>CP079103.1:0-4740000 GCA_019285755.1 Chitinophaga sp. E66
CAAATTAAAAGGCCGTGAAAAGGAGCTGGCAGCCGATATTGCGCAAAAGCAACGCGATCAGAAGAAAGTACAGGATCTCATCCGTGCTGTAATCCGCAAAGAGATCGAGGCGGCGCGTAAGAAAGCTGAGGCTGAAGAGCTGGCCCGGAAGAAAGCGGCTGAAGCGGAGAGGAAACGTAAGGAAGAGGAGCGCCAACGCGCTCTGGCCGCAGCGCGCGAAGCCGCGAAAGCCGCCGCAGCCAATAACGCAGCAAACAACAATAATACGGCAAACAATAACACGCCTGCACCTGCACCTACGCCCCCAGCGCCTAAGCCGGAGCCGGAAGCGCCGGCAGCCGCTACCCCGGAAAAGCCGACCCGTGTTTATAACGTACTGGAAGCCACCCCTGAAGCAGCCGCACTCTCTGAAAACTTCGAGATCAACCGTGGGAAGCTCCCTGGCCCGTAGAATCCGGTTCTATCATCGGTTACTTCGGCACCCAAAAGAATCCGGATATCAAGATTATTGAAGAAAACGATGGTATGATCTTCGCTACCCGCAAAGGCGGCAGTGTAAAGGCCGTGTTCACCGGTCAGGTGCGCAGCGTATTTGCCATCCCGGGCGGTGGTTACGCAATTACCATCAAACATGGACAGTACTTTACCAACTACGTAGGCCTTTCCAGCTTTACCGTGAAAACCGGGCAATCGGTAACAACCGGCCAGGTGATCGGTACGGCACGAACCAACGAAGAGGAAAGTGCCGGTGTGGTGGAAGTGCAGATTTATAAAGGAGATAAACTTCAGAACGCCAACGTCTGGATCAAGCAGAGATAAAGCCGTTCAAAGGGCACAAAAAGAGCGACGGTATCCGTCGCTCTTTTTGTGCCCTTTC
Source organism: Chitinophaga sp. E66 (assembly GCA_019285755.1). Taxonomy (GTDB): domain Bacteria; phylum Bacteroidota; class Bacteroidia; order Chitinophagales; family Chitinophagaceae; genus Chitinophaga. Next base: position 878 of record CP079103.1, read on the forward strand.
GAAGTTAGTTGCGGACAACGGACTGCTGGAGTACCGTGTCGTAAAGTGCTTTGTACTGGGGAATGATATTGTCGATATGGAAGCGCAGCGCCTGCTCCAGGGCGCCTTTGCGCAGGGAGGCGAGGAGTTTATCATCCTGCAGGATGGTAATGGCATGAGATGCCATTTGATCCACATCGCCCACGGGACTGCTGTATCCGGTTACCCCATCGATATTGATCTCGGGAAGGCCACCTGCGTTGGAGGAGAGCACGGGAACCTGACTGGCCATGGCTTCCAATGCGGCAAGGCCAAAGCTTTCGTATTCTGAAGGGAGCAGGAAAAGGTCAGAGATGGACATGACATCTTCCAGCTGTTCTTGCTTGCCTACAAAACGGATATCGTCGCACAGTCCCATTTCGCGGCACATGCATTCGATCATGGGGCGGTCGGGGCCGTCGCCAACGAGTAAGAGCTTGGCTGGCATGACGTCGCGTACTTGCCGGAAGACCTTCACAACGTCGGGTACGCGTTTCACCTTCCGGAAGTTGGACACGTGGAGGAGTATCTTCTCACCGTTCGGCGCAATGGCCTGGCGGAAATGAGGCAGTTCGCGGCGGGTGAAGCGGGCGGTATCAACGAAGTTATAGATCACAGAAATATCCTTTTCGATGGGGAAGGATTTATAGGTCTCGTCCGCAGGTTGTTCGACACCGCCGTAATCGCATCCGACTCATTGATCGAAAAGGTAACAACGGGGGCGTAGGTCTTGTCTTTTCCCACCAGTGTTATGTCCGTGCCATGAAGAGTAGTAATGAAGGGAATATGTCTGCCCTGTTTTGCCACGATCTGCTGCGCCATATACGCCGTGGAAGCGTGTGGGATGGCATAGTGAACGTGGAGGAGGTCCAATTTCTGGTTAAGGATCACGTCTACCATGGTGCTGCTGAGCGCACTTTCATAAGGCGGGAAATCGAACAGCGGGTATGTGGGGACCTGTACTTCGTGATAATATATATTGGCGTGGAAGGCGTTCAGTCTGACGGGTTGCTGGTAGGTGATAAAATGTACCAGGTGCCCTTTGTCAGCCAGGGCTTTGCCCAATTCCGTCGCCAATACACCACTACCTCCGTAGGTAGGGTAGCATACAATTCAATGCGCATCCGGGAGTGGATTTAATGAGTTGCTAAGGTAAGTATTTTAAAATTAGTTAGCTTTAAAGCCGTAAATCCGGATCTTACCATGATTAAGCCAATTTTAGCAGTACTGGCCTGTGTGACGGTTCAAACCGCCACTGCACAGGACTCCGACTCGCTGACGATCCGCCGCCTGGCGGATGAGGTGCTGACGCACAGCACCGCTTACGAAAATCTTAGAGTATTGACCAAGCAGATAGGCGGCCGCCTGGCGGGTTCGCCACAGATGGTGAAAGCGGAGAAATGGGGAGAGGCCGCACTCAGGGCAGCCGGGGCCGATAAGGTTTTTACACAAGAGTGTATGGTTCCTCATTGGGTTCGCGGTGAGAAGGAACAAGCGCGGATTATCAGCCGCCGCAGGGACTTTGTGCCGCCTCTGAACGTCATAGCGTTAGGGAATAGCGTCGGGACGGGCAAAAAGGAGTTACGGCCCCAGTCATGGAAGTGAGCTCGTTTGAAGAACTGGAATCCCGAAAGGACGAAGTAAAGGGCAAGATCGTGTTTTACAACTATCCATTCAATCCCACTTTTATTAAGACTTTTCATAGTTACGGAGATGCGGTGAAATTTCGTGGACAGGGCCCTAGCCGGGCGTCAAAGTACGGGGCTGTGGCGGTGATCGTAAGGTCGATGAGCCACAGCATGGATAATCATCCTCACACTGGCAGCACGCGCTATGACGAAGCGTTCCCCAAGATTGCCGCTGTTGCCATTGGGTTGCAGGACGCGGACCGGTTAAGTCAACGGATTAAGAACGACCCTTCCATGCAGGTATTCCTGCGCACCACCTGCGAGATGTTGCCCGATACGATCGGTCACAATGTGATAGGTGAACTGATGGGCAGCGAGTTCCCGGATGAGTACATTACAGTAGGCGCCCACCTCGATTCCTGGGATAACTGTGAGGGGCGCACGATGATGGAGCCGGCGTGGTGCAGTCGATTGAGATTTTACGCGCGTACAAAGCTCTTGGTTGGAAGCCGAAGCGTACACTGCGCGTGGTATTGTTTGCTAATGAGGAGAACGGTGTTCGCGGTGGTACGAAATATGCCGAGCTGGCTAAAGAGAACAAGGAAAAGCATTTGTTTGCGCTGGAAAGTGATGCCGGAGGATTCACGCCACGGGGATTCATTATGGAGATGAAGCCTGAACAGCGCACGAAAGTGAAAAGTTGGGCGCCGCTGATGCTTCCCTATGGGTTGTATGATTTTGATGAAGTGGGCACCGGGGTGGATATTGGGCCTCTAGGCCGTACATTCGGTATACCTACGGCTGAACTTTCTCCCGATTCGCAGCGTTATTTTGATATTCACCATGCCGTTTCGGATACTTTTGAGTCGGTAAATAAACGCGAGTTAGAAATGGGGACCGTGGGCATGGGGCTTTGATCTTTCTTGTCGATAAATACGGTTTATAATCCTGATATGAAAAAATTCATACTCATCATTGTCGCGATCATCCTGGTGGTGCTGGGCGGCTTCTTTTACTACCGGTATTACTTCGTTTTTGGCCGCGGCGCAAAGGCGGGAGAACTGAACTTTTTTGTACAGAAAGGCTATGTATGGAAAACATACGAGGGCAGGTTGATCCAGTCGGGCTTTAAACCGCAGAACCTGGGTGGTGTGCAATCGAACGAGTTCGAGTTTTCCGTGACTGACGAAAAGGTGGCGCAGCTGTTAATGAGCAGCAGCGGCAAATTGCTGGAACTGCATTATCGCGAGCATTTAGGCGCATTGCCCTGGCGGGGTCAAAGTAATTACATAGTAGATAGTGTGATATCGGTCACGGACCCCAGAACAGGGGAGCGACAAACAGTATTCTAAGAGGAAAGCCGGGCTATAAAGTCCGGCTTTCTTATTTCACCACTTTTCAGAGGACTCCTCTTCAATTCGGAGATACTATCGATCTTTATGGATGATGAAATTGTCTGGCTAGGAATATACTCCGTGAATAGATTATTGCGCTGCATAGAGCAGGAAGATCGCAGGCCGTTTATGGAAGTCCTGTTGATCCTTTTTCCATTGCGCGACAGATTGTGTGCGAATAAATTCCGTAGGGGCGGTGAGATCTGCGGCTACGCATAACTGGGTCCGGTCATTTGCGTGTTGGAGGATGTCATTCAACAATTGATTATTCCTATATGGAGCTTCTATAAAAAGTTGAGTTTGCTGCTTTTTCGCGGAAGTGGTTTCAAGATCTTTGATAGCCTTGGCACGGTCAAGTGGTTTCACCGGCAGGTACCCGACAAACTGGAAGTTTTGTCCGTTCATGCCGGAGGCCATCAGGGCGAGAAGCATAGAATTGGGGCCTACCATCGGAATTACAGTTGCCTGTACTTGGTGAGCTGCCTGTACGACAAGGTTTCCCGGATCGGCGACTGCCGGACATCCGGCTTCGCTGATGACGCCTAAGGACTGGCCTTCCTGCAGGAATTTTTAGCTGCAGCCGTATCCGGAGGATTATGCTCGTTCATGAGAAAGAGTTGTAATTTATCTATGTCGATGCTACGGTCCAGTGATTTGAGGAAGCGCCGGGCTGTTCGTTCGTTTTCCACAAAGAAGATGCGCAGTTCGCGCACCGTATCTGTGATATACGGAGGCAGGCTGAAAAGCGCATCGGCGCTGAGAACCGTCGGAATAAGATATAATTTCCCCTTTTGTGACATACCCTGGTAGTTTTATTCATCGGGTAGTTTAATGTTGTCTGCCTTTGATGCAGTTAACATACAGGTTTACGCCCCTTTGAATTCCGGCAAAGATAGGGTTTCATCTGTGATTCATTGTGGACAGCAATCGTACGTCGGAGAGCTACTGGGGCATCCACTGTTAAGGTTCCGTTCCCATCGGCAGTCGCTGCTGCTGCAAGTGAATCGTGGCCGCAATGACGGCATAGCAAGGCGCCAGTAACCAGCCCAATACTGGTATAAACAGGAACAGGTAAAATACGACACCATTGCCCATGGCCATACCTTTATGCTGACGGATATAGGCAATGCTTTGCCGCATAGACCAGCGCCTCCGTTCGAAACTGTAGTCCATCATAGAAAAGCCGAAATAGTAACACTCGATCAGCATCGCTATTAAAGGTGTCAGCCACCCCAGAATCGGGACGAAGGCCAAAATCGCCAATATAAGCATCAACGCCGTCTGGTAAATAAGGTTCCTTAACGATAACCGAATCCCCGCACCAGGTCCTTCAGTAATTGCGACGCGCTAAAAGGAAAATCCTTCCCTGTATAATGCTCTCCGTCTTTTCCGATAAATATGCAAACAAAGGCGATCCAACGATCAGGAACACATATTTGAAAAATGAAAAATACATGATCAGGAATACCATCCTGACTGCGAATCCAACCAATAAAAAGAGAAAGTTCACGAAACTATTCTGCAGCTCCTCGATCCACGTTTTCAAAGTGAGCAGGTTGAGTACATAGTCAATAAAGACGCCCGAGTAATCCCAAACGAAAACAATCCCCGCCACAAACATCAGGCAGTAAACGATTCCGGGAATTATGATCCACTTCCACAACTTATGTTCCGATATAAAACGGTGGGCGGCGCCATAAGACTGAATGGCGCCTAGTACTTCTCTTAATGAAAACAACGTTCGCTTTTTTAGATGGTAGCAAAAAATGTACTGGAGTTTTGCTCAAGCAACGGATGGGTCGAACGTAAATTAGTATTATTTTTCAGTATGCCTAAACTCGATCGTGCATTTTATCTCGAAAAAATGTCCTGAAAGTAGCGAAAGCCCTGCTGGGAAAGGTTTTGGTTACAGAAATAAATGGCGTCCGCACTTCAGGGCGTATCGTGGAAACGGAAGCTTACAACGGCTCGGTAGACAGAGCTTCCCACGCCTGGAACAACCGCCGTACCCAGCGCACCGAAGTAATGTTTGGGCAAGGAGGAGTGTCCTATGTGTACCTCTGCTATGGCATCCATCACCTTTTAACGTGGTCACGAACCTGCAGGATGTACCGCATGCCGTGCTGGTCCGTGCCCTGGAGCCGGTAGACGGCATCGATGAAATGCTCCGCCGAACCGGTAAACCAAAATTGGATTATACGCTCACATCAGGCCCCGGCAGCCTGTCCCGCGCACTGGGTATATCTACAGCTCTCACCGGAGAAAGCCTTCTGGGAGACCGCATCTGGATAGAAGATTCACCTGCGGTCCCCGGAAAGGATATTGTCGCCGGTTCCCGTGTTGGAGTAGCTTACGCCATGGAAGACGCCTATCTGCCTTATCGATTTTCCATTCGGGGCAGCAAATGGGTTAGCAAGGGGAAAGGGCTCGTCAGGTAGCTGGTGAAAGGAGCTCGCCAGCAGCATACAGGTTTTCCCCTGAAATGAAAACGCCCACGCGGTAAAACTGCGTGGGCGTTGATTATGTATACCTGATCTTTCAGGCGGAAATATTAGAATTTCGGGCAAAGTGTACCGTTCTTATTGCTGTCGCCGCGTTTACCGATATAGATCACGGAGATCTCCATGCCACCGCGATAGTTGGAAGCCGGTTTCAGGGTAGAGACGTTCATGTCGTAGCTCAAACCTACCTTAAAGCTGTTAAATTCCAGCCCCACATAAGGGTTGACGGCATCTTTCAGGCGGAACCAGGAACCAACGTAGAAGATGGTCGGTGCGTCGGGCATGTCATTGAGCAGGAAACCATAAGCCGCGCCCATAGTTGTCTCTACCGCCTGGTTTTGACGCATGTAGTGTGCGCTGAAGTGGATGCGGTTGCCGCCGTTCACTGGAAATGACCCGCCACCATGCACCGTATAGCGATAGCTCAACCGGTTATTGTTATTGTCCAGGAAGGTTTCTGTAGGCTGGGTAAAGTGGTAATAAGAGGCGCCGAGATAGATATTGGATGATTCCCCAACCAGGCCGCTATATAAGAGGCCGACATTATAATCCAGATAGGAAATGTTCGGGTTGTTAATTGCTTCACCACTGGGAAGGGAAGGGTCGTACCCGTTGTCCCCGATCTGCTGCTCGAAAATCAGTTTGCTCTGGTCTACCCGTTTCTGCACAAATGCCATCTGTACACCTAAACCCAGGGTATGATTACCTTCAACGTCCAGACCTTTATGGTATGCAGTGCTCGCAGCTACGAAATTGGATGTCAGTGCGCCCGCACCGGTTTTATCATAGAGCGCCAGGACGCCCACGCCCCAGGTATCTGTATACGGGATAGAATTCTTCAAAATACCGAAATCCGCTGCCAGCGTCCCTGTAATGTACGGAGATGCAATACTGCGCCATTGACTGCGGTAGTTGCCGGATAAACGAAGATCGCCGGAGAAGTACCCCGTGAATGCTGGGTTCAGCGTAAGCGGCGACGCGAAGAACTGCGTGAAGTGCGGATCCTGCGCCTTTACAGGGCTGAATGCATAAAGGGCTATGGTTAATAGGAGTAGTAATTTTTTCATTTCAATACTTCATCGGTTAAAGGCTGATAGGGACACTATACAATGCTAAGGTAGAAAATCAATTTCATATTTCAAATTAAATCTATATAATCCCGCGGGTCATTGATATAGATATACTTGTGAACGCCTTTCGGATCCGTCCCGATATTCTTCTCCAGTGTCTACCTTTACAACGCGGATTACAGATTTTTGTTACTGCTGGACCTTTTCCCCGAACGCCAGATCACCGGCATCGCCGAGTCCGGGTACGATATAACCCTTTGCCGTCAGCTCATCGTCGATGTCGCCCGCCCAGATGCTGATATTGGCGTCTGCATTCCGTTGCACGTATTCGATCCCGATCGTACACGCTATCGCTGTAACGATATGAATATGAGCAGGTTTGCCAAATTCGGCCAGGTGCTCGATGGTTTTAACCAATGAAGCCCCGGTAGCGAGCATCGGATCAGAAAGTATCAACACCTTACCATCCAGCGGAGGACAGGATACGTATTCCAGGCTGATTTCGAACGATCCGTCGCGGTTATGCTTACGGTATGCGGAAATGTAGGCATGATCGGCTTTGTCAAAGTAATTGACCAGCCCCTGGTGCATGGCCAGTCCGGCACGCAGGATCGTCCCGATCACCGGCTGGTATTTGAGTACCTGGACGTGTGCGCTGCCCAGCGGGGTTTCGACTTCCTTGTCCACATACATCAGCGTTTTGCTGATCTCATAGGCGGCTACTTCGCCCAGTCGCTCCAGGTTACGGCGGAACCGCATCCGGTCAGCCTGTATCACTTCATCCCTGATCTCGCTCATCCACTCGCCTACAAGTGAGTTGGTGTCACTCAGATTGATTATCATAACCCTGCTGTTTTGCGTTTCATGCCAAAATAGCATTTTTTTCGCTTCCGGGGCGCTTTTTCCCCACGATAACATTATTCCTGGCGGGCAGTGTCTTCCAGCGCCATCGCCAGTTTGATCATTTTAGCGAACTGGCTCCGGTACTTTTCCTCGTCGGTCCCCGAGACCTTCGCTTTTGCACAGCACCATCCCGAATTGCGCCACGGCGGCGGCTAAACGGAAGCTTATTTGTTGATGTTTCAATGGATCTATTGTCCCTCTCTTCAACTTCACCCCATGCGGTACGAGCCCGTAGAGTGCAGTAACGCTATGCCCGGAGCCCATATCACCGGCGTCCTTCTTGTCGTCATCCGCCCCGTGATTCCATAAAATGATCCCGCCTTCCATTATCTTTGACAAAATTTTTGCCATGGTATATCACGTAATCGGTTTAATGTCAGGAAGTTCTTTAGATGGGTTGGATATCGTTTATGCTGAGCTGACGGAAGTCAGGGGCCAGTGGTCTTACCAGATCCATGGCGCGGAATGCATCCCGTATGCGGATAAGTTGCGGAATTCCCTTCGGGACGCCATCCTCTTCAACGCCCGCGACTACCAGTTACTTCATACCGCTTACGGCAGGTTCATCGGTGAACAGGTGAACGCCTTCATCGATCGCCACAGCCTGCATCATAAGATTCATTTTATTGCCTCCCACGGGCATACCACATTCCACATTCCCGAAGAACATACCACGGCTCAACTGGGCGACGGCGCCGCAATTGCCGCCGTGACGGGGCTTCCGGTCATTACAGACCTCCGCGCCGTAGACGTGGCACTCGGCGGACAAGGCGCACCTATCGTCCCTATCGGAGAAAAACTCCTTTTTCAGACTTCGGCTTTCTGCTTAACCTGGGCGGCATCGCCAATATCTCCGCTAAAAACGGGGAAACTTACCGTGCTTTCGATATCTGCCCCGCCAATCGTGTGCTCGACTCATTGGCGCAGGCACTGGGCAAAGTGTACGATGAGAACGGTAACCTGGCTGCCGGAGGTGTTACAGACAATACGTTGCTTTCCGCTCTTAACGCGCTCCCATACTACGCGCAACCTTTCCCGAAATCGCTCGCGAATGATTTCGGTACCGACACCGTGCTGCCCCTGATCGCGCAACATACGTTATCGGTGCAGGGTAAGCTGCGTACTTACGTGGAGCATATCGCCATACAGATAGAGGCATCGGTGAAAAGCCTGGAACTCCCGACCCAGGGGCGCAGATGCTTGTAACGGGCGGTGGTGCATTTAATCGTTTCCTCATCGAAGCGATCGATGCGAGGCTCGACCCGCTGGGCATTACCCTCGTGGTGCCCGACGAGCAAACGGCGGCATACAAGGAAGCCCTCGTAATGGCGCTCATCGGTGCGCTGCGCTGGCGCCAGCAAACTAATATCCTTTCTTCCGTTACCGGCGCCTCCCGCGATAGCGTGAACGGCGCTTTGTGGGTGAGCGAAGTCTAGGCCTGGGCTAATTCCGTGAATGAAAATGAATCTCCGTCAAAGAGTCCCCTGTCGCTCAGTTTCAGGTGGGGATGACGAGCAGCGCCATGAACGAGAGTGTCATGAAAGGTGCGTCGAGGCGGCTGCCGAGGGCTTTGGCGGCCTTATCCAGCTGACTATAGCTGCGCGCGGTATCATACCCGTCTCCGGCGCTCATCAGCCCGGCTACCGGCAATGGAAGGATATGTTCGTCGTCACCGTCAATCACGCAGATACCACCCTCTGCTCCTATCAGGGTATTGACCGCCCGGCGGATACTTTCATCATCTACGCCAACAGCAATGATATTGTGGCTGTCATGGGCTACAGTTGAGGCAATTGCCCCGGAGCGAAGCCCGAAGTTGTGAATGAAAGCCAGGGCAGGAGGCGCATCCTGGTACCGGTTCACGACAATAATCTTCAGGACGTCCTGCGAAACATCACTGTGTAAATATCCGTCCCGGGCTGTTAGTTGAAAGGAGAGAGGATTGGTAATGAGCTGACCATCCAGCGCTTCGATGACTTTAATGTTCGCCACGGCTGCAGGAGCGGGAATTCGGAAATCCTGAATTTGTTTCGGGGTACAATGGAAGCGGTTGATAGGTTCTACGGATACGGATGGTATCAGCGTTCTGCCCTCACCCGCCACCTGGACCCCGCCAATCCAGGTTTCCAGGATATTGAAATCGTTGAGGTTATCTACAACTATGAAATCCGCAGGGTCGCCTTCCTGCAATAGTCCAGCAGGAATACCATAGTGTTTTACCGGATTGATGCAGGCGGCGAGCAGTACATTGTAAAGGTCGTGCCCCTTGGCCAGGGCTCTTTTGACCAGCAAATTGATATGTCCTTCCTCCAGGTTGTCCGGATGCTTGTCGTCGCTACAGAACATGACTTTTTCGGAATGGGTCGCGATGAGTGGTTCCAGGGCTTCAAAGTTACGGGCGGCGCTGCCTTCCCGGATGAGGATATGCATCCCGGCGGACAGCTTATCAAGCGCTTCTTCCAGCGTGAAACACTCGTGATCGGTACTGATACCGGCGTTGGCGTATTGAGCTGCCAGCTCGCCGCGCAGGCCGGGTGCATGACCGTCTACCGGTTTATGATATTTCCTGGCGGAAGCGATTTTTTCCATCACCCCGGGATCCTGGTGCAATACGCCGGGGAAATTCATCATTTCAGACAAATAGTAGATATCAGGGCGTTGTAAAAGCCGGTCCACACCATCCGCGCCTATTGCATCTCCAGCTGTTTCAAAGATGGTGGCGGGTACGCATGACGGCGCGCCGAAGCAAAAGCGGAAGGGCACCTGGCGACCATTCTCCAGCATGAATTCCACCCCTTTTTCACCACAGACATTGGCAATTTCGTGCGGGTCGGAAACGCTGCCCACCGTTCCATGAACCACCGCCATCCTTGCGAACTCGGAAGGGATCAGCATGGAGCTTTCCACATGTACGTGGGCGTCTATGAAACCAGGGAGGATGTACCGTTCCGGCACAGGCTGATCGGCCTGACGGATGGAGGTGATTCGGTTACCGGCCACGGTAACAACCGCGGGATAGGTTCTTTTCCCGGGAATATCGACTTCGATTCCCGCTAACTGCCAAGTGTTCATAGGGTTAAAACTCGTAAAAAACAGTTAAATCGGCGCGAAATGATTTTGCCATATTCCGGGAAAGGATACATTTGTGGTCTGAACAAGTCTTAACATCCATCAACAAAATCCTCATCAATGAAAAAGATCCTCGGGTTAACCATTGCTATAGCGCTTTCAGGCGCCGCTTTGCAGGTGAAGGCACAAACAGCCGAAGAAGTCATCAGCAAGCACCAGGCTGCCATGGGCGGCGAAGCCAAGCTGAAAAACATTAAAACCATGACCACGTCGGGCAACCTGCAGGTACAGGGCATGGAATTCCCTTTACGGTGTCAGTAATCAGCAACACCGGTATGCGGATGGAATTTGAAGCTATGGGCACAAAAACATCCAGGTAGCCACACCAACCGGCGGCTGGTTCCTCCTGCCCGTTCAGCAGCAGACCGAACCGGTAGACGCTTCTGTGGAAGATATGAAGGACGTAGGCTCTGAACTCGACCTCGAAGGCGAACTGATCAATGCTAAAGCGAAAGGCCATACCCTCGAGCTCGTAGGTAAGGAAACGGCTGACGGTAAAGAGGTATACAAGCTGAAACTGACGCGTAAGAACGGCTCGGTAGCCACCTACTTCATCGACGCCGCAACTTATTACATCGTAAAACGCCAAAGCACGGCCAAAGTACAGGGCCAGGAAATGGAGATCATAACCACGATGAGCGAATTCAAGAAAACCGACGATGGTTATGTGTATGCTTCTGTAGTTGAACAGGCGCCGATGGACACCAAGATCGTGTTGACCAAAGTTGTGATGAATCCCGCGCTCGACGCGAGCATCCTCGAGAAGCCCGCTAAATAACCGCATCAGCTAAAGCAGCATAAAGTGAACCGCCCGGCAGCATAAGCCCCGGGCGGTTTTTTTATGAGTACCGGCCGAGCATGTCGGCCGCTTCCTGCCGGATTTTATCTGCGAGGTGCTGTGGTTGTATCACCTTGACGCGCCCCCGCTGCTGAGGATCAGCATTACCAGCTCGTGATTCACAACGATCCGGAGGCGCACGCGGCATTCTTCCTCATTGTCGGTGATAATCTCCTGGGAAGGGTGCATGGGCTGCGTTTTTACATATTTGCCCTGAAGCGGCGTATAGGACAGAATGATCTCTTCCGGTTCGCCTTCTGCTACCGTAATGCCAATGGCGTTCTTGAACCAGGCGGCGTCATCGAAGTTCTTGGCGTCGAACTTATCGTTGGTGGGCCAGAGGTTGACGATGCGGTCCAGCGCAAAGGTAAGCACGGTGCCGCCCCGGGATTTTTGGCTTTTGCCTATCAGGTAAAAGCGGTGATTGTATTCCGTAAATGGTAGGGTTCTACCCAGTGTTCCTTGGGCTCGGTGCGGTCGAAGGTCTGGTACGCGATGCGGATGATTTCCAGGTTCTTGATCGCGTCCACGATCTCGGGGATCAGTTCGGCGCCTTTGTATTGGGAGCCGCGGCTGAACTTAATCAGGCCCCGGTTCTCAAGGTCCTGCCGGTTCATTTTTACACTGGCGGCGATTTTTAAGATCGCATCCTCGAATCGTTGGATCACGGGCAGGCTACGGAACTGTTCCAGGATACCTATAGCCACTTCCAGCCCCTGGAGGTCGGCTTCGTCTATGGGCGCGTTGCTTATCGAATAGTTTTCATCCTCATATTGATACTTGCGGGTGCTGCGATTATATACGATCGGGGCGAAGTAATTCAGGTCCGGGTCGTTGCGCATGTCCTCGATATCCTTTTGGATGGTTCGTAGGGCAATGGACTTGTCCATTTTCTCCGATACGAATTCCACGAGGTCGTCAAGGCTGGGTTTGGGAAGGCGCTTGTTGCGGAGGCGCTCGTCCAGCCAGCGGTAACGGGAAAGGGCATCTTTGTTTTTGGGCATGGTACGGTAGATTTTCGGGTTAAAAATAAAACATTTTCACTACGCATATCCCATGCGTAGGCCCCTTCTACTTTTGTATCGTTATCAATCACGAAACTATGAGAAAGGTATCCGTAACAACCGCAGACCATCTGGAAGCCACCGCCATTAAGGTAGGACAGATCATCCTGGACGACTCGCATTATCTCACCTGCTGGGGTTATATGCAGACAGCGGAAGGCTGGCGGAAATGTGACTTCGTGACCAACTACGACGTGCTGAACACCATGCTCCGCGCGATCGAAGACAAGAGCGAAGCGGTACAGATGGCGATCGTACAGAAACTTGAGCATATGGAACAAATCCCCGAGATCATTGATTTCGAGGCACAACTGGGAGAAGCCGTGCTGTTCGATAACATCTCTTTCCACCTGGAACGCCCGCAGTTCAACGGGGGCGACTGGGCAGATTATACCAACGACGACTGCTATTACATCCGCCAGGCGGAGCCTGTAACCCGCGCAGAAGCTTATGCCCGTGGCGTGGAGCAGTGCATGAGCGCCCTGGGTAAAAGCTACGAGCTGTTCCTGGGTTACCTGGAGCTGGAGTTCGATGAGGAAACAGCCCGTCAGCAGGCCGATCTGACGGATGATATGAAGTACACCCTGGCTTATTACGCTTATCGCCAGGCTGGCGGTGGGAATTAGGCCTGATTTTCCCCGCTGTCCGTTCGTTTGAAGACCCATAAATAGGCAGGAACCGGTAAAAGGCCATACCTGCCGAAGCGATCATCCCTTGTTTACCGGCCCGGCGCTGTGTTTAAGCCCATCTAATTGGGTAGCAGTTGCCGACATCCGTTGTGAGGAACCCCGGCGGCGGCCGATTTCGGTCATCTGCCGCTATTTTGATCCATTGCAGTTGACCCCGAATCATCCATTGTGAGGCCCGCGGCGCGGGAAGCGCCGCGGGTATTGTTAACCAGACTGCGTTCCCTGAAGGGCGGAGCGGCATCCATTGATCCCTGTTACCTTGAAATCCCGCGGAAAGCGCGGCTATTGACCCCGAAAACGGGCTTTGCGCCCGGGTTAACCCACAGATGCGGACTGTTGAAAGAACAGACCGCTCATCCATTGTTGTCTCCCGGCGGCGCTGCAAAGGCCTCCGCCGCAGTTTTGCCTGATGTGAGCACCGGAGGCTGGTTGTTTCCGCAGAAACAACCGTAAGCCAACCTTCCGGGCGATTAACCCAGCGGCGGCCCCGCACCCACCCGTGCGGGGCCGTCCGCGAGGCAAAATGAAACAACTTCACTCCTTACTACCCAAACAAATTCAGACAGACATATATCCCTATGCCCCAGCGCTTCCGGCCGGCTCGCCGGAAAGCGCCCTGCGCGCGGCTCTCGTCCCGTTTATGCTCCCTTTGCCTGTCATGTCGCGCGCATGTTCCCGGGGCGGCGCCGGTCCCCATTTACCGGTTTCGTCGGACCAGGCCCCTTCTCCAAGCCTGGTCCGGACCGCCGCTCCTTAAAATCTGTTTAAACCAGAAAAAATATCTACAAAGTCTATTAAAATTGTAGGAAAATGGTATTTTTGAATTCCTTAAACAGGATATTGTTATGAGTTTAAGATTAGGGGACGCAGCTCCCAATTTCAAAGCAAAGACCACCATTGGAGAAATCGACTTTTACGAATACCTCGGCGATAGCTGGGGCGTACTCTTCTCCCACCCCGCAGACTTTACCCCCGTTTGTACAACCGAACTCGGCAAAACTGCTCTCCTGAATGGCGAATTCATCAAGCGTAACGTGAAAGTGCTCGCACTGAGCGTTGACCCGCTGGATAAACATAAAAGCTGGATCGGCGATATCAACGAAACGCAGAACTGCAACGTTGAGTTCCCGATCATCGCTGATGAAGACAAAACGGTGGCCAACCTTTACGGCATGATCCACCCTAACGCTTCCGAAACTTTCACCGTTCGTTCGCTCTTCGTGATCGGGCCCGACAAGAAAGTAAAACTAACCATCACTTATCCCGCCTCCACCGGCCGTAACTTCGTAGAAGTACTCCGCGTGATCGATTCCCTGCAGCTGACGGCTAACTACAGCGTAGCTACCCCGGCTGACTGGAAAGATGGCGAGGATGTGATCGTTGTTCCCGCCGTGAAAACGGAGGATATTCCCGGTAAATTCCCGAAAGGCCACAAAATTATCAAGCCTTATCTGAGAACAACACCGCAACCGAATAAATAATCTACCTATCTTTGCCGCGACACGGAGCTTCCGTCTCAACCTGCGTAAGCACATCACCTTCCGGCAAGGAAGTACAAAATACTGGAGCAGGGACCCTGTAACTCAAATAATTGCAGGGTTTTACTCCTGACTCTTTTTTTTAATGGTTGGTTTTTGATTTTACGAAACGGGGATTTTTCCCCGTTTTTTTATGTCCAGTCAGTAGTCTGATGCTGCCCCTATACCTTGTAAAGCATAAAAAAGGCTGCCGGACCGGCAACCTCTCTTAAAATCTTTATTTGTTGATGGTTTAGGGCTTTAATCTGCGACGATCTTCCACCATTCCGTTAAATCCTTCGTCTCCAACAGGTTGTGTGCGGAATCCTTCCGTAGTCACGGATCTGCCGTTGACCATGATGGTCGGAGCGCTTCTTTCCCCGGTTACTCCTGAATTGATGAACGCCAGGGCAGCTTTCAGGCTCGTTTCCTGCGGATCGCCGAAATCCAGGGGATATAGTCCACCGCATCGATGTCGGGTGTCATGCCGGCGTAATAGTCTCCTGCACCCAGGGCATTTTTACTTGAAAACTGAGCCATGTAGAGCGTGAATTTATCGACCCCGATGGCGAAGAACCCGACCGGCTTGCCGTATGTGCTTTACCGACCGTGCGTACGGTGACATTCCCCGGCCAGGCCTTGAATGAGTTGACGGCCAGCTCGCTGGCGGAAGCTGTAGCTTTAGAAACGATGAACACGATCTTACGCACATCTTTCAGGTTGCCTTTCTTCTCGAATTCATATGTATTGCCTGCCTCTGAAAAGTCCACATCGTCATAAGTCAGCGCCCTTCCGTCGCGGATGACGGGTTTATAATTTGCATCCAGGTAGGGAATGGACTTGAGGATGGGCGCTTTGTTGTTGCGCATCAGGTCGTTATATACTTGTTTGTACATCACCTTACCCTGCAGGCTTTGTGGGGCCAACAGGTTCATCAGATATTCGGAAGTGGAAACATATCCGCCGCCATTATACCGCAGATCGACTACCACGGCATTTACACCTGCGTTGGCAAAGTCCGTAAAAGCTTTATCCAGCGAGGGTTGTGAAACGCTCAGGCGGAAAAATGACCCATAGCGATATATCCCGTAGTGTTGCCGGCTTCTGTGGGGAATACTTTCCAGAGAACGACCGGGTCGTTTTTATAGGCGGCTTTATTGATGGTGACGGTGGTGGCGGCGGTGGCATTGGGTTTATAGAACTTCAGTTTTGCTGTGCTGCTGTTCATGAGATTATTAGCGGCCGCAACGGTTGTTGGCGCAGGAGCGTCATTGACCTGTTCGATACGGCAACCCCTGGTCAGGCCGGCGAGATCTGCGGGCGATCCTTTTTCCACATTGCGAACATATAGATATGTAGTGCCAGGGCTGCTGGCGAAAGTTACCAGCACGGCTACGAATCCGAGGTCATTACCGTTCCTTCCAGGTCTACCGCCGCTTGTATCCCCGTGCCAGGTTCCCTTTTTCCACATAGGAGAACTTAGCCCGGGAGGGCGCATCGTCATAATACTCAAAGGTTTGTTGGTAGCGGGATTGATTTTGAGCTGGGTAATCTTGTAGAGCGTATTGGTGAGGCTGGTGTAATCATCACCTCCGGCGTATTGCCTGGGATTGAATGCATCGTATGTCGGTATAGCATCGTACCACAAATAGGTTTCCCGGGCGTAAAGATAAAGCGAGTCCAGGCTGAGCTGCAGGCGCGTGCCCGTGGAAGGCGTGCTGGGAGTGGGGTTGTCGTCTGAAGGCTTGGGGTTGCCACTCTTCTTACAGGAAGCCAATGCCACGATTCCCACTAAGGCGGCGGCTGCGATCCGGAGCTTGATCATAAATGCTAGGCAGTTTGAAGGTAATTTACACGAAAACACCCAAATGTTGCTACATCCGGGTGTTAACGTAATAAAAACGGAAAATAATGCGGTTTAGTTGTGCTGCGGGCTCTTGTGCTTTCGGAGTTGTTGCAGAACTGCTTGAATATCTTTAGGTAACGGCGCTTCCAACTCGACGGTCTGGCCGTTTGCATCGACGAATTTCAGCTTCCAGGCATGCAGCGCAAGCCTTCCCAGCAAGGGGCGCTCTTCTTCCGTGAATTTCCCCAACCGGAATTTCTTTTTGATAGCCGACAACAGTACCGGCGTGGCAGTGCCATACAGTTCATCTACTGCAATTGGATGGCCCAGGTGCTTCATATGCACGCGGATCTGGTGGGTACGGCCGGTATGGATGCGGAAGCGTACGAGGCTGTAAAGCGTATAAGCCTCTTCTACTTTGTAATCCGTCAGGGAAGGGCGGCCTTTGGCATTGGTTACCATTTTGCCGCGCTGAACGGGATGCTCCATGATACCTGCGTTTACGCTGCCTTCCGGGAGTGGTAATTCGCCGTTGACCAGCCCCAGGTAGTATTTTTCCACCTCGCGGGACTCGAACAACTGGGAGAGGTATTTATGGGTGGCTTCGTTCTTGGCGAAGATCACCAGGCCGCTGGTATCGCGGTCCAGGCGGTGAACGGTGAAGATGTGGCCGTATTTCTTTTCAGCAGCCCCGAAAGTGATTCCAGCTCATTGTCGTGCCGGTCGGGGATGGTCAGCAATCCCGAAGGTTTGCTGACCGCCACAAAATCGTCGTTCTCGAATATGATGAGAGATTCAATTCGCATATCGCGCAGCCACTATTTAAAATGTTTGAGGAGGATCACTTCCTTTTCGCTGAGGAAGCGCCATTTGCCGCGGTTGAGGTTCTTTTTGGTGAGGCCGGCGTACATCACCCGATCCAGCTTTTCCACTTTGTATTCGAGGTGCTCGAAGATACGGCGGACAATGCGGTTCTTGCCGCTGTGGATCTCGATGCCGATCTGCGCCCTGTCTTTGGTGTCTACCCATGCAAGGCTATCTACCGTAGCCAGGCCGTCTTCCAGCTCCAGGCCACCGAGGATGCGCTCGAAGTCGGCTTTGGTAAGGGGCTTGTCCAGTTCTACGTGGTAGATTTTTTCACATTGTGCTTGGGATGGGCGAGTTTCTGCGCCAGTTCACCGTCGTTGGTCAGCAGCAACAGGCCGGACGTGTTCCGGTCGAGGCGGCCTACGGGGTAGAGGCGCTCTTCGGCGGCGTCTTCAACCAGTTCCATTACGGTCTGGCGGCCTTCCGGGTCATCGGTGGTGGTGATGTAACCTTTAGGTTTGTTGAGCAGTACATACACCAGGTTTTTCTGCAGATGGATGCGCTTGTCGTTCAGTTTTACGGACTCTTTACCGGTCACTTTGAACGCCGGTTCGGTGATTACCTCGCCGTTTACTGTCACTTTACCTTCCTTGATGTAGTCAACTGCTTTGCGGCGGCTGCAAATGCCGCAATGAGCGATGAATTTATTGAGGGCATGTCGCCGCCTTCTATTTCCACGGGAGCTTCCACGGCTATGCGCTTGCGGGTGCTCTTGGGTTTGTTGGATTTGGAACCGTGAACGGCTGCCTTTCGCTCGCTTTTACGCGGACGTGGCTTATCGCCACGGAGCTCTTTATAAGATTTCTCGTCAGCGATCTCACCGAAGGATTTATCTTCTACGATATCTTTCGGGTCTTTGGGTTTGCCTTTACGGGAGCGGAGCTCCTTAAAGGGGGCACCGTCTGCAAAGGCATGCTGGAAGAGCTTGTCGCCGGGTTTTACTTCACGTTCTTTCTTTGGTTTGGATTCGCGGTCGCCATCCGTTTTGGCGGTTTTGTCGAAGCCTTCTTTTTAGCGCGGAAAGGCTTTTCGCCGAAGGATTTACCTTCTTTTTGTCGCCGAAGCTGCGTTTGGGTCTGTCGCCGAAGGGTTTGTCTTCGCGATCTGCCCCGAAGCTGCGCTTGGGTTTATCGCCGAAGGGTTTGCCGTCACGGTCTGCCCCGAATGAACGTTTAGGCCTGTCGCTGAAGGGTTTGCCTTCTTTGTCGCCGAAAGAACGTTTGGGTTTATCGCCGAAGGGCTTGCCTTCTTTGTCGCCACCGAAGGATCTTTTGGGTTTGTCGCCGAAGGGTTTGCCTTCTTTGTCGTCCCGGTCGCGGAAGCTTTTCCCTGCCGGTTTGGAGTCACCGGAGCGGGGGCTGCTTTGCCGCTTTTATTTTCCTTGAACGGAGTGAAGCCTTTGCGGGGCGGTCTGCTTTGTTTCATGTGTTATGATTGTTTGCTGCATTCCTGCAGTATGTTTTATGCTTTGTTGGCGAGCTGTCCGCACGCGGCGTCGATATCCTTGCCACGGCTTCTGCGCAGGCGGGCGTTGACGCGGTTTTTGCCGAGATACTCCATGAACGCGTTCACTTTCTCTTCTGAGGGCTTCTGGAACCGGGCGTTATCGATCGGGTTGTACTCGATGATGTTCACGAGGTCTACGGGTACCTGCCGGTAGATCTTGATCAGTTCGTCCGCATCTTTCAGCGTATCGTTGAAATCCTTGAACAGGATGTATTCGAAGCTGATTTCGTTCTCCGTGGCCTTATAGAAGTAGTTGAGGGCTTCCACGAGGTTCTTGAGGTTGTTGGAATCGTTGATCGGCATGATCTCGCTGCGTTTCTGATCGTTGGCGGCGTGGAGGGAAAGAGCGAGGTTGAAGCGCACTTTATCGTCTCCCAGCTGTTTGATCTGTTTGGCGACGCCGGCGGTAGACACGGTGATCCGTTTAGGGCTCATGGCCAGACCGTCGGGCGAGGTGATCATTTCGATGGATTTCAGCACGTTTTTATAGTTGAGCAGGGGTTCGCCCATGCCCATATAGACGATGTTGGTGAGCTTTTTACCGGCAGATTCCATGGATTGCTGGTTAATAAGCGCCACTTCGTCGAAGATTTCGTCGAATTCGAGGTTGCGTTTGCGGTCCATATAGCCGGTAGCGCAGAATTTGCAGCTGAGGCTACAGCCTACGGGAGGAAACGCAGGCGGTCTGACGGGTGGAGGTTGGGATAAGCACCCCTTCAACCAGGTGCCCGTCGTGCAGCCGGAAGCGGCTCTTGATGGTGCCGTCTTCGCTCTGCTGGGTGGCATCCACGCGAACGGCAGGGAATTCGAACCGCTCTTCCAGGGCAGACCGCAGCTGTTTGCTCAGGTTGGTCATGGCCTCGAAGCCGGACGCCTGCTTGGCCCAGATCCACTCATAAACCTGCGTTGCCCGGAACGGTTTTTCCCCATCTCGCCGAACACCTCCCGCAACTGGGGAGCGTCAGGTGCCGGATATTTTGCTTCCTCGTCATCGGGCAAAGGTACGTCCGATTTTCGGATTGCCGAATTGTAGATTCGTTTGTGTATGCGGTTATCCGATCCGGAAGCCATAAATTCGCATTTCTCAACCTGATGCATATGCAAACTGCTTATATCGTGGACGCGGTCAGAAGCCCCATAGGCCGCTATGGCGGGGCGCTCAGCTCCGTCCGCCCGGATGATCTGCTGGCCCTGATGCTACGCTCCCTCCTCACCCGGAACCCCACTGTAGACCCTGCCGCCGTGGAAGACGTTATCGCCGGGGCTACCAACCAGGCCGGGGAAGATAACCGCGACGTGGCCCGCATGGCCGCCCTCCTGGCCGGTATGCCCGTTTCCGTGGCCGGCAACACCGTCAACCGCCTCTGCGCTTCCGGGCTCCAGGCAATTATGGACGCCGCCCGGGCTATCATGGTCGGGGAAGGAGATGTGTATATGGCCGGCGGCGTCGAAAGCATGACCCGCGCCCCCTGGTGATGCCGAAAGCCGACGGCGCCTTCAGCCGCAAAACCGAGATCTACGACTCCACCATCGGCTGGCGCTTCACCAACAAGAAGCTGGCAGACGTGTATTACCCCTTCTCCATGGGCGAAACCGCCGAGAACGTAGCCCGCGAATGGAAGATCTCCCGCGAAGACCAGGACCGCTTCGCCTTCGAAAGCCAGACCAAATACAAACGGGCCCTCCAGCCGGTATATGGAAGGACGAGATCATTCCGGTAGAAATCACGCCCAATAAAGAAGATAAAGTGGTGTTCTCGCACGACGAGCACCCTCGCGAAACCAGCCTCGGAAAACTGGCCGGACTTCGTCCCGCTTTCGCGAAAGACGGTACCGTCACAGCGGGCAACTCCTCCGGCATCAACGATGGCGCCTCCGCCGTGCTCATCGTGTCTGAAGCTGCGCTTAAACGTTTTAACCTGACCCCCATCGCCATGGTGCGGGGCATGGCCGTAGCCGGGGTCGACCCCGCCATTATGGGCGTCGGTCCTGTACCTTCAACTGTTAAAGCGTTGAAGCGTAGTGGTATACGTGCGGCTGACCTGGATGTCATCGAGCTGAACGAGGCTTTTGCCTCCCAGGCCCTGGCCTGTATACGGGAGCTTAAGCTGGACCCCGCCAAAATCAATTTCAATGGCGGTTCCATCGCCATCGGCCATCCGCTGGGTTGCAGCGGCGCCCGAATAACGACCACCCTTATGCATGAAATGAAGCGCCGGGCAGGCGTGAAATACGGCCTGGCCACCATGTGCGTGGGCGTAGGACAAGGTGCCGCCATCGTATATGAAAAAGTCTGATTATGCCCTGGGCTACGCCATGGCCCTGGTGGGCGCCATGATGTTCAGCGCCAAGGCCATTTACGTCAAACTCATTTACCGGACGGAAACCATCGACGCCATCTCGATGCTGGCGCTGCGAATGGCCTTTGCCATCCCCTTCTACATCGTTACCGCCGTTATACTCTTCCGCAGGCCCGGTAACGTAAGGCTGACGCCGGTGCAGTGGTGCTGGATCGCAGGGTTGGGGTTGCTCGGGTATTACGTCAGCAGTCTCCTGGATTTTATGGGGCTCGCTTACATTTCAGCCGGCCTCGAGCGGTTGATCCTCTTCCTTTATCCGACATTCGCCCTGATCATCGGCGCTGTGGCATTCAGGCGGAAGATCACGAGAACCCAGTATATCGCCCTGGCGGTTGCCTATGTGGGCATGTTGATAGTGTTTGCGGGGATGTGCGGCAGGAGTGGAGCCCGGGCGTGATTGTAGGCTGCCTGCTGGTGTTGGGCTGCGCGGTGACATATGCCTTTTACATCGTGGGTGGTGGGGAAATAATCCCGAAGGTCGGGTCTATGAAGTTTACGGCGTATGCGCTCTGTTTCGCTTCTGTAGGGATCTTTTCGCAATACCTGGTAACCCATGGCACGGAGGTCCGCCATTTCAGCGGGGAAACCTACTGGCTTTGCTTCCAGATGGCTATCGTGTCTACCGTTATCCCCACTTTCCTGACCAGCGAGGGGATTCGCAAGATCGGTCCGGGAAATACTGCCATCGTGACGAGCATCGGGCCGGTGGCTACCATTGTGCAGGCGTATATCTTTCTGGGAGAGCCGGTTACCTGGGAGCAACTGGTGGGAACGGCCTTCGTATTGACAGGCGTGTTGATGATCGGGAAAGGCGGAAAATAAAAAACGAGCGGTAGACTTACATCTTACCGCCCGTTCATGGCAAGCAAAAAAGGGCATTACAAACAAATCTGTTTCTCAACCATCATCTTCCGGAGATTGATCAGTCCGTACCGCATACGGCCTAAGGCGGTGTTGATGCTCACATTGGTGAGGTCCGCGATCTCCTTGAAACTGAGGTCCGCGTAATGGCGGAGAATAATGACTTCACGTTGTTCTTCAGGCAGCAGGTCGAGCATACGGCGGACGTTGTTGTGGCTTTGCCGCGTCATCATTTGCTCTTCCGCACTGGGCTCACTGAAGTTCAGTACGTTGAAGATATCTTTATCGTCACCGGTTTTGATGACCGGGGTACGTTTTACTTTCCTGAAATGGTCTACACAAAGGTTGTGCGCGATGCGCATGGCCCAGGGCAGGAATTTCCCCTTCTCGGTATATCGCTCGGCACGGATGGTATCAATGATCTTGATGAAGGTGTCCTGAAAGATATCTTCGGCAAGAAAAGTGTCTTTACGAGTAATACGATAGAAGTGAAAAGTTTGTCCTTATGACGGTAAACCAACTCTTCCAGAGCGGAAGCATGGCCCTTTTTGAACAGTGTGATGAGTTGTTCATCGTTCAGCTTGTACATTACTTGCATATACGTCTACCAATAGCGGTTAGTAAATAGTACGGACGGTGTCGTCAGTAGGTTGTTTAGTAGCGTAAAAGTTGAGCGATAATGTACAATTTATAGTTATGAATCCTGACCGGTGATGACTAGGTATAAGTTGCCGGTCAATGCAAATATAACGGAATAGTTGAATAAAACAACAAGCTTCCTGTAAAATACCCGTTAATGCGTACATTTGTAATCCTTATGTGCGCAAAAGTCAAATCCAAGGAAAAAACCGTTGAACGTGAACCAGTTATAGCTCCTGATCAGATCTTCATCAAAGGAGCGAGGGTACATAATCTCAAGAATGTCAGCGTAACCATCCCCGGAACCAGCTTGTGGTCGTAACCGGCGTCAGCGGATCGGGGAAATCCAGCCTTACGATGGATACCCTGTATGCCGAAGGCCAGCGCCGCTACGCGGAAAGCCTCAGCGCATACGCCCGCCAGTTCCTCATGCGGATGAACAAGCCGGACGTGGACTATATCAAGGGCATTTGCCCGGCCATCGCTATTGAACAGAAGGTAGTGACCCGCACCCCACGCTCTACCGTGGGCTCCATGACAGAGATATACGATTATCTGCGCCTGCTCTTTTCCCGGGCCGGCCAGACCTTTTCCCCGTTTCCGGCCAGCTCGTGAAGAAACACGAGGTAGCCGATGTGGTGGACTATATCGTTAAACTACCCCATGGCGCCAAGGTGCAGATCCTCGTCCCCTTCCGCCAGCATGCCAACCGCAAACCGCTGGAAGAACTGGGCATCCTCATGCAAAAAGGCTTCTCCAGGCTCTATGCCGGCGGCTCCCTCGTACGCATCGAAGAGCTACAGGAACAAAAAGCCCCTAAAATAGCTCCCGAAACCTTCGTTCTTGTAGACCGCATCGTGGTCAAAGACTTCGAAGAAGACGATAAGCACCGCATCGCCGACTCCGTTCAGACCGCCTTCTACGAATCCGAAGGCTACTGCACCCTGGAAGTCGACGGTAAACTCGGCCCCGTGTTCTCCAACCGCTTCGAGCTGGACGGTATCCAGTTCGAAGAACCCGTTCGAACCTCTTTTCCTTCAATAACCCCTACGGCGCCTGCCCCACCTGTGAAGGATTCGGCCAGGTGCTGGGGATCGACCGCGACCTCGTGATCCCGGATAAGCGCCTCAGCGTCTTCGAAGGTGCCATCGCACCCTGGCGGGGGAGAAGATGGGCGAATACAAGGAAGCCCTCATCAAAGCGTCCCGCAAGTTCAGCTTCCCGGTACATAAGCCGGTGTCTGACCTGACCGACGAGCAGATCGAACTGCTGTGGACCGGCAACGAGCACTTCTACGGCATCAACGAGTTCTTCAAAATGGTGGAGCAGAACCTCTACAAGGTGCAATACCGCGTAATGCAGGCCCGCTACCGCGGCCGCACCGTTTGCCCCACCTGCCACGGCGGCCGCCTCCGTAAGGAAGCGACCTACGTGAAAGTGAACGGGCTGGGCATCTCCGAACTGGTAGACATGCCCGTTGAAAAACTGAAAGTATGGTTCGATAACCTCGAGCTCAGCGAATACCAGCAACAGGTGGCCAAAAGGATTCTCATTGAGATCAACCACCGGCTGAAAACATTGCTGGATGTGGGTCTTGGCTACCTCACGCTTAATCGTGTGGCCAATACCCTCTCCGGTGGCGAAAGCCAGCGAATCCAGCTGACCCGTACCCTCGGCAGCAACCTCACCAACTCCTCTACATTCTCGACGAACCGAGCATCGGCCTCCATGCCCGGGATACCCACCGCCCCATCCGCGTGCTCCATGAGCTGCGGGACCTCGGCAACACCGTGGTAGTGGTGGAGCACGACGAGCAGATGATGGAGAAAGCAGACTATATCATCGATATGGGCCCCTGGCCAGTCACCTCGGTGGCGAAGTGATCTTCGAAGGCACTTATCCCGAAATCTTGAAAGACGGCAAAAGCCTTACCGGCAAGTACCTGAGCGGGCATTACAGGATTGAGCCGCCGGCGCATGTGCGCAAATGGAAGCGCTCCATCCAGCTGGAAGGGTGCCGCCAGAACAACCTGAAGAACGTGGATGTGGAGTTCCCGCTGGGCGTTTTCACCGTGGTAAGCGGTGTGTCCGGTTCCGGGAAGACGACGCTGGTGAAACAGATACTATACCCCGCGCTCATGAAGCTGAAGGGGAGTTCACCGACCGTGTGGGCCAATATCGCGTCATGAAGGGCGATACGGACTATATCACCCAGATCGAGATGGTGGATCAGAACCCCATCGGTAAATCTAGCAGATCCAACCCCGTCACCTACATAAAGGCATACGATGAGATCCGCGACCTGTACGCAAAGCAGCAACTGAGTAAGATGCGCGGCTTCCAGCCGAAACATTTCTCGTTCAACGTAGACGGCGGCCGCTGCGATACCTGCAAAGGCGAAGGCGAAGTGATCGTGGAGATGCAGTTCCTGGCGGATGTCCACCTTACCTGCGAGACCTGCGGCGGAAAGCGTTTCAAGGAAGAAGTACTGGAAGTGCAATACAAAGGCAAGAATATCTTCGACATCCTGGAATTGGGGGTAGATGAGGCCATCGAGTTCTTCAAAGACGAGAAGGACGTGATCGCCAAAATCAAGCCGCTGAGCGATGTTGGTCTTGGATATGTGAAACTGGGACAGTCGAGCGATACGCTCTCTGGTGGGGAAGCGCAGCGCGTGAAGCTGGCTTCGTTCCTGGGGAAAGGCAAGGCGCAGGGGCATATCCTCTTCATCTTCGACGAGCCTACTACGGGCCTGCACTTCCATGATATCAAAAAGCTCCTGGATTCCTTCAACGCGCTCATCGACCAGGGCCATAGCGTACTGGTCATCGAACATAACCTCGACGTGATCCGCTCGGCCGACTGGGTATTGGATATGGGCCCTGAAGGCGGCGAAGGCGGCGGAACCTGCTATATGCCGGTGTGCCGGAAGGATTGAAGAAAGTAAAAGAAAGCTATACAGGGAAATTCCTGTAGCGCATCATATATGTCACTACAAAGGCCGGTTGATTATTCAACCGGCCTTTTCGTTAAATTAATATTGCTTTTGCTATTCTCTACCTTCGACCATCCTTCAGCCATCCTTCGGCCATCCTTCGGCAAAAGGCGGTTTCGCCGAAGGATGGCTGAAGGATGGTCGAATAATTGTATAACAATCAATGAGTTGTGAATTGTGTGAAATAGCATCGAAATGGCTGGCCTGATAGTAAATTACCCCTAAACGAAAAGCCCCGGCTGCAAGCCGGGGCTCAATATGTAAGGAGGCTCGCGGATTAGCGGAGGCGATCCAGTGATTTGATGAGTTTCTCGTCTTTGTAGATACCGCGGGCGGCGAGGAACAGGCAAACGATCATCACGACTGGTAAGAAAGCCGGGATCAGGTAAGACCCACGGATGGCGGTGGCGCCGTCTGCCGCCAGCTTTTGGGCGCTGTCCCCGATCTTTAAGTAGATGAGGATCATGATACCGATGGATAAAAACAGGTTGAGCACCGTGAGGCGGAACTGCAATTTACGGTTCTTATAAAGGAAGATACAAACGGCAGATAGGAGGATGCCGATGATCAACAGTATGAATACCAAATAGTTGGAAGTGGCGTTAAACGTATCCGCGCCGGCTACGTTCCCTTTTGTGAAGGTGGCTTTCCAGAGATCGAATCGGGCGACTGCGACGCCGGCGATGGCAGCTAAAAGGAGCCAAAGGCTTTGTATGCGTTGTATCATATTAAAAGCGAATGTTTAACAGCGTAAAAGTAAGTAAATTTAAGGAACAATGGGGTGGCCGTTCGGGCCCGTTCGCCGCGAAGTCCGTATATTGCAGCCCCAATTACAATCTTATATGGCCAAGAAACTGAATAAGCAGGACGCGCTCGATTATCATGCGAAAGGGCGGCCCGGCAAAATCGAAGTCATCCCGACCAAAGACACCAAGACACAGTGGGATCTTTCGCTGGCCTACTCCCCGGCGTGGCGGAGCCCTGCAAAGAGATCGCCAGAGACGTAGAGAACGTATACAAATACACCGCAAAAGGCAATTTGGTTGCGGTGATCAGTAACGGAACGGCCGTGCTGGGCCTGGGCGACATAGGCCCCGAAGCCGGCAAGCCCGTGATGGAAGGAAAAGGCGTGCTCTTCAAAATCTTCGCTGATATCGACGTTTTCGACATAGAGCTCAATACCAAAGACGTAGACGAATTCGTACGCGTGGTGAAAGCCATGGAGCCCACGTTCGGCGGCATCAACCTGGAAGACATCAAGAGCCCCGAATGCTTCGCCATCGAAGACCGCCTGAAAAAGAGCTGAAGATCCCCGTGATGCACGATGATCAGCATGGCACCGCCATCATCTCCAGCGCGGCCCTGCTCAATGCGCTCGAGCTCGTTAAAAAAAATCGATAAAGTAAAGATCGTGGTGAACGGCGCCGGCGCCGCGGCCATGGCTTGTGTCCGGCTATACGCATCGCTGGGCGCGAAACCCGAAAACTTCATCATGTTCGATAAAGACGGTGTGCTCAACAAACTGCGCACCGACCTCGACGAAATGAAACAGGTCTTTGCCACCAGTTCGAAAGTAACCACCCTCACAGAAGCGCTGAAAGGCGCGGACGTGTTCGTGGGCCTGAGCATCGGTAATGTGGTAACGGAAGAGATGGTGAAAAGCATGGGTAAGAACCCCATCGTCTTTGCCATGGCGAACCCCGACCCGGAGATCTCTTACGAAGCCGCTACCGGCGCCCGTAAAGACGTGATCATGGCCACCGGCCGGTCAGATTATCCCAACCAGGTGAACAACGTTCTGGGCTTCCCTATATCTTCCGCGGCGCCCTCGACGTGCGTGCCACCCAGATCAACGAAGCCATGAAACTGGCCGCGGTTCATGCGTTGGCTGATCTCGCCAAATCGCCCGTGCCGGATATCGTGAACCTGGCTTATAACGAACGCAACATCGTATTCGGTCCGCATTATATCATTCCAAAACCCCTTGACCCCCGCCTCCTCAGCACCGTAGCGCCAGCAGTGGCCAAAGCGGCCATGGAAAGCGGCGTGGCCACGGCGCCCATCACCGACTGGGAAGGATACGAAACCGAGCTCAATAACCGCCTCGGTCTCGACAATCAGCTGTTCCGCGTGATCGGCGTGAAAGCCAGGAAAGACCCGCGCCGGGTAGTGTTCTCGGAAGCGGACAACCTTAAGATCCTTAAATCGGCACAGGTAGTGGCCGAAGAAAATATCGCCATTCCCATCCTGCTTGGTAATGAGAAAAAGATCCGGCAGATGATGGAAGAAAACTCCATCGAGATCGACGATGTCATCATCATCGATCCCAAGAGCGACGAGATGGCCGAGAAGCGCCATCACTTCGGGGAGCTGTTCTTCAAGAAGCGGCAGCGTAAAGGGCTCAACCTCTACGAAGCCAAGAAGATCATGCGCGAGCGCAACTATTTCGGTTGTATGATGGTGGAGACCGGCGAAGCAGATGCCCTCATCTCCGGCCTCACCCGTAAATATCCGGATACGATTCGGCCTGCCCTTCAGGTGATCGGTATGGAAGCCGGCGCAAAACGTGTGGCGGGCATGTACATTATCCAGACCAAACGCGGCCCGCTGTTCCTGGCGGATACCACGGTGAACCTGAACCCCACGGCGGAAGAGCTGGCGGAGATCACGCTGATGGTAGCGAAGGAAGTGAAGCAGTTCAACATCACCCCGCGCATCGCGATGGTGTCGTATTCCAACTTCGGTTCCAGCCAGACGCCCGAGGCGCAGCTGATGAGCCGCGCCCGCGACATCGTGAAACAAAAGACCCGACCCTGACCGTAGACGGTGAGATACAGGCGGCGATGGCGTTCAATAAAGCCGTACTCAAAGAAAACTATCCGTTCTCCGAACTGATAGACGGTGACGTGAACACGCTCATCTTCCCCAACCTCGCGGCTGGTAACGTAGCCTACAACCTCCTGCAGGGCGTAGCGGGTTTTGATGCCATCGGTCCTATTCTGCTGGGTATGAAGAAGCCAGTGCATATCCTGCAGCTGGGGTCTACCGTACGGCAAATCGTGAACATGGTGCTGATCGCAGTGGTGGATGCACAGACGAAGTGCTGTAAGACGGAAGAAGCTAAAAACGGAAAGAAGAAATAACGATAGGAAGCGGGCCGTCAGGCCCGCTTTTTTATCTTACGCCCGAAAGGGGATATTCCCGTATTGGAAATATGAAGAAGATACTGTTCATACTGATATTCATGGCGGCCGCATGTGGCGCCTTTGCACAGGAATCCGCCAAAACCATCAAGATCCGTGTACTGATCAGCCTTAACGGCACATCCCGGGTAGGGATGAACACCGTAAAGCAGATGTTGGCACAATATCAGAAAGCTTATCCTGCCGTGGATACGGCTGTTTGGACCCGGATCGCCGGTTATTACAATACACAGGACCTGACCAATCTGCTGGTACCGATATATGAAAAACATTTCACAGAGGCGGAAGTGGACGAGTTGATCAATTTTTATAAATCGGACGCCGGTAAGAAGCTGGTGGAAAAGCTGCCGCTGATCACCAGCGAGTCCCGGAAGCCGGCAGGATCTGGGGCGAGCATATTGCGGCCAAGATCCGTAAAGACATCGAAGCCGCTACGAATTAATCCCGAAACGGGATAATTCGTAATTTCCGGCATGCAATCCATCTCCCGCAAGAAGATATTCTTCCCGCTCAACCCGGCTTTCCGGAATTACCTGAAGCTGTATGAACGGGAAATCAAACTGCCGGTGTCTTACGAAGAGCTGAAGTATTATGACTACGGCATCCCCGTTTACGATAAGGAAGGAAAAGATACGCTCTGGGAATCTGTGATGTATCCACAGAGCATGGTACAGCCCATCCACGCGGGCCTCAAACGCATTTACTCCATTTTGAAAGCCGGGGGCGACCAGACCGCTGAAGAGCACCTCCACATCGAGCGGATCGATTACTGCACCTTCGGTAATTCCCATCCGTTCCGCATCAAGATCGTCAACAATTACAATGAGGTATACGATTATTTCTACATCAAGATAGCCGACGCCTCCCGCATCTACGGCCTCGAACTGGAACATATCCTTTCGCCTTACTGGATGAACTTCCTCGTTGACGGCAATACGCTGGTGGAAGAGCATATTGCCGGCGTGCCGGGCGACCAGTTTGCCAAAGACTGGCTGGACCGTCCGGAGTTCAACCCCAGGCGTATCGCCAAGGAGTTCGTGAAATTTAACGAACGCTGTTGTTTCGTGCGGTTGCTGGGGATATGCGGTCTTACAATTTTATCTTCGACATTACCCTGACTTCGACGATGTGCAGTTCCGCATCCGGGCCATTGACTTCGACCAGCAGTTTTACGAAGGGAAGAAAACCCTGTACATGCCGCAGTTCTTCAAGGAGAACCGGGTATTCGTGGAACTGGCGATGAAGCACCTCAATGCGGAGGTGGTGAAGCAGTACCAGCAGGAGGAGCGGTCGCTCATTGCCCGGAGGATAAAGGTACAGCGCCACCGCATCAAGGATCTGCGGGATGTGATCATGACCGACCGTGTGTCCTTCCCCGGAAAGATCAAACAATTGGGAGAGGAGCTGGCGGAGCATTACCGCGACCAGGTATTTGCCCGATGCACCACGATGGGCGAAATTATCGAGCGGAGCCTTAAGCGGCTCCTGGTGGGGAGTTTGCGATAAAAGGCGAAACAATTCATTTTCCCAGTATCTTTGACAAGTTATGGAGTTCAGGTTTTTTTATCATTTCGGCAGGTTTTTGCTGATGTTGAAAGGGATGTTCTCCCGCCCGGAGAACATGAGGATGTACTGGAAGGAGTTTATGAAACAGTGTGTGGACATCGGGATCGGGTCTCTGGGCATCGTCGTGATCATCTCCACTTTCCTTGGCGCCGTGACCACGGTGCAGACCGCCTACCAGCTGGTGAGCGGGTTCATTCCCAAATCTACCATCGCGATGGTGGTGCGCGACACCATGATCATCGAGCTGGCGCCCACCATGATCTGTATCGTGCTGGGCGGCGTTGTAGGTTCCAAGATCGCTTCCGAGCTGGGGAACATGCGTATTTCCGAACAGATAGACGCGCAGGAGATCATGGGCATCAATACCAAAGCCTACCTCATCGGCCCCAAGATCCTGGCCGCGCTGCTGACCATCCCCGCATTAGTGGTGATCGCCGCCTTTCTGGGCATCTTCGGCGGGCTGGAAGCCGGCAAGCTAAGCGGCATCCTTTCGCATGAACAGTTCATGGAAGGCCTCCGCAGCTCGTTCGATGGGTATAACGTATTCTTCGCCCTGAGCAAATCCTATACTTACGCCTTCATCATATCCAGCATCCCTGCTTATTACGGGTACCATGTGCAAGGGGGCGCCCGGAGATCGGGAAAGCCAGCACCACCGCCGTGGTGATCAGCTGCGTGATGATCCTATTTGCCGACTACGCCCTCGCAGCCATGCTGCTGTAACCAACAAACAGAGAAGAACGATCTATGATAGAACTGAAAAATATCCGCAAAAGTTTTGGAGAAAAGGAGATTCTGAAAGATGTGTCCGCAACGATGGAGGCCGGTAAGACCAACCTCATCATCGGCGCCAGCGGCAGCGGAAAACCGTACTGATGAAGTGCATGGTTGGACTGATGCCGGTGGATAGCGGGCAGGTGCTTTACGGCGGGGAAGACTTTACCGCAATGGACGACGATGCCAAGAAGCCCATCCGGCAGGCCATCGGCATGCTGTTCCAGGGTTCTGCTTTGTTCGATTCCATGACCGTGGAGCAAAACGTGATGTTCCCGCTCGATATGTTCTCTAAGCTCAGCTACAAAGAGAAAAGAAAGCGGATGCAGGAGTGCCTGGACCGGGTAGAGCTGAAAGACGCCAATAAAAAGTTCCCCGCCGAGATCAGCGGCGGGATGAAAAGCGGGTGGGCATCGCCCGGGCCATCGTGCTGAACCCGAAATACCTCTTCGTGGACGAGCCTAACTCCGGCCTCGACCCGCAGACCTCCCTCGTGATCGATAAACTCATCAAGGATATTACCATCGACTATAATATCACGACCGTGGTCAACACCCACGACATGAATACCGTGATGGAAAGCGGTGACCATATCATCTACATGCACCAGGGCAAAAAGCAGTGGGAAGGCAGTAACGAAGACATCATCTTCAGCGAAGACAAGCTGCTGAACGACTTTATTTTCGCATCCGAGTTCTTCCAGGACATCAAGGAAATGCGGAAAATGGAGATGTTCCGTGACAAGAAATGGCGGCAGAAGGGGGAGAAAGCGGTAACAAATAGTTAATATTCCTCAACTAAACGGCTTTCCTTTTCTTTTTAGCCATTATCCGTTATTTTTGCCCCACCTTATCTAAAAAATAATTAAATCAGACGCGATGAGTGTTTTAGTTAATAAGAACAGCAAAGTGATCGTGCAGGGATTTACCGGAACCGAAGGTACTTTCCACGCCACACAAATGATCGAGTACGGCACCAACGTGGTAGGTGGCGTAACGCCGGGTAAAGGCGGCAGCACCCACCTGGAGCGCCCTGTATTCAATACCGTGGCAGACGCGGTGAAGGCGACAGGCGCGGATGTGTCCATCATCTTCGTACCGCCGGCATTCGCTGCAGACGCGATCATGGAAGCTGCAGACGCGGGTATCGGCCTGGTGGTATGCATCACCGAAGGCATCCCCGTTCAGGACATGGTGAAAGCCAAAAACTACCTCAAAGCGCATAAAACCCGCCTGATCGGACCTAACTGCCCCGGCGTTATCTCCGCCGAGGAAGCCAAAGTAGGCATCATGCCCGGTTTCATCTTCAAGAAAGGTAAAGTAGGTATCGTATCCAAATCCGGTACCCTGACCTACGAAGCGGCCGACCAGGTTGTTAAAGCCGGTCTGGGCGTATCTACCGCCATCGGTATCGGTGGCGACCCGATCATCGGCACCACCACCCGCGAAGCGGTTGAACTGCTCATGAACGACCCCGAAACCGAAGCCATCATCATGATCGGCGAAATCGGCGGTTCCATGGAAGCAGAAGCAGCTGAATGGATCAAGGCCAATCCCCGTAAACCCGTTGTCGGATTCATCGCTGGCCAGACCGCGCCTCCGGGCCGCCGTATGGGCCACGCCGGCGCCATCATCGGCGGCGCGGACGATACCGCTGCTGCAAAAATGAAGATCATGCGCGCCTGCGGTGTTCACGTGGTAGACAGCCCCGCAGACATCGGCAAACGCATGGCCGAAGTACTGAAAGGCGTGCCTGCTTAATTTTACGGCAAGTTTTACCTTATATGCATCCCCGTTGCTCACCGTGACGGGGATTTTTTTGCACTTACCTTTGCTGCGGAATGATGGAGACAGTCGATTACATACTTGTAGGCCAGGGCGTTGCCGGCACCCTGTTGGGCTGGGAAATGCGGCAGGCGGGGCTTCGTATTGCCGTCTTCGATGACGGACGGGCGGATGCGGCGTCGCGCCTTGCGGCGGGGATCATCAACCCTGTATCTGGCCGAAAGTTCGAAGTGTCGTGGCAGTACGATACCGTGTACCCGCTGGCGAAAGCGACCTATCGCGCCATGGAGGCAGCGCTGGGCGTTTCGGTGTTTGCAGACCGCGATATCTGGAACGTGTGGACCACCGCGCAGATGCGGGATGCATTTGCAGCCAATCCAACGCCCTATAGCGTAGTTTCGCCGGAAACGAGGTACGACGGTCTGCTGGATGCGCCCTTTGGGGCCGGGATCGTTAAAGGCGCGAACGTGGATCTTGGGACATTGCTGCCGGCATGGGCTTCCCATATCGGCGTCAGGCGGGAGACGCTGGATACCGCTCAACTGCAGCTGACGGATAAAGGCGTGACCTACAAAGACTTGCAGGCGAAAGCAGTGATCTTCTGCGAAGGCGTAGCCTCCCCGCAGAATCCCCTGGTTCGGCAAACTCAAATTTCTGCCCAACAAAGGCGAAGCCCTCATCATCCGCCTGCCCTTCGAAACCACAGATATTATCAAGAAAGGCGTTACGCTCGTTCCCCTCGGTGGCCAGGATTACTGGGCAGGCGCTACCTTTTCGTGGGATTACCCCGATACGGCGCCTACTGGCGAAGCGAGAACCCATATTGAATCACAGCTCCGGCAATTACTGAAGGTGGATTTTGAAGTGAAGGGGCATAAAGCAGCGGTACGCCCTTCCGGACCGGACCGTAGGCCCATGGCGGGGTTGCATCCGAGGGCGCCACAGGTCGGGATTTTTAACGGGATGGGCTCAAAGGTTGTTCTCTCGCGCCCTGGAGCGCCCGGATGTTCGTGGAGAACCTGGAGAACGGGGCCGAAATGCCACCGGAAATAGACATTAAACGGTTTTTTAATGCCTTGCGGTAGCATTTCCCGCGGGCTTTCTTATCTTTGACCTCCTTATTAAAAGAACAGCAAACAATGTACAGATCGCATACTTGTGGAGAATTGCGCATGGAACATGTGGGCCAGCCGGTAACCCTGGCCGGATGGGTTCAGACCGTCCGTAAGTTTGGTAGCATCACTTTCGTTGACCTGCGCGACCGCTACGGCATCACGCAGCTCCTGCTCGGCGAATCCCTTAACGCCCAGCTCGATCAGCAGCCCATCGGCCGCGAGTTCGTGCTCCAGGTGAAAGGCACCGCTACCGAGCGCACCAATAAAAATCCCAACATCCCCACCGGAGATATCGAGATCACCGTATCGGAATTCAGCATCCTTTACGGTTCTAAAACACCTCCCTTCACCATCCAGGATGATACCGACGGAGGAGACGAGCTGCGCATGAAATACCGTTACCTCGATCTGCGCCGCAATATCGTAAAGCAAAACCTTACCCTCCGCTACCGTGTCAACCGCGCTGCCAGGAACTTCCTCGATGGCCGCGGGTTCATGGAAGTGGAGACCCCATACCTCATCAAATCCACACCCGAAGGCGCGCGCGACTTCGTTGTGCCCAGCCGAATGAACCCTAACCAGTTCTACGCCCTGCCGCAATCCCCGCAGACCTTCAAGCAACTGCTCATGGTGAGCGGCTATGACCGGTACTACCAGATCGTGAAGTGCTTCCGCGACGAAGACCTCCGCGCCGACCGTCAGCCAGAGTTCACCCAGATCGACTGCGAAATGAGCTTCGTGGACCAGGAAGACGTGCTGAATAACTTCGAGGAGATGACCAAACACATCTTCCGCGAAATCAAAGGCATCGAATTCAACGAACCATTCCCCGTATGACCTGGGACGATGCCATGAAGTACTACGGCAACGACAAGCCCGATATCCGTTTCGAAATGAAACTGGTGGATCTGGGTGAATCTACCCGCGGCAACAGCTTCAAGGTATTCGACGATGCGGAACTTGTGGTAGGTATCAACGTGTCTGGCTGCTCAGAGTATACACGCAAACAGACCGACGAGCTGACCGAGTGGGTAAAACGCCCGCAGATCGGCATGAACGGCCTCGTTTATATCAAATACAACACCGATGGTTCCCTGAAATCGTCTGTAGATAAGTTCTTTAATGAGCAGGCCCTGAAGCTGATCGCCGATCAGTGCCAGAGCCAGCCGGGCGACCTCATCCTCATCCTCGCAGGTAAGGAAGAGCGTACCCGTAAAGCCATGAGCGA
This sequence comes from Chitinophaga sp. E66, assembly GCA_019285755.1. Classification (GTDB taxonomy): domain Bacteria; phylum Bacteroidota; class Bacteroidia; order Chitinophagales; family Chitinophagaceae; genus Chitinophaga. The sequence goes on from CP079103.1 coordinate 36,371, forward strand.
GTTACGCCTGGAAATGGGCGAGCGCCTCGGCTTCCGTGATAAGGATGTTTACAAGCCCCTGTGGGTAATCGACTTCCCGCTCTTCGAATACGCGGAAGAAGAAAACCGCTGGGTGGCGCGCCACCATCCTTTCACCGCTCCCAAGCCTGAGCACATTCACCTGATGGACGACCTGTCGCAGTACGCCAAGATCAAGGCGAACGCCTATGATATCGTACTGAACGGTACCGAAATCGGTGGCGGTTCCATCCGTATCTTCCAGCGCGACCTGCAGGAGAAGATGTTTGCCGCACTGGGCATGAGCAAGGAAGAAGCAGACCATAAGTTCGGCTTCCTGCTGGGCGCATTCGAATATGGTGCGCCGCCGCATGGAGGTATTGCTTTCGGCTTCGACCGCTTCTGCTCTCTGTTGGGCGGCAGCGAAACGATCCGCGACTTCATCGCCTTCCCGAAAAACAACTCGGGCCGCGACGTTATGCTTGACGCGCCTTCCTCGATCGACCAGGTTCAGCTCGATGAACTGGCCCTGTCGCTTGTTAAAAAGTAAAGTTTAAACTGACAGCTATTACCTTATGAAAGCCATATCCGTACCGGGTATATGCTTCTCTTTCAGCATACAGAACATGGAAACGACCGTACAAACCATTGCCGTAATACAGCAGCTGGACCTGGCAGACCAGGGGATTTTCCAGCTGAAGATCAATTTCGAGGACGAGACCATCGCCCTGACGCTTGCCGTATATGATGAGAAAGCCGATGAAGACCGGCTCTATCCTTTTGTTTTTGACCAAACGGCCGACCTGCAGCTGGATATGGATCTGCGGGCTTTTTATAATATGCAGATTGAATCCTGTGAAGTTATCACATTGGACGATGGCCGTTACTGGCTGAAGATGGTAGTGTACCAAGGGCATGGCCTCCGCACCGGACATTTCAACTTTACCTTTGCAGACTGTGCACAGGACGAGAATTAACATCTGCTATCTTCAGGTAGGTGATAATCGTTAATATGCTATCACAATCCTATTGGATTATAACATATTAACATATCACTTACATTTAATCTTTCAGAAAGACGTAATATTGCGGGGTGAAACCCGAGCCGTGCAGATTGGACATTTAAATATTACGCATGTTTTTAACCAGCAAAAGAGTGCTGCTGGGCGGTTTACTGATTAGCAGTCTTACCGCATCCGCGCAGCGTACCCCCAAAAAGTATATCGAGCAATTTAGCCCCGTTGCAGTTACCCTCTCCCAGGAAACCGGTGTGCCGGCCAGTGTCATTCTCGGCATCGCGATGCTGGAGTCTGGTATGGGCACGAGCAAGAACGCCCGGTTATTAAGAAATCATTTTGGTATCGTCGGCAAGAACAACCTGGCCAAACGTGGCCTTACCTATCGCAGCATGTACCGCGAGTACACGACGGATACGGCTTCCTATCGTCATTTTACGAAAGTTGTAATGAAGAAGAAGTGGTTCACGGCCATGAAAGGCAATGAGGATTATAATCAATGGCTGGACAAGCTGATCCGTTCCGGGTATTCTTCCGCGGGGCAGGTTTGGGTTGGCAGGGTCAGGTCGATGATTAAAAAATATAAATTATACGAGTTGGATGATGCAATGAAGCTAGCCAAATATTAGATTTGCGACTGATTGCAGCGGGAAGGCCGCTAATTTCGAATATGCCGACTTATGTCTTCCGGAAATAAACATCCCTATCCGCTATTGATTACCATAGGCGCCATTGCGGGCCTGTCGGTGATCTCGTTCTTTCAGCCTGTGGTTTCCGCAGGCGGGCATACGTTTCGTCCACTGGACATTTTCGCCGATCTGCGTTCGCCGGTTCCCATTACGGAACCGTTGGCGGATACTGTCACGCTGGCCGGAAAAGATACCGCTAGTGCTGCGGACTCCTTCAAAGCGCCCCATTGCTTGCCCGCGACTACCTGACGTATACGGGAATTCTCGATTATGGCTACACGACCGGAACTTCCGGCGCCGGGATGCACCATTTTATGGAGGCGCTGCGCCAGCTCCGCACCGGTTCCAGGAGAAAGGTGCGCATTGCGTATTTTGGAGATTCCATGATAGAGGGGACCTCATCACCCAGGATCTCCGCGACAGCCTTCAGTCATTCTTCGGCGGCGAAGGCGTAGGGTTTGTGCCGGCTACTTCGGTAGTATCCGGCTTCCGGACCACGATCGCCCACAGCTTTTCCCCCAACTGGACCGATTACCACTTCAAGAATAAACCGCCCGCGGGCGTGGAGCTCGGCATTTCGGGGCATACCTTCGTACCTGCACCTGAAAGCTGGGTACGTTTTCAGCCGGTAAAGCGCGACCGCCTCGATGAATTCGGAGAGGTGAGCATCCTGTACGGTAAAGGAGCCGGGCAGGTGCGGATCAATGAACGGTCGGCCGCGCTGCAGGGCATCGGCAAACTCAACGCGTATTCATTCTTTACCGATTCGGCCACCAAATCGCTGACTTTCAAATTCTCCGGCGATCAGCAGGTGCCGCTGTATGGCGTTTGCTTTGAGAGCCGCGAAGGCATATTCCTCGATAATTTCTCTTTCCGCGGCATCAGCGGAATTGAGCTGGGCAAGCTCAGCAGTGACATGTGGAAGCAGGTGCAGTCGGTTCGCCCGTATGACCTGATCGTACTGCATTATGGCGCTAACGTGCTGTTTATGCCGGAGAACACCCGGTTCGACTGGTATGAGCGGCCCATGGAAAAGGTGGTGGACTCGTTGCGGCGTTACTTCCCGCAGTCCAGTTTCCTGATCGTAGGCACGGCAGATAAGGCGTATCGCAAGAATGGCCGCTATGTGACGGCTCCGGGTGTGAAGGCGCTGCTCAAAGTGCAAAGGAATTCGCCGAAGAGAACGGCATGGCATACTGGAACCTGTATTCCGCCATGGGCGGAGACGGCGCCATGGCGCGTTGGGTAGAAGGAGAGCAGGCGCTTGCGAACAAAGATTATACACATTTCAACTTCCGTGGGGCCTCTAAAGTTGGCGCCCTGCTGTATAAAGCTATCATGGATGAATATACGCAGGAGGCTATGTAACAGAGCGGTTTCAGTGATGCTGGCCTCATGCATTTGGATGGGGCGCATGCCCAGAAGCTCTTTAACGATACTGGATTGTACCCGGTATATCAGCTGTTAGATACTGCTCAGTCGGCGGTTCCGGTACTTCACCTTGGAGATTCTCACGTGCAGGCGGGGTCTTCCCCGATGCAGTGCGAAAGGTGCTGCAGGATCAGTTCGGATATGCGGGAAGAGGGTTCGTATTCCCATACAACCTGGGCGGCACCAAAGGTCCGGATGGATACAAATGGAACAGCTCACTTCGCTGGAATGGAGAGAGAATGGTGACCCGCAATCAAACCGAATGGCCGGGGCCGGGAGGTATTATGCTGGTCCGGGAAACAGCGCCGGCTACGATACAGTTTACCAACGACAGTACGATCGGACGGATGTTGTTATGGTACAGGGGATGGATTGCCGGAAGTCTCCGGAGGTGTGGCTTATGCCGGCGAGGCCGATCGCCCTGCGCGGGAAGCGCGTATCGTGGCAGACAGCGGATTGACAACGATTGCCATTCGGTTCCCGGCAATCAACAGGTTTTATGGTGCGGTAGAGTCTAGGGATACAAAAGGCGTACTGTATAGCGCGGTTGGCATCAACGGTGCGCAATTCCAGCATTATAATCTGTTTGATGGCGGGGTTGCGGGTGGATCGGCGATGATGATGAAACCTGCGATGGTGATTATTTCACTGGGCACCAATGAAGCTTTCGGGGCGGTTACACCATCACAGTTGAAGACTGAAATGGGGAAAACGGTTTTGGCGATACGGGAATATGCTCCCGGAGCACAGTTTATCTTCACCACGCCGCCTTCGGGGATGATGAAAATGGGGAGAGTCGCCTATCGTCCAAAAGGCTCCAAACGCGCGAAATACCGTAATAAATTCATGGCGGTGCCACAGGCCGCGGTGCTTCGCCAGGCTATTATCGACTTCTGCCGAGAAGAGGGCCACGCTTATTGGGACCTCTTCGGCGAAATGCGGGCCGACAACCGTTTCTCACGCGCATGGAGCAACGATCATGTACATTTCAATGCCTACGGATACCGGTTGCAGGGCGGATTGCTCGGCGAAGCCATTTTAAACGGGTATCAGCAATGGCAGCAAACTATAAGGAAAAACTGACGCATGTCTTTCGAAAACCTGGCATCCCTGCTCCTTTATAATGAAAAGTCGCCCATACTTTTCAACAGCGGTTTCTTTCTCTTTTTCTGGCAGCATTCCTGATCTGCTATCAGGTAGTACGTAACAGCGAGCGCGGAAGGGTGGCGGTGTTCAGTATATTCAGCCTGTACTTCTTCTATCTCGCCTGCGGCAAATTCGTGATGCTGATCATCATTGCAGCAATCGTGGATTTTTACCTGAGCAACCGCATATATCGGGAAACAAAAGAAAACGTCCGGAAAGGGCTGTTGTGGTTCAGCGTCGTCATCAACCTGGGACTGCTGTTTTATTTTAAGTATACCAACTTCTTCATCTCCTGTATCAACGATTTGTCGAACGGGGATATTCATCCTTTGAAGATATTATTGCCTATCGGAATTTCATTTTATACTTTCGAAAATCTCAGTTACACAATTGATGTGTATCGGCGGGAAATTAAGCCGGTGGACAAGTTCATGGATTACCTCTTCTTCCTGTCGTTTTTCCCGAAGCTGATGATGGGGCCAATAGTACGTGCGGCTGACTTTATTCCGCAGATACGTAAACCCTATGTGCTTTCCAGCGAGGACGTAGGCAAGGGCATGTTCCTCATCATGAACGGGCTGTTTAAGAAAGTGGTGATTTCCGATATAATCAACCAGCATTTCGTCCAGTATATTTTCGATGACCCAACCCGGCACACGGGTATCGAATGCCTGTTGGGTGTGTATGGATATGCGATGGTGATCTACTGCGACTTCTCCGGATACTCGGACATGGCCATCGGTATTGCACGATGGACGGATTCGTCATTCCCGAACTTCGACAAGCCCTATCAAAGCAGTTCCATTACCGAGTTCTGGCGACGTTGGCATATTAGTTTGTCGAGCTGGCTGCGGGACTACGTTTACATCCCCTGGGCGGCAACAGGAAGGGAAGTTCAGGCAATATGTGAACCTGATGTTGACCATGTTGATCGGGGCTTTTGGCATGGCGCCAGCTGGAATTATATATTCTGGGAGGCGTCCATGGCGGGGCTTTGGCAGCGGATAAACTGTGGGGTGGATGGCAGAAGCGGATGGCCTGGCTGAAATCGGATCCCGTACGGGCCGGCCTTTGGAAGGCGGGCGGTGTATTGTTTACCTTCCACCTGGTGTGCTTCTGCTGGGTGTTTTTCAAGATGGAGGAGTTTCCTCAGGCCTGGGCTTTACTGGGGCAGATCGCGCATAATTTCCAGGGCGCCTGGCGGTAGATATCATAGGGGCTTACCCGGTTGTTTTTAGCCTGATGGGGCTGGGGTACCTGTTACATTTCTTACCCACTAACTGGAACGAAAGACTGGTGGCGGGATTCTCGAATCTGCACTGGGCGGGGCTGCTACGGTGATGATGTTTTTCATCTGGATGCTGAATGAAGTGCGGACGCTGGAGCCGATGATGCCGATTTACTGGCAGTTTTAAGGTCTTTTTGGAGCGGAGGGATTTAAAAATCAAACTATATGCTTAATTTTTCTCATGCGTATGCTTAAACGTGATAATAAACGAGTAACTTTGCGACCTAACTTTTGTCATTCAAAGTAAAACTTATGCGTACTGTTACACTGAGGAGAGTCGTAGTAACCGGGATGGGAGCCATCACGCCGATCGGACTGGATGTAAACTCCTTCTGGGAAAACATGAAAGCCGGTAAGAGCGGCGCAGGCCCTATTACGCGGTTCGACACCACAGCATTCAAGACTAAATTCGCCTGTGAACTGAAAGGACTGGATATTGAAACATATATAGAGAAGAAGGAAGCGCGGAAGATGGATATGTTTACGCAATATGCGATGATTGCTGCCACGCAGGCGATCGAGCATTGCGGTGTGAACCTGGAAACGATCGACCGTAGCAAATTTGGTGTGATCTGGGCATCAGGGAACGGTGGTATGCAGACCTTCGAGGATCAGATTGTTGAGTTTGCGCAGATGGACTTCGTTCCCAAGTTCAATCCGTTCTTTATTCCCCGTCTGATTTCCGATATCGCGGCGGGTCAGATCGCGATCAAATACGGTCTGATGGGTATCAACTATTGCACCGTTTCCGCCTGCGCTTCATCTAACAGTGCGCTGGTAGATGCGTTCAATTATATCCGCCTCGGTAAAGCAAACATGATTGTGGCCGGTGGTTCTGAAAGCCCGGTGACCCGTGCGGGCATTGCAGGTTTTAACGCCCTGAAAGCGTTGAGCACCCGGAACGACGATCCTACGCATGCTTCCCGTCCGTTTGACAAAGACCGTGATGGTTTCGTGATGGGCGAAGGTGCGGGCGCGATCATCCTGGAGGATTACGATCACGCAATTGCACGTGGCGCTACGATTTACGGAGAGATGGTTGGCGGTGCCATGAGCTGCGACGCTTACCATTTGACGGCTACGCATCCTGATGGCCTTGGCGCACAGCTGGGAATGAAGGAAGCGTTGGATGATGCAGGCCTTTCCTGACTGATGTGGACTATATCAACGCGCATGCAACCTCCACTCCGTTGGGAGACGTGAGCGAGCTTAAAGCGATTAAAACGCTGTTTGGCGAGCATGCCAGCAAGCTGAATATCAGCGCTACCAAATCGATGACGGGCCACCTGCTGGGTGCTGCCGGTGCGATCGAGGCGATTGCATGTATCATGGCCGTGAAGGAAGATATAGTTCCGCCTACCATCAATACTACGGAGCTGGGCGAAGACATTCCAACGGGGCTGAACCTGACCCTGGGCCAGGCGCAGCAACGTACGGTGAACGTGGCGCTGAGCAACACGTTCGGATTTGGCGGACATAATGCCATTGCGGCTTTCGCGAAGTTCAAAGGATAATTTTACAAGCATTATTGCCGATAAAAAGGGGCGGAACGATAAGTTCCGCCCCTTTAGTTTTTTACGCATTATCAAATCAAATATCCCAAATACTTCTTCTGTTTTGCTAAAAATATTAGTATTTTTGTGTTCGTTAACCTTCAAATTCGAAATGCGATGTAGGCTATTATATCACAACTTTATTGATTTCCGATTGCTGCCAATGCCTGTATCGGCTTGCTTGTGATGCAGTTCTGGCGGTTGTTACAGGTGATTCCTGCGAGAAAGGCTGGGTACAGCCGTAAGGTTCGTATTATGCGAACACAGATAATACCAGGCAGGTGCTGAAGTGATGGCTGTTACTTTTGAGTGCGATGATGTTTCATCGTAAAGTAGCGGTGTATTGTATCCCAGTTAGCGTTTTTATGTGTATTAAATCCTGGTTTGCGGGAACATGCTGCGGCAGACAGCGATTGTACGCAGTTAAGGCATGGCGGTCTTCTCCAATAATCGGAAACGAAAGTGAGAGTGATAGCACAGCAATACGAAGCATTAGTGAAAAAACAGAAAACAAATTAGAAGTGATGAAACATTGTAAAACCCTGTTAGTGCTGCTTGCAGCGACCATTGTTATGTTGACTTCGGGATGTTCCCGGCAGACGGTTCATCCGGTTCCGATCCGGTATAATTTTCTGGATCATATCCCGGATTATGATCCCATGTTGCTCGATACAGAAATATTATCGGAGCCACATTCTTTTATCCAGGAAGTTAAACCCTTAATTGATAAGGGCATGATGAACACACAGCCGGTTGCAATTGGTTATCGTTTCGTGGTGCCGCAAACACCTGATCCGGATCCAACTTTTCCGGGTACCAACTTTGGGGCTGAAAAGACTGTAGCCGGTCCTGCGAATGAGCCCGTAGACGTAACAGCATCGCTGGAAATTCGTTTCCGGTTAAATCTGAACTCCGGTCCGGATCGTGATCCATTGTTGTTAAATCAGGAGTTAAAAACTGCATTGGTAGAAAGTATCGGATTCGGAAATCATCCATCTCGCTACAATTGTTTCCAATTTAAATTGGAAACATCTCCTGACCGGACCCCATGCTGTTGGGTAAAGAATCCGTAACCATATCGGAACGGAATATGCTTGAAACGGCGTTGGCAGTAGGATACGTCATGCCCAGGCATCGCGCCAATCCAATCCGTTACCAATTTAATTTATCAGCAACCCCGATTACGACCCCATGTTACACCAACCGGCATCCGTTGCAGGAGCAGGTTCCGCCAGGCAGGACTCTACGCTGGCCGCAACCTCCGGCAAAGCGACCACTTACCGCTGACGGATGCCGGCAGGCCGGAGGCAGCGCAGGGAAGTGGTCTCCCTGCCGGCCAACATGCCTCCGGCCTATTTTTTACGGCCTTTCAGTTTGTTGTTATCCCTATGAATCCCCTACAAGGTTGAGCCGGGAATGTCTCCGGCAGGAAAGTAAGCAAAACAGGACTGTGTCATTCATTTGAGACGGTCCTGTTTGCCATAAATCAAATATTGTGTCCCAATCATTGGCTTAGATGTCTCAAAATGCCATCTAGTCCCCTTCTGAATTGCCTGTTCTCGCCTTAAGCTCTCCTATATATCCTGCCTATATCCTGCCTATATCCCGCCTATGTCCTGCCTATGTCCTGCCCTTTAAAGGGGCAAGATATAAGCAAGACATACCCAGCATATTTCCAAGACATATACATGACATTCTGCGGGCGAAAGGTTGACAAGCAGATTATTTGAAGCAGCCTGGAAGCCGGTCAGAGACTTCCCCAGCCATGCATATTGAAAGGCACCTACCACTTACTGCCGCCCTTACCGCAGTCCCAGGACATTGCCACGGAATAAATAGTATTACCATTTTCACCGAAGTAAGCATCCGTCACATCATAGGAAAGGATACTGTTACCGGAGGTGACGAAGTTTTTGAAATCTACCGTAGAGAAGCGGTAGGAACCACTCCAGCTTTCACTGTGTTTCGGCAGGTGTTTGGAATTGATTTGCAGTACACCGAGGTATTCCAGGACCAGCGGCAGCGTCGGGAGGGAGAATGATAGTTACAGTGCAGGAATTTAAGTCCTTTCGCGGGTTTCGTCAGGTCGTAAGTGTAAGAGATAAAGTTGTTGTCGTTGCCCAGGCGCGTTACATTGCCATGTTGGTCCCGTTCAACGAATTCCTCACTGGGCGGATTATCCAGGCATAGTTCGTCCAACCGGAAAGTTGGTTGTGTTTGTAGTGATATTTGGTCTTATGGGGTGTAAGCCCGTTGGCGGGTTCATCGGGGCATAAAAAGCAGATGAGTCGGGCTGACCGCAATCATTCAGCCATACATCTGCGACCAGTTTCCCGGAGACGCTGTCGATAAACTTCATCCGCCGGCCGGAATACTCGATCAGACAGTTCATCGGACCCGTGAAATGAGTGGAATGGCCCTTGAACCAGACGGGTTTCTGTTGAGCGTCCCGCCTGATCCGGGCATTATAAGTAGGTCCGTTGACGTACGGATAACCGGTCCAGTTACTGACGTACATGGTTTGCAGTTGGCATTGGGCCGGTTCAGGGCATTTTCCTGGCCGGGAATAGGGTAGGGATGCTTTTGCATGCTTCCAGGATGACAATGAGAAGCAGCAGCACATAAATGGAATGTTTCATAATGAAGGGTTTGGGTAAATGAATGTTGAAAATGAAAAGATGGTGGTGAAAATGGGGAGCTTGCGCGAATTAGGCTTATTGGACAGAAATACCGCCGGTGCAGGGATCGTTTGTTTTCATTTCGTTCTGGATTGATGGGTTAAAAAATAGGGCGTATTGGGCTAACGGGTATGTATAGGGTAATTAACGCAGTAAAACTATAAGGATTCCCGGATTATTGCATGGCTCGTAAAACATATTTGATTTAACAATATTCGAAATGCCGTAATGGGTATTAATGATTAATGCGTAAATGTCAGTCTTTTGGCAGCAGTGGCGGAAAAGAAGTGCCAGGAGGGCCGGCTTTTTATTTTTCCATCCCTTCACAAATGCGTAGTTTTATACCCTCAATTTGCGTTCGGGATCTAATATGGCAAAGCAAAAGCAAAAAACAACGGAACAACCGGCTCCTGTGGTACAGGGCGACGAAATGATCGAGGTGTACGGGGCCGGGAACACAATCTGAAAACCTGGATATCCGTATTCCGAAGAACAGTCTGGTCGTGATTACGGGTATTAGCGGCAGCGGTAAATCATCGCTGGCTTTCGATACGATATATGCGGAAGGCCAGCGCCGTTATATGGAGAGCTTTGGCGCCTATGCCCGCCAGTTTATTGGCGACATGGAGCGGCCTGATGTGGATAAGATCACGGGACTTTCTCCCGTCATTTCCATCGAACAAAAACGACCAACAAGAACCCTCGTTCCACTGTTGGCACCATTACCGAGATTTACGACTTTCTGCGCCTGCTTTACGCCCGCGCCAGCGAAGCTTTTTCCTATAATACCGGCAAACGCATGACCCGCTTCTCCGAAGAGGAGATCATGGCGCATATCTTTCGCATTTCCCTAAAAAGAAGCTCGTCATACTCGCCCCCTCGTCCGCGGACGTAAAGGGCATTACAGGGAGTTATTTGAACAGGTCCGCAAGCAAGGCTTTCTCAAAGTGCGCGTCGATGGGGAAGTACTGGATCTCAAAGAAAGAATGCAGGTAGACCGGTACAAGATCCATGATATCGAATTGGTGATAGATCGCATACAGGTGCAGGACGATGCACGCGTGCGCATCAGCCAGAGCGTTCAGAAGGCATTACAACTGGGCAAAGGGCTCATGTTCGTTATGGACCACGATTCAGGAAAGCTCTCGCAATATAGCCGCCAGCTGATGTGTGAAGACACCGGCATCTCATACGAAGAGCCTTCTCCCAATACATTTTCATTCAACTCTCCTTACGGCGCCTGCCCCGTTGCAAGGGCCTCGGCACGATTTACCAGATCAATATGGACGAAGTGCTGCCGGACCGCAGCAAGTCTATCAATGAAGGAGGTCTGGTACCACTCGGCGAAGCGCGGGATACCTTCACTTTCAAACAGGTTCAGCAACTCGCCAAGAAATATAAATTCTCCTTTCCGCTCCCATCGAGAAAATCCCGGAGAACGCCCTCAATGTGCTCCTCTTCGGCGATGAGAACGGTCAGTTGGAAGTTGATATGGGATTTGAAGATGGCCCGGCGGAGCCTTACGCTACCGAATACGAAGGCGTGGTGAATATGGTACGCCGTTATTTCAACGATACTTCTTCCGATTATGTCCGCAACTGGGCTGAAGGTTTCATGCAGCTTTCTTCCTGCCCGGAATGCAACGGCACCCGCCTCAAGAAGGAGAGCCTCATGTTCAAAGTAGATGGAAGGAATATCGCAGAGCTTGGAAACCTGAACCTCGCCAACCTGGCAGAATGGTTCAAGGACGTAGAAAAAGATTGAGCAATAAGCAAAACGTAATAGCCAAAGATGTCCTGAAGGAGATTCGCGAGCGCCTGGGCTTTCTTCTCGATGTAGGCCTAACATATCTCACGCTCAGCCGGGCCACCCGAACGCTGTCCGGCGGCGAAAGCCAGCGTATCCGCCTCGCTACTCAGATTGGTTCCCAGCTCATGGGGATCACCTATATCCTCGATGAGCCCAGCATCGGGCTCCATCAGCGCGATAACATGCGGCTGATCGACGCGCTGCGGAATCTCAAGGAAATGGGCAATTCTGTACTGGTCGTGGAACACGATAAGGACATTATGCTCCATGCCGATCACCTGATAGACATCGGCCCCGGCGCCGGACTGCACGGCGGGCAGGTTGTGGCGCAGGGAACTCCGGCAGAAATGCTGAAGCTTAAAACCGCCACGGCGGGTTATCTGAACGGCATCCATGAAATAGCAGTTCCGAAAGAGCGCCGCAAGGGCAATGGTAAATTCCTGGAGCTGAAAGGCGCATCTGGCAATAACCTCAAGAACGTCAATTTGAAACTGCCCCTTGGCACATTTATTTGCGTAACTGGCGTTTCAGGTAGCGGAAAATCTACGCTGATCAATGAAACGTTATACCCGATACTTTCCCGACATGCCTACAACTCCAAGCTCAACCCCATGCCTTACAAAAGTGTGAAGGGACTGGAGGAGCTGGATAAGGTGATCGAGATAGACCAGTCGCCCATCGGGCGTACCCCGCGTAGCAATCCTGCTACCTATTGCGGATTCTTCACGGAAATCAGGCAACTGTTTGCCGCCGTACCGGAAGCTAAGATCCGCGGATACAATGCGGGGCGTTTCTCATTTAATGTGAAAGGCGGGAGATGTGATGTTTGCGAAGGCGCAGGCGTTCGGGTGATCGAAATGAACTTTCTGCCAGACGTGTACGTGCATTGTGAAAAATGTAACGGCCGCCGCTATAACCGCGAAACCCTTGAAATCAGGTATAAAGGCAAATCCATCAGCGATGTCCTCGACATGACGGTGGAAGAAGCCGTAGAGTTCTTCCAGGCAGTGCCTTATCTTCACCGTAAGATCAAGACGCTACAGGACGTAGGGTTAGGCTATATTACCCTGGGGCAGTCGGCCGTAACCCTTTCAGGAGGCGAGGCGCAACGGGTAAAAGTGGCAACAGAACTGTCCAAAAAGGATACCGGCAAAACCATTTATATCCTGGATGAGCCCACAACGGGGCTGCATTTCCAGGATATTCAGCTGCTCCTCAATGTGTTGAATAAACTGGTTGACCGTGGGAATACCGTGCTGGTGATCGAACACAACCTGGATGTAGTGAAGGTGGCCGACTTTGTGGTCGATCTTGGCCCTGAAGGCGGTGAAGGCGGCGGTCGCATCCTGGCCACTGGTACCCCAGAAGAAGTCAGCACATGCAAGGAAAGCCATACTGCCTTATTTTTGAAAAAGAACTCAAGCCTTAGGCACCATGCCAACAGCCCGATTTATGAAATATCTATTACTGCTTCTTTGTTGTGCAGCGGTATTTACCGCGTGCGACGATGATACCAAGGTATGCGATCAGGATACCCGTACCTCCTGTAATTTCCGTTTCAGGTGGAAGAATCCGAATGCCAACAATCAGGTAGAAGATACTGTTTTGCCCAAAGTGACGGTCTATGGGCTGGATAAGGACAGCCTGATCAAGAAGCAGACAGGGCTCAGCGGTATGCAATTACCGCTGGATATGCATTTCGATACCAGCCGGTTCTATTTCCAGACAGATAGTGCGGTGGTCGCCGATACCATTACCATAGCATATAAACGTCAGCCGCATTTTGTGTCGGCAGGCTGTGGTGTGGCGATGTATTATAACATCGCATCTGCCTCGGCTACCAATCACAAGATTAAATCCGTTGAGCTTAACGCCCAAAACATAACGACGATCAATGAGATTCACATTATCCTCAATTTTTAGCGCCTGCCTCCTGTTGGTGGTCCTCAGCGCTGGGGCGCAGGACAAAAAGAAGGATTCGGCGAAGGCACTGGTCGTAGAGGTGCCGGCAGGCCTCCGCATAGGGACGGACCTTACGCGTATTGCTATGCACTTTTTCAACCCTACCGGACAGACGCGACCATAACCCTTGACGCCCGCTATCGCGACCGTATCTATTTCGCAGCCGATGTATCCTGGAACCGGACGTCACATTCCGACTCGTTGTATTCTTATAAAGGCAATGGAATGGCTATCGCGATTGGGGCCAACTATAACCTCCTTAAAAGGCAGGTGCCGAAAGAAAACTTTATGTTATATGGGGGATGAAATACGGGTTTGCGCTATTCAATTATGAATTACCCGGTTATACGGTGCCAGGGAGTTACTGGGGAGATTATCAAGGAAGCGTGGCATCTTCGACTAAGACGGCGCATTGGATTGAGTTGTCTTTGGGGTAAAAGTGGAAGTATTGAAGAACTTTTACCTGGGCTGGAGCCTGCACGACCGGTTGCTGCTCACGAAAAAACTCTCCAAAGGCGATTATCCGCCCATGGTGATTCCCGGATATGGAAAAGGGAACAAAGGAAATGTGTTCGATGTGCAGTATACCGTTTCGTATCTGATTCCGATGTGGAAGGTGAAGCAGAAAATGAGCCTTCCTAGATGGTTTAAATTTATTGGGATCCCCGGTTGCTGGTCAGCCGGGGATTTCTTTGGGGAGATGTAGGAATAAAAAATCCCCGGTCGGGCAGGCCCACCGGGGATTAGTATTTACTAAGTCGTTGATTATCTGTTGAAATCGCGTTCTTCGCCGCCGCCAAAGTCTTTGTCTCGATCGAAGCCTCCGCGATCGCCGCCTCTATCGTAGCCGCCACGGTCACCACCGCCATATCCGCCACGGTCGCCGCGATCGTAACCACCGCCACTGCCGCCACGGTCATAACCGCCGCCACCGCGTTCGTAGCTACCGCCACCGCCGCGATCATATCCACCTCCGCTGCCACGGTCACCATAGCCGCGGTTTCCGCCGCCGCCATAACCGCCGCCGCCTCCACGGTTTCCACCGCCGCCGTATCCGCCGCCACCGCCACGGTTACCGCCGCCGCCGTAGCCACCGCCGCGGTTTCCACCGCCGCCATAGCCACCGCCACCGCGATTGCCGCCGCCGTAGCCGCCTCCTCCACGGTTACCGCCGCCGCCGAAGCGACCGCCGCCACCGCCGAAGCCACCCGGCCGGGGAGTTTTCTTCTCGATCCCCAGAGGTAACCTTCCTTGAACCGGATGATACCGCGAGGGTCGGTGCTGAACTTACCCCAGGCGAAACCGGAACCAACCTCGCTGAAGCGCAAGTCACCCAGCATATAATAATGCGGCAGGCGGCGTGCGAAATCGGCGAGCTCAACATCTTCGGAATAGCTGGCATCGTCCCGGGTAACCAATCCGTCCTCCCGGTTCCAGATATCATTAACTACGATCTCATGTACCAGTCCGATGTTTGATTTACGGGGATCTTTACCGTATTCGTGGAGTTGCTCCAGAAAACCTGTGAGGGAATCTGCCTGCTTAACGATTACAGCGGGAGAATGGCCAACGTAGAAAACGCTGCCCCAATCGCCTTCGGCGTCCACGTCCAGCACCCAGCTGTTACCGTAGCCGTCGCCGGCAATACGGATGGACTTGGGGATCAGGTTGGGGATTTCGAACTCATTCACCGCATCAAAGGTGATGGCGTCCAGGCCGTAAAGAGGAAACCACTGGAAAAGGCCAGGAGTTCCCTGATCTCGTCCGGGATATAATTGGTGCGCAAATCTTTGCCGATGTCGTCAATTTCTTCTTCGGAAAGCCCCGGGAACAATTCTACCGAGTATTCCTCTTTCTGTTGCGTATAATACTGCTCGTCCAGCATTTTACGCAGCTGTTCAAGTGGCGTCATTTTTTGAATTTATATATAATTATGCTCTAATCATTTCAATGTGGGGATATTATCCTCCATATAAGTCTCACTACGCTGTATGAACCCCAAAGATTCATAAAATTTCTGTAAATATTGCTGTGACTGATCTTAATAGCGATTTTTCCCCATTTATCCTGCACGGCAGCTATCGAAACGTTCATCAGCTCCCTTCCGAAACCGTGTTTTCTGGCAAACGAAGCAGTTACCACCCTTCCAATGGAAGCCATGTCAAACTTAATGCCGGGACCGAATAGCCGGGTATATGCTGCCAATCCGGCATCCGTATGCCCCATAACGTGGAGCGCCAGCTGGTCATAATTGTCTGCATCCTGGTAGGGACAGTTCTGCTCCACCACAAACACCTCGTTGCGGAGCCGCAGTATCTGATATAATTCTTCGTTGCTAAGCTCGTTGAAAGACTTGATTTCCCACCGAATGTCCATTATAAGTCCCTTTTTAATAATTTTTCACGTTTGGGGTTTGATTTCAGGTATAGAGTGCCGAAATTGGCCCCGGAAACCATACAGCCTTACTGATTATGAGCAGTTATTCACTCCCTTTCCTGTCGATGGACCATATCACGGTCCGCAACCAGCAGCACACCCTTCTCAGGGAATTCACCTGGCATATTAAGACCGGTGAGCACTGGGCCATCGTAGGCAGGAGCGGGGCCGGTAAAACCAGCCTCCTTCACACAATTATCGGCAAAAATAACGTGATCGGCGGGAGTATCCGACATTATTTTTACGAACGATACCGCCAGGACCATGCAATCAGCGATCCTTATTTCAATTATCGCCGCCTTATCGCCATGGTAGGGCATCATAACGATTTCCGGAATAAATCGAATATGCCGGACTTTTATTACCAGCAGCGCTTCAACTCCATGGACTCCTCAGATGCCCCTACGGTCGACGAGTACCGGGAAACCGCTCGGAAGACCCCATTTTGAGCCCACTGGGCATCAACACCCTCCGCCATAAAGAGCTCATTAAGCTTTCTAATGGAGAAACCCGCCGGGTCATGATCGGCCAGGCACTACTCCGCCAGCCCGCCCTTTTGCTGCTCGATAATCCCTTCATGGGCCTCGATGTTCAGGCACGGAAAACTTTCCGTGGCATTGTGGACCATGTGGCCGCCTCCGGCGCCACCGTGATCCTCGTCACCACCCCGCAGGAAATCCCTTCTGCCATTACACACGTACTTGAACTGGAAGAAGGCCGCGTTGCCGGCGCCTGGGACAGGGAATCTTTTCTGGCGCAATACCGCCCGGAATCCCCGGATCAGCCGTAACGCCGATGGACGCCGGCCTGGTAGCCTCCCTCACCCAAAATGCCCCGCATTATGATTTCGGCTCCATCGTGCAGATGGAACAGGTCAGGGTGAAGTACGGAGAAGCCCTGATCCTCGATGGGATCGACTGGCTCGTGCGCCCCGGCGAAAAATGGGCGCTCCTGGGGCCGAATGGCTCCGGCAAAAGCACGCTTCTCAGCCTGATCACGGCGGATAATCCCCAGTCCTACGCCAATAAGATCTATCTTTTCGATAAAAAAGAGGCAGCGGGGAAAGCATCTGGGACATAAAGCGCAAGATCGGCTTCGTTTCGCCGGAACTGCATCAATACTTCAAATCCGACGCTACCTGCGCCCAGGTGGCCGCATCCGGATTTTACGATACCATCGGTTACCTGCGCCCCGCCACCGCGGAGCAGCTTGCAACCGCCGGCAAATGGCTCCAACTGCTGGAATGCGGAGCTTACAATAATGAGCTTTTCAAAAGCGTGCCCGCCGGTATCCAACGATTGGTGCTGCTCGCCAGGGCGCTGGTGAAAAATCCACCGCTGCTCATCTTCGACGAACCTACCCAGGGGCTCGACGATCACCAGCGCAATCATTTTAAAAAAATCATAGAAATGCTCTGCGAACATATGGAAGTGACCATGATTTACGTTACGCATTATGAAGAAGAGCTCCCTTCCCCGTAAACCGCTTTTTACGTATCCGGAATGGGAAAATGATTTAAATCCGATACCTTTAGTCCGTCCAAAACATCCTACACTATGTACCTGAACAACCGGCTATCGCCCCTGGCCTGTCTGTTAACCGTATTCGCAGCAGCAACGTATTTCCTGTCAGGTTGCGGAACGAAAGCCAAAGAACCGGACCCCGCTTTCGCCCGTTACATCGACGCCTATACGAGCGGTATCATTTCCAAACAAAGCGCCATCCGCATACAATTGGCCGGAGACGTGAATGTTACCCACGCAGTTAATGAACCGGTAGATGAAGACGTTTTTCTTTCTCTCCCTCCATTTCCGGAAAAGCTTTCTGGATAGACGCTACCACATTGGAATTCAGGCCGGAAAAGAACCGGAACCGGGTAAGCGCTACACCGGCAAGTTCAAGCTGGGGAAGGTAATGACCGTGCCCTCTCAGTTTAAAGTATTTGAATTCAGCTTTGAAGTTATCAAGCCGTCGTTCGAAGTGGAATTGCTCGGATTGAAATCCCAGGGCAATAGCCGGGAGAAAATGCAGTATTCCGGCGTAGTGCGCACTTCCGATGCGGAAGATGTGCAAGCCGTGGAAAAGCTCGTCTCGGTACAATATGACGGGGAAAAGACCAGCATGCAATGGCAACACGATGTAGCCAACCGTACATATAAATTTACCATCGGAAATATCACCCGGAAGTCGGTAGCCTCAAAGCTGCATATCCTGTGGGATGGTACCCCATTAAATCGGACGTGAAAGACAGCCGCGAAGTAGAGGTACCGGCGATCGGAGACTTTAAAGTGCTGGACATTCAACCCCGATATGAACCGGAAGAGCATGTGCTGGTACAGTTCTCCTGTCCTCTGTTGCCAACGCAGGCGTTGGAAGGGCTGATCAGCATCAGCGGACAGACCGATCTGAAGTACACCATCGAAGGCAGCGAAGTGAAGGTTTTCGCACCCGGCAGGCTTGAAGGAAACTATACGGTAGTGGTGAATGAAGGCGTGCTTAGCGCTTATGAGGACCGCCTGGATAAAGCGTTTACCGGTAGCGTGAACTTCGAGAACCGCATGCCCTCCGTGACCATCCCGGGAAAGGGTGATCATGCCGCAGAGCGGCAAACTGGTCATGCCTTTCGAAGCAGTAGGGCTGAATGCGGTAGACGTAACGGTGGTGAAAATCTACGAAAGCAATATTCCGCAATATCTTCAGCGCAATAACCTTAACGGCGACAATGAGTTGCGCCGGGTTGCAGCTCCTGTGGCGGAAAAAACCATCCGGCTTGATACCGATAAATCGCTGAACCTCCGTCACCGTAACCGCTTCAATCTCGATCTCGAACAGATCATCAAAGCGGAACCGGGCGCCATTTACCGCGTACGGATCGGGTTCCGTAAAGCCTACGCGCTCTATACCTGCAAAGGCGACGACGCGGAGAGTGAAGACAGTGAAGAATCGGAAAGAGATTATTACGGAGAAGAGATAGACGAAGACGATGCCTTCTGGCGCCGGTACGACGATTACTATCCTTACGGCTACAGCTGGGACGAACGCGAGAATCCTTGCCGCAATAGCTACTACCATTACGAACGTTGGGCCTCCCGCAATATCATTGCTTCCAATATCGGGCTTATTGCCAAGCGTGGCAACGATAACAGCATGGTGGTTGCCGTAACCGATATCCGTGATGCCAAGCCCTTATCAGGTGTCGATATCAGTTTGCTCGATTATCAGAACCATGTGGTGTTTACTACGAAAAGCGATGGTGATGGCTTCGCGAAGTTCGAACTGAAAAGGAAGCCTTACCTGCTGGTGGCCAAACGAGAGAACGAACGCGGCTACCTCAAACTGGACGATGGTTCCTCCCTTCCCTGAGCCGCTTCGACGTCAAAGGAGAACAGGTGCAGCAGGGTATGAAAGGGTTCCTGTATGGGGAAAGAGGCGTTTGGCGCCCTGGGGATTCGCTCTTCCTGACTTTCCTCCTGGAAGATAAAGACCACAAGCTCCCGGAGAACCACCCGGTGACACTGGAGCTCTTCAATCCCAAAGGGCAGCTTTACAAGCGCATCAATCAGCATATTTCCCTCAACGGATTCTATAATTTCAATACCATGACCGATGCCGATGCCCCCACGGGCAGCTGGCTCGCCAAGGTAAAAGTGGGCGGCGCCGAATTCAGGCGCAATGTGCGTATCGAAACCGTAAAACCTAACCGCCTGAAAGTAAGACTGGACTTCGGTTCCGGGGAGTCGCTGGTGAAGGACCGTCAGCCCAAAGGGACCCTCACGGCAGCCTGGCTTTTCGGTGCGCCGGCACAAAGCCTTAAAGCAAAAGTGGATGTATCGCTCACCTCATCGCGTACAACTTTCCCCAAACTCGATGCTTACCATTTCGATGACCCTACCGAATCCTTCAGCACGGAAAATAAAACCATCTTCGATGCGAGCCTTAATGAAGAAGGCACGGCGCCGGTATCTGCGAACATCCCTGTAGGCGAACGGGCGCCCGGCGTACTGAGAGCAAATTTTGAGGTGAAAGTGTTTGAGCCGGGAGGCGATTTCAGTATCGACCACTTCTCTATGCCCTACCATGTGTTCGATTCTTATGTGGGTGTGGCGGCGCCGGATGGCCAACAACTGACCGGGATGCTCGTAACCGGGAAACCCCATGCTGTCAGCATCGTCAACGTAGATGCCGGCGGCAGGCTGTTATCCGGTACACGTACCGTGGAAGTTCAGCTTTACAAGATCCGCTGGCGTTGGTGGTGGGATGAGAGCGATGATGATATCAGCAACTTCACGAACGATAATTATAATCAACTCATCAGTACCGACCAGGTAACGCTCAAAGCTGGTAAAGGCACCTGGAATCTGCGGGTAAATGAACCCAACTGGGGACGTTATCTCATCCGGGTGAAAGACCTCGAAAGCGGGCACATCACCGGGCAATCCGTATATCTCGACTGGCCGAATTATGAGGAAAGAATGCAGAAGGAGAACCCAACGGAAGCTTCCATGCTTGTGTTCACCGCCAGCAAAACGAAGTATAATGTAGGTGAAGAAGTGGTGCTTACCATTCCCAGCAGCGAAGGCGGCCGCGGACTGATCAGCATCGAATCCGGTAGCAAAGTACTGAAGACCGATTGGGTGAGCACGGAGAAAGGGCAGACGGTGTATAAGTTCAAAGCGGAGCCGAATATGGCGCCGAATATCTATGTAAACGTTAGCCTCCTGCAGCCGCATGCCCAAACCGCGAACGATTTGCCCATCCGTATGTATGGTACGATCCCGGTATTGGTGGAAGATCCGAATACGGTCCTTAAACCCCAGATCACCCTGCCTGCTACTTTGCGCCCTGAGTCTAATGCTTCGGTCACCGTGTCGGAAGCTTCCGGCAAAGCGATGACGTATACCGTGGCGATCGTAGACGAAGGCCTGCTGGACCTCACCCGCTTCCGAACGCCTGACGCGCACGGGGTATTTTATTCCCGCGAGGCACTGGGCGTTAAGACCTGGGACCTGTTCGATTATGTGATCGGAGCCTGGGGCGGAGACCTGGAGCGTATTCTAAGCATCGGTGGTGACGAAGGCCTCAACCGCGGCGCCAGCGAAGCCAAAGCAAATCGCTTTAAGCCCGTAGTGAAATTCATGGGTCCGTTCTACCTGAAGAAGGGTGACAAGCAAACGCATAACTTCCAGTTGCCGCCTTATATCGGTTCGGTGAAAGCCATGGTGGTAGCGGGTCAGGAAGGCGCGTACGGCAGTGCAGAAAAAGTTGCCGCTGTGAAGAACCCCTCATGTTATTGGCCACCGCGCCGCGCGTGTTGGGCCCAGGAGAAACGATCCAGCTGCCTGTAACGGTGTTCGGGCTGGAACCGCATGTGAAGCAGGCCAGCGTGTCGTTGTCGGCAAATCCCTTCTTTGAAGTGGTGGGAGTAACGACCAAGACCGTCAGCTTCCCAGGCCTGGTGAGCAACTGGTATACTTCGACGTGAAGATCCGCAACCTGGTAGGCATAGGTAAATTCAAGGTAGTAGCCACCAGCGGGAAGGAGCGTGCGGAAGAAAGCGTGGAGCTGGATGTGCGCAATCCTAACCCATATACGACGAATGTGATAGAGAAAACGCTGGAGCCTGGCGGCAGCTGGAATGCGCCTTTCTCGCCGGTTGGCATGGCCGGCACGAATACCGGTGTGCTGGAAGTATCAACCATCCCCGCGCTTAACCTCGAAAAACGACTGAAATTCCTCATCCAATATCCCCACGGGTGCGTAGAGCAAACCACCTCGGGCGTGTTCCCGCAGTTGTCGCTCAGCACGATCATGGACCTCAGCGACAAGCAGAAAGCGGAAGTGGATCATAACATCAAAGCCGGCATTAACCGTCTGAAAGGATTCCAGACCACCGACGGCGGCCTGTCCTATTGGCCGGGTACCGGAACGGCGGACGAATGGGGTACCAACTATGCCGGTCACTTCATGCTGGAAGCGCAGGCGAAAGGATACACACTGCCCCGGGCTTCCTGGACGGTTGGCGTAAATACCAGCGCAACAAAGCCCTCAGCTGGGCGCCGAGCTCTTACAATTTTGCAGGAGGCGACCTGGTGCAGGCATACGCCTTTACCTGCTGGCGCTCTCCCGCACACCGGAATTGGGCGCTATGAACAGACTGCGTGAATTCCAGTACCTGTCGGCTCCCGCCAAATGGAGACTCGCGGCGGCATATAAACTAGCCGGTCAGGCGGAAGTCGCCACATCATTGGTGCGGGGCCTAAGCACAACAGTACAGCCATATACGCAATTAGGCGGTACTTTCGGCTCCGATCTCCGCGACAAGGCCATGATCCTGGAGACCCTTACTATACTGGGCCAACGGAACACCGCAGCCAACCTCCTGAAGGAAGTAGCGGTAGAACTGGGGCAGGAAAAATGGTACAGCACACAGACTACGGCCTATGCGCTGATCGCGATCTCTAAGTATTGTGGTACCAACAAAGGCAGCAAGATGTCTTTCACCTACAATCTTAGCGGAGCTACCGGTAACATTAATTCCGAATCGTACCTGTCCCAATTGCCGGTGGCGTTTAAAGCCAGCAACAGCGTAACAGTAAATAACAAGGGCCAGAACGTGCTCTACGCCCGCCTGATCCTTCGCGGTCAGCCAGAAGCAGGGCAGAACCCATACGCTGAGAACCAACCGGACGTGATGGCGATGACAGTTCAATACAACACCCGTACCGGCAAGCCGGTGAGCGTGGAGCAACTGAAACAGGGTACGGACTTCGTGGCCACCGTTACCATCCGCAATCCTGGCAAGCGCGGTTATTATGAGCAGCTGGCGCTCACACAGGTGTTCCCTTCGGGCTGGGAGATCATTAACACCCGCCTGATGGGCAACGACAGCACCCTGCGTATGTCGCCATTCACCTACCGCGATATCCGTGACGACCGGGTATATACCTACTTCAACCTGGAGGAAAGCAAAACAGTTACCTACCAGGTGCTGCTGAATGCGGCCTACCTCGGACGGTATTACCTGCCGGCGACCAGTTGCGAAGCGATGTATGATAACACGATACATGCTTTTGCACCGGGCAAGTGGATAGAAGTAGTCAAATAATATTTCAAAACAAACATCAAAGCCGGTGCAGGAAAAGCACCGGCTTTTCTTTCCTTATGTGGACGCGACTGAAGGCCTGGGCATACCGGAGACGGTGGAGATTGTCGATAGCAACGCTGCTGTTGATCGGGTATTACTTGATATTACCGGGGCAATTGTTTACCACGCCGACCTCTTTCGTGATCGAAGATGAGAAGGGTGATCTGTTGAACGCGGCCATCGCTAAAGATGGGCAGTGGCGGTTCCCGGCGGATAAGTCGGTGTCGGAGAAGTTCGAGAAGTGCATTGTCGCCTATGAAGACAAGCGGTTCTACTATCACTGGGGATCGACCCCGGGGCGTTATTGCGTGCTGTAAAGCAGAATGTCGGCGGCGGCAAAGTGGTTAGCGGGGCCAGTACGATCACCATGCAGGTGATCCGCCTGTACCGGAATAAACCGCGAACGCTATGGCAGAAACTCGTGGAGATGACGATGGCTACCCGGCTGGAGTTCCGGTATTCGAAGAAGTCGATTCTGGGATTATACGCGGGTAATGCACCTTTCGGCGGAAACGTAGTGGGGTTGGAAGCCGCATCGTGGCGATACTATGGCCGGAAGCCGGATCAGCTATCCTGGGCGGAAACGGCTACTTTGGCGGTATTGCCCAACAGCCCTGCATTGATCCACCCGGGACGTAACCGGCAAAGGTTGCTGGAGAAGCGCAATGCACTATTGCACAGGCTCTGGCAGAACGGAACGATCGATAGTACCACCTGGGCGCTGTCTTGCGTGGAGCCCCTTCCAGACAAACCTCATCCCCTGCCTGAGCTGGCGCCGCATTTGTTGAGCCGCTTCCGCCAGGAATACCGACTGAAGCAGGAATCCGGCAGTACCCGGCTCAAAACCACGCTGGAAGGAGACCTGCAGCAAAACGTTATCGATATCGTCAACCGGCATCACCTTCAGCTGAAAGCGAACGGCATCAATAACGCCGCTGCGCTGGTGCTGGATGAAACCGGGCACGCCCTCGCATATGTAGGGAACGTTTACCGTCCAGAAGATCCCGAGCTGGAAGCCTATGTAGATATCATCCAGGCGCCCGCAGCCCGGGCAGCACCCTGAAGCCACTGCTATATGCCGGCATGCTGAATGACGGCCTCATGTTGCCCAATACCCTCCTGCCCGACGTACCCACGCATATCGCAGGCTATACCCCGCAGAACTTCGATCAGGCATACGACGGCGGCGTACCCGCCTCCCGTGCCCTGGCCCGCTCGCTGAACATCCCGGCCGTCAAAACCCTTCAGCAATACCGCAGCGACAGGTTCCTTCATCTCCTGCGGCAACTCGGCATTACGAGTATGAAGAAGCCCGCCACCCATTACGGATTATCCATGATCCTGGGAGGAGGAGAAACCACTCTTTGGGAACTGGCGGGCGTATATGCCAGTATGGCGCGGACGTTGCTGCACCAGGAACAGTATGCCGGTAAGTACGATGGGGATGATTACCACCCGCCCATGTACCGCGCCAACGAAATCCGGCCCGGCCGGCACAGCCTGACACGCTTCGGCCTCCTCGACGCCGGCGCCATCTGGTATACATTCAACGCCATGGAAGAGGTGATGCGCCCCGGAGAAGAAATGCTCTGGCAGGCTTTTGCGTCCTCCAAACGGATAGCATGGAAAACAGGCACCAGCTTCGGTTTCAGGGACGGTTGGGCTATAGGCGTGACGCCGCAGTATGTAGTTGCCGTCTGGACCGGCAACGCCGACGGTGAAGGGCGACCGGGCCTCACCGGTGTTTCCGCCGCCGCGCCTGTCATGTTCGATATATTCAGACTGTTACCCAATACACCGCCATTCCCTGTACCCTCGGATCACCTGAAGACCATCGCCGTCTGCCGCCAGAGCGGATACAGGGCCGGGGAGTTCTGCACAGAGCGCGATTCGCTCGCAGTGCCAAAGGCAGGATTACGGTCTGCCGTATGCCCTTACCATCAACTCATTCACCTCGACGCATCGGGCAAATTCCGCGTAACGGCTGAATGCGAACAGCCCGACCGCATGCAGCATAAGCCCTGGTTTGTGTTGCCCCGGCCATGGAATACTTCTATAGGGCCACCCACGCCTACGAGCCCCTACCTCCCTATCTTCCTGGCTGCGCAACAGAAGACTACGGCCGCGCGATGGAACTTATCTACCCCAGGCCCCACGCCCGCATTTACGTGCCGGTAGAGATTGACGGTGCGCTCGGTGAGACCGTCTTTAAAGCCACGCACCGGTCGCCCGGGGCAAAATTTTCTGGCACCTGGACGCGGAGTTCGTCGGCGAGACAAAGGATTTCCATCAGTTGTCTATCCGGCCAAAAGCCGGCAAGCATGTGCTGACGATAGTCGATGAAGAAGGTGAGCAGATCCGTTTAGACTTCGAGATACTCGACAAAACGCAGGATCAATAATTGTATTTCTCTTTCCACAGGGCTTTCAGATAGCGGCGGAGCTCGTCTTCCCGGGCGTTTTTACCCGGGTTGTAGAACCGCGTGCCGGCAATGGCATCGGGCAGGTATTCCTGTTCGGAGAAGTTATTCTCAAAGTCGTGGGAATAACGGTAGCCTTTGCCATAGCCCTGTTGTTTCATGAGCTTGGTAGGCGCGTTACGGATATGCAGCGGAACGGGGAGGTCGCCGGTCTGGGCAACAACGCTCTGTGCGGCGCCAATAGCCATGTAGGAGGCATTACTTTTAGGAGAGGAGGCCAGGTAAGTGGCGCACTGCGACAGGATGATGCGGGACTCGGGATTACCGATGACGGACACTGCCTGGAAGCAGTTATTGGCAAGCAGCAATGCGTTGGGGTTGGCGTTGCCGATGTCTTCGGAAGCTAATATCAGCAGCCTCCGGGCAATGAACTTTACGTCTTCCCCGCCGGCCAGCATGCGGGCCAGCCAGTACACGGCGCCGTTGGGATCGCTGCCGCGGATGGATTTGATGAAGGCGGAGATGATATCGTAATGCTGTTCGCCGGACTTATCGTAAATGGCTACGCGCTGCTGCGCAATGTCCATTACTTTTTCGTTGTTGATGACGATGGGCGATTCTTCCTGCAGGGTGTCTACCACTAGTTCAAAGAGGTTGAGCAGCTTGCGGGCGTCGCCGCCGGAGATGTTGAAGAGGGCTTCCGTTTCCTGTAGTTCGATGGTTTTGGATGCCAGCCATTCGTCTTTCTGCATGGCGAGCTGCAGTAGTTTGAGGAGCTCCTCCGGCCCGAGGGGCTTCAGGACATACACCTGGCTCCGGGATAGCAGGGCCGCGTTCACTTCAAAAGAGGGATTCTCCGTGGTGGCGCCGATCAGGGTGATGATCCTTTTTCTACTGCCCCAGCAGGGCATCTTGCTGCGATTTGTTGAACCGGTGGATCTCGTCGATGAAAAGGACCGCGTGGCGGCTTTTAGCCAGATCTATCACCTCGCGGATGTCTTTCACGCCGGAAGAGATGGCGCTAAGCGTATAAAAAGGAACCTGGAGGGTATGCGCGATGATATTGGCGATGGTGGTCTTACCTACACCCGGAGGCCCCCACAGGATCATGGAAGGTATCTTTCCCGCCGAAATGGCTTTGCGAAGGATACTGCCCTGGCCTGTCAGGTGTTCCTGGCCCACGAGGTCGTCCAGCGTTTGCGGACGGAGTCTTTCTGCCAATGGTGCTCGCATGGTTCTGCTAGTCTTGGTTCTCTGAAAAGTGTTCGTTGTCTTCCGTAGCGGCGGCGTGCTCTTTCTTCCATACGTTGAGGAAGTAGCTGGATATTACGCAGTTCGCAGCAATTGTCAAGCCATGAATTAAAACAAGCACGATAAAGGTCTTCATGATCGCGATCAATTGCTGATGCGTGGGCGCATTGGCCTGCGGCATTTTCTGGGTCTCGAGGTACTTGATGTACTCTGTTTCAGGAACCATCAGCGCCATGGACATCTGGCCAATTATGTATATGGCATAAATGAAGGCCAGCAGGGCCATTAATATCATTTGAATGGAAAATGCAGGCAACATCGGCACGGCTGGTTGCCGAAGCCCTTTGCAGCCGGAGGCACATCACGTTGTGCATGATCACCGATCCGAAGATCATCAGCAGCATCAGGACGGGAGGGAAAGGTACCGCAATGATCATCATCAGCGATATCACCGAGAACAGGCTCAGTACGATTATATTTCCCAGGTCAAAAATCTAAACAATCCATACATAAAACTCATCCTATTGCGCTTTTTTAGTCTCTGCAAACCTACGAATTTACCATTTAACACAAACCCCGCGCCGCAAGTGCCAAATCTTCGATACATTTATCTATCTAAACCTGATACATATGTTATCAATTCACACCTCCGCCAGGCGCGTGGCGGCCGGTTTCCTGCTTGCGGTTTCAGCTGTGGGGGCGGCTTCCGCACAGAAAGTGCCGGCATTCGATAATTCATCTGTCGACAAGAGCATCAAACCCTGCCACGATTTCGATGGCTTTGCCAACAATGGCTGGAAGAAAGCCAATCCCATCCCCGGCACAGAGAGCCGCTGGGGCGCATTCAACGTATTGGACAAGGAAAACAAGGAAGTCCGCCTCAAAGGCATCATCCTCGACATCGCCAGCCGCAAAGGCCTCGCCAAAGGCACGGAAGAGCAGCAGATCTCCGACTACTACGCCTCCTTCCTCGACACTGTTACCATCCAAAAACGCGGCATCTCCCCCTGGCATCCTGGATCGGGCGGATCGACCGAATCCAGACCCTGGCCGATTGGGCCATCGTCTGCGGGGAGCTGCAGACCCTCGGCGTTGCCACTTGGGCCGGGTTCGGTGTAGATGCCGACCTGAAAGACAGTAAGGTAAACGCCCTCTACGGCGGCCAGGACGGTCTCAGCCTCGGCGAACGCTCCTATTACGAACGCTCCGATGAAGCCACCCTGAACGTACGGAAAGAATTCGTAGGCCACGTAGACAAGATGTTCGCATTCGCCGGATTTAAAGAACAGAACCCCGGCCAGACGATCCTCGGCTTCGAAACCAAACTCGCCTTGCTGCAACTCACAAACGTTCAGCTCCGCGATCCGGTTAAAACCTACAATAAGATCGCCTTTAAAGAACTGAGAACCCTCTCCCCGGAATTCGACTGGAGCGGCTACGCTACCGTGCAGGGAATCTCTTCCGATACCGTGGTGCTGCAAGATAAGGACTACATTTCCAAAGGCGCGAAGCTGCTGGCATCCACGCCGCTGGCTACCCTGAAGACGTATACGAAATTCCAGCTGCTGAGCACTTTCGCAGGCTTTCTGCCGAAGCAGTTTGATGACGAGAACTTCCGCTTCTTCGCGACGGTCATGACCGGCCGCAAAGCACAACGTCCCCGCATCGACCGTGCCATCCGATCAGCCGATGGTGTACTGGGCATGCCGCTGGGCAAACTGTTCGTGAAGAAATACTTCCCCGAATCCAGCAAGCAAAAAGTGTCCGACATGATCGAGAACGTGCGCACCGTTTATGGAGAGCGCATCGACCAGCTTGCATGGATGAGCCCGGAAACTAAGGCCATGGCCCATAAGAAACTGAAAGCCTTTACCTACAAGATCGGTTATCCCGACAATTGGAAGGACTTCTCCTCGATCGATATCCAGCGCGACAAACTGATCGAAAACATCATCAGCGCCGCGAAATTCAAGAACGAAGAGAAAATCAGGAAGATCGGCAAGCCGGTAGACAAGTCGGAATGGCTCATGACGCCGCAGACCGTGAATGCATATTACAACCCGCTGAACAACGAGGTCGTGTTCCCTGCGGGTATCCTGCAACCGCCGTTCTTTAATCCCGATGCGGATGACGCCATCAACTACGGCGGTATTATCGCAGTGATTGGCCATGAATTCACGCATGGCTTCGACGATCAGGGATCGCAGTTCGATGCAGAAGGGAACCTCCAGAACTGGTGGACAGACGCAGATCGCAAGAACTTTGACGAACTGGCCAAGCGTTACATCGATTACTTCAGCGGTCTGGAAGCATTGCCTGGCTTCAAAGTAAACGGTGCCCTCACGATCGGTGAGAATATCGCCGACCTCGGTGGACTGACGCTGGCTTACTATGCCCTGAAGAAATCTTTCGAAGGAAAATCAGAACCTGCCCCCATTGACGGATACACCTGGCAGCAGCGTTTCTTCCTTGGATGGGCACAGGTTTGGCATATGAACATCACTGATGCGGCGCTTCGCAACCAGATACAGACTGATCCGCATAGCCCGGCGCATTTCCGCGTTAACGGTCCTATGCCGCACCTGAAGGAGTTCCATGACGCCTGGAAGTGCAGCGAAGGCGACGCCATGGTGTTGCCGAAGGCAGAAAGGGTTGTGATCTGGTAAGAAATCCGAACTAAGCTATTAAACGGCCGGGAGCATTGCTTCCGGCCTTTTTATGGTATTTTCTCTTTGATTGCTTGTGGGATGGGCGTTTACGTTAAAATATTACCCGCTTTGCGTAGTTCTACGCTCGCGATTTTCGGTAGTAATACGCTTTCCTGACGATCTGGAATAACAGAACTTTGAGACTGGATTTTATTTGGTCTGTAGCCAAAAATCAAGACCATCGGCCTGTCCACCGTTGTAACCCCAATTCCCCCTGGAGGCCGGTGCAGGTTCCCGTACTACCTGTGCCGGCGCCAACGGCTTCATCTCACCATACGTTAACCCGCTTTTTTTCGCTTTCGAGAGGATGTTTCCCACCACAGGGGAACTTTTTGTTTCCGCTCCGCGCAAATACTATCAATAACCGGCAATTATCTGCTAAACGCGGCCCCTGGGCTTTGCTATACTTGCGGTATAAATTCTACGGTTATGAAAACGGATTTGAAGAAAGCGGCACTGCTCGCCGCAATGGCATTCGGGACGGCTGCCGCACAGGCGCAGCAACCCGGTGAGCTCTGGGGCAGAACGGAGACGCAGGCAAAAGCGCCAAAACGAAATGGTTCACCGATGCCAAATTCGGCCTCTTCCTGCACTGGGGCCCTTATTCCCACTTCGCTGGCGAGATACGCGGTAAACGCTACTACGGCATCACCGAATGGATCATGCAGCGCGATAAAACCCCGCTAACGATTATGCCCGCCTAGCGCAGGAATTCAACCCTTCTGAATTCAACGCGGAAGAATGGGTGAATATCGCCAAAGCCTCCGGGGTGAAATATATCGTCCTCACCGCCAAGCACCACGACGGGTTCGCTATGTTCGATTCCAGATATTCCGACTTCGATATCGTTGAGGCCACACCCTTCAAGCGCGACCCGCTGAAGGAACTGGCGGCCGCCTGTAAAAAGGCCGGCATCAAACTGGGCTTTTATTACTCGCAGTTCCAGGACTGGCACGAGCCCAATGGAGGCGGTAACTCCGGGACTTCGACAAGAACAAGAAAGACTATGCAGCTTATTACCGCAATAAATCCCTGCCGCAGATCACGGAGCTGCTGAGCAATTATGGCGAACTGGGCATCATTTGGTTCGATACCCCGGCAATATGAGCAAAGAGGAGTCCGGAGAGTTCATGGAAAAAGTTCACCGCCTCCAGCCCGACTGCCTCGTAAGCAGCCGCGTCGGTAACGGCCTGGGCGATTTTAAGGATTTTGGAGACGGAGAGATTCCGCCCGGTGTGGTAAAAGGCGCCTGGGAGGCCATCTTTACGCATAATGACAGCTGGGGTTATTCCGCCTTCGACCAAAACTTCAAATCTCCCCGCGAGATCATCCACATGCTGGCGGAAGTTGCTTCCAAAGGCGGCAACCTGATGGTGAACATTGGTCCGGATGGGAAAGGGCGCATCCTGGCCCATCGGAACAGTATTTCCGGGAAACCGGCCGCTGGCTCCAGAAGAATGGCGAAGCCATCTATGGCACCACATATTCGCCTATTGCGCCGCAGCCCTGGGGGGTGATGACGTCCAAACCCGGTAAACTCTATATCCATATCCTGGATCGCCCGCGCAACGGCAGGCTGCTGATCCCCGCCTTTAGCGGTAAAGCCCTCAAAGCCCGCCTGCTCGACGGTGGAACTTCCGTAGCATTCCGTCAATCGGGCCAGGATGTATGGATCTCCCTCCCCGCGGCCCTGCCAGACGACCGCAATACCGTGATCGCATTGGACTACAGCGGGACATTGCAGGAGAACCATGACATTCCACTTGTGGCAGGAAATCAATATGAAACCATCTCCCTGCCTTCTGAACGCGGCGCTACGCATGGCGCCACGGAAGTGAAGCGCTTTACGCATAGTTACTATTTCGGCGACTGGAAGCATGCCACCTGCGCGGCGAATATGCGCCGTCCGGAAGACAGCCTGAGCTATCAGCTGCGGTTTACTGAGCCGGGGATTACAAGATAACCCTGCAATATGCCGCAGATACCTCGCACGAAAAGCGGAGGGAATTGTTGAAATGCAGCCAGCCGGCGGCGCTCAGCAGGATTACCGCTTCCAGGTGTTGCTCACCGGGAAGTACGACTCCCATAAACCGCTAATGTTTATCGACCAGGCGATTGCCGTGGTGAGCGTGAAGTCCCCGGTTTATGGAGCCTCCGTATCCGCCCCGATGCGCCTGGCAATGAGCTGTTCCGGCTTAAACAAGTATTGATAGCGCCTTTACGTTAATAAATCTCTCCAAACCACCAGCGCCCGGCTGGTGGTTTTTTCTTTCCACCGGTCCGGGAAAGTTGTTCCGCGTAATTCCTATCTTTAACCCGCACAACCGCCCGTCTATACATCAGGGGCATCGTTTTCGGGGATGAATGGCGAATCAGATATCAACCAGGCCGTACTGGCCAGTTTTTCAAGCGGAAATGAAATCGCTTTCCGGCAGGTGTTCGACCACCTGTTCAGGCCGTTGTGCTTCTTTGCCGGCAGATTTACCGGCCAGAAGGAAGAAGCGGAAGATATGGCCGCGCAGGCGTTCCATAAACTCTGGCTCCGCCGCACAGGGTTCTCCTCCCTCCCCGCCATCCGTTCGTTTTTGTATACGACCGTTAAAAATCAATGTCTCGATCTTCTGAAGCACAGGGAAGTTGTAAATCACGCGCATAAAGAACTCGCCGCTTCCCTGAAGCGGCGCAAGCTTTGCCGAGGCGCAACTATTGCAGGCAGAGCTGCTGGAACAGATCTTTACGGAGATCGGGAAATTACCGGAACAGTACAGGCAGGTGCTGGAAATGAGTTTTAAAGAGGAGTTGACAGTTCAGGAAATTGCACAAAGGACGAATAAAGCGGAAAATCATGTGAGGGCAGACCGGTCACGGGCGCTGGCCCTGCTCAGGGCTTCCCTGAAAGACAAACACCTGCTGGAAGCGGCGCTGGTCCTGTGGGCCATGTACGAAGCAGGGACATTCCATCGTTAGAAAAAGTTTTTTAAAAAAGTTTACCCGATCTGCTGCGTTTTGGCGCGGCGGTCGTTTCAATGTATATGCAACCGGAATTCTCATCCAACGAACAGCTGCGCGAAGCGATCCGCAAACAATGGGCAGGGCAACCGCTTGGCGCCCGGGAGCGGGCGCTTATTGACGAATGGCTCGCCGCTACTCCGCTCAACAGGGATGTGTGGGAGGGGCTGCGCGATGAAGATTCACTGGAAACGCTTTTCAGGGAATGGCAGCAGTATGAAGGGCAGCGGGTATGGGATAAGATGACTGCTTTGCGCACGGAATCTGCATTGCCGGTTCGTGCCCCGGACGCTGTATCGCTGGGTGGCCGCTGCCGCGGTGTTGTTGCTGGTAGTTGCAGGAACTTATCTCCTGACAGAGCGGGCGCCGGTTCAATCGCCGGTAACCCATGCGCAAGCAGACGTGGCGCCGGGTGGCAATAAGGCCATACTGATACTGGCAGATGGTTCTCAGGTAACATTGGATAGCGCCGGTAATCAGGTTATTCACCAGGCGCCGTAGCCATCCATCAGCAGGCAGGGCAATTGCGCTATGATGGCGAAGATGAGGCATCCACCGTTCAAACAATACGTTACGGACACCCCGTGGCGGACAATTCCGGATCACCCTGCCTGACGGTACTGCTGCCTGGCTCAATGCTGAATCGTCCTTCGATTCCCAACCGCCTTCCGTGGAAAGGAACGGCTGGTAGAAATGTCTGGCGAAGTATATTTCGAAGTGGCGCAGCAAGCAGGCATGCCTTTCCGTGTAATGGCGCGCAACGGCACGGCTGTTGAAGTGCTGGGCACGCACTTCAATATCAATGCCTATGACGATGAAAACGACATCCAGGCTACATTACTTAGCGGAGCTGTACGCATCAGGAAAGGGGGCAGTCGGCCGTGCTGAAGCCCGGTCAACAGGCCCAAATCGCAGGGCGCATCAATGTTGTCAGCGGGGTGGATGTGGAAAAGGTGATGGCCTGGAAGAACGGGGTCTTTAATTTCAATGACGTTAAGCTGAAGGAAGTGATGCAGCAACTATCGCGGTGGTACGATATAGAAGTGGAATACAGGGGCAGTGTTCCCGATACCGAGTTTTGGGGCAAGATGGGACGTAATCTTACGCTCATGCAGGTTCTCAGCGGATTGGAAGGAACGGGCGTACATTTTAAACTGGAAGACAATGGGAAAAAACTGGTCGTGTTGCCATGACCATAAAAATAGCCGCTCCGTCTGAACCACGAAGCGGCCTAAGTTTCAGGCTATACCATAATTAATCAACCAGAAACCGTTACAAAAGTATGTTTTTAGAACATTTTGTGACCGGCCTCCTTATGTCCCGCCGCCGCGGGCAGGGCGCCGGATTTCAACCAAAATTGAGCGTTTCATGAAATTGACCACCATTTTGCTCCTGGCGGTTTGCATGCATGTATCCGCCGGCACGGCCGCGCAGAATATCACGTATGCCGGCCGGCAGGTGCCGCTGGAGCGGGTCTTTACCGAAATCGAGAAGCAGACCGGCAATGTGGTATTTATCAGCAAGCAGCTGCTGAAGGAATCCAGGCCGGTGTCAGTCGATGTGAAGAACATGCCACTGCAGGCATTCCTTTCGCTGGTATTGAAAGACCAGCCGCTGGAATTTGCTCAGGAGCAACAAACGATCTTCATCCGTAAGAAAGCAGCAGTTCGTGCCACAGGCCTCCCGCCGCCGCCCCCTTGTTATTCCCGGTGAGTGGCGTGGTGATGGACTCTACCGGTCTCTTCCTGGCCGGAGCCACCATCCGCGTGAAAGGCACCAACACATCCGCGGTGTCTGACATTAACGGGCAGTTCAATCTGCAGGCCAATACAGGTGATGTTTTGGTGATCAGCTACGTGGGATATAAAACGACGGAATTCAAGGTTATAAATTCCATTCCCATCATGATCCGCCTAAGCCGCGAAAGCACTACCATCGGCGAAGTAGCTATTACCCTCAATACAGGGTACCAGAGTATCCCCGGGAAAGGGCTACCGGTTCCTTTTCCATCGTGAGCAGCAAGCAGCTGGAAGGCAAGATTCGCCCGGATCTGAAAGCCGCCTGGAAGGACAGGTCGCCGGCATGCAGCTGACCCGAGAAGGCAACCTGGAAATTCGTGGCGTGTCCACATTCATGGTAGCGGAAAGAGCGCCGCTGATTATTGTAGACGGGTTTCCTATCACAGGCGGGCTCGAAACCCTCAACATAGATGCCATCGAAAGCGTAACGGTGCTGAAAGACGGCGTAGCTGCCTCTATTTACGGCGCCCGATCTTCCAATGGCGTGATCGTGGTAACGACAAAGCAAGGCAAGCGCGGCGCATTGAATGTATCCTACAACGGTTCTTTCGGCATTACGCAAGCCCCGGATCTCAAATATCTCAACCGAACCAGTGCGGCAGATTATGTGGATGCGGAACTGGATGTGTATTCCCAGGACCCCAATTCTTACCTCAATGCCTATAATGGCTACCGCTACCTGTCACGGGTGAATTATCTGAAAGTGGCGGAATCGCAGGGACTGATGACAACGCATGATGTGGAAGCAGAACTGGCGAAACTAAGAACTAACGATGGTATAGTGCAACTGCAGGATTACCTGTTCCGCAGCCAGCTGACCCAGCAACATAACATCAGCCTGTCTGGCGGGAGCGACAAGAACCAGACCGTTGCAACCGCGAAGTTCATCGGTAACAGGGGCAATACGCTCTATACCAAAGACAACCGGCTGATCATGGACATCCGCAACGACTGGAAGCCCGCGAAGTTCCTTTCGTTCCGGCTGTTCTCCAATATCAACTACAGCACAGGGCAGGCGCCGACCCGCCCCATGAGCGATTTCCTCAGCTATCATTCCCAATTCCTGATTCATCCCTACGACCTCGTAGTGGACCCCGCTACCGGTCAGCCGCAGGATATCTACGCCACCAATCCCCGGAAAATAGAGCGGTATAACGCCCTGCCGGGTCTGAAAGACATGAGTTATAACCCGCTACAGGATCTGGCGGAAGAAATGACCCGGCAGCAGAACTTCCAGTTCCGCATCGGCGGCAACGTGAATGTATCGCTGTTAAAAGGGCTCAGCCTGGATGCCGGCGGCAGCTGGACGAGAGGTAATGCCTTCGTGCGCAGCATTTCTGGGAAGAACTCGTATCGTATGCGCGTAGGGTATAACGATGCTACTTCTGTATCCGTTCCTTCGAAGCATTATATACCGGATGGGGATATGCTGAATGAAACGCGAAACATCAACCAGGCATATACGCTCCGCGCACAACTCAACTTCAACCGTGAATTCGGAGCGCATAGCATTATCGCGCTCGCTGGTACGGAAGTGTCGCGGGATGTGTGGGATAACAATACGATGCCTGCCAGGTTTGGTTACAATGACCAGGCGGGAACGTTCAATACGTTCAATTACGCGGATTACATCGCCGGTAATTACAATGCAGACATGCTCAGCTACACGACAAAGCCAAATGCCAGCATCGGTTCCATAGCATTCCGTGATAACCGTTTTGCGTCCTGGTACGCGAATGCCTCGTACGAATATGACCGCCGTTTCCTGGTGAGCGGAAGCATACGGCTGGATCAGACGAACTTTTTCGGTACTGATCCCCGCTATCGTTATAAACCATTATGGTCTGCCGGCGCAACGTACAAAGTGTCTAATGAGGACTATTTTAATATCCCCTGGATGAACAAGCTGTATTTGCGCGGCTCTTACGGCATCAATGGTAACATCTCCTGAACTCCGGCCCCTTCCTGATCGTAGCGCCCGGCAGTTATTCTGACCTTACGGGCGATATTTCTTACAACATTTCTTCCCCTCCCAACAATTCCCTTCGCTGGGAGCGCACCGTCACCACGAACTTCGGGGCTGATTTCGGCCTGTTCTCGAAGCTGAACGTATCGTTGGATTATTACCTGCGCAAAAGCAAGGATCTCCTGGCCAGCAATCCCGTAGATCCGACTTTCGGATATACGTCACTGGTGAAGAACGTAGGGCAGATCGATAACACCGGGCTGGAACTGGCGATAGACGGTGATGTCATCAAAGTCGGGGACTTCAGGTGGAATGTGCTAGGCACCATGAGCTACAACAAGAATAAGGTTGTAGAATACAACGTGAATTACCAGTTCTCTACTTCGCTGACCGCTACATCCGTAAATAAAGCGGGCATGCCGGCAAATGCGCTCTGGGCGTTCCGCTTTGCAGGGCTCGATGAAAATGGGTCCGCATTATTCTACAATAATAAAAATGAGAAGGTAAATCCAGGCGCCATTGCTGTAGACGAAGTGGTATACATGGGGACCCTCCGGCCGAAAATGGCCTACAGCCTGACCAACACCTTCCGCTATAAGAATGTGGAAATGGCATTCATGCTGCTGGCGAAGACGGGCCACATCATTCGCCGGTATTCGTATGACGGCGCACTCATCCAGCACAAGGATGTGGCCAAACGCTGGCGCAAGCCAGGCGACGAGCAGCGTACCAACTTCCCGCGCTGAACATGTATTCCTTCGATTCCTTCTATTACCCGATGTCGGACATCTTTATCGAGAGCGGCAATTACCTGAAGCTGCGGGATGCATCGGTAACATATCATTTCAATAAACGGCTGTTGCGCCGCATTGGCGTGGGCAACGCCAGCGTCATGCTGCAGGGGAGAAACCTGCTGATGCTCACCGC
This sequence comes from Chitinophaga sp. E66, assembly GCA_019285755.1. Classification (GTDB taxonomy): domain Bacteria; phylum Bacteroidota; class Bacteroidia; order Chitinophagales; family Chitinophagaceae; genus Chitinophaga. Next base: position 73,599 of record CP079103.1, read on the forward strand.
CAACAGCGACAAACTAGATCCGGAAGCCTGGGAGCTGGGAGCCAGCGATCCGGCGCAGGCGGAGATGGGCTTCACGCCCTGGAGGCCCATGCCTGAAGTATATCTGGGCCTTCGCATCAATTTCTAACATTTAACGCTACATGGTCATGCGACTTTATTCCATATTACTCTTAGCTGCGGCTGCTTTGCCGGCCTGCAAAAAGTTCCTGGACGTGAAGCCTAAAGGCAAACTGATCCCTACGGAAGTCAACGAGTTCAATCATCTGCTCGATAACCAGGACGTGGTGCGATATGCATTCCTCAATAACAATACTACGTCTATGCTGGCGTATATGACGGATAATATCGTTCTGTCGGACGGTATCGGAAATATCTATTATAAAGCCAACAGGAGCCCGAACATCGATAGCTATTACGGCTACATTTTCAGGCAGCCGTATAAGAACCCCGCAACTATAGATTACTTCTGGGAATGGGGTACTTACCGTTCGATGAAGTATATCAATAACGTGATCGAAGGGGTGAAGGAGATCCGCACACCGGCAAATGCGGATGAGGCGGATGCGGTGCTGGCACAGGCGTATGTAGCCCGCGCATGGAGTTATTTCCATACTACCCTGGTTTATGGCCCGGTGTACAAACCCGCTGGGGCCAATACAGCAAAAACGATCCCGTACCTGACAAGTCCGGATGTGGAAGCACCTATGCCTGCACTTTCCACGCAGGAAGAGGTTTTTAAAAACGTACTGGCGGATCTGCATGCGGCCCTGCCCATTAGTCCTGTAGCGGTAAACCACCCTCACGCGCCAACAAGACCGCCACGCAGGCGATGCTCGCTTACTATCACCTGTTCACGCAGCAGTATGACAGCGTGGCTTATTACGCGAACCTGGCGTGGACGGCGGCTACGACGGGAGGAGCAGGGAGCGTGCTATATGATTACAATACCCTGGCGCTGGTGAACCCTGCCAACCCTGCCGCAAGCCAGGTTAATAGCCCGGATAGCAAGATCAACCTGCCTACGAGCCGCGAGATATTGTTTTTCCGCGCATCTGATTCGAAATCCGGGAGAGCCGGCTTTTCTTATCCTTCGGATGAGTACATCGCGTTGTTTGATCCGGCAACGGATCTGCGTTACAAATATTACCTGGTAACGGCTCCCGGGTATAAAACCACCTACAATGGCATGACATACGACGACGGCCAGCGCTTACAATATTTCCGGGGCGAAACCGTGTCCGGTACTTTGGCGAGGTTCCAGATGACGGCGGGGTTCTCTTTTCCTGAGCTGTTGCTCATGAGGGCGGAGGGCTATGCGCGGACGAACCGGCTGGCCGAAGCGATGGCCGATGTAAACCTCCTTCGCCGGTACCGTATGGTGACGGGTACGCCTGATCTGGCCATGCCGGCTGGGCAGGATGCCGTGATACAAATCGTGCTGGATGAACGCCGCCGCGAACTACCCCTGGCGCACCTGAAACGGTTTATGGACCTGAAGCGCCTTTGCCTGGAGGCATCAAGCCCTGGGGAAAACGAGCATCACACATACCATTGGCGCTGAAACCTATACAGGTAAGATCGACGATCCCATGTTTACATTGCCCATTACGAACTCGGTACTGCTGTTTAACCCGCAATGGGGTATAGCGCCGGATACCAGACCGTTTAACTAAAACTCAAACCAATCATGAATAGCTATCTGAAAACACTCATTTTACTGGCGATGGTGGCAGCTCCGGCTGCCGCAACCGCCCAGTCTTACACCATCAAGGGGAAAATTACGGACGTAAAGGAGCCGGCGAAAGTATACCGGGTTATCGCCTGGGGAAGACGTATGTGCGGGATTCCGCGGAAGTGAAGAACGGTTTGTTTGAATTGAAGGGGAATGTCACCGAACCGATGTCGGCCAACCTCTCGCTGCAACACCCTGGAGGGGACGGGCGCGATTACCTGATGGTGTATCTCGAGAATACCACTATCACCATCACGGAGACCGCAAGCTGGCTGGTTCGAAAGTGGAAGGGGAGAAGGGAACCGCTACTACGCGAAATTGCAACAGATGCTGGAACCGGTAAGTCAGCGATATAAGTCGGCCGGGGCTGAGTATGCGGCCCTGTCGAAAGAAGAAAAGGCGACGGAATCCGTACAAAAGCGGCGGGATGCGGTGAATGACTCGCTGGATGCCGCCCGCAAGAAAATATACCTGCAATTCGCTACAATAAACCCAAATACGGTTGTCAGCCTCGATCTGCTGGATTCCTACGGCGGGATGTTCCCCGAGGCGAAAGACCGGAGCCGCTGTTCAATAAACTGTCCGCTAAGGTAAAGGCTACTGCGAAAGGACGGCAATATGCCGAAACGATCGCCCGGCTGAAGCAAACCGAAATCGGCGCCCTGGCGCCCGACTTCGTGCAAAAAGATACAAGCGGCCGCCCTGTAAAGCTCTCCGATTATCGCGGTAAGTACGTACTGTTGGACTTCTGGGCCTCCTGGTGCAAACCCTGCCGCGCCGAGAACCCCGCAGTGGTTAAGGCCTACAATGCCTATCAATCGAAAAATTTCACCGTGCTTGGCGTGTCGCTGGATAATGACCGCCTCCGGACCGCATGGCTGAATGCCATTCGGGAAGACGGCCTCACCTGGACGCAGCTGATCGACCTGGACGAACAGAAAGCTTCGGATATCTACCACGTACAGGCCATCCCACAGAACTTCCTCATCGATCCGAAAGGAAAGATTATTGCTAAAAACCTTCGGGGAAGAACTGGCCGGCAAGCTGGCCGAAGTATTGCACTAACAGGAAGGAATTTTTGACTTAATGCAAACTCTGTTTGGAAAATTCCAAATAATTCCTATTTTTGCAACCCCGAAAGGGGAACGGTGAGGTGCCTGAGAGGCCGAAAGGACCGGTTTGCTAAACCGGCGTACGGGTCAAACTGTACCGAGGGTTCGAATCCCTCCCTCACCGCAAACTCAGCCAGATTTAACTGGAAGAATGTTTGAAGGCTCGGGATGTAGCGTAGCCCGGTTATCGCGCCTGGTTTGGGACCAGGAGGTCGCAAGTTCGAATCTTGCCATCCCGACAAGTTTGAGTTTGTAAAACTTGCAAATTAAACTGATTAAGAAACCTGCCTCTCCGGCAGGTTTTTTTATTGCCCATATGTCTCCATCCCGGATGCCCCTGAGTGCTCTCTGAGTGCACTAAGAGTGCTCTCTGAGTGCTTGAAGAGTGCTTGCTGAGTGCACTAAGAGTGCTTGAAGAGTGCATCAAAAGGCTTTTTAACTGCTTACTGAGTGCTTGCCGGTGCTAGCAAACCCCTTGACCTTACCTTCACCTTATCTTGACCTTCCCTTGATAATGCTTGTAATACCGTAAATACTCCATTGAGAGCCATCTCAGGTCTTTTCCCGCGGCGGGCGCCATACCCGGTGTCATAACATATCGGATCTTTTTGTATTTTTTTCGGACCATGCGTCCCATAATATTCACCGTTATCATCCTGTTTTTGTGCTGCCGGAACAATGTGCTGTCGCAGGAGGCTGCTGCTCGCCTCGATCAACTGGCCGAACGGTTGAATGCTTACGCGCCATCGTTTACGGAAACAACCGTCTACCTGCAAAGTGACAAAGACGTTTACGGTACCGGGAAGACCTCCGCTTCAACGCCTTTATGCTGGAGAAAAGTCCTTTGCCCTCTCGGATGCCGATAAAACCCTCTACCTGCAACTCACAAAAAAGATAACGACAGCACCACATGGAGCGAAATGTACCCCACCAGCAACGGCCTCTCGGCCGGCCAGGTCTATCTGGCGCCCGCGTTACCTGAAGGGGAGTACCTGCTGAAAGCATTCACCAGACACTCTTTCTTCGCCGGCCAGCCCGTCCTCCATGCCGTCAAAATGATCCGGATTGTGAAGGAATTTTCTGCCATCAGGACGCTGAAACAACCCACGCCACCACCCGGTAACGGCCCGGTTCAGTTCGGCGTGTTTCCGGAGGGAGGACATCTGATCGCCGGAAAGCGGCAAAAGGTCGCGTTTAAGGCGGTGTACGGGAATGGGCGTCCCTTGCCTGTTAGCGGCATTGTTTTAGGAGGAAATGAGCCTGTTTTGGCGTTTAAAAGTACGCACGGGGGATGGGGGCCTTTACGTTCGTGCCGGAACGGAATGTACGGTACACCATCAGGCTGGAGGGACATAAGGATTCATCCTACGATTTCCCTCCCGTGAAAGACAGCGGCATCGTCATGCAACTGGTGAAAAACGCCACCGACAGCCTCACCCTAAAACTGATTTCCAGTTTCTCAATCCCACAGCCGGTAATGATCCGGTTGCAATCCCGCGGGATCATGCTCGCCGGAGCAGCAGGCCTCCTCAAAGACAGCCTCATCCTCCGCCTCCCCATCGCAGACGTTCCCCAGGGCCTTGCTGAAATCACTTTATTCGACAGTCAATTGCAACCACTCGCCGAAAGACTGGTTTTCCTCCATCCGGACCGCAACATGCGCATCCGGGTAAAGACAGATAAAGAACGTTATCAATCCAAAGAAAAAGTAACGCTCCGTATTACAACCACCGATCCACAAGGCAAACCGATCCCCGCCGTCCTCAGCCTCCGCGTGAGAGATGTATTAATGACCGACGAAACCAATGCAAGGGATATCGTCAATTATTATCAGCTGTCTACTCAGCTCCGCGGCCGTATACATGATCCCGGCTATTACTTCGACAGCTCGAATGCAGACCGGCATGAAGCGCTCGATCTGCTGATGCTTACCCAAGGGTGGCGGCGATATGTATGGAACGAAGAAGCGTTAAAAGCAATCAGCGCTCATCAACGCATATTACCCGACAGCCTGAAGGTTAACTTCATCGCTACCCGGAAAGCAGGCAAGGAATATGCGCCCGCCTCCATCATGCTGTTCAATCACGATAAACGGAATATGCGGCCCGTCGTCCCCGGCGCCGATGGTTCTTTCCGGCTAACGCCGGATTACCTGTTCACAGGTACACGATTCTTTATTAAGTACTTTTCGGAACAGGAATTCAAAGTGAAGGTCGAAGACCCTTTCAACGTAATACCTTCGGGAAGTACGCTGCAATGTATGCCGGAAGAACTGAGGCCTATAGTCCCTGGCCAAGCGGCAGACACTGCCTTCCTGCAATACGGCAAAAGATTGCAGGAAGTCATTATCACCGGTAAAGGCCGGGGCTTCGGCGATAAGTATCTCGGTTACCTCGACAGCATCGCGAAGTATGAAGGTAATTTCGATTATGTGGGGCAATGCGGTATCCTGAATTGCCCGGCCTGCCACAGTGGCTCCAAGCCTGTAGAAGGCCGCGTATACACGGAGTTCAAGGAAGAAATCAAATCAAAACATGCAACGCATCCCATCCCGTTCACGGCCAACGATGTCCGCCGGGTGACTTATCAATACCCTAAATACACGGAAGAAGAACTGATGACCAAATTCAAGATGATCATCACAAAAGGCTATTTCCAAGGCCGCGAATACTACGAACCGGACTATGACCGGGAAGACAAACAGCTCCCCGATGCACGAAACGTTATAGCCTGGAAGCCCGTCATCGTTACGGATAAGCAGGGCCAGGCCACCGTCAGCTTTTATACTTCGGATATTAAAGGCAGGTTTGCGGGAATTGTTGAAGGAGTGGACGGGTACGGTTTGATGGGGCAGCTCAATTTGTATTTTCCGTGTCGATAGAAGAATAAAGCATGTGGTTAAAAAGAAACGTTCATCTTATTCTTCCGCATGCAACCCAATCCTGTTCCCCTCCGTGTCCCTGATAACAGCAATGTATCCGGCCTTGATAAGATGTTTGGGTGTAATGATCTCCCCGCCCGCGGGCACCACTTTATTCAGTACGGCTTGTATTTCGGGGTAGGCGTTCAGGTAAACCAGCACACCTTCCGCCCCGGGTTTGGCCTGCGGTGATTTCGTCAATACGCCCGTTACGCGGCCGGATGTAGCCTGTATGACGTCCGGGTCTGATGGGAAGAAGGTCAGCTCCTCATCGTCTCCCGCCTGAACGGTCCGCATGTCGATGTCAAGAATGGTTTCGTAAAATTTTTTGGCCCGGGATGTGTCTGTTACGGGAATTTCGAACCAGGTGATAACGTTCGTATGGGCGTCTATTTTCGTGGGTTTTTGCATAAAGCCAGGTTTGCAGGTATCTATGCAAATATGTTGCCAGCCATAAAATACGCTACTTCCTGTTACTATTTCTCCTTAACGGGCCATTTCGAATAGTATCCCGTTAGTTTGTATTCCATGCCTACCTTTCCGAAGATGAACGCGACATGGCTTTCGGCTGTGCCGTTTTTCTCCGGATATTGATAATACACTTCATAAAGCGGTGCGGAACTATCCAGTCCGTGGCGCATGCGCTTGTAATAATCATCTTCAGACCCCGGGGGATCTCGCGTATTTCTTCGTTGCCTTCTTTTTCAAGAACGACTTTCACTTCAGGATTAAAGATTTTATCGCGGTATGTGGAGAACTGCCGTTGGGTAATTTGACCAGTAACGGTATCTGGCTTTGAAGAGCGGAGGTCTTCATCGCTCCATTTGGGCGCCGTCTGCAGCGGGAAGTGGATCATTTTCTCCACGGTGGTATAATCGCCGGCGGTGGCGGCGGTGCGGAATGCGGAGAAGGTGGTCTGTAACAGCTGTTCATTGGTGCTGGCAGAGGGGGGGGCCGCCTCCGGGCATCTGTGCCAGGGTGTCTTCCATGGGTGGAACGGCGGCCTGGCTGGTCTGTTTCGGTTCCCGGGGCCGCAGGATGCCAGGGCGGCTGCGGTAAGTACTGCGATGATGGTAAGGTTTTTCATGTGGATGGGTTTGGTAGTACCCTGTTGCTGCAAATACGGTGCCTGACCCATAGTAAGCTTTTTCAAAAAAGTTGGAGGAAGGTGTAGGGGAGGGGTATTTCCAGTACATATAAGTACAAACCTATGGACAAGAACACTTTCATGCTATTGACCGACCGTTACCTGGACGGTACCGCCACCGGGGCAGAACGAGCCCTGGTAGACGCGTATTGCGACCGGCTGGAACAGGCGCCTGCAGCGGAGCTGTCTCCTGATGAGGAGGCGGCCCTGGAGCGGCTCATGTACGCCCGGATCATGGGGACGGTCAACCGTAAACCCGTTCGCCGGCGCCTGTTCCGGTATGCCGCGGCTGCCGCCGTGGTACTGGCTGCCGGTGCAGCCTTTACCTGATGCGGCCATCCGCCAAACCCGCCGGGCCCCTCACCATGGCGGCCCGCTTTAAGAACGACATCGCCCCGGGGCGACAAAGCCACGCTCACGTTAGCCGATGGCTCCGTTGTGCCCCTGGAGGAGGGTGCGTCTGATTCCATCGCCCGACAGGGAGGAACCAATATCCTGCAACCCGCCGCAGGCGCGCTCGAGTACCAGCCGGGCGCAGCGGCCGAGGCAGCTGTATTCAATACCCTGACCACCCCCACGGGCGGCCAGTTCCGCCTGACGCTGGCAGATGGCAGTAAAGTGTGGCTCAATGCCTCCTCCTCCATCCGCTTCCCGACGGCCTTTACTGGCGCCGAACGCGTAGTGGAGCTCAGTGGGAAGCGTACCTCGAGGTGGCCAAAGATGCCGCGCATCCCTTCCGTGTAGTGGCAAGGGAATGTCGGTAGATGTATTGGGGACGCATTTTAATATTAATGCTTACTCAGATGAGCCCGTCATCCGTACTTCCCTGCTGGAAGGCGCTGTGCGTGTCAGCAAAGATGGACAGACCCGCGTGCTCCAGCCCGGACAACAGGCCAGCATTTCTAAAAGAGGAGAGCTCACCGTGGCCGATGGGGTAGATATGAGCGCGGTGACCGCTGGGAAAGAGGGCCGCTTCACCTTCCGGGATGCCCCCATAGAAGAGGTGATGCGCCAGGTGCAGCGCTGGTACGGGGCTGAGATCGTTTATGAGGGCGAAGTGAAACACCACTTCGTGGGAACGTTGCAGAGAAGATTCCCGTATCCCGCGTCCTGAAGATGCTGGAGATGACAGGGAGGGTAAAATTTACTATCGAAGGGAACAAGATTACCGTAAGGCCGTAGAAAACATTAGACAGTTATAGCCAAAAAAGATCCCGGCTTGCAGGCCGGGACCAGGCAACCAAAGGTACCAGCTCAGGTTGCCAAGGGCGAAACAAATGTTCAGTTGAGAGAAAATTTATTTATCACCCAAAATCAAATGTATGATTTTAAAAGCCAGGTGCCAACACCGGCAGGGTATCCCGTACCCTCCAGATTGTAGAACCTCCCGTAAGATGCTACCCGGGAGCAAAATGTGGAAGATTATGAAGCTGACCACTGTATTGATGCTGACCGCTTGTATGACCGTCAGCGCGGCCACTTTCGGGCAAACTGTAGATTTCTCGATCAGGAAAGCCTCGCTTGAACACTTTTTTAAACTGGTAGAGCGCCAGACCGGGTATTCCTTCCTCTATTCAAAGGAAGATATCCAGCAGCTGGAGGTTGCAGACCTCGAACTGAATAAAACCGAACTGGCCGTAGCGCTGCGTAAAGCATTTGCCGGCCAGCCGCTCACGTATTCCATCCTGGATAACGTGGTGATCGTTAAAAGAAAAGAAAACTTTGCTCCTTCCGCCACGATGGAGGCATTGAAACCGGCTTATATCGATATATCCGGGACCATTATTGATAAGGACGGTACCCCATTGCCTGGCGCCTCGGTGCTGGTGAAAGGCACAAAGCGATCTGCCGTATCGGATGCGGAAGGACGTTTTGTGATCAACGCAGAACCGGGAGAAGTGTTGATCATCCGTTACCTGGGGTACAGCGATAGAGAGGTCAAAGTAGGCCCCGAAAAGGTGATTTCCATTCAGTTGGAGCTGCTCCTTCCCGCCTGCAAGGCGTTTCTATTGTTAGCACTGGTTATGCTACTTTGTCGAAGGAGCGCGCCGCAGGATCGTTTGCTTCCATTACCGCCAAAGATCTCGAAGGCAAGATGCAAACAAACCTTATGGATCGCCTGGAAGGTATGGCGGCTGGCTTTACGTACTACCGGGGCCAGCCTCAGATCCGTGGCGTAGCTACCCTGCGCGGTGTCTCTGCGCCGCTGTATGTGGTAGACGGGGTTCCTTATGAAGGTTCAATCGAAGCGATCAATCCTAACGATGTCGCGTCTATCACTATGCTCAAGGACGCATCTGCAGCTTCAATCTACGGCGCCCGTGCGGCTAATGGAGTGATCGTTATTATCACCAAGAATGGCAAGCCCGGCCCCATGCGCGCAACCTATACCAATTCCTTCCGCGTAACGCCGCTGCCAGACAGAGGTTACCTTAACCGTATGTCCAGCGCTGAACTGGTAAATTTTCAACGCGATATTTTCAAAAACTGGTCTAACGACCCCAACGATATCGATGAGCGCCGTTTCATGAACGATATTTATCGCCTCATGTATGAGCATAAAGCCGGCCGCCTCACAGATGCCCAGCTGGAAGAAAAGCTTGATGTCTATCGCAAGCTGGACCGGTACCAGCAGGTGAAAGATGAATTCCTCCGCAGCGCATCGCTCCGGCAGCAACACAACCTTTCGCTTTCCGGTGGAACGGAGAAGCATCGTTACAATCTCTCAGTGAATTACCTCCGCAACAACCCCTACGAAAAGGAGCAGTCGAACGACCGCTTCGGGTATAACCTAAAGAACCAGTTCAGCCTGAATAAATGGCTCCGGCTGGATGTAGGCGTATTGGGCAGCCATACCCGCGCGGATTATGACAACGGCTTCACCGGTTACAGCAACCTCAACGGTGGCCGTGCCAGCTATTATATGATCCGGAACCCGGATGGTACCCCGGCGCAATGGTACGGGCAGAAATCCCAAATTGAAATTGACCGCCTGATCGCCCGCGGTTCGCTCGATGAAACGATGAACCCGCTCAACGAAGTTGCGCAACAACATTATATCAGCAAGTCGAATTACCTGAACATCAATATCGGTGGGAATATCCGGATCATGCAGGGACTGACGCTCGACGTACGTTACCAGTCGGAACGTACCGAAGGGCTTACCAGCCAGCTGTACCGCGCCAATTCCAACTATGCGAAAACGATGGTGAACGACGCTACCACCACCCGGAATGGTAAGGATACCCTCTGGATTCCCGCCGGCGGACAATTCTCCGAGAACCGCAGCGCAGAGAACTCCTACACCCTCCGTGCACAGTTGAACTTCAACAGGATGATCGGAAATGATCATGAGATCAATTGCTCGCAGGCGCGGAGCGCCGCCGTACACTGGTGACTTCAACCGATGTATATAAATATGGTTACGACGAATTCTCGCTGAACTATAAACCCATCGACGAATTCAAACTGGGCCGCATGCTGGACTCCACGCAAGGCGTCTTTGGAACATATTCCTACAGCCGTAAAGAAGCCGGATTCAGAGAGCGTGAAGACCGTTTCGTTTCTTTTTTTTTGGTAATGGTTCTTATACTTACAAGAGAAGGTTGACTGCATCTGGCTCTCTCCGCATCGATCAGAGTAACCTGTTCGGAACAGATCCGAAATACCAATATCGCCCGCTGTGGTCCGCAGGTCTTCTATATGTAGTAAGTGAAAACGATCTTCCCTGGCTCAGCCGACTGGCGGTGCGTGGTACCTATGGCGTAAATGGTAACATTTATAAAGACGGTGGCCCGTACATGATAACCCGCGATGAAACCAGCGCCAACTTCTATACAAATGAATCGCAGGCATATGTTTATACGCCGCCAAATTCAGGGCTTCGTTGGGAAAAAACGAACGTACTGAACTTCGGTGTCGACTTTAACGTGCTGAAAGGCCGCTTCGTCGGATCTTTGGAATTTTACAACAAGAAAACTGATGACTTGCTGGGTAACCTGCAGTCAGACCCCACAATCGGGTGGAGCTCTGTGTTGGTGAACTATGGCGAAATGTATAATCGTGGTGTGGATGTGACGCTGACGAGCGAGAACATCCGGACGAAGAACTTCCGTTGGACTACAACCTTCAATTTCAACTACAACAAGAACGAACTGACTAACCTGTATGTATCTGCCAACAGTGTATCCAATTACCTGTTGACAGTGCAGAATCGTGGGTATCCTATGCAGTCGCTCTACAGCGTTCGCTATGCCGGACTTGATAGTAAAGGGATGCCGCAAGCGTATACAAAAGATGGAAAGATCGTAACCGATGCCAGCAAGCTGGCGATAGAAGACCTGGTATGGTCTGGAACCATGGTGCCTCCGTTCTCCGGTTCATTGGTGAACAACTTGCGCTACAAGAATTTTGAACTCTTTGCGATGTTCGTGTATTACGGAGGTCATAAAATGCGTAGCGTGATCGCGCCTTACCTGACCAAGCTGCCCGAACTGAACTATACGACTAATATGGATCGGCTGGCATTGAATTACTGGAAGAAACCCGGTGATGAACTGGTTCCGGGAATGTCTCCGGCTTACCTGGCTCAGGCGTCTTCCAACATCAGTATGTTGTATGACAACGCTGATCAGAATATCGCAAGCGCTAGCTATATCAAACTGCGGGATATTACCCTGAGCTACAACCTGCCTTCTCAGTTGTTGAAAAAGCGCATGTTGATGCACTGCGCGTCAGCTTCCAGTGCAGAATGCATGGCGTTGGGCAGCCAACGGGCAGAAACTGGATCCCGAAGTATGGAACGGCAGCGCCGGATCATACGCCACCCGCGGTATCCTCGAACCGGCAAGCTATACGCTCGGCCTTAATCTTAACTTTTAAAGCTGGAATTACATGATAAAGCAATCCATCATCTCCATCTTTGCCGGACTGACGCTTCTGCTGACGTCGTGCGACAAATACCTCGACGTTAAGCCTAAAGGATACACCATTCCGGAAAAGTTCACTGACTACGAAAAACTGCTGAACAACCTTTCGCTCACCCGTGCAGTATCTGCATACCCGAACTGGTTAACGGACGATGTGCAAACGGGTGTTGAAAACGACGTGAGCAAATCGGCGCGGTATAACAGCTATTCCGCCTTCAAACTGCGTATGTACCGCTTTGAAAGCGGGCAGATCATGGATATGGGTGCACAGGATTCCCAATGGGAGCCTTCCTATCAGCATATCTATGTGTATAATACGGTCATTAATAATATCATGAACGTGACTGACGCCACCGATAAAGAAAAGCGCCGCCTCCGTGCGGAGGCGCAGGTGGGCAGGGCGTTCGAATACATGATCCTCGTAAACCTTTATGCTAAGCATTATGATCCCGCAACCGCGAACACAGACTTGGGTGTCCCTCTCGTGTTGAGCGAAGACATCAATACTACTTATGAGCGCGTAAGCGTGGCTGCTATTTATGAGCAGGTGAAAAAGGACCTGGATGCCGCTACGCCCGATCTTTCTGATAAAGTGCCGAACAACTTCCATCCCACAAAAGCGTAGGCTTCGCCTTCCTCAGCCGCATGTACCTTTACATGGGTGACTATCAAAAGGCGCTGGCCAATGCCAATGAAGCGCTGAAACAGAACTCGACGCTGGTTAACTATACAGAGTATACCAACGCGGACGGTGTTACTTTCGGAAGGGTACGCCACGAAACTGGCGGCACCCGTTTCCCCGACGCGGATCTCAACCCTGAAAGCGTTTGGGTGCGTCTCGGAAGCTCCAGCAATGGTTCCATGAACGGTGAAGTATATGCACCTGATGATTTAATCGCCACGTACGCCAATGATCTGCCTGCTGGTGCAGATGATATGCGTTTCAGGCTGTTTTTCTGCCACGGTAGATCCAAGTTTGGGTCCGGGTCGGAAGTTAAGTTCCCCGGTCGCGTACTGTGGGCGCCTTACGTTGAACTGAATACCGGCCTTAGTTCTCCGGAAGTTCTCCTGATTGCCGCTGAATGCGAAGCGCGTGTCGGAAGCAAGGAAAAAGCTCTCGGGCATCTCGATAAGCTCCGCAACATGCGCATCAAAGGAAACCAGCCGTTGGTGGCAGCTACGAAAGACGATGCCCTCCGCATCGCGCTGGATGAACGCCGCCGCGAACTCCGGTTTGTAGGTCCTTCGCGCATCATCGACCTGAAGCGCCTCAACAAGGATCCCCGCTTCGCCAAAACGGTTACCCATAAGAACGGAGCCGAAGCATGGACCCTCGCGCCGAACGATAACAAGTTTATCCTCCCGGTTCCGCCGCGCGTCCTGGACATGAACCCGGGCATCCCGCAATACGAAAGATAAAAACCGGCCATTTGTTGTAACCACGAATGACAAACCCATACAACCAAGCGGCGCCGGTTCTTCCGGCGCCCTTTTTCAAACCAAACATGATGAAACCATTCTTACTGATATTCGCCCTCTTCGCCTCCCTGTCGCTCCGCGCACAGGAAACCGGCATCCGCTTCGGAGACGCCGCCTGGAACGAAACGCTGGCACAGGCCGGGAAGGAAAACAAGCTCGTATTCCTCGATTGCTACACCTCCTGGTGCGCCCCCTGCAAATGGATGGACAAAAACGTATTCGTCCTGAAAGATGTGGCGGATTTCTATAACGCGCAGTTCGTGAACACGAAACTCGATATGGAAAAAGGCGAAGGCATTGAACTGCGGAAGAAATACAACGTGCAATCCTTTCCCACTTACCTCTTCATCAACGCTAAAGGCGAAGTGGTGCATCGTACCGGCTCCCGGATGTCTGCCGAAGAATTCCTGGAAGAAGGCCGTATGGCGGCGGATCCTGACCGCAGTCTCTCGGCGCTGGTGAAACGTTATGCAGACGGTCAGCGCGATGTTCCGTTCCTCCTCAATTATTACCTCGCACTCAACCGCTCAGACCGGCAAACGGCGGAGAAGGTGGCGGCTGAAATATCAGGTAAAATGACGGACAGCACCCTCAGCACCCCTCTCGGCTGGAAGGTCATCAAGAACCTGGCACGCACCAGCAACGATAAGCTCGGCAAATACTACCTGGCCCACCCGGCAGATTTTAAGCATTTCGCGCCGGTAGCGGAGCAGGAAGCGCTGACCGACCGCCTGCTGTCCAGCTCCCTGTACCAGTATGTGTATGCGGGTAACGAAAAAGCTTTTTACGAAGGCCTGAAGCACTTCTCCCAATCTTCTTCCAAAGACCGCCAGCAACAGGCCGTTATGCTGGAAGCGGAGTTCTTATTGCGGGAAGTACGCCTCAAACAATACATCGCCCTGACCGATAAGGCTATGAAAGGCGTATTGAAGAACGAAGCCGAGAAACTGAGCTTCCTGGCCCGCCGGATCAGCGGTAAGAAGGAAACGGACGAAAAGATGAAGCCCTTCCTCCCCAGGCCTATAAAATGGCAAAACAAGCCGTTGCCCTGGATCCGGAAAGAGTACAGTGTACAAAGCACCTTCGGCTGGATCTGCCTGTCCTTAAAGAAAAAGGAAGAAGGCCTCAAAGCGGCCCGCAAGGCGCGCCTGCTCGCCGATGCCGAAACTTCCAAGATCCAGAAGCTCGCGCAGGAACTGGTAGATGAATTCGACAATATATAAGCATAACGGTTGATAATATATGCGACCCAACAGGGCCCCGGATTATTCCGGAGCCCTTTTTATTTATGACATATAGTCAGTTTGGGCGTGTGCTTCTTGATGGCTGCTATGAATGTAAGAGGCCCCATCCATATGGGAAAGGCATGCATCCTACATGGAAACGATAGGTTTTTGGATGAGATAAGCCGCATATAAGCCGCCTATAAACCGCATATAAGCCGCATATAAACCGCCCTAATTTATAAGGCGGCTTATATGCGGTTCAAATACGGCTTATACACTGTTTATATGCGGGTATTCATAATCGGGCACCAGTCGTGTCATTATGGCTGCCTGGCGGCATTTATAAGGCATCTTGCCTGCAGGGGAGTACCTGATCAGGTGAATGACCCGTTTATCCCGGAAAAGCGCCGGGAGGATAGCCGTAACGGCGCGCGGTCGTGTATTCGCTGCTTAATTATTGCCGGAAAAGTCCGTATTTTTATGGCTTGATGCCGGCATATTCGACATATACGGACGAGCAATTATATGAATTGCTGCAGGGGACGATCAGGCTGCTTTTACCGAAATCTACCAACGCTACTGGAAGGCGCTTTACCAGCGGGCCAAGGCCATGCTGAGCGACGGACAGCTGGCGCAAGACGTGGTGCAGGAGGTGTTCATTTCCCTGTGGAACCGTCGTGCCGAAGTGCATATCGAAAAACTCCCGGCCTATCTTCATCAGGCGGTCCGCTTCCAGGAACTGAAAGCCGTGCACCGCCTGCAGTCGGACACCGCGTTCTACGACCGGCTGGCTTCCATCGCCCAGGACCTTATCCATCACGAGCCTTTACTGTACAACGAGATGGAGCAGACCGTGCGCAACCTGCTCAGCCGGCTGCCGGAAGACCAGCGGAGTATTCTGCGGATGAGCCGGGAAGAAGGGCTCACCTATCGCCAGATCGCTGAAAAGATGGGTATTTCCATTAAGACGGTGGAGAAGAAGATCTCCCTGTCGCTTCGCGCCATCCGTAAAGGAATGGATGGTTCGTTCCCCTTGCTGCTGTCTTTGGCGTTGGCGGCTCCCGCTGCCGCATCTCACCTCTGACGGTTTGAAAAAACCGATCCGCGCTGTATCTTGAAGGCTGCAAATTCCAAGTATGAAGCAATTATTTTCCCTGACGGCCGCCTTGTTACTGGCCGTATGTTCCGTATTCGCGGCAAAGGTAGATACCGTAAACGTTTACAGCGCCGCCATGAAAAAGAACATCCCCACCGTGATCATTACGCCGGAAAAGTATGCGAATACGCCATTGCCGGTGGTATATCTCCTGCACGGCTATAGCGGCAATTATGCGGACTGGGTAAAGAAAGTGCCCGCGGTACAGGAGCTGGCAGACAGGTTCGGCATGATCATCGTTTGCCCCGACGGTGGTTTCGGCAGCTGGTATTGGAATAGTCCCGTGGATGCTGGCTTTCAATACGAGACATATGTGGCGGAAGAACTGGTGAAATTCGTTGACGGAAATACAAGACCATTGCCAGTCCGAAGGGCCGTGCGATCACGGGACTGAGCATGGGCGGTCATGGTTCGCTGTATCTGGCGATGCGTCACCAGGATGTATTTGGTGCGGCGGGGAGTATGAGCGGAGGGGTGGATATCCGGCCTTTCCCAAAGAACTGGGATATGGCGAAGCGGCTGGGTACATATGCGGAGCAGCCGAAGCGTTGGGAAGATCATACGGTGATCAACCAGTTGCATTTACTGACGGGCGGATCGTTGGCGTTGATGATAGACTGCGGGACGGAGGATTTCTTCTTCGCAGTGAATGAAAAACTGCATGCGGAGTTAACGTACAGGAATATCCCGCATGATTATATTACGCGGCCGGGAGCGCATAACTGGGCTTACTGGTCGAATGCGATCGGGTACCAGTTATTGTTCATGCATCGTTTTTTCGCCCGGTGATCAGCTGATGGCCAGCAGGGAAGAAACGAAGATGATGATGGGGGTCAATTTTGATTTGAGGATTTGTTTGGCGTAGCGGAGGTGTGTTTTGACACTTTGTTTGCTGATGCCCATTTTGACGGCGGCTTCCTGGTAAGACAATTCCTGTTGATAAACGAGCTCCATGGCCCGTTTGCGCTGGGGCTGAGGGCGCCCAGCCAGGAAACTACTTTGTTTTCTGTCTCTTGTTGGCTGGCGTTATGATTGTAAGGATCCGGGAGGGCTATGTCTTCCGCGGCGGATTTTTTATAGTAGTGAAAGACTTCGTCTTTTTGTTGCTGGGAGTCTCTTTTGCGGATAACGCCGAGGCATTGGTTCTGCACCATGCGCATGAGGTACCAGCGGATATCGCGGATGGATTTCCAGAGCTGGGGCTTGTTGAGCAGGGTAGCGAAGCAATCCTGCACAACATCGGCGGCGTCGTCTTTGTCGCGCATGAAAGTGTAAGCGATCGTAAGCATGGCGGGGGCATACTTCTTATATGCCTCATCGAAAGCTTCCAGGTGGCCCTGTTGCAATTGCTGTATGAGTTCTTGATCCTCCACAGTAGCAGAATTTTAAAGTAACAGTATCATTTTTGTCTCTTCCGGTTCTGCCGCAGGCGGCGCAGCTATGACTACTGTCTAAAGCATGGAGTGGAAAAAAATGTAGTCGGTGCAGTTCGATATGTGTTCCAACGCGGTTGTATGCTGAACATGGTTCCTGCCGTCTCTAAATTCGTAAAAAACGTATTAGAAAATCGTTACGAAATTGTTAATGCATTGGGTTAAAACCCAACAGTCGTTAACGTTGTTAGCAGTCATAACGAATCTCTCCTTATATTTACGGTTCACCCGGCCAGTCGGATTTATTTCCTGACTTTATTCACCCTTCATCCGCCAACTTGCATCTATTAACATAGACGATTTCTTGAATGGAAGAAAGTATGTATACGCGATTGCTGCTGATTCGCAGAATCCTCGGACAAATTACGCCCGAAGAAGATCAGGAATTAGATGCCATCCTTGAAGCAGACCCCGAAGCTCGCGCATTACGCGACGAATTGCAGTCCATCCCCGGAAGAACTGCAGGAGGTCTTCTCATCTTTCGATGTGAACACCGGTCTGCTGGACGTATATGACCGTCAGCATGAAATGCAGCGCCGCCGCCGGAGGACCATCATCCGGGCTATTCTCGGCACAGCCGCCGCCGCACTCGTAGCCGGCGCCGCCTGGATGGTATGGATACAGCCCTCCCACAAGACCGCAGTTCCCTTTGCCGCCGTCACAGAAGGCGGTTCCGCCTCCCTCGTGTTGGAAGACGGTACCACCATCCCCTGGCCGATACCGGGATGCAGCAACACCATTCCACCGGCGCCAGCTTTACCAATAACAACCGTGTGCTCGCGCTTGATGGGGAAAAAGCGCCCACCGAAGGCTGGACAACCCTCGTCGTCCCCGCCCGCCTCGATTACCAGGTACAGCTGACCGACGGCTCCACCGTATGGCTCAACTCCCGCTCCCGCCTCCGCTTCCGGTTCGATAACGGCAGCCAGCGCGAAGTTTTCCTCGAAGCCGGGGAAGCCTACTTCAAAGTGAAAGGCGACGCAAAAAATCCCTTCACCGTACATACCCCACAGGGCGATGTACAGGTGCTCGGCACAGAGTTCAATGTCAATGCCTATACGCAACATCAAATGGTCGCATCCCTCGTGAATGGTAAAGTAGCCATCAAATCAGGCGTAGACCGTATCGAACTGCAACCCGGCAACGAGGCCATGGTCAATGCCGGCGAATCCATCAAGGTTGCCGACTTCGATCCCAACCGCACCCTCAGCTGGCGCAAAGGCATCCACTATTTTGAAAACGCCACCGTAACCGAAATATCCGTTATGCTCGACCGCTGGTTTAATACCCAGCTGGTCATCGACGAGCCCAGCGTAGCCCGCGAACGCCTCTGGGGCCGCCTCGACCGTAACCGACCCATCCAGGAATTCATCGACGTCATTAACCTCACCGGCGATGTTACCTTCTACTGGAAAACGGAGAGCTGCACGTTAAATAATTACTATGCACAATACCCCGATAATGGTCCGTCTTAATGACGGGCCATTGGGGCTTTGTGGAATTTCTTCCCCCTTCGATCACCCCTCCATTCCGAACATTTCCCGTTGCCACACTGTTCCACCATTCGGCACAGTATATGTTCCGCAAAAAGAAAAAGCATATGAACAGACGTATTTCACTCCTCGCCATCGCCCTGATTACCATGACACTATCCAGCTGCGAAGTAGTGGGCGGCATTTTTAAAGCCGGCGTCTGGACCGGTCTCATCCTCGTAGCGCTGGTACTGGGACTGATCATTTTCCTCTTTCCCGTGGCGGCCGAAAAGATTGATCATATAGCGGCAATCGTGTAATTTACATCCCGGCAGCGGTAGCAAGCCGTTGCCGGATATTTTATGAAGTCTGTTATTTGTCCCTTTTTCCTGCTGTGTTTATTAGCCTGCCAGGCTCCGCCTGCGACCAAAGCAATTGAAACAGAAGATGTCCGGATCACCGCAGACGCTGCTGAACCAACACCTCCTCCGCCCCGGTTACAGGCGCCACCACCGATGACGAGCCTGAAGAAGCCATCGGCATATCAGGAGATTTCAATGGCGACGGGGTTATAGATTCCGCCTGGCGCGAATTGGTGAAACAATCCACTGATATCGACGAGCCCCACATCTTCGCTGTGCGCTTCAATACGCCGGCCATCCCCGATATGGAAAACATCGAAAGCCGGTTCCGCCTTATTAACGAAGGCGATCTCAACGGCGACGGCAACCCTGAAATCTCCCTCTTCCAAAGCCCCTGCATGGTACCGTGCATTCTATGACCACCTGGACGCTCCGTTCCGATGGCTGGAAGTGCATTGCCGGTCCATGGCTCATCCCTACGGCCGGGGAATATCAGTCTGATATATCCCTCCGGAACCGCATTGTACTTGAAAATGATACCGTATATTTCTGGCAGGAAGATATTGCAGATGAGCACTTTACCATGCAAAAGCAAATCCTTCCACTCGAAAAATAACATCGCATGAAGCGTAGCCGTTTATGGAAAAGACTGGCCTGGAGCGCCGGCATCCTGTTCCTTTTATTAAATCTCTTTTGCGCCTGGCATGCGTGGAAATTCACTCATTTTACCAATACCACCGCCCCTCGCACCAATCCCAACAGATTGTCCGCCTTCGGTAAACTGAAGACCGTGGTGGTGGGTGTAGACAATCCGCGCCCCGTAAACAACAGCATCCCGCCTGTACCCTATAAAACCATCATACTGCAAAGTGATTATCCTTTGGAAGCGTGGCTCATGAGCGTTCCTAAGTCCAAAGGGACTGTCGTTCTCTTTCATGGCTATAGCGGTAAGAAGTCCAGCTTGATAGACCGGGCAATGATCCTCCGGGAAATGGGTTTCAATACGCTCCTGGTCGACTTCCGTGGCAGCGGGGCTCCGACGGTAACTACACTACCGTTGGTTTCCGGAAAGCAGGGATGTAAAGGCCGCTTACGACTACCTCCGTAATACTGGCGAACGGAAAATATGGATGCTGGGTACGAGTTTAGGGGCTGCCGCCGTATTAAAAGCCGTAAAGGACGGTGGCGTTAAGCCCAGTGGCATTATCCTGGAAGCGCCCTTTGCCACCTTATACGCTGCCACCTGCGCCCGGTTCAGGGCCGTTGGCGCACCGGAGGTACCTCTGGCGGGGATGGTGGTGTTCTGGGGCGGCGCCATCCATGGATTCTGGGGTTTCGGGCACAGGCCGGCCACAGACGCAAAGTCAGTGCATGTTCCGGCCATGGTTTTATATGGCGAAAGAGACGAAAGGGTAGACAGATGGGAAATTGATGCGGTATACGGAAACCTGGCAGGAGAAAAGCGCCTGGTGACCTTTCCGGATGCAGGCCATGTCAACTTCCTGTCGCGCTACCGCCCGGAGTGGACGGCGGCGCTACGGGAATTTATAAAAGCGGAATAAGTTCATACAATCCGGGTGTACAATTCGTACAATTCCATCATGCAAAAAGCCGGAGCTTAAGCGCCGGCTTTTTTATTCCAGTGTCTCAAGTCTAAATTGGGGAACGGGGATTCTTGTCTGATTTCTTTGTCTTAAGCTATACTGGAGAAATACTTAATACGTATTGTCTTACAGCGTTTTATAAATGCATTACCAGTTATTTGGAAGAGGGCCCGGGCCGTATCTTCAGGGGTGATTCAGCCTCAGCCAGGCGTGTCACCTTGTATTGTAAAAATGGCAAAAGATCGCCTTGCGGCATTGTATGTGCCGGGCGCAAAATTGTACGAAGTGAAAATAATCAGCCTGGTTGGTGCATATTTCTCTTTTCGCGGAACTCTTCCGGGGTAACGCCATGTTTGGCGCGGATGAGGCGTACAAGGTGGGAGGCGTCTGTCAGGTTGGTGAATGCCGCTATTTCCCATACCAGCTCATTGGTATGCAACAGCCGGTATTCGGCTTCTTCCAGGCGTTTCTGTGTCAGGTAGGCGCGAACGTTCTTGCCGTAGTTTTCCTTAAACAACTTATTGAGCGCCATAGAATGTGACCCGACCTTACGGGCGATGGAGGTTGTGGAAAGGTCTTCGCCCAGGTTTTCCTGGATGTAATCGCAGGCATTTACGTATGCCTGCGGCACCTGGTTACGGGTGAGGAGGAGATTGAAGTATCTGACGGTTAATCGGGTTACCAGCGCCTCCATTTCGAGGTCCATCATTAATGGATCCTGGTCATAAGTGCGCATGGCATGAAGGATTTCTTTTTCGGCCTGGGCGGTAGGGATGAGATTCTTTTGCTCGCCTTCCTGCTCGCCTCGCAACTGTTTATCCACCAACGCCTTGTACGCTTCGTACTTGTTGCTGAATCGTTGCATGAAAGAAGGGGAGTAAGAAATGTATACCGATGTGTAATGCGCGGGCGCAAACTCAGCGCGGTTGAATGCCTTGGGCGGCACGTAATAGAAAGCGAACTTTTTTTCCGGGAGGAGCAGTTTATGCGCGGAGCCTTGCAGCTCGCAGGGAATATCTCCCGAGATGCCGGTATACAAAGCCAGCAACGGTGTTTCCGTAATAGGGTTCAGGAAGATGTGCTCTTTGATGTCGAAATTCAACCACCCGATAATGAAGTCGTTGCAAATATATTCCTGCTTGAAATATGCCCCGAACGATCCTTCGGTATAATCAACGATGGTGCCGGGAACCCGGTGGGATTGGTACTGTGGCGGTAGCTGGTTAGAATCTTTAACACGTTTTATCCGGCTCTCCATATAGTCCGGGACGGTAAAATTCATAATAGCAGGACGGAGTTCTACTACAGACATAGGATAACAGTTTGGCTGAGGACTGATAACTGTAAATTACGATATAAAATCCGTATTCCGCAGCCTCAGAGAATATACAATTTGCCGACGGGCTCCACCGGTGGCGGTGTTGGGAATGACCCAGCATTTCGAGCAGGTTGATCTCGATGGTCCGGGAAATGCTGTTGAGCGGGAGCGACAAAGGGTCCGTATCGAATGGGTCCATGATACTCAATCCGTTCCGATGCGTTACGTGGAATACGAAGCCTACCGCCCAGCTGAAAAGAATGGCCCAGGCGCCTATGTTTTCGGTCAGGCTGAAGGTGGTCATGATTACGTAAAACCAGATGAAGACCCGCGTAAAAAATAGATAACTGGGCGGAAAAGGGGTGTTCCGGATGCGTTCGCACATGCCCAGTTCGTCTGTAAATGCCGTCAGCCTGCTATTAAGATCGCGGAAAACGAAGCCGTCTACTGCGCCCAGGTCGCGGAGGGTGCGAAGGTCGGCCGCCTGCAGGCCGAGGATGGCATTCGCCGGGTTCTTGCTCGCCGCGACTGATTCTACTTCGCCGGGGTGCAGGTACCCATGGTAATATGTGTCCCCGTCTTTCCGCAGGCCCGACTTCAATGCATATACGAACGCCAGGTGCCTGAATACCATGCGGCGCGCCAGGGTAGGCCCCTGCCCGGAAGCATCCGTTTCGCAGAATGCCGTAAGGTCCTGGCCCGGTACGGGAATCATTTACCAAAGATCCCCATATCTTACGGCCTTCCCACCACCTGTCGTACGCCTGGTTGTTGTTGAAACCGATGAAGAACGCCAACGCCGTACCCAGCACCGCCGTAATGCTCAGCGGTATGGATATATGATCGCGCAGCCAGTAGAGATCCATGTAATAGGCCAGGGTACATACGATGATCATCGTGATGTCCAGCTTCCAGGTCATCCTGAAAACCTGGATCAGTGATAGCTTGTCGCGCAGAAGCATAAGTGGGCTTTTGATGCAAGAATTACAAATAGCGGCGCCGCTTTGTTGGCGCCAAATGACTTAATTTGCCGGTATGATTCCCGAACTGACGGCACACATCCGCAAATTCACATCGTTACCCGATCAAGCGGATGCCATCCTCGCTGATTATCTCGAACACAAATCCTTCCGGAAGAAATCGCTGCTGCTCCGCGCCGGGCAGGTATGCAATGCCAATTACTTTATCATCGGTGGTTGCTGCCGGTCTTACCAGCACAACGATAAAGACGTGGAGATCATCAATCACTTCGCTATCGAGAACTGGTGGATCACCGATTACTTCAGCCTGGAATCACACAAACCGTCGGAGTACAACATTCAGGCCATTGAAGATACGGAATGCGCAGTGTTGTACCGCGACCGGCAGGACGAGCTTTTCGAAAAACTTCCACAGCTCGAACGTTATTTCCGGATCATCAGTCAGCGTGCCCTGGCCGCCGCATTGCAACGGGTCATTTATTTGTTCTCCCATACCGGCGAGGAGCGTTACGATCATTTCCGGCAGGGTTTCCCGGAATTCGTACAGCGCGTGCCGCAGTACATGCTGGCTTCGTACCTCGGTTTTACCCTGAATTCCTCAGTAAGATCCGGGCGAAGCGCGGCAGCTGATTTCTTAAACTAGTTCAAGAAAACAAGCCCACTTTCCACCGGACCTTTGTGTTACAAAACACAAACGTCATGTCACAAAGAGTCAACATCAGGAAAGCTGCCCCTGCTGGTTATGCGGCAGTTGTTCAGCTGGAAAAATACCTCACCACAACGCGTATCGCCCCGCTTCACCAGGAACTGATCCGCGTCCGGGCTTCGCAGATCAACGGCTGTACCTATTGCATCGATAAGCACACGCAGGATGCCATTGCCCGGGGAGTCCATCCGTAAGCTGTTTGCGCTAACCAGCTGGCGGGAAACGGATTTCTTTTCGGAGGAAGAGCAGGTTATTTTGGCCGTTACGGAGGAAGTGACCCTCATTCACCAGGGGCTATCCGAAGAAACATATGCCCTTGCGGCGAAGGTGTTCGATGAAGAATACATCGCGCAGCTGATCATGGCTGTTATCGTCATCAACGCCTGGAACCGTATCGGGGTTTCTACGCATATGAAGCCGGCATTGGAAGAAGCCGCTCATTAACATATCTGCAATGTACGGGAAATGTGCATTAACAAGGCGGGCGCCCCGGATCGGGCGCCCGCCTTCCGTTTCCGGCTAAAAATATTTATCTTGAAGAAAACCCTGTTGCATATGGATCAACGTATTATCGACCTCTTCGACGAATATACCCACCGGCCCCTCCGCCGCGACGAGTTCATCGGCCGGCTGGCGAAACTGACCGGCTCCATGGTGGCTGCTTTGGCAGTGCTGCCCTTGCTCGAATCCAATTATGCCCGTGCGGCCGAGCCCTTGTCTAACGACCTGGTGGAAGAAGAAGTAAGCTACCCGGGCGAGGGAGTCACTATGAAATCTTATCTCGTGCGCCCCAAAGCCGCCGGCAAGCGTGGCGGGGTGGTGGTTATCCACGAGAACCGCGGCCTCACGCCTCATATCAAAGACGTAACGCGCCGGGTTGCCGCCGCGGGTTACACCGCGCTGGGCGTGGATGCCCTGTCTGTGTTCGGCGGCACGCCTTCCAACGAAGACGAAGGCCGTACGAAAATCGGGCAATTAGATAAGGTACAGAATCTGAAGAATTACCTGCATTCTCTTGATTACCTCCGCGGCCGCGAAGACTCCAATGGTAAAACCGGTTGTGTGGGCTTTTGCTGGGGCGGCGCCCTGGCCAATCAGCTGGCGGTTCATGATCCAAAGCTGAATGTTGCCGTGGCATTTTATGGCATGCAGGCCGATGTGGCCGATGTTCCTAAGATCAAGGCGCGGCTGTTGCTTAACTATGCCGAAACAGATGAGCGCGTGAATGCCGGCATCTCCGCTTACGAAGCCGCACTGAAAGCAGCCGGTACCAAATACGAGCTATACATATATCCCGGAACTCAGCACGCTTTCCATAACGACACTTCCGCCGCACGATACAATGAATCCGCGGCGAAGCTGGCATGGGAGAGAACCTTGAAAGCTTTTAAGGAAACATTGACCTGATCAGGCCTGCGGCCGGCGATACCAATAATAAGCCGCCAGCGCGATGGGCAGGCCTACGCATACCATGTGAATGGCGATGCCCGTCAGCGCGCCCTGCGCTGTGAGAGCCCCTGCGGCGCCCGTGTCAAAGGAACGATAAGGAAGCGCATCGCAGCCCAAACGATCACGCCGTAGAGGCAGCCCGTCAGCCAACGGTTGCCCTGAAGCAGGGAAAACCTGGGATAGCTCCAGAAGAATACGAGGCTCCAGCCGAAAGCGACCAGAAAGTGAAGGAATAAACCCAGTACAATAAATCCGCCACCGTCTGCAAAGGCCGCGTTGCCCGTAATTGAACTGGCTACGTATTTGAATACACGGTCGGCCCGGAAGCTGGTCTGGATCACTGCCGCGGTTCCGTCCAGCAACCATACAACCAGCGCGGCAATCAGCGCTCCATTAATAAATCTCGTTGACTGGACGGATGTAGCGGTCGGCATGTGAATGGATTGGGGATAAGTAGATTTAGAATTTGGTTGACGATCAGCGGTATTCCCAATTTAACAGTTTCTTAGCATATTGGGATAGCACTTTCGTGTCGTAAATAATATTATATTTTCGATAATACGTATTTAAGGAGTTTTCAAGTTCATCCAAGCATGTATAACATAGAGCAAATTCAGTACATCAAAGCGCCGGCCGAAAAGGTATTCGAGGCGCTGAGCACCAAAACAGGGCTTTCGGAAGTCTGGACAGAAAAGCTGATCGTGAAGCCGGAAGTCGGTTTTATCAATCAATTCGATTTTGACGACAACTACATGACCTGCTTCAAAGTGGTCGCACTCGGTGCGCCGCACCGTATTCTTTGGGAATGCGTGGATTCCGACCAGGAATGGATCGGCACCACGTTGTCATTTGACATCGAGCAGCGTCAGAAATCTACGGCTGTTACGCTGAAGCATTCCAACTGGCGGGAGCTGACGGAGTTTTACCGCGCCTGTAATTACAATTGGGCCTGGTTCCTGTACAGCCTGAAGCTGTATTGCGAAACCGGGGAAGGGATCCCCTTCCAGCGGCGTCATTTCTGATAACGCCTGAGGATATACATGATCTTGTCGAAGATGGCGGTGTTTTCATATACGCCGCGGAAGTCGGCAGAATGGGGCCGTAAGCAAATACCGGCACCATCACAGCCGTATGGTCATTGGTGCTGAAGTGGCCGTCCACATACCCTTTGGAGATATCGCCGTCGAGCAGGGTGAGGCCGCCGGTTTCATGGTCAGCGGTAACGATCACAAGCGTTTCGCCATTGCTGTCGGCAAACCGCATGGCTTCGCCGATTGCCCGGTCGAAGTCGAGCATCTCGGTTGTAAGGTAGGGTACGGAATTGCGATGGCCGCCCCAGTCGATCTGCGCGGATTCTTCCATGATAAAGAACCCTTTGGGTTGCCGGCTGAATGTACTGATAGCGGCTTGCAGGGATTTGGTGAGGAAGGGCCCCGGCCCTGCGCCATGCTTAGCTGCGCGCTGTCTGCCAGTACGATGTATTTATTGGAGCGGATAGTATCGAGGGCTGACAGGTGATATCCGATAGCGTAGCCTTTGTTGCGGAGCGTCTCCCACATGCCTTCAAAGTGCGTTTGCCCGGCGCCGATTAGGATGCTTACAGGGCTCTCCAGCAGTCCTAGCGCGATTTCTTTATGCCGGTCGCGCTCCGTTGTATGGCCATAGAACGCGGCGGGCGTAGCGTCTGTTACATCGCCGGAAGAGATGATCGCGCTTTTCATGCCCAGCGGTGCAACGAGATCAGCAATGGAAGGCATCGGCGCACCGGTATGATCCACGCCCACATACCGGTTTTTCGTCTTTTTACCTGAAGCCATGGCCGTTCCGCCAGCCGCGGAATCCGTGATGTAGCTGTCTGAAGAGGAGGTCTTGCTGAACCCGATGTTCAACATCCCGAACAGATTTAACTTCCCGTAATTCGCCGTGTAACCAGAGTAGATCTGTGTTAACCCCATGCCGTCACCAATCAAAAGGATCACATTCTTCACCTTGCTCTGCCTGTCGTTATTCCTGTATTTAGGTTGATAGACCGCATGTGCCGAATCCGCCTGGTACTGCGACTGCACACGGGTACGCAGGTAAGTGGCCAGCTCATCGGTTTTGTCTGTATTGATGTAATCCACGCCCAGCTTCATCATCGTTTTCCAGGTGTTCACATCGTCTGGCGTGGCCCAGAACCGGAACTTCTTTCCCAGGGCGTGCGCCTGTGCGATCACCTGTTCAATCCGGGTGAGGTCTTCGGCGACGGGAATCCCCTTTCCATTCCACTTTGTATAATTCCTGAAGTTGTCACTGATGAGGGCTACTTTCTTCAATGATGCTGCGGGGTAAGCAACACCCGGCCGCCCGTCGAACTGAATGCAGGCAGGGAAGGTGGGCCATTGCTCCGCCGGTGGACGGTTCCCGCTGATAGCGAACGTCAGCTTAGGGTGGTTCATCAGTTCAGGGAATTCTTTCAACTGGCGCATGAGCGCTGCCATGGTGGGGGCAGCTTCCGTTTTGAAGTCGATGAGGATCTGCAATTGTTGCTTCGTTTCTCCGAACGCGCCGATTTTAGCGAGCGCTTTCTCGCGGAGCGGCTGGAGGTATACACGGCGGAGAGTTTTGCTCGTGTCGATCTCGCCGGGCGTATGCGCTACATACAATTCGCCGTTCTGCAGGAATACATCCGCCTCAATTGAGCCGAAATGTAAGGAGAAAGCTTTCTCGAAAGGAATAGCCTGCTGGTAGTCGTTATGGGAATGGGCGTTGCCGGCGGTGTACTGTGCACGCGCCCCAGGATGCTCAAAAGGAGCGACAGGAAGGTGAATATGTGTCTCATCGGTCTTTAAAAATAGCAAACTCCCGCTATAACGGGAGTTTGCAGTAAAATAGTAATGTTCGGGTAATGTTATTTCCAACCGGCGTTTTGGAAGATCAGTCCGCCGCTGTTGTCGATTTCGCTTTGCGGAACGGGCCATACGTGCTGGCGCGCGGGATCGAAGGTGCGTGCGGGCCAGATCACCGCGCCGTTGGCTCCGTGGAGCGGTTTGGCATAGGCGGCCTGGCATCGCCCCAGCGTACGAGGTCGAAGTGACGGTTTGCCCATTCGCCTGCCAGTTCCAGCCGGCGCTCTTTCTTCAGGTCGGCCAGCGTGGCATTGGTCAGGTTGCTCAGACCTGTACGTTTACGAACCGCATTCAGTTCTGTGTCTGCATTCTTGCCTTGCATGAGCCTGGCTTCCGCTTTGATGAGATAGATCTCGGCGTAGCGCAGCAGCGGCAGGCAGAGGTCGGTGGTGGGGTGGTCGCCGTTCTTGCTGGCATGAACACCGTCAGCATATCCGAAGGGTTCCATGTATTTATTGAACTGGTAGCCGGACAGGTTCAGCGAGCTGTAGGTCACAGAATCTCCCCAGAACTTGAACCGGTCGCCCGGAGCGAGGATCGTTGCCGCGCGGCGCTTGTCTTTGGGGTCGTAGCTATCATACAGTTCTTTGGTGGGCATATAGTAACCCCAGCCATTGTATTTGCCCCAGCCTTTGTTTTCCAGCATCACGCCTGGCAGAATGCTGCCGAAGCCGCCCTGGCCTTTGGAGGTGGAGTATGCGCTCCAGATGTATTCGGCAGACCAGTTGTTGGCGATGGTGAATACATCCGCGAAGTTGTCCAGCAGCTGATGGCGGCCGCTGAGGATCACGGAGTCTGCATATGCTTCCGCTTTAGCCCAGTCCTTTTTGTAGAGGTACATCTTGGCGAGATATCCCAGCGCCGCCGATTTGTGCGGGCGGCCATAGTCTGCCGGCGCCAGGTCCTGGAACCAGGGCAAGTGGGCAGAGGCCTGTTTCAGTTCGCTTTCGATGTAATCCCAGTTGGCCGTGATGTTCGCGGCACGGGGATGGGTTTCTCATCGAGGGGAACGTCGCGGCTGACGATTGGCACGCCTGCCTTATCATCAGCGTAGTTATAAGCCAGTTCGAAGTACATCAGGCCGCTCATGAAGTAAGCTTCGCCGATCACGCGGCGCTTGGTGGCCTCGTTCATGTCAATAGCCGGCACGCGTTTGATGACGTCGTTGGCGCGTTTGATGACGCTATAGCGCATGCGCCACTGGCCTTCCGTATAGGATCCGCCGATGAAGCTGCGGTTGAAGTTCTTGATGTTATCGGCTTCGGCTTTGATACGCCCGGTAACCATATCGTCGCTGGCGTTGATGAACCACCAGTACCCACGGCCGTAGAAGTTCTCATCGTCGAGCGGCTGGTACATGGCATTGGCTCCGGAGATGGCGTCCAGTTCGGATTTCCAGAAGTTGTTAGTGGTGGGAGTGCCTTCAGGCGAAATATCCAGTTGTTTGGTGCAGGAGGTGGCGAGCCCTATGGCTACGGTTCCGGCAAGCATATATCGGATCACAGCTTTCATTGTCTGTAATTTTTTCGGTTAAAAGTTAACGTTCAGACCTACGGTTACATTCTTTGCCTGCGGATAGCGGCCTTTGTCTATACCGTATTCATCCAGCCCTACCTCAGGATCGAAGCCTTTGTACTTCGTGAAGGTGAGCAGGTTGTTGCCGGTCACGTACAGGCGTACCTGCCCGATGCCGGCACGGCGGAGCACGCTGGCGGGAACGGTATACCCGAGGGTAACATTCTTCATGCGCAGGTAGCTGCCATCTTCTACATACCAGTCGCTGTTGGTGCCGAAGTTGCCATTCGGGTCGCTGCTGT
Organism: Chitinophaga sp. E66; assembly: GCA_019285755.1. Classification (GTDB taxonomy): domain Bacteria; phylum Bacteroidota; class Bacteroidia; order Chitinophagales; family Chitinophagaceae; genus Chitinophaga. The sequence goes on from CP079103.1 coordinate 103,328, forward strand.
TGATGCGGGGATGTTGGAACCGGTGTTCTGGGGAGTCCATGCGTTAAGGATATCTTTCAGCATGTTGTAGTTCTGACCGTTGCCCGCATTCAGGGCCGTGAACTTCAGGGCATTGAAGAGCTTATTGCCCTGTACACCCTGGAAGAACAGGTTAAGATCGAAGTTCTTGTAGCGGCCATTGAAGCTGAAGCCATAGGTGAATTTCGGAAACGCATTGCCTACTACTACGCGGTCGTCGTTGGTGATCTTGCCATCGCCGTTGTTGTCGATGAACTTCATGTCGCCTGGTTTGGCCAATGGCTGGATGACGGTGCCGTTTTTGTCTTTGTAGTTATCGATCTCCGCCTGCGTCTGGAAAATGCCTGCGGTGCGTACCAGGTAGAAGGAGTACAAGGGCAGGCCTACTTCCTGGCGGAGCGGCGCCAGTGTGCTGCGCACGTTGATGCCATTGAGGTCGATGACCTTTTGTCCGCCGGCAAGCGATACCAGTTTGTTATCGATCTTGGTGAAGGTAGCGCCGATGTCGTACTGGAAATCACCGGACTGGTCGGCCTGGAAGTTCAGACCGAGTTCAAACCCTTTATCCAGTGCTTTACCTGCATTCTTCCACATGCCGTCCGGTACGCCGAGCATACCCGGAACGCTTACGCGCACCAGCATGTCGTTGGTGGTTTTCTCGAAGTAATCGGCGTTAATGCTGAGACGGTTGTTGAACAGTCCGAAGTCGATGCCGACATTATTGATCTGCGTGCTGGCCCATTTGAGTGTGGGGTTAGGCAGCGCGGTTTCTGGTAGGTAGGCACCTGCTGGGGTCTTTCCCGATCCATATCTGGCTGCTGGACATAGGCGCGTCCACTCCTGAAGCCACCAGCGACCCCAGGTTACCCTGGATGCCATGACTCAGGCGCAGCTTCAGGAAATTGAGCCAGGATGCGTCTTTGAGGAAGTTCTCTTCCGTGAGCACCCATCCCGCGGTAATGCCATAATACGGCTCCCAACGGTTATTCTTGGGCAGCAGGGAAGTACCGTCATAACGACCGATCAGGCCCAAGAGGTACTTGCTTTTATAATCGTAGTTCACGCGACCATACCATGATGCCATGGCCCATTTGTTCAGTCCGCTGGAGGGACGGAAAATACGGTCGAGTTATCGAAGTAGCGGTAAGAAGGCAGCTCGTTGTAGAATCCTTGCGCATTCACACCCAGCCAGGTGCCACGGTGCTTCTGGAAGGAGAAGCCGCCCATGGCAGTGAGGTTGTGGCCGCCGTCGAATTTGGTATTGTATGTCAGGGTTTGTTCGGCGAGGATCTCAGAGAAGTTGTTGATGTCCTGGCGCAGCTCGTTGTAGTTAAAGATCTTCCCGATCTCGGGCACTTTTGCGCTGAATGTCTTTGCGTCTCTAAACGATTTGGTGATAGAGAAGCTCGACCGGAAGGTGAGGCCTTTCGCGAGGTTCAGATCTGCGTATGGGTTGAAGAATATCTTCGTTTCGGGGAGCGCTGGTCCAGCCGTTGCAGGTAAGCCACCGGGTTGATCACGTCGCCATATGCGCCGGCGTATTGGGCGGGCAGGCCGCTGAAGGAGCCGTCGGCCGCATAGGGGCGGATATGAGGAGGATAGAAGATCGCGGAAATGATGGCGCCGGTATAGGCACTGGTAGTGTTGGCGCCATTGCCGTCGGTTACCGACATCGTCATGTTCTCGCCGATCTTCAGCCATGGCTTCAGCTGGTAGTCGGTGTTCATGCGCAGGGTATAGCGCTCGCTGTAAGTGTTGAGGAGGATGCCCTCGCCCTTGCGGTACCCGAAGCTGAGGTAATACCGGCCATTATCGTTGCCGCCTTTTACGCTGGCGTTGTAGTCCTGGATCTTCGCGGTGCGGAAGATCTCGTCCATCCAGTTGGTGCGGGTGATTTGCCCATCAGGGTATTTCGCGGGATCGAATGCGTCCTGGCGAGGTTTGCCGGCGGCATCGTACGCCTGGTTCATCACGTCGGCGAATTCTTTCGCGTTCAGCGGTTCCAGCATTTTGATGGGTGATTGCCAGCCTTGTTTAACATCCACATCCACCTGCGCTTTACCTTGTTTTCCTTTCTTGGTCGTAACCAGCATCACGCCGCCTGCTGCACGGGCGCCATAGATGGAGGTAGCCGCGTCTTTGAGGATGGTAACGCTTTCTACATCGTTCGGGTTGATGGGGCCATAATAGATGGCGCCGTCTACCACTACGAGCACGCTTTCCCCATTGATGCCACCCATACCGCGGATGTTCACGCGGGGAGATGAGGTGGGGTCGCCGCCTTCGTTCTGCACCACAACGCCGGGAGCTTTGCCTTGCAGCGCTTCGTTGAGGCTGCCGAGTGAACGGCTGCCAAGTTTATCGAGCTGTACTTCTGCTACCGCGCCTGTCACTTTCGCCTTGCTCTGCGTACCGTAACCGATCACGACGAGCTGGTTCAGGTTGCGGGCGGAAGATTCCAGCTGGATGGTGAAATCGCGGCGGAGCCTACGGGGATTTCCTGGGAAGCATAACCGAGCATGCTGACGATGAGCGTCAGGCCGGGGTATTGTCCGTAGTGATTTTGAAGCGGCCGTCGCCCAGGGTAATGGTGCCGGTGGAGGTACCTTTAATCATGACAGATGCACCGGGAACGGGGCCGTTGGCTTCTGTCACCACGCCGGTCAGTGTAATCTGTTCAGCCTGAACGCCGCCGTTGGGATTGACGGCGGCGGGCTTTGGGTCTTCATAGATAAGGATCGTGTTGTGGCGCTCTTCGAAGCGGAGCCCCGAAGCCGCAAGCAATTCTGATAAGATGGATTCTACACTGCGCTCGCTGTAGGAGCCGGCCTTTACGTTCAGGCGGCGCAGGGCGGCTTCGTCGTAGGCGAGGCGAACGGCAGCGGTAGTTTCCAATTGTTTGAGGGCGGAGGAAAGCGGTCCTGCGTGGATGTTCACTTTCCTGACGATTTTCTTCAGGTCCTGCGCCGAAAGGGGAAGGGCGAGGGTAGTGACCGTGGCGGCAAGCACGAGCATGCAGGCCATAACGGTCCGTACAAAAAAATGCTGTCTGATTTTTTGCATCTTTGTAAGATTAAAGGTAATGACTGAACAGGCCGATGGCCTGAGCGATTCACATTGCGGTTGTTGTTACTTTCTGCCGGACCCAGTTGCAGCTGGAGCCGGCTTTTTTGTGGCATTAGCGGATAGTGAGTCGATTTGCGTTCATCGTAAAGCTGATTTTAGGTTTATAACTTATTTTTTGGAGGATGTCTAACACCTGCGGTAACGGCATGCCTGCAGGGAACCGGAACGTATAGCTGCCGGCGTTGGTGTTGAGCGTAGTGGAAACAGTGATACCGTATTGATCTTCCAGTGTGCGGATCACTTCAGACAGCGGGGCGTTCCGGAGAAGGATCTCGCCCTGGTCCATGCTAAAGCGTCATTTGCTGATATAGTGTCGATATGATTTTGCGGCCATGTGATGCGTTGTCCGGGTACGAGCGCCCCGTGCCCGGAGGCTTTCACTTTCCCGGTTAGCAGCGAAACGCGGCGGAAGGCCCCGTTGGCCGGCCGCTCCGCGGTGAAGGTGGTGCCGATTACCGTGGCGGTGTCTGCGTCCATGGTAACGGTGAAAGGTTTTTCCGGGGATGCGTTCACTTCAAAATACGCTTTACCCTGTAAAGTTCCACCTGCCTGCCATCGCAGGTCAGCTTCGAGTTGGGGCCAGCGGTTACGCGGAGCCGTCCGGCAGGGTGAAGGTTTTTACTTCGCCTGCGGCGGTGGCCAGCGCGATCCGTTGGGTCGCCTCCGGCCGGAGGAGCCAGGTTGCCGCAAGTATCGCCGCGCCCGCGATGGAGGCGGCTGCTGCCAAATATGGCCAGATGCGACGGGTACGGCGGGGCGCATGCGCTTCGATGTGCTGCCACATCGCATCGTGGAGGCGTTCTTTCTCAGGGGCGTCCGGGAGGGGGAGTCGCTGGATGTTGCCAGTTGGTCCAGCCAATGGTGCAGCAGGCGTTCCTCCTGAGGGGAGGCTTCGCCGCGGCGGAATTTCTCCAGTAATGCGCGTATGTCTTTCTGGTCCAAGTACAGGATGCTTTCCTATAAGACACGCGTAGAAATGCGGATAACCATCGCCGGGCAAAATATTTTCAAAAAAATCGATTTAGTAAAGGAAGCAGAGCAACAGGAAGGGAACGGTGTGCCAGTGTACCCGGATCTTCCGCAGGGCGGTATTGATCTGGTTACGGATGGTTTGTTCGCTGCTGCCCAGGCGCTGGGCGATCTCGGCAACGGTCAGGTGTTGAATGCGGTGCATATAGAATGCGGTCTTCATGCGTGCGGGTAGCTGCTCGATAGAGCGTAGGAGGGCGGTCTCTGTTTCGCGGAGGTGAATGGCATCGAGGAGGGAATCATCTGCGGAGTCGGCGGCAGCCCGAAAGAGCCGACGTGTTGCTGATAGAGTTGCTCATCGCGTATGGCGTTGAGGAGCCGGTTGCGGAGAGCGGAGCGGAGGTAAGCGGAGACGGAAGTGACGGGAGGGAGTTCGGCGTGGCTTTCCCATAGGTGAACGAACAGGCCCTGTATGGTATCCTGCGCGGCGGAGTCGTCTTTCAGCACACGGACGGCGTAAAGGTAGAGGGCTTCCCAATACGTGTCGAACAGTGTGCGGAAAGCGGCGCTGTGGCCCTGACGGACCATCTCCCATAATGTGTCTGGCTGTGGTTGCTGCCGCATATCCCGGTTTGTGGGCTTCAAAATTAATCAGTAACGTGTGGAATTATCGAGCCACCCTATTTATCAAATTGTTAAGTAAAAATTAGGAAGAATTGCGGATATAAAAAGATGGCGGATAAAAAATGCCGGGCTTTGCGGGCCCGGCATTTTCAAATGCGTTGTAAACGTTGCTGGAGGGTGTTACATGGCAGCGAGTTGCACTTTTTGTTGCAATTCGATCACGCTGTCCCGGAAACTGTTATCGGTGTCCATGAGATCTTTGACGGTCTGGCAGGAGTGGATCACGGTGGTGTGGTCTCTTCCGCCGAAGTGTTCGCCGATGGTCTTCAGGGAGTTTTTGGTAAAGCTTTTAGCCAGGTACATGGTGATCTGGCGGGCCTGTACGATTTCGCGCTTGCGGGTCTTTTGCAGGAGCTTGTCGTAGGCCACGTCGAAGTATTCGCAGACCATTTTCTGGATACTTTCGATGGTGATCTCCTTGGAGGAGGTCTTTACAAAAGATTTGAGCACGCGCTTGGCGAGTTCCAGGTCGATTTCTTTCCGGTTGAGGGAAGACTGGGCGAGCAGGGAAATGAGGGCGCCTTCGAGCTCGCGGACGTTGCTTTGGATATTGTAGGCAACGTACTTCACGACTTCTTTAGGCATTTCGAGGCCGTCGTTGCGCATCTTCATTTCCAGGATCTCCATGCGGGTCTCGAAGTCGGGCAGCTGGATGTCTGCGCTGAGGCCCCAGCGGAAGCGGCTCAGCAGGCGCTCCTGAACGCCGTCCAGGTCTTTGGGCGGTTTGTCGGAGGTGAGGATGAGCTGTTTGCCACTTTGGTGGAGGTGGTTGAAGATGGCGAAGAATGCGTCCTGCGATTTTTCGGCGCGGGCGAAGAACTGGATATCGTCTACGATCAGTACGTCTATTAATTGATAGAAGTGGATGAAGTCGTTGATGATATTATTCTTGGAGTGGTCGATGAACTGGTTGATGAACTTCTCCGCGCTCACGTAGAGGACGGCCTTGTTCGGGTTTTGCCTTTTCACTTCGTTACCGATGGCTTGTGCAAGGTGCGTTTTGCCGAGGCCTACGCCGCCATATATAACAAGGGGTTGAAGGAGGTGCCTCCGGGTTTGTCGGACACGGTTTTACCGGCACGACGGGCAACACGGTTACAGTCCCCTTCGATGAAAGACTCGAAGGTGTAATTGTGGTTCAGCTGCGAATCGATCTGAACGCGTTTGATACCCGGAATCACGAAGGATTCTTGACCGGGTTCTGTATGGTTAGCGGGAAATCAACTTCACTGTCCTTCTGGGGCTTGGTGAACTGCGTAGGCATGTTCACGGTTTTAGGATGCTGATGGGGGTGCTGTTCTCCACAACGATCCGGTACTCCAGGCGCGCTTCCTTTCCGAGCTCGCGCTTGATGGTTTTACCTAACAGGCCCACATAATGTTCTTCCGGTATTCATAGAAAAACTGGCTGGGTACTTGAATGGTTAAAACGTTGTTCTCAAGCTTAACGGGTTTTATCGGCTCAAACCATGTTTTGAAGGGCTGCCACTCCACTATATCCCTGATAATATTCAGACACCTATCCCAAACTTGTTCGCAAGTTTTATTCATTTAGAGTAAAATAATTTGTCGTGTTTATAATTTGGGTGTTCTCGAATACTGAGGTCTTCAATGCGGGCAGTTGAAGATCTTTTGACAGGACGACGAATATCTGTAGAAAATGTTGAAAAAAAATAAATCTGCCCTTGTTTAATTTCCTACAAATACAGTGTGCCAGGCCTGTTTTATTCGTATGTAAATCGGCTAAAACACCCGTTTAGCCTGCAATTCGACCACTATTAAAAGTGTTAAACCGTACAAGCATGATTAACAAGTAATTTGTTAAAGTGTTTACTGATTAACGCATAAAAGGTCAGCTTATCAGGTAAAATAACATTGCCCTTTGCCGGCTTCAAAAAGCGGGCGTCTGAGGGCGCATGAATGGCGCTTCGGTGTTTCACTTTTTGGTAACTACTTTTTCGTTTTCTCGAATCGGCTGCAAATTTATGATCTTGTTTCTAATAAATGCGAATAACTTGTGTAAAAGTTCTTGATTATTCCTGTATCGAAAAACTTATCTTTGGCGCAATTGAAATTTTTAAACTAGTTATATATGAGCTTTGAAGTTACCGGTAAACTGGTAGTGAAGTACAATACGGTACAGCGCAGCGAATCTTTCAAAACCCGTGAATTCGTTATCGAGAAATCAGACGATATCAACGGACGGGTGATTACCAATTATATCAAGTTTCAGTCAGTTCAGGATCGTACCTCCATCGTGGATCGTCACAATGAAGGTGAAATGGTTAAGGTTTATTTTAATATAAAAGGCACCCGTTGGGAAAAAGACGGTAAAGTAAACTACATCACCAACCTGGACGCATGGCGCATCGAATCCATGATGCAGGGCCAGCCCGGCGGCGATCCCATGCCGAACTACAACACCTCCCAGGAAGGCGGCTTCTCCGGCGGTGGCAACAGCGGCGACGATCTCCCGTTCTAATATAATTCAAGGCTCCAGCAGCCTAATCATACTCAAGGCGCCCCGCAACAGCGGGGCGCCTTCTTTTTATACCTATCTTTGCCCCGGTTTTTTAGGATAAATACCTAACAATGGTCAAACAAATCTCCCTCAAGCTCCTCCCCAGGAGGCAGACCGGCATCAAGCCGTCACGCGCCACGCCGCCGGTCAACTCGGCGTCAGGCCTTCAGAAGTCACCGGCTTCAATATCGTCAAACGCTCTATAGACGCGCGCTCCAGGCAGCCGTACTTCATGCTCACCATAGAAGTATTTGTCAATGAGCCCTTCCAACCCAAAAAGCTGGAAACATTCCATTATGAGCCCCTCCGCCCAGATGCACCTCCCGTTATCATCATAGGGGCCGGCCCCGCAGGCCTCTTCGCCGCCCTCCGCCTCATCGAGCTCGGCCGAAGGCCAATCGTGCTGGAAAGAGGAAAGATGTGCGCGCCCGCCGGCGCGATCTGGCAGCCCTCAATAAAACTGGAATCGTCAACCCCGAATCCAATTACTGCTTTGGTGAAGGCGGCGCCGGAACATACTCCGACGGTAAATTATATACCCGCTCCAACAAGCGCGGCAACATACAGCGCATTCTTAACATCTTCCGCCAGTTCGGCGCAGATGATGCCATCACGACAGACGCGCATCCCCACATCGGCACCAACAAGCTCCCTCATATCATCACCGCCATGCGCGAACAGGTGACAGACAGTGGCGGAGCCGTTCACTTCGAACAGAAAGTCACCGACTTCATCCTTGAGAAAGACCAGGTCACCGGCGTTAAGACCGCCGCAGGCGATGTATTCCATGCCCGCCACGTCATCCTCGCCACGGGCCACTCCGCCCGCGATATATTCGAACTGCTGCATGCAAAGGGCATTCTCATTGAGCGTAAACCCTTCGCACTGGGCGTACGTGTGGAACATCCGCAATCGCTGATCGACAGTGCCCAATACCATTGCGCCGTCCGTGGCGATCACCTTCCGCCGGCCAGCTACAGCCTCGTGGAACAGGTCAACGGCAGGGGAGTGTTCTCTTTCTGCATGTGCCCGGGCGGCATCATCGCCCCGGCTGCGACATCGCCGGGAGAGCTGGTTGTCAATGGCTGGTCTCCTCCAAACGCAATAACCCCTACGCTAATTCGGGCATGGTGGTAACGGTAGACGAGGAAGACTTTGCGCCCTTCGCCAAAGCCGGCCCCTGGCCGCCATGCTCTACCAGCAGGCGGTGGAGCGCTCGGCCTTTGAAGCGGGCGGCGGCGGATTCGTGGCCCCGCCCAGCGTATGACCGATTTCGTGAAGGGGAAGGTCTCAGCTTCTCTGCCCGATTGTTCCTATATCCCGGGCGTCCGCAGCACCGACCTGCGCAACGTACTGCCGGCAGCCGTGCATTCCAGGCTGGGAGAGGCTTTTAAAGCATTCGGCAAGAAGATCAGGGGTACTTTACGGAAGACGCCATATTAGTAGCCACAGAGTCCCGCACTTCAAGCCCCGTACGCATTCCGCGCAACGACCATGATCTGCAGCATCCCCAGGTGAAGGGATTGTATCCCTGCGCCGAGGGCGCAGGCTATGCGGGAGGGATCGTATCCGCGGCCATGGACGGTGAACGCGTGGCGGAAGCCATCGCCGGGATTGGTCCAGAGAAACGGCCGGTTGGTGTATCATAATGGAAATACCTCTTTAATTCTTTGGTGCGCATAGGGTAAATGGGTAATTTTCATCCGTCAATTATCCTTATGAACGTACTGGAACTCCAACATCTCAAGAAGTATTACGCCACTCACAAAGCGGTGGACGATATCAGCTTCTCCATACCGAAGGGCAGCATCTTCGGCCTGCTGGGCCCCAACGGAGCCGGCAAAACCACGCTCCTGCGTATGATCACCGGCATTTTCTATCCCGATTCGGGAGATATCCGATTCGACGGCCGGCCGTTCGACCCCGCAATGATATTCAATATATCGGGTATATGCCGGAGGAGCGCGGGCTGTATAAGAAAATGAAAGTAGGCGAACAGGCGATGTACCTCGCTCAGCTCAAAGGTCTCAGCGCACATGAGGCCCGCCAGAAGATCGATTACTGGTTCAACCGGTTCGAGATCACCTCATGGGCCAATAAGAAGATAGAAGAACTATCCAAGGGTATGCAACAAAAGGTGCAATTCATATCCACCGTCATGCATCAACCCAAACTGCTGATCCTCGACGAGCCCTTTTCCGGCCTGGACCCTATCAACTCCCAACTCATTCAGGACGAGATCTTCCAGCTTGCCAAAAGCGGCACCACCATCATCTTCTCCACACACCGTATGGAACAGGTGGAAGAGATCTGCGACCATATCGTGCTCGTTAACAAAGGCAGAAAGGTGCTCGACGGCCCCGTGAAACAGATCCGCCAGGATTTCAAGCATCACCTGTTCCGCGTAAGCCTCGCAGAGATGCCCAATCCCGCGCAGATGGCCACGCATCACTTCACCATCGTGAAACAACATGAGAACGGCTATACCGTGAAGATCAACGAATTCAGCAAGACGAATGATATTCTCTCCCATTTTATCCATCACGGCATCCAGGTCACCTATTTCGAAGAAATCCTCCCCACCATCCATGAAGTGTTCATCCAGCAGGTGAAGCTGACGGACATGGAAGCAGTGGCAGCTAACTGATCCCTATGAGATATTGCATATTCCTGTTAATGATAATAGCTGCGGGATGCGGCGGAGCCGCTGGTTCCTCGCAAAATGTAGATAGTTCGGTTGCGCTGGCCGCCGATCCGGAAGCGGAGCGACTGGCGCAAGCCAATGCCTTCCTGCAAAAGTTCCCCATCGTGAATCCGAACGACCTGGACGTCTCTTCCCCCAATACAGATAGCAACGGGATCATGAAAGGTATGGTCGGCAAGTGGATCGACAGCAGCATGGTACAATTCCTGCCCGACAACTGGGCCCAGGGCGAGATAGGGACCGCTGATAACCTCCATGGTGGCTACTTTGCTATCGGAAGATTTACGCATGGTGATTATGAAATGCTACTGGTGAGAGGCCCGGGCGAATACGAAAGCAGCCGGGTTAACCTGCTGGCCTGGCACAAACCCACCGCGCGCGTGAAAGATCATATTATGTTAGCCGATACCTGGGGTGATGCAGGCGATGCACAGACAACCTCCAGCTGGTTGTTCCCTAATGGAAAAGAACTGGAAATCAGGATGGTCGTGTTCGACAGCCATGAGGATATAGAAGACACCACTGGCCGGGTGGAATCATCCATTAGCTATGGCATATTTTCTTTCCGCAATGAAATCTTCGATACTACCGGGATAAAACAGCGCCGCAACGAAGCGTTCTTCCGTTCCAAACTCAAAGACAGCTACCAGGAACCCGATTCCGTTTACGTAGAATATCACCCAAATTCTAACTCCGACAACCATGAATAAGATCTGGATCATCATCAAAGAGAATTCCTCACCCGGGTACGCAAGAAGTCGTTTATCGTAACGACCCTGCTATTACCCGTCTTTTTCGCCGCCTTAGTCATCATACCGGGCGTTTTCATGAGTTCCGACAACGATGAAAAAGTAGCCGTGATCGACGAGAGCGGCATTTTCGCCGGCAAGCTCCCGGACGAGAAAGGCATACACTATACTTTTGTGGACGCAAAAGTGGATACTTTCAAGAAGTCTTATCGCAATGAAGGTTACACCGGCTTGCTGCATATTCCTAAAATTGACCTGAACCGGCTTCCCGCATTCGTTTACTACAGCAAAGGACAGATGCCTTTCTCCCTGAGAGGCAGTATGGAAAAACGGCTGGAGAGCGTAGTGGAAGACGAGCGGATGGAAGCGGCAGGCATCGATAAATCCAAGCTGGAAGATATCCGCGCCGATGTCAACATTGAAAACCTTGCCGGTGAATCCGAAAAGAAAGGCAGCTCTACCGTAGCTTACATTGTTGGTTGGGTCGCCGGCTTCCTGATCTATATCGTGTTGCTGGTATTCGGTATGATGGTAATGCGCGGGGTGATGGAAGAAAAAACTAACCGTATCGCAGAGGTAATGGTATCCAGTGTGAAGCCTTTCCAGCTGATGATGGGTAAGATAGTAGGCATTGCAGGCGTGGGCCTCGTCCAGTTTATCATCTGGACCGGTATTCTAATGTTTATCCAGTTACTCTTGTTGCCGATGTTAACCGGAGGCACGGACGTTGCTGCCGGGGCACAGGCGTCTGAAACCGCCAAATTCTGGGAGCAGATCAAAATTGCGATGGGCAGTGTAGAATGGTTTACCGTGTTGCCGTTGTTCCTTTTTACTTCCTTGGCGGATATCTCTTCTATGCGGCGCTGTTCGCGGCGGTGGGGAGCCTGGTAAATGAAGATCCCAATGATGCGCAATCGCTCACATTCCCTATAACGCTTCCCATTATCGTTGCGATCATCATCATGATCCAGGCAGTAATGAAGCCCACAAGCCCGCTGGCCGTATGGGGCAGCATCATTCCATTTACTTCGCCGGTGGTGATGATGGCGCGGATCCCATATGGTGTTCCGGGTACGGTGCCCTTCTGGCAACTGGGCCTGTCCATGATTTCCCTGATCGCCGGCTTCCTCGCCACTACCTGGGTGGCCGCGAAGATCTACCGTACCGGTATTCTCATGTACGGTAAGAAGGTAACCCTCGGGGAGGTTGGTAAATGGATATTCCGGAAGAGTTAATCAAGTAAAATCCTGATAAAAGTAAAGGGTCGCCGGCATGCATCGTTTGCATTCCGGCGGCCCTTTTTCCATTTTTATTCGTCAAAAAGAGGTAAAATGACCTGCAAACCTTCGCTTATCCTTCGCTTAACCTTCGCTTATCCTTCGCTCTGAGACCCTCAAACCCAAGCCACCACCGAACACCACCGAAGGATGACCGAAGGATTGTCGTTTCATCACCGCAGATTAGGCATTACGTCACCACTTCCACCGAACCACATCACATAATTTCGAAACGTGTCTCTATTCCACCTACTTTTGGTTTGTGGATAGAAAGGTCGCGGTGTTGTGTAAATGAAAAGTTCTTTGAAATGAGGATCAGAGAGATCCGAGATGAGCACAGGTGGCACGGAATTCATTCCAGATTTCGTGCAGCACTTCGGCAGCGGGTTTGATGCCGTGGATGAGGGCGCTGACCTGGCCGATTTCCAGTTCGCCTTCATCGAGGTTGCCTTCGAACATGCCTTTTTGGCGCGTCCCCGGCCCAGGAGCCCTTTGAGCTGTTCGACATCGGCGCCTTCGGCTTCGGCTTTGCGCACCGCGTCGAAGAATGCGTTCTTCAGCAGGCGGACGGGCGTCAACTGCTTCAGTGACAACATCGTATCGCCTTCGCCGGCTTTAACGATGGCTTCCTTAAAAGCTCCGTGCGATGAAGCCTCCGGCGTTGCCACGAACCGGCTGCCCACCTGGACGCCCGAAGCGCCCAGCGCGAAAGCCGCCGCCATAGCGCGGCCCGTGCCGATGCCGCCCGCAGCGATCACCGGGATCTTCACGGTATCTGCCACAGCAGGGATGAGTACCATAGTAGTGGTTTCTTCCCGCCCATTGTGGCCCCCGGCTTCGAAGCCTTCCGCCACCACCGCATCAACGCCGGCTTCCTGGCTCTTCAGCGCAAACTTGCTGCTGGAGACCACATGCACTACTTTCACCCCGTTCTCCTTCAGCAGCGGTGTCCAGGTTTTGGGATTGCCTGCGGAAGTGAAAACCACCGGCACCTTTTCTTCCAGGATGATCTGGATATGCTGGTCCAGGTCCGGGTAGAGGAGCGGAACGTTCACGCCAAACGGCCTATCGGTCGCAGCTTTGCACTTTTGGATATGCTCCCGGAGCACATCAGGGTACATGCTGCCCGCGCCGATGATGCCGAGCCCGCCCGCATGGCTGACCGCACTCGCAAGCCGCCAGCCGCTGGCCCAGATCATGCCAGCCTGGATGATGGGATATTCGATGCCGAAAAGTCGTGTAACGGAGTTTTGGAATGCCATCCTGAAGGTTTGGTTTAGCCGAGATCGATTTCCGTGTTGTCGCCGATATTGAGGCTCTGGCTGAGCCCGCGGATATTGGCGTCGCTGCCGATGAGCGAAGACTTCAGCACCACTTCGTACAGGTTGCTGAACGAGCCGATGATGGAATCCTTTACGATGGAATAACTGATGACGGTATTATCGCCGATGGCCACGTTGGGGCCTATGATGCTGTTCTTGATATTGCAGCCTTCGCCAATGCTCACCGGGGAATGATGATCGTGTTCTCGTACGGCAGCACGGGACTGGCCGACAGTTTATACTTCTTCAGCAGGGTGGCGTTGGTCTCAAGGAGCGTTTCCTTACGGCCGCAGTCGAACCAGTTATTCACTTTGAACGCATTGAAGCGGACGCCGTGCTGGATCATGCATTCGAGGGCATCGGTGAGCTGGAACTCGTCGTGCGAGCGCACCTGCATGCGGATATTGTCTTCCAGGCACTTATACAGCTGTTCCGTTTCCCGGATCTTGTACATGCCTACGAGGGCGAGGTTGGATTTGGGGATCTGGGGTTTCTCGATCACGCGTGTGATGTTGAAATCCTCGCCCAGTTCGGCTACGCCGAAGTTGCGGGATCGTCCACTTTCTTCACGCCCAGTACGGAAACAGGGGAGTTGATGACTTCTTTGAAGTCTACTTCCACGATGGTATCTCCCAATACGATGAGCACTTCGTCGCCCGCCACTACTTCTTTGGTCAGCAGGATGGCGTGGCCGGTGCCTTCGCGGGAATTCTGCTGCACGAAGTGGGTAGTGAGATCGGGATATTTCTTTTCTACGTAATGCTGAATCTTTTCACCGAGGTACCCCACTACGAACACGAATTCGCGGATGCCGGATTCTACCAGCTGATCCACGATAATGCTAAGTATGGTTCGCCCCGCCAGCGGGATGAGTGCTTTCGGTTGTGTATACGTATGCGGGCGCAGTTTGGTGCCTGCACCTGCTACTGGTATGATTGCCTTCATGAATCGGTTTTGAAATGGTTCACTGCTACAGTTAACCTAATCACTTTGCTTCAGCGGGCAAATTACGGAATAACGGGGAATAAAAACATGATAACGGCCTGACCCTAAAAAGATATTAGTGTTTTAGTAAATATGGCTGAATGGTTCTTTTCATCAATTCCAAGTTTATATTTAATGGGAAGATGATTAATTTTGCATCTTAAATTTTCTTTCACATGCAAAGAGACCAGCAGATCTTCGACATCATCAGCCAGGAACTGGAAAGGCAGCGCCATGGCATTGAACTGATTGCTTCTGAGAACTTCACGAGCTATCAGGTAATGCAAGCCATGGGCAACGTAATGACCAATAAGTACGCCGAGGGCTATCCCGGTCGCCGTTATTATGGCGGTTGCGAGATAGTGGACCTGAGCGAGCAGCTGGCCATTGACCGTGCCAAACAGATCTTCGGCATCGAATACGCCAACGTTCAGCCCCACTCCGGTGCGCAGGCGAATGCGGCAGTTCTGCTGGCGATCCTCCAGGCGGGCGACAAGATCCTGGGCCTGGACCTGAGCATGGGCGGCCACCTTACCCACGGTTCCGCCGTTAACTTCTCCGGCAAGCTGTATCAACCGTTGTTTTACGGTGTAAATAAAGAGACCGGCCTTGTAGAATACGACAAAATGGAAGAGGTTGCCCTCGCCGAAAAGCCCAAGCTGATCATTTGCGGCGCTTCCGCTTACAGCCGTGACTGGGATTATGCCCGGATCCGCGCTATCGCAGACAAGATCGGCGCTTTCGTAATGGCAGACATCGCGCACCCCGCGGGTCTCATCGCTAAGGGCCTGCTCAATTCGCCCTTCGCGCATTGCCATTTCGTAACCACCACCACCCACAAAACCCTTCGCGGTCCCCGTGGTGGTATGATCATGATGGGCACTGACTTCGAGAATCCCTTCGGCCTCAAAACCCCGAAAGGCGAAACCCGCATGATGTCTAACCTGCTCGACATGGCCGTGTTCCCCGGTATCCAGGGCGGCCCCTCGAACACGTGATTGCCGCCAAAGCGGTTTCGTTCTTCGAGATCCTGTCAGACGATTACGATCAATATGCCCGCCAGGTGATCAAGAACGCCCAGGCTATGGCCCGCTCCTTCGTGGAAAAAGGCTACCAGATCATCTCCGGAGGTACCGATAACCACCTCATGCTCATCGACCTGCGCAACAAGAACATCTCCGGCAAGAAAGCAGAGAACGTGCTCGTTCAGGCAGATATCACCTGCAACAAGAACATGGTACCCTACGATGACAAGTCGCCTTTCGTGACTTCCGGTATCCGCGTAGGCGTTCCCGCCATCACCACCCGTGGCCTGCAGGAAAGCCATATGCCGCAGATCGTTGAATGGATCGATAAGCTGCTCATGGACGCCGACAACGAAGGCCTCCAGAAGAGCATCCGTGGCGAGGTGAACGAATTCATGAAACAATTCCCGCTCTACCCCGAAATGGGCTGAGACCGATAAAGGTTTGTAAAGTAAAAGGCCGGTCCGGAGCGCCATTGCTCCAGGACCGGCCTTTTCGTTTTAATCCAACCTATTTACCGAGCACGATCTCCAGCTCGCGCTGGTTACGGAAGACCACAGCCTTCAGGTTGGAGCGCCAGGCGATGGGCTGATATACCGAGAGGAACGTATTTACAGAAGTGACGGCCTGACCGTCCAGCTTCAACACTACATCATTTGTACGCAAACCGGCCTTAAAAGCCTCGCTGTTTTGAGGTACTTCCACGAAATATGCACCCTTCTCATCGGGAAGTCCTGTGGCGGAGCGCTCACCCAATCCTTCGATATTCTTGACTTTGGCTCCTTTCCACTCCATTACGTCGCCCTTGCCGGCTGCTGCGGATAACAATATCGCAGGCAAAGGAACAGGGGCTGCCAGTTTTTATATGCCGCAACCCGCGTACCGAAGTTGTTAATGGGGAAGTCCCGGTAAGTCATGTACTTAGGCTTGCTGGAAGGCTTCAGCCGGTAATCTCCTTTGGCAAAGTTGACGAACTGAAGATCCAATACAATGGAATGCGCATCCGTGCCGCGCTTTTGCGCTGCTTCCGGGGAGGCTTTGTCAGGGAAGAAGTTATGATCAACTTCTTTGCCCCACACCTTCACCTGGATAGGCTTGTAGTCGGTGGTCACCACGTTGTTAGTGAATACATCGTTGCTGTTTGCGAACCACACGTGCGGATGGAAGGTATTATTGATCATCAGGTTGTGATGCACCCTGCGGAAGAAACCCTCCCGCAGCTTCAGGCCGCCGTTCAGGCAGACGTTGTCATAAATATCATAATAGGAAGAGCCGTCGTCCAGGTCGATGTCCCACCCATGATCGCAACGGAAGCGGTTTTCGCGCAGGATGGTGGTGCCGAGGATGTCGAGCTTGGTCAGCGCGATATTGGCCATTGTTGCGCTGTCCATAATTCTACGGTTAGGATGCCAGAAGCGGTCGCGGCCCCAGCTGTTGAAAGCGCCGTGGTCGCCTGTTTCGAGAACGGTGTTGTACACATCGTTCCGCTCGATGAGGTGGCCGCCGAATGTGCCTTCACTTACATTGATCCCGGCGCGCGGTACATTATGAATGGTGTTATGCGCTACATGGATCTTGTTCGCGATGCTGATCTGTACGCCGGCGGATTGTTTCTCGATCTCACCGGAAAACTGGATCAGGTTATCGGAAGCGCTGCAGTCTTTGGGGTAATTATCTGACTTAGGGCCGGGGTGAGGTCCATTTCACTGAAAGGCACGGCGTCGTTGTATTCGAATGCCGGAGAACGCACCGCGTCCGGATTGCCGACGAATGCGATGCCGGAGGCGCCTGCACGGTAGATCAGGTTACTGTCGACCCGCACGTTGCGGTTGTAGTTGTTCACGAACACGGCATTACCACCCACCTCATCGAATACGCAATTGGTTACGGCGGCGTTTTCAGCGCCTTCAATCAGTACGGCGCCGCCACGGTAGATGGTCCAGTCGCTTCGTAGCAACGGTTCCTTCGTGAGCATGAAAGTGCGCGCGTTACCGGTGAAGGTGAGCCCGCGAACGGTCACGTTTCGCAATGGTCGTTCTTTACTGCCTTTTAAAGCAATCAACTCTTTGGCGGATGCGTACGCGATGTTGCCGGAAGGCTGTTGACCGTTTGCCGGTTTATAATACAGGGTATGCTCCGTGGCATCGTAATACCATTCATTTGGCGCATCCAGTTCTTCGCGCACATTTTCTACGAAGCGGTGTTCTGCATGTAGCCCCATCTGGCGGTTGTTCTGCCAGCCGCCTTCCAGGATGGCGTTGCCTTTGTCATCCACACCGGTGATGATGTAATGATATCCGCCCCATTCCGCACGGTGCAGGGCATGTACGATCGCGCCTTCAGGATGTTTCCAGGATTTGATGCGCTGGGGTGAGAGGGCGTCTGCCGCGGTGCCGTGGTAGAAGCGGGCGGAGGAATCATAATTGGGATACCGGGCGAGGATCTGGAGCTTACCGTTGATGTAAAGCCTGTCCATGGAGGAAAGGTTCCCGGGGATGGAGGCTTTCCAGATGCCATTGCCGGCGTCTTCCCACTTAACTGAGAGTGGTTGGGCGCCGCTTAAGACGGGTTTCTCGCCGGGTTGAGCTTTGATGGTAAATGGCTTGTGTTGCGGGTTATCGGCGGATGTGAGTAAACGGCTCTTCCCGGTAATAGGTGCCGCCCCGGAGAATGACGGTGGTTGCTTGCCCGGGGAACTGGCGCCATATCTCACGCGCACCGGCTAAGGTGGCTTTCGGTTTGTCTTTGGTACCAGGGTCGGCGTCGTTGCCGGAAGGTGATAGATAGATGAGGGTTTCCTGCGCCTGGGAGGCCAGCGGCAACATAAGGCTACAGGTGATGATCCATTTAAGCATATCAGTTCTTTAGTGGATTGCCAAGATAGGCTGGTGCGTTTGCGCCCGATGGTAGTAATTGCGCATTTACTGACAAATTTATTTGGAAGTATGGAGAATACCTGTACATTTGTAGTGTACTAGCATAGTAGTACACCTATTCATCCTCTTAATACCCTTTACATGGTAACTCTCCAAGACATCACCTATTCCTATCGCCGGGGCGCCCCGGTATTGAACGGGCTCAGCCTGCAACTGGAGCCCGGCCGCATTTACGGCTTACTGGGCCGTAACGGCGCCGGTAAAAGCACGCTCCTTTACCACATTGCCGGTTTGTTGTTCCCTAAAAGCGGCAGTTGCCGGGTACAAGGTCATGAGCCGGCCCGCCGGGAGCCGGCTTTTCTGCAGTCGGTGTATATCATCCCCGAAGCATTCCAGTTGCCCGACATGACGGCAAAGCGATTTATTCAGCTGCACGCACCATTTTACCCATCCTTCGATCCTGTTCTGTGTGCATCGATCCTTGAGCAATTCGGCATGGGTGAAGATGACAAGCTGCCCCAACTCTCCCATGGCCAGCAGAAGAAATTCCAGGTTGCATTCGCGGTGGCTACCCGCGTAAAGTTGCTTCTGCTGGATGAGCCTACCAACGGGTTAGACATTCCATCCAAACAGCAATTCCGGAAGATCATCGCCGGCAACCTCGGCGAAGATCAGACCATGGTCATCAGTACCCACCAGGTCCGTGATTTGGACAGCCTCATTGATGAGGTGCTGATCCTGGACCGGGGCGCATCGTGCTGCAATCACCGGTGGCGCGCATCACAGAGCGGCTCGTGTTCAGAAAAGTAAAGGACCGCGCCGAAAGCGGAAAGCCATTATATGCCGAGGAGGCCCTTGGCGGTTATGCCGTCATCGCCCAGAACACTACGGACGAAAGCTCCCGCATCGATATGGAACTGCTGTTCAATGCCGCGCTCTCCGGCGAATCATCCATTCTTCCCATTCTTCAAGATTAAACATTCCCGCTATGAATTTTTCATTGCAAAGATGCCTTTGTCTCGCCAGGCTCCAGCTTGCAGGCAACCGCAGATTATACGCTTACGCTGTCCTGGCGCTTACCGGCCTTTTGCTGGCTGTTATGTTGTATTACGTGTTTTATGATAAGTTCGGATTGTATTATAGCAAACAGAACATGATATTCGGAGTAGGGTGGCTTTTGTTTACTATTCTCGCCGCCACCTGGTATTTCCACAACCTGACGGCAACCGCTACAAGACTGCAGGCGCTGATGTTACCTGTCACGGCCGGGGAGCAACTGGCGGTGGCTCTGTTCTTTAATCTCATTTTTATCCCGCGATATATTTGATAGTTACCCTCATTTGCCTCGGATTTGCGCACTACATCGATCATTCTCTGATGTTTCGTCCCAATCGCTATTATAACATTTTCCAGGAAGAGGTGGGGGTATTTAGCCTTTCATTTATGAAGATGCTTTTAAGTTCAGTCACCTTCGGCCTGTTGGCGGGGCTCTTCTTCAGAAAACTGGCATTGGTGAAAGTATTTGTATGTATCGCTGTGTTTATAGTAACCATGGAGCTGGTCAGCCAGGAGTGGGGTCGTATTTACTTACTTCTACTCCGCTACCCGAGAAAGTGCAACATCCGGGGAGGGTAAGCGGGCTGTACGTACAGAGATAATGAACATGTCTATGTTCAGCAATTGGAGCTTCCGGTCGAAGTCTGCGGAAGATATAACGATGGAAACCTATTGGATTGGGCCGCCTGCTTACATGAATACGCTCACGGGAGTGTTAACTATACTCTTCCCTGTAAGCATGCTGGCCATTATTGTGATACGCCTGAAAGAACAGGAAGTTTAATCCCCAATTCGTTTCCCATGGAATTCAATAACCAATTATCCATTTACCTCCAGATCGCTGACCATGTCTGCGACCGGATACAGCTTGGGAGTGGCTGCCGGACGAAAAGATTCCCTCCGTCCGGGATCTGGCCGTCAACCTGGAAGTAAATCCCAATACAGTGATGCGCTCATACGAGCACCTCCAGCAGCAGGGCATCATCTATACACGCCGCGGCCTTGGTTATTTCGCCAGTGCGGATGCCGTTGAAAAGGTAACCGCGCTGCGTAAAGAACAGTTCCTGCAGGAAGAGCTCCGCAATTCTTCCGCAAGCTATATCTCCTCGGTATCGAGCTCGATGAGCTGAAAGACCGCTATGAATCATTCAGGACCCGCCAGCTAAAGGCACAATAACATCCTTCATGAAAAAAGTAACATCATACTGCTGGTCATTATACTACTGGCACCCATTGCATTGCTGGCCCATCACCTGTCGATCTGGTCGCTATACAAAAGCGGCAACTTCGAGGCGAACGGATATACGCCGGAACCGCTTACGGAAACTATAAAGCTGCCTCCGTTTAAAAATCTTGTGGTAAATGGAGCATGGACCGAATCTGCCAGTTCAACGGAAAGAAAGGAAATGCACGTGACCATCCTCATTGCCGAAGGCGCAGCACCTTACCTCACCATCCGGAAAGACCTGCAAGCCCTGGTAAAGATGAATGTCAGGAACGATTCGCTGATCGTTCGTTTCGAATCCGACGGCCAGTCCCGGCAGCCGCTGAAAGAAGGAGATGTGCGCATTCAGAATCTTTCTATCGACAACATTATTGTAGATAGTACGCGTCTTAAGATTGCAATGATCAATCAACGAACGCCGCTGTCGCTAACGCTAAATAACGCGGGCAATGTAAATATGGATTGGTTGGAAGCGCCTTTCATCTACGTGCTTGCCAACAATACCAAATTAAATATCGACTATGGGGAAATAGGCGTGTTGAACTATTCCGCCATTAAAGGTGGTGAAGTCTCGACAAATCTAAATATGAAGATCGGGAAGTTGGAAAAGGATAGCCAATGAATGCATGCGCCGAATGGCGTTATAAATATATAGTCCTCAACTTGTAAAGAAAAACCGCCCTGGTATTAACCGGGGCGGCTTTTTATGTTCTGTGATCAGAATAATCAGAACTGTGTGGCCAGGTATGCCATGGTCCCTGCGCCAATTTCTAACGCGCGTTCGTCTACATCGAACAGGGGCGTGTGAACACCGGCGGTGATGCCTTTGGCTTTATTTCCGGTGCCGAGTCGGAAGAAGCATGCCGGAATCACCTGGGAATAAAATGCGAAGTCTTCTGCGCCCATCCGCAATTCGGTATCCACTACATTGTCAATGCCCATGTAGTCTTCGGCCAGCTTGCGTGCATTGGCGGTTACGGCTTCGTTGTTGTAAAGGGTGGGGTAGCCTACGAGGATATCGATATCGATCTCGGCACCCATAGCATGCACCAGTTCGGTCGCTTGTTTGCGGATGAGATCGTGGGCTTTGAAGCGCCAGGTCTCGTCCATCGCCCGGAAGGTGCCCATGAGCTTTACTTCACTGGGGATCACGTTCGTGGTGAAACCGCCGTTGAAGGCGCAGATAGAGAGCACGGAAGGGGAGAAAGGGTCGTTATTTCGGCTGATGATCTGCTGTAGGCTTACGACCAGGTTGGATGCGATGAGGATAGTATCTGCCGTCAGGTGAGGGCTGCCGCGTGGCCGCCTTTACCTCTTACAGTGATGTAGATCTCATCGGCACTGGCCATGTATTTACCGGCCCGGAATCCCAGGAGGCCCGTTTCCATAGCTGGCAGCACGTGCAGGCCAAGGATAGCTTCTGGCTTCGGGTTGTCCAGCGCGCCATCCTGGATCATAAGGCTGGCGCCGCCGGGATGTTTCTCCTCACCGGGCTGGAACAGGATCTTCACGGTGCCTTCGAACTCATCGCGGACCTGTTGCAGGATGCGCGCAGCGCCCAGGGCTACCGTGGTATGCACGTCGTGCCCGCAGGCGTGCATAACGCCGGCGTGCTGTGATTTATAAGGGACATTGTTAGCTTCTTCGATAGGGAGCGCGTCAATATCGCCGCGAAGGGCAATGACCTTCTTACCCGGGTTCCTGCCTTCGATCAGGGCTACTACACCCGTGCCGGCAACGCCCGCGCGATATGATACGCCCCAGCTGTCCAGCTGCTGCTGAATAAACTTCGAGGTTTCGAATTCCTGGAAAGATAGTTCGGGATAGGTATGCAAATGCCTTCTGCAGGCGACCAGGTCAGGAGCAAATTCACTGGCCAGGGCTTTGATCCGGTCTTTCATTAATCTTCTTTTTCCGGTGATACGTTGATGATGGTGGGTACTACGAATGCGCCGTTGGGAAGAAGTCCGCCAGCTCTTTACGCAGTTCGGTAGCCTCCTCGCGGGATCTGAAGTCGCCTACGCGCACTTTAAAATAAGGAGCTTCGAAGTCGATGTAGGTACGGTAATCGGGATAACGTTGCATCACGCGTGTCTTCGCCTCGTTAGCTTCGTTGCGCTTGTTAGTGGTAAGCACCTGTACGCGGAAGCCGGGCTGGTTACGGATGGCCAGGTTGTTGATATATACCTGTTTACGGATCAGGATGTCTATCCGGCTGTCTTTGGTCACTTTGACGTTGCCTTCCTGCTGTACCGATTCCTGCGCATGTAGCGCGGTAGCGGCGGTTAACAGCAAAAGCATCAGGCAGCCTGTTCTTAACATCATATTTGGTTCGTTTGATGGCTAATTAGATTCTTTCATGATAGCCACACCGGAGCTTGTTCCGATGCGGGTAGCGCCTGCGGCGATCAGTTCCTTGGCAAAGGCAAAGGTACGAATCCCTCCGGAAGCCTTGATCTGAATGTTTGCCGGGAGGTTTTTCCGCATGAGGGCCACTGCTTCCACGGTAGCGCTCTTTTCGGCGTAGCCGGTACTGGTCTTCACGAAGTCTACCCCGTATTTCCCGTACAGCTCACAGCAGCGCACGATCTCTTCCTCCAATAATATGCCACTTTCGATGATCACCTTCAGCTTGCGCTGTTTGTTCCGGATGATGGGCATAATGGTGGCAATCTCCTTCTCCAGGAAGGCCCAGTCGCCCCGCGGATAGCGATAAGATTGGCGACCATATCCAGCTCATCGGCCCCGTCAATAATGGCGAGTACAGACTCGGCCACCTTGGCTTCCAGGGCAGAATAGCCGAAGGAAAGCCGATGACGGTGGCTACGGCGGTGGTGGTGCCGCCCAGGAAGGTCTTGGCGGCGTTAACGAAGGGAGGCGGCACGCAAACAGCGGCGAAGTCATATTCGACGGCTTCCATGCTGAGCTTTTTCACGTCTTCGAGGGTGGTGAGGGGCTTGAGGACGGTATGGTCGATATAGCGGTTAATGTTCATTTTCTGAAGGGTGTTTTCCAAAAATAAAAAAACGGAGTTACACTGGGCGGTCCCGGGTAACTCCGTCGGTTATTTTACGCAGCGGGCGTTTATTGATCTTTCCCGTGACAGTTTTTGAATTTCTTGCCGCTTCCGCAGGGGCAGGGATCGTTTCTGCCGACTTTGGGGCCTACGCGAACGGGTTCCTGTTTGGGCTCGTCCATTGCGGGGCATATTCCTCGCGGCGCACGGGGCCTTGTTGTTGCTGGGGGCGCTGTGGCCGTTGTCAGCGTCGAGGTCCTGATGCGTGGCGCGCATGCGGCTCATGTCAGTTTTTTCTTCGTGCCCTTCGGTGATCTGCGCTTCTTCTTCGGCCTGCTGACCAGGGATGCCGGCTTTACAGAGGAAGGAAACGATTTCCTTGGAATTCTCGGCGCTCATCTGCTTGAAGAGCTCGAAGGCCTCGAATTTATAGATCAGCAGCGGGTCTTTCTGTTCGTATACGGCGCTTTGAACGGACTGTTTCAGGTCGTCCATGGCGCGGAGGTGCTCCTTCCAGGCATCGTCGATGAGGTTGAGGGTGATGGAGCGCTCGAGGGCGGAGATGGTCTCCTTGCCTTCGGTCTCTACCACTTTGCGGAGGGGCGCCAGCACGTGGAGGCCACGACGGCCGTCTGTGAACGGGATCGAGATGTTCTCGATATGCTGCCCCTGCTCTTCGAAGATTTTCTTGATGATGGGATAGGTGCCGGTTACCACTTCGTTGGTACGGCGGTGGTAATTGGCTACTGCTTCCGCATACAGCTTCTCGGCGATTTCCTGCACATTGCCTTTCTGGAACTCGTCTTCGCTGACGGTGGTATCTACTGCGAAGTTCTTGATCACGTCGAGCTTGAAAGCTTCGTAGTCACTTGCTTCACGATGCGTGGTCACGAGGTTATCGGCCACTTCGAAGAAGGCATTGTCGATGTCGATGGCCAGGCGCTCGCCGAACAGGGCGTGGTTGCGTTTGGAGTAGATCACCGTACGTTGCTTGTTCATGACGTCATCGTATTCGAGGAGGCGCTTACGGATGCCGAAGTTGTTTTCTTCCACTTTCTTCTGGGCGCGTTCGATGGAGCGGGTGATCATGCTGTGCTGGATCACTTCGCCTTCTTTATAGCCCATACGGTCCATCAGCGCGGCGATACGGTCGGAACCGAACATGCGCATCAGGTCATCTTCGAGGGAAACGAAGAACTGGGATGTACCGGGATCGCCCTGACGGCCGGCACGGCCACGCAGCTGGCGGTCTACACGGCGGCTTTCGTGGCGTTCGGTACCGATGATGGCCAGACCGCCTGCTTCTTTCACGCCGGGTCCGAGCTTGATGTCCGTACCACGACCGGCCATATTGGTGGCGATGGTCACGGCGCCGGGGCCACCCGCTTCGGCCACGATCTGGGCTTCACGGGCGTGTTGCTTGGCGTTCAGTACGTTATGAGGGATCTTTTCGAAGGTCAGCATTTTGCCGAGGAGCTCAGAAACCTCTACGGAGGTGGTACCTACCAGTACGGGGCGGCCGGCTTCCTTCAGTTTCTTGATCTCTTCGATCACGGCGCGGTATTTATCGCGCTTGGTTTTATATACGAGGTCTTCCGCATCCTTACGGGTAATAGGCAGGTTTGTGGGGATGGTTACCACGTCCAGCTTATAGATTTCCCAGAATTCACCGGCTTCAGTAGTAGCCGTACCGGTCATACCACCAAGTTTGTGGTACATACGGAAGTAGTTCTGCAGGGTAATGGTGGCGAACGTTTGAGTGGCAGCTTCCACTTTCACGTTTTCCTTGGCTTCGATCGCCTGGTGCAGGCCGTCGGAATAACGGCGGCCATCCAGGATACGGCCGGTCTGTTCGTCTACGATCTTCACTTTTCCGTCCATCACCACATATTCCACGTCTTTTTCGAAGAGGGTGTATGCTTTGAGGAGTTGCTGAACGGAGTGGATGCGTTCGGATTTCACGGCGAAGTCTTGCAACAGCTGGTCTTTCCGGGCCATTTTCTCCTCTGCGGAGAGGTCCATTTTTTCCAGGTCAGCGATCTCGGAGCCTACATCAGGCATCACGAAGAAAGCGGGGTCTTCACCGGCGCCGGTGATGAGGGCAATACCTTTATCAGTGAGGTCTACACTGTTGTTCTTTTCGTCGATGTGGAACAGGAGGCCTTCGTCTACCTTAGGCATTTCGCGTTGCTGGTCGGCGATATAATAGTTCTCCGCTTTCTGCTGGAGCACTTTCATGCCGGGTTCGCTGAGGTATTTGATGAGGGCGCTGTTCTTGGGGAGACCGCGGTGGGCGCGCATCAGTGCGAGGCCGCCGGTCTTGGGATCGTCTTTGCCCTCTCCGATGAGCTTTTTAGCTTCCAGGAGGCTGGCGTTCACGATTTTACGCTGCTCTTCCACCAGCCGCTGGATACGGGGCTTCAGGGCGTGGAATTCCTGCTCGTCGCCGCGGGGATGGGGCCGGAAATGATGAGGGGCGTACGGGCATCGTCGATTAATACGCTGTCCACCTCATCCACCATGGCAAAATGGTGCTTGCGTTGCACCATTTCTTCGGGGCTGTGCACCATGTTGTCGCGCAGGTAGTCGAAGCCGAATTCGTTATTGGTACCGTAGGTAATGTCTGCCTGGTAAGCGTTGCGGCGCTCGAAGGAGTTAGGCTGGTGCTTGTCGATGCAATCCACGGTGATGCCGAGGAATTCGAACAGGGGCCGTTCCATTCGGAGTCACGACGGGCGAGGTAATCGTTCACGGTCACGATGTGCACGCCTTCGCCGGTGAGGGCGTTGAGGTAGGCAGGGAGCGTGGATACGAGGGTTTTACCTTCACCGGTGGCCATTTCGGAGATCTTACCCTGGTGCAGCACGATACCGCCGATCAGCTGTACGTCGTAATGCACCATGTTCCAGGTCACTTCGATACCGCCGGCAACCCAGGTATTCTTCCAGGCCACTTTGTCACCTTCAATGGTAACATAGTCGCGGAGAACGGCCAGGTGGCGGTCCATTTCAGTTGCGGTAGCGGTGATGGTGGTATTTTCTTTCAGCCTGCGGGCGGATTCCTTTACAACGGCAAAGGCTTCGGGCAGGAGCTGGGAGAGTATCTCTTCGATTTTCTTGTTGCGGTCTTTGCGCAGCTTGTCGATCTCGCGGTAGGTGAGATCTTTGGTATTTACGTCTTCTTCAGATTCAGCGGAAGCTTTCTTTTCAGCGATCTCCCGGTCTATTTCGGCCAGGTATTCCTTAATGCGGGAACGGAAAACCTGCGTTTTACCACGCAGTTCGTCGATAGGCAGGGATGACAGTTTTCATACTCCTCGTTGATCTGCTTCACAATGGGAAGGATCAGCCTGATGTCTCGCTCAGACTTGTTTCCTCCGAAAAGCTTTGTTAAAAAACCTAGCATGTTAAAATTTTCGATGTCTAAGAATTAAGGAACCTGGTTGCGGGGGAATATAGTCAAATATTACGCCCGGATGCCCGGTTGTGACAAGGTGGCAGGCGGGGCCTGCGGACCAAGGCTGGTAAAATTAGGAATTTTTGGGGATGACCGTATCAAATATGGGAAAAATTCACCCTGGTGCGGTATTTCTGCCGTAAGCCGTAGGGGAACCAAAGAAAAAGGCCGCCCTGGAAAAAGGCGGCCCTGCTTGTTTAATGGTTGGTTTTACTGGAGAATGTTTTATCTGGCTCTGTAATTAATATCTACGATCCTGCCAAAGCCGCCCCATTCACGGAATAGTTCAAGTGGTTCGTTAAGGTCGGGCATCTTGTAAATCCGCAGCTTCCCGTTTTCTCCTTCTTTACCACCAGGAAGATATGTTGCTACCTGAACTGACCGGGCGTATGAATAATAAGGCTCGTCTTTTCCCGGAAGTTTCGTGTGGAGATCGCGGAGATTTTCTCCGCGCCAAAATCCAGCATCAGCTTGTGGGTATTATAATTGATGTCATATTGATATAGCTTACTGCCTACCGTATACAGCAGGTATGCGTTGGTCTGCGCAAGAGCGAATCGTTCTGCATGTGCGATGTCTCCCGTACTTTCGTCAATCATCTTATATCCTTTCTGCTCGAACGATGGTGAGCCGCCGGTCAAAGATACAAGGGCCACATATCGCCGGCCGGTGACCGGGTCGCGGAGAACGGCCACGTTGTCGCCACCATTGAATTGGGTATATCCCATCCACTCCAGGTCCATCCCGATCTTGTAGGAGAACAATGGATTTGCTGTGGGAGTGGGGATTGTATCGCAACCAAGGTCCGAATTGGCATTTAGTTTCATGAACCATCGCCGGGTCTTATCGAAGACCATGCAGGTGGTAGGATTGTTGTTGTTTGGGATACCTACGAAAGGTGCGAGGTCTACCGGCTCATTCGTCCTTATGACCTTGCTTACGGGCATACCGAACCCGGCACCAAAAGCCGGGTAGTTAGCGTATGCGTCTTTGTTATCGGTCAGCATTAAATTGCATCCCGAGTAAGCGACATATATCCTGGGGCGCAGGGGAGCGGGCGGGGGCGCCAGCATTTCGCGGATGATATCGTGCTTAGTATCCCACTTCCAGGAGTCCCCGTTCATTTTCATCGTGCCATCGTCTGTCAGTACATACAGGTTCAGTTTAGTGCCGACCTGACTGGTGTAATCGAGTGTCATGGTGATGGCGCGGGGACCTTTAGCGGAGGCATCGGCGCGGTGGAGTATGCGGAAAGGTCATTTACCACCCTATCCTCGCCGGGAAGTTTGCTTACCATATCAATCCGGGTAAAGCCGTTTACGTTGCACATCAACAGCCATCCCTCGTAAACGCTCGACTGTACAGTAAGGGTAAAGCGCCGCTGATATTGTACGCCCGACTTTTTATTGCGTACCCGGAAGAATAGATTATATCGCCCGGATTCATCGGCAAGTTTGTACTCAAGGTTGCGTGAGGTGCCAATCACCTTCCGGCTGGAATCATTGCTGGCATCAGTATAAATCCTGACCCACTCAAAATCCAGTTCCGCATCCGGAGTGATGGTATTGAACGTCAGTTCCGGGCGGATACGAAGCGTATCTTTGAGCAATTTAGTGTAATGGGGCTCTATGCCGCTGATGGCGGCATCATTAATATCTTCATATGAATAATTTCCTTTGTCTTTATTGCAACTGATTATAGCTGCCGCAAGTATCAGTAGCGCTGCTATCTGTTTCATGTTTCTGATGATTTAAGTGAGCAGTTAGAGGCTGTCGCCCATTTTCATGACGGAGCCGTCCTCATCCAGTACGGTTCGCCCGGCTGCGGCTTCTGTTTCCAGGTAATTGCGTACATAGCGGCCATAGAATTTGACCGTTCCGGGCAGTACTGATATTTCCAAAAAGTTGACGGGATATCCCAGTACTTCGCTCATGAGCAAATGTTTCTTGCGCGACCATGATCCCAGGTAGCCGCTAACCCAGTATTTCGGTTGCATGAGGATGTCATTAAACACGACTATATGTCGCTTCACGTTTACGGCGCGGCCCAGTTCAGCAACATGAACCGTTGAAACCGGTACTTTAAACTGCGCGTTTTCCACCAGTTCCAGCGTTAGCGTAAAGGTATCGGTCTGCATGTCGGCGCTCTTTTTTAAACGAACAGGAAGCATTACCTGGTTTTTCCCTGGAACGGATATCGTCGCCGGCAGATCGAACTGATCCCGCCGGGCGGCTTTTGCGGCCGTATCGATGATCCGGATGCTCAGATCGCGGGTGCTGCCGGTAGTGTCGCCCTGCGTCCGGATGCGGAGGTAAACAGTGGTGTCATTGAGCTCGGGAGAATAGGCGAAAGTAATAAGGGTAGAATCTGCCAGGTAGTTGGCACTTATCGAATAGTCGCGATATACATCGAAATAAACCGCCTTTGGCCCGTCGTATACCGGCACTTCATTTCGCTTGCAGCCGGCAAGTATGGTGACCATAATGATGATGGAAAATAGTTTTTTCATGATCGGTGCGTTTTTAGTTGCGGTAACGGATTTCGTCGTCAGGAATCGGGGGCAATACATGCCGGTCCTCATGGTTACGGTGCCTGAACCTGTACCATTGGGAATGCTGGTGGTAAAGTCCGTTTATAATAGAAGAACAGTTGTCCTTCTCCGTAGAATTCCCTTCTGTATTCGTTCCGCGTTTCATTAATCACGTTGGCGGAAGAAGCCAGATCGAGCAACCCACGGGCACGGCGGATGGTGTTTAGGGCCGTTAGTGCGGCGGTTTTGTCGGGTTCGCATTCGGCCACGATGTAATACATCTCACTGATGCGGATAAGGGGAATGAGGTCGCGATAGATCGAATCGCGGCGTTCTATGTCTGCGTATTTGTAGAAACAGCGATAGTCCTTGATGCCATTCCCGGGAACCGCCCAGATGCTGTTGTGGTTACGGTAGTCCGATGAATTGTTGTTCTCGTATACCGCACTCAGCCTTGTAGGGGCGGGCGCCAGTATAGTAATGCCGTTCAAGTCGGAGTCAAAGTATTTCGACTGCTTTATGCTCAGGTGGATGTCGTGGATGCCGAACAGCAGTTCACTATGAAAAACACGATCCGGGTTGGCCTTGTTGCTTTGAATGTTATCCTTGTTGATAAAGGGAATCGCCCGGGTTGTGCCGATATTACAGCCTGTGCGGCTGCCATGGCGGAAGGTTTATCGAGCCGGTAAAGATGTACGCGTGCCTGCAATGCTTTTACGGCGTAATAGTTCATACGAAAACTGCGCATGCGCCAGAAATTGCTGCCCTGAAGCGGATCGGGGCTTAGTAACGGTCCGTTGGCGATGATAGGGTCGTCGTGCAGTAATACTAAGGCGGAATCCAGGTCGGATAACACGCGGTCTATTACCTGGTTGGCCGGCAGCAGTTCCTGGTACCTGGTGTCGAAAGCACGGTTGTATGGAATGCTTTGCTTCAGCGAGTCCATCGATACATATACAGGCCCGAAAACACGTAGCATATCGAAATGAAGGAAAGCCCGCATCGCATATGCTTCACCTTTTACATGCCGGTAGTGCTGCTCCTTCATAAAAATGGATTTCCGATCATCTATCGCAGAAAGTATTTTGTTGGCCGTGGCGATCATTTGGTAGCTTTCACGCCACAGCATATTAAACCGTGCCTTCGAAGTATCGGAACTGTAACCGTAGGAGGCCAGCGTGGTGAGCTTGTGTGAAGTGCCCACGTTGTATTGATGCGCCATGATGTCTATCAGCTCCATCGTCAGCTGCCCGCCGTAGGATTCAAGCTGGGTCATGTCAAGGTAAATGGAGTTAAGGGTACTGTAAAAGCCCTGTTCTGTGGTGAAGAGCTTTTCTTCCGATACCTTGTCGCGCGGCTGAACGTCCAGCCATTTTTTGCATGCGCCTGCGCCGGTGAGGGCGACGATCAGCAGCGGTATTAATAGTTTCTTGTTCATGTTCATTGAATTAGAAGCCAACGGATGCTGTGAAACCGTATGAGTTGGCGAACGGATAATCGATACCACGCTCGCGCTTTACTGATGAAATGCGAAAGAAGTCGTTCGTGAATGCAGAGAGCCGGATAAAGCTCATCCCCAATGCTGGATTTTTCCACTGTTGAATTCATAAGCCACGCTTACGGATTCTCCGGCAAAGGTGTTCTCTTCCATCACGAAGCGGGAACTGATTCTGCTGGCGTCTGTCAGCGAGATTCCCTTGAATCGGGAAATGTCGCCTGGGCGTTTCCAACGATCATAAAGAGCACGACGGTCCTGATTGCGTTTCAGTCCCTCCAGGCTGATGTTTTCTACTTTCTCAAACAATGCGTAATTAAACTGTTCTCCGCCTACGCGATAACGTAAGTAGGCGTTAACTGTAAAGTTTTTATACTGAAAAGAGGTGCCGACAACGCCGTCCAGGTCAGGTCGCATATCGCCCGCCACAACTTCGTCGTCATAGTCGTAATCATACGTCAGGGAACCATCTTTTTGATGAAAAGTTCCTTCCCGTTGCTGGGGTCAATTCCGTGAGAACGTACTGCCCAAAGCGCGGTAGGGCTTCCGCCGTCGTAATACCGGTCGAGGTTGCGGGAGCGGTTGAGCTTGTTCATCGCGTCCAGCTTGTTGCCGATTCCCGCGTATATGGCTTTTTCATGTTTCCCGCTTACGCTTACGCTCCAATTGATTAATTGTTTAGGCTGATGGATGATGGCGTATGAGATCAGGAAATTGAAGCCTTTGCTGGTTTGCTGGCCGATGTTGGTCGTATACAGGGCTGTGCCGACGGAAGCGGGGAGGTTGATAACTGC
This sequence comes from Chitinophaga sp. E66, assembly GCA_019285755.1. Lineage (GTDB taxonomy): Bacteria > Bacteroidota > Bacteroidia > Chitinophagales > Chitinophagaceae > Chitinophaga. The sequence goes on from CP079103.1 coordinate 135,154, forward strand.
TACGAGTGGATCGGTTTTCTGCATTACGTAATCACCATTGAAACGAAGCCTTTCAAATAGCACGGCGTCCAGGCCTACTGTGCGTTTTAGTGTCTGCTGCCATTGCAGGTCGGGGTTTCCGAAAGCCTCCAGCCCTGCGCCGATGCCGAAGTAGTTCTGCTGGCTGGCATTATAGGAGAATGTCGTGAAGGATTGGTACGCGAGTCCGTTTTCCAGACCGGGATTGCCTATGCTGGCTCGGAGCTTCAGCATATTGACGATGCGTTTGTCGAAAAAGGTTTCTTCATGCAGATTCCAGGCAACGCCGGCAGACCAGGTCCGGGTGAACAGGTTGTTGGCGCCGTAGTTGGACGATCCGTCGATACGGTAACTGAAGTCGGTCATGAATCGGCTGTCATACACATAATTGCCCTGTCCGTAGAAACTGGTGGCGCGGGATGTTGCTTCGGTGCTGACGGGCGCTGCCGCGGGAGCGTAGGTTGCGGCATAGGCGGGGAGGTGACATGTTCAGGGAAACCTACGGCCATGTAGCGATCAGTCATGAAGCGTTGCTGACGGATAGACCATCCTCCTACAAGATTGATCATATGCCGCTGGTTAAACACCCGTCCATAAATAGCAGTCAGGTCGCCATCGTAGCCGTTGGCGTCATTTCTGCCGCTGCTATAGCTGCCTTTTTCCATGATGGGTACTTCCAGAAAGGTGCTGTGCTGCGAGGGGAGGAAAGTTTCGTTGCGCTCCAGTTTTTTTGTGATGCCGAAACGCCCACGCAGGCGGAGATCGTAACGGATAGCATACTCCATCTGGAAGTTGTTGATCAGGTCAAAGTTGTTCGTTTCGTTTGTTTGGGAGCAACGCATCCCAAAGTGGGTGGGTGTATCGTAATTTGGTCGGCCGAAATTGTCCTGCGAGTCTTCCAGCAATCGCGGAATGCTGCCGTCGGGGTTCGTTTTACGGTAATAGGGATTGGCCCGGGAGAAATTGGAGAAGTTGCCGTAGGGCGATTCGTAGGCTTTGAACAGATTGAGGGTAAGGTTGTTGGAGAATATCATTTTCCCTTTGCGGTACTGGAGTTTAATATTGCCGCTTCCTACATCTTTGCCGGAGCCTTTCATGACGCCGGGGAGTTTGCGATAGGTGAGCCCCACGCCGTAGAGCATCCGTGGGTCACCGCCTTCCACATACAACGAATGGCCGGTGCTGAAAGCAGTACGTAGCGGCTCGTTCATCCAATAGGTGTTGACGCCCCGCTGTACTTCGGCGAGTTTCTGGTTGTACTGGCTGTCCAGTTCCGCCTGAAGGGTGTAGTTGTAACGTTGGTTGAAAGGAGTGGTGTATCTTCCGGCGAGCCGTTCGAATTCCAGCTTTTCGGAGGCATTCATGAGGTTGTAATCGCGGAGGTCAGGGATAAACAGGTTGTTGTCTGTGGTATAGGTTACCGAAGTTCACCGGCCTTGGGCTTTTTCGTTTCGATGACGATCACCCCGTTGGCGGCGCGGGAGCCATAAATAGCTGTGGAGGCTGCGTCTTTAAGGATGGTTAAGCTTTCCACCCTGTTAATATCGAGATTCATAATGATTTGCAGGGAAGTCTGAAACCCGTCGAGGATAAAGAGCGGCAGATTGGGGTCGTTGCCGAGCTGTTCTTTCAGGCCGAGAATGCTCGTTCTGCCCTGGATCTCGATATCCGGCAACTGGTTGGGGTTAGAGCCCATGCGGTTGTTCTCGAAAACGCTAAACGAGGGGTCAAGGCTCCGGAGGCTCTGGATCACGTTCTGGTTACCTACGGTCCTGAGTTGCCGTCCTGTAAAGGTTGCAGCGGAACCTGTAAAGCTTTCTTTTGTCTTTCAAATACACCGGTCACCACCACTTCCTTAATATTAGCTATATCTTCATCCAGCGTGATCTTTACACTGGTCCGGCCACCAAGCGCTACCTCCTGGGTTTGTACCCTACGAAGCTGATCACAAGTATGGCGTTTTCCGGTGCGGTGATCTCGAACTGTCCGGCGTTGTTGGTAACGGTTCCTACATTACTGCCCTTGATGCGGACGTTTACGCCGGGTACCGTCTGAAGGTCGCCCTTTTCGGAGCGGAGCACAACGATGCCGGCAACGCGGATGTTTTCTTCCGCGGATGTAACTGGTTGGCGCTGCTGGGGCGATGTTGGTGCCGGAGGCGCCTGGCCGGTTCGTTTCACAACCACCTGGTTGCCGATCACTTTGTATTGCGCGTCTGACGGCAGCAGGCTGTTGAGTACTTCTTCCAGCGGCCTGTTATCAGCCACCAGCGAAACAGATTGTGTTGTATTGAGTTGCGAACCATCGAACACGAAATGAACGTTGGTTTGTTTTTCCAGCGTGGCAAGAACTTCCGATAAGGGTTTCTTCTTCACGCGTAGTTGTACTTTCCGGCTGAGCGCAAACGCGTCTTGCGCATGGAGGGGCGTGCTCCCCAGCATCAGCGCGAGCAGTAGCCTGCCCGATACACATCGCCACCGGCGGTTGGTTTTGGAATTGCTTCTTGTAGTCATTACTGAAAGCGTTTTAGTTTCTGGTCGTTTTAGTTGATATATATGCGTTGTTGGCATTCAGGTAGCTGTTCGTTAAGGCAAATGCTTTCCCGTTCCACGGATCTGCCCGCGGTTGTTGGCGTAGTCTGCAAATGAAATCTTCGTTACCGGATGTAAATCGTGTCGTTCCGTCTTTCAAACTGGTAGTCGTACAAGGCCGAAAGCGATTGCAGTACCTCGTCGAGCGTCAGCTGGCTGAAATTGGCGTTGAGAGCGGGGTGTGCATTATTCTTGCCGCTCATCACCACATTGATGCCGTATTGAGCGGAGAGCGTTTCGCAAACCTCCTGAATAGGCGCATTTACGAACCGCAGGTCGCCCGTTCTCCAGGCCGTTGCATTAAGCCCCAGGCGGTCGTTCATTTCCACGCGCTGCTGCGATGGGTGGTAAATGGCGCCTTTGCCTGCGCTCACCAATGTCTGGCTTTCGCCTGCTTCGGCCCCGAAACGCACTGCCCCGGACAATACATACAGCTGAATCTGTCCTTTCGTGGTGGCCAGGTTATAGGATGTTCCTAATACTTCCACTTTCGCGCCGCCGGCATAGGTAATGAACGGTTCGGAAGGGGCGGAGCGGATGTCGAACAGGGCGGCGCCACTGTCTCAGCATAACTTCGCGACGTTGGTTGTAACGGATGACGGAATGCTGTTTGAGGACGATGAGAGAGCCATCCGTTAATGTTACTGAATCGATCTGGCCGGCAGTAGCAAACCGGACGAACTTGTCAGACGTGCGGGAAGCGTTCCAGTACCATACCCCTGCCGTGATTAGCAGGGCCGCCGCAGCTGCCGCGGCGATCTTCCGCCAGGGAGGCGTATCGTCCTTGCCCGGGGCAACTTGTCCCGGAAGCGCCTGGTGGCGGCCTCAGCGTCTATGCCGCCCAGTTGCCCGGTACCGGCGGAGAGCCGCCAGATGCGCTCGTATTCCCGGAGAACGGCTTCGTTACCCTCTCCTGAGCGAAGCCAGCTGCCGATGGCTTCCTGTAAGGCCGGGTCCTCCGGCGATTGCAGGTATTGGACAATAAGCAAAAGGTCCTGGTGTTCGTCCATGCGATTTTGATTGATCTGTTAAATTGAAGACAAAGCTGAAGTCGATTACCCCAAGAGATAAGAAAAAAATTAAGTGTTAATTGCACACTATCCCACAAAAAATAACCACATTCGTGTCTTGCTTTTGGTGGAAAAGGGAGAGGAGGGATGGAAGATGGCGGCACGCAGTTGTTTAAGGGCGATGGTCATCTGGTTCTCAACGGTTTTAATGGTAATTCCCAGCTCTTTGGCGATCTCGGGATTTTTCAGTCCCCGAACCGCGAAAGCTTGAACACCTCCCGGCACTTGGGCGGCAGCTGCTCGATGGCGGCGTGGATGCAGAGGCGGAGCTCCTGTTCTTCCACGAATGTACTGACATAGCTATCTTCCGAAGATGAGAAGATCTCGGCATGGTGCCGGCGCAGCATCTCGTTGCGTTTCAGGTGATTAAGGCAGCGGTTAACGACCGCCTTGCATAGGTAGTTCTTGAGTGCGCTTTCATGTTCCAGGACCGGGAGGTTTCCCAAATGTGCAGGAACACGTCCTGGATGACCTCTTCGGCCGTTGATCCGTCTGGGAGGTACTTTCGGGCTATGCTGAAAAGAAGGGGAAGAATTGACGGTATATCCCGGCAAAAGCATCGGGGTCTCGGGCGGTAAGGGCCTGCTGGACTGCTTCGTTATGTAGGTCGCCGGTCATCGGACAAAAAAGGTTTCCCGGGTTTCCAGCCCGGCGCCGGTTCGAAAATCAATACCGGGCATTTATTCATCATAAAAAGCTAAAAATATGGAAATACTTTTTATAAATTTAAAGGTTTTAATTACAGTTTTAGATTTTTTACAAACAACACGTCTATGAAGCAGATACAACCTAAACGTCTTTTTGTTGCCAGCTGTCTGGCCCTGCTTGTCACTTCTTTATCTTTTGGAATCCGTGCCGGTATCCTTGGGCAGCTGGGTGTTCAGTTTCACCTGAATGCGCAGGAACTTGCCATTATTGCGGGTACCGCTTTCTGGGGCTTCCCCTCGCAGTAGTAGTGGGTGGTTTTATTGTTGATGCGATTGGTATGAAGCGCCTGCTCCTTGCAGCTTTTGTTTTGCACCTTCTCGGCATCGTACTAACGATCGCCACACCATATTTCAGCTCCGGTTTCTGGCCTTTATTTATTTCCACTTTGTTTATCGGGATGGCCAACGGTACGGTGGAAGCCGCTTGTAACCCGCTCGTGGCTACGATTTTTCCCGATAACAAAACTACAAAGCTCAATCACTTCCATCTCTGGTTCCCCGGCGGAATCGTAATCGGCGCACTGGTCGTGTTTCTGTTCAAAGAGATCGGTATGGCAGATTTGTGGCAGCTGCAGGTTGGCCTGATGATCATTCCTACATTACTGTACGGCTACCTGTTTTCGAAGCTGGAGTTCCCGGTTACGGAGCGCGTTGCGGCCGGCGTATCAATGCCCAGATGTACCGTTCTGTAACCAGCGGACTGTTCATCTTCATGTTCATCTGCATGTTCGGTACGGCCATCACGGAGCTTTTTACCAACCAATGGATTGAGATCCTCTTAAAGAACGTAACGGAAAATGGTATCCTGATCCTGGCGCTTACCGCCGGCGTGCAGGTGATGGGACGCGCTGTGGCCGGCCCCATCGTACACCGGTTATCCCCTTCCGGCGTGCTGTTTATCTCCGCTATTTTGTCGGCGTTGGGACTTTACCTGATGGGTAGCCAGTCGGGCAGCATGCTGTTCGTGTCTGCTGTCATCTTCGGCCTCGGTATCACTTACTTCTGGCCTACCATGCTGGGTTTTGTTTCTGAGAACATCCCTGAATCCGGCGCGCTGGGTATGAACCTCATGGGCGGTGCGGGCATGTTCGCCGTATCAATTTATATGATGTTCATGGGCGGTTTCTATGACAGCATCATCGGTAAGAACCTTCCTGCAGGCGCAGCGCTCGATACTTATCGCTCCGCTGCTCCGGGCACGGCAGAAGCTGCCGCTTACGCGCAGGCTCAGGCTGTTGCAGGGCCGGAAATCATCAACGTTACCCTCGTGATTCCCGTCATACTCATCGTTGCCTTCGGCGGCCTGTACTTCTACATGAAAGGGAAGAAAAAACAACAATTACAATTAGCATAATCATATCAGTAATATTGACAGTATGAACAGGAAACTCAGAATGGGAATGATCGGAGGCGGAAAGACGCCTTCATCGGAGCCATCCACCGTATCGCGGCCAATATGGACGGCCTGATTGAACTGAAAGCAGGTGCATTAAGCATCAACCCCGAAGTGGCGGAAGACTCCGGGCGCTCGCTCTTCCTGGAAAGCGACCGCATTTATACGGACTTCAAAACCATGCTGGAAAAAGAAGCGGCCATGCCTGCAGACAAGCGGCTGGACTTCATCACCATCGTGACCCCCAACTTCGCCCACTTCGAACCGGCCATGATGGCCCTGGACAAAGGGTTTCACGTAGTGATCGAAAAGCCGATCACTTTCACCCTCGACGAAGCCAAACAACTCAAAGCTAAAGTAGAGCAGACCGGCCTCAGCCTGCTGCTCACACACACTTATACCGGTTACCCCATGGTAAAGCAGGCCCGCCAGATGGTGGCCAACGGCGCCCTGGGCAAGATCCGCAAGGTGTGGGTGGAATACCCGCAAGGCTGGCTCTCCAGAATGAGCGAGCGCGAAGGCAACGCACAGGCAGCCTGGCGTACAGACCCCAAACGCTCCGGCAAAGCCGGCGCCATGGGCGATATCGGTACCCACGCATTCAACCTCGCCGAATACATCTCCGGCGACACGGTAGAAAAACTCTGCGCAGATAACAATATCATGGTGCCCGGTCGCCTGCTGGACGACGATGGCGCCGTTTTGATGCGCTTCACCAATGGCGCGGCCGGTGTGCTCATGGCATCGCAGGTGGCAGCCGGTGAGGAAAACGCCCTCAAGATCCGTGTATACGGAGAGAACGGCGGCCTCGAATGGGCGCAGCATGAGCCCAATACACTGATCGTCCGCTGGCTCGACAAGCCCGCCGAGATCCTCCGGGCCGGCGCAGGCAACCCGCACCTCAGCTCCTACGCCACTCACAACTGCCGCACGCCGGGCGGTCACCCCGAAGGGTACCTCGAAGCGTTCGGTAACCTCTACCGCAACTTCGCGCTCTCCCTGCAGGCACGGATCGACGGTACCGAGCCCGCTAAAGAAGCCCTGGATTACCCCTCCGTGAATGAAGGTGTACGCGGCATGGCTTTCATTGACAACGTGGTGAAAAGCTCCGCCAGTACCGAAAAATGGACGACCTTCGAAATTTAGGCCGCCTTTTAACCGAATTTGCGGAAATTGAATTTTATTAATCTGATAAGGAATAGCATATGAAGACGATCAAAGGACCCGGCATTTTCCTGGCGCAGTTCCTGGACGACAAGGCTCCCTTCAACACCCTCGAAGGCATCACCAAATGGGCTGCCTCCCTGGGCTTTAAAGGGGTGCAGATCCCTACCGGGATCCCAGGATGATCGACCTGAAGAAAGCCGCCGAGAGCCAGACCTATGCAGACGAGATCAAAGGCATCGTGCAAAGCGCAGGGATGGAGATCACCGAGCTGTCGACCCACTTACAGGGCCAGCTGGTGGCTGTTCACCCCGCCTATAACGAACTGTTCGACGGATTCGCGCCCGCTGAATTACGCGGCAGCAACAACGTGAAAGCCCGTACAGAATGGGCTGTTCAGCAACTGAAATACGCCGCCAAAGCCAGCCGCAACCTGGGCCTTAACGCCCACGCCACTTTCAGCGGCGCGCTGCTCTGGCACACCGTATACCCTGGCCCCAGCGCCCCGCAGGGCTCGTGGAAACAGGGTTTAAGGAACTGGCTAACCGCTGGTTACCGATCCTTAATGAAATGGATGCCAACGGCGTGGACCTCTGCTACGAGATCCACCCCGGCGAAGACCTGCACGACGGCGCCAGCTACGAACAGTTCCTCGCAGCCACCGGCAACCACAACCGCGCCTGCCTCCTCTATGACCCGAGCCACTTCGTGCTCCAGGCCATGGATTACCTCGCATACATCGACATCTATCACGAAAAGATCAGGATGTTCCATGTGAAAGACGCGGAATTCAATCCCACCGGCCGCTCTGGCGTGTACGGCGGGTACCAGGGATGGATCGACCGCCCCGGAAGGTTCCGCTCCCTGGGCGACGGGCAGGTAGACTTCAAGGCTGTTTTCAGCAAGCTCACCCAATACGATTTCTCCGGCTGGGCCGTGATGGAATGGGAATGCTGCATGAAACACCCTGAAGACGGCGCCCGCGAAGGCGCTCCGTTCATCAAAGATCATATCATCCGCGTTACCGAGAAGGCATTCGATGATTTTGCCGGTACAGGTGCGGATGAGAACCTGAACAGACGTATATTAGGGCTGCAATAGCTTTGCAAAAACGATTTTCTAAAGACTTTAAAAACTCAGTAAAAGATGAAAAAGTATTCTGGATGCCGGTGGTTATGGGTGCAGTAATGTTCATGGCAGCATGCGGCGGCGGCGGTGAAGAAAAGAAAGCCGAAGAGAAGGCACCTGAAGAAGCCACGGCTCCCGCGGCAGATAATTCCATGGTAGCCGACGTAACCGGCAAAGGGAAAGAACTGATGGCAGCTCAGGATTGCGCTACCTGCCACAAGGAAACCGAAAAAGTGATCGGCCCCTCCTTCAAGGATATCGCGGCTAAATATCCCAACACTCCGGAAAACATCGCCACCCTGGCCGATAAGATCATCAGCGGCGGTTCCGGTAACTGGGGCGAAATTCCCATGGCTCCCCACGCAGGTATTTCCAAACCCGACGCGGAAGAAATGGTGAAGTACATCCTCACGGTGAAATAATTCAACCAGACAACCCTATAAACGTAAAATCAATATGATGAAACGCATATTTTCTTCAGCGCTCACGCTGACCCTGCTGACCAGCGCCGTAGGCGCCTCCGCCCAGGCGCCCACCCTCTCCAAAAAGGAGCAGAAAGCCGGCTGGAAACTGCTGTTCGACGGTAAAACTACCAACGGCTGGCGCGGCTACAAATCTCAGGAAGCACCCGCTGCCTGGAAAGTAGAAGACGGCGTGCTGTTCTTCGATGCCGATGCTAAGAAAGCCGGCGCCAAAGGCGGCGATATCATGACCGCCGAAGCTTACGAGAACTACGAGCTGGAAATCGAATGGAAGATCTCCGAAGGCGGGAACTCCGGTATCATCTTCGGCGTTCACGAAGACCCTAAATTCGGCGCTACCTACCAGACAGGCCCCGAAATGCAGGTGCTCGACGACGACAAGCATTCCGACGGCAAAATCCACAAACACAACTCCGGCGATCTGTACGATCTCATCGCTTCCCCGCACGCTACGCTAAACCCGTTGGCGAATGGAACACCGCGAAGATTATCAAGAAAGACGGCAAGCTGACCCTCATTTTCAATGGCCATAAAACCGCGGAAGTGACCATCGGATCAGAAGAATGGAATAAGCTCGTAGGCGGCTCCAAATTCAAATCCTGGGACGGCTTCGGCAAATACCAGAAAGGCCATATCGCCCTGCAGGACCATGGCGATAAAGTTTGGTACAGAAATATCAAGATCCGTCAACTGTAATACATGATGCGTTACAAATACCTGTTTCTCCTCTGCGCCGTTGCGGCTGTTGCCGGACTGGCAGCCTTTAAAAAGGCAAAGCCCCGCCTGCTCGTTTTCTCCAAAACCGCAGGTTTCCGGCACGATTGCATCCCCGTGGCCAAAGTGGCCATGCTGAAGCTGGGGACCGAAAACGGTTATGAAGTGGATACCTCCGAAGACGCATCCCTGTTTACAACTAAAAACCTGGCCCGCTATAAAGCCGTGGTATTCCTCAATACCACCGGCGACGTACTCAACGATGATCAGCAATCCGCACTGGAAGGCTTCATCCGGAAAGGCGGCGGGTACGCTGGCGTGCATGCGGCAACCGATACGGAATACGACTGGCCCTGGTACAACCAGCTGGTAGGCGCATATTTCCTCAGTCACCCGCACCAGCAAACAGCCACTCTCCAGGTGGTAGACAGGACCCACCCGGCAACGGCTCACCTGGAGCCTACCTGGGTTCGTAAAGACGAATGGTACAACTTCAAAAGCATCGTACCCGGGCTCAATGTCCTCATCAAAATCGATGAGACATCTTATGAAGGCGGTAAGAACGGCGATAACCATCCCATGAGCTGGTACCGCGAGTTCGACGGAGGCCGTACCTTCTATACCGAACTGGGACATACCAAAGAGTCGTACAGCGACCCGGCATTCCTTCAGCACGTCCTGGGCGGCATCAACTATGCCGCGGGAAAGAAGAAATGACCCGCTAATGCATAACTTTTAAGTAGAGACGCACACCTGCGTCTCTACTTGCTTTTACAATACCACGTTTACTTTCGATTAACTAGAACGATACCATGAAGCATATCACATATCTGCTCGTCTTTATCGTTGCAGTGGCGCTGGCCGGCTGCAGCAAATCCCGTCCCGGGAAAGCCAAAGTGCTCGTCTTCTCCAAGACCGCCGGCTTCCGTCACGCCTCTATCCCCGCAGGCATCGAGGCCGTTAAGAAACTCGGCGCCGAAAACAATTTTGATGTGGATACCACTGAGGATGCCTCCAAGTTCACGGAGAATAACCTTCGCCAGTATTCCGCCATCATCTTCCTCAATAACACCGGCGATGTGCTGAATACCGCACAGGAAGCGGACTTTGAACGCTACATCCAGGCAGGCGGCGGCTTCGTGGGCATCCATGCAGCCACCGACACTGAATATGACTGGGCCTGGTATGGCAAACTGGTTGGGGCCTATTTCTCCGACCATCCCCGGGAACCGCCAAAGCCAAACTCACCGTTACCGACAAAAACACCCGTCCACCAAAGAACTCCCCGACACCTGGGAACACGTAGATGAATGGTATAACTTTAAAAACTGAATACGGAAACCAACGTGCTGATGAAAGTCGACGAGTCTACCTACCAGGGCGGTAAAATGGGCAAAGACCATCCCATCTCCTGGTACCACGACTACGACGGCGGCCGCGCGTTCTATACCGAACTGGGCCATACGGACGAATCTTACAAGGAAGACAACTTCCTTAAGCATGTGCTCGGCGGTATCCAGTATGCCATCGGCAAGAACCTGGAACTGGATTACGCAAAGCTACTTCGCTGCGCGTTCCGGAAGAAGACCGCTTCACCCGTCAGACCCTGACCAGCGGCGAGTTCTTCGAGCCTACCGAAATGGCCATCCTTCCCAACCTCGACATCCTCATTGCGCAACGCCGCGGCGAACTGCTGCTCTACAGCGCTTCCCGCAAGAACCTTTCACAGGTGGGCTTCCTCAATGTGTATCATAAAACAGAAGTGCCGAATGTAAACGCGGAAGAAGGTCTTATGGGCCTCGCCGCCGACCCGGACTTCGCGAAGAATAATTACCTCTACCTCTTCTATTCCCCGACCGATACTTCCGTGAACCGCCTCAGCCGCTTCACTTTCGAGAACGGTCAGCTGAACATGAAGAGCGAAAAAGTAATCCTGCAGTTCTATTCCCAGCGCGATATCTGCTGCCACACCGGCGGTTCTATCGCATTCGGTCCTGATGGGTTGCTGTATGTTTCCACGGGCGATAACACCACGCCGTTCGACGAAGCCGGCCAGCCTTATGTAAGCAAAGGGTATGGTCCGGTGGACGACCGTCCCGGTCACGTGCAATACGACGGCCGCCGTTCATCTTCCAATACAAACGACCTGCGCGGTAAAGTGCTGCGCATCCGCGTGAAGGAAGACGGAACTTACGAGATCCCCGAAGGCAACCTCTTCCCGTAGGAACGGACAAAACCAAGCCCGAGATTTATGCCATGGGTACACGTAACCCGTATCGCATTTCCATCGACCGGAAAACGAACTTCCTCTACTGGGGCGAAGTAGGCCCGGATGCGGCCAATGACGACTCTACCCGCGGACCGCGCGGCTACGATGAAGTGAACCAGGCGAAGAAGGCCGGCTACTTTGGTTACCCGCTGTTCATTGGCGATAACAAGCCGTATCGCGCATATGATTATGAGACCGGCGTTTCCGGTCCTTATCACGATCCGAAAAAACCGATCAATAATTCCCGCAACAATACCGGTCTCACTGAATTGCCGCCGGCACAGCCTGCGTTCATCTGGTATCCTTACGGCAAATCCGACGAGTTCCCGCTGGTGGGAACTGGCGGCCGTAACGCGGAAGCAGGACCGGTATACTACAGCGAGTTCTACCCTAAGGAAACCCGCCTGCCCGATTACTACAATGGCAAACTGTTCATTTATGACTGGATCAGGGGCTGGATCATGGCGGTTACGATGGATAAAGACGGCAACTATGTGAAGATGGAACGCTTCATGCCTTCTCAAAAGTTCAATGCCCCTATCGATATGGAAATGGGCCCCGACGGCAGATTGTATATCCTCGAGTACGGCAATGGCTGGTTCTCGAAGAATGCAGACGCCGGGCTCGTGCGCATCGATTATAACGGCGGCAACCGTGCGCCGAAAGTGAAGATGGATGTAGAGAAACTGACCGGTGGATTGCCCTTTACCGTGAAGGCGACCGCTGCTGGCTCGGTAGACCCTGACGGCGATTCACTGACCTATACCTGGAACTTCGGTAACGGTAACAAGAAAAGACGAAAACACCGGAGGCCGAATTCACATACACGACAGCGGGAGAATTCCCGGTGTCTGTAGAAGTGGCGGATGATAAAGGCGCCAAAACTAGCAGCCAGACGATCCAGGTGTACGCGGGTAACGAAACGCCCAGCGTAAACATCAAATTGACGGGTAACAGCATGTTCTACTTCCCCGGTAAAAAGTGGAGTACGCAGTGGAAGTGTCTGACAAGGAAGACGGTCAGGCTGCAGCCGGCGGCTTCGATCCCGCAGGCCTCTACGTGAAAGCGGTGTACCTGGAAGGGCGCGATAAAGCGGGCATGTCTCAGGGCCACCAGATCGTAACAGGCGCTATCGCAGGTAAGAATATCATGGAATCGTCTGATTGTAAAACCTGCCATAAGCCTAATGAGAAATCCATCGGGCCCAGCTTCATGGAAGTGGCGAACAAGTACAAGGCGGATCCTAAATCGCCCGAATACCTCGCTGACAAGATCATCAAAGGCGGCGGCGGCGTCTGGGGCGAAACGGCGATGTCTGCTCACCCCGGCATTTCCAACGGGGAAGCGAAGCAGATCGTGGAATACATCTTCTCCCTGGCAGGCGGCGCCAAACAGGACCCTACGCTTCCTGCTACCGGCAGCGTGAACCCCACGCTTGGTAATGAACTGAAAGACCGTGGCGTATTGTACCTCATTGCCAGCTATACCGATAAGGGCGGCGCGGGTATCCGTCCCATTACAGGAACGGCTACCGTTGAACTGCGCAACCCCAAGATCCATACGGAAAGCTACAAAGACTCCGACGGCGCAAATTCCGTTGAGATAGAAGGCATGAAACTGCTGGTACCGGGCGCCAATACCGGGCCGCTTATCCCAACCTCGATCTGGGCGGTGTTTCCGGTATCGAGCTGACGTACTTCGTACGCGAGATCCCTGCGCATGGTTATACCGTAACGGCACATCTGGACAGCCCGACGGGCGCAGCTCTCGGAAGCGTTAGCATCGGTAAGGGTGCGAAAGCGGGCCAGCCCAACCTGGCGAGCATCTCTTTCCCTGCCATTGCGGGAGGGAAGCTGCAGTCGCTGGTGCTGGTGATCAAAGCTAATGATCCTGCAGAAGCAACTCCGGTGGCGATCGATTATTTCAGATTACTGGCGAAATAAACCGAACGGAATATTGAAACGGGCCGTCTTGCTGATCAGCGGACGGCCCGTTTTTTATGGGAAATATTTTACGTTGATAAATGAGAAATCGGATTGATTTTTGCGCTATAAACGGAAGGGAAAATGTTGATCCTGGGCCAGTCGCTTTATTCCCTGACAAAGCGTATAAAACGAGCATCCGGTAATGGAGCCTTTAAAACCCGAATAGCACCAAATGATTCATAATCAATGTATTGTGTGAGTTCTTGGTCTTTGGGTATTCGCAATTTTCTGGTTTGCAGAACTCTTTCAAAATCAACCTGATATACGGATCAAGTCCACCTCATCTCCGCCTCATCTCCACCTTATCTGCACGGATTCTGTATTTACGCAGTATAGACGCAGTAACCATCCGGTATAGACACGCTAGGGATACTATTATGATAGTACGTTGTAACCGCATTGCTAAAGTAATGCAGTAGGCAATAAAAAAGCTGTATCTGGTTGAGATACAGCTTTTTTGTATGGTGCAAAATTCTTTATTGGCGGTAGGTTTAGCCGATCTTCATCATCTTCTTGCGCATTTTTTTGCTTTCTTTTGGCTGGAGTGCACAAAATTGACCAGCAGGGCGATGATGAGGATAAAGAGCCCGAAGAATTCACGGGTATCTTCGATCCAGGGGTGGAGGCTTTCATGGTGCCGGCGATGTTTTGTGCCTGATGCTCGGTTACCCAGCTGAGGACGCCGTCTTTTTCGAAGAAAAGGTACGTGGCGTAAGCGAGGAAAGCGAGGATACCGAAAAGGTACCAGCCGCGATAATAACGACGGGTTGCAGCGAGGCCGCAGAGAACGGCGCCGAAGAGATAAATAGGTATATCAGATGTAGGGGTCCGGATCATTCCACTGCAAAGCAGCGAACAATACGAACATTACACAGCAAAACACATTGAAGATCTTCATCATTGCTAAATGGTATATCCGATAAACTTACGGAAATTCCGGGAGGAAAATTGTGGACGCTAGATAAACATCATAAAAAAGTAGAGTAGAAGTTTGCGGTTGTTAAATTAATGTTATAAATTTAGAACGTAAGGATGACCCATCAGACGGAGCTTTGCATGTGTACCAGATCTACGCTGACAGCGAGGAGGCCAACAAACTTTTTGCCTTTATAAATTCCACCTCAGCTAAGTTAAGAATATTGCCGTTACAGGCTTCTCGCCAGCGATATGCCATGCAAAATCGTTTTTCCTGAAGGAAAAGTTAAAATTTTCACACATTCAGGTGAGCGCCGAACAATATTTAATCCTTATATTGCAAAAGAATTAGGGCCGGAACAGGAAACCTCCGGCCATTTTTCCAGCTAACCCTGACAAAAATATTGGGGCACCACCCTGAAGAATATCCTGGTTACTAATCAGGTTTTAGAATGGCGGAAGGAGAGGCACTAGTTGCCTCTCTTTTATTTTTGGTCAACGGGAAGGCTGACGAGCATCAGCGGCAGGAACGCCGATTATTACTTATTTTAGCTGCATGGGATACGCATACGAAGCACCGGATACAGCCAGGGTCTTAGCAGACATCATTCAAGAGCAGATCCCGGAACGGGGAAACAATGGATCGCCAACCAGCTCGAAGCCTGGCAATCGAAAGGCACTCTCCAAACCTTTAATATCGCATTTACCGCCGCTCCCCGGTTTACGGGCCGCGACGTTATAACCGTTTCACCCGCCGCCCGCGAGGCGCTTCAGCCCCGCTCGGCAGAAGGGTACACGGCCGACCGCCTCTTCCGGGTATGGTGGCTCCTGCAGCTGCCGGTCAACGATGAGGCTGAATACATCCGCGCCGTGGAGAACCTCTTCCTGGCAGGCGAAATGAACGAGCTCACCGCCCTTTACGGCGCACTGCCGTTCCTCGCATTTCCCGAAGCCTGGAAGCTCCGCACCGCCGAAGGCGTCCGCTCCAATATCGGCTCCGTCCTCGAAGCCATCATGGTCCGCAACCCTTACCCGGCGCAATATCTCGACGAACCCGCATGGAATCAGCTGGTAATGAAGGCTTTCTTTACCGACAAGCCCGTTCACCTCATCTCCGGTCTCGACGAACGCGCCAATCCGGAACTGGCACGTATTCTGCGCGACTTTTCCGGGAACGCCGCGCCGCCGCCCGACCCGTGCCGCCCATGCTCTGGAGGCTCGTAGGCCCCTTCCTGAACAATGACAACTTCGAAGACCTCGAACGTGCCTGGTTCTCGGAAGTACATGCCGAACGCGAAGCCGCCGCACTGGCTTGCCACCTGTCATCCTACGCCCCCGCGCAAAAACTGCTGGAAACACGCGCCGACGTAGCTGCGGAAATACGGCAGGGACTGCTGACCTGGGATACGGTTGCCGCCCGTGTAAATGGCCATTAGGTGTTACTCGGGGCAACGCCCGTTTCATTAATTTAATCGCAATTGTAATTCGTACTATATATGTGTTGTAATGCTCAGCTGACGGAAAAGGATTTAGTCCCGCAATCATATGACCCCGCCTTCCTGGATACCATCAAAGGCATGCGGTTCTTCGACCCGCACGTACATATGACCGCGCGGACCACAGACGATTACCAGGCCATGGCCGACGCCGGCGTAGTGGCCATCATCGAGCCGGCCTTCTGGCTCGGCCAACCCAGGACCGGGGTAGATACGTTCCGCGATTATTTCAGCAGCCTTGTCGGATGGGAGCGCTTCCGCTCTTCCCAGTTCGGCATCAAACATTACTGCACCATCGGCCTCAATTCCAAAGAAGCCAATAACGAAAAACTCAGCGAACAGGTAATGGAAATCCTCCCGCTTTTCATCTATAAGGAAGGCGTGGTCGGCGTAGGCGAGATCGGGTTCGACGATCAGACCGCGCTGGAAGACAAATATTACCGCGCACAGCTGCAACTGGCCAAAGAAGCGGGCCTGCCCGTGCAGATCCATACGCCTCACCGCGATAAAAAACAAGGCACTACCCGAAGCATGGACATCGCCCTGGAAATGGGCCTCGACCCGCACATGGTGATCGTGGACCATAACAACGAGGAAACCGTGAAGGAAGTGCTGGACCGTGGATTCTGGGCAGCATTCACCATTTACCCGTTCACAAAAATGGGGAACGAAAGAATGGTAGATATCGTTAAGCAATACGGTACCGAACGCATCATGGTGAATTCCGCGGCAGACTGGGGCATCAGCGACCCGCTGGCCGTACCCAAAACCGCCGCGCTCATGCTCGAAAGGGGAATATCCAAAGCAGATATCGAACTGGTTACCTATCGCAACGCCATCACGGCCTTCGCACAGAGCGGCCAGATCAATGTGGCGGATTTTGAGCAACCCGCGGAAATCGATCAAGCCTGAAATTTAACGGTAGTACCGTCCTCAGGGGCGGCCAACAGCCAAGACCCAATAAACAATCGACGATCATACGATAAAAACCAACTGTACTTTTGTCGTTTTGTATTGAAAACCTGGAAAGCGCGTGAACTATATCCTTAGTAAACTGCTGGGCTATCTCCGGCTCATGCGGCCGGCCAATATCCTGACCGCCATTACCGATATCATCGCCGGTGCGGCCATCGTCGGCTTTTTTGAGCATGGGCTGAACGACCTCCAATCCATCCTCCAACTGCTTTGTCTCATCATCGCCACCATCGGCCTGTATGGCGGCGGCGTTGTGTTTAATGATGTATTTGACGCAAAGCTGGACAAAACCGAACGGCCGGAAAGGCCCATCCCCAGCGGTATTATCTCCATGACGGAGGGGAGCGTGCTGGGTGGTTACCTGTTGGCGGTAGGGATTCTCGCGGCTTTCACCGTCAGCAGTTTCTCCGGTTGGATCGCAGTGCTTACCGCCGGCAGTGCGCTGGTTTACAACAAATGGGCGAAGCATCATGCTGTGCTGGGCCCGCTGGTGATGGGCCTTTGCCGCGGACTGAATCTCTCTCTTGGAATGAGCGTTTACCTGGTTTCTTTGCAGGGTGATTTCCTGTGGTGGATCGCCCTGGTGCCTATAGCATACATCGCGGCAGTTACGATGATTTCCCGGGATGAAGTGCACGGTGGCACAAAAGCGCCCCTTATCCGTGCCGCTGTCACCTACGCGCTGGTGATAGGTGTGATCGGGTTCTTCAGCTACATGACCGGTCAGCTCCTCACCGTTCCCTTCTTCCTCGCTTTCTTTGCCTGGCTGATTTATAAACCCCTCCTCAGGGCCATGAAGGAGCCTACCGGCCCTAATATCGGCAAGTCGGTGAAGTGGGGCGTACTGGGCCTTATCGCAATGAACGCCGCCTGGACGGCCGCGTTTGCCGGTACGCCTTACGGCCTGGTAGTCCTGGCTTTCCTGCCGCTATCCATGCTGCTAGGCAAGTTGTTCGCCGTTACCTGACCTGTTTTACTTACTCGTTTATGTAGGTGAAAGGCCTGGGTTTCCGGGGTTTTCTCCGTTCATCCAATTCCCGTAATTGTCTGCATTTTATTGTTGTTCCGGTTGCCCCGTTTTCGTACTTTTAACCGTTTTAAACGGTCCCGGTGTGTTGGGACCAAGGAACTTTGCTATGGCTTTTATTCAACAATCATTCAGCGTCCCGTTCGAGTATAAGGTTTTTTCACTGAGCACCTGTTCGATACGAAGAACCCGGTTTTCGCGCAATTCCTCGAATCCCGGTCGGAGAAAGGATTTCGGAAGAAATTACTGTTCATCGTAGATGATGGCGTTTCCAATGCGCACGATTACTTACAGGAGCAGATCACTGCCTACTGCGGCGCTATCGAAGGGTTTGAACTGGTGGAAGACGTGATCGTGGTTCCGGGAGGCGAAGCGTCCAAGAACGATCTGCAATTGTTCCACTGGCTCGTGAACGCGGTAGACCAGCACGGCATAGACCGTCATTCCTATATCGTAGCCATCGGCGGCGGCTCCGTGCTCGACCTCGTAGGGTATGTGGCGGCAGTAAGCCACCGGGGCGTAAAGCTCATCCGCATTCCTACCACCGTATTGTCGCAGAACGATTCTGGGGTAGGGGTGAAGAACGGTATCAACTATCACGGCAAAAAGAATTTCCTCGGCACTTTCGCGCCGCCCGCCGCCGTTTTTAATGACGCGCATTTCCTCACCACGCTCGATGAGCGCGACTGGCGCAGCGGCATGGTGGAAGCCGTGAAAGTTGCGTTGATCAAAGACGCCGCATTCTTCTCCTGGATGGAGGAAAAAGCAGCGCTGCTCACTGAAGCAGAGCCGGCATCCATGAATTATCTCATCCATCGCTGCGCCGAACTGCACATGCAGCACATCGGCGGCGCCGATCCTTCGAAAGCGGCTCTTCCCGCCCGCTGGATTTCGGCCACTGGAGCGCACATAAACTGGAACAACTCACCGACTTCGAACTGCGCCACGGCGAAGCCGTTTCCATCGGCATCGCGCTGGACAGCGTATACTCCTGGCTCACCGGCCTGCTGGACCCCGAAAGCCTGGAACGCATCATACAACTGCTGAAGGCCCTGCGCCTGCCACTGTATCATCCGCTGCTGGAAATCGAAGACGACGAAGCGCCCATCGTGGCCGGTCTCAACGAATTCCGCGAGCACCTCGGCGGAAGGCTCACCGTCTCTCTTCTCGAAGCCATCGGGAAGGGTAAGGAAGTGCATTCCATCGATATCAATACCCTGCGCAAAGCTGTAAGCATGCTGCGCGATAAGTGGTAGCCCCATTGTTTTTACCCCGCCACCGACAACAGTAAACACATGGAAACACCATACGGGCACCTGACCTATTGCACCAACATACATTCCGGGGAAAGCTGGCCCGACCACTTCGAACAGCTTCGCCGGTTTATTCCCGCCGTGAAGGCGGAAGTGTCTCCTGATAAGCCTTTCGGTATCGGTTTGCGCCTTAGCAACCTCGCCAGCCTGGAACTATCGAAAGCGCCCGCGCTGGAGGCATTCCGGCAATGGCTGAAAGAGAACGACTGCTATGTATTCACCATGAATGGATTCCCCTACGGCGGTTTCCATCACGAGCGCGTGAAGGATGAAGTGCATACGCCGGACTGGTCTACCGCAGAGCGGGCGGCTTATACGTCCCGCCTGTTCCGCATCCTGGCGGCTCTATTGCCGGAAGGGATGGAAGGCGGTATCTCCACTTCTCCGCTGTCGTATAAGTTCTGGCACCGTTTGAAGAAGAAAAGAAATCCGTTACGGAAGGCGCTACTTTCAATATGCTGCTCGTTGTGGAGCAACTGATCCAGATCCGCAGGAACGGTGGCCCCTTGCTGCACCTGGACGTAGAACCCGAGCCCGACGGGCTCCTGGAGAATTCAAAAGAGTACCTCGACTGGTACTTTCAATACCTGCTGCCATCCGGCGTGATGCTGTTTACCGAGAAGTTCGGCTTCACGGAAGAAGAAGCGACGCTTGCCATAAAGGAACATGTTCAGCTTTGTTACGACGTGTGCCACTTCGCCGTGTCGTACGAAGATCCGCAGGTGGTGCTGGAGCGTTTGCAGTTTTTGGCTTGAAGGTGGGGAAGATTCAGATCAGCGCCGCTCTTAAAGCTTTGCTGCCAAAGAAAGAACGTGAAAGCGTAATCGGCGCGTTCCGGCAGTTCAACGAAGCGGTGTATCTGCACCAGGTCATTGCCCGTACGGACGAAGGCCAAAAGATACACTATCCCGATCTGCCGGAAGCCCTGGCGGAAGCAGGAGGGAAGATGTGGCTGAATGGCGCGCGCACTTCCATGTGCCGGTATTCACGGGGAATTCGGCGCGCTGAGCTCCACACGCGATGACATCGTTCGCGTGCTCGCCCGCCAGCAAAACAAACCGTTCACCGCGCATCTCGAAGTAGAAACCTACACTGGGAGGTATTGCCTGCCGGCCTGAAGCAGGAAATGGGCGCTTCCATCGCCCGGGAGCTGAAATGGGTGCTGCGCCAGTTGGAGATCTCCTGACGGGTACTTAGATTTGATACGCAATCAGAGAAGCTATAGACATATGAGAAAACCGTAGTGCTGGATATCGTGGGATTGTCGGGCGCCCTTATCGGGGAGCACACGCCCTTCCTGAGCGCCTGGTCAAAGAAAAACCACCAGTCGTCCATCCGGCCCATGCTGCCCGCCGTCACCACGACTGTGCAGTCGACCTACCTGACCGGCCTCTGGCCTGCCGAAACAGGCATTGTCGGCAACGGCTGGTATGACCGGACAGACAGCGAAATCAAATTCTGGAAACAATCCAATAAACTCGTTCACGGAGAGAAGGTTTGGGAGGCCGCCAGGCGGAAGTATCCTGGTTTTACCTGCTCGAAGATGTTCTGGTGGTACAATATGTATTCCAGCGCGGATTTCTCTGTAACGCCACGCCCGCAATACCTTTCCGATGGCCGCAAAATGCCCGATTGCTACGCGCATCCGTCTGACCTGAGGGATCGCTTGCAACAGGAGTTGGGCACTTTCCGCTTTTCCAGTTCTGGGGGCCGGGTGCAAATATTAAATCTTCCCAATGGATCGCTGACGCCTCTATCCTTACCGATCGCTGGCATCATCCCGATCTCACCCTCATCTACCTTCCGCATCTGGATTATTGCCTGCAGAAATTCGGGCACGATTATGCTAAGATCGGACCGGAGCTGCTGGCCATCGATGGTGTGATCAGGCAGCTGGTGGAATATTACGAACAACAAAACGCGGAGATCATCATCCTTTCCGAATACGGCATTACCAATGTGAGCCGTCCGGTGCATATAAACCGCCTTTTGCGTGAGCACGGGCTTATTAACGTACGCGTGGAGCGAGGGCTGGAACTGCTGGATGCGGGCGCATCCAAAGCGTTTGCGGTGGCCGATCACCAGATCGCTCACATCTACCTAAACGACCGCAGCGTGGCCCGTCAGGTCCGCGACCTGGTAGAAAAGCTACCGGGAGTGGAAATGGTGCTCGACCGGGAAGGGATACGTGAGCAGAACCTGCATCATGAGCGCTGCGGCGACCTGGTGCTGGTAGCGGATAAAGACAGCTGGTTCACGTACTATTATTGGCTGGACGATGCCAAAGCGCCTGACTTCGCGCGGCTGGTAGACATTCATCGCAAGCCGGGATACGATCCGGTTGAAATGTTCCTCAATCCCGCCGATCCCTGGTTAAGCTGAAAGTGATCGGTAAAGTGTTAAAGAAAAGCTGGGATTCCGATACCTCATGAACGTCATCCCCTGGACGCAACGTTAATCAGAGGCTCACACGGAAGGCTGGCGGAAGACCCGAAAGACCATGCGGTGCTGCTGACATCCCGGCCCGTTCCAACATCGGTCCTGGCTACGGATGTGCGGGATATAATTCTGGAGCATATAGGGTAAAAGATAGTATTAAAGCCGGTTCATGACCGGCTTTTTTATTTGGGGTAGGTACAAAAAAGACATCCCGAAGAATCAGGGATGTCGGTTTGAAAACAGTGAACAATGAAATAGTCGCTGACTACTTCAAACTCTTTATTTTGATACTTCTGAAGCTCACGTAATTACCATGATCCTGAATCAGGATGCGGCCTTTCTCTGCGAGTCCGAAGTTCGGAAATTTCTCGTACTTGCTACGCGCCACGAGGGCTTTGTAGATATTATCGCCACGGGTGTAGGCCACTACTTTATGACCGTTCAGCCAGTGTTCTACGCGGTTGTCGGGATAGACCACTACGCGGCCGTGGTTCCATTCTCCGATTTTGCGGTGCGAGTTGGTGAATTTGTAGGACGGGATTAGGTCGTACAAAGATCCCAACTTGCGGTTGCCGGCAGCGCCCAGTTTGGCGTCCGGATGTTGTTCGTCGTCCAGCACTGGAATTCCAGGCCAATGGCGGAGCCTTTATTGCCTTCTGACTCGGTCACGAAATACTTTACGCCACTGTTGGCTCCCGGCGTAAGTTTGAAATCAAACTCCAGGTCGAAGGCCGCGAATTCTTCTTCAGTTACGATATCGCCACCGTTGGTGGATTCGCCTCCATCTGAGGGTTGTACGCTCAGGGTTCCGTCTTTGATTTCCCAGCCTTTTGCGGGGAAGGAGGTTTTATAGGCGCCGCGCCATCCTTTGGTGGTAGACCCGTCCCACAACAGGCGGATGCCCTGTTGTTTTTCCTGTTCGGAAATGTTGTTGGGAATGTTGTTCACCACATAAACGTCGTCATATTTAGTGAACTGTGAAGCCGCGGGGTTCTCCATGATACGGATATTGCGCCAGCGGATCTTCTTGCCTGCGTCTTCTTCCTTCTTGCCGATCCCGTGGACCTGCAGGGCGATAAATCCGGAAGGTAGTTCACTGTCTATTACGTGCGCGGCAGATACTCCGTTTATAAAGGTACGGATTTCGCTGCCACGACACTCAATTCGATATTTATTCCAGTCGCCCGCTTTATAGGCGGTCTGCGCCTTCGGATTCAGGTCGAGCGGATAGAGCCATCCGCGGCGGCCTTCTTCGTAGACGCCGCCGCTCCATCTGCGGGGAGGGGTCTACTTCCATCTGGTAGCCGAACACGCGGCCGTTCTGGTAATCAGACTTGCTCTGGGAGCGGAACTGGATGCCCGAATTGAAATCCTTTTCCAGTTTGTACTCCACTTCAAAGATAAAATCGCCATAGTCCTTTTCGGTGGCCAGGAAGGAATTAGGTTCGCTCAGCACCGTGGTGCCGACGATCTCGCCGTTTTTCGCTTCATAAATGGCTTTACCGTTGAGCTGTTTCCAGCCTTTCAGGTCTTTGCCGTTGAACAGGTTCTGCCATTTGGCCGTCTGCGCATAGGAAACAGACATCAGCAGGACCCCGCAACCCAGGAGGAGGTGCTTCTTCATCGATTGAGTTTTGTATCAGTAAAGCGTAAAGCAGCAATCCGGGCTGTTCGCGCTCCCGCTTTTCCGTGTTGAAAGTTGACCAATTTATCGCGCCTGCTGCCCGAAGCATCGCTTCCCGAGGTGTTATAACTACTCGCGGAGCAACCAAGATAGCCAATATGCCTCATAATTGCAATCGTTTGCAAAAGATTCTCCTATGGCATAGGCCGGGACAGGGGCATGGATTCCGGGGACAATATAATATCTTATCTTTATAACCATCTAAAATTTTAAGACATGGCAAGTAAGAAGATCGTGTTCCTGACGGGGACTATGCAGAAGATTACGAAACGATGGTGCCGTTCCAGATGCTCCAGATGGTGGGGCATGATGTGCATGCGGTATGCCCGGACAAAAGGCAGGGGAGAAGGTGATAACGGCGATCCATGACTTTGAGGGGCAGCAGACGTATAGCGAGAAGCCGGGGCATTATTTCGTGCTGAATGCTTCTTTGCGGATGTGAACCCTGCTGACTACGATGCTATTGTAATAGCCGGAGGGCGCGCGCCGGAATACCTGCGGTTGAATAAAAAGGTGCTCGACATGGTGAAGCATTTTGCGCAGGAGGGAAAGCCCATTGCAGCGGTATGCCATGGTATCCAGATACTTACGGCGGCAGATGTAGTGCGCGGCAAACGGCTCACGGCTTACCCGGCAGTGGAACCAGAGGTAACCATGGCGGGCGGTACTTATGAATCGGTAAATGTGTATGAAGCGGTAACCGACGGGAACCTGGTTACAGCGCCGGCATGGCCTGCCCATCCCCAGTGGATGGCGGCTTTCCTGAAGGTGCTGGGTACAAAGATTACCCTCTGACGCGAAACCTGACCAGAATCAGGAGAAATATCGGGTGGGGATTTCCGAATTATACCTCCTTTACTTACCTTTGCGCCCAAAATAAGGGGCGGATGCCCTTTTGATAAATATTTTATAATATATGTCTGGACAGCTTAAAGAAGTTCGCAACCGTATTAAATCCATCCAGTCTACCCAGCAGATCACCAAAGCCATGAAAATGGTGAGCGCTGCCAAGCTGCGCCGTGCGCAGGACGCCATCGTTCAGATGCGCCCCTACGCCGAGAAACTGCAGGAAATGCTGCAGAATATCGTCAGCAACACCGAGGGAGACATCGACATGGCACTCGCTGCCAGCCGCCAGGTGGAAAAAGTCCTGATCGTGGTGATCACTTCCGACCGCGGGCTTTGCGGTGCGTATAACTCCAACATTATCAAGCTGGCCAAGCAGACCATCCGCGAAAAGTACGCCGCCCAGTTCGCTAAAGGCCACGTAGAAGTGCTCCCCATCGGCAAAAAGCCTGGGAACATTTCACCAAGAATGGCTATAAAGTAAACGAAAGCTACTGGAACCTCTTCAGCCGCCTCACTTTCGATAACGTGAAAGCTGCCGCAGCCGTAGCCCTGGAAGGTTTCGTGAAAGGTGAGTACGACGCCGTGGACATCGTGTACAGCGAGTTCAAGAACGCCGCCACCCAACGCTATAAGCTGGAACAGTTCCTCCCCATCGCCAAAGTGGAAAACGAAGGCGCAGACAAAGGCATGAAGGCCGACTTTATCTTCGAACCGGAGAAAGACGTACTCGTGTCCGAGCTGATGCCCAAGATCCTCAACACCCAGTTCTTCAAAGCCGTCCTCGACGCCCACGCTTCAGAGCACGGCGCCCGTATGACCGCCATGGATAAAGCGACGGAGAACGCTGGCGAGCTGCTCCGTAACCTGAAAATCGAATACAACCGCGCCCGTCAGGCCGCTATTACGACCGAGCTCACCGAGATCGTGTCTGGCGCTGCAGCGCTTGTGGGGTAATGTTTTCAACAATTCATCCACAGCAACTTTTTATATTTTATAAAGAATGTCAAAGGTCTTATTTTCGGCCTTTGACATTTTTATTTGACCTAAACCGCATTTCCCATGGAAATCTCACAGCTCATCCCGCATGTTGAAGCCCTGATCTTTGCCGCCGACCGGCCCCTGCCTGCCGCCGACATACTGGAGTTGCTCAACAACGCGCTGGCCTTCCTCGAAGACCGCGCCACTGCTGAACAGGTTGCAGCTGCCATTGAGGCCATCCAGGAAAAATACAGCTCCGAGTTCTACGCCTTCAGCGTCCGCGAAAGCGGAGGCGGGTACCAGTTCCTCACCAAAAAGGACTACTACCAGACCGTGGCGCAGATCAATGGCGAGAAATTCCTCAAACGGCTGTCTACCGCAGCCCTGGAAACACTTGCCATCATCGCTTACAAACAACCCATCTCCAAAGGGGAAATCGAACATATCAGGGGCGTCAGCACCGACTATTCCATCACCAAACTCCTGGAAAAAGAACTGATCGTGATCTCCGGCCGCTCAGAAGAACTGCCCGGCAAGCCGCTCCTGTACTCCACCTCCAAGGCGTTTATGGACTATTTCGGGCTTAATTCGCCCGCGGATCTGCCCAAACTGAAGGAAGTATTCGAAGAAGACTTCGTGCCGCCCACCCAGCTTACGCTGGAAGCAGTGGAGACGCTGGAAGTAGATGAAGAAGTACTCCCCGACGGCCACCTCGTTGTCACTGAATCAGGAGAGCTCACCGAAACCACGACCATCGTCATGGAAGATGAGCCCACGGAAGAACATCAGGCCCCGAAGCCTCCGCTGGCGATGGCGGCAACGGCGGAGACGACGAAGGAGAGGAGGAAGACGATCCCCACGCCTCCGGCAACAGCGCCGGCGGTGATCCCGAATTGGCCGACAGCGGCGAAGATACCGAAGATGAACTCGATGAAGACGGCGAAATCGAAGCCATGTTGGGCGATGATAAAGATGAAGAGGAAGAAGATGAAGAGGAGGACGATGACGATGACGATGATGATGATGATGACGATGATGAGGAAGAAGATGATGATGACGAAGACGATGAAGACGGCGACGACGAAGATGGAGTTAAGGAAGCCGGCACCGTCCCCTACGAAGATGATCCTTATGACGGCAACGACGCCGAAAAGTCGGACGACGAAGAACAAGAGTTCGAAGACGCTGACGACAGGCTGAATGATGAAGAGGATGAAGACGAGAATGAGGAAGGAGATGAACGGAAGTATTGATCCCCAGCTAATTCAGTGTTGAAAATATTCTGTTTGAAAATTGAAAATATTCCTACCTTTGTAGTGGAATAAATTGAATGATATGCCTGCCATAGCACTACAAAGGAAAAGTACTCCGTACTGCACCGGTTTATGGGCCTGGAGCTGGGGAACCTCTACAGGCTGGTCACATCTGCACACAAAGGCGTGAAAACCAAAGTGTTTTACGACTTTGCAGAGACCATTAAAATGCCGGAGAAAGAACTGGCGGGCATCATCAACCTTTCCGCCCGTACCATTAGCAATTACAAGGAACAGCAAAAGGTCCTTGAGCCCATTTACAGTGAGCACCTCCTCAAGCTGATCGCCCTTTACGAAAAAGGAGAATCGACCTTCGGTACCGTAGACGAATTCAGTTACTGGTTAAAGAAACCTTTCTGGGGCGCCCGCGAGACGCCAATGGACTGGCTGGTTACTCCCGGCGGCGTAGACATCATTTCTGAAGAGCTGGACAAGCTCGCCGAAGGTTACCCGGTTTAACACAGACCGCTTCCCCTATTTTGCATGCTGGTATTCCGCATTACCCATAAACAATACAGCCAGGACCTGTATGCCTCCGGCACTAAAGGTCGCTGGAACGGCGCTGGCCGGAAGGTCATTTATTGCGCCGAGTCAATCTCACTGGCCTTCCTGGAGAATATGATCCGCCGTCAGGGCGTAGGCTTTAACCAGGACTTCAAGATCATGATCATCGAAGTGCCCGATGATCTGGCCGTTTCGGTCATCGACCCCGCCAGTCTCCACGCCAAATGGCGCGATTTCAAGGATTATAGCTACTGCCAGCCCCTGGGCAACAAATGGTACGATGAACTGCAGTCGCCCGTGCTGAAGGTCCCTTCTGCCGTGCTGCCGGAGTCTTCCAATTATGTGCTCCACACCCTCCATCCCGATTTTCGCCGCATCCGCCTGATTGAGACCACCGAGCTGGTGCCGGATGAGCGGATCGAGGATATATTGAAGAAATACCCTCGTTAAGGGAGGTACTGCGATTTTCATCGGCCCTATGATCGTTTCATCGGCATTTCATGCACTTCATCGATTTATTCAACCCCTCAGTCATCACTTGCTACATTTGGGAACAATCCATGCTTTTTTAAAGTTCCCATCATGAAGATACTTATCAATGAAACCGAAGCTATCGCAGCGCAAAAGCTGAGAGAAATGATCGCCACCATTGACCCCGATGTGGAGATCCTGCAGTTTAACAGCCATGTCGACAAGTTGCTGTCGACCCTGCGGAATACGCAAACCGTTCAGCGCTACCTCGTGCGCAGCGGCACCCGGCTCATTTCCGTCGCTATCCAGGACATCGCGTTTTTCTATATCCGCGACCGGATGGCCTGCATCCGCACCCATCAGAATACAGACCATTTCATCGATAAGAGCCTCGATGATATCGCCAATGAACTGGATCCCCACGACTTTTTCGGCTCAACCGGCAATGCATCGTGCATTACAGGAGCATCCTGAAAGTTCAGGCCTGGTTCAACGGCAAGCTGAAAGTGCAGGTGAAGCCCGCCCTGGAAGAAGATGTGATCGTAAGCCGCCTCCGCCCCGGACTTCCGGAAGTGGCTGGGAGAATAACACTGTGAATAACACTGTAGAGCTTATTATAAACAAAACGGCCGCCCCGGATAGGAGCGGCCGCTTTTATTTTCGGGTAAAGGAAAGACTAGCTTTTCAGTTCTTTCACTTTAATGTTCTTCCAGCGAACCTTGATGCCGCCGCCGTCGTGGATCTGCAGCGCGATCTGGCCGGTCTTGGCGCCGATCTTCGCGTCGCTCAGGGTGATCATTTCCACGCCATTCAGCCAGGTGGTCACCTGGTCGCCTTTCACTACGATCTTCATCGTGTTCCATTCGCCCATTTTCAGCGCTTTATCTTTTTCAGCTTCCGGCTTAATGAGCCATCCGCGGCCGTAAGATTCATAGATGCCGCCGCTGTTGTTGCCAGGAGGAGCTACTTCAGCCTGCCAGCCAGCAATCTTGGTGCCTTCTATGGAGGAGTGGAAGAATACGCCGCTGTTGCCGTTCGCTTCCTGTTTGAACTGAACGGTCAGTTCGAAATCCTTGAAAGATTTATCGGTAGCGAGGTAGCCATATGCCTTATCCGGACCGCTTTCACATACCAGTTCGCCATTATCTACATACCATTTTTCAGTTCCATGGATCTTCCAGCCATCGAGGTTCTTGCCGTTGAAGAGTTTCTGGGCTTTTTGTCCGAAAGCCGTTCCAACGGAGAGGAGGGCGATGGCTGCCAGCGTCATCAGTTTTGTTTTCATGCTCCTGTAGTTTTTGTGGACGGGTAAGATAGCGAAAAATGTTGCAAAAGTAAACCCGTAAATGCCAGGAGGGTAAAAGCGATGTTGAAGACGATATGAGCGGGATAGCCCATCTGGCCAGGATGCCGCCGCAGGAGCAGGGGATGTTGGTGTAGAAGAAGTATAAAATGCTCATGTAGGCGGAAAAGCAGAGCATAAGGAAAGTGGACAGGAATAGTCCTGCCTTCCGGGTGCCCGGCAGGGCGACCAGGACCGCCGCAATAACCTCCAGGATGATCGTTGCAAATCCCGTTAATTCCGGAGGGATATTAGCCAGCAGCGGCGATTTAGCAATATCTGTCATGAACAGATTGAATTCCAGTGCTTTCATGGACGCAGCATAGAAGAACAGGATGCAGAGGAGCAGGCAAATGATTTGAAGGATAACGTTTTTCATGGAAGGTTAAGTTTATAGGCAATGATGTTGTGAGTGTGGGCAGTATACAGCATTCCGTTGCTGGCAGCGAGTTGCCTGATTCCATTTTTGCCGAGTGCAGGAAGTTTTAAACTGCCAGCGTACTTGCCGTCCACTATCCGGTAAATGTCCACCTCAGGCGTAAGGGTGGGCTGATTATTAGAGATGGCGTTGGATAGGACATAAAGGTATCGCCCGTCTGTCGTGGCGTCCAGGTTAATGAACTGCGTCTTGCTGGAAAGGTTGTAGGTGCCGTCCGTATAAATAATGGTGTTTTCAGCCGGCGTCTGGTCGATAGTCTGGAAGGTGCGAAATTTATCCCCCTGCCAAATATGAATATCGCTGTTATGGTATTGAAGTAAATAAAGGGAGGACCGCCTTCAACAGTAAGTATTTGTCCGTCGCTGGCAAGACCTCCGTCTTTGAAATGGGGAATTCATAAAGCGTGGAAATGATTTCTCCACCATTCCTGAAATCTGCGAGGCAGAATTGTGCTTTGTTGTTTATGGTGTCATAATAATGTATGAAGCAGGAGCTATCGGTCAACCGGACGCTCCTGGAGAAGGTCATGTTCCTGGAAGACATAGAGTCTGGGTCTCCGCCTTCGTGACGGAAGCGAAAGATCTTACGTTGGTTGGGGACAAAGCAGTAGATGCCGGTTGCGTCAACATGCAGTGTAGCCGGCATATCGGTCAGATAAGAGCGGGCAACGCAGACAGTGTCGGGTATATTGTAGTCAAGACCTGTTCTATACACCACGCCGGCTTGCTGGTCAAGGAAGTATATCAGGCTGTCATACATCGAAATGATACTAATTCTTCCGGGTGTTAAAAGTGTATCGACGGGGATAGCGGTGATACCCGTGTATTGCCGCGGGATCCTGGTGTAGGTTTTCGGTCTGTCGGATTTCGAAATGAGCGCGATGAATAGTCCGGTTACAATTACGCAAAGGAAGAGGGTTCCTGTGATTATTTTTTCATAAAGCGAATGGATAATTGGGCCAGCGCTATTGCGCTGGCCCTGATGAGTGTTTACCGGCAGCAGCCGGAGCATTCATGCGACGCTCGTGCAAAGCGCCATTGGCTGCGACGGCAACAATCAAAGCTCTACGCAATCAGAAAGCCTCGTAACGCGTGGGCCTTTGATACGCGTACCGTCCGGAGCATAGCCGCAATAGGGGTACCGTCAAAGCCGCAGCAAATCGTGGCTACGGGGGCTTTTGCAGAGCTTTTTGCCTGTTTGGCAGTGGTAAGGCCTGCGGCCACCATCAGGCAGAGCCCGAGGAAAACGAGTGAACGTTTCATGGATTTGGGTTTTGGGGTGAAAAAATGTTTTAAATCAGGGGCAGGGTTCTCCGTGATAAACAGCGGGGCCGTATCTGACAACAGTGTTGCCGATCTTTTGACACTCGCCTAAATGCTGGTCACAGCAAACCTTAATGAATCTCTTCCCGCTTGCCTTAATGGAAGAGGAGATGCAAGACCGAGGGCTATACACAGCCCCAGGAAAAGCATAGAACGCTTCATAGTTATTGTTTTTGGGTGATGGAATTGAATATCTCATAACATTTCAAGGGCGCGGCAATCCGGGGGGCGTAGGTTGCAACACCGTTTACTACACTGCATCGCGCATCAATGAGTCCGCAACAAGCGCTGCAGGCAATACAGAGCCCCAGGAAAAGGAAGGTTCTTTTCATGTTGAAAGTTTTAGCATAAAGCGTTATTCTCCACCTGATGCATCACGCAGGTTCTGTGTCGGCGCATATAGGGCGCAGTGTGACCACCCGGAAAAAGCATGAACTTCAGGAAAAGCATCAGTTTGCCGGACGCGGGCATGAACAACAGGTCAGGGCGTTATGCAGTGTTCATAATCGCGCGCTTTGATGATGATGAAACGAAAGGAGATACAACCATCACCGGTATAATTGCCGGCGGAATCGGAGCGGATCAGTTAACAAATTCTGCAACACTTGCGGGGTATCTCATGTGTGTCAAATCTGGGATTTGGTTAATCATTCTGGTTTTTATGGAACTGGTTGCACGAGGTTTCCATGAATGCTATACGCAATATAGAATTAAACCACGTTCAGGACTATCGCATAAATATGTATTTCTTGAAAATAAAAAAGCCGCCCGGTAAGGCGGCTTTTCGCAACTATCTGAACAGTTTTTAGCGGGCTACGTTTACGGCGCGGCGCTCGCGGATCACGGTCACCTTGATCTGACCGGGGTACTGCATATCGTTCTGTATTTTGTTGGCGATCTCGAAGCTGAGGCGGTCTGCATCGTTGTCGGTCACTTTTTCGCTTTCAACGATTACGCGCAGCTCACGGCCCGCCTGGATGGCGTAGGCTTTCTCAACGCCGTCGTATGCCATCGCCAGGTTCTCGAGGTCTTTGATACGCTGGAGGTAGCTCTGCATGATCTCGCGGCGGGCGCCGGGACGGGCGCCTGAGATGGCGTCGCATGCCTGAACGATGGGGAGATCACGTATGACATTTCCATCTCGTCGTGGTGAGCGCCGATAGCGTTCACGATCGCGGGATGTTCGCCGTATTTCTCAGCGAGCTTGGCGCCGAGGAGGGCGTGGCTCAGTTCGGATTCTTCGTCGGGTACTTTACCAATGTCGTGCAGGAGACCGGCGCGTTTGGCGAGTTTGGGGTTGAGGCCCAGCTCAGCGGCCATCACGGCGCAGAGGTTAGCGGTCTCTTTGGAGTGCATGAGGAGGTTCTGGCCGTAAGAAGAGCGGAAGCGCATTTTACCTACCATGCGCACGAGCTCTTTGTGGAGGCCGTGGATGCCCAGTTCGATAACGGTACGTTCTCCGATTTCCATCACCTGCTCTTCCAGCTGGCGTTTGGTCTTTTCCACCACTTCCTCGATACGGGCGGGGTGGATACGGCCATCCTGCACAAGGCGCTGGAGGGAGAGGCGGGCGATCTCGCGGCGGAGCGGGTCGAACGAGGAGAGAACGATGGCCTCCGGGGTATCGTCCACGATCAGGTCTACACCGGTCGCAGCTTCGATGGCGCGGATGTTACGACCTTCACGGCCGATGATCTGTCCTTTGATCTCGTCGCTTTCCAGGTTGAACACGGTGATGGCGTTCTCGATGGTTTGTTCCGCGGCGGTACGCTGGATGGATTGTATGATGATTTTCTTGGCTTCTTTGTTGGCTTTGGACTTAGCGTCTTCGATAATCTCCTGGATGTGGCTCAGTGCCTGGGTGCGGGCTTCTTCTTTGAGGGATTCTACCAGCTGGTTGCGGGCTTCTTCTGCGGTAAGGCCGGCTACTTTCTCGAGGCGGCGGATATGCTCTTCCTGGTGTTTTTCGAGTTCGGAACGTTTGATATTTACCAGTTCGATCTGGCGGGCGAGGTTTTCCTTGATCGCTTCATTCTCTGTCACCTGCTTCTGCATCTGCTCGTTCTTCTGGTTCAGGCTCTGCTCTTTCTGCTTGATGCGGTTCTCCGACTCGGAAAGCTTCTGGTTGCGCTGCATGGTCTCTTTCTCATGTTCGGACTTCATCTGCAGGTATTTCTCCTTGGCTTCCAGTAATTTATCTTTCTTGATATTTTCGGCGGTCAGTTTCCCTTCTTCTATGATGCGATTGGCTTTTCTTCTGCTTCCTGGATCTTTATCTGGGTATTTTTTTTTGCGAAAATCAGTTTTCCTAGTATTATTCCAATAGCCAGGGCGACAACGCCGGCTACTATCACCATTATGGATTCCATATTCTGTTTTGTTTAATAAAAGTATTGTTTAGGCATATTAAAATACGGTTAAAGGCCGTTTTTTCCAAACGGCCCCACCTGACTCGCGAAAATAAGTAAAAATTGTCAGGAAAGCATCATGGGGCGTGATAATGAATAAATTGCGCGTCGCCGCCATGGTGGCGGAAATCATTTCAGCTGCTCATCCAGCAGATTGTCAAGATGTTGGAGTTTTTCCCGTAAGAACGGGGTCACATTAGCCTGCGCCTTGCCTCCTATAGTGGCCGGGTGTGTGGCGTACATGATCAGCGCCATGGCAATATAGTCCTGGATGTCTTTCCCGGCGTAGGCCGCCTTGAATTCCACGATCTTTTCGTTCACTTCCTTCATCACCCTTCTCACATCTTCCTCTTCATCTTTACGGATCTTAATACGATAGGTGCGGTCGGCTACCACTATGTTGACAGGTATCAGTTGCGGTTCCATGCTTCGGTGTTTCGGCAAAAATAGCAAAAGCAGGAGACGGCATGCCTTTATGAGATTTTCCCTTTCAAAATATCCCGTAATCAAGGCAAATAAATTTTTCGTCTGATGCGATTCCTTACTATCAATGAAAATATACATTTCCGATATACAAATATTTCGCATCGTGATAAAGTAAAAATCAATATGATTCGCTCATTATCAATATTTAATATTCGGTGAATTTATTCGGAGTGTAAAGTGATTTGTCAACATTTTTGATTTATCTTCGTATGGACAATACACAAGGAAAGCGCGGGCGCGGCCGTCCGCGGAAAGCGGAAAAGCCGGTTGGAGCTGAAAAAGAGGAGTTGGCACTGATGACGTATGAAGATGTGGTGGAGTTGCGGTCCGTGCTTTTTACCCGGAAGATCGCACTGGGCAGGAGCGGGATCACAAAAGAACAGCTGACCCGGCTCAAAGAGATATTCGATCTCGATTATGATACGCTCAGCGCGATGCTGGCCGTCACTAACAGGGCGCTGCACTTAAAGAAAGGGCGGGACCTCCTGAACAGGGGAATCAGCGAGCGCCTGATCGCCATTGCAGAGGTCTTTAGCCTTGGTTACAATATATTCCGCGACAGGGAGGCGTTCCATACCTGGCTGCGCGCTCCCCGGCGCACCCTGGGAGGGCTCGTGCCCCTGCATCTGATGGAATCGCTGGCCGGAACAGAGGCCGTAAAGCTGGAATTACTCCGGCTGGATCATTTTATGCTTTAAAATTCAATCGTTTATGCGCCTGTTTACATTGAGCCGGACTCCCGGCTCCAGGAAACTATTGCGTTCCAACGCCCTCTCCTCCAGGTGGAACAGGGACGATATGCCGTGTTGCTACCTGGTAGACCATCCGGCCATGTGCGTGGTGGAAATAGATATGCTCGCCGATCCGCCCGGTATGCCCGATCATTATTACATCGTTCCGTTGGATG
This sequence comes from Chitinophaga sp. E66, assembly GCA_019285755.1. Taxonomy (GTDB): domain Bacteria; phylum Bacteroidota; class Bacteroidia; order Chitinophagales; family Chitinophagaceae; genus Chitinophaga. The sequence continues at coordinate 169,543 of CP079103.1, forward strand.
TGCCGGACGACAGCATCCGGTATTTCACCGAAGAGGAGCTGCCCGCTCTGTGGACGGCCTTCCCGATCATGAATGTATCGCAGGATTTCGGCTCCGCGCACCTCGGGGTGGCCGACAAGCTGGTGCTGGCATTCCCTTCCATCCGGATGAACCGGGAATGGACCTACGTCCTAAACCTAAAACACCCCCTGCTGGAGGAGGTGATTGTCGGCGTAGGGTATGTGGCGCTCCGGCAGGGCGGGCGCCACAGCGATGCGATTATGAATTAAGTAATGCGATGCAGCGGTCGATCTCGCGGATGTAATCGTTGATCTTCCCGCGGACCTCCCGGCGGAAGGCGTCCTCATCTTCCGAGAGGCCGTTGCCCTGGGTGGCGGTCGCGATCTTGGACAGCTTAAGCTTCTCGTCCAGCGATTCGATGGTGGACTGCTGCTGCAACAGCTCTTCCTGCTGTGCTTTCAACTGCTCTCCGGAGCAAAACGTTATCCGTCTGCGCCTGTTGCAGTTTACGGAACAGCTGTTGCAGCTTGTCCTCAATGCTTTGTATGTACTGTTCGATCTCCATGCTTTATTTGCGGATCTCCGCCTGTAACTGGGTTTCGAAAGCTTTTACGAGTTTGTTGACCAGGGCGTCCGTTTCCTGGTCGGTCAGCGTTTTCTGTTTGTCCAGGAAGGTGAAGCTTACGGCGTAAGACTTTTGCCGGCTCCCAGTTTTCACTTTCAAAAACGTCGAACAGGTTGATTTGTTGCAACAGGTTCGTTTTCACGGACCTTGCAGCGGTTTCCACGGCGGCGAAAGGCACGTTTTTGTCGAGCACCAGCGCCAGGTCGCGGCGTACGGCCGGGAACTTCGGGATCTCTTCGTAGAAGGCGTCTTTGGTAGGAAGCAAGGCCAGGATCACATCCCAGTTGAAGTCTGCATACCAAACGGGCTGCTTGATGTCGAACGCTTTCAGCTGCGCGGGCGTCACGCTGCCTGCAACGGCGATCGTTTTACCGCCGGAGGTGATCTCGAAAGCGGGCTGAAGGCCATGTACCGGGGCTACTGCCATCTGCGGCGCCTGTAAGCCGAGCAGCTGCAGGATGTTACCTACGTAGCCTTTCAGGTCGTAGAAATCCACCGGCTGTTCTTTATGCATCCAGTTCTCCGGAAGCTTGCGGCCGGTCAGGTAGAGGCTGAGATGGGCTTTTTCGGTATACTGCCCCACCGCTTCCTGGCGATACGTTTTGCCGAACTCGAAGAACAGCAGGTCGTCATTACGTCGGTTGAGGTTATATGCGATGCGCTCCAGGCCGGTTTCCAGCATGGAGGGGCGCAGCACGTTGAGGTCGGCGCTTAGGCTGTTGAGCATTTTCACCAGCGTGTCCGCGTCGAGGTGGTTGTAATATTGGCTGTTGGTGATGGAGTTGGTGAAGATCTCCGAGAATCCGTTCCCTGCCAGGTAATCCGCGATCCTTTCCTTCACGCGCCTTATCGGGCTGTGCCTGAACGGAGGGAGCCATGCTCACCAGTGCGGGGATGGGGATATTGTCCAACCCGTCGATGCGCATGATCTCTTCCACAATATCGGCCGGAATGGTGATATCGGGCTTGTGCAGCGGCGCCGCCACGCGGAGGCAGCCGTCTTTTTCTTCATGGATCGTGAAACCGAGGCTGCAGAGGATGTTCTTCACCTGCGCATCGGGGTATTGATGGCCGCTCAGGGTACGTATATAATCATATGTTACGTCGATCTGCCAGGGCTGTTTCGGCGAGGGTAAACGTCGGTCACTTCCGAAGCCGGCGCTCCGTGCGCCAGTTCGCTGATGAGGGCAACGGCCCTTTCCAGCGCGAAGGGGGCGAGGGAGATGTCCAGTCCTTTCTCGAAACGCACGGCCGCGTCTGTACGGAGGCCATGGCGCATGGAGGTCTTACGGATACTGGTGGCGTTGAAGTAAGCGCTTTCGAGGAAGATCTCGGAAGTTTCTTCTTTGACGCCGGAATTGAGTCCGCCGAACACCCCGGCTATGCACATGCCGTTGTCTTCCCCGTCGCAGATCATGAGATCGCCGGCATCGAGCTTACGTTCTTTGCCGTCGAGGGAAACGAATACGGTGCCGGCGGGCAGGTTTTCCACGATTACTTTGCCGCCTTTGATCTGAGCGGCGTCGAAGGCGTGGAGGGCTGGCCGGTTTCGTGGAGCACGTAGTTGGTGATGTCCACGATATTGTTAATGGGTCGTACACCGATGGCGAGGAGGCGGTGCTGCATCCAGGCGGGTGAAGGGCCTACTTTAACGCCGGTGATGCTTTGGCCGCAGTAGCGGGGACAGGCATCGGTATTTTTAACTTCCACGGCAATGGGAAGCGCTTTTTCTGCTTTGGCCGCGGCATGGATGCCGGGCTTACGAACGCTGTAAACCTGGGTGTTTTCCCGGTTGTTCAGGTACGCGCACACGTCGCGGGCCACGCCCATATGGCTCATAGCGTCCATGTGGTTGGGGTGAGGCCGATTTCGTATACCCAGTCGTGGTAAGGGTTAAATACCTCAGCGGCCGGGGTGCCGGGAACGAGGGCGGCATCGAGTACGAGGATGCCATCGTGGCTGGCGCCAAGGCCTATTTCATCTTCCGCGCAGATCATACCGAAGCTGTCTTCTCCGCGGATTTTGGCTTTCTTCATGGTGAGGGGCTCGCCGGAGGCTGGGTAGATGGTAGTGCCTACGGGGCAACCACTACTTTTTGTCCAACGGCAACGTTAGGCGCGCCGCAAACGATAGCGAGGGGCTCTCCGTTGCCGGTATTCACGGTGGTGAGGCGGAGCTTGTCGGCGTTGGGGTGTTTTTCTACGGTCAATACTTCTCCGATTACCAGTCCGGCAAGGCTGCCTTTCACGCTTTCAAAGCGCTCGAGGCTTTCCACTTCGAGGCCGACGGCGGTCAGTATCACAGAAAGTTCCTCCGGTGCGGGTTTTACCGGCAAATAATCACATAACCAGTTGTACGAAATTGTCATTGGATGCTCCTTGTATTATAGTGCCCGGACTGCGCCGGGTAGATTTAATGTCTTATGAATCAATGATTTGCCGGGCATTTATGCCGTAAAAGCACGCGCTCCCGCGCCGCGTAAAGTTAACAAATCTCCCGTACGGATAGCTGGAATTTTGCGCAAGCAAATGTGGAAAAATCTTTACGCACAATTATTGTGAATAATCGGACATTTGCCGTGTGTTGTTTGCTGATTTTGTGGATAAGATGGTGCAAAACGGTGGATAACCCCGGAAAGGTGTGCGTAGAGGGGTGGAATTGTGTCTAATAAATATAGTTCCGCCGTGCGGCAGGGTTAATGGATAAAGTCCGTTACCTTAGTTTTTCCGGCCAAATAAAGATTTTACAATTTGTTAAAGATGGGTGAATGGAAACATGCGGGAATTGTAGAAAAGCTATGTCCCGGACCGTTCAGTAACCATTTTTTTAACCTTCATAACGTATTGCACATATAATGGATCTAGCGAAGAAAGACTTTAAGGCACGCCGTAAGCCCGGCGTGGACCTGTCGACGATGGTGTACGGGAAAGTGCCCCCTCAGGCTAAGGAGCTGGAAGAAGCCGTGCTGGGCGCACTGATGCTGGAAAAAGGAGCCTTCGATACCGTTATTGAGATACTCAAAGCCGAATGCTTCTACGTGGACGCCCACCAGAAGCTCTTCTCCGCCATGCAACGGCTTGCAGGCAAATCCATGCCGGTGGATATCCTCACAGTCGTAGAGGAGCTCAAATCCAGCGGCGACCTCGAAGCAGTCGGCGGCCCCTTCTTCGTTTCCCGGCTCACCAACATGGTAGTTTCTACCGCCAACATCGAGGCACACGCCCGTATCGTTCTCAAAAGTTCATCCAGCGCGAGCTCATCCGCATCTCCGGAGAGATCATCTCCGAAGCGTACGAAGATACGGCCGACGTATTCGACCTGCTCGACGCCGCCGAGTCCAAACTCTTCGAAGTTACCAACAACCACCTTCGCAAAAACTACGATTCCATCGACAGGATCCTCGTGAATACCATCAAGCGTATCGAGGACCTTCGCAATAAGGGCGACGAGATCACCGGGGTTCCCTCCGGCTTCCCCTCGCTCGATAAAATTACCTACGGCTGGCAACCTTCCGACCTTATCATCCTGGCTGCCCGTCCTGCGGTAGGTAAGACCGCCTTCGCGCTTAACCTGGCCCGTAACGCCGCCCTTCACCCGAAGTTCGCGAAAGGCGCAGCGGTGTTCAGCCTTGAAATGTCCAGCGGGCAGATCGTACAACGTATCCTGTCCGCCGAGTCGGAGATCCGCCTGGAGAAGATCACCCGTGGTAAACTGGAAGAGCACGAGATGCGCAAACTAATGACCCACGGTATCGAGCGCCTCGCAAAAGCGCCCATCTTCATCGACGATACCCCGGTCTCAACATCTTCGAGCTTCGCGCCAAATGCCGCCGTTTGGTACACAACCACGGCGTAGGCATCATCATCATTGACTACCTTCAGCTGATGTCTGGCCCGAACGACGGCCGCAATACCAACCGCGAGCAGGAGATCTCCAAGATCTCCCGCGACCTGAAAGGCCTCGCAAAGAGCTCCACGTGCCGGTACTGGCACTGTCCCAGCTCTCCGCGACGTGGAGAAACGTAAAGACGGTAACAAGATGCCCCAGCTGTCCGACCTTCGTGAATCGGGTGCGATCGAGCAGGATGCGGACATGGTAATGTTCATCTACCGCCCGGAATACTACGAGATCACCACCAACGAAATGGGCGAATCCAATAAAGGGGAAACGCACGTACGTATCGCCAAACACCGTAACGGTCAGCTCGATACCGTTAAGCTCCGCGCGATCCTGGAGTTCCAGCGCTTTGAGGACGACGGTTTCGTAGACGGCCCGCCCGCGCCTATCGGCGGCCCCAGCGGTCCCTCAGGTTTCCCCGGTAAAGACCCCGGCGGCTTCGACGAAGCCAGAGTGTTCATCCAGAAAGGATCGAGAATGAACGATATGAATTTTGACGACGACGCATTCGGTGACGCTCCGTTCTAAACGAAAGCATCACAAATACATCGAAGGCCGGTCGTTCTCAACAGAAAGACCGGCTTTTTTAATGACAGGATATGAAGCGGATTTACAACAAGTACAAACACCATTACAAGGATAATTTCCATCTCGCTTACCCCGTAGTGATCTCCCAGCTGGGGCACACCCTGGTGGGGCTCAGCGACAGCATCATCATCGGCCACACCGGTAAGGTGCCCTGGCCGCGGTTTCGCTGGGCGTGAGCCTTTTCACAATTTTTATGGTTACGGGCATAGGCATGTCTTACGGCCTTACCCCGCTCATCGCGCAGGAGAATGGCCGCGGCAACAAAGCCAATTGCGGCCATTTACTGGCCCATAGTTTCATCATCAACATGATCACCGGCATCGTCATGTTCGGGCTGATCATCCTGGTGGGCTATAACCTCCACCATATGGGGCAGCCGCCGGATGTGGCGGAGCAGGCGCGTGTATTCATCGGGTACCTGGCATTCTCGTACCTCCCGCTCATGGTGTTCCTTACTTTCAAGCAATTCGCGGAAGGGCTCGGATTTACCCGTCAGGCCATGAACATCAGCATCGTTGGTAATATCCTGAATATCGTACTGGGCATTACGCTGGTCTATGGTTTGTTCGGACTGCCGAAATTCGGGATCGCGGGCGTGGGGATCGCCACGTTCACCGACCGGCTGCTCATGGGTATCACCATGGCCTGGTACGTGCTGAAAGCGCCGCGGTTCAAGGCTTACCTGACCGAATTTAATTTCAGGAATATCTCCGCAGCGTGCTGAAAAAGATCTCCGGACTAGGCGCACCAGTGGCCCTGCAATACATTTTCGAAGTGAGCGCTTTCAGCGGAGCGGTGATCATGGCGGGATGGCTCGGCTCGGAAGAGCAGGCGGCCCACCAGATCGCGATTTCCTGGCCGCCATGACTTACATGATGGCCAGCGGGATATCGGCCGCAGCGGGGATCCGGAGCGGTAATAACTTCGGGGCCGGCAACTGGGCAGACCTTCGCCGTTCGGCGATCGCCAGCTATCATATGGTACTGGTGATGATGGGGATCGCAGCGGTAATATTCATGGCGGGAAGCAGGTTCCTGCCTTCCCTGTACATCAGCGATCCTGCTGTGATTCACATCGCGTCGGGACTGTTGCTTATCGCGGCTTTCTTCCAGTTGTTCGATGGTACGCAGGTCGTGGGGCTGGGCGTACTGCGCGGCCTGGGCGATGTGAAAGTGCCCACGGTGATCACCATGATCGCTTATTGGGTGATCGGCCTCCCCGTTGGGTATGTCCTCGGATTTCCGCTGGGGCTCGGCATTCAGGGTATCTGGTGGGGGCTGTTGCTGGGATTGCTCGTGGCCTCGGCCTTGTTATTCTTCCGGTTTCAGAACATCACCCGCGAACTGGAACGGAACGCGGGAAAAAACTAATTTCGCAGGATGGAACTGCCCGTTTTCTATGCCGGCGATCTTGCTGCCGGCGCCGCTACTTACACGATGGATGAGCCTACGTCCAAATACTGCATCACGGTGCTGCGCAAAGCCAAAGGCGACAAGATACTGTTAGCGGATGGCCGCGGAGGCAGGTTTACGGCGGAGATCACCGACGATCACCGTAAGAAGTGCGTATCCGCTATAATAGAAACTGAACACGTTCCGGCGCCCTCCCCGCGCCTGCGCATCGGGATCGCTTTCACGAAGAATGCTTCCCGGATGGAGTGGTTCCTGGAGAAAGCAACCGAAATCGGGATGGCGGAAATTATCCCGCTCGTCACCCGCCGCACGGAAAAAGAGAACCTTAAAATGGAGCGCCTGGAAAGTATCCTGGTCTCCGCCATGCTGCAATCCCGCCAATGGCATCTCCTAAGTTGCATACCCCGCAGCCTTTCGAGTCGCTGATGGCTGCGGAAGGGCAAAGTTCATTGCGCATTGCCTTCCCGGGGAAAAGAAACCCATCATCCAGATCGCCCGTCCGGGCGAGGATGCCCTGCTGCTGATCGGCCCCGAAGGCGATTTTACTTCCGGGGAAGTGGAACTGGCGCTGCAATATGGCTACCACGCCGTTACGCTGGGCAATACCCGCCTCCGTACTGAAACCGCCGGCCTGGTAGGCTGCACATTGCTGGCGGCCGTTAATAACGGGTAGGGACTTGATGGGCAGTTATGCCCATTTTCTAAGCAGTAATTCCCATTCTCCACGCATATGCGCGGGCATAGTTTTGTGGCTCATCATCAAAGCTATATTATACCCCATGCTCACGCTTACACCTACCGGCGCTATGAACGAGCTGTTCGTGGCGGGTCCCGATGCCCATGACTTTCCGAAGATCAACGATTATTTCAACCGCGCCTATCACCGCGACCCCGAAGGTTTCTCCCGGGAGTTCGAACAACTGCGCCGGGAACATCCCGCCTTTCATTCCCCGGAATCAATCGCCGGCTATTGCAGTATAAAACCATACGGTTATGCGGGCGATTTCGGGCTGATCGACCGGCTGTACATGCATTATGTCGGCGAAGGCGATCACATCGCGCGCTGGGATACATTCGCGCAGGCGCAGCCGGCGGCCGTGGCCGTCCGTAACCGGAAGGCTTATTTCATCAACCTCATGTCTCAGCTGACGCCGGGCCGTGTACTGAACGTGGCCAGCGGTCCCTCGCGGGATGTAGTGGAATTTTTACGAGGCACCCGCATGCGAATGTCGCAGTGGATTGCCTGGAGTACGATCAGCACGCCATTGATTACGCGCAGGGCCTGCTGGAGGGCAACAACCGCGTCCGGTTCACCCAACAGAATATACTCACCTGGAAGGCCAGCGGCTCCTATGACTGGTATGGTCCTCCGGCCTGTTCGACTATTTCACGGACGGGGTTTTCGTGCGGATCTTGAAGAAGCTGCTGACCTGTGTGGCCCCAGGCGGTACACTGGTGATCGGCAATTTCTCGGATGAGAACCCCAACCGGGCTTTCATGGAGGTAGGGATGCAATGGTTCCTGCATCACCGTAGTCCGGAGCAGTTGATCCACCTGGCCAGGCAGGCCGGCGCGGGAGACTGGGCGCCTGAAGTGCTGAGCGAGCCCGCGGGCGTCAATCTTTTCCTGCATTTACATCAACCTGCACATTGAGATAAACCCAGACAACACACAACAAATGAAGATGCCGGTCTATGTGACCGGCATTTTTCACTTAAAGCATGGCGCTAATGGCCTCTAATATCCTGCTAATCAGTACCTGGTCAGGTTGTTGTACGCCTAACCCCTGCACTACGTCATAAGTTTGTCCTGCATTTATCCTGCCTATGTCTTACCTATATCCTACCTCTTTAAAGGGTAGGACATAGGTAGGATATAGGTAAGACATAGGTAGGATATAGGTAGGATATATAGGAGTTTTGGAGGAAACTTCAGACAATTTAAAAGCGGGCTAGATGGCAATTAACGGTAATTGGCGTCTAATCTGCTGCTAATCAGTATATAATGAGCTAGTTGCCTGCCTGGTGCCTGCGCTATTTCATGAGTTTGTCCTGCGTTTGTCCCGCCTATATCCTGCCTATGTCTTGCCCCTTCTAAGGGCAGGATATAGGCAAGATATAGGCAAGATATAGGCAAGATATAGGCGGGATATATAGGTCCGGTGATGCCTGTTTCCTACCGGTTAGATAGGGGTTAGACGAGGTTAGACGGGCTTTAAGTGCATGAGAAGCCTGTCACAAAAACGCCTCTTAAGGCTACTTTGTGACAATTTTTAGGAATGGCGGTGGTTAGACGTTGATGAATGCGGAAAATAGAAATGCCGGTCCGAAGACCGGCATTTCAAGCATATGTAGCCAAAAGTCGTTATTTCTTTCCCAGGTCCGTCTCTTTCGGCCCGCGGAGCTCTACCGGGTGGGAGGGCTTCTGTTTGCGGACGCGCATATTCAGCAGTTCCACCGCAAATGAAAACGCCATGGCGAAGTAGACGTAGTTCTTCAGGTGAAGATCGTGTACCGCTTCCGGGTTCCAGCCCTCGATGATGAGGATGCCGCCTACCATGATGAGGAAAGACAGTGCCAGCATTTTCAGCGTGGGGTGCTTGTGGATAAACGCACTGATGCGGGGCGCGAACGAGAACATGATGAACATGGCGATGATTACCGCGATGATCATGATCTCCACGTGCTTGGCCAGGCCCACGGCCGTGATGATACTGTCGAAGGAGAATACCATGTCGATGAGGATGATCTGCCCCACAACGTTGGCCAGCGTAGCGCCGGTTTTGCCGCCGTTCTGACCGGTTTCTTCTTCTTCGCCTTCCAGCTTATGGTGGATCTCCAGCGTGGTTTTAATCAGCAGGAAAAGACCGCCGGCCAGCATGATGAGGTCGCGGAGGCTGATGGCGTTGCCGAAGACGGTAAACAATGGCTGGGTGGCGCGGATGATGTAGCCGATGCACAGCAGCAGGACGATACGTACGGCGATGCCGGTGAACATCCAGATGCGCCGTGCCTTCAGCCGTTTTTCTTCCGGCAGCCGGTTCATGACGATGGAGACGAAAATCACGTTGTCGATACCCAGTACGACCTCCATGACAGTCAGGGTCAGCAAACTGATCAGGGAATCAACGGTTAGTAGTTCTTGAAATGCGATCATTGGTTATGGTTGAATAGATAATCCCTGGCAGATCTTCTTCACGATGGCAGGCCCTTCGTAAATGAAGCCGGTGTATACCTGGACGAGACTAGCGCCGGCGTCCAGCTTCTCCTGCGCATCGGCGGCGGTGAAGATGCCGCCAACGGCGATGATAGGAATTTTGCCGCCCGACTTTTTCGCGATGTAACGGATTACCTCAGTTGCGCGTTCCCGCACGGGGCGCCCGCTGAGGCCGCCCATGCCGATCTGCTCCAGTTCTGCGGCCGGGGTCGACAGTCCTTCGCGGCTGATGGTAGTATTGGTGGCAACAAGCCCGGCCAGTTCCGTTTCATGCACGATCTCGATGATATCGTCGAGTTGTTCGTTGGTAAGGTCCGGCGCTATTTTCAGCAGGATGGGCTTGGGTTTTGGTTTCTGGTTGTTGAGGGTTTGCAGGTGATGGAGCAGCTGTTTGAGCGGTTCTTTTTCCTGGAGGGCACGCAGGCCCGGGGTGTTGGGGAGCTTACGTTTACGACGAAATAGTCCACCACGTCGAACAGGGCGTGGAAGCATTTTTCGTAATCGCTCACGGCTTCTTCGTTTGGCGTCAGCTTGTTTTTGCCGATGTTGCCGCCAACGATGATATTGGATCTGCGTTTCTGCAATCTCTTAGCGGCAGCGCGGACGCCTTCGTTATTGAAGCCCATGCGGTTGATGAGGGCTTCGTCTTGCGGGAGGCGGAAGAGCCGGGGTTGGTCGTTCCCGGGTTGCGGCAGGGGGTAACGGTGCCGATTTCTACGAAGCCGAAGCCCAGGTGGGCCAGTTCGTCGATAAACCGGGCGTCTTTATCGAACCCGGCGGCGAGGCCTACGGGATTGGCGAATGTAAGGCCCCAGAGTTTGCGCTCCAGGCCGTTGTTTTTGGCTGGCAGAAGGCGTCCAGCAGATTCTTACCGAACGGCAGTGCGTTCACGACTTTCAGCCCGCGCATGACGCCGTAGTGTATGCGCTCAGGGGGAAGCCGAAGAGTATTTTTTTGATAAAACCGTACATGTCGCGCAAAGATATAAAATTGCCCAGACCAACGCCTATTTGGTTTATGTGCCGCGGCCGGTTAATTTTGCCCCGTCATCATGCTCGACCTCGCCGCATTCGAAAAGCTTTTCCGCGAGCATCACAGCCACTGTCTTGCCTTTGCCGTTCATTACACCGGCGACCCTGGGAAGCGGAGGAAGTGGTGCAGCTCGTCTTCTCCCAGTTATGGGAAAAGCGGGAGCATATCCGCATTTCCGGGTCGGAACGCTCGTACCTGTTCACTTCCATCCGCAATATGGCCATCAGCCAGTGGCGGAAGTAGCAGGTGCGGACGGAGAAAGAGACCTCTTTCGGGCGGATGCAGGACGATTCGGTACAGCTATCCGTGCAGGCGCGGGAACTCGAAGGCCGGCTGGAGCAGGCCCTGGCAAAGCTGCCGGAGCGCTGCCGGGAGGTATTCGTCCTCAGCCGGAAGGAGCAGCTCAAATATGCCGAGATCGCCGCGGTGATGAATATTTCCGTTAAAACCGTCGAGAACCAGATGGGGAAGGCCCTGCGGATCCTCCACGAGGAGCTGCGCGATTACCTGCACCTGTTTTTTTGATATGGGATAGGGGATGGGCGCTTCGGCGCGCGTCATTTATCCGCTAGTTAATAGTACAACTGTTCATGAGCCATCTGCAACCAGACGAGGCATTATATTCTTTGCTGTGCAAGTACCTGCTCGGAGAGGCGGAAGCCCCGGAGCGCGCGTGGGTAGAAGCCTGGCGGAAAGACCAGCCGGCCAACGAGGCCGCGCTCGGCGCCATCCGCCAGATGCTGGAAGCCCCCGCCCGGAAGCCCCTTCCTTCGGCATCAGTACAGACGCCAGCTGGGATCGCCTCCGCGCCACCATCACCGCCCAACAGGCGTCCGCTCCCGCTCCGGAAGCGGAAGTAGTGCCGTTGCGCCGGAGAAACACCTGGTGGATGGCCGCCGCTGCCGTAGCCGTTTTACTTATGGCAGGCTTCTGGGGCTGAAGCGCCTCGGGGCAGGCGGACAGTCGTTTTCCGGCGGCGATACCGCCGCCCTGCACGATGGCAGCCGCGTCCTGCTTGCCGGCGATGCAAAGCTGACCGTAGATGAGGACTTCGGGAATCGGAGCGCCGCGTCCGCGTGAAGGGTAAGGCAGATTTCGATATCGCCCCGCCGCCGGGAAACCTTTCATCGTCGAAGCCGGCCAGACGGAAATAAAGGTGCTGGGAACCAGGTTCACCGTTCAGTTCGACACCACCCTTTTCATCCAGGTGGAAAGCGGCAAGATACAGGTGACCGATCCTCGCTGGGTAAACCGGTGGTCATGACCCCGGGCATGAGCCTCCGGCGTGATGCGCAGACCGGCGAATTCGGGATAACCGGAGAAGCGCCGGAGCCGCTGTCCTTCCAAAACGTGCCGTTTGGCCTCGTGATCGAAGCCGTGCAGAACGCCTATAACGTCAAAATAACCGTCACCGACCCCGCTTTGCTGGAGAAAAGGATCAATACCCGATTCTCCGGAGAAACTATCGATGAGGTCATGGACGCCCTGGCATATATGACCTCCGCTTCCGTGGAAAAGCTGTCGGCCGGGGAATACAGGCTGCAGCCGCTGTAACTAACTATATTCGTCAATCCGTTAATCTGCTTGCAAATGAAGAAAGTCCTGCCGGGATTATTGCTGCTCGCAATGCTCCCCCTGCAGGTGTTCGCATGGAACTGGCGCACCCGGATCTCGGTCTCATTAGAAGACCAGCCCCTTTACGTGTATTGTGATCATCTGGAAAAAACGTACGGCATTCCGTTTTCATATAGCCGCGACGTGGTGAACCTCAACCGCCGCATGACCCTCAGCGTCCGCGATATGCCCCTGCGCGAAGCGCTCGACCTGCTCTTCGCGGACAACGGCATCCAGTATCGCCGCATCGGCGGGCTCCTGGTGCTGGCAGCCAAACAACCCTTCGTGCGGACCATCAGCGGATATGTGGAAGACGCGGCCACCGGCGAAAAGCTCATCGGCGCCACCGTCTACGCCCCTCACCTCAAAGCAGGCACCGTTACCAACACATACGGATTCTATAGCTTCACCGCTCTTCGCGATACGCTTTCGCTCTTCGTGTCCTACACCGGCTACAATGCCATGCAGGTGCCCGTGCGCGACCGAGACAACCGGCAGCTTAATTTCAAACTGACGCCTTCCAATATCCTCAAAGAGGTAGAAGTGACGGAAGCGCTCCCAAGGCTGCAGGACCAGACGCAAATGAGCAAGGTCAACGTCAACATGGCGCAGACCAAAACCATGCCCCGCATCATGGGCGAGGCAGACGTCCTGAAATCCATCCAGGCCATGCCCGGAGTAAGCGGCGGGATGGAAGGCACCAGCGGTATCCATGTGCGCGGCGGCAGCCCTGATCAGAACCTCATCCTGCTGGACGGTACGCCCGTGTATAATTCGACGCACCTGTTCGGGATATTCTCCGTCTTCAACCCGGATGTGATCAAGAACGTAGATCTCTATAAAGGGGCGTTCCCGGCGCGTTATGGCGGCCGGCTGTCGTCCGTAGTCGATATATCGATGAAGGACGGCGACATGTACAATTACCATTACGAATTCACCATAGGCCTGCTGGCGTCGCGCATTGCGGCGGAAGGGCCGCTCGTCAAAGGAAAGACTTCCTTTATGTTTACCGGCCGGCGAACGTATGCGGATCTGCTGATGCAGGACGTTGCCAACAAAGAACTGAAGCTGGGCGAGCAGGGTGAATTCTGGGCCTACTTTTATGACGCCAACATCAAGATCAATCACATCTTTTCGCCCACAGACAGATTATATCTTAGTGCCTACGGCGGACAGGACAACCTGACCATGCACCGCGACGAGGTATTCGATTCCGTTCAGGGCGCCGCGAAGCAATATCATGAAGAGATGCGCTTCCGGCTGGGCTGGGGCAACCAGGCATATGCCCTCCGCTGGAATCACATCTTCACGCCCAGATTGTTTTCCAACGTAACCCTCAACTATTCCCAATTTCGGTTCAATACCGATTACCGGTACAAATACATGGCGCTCGATACCCCGCGCCTGCGCGAAAACGACAATGCCTTCGGCCGCTATTACTCGAAGGTGGATAATGCCGGCGCCAAGATAGACTTCGACTTCCGGCCGAACCCGCAGCATGTGATCAGGTTCGGGGCGCAAGGCACGTGGCATGTATTCCGCCCTGGGATCGCGGCGTTCAACAACGTATCCGACGACCAGCAACTGCGATACGACCTATAATGACCAGACCCACGGCGGCGTGGAGCTATCATTGTATTTCGAGAACGACTGGAAGATCCGCGACTCTATGCACCTGAACCTCGGCGTGCACGCTTCCGCCTTTTGGTAGATGGCAGGTCGTATACATCGTTGCAACCGCGGCTGGGATTTCGTTACATGCTCCCGCGCAAGTGGGCGTTGAAAATGTCGTACACCGTAATGACGCAGTACATCCACCTGCTGACCAACAACGCGGCTACCTTCCTGCCGACCGATCTCTGGGTGGCCGCCACCGATAAGGTTCCGCCCATGCACGCGCAGCAACTGGCGCTGGGGCTGGCCAAAACCACGAACGATAACCGCTACGAGATGTCGCTGGAAGGTTATTACAAGCGAATGGAAAATGTCATCCAGTACCAGGAGCAGGACGCCGATTTTAATGCCGCTACTAAAAGTTGGGAAGACCTGGTAGTGGTGGGGCGTGGATGGAGCTACGGCATGGAAGCGCTGCTTCAAAAAAGTCTGACCGTTTTAAGGGATGGATCGGGTATACCCTGGCCTGGAGCCGGCGGGCGTTTCCGAACATTAACCAGGGCCGGGTTTTCCTTACAAATACGACCGCCGCCATGAGCTGGAAGTAGTTTTGTCGCATCAGTTGGGCAAGCGCTGGGAAGTTTCCGCTCAATGGCAATACGCCAGCGGGCTGCCGCTTACATTGCCCGTGTCGAGCTATGAGAATGTGAATGACCCATCGCCCCACCTGCCGCCCCGGAATTTGAACCGCCGGTTACGCCCGTGGATGTGTATGACAACCAGTACACTTTCCGCATGCACGACGTGCACCGCCTCGATCTCGGGGCCACCTACACCAAACAGCGGAAGCATGCCCGTTACACGCTCACTTTCGGGCTGTACAACACCTACAATCGCAAGAACCCGTTTTCTACTATTATAAACATAGCCCCGGAACGCAACGCCGCGAGCTGACGATGCTCAGCATCCTGCCCGTGTTGCCCAGCGTTTCGTGGTCGATAAAGTTTTGATATGAAAAAGATCGTTTACCTGCTCGCCATCGCCGCGCTCCCGGCATGTGAAAAGGCCGCCAACATCCCGGTGGCCTATGAGGGCGACCGCATCGTCGTGAACAGCCTGGTGCAGGAAGACAGCGTCGTCTACCTCCGCCTCACCCGTTCGCAGCCGCCGGGGCTTCGGCCTTCCCGGAGATATCAAATGCCACGGTGAAACTGACCGCCGGCGATGCATCGGTGCCGCTGTCCTACCGGCTGATCAACGGGAAAGGATATTATGTTTCCGATAAGACCGCGGAAGCGGGATTGCGCTATAAAGTTGAAGTATCCGCCGCCGGACTGGCCACTGTGGAAGCGAGCGATACCCTGCCCCGGCGCCCTTCGATGCGGGAGCCTTTCGCGCAGCAGGGCGGTAACCGGGTGAAGGTATACCTGTCTGACCTGCCGGGGACCGACCGCTACCGGTTCAGGCTGTATAAGGCGGCCAGACTGGCGGATGGTCGCTATGTGCCGGCAGAGCGGAAAATGTACCGCTTCGATCCGTCGTACAACAACAGCTTCACGGATATGATCACCGAAACCTACCACGATTATTCGCTCATCCCCGACGACCGGTTCGACGGGCGGGAGATTCTTATCGTGCTTCAGACGCGGCAGGTGCTGGCGGAAGGGGAGGTGCTGCTGCTGGAGGTGGCCGGGCTGACAAACGCCAGCTGGCAATATCTCCGGTCTGCCGAGCGGCAACAGAACAATACAGGTAGCATCCTGATGGATCCGGCTTCAGTGTTTTCCAATGTGGCAAAGGGTTACGGCATTTTCGGAGGAGTTTCTTCCGCCTGGATCGAGATACCGGTCTTATAAGGCCGGAATTCCTTAAATTTGGAGTATACCAAACAAAAGGAGATAACCATGCAAGACGCATATATCGTAGCAGGATACAGGACGGCGGTAACGAAATCGAAGAAAGGCGGATTCGGTTCTACCGGCCAGACGATCTGGCTGTAGACGTGATCAAGGGGCTGCTGGGCGCCGTTCCGCAGCTGGACCCTAACAGGGTCGACGATCTGATCGTTGGCAATGCGGTTCCTGAAGCTGAACAGGGCCTCCAGATAGGCCGCATGATCAGCGTCCGCGCCCTGGGGATCGATGTGCCGGGCATGACCGTGAACCGCTATTGCGCTTCCGGCCTCGAAACCATAGCCATCGCCACGGCTAAAATCCGCAGCGGGCAGGCAGACTGCATCATCGCCGGGGTACAGAAAGCATGAGCCTCGTACCCACGGCTGGTTGGAAAACCGTTCCCGCCTACAGCGTGGCCACCACCACTCCCGACTATTACCTCAGCATGGGCCTCACCGCGGAAGCGGTGGCCAAAGAATATAAAGTGAGCCGCGAAGAACAGGACCAGTTCAGCCTGAACTCGCATCTCAAGGCCATCAATGCCATCAATAACGGCTATTTCAAACCCGGCATCCTGCCCATCACGGTAGAAGATGTATACGTGAACGAAAAAGGCAAAAAGCAAACGAAGTCCTGGGTAGTGGATACGGATGAAGGTCCCCGTGCAGACACCTCTTACGACGCCCTGGCGAAGCTGAGGCCTGTTTTCGCAGCGGGCGGTTCCGTGACCGCCGGCAACTCGTCTCAAACGAGCGACGGCGCCGCATTCGTGATCGTTATGGGTGAGAAGATGGTGAAGGAACTGAACCTTCAGCCGATCGGCCGCCTCGTAGCCTGCGCTTCCGCCGGCGTGCATCCGCGGATCATGGGTATTGGTCCGGTGGCTGCAGTGCCGAAGGTGCTGCGCCAGGCCGGTAAGTCTATCGGGGATATTGATCTCATTGAACTGAATGAAGCGTTCGCTTCACAGTCGATCGCCGTTATCCGTGAGCTGGGCCTCGATCCCGAGGCTGTGAACATCAACGGAGGAGCCATTGCGCTGGGGCATCCGCTCGGTTGCACCGGAACAAAACTGACGATTCAGCTGCTCAACGATATGCAGCGGCTCAATAAAAATATGGTATCGTTACTGCCTGCGTAGGCGGTGGACAGGGCATCGCGGGTATAATCGAGAACCTTGCATAGCCTGTTCTGACTTGATTTTTATCAGCTTGTCATCAACTATCGGCCGCCGTTGTGTCACTCACTTCGGCGGTTTTTTTATGGTTCATCTTCAGTTTCAGGCAATGAGTCGCCTGCTTTCATATCGTCTTTATTTTCTTGTGGTGGAAAGGGCCAGCAATATTCCAGTATTATCAGGAGTAGCCCCGGAACCCACTGGATCGCGGTGTTGATAGCTCCTGTCCACATAAATCCAAAAGTAACAAACCAGAAGACAAGGCTTAGGCCAGCTTTCATGCATATGGTATAAAAGATTACCCGCTCATTACGGACATGTGCCGGCGCCCTCAACTTAAATAATGCGTAACAAGACAACCATGCTGAGGATAGCCAAATATTGCCTGGCCAGTTTTTGCCGTTCCATAAAATGAGCACGAGCAACCCGAACAGCGCGAAGGCGGTAAGTACAGGAAACAATTGGTATTTCTGGTAGATTGAACTTCTCATGGATTGCACTGATGGGGTGTTTTGTTTTAGGCCGGTAAAGCCATTCCAACAATAAAATGAATCCAAAGAACATTACGGTAATGTAGGCATGATACTTACATATGGCCCTTTGATGATCGTCAGCAACACAATGTACAATGCTGCCGTAAATGAGATGGTCCAGGCGCGGTGGCCCCACAAAGGAGATAACAGTTTGACCGGTACATATGCAATCAGGAACAGACCGGCATATATTTCAACGATTCCGCGAAGGCTGTAACTGAATGTCCATAACAAAAGAAAAAGCGACCAGCAAGGGTCATTGGCAGTATTTCCAAGCGGGAAGGGCGTATTTTCATCATTTCCAGGTATTGTAAAGGCCTTAAACATATAAAATAATGCAATTGAATTAAACTTTTTACTAATTTGGATGCGTATATCAAATTGATCGCTATTTAACCGTATCCCCGATGGACCGCAGATCGTTCCTGACATTCAACTCCTCCCGCAAAGCCGCTCCCGTCAAAGCTGCCCGGACATTTACCGGCATAGCGCCCTATACAGGCACCTGGGGCACCGCGCAGGTAGTTCACCTGTTGAAACGCGCCATGTTCGGCGCCGCGCCCGCAGACGTCAAGCATTTCGCTGCCATGAGCATGTCTCAGGCCGTTGATGCCCTGCTCGTTCCCAACGCCACCACGCCCGCGCCGCCTGTCAATAGTTACCAGACCGGCAGCTATGTGGACCCCACCGGCGTTGTGCCCGGCGCCCCTGGGTAACGGCCCCGAAGGAGACGAAGACCTGAACGATGCCCGGAGATATAGCTATAAAGCCTGGTGGACCGGCCTCATGCTCAACCAATCCCGCAGTATTCACGAAAAGATGGTGCTGTTCTGGCATAACCACTTCGCCACGGAGACCCAAACCATACAGGATGCGCGCTTCATGTACGGATACAATGCCATGCTCCGCACGCATGCGCTGGGCAACTTCAAGGCTCTCACTAAAGCGGTCACTATCGATCCCGGCATGCTCGTTTACCTCAACGGCTACCTCAACGAAGCCGAATCGGCAGACGAAAACTACGCGCGTGAGCTCCTGGAACTCTTCACTTGCGGCAAAGGCCCCGACTCCCAATACCAGGAAGAAGACGTCCGCGCCGCGGCCCACGTGCTGACAGGGTATAAAGTGGATAAGATTAACATCACCAGTTACTTCGATCCCACTAAACACGATGTTCAGAATAAACAATTTTCCAGCTGGTTCTCCAACAAGGTCATTACCGGTAAAACCGGGATGATGGGTACCACCGAGCTGGACGATATGCTCAATATCATTTTCGTACAGCAGGAAGTGGCGAAGTTCATCTGCCGCAAGCTGTACCAGTTCTTCATTTACTATGAGATCGACTCAGCGGCGGAAGCAGAAGTGATCACGCCGCTGGCGGATATCTTCCGCGCGGCGAATTATGATATTCGTCCGGTGCTGGCGGCGCTCTTCAAGAGCGAGCACTTTTACGATCCGGCGAACATGTCGTGCCTGATCAAGAGCCCTGTAGATTATACCGTGGGCATGTGCCGGGAATTCGGCGTGAGCTTCGCACCGGCGTCTGACTATAACAACGCCTATGCGCAATGGCGTTCGCTGCAGGCCGCCGCAGGCAACCAGCAACAGAACATCGGCGACCCTCCCGGCGTATCGGGATGGGATGCGTATTACCTCGCCCCACAGTTCCATGAGCTCTGGATCAATACCGATACATTGCCTAAACGGAACTACCTGGCAGACCAGATGATCACCACCGGCTACGTCTCCATGGGGCAAACCCTGAAGATCGATCCGCTGGTATTCACAAAGCAACTGCCGGACCCTTCCAATCCCGTGCTGCTCATCGACGATGCATTAGCCATCCTCTACCGCATGGATCTCTCCGGCGCCATGAAAGCCTATCTCAAAAACGACATCCTGCTCAAGGGGCAGCAACAGGATTATTACTGGACGCAAGTTTGGAATATCTATGTCTCCGATCCGGGAGATGCCATGAACACCGCGCTGGTTGTTGAGATGCTCAAAGCCCTGTATAAAACCATCATGAACCTGTCAGAATATCACCTGGCCTGATCACGTTGAAAACCTAATTATGAAACGCAGAGATTTCCTCCGATATACTGCCCCGGCAACTATCCTGCCCACTTTTATCAATGGCTTTTCCATCAAGGCTTTTGCCGCTTCGCCCTTCCTGGCGGCGCTGGAAAACACCGCGCTGGACAATGATCACGTACTGGTGATGATCCAGCTGAACGGTGGCAACGATGGATTGAACATGGTCATTCCCCTCGATCAATACGGCAAATATGCAGCGGCGCGCAGCAATATCGCGATCCCGGAAGGGCGTGTGCTGCGGCTCGCAGGTCAGACTAAAACGGGCATCCACCCCAGCATGACCGGCATCAAGCAGCTGTACGATGAAGGGCATGTGTCGATCATCCAATCGGTAGGCTATCCTTCTCCCAACTTCTCTCACTTCCGTGCCACAGACATCTGGCTGACCGGTTCCGACGCCAACCAGGTGCTGGAAACAGGATGGGGAGGCCGTTTCCTGGACGCTACGGAATATCCCGGCTACCCGGTCGGTTACCCGAACGCGGAAATGTCCGATCCGCCCGCAATACAAATAGGCTCCATCGTGTCTCCCGCATTTGTGGGCCATGGCGGGAGTATGGGTATGGCGGTGACCAGTCCCACAGACTTTTACAACCTCCTCGAAAATATTGAAGAGAATACGCCGAATACGCGGGCCGGTAAGGAGCTCAAATACATCCGCCAGATCCAGAAGCAAACCAATCGCTACGCGGATGTGATCAAAGCGGCGGCGGCTAAGGTGACGAGCCAGGGCCTTATCCCGCTAATAACCACCTCGCCGCACAGCTGAAGATCGTAGCGCGCCTGGTAGCCGGTGGATTGAAGACCCGCCTCTACATGGTGAGCATCGGCGGGTTCGATACCCACGCCAACCAGACTAACAGCGGCGATACCACTACCGGCGCGCATGCGCATTTGCTGGGCCAGATCTCCGACGCCGTAAAAGCCTTCATGGACGACCTTAAAATGCAACGGAAGTCGCAGCGGGTGGTAGGGATGACGTTCTCCGAATTCGGCAGAAGGATCAAGTCTAACGGCAGCATGGGCACAGACCACGGTAACTCCGCGCCCATGATCGTCTTTGGAGACTACGTGAACCAGCAGGTGCTGGGCGCCAACCCTGAAATGCCTGGCGCCGCCTCGCCGGTAGACAACGTGCCCATGCAATACGATTTCCGGTCGGTTTACGCGTCGTTGCTGGAACAATGGTTCTGCGTGCAGTCCGCCGACCTCAATAAGATCATGCTGAACAACTACCAGAGCCTGCCGTTGGTAAACGGGCTGGCCTGCAGCGTGGTAACAGGTATTCCCGGCGTGGGCGACAATGAAACCCTGATCACCAACTATCCCAATCCTTTCACGGCCAAGACGGTGCTGAGCTACAAAACGCGCGGCGGCCATACGCTTATCCAGGTCTTCGACACCATGGGCAGGCTGATCGCTAAGCCGGTAGACGGACAGCATGCCGCAGGGTCTTATACCCATACGTTCGACGCGGAACACCTGCCTTCAGGGATGTATTACGTCCGCTTCCAGAACGGGGCTGCCCAGCAGGTGAGGACCATGATGAAAGTCCGCTAACCCTGCAACGCCGTTGCAATTCATAGAAAAAGGTTATCTTTGGCCGGTTAAACCGGTGCATTGAAACAGCGTTTGCTACAAATAAGCGTTTATTTCCTCCTGGGCGTCTTCAGTTTTTACCTGACGCCCCGCGAGTACCTGCACCATTTTACCGGTCACGAGGATACGGTAGACGAACCAGCCTGCAGTGGCGTTTATGCCCACGGGCCTGCTATTTCCATCGTGCACCAGCACTGCGACTGGCTGCATGGCGCTATGGAGCTGTTTCTTCCTGAACATAGCGTAAGCCTGGCCTCAGTAACCTTTACATATGCCGTGCTGCCGTCTGCGCAGCCCGTTGCCGTACCGGCCGCTCCGGTACCTTTCTGCTCTCTCAGGGCGCCCCCGGCAGCGTAACCCCTTCATCCCCACCACATCGATTTATCACCGGCGGTAGACCTTACTGCCCACGACGCATTGTAACCAGATGAGACATTTGAGATTACGCGCACTGCTGTGCTGCCTCCTCGCATTGGCGGGTACGGCGCCGGCAATGGCGCAGTGCACCATCCGCATCGGCGGAACGGTAACCGACAGCGAAACCAAACAACCGCTGGCGGGCGCTACCATTTTGTGAAAGAGAACAGTCATGTCGCCAAGAGTAACGATAAAGGACAATTCACGATAGACGGGCTGTGCCCGGGAATTACACCGTGCATGTCAGCATATCGGTTGCCTGCCCGTAGAACTGAGCTGGCAAGTCAGCGGAGACGAGCGCCGGAACATAGCGCTGCCGCATAGCGTGACCCAGCTCCAGGAAGTTGCCGTTACCGGCCATGCCGCCAGGAAGTGACGACCGCACCGGTAGAATCCCTCAGCGGTCGGGAACTTGACAAAACACGCGGCCTTACACTGGGAGACGCGCTCAAACGCGTGAACGGCGTAACGGCCATGACCAACGGGCCAAACGTTTCCAAGCCTGTTATCAACGGTCTGCACAGCAACCGAATCCTCGTCCTCAATAACGGTATCCGCCAGGAAGGCCAGCAATGGGGCTCCGAGCACGCGCCGGAAGTAGATCCTTTTCTTGCCAATAAGCTCGTAGTCATTAAAGGCGCCGGCGCCCTCAGGTACGGCGGCGACGCCATCGGCGGCGTGGTGCTCGTGGAGCCTCGTGCGCTGCCGGTGAAACCGGGGCTGGCGGGTGAAGTGAATATGTCCGCTTTCTCGAACAACCGCCTGGGCGCACTGAGCGCCATCATCGAGCAGCAGATCCCCGCGGTTCCGGGGCTCAGCTGGCGGCTGCAGGGGACCCTCCGCAAAGGGGGCAATACCCGCACGCCAGATTACTGGCTCGATAACACCGGTGTGGAAGAATACAATTTCTCCGCAGCCGCGGGATACAAAAGGAAAAACTACGGCATAGAACTGTTTTACTCGCAGTTCAATACCAACCTTGGCGTATTCGAAGGCTCGCACATCGGTAACCGGACCGACCTGGAGCAGGCCATCAAACAGGGGCGCCCGCTTCCTGAATACACGGAAGGGTTCAGCTATAATATCGAAAGGCCTTACCAGCACGTAGAACACGAACTATTCAAAGTGAAAGGTTTCGTGAATACAGGCAATGCCGGCAAACTGAACATCGTGGTGGCGCGCCAGTTCAACTATCGCCAGGAGCTGGACCATAATTCCGCCCTTTCGGTGAACCAAATGAACCTGAACCTCACTACCTGGACCGGCGAGCTGCTGTGGGACCACCGCTCCTGGAAAGGCCTGCGCGGTACCATCGGCGCCACGGGCATGTACCAGGAGAACAGCTATCAGCGGAGGCTCTTCATTCCCAACTACGAAAGCCGCCAATGGGGACTGTTCTGGACGGAGAAATGGGAAAGCGCCGATAACAAATGGCTGCTGGAAGGAGGCGTTCGGTACGACAACAAGGAATACTACAATATCAGCGATAACACGCATGATATCCGTTATCCCGAGCGCGATTATGCCAGCTTCTCCGGATCGCTGGGCGCGCAATTCCGCATCACTGACAACTTCCACGCGTCGGTGAATGCAGCGCGGGCATGGAGAGCGGCGGGCGTGAATGAATTGTATGCCTCGGGCCTCCACCATGGCGCCGCCGTGATAGAACAGGGCGATCCGCACTGGAGCCGGAAGTGGCGAATAAGTTCAACCTGGCGCTGCATTACGATCTCGGTGAAAAGCTGGAAGCGGATGTTAACGTGTTCTATAACAAGTTTTCCAATTTCATCTTCCTGCAACCGACAGACAGCATCGTTGTGACCATCCGTGGGGCATTCCCGTATATGTTTTACAGCAGCGCGGACGCTACCACCAAAGGAATCGATGCGCAATTGCGCTACCGTTTCCTGCCCAAATGGCAACTGACCACGAAAGCCTCCGTATTGCGTGCCTGGAACGAAAGCATCAACGACTGGCTGATCGGGATGCCTTCCGACCGTTTCGAAAGCGAGATCAGTTTCTTCCCGGGAAACACTAAAAGCTAAAAGACAACTACATCGCCGTAAGCATGCAGAACGTCACGAAGCAGACGCGTATTCCCGCCAATCTCAAGAACCCGGAAGATCCCCGTGGCCAGGACCTCATCGCGCCGCCAAACGCGTATAACCTGCTCAACTTGGAAGCCGGCAGCACTTTACATTTCGGCAGGCAACCCCTGTCCGTCATCGTGGGCGCTACCAACATCCTCAACACCCGCTACCGCGATTACATGAATGCATTCAGGTATTTCGCGGACGAGCCGGGCGCTAACATGTACCTTAAACTTAAACTGCCGCTCATCTTCGGCAAAAATCCTCCTGATCATTATGAAGAAGTTTTTCAATACACAAAGACCATCGCATTTTTCGCCGCTGCCGCCGTGCTGACGTTCTCCGCCTGCAAAAAGGAAAAGAACGAAGATCCCGACCATGATCACGAAAATGAGAATGAAGAAATTACCACGGTAAAGCTCACCTTCACCAACGCTGCTACACCCGCGGAAAAGGTAATCGCAACCTGGAAAGACCTTGACGGCTCCGGTGGAACCGCGCCACAGATCACGCCCATCGCCCTGAAAGCAAACACAGCGTATCTGCTTTCTACCGAGCTGCTCGATGAGCGCAAGAACCCTGCAGACAATGTAACCGGCGAGATCGAAGAAGAGGCGGATGAGCATCGCATCTTCCACCTGTTTTTCGTGAACGCAAACGCACCCGTTACCGATTCTGTGACCACTGCCGCCACTGTAACGCCGCTGGATAAGGACTCAAAGAATCTCCCGGTAGGCCTGCAGGTACATGTAGCCACAAAGACCGCTTTCACCGGTTACTTCCGCATGGTAGTGCGCCATCAGCCTACCGGTAAGAACGGTTTGTACGGGCCGGGCAGCAGCGATGCGCAGGCAGAATTCCCGATCGAAATCAAATAAAAATAGTCGTGACACGCAAAGGAAAGGGGAACCGGCAAGCGCTGGTTCCCCTTTTGTTTTACGTATGGCTGGTTTAATGTTCGTCTGCTTCGAGGCCTTCCTGGTCGCCCGCTACGATCACTTTGAATGGTTTGCCGCCCGTAGGGATGCTGGCCGTTTGCTGTAAGGTGGCGAGGTCCAGCATGCGGATGGCGCCTGCCGCCTGATCGGTGATATACACCGCCCTGCGCGATACGGCGAAATAAGGCTTCTGTGCGGCAGTGGCGCCGGCAGGAATGGCCGTTGTGATCTTTCCTTCTTTTTTAAGCTGGCCGGTTGCGGCATCGAAGATCTTCAGGGTGCCGTCTGTCAGCAGCACGCAGAGGTTCTTGCCCTCGCCATCCAGCAGGTATTGATGGATGTTGTTGTCGTTTTTCAGGACCTCGGTAATTTGTTTGGTAGCAGGGTCGATTTTGAACAATCCCAGCGACACATATCCAAAGAAATGCGGCAACGCTTTATGGCCCAGCACAGTGCCGATCCACGCCGTTCCGAAACTGGCGGGATAGGGGATGAGGATTGCGCACCGGTCTGTGAAACGATCAGGATGCCGTCTGCACTGCCGAATGCGGCCATTTTGCCGTTGCCGGCATCGCCATGGATGCCTTTGGTGGCGATCGTTGCTTCATGCAATGTTTTACCGAAACGGTCGATGATCTTCACCTTTTCAGGGAGAGTGCCGGATACGGAACCATCTTTTGCGTTACGGCGATCGTGTAATCGTCGAAGATGACCATGGCGCCATGGTGCGGCTGAGCTACAGGCAGTATGGTACCGCCGCCGTCTTCCAGGTCGCTGTCTTTAAAGAGGCTGAGCGTGCCGGTGCTGTCGTTGAATATGGCGTTGAGGCCTTCATTTCCATAGAAGTGCGTAGGGCCGGCCTCATTGAACGTTACGGACGACATTTCCGGTTCATGGACGTGCAGATGCCCGCCATGCTTTTCCACGCCGGTATTGAAGAACTCGGCTACGCCCGCGGCGCGGTTGATGATGGCGGCAAATTGCCCCGTGCTGGTAGTATACAGCGACGGTTGCGCTGATTTTACCGGGAAATGGGACGCCGTTTTCTTCAGCGGATCGATTACGGAAATGCGCGCCTGGTCTACATCGCTGACGATCAACCGGAGATAGGTGGCTTCGGGTTTGGAAGGCTCTTCAGGCTTAGCGGGTTTGTCATCTTTCCGGCAGGCAGCCAGGAACAGGCCGGCGAACAGGGCCGGTAACAGGATTCTTTTCATGTGCGGGTGGTTTAATAGTGCAACTGAGTTGCAAATCTATGCAAATGCAGCGAGGTTGCAAATAAATACTTCTTTTTCTTGGAAGCGATTGTACGACTGACAAGTAAGTCGCGCTGGCACTGCATTACGCGCTGGCGCTGGCATAAAAAATCAAGGAGTAATGGAAATGATAAGATATATTTGAGGATGGATGGGTTTTCGTCCGTTTACGCTGATTTTAATCTTATTCAACATACTAAAGATGATCTGACATACTGCTCAGATTTTGGATGAAAAGCAAAAAGGGCCGTTTTCACGGCCCTTCTGTATTCAGGTAAGTTGAATTATTGATTAATGGGAATGATCGTGCGGCGGCGCGGGATCGGGGAGGCTGGCAGTGTCTTCGTCGTAGTACACGAAGAAGTACAGGTAGACAACCCGTGAAATGCGCATGAGCCAGGGCTGCATCAGGATAAGGATGATCCCGTTTACTCCCAGCCACCAGAAGATGCTGTTGTCTTTCCAGCTCAGGCCGATGAAAAGTCCGTACCAGATAAGGTTGAAAACCGACAGCGCGATGCCGAGGGCATAGCTCACATATCCTGTTCCGAACCAAAATCCTGTTTCCAGCTCATACTTCTGATTGCAGACAGGGCATCTGTCGTACATCGCGAAGATCTTTGAGAAGCGCCAGTGAAAAGAATTCTTATTACGGAACATGTCTCCCCTCCGGCAGTGCGGGCATTTCATCTTCAGGATGCTCAGAAAGTAATTCGGTTTGTTGCTCATGTTTTGCAAAAGTACAATTTAAATCCGGGTGCCGGTAGATGACAGATATCATCGTGCTGCCGGCGCTTCGGTAGATTTCCTTTCGCCGATCTGTTGGCGCCACATGGCATAATACAAGCCTTTTTCTTCGATCAGGGCATGGTGCGTGCCGGTTTCCACGATATGGCCTTTTTCAAGGACGTAGATACGGTCCGCATGCATGATGGTGGAAAGGCGGTGTGCGATCATCACCGTGATATGTTCCTTACTGGATGTTACGTTCCGCACGGTTTGGGTGATTTCTTCTTCCGTGATGGAGTCCAGCGCGGAGGTGGCTTCGTCGAACACCAGGAGCCTCGGTTGCCGCAGCAGGGCCCTGGCGATGGAGAGGCGTTGCTTCTCGCCGCCGGATATCTTAATACCGCCTTCACCGATCACCGTATCGATCCCTTTCTCCGCTCGTGCCAGCAGGCTGTATGCGGATGCCCGTTGCAGGGCGCTCATCATGTCTTCTTCCGTAGCCCTGGGGTTGACGAACGCCAGGTTTTCCCGGATCGTGCCGGAGAACAGCTGCGTGTCCTGGGTAACGAAACCGAGCTGATGGCGCAGCTCCTCGATATCGATGTTGCCGGAGTCAATACCGTTATACTGGATATGGCCTTCGCCGGGTTTGTACAATCCTACCAGCAGTTTTACGAGCGTGGTCTTGCCGCTGCCTGAAGGGCCTACGAACGCGATAGTCTCGCCGGTCTTAACGGTGAAACTGATATCGTCGAGCGCTTTGTTCTTGGCGGTGATATGCTGGAACCCTACTTTCCGGAATGCCAGTTCGTTTACCAGCGATAAGCGTGCGGGGGTAGCCGGGGTTTCTTCCACGGGGGTACGAAGGATCCGCTGGAAGTTTTCCAGCGAAACCTGCGCTTCGCGGTAGGCGAGGATAATGTTGCCCAGCTCCTGCAAGGGACCGAAGAGGAAGAAGGAATACAACTGCAGCGAGATAAGTTGGCCGACAGACACCTGGTCGCCATAAATGAGATAGAGCAGCAGGAAGAGGATCGTCGAGCGGAGCAGGTTCACGAACGTGCCCTGCACGAATGCGATGCTGCGGACGCGCTTCACTTTTGTGAGCTCCAGCAGCAGGATCTTCATGGTGTTGGCGTTCAGCCGGCGGATCTCCTGGTGCGTCAGCCCCAGGCTCTTTACCAGCTCAATATTCCGGAGCGATTCGGTAGTAGCGCCGGCCAGTACGGTCGTTTCCTTTACGATGTTTTTCTGGATGGATTTGATGCGCTTGCTCAGCACGTTCATGAGCCATCCCAGCAGTACGGAGCCGCCAAAATACACGAACACCAGCGACCAGTGCACCCTGAACGCGAAGATCATCACGAACACGACGCCCACGAGGGTGGTGAAAAGGATATTGATGAACTGGGAGATGAATTTTTCGGTATCGAGGCGGACTTTCTGCAGCACTGCGAGGGTTTCGCCGGAACGCTGGTCTTCGAACTCCTGGTAGGGCAACCGCATGGAATGGCGGAGGCCGTCGGTGTACATCTGGGCGCCGAGGCGCTGGGTGATGGCGCTCACGAAGTAATCCTGGAATGCCTTGGCTATCCTGGAAATCATGGCTACGCCGATGGAAGCCAGCAAAAGCAGCATTACGCCATAGAGATATTGGTTTTCATTGCGGGGGCGCCATTGTCAAACGTAGTGGGGCTATTGGCGAAGCGGTCTACGATCTCGCCGAAGATCCAGGGATCCAGGAGGGAGAAGACCTGGTTCACCGTTGCCAGCAGCAGGGCGGCCACTACCAGCCACTTATAATTTTTGAGGTACTGCAAAAGTAATTTCATGGGGCAAAGTTAGGGTTATTTGATTCCCTAACGGTGTTGCGACACCGATTTTAAACTGGACTTATCACGGTATTTACCCTAAAAATTGCGTAATTTAATATGCGGCCGGGAAGGTCATCCTCCAGCATGTTATGAGCCTCGCAAACTGATACTTTTCTCCCAGAACGGCAAACCCACTCGCCCCGGCGCTTCACCCGCAAAATCATTGCCGTATGAAAACGTATGACGAAAAACACATTAAAAACGTTGTGCTCATTGGCGCTGCCAAGAGCGGCAAAACGACGCTGGCCGAAGACATGCTCTTCGAGGCCGGCATTATCCCAAAACGCGGCTCCGTGGAGGAGCGAAACACCATTTCGGACTATCACGAAGTAGAGCACGCCCGCGGTAACTCCGTGTATGCCACCACACTTCACACCGAATGGCGCGATTACAAGATAAATATCATCGACACCCCCGGCCTGGAAGATTTCATGGGCGAAGTGGCTTCCTCCATCCGTGTGTGCGACACCGCGGTCATGCTCCTCCATGCCTATAACGGTGTGGAGGTAGGCACCGAACAGATCTGGGATTATGTAGACCGCTACAATAAACCCACCATCCTGGCCATCAACCAACTGGACCACGAAAACGCCAACTACCAGCAGGTGCTCGAACAGGCCCGCCGGTTCTTCGGCCCCGCCGTTACGGTCATGCAGTACCCCGTTAACCAGGGGCCCGGCTTCAATGCCATCATCGACCTCCTGAAAATGACCATGTACCGCTTCCCCGCCGGAGGCGGAAAACCCGAAAAGCTGCCCATCCCCGAAGAAGAAAAAACCCAGGCAGACGAATGGCATAACACCCTCGTCGAAAAAGCCGCCGAAAATGACGACGCCCTCATGGAACTGTATTTCGAAAAAGGCAGTTTGGATGAGGACGAGCTTCGGCAGGGCCTGAAGATCGGGATGATGAAGCACCAGGTGTTCCCCGTTTTCTGCCTCAGCGCCCTCCGCAATATGGGCAGCGGCAGGATGATGGGATTCATCGATAACGTAGCCCCATCCGCCGTGGAAATGCCCCGGAAATCACGGAAGACGGCCGCGAAATACCCTACGACCCCGCTGGCCCCACCTGCCTGTTCGTGTTCAAGACCCTCCTGGAACCCCACATCGGCAAACTCTCCTTCTTTAAAGTCATGAGCGGTGAAGTGAAAGCCGGCCAGGAGCTCTTCAACGAAAAAGGCAGTACCTCCGAACGCCTGAACCAGCTGTTCATCGCCGATGGCAAGAACCGCCAGCAAGTAGACCGCCTGCGCTCAGGCGATATCGGCTGTACCCTCAAACTGAAAAATACTTTCACCAATCATACCCTCAACGATCCTAAATTCAGCGCCCGGATCGATCCCATTCATTTCCCGCCGCCGCGTGTTCGCACCGCCATCATAGCCAAAAACAAGGCGGATGATGAAAAGCTCGGCGAGGTGCTCAACGAGATCCACATGGAAGACCCCACACTGGAAGTGGAATATAACCGGGAACTGAAACAGGTCATCCTCCACGGGCAGGGCGAACTGCACCTGGCCGTTACCAAATGGCGGCTGGAGCATATCTATAACATGCAGGTGGAATACCTGCCCGCCCGCATCCCTTACCGCGAAACCATCCAAAAATCGGCGCAGGCCAATTACCGCCATAAGAAGCAATCAGGCGGCGCGGGACAGTTCGGGAGGTGTTCATGAAGATCGAGCCCTGGTTCGAAGGGATGCCCGTTAACAAGGAATTCCCGGTCCGCGAAACCGAGGAGATCGCCCTCAGCTGGGGCGGCAAGCTGGTGTTCAACAATTGCATCGTTGGCGGCGCCATCGATGCGCGGTTCCTTCCTTCCATCCTGAAAGGCGTTATGGAAAAGATGCAGGAAGGCCCCTCACCGGCTCCTATGTGCGTGATGTACGGGTAAGCGTGTACGACGGCAAAATGCACCCTGTAGACAGCAACGATATCTCCTTCAAGATCGCCGGGATGATGGCTTTCCGGGAGGCGTTCCACCAGGCGGCCCCCAGCTCCTGGAGCCGGTGTACGACCTGGAAGCCTCCGCGCCCGATGTGATGATGGGCGACATTATGAGCGAGCTGCAAAGCCACCGGAGCATTATCACCGGCATGGATTCCGGCAACACCCGGCAGGTCATAAAGGCCCGTACGCCGCAGGCCGAACTGGACCACCTCTACGCCGCCCTCCGTAACGTGACGCAGGGGAAGGCGAAAGTATCCGCCATCTTCGCGGAATATGCGCCCGTTCCGGCAGAGGTACAGAAGAAGCTCAGCGAAGACTACAGAAAAGTTGAGCAACAGAATGGTCAACATTAAATAATCTTCAGGATGCAAATCCCTTAAGGCCTGTGAAAGTGATTTCACAGGCCTTTTTCGTAACCAGCCGGCGCCTGGTGTAACCATAAAAGACTGTAATTATCTTACAGACAATGCGTTGCGCCGTAATCGGCCTCTAATTGGCCTCTAATCGGCCTGTAATCGGCCTGTAATCGGCCTTTTGCGGTTTTTGCAAATTGTATCTGCGGTTAATTCCGAAGGATTTGCATCATATCCCTTGTCCCCAGCTCGCCCGGTCCAGCGTACGGAATTGTATGGCCCCGGCGATATGTTGCGGGGCTATGCGCTCGCTGGCGTCCAGGTCGGCGATGGTGCGGGCTACTTTCAGGATACGGTCGTAGGCCCTGGCACTCAATTGCAGCTTGTTCATGGCCGTGGAAAGCAGCTGCCGCGCCTCAGGTCCCAGGCTGCAATGTTTCTCCAGCTGAGCGCTGTTCATCTGGGCGTTGCAGTAAGCATCCGGTTGCATTTTGCGCTGCCCGGTATGAGGCGTAGGGACGAACCGCAGGGATTGCAGCTCCCTTGCCGCCATCACCCTGCGCGGATATCCTCGCTGCGCTCAGGTGGAGGCGAATCCGACAGGGCATGCGGCTGGACAGGAGTAACTTCCACATGCAGGTCGATACGGTCTAAAAGAGGCCCGGAAATGCGGTTAAGGTACTTGCGCACCACGCCGGGATGACAGGTACAAGGCTTCTCGGGATGGTTGAAGTAGCCGCAAGGACAAGGGTTCATGCTGGCCACGAGCTGAAACGTTGCAGGGAACTCCATGGCCTGCCTTGCCCGGGAAATGCTGACGCATCTTTCTTCCATAGGCTGACGTAACACCTCCAGCACGGAACGGCGGTATTCCGGCAACTCATCCAGGAACAGGATGCCGTGCTGCGCCAGCGAGATCTCCCGGGCTGGGGATGCTTCCGCCGCCCACCATCGCCATTTCGCTGATGGTATGATGGGGCGAACGGAAGGGGCGGGAGGTAAGGATGCCGTCTGCCGCGTTCAGCTTGCCCGCTACCGAATGGATGCGCGTGGTTTCCAAAGCTTCCGCCAGGGTAAGCGGCGGAAGGATCGTCGGCAGCCTTCGCGCCAGCATTGTTTTACCGGCTCCCGGAGGCCCCACGAGCAGGATGTTATGCCCGCCCGCCGCGGCGATTTCCATCGCCCGCTTGATCGTTTCCTGTCCTTTTACTTCGGAGAAATCCAGCCCGGCCGCAAAACCCGGCTGATAGGCCGCAGCCGGTTCCGGTTCCCGCTGCTCCCTGCCTTCCAGGAAAGCCAATACTTCGCGGAGGTGCGTCATGCCGTAGACGTTGATCCCTTCCACCATCGCCGCTTCCAGGGCGTTCTGCTGCGGGAGGATCATGCCGGCGAACCCTTCCTGCCGGGCGCGCATGGCCATCGGAAGCGCCCCGCGCACAGGGCGCATGGCGCCATCCAGCCCCAGCTCTCCCATAATGATGAAAGACCCTATCGCCTGCGCAAAGACCGCCTGCTCCGAAGCTGCCAGGATGCCCAGCGCAATCGGCAGGTCATACGCCGCGCCTGCTTTGCGGATATCCGCAGGAGCCATGTTCACCACCGTGCGCAACCGCGGCATCTTGTAGCCGATGTTCTTAATCACCGTCTCTATCCGGTATTCGCTTTCCTTAACGGCATTGTCGGGCAGGCCCACAAGACAAAACCTGGTGCCCTGGCCTACGTTGACTTCAATTGTAATGGTAATGGCATCCACGCCGTGAATGGCGCTGCCGAAAACTCTGACGAGCATGGGAACAAACAATGTTAGTGAAACATGAAGATAGGGATTAATCCATCTTCATGTTGTTCAGCAGATCAATTACTTTTTCCTTCCGCAGGATCAGGTAACCAATCTTCTCTTTCGCGATCCCATCGCGCAGCTCATAGGTAAAATGCAGGTTGTCTTCGATCACTTCCGATTGGAAATACTTGAAAATGATCTTGGGCTCTTCCGTAATTCCTCTGCAATCTCATACAGGTGGGTCGACAGGATATAGAGACAGCGGCGGTTCTGTAGCAATCCACGGATCACCGCCAGCGAGCAGTTCTTCGCATCTTCCACGTTGGTGCCTTTGAACATTTCATCTATCAGGATCAACCAGTTCTTGCCATCGCTGATCTTGATGATGGTGTTCTTGATGCGCTGCACTTCGTTATAGAAATAGCTTTCGCCCTTGAAGATATTATCCTTCACATCGATGTTCGACAGGATGCCGTGGAAGAAGCTCAGCGTCATCGACTGTGCCGGCACGCCCATCCCCAGGTGCGCCAGGAACACGGAGATGCCTACCGCTTTGATGAACGTCGTTTTTCCCGCCATGTTGGCGCCCGTGAGGAATATAAACCCTCTGTCGGGTTCCATGGTCACATCATACGCCACCGGCTGTGGTAAAATGAGGTGATAGAGTTGTTTGATGGCGATATGCGGTTTGATCTCTTCCGTAAACTCCGGGAAATGCAGGCCGAACCGGAGGATCGCCTGGGCCATGCTATGGTAGGCATCCAGCTGGGTGTAGATTTCGGTGAGCTCCCACAACACTTTTTATATTTCTTGCGGATGGCGCGGTCGTACCGGAGAATTTCGCTGGAAGTGAGCCTGCCTTCGTCGGAGAGTTGTACGATAGCGTGGAATTCATCTTTGTTGATGAGCACGCGCGCCCTTTCCAGCATCATGCGCAGGTTGGCGGGAGCCGTTTCGGTGTCGATCTCCTCCGTCAGCGACCGGAAGCCGCGAATGAGATTAAGCAGCTGCTCAAACGAGAATTTGATGAACCCGAAGTCGGGCGCGTAGATCGTTTTGGTGATGATGGTGTTGAGATACAACGCCAGTCCGCCGCTGCTCGAAATCGGTTCTATCTCCGCATTAAGATAATTCTCCACGACCACGATGGTCCCGTT
Organism: Chitinophaga sp. E66; assembly: GCA_019285755.1. Taxonomy (GTDB): domain Bacteria; phylum Bacteroidota; class Bacteroidia; order Chitinophagales; family Chitinophagaceae; genus Chitinophaga. The sequence goes on from CP079103.1 coordinate 203,391, forward strand.
GCTAATGGCTTTGGGCCAGGCTTTCTCGTTTTCCAAAAGGTACTGCAGCATTTGCTGGCGGTTCTGGATTGAAGAGATATCTTTCAGCGGCTGGCCGAAAAGTTTGCGCAGATACTCCCGCCCGCCGGCGGTAGTGGTAAAATCCAGTTTGTAGAATAGGGAATACTCGTCTTCACGGTTGAAGATCGAAAGATCGAGGTACGTTGTTTTGTCCAGCTCCATGCACAGGCGTTTTCGTGAAATTACAATGAAACAATCTAACGGGAAAGATGCCGGTCGTGGTTTTTTCCATAAAAAAAAGCGCCGCCGTTGCCGGGGGCGCTATCTTAGTAGAAGGTTATGTTCCGCTTAGGCGTTGAATAACAGCCGTTGGCCCTGTTGTTGTTCGTTGAATACGCCATTTTCATAAGCGAGGTGACCGCTCACGAAAGTATGGGTAACGGCAGCCGGGAATGCATGCCCTTCGAAGGGGCTCCAGCCACATTTGTAGTAAATATTGTCTTTGGTGACGTTGGTCGCCGCATTGAGATCCACGATCACGGCGTCTGCCCAATACCCTTCGCGCAGGAAGCCTCTTTCACGGATGCGGAAGCATTCGGCGGGAGCATGGCTCATTTTGCGCACCAGTTGTTCGATGGTAAAACGGCCGGCCTTTACCTGTTCCAGCATCATGAGCAGGCTGTGTTGTACCAATGGAACGCCAGAGGGCGCCTGCAGGTAAGGCTGCAGCTTTTCGTCCCAGTGTGTGGGGCGTGGTCGGTTGCGATGATGTCCAGACGGTCGTCCAGCAGGCCTTTCCACAGTGCTTCGCGGTGATGCGGTGCTTTGATGGCGGGATTGCATTTGATGAGGTTGCCGTATTGCGCGTAATCGTCTGCCGTGAACCAGAGGTGATGTACGCACACTTCAGCAGTGATACGCTTTTCGGACAATGGCAGCATATTGCTGAATAGTTGCAGTTCCTTCTCGGTGGATATATGCAGGATGTGCAGGCGGGAGTTGTGTTTCTTTGCAAACTGGATCGCTACGAGCGAAGATTCGAAGCAGGCTTCCTCGTTACGGATGAGCGGATGGTCAGCAGCGGTGAGCTGGTCGCCTTTCGCTTGTTTGAATTCCTCCATGTTGGCGCGGATGATCTTTTCATCTTCGCAGTGCGTGGCGATGAGCAGTTCCGTTTGACCGAAGATCTTTTCCAGCGTGAGGTAGTTATCAACCAGCATGTTGCCGGTAGAAGACCCCATGAAGATCTTCACGCCGCAGACGCGGTCTTTCTTTGCATTCGTCTTCAGTACTTCTTCAGCGTTGTCGTTTGCGACGCCCATGAAGAAACTGTAGTTGGCCAGGGAGGTATTGGCGGCGATATCGTATTTTTCTTCGAGGCGCTCCTGTGTAACGGCTTCCGGTTTGGTGTTGGGCATTTCCATGAAGGAGGTGGTGCCCCGGCCACGGCGGCCCTGGCTTCGTGACGGATATCCGCCTTGTGGGTGAGGCCCGGCTCACGGAAATGCACCTGGTCGTCGATCACGCCGGGGAGCAGGAATTTTCCGGTGCCGTCGATCTCGTTGCCTGTTTCGCCGATCTCTGCCGCGATCTTTTCGATACGGCCATTGCGGATGAGGACATCGCCAACGGTGGTAGTGCCTTCGTTAACGATGGATATATTCTTGATGATAGTGTTTTGCATGCCGCAAAGGTAATGCTTTACCCTTGCAGATGGATGGAAAACACGATGGTGCGGGTGTTAAGCTGATCGAGGACGCGGGAGTACCGGAGGTTCGGGTCTTTCACGTGCACATCGTTCAGGCCGTTGCTGATCTTGAACTCGGGGGTGAAGATGAAGGAAGGGAAGTAGATCTCGAACCCGGCGCCGATCTCATATCCGTATGCCGTTTTGTTGATCTTCACCAGATCCTCTGCACGGCGGAGCCCCTTATTAGACGCAAGGTCATAGTCCAGTTTCATACCTGCGATCGTGTACACGCGGAGGTTGCCGATGCGGTCGGATTTGAATTTGATCTGGAGCGGGAAGGAAGCGGTGATGGATTCCACTTTCTTCTCGGTGGCCCGTTCCGGGTAATTTTCCTTGTAATAGAGGTTCTTATTGGCGAAGAACAGCTGAGGGTTGAAGCGGAGGTCGAACCGGTGGTTAAAGCGCAGGTTGGCCAGCAAACCCACGTTAAAGCCCATGGTCTTGAGTGGCTCGGCTACCATGATAGAGTCCTGTTGCAGGAAGATATCGCTGTGCGTGAGGCGCAGATGGCTCTGGTTGACGGCCAGGGTGATGCCGAAGTAATAGGGTTTGCTGTCGTGCTCTTCCATATTGAGCTGTGCCTCAGCGGGGAGGGCGCCCAGGAGGAAAACGGCCAGCGCTAGCGGGTGGCGCAGTACACGGAACAGATTCCGAAAGTTAGCGTTTTGCATGTAACTTCTTGAAAACCAACTTTTTAAGGATATCGCATCATCTCCTGGCCTTGCGGCATCTCTTTCACGGAACTCGGCAGATATGAATAGGCTGCTTTATTGCGGGCTATCAGTTTGCCGATGGTAGGTGTAATATAACGAAAATAAAAATTATATAATTGTTTGACCGGGAAAGCTGTCGGGTTGGAGAATTCGAGGATGACGGCCATGCCGCCGGGTTTGAGGACGCGGCACATTTCGCCGAGGCCTTTGCCAGGTTTTCGAAGTTCCGGACGCCGAAGGCCGCCGTTATGGCATCAAACGTTGCATCGGGAAAACTTATTGTTTCGGAGTCTCCGGTCTGTAAGGTGATTTTATCGCTGAAGCCGGCTTTGGCTACTTTCTCCCGGCCGATTTCGAGCATGCCTTCGGAAATATCGATGCCGGTGATCTTGTCGGGTTGGAGCATACGCTGGGCCATGATGGCCACATCGCCGGTCCCCGTGGCTACGTCGAGCAGGTTCTTAGGGGCCAGGGCTTCAGTTCCCGGAGGGCCACTTTACGCCACCAGACGTCGATCCCGAGGCTCATAAAATGGTTCATGAAATCGTAACGGCCTGCAATATCGTTGAACATGCTGGCCATCTGCTCCTTCTTGCTTAATTTTGACCCTTCAAAAGGAACCACTTTCTGTACGTCGTTGCTCGTCATAATGGGGCAAAGGTAACAGAGGCCGCAAATGGAAAAATTATGGTGATCAAATCTGCAGAATACCTCATCAGCAACGTCGACTGGGAAAAGTGCCCCACGGCCGACAAACCGGAGTATGCCTTCATCGGCCGCTCCAACGTCGGCAAATCGAGCCTGATCAACCTGCTGACCAGCCGTGAAAAGCTGGCAAAGACCTCCGGCACGCCGGGTAAAACGCAGCTGATCAACCACTTCCTGATCAATAATCAATGGTACCTGGTGGATTTGCCGGGTTACGGCTTCGCGAAAGTGTCGCAGGGCCAACGTAAGGCATGGGAACGGATGATCGAGGATTATCTCCGCAAAAGGCCCAACCTGATGAATGTGTTTGTGCTGATCGACAGCCGGCATACGCCGCAGAAGTTGGATATCGATTTCGTTAACCAGCTCGGCGAATGGAACATACCGTTCCAGCTTGTGTTCACGAAGGCAGACAAGAATACGCAGCTGGAAACCAGCCGTAATACGAAAGCTTTTCTCAACAAGCTCCGCGAGACCTGGCAGTTCCTGCCCGCGAGCTATGTAACTTCAACGGTTAAGAAGACGGGCCGCGATCAGATCCTGGCGTTTATCGAGGAAATGAACGCGCGCTTCCAGGGCATCGCCTAATTCACCACCTTGTTGGCACAGGAGCTGCTGGCGAAGGCTTCCGGCTTGGCCTTGAAGGCGAAGCCCATGCCAGGATGTAGCCCATGGCTTCCCGCAGCGCCAGGTTGCTCTTGAACTGCGGATTGGTGTTGATGTCCGCATGTACTTCCATGTCCACATCATAATCGGTGAACAGGTCGCACAGTTCATACGCGATCTCGATGCTGCGCGCCACCTCCACGAGCATCCGCTCCTTGATGGAGTAAACGTCCCGCGTTTTTTCGTTGTGAATGAACATGAACCCGCCGTGACCTTCCCGGAGGAAAACGATAACGGTGGCGAATTCCGTTTCCAGGCCCTTGACCTGTGAGTCGGTGCCGATGCAAACCTTTAAGCGGTGCCCGCATCCGGTTTCCCGGACGATGGCACGGCGCACTTCTTCCTTAATGGGCAGGTGAATGGGCTCACCATTGAATCTTCTCCATTTCATACAGGAATGTTTTTACGGTAAAGCGTAAACGATGTGCCTTGCTGATAGTCTTTATGCCGGTCTTGCAGGGTTAACGGATGTAATTGGAATTATCCGAATATACGAAAATAAACTGCAGCCGTAACTGTTCCGGCAACGGGAGAAGCGGTTTGGGGAAATTGTGTGGATTATGACAATCAGTATTGTCCGGTGCTTAGGAGCACGAGCGTGCAGGCTTCCTGCGGGATGATATTGTTCTCTCGCGCGAGGGCTTCCAGCTCCGGGTTTTCGGTGCCGGGATTGAAGATGATCCTTTTGGGTTTGAGGCTAAGGATATAATCGTAGTACTGCACCTGGTTCATGGGATTGAGGTACAGGGTCACCGTATCCACGCCGGTCAGCGCCGGGTGCTCTTCCAGGATGGGCGTATCGCCGACGCTGCCGGCACGTTTGCCGATGGCCGTAACCGGGTGGCCGTGCGCCCGCAGGCGGGTAACGGCGAGGTATCCGTATCGTTGAGGATTGGGCGAAGCGCCGAGCACTACCGTGTGTTTAGGTGTAGCCATACTGCAAAGTTAAGGTTCCGGTGATTGGCGCGCAAAAGTTGTACCACCTCTACACCAGGTGGTATCGCTTCCGCGGTAACGCCCCTTAATCTGCCTCAAAGCCCCTCCAGCCCGGGATACCTGAACATATAACCGGCCTCCAGCGCGCGGGTCGGTATTACCCACCTGCTTTTCAGCAACAGCTCCGTTTCCGTGCCAACAACAGCCGCACCGATCTTTAGCATCCAGGCGGGAGCGGGAAGACCAAAATAATGACCGCATACTTTCCGTAACGTCGTCGTGAAGCCCCGGTTATCGGTGGGTTCGGGAGAACTGCAATTATATGTGCCGCTGCACCGGGATGTTCTATGAAATATTCGATATACCCGCCACATCGGCGATATGCACCCAGCTGAACTTTTGTTTCCCGCTACCCTGGTGCCCGCCCAGCCCAAACTTTAAAAGGTTCATGTAAGGCTCCATCACCCCGCCCTGCGGCCCCAGCACGATCGCCATCCGCAACGCGATCTTTCTCGTCCGGGGCGTTTCCTGACGGTTAAAGACACTTTCCCAGCGCTGGCATACCTGCACGGAAAAGTCATCGTGGAACTCGCCGTTGTATTCGTCCATGGGCCTGTCTTCAGCATGCCGGTATATCGTGGCAGACGCGGAATTGATCCACAGTGCGGGCGGGCGCTTGCAACTGCGGACCGCCTCCCCAGCACCTCGGTGCTGTTCGTCCTGCTATCGAAGATTTCCGCCTTATTAGCGGCGGTATACCGGCAGTTCACGCTCTTGCCACACAGGTTCAACAATAGATCCGCGCCCTCCAGGACGGCCGCCCACTCGCCCAGTGTAGCGCCGTCCCAACTGAGGTACCGGATATTGCCAGTCGCCGCGGGCGCCGGCCGCTGCCGGGTCAGTACAACGATGAAGTTGTTCGCTCCCCATTCCTCCACCAGTCCCTTCCCGACAAAACCGGCGCCGCCGGCGATGACAATATGTTTATGTTTCATTGTTTTAGAAATTTCTGAAAGTTTAGAAATATATAGGTATAGTAATACAGGTGCCGTGGAACGAAACATTAAAAATCAGCGGATCACTTTCATGAGGGTACTGTAGAACCAGTTCTCCTCCGACTTGATGAACGCGTTGAGCGCAGCATCTGTCTGGTGCGCGAACTTTTGGATGTTCTGCATGGTTTCACGGAAAGCACGGACGTGCTTGTCTTTCTGGTCGCCTTCCACTTTACTCAGTTGCAGCAGGACTTTCAAGATCGGATCCAGCTCGCGTTTCTTCCGCTCCTGGCAATGGCAGTCCCAACTTTCCAGATATCTTTCTCGGCCACGAAGAATTCCTTCCTTTCGCCGGGTACGAGCACTTTTCCACGATTCCCCAGTTCATCAGTTCCCGCACGTTCATGTTCACATTCCCGCGCGAGATGTCGAGGCCGGCCATAATATCTTCGGCGCTCATAGGCTCGGGAGCGATCAGCAGCAGCGCGTGTATCTGGGCCATGGTCCGGTTAACGCCCCACTGGGCGCCCAGCAAACCCAGGTCTGAATAAACTGCGCTTTGGCTTCTGGCAATTTCATATACCAAATGTAGGGTAAGTTATTGAACTTTCAAAACTATTTGAAAATTAAAGGCGCGTGGTAATGGGGACTATGCCGTGTATACGGCGTTTTTCTTTGGCGATGGGGGCAGGGATTAGTTTTGAGCTGTTCATTATCGGATTGCCAGGGAGATTTGTCATGAGAATTGTCATCTAACCGTATTGTAACCGTATTGAAACCGTATTAAAACAGTACGCTAACAGTATTCTAACCGTATTGTAACCGTATCAGAACCGTATGGGGTTCGTATGGGATTAGTAAGGGCCCGGCAGGTATACCGCATGGATACGATAGTAGTAAGCTCTTTGACATATGGGATTAAAAAAGCGCCTCCCGGTAGGGGAGGCGCTGTATGGCAGTAGATTCTTTTCTGGTTATACCAGCATGTTCACCGGGTTCTCCAGGAAGTTCTTCACGGTAACGAGGAAACGTGCGCCCACTGCGCCGTCCACCGTACGGTGGTCGCAGCTGAGGGTTACTTTCATTACGTTGGTGGTCTTGAACTGTCCTTGTCGGCTACCACGATCTCTTTGATCGCGCCTACGGCGAGGATCGCGGAGTCGGGGAGTTGATGATGGCGGTAAACTCTTCGATACCCATCATACCCAGGTTGGAAACCGTGAAGGTATTACCGGCGTAGTCGTTGGGCTGGAGTTTCTTGTTCTTTGCTTTATCGGCCAGGGATTTCGCTTCGGCAGCGATCTGGGAGAAGCTTTTCTGGTCAGCGAAGCGGATCACGGGAACGATCAGCCCTTCTTCCACGGCAACGGCGGAGCCGATGTGGATGTGCTGGTTGTAACGGATCACATCGCCTCTCCAGCTGCTGTTCACGTCAGGATGCTGGCGGAGGGCCATCGCGCAGGCTTTGATGACCATATCGTTGAAGGAAACCTTTGCAGGGGAGATTTTATTGATCGCTTCGCGTGCTGCCATGGCGTTGTCCATGTTGATTTCCATGGTCAGGTAGAAGTGCGGCGCCTGGAATTTGCTTTCGCTCAGGCGGCGGGCGATGGCCTTGCGCATCTGGCTAACAGGCACTTCATTGAAGCTTTCCTGGCCAACGGGGGCAAAGGCGGCCACTTGCGGAGCGGGCGCACCAGCTGCGGAGCGGCTGCGGGGGCTGCGGCAGGAGCGGCTTTACCGGGAACGAAGGCGTCTACGTCGCGTTTCACGATGCGGCCATTGTCTCCGGAACCTGTCACCTGGTTGATATCGATGCCTTTATCTTCTGCGAGTTTGCGCGCGAGGGGAGAAGCTTTCACGCGGCCGTCTGCGGAAGCGGCGGCTGCTGCGGGGCTTCCGCGGCGGGAGCGGATGCTGCGGGGCGGCAGTTTGGGCTGCCGCGGCAGGTGTGGCTCCGCCGGAGGTCTCGGCGGCGAGGATGGCATCCACATTGGTGCCTTTCTTGCCAACGATGGCGATAATTCCGTTCACTTTGGCAACTTCGCCTTCGGGAATGCCAATGTGCAACAGGGTTCCGTCGGCATATCCGATAACTTCCATGGTAGCCTTATCGGTTTCCACTTCAGCGAGAACGTCATCAGATTTTACGGTGTCGCCCACTTTCTTATTCCATGCCACGATCTTTCCTTCGGTCATGGTATCGCTCAGGAGCGGCATGCGGATCACGGTAGCGTCTTTCAGTGCTGCGTCCAGCGCGCCTTTGTCAACGGCAGGAGCTGCTGCGGCTGCGGGAGCGGCTGCTTCGGCTTTAGGGGCGGGAGCTGCTGCTGCGGCTTGTGCGCCACCATTACCCAGGAGGGATTTGAAATCTTCCCCGGGCTTACCGATGATGGCGATGATCTCATTCACCTTCGCGGCTTTTCCTTTTCTACGCCAATGTATAAAACGGTTCCGTCCACGTATGGCATAACCTCCATGGTGGCCTTGTCGGTCTCCACTTCAGCAATTACATCGTCCGATTTTACGGTGTCGCCTACCTTTTTATGCCATTCCGCGATCACCCCTTCTGTCATCGTATCACTTAAAAGGGGCATTCTGATAACTTCTGCCATAGTGTTTCTTCGAAATTTTGCCCAAACCTACAAGTTTTTGCGCAAAAACGCAAAGGATGCAGTGTCGGGGAGTTTAAAAATAGTCGTTCCCAATAGGGATGTTACGTTAAAAATCGAGTTCCATGTTGAGCCTTTCCCTCAATTCCTTTACAGGGGTATTTTTCCATCATCCGTACAAATTGTTCCTTGCTGGAGAGGGGCACGGGGCCGGTATCTACCTCCGACTGGCGGGATTCGTCGAGCGCTAGGTGAGGATCAGGTCCTTATTCCGGAATTTCTGCTTGAAGAACTCGGATATTTCGAGCTTTTCTTCTTCCATGAACCGGTACTGCACGATGTTCCGGCTGGTGATCCTGATCTCTTCGGGGCCCAGCAGCTCGGTTTGGGCCAGCTGCAGGTTGCCTACTACGGTCATTTTATTGGCCTGGCGGAAGCGGTCGATGAACTCGTCCCAGTAAACGGCTACTGCTCCCGCTGTAAGGGGATAGCGTCTTTCACCTCGGTCGTGGCGTTCTGCGCTTTGGCCGCCAGGGCTTCTTTCATGGCTGCCAGGCCGGTCAGCAGGCCGGGGCGCTCCGTTGCCGGGCGCCGGTGTGGCGGGTGCTGCGGGCCTGGGCGCGCTTCCGTGGCCGGTGAATGCATGCCCGCTGCCGGTTGGGCAACAGGCGCTGGCTGGGGAGGGGCCGGAACGGGAGCGGTTGCGGGCCTTGCGGCGCCGGATTCTATGGTCAGTTTCGGCTCAGGAGGCGTGATCGTCTTGCTGGTGGCCGGTTTTCCGTAGATCGGCACGGGCAGGGGGCTCTCAGCCGCATGGGGCTCCCTTCAGGAATCAAGTTTTTTTACCACTTCGCCCGTCTGTTCGTTGCTTACGAGCGTAACGGCCTGCTGCAGGTAACACAGCCGGATGAGGGCCATTTCCACATGCAGACGCTTATTGCGGGCCATGCGGTAGCCGATCTCGGTGTCGTTCAGCAATTGCAGGGCCGTCACGATGAAGGGAGCGCTCAGGCGCCCGCTCATCTGGCGGTAGCGGTCTTTCAGGTTGGCAGAGACTTCCATGAGGTGGAGTACCTTTTCGTCCTTGCAAACCAGGAGGTTACGCAGGAACTCGGCCAGGCCGCCCAGGAAGTTGTCGCCCTCAAAACCCTTCTGAAGGATCTCGTCGAATATCAGCAGCGAGCCGGCAATATCCTGGTTCAGCACGCCTTCCATGATCCGGAAGAAGTAGTCGTAGTCGAGGATATTGAGGTGCTCGAGGGTATTTTGATAAGTGAGTTGCCCGCCGGTGAAGCTGACGATCTTGTCGAGCGTACTGAGGAGTCGCGCATACAGCCATCGGTCTTTTGGGCGATGAGGTGCAGGGCGTCAGGCTCGGCGGAGAGGTGCTCTTTGGTGACGATGGTCTGCAGGTGGTCTACCGTGTCCTGGATGGTAATACGGCGGAAGTCGAAGATCTGGCACCGGGATAGGATGGTGGGGAGGATCTTGTGCTTTTCGGTAGTGGCAAGGATGAAGATGGCATATGATGGCGGCTCTTCGAGCGTTTTCAGGAACGCGTTGAAGGCCGACGAGCTGAGCATGTGCACCTCATCTATGATATATATCTTGTATTTACCGGCCTGGGGAGCAAAGCGAACCTGGTCTACCAGGGTCCGGATATCGTCTACGGAGTTGTTGGACGCGGCATCCAGCTCGTGGATGTTGAACGAGGCGCCGTCGTTGAAAGTGCGGCAGGAGTTGCACTGGTCGCACGCTTCGCCATCCGGCTGGAGGTTCTCGCAGTTGATGGTCTTGGCGAGGATCCTGGCACAGGTGGTCTTACCAACACCCCGGGTCCGCAAAACAGGAAGGCATGCGCCAGCTGGTTGTTGCGGATGGCATTTTTAAGGGTAGTGGTGATGTGGGCTTGCCCTACCACCGTCGAGAAGTTCTGCGGGCGGTATTTACGGGCGGATACAATAAAATTTTCCATGATGGGAGTCGCTCCTTTCCAAAAGCCGAAAGTAACGCAAAAAACAGGAAGTAAAAAGTAGGAAAGGAAAACCGGCCATAGTGGCCGGTTTGATAAAATTCTATTGTACCAGGGGTGTCGCTTAAACTCCCGCTTCCGGTCAAAAAGGTACCGGTAAGTGGTCAGTTTCCGGGTATGGAACCCGCCGAGGCTTTCGGCAACATTCAGCATTTTGGGATTCCAGTCGCCTACCCATTGCATTTCGTAATCATCGTACCGCTTCCGGCCCTGGATCACCTTTGCCCCTTCCACGATCATATAAGAGTCCACCCCTTGCCCTGGAATTCCGGAACCACCCCGAAGACGATCCCGGTAAACTTCCGGCAGGCGCCGGTATACTTCAGCCAGAGGAACTGCAGCTTCTGCAACAGGCCGAACTTGCCGCCCATGTGCTTGAAATACTGGTTAAGGTCGGGCAGGTTGAGCCAACATGCAACCGGTTCTTCGTTATGATAAACGAACCAAACCACCTCTTCGTCCATCACCGGCTTCATTTTTCTGAATAACAGCACGGCCTGCTCCTTGCCCATTTCTTTATTCCCTCCGTGGCCTGCCCAGGCTTTGTTGTATACGGTCACGAAATCACCGGCAAACTTTTCAAGCTGGTCCTTCTTCAGGTGCCGTGCCTTAAAGGCCGGGTCTGCCGCGATGGCCGCATGACGGGCATGGAATTTAGATTTCAGCGTGGTTCCCTGTACATCCAGCCCAAAGCATATCTGGTGGAAAAACGGAAGGAACCCGTAGGTTTCGAACAGTTGCTGGTAATAAGGCGGGTTGTAGTTCATCCCGAAGGGCGGATTTACATATCCGGCTACCTGCAATCCCCACCAGCGGTCGCGGTCGCCGAAATTGATGGGGCCGTCCATCGCTTCCATGCCTCTTTCCGCCAGCCAGGACCTCGCGGTATCGAACAGGAGGTTGGCGGCCTGCTGGTCGTTGATGCAGTCGAAGAAACCACAGCCGCCCACGGGGAACTCGTCGCCCGCCGACTTATATCTTTTATTGACAAATGCCGCGATGCGGCCGATCAACCGGCCCGATCCGTCTTCCAGGATCCAGCGGGTAGCCTCCCGAAGCGGAAGGTCTTATTCTTCTCCGGGTTGAAAACATCTTCAATGTCTTTATCCAATGGCTGGATCCATCCTTCCTTATCCCGGTTCAGCTGCACGTGCACTGGAGGAATGCCCGCGCCGTTTTTTCGTCTTTTACAGGTATAATTTTCATTTCGGCCATGGGTGCAAAAATAAAATATATTGGAATCCGTTATTCATCCGGGCAATTTTTGATGAGCAAAGTAGGAGAAAACGATTTCGCCCCGCATAAATCCCTTTTGAAAATGCAAACTTATCGCTTAATAACAATTAACGTTTCGTTTAGCTTTCCCCGTTATTTTTATGGAATAACAGAACCCGTGCATCCCGTTAAAGCCACTGAGCCTGGCTGTCGCAATTGATACCTGAACTATACAACTCAGCATTATACCCTTGACTCATACCTTACACGCACCGTTATGCTAAAAAGAAATGGTGGCTCTTCGCCGCACTCCTGTTTGTTTGTGCCTTGGTAGGCTTTTTCGTTTTCGGGAAGAAAGCCGAAGGCCCCGGCGCCCGGGTCTCCGTCAAAAAGATTTATTCCGCGATGTAGTGGCCAGCCCCGGTGAGCTCATGGCCGAAAACACCGTCTACATCCAGGGCCCGCCGCTCCAGTCGAACCAGATATATGAAGATGTCAAAATTCAGGATATGGTGGCCGAGGGCATTACCGTGAAAGAAGGAGATTATATCGCCACACTGGACCCCGCCGTCGTGAATAAAAAGATCGGGGACGTGAGCATGGAACTGGACCGGGCTACCACCACCCTTTCCCAAACCGCGCTGGACACCACGCTCCAGCTCCGCGAATCCCGCGACGCCATCACGAATATGGTCTTTTCCCTCGAGCAGAAGGAAATCGCCCTTCAATTGAGCAAATACGAACCGCCCGCCACCATCCGCCAGGCAGAACTGGATCTCGATAAAGCCCGCCGGGACCTCCAGCAACTGGAAGAAAAACATAAGATCAAGGTAAGGCAAAGCATCGCCAGGATGGAACAGGCCAACCGCGATGTAGCCCGTCATCAAAAGAACCTCAATAATCTCGAAGAGCTGAAAGGCAAGTTTGTCATCAAAGCACCGAAAAACGGGCTGCTGGTGTATGTGAACGACTGGTCGCAGGGCGGGAAGAAGAAATCCGGGTCAACGATCCGCAGCTGGGACCCCAACCTGGCCATGCTCCCCGATCTCTCCAGCATGCTTTCCAAAACCTATATCAACGAAGTAGATATCAGTAAGATCAAGAAAGGCCAGAAAGTATCTATGGGGCTCGACGCCTTCCCGGAGGTAAAGCTCTCCGGCATCGTCAGCTCCGTGGCCAATATCGGCGAGAACAGGCCCGGCTCCAATGCCAAGGTGTTCGAGGTAATGATCAAGCTGGAGAAAGTAGATTCCATCCTCAAACCCGGGATGACCACTTCCAATAATATCCTCATCAACGAAGTACCCAATAAGATGACCATTCCGCTGGAAAGTGTTTTCAGCGAAAAGTCGAAGAGTTATGTTTACCTCCGCAAAGGCGCCGCCATCGAGAAACGCGAAGTGTTACTGGGTAAGAGCAACGACGAGGTCGTGATCGTGGAAAAAGGACTGGAGGCAGGAGATGAGATCTTCATGTCGGAGCCCGCATCGGCCAAAGATAATTCCATCGTCCCCATCAAATAACCCCAAAAACGCCACACATGCAGCAATTATGGGGTACCCGTAATAGTAATAACCTGCGCATTGCGCTGGATTCCCTCGTGGCCAACCGGCTGCGGTCGTTCCTCACAGCCCTGGGCATCATCTTCGGCGTGGGCGCCGTGATCGCCATGCTCGCCATCGGCCGGGGCGCGAAGGAGGAGATCATGAACCAGATGAAACTGGTGGGGGTGAATAACATCGTCATCAAGCCCGTCACCGAAAAGAAGGAGGAGGAAGAGAAGGAAGGTACGGAGGAAAAGAAGGCCGGTCAGCAGGAGAAGAAACAAAAGTTCTCTAAAGGCCTCAGCCTGGCAGATGCGCATTCTATCCTGAAAATGGTGCCCACCGTGGAAGCCATCAGCGCGGAAATGATCCTGGAGCAGGATATCATTTACAAAAGCAAAAGTAAAAAACTGAAGACCGTGGGCGTGGAGCCTTCGTTCTTTGCACTCAATAATATAGGGCTTTCGGAAGGCCGGATGTTCAATGCAGAGCAGCTGGCAAAGGGCGATGGCGTATGTATTATCGGCGCCGGTGTGAAGCGGAAGTTCTTCCTGTCGGAAGATCCCATCGGCAAGGATATCAAATGCGGGCAGCAATGGCTACGCGTGGTGGGGGTGACGGACGAAAAGCTCATAAGCAGCGCCACCAAGGAGAATCTCGGTATCCGTGACTACAACATGGATGTTTACATCCCCATCCAGACGGCCGTGCTCCGCTATCGCAACCCCGCCTTCCGGATCTCGGAAAACCGCTGGGAACGGGATGATAACCCTCCGCCGGTCCACCAGCTGGATCAGCTCATCGTCAAAGTCCGCGACCCGGAACAGCTTACCGAATCGGCAGGTATCATCAGCCGCATGCTCAAGCGCCGGCATTCTGAAGTGGAAGATTTCGAAGTAACCATCCCGGAGCAGTTGCTGAAGCAGCAACAGAAAACGAAGGATGTGTTCAATATCGTGCTGAGCGCCATCGCAGGTATCTCCCTGCTGGTAGGTGGCATAGGGATCATGAACATCATGCTGGCCTCCGTGCTGGAACGAACCAAAGAGATCGGCATCCGCATGGCGCTGGGCGCGCAGAAAAGCGACATCGTCATGCAGTTCCTGTTCGAAGCCGTACTTATCAGTCTTTGCGGCGGTTTCATCGGTATCCTGCTCGGCGTTTCCGGCGCCTATTTCGTCGATAAGGTCGCCGATATCAAGACCATCATTTCCGCAATTTCCATCCTGTTATCCTTTGTGCTGGCATCTTCCGTGGGCCTCATCTTCGGGATCTCTCCGCCCGGAAAGCTGCCAACCAGAACCCAATCGAATGTTTACGCCATGCTTAAAAATACGATCCTGGCCGCCATATCGGCGGTAACCCTTATACCCGCTGCGGCGCAGGCTCAGCAAACGCTGGACCTGAAGAATGTGATCTCCATGGCGCAGCGCAACTCGCCTTCTTATTACCGTGCACAGAGCCGTGCCCTGAACTCACTGTATGCATACCGGTATTTCCGGTCGGGGCAGATGCCGCAGCTGGCATTGAACTTCAATAACAGCAGCAGCCTTTTGGGTGAAACAGTGGAAGTAATGCAGCCCGATGGCAAGATCGAATACGTTCGCCGGAAGACCTCCAACACTTCGCTGGGGCTCGGATTGCGGCAGAACGTTCCCTGGACGGGCGGGTCTTTTTCTGTCCGTTCGGACCTTAACCGCTTCGATGTGTTCGGGGATATGTCTTCCCAGAATTACCTGGCCACGCCGTTTTCCATCAACTATAACCAGCCCTCGATCGTCTACAACCCCTTCCGCTGGGATCGCATGATCCAGCCTATCGCCTACGACGAAAGTAAGCGGCAGTATGTGGAAGACCTGGAAGTTGTGGGGCTCGACGGTGCATCCTATTTCTTTGCCGCGCTGACCGCCCAGGTGCAGGTAAGGATTTACGAGCAGAACGTAGCCAATACGGATACGCTGTACAAAATATCCAAAGGCCGCTTCGACCTCGGAAAGATCGCCGAGAATGAATTGTTGCAGATAGAACTGAGCCTGCTCAATGCAAGAAATACCCTGGAGCAATCGACCCTCCAAAGGGAGATGGCCTACCAGGAACTGAAGCGCTTCCTCAATATGCCTAAAGATGCCGATATTCAACTGGCCATGCCCGATGCCGTCCCTCAATTCGACGTAGCGTTGGATAAAGCAGTGGCAGAGGCATCTGGCAACCGGCAGAGCGTGCTGGAATTCCGGCGCCGCAGGCTGGAAGCCGATCGTAGTGTGGCGGAGGCAAAGGCGTACAGCGGATATGAATTCAATCTGCAGGCGCAACTGGGGCAACGGAACAGCGACGAAAGCTGCGCCGTGCTTATTCCGGCGGCGAAGTGCAGCAGAACCTAAGCGTGGGCGTAGGGATACCTATTATGGACTGGGGCGCGCCCGGAACAGGGTGCGGCAGGCCAAGGCCAACCGCGACCTCATCGAAATAGACGTGCAACAGGAGGAAAGGAAATTCGAACAGGAAGTGTTCCTGCAAACCCAGCAGTTCAATATGCAAAAGCGGGTACTGGCCAGTGCCGCCAAGGCAGATACCATCGCCGGACTGCGGTACGAGATCACCAAGCAGCGCTACCTGATCGGGAAGATCAGCATCACGGACCTCAACCTGGCCCAGCAGGAAAAAGACCAGGCTACCCAATCTTACATCGGCGCGCTGCGGAGCTTCTGGAATAATTATTACACCCTGCGCCGGCTAACCCTGTACGACTTTGAGCGGAACGAGAAGATCCGGTACGAGTTCGTGGAAAAATAATAACGGAGCCATATACCAGACGGTGCCGGGTTTTCGCTTTGGAAAATCCGGCATTATTTTTTCTGTAGGGCGGAATATATGCGCCCAAACTGGATTATCATCGCCGTTTTATCAGTAGTAGCCCTGGCATTGGGAATCAAATCCTGCCGCGACCAGCAGCGTGCCCGTCAGTTGCTGAAGGTGAATGCGGGGCTGATACGGGAGAATCAGGACCTGAAAGACCGGCTCGTTCTCAGTAACCGCACCTCGCAGCAGATCGCGGACCGCAAAGACATGCAGTTGCAAACCCAGGCTACGTTCGTAGACCGTCGCGAATACTTCCGCCGTAACTGGAAGCAGTACATCACCCTCAACACCGGCGATTACAAGACCGGCTTCCTCGGCGGCATCAAGAACCTTGAGATCACCCTCCGCAATCAGACCGAATACCCCATCGATAATGCCATGGTGATGGTGGAATACCTCCGCGGCAACGGCACCGTGTTTAAATCGGAACCTTACACCATTCATAATATCCCGGAAAAGAGCTCCCGTACCATACAGGCCAGCAACTCCCGCAAGGGAACAAAGGTGAATATCCGCCTGGTGAGCGTAACGAGCCAGCCCATGAACTTTTGCTGGTCGGCCGATAAGCGGGTGGCGCCGGGGAATGAAGATCCCTGGGCATGTGTTCCCAAGGCGAAGCCCGTGGATTCCCTGCAACGTTGACCTCCCTAATTTTCTCCATCAAATACCCGCTTATGCCGGGTAGAATTCCTGTCAGGCATCACTTATTGTTCCGGGGTACTCGATTTCCGGGCTGCTTCTGGTTGTCTGTTTGTCAGCTTGTCGCTTTCGAAATGTCATGCGCATGTAGCCATCAGGCAGATAACAAGGCAATTAGCCGCCGGTTACATGCCGGTTAGATGCCTGTTAAAAGGGAGAAAGGGGCAGACGAAGGGCAGACGAAGGGCAGACGAAGGGCAGACGAAGGGCAGACGAGCGGCAGACGAAGGGCAGACGAGAGGGTGTAGTGAATTGATTTACATACACTTAGAAGTACTTTTATTATGTAGTACAATTCAATTAGTTGTTTTTCAATGAGTTACCTTTGGCGGTAGGATAGTAGGACATAGGCAGGACAAAAAGGGTGACCAAAGATGGCCACCTTTTTATGCAGTGAACGCATGTCAGCGTTTACTTTTCAGATCTACTTTTCCGAATTCCGATCCATCGTCTTTCAGCATCACGAGGTGGAGATCCTTGTCGGTTGCCTTTACTTTGATGAGGTGCGGTTGCCGTCTTTGGGGCCGCCGCCGATGACGATCGGGTAGGAGTGCTGTCCTTTACTGGTTGGTGAATGCCCATTCTGTGGGTATGCCCGGCGATGAAAAGGTCGATGCCGGCCTTTTCAAACGTTTCGGCGAACATCTCGCGGCAATGGGTGGGGCCGTGCCAGTCGCCCGAGTAATAATGCGGGATATGCATCATCACCACCCGGAACTTCGCTTTCTTAAACGCCGGGCTGGCCACGATCTTCTTCAGGGTTTCTGCCTGCTGGCGACGGTATTCATCGAAATTGACGATGCCTGCGTATACGGGGTGGTCGTCCGGTTTGTCTTCCCGGTATCGAGCACGGTGAAGTGAACGGGGCCCCAGGTTCGTTCAAAAACATATTCACCATCGAAGTAATTGGCCAGTTCGCGGCGGTACTTACCACGGGTCTCGTGGTTGCCGCGGGTGAAGATGAAGGGTTTTCCGGAGGCGAAGGCCTTGCCGGCCGGAGCGAGCAGGTGATCGATGATTTGTTTCTCATCTGTTTGATAATCAAATACATCTCCATTAAAGAACACGAAATCGTACGGGTCTTTATTGAGGCCGGTGAGGTGGGGAATGGATTCCGGGCGGTCGTGGATGTCATTGATCACGAGCCAGGAAACCTCCGCGGGTTTGACTTGCGGGGTGGTGAAAGTGTATATCTCAGAGACGAGGGTGTCTCCATATGTCAGCTTGTAGGGTTGGAATTCCACAATCTCCTTTGAGTGGACCCGGTAATGGTAGGTGGCACCGGGCTTGAGGTGGGACAGGCGGATTTTGTGGAGGGTGTTGAAGGAGTCGACGATTCCGGCGCTGGCGTGGTTGGCCGTGGAGCCGAGGGCGTCGGTTTCGCCGTACTCTACCCAGGAGTAGGTGGGTTTATTGCTGAGCCACATGACCGTCATGCCATCGGGCATGGGGTGCTGGAGGTATGGCTGGCAGAGGAAGGCGTGTTCCCCGGGCGCGGGGCGGCTCCGGGAGCGGCTACGGCTGTTGCTGCGGCGCGGACGCCGGGTGCGAGGGTGGCGGCGCCGAACAGACCGGCTTTGGTCAGTTTGCCGAGAAACTTGCGGCGTGGAAGTGGGCTTATCGTTTTGCATTATAAAGAGAGTTATGGGCTTAAAAATAGTGTCCCCGCCCGGAAATGCCAACTTATTGACCCTAATTAATATATATTTGTTCTTTGCGATCGGGAAACCTGACGAAAATCACCCCAAATTGAATTCCCGGAATTTTGGGTTTTCTGGCTTCAATGATTACCTTTGCGCGAAATTTTAGCATTAGCACAATTACTTGCGTACTATAAACAACTAACAAATATGCCTAATACAGGTAAGATCAAACAAATCATCGGTCCCGTTGTGGACGTGCATTTTGAAGGAAAATTGCCGGAAATTTATAACGCGTTGGAGCTCACCCGTGACAACGGCCAGAAGGTAATTCTGGAGGTGCAGCAGCACCTGGGCGAGGACAGCGTTCGCACCGTGGCTATGGACTCTACCGAGGGTCTGGTACGCGGGATGAATGTGACCGACAAGGGCGGTCCCATCAAAATGCCGACCGGTGATGCCATTAAAGGCCGTTTGTTCAACGTGGTGGGCGAGGCTATTGACGGTCTCGGCCAGCTGGACGCTACCAATGGCGCCCCGATCCACCGGATGCCTCCCCGTTTCGAGGACCTGGCAACCGACACCGAAGTGCTGTTTACCGGTATCAAGGTAATCGACCTGATCGAGCCCTATGCAAAGGGTGGTAAGATCGGTCTGTTCGGCGGTGCGGGTGTAGGTAAAACCGTACTGATCCAGGAGCTGATCAACAACATCGCGAAAGGCCACGCTGGTCTTTCCGTATTTGCCGGTGTAGGTGAGCGTACCCGTGAGGGTAATGACCTGATGCGCGAGATGATCGAAGCGAACATCGTGCGTTACGGCGATAAATTCAAAGAATCCATGGAACACGGTGGTTGGGACCTCTCCGCCGTTGACCAGGAGGAACTGAAAAACTCCAGGCTACCTTCGTGTTCGGCCAGATGAACGAACCTCCCGGAGCCCGTGCCCGTGTTGCCCTTTCCGGTCTGACCATGGCGGAATACTTCCGTGATGGCGACGGTACTGCAGGTAGCGGCCGCGACATCCTCTTCTTCGTAGACAACATCTTCCGTTTCACCCAGGCAGGTTCCGAAGTATCCGCACTGCTGGGCCGTATGCCCTCTGCAGTAGGTTACCAGCCCACCCTGGCCACTGAGATGGGCCTGATGCAGGAGCGTATCACATCCACCAAGAACGGTTCTATTACCTCCGTACAGGCGGTATACGTACCTGCGGATGACTTGACCGACCCGCTCCGGCTACTACCTTCTCCCACCTTGACGCTACCACCGTACTTTCCCGTAAGATCGCGGATAAAGGTATCTACCCCGCTGTGGATCCCCTGGACTCCACCAGCCGTATCCTTACCCCCGCTATCGTAGGCGAATCTCACTATGGTACCGCACAACGCGTGAAGATGATCCTCCAGCGCTACAAAGAGCTGCAAGACATCATCGCGATCCTCGGTATGGACGAGCTGAGCGACGAGGACAAACTGACCGTATCCCGCGCCCGTCGTGTGGAACGTTTCCTGTCCCAGCCCTTCCACGTAGCTGAGCAGTTCACCGGTCTGAAAGGCGTACTGGTTCCCATCGAGGAAACCATCCGCGGCTTTAACATGATCATGGACGGCGAAGTGGACGAGTATCCGGAAGCTGCGTTCAACCTGGTAGGTACGATCGACGACGCTATCGAAAAAGGCAAGAAACTGCTTGCGGCTGCTACTAAATAAGGCCGAACACCACTAAACCGATTAACATGTTATTGGAAATATTAACACCGGAAAGAAAGCTGTACACAGGAGAAGTTTATGGCATACAGCTGCCGGGCGTAGACGGGTCCTTCGAAGTGCTGGACCGCCACGCTCCGCTGATTGCCGCCCTGGGTAAAGGCAAGATGAAGGTGCTGAAAGATAAGAGCCATGCGGATCATTACTCCATCGAGGGTGGTTTCGTAGAGGTGCTGAATAACAAGGCGACGGTGCTGGTAGAAGGCGCCACCGCCCAGTAATCCCCTTAAAGGCTACATATTGAAAAGCCGGGCAGCAATGCCCGGCTTTTTCGTTTTGGGAGTTGACGTTCCGTCGCGTCCTGAAACAGGTTTACTCCTGGGTTACTCCGGGTTTACTTCAGGTTTACTCCGGGTCTCAAGCATAGTAACGGCATACTAACAGCATACTAACGGCAGGTATACTACATGGGAACAGCAGGTTTTAGCCGAAAGTGGGTTTAAGAGCCAGCTGTATTCCTTTGTGGTGGCAGGCTCTTTACAATATTGTAGAGATATTCAATGCATTCCACCTTGAGTCGTCAATATTATATCTAACAATTTCGGGAATACGGGGTACAGTTTTTACGATATTGAAATATTTGATTTCCAGGTTAAGGAGGCTTTTAGCGCTACTATTCCAGAAGGATTGTGTGTTTTAATTGAGAGACGGGTCTATGGGGAAGTTGGCCATCATGGCGAAGTTGTTGCCCAGTTTTTGAAGGGATTGTTTCCATATCTCTTCTTCGTTGCTGTCGAAAAGGAGGGGAGGGGTGATACGGGATAGGATCCAGCTCTTATCATTGAACTCGCCTTCCAGCTGGCCGCTGGCCCACCCGGAGTAGCCGATAAAGAATTTGATCTTTTGCATATCTAGCTCGCCGCGGTTGATCAGTTCGACTACGGTGGCGAAGTCGCCGCCCCAGTAAAGCCCGGGGAATACCTCGAAGCCGCCTTCGATCAGGTCGGGGAGTTGATGAATAAAATGAACGGTATCCAGCTGTACGGGGCCGCCGAAGTAGACGGGGATGTTGGGAGTCAGGACCGCGGGGATGAGTTCGTCTAGTTTATGATCGAACGGGCGGTTGACCACAAAGCCAAAGCTGCCTTCTTCCTGATGTTCACATAACAAGACGACGGTTCTGGCGAAATTCGGATCTTTCAGGAAAGGGTCCGCAATCAGCAATATTCCAGGCGCAAGTTGTTCCATACCTTTTTCCTCATGCTCTAACCAAATTTAACCAACTCCGGGCAACAATCGGCGCCGGGGTAGTTATTTTTGTTGTCGCATTAGTTTTAGACGCATTTTGCCCCGTTTTTGTCGCTTTCGGCATGTCTGGGTAACTGGAGCACAATGTATTTTTGAGCTGTCACTAAACGCTTTTACCCATGGCAAAGACAGATTTCAAAACCGTTTCCGAGTACATCGCGACCTTCAGTAAAGAAGACCAGGTTGCCCTCGGGCAGATCCGCAAAACGATCCAGAAGGCGGCGCCGCAGGCTGAAGAGGTCATCTTACCAGATCCCCGCTTATAAGGATGGCAAGTCTTACGTGATCTATTTCTCCGGGTTCAAAGAGCACTACTCCTTAGCTTTCCCGCCGCCTTTCACTGTTTTCGAGACGTTCGCCAAAGAACTGGCCCCTACAAACAATCCAAAAGCGTGGTGCAGCTGCCTAAAAGCTCTCCACTTCCCTGGATCTCATCGCCCGTATGGTGAAATTCCGGCTGGAGGAAGTGAATGCTAAGCCGCAGGGAGTAAGGGCAACCAGAAGTTCTTCCAATATGGCTGCAACTGGTGCAAAGAATACAAAAACTTCTGCAAAGGCAGCTCCGGAACCGAAGACGGCGCGTACCAAGTCCTCGGGCACTAAGAAGTAACGAATCAGGCAACAAGCTGCCTGGTTAAGATTTTAAGTGATCAGATAGTTTGGCTTTCCCGATTAAAGCGGAAAAGATATGTTCATAAAAATCAGATAATTCCGCAGCTATACTTTCTTTTACGCCAGGATCAACGATTTCGTTTGACATAATCCGGTCGGCTAACCTCTCTAATCTGCAGAGCTCCCTGCTTAGTTGATAGCGCATGTGAATTTTGCGAAGGAATGAGGAAACATATACAAAACAGCTGGTAGATACGACCGATAAAATTGGGGCCAGAACCGCAAGCCAATGTCTTGATTCAGGTGGCAAGTCAATCCTGGTCGCTACCAGCATTAATATAGAAAATGCGCCTGCTCCATAATATGCAGGTAGAAGGCCGTGAGGAAATGACACGGCACGTTGATGGAATTGGGCTACTTTCAATGGATGAGGTTTTTGAGGTTAAGGTTGCT
Organism: Chitinophaga sp. E66; assembly: GCA_019285755.1. Taxonomy (GTDB): domain Bacteria; phylum Bacteroidota; class Bacteroidia; order Chitinophagales; family Chitinophagaceae; genus Chitinophaga. The sequence continues at coordinate 225,841 of CP079103.1, forward strand.
GTCTGTTTGCGCGGTTTTCCTTTAATATTTCCAATGCGATCGTAAGGCTTTCGAGGCTATTGTCGCGGTCCATATATAAATCCACGGATTGTCCCGACCTACTGCTAAAATGGACCCGCCTGTATTCCCTGTTAAAAAGTAATACCTGCCTTCGATCAGCATCAGGATAATACCCGCATAGATCAGCATGACGGAGACAAACACAGATAAAACAAAAAAGTCGACATAATGGATTTTGTATTGTTGAATACTCAATTTACTCTCCAATCCAACACAAAAATCACCACCTCCGAAAACCCGAGAAAGTTGTAAAAGCCCCTACACAATAAAATCTATCTAAATCCGGCACTATACAGCATCTACGGACTGCCCATCATTTCCCCGATCTCCGGAAATCGGGGAAATTCTCACCACAACTACGGCTGTTTTTCCACACTCCGCCACACCCTGGAACCTCGTTGCACAATACGAGCCCCGCTCCCTGCGTTATCCTCCGCGGCCGGCCAAACATCCGGTTCCAGATAAAGCAGGAATCCAAACAACTGTAATCCAATAAGTTGAGAAAGGAAATGATGGAAATAAAAAAAGGGATCTAGAAAGATCCCTTACCATTTTATCAACCAAAATCTAAATCGCTTATGGAACGAATCCACGTCGATGTATGTAGAAAGTTTATTCGCTTAGTTATTTCTGTTATCCAGTAGCAAATATGGTACCAGATGACAGAACAAAGGTATGTAAAGTCGACATAATAACCGCGCAATTTCTCCGTTAAAATTACGTTAAAGTGATGTTTTTAACAGCAGTCCCCTAAAACCACCGTATCCCCTATAATTTTGTATCATAGTTGCTGTAGCAATTACCGGTGTACGCCGCTTTTTTCGCTATATTTATCGTTTCATAGAATTGCCTAATGCTGCCGTTAAAAAGATATTTCCTGTCATTATTGCATTGATAACGCTCTCTCTCCTGGGGATCATTTATATACAGTTTAGCTGGATTCGTAATGCAGCCCATATCAGAAAAGAAGAAAAAGAGCAGAAAATGACCGAAGCGGTATATGCCGCCAGCAATGAACTGCTTAGCCGGACCATCGCCCCCGTAACCCGCATCCAGATCGACCGTAACCGACCGGAAGGAGCGCTCGGCCGCATGATGCTGGAACCCTTCGGCGATAACACCAAACCGCTCATTCCTATCTCCGGACAGGTAGATGTCAATGAAGTGACGGCCGTGCTCCGCCGTAATATGAAAGAACGCAAGCTGGATACCATCTTCGAGTTCGGTATCACTTCCCCTACGCCCCTGGGCATCAACATTCAGCTGGGCTCCCGGAACTTTACCGACCGCCTGCGCCGCCGCGATACGGACACCGCACTCTATCAGGAGATCATCGTTCCCCTCGCCGATAACCTCACCTCCCATATGGAAGTGCTGCACGTGTTCGTTCCGCAAAGCAGCTTCACCGTCTTCAAATCGCTCGGGTGGATGATCTTCGGAAGCATCCTGTTTACGATCATCATCGTTACCGCCTTCGCACTTACCATCCGTACCATGCTCGGGCAGAAAAAACTCTCCGAGATAAAGAGCGACTTCATCAATAACATGACCCACGAGCTGAAAACGCCGCTAGCCACCATTTCCCTTGCTATTGACGCGATCGGCAATGAACGCGTGATGGAGAACAAGGAAAAGATCCGCTACTTCTCCGGCATCATCAAGGAAGAGAATAAACGGATGAACAAACAGGTGGAATCCATCCTGCAGTCCGCCCTCATGGAAAAGGAAGAGCTCACGCTCAATCTTCAACCCATCGATGTTCACCAGCTGATCACCCATACGGTCGACAACCTCCGCCTCCAGCTCGATGGCAAGAACGGCCGCGTTGAGCTGCAGCTCAATGCCATCCAGCCCATCCTGAAGGCCGACGAAGTGCATTTCTCCAACCTTATCTTCAACCTGCTCGACAACGCGATCAAATATTCGAAAGACAATCTCGAGATCCGCATTACCACGGCCAGTACCCGTAAAAACCTTATCATTTCCATCGCCGACAACGGCATTGGGATGAGCCGCGACACAGCCTCCCGTATCTTTGAGAAGTTCTACCGCGCTCATACCGGCAACGTACATAACGTGAAGGGTTTCGGGCTGGGGCTTACTTACGTGAAAGCCATCGTGGACGCACATAAAGGCAAGATCCGCGTGGAAAGCGTGTTGGGAAGAGGGAGCCGGTTTACGATGGAGTTTCCGCAGGAGTAGGTTATCTTTGCGGTGGAAATCAGACCGTAGCACAACATGTTGTCAGAAAAAGAACTCAACAGATATAAACATCCCATCGCAGTGCCCGGCATGGGCGTGCAGATGCAGGAACAACTGAAGAAAGCGCGCATCCTCATCATCGGTGCGGGCGGTTTGGGCAGTCCGTAGCCCAATACCTCAGCGCCGCGGGCGCGGGCGTAATAGGTATCGCCGATTACGGGGTGATCTGGAGGAAGATCTCCATCGCCAGCCCCTCTTCAACATGCAGGACCTTCGCAAGCATAAAGCCAAAATGGCCGCCAGCCGCCTCTTTTCCCTGAATCCCTGGAACAAACATTACCCCTGCTCATCCAGGTCCGCCCGGATAATGCCCGGCAGGTAGTGCAGGGATTCGACCTGGTAGTGGACTGCTCCCAGAACTTCGCGACCCACCTGATCGTGAACGACGCCTGCATCCTCGAAAATAAACCCTTCGTAATGGGAGAGGTGCATAACTGGACCGCCTGGTGGGGTGGGTTCAATATGCTTCCCGCCAGCGGCGCACCGGCCGCTTCCTACCGCTGCAATACCTTCCTGCTGGATGACTTCCGCAACTTCGACGCCGGCGCCATGGGTGCTACGCATGGTGCTACGGCCCTCCTGATGGTCAACGAGATCATCAAGTACCAGGCGGGCGTGCCGGGACTTGCCGGAAAATTGCATACCTTCAATTACCTGCATCACCAGTTCGACGTGCGCGACCTTCATTCCGATGCGTCCAAAATACAGGGCGTGAAGGATCAGGGGCTGCTTTCGGCCGAAGATTACGGCCTGGAGATCGTGCCGGATGTGGAAGACTGACCCGTTTTCACCCAATATCCCGGTCCTGTATGGTTTATTACATCCTCGCCGGTTATATCGTACTTATCCTGCTGGCATTCATCATCCAGGACCGCTTCATCTGGAAGCCGGAGAAACTGCATCCTGATTTCACATTCAGATACGATCAGCCATTTGAAGAGCTCTTCTTTGACCCCGAGCCCGGCGTGCGCCTGAACGGCCTGCATTTCAAGGTGCCGGAGCCAAGGGGCTGCTCCTGTATTTTCATGGCAACACCCGCAGTATCAAGGGCTGGGGCAAATATGCCAGTGATTACACGAAGCATGGCTACGATGTGCTGATGGTAGACTACAGAGGCTTTGGGAAAAGTACGGGAAGCGCTCGGAGGGGCAGCTGCTGAAAGACGCACAGTTTGTCTACGAAGAGCAGTTGAAGAAATACCCGGAAAGCCATATACTCGTCTATGGGCGTAGCATGGGAAGCGGGTTTGCGGTGAAGCTGGCCTGCGATAACAAACCCAGGTACTGCATCCTGCATGCGCCATATTACAGTTTTACCCGCGTGGTGAAGCGATTTTTGCCTATTTTACCAGTCACCTGGGTGTTGCGGTATCATCTCCGCGCAGATCAATGGATCCGCAAGGTCAACTGCCACACCTACATCCTGCATGGTACGAAAGACCGGCTGATCCCTATCCGCCACAGCGAGAGCCTCCGCGCCCTGAATCCCTCCCGGGTTACGCTGATCCGCATCCATGGCGGCGGACATAACAATCTGCCCTCTTTCCCGGAATATCATACTTTCATCCGCGACATCCTGCAGGAATAATCCATTAAAAGTACCATCATGCCGCAGCTGACCGTCGTCCGTAAATATCTGAAGAAGATCGCCCTGTGGGCGATCGGAGCATACCAGTGGCAGGGATCGTGTTGTATTTTCTGCAAGACAAGCTGTTGTTCCACCCCGAAGTACTACCCGCCAATTACCAGTATAAATTCGACATTCCTTTCCAGGAACTGCTGATCCCGGTTAACAAGAAAACAAAGCTAAGCGCGGTATTATTTAAAACAGAGAAGCCCAGGGGCATGGTGTTGTATTTTCACGGGAATTCGGCGAATATCAACCGGTACGCTAAATACATGCCCAACTTTACCCGGAACGGATATGAAGTGCTCATCATGGATTACCGGGAATTTGGCAAAAGTACGGGCAGGTTAACGGAAGAAGCTTTGTATGAAGACGCGATGCTCATGTACAAGGTGGCCCGCACCCGCTTCGCGCCGCACCAGATCGTGATTTACGGAAGTCGCTCGGTACGGGGATCGCCACGGAACTGGCATCGGTGCGCGACTGCCGCCGCCTGATCCTGGAAACGCCCTATTACAGCATCGGAGACGTGGCGGCTGAAGCTGCGCCGATCTATCCCTACAGCCTCATGCTCGATTTCAAACTGCCTACCTATCAATACTTCCCTAAAGTGGCGGCCCCGTGGTCATTTTCCACGGAACCGATGACGAAATGGTGCCTTACGCCTCGGGTAAGAAGCTCAAAGAGCTCTTCAAACCGGGCGATACCTTGTTTACCATTAAGGGAGGGAAGCACAATAACCTGGGCGACTACCCGTTTTTCCACCAAAAGCTCGATTCCATCCTGCAACTATGACAGCGTGCCTGCAAGGCTAGCGCACCTCTGTCAGGCTGACGCCGCGGGGTGTTACCTTGAATTCGTGCGGGATACCCATTTTAAGGGCATAGTTTTCATCCTGGTGCCCGACGGGGAAGTCGTAGCACACGGGATAATCATACTCCGCCACCAGGTTCCGGATGATCTCGGACTCTGTCTGGCCGAAAGGGGTATCGGTTTCCCGGGCGTCAGAGAAAGAGCCTACCACGAGCCCGGCGAGGTTTTCCAGCCAGCCGGCGCGCTTGAGGTTGTACATCATGCGGTCTACGTTGTAGCGGTATTCGCCGATGTCTTCCAGGACGAGGACCTTCCCTTTGGTGTTGGGTTGGGACGGGGTGCCGGAAACGTTGGAAAGGAGGGTGAGGTTACCGCCAACGAGGGCGCCGGTGGCTTTGCCGGTCCGGTTCATCTCGTGCGGCGCTGCGGCGTATTTGCTTCGTTTGCCGGACAGGGCGTCTCTCAGGCTGGCCACGTAGGGATTTTCCCGGGTGGCAGCCGTGATGCCGCTGCACATAAGCGAGTGGATACTGGCGATTTTATATTGTTGCTGGAGATGGGTGTGCAGGACGGTAATGTCGCTATAGCCGCAGAGCCATTTAGGGTGCTTGCGGAAGCGGGAGAAGTTGATCCGGTCGAGGATGCATACCATGCCGTAGCCGCCCCGGCCAAAGAGGATCGCCTTGATTTCAGGGTCGTCCATCATATCCTGCAGCTCTTCGAGCCGGAGCTCGTCCGGGGCGGAGAAATTATGGAAGCTGGTGCCTACGGTGATGCCGACATGAACCCGGTACCCCCAGGAGCGCAGCGTATCTGCCGCAAACTCGGCTGCCTGGAGCTCCATTTTGCTGCTGGGGCACATGATGCCTATAAGGTCGCCTTTTTTTCAGATATGGCGGAATTTTGATCATTCGTCAGCGCTTTAGTTTACCTTTGCAGATTAGTAATAAAATCACAAATAACCTGCTTCGGTTGACCAAAGTAAGTGTTATTTTCAATTTTTTAACGGAGAATACGCCAATGGAAAAATTTAACAGATACCTGGTGACGGCAGCTTTACCCTATGCCAACGGACCGGTGCACATCGGGCACCTGGCCGGCTGCTACCTGCCGTCAGATATATACGTGCGGTATCTCAGGGCCAGGAAAATGGATGTGAAATTCGTCTGCGGGACAGACGAGCATGGGGTGCCTATCACTATCAAAGCCATGCAGGAAAACGTTAGCCCGCAAGACATCGTAGATAAATACTACGCCGTGATCCGCGACAGTTTCGCAGCGATGGGCATTTCTTTCGATATCTTCTCCCGTACCTCCCGCCAGATCCATCACGAAACGGCCGCGGCTTTCTTCAAGGAGATGTATGATAAAGGGCTGTTCGAAGAACGCGAGTCCGAACAATATTTTGATGAGATCAAACAGGTATTCCTGGCAGACCGCTACATCATCGGCACTTGCCCAAAGTGCGGTAATGACCGCGCCTACGGCGACCAATGCGAGCGCTGCGGCAGCTCCCTCAGTCCCGACGAGCTCATCAACCCCCGCTCCGCCCTCAGCGACGCTGTGCCGGTGAAGCGCAAGACCAAACACTGGTACATGCCCTCCAGCAGTACGAGCCCTGGCTGAAGCAATGGATACTCGAAGACCATAAGGAATGGAAGAACAACGTGTTCGGCCAATGCAAGAGCTGGCTGGATAACGGGCTCCAGAGCCGCGCCATGACCCGCGACAGCAACTGGGGCATCAAGGTGCCCCTGCCGGATGCAGAGGGGAAAGTACTATACGTATGGTTCGATGCGCCCATCGGCTACATCTCGGCCACCAAAGAACTGACGGAGAACTGGGCCGATTACTGGTGCAAGGAAGACACGCGCTTGGTACACTTCATCGGGAAAGACAATATCGTGTTCCACTGCATCATCTTCCCGGCGATGCTCAAAGGCCACGGCGGCTTCATCGTTCCCGACAACGTACCGGCCAACGAGTTCCTCAATATCGAAGGTGAGAAGGTATCCACTTCCCGCAACTGGGCCGTGTGGGTGCATGACTATATCAAGGACTTCCCGGATCAGCAGGATATACTCCGCTATGTGCTGTGCTCCACTGCGCCCGAGACCAAAGACAACGACTTCACCTGGAAGGATTTCCAGGACCGCAATAACAACGAACTGGTGGCTAACCTGGGTAACTTCGTGAACCGTACGATGGTGCTCATGCACAAGCTATGTGGCGGGAAAGTTCCCCTATGCATGCGTCCGTGAAAGATGCGGCTGATGACGCCATCTTCGCCATGCTGCAGGATGCGAAGCTCAAGATCGCCGAGAACCTGGAGAATTTCCGCTTCCGCGATGCGCTGGCCGAGGTCATGAACGTAGCCCGTGAAGGCAACCGTTACCTCCAGGAAAAGCAACCCTGGATACTCGCCAAAACGCCTGAACTGCAGGCCGCGAACCAGGAGAAGATCGACAATTGCCTGCACGTTTGCCTGCAGCTGACGGCTAACCTCGCCATCTTCCTGAATCCCTTCCTGCCGTTTACCGCGCAGAAGATCTGCCATATGCTGAAGGTGGTAGACAGGATGCTGGACTGGGAAAATGCCGGCAGCATGAAACTCGTAAGCGTAGGTTATACCTTGCGCGCTCCCGAACTGCTGTTCAAGAAAGTTGAAGACGAGCAGGTAGCTGCACAGGTAGAGAAGCTGCACGCTGGCCTGAAAAGAACAGACGCGGCTCCCGCGGCCCCGCACCGGTTGCTGAAGCAAAGCCCGCCAAGGCAGAAATTCAATACGACGATTTCGCGAAGCTCGACCTGCGCGCCGGTACCATCACGCACGCGGAGAAGGTGCCCAAAGCGGATAAACTGCTGAAACTCACGGTAGATCTCGGCAGCGAGCAGCGCACAGTGGTATCCGGTATCGCGGAGCATTTCGCTCCTGAAGCCATTATTGGCAGGCAGGTAACGCTGGTCGCCAACCTGGCGCCCGCAAAATGCGCGGCATCGAAAGCCAGGGTATGATCCTCATGGCAGAAGATAACGGCAAGCTCGTGTTCGTAAACCCCGATGCCCCCGTGGCTCCCGGTAGCGGCATCAGCTGATCCTCAAAAATAATGTTAAAAGGCCGGCCGTACAGCCGGCCTTTTTCTATGCACGCAAGTTTTCAACCGTAAAAAATGCTAAATTCATTGCTCTAAAGCTGGAAATTATGCAAAGAAGGATCAACAAAGTAGCCGTGCTGGGCTCAGGTGTGATGGGATCAAGGATCGCGTGCCACTTCGCCGGTGTAGGCGTGAAGGTTTTGCTGCTCGATATCGTACCGAAAGAACCCAACGACAAGGAAAAAGCTAAAGGCCAGACACCGGAAAGCCCCGCTGTCCGCAACCGCATCGTTAACGATGCCCTGCAGGCCGCCGTTAAATCCAACCCTTCCCCGCTTTATACAAAAGAAGCCGCAAAACATATCACTACCGGCAACTTCGATGACGATATGAAATCCATCGCCGGTTGCGACTGGATCATCGAAGTGGTAGTGGAGAATCTCGATATTAAGAAGAAAGTGTTCGAGCAGGTGGAGAAGTACCGCACTCCCGGAACACTGATCACTTCAATACTTCCGGCATACCCATCCACCTCATGGCGGAAGGGCGCAGTGCCGATTTCCAAAAGCATTTCTGCGGTACGCACTTCTTCAATCCACCCCGTTACCTCCGCCTCCTGGAGATCATTCCCACCCCGCATACCGATCCGGCGGTGACGGACTTCCTCATGCATTACGGTGACCTCTACCTGGGCAAGACCACCGTGCTGTGTAAAGACACGCCGGCGTTCATCGCCAATCGCGTGGGTGTTTATTCCATCATGGCCATCTTCCATATTATGCAGGAAATGGGGCTGGGTATCGATGAGGTCGATGCGTTGACCGGTCCCATCATCGGCCGCCCGAAATCCGCCACTTTCCGCACGGCGGACGTGGTAGGGATAGATACGCTGGTGAAAGTAGCCAAAGGCGTGGCAGATAATGCTCCGAACGATGAAGCACGGGCCATCATGGAAATCCCGCCGTTCCTGCAGAAAGTAGTGGAGAACAACTGGCTGGGCGATAAGACCGGTCAGGGTTTTTATAAGAAAACGAAAGGAGAAGGCGGTAAGGAAATACTGACGCTGAATCTCCAGACCATGGAATACGGTCCGAAGCAGCGTGCGAAGTTCGCATCCATCGATGCGGCAAAGCCGGTGGAAGACCTCAAGCAACGCATCAAGATGCTGGCCAACTCCGGCGATAAAGCCGGTGAGTTCTACAAGAACTTTCATGCCTACCTGTTCTCTTACATTTCTCACCGCATCCCCGAGATCGCCGACGATCTCTATAAAGTGGACGACGCCATGAAGGCGGGCTTCGGATGGGAGATCGGCGCATTCGAAACCTGGGATGTGCTTGGCCTGGAGAACGGAATCAAAACGATCAAAGACAAAGGGCTCACAGTGGCTTCCTGGGTGGAAGAGATGCTGGCGTCCGGCGCGAAGAGCTTTTATAAAATCGAAGACGGGAAGAAGTTCTACTACGACCAGGCTTCGAAGTCTTATAAACCGGTTCCCGGTGCGGATGCGTTCATCATCCTCGAGAACCTTTCCAATAACATCGTCTGGAAAAACAGTGCATGCAACCTGTATGATCTGGGAGACGGTATCCTGTCGCTCGAGTGGAAAACCAAGATGAATACCATCGGTGGTGAAGTGCTGGAAGGCGTTCATAAGGCGGTAGACCGTGCGGAAAAGGATTTCCGGGGACTTGTACTTGCCAACGATGCCGCGAATTTCTCCGCCGGAGCCAACGTAGGCATGATCTTCATGTTCGCCGCCGAGCAGGAATACGATGAGCTGGATATGGCCGTTCGACTCTTCCAGCGCAGCACCATGCGGCTGCGGTATTCGTCGATCCCGGTGGTGGTAGCCCCCATGGGCTGACGCTGGGCGGCGGTTGCGAGATGAGCCTTCATGCAGACGCGGTGCAGGCCGGGGCCGAGACGTATATTGGCCTCGTGGAGCTGGGCGTGGGATTGATCCCCGGAGGCGGCGGCACCAAAGAGTTCGCGCTGCGGGCGTCCGACGAATACAAAGAAGGCCAGATCGAGAACCCCATCCTGCAAGACCGTTTCCTTACCATCGCGCAGGCCAAGGTGGCTACTTCGGCAGCGGAAGCATTCGACCTGGGGATTCTTCGTCACGGTACGGACGCGGTCAGCCTTAATCATAGCCGTATCATCGCGGATGCTAAACAGAAAGCGTTGGAACTGGCGGATGCGGGCTATGTTCGTCCTATCGAGCGGACGGATATCCGCGTGCTGGGGCGCGGGGCGCTGGGGGCAATGCTTACCGGCATCAATGCCATGCAATTTGCCAACTACATTTCGGAGCACGACGGCAAGATAGCCGGGAAGCTGGCGTACGTTATGTGCGGCGGCGACTTGTCCGAGCCGGCGCTCGTTAGCGAGCAGTACCTGCTAGACCTGGAAAGGGAGGCTTTCCTGAGCCTTTGCGGAGAGCGGAAGACCCTTGAAAGGTTACAGAGCGTACTGAAGACAGGTAAGCCTATACGTAACTGATTTTATATTTTCGCCATTCAAATCTGTCAACTTGGAAAACACTCACATGCTATCCCTACGCCAACTCTCCAAGCGCTATGGCCCTGTTCAGGCGTTGAAAGAAGTTTCTTTCGACGTGCCGGCAGGCAGCGTCTTCGGTGTGTTGGGCCCTAACGGCAGCGGAAAAACAACGCTGCTGGGGATTGTGATGGACGTGCTCAAGGCCGATGCCGGCACTTACGCCTGGTTCGGTCAGCCGCCGCATCATTCCCTTCGCCGCCGGATCGGCGCATTACTGGAGACCCCTAACTTTTACCATTATTATTCCGCGGTCCGCAACCTGGAGATCGCCGCCGCAATCAAGCAGCGGGGGCACGATGATATTGAGCGCGTGCTGAAGATCTGCGGGCTCTGGGAAAGGAAAGATTCTAAGTTCAGTACATTTTCACTCGGCATGAAGCAACGCCTCGCCATCGCCAGTGCGCTGCTGGGCAAGCCGGAAGTCTTGCTGCTGGATGAGCCTACCAACGGCCTCGATCCTGCCGGTATCGCCGAGATCCGTGAGCTGATCAGGGATCTCGGGCGGCAGGGTACAACGGTCATCATGGCCAGCCACCTTCTCGATGAAGTGGAGAAAGTCTGCACGCATGTCGCCATTCTGAAGAAAGGCGTGTTATTAACGTCCGGACATGTAGACGAGATCCTATCAAGCGAAGACATGATCGAAGTGGGCGCTGCAGACAGTGCTAAGCTGGAGCAGGCCCTGAATGCCATGCCCGGCATACGTTCGCTCCGCAAACATAATGGCGGTTTTCAGCTTGTGTTCGAGAACGGGCAGACCGCCGAAAGCGTTAACCGTTATTGTTTCGAACAAGGCGTTGCGCTTAACTACCTCGCCCTGCGCAAAAAGAGCCTCGAAGCACGTTTTATTGAACTGACGAATTAATCCTTTGCCATGACCGAACTTCTCAAAATAGAATGGCTGAAAGTGAAAGCCTACCGTACTTTCTGGCTGCTTTCAGGACTTTTTCTCATAATCGTACCCCTGATCTTATGGACCTGGGAACTGATCCTGAAGAACAACAGCCAGATCGCGGCTTTCCTGGGTACGTTCAGTTTCCTAAAGCCTGGGAAACCACCGCCTGGATCGGCAGCATGATGTACCCGATCATGGGCATCCTGCTGATCATTTCCTGACTAACGAAAACAACTTCCGTACTAGCCGCCAAAACATCATTGACGGTTGGAGCCGCGGGCAATACGTGACAGCCAAATTCGGCGTGATGATCACCATGGCAATTTTTATGACGTTGGTGATCGCCGTATGCGCATTGTTTTTCGGGCTCAGGTCTGGTCAGGGCAGCCCCTCAGAAGGTACCGGCATGTTGTTTTATGCCTTCATCCAGGCGCTGGATTACCTGGCGCTGGCCTTTTTCCTGGGGATATTTCTTAAGCGCGCAGGCGTGGCTATCGCATTGTATGTGATGTATGCTTATGTTTTCGAGTTTTTATCAGCCGGCTGATTGACTTTAAAGTTAAAGCGCATTTAGGAGCCCTTTTCCCGCTGGAATGCACTGACAGGATGATCCCTGGAGAGGTGAAGCTGGTAAATGAACTGGCATCGCAGGGAGTGAAGCCGTTTGAGAAATCGACTTTGCTGATGATCGCCCTGGGATATATCTTTCTTTTCAGCTTCCTGGCTTATCGCAGGATCATGCGTTCGGATCTTTAAAATCACCGTTAAAAAACGAACAACAGCAGGATTTGTGCGCCGGTGCATGTACATTTGTTGATAAAAGTAACAAGGTGAAGCAGGAAAAATTGATACTGGTGACAAACGACGATGGGATTACAGCCCCGGGCATCCGCAACCTGATAGAGGCAGTAAGGCCCCTTGGTCAGGTAGTGGTAGTGGCGCCTGATAGTCCCCAATCCGGCAAAGGCCACGCAATCACACTGGGGTTTCCCCTCCGGCTCAACCAGGTAGATATCTTCGAAGGTATTGAGGCATGGCAGTGCTCCGGTACTCCGGTCGATTGTGTGAAGCTGGCCCGCGATAAGATCCTGCACCGTGCCCCTGATGTTTGCGTAAGCGGCATCAACCACGGCGCCAATCATTCCATCAACATCATTTACTCCGGCACCATGTCTGCAGCTATGGAAGCAGCGATCGAAGGGATTCCTTCGGTTGGGTTCTCTTATCTGAACTACGCTTATGATGCCGATTTGTCTATTCCAAAGAAAGTAGCCAACGAAGTAACGCGGCGCATGCTGGAAACCCCGCTGCCGCCTCACACACTGTTCAACGTCAATATCCCGGACGTTGCGGAAAAAGATTACAAAGGCATCCGTATCAGCAGGCAAGCCAATGCCAAATGGCAGGAAGAGTTCGACGAGCGGAGTGACCCTCACGGCAAAAAATACTACTGGCTCACCGGCGCTTTCAAGAACCAGGACAGCGGAGACGACACCGATGTATGGGCCCTGGAAAACGGGTACACTTCCCTCGTGCCGGTGCAGTTCGACCTTACCAACTATCGCCTGAAACAACAACTGGAAGCCGAATGGGACTTCCGATAATCCTATGAACATGTTGAAAAAGACAAACTATCGCTAGGTATACTGCTTGGCCTTCTGACGCCGGTAGTCGCCTTCCTGTTATACTACCTGGCGGTATTTTACCCTAAGGGGCAGGCGCTGGGCGATTTGCTCGGCCTGCTGAAGAACAACCGTTACCTTATCCCTAAGATCATCAGCATTTGCCTGCTGGCAAACGGAATCGTGTTCTACCTGTACACCCGCAAACGCCGCGACCTTACGGCCCGGGGCATTTTCCTGATCACATTGTTATACGCAATCGTTATCTTGCTGCTTAAAATCATCTAAGAACGGGGCATGAAGTATTATATCATTGCGGGAGAAGCCTCCGGCGATCTGCACGGAAGCAACCTGGTCCTTCAACTCAGAAAGCAGGACCCTGCGGCTGATATCCGCAGCTGGGGCGGCGATCTCATGGAGAAAGCCGGCGCTACCGTCGTAAAGCATTACCGCGACCTCGCATTCATGGGCTTCGCCGAAGTGATTATGAACCTTCGCACTATTCTTAAAAACCTCGATCTCTGCAAGCAGGACATCGCCGCCTGGAAACCCGATGTGCTCATCCTGATCGACTATCCCGGGTTCAACCTTCGCATCGCCGAATGGGCCAGGCAACAGGGGATCAGGACGGTGTATTACATCAGTCCCCAGGTATGGGCCTGGAAAGAAGGCCGCGTGAAAAAGATCCGGGAAGTAGTGGATAAGATGCTCGTTATCCTTCCATTCGAGCAGGATTTCTATAAGAAGTGGAACTTTGAAGTGACGTATGTAGGCCATCCGCTCATTGAAGCCGTGAAAGCTGCGCAGCAGGCGCCGCCGCTGCCGCCGTTCTCCGACAAGCCTATCATCGCCCTGCTGCCGGGGAGCCGCAAGCAGGAGGTGTCTAAGAAGCTGCCGGTGATGCTCTCCGTGGCGAAGTATTTCCCGGAATATCAATTCATCGTAGCGCAGGCCCCAGCCTGGACGATGCCTTCCTGGGGCAGTATACTGCAGCCTATCCCAATGTATCTACCGTAAAGAACCTCACTTATCCGCTGTTGTTGCAGGCTACCGCGGCACTGGTAACCAGCGGTACCGCTACCCTGGAAACAGCGCTTTTCGGCGTGCCGGAAGTAGTATGTTACAAAGGGAGCCCGGTTTCCTATTTCTTCGCCAAACGGTTGATCAAGGTGAAATACATTTCGCTGGTAAACCTGATCATGGATAAGCCCGTTGTGAAAGAGCTCATCCAGCATGAGCTGACGGAAGAGAACTTACTGAAAGAACTTACGCTCATTCTAAAAGATACCGCCCGTCACCAGCAAATGAAAGCCGATTACGCCACGCTCTGGACGCTCCTGGGCGACGGTACCGCCTCCGAAAAAGCGGCCGCCGAAATCGTAAATATGGTTAGCGGAAAATAAGCCGGTACAAGATAATCAGCAACGCAATAAGGAACATCAGGATGGAGATCCTGTTCATGCCGTGCATCAGCCTCGTGTTGGTGTTCAGCGGCTGTGACTTGTCGCGTTTGCGGATGTAGAGATACTGCAAAATCTGGTTCCAGATGCTTTTCATGCCCCAAATATCCGAAAAGCCCGCCGATTCTTCATAAACCGTTATTTTTACCCGGTAATAACTACTTTTCAGACAGCTATGAGGAGAATTATCGGGGTAATAGGGCTTGCGCTTGCCGCCTTGCCCTCCTGGCCCAACAGCAATTAACAGTGAACAGCGGATGGGAATTCCGCAGAACAGACGAAAACATTTGGCGGACGGCCACCGTTCCGGGAACGGTTCACACAGACCTGTACGCCCACAAACTCATTCCTGATCCCTTTGCCGGCGCCAACGAAAAAGGATTGCAGTGGATAGATAAGAAAGACTGGGAGTACCGCACCCGTTTCGATGTACCCGCCGGAATGCTCTCGCAGGACGCGCTGGCGCTCGACTTTACCGGCCTGGATACCTATTCAGATGTCTACCTTAACGACTCCCTCATCCTGCAGGCCCGGAACATGTTCGTGGGCCGGCAGGTAGCCGTGAAAGGCATCGCCAGGGCACAGGGGAATGTCCTGCGCATCCTGTTCCACAGCCCGATCGTGTACGACATGCCGAAGTTCATGCAAGACAGACTGGTATACCCCGCCGGGAACGACGCCAGCGATATCCCCTCAGCGTGCATGCCCGCAAAGCGCCCTACCATTACGGCTGGGACTGGGGCCCACGTTACGTCACCAGCGGCATCTGGCGGCCGGTCTTCCTCCGCGCCTGGAACAAGCTGGAACTGAAGGACGCCTGGATCAAACAGCAACAACTGACAGACGCCTCCGCCACACTGGAAGCCTCGCTCACAATCGATGTACAGCAATCCGGCGCCTACACGGCGGTGGTGCATAGCGGCAATAAAGCCTTCACAGCCCAAAAGTTGCAGGCTTCGCTGCAAGCGGGCGCTCAAAAACTCAGCATTCCTTTCACGATCAGGCAGCCTAAGCGTTGGTGGCCCAACGGTCTGGGTGAACAGCATCTTTATCCGGTTACGGTGTCAATCCTGCATGGAAAAGATACGGTGCAGCAGATGACCCGTCGCGTAGGACTGCGGACCGTAGAAGTGGTGAATGCTCCGGATAAGGACGGTACGGCTTTCTTCGTGAAAGTCAACGGTAAGCCGGTTTTCATGAAAGGCGCAAACTATATTCCTTCGGATAACTTCCTGCCGCGCGTAACGGACGATCGATACCATAAAATGTTCCAGGATATGGAGATCAGTCATTTTAATATGATCCGTATCTGGGGCGGCGGCATTTATGAAAACGACATTTTCTATGATCTGGCGGATGAAAAAGGGATACTGGTATGGCAGGACTTCATGTTCGCCTGTACGCTCTATCCTTCCGATCCTGCGTTCCTTGCCCAGGTAAAAGAGGAAACGGCATACAACATCCGCAGGTTACGCAATCACCCATCGCTGGCGTTGTGGTGCGGGAATAACGAGATAGGCGTGGCCATCAAGAACTGGGGCTGGAAGGATGGATACGCCTATTCCGATGCGCAATGGGCTGCCATGTTGAAAGGATATGAAACCCTTTTCCACGAGCTGCTCCGTGATGAAGTAGCCGCGCATGATCCCGGGAGGTTTTACCTGCCGTCGTCTCCCATCAGTAACTGGGGGCGCCCGGAAGATTTTAAGCATGGAGATAACCACTATTGGGGTATCTGGCACGGCATGGAGTGGTTTGAAGCATTCACTACGCATGTGCCTCGCTTTATGAGTGAGTTTGGTTTCCAGTCGTTCCCTGACGTGCATACCGTTCGCCGTTTTGCGGATTCTTCGCAGTGGGATATTCATTCGTATGTGATGCAGGCCCATCAGAAATCTTTCACCCGTGGCAATGCGGCGATCCAGACGTATATGGATCATTACTACCATCGCCCGAAGGATTTCGCCGGGTTCCTGTATATGAGCCAGGTATTGCAGGCTGAGGGGATAAAGATCGGGCTGGAAGCACACCGCCGCAATATGCCGTACTGCATGGGCACGCTCTACTGGCAGCTGAATGACACCTGGCCCGGAGCGTCCTGGAGCAGTATCGACTACTTCGGGCGTTGGAAAGCATTACAGTATTTCGCGCAGAAGGCGTTTACGCCCCTGCTGGTGAGCATTGCGGAGGAAGAAGGGCAGGTGCGGGCATATGTCGTGAATGATGCATGGAAAGATGAAAGCGTGAAACTGGAGTTGACGTTGATGGATATGGAAGGCAAGGTGATCCACAAATTTGATGAGAATCTGACGGCTGGCGCAAATGCATCAAAGGTCGTGTGGAAGATGGACAGGAGCGCTTTGCTGGCAGGCGCAGACCCGGGGAAGGTAATTTTGTATGCCAAAGTGTTAAATGAACGTCAAACCCTCTCTGATAATGTATTTTACTTTGTTGCACCCGAGAACTGGCACTTCCCGCGCCGGATATCCGGATAGAAGTGAAGGAATCTGGCGGAAAGAAGCTGGTGACGGTTAGCGCTGCAACGCTGGCGAAGAATGTCTGGTTGATGTTAGATAAAGACGATCAGTCCCATTTTTCAGATAACTATTTCGACCTGTTGCCGGGCATTAGCCGGACGGTGGAGCTGGATACCCGCCTGAGCGTGGAGGCGGTGCGCTCGCAGCTGGAAGCCTGGCATATTCAGGGAGTAACGAAGCCCGGCGTGGATCTCGTTCAGTAACGATTTGATGCATCTCAATTATATACAGTGAACGTTTAAACAGTGAACAACATGATGAATATGAAGCATTTGATATTGGCCGGCTGCCTGCTGGCGGGCGTATCGGCCAGGCGCAGCACGAGCCGTACGTTAAGGAAACGGACCCGCTCGTGCTGGAGAAGCTCGAAGCATGGCAAGACTGGAAGTTCGGGTTAATGATGCACTGGGGCACCTATTCCCAGTGGGGATCGTGGAGTCCTGGAGCCTGTGCCCGGAAGACGAAGGCTGGACGCAAAGGCAGCCGTCTGGCATCCCTTACTACGATTACGTACAGAAATACGAAGCCCTTCCCAACACATTCAATCCCGTTCAGTTCGACCCCGCCAAATGGGCGGCTGCCGCTAAGAGAGCGGGTATGAAGTACATGGTCTTCACCACCAAACACCACGACGGCTTCAATATGTACGATACGAAGCAGTCGGATTATAAGATCACCGCTCCCAATGTACCTTTCAGCAAAGATCCCCGGGCGGATGTCACCAAAGAAGTGTTCAACGCGTTCCGGAAAGAAGGGATCCACATCGGTGCTTATTATTCCAAGCCCGACTGGCATGTCGACTCCTACTGGTGGGATTACTTCCCCCGAAAGACCGTAACCCCAGCTACGACCTGGCTAAATACCCCGAGCGCTGGAATTCCTTCAAGAAGTTCACCTTCAACCAGATCCAGGAACTCATGACCGGATACGGAAAGGTGGATATCCTCTGGCTCGACGGTGGCTGGGTTCGTCCACTGAACATGCACACCAAGGAGTCTCTTTCCTGGAATAAAACGCCCGCGCAGGACCAGGATATTGATATGCCTGGAATCGCCGCTATGGCGCGTAAGAACCAGCCCGGTCTCATCGTGGTGGATCGTAGCGTTCATGGCCCGTACGAGAACTACCGTACCCCAGAGCAAACGATCCCCGACAAACCGCTGGATTACCCTGGGAAACCTGCATGACCATGGGAGGCTCCTGGAGCTATGTACCCAACGATCAATACAAACCCACTAACATCATCATCCGCAACCTGGTGGACATTGTAGCCAAAGGCGGTAACTACCTGCTGAACATCGGCCCCGGACCGGATGGCACCTGGCACGAAGAAGCCTATCGCAAGCTCGACAGCATCGGCGCCTGGATGCAGGTTAACGGAGACGCCATCTATGGCTCCCGCTCGGTTGCGCCTTATAAAGACGGCAAGGTATGCTTTACCCAAAAGCACGATGGCAGCATCTATGCGATCTACCTGTTGGACGAAGGGGAGCAACTGCCCGCCGTAATCCGTTTCAGCGGCATTACACCCAAAAAGGAGCTAAAATGCAACTGCTGGGATATAACGGTAAGTTGACCTGGAAAGCCCAGGACGGCGCCGTAGAGATCAAAATTCCGGCAGCTGCCCAGCAGAAAGGTTTGCGCCATGCCGCGGCGATAAAGCTGCAATAGATGGCCATCCAACCGTGATAATATTGGTCCACATTAGAGGAAGTCTCGCGATGGCGGACTAATGCATACAGCGACTTACTTTTATACGCCGCAAAAGGGAATACTGCATCCAGTGTTCCTTTTGCTTTTGAACCATTGAGCAAGCATGAACGCACCTGCCAAACATGGGCCAGCGGTAGGCGGTGTAATCACGTTCGTAGCAATTCTTCGATGCTTTTGTCGCCAATTGGCGAAGATACCCATCGGGGAATCTCGTAAGCAATTTGCCATACATCAGGGTTTAGCTTGCAGGGCACCATGACCGTAACGAAACAAAAATTATATCCTCTACGGATCTCAAAACGATGGGGATTGGCTTTGAACCAATCGTTTACCTTCTGATGGCGCTCGGCCAGCGTTTGCGGGAAATTTGATGACATATTTTAATGCGTATTAAGTTCTGGTATTGAATAACTGGCAGTGAGTATATAATAACCATAAATTTCTACCCGCTTGTTTGCTCTAAGTATTGTTTCGAATCTCGGACGGAAATAAATTGCTCCATTTTTATGTGTTTCTAATTTGCCGTTACGAAGCTGTTTGGCAAACCAATCCACACCCATTGCCTTCAAATGGTGCTGCAAATAGTACGTATTAGATAGAAATATACGATGGTACATATATGCTCGACCATCTGTTGCACCATCGGTACCTATGATAGCAGTGGGATATTTTTTAAGAAATTTCCCAGTGTGCAAAAGAATGGTAGAAAAGAGTTTTGCCACATTTGCATGTTGAAGCTTGGCATAAACATCGATTCTTCCATTTGAAACGGAAGGGCCGAAAATTAGGTTGAATACTCTAAATTCAAAGTTCACATCATTGATCTCGAAGCAAATATTCAGAATGACTTTCCTACCGTTTTTAAATCTGCAACAAACGCTGCATGTTTCAAGTCTTCATTTCATGCTATTAACTCATATGTATTCTCAAAGTCCAGTTTTATCATAGATGATCTACGTGGTAATTTGGGTTAACGGAACAATTTGTACATCACATCAAAAAGCTATGCTTATGCAGAGGTAAGTAAAAAGTATTTGCCAGTTTGTTCATTATGTGGTTGTGGTATAATACCATCGTAGTTGGGGATTGCTGAAGGGGTAAGGGTTTGACCGTATTTTGCAGAAATAAGAACGGCTCCCTTACAAGGAGCCGTTCTTATCATTCCGTCAACTTCTGCCATCGCCATCTGCTATATGATTTGCCCATCCGGTAAATGATACCGAACGTCATCGTGATAGGCTGTATGAACGTTGGTGGACCTTTTTGGAAGGGGCGTCGTCGCCAATACCATAGAGCGGATGGAACGCTCCCCGGATCTGACAGAAACTCTGCAAGCGGCCTGGTCCCGCCGTAAATGTGACCGCCGGTTCGAAAATGGGAATCAGCTTACCTTCCAGGTCATGGAACCGCGCCCGGTTGCCCGGCTTCCGGTACCACGACCAGCCATTGCTATACAACCCGTGAAAATTCACAAGCGACAATCGCGACGAGAAAACCATATCCGCCTTCTTGCCCACAAGCGCAAAGTTCGTTTGTCCGAAAATCCGATGAAACCGGTTGCTGATCCAGAAATCCGATTTCCTCCAGGGCGACAGGCGATGAGGCGTAAGATTAGAATCCATCGTACGATAATGTCCATAACTATATCCCGCGAAGAACTCCATTCGCCGATGCGGACCAGTAGGCTGCCCGAACGGAATTGCATACCCTATGCCCAATTCCACTTGCCCGCCACGTGTTTCATAATCTATATCGAAGCCATGCAACCTGGTATTATTCGTGTCAGGGAAGATCTCGTTTTTATAATATTCGTTGTTGTGCGGCAGGTTTTGCAGCCACCGGGTAGTTAGCTGCCCGGTGAATGTCAGTGCCCATCGGTCAGTAAGGGCATAGACATATTGCAGATCCTCATAAGACAAGGAGAAACGCATGTCGCCTTTTTCACGCAGCAACGGTGTTACCTGCTGGGTGGGAGCGTAGGTTACACGGGCACAGGCGCCTATTATAAGCGCAAAGAAGGGGATCAGGTATAGGCGTTGAAGCATATCATTTACTCATCTTTCAGCCATTTGCCGAAATTCAAAGAGATGCCGGTATTGAATGAGAAAGGCTGGAAGTAATTGTTGAGGGTAGGGCCAGCTTCAGGGCCATCAGTGCGCAGCGGAACAGAGGCGCGCAGCTGCCAGAACCATTTGAAGTGCTTGAAGCCCACGCGAACGGTTGCTGCGGGTTCCATGAATGGTACCACTTTCCCGTCGAGCCGCTGGAAATCCATACGGGCAAACTGATCGCCGTCCCACGCCAGGCGGCCGCTGGATGCATTGTTGAACGCTACCAGTGAAAAACGCGTCGAAACCGCTACTTCCACCACCTTGTGCGACAAGCCGAATGAGGGCTGGATAAAGAACTTATGGAACTTCGTCCGCAACCGGTAATCTTCGTAACCATAAACGGAGTCAGGCTTCATCAGATACGATTCTTCATAGGTTTTAAACCCTCCGAATCCATATCCGCCATATACTTCAAACACGGCTTTTTCGATATGCCCAGCGCCTTGGTATATCCCGCGCCTACTTCAAACAATCCGCCCCGGGTGTTAGGATCCACGATCGGATCGTCAAAATCATCGTCGTCTTCGAAACGCACCAGCCGGGACACGTACTGCCCGTTGGTCATAACCGCGAAATTATCCGTGATGGCGTAGGCTACCTGCCAGTCGGAGAGGGAAACGGAGGCTTTCACTTCGCCTTTTTCCTTCAGGAGGGGAACGTTAACCTGGTTAGGGACATAAACGCTTCTGTTACAAGCGATAAAGGAAATCGCAGGGGCCAGCAGAAACAAGTAAAATTTCTTCATACTAAAGTTGTTGTAGGTTGATCGGCTGTAGAACGGTTGTTATACGTTATAGGTTACAGGGAGGATGATTCACGCTGGATTAACTCCACTTCAAACACGTAATTCTTTTTGATCTTTTCTTCCTTGTTGATGAGCTGAACGAGCGTTTCCACGGCCTTTTCCCCATTTTATAACCCGATTGCTCAATCGTGGTGAGGGAAGGACTGATGATCCGGGACGACAGGTCGTTGGAATATCCCACCACCTTCACTTTTCCCGGAATGTCGATCCCCATTTTCCGCGCCTCCTGGATGAAAGCTACGGCGGAGCTGTCGTTCGCGGCGAAAAGCCCGTCTGGAAGTTCTTTGCCGGAAAGAATTTGCCGCGCCGCTTCTGCGCCGGCGTCCAGCGTCAGGTTGTGCACGTAAACCAGCGATTCGTCGTAGGGGATCTTGTATTTGGCCAGCGCTGCTTTATATCCTGCCAGGCGGTGCTGGTAAAGGTTGCAGGTCAGCTGACCGGAGAAATGCGCGATCCTTTTGCAGCCCTGTTTGATGAGGTGCTCCGTGGCCAGGAATCCGCCTTTATGATCGTCGCCCGTAATCGAGTAACCGGGGAAGTCCAGCGGTACGCGGTCATAAAATACGAGCGGGATGTTATTCTTGATGAAAGGGGAGAAGTGGTCGATGTTGGTCGTGAACATAGACGCGGAAGCCAGCAGGCCGTCTACCCTGAGGGAGAAGAAAGTGTGGGCCAGTTCTTTTCCATCGCCACCGTCTCGTCCGACTGTCCGATCACGATGCTGAATCCGTATTTGTGGGCTTCGTGCTGGATGCCGCTGATGGCAGTGCTCTGAAAATACATGCTGGTGCGGGGCACGATAAGCCCGAGGATGTTAGACCGCTTTTTCCGCAGGCTGGACGCTATCCAGTTGGGCACGTAGCCCATGGTGGCTGCGGTATCCTGGACCTTGCTGCGGGTTTCTTCATTGATCAGCGGGTTGTTCTGCAACGCGCGCGATACCGTGGAAGCGCTGAGCCCCAATGCCTGGGCGATGTCGTAGATGGTGATCTTGTTGGTGTTAGGACGTTCTTTCACGGGGTGGCAGTCAATTTAGGACGATATTAAGAAAATTTATTGATAGGTGTATTTTTGCACCCGATGAGACGAATGAAACGAACTTACCGCATAGCTAAGTATGTGATTTACAGGAGACCCTGATCGACCGGAAGGATATGGCCTGGTCTTTCCTGGGGGCATTCCTCGGGGTGGGACTGATCGGTATGATCAACCATTTTTATCTCCCCGCGCGCGACAATCTCTTCGTGCTGGGCTCATTCGGCGCCTCCGCCGTGCTGATATACGGGCATACGCAAAGTCCCCTGGCGCAACCGCGCAACGTTTTCGGCGGGCATGTGCTGAGCGCCATTACAGGTGTTACCATCGGACTGATCATTTCTTCCCCGGAATGGGAATGGCTGGCAGGTGCGCTGGCCGTGGCCTGCTCGATCGTGGTGATGCAGATGACCAAAACGGTCCATCCTCCCGGAGGCGCCACCGCGCTGCTGGCGATTGCCGGTTCTGCGAAGATCCGGTCATTGGGTTACCTCTATGTTCTGACGCCTGTGGCTTCCGGGGTCATTTTGCTGCTCCTGGTGGCCTGGCTGGTCAATAACATCCCCGGCAACCGCAGTTATCCCGCCCATGGGAAATGGTGGTGAAAACGCCCGCTACGCAGATACAATGCATACCGCAAACATAATTTTGACCCTGTACTTTTATTAGTATAGGAAAATAACAGGACCACCTACTCATGGGTGGTCCTTTTTTGTACGCTTATCCTACGTCCAACCACCGCTCATCCTCCGTCCAACCTCCGTCCAAACACCCTCAAACCCTTGCTACCACTGAACACCGACGGAGGATGGACGGAGGATGGTCGTATGATTGGCTGATAATCAGTGGGATATGACAAGATGAACTCATCTGATTTGTCACGTTATGGTCAGGCGATGATGTTAAATTACCCATTTAGCAAATCCGGCGATCCTTCGGCGATCCTTCGGCTATCCTTCGGCCATCCTTCGGCGAACCCTTGTCATTGCTGGACGCCGCCGAAGGATGGCCGAAGGATCGCCGATAACTGGCTGAAAGATAATGAGATGAATTGTTCTACATAATATATCTGTGTGAAATCCAGTATGTTATACTCTCTCGTCTGCCCTCGGTCTGCCGCTCGTCTGCCCCATATTCCCTGCTAATCAGCCTTTAATTGGCCTATTATCACCCTCTGGTTTTCCTTTAGCCAGCGGAAGGTTTACAGCGTTTACAAAATGCAAAAAGCCGCACCTGTAAGGATGCGGCTTTCGCGACTTATCAATTTTTCATCCGTCTTTATCAGGATTTCGGGCTGAGGGCCTGACCGATACGCTCGGAAAGATCCTGCAGGTGGAAGCGGGTCATGCTGTCCGGTGCGCCTGCTGCTGCCGTGCGTACTTCCGTGCGGAGGGCCGTCAGCTGTGCGCGGGCGATGCTCGCCGCGTCTGAGGTCATCGGGTTAGGACCGCCGCCCATCATCATAGCCATGGGGTTCTGAGATGCCTCCGGCTCTTTCACCAGCTTGGTCAGCTGGGCAACATAAGCTTTCTGGAGATTACGACGGTAGATATCGATCGACTTACCCGCGTAGATCTCGGAGAAGATACCTTTCTTCAGGTCTGTGGCGTAATCTGCCGCTTTGTAAGCGGAAGGGTTTACCGCTTCGTTGTTCAGTAGCTTCACGAAGGTGTTGGTGCTGAGCAGGCGGGCCAGGACGCGCTCCTGTTGGCTCAGGATGAGGGTGGTGGCATTTCCGCCAACGCGCTCCAGGATGTCTTTATTGATCAGCCAGGTAGGCGTGGTAAACAGCTGGGCATTGAGGAATCTCAGCGCTTCCTGCTGGGTGGCTTTAGCTACGGGCTCGTAAACCGCGCCGGATTGCTCAACGGTTTTAGGCGTTTCGTAGATGCCGGCGATGTTTTTAGCAACGTGACCGTTATAGCGGCCGAACTGGCCCAGGAGCTCCTGGTACATGGTAGACAGGTTGGAATAGCCTTCTCCTTCGGTACGGGTCCAGGCCTGCAGGTTGGGCAGGATGCGCTGGAGGTTCTTGATACCGTACTCGCTGGCTTTCATGGCGTTGTCGCCAAGGTCTTCGTTCTGGCTGCGCGGATCGTCCGGGTTGGTTTCGGTGCCGAACCAGTAACGTTTGTCCTGCAGACGGTTGATCACCCATTTGTTGAGCGTGGCTTTTTCCGTATCGGCGTTGGTGCCGGGGATTTCTTTATAACCCCATTCAATAGCCCATTTATCATAGTAGTTGATACGGGGATAGAGATCCGCGCCGGAGATGCCGTCGCCCGGCTGCGCCACGTAGTTAAAGCGGGCGTAGTCCATGATGGAGGCGGCGTGGCCGTGTTCTTTCACCCAGTTCTTATCGCGGAGTTTTTCCACGGGATAAGTGGAGCTGGAGCCGAAGTTGTGGCGCAGGCCGAGGGTATGGCCTACTTCATGGCTGGATACGAAGCGGATCAGTTCACCCATCAGCTCATCGTCGAACTGCATTTTGCGGGCGCGCTCGTCGTTGGGCGCGGCCTGGATGAGGTACCAGTTGCGGAGGAGGTACATCACGTTGTGGTACCAGTTGATGTGGCTTTCCAGGATCTCGCCTGAGCGGGGATCGTGTACGTGGGGGCCGGATGCGTTAGGTACGTCGGACGGTTTGTACACGATGGCGCTGAAGCGTGCGTCTTCGAGGCTCCGGTGGAGTCTTCTGCGCGGGTAGGCGCCATGCGGGCGTAGATGGCGTTTTTGAATCCAGCCTGTTCGAAGGCGGACTGCCAGTCGTTAACCCCTGGATGAGGTATTTACGCCATTTAACAGGGGTGGCGGGATCGATGTAGAAAACGATGGGCTTTTTAGGCTCTACGAGCTCGCCGCGGCGGAATTTATCCAGGTCTTCCGCTTTGGGCTCCAGGCGCCAGCGGGTGATCATGGTGAGTTTCTTTACGCCCTGCGGATCCGCGTCGAAGTCGGTGGTGCTGGTAGCGAAGTAGCCGACGCGGGGATCGAAGTAGCGGGGCTCCATGGGAACAGCGGGGAGGAGCACGATGGAGCTGTTGAGCTCAACTGTAGCGAAGCCTCCGCCGGTGGGGGCATTCCCGGCATGGGGAGGAGCCTTGTTTCATATATGTTTTAACGGTCTTGATCTCGATATTTTCGGGATAAGAGCGCACATCGTCGATGTAGGACTTGTCTGCCTGGGGGCGCCGAGTTTCAGCATGCCTTTGAGGCTGTTGTCGAAGAACAGGATGTCGTTATCGCTGTTGATGTAATCGGTGAGATCCACCAGGGAGCCTTTACCGTTTTGGAATACGCTTTGATGTCGAACGCGGCAACGATGGGCTGGAGATTCGAGTTCATCACGGAAACGTACATCGGCTGGGTAGAGTCTTTAGAGCGCTCGCCGAAGGAGATGTTCTTCAGGAAGATACGGTGATTAGGTCCTTTCTCGAAGCGGATGACGTTTTCGTTGATCTGGTCGCCGGCGAAGCCCATCATGCGGGCGCGGAGGCCGGCGGCGGACTTGGAGAGGCGGCTTACAACGAGGATGTCGCGGCCGAGGAGGGCGTCAGGGATTTCTGCGAAGAAGCGGTCGTCCTGCTTGTAGATGTTAAAGAAGCCGGAGTCGGCTACGGCAGAGGCGTTGATCACTTCCGCGAACTTTTTGGGTTGCGGTTTGGGCGGGCCGGAGGGCCTTTGAGGGCCGGTGGGCCGGGTGGTTGTGTCTTTGGCCGGTGCGGCTGCAGGAGCTTTGTCGTCTTTCTTCCTGCGCTGGGCGTGGGAGGCAGAGGGCATCAGCAGGGCCGTGCACAGTAAGCCTGTGACGGCAGCGGCAAAGGTGCGCTGTAATTGCATGTGCGTGGTGATTGGTTTTTGTGTTGGTAAATAATAAGCGGTGGCAAAAGAACAGCAAGAAAGTCATAATGAATCGTTAAAATCCATAAAAGACAAAAATGCAGTAAGAGTGGAAAATAAAAATATGTAAATTGCCCGAAGGCATTCCTGGTAACGGCAGGGTTACTGCGATAGGAGTGCGGGGAACCATGAAACAGGGAATCGTAAGTATTTAAAATTTCTGTTGGAACATTTGAAAATTTTCTTAAATTGTGCGTCCAACTTTGAAAAATATCAATCGATTCCGCCGTGCTGATTTCTAAGTTGGGAGAGGACAGTAAGAATAACATTATTTATTTTTTCTATCTAAGTGTTTGCTCATAAAATGTGAAGGGAGATGTAATGCCCTATGGTAGGGGATTTGTGAAGTATGGTTAAATTTTTTGGGTGACACTTGTTTTTTTGAGGAAGGCTTATAACTTTGCGAATCACTGATTATAAGCGGGTTACCCGTGTGAGATAAGAAATTGCGATCTAGATTTTTAATTACTAACAAACAAACAGTTTAATTTTTAACACTAAAATTCAATCAACATGGCTGAGACTAAAACAACTGTGACTGCAGCTGCTGCCAAAACTACTTCTCACCAAGCCAAAAAATCGTCGAATTTATTTGCGATCCTGGCTGTACCCATCTGTATCGCCATCGCGTACATCTTCTACATTTTCGTATTAGGCAATCCTGCCAACTTCCAGGGTAATGATCCTAACAATCACCCTGTAGAGGCTGGTATCGGCAAATGGTTTGGTACTGTACACAAAGGTGGCGCCATCGTTCCCATCCTGATCTCTACCCTGTTGATCTGTGTGACTTTCGTAATCGAGCGTTTCATGTACCTGGCTAAGGCTAAAGGCAAATTCAGCGGTTCCGAACTGGTACGTAAAGTACAGTATCACCTGGCTAACAAGAACGTAGACGCGGCTCTGGCTGAGTGCGACAAACAGAAAGGTTCCGTAGGTAACGTACTGAAGGCCGGTCTGAAAAAGTACAAGGAAATGATCAGCAACACTGAGCTGGACACTGATCAGAAGATCCTGACTATCAAGAACGAAATCGAAGAAACTACCGCCCTGGAACTGCCTATGATGGAAAAGAACCTGGTGTTCCTGTCTACTATCGCCTCCGTAGCTACCCTGCTCGGTCTGTTCGGTACAGTACTCGGGATGATCAAGGCGTTCTCCGCGATGTCCTCCAGCGGCGCTCCCGACTCTTCCGCACTGGCACTTGGTATCTCTGAGGCCCTCATTAACACGGCGCTGGGTATCGGTACCTCCGCTATCGCGATCATCATGTACAACTACTTCACTACCAATATCGACAGCATCACCTACGCTATCGACGAATCTGGCTTTACTTTGACACAGTCTTTTGCCGCCAACCACAAATAATTTCGTAAATTATTGTGGAAATCCGCAGGAACTGAATCTAATTAAGTGAACCAAACAAAAGGAGTGTAAGATGCCAAAGGTAAAAATGCCCAGGAAAAGCACCCTCATCGACATGACTGCGATGTGTGACGTGGCTTTCCTGCTGCTGACCTTCTTCATGCTCGCCACCAAATTTAAACCGGACGAACCGGTTGCGGTGGTGACTCCTCCTCCATCAATACCCAGCTGCTGCCGGACGCCGACGTGATCCTGCTGACAGTGGACAAGGACGGACGAGTGTTTTTCAGCATGGACGGTCAGCCCAAAAGAAAACAACTCATCGAAGATCTGAATACGAACTTCAAGCTGGGCTTGAATGATGCGGATATCCGGAACTTCATGATTGGCTCCAGCGTAGGAACGGATTTCAAGAACCTCAAACAGGTATTGAACCTCACAGCCGACCAGCGCAAAAACAGCAACGTTGAGAAAGGCATCCCTATGGATTCCACCAACAACGAGCTGGCGATCTGGATCGAGTATGCCCGTGCCGCGCAAGGGAACAACAACAAGCTCAAGTATTGCATCAAGGCCGACAACGAGACGCCGTATCCCGTGATCAAACGGGTACTGGACACCTTCAAGGAAAAGAAAATCCAGAAACTGAATCTGGTGACCAACCTCGAAGCTAAGCCCGCCGGTTCCGCCGCCGCCCTTTATGAAGAGCAAAATCAGGATAACGCCCACTAAGCTTGCCTGACGAAGTAAACTAATTCAATCACAAAAAAATATTGCTACCATGGCTGAAATGGATACCAGTAGTTCTGGTGGTGGTAAGAAGAAACACGGCGTCAAGAAGGGAAAAAACTTTCTACCCGTGTGGACATGACTCCGATGGTGGATCTCGGGTTTCTCCTGATCACCTTCTTCATGCTTACCACTACCATGTCTAAGCCCAAGACCATGGACCTGATCATGCCCAAAGACACAGAAAAACAGGAAGAGCAGAACAAGGTGAAAGAATCCACCGCTCTTACTATTCTTCTGGGCAAAAAGACCAGGTTTATTATTACGAGGGACTGGCACAAGATCCCAATGCCTCGAGCAACCCGGACTTCTTCAAGGCGACTAACTTCGCTAACACCAACGGCATCCGCGACGTTATCATCAAGAAACGTGATGAAGTTGCCCGCCTGCGGAACAGCAAGGGAGAACCCGAAGACGTGGTTGTCATCATCAAAGCTGACGATGGCTCTACGTACAAGAACTTCGTAGATTTATTGGATGAAATGGCCATCAATCGTATCCAGCGTTATGCTACGGTGGATATCAGCGACCAGGACAAGCAATGGATCAAATCTACTGAAGCCTCCAACGGCATTCAGTAGTATGGAAAACAATCATTTTTGCATCCATCAATAAACGTGTAACAATGGATACAGCTAAAATTCTCAAGTCCGACTTTCTTGATATCCTGTTCGAAGACAGGAACAAGAACTACGGTGCTTACGAGCTTCGCAAGAAGTACGACAAGCGCGTTCGGAATTCTATCCTGGGAACGGCTGCCCTGGCGTTACTGATTGTAGGCTCTTATTTCGTTTATCTGAATCTGAAAGCTGACAACTCAGAAAAAAACACCAAGCCCGTCATCGAGGATATTAAACTGGAGGACGTGAAGTTGCCGGATGATCCGAAAACTCCGCCCCCGCCCCCTCCGCCGCCCGCTCCGCCCCGCCGGTGAAGCCTTCCGTTCAGTTCACCCCGGTGATCAAGAAGGACGAAGAGGTGAAAGCAGAGGAAGAACTGGTGAAACTTGAAGATATCAAGGACAAGGCCGTTTCTACCAAAACCGTAGAAGGCGACCCCAATGGTATCGACCCAGGTCTTATCAATGACTCTAAAGGTACAGGCGTAGTTGACGCGCCCCCGCCGCCCCGAAAGAGGAGATCTTCACCTTCGTGGAGCAACCTCCAACCTTCCCCGGTGGTGACGATGCGCTCAACAAGTTCCTCAGCAACAACATCCGCTACCCGCACTGGCCACTGAAAACGGCATCCAGGGTACCGTGTTCGTATCATTCGTGGTAGACTCGGAAGGTAACATCAAGGATGTGAAAACTGTAGGGCAAGCCAAAGGCGGTGGTCTCGAAGAAGAAGCCATCCGCGTGGTGAAGAAAATGCCGAAATGGAAACCCGGTAAGCAGAACGGACGCCAGGTATCTGTGCAGTTCAACCTGCCCATCCGCTTCACCCTCCAAGAGTAGTATTTAGTCTCAAGCTAGTAGTACATACAAATCCCCTGGTTCCACCGGGGGATTTTTTATTTCCTTAATTTCGGGCCATGATAGGAAACTTGGCGGACATGACGATACCATCGTAGCCATTGCTACCGCGCCGGGCTTAGGCGCCATCGCTGTGATAAGATTGAGCGGTTCTCAGGCCGTAGCCATTACTGACCGGCTATTCCCTTCAAAGAACCTCGCATCGCAGCCTACGCATACCCTGCATTTTGGCGGCCTGCATTTTCAGGGGCGCCTGGTAGATGAAGTGGTGGTGTCGCTTTATCGCTCACCCAGATCCTACACCGGTGAGGAGGTAGTGGAAATCTCCTGCCATGGTTCCCCTATATCCAACAACAGATCGTGGAAGCTTGCATTGGCGAAGGCGCCCGGTTAGCCGTCCTGGTGAATTCACTCAACGTGCATTCCTCAACGGCAAACTGGATCTCACACAGGCCGAATCCGTCGCTGATCTCATCGCCAGTAATACTGCAGCTTCCCACCAAACAGCCCTGCAACAGATGCGCGGCGGCTTTTCAAGGGAGTTACAGCAACTCCGCGAACAACTCATTAAGTTCTCCGCCCTCATCGAACTGGAGCTCGATTTCAGCCAGGAAGACGTTGAATTCGCCGACCGTACCGCCTTGTATGAACTGGTAAACGAGGCATTGGGAGAAGTCTCCCGCCTGATTTCTTCCTTCAAAGTGGGTAATGTCATTAAAAACGGGGTAAATACCGCCATTATCGGGCGACCGAACGCAGGCAAGTCTACCTTACTCAATACACTCCTGAATGAAAACCGCGCCATCGTTAGCGACATTGCCGGCACCACGCGCGACACGATCGAAGAAATCCTCAATATCGGTGGCATCCTGTTTCGCCTCATAGACACAGCCGGCATCCGGGAAAGTAACGATGCCATTGAAAGCATCGGCGTACAGAAATCCCTCGAAAAGATGCGCGAAGCGGGCATCGTAGTATACCTGTTCGATGTGTCGGAGCTGACAGTGGATGATTTGCTGGAGCAGGTAAGAGCTTTCGATCATGAAGGGATCTCGTACATGCTGGCGGTAATAAAACCGATGTGCTGGGTGCCGAAGAGGCGCGTGCTAAATTCAGTTTCATCCCGGGAATCATCTTCATTTCCGCCCGTGATCATTCCCAGATTACGGAGCTCAAAGATCAACTGGTGCACAAAGTAATGGGGGCGCCATCAATACAGAGAACACCATTATCACGAACGTCCGTCACTATTCTGCACTGCAGGAAGTATTATCGTCGCTCAAGGATGTGAAAGGAGGAATGGATAACGGGTTGCCGGGAGATTTGCTGGCTTTAGACATCCGCCGTTGTTTGCATTACCTGGCCGATATCGCCGGTGAGGTGACGAATGAAGATCGGTTGGATTATATTTTTCTAAGTTCTGCATTGGGAAGTAAACGCTTGTTTTTAATTGCTTTAATTTTTCTTTGTTTATCTAACGTAATGTATACCAGTAGGGCAATCCAGCGGATTGCCCTTTTTGTTCCTGTTTTATTTTGCTCGTGTTTTGAAAAGGCTTAGTATTGTTTTGAGATGAAACAGTACAAAACGTGATGGGGAGGTAAGGAGAAGTTGTCAGTATAAGACAGTAATTGGCGGTTATTGACACTTCGCGTCGTTCCGGGTCAGTTTTGGGCATTTCGAACACTTAACTTTTTGTCCATGAGTAGCAACCAACGGATCAAGAAAGTCTGCGAGCATTGCAACGAGATCTTCATCGCGCAAAAAGCGACGACGAAATATTGTTCGTTGATCTGCGCGCAACGGAATTACAAGTTGCGGGAGAAGCGGGAGCGGCTGAAGAAGGCGGAGGCCCCGGCAGTTGTAGACAGTCCGCCGCCCGTTGAAAAAGATGGCGTGGTGAAGGCGGAAGCTCCGGCGGGAATGGGGATCTGATCACCATCCAGCAACTGGCCCAGGTCACGAACCTCAGTGAGCGGACGCTCTTCCGTTTGATCAAAGACCCGGAGTTCCCGAAGATCAGGATCGGGCGGAACCTCCTGTTTCACCGGGAAACGGTTATTCAATTCATCGTTCGTAAATACAGTACGGTATGAGAGGGAAACTGAGATCGACGGAACTGAAGAGCGGGCGGCTCAGCCTGTATATCGATTACTTCCCGGCCGTGTGGAACCCGCAGAAGAAAGCGTACACGCGGCGGGAGAAGTTGGGCCTGTACCTGTACAAGAACCCGGTGACTTCCTTGCAGAAGAAGGAGAACAGTCTTTGCATGGAGATCGCGGAGAAGATCTATCTCAAACGGATGAACGCGCTGATGTTGGAGGCTAACGGGCTTTTCAACCAGGATGCGCTGGAGGCGGATTTCTACACGTATGCCCTCAACTTCATCCGCGCGAAACAGCGCGAGAAGGTAGACACCATGCATTACGAAACGGCGATCAAATACCTGAAGAAGTTCGTCGGCGATCACTTCCGCTTCCGGCACCTCGACGAAGAATTTCTCAAGAAGTTCAAAGCCTTTCTCCTTTCAACGACTTCGCTGAAATCGGAGAAGGTCAAGCTCAATCAGAACTCCGCTGCGTCGTACTATGACAAGTTCGCGCTGATCGTGCAGACGGCGTTTCGTGACAAGTATTTGCAGGAGGATTACACGCTCCGGGTGCCGCGTATCAGCAACGTCGATTCGCCGCGCGAGATCATCGACGACGAGGAATTGCAACTCCTGCTGGATAACCCCTGCGAGGACGAGCTCGTTTATCGTTCGTCCCTGTTTGCGCTGATGACGGGTTTCCGGTTCAGTGCGCTGCGGATTCTCAAGTGGGGCGACCTCCACTATTCCAACGGGCAGGAAGCCTGGTATTTTCATATCATCGATCCCAAGCCGGAGCGGTCGTTTAAACATTACATCAGCCAGCAGGCCGTCGATTTGTTGGGGCCGCGCGGGGAGAAGGATGCGCTCGTCTTTCCCGACCTGAATTACAGCCGTACCCGGACGAAGCTGAAAGAGTGGTTTTCGAGCGTGGGGATGAAGGACAAAGCCAAGTTTCACAACTGGCGGCATAAGTACGCCACCAGCCTGATCGAGAAGGGCGAGGATATTTATGTCGTAAGCAAGATGCTCAATCATAAGCACGTCAAGACCACGCAGATCTACGCGCAGGTGCCCGACTCGAACCGGGTGAAGGCGGCGATGAAGCTCAACTATAACCTTAAACCGAAACCGAATGATGACGCAGGAATTGGAACAGCGGATTGAAAACATGGAGGCGGACATCCGGGACATGAAGGCCATGCTGGCTGAATTGGTGGAAGTGGCGCGCGGTACCGGACAACCTCCACAGGAAGAACATATCATGTCGGCCCGGGAGGTCGCGGATTTCCTCCGGATCGATGTGAGCCTCGTCTATAGCAAATGTTCCCGTGGGGAGCTGCCGTTCTCCAGGCTGGGGAAGCATTACAAGTTCCGCAAGTCCGATATCCTGCAATGCATGAAGCAGTACGACAAGGGAAGCGGCATTTCCGTCGATGATTACGTGACCCGCTACCTCCAGGACAACCAGCTCCGCGGTTAACCCGATGGCCGTTTGCCCCTGACGGCCGATTTTCGTATATTCATACATCATATCCCCGAAAAACCTTACACCATGACCCACCTCGCTGATGTAAAGGATGTGCCGTTCTATGTGCGTATGAAGGAAACCAACGCATTTATCAGGGACGTGCCTTACGATGATCAAAAGAAGCAGGCTTTCACGATCGGCCGTGATTTCGAGAAACTGGCGAAGTTCGCTTTGCACAATCACTATTGTCTTTCCTTTCTCAAATGCCCATATAAATTCAACCTCGAAACGTTCCTGTTGCATTTCCATTGGTTCAACCGGTATTTGTATTTCAATCTCCAGGATTCGATTTGGATCATCCAGATATTCCCGGCGTTGGAAAAGTTGCAGACCTATCAGCTCCGTTTCCTTGAGCAGGAGTTGAAGGAGTTTCCCACGCCTATCAATACGACCTGAAATCCGCCGACTATTATCAGCAATGGGCGCTGTTGAAGAAAACCAACTTCCTGAAATGCGACGATTTCAGGAAGATCATGGAGATCGACGGAGCGCAGCGGGCGAGGATGCTTTCCCATGTCCAGGCCCTACTGTCCGACCGTGGAACCGTGCCGGAACCCATCATCCCTGAACCTAAACCTGCGAAGCGGCAACGGGAGGCCAGTCAATATAATTACCTGAAGTTATCCGACGACCTAACGGCCAGCCAACAAAACGAAGTGATCCGGGTGCTTTATGAATTATTTACACCGCATTTCAGGGTTGCAAAGGAGTTTGAGGATTTCCGGAAAGCCTTCCAGGAAGACGGGGCGCCGGTGATAGAACTGCTGCGGAATGAGCTGGCGGATCAGCAATATTACTGGGTCATTTTCCGGGAACTCAAGCAGAACGGGTTGGTGGTTTCTTGGGAGGTTATCGACCGGATGGTCCATATTTATGATAGTACAGGAAAGAAACTTGCTGGCTTTTCCCGGATCAATACTTCCATCGAGCGGCAGAAAGAGCGGAAGGCCCGTCGAGCGGTGGAGCCTGTTATCAATCTGATAGACAGCTATTTAGCGAAAAGGAAGGGCAAGTGAATCGCGTTCTTTTTCAAAATTATTTGCTGGTTTTTCTGCTCGTTGCTGCTGTTTGCCTTATTCCAGCGCGCCCCGGTTGCAATTTGCCAATGAAACAAAAAAATGGTTTATGAGTCAATTGCATTTTGTGGGATTGAGCCTGGATGAGGCCCGGCTTTTTATCGAGTCCATCGTCATCGCTTGTTTGAAGAACTGTTTCCCGGCCCCGAAAGTCTCGGAAACGCCGTTGTCCATTCGTGATGCGTGTAAGTTCCTGGGCGTGTCAAGCCGACGCTCCGAAAGTATGTGGAAGCGGCGGTCGTCCGCCGGCATGACCTCGGGCCACGAAAGAAGGTCTTCTACCGGTCAGAGCTGGAGGAAGACATCAAGCGGCTGCGTTCCCACGGCAGCGAATCCCCTTTACTTGAATCTGAAAAACAACGGTTATGAGCGTGAACATTGAAGACGTGAAGAAGATCGACCTGGTAGAGTTCCTCGCTTCGCTGGGATTCACCCCGAGCGAAAGAACGAGCGGGAAGCCTGGTACTTGTCGCCGTTGCGGTTGGAGAAGACGGCCTCTTTCAAGGTGGACCGGCAGAAGAATTGGTGGTACGATTTCGGGAAGCCGTTGGCGGGACGATCATCGATTTCGGGATGGCATTCTATAAATGCGATATCCCCACCTTCCTTTCCAAATTCGACCATGAACTTTCCTTTCACGGGCAGCTCGGGCAGCACCATGCCACTCCGGCGCAGGCCAGCCATGAAGAACCAAAGATCCACATCCGGGCCGAACGGCCGATCGCGGCTCCGGCGTTAATCGATTACCTCGACCGTCGCGGGATTCCGCTGGAACTGGCGAACAGGTATTGCCGGGAGGTGGTCTACCGGTTGGGTAAAAAGAACTTTACGCCATCGGGTTCAAGAATGACAAAGGCGGCTTTGAGCTGCGGAACGCCCTGATCAAGTTGAGCAATTCTCCGAAGGGGATCACACTCATCGAGGAGGAATCGCAGGCGCTGAGGGTCTTTGAAGGCTGTTTCGACTTCCTTTCTTTCAAGGTGCTTGAGACGCAATTTGGCCTTCAGCCCTCCAGTTGTCTTATCCTGAACTCTGTCGCATTTCTCCGGGAGAGCCTGCCGGTCATCCGGCAATACCCATCCGTGACGCTGTACCTCGATCACGATGCTGCAGGGCGGCGGGCAACGGAACAGGTAATCCAGGAGCATCCGGCCGCGCGGGATGGGAGTGGCTTTTACAAAGACGCGAAGGATCTGAACGAATGGTTCGTCTCGGTCTATCCCAAACTTTCGGATGCACAACAACTGGCCCGGGAACTCCAGCGGAAGTTTCCCGGTGACGACAACTCCAACCAACTCCGGAATCCCTGCCGGAGAATCCGCTGATCTATTCTTTTATCTCAAAAATTTATTGAAATGGCAGAACTGCGTAAGAAGCTGCTGTCGCTCGCAAGCGGCAGGCAGGTGCGATTGTATGGCAGTAGCATCGCGATTTCCAAAGGACTGGAGATCGGGAAGGCTGCGCACCGAATATTTTTTCTTTCTCCGGCACTGAAGGGGCCAACGATCCCGACGGGAAAGTGATCAACGTTCACAACCTGTCCGCCAACGATCTGGAGGAAATCGCGGATTATAACATCCAGTTGTGGATGAACCTGAAGGCGAATCTGCGCCGCCACGGCGTCGAGAATCCGAAGGTTTTCAACCACGATGCGATCCGGTAACGGCGGCCGTGTGTTTTGGCCTCACCGGAGCGGATATTGGAATTGCAAGCGGTGTTTTCGGATGCCGAAAACCGCTTGCCTGCTCCCGTTGGTCGCAAGGGGGATTTATGAAGAGGTAAATTGTGCATGATGGGCGATGGTAATAAAGGCGGACGCCCGCGATTGCCGGTGAAAAAGGAAAGAAGGGTCAGCATCCGGCTCACCGATGCGGAGTTCTATATTTTGACGCGGAGATCCCGGGAGGCAGGAACAAACCTGGCGCAATTTATCCGGGACGCCGCGATAAAAGGAAAGATAATCGCACGGCCGCAGCTAAAAGACCACACCTTTTTCCGGGAGGTGATCGGCATTTCGACGAACCTGAACCAGATCGCCCGGGCGGTCAACCGGCAGGGAATCCTTCCGCTATACACCAAGCTGGCGGAAATCATCACCTTCTTCGACGGGCAAATACAACGGTTGCGGGATGATCAGTAAGGTAATCAGCAGCGCCAGTTTCCGGCGGACCTGCCAGTACGTTTTGGGGAAAGACGGAGCATATGTCCTGGCCGCCGATGGAATCCGTGATCATTGCCCGCGATTGATGGCGGACGATTTCGAGGCACAGGCAGATCTTCGCCGGACGATCTCTCGGCCCTGCTTTCATGCCGTCCTTAGTTTTCCTCCGGGCGAAAAGGTGACGGATGAATTGATGGAGGTGCTGGCCGGGAAGTACCTGGACCAGATCGGGATGGTCGATACGCAGTTTGCAGTTATCCGCCACACCGACACCGAGCACGCACATGTTCACATCATCGCCAACCGTGTGAACTTCCAGGGCAAGGCGATTTCCGACAGCATGATCGGCAGGCGGGCGAAAGCTGCCGCCCAGGAACTGACCCGGGACTTCGGACTACGGCCTGCGGAAAAGAAGGACATTTCTCGTATACAGATCAAAGCCATGAGCGAGCCGGAGCAAGTCCGGTACCGGATTTATTCCGCCATCACCAGCAGCCTGAAAGGATGCCCCGACTGGACGAATTGGCGCGGCGGCTGAAAGTGAGGGGCGTTGAAACGGTGATCAAGTTCCGCAGCGGGACGCGGAGCCGCAGGGCATCAGTTTTAAGGTCGGGGATTTTTGTTTCAAGGGGAGTGCTGTTGACCGGAAGTTTTCCCTCGCCAACCTCCAGAAGGTTATGGCATCCCAACAGCGTATTTCTCAGGAATCTGGAAATAACCCCGGTTGATTGTCCTTCAGCAATCCTGCTCCGGGTTTTCTTTTGTAAAGGAAATGCCTGTTAAGGAAGTGGTGTCGGTCATGACTGGCATACTGGAGGAGTTGTTCAAACCGGAATACGTCAATAATCAAATCCCTTATGAACTGCTAAGGGAGGCAAGGAAGAGAAAGAAACGTAATGGTTTAAGTCGTTAAAACAATATGTCATGGATGAGGTATTTGTAAATATTATGTCGAAGGATCTGCATGAGATCCGCGAGGATATGGGACGACAGTCGGGAGTGCTTGCGGATATCAACGCAGCTTTGATAAAGGTGGATGCCCTGGATCGAACCGCCAATTCGTTGCTGAAAAGTCTCGAAACATCTTCCCTTGATGTGGGGCGATTATCGCAGGATATGGGAAGATTGCAGGGCCTTGTGGTGCAGCTCCGGCATGATTTGGCGAAGCCGTTGCAGCAAGAGCATCACCACCATTTTCCCAAAATCTTGTGGGCGGCTTTCGCTTTGTTGATCGGATTTTCGGTTTCCGTAGGTGGTTGGTTTCAATCTTCCCGGGCGGGAAAGGAGTATAGGGATGCAGATACGAAAATCCGGATGTTACAATTGATGACAGGGGAGTTTGACGGTAAAGCATTGAGGAAAGTCGACAGCCTGGTGCGACTGGATCCTGCCGGGTTGCGGGATAGCATTGAGCAAGTGGAGCAAGCCCGTGAAAAGTATTGGCGGACGATGGAAGAAGCCCATCGATTAAAGCGCAAGGGCTTTGGACGGTGATCAAACGCAGGGGGAAACCATAGTTACCGTGAGTTCTTTGAAATCGGGATTTCGGGGATTGATAAGGAAAATGGTTTGGTCGCGCCAATAATTGGACATAAAGGATGCAACCAGGCTAATCCCTCCTTCAAGAAATTGGTGGGCAGACTCCCTAATTCCAAATCAGAGATAGAGGCGGTAGCGGGTCGCAATCGGCATCGCTTTTCAATAATCCGGCAGTCATCGGGGAGCTTGTATTCTACCACCCGCATCGATGCTGGCAGAACATGACATTCTCGATAGATATGGCTTTCGAGAATAGCTGCGGCCAGAGAATCGAAAGCGGAAAAATAGGGCCCTGCCTTGGATAACATGAATCCAGCCTCCGGCTGATCCCGGAGACGGTAGGCGATATTGTGGTGAGCCAGGCGGAACAGTTTCATGTTGCAGCGGTTTAGTATTGCCCCAGGCGCATCCGGTGCATAAGGTCACGGACTTTGAGCAATCCCGGGTGCGTCTTTATAAGATCGAAAGGGCGACGGTTGTTGAGGGACTCGCTGGGGCTGGAGAGCCAGCCTTTCAGTTGCTTTGGATCGTTAAAGACGTCCAGCCCATAGCAGTAAAGCTCCAGCAACGAAGCGATCTTATCGCTGATCAACCGGCTAAAGGGTTCGTTGTCCTTTCGCAAATGCAGGACGCGGTCTGTAACCCCAATAAGTCCGCGAGCGTATCATAATCAATGTTTAACGCCTCCTTTATACAGACAAGGTGCTTTTTTGTCAATCGCGCCTTGACTACTTTCTCCCGTTCGAAGAAAGAAAGGTTACGGTAGAAGGGTATAAAATCTGCCGGGTATTCCGGGATGTAGTTTTCATTGAGTTTCGGCCTCCCGCGGCCACGACGGGCAGACTGATCGGGTGTATGTTCCATGAGCGTTTATTTTGCGATTTTCCGGCGGAGTTCGTCGGCCAGTTCCCAGCCGATGCCTTTAATGGTTTCTACTTCTATCTGGCTGAAGCGGGCGGTATTTTTATGTTTCTTATGGAAGGTAGCCTTCCGCCAAGCCAGTTCTTTGCAGACCCGTTTCTGGAACTTTTCCTCCAGGTCTTTGAAATGCTGCGATACCGCTTTCAGTTCGTTTGTCTTTCTGTTCATAGCGATTCGGATTAATGAACGTTGGATTTAATTTCAGATGGAGTTGGCCTTAAAAATGACAGTTATAGGGATCTCCCAATTATTTTCCATCTCCTGGAATAGAAGCTCGCTACCATTGAATGGGAGGCGGGATATCGGAAGGGCGGGCGAGAACAGGTCCCGGCTGCCGGTGATGTAGATGGTGATGTGGGAGATTCCCAGCGGGAGGAGCAGCCTGGCTAGCTCCTCTACCTTTTCCTTGATGTAGGTGGATTTCTGCATAAGGCCGGTTTTTAGGGGTTGGGGTACCGGCATAAAAAAGCGCGGTACTCAACCTGCCGCCCAGACCCGCGAGGATTGGAACACGGACAAGAAGAGCCCGCGCACGAACGCGGGCAAGCCTTCCTCTCGTGTTCCTTCTTTCGCGGGTCTGGAACGAGAATACGGGCTATGCGCTTAATATCTTAAAGCTGCAAAGCTAATATTTTCCCAGGCATTTTTGAGGATGCCATTTAGGGTAATTGTAACTCGAATATACGAATTATTTTTATTCCCTAGTCTATAGACGTGTAAATTTATTCTTTGGGTGCCGTTGATTCGCCCCAAATCCTTTTACACATGGAATTGGCACCAATTGAACAATATGTAATCGATGCGGTTAGGGAGCGGAGGAAGAAACTGGGGATCTCCCAAGAGCAGCTTGCACATTTGTTAGGTTATAGCGAGGGCTTTATTGCCAATATTGAAACAACCAAAAGAAGTTCAAAATATAACCTTAGGCACATAAATGAGATCGCAAAAGTTCTAAAATGTTCACCAAGGGACTTTTTGCCAAATTCCCCATTTTAGTATGGTGATATTTTACCTTAAGATGCTTGGAGATTATGAATGAAATAATTATATTATTTTTGACTTAGAATTTTAATCGCAATAATAACATTAAATGGCCGCTGCAGATCAAATAAAGAGCTTAATTAAGTCATTTGGTGAAGGTGACGAAGAGCGTTTTTTTGCCTCTGCAATGCAAATTGCAGCCTCAGAAGCAAGACAAGGACATATAACTTTAGCTCAGGAACTAAAGAATTTAATTGAAAATGCAAAGAAGAATAAGTCTTCAAATAGATTTATTACAACAAAAACAGTTTCAATTTCTCCCCAGAAACGGGATCTTAATGAGTTAATTGACGTATTTAGACCGAGAATAAAGCTAAATGACATGGTCCTTGACCATCATGTGAAATCTCAATTAGAGCAGCTAATTTTAGAGCAAAAGAAGTGGGAGCTTTTATTGAATTATAATCTTACACCAAGACGAAAAATCCTTCTTACAGGGGCACCTGGGACTGGGAAAACAATGACAGCCCAAGCAATTGCCGGAGAATTAGACTTGCCGGTATTTATCATTAGGCTTGATGGTATTCTTTCGAAATATATGGGAGAGTCAATTGCAAAATTGAGAATGATTTTTGATGTAATGCCGGAACAGCGAGGCGTATATTTGTTTGATGAGTTTGATTCAATTGGCGGTAATAGAACGTATGGAAATGATGTTGGTGAAATTAAAAGAATACTGAATAGTTTTTTGATTAACATAGAAAAGGATCCAAGTAATAGTGTAATTATCGCTGCAACGAATTTACTGGAACGCTTGATAAGGCTCTTTTTAGACGATTTGATAATATTATAGAATACCCTTTGCCCAGCAGTGAACAGATTGCTGCAGCAATTAGAAAATACGTATCCAATTTTACATTCGATAGTAAGATAAGTTATTCCATTTT
The DNA here is from genome assembly GCA_019285755.1 of Chitinophaga sp. E66. Taxonomy (GTDB): domain Bacteria; phylum Bacteroidota; class Bacteroidia; order Chitinophagales; family Chitinophagaceae; genus Chitinophaga. The sequence continues at coordinate 267,213 of CP079103.1, forward strand.
AGCGGAGAAGGCAATTGGTTTGAATTACTCTGATATTGCGAAGGCTTGTGAAGATACCATTAAGGAAATGATACTGAATGGTACTAGGAAGCTTAGCAAGAATGTTCTAATAAAGTCTCTGGACAATAGGAAAATGTAAAATGATATGCCACGTTTGCCCCATTTAAAAATTGATGCATTCCATCAATCACTAGACTATACTTATCCACGGCAAGAAATGGCCCTGACTTTGACTTGCGTCAAAGGGATAGAGCTATTCATGGGAACAGATTACTATTACAAATGGAAAATGTAAGACAGCAGTTTGAGCTGTCTAGGGAGCAACCCTTACCTCCAGACCTTGTTAGAGATGATTCAATTTATGTTGAGTTTTACTCAGATTGGAATTACTCAATGAAGTTTGATAGCTTGAATGAGAATTCCCTAGATCCGGGATTTCAGCTATTAAATATACGCGAAGAAACGAGAATGAATGGAGATGAAGCTCAAAAGCGGTATAAAGTAGCGGTTATGATGAGGCGAGGCGGCATAAGCGGTTTTATCAGAAAGATCGAAGACTATCTTACAAAAAATATAGTAAGGGACGGCATAGAGACAGATAAACCTAGGAACCAAGCGCTATTAAATAATATTGAATCAATTCAAGTTGCAACTCTTCAATCGTTTTGGACCGATGCGCCGGAACATCCTTTCCCAGGCGAGGAAGAAATAGTTTGGTGGGAAGTTTGGTTTAGAAAAACTCAGGATGATTTAACTAGAATTGCGCATGTACTACAAAATTTACGTGCAGTTGGAGCGCAGGTCGGGCAAGCTTCATTATCTTTTCCGGAACACCATGTTCGTTTAGTAAGAGGGACGGTTCGCCAGCTTGCGTCTTCGCTGATATTATTGGACAATCTTGCGGAGTTAAGAAAGCCCCAAGAAATAAATGACTTTATTGCCTCGGACAGTGTTAGCTTTAATGAAAGAGAGGAGTGGCTACAAGATTTACAGGAAAGGACTGATATGAATTTAGACGACCGATCAGTACTAATTTGCTTGCTTGATAGTGGAGTGAATAACAACCACCCGCTGCTAAATCGGATTTTGCCTGAAACGCGGATGTATTCATTTAAGGATACATGGGGACTAGTGATACTTGGCCAGAGGGAGGGCATGGAACACCTATGTCTGGATTGGCTATATATGGAGACTTGATAGAAGCAATGTCAACTCAGAATAGAATTAGCATTTATTATGGATTGAGTCATATAAGATTATTCATCCAAATGATCCAAATGATCCTGCGTTCTATGGTGTAATTACAGAACTCGCGTGTAGTACACCAATTGCAGCGTCACCAGATAATTTGAGGGTGTTTTGTATGTCAATCACAGATGGCAGTGTTACATTTCGTGGTCGGCCATCATCGTGGTCTGCTGCGGTAGATAAAATAGCCTTTGGATCAGTCCTCACTCCACTAGCTCCGCAGCTTTTTATACTAAGTAGTGGCAATGTTAATTATTTGAATGGAAGTATACCTGACGAATATCCATCTAAGAATGAGACCGAATCGATACATGATCCAGCACAAGCATTTAATGCGCTTGCAATTGGTTCGTATACTAGAATGGATCGAATAGATCAAAACGTTTGGCCCGGAGTGACCTGCCTGGCCCCTAATGGAAAGATGGCACCTTCAAACTCTACTTCTTTAATGTGGCCAATGCAATGGCCTATTAAGCCTGACCTGGTAATGGAGGGTGGCAACTTAGGCGTTGATGGGAGAGAAATAAAGGACCACGTATATGCAATAAAACCACTTTCACTGGATAAAGATATCAGGAATTACATCTTTTCGCCATTTGGCGACACAAGTGGTGCAGCTGCTTTAGCCGCTAGGATGGCTGCAGATCTTCGCCATAATTACCCGGAATTTTGGCCAGAAACGATTCGAGGATTGATGGTGCACTCTGCTGATTGGACTGAAGCTATGTTAGAGGGGGCGGATTTAGGCGTTGCGAGTACGAATGAAAAAGAAGAATTTTGCGTAGTTATGGCTACGGCGTACCAAACATAGAGAGAGCAATGGAATGTGCAGCGAATCGACTCACATTAATAGCGGAGAACTATTTACAACCTTTTGCTCAAATTGGAAGCAATATAAGGACGAATGAATACCATCTATATCAGATACCTTGGCCGGTGGCTGTCCTAAGCGATGTACTTTCAGACGCGGATGTGAAACTTAAAGTGACATTATCTTATTACATCGAACCTAATCCAGGAAACAAGCAGTATGCTAGTAATTTTCAGTATTTTTCGCATTCGCTTGATTTTAAAGTAATTAGGCCAACCGAAGACATTGATGCATTTAGAAGAAGAGTATCTTCAGAAAATGAACAAGCTGAGTACGATGGAACACAAGAACCTTGGGTGCTCAAAGAGGTTGTAAGAAATAGGGGTTCAATAAAGAAGGACTTTATCATTGCATCTGGTGCAGATCTGTCCACGCGTAATATAATTGCAATTTATCCAAAGAACGGTTGGTATAGAACTAGAAAGAAGCTTGGGAGAGCGAATAGCGAAGTAAGATATAGTCTAATAATTAGCTTGGAGACCCAGCAGTTAGACGTTGATCTTTATACGCCTGTTCAAAATGCAATCTTAACTGCAATACCTGTTTGATGTGACTGAAATAGTAAAGGTTTTATCCAGCAGTTACCTTCAATAGTTGCTAGATTTTTTAAAAAGTTGAATTGTATCTACTAAGTTGTCATAATGAAGCAGTGTTATATTTTGGTCTCTTTTTAATTTTCTTTGAAGGCGATAAGTCTTTTCTCTGAAATCATGTCTTCGTCCAGCGACCAATGCATAGTGAATTCTAGTTTTGTCAAGGATTATAAATTCTCCAGGCAATGGTATTTGTGTGCCCAAATATTTTTGAAAAAGCAAGCGGAGATGAGAGAAGTTTCCATCGATCCACTCATCCCAATCCTCAATTTGCTTTTGTCCTTTACGAATCGTTGATCCAAATGTACCGTCTGAATTAACAATAGAACCGGTTGAGTTTTCCAATTCAATAAATACAAAATGATATCCACTGGAGTTTTTACCGACCAGTAGGTAGTCGGCAATGTAGTTCGGTGGTAATTCAAATTCTTTAAATGCATAAGCCTTATGGTGACCAAAATTATAACTAGATTTTAGTATCGAACCAATAATAAAGTAATAACGATTGTTATTAATGAAGTTCAAAATTTCACGCTCCGTTGCTTCAGATTCAAGCAATGATATAAATTGTTCACTGGCAGTATCTAGTTTTTATGGTCTTCAAGTTCCTCAATATGTAAATAGTTGTTTGGAAATAAGGATTCGAAATGATATCCGGCTACCGGCATTAATTCCTGATAAAGAAAAAGCTGCGCAGGAGAAATGCCAGCTTTCCCTGCTCTAGGCATTTTTTCGCTTTTTGTAATTGAGTTTTTTCGGTTGGAGTAAGTATACGGTAGTCGCGATTATATAACATGGTGATCGTGGGTTGAGAATCTTCGCAATACATTGAGGTTCTATTATTGATAAATGTATCAGGTTGCCTCGTTGCAAGTTCACTACAAACTCATCACTCAGAAAACAAGGCCCATCGGCCGACAGCAGTTAGTTACCACGGTTTATAAAAGCTCAAATGATTTGACGCTACGAGTGCAATCACTAAAGTGGTTGAAATGATCAAAAAAATAATTTCAGCAATATGAAATCCATAAACTAAACTTCCCTTTTGCATCACTCTAATTCTGCCAAAAGTAAAATTTAGAATATAATATATTACACCCACAGTTAGTATAAATGTGGAAATTATTGATATGGCATTCAACAAATCCTTCATGGTATAAAGGTATGAGATTATTACTTAGAAACCTGCTCTAGGACTTTGTTAAGGTCTTCAGGTGTTGTTACTTTTACACTATCCATGTACTTATCTAAAACTCTGTCTTTCATTTGTCGTTTATGTCTGCCATCTAAGAAATCATTTACTGCTTTTAAGATTCCGTCAGTCTTGAAGTCCACACCAGTTTTAGTAGTGACCCATCCTCCCCTGCAACAGCAACTATGATGGCCGCAATGACCAGAACTTTAGCGGATTTTGATTTAAGATCAACTTTGCCAGGAGAATTTAGATACGTTTTTACACTGATTTCTGAAGCGTTTATTTCCAACGAGTACTCATTTGAAAATTCATCAACTAATTCCATCAAATTATACCCTAAGCCAAATAATGCTTTGGCATTAATATCCTGCCGAGTTGTAACATTTAAAACTAAGTGCAGTTCATCCTCAAGGAAATAAAAATCGCCAAGCGTTCTTTCGATAAAATCTTTGTAGTCACCAATATCATTTATTGCTTGGTGAGATTGGAAAATCTTATATAAATAGGGATCAAGTGTGTGCTTATTGATTGTCTTTACCCATTTTACTTTTTTTTCTTTTAGTCAAGTCACATTCGGTGATTTTCAGGATTCTTTCATTTGTTACAACGGGTGCGGAGCTCATAACGACACCAAAGGATACCTCGAACGAGTTCTCCGAAGGTATAATTACAATATCTCCTTTTAAGGTCAACCATGAACTTTGTAATTTGGTTTGCGCCTAAAGTTGCACTCCTATCTTCCTTATCTTTTGGTAAATGTTTCTTGACTATTTTTTTACTTCATCATATAATTTTCTAGAGGCGGCACCATGCTGGGTCTGTAACCTACTATAAGTTTCTGCACTTACCTCCTCGTGATCTATTGCAACAAATCCGTGTTTAACGAAGGACGGGTAATGCAACCCACCATTGGTTCTAATTAACCAGTAGTTTCTCTCTAGTGGGGCTGTCGGAATGAGAGTTAGGAGTTTCTCAATATCTTTATTTAAGCTGGATTTGTTAGTTTGCATGAAGGGCAATTAATATTTGTACTTTTAGGAATGATGTTAATTAAGAAAGTCAGATGTAATTCCTTTCTAAGTATTGTGGAATGTCGGGAACGTTCGCCGTTCTTTATAAAAGAACGGGTACCAAGGGCATCAGGGGCCTAAGCAATACAGGACATGCATAACGAGGACACTCATAAGTTAAAGGACAATTAAATAACTGAAATAGGGGTTTCAATAAAAGGGGTCAAAACTTTTCTAAAATACAATATACATATTTTTCTTGAAAATGAACGGATAGCGCACAAAAAGTTTGTTTGCCAAGATATAACTCGAAGCTTATGGTTCCTCAAAGACAATGTCATATATTTTTAGTTCTAGGAACAAGTCGTTGCAATCGACAGAAATGGCTTATATTGAAGAGGAGTGACCAAGTCAACAAACATATCATTAATTTTTCCGAAGCACCTTTTTTGGGATGTAATTATGGAACAATTAGAACCTGAAAGAGATCAGAAGCTAATTATACCACGTGCTTTATATTTGACGAATGAAAAGAGTTTCGAAGTGGATATTTCCAGGTTAGAAGTATTTTATTCCAGCAACGAAATCATCAGAAACCTCAAGTCTACCCAAGAGAGAATCAGTAACCGCGTATGTGAAATGGTGGCCCGCCGTTACCATATTCCTTATTTTTACAGATATTATCACAGATAGGAAGGTTCGACAGCACAATCTTCATGAAAATCCAAAGTCAACGAGGCGATACGCAAGAAAAGCATAGATCCTTCATCCGCAAAACCCATCAACTAAACTATCGGCTCCGGTCTTTCTTAAACCCGTCCAGCATCTTCTGGATGTCCTAGTACTCGTAAAGAATAATCCCGCCAATCTTGGTATAAGGCAACGTCCCAAAGCTCGAACTTGTCGGCTTGGGTTATTTCACTACTTTTACCCTTGATTTCCCTTGCCGAATAGGTCTTTTCGGGAAGGATTGAACTGGTTCCTCGAGACATGGTTTACGGTTTTGGGTGGTTAAAATCTTTCGGGAAGACCAATTTCCGAAGATTTTATGAACCGTCCGTAAAGCCCGGATTAAGTAAAGATTAAATCCGATTTTGAATTGTAAATCAATTGAATACGCATTCTGCATTGGGAAGTAAAAACACGCCCTCCTACACGTAGACCGCCGCGGGCCCGTTTCAAAGAAAAGTGGTACCTTTGCAGCAGATGACACGTCAATCTACATATAACCTCCTGACGGGAATTGCTCTCTAACGCAGGCCCACAAAGCAATTGCTTTGAGTTCCTCTATTAACCTGCGTAATATTTCAATAATTATTTATTGTAACCGCTTTGTCGTGCTCTGTCTGAGCGCGTAAAGCAAGAATTATATTATCATGTCGACATTACAGTCGTACGGATGGAATGAGCATTTCCTACATCATTTCAATTCCAGTCTATATCAGGACGCCGAACCTGCAAGGGTCCTGTCAATACAAGGGTTTAAGCATCTCCTGATCACCGAAGCCGGCCCATTGGAAGCGCAACTCTCAGGGGCTCTCATTCACTCCCGCTCTCCGGAGGAATACCCCAAAGTAGGAGACTGGGTGCTAGTGAAACGATACGATGAAGCGGGGATTATCATAGAAACATTGCCGCGTATCAATGAACTAAGCCGAAAGGCGCCTGGCTCGGAAAGCTCCAGGCAGGTGCTGGCCGCTAATATCGACGCGGCGTTTATCGTACAAGGGCTCGACCGGGACTATAACCTGATGAGGTTACAGCGATATATGCAGCAACTTGCGCTATGTAATATCCAGCCAATCGTGTTGCTGAATAAGGCAGACCTGGTAGCGGATCCGGAAGTTTTTCGGCAAGAGGTGGTGGCCCTGGGATATGATTGTCCCGTCATCTTGACCAGTGCCATGGATGAAACGCTGCAAGAAGAATGGGTTAGCCGGTACCTGATGCCTGAGTGTACTTATATTATGCTCGGATCATCGGGAGTTGGTAAAAGCACCTTATTGAACAGTTTACTAGGGTATAAACGCCAGGAAGAAGGCGCTACCAGTACGGCAAATAACAAAGGCCGCCATACAACTACGACCAGGCATCTGTTTTTGCTTTCCAACGGCAGTATGATCATAGACGCACCCGGAATGCGCGAGTTCGGCATTACGGCAGAAGATGGAGGGGAAGGGATACTTCACCCGCTGATTGAAGAACTGGCGCCACTATGCCGGTTTGGCGATTGCACTCATCAACATGAACCTGGCTGCGCTATCGTGTCAGCAGTTCAGAACGGATCGTTGCCGGAACTAGTTTACCGGAGTTATGTAAAATTGCTGCGGGAGCAATACCATTTTCAGACAAATGAAATGGATAAACGCAGAATTGAACGGCAACACGGTAAAATAACAAGACAGGCGTCCAAACACCGAAAGGATTGGAAGTATTAGAACAGGTAAAGACCGGGCATTTTGTCCGGTCTTTTTGTTGTAATTTCATCTATTTCTCATATTCTTTTAATGATATTCACCGGTATGGGATTCACTTTTCGTGGGCGAATTAGCCGCTTGATAGCAATAGTAAAAGACAGGACAGGCTATTAATTGTTATTTTATTGCCCAATACTACTTAGTTGAGTTGATCTTATATAGCTGATATTGAGTTGTTTATGGTAATAAATCTACGCGTAGCCCTCGTTTTGACAAACAATTGGAACATCATGCTTGTTAATTTGAGTGACTCCGGTATGCCTTTTGCATTTATATCTCAAAACGACCCATATGAAGAAATGGCCCCTGCTTTTACTGCTAGCAAGCATTTTCCTGGTATCCTCATCCTGTAAGAAGGAGTATATCACAAACGAAACCATCCCGAACTTTACTGTTGTTCACACGGTAGCCGTAGCGGATTGGACCCTCCGTCAGTCGGATGGCACTTATAATGCGGTTATCAATATGCCTGAAATCGACAATGTGACGTTCGATAATGATGGCGTTATCGTGGCTGCCATGTTCGATGGAACGAACTATGAAGCGCTCCCGCAGGTATATGATGGTTTCAGCTACACGTACTTTTATTCGCCCGGATTCCTGACTGTCTCGGTACAGGGCGCAACAGGCGGAGCCGGCTCTCGGCCTACCGGACCTATCAAGTTTAAGATCGTCCTGGTACCGTCGGAACAATAAGCAAACTGCGACATATAATACTTCTAAGGGTCATCCGACAGGATGGCCCTTTTATATGGGCCATGTTGAGAATCTGTCTATTACGGATTTTAAGGGAAACGGAACGAATATAAACCAGAACATAGCGAATATATAAACACCGGAAATCAGCTGCGGTTAATGCCGAATTTTACCTCCGAAGGGCTTCTAACCAAAGCCATCCTCCATTCCGCACACACTTACATGTTGTTAACTTTTAAAACTGAAAACATGAAACGTTTAGTATTTGCTATGTTGTGCCTGACGCTGGGCACCGGCGCATTCGCCGCCGATTCAAAATCCACCAAACCCGCAGACAAGGTGGAAGTGAAAGCGACTGACAAGAAAGTTATCCTGGTGGGTACAAAAGAAATGAAAGCCAGCCAATTCCGGATTCAACGGATGATCACCACGCAAGACCTTTGCGGTAACCACATCAACGTTTGGGTATCTGGCCCGCACGGCACCACCTGGCTGCAGATGTATGATGTTGCACTGGATTATGTGGTAGCGCACCTGGATTCAAACGGTTGCTTCCAGGGATAATCACACAGGAATGAGGATGATTTTCCAGCCTTATTGAGGGCAATCCGTAAGGGTTGCCCTTTTTAGTGCCTTAGAACCCGAGGATATATTTCACGATGAGCGTCCGGCCGCGAAGGGGCATTTCGAGGATGGATGATTGGTTGGCGGTGACAATCACTTGCCTGTATTTTTCCTGCCCGATCAGGTTGACGCCCTGCAGTTCAAATGTGCTTTTACCTTTCGGTAGTGCATATCTCGCCATGAAGTCCACAAAATGCTGGTGTATAACAGGTATACCCGATGGCTTGTAGGAATTAAATTGCCAGACCGGTGTTACAATCAGCCCTTTTGCAAGTTGCTGCTGCCATTCAGTTTTTACTTTAACCGTCTCCGTTGTGTTAGGTAGCGTGCGGCCTTTTAATGGCCGCAAGCGATGTATGTATTTTCCTGCCTCCCCGGATGCCGATAGCTTTGCGCCGAATGGCAGCCTTTTTTGAACTGCGATGCTGAAGCTATATTGCCGCGTCTGAGAAGGGGAAATCTCGCCATTGTACCACATGTTCCCGGATTGCACGCTGGCCCTGCCGGCGGCAGACATCTGGAGTGACAGCGGGAAAATGTATTTGGAGTAATTGCCGCTTAGGGTGTATTTAGACTGGCGGTTATCATAGTTCATGGCCGTAATCCGGGTAACGCCACTGTCGATCGTAAAGGCCTGAAGATAGTTTTGCCGCGTAAATTCCGAAGTCAATGCGAGCTGCCAGAAGAGCATTCGGATGGGCTTACGGTATGCAAACCGCCCGGTAACCGAATGAATACCGGTTTGTGGAACAGGCGCTGCATTGGCATTTAATTGCCGGTAGTTGACAAGGATAGAACCAGGATAAACATCGTTGATATGCCCGAATTGCGTTTGACCCGCATACCGGATTTGCAGGTCGCCATACTTGCCGGTTTGCTTGCGGAACTGAAAAGAAGGATTCAGCGCAAAATTCTCCTGTTTGCTTTGCAAGCCGTACACGATGAAGTGAACCGAAGGTCGGATCTCCGCTATCAATGACCCTTTCGGCATCATCCAGGTCATTGAAGTGTTGCCGTACAATCCCAGGTTTTCAAAGGTGAAGTTGTTAGTGAACCTGCTCCCTGCGGCGACAGACCTTCCAGCGCTGTCTATGGATTGCAAGCCAGATCGCAAATGATTCCGTTCGTAGTTTCCTCCTGCCGCGAATGACAATACCAGGCTTCCGCTTTTGATTTTGAAAGCGGCCGACTGATGCAGGAAAAATTGGTTGGTCGCCACTGACTGTGATAGCTGTTTGTATGGCAGGCTGTCGTTCAGCAGTTCTGCATGCAGACCCGGAAGAATATGAAGGCTTTCCCTTACATCATCATATTGGATCACCGAATTGTACTGTAATACATGTCCTCTGCCCAACGCCTTAACGATATTCGTTTCGTTCCCGAGGCTCAGCTGTCTGACAGGCAACCGTTGTTGCATATAGCTCCCGTTTTGCCAGGCATCGCCCAGTTCGCTGGAGTGAGGGATCGCCAGTTTCGTGGATGATTTAACAAAAGCATTTTGATGGTTCTTTTCCAGCTGTGCCTGTATCTGTAATTCCCGGTGCCGGTCCGTGTTGAATTGCGCATCATGGTACCGGATGGTGTCTCCTTGAGGCAGAAAGTATTGAACAGATTGAGAAACGTCGAACCGGCGCTTCAGTTCCAGGGCAGAAACGTTTAGTCGTAGGACCCGGTCTTTCGCGAGGCTGAATAGTGCATTGGCGCTCGCGGCATGGTCGGTATTGCGTAGGTAATATTTTTCATCGACGGCGGGGAGGTTATCACCCGTCATGGATAAGTAATTGTGGGGTTGGGGAGGGGGCATGCTGCCATTGCCGGCGGAAACGCCAAGATCCGCCTGCTCACGCTGAAGGTTATGGCCGACATTGTTGGATTTGAGATAGTTTATGCTTTTGATGCGCTGATGCAGCACCAGGTTACTGACTTCCGCCAGGTATACCTGGTTGCCCAGTCCCGCCTGCCCGGTATTGATGGTGGTGGCCCGGGCGCGGTCAGACAAGCGCAGGTTAAGCGATACGTTGTCTGCCGGAATATATCCGTTCAGCACTTTCACAGGTTGGTCTCGCTCGATCACCTGGACCTGCTCTACGGCATCCACCGGAACATTGTTGGTAGCGATACTATAGCGGCCGTTGAGCAGGTTCTCTCCGTCGATATAGACATTAGAAATCTTTTTCCCGTTGTAACTGATGGTACCCTTATCGTCTACCTCGATTCCCGGCAGCCGGGCGATCAGGTCGGCGATCACCCGGTCGTTTTTGTCTTTGAATGCGTCTACGCGATACTTTAAGGTATCGCCTGATGTCTGGATGGTTTTAGATTTGACGGTTACTGCCGCCAGCGGCGTGGGCAGCGTTGTGAGGGTGACAAGGAATGGAGAAGGGGCGTTTGTGATAGCACGGATGAAAGGCCGGTAGCCCAGGGCGGTCACCTTGAGGGAAAATTGGTCACCTGGTACGGGCAGTGTACATGTGAAAGCGCCGGTGACGTCTGTTTTAGTGAATTGAATGCCGGTACCCGAGGTGTTGACGATAGTTACCGAAGCAGCAACAACCGGTTTGCCTGTACTGTCTTTTACCCAGCCATTCACCGTAACTGACTGTTGCGCCAGCGCCTGCATGGCAATGGACAAGAAGGGGAAGATCAACAACAGGCATTTTGTCCGCAATCGTGGAACTTTTATCGGGTTAATTCAAGGGGTAATTGATTTTCGGCCCGCGATCGGGGGAATTGAAGCGTGCGCTGTTTATGGTGGCGTTATCAACCGCAACGTCGTCCGCGTTGCCGGCGTTGGCCAGGAGCCCTTCGCGGTAGGCGGTGACCATCCGCTGATAATCCTTTAATGTGGTGGCGGTGGCGTCTGCAGGCGGATTGAGTGTAAGGGTAGAAGGGAGGTCAGTTTCAGGAACTATGCGCGTGCAGGTAAAACGGATGCGCCCTGTTTCATCATACGCTTCGAGGATCAGTCCGGGAAGGCCGTGAAGCTTCCATGGACCGAAACTGGCGGGGATGTCTGTCGTGAACCAGGCTGTGTATTTCCTGCCTTTCACGATGCCGGTGGCTTTCTGGCAGGTTTGTCCCAGCATTTGTTTTGTGTCGCTGGTGATCTGCCAATCGGTTTTTTCCAGTGGTTCTTTGATAAGGTAATTAGCCCGGTTGAAAGTCAGGTTTGTCCATACCGACTGCCCATTGACATAGATGGTCTCGGATGTAACCAGTTTCAGTACGCCCATATTCACGGAGGAGCTGTTGGTGCGTTCGGCTTCCTCGAATGCCGCACGGTGCAGGGAGTCCTGCTGCAACCTGGTGGCGCTGACATAGACGCTTTGCTGCGGCCCATAGGCCAGCTGAAAATCTTCTTCCCATTTCCGCGACGCCCGCGTGGTGTCGCGGACGTGAGAAAATGATAGTATGCTATGCCGGCGCGCCCTTCAGTAGTGGAGTCGTCTTCTTGGCGGAAGGAGTAAAGGGCGCAAAGGAGCAGCGCAGGAATCAGTGATTTTATCAGGTTACGCATGCCCAAATCTCGCCCAGGTAAGCCCTCTGCACAACGGCAAACCAATATCCGACGGAAAGAAATCCATATTCGGTGCTTTCTGGTCCATATTTGAACGAGTCTTTCTACTAAAAGAATTGCGGCTGCCGGCAGTTCGTGGCAAGATCCCTCGGAGATAGGTGATCAGCGGCAGATTTGTTACAAAAGCCGGCGAATATAAATTCGCTGGCCGCAAATCTAAAGTCCGTCAGAAAAAAGGTGGCAGAAGTTCGAATTTGCGGCCATCATTATCACACTCAAAAACCGAATTACATGAAAAAGTTATTTTTGCATTCACTTGCCTGGCGATTGGGACCGGAGCCTTCGCCGCAGACGCAAAAACACGCTACCCGCGGAGAAAAAGGGAGTAGCGAAAATTGCTACAGCGAATAAATCGGAAATCAAAGCCGCAACTCAGAAACAGCAGGAAAGCAAGTTCCGTATCCAGAAATCGTTTTCGATGTGGGATGCCTGCGGTCAGCAGATTACAGTATGGGTTTCCGCGCCTAATGGTACCCAATGGGATGTTATGTACCAGGTGGCTATCGATCACGTTATCGATTGCCTGAATTCCTCCGGCTGCTATCAAAAGTAGTTTATCGGAATTGAGGGGATCAATTTGGATTGGCCCGCATTGCAGCTATTATAAATTGGGGCGGTCTCAGAGGAGTGCCATAAGTAACTTCTTTTGAGGCCGCTTTCTGGATTTGTACGGGAGCACTCCGCCTTTAAGCAATGGATCGTATTTTTATGTTTATTAGCTGAGCAAATTTTTGTAGATGAATGTAAGACAGGCACTCGCAGTCTTCGGGATAATCACTATGTTGCTGACCGCTTCCTGCGGAGAGCCATCCGTATCGCGGAAAGCTCCCCGGCGCCAGGCCGCCCCGTCACAGGACAAGGATTACCTTTCTCTGGTTATTTCGTTGGATACCCTCCCCTCAAATGACGTCTGGGAAGCGATATACCGTGAAGACAGCCTCCTGTCCCACCGCCCGGACAGCGCTTCCCTACCGTACTTCCACTATTTTCGCGCGCGGATGCTCTATAAAAACGGGTATATCGACAGCGCCATGGCCCAGTTCAATAAGATGAAAGGCACACAGGCTGGTGATGAAACGGAAGTGTTGAAGGCATATTCGTTGCAGGACTACGGCCTTCGCAGCGGGGTAACGGCGCATTCGGCACTGATGGAACGGATATTGGAAGAGATGAAATCCGCTGAGCGCCACCACAGTAAGCTGACTTTTAAGTACTACGACCTCATGGCCAAGGCTTACTTCCAGAACGATAATCCCACCGAATCACTGGAATACGCCGAACGGCATTTCCGGGATCATCCCTACCGTACGCACCCGGTCGTGATGCAACGGCACTATGATATTTCTTTCCTGCTGGCTTCCATGATGAATGATTTCGATAAAATGATGCTGTACAACACCCAACAGCGGAAACTAGCCAATCTGATCGGCGATAGCCTTGCAATTGCCCGTTCGTACGACAGCGAAGCGCAGATATTCGTCCGCCGGGGAAATTCGCCAAAGCAGTAGAGGCCAGCAGGGTATTCGTCGATTACCTGGAGCGCACCAACAGCAGCTCCGATATTCCTTATAATAACCTGGCCACCAGCTTCAACCATAATAATCAACCCGATTCTGCGATCCGCTATTTTAATAAGGCCATTGCTTTTGTTCAGAAAAGCGGCAAGGGCAAAGGCCGCCCCAGTTACTATAAAGGTCTCGCACAGTCGTACCGGATGAAAGGCGAGCACGCCCGTGCCCTGGAAGCCATGGACTCCGCGTACAGCGTGGAGATCCGCGATATCCGGGAAATAGAAGCCGTGAAGATCGCTGATATACAGGAGAAGTATGAAGCGGTGAAAAAGGACCAGAATATTACGGAACTGAGCAAGCGCAACATGCTGAACGAAAAGGTCATCCGGCAGCAGCGTTGGATGCTGGGGCTGGCGTTATTGATTTTTGCCGGTGGGCTGGGCTTCTTTTATTTCCTGCATCGCCAGTATCGCCTGACAGAGCGCAACAAGCTACTCCAGTCCGAAAACAGCCGGCTCAATATCGAACAGAAGCTATTGCAGGCACAACTCAATCCGCATTTCATCTTCAATTCCATCGCAAACCTCCAAAGCCTGGTGGCTACCGGCGACACCCGGCAATCGGTCCGTTATCTGTCCGTTTTTTCCGGGTTGTTACGGAACGTATTGGAACAGAGCCGCAGGGATTTCATCCCCTGGAAGAAGAAGTGTCTTCACTGGAGAATTACCTGCAGTTGCAACAGATGCGTTACGCGGGACTTTTCGATTACCGGTTGTCGGTAGCCGATGACATCCACCCGGAGGAGCTGCTTATTCCGCCCATGCTGGTCCAGCCCTTTGTGGAGAATGCCATCGAACATGGGTTCCGGAATATCGGCTATAAGGGGTTGTTGACCATTCAGTTTGAAATCAGGGACAACCAGCTGCATATTACCGTAGCCGATAACGGACAAGGCATCACAGATAAGGAACCCGGTGTGCAAAAGAAGCAATCGCTCGCACAAACCATCCTGAAAGAAAGAATGCAGGTGCTGTTTACGTCCGATTGCCGGCGGGCGCGTTTCGATATTGAGAATAAAGCGGAACACGGCGGACGAGGCGTTACAGTATATATCATCATCCCGGTCATTAAAGATTAAATGGAAACCATGCGCATGAAGATCTACATATTGGAAGATGAAGTCCGCATCCTGCAGCATCTGTTGCAGGTAGTGCAGGAGATACCCTACGTACAGGTGGTTGGGCACGCTGCTGATATCGCAACAGCGGCAACGGAGATTCCCGCGCTACGGCCAGACATCATACTGGCGGATATCCGGCTGAAAGACGGCGACAGCTTCCGGCTCTTCCATGAAATAGGGAACGACGGCTTCCAGGTTATCTTTCTTACCGCGTATGATCAATATGCCATCCAGGCCCTGAACATGGGGGCGTTCGGGTATTTGCTCAAACCAATAGATGAGCAGGCCCTCGCCGAAATGCTGGACAGATGTTATCATCACCGCCAGCAAGAACAGTTCGATCGCCAACAGCTGGAGATCGCGCGGCAGCATTATGCCGCCCAGGGCGTTGGGGCGTGAAACGACTTGCTTTAAAACGGGTGGAATATATGGAGATCGTGTCGGTGGAAGATATCATGTACTGCCGCAGCGATAAAGGGTACACGACGTTTTACCTGAAGGATAAAAAGGAAATCCTCGTTTCGAAGGGGCTGATAGAGTATGAGCATATCCTGGGCCCGGCGGGTTTCATCCGGTGCCACCAGTCTTACCTCGTGAATTTCCAGTACGTGAAGAAATATTACCGCGAAGGATATTTGCAGATGCAAAACAATGAGCAGATACCGGTGAGTAGCCGTAAACGGGAAGAGGTGCTAAAATACCGGAGAATATTTCCTAAGACAGTATTTCAAGTATTTCTCCGTATCCGATGTTATGCAGGCTTTCGTTGATAAACCATTTTTGCCCCGGCCGCATATACCTGGAAATATTACCTGCCACCATAAACCGCACGGTAACAATAGCTGACTCTCCGGGCTCTATATGTTCTTTCCCCTCAAATAATATATCTCCGATATAACTGTTGGCGGCAGATCCGGTTTCGGGCATGTCAAAGAAATGATTCGGGCGGTAGCCGGAAATGAAGCCATGCTTACGGCCGCCTTCAGCTGTGCTTTTCATTGTGATGTGGGCTTTGACCACGATCAAATCTCCATGGGTTGTCATAACGTGAAAGTTGCATAGGTGGAAAATTAATAAGACCCGCCGTAAGCGGGTCTTATTACAATATCGTAGCAGTTACTTTTTGATGAAGTTCCCCGGCAGCCGGATTCCCTGTTCTTCGTTCAATACTTTTTCCATCGCGTTCTGAAGCGGTTTCGGAACCGAGCTCTTGATCTCCGGCGTGAGCGGTTGCAGGAGCTCATGGAAATCATCGTCCTCATCGTAGTAACCGAAATACAGGGCATAGCTGTCGCTTCCGTAGACGCGCAGTGAGATCTCATTGTCTTCGTCGGTGTGGGTGGTGATGACAGACCATTGTTCGCTGTCGTTATAATCGTACCGGATGTCGAATGTTTTTTACCCAGCACTTCCGCGATGAGGTTGTCTACCATCTCACCGGTCTGATTCTTCACCATTTCTTCGTAGTTCATAGATGTTGCGTTCTTTATAGGTCCGAAGTTAATGTAATTTCTGTTTGTATCCTTGGGCTATTCCGGCACTTCGAATGCGCCGATGGCCCGGGAAGACCGATAGCGGTTGCGGCGGTGATCCCGGTCTGCGCTGCGCGCCGGGAACCCTGCGCCGGCAGCCGGGCTATGCGGCGGGATGGAAAAATCTTCCCCTTCCGCCTGGGTGAAAAGCGGCGCCTGACCATACAGGCCACGGGTTTCAGCGGCCGGCAAATGCGGGCCTTTCCATCCGGCATCGCCGGCATGGTACCAAAGGTTGTGGGAGAAAACAAAGCTTTCTGGAGATGTACCCGGCCCAATATTGCAGGCGGTGCGCAACTGCCCGTCTACATACACGATATTATTCCGGAAAGTATTCCGGCCGCACTGGCGAAGCGCGTCGTGTCTTTGTTTTCCTGTAGGATGCGGATCGCCCAGCGGACGGGTTTATAAATGGTGTTGTTGATCACCTCCGAATCGGTACAACCCACAAATGCCACTGGCGCATCGGAGCCGGTAAAGATATTAGAGCAGACCGTGAGGCGCGTGGCTTCCAGGTAGCGTCTGCAGGCCGGAAGAAAGCGGCGCCTGTACTTCCGCCCATGTTGATGGCGCGGCTACCGGCGTTTTTAAATACGCAGGCCTCCACCCGGATATCGCTGCTGCCACCCTTCATTTGCACGCCATTGGCGCCAAGGTCAGTGAACCGGCACTGGAAGATAAACCCGTTATGGCACCCTACCATATCAATGCCGCTACCACCAGCCGCCCCCTTCGCGAAGGTGCAATGCGTCACCGTGAAATCATCCACACCTGAGAGCTTCAAGAGATCGTTATTGCCGGTTGCCGCCATATCCCGGAAGGTGCATTCCCGCAGAACGATATGATGCGCCGGCGCAGCACTGTTGCCGCCATCATCGAAGTTGAGGCCGTTGCCCGTTTGCCCGGAGAAAACCATTCCTTCAATATGCAGATAAGCGTTGCCGCTGCCGTTCCAGGCCGCTTCGCCTCCCTGGAAGATCGTATTGCCAGGGCTTTGTGACAGGATATACACCCACCGGCCCGGCGAGCCCTTCAGTTCATCCAGGTCCTGCCCGCCAGGATAAGTACCCGGATAAATCATAATGGTGTCGCCCGGCGTTGCGGACTTCGCGGCTTCGGTCAGCTGCGCGTAACGCTGCCCGGCGCCCACAGGCAGGATGTTCGCCCAGGCGGTTGTAAAGGGGATGCGATCAGCAGGAGAAATATCAGTCGCATATAATCAGGGTTTAATTAAATATAAAACAAAATAATCCCGTTTCAAACCGCATCAGCCCCAGGTTATTTTGTCACATTAAGAATATGGAAATGTATCTTTTAAGCCTTTTTAAGGAAAAATTAATCATGATTTACTGCAAAAGGTTTGCAGTTTGACCGCAATCCCTTTAATTTTACACCCATCCATCAAAAACCGGAAACGGCGATGTGATACAACTTGCAAACTGGCACGACAATATATAGTCAAATGACACGCTTGTTGATCGGATTTATGCTATCAGTGTATGTCCTCCTCTTAGGGGATATTCGCATTGCTACGACCAGTCAGCCAGCTTCACCCCGGACGTTATTTCCAGAACCTTACCGCCGACGAAATTCCCACAGACACACACTGCGAAGAAGACCAGTTCACTAATCCCGGTCCGCCGGACGCTCGGGAAGCCACCGAGAAAACCAAGGCAGTAGAGATACAGGAAGACGAGGACTCTCCGACATCCCGTAAACAGCAGCTTTTCTGCAAACTCCTCATCTCCGCGGTTTTCATCGACGCCAACCGGCTCTCCGCTGTTTACCCCCAGCCTCCGTTACCTTTTTGCCCTCATTTTTCTTACGGCTCGCCCGAGAAGTTTATCGTGCAGCGTGTCATAAGGATTTGATCCCCGCTTAACCGGCTTTTTCAGACCGGTGCATCAACCGTTTATTTACTTCCGTGATTCCTCGCCGCCATGCGGACGGGCCTTTGCGTGCCCGATCGGAAGCTTTATTCCATAAAAACCGTATTCAGAATTCACAATTTATATGAAGCAGATCCTCATATTGTCGGGCTTGTGCGCCCTCCTGTGCCATACCGGCTGCCACCCGAAAGAAGAACATCACGAAGAAAGTTCAAAACTGCTCGTGACCAGTCCGCTGACGACAGACACCACCATCATGCGTGAGTTTGTGTGCCAGATCAAATCCATCCGGAACATCGAACTGAGAGCCCAGGAGAAAGGGTATCTCCAGGAAGTGCTGGTAGACGAAGGCCAGCATGTAAGAGCCGGACAGCTGCTGTTCCGCATCATGCCGCGGCTGTATGAAGCGGAGTTGCTGAAAGCGGAAGCCGAAGCACAGGCAGCGGAAAATAGAAGTGCAGAACACCAAGACCCTGGCCGATAAGAACGTAGTATCACAGAACGAACTGGCCATGGCCAATGCCAAGCTCAAGAAAGCCAATGCCGAACTGGCCCTGGCCAAGGTTCACCTGGCCTTTACGGAGATCCGCGCGCCGTTCGACGGGATTATCAATCACCTCGATATGAAGCTGGGAAGCCTCGTGGAAGAAGGAGATCTGCTGACCAGCCTGTCGGATAACAGCAAAATGTGGGTGTATTACAACGTATCGGAAGCGGAATATCTCAATTACGCTACCAGCGCCAAATCAAAAGAGAAATCCAACGTCCAGCTGCGTATGGCCAATAAGGAAATATTCCCCATACCGGCGTGGTAGAAACCATTGAAGCGGAATTTAATAACGAAACGGGAAATATCGCCTTCAGGGCAACTTTCCCGAATAATAACGGCCTCCTCCGCCACGGGGAGACCGGCACCATCCTCGTGCGCGAAGAATTGAAGAACGCCGTGATCATCCCGCAGAAAGCTACGCTCGAGATCATGGACCGCAAATATGTCTATGTAGTCGACGATAAGAATACCGTTCAGCTGAAACCCGTAACCATCGGCGCCGAAATGCCCGATCTGTTTGTGGTGAGCGATGGGCTGAAGGGGAATGAAAAGATCCTGCTGGAAGGGCTGCGTAAGGTGAAGAATAACGACAAGATCGCCTACGACTTTGAAGCTCCCGGCAAAGTGATCTCCGAGCTGGTACTGCCGTCTGAATAATACATAGACCTTTAAAACAGACTTACGAATGTTCAATATATTCATGAAAAGGCCGGTCTTCGCGATCGTCATCTCCGTTTTTATCGTCTTTCTCGGAGTGCTGGCCATTAATACGCTGCCCACGTCGCAGTTCCCCTCCATCGCGCCGCCGCGCGTGATCGTGAGCGTGGCCTACCCGGGCGCCAGTGCCGACGTGCTCGTGCAGTCCGTCCTCATCCCAATGGAGAAAGCCGTAAACGGCGTGCCCGGGATGAAATACATGACATCCGATGCCGTGAGCGCCGGTGAAGCCAATATCCAGGTGGTTTTTGAGCTGGGAACAGATCCCAACCAGGCCGTGGTAAACGTGAAGAACCGTATCGAGCAGGTGACCAGCCGCTTGCCGGAACTGGTTCAGCGCGAAGGGATCATCGTAAATATCCTGCAGCCGAACATGCTGATGTATGTAAACGTATACAGCAAAGACCCGAAGGCCGACGAGAACTTCCTCTACAACTACGCCAACATCAATATCCTCCAGGAGCTGCGCCGTGTTAACGGTATCGGCAGCGCCCAGATCCTCGGCAGCCGCCAGTATGCCATGCGTATCTGGCTCAAGCCCGACAGGATGCGCGCTTACAATGTATCTACCGAAGAGGTGATGGAAGCCCTCGGCAGCCAGAGCATCATCGGCTCCGGGCCGCCTGGGCCGAAGCGATGGCAAACGCTCCGAAGCGCTGGAATATGTACTAACCTATCCCGGCCGCTATAACAAACCGGAACAATACAGAGATGTGATCATACGCGCTTCTTCGGAAGGCGAAGTGCTATACCTGAAGGATGTAGCGGATGTAGAATTCGGAAGCGAGTTCTATGACATCTATTCTAACCTGAACGGACACCCCTCCGCGGCGATCGTATTGAAGCAAACCTACGGCAGTAATGCCAGTGAGGTGATCAAGGACATCAAAGCCAAGCTGAATTCCATCAAAGGCGATTTCCCGCCGGGAATGGATTACGAGATCAGCTATGACGTTTCCTCGTTCCTGGACGCCTCTATCGAGAAAGTGATCCACACGCTGGGCGAGGCGTTCATTCTCGTGGCCATCGTGGTGTTCATCTTCCTGGGCGACTGGCGCTCCACGCTCATCCCTACGCTGGCGGTGCCCGTATCGCTGGTGGGCGCTTTTTCTTTATGCAGGTGTTCGGGCTTACGATCAACCTCATCACGCTGTTTGCGCTGGTACTAGCGATTGGTATCGTGGTGGATAATGCCATCGTGGTGATCGAGGCGGTGCATGCGAAGATGGAGGAAGAGCATTTGTCGCCCTATGCGGCTACAGTGAAAGTGGTGCATGAGATCAGCGGGGCGATCGTAGCCATTACGTTCGTGATGGCGGCGGTGTTTATTCCCGTGGCATTCATGACCGGCCCGGTAGGTATCTTCTACCGGCAGTTCGCCATTACCATGGCCACGTCCATCGTTTTGTCGGGTGTGGTGGCGCTGACGCTGACGCCGGTACTTTGCGCCATGATCCTGAAGAACAATCACGGAAAGCCGAAAAAGAAAAACCCCATCGATTTGTTCATAGACGGGTTTAACCGTGTATTCGGCAAGCTGACCGTACGGTACGAGAAACTGCTGCGGGCCATCGTGAACCGCCGGGTAGTCACCTGGGTGGTACTGCTGGCCTGCTGCGCCGGAATCTTCGGTATATCCAAAAGTCTGCCGTCCGGTTTTATTCCGAATGAAGACCAGGGTATGATCTACGCCATCGTGCAGACACCTCCCGGTTCCACGCTGGAGCGTACCAACGAGATTTCGCGGAAGCTGCAGGAGATTGCCGAGAAAGTAGAAGGTATCCGTTCGGTGTCTGCATTGGCGGGGTATGAGGTGTTGACGGAAGGCCGCGGCTCTAACGCGGGTACCTGCCTTATCAACCTGGAAGAATGGTCGAAACGCAAGCACAACGTAAACGAGATCATCGAAGAGCTGGAAGAAAAAGCGAAGGAGATCCCCGGCGCTACGATCGAGTTCTTCGGTCCCCGGCCGTTCCGGGATATGGAGCAGCGGGTGGTTTCGCCCTTCGTTTGCTGGACAAGACCAATAACGATGATTACAAGG
This sequence comes from Chitinophaga sp. E66, assembly GCA_019285755.1. Taxonomy (GTDB): domain Bacteria; phylum Bacteroidota; class Bacteroidia; order Chitinophagales; family Chitinophagaceae; genus Chitinophaga. The sequence continues at coordinate 288,927 of CP079103.1, forward strand.
AACTCGAAAAGGTAAATGATCAGTTCATGGAGGCATTGCACAAACGCAAGGAGCTGACGGGACTGTTCACCTTCTTCAGCGCCAACTACCCGCAATACGAGTTGCAGATCGATAATAAAGCGGCCATGCAGAAAGGCGTGTCTATCGGCAAAGCGATGGATAACCTGTCGATTTTGATCGGTAGTACCTATGAACTGGGCTTCGTACGATTCGGTACTGCCCTCAAGGTATACGTGCAGGCCTCGCCGGAATACCGCGCGCTGCCCGATGACCTGATGAAGCTGTATGTGAAAAACGACCGTGACGAAATGGTGCCGTATTCAGCATTTATGTCCATTAAGAAGTCACATGGCCTGAATGAGATCACGCGGTATAATATGTATACTTCTTCCGCTATCCGCGGGGAGCCTGCGGCTGGTTACAGCAGTGGTGAAGCCATCGAGGCTATCCGGCAGGTAGCGGCGCAGACGCTGCCCAGGGGGTATGATATCGACTGGGAAGGATTGTCGAAGGATGAGTCTGAGCGCGGGAATGAAGCGTTGTACATCTTCCTGATCGTACTGGCGTTCGTGTACCTCATCCTGGCGGCACAGTACGAAAGCTTCATCCTGCCGCTGGCGGTAGTGTTATCGTTGCCCGCGGGGGTATTTGGCGCCTTCCTGCTGGTGAAGCTCATGGGCCTGGCCAATGACATCTATGCACAGGTGGGACTGGTGATGCTGGTGGGCTTGCTGGGTAAGAACGCGGTGCTGATCGTGGAGTTTGCCGTGCAGAAGCACCGGTCGGGTATGCCCGTACTGGAAGCCGCGATCGAAGGGGCGCGGGTGCGTTTCCGCCCGATCCTCATGACTTCCCTGGCGTTCATCGCCGGCCTGATCCCGCTGGTGTTCGCAACGGGCCCCGGCGCCATCGGCAACCGGACCATCGGCGCCGCTTCGGCTGGCGGTATGTTGCTGGGTACCATCGGCGGGGTGCTGGTCATCCCCGGTCTCTATTACATATTCGGCCGGATCGCCGAGAAGCGGAAGCTGATCCGCGACGAAGAAGAAAATCCATTAACAGAAGAATTAGAACACAATGTTTAAAAGTCGATATATCACATACATCGCCATCGGCGGCGCCTGCCTGGGATACACGGCCTGTAAGATCCCCGCCGTAACGGGGCGCGAGGCCGACAAGAACGTGCCGGCCGCCTTTAACGATGCGCCGGGCGCCAGCGCGGCTCCGTGGCGTGGAAAGGATTTTTCGCCGATGCCGATCTTGCCGCCCTGATCGATACCGCCCTGGTGCGCAACCAGGAGCTGAACATCGCGCTGCAGGAAATCGCAATCACGAGAAATGAAGTGCGCGCACGGAAAGGAGAGTACCTCCCCTCCGTAGCGCTTCGCGCAGGAGCCGGCGTGGAGAAGGTAGGCCGATACACCAGCCAGGGCGCTAACGACGCCAATACGGAAATCAAAGAAGGGAAGGAAATGCCCGAGCCGCTGGGCGACTTCCTCATCGGTGCATTTGCCAGCTGGGAAGTGGATATCTGGCACAAGCTCCGCAACGCCAAAGATGCCGCCGCCGCCAGGTACCTCGCTACCGTCGAAGGCAGGAACTTCGTCATCACTAACCTGATCGCTGAGATCGCCGCTTCGTATTACGAACTGCTGGCGCTCGACAAGCAGCTGGAGATCGTGGAGCAGAATATCGCCATCCAGTCGAATGCATTGAACGTAGTAAAGCTGCAGAAAGAAGCCACGCGTGTAACTGAACTCGCGGTGCGCAAGTTTGAAGCGGAAGTGCTGCGGACACAAAGCCTCCGGTTCGATATCCTCCAGCGCATCACCGAAACCGAAAATAAGATCAACTTCCTGCTGGGCCGCTATCCGCAACCTATCCACCGGAACGATCAGACCTTCGGCACGGCCACAGCCAAAATAGCCTCGGGCATCCCCGCGGATCTGTTGGCCAACCGGCCCGACATCCGCCAGGCGGAGCTTAATCTCGCCGCCGCGAAGCTGGATGTGAAATCCGCCCGCGCACAGTTCTACCCCTCACTGGGAATTACCGCAGGCGTAGGGTACAGGGCCTTCAATCCCTCGTACCTCGTCAAAACGCCGGAGTCGTTGCTGTACTCCATCGCGGGCGACCTCGTAGCGCCGCTGGTAAACAGGAATGCCATCAAGGCGGCATACCTCAATGCCAATGCGAAACAGATACAATCCGTTTATGAATACGAACGGACGATCCTGAACGCATATGTGGAGGTGGTTAATCAATTGTCGAAGATCGGCAACCTGGACAAGCGCAGCGCGTTCAGGTAAAGCAGGTAGATGCGCTGACGCAGTCCATCGAAATATCGAACAGCCTCTTTTCTTCCGCGCGTGCGGATTATATGGAAGTGCTGCTGACCCAACGCGACGCGCTGGAGTCGAAGTTTGAACTGATAGAGACACAATTGCAGCAGATGCAGGCGCTGGTAGGCGTATACCGCGCCCTGGGCGGCGGTTGGAAATAATAAGCATGAAAAACCGCAATCCGTTAAACAGGCCCCGCATCATAGCGGGGCCTGTTCTTTTTACCAAGGGTAAATTTACACTGGCTTCGGGAAGATAGTATAATATTGTGCTGTACATCTTGAATAGCTTGTTATCAAATCGTATCCATGCCATTACCTTACCCGCGCCTGCTCCTGGCGGCTTCGTTATTCTCTGCGTTAACTGCAGGCGCACAATCCGCAAAGCGGCCCAATGTATTGGTGCTGCTCACAGATGATCAGCGCTTCAATACCATTCATGCCCTGGGTAACCCGGAGATCCATACCCCGAATATGGACAGGCTGGTGAAAGAGGGTACAACGTTTACACAGGCACATATCATGGGCTCGTTGGGCGGCGCTGTTTGCGCGCCGAGCAGGGCCATGCTGCTGACTTCCCGCCCTGTGTTTGGCGTACATGAAGACGGCGGCAATATACCTGCGTCTGAAAAGACATTTGCAGAAGTATACCGGGAGAACGGCTACCAGACCTTCTCCACAGGTAAATGGCATAGCGACTATGCGTCTTTCAACCGCTCGTTTGCCTCCGGCGATAATATCTTCTTTGGCGGCATGCATACGGAGCAGGCCGGCGGCCACTGGCAGCCGAAGCTCCATCATTACGATACATCCGGGAAATACAAGCATCCTTATAACGGTGGGCAATTCTCCTCGATTTGTTATGCAGATGCGGCCATCCGGTTTATCGGACAACGGCATGCTGATCCTTTCCTCATGTATGTGGCTTTCACTGCGCCCCACGATCCCGCACCCCGCCGGAGGAATTCCTGCGGCTATATGATACGTCGAACATAGCGTTGCCCGCTAATTTCATGACCCGGCATCCTTTCGACAATGTCCCGGTCTGGTGAAAATGGAAATCGCAAAGTATTACGCCATGATCAAGTGAAATAACGTATTTCGACAGGGCCATCCATAGGGTGGCCCTTTTTCGTTTAGGCATGGCAATGAACGGGTTTTCCGCATCGCGCAAATAGTTTTCCGATTTCGATCATATGTTAAAGTTTTACTTGCGCACCTTTGCTCCCTCATAACAAAGCATAAAAAAAAGCCGCACAGCGCCAACTGTACGGCTATCCGCCTTGTGGGCGGAGCTTTCAATCGTTCAAATTTCAAGCGATGCAATATAAGCAAATATTGTTAACGGGCTTACTATGCCTGTCCGTTTTCATGCTCCGGGCGCAGCAACCAGCGTCGGTTTCGGGGACGGTAAAAGATAAAGGCGGCGCTCCGTCCCGGGCGCGTCAGTCAGAGTAACCGGCTCCCGCCTCGGGGTCTCCGCAGACTTCCAGGGCGCATATCTCCTCGGCAATATTAAGCCTGGCACATACAACATTGAATTCTTCGCTATCGGCTTTTCCCGCATAGTTAAGACCATTACCGTCCGTGCCGGCGAAAAAGCCAGGCTGGACGTGCAGCTTAACCAGCAGGCGGCCGAAGTAAAGGAAGTGAACATCACCGGGATGACCGCCAATCAGCAGGTCAACCGTCAGGCCTACGCCATAACATCCATAGACGCCAGGCCCCTGCACAATAGTTCCCAGGATCTTAACCAGGTATTAGGTAAAGTGGCCGGTGTAAGGGTGCGTGAAGATGGCGGCCTGGGCTCCAGCTTTAACTTCTCACTCAACGGTTTCTCCGGCCGGCAGGTAAAGATTTTCCTGGACGGTATTCCAATGGATAACTTCGGTTCTTCGCTGTCGCTGAACAATATCCCTATTAACCTGGCGGAACGTATAGAAGTTTATAAAGGCGTTGTGCCAATCTGGCTGGGCGCGGATGCTTTGGGCGGAGCGGTCAATATCGTTACCAATACCCGTATGCAACAATACGTGGACGTATCCTACTCCTACGGTTCCTTTAACACCCATCGTGGCGCCGTTAGTGCACGGTACACCGATCAGCAGTCAGGTTTCACGATCATGGGGAATCTCTTTCAAAACTATTCCGATAACAACTACTGGGTCCATTCCGGCGTGACCGACCTCAATACCCTGATCATCGGGCCGGAGCAACGCCTCCGCCGGTTCCACGACCGGTATAAATCCGAATCGGCGCAGGTGGAAGTAGGCGTTAGCGGTAAGCGCTATGCCGATAATCTTTTATTGGGCATCATTTTGTCGCAGAACGACCGTGAGATTCAGACCGCCGCGCAAATGTCTAAAGTGTTTGGCGGCTGGAAGCAGCTAAGCAATACCATCATGCCTACACTGAAATATAAGAAATCCGATCTCTTTGTGAAAGGGCTCGATTTCAATATGTACGGCAGTTACAATTTCGGGAGCACCCGCAACGTGGATACGTTGAACCGCGTATATAACTGGGCCGGCGAGTATAAGGACAATACCTTCAACGAGCAGGGCAATTACGTGCCCGGCGGTGAAAACAGCCGGAGCCTTTACAAGTTCTCCAACAACCTGGCCATCGCTAATGCCAATGTCAGCTACAAGATCGGAGGTGGGCATTCCGCAGGCATCAACTATACCCTCTCCAACTTCGACCGGGAAGGACGCGATCCCCTGAAGCCAAACGAGGAAGCGTATGAGCATCCGCAAACGCTCCGCAAGTCGGTGATCGGGCTGGGATACAAATATGATTACAAGTCCCGCTGGTCTACTTCGCTGTTCGCCAAGCAGTATATCATTCGCGGCGAGTCGGCGCAACGCGTGGATATCTACACCAATCCACATTGGGAACCTATTCATGACGACTTGTCCAGTACGGGTTACGGCATCGCCTCCGCGTATTTCCTGTTCAACTGGCTGCAATTGAAAATGTCTTATGAGAAGACGTACCGTTTGCCGGAGGGCGACGAGATGTTCGGTGATGGCATCAACCATGTAGCCAATAAGAACCTCCGCCCGGAGAACAGCAACAACGTTAACCTCGGTGCCGTATTCAATTACCTGTTCGGCGATAAGCATAAGCTTTTGGTGGAAGGTAATTTTATCCTGCGCGATGCGAAAGACTTTATCCGTGTAGACCTGGTCGATACGCGGACCCAATCCGTGAATATCCGTGGGGTGCGAAACACGGGGTGGATGCCGATGTGAAGTACGCGTACCTGGATATATTCACTGCGGCCGCTAACGCCACCTATCAGCATCTCATCAATACCACGCGGTTCGAAACGCCCGGAAGCAATGTGGAAAGCGCAATTTATAAGGACCAGATCCCCAACATTCCTTACTTATTCGGCAATTTCGACCTGGGCATCAAGTTCAAAAAGGTAGGCTTTTCTCATGCAAGGCTGGGAGTGAATTATCACCTGAACTACGTGCATGCTTATTACCTCAAATGGCCGAGCCTCGGGTACAGCTGGGATAAGAACGAGATACCGCAGCAGCTTTCGCACGATGTATCCGCCACGTATACGCTGAAGAACGGGAAGTACAACTTATCCCTCGAATGCCGCAACCTGACAGATGAGCGCCTGTACGACAACTTCCTTATGCAGAAGCCCGGCCGTGCCTTCTACGTTAAGCTCCGCTATTTCCTGAGCAAATATTAATCTAACATACAGAACTATAACAACATGAGAAAAGTACACTTGGGATTGCCGGCCCTGGCAGCCGCCATGATCCTCACCGCAGCCTCCTGTTCCAGCGACAAGAACGATGTGAACCCCGGCGATCTTGTGAATGAAGACAACAGCACCTTCGTCATCGCCGTAACGGCCGATGGAAGCTCTTCCGAAGCCACCGATTACGTGATCCAGAGCAAAGACCTCATGTCTGGCGTGATCACCCCGGTAGGGCAGGGTATCGAACAGAAGAGCTACCGCATGTACGAAGTGGTAGGCAAAACCCTGCTGAGCATCACCTACCAGGGTACCAACGTAGTACCGGGGTATGCGCTGAATGACAAAGGCATCCTCACCAAGAAGAACGGCGAGTTCTCTATCCTTCGCCTCCATGCCCGCGGCGTGGTGGACAACGATAGGATGTTCGGCATGTTCTGCCCCGCGACGGATCGGCGGAAGCCACCTTCTATGAGATCAACGCCACCAACATGGGGTGACGAAGCAAGCGAAGATCAACGTATTTGAAACCGCCAATAACTGGAAAGAATGGGCGTATTTCAATGATGTTCGCCTGTTCGGCGGTAAAGTGATCGCGCCTTTCTTCCAGATCAGGAATTCCAATTTCGATACACAGTATGCTGACTCCGCATACCTCGCCGTGTTCTCTTATCCTGAACTGAAACTGGAAAAAGTGATCAGGATGAGCGTACCGGCACCCTGGGCCGTTATGCCTCCAACGACGTGCTGGCCATCACGGAAGGCGGCGACGCTTACGCCTATTCCGCCGCCGGCGCTATCGCCGCGGGCAATGTGCCTTCCGCAAAGCCCTCCGGTATCCTGCGCATCAAAGCCGGCACTACTGAATTCGATAAAGATTACTTCTTTAACATCGAAACCGCTACCGGTGGTTATAAGCTCTGCGGGATGAAATACATCGGCGGCGGCAAAGCCCTGGCGCAGATATTCAGCTTCAAAGACCACGTTGCGGCAGACAAATGGACGAACCGCGATTGCAAACTGGCCATTATCGACTTCAACACCAAAGCCATTACTTATGTAGACGGCGTGCCCCTGCATACCGGCGGCAGCCTACAGTATGGTTGCGTGATCGATAAGACCACGGCTTACCTGCAGGTGCAGAACACGGCCGATGGTATTCATATTTACAAGGTGGACCTCGCTGCCGCCAAAGGCACGAAAGGTGCGAAAGTGCAGGGTAAAGCGGTGATGGGCCTCTTTAAAATGACGAAATAGGAAATTTTCTCACCGATCGATATATATAATGGAACGCCGTCGCCGCAGCAATCGCTGCGGCGACGGCGTTTTTTCGTATATTCAACCCCATGCGGAAATCCCCTATCTACCCCTGCCCCTCTTCGCATTGGCGCTATGCTGCGCCTGCACCTCATCAGAAGCTTATCGCAGCCAGGCGAACGAGCTGGAAAAACAAGGCCGCCATGCCGAAGCCCTGCGCCTGCTCGATAAAGCCATCAGAAAAGAACCGACGAATATCCGCGCCCTGCTCGACAGGGGCACGGATCACGCCATCCTCGGCCACTACGATTCCGCGGTTGCCGATTACTCCATGGTCATCGCGCTCGACTGGCGCAATACGCTCGCCTACGTCAACCGCGGCAAAAACAAGAAGCGCATGGAGAATTACGCCGCCGCCATTACGGACTTCAACAGCGCCATAGACATCAAAGGCGGTGAAGAAAAAGGAACGGACAAGAAGCACAGCGCCATCATCAACAACGGCTACGAATTCGATGTGAAGATGGCGGAGATCCGCTTTGAACGGGGATCGCCTACTTCTACGTGGACAGCTTCCAACGCGCGTTCAGCGACTTCAATTTCGCTCTCAAGGCAAATTATGCGGTGCCGGAAAGTTATTTCTGGCGGGGATTCGTCTACCTCCAGCACGGGAAAACCGACCTGGCCTGCCAGGATCTTCACAAAGCCGCCGCCCTCGGCGATAAAGACGCCAGGCCGAAATCAAGACTCACTGCCCCTGATTCCAATTTTTAAAGCTTCATCTTACGTCAAACCTACGTTCATCCTCCGTCCAACCTCCGTCGAACTGCCGTCAAACCCTTGCCAACACTGGACGTCGACGGAGGATCGACGGAGGTTGGACGGAGGACGGATGCATTATTTGTTGATAATCAATGCAATAGTTATTTGACATTACAGGGCGTATTGTAACGGATTGGTTAAGACAGGTAACTGCTTGTAGCACAGACGTTGGTCCAAACCTAAGCCAGCACTGAACCCCACAGAAGGATTACTGAAGGGTTGTAGATATGTATTTGAGAATTAAGTATTTAGGATTGATATTTTTATTGACAACTTCACGACGGGTTGGTCAAGTGCTTTAGGGGCTTCTGACAGTAAAGCTTCGCTTATCCTTCGCTTATCCTTCGCTTATCCTTCGCTTATCCTTCGCTTAAACACCCTCAAACCCAAGCCAGTAGCGAACGCAAGCGAAGGATAAGCGAAGGATGATAGTATGATTGATTGATTATCAATGCAGTAGAGGCGATGTAAGAATAGGTGTTTTGTCACAGTATGGTCAGGTGGTTGCCGGGGTTATAGCATCTCCGCGAGTGCCCGGATGCCTTCTTCCAGGTGTTCTTCCGAAACAGAGCCGAAGCTGAGGCGCAGGCCGTTTACGTCTTTACCATGGCTGTAGCAGTCGGGAGTGATGATGTGGATCCCTTTGGCCAGGAGCTTTTCTGCGACTTTCTGCCAATCCGGGGCGTATGAGGTACGATCCAGAAGGCAAGACCCCATCCGGAGTCTGGAAATGGGCCTTGTCGGCCAGGTATTGCCGGAGGAGCGCCTCGGTGACGTCCCGCTTATGGGTAGTGCTGGGTGGCTTTTTTAAGGTGGCGTTTGATGGTGCCATCCTGGATGAGCTGGAGAACGGCCTGCTCCATCATGGCATCTCCTGCACATCGATGATCTTGCGCAGCTCGTTCACCTTATCCAGGAGGCCGGGGATGTTGCTGACCAGGAACCCGATCCGCAGCGCCGGGGCTACCACCTTGCTCATAGTACCGATATACACGTACCGTTTCAGCTCCCGGTAGCTCGACAGGGGCAGCACCGGCCGGTACCCGAAATGGAATTCGTTGTCGTAGTCATCCTCGATAATGGTAAACCCGTGCTTATTGGACAGTTTAATGAGCTCTAGTCGCCGCTGAAGGCTCAGGGTGACCGTGGTGGGGTATTGGTGGTGAGGCGTCGTATACAGGGCTTTAATGGCCTTTCCGGAGGCTGTATGGGCCTGGATGTCGTCCAGGCGGAGGCCTTCCTCATCCACGCGGATGGGAAGCACCTTGGCCCCCGCATGCCTGAAAGTGTTCCAGGCGGGCTGGTAACCCGGGCTTTCGGCCATGACGTAGCAGTCTTTCTCTAACAGGCACTGGGCCGTCAGGTACATGGCCATCTGGCTGCCACGGGTGATGCATACCTGTTGCTCGCTGACCTGCATGCCCCGTTGGTGGTTGACCATCTCCGCGATCGCTTTCCGGAAACCCATATCGCCCAGCGGGTTGGCGTATCCCATCAGTTGCCATTTACCCTTCCGGTTAAAAATCTGCCGGTAAGCCCGGGCCAGTTCTGCAATAGGCGCGATCTTACTATCTGGGTGGCCGTCGTCGAAATGGATACGGTATTTAGGCAGGGCTTCAGGTTCGGGTTGATGGCGGGAAGGGGTAGCGCGGGATTTTGCCATGGCAGGCAGCTGCTCGGCCACGAACGTTCCCTTCCGCTCGCGGGACACCAGCCATTCTTCGTTCAGCAGCACATTCAGCGCTTCCACGATGGTGTTCCTGTTCACCTGCAGCTCCTGCGCCAGCATGCGGCTCCCGGGAAGGGCGGTGCCGCTTTTCAGCCTGCCGGATTGTATATCGGCGATAATGGCGTCCGCTATTTGGAGGTAAACGGCCTTATCGCAAGTGTCGTTAATCTGGAATTCCAGTTTCCAGGGTCTGAGCATCTGGACTACCTGTTTTTATGAAAACTGTATCATATGGATGGTCCAAAGGTAGCCTATTTTTGTGTCGTCAAACACACCTTCTTTCACTTGATTAAATAAACAAACCATGGCAAAATCGGTATTTTATCACGCAGGCTGCCCCGTTTGCGTGAGCGCGGAACAAGACATCATCAACCTAATCGGCGCTGCAAATGTTGAAGTAGTGCACCTGGGCGATCAGCAAAACAGGATAGGCGAAGCAGAAGCCCTGGGCCTGAAATCCGTGCCGGCACTGGTAACGCCCAATGGCAACGTGCTGCACATCAACTTCGGCGCAGCTATCGGAGACCTGAAATAATCTTTCCCCAACGCTGAAGATCCCGGCCGCTGGTCCTTCCCGGACACCAGTTGCCGGGCTTCGGCTTTATCACTATACAAACATTAACATCATGAGCGATTCCATCCTGCACCACCTGAAAGACATAGAAACCCGTATCGCCCATGCTTGCCAGGCAGCCGGCCGTAACCCGGCCGGGGTCCGCCTGTTGCTGGCCACCAAAACCGTCCCCGGACAGGATACGCATCGCTTTGGATGCCGGTTATACTTTGATCGCGGAAAATAAAGTGCAGGAGCTGAAGGAGAAATACGATGCGCTGCAGGCGATCCCCACGAAAATCATTTCATCGGCCACCTGCAGACCAATAAGATCAAAGACCTGCTGAAATACGAAGTAACCTGCCTCCAGTCCCTCGACCGGCTGGAGCTCGCCGAAAGGCTCCATCAACGCCTGCTGGCGGAAAACAAAACGATGGAGGTGCTCATTCAGGTCAACACTTCCGGCGAGGAAAGCAAATTCGGCGTACATCCATCCGGGACGGCTGATCTCATAAAAGCAGTTGCGCAATTGGGAACATTAAAGGTGAAGGGCCTGATGACGATCGGACTGCTAAGCGTGGAAGCGGAAAAAGTAAGGGTGTGTTTTCAGTTGTTGCGCAAACTGCGTGATGAAATAGGCGCGATGGAAATAGCAAATGTGGAAATGAAGGAACTGTCGATGGGCATGAGCGGCGACCTGGACATCGCCATAGCGGAAGGTGCTACTATCGTGCGGGTTGGCACGGCGGTGTTTGGTCAACGGCCCACGCCCGACAGTTTCTACTGGAATGAAAATACACAGGTATCATAACGGCCTCCGGAACACCGGGTCGCCGTACAATTCGGCATCTGTTTTTTTAATAGCAGGAGGCCGGATACCCGCGCGGGAGAACCGCTCCGCGAAGGCGTCCAGGTCGCGGAAGCCCCCGGCGTATATGTTTTGCATCACCTTCCAGTATGCATTCAGCTGCGTAACAGCCGCCTGCCAGGATGCGGGGTCTGCTTTATACAATGCGCTGTCGTATCCCAGGCATATCGCAGTATAAGCCGCCCTTGCCTGTTGGAGGCCGTTGCCGGATGCGATGTCTTTGGCTAACGCCGGTAACTTTGGCGTAAGCTGTTCCTGGTCTCTGATGAATATAACGGGAGCTGGTGGCTGCGTGTGAATGGTATACATCATTTGCCCGTTCACCACGCCGCGCTTGCCGCCCTGTTCCGCATTGACCAGTTCAAATAACTCGATCAGCCTGTCAGCAAAGGAAGTGATGGTTTCATTCATCGGCATATTGTCGCGGCTGGTATTGGTATACCGGTCCACGATCTTCCAGCCTTTGGCCAACATGGCGCGATAGCCGTGCATGGCGCCAAGAATAGTGCCTACGGTTGCGGCATTGCAATCGGCGTCCCAGCCCAGGTTAAAGGCCTGTTGTAGCGTAGCGGCAAAATCCCCTTTGCCGTATAACAGCGCGAGGATGATGGCCCCGGTGTTCAATTCCGTTCCGTTGCGGTCGCGCATGCCGCCATTTTCTTTCGTGTAGGTGTCCCGAAGCAGGGTGCGGGCTTGTTGCCAGTTGTCCGGAAAGCGTTGGTGCCACTGGCGGACGGTCGCCAGCAACCGGCTGGTATGGCTCAACGGATCGAGGAAGCTGCGCCTGCGGCGATGATCTTATCGATGTCGTTTTCCATGAAAGCCGTTGCAATCATCGTGGTGAAGAGCTGTGTCGTCTGCGCGGGCTCACCGCCGATGGCCACCCGCGTATAATGCAGCCCTGTGCGCGCGGCAGTCTGCGGCATGGCGGGAGCTAACAGGGCGAACGTTTCGCAAAGAAACTGTCCGGACACGTTGAACGCAGCCCACGGGTTCAGGCGCGGATCGCCGGTTTCCGGCGGGGTAAAACCCATATCCAACAAATGCCGCGCATAGCGGTTGGAGCACCAGATGTTCTTGTTGATGCGCGATTTCCACAATGCCGCTATGGTGTCGTAAGGCAACAATAATGTTCGACGGCGCTGCATCTCGCAGATATACACCCATTCAAAATCGGTGTCGTCGTCTGTCCATGCCCCTTCAGGCAAAGCGGGGACGTATCCTTCCACCGAACCCGGTTCCCGGAAGTATTTGAACTCATGCGGAATGCCGTTCAGGTTGCCCAGCATTTGGCCGAGGAGACCGCCCCGGATCTTATCCGTGATCTCTGCTACGGGCACCTGTATCGCCTGTTGCGCAAAAAGAGACGGCGCCGTGAAGAGCGCCGTCAATATGAAAAGATATCTCATGTCTAATGTTTTACCGGCGGATGGGAGAAAACCAGCGCCTCCGTTACATGGACCTTTGCGCCGTCTGCAGGGTTCTGCCAGCGAAGCGCGGCGGTATGTTGGCCCGCGGGTAATGCAAAGGCATACGCCACTTCATCGCGACGGGTGGTTTGGTTGGCGGGGAGGCTTATCGATTTTGCCACCTTCCCGTCGATCAGTAAATCCACCTGCGCGGTGTAGCTTTTGTCGGCTTGCACATATCCTTTAAAGACGATTCCTTTCCCTTCGAATGGCACCGGTTCTGTTTGCTGCACCAGTTTATGAATGGCGATCTTCCGCGTGGGGTAATGCCCGTCGAATCCCTGTTCCAGCTTCACGGGGCGCGGGGCAGGTAGGCGATGGTTACACCCTCCGCAGTTACCGTTCCCCGGTTTTCCTTTATCACGGCCAAAGCCTGATCGAAGCTCATGCGGTAGAGATCGTTCAGTGAAGCGGTAGTGTAGACGAAGTTGCGGTCTTCTACGATGCGCAATGCTTCCAGATACTTCTCCGGTATCTTGCTATATCCGATCATGGTGCCCAGGATCCCCGCCGCAGATGCGGGATTGCAATCCGCATCCTGCCCGCAGCGCATGGAAATATCCATCGTCCTGGTGAAGTCTCCGTTGCCGTATAGCAGCCCGATGAGGATATAGGCGGAATTCACCGTGGCGTCGATGTTGAAAGGCGTATGCACGCCGTCGGGGCAGTACAGGTCCTCGCTCCAGTTGCGCTCTACTTCGAACCAGGCGCGCTTCCAGTCGTCGGGGTACTTTTTATGCGCGGCGATCACGGCTTCCATACATTGACGGTACTTGCTCTGTGCGGGGATCGTTTTGAGGCCTTCTTTCACGATCCATTGGATGTCGTCAGAAACAAAAGCCAGCGAGTACATCGCTGCAACATACACGCCGCCGTACCATCCGTCGCCGTAGTTCATGATATGGCCGATACTGTCGCAGACGGCGCTGGATACCTGGGTCATTCCCGGCGCCATAAGCCCTGCAAAGTCTGCTTCGATCTGGAAGTCGATATCGTCTGCATGGGGATTATTCATCCAGTGCCCGCTGGCCGGCGCCTTGATGCCGTTCAGCAGGTTGTAGCGTGCCGCCTGGTTGGCGTGCCACAACGGGTACGAAGCATAGGCGAAGGCATTGGCGAACGAATCGGTGGGGGCTTTAAGGCCGTGCTTTTCGAAGACCTGTACGAACGTGAGGTCCATATACACGTCGTCATACAACCCGGGAAGTTATCGTACCACCATTTGATACTGCTGCTGTCCCAGTGCACCGGGATGTAATCCTGGATCATGGTGCCGTTGTACTTGAATTCGAAGTGGCCGCCGTAGGTGCAGCCGATGGTTTGTCCTGCCCACCCGCCTTTAATTTTGTCCTGCAGCGTAGCGCGGCTTAAGTTGACTTTAGGTCCTTTGGATGCGGAACCGGTTCCCGGAACGCCATCACCGCGGAAGCGATGGCGCCCAGGAACAGACCGGAAATGATGAGTTTGCGCATAGTATTTTAAATGGATGTTTTATTGGATGATCAGGGATTGTATCCCGGGTTCTGCGGGAAATTCTGCTTCCCCATGATGTTGAGCTCGCCGTTGGGAATAGGCCAGCGGACGTTATGATCTTTAATGTTAGTGCGCGGCAGCAGATAGTTCTCGCCCGTGTAAGGGTTCGGTTCACCTGCATGCGCCCGTACCTGGCTGAGCAGCTTGCCGATCCGTTTGAGGAAGAACCAGCGGTGACCTTCCAGCCCCAGTTCCCGGGCCTGCTCGTCCATGATCAGCTGTTCCGTAACGGTGCCGGTGAAGGCGGTATTACCCGCACGCGTCCAGGTTTTATTGTAGTACTTCAGCGCGTTGCCGTTGTCGCCCTTGCGCATATACGCCTCTGCGGCAAACAGGTAAGTTTGCGACAGGCGGTAGACGAGGAAGTCTTTATAAGACCAGCCGTCATCCGGCGAGGAAACGGTCCACACGTCCACGAACTTGGTAGTGGTAGGATGGAAGGCCGTGTAATAGAGGCTTTTATTGTCTTCTGTCACTTTCACCGTATCGCCCTCCTTCGTACCCGCCGGCATGCCGGGCACTACTTTCGTTACAATATATTCCGTTTTGAAGTATTGTTTATACCGCTTGTCATTCGCCTTGTCGAAAAGACTGAACAGGTAATCGTTTGGGTACATCCAGCCCCAGCCCCAACCGCCGTTGGTGAAGCTGCGCTCGCCGCATACCTTATCGTACCAGGGAATGAAATGCGACTGCATGCGGTTGGTCATGACGTCATACCCGCCTTTGGCGCTGCGGAGCAGGTAAAGGGCTTCGCTGTGGTTGAGGTTGCCGCTGCCGAACACCTGTTCCAGCGGGGAGACTGTAGTCCGTGCGTTTAAAGATTTCTTCTGCCTGTTTGATGGCCTCGTCCCAGTTCTGCTGCCAGAGGGCTACGTCGGCCTTAATATGCCGGGCCAGGGTTTCCGTGACTTTGCCGGGGTCGCGGGCTGTTCTGCTGATGTGCTGGATGGTGTAGTCGAGGTCGGCGTTGACGAGGGCATAGATGTCTTCCGCTTTCGCCGGACGGTAATCTCTGGCCTGGTTGACGTTCTCCGGGGTAGTAGGTTCCGTGTTCAGCCAGATGCGCTCGTACTTGCGGTAGAGCCAGAAATAGGAATGCGCCCTGAAGTAGCGGGCTTCCGCTATGGTGTGGCGCACTTCGGGATGCGCGTCGGCCATCTTTTCGCCGTAGAAGATGATTTCATTGGCTTTGCCGATCACGGCGTAATGAAACTTCCACAGGTAAAAGCGACGCCGTCGCCGTTTTGCATCTCGATGGGGTCGTAGGTACGATATCCGTTGCCCGGGCCGCCGTTCATGACCGTGATATCTGTGCCGCCGATGACGGACAGCATTTCTGCTCCATCCCACCAGGCGCCGTCGCGCGGGCCGCGTTGTTCGAGGATGTAGAGCCCGGTCATGGCTTTGTCCAGGCCCTGTGGCGTGGAGTATAACTCCACGAGAGTGAGGTTAGTTTCGCTTTCTTCCATGAGCTGGTCTTTACAGCCTGTTGCCAGGAAGGCGCATAGTATGATAAGGTTGCGGATCTTTCTCATGACGCTGATATTAAAGGTGGATATTCAGCCCGAACTGGAAAACGCGCGGTTCGGGGAAGTCGCCGGGATTGGATTCCGGGCTGTAGGATTTGTAGTCGGTGAAGGTGAAGAAGTTCTCCAGTCCTGCATACACCCGTAGGGATCGGATGCGGGCGGGCTTCGTCCAGGCGGCGGGCAGGGTGTATCCCAGCGTAATATTCCGGAAACGGATGTAGGACGCGTCCTGGTACCCGATCACATGGAGGTACGGATTCTCCATGCCGGTTTCCCGGGGCGTGGGGCTTCATTGGAAGGGTTCTCCGGCGTCCAGTAATTTACTTTCAGCCCGTTGGTCAGCCCTGTGAGCGCACCGCCCTGGTTGCTGGAAAAGAGGTAGGGATTCTGGCGGTAGATACCATTCACCCAATACAAATCCCAATACAGATCGAATCCTTTATAGCGGAAGGAGGAGTTGATAGCGGCGGTAAATTTGGGATCGCGGCGGTAAAGGATCTTGTCGGCCTCATTGATGATATGATCCCCGTTCAGATCGGCCACCCGCACATCTCCGGGCTTGGCGTTAAGGGTGGGGTGGGCGTCCATGAAGCCCTTGTCGGACTCCTGCCAGATGCCCTCGAACCGGTGATCGAAGAAGACGTTTACAGACTCGCCGATGAACCAGCGGTTGTTCAGGTCGTTGACGGGCTTGCCTTCCGCGTCTGTCTTACCGTCTATCTTCACCAGCTTGTTCACATTGCGGGAGAATACCAGTCCCAGGTTCCATGCTATCTCCTTTGAGCGTAGCGGCTGGATATTCACCATGGCCTCTATGCCGGAGTTCTTCACCTCGCCCAGGTTCACCAGCTGCGAAGTGTAGCCGAGAATGTTGGGGAGGGATTTGTTGATGAGGAGATCGGTGGTGCGGGTGTTGTAGTATTCGAAGGAGCCGCTCACCCGGTCATTGAACAGGCTGAAATCCAGCCCGAGGTTCCCGGAGACGGAGGTTTCCCACTTCAACGAAGGGTTGTACAGCGACGAAGACGGCAGGAAGCCCGATGTGATAGCCGGCGATCCCGCATTGTTCATCAGGATGCCCTGGTACAATACCGTTACTCCCAGTGAATTATAGGGAGACACGGCCTGGTTGCCAACGGCGCCATAGCTGGCACGCAGCTTCAGGTCGTTGAGCCAGGGTTGCCTTTCAGGAAATCCTCCTGCGAAATACGCCACATCAATGAGCCGGATGGGAAATACCCGAACTTGTTCTCCGGCCCGAATACCGATGAGCCATCCGCCCGCATGGTAAAGGTCGCGAGGTATTTATCCTGTATGTTATAACGCGCCTGGCCATATACGACAGGATTTTCCGTTTAGATACCCAGTGCGTGGGCGTATTCGACTTCTGCGCGCTGCCGATGCCGTCTGCCCCAAACTTATCGTAAGGGAAGTTGGTGGCGCTGACGCCCGTTTGTTCGTAATTGATCTTGTTGATACTCTGCACGAGGGTCACGTCCAGATTGTGCCCGTTATCGAAGCGGTGGTCGTAACTGAGGATATTTTCCAGGAGGAAGTCGGCGTTGCGCGATTCGGAAATGGAGCCATTACCGTTAAAGATGCGGCCGTTCTGATGTAGGCTTGTCTGGTAGAATTTGTTGGAAGAGGTGTTGTTGTTGATGCTGGTGTTCAGCTTGTATTTCAGTCCGGGGATGATGGTCCACTCCGCGAAAACGTTGGCCAGGAGGTTGTTGTATTTCGTTTCGTTGGAGGATTCCCGGGCGTTCCACAGGGGATTGGTGCTATTGGATTCGCCGATGACGTAGTTAAGGTTGCCGTTCTCATCAAAGGGCGTGGCGTAGGGAGGGGCGGTGAGGAAACGGTAGAACCCGTCCCAGGATCCGTCTTCAAACGTCTGGGTTGCGAAGGAGTAGGCTACGTTGGCCCCGAGTGTCAGTGACGGCAGTAGTTTGTGATCGAGGTTGAGGCGGAAGTTGGTACGGTCGAATCCGGCCTGTTTGGCGAGGCCATCCTGCCCAAGGTACCCTCCGGAGAAGGCGACGCGCGTCTTTTCGGTACCAGACCGTACGCTGGCGTCGTACTTGCGGACCCAGGCATCGCGGATGAGGAGGTTTTCCCAATCTGCTGTTTGCTTGTTGCGAATGGCGGAAAGGATGGGAGCGGGGAAGGCCTGTTCGTCGGTGGGATAAACGCCGCCGTTCTTGGTGCGCACCGCTTCGCGCCGCAGCTGCGCCCATTCGTCGGGCGAGTAGAGGTCGAAGTTGCGTTTGAGCTGCTGGAGGGAATGTTGTCCCGTTACCTCCAGCTGGAGGCTGTTGGCTTTGGCGCGTTTGGTGTTGACGAGCACCACGCCGTTAGCCGCGCGGGCGCCATAGATCGCGGTGGAGGCCGCGTCTTTCAATACCTCGATGGTGGCAATGTCGGCGATGTTCACATTATCGATGTCGGACACCGGTACGCCATCCAGGACGAACAACGGGGCGTTACCTCCGTTCAGGGAGCGGGTGCCGCGGATGGTGATGTTGGACCATCCGCCCGGGCGGGCGCTGCCCTGTGTCACCTGCACGCCCGAGGCCTTGCCGCGTAGCAGTTCGGTAACGCTGGTGGAGGTCTGGGGCGCGAGCTTCTCCGCGTCGATAGATACTACGGAGCCGGAGATGTCGCTTCGTTTCTGCGTGCCGTACCCTACTACCACTACTTCACCCAGGTCGCCATCTGGGGCAAGGATGATATTAATTACGGACCGGCTGTTAACCGGAAGGTTCGTCTTGCGGTAGCCGACAAAACTGATTTCCAGCGAGGCATCGGGGAGGAAATAGAAATGGCGTAATTGCCATTTGCGTCTGTATGCACGCCGGCGTTGCGGCCTGCTTCCCGGATGGTGGCATTGGGAAGCGCCTGGCCGCTGAGGCTGTCGGTAACTAGCCCCGTCACCCTGAACTGTGCGAATGCGAACTGCGCGCAGGCGAGCAGGAGGAGGGTAGCTCCCATGTCTTTCAGTACCCTGTTTTTCATACGTGAATGTTTAGAATGTAGCGATTGGTTTGTATGCACGGGTTTAGCGGCCGGCGGCTATAATAAGCCCCAGGCCCGCTACAAAAAGGATGAACATGGCGGTGATTAGCCCGCGGACGCCAGGGTGGCGCCTTTAAATTCTTTCCAGACCAGTACGCCCCACAAGGCGGCTACCAGCGTAGCACCCTGCCCCAGGCCATAAGAGATCGCCGGGCCGGCCTTACCAGAGGCGATGAGATTGAAGAGATTGCCCAGTCCCCAGATGCACCCGCCCAGTACGCCAATTAGGTGCACCTTCGGCGTGCCGCGGAAGTAAGTGGAGAACGAAATGGGGGCGCCTTCCAGCGGGCGGCGCATCAAAATGGCATTAAACAGCAGGTTGCTGGCAAAGATGCCTGTAGCGAACACCACGAAGGCGGTATAGGGCGTCATCTTGCCCGCTGCCGGCGCTTCAAAGTTCTCCAGGTCCATCCCCGCCGCGATAAAGGGGTAAAGGTAGACATCAGGATTCCCGCAACCACGGCGATGGCGATCCATTTGCCAACGCCTTTGCGGCCGGTGCTGCCGGAATGCTTGCCATAAGCGACAGCATTGATGATGATGGCCAGGGCTACGAGCGCCACGCCTGCGAAGAGCATGGAAGCGTTGCCTTTGGCGGCCAGTGCGTAATTTAAAATGACGCCGATCACCAGTGCAAGCCCGATACCTACGGAAACGCCACAGCCATGCCGGCGCCGGAAATTGCGGCAGTGAGCAGGATGTTGGCGAGGTTGAACACGACGCCACCGATGAGAGCGCTGCGAATGTTGGCGGCATCAGCCTGGATATGTCTGCCAGGAAAGGCCGGCCGCCGGGGCCGTTGCTGCCCAGGGTAAATGCGCCGAGCAGGGAGAAGAGGAAGATCCCCAGCACATAATCCCAGTAGAACAGCTCGAACCGCCAGCTGCCGGCCACGAGTTTCTGGGTATTGGCCCATGAGCCCCAGCACAACATGGTGATCAGGCAAAAGACGACGGCGAGGGAATAGCTTTCTACGATAAACATAACGTGTGGATTTATTTGGTTGGATGGATGGCTGTTCGGATGGCTTAGTTCAGGATATTGAACAGCACTTCGTTTCTATATGGAATGGATGATTGCGCTCCCAGCCGCGTAACGGCGATAGCGGCGGCGTTGCAGGCAAAGGCAACGGCTTCTTCTATGGTGCGCCCGTCGGCCAGGCCGGTGGCAAGCGCACCGTTGAAGACGTCTCCCGCGGCGGTGGAGTCTACCGTATCTACCACTGGCGCCGGAATGTGCCGGAATTTACCCTCGTGCAGCACGGCCGCGCCTTGTTTGCCGAGCGTGATGATCACGCTTTTTACGCCCAATTGCTGAAGGCGTTCGGCGGCGCGGCGCGCGCTGGGGAGGTCTTTGATGCGAATGCCGGATAGCATCTCGGCTTCATTTTCGTTAGGGGTGATTACATCGATCAGGTGGAAAATGTCGGCAACCGAGCCATTTGCCGGGGCTGGGTTGAGGATGACCAGCAGTCCTTTGTCGCGGGCGTATTGCGCGGCGGAGCGCACCGTTTCCATGGGGATCTCCAGTTGGATGAGCATTACCTTCGCGTCCGGGTGACGATCGAAGGCTAAGGCTACGTCTTGCGGTTGAAGGTGCGCATTGGCGCCGGGAGCCACCACGATGCTGTTCTCGCCGGTGTCGTCTACGGTGATCATAGCGATGCCTGAAGGCGCCTCCGGGTCTGAGAAGATGCCGGTAATGTCTACGCCCTCCTGGTCAAAGAGGTGGGCCGACTGCTTGCCGAAGATATCGTCGCCGATCTTGCCGATAAATGCTGCGTTGCCCCGAGCCGGGCTACCGCCACTGCCTGGTTAGCGCCTTTGCCGCCGGGGTTCATAAAGAATACGCCGCCGAGAACGGTTTCGCCGGGTTGTGGAATATGAGCGGTTTTACAACCATGTCCATGTTGATACTACCTACCACGAGGATCTTGTTTGACATAACCTGGAATGAATTTTTGTTGGTCGAATAATTGGATAGGTCTGCGATGAGAAGTGCACTTTCATCCCCTTAGACGTCAAATATAGCGTTACCTGTCGCCCGAAATCAGCCATTATTTCCTATATTCATGAATGCCGGTAAGGCAGTAATTTCCATGTTTATGAATTAATTGTTTCATTATCAATTGGTAGTGATTTTTATTTTTCCCTTCTTACATTAATTTCCATATGCTGGTGTTGGAACTTGAAAAGATCGTGCGTTCGTTGTCGCCCGCGGAGAAAAAACATTTCGCTGTCGGCAGGCAAGTATGAAGGAGCGCGGGATTATTTGCTCCTCTTCGACATTCTCTGCAAGGAGAGCATTACAATTACGGAAGCGGAGGCGATGTTTAACGAAAAAGCGCGGCCCGGCTCTTTCAGCAATACCGTGCAGTATTTGTACCGCGTGTTGACGGATCAGCTCATGGCGGTGCGTATCGGGCAGGATAAATGGTATGCCCGGCATCATGCTTTCATGAAAGCGCGCCTTTGCTTTGAACGCTCGATACCCGGGCGCGGGTTGCATGAACTGCGTAAGACGCAGCAGCTGGCCCTGCATGCCGGGGATCATGCGTTATATTACCAGGCGGTACGTGAAGAACTGAATTACCTGTCGGGCGCGGGGTTTCAGGATATGACGGAAAAGGAAGTGGTGGATCTGCAAATGCGTGCCAAGCAGGCCCTGAAAGCGCAACACCAGATCCATGAGCACCATTCGCTCTACGAGCTCCTGAAGCTAAGGCTCATGCATGAACAGGTTGGCCAGGAAAGGAATGCGAAAATGATCAACGACCTGGTGCTGGGAGAACTGGGACTTATCAGTTCCGGCGGCAAACATCCGTTTGAATCCCGCAAAACGCACCTGCTGTTTCAATCCTTCTTTCTCATCCATACCAAGCAATACCATTCTGCCCTGGCAGTCTTTAAATCCCTGAACGCGCTCTTCGAGGCGAATGAAGCATTATGGAATAATCCCCGTACGACAACCTCTCCGCCCTGGACGGCATTCTCGATAACCTCCACAGTATCGGCTACTTCCATGAAATGGTCTTCTTCGTGGACAAACTGGCGCAACTGGCAGACAAGTCCTGGCCGGAGCACTTTCGCAACCTCTGTTTCCAGACGCTGTGCCTGCACCGGCTGGGAAGCATGCTGGGGCAACGGGAATACGTCGCTGCGCTGGCTTTCGTCAAGGAAATTCACGAGCCGGTGCTGATGAGCGCGAGCCTGCATAAGACCGACCGGCAGCTGCAGCTGCTCTTGTTGGCGGGACAAGTTCACTTCTTCGATCAGCAATATGACAAGGCTAACCGGTACGTGTCCCGGGCGTTGAACGAGCATAAGCCGCTTAGTGCCTCGGTTCCGTACCGAGCCTGCAGGTTGCTGCATATAGTGATCCATTACGAAACGGAGAATTCCGCTTACCTGGATTATGATATCCGTGCCTATAAAAGATTCTACAGCCAATTTGGCCGAGCTTCCCGGGTGGAGAAGCTTTTGTTCAAGACCATACAGCTGAACCCCGGAAGTGCAGCCAGCCCCGGAAGGCGGCGGCGTTCGCGAAGATCGGGCCGGAGCTGGAAGCGATCGGGGCGCACCGGGAAGATGAGCCCTTATTGAAATATTTTGATTTCAGCGCCTGGATGATGCGGTGTTTCGGGCGGTGAGTTCACCCGATTTTACGCCCTGATTGCCATAAGGATATGAAATGTTCACTTCGCCTCAGGGCTATATTGATTTCCGCCGGAGTCCTCACTGCGGGTGGGGCGGCGGCCAGCCGTCCGGCTGATGACTGGATACCTTCCGCGTTAACGCTATCCGGGCGGTCATGAACAGGATCGCCAAAGAGCATGCTGAGCCTAAGCGGATAGATGATGCCTTTTCCGCTATAGTCTGGAAGAAATTCCTCGACCAGCAGGACTTGAACAAGCTCAACTTCCTCCAGGAAGATATCGACCGGCTCCGCAGCTGGGAGCTGCGTGTGGACGACGAACTGAATCACCCATCTACGGCTTTCTTCCGGGAAGCCAATGCCATCCTGCGCAATCGCATGCAGGAATCTGTCAAGATCTTCGGGAGATATTGTCAAAGCCGCTGGACCTTTCCGCTAAAGATAATTATATAGAAAACCTTCCGCTTATCCTGCCAATGCCCGGGCGCGACGTATGTCCGGGAGCGGTTCGTGAAAATGCATGTCCTTTACAACATGGTCAGGATGCAGGAAGCTGATCCGAAGTTGGGTAAGACTGCCGCGGAAACGGAAGCCCGGAAGAAGGTGTTGTCATGGTTGCAAAGCACTTATAAAAACCTGTTGGGTGAGTCGGGTGAAGAACAGCGCTTTGCGGCTTATATCAATACCGCGGTGATGGAAATTGACCCGCATACGATTTATATGCCGCCGACCGACCGGAATGCTTTTGCTGCGCGTATGTCGCTCCGGTACTTCGGTGTGGGAATGGAACTGGCGGAAGAAAACGGTGAAATTACCATCCGCAGGCTCGTTCCTGGCGGCTCGGCAGATCAGAGCGGGAAGCTGCGCCAGCAGGACCGCATTATGGCCGTAAGCGGGCCGGAAGACGTGATGGTGCCGGTAAGTGGCATGTCTGTCATGGATGTAAGCAAAATGGTGCGGGGCGATTCGGGAACGGTACTCCGGGTGCTGGTCAGCAGGAAAGGTATGGAAACCGAAGTGGAATTGAAGCGGGATGTCATCCGGGATATGACCAATTCGTTGAAAGCCGTGGTAGTGAAAAGGACGGCCGCCGTTATGGTTACATCCGCCTGCCGGAATTCTACCGTGATTTTAGCCGGAACGATGGGGCAAAATGTTCTGCCGATATGAAAAGGGCCGTAGAGCAGCTGAAAAAGGAAAATGTGGAAGGCATTATGATCGATTTGCGCAATAACGGCGGCGGATCGATGCTTGAGGTGCAATTTATGGGTGGATTATTTATCCCCAAAGGCATGGTGTCGCAGGGCAGGATGAAAGATTCATTACAGTTGGTAGATATGTATAAATATCGACAGGTATTATGGGATGGCCCGTTGGCGGTGCTGATCAATGAAGGGAGCGCTTCTGCTTCGGAGATGTTTTCCGGCGCCATGCAGGATTACGGCCGGGCGGTGATCGTCGGGAGCCCTGCTTCCTACGGTAAAGGCACGATCCAGGAATTTCAGCCGATGGGGAGAATTGGTAATAAGGAGCTGGGTACGCCTGGCGTAAGCTATGGATCCATTAACGTAACGACGGGCCGGTTTTACCGGGTAACAGGCGTTCCTACACAGGTACAAGGCGTCAGGCCCGACGTAGTGCTCCCTGGCAAAGGGGCCTGGAACATCCTTCGGGAAAACCAGTACTCCTCGGCGCTAAGGCCTGATACAATTGCCGCACTTCCTTTCGAAAGATGGAAAGACAGTGGGAAAATACAGACGGTGGCTGCAAAGGGCCAGGCGAGAGCAACAGCCGATACGGCGCTGACCGCCATCCGTGAATCCGTACAATGGCTCATAGCTCATCAAAAGACCCGCGTCCGCTGCGATACGAAGACTTCCGCCGGACGGAAATCCTCAAGACGGCGCACGAGCACAGGGCCGATGAGGCTGCTAAGCTTCCTGAAGCCCTCT
This sequence comes from Chitinophaga sp. E66, assembly GCA_019285755.1. Taxonomy (GTDB): domain Bacteria; phylum Bacteroidota; class Bacteroidia; order Chitinophagales; family Chitinophagaceae; genus Chitinophaga. Next base: position 313,433 of record CP079103.1, read on the forward strand.
GTCTGAAGGTAAGCCTGCCTGCTTTCGAATTTACCGACCCGGCAGAGCCGGCCAGGCTGAAGGAAGTAGCGGAAAAAATCCGGGACGACCGCTACGTATTCCACACGCTGGACATCCTGCGGGCCTCTCGAAATGAAATATTAGCAGGCCGGAAACTAATTAATGACTATTTTGTGTGGGATTAGATGTGCGCACAAAAGTGGTATGTATCAACCAAATTCAAGGGAACCGGATTCATTTGAAGAATTATTCAGACTGCATTATTCGGCATTATGCCGGATCGCCTTTGCGGTAACGGAGGACGAAGAATCCGCCAAGGATATCGTCCAGGACTTCTTTTTGTATTGCTGGCGCAGAAAGGATGAGCTCATGATCCGGTCCGGCTTTGTACAATACGCCGCCAGGGCGGTAAAAATGCCTCGCTGAACTATATCAAACGCGCGGGCAGGATAAGATTTGACGCTCCGATGGAACTGGCCGCTTCGGCCGGGGATATTCCTGAAGAAACATATGACTCAGACGAAACGCGCAATGCCGCCCTATGGGCGGCTATTGCGCGTTTGCCCCAGCAGCAGCGCACCGCCTTCCTGCTCAGCAACCGCGATGGGTTGAAGTACGCGGATATAGCGGAAAAGCTGGGCGTATCCATCAATACGGTAAAAACCCATATCAAACTGGCTTACCAGTTCCTTCGTAAAGAATGCGACTGGATGATCCGGTTTATCAGTATTATATTTTTTTGACAAAATAGCTGACGCCGTTCACCCGGTTTCAAAAGTCGGTTGCCATTATATTGTTCAGATGGAACATCCGGAGAAAAATATCGATTGGGACAAGCTGCTGCAACAGCTGGATCGCCTTCCTGAAGGAGATGCATCTGCGTTTTCGGAAGACAGCGAGGAAGCGCGCAATCTTCGGATGGCGCAGGAAATGCGCCGGCGCCTGTTAAGTTCTGCCCCTGATGAGAAATTTCCGGACGGCGAAGGTTGGGAGCGATTCCGCGAAACGATCCGCCGGGAAGACTCGGCAAAACGCCGTACAAGGATATTGTATTGACGTCTGCAGCCGCGGCAGCGGTCATCCTGGCGATGGCTGGAGTAAGGTTCTTCCGTAAGGAGGCCGCACCGGTTATTAATAGCGAAATAGCGCAATTGGCTCCTTCCGGAAAAGTAGAGATCAAGACTTCTAACGGGAAGGTGATTTCCCTAAGGGATTCCATCCTGCAGCTGCAACTGAACAATGACGCCACCGTCAGCACTGCAAACGGAGAAATCGTTTATGAAGGCGCCGGAACAGACGCCATTACAACGGATACACTGATGGTGCCCCGTGGCAACCGCATCCGGATATCGCTGGCGGACGGCACCAAAGTGTGGCTGAATGCAGAATCCCGGCTGGTTTATCCTTCCAGGTTCGGTCCCGGCCGGCGGGAAGTGGCCGTAAAAGGAGAAGCATACTTTGATGTGGCAGCAGACGCCGCCAGGCCATTTATCGTGAAAGCGGGAGGGATGGATGTGGAAGTGCTGGGAACACAGTTCAATCTGAATACCTATTCCGGCGCAATCTATGCCACGCTCACGCAAGGTAAAGTGCGCACTGCTGCGGCAGGGGGATCCGTGATCCTCAATCCCGGGGAACAGGCAGTTTTGCCTGCAGGCGGCAGCCATCCGGAAAACGGGCGGCAGACGTTCGCACCGTCACAGCCTGGAAAGACGGGCAGCTTTATTTTGAAGAAGTTACACTTGAAGATATAACAACGACATTAGGCAGAGACTACGATTATACTTTCCGCTTCGAGGACGAAAGCCTCCGGCAGCTCATCTTTACGCTGGATATGCCACGGCCCGCCTCAATGAAAGCGGTTTTGGACCAGATCAACCGAACAACGGGGACATACAGTACAGAATTGAAAACAGAACAGTGTATTTAAATCGGGAATAACAGGGGACGCCCTCACTTCTTGCTAACGATGCATTAATGACCGGCTGTCGTGATGGACGACAGCGAGGCTAATCATTTTATCAACATGAGAACGACTACTCGATCGCCTTTCCCGGGACAGATCAGGCATGCCTGTGCCTTGAGCTTCCTGCTGCTGGCATGGCTGATGGCCGTGCCCTTTTCCTGCGCGCGCAGTTTAAAACATCCGTACTGGATGTGCGGCTTACCTACAAAGCGCAACAGGCGCCATTGGCCAAAGCGCTCAAAGACATCCGGACGCTGACCAATGTACGGTTTACTTACAATGCCGACATCATCCGCCGGCAACCGCCTGTTACCATTGACGCGAAACAAGTTACACTGGAAGCTGTTCTTAAACAGATTCTCTCCGGTACGAAGCTGCAATTCGCGGAAGACCTGGGCGGCATCGTTATTTTCCCAGACGAAGATGCCGGAGAGAAAACGGGGAAACGCAGTATCCTCGTAACCGGCCAGGTAGGGGAGAGGACAATACAAACCTGCCGGGCATTACCATTCGTGCATCCGAGTCTAATCTCGGAACCGTTACTTCCGGAGACGGCATGTTTTCCATGATGGCATATGAAGGTGAAGCGCTCCGTTTCTCCGGCATCGGGTTTACACCTGTTTCGCATCCGGCGAAAAATGGCGCCGGCCTGATGGTCGTTACGCTAAAGACCGCTACAGAAGATATCAAGGAAGTTGTCGTTAACGGTTATCAGAAGATAGAAGCGCGGATGGCCACTGCATCCGTTTACAAGCTGAATGCCGCTGAAATTCTTCAGCCGGGCGCCGCCAGCGTGGACCAGATGCTCCAGGGCAAGGTGCCGGGCCTTATGATCATGAATACCTCCGGCAGCGTAAACGCCGCTCCGACTGTCCGACTGCGGGGCACATCCACTTTGTGGGCAACGCTTCTCCGGTATGGGTGATCGACGGGATGATACGTAATGATCGTGTCCCGCTTTCCTCCGGTGACTTAAACAATACCGTGAATGGCAATTATTCCCTTATAGGAAGCGCTATCAGTGGACTTAACCCCTATGACATCGAAAGCATCACTTTCCTGCGGGATGCCGCGGCTACCGCCATTTATGGTACCCGCGCGGCTAACGGGGTCATCGTAGTGACCACCAAAAAGGGGAAAGCTGGTCCGGTGCAGGTGTCATACAATACGGATATGGCTTTCAGCGCCAGGCCGAACTATAACCAGATGGAACTGATGAACTCGGAAGAGCGAATGAACCTGTCCCGCGAGTTATACGAAGACGGCCAGGTCCGCAATCTTTATTCCGCAATTTCATCGCCCCGGAACGTATGAAGACCTGGTGACGAAATTGAATAAACGCGAGATATCGGAAAGCGAATTTAAGCAGGCCGTTCAGGCGTCCTCTGCCAGGAATACCGATTGGTTCAAGCTGCTTTTTCGCAATTCGTTTAGCATGAATCATTCCATTGGCCTCAGCGGCGGGAATGATAAGTCTTCCTGGTATTCTTCATTTAGTTATTCAAAAGCTAACGGCACTGCAAAGGAAGACGAGCTGGAGAGATTTACTGCCGATGTTCGGTTGAATGCCCACATCGGGAAGCGGCTTCGTACAGAATTTATCATAAATGCCAATCATAATACTTCCACTGGCTATGCCACCAGTATTACCCCGTTGACCTATGCCATCCAGACGAACAGGGCTATCTCGCCGGACGTGGATTACGACTGGAGATATGGGAATACCGGTACTGTTGAATATGATCCGGTTACCTATAACTTTCTCAGGGATGTCAACAATACCAATATGTCAAACAAGGCCCAGTCGGCCTCTGCCATCCTGAACCTGCATTATGACCTGGGCGCCGGCTTCCGGCTGGATCATTCCTCGTCTGCCACGGCAGATGCGGCAGAGTCATTTAAAGGCATTAATGATATCTCTCCCACTGCTTCGATACTCCGCGGATGGGACTTTGGCCTGGTAGTGCCACAAGCCAGGATTGATGGATCGGTGCTGCCCTACGGCGGTGTGGCAGGATATAGCAACCTGAATACACAGACGTTCAATACCAGGAACTCACTGAACTATTCCAAAATGTTGTTCCGCTCGCGCGACCAATTCAACTTTACGCTGGGTTCCGAGATCTCATCCAGTCATGTAAAAGGGCATATTACCCAGGAACCAGGTTATTACCCGGACCGGGGAATGGTGTTCGATGCCAATGATAAATCCAGAAGACAGCTTAGCCTGCGGCAGCTGTTAGATATGGTGGATAATAAAGTAGGCGTTTATGCGACGACCGCTTATAATATGATGGGTCGATATACCTTAGGCTTTACCGCCCGCTCGGACGGTTCTAACCGTTTCGGTCAATATTCAAATGCCAGGTTCTTGCCGAACTATAGCGCATCGTTCCGCTGGGATGTTACGCAGGAAAAGTGGCTTAAATCCAGCAGGTGGTTAGACAGGTTCCAGATCCGCACTTCATACGGTACGCAGGGCAACGTGGTGACAGAGGTTGGTCCGGAGCTGATCGTTCGTTTCGAAGAAGCTAAAGACGGACCGACTATCAATGGCCGGCCCAGGGTTTTAGTGAAAAGCCTGCCGTATCCTGATCTTCGCTGGGAAAAAACATACCAGTTCAATCTCGGGACAGATATTTCCCTGTTCCATAACCGTTTGAACCTGCAGGTAGACTGGTACCGTAAACACGGCATAGATCTTATTACACGGAGAGATGTACCCATAGAGAATGGTGTAAGTAACATATACGTGAATGCGGGGTCGATGAACAATAATGGCATCGAAGTCGTGGTAAATGTAGTGGCGGTACAACGGAAGGACTTAAAGGTGGCTCTTACTTTCCTTAATTCCTTCAATGATAATAAAGTAGCAGATAAGGGATATAAAAATCAGTTTATAGATTATCTGAACGGTACGGCTTATGAACCGGGCGTGCCATTGTCGGGCTTTTACTCGATGGTATTAAAGGGATTGAATGGACAGACTGGTCTTCCGGAATTTGCCAAACTGGAAGGGGATGGAAAGGGAATGAAGACGACCGATCTGCTAACGTATTCAGGGAAGAAGATTCCGGATTTCTTTGGCACGATTGCACCGAATATTACGTATAAGAACTTTTCACTGAGCGGGACGTTCTATTACAGCATCGGCACACATAAAAGACTGAATCCGTTGTATGCACGTATTGATGCGACAAATGGTATTCCCCAGACAAGCAGTAATGCATCACGCGAACTGATCGGCAGATGGCGCAAGCCCGGCGACGAGAAGTATACTGATGTTCCTGTTTTAAAGGATCTGACAACTGCGGACTATATCGTATTTCCCGCGTTGGCAGCCGGACCGTTAACTACACAGCGATCTCCTATTTTTTATACGATGTATCAGATCAGCGCGTAGCCAATAGTAGTTACCTGCGTTGTAATAATTTGATTGCCCGGTACATGATGCCTCAAAGGCTGCTGGGCAGCACCCTCAAAGGCCTCCAGTTCAGCTTGAGCGTGACAAATGCATTTACCATTGCCTCGCGCGACCTGCAGGGACAGGATCCCGAGACGGACGGCGTCGGCAGCACCGCCCTCCCGATCCCCGGCGATACTCGTGGGCTATTTCGGCCAATTTCTAATCCGCAAAACACATTGACATGAAGAGACTAATTATACCGGTGTTTACAGCTGCCATGCTGCTTAGCGGCTGCAGTAAGTTCCTGGAGGAACGCTCCCAGTCCGAAATTATTCCCACTACGGTTGAGGATTTCTCCGATCTGCTGGTTTCTGAAGGTTACCCCTCCACTACTCCTTACCTGTATCCTCAGCTGATGTTCATGTCTGACGATATGGAGTTTTACGCATCATCAGATCTACGTGATAACAGTGCGCTGCGGGTGAACTATCCCGCTTTTCAATGGCAGCCGGATTTGATCGACGCCTGCAGGCTAGCCGGAAGTAATGATACCCAGAAATTCAATACCTGGAAAATCTACTACGAGATGTTGCAGCGGGTGAACTGGTGTTGCAATACATCGACGATGCAAAGGAACGCAGTCAGAACGCGAATTCGTAAAAGGCTCTGCTTTGATGCTCCGGGCTTATTATTACTTCGTCCTTACCAATATATACGGACTGCCTTATAAAAATACAGTTTCTTCTCCTGAGGCTTCGCTTTCCGTGCCCCTGAAACTGGACGGGAATGTGGTAGAGGCGACTATACCCAGAAATACCGTAGCGGAAGTCTATGCTCAGATTAAAAAGGATATTGACGCCGCCATCATCCTGCTGGAAAAGGATCGCGCCTCGAGGAATTTGAAATTTGTGAACGCGTCAGCAGCGCACCACCTCGCAGCCAGGATAGCGCTGTTTACGGAAGACTGGGAAGGTGTAGTCCGTCACTCGGATTATGTGCTGGCCCGGCACCCGGAGCTTATTGACCTGGCGGCGGGAGGAGATGTCAATGTGGTCAGCCAGAACAACAAGGAATCGGTCTGGTACTATTATTTGTCCAACGAATTCCTCTCCACGTTCGGTTTGCTTTCTCTTGTGGATGTTTCCAAAGAACTGTACGACAGTTTCGATGATAAGGATCTCCGCAAGCAGTTATGGATCTTTGCCACGCCGCCGGAATTAAACATGTGGATCCCGGCTGATTATGGTTCCTGAAGTATTCCGAATCCATCGTTTATCTCAGCTGGAGAAGTTCGGAGGCATACCTGAACCGGGCAGAGGGGAATTTGCAGTTGTATAAGAAAAACGGGGATGTGGGCGCCGCGCAAAAGCGCTGGACGATCTGAATCACCTGCGCGCGCATCGGTTCATGCCCGGTGATGCAGAAATTTGGACGATGGCTCCGGCTGATCAGTTACTGAAACTTTGCCGTGAAGAGCGTAGGAGGAACTATTCCAGGAAGAGACGCACCGCTGGTTCGATCTCCGCCGATATGGCATGCCAAGAATCGTTCATCAATACGAGGTAACTCCAGGTGTAACCCAACAATTCGTACTGGAACAAAATGATCCGCAGTATACGCTCCCGATTCCTGAGGAAGCGATAAACAGAAATGCGGCATTGATTCAGAATAAACAAATCCCCGGCACGCGTTTGCCGCAATAAACTCTAACACCGACAAGATGCAACATACATTCTCAAGATGGGCTGTATTCGCCGGTATTGCCGGTTGCCTGCTCACATTCGCCTCATGCGGCAAAGAATCGAAGCTGACTCCTCCGCTGATCCCGGACGCATATCAATTACCGCAGGGCGATCAGCCGGCAGACGATTCCATCCTCGATTTCCGGGATAATTACGGAACCTATATCCTTTATAAATTCACACACCTCGATTTCGCATATGCTGCGGGTTATACGATCAATGATACCGCCCGGCAGGGAGACCCGCAGTATGTTGCGGAGACATTGGCTTTCTTCAAGAAGGAATGCCTCTCGTTTTATCCCGAGGAGTTCACGCGGAAGACATTGCCTTTCCGGATTATTTTCTTCCGAAATTATCAATAGGGATGTGCTTTTCAGAGTAGTGCCGGGCTTCGGGTTTTCACAGTCGCCGGAAATGATGGGCATCGGATGGACGAATCCCCAGCTTGCCGAACTCACTCCTGCGGAGAACAAAAGATAAGAGGGAAAATGCACCGGAGCTACATGCACCGTGCTATCAGCGGCGGCAGTTTACGGATCCCGGATGATTTTGCTGCATTATATCCTTCTTTTACCGGATTGACGGAAGCGAACAAACTTGAAAAGGGCCTGCTGGAGTATCCGCCCAATAATCTGAAAGACCTTGTTCGTGATTTCGTTTCTTATGTAGATGCCATAACCAGCCAAACGACCGCCGAACTGGAAGCTGGCATATTACGCCCGCAGGCAGACAAGAAAGGACTCGTGCGAAAGAAATATAACATCGTGTTGAGATATTTTCAAGAATATGGCGTGGATCTGGCCGCAATAGGAAATACGCCCTGATACTCCTTCCGCCATTCACCCTTTTCCTAAACCAGATTGCCATACTAAAGAAACATATCAACCAATATGAAGAAATTCTTAACAATATCCTGGTCACAGGCGCTGCCTTCACGGCGCTGGCCGGTCCCGGTCAACCGGGCCAGCTGACAGTGAACATTCGGCATCAGGCTTCCAACACATCCGTAGTGGCTATTCATTACAGGGCAAAAGCCGACAGTGTAGCCAGGAGGGAATTATTGCAGGTCTATCCGGGGAAGTCAAATGAAACCGTTGTAAGGCCGCTTTCCGGAAGCAGCCAGATTATATTTGTTGGGGACGAAGCTTATCTGGTTTCCCATGGAGAATCCTCGATATCGATGTGAACCTGGAAAACTATTCTCAAAAGGTTCCCGTTACCTTGCCCCGGCAGGGCAATTAAAGCAGTATTCCGCCAAAGCCCTGCTTCCCGCCTGATAGATTCCTTATATGCCAGAATCGATACGCTGGGCAGCCGGCAGGAACTGGATGCCAGAATGGCGTCTAATCATACGAAAATCATGCACGCAATAAACGCCGCTAATGTATCGGCGGATGACCAGTCTTTGCTGTATACTTATGAAAGCGTCCGGGGATTAATGATTCGGCAGAACTATTTGTCAACCCATAAAGCGGAAAAGGAATCTGCGGGTATCGGAGAATGGTTTTCGAAAGGGTTCGATATTTCGGATCCGAACTTCTCGAAGATCAGCAGCAATGAACTGTACATGTCTATAATCAATGGTTGGTGGATAGGAAGGAAACTGAAGGATCCTGATCTCGAGGAGGAATTTAAAGTACTGGACCTGCTACGGCTGGCGAAATCGGAAAGCCTCAAACAGGAGTTCTCCAAGAACTGGGTTCACTGGGAAATCCGCTCACGCCAATTTTCTCCGGCGCTGAAAGCAATGTATGGAACCATCATGAGCACGCTCCAGCCATGCGCCCAACGAAACTTTATCGATTCCGTCTACAAGCGCTACGCGAAGATGGATAAGGGGATGCCCGCTTCGGAGATCGTGGCCCGTAATGAAGATGGGAAGACCGTAAGACTGTCTGATTATAGGGGAAAATGGTGGTGATCGACCTCTGGGCAACCTGGTGTTCCGGCTGCATCGCCAACCTGCCGAAATTCCATGAAATAGCAAAACAATACGAAGGGAAGGAAGATATCGTTTTCCTGACCATCAGCTATGAGTTAGACGGCTATGAGAAACTCTGGAAGGAGATTGCGACCGAAAAGAAAGTTAACGGGCCTAACAGCCTGATCCTTTACCGAAGGGAAGACAGCAAAGACTTCCAGAAATTCATGGAGGGGTATAGCATCACCGGTGTTCCCCGCTATATAGCCATCGACAAAAAGGCAATTTCCTCAATAACTCTATGGGTGCATATGTAGATAAAGACATGGAGCGGATGATCGAGGATTACTATAACGATCAACAATAATTTACTGTGGTCAATCTGAATATTACAACCGCCCTGATGGTGGCGGCCGGCTTGTCGTGTGCCTGTGCGACGGCGCAGCAGGTAAAAACGGGTTACGATCCCGTGGCTGCCTTTGCTCCGTTGCCGCATCCGCCCGGCACCCCGCAGCGTACTGCGGCAGGTATGCCCGGGCCTAAATACTGGCAGAATAAGGCCGATTATAAAGTGGCCGTGTCTATTGATACCGTCTCAAGGGGAAGTGAAAGGCCGCCTGATACTTACTTACACCAATAACAGCCCGGATTCATTGTCTTACCTCTGGTTTACAAATATCCAGAACCGCTATAGGAAAGACTCCCGGGAGGCGATCATGACGCAGCCGAAATTCAGCCGGTTTGGTATTGTTGAGAATACTGAAGGGCTGGTTATTGAGGAACTTAGCATCAATAAAACAGCCGCCACCTGGTTGAAGCACGATAACTACTTCCGTGTTAACCTGGATAAGGCGCTGATGCCTGGTAAACAGGTGCAGGTGGAATTAACGTATCGCCAGACGTTGCCCATTAACGGATCGGATTATATGGGTATTTTAAAAACGCCAAATGGTCAGGTCTTCCAGTATACGGCCATTTTCCCGCGGGTGTGTGTGTATGATGACCTGAACGGATGGAGTGCCTGGCACACGCAATATTATGTAGAGTGCGGCAGCATGGACATGCATTTCACCGCGCCGGCGAACATGCTCGTAAATGGAACGGGCGCCTTGATGAATCCGGAAGAAGTATTGCGCCCCTCCGTCCTTAAACGCTATCGCGATGCCGTAAAAAGCGACTCCATCATAAAGATCCGCAATGCAGGCGAGCCTTTTGCACGTGAAGGCGCCAACACGCTTACCTGGCATTTTTTCGAACCTCGCGCCGGCGACGGTATCTGGGCAGCTTCAGCGGCTTATAAATGGGAGGATGCGCGTTCGCCTGAAATCAGGAAGAACCGTCCCGGCCATGACGCTTTATCCTCCCGGCAGCCAGTCAGATTGGGATACGATTGGCCGCAGCATGCCGGTAATGCTCAAAGCATATGATGAAAAATGGACCGATTTTCCCTATACCTCTATGGTTAACATGGCAGGCTCCCTCAGCGGGATCTCTTCTCCGGGTGTTTCCATCGTCCGTTACCTTCAGAATAGCCCCGATTTTACCACGGAGAAGGTGACCAATCACGAAGTCGGGCATGCCTGGTTTAATCATTCCATTGCGGCGGATAGCAGAACGGCATGGATGTGCGAAGGTCTTAACACCTTTATCAATTACGTGAACGCGGAGAAGGTTGGGCTCCCGGAGCCCTACGAGCATTACACTTCTATGCAATGGCTGGCCAACAAGATGAAACATGTGCCCATGAGCACTTCTTTCGGCAGTATCCCTATGAACGATCTGGGGCGCCTGGCCTACCTGAAGCCGGCGCTCGCCCTGCTGGCCCTCCGTAACGTCGTAATGGGACCTGAACGTTTCGATGACGCTTTCCGGAGGTATATGTATGCATGGACATTCAGACACCCATCGCCCACAGAATTCTTCCGGGCGATGAACGACGCCGCGGGCGAAGATATGTCATGGTTCTGGAGAGCCTGGTTCCTTACAGACGCAAGGCTGGATCAGGGGTGGAAAAGGTGGAGTATGCCGGGCAGAAACCAGCAAACGGCATATTGATCACCATCCGTAACCATCAGATGATGCCTATGCCCGTCCAGATACAGGTTTGGGAAGTAAACGGAACCAGCCATTGGGTAGATCTGCCCGCACAGGTATGGGAGAAAACCGATGTGCATCAGCTCAAGGTGGCGACCACAACACCTGTATTGACTGTAACTATTGACCCGATGCAACGGCTGGCCGATGAAGACCGGGCCAATAACGTCTGGACCGGCAGCGGCGTCAAAGTAAACCCGGTGAAGCTGTCGGCCAACGAGGTGATCGACCGGTACCTGGAGGCCATTGGCGGGAGAAAGCAAGCCGAAAAGCTGCAAAAGCTCCATCTCGAATACCGGAACGCGGTAGACAGCAATTTTGTAGTACGGCAGGACTATGCCTCCGGGTACGAATACGGCTGGACTTCCGCCATAGAGAACGCCAAAGCCGTTGTTTCACTTAAAAGTGTGCAGCAGCGTGACAAGCTGGCGTATACAAATATCAGCCTTCCGGTAAACCTGCAAATGGCCGAGCGCGAAGGGATACGGTTTTCAGCGCATCTGATTCCTGAACTGTACCTGGAAGAAATGGGCGCTACGATTACACTATCGGATTCCCTGCACCTGGTTCATGGTATGGAGACCCATCTTATACTGCTGACTTCGCCGCGTACCGGGAATACATGGAAATTATACTATGACAAAGAAACTGGTCTGAAAGTCAGGGAAGAATACGTAGGGCGCAATAAAGAAATCCTGTATGTGCAAAAAGTGCTGGGAGATTACCAAACCGTAAATGGCATCAAAATCCCTGGCGTCCTGATCTTAAATGAAGATGGAACACGATTCGAAACATTCAAGCTGAAACATTTCTCTACAACATAAAAAAATACCCGCATGAAGAAAATACTCACAGGCCTCGCGCTACTCTCCGGCATGACCGCAGCAGCACAGGATAAACTCGAATTTACCGCCGAAGTGGGCGGGGTTCCCGATGGGACAGTTGTTCGGATTATGCGTCCCCTTGGCAACAGCGCTACCGATTCCGCGTATTCGAAAGACGGCAAGTTCAAAGCTACGATCGATATGAGCGAGGGTGGATCTACTTACATCATTCAATTCGGCGACGCCCTGGACCAGAATCATGGGTTGTTCATGTACCTGGATAAAGGGAAGTTGAATATCAAGAGCGAAAGCATCGTCATGAAGAATGCGCAGGTGACAGGCAGCAGTTTCGTTGACGATTGGAAAACCATCGAAAGGGAGTTGCTGGATAAAACCCTCAGCACCGAAAAACTCAACAAACTGGAAGAGCAATATGCGGAAGCCATGCAGTTGGGGGATAAAGAATCAATGGCCCAGTTTGCAGAGCAGCAAATAGTTGAAAAGGAAGCGTTATCGAAGATCGCGCATGAATGGCTCGTGCGTAACCCGGATCTGCCTGCGGCTTCATACGTCGTAAATGCTTTCATGAGCACCAACAACCGTATTAAGTGGAAGGCGCTGATGGATGAAATGGGGCCTAAGTTGAAGGGCACTTTCACCATCAAATACATGAACTCGCTCATGACGCGTGATAGTAATGAATGGCTTACGCGCATTGGTCAGAAACTACCGGAAATCTCCCTGAAAGACAAAAACGGGAAAACCGTGAACCTGTCGGATCTGCAGGGGAAAGTGGTACTGATCGATTTCTGGGCCAGCTGGTGCAAGCCCTGCCGTGCACAGGCGCCCCGTCTCGCAAAGCTGTACGAAAAGTATAAAGATCAGGGCTTTGAGATCCTTGGCGTCTCTATCGACGATGATCAGAATAAATGGAAGCAGGCTATCAGCGAAGATAAAATGACCTGGATGCAGCTGATCGGGGAAAAAGGGAAGCAAAGCAAGGTGATGGCGGATTATAAAATTACAGGCGTTCCGCGGACCCTGTTGGTGTCTTCGAAAGGATTGTTGGTTCAAAACAATCCCGCACCGGAGAAACTGGAAGAGCTGGTTGAATTCCTGCTGGATCAGAAATAGTTTTTGTGTCTCCCAATAAGCGCCCCGCCGGTTTTTGCCGGCGGGGTTTATTATTTCTTGAAGTGCTGGTTCGCAAATATAATGAACTGCCGCCAGTCATACTCCGTCATATCATGCTCCCCGGTACGGTTGTGGTATCCCAGGATGCCGGTTGTAATGGGAGTGTCCGGAGAAGGAGGCGCTTCCGGCAGCGATGACTTTTCCTTGTACAAGGCAAATACCTTCTCCGCGTTCTTCAATGCCAGGAAGGTGCCTGTGGGGTCTGCCCAGAGATCTTTGGTGGCGTTGGTAGCGTAAACCGGCCGTGGCGCAATAAGCGCGATCAGCATGTGTTGGTCTACCGGGAGGTCGTTCTCTTTGTCGTTATAGTTCTTGTAGTTATTGGAAAACCAATGGGGAAAGACGGTATTGATCCGGCTGATGCGCTCTCCGAATTCCCGGCGCGCCAGGGCGGCTCCTGTGTTGCCGGAGCAATTGGTGACGCAGAGGGCGAAGCGCTCGTCCTGCGCGGAGGCCCATAGCGATGTTTTTCCCCTCTGGAATGACCCACCAGCGCAACATGTTTCGCATCCACCAGCGGCTCCTTTTCAAAATAATCCATCACCCGCGAAGCCCCCAGCCCAGGCGCCGATGGCTTTCATGCCGTTCCCCTGTTGCAGCTGCTCCGGGTACAACTGCAAGACGCCTTCCGTATACTTTACTTTATCATCCGGCGCCAGGTCGCTCACATGGAAGGCTGCTACCGCATAGCCACTGTCGATCACCATTTCCGCGGGCCAGAATGGGCTCTTTTCATTTCGCTCAGGGTCGGTATTGCGTTTAGGCCTGTTGTTGATGAGCAGGAATGCCGGCGCAGGCTTGCCCGCACGCTTCGGTACGAACATTGTCAGCCCGATGGATACTGATTTGCCGCCCCGGTACACGAGAATGTCCGTCTCTTTTAGTATCGCCTTGCCGCCCATGGCCGCAGCGTCTTCCCTAACCGTTACGAAGCGGATGGAATCGAAGGATTTGGGCATCTGGCCGTAGATGCTGTTCTCGAATAACCGGAGCACTTCCGGGCGGCGGGTCTGCTCCCAGTCTTTGCTTTCTTCACCGGCCGGTAGTTTACGGTAATCAGCGGGTCGGGTAACTTGTATGCGGGAACGAGCGTTTCGTTGTAATTCTGTCCGAGCGCCATCATGCTGCAACCGAGGGCCGCCACGATAAGGATAGATTTCTTAGTGGAATACATGGAAAAAGATACGGCATTTTTTAAGACATTTGCACCCAACCGAACCCGAAAAGCATGCATATCCGTCTCTACGCCCTCCTGGCGGTCCTGTTTGTTTGTCTCCGTGCCACTGCGCAGGAGAAACCCGTTAACTCCCTCTATACCGGGGAAATAGACGGAAAGATTCCCGTAACCATGTTCCTCCAGGCCACCCTCGACCCTTGCAACGGCGAATACCGATACCAGGGCATATACACTTACCATAAACAACTCAACCGCGAGAAGTGGCTATGGCTGGCCATCGACTACAACGACAAAAACAATACATCATGGTAGAAACCGGCGTCTCCGGCGTGCTGATCCTCCAGCGCAGCGAAGACGGCTTTACCGGCACTGGATCTCACCCGATGGCAAACCCTCCGCAAAGTAATCCTCCGCAAATCCGACATCCCTGCCGGCAAAGAGGAATTCTTCCTCGATGCGCTCGACCATACGAATTGGCGGTATAACGACTGCTGATCAGTTCATTACCCTTAACAGGTAAACCAGGTGGCCAATCAACAACACTGCAGCTACTGCCAGGAGTATCGTGTTCTCGCGGGTAAGCTTAACCAGCAACACAATACAGAAGACGAAATAATAGATACTGCAAATAAATGCGTAGTACAGGTGGGTCAGATCGTATCCGCCGCCTCCGATGCTATCGGCGGCATTGATGTCGTTTAAGCAAATAATCCCCGCCCATATCAGGGGCAGCAACAATAAAACGATTTTAATAATCAGGGGCGGTTTCATTGGCAATGAGATGATTTGATTTCAGCGCTCAGCCATGAATATACGGCGCATTCATTTGCTACTTACTATACGCCGCCAAATAAAGCCGGGCCTTCCTTGACAGAGGGCCCGGCTTTATGTTTGTGTGCAACTAAGCCTGCGGCTGCATGATATGCTGATGGATCTTCTTCAGCTGGTTCACATGCCGCAGCGAATGCACCGTTACGAAAGTGAGCCATTCCTTGCCCGTCAGCTCGCCGAGTTGAGGAACGGGGAAGTCCATGAGCAGGAGGTCGGTGTCGCTGACTTCGGCCAGGCGCAAAACGGCCGCGCGGTTATCCTCTAAAGACCGGATCAGTTGGTCGCGGTCCTGGGGCGTATTGTCCGGGATAATAAAGTCTGGCGCCTGGAGTTTGGAGTTAAAGTCGAGGAAGATACCGCGGATGGCAGGGCTTAACGCCTCCGGGTCGCGGTTGGCCGCCTGCGTGGCGCCGCGGAATAATTCGGAGACGCCCGTCTCCGATTTCAGTAAGTGTTGCCCCACCTGCCCCGGCGTCCAGCTGCCGGAAAAGGGGACCTGGTTCAGTTGTTCCTGCGTAAAGAGCCGCAGCGCATTGGTCAGCTCGTTGGTGGAGTGCCGGAAATCGGCGATCAGTGTTACGTAAGTCATGGCCGTGGTTTGTATTGCCCCAAATGTAGCAGTACTCCCTTTACCCAAAACTGTGCATAAACGACAACCTGAAGGGGTATTTGTGACAACCCTGCTCCAGGAGGTTCTCTGAACCTTATACGGTCAATTATAAAAGACGGATATATCAGGTATATATGACCTACCTATGTCCTATCCCCTTATTAGGATAGGACATAGATAGGTCATAGATAGGTCATAGATAGGACATAGATAGGTCATAGATAGGTCACAAGACAATCTTGTGACTAAGTTGGCAGGGGACCTTCCATTCCAGTTCGGAGAACAATAATTTTCATGATTAGTGCGAGCGATGCCCGGCAGGAGTAGGGGTTGGCAATCAATCACTTAGAAACACAAGACAAATACTTTCTAAAAAAGTTAGGAAGTAATGCTTTCATTCTAATTTAATTATTATCTTGAGCAGGATTCTTTCCCTCCATGAAAAAAGATGAGCAATATAAACGTTTGATACTTAGGAGATTTACTATGCGAATACGTTATCTGCCACAGAATTGAGCGATCGCATCGGAAAGAGTCTGCCATTGACGATCCGGACGGTCAATCACCTGGTAAAGGAGAAGATCCTGGAGCCGTCGGGGTACGCTCCCTCCAGCGGAGGACGGCGCCCCATCACGTACACCATAAACAAAAAGGCACTCTATATATTGTCGGTATCGATGGACCAGCTGGTGACGCGAGTTTCCTGATGGACCTTACCAACAGTCATGTAGGCGGGATCAACCGGCACGAGCTGCCGCTGAAGAACAATCCCCTTGCGCTCAAAACGCTGGCCAGCCTGCTGGTGGCATCCATCGATCAGGCGGGCATTCACCGCGACCGCATCCTGGGGATCGGTATAGGAATGCCGGGATTCATTGATGGGATGCGCGGGGAAAACTACAGCTTCCCCATGCAGGATGGCACTGAGCAACAGACGATCGTGGAGTATTTAGCGAACGCCACCGGTCTTCCGGTACATATCGATAACGACTCCAGTCTTATCGCCCTGGCGGAATACCGCTTCGGCAACGCCAGGAAGGCCGCCAACAGCATGGTCGTGAACATTGGGTGGGGCGTCGGCCTTGGGATGATCCTCAATGGCTCCCTCTTCAGAGGCAACAACGGGTTTGCCGGCGAGTTCTCCCACATCCCGCTGTTCAATAACAACAAACTCTGCAGCTGCGGAAAGAGCGGCTGCCTCGAAACGGAGACTTCCCTGCTCGTGCTCATCGATAAAGCCGTAAAGGGCGTCCACGACGGAAAGATCTCGTCCCTCCAGGGCAACTTCCCGACCGGAGAGATCGAGAAGGATTGTGAGATCATCATGGGCGCGGCGGCGCAGGGAGATAAATTCTGTATCGAACTGATCCGCGAGATCGGATATCATATAGGGCGTGGCGTCGCCATCCTGATACACCTGCTGAATCCGCGGTCTGTCGTGCTCAGCGGCAGGGGCTCCCTGGCTGGCCGGTTATGGCTCGCGCCCGTGCAGCAGGCGCTCAATGAGCACTGCATCCCGCGGCTGGCGACCCACACTGTCGTAGAGGTGTCTGACCTGGGTTACGACGCTGAACTGCTGGGGTCTGCCGCACTTGTCATGGAAAACTACGCAACACCATAGAACCAACCCGCATTTAAAAGGTAAATTGAAATACAGTGAACAAGGAAACCGGCCCTTTCTCAGGGTCGGTTTTTTTTATCCTTACTTTTCATGTTATGGACCGCCTCTGCCGATCTCGTAAATTTTGTTATTTTTCCCCAATGAGGAAATGGTTATGGTTTTTGATGCTATGCTGGGAGCCGCTGCCCAGGCACAGGTGAACGCCGACAGCCTGCTGGGAAGACTGGCCGACAAATCCATGCCGGCCCCGAACGCATCCGCACGCTTAACCAGCTGGCCGCATTTTATAATAAGGACTCAACCAATTCCGCCCTCGTATGGGCCAACGAAGCATACCTGCTTGCCCTGAAGGAAGAGAATCCCTCCCTCCAGGCCGCCTCGCTCCTCAGCCTGTCGGAAGGTTATTTGTATAATGACCAGTACGACCAGGCGCTCAACTACGCCTACACCGCCCTCGACCTCGTCAGTACAGACAGCGCCCGCGCCCGTTGCTTCACTCACCTGGGCTGGATATTTTACGATACGGAAAACGCTCACTTCGCGCAGCAATACCACCAGGAGGCATATGATATTTACCGCCGGCTGGGAGATCCCCGCCGCATAGCCCTGTCGCTGAACGCCCTCGGGCTGGTATACCTCCAGAAAGACGAGTTTACCACTGCCCGGAAATACTTCGACAGTACGCTGCAGCTCGCCCGCGACCGCGGGCTCGAAGGGATGGTAGCCACGGCCCTCAGCAACCGCGGTATCTGCGAGAACGAGTTCGGGAAGTATGAAGCGGCCATTACCGATTTCAACGCAGCGCTGGAAACCCTCCGCACTACAGACGGCCTCTCGCATGCGGAAGTGCTCAACCAGATGGCCTATTCCCGCATCATGCTGAAGGAATACCCCAGGCCCGTGAGCTCCTGGCGCAGGCACGCACCCTGATCGACGAAAGCAATTCCAACACCCGCAAAGAGAAATTACTGGATAACCTGACCAATTCGGTGCTGCTCTACCAGCAACTGGGCGAATACAAGACGGCCTTCACCGAGCTGCAGGAATATACCCGCGTCCGGAATGAGATCCTTTCCAAAAGCAAGAGCGAGGCAATCTCCGCCCTTAAGCTGAAACGGGAGGCCGACGAGAATCAGACCCGCATTATTACCCTCGTAGCCCAGAAAGAGCTCCGCGCTTTCCAGCGCAATGCCCTGGCCGCAGGAGTGCTGCTCCTTATTATTATCGGCTTCCTGCTGTATTCCAAAATGAAGCAGAAGCAGAAAAAGGAAAAGGAGCTCGAAGAAGTGAAGCGCGCCCTCATCAAACAGGAACTGGAAGGCGCGCTCCTGGAAAAGGAATCCCTCAATCATAAACTGGAGTTCCGGGATAATGACCTTAAAAACTATGCACTGTATATCTCCCAGCGTAACGAAATGATCCGGCAGTTCATAGACGAGCTAACCACCCTCGATATCCATTCCGACGCCAAAAAGGAAAACATCGCCCGGTTTAATAAGATGGTCAATAAGTTCCAGCACGATCTCGATATTAACAAAGACGCGCAGGACTTCAACCTGTCGGTCAACGAAATCCACAAGGATTTCTTCTTCAACCTGCTCAGCCAATACCCTAACCTCACCGAAAACGAACGCCGGTTATGCGCCCAGATCCGGCTGAATTTGTCGATCAAGGACATTGCTTCCTTAATAATATCTCTGTTAAGTCCGTAGAAATGGCCCGCTACCGCCTCCGGAAAGCCTTTAACCTGGAGCATAAAGACAGCTTGTCTGACTTTCTGAGGAATTTCTAATCTGTTTATTGTCAACTTGTTAACCCTCTTGTAGGGGTCTTGTAGAGGTGCCTGTAAGGCACGGATAGAGGCTCCGTTTTCGCCTGCGCCCAATTTTCCGGTCTACTTTACGAATGCGTTCCGGGAACTGCGATTTCACGTTGTTCCGCTTCCAAAACCTATGCAACGGTTCCCGGGACGAGTCCATGTTATTCTTAAAAAACTAAAAACCAAAATGCGTATGTGGAAACTATTCCGAGGGAATGGACTGTTGCTGGTCCTTTTATTGACCGGGATGGCGGCGATGGCCCAGACCAGCAAGCCCCTCAAAGGTAAAATTACAGACGTGAACGGGGCGGCCATCCCGGGGTAAGCGTTGCCGTAAAGGGTACCTCCAGGGAACGGCCAGCAATGCCAACGGAGAATTCACCATTACGGTAGCCCCGATGCCACGCTGGTGATCACCGCCATCGGGTTCGCCACCAGGAAGTACCGGTTGCCGGCAAGAGCTCCTTATCCATCATCATCCAGGAAAGCTCCAAAGGTCTGGATGAAGTGGTGGTGGTAGGCTACGGCACCCAAAAGAAAGGGGATGTAACCGCCGCTATCTCTACCGTCAATACCAGGAACTTAGAAAGGCAGCCCGCCGGCAATCTCGGTACCATGCTCCAGGGCCAGGCGGCCGGTGTGATCGTGAGCTCAGGAACGGGTACCCCGCCGCCAGTCCCACCGTACTGGTGAGGGGCCTCAATAGCATTAACAACGACAACCCGCTGTACGTGGTAGACGGTATCCCCAGGGTATGCATATGACCTCAACCCGAATGACATCGAGTCGGTTTCCATCCTCAAAGACGCTTCCGCCGCTACCATCTACGGTGCCCGGGCAGCGGGAGGGGTGATCATCATCACCACCAAGAAAGGAAAAAGCGGGGAGCCGCGGATCAATTTCAACTCCTATGTGTCGCAGCATGAACTGAACAACAACATCCCCTGCTCGGCAAAACCGATATGAACAAAGTGGTGAAGCAGGCCTTCGCGAACGACGGCACCACCACCGCCCCGCCCATTTATGTGATGGACGATAACAAATACGCCAATTCCGACTGGGTGGGGGCGTATATGAAGAAAGGCGTGGAGCAGAAACATGACCTGGACGTGTCCGGCGCATCCGAAAACTATCTTACCGCCTGTCGCTCGGCCATTGGGAGCATTCGGGAACATCATCAACTCCGGTTCCAGGCGCGATAACCTCCGCCTGAATACGGAGATCCGCCTGCTGAACGACCGCCTGAAAGTAACCCCGATCCTTTCCTATACCCGCTTCAATAACAAGAACTTCGGCGACGTAACGGGCGATGGCGACGCCGGATTCTCCGCCATCATGGATCTTTATAAGACGCCCCGCACAAAAGGATCTATGATCCTTCTTCCGTGAATGGTTTTGCCAAACCGGAACCGGAGCTCGGCTCCGGGAACATGGTAGGGCAGCGCATGCTGACAGACAGCCGCACGGCAGACGATCACCTGCAATTCAACATCGCCGCCGATCTGAAACTCTGGAAAGGGTTATCCTATAACTTCAGCGCGGGCCGCAATATCATTAACAGCTTCAGCTACACGCAGACGCCTGCCTATGATTTCGGGGCGCTGGCGTTGGTGGAAAACCCGAGCCGTTCCGAAAGCCGGGGCCGTACGGAGTACCAGGTGTTCACGCATTTGCTGAACTATGAAAAGACCTTTGGCCGCCATAACCTGAAAGCCATGTACGGTTTCTCCCGCGAGAAATCCGTGGCACAGGGCACCTCCGCTTCGGGCAATCACCTTTCCAGCCCGCTGATAGAATCCCTGTCTGGTCTGATTATCGAAGGCAAGAACGACCTGATCCGCGCCAACGGCTGGAATTATTCCAGCTCGCTGCAGTCTTACTTTGGCCGCGTGTCTTACAACTACGACGACCGTTACTACCTGCAGGGTAGCCTCCGCCGCGATGGTTCCTCCAAGTTCGGGCCTACGCACCGGTATGGTACTTTCTATTCCGTGTCCGGCGGATGGAACCTGCATAAAGAAAGCTTCTTCAATATCCCATGGATCTCCGAACTGAAGCCGCGCATCAGCTACGGCACCGTGGGCAACCAGAATGTGGAAAACTTCCAGTATCTCGCAAAGATCTTCATCGCCGGTTCCAGCGAATGGCTGAACTATCCTTTGGCGCTGCTCCTTCGCAGCAGGTGTACGTAGGCGCTATCGCGACCGCATTGGCGAACATCAACATCAAATGGGAGCAGACGGCTACCATGAACGCGGGCGTTAGCTTCAGCTTCCTGAAGGGCGCCATCAGCGGTAATGTCGATTACTTCCGCAGCCGCACGTCAGATATGCTGGCAGAAACACCGATCCCTTCTTCTTCCGGGATTACCTCCATGCCGCTGACCAATATCGCGGATATGGAAAATAAGGGTTGGGAATTGTCTACTACCTATCGCAACCCTGCTGAGAAAGGTTTCTCCTGGGATGTGACGCTGAACCTCTCGCATAGCCGTAATAAGATCATTCGTTTGGGATATGATGAAGGCATGATATCCGACGGGTATGTGGATTACTCCAACCGTGCGAGCACCATTACCCGTAAAGGCGAAGCGCTGGCGTCATTCTACCTCTTTAAATCGAATGGCATTTTCCGTTCGCAGGCGGATGTGGATGCGCATGTGAATAAAGAGGGCGACAAGCTGCAACCCAACGCTGCTCCCGGCGACCTGCGCTTTGAGGATACCAACGGCGACGGCCAGCTGAACGATGACGACAAGGTGATTATGGGGAATGGCCTGCCGAAGCTGGATTATGGCCTCACCTTCAATGCCCGCTACAAGAACTTCGACCTGATGGTGTTCCTGAACGGTAAGCAAGGTCAGAAGATGTACAACGGCGCGAAGATGTTCCTCTACCGCTTCTACCGCTCGGCAGACCTGGTGAACGCCTGGACGCCTTCCAATCCAGGATCTGAAGTGTACCGCCTGTCTGACGAAGACAAGAACGAGAACCTCCGCGTATCCGACTATTTCCTCGAAGACGCTTCGTTCCTTCGCCTGCGGAACCTCCAGCTCGGTTATACCCTGCCTTCCGCACTGACGAAAAAGGCATATATCAACCGGCTCCGCATTTATGCCGGCGCTTACAACCTGCTCACGTTCACGAAATACACCGGCTTTGATCCGGATCTGTCTAACACCGGCATCTTCAGCCGCGGGGTAGACCGCGGATATTATCCCATGAGCCGCTCATTTGTGGCAGGCATCAACGTAGGCTTCTAACCGCAACTAAACATGAAAATTATGAAACTGAAAATAGCCGCTCTCGCTTTCTTTTCCGCTACGCTCTTTACCGCGTGCTCAGACAAGTTCCTGGAACTGGACGATAAGCAGAACCTGACGGAGAATACTTTCTGGTCTACCCGCCAGCACGCGCTGCAGGGTATCACCGCCACCTATGGCGCGCTACAGGCATACGACGGTTCCAAATGGACCTGGTTCGAATCCGTGTATACCACGCTTAATTACAAAGGAGACGATATCGATAATAATAAGAACGAACCCTACGGGAAGAACCTCGCGGCATTCGTGAACAGTGCCGACGACAACGGCGCCTGGAGCCTTTGGGCTACTGCCTATACAGGTATCGGCCGCGCTAACCAGGTGATCGCTAAAGTGCCGGGCATCGCGGTGATGGCGGAAACGGAGCGCACCCAGATCGTGGGCGAAGCAAAGTTCCTCCGCGCCTACAATTACTTCCTCCTCGTAAACGGCTTCGAAAATGTACCGCTGGTGCTGACCTTCGAGAAAGACATCACGAAGCTCCAGGTGCCGCAGTCGCCCAAAGAAGCCATCTGGGCGCAGATCGAAAAAGACCTGACCGAAGCGGAAGCCATCCTGCCGGAAACTTACCCCGCGGAATATAAAGGCCGCGCCACGAAAGGCGCCGCCAAAGCCATGCTGGGAAAGATGTTCCTTTTCCAGGAAAAGTGGGCGCAGGCAGAGGCGAAGTTCCGGGAGATATATGGCAAGTATGCCCTCAACGACAACTTCGCCGACAACTTCAATGGTACGAAAGAAAACGGCCCTGAATCAATATTCGAGATTCAATGGAGCGGCGACCGCACCGTGTCCGACGAGCGCCATCCCTTCAACTTCGAAGTGCGCCCCGGCGCCCTGGACGGCTGGGAGCTGATGTATCCCTCAGACTGGCTGGTGCAGACGCTGAAGAACGATAAAACAGACACAGGCGGATATAGCGACCGCGTATATGGTACCATCTTCTTCGACGATCCCAATTCCTATATGTGGGACCTGGGCACGCCCGCTTCCCGGATACCTTACGCCGATGTGAAAGGCACCATGGTACGGCAGGTATACTTCAACAAATACGCCTACCCGAACGACCGGAGCGGCGCGTATGTAGGGTATAACATTTCCATTATCCGCTATGCAGACGTGCTGCTCATGCTGGCAGAAGCCGCCAACGAAAACAACAAGACGGCGGAAGCCACCGGGTTCGTGAATGAAGTGCGCACCCGCGCCAAAGCTAAACTGATCTCCGGGTTGGGGAAAGACCAGTTGCGCGAGCATATACGCCAGGTGGAGCGCCCAACGGAGCTGGCCATGGAATGGGGCATCCGTTGGTTCGACCTGATGCGCTGGGCGCGTGGCAACACCGCGAAGCTGAATGTGAAGGGCACTTTGCAGGCGCACGGGAAACCCTCTGCCGCTAACTATGTGGAAGATAAACATATCCGCTACCCTATACCGCTGAAGGAAATCAGCGTCAACCCGCTGTTAAAGCAAAATCACCTGTATTGATTCTCCGCGCCGGCGCGCCGTTGCGCCGGCGCCTTTTTCACCAATAGAAGGATCGTATGAAATATCGCATCGGATGGAGCATAGGTTTGATTTGCTTCTTTTTATCGGCCGCCCGCGCACAGGAGCCCTGGCAGAACCCGGCCGTGCAAACCGAGAATACGCTGACGCCCCATTCGGCTTTTACGCCGCATACATCTCAAACGGATGCTTTGGGAGAAAGACTTCACCGCTGGTGTTGTCGCTCGACGGGCAATGGCGCTTTCATCTTTCACCCAGTCCAGCCCAGCGGCCGGATAGCTTCTTTACGGACAGATATGATGTAAAGGGGTGGAAGGAAATCAAAGTGCCGGCGCATTGGCAGACGGAAGGTTTCGACCGGTTTATTTTTACGGACGTGGAATACCCTATTCCCGTGAACCCGCCCTTTCCGCCGGAGCAAGATAACCCGGTGGGATCGTATAAGCGCAGCTTCCGTGTGCCGGATAGCTGGAAGGGGAAGCGGGTGACCTTGCGGCTGGGTGCCGTCAATTCGTTCTTTTATTGCTGGGTGAACGGGCGGTATGTGGGTCTGAGCAAGGACAGCAAAACAGCGGCGGAGTTCGATGTGACGCAATATCTCCGGAAAGGAGAGAATACGGTATCGGTACAGGTATTCCGGTTTAGCGACGCCACCTATCTCGAAGGGCAGGACATGTGGAAACTCTCCGGCATCGAGCGCAGCGTGGAGCTGATCGCGCGGCCGCAGGCGGGTGTGGAAGACTTCTTCGTGACGGCTTTGTTGGATAGCACCTATCAACATGGGATATTCAACCTGGATGTGCGCCTGAATGCCCCGGCGCCCGGCGGGCGGATGGAAGTGCAGTTGCTGGATGAGGCAGGGAAGTCCGTCTATCAACAACAACAATCCGTTCGGCAGCAAACACGGTTTCATTTTTCGTCGGTATTGCGCCATGTGAAAAGCTGGAATGCAGAACATCCCCATCTTTATACATTGCTCATTTCTCAGTACGACGCAAAAGGCAGGCTGGTGGAATGCATGTCCCATAAAACGGGCTTCCGTGCGGTAGAGATCCGGAATGGATTGTTGCTGATAAATGGTGTGGCGGTAAAGATCAAAGGCGTGAACCGGCATGAGCATGATATGCATACCGGGAAGGTGATCACCACGGAGAGCATGTTGAATGATATCCGGCTGATGAAGCAGTATCATGTCAACGCGGTCCGGTCCAGCCATTACCCGAATAGCCCGGACTGGTACCGGTTATGCGATGAGTATGGATTGTACTTGGTGGATGAAGCGAACATCGAATGCGACGGGATGTATTTCCATCCTTCGAAGACATTATCCGATAAACCGGAATGGAAGGAGGCGTACCTGCACCGTACCCGCCGGATGTTTGAGTCCAATAAGAACCATACATCCATTATTACCTGGAGCCTCGGCAATGAAAGCGGGTTCGGGGAAAACTTCATAGCCACCTATCAATACCTCAAATCGAACGATATCACGCGCCCTGTGCAGTACGAATCGGCGGAACGCAATGCGTACACAGATATCGTATGCCCGATGTACAAATCTACCGCCACGATGCTGGAGTACGTCCGCCGTTGGCGCGACCGGCCATATATCCAATGTGAATATGCGCATATGATGGGTAATGGCGGCGGCAACCTGCAGGATTACTGGGATCTGATCTATCGCCATGCGCAGCTGCAGGGCGGTTTTATCTGGGACTTCTCCGATCAGACATTTCAACGAAAAGACAAAGCCGGTCGTGACATCTGGGCTTATGGCCGCGACATGGGGAACGTAGGCGCTACCAGCGATACGAGCTTCTGCGCCGACGGGTTGTTCGCTGCCGACCGGACGCCCCATCCGCAGGCATTTGAATTTAAGAAGGTCGTTCAACCGGTGACGTTTGCGCCGGTGCCCATGTCTGCCAATGCCATCACCGTTACCAACCGGCTCGATTTTACCAACCTGGATGCCTTTGATTTCGCCTGGTTCGTAACCCGCAACGGGAACGCATTGCGCAAGGTAAGCTGGACCGGCTGGATGTGAAGCCTCATGAAACAGGCGCTCTTTCTATCCCCTTACCGGCAATGGATGCCAATGCCGAATATTTCCTGACCGTGGAAGCACGCACCCGGGAGGCAACGCCGCTGGTGCCGGCAGGGTACCTGGCGGCCTGGGAACAGTTACCGCTTAACCCCAGGTTTACCGCGCTCCTGCGCCGGCAACAACATCCGCGGGTTATACGGAAGACGCCAATGGGATCCGGTTCACGGGCAAAGACTTTACCGTTCAATTCGATAAGCGGTCGGGTTGGATGAATCAGTATACGTTACAAGGTCAGGAGATGTTATTGTCTGTCCTGGAGCCGCATTTCTGGCGGGCGCCTACAGATAATGACATCGGCAACAGCCAGCAGATCCGTTGCGCCATGTGGAAAGATGCGGTGCAACATGGGCAACTGGTGTTTATCCGTGTGGAGAAAGACGATGCAGGCAGAGCGGTAGTAAAAGCGCAACATCGCTTTCCTTCGGTGGATGCTGTGTATCTGACATCCTATACGGTACAGCCAGATGGCGCTGTACTGGTAAGCGTGGAGATGAAAGCCGGTAAAACTCCCATTCCCGAGCTGCCCCGCTTCGGCATGCGGGTGCTCCTGAAAGGTCAATACGACAACGTGAGCTGGTTTGGCCGCGGGCCTTTCGATAACTATGAAGACCGGAAGACGGCCGCTGCCGTGGGGCTATATAATATGAAAGCGGACAGCCTTTTCCATCCGTATCCCCGCGCACAGGAAAGCGGCTACCGCACCGATGTTCGGCATATCGCGCTGACGGATGCCCAGGGTAAGGGGCTTTCCGCTTACGGTGCGCCGCTGATCTGCACAGGCGTGTTGCATTTTGATATGGCGCGGATGGAGTTTGACAGGCATGCGCCGGAGAATATCCATGGAGGTTCCATGACTAATGATGACCTCATCTGGTGGAACATCGATTACAAACAATCGGGCGTGGGCGGCGACAATTCCTGGGGCGCCACGCCGCATGCGGAGTACATGCTGCCTTACCGCGATTATCAATATTCGTTCATCCTTCGTCCGGTAGTGAAATGAGAAACATCCTCCTGTCTATATTCATTGTAACAGTAATGCAGGGCGCGTTCGCGCAACGCGCCCAATTTCCAGATGTGCTCGATCTGCGTGCCGATCCGCCATCCGGCCGCGGTATTGAGCAGAATGTTTTTAGTGATATGGGCGCCTGGCATGCATATGGCTTGCCGCTCCATGCAAAAGATTACGGCGCCTTTACGGGCCCGCTCGTGATGGATATGAATGGCCGCTGGCTGTCGGATGCGGTTTCCCGGTTAACGGTTAGTATAGATGGACGTACCCGTGAGCTGGGCGCTTCTAAGGCTGCGATCCATTATTTCCCGGGTATGCTGGAACAGGATTTTGATTGGAAAGATCTCTCCATTCGCCAGCAGCTGATTTTCGTTTCGGGAGAGCCGCTATGTTGCATACCGTTGTCCGCAATAAAAGCGGGCGTAAGTTGGAATTGCAGGTAGGCTATCATGGCCGGGTGAAAGGGATCGTGGCGGGGAAAGACGGGTTAACTGGCAACGGTTTCTCCATCCGCTGGCCTTCCGCCGGTTCGGTAGTTGCCGACAGCCTGGGGTATACCGCAACCTGGGCCGTGTCGCTCCGGGCGGGGAGTCCTTTCTTCAAACCCAAACCCAATCTTACGCGCCGGAAGGTCATCTCCCCGACGAGCAATACGACTTCAATACAGAACTGCAAAAAAATGAGGCGCGCTGGAATGGATATCTATCGAACTACTTCGCGGGAACCAGGCTGACCCGTAAAGAGAAACGCCTAGCCGTCAAGAGTATGATGACGCTCATAACCAACTGGCGCACCGCTTCTAAAGATATCCTGCACGATGGCGTATTCCCGTCCGTCAACTACCAGGGATTCTATGGCGTATGGAGCTGGGACAGCTGGAAGCAGGCGGCCGGTATTGCTACTTACTTTCCTGAACTGGCGAAGGATAACATCCGCAGCATGTTCGATTACCAGGACGAACACGGTATGATCGCTGACTGTATCTACGCGGATAAGTCAGAAAATAACTGGCGCGATACCAAGCCTCCATTGGCTGCCTGGGGCGTCTTTGAAGTATTCCGCCACTCGAAAGACAGCGCCTTTGTCCGCGAAATGCTGCCCGGCCTCATCCGGTACCATGAATGGTGGTACAGGCACCGAGACCACGATGGTAACGGTCTTTGTGAATATGGTTCTACCGACGGTACGCGTATTGCCGCGGCCTGGGAGAGCGGGATGGATAATGCCGTCCGGTTCGATAGCGCGGTGATGCTGCGTAATGATGCCGCCGCCTGGTCGCTCAACCAGGAAAGCGTAGACCTCAATGCTTACCTCTATGCGGAGAAGCGATACCTCGCTCACCTCTGCGCCATAGCCGGCATGGAGAATAATTATACGGCGGAAGCAGAAAAGCTAAAACTCCTCATAGGCGACCGCTTCTACGATTCCCGCGCGGGTTTCTTCCATGACCGGATGCTGAAAGCCGGGGCGCATGTGCCCGCTGATGGCCCGGAAGGATGGATTCCCTTGTGGGCGGGACTGGCAACGCCATCGCAGGCGGCGGCCGTTCAAATGAAAATGAGGACGGCGCCCGGTTTAATACGCACGTTCCTTACCGACGCTCTCCGCAAACCACCCCGCCTTTGATCCTATGAAAGGATATTGGCGCGGGCCCGTCTGGCTGGATCAGTTCGCTTTCGGGACGGAAGGGCTCCGGCGCTATGGGTACGGCAAACTGGCCGCAGCCCTGGAGGCGAAGTTGCTGGCTAACGCGGAAGGATTGACGGGTAACCAGCCCATATATGAAAACTATCACCCGCTTACCGGGAAGGGACTGAATGCCAGGAACTTCAGCTGGTCGGCGGCGCATCTCTTAATGATATTGAAAACAAGTAACGAACATGCAATTCACAGCAAACGAAGTGCGGCAGCTGGTACAGAAAAACTACCTGCTTGCGGTGGAAGTGGAAACGCTTCAGGGTACGATGAGTACAATTATAAACTCACAGATGCGTCTGGCCGGAAGTTCATCCTAAAGATCACGGGCGAAGAGAAACCATATTCCTTCCTCGACGCCCAGCTCCGCCTGCTCGATCACCTGACCGTTAGCCCCGTGGCCTGGAAGTTTCAGCAGATACTCCGTAACAAGAACCGCCAGGAACTAACGCCCGTTTTCAACAACGGTAAACAGTATAACGTGCGCATCCTCACCTGGCTCGACGGCGATTGCTGGGTGCATGTGAAAGATAAACCCAAATCCCTTTATACCGGACTGGGGCATTTCCTGGGTAAAACCGATGAGTCGCTGCAGGATTTCCAGCACGACGCGCTGCACCGCCCGTATGTCTGGGATGTGAACACAGCCGCGGATGCCAACCGTTTGCTCCATTGCATCACCGACCCTGAAAAGCGCCGGCTGGCAGGGTACTTCCTGCTGGCGTTCGAAACGGAAGTGCTGCCCGTGCTGACGTCCCTCCGTCATGCCTGTATTCATAACGATGCCAACGATTATAATGTATTGGTGAAACAGGGTGAAGTAAGCGGCCTGATCGATCTGGGGATATGGTGTATTCCGCGCTGGTCAACAACGTGGCCATCGGCTGCACCTATGCCATGTTAAACACCGCTAACCCCTGGAGGCGGCCGCCTGGGTGATTGAAGGATATCATGCCGCCTATCCGCTCACGGAGCAGGAAGTGGATCTGATCTATTACCTCATCGCCGCGCGCCTTTGCATCAGCGTAACGCAGTCTGCCTGGCAGGCTTCCAACGGTTCTGATAACGGGCACCATTTCGTAACGGAGCGCCATGCTGGGAGCTGCTGGATCAGCTCATCCGCATCAATCCCCTGAAAGCCGCCGATACTTTCCGTAAGGCCTGCGGGATGCCGGTGCTGGTGAAGCCGGAGCAGGATTATAGTCCGCTGCTGAAGGAGCGCCGCCGGTTCATCGGCCGTAACCTTAGCATCAGCTACAGAAAACCGCTGAAGATCGTGAAAGGCGCATTGCAATATCTCTATGACGATAAAGGCGGCACTTACATCGACTGTGTGAATAACGTAAGCCACGTGGGGCATTGTCACCCGGTGGTGGTGAAAGCCATGCAGCGCCAGATCGCCACGCTCAATACCAATACCCGCTACCTGAACGATCATTTGGTGGAATTCGGTAAGGCGCTTACCCGTACGCTCCCGTCAAAACTGAAGGTGTGCTACTTCACGAATTCCGGCAGTGAGGCCAATGATCTCGCTATCCGGATGAGCCGCCATTTTACGAAGCGGAAAGACGTGATAGTGCTGGATCATGCCTATCATGGCACCTCTACGGTAGCGATTGAAATGAGCCCGTATAAGTTCGACGGGAAAGGTGGTTTCGGGCAGATGCCTTATATCCATAAAGCGGACTCCCCGGACCTGTACCGTGGCCCTTTCGGGTATGATGATCCGAAGGCCGGAGAGAAATATGCGGAAAGCGTGCGGCAGATCCTGGAAGCCAACCCGGGCAAAGTGTCTGCCTTTATTTGTGAGACGCTGTTAGGTGTCGGCGGGCAAATCCGCTGCCGGACAATTACCTTGAACATGTTTATCGCCTGGTACGCGAGGCAGGCGGCGTGTGCATTGCGGATGAAGTGCAGGTAGGTTTTGGGCGAGTGGGCGAGAAGTTCTGGGGCTTTGAATTGCAAAATGTAGAGCCAGACATCGTGGTGCTGGGGAAACCCATCGGCAATGGCCACCCGCTGGCGGCCGTGGTGGTGACGGAAGAGATCGCGGACGCATTCAATAACGGGATGGAATACTTTAACACCTTTGGCGGCAACCCGGTATCTATGGCTACGGGTCGCGCCGTGCTGGAAGTGATCCAGTCCGAACGCATGCAGCAACATGCGCTGGAAACAGGGGATTTCCTCATGGAAGGACTGCGCGGACTCATGGCGAAGCACCCTGTCATCAGCGATGTGCGTGGGCATGGATTGTTCGTGGGCGCGGAGATGGTGAAGGACCGCCAGACCAAAGAACCAGCTGTAGCTGAGATCAATGCCCTCGTGGAAAGCATGAAAGAGCGCGGGTTCCTGCTCAGCACCGACGGCCCGCTGTACAATGTGCTTAAGATCAAGCCGCCTATGGTGTTCAGCAAACAGAACGCCGCCGACATGGTCCGCCACCTCGACGAAGCCTTAACCGCATTATCACTATAAATCATTACCAAATGCAGACCCTCCAACTCATCCTCGACGGCCTTATGCGCCGCTACCGGGAACGCGTTCCGGATGTGGATAAAGTAATATCCGCCATGATCGCCGAAGGCATCATCGGCCGTGCGGGCGATATCGAGAACGATCATATTGCTTTCCGGACGATGGGCGTACCGCACCTGGGCATACAATCGCTCGAAAAGATATTCCTGCACCACGGCTATACCCGCCGCGACTACTATCACTTCTCAGAAAAGAAACTGGACGCATATTGGTATGCGCCTCCCGATCCCGCACTACCGCGCATCTTCATCAGTGAGTTGCGGGTGGAAGATTTAACGCCCGGTGTGCAGCGTATCATCCGCAGCTATACCGACGAAGTTACCGCTGACCCGGTGTTGTCTCTTGATCTGGATGATGCCGCTGTTGTGGATACGTTCCTGCATAGTGGCCTGTGGCGCCTGCCTTCGCTGGAAGACTTTCACGCCCTGGCGCAGGAAAGCGAATACGCTTCGTGGGCAATTTATAACCGATACTATCTTAATCACTTTACCATCAGTGTGCACAACCTGCCGGAAGGCTACAACGATATTGAAAGATTCAATGATTTTCTCGAAAAGCACGGGCTGGTCCTCAACGATTCAGGGGTAAATTCAAAAAAGCCCAGACGGTCTGCTGCTTCAGAGCTCCACGGTAGCGGGCATGATCGGGGCTGCATTCGCCGGTGGACAAAAAGTGCGCATCGCGGGTCTTATGTAGAATTTGCGGAGCGGCGGGTATTGCCGGCATATGCACATTTACCGCCATCGGAAATAAAAAGGGCGCACCGGCGCGAGGGGTTCGAGGCAGCCAATGCTAACCGGATATTCGAGAGCACCTATTCTTCACAAACCAATAAACAATAATGGACTTTTTACAGGATACAGGGATATTGACGCGGCAATCGGGCGTGAGCACGGGCGGGCGCTGGCAAACAGGGGAGGGCGGGGAAATCGCTTCTTACTCGCCGGTGGATGGGAAGCTGATCGCCACCGTAGCAGGCGCTTCACGGGCAGAATACGAAGCCGTTGTGAAAACGGCGCAGGCGGCCTTTAAGAAATGGCGGGAAGTTCCGGCGCCGCTTCGGGGTGAAGTGGTGCGGCAGATCGGCGAGGCATTACGCGAAAAGAAAACGTCGCTCGGTAAGCTGGTCAGCTATGAAATGGGCAAGAGCCTGCAGGAGGGGCTCGGTGAAGTGCAGGAGATGATCGATATCTGTGACTACGCGGTGGGGCTGAGCCGTCAGCTGTATGGTCTTTCCATGCACAGCGAACGCCCGCAGCACCGGATGTATGAGCAGTGGCATCCGCTGGGGATCGTAGGAATTATTTCCGCTTTCAACTTCCCGGTGGCGGTATGGAGCTGGAATGCCATGATCGCCTGGGTGTGCGGGGATGTTTGTATCTGGAAGCCCAGCGAGAAAGCCCCGCTGTCGGCCGTGGCCTGCCAGCACATTGTAGCGGAGGTATTCGCGAAGAACAATGTACCCGAAGGCGTAAGTTGTTTATTGACCGGCGGTCGCGAAGCAGGGAGCTGGCTGGCGGAAGATCACCGTGTACCGTTGGTATCGGCTACGGGTTCCTCTCGTATGGGGCAGTCGGTAGCGGCAACCGTGGCTGCCAGGTTCGGCCGTTCGCTGCTGGAGCTGGGTGGGAACAACGCCGTTATTATATCCAAAGACGCCGACCTGGATATGGCGCTCATCGGCACCGTATTTGGCGCGGCCGGTACAGCGGGACAAAGATGCACCACCACGCGGAGGCTCATCGTTCACAAAGACGTGTACGAGCGCTTCCGGGAGAAACTAATAAAAGCTTACGGTCAGCTCCGTATCGGCGATCCCCTCAATCAGCAAAACCATGTTGGTCCGCTGATCGATAAGGGGCGGTGGATGCATACCTGCAGGCCATCGCCGCCTGTAAGGAACAGGGCGGACGGTTTGTGGTAGCGGGCGGTGTGATGGAAGGCCCCGGTTATGAAAGCGGCTGCTACGTGAAGCCCTGCATCGCGGAAGTGCGCCCGGATTACCCGATCGTACAAACGGAGACGTTCGCCCCTATCTTATACCTCATGGAGTATTCCACGCTGGAAGAGGCGATCGACATGCAGAATAATGTACCGCAGGGGCTTTCATCCGCCATCATGACCCTGAACCTCCGGGAGGCGGAGCAGTTCCTGTCGTCCGCGGGGAGCGACTGCGGTATTGCCAATGTGAACATCGGTACGAGCGGTGCGGAGATCGGCGGCGCTTTTGGTGGAGAGAAGGAAACAGGTGGCGGCCGTGAAAGCGGCAGCGACGCCTGGAAAGCATACATGCGCCGGCAGACCAATACCATCAATTATGGTAGAAGCTGCCCCTGGCGCAGGGGATTCGATTTGATTTGTAAGTATGAATGAGCAACCGGTGCAGCCTGCGGCCTTTGGGGCGCGGGCTGTTTTTGTATTCAGTAGGGAGATAACCGCTAGTCCTGCCTTTTAACCACGTGAATTGTCCGCTTTCGGGCATCGTCCGTCCGGTTTTATAAACGCGCGTTTAGCCGGAACCGGTTAGCACTAAGGGCTTTTTGGAAGGAAACGGGATCTGTCAAAGATGAAATTGAAAGTGATTTTTGCGTAGATGTGCTACAGGTGAGGCTTTGGGGGAATGAGCGGAGATGTCCGGTCTGTACAAAAACGGACACTTTGTGGTTTTGAATTTGCCGCTCATCCGTTGATAACTATTCGTTTTACCATGTTTGAAACCGTTTATACTTTTGAGTCATCAAACAAACAACAACGTAAAACGCATAAAAATTACTAACATGAAAACTATCACCGCCATTTTCGCCGCTATCCTTTTTACAATGAATGTGTCTGCCGCCACCCCGCCCGCCGACATGCTGTACAAAACCGCTTTCAGCCTCTTGGGCGAGAAGTCGTATTATGATGCATCCGGCAACCTGCTGGCCACGTCGCGCTACATCAGCGACGCTTCGCTGCCGCTGCCCGTGGTAAAAAGCTCATGAAGAAATGCCCGGATTACCAGATCCGCTACATCCGTGAATTCGAATCCGGAGGCATCAACACCTACATCATCACTCTCGAAAATGAGACCGGTTATAAAGTGGTACGCTGCACCAAAAGCGCATTCGCTGTATTGCAGCAGCTGGATAAGAACTAATCCGCCATCCGCCATTCTACATATTGACCGCCGCCCGGGAGCTGACTGCTTCCGGGCGCGGTTGTTTTAGGAGGCTGGACAGCCAGCATCTCCTAATATCTCCTAATTTTCAAAAATTAGGAGATATTGGAAGAACTGCAGGATGTAGAAAATGTAACGTGCTGCATGTCAATGTTATGTATTGAGATTGCAACTTTTATAGCAATGCCCAAACTCCTAATAACTCCTAATTTTTCAAAAATTAGGAGTTATTAGGAGGGTTAATGGCTTAGAAGTACCTTCATAAGCCCCTTAGTAAAATATGGCCGTCATCAGGCGAACGAAAAGCTATCATCTTCAGTGTGTCTGGTATGTAAGCAGTAAGCACGGTATGCATACGGTATATGTACGCTGCGTCTATG
The DNA here is from genome assembly GCA_019285755.1 of Chitinophaga sp. E66. Classification (GTDB taxonomy): domain Bacteria; phylum Bacteroidota; class Bacteroidia; order Chitinophagales; family Chitinophagaceae; genus Chitinophaga. Next base: position 348,346 of record CP079103.1, read on the forward strand.
CTGCGTCCTTACTGCGTCTATATGGAGTAATAGTAGAATACCTGTACCTGAGGTGGACTTGATGTGGAGATGAGGCGGACTTGATGTGGGGAATAGGTTGGTAATCAATGAAGAGTGTAGGTGAAGCTGTTGGTGTGAAAATACTACCGGTTTTAATGGAAATTGCCTGGAGGACGCCTGGCCGGAGCACATACCGGATATACGGAAATCAGGCCAGGAAGGATTCATCCGGAGCTTGATAAATATCCTAAAATCGCGGCAGCGCCCGTTTGGAGGAGGGGGCTATTTTGATTAATTTTAGTCCTTGCAGCATAAATCACGGATAAACGAAAAGTCCGTTCCCAAACTAAATAATACATGGAAACGCAGGTAACTTCGGTTGAGGCCCTTAATATCCTCCTCATTTACTGCGAAAAACTGGGCTGGCCGGTCGATGAGATCGTTCAGGATGCTGATTTGGATACCGCGTCGCTGGAAGTTATCCAGCACCCTGTTTCCATGCAGACCCTCACGCGCTTCTTCGAGGCGGCCGTTAAGATCTCAGGAGATCCCTATATAGGCCTCCACATCGGCAATATCTCGAACCTCGACGCCCTGGGCATCATCGGGCAGCTTTACCGCTACAGCAAGAATATGCGCGAAGGGATGCACCGCATCCAGCATTACCTGCCCGTACTCCATACCATTTTCGACTTCACGCTGGTGGAATCGCCGGATAAGGCTTGTGTCGTGATGGCCGCCCGTCACCATGAACCGGAGGCATTTTTCGCGTCCCGGCATTTTATTGAACTGGCGATGGCCTATTGCCGGCACGGTACGCAATATGCCGCCCAGTTAGACCTGCAACCTTACGAAGTCCACTTTTCCTGGAAGCTGACGCCAGACGAAGAAAAGCACTACGCCGTCATTTTCGGTTGCCCTGTTTTCGGGAACCAGCAAAACACGCAGCTGGTGTACCGTCCCACCGATCCGGATATCCCCAACTTCTTCTACAACCCCTTCTTACTCAAAGCGCTGGAAGCGGGCGCGGAGGCAGGGCTGGAAATGGGCCCTGGTCCAGCAACGACCTGCAAAAGGCGCTGCTCATCATGAACGTGGAAGAAAAAGAACGGAGCCGCATCGCCAGGAGCCTGCACGACGGAGTTTGCGGCACCCTCGCTGCGGTACGCCTGCACTGGGCGCCCTGCAACAGCAGCTGCCCGCCCTTCAACAAGCACAATTCCTGCAGACCCTCGAGCTGCTCGACGAAGCTACCCGGGAAGTCCGCAAGACGGCCCACAGCCTCATGCCCGAAGTGCTTCAGCACCACGGCCTCAACGACGCGCTGGAAACACATTGCCAGAACCTCTCTCCCTGCTGCCCGGCGCAGATCAGCTTCTATAGCTTCGGCAAGCCCTTCCGCTTTGAGCCGGGCGCGGAACTGACCGTTTACCGCATCGCGCAGGAGCTTATACAGAACGCGGTGAAGCACGCCCAGGCGACGCAGATCATCGTACAGCTACAGTTCGACGGGCCAGATGTATTGCTAACCATCGAAGACGACGGCATCGGTTTCGATTCCGGCAGGCTGCGCCCCGGTTCAGGGATCGATATCCTGCGCCAGAACGTCCACGGACTGGGCGGCGCCATTGAATGGGATGCCGCCGGCGGCGCGGGTACCACCGTTACGGTTAACATTCCTTCCCTCCAATCCTTCCTTGTGCGCGAGTAGTGCGAATTGTATTATTTTATTATTAATTTGCCGTCAGGCATAACGACCGATCAACCAAAAGATTAAAATTTGCGCGCCGATCCGGACCACGTACCGGCATCTTTTTCAGTTTAATAAACAGGGAGACGCATGACCTGGAAGGAGTCTGATGAAATATTATGGGTAGACGCTCTGCGCAACGACAGCACCGAAGCTTTCGATGCGCTGTACCGCGTGTATTTCCCCTCCGTGTACGCCAATATATGCCGGCTGGTGCGCGAACCATCCGCCGCGCAGGATATCGTCCAGGAAGTATTCATCCGCCTGTGGGAAAAACGGAAACAGCTCAAAGCCGGCCAACCTGCGGGAAACTGGCTCTTCGTGGTCAGCTACAACCGCTCCGTTTCCTGGTTGCGTAAAGACCTTCGCGAGAAATTGCAGGTAGAAGGGCTCGAATCCGTATCCGACCTGCCCGGCGAACCCAACTGGGACCATACCTCCCTTCAGCTCGATATGCTGGAAAAAGCCATCGAGCAATTACCACCCAACGCAAAAAAGTATTCCTCCTCTGCAAAGTGCAGGGCCGCACCTATGCCGAAGCCGCATCGGAATTGCAGATTTCCCACTATACCGTGAAGGAGCACATCCAGAAAGCCAGCCAGTTCATCCGCGAATACGTGCGGCTGCAACCTGAATGGCAGGCGCTGGCCGTCGGCACTCCCTGGTGATCCACCTGCTGGGTTAAAAAAACTTCCCTGACCCAACCCCCTTTTTTTTCATTTCCGCGTATTTACTATAAACCTGACCGCTATTGGACGATCAATCACAATATCTCCGGGAGCTGCTGGCCAAACCAGACTGGACGGACGAAGAACGCCGCTGGTTGCTGCATTACTGGAACATACCCCGCAACGGAGCTGAAGACCTTGTTGCTGGAGGCCTTCCGTGAACGGAATATCCCGGCGTTCGATCCCGTGCTGCAGGAAAACCTGCTGGCAAAGATCCATGCGAAGATGCAACCGGCGGAGACGCCCGTCAGGAAAATGGGCTGGTGGCGTGTTGCCGCGGCAGTAGGCGGGGTGATGGTGCTCCTGGGCGGCGGTGCGCTGCTTCTCCGGCAGCCACAAAAGCAGGCAGTTGATCTTGCGGCCGTAACGGAAGGACTGAAAACCGAAACGCTGAGGGATATCGCCCCGGGTGGCAATAAAGCACGGCTCGTGCTTGCCAATGGAAACACGGTTGTGCTGGACCAGGCGGCAGACGGCCGCATCGGGGAAGGAAACGTCGAGAAGAAAGACGCGGAGCTCTTATATGGATCGGAAGATCATGGGAGCCGCGGGAACAATATCCTCATCACGCCGCGCGGCGGGCAATATCGTGTTCGCCTCGCAGACGGAACGAAAGTCTGGCTGAACGCCGCCAGTAAACTGGAATATCCCGCCATATTCGAAGGGAATGAAAGGCTGGTTAGTCTTACGGGAGAAGCCTATTTTGAAGTGGCGACGGATGTGCAGCGCCCGTTTTTGTTATGATAGACGGGATGAAGGTACAGGTGCTGGGTACGAAGTTCAACGTCAACGCGTATTCCGAAGAAAAGCAATTTACGACCGCGCTGCTGGAAGGCGCTGTGCGCGTTACGGCAGGCAACCGGCAGGTGACGCTGAAGCCCGGTCAGGAGTCCGCTTTCAGTCCAAAGGCGGGATCGCTGAAGCAATATGAAGGGGATATGGAAAGCGCGGTGGCCTGGAAGAACGGTATCATCACATTTAAAAACGACGAGCTCTCCGCCGTGATGCGCGACCTGGGGAGGTGGTATGACGTAGATGTAGCGTATGAGCCGGGGCTCGATAAGGAGATTCATGTAACGGGCGCCATGCGCAAACAGGAACACCTGTCGCAGGCGCTGAAAATACTGGAGTTAACGGCCGGCGTCCATTTTACGGTGGAGGGGCGCACGGTGAAAGTATCCCGATAATAGCATTATTACAGGCCAGCGGTCAGCCGGAAGGACGCCTTCCGGAGAGCCCCTGCCATGTCCGACAGCATACATAGAAAAATACTAAAACACACGATCTGTTATGAAGAAACGCATGAAACCCGTGGCGCTTTCCTGCGGCGCGGGCATCCGGAGACGGAAAGCCCCTCCGGCCCTGCACCTTTTCCTGTTGCTGGCGCTCTTTGCCGGACTGCGGTCCGAAGCGGCGGTACGCATACAGGACGTGCCCCTGAATGTACAGGTGCGCGACGCCGGACTGGAAACGATCATCAAGATCATCCGCCAGCAAAGCGATTATCTATTCATTTTTAAAGACGAAAATCTCGCGCGCCTCAACACCCGCATCACCCTGCAAATGCAGAACGCCTCCATCAGCGAGGTGATGGATAAATGCCTCGCCGGCTCGCCGCTCACGTATCGCATCGTGGACAAGACAGTGATCCTGATGAGCCGCGAAACGCCTGGCAAAGCTGCCGTGAAGCTCACGGGCATAGTGACCGATGCCGACAGCAGGGAACCGTTGCCCGGGGTGTCCGTTGCACTGAAAGGCGCTTCCGGCGGCACCGTGACCGATGCCAACGGGCGCTTCGCCGTACAGAACGCCGACCTGCCGGCAACGTTGGTATTTACCTTCATTGGTTATACGCCGAAGTCGGTAGTAGTAACGGATGAAAAACCCGTGCAGGTATTGCTCCAGCGCGAAACCCGCAACATACAGCAGGTGGTGGTAGTGGGATACGGTACCCAAAAGAAAACGGAACTGACCGGCTCCATCAGCACCTTCCGCCCGGATGAGCTCAATGCGCGCCCGGTGCTGGGCCCGGACCAGATGCTGCAGGGCCGCATGCCCGGCGTGAACATATCTTCCTCCTCCGGAATGCCCGGCGCGGGCCTGCGCGTAAGCGTTCGCGGAACGGGATCGCTGAGCGCCAGCAACGAGCCGCTGTACGTGATCGACGGGGTGCCCATCATCCCGCATGATGCCGGTATGTTCAACTTCGGCGGCAGGATGACCCCCTCGCGCAGCTGAACCCGCAAGACATCGCGTCTGTAGAGGTGCTGAAAGACGCGGCATCCGCAGCTATCTACGGGTCCCGCGCTACCAACGGCGTGGTGCTGATTACCACGAAGAGCGGTAAGAAAGGCAGCGGGCAGCTGAGCCTCAACGCCTGGGCCGGCATGTCGGAAGTGATGAACCTCCATAAGATCAAAATGGCGGATTCCAAACTGTACCTCGAAGTCGCCAACGAAGCGATCGACAACTATAACAAACAATACGGCTACGAACCCGGCAACAGCAAATTCATCCAGGGCATCGACCATCCCTATCCCGGGCTGCCCGATACTGATTGGATGGACCTGGTGCTGCGTAAAGCCTGGTCGCAGAATGTGGACCTGTCCGTTTCCGGCGGGAATGATAAAACGACGTATTACATCTCCGGCGGTTTCCTCAACCAGCAGGGCACCATCATCTACAACGACCTGAAAAAATATACCGGCCGCATCAACCTGGCCAGCGAGCCGCTCAGCTGGCTGAAGACCGGCGTTAACCCAGCTTCAGCTATTCTGACAACAACCGCGTACCGGGCTCCAACCTCGGTTCCACGGTGATGGGGCGCAGCCTGCCGCATCGCCCGTTCGACAGGCCGTACAAGCCCGATGGCTCTTACTATGTAGGTGGCACCTCAGACCTGGTGTACCACAATCCCATCCAGATACTCACCGAAGAAGTGGCGCAGTTGCAGAATTACCGCATGCTGGGCAACGCTTTCGCAGAGCTGCGGCTCATGCCGGGACTGACGTATAAAACGTCTTTCGGTACAGACCTTGGGCTGACGAACGATTACGTGTATTACAATGCAAAACATCCCTATGGCACGGGCAACGGCCGTATCGCTGACAACCGCCGCTGGATGACCAATATCCTCCTCGAAAATACCCTTACCTACAGCAAGCTGTTTCGCCAACTGAAGCTGGATGTACTGGCAGGGCATTCGTTCCAGCGGGTGATGACGTCTACCAGCGGGATTGACGGCAACGGGTTCCCAGCGCCTTCCTTCGACGTACTGGATGCGGCTTCCGTCATCAACAGCGCCACTACCAACCTGTACGGCAATGCGATGGAATCGTATTTCGGTCGTGCGAACCTGGCGTATAAAGAGCGTTATCTCTTTGGCGCTTCCATCAGGACGGATGGGTCTTCCCGCTTCTCTCCGCAAAACAGGTATGGGTATTTCCCCTCCGTGTCGGCCGGCTGGCAGGTGTCTAAAGAGCCCTGGTGGCAGATGCCCTCTACCGACCTGAAAGTGCGCATGAGCTATGGTTCTACCGGTAACCAGGAAGGCGTGAGCAACTACGCTTACCAGGCACTGACCGGCGGCGGTTTCAACTACGACGGTAAAAGCGGTATCTCCATCACCGGCTTCGGCAACGATGCGCTGACCTGGGAAAAAGCCAACCAACTGGATGCGGGCGTGGAAGTGTCGCTCTGGAAAGGAGCGCTCAGCTTTACGGTGGATTACTTCGTGAAGAATACGACCAACCTCCTGTATAATATGCCTATCCACGCCACATCCGGCTTTACCAGCATCACCAGCAATATCGGTTCCATGCGCAATAAAGGACTGGAACTGGCTGTGAACGGTAACTACAGGATCGGTGAATTGCAATGGCAGTCCGATTTCAATATTTCCTTCATCCGCAACCGCATCACTTCCCTCATCGGTAACACGGATCTGCTGTCTGTCGGAAATAACCGCGGCCTGCAGGTAGGGAAAGACATCGGCAGCATCTGGGTGTATAAAATGATCGGCATCTTCCAGGACGATAAAGAAGTGCCGAGCCGCAATTTAAAACCGGCGTACGTGCGGGGATGTGCATTACGAAGACCTTAACGGCGATGGCGTGATCGATATCAACGACCGCCAGGTAGTAGGCAGCTCAATCCCGACTTCTTCGGCGGGTGGAACAACACCTTCCGTTACAAGAACTTTGACCTGACCGTTTTCCTGAATTATACCTATGGCGGTGATGTGTATGCTACCTCGCGCATCATGGTGGAAAGACTGGGGCAGAACGGAACGAACAACTTCAGGCGTATCGCAGAATCCCGCTGGACCGGCCCCGGCACCAGCAACACCGTTCCCCGCGCGATCTACAACCAGGCGCATAACCTGGCGAACTCCTCGCGCTGGCTGGAAGACGGCAGCTTCCTGCGCGTGCGTACCGTATCACTTGGATACGAGCTGCCCCGTAACTGGCTGGAACGCGCGCATGTAAAACGCCTGCGCGTGTATGCACAAGTGGATAACCTCGCGCTGTGGACAAAATATTCCGGCCTGGATCCGGAAGTATCTTCAGACATCGATCCGCGGTTCATCGGGGAAGACAACCTCGTGCTCCCGCAGCCACGGTCCTTCAATTTCGGCATCAACCTGCATTTTTAATCCGAAGCAAACATCGTCATGAAAAGAATATTGATACCAGCATTGATCACGGGCAGCCTCCTGGCGGCATCCTGCAGCAAATTGCTGGACGTGAAATCGCACTCGGCGGTAGCCACCAATACATTGTCTGAAGCGGATGTGGAAGCGTTCCTGACAGGCGTGTACAACAGGGTGCAGAATGCGCCAGGCTCAGAGTCTTACATTTCGTTCGACATCGTAGGCGGCAACCTCATCAACTCCGGCGCTACGAGCGACGGCGGGTTGAATACCTTTATCAGCAACGTGCTGCGGCCGAGAACGGCTTAATGTCTGCCGCGTGGAACGGTTACTATTCATCCCTGTACCAGGTGAACAACCTGCTGGAAACGCTGGGCCGTATGCAACCTTCCGCCCGCAAATCCCAGATAGAAGGCATTGCGCACTTCTTCCGTGGAATGATCTATTACAACCTCGTCACCCGCTGGGGCGGAGTGCCGGTGCTGGAACAAAACACCAATGCCAAAGTAGGCCGCAACTCCGAAGCGGAGACATGGGCCTTCATCGAGAAAGAACTTGACATCGCCATTGCACAGGCGCCGGCATATGCCACCGGTCAATATTACCAGGTGTCTGACATTGCCGCAAAGGCATTGATGGCAAGGGTGAAGCTGGCGCAGGGGAAGAAAAGCGAAGCCGCTACATTGGCGGAAGAAGTCATCGAAAGCGGATCGTTTGCGCTGGATGGGTTCGAAAAGATCTTCCGGGCAACGGCTAATACGGAAGAGATATTCTCCTTCAAGAACCTCACTATTGAATCCTCCATCCGGGTGAGCACACTGTTTTACACCTACGCGCATGCGGTGAAGGGGAGCTATGTGTACCGTCCTACCCAGGAAACGATGGACATGTTTACTGCTGACGATAAGCGCGCCCCCATATCCGTGGAGACCTTTCAGGGATTGCGCGTCATCAACAAATATCCCAGCGGTCAATCGGGTACGGACCCCATCATCATCGTACGGCTGGGCGAGATGTACCTCATCAGCGCGGAAGCACAGGGGCTGGCGGGCCTCGGCAGGCTTAACGAGCTGCGGGCCGCCCGTGGGTTGGATCCTGTAAACCCCGCCGGGGAAACCGCCTATCAGGACGCCGTGGCGCTTGAACGGAGAAAGGAACTCCTGGGCGAAGGGCACCGGTGGTACGACCTCGTACGCACCGGCAAGGCAGTAGACGCGCTGGGACTCATGGAACGGGAAGTGAAATACCCGCTGCCCATGAACGAGATCGCCCTCAACGGGAACCTGAAACAAAACGACGATTACTAATCCTGAAACGACATTTATATGCTGCTTAAAAATAAACTGGTTTGGGGAATGACGCTGGCGTACGCCCTGCTGATCGGTTGTAAGAAAGACGATGCCGTGGCGCAGGCGCCCGTAACGATTAAAAGCCCCGTGACCCAACGCATCTTAGACAGCGCGGGCGTAATGGCGCAGGTGTTCAAAGACACCGTGTTCGAAGTGAGCCCCGGCATCAAAGAAACAGACATCCATTACCTGAGCCGCGAAGGGTATTCCATGCGGGCGTTTATCCTGGAGATAGACGTGAATCATCCCGGCCTCCTCTTACAGGCGGGCACGCCATATAATGCGGAGCCTTACGCCATGCAGACCGTTCCCGATATGGCGAAGTATATCGAGAAACCCGGCTACCGCGTTATGGCAGCCGTGAATGCGGACTTCTTTAATACCTCCACCGGCGAGCCGCGCGGCATCTACGTGAGAGACGGGAAAGTGATCAAGACCACCTGGGCTAACGCACGCAGCGCCACTTTCATGGGGTGCTAAAGAACGGCAAGCCTTACATCGGTGACCGGGAAGACTTCGTTGCGAAGCAAAATGACCTGGAAGATGCCCTTGGCGGCGGCCCCATGCTGGTCCGCAACAACCAGATCCTCACCCAGACGGATCTTTCCGTAGAACCGCGCACCGGTATCGGGATGAACGAACAGGGGAAGATGTATTTCATCGTGGTAGACGGCCGCAGCTTCTATTATTCCAACGGATGTACGATCACCCAGCTGGGACAGATGCTCAAAGCCTGCGGCTCCACCATCGCCATCAACGTAGACGGCGGCGGCAGCAGCACCTTCATGATCAAGCATCCCTGGCGGATGTATGGCAGGTGCGCAACCGCCCCAGCGACGGCACCAACCGCGCCGTTGGCAACGCCTGGATGGTCATTTCACGATAAACAGTTTCAACCTCAGCTAACATGAAAAAACTATTGACATACCTGCTGCTACCCGCCCTTGCCCTGATAGCGGCCTGCGATAAAGACGACGATGCGGAAAAGCCCGCAACGCCATCCGTCGCTGCGGTATACCCTTCTTCCGGTCATCCGAACATGATCATTACGATCAAGGGTAAAAACTTCAGTACCACCAGGGAAGAGAACAAGGTGCAGTTCAACGGCAAGGCCGGAATTGTGATCGAAGCGTCCGAAACCGCCCTGCAGGTGGTGGCCCCGGAAGACGGTACCACCGGCCCCGTAACCGTAACCACTCCGAAAGGTACCATATCAGGCGGCGTCTTCACCTACCTGCCACCCCTGGAAGAATACACCGTCACCACGCTCGCCGGCAACGGCACCGCTGGCTCGGTGGAAGGCCCTGTGGCCGATGCGTTGTTCCGTACGGTACAGGGTGTGGCAATTGGCGCGGATGGTTCCATCATTGTGACAGACCGTGGCAATAACCGCATCCGCCGCATAAAGGCAGGTAACGTAACGGCGATTGCCGGCGCTACCACGGCCGGATATGTGGAAGGCACAGGCGCCGCAGCGCGGTTCCGCCTGCCCTGGCGCGCCGTAGAAGATGCGCAGGGCAATATCTTCGTAGCCGACCGCGACAACCACGTCATCCGTAAGATCACGCCCGCAGGCGTAGTCAGCACCGTAGCCGGTACCGGCACATCGGGCTTTGCGGATGGCCCCGCCGCCGCCGCACAGTTCAACCAACCCCTCGACATCGTTGTAGACGCAGCGGGAAACCTCTATGTGGCAGATAACCTGAACCACCGCATCCGCAAGATCTCCGCCTCAGGAGAAGTGACCACCCTGGCAGGAAGCGGCACGGCCGGCTTCGCCAATGGCACTGGCACGGCAGCGCAATTCCGGAACCCCAGCGGCCTGGAGATCGACAAAGACGGTAATATCCTCGTGGCCGACAGGCTCAACCATCGCATCCGCAAAGTGACGCAGGCCGGTGTGGCCACCGTGGTGGCGGGCGACGGCAACTCTGGTTACCTCGACGGCGATGCAGCCGGCGCACGCTTCGCTGATCCATATGGCATCACCGTAGACGCATCGGGAATATCTATATCGCCGATCTGAATAATAACAAGATCCGCAAGATCTCCACCGAAGGCAAAGTGGTATCCATCGCCGGAGGGGCGCGTGGGTATGCCGACGGACTAGGCGCCGGAGCCCAATTTAATTCGCCCACAGATGTGTGCGTAGACCCTGACGGCAACGTGTACGTAGCTGACCAGGCAAATCATGCTATCCGTAAACTGACGAGAAAATAGAACGTTACTATCCTGATCCTATTCCAGCCGCGCGGTCTTGCAGGACTGCGCGGCTTTCTTATTACAATTAAGTTTGCGTGTTTGTCATATCAATGTAATCCGTTATTAACCCTGTTTACAGGCGATTGGGCGCGTTACGGCGGCCGGGTTTCAGTGGGGATAGGTGTTTGCACATATATCCTACAGGAATGACATACTTTTGTCAACTTTATAATTCCGTACAATTTATCCCGCTGCTATTTATCTATTTTTCTTTCCACCACGAATGACGCTACGCATGAAAAACCTGAACCCTGTGTCTTTTGCCCAAAAACCGTAGTTGACCCGAGGTAAGCAAATCAATTTATTTCAAACCTAAATCGACGCAAATGAAGAAAAAGCTACTCTTCATGTCCATCCTGTGCGCAGCGATGAACGGGGAGGCGTGGGCCCAGTCGTCTCATTCACAGAAGGATTATGGGATCCTTCACGTGAACGGGAAGAAGGCCCCTCCCGAATTTGCACGGTCTGCATCGGCGCGAACGGCGCCGTGGGCCGGCAGTAATTATTATCTCCTCCAGTTTTACGACATCCCCGCCGCAGCGGAGAAAGCGCTGTTGCAGGCGAAGGGGATCGAGCTGCAGGGGTACTTGCCGAACTTCGCATATTATGCCTGGTTTGGGAAGGATGTAACACCCGCCGATGTCGTTGCCCTTAAGATCAGGGCGGTGTTGACGGTGGATGCGCAATTCAAGCTGTCGCCTGAATTACTGGCTGGCCAGGCGCCCCGGCCGCATGGGAAAACGGGTATCTCCGGCTCGATGTAACGCCTTATGAGCGCACCGACATCCAGGCGCTCCGCCAACGGCTTTACGCTCCGGTGCTCAGGTAGACGCGTTGCCGGAAGGCAGCCGCCTGTTGCGCGTGAAAGTGCCGCTGCTGCTTATGCAGGCGCTGGTGGCGGAAAAGGAAATCCAGTTCATCAGCGTGAACGCGGGCGACCCGGTCCCGGAGTTCGATCAGAACAACTTCGGGCGTTCTAACGTGATCAACTCGGCAACGGCGGCGTATTGTACAACGGAAAAGGAGTAACCACGATGGTGAAGGAGGGCGACGCGGTGAATGACAACATCGACTTTGCCGGCCGGCTGGATATCCGGAACCTCGGCCCGGAAGGGCCCGGCAGTCACGCTACGGGCTGCGCCAACCGGCTGGGGCATGCTGGTAACACCGACCCCTCGCTGCGCTCCAATGCCTGGGGAGCGCGCATCATCTCCACCGGCGGCCTCGACTATTATTCCGCCTATGCAGACGCCGCTACGCAGCTGCGCATTGTGAATATGTCGTACGGATGGGGCACGGATGCGGGGTACAACGGCGAATCCGTGAGCCACGACCGCACTATCCGTCAACTGCCGGAGTTTATGCTCGTATATTCTTCGGGCAACTCCGGCGGCAATGTCACCAATGGCGGGAAATACAATGGCATAGCAGGATGGGGCAACCTGACGGGTCACCCCAAGCATGCCAAGAACCTCCTGGTGGTGAGCGGCACGAACTACGAAGACGTGTTCTACGACTGGACCTGCAAAGGCCCGGCGTTCGACGGACGGGTAAAGCCGGAGCTGTCGATCGAGGGCTCGGAAGGCACCTCATTTGCAGCGCCCAAAGTGGCGGGCATGCTGGCTATTCTATACGAAGCTTATAAGGGAGAAACGGGCGCTGCGTCGCTGAAGTCTTCCTCATCAAAGCCATCATGTTGAATACGGCAGACGATATTCATAATCCCGGCATCGACTTCAAGACCGGTTATGGCCGGCCGAATATGCGGCGGGCCTATGGCGTCATCAAACAACGATTATTCCTGACCGACAGCATGCAGCAGGGCGGGCAAAAGAACTTTGCCATCACTGTTCCCGCGGGAACGAAACAGCTTCGCGTGATGCTGCACTGGGCGGATTATGAAGCCACGGCAGGAACGGCCAAGGCGCTTGTCAACGACCTGGATATGACGCTGTCCGACCCGGGCGGAAGCGTAACCCTCCCTGGATACTGATACCACGGCCAACCCGGTAAACCTTAACCTGCCGCCTACCCGCAACGTTGACCACCTCAACAATACGGAACAGATCACGCTGGATGATCCGGCAGCAGGCGTGTACACAGTAAACGTAGCAGGGTACCAGGTGCCCCAGGGCGTGCAGGAATATTACATCACCTACGAGTTCGTGCAGGATGATGTGCACATGGCATTTCCTATCGGTGGCGAATCGCTTATTCCCGGGAATGAGATTTATGTGCGCTGGGATGCGCACGGCTCCGCAACTCCCTTTGATCTGCATTATTCCACAGACAATGGCTCCAGCTGGAGCGCCATCGCAACAGGAGTTGCAGGCAGCTCCGCGCTTACAAATGGAAGCTGCCCGCAGCAGCCGGGAAGTACCTCGTGCGCGTGACGCGTGGCGCATTGACAGATACGACTGCCACCTTCAGCGTCTTCCCTGTACCGGGCAACTTCCGCGTAGACTGGGTTTGCGATACTTCCATGCAGCTCCGCTGGAACAGTACGCCCGGAACCTCCGGCTACGAAGTGTTCCGGTTAGGCCAGCAATACATGGAGCCGGTGCTGCAAACCGCAGATACGGTGATCACCCTGCATGCCGATAGTGTGCGTGAAGAATGGTTCGCTGTCCGGGCAATAGGCGCCAATGGCGAACAAGGCCTACGCAGCCTGGCGATCATGAAAGGCAAGGGAATCTTCCGCTGCGATTACCTGCAGACTTCCGCCGCTTTGCGTGTACGGAAAGACAGCGTGATACTGGCCGGAAGCGTAAACCCGCACCGCCTGAACGTGACGGACATGGTGTTTGAATATGGCCCCACCACGGCATACGGACAAGAAGTACCCGTGCCAGGGGACGTATACAGGCGCAGACGATATACCGGTTCGTCAGTTAGCCAGCGTGGCGCTTACGGGCGGTGAGGCCTGGCACTTCCGGCTGAGGGCTAAAGTGAACGGGGCAACGGTGTATAGCAGCGATGCGCAGTTTCTGCCTTCGCCGGGGCTGGCGGCCGATTTCAATGGGGAGCAGTCCATCACCTTCGGCCCCAATACAGCAATAGACGGAGCTAAGCCGCGTACGGTAGCCATGTGGGCGAAAGCCGATGTGTTTGACGAAGGAGGTCTGTTCATGTCCGGCTCCACCGGCGCCACATACAGTGAATTCTCCTTCAAGACCCTCACTGCTGATAACACCTGGCGGGCACAGTTCTGGAACAATAACCGCGACTTTACCCTGCCCGACAGTAAAGGCGAATGGCACCATTACGCCCTTACTTATAATGGCACTCAACTGGCCTTCTATTACGACGGCGCACTGCAGGCCACCTGGAATGCCGCGTTGGTGACAACTTCCAATACCTTCCAGCTGGGCGTGTGGAACGGCAAGCGCCTGAAGGGCTCCCTGGATGAGGTGAGCGTTTGGAGCACGGCGCTCTCGGCCGACCAGGTGCGTAAAATGATGCATCACCCTTGAACGGAAACGAAACTGGACTGGTATACTACGCCAACTTCGACAACCCTGAAGCGGAAAGCTATGAGCTGGTCCGCCAGCAACCACTCGCTGTCAACGTTACGAAATCCGCAGCCAGGTATCCCTTCGGCGAAGGCGTCACCGCTACTGCCACAGAAGCGGCAGGTACGGTGGATTTTGCCGGCACGGGAGTGAAAGCGTCATACATTCAGCAGAATGGTGTGGGTGCTTCCATGAGTAAAATCGTACTGGCAAATTATGACACCCGTGGCCTGCCGGATGACTTTGTGGCGTACACGGAAGGTTACCGTATCGGTCATCGTTACGGAACCGGCAACCTGAGTTTCGAACCTGTATTTCAGGCGGATCGTGCGATGGCGCCGGCGGATACGGTGCCGGGGCACATCCTGCTGATGGGCCGCAGCCAGTTATCTACCGGGAAGTGGAACTTTATCGGGGCCACTATCAGCGCTACCATCAATGGTGAACTGCGTTTCTCTGCGGCCTCGGCGTATGAGCAGTTCCTGCCCATTCATACCAACAGTTCCTTCGTTTCCGTGAATTACGATACGCTGCAACTGTACGATGTTCGTCCGGGTGCGAAGACGGCTGGCGTCGCCATGACCGTTTCAGGAGTGAACCTCAGCGATACGGTGAGGGTGCTGGCGCCCGAAGGGTTTGAAGTATCGCGGTATGCTGATAGCGCTTACTCGGCGCAGCTTGGGCTGGCGCCGCAAAACGGCTTCCTGTCCAAAGCAGTTGTCTATGCCCGTTTCAAGCCCGCAACAGCAGGCGTCTTCTCCGGAACCATCCGCTTCCTGAAAGGTGACAGCGCTGGCGCCGTAGTCTGGGTAAGGCAGGAAGGCGTTGCTGTCGAGACCGCCGCCGGAAGAGCCATGAACTTCGATGGCACGGGCGATAACTTCAACATCGAGAACCTCAATTGGCAGCCAACGGAGTTCACCATCGAATGGTGGGCGAAGTATAGATCCACCAAGAACTATAATCAGTCCATGGGCAACGGATGGGGATCATTCCTCGTGCATGCAGACGGTGATAAACATTTTAACATTGGCGTGGCCAACAACACTGCCAGCCGCATGAAGATCACCAACGGTATGGCGGAGCTGAATGTATGGCATCACTATGCATATACATTTAAAAACGGTGAAGCGAAGCTCTACCGCGATGGCGTCCTGGAAGACAGCAAGACGGCCTCCGCTTATCCGCCGAAATGGTCTTCTTTCCGCATTGGTTCCGGTGACGGTAATACTATAGATGGAGAACTAGATGAGTTCCGCATGTGGAGCGTGGCGCGTACGCAATCGGAGATCCGTGAACACATGCACCTCACCTTGTCTGGTGCGGAAGCCGGGCTGAAGGTATACCTCCAGTTCCAGGATAACCTCAACGGCGTGGCAGACCTTTCTGCAAATGCTTATCCTATCCGCGTTGCCGGCAACCCGGTTCGCAGCAAATCAGGCGTTCCCGCGGCACAGGGCGTTAGCGAAACGAAACAGATCGCCGCTTCAGGGAATTATCACTTTGCAGGCCCTGGTGTGGAATTGCAGTTCGGTACAGGTACGGCGCCAGGAGGCGATGTGGTCATCTCCCGCCTGAAAGCAATTCCGGATACCAGCGTTCGCCCGGCAACCTTGGGTGGTTATTATTACGTGCTGAATAATTTCGGAACGGATAAGAGCTATACCGGGCTCACATCCATCCTGCTCGACAGCGTGCAGGCGGCTGATTACTATAAAGCTTATGGCCGGAAGTCGAACGACTTCGGCAGCACCTGGCGGTTAAAACAACGCAGGTGTCCGTACAAAATGGCCGGCTGCGGATCGTACCCGATTCCTCCACGCCATGGAATGGCGCGGGACAATTCGCAGTATCGGTGCAGAAAGCGCTGCTGGCAGATTCCCTGGCCGGGAAAGCTTTCCGCTTTAATGGTAACAACGCGTTCCTGGAAGTGGAAGGGCTGGGCTGGAAGCCAACGGAGTTCACGGTAGAATGGTGGATAAAGCCAACTCCGCCCGCAACTACAATCAGTATGTAGGCAATGGCTGGGGCAATTCCTCGCTCATGCGAACGACGATAGTTCCATGTATGTAGGGATCAGTGCTTCTTCCGCTTCCCGCATCTATGTGGCGAACGCCTTTAAGAACCCCGGCCAGTGGCATCACTATGCCTACACATTTAATAACGGCGTATCCAAAATATACCGCGACGGTATATTGATGGGGACCAACACCGCATCGGCCCTGCCGCAGACATGGAACAACTTCCGCATCGGCTCGGCAGACGGTAATACGATCGACGGGGATATCGATGAGTTCCGCATCTGGTCCGTTGCCCGTACCGATCAACAGGTACGTGAGCATATGCACCACACCCTCGCCGGCAATGAGCCTGGCCTGAAGGTTTACATCCAGGGCATGGCGCGGAGAATGGTTCCCTCACCGACCTGGGGCCGAACCATTACAACGTGAGCCTCATCGGAGGCGTTAATACCGTAAGCTCTTCCGCCCCGGTGGCCAAAGGCGAGAGCCAGACGCTGCCTGCCGCGGTGGTAACCGATTTCGGCAGCCTGGGCATCACTCTGGGGCTCGACAGTGCCGCGGGCCTCATCACAGCCAGCAAGCTTAACGCAGCGCCGGACAGCGTAATCGGAAGTTCCTCTTACTGGATCTTCCATCAATATGAAACCCCGCAACAATTGCAGGCGCTGCGCACCATTATGCTGCCGGCAGCAGACAGTACCCGCCGCTTCTCCGGCCGGAGCCGCGCTTTCAATGGCGCAGGTAGCTGGAGCAATGGCATTACGGCGATGCAACAGAACGGAGGCATCATCTTCCATGGCATCAGCGGCACAGGAAGCCGCCAATGGGTGGTGACAGATTCGGCCAACCTTGCGCCGCAGGCAGCGATCACCAGCCCGGTTCCCTACGCTTACCTCGACAGCGGAGCCATCAATGTAACGCTCAGCGCGTCCGACGTGGATGGTTATGTGCGGAAAGTGGCGTTGTATGCAGGTAATGTTAAGATCGGTGAAACCGACAGCCTGCCGTATAAACTGACCTGGAGCACCGCTGCCATCGGCACGTATACGCTCATGGCGGTGGCTACGGATAATAACGGCTTGTCAGGCGCTTCGCAACCCGTGACAGTTACCATCCGCAAGAAAGGCACCGCAACTGATGTTCACAACGGTCTTGACGCCGCGCGTGCCGGTATCATCGTATACCCGAACCCAACGGCCGGCGTACTGTACACGACGTTGCCCAAGCTGACCGCCAATGCGGTGGTACGCGTTATCACGCCCACCGGTATGGTGATCTGGCAGGAGGTCGTGGCCGCCAACCCGGCGCCGTCAACCAAACGGATCGATATTACCGGCCGGCCGTCCGGAATTTATTATGTGCAGGTGATTATCGGCGCGAAGGTCTACACCATCACCCTGGTGAAGATCTGATCCGCTGATCAGGTAAAATAAACAGCCCCGGTGCTTCATTGCGCCGGGGGCTGTTTATTTATGTTTTGGCTTAGAAGTGATCGGGGAGGTAATCGTCTGACAGGATCTTCTTCTCTACCAGCGATTTGTGGTACACCGAGTATTTGATGTACTTGCGGGTAATGAAGTAAGAAATGGCCGTTACGATCATAAGTGGAACGAAAAGCGTGTAGCCGCCGGAGATCTCCGCCAACAGGAAGATGGCTGTCAGCGGCGCGTGCATTACGCCCGCCAGTACGCCGGCCATGGCCGTGATAATGAAGTTCGGCGTGTTCAGTTGATATAAACCTGAAACGTTGACCAGGTAGGCGAACAGGAACCCTGTTATCCCGCCGGTGATCATAGACGGTGCAAAGACGCCGCCGTTTCCACCGGCGCACATCGTTAACGCTGCGCAGACGATCTTGAAGGAGATCAGCAACACTGCCATCAGGATGATCGCCCAAACTTCCGTGCTATATCCCTGCAAAAGGGAATGGGAAGTTACCGCGGCGGTATTGCCGGCAAGTAGTTGCGTAATGGTAGAATAACCTTCCCCGTAAAGCGGAGGAAGGAAAAAGATGATTACGCAGAGCGGGATGCCTGCCAATAGCCATGTTTTCCAGCTCGCTTTCTTTTTATGAAAGTACCCTTCGATCCATTCCACCATATGCGTGACATACACTGATACCATGCCGCAGGCGATGCCGAGGCAGATGTAAAACGGTATGGCTGGATGTTCCAGCTCTCGCTGGCGGTGAAGATGAATTTCCCTGGGTAGATGAGCTGCGATACGACGGTTGCGGTAGCCGTGGAGATGAGCAGGGGATGAAGAATGGGATGGTAAAGTCGAGCAGGAATATCTCCAGGACGAAGATGATGCCGGCAAAGGACTGTTGAACACTGCGGCGATACCGCTGGCCGTGCCGCAGGCGAGGAGCAGGATGGTATCTTTTGACGACAGCCGCAGGTCGCGGCCAGTGTTGGAGCCGATGGCGGCGCCGGTAGCCACGATGGGCGCTTCAAGCCCCACGCTGCCTCCGAATCCTGTCGTAAGAGCTGCCGTGAGGATGTGCCCGTAGGTATGCCTTTTATCGATACGGCCTTTATTGGCCACGATGTTTTGAATGATGAAGCCGATGCCGCGGCTCAGGCGGTGCTGGAAAAAGCGGTTGAGCAATAATAATGACAACCCGGTCCCGATAAGCGGGAATATCGCTGAAAGCCAGTTGCTTCCCATCCAGTTGTTCATGGATTCTGCACGGTGCTCGAAGAACGCCACAGAGACCTTGAGCGCTACTGCGGCCAGGGCTGCAATCACGCCGACAATAAAGCTGAGTAGTATGAGGAAATTGCGGTGAGAAGTGTATTTCGTCCTTAAATTTCCCAGTTTGATCGTAAGCCTGTAATACTTGTTTCCGGTTCCTTCCATGCGGCTAAATTAGTAAAACCGCAATTAATGGTCAGTTTGAGGTCCGGAACTCGACCTTTCCACGATCACGCCAAGCTTTTTAACCCCTGATGCATCAGACCTGAAAGTCTTTTCGCCGGTGAACTGGTCATAGAGCTTGGGATCCCCGGTATTAAGCGCTTTAAACAGCACCTGAACGCCTTTTTTATCGAGCTGGCCGCCTTCGAAGTTGTTAACGGTTCCACCGTTCGTCCATTCGAAGCCATTGATTTTGAACCCACGGCCGTTTACTTTCTGTACTTTCTCGATCGGGTCGCCCGGTTTGATGCCGAAGGGTGCTCTCCATTTGGCGTTCTCCTGCCCGAAAGTGATGGCTTTGGTGGAGTCCTTATAGAAGATCACGGACATTTCGTTTTCAGTGTCCGGGTACACGACCCAGGCTTTGCCGGCGTCGTTGCCGTCGAAGTCGCTGGCGTCGCGGAGCTCTACGTTGCCTTTGCCGTAAAGGTCCAGCAGCTGGTCGGGTTTGGTCATGCCGAAGACGAGGCGTACGTCCCAGTTGCGGGTATCTGCCGGTTCGGTGGACCCTGCCGCCAGCGTATTTACGGTAGCGGGAGGACCGGCGGCCGCGGCTGCCGGTTGGGAGGGCTGAGCGCCTGGCGCTGCGCCGTCGAGCGCTACGGCCGAGGCCTGGTTCTGATTGGCGGGCGGCGCCACCATGAGGGTGATGGTTTTGGGTATGGCGTTGGCTTTATAGAGCGCGGCCTTTTCGTCGGTCAGCTCTTTAGCCTCGTTTTTATATTTGTTCACCGTATAGGTGGCTACAGGGAATACGTTGCCGGAGTTGACGTTCATGGCGCGGAGGTTGGCGATGAAGGTCTGGCGGTTGCAGTCGCTGTACTGGTACAGGTACTTCAGGGCTGCGTCCAGGGTGGCGGGGTCCTTTTTGAGGTCCTGCATGGTTTTATCCACTTCCAGCCCCCGGCGCCGGAACGGCTCATCTGCTCGGTCACGAATACCAATGCGGGATCGTTTAGTTTCAGGAAGGTAGCGGCCATCTTGGTGGAAACATCGTCGATGGCGGATTCCGTCAGCTTTTGTGCGGCGGCGGCAATGGGGAGGAGAGTACGAGCAGTAAGAGGATCCGTTTCATGCGGGTATTTTTATATGGGCTGTGCGTGTATAACGCATATCATTGTCACTAAATTATGGAAATATCCCCTTCCGTGCGCAAATTCCTCCCGATGATTTTTCCCGGATGCGTAAATCAAATTTCCGATCCGATCATCGTCCCAAACCTTCCGGGACTAATTTTACGCCTTCAAAACAAAGAAGCTTATGTTACTCCGTTTTACTTGTACGCTGGCCCTGGCACTGATGACCGCCATGAATTCTTTCGGCCATGCGCTTTGGATAGAGACCAGCCCTGTAGGCAAAAGAGGCCAGCAGCAGGAAGTGCGGGTGTTCTGGGGCGAGTTCGCCGATAAGGACATCTCTCCGCTCGACAAATGGTTCTCCGACACCAAATCCTACACCCTCACGGTGATCACCCCAGACGGGAAAGTGCTGCCGCTGCAGAGCGCTCCCGGCAAAGATCACTACAAGGCATACTTCACCCCGATCAGGACGGCGCTTATACCGTTGTCATGAAGCACGTGGTGAAAGACGTGTACCATGGCAGCCGGTTGGATTACCATTCCAGCGCCGTAGTGCGCGTAGGCGCAGCTGCACAGCTGGATGCTACCGCCAACAAGAACGTACTGAGCGTTTACACCGCGCCCAATACCGCACTGAAAGTGGGTCAAAGCATTGATTTTTATACGCTTAAAGATCAAAAGGCTGCAGAAGGACAAGAAATCGAAGTATTCGCCCCCAACGGTTGGGGCAAGAAGTTCTGGGCAGACAGTACCGGAAAAGCAGCCTTCACTCCCCTCTGGCCCGGTCGCTACATGGTAGAAGTTGCCGGAACGGTGGAAGAGAAAGGCGATCACAACGGCAAAGCCTTCGAAAAGGTTTGGCGCTGTGCTACCTACTGCATCGAAGTCACTAAATAATACTCGAAAGTTCGTCGTACAGATTCCTTGTTTGTGCCCCAAACCTCCCGGACTCACGTTCGGGAGGTTTTTTTGTGGGATAGGCAAACCTATGTGGCTAAGGGTCACTTACGAACCCAGGAGCGCGGTGGCGCACCAGAGTAAGGGCGCCTGGCCGTGGAGGTCGCCGGTGAGGCGCTTGCGGTCGAGATAATATTGATGGTCGTTTTTCATATTGGTGCCTTCGCAGACATTGCGGATGTCGGCGTTTTCATCGAGGTAAGTAATGAGGGACAACCAGGCGTTGCGTGCGGCGGGCGCGTAAGTTTTGGCGTCCAGCCAGCCGTTCTTTACGCCGGTGATCATGGCAAAGGCGAACATCCCCGTGCAGGAGGTCTCTTTCCAGGAATCAGGATCGTCGATGAGCTGGCGCCACATGCCGTCTTCAGCCTGGTATTTCAACAGGAGGCCATCATGGTGCGGTATGCCAGGAGGATGCGGGGGCGGTTGGGATTGTCTTTGGGAACGGAGCGAAGCAGTTCCGCCATGCCGGCGGCCATCCAGCCGTTGCCGCGGCCCCAGAAAAAGGGGCGCTGGGAGCGTGGTAGAACAGGCCATTCGGCTGCTGGAGGGAATCGAGGTAGAGGATCATTTCATTGGCGGCGCGGTCGATGTAAGAACGCTCGCCCGTGGCGCGGGTAGCCTGCGATTGCACCGCGGTGATCATGAACATATCGTCGATCCAAAGACGCGTCTGCCAGGTGTAGCCCTGGCTGTAGAACCGGTGGCTGGCGGGAACCACGCGTTTACCTTCCGGCGGGCCCCATTGCTTGTCGGCGATCTTTTGCCGAGCTGGAGATAGCGGTCTTCTTTGGTCTGGAGGTATAGCTCCGGGGGAACTGAACCGAAAACGGTATAATCGACGTGGTCTGGGATGGGAATGAGGGTATCCCGCGCGCCGAAGAGTGGCTCGAAGCGGTCGGCCAGTTGCTGGCGTAGCTGCTGATTGCCGGTAACCCTGGCAAAGGTAAGGGCGCCATACCAGGTGCACGTTTCGGGATAGGTGATGACACGGGGCGGGTAGGGCCTTCCGAAATTGGTGTGCGGTGTGGCTACGAACCGTGCGGCTACCTTGGCGCCGATCTCTCCCGGTGTGGCGCCTGCAGGAAGCTGCGCAGGGCGTTCTTGCCTGATTGCGCCATCAGCGCGGCCGGGAGCAAGATGATCGCCACACAGCTATTCAAAAATACTGACTTCATAACGTAAGGAATTAGAATATCCCTCAATTTATGCAAACGATTGCGTAAATGCAAATAGCCTGTCTTGCGTAGAAATACGTTATCTGTATTATCAGCAGTTTCACTGGTGTTTTTCTTAATGAAGGGGCCTACTTTTGTACTCGCTAGTCTGATAACTCTGTTTGTTTTTCCCCAATCCCCTCTGCGAAAGCGCATCTTCCCCGGATGTGCTTTCTTTTTATGAGAAAATTGACCATGCGGTACAGATTGCTATCTTTGTCCTGTAAAGTACACCCGATATGGCAGGACGGCACAAGGAATTCAATGAGGATACGGCGCTCAACGCTGCTACAGAGGTATTCTGGACACAGGGATACGATGCCGCCTCAATGGAAGATCTTCTTACTGCTATGAATATCAATAAGGGCAGCATGTACCACTCCTTCGGCAGCAAGCGGGAACTGTTCGTCCGTGTGTTCGACCGGTTCTTCCACTACGCCGTGAACGATATGACCCAGAAGTTCGAACGTCACGACAACCCGCTCGGCGCTATCCGTGAAATCTTCCGCATGGTGACCCGTCCGGCCGACACAAAAGAACATGCCAAAGGATGCTTCCTCGTTAATACCCTGGGTGAAATGTCCGGGCTCGACGAAGAACTGGCCGCCATGGCCCGCAACCGGCTCCTGGAACTGGAAGGCGTCTATCTCAAATACCTGCGGAAAGGCGCAAAGAACGGCCAGATCAAAAAGAAGCTTCCCCGAGCTGTTGGCCAAATTCCTGATCAATATGTGGAATGGCATGAGCATTTCCCGCCGGATGTATAACCGAAAAGCGCTGGAAGACCTCGTCGATATGCAGCTCCGCCTCATTGAACCCTGATCATCCGGCTCCCTCGTCCCCACACGCTTATATTTCCTCTGCGTATCTCCGGGTATATCATACATCCTGAGGCTATCATCCCCAAAAGTAAGTTTGGCGCATATTGCCCCATAAGTACATCGTATGCCCTAAACCCTTCAGATTTACCTTTAATTCAAAGCCTCACAAAACGCATGACAAAGCACCGAAACGGTATGACAAAGACATGACCGCGGTATGACAAACGTAGACTTCCGGATAAGATAAGCCGCATATAAGCCGCCTATAAACCGCATATAAGCCGTATATAAGCCGCCCTAATTTATAGGGCGGCTTATATACGGCTCAAATATGGCTTATTCCCGGTTTATATACGGCTTGTTTAATGGATGGGCTTATGGTTGTTTTACGGGAAAACTGCATTTCCCATGCCCGTTGGTAGCGGAAGAGTAGCATTTAGACGGAAATATGAACAAGGTTAGAATTCAGGCCGGGTTGTGTATATTTATCGGCAGAACCTTACGATCCGACCATGCGCACACATTTGATGATTATCCTGCTGCTGGCATTCCATGCGGCAACCGCCCAAACCTTCAAATCTGGAGACCGGGTGGTCTTTTCCGGCAACAGTATCACCCACAATGGCGATTACTGGCATAATATAGCCTTGTACTATGCTACCCGCTATCCGAAAACGGATGTGAAGTTCTTTAACGGCGGTATCAGCGGGGACGTAGCTTCCGGCATGATCCGGCGCCTTAACGACGACATTCTTCTTCATAAACCCACCCATGTGGTGGTAATGATTGGAATGAATGACGTGAACCGTCCCCTTTACGACGTCAAAAGGAAAGATGAGCCCGGCATCCGCGAAAAGCAGCAGGAAGCCATCAGCGCATACAAAACAAATGTGGATAGCCTGGTGCAGCTGCTGCTGGCGGCAAAAGTGAAAGTGATTCTCCAGACGCCTTCCATCTATGACCAGACGTCAAAAATGGCGTCCAACAACCAGGTGGGGGTCAATGATGCGTTGGCGGAATGCGGGGTGTTCATTAAAAGCCTCGGTAAGAAGTATAACCTCCCTGTCGTAGACTATCAGGCCATGATGCTGGAGGCGAACAAGCTCGCGCAAACAACGGATTCTACGGCAACCATCGTCAGTAAGGACCGCGTGCACCCCGCAGGACCGGGCCACCTGCTCATGGGATGGGATTGGTTGAAAACCATGAAATCTGAGCCGTTCGTGTCGTATATGGTCATAGACCGGACAACCGCATCCAGCCAGGCAAAAAGCAAATTCTGCAAGATTACCGGCCTGAAGCGCGACAAAAGGAAATCAGCTTCACCATGCTTGAGAATGCCCTGCCGTTCCCTCTCCGGGAAGACCAGCTGCCAGCCCTGCAACTCGCTCCGGTGGTGAATGATATTAGCCGCGAGCAGTTGTTCGTGCATTATATAGAACCGGGCAACTATACCCTGTATATCGATGATGTGAAGATCGGGACGTACTTTTCGGGGCGCTGGAAAGAGGGTTGAACTTATCTGAATTAACGAATACGCCGCAATACCAGCAGGCATTACAGGTCCAAAAACATATGGCCGGTGCGTGGAAGCTTGAAAAGCTGCTGCGCGATATGAAACTGGTGGAGCACCGTTTTCCAAGGACCTTGCAGCCTTTGCCGCCAACCCCGGGGCTTCGGGGCTGGACTCAACGAATATCAAACGCGTCATCGCGTATCAAAAGAATAAGCCCCGCGAAGCGGAAATCCGCGCTGAATTCGAGCGCGCTTCGGTAATACCGGCGGCCCTGCTCACTCCGGTACCACACCGGTTCAAACTGGTAAAAGAGTAGGGGCAATCTACTTTACTCTTTTGCATCGTTGACTTCTACCCAGTAACCGTCGGGGTCCTGGAGGTAGATCTGTTGCACGCCGTCTACCCGTTTAGTGATCTTCCCTTTTCGCCGGCCCAGTTGATGAACGGGATGCCGGCTTTATTCAGTCTATCGATGAACCCTTCTACAGAGGGCACGCTGAAGCAGACGTGCGAGTTCCGGTCGCCCGTATGTGGCCCTGTAGCGCCTGCTATGAGGTGCAGGTGGCTTTTGGGGCCTACTGAGAACCAGGTGTGCTTGCCGTCGTGGAAGGGCTCGGGAATGGTATCGAGTCCTACGAGGTCGCGGTAAAAGACCGTGGCCTTTTCCAGGTTCTGGACATAGAGGGCCAGGTGGTTGAGGGTGGCCTTGGTTCTTTGCTGGGCCGAAACAGCCGTAGCGGCCGCGGCCAGGATGCAGGTCAGTAGCGCTTTTTCATAACGGGGTACAAGATAAAAAAATCTGCGGCACGGGAGTTGTTATAGTTATTCCGTCGTTTTCGTCGTATTCGGACGATATTCAATTGATGGCGACGTGACTTTATAATTTTGATCCATCAACCCTGAATAACCGGCTGCTGGCTTGTCTGGTGGCCGGTTTCCGTGATTTGTACCATACTTGCGGCCGTTTTTCCCTTTTCCTGATCCTTTTTGTACCTATTTTTGCCGCGGTTGATGTTCGAACTGCAAATCACATGAGTACCAACGTACATATTGCGGGTCTTTCCGGCAGTCTCCGGAAAGGCTCCTACAACACGGCGCTGCTGCACGCCGCCCTGGCCAATCTCCCGGCAGGGATGACTTCCGAAATCGTCACATTTGATGAAGTTCCGCTATATAATGCCGACCTCGATACGGGGAGCGGCCGCCTTCCGTGGTGGCCATGCGGGAAGCCCTGGCAAGGGCCGATGCGTTCCTGATCGTGTCTCCGGAATATAACTACTCTATCCCGGGGATTGAAGAACGCGATCGACTGGGCCAGCCGCGGCACCGACGCGCCCCTGATGCACAAGCCCGTTGCCCTCATGGGCGCTACCCCGGGCATGTGGGGCACCGTGAGGATGCAGCTGGCTTTCAAGCCCGTGTTCCAGTTCCTGGACATGAAGCAGATCGCCAAGCCAGAGGTGCTGGTGGCCCAGGCGCCGTCGAAATTCGATGAGCAGGGCAACCTGACGGATGAAAAGGTGAAGGAGCTGGCGCACCGTGCGCTGGAAGCCCTCCGCGACCTAACCCTGCAACTCCGCAAATAATTAATGGGGGCAAAAGGCTAATTTCGCCCCTTCAATACTGATAACTGAATATATGTCAAACAGCTTGTATGAATTCGGCATGATCGGCCTGGGGTAATGGGGCGCAACCTGTTGCTCAACATGGCGGATCATGGATTTGCCGTAATCGGCTTCGACAAGGACACGGAGAAGGCCAAAGCCCTCGAGACCTCCGCCACCGCAGGCACCCGCGTAAAAGGGGTGGTATCGCTGGAAGAAATGGTAGGGCAGCTGCAGCGCCCCGCAGGATCATGATGCTCGTTCCGGCAGGTAAACCGGTAGACGATGTGCTCGAATCCCTGCGCCCGCTGCTGGAGCCGGGCGATATCGTCATCGACGGCGGCAACTCCCATTTCACCGATACCCTTCGCCGCGTAGCCGGTATGAAGGAAGCAGGATTTCATTTCATGGGCGTGGGCGTGTCCGGCGGCGAGCAGGGTGCGCGCACCGGTCCGAGCATCATGCCCGGCGGCGACCAGGAGGCCTACAACCACGTAAAGCCCATGTTCGAAGCTATCGCGGCCAAAGTGAACGGAGAGCCCTGCGTGGCTTACCTCGGTAAGGGCGCGGCCGGTCAGTACGTGAAAATGGTCCACAACGGTATCGAATACGCCATCATGCAGCTGATCAGCGAAAGCTACCGCCTCCTTAAAGCGGCGGGCCTCAATAACGACCAGCTCCACCAGGTATATAAAGAATGGAACGCCGGGGAAATGCAGTCCTTCCTCCTGGAAATCACTGCAGATATCTTCCTGCAGCCCGACGAAAAATCGGGCCAGCGACTCATCGACGTCATCCTCGACAAGGCCGGCTCCAAAGGTACCGGCAAATGGACCTCCAGGAGGCCATGGATCTTGCCGTTCCGTGACCATCATCGATACCGCCGTATCCATGCGCAGCATATCCGCATATAAGGAAGAAAGGGTGGAAGCGGCGAAGGTGTATGCCGAGCCGAAAATCCCCGTGTCTGCCGAAACGAAGCTGTTCATTGACCAGGTGGCGGATGCACTGCAGTTTGCTACGATAATGTGTTATGCGCAGGGTATGAGCATGCTGCACACCGCTTCCGAGGTGCACGACATGCAGATCCCCTGCCTGAGGCTGTAAAGGTATGGCGCGGCGGCTGCATCATCCGTTCTGCCCTGCTGGGTACTTTCTATGAAGCGCTCAGGTCTGCTCCTGAAGTTCCCAATCTGCTTTTGAACAAAGCAGTGGCTGAAATTGTCAAATCAAAAGAACATAACATGCGCGCCGTGATCGTACAGGCTGCACAGGCGGGACTGCCGGCGGCCGGATTCATGACGGCGCTGTCTTATTTCGATGCCTACCGTTGCGAAACCCTGCCTACCAACCTGGTGCAGGCACAGCGCGACTACTTCGGCGCACATACTTATCAGCGTATAGACATGCCAGGCAGTTTTCACACCAATTGGCAACACCATTAATATTTTACTTTTTTATGCAACAACATAAACGCCCCCTGCTTCCATCCTCTTCATCTTCGGCGGCAGCGGCGACCTGAACTACCGGAAACTGACGCCCGCGCTGTACAACCTCTTCCTCGATGAGTGGATGCCGGATCAGTTCGCGATCGTGGGCATCGGCCGTACAGAGTATTCCGATGATAAATACCGTACCCACCTGCAGGAAGGCCTGGAAAAGTTTTCCCGCCGCAAAGCGGAATCCGACAGCCACTACCAGGATTTCTTCCAGCATGTGAATTACCTCCAGCTAGATGCCGGCGACATCGCATCGTACCAGCGGATTGCAGATTATGTGTGCAAGAAAGAAGAAGAATGGGGCGTGCATCCCAACGTGATCTTCTACCTCGCCGTTGCGCCCCAGCTTGTGCCGTCTATCGCGCAGGAGCTCGGTACGCTCAAACTCTGCAAAGAGAAGAATACCACCCGCATCGTGATCGAGAAGCCTTTCGGCCACGATCTCGAAAGCGCGCATGAACTGAACGACCTGCTGACCGGCCTCTTCGCCGAAGAGCAGATCTTCCGTATCGACCACTACCTGGTAAGGAGACCGTACAGAACATCCTGGCGCTCCGCTTTGCCAATGCGCTCTTCGAGCCAGTATGGAACCGCCATTACATCGACCATATCCAGATCACCGCCGCCGAAAGCGTAGGACTGGAAGGCCGTGGCGGATATTACGAGCATTCCGGCGCCCTCCGCGACATGGTGCAGAACCACATCCTGCAACTCATGTGCATGGTAGCCATGGAAGCGCCCGTGTCCTTCGACGCCAACGAGATCCGTAATAAAAAAGTAGACGTGCTCAACGCCATCCGTCCCATCCGGAAGGAAGACGTGCATGAATACGCCGTTCGCGGACAATATGGCGCCGGCTGGATGAAAGGCAAGGAGATGACCGGTTACCGCGAAGAAAAAGGCGTGAACCCGCAATCGCCCACCGAAACTTATGCCGCCGTTAAGTTCTTTATCGACAACTGGCGCTGGCAGGGCGTACCGTTCTACGTGCGCACCGGAAAGCTGATGCACCAGAAATCCACGCACATCACCATCCAGTTCAAGGACGCGCCCACCTTCGCCTTCCCGGCAGAAGCGGCGGAATCCTGGCGCAGCAACAGGCTGACGATCAGCATCCAGCCCGAGATGGACATCCGTATCCGCTTCCAGGCCAAACGCCCGGGGCAAACGATGAGCCTGGACCCGGTGAATATGACTTTCACCTACGACAACAGCGACGATCATACCCCGAAGCGTACGAGACCCTGCTGCTCGATGTGATGGAGGAGACGCCACGCTCTTCATGCGCGCCGACCAGGTGGAATCTGCCTGGAAAGTGATCATGCCCATCCTGGAAACATGGGAGACCGCCACCCGGTGGATTTCCCGAACTACGTTCCGGATTCCTGGGGCCCCGAAGACGCCGACGCCCTCATCGCCCGCGACGGCCACGCCTGGATCAATCTGCCACCGGAAAAAAAGTAAAGCATGGAATTACACATCGCCAATAATACCCAGCAACTGAGCGAAAACCTGGCCGCGTTCCTGACGCAGTACATCCAGGAAACGCTGCTGAAGCAGGAACGGTTCACTTTCGTCCTCTCCGGCGGCAACACGCCCAAGTCGCTCTACGCCCTGCTCGCCAAAGAACCATACGTGAACATGATCGAATGGAACCGCGTGCATTTCTTCTGGGGCGACGAGCGCGCCGTACCTTTGAAGATGCCCGTAACAACGCCCGCATGGCATACGACGTGTTGCTCGACAAAGTAGGCGCCCTCCCGAAAACATCCACGTGATGCGGACGGATATCGAACCTGAGGAGTCGGCTAAGGAATACGAGAAAATCCTGCACCAATATTTCAAAGGACAGGAAAATACATTCGACCTGGTGCTCCTCGGCATGGGCGACGACGGGCATACCCTGTCGCTCTTCCCTGGGCTTCCGATCGTGCAAGAGAAGAAAGCCTGGGCGAAAGCCTTCTGGCTCGAAGCGCAGGACATGTACCGCATCACCCTGACCGCACCCGTTACCAACATGGCATCCTGCGTGGTGTTCATGGCAACGGGCGAAGGAAAGGCGCTGACGCTGAACAGCGTGCTGTATGGCGATCCAGATCCGGATAAATACCCGTCCCAGCTGATCCGCCCGGAGAACGGCCAGTTGCACTGGTTCGTTGATGAAGCCGCCGCCGGCGCGCTCCAGCTATAAGGATACCTTACTACCTGCAATGTGCATTGGAGTTGAATAAAATCTTAACTTCAATGCACATTTCTAATTTATACCCGATTGAAAATATTAATCCTGTTCGCCCATCCGGCATTCGAGCGCTCGCGCGTGCATGCCCGGCTCCTGAAAGCCGTGCGCACACGCTGCCCGGCATTACGCTGCGCGATCTGTACGAAGAGTACCCCGATTTCGACGTGCTGCCCAAACAGGAGCAACCCATCCTTGAGCAACACGATCTCATTATTTTACAGCATCCTTTTTATTGGTATAGCGGTCCGGCCTTACTGAAACAATGGATGGACCTCGTGCTGGAACATGGCTGGGCATATGGGAAAGACGGCAACGCCCTGAAGGGGAAATTCCTTATGCAGGTGATCTCCACCGGTGGCAATGCCCAGGCGTATTCTCCGGAAGGGCACCACGGGCATGCGGTGTACGACTTCCTGCTGCCGTATCGCCAGTCGGCCGTGCTGTGCCATATGGACTATCTGCCTCCATACATCATTCCTGGTTCGGCACATATTGCAGACGAAGACCTGACGCGGTATGCCGATGGTTACGTGCAATTGCTGCAGGGCCTTTCCAATAACTCGACCGATCTGAAAGAACTGATGCGCCATGCCGAAGCGAACGCCCTTACGGGTCTTCCCGGCCTGCTGCCGTCTCCTTCCCGTTAACTTCCGTAAATCCGCAATATGTCGAACGAATCGTTTTTTTATCAGGCGCTCGTGTACCTGGCTACCATGGTGGTCTTTGTACCGCTGGCTAAAAAGCTGAACCTTGGCTCCGTGCTGGGATACCTGTTGGGCGGGATTATCATTGGCCCCGCATTACTGGGGCTGATCGGCCAGAGCGGGCAGGACCTCATGCATTTCGCGGAGTTCGGGGTGGTGATGATGTTGTTCCTCATCGGGATGGAGCTGGAGCCGTCGCTGCTCTGGAAGCTGCGGGCCCCGATCCTGGGGCTGGGCGGGTTGCAGGTAGTGGTGACGGCCGTGGTGATCGGGGGCTGGCATTGGCCTGCGGATTGCCCTGGAACGAGGCGCTGGTGATAGGGATGATCCTTTCCTTGTCGTCTACCGCCATTGTATTGCAAATATTGACCGAGAAAGGGCAGATGGGCTCGGCCGCAGGGCAGAGCGCATTTTCGGTACTGCTCTTCCAGGATATCGCGGTGATCCCTATGCTGGCGATCTTTCCGCTGCTGGCTCC
This sequence comes from Chitinophaga sp. E66, assembly GCA_019285755.1. Lineage (GTDB taxonomy): Bacteria > Bacteroidota > Bacteroidia > Chitinophagales > Chitinophagaceae > Chitinophaga. The sequence goes on from CP079103.1 coordinate 379,652, forward strand.
CGCCGGCGCCACGGTAACGGCGGAGGAAACAGGATCGCTGATCGAACATCAGCCGGCCTGGGCCAAGACGCTGATCGTGTTGGGTGCTGTGTTGGGCCTGGTGATCGGTGGGCGGTACGTGGTGAAGCCCGTGCTGCACATCGTAGCGCGTACCCGCCTGCGGGAACTCTTTACCGCATCTGCCCTGCTGTTGGTAGTGGGGATTGCCGTGCTGATGACGCTTGTGGGGCTTAGCCCTGCCCTGGGAGCTTTCCTGGGTGGCGTGCTGCTGGCCAACAGTGAGTACCGTCATGAACTGGAAAGCGATATAGAGCCGTTTAAGGGGCTGTTGCTCGGACTGTTTTTTATCGGTGTGGGCGCTACCATCAATTTCGACCTGATCGAGCATTCGCCCTGGCTGGTAGCCGGATTGGTGATCGGGATCATGATCCTGAAGTTCCTGGTGCTGCTCGGCCTCGGAAAACTTTTCCGCCTCAGCCGGGACCAGAATCTGCTTTTCTCCTTCGCCCTCCCGCAGGTAGGTGAATTCGCTTTTGTATTATTCTCCTTTTCCGCCGGAGCGAAACTGTTGCCGCAGCAGTTGGTGGATTTGATGATGGCGGTGGTGGCTATGTCGATGGCGCTGACGCCATTGGTAATGCTGGCATTCGAGAAATTCATCCAGCCGCGTTTTGGGAATACATCTGACAATGAAGAACGTGAAGCCGACAGCATCGACGAGCGCAACGCAGTGATCATTGCCGGGTTCGATCACTTCGGCACCGTTATAGGCCGATTTTTGCGCGCCAGCGGCGTCCCTGCTACGGTGCTGGACCTGGATTCCGACCGCGTAGATCTCCTGCGCCGCATGGGCCTCAAAGTACATTACGGTGATGCTTCGCGGTCAGACCTGCTGAAGTCGGCCGGAGCGGAGCAGGCTGCAATTATCGTAATCGCCATGGCAACCCCGGAGAAGAACCTGGAAGTCGTGGAAGCAGTGAAGAAGCATTTCCCGCATTTGAAGATGCTGGTGCGTGCGGTGGATAACGCCGATGCGTTCGACCTGATGAATGCCGGGGTGCTGAATATTTACCGGGAAACGATCGATACCTCGCTACGCCTGGGAACAGATGTGCTGAAGTTGCTGGGCCGTCGTAAATATCAGTCCCAACGCGCGGCCAGGATGTTCCGCCGCTTCGACGAGAAATCCCTTAAAGGCCTCGCAGCATTCCGGGACGATAAGCAATACGTTAACGCCGCTAAAGAAAGAATTGAAGAATTACAGAAGCTTATACAGGCAGACGCCTATACCAACATGATGATCCGGGATACCGGGTGGGAGCGCGATAATGCGGAAGAGCGGAATTAGTGCAATCCACCTGTATGATTATCCGGGTTGCTTTTTCCTTCCTCTTCCAACTGCGCCAGCTTCTTCTTGCCATATGCCGCGGGTGATCAGCACGTATAAAACAGGTACGGTAAAGATACCCAGCAATGTGGCTGCCAGCATGCCGCCCACCACCGTAAACCCGATGTTTACGCGAGATGCGGCGCCGGCTCCCTGTGAGAATACAAGCGGCAATACGCCGAGGATAAACGCGAACGACGTCATAAGGATAGGCCTGAAGCGAAGGCTCACCGCCTCCAGTGTGGCCTGCAGCAGGGGCATCCCTCTGTCTACCCGCTCTTTACAGAACTCCACGATAAGGATAGCATTCTTGGCGGACAAACCAATCAGCGTTATTAACCCGATCTGGGAATACACGCTATTGGCTTGTCCTGTTAGCCAAAGTGCCAGAATGCTTCCAAACAAGGCTACAGGGACGGCCAAAAGTACAGAGAATGGGACAGACCAACTTTCATATAAGGCAGTCAATAGCAGGAAGACGAAGAGGATGGACAACATGAAGATGAGAAAACTCTTGTTGCCCGCTTCGATTTCCTGGCGCGATATGTTTGACCAGTCATATCCGAAATTGGAGGGCAGCACTTCGGCAGACACTTCTTCCATGGCCCTGATGGCATCTCCGGAAGAATAGCCCGGTTTGCTCGTTCCACTGATTTCCGCGGAGCGGTAAAGGTTGAAGTGATTGATTACCGGAGCGCCGGCGCCCATTTTATATTTGATCAGCGTGCTCAGCGGAACCATCGTGCCGGCGGAATTCCGGACGTAATAGTATTGCAGCTGGCTGATGTTTTTGCGATAGGTAGTATCCGCCTGAAGCACCACGCGGAAACTTCTGCCGAAACGCGTGAAGTCATTTACGTACATCCCGCCGAGGAAAGTCTGCAAAGCGCTGAATACATCGTTGATCGCTACGCCCATTTGCTTACACCGGTCGCGGTCCACTTCCACATCGTATTCTGGCGTGGAGGCGCTGAAGAAGGCGTAAGCCATCTGGATCTCTGGTTTCTTATTCGCCGCGATGAGCACGTTTTGCAGTACCCGCGCAAATTCAGTGATGTCGTCTCCGGAGCGTTGCTCTAATACATACGAGAACCCGGAGGATGTGCCGAGCCCCGCAGCGTAGGCGCCGGAATAGCCAGCGCCGTGGCTTCCGTGATCTGGGACAGCTTGCCTTGTATCCTTCCGATCACGACATTCATGCTCTGCCCGTCCGCATATCGCTCATCCCAGGGTTTTAAGTTCACGAACCATGTAGCGGAACTGGGTTTTACTGCGCCGCCCCGATGAAGTTAATGCCCGTCACCGCCATGTAGTGCTGGATGGCGGGGTCCTCTTCCAGGATCCGGTTTACGCGCTCGGCCAGTTCGCGCGTCCGCATGGAAGAAGATGCGTCCGGCAGGTCGAGCGCCAGGAACATGGCGCCCATGTCTTCCTGGGGCACGAAGGTAGACGGCACGCGTTTGAACAACAGGAATGCCGCACCGAACAGGATGCCCATCAGTATCAATACGAGGGCGGTCTGCTTGATCGCCCGGCGAACGCCATGTGTACCTGGCGGTAAATTTCTCGAACCAGGTGTTGAATTTGTAGTGCAGCTTGCCCAGTCCTTTTGATTCGGCATTCAGATTGGAAGGCCGCATCATCACAGAGCACAACGCCGGTGTCAGGCTGAGGGCCAGGAAGGCGGACAGGATCACGGAGAAGGCGATCGTCAGTGCGAACTGCTGGTACAATTTCCCGCTCACACCGGGGATGAATGCCACGGGAACGAATACCGCCGCAAGGATAAGACCGATGGCGATTACCGGGGCAGACACTTCCTCCATAGCCTTGAAAGTAGCATCCCTGGGCGACATGCCATTGGCGTCTATATGATGCTGGACCGCCTCCACCACCACAATGGCATCGTCCACCACGATCCCGATCGCCAGTACGAATCCGAACAGCGTCAGCGTATTGATGGAAAAGCCCAGTAGCTGGAAGAAGATGAACGTTCCGATGAGCGACACGGGGATAACGAGGATGGGGATGAGCGTGGCGCGCCAGCTTTGCAGGAATATGTACACCACGATCACCACCAGCGCCAGCGCTTCCAGGAAGGTCTGGATCACTTCGCTGATGGATATGCGTACGAAGGAAACCGTTTCGAACGGTACCATCCAGCTGATGTCTGTAGGGAAGGTCTTTTCAAGCTCTTTCAGACGCGCCTCCACGCGATCGGCCACGTCGAGGGCGTTGGCGCCGGGGTGAGGTAGATCCCCATACCTGTACCGGTTTTACCATCTGCCTTTACGTCTACCGCATAGCTGAAGGATCCAAGTTCCTGCCGGGAAATATCCGACAGGCGTACCAGCGATCCCGTATTGGGATTAGACGACACGATGATGTCTCCGAACTCCTCGGCCGTCAGCAGGCGGCCGCGTACTTTCACACTGTATTCAAATGCCTGGTCTTTATTGGCGGGCGGCGCACCGATGATGCCCGCGGGCGCCTGGGTATTCTGTTCCGCGATGGCTGCGGCCACGATGGCCGGGGTAAGCCCAGGTTCGCCATCTTCTGAGGATCCAGCCAGATGCGCATGGAGTAATCGTTGGAGAAGGCCTGCACGTCGCCCACGCCATTAACGCGGGAGATTTCCGGTTTCAGGTAGATGTTGAGGTAGTTGTCGAGAAATGCTTTGGTGTGGGTGCCGTTAGGGGAGAGGAGGGCCACTACCATGAGCATGTCGTTAGAGCGTTTCTTGGTGGTGATACCCACGCGGCGAACATCGTCGGGCACGCTGGGGAGGCGATGCTCACGCGGTTTTGCACGTCGAGGGTGGAAATGTCCGGGTCGGTGCCGATCTCGAAGGTGACGGTGATGCTCATGGAGCCGTCGTTCGCACTGGCAGACTGTAGGTACATGGCGCGGGGGTACCGTTCACCTGGTTCTCGATAGGCGTCGTTACGGTCTCTTCCACGGTGGTGGAGTTGGCGCCGATGTAGCTGGCGCTGACAGACACGGTAGGCGGCGCGATATCCGGCAGCTGGGCCACCGGGAGGTTGACCATGCAGATCAGGCCTACGATCACCAGGATAATGGCAATCACGATCGTTGTATTCTTCCTTTCTATGAACGTTTTCGCAATCATGGTGCCTTTTATTTAACGATGACGGTATCGCCCGGACGGATCTTCTGCAAGCCGTCCGTGATCACTTTATCGCCGGGTTTGAGCCCGCTGCTGATGATCTGCAGGCTGTCGAGCAGCGCGCCTTTCTGCACGGGTTTCGCCTCTACTACATTACCAGGGCCGAGGGCGTATACTTTTACTTCGCTCAACAGTTCGATGATGGATTTCGCGGGGATGGCCACCTGCTGGTCACTGGTCTTGACCTGCATTTGCAGGGAGGCGGTCATACCGGATTTGAGCTGGCCGTTTTTATTGGGGAAGGTGAGCCGCACGCGGATGGTTCCGGTCCTGGGGTCTACCGCATTGTTGACCAGCAGTATCTTGCCTGGTTCTGAATACTGGTCTCCGCCCGGAAAGGTGAGGAAGAACTGTCCGCTGCCATCGGTGAGTTCTTTACGGAATTCGCCGTAGCGGGTTTGAGGGATATCGATGTCGGCGAAGATGGGGTCTTCGTTCACGAGCGTATTCACAATGGTAGAGCCTGCTGTAACGAGGTCGCCGATGCGCAGCTGCGCGATGCCGATCTTGCCGGATATGGGCGCCCGAAGCACGGAGTGGCTGATGTCTGTACCAGTGCGGCTACGGGTAGCGCGGGCCTGTGCCACCATGGCTTCGGAGGTCTTTACGGCAGTGGTGGCCTGGTCAACCGTTTGCCTGGAAATAGCGTCCTGCTTCAGGAGATTGGTATAGCGTTCGAGGTCGCGTTTTTGAGGGCCAGGTCGGCCTCCGCCTGGATGACAGCCGCATTGGCCTCGTCATAGGCGGCCTGGCTGCGGCTCTTATCCACTTCATATAGCGCCTGTCCCTTTGTGACGATGCTGCCGTCTTTAGCGTATATCTTTTCCAGGAATCCTGTCACGTCAGACTTTATATCGACGTTATTGTTACCCGTGAGCGCGGCGGGGAAGTTTTCGGTGACGGTATAGCTGGCAGCCTTCACCTCGAAGACCGATACGGGGACTTTCATGGCGCCCGGCGCCATTTGCTGCTGGGCCTGTTTGCCCTTGCAGGCAGCCGCCAGTACGGGGATCAGCATGATATAAAGATTCCGGTAAGCTTGCATAACAATGAGTTTATTCCGCTTTTATTTTGCCCATCGCCTGTTCCAGTCTCACTTTACTTATGAGGGTATTGATCAGTGCAGTGATGTAGTCGTTTTGCGCTTGTTTCAGTTCGGTATCTGCAGACAGTACATCGAGGCTGGTGGCCACGCCTTCTTCATACTTCAGTACCACCCGGTCGTAAACGCCCTGGGTGAGCTCGATGTTCTTTTTCTGGGTGTTGAGAGAGTTGAGGTTGTTGCGGTAGAGCGTCCATCCGTCGCGCACTTCCAGTTGGATCTGCTGGGCCAGATAGTTGAGGTTGTTCTGGGTTTGTTCCAGTGTAAGGGCCAGCTGGCGGGCGGCGTGTATCCTTTCCGTGCCGGTGAAGATGGGCAGGTGAGGCGTACGCCGAGGGCGGAAGTACCGAATCCCTTTTTATAGAGGTCCCCGAAATCTTCTGTAAACCAGTTAAAGCCGTAATTGACGAATGCGTTGAGGGTTGGGATGATCTCCAGCTTTTTGCTTTTGAGGTTGAGCCGGTCCAGTTCTACCTGTACGCGCTGCATGGCGTATTCCGGGCGGTCCAGGAAGCGGTAGTTAAGGCTGTCGGGCATGTCGTCCGTGAAGCTGCGTACATCGTCCTTGATAGATAATGGAGAATCTATCGGCATGCCCATCCGGAATTTCAGGACATCGAGCGTATAGTCGAGCTGCCGTTTGAGGTTGACGTGATTATTCTCGACATTATTGTAAGAGGTTTGAATACGGTCTACGTCTATCCGTTCAGACACGCCTTCTTCATAACGGGCGCGTGTATCCTTGAGGGTTTTGCCGAACTGTGCGAGATTCGATTCCACCAGGCGGATGCTTTCCTGGCTGACGAGCACATCGAAATATGCGACACTGACTTGCACCCGGGTTTCGATAGCGGTGCGCTCATAGCTGCGGACAGACATTTCGTCGTATACCTTTGCCGCTTTGAGGCCGAGGAAGTAATTGCTGTTGATGAGGGCCTGGGTTACTTCGCCGGTGACCGCGGAGGAGTACTTGGTGCCGAACTGCACGGGTATCTTATTATTGGGGTCTCCTGTGAAGTCAGGGATGAGAGAGGTCTGGAGTTTGAGGTTGTCGGTGAAATTGCCCGTGACGGTAGCGTGGGGCAATAACAGGCCGCGGGTTTCGCGGATCTTTTCGGTGGACATCTGCCGCGAAAGCCTGGCGTTGACAACGTTATTCTCGTTGCGGAGGGCGTACCGGATGCATTCTTCGAGCGTCAGGACGGGCCCTGTGCCGATAGGGTTCTGCTGGGCGGAGGCGCCTCCGGCAACAGATGTCAGCACAGCGGTCAAGCAGACCATCCGCCTTATTATGTTCGGGAAACAGCTACTCATACAGGGTTTGTATCCGTTTAACAATAGCGGTTACTTTTGTAAAACAATCGTAACGTAAAAAGGTTCAACGTGTTAAATCGGAGCGGGGAGGGGTTTATGGAAAATATTAAAGCCGGCATCTTCCTGTTAAACACAATCGCCATGAATACCTCCCAAATGCCTAAACCCGACTTCCTCGACATTCTTTTCAATTCCCGTAACAAAGATTACGGCGCTTACGACCTCCGCCGCAAATACGACCGCCGCGTCCGCAACTCCGTGGTAGGTATGGCGGGGCTGGTCCTCCTCTGCGTAGGCGGCTATGTCTGGTCAACCAATACGAAGGCCAGCGTAGTGAATTTGAAACCAGTTATCGATTCTATTAAATTGACGACGGTAGAAATTCCACCTGAAGAAACTGTCACTCCTCCGCCCCTGTTCAAAACATCGAGCCGCCTGCACAAGTTGCTTCCGTGCAGCATGTTACGCCAGATATTGTAGATGATGATAAAGTCAATCCGGAAGATGAAATGAAAACCATGGATGAGCTGAAGCAAGAAGTGGCGATCGGAACACAAACGGTAGCCGGTGAACCTGGCGACTTCGAAAATCCTTTTGAAGGTACTGGCCATGGAACGGTAGTAGAGCCGCCAAAGGTAGAGAAAGAAGAAGGCCCCTCAGCTTCGTGGAGATCAACCCAGAGTTCCCCGGCGGCCCGGACGCCCTCACCAGATGGCTGGGCGATAAAATGCGCTATCCTGCCATGGCAGCTGAGAACGGCATCGAAGGCACCGTGTTCGCAAAATTCGTAGTGAGTGCCGACGGCTCCATCAGCAACGTGGAAATTACCGGCGCCAACAAGCTGGGTGGTGGTTGTGAAGAAGAAGCTATCCGCGTGATCAAGAAAATGCCCAAATGGAAACCTGGCCGTCAGAACGGGCGCAATGTAGCCGTATGGTTCAATCTGCCCATTCGTTTCAAACTGAATCAGTAATCTGTTTTTCGTTAACCCGTTTCCCCGCGCAGGCGCTCCGCGCCCGCACGGGGAATCCGATTTCTCCGGAATAGCTGTATATTTGGCCCGGAAATTCATCCCTATGCGCTACCTCCCCTGATCACGATCCTCTTTGCAGCCGCTGCCTGCCAGCAAGGCAACAAGCCCGGCACTACTGCCGAAGGCGCCTATACGCTTACAGAATCTTACCACCTCGACGCTGACAGCGTAGCCCGATTCGCCGCACGCAAAGACCTCCCGGAGAACGAGGCCGACCGCCTGTTCCGTCAGGCCATAGATAAGTACCGGAATGAAAAGAATCCCGCTGCCGCATTGCCGCTGTTTCGCCAGTCTGTACTGAAGGCCCCCGCCCGGCGGCTTATTTCGAATATGGCAACGCGCTCTGCGATCTGGGCAACGGCGGAAAGACGCTCCAATCGGATCTGAGTACCAGGCAAGCATTACAGGCCTATCATATCGCCGATATGCTCGGTTATAAACCATTGTCCAAACTGCTCTATAATACTGCCTGCGTATATGCCAAGCACAATGAGGAAGACAGCGCTTTCCATTACCTGGTATCTGCCATCGAGTTCGGTTATACCAATACGGATCAGATCTACAAGGATAAGGACCTCGCCAGCCTGCGCGCTATGCGCTGGCGCTTCGATAATGAAGTAACAACAGCCCTTTCCGGCGCCAGCGATCCCGACCGGCTACTGTGGAAACTCTTTTCCCGTGGGTTCCGTCCCCTGGAGCTGCCCGTCGTGTTTGATGTGAAGTACAGTGAAGACAAGATATTCGAAGACGTAACCTACGATTTCGAGAAGTTCATCTCTGAAATGCGCAACGCCAAATTCTCCGCGACGTAGGTAGTGAATATTACTACGTTGGCAGCGTACAGGCAACGCCCGCATTCACGGTGCTCACCTATGCCGTGAAAGAAGTCCTGATGGATGAAGACGCTCTCTATGCTACTATCTCGTCAGCTTCGATCCCAACGGCAAACTGCTGGACAAGCTCATCGTCGGCGGCCACCGCATCCTGGACGAGCCTTTCCGCGTGGGTAAGATCACGGAGAACGGTGATGTGGAAGTGAAAAACTTTGCAGTGCGATATGAGAAGGATCCCGCTAAAGAAGGCTATACCGATAACAAAATGGAAGAGATGAACGAGGTAAGCGTGGAGTATTTCTCCATCACACCGGAAGGCCGCATTACACCGCGCTCCGCTCCCCTCGCCATAAAGTAAATAACCGCCGGCGGATGAGATACTCCGCCAGCATAAGGTTCAAAGTCCAGCTCAGCCAGGCAACCCAGATGTATGCCGCCCGTGGCGGTATCTCCAGTTGGAATAATGCGATCAGGTAGATATAAAAGCGGAGCGTCACCGCAGACAATGTGAGCGCGTAACTGCGCGTCATCATGTCGGCATGCCGCTTCCAGTCTTTTTGAAGATGTAGTACATGGCCGCAGCGGTGGCGCCCATCCACAATAACCCTAATAAAACAAAGCTGATCCTCGCCCAGGTTCCCCGTTCGCGTAATACCCCATAACCAACCCGCTCGGCCCGCTGAGTGCAAGCACCGTGACCGCGTATACATACCCCGCGCTCCGGTGAACTTTCGGATATCGTTGCAGCAAATACCGGCTGAACTGGAACAGTCCGCCACGAGCACTGCCGTGCTCACGAATACATGGATATAGAAACTCCAGCGCCAGTGATGTATCTTATACACCAGCTGCTTAGTGAAGAGGAAATCTACATAAGGCTCAAAGGAAACATACGGAAGGCTCAGCAGCACCATCAGCCAGGAGGCATACAGGATGGCCGCGACGGCGCCTATACGGAGGATTATCCTCATGGCATAAAGTAGAATGTGAAGCCCTCGCCGGTTAAACTATCCTGGTCATATGCGTCTTCATTCGGAGAGGAAAACATGACGAACCGGCCGGTACGTTTTCCTGATGGTCATTTTTCAACCAATTGACCTGGAAGGTATCTTTCTGCCGTGCCCATGTGCCGCGGAGGATTTCCAGTTGGCCGGAAGAAATGCTGTCTGTCGGATAGTACTCCAGCTTGCATGATCCGTCTATAAGGAACGATATATTGGCGGAGTCGTTTGCCATGTAGACCTCGCCCTGATCGTCGCCAATCCTTTTAAGGGTGAATTTCTTAGGGGATGCGGAGTCTTTCTGCAGGGGAGCCAGGAGCCTTTCATCGTCTGCATGTCTTCAGCAAGGCGGATGTCGAACACGCCATCGTATGGGTGATCTCCGGGCTCTTCCAGCCGGAGTTTCCAGCCGCTGCCATCGGGGAGCATTTCGCCATGGAGATTGCGGCGCAGGCCTTTGTGGGTATTATATCCCGCGATGTTCCTGCCGCGGGCGAAGTTGATGCTGATGTAGATGGAGCTCCCGCCGAAGTCGCCGGTGTAGACACCAATAGGGCTGAGTGCCAGGCGGGAGGATTCTGTTTTCTGAATAGCGCCTGAATCGGTGTGTACCGTATTGCCGCCGGCGTTACAGGCGGCTGCCGCGATGCTCAGTGCAAGCAGGGAGCAGATGTATTTCACAGGGTTGAATTTAGAACGTAAATATACTATTTTTAAACATGCGTCTATTGTCCAAACCTTTACGCGCCGCCATCCCGGCGCTCCTCGTTATTGCCGGCGCAGCCGCTGCACTGTCTGCCGCCCGCCCAGCCAAACCAAAGCCCGTAGTGATCGCTTATGTAGGCGGCTTCCGTGGTCTTATCACGGACCCGGAATCCATTATGGTCGAAAAGCTCACCCATATCAACTACGCCTTCGTGGACGTACAGAAAGGGCAGGCCTGGCTGACCAACCTCGCAACCGACACCGTGAATTTCCGGAAGCTCAATGCCCTCAAATCCCGCAACCCCGGTCTGAAGATTCTGATCTCGATCGGCGGCTGGGCCTGGAGCGAGAATTTCTCCGACGCCGTGCTCACCGATGCCGGCCGGAAACTGTTCGCCCATACGTCTGTTGATATCATCCGCAAATACAAGCTGGATGGCGTTGATATCGACTGGGAATATCCGGGATCCCCGGTGAGGAAGGCAATATCTATCGCCCCGAAGACAAGCAGAACTACACCCTCATGTTCCAGGCCATCCGCGCTTCGCTCGATTCCCTGGAAAAGGAAACCGGCGGTAAATACCTGCTTACTACCGCGGTTGGCGGCAGCCGCAGCTTCGTGGAGCATACGGAAATGGCGGAAGCCGCGAAGTACCTGGACTATGTGAATATCATGTCGTACGATTATAAAACCAATCCCAACGGCATCTCCGGCCACCATACCAACCTTTACGGTTCCACTGCTAACCCGGATGAAAGCTCAGCCCATCGTTCCGTAGGGCTCTTCCTGCAGACAGGGGTGCCGGCGGAGAAGATCGTTATGGGCATCGCGTTTTACGGGCGCGGCTGGAAGGTAGCCAGCGATACTGCGCGCGGACTGAACCGTCCTGCTACGGGCGGGTACCGGGGCGGAGGGTATTCGTATATTAAAGACAGCCTTCCCGCCAAAGGATTTGAGCAGCACTGGGATAAACAAGCCAAAGCGCCTTATCTTTGGCACCCCGGGCAGCACGTCTTCATCTCGTTCGACGATGAGCGGTCTGTGAAGGAAAAATGCCGCTACGTGAAAAAGCACGATCTCGGCGGCGTGATGTTCTGGGAATATTCCAGCGATCCGAATGGATATTTACTGGATGCCATCAATAAGAGTTTCTGATTTACCAAGACCACCGCGCGGTGATCCATCATCGCCACCGCAGGAAATCCCGATCATATGCGTTACAGACTAACAATTTTATGCCTTCTTTTATGTTGCTGCGCCATGGCTCAGCAGCCTGCCATTCCCGTAAAGGGCTGCAGCTCCGCTGGGAAGTCGTGGAAAACGGCTACCAGGGCAAGGCGCAGACCTTGTCTACTTTCACGCTCATTAACCGCACCAAGCAAGCATTGCCTGCCACCGGCTGGGCGATCTATTACAACTTCATCCGCATGGTGAAGTCTGGCGAGGTTGCGCCCGGCATCGAATCGGCGCATATCAACGGCGACCTTTTCCGCTTTAAGCCCACCGCAGGATTCGCAGGACTGAAGCCCGGCGACTCCCTCAAGCTGAATATCTTTTCTGTCGCCTGGGTGACGCATTTCACGGATGCGCCCTCCGGCCCCTACATCGTGTGGGACGGAGATCCGGGAAAGGCCATGCCATTGCAGACTTTGTAGTGGCGCCCTCTACGCAGGATAAGCAACTCCGCCGCACGGCCAACGATCAGAAAGTGCAGACCACTGCTGAAGACGTATATCGCCGCAACGAAGCCATCAAAACGCTCCCGGCATCGGAGCTGCCCAAAATATTCCCCACGCCCGCGTCTATCGCGGACGCCGGCGCTACCGTAATCTTCGATCCGAAAGGCGGGATAGCTTATGAACCAGTGTTCCGTGCAGAGGCCGATTACCTGGCGCTCATGCTGGGCGGCATCTTCGGGAAACCGGTCCTCACGGCCCAGGGTACCACCGGAACAGCCACGGTGCGCCTCGTGAAAGACGCTTCCATCAAAGGGAAAGAAGCCTATCGCCTCGAAACGGATAAAGAAGGCGTGCGCATCTTCGCCGGAACGAATGCGGGCATCTACTATGGCATCCAATCCCTTCGCCAGCTGCTGCCCCTGACGGCGAAAGGCCCGGCTCCGATCGCGGCGGTACAGGTGAACGACGAGCCACGCTTCGGCTTCCGCTCGTTCAGCCTGGACGTGGCCCGCAACTTCCACTCCAAGGCGCTGGTGCTTCGTATGCTGGACGTGATGTCGGTATACAAAGTGAACACCCTCCACCTCCATATGTCAGACGATGAAGGCTGGCGCGTGGAGATCGCGGGGCTCCTGAGCTGACGCAGGTAGGCGGCCGCCGCGGGCACACCCTCGATGAAATGGACTGCATTCAGCCGGCATATGGTTCCGGTCCGGATGTAAACAATGCCGCCGGCTCCGGCTGGTATACGCGCGCTGATTACATCGAGATCCTCCGCTACGCGAAAGCCCGGCATATCAAAGTGATCCCCGAGCTGGAAATGCCCGGTCATGGCAGGGCCGCTATCAAAGCCATGGACGCAAGGGCGGCGAAGCTTACCAAGGCCGGCGACCTTAACGCCAATGAATACCGCCTGAGCGATCCGGAAGACAAAAGCGTATACCGTTCCGTGCAGGAATGGAAAGATAACGTGATGAACCCCGCTCTTCCCTCCACCTACAAATTCATTGAGAAAGTAACGTCCGAACTGGCGGCAATGCACCGCGAAGCCGGCGCTCCCCTCGATATCATCCACATGGGCGGCGACGAAACGCCCGGCGGCGTATGGGAGAAATCCCTGCCTGCCAGAAACTGCTGGCCGAAAGCGGGGAACTGAACCATGTAGACGACCTCTGGATCTATTTCTATGATAAAGTAGCCCAGATCGTGAATAAACAGGGTATGCAGCTCTACGGCTGGGAAGAAGCCGGTATGCGCCGTACCCGCCGCGACGGGCAGGACATCATGATCGTGAACCCCGTATTCGGTAACCGCAACTTCCAGCTGGATGTCTGGAATAACGTAATGGGCGGCGGGATGGAAGATCTCAGCTACAGGCTGGCAAACGGCGGCTATAAAGTGGTATTGTCCGGCGTGGCGAATTACTACTTCGATATGGCTTACCTCCGCGACTACGACGAACCCGGTTTCTACTGGGGCGGGTATGTGGATGTGGATAAACCCTTCTACTTCATTCCCTGGACCTGTATAAGAACGCCAAAGAAGACGATGCGGGCAATCCGCTTCCTGCCTCTACTTTCTTAGGTAAAGACCGCCTCACGGAATATGGCGCCTCCAACATCGTGGGCATCCAGTCCGCACTCTGGAGCGAAACCGTGAAGACGGACGAGCGGGTGGAGTATATGGTGCTGCCAAAACTCCTCGGCATGGCGGAACGCGCCTGGGCGCCCGACCCTTCCTGGACCAAAGACCTGAACCAATACAACGAAGCGTGGAACAATTTCGCCAATGTGGTGGGCCAGCGGGAGCTGCCACGCCTCGCTACGCTGAACGGAGGGTACAACTACCGTATCCCCACCGCCGGTGTTAAAAACGAGAACGGAAAAGTTTTGACCAACGTACAACTTCCCGGACTGATCGTTCGTTATACTACCGACGGAAAGGAACCCTCCGCTAAAAGCCCCGCCTGGAGCGGGCCTGTTGATGCAAAGGGGACCATGCGTTTCCGGGTGTTCGATCAGGCAGGCAGAGGCGGAAGAACCGTGACGGTACAATATTGATATTCAATCATATACTTTCTTATAAGGAAGGGTACTGAACGGATCGGTGCCCTTCCTTTTTTGCGCCGCCATACATATTGGTTAAAAATTTGTATTGTTGTTACAGAACAATTGAACTATTTGAAGCGGTTGGGTAAAATAAGCCTGTTAGCTGTCCTTAGCTGTTACCTGTTGATATGTTGCTGTCCGTTGGGTGCCAATGCGCAAACACCGGATACGATCCCGGCCGCGCATAAGAAACGCTGGTTCTCAAGTTTCACTAAGTATGTGGATTCGATGATGAACCGCCGTTTCCGGGATTCCGTCTTAAAGACATTTCCCGGCACAACGATCCTCCGCCGGTGGCGGACGATGGCCGGATGACCAGGTCTGAGCAGGGATTTCTGCCCCATAACGGCAGAACGGTTCGCCGTATCCATTTCCGAAAGGTGAAAGTGTTCGGCCCCGTAACATCAATGACACCGCCTTCACCACCAGCATGAAGCTGATTCACCTGGCCAACAAGCTCCACTTCGACTCGCAGGAGTGGGTCATACGGCAGATGCTGTTTTTCCGGCCAAACGATACCGTTAACGCATACGCCTTCGCGGAAAACGAACGTTACCTGCGTAACCGCCCCTTCATCCAGGATGCCCGCATCATCACCCTCGAAACCGCCAGCCAGGATACGGTAGACGTACTCGTGATCACCAAAGACGTGTTCGAATACAGCTTCGATCTGCGTGAGCTGGCGCCCAGCGGCGTAGGGGCTAAAATCTCCAACGATAATCTCTTCGGCGCCGCTCAGGGCGTTCAGTTCGGTTTCCGGTGGAAGAGCAGCTACTCCCGGCCCTGGGGCACCGAAGCCCGCTACACGAAATATAACCTGCTGGGCAGCTTCGTAGACGTAACTGTCGGATATACGCACCTCAACACCAACTCCCAGCTGGACACAGGCGTGTACGAAGGCTCGTATTACATCCGCATGGAACGCCCTCTATACCGTAGCTCCGCCAAGATCACAGGCGGTCTGTCCTCGCCAGGAACTTCAGTATCCGGGTCTGGGGAGAACCAGATTCCATCTGGCGGGATTATGCATATAAACTGGTCGATGTCTGGTCTGGCTGGAACTTCCGTAACCGGTACGGCTCCGATGGCCATTTCGATAATAAACCCAACGTAGCCCTGCTCTTCCGGTATTCCAATATCGCCTTCGATAAACGGCCGTCACAGGAAAAGTATGTCAACGACCCCTCTACAACGACCGCCATTATTACCTGGGCCAGCTGGCCGTCTTCAAACAGGACTTCTTCAAAAGCCAGCGCTTCTTCGGTTTCGGACGAACGGAGGATATTCCTTATGGATACTCCGCCGCATTGTCTGTTGGCCGGGAGAACTGGGACGACCGGCGAAGGTTGTATACCGGCATCGAAGGACAAAAATACTGGCCAACCCTGCACAACGGGTTGCTTAGCGTGAACGTAGGCGTAGGCGGCTTCTGGCAGGGCAGCACTTCGGAAGACCTCGTCATCCATTCCAATGTGAGCTACTATAGCCGGCTCATGGATATGGGAAAGAAACGCAAGTGGTTCTGGCGTGAGTTTATCTATCTCGATTATCTTGGCAGCCCGAATAACTTCTTTTACCGCCCGCTCAGCCTTAACCGAGACTTCGGGTACGGGTTCTGGGGATGGCGGAGAACGAAGATCAACGGCTACCACCGCCTGCTGGCACGCTCTGAAAGCGTGTTGTACAGTCCCTGGAAAGTATATGGATTCAAATTCAATTTCGTAGGTACCCTGGAGGCCGGTCAGGTGTCTTACCAAAACCATTACCTGTTGAAAAACCCGATCTATACCGGGCTGGGCCTGGCCGTACGCGTCAAGAACGAAAACCTCTCGCTCAACACCCTGCAGCTGAGCGCTGCCTACTATCCCCGCAAAACCCCGGGCGTAGGGAACCTCTTCTTCGAAATCACGACCATCGTGGATTTCCGCTTCGATATCTATGGCCTGAAAGCGCCCTCATTCCTGCGGTTCCAGTAAAAAATTACCGCCCGTCCCTAAATTATCAATTTGGTAACGTTTGCTTATTGTTTATTCGGGCTAAACAAATGTATATTTGTATCAAACCCGGACTATGAACAGACAAGACTTTTTATCCAGCATAGGACTGCTGGCTGGCGGCTCCCTGACTGGCAATCTCCTCCCCGGAGACGGCGACGCTAAAGATAAGGCGGCAAAGAAAGGTAAGCCCGTCCTCACCGTGGCGCACATCACCGATGTGCACATCCGCGAAGGCGACGATGCTCCTGCCCGATTTAAGAAAGTGCTGGGCAATATCGTGGATCAACATAAACCCGATTTCTTTCTCAATACGGGCGACTCCATCCATGACGCTTCATATGACAACGTGGTCCGCGACCAGGTTACGAGCCAATGGGCGCTGTGGGACGAATGCGTCAAATCCATCAGCAAATATGAAATGCATTCCTGCCTCGGCAACCACGACATGTGGTGGAAAGCCCCCTCTAAAGAGGATGAAATGTACGGTAAGAACTACGTGGTGAAAAGACTGGGCACGCCCAACCGTTACTATACCATCAAGAAGGAGAACTGGCATTTCTTTATGCTGGACGGCAACAATAAAGGCATTACGCTTGACGAAGAGCAGTTCAACTGGCTCAAGAGCAAACTGGAAGCTATCCCGGAAGGGGAGTTCGCGGTAATGACCTCGCATTATCCCATCCTGGGTACCACGCAGCTTATAGAAGGCGGCGGGCATTCCGACTTCAAGCTGCTGAAGGATCTGTTCTTTAGAACCAACCGCGTGCGTTTGTGCCTCAGTGGCCATAACCACCTGTCTGACAATACGCTTTACAATGGAATCACCTACGCATGCAACGGCGCCATGAGCGGCTTCTGGTGGGGAAAGGGGAACGAGAAATCCGCCGGCCCGTATTTCTACCAGGAAACTCCTCCGGGCTACGCCATGTTGAGACTGTATAAAGACGGGACAGTAGAAAACACTTATTATCCCCACGGCTTGTAACCGCCCGCGGAATAGAAAAGCATAAATAGCAGGGTTTTATTATTTTAACAGGATCAAACCTTGTCTATTTATGCTTCGCTATTTTATGATGACCGTACTGGCCGGTTTCCACGTTGTTGCCAGCGCCCAGATCCGGCTGCCGGATGTACTATCTGATAATATGGTACTCCAGCGCAATGATTCCGCTATCCTTTGGGGATGGGCCTCTCCCGGGGAGAAGATCCGTATCCAGGCTTCCGGAAATCCACGCCCGATTCAGCGGTGGCTACCGGCAATTCTGTTTGGAGCGTGAAGATCAAGACCCCGAAGCCGGCGGTCCCTACAACATCTCCTGCGTGGCTGGAATACCATCGAGCTGAAGAACATCCTTATCGGTGAGGTATGGGTGTGCAGCGGCCAGTCTAACATGGAATGGAGCGGTAACCACGGCCTGCCTGATATTAAAGCAGAGCTGCCTGGCTGTGCGGATGATCAGTTGCGCTTCTTCCAGGTGCCTAAGATCACTTCCGACTACCCCAGGATAACGTGCCTGGTAAATGGACTTCCTGTGATTCCAATACCCTGAAGCCTTTCAGCGCTGTGGGGTACTACTTTGGCAAAGAATTGCGTAAGAAGCTGGGCGTTCCCGTGGCGTTGATCAATTCCAGCTGGGGCGGTACGCCTGCAGAGGTGTGGACGCCTGCCGAACTGGTAAGCGGCGCGCCGCAACTCGCGGAGGCGGCAACCAAACAAGTCGCTGCCAACTACCGTCCGCACTTACCCGGTAAGACCTACAACGCCATGATCGCCCCACTGACGAACTTCCGTATCGCCGGCGCCATCTGGTATCAGGGAGAAAGCAACGCCGCTACTGCGTCTACCTACCAGGCGCTCATGGAAACGATGATCGGTTCCTGGCGCAAAGCCTGGGGCATCGATTTCCCGTTCTATTACGTTCAGATCGCGCCGTTTAAACATGGCCCCGGCACCCTGCGGGGATCGCTGCTGCGGGAGTCGCAACAACAAACGCTTTCGTTTCCGAAAACCGGCATGGCCGTTATCACGGATCTAGTATCCGATACCAACAATATTCACCCCATTAACAAGCACGACGTTGGGCTAGATTGGCTAACCTGGCGCTGGGAGACCATTACGGTCAGAAGGTAACTGCATTCAGGAGCCCGATTTATGACCGGATGGAAAAGAAGAACAACCAGATCACCATCTATTTCAAGGATGCTGACAACGGGCTTGAACTGAAAGGAGGTGCGGCGAAGGAGTGGTACATCGCGGGCGCGGATCACAAATTCGTACCGGCGGATGTTAAGATCAAAGGCAGTACGGTAGTTGTTTCCGCGAAAGGCGTATCCCAGCCGGAGGCAGTGCGTTTCTCCTTCAATAACGCGGCTATCGGCAACATATTCAGTAAAGAAGGCCTCCCTGTCGGTCCGTTCCGGACAGACAGCTGGCCAGAGAAATAATCAGCCGTAAGGCGACGGCCCTGCACCGCAATGAACAATGCAGGAATGGCGGCGTTGATTATGCACATCAACGCCGCTTTTTTATGAAACGCATCCTCGCCCTGTTACTGTTGCTTAACGGCGCGGCCCACGCGCAACAACAGCGCTTCCTGACCGGTCTGCTGCAACGCATGACCCTCGATGAAAAGATCGGCCAGCTCAACCTGCTCACCAGCGATATGGACGTTACCGGTCCATTCATGAAGGAAAACTATAAACAGGATATCCTCAGCGGCGCCTGCGGCGCCATTTTCAATGCCTACACCCCGCAATACACCCGTATGCTCCAGGATATGGCCATGAAGACCCGCCTGAAAATACCCCTGCTTTTTGGGTACGATGTGGTCCACGGACATAAAACGATCTTCCCCATACCACTTGGGGAGGCCTGCACCGGGATATGGCGCTCATGGAAAAGACTGCCCGCATCGCTGCCGAAGAAGCGAGCGCGGACGGCCTGCACTGGACCTACTCCCCGATGGTGGACATCGCCCGCGATCCCCGATGGGGCCGTGTGGCCGAAGGTGTCGGGGAAGATACCTGGTTCGGGGAACAGGTGGCTAAGGCGAAGGTGCGCGGCTACCAGGGAAACGATCTCTCCGCCAATAACACGATCCTCGCCTGCGTGAAACACTTCGCGCTGTACGGCGCTATCGAAGCGGGAAGGGATTATAATACGGTGGATATGAGCCGCCGGCAGATGTACCAGTTTTACCTGCCGCCCTACAAAGCCGCCGTGCAGGCAGGCGCCGCTTCCGTCATGACGTCTTTCAATGAGATAGACGGCATCCCCGCCACCGGGAACCACTGGCTCCTCACCGATCTGTTGCGCAGGGAATGGGGCTTTAAAGGTTTCGTGGTAACGGATTATACTTCCATCAACGAAATGATCCCGCATGGCGTCGTGAAGAACGAGTACGAAGCGGCTGAGCTGGCATTGAAAGCTGGCGTAGATATGGATATGCAGGGCAGCGTCTACGCCACGCAACTGAAGAAGCTGGTCGAAGACAAGAAGATCCCCGTCAAACTGATCGATGATGCCGTAATGCGTGTGCTTGAAGCGAAATACAAACTGGGCTTGTTCGATGATCCTTACCGATACTGTGATACCCAACGCGCCGCCCGCGTCATCATGAACCCGGAGTTCCTGCAGACAGCCCGCGAAACCGCACAGAAAAGTATCGTGCTGCTGCGGAATGAGGGCAACGTACTTCCGCTGAAGAAGGGACAAACGATAGCCTTGCTGGGCCCGCTGGGCGATTCGCAAAGGGATATGATCGGCAACTGGTCTGCCGCGGGCGACTATAAGAAATCAATAACGTTGTTTCAGGGATTGAAGGCTGCCGGCGTACAGGTCGCCTACGCCCAGGGCGCCCCGGTATCGGACGATACCGCCATGATGAAGAAGCTGGGCCTGGAGACCGGCGATAGGCAAAAGCTGATGGATGACGCCCTGGAAACAGCGCGGAAGGCAGATGTGATCGTGCTGGCGCTGGGAGAGTCGCAAGGCATGAGCGGTGAAGCCGCCAGCCGGTCGGATATCGGCATTCCCGCATCCCAAAAGCGACTGATGGAAGCCGCTTTGCAACTAGGCAAGCCTGTTGCTTGCGCTTTTTAACGGCCGCCCCATGACGCTGGAATGGGAAAACGCCAATGTGCCCGCTATACTGGAAACCTGGTTCGGTGGCACCAGGCGGGGCACGCCATCGCGGATGTGTTGCTCGGCAAATACAATCCTTCCGGTAAGCTCACCATGACCTTCCCCGCAACACCGGTCAGATCCCCGTCTACTACAACCGCAAGAACACCGGCCGCCCCATGGACGCGAACAACAAGTACACCTCCAAATACCTGGACGTCCCAAACGACCCGCTGTTCCCTTTCGGATTTGGACTGAGCTACACGCAATTCAGCTACGGCCCCATCCAGCTCAATACTTCGTCCATGGCCATGAACGGCACGCTCCGCGCCACCGTCACCGTATCCAATACCGGCAACTACGATGGCCTGGAAACGGTGCAGCTCTATTTGCGCGACGTTACCGCCAGCGTGAACCGTCCGCTGCAGGAACTGCGCGGCTACAAGCAAGTCTTTCTGAAAAAGGGAGCACGACAACAGGTAAGCTTCGATATCACCGCCGACCATCTCAGGTTCTATGACCGCGACATGCAATACCGTGCCGAGCCGGGAGAATTCCGGTTGCAGATCGGCTCCAACAGCCGCGATGTACAGGAGGTGCCTTTTGAACTGAAACCCTGATCAATACAATAACTTCCGCAGCAGGTCGGGCTGCACGATCCGGATGCGCGTACCCTGCATCTCGATGAGCTTCTCCGATTTGAAGTCGCTCAGCGTGCGGATGAGCGATTCCGTTGCGGTGCCTACGAACCGGGCAATGTCATCGCGGGATAGCTCGATGAGCGCATCGGGTTGCTGTTCCAGTGCAGCTTGTCGTGGATGGCCAGCAGACCGTTGGCCACGCGCTTGCGGAGCGAATCATATGCGAGCTGCAGCAGCCGGTCTTCTTTTTCCTTCACTTCCATGGCGATGCGCTTGATGAAAGTGCGGGCCACGCTGATATCGTTCAGCAACTGCTCCAAACACTTCTTTGGGGATCTGCACGAGTTCCGTCTGGTCGAGGGCTTCGGCGTTTTCATCGTATACATGGTCTTCCAGCAAGGGTACATAGCCAAAGTAATCGCCCTGGCCGAAGAGGTTGGTGATGTATTCTTTCCGTCGTCATTGAGGCGGAAGGCTTTCACTTTGCCGCTTTTCACGTAGTAAAGGAACTGAGGGTGTTTACCTTCCCGGTATACGGATTGCTTTTTGGCGTAGTGGACCACATCTAAGCTGTCGAGGTCGAGCTGAAGGAGGCCGGAGGCTTGCCAGTCCTGCAGCATGGTACCGATGGACTGTGTCCTGGCGGCGGCGAATTTCTCCTGCAGGAACTGTTGCTTTTTAAGGCGGGTTTCGATGGCGGTCAACAGTTCAACGTCTTCGAATGGTTTGGTGATGTAGTCGTCGGCGCCCATGTCCATACCTTTCCGCCAGTCGCTGCGATCGGTTTTAGCGGTCACGAAGATGAAGGGGATATGCTCGGTCTCGGGTACTTCCGGAGCATGTGCAGCACGCCGTATCCGTCGAGCTCGGGCATCATGATGTCGCAGATGATGAGATCGGGGCGGTGTTCGCGGGCCATTTCTACGGCCTGTTTGCCATTTTCGGCCTCGAGTGCCCTGTATCCTGCGAGTGTGAGGATTTCCGCTACGTTTTCCCGGATGCCGGGATGATCGTCTACTACCAGAATCGTCGCTATCATGTTGATGGAAGGTTTGGAAAATTGATATAGATGGTGGTGCCTTTATTCAGTTCGCTTTCTACCCCGATGGCGCCGTGGAGCATATCCACATATCGCTTCACGATATGCAGCCCCAGCCCCGTGCCCTGGATATTGGTCACGTTGCGGGCGCGGAAGAAGCTGCTGAAAAGGTATGCCTTGTCTTCTTCGGGGATCCCCATGCCCTGGTCCATTACTTCTGACATAATCTGCCCGTCTTTTTCCCACAGCTTCCAGCCGATGGCGGTGCCTGCGGGCGAGAACTTGATGGCGTTGGTGAGGAGGTTTACGAAGATGTGTTTGAGCAACCGCTTATCGGAGATGACGGTGAGATCCGTCTGCACATCGGGCTGGAGTATCTGGCCGGGTTTGAGCAGCCCCTGTACCTCGTCCGCCGTTTCCTGGGCAAATGCCGGGAGGGAGATCGTTTCCGGGTGAATCTGCACTTTCCCTTCCTCGATACGGCCGAGCGAAAGCGTGTCTTCCAGCAGTTCATTGAGATGGATGACGGATTCTCTGATCTTGCCCACGTGTTTCTCCCGCCGCGGCTGATCGTCCGTATTGGGATACTTGGCGATGAGTGCCGCGGAAGAAAGGATGGCGCTCAAAGGCGTCCGGAACTCGTGCGACGCCATGGATACGAAGCGGGATTTGATCTCGTTCAGTTCCTTTTCTTTTTCCAGCGCCTCTTTCAGTTCTGCCTGGGAAGACGCGAGGTGCGACAATGCCAGTTCGAGGTTGGCGGTTCTCTTCTCCACTTCTTTTTTCCAGCGCCTGGTTCAGCTCCTGCATGGTACGGTACAGCCGTTTCAGGAAGAGTACCAGCAAGGTGGAACTGATAACCAGGATAAGTGAAAAGAAGTGCTCGATGAATACTTCCGCCAGGTTAGGGTTTTTGTGCGGCAGGCAAGCTATCACCACCACCAGCACCGTACAGGCGATACCCATAAAACGGGTAGGGGCGTCCTTTTTGATGAAGATGGTGAGCAGGATGGCCGTGATGAGCCCTCCGTCGAAGAAGTTGTAGTCTGGCCGCCATACCAACAGGCACGCGGTCACCAGCATGATGAAGATCGAGATGATGAGCGTTTGCCGTTGGCCGAAATGAAACATGTGCTGTTTTTGCGTTAACTACAAAGATAACGTATACCTCCCTATTGGCAGGCCGACATGACGAAAGTCACTATTTCGGTCGGGTCTTTCAGGCTATGGGGTGATGCCCTACGCCGGGTTTGCGGATCACGCGGATATTGCCGCCGCGCGCTTTTACTTTCTGCTCGAAGATATCGGTGTTTTCCGCCATGGGTACCACTTCATCCGCATCGCCGCAGACGTGCAGCATGGGGAATTTACCGCGTACGATCTGCGGTACCAGGTCTATCGGGTTGCCGCGGAAGCGTTCAGATGCTTTGTCGGAAGTGTAGCCGAAGTCGTTCAGGAAGGTTTTCCAGTTCTCGGGGCTCCCGGGCCAGCGCCTTTCCCGCCGGGCCAGGAGCGGATGTCGAGCACGGGGGCGTCCGCGTATACGCAGGCTACGCGATCCGGATAGATGGCCGCCCACCTGTATACGTAAAATCCCCGCGGCTAAACCCGAACATGGCGGCTTTCTTGGCAAAACCGGCGGAGCGCAGCGCTTTATAGAAGCGGTCCCAGATGCCCATGCACTTTTCATTGCCGAACATTTCCGCCACATCGCAATACACGACATGGAACCCTTTGGTAAGGAGCACACTGTCTGCCTGCGGTTCATGGCCCCAGAAACGGGCTCCAGACCCAGGGCTTGCCCGGCGCCGGGTCGCCATGCGGCACCGCGATCCGGGCCTCCCGGCCCTCGAAACGGCCCTCGTAACAGGTGAAACCGCAGAACTCGGTGATCTTGTCAAGGGAAGGAGCGGGCCGGCAAGGTCGTTTTGTGCGGAGGCCCGCAGCCCCGCTAATAAGAGTAGAAGGATAGATAGCTTTTTCATACCGGCATAAAATACGAAAACTACCGGATTCACTATAATTCAAAGCGACTGCGCAGAGGTCGTCTTGTCCATATAGCATACCCAATCGAACCGCTCGCGCAAAGCCACCGGCCAGCGCGTGAACTGGTACTCCGATGCAACCGCCCCGATCGTACGCATACGGCCACGGATACCCGATTGCGCCAGGGAAGCAGAAACATGGGAATGTTGAACGCCTGCAGCTGCGCATCCACCGAACCGGCGATAGGCGGCATAATGGCGTGCCCGGTGTCTGGTGTAAGCTGTAGGTCCTTTTGTGCGCGGTATGTGCCCGAACCCGTGAGCATGGCGATGTTCTGGTACCGTTGACCATATGCCCTGCGCAGGTGTTCGCCCATCGGCCGGAACGCAAAGGCAGAATCGGAATACACGTTGCCGAGATGGGAATTGTGCGCCCAGAGCATCATCTTTTTCCCTTTGTATTGCCCGGCGAGCCAGAAAATATTCCTGGCCATCATGGAATCGCGGATATTGAAGGATTGCTCCCAATCCGTTTGCTGCACACTAAATTCCTTTGCGCCGGCCTTGATGTTTTCTACATAGAAACGCGCCCGCGTCCATTCTGCTTCCGGGACCACATCCGATGATGCAGGCATGTGAACAAGGATGCTGTCGCAATAAGCGATGATGGGCGTCATTGCTGCTGAAAAGGAGACGGAAGTGTCTGCGCTGTAATTGATCAGCGAATCGAACAGGTGGATCTTGTAGCGGAGGAGAGGCCGGTCAGTTCCTGCCAGAAGTAATGCATCTGCTGGCAATCGAACCCGGTAAAGCGGAGCTTTTATCGTGCTTGAGATTGTAATCTCGCATCCAGTAAACCATGTCCGACAGCTCGGATACCTGGTACACCTTGTGGAAGTGCTCCCGGATAATGGCAATGGGATTGCCTTCGCCGGTTTCGATGAAGCGCTGGATGAGACCGGCCCCAACCGGGCTGTCTTCTATCGCGAAAACGGTATATCCCATTTCCTGCGCGAGGAACCTGAATAAGCGGTGCTTCATGCGGAAGAACTCCCGGGTCCCGTGCGTGCCTTCTCCCGCGCCGATCACGGTTGCGCCGGCGAGCTGTTTCTTTAGCGGCATCAGGTCTGTGTAATCCGTTAGCGGGTCGGTGGATTGAAGGCGTAACGGTTGTTGTGCGTAAGCGCTTGCGCAAAGGCATAGCAATGCCAGTAACGGCATGAAGATGCGTTGCATGATGTATGGTTTTATGGGTGGTGGTGACTGTTAAATACCGCGCAGTTCCCGGAACAGCGCCGTCTGCCGCCGGCTCAGGGGAACGAAAGTTCCGTCGCTCATTTCCAGCTGCAATAGTTGCGAAGGCAGCAGGGAAACAGACTGCACATGCTGGAGGTTAACGATATGCTTCCTGCTGGCGCGGAAAAAGTATTGCGGGTCCAGTTTCTGTTCAAGGGATTGCAGGCTACGGGGTAATAAGGGCGCGTGTTTCCCGAAGCGAAGGCGCACGTAGTCATCTGCCGCCTCCAGCAACCGGATGTCTGCCAGGGTACAAACCAACAGCGGTCGCCGTCTTTTACGAATATTTTTCGTGTATAGGGAAGTGCGCCGATGGAGGTGGCGGGATGCGCGCCAGCGCTTCCTGCATGCGCTGCTCCGTTACGGGCTTCAGGAGATAATCCAGCGCATTGACCTCGAAGGCCCGGATGGCCCAGGCGTCATACGCCGTGGTGAAGATGACGTGGGGAGCCACGTCCAGCCGCTCCAGCAAATCAAACCCATTCCCTTCCGGCATCTCGATGTCGAGGAACAGGAGCTGTGGACGAAGCTGCGCGATGAGCGCTTCCGCTTCCCGGATATTAGCCGCTTCCCTATTACCGCTACCTGCGGGAAGGCGCGTAATATGCCGCGGAGGTCATTACGGGCAAGCCGCTCGTCGTCTATGATCAACGCCTGTATCATGCCGCAGGGATTTTTACCGTGGCGCGCACGGTGCTGTCTGAAATATTGCCGATCCGGAAAGAAGCTTTTTCTCCGTACAACAGGGACAACCGCCGGAGCGTGCCGCTCAACCCAAACCCTTCCTCAAAGGACGGTTCCGTCATCTGCCCCGTATTATCGACCTGGATAATAAAATGCTTCCCTTCGCGGCCCGCCGAGATGCGTATGTCCCCGCCGGCGCTGTGCTTTGAAATGCCGTGCTTGATGGCGTTTTCGACCAGTGTCTGCAGCAGCATGGGCGGCATGGTCTGAGCGTCGGTTGTTGCTTGTATGTGATATTCTATCCGTAACCTTTCTTTGAACCGGATCTTTTCAATGGCCAGGTAATGCTTGACTACTTCCAGCTCTTTCCCGAAAGCGATGAGCTGCTGCCGCTCGGATAACATGGCGCTGCGCGCAGCTTCAGCCAGTTCTCCCACCGCGCGCTGCGCCCTTACCGGGTCTTCCGCGATCAGGCTGCGGATGCTGCTGAGGGAGTTGAACAGGAAATGCGGATTGAGGCGCGTTTTCAGGTTGTCGAGCTCCGCCTGTTTTAGCCGGTTCTCGCTTTCCAGCTCCTGCCTTTTGATGCGGCCCTGAATGGCCGAGAAGTATATCGCCACCCATCCCCACACCACCAGGTGCCATACAAAAGCGATGAGCACCAGTACGATGATCATCTGCGCCGTGGGCGACAATCCGTCGCGGTCTTTGAGGCCATTGGTCGAGAACTCGGTCCACCCGCCGGCTTCCCAAATAGAAAGCACAGACATGTTGGCGACCATCAATACCGTTGCGCCGACCACCGCCAGCCAAAGCTTCATAAAAACCCTCCCGAACCGCATCCTTTCCAGTTTCTGCCAGCGGATGAACAGGTGGATCAGGTGTGTGCAGATGACCCCGTTCGCCACATGGAAGTAGAAATCCGTATCCATGAACACATCCACCCGCAGCCCGAAGCCGTCCATGCGCAGGTTGCTCCACAAGTAGGTGAAAAATGCCCATCCCAGGATCTGGGATGCCCAATATTGGTAGCGAATCTTCATAAGCTCAAATCTAATAACCGGAAAGCCGGGAATGAAATCCATTCCGGCCAACGGCAGAAAAAGCCGGCCAACGGCAGCTATTCAGGGGCCGCCCTCCGATCCTTTTGGCAGCCGCCTGCGATCCTCGTCTGATCCTTATTTATAGTCATATGGGTTGTCTATCCATCAACTACCTATGACCTATCTATGTCCTATCCCTTTATTAGGATAGGACATAGATAGGTCATAGATAGGACATAGATAGGTCATAGATAGGTCACCAGACAATCTTCAGACAATCTTTGACGGGTTTGATACCAGGTTCGATGTCTTATTTAGGGAACAGGGTCGTAAATGTGACAGGTGTCTGGATCTGAGAAAACGAAAAATCCCGCGGAGGAAGACCTCTCGCGGGATTAAAAGTGATGGTATCGGATTGATTAACGGATCGTGTAGGCGCCGCCCTTTACTGTCTGGAAGTAACCTTGACCGGCAGTGCCGGAAGCAACGAACAACGCCTTTCCTTTGGCGTCGTATACCGTTTTGCCGGCGGGTACGAGTATCGTGCAGGGCTCGCCTTTCAGGGAGTTGACCTTAGCGGTGGTGATTACGCCGTTTTTCCAGTTCATGTCTACCGAGAAGCCGCCGCGGGCGTGGAGGCCTTTACGCTGCCTTGTTGCCACCCGGCGTCTGAAGGCAGTGCCGGCAGGAGGCGGATGACGGTAGAGTCGCCATGGCTCTGTAACAACATTTCCGCGATGCCTGCCGTGCCGCCGAAGTTACCGTCGATCTGGAAGGGCGGGTGGGCGCAGAAAAGATTGGGGTATACGCCGCCGCCGCGTGCGTTCGCCGGGTCTACGGGGCGCAGGAGCTTGTTGATCAGTTTCAGGGCATGGTCGCCGTCCTGCAGGCGGGCCCAGAAGCTGATCTTCCATGCGAGCGACCAGCCGGTGCCATCGTCGCCCCGCTGGCGAAGGGTTTCGCGCATGGCGTTGGCCAGTTCGGGCGTTTTCCAGGGCGTGATCTCGTCGTAGGGGTGCAGGGCATAGGCGTGGGAGATATGGCGGTGATGAGGCTCATTATCTTTCCAGTCGTGCAGCCACTCGTTCAGGTCGCCGGCTTTGCCGATCTGGTTGGGAGCCAGTTGTGCGCGCACGGAATCCATTTCCTTGCGCCAGGCGTCATCGGTGTTGAGGATGCGGGAAGCTTCCATGGTAGCGCCGAATATTTCGCGGCAGATCTGCATATCGATGGCAGGCCCCATGGCCGTGCTGGCTCGGGTGCCGTCGGGCATGATAAAGCTGTGCTCCGGCGAGTTGGAGGGCGCGGTAACGAGCCAGCCATGTTCCGGTTCCCGGATCAGGATGGCCCGCAGGAAGTCTGAAGAGCCTTTCAGGACGGGGTAATATTCCCGCAGGAAGGCGGTATCGCGGGTGAAGCGGAAGTGCTCCCAGATATGTTCGCAAAGCCAGGCGCCTCCGGTGAGGGTAGAGCCCCAGTCGGCCCCTTCTCCGGGCGAAGTAAAGCCCCAGGGGTTTGCGATCACATGCGCCACCCAGCCGGGGGCATTGTAATAGGCTTTCGCGGTGCGCACGCCTTCTTTAGACAGCAGGCGGATGTAGCGGTGCAGCGGCTCTGAAAGGTCCGCCAGGCCGGTAACGGGCGCGAGCCAGTAGTTCATCTGGAGGTTAATGTCGATGTGGTAATCGCCGTTCCAGGGTGTCTGGTATTCGGGCGCCCAGAGGCCCTGCAGGTTGGCCGGGAGGTATCCCGGGCGGGAGGAGCCGATCAGCAGGTAGCGGCCGTAGTTGTAATACAGCACGGGGAGCTGCGGGTCCGGCTGGCCCTCGTGGTAGCGTTTCAGCCGCTCGGGTGTGGTGAGGCTGCTGTTGCCGGTTACGGAAGCCAGCGAGAAGGAGTTGCGGTTGTAATACGCCTGGTGCGCCAGCTGCTGTGCTTTGCGGAGCGATTCGTAGCTTTTGCCTTTGACGGCGTTCAGGCGGCCGAGCACCACGGGCAGCGGGTCGGGGCCTCTCTGGCGGAAGTCGGTGTTGTTGTAGTCGGTTGCGGCCGAGAAAAAGAACGTAACCGCATCTGCGTTCTCTACTTTGATGCCGTCTGCCGAAATGGTGGTAAAGCCACCTGTAGATTCAGCAGACAGTGCGCCGGCGATCCGCATGCCGGGCTTGCCGTCGTTGTTCATGACGCCTTCCAGGATGAGGGGCCTAAGTCGGTACGCGTCTGCGCCCTTTCGCGGCGGGAGAGCGCGGCGGTAAGGGAGACGGCGCCTTTGCGGCTGGAGCTGATACGGATGGCCAAAACATTGGCGGGCTGGCTCACCCAGGCTTCCTGCGTGTAGGTGACGCCGTTACGGCTCCAGGTGGTGCGGGCGTTGGCGGTGGAGAGATCGAGTGTGCGGCGGTAGTTTTGGAAGGCAGACGTTGTGTCTTTCCAATCCAGCGTCAGGTCGCCGAAAGTCTGGAAACAACCGAAGGGAACGTTAGCGCCGGAGCCATGGCCGGAGCCTTTGCCGCTGCAGATGAAATACTCCTGCAGGAGCGTCTGCGCTTCCTTGTTGCGCCCTGCGAGGAGGGCTTCGCGGATGCGGGGAAGCACGCGGTAAGCCGTGTCGTTATCCGCGTTTTGCGGGCCGCCAGACCATACGCTGATCTCATTCAGCACAAAGCGGTCGTGTACGGGATCACCGTAAACGAGTGCGCCAAGGGTGCCATTGCCGAGGGGAGGGCTTCCTGGTAATACTTTGCGGGCTTATCAAAATAAAGAGTCTGATCCGGTCGCTGCTGTGCCATGGCGGCAACGGCAGATGCGGTCATCAGTGCTGTGAATAGAACGTGGTGCATAATGAAATAAATATAGCCTGAAAGCCAGAAGAAAACGAGTGTCGGCTAAACCAGTGTATGGAAAGGGTAAAATGACATCATAGCGGAGTATGCGCACTTCTTCGTAAATTACCGGATGCGCTTGTATATTCCGTTGTTGTGGGCGCTCGCCGGGTGCGGTTCATCCGGTCAAAACCAGCCCCATCCCACCTCTTACGTACCGGTAAAAGATTACCGGTATTTCCCGCCCTGCGGGCATCCTTCCTTCAGCGATACGATTTCAACCGGTCATGGCGCCGGGGAATTCAGGGTATACCTGCTGCAAGACAGTTCGGAAGTGAATAATTGCCTGGCCCCGGTGAACCGCGCACGGGCAGATGGCTTCCCGATGCGATATGGAAAAGACTTTGTATTGGTGGCGGAAATGCACGATGCGCCGGGATGGGAGATGCAGCTGGAACTGTCGGAAACGGAGCAGACGCTGAAGCTGCGTATGAAGCCGGTACGGAAGGGGCGCCGGATTCGAGGGACCAGTTTATCTGGCATTTCGCGGCGGACAAGAAGGAAGTGATCCGTATTACGGGCGAGTATGGTCGTTTCGCTTATGCGAAGGGGCCGGCCTGGAAGGCGGACAGCGATTGGCAGGAAGTGATAAAGGTACAGGGGACTAAGGGCGGCGGGTTAGGGGAGCAGGTGACTGAAAAGAAACCTGCATGTCTTAGCATCTAAGTAGATCGTTTCGATCTAAACCGCGTTATAAATAAACCGATGTATCGCAGTGACAGTGTTGCCGTTTAAAAATTGCAGGCCGGTAACTCGACAGAAACCCGCTCGTGCAATTAGTAATGGGGCTACCACTGGCTGGATGTATGAATAATGACGTCAGACGGAGGTAGTAAAGACAGCAAAAGCTATTCTGTTGCCGCTTTTGATAATTACGACAACAAAATAGCTTTTAGCCGGGCTTGCGCCTGTTAATATGTTGTTAACCGGCGCTTGGTCAATAGGAATAACGCTAACTGGTATGCATGCGGCAAAACAGCAGCAGGAGGGGACGGCGGATGCTAGTCCGGCGAGTAATTTGGTGAATTTGATATTGAATCCACCTTTTTCCCCATAATAATAGCTTTCCTTGTATCTATCGTATTCGATAGGAGCGCCGAGGTCTTTCATGAGCTTCAGGAACTCATACAAGGTTCTTTCCGAGATCCGGAGGCGTTTGGCAAGCTGGGCCGGCTTACCGGTGCCCTTGATGCGGATCAGGTAATCGATGGTCTGTAGTCTTTCAAAATAACGCTTTGGCATGGATCAACAGGGGTTTAATAGCTAAATTGTAAAATGTGGTTAAGGAATCTGTCTGGACAATTGGATGGATAGCTTCACTGTGTCATGAATAATTTAAAAATTTACCTCATTCGCGGGCATTGGTTTAAAAGGTTAACGAATAAATACAGTACTGCTTTGCTATGATAGGATTCATCCCGAAATTACGTCAGCGGCCTGCATTATTTCCGCAGGCGGCAAACTATTTAAAACGGCAACCTCATTCATGAGGTTGCCGTTTGCCTGGTTAACTTGGAGCGTGAATCATGCATCAATATTACGTTACAGCCGTTTCCACCTGTGTTAACGCCATGTTATAAAAATGTCATATTTTGATTTTTATTAACAAATTAAATGGGTAGCTATTGGGTAGCCCCGGGTGCTCCCCACTGGCAGTCCCGCAGCCCCGTTTCAGTAACCCCTCACACTGCAAATGCACCGCTGCATCTCAGGTCATTCATTATCGCGGCAGGCTGAAATGAAGGAGGGGAGCAGGTTATGCCATGAAAAAGCCGCCAGCAAGGACGGAGCGGACGGCTGATTTGCTTAAAGTAAACCGGAGGCCCACACGGGCAAAGCTGCATTTTTATATGCAAAAGGGAGAAATTCTTCAGTAATGTTAATGAAGGCGAAGTGGTGTATTTGTTAATCAGATGTTAATAAACATTGATTTAACGTGATTATTCCTGCGAACAACCCGTAGCCCCGAATTCAAAATCACCCAATCAATGGCAAAAAACTACCAATCCCCGCCTGTTTAGCAGACTATCTTGCCGGCTTCTTATAAAACCGACGACCATGAAACGATCTTTACTCCTGGCCACCCTTTGCGCCTTAAGTTTTCTTAACGCTCCGGCACAGGAAAACGCCTCTTCAACGAAACTCCGGCTCAAAAAGAGAAACGCCTCGCCTGGTGGACTAACGACCGCTTCGGTATGTTCATTCACTGGGGACTTTACGCACTCCCCGCCCGCCACGAATGGATCATGAACCGCGAACAGATCTCAGCCGACGCATTCCGGAAGTATTTCGACCTCTTCAATCCCGATCTGTACAACCCCGCGAATGGGCGCGCATGGCCAAAGCCGCCGGTATGAAATACGCCGTTATCACCACCAAACACCACGAAGGCTTCTGCCTCTTCGATTCCAAATACACCGATTATAAATCCACCAACACCCCGCAAAGCGGGATCTCGTCCGCGAATGGGTAGACGCCTTCCGCGCGGAAGGACTGAAGATCGGGTTTTACTACTCCCTGATAGACTGGCATCACCCCGACTTCACCATCGATAATACACACCCTGAGCGGCCCAAAACCGACGAGGAATACGACCAGCTTAATAAGAACCGCGACATGGGCAAGTACCGCACATACATGCACAACCAGGTGCGCGAGCTGCTCTCCAACTATGGGCAGGTAGACATGCTCTGGCTCGACTTCTCCTATCCCGGCAAGCGCGGTAAAGGAAAGGAAGACTGGAAATCTGAAGACCTCATCAAAATGGTCCGCAAATTACAGCCCGGCATCATCGTGAACGACCGCCTGGACCTGAATGAATATGCAGACGGCGGCGACTTCCTCACGCCAGAACAGTTTAAAGTCGCCCAATGGCCCACCGTTAACGGCCAGCGCGTTCCTGGGAAACCTGCCAGACCTTCTCCGGTTCCTGGGGCTACTACCGCGATGAGAACACCTGGAAAGACAATAAGCAACTGCTCGTACTCCTCATCGAATCCGTGAGCAAAGGCGGTAACGTGCTGCTCAACGTAGGCCCCACCGCCCGCGGAAAATTCGATGCCCGCGCACAGAAAGCGCTGGCCGGCATGGGAGAATGGATGGAGTTTAACAGTCGCGCCATTTATGGCTGCACGCAGGCGCCCGATTCTTTCGGACGGCCGGATAATAGCCTGCTCACCTACAACCCCACTACCAAACGTCTGTACGTTCACCTGCTCGATTATCCCCTGCAGAACTTTACGCTGCCGGGTTACAAGGGCAAGATCAAATACGCCCAGTTCCTGCACGACGGTTCGGAGATCCGCTTCAGCGCGCCTTCAGGCCACTGGATCAAGAATGAAGTGGGTGCCAATGACCTGAATCTCAGCCTTCCCGTTATCAAACCGGGCGTCGAAATTCCCGTCATCGAACTGATACTGGCTGATTGATAAGTTTGTATTTTACGATTTAAAACAGGGCATATGTTGAAATACCTCGCAGGCTGCCTGCTGCTGGCCGTTGCCGGGATTGGTATCGCGGCCTTTGCGCCCGCGGAGCCGCCCGCCAAACCAAACGTCATTATCATCTTCATGGACGACATGGGATATGGCGACCCCTCCTGTTACGGCGGCGGTCCATATACCACGCCTCACCTCGACAGGATGGCGGCGCGTGGCATGCGGTTCACGCATTTCTATGCGGCACAGGCCGTATGCTCCGCCTCCCGGGCGGGCCTGCTTACCGGGTGCTATCCCAACCGCATAGGAATCCACAACGCGCTGAACCCCGATGCGAAAATTGCGCTGAACGGGGAAGAAGAAACCATCGCCGAGATACTGAAAGCACAGGGCTACGCGACCGGTATGGTGGGGAAATGGCACTGGGGTCTAAAGTACCTTACCTGCCCCTTCAGCACGGGTTCAACGAATACCTGGGCCTGCCCTACTCCAACGATATGTGGCCCGTTCATTACGACGGCAAGCCCTATCCCGAAACATCAAAGGTCTGGCGCGCCCGCTACCCTCCATTGCCCCTCATCGAAGGCAACGAAACCGCCCGCATCATCCGCAACCTCGACGATCAGGCGGAACTGACCGGGATTTACACGGACCGTGCGGTGGATTTTATCCGCAAGCATAAGAAGGAGCCGTTCTTTCTCTATATGGCGCACAGCATGCCGCACGTGCCCATCGCCGTATCGAAGGCCTACCGGGGTAAGAGCGGCGCCGGCCTCTTCGGGGATCTCATGACGGAGCTGGATGCATCCATCGGCAAAGTGCTGAAGACCCTGGAAGAAACAGGTCTGGATAAGAATACGCTCGTCATCTTCACCAGCGACAATGGTCCCTGGCTGAACTACGGCAACCACGCGGGCAACACCGCCGGCCTTCGTGAAGGCAAAGGCACCAGCTGGGAAGGCGGGCAACGGGTTCCCTGCATCATGCAATGGCCCGGTAAGATCCCCGCCGGCGCCGTATGTAATAAAGTAGCCGCGGCCATCGATATATCCCCTACCGTAGCCGCCGTTTGCGGCGCCGGTCTTCCCAAAAAGAAGATAGACGGCCTCAGCATCCTGCCGCTGCTACAGGGCGACCAGCAGGCCAACCCGCGGGAGTATTTCGTGTATTACTACAACGTCAATAACCTGGAAGCGGTCCGCAAAGGGAATTATAAGCTCGTATTCCCCCACAAAGGCCGCACCTACCGTCTCAACACACCCGGCTACGACGGGTTCCCGGCCCGGCGCCCGATGTCCAGATCGCCGGTGGCCTGTACGACCTCAGCATCGATCCGGGCGAAACGACCGACGTCAGCAAAAACTTCCCCGATGTGGTGAAAGACCTGGAAGGCATCGCCGACAGTTACCGCCAGACACTTGGGGATGAACTTCGCCAGATGCCCGGCACCGAACGGCGCCCGGCGGCGAAAGTGCAACCCTAAGTACAACAAACAGCTTTGTATAGCCCTCCCGGTCGTGGTACCGGGAGGGCTTTTTGTTGGCCGTATGCGCCAGAATTGGCCGCGGGGCTAACAGCACTGAACATTCAAATCCAGTCGATTGTAATCTATATGCAGCTTTTCCTGTCCGAATCCTGTCGCTGCCGCTCCTGTTTAACCCTGACCTTTTACCCTTATTACTGACATTCTAAACACGTTGATGTATGAAACCACGCTTACTCCTGTTTGTCGCGGTACTGCTGTTCCTTTCCACGGGGATGACGCATGCCGGGCTGGCGGGCCCGCCAGCCGATCCTGTTAAGGGTACGGTAAAGACAAAGAAGGCAACCCGTTGCCGGGCGTTACCATCCAGATCAAAGGCACCAGCCAGGAACGGTCACACAGCCAGACGGTACCTACACCCTGAATGTGACCGACCCGAACGCCGTGCTGATATTTTCTTTCCTCGGGTACACGCCCCAGGAAGTGCCTCTCAACGGCAGGGCTACGATCGATATCGTCATGGAATCCTCCGCCAGCGAACTGAACCAGGTGGTGGTGATCGGTTATGGCACGCGGCGCAAGCGCGACCTCACCGGATCGGTAGGGAGCATCAGCGGCGAAGCCATTGCCGCACAACCGGTGAACACCGCCACGCAAGGCGTACAAGGCAAACTCGCCGGCGTGCAGATCATCAGTTCCGGCGCACCGGGCTCACAACCACAGGTGCGCGTTCGCGGTACGGGCAGTATGCTCGCCGGCGCGGAACCATTGTACGTAGTGGATGGCGTGCTGACCAATGACATCCGTAACATCAATACCGCAGACATCCTCACAATGGACGTACTGAAAGATGCATCGGCCTCCGCCATCTATGGCGTCCGCGCCGCCAACGGTGTGATCATTATCACCACGAAGCGCGGTCGCGCCGGGCAGATGGAAGTGAGCTATAACATGACCGTGGGCTGGCGGGAAGTGGCAAAACAGGTAAAGATGGCTAACTCCGCGCAATACACGGACTACCTGAAAGATGCGGGCCCCGCGGTAACGATTCCTGATTTCAATGCCAACAGCGACTGGTACGATGCGCTCCTGCGCAAAGGGTTCCAGCAAACGCACAACATCTCGCTGTCTGGCGGCTCCGAAAAGTTCCTGTATTACTTTAATGCCGGTTACCTGGTGGATGAAGGCATCGTGCGCACCAACAAATATGACCGCTTCACGCTACGTTCCAACAATGAATGGAACATTGCGAAGAACCTGAAGTTCGTGGCCCAGGTATCTTATATGCATAACACCACGCAGAATGTGAACCTCGCGGAAGTCTACAACAACACTTACCGCGCCGCACCAGTGATCCCCATCACCCGCGACGGAAAATACGGGAACACTTCCGCCTTTCAGAACGTAGGGAACTCCATACTTTCCATTGATAAGGTCAATGACCTGTACAAAGAGAACCGCCTGCAGGGAACGGGTTACCTGGAGTACAGTCCCCGGGAATTTTTAAAGCTCCGCTCTTCCATCAGCGGCAACCAGGGCTTCCAGAACAGGCGGCGGTATAACGCGGCTTTCCTCAACGATGAATCTACCTTCCTCGTGGCGGGCGGCAACCAGCAGCGGCCGGAAAGCCAGCTGACCATGGTGAAGGAAGAAGGAACGGAATGGATATGGGATAATACCGTCACGTTCCAGAAAAATTCGACCGGCACGATCTGACCGTGCTGGCGGGCTTCACCTCGCAGGAGTACAACGGTAATTACCTCGAAGGGCAGCGCAGGAACGTTCCCAACAGCCCGGACCTGTGGTACCTCATCGCGGGCGATCCCAATACCTCCACCAACACCTCAGATGGTGATAAGTATGCGCGGCGTTCCTGGCTAGGACGGGTGAACTACAGCTACGCAGATAAATACCTGCTGTCGGTGTCTTTCCGTAACGACGCATCTTCACGCTTCCCTTCCGATAACAGGAACGGCTACTTTCCTGCGGTAGGCGCCGGCTGGGTGATATCAGAAGAGCCATGGTTGCCGAGAGACGGCGCGCTGAACTTCCTGAAGCTCCGCGGCAGCTGGGGCGTATCGGTAACGACAATATCGCATCCAACCTCTATATCCTCACCGCGAATTCAGGCCTGCTGTATTTCTTCAATGGTACGCCCACGCTCGGCACCAACCTGGCAGACATTAAAGACCGCAACCTGAAATGGGAAACCACCGAAGAATTCGATTTTGGTCTTGAATTCGCCTTCCTGGAAAGCAGGCTGACGGGCGAAGTGAACTACTATAACAAAAAGACGAAGGATGCCCTCGTTACGGTGAAGATCCCGGGGCTGCTCGGCGATCCGGATAACGAGTATACCACCAACGCGGGTTCGTTCGTTAACCGCGGCTGGGAATTTACCGTAGGATGGAAGGATAAGGTATCAGATGATTTCGGTTACAACATCGGCGGTAACCTGACGCTGAACCATAACGAGGTGACGGGCCTCAACCAGGGCAGCCGCTCTTTCGCGGCGGCGTGGGGCAACAGGGCAACGTCACCAAAACGGATAACGGCCAGCCGATAGGCAGCTTCTTCGTGCTGGAATCGATGGGCGTATTCCAGGACCAGGCGGCCATTGACGCATACGTTGATGCACGTGGACAAAAGATCCAGCCCAACGCCCAGCCCGGCGATCTCCAGTACCGGGATACAGACGGCAACGGCGTTATCAACGATCTGGACCGCATCTATGCGGGCTCCTATCAGCCAAGACTATATTACGGCATCAACCTGGGCGCCAATTACAAAAGCGTGGACCTCAGCCTGGATTTCTACGGCAACTCCGGCAACAAGATCTACAACGGAAGAAGGCCTTCCGCTACGAGGTAACGGATAACATCGAGTCCCGGTACGCAGACCGCCGCTGGACGGCCAGCCGTCCTTCCGCTACCGATCCCCGCGTATTGTACGGCAACACGCCCGCGTCTACCTACTTCGTGGAGTCGGGGAACTTCTTCCGGCTGAACAATATCACGTTGGGCTACACGTTCCCGCAGACATTATTGGAAAGGATTAAGATCGAAAAGATCCGGGTGTACCTCACTTCCCAAAATCTATTTACCATCCAGCGGTTCAGCGGGTTCAGCCCGGAAATGATTTCCAGCAACCCGAAACAGGACGGCTTCCTCAGTCAACAGAACAGTACCAGTCCACTCGAGGCCGGTATTGAACTGAGCCCGTACCCGACCACGCGCACATATGCGCTGGGACTGAACATCACCTTCTAAAAAACGGCGACATGAAAAAACTGATTTATATACCCATTGTGCTGATCGGTTCCATGATACTCTATGCCGCCTGTGGAAAGAGTTTCCTGGATATCCCGCCGCAGGGGAGGGTGACGGAAGATGAGATCCGTACCAATCCCACCGCGGCCGTAGACCTTGTAAACGGCGTGTACAACGTTATGTGGCTGGGCGGCTTTGGGCCGGATATTCACGGGCTGCAGTTCATTACCCTCACCAGCATCTCCAGCGACGATGCCGATAAAGGCAGCACCCCGCAGGACTATGAGCCTGCCCTCCAGATCGACAACTTCACCTTCACGCCCACCAATCCCATCATAGGCAACTATTGGACGGGGCTGTACCAGGGCATTGCCCGGTGCAACCAGGCGCTGGATAAACTGCCGCTTAGCCCGCTGGACGATGCGCAGAAGAACCGGCTCATTGGCGAGGTGCGCTTTCTGAGGGGCTACTTTTATTTTAACCTGGTACGGACTTACGGCGGCGTTCCCAAACTAGACCGGGTGCCGACGCCTGAAGAAGCGAACTCCGATCAGTTCCAGACACGCGCATCCGCGGAAGATATCTACCAGCTCATAATCGGCGACCTGCAGTTTGCGGTAGATAATGTGCCGGTAAAGGGTGCTACGCAGGTAGGGCGCATCACGAAGGGCGCGGCGCAGATGCTGTTGGGTAAGGTGTATATGTACCGGAAAGACTGGCAAAAAGCATTTCAATTATCGCAGGCGGTGGTTGCTTCCGGGCTGTACGATACGCTGTCGAATTACGCCGATATCTGGCGGGCGCGGGGCGCCAATTCCGTGGAGTCGATATTTGAGGTGCAGACAGGTACCAACGCCGCCTGTAACGCCGCAATTGAACTCTATGCAAACTCGCAGGGGATAAGGGCGAGGAGGGGATGGTCGGATTTCGGGTTCGGGTTCAACAACCCCACGGCAGACCTGGCGGCGGCCTATGAGCCGGGCGACAAACGCAAAGACGCGACCATCATTACCATCCAGCCCAACGGTACCGTATTGTGGGATGGCTTCCGGGTGCCCAGCCGCGACTCCGTAGAGAACGACAGGTACAGTTATAAAGCGTACCATAGCCGTACGCAGGAGCCCTATTGCGGAAGCCCTGACCGCACGCCTAAGAACCTCCGCGTGCTGCGGTATGGCGAGTTGTTGCTGCAATATGCGGAAGCCGCCAACGAATTGAACAACGGCGCGGAAGCGCTGGCCAAACTGAACATCGTGCGGAAGAGGGCCGGCCTGCCGCCAGCAACCAATGGCGGACAGGCGGACCTCCGGCTTAAGATCTGGAAAGAACGGAGAGTGGAGCTGGCCATGGAGCACGACCGCTTCTGGGACTGGTGCGTACCGGCAGGGCCGGTGTGGTCTTGCGGGCGCATGGCAAGGCATTCCAGGATAACAAGAATGAACTGTTCCCCATTCCGCAGGACCAGATCACCCTTTCCAATAACCGGTTGACGCAAAACCCTGGATATAACTGATATGCTCCGATTCACATTATTATGCATCATCGCCGCAATCGCCCCGGCAGCATTGCAGGCGCAGCAGCAGCAGAAAAGATCCCCGGCCGAAGCTGGGGATACTGCTTTGGTGACGCTGGTACAACAACGCACCTTCGGCTATTTCTGGAAGTTCGCCCACCCGGTTTCCGGGCTGGCGCCTGAGCGTACCACTACGCCCGATACGGTGACGATCGGCGGTTCGGGGTTCGGGGTGATGGCGATCCTGGTGGGGATCGAAAGGGGATTTATTACGCGGGAACAAGGATTGGAGCGCTTGCTGAAGATCGTGAACTTCCTGCTGAAGGCGGATCATTATCATGGCGTCTGGCCCCACTGGATGCATGGCGCCACTGGAAAGACGGTACCCTTTGGCCGGAAAGACGATGGGGGCGACCTGGTGGAGTCGGCATTTATGTGGCAGGGGTTGCTTTGTGTCCGCCAGTACTTTGACCGGAATTCGCCCAAAGAGCGCGAACTACGCGATAAGATCGGCTGGATGTGGAATGAGACCGAATGGAACTGGTATACCCGCGACGGGCAGGATGTGCTTTATTGGCACTGGTCGCCCAACCAGGGCTGGGCCATGAACCATCCCGTCAGGGGTACAACGAATGCCTGATCGCGTATGTACTGGCGGCTTCGTCTCCTACGTACCCTGTTTCTCCGAAAGTCTACCACCAGGGCTGGGCGGTCAACAACCACTTCCTGAACGGGCAGCAGTATTATGGGATCACCTTGCCGCTGGGGTTCCCTTACGGCGGGCCGCTCTTCTTTGCCCATTATTCGTTCCTGGGCCTGGATCCCCGAGGGCTGAAAGACCAGTACGCAGATTATTGGGAACAGAACCGCAACCATACGCTCATCAACCGGCAGTATTGTATCGAGAACCCGAAAAGTTTAAAGGCTACGGGCCTGATTGCTGGGGACTGACCGCCAGCGATAACCATGAATTCTACAATGCCCACAGCCCGACCAACGACCTTGGCGTGATAACGCCAACTGCTGCATTGTCGTCTTTCCCGTATACGCCGGAGTACTCCATGCAGGCCATGCGCCATTTCTACGATAAGCTGGGCGACCGGCTGTGGGGGAGTATGGATTTTACGATGCCTTCAACGAGACGGTCAACTGGTTTGATTATCAATACCTCGCAATTGACCAGGGGCCGATCGTCGTGATGATAGAAAACTACCGGACCGGTTTGCTATGGCGGCTATTTATGAGTTGCCCGGAGGTTAAGACGGGCCTCAAACGTTTAGGGTTCAGTAGTCCCGCGATATGAAATGCGAATCCAATATTAGCATCTGTTAAAAAAGTGCTTTGCTAACTGCAACCGATTGCATACTTTCGGATTCACGTTTGCAGGGAAGTGTTTGAAGTATGGTCCCTGTATGCCTGCAAACGTTTGCTAAGAAAACACGTCGTCCCCAACAATCAGAAGTCAAACGTTTTATTATATGCCCTGCAAGGCACCGCGTTATGAGAAGTAGTATCACGTACTTTTCCAATCAGATCAAGTAATCCGGAAGTTCACGGGCCATACGGCGCATTGCCGTACGCCTGTGGATGACGGGGTGTTTTGTGCGCGGATAAAAAGTGTGTAACATCGATATGAACAGAAGAATACAAGGATGGATAACAGGACTGTTGTGCTGCTCCGCATCGGCGGTAATGGCGCAACAGGCAGACCCCTTATTGAAACTCTGGTACAGGCAACCCGCCGCCAACTGGAACCAGGCGCTGCCTGTGGGGAACGGGCGCATCGGCGCCATGGTTTTCGGTGGGGTGGAAGAGGAGCAATTACAACTGAACGAAGCGTTCCTTTGGAGCGGCGGTCCTGGTGTAGGCAATAACCCGGGGCCTATAACACCTTGCCGCTGGTGCGCCAGGCGCTGTGGAACGGAGAATATATGAAGGCGGACTCGCTCAGCCGGCTTATGCTGGGGCCCTATTCCGCCAGGTACCTCACGCTGGGCGGGCTCTTCCTTAAACAAACCCATTCCGCGCCGGCATCCGGTTATGAACGCGCCTTAGATCTTAATACGGCCCAGGCGTCCGTTAAGTATACCGTGAACGGCGTGGAGTTCACGCGGGAGATGTTTGTGTCCTATCCCGATCAGCTCCTGGTTATCCGCTGGAAAAGCAGCAGGAAAGGCGCATTGAACTTCAGCGCGGGGTTCCGCAACCCGATGAAATCCACGGTATCTTCTCCAGGCGCGGGGCTCCTGGTCATGAAAGGCCAATGCCCATCATACGTGCCGCACCGGCCGTACGAAAAGCGCTCCATTGAATATGATCCCGCTATTGGGATACCGTATGAAGTGCATGTTAAAGCGCGGTTGACGGATGGGGAAACCATTTCGGAAGGAGATCAGTTGCACATAAAGGGCGCAACTGAGGTTACGATGCTTGTCTCCATCGGTACCGGTTTTAATGGCCCGCAGCAGGACCCGGTGCGGCATGGCCGTCGCGCAGACTCGGCCGCGCTGGCGCCACTGCGAAAAGCGGCCGGCCTCAGTTATGCAGCTTTGCTGCAAAGGCACTGGCAGATTACCAACCGCTGTTCCGCCGCGTTTCGCTCGACCTGGGGAACGACGGTGCCGCCTCCCAACCTACAGACGCGCGCCTCGTGGCGTACACGCGCGCAGGCGGGAACCGCGACCCTCAGCTCACTACACTGCTCTATCAGTTCGGCCGTTATCTCATGATCGCCGGCTCCAGGAAGGGCGGGCCGGCCATGAACCTGCAAGGTATCTGGAACGATAAGGTACAGCAGCCATGGGGCTCCAACTACACGACGAACATCAACACCGAAATGAATTACTGGCCCGCGGAAACGGCTAACCTTTCCGAATGCGCCACGCCCTTGTTCGATTTCATCGGGCAGCTGGCGGAGAATGGAAAAGAAACCGCAAAAGTGAATTACGGGCTTGGCGGGTGGACGGCTCACCATAACGCTGACATATGGGCCATCACCGCTCCTTCCGGCGGGTTCGACTGGCGGGATCCCCGGGGAGACCCGCGCTGGGGTATCTGGCCAATGGCCGGGGCCTGGCTCAGCAGGCACCTTTGGGAGCATTACGCCTATTCGGGCGACAGCCTCTTCCTCGCCAATACGGCCTATCCACTTATGAAAGGCGCCACAGAGTTTATGCTCGGCTGGCTCGTAAAAGATACCGCAGGGCATTGGGTGACCAATCCTTCCACATCACCAGAAAACAATTTCAGGGTAAATGGTCAGCGGAAAGGCTCCGTGAGCATCGCCACCACTATGGATATTTCCATAATCCACGACCTGCTCAACCGCACCGCACAAGCTGCCACGTTGCTGAAGAAGGATAAGGAACTCGTATCGCAGATCCGGCAGAAGCTGAAGAACCTGTATCCCTTCCAGGCGGGGCAATATGGACAACTGCAGGAGTTTTATCTCGATTGGGACGATCCCAATGATAAGCACCGGCACCTTTCGCACTTGTATGGCCTGTTCCCGGGCAATGCCATCACGCCGCGCCGCGAACCGCAACTGGCGGCAGCAGCGAAGCGCAGCCTGCTGCTGCGTGGCGATGGCGGTACCGGATGGTCCAAGGCCTGGAAGATCAACTGGTGGGCAAGGCTGGAAGACGGCGATCACGCTTACCTGATGCTGAACAAGCAGCTTTTCCTCGCGGAAACGGATTCCATCAGCGTGGCAGACAACAGCGGCGGCTCCTACGCCAACCTGTTCGATGCGCACCCGCCCTTCCAGATAGACGGCAACTTCGGCGT
The DNA here is from genome assembly GCA_019285755.1 of Chitinophaga sp. E66. GTDB lineage: Bacteria > Bacteroidota > Bacteroidia > Chitinophagales > Chitinophagaceae > Chitinophaga. Next base: position 423,180 of record CP079103.1, read on the forward strand.
TACTTCCGGCATCACGGAAATGCTGGTGCAAAGCCACGACGGCGTCATCCACCTGCTGCCTGCTTTACCCTCCGCCTGGCCAGACGGCAGCGTGAAGGGACTGAAAGTGAAAGGAGGGATGGAAGTGGACATCGTTTGGAAGAAAGGCAAGCTGGCCAGCGCTCAGATCCGCGCAGATAAAGACGCCGGCGGCCGTATCATCAGGACGAATATTCCCGTCCGGATCTCCGCAGCTGCGGCTAAGCCTGCAGAAAGCGGCGGGTTGAACGATTACGGATACCCCGTCAACAAACGCATCGCGGCGGCGGATAAACTGCCCGAACTGAACCTGCCGGCCGTAACGGATCAGGCGGTCCTGATCAGGAAAGGTGTAACGACAATCATTGCGAAATAAAACGGCTGAAAGCCAGCCGTACGCATTATAAATTAATCGCTGCATGAAGAAAACTGTATTGACATACGCGAGCCTGTTATGGTTGCAAACAGCCTTTGCGACAGATGGCGGCTGGCTCAAAAAGCCCTGGCGGTCCGGCGGGACCGGATACGAACGGAAGCGGCCTGGGCCATGCAGCAACAGCCTGTTACCGTCACCGCGTCTTCGTGCGAACGGAGCGCCGGAGGCAGGCACGACTTTACTCCGAAGGCGATTACTGGTGGCCGGATCCCAGGCATGCCGACAGCCCTTATGTGCAGCGCGACGGGCAGACCAACCCCGGCAACTTTGTGGCCCACCGCCAGGCGATGGTGCGTTTCAGCAGGGTAGTGGGAGCGCTGGCTGCGGCGTATGTTGCGGATGGCGACAAGCGGCAACTGGAACACGCCAAAACGCATATTCTCGCCTGGTTTGCCGATACGGCTACGCGCATGACGCCGCATCTCCTGTACGCCCAGGCGATCAAGGGAAGAGCCACCGGCCGCGGGATCGGTATCATCGATACCATTCACTTGCTGGAAATAGCGCAAGCCCTCCGTATTATGGAAAAGGCCGGCGTGATCAGCGGGTCAGAACTGGAAGCGGTAAGCCGCTGGTTCCGGGAATACCTTCAGTGGATGACGGAACACCCTTACGGTAAAGACGAAATGAACGCGAAGAATAACCACGGCACCTGCTGGGTGATGCAGGTGGCGGCGTTTTCCTCGTTTCTGAAGGATACGGTGTGGATGAATTTCTGTGAACGCCTGTATAAGGAAGTATTGCTGCCTGCCCAGATGGCGACAGACGGCAGCTTCCCGCTGGAGCTGCGACGAACAAAACCTTATGGTTATGCGTTATTCAATCTGGATGCCATGACCACTATCTGCCAGATCCTCAGCAAACCCGGCACGGATCTCTGGCAATATGAAGATTCCGCAGGGAAGTCGGTTGGCAAAGGCATATCCTTTATGTACCCTTATGTTCAGCAAAAAAACTTATGGCCTTATGGCAAAGACGTGATGTATTGGGAAGAGTGGCCAATGGCGCATCCATTTCTCTTGTTTGCGGCTGCGGCTTATGGGAAAGAAGAATACTTCCGCCTATGGGAGCGGCTCCCGCATGGCTCGGAGGTGGAAGAAGTATTGCGTAACCTGCCGGTCCGCAATCCTGAAATCTGGTTGGTGAAATTATAACTCGTTATAAATACAACGTATTTCAAAGTTTTACTGTAGACGTGGAATATGATAACGCCGGTCTCGTCTGAGCCGGCTCTTTTTTTTATAGCTGCGAGGGGCTGTAGCCGAAGTGTTCTTTGAACGCGGTAGAAAAATGGGAGAGATTCTCGAAGCCGATATGCAGGTACACGTCGCCCGGTTTCTGCTTTTCCGTTTGAATGAGGAAATGCGCTTTCTCCAACCGCTTGATGCGTAACCACTTTTCAGGGCTGTCGTTAAAAGTCTTCTGGAAATCCCTTTTAAAGGTGGAGATACTCCTGCCTGTCAGCCGCGCAAATTCTTTCATGGGGATATTGTACTCGAAGTTCCGGAGCATAAAAGCTTCCAGGTCGATTTTATGCGGTTCGCTGAAGTCGAACAGGAAGCTGCGCTGCGCGTTTCCTGTAATAGCAGGAGTTCTATCGCCTCATTGATCTTCAGTTGGCGGAGTGCTTCATTGAGCTTGTCGGGGTGCTCGTCGTAGGGGAGGAGTGATTGGAAATAGGCTTCGAGCAGTGCGTCCGGGCTGAGCCGCAAGAGTTTGGGCCCGGCATATACGGGTTGCGCCGGCACGCTTTTTTCCGCGGCATAATGCCGGAGCGCGGCCTGGGTGATGAATATCGTGATAGACTTGACGGGATTGCCGTGGAGGTCGGGGATCTTGGTCGTTTTGGCGAGGTGATTGCGGCGGATAAGGAAGATCTCTCCCGCACGGAATTCCCTCGGGCCGTCGGCCGTCTGGAAGCGGACGGTGCCGGATTGCACGAAAGACATTACATGTTCTTCGACCAGCTGTTCCCTGCTGATGCTTTCCTTATAGGAACAGGTGTATAAAATCGGTTGACTTTCTTTATCCATCGCTGCTAATTTAAGTAAAACAACGATCCGGCAGGCGGAGTGCGCCTGCCGGATCGATAGCGGGCTTAGAAATTGGTGATCATGGCATCGAATTCTTCGTCGGACATATGCTTGCGGGCTTCCAGCATCTGTTCGGCAAAGGCGCCGCCGGCATAGCGGGTAGCGGGTTTGTCGGCTGATATCGCCTGCATGATGAGGTCGGCGATCACCTGCGGGTCGGAGCCATGTTCCCCGCTTTTGGCGAAGCGCTGAGCGGTCTTTTGGGCTATTTCCGCGTAAGGGGCGCTGACGGAGGCCTGCATGTTTTCCACTGCAATGCCGCCCCATTCCGTCTTAATAGCGCCCGGTTCGATGACGATGACGTCTACGCCGAAGGGTCTTACTTCGTTCCTGAGCGCGTCGCTGAGGCCTTCAAACCGAATTTGCTGGCGTGGTACCATCCGCCGAGAGGCGCGGCCAGCTTACCGCCTACAGAAGTGATATTGATGATTTTGCCCCATTGCTTGTTCCGCATACCGGGAAGCACCAGCTGGATCAGTCGGACGGCCCCGAAAAGATTGACTTCCAGCTGATAACGGGCCTTATTGAGATCAACGTCTTCCACGGCGCCATATTCACCATAACCGGCGTTATTGACCAGGATATCGATAGCGCCTTCTTTTTCAATGATATGCTGTACCACGGAAACGATGGACGCTTCGTTCGCTACATCCAGGGCGATCACATGGATACCTTCGCCGGCGAGGTCTTGCATCTTGTTTTCGTTTCGGGCCGCGCCGTACACCGTATAGCCTGCGGCGGAGAGACTGCGGGCGGTGGCTTTTCCTATCCCGGAAGAGGCTCCGGTGACCAATGCTGTCTTATTCATCTTGAAATGTTTCCACAAAGTTGCGACGATTTCAATCGGGTAGTTTTTGTGAAGAGCCCAAAGATGTTTGGTCAGCGGCTCAGTTCAAAACGACAGACATGAAAAAGCCGCTGAGCAAAAGCTTGCCCAGCGGCCAGATATCTTGGAAAGTATCAATCCGGGTTGACGATCGAGGGATGAAGCTCCGATGCCAGCTTAAACAATACGTCGCGGACCAGTTCCGCATCCCTTTCCCCTATAATAGAGGTATAAAACCGCTGAATCTCCTGCACGGCGCCGAACATATCGATCATGAGCTGCTTACCCTTCTCGCTGAGGAAAATCACCGTAGCACGGTTATCCGTCTCATGTTTACGGGTGATGATATAGCCGATGGATTCCAGGTTTTTAACCACCTTGCTCATCGCCTGCTTAGTGATGCGGGCTTTCTTTGCCAGCTCATTATTGATGGTCCCTTCCGTTGAAATATTCGCCATCAGCACCATATCGCCGATCTTAAAATCGGCGTAGCCATTCTGTTGCAGGTGCTCGGTGAGCCTTGCGTCGTAGTCCTTCTTAACGATGCTTAAAAGCCGAATAAGCAGTTTCGGCCGCAGTGCAATAATGTCCTGGAGCTGCTTGTCCTTATCAGTTGTAGTCATAGTGGCGTGGCCAGTTATTGGATGAAAAGGCTAAAATATTCCTTTTGTCATACAAAGATAATAAAAACTTATAAAGGTCAACTTATTTGTCTAAATGGTAAGCTTGGTTTACCTTTGGCGCCACATTCGGAAAAACACACACTTAAAATGGAAACTGCACAGGCAAGTCCCCGCAGGGGCAAACTCGTGGCGCGGATCATCTTTCTCGCCATCCTCGTTCTCGGCGCCATATTCGGCGTAAAACAATGGCTGTATGCCCGTCATCATGAAACTACAGACAACGCCCAGGTAGAGGGCCACTCCGCCCCGTAATCGCCCGGGTGGCAGGGTACGTCAAGGAACTGAACGTCCAGGATTACGGCAACGTAAAGCTGCGCGACACGCTGGTTACCATCGATGATGAGGAATACCGCATTGCATTGCAACAGGCGGAAGCCGACGCACAACAGGCCGTGGCCGACCTGGCAACCGCCCGCGCCAATCTGGCCAACGCTAACGCCGGTATCACAGTGGCACAGTCTAACGCTCAGGTAGCGCTTGTCCGCAAGGATAAGTCCGCGGCAGACCTTCACCGCGACCAGGCCCTGTTCGACGACCACGCCATCACCAACCGTCAGCTCGACGACACCAAGGCCAACAACCTCACCAACGACAAACAATACCAGGCCGCCCAGGACAATATCACCCTGGCCCGCTCCGCCGTGAGCGTGGCCGCCGCCAAGGTGCAACAGGCCGAAGCGCTCCTCGCCAGCAAGCAGGCGGCGGTAGAGCAGGCGAAGCTGAAATTGGGCTACACCCACGTCACCGCCAACATCACCGGCCGTATCGGCAGGAAGAACGTGGAACCCGGGCAATTCGTGCAGGCAGGCCAGAGCCTCTGCACCATCGTAGATGAAAACGGGTTCTACATTGTCGCCAACTTCAAGGAAACGCAGCTGGCTAACATCAACGTAGGCCAGGAAGCCGAGATAGAAGTAGACGGCTTCAGCGATCTGCACCTCAAAGGACATGTAACCGCCATTTCGCGCGCAACCGGGGCTAAATTCTCCCTGCTGCCGCCCGACAATGCCACCGGAAACTTCGTGAAAATCGTTCAGCGCGTTCCTGTTAAAATCTCCATTGACAACGCCGACCAATACCTCGACCGCCTGCGCGCCGGCCTGAGCGTGGAAGTGGCTTTAAAATATTAAGGCAATGACAGCGAAACCAAAAGGCCTCGCCAAATGGATCATCGTGGCCACGGTCATCTCCGCTACCATGCTGGAGCTGATCGATACCACGATCGTCAACGTGGCGCTGTCGCAGATCAGCGGTAACCTGGGCGCCACCATCGAGGACGCGTCGTGGGTCATTACCGCATATGCGATCGCCAACGTGATCGTGATCCCAATGACCGGGTTCCTTGCTTCTTATTTCGGCCGTAAAAACTATTACCTCACTTCCATCCTCATCTTCACCTTCGCCTCATACATGTGCGGGCAGTCGGGAAGCTTATGGGAGCTCGTGGCCTGGCGCTTCATCCAGGGTGTGGGGGCGGCGCGCTGCTGAGTACTTCACAGTCGATCCTCTTCGATACTTTCGAGATCTATGAAAGGCCTACCGCATCGGCCATTTTCGGGATGGGGGTGATCATCGGGCCGACCGTAGGGCCTACCCTGGGCGGCATCATCGTGGACAACTTCCACTGGTCCCTCATCTTCGATCTTAACGTTCCCATCGGTATCATCGCCGCATTCCTTGTATTCTCGTTTATCGACAAGCAGCCCAATGAATACAACATCAACCGCAAAGCCATCAAGATCGATTACCTCGGTATTTTCCTGCTATGCGTCTGGGTGGGCAGCCTGCAATACATCCTGGAGAAAGGGCAGTCCGAAGACTGGTTTGCGGCACAGCATATTGTGGTGCTGACCATTGCCGCCGTCGTGGCTTTCGTCATGTTTATCTGGTGGGAGCTGCGGACGGATTCTCCGGCCGTTAATCTTCATGTACTTAAAAACCGGACGCTGGCGATCACGACCCTGCTTACGTTTATCATGGGGATGGGGATCTATTGTTCGATGTTCGTTTACCCGGTCTGGATGCAGCGCGTGATGGGTTACACGCCTACGCTCACGGGCGAAAGCCTCTTCCCGGGGCCATCATGGCGGCCGTTATGATGCCCATGGTCGGGAAGGCGATCCAGCGGGGCGTACCACCGAAATACCTCATTACTTCCGGCTTTCTCATCTTCGCGATATTCTGTTTCTGGATGTCTTCCGCCAGCCCGGAAGCAGGGGAAATATTCTTTTTTGTACCGCTGCTGCTGAGGGGCATCGGCTCAGCGATGCTGAGCGTTCCGCTCACGAACCAGGCGGTGTCCGGACTTTCACCTAAAGAAATGCCGCAGGGGATCGCCATCAACAATATGTTGCGCCAGCTGGGCGGCTCCTTCGGGATCGCGTTCATGAACACGTATGTGGCGCGCCAGTACATGGAACACCGCACGCAGCTACTGCCATATGTAGGGCCGGATAGCCCGGTTGCCACAGAGCGACTGCAACAGCTGACCAACGGAATGATAGCCAAGGGCATGCCGCTCGATCAGGCAAAACATGCCGGTCTTTCCATGTTGGACGCCCTGGTTACCAAGCAGGCATACGTCCTCACCTACCTCGACGCCTTCCGCATCGTGGGCATCTTCTTCGTATGCGTGCTCCCGCTGATGCTGCTCGTGAAAAAGAGAAACCTTAGTGCAGACGCCATGAAGGAAGCGGCGGAACATGCGCATTGATATATTAAACACACAAGACATGAAAAAGCACTTATCATCATATTGACATGCACGGCCGGCAGCGCCTCGGCACAAACGGCTCCCGCCGCGCTGAAAACGCTCATTCAGCAATCGTTCAGTCACTTTACACAGATAAAAGCGATGGAAACGCAGCAGCGCATCGCGGCCGACCAGACTACGCTCGCCAAAGCCAACCGCCTTCCTGAAGTGAACGGTACGGCCAGCTACAGCCACGTGTACCCGGTGCCCAAAGTACAGCTGCCGGGCAGCGCTTTCACTTTCCAGCCGGTGCCTTCCGAGAATATCAACACCGGCATCGAAGCACGCCAGCTACTGCTGGACTTCGGTAAATCCGGCAGCCAGATCAAAAAGTCGGAAGCGCAGGCGGGACTGTTAGGCGTTCAGACCGCGGAAGCCCGCGAGGAACTGGCCTACCAGGTAGCTAACGTGTACCTTAACATCGCTTTCCTGCAAGACAATATCGCCGTGCAGGAAGCCAACATCCGCCTCCTCGAAGAAACGGAGACCATGGTGGAGAATAAGCTGAAGCACGGAGATGCGATCGACCTGGACCTCATCAATACCCGCGTAAAGCTGGAGTCGTACCGCAACAAGAAAGTCGATTTCCGCAATTCGCTCGACAAGCAACTCGCCGCACTCCGATACCTCACCGGCGAAACGCTGAAGGATTCCGTGGAGCATGACTTCTCCTGGGCTGTACCGCCTGTTGAAGATTTTGAACATAACGCCGCGATCCGTTCGTCGCTGGAACAGGAGAAAGTGGCTGAAACCGGAATCGATATCGCGAAGGCGCAATATAAGCCCTCGCTGTTCCTCAATGCTGGAACAGGTTTCAAGAACGGCTACCTGCCGGAGATCACCACGCCGAAGTTCAACTACTACGCAGGCGTGAGCCTTTCTGTGCCGATCTACAACGGCAAGAAACTGCGCACACAGGAGCAGATCGCCTCCACCGAAGCGGTGATCGCAAGACTGCACACGCAGGATGTAAAAGAAAATCTGAAAAAGAAGCTGCCCAGCAGAACGCAGATGTTGTAGCCGGGAAAGAAAGGCTGCAAACGGCGGAAGTGCTGCTGGAACAGGCTAATAAAGCCCTGACGCTGGCGCAAAGCCGCTATCGTAACGGGGTTATCACTTACCTCGATCTGCAAAACGCACAGACTTCCCTGCTCGAGGCGCAACTTTCCAGGATTCAGTACCAGTATCAATTGTCGCTGGCGGGACTGGAGCTGATGCACCTCAGCGGACAAGAGTTTTGGAAACAATAACCATTGAATTGGTTTTGTTTTCGTAGTGTGTGTTTAAAAAAAAGGCCCGGTCTTTCGCAGACCGGGCATTTTATTTATCACAAGAAGTTGATGGCGATTATTTCCCCGCGATGCCCATTTCGAGGCCGCGCAGCTCTGCCAGTCCACGGAGGCGGCCGATAGCGCTATATCCCGGGTTGGTCTTTTTGTGCAGGTCGTCGAGCATCTGGTGGCCATGGTCGGGGCGCATGGGGATGGAGACGCCCCTGCGTTTCATCACCGCCAGGATGTTCTTCACTACGCTATACATATCCACATCGCCTTCGAGGTGGTTGGCTTCATAGAAGTTGCCGAGCGCGTCGCGTTTGGTGGAACGGAGGTGAATGAAGTGGATATGTTCGCCCAGGCGGTCGATCATTCCGGGAAGGTCGTTGTCCGGGCGCACGCCATAGGAACCGGTGCAGAAGCAGAGGCCGTTGGATGGGGAGATGATGGTGGCCAGCAACTCCTTCGCATCCTGTTCGGTGCTCACCACGCGGGGAAGGCCGAGGATGGCGTACGGGGATCGTCAGGGTGAATGGCCAGCTTAATGCCCACTTCTTCCGCCACCGGTACGATCTGCTGGAGGAAATAGAAGAGATGCAGTTTCAGCTTGATGGCGTCGATGTCTTTGTATTTATCCAACGCCTGTTGGAATTGTTCAAGGGTGAAGCTTTCTTCAGAACCGGGCAGGCCGGCGATGATATTGCGCTGCAGGAGCGCTTTTTCTTCTTCCGTCATGCTGTCGAACTGTTCTTTGGCGCGGGAGATTTCCTCTTCGGGATAATCATTTTCCGCGCCGGGGCGTTGCAGCATGAAGAGATCGAAGGCCATGAACTGGGCTTTATCGAACCGGAGGGCTTTGGAGCCGTCTTCCAGGGTGAATGCCAGGTCGGTGCGGGTCCAGTCGAGCACGGGCATGAAGTTATACGTTACGGTATAGATGCCGCATGCCGCGAGGTTGCGGAGCGATTGCTGGTAGTTTTAATATATTCTTTGAAGCGGCCCGTTTGCGTTTTGATGTCTTCATGAACGGGTACGCTTTCCACTACAGACCAGGTGAGCCCTGCGGCTTCAATTTCCTGTTTGCGCTGCATGATGTCTTCTTTGGACCATACAGTACCATTGGGAACGTGATGAAGTGCGGTGACGATGCCTGTGGCGCCGGCTTGCCGGATATCGGAAAGGCTTACCGGGTCTTTGGGGCCGAACCACCGCCAGGTCTGTTCCATTCTCAGCATAAACTTGCGATTTTTAATTTTCCCAAAATTAGCATTACGAACCAGATAAGCAAATTTCCCGCAGGGAAATTGTCAAACGTTTGCTGGTCCGTGAATGAGAATGACGGCGAGGTCCATCACATTGGTGTTGGTGGGGCCGGTAAGGATGTGCGTACCGGTTTGGTGAAAGTAGTGCCAGCTGTCATTGTTATCGAGAAAGGGAATGGGATCGGGCCCCATTGCCAGGGTTTCCGCGTCGATCACAGCGCCAGCCGCATTGGTGGGGCCATCGATACCATCGGTCCCCGCAGCCAGGAAGGTGATCTGCGGATGATCTTTAATGAGCAATCCTGCCGCCAGCGCCAGTTCCTGGTTGCGCCCGCCGAGGCCGTTGCCTGTTACCTGGACGGTAGATTCTCCGCCAGCCAGCAGGCACGCGGGGAAAGGTCCTTTATATGTGAGGGCGGTTTGTACCAGCGAGGCGGCAAGCTCGCGGGCTTTTCCGGTAGCCTGGTCGGTAAGAATTTGCGCATGATATCCGAGTTTGTCCGCCTTGTGAGCCGCGGCTTCAAGGGCGATGCGGTTGCTGGCGGCCACAACGTAGGTAGCATGCGGCAATTCGCCAGGGCGTGCAGTTTCCGGGATAAGGCCCGCTTCTCCCTGTTCCAGGTGGTACAGGATACCTGAGGCGATCAGGTCACGGAGATCGTATTTATCAATGACGGTCAATGCGTCCGCAAAGGTCGTTTGGTCGGCTACGGTAGGCCCGGAGCCGATCACCGCCGGGTCGTTGCCGGGAACGTCGGACAGGAGAATGGAATGCACGGAAGCAGGATGGATGGCCCTGGCAAGTTGGCCGCCTTTGATCGCGGAGAGATGCTTGCGCACGGTGTTCATCTCCGTAATGTCGGCGCCGCTGTTTAGGAGCAATTGAAAAGCGTGCTGCAGCTCTTCCATGGAAACGCCTTCGGGAACATCTGCCAGCAGGGCGGATGCTCCGCCGGAAAGCAGGAATATCACATGGTCTTCGGGCTTTAGTCCGGCAGCCAGTTGCAGCATGGTGGTACCGGCGATGATGCTATTGATGTCAGGGACGGGATGCCCTGCGGTGATGAGCTCTGTTTTTGCAGGGGAATATCCGGCGCATGGCTGGATACGGCGAAACCGTGGCTTAGCCGGTCTCCCAATACCTGCTCCGCTTCGTATGCCATGGCGGCGGCGGCTTTGCCGGCTGCGAGCAGGAAGACGCGGCCTTCGCCCGGGGCGTGGTCAGGTGTAAGGGAACGAAATATCTTGGCTGAACGGCAGCTACGGCATGAAGGTAGATTTCCTGCGCGTCTGAACGGGCGGGAAGGCTCATCCGTTGGAGGTTTTGCGCGAGTCCTTACGGTCCTGTTTACGGTCCATTTTCTTCTCCATCTCGCTTTTCTTCTTTAACTCCCAGTCGTTCCACTTTTTGTATTGTGCGGGGATAAGACTTCACGGAAACGGCGGTTCCTGTCTGTATCCAGCTCCTGGTAGCGCTGCATGCGCTGGCGCGAACTGAGAGCGCCGTCTTTCTTGGCGGCATCCCGTTTCCGGGCAATGTCTTCGTTAATGTCGTAAATAGACTTCGCCTGTTCTTTGGAAAGGTTCAGTTCCCGGTAGAGTTTGTCGCTCATTTTGTCGGCCTTGCCTGCAGCGTCCCAGCGGTGGCCGCGGGCATGCGTGGTGTCCTGTGCCTGCACTGCGAAGGAAAGCGCAGTGAGTACGATCGTCATGAACCAGATCTTGTTTTTCATATGCTAATGCCGTGTGTTGATACGGGATAGATACCGCTCGTAAAAATTTATACTAAAATAGTAGGTTCAGCGGATAATCATTTATTAAATTTAACACTTGTAGCTGTATTGTGACCTGATTGCCGTGCTTTTTCCAGATCTGAACCTGTGCCGGCGTCGAATTATTCAGCCATCATCTAAACGTATCTTAATCAACCTGCCATGAAAGCAAGTAAATTTCCTGCCGGCACGCCGTTGCCGGAGCCGGGGATGCAGCATCGCCGCCATTTTTTAACGCGGTGGGCCATCGGCGCAGTATGCGGGCTGTCGGCTTTATTGCCGGCCGGCATCGCGCTGGGCCAGCAGACATTCCCCGTCAACGGTGTAGCCGAGCCGCGTGAAGGCTGCTACGCCTTTACCCACGCCACCATCGTCAAAGACGCGAAAACGACCCTGAAAGACGCTACGCTCGTTATCCGCGATGGAAAGATCGTAGCCGCAGGGCCAGGCGCCGCGGTGCCGAAAGACGCCGTGATCGTTGATTGTCAGGGGAAATTCATCTACCCCTCCTTCATCGACCTGTACAGCGACTATGGAATGCCCTCCGTTCAAAGAGGCGGCGGCGGCCGCGGTTCGCAGCAGTTCACCTCCAACACGAAAGGCGCTTACAACTGGAACCAGTCCGTTAAGCCGGAAGTGAATGCCGTTCAGCTCTTCGGAGCAGACGCGGGAAAAGCGAAGAGCTTGCGCGAACAGGGCTTTGGCGTCGTATTGACCCATCAGCACGATGGTGTCGCCCGGGGAACCGGTGCGCTGGTGAGCCTTGCATCCGACAGGGAAAACAAGACCATCATCCGCGAAAAAGCATCTTCCCACTATTCTTTCGATAAAGGCTCCTCCAGCCAGGATTATCCCAGTTCCCTCATGGGAGCCATCGCCTTGTTGCGCCAGCAATACCTGGATGCGCAATGGTACAAGGGCAACCCTGTCGCTGAAGGCGTCAATCTCAGCCTCCAGGCCTGGAACGACCAGCAAAGCCTTGTTCAGATCTTCGATGCCGGTGATAAGTGGAATGCGCTCCGCGCCGACAAGATCGGTGATGAGTTCGGCGTCCAGTACGTGATTAAAGCCGGCGGCAATGAATATCAGCGCATCCCGGAAATGGTGGCATCTAAAGCTGCTTTCATCCTGCCGCTCAACTTCCCCGTTGCCATGGATGTGGAAGATCCGGCGGATGCGCGCTTCGTAGCCCTCGCCGATATGAAGCACTGGGAGCTGGCTCCTCCAATCCCGCTTCGTTCGAGAAAGCAGGCATTCCCTTCGCGCTGACTACGGCCGAACTGAAAGATGCGAAGTCCTTCTTCGCCAATCTCCGCAAAGCCATAGAGAACGGCCTCTCTGAACAAAAAGCGTTGGAAGCCCTCACGCAAACGCCCGCCGCCATCCTCAAAGCATCCGATAAAATCGGTTCGCTTGACGCCGGCAAGCTGGCAAACTTCCTCATCGCCTCCGGTCCGATATTCGCCGAGAATACAGTGCTTTACCAGAACTGGGTGCAAGGCAGCAAATATGTGCTGAAAGAAGAAGGATGGAGCGACCTGCGCGGCAAATATAATATCGTGCTGAGCTATCCCAACGCCTCCGCGACCTATCCCGCGGAAATCAAAGGATCGCCTGCCGCGCCCGCTATCGTCAATAAAGACACTATTCCCGGAAAAATAGAAGTGGCTGGTCCGCTGGTGACGATCATCCTCAACACCACCAAAGACAACAGCCGCCAGCTGCGACTCAGCGGCGCGATCCGGTTCATGACCGGCGCCATGACCACCATGCGCGGCTCGGGTGTGGATGAAAAAGGTGTTCCCGTTACCGGGAGGCCGTGCAAACCGCGCAACACGTGGCGAAGGCTGATTCCGTTAAAAAGAAAACGGCGGACGAAGCCGGGAAAATATACTTCCCGTTTGTGGGTTACGGATTTGAAGAGATGCCCAAACAGCAGGATCTGCTCATCCGCAACGCCACCGTGTGGACCAACGAAAAAGAAGGGAAGATCGAAGGCGCCGACGTGCTCATCCGCAACGGCAAGATCACGCAGATCGGAAAGGGCTTGTCTGCCGGCAGCGCCCGCGTGATCGATGGCACCGGCAAACACCTCACCCCGGCATCCTCGACGAGCACTCGCATATCGCCATCAGCCGCGGCGTGAACGAAGGAACGCAGTCCGTTACCGCGGAAGTGCGCATTGCCGACGTAGTGAACCCGGATGATGTGAATATCTATCGCCAGTTGTCTGGCGGCGTTACCGCTTCGCACCTGTTGCATGGTTCCGCCAATACCATCGGTGGGCAAAGCCAGCTGATCAAGCTGCGCTGGGGCGCCAACGCGGAAGACCTCAAATTCGGTAATACCGATGGGTTCATCAAGTTCGCCCTGGGCGAGAATGTGAAGCAATCAAACTGGAACCTGCCGGCCCGCGTGCGTTTCCCGCAGACGCGTATGGGTGTGGAGCAGGTATTGGTAGATGCGTTCACCCGCGCCAGGGATTACGAAAAGGCCGGCCCGAACAAGCGCCGGGACCTGGAACTGGATGCGTTGGTGGAGATACTTAACAAGAAACGTTTCGTTACTTGTCACTCTTATGTGCAGAGCGAGATCAATATGTTGATGAAAGTGGCTCAGCGATTCAATTTCAGGATCAATACGTTTACCCACATCCTGGAGGGCTATAAAGTGGCCGATAAAATGAAGGAGCATGGGGCAGGGGATCAACCTTTGCAGACTGGTGGGCGTATAAGATGGAAGTTATCGATGCCATTCCGCAAAACGCGACCATCATGCAACGGGTGGGCGTAACTACAGCCATCAACTCAGACGACGCTGAAATGGCGCGCCGCCTCAACCAGGAAGCCGCGAAGAGCGTGAAATACGGTGGAATGGACGAAGAAACGGCCCTGAAAATGGTAACCCTGCATCCCGCGCAACTGCTGCACGTTTCCGACCGCATCGGCAGTATAATAGCCGGTAAAGACGCCGACGTGGTGCTCTGGAGCGATCACCCCTGAGCATCTACGCCAAACCGGAACAGACGATCGTGGACGGTATCGTGTACTTCGACCGCGCCCGCGACCTGGAATTGCGTAGCCGCATCGCCGCCGAACGGAACCGCCTCATTTCCAAAATGACCGGAGAAAAGAAGAAAGGCGCTCCCACCCAACGTGCCGTGCCTTCCCGCGAAGAGATCTATCATTGCGAGGATCTGCAGGCCGGACATCAGCACCATATTTTGAACGATGTGGAAGATCACGACCACACAAACATCCAGTAACATGAAAAAGTATTGCTCTCCATAATCGGGATGACCGCCTGCCTGTCCTCGCTCCGTGCGCAGGAAACGGTATATCCTGCCGGGCCGCAGAAAGGACTGGTATTCCTGAAGAATGCGACCATTCACACAGGCGCCGGCCAGGTAATCGAACGCGGGACCATCGGGTTCAGCAACGGTAAGATCATTGCCGTGGGCGCCAATGTAGCGATCCCCGCTGATGATGTACGTGTGTTCGATGTACAGGGACAACATATATATCCCGGGCTTATCGTGACCGATAGTAACCTCGGCCTCACCGAGGTGGAAAGCGTTCGCGCCACAAACGACTACAGCGAAGTAGGCGAGATCAACCCGTCGATCCGCTCCATCGTATCTTATAATACTGATTCCAAAATCATCAACACCCTGCGTACAAACGGGATTCTTATTGCGCAGGTGGTGCCTGAAGGCGGACTGCTGACAGGCAGCTCGTCTGTCGTGCAGCTGGATGCATGGAACTGGGAAGATGCGGCTTATAAAACCGACAACGGTATTCATTTCTATATGCCCCGCCTCATGCCCCGGCCTAATCCCTTCGGCCCGGAAGCGCGCGGGCCAGGTAGTGATGCGGTGAAAGCAGCCATGGAAAAGATCGAACAGGTGAAGGACTTTTCCGCGAAGCAAAGGCTTATCTGGACGGCGGTTCCAAAAGAATGGCACCAACCTAAAGTACGAGTCGGTGAAAGGCCTGTTCGATAAAACCCAGAAACTCTTCATTCACTGCGATCTCATGAAGGAAATCGTGATCGCCGCCGATATGAAACAGGAATTCGGTTTTGATGTGGTGATCGTTGGCGGTACGGATAGCTGGATGATCACGGACGTTTTAAAGAAAAACAATATCCCGGTGATCCTTGCCCAGCCCCATAGCCTCCCGGTGATGCAGGATGACGATGTGGATCAGCCCTACAAAACGCCCGCGCAATTGCAGAAGGCGGGAATTCTCTTCAGCATCTCCAATGAAGGCTTCTGGCAACAGCGGAATCTGCCGTTCAATGCCGGCACTGCGGGCGCGTATGGGCTGACGAAAGAGGAAGCCCTGAGCGCCATCACCCTCAATGCTGCCAAAATCCTCGGTATCGCTGATAAAACCGGATCGCTGGAGGTGGGCAAAGATGCGAATATCGTAGTGAGCACAGGGGATATACTGGATATGAAGTCGAGTGTGATCACTCGGGCATATATCCAGGGCCGGGAAGTGGACCTCACGGATAAGCATAAGCAGCTGTACGAGCGTTATAAGCATAAGTACCAGTTACAATAAACTGGTTCGCAAATAATTAGGAAAAGCCGTCCGCCTGAGCGGGCGGCTTTTTTATTGCCTGGTGAAAAAGGAGGCAGGCTGCTGACATACCCTTGTCACATAGGGGATCGAGATTTGTAGAAAAAAGATGAAACAACCTATCACAATGGCCCGCCTGTTCGGGCTGGCAGATATAACGCCGGAAGAGGTGTTCCGGCGGTTAGGGATCCCGGTCTCCGGATGATTGACAATAATCCATGCGCTTCATTCAAGCGGCATCATATTCCCGGGGCGCGGCATTTGGATCCGGGGATTATGGACCGGAGGACCTGGAATGCGGACAGGAGGATACGATCGTTTTTACTGTTCCGATTCTCTTTGCGGCGCGGCGCCTTATGCTGCCAAGAGAGCACGGAACATGGGGTTCCGGCATGTGTACGTGATGACGCAGGGGATAACGGCGTGGTTGAAAAATGGATACCCCGTTAAAAAGTTTGAGGAAAAAGTTTTGGGTTCGATAAAAATTACATTGGGCGCAAAATCATATTTTATGGAGTTTACAAACCGATATTTTCCAACAAGGGAAGAAAAGCTTGAAAGCCTCAGGAAATGGGTAGACGAGAGGTTGAAGAACGAAACTTTGGAAGAAGCCACCGCACGTTGGGTTCGGGCCGGACTTATCGATGAGCAGGGTAACGAGGCTGCGTGGCTCAATGATCCCAAAATTTCAATTTGCCATTTTTTGTTGATTAGGGTCCTGATTGATTGGTCCAGAGGCATTGCGATGGTGTAGATGGTAGTGGCGTATAGAATGACTTCTTATTGAAGAATTGATATTCCGTTAAAAAAGTTTTGTGTTTTCAAATGTGTTATTTTCAAAAAAATGCAATATGGACAGATTTTATTTAGGGGATGAAGAATTGGCAGCCATAAAGCAGGAGATGGATGCGCTTGAAAGCCGGAAGGAGGCGCTAAGACTGCGTATATTGAATCATTTTAATTCACCGCAAGCCAGAAGAGAGCGGTTGATTAAGTATGGCTTTATAGATGAGGATGGAACTCCCTCAATGCGGTATGCTGATACTGAACAATGGGGACATTAGAAGAATTATGGCAAAGGCCGGTCTGAAGAAAAAGTTTGTTAACCCAAATTATTCGAGAAATGAGTCTTGGAAAATTCGTTATTGGATATCACGGTTGTGATGCTGAAATTGCGGCACAATTGTTAACTGAACCCGAAAAATTTATTAAAAGCAACAACGAGCATGAGTGGCTGGGTCACGGAATGTACTTCTGGGAAAACAATATGAAGCGTGGTTTAGACTGGGCATTCCAGAAGTATCAAAAGAACTATATAAAACAACCGGCAGTAGTAGGCGCTTTACTAGATCTTCGGAATTGTTGTGATTTTTCAGATCAACGATATTTGAACCTGGTAAGCTCCTATTATAGCGACCTGGTGGAGGAACGGGCTATGCAGGGGCGGATTATGCCGGTTAATTTTGCACCTAAAGGAACTTTGCACAAGGATATCGTTTCGGAAGCTCGATTGTGAAGTGATAGAACATATGCATAGGGAGATGCGCTGGCTGTATTCCTTTGGCGTAATGGAGCACTTCAGCCAGGAAACAAAGCCCTTCGATTCAGTAAGGGGATTATTTGTCGAGGAGAACCGGTTTTTCTTGGTTCTGGCATACACAATAAATCCCATATTCAGATTTGCATCCGCAACCCTGGTTGTATTGTTGGATTTTTCCTTCCCAGAGATAGGGAAGTGGGAATGTGTCAGCAGGAAGTTCGTGAAGATCCGGTAGAATATTTGCAAAACTAAAATAGAAAACCCCGGAGCCTTAAAGCCTCCGGGGTCAGATCGTTCCTCGTGACAGAAATTACTATACGATGCGAACGAGCATATAGTTCTTCTTCCCCTTCTGGAAGAGGATCGTCTTACCGGTCAGCAACGCAGATTCATCAATTTTTACATCGATGGCGGACAGCTTAGCGCCGTTAAGGCTCACGCCGCCTGCCTGGATCGTTTTGCGGGCCTCCCCTTGCTGGGGAAGATGCCTGCATCCGCCAGGAAAGACACAACGTCTTTGCCTTCCGTGAGCACAGAAGCAGCAACCTCATACTGTTTTACACCGGCCATCACTTTCAACAACTCTTCTTCCGACAGCGATTTCAACGTTTCGATGGAGGCGTTGCCGAAAAGGATCTCGGAAGTCTTGATCGCGAATGCGTACTCTTGTTCGCCATGAATAAACGTTGTTACTTCCTGCGCAAGTTTCTTTTGCAAGGCACGTTTGCCGGGATCTTGTTTATGGTCCGCAATCAGCGTGTTGATCGTGTTTTCATCGAGGAAGGTGAAAATGCGGATATAGTTTTCGGCGTCATCGTCGTCCGCATTCAGCCAGAACTGGTAGAATTCGTAAGGCGTGGTCTTGGCCGCGTCGAGCCAGATATTACCGCTTTCGGATTTGCCGAATTTGGTGCCGTCTTTCTTTTTGATCAAAGGGCAGGTGAATGCATACCCTTCGCCGCCGCCCATTCTGCGTACGAGCTCCGTGCCGGTTACGATGTTGCCCCATTGGTCGGAGCCGCCCATCTGCATTTTACAGTTCTTCGTATTATACAAATGGTAGAAATCGTATCCCTGGATCATCTGGTAGGAGAATTCCGTGAACGACATCCCGCTGTCGCCGTCGATGCGCTTCTTTACGGAGTCTTTCGCCATCATATAGTTGACGGTGATATGTTTGCCTACGTCGCGGATAAAGTCCAGGAATGAGATATTCTTGAACCAGTCGTAGTTGTTCACCATTTCCGCATAATTGGGCTTCGAGGTGTCGAAGTCCGGTATCGCTCGAGTTGGGCCTTGATGCTGTTGAGGTTATGCTGCAACGTATCGAGGTCGAGCATTTTGCGTTCTTCTGCTTTAAAGGAAGGATCGCCCACCATACCGGTGGCGCCCCTACGAGCGCGAGGGGCTTGTGGCCGGCGCGCTGCAGGTGCTTTAGCAGCATGATGGGAACGAGGTTGCCCACATGCAGCGAGTCCGCCGTCGGGTCGAATCCCACATAGGCGGTCGTCATTTCCTTTTCCAGCTGTTCTTCCGTGCCTGGCTTGATATCCTGTATCATACCGCGCCAGCGCAATTCCGATATTAGATTCATGAAATGGTGAAAAATTTTGGCGAAGTTACGTTTATATCAATGAAATACCGCTGTTTTTGTCACATCCGCGGGCGCCAGGGCAGTTCTTCGACCTGCAACTGGTGGCCTACATATCGCGCCAAAACGAAAAGATAATCGCTCAGCCGGTTGAGATATTGCAATACCAGCGGCTCCACCGGTTGTCCTTCGTCCTGCAGCGCAACGCACAACCGCTCGGCCCGCCGGCAGACGCAGCGCGCGATGTGGCAGTGGGAAACGGCGATATGTCCGCCGGGAAGGATGAAGTGCTTCATTTCGGGCAGTATTTCGTCCATCTGATCCATGGCGTCTTCCAGGGCTTTAACGTCTGCTTCGTGAAGGTCCGGGCGTTTCATTTTGGAATCCTTTTCCGGATCGGTGGCCAGGAGGCGCCGATCGTGAAAAGCCGGTCCTGCGATTCACGCAACATGGCCCGCACGCCGGGGTCGGTCATATGGTCGTTTACCAGGCCGATCCAGGAGTTCAGTTCATCCACGGTGCCGTAAGTTTCTATGCGGAGGTGGCCTTTGGAGACTTTGGTGCCCCCGATGAGGGAGGTCTTGCCTTTGTCGCCGGTTTTGGTATATATTCTGAAAGCCATAGCAGGGTTTTGGGCGAATGTACTAAAAAAGCGGCCCCGGTTTTACCAGGGCCGCTGTCAATTATGTTGGGGATGTCACAGTTATTTTGCCGCAACTTCCCTGATGGCGTTCATTTTATCTGATTCCACGACACCATCGCGCAGGCGGATGATCCGGCGGGCATGTTCAGCGATGTCTTCCTCGTGCGTAACGAGCACCACGGTGTTGCCACCGGCGTGGATCTTGCCGAAGATATCCATGATCTCTACGGAGGTCTTGGTATCGAGGTTACCGGTCGGTTCATCGGCCAGGATGAGGAAGGGTCGTTTACCAGCGCTCTTGCGATGGCTACGCGTTGGCACTGGCCGCCGGACAGTTCATTGGGTTTATGTTTATACCGTTCTCCCAGGCCTACTTTTTCAAGCATGGCCCTGGCCTTGTCTTCTCTTTCCCGCTTGCTGACGCCGGCGTAGATGAGGGGACCGCCACGTTTTCCAGGGCGGTGAGCCGGGGCATTAGATTAAATTGCTGGAACACGAAGCCGATCTCCTGGTTGCGGATGCGGGCCAGTTCGTTATCCTCCATCCTGCTCACATCATGTCCGTTGAGGATATAAGTGCCGGCGGTAGGGGTGTCCAGTGCGCCGAGGATGTTCATCAGGGTGGATTTACCGGAGCCGGAGGGGCCCATCAGGGCTACATATTCATTGCGGCCGATGTCTATGGTCACGCCTTTGAGAACGGGTAACTCATTCTGGCCGATGAAATAGCTTTTCCGGATGCCTTCCAGGTGGATAACGGAGGATTGGGTCATATTTATTTCTTGATTACTTTGGGAACGCTGAAATATTCGTCTGTGTGGACGGGAGCGTTGCGAAGCCCTTCTTCCCGGGTAATTACGGGTATTACTGCGTCTTCACGGAAAACATTGACGTCGCGGGTCATGTGCAGCAGTGGTTTCACATCGGTCGTGTCCAGTTCGTTCAGTTTCTCCACGAAGGTGATCATCCGCTGGAGGTCCTGGCGGATTTCATCTTGTTCTTTCTGGCCGATTTCCAGCCGGGCCAGCGTGGCCAGTTGCCGGATCAGGGCGTCATTCACTTCCATGAGTTTAAATTAACGATTTAAAGCTAATAAAATGTATACATATGACCGATAAATGTGATCGGTCGTACAAAAATAGGTATAATTAGCCGGGATCGGGATGTATCCTTTCCCCAAACCCATGTTAAAATTTCTTATTTTGCGGCCCGATATGGCTATGGAAAAAGAAATCGTAGTGAGCGGGATCCGCTCTACAGGCATTTTGCACCTTGGTAACTATTTTGGTGCCATCCGTAATTACATCCGGATGCAGGAAGAGTTCAACTGTTATTTTTCGTGGCCGACTGGCATGCGCTGACCACCCATCCGGACCCGACCAGCCTCCGGGGCAATGTTTACCGCGTGCTCGCCGAGAACATCGCTTCCGGTCTCGATCCCGAGAAAGTGACCCTCTATGTGCAAAGCGATATCCCCGAGATTGCGGAACTGTACCTGCTGCTCAATATGCTCGCGTATAAAGGAGAACTGGAAAAAGTACCCACCTTCAAGGACAAGGTACGTCAGAACCCTGACAACGTAAACGCCGGCCTGTTGACCTACCCCGTGCTCATGTCTGCAGATATTCTTATCCACCGTGCAGTAAAAGTTCCTGTGGGCAAAGACCAGGAGCAACACCTGGAAATGAGCCGGAACTTCGCGCAGCGCTTCAACAGTCGATATGGCGACCTGTTCCCGAACCTTATCCGTTCAACTATGGCGATGATCTCGTACGTATCATGAGCCTGGATGGTAATGGTAAAATGAGCAAGAGCGAGAACGAGAATTCTACGCTTTACCTCAACGACAGCGATGACGCCATCCGCGCCAAACTTAAGAAAGCTAAAACTGACAGCGGCCCGCAGGAGCCCAACTCCGCGAAGCCCGATTACATAGAGAACCTCTTCACGCTGATGAAGCTGGTTTCCACACCCGACACCGTGCAGTTCTTCGAAGATGCCTATAACGGATGCAGCATCCGTTATGGCGATATGAAAAAACAGCTGGGCGAGGATATGGTCAACTTTATCCGTCCCATCCGTGAGAAGGCGGAAGCCATCCAGCAGGATCAGGACTACCTGCACCGCATCATGCGCCAGGGAGCCGAGAAGTCGCGCGAGTCTGCAGCCGCTACCCTGCGGGAAGCGCGCAAACTGATGGGCATCAATTTCTATTGATATTATTATCTTTTTGAATCATACCCCCAATGCATGGCAAAGAATAAAGCGAAACATATTGCGGTGGCCGGCAATATCGGCGCCGGGAAAACCACCCTCACGGAAATGCTGTCCAAGCACTACAAGTGGGTGCCCCAGTTCGAGGATGTGGAACATAATCCGTACCTGAGCGATTTTTATGATGATATGCCCCGCTGGTCGTTTAACCTGCAGGTGTACTTCCTGCACAGCCGCCTCAAGCAGCTGGTAGACATTCAGCATGGCAAGGATACGGTCATCCAGGACCGTACCATCTACGAAGACGCGCACATCTTCGCGCCCAACCTGTATGAGATGGGACTGATGACGAAACGTGACTTCGACAACTATTTCAATTTCTTCGAAACGCTGAAGTCGATGGTGAAACCGCCGGATCTGCTGATCTACCTGCAGGCGTCGGTGCCCACGCTGGTGGCCCAGATACAGAAACGCGGGCGTGAATATGAAGAGAACATCCGCCTCGATTATCTCAAAAGACTGAACGAATATTACAATAGCTGGATAGAAAAGTATAAAGACGGACCGCTATTGATCATTGATGTGGACAAGAATAAATTTCCGGAAAACGAAGAAGATCTCGGTGAAATCATTTCCCGTGTAGATTCAGAACTGTACGGGCTTTTCTAAGATTTTGTTATCATAAATGTATCTCCGATAAACGGCTAATCTCCGTTTTTCGGAGATGTTTTTTTGGTGCGGATTGCCGCCATCTTTAGTTTTGATGCATTGTTTGATGAACCCGTATTGATATGAACATTGTTTGTTTGCTTACCCTTTATGGGGTGTTGCTTCAGTTATTTCAAATTCCTCCATTGCTGGATGTTTTCGATGCCTGGAATGAACCAGGGCGGCTGGCGGCATTGCGCCAGGTGTCCGTTGGCGTTTATTCAGAAAAAGATACCTGATCGATGGCTGGAACGTACATGCGCTATCCGCCGGCATTCCGGTGGGAGGGGGCGTGGCGGGCCTGCGGTTGCTGCATGCCGGCGTGCGCCCTCATGTGGAGACGGGCTGCGCCTGGCTTATGGCATGCGGCTCGGCAAATCGTTGCTGGCAAGCGCAGGAGTGGGGTACGACCGCGGGTACCCGGAGGCGGAATTGGGTACGGTCTGGGAAACGGGAAAGCATTGCTGGTTAGGATTACAGTGCCGGATGGGAGGCGCCGGGATTGGATATGGCGGGGCATCACTGACCTGGAAACCAGGAGCCCCGGTAGTGCTGGAACTCGCTGCAGGTAAACCAGCAGGTCAGCCGCTGACGGGAAGATTGCAGTTGATATACCGGCCGGTTGAACGGTTCACACTGATCGGCGGGTATGCCGCGGGGCCACTTTTTCCATATTGCGCCGTCGGTTGGATAACCGGCGGCTGGAACATGGGGTGGTCGGGCGGTGGCATCCTTACCTGGGCATATCACCGGGGATTATGATCGGTTGGGGGCGACGGGAGTTATGAGGCGTACGGATTTGCATTGGTATGGTTTCTCCACTGTGAGGGGAATAGATGCGAAATGGTGTTGGGTCGCAGCTATCGTGACAATAAGTTGCATTTGCATCATGCATTTCATATCGGGTGCCGCTTTCACCTTTAAGGACAAGCCACGCAATTCGTCAGCGAGGAGGAACTACAAGCCGAACCACCGTCTTGGGGAACCAACAAGCTGGCGCACAGCAATGCCGCCAGGGCTGCACTTACTAATCATTTACAATAGACTATTTACGGTCGATAAAAACAAATTGCAGCATGCGCCGGACAAGGTTTGCTGAAGAGCATCTTTATACAAGTAAGATTACGTTCATTGTTTGCTATATCATGTTTTTGCTGCCTGATTCCGGATTTGCCTGGCAGGAGGAGCCCCAGCACATTGCAGAGTGGCAGGAACAGCAAACAGAATCCACACCTGAAATGGTTAGGGAAGACGATGAACAATATGCGCTGCTGCAAAGGTATATCCGCCATCCGCTGGACCTGAACACCGCATCCGCCGGGGAATTGCAGGAACTGGGGCTATTGTTGCCCGGTCAGATCCGGTATCTGCTGGAGCATAGGGAAAAGCTCGGCCCCCTGCTGGCGATATACGAACTACAGTCCATAAAAGGATATGATCTCATCACTATACGGCGGATGTTGCCTTATGTTACAGCAGGCAACGCCTTTGCAGATCGGGTTCCTTTCCGGCGTTACCGGACCGACGGACAACATGTATTGCAGATCCGTTATACCAGGAACTGGAACGGGCCCGGTTCAGGATTGTTTCCTGGTCCGGAAAAGCCTCCGGATCACCTGGGAAGCGCCGATAAATTGATGTTACGATACCGGTATACCATGGGGCGGTTTATAAGCTGGGGATCGTGATGGAAAAAGACGCAGGAGAAACTTGGTTACGAAGAAACGGAACGCCGCTACCGGATCATCTTGGGTTTCATTGGGCCATAAGGCGGCCGGGAACATGGAAGACATTGATCCTGGGCGATTATACCGTCAACCTGGGACAAGGCCTGATGCAATGGCATGGTATGGCGCCGGGCAAAAGCTCATCGGTGCTCTTTTTCAAAAGAGAAGGGAAGTGCTCCGCCCTATGCTAGTACCGGGGAGTTTTACTTTTATCGCGGTCTCGCTGCAACGCTGGCCTTTAAGAAGTCAGAGCTTACTACATGGATTTCCGCACGCGATCTGGATGGAAGATTAAAGCCGGAGGATGATGAAACGAGCGGGGTATTCGGCTCATTGTTGAGTAGCGGTTACCACAGGACCTTGTCGGAATCGGCCGCCAGGAGTAATATCCGGCAGTTCACAGCAGGCGTTAACTGGAAGCGGCGTTTAAAAGCGGGGCACTTAGGCGTAAATGTACAAGGGCATCGTTTTCAGTTCCGTTACGCAATGGGGAGCAGTTGTACCAGTTATTCCGGTTCCAGGGAGAACAGTTGCTGGAAATGAGTGTAGACCATGCGTTTAATTGGCGGAACATACATTTCTTCGGTGAAATGGCGGGGGAGTACAGGCAGCTGGGCGGGCGTACAGGGATGGTTGGCTTCATTATCTTCAGTAGTGGATGCAGGGATGGTATGGCGGACAGGGGCTCCGGGGTTTGTAGGCTTGTACGGTGCGCCATTCGGCGTTACCAGCGCAGCTGCAAATGAAAGAGGATGTTATGGCGCCCTGCAACTTCGCCCACATCACGCCTGGATGATCTCGGGATATGTTGACATGTTCAGCTTCCCTGGCTGCGATACCGCATCGGCGGGCCCACCCTCGGCACTGATGTTCGTGTCGCCCTGCAGTGGATTCCTTTCCGGCATGCGGCAATGCATTTCAGTTATCGGTATACAGAAAAATGGCAGGATGAAAACACGGTATCCGCTCTGGAAAAGTTGTTATCGATGCAGCGTGGACATCAGTGCCAATTACGCTGGGAAGTGCCACTCACTCCGGCTATTATTTGGAAAGCGCGGGTCAATGGGCAAGTGATGAAAGATGCCGCCTGCTGGATCGCCATGCAACAATGGAACTGGAAGCGCGCAAAATGGAAAGGCGCCGTTGGGCTTGCCTGGTACGATGGGCCCGATGGGCAAGGCATGTACCTGTCTGGCCAGGGATTCCCGGGGATGGTTCGGTAGCGAGGTTCAGCGGGACTGGATGGTATGTTCGCTTTCAGGCCCAGCGGTCGATCGGGAACAATGGAATGTTTGGGGCTGCTGGCAGTATGCACAAAGCCGCACGATTGCCCAATCACTATCAGCCTGGAAGGAAGGGATCTTCCCTGAAAGCAAAAGTTTAGTTCAGCTTCAGGTACAATATAAATGGGGTAAGCATCAAAAGTGATTTATTGAGTATTGAGGGTAAAGCGCATGTAACATGTTCTTGTCTGGTTGTATGTTAGCGTATCTTTGAAAGATGCCGCGTTTGTGCAGATGTGCAATTTATGCTGCACTCCGGCATATTGTATCCATACTGTCTGTTGTAATAGCTATACAAAAGGCAGTGAGGGTAAAGCGCATGTAACATGTTTCTTGTCTGGTTGTATGTTAGCGTATCATTGATAGAAGCCGCGTTTGTGTAGATGTTACAATTTATGCTCCACTCCGGCATATTGTATCCATACTGTCTGTTGTAATAGCTATACAAAAGGCAGTGAGGGTAAAGCGCATGTAACATGTTTCTTGTCTGGTTGTATGTTAGCGTATCATTGATAGAAGCCGCGTTTGTGTAGATGTTACAATTTATGCTGCACTCCGGCATATTGTATTCATGCTGTAATTGTTGTAATAGCCGTACAAAAGGCCGCGGAGATACTGCGGTTAACACTTGAAAATCAGGTCCCCATTAAATAACACATAAAGGGTGTTTAAACACCGAAACGAATGCCTGAATAATAGCGTGCAGGTTACTGCGAATCGACTTCAGTATGCTTGCGATTTGCCCGTTTTTGCAGCACACTGGCTGAACTTGTACGTTAAGCGGGATTCGTCTACCATGCAGGGTTTGGTAACTTCCGGTAAAGTACGGTAAACTAAATTGTCTATCTGCTGTTATTATTCTGAACCTGGTGCAAAAAATACTATGTGAATGCATTATTACATCGTATCTTGTATCGCCTAAAAAGCAAGACAAACCCCTCAACTTTTTGATGATTTAGATTTTGATTGACACCAACTGATCATCAATCCGCCGGTTTCTTCGGAAACCGGCTTTTTGTATCCCAGACAAAAAAACTTGCGCTTTTTTTTTTATCCCTTTTGATATCCACAAGAAAAGTTGGAGCGCTTGTGAATTTCAATAACTTATCTAGTTAATCCCGCGGAAATACCGCAGGGAGTGGATAATCGGTCTTAACAAAGTTTTAACGGAAAATTTTTGCGGTTTCAAAAAACTAACTACATTGTGGTTGTCAACCAAAATCTAAATCATCTATGAAAAAGGCTCTACTTTTTCTCACCACTGCCGTGGTGAGTAGTAGTCTGGTCTATGCTCAACAGCGCCAGATTACGGGAAAGGTCAGAGGAGACGACGGCGCTCCCATACCTTTCGCAACTATCCAGATAAAAGGCACCACCACAGGCACCACCACAGACCAGACGGGCAACTTCAAAATCAACATCACGGGCACCAGCACTGTTCTCATTGTGAGAAGCCTGGGGTTCCTCAACAAGGAAATCCCCGCCGGCAGCAGCAATACCTTTGATATCATCCTCCAGCCCGACAATACCAACCTGGATGAAGTTGTAGTAACCGCACTCAACATCAAACGCTCTCAAAAATCAGTTCCCTACGCCGTACAACAGGTAGACGCTTCCCGGCTCACCCAGACCCGGGAAACCAATATCAGCTCCACGCTCGCCGGTAAAGTAGCCGGCGTACAGATCCTCGGCCAGTCCGGCGCTAAAATCGGTACGGGCGCCGTTGTCCGCCTCCGCGGCGCAGGGTCCCTCTCTGATAAAAACCCCCTCTTCGTGCTGGACGGTACGCCCGTTGATCCGGATGACATCAACATGGACGATGTCGAGAACATCTCCGTCCTCAAAGGCCCCAACGCCACCGCCCTCTACGGCCAACGTGCAGACGCCGGGGTCGTGGTCGTAACCACCAAGAAAGGGCGCGCCGCTCAAGGCATCGGCCTCCAGATCAACCAGACCACCACCATAGACAAAGTATACATCCTCCCCGATTATCAAAACGAATACGCCGGCGGAGGCGTCAGCAACCTGATGCGGTACAACTGGAAAGCCGGTCAGCCCGAAGAATGGAAAGTTATGGACGGGAAATTCTACCACGATTACTCCGACGACGCCAGCTGGGGCCCACGCATGGTAGGACAAGACTACCTGCCCTGGTACGCCTGGTATCCGGGCGAAAACTTCGGGAAAACCGCTAAGCTCGTTCCGCAGAAGAACAACGTGCGCGACTTCTACAGCACAGGTTTGTCCTTCAACAACAACGTCAATTTCATGAAGGCCGGCGATGGCTATAACGTCCGTGTATCGCTCACCAACCTCCAGCGTGATGGCGTAATACCCAACTCCAGCCTCGATAAAAACTCGTTCTCCACCCAGGCGTCCGTTAACCTGGGGAACCACTTCACGGTGGCGGCCAACGTTAACTACGTGACGGAACACCTGAAAGGAGAGTTCAATGACGGTTACTCCAACAACTCTTCAGGCTCCTTCAACCAATGGTTCCATCGCGACCTCGACGTCTCCAAACTGAGGGCGCTCCGGACCCTCAAATCCCCGCAAGGCGCTTTGGCCAGCTGGAACCACCTCAACCCGGATTCCTATTCAGCCGCCAATCCGCTCAAATTCTATGGCGGTAACTTCTGGTATAACTTCTTCTCCTATTTCGATGAAATCGACAATTTCTCCAAGCGCAACCGCGTATTCGGTGACGTCAGCCTTACCTACAAACTCAACGATCACTTCAAGGTAGCAGCTTTCATCAGGAGAAACGAGCTCACCATCAACCGTGAAGAAAAGACACCGTATATCATCGAATCCAGCGCAACGCAGACGGGTATCAAGCAAAGCTATTATACACGGCAGGACTGGGTCCGGGAAGATAACTACGAAGGCCTCGCCAGTTACAACAACCAGTTCTTCGGTGACCTGAGCGTAGACTTCAACCTCGGTGGCAATATCCGCAGGAACTCTTCTTCATACATACGGGCCAATACGGTGAACGGTCTTACCGTACCTGATTTTACCTTGTCCAATTCGATCGATCCGATTGAATATGCGAACCTGCGTTACAATAAAACGATCCGCAGCGCTTACGCAAGGACAACCCTCGGCTGGAAAGACATCTACTTCCTCGACGCCTCTATCCGGAACGACATCAGCTCCGCGCTTCCGCGGGAGAATAATTCCTACTGGTATCCCTCTTTCGGTGCCAGTATCGTCTTCGGCGAATACCTGAAGAATATTCTGCCCGTGCTTTCGTTTGGTAAACTGCGTGCGGGATGGGCGCAAATCGGATCAGACCTCGATCCTTACATGCTGTCGCTCAACTATGAACTGGAATCCACGCAGTTCGGCAAGTCTTCCTGATGTTCACCCCGAACTCATTGCCAAACGATGGCATTGTCCCATCGCTGTCTTCATCCATGGAAGCGGGCCTCGACCTAAAGTTCCTGCAAAACCGGATCGGGCTGGGCTTCACGTATTACCGCGAAGACAAACGCGACGAAATCCTCACCGTAAACATTTCAACTGCTAGCGGCTTCCAGACGAAAGTGATCAATGCGGGCAGCCTGGTACGGAATGGTATCGAGCTGCAGCTGGACGCAACGCCCATAAAGACCGGTGATTTCATTTGGGAAACAACGGTCAATTTCGCGAAGAGCAAATCCAAGGTGGCTAAACTGACCGACGATGTAAAGCCTACACGCTCCCTAATACGGATCGTGGCGGCGCGGCGGTAGCCTTCGGGGTAGCAACGGTAGTGCATGCGGAAGGCGAGGACTGGGGACAACTCCGCGGAAACGGGATCAAACGGCTGAATGGTGTGCCGGTGCTTAATGCCGACGGTACCTATGCCATGGAAACCAATAAATACTTCGGCTCCGTGTTGCCTGATTTTATGGGCGGATGGTTCAACGAGTTCCGGTTCAAAGATTTTACCCTCACCGCCGCGCTCGATTTCCAGAAAGGAGGTAAGTATTTCTCCCTCTCTGATTTCTGGGGTTCCTTCTCCGGCCTGTATGCAAAAACCGCAGTGCTTAACGACAGGAGCATTCCTGTTCGGGATCCCCTCATCGATGGCGGCGGTGTGAACGTGGAAGGTGTAGACGGAGACGGTAAAGCCGTGAAGACATACGTGGAAGCGCAGACGTATTGGCATCAGTTCCGGACCAACAGTAACATCGCGGATATGTCCATTTTTGATGCATCGTATGTGAAGCTTCGGGAGGTGAGCCTGGGTTATAATCTGCCGGTAAGGAAATGGAAGACGAAGCTGTTCACACAGGCGCATGTTTCATTAGTGGCCAGGAACGTCTGGTTGATTTATGCGGATGAAAAAGGATTCGATCCCTCAGAGCTGTCCGGGCGCTTCGGCGAAAACGGTCAGATGCCTGGCGTTCGTTCTTTCGGTCTTAATCTGAAACTTGGTTTCTAAAACATCAGATCATGAAAAACTATTGTAAGAAAATATATACCTGCCTGGCACTGTCCGTATTGTTTACTACCGAGAGTTGCCGCGACTTTGGAGATTTGAATGTATCGCCCAATGCGGCGGAATCTCCGGTGACTTCGGCTCTACTGACCGGGTCGCAGGTTTACCTGGGCAGCGGCTTTGCCATGTCGCTCGCGTATGCGCTGGATGTCCGCTTCCTGAATGAAGGCGCGATGTACGTGCAATACACCTCTCAGACCCAATACCCTGACGAGTCCCAGTATTCGACAACGTCGCGTACGTGGACGACTTATTACGCCGGGCCCTGGAAGATTTGTACAAAATCATAGAGTTCAATACAAGCCCGGAAAAGAAGATATTGCCAACCGTTACGTCTGGTGGTTCCAATAACAACCAACTGGCCGTGGCGCGCATTATGAAGGCATATTTCTTTGCACAGGTAACGGATATGTGGGGCGATGTTCCATATTCCGATGCCCTGTCTGGTGTGGTAACGCCGAAATACGATGCGCAGAAGGATATTTATACCGACCTCCTGAAGGAACTGAAAGAAGCGCCCGCGCTGTTCGACGGCGGCGCTGCCGTGAAAGGGGATATCCTCTTTGAAGGAGATGCGACTAAATGGAAGCGTTTTGCCAACTCTTTACGCATGGTACTGGCGCTTCGACTTTCCAAACGCGATGGGGAAATCGGCAACCTGGGCAAAACCGTCTTCGCCGAAACGCTTGCCAGCCCGGCAGGATTAGTAGATGAAAACAGCGAGAACGTATTCATGCCCTGGCCCGGCGGATCTTACAAAAATCCCTGGTTCCAGATGTACGACGGCCGTACGGATTATGCCATCAGCGCCACTCTCGCCGATACGATGAAGCTATATGCGGATCCTCGCGTCAATGTCTTCGGAGAAGCGCACAACAACGTGGTGAAAGGTGTGCCGTATGGATTGTCCCGCGAGGTATTAAATACCTGGATGTCGGGTAATGCCGACTATTCAAAGGTAGGGCCGGATCTCGTAACCGAGGACGCGCCAGATTACATCATCACCGCCGCGCAGATCCTCCTGTCGCGCGCGGAAGCAGCTGCGCTCGGCTGGACGGCCGAGAATGCGGCGGATCTCTATAACCGCGCCATTAAGGCATCCTGGGAACAATGGGGTGTATTCGACCAGGCTGCTTATAATACGTACATCGCCAGCGCGAGGGTATCCATTGCCGGTGGAGAGGTGATGCGTAAGATCGGCACCCAGAAATGGATTGCTCTGTATCCCAATGCCTGGCAAGGCTGGGCGGAATGGCGGCGGATGGGCTGGCCTTTCATAAAGCCAACGCAATATGCCGTAAACGTCAGCAAACAGATTCCAAGAAGATACGGCTACCCGCCCGCCGAGATCACACTCAACAAGTCCAATTACGATGCGGCGATTTCCCGCATTCAGGGCGGCGATACCCATGACGGCCGTGTATGGTGGGATAAACAATAATGTTTAATATATAAATGTAGCAACATGTTCGCATATAAGGCATTAAGCAATATACTCATCACCTGCAGCATCATATTAATGGTGGCGGGCTGCGAGAAGGAAGAAGGGATGGATGGCGCGGGGCAGACATTAGTCCGCTTATCCGGCGCGCAGGACACCGTGATGGTGTTTGGAATGGACCTGGAGAATAAGGCCATCCAGATCAATATACTGGAAGTTACAAGGTCGCCACACAACGAAACCGTCCTAAACACTCCTACCGTTGTGAAAATCAAGGCGGAACCTGCATTGATCACAAAAATCAACAGCAGCAGGGATAAGAATTATGAAGCGCTGCCGCAAAATCTCTGGGCCCTCGATCCCTCGGTGAAATTCGTAAACGGCTATTATGAAGTGACGTTTGCCCCGGGGAAATCGCGAAATACATTAAGTTAACCGTGAACCCCAGCCAGTTCGACCTGAGCAAATCCTACGCCATGCCCTTTGTAATCAGCGAAGTGTCTAACGGAGTAGCTTCAAAAGGTCCGCATGCAGCCCTGGTAAACGTGCTGGTAAAGAACCAGTGGGACGGTCTTTATGCAGCCAAAGGCACCTTTATACACCCTGTCAATGGCCCGCGCGATATCGACGAGGACAAAGAACTTGTAACCGCCGGCCCTAACTCCGTAATCTGCAACCTTGGAGACCTCGGCGCCAGCAATTACAAAATGCTCCTGACAGTTAATCCGGATAATACGGTGACGATTGCTCCCGGGGCAACGCCCAATGTGGATATGAGTTTTGGGGTCAATAAGTATGACCCTGCCACTAAGACGTTTACGTTGAATTACGCATATAATACAGCGGCGCCAAGGATCATCCGGGAGACGATCACACGCAAGTAATTCCTTTCTTTATCGGTTCTATTTTAAAAACAGCCTCTAAATGCGGAGGCTGTTTTTTTTTTTGTACTTCCTAATCCACATATAATGGAAAATCAAGATGAGCAGCAGCAGCTGAATATTGAACTGAGCGAGGAAGTAGCAGACGGAACGTATGCCAACCTGGCGATTATCACGCATTCTCCGTCTGAGTTTGTGGTAGATTTTATTAATGTGATGCCCGGCCTTCCGAAAGCCCGGGTGAAGTCAAGGATCATTTTGACGCCGCAACACGCCAAACGCCTCATGAAAGCGCTGGCAGACAATGTGAAGAAATATGAATCCGCTCATGGCACCATCCAGGACCAGGAACCGGTTTCCTTACCGATGAACTTTGGCGGTCCTACCGCACAGGCATAACTGATACAAGAGGATGGAGCAAATACTTCCGTACGGGCACTTGCGGGATTTTACCCGCGATGTATTCCTGAAAATGGGCTGTTCTCCCGAACACGCCGATCTCGCCGCAACCGTTTTATTGTCAGCCGACCTTAGGGGATTGATTCTCACGGGGTTGCGCGTTTGAGCGGATATGTCCGCCTCTGGGAAGCCGGCAGGATCAGTGCCACCCCGGATATCCGTATCGTTCACGAAACCCCTTCTACGGCGGTGGTGGACGGCGACGGTGGCCTCGGACTGGTGGTGGCTCCCTTCGCCATGCAGGTGGCGATCGATAAAGCCAAAATAGCCGGCACCGGATGGGTGAGCGTCCGCCATTCCAATCACTTCGGTATCGCAGGGTACCATGCCATGATGGCCCTGGAACAGGATATGATCGGTATGGCCATGACAAATGCCAGTCCGCTAGTAGCCCCCACCTTTGCCACTGAGCGCATGCTGGGCACCAACCCCATCGCCGTGGCCATCCCTGCAGGGGAGCAGCCGGCCTTTGTGGCCGATTTTGCGACCACCACCGCTGCCAACGGCAAGCTGGAGATCCTCCAGCGCAAAGAGCTGGAAGCTCCTGCCGGATGGGTGCAGGACAAAGACGGCCATCCCAGCAACAACCCGAATGAGCTTAAAAGCGGCGGCGCCCTGCTGCCCTGGGGGCGACCGTGAACACGGTAGCCACAAAGGGTATTGCCTGGAGCTGTCGTTGATATATTTTCGGCCGTGCTTTCCGGCGCCAATTATGGCCCCTGGGCGCCGCCGTTCGTTAGTTTCCTCCCACTGCCCCGGACCCCGTGGGCAAAGGGCTCAGGCACTTCTTCGGCGCCATGCGCGTAGATGCGTTCCGCCCGGCAGATGAGTTCAAAGCTAACATGGATACCTGGATCAATCGCTTCCGCAGCGCTAAAACCGTTGAAGGCGAGGAAAAAGTCCTCATCCCCGGCGATCCCGAAAAGAAATGCAAGCATACCGGCTCGGCGCCGGTATCCCGCTCCTCGCTCCGGTCGTGAAAGACCTCGGAGAAGTAGCGGCTAAGTTTAAAATCAATTTTTAAGTAATATATCTCACAAACAAATGAAAGTCTTAAAATTTGGCGGAACCTCGGTTGGCAAACCGGAACGGATGCATTCCGTAGCGCAGTTGATCACAGCAGATGCTGATGCCAAAATCGTGGTACTGTCCGCACTCTCCGGAACTACCAATGCGCTTGTCGAAATCGGCACTTCTCTCCGAAGGAAAGAAGACCGAAGCAAAGCAGCAGATCGACAAGCTGGAAAGCCACTACCGCACCTTCTGCGATGAGCTGGTGAAGACGGAAGCCGGACGCGCAGCCGCCAAAGCTGTTGTAGACGAACATTTCGAATTCCTCAATATCATCCTCCGTATTTCGTTCAACGAAGCGCTCAATAAAGACATCCTCGCACAGGGAGAACTGCTGTCCACCAAACTGTTCAGCGCTTACATGGAAGAAACCGGCGTGAAAGCAGTACTGCTGCCCGCGCTCGAGTTCATGAGCATCGACGAGTTCGAGGAACCAGATATCCCCGCATCAAAGTGAAGCTCAACCACCTGCTGGAGCAACAGAAAGGCAACACTTTGTTCATTACCCAGGGCTACATCTGCCGCAATGCACGCGGCGAAGTGGATAACCTGAAACGCGGTGGCAGCGATTACTCCGCTTCCCTCATCGGCGCGGCCATCCAGGCGAAAGAAGTACAGATCTGGACCGATATCGACGGTATGCACAATAACGATCCCGCGTCGTGAAGAAAACCTTCCCGATCGAGCAGTTGTCGTTCGACGAAGCTGCCGAGCTCGCTTACTTTGGCGCCAAGATCCTCCATCCCGCATCTATCTGGCCCGCACAGCACTTCAACATTCCCGTGAAACTGCTGAATACCATGCAGCCCGAAGCCAAAGGCACCATTATCACCGAAATGCCTAACGGCAACGGCGTAAAAGCCATCGCGGCAAAAGACGGCATCATCGCCATCAAGATCAAATCCAGCCGTATGCTGCTGGCTTACGGCTTCCTCCGTAAAATCTTCGAGATCTTCGAGAAATACCGTACGCCGATCGATATGATCACGACCTCGGAAGTGGCCGTGTCCATCACCATCGACGATCAGCGCCATCTCGACCAGATACTCAAAGAACTGCAACCCTTTGGTACCGTTGAACTGGATCACCACCAGGCCATCGTTTCCATCGTGGGCAACGAAGTGGCTGCAACGCCTTCTATCCTGAAGAAACTGTTCGAAGCCCTCAATGAAGTGCCCCTCCGCATGATTTCCTACGGCGGTAGCAGGCATAACATTTCCATCCTGGTTGGCGGTCAGCATAAGGAGAAAACCCTCCAGCTGCTGAACAAAGGCCTTTTTAATTTAGAATAGTAGCCGGCATCGGCTGACGATACAGGCTGAAGCAATCCGCTTCAGCCTTTTTTTATACATATGGCGGAAGAAGACTTGTTATACAGCGCGCAGCGTGGCCTGAATGGTACCGGTTTCCTTCGCTTTGTCTTCGAAGTAGCCGATCTTGCGCATGCGGTGAACGTCCACCGAGAACACCCCGAACTCTTCGATCACCTTGCCCTTCAGGATATAAAACCCGCTTTTCTGAAACGGGTACCGCCGCAGGCTGTCCGGGAAATGCACGGTGTCCAGGAAATCGCCGTCGCGGTCAAGGAAAGTGCCGAAGCACATAGGTTCCTGTTTGGCGGTATATACATGTTTCAGGGTTACCAGGTAACCGAGCAGGGTTACCGTCTTACCCAGGTTTTTTGCCAGCCCGGCAACCGGTATGTAATGCTGTTGGTCATGTTGCAAAACATCAAGGGAGACGACAGTGGAAACCCCAGCAGCTCGATCTCGTCAAAGGCGTCTTCATGCTCATGGTAAGCCAGTTGCGGTAAAGACCATTCGCGCGAAGGTTCCTGAAAAGCCCGGGCCTTGCAGGGTCGGAAGTCTCTTTACGCAGCAACGCGGCACTCTTCCACAACAAATTCTTCTTCGTTTCCCCGTAAAATGGAACGCCCCGATCCGGATAAGGATTTCCAGCTGTGCGGGATGGGGTTGTGTCCTGGTTACGAAATCCGCCAGGCCCAGGAAACGCCCGTTAGCTTTCCGTTCTTCCAGCACGGCGGTTATCCATCCCTGTTCCAGCTTCTCCACGTGAATGAACCCCACATGCACGTCCTTGCCTTTGATGTTGGTGGCGTAATCACTATCGTTGACGCAGGGAGGATGTATTTTAACGCCGGTTTTCTTCAATTCCCGGAAATACAGCTCACGGTTATAGAACCCGCCGAAATTGTTGATCACCGCCACCATGAATTCCGCGGGGAAATACGTTTTCAGGTACAGGCTCTGGTAGCTCTCCACCGCGAAACTGGCGGAATGCGCCTTAGAGAACGAGAAGTTGGCGAAGCTGGCGATCTGCCGCCATACCTCCTCGCTGACTGCCCCGGGCGTCCCAGCTTTTCGCAATTGTCGAAGAAAAGATTCCTGATCTTCTCGAAATTCTGTTGCCCGCGGTACTTTCCCGCCATGGCCCGCCGCAAGGTGTCTGCGTCCGCCAGGTCGAGGTTGGCGTAGTGGTGCGCGATCTTGATCACATCTTCCTGGTACACCATGACCCCATACGTTTCCCCGAGCAAGGTCTTCATGATCGGATGCAGGTATTCGACCTTATCCGGCTGATGAAAATTCAGTACATATTGCCGCATCATGCCCGCCTGCGCCACACCCGGACGAATGATCGAACTGGCGGCTACCAAAGTGATATAATCATCGCAGCGCAGCTTGCGCAGCAGCTGCCGCATGGCCGGAGATTCGATGTAAAAGCAACCGATGGTCTGCACGTTACGCAGCGCATCCCGCACGCGGTCGTCTTCCATGAAAGTTTTTACATCATGGATATCGATCTCCACGCCCCGGTTCTCTCTGATAATGTCCAGCGAATCCCGGATGTGCCCGAGGCCGCGTTGACTAAGGATATCGAACTTATGCAGGCCGATGGCTTCCGCCAGGTGCATGTCCAGCTGCGCGGTGCTGAGGCCTTTGGGCGGCATGTGCGTGGCGCAATATTGATGGATGGGCGCCTCGCTGATCAGCACGCCGCCGGCATGAATGCTCAGGTGATTGGGGAACCTGTCCAGCATCCGGCCGAAACGTATGATGCGCTGGTGTACA
Source organism: Chitinophaga sp. E66 (assembly GCA_019285755.1). Classification (GTDB taxonomy): domain Bacteria; phylum Bacteroidota; class Bacteroidia; order Chitinophagales; family Chitinophagaceae; genus Chitinophaga. The sequence goes on from CP079103.1 coordinate 460,020, forward strand.
TTGTCTTCGCCGAGCTTCACCTGGTATGGGTTTTCAAGGATCTTATCTATCTCGCCCTTGGGCAGGCCGTACACCTTTCCCAGTTCCCGCACGATGGCGTTGGTCTGGAATGTGGCCACGGTCCCCAGCAGCGCCGTATGCTCGTTCGTATACTTTTTAAAGATGTAGTTAAAAATTTCATCACGGTCGCGCCAGGAGAAATCGATATCGAAATCAGGCGGGGAGCTCCGGTGCGGATTGAGGAAGCGCTCGAAATATAAATCCAGCGCAATCGGGTCCACATTCGTTATGCCCAGGCAATAGGCGACAATGGAATTGGCGCCGCTGCCCTGCCTACATGAAAGAAATCCCTGTGCCGCGCGTACCTGATGATGTCCCAGGTAATCAAAAATAGGCGTTGAAATCCTGGAGGTCGATGATGTGCAACTCTTTATCGATGCGCTGGCGCGCTGTTTCGTTGCCGGTACCATAACGATACTCCATTCCCTCCAGCGCCAGGTCGCGCAGCAACTGCTTGTCGCCTTCCCGGCTATGGGTGAAGCGCCTTTTGTTCAGGTGCTGTCCGAATGTGAAATGCAGCTGGCATTCCTCCATTACCCGTAAAGTGTTGCGCACGATGTGCGGATGCTCCTGGAAATGCTCCAGCAGCTGGAACGGGGAATGAAACACTCATCCGTTCCGGCTACTTCTTCGGGCGGCAACTGGCTGATCAGCAGGTTGTTGTCGACCGCGCGGAGCACACGGTGCAATCGCCAGGATTCATCGTTTTGAAAGCTAAGGGGTTGGAGAATAACGAGCTTGTCCGCATACCGGCGCGTATCCGTCCGGAAGAGCTTGTTCAGTTCACGGGGACGGATCCCCATCAGTTCATGCTCCTCCAAAGCCGCCAGCGGCCGGCTGCCACAGGCATATATCACAAAGGTCTGGTCGAGAAACGGGGCTTTTTCCGGGAATGGTTCACCTGATAGCAAATGCGTAGATAAAAACGGTTGATGGCCAGCCAGCCATCCATGTCCCTGGCGAGCAGGATGTATCGGAACGCGGCGCCGTTGCGGCATTCGAGCCCGAGGATGGGCTTGATGTCTGCCTGTAGGCATTCCTGCACGAACAGCCAGGCGTCTGTAGTGGCGTTGATGTTCGTCAACGCCAGCGATGTAATGCCATGCGCTTTGGCGGCGCTTACCAGCTCGTCGGTCCGGATAGTGCCGTACCGCAGGCTGAACCATGATTTGCAGTTCAGGTACATATCAGTGTCCGGGATAGCGTCGTTTCATAATAAAGGTTTCTTTCTGGTAGGGTTGCAGCTGCTGGTCGAAATTGCCACCGCTGCTGCTGCCGCGCATCAGGTATTGCCACCCGAACTGCGACTTGATGCTGTCGATCGCCTGGTACAGCGAGATCATGTCTGCCGTATCATCAAACAGGCTGATCTGGTAATTCCCGGACACCAGGTTGGTGAACCGCACACCGATCAGGCGCACCAGCAGGCGCCGGTCATATAATTTGTTGAACAGTTGTTTGACATGATCCAGCAGCACATGGTCGCTGGAGGACCAGGGGATACTCAGCTGTTTGGTAACCGTTTCGAAGTCCGAATACCGGATCTTGACCGTCACGCAGCCCGTTAGCCGGTTCTGCTGCCGCAATTCGAACCCGATCTTTTCCGTCATCCGCACCAGTTCGCTGTGCATGAACCCCAGGTCGATCGTGTCCTGCGGAAAAGTGGATTCCGTGGATATCGATTTCTGCTCATGAAAGGGCACCACGGGCGATTCGTCGATCCCATTGGCTTTATTCCAGAGCGAAATACCGTTCTTTCCCAGCCAGGCTTCGAGCAGCCCGACGGGAATCTCGCTCAGGGTCTTCACTGTTTCCACCCCGCGCCGCCGTAGCTGCGCGGCTGTTTCCTTGCCGACCATCGGTATCTTATCTATCGGCATAGGCGCCAGGAAGCCCTTTTCCTGCCCGAAGGGGATGGATAGCTGTCCGTTGGGCTTCGCCTCATTGGTGGCTACCTTAGAAACCATCTTATTGGACGCCAGCCCCAGGGAGATGGGCAGCTGCGTTTTGTGCATGATCTGCTGCCGGAGCTCGCTGGTCCATTTCAGGGAGCCGAAGTATTTGTCCATTCCTGTCAGGTCCAGGTAAAATTCATCGATGGAGGATTTTTCATACAACGGGGCGGAACCGGCGATGATATCGGTCACTTCCCGCGAAAAATGGCTGTATTCTTCAAAGTCGCCGCTGCGGACGATGGCATGCGGACACAGCCTCAGTGCCATCTTCATGGGCATGGCGGAATGGATGCCGAAGGTGCGGGCCTCGTAGCTGCAGGCCGCCACCACGGCGCGGTCGCTCTTGCCGCCCACCAGGAGGGGCTTGCCTTTCAGGCTGCGGTCCTTCAGGCATTCGACCGACACAAAAAAGCAATCGAGATCGAAATGCGCGATCGTGCGCTGGCCGTCTAACAACATATAGCGTGTCTTTACTCAAATGTACTAAATAAATTAGCAATACTAATGTAATTAGCAAAGAAATAATAAACCAAAGGCAACCGGCATTTGTTTTAATAGATGTACTAATCCATTTCGTTATGAAACACACGGATTATGTCAAAGAGTTCCTGATCCTGGTACTGCTGATCGGCCCCATGGCTTACCTGGGCATTATATGGAACATGATCCCGGCCGAGATACCCACCAATTTCAATATGAACGGCGTGGCCGACGGGGTGGTGAATAAGCGGGAGTTCCTCCTGCTGATGATTTTCCTCTTTTTACGAATGGACTGCTGTACGCGTTGTTCCGCTATATCCCAAAGCGGGAGACGTGGGACGAAACGCCGGCCGAGTTCAGGGTGTACATGAACGAATATTACCGCATCCGGTTCAGGATCCACATTTACCTGGCGGTATTTACGTCCATCGTCATCTTCCTGATCAGCCGCAGCAAGGAGATCTTTGTGGAAAAGTGGGTCTTTGTGGGCGTTGGGTTGCTGATTGCGGCCTTAGGGGTGTTCCTGCGCAACCTGAAACCGAATTATTTTGTAGGGGTGCGGACGCCGTGGACGCTGGCGAGCGATGTGATCTGGACCGAGGTGCACCATATGGCGGGACGGCTGTGGCTGTATGCGGGTATTGTAATTATGGTATCCGGGCTGTTCCTGCCGGTGATCAGTGGGGTATTCCTGTTTATTTTCGCGGCCATGGCGCTGGCGGCGCTGCCTTACATTTACTCTTACCGTTTATTTTATAAAACGCAGGGTTGAATCGTCGGAGCGCGGGAACGATGGCAAGCATTCCCGGGCATAAAAAAGTAAGAACGGGGATTACCTGTTCTTACTTTTTTTATGGTGATATACCGTTAGCGGAGGGAAGGGAGCAATGCTCTGCCGATCGCTTCGCGGCCGGGCCAGGGATCATGGCCAGGATGAGCACGAGGGCGATGGTGAAGAAGATCAGGGCGAGCTTCTGCTTTTTGGCATCGGAGTCCGCTTTTTTGATCTTGGAACGGCCGATGTGCACCAGCGCGATGGCTACCACTGCGAGGAGGGTATGCTCAACGGTGAAGAAGCGCAGCACCTTGTCGCCCATAGCGGCACCCATATTGGAGAAGGCGGTCTGGGTGAGGGAGCTGGTGAACATGAGCACGAGACCTATGAGCAGCTGGATGTCCAGGAAGATCATGAAGAAGAGGCCTGCCTTGGCATCGGCCGCGCCGTAAGGCTTTTTGCCGGTTACGCCCATGATGGCGCGAAGTACGGCGATAACGCCCACGATAAGGATGAGCCAGCGCACGTACGAGTGAATGTCTAACAAAGCTTGCATATTGTTTGAGTTTGTCCGGGGCAAAAATAAGCGTTGAGTCACAGATAAATTTTTTTATTACAAAAAATATTTGCTAATTTTGTTAGCATTGTTGTACTAAATAATTTAGGGATGTCAACTGTTTGCCGTAATCTTAAATATCTGCGCAAGCAAAAGGGCTGGACGCAGCAGGAATTTGCTGACCGCCTGAACATCAAACGTTCATTGCTGGGAGCTTATGAAGAGGAGCGTGCGGAACCGAGGACGGAGGTGTTGGAGCAGGTGAGTGATATGTTCCGTGTTTCGATCGACGATTTACTGAGGCGGGATCTGAGCTCTCAGAAGGAAACTTTCCTGGAGCGCCGCCGCCAGCAGAAGCTGGGCGGTCAGAGCCGTCAGAACGTCGTGTTTGTTCCGGTAAAGGCCGCCGCCGGTTACCTGGCGGGCTTTAACGATGAGGAGTTCATCGAGGAGCTGAACACGTTTACCCTGCCGATGCTGGGTGCGGGTAATTACCGCGCCTTTGAGATCGCGGGTGATTCGATGTTGCCGACGCCTTCCGGATCGGTAGTGGTTTGCCATAAGGTGGATGGTTGGGACGATATCCGTAACAACGAAGCCTATATCGTGGTGACCAACCGGGGGCATCGTATACAAACGGGTAGCGAAAAGCAACCGTTCCAAGACCAAGGTGACCCTGTCGTCCGACAATCCCTGTACGATCCGTATTCCGTGAATATGGAAGAAGTGCTGGAGATCTGGCAGGCCGATGCGGTGATCCAGAAAATGGGTCAGCAGCACAAGATGAGCGTCAATCATCTGGCCGGCATGGTGAACCAGCTGCAAGAGCAGGTGAGCATGCTGAAGAAACAGATGAAGAACTAATCTTGCTCTTCTCGCTGATGCAAACGTCGGCCCACACATAATATGCGGGCCGCAGGGCGCGATCCATTCAATCCACAGTAATTACCATTACTTTTTGTTTGACCATTATATTCCGGCCGCGAACCATCGCGGCCGGTTATAGTCGTCGGCTGCAATCGGGTAATGTTGCTTATTGCCGGGACTATAAGCGCAGAGGCCGGTTGATGAAAGTTCCGTAGACAGCTCCGGCAGGAGCGCCTGGATATTGGAAAAGTCGGTAGGCTGTTGCAGCAGGAAGGTTGGCTATTGGAAAGGTCTGTAGACTGTTGTGGCAGGAAGGCTGGCTATTGGAAAAGGTCTGTAGACTGTTGTAGCAGGAAGGCTGGCTATTGGAAATGGTCTGTAGACTGTTGTCGCAGGAAGGCTGGATATTAGAAAGGTCGGTAGATTGTTGTGCAGGAAAGCTGGCTATTGGAAAGGTCGGTAGAATGTTGTGCAGGAAAGCTGGCTATTGGAAAGGTTTGTAGACTGTTGTAGCAGGAGCGGTTGGCTATTAAAAAGGTCTGTAGGCTGTTGCAGCAGGAAGGCTGGCTGTTGGAATGGTCAGCTGTTGTAGCAGGAGCGGCTGGCTATTGGAAAGGCCGGTAGGCTGTTGTAGCAGGAAGGCTGGCTGTTGGAATAGTCAGTACTGTTGTAGCAGGAGCGGCTGGCTATTGGAAAGGCCGGTAGGCTGTTGTAGCAGGAAGGCTGGCTGTTAGAACGGTCAGTACTGTTGTAGCAGGAAGGCTGGCTGTTGGAACGGTCAGTACTGTTGTAGCAGGGAGGCTGGCTGTTGGAACGGTCAGTACTGTTGTAGCAGGGAGGCTGGCTGTTGGAACGGTCAGTACTGTTGTAGCAGGAGCGGCTGGCTATTGGAAGGCCGGTAGACGGTTACTTATGCAGTAAGATAAAGCGAGTTGGCCGTTTGAACGCAGCTTCGATTCTGTGTAAATCACCGGTCAAAAAAATGTTAAAATGCTCCGCGACTATTTGACTTTGCAGCGGCGCGAAATAATTTTACCCCGGAATCAGGGTTACAGCTGAACTCCGAAAGTTTGTGACATAGAAGAATGCCTTATGTCATATGCAAGGGAACTTCAACATTGTTCCAACCCCAGGTTAACCATTGACAAAGCCGGAGGTAACTCCGGCTTTTTTATGAAATATCGTAGCCGGTATTAACGCTATAGGCTTACTTTTATCTTTCAATAATATGCCAATATCATGGTCACTGAATGCGCCGCCACCATACTTCAGGTCAGTAATCTCAATGCCGCTCTATCGTTCTATACGGATGTACTGGGCTTCACGAAGGATTTCGAGTACGGAAGCGTCGCAGGGTTACACCACGGAAACGTCTTCATTCACCTTTCCGGCCCTGCCGCTTACGGCAACAAGCAGGCCGTCGGGGAAGGGCATATGTATATCTTTTGTGATGAGGTTGACCAATATTATCAGGATATCACCGCCAAAGGGGCTGACACTTTCGTTCCCCGGCAGATCGTTTATACGGTGTCAGGGATTTCGCCGTCAGAGATATGGACGGGAACATCCTTGCATTTGGGAAAAGCATCCACGAAGAGGAAAGTGCCCAAAGGTAGTCCGCTAAACAAGGATAAGCCACCCAAAAATGCAGCAATTAAGATCGCGATGTCTGGTATACTTCATCCGGCTCGGAATCAACCTGGGGTACCTATAATGTGGTCCGCTACGAGGGCATAGCCCGGTTAGGAGCGGCAGGTATGTCGGCCGTGGTCTATTCATTCCCTCACAACTTCCCTTTGTAATCGGCAGCCTATACTGGCACAAAAGCAACTCCGGCATATGGCCAATCCCCTCGCTAATTTGAATAAGAAGTACCAGGGGCTGGGGAACACTCTGCTGGGGAGCCTTGAGCTCCGTTATACCCCATCAAAGCTAATAACCAGGCGATCCCATTATAAAACAGGCATATTATAATACTATAAACATAATATCACTACAATCTGTGCAAAAGTGTAAACAATATCGGTTGGTTATCTGTAAGAAGGATTGAAAACTGCTAAAGGGAAGCAGGATAGGAGCATGATAGAAGGGTGATAGCCGTGAGATAGAAGCTAGATAGAAGGATATCCGGGTGGAAATAGTAGGGCAATAGAAGGGTAATTACCAAGTCCGTGGACTAAAGGCGGAGATGAGGTGGACTTGATGTGGACTTGATCTGGTATCTAATTAACAATCAATCCGTTAGGGAGCTGGAAAATGGAAGGGAAATGACATCTACAGCCCGGGTAATTCCGTAGCAAAAGACGGCTGCCGCCCGGGAAAGTAGTTGTTATATGTTGAAAAAGAAGGCATTAAGTTGAAATCATGTTTGGGCGGCCTCAATTCTACGGGTAACTCCGGCCTGCTGCCCGCTGAAAATTACCTTTGTAAAAATATACGAGATGAACGCTGCAAAGGATGTACCAAATCCTTGATAATTGTAAATTATCTTGCCACCTGTATCATACCTTAAATACCCCGTTCCCCGATCACAAACACCTCCGCATCCTCCTCGGGCTCCACCGCATACAATCCCGTAAATACACTGAACGCCGGCAAAATTGCCCCCTCCGTGCCAAAGTAAAAGCAAGGAAGCCGCAATCGCTGCCTGCCATTTCCTATCATCCAGACCCCGGGTGAATATGCCCCGACATCGCATACGTTTCAGCATCACTGCGCTTCCAGTCCTTAGGATCATGCACGAAATAAATACCGCCCAGCGTCAGGGTATCCTTCATTTCGATATCCAGTGAAGCATAAACGCCCGGATCCATAATATCATGGTTCCCCGTCACCAGCTCGAAACGGATATGCGGAAACTGTTGCCGCCAGATACGGAAGTATTGTACCTCGTTGTTGGCGGAACTATGAAACATATCGCCCACTACGATCAGGCGAACCGGATTGTATTTTGTGATCAGCTGTTGCAGGCGGTACAGATCTTCCTGCACGATGTTCGCCGGCACCCCGATCCCCGCTTTCCGGAAATGCGCCGCCTTTCCCACATGCAGGTCCGCCACGATGAGCGCCCGCTCTTCTTCCCAATAGAGGGCCTTGCCGGCGGAAAGCCGCCAGTGCCCGCCCTTAAATGCATACCGGATGTCTTCCAATGAAATATTGTTGAAATAAGTTATTACGAATGAAGCTTATTGCCAAAGCGTCATTTTCTTGATCCTGTCCTCCAGTTTCTCACTCGTCAGTTCCTCCCGCAGGCTATCCACTTTGATCGGGAAACAGAACGGCGTCAGACGCTGTGGAAAAGTGATGACGATCTTGCCCGATTGTATCCGCTCCAGCGTTTCGCGCAACCGCGCTTCTTCCATCTGGTAAAAGAAAGCTTCGTTATACGCCTGGCGGACAAGTATATTCTGCGCGTCATAATCCTCGAACACTTTAAACAACAAAGAAGCCGAAGATTGCAGATGCCGGTTCGCCTTCGATTTTCCCGGGTACCCTGGAACACGAGCCCCGCGATCACCGATATGTCCCTGAACTTCCGGCGCGCCATCTCCGTCGCATTCACGCTGCTTTGCAGATCGGCCGTAAGATTGTCGAGGGAGAATAGTTCGTCGGCATCGGAATCATCTACCGGTATGGGCTGGTCGCTCAGCAGTTCAAAGCCATAGTCATTCATGGCAATCGAAAACGTGATCGGGTGCCGCTGGCTGATGCGCCAGGCCAGCAGCATGGCCATCACTTCGTGGACGAGCCTTCCTTCGAAGGGGTAGACGAACAGGTGATACCCGTCTTCCGTCTGGATCTGTTCCATCAGCAGCTCGTTTTCCCGCGGGATGTGCGACAGCATTTGCTGCAGTTCGAAAAGGGGCTGCAAGATACTGATTTCCGGCTCACGGGCCTTACCTGACATCGCTTCGTGAAACTTGCGCCGCAACATCATCCCCAGGTTGGCGGAAAGGGGCATGCGCCCGCCGTTCCAGCTCGGTACGATGCTCTTCTTGGATTTCGATTTGCGGACTAACACGGTCATGTCTTTGATCATGACGAATTCCAGGTTTTGCCCGCTCAGGCGGAAACTATCGCCGGGGATAGCCGGGAAATAAAGTATTCTTCGATCACGCCCACATACCCGCCGGTCATATACCGCACTTTCAGCATGGCGTCGCTCACGATGGTGCCGATATGCAGGCGGTGCCGCATAGCCTGTTGCTTACTGGTGCAATAGTAGCGGTCGCCCACTAGGTGGAGTTTATGATATTCGTCGTACACCTGCAGCGCCTCGCCGCCAGATACGAGGAACGAAAGGCTCCAGCTCCATTCTTCGTCCGTCATTTCGCGGAAGCAGAAGGTGGACAGCACTTCCTTTTTGATCTCGTCAGCATTGAAGCCCTCAGAAACGCCCAGCGTCATCAGGTATTGGAGCAAAACGTCGAATGCGAGGATAACGGGCATCCTGCTCTCGATGAGGTTCTCCGCCATAGCGTCCTTTAATGCCGCAGCTTCCACCAGTTCGAGGGAATGGGTGGGGAGGAACCAGATACGGCTCACCGCATCGGGGCGGTGCCCGCTACCCCGCGCGTTGCAGGAAACGGGCCACGCCCTTGGGGCTGCCCACCTGGATAACGGTATCTACCGGCCGGAAGTCGACCCCAAGGTCCAGGCTGGAGGTGCATACCACCAGCTTCAACACGCCGGTATGCAGCGCCTCTTCGACCCAGATACGAAGCTCGGCATCGATAGAGCCGTGGTGCAGGGCCATGGCTCCCGCCAGTTCGGGGCACTCTTTGAGGATCTGGTGGTACCAGATCTCGGACTGTCCGCGGGTATTGGTAAACAGCAGTGTGGTCTGGCTTTCCATGATGACGGGGATCACCTTATGGAGGAGGCGCAGCCCCATATGCCCGGCCCAGGGATATTTTTCGATCTCGTCGGGCAGGATGGATTCCACTTCGATGGCCTTGCGGACATCGGCCCCTTACGATGACGCGCTCGCCCGGGAGGTTGCCCAGCAGTACGTCGAGCGCTTCGTCCAGGTTGCCGATGGTGGCGGAAATGCCCCATATGCGGAGGCCGGGTCGCAGGCCGCGGAGGCGGCTGATGCCCAGTTCGGTCATGACGCCGCGCTTGCTGCCCAGCAGTTCGTGCCACTCATCGGCCACGATGGTCTCCGGTATTCGAACCGTTTGGGATATTCTTTTTGCGCGAGGAGGATGTGGAGGGATTCCGGGGTGATGATGAGCACCTCGGGCATGTTACGTTTCTGTTTCTCACGGACGCTCAGGGGCGTATCGCCGCTACGGATGCCAACGGCCCAGGGAACGTTCAGTTCCCGGAGCGCTTCTTCCATGGCGCGGCCGATGTCTTTGGCCAATGCCCGCAAAGGCGTGACCCACATGAGGCGGAGGCCGTTGCCCGTCAGCTTTTGGTAATCTTTCGGATGTTCGTTGATCCAGCGGATGACGGTTCCAAGGAACATGGAAAAGGTCTTGCCGAAGCCCGTAGGGGCATTCACCAGGCCGGAGCGGCCCTGGAGGTAATGTTCCCATGCTTCTTCCTGGAAGGCGAAGGGGCCAGCCCTTTCGCTCCCAGCCACTGTTCTATCGCTTGCCAGCCGGGTGTGTGTCTCATCAGACAATGAAATTAGGAAAAATTCCCGCATGGCCTACCTTTGCCGTATGCGCGATTTCTTTCGTTTACACGAAAACGGTACCACCGTCCGGCAGGAACTGCTGGCGGGCCTGACCACCTTTTCGACGATGGCCTATATCCTGGCCGTCAACCCCATGATCCTGTCCAAAACCGGGATGGATTTCAACGCCCTCATCACCGCTACCGCACTCGCCTCCGCCATCGGTACCCTGGTAATGGGGCTTTACGCCCGCCTGCCCGTAGGCCTTGCGCCCGGCATGGGGCTCAATGCTTTCTTCGCCTACACTATCGTACTGGGCATGGGGTACAGCTGGCAGTTCGCGCTAACGGCCGTATTCCTGGAAGGGCTCATATTTATCTTCCTCTCCCTGTTCCATATCCGCGAAGCAATCATTAATTCCATACCCGAAAACCTCAAACACGCGATCTCCGTTGGCATCGGACTGCTCATCGCGCTCATCGGGATGGCCAACGCCGGCATCATTGAAACGGGTATGCGGCATGTGGGAGAGGGAAGCTGGACGGCGTCATCCTTAAGATCGGGGAGATCACCGGCGCCGGGCCACTGATCGCCCTGCTGGGGCTCATCGTAAGTGCGGTGCTGATGTACCGCAAGGTCAATGCGGCATTGTTGATCGGTATCTTGTTCGCCACTTTGGCCGGCATCCCGTTGGGCCTCACCGCCTGGCCGGAACGGGGTATCGTAAGCCTGCCGCCCAGCCTGGCGCCCATCGCATTTCAGCTGGAATTCGATAAGATCTTTTCGATGGACATGGTGGTGATCCTGTTCACCCTGCTCATGGTAAACCTGTTCGACACGGTGGGCACGCTCATCGGCCTCTGCAACAAAGCGGGCCTGCTGGATAGCCAGGGCCACATCCCCGCGCCAAGCAGGCCCTCTTCGCGGACGCAGTAGGCACCACGGCGGGCGCCTTGCTGGGGACCAGCGTGGTGACGGCCTATGTGGAAAGCGCCAGCGGTATTGCCTCCGGCGGCCGGACAGGCTTAACGGCCGTCACCGTAGCTTTCATGTTCCTGCTGGCACTCTTCTTTGCCCCACTGTTCGCCATGATCCCCGCAGCTGCTACAGCGCCGGCATTGATCATCGTGGGCATGCTGATGATGGGCGCGGTGGTGAAGATCAATTTTGACGACGTAACGGAAGCGATACCCGCCTTCCTGGCGATCGTCATGATGCCATACACTTACAGTATCGCGGAAGGGATCGTTTTCGGGATGCTGTCTTATGTGCTGCTGAAAGTCTTTACGGGGAAATACAAAGAGATCGGCCCGGTGATGTATGTGCTGTCTGTCTTGTTCGTGCTGAGTTTTATGCTGCAATAATTTCAATCCGATACAAATGAAAAATGCCGGTTGAGCTTTCAACCGGCATTTGCTATTGTATGCATATGGAAAAATCAGGTGAATAACAGCCGTACGCCCACGATGAGCAGCGCGCCCGCCAGGGCGATCATGATGCCCTTGGGCTTCACTTTGCTGGAGAGCCCCGCGCCCAGTTGCGCCCCGATGATCACGCCGATGCCGATGGAAAGGGCGGTCTGCCAGCCTTCCCAGAAGCTCCCTGGATCATGTGGACAATGGTGCCCGCCAGCGACATGATCGCGAGAATGAAGTGGCTGGTAGCGGTTGCGATATGGATGGGGAAGTTCAGTACGCTGATGAGGGCCGGAACGTGGATGATACCGCCGCCGATACCGAGCAGGCTGCTGATAAAGCCCACGGCAAAGCTGATGAGGATGCCGTACCAGATGTTGAAACGGTATTGGTGATGTTCGCCGCTGCGCTCTATAAGGTCGCGGTCTACGCACTTGCCTTTGAGAGTGCCTTTGGCATACGCGCCCCGGTTGGGCTTCAGGAAAAGGAATACCGCGATCACGATCAGCAGTCCGCCGAGGATCAGGTTAAACGTATGACGGGAAATAACACTGGTGGCCATAGCGCCCAGGATGGCCCCGGGAAGTGTAGCGATGGCGAAGATGGCGGCAGACCGGTAGTCGATGCGTTTCTTGCGGGCATACGCGACTGAGCCCGAGGTGGCGTTGAGGCAAACCACGGCCAGTGAAATGCTGGTCAGCACATCGGGCGGCATGTCCGGGTACATGAGCAGCAGAAGGGGCATTAAAATAAAGCCGCCCCGGCACCGATCAGGGTCCCGAAGGTTCCGATTCCAAATCCTATAAGTACGAGCAACAATGCGGCCTGAAGATCCATCTGGCGTTCTAAATTTTCACGTGTGAATAGTCGTATTGCATCCTTCGCGCATAACGGGAGAAAAGCCAATGGTCCGGCAATGGTAGGTACAATTGCGTTTTTTAATGTTGGTTGTCGAATGATTGGTACTTTCTTCCTTCCGTTTTGAACGGTTAAAAGGGATGTTTTGGCGGCAGGGCGTTAACCCCCGCAAACCAAAGGTAGTACATCACTTCAACACATATTCTGTAGACTAAAAGGGTAATCAGGAAGGGTTACGATTGCGATGCCAGCAGTTGTTTGAGGTCGTCCAGTGTGTTTATTTCAGAAACGGGTTTATCCTGCCTCCAGCGGTGGATCCGGGGAAGCGCAGCGCGATGCCGGACTTATGACGGTTGCTTGCCGCGATACCTTCAAAGGCGATCTCGAATACCAGCTCCGGCGTCACCGTGCGCACTGGCCCGAACTTCTCGATGGAATGCCGTTTCACCCAGGCGTCTACCTGCGCGATCTCCGCATCGGTCAGCCCGGAATAGGCCTTCGCGAAAGGCACGAGCTGATCGCCGTTGCGCACCGCGAAGGTGTAATCCGTATATAGGTTCGAGCGGCGGCCATGGCCTTTCTGGGCGTATACCATCACCGCGTCCACCGTAAACGGATCGATCTTCCACTTCCACCAATCGCCCCTTCTGCGGCCCACCTGGTAGGCGGAGCCTGCATTTTTCAGCATGATCCCCTCGCTGTTGTTGTCACGGCTCTGTTCGCGCAGCGCCGCCAGCTCCGTCCAGTCCGTAAAAGTTATGACGGGAGATATCTTCAACGCGGGGCGCCCTACAGATTGCGCCAGGTGTTCCAGCATCGCCCGCCGTTCGCGAAGGGGCAGTGGCCTGATGTCCTGTCCGTTCCATTCCATAAGGTCATAAGACAGCAGTACCACCGGCGCTTCCTGCAGCTGTTTCTTCGTAAGGTTCTTCCGGCCTATGCGCGTCTGAAGATTCTGGAAAGGCAACGGGCGTTGCAGGGCTTCATCCAGGCGAGGATCTCCCCGTCTACCACCGTTCCGTCCGGCAATTGATCCGCCAGCCCAGAGATCTCCGGGAACTTGTCGGTGATCAGTTCTTCTCCCCTCGACCAGAGGAATACCTGTCCGTTCCGTTTGATCAGCTGCCCTCGGATGCCGTCCCATTTCCATTCCGCCTGCCAGTCGGCCGGTGCGCCCAGTGCCGCCGGCCCTCCTTCCAGCGCATGTGCCAGGAAGAACGGGTAGGGCCGCGAATCGTCCGGGTTGCTATGGTGGTCATGGAGCAGTTGGGGAAGGGTTGTTTCGCGCGGGTTCCAGTTGCCGCTGATCATATGGCTCACTACTGCGCTCTCCATTTCAAATGCCTTCGCCAGTGCATTGACGATCGCGCCCTGCGATACGCCGATCCTGAATTCGCCAGTGATGAGCTTATTGAAAACGAAGCGTTCGCCCGGTTGCAATTGCTCCCATGCGCTGCGGATAAATGCAGCCTTCTCCGCTTCGGTGGATTTCTCCAGCGAGATCAGTCCCTCCATCCAGAAGTGCAGGGGCTTTGCGCCATCCGTCCGTTCGGGCGGGGGCAGCAGCAGGGCAATGGTTTCCGCCAGGTCGCCCACGGTATGGTAACATTCGTTAAACAGCCACTCCGGAAGGCCCGTCACTTCGCGGCACCAGAGCCGCAACTGTGTAGAGTTAACCGTCCGCTTAGGCTTTCTTCCGGTAAACAGTGCGAGCACCCAGGCTTTGTCGCGTTCGTCTGCCGTGGAGAAATAGCGGCTGAGCAGCTCCAGTTTTCATTGGTCTTGGTACTGCGCGAAAGGTCTGATATGAGCTGGGAGAACTGGTGCATCAGGCAGTGGTTTCTGTGGTTTCTTCTTCGCCTCCGTAAGCTGTGCGCACCGCTTCGGCGGGTAGATCATTTTCCTGGAGGTACCTGGCCAGTACGCTGCTGAAACCATGTGTTACAAATACTTTCTCTGCGCCCGTGGCCCGGACAGACTGCAACAACCCGGTCCAGTCGGCATGATCCGATATGGCGAATCCCGCATCGGCGTTCATCCGCCTTGTATTGCCGCGAACCTGCATCCAGCCGCTGCAAATGCCCAGCGAGTAGGGCGCGAATTTCTTCATCCACGCGGAGTCTGCCGCCGAAGGAGGGGAGATGATGAGGTGGTTCTTCATTTCGCTTTTCGGAGTTTCCGGCGTGATCAGTTCCACGGGCGGCAGGGGCCATCCGTTTGCCAGCAATACCTGGTGCGCATTATAGATAGCGCCATGAACGAAGAAGCGCTTCCCGGTATGGGCCAGGTTGTATAACAGCCGTTGTGCCTTCCCAGGCTGTACGCAACGAGGATGCTCTGCTTGCCTGCCGCTTCGTTCTCCCGCATCCACGCCTCCATATTGCTGAATATCGCCGTCTGCGGCTGCCAGCGATAAATAGGCAGGCCAAAGGTGCTTTCCGTGATAAACGTGTGGCATCTGACCGCCTCGAATGCGCCGGAAATTCCGTCGTTCTCCGTTTTATAGTCGCCGCTGGCCACCCATGTCTGCCCGTTCACCGTCACTTTCACCTGTGCGGAACCGATCATGTGCCCGGCGGGATGAAACGAAACTTCCGCCCCGCCTATCTTGACCGTCTCTCCCCAACCCGCTCCCTGCACGGAGATCTCGTTGCCCAGCCGCAGTTGCAGCAGGGGACGGAGTCTTTGTACAGAGGTAATGCCGGCTGCCCCAGCGGGCGTGGTCTGAATGGGCGTGGGTGATGACCGCACGGTCGGCCGGCTTCCATGGGTCTATGTAGAAGCCGCCCGCCGGACAATAAATGCCGCCTTCGTTAAATGTGAGTACGGGTGGATGCATGAATACCTGGTCTATAACAAAAACCGGTCCGCCGGGTTGGCGGGCAAGGGAATAAAAAAGGCCGGGAATACCGGCCTTTAGTATTAATTATCTGTTTATCAGTTAGTTGATAGCATTCATCTTGAAGTCTGCGCTATCGCCTTTCTGTATGATATAGATGTTTTTGTTCTCGAAGTAATCCGGCGTTTCAGCGCTTTCCTGCAGGTAAACGGGCTGGTAGTTGAAAATGGTGAATACGCGGTTGCCCGGTTTGTTGAGGTCTTTGTTGAAATATACCCCATCCTGCGTCAGCGCTTTCACGAAGTACCAGGTGGCTTCAAAGCCTTTGAACGCCATGTCCGAAGGTCGGGATTTATACTTCTGGCGGAACGATTCGGTAACGTATTTGGAATAAATATCGGTCTTATCGTTGTAATAGGGCGAAGTGTAGTAGATCGTGATCCCTTCGAAGTCGGGCTCCTTGAACTTCATCACATCCCGGTGGGCATGCCGAAGACGTGCATCGGGTAAGTGGCGCGTTGGGAGCCAGCTTGCGGAGGATGGTCTTGGCGCCGTTCTCGTCGAGCGCGGTGACGATGATGAGGTTGGGCCGGTCGGTGAGGAGAGACTGGGAAAGCTGCGCCTCGGTTGTCGCGTCGCTCCATACCACTTCGCGTATGCGGGTTTTCTTGTCATAGTCCATCCGGTCGTAAGCGGCCTTGATGTTGGCGTAGATGCCGGCTTCGAAGGGGGTATTGCGGCGGAGGACAACAATATTCTTATTGGCGAACCCTCTCTGTACGTAATCATGCACGGCTTCTACGTTGGAGCGGAGGGTGCTGTTGGTGATGAGGAAGTACGGGTTGCCGGAGATGCCGCCATCGTTCGGGTAGGTGGCGGATACGAAGTTGATTTCCTTTTGTTTGGCGAAATCGCTGAGGGCTTTTATTTCCGGAACGCTGACAGAACCGATGATGAGGTCGGTATTATCGAGGCGGCGGTTGCGGATGAGGGAGGCCACATCGTTTTGGCGCGATTTGCTGTCGTATACCTGGACATTGAGTTTCATGCCGAGGTGGGAGAGGGAGTCGAGGGCGAGCTGTGCGCCTTCATAGAACTCGAGGCCGGGGAGCACGTAGCGAGGCATGGTGCGGCCGGGGATTTCGAGGGAGCCGGCGAATACGGAATCGAGGTAAAGCGGGGCGAAGATCGCGATGTTGTAAGCGTCTTTTTCACTTCACGGGCAAATGCGGGAACGTTGAAGGGGCTTTTGCCGCGGGTTTTTCTTCAACGGGCTTTTTGGGCTCTTCCTTTTCCGGCTTGCTCAGAGAAGGCGGGGGCCCGTCCGTTTTCTGTGGGGCCTGGCGGAAAATGCCGCAGGCGGAAAGCAGGAGAATGAAAGACAGGGTGACTGTCAGTCTGCCCAGGATGTTCGTTCGGTTCATGAGGCCAAATTTGCAAAAATCATTCCATGGATAAAAACAGATTACGAACTACAAATGAATAAAATAACTCATCCGTAGTTCGTAACTGCTCAATATTGGCTGGGAATTATTCCCATTCGATGGTAGCCGGCGGTTTGGAGCTGATGTCGTACACCACGCGGTTGATACCTTTTACTTTATTAATAATGTCGTTCGAAACTTTGGCGAGGAACTCGTAGGGGAGGTGGGCCCAGTCTGCCGTCATACCGTCGGTAGACGTTACGGCGCGGAGGGCAACGGTGAACTCGTAGGTACGTTCATCGCCCATTACGCCCACGCTTTGTACGGGGAGGAGGATGGTGCCTGCCTGCCAAACCTGGTTGTATAGTTCCATTTCGCGGAGCAGATCGATGTAGATGGCGTCGGCTTCCTGGAGCATGTGCACCTTTTCAGGGTGATTTCTCCGAGGATGCGGATAGCGAGGCCGGGGCCGGGGAAGGGATGGCGGGCGAGGAAGATGTCGCTGATGCCGATTTCCTTACCAACGCGGCGTACTTCGTCTTTGAAGAGGAAGCGGAGCGGTTCCACCAGGCCCATGTTCATTTTTTCAGGAAGGCCGCCCACGTTGTGGTGGGATTTGATGGTGGCGGAGGGGCCGTTTACGGAAACGGACTCGATCACGTCCGGGTAGATGGTGCCCTGGCCGAGGAACTTAATGTCTTTCAGCTCTTTAGATTCCTGCTGGAATACCTCAATGAAGAGGCGGCCGATGATCTTGCGTTTGGTCTCGGGGTCGGATACGCCTTTCAGCTCACCATAGAACAGGTCTTTGGCATTTACGCCTTTTACGTTGAGACCCATGTGCTTATAGGAGTCCAGTACGGTTTCGAACTCATCTTTGCGGAGCAGGCCGTTGTCTACGAACACGCAATAGAGGTTGCTGCCGATGGCTTTGTGGATCAGTTCTGCCGCAACGGTGGAGTCTACGCCGCCGCTGAGGGCCATCACTACTTTCTGGTCGCCCACCTGTTCCTTGATGCGGGCTACGGTTTCCTGCACGAATGCTGCGGGCGTCCAGTCCTGCTGCATGCCGCAGATGTGTTTAAGGAAGTTGCGGATGATGAGTTTCCCTTCGATGGAGTGCGTCACCTCGGGGTGGAACTGCACGGCATGGATGGGGTATTTGGCGAGGGTGAGGCTTTTGAAGGCCGCCACGGGGATGTTGTCTGTATGAGCGATGGGGTGAACACTTCGGGCAGACGGACGATGGTGTCTGCGTGGCTCATCCACACCTGGCTTTTCAGGTTTACGTCGTAGAAGAGGGGCTCTTCCTTGCTGGAATGCTCCAGGAAAGCACGGCCGTATTCACGGGTGCTGGACTTGGCTACTTCTCCGCCGAAGACCTTGGCCATCAGCTGGGCGCCGTAGCAAACGCCGAGTACGGGAACGCGCGCTGCCATGGCTGCAATGTCTACCACGGGTGCCTGCGGGTCGTTAACGGAGAAAGGAGAACCGGAAAGAATAATGCCTTTAATGCTGTCTTCCCATTCGATGGGCTTGGTACATGGTTGTATTTCACAATAAGTATTCAGTTCCCGGATGCAACGTGCAATCAGCTGCGTATACTGGGATCCGAAATCGAGGATCAGGATCTTTTCTGTCATGGTGGTGCAAAGATAAAGGAATTTTGGACTTCGGATTTTGCTTTCCGGGAGATTCGCACGAAATTGCCGTAGTCCCGTATCTGGAGATTTTATCGTATTTTTCGCCCGATACCCTTCATTCTAAATCAACTGCTGTATGAAAACGCAACTCACCCTAATGGCCCTTCTCCTGGGCGCTATGCCGCTGTGGACGGCCTGCGACCAGGTTCGCGGAAGTGGTCATGTAGCCAATGAAACCCGTAACATTCCAAAATTCTCCCGGCTGGAAGTAGCGGGGAGCATGGACGTATATATTACCAAAGGAACCGGCGGAACCGCCCTTCTCGAAGCGGAAGACAATATCCTTCAGTTGATAGAAATGGAGGTTCAGAATGATATTCTGACAGTTAAGTTCCGTAACAATGTCAACATCCGGACGCATAAGGATATTAAGATACAGCTTACCACCGAGCAGCTGACCGCCGTAGAGGCTGCAGGCTCAGGAGATATCAAGGTAAACAGCCATTTTGCCTCCGATCAGCCCGTTCAGCTCAGCATTGCCGGCAGCGGCGACATGGAAGCGGGATTCACCGCTCCTGAGGTACGCGTAAGCATAGCCGGGGCCGGCGACGTGGACGTAAAAGGGGAGACCCGCGATCTGAAAGTGGACATCGCCGGCAGCGGCAACCTGAACGCCAATGAACTGCGCGCAGAAACAGCCGATGTGGACATAGCAGGCAGCGGCAATGTAAAGCTCCTCGCCAGCCGGTCCATCAAAGCTAATATTCTGGGTTCCGGCGATGTATATTATAAAGGAGAGCCCTCCATCAACATCACCAAGGTAGGATCAGGCGGTGTGCATAAGCAACAATAACGAATTGAAAAACTTTTGTATGTTTGCAGATTTAATTGGAGCATACGGCATCAGTTTATGAGTCAACTTCCGAAGATATTAGTGGTGTATTACACCCAAACGGGCCAGCTGAAGAGAATCATTGATCATGTGTTAGCGCCATTGCAGGGCAAGGCGGAGATACAGTTCGAGGAGATCGCTCCGGTAGGGATTTTCCTTTCCCGTGGCCCAAACAGGTTTTTTCGATACCATGCCCGAAACCGTGCTGGCCAGACCCCGGGCCATCCAACCCCTCAAAATTAATCCGGACGAGCATTTCGACCTGGTACTGCTGGCCTATCAGCCGTGGTTCCTGTCTCCCTCGCAACCCATCGCCGCCTTCCTGCAAAGCGAAGAAGGGAAGCGCCTCCTGAAAGGCAAGCCCGTTATCACCCTTCTTGGCTGCCGCAACATGTGGATCAACGCCCAGGAGAAAGTGAAACGCTACCTGCATGCCGCCGGCGCGCAGCTGGCGGGGCATATCGCGCTGGTCGACAAGCACCCTAACCTCGTGTCACTCATTACCATCCTCCGCTGGGCAACAAAAGGGAAGAAAGACGCGTTCTTCATTTTCCCGCCCGCTGGTGTCCAGGAAAAGGAAATCGTGGAATCCGCCCGTTTTGCGGAGCCCATCGCCGACGCCCTGGCCCGGAAAGACTTCAACAGCCTGCACGAACGCCTGCTGTCGCAAGGGAGCGTGGAAGTGGATCCCGGGCTGATCGTGCTGGAAATGCGCGGTGTAAAGCCGTTCCGTTTCTGGGCCAACTACATCAGCAAAGCCGGCGAACCGGGCAGTCCCGCCCGCCAGGGCCGGGTAACCATGTACCGCGTCATCCTCCTGGCGGCGATCCCGGTCCTGAGCCCGTTCACCACCATCGCCGGATGGCTGCAACTCACGCTGGGACGGAAAAAGCTTAACGAGGACGTCACGTACTACAAAGGAATACAACTTCGCGAAAACTGAATAAATTCTATATTTACGGCCGCTTAATCAATTTAACAACCCTGAAATGATTCCGGCGCCCCGGCGCCGTCTCTTCAGATCGACAAAAGGATAACTCACTGCGATGAAAGAAGTATATATAACGAGGCTCTCCAAATTTTTGCCGAATGAGCCGGTAGCGAATGATGAAATGGAAAGCATCCTCGGTATGGTGGATGGTAAGCCTTCCCGGGCACGCAATATTATCCTGGGAAACAACAAGATCAAAACGCGTTATTACGCCCAGAACAAAGAAGGACAAAGCACCCACACCAACGCGGAAATGACCGCCAACGCCGTGCAGAGCCTGTTCGACGATAAATTTCCCATCACCCAAATGCAACTCCTGGCCTGCGGCACTACCAGCCCGGACCAGCTGTTGCCCAACCACGCCGCCATGGTGCACGGCATCCTGCAATGCCAGCCTGTGGAGCTCATCGCCGCCACAGGCGCGTGCGCTGCCGGTATGCAGGCTTTCAAATACGCCTGGATGTCCGTGAAATGCGGCAATACCGCAAACGCAGTAAGCACCGGTTCCGAGAAGTTCTCCGCCTGGCTGCTCTCCCGCAACTTTGAGCCGGAAACGGAAAACCTGAAGAACCTCACCGAAAATCCCATCATCGCTTTCGAGAAGGACTTCCTGCGCTGGATGCTGTCTGACGGCGCTTCCGCCGCCCTGTTCCAGGACAAACCGAACGATGAAGGCCTTAGCCTGCGCGTTGATTGGGTGGAGATCGCCTCTTACGCCCACGAACTGGAAACCTGCATGTACGCCGGCGCCGTGAAGAACGAAGACGGTTCCACCAAAGGCTGGACCGATATGACGCCGGATGAATGGTCCGCCAACAGCGTATTCTCCTTCAAACAGGATACCCGCCTGCTCGGTAAAAAATATTGTGCCCTCCGGCGCCAAAATGTGGAAAGAGCTGGTAGATAAATATAACATCGACATCGACAAGCTGACCTGGTTCCTCCCGCACCTGTCTTCAGAATTCTTCCGTTTCAAGATCGACGAAGAAATTTCCCGCCTGGGCGTTCACATCCCGCAGGAGAAGTGGTTTACAAACCTCACCCGCGTGGGCAACGTAGGCACTGCTTCTCCGTACTTTATGCTGGAAGAGCTGTTAAACGAAGGCAAGCTGAAGAAAGGAGATACGATCGTGATGATGGTACCGGAAAGCGCACGCTTCTCCTATGCATATGCAGGTATTACCGTCGTGTAAAGCAACCGTTCGGAAGACACCAACAACGATTACCATGCAGCAGCCGCCGGATAAAACCGGTGCCTGCTGCATTTCAAATAATAACAGGGGCTGATCCTCATCAACAAAAACTGCGTCAACATGAAAAAGATGAAGTTCCGCAGGACGGAGACAACCTGCACCACGGTACGTTCAAGCAGCTTTTCTATGCAGTAGACCAGCAGGGCGATTACACCACGGCCACCAGTATCGGCTGGGAACCGGAGAACGTAGCGCTCAGCCAGGCATGGGATGAAGTGGAGCAGCGCGTAGCCGATACCAGATCCAAAGTGGATGCCGGGCAAATCAGCCCCATCGCGTATTACATGGAGCGCACCCTCCTCGATCTGCCGCTGCTGGCCCTGAAAGCCGGTAAATTCCAGTGGCAGGTGAAACGGCATATGAAGCCTTCGGTTTTCAAAGGCCTCAGCGATAATATGATCGCCCGGTATGCGGATATTTTCGGCATCCCGGCAGCGACCCTCCGCAGCGGCGAACTGCTTCCTTTCAAGCGCCCAGCATAACGAACAGACATGACACAATTCAGCCACACGCAAACCGCTCACTGTGAAAGCGGAGTGATATCCAATCTCTTCGGCCACCACGGGCTCCATATCAGCGAACCCATGGCCTTCGGCATCGGCGCGGGTATCTTTTCGGACACCTGCCCTTCGTGAAAGTGAACGGCGTTCCCGGCACCACCTACCGCATCTGGCCTGGCGCCATCTTCGCCCGCGCCTGCAAACGGCTGGGCGTAACGATGGAATCCCGCAAGTTCGGCAGTCCCGATAAAGCCATGCAGGCCCTCGATGATCTGATCGGAGAAGGCGTACCGGTAGGGATGCAGTCCAGCGTTTATTACCTTCCGTATTTCCCGGAATCCTACCGTTTCCACTTTAACGCACATAATCTCGTGGTGTATGGAAAGGACGGGGACGATTATCTCGTGTCTGACCCTATAATGGATACCGTCACCCGCATCGATACCGAAAACCTTATCCGCGCCCGGTTTGCCAAAGGCTTCCCGGCGCCAAAAGGAAAGATGTATTACCCGGTGAAAGTGCCGAAGGAAGTAGATTTCCGCGAACCGGTGAAAGCCGGGATCGGGCAGGCTTGTCATTATATGCTGAAGATCCCCGTACCCATGTTCGGCGTGAAAGGCATCCGGTTCCTGGCTAAGCGCGTGAAGGATTATCCTGCTAAACTGGGTGATCGCCGCGCTGCGCTGTACCCGGGCAACGTCATCCGCATGCAGGAAGAGATCGGCACCGGCGGCGCAGGGTTCCGGTTCATGTACGCCGCCTTCCTCCAGGAAGCGGGCACGCTGCTGAATAAAGCAGAACTGAAAGATATCGGCCGCGAGCTTACCATCGTTGGCGACGGCTGGCGTAACTTTGCGGCAAATGCCGGCCGCGTCTGCAAAGCGCGGTCCGCCGATGATATGTCTTACGGCGAACTGAGCAAAATGCTCATGCAGATCGCCGACCAGGAAGAAAAGGTGTTCCGCCGTTTATCTACCGTTAAACTCTAGGAGAGCATGAACAGCATTGCCGTGAAGGATCTGCAGAAAACCTACGCAGGGGCGCTTACGCCCAGCCTGCAGGGGCTTTCATGCGCCTTTGCAGAAGGGAAGATAGCAGGGCTCCTCGGCCCAAACGGCGCCGGCAAGACCACGACGATCTCCATTCTCTGCGGACTTGTAGAGCCCACCCACGGAACGGCTGAAATATTCGGCATGCCCCAGATGGCGGGCAACCGGGAAGCGATCAAGCAAATCATCGGTGTAGTGCCTCAGCGCATCGCCCTCTTTCCGCAGCTGACGGCTTTCGAGAACCTCCGGTATTTCGGGAACCTGTATGGCTTCAGCGGTAAGGCCCTGCGGGAAAAGATCATGCAACACCTTGAGGCTTTCGGGCTGGAAAAGGCGGCGCATAAAGAAACGGGAAAGTTTTCAGGCGGGATGAAAAGGCGCGCTAATATCATCGCATCCATCCTCCATGAACCTAAACTACTGGTGTTAGACGAGCCCACCGCGGGCGTGGATGTGCAGTCGCGCGCCATGATCCTGCAGTTTCTGCGCGATTATAATGCAAAAGGCAACAGCGTAATATATACCTCGCACCTGCTGGAAGAAGCCGAGCAGATCTGCGACGAAGTAGCCATCATCGACGAAGGGAAACTGGTAGCTCAGGGTACCCCGTCAGGACTGATCGGCCGCCATGGCGATTGCCGGAACCTGGAGGATGTGTTCCTTCATTACACCGGCCACGCCGTGCGGGATTAAACGAAAAGCAAACATGTTAAGGATCATCGCCACGATACGGAAAGAATGGTTACTGCTTCGGCGCGATAAAGCCGGGCTGGCATTGCTGTTCGCCATGCCGCTCGTGCTCATTACCGTGATGGCCCTCATCCAGGACGCTCCCTTCCGCGATTACCAGGAAGTAAAATTCGATATCCTTGCCGTGGATAACGACCATGGCAGGCTGGGGCGGTACATCCGCGAAGGGCTCCAGCAAAGCGGACAATTCAACGTCATCGATTCCATCAACGGACAACCGGTCGCTGAATCGGCGGCAAAGGAAATGGTTGCGAAAGGAAAATATAAGATCAGCATTACCATCCCCAAAGGCGCTACTGCAGAAATCGTCAGTAACGCCAATAAGATCGTTAATGATATTTCAAAAAGGATGGGCATGCCGGCGCAATTGCCGGTAAAAGCATTATCAAACGATTCGCTGGCCGTACAACTGTACTTCGACCCCGCAGCCAAGAAGGCCTTCAAAGCGCGATCCACCAGGCGCTGGACAACTTCCTCACCCAGGTGGAGACCGATTTGCTGCTGGAGCGTATACAGTTGCAGCTGCGCAGCCGCGACAGCCTTAACCAGGACACCTTCCCCGCCATCCGCCTGAAAGCGGTGGCACTCAGGGAAACAAGTATAGGAGAAGGCAGGCATATCGACGTGATCTCCAACTCCGTACAGCATAACGTCCCGGCATGGAGCATCTTCGCCATGTTTTTCATCGTCATCCCCATTGCGGGAAATATGATCCGGGAGCGGGAAGACGGGAGCCTGGTGCGGATGAAACTGATCCCCGGCAATTTCCTGACGATACTCACGGGGAAACTGCTGTTCTTCGTAGGCATCTGTGTGGTGCAGTTTTACCTGATGATCCTGGTGGGACTGTATTTACTGCCCATGCTGGGCCTGCCCAAACTGCAGGTAGGGGTAGATCACCTGGCGGGTTTCCTCGTGGCGGCAAGCATAGGCGTAACGGCTACGGCATACGGGATCCTGATAGGGACGATATTCAAGACGCCGAACCAGGCATTGAATTTCGGCGCCGTGAGCATCGTGATCCTGAGCGCTATCGGCGGAATCTGGATACCGCTGGAAATCATGCCCGAAACGATGCAGCACATCGGCCGGCTGTCGCCGCTCAGCTGGGGCTGGACGCCATCAACGATATTTACCTGCGTAACGGCCATATCCGTTTCGTATTGCCAGACATGGCCAAACTGCTGGGATGCGGTACGGTGATGCTGGTCATCGCGGCGGTAGTGGAACAGCGCAGGATCGGATAAAGAACAATTTTCATAACAACGGTAAAACAACTAATTTTACCCCCTTGAATACGCCGTGGGCGTAAAACCTACAACAACATGGAAGAATTAAAACTCAAACTCAAACAGCAGATCATCGAAGCCCTGAACCTGCAAGATACCAAACCGGAAGACATTGATGACAATGCCCCCTGTTTGGCGAAGGCCTCGGGCTCGACAGCATCGATTCGCTGGAACTGATGGTGTTGCTGGAAAGAAACTACAAGATCAAAGTGGAAGATCCGCGCGAAGGCCGTAAGATCCTTCAGAGCGTTCAGTCCATGGCAGAATTCATCATGAGCAAACAGGCGGCTTAATCCGCAGAGACCGTATGGCAGAACGTGTGTTGATTACAGGGATGGGAATGATCTCCGCCATCGGGAATAACGTGGAGGAGAATTTCCGCAGCCTCCGGGCGCAGACGAGCGGTATCGGATATTCGCAATGGGTGGATACCGTGCACCGCGATGTATTGCCGGTGGGAGAGGTGAAATGCAGCTCGGAAGAACTGGCCAGGATGGCCGGCGTTCCCGATACGCAGGGTTTCACCCGCACCACGCTCCTGGGGCTCGTTGCCATGCAGGAAGCGCTTCATTCCGCCGGAATCACAGATCCCCGCCAAACCCCGACCGCTTTCATCAATGCCTCAACAGTGGGCGGCATGTGCGATACCGAGAAAATATATTTCGATATCCTCGACCCCGAAAAAGAAGGTACCTTCCTCCAGTTGATCGATACGTTAGACTGTGCGGACTGCACCCAGCGCATTGCCGATCACACCGGTCTAACTGCTTATGTGACCACTATCAGCACCGCCTGTTCCTCCTCCGCCAACGCCTTAATGTACGGGGCCAGGCTCATCCGGTCGGGGCTCGTGCAACGCGCCATCTGCGGAGGAACGGAAGCGCTTACCCGGTTTACCCTCAATGGGTTCAACTCCCTCAAAAATATCGACAAGCGGCATTGCATGCCCTTCGATAAAGACCGTAATGGTCTTAATCTCGGGAAGGGGCCGCCTATCTCGTGCTGGAATCGGAAAGTTTTGCAAATAGCCGTAAGGCTAGGCCCATGGCCGTGCTGAGCGGGTGGTGCAATACCAACGAAGCTTTCCATCCAACGTCTCCTTCCCCGGAAGGCGACGGCGCTTTCGAGGCGATGCGGAAGGCGCTGGCCATGTGCGGGCTCGCGCCTGCCGATGTGCAGTACGTGAACGTTCATGGTACCGCAACGCTCAATAACGACGTGTCGGAAGGCCGCGCGCTGGAGCGGCTCTTCGGCGATGAGGTGCCTTCGTTCAGTTCCACCAAACCTTTCACCGGCCATACCCTTGCGGCGGCCGGCGCCATAGAGGCCATCTATTCCGTGTTGTCCATCAACCGGCAGATGATCTGGCCCAATCTCAATTTTACGGAGCGCATGGAAGAGCTGCGCATCTCGCCGGAAACGCGCCTGCTGGAAGAGTCTCCCGTGAAGAACGTGGTGTCCAACTCCTTTGGGTTCGGCGGCAACAATGCATCACTCGTGATCAGTAAGTATGGAAATTAAGTGCTACATACAGGCCAGTGCGGCGATTTCTCCGCAGCAGAGCTTCGTAGGGAACTACGAGCCGCAACTGCTCCCGCTCGATGAGCGCAACCTCCTGCGCGCGCAGGAGCCGGGGTACGCGGGGTTCATTCCGCCTAATAGCCTGCGCCGTATGAGCCGGCTGCTCAGAATGGGCCTCGCCGCTGCACTGCAATGTTTGCGTAATGCAAATGCTCAGGTTCCCGGAGCTATCATCACCGGTACAGGCCGTGGCAGCCTGCAGGATACGGAGAAGTTCCTGCACGATATTCGTACCTATGAAGAAACGGCCCTCAATCCCACGCCTTTTATTCAATCCACCTATAACTCCGTCAACGGACTGATTGCCCTGCAGCAGCAATGCACGGATTATAACAATACCTTCGTGCACCGGGGCTTCTCTTTCGAGCACGCCCTGCTTGACACGATCCTGCAGATCCAGGAAGGCGCGCAGAGCGTCCTCACCGGGGGCTTCGATGAAATGACGAATGAACATCATTACATCAAAAGCCGTATCGGGTACTGGAAAGCGGACCTGACCCAACCTGCGGAGTTGCTGGCTTCCGGTACGCCCGGAACCATCGCAGGAGAGGGCGCAGTATTTTTCCTCATCGGTACGCAGGCTGCTGACGTAGAACTGAAAGGCATGCAAATGCTGTATAAACCGCAACCAGCCCAAGTTTCGGCAGCACTTTCACTGTTCCTTGCACAACGGGGAGTGAAGGCGGAAGAAATTGACCTGCTGGTCAGTGGCCGTAGCGGAGATACCCGTTTCGACCATTTCTACGATGGGGTGGACGCAATGGCATCATCCGCATCAAGAATCCACTTCAAGCAATTCTGCGGTGAATATGATACCGCGGGCGCTTTCGGTATGTGGACTGCGCAGCAGGAAATGCTGGCGGGGCGATATAAGAACGCTTTGGTGTATAATCATTTCTTCGGAGAGCAGCATACACTTATGCTCCTGCAACGTAATTAAGGGAAACCAAACATATTATAAAGCCGCCACCGATGACTGATCGGGGCGGCTTTTTCTTTAGTCAATGTGGGTATTGGAAACGGGAAAGGGTAAGTTCGGCATTAAGATCTTTTCATGAGCCCGGGGAGATTCGGGTTAGCCCGATACCCCGTCCACGCTTCGATCTGATC
Source organism: Chitinophaga sp. E66 (assembly GCA_019285755.1). Taxonomy (GTDB): domain Bacteria; phylum Bacteroidota; class Bacteroidia; order Chitinophagales; family Chitinophagaceae; genus Chitinophaga. Next base: position 487,933 of record CP079103.1, read on the forward strand.
CAGATCAGACGTGATACGCTTTAATTCTTTGTCAACGTTGTTGAACCTGATCTCGAGGAGATTGAAACGAGTGTGGACGTTTTCAAACATCGTATCAACATCATCAAATCGCCGGTCGATTTCATTGAAATGCTGGTCAATTGCCTTTAATCGCAGATCAATTGCTTTGAACTGCTGATCGATAACATCAAATCGCAGGTCGATTTTGTTGAACCGCTCATCGACTTCATTGAACCTGATGTTAATAGTTTTCAGTTCCGCTTCAATCGCCCTGATTCGCTGATCCATTAATACAAAGTCATTTTTGAGCGTTTCGATTCTGCTATCGAAGTAGTCCTTGAGCGAAACGATTTTGCCCTCTAAATCTACTTTGAGCGAAACGATTTTGCCCTCCAAATCTTCTTTGAGCGTCACAATTCTACCCTCCAAATTTACATTCAGGGCATCTACTCGATTGTGGAGCGATTGATTGTTTTCCCTGATGGTAGTCGTCATTCTCGACTCCATTTCTTTCAATGCTAATAAGACTGTTTGTGTTTCCAAAATTGACATTTTTTTGTGTTAATGATGGAAGCAATTACGTTATTTTTTTAACACAGAAAATTTATTCAGTAATTATTTTTTGAAAATAAATGATTCTGTTACTCAAATAAAGTTTGTTTCCAGATTCCCGTAATGTCCAGCCCTAGCGTATTTGCGCTATCATGTAGCAGCGCTATGTACTGATGTTTGTCTAATGACTGAAATGATGCGATATATAATGTCTGGCCAGAAGAGATATTTTCTAATCCGATGCAAATGGCTTCATTCAATTGGCCGGAATTTAGCAACTGCTGAAGTATTTCGATATTCTTTCGGGACCAGGTGTGTGTACGTAAAATGGAGGTGACGCTTTCCACATCTTTAGGAAATTTCTCAGAATAAGAGATAGCATATCGGATATCTTCAAGAAGCGGTGCTTTCTTCTGATGCCTTTTCTCCCATGCATAAGTCCAGGAGGTAGCGACCGCAAGGGCAATAAGTCCTAGCAAAAGCATAAAGGTGACGCCTGTCTTGAGGAGGCCGATTGCAAACAGCACCAGGAATGTTGCGAATAGAATTTGCCAGCGTTTAGGCTCACGTGCCGTTGCCTTCCGGAAGCCCGGCCGGATCGCGGCGTAAATGAGCAGGATTTGCAAGGGAATGAGGAAGGAATATAGCGTTGTCATAGATATGGATAGGACTTTATAGAAGGTACGGGATTCTTAAAATTGTCGTCAGATTTTCCTGCGTGCGTACAGTTTATCACCTTATAACGTGATTATTTGAAAAAGCGCCCCGGTTGGGGGCGCTCACATCACTTTACTACTCTGAACACCGGGTACCGCATAAATCCCGGTTCGTTCCACGGCGACTGGCGATACACGAAATTCAATTGTGCGGACGCGCTCTTAGCAAAGGCAGTGTCCGTTGCACGGCGAGATTCCAGGGCCTGCCGTACTTCCGGATGCCCGCGCAGGAATTCTCCCGCCGTGTCCTCAAACACATAAGATGAATATCCTTCCTTCTGCCCTAATACCGCATCGAAGAAGTTCCAAGCCAGGAATGCGTCTGCGCCTCCCGGTTCCAACGTCTCCACCAGATAGCGGTTGGCGGTCTGGTTCATGGGAATTAAATAATCGCCCTTTCTGAACGAAATTTTTGTTTTGATACGCTCGTCTTCACGCCGTAATGGAAATAGTGTTTCTCATAAGGCGATGTGGCAGTTTTGAAGTCGTTGATCGTGTAAGTCTCCACTTCGATGGCCGTATCACGATCCAGGCGGCGCATTTGCACTTTATTTCCCTGCAGCAGTTCGATCACGGCCCACCACCCCTGTGGTATGATGTAGGCCTCCGGCCTGGTCACAAAGTTCCCTGGTATGAAATCGTTGAATATGCGGATCTGTTTCTCGTAAGGCTTGGAACGGTCGTAGTACAGCCGCGGCAGACCGGACACTTCGCTGGGTTTATAGCCAGCCTGGTAGCCCTTAAAAGTATACCACTGCGGCTTATTCATATCGGGTTCCCAGCTCAGGGGAACCTCTCCTGCGTTCTAACGGCTGCTTTCGTGGCATCGCGGATGGCTTTGATCCGGGCGCTGTTCTCGGACGTAAAGCGGATAAAGCACTCCATCAGGGCATAGGTGGCCTCCACGCGCTGCTTATAGGGTTTAAGCATGTGGGTTTCCGGCACAAAGCCGAACGTGTGGAAAAGGGTGGTATAACCGCTGGAATAACGGGGCCGTCGGCGAAGGCAGTCCACCCGCTGTCGGGCGTTGGCCCGAAATGATTGACATAGGGAAGGAGGTCATACCCTTTTTCTTTCATCATGGCATATAGCGCCGGCTCGAAGGTATCGTGGAGGTAGGCGCCCATGGGGCCTCCGAGTTTACCGTATTGGGTGGCCAGTAAGGTCATTACGTGCTGATAATCAGCGCCATTGCTCACATGGTTATCCACGAATACGTCCGGGTCGGTGAGATGGTATATCTGGTGGAATGTCCGTGCGTTGCGGAGTCTGCTTTGATAAAATCCCTGTTGAGATCCAGGTTCTGGGCATTTCCCCGGGAGCCGAATGCGTCGGGGCCGTTTTGGTCTACCCGGTAGAATTCATTCCGGTTGAGGGCGCCGCCGATATTGTACAGGGGATGATGGCGAGGGTCACATTAGCCGGAAGCTTCTTTTTGCCCTGGCAGAGGTCGCGTACGAGCATCATGGTGGCGTCGATACCATCGGGCTCACCGGGGTGGATGCCGTTGTTTATGAGGATAATACGGCGGTTTTTGCGGTGCAGGCTGGCATAGTCGAAGTCACGGTCGGGGAAAGGGTAACCAGGTGAAGGGGGAACCCTGCGTCGGTAGTACCGATTTCGCGGATATGGAGCTGCGGGAAGCGGCGGACGAGCATCTTCCAGTATGCGATACATTCGGCATAGGTGACGGTCTCCCGGGCGCCGGTGCGTTCGTATTTGGTGGTAAGATCCTGGGCTTCAGTGGTTTGGGTTGAAATGGCCAGGCAGGCGGCGAGGAGGCTGGAGCGCCATTTTCGGTTTAGATTGTTGAATATCAATGGTTAATGATTTGATTGTTGATAGGTGGTGTAAATATACGGCAATGGGCGGCATGCTGGTACCCTGCGGTCAGGAAACGGCATGGAAACGGTAAGCCTCCGGATGAGATAAGCCGCCTATAAACCGCATATAAACCGTATATAAGCCGTATATAAGCCGCCCTAATTATTAGGGCGGCTTATATACGGTTCAAACCCGGCTTATAAGCGGGATATATGCGCGTTAATTTATGGGCGGGCTAGCCAAAGGATGCCACAGCATGGCATTTGTCATACTGTTTGGTAATTTATGTCATGATTTAGAAGGGAGGAGTAGGGAAGCGGGAAGTGGCAGATGAGACAGCCGGGCATGAAAAAGCCCTTCCCGTATTGCAGGGAAGAGCTGAAATATTAGTTCAACAGCCTGATAATTAAGCCAGTGCGTTTACCTTAAGGGTAAGCTTGCTTTTCAGGTTAGCTGCTTTGTTCTTGTGGATAACGTTACGTTTAGCCAGCTTGTCAATCATGGACAGCACTTCCGGAAGGTTCTCGGTAGCAGCTGCTTTGTCGGTCAGCTTCTTCAGATCCCGCATGGCATTACGGGTTGTTTTCCCGTAGTAACGGTTACGTTCATTACGCGCTCTGCTCTGACGTACGTCTTTTTCGTTGCTTTATGGTTTGCCATTGTATAAATTTCAAGTTTCGGACGGCAAAGGTATGTTTAATCTTTGGATAAACAAAAATAAAACTCGGGAAATCCCTGATTCATCGGGATCTTACCTTCTTTCACGATGCAAAGGTGTTAAAAAAGTGAAACCCCGCCCACGTTTTCCACCCTGTAAATCCCGTAAAAAGCCCGCAAAATCCCAAATCTTTAGCGATATTTGCAATCCCGTAACATATTTTTGGTGTTATAGGTTAAAGCAGAAACAAAGACCAAGCTTAAATTCGTTGTAAATGAAGGACTTTTCGTTTGTCACCAACTCGCACCCGGCGTACATAGAGTCGTTGTACAATGCGTACCGCGAAGATCCGGCCTCGGTAGACCCGGAATGGATCAAGTTTTTGAAGGATTCGACTTTGCAGTGAGCAACGCCAACGGGAAAGCAGGCGCCGCCACAACCGGCACCACCGCTCTGGGAGTTTCGAACGAACAGCTGACCAAGGAACTGGGCGTTTACCGCCTCATCCAGGCCTATCGCAAGAAAGGCCACCTTATCGCCAAAACCAATCCCATCCGGGAAAGAAAAGACCGCCACGCCAATCTCGATCTCGCCCATTTCGGCCTCACCGATGCCGATATGAAGACTGAATTCTATGCCGGTCAGATCGTAGGCCTCGGCAAAGCCTCCCTCGAAAAGATCGTAGCGCATATCAAAGAAATCTATGCCGGTAAAGTAGGCATCGAGTTCACCTATATCAACGACCTGAAGAAGATCGAATGGCTGCAGAAGGAAATGGAAACCACCCTCCGCAAACCCCTCGCCGCAGACCAGAAGAAGCGCGTGCTCACCAAACTGAACCAGGGCGTGATGTTCGAGCAGTTCCTGCATACCAAGTACATCGGCCAGAAACGCTTCTCCCTCGAAGGTGGTGAAACCACCATCCCCGCGCTCGACGCCATGATCAATACCGCCGCAGAATACGGTGTGAAAGAAGCCGTGATAGGCATGGCCCACCGCGGCCGCCTTAACGTGCTCGCCAATATCCTCGGCAAAACATACGAACAGATATTCTCCGAATTCGAAGGCACCGCCATCCCTGATACCACCATGGGCTCGGGCGACGTAAAATATCACCTCGGCTTCCGCGCAAGCATCCAGACGCCCGCGGGTAAAGAAGTAAACGTTCAGCTTACCCCCAATCCCTCCCACCTCGAAGTGGTAGACCCTGTGGTAGTTGGCTTCGCGCGTTCCAAAGCCGATGTAATCTATAACAGTGACTACGACCAGATCCTCCCCATCCTCCTCCATGGCGACGCCGCCATCGCAGGACAGGGCGTGGTATATGAAGTAGCCCAGATGAGCAAGCTCCGCGGTTATTACACCGGCGGTACCATGCATTTCGTCATCAATAACCAGATCGGCTTCACCACCGATTTTGAAGATGCCCGTTCCTCCGACTACTGCACCAGCGTAGCCTCCATCGTTCAGGCGCCCGTATTCCATGTGAACGGCGACGATGTGGAAGCCACCGTGAAAGTAGCCGAGATCGCCACGCGCTATCGCCAGGAATTCAATTCCGACATCTATATAGATATGGTCTGCTACCGTAAGCACGGGCACAATGAGGGAGACGATCCCAAGTTCACCCAGCCCAAGCTGTATGAAGCCATCGAGAAGCACGCCAACCCGCGCGAGATCTATTCCAAACAACTCATCGCCAACGGCGACGTTGACGCAGCCATCGCCCAGGAAATGGAAAAAGCCTTCTGGAAAGACCTCCAGGAACGGCTCGATAATGTAAAACAGCACCCGCTGCCCTACAAATACCAGCAACCCGAAGTATGGTGGCAGGAATTGCGGAAATCCACGCCGGAAGATTTCGTGAAATCCCCCGACACCGCGATCTCCAAAGAAGAGCTCGAAAAGCTCTTCGCCGACATCATGGCCATCCCTGAAGGGTTCAAGCAATTGCGCAAGATCGAAAAACTCCTGAAAGACAAGCAGAAGCTGTTTGCTGAGCAGGGGCTGCTCGACTGGTCGTCCGGCGAATTGCTCGCCTACGCCAGCATCCTGGGTTCCGGTAAGGACGTTCGCCTCAGCGGTCAGGACGTGAAACGGGGTACTTTCTCCCACCGCCACGCCGTGCTTCGCAGCGAGGAAACCGACGAGGAATACAGCCGCCTGAGCCGTATCAGCGAAAACCAGGGCAAATTCCGCATCTATAATTCCCTGCTCAGCGAGTTCGCTGTGCTGGGCTTTGAGTATGGATATTCTATCGCCAACCCCAACGCGCTCACTATCTGGGAAGCGCAGTTCGGCGATTTCATGAATGGCGCGCAAACGCTGATCGACCAGTTCATCACTTCCGCTGAAACCAAATGGCAGAAGCAGAGCGGCCTGGTGATGCTGCTGCCGCATGGTTACGAAGGCCAGGGCCCCGAGCACTCGAGCGCCCGCCTGGAACGTTTCCTGCAGCAATGTGCCGAATACAACATCTTCATTACGAACTGTACGACCTCGTCCAGCTTCTTCCATGCGCTGCGCCGCCAGCTGGCATTGCCTTTCCGCAAGCCGATGATCAACTTCTCGCCCAAAGCGAACCTTCGCCACGTGCGTAGCTACAGCCCCGCTGCCGAATTCACCCAGGGCGGTTTCAAAGAGGTGCTGGACGATCCGTTCATCACTGAGCCGGCCCGCGTGAAGAAAGTGCTGCTTTGCTCCGGCAAGATGTACTTTGACCTGAGCGAAAAGCAGATGAAGGAAGACCGGAAGGATGTGGCCGTTGTTCGCCTAGAACAGCTTTATCCGCTGCCGGTCGCGCAGCTGGAGGCTATCCAGGCGAAATACAAGGGCGCCACCTGGTTCTGGGTGCAGGAAGAGCCCCTGAACATGGGCGCTGCCGGATTCCTGCAGATGAACCTCAAACAGTTCAACTACGGCGTAATCTCCCGCAACCCCAGCGCCGCCACGGCAACGGGTTACGGCAAGGTGCACGCACAAGAGCAACAGGAAATCATCGATACCGCATTCAATATTTAATAGAAAGTAAAATAAAAAGGGAGCCACGCTAACCGGAATCCCCTTAATTTTACCCATGAATTTTTAACGTTACTTATTACGGGAGGGTTATACACATGATCATCGAAGTTAAAATACCTCAGGTAGGAGAATCAATCAGCGAAGTGACCATCGCTAAATGGCTGAAGAAGAACGGCGAATTCGTGAACCAGGACGACGTGCTCTGCGAAATGGAGTCCGAAAAGGCCACCCTGGAGCTCACCGCGGAGAAATCCGGTGTGCTGAAGATCGTAGCGGAAGAAGGCGCCACCATCAACATCGGTGACGTTGCCGCTACTATCGACACAGACGCCAAAGGCGACGCTCCCCGCAGCCTGCTGCGCCAGCCGCTGCCGCCGCTCCTGCTCCCGCGCCCACCCCTGCACCTGAAGCCGCACCGGCCGCACCCGCATCCAACAAAGGCACGATCGATATCAAGGTACCTACTGTAGGCGAGTCTATCAGTGAAGTAACCCTCATCAAATGGATCAAGCAAACCGGCGAATACGTGGAAAGGGATGAAGTGCTCTGTGAGCTGGAGTCCGAAAAAGCCACCTTCGAGCTGAACGCCGAAGAAGCCGGTGTCCTTAAAACCATCGCTAAAGAAGGCGACACGCTGCATATCGGCGACGTAGCCTGCCAGATCGATACCGCCGCCGCCCGTCCTGCCGGCAAAGCGCAACCCGCTGCCCACGCCGCCGCTGCCGCTCCCAAAGCCGCGCCCGCTGCCCAGCAGGCCCCTGTTACTTCCATCCCCAACGATGTGAAGGCCAGTCCCGTTGCCGCCGCCGTGATCGCCGACAAAAAGTGGACCCCGCCAGCATCAAAGGCTCGGGCGCTCATGGCAAGATCATGAAAGACGATGTGCTCGCCGCGCTGGAGAACCCCGGTGTAGCCCTCGGTAAAGAGCTCTTCGCCCGCACAGACCGTCGCGAGAAGATGAGCAACCTCCGTAAGACCGTTTCCCGCCGCCTCGTAGAAGCCAAGAACACCACGGCCATGCTCACCACGTTCAACGAGGTGGATATGACCAACATCATGGCTATCCGGGCTAAATACAAAGAAACCTTCAAGACCGCCCATGGCGTGAACCTCGGTTTCATGAGCTTCTTCACCAAAGCCGTATGCTTCGCCCTGCAGGAATTCCCGCAGTGAACGCCTACATCGACGGAGAAGAGATCGTATATCACGACTATTGCGATGTTTCCATCGCCGTATCCGCGCCCAAAGGCCTGGTGGTTCCCGTGATCCGCAATGCTGAAAGCCTCGGTATGGCAGACATCGAGAAGAAAGTGGTGGAGCTGGCTACCAAAGCCCGCGACAGCAAGCTCACCATGGAAGAAATGACCGGCGGTACCTTCACCATCACCAACGGTGGGGTATTCGGCTCCCTCATGAGCACACCCATCATCAATATCCCGCAATCCGCCATCCTCGGCATGCACAAGATCCAGGACCGCCCCATGGCGGTGAACGGACAGGTAGTGATCCGCCCCATGATGTACGTAGCCCTCAGTTACGACCACCGCATCATCGATGGCCGCGAGTCCGTAAGCTTCCTCGTTCGCGTGAAAGACATGCTGGAGAACCCCGAACAGCTCCTGTTCGGCAAGGATCCCGTGAAAGCGCTGCTGAAAGTATAATTTACCGTAATAGTATATCGCAAAGGGGCTCCCATAACGGGCAGCCCCTTTTTCTTAAAATAAATTTCACATTGCAATCACCCTCTTTTACCCTCCTTGTACCTGTAACCATAACAGCGTGGCAGTACCACAGAACGACGTGAGATCAACTATGTAGAGAATTAAGGGCGATTACCAGCACTCGTGCGCATAGCTTCTAAAAGCCGATGAATGTAGTAAATCCGGATTATTTTTTACTTTGTACGGCTGAGAATGACCGTACAAAGCTACTTATGCATCAATCGAGATCAGGAAAGGTTGTTTCCTTCGAGGAACAGTTCAGGGTTCACTATGTTTTATTGTGCCGGGCAGCTTATTATATCGTATTAGACCAGGACGCCGCCCGCGATATCGTGCAGGACTTTTTCCTCTACTGCTGGAATAAGCGCCACGATATCCAGATCACTCACGACTTTAAAAGCTATGCTCTGCGTTCCATCAAGAATGCCTCCCTCCGGTATTTACAGAAATCCGGCAAGGTACTGCTGGAAGAGATTAAAGTGATCGAGGCGATGAGTGAATACTTCCCGGAGGACGACGGCAGTGAAGAAGAACGGCGTAATGCCGCCCTGTGGGCAGCAGTGTCCCGGATGCCGGAGCAACGCCGGAAGGTCTTTCTTATGAGCAACCAGGAAGGCCTGAAATATAAAGATATCGCAGATGTGCTGGGGATTTCGATCAATACCGTAAAGACGCAGATCAAGCAGGCTTTGCAGTTTTACGGAAGGAATGCGGCTGGATGATGAAATTGTTAACCCCTATAATGGCCTTAATGTATGTTTGAACATAACGACGATAAAAATATTGATTGGGATAAGCTGGCAGCCCGGCTGGATGGCGACCCTTCCGCCACAGACTTCACCGAAGAAGAGCTGCGGGTGCTGGCGGCGGAGCGCGAGATGCGGATCCGTATGGCGCCACCGGCATTCTCCGAGCGGGACGGCTGGCAGCAATTCGATGCCATCCGCAGTAAACGCCGGATAGTTCACATATTGCGGCTCACTGTGGCGGCCATATTGATACTGGCCATTGAGCGGGCGTCTGGATGTTTGAGCCGGACAAACAAGGTACAGCAAAACCTTCCCAACTGGCTAATGTAAAGCCCTCCGGAAAAGTGCAGCTGAGGATGGGCGATGGCCGTTTGGTAGAACTGGGTGGGGAAGAACAAACCATTCAACATGGCTCCGATGCAAAAATTACAACAGGCAGTTCATCCATCGCTTACGCTGGTGGTACATCCGCAGCAGCAGCCATAAAGATGGACACGCTGGAGATACCCAGAGGCTTGCAGTTCAGCCTGCAGCTTTCTGACGGGTCTAAAGTCTGGCTCAATTCCGAAACCGCTCTCAGCTACCCAGCTGTGTTCAACGGACCAACAAGAGACGTGTACGTGAGGGGAGAAGCGTTTTTCGAAGTCAAGGCCAATGCGGCGCAGCCGTTTATCGTTCACGCGGGAGATAATCAGCTGAAAGTGCTGGGTACTTCTTTCAACGTAAATACGTTCGATGCCAAAGTAACCACCACATTAACTACCGGCCGCCTTCTTGTAGCAGCCGGCGCTGAACAGCGGCAGCTCGATCCCGGTGAACAAACCGTTTACAACAACGGTTCGCTGGATAAGCAAAACGTAGATACGCAGGTATTCACCGCCTGGAAGGATGGCGATCTGCTTTTCTACGATGCCTCCTTGCTGGATATTACCCGGTACCTCGGGCGCAACTACGATTACAATTTTGAGTTTGACAATATATCACTGGAAACGCTCCGCTTTACGCTCGATATGCCCCGGCCCGCAAACCTGCAGGTTGCGCTGGACGTGATTGGCAAAGGGTTGGATATCCGTTTCCATGTACAGGATAAGACCGTTCGGATAAGCAAAAACTGACCAGGATAAACAATAACATAACAGAAGGGAATACCGTCAACCAAATTGAGCGGGATGGACTATTAATTTAATCTTCATTCTAATAAGATGAGACGTAAGGATTTATTCTTTCTACGGAAAGACAGGCTGTTTCATGCCCGGTGGTTCACATTAGTTTGGCTGCTTGGCCTGCTGTTGACCGCCGGAAGCAGCTACGGACAAAGCAAGGATGCACTCGCACAGCGGATCACCTACAAAGCCAGCAAGGCCGCACTAAGTACGGTATTACGGGATGTCCGGAAGAAAACCAATGTGCGGTTTTCCTATAACAGCGAATTGGTGGGGCGGCAGCAGCCGGTTACGGTGAATGTAACTGCAATTCCGTTACGCGAATTCCTGCAGCAGGTGTTGGGAAACTGCGGATTGGAATTTATCGAGGAGATGGGCGTAGTGATCATTTATGAGAAAAAGGACGACCGGGCCATATCTGCCGAGAACCAGGCGCCGAAACAGTTGTCCGTCGTATTACGCGGACAGGTCACCGACCCTAAAGGCACGCCGCTGTCTGGGGTGAGCATCCGTGGACTGGCGTCGCGCGAGATGACGACAACCAGCGAAGAAGGCATGTTCGTGCTTTTTGCGCATGATAAGGAAACGGTGAGCTTCTCCAGGTTAGGGATGAAAGCGTTTACTTACAAGGTGGCCAATGCCACAGACCGTTTTCTAACTTTTAAAATGGATACGGTTGTCAGCGAGATACAGGAAGTTGTAGTGACAGGTTATCAGAAGATCGATCCGAAACTGGCTACCGGTACTTACACCCGCCTCAAAGGGGCGGAAATCGTTCAGCCGGGTGTGGCCTCGGTGGACCAGATGCTCCAGGGTAAGGTGCCCGGCCTCATGGTGATCAATACTTCCGGATCGGTGAACGGCCAACCTAAGATGCGTATCCGGGGAACATCGACACTGGTAGGGAATGCTTCCCCGCTTATCGTAGTGGATGGGATGATCCGTCCCGATCCTGTCAATATCGAAGCTTCCGTGCTCAATAATCTGGTCTCGGATGTGGCTAACGCCAATTATGCACTGATGGGTAATGCGCTATCGGGGATCAACGTATTCGATATCGAAAGCCTTACCTTTTTGCGGGATGCGGCTGCAACGGCCATCTATGGTACCAGGGCAGCAAATGGGGTAATTGTGATCAATACGAAAAGAGGAAAGGTAGGCGCCATGCAGATCAATTATAACGCCAGCGTAAGCTTTCAGGCCAGGCCCACTTATAACAAAATGATGTTAATGAATTCGAAGGAAAGGGTGGAGCTGTCCCGGCAATTTGAAGCTGACGGCGTGGTGTTTCAACCAGGCTTTACCGGATTCCGGGAGATGGACTCTTATGAAGGTCTCCGTTACGCGCTTTACAGCAGGAATATCACGCAATCGGAATTCGACCAGAAAGTGGCACAGCTGGAAACGAATAACACGGATTGGTTTAAAGAGTTTTTCCGCAATCAGCTTGGAACGCAACATAGCATCAGTTTCGGCGGCGGGGCGGGTAAAACGACCTACTATGCTTCATTTAACTATGCGCTCAATAACGGGGCAGCGAAGTTAGATGGCAATACCCGTTATGGCGCACAGATGTCCATCCGTTCCGAATTGGGAAAACGCTTGTCGATCGATTTGAGCATGAACAGCAATGTGAGTAATTCAACCGGTTACTATAGTGCGGTAACCAATCCCAACAATTACGCTTTACAAACCAGCCGCACATTAGATCCGGCTATCTTTTATCCGTTAAGCGCACATAGGAATGAGCTGAACGGAGAAACGGGATATCTCTCCAACAGGGGCAGTCCATTTACTTCAACATGAGGAACGAGCATGCGCATTCCATGAACGAAAGCAAATCCCGTTCAACCAGCGTAAACCTGATATTGGATTATAAGATCAGCCAGAAATGGAAATTCCTCCATCAGTCCAATATCATGATATCGGATGCAAATGGCTTTTCCGCATTCGACGAGCGCTCTTACCTGGCCGCGAACCTGAGGACCTGGAACTATGGTGAAACACCTTCGGAGTTGGTTTTTAACAGTTCGGATTTACCCTCCGGCGGGATCGCCAATATAAACCAGATGAGCAGCACTGCCTGGGGCGTTCGTAACAGCCTGGATTTTGCCACACCGCTTTTTGACAACCGGGATCAGTTAAACTTTACGATCGGCAGTGAATTCAATAGTGAAAAGTTTGATGGCTATAGTGCTACGGAACCCGGGTACTTTCCGGACCGTGGAAAGACTTTTTTGCGTCGGATGTTATCCGCAGAAAGCACAGCCGGCAGTATCTGACGGACGGTTTGAAGAATACCGTCTCGGGTTATGCTACCATGACTTACAGCCTGATGAATAAGTACATTGTGCGTGGCGATATTCGGACCGACGGCTCCAACAGATTCGGGCAATACTCCAACGCTAAATTCTCCCTAACTTCAGCGTCTCTGGCCGCTGGAACGCTTATGCGGAAGAATGGTTCCCGGCGGGTAAGTTGCTGTCCAGCTTCGGCCTCAGCCTTTCTTACGGTACGCAGGGTAATGTTGTCAGTGCGGTGGGCCCAAACCTGATCGCGTATTATGAACCTTCCGGCAATTCTTTTAACCCTGCTACCCAGGTCCCCTATATGCGGATTAAATCCCTCCCTTACCCGGATCTCCGCTGGGAGAAAACCAGGCAGTTCAACCTGGGCGCCGATATGGCATTCTGGAACGGCCGTTTGCGCGCGGGGTTGAATTATTATCATAAACATACTGTGGATGTGGTTGATAAGGTGGATATCCCTTTCGAATACGGTATGGAATATATGTACAGGAACGGCAGCGAATTGTTTAACAAGGGCCTGGAAGTGGCGTTGAGCTTAGACGTGATAAAGAACCAGGCCACCACTTTTACCATTTCCATGAATACCTCCCGGAATTTCAACCGGAAGGATGATGGCAATCCCCGTTCGGATCTGAATTCGTTCCTGAACGGGCAGGGCCATTTGCCGGGTAAGCCTGTTAGCGGGTTCTATTCCTATATCTTTAATGGCCTCAGCCCTGTAAACGGCCAGCCCACATTTAAAAACATCACCGCTTCCGAGCAGGCCGTCAAATTCACCGATCCGGGCCAGTTCCTGGTGTATTCCGGTCAGATGGATCCGACGCTGACATTATCCGTGTCGCCCTCACTGCAATACAAGGCCTTCTCCATCCGGACGCATTTGTATGCCGTGATGGGTAATACCCGCCGGCTGAATCCGCCGTTTGGCCGTAATTATAGCAACAACGGCATTCCCGGAACCTTTACGAACGTGTCCCGCGAATACCTGGACCGCTGGCGCAAGCCGGGGATGAAGCGCATACCAACATCCCGGCGCTCGTGGATAATAAAACGGGCAGCTATTACTTCGTGCCTTACAGGGGCCCGCAGATGGCCAGCGGGTCGAGCGCCAATTACATGGTCGTGCCTATGGAAGCTTACGAGAAGTCGGATTACCTCACCGCCAACGGAAGCTATCTCCGATGCAAGAATGTTATGTTGAATTATCTCATCCCCGCCAACCTGGTCCGCAGAATGGGAACGAAGAACCTTTCGGTCGGGTTTACCATGTATAACATATTCACAATCGCCAGCAAAGAAATGAAAGGCCAGGACCCGGAAACGGATGGTGTGGGCACCACCGCGCTGCCGATTACGCGGCAATATGCATTCAGCCTGAACGCTGGATTTTAATTCACTTATGCAATTATTCTCTATGAAGAAGTTGTTTATGATCTTACTGGGCGCCTGTTGCATGGTCTCCTGCAAGAAGTTTCTGAACGAATACTCTCAAACCGATATCAAACCTGAAACGACCGAGCATTTCGGAGAGATTATCTATTCGGATGGCTATCCGGATATAAAAGACCCGATGCATAGCTTTACCGTTTTTCTTGATGATGATGTGGAATGTTATTACGGTCCAACGCTGGGCAATAGTGGCATTTCCCGGATTACGGCCCCTGTCTTTCAATGGCAGCCCGATTTTCAGGAACAAATGGAACGGGAATCCTCGTCGTTTTACTACAACGCATGGTTTAATTACTACAAGCGGATCCTGGGCGCCAATGTGGTGATTCAGTTCATCGACGGGGCGGTAGGCCCGCAAAGGACAAGGACCAGATCAAAGGAGAGGCGTATGTGCTCAGGGCGTATTACCATTTTATGCTGGTAAACCTGTATGCCGCGCCGTATAATGATTCCACTACCTCGCCGCAGTTATCGCCCGGCGTTCCCATCCGGACAACCTCGGATCTTTCGGAACAATACCTGACAAGAAACCCCGTAAAGAGGTGTACGCCCAGATAGAACGTGATCTGGACAGCGCCATTTTGTTGCTGAGCAGGGAGAAGAATACCAAGAAGGTAACCCGACTCAACCATGTTGCGGCGCATTTGCTGGCCAGCCGGGTGTACCTTTTGAAGAGAAATGGGAGAAGGCCGTCGAACATGCCGATATCGTATTAAGCTACCATCCCCAGCTGATGGACCTCAACACTGGGGCGGTATTCCCGTACCGGAAAGCAAGCCGCTGGCGGGGATCAATAATGTTGAGTCGATATGGTGCTACGGTACGGCGTCGGAGAAGTTGCCGGAAACTTATGGAATGGTCTATGATCTTTCTTACGACCTGGTCAGCAGCTTCGAGCCGGCAGACCTTCGGGCCTTGACCGGTTTTTATGTAAACCCTCCGGAATTGAAGGTGTATTACGCAACGGATTTTTCGCAGCAGAAAGTATTCCCCGCCGGACAGCTCGGCATGGGCAATAACTACGACAGCTATAATTCCTGGCGAAGTGCGGAGGCTTACCTGAACCGGGCGGAAGCGCTTATCCAGCTGTATAAGACTAAGGGCGACGTTGGTTATGCTACCAAGGCGCTTTTCAGCCTCAATACTTTACGGGCTTCCCGTATTGACAGGACGGCCTTTACCAACTGGACCGTTAAGCCTGCGGCTGAAATGCTACGCCTGTGCCGGGAGGAGCGCCGCCGTGAATTGTACCTCGAGGAAATGCACCGCTGGTTTGATCTGCGCAGATACGGGATGCCCGCCATCAAACACGTTTACCGGCCGGATGAGCTCACTACGGAAGTTTACCAGTTGGATGCGAGAGACCCGCAGTATCTTCTCCCGATCCCGGAAGAGGTGCTCACCCGAAACGCCATGCTACAACCTAATCCCCGGAGAACGGGAGCCCGCATGCCTCAATAAACCTGTTTATGTCTAAGAATATTTTTATGAAGTATTTTCTGATGATATCGATCGCCGCCGTTGCGCTGGCTGTAATAAAGAAGCTAAACTCGCTCCTTCCGCCCCGGAGTCGATACACCTATTGCCACAGGGGAATAGCCAGTATGACGATAGCATCATGGCCGCATACAACAAATATGCGACCTTCATCCTCTACAGGTTCAGTCAAAACGATTATGGCTATAACCAGATAGAACAAAAGAAAGACAGTGCTTTTAACGCAAACCCGGCGTATATCAGCCCGGTGCTGCGCTTCCTGCATGAGCACCTGTTCCATGTGTTCCCGGAGCGTTTCCTGCAGAAAACGATGCCATACAAGATCCTCCTGGCATCTTATATCGGCGGAAAGGATACCCGGAGCGCCGTCAATTTTGCCAGCACATATGCGACGCTTACCATAGGATGGGCGGATAGCACATTTCTACAGCAAACGACCGATGCGCAGAAAAGGAAGCTGCGGTCAAACCTGATCCGCTTCTATATGGAAAGGGCTTTCCGGGCAGGATCGATCGAGTCTCCGCAGGATTTCAAGGCATTGGCCCCACCCAGTTATGTAGCTGTAAGTACGCAGGCTTTGAGGAATCAGTGGGGAGTTATCGAGCCTTCCGGGCGGCTTCTGACTTCGGGATCCGATTTCCTGGGGTATGTTGAAGCGATTTGCACACGGTCGCGGGCGGATATCGAGGAGGCATATTTTAACCCGGCGGTAGATACGAAAGGGTATTACAAGCTAAAGTACAGGGCGGTCATCACCTACTTCGACACGAAATTCGGCATAGACCTGCAGGCAATCGGGGATGCGTTCTGATCTCCGTTCATCACATTCTGCGTATCCGGATCACCCTTTTTAATGGATCCGGTACCCATACTTTAATTAAGGCTTAAATAATTTACTGCATGATAGTGTTTAAAAGAGGCAAGCGCCTTTTAATGACCATGTTCGCCCTGTCCGCAATGGCTGCTGCCATTGGCCAGAGCCCTGAAGACCCGAAAGCCGTTCCTGCATACCGCAAGGCGGCGATTCAATCCATGGTCGACCGCATTCAGAAGAAGCATTACAACCCGAAAGCCATTAATGATTCGTTTTCTATCGCCGTATTCGACCGCTTATTGCATGTGATGGATCCCAACAGTTACATTTTCCTGCAGGAAGATGTGCGGCAGCTGGAGAAATTCCGTACGCTCGTGGATGATCAGCTGGCAACGGGCGATCCCGCTTTTTCGAGGCGGCATATGGCATTTACCGCCGCCGCGTGACGGAAGCGGAAGCTGATTATAAACTTTTGATGGCCGCTGCCATTACGTTCGATAAGCAGGAGGAGGTAAAACATGTCCGGAAGAACGATCCTTTTCCGGCCACTGCTAATGATAGAAAGGAATTGTGGCGGAAACTGCTGAAATACTATGTGATCAGGAATTACATGGACCTGGCAGTAGCGGCAGACAGCAATGCGGTAAGTAAACCCACAGACCCGGCCACGATGGAGAAGGCAAAAGTTAAAGTGAAGAAGTATTTCGATGATTTCTTTGCACACAGCCATAAGCAAAAGTCGGGAGAAGAGAAGTTCGAAGCGTACCTGAACGTAATCGCCATGGAGTTCGATGCGCATACAATGTATTCCGGCCCCAAAGACCGCACGTTCACAGAAATGCTCAACAAGCGCTTTTTCGGACTGGGGATCGAACTGGAGAACCGGGATGGAGAGTACTACGTGAAACGCCTGATGCAGGGCGGTACTGCCTACTCCAGCGGCCTGGTAAAGGAAAACGACCGTATAGTAGCCATTGCCGATGCCGCCGGAGACTTGCTCAATATAAGCGGCCTGCCTAATAATGAAGTCGTAAGCATGATCCGGGGAGAAAGGAACGTCTGTGAAAATGCAGGTACAGCAAGCCGGAGAACAGGCCAGGACCGTAGTCGTGAAAAGGGACGAGGTAGTAGATACGGAGAATAAAGCGAAAAGCGCTGTAATAGACAGGAACGGGAAGCGATATGGCTACATCCGCTTTACGGACTTTTATATCGACGCGGGCGGAGATCAGAACAAAGGCGTTGCGGGAGATGTTGGGCGCGAACTGTCGTCGCCTCCGGCAGGAAGAAATCGAGGACTGATCATTGACCTCCGCAGCAACGGAGGCGGCGCGCTGGATGAAGTTGTGCGAATGTGCAACTTTTTCCTTCCCAAAGGCGGCATTTCTTACCTGAGAGGCAGGGAAACTTTCAACCAGTACGCCAGCAAAGCGGAGATCCCGTTTTATACCGGCCCGTTGACCGTATTGGTGGACGAATCCAGCGCCTCCGCCTCGGAGATATTCGCTGCAGCCATCCAGGACTATGGCCGTGGGATTATCGTTGGGTCGAAGACCACTTTTGTAAAGGTACCGCACAGCAAAATTTCAATATCGGCAGGATGGGCGACAGCAGCAAAGGCACTAAGCCTGAAAGATACGGCAGCCTGCGGATCACTATGGAGAAATTTTACCGCGCCAACGGTACTTCCACGCAGCTGAGAGGCGTTAGCTCCGATATCGTGTTTCAGGACAGGATGAACATCCAGTCCATCATGGAAACCGACTTCCCGAATATCCTGCCCTGTGATACGGTGACCCTGCCGCCGCTGAAACGCGTTAACCAGGAAGGCGTATTTGCAGCTGTAATTGAAAAATCCAAAGCGCGCATCGCCGCTAATCCTGTATTCGCCAAAGTGGAGGCCATCAGCGGAAACCTGAAGGCCAGCCTGGAGCAGCCCGCCGAGCTGGATCTGGCCGGTTTCAGAAAGCACTACCAGCAATGGCACGGCGGAACGAAGCAGGTACAGGCGCTCAGGAAACTGCCGGCGGATAAAAAGCTGGAAGTCGCCCTGACCACAGTCCGCAACATCAATCCCGCTCTCCGCAACGATGCCGACCGGATCCGTTTTAATAAGCAATGGATCGAGAGCATCGCGAACGATGTCTACGTGGAGGAAACGATTTCAATCCTGGAAGATATGCTGGCGAATCCCATTGCGGGCGCAAATTCCGCCAAATAATAATCCTCAATCCGTTTAAAAGATTTTATCATGAAGAAAGTAATGACAGGCATACTGAGTATAAGCTGTCTGGCCGCTATGGCGCAGGATATAGGTGCAAGCTTCAGCAACACCAAACCGGAACCCATGGCGATCGTATCCGGCAAACTGGATAAGGCGCCAAATGACAGCCTCATCTTTTATATGAGCCTTATTCGGGCGATACCACCAGCACGCGCATTAAAAACCATCAGTTCGAATTGCACATGCCGATGAAGAAGGGGGCAGCGTTTATATCCTTCAGATTGGCAATTTTACCGGGGAGAATAACGGGATGGCAACCCTCGTTTACCTCGAAGACGGTAAAATGGACATCCGTGGCAAAGGCGCCGGTTTCAATGATGCCAGCTATAAGGGATCCGCGTTTGTAAAGGAATGGCAGGAGGTGATGGTCCTGACCGACCCCTTCAACGGAGACGGTCTCCGTTTTGCGCAACTGGAAAAGCAATATCACGAAGCCGTTGCCATTGGAGACGAAGATGCGATGAAGGTCGCCAGCGATGAAGCATCGGCTGTCGAGAAAAGAACAAAAGAGAAACTGAAGAATTGGGTGACCGCCCACCCCAACTCCGGCGTATGCGGGTATATACTCACTAATTATTTTGCGAATGATAAGAACTTTATAGATTCCGTGTATGAAACCCTGGGCGATCGTGCCGGGGCGTCCCGCATTTTCCAACGCTATAAGTTCCCGGGCAAGGTGGACCAGATCCCATTAGAACTGAAGGTTGGGGAGGGCGAAGCCGTTGCTGCCGCGGGAAGGGTAAAACCAGGTACGGCTGCCCCGGATTTCACCATTCCTGATCTGGCCGGTAAGAACGTAACGCTTTCCGGTTTTAAAGGGAAGTACGTGTTCATCGATTTCTGGGCCAGCTGGTGCAGCCCTGTATCGAACAAATTCCCCATCTCAAGGAGATCAATGAACAATTCAAGAAAAAAACTTCCAGTTGGTGGCTGTGTCCCTCGATTCCAAACGCGAAGGCTGGGAGAAGGCGGTAAAGAAACATGACCTTACCTGGCTGAACGTTTCAAATCTCAAAGGCTGGGGCGAACCTGTCGCCGGACTGTATGGCGTTCGTTACCTCCCGTCAAACGTACTGATCGATCCTGCCGGAAATGTAATTGCGTACGACCTGTACGGCGATGCACTGAAAGCGAAGCTGACGGAGCTGATCAAATAATTGAATCCCTATCACAAAGGCAATGGCGCTCTTTTGCGCCGTTGCCTTTTCAATTGGTTATTGCATGAAGAACAGCATACAACTCATTCTCCTCCTGCTGCTGCCGGTATGTGGATTCGCGCGGGACGGATTTGTGATCAAAGGAAAGATAACAGGCATTAAGAATGGCACGGTGGCGGTTTTGCCGGCTGCCTCTGATACTGAGGATAGCGAAGGTGGAAAGCTGGAACTATCGGAGCCGGTGCGCATCGTGAACGGGGAGTTCACCTATTTCGGTAAAGTGGACCGGCCGAGGGTAGTGAAGCTGAAGATAAGTACCCGCTTCGTAAATGTTTTCCTGGAAAACGCGTATTACGAAATCAATTGCAGCCTCGATTCCCTTCACGGTTCCAAATTGACCGGCGGTACGCTCAATGGCCAGTATTGGGCTTTTGTGGGAGCCGGACATGGAGATATGGTCGCGGATATCAGGAAAGTAGCACATACGGAAATAGGCCCTGGCTTGCCTATTCATTTACCCGCGACAGAAAGGACGTAGAGGAAATTTATCCTATGCTTTCTGCAGCAGGAAAGGAAACTTATGAAGGCCGGATGTATAAGAAGCGCTATGACGGTTTCATCAATAGCATCGCCGGTAAACCGTTCCCGAAACTGAAACTGACCCTTCCGGACGGAAAGCCATTTACGGAGAAGGATATGGCAGGCAAAGTGGTGGTATTTGATTTCTGGGCCTCCTGGTGCGCCCCGTGCATCGCTTACATTCCCCAACTGCGGCAATACTATCAAAAGTTTCAGGGGAAAGATGTAATGATAGTCAGCATTTCTGTGGACGAAACCGATGCCGCATGGAGAAAAGCGATGAAAGAACATCCCATGGACTGGACACAGTTACTGGCGGATGGCGGGTTCTATAAAGGTGAAGTAAAGAAATTGCTAAGCATTCCATCTATCCCTTATGTGGTGGTAATAGACAAGCAGGGTAAGATCGCCGCTACGCTGGATTTCGATCAAAAGAAAGAACTGGAGCAGGTAGTGTTGAAGGCGCTGCAATAAGGTAGTAATAAGCAAAGGAAAGGGCCGGCTCATATTTAATTCATGAGCCGGCCCTTTTCAGTTGATGAGAGTTATTGTTTGAGGAAAGCCCTGTTTCGCCAACCGTTGAACATTTTTAACGTATCGCCGGCAATGGTCCACATGGCGGGTTGCTCGGTAATGACGAATTTGTTGGGTTGTGTGAAGTAAGTTTTGAACGCTTTACCACCCTCTACTTTCATTGCCAGGTCGTTCCCGGCCGGTAGGATTTCGATATTGGTCTTTTGATCGTCGGTACTACGGTACCTCCCGGCATAGTGTAGTTTCAGGCTGTCTGCCACAGCAGGTAATAGCGTAAATTTCTCCGCAGACTGGTAATCTTTCCATTGATATACTTCAGCAATAGCGCGGACAATCTCATCGATAATAAGGTGATTGCTTACATTTGTCATAATGACAAATCCGTTCCCTCCTCTGTGCTGCCCGAATAGGTACAGGCAAAGCCCCAATTGCCACCGTTATGGCTGAACCAGCGCCCTTCGTGATTGATAAACACGCCTAGCGCGGATTCTTTATTCAGATAGGGACTGAGCCGTTTCAACGTCATCTCTTGTGACAACACCTTCGCGGACTTCCCTTCCTTCGACAATTGTGTCTCGATGATATATT
Organism: Chitinophaga sp. E66; assembly: GCA_019285755.1. Lineage (GTDB taxonomy): Bacteria > Bacteroidota > Bacteroidia > Chitinophagales > Chitinophagaceae > Chitinophaga. The sequence goes on from CP079103.1 coordinate 509,548, forward strand.
TAGCCAGGTCGGTGGGATTCGTCCATAACCCGGCGGCTGCCTGTTCAGGATAGACGTGGTATTTACCTTTAACGGGCGTTCCGTCGTTTTCATAAGCCGTTGCCAGCAGTAACGCTTTTTCTTTCGGCGGTGGCTGGTTATAGAAGCTCTGTGTCATCCCCATGGGATTGAGTACTTCGCGCTGCAGGTATTGCTCATAACGTTCGCCGGTTACAGTGGTAAGGATGAGCTGTGTTACTGTGGTGCCCCGCCCGAATATTGCATCTTTTCGCCGGGAGCGGCAAAGGGCTTGACTTTATTGGTATTAGCTGGTTTCTGGCCTGTCAGAATTTCTTCCGTGGTTGGCAGCTTATCCGTTGTTTCGTAACCGGGGAAGCCATGGATCGTAAGACCTGCGGTATGACTGAGCAAATGCGCCAACGTAATCGAGCCCTTGCTGGAATCGGGGCGCCAGGTCTTTAGGTAGGTATTGATATCCTCGTCCAATTTGAGCTTACCGTCCTGCACGAGTTTCATTATCGCGATGCCGTTGAGCGATTTGCTGATAGAAGCAGCCTGAAAAAGGGTTTCGTTGGTGACGGGGCGTTTAGCTTCCTTATCGGCCCAACCGTACCCTTTCGCCCATTCTACCTTATAATTACGGATTACGGCCACCGTGATCCCGGGGATATCAAGGGCTTTGAGCCGTTCTTCAATGTTGAAGCGCATGGCGGGCTGGTCGTTGAATTGTACCAGGGCATGAGGCTGTTCTCCACACGGCGCTGGTTTTCTTCCGCCGTCTGGGCAAACGAGGCCACGGGAAGGAGGATGCATAACAGGGTTTTGATATAGTGCATTGGCGGTATTTTAACTAAAATTACGGTTTTCGCTACACGCATTGCCGCAGTGTGACTAACATGATAAACCGGGATTCGAAATACGCCTTTCAGGGGATAGAATTATCTTTGCGGCCATGACGCGATGGGAAAATTACCTCCGGTCGGCCGCGGCCGTTCTGGAAGAATACGATGGCAGCGTGCCGCTGCACCATTTTCTGAAGCAATTCTTCAAATCCCGGCCCCAAATGGGCAGCCGCGACCGTAAAACCGTTCAGCAGCTGGTTTATCGCTATTACCGCCTGGGCCGCTGGCAGACGGATATGCCCGTGGAAGACCGCCTCCTGCTGGCCACTTTCCTTTGCGAAACATCACCAGACGCCATGCTGGCCTCCCTGCGCCCGGAACTCGCTCCGCACATTTCAGCCCCTCTGGAAGAGAAACTGTCCGCCGCCGGCCTCAGTTGGGACCCCGGCGCCGTGTTCCCTTTTCAAAGCCATTTATCCCCTTCCATAAACGCTGAAGCGTTTTCCCGCTCCTTCCTGCAACAGCCACGCCTTTTCATCCGCGCCCGCCCGGGCAGGAAGAAAGCCTTGCTGAAGCAACTGGAGCAGGCCGGCGTCACGTTCGCCACCATCGGAGCAGACGCCATCGCCCTGCCCAACGGTACCAAGACGGAAGCCATCCTTCCCGAAAAGGACTGGTTCGAGATACAGGACCTCTCCTCCCAGGAAACCGGGCAACGCTTCCGCCCCAAATCGAAAGAATATTGGTGGGACTGCTGCGCCGCCTCCGGAGGGAAATCCATCCTCCTGCACGACCAGCAGCCCGATATCCGCCTGCTCGTCAGCGACGTCCGCCCTTCGATCCTCGACAACCTCCGCAAGCGCTTCGCCGAAGCCGGTATCCGTGATTATGCCTCCCGGGTGGTAGACCTGACGGGCCCACAGCTCGGCGGGCAACTTCCCCACACCTCCTTCAACGGCATCATCCTCGACGCGCCCTGCACCGGCTCGGGTACCTGGGGCCGCACGCCCGAAAACCTCTACTTTTTCGACAAGGCCAGGATCGCCGAATACGCCGCTTTACAGAAGAAGATCGCGAAGAACGTATCGAAGTTCCTGGCGCCGGGAGGGACGTTGATATATATCACCTGCTCCGTGTTCCGGGAGGAAAATGAGGACGCAGCCGCCTTCCTGGAGAAGGGGTGCGGGTTACGGATCCAGGAAAGTACGGTAGTGGAAGGGTATGAGCGTTTTGCGGACTCTATGTTCGTGACCGTGGCCAAACGAGACTAATGCACATAAAAAGGCCCCTCCGCTCGGAGGGGCCTCATATTTTCAGTAGGTTCTTTTTATCTGCGGATGATCCCACCGCCCAGTACATCGTCTCCTTCATAGAAAACGGCGCTCTGCCCGGGCGCAATGCCTTTCACCTGCTCGTAGAAATGCACTTTGGTAAGGCCATCGCCGGCGTCGTACAGGTTGGCGAGGGTGCCTTTGTCTTTGTAGCGCACTTTCACCACGGCTTCCATGCCTTCGGGGATGTGATCGTATTTCACGAGGTTGATGCCGCCCACGTTCATTTCTGAACGGTTAAGCTCCACTTCATCGCCCAGCACTACGGTATTGGTTTCCGGGATGATCTCGGTTACAAAGATGGGGCGGCCCAGGGCGATATCGAGGCCCTTGCGCTGACCGATGGTGTAGAAGGGGTACCCTTTGTGTTTGCCCACGATGGTACCGTCTGCCAGTACGAAGTTGCCGCCGTTTACGCGTTCTTCCAGTCCGTCTACCTTGCGCTTCAGGAAGCCGCGGTAATCGTTATCCGGCACAAAACAGATCTCATAGCTTTCGGCTTTCTTCGCCAGTTCGGGGTACCCGAAATCGAACGCCATCTGGCGGATCTCCGTTTTGCGGTAGCCGCCCAGGGGGAGGAGGGTGCGTTTGATCACGTCCTGCTCCAGGCCCCATAGCACGTAGCTCTGGTCTTTCGTTTCATCGACCCCTTTGCTGATGATGCCCCGGCCGTTTTCCCCGCGGATCTGCCCGTAATGGCCCGTGGCGATGAAAGCGCAATCCATAGCGTCCGCCCGTTTCATGAGGGCGCGCCATTTGATGTGGGTGTTGCACAGTACGCAGGGGTTGGGGTACGGCCTGCGAGGTATTCGTCCACAAAGTTATTGATGACGAAATCGCCGAATTCGTCGCGTATATCGAGTATAAAGTGCGGGAAACCGTGATGCACGGCCGCGGCACGGGCGTCATTGAAAGAGTCCAGGTTGCAGCAACCGGTCTCCTTCTTGGAGGCCCCGGCAGAAGCATAATCCCAGGTCTTCATGGTGATGCCCACCACCTCATATCCCTGCTCATGGAGCATCAGGGCGGTGACGGTACTGTCGATGCCCCCGCTCATGGCTACCAGCACTTTTCCATGCTTGCTCATTTTCCTATCGGTTTAGCGTGCAAAATTACTGAAAATCCCCGGAACGGGGCCGAAGCCCGTATAGATACTGCTGATATCCCGGTGGGAGAATGTTGATATGTTGGATGAAAAAAATTCAATATGAAGGGATTTACAACGATTGATATCTCATTTTTGTCTAAATTCTTTAACTATTCGTCAAAAAAGTCCCAGCCTAATTTTATATTTATCGGATATTAGCTATGTCATATTATAAATTTTGAATGCATGCTACCTCGTTTGAATAAGGCACACGTTATGAATCACCCGCAATGGGGCATTACATCAGACTACTTTCAGCTACCAGAGAAAATACTCCAATTCGGCACCGGGGTGCTTCTGCGCGGACTGGTCGATTACCTCGTGGATACCGCCAATAAACAAGGCGTTTTCAACGGCCGTATCGCCATCGTAAAAAGCACCGACGGGGAGATGCCGCCGCGTTCCATGCGCAGGACGGTCTCTACACCACCCACATAAAAGGCGTATCCAGGGAAGCCTGTTGATCAATACCTTATCAACGCTTCTGTTAGCCGTGTTCTGCAATCGAATGCAGATTGGGAGGCAGTATTAGAAGCTGCCTGTCAGCCTTCCATGGAGATCATCGTGTCGAATACTACGGAGGTAGGCATTCAATATCTGGAAGAGAACATCGCGGCCGGGGTGCCCTTATCCTTCCCCGGAAAGCTGCTGGCTATTCTTTACCAGCGCTGGCTCCGCAAGCTGCCCGGTTTCGTCATCATCCCGACGGAACTGGTGGTAGACAATGGCAAGCTGCTGGAATCCATCGTTCTTAAATTGGCCGCATACAACCAGCTACCTGATAGTTTCATCCAATGGATCAGCCAGAGCAATCGTTTCTGCAGCTCGCTGGTAGACCGTATCGTGCCCGGAAGGCCCAAGAACCTGGCCGAATGCTGGGAAGAAGCAGGGTACGAAGATGAACTGTGGATCGACGCGGAGCCCTTCCTCCTCTGGGCCATCGAAGGAGATGCGGGCGTTGCGCAGAAGCTGGCGTTCCACCACGCGGACGACCGCATGCTTATTGCCCCATCCATCACGCCCTATCGTGAGCAGAAGTTGCGTATCCTAAACGGCAGTCACACCGCCGCAGTGACCCTCGGGTACCTGTCTGGCCTCAATACCGTGTACGAATGCATGGAAGACGGCTATATGCGCCGCTTCTTCGAAACGGTGGTAAAGGCGAGATCCTCCCTACGCTGGAGCACCTGGGCCCGCAAGTGGCTACCTTCGCCACAGACGTGCTCGACCGCTTCGCCAATCCTTCCATTGAACATAAGCTGCTTTCCATCACCTTCCAGCAAAGCAGCAAAATGAACGCCCGCAATGTGCAGACCATGATCCGCTACCGCGAGAGCAAAGGCCTGTTGCCCGAAATGATGCTCCTCGGTTTCGCAGGAACCCTGTTGTTCCTCCGTGCCGCCCGTGAGCAGGATGGTAAGTTCCAGGAAAGCGAGGCGATGAATATTATGATATCAACGACGACAATGCAGCCATATTTGCCGGCTACTGGAAACAGGTAACCAGGCCCGCCTACCCGGAAGTATCCGCCATGGTGCGGGAAATTTGCGGTGACGAGCGGCTCTGGCAAACCGATCTCAACCAGCTGCCCGGATTCGCCGATACCGTTACCGATCACCTCATGGGCATGATGCAGAACGGCGTGAAGGAATATATCATCCACCATTCCAAGGTCCTATAATCGCATGAAACAATTTCTGTCCGACGACTTCCTCTTACAAACAGAAACGGCCCGGCGCCTGTATTTCGATTATGCGAAAGACATGCCCGTGATCGATTACCATAACCACCTTCCTCCGGATGAGATCGCGTCTGACAAGACGTTTGCGAACATGACGGAGATCTGGCTGAAGGGCGACCACTATAAATGGCGCGCCATGCGGGCCAACGGGGTTGCGGAAGACCTTATAACCGGTAATGCGGACGACTTCACCAAGTTCCGCGTGTGGGCCGAAACCGTCCCATTTACCGCCAGGAACCCCTCTACCACTGGAGCGCCATGGAACTGGCGAACCCTTTCGGTATCCGCGAAACGCTCCACGGCGGTAATGCGCAGAAGATCTACGATTTCTGCAACGCCCAATTGCCGCAATATTCCACCCGCAGCCTGCTGCAGCATTTTAATGTAAAGCCCTCTGCACTACAGACGATCCGGCGGATAGACTGGAGCATCATAAAGCATTGGCGGGAGAAGGATACAGCGTGAAAGTATTGCCCACTTTCCGCCCGGATAAAGCGATGGCGGTGGAAGACCCCGCGTCTTTCAAAACCTACCTGTCCAAACTGGGCGCCGCCGCCGGGATCGAGATACATAGTTACCAATCCCTGCTCGACGCGCTGAAGAGCCGTCACGATTACTTCCATGCCGCCGGCGGCCGCCTTTCCGACCACGGGCTCAATTATTTTGTATACAACGACTTCACGGAAGCGGCGCTCGAACAGGCTTTCCAGCAGTTGTTCGCCGGCCGCCAGCTGGACGCTGCCGCCGCGGCCATGTTCAAATCCGCCACCCTGCACTTCATCTGCCAATGGAACCACGCCAAAGGCTGGGTGCAGCAGTTTCACGTGGGGCCATCCGCAACAACAACAGCCGCCTCCTGAAACGCCTGGGCGCAGACGCGGGCGTAGACTCCATCGGCGACTGGGCCATGGCCGAAGCCATGAGCCGCTTCTTCGACCGGCTGGACGCCACCGATCAGCTCGCCAAAACCGTCGTATACAACCTGAACCCCTCCTACAACGAAGTGTTCGCAACCATGGCGGGCAACTTCCAGGACGGCAGCGTAGCCGGGAAAATGCAGTTCGGCTCCGGATGGTGGTTCCTGGATCAGAAAGACGGTATGGAGAAACAGATGAACGCGCTCAGTAACATGGGCCTGATCAGCCGTTTCGTAGGCATGCTGACGGATTCGAGAAGTTTCCTGTCGTACAGCCGCCATGAGTATTTCAGAAGAATATTGTGTAATTTGTTCGGCAACGATGTGGAGAACGGAGAATTGCCCGCCGACATTCCCTGGCTGGGCAAAACAGTGCAGGATATATGCTATAACAACGCCCAGGCCTATTTCAATTTTTAATGCAACCAGTATCAGTCATCACTTTCGGAGAAATATTATTCAGGCTTTCGCCCGAGTGGGAAAACCACCGCGCAGCCATGTTCGTAGGCGGCGCAGAAGCCAATGTAGCCGCGGCCCTGGGTACCTGGGGCAATAGCGTGGCATACATCAGCAAAGCGCCCGACAACGGCCTCAGCCGCCAGGCGCTCGCGCAGCTGGAAGCCGCAAATATCGTAACGGACAGAATGCTCTGGGGCGGCGACCGCATAGGGGCTTATTACCTCTCCAGGGAGCCGATCTGAAGCATGCCGAAGTGGTGTACGACCGTAAATACTCCAGTTTCAGCGAAATACAACCCGGCACCGTGGATTGGGACGCCCGGCTCCAGGGAGCCGGCTGGTTCCATTGGAGCGCTATCTCTCCCGCACTCAACGCCAACGCGGCCATTATCTGCCGCGAAGTGCTGGAAGCCGCCACGCGCAGGGGCATGACCATCTCCACCGACCTCAACTACCGCAGCAAGCTGTGGCAATACGGGCAATCGCCGGTAGACGTGATGCCCGCGCTCACCGAATATTGCCATGTTATCATGGGCAATATCTGGGCGGCCGATATGATGCTGGGCGTACCGTTAAACAAGGAAGCCGTAGCACAAAACAGCAAAGACGGCTACCTCCAGGCAGCCCGCGATTCCGCCGCATCCATCATCGCTAAGTTCCCGAAGTGCGACCGCGTGGCTTTCACGTTCCGGTTCTCCGAAGGGCCTACGCATAATTTGTACTACGCGGTGTATTATACCGGCGGACAATTATATGTGAGCCGCCAGTTCGAAACTAATGACGTGGTAGACCGCGTAGGCAGCGGCGATAGCTTTATGGCCGGACTTATCCATGCAAACCTGCATGGCTTCGCGCCGCAGGACACGATCGGTTATGCGGCCGCCGCGGCATACACGAAGCTTTTCAGGACGGGCGACTTCAACCTGACGCCGCGTGAGACCATTACCCAACTGATGTAGACCATGACAACGCAACCAGATATCATCGTAAAAGCATTTGAAGACACGAAGGTCATTCCCGTATTTTACCACGAGGATCCGGAAGTGTGCGCGGAAGTAATGAAAGCCTGTTATGCAGGCGGTATCCGCGTTTTCGAATTTACTAACAGGGGAGAGCAGGCCCGTCAGAACTTCGCGCACCTGCGCGATCTGAAAACCGCTGCCATGCCGGATATGCAACTCGGTATCGGTACCATTAAAAACGCGGCCGACGCTAAATCCTTTACGGAAATGGGCGCCGATTTCATCGTTTGCCCCGTAGTGGATCCCGAGACTGCGGCGTATTGCCAGTCGGCCGGCATCCTCTGGATCCCGGGCTGCATGACGCCGACGGAGATTTCAGTGGCGGAGAAGAACGGCGCATCGCTGGTGAAGCTGTTTCCTGGCAGCGCACTGGGACCGGATTACGTAAAGCCATCAAACCCCTGTTCCCAGGGCTGAAGTTCATGCCGACAGGCGGGGTGGAACCGGAGCAGGCCAACCTCCGGGCATGGTTTGGCGCGGGCGTTGTCTGCGTAGGGATGGGGTCTAACCTTATTCCAAAAGAAACCCTTTCAAAACGAGACTGGGCGGGCCTTGCTGAGAAAATAAAGCAAACGTTTGCATTATTAACGACATTACAGTAATTTGGTCTGTAGTGATCAACCCTTAAACACTCAACTGATATGAATTCCACTGTAATTGGCCGGTACCGCTGGCGAATTGTCGCATTACTGTTTTTTGCCACAACCATTTGTTATATAGACCGTCAGGTATTGTCGATGATTTCGACTGATGAGACTTTTCAGAAAGATATCCTGGGATTATCGGCCGACCATGTGATGCAATCATCCGATCACGCGGATTTTAAAAAGGCGCTCGGTAACACCGATGCGGCATTCAAACTGGCCTATTCGCTGGGTTTTCTCATCGTGGGCTGGTTCCTGGACCGGGTAGGGGTGCGTAAAGGCTTTCCCATCGCTCTGGGGCTGTGGAGCTTGTCAGGCATGTTGCATGGATTGGTGAAAAGTGCGGGCGGTTTGATAGGTGCCAGGTTTTTACTGGGGATAGGAGAAGCGGGAAACTTTCCATCGGCGAATAAGACGATATCGGAATGGCTCCCGCGAAAGGAGCGATCGCAGGCCACAGGGATCATGAACGCAGGGGCTAATATCGGGGTGATCGCCACGGCATTGGCTGTGCCGGTGCTGAATGCGCACTTCGGCTGGCGCGTATGCTTTATCGTAACCGGTGCGCTGGGTTTCATTCTCATCGCATTCTGGATCAAAATGTACCGCAAGCCGCGCGAAAGCCAATCGCTGTCTCCGGCCGAGCTGGCGCATATCGAAAGCGACATGGAACAGGAGCCTCCTGGAAAAGTTTCCTGGCCTAAACTCTTCGGATACCGGCAGACCTGGGCTTTCGCCGGCGCTAAATTCTGACCGACAGCGTATGGTATTTCTTCCTGACCTGGCTGCCGCTCTTCTTCGTCCGCAACAATACGCTCGATCAGAAACTGGATATTTCTTCCGTAGGGTTCACTTTTGTGTTCATCTATATCATCTCCGACCTTGGCAGTATTTTCTTCGGATGGCTGACAACGAACTTCATGAAAAAAGGCTGGTCACTGAACCGGGCACGTAAAACAACGCTGGTGTTATGCGGGCTCTGCGCCTTACCGATATTCTTCGCGGCATATACCACCAGTTTTTATGTGGCGGTGATCATCATCGCTTTAGGAACCGCTGCACATCAGGGTTTCTCTTCCAACATCCTTACCATGCCAGGCGACCTGTTCCCGAAATATGCGGTAGGTTCCGTAACGGGCATCGGCGGTACGCTGGGCGGCATCGCCGGCGCTATGATGACCTGGTACGCCGGTCATACAGACAGTTACGTACCTTTCTTCATCTACGGCAGCACCGCCTACCTCATTGCTACGCTGGTGATCCACCTGTGCGTCCCGAAAATGGAACGCGCACAACTGGCCTGATAATCAGAGATTTTATCGTGTACTATAGAAACGGCACTGCTTCATTGCGGTGCCGTTTCTTTAGGCTGAGTGCTCTCTGAGTGCTTAAAAAGTGCGCTAAGAGTGCATCGGGAGTACTTGCTGAGTACTTAAAGAGTTCTTTCCTGGTGCTCAAAAAAACGTAGACCTTACGTTGACCTTACGTAGGCCTTACCTGGATACTATCTTGTAACACCTTAGATGCCCCACGCTAAGGTCCCCTGTTGCCAATTTTCTCCCACCCGCACCGGGGTATGGCTTATCTAAGTATTTTTGCGTAATTTCCCTTCATACCGCACATGTTTATGTCCCTTACTCCCCGGGTAATCCCTAAAATTACCGCCGCCTGTACCATTTTGTTAATACTGCTCTGCTGCCCCGGCATTTCCGCCAACGCGCAGCTAAGGGCGGATTTTACCCCACTAAATCCAGCGACTGCGAGAGCCTCATCACCAGGTTCAACGACAATTCAACCGGTAGCCCCGTGTCCTGGCAATGGAACCTGGGCAATGGCTCCACATCCACCGCACAAAACCCCAGCGCCTCGTATACCTCCCCGGGAACCTATAAAGTCACCCTCACGGTGAAAGACGCCTCCGGTGCCAGTCACTCCACGGAAAAGACCGTCACCGTCTGGGCCAATCCCAAACCCGATTTCACCGCCAGCCCCGCTAAAGGCTGCATCCCCTTCGAAGTACAGTTTACCGGCAAATCGGACCCCGTAAACGGGACGATCACCACCCAAAGCTGGGATTATGGAGACGGGATCACCGGAGATGGCAACAACCCGGTCCATGTATACAGGAACGTGCTCAAACCAACAGTTACTCTCACCGTCACGAATAGCAACGGTTGCACGGCCTCTAAAGTCATCCCCAATATTGTAGACGCCGGCGCTGCCCTGGTCGCAGACTTTAACCTGAACACCCAGAACGTCTGCACGGCTCCGGGTACCGTAACGATCACCAACGCCTCCTCAGGCCCTGGAGCCCTCACTTACAGCTGGGACTTCGGCGATGGAAAAACAGCCACAGGCGCTAACCCCGGTTCGCATACCTACACCGCCAAAGGTGTATACAAGATCAAGCTGACCGTTTCCAACGACAGGGGATGCGTGGCCAGCAAAACTTCTGAGAACATCAATGTGGCGAACTTTACCACCGAGATGGAAACGGGCGCCGTCATCTGTGAAAATTCGCAAATGCTCTTCACGGCTAAAACGACTCCCGCCGCGGATAATATCACCTGGAGCGTAGATAAGGGAAGCATGGGCGGATGGGGAACCTCCGCTTATCTATACCCGTTGGGCGCCGGGCAGATAAAAGTTACCATGACGGCAGATTATGGCAGCTGCCGGGAAACCATCACGCGCGACTTTGTCGTAAACCCCACACCCAAAGCAGAATTTACCATGGATAAGACGTTGTTCTGCGATGTGCCCGCTACGATTAAAATAACGGATAAATCGACCGGCGCCAGTACTGGAGCTGGGATTTCGGTAACGGACAAACTTCCACCCAGCAGCATCCTGGCATTACCTATAGCGCCCTGGGATCGTACAATATCGTCTTGACTGCCACCAGTGCCAAAGGTTGTATAAGCCAGGCATCAGCAAGTGCATGGGTAATGAAGCCGAATATATCGATCTATGCCAGCGTTAACCGGGGATGTGAAGGCTTAACCCCTAATTTCTATGCGCACGGCCTGTACGGTGAAACGATCGCCACATATGAATGGGATTTCGGTGACGGTAGCGCCAAATCCAATGCGGTAAACCCCTCTCATACTTACAGCAAAGCCGGGACCTATGTCGTTAAATTGAATTATACGACGACAGAAGGCTGCAAGGGCACGGTATCTACTCTTTCATATGGTAATATCGAGGTGTACAAGAAACCGACGATCGACTTCACTTCGCCCCAGGCGCCGCAGGTCTGTGGCAACAACTGGGTACAATTCAATCCCATTTCTGATGTTCCCGGTACCTATAATTGGGAATTTGGTGACGGGGGCTGGAGCTCAGATAAGAATCCGAAACACAGCTATCGTGAGCCACGTACCTATGATGTAACACTCACCGTCTCGAATAACGGATGTAACACCACCCTCACCAAACCCGCCTTCATCACCGCGGTAAACCCATTCCCAAGGTTCCAGATGAGGCCGGTGGACTGTAACAACCGGACCGAAATCAGCTTCGACGACAACTCTATCGGTAACATCACCAGCTGGAAGTGGAGCTGGGGCGATGGCCAGGAAAGTTCCTACACCACGAAGCAGGCCATCGCATCTCACAAATACCCCAGGTCCGGCATCTATCGCGTGAAGCTGACCGTCTCGGACGGTACCTGCACCAGTTCTGACTCGACAGACATCAACGTGTATGCTGCCGGCGCTATCACGATCAGTACAGATAAGGCAGCCTTCTGCGGACATGAGACCGTAACTGCAAATCTGCTCACCATAGACCGGTCGCTCTATTACCTGATGTACAATTATAACTGGATATCCTCAGACGGTACTTCGCCGCATTGGGACGGTTATAACGTCGATTATGCGAAGTTTACCAACCTGAAGCCGGGTAAGCATAATATCCGGTTTTACGCCGTCAATTACCAGGGCTGCGTGGATTCGAGCAATAAGGTAGCGGTGGACGTACGCGGCCCTGTCGCACAGTTCGTATCACCACCCGTATTGAGTGCCGCGGCACGCAATTAACGTTCGTTGACCAGACGGATGTGTCTAAAGGAAAGCCCGTCAAGACCTGGTCGTGGGACTTTGGAGATGGCAGCGGCCCTAAAACATATACCGCGCCTCCCTTCAATTATACTTATCCAAAATCCGGGTACTTCTATCCCTCATTGACCGTGACCGACGAAGACGGCTGCAAGAGCACCGCTACCAATTCATATTTGCAGGTGAATGGCCCCAACGCTGATTTTAATCCCAGCGCAAACCTGGTCCGGCCGGGCGGTGAAGTATGGTTTTACAACAATACTACGGAAACGGGCGGTTACGCGACCTACGAATGGGATTTCGGGGATGGTACCACTTCAACTGATTACAGCCCCAATAAGATTTACGATGTGAAAGGCGTGTACACCGTGCGGCTGCTGGCAAGGGATAATAACGGTTGCGTAGACAGTATGAAGAAACAGATCAAGGTTTCGGCAGTTAGCGCGGACTTTACGTTTACCACTTCATTCGTCAACAATAGCGGATGCCCGCCGGTGATTGCCCGTTTCACCAATACTTCGCTCAACTATAGCAGTTCTTATTGGGACTTCGGGGACGGAAGCTTTTCCACGCTGGATAATCCAGCCCACACCTACACTTACGCGGGCAAGTATAAAGTAAAGCTGAAAGTGACCGGCGATGCGGGTACGGAAGACGAATTTGAACAAGAGGTGGAAGTGAAGGGCCCCTACGCCACGATTGCCACTTCGGCCAATGGCGGTTGCCTCACAAAAGAAATCGAGTTTACGGTAACTGCCGTCAACGCCGTTAACTTTGCATGGGACTTTACGGATGGCGTCGTAACGGAAACCACGGCCTCCGCCATCAAGCATATCTTCAAAGATCCGGGCGTATATAAACCCCGCCTCATCCTGTCGGATGCCGCCGGCTGCAAAGGCACTGCTTTCCTCGATGCGCCCATTGTGATCGATAAACTCGATGTTAAACTGATCTCAACGCCGGCATATGTCTGCGATAAAGACTGGATCACTTTCAAACCGCAATTCAATAGTTATTCCATCGATGAACTGAAAGAGGACGCCACCTATCAGTGGACTTTTGACGCGGCCCTCAACGCGCAGGACGATGCCTCCGCCAATCCGACGTTCTACCCGGATCAGCAGAAAGAATACGCCTTTACTCTGACCACCACTACCGCCTATGGCTGTACCCAAACGGTAAATGCCACGGTGCCTGTCTACCCCCGCCCGGAGGCTATTGTCAGCGGTCCCTTGCAGGCATGCCAGGATGCGCCAGTCAGCTTCAGCGGCAATGTGAGTGTTGTCAATGACGTAACCTGGAAATGGGAATTCGGTAACGGGAGCACCAGCACTGCGCAAAACCCCGTTAACCAGGCATTCCCGGCAGGCCCGGCCGAAGCCGTGCTCATCGTTTCCAGTAAAGACGGTTGCAACGATACGGCCCATCATGCGATCAATATCACACCAACGCCGGTTGTGAAGGCTGCTTCCGCAGCAGCTTTCGTTTGCCTCGGCAACAGCACCACCCTCAGCGCCGGCGGCGGTACCCGCTATCAATGGACGCCTGCATTGGGCCTGAACGATCCGCAGTCTGCAACTCCCGTTGCAGCGCCGGAAGTGAGCACGGAGTACCAGGTGACGGTAACGGATGCCAACGGCTGCACCAATACCGACGCCGTCAACATCCGCGTAGCGCAGCCTTTCACCATACAGGCCACGCCCGATACTACTTTGTGTCTCGGTGATCCGTTGCCGTTGTGGGCCAATGGCGCACATCATTACGTGTGGAAGGGAACCGGACTAAACGACACCGATGCCCCTAATCCCAAAGCCACCCTTCAGGCGCCCGGCAACTATACGTACGACGTAACCGGGTACGATGCCGACGGTTGCTTTACGGATGAAGATATCGTAGCCATTAAAGTGCAGCCCACGCCTGTTAGCAACGCCGGTCCGGATAGGGTGGTAATGTCTGGCAGCCCGGTTACATTGGGCGGCAGGGGCAGCGCGGACATTATCAGATGGACGTGGACGCCGGCAACCAAACTGGATTGTCCGACATGTCCGGCCCCGGCAGCTTTGCCTAACCTGACCACTTTATACACGCTGGAAGTGGAGAATATGTTCGGCTGTAAAGCGAAGGATGAGGTACTGGTAAAAGTAGTTTGCGACCAGGGCAGCGTAACGATGCCGACAGCCATCACCCCAATAAAGACGGCATCAATGAATGGTTTTATCCAAAAGGCCGCGGTATTAAGGAAGTGAACTGGATGCGGATCTATGACAGATGGGGCGGCCTCGTGTTTGAGAATACACATTTCCAGATGAATAGCCCGACCGCCGGCTGGAACGGCAGCTGGAAAGATAAAGCATCGGCGTACGGTACCTACGTCTACGCCATTGAAACGGTGTGCGAAGACGGTACCACCTTTGTGTTCAGGGGAACGGTGACGGTGATCAGGTAATGCATAAAACGAAAGCGGCAGAGCCTTCGCTCCGCCGCTTCGTTATTTTCATACTACAAATCTCTGTTAATTAAAGGCTCACACCGCGCTTCCAGGGAATGAAATCGTCCTGGTGCAGCAGCTCGGCCTTGGTGATCTCTTCACCGCTGGCCAGCCTGATCACATAATCCAGGATGTCTTCGCCCATTTGTTCAATGGTTTTTTGTCCGCTGATGATGGCGCCGGTATCGATGTCTATGATGTCGGGCATGCGTTGCGCCAGGCGGGTGTTGGTAGCTAGTTTTACAACCGGAGCAATGGGGTTGCCGGTAGGCGTTCCCAGTCCGGTAGTGAACAATACTACGTTTGCGCCTGAGCCTACTTCCGCGGAGGTGGACTCAACGTCATTGCCGGGTGTGCAAAGCAGGTTGAGGCCGGGTTTAGTCACATATTCCGTATAATCCAGTACGTCACGGACAGGAGAAGTGCCGCCTTTTTTGGCTGCGCCGGCAGACTTGATGGCATCGGTGATGAGGCCGTCTTTGATATTGCCCGGCGAAGGGTTCATATAGAAACCGGAGCCTACGGACTGCGCCTGGCTCTCGTATGCGCGCATAATGGTAATGAATTTATCTGCCGTCGTTTCTTCCACACAACGGTTGATCAGTTCCTGCTCCACACCGCAGAGCTCAGGGAACTCAGACAGGATGGTGGTGCCGCCCAGTGCTACCAGCAGGTCGGAAGTATGACCGATGGCCGGGTTGGCGGAGATGCCGCTGAAACCATCGGAGCCGCCGCATTCCAGTCCGATCGTGATCTTAGACAGGGGAGCGGGCTGGCGTTCCTGCTTGTTGGCTTCCACCAGTGCAAGGAATGTATCTCTGATAGCATTGCTCAGCATGGTGAATTCGGAACCGCTGGTTTGTTGCTCGTATACCAGTACGGGTTTATTGAAGCTGGGATTCAGCTTCTTCAGTGATTCCTGGAGGATGGATACCTGCGCGTGCTGGCAACCGAGGCTGAGCACGGTAGCGCCGGCAACGTTAGGGTGGTGGATGTAACCGGCCAGCAGGGCGCAGAGTGCGTCTGAATCCTGGCGGGTGCCGCCGCATCCGCCTTCGTGGATGAGGAATTTCACGCCGTCGATATTCGGGAAGATGGTGCTGCGGGCACTGGCCTGCTTGTTTTCCGTGGGCGTGTATTGCTTAATGGCATCGAGGTTGCCGCTTTTATACAGGCCTACCAGGTCGTTCACCTGTTCATTGTATACTTCAGGCGGCGCAAAGCCCAGTCCTTTTTCGAATGCGGTCTTGATCACATTTACGTTCCTGTTCTCACAGAAAACCATGGGGATCACGAGCCAGTAGTTGCGGGTGCCCACTTGTCCGTCTGCACGATGGAAACCATTGAAAGTCTTGTTCTTCCATTTGCTGACATCGGGCGCCTGCCATTGGAATTCCGCGTCTTTCTCGTGGAAAGCGTCGGCATCGTGCTGGAGGTTCTTTACGGTGATAGGCTCGCCTGCGGCGATATCCGTTACGGCCTTTCCACGAGCACGCCGTACATCAGCACGGGATCGCCGGAATGAAGGGGCCTGAACGGAAATTTATGTTTGGCGGGAACGTTCTGCGTCAATTGGATCGAAGTGCCGTTGAAATCGATCTGCCGGCCTGCCGGAAGATCCTGTAAAGCCACCAGCACATTGTCTTTCGGGTGAATCTGAAGAAAGGTATTCATGATATGCTAAAATAGACCATTTGCCAAAGCTGCGTTAATACTATCCACTGTATTCATGATTTAATATTAACGCCCTGTAAAGTTAACACTTCCCTGCACCATCCTGTCCAAACAGCCTGTTAATCTTTATGCAAACGTTTGCAGATTTGCAGGATAATTTATAACTTCCGGCACCGTTCCACGGTTATATTTCATTACAATTTTCGCATACATCTAAAAACATCCTAATTGATGAGCACACATATCGAGACCAGGTATGCCAGCAGTCCTGCCGAAGCCAAAGGCTGGGACACCGCCCAGACGCGCGAAGCCCTGCTGATTCCTTCCTTATTCGAGGAAGGAAATATCCGCCTGGTTTACAGCCATTACGACCGTTTCATTACCGGCGGCGCCATGCCGGTTTCAGGTCCCCTCGCCCTGGAAGCCCCAATCCCCTCAAAGCTGAATACTTCCTGGAGCGCCGGGAACTGGGTATCATTAATGTAGGCGGTGCGGGAACTGTTACAGTAGACGGAGAGGTGTTTCAGTTAGGTAACAAGGAAGCGCTCTATATCGGGAAAGGCAGGCGCGAAGTGATCTTCGCCAGCGCAGATGCGGCCGCTCCCGCGCTTTTCTACCTCAATTCCACCCCCGCGCACATGACCTACCCTACCCGCCGCGTCACGAAGGCGGAAGCGGAGGTAGTAACCCTCGGATCCCAGGAAACCGCGAACCACCGCACGATCAATAAGCTGCTGGTCAATTCCGTACTGCCTACCTGTCAACTCCAGATGGGAATGACGGAACTCAAACCCGGCAATACGGAATACCATGCCCGCGCACACCCACGACCGCCGCATGGAAGTGTATTTCTATTTCGAAGTGCCGCAGGGGCAATCGGTCTGCCACTTCTGGGGCCAGCCGCAGGAAACCCGCCATATCTGGATGCAGAACAACCAGGCCGTGATTTCGCCGCCCTGGTCTATCCACTCAGGCTCCGGAACCAGCAATTATACATTTATATGGGGCATGGCCGGCGAAAACCTCGATTACGGCGATATGGATCACTGCGCCATCACCGAATTAAGATAAACCTATGCGCAATACACGGAAAACATGGTGCCTCGCAGGCATAACAGGCGCCGCTATGGCCCTGCCCGCCCGTACGCAGGAGCGCCTGTCGCATGACAGCCTCTTCGTATACATGAAGAAAGTAAACGACTGGCAATTCAAAAACCTGGAACGCAAAGGCTGGACCTGGTCCAAATGGGACTGGACCAACGGCGCCCTCTACGCCGGCGCATATGCTTACGCGGAGATCGCCAACGACCCGGCCAACATCGAACGGCTCGTGCGCATCTCGGAAGATAACGGCTGGAATACCGGGCCGCGGCGGTTGTTTGCGGATGACTATTGCGTAGGGCAATTATATGCGCAACTCTATCGTGTATATGGAGATGAGCCCATGATCCGCCGGTGGCGGTCGCTGGCCGATAGCATCGGTAAGCTGCCGCATGACGAACCGCTGGACTGGAAGAACCACATCCACATGCGCGAATGGGCCTGGTGCGATGCCTTATTCATGGGCCCCCGGCTCTGGCGTACCTCTCCACCGCCGCGGGCGATCCTTCTTACCTGGAAACGGCCGTGAAGCTCTGGTGGAAGACCTCGGATTTCCTGTACAACAAAAACGAGCGCCTCTATTACCGCGACGCGCGTTATTTCGATAAGAAGGAAGCCAACGGCGCGAACGTCTTCTGGAGCCGTGGCAATGGCTGGGTAATGGGCGGCTCGTGCGCATGCTCATCAATATGCCGGCAGATCATCCTTCCAGGCCTGCCTTCGAAAAGCAATTTAAAGACATGGCTACGCGGCTAGCCGCCCTGCAACATGCGGACGGCACCTGGCATGCGGCCCTCCTGGATATGGACAGCTATGCCTCTAAAGAAACCAGCGGCACGGGGTTTTTCCTGTATGCCATGGCCTGGGGCGTAAATAACGGGCTGTTACCGAAGAAAGACTTCCGCCCGGTGCTGGTGAAAGGCTGGAACGCATTGCAATCGAGCGTGCATGCAGACGGTAAGCTGGGCTTCGTGCAAAAGATCGCCGACTCTCCCGGCAAAACGACCTTCGAAGATACGGAGGTATACGGGGTAGGGGCGTTCCTGCTGGCGGGGACGGAGCTGCTGAAGATGACGCTGGCGGAACAGAAATTCCCGGTTACGGCAGATGTGTACAACCCGGCGGGCGCCGTAGCGCCCTTGTCCGAACTGGATTACGCCGCGGTAGCCGCGAAGTGGAAACCCCTGCGCAAAGGTCCCTTTAAAATCCTCAACGCAGTAACCGGCAAGGAAGTAGCGTACCAATTGATCCGCGAAGGCGGCAAGCAACCTGTGAAGATCCTGGTAGACGTACCGCTCGCCCCAGGCGGCCGCGCGATCCTCACATTCGCGGAAGGTATTCCTGCGCCCGTGGAAACGAAAACCTACGGCCGGTACATCGCCGAAAGATTGGATGACTTCGCCTGGGAGAACGACCGTGTGGCTTTCCGGATGTACGGGCGCGCACTGGAATCGGTGCCGAATCAAAACGCTTATGGTGTTGATTTCTGGAATAAGCGTACCGAAAAGATGATCGTCAACAGCTGGTACAAACGCCCTAATTATCATAAGGACGAAGGCGAGGGGCTGGACCAATACAGCGTAGGCTTCACGCTGGGCGCGGGCGGCATCGCTCCATACTCGAAAGACAGCATCTGGCACTCCCGCAACTACACCGGCCATCGTATGCTGGATAGCGGTGCGCTCCGCACCACGTTTGAATTGCAATACGAGCCCTGGAACGCAGACGGTAAACAGGTAAGCGTGGTAAAGCGCGTGTCTGTCGATGCGCACAGCCAGCTGTCGAAAATGGAGATCACTTACAATGCGCCGCTTACGGCCGCCGTAGGTATCGTGAAACGGAAAGCCCCGGTACCCAATACTTCGGCGAACAGGAAGGCGTCATGGGCTATTGGGAGCCTACCTCCGCGAAAGACGGTACCACCGGTATCGGTGTGGTGATGGTGACGCCCGTGAAGGAAATGATCATGGAAAAAGGGCACCTGCTCACCATCGTGCCCACGGCCGAAGGCAATAAAGTGGTATATTATACCGGAGGGGCCTGGGACAAGGCAGGGCTCATCACCAACGCAGGCGAGTGGTTCCGGTACCTTCGCCAGGAGGCGCAGAAGCTGAAGAAACCCGTCCAGGTACGGATTTATTAACCTCGAAAATCAGGCATTATGTCCTAATTGATCAATTCAGCCTCAAAGGCAAAACGGCCCTGGTAACAGGCTGCAAGCGGGGATCGGTAAGGCGATGGCGGAAGCGCTGGCGGAAGCGGGCGCAGACGTGATCGGCGTCTCCGCCTCGCTGGAGCTTTCGGGAGCGACGTGGAAAAGTCGGTCACCGCATCAGGGCGCAAATTCAAAGCTTACCAGTGCGATTTTGGGAACCGGGACTCTTTGTATACATTTATTGCGGCAGTCCATCAAGACTTTCCGGTTATCGACATACTCGTGAACAACGCCGGTACCATCATGCGCAAGCCCGCCGCTGAGCACCCGGACGAATATTGGGACGAAGTGATCGCCATCAACCAGACGGCGCAGTTCATCCTCACACGGGAGATCGGCAAACGGATGTTAGAGAATGGCAGCGGAAAGGTGATCTTCACCGCGTCGCTGCTCACTTTCCAGGGCGGCATCAACGTACCGGGCTATGCGGCCAGCAAAGGCGCGGTGGGGCAGCTCACCAAAGCTTTCGCCAATGAATGGGCCGGCCGGGGCGTGAACGTGAACGCCATTGCGCCGGGGTATATTTCCACGGATAACACCGTGGCATTGCGTGCAGACGAAAAACGCAGCCAAAGCATCCTGGACCGTATACCCGCCGGGCGTTGGGGCGAGCCGGAAGATTTCAGGGGCCTGTCGTCTTCCTTGCTTCCGCCGCTTCCGCGTATGTTCACGGTACGGTATTGACGGTAGACGGTGGCTGGATGGGCCGATAAATCAAACTATTTTATGTCCGTACGTTCTGAAAAAACTATCGTGGATATCGCTGAAGAGCTGGGGCTCTCCGTATCCACCGTTTCCCGCGCATTGAATGATCATCCCAACATCAGCGCCAAGACGAAGGAAAGAGTGAAGAAAATGGCCCGCAAACTGGGCTACAGGCCCAACGCCATGGCTGCCGGGTTGCGGAACAACAAAAGCAAGACCATCGGGCTCATCATCCCGCGGATCTCCATGTTCTTCCCCGCCAGCATCACCACCGTGGTGCAGAACAAGCTCCAGGAATACGGCTACCACCTCATCATCTGCCAGAGCAACGACTCCCTCGAGCAGGAACAACAGCTGGCCAATACGCTGTATTCCGCACGGGTAGACGGGCTGGCCGTTTCCGCCACGCTTTCCACGACGGACTTCTCCCATTTCGACATCTTCAAACAACACAATATCCCCGTCGTCTTCTTTGACCGCACGCCTAAAGACTACCAGGCCAAAGTGATCAAGGGAGACGATTTCCTCGGGGCGCCACCGCCACCCGGCACCTCATCGAACAGGGCTGCCGGGATATTGTGCATATCTCCGGGCCGCTTTCCTGCAACCTCTACGTAGAACGCCTGGCGGGCTACAAGAGCGCGCTCCAGCAGGCGAAGATCCCGTTCAAAAAGCAGCGGGTCTTCTTCCATGAGCTCACCCGCGAGAACGCACTGGCCACGGCGGAGAAGATCTTTGCCCAGCAGCCATACCCGGACGGCGTCTTCGCCACTAACGACACCACCGCCATCACGATCCTCGAATATTGCCGCAAGCGGGGCATCCGCGTGCCGGAAGACGTGAAGATCGTCGGGTATTCCAACGATCCCCGCACGGAGATCGTGACGCCTTCCATTACCTCGGTAGACCAGTTCCCCGCCACTATGGGCGAAAGGGTGGTTTCCGCACTGATGGACCTCATCCAAACCCGGCACCCCGCCACTTACCGCCACCCGCAGGAGATCGTTCCCATTCAGCTGGTGGCCAGGGAATCCAGCGCGGGCTCGCCGAAAAAGAAAAAATGATCCACTTATGAAACGACTTGTCTTCGCATTACTTCTCTCCACTTCCACGGCCGCCTTTGCACAGACCAGGGTGAGCAAAAAGAAATGAAGGCCCTCGTGGCCGAAAGCCTAGCCTTCTCCGCACGCCAATACAAAGGGATGATGACCGCCGTGCCGGATTCCCTCTTCCCCGTTCCGCCAACAAAGACGGCAGCCTCATGACGGCGAAGTATAACTGGTGGACCGCCGGCTTCTACCCCGGTTCCTGCTGGTACCTCTTCGAAGCCACCGGAGACCCCGCCTTCCGCGCGGAAGCGAAAAGAGACAGGTGAACCTGTTGCCTAATCAATACCGCACCAACACGCACGACCTCGGGTTCCTCATGTATTGCAGTTTCGGCAACGACCTCCGCCTCACCGGCGACACGGCCGCCCGCCGCATCCTGCTCACCAGCTCGGCGTCTCTCATCAAGCGATACAAACCTACTATCGGCGCCATCCGTTCCTGGGACCATGCCGGCTGGAAGTGCCCCGTCATCATCGACAACATGATGAACCTGGAAATGCTCATGTGGGCAGCGAAAGTGAGCGGCGATAAAAACTTCGCTGCCATCGCCGTAAACCACGCCAATACCACCATCAAAAATCACTTCCGGGAAGATTACAGCTCCTACCACGTGATAGATTACGATACCGCCACCGGCCGGTGCTGGCCAAGAAGACCCACCAGGGCCATTCGGACGCATCTGCCTGGAGCCGCGGTCAGGCCTGGGGTTTATATGGTTATACCATGATGTACCGCGAAACGAAAGACCGCTCCTACCTCGATCAGGCGCGGCATATCGCGGAGTACATGCTCAATCATCCCAACATGCCGGCCGATCTCATCCCGTACTACGATTACGACGCCCCGGGATCCCCAACGCCATCCGCGATGCTTCCGCCGGGGCGGTGATGGCTTCCGCGTTACTGGAGCTAAGCCGCTATGTGGATAAATCCGCGGCAAGGAAATACTGGGACGCCGGTTCGGATGCCCTGGCCAGCCTCAGCAGCGATGCCTACCGCGCAAAAGAAGGCGCCAACAACCATTTCATCCTCATGCACAGCACAGGCTCCATGCCCGGTAATTCGGAGATCGACGTGCCGCTGTCTTACGCCGACTATTATTACCTCGAAGCATTGCTGCGCTATAAGCAATGGAGCAAATAACATTTATTTCGTTGCCGGAATCCTTTTCAGTACAGGGAATGCAGCCATAGCGGCGCATTCCCTGTCTCGTTTATGCCCGAACTGCCGTCCTTTTTATTATTTTAGCCATATTCAGATAACAAAAGATTATATATAAGACGAGCGTATGGGGCATTTTCCGAACCTGATTGTAGACCTGGCCTTGATTCTGGGCGCGGCAGCGGTTACGACATTAATATTTAAAGCATTAAAACAGCCGCTGGTGCTGGGGTACCTGATCGCGGGCATCCTGGTGGGGCCGTACTTCCACTTGTTCCCTACGGTGCAGGAAGAGGGCAACATCAAGGTATGGTCGGAGATCGGCGTGATATTCCTCCTCTTTAGCCTGGGCCTGGAGTTCAGTTTCAAGAAGCTCATGAAGGTAGGCGGCAGCGCGGGGATCACCGCGGTCGTGGAAGTGGCCGTCATGTTAGGGTTCGGGTATGTGGCCGGGCAGTTCATGGGCTGGAGCACCATGGATTCCATCTTCCTGGGCGGCGTTTTGTCCGTTTCATCGACCACCATTATCATCCGTGCTTTCGAGGAACTGGGCGTGAAAGGGCAGAAGTTTGCCGGGCTTGTGTTCGGGATACTTGTTGTGGAAGATCTGATCGCCATCGTCCTGCTCGTATTGCTGTCCACCCTGGCGGTAAGCCAGCAGTTCGCCGGTACGGAAATGCTCATGGCCGTGGTGAAGCTCGTGTTCTTCCTCGTGCTGTGGTTCATCGGCGGTATCTTTTTCATCCCGACTTTATTAAAGAAAACGAAGAAACTGATGGGGAAGAAACCCTGTTGGTGACCTCAATAGCATTGTGCCTCCTCATGGTGGTGCTTGCCGTGAAAGTAGGTTTCTCCCCGGCGCTGGGCGCCTTCATTATGGGCTCCATCCTGGCGGAAACCACGCAGGCGGAAAAGATCGAGCACCTGGTGAAATCCGTGAAGGATCTCTTCGGCGCCATCTTCTTCGTATCGATCGGTATGCTGATCGATCCCAAAATGCTGCAGATCTATATCGTTCCGGTCGTGATCATCACGCTGTTGACGGTGTTCGGCAAGACCTTCAGCACCACCCTTGGCGCGGTAATCTCCGGTCAACCCCTGAAAACCTCCGTAAAAGCCGGTATGAGCCTTGCGCAGATCGGGGAGTTCTCTTTCATCATCGCCATCCTGGGCCGCGATCTGAAGGTGACCAGCGACTTCCTGTACCCCATCGCCGTGGCGGTATCTGCCGTAACGACGTTTACCACGCCCTATATGATCAAAGTGGCCGATCCGTTCTACGACTGGTTGGATAAATTCATCCCGCAGAAGTGGAAATCCTCCCTCGACCGCTACAGCACAGGCGCGCAGACCATCTCGCAGGCGTCCGACTGGCAGGTGCTCTTCAAAGGATATGTGCTCAATGCCATGGTATTCTCCGTGATCATACTGGCGCTGGGGCTCCTGTCTTCCATCTACGTATTGCCTTTTGCCGACAACCTGATCGGTGACAAATGGGGTAAGATGGTGACGGCAGCCGTTACCTTCCTGTTCATGCTGCCCTTCCTCTGGGCGCTGGCCGTTCGGCAGATACAGCCGAAAGCCTTCGCCAACCTCTGGGCGCAGAATAAGTACAAAGGGCCCTTAACCCTGTTCCGCACCGTGCGGATCGCGCTGGCGGTATTCCTCGTGGGCTTTATGCTCGACCGGTTCTTCAACTTCACCGTGGCATTGACCGCTACCGCCCTCATTACGGGCCTTCTGCTGGTGATGAACAAGAAGATCCAGACGTTCTACGACCGCCTGGAAAAGCGCTTCCTTTCCAACTACAACGCCCGTGAAACCGCCGAGGCCGCCCGCCGGCCCGTACTGGCGCCCTGGGATGCCCACCTGGCTTCCTTTACCGTGCACGCAGACTGGAACGGCGTGGGCCAGACCCTCGAGCGGCTGAGCTTACGGGAAAAGTACGGCATCAACGTTGCCGTGATCGAGCGGGGAGAAAGGCTCATCCCCATTCCCCCAAAACCGAGCGCCTCTTCCCGGGCGACCGCCTCCAGGTGATCGGGACCGACCAGCAGATTGAAGCCTTCCGCCAGTTCATCGAGCATCACGAACCGCATCCCCAGTATTCCAAAACGCAGGTACAGCTGCGGCGGTACGAAGTATTGAGGGCTCCGGCGTAAACGGCAAAACCATCCGCGAATCCGGCATCCGGGAAATGGCGCACAGTATGGTAGTGGGCGTGGAAAGAGGCGAGGAGCGCATCCTGAACCCCATTTCAGACATGCGCCTGGAAACCGGGGACGTTGTCTGGATCGTGGAGATCCCCGTCGGACTACGGCCCTTTTCCGCGTAAAAGAGGAAAAACAGCGCACCCCGAAAATGATATAAATCTTTCCTGAATTCTATAATGCCCCGCCGCCCGTTCCGTCTCATCTTTGTATCCTCTAAAGGAAACACACGATGGAAACAATGGAACAGACGGTTAAAAAGAGCTTCCCGGTAACCGGCATGAGCTGCGCAGCTTGCGCCGGTTCCGTGGAAAGCATGTTGCAGGCGCAGCCCGATGTCATTTCGGCCGCCGTCAACTTCGCCAGCAGCTCCGTGCTGGTAGAATATGCCCCGGCAAGGCCAATCCGGCCGAATGGAAAAAGCGATACAATCAGTCGGGTACGACCTGCTGACAGAAGATACCGGCACAGGCCTGGAAGATCACCAGCGCGCCAAATACGCCCAGCTGAAAAAGAGGACCCTCTGGGCCATCCTCTTTTCCCTGCCCTGGTAGTGATCGGGATGTTCTTCATGAACATGCCCTACGCCAACGAAATCATGTGGGCGCTCTCCACTCCGGTAGTGCTCGTTCTGGGCCGCCAGTTCTTCGTGGGCGCTTACAAACAGGCCAGCATGGGCAAGGCGAACATGGATACCCTGGTAGCCCTCAGCACCGGGATCGCTTACGCCTTCAGCGTCTTCAATACCCTCAATCCCGGCTTCTGGCATAGCCGCGGCCTGCACCCGCACGTATATTTCGAAGCGGCCGCGGTAGTAATCGCATTCATCCTCTTAGGTAAACTGCTGGAAGAAAGGGCCAAAGCCTCCACCTCCTCCGCCATCAAGAAACTCATGGGGCTGCAGCCCAATACGGTGATCCGCATCTCCGCCGACGGACAGGAAACCGTAGTGCCGCTGGCCGAAGTGCAGGTGGGCGACGTTTTACTGGTGAAGCCCGGCGAACAGGTGCCGGTGGATGGTAAAGTAGCAGGCGGGAAGTCGTACGTTGATGAGAGCATGATCACCGGCGAGCCGGTGGCCGTAGCGAAAGAGCCCGGCGCCGATGTATTCGCCGGTACGCTCAACCAGAAAGGCAGCTTCCGCCTGAAAGC
This sequence comes from Chitinophaga sp. E66, assembly GCA_019285755.1. Lineage (GTDB taxonomy): Bacteria > Bacteroidota > Bacteroidia > Chitinophagales > Chitinophagaceae > Chitinophaga. Next base: position 535,521 of record CP079103.1, read on the forward strand.
CTCCCAGGTAGGCGGCGCCACCTTACTCGCACAGATCATCCGGAAAGTACAGGAAGCGCAGGGCTCCAAAGCCCCCGTGCAGAAGCTCGTCGATAAAGTGGCAGGGATCTTTGTGCCCGTGGTGATCGGTATCGCTTTACTCGCTTTTGCTTCCTGGCTCATCTGGGGCGGTGATAATGGTTTGACGCAGGGCCTCCTGGCACTGGTAACCGTCCTGGTGATCGCGTGCCCCTGCGCCCTCGGACTGGCCACGCCTACCGCTATCATGGTCGGAATGGGCAAAGGCGCCGAGAACGGCATCCTCATCAAAGACGCGGAGAGCCTCGAAAAAGCATATCGCATACAGGCGTTGATCCTCGATAAAACGGGTACCATCACCGAAGGTAAACCCGCCGTGACCAGCGAGGCCTGGCTGTCGGAAGAAGACCGGCTCATGTATTCCGGGCTTTCCTGGCGCTGGAGCGCGAATCGGAACACCCACTGGCCGAGGCCGTCGTGAAGCAGTTACAGGGCATTACGCCCGAGAAGTTGCAGCATTTCGAAAGCATTACGGGGCGTGGCGTGAAAGGGAGCGCCCTGGGCAAAGGGTTCTTCGCAGGCAACCAGCAGCTGCTCGAAGAAAACCACATCCGTATCGATGCATCCTCAAAGCAAAATCCGACGAATGGCTCAATGCGGCTTACACGGTGATCTGGTTCGCCGATGGACAAAAAGCCCTGGCCGTGATCGCCATCGCAGATAAGATCAAGGCCGGTTCGGCCGAAGCCATTCAAAAGCTGCAAGGCATGGGCATTGAAGTATACATGCTCACGGGCGACAATGCCCGCACCGCCGCCGCGGTAGCCTCGGAAACAGGTATCCGCCACGTCAAAGCCGGCCTCATGCCCGACGGCAAGGCTGCCTTCGTAGAGGAGCTGCAGCGGCAAGGAAAGGTGGTAGCCATGGTGGGCGACGGGATCAATGACAGTCACGCCCTGGCGCAGGCAGATGTGAGCATCGCCATGGGCAAGGGCACAGACATTGCGATGGACGTAGCCATGATGACCCTCATCTCTTCCGACCTCAGGCAGATACCCAAGGCGATCCGCCTTTCGCGGAAGACGGTGCGCACCATCCGCCAGAACCTTTTCTGGGCCTTTATTTACAACATCATCGGTATCCCCGTTGCGGCGGGCGTGCTGATCCCCATCACGGGCTTCTCGCTCGATCCGATGCTGGCGGGAGCCGCCATGGCACTGAGCTCTGTGTCTGTGGTAAGCAATAGCCTCCGCCTCAAATTATCGAACATTTAATCATTCATTATATAAATCCAAAGACAGATGAAAACGCTCAAATTCAAGACGAATATCAATTGCAGTGGTTGTGTGAAAGGCGTAAGCCCCGCGCTGAACGGTGAAAAGGAAATCGCGCACTGGGAAGTGGATACCAACAACCCCGACAAGATCCTGACCGTCAATACCAGCACCCTGACCCTGAAGAAGTGGAGGAAACGGTGAAAAAGGCTGGTTTTAAGGCCGAGAAGATTTAATTACGCAGCAGCTAGTGTATAGTGTGACAGGTAACCGGTCGTGGCCCTCGGGCGGCGGCCGGTTTTTTATGATATTTGTAAAAGTTTTGTGCATCCGTATTGGCCTGATTTTCGTATATTCAGGGAGCCGGTAGGGCGCTTCTTTTTATGCATTCAGTATCAATACATACCGAACCCTTTCATCCCCTACGGAGCCTCCCTTCGCAATGTGGCCCCATGTCAGTCCTATACTATTTTCACGGTAAAGTATCTTTCCCCGCTTTTAATTGAATGCCAATTAATTGTACGCATCAAGTCCGCCTTAAGTCCACATCAAGTCCACCTCAGGTCCGGGTATTATAGTATCATCCTTCGGTGATCATTCGATAGCCACGCGTAGATGCTACGTAGTTATTCCGTACATATTCCGTAGATAACTGCTTGTAATGCCGTTGTGTCTCCTTTCTGCCTCCCGGATTTCTACCTTCTTTTTACCGACTGTATGGTAACCTTATTGGAATGGTCACTTCCGGAGTATTAACTTATGGGTTCAGTAAGGGCTACTTAAGGGTTCATGTGTATCTAGTTTATATCAACCAGTACTCCCGTCAATACAGTATCCCTTAACCCTTAGGCTGATATGGCTTTACCCATGGCTACGCTTAACCAGTGCATAATCAATGATTTACCAGAAAAACACTACAAAACACTACAAAGTAAGTGTATACGGCGTTTTTCTTTTTCCGCTGCCGGCTTACCGCTACATTTGACCAGGTTCTTTGAAATATGGTCACAAAAACACGGTAGGAATACTATAACTCGTTGAATAGTAATGAGATGCCTTGTTCAACTTGATGTAACAGTATGTAATTCAATATATTACACGTTCTCGTCTGCCGCTCGTCTGCCCTTCGTCTGCCCCTCGTCTGCCGCTCGTCTGCCGCTAACTCCCTTGTAATCGGCCTGTAATTGGCCTCTAATTCCCCTCTATTTGGCCTGTAATCGGCCTCTAATCGGCCTGTAATTGGCCTCTAATTCCCCCTCTATTTGGCCTCTAATCGGCCTTTTGCGTTTTTTGCAAATTTTGTCCGGACTTGAATTAGATTAGGGGTATACATGGTGATAGCAAAATTGGTCTGGCTAGTACCGGGCGATAGTAACTCAAATGTCAATTATTTGTTGATATAAGTTTACAATTCCGACTTGCAAATGCATCTTCCCTTAAACCGTTGAAATGAAATTTACCCTTTCCTTCATGTGTCTTTTATTATGTTCCTGCGGTAAGATCCGGGAATGGCGGCTTCAGCGTGCGATTGAAACCTGGGACCGCCGGGTGGCGGAATATCGTATGAAGTGGGGCGAATGGACCGTCATGGCGCCGGGCGCGCCGTGTGAAATATACCCAACTGGTGGCCGGGTGGATTCGCCGATGGTGAAGGAAGCATATCTGTTGCTGACGGATGTGCTGATGGCGGAATGGGTGCTCCGCAGTCAGCTGCCGGAGGTGGATCGGCATATCAGCTGGCCATTGCCGCCGGTCAGGTTGAAGTTGCATGGGTACCTGCGGCAGTACAAAGGGTATTATGACAGGGAGGGGAAATTACATGTGCTCGTAAACGCCATTTGGAACCAGGAACCGAAGCTGAAAGGGTTTACCCGGGTGAAAGATGGCGGTAATCATTACTGGCAGATCTGGATCGATGTAAACGGATTGCGTTTGTATAACCTGGCGGTGAACGGGGAGGCATAAGCTGAAATGGGTGATAAAGCCTGCGTCATGGCGCTTCTCCGGAAAGCGCAGCGGGGAACCGGGGCTGGTGGTTCCTTTGGGGGCGGGAAGACGGGAAATTCAAGGCTGGTAACGGGTGCGCGACAGGCCGGAGGGGCAATCCGCAACTTCGTATATTTAGTAACATCAAAAACGGGCGTATGAAAGTCATTTATAAGAAACTGGGGCGGGAAAAGGCCTTCGGTCTTTCAGACTACGGCTCTAATACGATTGTGATAGACAGCAGGCTGAAAGGCCGTAAACATCTCGAAGTGGCGCTACACGAATCGCTGCACGTATACTTTCCCGAAAAAAGCGAAACCTTCATCACCAACACCGCCCGCAGGCTCGCCAACATCCTGTGGCGGATGAGTTACCGCCAGGTCGATAACTCGGTTGGCTGCTGACTCCCCATTCCCTCCTGGATGTTATGCCGGCGTTGCCGGCACGGAATTGTCATGAATGAGACGCGGAATTCCCGCATTTTACCTTAATTTCCCGGTTGTAAGCATATTGACAACCTCTGGCCGGCTATGGGCCGGCATAACTGTACACGCACGATGAAAGAACAGAAAGGCCAGGAAATGAAAAGGTTATCCCTGAAAGATGTGGCGCGCATGGCTGGCGTGGCGCCTTCTACCGTGTCGTTCGTATTGAACGGCAAAGCACGGCAGATGCGCATCAGCGAGGAACTGGCCGAAAAAGTAATGGCGGTTGTCAAAAGACCGGGTATCAGCCGCACTCTGTGGCCGTCAATCTCCGGACCGGTCAGTCCAAAACACTCGGTCTCATGGTGGAAAGCATCTCCGGCAGTTTCTTTGCCGCACTGGCCCGAGTGATCGAATCGGAGGCAGACCGCTATGGATATCATATCGTGTATTGCAGCACAGAGAACAACGCACAGAAAGGGGAGAGCTGATCAAGATGCTGAGCCGCCAGCAGGTGGATGGGTATCTCATTACCCCGGCGGCAGGCATGGAGCAGGACATCCAGCAACTGGTGGCGCACAAGCGCCCGCTCGTATTGATGGATAGTTACTTCCCCGACGTACAGGCGCCGCATGTGCTCATCGATAATTTCGCGGGCGTTAAGCAAGGCATCGAGCACCTTATTGACCGCGGCGCTAAAAAGATCGGTTTCGTGACGGTGGATATGGAACTGGTGCAGATGCAGGAACGCATGAAAGGCTACCGCGAAACACTGCGGAGCCACGACATAACCGTAAAGAATAAACTCGTGCTGGCGTTGCCGTATGACGGCGATAAAGATGAATCGGTCCGCAAGATCAAACAGTTCATCCAGGTAAACAAAGATCTCGACGCGATCTTCTTCGCAACGAACTACCTCGGTATCCTCGGGCTGGAAGCGCTGGCCGGCCTGCAAATGAAAATCCCTGACGACATTGCCGTGGTTTGTTTCGACGACCATGATATCTTCCGCTTATATCCTCCCGGTATTACCGTAGTGCAACAGCCGATCGAAGAGATCGCTAAAACTGCGATGCAGTTGCTGATGAACCAGCTGGATAAAAGTCAACGCGCTTTGCGCAAGACGAGACTGGAGCTGCCCGGTAAATTCGTAAAGCGCGGCTCTACCTGATGACGATTCCCGTTCGTCAAATTTCCGTGTGAAAATTTTTGCATTCCACAAATTAATTCTACATTTACGCTACGCCTCGTAGTCAGGCCTTTTTAAAACCCTTTGCTAAATCGATTTTGCGTTTAGCTTTGGAGGTTGATAAAGAGGCGGTTGCAAGGAGCAAACCTGACAGTGAATGTAACAGCGAGGATAGTAAGCGGAGCTACCGCGGACTATCCGCATCAAATTCTACGTTTCGGTTATGAAGTGGGGATAGGTACGAAGTCTATGCCAAATATTTTAATGAAAGGAAGCGTCCGTATCCCGCATCGAATTGAACTTTATTTGTAACACACAGGAGTGCCGGCTACGCAATCATCCACGGCCGCATGCTCCCATTGTAAATCTCAATTTTCTCTTATCAATGACGAATTAACCATTGGCATTCCAGGATGCCAAACCAAAATCACCGCCTTCAAACCTTATTACTAAATCGTTTATGCACTGATGTGACCGTCAGTGTGAGGCATCTTTGCCCGCACCGGCCGTCAACAGGCAGTTGACTTCTTTCCTGTACGCAGGAACAGGGTTTTCTTTGCCCCGGACCATCAGCGTATACACGGTTCCGTTGCCTTGAAAAAATTTTCCTGCATGCAGGAACAGGGCAATCCTATGCCTGTATTTTCTTAACCAAATCAATACATTGCAATGAACACTGCATCCACGTTTTCCAGGCGTGTAGGCTGGATGAGCGTCTTACTATCGCTCATCTGCTCCGTGGCATTCTCCCAGTCCGGCACCATCCGCGGGAAAGTGACAGACGCCCGGGATAACACTCCCCTTCCCGGCGTTACCGTGAAAATCGTCAACACCGCCTCCGGCACCGTGACCGGCGCAGACGGTAGCTATTCCCTCACCGCACCTTCCGGCTCCCGGCTGGAATTCAGCTTCATCGGCTACGAAACCCTCACCCTCGTTGCCTCCAGCGCCACGCTCGACGTACAGCTCCGCTTTCTTCCAAAAGCCTGGAAGATGTGGTAGTAGTAGGTTACGGCACGCTAAAGAAAAAAGAAGTCACCAACGCCGTAACCACCATCCGGCCGGAAAATTTCAACGCCGGCGTAGCCCGTTCCCCATGGATCTTATCCAGGGTAAAGTACCGGGCCTCAGCATCACCCGCGTAGACGGTAACAACCCTAACGCAGGCGCCAGCTTCCAGATGCGCGGCATCACTTCCATCAGCGGATCGCAATCCCCGCTCATCGTTATCGACGGCGTTCCCGGAGGTAACCTCGACCTCCTCATGCAGGACGATATCGCTTCCATCGACGTGCTCCGCGACGGCTCCGCCGCCGCCATCTATGGTACGCGCGGCAACGGCGGCGTGATCCTCATTACCACCAAAAGAGGCCGCAGCGGAGAGCCCCAGTTCAACCTGACTACCTTCGCGCAGCGCGATTACGTAGCCAAAAAGCCCCGCTACCTCACCGCAGACGAGTTCCGAAAAGTTGCGCCCAATTACGACGAAGGCAGCGATACAGACGTGTACGATATGCTGCTCAATAAAGACAACCTGTCACAATACTACACCCTCAACGCCAGCGGCGGTACCGACAAATCCAACTACCGCGCGGCCGTGTACTACAACAAAGGAGAAGGTATTGCCAAGCGCAACGAGCGCGATCAGTATGGCGGCCGTATCAACGTCAACGCGAACGGCTTGCAGGGTAAGCTGACCTTGCAGACCAACCTGGCCGTCAACTTCAACAAAGCTGATCTGCTAGGCGGCAACAACGGCGACTTCGAGCAGGCCGTGCAACGGAATCCCACATCGCCCCTCATGAAAGACGGCAAATACGTGAACCCCAGCGGCTACAACGTATACAATCCCATCGGCCGCCTGGAACAGGAACTATACTACCGCGACCAACAAACCCTCCAGGGCGACGCCAAGCTGAGCCTGGAACTGGTAAAGGACCTCCGCGCCTCCGTGTTCGGCGGCATCTCCCGGAATACTTACAACAACCGGCAGTTCCGTACCAAAGACTCAAAGTCTTCCATCGATTCGTACGAAGGCAGGGGATATGCGTATAAAGGCAACTTCATGCTGCTGGAAAAAACGCTCGACCTCACGCTCGATTACGTAAAGACCATTAACGACGATCACCGGATCACGGCGGTAGGCGGTTACAGCTACTTTTTCAGCACCACCGAAACCTACAACATGAACAACTCCGGCTTCCTGACAGACGGCTTCCAGGACTGGAACATGGGCAACGGCCTCTTCCTCCGCGAAGGCAAGGCCGGTATGGGCAGCGCCAAAAGCGAGTACGCCCTCATCGCCTTCTTCGGCCGTGTCAACTACTCTTACCGCGATAAATATTTTGCCCAGGCGATCTTCCGTTACGAAGGCTCCACCAAGTTCGGCCCCAACAACAAGTGGGCGCCCTTCCCTTCAGTTTCCGTAGGCTGGAACCTGCATGAAGAAAGCTTCCTGAAACATTCCAGCTTCGTAGACCAGTTGAAACTGCGCGTAGGCTACGGCGTTACGGGTAACTCCGGCTTCGCTTCCTACAACTCCATGGTGCTCCTCGGCACCGGCGGCGCCTATCCGCTGGACGGGCTCTTCCCGAAACAGTGGGCCCTTCCCGCAATCCCAACCCGAACCTGAAGTGGGAGAAGAAGAAAGAACTGAACGTAGGGGTAGACTTCTCCCTCCTGAAAGGCAGGCTGAGAGCGGTTCGTTTGACGTGTACAACCGCGCTACCAGCGACCTCCTCACCAACTACGACGTATCCCTGCCGCCGAACGTGACCAGCCAGACCCTGCTGAACATCGGGACCATTTCCAACAAAGGCTTCGAAGTGGTACTGAGCGGGGTAGTGGTGGATAAGAAAAACTTCTCCTACACCACAGACGTCATCTTCAACCGCCAGCAAAATGAAATGACCCGTATTTCAGGCGAGATCGACGGCAACAAATACCGCATCGAGCGCCTGACATTTGGCGACCTTCCTTCTCCTGGTGCGCTTGGTCCCGCTATCCGCGTAGTGGAAGGCGGCGCGCTCGGCAACTTCTACGGTAAGCGCTTCGCGGGCTTTACGCCAGACGGCGACTTCCTCTTCTACAAAAAAGACGGCAGCACCGCAAAGGCGGGAGACATCAAGGAAGAAGACCTGGGTATCATCGGCAACGGCGTTCCGAAGATGATGATCTCCTGGAACAATAACTTCAAATACAAGAACTGGGACCTGTCGCTCCTCTGGCGCAGCAAGCTGGGCGTAGATCTGCTGAACCTGCAGGACATGTACTTCGGCAACCGCAAATGGCTGCCAAACAACCTGCTGATGGTGGGCCTGACCAAGCACGGCCAGCTCAACGCCGCTCCGCAATATTCCGATTACTACCTGGAACCGGGCGGATTCGTGAAGCTGGATAACGTTTCGCTGGGATACCGCTTCCCCCTGAAATCCGGGTATATCCGCAACCTGCGCGCTTACGTGGCGGGAAGGAACCTGGTGACCATCACCAAATATACCGGCCTGGATCCTGAGCTGCAGGACAACGGCATGACCACAGGGATCGACGGCAGAGGGTTCTATCCGCGCACGCGTTCCTTTACCATCGGGCTGACCATGGGCTTTTAATTTCAACCGTTAACTGAAAATCTTATGCAAAAGAAACATATCGTGCTGGGCATGGTTGCGCTCATGAGCAGGGCAGCTGCCTGCACCAATCTCGACGAAAAAGTATATACGGAACTGGTAGCGGATACCTATTACAACAACCGCACGGAAGTAATGACCACCGTTCTCCGTCCATTCACCCACGCCAACGCCTGGGCCGCGCCAACCGGCCAGGTAGGCTACTGGCGGGTAAGCGAGCTCTCGGCAGACCAGCTGGCGTGGCCGCAGAAAGGCATCCACGGGTTCGACGGCGGGCAATGGATCCGGCTGCATAACCATAGCTGGACCGTGGAAGACGACATCGTATGGAATCCCTGGCGGCTCATGTTCTGGGGATCGGGTTCTGTAACAATACCATTGGCGACCTGGAGAAGCTGGACTTCACCAGGATCGGGATGACGGACGCCGACAAGGTATCCATCATCGCCGAGACCAAGGCGCTCCGTGCCTGGCACTACCTGCGCCTCATGGACCTGTATGGCAATATTCCCATCGTTACCAAAGTAGGCGATCCCGCGAAGCCTTTCTCCGCAACCCGCAAGGAAGTGTGGGAGTTTATCGAAAAGGAGCTGCGGGAGAATGTGGATAAATTACAGCCGCTGAGCCAGTCTATGGTGGGGCGGGTGAGCAAGGCTGCTGCGTATTCCATGCTGGCCGAGCTGTACCTGAACTCCCAGAAATGGACGGGCGTGCAGAGATGGGACGAGTGCGTGGCGGTGTGCAACAAGATCATCGCCGGCGAAGGCGGTAGCCTTAAAGGCGCTGCCCCTGCTTTGGAAACGGATATCATGAAGCCGTTCAATAACGTGAACAACACCTCCCCGGAGAACCTGTTCCAGATCGGCTACAACTGGACGAAAGGCAAGTTCCGCTTCAGCTTCCAGGGAGACATGTGGCACTATGTGCAGTTCCAGGCCTACAATGCGGTGGACCGCGGCAACAACGGCATCGTGGTGATCCCTACGGCGTACGATGCTTTTGCTGACAACGACCTCCGTAAAAAGCGCTGGATGCTGATCGATACCCTGAAGAAAGACCCGGCCTTCCGTACCGGCGGTCCTGGCGACTCCGTAGTGATGGCTACGGAAGAATATAAAGGCAAGCCCTGGTGTTCGTGAAAGAGATCCGCCGTAACTCTGAAGGAGAAACCGGCCCGGGTGGTATGACGAGAGGGGAGGAAAACAGCGGTGCGCGGTTCGCCAAATACCTGCCCGGCAATAAAGACGATGCGGAATTCTGGAATAACGACTTCGTGATTTACCGCCTCGCGGAGATCATCATGTACAAGGCGGAGGCACTCATGCGGAAGAACGGAGGGGCTGCAACAGCAGAGGCGGTAACCCTGGTAAATTCTGTCCGCCAAAGAGCCTTTAGTGCAACAGACTGGCCGTCAGCTTCTTACACAATTGCTACATTAACTTTGGACGAACTTTTGGCAGAAAGAGGAAGGGAATTTATTTTTGAAGGAAAAGACGCCAAGATTTGATTAGGTTTGGTAAATTTACGACCGCAACGTGGTGGGACCATGTTGCCTCGACCGCCAAAGCCGAATTGTTCCCGATACCGGAACGCCAGAGGAGACTGAATGTCAATTTAGGGCAGAACGACGGGTATTGATTTGGCGCAAATGAACAAGTGCTTATCATACAAACAATAAAGAGTAGCATCTAACGGCTGGCCCATTCCTGGGCCGGCCCCTTTATTTTACAAAATCGATTTTGCAACATGAATACATTCCGCTGGTGCCTTGTCGCATTATGTGCAGGCTTTCACGCAAACGCTCAGACCGTACAAAAGATCACAGATCCCGTAGAGTGGGTAAACCCCTCATGGGCACGGATTCAAAAGGAAGCCTGTCTAACGGTAACACCTATCCCGCTATCGCCACCCCTGGGGCATGAACTTCTGGATGCCGCAAACCAACCAGAACGGAAACGGATGGGCTTACCAATACAGCGCCGATAAGATCCGCGGGTTCAAACAAACCCATCAGCCTTCCCCTGGATCAACGATTATGGCCAGTTCTCCCTCATGCCCGTTACCGGCAGCATGAAGTTCACACAGGACGAACGCGCCAGCTGGTTCTCCCATAAAGCGGAGACCGCCAAACCTTATTACTACAGCGTCTACCTCGCAGACGCGGACGTGACCACCGAGATCGCGCCCACCGAAAGGGCGGCACAGTTCCGGTTCACCTTCCCGAAAACCGACAGCGCCTTTGTGGTCGTAGATGCGTTTGACCGCGGCAGCTACGTGAAAATCATTCCCGCTGAAAGAAAGATCATCGGATACTCCACCCGCAACAGCGGCGGCGTTCCCGAGAACTTCAAAAATTATTTCGTGCTCGTGTTCGACAAGCCCTTTGCCCTCGCCCATACCGGGACGGCAACCGCCTGGCCAAAGACACGCTCGAGCTGAAAGCCGGCCACGCCGGTGCTATCATCGGCTTCGCCACCGCCAAAGGAGAGGTAGTGAACGTAAAAGCGGCTTCTTCCTTCATCAGCCCCGAACAGGCCGCCCTCAACCTCCGGCGCGAAGTAGGGGCAGACAGCTTCGAGGCCACAAAGCAGAAAGCCAAACAAGCCTGGAACAAAGAACTGGGACGTATCGTTCCCGAAGGCGGCACCTCCGACCAGGTGCGCACTTTCTACTCTTGCCTGTACCGCACCCTGCTCTTCCCCGCAAATTCTATGAGTTCGACGCGCAGAACCAGATCGTGCATTACAGCCCGTACAACGGTAAAGTGCTCCCCGGTTACATGTTCACCGACAACGGCTTCTGGGATACCTTCCGCGCAGTGTTCCCCTTCTTCACGCTGATGTACCCGGAACTGAACGGCCAGATCATGGAAGGGCTCGCCAATACTTATAAAGAGTCTGGCTGGTTGCCCGAATGGGCCAGCCCCGGTCACCGCGACTGTATGATCGGGTCCAACTCCGCTTCCCTCATTGCAGACAGCTATCTTAAAGGCATCCGCGGATATGACATCGAAACGCTGTACCAGGCCCTGCTGAAGAACTCGGAGAACGAAGGGCCGCTGTCTTCCGTAGGCCGCGCCGGCGTGAAATACTATAACGAGCTGGGCTATGTGCCGTACGACGTGAAAGTGAACGAGAACGCCGCCCGCACGCTGGAATATGCTTACGACGACTTCACCATCTATAAACTGGCCATTGCCCTGAAGCGCCCGCAGGAAGAAATCGACCGCTTTAAGAAACGCAGCCAGAACTTCCGCAACATCTTTGACCCGGAAACGAAACTGATGCGCGGCAAGAACCAGGACGGCAAGTTCCAGGCGCCTTTCAATCCTTTCAAATGGGGAGATGCCTTCACCGAAGGTAACAGCTGGCACTATACCTGGTCCGTTTTCCACGACGTGGAAGGCCTGGCCCGCCTCATGGGCGGCCGCCAGCAGTTCGCGCAGATGCTCGACTCCGTATTCGTGATGGCGCCGGTATATGACGAAAGCTACTACGGCTCCGTGATCCATGAGATCCGCGAAATGCAGATCGCCAACATGGGCCAGTATGCGCACGGCAACCAGCCCATCCAGCACATGATCTATCTCTACAACTACGCCGGCCAGCCCTGGAAGGCCCAGTACTGGGTGCGCCAGGTGCTCGACCGCCTCTACCATTCCGGCGCCGACGGCTATTGCGGTGATGAAGACAACGGTCAGACTTCCGCATGGTACGTGTTTTCAGCAATGGGCTTCTATCCCGTTTGCCCCGGAACCGACCAGTACGTGCTGGGCGCGCCGCTCTTCCCGAAAATGACGGTTACCCTGCAGGATGGTAAGAAGTTCGTGATAGAAGCGCCGGACAACAGCAAGACGAATGTGTACACCCAAAGCATCACGCTGAACGGAAAACCGCACAACGCAAACTGGATCAGCCATTCGGCCATCCAGCAGGGCGGTACGATGAAAGTGGTGATGGGAAAGGAACCTAACAAACAAAGGGGCACAAACGAGTCGGCTTTTCCTTATTCATTTACAACAACTGGAAAATAATCAAGATCCTGGAATAGTAGCACTCTATGCTATTTCATTGTTCACTGTAAATTTCGCATCCCGGTTCTCCGGGATGTTTTTTTGCCTACTTCCTGGCGGGCTTCGCGCTCATATGAAATACCAGGGTACCGCCGTTCATGATGTCTTCATGAGAAATGAAGCGGTCCAGCGGGCGGCCGTTCAGCACGGCTTTCTGTACATATACGTTCCTGGCCGACTGGTTCTCGGACCTGACGGTAAATGTCTTGCCGTTCTCCAGCCTGATCTCCGCCGATTTCACGGAGGGGCTGCCCAGCGCATATTCCGTAGCACCAGGACAAACAGGGTAGAAGCCCAGCGCGGTGAAAAGGTACCAGGCGCTCATTTGCCCGCAGTCGTCGTTCCCGCCGAGGCCATCTGCCGTAGGCTTATACATTTTTTCAATGATCATCCGCACGCGTTCCTGCGTTTTCCATGGCGCGTCCGTCCAGTTATACAGGTAGGCGGCGTGATGGGCGGGCTCGTTGCCATGTACATAGTTGCCGATAATGCCTTCCCGGGTAATGTCTTCCGTTTCGGCAAAGAAAGCGTCGGGCAGGTGCATGGTAAACAGGGAGTCGAGGTGGCCTGTAAACTGTTTCTTGCCGCCCATCATCCCGATCTCCAGGCGTTGCCTTCAATATAGCCCTGTCCGTGCGTGCTCAGTACGTCGAACTCCTTGCGGAATGAGCCGTCGCTCAGGCGGGGGCGCATAAAGCCCGTAGATGCGTCGAACACGTTACGGTAGTTTTCCGCGCGTTTGGAGAATTCCGTGTATAGGTCGTTGCGTCCCAGCTTCTTCGCTACCTGTGCGATGCACCAGTCGTCGTACGCATACTCCAGCGTTTTGGAAACGGAAGAGCCGTTCTTGTCTTCCGGCACATAACCCAGTTCCATATAATACCCGATGCCGTCGTAGGGCTTGTAGCGGGCGGTATTGGCGCAGGCTTCAGGGCTTTCATGGCGTCGTAGCCTTTAATATTGCCTTTCATGATGGCGTCTGCGATCACCGATACGCTGTGGTATCCGATCATGCACCAGTTCTCATTGCCCTGGTGGCTCCATACCGGCAGCATTTTATAGACGCTTTGGTTGTAGTGCTCCAGCATCGAGCGGACCATATCGGCGTTCCGGGCAGGCTACGGGATGTTGAAAAGCGGGTGCAGGGCGCGATAGGTATCCCAAAGGGAGAAGGTACTGTAGTTCGTCCAGCCTCCGCGCGATGGTTGTTCTGATCGATACCACGGTAGCTGCCGTCAACATCCGCATAGGTGGTGGGGCCCAGGTAGGTATGGTACAGCGCGGTGTAGAAGTTGATGAGGCCATCTTCGTTCAGCATGTCCACTTTCACTTTGGACAATTCCCAGTTCCAGGCATCGCGGCCCGGCGGCACGGCGTCGAAATCCCATCCAGGGTTTTCTGCCTGGAGTTGGCGAGGGCGCCTTCGGTGCTGGTGGGGGAGAGGGCCATCTTTACGATGAGGCTTCACCGGTTGCGCGTCGAACCCAGACCAGGTACACGGAACTGGCGGCCGGTATTTCAGGAAGTTCTCGTTCTGGTTGAACTTGCGCCAGAATCCGCGAGACATCGTTGGCGGTTCTGTTGCCCGTAGCGGCGGAAGGTTTGGAGAATTTCATGGCAAAAGTAGGCGTGCGGGTGCAGGGCCCAACCGTTCGTTTGGCGGTACCGGTAATGAGGAGTCGTTCTCCACCCGGACGAACGTCCACACATTCTTGTTTGCGTAATTATACAGGTTCGCTGTCAGGTCGAGCACGATATGGGGATTATCGGCCGAGGCGAAGGTGTACCGGTGCATGCCGGTGCGGTTGGTGGCGGTGAGCTCTGCGGTGATGCGGTGCTTATCTGTAGTACCTTGTAATAGGCGGGTTCTGCTGTTTCGTTTTGATGGGAGAAGGGTGAGCGGTACCCTTTTTCAGGATGGTCGGCGGTGCCTGGATTGAGCTGGACGGGCCCGTTGGCGGGCATGACGAGGGAAATCGCCAGGTCAGATGCGGTTGCCGCTGAAGTGGGTGTGGGAGAACCCGGTGATGGTGGGGTCCTGGTACTGGTAGCCGGCGCAATAGCGGTAGACGTCGGGATTGTATTTCCCGTTCATTTCATAAGGAATGGTGTCTTTGTGTCCGGGCTGAGCTGTACCATCCCGGGAAGGGACAGTGGCGCCGGGTAGGTGTGCCCCATTTTGGCGGTGCCGATGATGGGCCCTACGATGCCGGGCCGGGTCCTGCGCCATGAGCAGGGACAGGGCCAGCAATGCCAGGCTGGTGATAATTAAACGCATGTGTATGGGAGGTGATGAATCCTTCCAAAGTTAAATCGTTTTAGCTTTCTTAGGTAGTGTAGGTATGGAGATGTTTTGGTAGATTACCGGTTCAATTTTTTTTGGAACGGATACACCCTGAGGATGCAATTACATCTATTTATATAACACCAGCAGATCTATGGAAGAAAATTTAGATCATATGCGGCAGCAGTTATACCTGCAACAAATGGCAGGGGCTACGACCGAAAGTGAGGACGCCAGACTGGCAGCAGCCTGACCGATCCCCGGATCAGGAAGATGTGCGATGAACTGGACGAGCGCTCTATAAATCGCCCGGATGCTGGCGCTCTTGCGGGGCGGCCTACCAATAAGCGAACAAGTCTGTGGAAGAGTTCATGGACATCTTGCGGGTGACCAAGGGGCTTCGTTACCGGATTGAAGGGAAGGAGCTGCACATCTTTTAGTATTTCAGGCAAATCACGACCATATATTAATTTTTTCATTATGGAAAATTCATATTTGACGAACCGATTGCAGTACATATTCTTGATGGACAATTTAAGTTGGGAAGATTTTGTCCACCGCGCAGGCGAGAACGGACCGAACCTGCGGGAAGAGTTACTGGATTTATTGCAGGAGTCTACTGAGTTGCTGGCGAGGATCGGGTACCACCTGGAGATCGTCAAGGACAGCGACAGTATTCTCTAAGTTGTTTGTTAGTAATTCCCTGAGTTAACCATTATATTTGTTTTACGGGGTGCATGTTAGACATGACCGGTGTCCATTAACGCGAGATTAACATTTCGCTTTTTATTGCATACTGATTTTTCACTAAATTGAGTGAAGACATTTTCCGTATTAGCATATGTTTAACCCATCTGTGGAATTCCCGGAAAATATGTAAGTTCGGGATTGCAAGGTGGGCATTTTACAGTTTAAAAACACTGATGCAACTAAAATATGCCGGAAGAATCTATCTCGCCACAACATGAGTCTGGACCAATGATGGCATTGATCCAGGAATTGTTCGAACAACATCGCAAGACGTTGATCGTTGAGGCTGTGCTTATTCTGAAGGATTGGCATGAAGCGGAGGATGTGGTGCAGGATACATTCGAGGTAATTATAAAAGGCGGTCATCTTAACAGGGTGGAGCCGGATAAGTATCACGGGTATTTGTATCGTGCGGTTCGGAATAATTGTCTAAGTACCCAGCGGAAGTCTGTAGTGGATAAACGCAAGAAGGACCGTTTCGAGGAATCGGAACCCTGGTTCGAGACCGGCGATATGCTGGAGGCCTGGGACACGCGGCAGCGTTTGCGCGACGCAGTGAAATCCCTACCCGAACAGCGGCGCCTGGCGTTCGAGAAAACTTACCTGGAAGGAAAGCCGCACCGGCAGGTGGCCATGGAAATGGAGTTGAAATTAGAAACTGTAAAGAGCCACATCAAAATCGCTTTGAAGAATCTGCGCGATCGCCTCAAGCATTTAAGATAATAGCCCATGAAAGGGCCTGTCAACCAAACAAGCTTGTTAGCATGCTTAGACAACATTAAAAATCCTATTTTCGCTAATAGGATTTTTGTTTATTTTATGAGACAATCCCCGGAATCCCGCATGACCCATCTGCATGTGAAGTACCCCGGAGCCTGCATCCAGACCGAACATAGTACAAACCGCCAATTTTGTAAATGATTCGTATGGGGAGAAGCGCAGCGATTCTGGTTTACGCCTTACTAATTGCCATGTTTTTAAGCGTGGCTGGTGAGGTACGCGCCCAGCAAACGCCTCCGCCGCCGCCCCAATCCGTTCCTAAGGATAAGATTTTCACCCTGAACGGCTCATATACCGTCGAGGAAATATTCACCCAACTCCACAAACAAACGAATATCTACGTTAACGTCGAGCGCTCGATCATAGATTACAGCCGCCGGCTTACCGTTCATTTCAACAATACGCCCATCCGCGAAGTCATGGAAAAAGTACTGGGCGAGCTACCCGTTGACTGGATGTATATCAACGGCGATGTCATCCTTTTCCCCAGCGCCAACCCGGTACGACTGAAGGAAGACGAGACCATCACCGTCTCAGGAACCGTCATGGATAATGACGGAGTGAACCTGCCCGGGGTGACCATCATGGTGAAAGGCGTATCCAAGGGCGGGGTGACAGACGGGAAT
The DNA here is from genome assembly GCA_019285755.1 of Chitinophaga sp. E66. GTDB lineage: Bacteria > Bacteroidota > Bacteroidia > Chitinophagales > Chitinophagaceae > Chitinophaga. The sequence goes on from CP079103.1 coordinate 552,551, forward strand.
GGCAATTACCGTATCGAGAAGGTGCCGCCCAAAGCTACATTGGTCATTAATTCCATCGGTTTCCTCAGCCGCCAGTACCGCCTTGACGGTGAGCGCCGCGTCAATTTCATCCTGGAACCGGCGGTATCCCAGATACAGCCCGTAGAGGTGACGGCGAACACGGGGTACCAGGTACTGAAGAAGCGGGAAACGCCGGGGCTGTGACGGTGATCGATAGTGTTTTTATCAACCGGTCAACCGGCATGAATATACTGGATCGGCTGGAGGGCGCAACGAGTGGGATGTTGTCGTTCAGAACACCGGCTATGGCGCAATACGTACCCAAGATGCCAGAAGGTGCGGATATGGGAATATACCTAAGGGGCTTCAGTACTATTACACCCAATAGGGTAAATCCTAACCCATTGATTGTATTGGATAATTTCCCTTACGAAGGAGATATCAAAAATATCAATGCCAACGACATTACCAGCGTTACGATTTTAAAGGATGCGACCGCCGCAGGGGTATGGGGTGCGAGAAGTGGCAATGGAGTAATAGTGATGACAACTAAGAAGGGGCAATATAAGGAGAAGATGAAGGTTGACTTTGCGACGAGCCTGACCTGGACAAAGAAACCAGACCTCAGTTATGACCGGAATTATCTTAAAGCGGCGGATTACATTGATATAGAGCGCTACTTGTACAATCAGGGATACTTTGGTTCTGATTTATCCAATAGGACGATGTTCCCCGGTTACACCTGCAGTGGAGATATTCAATCGACGGGAAAAAGGGGAGCTCAGCCAGGCGGAGGAAGAAAAGTTACTCAATGATTTGAAGAAGAATGACATCCGTTCCGATATCTCCCGCTATTCATACCGGAATGCGCTTAGCCAGCAATATTCAATTGGGGTACGAGGTGGTACGAAGGATTTCGCCTATTACGTTTCTTTGGGCCATGACAGGAACCAGTCGAATATGGTCAGAAACCGCAATGAGCGAACTACCATTATTTCATCGAACCAGTTCAAGCCTGTCAAGAACCTGGAGATTTCAGCCCTGTTGAACTTCAGCCAGCAGCAAATTGATGTGGGGAATCAAATTGATTCCACAACATTCAGATGACGGGAGGCAAGTACAAATATTTATATCCGTATGCTTCGATGTATGATGAAAACGGTAATCCTGCTGCGGTGATTAAAGATTTCAGGGCGAGCTTCTCAGATAGCTTGGAAAGGCTGGGGTTTCAAAACTGGGATTACCGCCCAGCCGATGAGATGAATAGTACCCAAACTTATTTTTCACTGCAAAATTTACTTTTAAGAGCGTCGATCAAATATAATTTCCTTAAGTATTTTAATCTGGAGGTCAATTATCAGAATGAACGACAAATGATATTTTCGCAAAAGTACTTTGATAACCAGGCTTATTATGTACGTAATCTGGTCAATACATTTTCATTTTATAATTCGACAACCCGAACTTTAACGAAGGGGCTTCCCGAGGGAGGCATAATGGCAATTAGTGACTATGATTGGCAAGGAAACAGCTTCAGAAGCAGTGCCAGCTTTCAGAGGCGATTGAACGCTCATATAATAAAAGCAGTAATCGGAGGTGAAATAAGAGAACTGTCTGCTGCCGGGTTTGAAAGGGAGAACGTTGGTTATGATAATATTAAGGGTATTCCCATTACTAACTTAAATACCAGTACAAGCTTTCCTTTAACGCCGACAGGAAGTGCGACTTTAGATGATAAATTGAATCTTAGTGGTGAAAACGATGGTATCTTGAATAGATATTTATCCTACTATGCAATTATAGATTATAATTTGTTGAGAAAGTATGACCTGACGATTGTTGGACGGAGGGATGGCACAAATTTATTTGGAGCCAGGACAAATGAACGGATTAAACCTTTCTGGTCATTAGGTGGTGGTTGGCATATTGATAAAGAAGAGTTTTTTAGGTCAAACGTGATCAACATTTTAAGATTGAGAGCTTCCGTTGGAGAGAACGGAAATATTTACAATGGGTCTGCATACTTAACTGCATCAAGAGGAGTTGATCAATTGACAGGGTTGCCTAGTAGTCTTATTGCCAATCCTGCAAATGATGATTTGAGCTGGGAGAAGGTTAAAATAGTAAATCTTGGATTGGATTTCGCACTTTTTAAGAGTAAGCTTTTTGGTTCAATAGATGTCTTTTCGAAGAATACAAAGGATTTAGTCCAACAGGTGAATCTCGCTCCGCAAACTGGCTATACTTCAGCACTTATTAATTCAGCAGCTACTACCGCAAAAGGGTTGGAAATTACACTGAATGGCAGTTTAAAAGTAAGGTCAGTTGAATTGCTGTCGAGAATGTATGTCACTTATTTGACCGACAAGCTAGAAAAGTATGATCAAGCTCCTAATAGGCAACTAATTATTCTCAACGATCCTAATTCAGTCATGCTTTTTGTTAAGGGCAGATCATTAAAAGGCATGTTTAGTTATAAATGGGCTGGCCTTGATCCCAATACCGGGGATCCGCAAGGATATCTAAACGGCCAGGTAAGCAAAGATTATAGTAAAATTCTGAATAATTTTCAGCCCGATAGTCTGGTTTATCATGGTTCCGCTTTCCCTAAATGGTTTGGAACATGGAGAAATGACTTTAGGTATAAAAGGTTTATTTTTTCAATCAGCCTAAATTATAAGTTTAACTATTACTTCAGACGTCCGGGTCTTGAGCTGAGTTATCCTGCCTTATTAAGCAGAACTACTAATTTAGAGTATCATCAGAGGTGGCAGGTTCCCGGGGATGAGCAGCATACAAACGTCCCTTCGTTAGTATTTCCAGCTAATGACTTACGTACACAATTTTATCAACGATCTGATATACTGGTTGAACGTGGAGACCACATCAGACTGCAGGATATTAGATTCTCATATCAGTCTCCATTTAAAAACAAAGGTTTGATAAAAAGCTATGAAGTATTCTCTTACATGACAAATCTGGGTATTTTATGGCGAGCTAACCGGTTAGGCCTTGATCCGGATGTCCCACATTTAAGCACAGCAGGGAATAGTAACAGAGTTCCTATTCCATTTACAATTTCAATTGGCACAAATGTGAAATTATAATATTATGAAGAATGTCTTTTTGGGAGTAGGTTTTTTTGTATTTGGCCTAAGCAGTTGTCAGAAGGCTAGTGATTGGCTAAATGAGCCTAGATCAAAGAAGGACGTTACTTTTGAAAAACTGAAGGATTATCAGGAATTATTAAATAACACATCTGTATTTAATTTGGCTATGCCTGGAGTTAGCATAATTGGAACAGATAATATTTATATACGTGATGAAGCTATTCAAAGTCTTGCTGTAGTTGAAAGAAATGCTTATTTATGGAATAAGGATATCTTCGAAGGCAGATCATCAATTGACTATACAGGTGCATATCAGGCAATAAATTATTCAAATGTGATTTTGGCTGGGATTGAGGAAGTTGTTAGAAATGACAACAATAAAGCATTGTATAATGAAATTAAAGGGCAAGCACTTTTTTTCAGAGCGCTAATGTATTCGGAGTTAGCGAATCTGTTTTGTAAGCCATTTGACCAGCTGACTGCTAATGTGGATAAGGGCATTTGTATCAGATTGAATCCAGATATAAATTCAGTAGTTCCAAGGTCGTCAGTTTTAGAAACATACGCGCAAATATTAGGAGATATAAAGACATCTATTGATCTTTTGCAGCGAGAAAATAAAATTAAAACTAGGCCTACTAAAGTTTCGGCATATTTATTATTGGCAAGGGTTAACTTATTAATGTCGAATTATATAGATGCCAAACGTTACGCTGATTCTGTTTTGGCAATTTCAGATTTGCTAATAGACTTTAATTCAGCTCCAAATATTAATTTGCCGTATCGGTTTCCTGACTTTAACTCTTCCAATTCTGAGATTGTATTTTACGCACAAGGATTTCCATACTCTGTAATACTACCTGGCAATAATATTAATCTGGCTCTTGTGGATACATTTCTGTATAGATCATATAATGAAAATGATTTGAGGAAAATGTATTTCTATTCTGAAATAGATTCAAGCACGATAAAGTTTAAGGAAGTTACACAGGAGCGGCAGCAATTTTTTCTGGGTTGAGTTTAAATGAGGCATATTTTATACGAGCGGAAAGTAACGCAAGGTTGGGTAATTTGGTTAGTGCTGCATTGGACTTAAATGCTGTATTAGTCAAAAGGTATAAGAGGGGACTTATAGTAGTTATGAACCGAACGATAAGGATTCATTAATAGCGAAGATACTTATAGAACGACGGAAGGAGTTTCCTTTTTCAGGAAGTTTAAGGTGGCAAGATCTAAGAAGGTGCAATTTAGATCCTAGACTTGCCACAACTTTAGTTAGGAGGATCTCAGGTGTAATCCGAGAATTAAAACCCCAAGATCCCAAGTATGTTTATCCATTTCCTCAGAATGAAATCAATCTTACAGGAATAGAACAGAATGAAAGATGAAGACTAATCTTCGTAAGTGGATAGTACCGTGGCAGCTGTGCCTGATATTTCCTGGCCTACGCTATATGAACCGTTAGTTGAAAATGTGCATACATAAGTAAGAGCCGTACCCCTAAGCATCCTACAGCAGGTGAACTACCAGCAATTGTATACCACATAGATCCTGGAGGTGTTCCTGCTTCACAATAATAAGTTTGAAATCTCAGCCCCCAAAGGCCTTTACACCACCAATAACCAATGCGATTGCGATTAAGCTAATTTTGAGCTTTTTCATAATAAACCTGTTTTGTAAGAATAAATACGTATTAAGTAATGCGAATAAAACATACGTAACAACCCCCGTAGGCAACGACCTACCGTAGATGCTGCGTTTAATCTTTAATAATGTTAGAAGGGAATGGGAAAGTTGGCGAAAACAGGCAGTGGAGAAATGGTTGTGTAGCTTCAGGATAGCTGTATCTCCGAAGTCGCTAATGTATCACTTTGCGGTTTGTTAACCTGTAGGATGGCATATATCGTTACGATCAGTATCGCAATATTAAATATCAGGTGCTCCGTCCAGCCGAAAGACCTTACAATGCCGGCGCAACTACACGGTACGTGCGAGAAGAAATTCAGCTTGATCATGGCAATGTATCCGCTGAAAACAGTGAGTAGTCCTGCCCCGAGGTATAATCCCCATTTCACGGTTTTACCAGAGATCAAGAGCGCGGCAATCACGAACTGGAACAAAGGTAGCCCCAGGCCAGCGGCTCCGCGAACATATCATCGAACGGCTGCTCCCGCAAACGGAACCTCCATAAGCTGATGTCCGCCAGTTTCACGACAGCGGCATAAATCCAAAATAAAAAAAGGAAAAATATAATGCCCTCAAGCAGCCTCTTCTGCTTCATAGATACGCGGTTTATAGACGGTTTTAGATGCTAGTTCTCTTTAGTAGCGCAAGCAGGAATTAAGTTGGTCAGTTGTGCATTCTCATGTTGTTCCTGCTTGTATATGTAAATCTACTCTTCTAATTTTATTTTCCAACTACCAAACTGATGGAATTCTTTGCATTTTTTCAAATACCATCAATCATCCTTTCTGATCCTGACCGGCGGCCGTTGGTAGTAACTCGCAAACACACGCGAAAAACCCGCCGCAGACTCATATCCCACCTCCCACGCTATTTCCTGCACCGGCAGGCCGGTCTGTTCCAGCAACTTTCGTGCCTTGTCGAGCCGCAGGTCCCGGATATAGTCGCACAGGTGCTGATGGAACATCCTGTAATAACCACGCCGAAGCTGCGTGGGCTGGATGTCGAAACGCCTGGACAAATGCTGCAACGACAGCTTCTTATCGATGTTGTCCGCAATGTACACCTTCACTTCGTTAAGCGTTTGGTAATCGCGGTGATACACGGCCATGTCTTCCGCACGATACCGGATCCCTGCATCATCGAGCGTCTGGAACAGCAGGTCGAGTAACCGCACCTGGCGCTTCAGGCGCCAGATATCTCCTTCAAACTCCCGCTGGTAGAGGTCATGAAGATGTTGCCTGGATTTTTGTTCTATCAGCAGGCCGGTCGTTTGCTCATGTGGGGCCGAGATGGATTCCTCGCTCACGAGCGACTGCATTGACGGAGAAAGGAACAGGAAGAGGAAATGGTGAGAGCCTTCAGGAGTTCAACACTGTGGCCGGTAGCTTGCAGGCTGAGGATGTGATAACGGCCGGGTTCGATCTCCAGCGCCCCGCGGCCGCGGGTGTGCAGCAACAGGGTGCCTTCCATGTTGTAAAGCACCACGGTGGCAGTAGCGGCCAAACTGACCGAGAGCTTTTGCGGCTCTCTTTGAAGGGTCTTGTACAACCAGGCCTGGAAATACTGGTCCGTAAAATACTGGGTAAGGATCTCGCCTCCTTCGTTACTGTTGTAATTGGCAATGGCCTCCTCGATTAGATTTTGGCGGTAGTTCGGGGGATCTGCATGGTAAAATCATAATTAGCGCCCTGCAGAATGCCCGCGGATGTCTTCATTGGCATGGATATATGGTTTTTCGTAATAGAATACGTGTCTGTGCGGTTGTGTGCAATGACAGGTCGGGGAGTGTTGGATGAAATCTTTACTGAGAACATACCGCAGCGGGAAAAGTTGTGTCGCTGCCCCGGATCGGGTATGTCATTGGAGCGTCAGGTCTGATCGGTCGATTTAGCCCCGGAGCAACCCGGTTCTGCTGCGTAGTTATCTAAAATCAGGCGCCGGACAAGGTGATTGCGGTAGATTTATTCATTTTTGGCTGACGGTAGTATTCCTGCATTCGGTAGACTGTCATCCGCTTTTCAGTTTTCATTGGTGCGGAGCCGGGCGTGGCGCTGCCGGATGTATCTTGTAATGGCTATCCGTTCAATACAGAAAACCCTCGAAGCCGGAAGGCATTAGTTGCTACTCTATATTGACGGGCGAAACCCGTTTCCGTAAAAGAAACCAACCAGGACATACCGCAAAAAAGCAGCCATATGGGCATCCTTAGGGGTGCCCTTTTTTTCATGCGTTGATGATTGAAAATATTTATATTTATTGGCACAATCAGATGAACTATGAGATCCCTTACATTCTTATTCCAATGCCTCCTGCTGGCGCTTCCGGCACTGGCTTTTGCCCAGAAAATCGACGTTTCCTCCGGCAAGATCGATGCGCTGAAGGGCATCGACACGTTTCACATCATATATAAGTACGATAAATTAATGGTGGGGATTTAGGCAGAGAGTCGAATTATATCCGCAAGAAGAAAGCGGATGCGGAGAAGAAGGCCCCGGCAGCGGGTACGCCTGGGAAGAAATGTGGATCGGCGACCGGTCGAAGTTCTACGAGCCCCAGTTCCTGGAATCCCTCCGGAAGTTCTCGGAGAAGGAGATCGGCAACCACCCGGGCGCCCGGTACCAGCTGGTGCTCAGTTCTACCTACATCGAACCCGGACAGTCGGGTATCATCCGTAAAAGCGCCAAATTAAAGGGAACTATCACCGTGATCGATACCCAAAACCCTACCAAACCCCTGGTAAAGATCCAGATCGACGAGGCGGCGGGTGAAAGCACGGTGGCGGATAACGGCTCCGGTCCCAGGATCGGGTCGGCATATGCGAAAGCAGGGAAGGAGCTGGGAAATTACCTGCACCAGCGGCTGGATTAGTCTACCTTTTTCAGTTGGCGGCGGATGCGCTCCTTATGCTGGAAGCCCCACTTGCGGAGCGCGTCCACCACTTCGCCGAGGGTATTGCTGTAATCAGTGATGCAATATTCTACCAGCACGGGCGTGGTATCGTGAACGCGGCGGGTGACGAAGCCATTGAGCTCCAGTTCTTTCAGTTCATGAGACAGGACCTTTGCGGCGATGCCCGGAACGGTTTTTTGCAATTCGTTAAAGCGCTTGTTGCCGGAGCTGAGGGCCACGATGATGGGGAGCTTCCATTTACCGTGTAATACGTACAATGCATCCTGCACAGCCGATAATGCCGTACAGGTTTCCCATTCTGCCGAAATAGTTTGTAACTTTAGCATGCCCTGATCTTTTAACTAACCTCGTAGTATCGTTTAACTTACCTCAAAGTAACCGCTTACCTTTAGGTAACTACTAACAAGTTGAAAGCAAATGTACATAAGTTTGCAATCCTGTTAATAACCAAACAGCACATCATATGAAAAAGTAATGAGCCTTCTGCTGGCGATGGCAGTATCCGTTGGCGCCTTTGCACAATCTACCTGGAAATCCGACGGCGCACACTCCCAACTGAAATTCGACGTTCAGCACCTTGGCCTCTCCACCGTATCTGGTTCTTTTACCAAATTTGAAGCCTCCGTTGTTGCCTCCAAAGCTGATTTCAGCGACGGTCAGTTTACCCTCACCGCTGAAACCGGTTCTATCAACACCGGCATCGAGCAGCGCGACAACCACCTGAAATCCCCGATTTCTTCGACGCAGCCAACAACGCTACCCTCACTTTCAAGAGCACTTCCCTGAAAAGCGCAGGTAACGGCAAATACACCATCACCGGCGACCTCACCCTTCATGGCGTGACCAAACCCGTGACCCTGGAGCTCTGGTACCGCGGCACCATCGAAAACCCGATGAGCAAGAAACCTACCGCAGGTTTTCGCGTAACCGGCAGCATCAAACGCAGCGATTTCGGTATCGGTACCAAATTCCCCGCCCAGATGCTGAGCGACGATATCGCCATCTTCGCGGACGGTGAATTCGTTAAACAATAAGGAATTAACACCTTTAGGAAATAATTAAACCCGCCACCACGGCGGGTTTTCTTTGTAAAATAAAACCCTACCAATCTGGTGGACTAATAGAAAATCTCCCTATATTTGTATTGTCATTTGAAATCAGCATCAAAAACCAACCTACATTTTATGTACACCACCAACCGTTATGCAGATTTGCTCCCGCTCCGTTACGACGTAATTTCGACCCGTCCCAAAGACCGTACCCCATCCAGCCCGTATCTGAAGGTTCTACTTTACCGCTTTTCCATCTTCACCGCGAGGATTTCGTGGTTCCGTTCTCTTTCCTCGGAGCGGAAGGCGCCTATATCGTGGGCAGCGAGCTGCTGAACCAGCCGCTCGTGCTTGCCTTTTATTCGCGGTACTGGAACGGGTATGCTGAGCCGTTCCTGCAACAGTTGGAGGATTTATATGCTGATATTCAGGTGATGGGAGGGCAGTTGCTGGTAGTTTCCGGCGATCCGGTGGAAGATCTCCAGGCCCTCAGCGTGAAGTTCCCGCTGGCATACGATAAGGATTTCCGCATTGCGAAAAGCGCGGGCATCTATGCAGAAACCGACCCGCTTTGGGCACGGCTCTCCGGTTTTGAGGAAAACGCACCGCTGCCTGCGGTTTATGTGCTCGGGCAAAGCCAGCGCATCGCATGGGCGTTTACCGACCGGCTGTTCGACCAGCAGGTACCCCGCAGGGAGCTGCTTACTGCCGTATATTCCGCCGGTCAGGCCCAGGCGCTCAGCCGGGCGATTGCCTAAAATCTTTAGAGATAAGGTTTCATTTCATCTTCGATGTTCTTGCGGAGGTCCATCAGCCGGTGAGCATATTGCTCCATACTGCGCTCATGGTCCGTACGCGGCGTCCATTTAGGGACGGAAACCGTTTCGCCTTTCTCGTCTATGGCTGCGAAGACCATGATACAGTGGGTCGTTTTCACCTTTTCTTTCTGACGCGGATTGCCGGCATATACGTGGATGGAGATGTGCATGCTCGTATTGCCGGTGTAGATGATGGAGGCGTCGATCTCTACGAGGTCGCCGATGGCGATGGGTTTGTAGAAGCGGATCCCTCCCACGTATACTGTCACGCAATATTGGCCGCTCCAGTTGGCGGCGCAGGTGAACCCGGCCTGGTCGATCCATTTCATTACCGAGCCTCCATGCACTTTACCCCGAAATTGACGTCTGAAGGTTCTGCCAGGAAGCGGAGGGTAACGGTATGTTGGGATGTATCCATATATTATTAATGTGCCAGTTGCTGTGAATTGCGGCGGTGCTGTTTCCGCCAGTTCCATGGAGCGATTGGGCTTTTGTCCGCCCATAATCCTTTCCCTTCTGTCTTCGCTTTTTCCTGCGCTTTAGCCAGTTCCGGGCTTTTGCTGAACTGGGTGTATTGCCAGGCGAATCCCGCGGCTACCATCCTGTAATTCAGGGATGTACCATCCGGCAGGTAGATCTCGGCCACGATACGGCCATATTGATCCTTGTCCTTCTTCTCCATTCTAACGGTTTTACCGAAACAAAGTTCGGACGCATACTGCCTGGCCTTTTCCCCGAAAGGCTGCCCCTTTTCCGGCGCATCCACCCCGAAAAGCCTGATTCTTATGGCCTTACCGTTCATCATCATTTCAATCGTATCGCCATCTTTTACAGATACGACTTTTCCAGTTTGTGCGCTGGTAGTACAGCCGGTAAATATTAAAAAGAAAAGTAAAACAAATCGCATGACCGCAAGATCTAAAAAATCCTGGATAATCCGGATCGCTTATTATTTTTAAGCAAACGTTTGCAGGATTTGCTTTTTTATCCACCGTCTCACCGTTAAATTAATATCCATGACTTCCACCTTCGGAAAATGGGCGCTTGCATTGGCATTATTCCTCCCGGCAGCCACGCAGGCCCAGCAGCCTTCGAAAAGCGACATGCGCAGGCTCATCGACGACAACATGCAGTTTGCCGTTAAACAGTACCAGGTCCTGAAAGACAGCACCCCGGCAGATATGATGCCGCGCACTTTCCAGAAGGGCCGTTCCGTTACCTCCGACACAGAATGGTGGTGCAGCGGGTTTTATCCCGGAACGCTCTGGTACCTGTATGAATACACCCAGGACCCCGCGGTGAAAGCCGAAGCGGAGCGCCGCCTGGCGATCCTCGAAAAGGAAAAGCGTTACACCGGCAACCACGACATAGGTTTCATGATATACTGCTCTTTCGGCAATGCCTATCGCATCACCGGGGATAAAAATATAAAGACGTGATAGATACGGCGGCAGTTTACCAGATCACCCGCTACCGGCCTTCTATCCATTCTATCCAGTCCTGGAATAAAAGTAAGCGCCTCAACTGCCCGGTAATCATCGACAATATGATGAACCTGGAGCAGTTGCTCTGGGTAACGCAACAAGGGGCGACAGGCGCTTCCGCGAGATCGCGCTCACCCATGCCAATACCACGCTGCAAAACCACTACCGCCCGGACCACAGTACTTTCCACATCGTGGACTACGACCTGGATAAAGGCGCCATCATCCAGAAAGTGAACGGCCAGGGCGCGCACGATACTTCGGCCTGGAGCCGCGGCCAGGCCTGGGGATTATATGGCTTCACGATGATGTACCGCTTCACCCGCGATGCTAAATACCTCGATCATGCCCGCGGTATCGCACAATTCATCCTGAATCATCCCAACCTGCCGGCAGACAAAATACCTTACTGGGATTACAATGCTCCGCAGATACCCACTTCCCGCGATGCTTCCGCCGGCGCCATCGCCGCTTCCGCATTGCTGGAGCTGGGACAGTATGTAGGCAAGAAGGAAAAACAGCAATACGTTTCCGCCGCTTCCACCATGCTGCAATCGCTGGCATCGCCGGCTTACCGCGCCAACCTGGGCGAAAACGGCGGCTTCATCCTAAAGAACAGCGTAGGCCATTTCCTGGCTAATTCAGAGGTGGATGTTCCCCTCACATATGCCGATTATTATTTCCTCGAAGGGTTACTGCGATATAAAAAATGGTACTTGTAGGATGGAGAGAAGGAATTTTTAAAGTGGACATCGATGCTTAGCGCCGCTGCCGCAATGCCCGCAGCAGCCATGGGGCTTCCTGCTGAAGCCCCGGTCCCCGCCCCGGCTTCCGACCGGGCATATTGGGTGGAATTGCTGGGGAAGATGGCGGCCCCGGTACTGGGTAACCTCAGTGCCGGCACGCTCCGTAAGAACTGGAATATGGAATATGCCCCAGGGTGGGGAGACCGCGAAAAGTCTTCCGCCTGGCTGGAAGCCTTCGGCCGCCTCACAGCAGGGATTGCTCCTGGCTGGCGCTCCCGGACGATGATTCCCCGGAAGGAAAGCTACGCAGCACCCTCCGTGCCCAAATGCTCGTGAGCCTCGACAATTGCGTGGATCGGGGCATCCGGATTATATGAACTGGACCGAGGGCGGGCAGCCTATTGTAGACGCGGCCTTCCTGGTACATGGATTCATGCGCGCGCCGAAGACACTCTGGGAGCCGCTTTCATTCACCACCAAGGTCCGGTTCGTTTTAGCATTGCAGCATTTCCGAAGGCTAGGGAACTTCAAGAACAACTGGACGCTCTTTGCTGGCATCATAGAGGCATTCCTTTGTTCTGTCGGCGAAAACTATAACAAAGCGCGTATCGATGAAGCGCTTGATAAAACCGCGTCCTGGTACAAAGGCGACAGTATGTACGGCGATGGTCCCGATTTTCATTTCGATTATTATAACGCATTCGTTATCCAGCCGATGTATGTGGATATCCTGAAGGTGATGGCCGCTAAAGACGAAGCTTATCGCAAGGCTTACGATGTGGCGCTGCGCAGGATGCAACGCTATGCTACGATCCTGGAACGGCAGATTTCGCCGGAAGGCACCTATCCGATCGTAGGCCGGTCCGCCACTTACCGCGCTGCGGTATTTCAGCCGCTCGCCCAGTTGGCCTGGACGGGTGAGTTGCCTGAAGAACTGTCGCCCGCGCAAGTACGTTGCGGTATGACGGCGGTGATGAAGCGGCAGTTCAATCATCCGGGCACGTTTGACCGGGATGGCTGGTTAACGCTGGGCGTCATCGGCCATCAGCCGGGCGTGGCGGATTATTATTCCAACTCCGGAAGCATGTACCTGGCTTCGGTAGCGCTGTTGCCGCTGGGGCTTCCCGCCGGCCATCCGTTCTGGTCAGCGCCTTTTGCCGATTGGACGATGCGGAAGGCCTGGAAAGGGGAAGATTTTCCCATCGATCACGCTATAGGATTTTAGTATCACGGATACGACTATCCGCAACTTTTAATGGTTGAAATGTGTTATATTGTAGTTGGAACGGCGCGTGCCTTACCGCACCGTCGGTCCGCATTGTTTATTTAGTAGTAATGATGAAAAAAACTAGGGCTGGTATTTTTATACCAGCCCCTTTTATTTGCCTGATTATCAGGATGGATTATTGCTTCTTAGACATAGCAAAGTCGCGCAGGTAACCGCATTCCTTTGCAATTTCCTGGTAAAACCGGGTATTCCGGTAATTGTTGTGTAATTCCGGGAAGTGTGGGTTCTTGTCGATCGCCTGGAGGTACCATTCCATGTTTTCTGAATAAGGCAGGTGCTTCTGGGCACATCGGGCGGCAAGGAACAGCGCTTTTGCCTTGAATTCCGGGTCGTTTGATGCATCAGCGGCTTTTTTATAATATTCCTCAGCGCGGTAGCAGCCGAAATATTCCTTCAGCCAGGGTGTTTTATCGTCTTCCGGAGACCACCAGTCAGTACTGGGGCGATAATCTACCGCCAGATGGTAAGCGGCGCCGTAATAGGAGAAGCTGAATAATCCGTTGGCATATTCGAAGTATGTTTCCGGGCTCACCTTTGATTTCTTCATTTCTTTTTCCAGCGACGCCATTTTCTCGGCAAACTGCAATTCGGTAATAGGAGCGCTCATCGAATCTGCGTATTCATAACCGTAATCCTGCAGTTGAGGTCGGAGCGCCTTTTCCGTTTTGCGGGTGCTGCCACTGCGCTTAAACCATTCTACCGCTTCAGGGAACTGGTGATGGCGCACATAACTGATAGCGATCGCTTCGCCGAGCGCTTGCTGGTCGAGCTGAAGGCTTTGGTACAGATATGCCTCATAGGGCGACTGGTTACGCGCTTTCCTGCCGTTGTACAGTGCGATCATGGAACCGGTGGGCATGCTGTCGCAAATGAAGCTTTTGGCAGATACGTAATACCAATAATACTGATATCCCTTTACCCGGTCACGTGTGGAAATGGCCAGGGCCTGGCGGACGGGATCGCCTTGTCTGGCGTATCGCGGCGCTACGAGGAAGTCCATCAGATTGCGGTATAGTCTGGCGTAGAAATCGCCGTCCAGTGATTCGGGTGCGGGATCGTACCAGTATTCGCGATCGTTGCTTTTAGGGAGTTTGGTATCAAGCCAGCGAAGAGAAGGTAGGAGGGCCTGTTCGAAAGGAGCATCTATTTTCGGTTGCTCCGCGATGGTCAGTAACAGCTTCACTACTTCAAACTGATCCTTTACCGCAGGCCTCGCCGGCAGGCTTTGCGCGGTGGCAAGACTTGCGCGGGCGGCTTTATAATCATGTATGATGTATGAGAGATAAGCGCTGGCTATGTGGAACAATGCCGGTTCCTTCACTTTGCCTTCTTTCGCGAATTGATTGGCCAGGTCCCGGACGTTTTCCACTTTTTCAGGACCATACTCGGATGAGGACATCCAGTAATTGTCAAACTGGCCGCTTTCTTTGCCCAATGCCAGTGTCAGGTAGTTCTCCTCCAGCTTCGCGATCTCCCGGCTGAGGAGTACTTCCAGCAGCGGGTGCTTCGGGTCGAGGGCGTAAGTTTGTTCCAGTCCCTGCGGGTGGTAGCCGGACTCGCGCATGGCGTAGATGGCGGTGACCGTAGCCTTCTCATATGGGGATTTGCAGAGCTGCAGTACGCTGTTTTCATAAACGCCTGTCCATTTCATATTCAGGAAAGCGAGCTTTCGCTGGCTGGGCACTTTATCGAATATCTGAGAAAAGAGATAGGCGCTTTGCGCTTTCCTCCCTGTTCGCATCAACGCACCCGCTTTCAATGCCAGTGTACGAAAATGGATCAGCGATTCGCTTTTCAGGGGCTGCCAGTGAATCATAATATTGCAACGCCTGGCTGTAGTTGTTCGCGTAGTGCGACATTCTCACCGACTGGAACGCATACCGCTCGCGGATCTGCGGTTTTGGGCCGCACGATAGAGCTGCATCCCGTTTTTGGCAAGGCGTAGCATAGTGACGGAGTCGCGTTTAGGCGTTTCCCATGCATCGCCGGCGGTGTGGGGTTCGCATTGTTTCGCATACATAAAATACCCCAGCGTTTCCCGGTCTTTCGTTTGCAGGAAATATTTCGTCAACCCGTTTTTCTGCACGCTGTCGGGCAGCTGAAGCGGTTGATCTTTTTCGATATGATTGTACAACGCCGACATCTGCGGCCGGGAGTAAGTGTAGATGAATTCGGTCAGGTCTTCTTTCGACACTTTCCCTTCGAAGAAGGCCCCCATTCCTGCAGGTTCAATGTCTGTTCCGGTATTTCTGCGGCATAATAATCGTTGAGCGCGGTGTAATAGAATGGCTCAAAGCCGGGCTTGTCCGGCAGGTTGGGGTTGAACATCGAGGTGTAGTAATCGTAGGGGTCGGGCTCCGGACCGCAGGACCACACATAGGCGGCGCCTGCCAGCGTCATGGCCAGTGCGCTACCCGAATAGACGGTAAATCGTTTCCAGTTCATGCAGGTCATATTTTTAAGTATACCAGGTTCGAGATGATAAAAGATAATAACGGGCGCTCCGGGCTGCCGCTGCTCCGACAGTTGTCCGGCGGCTTTTTCAATACATCGGCCGGGCTATCCTCATGCCGGATGAGATCTCCCGGGTGCAGCCTCACGTTATCGATGGCGGTGTCTTTCACGACCGTCCAGGTAAAGTTGCCCGACTTGCGGAAGATCGCCCCTTCCTCTAGCGGCATGTTCCGCGTGAGGCCGGCGTATTGGCCCTTTCGGAATAGCACGTCCCATTCAAAAAGCGGCAAAGCGAAATCCAGCGGCAGCGGGTATTTAATGATACGGTCGTTGCCGGTATATGCGCGTAAAGTTTTGAGGTCGATGATGGAGTTATGATCGCCGGGTTTGCGCAGGTCGCCCATATTGTAGCACATGAGGAGCCCTTTGTCGGCGGGCGGCACCCGCTGCCGCCTGCGTACTTCACCTGGTGCAGGCGGATAGTGGCGGATAATTGGCGCTTTTGAAAGAAGGGTTCTTTGCGGAGGGCACGGAGAAAGTCGAAGTAGGCATCGCGGGAGGTGCGTGTCCAGTCGCAGTCGAGCTGGATTTCCGGGATACGCTCGGGCGCTATGTTCCGGCATACCTGTTCGAGTAGCGTGGCGGTCCGGCGGGCAATATCATTCGTCCAGCCGCTGTCTTTCCGTTGCCAGACTTCGTTCATGATGAAGACGACTGGAATGATGAGGGCGCTGTCGGGCAGTGGGGCCCGGAGGTCGGCAATTGCGACCGGGACGGCGTTCCCTGCCTGCTGGTCGATATCGAAGCATTTTATATACAGCCGGGTAACGCCTAACGTTCGCATTGCATTGAATTCTGCGGGATTTGGGTCGTAGCGTTGCTTCCAGTGATAAAATGCGCGGTGCGTTTCCGGGGTTGATGGCAGGCAAGGCAGGCCATCAGCAGGGGCGCCCATATGTATCGGAGTATCGGCATGTAGTGCAAATATCGGAAAACAGCCATAGATAAATATCAATGGAATCAGGGATATATCTTCATAGGGTTGTCCAGGCGGAGTAGAGTTGAGCCACGCCGAAACGGGAAGGCATGGTGTGTATGAGTTGCGGAGGGTTGATGTTGAGTTGCCTGAAGCGTGTTTGCATTGAGCGGAAGCTGAGGGGGTAGGGGACCCAAGGGTTGGGCGTGCCGGTATCGTATTCTACGAACAGGAAGCATCCTGCAGGCTGCATTCGTGTCATGGCGCGAAGAATGAATGCTGATTGGTCTTTGACGAAATGGAGTGCATTTGCCATGAGGATGCCATCGAGGGGCGGGAGGTTCCATGGTTGGGTAACGAAATCCAGTTGTCCGGGGAAGTTTGATTAGGCGCAGGGCTTCTTCCTTCGTCATTGTTATTGTGGGTTAATGGCGATGATGCGGTATCCTTCCGGGAGAGGAGCGAACCAGATGCGTCCGTCAGCGATCATGGCGCCCTGGGAATTACGAAATATGCGGTCGAGGCGGAGGAGTCGACGGCGGATTTGAGCGATGCGTCAAACACCTGGTGATATTGAGATTTGAAGTCGGCTGCGGAAGGATAAAGGCGTAGGGGGAAGCGGATCACGGCGGCGATGCTGTCTGGCTGGTCGTTCTGGACCCAGGATTTAAACCGTGCGAGGAAGCGTTTAAAATCGGCGGGGTCATTGAATCCGGCATTTTCCCAGGAGGTGGGGATGGAGCCGTCGTCGAAGATGGAGTCCTGCGCCTGGATCTGTGCGGTGGTGAGATCTACGGGCGGGGGCGGCGCCACGGGTACTAGTTCTTTGACGTCTTCTACGATGGATGTGTCGGAAGCGTTGGTTTGGGCAGCCTGGTTGCAGGCGGCGAATGAGAAGAGGAGGGTTATGGGGAGGAGGTTTTTCATATGTCACGGATTGAGCGTGAATGAATTTACCCAATTCCTGCCGAAAAAAAATTCAGTAAAAGATTTGCGATTGTGGGAATTTTGTTCTTATCTTTGCAATCCCAAAACGGAACAGCCTACGGGCTTTTTGTAGGGAAGGATCGGTAGTTCAGTCGGTTAGAATGCCGCCCTGTCACGGCGGAGGTCGCGGGTTCGAGTCCCGTCCGGTCCGCTCGATTTAGAAGAGACCCGCGCTTAGCGCGGGTTTTCTGTTTTTAGTCGAGTATTTAGTCGAGTCAGATTGCTGGATCAAGTCAAATTCCTGGGGATTCTAAGTTTAGGCATACAACTTCGCCAGCCTGAATAGGAAGAATTGAATATCTCTCACCCCTCTCATGCTATTCCTAAACGCTTTGACCTTCGCATTGAATGATTCAGCGGCCGCATTGGTTGCTCTATTATTGAAGAAGTTAAGTATGCCCAGATAATGGTTCTTTATCGTCCTGGCAAGGGTTCTGAAGGACGCAAGTCCCGCTTCTTCCACGTCATTATACCATAAAGCCAGCTTCTTAAATGCCTGCTCTTTACAGGTAGACACCCGGTAGACCTCTCCCAGCCGCAAAGACAACTGATACGCCTTTTGAATAACGGGGTAGCGGCTAAAAAGAAGTTCGCCTCTCTGTTGTTGCTCTCTGGTCCAGAGCCGATGGTGTTTGAAAAGCAAATACCGGCTGCGAGCCAGCAACTGTTTAAGTGTGTCCCCATTAGGCAAAACCTCTGGATGGTAAGCCTGTTGTAGTTTACGAGCCTGCTCGTAGGCCAGGTTCTCCTGCTCGAGTGCTTCCCACCGGTAATGGATCCGGGTCTCCTGTACAGCATCAAACGCCAGTTGCTGCACATGGAAACGATCGGTTACACGATGGGCGTTAGGGAAACATCTTTTGACGGCCAGATTCAAACTGCCGGACATATCCAGCGTCACCTCCTGCACAGTATTACGGACGCGTTTAGGTATCTTCTTCAAGATATCTACCAGGTAATCAGCCTGAGTCCCCTTTATCATCGCTACGATAGAACCTTTGCGACCTTTAGCCAGCTTATTGGTCACAATCGTATACAACTCTCCGCTGGAGAAGGCTGTCTCATCAATGCTCAAATAAGGGCTGATATTCTGCTCAAATAGCATCCAGTGCTCAGCATGTTCCTTCTGTTCCCAAACAGGAAAGTCGCTAAGATGGTGCTTGTATTGTTGTTGGAGCTGTTTACCGTCAACGTGGAAAAGCTGTCCCAGCTGGACCGGGCTAATGGGACTGTTATCTAAATGCCTTCTTTAAAAAAGACCGAACTCTTGGGTAATTCGAGTTCCGTCGGCGACCAGATTCCAGTCTCTACTGATGATTTGACCAGTTTCTACAATCTCCCAGCGCCGCCGTTTGATGACAAGGGTCACCTTTTGGCCCCGGATAGGAAAATCCTGCACCCTGATCTCGTCAAGCAGGCCCTTAGAATGCAGTTTGACATCTTTGTATTCCTCTGGGGCCTCGTTGCGTTCTTCCAGATAAATATGAAGCCCATTGGGCGATTGAGTAGTTTTGATCAGGTCAAAATATTCGAGTATGCCGGCCGGCAGTAGAAGTTCGATGAGTTGTTTATAAGTCTGGTCCACGGAAATCTTTCAATATAGCATGTAAAACAACGACTTTTAATACTTCCCCAACTTTTCAACTTGATCCTTAACTTTATAATTCAGCCCGTGGTGAGGGCTGACAGTTATAATGAACAGTGCTTAATCTATGATTTAAAGATGATCTCAAGACCTCAGCCAGGAAAGGCTTTTGTGTATTTGATTATTATTCATCTTCTCTCTTGAGAACATGATTGAGCATAAGATCGTCCCGGTCAAGTTGCTGCTCCAGTTTTCTGATGGATTGGTAATTATATCGGCTGTCTTTATGAAGCTTGATCAGTAATTCACGCCGGAACTTGCTGATTTCCAGTTGTGCCATCAGTATGGGTGCTATGGGCACCGCCAGCCAGGGAACTTCATCCAGGTATGCGGGCTGCAGATTTCGGTCGGTTTTTTTTTTGTTGCAGTTGAACGAGCGCAGCTTCGTACGAAGCCTTGATCTGTCGCTTAACATCGTCTTCCATGGGGACCGGAATTTCATGCTCTATAAAATGCAGTGTGTTTTGCAACACGAGCAATTGCAACTCCAATTCTTCTTTTTCGGCCTGTAAGTTGGGCTTTAGGGCCAGTATCCGTATCATGAGCGGAAGAGACATGCCCTGGATGACCAACGTAACAAAAATAACCACGAATGTCAGGAACAGGATCAAGGCGCGGTGAGGAAAGGGCGCGCCGCTGTTCAATGTCAACGGCAAAGCCAGCGCGGTGGCCATGGATACGATGCCCCTGGTGCCCGTCCATCCCACAATCAATACGTTTCTCCATGTCGTCTTCATTTCATCCTGCATCTCCTGCGAGCCGGCGGTTTTGGCGTCGCCCCAGAACAATTTGTGCGAATATGCCGTAGCGAAAACCCATGCCACGCGAACGATAATTACCACCAGGCTAACCAAAAGCCCATAAGCCAGCAGCATCAGCAGCGGATACTTCCCCAGTTCCTTTAGTGCATCCGGCAATTGTTGGCCGATCAATAAAAATATAAATCCATTCAGTAAATAAATCAAAGTATCCCAAACGGATCTCGACCGCATCCTTGTCTGGTAAGAAAATATCTTCGGCGAACGCCACGCGATGAATAAACCGGTACATACCACTGCCAGCACCCCAGACACATGCAGCCTTTCTGCCAGGATGTAGGAAATGAAAGGCGTCAGCAAGGTAAGACTGGTGCTCGTGATGGAGTTGTGGGTGATCTTTTGTGCATCCACACAAAAATGTAACCGGTAGCGACACCGCACAAAATTCCTCCGCAAACAAGTATGGAGAACTGCAGGCCGGCCTGCCAGAGCGCGAAAGTACCGGTGTTCACAGCTATCAATGCAAAACGGTAGCCAATAAGGGCGCTCGCATCATTGACCAGGCTCTCGCCTTCAATGATGGTCACCACTCTTTATTAAGCCCCAGCCCTTTGGTAATTCCGGTAGCAGCCACTGCATCGGGCGGGGATACGATGGCGCCCAGTACGAACGCTAAGGGCCAGCTGAACCCCGGAATAAAATAGTAAGCCGTTAGCGCCACGGTAATCGTCGTGAAAAAACCAGCGCGATGGCCAGCGTGGAGATGGGCAGCATGTCTTTCCTGAAGTCGTGCCACGACGTTCGGGAAGCCGCATCGAACAGCAAAGGCGGGAGGAAGAGGAGGAAAACCACGTCCGGGTCCAGGATGAGGATGGGGAATTGAGGTATCAAACCGAACAATGCACCGGTCATCACCAAAAGGATAGGGAATGGAAATTTTACCTTCCCTCAAGAACGGACAAAGCAACTAAAACAACCAATGTAAGGATGACCGCATCAAATTGTTGCATCAGGGGAAAAGGTAGGCTAATTAAGCGACCTGCAACGTATTTAAAAATACCTTACATAAGCCGGGGTGGGGGCTGTAGACTATGTATATAATCATTACATACTTTTCAGGTAGATGCTGAATTTGCTGCCCATTCCGGGCGTACTTTCCACCCGCAGGTTTCCTCCCGCGGCGTGTATGATCTTGTTGGCCGGTACAAGCCTACGCCATGGCCTTCCACCTGCATGTTCAACCGCCCGTAAATAGTGAATAATTTCCGTATACCGTCTGGTGAGATACCGATCCCGTTGTCTTCAACGCTCAATACAATATATTTCCCTTCCTGGCGGGTATGGATGTGCACCCTTGGTTGTTCGCGGCTGGCGAATTTCATCGCATTAGAAATCAGGTTGTATAATATGCTCCGGATATTTTTGGGCGAAAAGTAAACCGATTTCACTTCCAGGCGCGTTGTGATAATGGCATTGGACGCCTTTATCTTTTCTCAAGGCTCCACTCGATATTGCTAAGCACTTCCCCGATGTCTACCGCTTCCATATCCGTCATGTTGTTTTCCAGTTTGGCGATAGCGGCAATGTTGTTGATCAGCATCCTGAATTTTTTTATGGAAGAATTGATGATGGACAAAAACTGGGTCAGTTCGGTGTTGCTGTTATCTACCAGGTTCATCAGGGCAATACTGGTTTCTATGCTGCTCAGGGGATCGAGGAGATCATGGGAAGCCATATGGATGAAGTGGTCCAGGTCGGCATTGATCCGCAACAGGCTTTCGTTTTTTCATCCAGCTCGATCTTTGCATGTTTTAGTGCGGAAATATCATTATAGGAAACGACCACTCCCTTTCGCCTGTTTTCCGCCTGCTGGATATATGGCACGATCACCATTTGGTACCAATGGCCATCGCTGGTCTCTATTTCCCGCGTAATTTCCACCCCGTCTTGTTGAACGCTTTTCACGTCTTTTACCAGGCTATCCGTTTTAATATTGGTCGAAATATGGCCGATCGGCCGCCCGATGTCCGTTTCCTGCAGATTGATCAGTTTTACGGTTGCGGGCGAGAATTTCATTACGCGCAATTGCTCGTCAAGAAAAATCTGGCCGTTGATATTGCTACTGAAATAATTGTTCAGGTCGTCGTTTATTTCCAGCAACTGTTTATTCTTCAATTGGTAGTCTGCGTTAATCGTATGCAGCTCTTCGTTGACGGACTGCATTTCCTCATTGGTGCTTTGCATTTCCTCGTTAGACGAAATCAGTTCTTCGTGGAAGGATTGCATATTCTCATTATATGCGTCTATTCTCTCATAAGCGGCGGAAAGTTCCTCTTTCACTGCTTTCAATTCCTGTTCGAGGCTGGAAACGTATTTGATGTTGTAGGTACGTTCGTCGAATGCCTCGTAAGCAGGAGCATTGGTACCTGGCCCGGTATCTTCTTTCAGTATGACCAGGAATGTGGCCGGCATACCGGCTTGCGCGGTATCGGGCTGATGGTGAGATTGACCGTGATAGCGGTTCCGTTTGTTTGGGGGAATACGGCTGACGCCGGCTTGCTGTTGCGTTGCAGACACCTGGCTTATCAGGGTATTGAAAGCCAGGGCGAGTTGAGATGGAAACAGCTCCAGCAGATTCGTATTGAAGTTTTGTTGCAGCAGGTACCGGGAAGTATCTCCGTATGATTTGATTACCTGGTAGTTTTCATTGATGCTAATGGCCAGGCAATTCAGTTCCCCAGCCAGCACCTCGTTCACGCTTTCCGCCATATCGTTTCCCCTGTTTCTGCCTGTATTGTCCCGGTATGAGCGGGCGCAAAGGTGCTTTGCGATTCGGGGAGCGAAAACGCATCGAAGTTGATGATCCGCTTTTTGCTGATGTTTTTATACAGTCTCCATTTTTGCTGATCACTTCCAGGTTGTCGATAATGGATGCGGGAGTTTCGCTGGCGCCCAGGAAGAGGTAGCCGTTGAACTTCAGGCCAAAAAGCAGCATGGAGAACACTTTCTTCTGCAGGAGGGGTGTCATATAGATCAGCAGGTTCCTGCAACTGATGAAGTGCATGTTGCAATAGGGAGGATTCCTGGCCAGATCGTGCTGGGCGAATATGACCATTTGGCGGATAGCGGGAATGATCCTGTAGTTTTCCTGCTCTTTAATAAAATACTGGTGGAGTATTTCAGCCGGGATATCTTTTACACTATCCCTGTGATACAATCCTTTGCCGGCATATAATAAGGCCGCACTGTCCAGATCCGTCGCAAAGATCTTTACCGGCACATCTTTATAGGGCCCGGTCAGTTTTTCTTGACCAGGATCGCCAGGAATATACTTCTTCGCCGGTGGCGCATCCCGCGATCCATAATTTTAGTTCTTCGCCCGGCTCCAATTTTGCCAGGAGGTCGGGCAGGATGCTGTTCCCGATGATGTCAAACGCTTCCCGGTCCCTGAAAAAGGCGGTTACGCTGATCAGGAAGTCTTTTGCCAGGGCTGATACCTCCGGAGGGTTGGCGCGCAGGAAGTTATAGTAATCTTCGAGTGAGTTCAGATTGGCGGATGCGGCTCTGCGTTTGGTGCGCCGGAGCAGGGTGTTGAGCTTGTAGTCTGAAAAGTCGAGCGGCAGCCGTTCTTTTATGAAATCGACAATGGTGACGATCATATTTTCATTTTCCCGGATTCCGGCCTCTTCTTCCCGTTGATGCAGCACGTAGTTTTCGATCACTTCGGGCATGGCGGAGGGCTCTAATATATAATCAACCGCTTCCGTAGCAATGGCGGCCGACGGCATTCCGGGGAATTTTGAGGTGGCGGGGTCCCTGGCAATCACCAAACCGCCTTCGTGCTTAACAGCAATAATCCTTCCGACCCATCGGCCCCGAGGCCCGATAAAACAACCGCAATCGCTTTAGGGCCATGGCTCACGGCCAATGAACCGAAGAATGTATTGATCGTGAGATGCGGCGCTTTCTCATTTTCCTTGGCCGTCAGGTAAAGCCGTGAATTGCGAATGGTCATGAACTTGTCATTCGGAATCAGGTAAACATGATTGGGCATTACCTCCATCGAATTTTCGGCTTCCTGTACTAAAAGCTTACTGTGCCTGGAAAGCAGTTCGACCATCCTGCTTTTGAAATCCGGCGACAAATGTTGGACGATTACATAGGCCACCCCATCCAACGGTGTATTATCAAAAAATGTATTGATCTCATCCATGCCCCTGCGGAAGCACCGATGGCAATGATGTGGTGGGGCTCTCTGGTAATCATCGAGAAATGTGTTTTAATTTGACCGGAATAAAGATGTTCTGGAAGCAGCCGTACGAACGGCACAAGTTATGTTAATATTCCAAAAGCCGTTCCACAAAAAGGGACACCGTGGAGGTAATGGTTGTTTTTACAGAATAAATGATGCCATTGCCGCGAAAAATAGCCGATCTTTATGCAAGATGTTTCCCCGGTGCTCCCATAGCCATTCATGGCTTGTTTAAACTAATATATAATGAAAATCACGAAGTTGAATATTGTTAAGTTTGCCTCTAAAGGGGATGCTAGTTTTATTGATACCGTTACAGCGCGTGTGCAGGAGTACTTTAGCGTTTCAGGTACCTCCCCATATGCCAACAGGGGATGTGGATAAAAACAATTTTAATGATTATGGCGTACTTTATACCATGGGTATTAATAATCAGTAATATCGGGGCGAGTCATGTGATGCTATTCTGGCTATGCTGGTTTGTGATGGGATGCGGTATCGTAGGGATCGGCACCTGTGTAATGCATGATGCCAACCATGGAGCGTATTCCCCTAACAGGAAAGTTAATGTATTTCTGGGACATATGATGGAATTAATTGGTGGGTACAGCGTGAATTGGAAGATTCAACATAATTTGCTCCACCATACCTACACCAATATAAACGGCCTTGATGAAGATATCGACAGTGTCGTGTTCCTTCGGCTATCGCCCAGGCAGCAATGGTATTGGTTTCACCGTTATCAGTACCTGTATGCCTGGTTTTTCTATATGTGCATGACCTTGTTCTGGATGACGGCGAAAGACTACCTGCAGGTGATCCGTTACAAACGGCGCAACCTGCTGATTAAACACAAGATTTCGTTAAAGAAAGCCATTTTTCATCTTACATGGTACAAAATGTTCTACTATGGCTATGTGATGGTATTGCCAATCCTGTTCTCCGGCCAGCCATGGTACTTAGTGGTGGCGGGGTTCATTGTCATGCATTTTACAGCCGGCCTTATGCTGGCCTGTATCTTCCAGCCTTCCCATATTATGCCGCATGCTACATTCCCAGAGCCGGTGTTGGAAAACGGCAAGCGTTGCATAAAAGACAGCTGGGCCATTCATGAGTTGGCTACTTCCACTAATTTCGCCCCGCGAAGCCGTTTTTTGACCTGGTGCATTGGAGGGCTTAACTTTCAGATCGAACATCATCTGTTCACAAATATCTGTCATATCCACTATAGGAAATTGTCGCCGATCGTAAAGGAAACCGCGGCCGCATTCGGATTGCCGTATCACGTAAAGCGCACTTTCTGGGGTGCGCTGATGGAACATGCCAGGATGTTGAAGATACTTGGGAAGAATCAATTGGCACGATAACTTGTTACATTGCCAGGTTCGATAATTGTCCCTCCCAGCCCGCACGATTATTCAGAGACCCGCGCTTGGCGCGGGTTTTCTGTTTTTAGTCGAGTATTTAGTCGAGTCCGATTGCTTCCAGTATTAATTTTAATCGATTCTTCACATCTCCTCTCACTTTAATTGTTTTAACATTGAAATCCCATACCCAATCATGAAGGATTTCGTCGACCAAAGACCTTAATTCTCCAAGATGGGCTTCTTCCCGCAGGATAAAATCTGGTTTGTCAATCGGAACAAAGATGAGTAGGTCGATTTCATCCATTATTCTTTGGGCTGTTTGAAAAAGCGATTGTATGTCGCGATGAGGATCAAGTGTGTGAATGTATGCCAGGATATCTACCGGGCATCTGTCAAAAATTACGTCGTCTCCGGTTTGGGTAAAACGTTTGACCGAATGATTGAACTGCGTTATAAAGTCATCAATTCCGGGTATATCCGCGAATTGACTACCTGATGCTTCCAGCTCATAATAAGGCTCTATCACTAATTCATAACCAGGCAGGGACTCCTGGAGTTCTTCTGCAAGTGTCGTTTTTCCAACGAAATGGGTGCCGCAAATCGCTATTCTCATCGGATGGGATATTAAATGAATACGCCATTATCTACACATCTCTTTATATACTCACTTCGCAATTTGAATTTTTACTTTCTTGTTCTTGATGCGTTCCGATTGAATCAATTGCAGCGTAGGGCCCGCTTTGGATTTGCGCACCGCAACGAATGAAAAGAAGTCCTTCACCTCGATGATACCGATATCTTCTTTTTCAGTTTCCCTTTATGCGACAGGAAACCGACAATATCCACTTTGTTAACTTTATCTTTTTCCCGGCGGCGATAAACAGGGTAGTCCAATCTGGCTTTTGCGGTAATACCGCTGTCGCCGGTAATTTAATAACTTCCGGCTCCGGCGTAATGAAAGCCGGCACTCTCTCATGTGGAGCTAATATCAGGATCGCAGTTCCGCTGGCATCCATACGCGCGGTGCGACCATTGCGGTGTGTGAAGGTTTCACTGGTATGGGGAGTTGATAATGAATAACGTAGCGGATGTTGGGAATGTCCAGTCCACGGGCCGCCAGGTCTGTAGTCACAAGGATATTGGAAGTGCCATTCCTGAACTTGCATAATGCAACATCCCTTTCCTGCTGTTCCAGCGCGCCATGATAATACACATTAGGGATGCCTTCATTCTTCAGAAATGCACTTACCTCTTCCACGAATTCACGCTGATTGCAGAATATGATGGTGGAGCGGTTGCCCAACGCACAGATCAGCCTGAATAAGGTTGCTGATTTGTCTTCGTCATCGCTTGACACCATTTGAACCGCTAATGCTGGTGACTTTTCACCTTTCAGGAAGTTAATCTCCGTCGGTTGTTCCATGCCTACAAATGGTGGTATTTCCAGGGCCTCGGTTGCTGAGGTGAGTATTCTTTTTTTCAAAGCAGGAAGAGATCCTATGATAAAAGCCATCTCCTCTTCAAAGCCTTCTTCGAGCGACTTGTCGAATTCGTCCAGCACTAATGTTTCGAAATGACTGGTATTGATATTGCCCCTGCGGATGTGGTCGGCCAGCCTGCCCGGTGTACCAACGATGAGAGCTGGCGCCTGTTTCAGGTTGTTTTCCTCGGTTTCCGTAAATGCCCGCCATAGCAACAGGTGATCTTGAAGCCTGTTTTCATTTTCTTGAAAACCTGTTCTATCTGCAACGCCAACTCCCGGGATGGTACGATGATCATTGCCTGGCTTACGTTTGTGTTTTCTTTCAGCAATTGTGCTACTGGCAACAGGAAGGCCAGGGTTTTCCCGGAACCAGTGTCTGCGAGCAATACCACGGCGTCGGTTTTGCTGTTTATTTCCAGTGATGCCTGCTGCATCTCGTTCAATGCCTTGATTTGCAAATGCGACAGGGCATCTGAGATGGAGAAAGAAGATGGATTCATCTGGCAAAAGTACATCAAATACAGGGGATGGGGGCAAAGGACGACAGAAAATCAATTCCATATTAAATTTCCGGAAATAGATGCTACATTTACGCCAATTAGTATAAAACCGCTATTCCTATGAAAACACTACCTATGATGCTGGCGTTCTGCTGTGCTGTCCTTTTTTTTCGGATGTGCCACAAAGGCCAAACCCGATCCCATTAAATACGGTAACGAATTAATGGCTACCCTGAATGGTAACGGGCTGTACATTGACAGGATGAATGAAGCCTTGGCCGTCCGCAATTATGATAAAGCAGAAGCTATTAGCAGAAAATGGGAGGAGCAGCTTGACAGTTCCCTTGCAGATGTAGCGAAGATACTCCCCATTGAACATGAAACCGGGTTGAAAAACGCAGTGGAGAAAGGATTGAGAGCTATAAGTATCTTGTTCAAACTTATAATAGGCTGATCGAACTACGCAAAATACAACTCACTGGGAGTGACGCAGCTGATCCACAGATTGAGTCTACTGTCAACAGAATAAATACAGCGATCCAGGCTATTCCGAATGATATTGTCAGGGCTAAGAAGGCGTTCGATGAAAGATTCGGTATGCCTCAATAGATTGAACCGGGGAGCTGCTGGTACCGTGGGTTTCAGCCTTCCCCGGCATAATATACCGGATGTCGGAATCCCTGAATGTGACGGCAAGCCCCGTCGTCATTATTGACCCTTTGGGCCGAATAAAAAGCAATTCACCTGTCTTACTGCTGCTGACCAGTTCGTATTCGGTCCGCAGATAATCCCCAGCGACCATTCCTTCAGCCAATACCGGGCAGTCGATTTTTCTACTGCAAACTGTATCCACCTGCGGGCCGGAGCCTTATCGAGTAATATAAAAGTGAGCGGCACATCGCGGTATTTCGTTTCACCAGCTTCCTGAAATGCATAATTGGCCAGCGATTTCCTGAATGCAGTTTCTCCATCTTTGTATAGTAAAATAGCTGTCGGACCCGTCCAGCTGACAGGACCGCCATTGACATCAGTCACTGTTACTGTATAGTTATTCCCGCTGCAAGTAATCTGAATATTTTTCGGCACTATGCTGGTAACTACAGCGTGTCCGTAGCGATGTGTTATTAACACCTGATTGAAGTAATGCCAGGCGAAAAATAGGAAAGTGAAAAGTATCAGCGGTATAATCACTGCCCAGTAAAGTGGCAGGAACAGATGTATATAATAGCCCAGGACGCCGTACAGCGGGACTAGCAAAAATGGAATGATGAATGCGGAAGTGTCGCTGGCACCGTCTTTTTCGAATTGAGGTGATACGCCTCTTTTCAGAATATTGGCTTCTTCCGGATGATAAGGTCTTTCCACGTAGGGGCAAATTTGTAACAGCATGAAAGTACGGAATTAGCACCGGATAAACTGAATTCCGGATACTGGTGGGAACTTAATGTGTAACCTTTGGTATTGCCGGTATCATCATGCGAAAATTCCATCATTGCCGATTCTAATCTTTGTCATCATGTACTTATTAGGATCTGTTTGTCTGTTATTTACGCTTAGTCTGGTGTCCCTTCGTAGACGCCCGCTCCGCTATGTATGCAGCCACTATTACTTCCATTTCTGTACGCTTCCCTGCCATCAGCCTCATCAGTAATCCCGCCGCCTTCGCGCCCATCTCGTATGCCGGCTGAGTCACCGTGGACAGTGCTGGTTGCAGCATACCCGCGATCTCAAGGTTGGAGAAGCAAATCACTTTCACATCCTGCGGTATCCGCAAAGACAATTCATGACAGGCCTGGTAAACCAGGGGCGCCAATTTTTCCACGGCCGCTACGATACCATCCGGACGATCCTTCCGGCGCAGGAGCCGCTTGATGGCCAGGAGATTCTGTCGCTGGTCGGCGTTACATGAAATGATATCCTTTGCCAATGGACGAATGCCGTTTTCCCTCAGCGCGCTTTCATACCCCGCCAGACGGTCGGCGCTTATCGATAGCCGGGGAAAGGCCGGAAAGCTACCCGCCGGCAGCCATTGGCCAACAGCAGTTGTGTCGCTTTGCTGGCGCTGGCGTTGTCGTCCGTTACCACTTTAGGCGCCGGCACGTCCTGCAGTACGCGGTCGAAGAGCACTACCGGCACTCCCTGTTCCATCAGCCCTCGGATATGCTCCCCGGACTCGGTAGTGCCGGAAACGGACATTAGTACCCCGTCTACCCGGCCGCTGTGGAACGCTTTGAGGATATCCTGCTCGTCTTTATAATCTTCATGCGTCAGGCAAATTATGGAATGGTACCCTTTTTCCTTCGCCACGGATGCAATGCCATTGATCGCCAGGAAAAGAAGCTGTCTGCCACTTCCGGGATCACGATGCCGATGTTCCGGCTCTTTCTGCCCCGGAGGCTGCTGGCGTATGGGTTGGGTGTATAATCCAGCCGCTCGGCCATTTCCAGCACCCGCCGCTTAGTAGCTTCGCTGATCTCATGGCTGTCACGCAACGCTTTGGAGATCGTTGATACGGAGGCCGAGCTCCCGTGCCAGGGCTTTTATGGTGATCTGCGGCATTTTTAACGAAACCGGTTTCGTAAATAAAGAAAGGGGAAACGTAGCCAATATCTTCAAAATAGCCGAAATTATAGACCAGATTCCACCTCACTCAAACTACAAAAAATATTGCCATGGGTACCCAGCATTCTTTCAAACCCAATGAAATCAATCCGCTGAACAGCCTCGACGAATGGGAAGACGCCGTCCTTAACCGGTACCCGGACCCGGACAGCATCGCCAAAGACAAGACCACTGATCAATACCGTAACTATGATACACCGGAGCGGGACACCGTCCGGGAGTTCTACCGCCTCAATCATACTTACCAGACCTACGACTTCGTCCAGGAGAAAAGGGCAAACTACCTGCAATTCAATAAAAAGAAATGCCCGTCTGGCAGGCGTTCGACTTCCTCAATCAACTGGTGGACGATTCCGATCCGGATACCGACCTCGACCAGTTCCAGCACCTGTTGCAGACGTCTGAGGCTATCCGGGCCGATGGTCACCCCGACTGGATGGTGCTCGTGGGCCTCATGCACGACATGGGCAAGGTGCTCTGCCTCTTCGGCGAGCCGCAATGGGCCGTGGTGGGTGATACCTTCCCGGTCGGCTGTGCATATTCTGATAAAGTGGTGTACCCGGAGTTCTTCCGTAACAACCCGGACGCTACCGATGAAAGGTTCCAGTCTTCCACAGGCGTATACGAGAAAGGCTGCGGCCTAAGGAATGTGCATATGTCATGGGGGCACGATGAATATGTTTACCAGATGATGAAAGACTACCTGCCGGAGCAGGGGCTTTATATGTTGCGGTACCATTCCTTCTACGCCTGGCACCGTGAGGGCGCCTATGGGGATCTGCTGGATGATCATGACCGCGAAATGCTCCGCTGGGTGAAGCTCTTCAATCCATACGACCTGTACTCAAAAAATCCGACTCCGCCGGACTGGAAGCAGCTGCGGCCTTATTATGAAGACCTTGTGGCGAAATACCTGCCCGCCACATTAAAATTCTGATTCCTGCCGCAATATCCAAACCCTTTCCACGCGTATGAATAAACTACAGTTTGCCGACTATGTAGTGTTCTTTATCTATTTCTTTATTGTTGCCGCATACGGATATTATATCTACCGCAAGAAACGTTCGGCTGCCGCCAGTTCGAAAGACTTCTTCCTGGCGGAGGGCTCGCTGACATGGTGGGCGATCGGGGCTTCCCTGATTGCCTCCAACATCTCCGCAGAGCATTTCATCGGTATGTCCGGCTCAGGGTTTGCCCTGGGACTGGCCATTTCTACCTACGAGTGGATGGCCGCCGCCACGCTGATCATTGTGGCGGTGGTGCTGATCCCAATCTATCTGAAGAACAAGATCTACACCATGCCGCAGTTCCTGGCGAAGCGGTATAATGATAAAGTCAGTACCGTTATGGCGGTATTCTGGCTTTTGGTGTATGTTTTCGTTAACCTCACTTCAATTATTTACCTCGGCGCATTGGCTATCACATCCATTTCGACATTATCTTTCGAATGGTGTATCGCCGGATTGAGCGTATTTGCCGTGATCGTTACGCTCGGAGGGATGAAGGTGATCGGGTATACGGATGTGATCCGGTGCTCGTGCTGATCGTGGGCGGACTGGTGACCACTTACCTGGCATTGTCTTTACTGTCCGAGAAGTTCGGTTATGGCGGCGACATCTGGCAGGGACTAGGTGTGTTGCGCAAAGAGGCGCCGTCGCATTTTCACATGATATTCGATGAAAGCAACCCGTATTACAAGGATCTGCCGGGGCTGTCTGTATTGGTAGGCGGGATGTGGATCAATAACCTGGCGTATTGGGGATGCAATCAATACATTACCCAGCGGGCTTTGGGGCGGACCTGAAGACCGCCCGCAGCGGAATTCTCTTTGCGGCTTTCCTGAAGCTCCTGGTGCCGGTGATTGCGGTGCTGCCGGGGATCGTGATGTTCGTGCTCCATAAGAACGGCATGTTTCAACAGGAGATGACGGATGCCGCGGGACATGTGAAGCCGGACCATGCCTATCCCACGTTGATGAACCTGCTGCCGCCGGGTCTTAAGGGCGTGGCGTTCGCGGCATTGACTGCTGCAATTGTGGCCCCTGGCCGGGAAAGCCAATAGTATCTCTACGATTTTCTCCTGGACATCTACCAGAAATTCTTCCATAAAAATGCTTCCGAGCGGCAACTGGTGCGCGCCGGCAAGTGGGCGGTGATCATTTCCATGGGTATAGCGGCGCTGGTAACCCCGGCACTGCGCTCCCTTGATCAGGCTTATCAGTTCATCCAGGAATATGTTGGGTTTATTTCGCCGGGCGTGCTGGCGATATTCCTGCTGGGCTTCTTCTGGAAGCGAACGACGGCTTCTGCGGCACTCGCCGGGGCATTGTTGACCATTCCCATTTCTACGGTCCTGAAATTCCTGCCGAAGTGGACGGGAGGAGCCTTCCCGGATTACCCGTTCCTCGACCGGATGTCAATAACTTTCGGTTTGCTGTTGGCGGTGATGATCGTGATGAGCCTGATGCAACCTAAATCGGAAGCGGACTCCCTATAGAAATAGACCGTTCCATGTTCAGGACTACTGCTGGGTTCAAAATAGGCGCGGTAATTATCCTCGGGATTTTGGCGGCGTTGTACACGGTGTTTTGGTAAGCAGGGGCATTAATCAGATTCCATTGTATCTATACGCAAATTCATAGAGGCCGCCGCGAGGCGGCCTTTTTCGTTATGACCGGATCAGCTGTTTACCGCCAGTGTCAGCAGGAAGAACGATTCTTCCTTGCCTTCACGCTATGCTGGATGTTTTCATGGAGAGTGATCATTTGCCCTTTTTGAGGAGCACCGTTTTTTCATCCGTAGCAAAGGTGATGCTTCCTTCCAGTACCTGCACGCTGATCATTCCGTTGGCTTTGTGGGGCTTTAGCTCCGCGTTTGCATGCAGGCCAGGAGCACGATCCGCATCTTTTCGGATTTGAAGACGGTCAGCGAGTTGCGGTCGCTATCACGCCAGGTAGGCTCCCGTTTAATGATATTCATTAGTTCCGGAAGATCTATCTCCACCAGCGGCGCTTCAATGATCCGGTGTCCTTCTTTCCGCTGCGGGGTAGCGTCGACAGATTTGCCCCTCGGATGCTGGATGGCAGCGTGGGTCCGGAGTTTCTCCACGAGCCGGGAAGGCGTTTCATCGGCGAAGATGCCATATCCGTTGATCAACGCGCCCTTTACGTGGAATTTGGGAGATGATATAGCATAGACGATGGATTGGTCGTCCGGGTCGGAAGCACCTTCGAACCGGTATACCCTGTCTATCTGGAAATCTTCCGGTTGCAGGACGATCTCATCTTTGGGGCAAACCAGGCATTCCAGGCCAATATTGAAATCTACGGTATAGCCCAGTTTCTTCAATTCGTTCAGGGTCTCCGATAAGGTGCCGAAATTCTCAGGTAGTTGCATGCCGGTTGTTTTAAAGGTTTACAATGGGAAGCTAGGTAAATACGTTGAGCTGGCGCTGGCCGGTGCGCCATCCTGCATCAAAACACAGGAATAGTGCATGCGGTTTAAAGCTACGGTTAATATCCGTCAACTACCCGTTAATTTCCGTGGTAAGGTTGCAGGGGAAGCCCGGTACCTTTAGTTAAACTCACGTTATGCCCGATTTTAACTGGAACGGCGTCTTCCCGCCATGCTGACCCCTTTACCGCCAACGACCAGGTAGACTGGACATGTGGCGGACCAACCTCGCCGCCCAGCTGGACGCCGGGGTGGATGGCATCATCATTGGCGGTTCCTGGGAGAAGCCAGCACCTTTCCAACGAAGAGAAAAAGCAACTCTACTTCAGCGCCAGGGAATACCTGCCTAAAGGGTTCCCCATCATCGTCAACGTAGCGGAACAAACCACCGCCGCCGCCACCGCGCTGGCAGCCGATGCGGAAGCCTGGGGCGCCGATGCCCTCATGCTGCTGCCGCCTATGCGCTATTATGCGGACAACGCGGAAACCCTCGCGTTCTTCAAAGCCGTAGCCGCCGCTACCAGCTTGCCTATCATGTTGTACAACAACCCGGTGGATTACAAGATCTTCATCACCCTGGAAATGTTCGAAGCGCTCGCGCCATTTAAGAATATCCAGGCAGTTAAGGAATCCTCGCGGGATGTGATGAATATCACCCGTATGATCAACCGCTTCGGCGACCGGTATAAGATCCTCACCGGCGTTGATCCCTCGCCCTCGAAAGCCTCGTGCTCGGCGCGTGCGGCTGGGTGGCAGGGCTCGTGGACGCCTTCCCAGGGAAACGGTCGCTATCTACCGCCTCGTTAAATCCGGCGATATCGATGCCGCGCTGAAGATCTACCGTTGGTTCATGCCCCTGCTGGAACTGGATATTCAACCCAAGCTTGTTCAATATATCAAACTGGCCGCGGTCAGCACCGGTATCTGCACGGAGCACGTACGCGCCCCGGCTGGCGCTCACCGGCAAAGAACGGGAAACCGTGCAGGCCACGATCGATAAAGCCCTGGCTTCCCGGCCGGTACTGCCTGATTACCTGAGCATCGCCCTGGGCTGATCTTTCATCAACCCAAAACACCATGATCGCAAAAACATTCTTCTGCGTTGATGCCCATACCTGCGGCAACCCGGTACGGCTGGTAGCCGGCGGCGGCCCGCACCTCCGGGGCGGCAATATGAGCGAGAAACGCCAGCACTTCTTACAGGAATTCGACTGGATCCGGACAGGCCTGATGTTCGAACCGCGTGGCCACGATATGATGTCGGGCAGCATTCTTTACCCGCCCCACGACCCCGCGAACGATGTGGCCGTACTCTTCATCGAAACCAGCGGCTGCCTGCCCATGTGCGGCCACGGTACCATCGGCACCATCACCATCGCCATCGAGGAAGGGTTGCTGAAGCCTAAAACGCCGGGAATGGTAAGGATGGAAGCGCCGGCAGGCCTCATCCTGATCGACTATATCAAGGAAGGCAGTAAGGTGAAATCCGTCAAACTCCGCAACGTACCTTCCTACCTCGCCGCCGAAAACCTGCAGGTGGAATGCCCGACCTCGGTACCCTGACCTTTGATGTAGCCTATGGCGGCAATTTTTACGCGATTGTTGATCCGCAGCAGAACTTCCGTGGACTGGAACATCATACCGCCGCACAACTCATCGGCTGGAGCCAGGTGATCCGCAAGCGCATCAACGAGGCCTATACTTTCATTCACCCGCAAGACGCTACGATCAACGGTTGCAGCCACATACAATGGACGGGCGCCCCGCTGGACCCCGCTTCCTCCGGCCGCAATGCCGTCTTCTATGGCGACAAAGCCATCGACCGATCGCCCTGCGGCACCGGCACCTCCGCACGGATGGCCCAGTGGCACTCAAAGGGAAACTGCGGCAAGGTGAACCATTCATTCATGAAAGTTTCATCGGCAGCAAGTTCACCGGGAGGGTAGAGGCAGTAACAGAACTGGCGGGACAAACAGCCATCGTTCCCAGCATAGAAGGCTGGGCCAGGGTTTACGGGTACAATACCATACGGATCGACGAGGGCGACGACCCCTACGCCTTCGGGTTCCAGGTTATATAATCAAGGTTTATGGCAGACATCGTCATTATCGGCGGCGGCATCATCGGGCTCTGTTCGGCGTACTATCTCCGGCAGGGCGGCCACCGCGTTACCATCGTAGACAAAGGAGACATCACCGGCAATTGTTCTTACGGCAATGCCGGGATGATCGTTCCCAGCCACTTTGTGCCGCTCGCGTCTCCCGGCATGGTGAGCCAGGGCATCCGCTGGATGTTCGACAGCCGGAGCCCGTTTTATGTGCGGCCATCTCTCAGCCGCCAGCTGATCGGGTGGGGCTTCGGTTCATGCGCAACGCAAATATTTCGCATGTCCGGCAATCTGCAGTACCCCTGCGGGACCTTTCTCTGTTGAGCCGGCAGTTGTATACGGAACTATCGGAGCGTTCCGGTATAGATGCCGGATTGCAGCATAAAGGCATCCTGGCTTTCTATAAAACGGAGAAGGCTGCCGAGGATGAGCTACAACTCGTTGAGGCGGCCGCTGAGCTCGGCCTGGACATGGGGGTGCTGAACCCGGCCGAATGCAGGGCTTTGCAGCCACAGTTGGAACTGGACGTTTTGGGCGCGGTACATTACCGGTGCGACAGTCACCTCACGCCCATGCTGCTCATGTCTTCACTGCAACAGGAGCTCCTGGCCAGCGGGGTCAGCATTCTCCCGCGCCACGAAGTGACGGAGGCGGAAGTTGCCGGCGGAGCAATAAAAGCGATCACCGCGGGTGGAAAGCGATTCATGGCGGATAAGTTCGTTTTGGCGGCAGGCTCCTGGTCGCCGGCGGTGGCGGCGAAGCTGGGTATCCGCATATCGCTCATGCCGGGCAAAGGATATTCATTCATGCGGCCCGATCCGGAAGGGATCGTCGGCATCCCGGCATTGCTCTGCGAAGCGAGGGTCGCCATCACGCCCATGAACGGACAAATCCGCTATGGTGGCACCATGGAACTGGGGCGGATGAACGACAAGGTAAATATGAAACGGGTGGAGGGGATCGTATCCGCCATCCCGCGGTATTTTCCGGGCCTGCGGGTAGATATGCCGGCACAGGAGGAGGTTTGGTACGGATACCGGCCTTCCTCGCCCGACGGGTTGCCTTATATCGGCCATTCCAGGCGCTTGCAGAACGTAGTGCTGGCCACGGGCCATGGAATGATGGGGCTGAGCCTTGGGCCGGCAACCGGGCTGCTGGTCAGTGAATTGGTGGAAGGAAAGTCGCCTTCCATAAGCGTGTCGGCTTTCTCGCCCGACAGGCTGTAGCTCCAAACGGATATTGATCTCTTTTGACCGGATTTTAACCAGGCGCAACCTTGGGGAGGGGATTCGGGGTAAAAACCGTATATTCAGGAATGCGCCTACGGTTATGAAAGTCCTCCCATTTACCATATTATACCCAGACCATAAAAGTGTAATCGCCGAGCAGATCGAGCAGCCGCATTTTTACCCGTACCTCCACCGGCACGATGAGTACCAGCTCACACTCGTGGAACGTGGAGAGGGGATGCTGCTGGCCGGCAATAATATGCACACCTTTAAAGCAGGCGATATCTTTCTCATCGGCAGCAACCTGCCGCACCTATTCAAAAGCAATCCGGAATATTTCCAGGGCCGGGCGGACATTTCCATCAGGGCTTGTTCCCTTTATTTCAACATTCACCAGATGGGCGGGCTTTTCAACCTGCCGGAGATGAAAAAGCTGAAGTCGTCATTGCTGGCGGCGCAGCATGGCTTTAAGACGGACATCAACAGGTGGCAGTCGTTGCCAGTACATATGCAGGCCGTAAACCAGGCGGAGGGGCCGGATGCATTACAACGTTTCCTGGATGTGCTGACGGACCTGCCGGTGATCCGGGAGACGGAAGCTTTGTGCCCGGCAGACTATGCCGCCAATCTATCGGAAAGCGAAGGCATGCGGTTGAGCAATGTCCTTGGTTTTATCATGCAGCGTTTTCATACGCAGGTGAGCCTGGATGAAGCGGCCGCGCTCGCGTTCATGACGCCGCAGGCGTTTTGCCGGTACTTCAAAAGCATACGGGCCGCAGCTTTGTTACGTTCCTGAACGAGGTGCGGATCAACGAGGCCTGCAAATGCCTAACCCATGCCGAGCGGCCGGAAGGAATTTCTGAAGCGGCGTATAAGGCGGGGTTCAATAGCCTCACGAATTTCAACAGGGTGTTTAAAAGTGTGAAGGGTCGTTCGCCCAGGGCATGGCTTGCCGAATACAGACCGCTTAGTTTGTACCAGGATACCGTATAAGGTTGTAATTTTCCGCCATTCATGAACATTTCTCAGAAAATACTTGAAGCCCGCAAGCAACAAGGCCTTACCAGGAGCAACTGGCGGAGCGGGCAAACGTCACCGTCCGCACGATTCAACGGATCGAAAGCGGAGACAGTATCCCCGGGCCTATACGCTTAAAACTTTGGCGGAAGCACTTGGCACCAGCTACGAAACACTTACGGAAGCCGGCAGCGATAACCAGGTAAGCCCAAATGCGGAGGACGAAAAGCACCTCCTGAAAATGATGTGCCTGTCCTGTTTCAGTTACCTGGTTATTCCATGGTTTCATTTCCTGCTTCCGGCTTACCTGTTACGGAAGTCCGGGATCTCCCATCCCGTGCATACCCGTTTCGCCAGGCGGGTGGTGATGCAACAAGTGAACTGGGTCATCGTGTTGAATGGTACCATGTTGCTGACGCTGGGGTATAACCTGGTGGTGGCAAACTGGTTCGAAAGGGCTTTTCTGCTGAACTACCTCTGGCCTTTCTTTATATTGTATGGGGTGAACGCCGTGTTGATTCTCCGGAATCTCCGGCGTGTGAGGGCATTGTAACACGCTGGTTTACAATAAATGTCGGGTCAATGTCGGGTGAAAGTCGGCTGAGGCGACGCAGAGTATGGATAGGTTTGCGGAAAAAGAATTATGCGAAAACTGATATGGATGACCGGCCTGGTGATCCTCTCTTTTCAGACGCTGACCGCGCAAACTTTCATGTTCCCGGCAAACAGCTCCTTCCCTTTCCGCTGGCAGGGCGATTCAGTAAGCACCCAATGGGAACCACATACTGCGATGCTCATCCCCGTCACGTTACCCCGCTGCCCCGTACCTTTTACATGCAATTCGACCTCGGCGCCCCGAATCCTTCATTTACCGTAACAAACTCGATGCTATCCGTTCAAGTTACCCGGAGGCGGTACCTCAACCCGCAGCAGATGGCTTGCTGCGCGATATAACCTTCAGGATAGGAGAAGCGCCTGTTCGCGCCAGCACCCTGACTATCAAACAATTCGACTCAACCATCCTCAACTGGCAGGATAGCCTGGAGATAATCGGCACTCTTGGCGCCGACCTGATCGACGGCCATGTGGCCATCATCAATTACCCGAAGCAGCAAATCACCCTAACCACCTCCGCCCCGGATAGCCTGCAGCTCTCTTCCTTCATTTTCGCCCAGAAGAGGATTCTCCTCCCTGCCGAGGTTAACGGCGCAGCGACACTCCTTTTCTTCGATTCCGGTTCCAGCATGTTCGAACTGCTGACCAACCGGGTGACGGCCCGGCAAATGGCTCAGCCCGGCGCTCAGGCAACCCGGTACCCCGCCAACTCCTGGGGCCGGCAGCTGACTGCCAATACCATTCCAGCCAGCGGTAGCATCCGGCTGGGAGGGCAGGCCCTCCGCTGAGAGCCGTCACCTTTATGGAAGGCGTAGATCCCAACCAGGTGGCTTTTATGACAAAACTGGGAATCGGGGCATGATCGGAAATAAGCTGCTACTTCAGCACACTTTAGTACTGGATACCAGAAGGTTACAGTTTGCGTTGATCGCGGAGCCTTGATCCCATGGCCGTTATCCGGGCATGATAATGGGACGCTTACGGGAAAGTAAAGTTATAGTGGAACTGTAGAGCGACTTCCCCGACCATGTAGCCGAGGCTGTCAGTAAGGAAGTACCGGGAGTGAATGTCCATCGTCAGGGTATGCGGCCCTCTGCGATCAGCCGGACAGAGCCTTTGCGGTACTCGGGAATCTCCGCTAAACGTCCGTTAGTCACCTGTTAAACAACCTCTTGTCGGCGTCGCATCTGCTATATATCCTACCTATATCCTACCTATATCTTACCTATGTTCTACCTATATCCTACCCTTAAAGGGGTAGGATATAGGTAGAACATAGGCAGGTTAATCCTGGAATATACTACCGATATCCGGCAGACGTGAAGGAGAGTTGCAGGTATTTAGGGGCAGACTAGGCGCCTGTTAGCCCATAATTAGCAGGATTTAATGTAAAGTTCTCAGCGTAATGGAGTACCGGTCTTCTCTGACCGGGGCTATGCTGTGCTGCCAGGCGCTGCGTACCTCGCCCTCCATGACATACAACGACCGCCGCTCAACCGGGAAGGAGAGCACTGGCTTGCGGGCGTCAAACTGGCGCAGTTTGAACTGGCAGTCGGACAGGAGGAGACGCCAGCGATAACCCTGAACGGCGAGGCGTCCCGGTGCCAGTTAATGACCGAACCAGCAGGGTAATGGGTGACCAGTAATTCCTTAAAGTCTGGATGCAGGCCGGTCATTCCACCTGCTTTCGCGATGAGCCCGTTGAAAGACGGGGGATGGGGAGGCCTTTGGTTAATTGCCCGCTGTCGAAGTGGAAGTCGTAGCCAAAGCTGGCCGTGCGGCGTTTGGCTTTGTAACCTTCATAAGAGAAGGCATCCAGTTCCACCGCGCGGGCGGCTTCCAGTAATGCGGCCTCTTCTTCCATAGTAAGGAATTCCGGGTAGTAATAAAAGCCGGATGGGTAGGAGGGCGGTATGTCGAAAAGCAACGCCATGATTTGTGCGGGCGAATCGCGTGCCAACCCAACAGCCTTATCAGGTAGCTTTTCCCTTCAGTTCCCAGTGATCTTTAATCACCTTTCCACTTCGATCATATTTAAGCGTGCGGGCGTATCGTTCACCTTTTATAGCGCCGTTCGCATTTCGCTTCCCGATAAAGAGAAGGACGGCATTGCCCAGTTCGTTGGTTTTGATGGAAAGGTCCAATCCACGGAAGGTCGATTCCACCATTGCGGATGGCAAATAGGGTTGTCCTAGTTTTCTGATCAGCGTTTCGTTCAGTTTCATCTGTCGGGTTTACCATATCATCATCAATACGCGGGCCGGGATTTTTCGCGAAATCCCGGGGCATCGTGTCACATTACTTTCACAGAACATTTCTTCTGTATTGATTGTTAGTTTGATATGTTGAATTTTGAATATGGTACAACCTTTGTAACAGTATGAGTCTTAATCCTTTTGTATGAAAATAATAGGCATATCTACGGCGGTCGTTGCGATCGCCATCTTCGGCAGCAGTTGCGTCAGCAACAGAAGTTCGCCGCATTGCAGGGCACGTACGGCGAATTACAGAACGACTACAAGGCATTGAACGACAAGTATCAGGATTGTCAACGTGAGATGTCGGGTTCTTCTACCCGGGTACGCAGCCTGGAAGAGCAGATCGCGCAGCAGCGCGCCGGCCTCCGGTCGCTGCAGGACGCATTGAATAAATGTCTCAACTCCACCAGTCAGGGTAATGTGAATATCTCCAAGCTGGTAGACGAGATCAATGCTTCCAACCGCTATATCCAGCAGCTGGTGAATTCCAAGAACAAGAGCGATTCTCTGAATATGGTGCTCACCAACAACCTGACCCGCTCCCTCAGCCGCGAAGAGCTCAGCGATGTGGACGTGCAGGTGCTGAAAGGCGTTGTATACATCTCCCTGTCGGATAAGATGCTGTACCGCTCCGGTAGCTACGAGATCTCTCCGCCGCGGGCGAAACCCTCAGCAAGATCGCCAAGATCATCAAAGACTACAAAGAGTACGACGTGCTGATCGAGGGTAACACCGATAACGTGCCCATCAATCAGAAAAACATACGCAATAACTGGGACCTCAGTGCCCTGCGTGCTTCCTCCGTGGTGCAGGCGCTCCAGACCCAATACAGCGTAGATCCCAAGCGCCTTACTGCCGGTGGCCGTGGCGAGTACAACCCGATTGCGTCTAACGACTCCGAAGAAGGCCGTAACCGCAACCGCCGTACCCAGATCATCATCACGCCGAAACTCGACCAGTTCATGGAGCTGATCGACAAGGCGCCGGAGAAATCGGATTCCATTTCACCGGCGGGAACTCCTGTTCCGGGTGCGTAACAACACAAAGCTAGCATTATACAGGACTGACGCCCCTCCCCGGAGGCGTCAGTTTTTTTATCCTTTGATTATTCAGATTATTTTTACGAAGTTCGTAAGCGGAAGGGCTGATGACGATACCTCCCTCCATGAATTCCACAATCCGGCTATTATCTGTTAAGTTAGTATGAACAAAATGCCGGTAAGTCAACCAGATAACGTGTAATTGCTACCTTCATTGTTAATTTCGATGACGCACATCTAAGGGCGCTTCCGCATAAGTGAATTGGGTAGCCAATAAATCGCAATATGGACACGCAAAAAGCAGTGGCATTACAATCCGGGGATTACGGGGCATTTGGGGATGTCTTCGAAGCTTACTGGGAGAAAGTGTTCTCTTACCTGTCGAAAAAGACCAACAGCACCGAGGTAGCTAAAGACCTTACACAGCTTGTTTTTATTAAGTTATGGAAGTACAGGAGGGCATATCCATAGATATACCCATCAACGAACAGATTTTCCGCAAAACAAAACAGGTATTTATTGACTGGCTCCGGCAGGAAACCCGCCGCAGGCAGCATATTACTGATTCCGTAGAGATATCGGACCTGCAGGTAGCCGGCCCGGGCCATGATCGCCTGGAAATGAGGAATGACGTGGCTAACGCCATTAGGTCGCTCCCTCCTAAACGCAAGGAAATATTCGAGCTCCGCCATATTTATGGCTATTCTTATAAGGAAATCGCCGAATTGCTGGGCATTTCCACCAAAACGGTCGACAGCCAACTGACAAAAGCCAACTTGCAACTCCGCAAGATCCTGCAGACTGCTATTTTTGCCGCCATCGTTCAGGACGTCATCAGCCAGGTAAATTAATTTTTAGGCCCGATAGGGAATTATCTATGCCACAGCGTACTTAATGATGTAGCTATTGCCAGGTTATGGAGAAACACGAGCTGATCAAGAAATTTCTGGAAAACAAATGCACGGAAGATGAAGGTGCCCGGGTAGAACAATACCTGGCATCAGAGCCTGAATTGCTGGACAATTTGCTCCTACAGGAGGAATGGGATCAGTTTGATAATACAGCTCCAGATACCAGCCTGAAACAGGAAATCTGGCTCGGGGTGGAGGCCGCTACGCGCAAGTCAGCCAACCGCCGGACGCTATACACCGTGCTATCCGTAGCGGCAAGCATATTGCTGCTGATCGCAGCCGGTATGTATATTAACCGCCAGCAGGCTTCAGGACCGTCTCATTCCAATACTTCGGTCTTCGCTGCGGTATCGCAGGAAGTACGCAACTATTCTCAACGGGACAGTACGTTCACGCTGCCCGACGGATCCATCGTTACGATGGATCCTCTTACCACGATCCGGTTCCAGCAGGATTTTTCGGGAAACCGGACGATCCATCTGTTAAGCGGGCGCGCTATGTTTGATGTGGCAACTGACCCGGTGCACCCATTCGTTGTACTATCCGGAAATATCTCCACCACTGCACTGGGCACACGTTTCTTAGTGGATCATTCCGGCAGGAAAGTCAATGTGCAATTATTTGAAGGCAAAGTAGCGGTGAAATATCTGGGTAAACAAGTGCAGGTATATCCAACGATCCTTTCACCGGGAGAGCAGTGCTTCGTCAATACGACCCTGGATGGTATCACGGTGGCGCCGGTTCTGACAACCACACCCGGCAGGGAAGCTTTGAGGGCGGGAGCACGGCTCGCGGAAGGAAAGTCGAGCAGGCTGATGTTTAACAATGTTCCGCTCAATGATGCATTTGACGTACTGGGCGAACTGTTCGGGCAGCAGATCACTTATAATATCCGCGACGTGGAGAAAATGTATTTTACCGGACAGTTCCACGTAACCGATTCTTTATCCGATATCCTGGATGTATTATCGTCTGTGAATGGATTGTCTGTGGAAAAAGATGCAGATGCATTGTATATCACCAGGCCGCGCAAACAAACTTCCGGGGAACCTTCATCTGAAACGGAAGAATCCGGCATTACCGGAACGGTGAGTGTTACACAATACACCAATGCTTCGCTGATAGAGGTGTTCAGGGCAATGGAGCAGTCCTTCGGGATCGTCATCAATTACAATGTACAAGACATAGCGCATAAATATTTCACAGGAAGCATTTCCTCCCGCGATGATGTCGATATGGTGCTGTCAGTCATATGCAGGACGAACCAATTGCAACTGACCG
The DNA here is from genome assembly GCA_019285755.1 of Chitinophaga sp. E66. Classification (GTDB taxonomy): domain Bacteria; phylum Bacteroidota; class Bacteroidia; order Chitinophagales; family Chitinophagaceae; genus Chitinophaga. The sequence goes on from CP079103.1 coordinate 596,595, forward strand.
GGAGCGGAGGAAAGTACCAAATCATCCCTAACAGTCAAACCAACAAATAATCCTTTAAAATACGCTAAATGAAAATCAATCAGAGAATTCTCCGCCTGTGCGGAGGGTGGATGCTATTGCTTTTTTGATCCCGCTGGCGGTACAGGCGCAGCAGCACCCCAGGGTAACGGGAGCTGTGCTGGATGACCAGTCCGGCCCTATACCGGGCGTAAACGTCATCGTGCGGAACGATGCAGATTCCTGCAAAGGTTCGTTGCGGTGACGGACACCAACGGGATATTCGTCTTTACGAAGCTGCAGGCCAACGAGCGTTACTCTTTCAGTTTTTCACATATCGGATATGAGGGGCAAACTTTAAAGAGCCTGTTGCTGAAAGAAGGTGACAATAATTCCATTATGATAAAACTGGGGCCTTCCCGGAATGCCAAGCTCAACGAGGTGATCGTTGTGGGTTACGGTACGCAGAAAAGGTAAACCTGACCGGTTCAGTTGCGGTGGTGGATGGCGCCCGGCTGCAGAACCGGCCGGTGAGTAACGTGTCGCAGGCCCTGTTCGGGACGGTGCCCGGAGTAACTATCGCGTATGGGAACGCCGGTTTTGAGCCTGGCGCCGCCCCGTCTGTCCAGATCCGCGGGCAGGGGAGCCCCTATGTACTGATAGACGGTACAGCAGGGGATATCACCACCCTGGACCCTAATACCGTAGAAAGCATTTCCATCCTGAAGGATGCCGCCGCGGCGGCGATCTACGGCGCAAGGGCGCCATATGGTGTGCTGCTGATCACCACCAAATCCGGAAAGCTGAACCAGAAGCCCAGGTGGATATCTCCATTAATGGAGGCCCGTCGTCAATTATCCGCAAGCCCCGAATGGTGGATTCCTACACTTTTGTTAGGGCCATCAACGAAATGCACGACAACCAGGGTGTGGCGCGGCTGTTTGCAGAAAGCACTATCGACCGTATCATCGCGCGTATCGGCGACCCAAGCCTGCCGGAGACTGTGCCCGATGCGTCGAATCCTACCAAATGGTCGGCCTATCAACTTTCCAATGGCAATAACGACTGGATCGATGTACATTATGGCAATGGGTTTCGTACGCAGGAGAACCTTTCTGTTAGAGGAGGGTCTAAGGATATCGGGTACTTCCTGTCTGCCGGGCACGCTTCGGAGAAAGGTCCGCTGAAAATGGTAGACGATAAATACCACCGCTATAACTTAAATGCAAAGCTGGATGCCAATATAAACAACTGGTGGAAGATCAGCTCCAACACCCGCATCACAAATGAAGTGAGAGACCGGCCCATTTACAACGGGGAAGGCGGTTACGGCATGATCATCCACCAGATCTTCCGGACCCACCCTGAGGTGTTCCTTAAATCTCCCAACGGTTATTACTCACAGTTGTCGAGAGTGCCGCAAATGCGGGCGGGATATGAGAAGTTCACGGATAATAACCTGATGCAACGTATCGCTACGGAAATCAGGCCCCTGAAGAACTGGAGCATCAATGCCGACTATTCCATCGATTATACCGTCAACAACGGCGATGGCGTTAACCTGGTGGCGTATGAAGACCAGGTGGATGGAACATTGGTACCTATTTCCCTGACGGTTCCGTCCTTCATTACCAAGAACAAAGCCAACGTTACCTATAAGGCGCTGAACATATTTTCTTCCTGGAAGCCTGCTATCGGGAAAGATCACCAGTGGAAGTGATGCTGGGGTATCAGCAGGAGTCCAATAAATATGATTACCTCAGTGGCCTGAAGCGGGAGCTGATCACGTCTGAAGTTCCTTCCATTACCACCGCCACAGGCGACATGCAGGCTTTCGATAACCTCAGCCACTGGGCGACGCTGGGTTATTTCGCGCGGCTGAATTACAACTACCGGAACCGCTACCTGCTGGAATCGAATGTCAGGTACGATGGCACATCGAAATTTGCAGATGGCAAGCGCTGGGGATTTTTTCCTTCTGTGTCTGCGGGCTGGAACGTGTCTCAGGAGAAATTCTGGCAGCCGGTGTCATCCTATGTTCCCTACATGAAACTGAAAGCCTCCTGGGGATGTTGGGGAACCAGAGCGTGTCTGCTTACCAGGATCTGGCGCTGATCGGCGTTAATACAAACCTGGGATGGATACTGAACGGCAAGCGCCCCGCGTATACCGGCTCTCCTAACCTCATCAACCCCTACCTCACCTGGGAATCCTCCAAAACCACGAACGTGGGCGTAGAGATGGGCTTCTTTCAGAACAAGCTACAGGTCGAGTTCGAATATTACCAGCGGCTCACCTTCGACCGGCTCGGTCCTGCGAAAGCGCAGCCCCTGGTGCTGGGCGCCGGCATACCACAGGAAAACAACTCAGAGCTGAAGACGCAGGGCTGGGATCTGGGTATTACCTACAAAGGGAAAATAGGCAACGATTTCACCTTCTCCGTGGCGGCGAATATGTTTGATTATTATAACGTAGTCACCAAGTACCCCAACCCAACGGGCATCCTGACAACAGATTATGCCGGCAAGCGTGTAGGGGAAATCTGGGGATATGAGACCGTTGGCCTCATTCAGACTTCGGATAGGGCGAATGCGATCAATAGTTCCAAATCCCAAAGCTTCATCAACGGACAGATATGGCGCACGGGAGACGTGGAATACCGCGATATCAACGGGGATAAAGTGGTCAACAATGGCAAGAACACGGTATCGGATCATGGGGATCTGCGCGTGATCGGGAACTCCACCAGCAGGTACCAGTTCGGGCTTAACCTGACCGCTAATTATAAGAATTTCGACCTGGGCGTATTCTTCCAGGGGACCGGTAAGCGTGATCTCTGGCTGACGGGCAATATCTTCTGGGGCTTCAACCAATGGAACCAGTCGAGCCTCTTCCCGCAGCATATGGACTATTACCGCGATGCGGAAGCCTCCACCTATTCTGGTTTAGGAATTAACGAGCATGCTTACTTCCCGCGGCCTTACAGCAACGCTACCCAGTATGCGAAGAACCAGCAGATCCAGACCCGCTACCTGCAAAATGGCGCTTATGCCCGGTTGAAGAACGCGCAGGTAGGATACACGATACCGCAATCGGTGCTGCAAACATTGCGGCTGAAAAGAGTAAGGGTGTATTTCTCCGGCGAGAATATCTGGACCTATACCAAGCTGCCGGTAGGTTTCGATCCTGAAACGGCTTCGCTGGGTGAATATGGCGCCGGTAAAAGCATGTTTACGCAGGCCATCTGGGCTTTCGGGCTGAATGTTTCCCTTTGATCCGCACCACCGTGCGGCTAGTAATTACAGACCTATCAATCAATAAAAGATGAAAAATATCTGAACATTATACCGGCCATCAGCATGTTTCTGACGGTAGCATCCTGTACCGGTGATTTTTGGACAGACCGCCTTTAACACAGATAGAAAACGACGCTTACTGGAAGACTGCGAGCGATCTGGAAAAATATACCCTGCAATTCTATCCCGATTTTCCATCTTTTGGCGTAGTGGGGAGCTATATGGGGCTGATCGGCTGGGACGGGACCCGCGGATCGGATGTGCAGATATCCGCTTCCCCGGCCACCTTATGGAACGGTACCAATCAACCGGTAACTTCTACCGGCAACTGGACTGGACGAGAATCCGGAGCGTGAACGTCTTCTTCGAGAACTACCAAAAGTGTAAAGACCCCGTGCAGAAATACCAGCAGTTCCTCGGAGAAGCGCATTTCTTCAAAGCCTGGTATTACTTTGAAAAGGTCAGAACGTATGGCGATGTACCGTGGTACACGAGCCCCTTCAGATGGACGACCCCGCGCTATACAAAGAGCGCGATCCGCGTTTGCAGGTAGTGGATTCCATTCTGTGGCACCTGGATAAAGCGGTAGAGAACCTCAAACCGCTGAAAGAAAGCGACGGAGGTAATAACCGGTTGACCAAGGAAGCGGCGTTGTTGTTCAAATCGAGGGTGGCGCTGTATGAAGGCACATGGCAGAAATACCACAAAGGTACGCCTTTCGCAACGGCAGGGGCAGTGCCGGAGAAGTATCTCCGTGCCGCGGTAAACGCCGCGGAAGAGCTCATGAAGCCGGTTTACAACCTGTCGCTTTTTACTACGGGCGATCCTGAGAACGATTACCGCGTGCTGTTTTCATTGATCAACCAGTCTGCCAGCAAGGAGGTGATCCTCTGGAAAGCTTATGCAGTAAATCTGCAAATGTCGCACTCGTTCCAGATCTACGTGTCTGACCGTACTGCCGGGATCTCCATGACCATGCAGCAGGTGTATAACTACCTGGACAGGAGCGGCAATGCCTATGATTATTTCAACATCGGCAAAACGGTTAAAGGCAACGCCTTCCTGACAAAGATCGGGCAGGAGTGCGATCCGCGCCTGGCGCAGACCATCTGGGTGCCGGGTGGTGTGATGTGGGACAATAGCTTTGGTAAAGGCGTGTTCACCTTCCCTTACCTCGATAAATCAGGCGAAACATTGAATAACACCGGCTTCCAGATCAGGAAGGGGAATGATCCCAAAGATCCCCAGGCGGGCAGCGGCGTTTCGTGGAATACGAGCTGCGAAACCGGGGCGATCGTGTTCCGCTATGCGGAAGCGTTGCTCAATTATGCCGAGGCGAAAGCAGAGCTCCGGGAAGCGGTGGATTATGACAAATCCATCAACCTGTTGAGGAACCGGGTTGGTATGCCTGCATTCAAAGTACAGGGAGATCCGAATCGCGCACGGTATGCGGATTATGGGTATGCGCTGTCTGACGAGCTGTATGAGATCCGGCGCGAGCGTACGGTAGAACTGGGGGCCGAGGGTTTCCGGTACGATGATATCATGCGCTGGGCCGCGCATAAGTTGCTGAAAGGGAAACGCCCCAAAGGGTATCCTTTCGATAAAGACGAATGGACAGGCAAGAAAATCAATTATGCGCCCGATGCTGACGGATTTCTGGACCCCTATGCCACCGCCATTCCGAACGGGTATGGATTTAAAGAAAACAGGGATTATCTTGAGTGCATTCCGCTCAACGAAATTACCCTTAACCCGAAACTGAAACCGAATCCGGGCTGGTAATAGCCGAAACAAATAATTGAATATGCAAACCATGATAAAGTATATCGCATTCCTAATGCTGCTGATGGGCACAATGAGGAGCCAGGGCAAAAGGTCATCCGCTTCGGGCTGATCGCAGACATCCAGTATGCCGATGCCGATACGAGAGGGGCAAGGTTGTACCGGAATTCCCTCCCCAAGCTAAAAGCGGCAATCTCGGATCTGAACAAGCAGAAAATGCCCTTTCTGATTAACCTGGGCGATGTGGTGGACCGCAATCCCGCCGACTTTACTCCCATCCTGAAGGAGATCCGGAAGTTCCGGAAGGCCGTGTATACGACCACTGGTAACCATGATTATCACGGGATAAAGTCGAACGATTCGTTATATAAGCTGCTGGACATGCCGGCCGAATACTATTCCTTTAAAAGGGAGATTGGCGTTTCATCATGCTGAACACCAACGAGGTGGCAGCATACGCCAATGTGGAAGGTACCCCAGGGCGCAGGAACTGCAGGAGATGATGGCGAAGATCAAGGCCCGGAAAGGGCGTAACGGTGCGGAATATAACGGAGGGATCAGCAGTGTGCAGATGAACTGGCTGCAATCCCAGCTCAACGAAGCGCAGCAAAGGGAGAGAAAGTACTGGTCTTCTCCCATCATCCGCTGGGTTGCGCCGAAGGACTGACCGCGCTGAACGACCAGGAAATAGTGGGGCTGATCGCGAAGTACGAATGCGCGAAAGCGCTCATTTCAGGGCATCACCATGCCGGGGCCTTCTGTATGGTAGGGAAGCTGCCTTGCATTGTGCTGGAAGGCATGGTGGAGACGGAAGACAATTCCTACGGAACGGTGGCGCTGTATCCTGATAAAATGGTCATTACCGGCAAAGGCCGGATGACTTCCAGGACGATAAATTTTTAAAAAGGCATCCCCTTTATTTTCAGAGGCTGCTTCCGTACGAGGGTATGGGGGCAGCCTCGCTGCTTTGTATTTTCCCGCATAATCCCTTATCTTGGAGGTTCATTATCAGACACGGTTCATCCGCCCCATAATCAACCAACTAACGAGCATGAACGGGAATTTGCACACGCAGGAGTATTGGTGCCAGCTCCGGGAAGGAAATACGGATGCATTGTCTGCCTTGTATCAGCTGCATTATGTAGGTCTCATCAATTACGGCGTAAAGCTCACGGGCGACCGCGACCTCGCCAATGATTGCTTTACGGCCGTGCTGCTGGATCTGTGGGAAAAAGGAACACGCTCCCGGAGGTCAGTAATATACGGTCATACCTGATAACCTGCCTGCACCGCCGGATGATGCACGAAATCGCTTCCGGTAAAAAGCGGCAGGAACGGCACCTGGAAGTGCCAGATGGTCAGGATCCCGAATGGTCGCATGAAGATTATTTATCAGCCATCGAAGGGAATGACGCGTTCACACAGGCTTTCTCCACGGCGTTCCGCCGGCTCACCCAGCGCCAGCAACAATTGTTGCGCATGAAATTCTTCGATGATCTCGACTACGATCATATCGCCCTCACCTGCGGCATTACCAAAAGGACCGCATATAATATTATACACGACGCCCTGAAACAGTTGAAACACGAATTGAAAGGGCATGTCCAGGTTTCCAGGCTCCCCCTGGAAGCGCTTATCTCCGCCGCGCTGCTGCTGGTTTTCAGCTGACGGAAAAATATTTAACAATTTCATAGTAAATCGATGTGATCCGCTCCTCTATAGGTAAAGCGCAGGCATGAACTATTTGCGGCATAAGGCGGAAGACCTGGTAATGGATGAATCCTTCCAGCAATACTGCACCGGGACCAACCCGGCGGCCGTGCGCTTTTGGGAACAATGGCAACACGAGCACCCGGACAAACGGGAGCTGGTGCAGGCGGCGAAGGTGATCTACCTGCGACTGAACGGCGGGCTGGACGCCACCGTATTCTCCGGGCATCACCGCCGGTTCACCGAAGCCTTGCTGGCGGAAGGGATCAGGCCGGGCGGGCAGGCGCAGCAGTTGCAGGTAATAAAGCGCTCCAATACCTGGAAATGGTACACGCTGGCCGTGGCGGCTACAATGGCCGGGCTGGTTTGTGCCATGGTCTGGATGCAGGGAGAAAAAGTTGCGCCTTTGGCAGAGGCCGCCACACCGATGTACGCCAGCAAAGCGGGCGAGCGTAAATCTTTTCAGCTGCCAGACGGCTCGAAGGTAGTGCTTAACGCCGCCAGCGCCATCTGGCTGGAGAAAGGGTTCAATGAAGGCAGGCGCACGCTCCGGCTGGAAGGCGAAGCCTTTTTCGATATCGCTCAGGACGCATCATCGCCGTTTATCATTCATACGGAAGAAATGGATATTACCGTACTGGGTACGGCCTTTAACGTAAAAGCATACAAAGACGACGAAACGGTGGAGACCACCCTGCTCAGGGGCCGCGTAAGGGTAGATATGCCCGCCGGTAAACAGGTTTATCTTCAACCGAAAGAAAAACTGGTCATAGCCAGGTACAAAGAGATACAGGACATTCAACCATTAACGACCCGGCAGGAAGACACGAAAAAGGCCGGGGGATTTATTCGATCGACTCTCTCACTCACATTCCACAAGACAGCGCAATTGTTGAACTATCATGGGTCGACAACCGGTTGATTTTCGCCGACGAGTCTTTCGGGGACATAGCCCGGAAGCTGGAACGCTGGTATGGCGTAACGATCCGTTTTGAAACGGAGGCATTGCGCGATTACCACTTCGGGAAATTTCAACAAGGAGACCCTCCAGCGGGTGCTGGAAGTCTTGCAGTATTCGCGAAACTTCAGTTTCCGGTACGAAGACGGGCACACCGTTGTGTTACAGTAAAACGGATGGGGCGGATCGGTGACGCGTTCCCGGCCACATCGAAACATAAAGAAGGGGAATGGTGACGCATTCCCCGGTTCAAGCTTTGGAGACAGGGTCACTGTTGACGCGGTTACCTGTATCCTGTTCATTCACTTTAAACCTGTACGAAAGTATGCAAAAAAACCAACTTCCAGGCTGGGGTAAGGGGAGCCATGGGTTCCCGTCAAATTGTTGATGTGTATGAAACTAACCATTATCCTTATGGTGATGGCTTGCCTTCACGTAAGCGCGAATACTTATTCGCAGGACACCAGGGTATCCTTGAAACTGAATGATGTTTCCGTTCAGCAATTGTTTAATACGATCGAGAAGAAAACGTCTTACCGGTTTGTTTTCTCCAACGACGTTATTCCCCGCAATTTCCGGGTGAGCATCGAAGTGCAGAACACCGCGGTGTCTGAAGTGCTCAGCCATGCCCTGGGGCGTTCTGATCTGGATTTTAAAATGCTGGAGAACGATATGATCGTGGTGGCAGACCGTAAAGCGATCCGCCAGGTGGTCCGGGTGGAAGGCCGCGTTACCGATGCTTCCGGCGAACCGCTGGAAGGGGTGAGCATCTCCGTGAAAGGCGCCAGCGGCGGCACCTTCAGCGGCCCGCAGGGCTTATTTGCCCTGAGCGTTCCGGATGCGCAGGCGGAACTCGTATTCAGCTATGTGGGCCTCGAAACGCAGATCGTGCCCATAAATGGCCGTAAAAAGATCGATGTGGTAATGAAAGGCGCGCGGCAACTGGGGACGGTTACCGTGGTAAATACGGGCTTCCAGCAACTGAACAGGGAACGGGCGACAGGCTCTTTCGGATACATCGATAAAGAACAACTGGCACGGCCTTCCACCAATATCGGCAGCCGTATCGTTGGAACCACTGCCGGCGTTCAGGCTAAACTGGATGTAGACGGCAACCCTACCTTCGAGATCCGTGGTAAATCGAGCCTCTACGCCACGGCCGCGCCATTGGTGGTAGTAGATGGTTTTCCCATCAACGGCGACTTCTCCACCATCAACCCCAACGACGTAGAAAGCGTGACCATCCTCAAAGATGCGGCAGCCGCCTCCATCTGGGGCGCCCGCTCCGCCAACGGCGTGATCGTGGTGGTGACGAAGAAAGGACAGCGCAACACGCCCCTTCGTATCGACTTTTCCGCCTTTACGAAGATCGGCAGCAAGATGGACCTTGATTATGTAAACCCTTTGGCTTCATCGGCCGAAACGGTAGATTACGAAACGCGTTCCTTTAACAAATGGAGCGCCCGCACTAACCCCGGTTCCGTTCAGAACGCATCGATGGCCTGGTCTTCCGCCACAGTAGCCCTGAGCGAGCATTACCTCGGTTTCATGACGGAAGCGGAAAGAGACGCGGCGCTGGCGCAACTCGGGCGCCAGAGCAACAAGCAACAGATCCGCGACCTGCTGCTGGATAACCCCGCAACACAACAGTATAACCTGAGCCTGTCGGGCTCTACCGGACGGATGACCAATATGGTATCGCTCCTGTTCGAGAAAAATAAGTCGAATTTCAAGAACACCGGCTACGAAAAATATCTCCTCAACTTCCGGACTACGGCCAACATCACCAAGTGGCTGGACCTGAGCCTCGGCGGTATGATGAATTACCATAAAGCAGACAGTAGTGGCATGACCCTCGCTGATATCCAGGGTCTTTCTCCATATGATATGCTGCAGAACCCCGACGGTTCACTCACCAATATCCAGCAATATTATATGCCTATCCTGCAACGTTCGGTACCCACCAACAAATTCCCGTATTCCGATTGGACGTATAACCCCGTCAGCGAAATGGAGAACCGGAAGATGACCCGTACGCAGTTAAACGCGCGCGTGATGGCCGGGCTGACGGTGAAACTGATGAAAGGGTTATCGCTCGACAGTAAGTTCCAGTACGAGTTCTTTAACAATTTCATCCGCAACCTCAACAACGAAAATACTTTCGCTGTGCGCAGGCGCGTGAATGAGGCTGCTTCCTGGAACCAGACCACCGGCATGATTTCTCCAAATATTGCAAAAGGCAGCATCCTGGAGCAGAACCGCTATCGCACGCAAGGATATAACTGGCGGAATTCAATCAACTATAACAATGTTTTCGATCGCAAGCATGAAGTGAACTTCATTGCAGGCGTAGAGGTGGCTAACCAGGTGGCGGAATTCTTTGGCAGCCCCATCACCTATGGCTATAATGACGATGCGCTGACTTCGGGGATTTTCCCGAACGGTCCGGGTGGAACATTTAAAACGATCCAGAACTGGCAGGGCAGTAACATTACCATTCCTTACGGTAATACTTTCGCTTACCGCACCAACCGTTATTTTTCTTCCTTCGCCAACCTGGCATACACCTACCTGGGTAAGTATACGGTTTCCGGAAGCTTCAGGACAGACGCATCCAACATTATCGCCGACGATCCCAAATACCGGTATTCGCCGTTTTGGTCGGCCGGCCTGGGATGGGCGGTGCACCGGGAGAATTTCATGAAGAGCGTTTCTTTCGTGAACAGGTTGAACCTGCGCGCAACTTATGGATATAATGGTAATGAAGACCGTACCACGTCCTTCATGCCACTGATCGCCATCGCCGCCGTTCCGAACGCATATACCAATGATAATACTGCCACGATCACCAGCTTCGGCAACCCTTCCCTTCGTTGGGAAAAGACGGCGACCTGGAATATCGGGATAGATTACGGCTTGTTCGGCAATGCGTTATTCGGGAAGATCGACCTGTACAACAAATACGGGAAAGACCAGATCGCCCAGGTATCCATCCCCGCCATCAACGGTACTACTTCCCAGAAGCTTAACAATGCGGAGATCAGCAACCGCGGTATAGAACTGGAAATAGGTACACGGCAACGCATCACCAGCAAGATCAGCTGGCAGGGTAACCTGAACTTCGCCTATAACCAAAATCGTATTGAGAAGCTGTTCGTCGCCAACTACGCTGCATATTCGCTGGCGGGCGGCGGAACTGCCGCATATGTTGAAGGCGCGAACGCCAACGACCTTTGGCGCTACCAGTATGCAGGCGTTCATGATAAACAACCCATGGTGTATGGTGAAAAGGGAACCCTGTACAATTTCTTCACCTTTACCCCTGGCGACGGCCGCAATTACATGCAGAACATGGGAACATCCGTAGCGCCCTATACACTGGGCTTTATGAACACCTTCCGTGTGCATGATTTTGACCTGTCCTTTATCGTGACCGGTAAGTTCGGGCATGTATTCCAGCGGATGGGCTTTAACTACCCGCCGACATGGACCTCCGCGTACTGCCGAATGCCCGTATCACTGAAGTGCTGAACGGTGACATGCAAAAGATCATTCCCCTGCCGCAGAACGATGTGGAAGACCGCTACTATTTCTGGGACCGGTTCCACCAGTACATGAACTACCTGGTTGTCAGCGCCAACCATATCCGTATGCAGGAGGTAAACCTGACCTACAACCTCAACAAGGCGGGTCTGACGAAGCTGGGCTTCCAGCATGTACAGGTCTTCGCGCAGGGCAACAACCTGTTTACGGTATACGCGAACAAATACAAGGAAGATCCCGAGTACCCGATGGGTGGACTACGCCCGCAGCCGACCCTGACGTTTGGCGTTAAATGCAGCCTCTAACATGGTTTTTTCGATTCAAAACTCAGTACACATGACGATTCAATTCAAACATATATTCCGTTCCGCGCTGTTTTGCAGTGCGCTGGGCCTGGCTTCCTGCGACAAGTACCGGAAGAGCGCCCTAGCAAGACATCTGCGCTGGTAGTAACAACAGCCGGCCAGCTCGAAGCGCTCCTGAACAACATTACTGTTTTTGCTACAGAAGCCAACCGTTCTGCGATCTATAGTACAGACGACTACGCGGTAACCCCGGCGATGTATAAATCAACCACTACGCCCTTCGTCCTGTCCGGTATCCAGTTCGCTAACTGGGACGCGCAATACATAGCGGACGATGCCAGTGAAACGTTCTGGTCTTCAGAATACAAGAAAATCTTCACCGCCAACATGGTGCTGAGCCTGGTGGATAAGGTGTCAGGTACCCCCGAGCAGAAAGCAACGCTCACGGCGGATGCCTACTTCGTTCGTGCATACAGCTACTTCCAGCTGGTGAACACCTATGCGCTGCCTTACAATGATGCCACCAGGAATGAGCCCGGCGTACCTATTAAGCTGTTGATAGGCTTCGATGAGCCTATGGACAGGGCGCCGCTGGGAAAAGTATACCAACGGATCGAGGCAGACCTGGCGGAAGCGCTCAAAATCAACGTTCCGCTCGTGCAGAACGGAACCGCCCGCCACTGGCGCTCCAATACGGCAGCCGTGAACGGTTTCGCCGCGCGCTACTACCTCACCCGGGGCAATTATGCCGAAGCCCTGAAATATGCACAGGCCGCGCTGAACGAATACAGCACGCTGGTGGATTACAACACCGGCATGCGTTATGGGCGTACCCAGAGCGTGGTGGTGAATCCCGGTAAGCCGGAAGCTAAGACCGTAGTGCTGCAATACCCTTACACGCACGATAACCAGACCGATCAGACGGATATGGTGGGTTGGAAAGAATTCCTCTACTACAGGATGCTCAATCATGGCAGCTGGTGGTATATCCCGAGCGAGGCGCTGCTGGCGCTGTACGATAAGGACCACGACCTCCGGTTCCGGTATCATATGGTAGAAGGCTATTCCTATGACAGGGGTATGATCAACCCGGGATACGATTATCCGGGGTATATATTCTTCTTTAAGGATCGTATACCTTCCGGCCCTACCGTGGCGGAGATGCTCCTGATCAAAGCCGAATGCCTGGCGCGTACGGCAAGGCCCGCAGACGCCATGGCTGCAGTCAACCAGCTGCGTGCCAGCCGTATGGAACCTGGCGCCTGGGTAAACCTCTCGGCCACTTCCAATGACGATGCCATTACGAAAGTGCTGGAAGAGCGCCGTCGTGAAATGCCTTTCACCCAACGTTGGTTCGACGTACGCCGTTATAATAACAACGACTACCCCGGCGACGATGTAATACTCAGCCGGGAGTTCTTCCCATACAACTCCGCCGCCGTGTTGACGAACGAGGCAGTGAAAACGTATACCGTTCCCAAAGGCTCCCGCCGTTTCGCAGCACCGATCCCCACCACGGAAATTATCTCCAGCAACGGTGTGATCAAACAGAATACATATTAATCCGACGTTTTGTAAAACTCATTTAAATCAAACCATAATGAAAAAGATACTACTGATCCTGACATTAGCAGGGCTTCAGCAAATATATGCCCACGCACAGGGCCCCGTATAGAGAAAGCAAAGGGTACGCCCGAAGAAATTGCCGCCCTGAAAAAGCCGTGGAAAAAGATTTCCGGAACGCGCAGGCGCATAAAGACTATATCATTGCCGCAGGCGTTGAAAGCAAAGACGTACAGAAACAGTACGACGCCTGGATCAAAGCTAACCCCAGATCGGTAGAGATACCCTTTGCGTTTGCGGAGGCCCTGTACAATAAAGAGCTGCCTGCCGCAAAACCTTACCTGGAGAAAGTGGTGAAACTCGATCCCAACAATGGTAAAGCATACCAGATGCTCTGGATTGATGCAGAAAGATGGGGCGATTTTGCCGCCGGTAGGGAGTATCTGCGCAAAGCAACGGTGGCCGATCCTAAAAGCGCCGATTATGCCTTTTACTATGCCAGCTCCCACGAAGATGTGGACTCGCGAAGCACCACGACCTCATGCTCTCCATGCCCGACCGCTACCCTGGTACGGAAAGAGCCGCGCAGGCACTTTATTGGCTGGCGCAGCGTTCGCTCAATCCTACCGTGAAAGAACAGGTTTGGGAACAGGCGAGAAAGCAATTCAACCCGGGAAAATCGAACTGGGCTTCCGGTGCCATGAGCAGCTACTTTAGCTACCTGCTGCCTAAAGACGCGCAAAGGCGCAGCAGCTCGCCAATGAGCTCCTGCAAAATGATTCTCTTCGTGAAAACAAGCAATGGCTGCAAAACAGGACTGTTGCGGAGAAGGTGCTCGCCGGTCGCATACTGGCGGCCAGAGGCGATTACGCGGATGCCATCACAATGCTGAACGGGGCACCGAAAATTCGCTACAGCAGTTCGGTGGTCGTGCTTCTCAAAGAGATCGCCCGTGTGAACGACGCGATGGGAAATGCCGCCGCCTCATACGACAGCCTTCTGAAATATTATGCAGTAGACCCTACAGATGATATTTACGGCCTTATGAAACAATACGGCGGCAAGCTTGGCAAAAACAATGACGCTATCCAGGCCGATGTATGGAGTGTCCGTAAAGCCGGCGCCAAACCCGCTACCCAGTTCTCGCTGGACAATTACCTCACTTCCGGCAAAACATCCCTGCCGGACCTGAAAGGTAAAGTGGTGCTGGTTACTTACTGGTTCCCCGGATGCGGTCCCTGCCGCGGAGAATTCCCCATTTTGAAGCGGTAGTACGGAAATACGGGAAGGATCAGCTGGCATATGTAGGCATCAATATCGCCCATGAGCAGGATCCTTACGTAGTGCCTTTTATGAAGCAAAGCGGGTATTCTTTCACGCCCGTTCGTGACGAAGCAGAAAAACGCGGCAACCTCATTGCCCGTGGCGCTCCCACTAACTACCTGATCGACAAGGAAGGGAACATCGTCTTCTCGAACTTCCGGACAGACGAACACAACCATCGAACGTTAGAACTGATGATCAACGAACTGCTGGATAAGTAGTTAATAAGAAAAGCCTCCCGATCCGGGAGGCTTTTCTTATATAGAGATAGCAGATCAAGGTTTGATTTCATCCTGTTTCCCTGACTTCTTCGCATCCCGCACGTTCTTCTGCACGGCGATGGCGCCGAAGAGGGCGAGCACGAAAGACATGGCATAGAAGCCTTTCTCGCTTTTCGTCATTTCAGCGTTCCACAGCCCGATGGTCAGCAAAACGACCGATAAGATGGTGCAGAACCAGGAAAGACCATAATAAATGTTGGTAACAGGGATGCCTTCCATCTGGTCGCGCACGGCTTTTTGTACCGATACGGCGGCGAACAGGCCGAACATGAGCACGGTGAAATAATATCCTTTCTCGTTGAGTTGCATTTCGGCATTCCAGAGGCCGATGTTGAAGGCTACGGCGCCGGCAAGCAGGGCGATCCATGATGCGGCGACGAAGGCGGTAGAGGGCTGATGTTGATGTCCAGTTTCCATATAGGTTATTGATTGTGTCGTAAAGATATCAGGGCTTCCGGCATTTTGTTTTGACATCCGTCAAAAACTGCCAGGCGATTTGTTAAATACGCCCCTTACCCGGCTGAGCGTTTCCTGGGAAATGCCAGGTAGGAGGCGATATACCCCAGCGGGGCGCGCTCCAGGATAGGCGGAGCCTCCTGCAGCAATTGTTCGTACCGCTCCGCGGCGGTGCGGAACTGGGCGTTAATATAGCGCTCCTCCAGCCGGAGGTAGTATTTTCATAGGCAATGCGCACCAGGCGCTCCAGTTCATGGAACTTATCAAGTAATCGCAGCAATTCCTCCCGGGATACCGACCAAAGCACAGATCCTTCCATCAGCTGGATATTCTCCACCGCAGGCTGCCCGGTCGTAAAGCTGTGAAAGGAAGTAACGAAGTCGCGCTCGAACCCGAACCAATGGGTGATTTCTTTATCTTCCAGGTGATAGTAGCCGCGCAGGCATCCGCTTTCCACGAACCATAACCGGCGGCAAACCTGTCCATGGCTGATCAACATGCCGTTTTTGGGGTACACTTCTTCCTGCAGGCAATCTGCCAGCGCCTGGCGGGCCGCTTCGCTAATGGGATGGTATTGGGAGAGATGGGCGAGTAACTGATCCATATAAAGCTTAAAAATACGGCAGATCGGTGTTAACTTGCACCCCTTATGACAAACTTCCCGAACCCAGCCACCATGAATTACTTATCCGCACCTCCTGGCGAACCGCTATCCAATTAAAAACCTAATATGTCTGTAAGCTTTCCCGGGTGAATAAAAAGGCTTCGCATTTGCGGATTTCCTGATAATAAATGCGTAACTTAATGACAATACGGAGAGTACCACCCCTGATTGTCTGTTATACTCACGTGTCGAAGCATCCCGGGCTGGAGAAAGTTTACTGACATATCAACCAGATCGTAACTTATTAAAATCATGTACACCCATGCATATGGATACCTATACGGTTGTCCGGGATTGGCTGAAAATGTCCCCGGCGATTTTACTATTGCCTTTATTTACCGTTGCACCTAAACCTGCAGAAGCCGCAGCTTCGCCGTCCTTTACCAGGACTCGATCCCTACGGCCCGTGGCCGCGTCATGGATGCGGAAGAGAACTTTCCGTTGCCGGGCGTTACCATTGAGAACCTCGTTAGCCGCAGAGGCACGCTCTCCGATGAGAACGGTTATTATGCCCTGGCCGCCCGCAGTGGCGACAGCCTCCGGTTTACCTTCCTGGGAAAGCGGCAGTTAGTGGCCGTTTACCGGGGCAGGCGCTCAACGTCAGCCTCCGCAAGCAGGAAGGCCAGCTGTCGGAAGTGGTGGTGACCGGCTTCCAGGACCTGGAGAAGCGTAAATTCGCCGGCGCCGCCACAACCCTGAAAGCCGATGACGTGAAAATCGACGGTCTGACGGACGTTACCCGTATGCTCGAAGGGCGTGCGGCGGGCGTATCCATTCAAAACGTATCCAGCACTTTCGGGTCGGCCCTAAGATCCGCATTCGCGGCGCTACTTCCATCAACGGAGATAATAAACCGCTGTGGGTAGTAGACGGCGTGGTGCTGGAAGATGTGATCAATATTTCCAATGACCAGCTCTCTTCCGGCGACCCTACCACCTTGTTGGGTTCTGCTGTGGCGGGCCTGAACCCGAATGATATCGAAAGCTACGCCATCCTCAAAGACGCTGCGGCCACCGCTTTATACGGCGCCCGCGCCATGAACGGCGTAGTGGTGATCACCACAAAGAAAGGGCGTATCGGCAAGCCGATGGTCAACTATACCGGGAACTTCAGTACGCAGCTGGTGCCTTCTTACGGGGAGTACAGCATCATGAATTCCGGCGAGCAGATGTCTGTGCTGGCGGAGATGGAAAGAAAGGGATACCTGAACGTATCTACCCTCAATAACCCCAACTGGGGCGTATATGGCAAGATGTATGAAGGCCTCCAGGCAGACGCCAACGCGAATTACAGGATCCCCAATACCCAGGAAGGCCGTAATAACTTCCTGAAACGGTATGCGGCAGCTAATACGGACTGGTATGACCTGCTGTTCAAGAACAACTTCATGCAGGAACATTCGCTGTCTGTCTCCTTCGGTACGGATAAGTCGCAGTCGTATTTCTCCACCAGTTATTATGGAGACAACGGCTGGACGATCGCAGACCGCGTGAGCCGCTATACATTGAACTTCCGTAACAACTATAAACTATCCGACCGCTTTTCCGTCGGCTTCTCCACACTGGCCTCCGTTCGCCAGCAGCGGGCTCCCGGTTCGTTGAAGCGTGACCCGAACCCTGTAGAAGGGAAAATGGATCGCGATTTCGATATCAATCCCTTCAACTTCGCCCTCAATTCAAGCCGTACGCTTACTGCCTACGAAGAGAATGGCGAAAGGGAATATTTCCAGCGTAACTACGCACCATTCAACATCCTCACAGAACTGGAGAATAACTACCGGATATCAATGTAGCGGATATCAGGCTGCAGGGCGACTTTTCACTGAAGATCACCGACGACCTGAAGCTCGACTTCGTGGGTGCGCTCCGGTACGTGAAGTCATCTATGGAGCACCAGATCAAGGAAAATGCCAATATGGCCAACGCTTACCGCGCGAATGGCAATGCCACCATCCGGAGAAACAACAAGTTCCTGTACCGCGACCCTAACGATCCAGAAGCGGAAGCGGTAGTGGTACTCCCATACGGCGGTTTTTATAACCGTACGGAAGATCAAATGGTCAATTACGACATCCGCCCCAGCCTCAATTATATCAAGAACATTAATAATACGCACTCACTGAACCTTCTCGCAGGGATGCAGGTGAAGTCTACCGACCGGCAGAACGCCAGCAATACCGGGTTCGGCTATCAATACGGTAACGGCGGGGTGCCTTTCGTGGACTACCGCATCGTCAAGCAAACCCTGGAGGCGAATTTCCCGTATTATGGAATGAGCAGGGATTATGACCGCTTCGCCGCGTTTTATGGGTCCGCAGGATATTCTTACAAACAGAAATACAACCTGACGGCAACTGGCCGGTACGACGGCTCCAACCGCCTGGGTAGTTCCGCCAGCGCCCGCTGGCTCCCTACCTGGAGCATAGCCGGTTCCTGGAATGCAGACGCAGAACCATTCATGAAAGGACTTACCTGGCTGGATTACCTGACGGTACGCGCATCTTACGGTCTGACGGCGAGTATGGGCCCCGCTACTAACTCGTCTATCGTGCTACGCAATATCAATTCCAACCGCCCCTATCTCAACGAAATGGAATCGGTGATCGTGCTGGCGGAACTGGAAAACACAGACCTGACCTGGGAGAAAGCTTATACAAGCAACGCAGGCATAGATCTGGGGCTGTTCAAAAATAAATTAAACGTGACCGTCGATGCATATATGCGGCAAAGCTATGACCTCATCGCGCTCATCAGGACTTCCGGAATCGGGGGCAGGCGCTGAAGGCGGCCAACTATGCGGATATGGATGCCTATGGTATAGAGTTTATGGTCGGCGGACAGGTGATCCGCAAACAGGACTGGGGCTGGAAAACGAACCTGACCTTCGGATATAACACAACTAAAGTTACCAGCCTGCGCAACCGGCCGGATATTTATGGACTGGTGATTGCGGAAGGCGGCGCAAAGGAAGGGTATCCTGCCCGCGGACTGTTTGCCATTCCTTTCGTAGGCCTGGACCCGTTTAACGGCAAGCCATTGTATAATAATGAGAAAGGACAGGTGTCCGGCGCTGTTTTCCTGCAGGACTACAACGTTGGCTTCCTGAAGTATATGGGGCCGGTAGATCCCACGATTGCAGGAGGTTTCTCCAATACCTTCAACTACAAAGCCTTATCGCTGAATATATTCGTGACGTACCAGGCGGGCAATATGATCCGGATGTATCCGGCATTTAATCTCAATTATTCCGACCTGAATGCTTCGCCACGTGAGTTCCAGGACCGTTGGGTAATGCCGGGCGACGAGAAGTTTACCAGGGTGCCGCCCATTTATGGCGCGCTTGAGTATAACCGGCTAAGCGGAGAGTATCCTTACAACGCCTATAACTATTCAACGGAACGTGTCGCCAAGGGAGATATGATCCGTCTTAAAACGGTATCGCTGTCTTACCAGCTGAGCCCGAACCTGCTGAATCGCATCGGCCTCAACAGCGCCAGCGTCACAGCAGCCGCGATCAATCCCTGGCTGATATACGCAGATGAGAGACTACGGGGCAAGATCCCGAGTTCTTCAACACAGGCGGCGTAGCTCAACCCGTACAGAAACAATTTACGCTCTCCCTGAAAGTAGGAATCTAAACGAAATGACCATGCAACAGCATATAAAGATATTCGCCATCATCGCACTGCTGACTACGGCAGGGTGCAAGAAGTTCTGGAACAACCGCCCGATAACCGCGCCGTGCTGAACACTCCGGAACAGGTATCCCGGCTGCTGGCCACGGCATATCCCGGCGGCAGTTACGTGCAATTTGCCGAAATGGCATCGGATAATGTGGTAGACCGGGGCCTGGGGATCAGGGCAACGAAGTGTCTGACGGGTTCGCATACAAGGACGTCCGCAGTGAAGATCAGGATTCACCGGAATATTATTGGTACAAATGCTACGAAGCCATCGCCGCCGCAAACCTGGCGCTGGAGACCTGCCGCAAAGCCGCTAATCCCGGCGCCTATTACCCTCAGAAAGGTGAAGCCCTCCTTTGCCGGGCTTACGCGCATTTCATGCTGGTGACATTCTTTTCAGAGGCTTACGATCCTGCTACGGCTGGCTCAAAACCAGGCATACCCTATGTTACCGAGCCCGAGAAGGAAGTATCAAAAGAATATGACCGCAAAACCGTGGCTTATGTGTATGAGATGATCGAGAAAGATCTGGTGGAAGGGCTTCCGCTAATTGATGAAAGGTCCTATACCGTACCCAGGTACCATTTCAACAAATCTGCGGCCAATGCATTCGCCGCCCGGTTCTATCTTTTCAAAAAGACTATGCAAAAGTAGTGCAGCATGCTGATCAGGTGTTCTCAGGCGGTAGCGTGGCAGAAAAACTGCGGCCCTGGAATACCCGGTACCTTACTTACACGGCGTTGGAACTGATGTCTAATTATTCGAAATCCTCCGAATCGGCCAACCTGCTACTGTGTGAAACAGCGTCATGGTGGTATCGGAATCAAAGAGGCGGCCGGTATGGACTGGAACGCCCCTGTTTGAAGAAATATATAACTGGAACGTGGTTGGCGCAAACTGGGTATTCCCTAACCAGGCTTATATCGGAAGTGCCACTACAGCCTCCATTTTCTTCCCTAAAATAAATGAGTATTTCGTACGCGTCAGCGTAAACGCTGAGATCGGTAATGGGTATGTAATGGTGCCGCTCTTTACGACGGAAGAAGTATTGTTCAACCGCGCGGAAGCAAATGCATACCTGAATAACAATACGGCGGCACTGCAGGACCTTAATGCCTACTGCAGCGTGCGCATCGAACAATATAATCCCGCGACGGATAACGTTACGCTGCAAAAGATCCGCAATTATTATGGCGCCGCCAACGACCGTAACGGTCTACTGCTGACGATCCTGGACTTTAAAAGGGTGGAGTTCGTACAGGAAGGCATGCGCTGGTTAGATATACTCAGGTATCGCATCCCCGTAACACATTACACTACAGACGGGAAAGTCTATTCACTGACCTCCAACGATCTCCGCCGCGTGTTCCAGATCCCGCAGGCGGCCATATCGGCAGGCATTCAACCTAATCCCCGTTAATCCATTCATCACCCTGAATTATCATGCATATGAAGCATTTCACGATATCGCTGTTTATTCTCGCCCTGTTTGCCGGTTGCCGCAAAGACGACGACCCCGGCAACGTCGACAATATCCCCGGCCTGGGCGGTGATTCATGGGCCAAAGGCCCCATAGACCGCTGGATCGAAGACAGCCTCACCGCCACCCTCAATGTAACCGTTAAGTACAAATGGGAACAAGGTGAGCTGGACCCGACCAAAACGCTGGTGCCGCCGCACGAAGACAAGATCATTCCGTGCTCAGCACCATCCGCCGCGGATGGATCAAGCCGTATGAGGAAGAAGTGGGATCGCTGTTCATGAAGCGCTACGCCCTAAATACTTCATCATGGTGGGCAGTTCGCAATACAACATGGATGGTACGATCACCCTCGGCACCGCGGAAGGCGGCCGCGCCATCGAGCTGTATACGCTCAACGACTTCCGTGTAAACTGGATGCCCGGGTATGTGCCCGCGGATTCGGCGAACGTCAAGATGATGTTCCATACCATCCAGCACGAGTTCGCGCACATCATGAACCAGACCATCATGTATTCGCCCGATTTTAAACGGATCTCGGTCGGGAAGTACACCGCCAACTGGGTGAACTACTCCGATGTGGACGCCCAAAAGCGCGGTTTCATCACCGCCTACGGCATGTCTGCCCCCGATGAGGATTTCGTGGAGATGGTGGCTACGATGCTCATGGAGGGCCGCGCCGGCTTCGACAGGATCGTGAATAATATCACCGAGCCCGGCGGCGACGGTACCCCGCCCGAAACGGCACGCGCTATCCTGCGCCAGAAAGAAGCGATGGTAGTGGAATACTATCGTAACAGCTGGGGCATCAATTTCTATAACCTGCAAGCCCGGACCCGCGCGGCATTGGTTGCACTGATCAAATAAACAGCAACATCATGAAGAGCATTCTCGCTTACATTATACTGATCTCCGTGGTTTTCGCCTCCTGCAGCAAGGAGCCCGATCCCGTGTTCTCAGAAACGGCAGACCAGCGCATTAACCGCGTGCTGGCGGAATACCAGTCCACCCTCGCCGGCTCCCTAACGGCTGGAACGGTGAAATGACCACCAAGAACAACGTCACCTACCGGTTTCACTTCAGCTTCGATAACGCCAACCGGGTGAAGATGTTCTCCGACTTCGACGGTACCACCGCATCGGTACGCAAGGAGAGCAGCTTCCGCCTCAAAGCGCTGCAGCAACCGGCCCTGCTGTTCGATACCTACTCCTACATCCACATGCTGACCGACCCGGCGGATTCTATCTCAGGCGGCCCGGAAGGCGTTGGCCTGAATACCGATTTCGAATTCGCGGTAGACTCCGTGACCGCCGACCGCATCAAACTGACCGGGCGCTTCCAGGGATCTACCATGATCTTACGGAAAGCCTCCGCACAGGACCTTGATGCCTGGGCAACCGGCAAATGGGCCGGTGGCGCCCGTATCGCCGATGTGAAGAAGAGAATCTTCAACTACTTCAAACGCCTGACTGTGGGCAGCCGGCAATACGAAATTATGGTCGATCCCGCATACCGTAACATAGCCTTCACCTGGCGCGACGGTAGCGGAACCGAACAATACCATGAAACCGGTTATAGTTTTTCGGCCGAAGGACTGGTTCTCACCGAGCCGGTGCAAGACGGCGCCAACACTATCACCAGCCTGTCTGGCATGACCTGGAGCGGAACTACCCTGACGCTGAACGTCAACGGCAGCGCGTCTGGCAATATTGCCGGCGCTATCGCGCCACTGGTGCCGGATCTTACGGCCGGGCAAAGATGGTACGCTGCCCTTCAGCAAAGCTACTGGCGGGGAAGCGCATTCAATGTCAAAGGCGTATGGGATCCATATGGGGTTTATAAGCTGAAGGATTTTTATTTTACGATTTATCAGTATGGCAACAACTATGACCTGTTCGGTTTTGTTTTTCAGGAAGAAAGCGGGTTGTCGATTCACTATGGTATCGGCACCGATACGCCGAAATTCATTAACGGGAGAACGATTTTCCCGATCCTGGGCGTGTTGGGCGATGTGCCGCCCGAAGCAGTGAGCGCGTTCAACCAGATATATGAACAAATCGATAGCCCGAACGGGTTCTGGTTCATTCAAACCGGGCCGAATCAGTTTGATATGGTAGATGCGACAGACGCTACTTCATATATGACCTGGTATTAGTAAACAAAATTGTATGTAATCACCCACTATCTTAATAACCAAAAATCTGAATGTATGAAAACGAACATGCCCCGTGTATTATATGCTGCATTTGTAGCCGTTGCCGTACTGTTGGCCGCTTGCGGTAAAGATGGCGACACAGGCCCCGCAGGTCCTGCCGGTCCGCAAGGAGCGCAGGGCCCCGGAGGCGCCGCCGGTCCGCAAGGCCCGCAAGGTGAGCCCGGCACCGCCAACGTCATCTACTCAGACTGGCTGGATGTTGGATATGATGAAGATACCACCGTTATTGCCGTAGGAGATACGCTGTTCAGGTACTTCAGCGGGATCGATGTTCCCAAGCTTACCGCCGATATCGCCAGCAAGGGGACGTGAAAGTTTACATCAATCTGGGCACTGCCGCCGATCCATACGTCACCGCCTTGCCGGTAGCCAACCTGGTGCTCTTTAACATCTTCGTAAATATCAACTACCATTTCTACGCCGGCGCAATTGAGTTCAATTCCAATATCGACGCCGGCACAGGCCTGAATGCGCAGAATCAGAAAGTGTGGCAGTACCGCTATGTGCTCATCCCCGGAGGCGTTGCCGCCCGCAAAGCGCCCGATGGCACACAAGTGGATTGGAACAATTATAAATCCGTTCAGAAATACCTCAACCTGAAAGACTAACCTTACTTTCAAAACATAGAAAAGGCTGACGTTTGCATGCGTCAGCCTTTTTTATGCGTTTGCAGGAGATTAAATGATGCCGTGCAGTACACCGCCCTTCTTACCCATCTCGTCTACCCGCGCTTCTACTTTCGCATCCGGGATCAGCGGCGGAGCATGGTGCGGTTTGATGCGCGCATCGATGATGACAGGCCCCGTACAGCCCCAGTGTTTGTGGGAGATAAAGCTGCCGATGCCGTGCATATCATGGGAGGGATTGCTCCGGGTGAATGTCACCCACACGAAGTTGTTGATGTTCGCCGCCGTGAAGCCGGCATCGTCGCAAAGTACGATGAGCGGGAGGCCGTCCAGCTGCTTGTGTTGCAGGTGATCGTTTAATATGGCGATCTGTTGTGTGGTCTCAGTCTCGTTGACGAAGGCCGGCGCTTCCACCGCCAGAACGCCCGGCAGGGCCATTTTAAAGTTCGTGAAGGGACGAGGTAAATCAAACCCTGCCGGCAACTCATGCCAGAGATCGCGGCGCTTGTCGCCCGCCGCGGCGATGGCTACCTTGCTGCCGGCGTTGAGGTCGCTGCCGGTGTAATCGAGCGTATCGATGGTGGTGTTGGTATAAAAGTGCAGGTCGCGCGTGGGATCGATGCGTTCCAGCATGTGGATGAGGAACTTTGCAACGTCGTGCGTATGCAGGTCAGGGTTGTCTTCTTTGGCGCAGATGAAGAGGAACTTCGCCAGGCTCAGCTGGTTGCTGCCCAGGATGTGGTTGGCGATGGTCAGGATCTCCTGCGGCTTGCGCTCCTTCAGGTACGGCGTATACCGCTCGCTGCCGATGGCGAACAACAGCGGATGCACGCCCGCGGCGTCTACCGCATGGATCTCATGCACGCCCGGAATCTCTTTAGGGATGGCGTTGCCGGTGATCTCGTGGATCAGCGCGCCGAAGCTGGTGTCTTCCTGCGGCGGTCGCCCCACCACGGTAAACGACCATATCGGGTTCTTTTTATGGTAAACCCGGCTCACTTTCATGAGCGGGAAGGGGTGCGTAAGGCTGTAATACCCCAGGTGATCACCGAAAGGCCCTTCAGGTTTGTTCTCGTGCGGTTCCACGGTGCCCGTTATCACAAAGTCCGCATCCGCTGAAATACAATATCCTTCATCGTCATAGAAATACCGGAAGCGACGGTTCCCCAGCGCACCGGCAAATGTCATCTCCGACAAGCCTTCCGGCAGCGGCATCACGGCAGACAGGGGATGGGAGGGCGGCCCGCCGACGAATATGCTCACCTTGAGCGGCTGTCCTTTAGCATTGGCCTTTGCCTGGTGTATACCGATGCCGCGGTGCAGTTGGTAATGCAATCCGATTTCATGATCGGGTACATATTCGTTGCCTCCCAGCTGGATGCGGTACATCCCCAGGTTGGCGTTCATGATGCCCGGCTTGTCGGCGTCTTCGGTATATACCTGCGGCATGGTCACGAAAGGACCGCCATCTTTCGGCCAGTTCACGATCTGCGGAAGTTCGCCGATGGTGGTGAAACCGTGATTGATGGGCGCATTCCGGCCGGTCTTCATGGGCAGGGCGGAAATAGCGGTGGCCGCTACGTTGAGGTATTTGAAAGGATGCTTGAATGCTTTGACAGGGTCTCCTTGATGTCCACCAGCGTCTTGATCTTTTCCAGGGTGTCGCGGAACATGAACTTAGACCGGTCGAGCGTGCCGAAGAGGTTCGACACCGCGGGGAATTTGGTCCCTTTGATGTTCTCGAACAGCAGCGCCGGGCCCTGGTGTTCATACACCCGCAGGTGAATGGCGGCCATTTCGAGGTAAGGGTCCACTTCCTGTTTGATGCGGATCAGGTGCCCGTGCTTTTCCAGGTCGGTAACGCAGTCTTGTAAGCTTTTATATCCCATGGGTGAATGCCGGTAATGTTGAATCCCGCCAAAATTAAACAAGTTTGGGGAGAAAACCGGGGCGGCGAGGGCAGGCGGTCAGGATGGAGCAGGACAGTGTTGACGGCTAAATTCCGTTTCATTGTTGTGATTTTGCTACCTTAACGCGTTATGATGATCAACCAGAACAGCATCAGGAAACTGCTGACGGGGATACCCTTCATACTGGGGTTCGCCGCTACCGCCCAGATCAAAACAACGGATCTCCAGATCCGCGATCCCTTCATCGTTCCACATGCGGCCGACAGTACCTATTACCTCTACGCCAACGAGCGCCCGCGCATAGCGGTCTATAAAAGCCGTGACCTGGAAACCTGGGAAAAGGCAGGCTATGCCTTCGAAGCGCCAGCGGGCTTCTGGGGCACGCAGGACTTCTGGGCGCCTGATGTCTATGCCTGGAAGAACAAGTTTTATATGCTGGTCACCTTCAGTGCGCCGGGCAAAAACGCGGCACCTCCATCCTGGAAGGCGACCATCCCGCAGGGCCTTTCCGCCCCACGGCCAATGGCCCCGCAACACCGGATTCCAATATGTGCCTCGACGGGATGATCTGGTCCGGTAAAGACAAACAGCCCTGGCTGGTATATTGCTGGGAATGGCTGGAAGTGGGGACGGGCGCATCATGGCGCAGCGGCTCTCGCAAAACCTGAAATCCACCAAAGGCAAACCCATCGAGCTACTACGCGCCGGCGCCGCACCCTGGACCGGAGCGATCAAGGGGGAGACAAAGAAGGCATCATCACCGACGGCCCCTTCTTTCACCGTGCTGACAACGGCGAGCTGCTCATGATCTGGAGCAGTTTCACCAAAGCGGGTAAATATGCCATCGGCGTGGCGCGATCCGAAAGCGGGGAGCTCTCCGGCCCCTGGAAACACGATCCGGAACCGCTGAACACGGACGACGGCGGGCATGCCATGCTCTTCCGCGATTTTTCGGGACAGCTGCGCATTTCCTATCACGCCCTAACGGCGCCCCGCATACCAGGGTCCGCATCAACAAGGTGAAAGACGAAAACGGTAAACTGACAATCATACCATAGCCCATGCAATTGAAAAGGATATTAACGGCGCTGCTGTTGTGCGCCCAGGTTGCTACCGCTCAGACTTCCCCGCTCACGCCCGTGAGCCTGAGCTGTGATTACCGGCAGAACCCGCTTGGCATCAGTACGCCCGCGCCCAGGTTGAGCTGGATGCTGAAAGGCGCCGGCCGCGATCTCCGGCAGTCGGCTTACGAAATCATGGTCAGCACCTCCGCACAGGGAAGCCGTGGCGATGTATGGTCTACCGGAAAAGTGTCTTCCGGCGAAAATATTCATATTCCCTTCCAGGGTGCGCCATTGCAGGCGTTTACACGGTACTGGTGGCGCGTGCGGGTGTATGACGGGAATGGCAAGCCATCTGCCTGGAGCCAGCCGGCCTGGTTCGAGACGGCCGCCATGCAGGCCTCCGACTGGCAGGGCAAATGGATCGGTGATGGGAGCAAAACACCTGATAAACCCGAAGATTTTTATAAAGATGATCCTATGCCTTTGTTGCGCAAACAGTTCGGTACGAAAGGGAAGGTAGCGTCGGCACGCTTATATATCAGTGGATTGGGCTACTACGAAGCCTATATCAACGGAAAGAAAGTGGGCGATCACGTCCTCGATCCGGGCTGGACCACCTACAACAAACGCATCCTCTATTCCGTCTACGATATCACGGCAATGCTGCAACCCGGCCAAAATGCAGCGGGCATCATGTTAGGTAACGGTTGGTATAACCCGTTGCCGCTGAAGATGTGGGGCTCCCGCAACTGGCGCGATTTCCTGAAAACAGGGCGGCCCATGGCCAACGCCATGCTGCGTATTACTTACGCAGACGGCAAAACGGAGGTGATCGGAACCGATGAAACGTGGCAGACGGCTGCCGGTCCGGTGGTGCGCAACAGCGTGTACCTCGGCGAGCATTATGATGCGCGCCGCGAGATAAAGAACTGGTCGGCGCTTCAACCCGCGGGGAACTGGAAAGCGGCAGTGGCGGCCAGTGGGCCGGAGGGCATCATGGAAGCCAGGTGCAGCCGCCTATCCGCGTAACGCGGACGTTGAAGCCCCGAAGCGTTAAAGAAGTCAAACCCGGAACTTTCCTCGTTGATATGGGCCACAACTTCGCCGGTACCGTGCGCCTCCGCGTCCAGGGCCTGCCGGGCAGCAGGTGGTATTGCGATATGGGGAAGACACATTGAAAGAAGGCCAGCTGAATGTAATGACGGCCGTCGCCGGACAGATCAAAGGCGGGAACGGAGGCCACGGCGCACCGCACATCGCCTGGCAGGAAGACCGTTACACCCTCAAAGGCGCTGGTCGTGAAACCGGAGCCCGCGCTTTACTTTTCATGGATTCAGATATGTAGAGATTACGGGATGGCCCGGTAAGCCCGGCGTACAGGATATCGACGGCCTCCGGCTGAGCGCAGACCTCCAAACTGCCGGGAGCTTCACCAGTTCCAATTCGATGCTGAACAAGCTGGACGAGATCATCCAATGGACGTTCCTCAGCAACGTCTTCAGCGTACAATCCGATTGCCCCGCGCGGGAGAAGCTCGCCTATTCGGGCGATATCCTTTGCAGCGCGGGCGCTTTTATGCATCATTTCCAGATGCCGGCATTCTACGTGAAAACCATTCGCGATCATGTGGATGCACAGCGGCCGATGGGCGGTATCCCGGAAACGGCGCCCTTTGTAGGCATCGCGGATGCAGGCCCCGGCGATGGCTCCGGGCCGATGGGATGGCAGGCAGGATTTCCATTCCTGATCAAACGGATGTATGAGCATTATGGCGATATCGGCATCGTGGAAGAAAGCTACCCTTCGTTGAAGAAACAGATTGAATTCCTCCGGGCGCAGGCCAAAAACAATCTCTTTCTCAAAGAAGACCTGGGCGACCACGAAGCCCTGGACGACCGCGAAGTGCCGCTCACGGCATCCCTCTTTACTACCTCACGGCGAAGATGATGGCGGAATTCGCACAGGTATTGAACAAGCCCGCCGATGTAACGGAATACGTAAATCTGAGTGACGATATCCGCTTGGCGATCAGCAAGGAGTTCTATAAATCCTCCACCGGAGAATTCCGCAACGGCACACAGACCGCCCAGGCAATGGCATTATGGTCGGGCATTCCGTCCGGTGCAGATGAAGATAAAGCGCTGGAGGCGCTGTTACGCGCCATCGAAAAGAAGGATCATCACATTTCCACCGGCATCTTCGGCACCAAGATGATGTTCGACGTATTACGCGAGCGCGATATGAACGAAGTAGCCTACCGTGTGGCTGATCAGCGCGGTTTCCCGGGATGGGGGCATATGGTGGAAAGCGGGGCTACCACGCTGTGGGAGACCTGGCGGTATTCCGATAATACCTTCTCAGAACCACCCCATGTTCGGTTCGGTAGGCGAGTGGTTCTACCGTTCGCTGCTGGGCATCAACGCCGGAGCACCGGGTTTCCGCAAGATCATCATCAAACCGCAACCCGCGGAGATCTCACTTCCGCCAAAGGCCATATCATGAGCATGTACGGTAAGATCTCCAGCAGCTGGCACATCCGCAACGGAGTGTTCACGCTGGCGGCTGGTATCCCGGCTAATACTACGGCAGAGATATACGTTCCGTTGAAATGGGGCGGTGCAATCAAGGAAAGCGGCAAATCCATACAGCCGCAGCGCACTGAAAAAGGTTACGCGGTATTCGCGATAGGGTCGGGCGACTATATTTTCACGACAGCCTTGACCAAACCGTGACATTGTCAATAAAAATGTTTCTTCGTAATTGATTGACCTTCAGTTATCTTCCGCCAATCCTTCGCTTATCCTTCGCTTACGTTCGCTGCTGGCTTGGGTTTGAGGGTGTTTAACCGAAGGATAAGCGAAGGATAAGCGAAGGATAAGCGAAGGATAAGCGAAGAGACAAGCATTTTTAGACACGTCCTAACAAAAAGCCGGCAGCCCAACCGCAATATGAATAGTTGATTTCGGCAAGTAAAAAGCATTTCGTCCCCACTTCCGCTGTACTACGTCCCCACTTCCGTAGAGCCACATCACATATTTTTTTGGTGCTTCGGGTTTCAATCTACATTTGTTGCATCGTCCGTTCGCCGGGTTAACGCCTTGTTCTTCTCCGGTTCCGGCGTCAGCATAAATGGAACAAAAAGGGCTGCCTGAAAAGCAGACAGCCCCGGTTGATTGAAATTTTAGTGTGTAGTTAAGGCTCTTCCACGAAATCGAGGTCGCGGTGATGGGTTTCGTCGATCGAGTAGATGGAGTAGAAACCAATGGCGAAGCAAATGGCGCCTACGATGGCCGCGGCATTCACTTCGTGCACCAGCGGTTTTAAAAAGCCGTAAGAAATGGTCATCGCCACAACCGTCCCGCGGACCATATTAGGAATAGTGGTGGCGGCTGTAGCGCGGATGTTGGTGCCGAATTGTTCGGCCCCGATGGTGACGAACATCGCCCAATAGCCGATGCCGAATCCCAGCCATAGCGTTGCGAAGTAAAGCATCGCTGCTGTTTTGATCCCGGCATAGAGGAATATGATGCTGCCGATAAAGGTGAAGCCCATGAGCAGCATCACCGCCTTGCGCCGCGATTGCATCCGGTAGCTGATGTAGCCGCTGAGCAGATCGCCGCCGGCGAGGCCTACGTAGCACCACATCACCGCGAGGCCCGGTTTCACTTCTTCCGTAATACCCAGCGCCTTGCCGAACTCGTTGCTGAAAGTTGACAGGATGCCGATGACGTACCAGGTAGGCAACCCGATGCCGATACATTTAAGGTACCGCATCAGCCGCTCCTTCCGCGTGAAGAAGGAAATGAAACTCCCTTTGCGGACGTCTTTCATGTCTTTCATATTCTCATACAAACCGGATTCGAACACGCCGATCCGCAGCAGCAGGAGCAACGCGCCCAGTCCGCCACCGGCGAAATAGGCGTTCCGCCAGCTGAAGAGCTCCACGGTGAAGTAGGCCGCCACTGCGCCCAGCAGCCCCACTCCGGCCACCAACGAAGCGCCCAGCGCACGCAGGTGTTTTGGCAGGCTTTCGGATACGAGCGTGATGCCCGCGCCCAGCTCACCCGCAAGGCCAACCCCGGCAATGAACCGCAGGATCTTATACTGTGGCACGTCCTGCACAAAGCCGCAGGCGAAGTTGGCGAGGGAATAGGTGATGATCGACCCGAAGAGGACAGACAACCTGCCTTTACGGTCGCCCAGCACGCCCCAGAGGATGCCGCCGAGCAGCAACCCTGTCATCTGCCAGTTGAGGATAGACGCGCCTTCCCGGGAGATGGCGGCCTCGCTGAGACCGAGATCGCGCAGGCTGGGGATGCGCACGATACCGAAGAGCAAGAGGTCGTAAATGTCCACGAAGTATCCGAGGGCGGCAACGATCACCGGCGCCGATAGCAGGTATCGCAGGTTCGATTTTTCCGTCTGCATGGTTTCCATTTTATTCGTATTTCATCCACACGGTCGCCGTGCAGTCTTTGTTGGATATGGCCCTGATCCAGTGTGCGCTGTAGCCTTCAGGGAAAGTATGGGTGACGGTTTTGCCCGCAGGTACCCGGATGGTCTTGTAAGTATGCCAGCCCGCCAGATCGGTGTTGACCTGCAGGGTGATGTCCACGGTTTTGTCGGACGAGAGCGTTACGCTTTTGCGGTCGTAACCGGTCATCAGGAACGGGAGGGAAGGCTCGCCGGCTTTGACGCCTGCATTCTTCCACAACCCGCCTTCGCCGGTGGGTTTGCCCAGCTTCCACAGATCGTCGATAGCGCCATACCATAAACCGCCCGCAGCGCCATTATCGTAATAATGGCCGTCCGGGTAGCGCCGCTACGGGTTCCGCTGATGACGAGCAGTCCACGCCATGTGCAGTAATCCGCGATCTTCTTTTTGTGCGTGGTCACGGGGCGGATAGACGCGAAGCCAGATTCGCGGCCGATCTCATAAAGCGTTCCATGTGCGTTCAGCATATACCTTTCTGATTCCAGTTCCTGGCGCCGCGGGGCCATCCGAAGGTCATGGGCTGATCGTAGCGGGCGGATGTTTTCGGCAGGCGGAATGTTCCGGTCTTATCGGTGACGATCACCGAGGCTTCGTCTACTTTGAAATCCTGCTTCAGTGCCAGTATCTTTTCCATGGCAGCAGTGCTGTCTGCCACGCCGGTAACGCGTTGCAAAGTTTCGCCGATCTCAGCGTATTGCTTGCTGCCGCCGGCTATGCGCAGTACCTGCAGGTTCTTGTTATGCGCTGCCGGGCGGATGAGTTGCGCATCGAAATCGCCTGCTTCATCGATGCCCGCCAGGGAGGAGAACATCGCGTCCGGTTGCTGGTGCAATGTGCCGCCATAGTGCAGGAACGCACTGGCGATACAGTTTTGGTCGGCCTTCACGCGTATCCAGCTAGCATTGAAATCGGCAGGGAAAATGAAGAACGCGTAGCCGTCTTTGCCGGTTTTGATCTGCTTGTAAGTCTTCCACTGGTTATTGCCCGCAGCATCGGTCTCGATGGTGAAATTCACGGGCTTGCCGGAAGAATGGCTGAGGTGCAGTACTTTCTGTCCTACTCCGGAGGCGAGGTACGGATCGGAAGGAACGCCTGCCTTCACCGTATCTTCCATCCAGGGCCGCCCCATCCGGAGGCGGGACCCCAGGTCTTCAGCTCGTCGAACGTGCCGAACCAGAGGTTGGATTGGGACCTGCCTGCGTAAGGGTTTTCGAGGATGGTAGTTTCGTCGGTCGACAGTACCAGCTGTCCGTTCCATTCGCAGAAATCCGGGATGTAGCGGAGGTGGCTGCCCATGGGTGTGATGCCTGCGCTGTTGGCGCGGGTGAATGTTTTCGGGAAGTCGTAGAACATGCCGTGCATATCCATGAGCATTTTTCCGTTCCCTACTTCACGGATGCGCGGCCATTCTGTGTACCAGCCTCCCCAATGGTCGTAGGTGCGGGTGGCTTTTGGTAAGCGATAGGTGTACCATTGCCCGTTGTCGAGGAGTTTGAGGATGACGGAGCGCTTGTCCCACCCGATGCTCCAGGCCGGCGCTTTATCGTCTGGCGCGCCATATATCCCGCCCGGACCGGTGATATCGGTGAATTGTTTCCGTTCGATGATCTCCCATTTGTTACCATCCCACGACGCCAGCACGCCTTTCTCGTCATCGTTCTTCGGGGCTTCTCCTGCCTGGAGGTCGCTCTTGCGGATATCGAAGACCTGGTGCTCGCCGTTGTTGGCGATGATGAACCGGCCCTGCGCGGTGTAGGCGCCTTTGCCATGCCATCCGGGAACGGGCTTGTGGAAGAGCTTCTTCACGGCCAGGGTGTGCACGTTTGCCTCGTATACCATGCCTTCCATGTCATAGAAATAAACCATGTTGGCGGGATCGGTAAGGTGGCGGGCAGTGGCGGTCATGCGGCCGGGCATGGTGGAAAGCGGAATCACGCGGACTTTCCCTTGTCGTCTATCAGGTACGAACCGGTGATGAGCTGGTTGGATTCGCGGTGGATGAGGCGGTTAGCGGGAGTACCGCCTACGCTTTCCGGGTGAATGGTGAGCCGCAGGTTGCCGTCTATGCTGTACAGCTTGTCTGAGCTGCCGGCGGGGCAATGGGGGAATAGGTGACCATCCAGAGCTGGCCGGCCCATGGCGTGATGGCGCCTATCCCGCCTTCTGCTCCGTCGCCCTTACAGGGATAACCGCCGCCTTCGTTGAAGACGGTGAGGTGGGGATACACGCCGCTGATCTGCAGCGCTTTCCCCGCCCCGTTATCCGACTGGGCTGCCGCTGTCTTGCTGAGTCCCGCGGCCAGGACTGTCATCATACAAACTGTCGATATTTTCATGGACTATGCTTTTGTAACTAGTAAAATGGGTTCTGGCTGATGTTCGGGTTCACGCGTCTTTCCACGGCGGGTATGGGCCAGAGGTATTGTTTCGTTTTATCGAACTTCCTTTCCACGAGCACTTTCACATCGCCGCCGAATCCGGAGTAGTCGGCCACGCCGTCGTTATCGAGCGGCGTAACGCCGGGGAAAGGCCATTTGGCGCGGTTCTGATTGGCAGGGTCGGGGAGCCCGATCACGGGGCGGACGAGCACCTTCTCGGCGATCCTCCAGCGGATGAGGTCCATATACCGGAGGCCTTTTACCAGCTCCACCCTTCTCTCGCGGCGCAAGATGCGCTTCAGTTGGGTCAGGTCGGTAGTGGTAACGGCGGGGTAGGAGGAGGTGGCGGTAACGGCCACTCCGTAAGCACGGGCGCGCACGCGGTTGAGGGCTTCCAGAACGGAGGCGTCGTTTTCTCCCAGTTCTATTTTGGCTTCCGCATAAGTTAATAACACTTCCGCAAAACGAATAATAATGGCGTCGTTATCTTCCACCAGGCGATCCGCCCAGGTCTGATCGATGCCTTTCTTCCATAGGAACCCGGTGTAGCTCGCGAAGGGGCGAACGGCGCGGTTATCGAAATTAGATACCATGCCGCCGGTTTTGTAATTGCGCGTAGTCAGGGAATCGGGATGGGGCTGATACGAATATCCCAGCCAGTTGGTCCCGAACTCCACTACGGTCTTGGTGAGCCTGGGGTCGCGGTTACGGAAGGGATGGAGCGGATCGTACAACGGGGATTCATCGATGGGGAGGCCGTCGGTACATTCATATGCGTCCACGATGTCGCGTGTGGGCAGCCAGGCGCCGAAGCCGCCGGCATTCCGGGCGATGTAGTCCTGCACGAAAGCGGCGCCGTTGAAGACCTGGTTCTTTTCATCGCGGGGATGCTGAGGATGATCTCTTTGCTGGTTTCGCCGGCTTTGAGGAACAGCTGCGTATAATCGTTTTCCAATGTGTAGGTGCCCGTGGCTGCCAGTTGCATCACTTTCTCCGAGGCGGCCTTCGCTTCCGCCCATTTCCCCGCATACAAGGCGGTACGGGCTTTGATCGCCAGTGCCGCGCCTTTGGACAGGCGTTTCACTTCCCCTGCGCCGTAAGCAGCCGGCAGGTTGTCTGCCGCCCAATCCAGTTCCGTGAACACGAAGTCAAGTATAGTAGCCTGGCTGGTGCGCGTTACGCTGCCTGATTCTTCCAGTGCGATGGGCTTCGTGATAAAGGGCACATCCCCGAACCGCGCGATGAGACGGGCGTATTGCCAGGCGCGGATGGTCCGCATCTCCGCTTCCAGCCGCGTCATGATATTTGCAGGCGTAGTGGCGGCAGCGCGGTGCATGTTGGCCGGTAGGAATTGGCCCGGGCGATGGCTTTGTATGCGTTCAGCCAGTAAGTCTGTACGTCTGTGTTCTCCGCGTCCATCGTGCCGCCGATCACGGCATTGGTCAGCTGGGCGCGGTGCCAGTCGTTATCGGTATGCAGTTCATTGTCGTTCCCCCAGAACGGCAGGCGGTACAGATCGTTTACCGCGAGTTCCAGCTCGGTCTGGTTGGAATAAAATCCTCCGGTGGAAGGCTCCGAAGGCGGTGTGAGATCCAGTTTGGCGCAGGAAGCAAGCCCCGCGGCCAGGCATATGATGGAGATTGTCTTTTCACGTGAAATCGTTTTTCGGTTAGACTTAGAATTTAACAACGGCGCCCGCCATGAAAGAAGACATGATGGGATAGCTGTAGCTGGCTACCTCGGGGTCGATGTATTTGGGCATTTTGCTGAACGACAACACATCGTTGGCCGAAAGGTAGAAACGCACCGACTGCACGCCCAACGTTTTCAGCAACTGTTCGCGCAGCGTGTAACCCAGCGTAACGTTCTTCAACCTGAAATATGCGCCGCTCCTCAGCCAGTAATCCGACAGCGCATAGTTATTGGCATTGGATGTCCTGGACAACCTGGGATAGGTAGCCTGCAGGTTCTGTTCGGCCGTATTGTTTTTGCTCCAGAACTTACCGGCCATATCGGTGGACACGTTGCCGAAGGCTTCCGCAAATGGCTGCGCTACGTCCGCATTCAGCCGGCTCAGCTTCTTGCCCACACCCTGGAAGGTGAGGCCGAAATCGATACCCTCGTAATCTACCCGCACATTGCCGCCATAGAGGTAACGCGGCAAGGCGCCGCCCAGGAGTACTTTGTCATCCGGGGTGATCACGCCGTCTTTATTCATATCCACATACCGTACGTCGCCCGGTTTGGTATTGGCGCCCATCGCCGGGCCGGCGGCTACCTCTTCCGCGGTCTGGAACAGTCCGTTGGATACATACCCGAACCACTCGTTGTATTCGCTGCCGTTGCGGATGATCTGGTCGCCCCGGAACTCGGTGCCTTTCAGATCGCCGATGCGGGAGCGGGCGTCGGAGAAGTTAGCGCCGATAGAATAGCGGACTTTCCCGATCTGATCGCGCCAGTTCATTTCCAGCTCCCAGCCTTTAACATGCAGGGTGCCGGCGTTCTGACTGGGCTTCTCGTAGCCGATATAGAGGGGGATGTCGAGCGGGAGGAGGATGTCGAAAGTAGATTTATTGAAATAACCTGCGGAAACGTTCAGCCGGCTGTCCAGGAAGGCGGCATCTATGCCGAAGTCCGTGGTGCGGGTAGTCTCCCAGGAAATATTCTCTACGGCATATACCTGTTGCCCGGCGCCGATCAGCGGCACTACGCTGCCGGCCTGGTAGAATAGGGCAGAGGTGAAGTCGAGGATCGCCTGGTAGGGATAGTTGCCGATCCTTTCATTGCCCGCCTCTCCCCAGCTGCCGCGCAGCTTCAGGAAAGAAAGCCAGCTGGCGCCTTTCAGGAAAGACTCTTCAGAAACCGTCCACCCTGCAGACACGGAAGGGAACACCGCACCGCGGTAGGCTTTACCGAACCGGGAAGATTTATCGTAACGGAGGTTACCCTGCAGCAGGTACTTTCCTTTATAGGCATATTTCGCCCGCCCGAAGAAAGAGCGGAGGGCAGACTCGAGGCGGCCCCGCCATTGGTACGAAGCTCGATAGATCCCGCGTTCAGGTAGGGCAGCGTTGTCAGGGGAAGCCGCTTCTGCCGGCGCTGAGGGATTCTTCGTTGTAATAGTTCTCTTCATAGCCGCCCAGCAGATCCATATTATGCCCGCCGCGGAACTCGCGGTTGTAGTTGGCCAGTAACTGCCCGTTGATGGTAGTCATTTCATTCCGTGATTCACCAGGGTCGTGCGCGGCTGGTTCACTACGGTACTGGAACTGCCGTCCGGATTGGTGTATTTGATCTGGGTGGAGAAGTTCTTGAACTTGTCCATATCAAAGGTCGGCGCAACCTGTGCGGTGAGCGTCAACCCTTCCACTGGTTTAAAGTTGAATACCAACCTGCCGCCGATCTGGTTATAGAGGTTACGGTTAGAGCCGCCGGCACGAAGCTGTGCTATAGGGTTTCGGCCGTCCTTGAAATAGCGAAGCGGCCGTCATCGTAATAGTCGTCATAAATAGACGGCATGAGGCGGCTGTCGTACATAGGGTTGGCCGTTGGAATGTTTTCCCTGGTTCTTTTGTAGAAGATGTCCAGTCCGGCGGAGAGCTTCGGGCTGATCTGGAGGTCGTTATTGACCCGCAGGAGATAGCGCTCGAAGTTATAGCCGTCGTAGATCGCGCCGGCTTTCGTGTAGCCGAGGGAGGCTTTGGTCTTCAGTTTATCTGTCCCGGAAGTGAATACCACTTCATGGCGTTGGCGGGGAGCGCTGCGGTGGAGGAGCGTTTTCCGCCAGTCGGTAACGGGGAACTCGTCCGGGTTCACGCGGTTGCTGTCCAGATAAGTATCGATCAGCTGCTGGGGTACGCGCCGGATGCGGCGCCATCGTTCATGGCCTGTTCGTTGAAGAGGCGCATATAATCCTGAGGGCCTACGTAATCCGGTAGAGCCGTCGGTTTCTGGACACCGTATTCGTAATTGTATTCCAGGCTGGGCTTGCCGGAGCTGGCGCGCTTGGTGGTGACGAGGATCACGCCCGCCGCGCCGCGGGAGCCATAGATGGCGGCTGAGGCGGCGTCTTTGAGAACGGTCAGGCTCTCTACATCGTTCGGGTTAACGTTGTCGATGCTCGAAACGGGCACGCCGTCTACCACCACGAGGGGGCCGTTGGTGCCGATGGTGGTGATGCCCCGGATGAGGATGGAGGAACCTCCGCCCGGGGAGCCGCTGCTGCGCGTAACGGACACGCCGGCCACGGCGCCCTGCAACGCATCGGATACTTTCAGCGTTTGCCTTCCGCCCACATCTTTGGCGGAAATGGTAGATACGGCGCCGGTCAGGTCTTTCTTGCGCTGACGGCCATATCCCACCACCACGGTTTCATCCAGCTCGCGCGAATTAGCGCTGAGGGAAATTTCCAGCTGCTGGCCGGGACTAACGTCTAGGGTCTGGGACAAATAGTTGAGCATGGAAACGGCGATCTTTCCCGCTCCGGCTGGCAGCCGGAGGGTGAACTGGCCGTTGTTGCCGGTGGTGGTGCCCACGGGTGTGCCAGGTACGGTGACGGTGGCCCTGGCAATGGCGATTTGTTGGCTGCGTCGGTCACCGTGCCCTTGACGGTGCGGTCCTGGCCGGCCAGGCGGACGGCAAACAGGCACATGACGCAAAGGAAGAGTAGTTGCTTTTTCATAATCCTGGAATCAGTTGATTTTGGTGAAATCCGCTTATGGCGGACAGACGTTGTGGAAGCGATGAAAACAAATGTAGCGGCCGGCGAACCCTGCAGCCAAGTTTCAGGCTGGTCAATCGTCTACCAAAACTTTGAACAGCCTAACATACTGATAGACATTCAATAATAAAACTGCGAAGTTGTAAAATGAACAAGCTTTTTGGCAGCAGGCAAGGTAATTATTACATAATGACAAGCTCATCGGGTACTGTCACGGCATTACAATCGATTTAAGTTTGCGCAAACTTTCATTATTGGAAAAGTGAATTATCTTTGGCCGCAACGGGCGCCACGGCCCCTTCAACCATTAGTAATCAGCAAGCCTTTGCGGCGACCTCTGGGATGGAACAACACGAAAACAAAGAATCCTTTTACCATTTAGACCTGGTCTGCCGGTATGTTGCCGGTAACTTCGGCAATCCGGAGATCGCGTCGTGGACGAATGGCGACTACCTCCGGTTGAGCAGTATTCTTAGCAGGCATACCGAAATACAGTTAAGCCCGAGCACGCTCAAGCGTATCTTCGGCAAGCTCAAAACGACGGAAAGGTATTATCCCCAGAAAGCAACCCGCGACGGACTGGCCCGGTACGCCGGCTTTACGGATTGGGACGTATTTGTGGAAAAGCACCCCGTCCGTCGAAATCCGGGGACGCGCCGGCGGCGGACGCTCCGCAGCCGCCGACCAAGCTGCCCCAGCCTAAAGCGCCCCGCCTCAGCTGGTGGCCTGCGCTTATCCTTATGGCCGGGGCCTGCGCGATCTTCGGATGGCAATGGTGGAGCAACTGGCGGCATCGCATCGATGTGCCGGAAGGGATTCAACTGGTTTGCAGTAACCCGATAGGAGGTAATCCACACTCCGCCGTGTTCCGCGTACAGGTTACGAATGCATTTAAGGGCGATAGCAGCGGTTTCCTTATCCAGTTCGGCGACCGTCAACGCGATCAGCCTATTCTACCGGGTACGGTATTGACACATTATTATGAAGTGCCCGGCAGGTATTACGCCGTGTTGCGCTATAAAGACCTGCCTGTAGATACCGTGGCCATTTATCTGAAAACGCAGGGGTGGACCGCCACCGCCTGGTCTTACCTCGATACCACGCGGGTGTACCCGCTGGAAGCGCCCGCTTTCGGGCCGACGGGCATGACGGCTCATCCGCAGCAGCTCTTCCGGGCTGGGATCGATACGCTGCACACGTTCCTGGTGGATTACATCAACACACAGGAATACGATATTACCGGCGATGATTTCGAATTGACATCCCGGCTAACCACTTCGCCACCCCGGCCGGGGATACGCTGTTCACAGGTGATCATCACATTGTATGGGGAAAAGTCGCGGCACGAAATGCTGCTGCTAAAGCCGGGCTGCGTATCCTGGGCGCACCTGATGTTCTCCGAAAAGCGGATCGACGGCAGGCGGGAGGATCTCAGCCCTGTAGGGACCGATCTCACCTCCGGCGGCAAGGTTCACCTGGAAATCAAAGACAAACACGCTTATCTTCGGGTCAACGATCAACCGCTCTACGATATCGCCTATGAGCAGCCCATAGGGAAACTTTACGGCGTAAGGATCTCTTTCGCGGGTATAGGGTCCGTACAATATATCTCGCTACGCAAGCCGGACGGAAGCGTTGTGTTTGAAGACGGCGTTCAGTAATTCATTTCAATTTACTCATGACCACCCCGCATTTCCAACAGGCGGGTAAATATTTCCTTAGCTACAGGACCGGGCTTTCCGTCTCCTACCGGCCGGCCATCGATCTTTAATACCGGCGTAACGATTTTAGTAGTACTGGTGATGAATGCTTCGCGGGCAGTGGCGAGCGCAGAGAGCGGCAGCTGGGTTTCTTTGGGCTGAAGGCCGCTCATGGCGAGTATCTTCTTCCGCGTTACGCCTTTGAGGATACGATCCGCGGGCGTGATGAGCGCGCCGTTTTCAGTAACGGCCCAGAAGTTGGCGCGGGGCACTCGCGGACGGAGCCGTTCTGGTGATACAGCACATCGTCTGCCTGGTGCTCGCGGATAAAAGGTTGCAGGTAGATCGCCTGCAGGTAATCGATGGTCTTGACTTCGGGCAGCTGGCGCTGATAGTCGTGCGATACCAGCTGGATGCCTTTGTCGAAACTGGCGGGATCGTAGTGATAGGGCGCCAGCGTGATAAGGAGATTGGGAGAGGCAGGCGTGTAACCATTCTCTGAATAGCCCCTGTCAGCGTGATGCGCACACCGGCATGGGGAGTCCCGTTTATTTCAATCAGTTCTTTTAATAAGCGCTTCAGCCGCTCACGGTCTACTTCCGGCGTAAGCCGCATGACAGATGCGGAATGATAAAACCGGTCCAGGTGATCTTCGAGGAAGACGGGCTGGCCGGCCCTTGCGCGGAAGTAGTCGAAAATGCCGTATCCGCGTTGGATAGACAGGTCGGAGATGAGGACTTTGGCTTCGCTTTCCGGAACAATGGCGCCGTTGATGATGGCATGGCTCATGGCTGCAGACGGTTATATTTTTGGAGAATGGGTAAAACCTGTTGTAAAGGTAAGGCTTCCACGGCATTGCCGTTCCGCCCTTTCGAGCCTTCGGCCATAAGCAGGGAATTGATGATCGCTTCCTCCGTTGCCTCGATGGCTGCCATGAACAGCGGAGACATGCCGTCGTTCTGCAGCAGCGTTACGGTCTGGGTGGCGGAACTGCCGCTGTGTGGGATGCGAAGGCCTTCGGCGGTGGAGAAAGCAATAACATAATCACCGCTCCCATTGGACGCGATGCCGCCGGCCTTTCCCAGTC
Organism: Chitinophaga sp. E66; assembly: GCA_019285755.1. Classification (GTDB taxonomy): domain Bacteria; phylum Bacteroidota; class Bacteroidia; order Chitinophagales; family Chitinophagaceae; genus Chitinophaga. The sequence goes on from CP079103.1 coordinate 637,832, forward strand.
CCAGCATAGCCCTCGCGGCCAGGCGCATGAGGTTGCGGTGATCGATAGGGGCGTCTGTGGCCACAACGATCATGCAGGAGCCGTCTACGTTATTTAACAAATGATTGCTGAAGTCGAACTTACCCAGTTCCTTGCCAACGGGTGCACCGTCTATCGCGAGCACCCCGCCGAAGTTGGTCTGCACGATCACGCCCACCGTGTATCCGCCCAGGCTGGCGGGGAGTTTCCGTGAAGCGGTGCCGATGCCGCCTTTGAACCCGAAGCAAACCGTGCCCGTTCCCGCGCCTATGTTCCCTTCCGCCACTTTCCCGGAAGAAGCATTGCGGACGGCGGCGCTAACGTCCGCCGGAGTGACATGCCTGCCGCGGATGTCGTTGAGGTAGCCGTCGTTCGTTTCCCCGACAAGGGCGTTCACCGATCTCACATTTTCATTTCCTTTTTCCGCCAGCGTCAGATCTACCAGGGCTTGCATCGCCACGGGCACGCTGAGCGTATTGGTAAGTACGATGGGTGTTTCAAGATTACCCAACTCATTGACCTGCGTGCTGCCTGCCAGTTTCCCGAATCCGTTGCCTACGAATACTGCGGCGGGTACTTTCTGCTGGAAAACGCTCCCTTCCGCCGGAATGATGGCAGTGACGCCCGTGCGGATGGAATCGCCTTTAACCAGCGTAGTATGGCCGACCTTCACGCCACGCACATCGGTAATGGCGTTGTTGGCGCCGGGTTGCATCACGCCGATGCGGATGCCGAGGTCACGCGCGCGCTTGCGCTCCTGGGCGCACAAAGCGGCGGGCAACAGAAAGAGGGTGAAGAGGAGGGGACGGTGGAACATATTACAATGATAAACATTTTTTCTGCTGCCCGAAAGGGCCTGCAGGTAAACGGCAGCGCCCCGGTATCGGGGCGCTGATGATAACGTATGTGCAAAAGGAGCTTTAATCCCTGCAGGGTACAAAAGTGAACATCCATTTGACCGGATTCTGCCAGTCGCGGCCTTTGAACGTGGCTACGGGGGCTTTGATCTCCACTATGTTCCAGCCTTTTCTTAGCATTACTTTAGTCGGCGGGCGGTATGCATATCCTTCATTGGAGTACGGTGTTTCCAGCGTAATGGTTTTACCGGCGCTTTCCCATGCGGGCGGCGGGATGAGGGCGCCATTAACCCGGATGTTGCTGCCGCGGTTGTCCCAGGCGCCGGCAATGGGCGGCAGGGAGGCGTGGGAACGGGAGAAATCGTGGAACCCGATCCAGCAATCGGCCTCGCCGTCTGTATCGCTCCATATGCGGGTAGTAGCATACCAGGTGGTGTTCTCCGCAGGTGATGCCAATAGTCCCTGCGGCATAGGCGCCCACCAGTGCCGCAGGATGATGGTGGCGCCGGTGGCGGTCATAGAAGGACGGGCGCCGGCGGTATCGAATTCCTGTGCCGTGTTGCCGTTGTTAGGGAAAGGGCCGTACAGCTGCCATTCCAGATCGCCCTGGGGAAGTAAGTAAACGGTAACTGCTGAAAATAACGCTTCTTGTGCTCGGTCAGGCGCTTCTCAAAAGCCGCGAATCCGGTTTTGATTTCCGGGCTGATATGCACCAGTATGCCGGGAGAACCGCCTCCTTTCCAGGTGCGTTCCGCGAAGGTCAGCATGGCAGGGTAAGCCGGATTCATGATCATAACGTCTTCCTCGCGGGCCACATTGCGGTCGTGCCAGAGGCAAAGCGTGGCGCCCAGTGCGGAGGCACTGCCGGTATCGGTATTGCAGAGCTGGCGCTGATAGATACTGATGACGCTTTCGAAAGGGTCCATGTGATTGATGTAGAGCTGGCGCGAGTCGATGTAACGGAGCGAATCCTTTCCTTCTTCGATCTTCCCTTCCGACCACAACTGGCGGATGACGCTTTCCGGGAAATTGCCCCGGGCATCCAGCCTATCACGGTTGTCCCGAGACTTTCCGCCAGCCGGGTCATCTCCGGCAGGAAGTTTTTATTAGTGATCTTTACCTCATCCGCCCCAATATGCAGGTAAGGCAGCTTGTAGGTTGCGCAAAAATCACGAATAATGTGCCGCACGATAGCCGAACCGGAATCGCTCTGCATATCAACGCCCATGGCCCTGCGAAACGCCGCGCTATGGCCGGGCATGTCGATTTCCGGAACCAGTTCGATATGGCGTTCGTGGCAATAGGCGATCAGTTCTTTAAGGTCGTTTTCGGTATAGAACTTCCCTTTCTGCCGGGTCATATTATCCGCTGCCGTGAGTTGCGGGTAACGGTCGAAGTAGAGCCTCCAGGCCACATCCTCTGTAAAGTGAAAGTGGAAGATATTCAGCTTGTACCGGCTCATGACGTCGATCTGCTGCTTGAGAAGATCCATAGGCTGATAATTCCGGCCAACGTCCACCATATAGGCACGCCAGGAAAAAGCGGGCCAGTCGCGGATAGCCGCTCCTGAACTTCGTGATCGAAAGTCAGTTGCTGCAGGGTTTGCAGGGCATTGAACATACCATGATCCGTGTTGGCGGAAAGCGTGATCTGCCGCTTGCCTATATCCAGCGAATATGCTTCGTTAGCATGTACTGGCGCTTTTACCTGCGTTTTCAACATCAGGATATTTCCTTGCGATCGCGGAATGTAATTAATGATCGGAATGGTGCGCGATCCTGCATGAGTAAGGCTCTTTTGAAGCCGCAGCGCTTCCTTCCGGAATGATGAGTCCGGACATACGATGAAGCGGCATTTCCGGAGATCGAAAACTTCCTTTCGCCAGGTGGTCTCTACCGGAGCCGGCAATAGTGCAGGCCTTGGTGGAACGGGTTTGTTGGCTTGTGCGGAATGAGCAGTTGCGCACGTCAAATGAAAATCAGCAGCCAGGCGGTCGCCAGCCGTGGGAAAAGGTGCTTCATACATCAATAACTTATAGTAGCAAAAACGATTTGTCGGTAGTCGTCATATTCGAATAACACACCCACCTTCCGCCGGCCTGTTTCCACGATGTCGGAATAGGCGGTATGGGAGTTGCGGCGCGGATTGTCCTGCCGGTTGGCTATAGTAATATTCTTATACCAGGACTTCCCTTCATTGCGGCTTACGCGAAGTACGAGATTGTTACGTTGCGCAGTGTCTGCATTGTTGCAAACGATAAGGCGGCGGTTGCGGGCATTGCCGGTGCTGAGTACGGAACCCTGGCATACTGGGTCCGGCAGTTGCCGGTCGAACCAGACCGTATCCCACGACTGTCCGCCGTCTGTGCTTTCGGCAATGATGCGGAAACGTTCGTCGCCCCGCTGATTGCGGATGTTCATTACCATCCGGTCTCCTTTAGCTGGGCGGCCATGGCTTCATTACCCCGGCAACAGGAACGGTCTCGCTGAGATGGAACGTTTTGCCATGGTCGTCGGAGTAGTATCCATGCGCTTTATAATCGGTGAAATCGCTGCGCATGGTACCGGCGGAGTGGTTGGCGGAAATAGATGCGGCCTTTGAATTTACCGTCCTTGAACTGTAGGGCGTGCCCGGGCGTATTGGCATAGCTGCGCCAGTTCTCAGGGAAGTCGTATGCCGGGTTGAGGTCCGGGCGTTTGGGGCGGTGTACCTGTGTGGTGATGTTTACCGGGTCCGACCAGGTTTGTCCGCCGTCTGCAGAGGTCTTGTACCATACTTCCCGGAGGCCTTTGCCCTTGCGGACTTCCGCCTCGTGGTTGTCGCCCGTATTGTAGAAGAGGAATATCCGGCCCTGCGGGTATGCGGGGTCGGTTTGGTCGACTACCGGCGCGGGATTACCGGCCTGCAACTTATTATAGTCGACCACGGTGCGCAGCGCACTCCAGCTCTTTCCTCCGTCAGTACTTTCTTTTAATACGATATTGATATCGCCGAAATCGCCGGCATGGTCTACCCGGCCTTCGCAAAAGGCGAGGAGTTTGTTGCCGGCTGTTATGATGGCCGGAATGCGGTAACTTTTATGCCCTTCCTGCCCGCTGATGAAAACAGGTGTGAATGATTGTGCGGAGACTTTCCAGCCTGTCAGTGCAAAAAGGATGATGCAGCAATATTGTTTGATCATGATCTGATTTTAAGGTTCGATACGGAGGCGGAACGTAGAGGCCGGAAGGCCGGCGGCGTTCACGAGGTTTGCATCCGTAAAGGGCTGCCATCCGTAATATACGAAAGCAGTCCTTTCGGGCGATGCGATTTCTACGGTATTTCCATGGATGGTTGCCGGTGATAGTTGTATTCCGTCCAGCGAGAAGCCTTTTAATTCCGTATTTCCAACGGTCTTTAAGCCTTCCGCCCATGTGAATGTTATGATGACTTTACCCTCCCGGTAAGTTGCTTTTGCGGCTAAAGGGCCGGATGGGACTATGTTCCTTTGACCATAAAAATCAAATAGGGCCCAGGCTGCAAGTCGCTGCCCGACGGTTCGTTTGTCTGTCGGGTGCACATCATTTCTCGACCCTACGTCGCTGGAAACGGCCATGCCGGTATGCGGTATGCGCTGATGCATCAGTCGCTGTTCATCACGGAACTGCGGCCACAACTGTGAGCGGTATTGGCTGCTGTCTATGGAAGAGAGCTGTACAAAGTAGCATGGAGCCCCGGGCCAATACGCCCTGTAGGCATGCAGCATCACTTCAAACAGGCGGCCGTATTGAGATACGCGGGCAGGCTCCTGAGCGTTGGTCTCTCCCTGGTAGAAGAGAATCCCGGCGATTGGGTTGCCCGTCAATTTCCGCAGACCCATATCGAAGGCAAAGCCTGGCTTGTAACCATGTGCCGGGCCGTTGGCGCTGGAGTCGTTTCCGCGGTTCTGCCTTCCGCGCTCGCGCGACCAGTCCGGTAGCTCAATGTTTTGCAGCCAGTTACCTTCTGATTTCCGCGCAAAGGCGCTATCTGCATTTAGGGCTTCCGCCGGGATGAAAGTTTCCAGCGGAGCGCCGCCGATCGCCAGGTGAATAAGCCCGATGGGGATACCGGTTTGCGCCGTCACCTTTTCCGCGAAGTAATATGCCACCGCGCTCATGTTGGCGGTGCTACCGGTATCGCAGCGCTCCCATTCCCCGGTGTAAAAGATGCCGGCGTCGAGCAGGCGGGCGAGGCTGTCGGGGAACAATTGATTGTAGATTCCCTTGCCGATGTAGCGTGGATTATACCAGCGGATCATTTTGCCCGGGAGTTGACGGCGCGCTTTCGGATAATGCGCTTCGCTGCGCATGGGGAACTCCATGTTCGACTGTCCCAGGCACAGCCATACGTCGCCCACGAGGAGGTCGCGGAGGTGGAGGGTGTCTTTGCCTGAAGATACCCTCATGTCCGCAGGTATGGCATTTACCTTCAGCGGCGCGATTTGTATCTGCCAGCTGCCGTCGGATTTTACGCCACTGCTCACCGATTGCCCCGCAAAGCGCAGATGCACGGTTTTGCCTGGTATGGCTTTCCCGGAGATGGTCAGGGCTTTGCCGTGCTGGAGCACCATATGGTCGTTCCATTCCGGGTTCAGGCGGAGTTGACCGTATGCCAGTACCGGTGTCACTATCAGCAGTGCGATGCCCCTGACCATACGGTGTTCTTTTGCAGGTGATTGCTCAGGATTTGCATGCAGTACCATTCCTGCCGGGGAGGTGAAAAGGCCCTTTGAACAGGTTGCCCTTCGCGGTTTGCGCTATGCTGCCGTCGCGGTGGAGATAGCCGAACCATTCGCCGTGTTGCTTGTCGTGAAAGCGGGCGTAGGAATATTCGTGTACCTGCCGGTGCCATTGGGCGTATTTCGGGTTACCGGTCACCAGGTATGCGAGGAGCGTGGCGATGATAGCCTCGTTATGCGGCCACCAGAACTTCATATCCTGCCAGTATTCCTGCACGGGTTTGTTGTAAACGTCGCGGAAATACAGGATGCCGCCGTGCTGTTTGTCCCATCCGCGTTCCCACATATAATCGAGCATCCTGCAACCGAGGCTGATGAGCCGGGGATCGTTGCCGCGGTGCGCGGCTTCGTGAAGTATGAACCAGGCGCCTTCGATGGCGTGCCCGGGATTGAGGGTACGGCCGTCGATGTGATCGATGATGCTTCCGTCCGGCGCCACTTGTTCCATGACGCAGCGGATGTCATCTTTACGAAGTACCGTTCGATTTCATCGATCCACTGATCGATAAGCGCATCGCAACGCGGATCGCCGATGGTATCGCGGAGCTGCTGGGCGGTGTTCATCATGATCATCGGCACACCGATCCCTTTGGCCGGGCGCGTTGGTTCGAACTTAGGGTTCAGCAGGCCGGGTACGGTTGCGTATTCCACACATTTGCCGAATAACTCCCGTGCCTGGTTGGCGATTGATTCGTCGCCGGTGGCGCGGGCATAAGCAGCCATTGCGATCACCGCGAAGGTTTCAGAAAAGAAATAACGGCGCTTGCGGATAGGGGCGCCATTGCGCGCTACATGGAAAAACATCCTGCCGTCGGTATCAAAGCAATGGTTGACGAGGAAATCGTACCCCAGCTTCGCACCTTCCAGCCAACCTGGGCTGGGAACAACCGTGTTATAAAGGGTAGATAATAACCAGGTAGCCCTTCCTGGATCCAGACGGCCTTGTCGTCGTCGATCAGTTGGCCGTCGGCGCCCCGCATGAGGAGGAAACCGCCATGATCGTGGTCGTACGACCGGGGAACCAAAAGGGTACGGTATCGTTCAAGAGTTGACCGGCGTAAAAATCGCGCAGCGTTTCAAGTTCCTGATATGTGTATTGCATAAGGTTGATTATTTGTGGTAGATGGTTAATCCCTGAATATGTTGTGTTCTCGGAAACAGTACGCTCCAGCCATACCCCACGATCACGCATGAAGCCAGCCCGGTAAACGCGTACATCAGCAAATGCATGGATGTAAATTGCAGCAGCAGGACCTGTATCGCCGCGCTGGCTGCGAAGCCGCTACAGCACCCGCGCCCGTAGTGCGCTGAGTAAAGATGCCAAGCACGAAAAGCCCGCCCACTCCGCCGGTGAACAGGCCGAGGATAAGGTTGAACTGGTCCCAAAGCGAAGTGGCGCCATGTTCCGCCATCGACCAGGCGATCCCCGTTCCCAGCAAACCTACCAGCAGCGTAGTGAGTTTAGCCGACCGGAGATAGTATTTATCTTCTTTCCTGGCTGTAATCTTCGGAGGAAATCATTCACAAACACGGTAGATACGCCATTGAGACTGCCATTAAGGCTTCCCATCGCCGCGGCGAAGATGGCCGTGATCACCAGTCCCGCCACGCCGGGCGGGAGCTGGGTGACGATATACCAGGGAAAGATGGTGTCCTGTGCATCGAGTGCCATATTCACCTGGCCCGGATGAGCGCGGTAAAACAAAAGAGTAGCGTGCCGATGGCAAAGAAGATGATGGTGGAAGGGAGCGTCAGCCAGGCGCCCAGCTTCAGGCTACGAACCGCCGTCTTTTCATCGGGCGTGGTAAGGTAGCGCTGCACGACGGTCTGGTCGCATCCGTACTGGATGAGATTCAGTGTAAACCCGCCTATGATCACAACCCAGAATGTGGCGGAGGTGAAATCGAACCGGAAATCGAAAAGTTTGAGCTTGTCGTATCCCTGCACAGTTTGCAATACGGCTCCGCTGTCGCCCGTGAGCGAAAGGGGAATGAGTATAAGCGCCAACAGCGCACCTGCCAGCAGGATGATCACCTGCACTACTTCCGTCCATATAACGGCCTCGATCCCGCCAAGTACGGTGTAGAAAAGGCTGACAGCGCCCATCAGTATAATACTGAGCTTAACGTCTATCCCGGTCACGACCGACAATGCAATGGCTGGCAGGAGGATCACGATGCCCATCCGGCCGAGTTGCAGCAGGATGTACATGCCCGCGGAAACGGAGCGGACCGTGTAACTGAAGCGCTTTTCCAGGTATTCGTAAGAAGACGTTACGCCCAGCTTTCGGTAATACGGAATGAAGAACCGCACCACTAAAGGCATACAGAAAATGATGGTTATCAGCAGGAAGAAATAAGTCCAATCAGTAGCGTAGGTTTTAGCGGGAATACCGATAAACGTAATGGCGCTCAGTTTAGCGCCGAAAATGCTGAGGCCGGTTGCCCATCCCGGGATCTTTTCTCCCCTTGAAATAATCGGCGGTAGACGCCTGGTGGCGGGATGTCCACAGCCCGATGATCACCATGCCGATGAAATACAGCGCCAGCACGATGTAGTCTGTAGTGGAGAAGAAAGACGGCTTGCTGATGACGCCCCTTAGTACATCGGTTGTCCGCGTACCGGGACGAATCTCCCCGCTGGGGATATAAATATCGCCCTTCCATTTCACGGCGGTGGCGGTAACCGGCGGGGCAAAGGGAAGCTGGCCGATGGTGGTCCAGGCGTCCGTGATGGTATTGTATAAGAGCAGATCTGAGTTGAATCCGGGGTGGTTGTGGAGAATGTCTAGCTTTGACTTTATAAGCTGTTCGCGCGCATCGCCCTCGCTGCGGGCGATCTGTGCGTTAAGGGATTCGATCCGGTGGAAGATGTCGCCTTTGTCGCCTCCTGCCACCAGGATGTAACTGGCGCCGGTAATACTGCCGTGGCGGCGGATAAGTTTGTGATGCCTTTTGAGTCGTGGATAGGGAAATATCTTTCCAATGATCCGTACCAGGGTCGTAGCTCCATGAACCTGAGCACAGTTCGCTGATGCCGGAGCCCGTACGGGCGCGGCCGCCGATCAGGTATAATTTCGTTTTGGATCCGTCGGATTGCGCTACCAGCACACTGTGCGAAAGCGCCCTGGGCATTCTCGCCAGTTCCTTCCACACAGGGTTGGGAGCGGAGAGATCGATGGACATTAACGCATCCGATACGCGGTCGTTGTTTTCGCCGCCTGCGACATAGACGGTACTACCGATAGCCGTGGCGCAAGCATTGGTCAAAGGGAACGGTAATGGCGGAAGATTTTTAGCAATTACCCGTTTCTGTGCTCGCTGCCATTGTAAGAGGAACACCTGCGGGAGGGGCCCTGATGCATTTTCACCGCCTATACAAACCACGCCATCCGGAACGGCCGCGCTGGCGCCGTAAGCGGCAGGCCTTCCCAGTGGGAATGACTCAACAGTGTCACCCCGCATAACGTATGCTTCGTTACGGTAGACTTTGGCGCCGCCTGCCCAGGGCTTTGCCTCCGGGAAATTTGCGCCTCCGGCAATGATCAGGACGTTGTCATGGACGCCCGTGAAGGCCCCGCAACGCCTGGTTGCGGGGAGCCATCGGGAAATGCGGGCAGCCTGGCGGCAACGTCCCATCGGATATGGTTCGGGTCTTGCGCCTGCCCTTTATTGATCCAGGAAAAGAATAAGCCGGCTGTCAGCATGAATCGAAAATCTCGGATGAATCGCATGATGTTCAGGAATGTGTCTTGGCCGCGGGCCGGGATTTAAATTGATCGAATCCCAACGCGTCCACATCTGCCCGGAATAATCCGAGCTGCTCGCTGTTCATGTTGGAAACGGGAAGGCGGAAAGCGCCGCAATCCAACCCGATCAGTTTCATATATGCCTTGCCGGTGGCAATGCCGCCGTACTTTCCCAGCAGCCGGATCATATCGATCGACTGCTGTTGCAACCGCGCGGCCTTTTCTGCTTCGCCGTTGGCATATGCTTCCATCAGCTGGCGGTAAAGCGGTGCGGCATAATTGAATGTACTGCCCACGGCGCCTTTGGTTCCCAGCGCCAGAGCTGGCAGCATGTTTTCGTCGCGGCCCCAGAGCATGTCGTACTTGCCATTGCGGAATTGCATGCAGGAGAGGAAGTCCATGAAATCCTCGTGCGTGTATTTTATCCCTGCGAAGTTGGGGATCTTACCGTCGATGGCTTTGAGCAGATCGAGCATGGCGAAAAGTACGCCGTTGAGCACGGGGATGTGATAATAGTAAAATGGCATATCCGGCACGGCGGCGGCCACTTCCGCACAGCAGCGGGCAAGCGCGTCCACGCTGGCTGGTTTGAAATAGAAGGGGCGGTGAAGGAAACCGCGTAGATGCCCGCTGCTTTTGCGTGCAGGGCGAGCTCACGGCAATCGGCCAGGCAGGTGCCACCGAGGAGCAGCATCACGGGGAAATCTTCGTCGCCCCGGGTACAATCGGCCCAGGCAGTGGTCACGGTTTTCTTTTCCGCCAGCGTCATGGAGACGCCTTCGCCGGTGGAGCCACAAATGAAAGCGCCTTTAACGCCATTGGCTTTCAGCAGGCGGTAATACTCCGGGATGAGTTTGGTGTTCAGTGCCCCGGTTTCGTCCATGGGAGTGAAGGGAGCGGCAATGAGCCCTTGTAAATGTTTCATGCGCATCTGGTATCGTCGGTTATGGTGATTGGGTTATTGCGGTTTTGCAGTCTGGTATCCGGGCGTCTGGTTGACGAGCGGGTCGTTGGTCCAGATGGCGGGCTCCACTGGCCAGAGGGTTTTGTATCCCTGGGTGGTTTTGTCAAGAACGCCGAAAGGATGGCTGGCAGACTTAAAGACCATCGGCTGGCCCGCAACCTGCATGCGGCGGAGGTCGTACCAACGCTTGCCTTCGAATACGAACTCTTTGCTGCGCTCACGGAAAATGGCCAGTTCGTTGGCGTCTTTGCCGCCGGTCACGAACGGAGAAGGATCATTTCCCGGGCCATAAGCTCTGTCGCGGATGGCTTTAATATAGACGGTCGGATCTTCGTTCTGTGCATTCGCGATCTCGGCCAGCATAAGCAAGCGGTCGGCTTCACGGTAAACGGGCCAGTCGTCGGCGAAGTAGCGCTTGTTGGCGTCGATGGTGCCAGGAACTTCACCAGCGCCGTATTGCGGACGGTTACCACATAGGGCGTGGAGCTGGTGGTTACTTTATAATAGTCATAGAAGGTAGCGTTGCGGCGCGTGTCGGCCACATCGTAAGACTGAAACAGTTCGAAGGTATACCGATACCGCTGGATGATCTGCTGGCTGTTTGATTCCGCGATCTTCAGCGGGTCTACCAGGAAATTGCCCACGCCATCGCTGACGATCGAATCCTTATAATGAAGGCCGTTAAAGTTGAAAGTGGAATAGGTGAACGTCGCTACGCTCATTTCCGCTTCCGCTACGCGATTACGGATGGCGAAAATGATTTCTCCGTTGCCTTTGTTGTTATAAGCGAACACGTTCGCGAAGGAAGGGAGCAACAGGTAGCCGGTCACCGCATTAAGGGCTGTTTTGGCCTCATTGAGGTCTGCGGTGTTGCCATACACCCTGGCCGACCAGAGGAAAATCTCGCCTTTGAGCATATTGGCCGCATGGGGAGAGAATTGCGTTTTGTCCGCAGTGGCTGCTGTGCCGAAGAGGCGCAGGGATTCGTTGATGTCGTTCTTCACGAGGGTCAGCGCCTCTGCTTCGGAAGCCCTGGCCTTCCGCAGGGAAACGACGTCGATACTGCCATTGAGTACTTCCGGCTCAGTACGGATCGGTACACCGCCATACGTACGCAGAAGATGGAAGTAGTAGTAGGCGCGCATCGCAAAGGCCTGTCCCAGGAGGTACGACTTCTTATCCGCCGAAAGAAAATTGACCTGGTTTACTTTCTGTATAAACAGGTTCAACTGGAGTATGGGTCCATAGAACCCTGCCCAACTGCCAACGCCGGCGGAATTTTCTTCCAGGCGCTGCTCGATGATCTGTAGCTCGTTAAGGGAGGTGTTTTGTACGTCGACGTTGCTCATACCCCCGCCGCGCATTTCACCTAATCGGAAGAACTGGAACTGGTTGTCTCGGAATTGCTTATGGAGGCCCACCATGAAGTTGGTGACCTGTACTTCGTTCTTCCAGAAGTTACCGTCGCCGAAATAGTCTTCCGGAGAAAGGTCAAGTGTTTTATGACAAGAAGTGAGCACGACCGTAACGATCAGTACCCGGAGTATATGTTGTAGTTTTTTCATGTCGGAATTAATTGAGATCGGTTAGAATTGAAGATTGGCGCCGAAGATCAGCTGTGTAGGAATGATATATGCGCTGTTCTGGCTACCGGTACGTTCGGGCAGATTGATCTGGCTATTGGTGATGTATCCAGGTTCTGGCCGGTTACAGTGAGCGTCAGCCCATTGATGCGTGCCGGTTTCAGGATATGTGAAGGAATGCTGTAGCTGAGGGATACGTCGCGGAAGCAGAGATAAGAAGAATTGGCCCAGAACATATCGCTTGGCCGGTCGAAGTTCTTGGTGTTCAACTGATCGGCCCAGGTGTAGCGGGGTATTTGGCGTTGGGGTTCTCCGGTGTCCAGGTTTCCTTCACCACATCGGTGGCGTTAAACTCTCCTGGAAGCTGCCCAGGGCCCACATGTTCATGAAATCCTGCTGGATGTGTCCCAGCGCGAAGTCTACCCGCGCAAAGAGGCGGAAGTTCTTGTAAGTGACGGTGGTGTTGACGCCGCCCGTCCACCGGGGATGGTTCTGCCCAGCCGGGTCATATCGCGGTAATCAATAGTATCGTTACGGTCGAGGTCGCGCCATTTCATATCGCCCAGTTTGGTCGAGATGTGATTGATAAGCCCTTTTTCGGTGATCAGCTTTTGGCTGGCCACGCGTTTGCCTGCGGCTGCGCCATATTGCACTTCGCCGGCGGCGATATCGATCTTATTGTATTCGGAAAGGTCTTTTTCGTTGCGGATAATCCCATCGCTCACAAACCCATATACTTCGCCCCATTCCATTCCTTCCTGCAATCCTGCCACCCACACCATTTTTCCCGTGGCCGGATCGTATACCTGCTGGCCGCCCTGACGGTTCCTGTCATTGCCGTTGTAAGGAAGTTTCACCACGATGTTCTTGTTCCAGCTGGCATTTGCGGCCACTTGCCAGGTGAGGTCTTTATTTTGGATCACTTTATAGGCAAGGTCCATTTCCACGCCCCGGTTGCGCATACTGCCATTATTGGTACGGATGGAGGAGATGCCGGCAGACGTTGGAAGGTTAATGTAGGCCAGCTTGTCGGTCGTCAGGCGGTTGTAATATGCGATGGAAGCGGTCAGACGGTTTTTGAAAAGCCGAGGTCAGCCCCGGTTTCAAACGTTCTGGATTTCTCCACGTCAGTTCCGGATTGGCGATGCCTGTCTGTAAATAACCGGTGATACCGTTGTAGGGCGATTGTGCGCCATACGCGCCCTGCAGTTCGTACAGGCCGATCGCATTATCTGTGCCGATGCCAATATTGCCATTAAGCCCATAGCTGGCGCGCAGTTTCAGGAAGGAGAGCCAGTTGCCGGCGCCTTTCATAAATTCTTCCTTATGCGCCATCCAGCCGACAGACCCTGCGGGGAAGGTGCCGTACTGATTGTCGCCGATAAGGCGGGAATACCCATCATGGCGCACGGTGAAGTTGGCGATGTATTTTCCGTCGTAGTCATAGATGAGGTTTCCGAAGCCGGACATGATCCTTTCCCGGTTATGGTACGAATCGGTGCCACGGGTCTGGGTGAGGGCGTTGTTGAGGGTGAGGCCAAGGTCCATGAAATCGTCTGTGGGAGCGAGGCGGCCGCTGGCGCTCACGCCTTTGCTATAGGCATCGAAGTATTCAAATCCTGCCAATGCGTCGATGCTGTGGCGGCTGATTTGTTTTTATAACTGAGCGTAGCGTTATATGTCTGCCGGATGGTGCGGTCGAAACTTGCGCTGCTGGCGCGGTCGCGGTTCCAGCCGGTATTCGGATTGGTATAGGACTGAATGCCCGTCCGGAAGTCCTTGTTGAAGCTTTCATAGAACCCTTCGTCGTAGAAAAGAATGGCGCCGATACGGGCAGAGATATCGGGCGTGAACTGGAGGTGGAAGCGTTGCGTGAGCGTGAATTTATCCGTCTGGTTTTTACGGATATACTTGTCGGCATTGTACAACGGGTTGCCGTCGCTCGCATCGCGCCCGAGCAGTAATTCGCCTTTAGCATTGGTGCCGCGCATGGTGGGAGGGGCAGAGAGCATCCTTCCCCAATAATTAGATTCCCGTTCAGGATCGACTGATCGCGCCAGTTGGCCATGGCGTATTGGATGCCGGTTTCGGAAGTGACCCAGTCGCGGATCTTGTAATCAGCGTTACCGGTGAAGGTGAACCTTTATAAAAGACATTCAGCGGGAGCCCTTCTTCATTGAAGTAACCCACATTGGCGTAGTATTTACCCCGCTCGTTACCGCCGGACATGCCCAGGTTGTAATCCTGTGTAACGGCGGGTGATTTGAAGGCATAATCGCCATAATTGAAGTCTTTATAGATCAGTTCCGCGTTGGTGCCATTTGGGTCATAGTCGCCAGCTGCATTCGTTTTAACGGGATCTGTCATCGTTTTCCAGCCGTCGTTGGCGCTGAGGAGCTCGCGGTTAATGTCATTAAGGCGCATGGTACTCCAGATGGCGCGGGAGTCGTAATTACCGTCCAGGATGTTGCCGGCGGCATCTTTATAAAGGTTCCCGGTGCCGCGGGGCCTACGCCGGAAAGGGCTGTATTGGCAAGGGTGCCATTTTTGATGGCTTCCACAACGCCGAGGCGCGTCCATTTGATGTAGTCTTCCGCGTTAAGGAATTTGTATGGATTGTTCATGTAGGCGTAGCCGCGCTTTGCCTGCAGGTTGATGGACGTCACACCAGACTTGCCGCGTTTGGAAGTGATGAGGATAACGCCGTTGGAGGCGCGGGCGCCATATATGGCGGTTGCGGCAGCATCTTTAAGGACTTCGATGGAACCGATGTCTTCGGGGTTAATGTCGCTCAGCGAACCACGAACCTGTCCGTCAATAACCACCAGCGGACTGCCCGACCCGTCGAAGTTGGTACCGCCACGGAGCACAATATTTGGTAATGCGCCGGGTCTGCCGGAGCCGGTGGAGACCCTAACGCCGGGGATCGTACCGGCAAGGGCTTGTGCTGGGTTGGCGCGTAGCCCGGTCTCGAGGATTTTGTTATCGAGTTTGGCGATGCTGGAGGTGAGTTTTGACCTTTTGTGGAGCCATAGCCGGTAATCACCACTTCATCCATGCGGGAGGCGGCGGAGGCCAGGATGATCTTTAATGTACGCTGCTGGGTTACGGCGATCTCTTGCGGAGCATAGCCGATGTAGGAGACCGAGAGGACGTCGCCCGGTTGCGCATCGATGGAGAAATTGCCGTTTACATCTGATTGGACGGCTTTCTTTTTGGTTTTGATGACGATGGTCACCCCTATGAGCGGGGTGTTGTCTTCTCCGGAGAGTACTTTCCCGGTCAGGGGCCGGATTGTGGCCGGCCGGAAAGGGAAAGGACGAGGAGGCATGTCAGGAAGACGAGGCCCCTTTTTAAACAAGCGAATTTCATAAAGGAAGGAATTTTGGTTGTATTATGTATAACATAACAAAAGTAATGAAATAAGGGAAGAAGCAAATTTTAATTCAGGATTTTGGGTGTTCTTAACAATATTTCGTCGGGTAAATCAGATAAGCGCTTGATATATAGCGGTTAATATTATAAACTGGAAATCGATTGCCGCCCTGTGTATTTACAATTGCATTCCCTATATTTGCGTTATAAGTAATACATATTATGGAGCTGCTCGATATCAAGGATAGTTTTAAGTCGGTCGACACCAGTTCGCTGGTCGATAAGGTGGAGGCCAACCTGGTGGCGTTATTGCAGGAGCGGAAGCTGAAAGTGGGGATTCGATCCCAAAGGAGCTGGAACTGGCGGAATCGCTGGGGGTTAGCAGGACGGTAGTGCGCGAGGCGCTGTTACGGCTGCGGATGATGGGATTGATTGAGTCCAAGAAGAAGAAAGGAGCGGTTATTACCAGTCCGGATATCCTGGATCTGATGGGGAAAAGCATGAACCCGTACATCCTCAGCGAGGAGACTTTAAAGGATATTTTTGAGATCCGTTTGGTATTGGAGATAGGAATGGCGGATCTTCTCTTCCAGAATTTGCGTCCGCAAGACATAGAAGATCTTAACAACATCGTCAGCAACGAACCGCCTAATGTAGGGGAGAATCACGTTTTCAATATCGGTCATGAAATCGCCTTTCATGGCAAGCTTTACGAGATTACAGGAAACGCTACGCTAAAGAAATTTCAGAAAATGCTGTTGCCGGTTTTCGATTACGTGCATCACAGCGGCCTGCTCCGCAAGCAAACGACCGTCCGGAATTTCGTGAGCCACAAAGGCCTGGTAGATATCCTGCAGAACGGGTCGCCGGAGCTTTTCCGCAATGCGATGCGCAATCACCTGGAGAACCATTTTGCACGTCTTTTCGATTGATCTTCAGATTCGCGCAAAAAAATTGGTGAATTAAAAATTAAATCTTTTCTTTGCTGCCCCGAAAGGGGAAAAGGATCGGTAGTTCAGTCGGTTAGAATGCCGCCCTGTCACGGCGGAGGTCGCGGGTTCGAGTCCCGTCCGGTCCGCACGATTTAGAAGAGACCCGCGCTAGGCGCGGGTTTTCTGTTTTTAGTCGAGTATTGAGTCGAGTTTTCCTTCTTTAACAAACTTCAGATTCTTCACCCTGCCGGAGTTCAATGTAAACCCGGATATTTTACCTGAATCGTCTAATGAAAACTCAATCACAGCTGATTCCAGGCCTTTGTAATCAAAATAAATCCTGTTGTATTTCTTCAATATTTCGGCTTTTACTTTTGAATTTTCACCTGTTATGAACCAGAGCCCATCTTTTTCTTTAAAAAAATGGTATGTGGCATTTTGCTCGCTGCAATAAAATTTGCCTTCGTAATCTGGTGCCTTATCACCGATTATTATTTCCACCCTTTGGGCTATTGTATTGCCCCGGCGTTGCTGAATGGTCAGTTGCTGCATTACTCCGGATTTAGCGTCGCTGAAGAATGCTTTATCTCCGAGTTGGCCGATCCGGAATGTATTTATGCTGTCAGGATATAGTATCTGAGCTGGCTGCCCCGTCACTTTTCCGATAATTCCACCGTTTTTCGAAGTGATGTCGATAAATACATTTGGCGCTACTTCATATTTTCCGATGAATACATCAGGATTGTTTACAGCAGGGATGGGAGGGTCTGCGTTGACCGGGCCTGTAAATACGTATAAATCAGCGATCTGTCTGGTTATTGTTTCCGGATTAATTTCATCAGAATTGGCAAGGCAGATGATGGTGATTTTTTTATTGAAGAAACGCAGTATTTCAGATCGGTAACCTAAAAAAGCTCCTGGATGCGATTGTATGGGTTCCGATCTGTAAAGCCCCGTCATTATCCCCATTCCGTAAGATAGCAGGTTGCCATTTTCCAGCCGGCCGCGGCGAAGTAAACGATATGCAAGGGATGTACTGTCATAAAAAGTATGGTCCCATTTTAGAAGGTCGCCCAAAGTCGTAAACATACCGCCATCGCCCATCGCCGTATTGCCGTTCTCGAATGCCGTAAATTGGTTATCTTCCTTTTGATAGCTGAAGGCTAAAAGGGGCTTTTCGGATCCGTAGCCCGTATTGCTCATATTCAAATTACGGAAAATTGCTTCTTCAACGTATGCATCTATTGGAGTACCGGTTACGTGACGGATTATTTCTGCAAGCAGGATGTAGTTTGAGTTACTGTAAACACATTGATGCCCGGTAGTGAAATTTAAGGCACTTTGCCTGTTGATAATTGTCAATGCGTCTCGGTTTGAAAAGGGCTTCTCGAAACTGATGCCGCATAACCACATTAGCACCATATAATCCCTGATGCCACTTGTATGATATAACAAGTTATTGACAGTTATTGGCTTCCCATAATTCGGAAATGAAGGGATGAACTTACGGATATCATCATCAAGGGAAATACGTTGCTCTTGAACAAGTGAAAGTACAGCCGCTGCAGTAAACTGTTTGCTCACCGAAGCTATTTTGTAAGCCACCTTTGGGCTATTAGGGAGCTGCTTTTGCAGATTTGCCATTCCATAGCCTTTTGGAAAACCAATTTGCCATGATCAATAATGCCTATAGTAACTCCGGGACTATACTGGCCGCCATATTGTTGAAGGAAATTATCAATTTTGGCAAAAGTTGTGTCAGGTATTGCACTAAAAGCCGATGTGGCGTATAAATGCAGCAAAAGCAAAAAGGGGGCTTTCCTGAAGAGAGTAGAATACATTCAGCTTTTTTGGAAATTAATAAAAAACACGAGAAGTACTCCATTGCTTAACCGATATCAGTTTATCCAGCTGTAAGATGAGTTTTATCGAAGCAAGTAAACCCCAATCAATTTACCAGCACTCACTTTTGATATTGCCAAAACCTTCCTTTCCCCTCCTCAATCCATCCAATAGACTGCTCTATCCTTTTGTTCCGGGTTTCATCGGTTTTAGCTTCGGCGATCCATTTAATATATTCTTTCTGGAATGTAGCCGACTTACTTTCAAAGACCGAAAGTGCCTTCTTGTTCTTTTTCAAGGCATCCATAAATTCTTTCGGGGCTTCGATTGCTGCCACCGGATTTACTTTAACGGGCTTAGGCTTTGAAATCCCGCGTGCATTGATAGCCATTGCTTCCTTGAGGTACGCGACCAGTATTTTCTCAGCGGGCAGATCCGACATGTCCTTTAACTTATCCATATACCCAAATTTCCGGCCTTCCTTAATGCTGTCCTGGATAGCTTTGTCTTTCATCATTTCTGCTTTGTAAAGACTAAAGGAACAGTGTTTTTTGAACCCCGCCATCATCACTAAATGATCGCCATTGTAGCTGTAATGCGGTGTGCCCCATTTAATATCCTCCTTTACGCCGGGGCAGGTGTTATGTATCAGTTTTCTCAAAAAATCAAGTATGGGCCTTGCAAAGTCAGCTGATTTCGCGATGTATGCGGTTACTGCAGGATTTAAATTTTCCATTTCCGATATAGTAAGTTAAATGTGAGTGTAGTTTTTCGATACGTATGGAGCGTATTTTATCCCGGAATCTGTGTCTCGTCCATATACACGATCTCCCACTGATGGCCGTCGAGGTCCGCAAAACTGTGCTGATACATCCATCCATGATCTTGCGGCTCGGCATAAATGGTGCCGCCGAGGTCGCGGGCTTTCGAAACCATTTCTTTTACCGCTTCTCTTGAGCTGGCGTCCAGCGCTATCAGGACCTCCGTGGCCGACTTTGCATCCACGATTTTCTTTGCGGTGTAAGTTTGAAAATATGCTTCCGTCAACAACATAACGAATATATTATCGCTGACGATCATGCATGTCGCTTTTTCATCAGTAAACTGGGGATTGAATGTGTAACCCAGCGTCGTGAAGAATTGAACGGATTTGTCCAGGTCCTGAACGGGTAAATTGATGAATACTTTTGATGCCATCATTTTTAGTTTTTTAATTGTGAATGATAGCACAAAGTTGGGGTGCCTTTCTCCCTTAACCCTTTACATTTGTTGAGAAACGGAAAAATTATTTGTTGGAAAAGAAAATCCGGCTTAATTGTGTGGGCGTTATACCGATATATGCTGCGATATGATGCTTCTTCAGCCGATTAACGAGGTCGGGGTATTTTCTGAGAAACTCGTCGTAGCGGACCCTGGCGGTATCGTTACGCAACGAAATCTCGTAAGGCTCCTTGTCAACCACCCAATGCTGCTCCATATACCTGATATAAAAATCCGCAATATCGCGGTGGACCGGCAGAAGTTCTCTGAAAGCATGAAAATCATATTCCAGAACCGTCGTTTTTCGATCGCTTCGATCGCAAACAGGCTGCCGGATCTGGTTAAAGTGGCGGGAATCGAGCCAGCAATACGGCCTTCGGGGAAAAAGTATTTGATGACCGTATCGCCTTTATTGTTGATATAGTACTGCGAAAAGAGCCCCTTGCAAACAAAGGCCACCTTTTTGGGCACCTGATCCATTTGCACAAAATAATCCCCTTTTCATATACTTTTTCATGAAGCAGCTGCGTCCAGGCATATTCGGCTTCCGGTGTCAGCTCGGTATATGACTTTATTTTTTGAAAGAAAGAAATTGTATTCATGTTTCGAAATAATCAATTGGATGATCGTTTCATATTTTATCTCATCCCGGCAAGATTTACCTGGTGTATTTATTGTCACAAGGCCATGAATATAAGGAAATAGCGTTGGATATTGCCCGGGATTCATGTCTGGTAATATAAATTTCCGGCATAATACCCCGCCGGTTTAAACCATGGCAGAAATACTGTAATTTCCCCAACCGGCTAAATTGCTGCATATGAAATCATTAATTTATAAGCTGACAATGGGTTTTTATAATACTTCAGCCGCATTGCCCGCTCTGTTGCTGAAGAAGTTAAGTATACCCAGCTAGTGATTCTGAATCGTCCTGGTAAGGTGCTGAAGAAAATTAACTTTAACTGGATGCCAGAACCGCCAGTTACCTAATGTTCTAACCCGACAATAACCTTCTTATGAAATCTACAACTACCCTCCTGATAGCCACTTTTTTTGCATATAGCTGTAATGTTAATTACAGCCAAAAGCATGGCATATATCATACTTCTGACACAATGGTAGCCTCCATAACTCCCCGGCGAGACAGAAAAGGAGTATTTCCTGATACTAAAAGTTGATTCCTCCCAGTTTTCATTGTTTGTCGATACTATATCAAAGGGTTTCGTTGTGGCTAAATATAGATTTGGGTCGGATAGGAGCATTGCTGGTTATGTAGGAGACTCCATGGCCATGGAAGAGAACCCGCGTCCGGCAAAGAAAGCCTTAATAGAAGATTATGCTCAGCAGATAGCTGAGCTTGAATTCTTATTTCTTGCTGCAGCAAAAGATTTCAACTTACAGAAGTTATCAAGTTTTAGTCATTCAATAGGAGCTATATACGGCTTTTCAGAAAATATTACCGAACAGTATATCGCCCAATATGGTGAGCGGTTGGATTTGAAAAGCAACCCAAACACCTGCGCTTTAATTAAGCAGTCCACGTACGTCTCCGACGTAAACCGAATATTATTGCCCTATAACTTGATGATCGATAGAATCAGTATTGATGGGTTAGTTTATAATAAGAACCGCAAGACTTCACTAAACGCTCTGGATGGACGGTTAATATTCACCTTTAAGTCAGTAGATTGAAGTCGTGATATTCATATAGTTATTTATTTATTTATTTATATAAGGGAGCTTTTAAAGAGCCGGAACAAAATGGGACACTGTCTCTCGATGGGGGGGAGCTGAGTTTGATTAGCACACAGCGGGATGTCTAATGAGCGAATAAACAGTGATATCATAATAGCTACAAGCCGATTACAGGCCGATTAGATGGGAATAAGCGGCAGACGAGCGGCAGACGAAGGGCAGACGAGCGGCAGACGTGACGCTTGTAACCTGCCTGTTTCCCTATATCAAGACAAGGTTTAAACCGAAGCTCCAATGACCCAAAATGACCTAAATGACCCAAATCGACCCAAATATGCCCAAATCGGAACTTTTGGACCCTAAAAGCCGCAAAAGCGCAAAAACCGCAAAAAGCGCAGTAATTTTTGGTGAGGATTCCGTATCTTATTACATTGAATCACAAGGCGCAAAAGACCCCAAAAGGACCGATGCGCATATTTTTAATACCAAAAACAATCTTATGGCAAGCAATGCCCAAAGCGGCCTCCTGCAGATGCTGGGGCCAACGCAAAACATGAGTATTTACCGGAAAAGAAACGGCGAATACGGACTCAGAAGAAAAGGCGGTCCTACGGCGAAGAGATTTGCCAAAGACCCCAATTACGCACAGGCACGGATCAACTCCAGCGAATTTGGCCAGGCCGCCAAAGGAAGCGCCCTGATCCGCAGAGCCTTTCGTACCATGATGCCAAAGGTCGCGAATGATGAACTGCATAGCCGGCTCACCAAGGTCTGTAAAGAAGTGATCAATTCGGACGCTGGTCACCCCAGGGGCAGCCGCATGCTCATAAACGGAGACCTCTCCCTGCTGAAGGACTTCAACTTCAATATGGAAGGCCGGTTTGGGCTCCTCGTCAGGATACCGTTCCAGCATACTATAGACCGTACTGCCGGGACAGTGAGCGTAGGAATGCCAGCCTTTGCACCGGCCGATGGCATCCGGTTCCCGAAGCATGCCACGCATGCCCGGTTGAAATTGGGCGTTGCCGCGTTGGACTTCGAAAAGGAAACCTTTACGTTCGAATCCGCCAGTTCCACGCCTGTCCCAAAGGGGAGGAAACCCATCAAACCGGAAGATCTGATTGTTCAGCTACCAGCTGGCACCAACGGTCCCATGTTCATCGCGATGGCGATTGAGTTCATGACAATGGAAAACGGAAGTTTCATCCCTGTACTGAACAGCCAGTTCAATGGGATGCAGCTGGCAAGAATAGACGCAGCTGCAACCGCATCAGAACTGCAATCCCCTCGCATAAGGCAGCATTGGTAGTTGAAGAAAAGATTGTTGTCAATCCCATTGCGATAAGTGCCGTCCCCACATCCGATGCACTGGCAGAAAGCCAACTTCCCGCAAAGCAACATGACGCTCATCCAATAAAGAACCGGGTCATGGACGACACGCGGCAATCACCGGTAATCAATGAAGGCCAGATATCTGATCATCACACACGGCGCAACCGTAACATTAACCCCTGCCCATATCACAGCAGCGGCATAAGCATACTGCCAGCAGGGTCATCCGCCCCAGGAGTATTAAAAACGCGTCATCGCCTCTTTACTGCAGGCGCGAGGGCCGGAGGCCGAAGGGTTCCAACACCATCTCGCCTCAATCCGCCGCTCTCAAAAACGGTGTGTCCGCATTACTTAGAATGAACACCTTCCGGAAATCCCGGGGAGTCATGCCCTGGTGTATTTTAAATTGCCGGTTGAAATACGAGACGTTATCAAACCCGCAGGCATAGCAAATGTCTGTGATGTGGTCTTCCTTTGCGATCAGCAGCCGGGTAGCATGACTGATCCTTATTTCATTGACGAATTGCGAAAACGTTTTTGCGTATTCCGTTTGAAGTAACGGCAAAGGCCGCTTCACTCATGCATGCCAGTGAAGCGGCGGTTTGTATATCCACCCCATGATGGTAATTCTCAAATACGTAATTAAATATGGATGACAGCTTTTCAGCATCGCTTTCCTTGTACCTGACCTTGCGGCTGTCGTCCGTAATGATGACCGCATCTTCCTTTATGTGAAGCGACAACTCTTCCAGTATCTGCAATAGCACAATCAGGTTTTTCATCTGCTGATTGGGCTGGAAGCGAAAGAATAACGAGTTGAGCGCAGCATTGTTACTTCCAAACCTGATTCCATAAGCGGAACGGTGCAGCAGCGATTTGATGTTTTTCAACTCCTGGGTGTCGAAAATTCCTTTCCCATGAAATCCGCATCAAATTGCACCACAATAGCGTGCACATTCCCGCCTTTGCCAACTGAAAGGTTATTGTTGGAAAAGCAATGTACCAACCCGGGCCCGAACATAAATACCTCCCCTTCGTGATAATTCAGCATCTTATCGCCGACGTATACCTGCCCGGAACTTTTTACGATGAGCGTAACCTCATAGCCCCGGTGGAAGTGGAACGTATTGGTGAATTGCGGCTGGCAGAATTCCTTGATGGAAAAGCTGGCATCCTCTGAAGTGGATATATGTCGGTATGATACTCTCATACGGCCAATTTTAGTACAATACTGGTATTTGGAACGGTTAGAATCCGATTAGGGTAAATATAGTATCGAAAATCGGCAAATGGTGTACTTTTATTTCAACGGTATCCGGGATAAGTTTGTAACAACAGCTCAAGCCTGGAAGTCAACCAGATACATTCACCAAGCAATCATTTTCATTATTATATAGCCCGCTATGGAACTTGCAATACACAATTGGATGCGCGCCGAAACGATCGCCACTACGATCAGGAGAATCGCCGCACAAGGATATACCCGATTTGAGATAGCCGGTAGTCCCGAACAATACGACACCCGGGAAGTACGGAACCTGTTAAAGGAGCATAACGTGCGGTGCTGGGGCTCCGTGACCCTGATGTTGGGTGAGCGCAACCTGCTCGCAAAAACGAAGCGCAACGCGCTGCATCCGTCCAATACGTGAAGGATGTAGTTAAAATGGTGAAGGAACTGGACGGAAACATGGTATCCGTTGTTCCGGGCACCGTTGGAAAGCTAGTTCCGGACGGCCGGCCTGAAGAGGAATGGCAGTGGGCCGTGGATGCGATGAAGGAAATTTATGCCTACAGCGAAGCCGCCGGGATCGTCCTCGGGATTGAGCCCATCAACCGGTTCGAAACTTATTTCATCAACCGCGCAGATCAGGCGCTGGCACTCGCCAATGCCGTAGGCCCCAACTGCGGGTATGCCTGGATACGTTTCATATGAATATCGAAGAAACGGATATGTTTGCCGCCATCCGGAGAGCCGGCAATAAACTGGCCGGATTCCACGTGGCAGACAATAACAGGATGGCGCCGGGCATGGGCAACCTCGATTGGAAAAAGATCGTGGATACCCTCGGGGAAGTCGGGTACGATAAAGTGCTGTCAGTTGAGTTTTGCGCCCCGCTGGACCGGACGCCCGCCAATCCTTATCCCGGCTCTATCGACGATAAGCCGGAAAACCTTTCCCTGAACAGGAGAAATTCCTGGTGGACCATGGCAGCTCTTCCGTAACAGAGGAATTCTATTCCATGCTCACCCGGGAATCTTACAATACCTTATCTAAACTTATTTAAAAAGCGGTTAATTCCATTCAATGAAAATTGCGAACGTAGAAGCGTTTTGGTTACGCTGTCCTATTCCTAAAGAAAAACAGCATGCCTCGGATTATGGCCTGCTGACGAACTTTGATATGACATTGGTTGTCATTACGACGGACGAAGGCCTCCAGGGATTCGGTGAAGCGAAAGCGGCAGTGGGATCTTCCGGAGTATGCGCTTCCATTGTAAACTGTATCGAAAACGAATTGAAACCCCTGCTGGTGGGTAAATCCATTAACAACATCACCCGCCTGTGGGAAGAAATGTATAACGGCACCCGGGATCACTATGCCTTGTCGAGAGGCCGGAAATTTCCTATCCTTGGCCGGCGCGGGCTTACGGTATCCGCCATGAGCGGGATCGATACCGCTCTGTGGGACCTTAAAGGCAAGATGCTGAATGTACCCGTATTGGATCTGCTGGGCGGCGCCTGCCGGGATCATATGCCGGCGTATGCCAGCGGCGGCTGGGCAGACGTCAACAATATCGGCGCACAGCTGAAAGGATATGTAGACAAAGGGTTCCGCGGGGTGAAAATGCGGGTAGGGGTGATGGATGACAGCGTGCAGAAAAGCATCGATCGTGTAAAGGCGGCGAGAGCGGTCCTGGAGCCGGATGTTAAACTGATGGTTGACGCGCACGGCACCTTCAGCGTTCCCGAAGCCAAACAGTTTTGCCGAGGGGTGGAAGACTGTAACGTCTATTGGTTCGAAGAACCGATCAGCCCGGATAATAAACAGGGTACCGCCGAAGTAAGAGCCTCCACCTGCATCCCCATCGCAGCAGGAGAAAGCGAATATACCAGCTTCGATATCCATGACCTTTTACAGATTAGGGCGGTAGACGTCATCCAGCCGGATGCGGCCATCATCGGCGGTATTTCCGAAGCGATGCGCGCCGGGCATCTGGCCTGTGCGCACCAGGTGGAACTTGCTCCGCATTGCTGGGGATCCGCATTTTCTTTTATGGCTGGGCTCACAGTGGCATTCGCCTCGCCCTCTGCCACCATCATCGAGTTCTCCCCGGGAGGCAACCCCATGATGTATGATCTCGTGAAAGAAAAGATCACGGTGACAAACGGTTCCATCGCTGCGCCGGTAGCACCCGGCCTGGCATGACGCCGGATTGGGATTTTGTTAAGGAATTTAAACAGGGCGTTTAAAAAATATTATATGGCAAAAGCTATCAAAATTAACCACGTTACACTGATTGTAGACAACCTCGAAAAAGCAGGTGCTTTTTATGAGCAGGAACTGGGCCTGGAAAAACTGCCGGCTTTCCGGTTCGACTATCCGGTGATGTTCTTCAAGTTCAACGACGAACAGCAGTTGCACCTTTCCGAATGGGACGACCGTACTTCATTCCGCGGGCATATCTGTGTTCAGGTAGATGACTTCAACAGTATATTTTTCCGCATGAAAGCGCTCCAGGTGATCGATGTGAGCCCCTGGGGCAAGGTCCGCAAGCTGCCCGACGGCGCTATGCAGATGTTTGTCCGCGATCCTGCCGGCAATCTGGTTGAATTGTCCTCCGCACCCGGAGCCGGGATAGACCCCTGATTTTCAAAGATGAACTGTATGAGGAAGGATTGTATGTGTCTGGGCGGAACGATTTCCGCGGAGACCGGTCCGATGACGCCACTTTATATCATAAGCAATGAGAAAGAACGTATTGTTGCTGGAAACTGTAGCTGATGAAGCCCTGGCGGTCCTTCAGGAACACGTGAACGTACTGACGGGATATGATGAATCCAGCCGCGACGCCGTTGTCGCTGCGGAAGATATCCATGCCATTATTACCAGGGCAAAATGAAAGTGGATGAGCCGCTGATGGCTGCTTGTCCAAACCTGGAAGCGGTGGCCCGCTGTGGCGTGGGGTTGGATAATGTAGACGTTTCCGCCGCTTCGGCGAGAAAGGTCAGGGTAATCAACGCACCCGGCAGCAATGCCGCCACCATCGCGGAACATACGCTTGGCTTAATGCTCATGCTGAAGCGCGACCTCTATACATCAATTGAACAGGTAAAGCAGGAAAACTGGAACTGGCGTAATCAGTACGCCGGGGATGAGTTGAACGGCAAGACGCTGGGCATCCTGGGTATGGGGAATATCGGGAAACGGGTGGCCCGCCTGGCAGCCGCCTTCGGGATGGAAGTGGTATACTGGAGCCGGTCGGAACAGGATCTGCCTTACCGGTTCTTGTCTATGGCGGAGGTTTTACAACAATCGGATATTATCAGCCTGCACCTTCCGCTGGATAGCGGTAGGGGTAATTTGATCGGCAAGGAGCAGCTGGCATCCATGAAACCCGGCGCTTTGCTGGTGAATACGGCAAGAGGCGGCCTGGTAGATCATGCCGCGCTGCTGGAAGCACTGAATAAAGGAACCATAGCAGGTTTTGCGGCCGATGTGCTGCCCGATGAGCCTCCCGTTCAAAGCCTGGGCGTGGTCCGGCATCCACGGGCATTGGTAACCCCACATTCCGCCAGTCTGACCGCCACGACATATAAGAAAATGTGCCTGTATACCATAAATAACGTAGTAGCGCTGCTTACCGGTGGTGAACCGGAAAGAGAAAGCGTATTTAATAGAAACTCGTTTGTATGATCATCTCAAATCCCTGTTGACATGAATACTTTTTGTTTTGGTTTATTATTGACACTGGGAGGTTTTTTCTGCTCCGAACCTCCCCAAAAGGCTAAAAAGCCCCTGGTCGTGTTTGTATGCGGAGATCATGAATATAGTGGCGAAGAAACCCTGCCCATCGTGGCGGCGGAGCTGGAAAAGAACTACGGCATGAGAACGATCGTGCTTAAATCTTCCCCGATCACAATAGCGAAGAAAATATCCCCGGGCTGGAAGCGTTGAAAGACGCGGACCTGGCCATCTTCTACCTTCGGTGGAGAAGGCTTCCTGCGGATCAGCTGGCGCATATTGACGCCTATCTGAAGTCCGGCAAGCCTGTTATGGGGTTCCGTACCACTACGCATGCGTTCAATTTTCCCGCCGGCCATCCCAGTGAAAAATGGAACGCATTCGGTGAATTTGCATTGAATGCCCCTCCGGGCTGGGGCGGCAAAGCCAAACATACGCATTATGGACATAGCAGCAGCACCGATGTGAGCGTAGCACCCGCTGAAGCGGCGAACCCCATCCTGACAGGTGTTGCGAAAGACTGGCACGTCCGTTCCTGGCTGTATCATGTTGTCCCGGATTACCCGGTAAAAGGGTCTACCGTACTGCTGACCGGCAAAGCCGTTAATCCAGAGCGCACTGCTGTGGAAAACCCTGTGGCCTGGACCGGCACCAACGCATTCGGGGCAAAGTATTTATGACCACGCTGGGTCATCCTGAAGATTTCAGGGTCGAATCTTTCCAGCGCCTCGTGATCAATGCCATACATGCAGAACTGGGCCTCAAGGTGCCGAAGAAATGGAAAGGTAAGATGGACATTCAGGTTCCCTACCGCGTAGCAAAATAGATAAATCCCGGAGACCATGAGATTTACCAAGATCAGCGTACTGTTATTATTAGCAGTTATTCCTGCAATAATGATATTCTTCGCTTTCAGATTCAAGAATCCGGCCCCGCTGACACTCAGCAAGGGTACCCGCATCGCCATGATCGGGAATAACCTGGGTGCCAGAATGATCCATTATGACAACCTGGAAACGGAACTGCAGCTCCGGTTCCCCGCGTATGAACTGTTTATCCGCAATATGTGTGATGCGGGGAAACACCCGGCTTCCGGCCGCATTCGGGCCGCGTTTCTCCTTTCGCTTTCCCGGGCGCCGAGAAGTACCAGGTAGAAAGGGCCAATCTCATCAGGAGCAAAACCGATCCGTCGAAACTGATGCTCAATGAAGACCATCCGGGCGAAGGATTCTTTGAATCCCCGGACGAGTGGCTGACCAGGTTGAAAACGGATGTGATCATCTCTTTCTTCGGTTTCAACGAATCTTTCTCAGGAGAAGCCGGATTAGCCAATTTCAGGGCCGAACTGAACGCGTTTATCAAATGGACGCTGAAGCAGAAATACAATGGCGTGTCTGCGCCAAAGCTCGTGATCGTTTCGCCGATTGCATTCGAGAACCTTTCGGATATCCGCGATCTGCCGGACGGGCGCAAGGAAAACAGGAACCTGGCATTATATACGAATGCGATGAAGGAAATCGCGGCACAGAACAAGGTGATCTTTATAGATGTGTTCAATCCTTCCCGGATATGGTACGAGGAATCCGATGCGCCGCTCACGATCGATGGCTCCCAGCTAAATGAAAACGGGTATAAGAAACTTAGCGCATTCCTGGCCGATCAGATTTTCGGCGGAGGGGAACCTAAGGCAAATGCCGACAGGAAGCTGGTGAACGATGCCGTCATGGAAAAGAACTGGATGTGGCTATACGATTATAAAGTGCCTAACGGCGTGCACGTTTATGGCCGCAGGTACCAGCCCTATGGACCGGACAATTTCCCCGCGGAAATAAAGAAGACCCGGGAGCTGACCGCCATACGGGATACCGCCATCTGGCTGGCCGCTTCGAAAGGTGAAAAATGGACCTCGCCGCAGCGGATAAGCATACCAGCACGCTGCCGGAGATCAAAACCAACTACACCGATAACCATAAAAACGGCAACCTCACCTATCGGTACGGACAAGATGCGGTAAACACCATGAAAGTACCCCCGGTTACAAAGTGGAACTGTTTGCCTCGGAGTCGGAATTCAGCGAGCTGGCAAAACCGGTGCAGTTGTCGTTCGATAACAAAGGGCGTTTATGGGTGGCTACAATGCCTACTTATCCGCAATACAAACCCGGTGATCCGAAGCCAAACGATAAGATCATTATCCTCGAAGACACTGACAACGATGGGAAAGCCGACAAACAATCCGTGTTTGCCGATGGCCTGCACTTGCCGCTGGGCTTCGAAATTGCGCCGGAAGGCGTTTATGTGGGGCAGGGGAGTAACCTGGTGCTGTTACAGGATACGGATGGCGACGGTAAGGCCGACAAGAAAGAAATTTTGCTGAGCGGATTCGATGATCATGATTCCCATCATGGCAACCACGCTTTTACTACGGATGGCTCCGGGGCCATATATTCGGGCGAAGGCGTATTCCTGAGCACCAATGTCGAAACGTCTTACGGTCCTGTTTACGCCACCAACGGAGGCTTTTACCGTTATGATACGCGGCGCATGAAACTGGAGCGCACCGCACAACTGCGTATCCCCAACCCATGGGGTATTGCTTTCGATGATTGGGGACAACCATTCTTCGCGGAAACATCCTCGCCGGATGTCCGCTGGATGCTTCCGGGAACAATTTTGCCAAGATATGGTCAGGAAACGCATAAATCCGAACAGCTGGTAGAGGCGAAACATCTCGTACGGCCTACCTCGGGTATTGAATTCGTTTCCAGCCGCCATTTCCCGGATAGCGTTCAGGGCGATCTTTTGATCAACAACACCATCGGATTTCTGGGGATCAAGCAACACACCATGCAGGATGATGGAACCGGTTATAAAGCCGCTTCCGCCAGGATCTGCTGGTAGGCGACGACCTAATTTCCGTCCGGTGGACCTGGAGTTTGCGCCCGACGGGTCGTTATATGTGGTGGACTGGCACAATATCCTCATAGGACATATGCAGCATAACGCCCGCGATCCCTTGCGCGACCATTCGCATGGCAGGATCTACCGCATCACCTATCCCTCCCGTCCGCTGGTAACACCGGCGAAGATAGACGGGGCGGAAATCGGCGAGCTGCTGGAGAACCTGAAGTTGCGAATACAGGTCCCGCTACAGAACCCGCCGGGAACTGAGGGGAAGGGATGAGAATACCGTATTGGCTGCGGTGCGGAACTGGACTGCCGGCCTGGATACCAGCGATCCGCGATATGAGCATCACCTGCTGGAAGGGCTCTGGGTAACCAGGGTACCGGAAAAGTGGACCAACAGCTATTGAAAAAGCCCTGAAAGCGAAAGACTTCCACGTAAGGGCAGCGGCGGTTCAGGTGCTCCGGTATACCGCTCAACAGGTGCCGGATCAGGCCTCGCTGATGATGGCGGCAGCCAGGGATAAGAACAGCCGCGTTCGGCTCTCGGCCATCGTGGCGGCATCCTGGATGAGCAAGGTAACGGGCCAGCCCATATTGGCGGCAGCAGGTAAGTTCCCCATGGATAAGTGGACGACCCATGCCTATAAAACCGCTGTCGCACATCTGAATGGGCTCAATGTGGCCAGGGAATCGGAAGTGAAAAAGAAAACCGCTTTACAGGGGCGGAGCTTGCGTTATTCAATAAGGGAAAGTCATTTACAATAAAGAGGGATATTGCGTCACTTGCCATCAGGCCGATGGAAAGGGGCTCGTTGCTTCGGGTTTCCGCCGCTGGCTAAAACGGCCTGGGTGAACAGCAACGACGAAAGGCTGATCAAACTGGTGCTGAAAGGGCTCGTAGGCCCAATTACCGTTAACGGGAAGGACTATGCCGGCCAGGTGCCCATGACGCCATTCGGGGCTTGCTGAAAGACGAAGAGGTGGCTGCGGTGCTGACATACGTACGGAATTCGTTCGGAAACAGCGGGGCGGCGATATCGCCGGAGCAGGTCAATAAAATAAGAAAGGCCACAGCAAATAAAAAGATTTATATTCCACAACGCAATTACTCAAAGAACACCCTATGAAATAATGAGTAATTTGGCCTAAATCTCAAACACAGCGTTATGAACAACAAACTAAGATTGTTTTACGGCAGTTGTTTTGCCCTCATTACAACCGCATTTTCATTCAGTATCAGGGCGGGCATCCTTCCCCAGCTGGCAGAAACCTTTCAGCTGAATGCCACGCAACTCGGATTCATCAATTCCATGTGGTTCTGGGATTTCCTATTTCCATGGTAATCGGTGGCCTGTTCTATTACCAGATCGGCCCTAAAAGGATCATGACCTTTGCATTTATTGCCCATACGCTGGGTATCCTGCTTACGATCTATTCCGGCGGATATGTGGGCCTGCTGATTTCAACGCTGCTATTGGGGTTGGGGAACGGTTGTACCGAAGCCGCGTGTAATCCGATGATCGCAGACAGCTATTCCGGTAAACAGATGAACACCCTGTTAAACCGCTTCCATATGTGGTTCCCGGGCGGTATCGTGATCGGCAGCCTCGTTTCCCTGGGCATGACCCGCATGAACCTGGGATGGGAAGCGCAGATATGGATCATCCTGTTACCGACTTTGGTGTATGCCTGGCTTTTCTATGGTCAGGAATTCCCAAACCACAGCACCAGGAAAGTGTGTCTGTGGTAGAGAACTTAAAGTCGATGGCTACGCCGCTGTTCATCTTTATCGCCCTCTGCATGTCGCTCACCGCCATCACTGAATTCGGTCCCCAGCAATGGACAGGCGTCATTATGGCCGCAAGCGGGGCCGAACCGATGGTGATCCTGGCGCTGGTAACGGGCCTGATGGCAGTTGGACGATATTTCGGAGGAGAAATCGTAGGGAAGTTTGATCAGACAGGCGTGCTCCTGGGCTCCGCTGTATTTGCCACCATCGGCATCTACCTGTTCAGCACCCAGACCGGCAATATGGTATATGTTGCCGCTATCCTTTCGCGATCGGCGTATGCTACTTCTGGCCGAATATGATCGGCTTCGTGGCAGAGAAGATACCTAAAAGCGGAGCGCTTGGTATGTCTGTAGTGGGAGCAATGGGTATGTTTTCCACTTCGATGTGGAACCCCGTGATCGGCAGATGGATCGATGAAGGCCGGGTTAGGGCCGCTGCAAACGGGTTAACCGGCGCGGAACTGGAGCTGGCCGCAGGACAGGAAACGATGAAATTCATGATCATCTTCCCTGCTGTTCTGATCGTATTGTTTATCCTGCTTTGGTTCTGGGTAAAGCGCAGTAAGCCTGCACAACAATTAGCGCACTAGTGCTTCAGGGCACTTCATATTACGAACCCTCGCCAGACCGGCGAGGGTTTCTTTATTTAACCACCAGGGCCATCTGAAGGTCCTTTTTTATTTCCAGGAGCTCCATCCATATGTGGTCCTGCGGATGCTCGTCTCCCGTGATCTTGGTAACCACTTCCTGCCGCCGTTGCCGGTAGAAGACAATGGTCCGCAGTACCCTGGCCACATCAAGATCCGTATGGCCATCGATCAGTCCGGCATTGATGTCCAGTATCCGGCCGATGTTCATCCTGTTGTCAGAAAGGGAAAGACCGCCGTTTGGGCTGGGGATACTGATACCATCCAGGTGCAATTCATCCAGTAATGGCGCTGCCTCGTCATCCCGCCCGTCGTCCTCCCATTCGCAGACATCACAGACATAGAATACCCCCGCTCCGCCAGGGAAGGGAACCCGCAACCGGGGCAAGTGTACGCAGCAATGTCGTTCGCCCCGAGGTAAGCGTCATAATGCGACCGCCGGGCATGGAAGGCAGCGAGTATTTCCGAATCATTCATCGGGCTAAAATAACTAAGATTTGCGGGAGAACTGACCGAAGTGCCACAGTACGCCGGAAAGGTCGTGTACAAAGAACTCGGCCCCCAATCCTCCGTGCGGACGGGCACCAGCCGCACACCAGGATATTTTGCAGGCAGATCCAGGGAAGAAATATTTTCCCACCAGCGGTACACGTCATCAACTTCCATAAATACCATGGTATTGTCGATCCAGTCTTTAACATAAGCATCCTGCAGATAAAAGCCCAGGTTTTCCATGGTGAACAACGACATATCCCGGGATATTACGGTTTCCTCAAATCCAGGTCCCGGTAAAAGCTTCGGGAGATCCCGAAATCCTTAGATCCGATAAATGGTCTGATAGACAGTGCTTTATTTTTCATGAGCATGGTGTTTAGACGCCAAACTGCCGCAAGTGGTGATCGGCATGTTTATAAGCGAATATACCAATTTGCTCCGGTGTCATCCTGCCGAAAAAGTCATGGAGGAAAGTGGGGTTGTTGTAATCGGCATAAGCATTCACGCGGGAAATCCATATCGCTTTCTGCCCTTCCGCGTCGCCCGTCTTCTCTTTGACGATAAAGAAATTGCCGGTAGGCACGTTCTTCGGCAGCGGCCGGGCATCTTTAGTATCCCGCTTCAATGCGGCCTTGCCGAAGATCTTACCCAGCCACATCTGCTTGTAAACCGGCTTGTGCGTTCCCTGTACCCATTCGTCCCAGATAACGCAGTGCCGCGTCATCTGGAAGAGGTTCATCTTGCCCCATAGGGCACGGCTTTCCAGGGTGAGCAAGCGGATCCTGCCAATGATTTCCTCCCGCACTGCAGGGTCAAATACTGTTTTCACGATCGAAGTTGTTGATGGGTTGTAAAGAGAAGTAATTGCCGGAATCGTCTTTAAAGAGCGCCTCGGTGCCGTAAAATTCTTTGGTAGGAGGTTTGATGAATTCCACACCTTTGGCCTTCAGCTCTTCGTAGGTGGCGAAAACGTCATGGCAGGTCAGCACCCCGCAGCCGAAGATGCCTTGCTTTATCAGTGAGATCAGTGCGTCGGCCGTCTCTTGCGGGAACATCTTGCTGACTTTCACCGGGAACAGTACGATCTGCAGATCCGGCTGATCCGGGGATACGGTCAGCCAACGGGTATCCGGGCCCATGGGGATATCATCCACCACCCTGAATCCCAGTTTATTTACATAGAAATCAAAGGCGCTGTCCTGGTTCAGGACATGGATATTCGTAACGGTCATTTTGTAATCATACCTCAATGTGTTGTTGTTGAGGTAAAGTTCCGGGATTGATTAGACTTCCCCTTCTTCAAAGTTGCTATTTTCCTGCCAGCCATGTTGGTAGGCATAACATCCGGGAACAAACGACAAGGGGCTACGACGAACGGCCTCCCGCGCTTCTTTATGGCGGGTGGCAAAGGCTGATGGGGCTTCGCCGGTGATCTTTTAAATAGTCCGCTAAAGGTGGTCAGGCTTTGGAAGCCGACGGAGAAACAGGCGTCCGATACGGATTTGTCTTCCTTCAACAACAATTGCGCATGATGAATGCGGACGGCCTGCAGGTATTGATGGGGCGTTTTTCCGTAACTGGATTTGAATAGCCGGATGAAGTGGAACTTGGAAAACCAGGCTTCATCAGCGATATTATCCAGATCGATCTCATCGGCGTAATGCCGGTCGATGAACATCTTCGCCTGCACGATGCGGCGGTACAGATATACTTTAGGATATTGTTCTGAAGACATGCTGCCCGTTTGCGTCTTCATAAATATAAGCATTTCAGGAGAAAGGAGGCCGGAGAGGAAAGCAAAAGGCCCCGGGGAGCCTTCAACGAACTAACAATCAAACATCCGAATGGCGTCGGGAGAGTATAGGGTTTTCGGTGGATTAATGCCCTTTCCAGATGGCTTCCACATCTTCCAGCGAACGGCCCTTCGTTTCGGGGACCATGCGGTAGACCGTCCACCAGGCGAGCAGGCAGCAGACCGCAAAGAACCAAAAGTGATGCCGCCGCCGAATTGCCCCAGCAATACAGGCGTCAGCTGTCCTACAATAGAATCAGCCACCCACATGGTCATAAGGCTCACCGCCATGGCTTGTCCACGGATGTGCGTCGGGAATATCTCG
Source organism: Chitinophaga sp. E66 (assembly GCA_019285755.1). Taxonomy (GTDB): domain Bacteria; phylum Bacteroidota; class Bacteroidia; order Chitinophagales; family Chitinophagaceae; genus Chitinophaga. Next base: position 673,116 of record CP079103.1, read on the forward strand.
GCAGCGATAACGAATTTCAGCGGCCCCAGAGAGAAGGCAAAGCAAGCCAGGAATAATATAATCGCCACCACCAGCGCCAGGTTCCCGTGGCCCCGGTGTACATGCTGTAACCCGCGAATAACAGGCTGGCGGCAGCGCCCAGGGAGCCTGCCAGGTAAAGGGGCCGCCTGCCCATGCTGTCTACCTTCCAGATAGCGATCAGCGTAAACACGAAATTGGCGATGCCGAAAATGGTTTGACTGAGCAATGCGTTCGAAATATTGATCCCTGCTTCGTTCAGGATGCGCGGGCCGTAATAGATTACGGCATTGATACCGCTGAATTGAGAGAACAAGGGAAGGAGTATGCCGATCAGCATCGGCTTGCGCCATTTGGGCGCCAGTAGTTCCCGGAATGAAAAGCGGGCTGGTGCGGATGACGGCGTCATATTAGCCTGTTCAGCCGATCCGTTCAGTTTTTGGAGGATGGCAAGCCCTTCTGTGTGCCGCCCGTTCTGCAATAACCAGCGGGGCTTTCGGGGATGAAGCAGACGCAGAGGAAGAACAGCAGGGAAGGAATACCGCCAATACCGATCATCGCCCGCCAGGGCTCATCCACTAACATGCGTTGCAGCAAGGAGTTGCGACCGGCCGCATGCTGGGCATATTGTAGTACGCCCGCATTGGTGAGGTAGGCAAGGAGAATACCCGCTGTGATCGCCAGCTGGTACAGTGTGACCAGCCTGCCGCGCACATGAGCCGGGGCGATCTCGGAAATGTAGAGCGGCGCAACGATAGAGGCAATGCCCACACCGATGCCGCCAGCTATGCGCGCCAATACCAGCAGCGTGAATCCCGGCGCCAGCGCACTGGCTAAAGCCGATGTGAGAAACAGGACGGCGGCAACGGCCAGCATCTTCTTTCTGCCCAGCCGGTCGCTCAGCATGCCGGAGAAGGCTACGCCGGCAATACAACCTACCAGGGCCGACGACACGAACCATCCCTGCACGGCATCCTTCAGCTGGAATTGATCTTTTACAAATAGCAGCGCCCCTGAGATCACGGCCATATCAAAGCCGAAGAGGAGGCCGCCAAGGGCTGCGGTAAACGTGGCCAGCCCTAAAAACGTGGAAGTACGGTTCATAGTTATCGTCGGTTTAACAGCATTCTTCTTTTACGAAAGCCCTTACCACTTTCACTTCCGTGCCGCTATCGCTGATAAGCGTATAGGCGCCGGCGGCGGCGGGAATGATAAATGTTTCCGCATAGTGTACGATTTGTTCCCGCCCGTTGGTGACCACACGGATCCGCTCGCCTTCAACGAGGCTAAGCACATGGCATTGGTCATCGGTCTTGAGTGCAACGGAGGTCGCGAATTCTACCCGCTCTATGCGATAGAAGTGTTGCGGATGGGTGGGCAGGTGCAGCAGGCGCCAGTCGTTCCCCTGTGCGATCACCGCCGGTGCGGATATTAACGTGTCGCGCACCACTTCGCCCTTGCGGCTGAAGTCCAGGTTCTCGAAAGCGCGCGCAATGTTCAGGGTACGGGGGCGGCCGTTCAGATCGGTGCGCATCCAGTCGTACATTTTAAAGGTATAGATGTAGGGGTGGCACTGATCTCCAGCACCAGGTTGTCTTTCCCGGAACTGTGAACGGTGCCGTTGGGGATGAGGAACAGGTCGTGCTTATTGGAAGGGAATACCTGTACGTATTGTTCGATGTCTACCGGGTGATTGTGTTCCACACTATCTTCCAGCACGTTTCTGAATGCCTGGGCATCGATGTTCTCCTGGAAGCCGAGGTAAACCTTGGCGCCTGGTTTGGCGTCGAGGATATAATAGGTTTCGTCCTGGGTGAAGGGTTCCCGAAGTTGGCGCGGGTGTAAGGTACGCTGGGGTGGCATTGGATGGAGAGGTTGCCGCCGTCGAAGGTATCGAGGAAGTCGAACCGGATAGGGAAGCTTTGCCCGAAGCGTTGCGCGGCTTTGCCGAGCACTGCGGCGTTATCGAGCATGAGCATGGTGTCAGGGAGATTTCCTGCAGCAGGCCTTCATGTTCGAGAAGGATTCCGTTTTCCGGGGCGATCAGCTCGAACGACCATGCATAATTCACTACATCGGGATTGAGCTCCGTGATCTTTTCCCGGATCCAATGGCCGCCCCAGACGCCAGGTTCGAACCAGGGCCGCGCACGGAACATATTGCGCGACATTTCCTGTAAGGTCTGCCGGAGGGAGTCGCCTTCACACCAGGTGATATCGTTTCCTCTCTGCTCATCGATGAATACTTCCACGGAAGAAACGAGCGATTGCTTATGGCGGTTAAGTACGGGCCAGTCTACGAAGTAAAACGTCTTGTATTGCAGCCGGGCATCTGTGCCTGGGGATCTGTGGCCGAGGTTGCATACCTGTCCGGCGCGGGAGCGGAACTGTATCTCGTTTTCGGAAGATCGATATACAGCAATGCGCCATCCCAGCCGCAGAGCGCGGCGCCGCAGCCGTATATGATATTCAGCCGGTCTTCTTCCGGCTGGAGGGTATGGAGGGTTTCCTCGGAGAAGAAGTCTGCCAGCTGGCCGTCGAATACTTTCCCGAAGAGGGGTCGTTGCCTCCGAGGTAGGGAGCCGTCAGCGCCTCACGGGCGGTATCAGGTTTAAGTGCGGTGTTTATATTGATAAAGCGGGCAGGAATTTGTTTGGCGGCGAGGCGTTCGCGGAGCTGGCCGGCAAACGCTTCCCATTGTACGCCCACATATCCGTCTATGATGATATTGGCGCGGCGTCCGAGCATCCAGGCGATCAGGGAATCGAGCCCGGCATGGATGGGGCCGGCTGCGCCGAAGCAGGGATAAATGTCATAGCCTGATTGTTCCCGTTTTTCCTTGGTATGGGGAGCCAGGTACTGCTCGGTTGCCCGGAGACCTTTCTTCTGATGGGTTTGTGCTGGATTAATGGTAGACATAAAGGTATATAAATGTAGTAATGTACAAACATATACCAAATCAAATTAAAAACCAAGCTTCGGCAAGGAGGCGCGGGGAATCAGGTAGAACGGCGGCTTTCTACGGTATACACAAAGCTTTCTGCCTTATAGAAGCCCAGGTTGTACTCGATCGGCCGTTCCGCCTGGTCGAAGACGAATCGCCTGCGCAGCAGGATGGCGCTGTCCAGGTCCACTTCCAGCTTATTGGCGATCTGTTTGTCGGCCAGCCGGGCGCTGATTTCCTCCTTGGATAAGGTGGCGATCACATAATGCGACTGTTCCAGCATTTCGTACAATGGCATTTTGAAATCCTCTTCGCCGGTAAGCCCTATACGGGGATGGAAGTAGGAGATGAAGTACACGAAAGGCTCCTGGGTATTGCCCGCAGCCGTTCCAGCTTCAGTACCTTCTGGTCGGTCTTGATCTCGAAGAAGTCGGCTACCGTTTCATCCGGATACACCCAGCTGATATGCAGTTCGTAGTTTTTGATGGTCACCCCGGGCCTGCATCTCCTGCGAAAAGCTAAGCCAGTTCATGGATTTGGAGCTCATCTTGGCATTCGCCACCTTGGTGCCAGGCGCTTTTTGCGCACGAGCAGTTCTTCATATACCAGTTTATTGATCGCCTGGCGCAAGGTGGTGCGCGATATCGCGAGCCGCTTGGCCAGCTCTACTTCATTGGGTAACAACTTGCCCGCCTGGTACTCGGGCTGCCGGATCAGCTCCGTAACAGGTTCTCCGCCTGGATATGAAGCGGCACGGCACTTTGATGGTCAATCTTTAGTTTCATTATTCATGTATAAACATAACTTGACCGCAAGTTAGAAAATAAAATCCTTTGATGCCTGCCGTTCCCCATTTTCCACAAATGCTATTTCACAGGCGATATTTAGTGGTTTATGACGCAATGCGTAAAATTCATATTATCAGTATATTATGGAAACGTTAAAATTTTTCTCTTAAAATGTTTGTGGTTTCCGGGGTTTATATGTAAATATGTACACACAATTAAAACATATTCACATTCCCGTTCACTATGAAGAAGAACTTCCCGTTGATATGTAGAAAGCGGTATCTGTTCCACTGGTTACTCCTGTTACTCGCCAACACCGCCGCCGGTCAGGCGCAAAAAGTAACCGGCAGCGTAGTCGATACCAAAGGCCAGGGCATCCCCGGCGTTAATATCCGTATTAAACATTCACAGTCCGGTACCGTCACCACGCCGGACGGCCGTTATTCCATCCCCTGCGGTCCACCGGAGACACCCTCGTTTTCTCTTTTGTAGGCTATCAGAAACAGGAGATCGCCGCAGGCGCCCGTACTGCAATTAATGTAGTGCTGCTGGAAGATAAAAACGACCTCGACGATGTAGTGATCGTAGCCTACGGCCAGCAGAAGAAGCAAAGCATGGTCAGCTCCATCACGAGCGTCAATCCCAAGGAACTGAAAGGCCCCACCAGCAACCTGACCACCATGCTCGCAGGACGCATATCCGGCATGGTGTCTTACCAACGCAGTGGCGAGCCCGGGGCCGATAACGCCTCGTTCTTTATCCGTGGCATCACCTCCTTCGGATCAGGCAAACTCGACCCTCTCATCCTGATCGACGGGATGGAATCTACCGCCACAGAACTGGCGCGGCTCCAGCCAGATGATATCGCCGGGTTCTCCGTGCTCAAAGACGCCGCCGCCTCCTCGCTCTACGGCGCCCGCGGCGCCAACGGCGTGATCCTGGTAAACACGAAGTCAGGTAAATCAGGCGCCACCCGGATGAACGTCCGCTTCGAGAACTCCATGGCCTCCAACACCCGCAACTTCAAACTGGCGGATAATATTACTTATATGCGCCTGGCCAACGAAGCCTCCCTCACCCGAGACCCCCTGGGCAAACTCCCTTACCCGCAGAATAAGATCGATCACACCCTGGCCGGAGATAATCCTTATCTCTATCCCAGCAACAACTGGATCGGTCAGATGATCAAGAAGAACACCAATAATCAGCGCCTCAACATCAACCTGAACGGCGGCAGCCCCAAAGCGCAATATTATGTAGGCGCTACGATGAACCAGGATAACGGTATCCTCAAAACCCAGGGCGGCAGCGGATTCAACAGCAACATCAAGCTGCGCAGCTATGAGGTCCGCTCCAACGTGAACCTGAAACTCACCAATACCACCGAAGCCATCATCCGTACCACGGGTAACTTCGATGATTATAACGGCCCTGTAGGGGAGGCGGGCTATCTTCAACAGCGTCCTTAATGCCAATCCCGTCCGCTTCCCGGCTATCTTCCCGCATCGGACTTACCCAATGTGAAGCACCCGCTGTTCGGCAACGCCTCCGCGGGAGCGATGGCGCCGTTTTCACCAATCCATACGCGGCCATGGTTTCCGGCTTCCAGCAATATAATACGTCAACGCTCAACGTGCAGCTGGAACTGAAGCAGGACTTTAACTTCGTTACGCCCGGCCTCTCTGCCCGCGTGATGGTGTACACCAAACGATACTCGAATTTCAGCCTGTCCCGCCAGTACAGCCCGTTCTATTATGCCGCCAACCCTTCGGTCGACGATCCCAACGGTTACACGCTGTCGCTCCTCAATGAAAAGGTAGGAACCGAATACCTCAGTTACCGCCCGGGCGAAAAGCTCGTAAATACCACCACCTACGCTGAAGCCGCCATCAATTACAACCGCGTTTTCAATAAGGTGCACAACATCGGCGGCCTGCTGATCGGCATCCGCCGCAATTATCTCAACGGCAATTCCTCCGATCTGCAACAGTCGCTCCCCTTCCGCAACCAGGGCCTCTCCGGGCGGTTCACTTATGGCTACGACGACCGCTATATGCTGGAAGGCAACTTCGGGTATAACGGCTCGGAGCGCTTTGCACGTAAGAACCGGTTCGGCTTCTTCCCCTCTGTGGGCGTGGCCTGGAATGTAAGCAGCGAGGATTTCTTCTCCGCGTTTTCTTCCACCATAACCCGCCTGAAGCTTCGTGCTACTTACGGGCTCGTCGGCAACGACCAGATCGGGCGCGCGGAAGACCGGTTCTTCTATCTGTCTAACGTAAACCTGAACGACGGTAACTTTCAGTCCTGGTTCGGGAGAACTACAGCTATACCCGCCCGGGCGTATCCATCTCCCGGTACCCCAATGAGCTGATCTCCGGGAACGTTCGAAGAAATCGAATATCGGGATGGACCTCGGCCTCTGGAACATGCTCAACATCAACGTTGACGCTTACCAGGAGCGCCGTACCAGCATTCTCATGACGCGGGCCTACGTTCCCAGCACCATGGGCCTCACGGCGCCGGTGTCCGCCAATGTGGGCGTAGCGGAAGCGAAAGGCATTGATGTGTCGGCCGACTATAACCGTACTTTCGGCAAAGCCTGGTTGCAGGCCCGCGGTACGTTTACCTATGCGGCCAGCGAACTGCTGGTGAACGAAGAACCGGAGTACGCCGCCAATATGAAATACCTCTCCCGCGTAGGGCATTCCCTCGGCCAGGTGTATGGCCTGGTGGCGGAAAGGCTGTTCGTGGACGATGAAGATGTGAAGAACTCCCCAAGCAGCATTTCGGTGAAACCCGCGGCGGCGATATCAAATACCGCGATCTGAACGGCGACGGACAGATCACCGACCTCGATATGATCAACGGCATGGGCTACCCCGTTACCCCGGAGATCATCTATGGCTTCGGCTTCTCTTTCGGCTATAAGAATTTCGACATCAGTACTTTCTTCCAGGGATCGGCCCGTTCCTCCATCTACATCGATCCGGCTAAGATCTCGCCTTTCGTAGCGAGCGGTCCGAACGAGAACGGCCTGCTGGAAGTGATCGCCAATGACCACTGGTCTGAAGACAACCGGAATATCTACGCTTTCTGGCCCAGGCTGGGGCTTACGCAGAACGAGAACAATAATAAATCCTCCAGCTGGTGGATGCGCGACGGCGCGTTCCTGCGGATGAAGAGCGCGGAACTGGGGTATAACATCGGCGATAAAGGGCTGAAGAAGTACCGCATTGCCGGGTTGCGGCTGTATGTCAACGCCACCAACCTGTTCGTGATCAGCGCCTTTAAGCTCTGGGATCCCGAGCAGGGAGACAACGGACTGGGATATCCCATCCAGCGGGTGTTTAACATGGGCATCAACGTGCAACTGTAATCATTCCCGTTCTAACCATTCAATCACCTGAAACTTAATATTTCCATGTCAGTTAGCGTTATTAAGTCCGGTTCATGGCCGTGGCGCTGTTGGGTATGGCGATGATGCTGGGATCCTGTATGAAAGGGTTCCTGGATATCGTGCCAGACAACGTTCCCACGCTCGACCACGCGTTCGCCACGCGCCTCGAAGCCGAGAAGTACCTGTTCACCTGTTATGCCTATCTGCCGCAGGAAGGCCACCCGGATAAAACCCCGCTTTCAGCGGTGGTGATGAGGCATGGACCTATTGGCCCATGACGGAAGACTTCTTTTCCTCGATCCCTACAACATCGCCCGCGGCAACCAGCAGAAAGCCACGCCGTATATGAACTATTGGGATGGTTTTGACGGGAAGTCGCTCTGGCAGGGTATCCGCGCCTGCAATATCTTTCTAGAGAACGTAGGCCGCGTATCCGACCTGCAACCTTATGAAAAGGCCCGGTGGACGGCCGAAGCCAAATTCCTGAAGGCTTACCTGCACTGGTACCTCTTCCGGATGTACGGCCCCATCCCCGTTATGGATAAGAACCTCCCGATCGATGCGCCCCGCAAGAGATGAAGGTCTACCGCCAACCGGCCGACTCCGTCGTGAATTACATCGTACAGGTGATAGACGACGCCGCCACCGGTGAAGCCCTCCCGCCAAAGATCTCCAGCGCCTCCACCGAACTGGGGCGTATCACCAGGGTAGCCGCCCTGGCCATCAAGGCGCGCGTGTTGGTAACTGCCGCCAGCCCGTTGTTCAATGGCAACAACGACTTCTCCGGCCTGAAAAACAACAACGGCCAGGTGCTCTTCAATCCCCAGGCAGACGAGCAGAAATGGGTACGCGCGCGCAATGCCTGTAAAGAAGCGATTGACGCGGCCGCCGCTGCAGGCGTGAAGCTGTATCAATTCAATTCTGCCATCATCGAAGTCAATAACTTCACGAAGACGGAGCTCAGCATCCGCAACGCAGTAGGAGAGAAGTGGAACAGCGAACTGATCTGGGGCAATACCGCAGGCTCCATTCCGACTTACTGGCTGCAGACGTATGCCTGTCCGCAGCTGGATCCCAACAACTTCAACATCAACCTGAAAGCCAAACTGGCCCCGCCGATGAAGATCGCGGAAATGTTCTATACGAAGAACGGCGTGCCGGTCTCGGAAGACAAGACCTGGAACCATGCCGGCCGCTTCCAGTTACGTACCGCCACCGCGCTGGACTCAGGCATCCAGGAAGGATATAAGACAGTGGGCCTGCACTTCGACCGCGAACCCCGTTTCTATGCAGACATCGCGTTCGACGGCGCCAAATGGTTCATGCGTAACGGATCGTTCAACGTACAGAGCAAAATGGATCAGTATTCCGGCAAGAAGCAAAGCCGCATCTATTCCATCACCGGTTATTACACCAAGAAGATCGTGAACTGGAACCTGGTGTTCGATAAAACCACGCTGACGGTAGAATCGTACCCATGGCCCGTGATGCGCCTGAGCGATCTGTACCTGCTCTATGCGGAGGCGCTGAATGAAACGGGAGACGCGCCGGCGCGATGCAATACCTGAACCTTATCCGCGAACGCGCAGGCCTGAGCTCGGTTGAAAGCTCCTGGACCAACTTCTCCACGAATCCCTCCAAATACACAACGAAAGACGGCCTGCGTGATATCATCCGCCAGGAGCGCAGTATCGAAATGGCTTTCGAAGGCAGCCGCTTCTGGGACCTCCGCAGGTGGAAGACCGCCCCGCAGGAACTGAGCAAAGCCATTTATGGATGGGATATCCAGCAGCCGACCTACGAAGACTACAACCGCCGCGTGCTCCTTTACAGCCCGCAGTTCATCGCCCCGCGCGATTACTTCTGGCCGATCGCCGAAGCTAACCTGCAGGTAAATCCCAACCTCGTTCAGAACCCGGGATGGTAATATTAAATCATAATAACATTTGCGAAAGCAGTATAAAAATATGGGTATGCCTAATAAAATTTCCCTCGCCGCTATAGCCATCTTGCTGGCGGCAGGCGCCTGCAAAGGGACACGGCCGGTCCCGTTGAAAGGACGGAACCCCTCCGGGCGCCGTCCGCAACATGACGGCTGAAAGCCTCCACGGTGCGGTAAAGATCAGTTTCGACCTGCCGGGAGATAAAGACCTTCAGTATATCAAAGCCCGTTATACCACTCCCGCCGGCGTGGTGCGGGAAACCAAAGTGAGCCGGTACAACCGCAGCCTCACGATGGAAGGCTTCGGCGATACGGACGAACATACCATCACCGTCTTTGCCGTGGATAAAAGCGAAAACGTGTCCGAAGCCGCCGAGATCAAAGTACGGCCCCTGGAGCCTCCCATCTGGATCGTGCGCCGCTCGCTGGGCATCACGCCCGACTTCGGGGTGTAAACGTCACGTTCGAGAATGACGAAGAGAAAGACCTCGCCATCGTGGTATTGGCCAATGATTCGCTGGGGCAATTTTCTCCCCTCACCACCCAATACACCAACCTGAAGAAAGGTGACTTCTCCACGCGCAACATGCCCAACAAGCCCACCCGCTTTGGCGTTTACCTGCGCGACCGCTGGGGCAACCTCTCCGATACGCTCATCACCGAACTGACGCCCCTCTTCGAAGAACTGCTCGACCGCACCAAAATGAACGGCGTAACCCTCCCGGGCGATGCGCCCATCGGGCACCTGGGTACCATCGCAGGACTGTTCGACGGCAACACGCAGGCCGGCTTCTACCACTCGTCTGACGATGCGCGGATGCCGCAATGGTTTACCTATGACATGGGCGTAACGGCCAAGCTGAGCCGCCTCGTGTGGTTCATGCGCCCAGGCTTCTTCTATACCCTGCACAACCCGAAAGAAGTAGAGATCTGGGGCAGCAACAACCCCAACCCCAACGGCAGCTTCGACGATAGCTGGATACTGCTGGCAAAGACCGTACAGACCAAGCCCTCGGGCCTCCCGGAAGGACAGCTCTCCCAGGCAGACGAAGACGCCGCGTTAAACGGTCATACCGTGACGTTCCCCATCAACACACCGAAGGTCCGCTACATCCGGTTCAAGACGCTGAAGAACTGGTCCAACGGTACATACGTGAATTTCCACGAGATCAGAATGTGGGAGACACCCATTAATCTTTCCCATTAACCAAACAAAATCATGAAGGACTTACGCTTTTCACTGTTAATAGGGATGTTTGTGTTGGCCGCCGCATCCTGTACCAAAACCAGCCGCGACACATTCAAGGATTTCATGCGCGGCGGTGAGATCATCTATCCCGGCCGTGCAGACACCGTGCTGGTGAGGCCGGGCCTCAACCGGATCAGGTTGTCCGTCGTATTAGGGAACGATCCGCTGGTAACGCAACTCCGCGTGTTCTGGAGCAATAACTCAGACTCGCTTACCGTACCCGTCAAAAGAACTTCCGGCAGGGATACGGTAGATGTAATGATCCCTGATCTGAAAGAAGGGAATTATAACTTTGCCGTACATACTTACGATGAAAGGGGCATATCTCGGTAGTGGTAAACGCATTCGGGATCACTTACGGGACGAACTATACCAGCTCGCTCGTGAACCGTACGCTGAAGTCGGTGGACCTGTCGCCCGACGGCAGCCAGATTCTCCTGCAATGGGGAGAGCCCGCCGGTGGTGAACTGGGAACGGAAGTGAAATACAAGGGAGCGGATGGCGTAGAGAGAACCATCACCGTACCATCAAAAGAATCTGTGACCACCTTGCCCGATTATGAAAGCAGATCGCAGCTGACCTACCGGTCGCAATACAAGCCGGATTCCATGGCGTTCGAAATGTTCTATCCCGCCGCATCCACCGCCACACTGCCCGTCTTTGAGCGGCAGCTGGCGAAGTCGGGCTTCTCTGTGCTGGAGCTGCCCACAGACATTAAGAGCAATCACGGCTGGCTCATGCCTTACCTCTGGGATGATAATATCAACTCCGGCTTCGCCACCCAGAACCAGGTGCCCTGCTGGTTTACCATCGACGCAGGGCAACCGGCCGCGCTCAGCCGTATCAAATACTGGCAGGCTACCGACAGGCTGTACCGCATCGAGAACGTGAAAACCTTTGAACTGTATGGCAGCAACAGCCCGGCGGCAGATGGCAGCTGGGACAGCTGGACTAAAATCGGTTCCTTCGCATCGGTGAAGCCCTCAGGCAAACCAGTGGGAGAGAATACGCAGGAAGATGTAGATTACGCGCTGGCAGGGGAAGACTTCCCCATCACAGCGGGTACTGCAAAGTACCGGTATTACCGCTTCAGGCTGCTCACCAACTGGGGAACAGCGCATTCATGACCATGGGCGAAATTTCATTATTTACACATGACCGGTAATACCGGCAAACAGGACGAACAACAAACTGGAACCATAAACAAGTAGCATGAAACGTTTGATTTATTTGAGCTTTTTATTCTCTGCCGCGGCGTGCCAGGCGCAGACGGGGGCATTGAAACTGGTGTCTTATCCGGGAAGGATTGAAGCAGGCATCGCCAATAAGGCGCTTGCGGAGCAGATACTGAGCGATAACCGGCTGGATACGGTGGAAGCCCGCGCCCTGCGGATCCTTACCGGCTTCAATGCCGGTAACGGATACAGCGAGATATGGATACGCGACCTGAACACTTTCATCATCGGGTCGCTGAAGGTGCGCGATAAGCAGGATGTAAAAGATGCGCTGCTGCTGTTTTTCAAGCTCCAGGGAGCCGATGGCAACATCCCCGACGGCGCCACCCTCAAGAAGGAAGCCCAGCTGGCCTATAAATACGGCAGCACCGAACTGGCCCCGGGTTGGGTGAGCCACAAGAACACCGTGGAGACCGACCAGGAAACCTCCCTCATCCAGGCTGTCCGCAAGTACATCGATGTTACCGGCGATAAAGCCATTCTCGATGAGAAAGTAGGCGACAAAACCGTGCTCCAACGCATGGAGGCCGCGATGGAATTCCTCCTCAAAGAACGCTGGGCCGCTGATTACGGGCTGATCAAAGGCGCAACTACCATCGACTGGGGCGATGTGCAGCCCGAAAAAGGCTGGGGCGTGGCGCTGAACGATAAAACCAAATGGACCATCGATATCTACGATAACGCCATGTTCGTCATCGCCCTGAACGATTTTATCACGATATTGCCCAAAGGCGATAGCAGGAATAAATGGAAACAAACGGCCGGGAGTATTAAGAAGAACGTCCGCAAGCATTTGTGGGATGCCGGGAAGCAGAAATACATCCCGCATATCTACCTGAACGGCAGTCCTTTCCCGGCAGATTTCAATGAGAATGAGATCCTGTATACCGGCGGTACCGCCTGCGCCATCCTGGCGGGAATGCACAGCAAATCAGAGATCCGTGCCATCAACGCACAGTTCCTGGCGGCCGCGGAAAAAGAAAAGTATGCTACGATCGGCATGACGGTTTATCCGCCCTACCCGGTGGAAGTATTCCCCAACATGGCGGCGTATCAGTATCAGAACGCGGGCGACTGGACCTGGTTCGGCGGCCGCATGATCCATGCGCTGCACCTGAACGGGTTCAATAACGAAGCTTATGCGGAAATGAGCCCCATGCTCGACCGTGTCATTAAGAACGGCTTCCACGAATGGTACGAAGTGCGTTCGGGCGCGCCTTCCGGTTCAGGTAACTTCAGGGGAGAAGCAGGCGTATTGTACGATGCGATTCAAATGCTCCGCAAATGGGCACAGCAAAATAAATAACACGTCAGACATGAAGATCACAGCGGTAGACATCGGCGGCTCGCACATTACCGTAGCGGCCGTTGATATGGAGAGCAGGACATGCAGCGGTACAGACCGGCTGAAAGTGGACTCGCGCTGCCCGGCAAACGAAATCCTCGATTGCTGGGCGGCGGCCATCGCCCGCTGCGCTGCCTCGCACGGGGGCGATCGCGTGGCGGTGGCAATGCCCGGTCCTTTCGACTATACCAGGGGCGTTTCGTATATCAAAGACCAATCGAAGTTCGACACGCTCTATGGCGTGGATGTGAAATCCGCCCTGGCAGACCGGCTGGCCGTACCTGCCGCGGGTATCCTGTTCGATAACGACGCCACCTGTTTTCTGCGGGGCATTTCTTCGCCGGGCATATCCCCGATGCCGAAAACGTACTGGGCCTCACGTTAGGCACTGGCTTCGGGTCGGTCATCCGTAAAGCCGGAGAATATAGTTCTCCCGACTATTGGTCGCGCGCTTTCAGCGATGCTACCGCGGATGATTACTTTTCTTCCCGCTGGCTGCTGAAGGCATATGCGGCACAAACGGGAGAGGAGCTGATTTCCGTCAGGGAATTAGCAATGCGGGAGGATGCGCGTGAAGTGTTCCGTCAATTCGGTAAGAACCTGGCGGCGTTCATGATAGACGCTGCTCCGCCAGCGGATACCATCCTGCTGGGAGGCAATATCGCGAAAGCATACCCCTTATTCGGGAGTCGCTTACCGCAGGACTGGCCCGCGAAGGCAGGGTTTACAACTTCCAGGTATCAGTACTGGGTGAGGAAGCCATGCTGCTGGGAGCTGCCGCTCTGCAACAAGAACCGATAACAAGGTAGCCACATATCCATCCGGAACGAAACCTTACAGCCCGTGCGTTGCATGGGCTGTTTGATGTATATCAGAACACCTCCAGCACCTTCGCGGTGCCCGCCTTCGGTACCACTTCCACCTCACCGAACCTTCCCAGCATCCCCATTTCCAGGCCTATCGCCAGCACGAAGGAATCCTCCGGCGAAGGCTTTAAATCTATTTGTAACCTTACCTGCTGCGCTTCAGAGGGAGATCCCGCATGTATCCATCCGGTGGTTTCGTACACTACGGGCCCTGTCTGCCGTTCATGCAGCAGATCCCCGAAATTCTCGATGTCGCTCACCGTTCCCATGCTTACGACGAACCGGTAAAAAACGCCGTTTTTGGGCAGAAAGAGATTGACCTGGGGAATGGCAACCGGAATATCCACCGTTGCCGTTGCAGTGTCACGATCGGTAGAAACGCTCACGGGGTGACGAAGCGCCGCGTCGAACGGGTTGCGCTGATTCAACTGGAAGCCTTTCAGCATATGCCGGTGGCGGGACAGGAACACGCTGCGCATCCCGCGCGCAGCCACTATGTCCTGCTCCTTGATCTGGTTCGTGATCTTTGTAAGCGCGCCGGTAAACACCGGGTCACCCAGGTGCTTTACCGGGTACAAGGCATACCGGAGACTGGCCGTCAGCATGGTACACACCTTAAATTCCGTCAGGTGTTCCTGACCCGCACGAAATCCGGGGATTCCATGATCTTCTTCTTCGAAGGGCCGCTCCCTCTTCTCAGGATTACCTTCCCATCCCGCTTATAAGCGGTCAGAAAGCCCAGCTTGCCGCTGAAGTCTAAAACACTGTTAACGATTGCCATTGGTGTATGATATTTCGAGGTTAACGGGTAAATGATCTTACCAGCCTTATAAAAACAACTATATCTGTTAATTGTTCACTTACCAATGACCTATCTATGTCCTATCCCCTTATGAGGATAGGACATAGATAGGTCATAGATAGGACATAGATAGGTCATAGATAGGTCACCAGACAATCTTCAGACAATCTTTGACCCGGAAAAGCAGGCGAAGCTTTACAGGAACCCAGGGAAAGGGCAAAGGTCCCTTACCCGAAGTGGGTACTTCAGCAATAGGATAATAGCGGTAAAAGGGTGGGAGTGTGGGAAGTGTGGTATTATTGTACCACTAAAAATTCATTGACCAGCCGGGACACCACAGCATGGAAGTCTTCGTAAGAATCGGGCTTGGTAATGGTCTGAACGGCGCCGAGGCGGATGCATTCATTGGAAAGGCGGCTGTCGTTGTAGGTGGAAAAGATCACGACGGGGATGCCGCTGAGAACGGGATGGGATTTCAGGTAGGCGAGCGCTTCTTTGCCGCTCATCTGCGGCATGTTCTGGTCCAGTACGATCAGGGCCGGAAGCTGCCCGGCCCCGCCTTCTAGGGTATTGAGGAGCTGAATGGCCCGGGAGCCGTTCTCTACCGCCTCAAAGTCGAACGGATGCTGCTCTTGCAGCTGCCGTACGATCTCCTC
Source organism: Chitinophaga sp. E66 (assembly GCA_019285755.1). Taxonomy (GTDB): domain Bacteria; phylum Bacteroidota; class Bacteroidia; order Chitinophagales; family Chitinophagaceae; genus Chitinophaga. The sequence goes on from CP079103.1 coordinate 688,357, forward strand.
AAATATCATTCTGTCGTCTTCGTCGTCTTCAGCTAAGAGTATTTTTTTATGCTTCGTCATACCGGGTTGTTGGGTGATGTCTGTGACACAGGTAAAATGATGTGGAAACTGGCGCCTTCGCCTTTGCTTTCAGCGGTGATGAGGCCCTGGTGGTTCTCCACGATCTTTTTGATGATGGCCAGGCCTATGCCGGTGCCCTCATATTGGTCCTTGGAATTCAGCCGCTGGAAGAGGTCAAATATACGCGTTTTAAACTGTTCGTCGAACCCGATGCCGTTGTCGCGGATGGAAATGCCTACCCATTGGCCTTTTGGATCCGGGGCGGAAGAGAACGATTTTTCCCGCAGGCGTTCGGCACTGATGGATATAATTGGCTTCCGGTCGGGCGAAGTGAACTTCAGCGAATTGCCGATCAGGTTCTGGAATACCTGTTGCATCTGCGAGCGGTTGACCATCAGCTCCGGCAGGTCGTGCGTTTGGATGGTCGCTTCCTTTTCGGCGATCAGCACTTCGAAGTCTTCCTTTACGCCATTGATGATATTATCCAGCTTCACCCATTCGTACCCGCCGGTTGCGGCAGACAGTTTGGAGAAGTTGAGGATGTTCATCATGAGGGATTTCATCCTTGTAACCGCGCTCATGATCTTGTTCAGGTAGGTGACGGTAGACTCCGGCAGGTCGTTCATATGCCGGTCGCGCACCATTTTGGAGAACATATGGATCTTGCGCAGTGGCTCCTGAAGGTCGTGCGAGGCTACGGAGGCGAACAGCTGGAGATCGTTGTTGCTGGCTTCCAGTTGCTCGTTCATTTCCTGCAACTGCTTCGTTCTGTCAGCGATCTTTTCTTCCAGTATTTCATTCATCACTTTCTGGTGATGGATATCGACGATGGTGATCACCCATCCGGACACGTCTCCGTCTTCCGGCTTACGGGCCTTCGCCCGCAGCAGGTTCCAGTGATATCCGTCGGTTTTGATGTGGATGCGGACCTCCGTTGTGAAGTCGTGCATCTCCGCGGCAGCCGCCTGCCAGCGTTCCATTAAGGAAGGAAGGTCCTCCGGATGGATGGCGGTTTTCCATCCTTCCCCAATGCATCTCCGTATGGCATGCCGGTATAAGCTTCGAATTGCCGGTTCACGAAGTCCAGCACGCCGGGTTGCGCTGACGTCCACACCACGAGGGGCATAGACTCCGCCAGGAATTGCTTTTCGGCGATATTGGTGGCGATGGCCATTTCCGCTTCTTTGAGGGCGGTAAGGTCCATCATGGTGCCCAGCATCCGGTAAGGCACGCCGGATTCGTTATGCAGGATATAGCCACGGTCCAGCACATTGGCCACGGTGCCGTCTGCTTTCAGCAGGCGGTATTCTGGTTCCATTGGTGCTTGCCTTCGTTGATGGCGTTATAGAGGCTGCCGCTCACGGTGGCCCGGTCTGCCGGGTGGATGTGGGCCAGGCTCTCCCGCCTCGAGAGGTTGTTACTGTCGTGGCCGAACAGTTTGGTGTAGGCTTCGCTCCACCAGATGGCATCGTCTGTCAGGTTCCAGTCCCACAGGGCATCGTTGGTAGCTTTCGCTACCATGCGGAAGCGCTCTTCGCTGAAGGTAAGGGCGCGGGTCCGTTCGCGTACCTTGTCTTCCAGGTCGGTATTTAGTTTACGCAGGGTTTCCTTGGCTTCGGACAGTTCCGCATAGTTCTGCCGGATCTTTTGCAACGATCGTTTCTTGTCGGTGATATCGGTGAAGGTGATCACCATACCGCCGGGCATGCGAACGCCGCTCAGCTCGTACCATGCCTGCTTTTCCTCGAAGTAAACATCCCGCTGCAACACCTTGTCATCTTTCAATACCTGCTGATATTCCTGCAGCATATCTTCTTTCATGAGCTCGGGCATGGCTTCGCGCAGCGATTGGCCTTCCTGCAGGGGCACATTCGCGCCAAACCAATGCTGCGCCGTCTTGTTGAGCGCCGTGATCTGGAAATCGATCAGCCCGCCGTGTTCCGTCAGCTGGCCTTTCAGCGCCAGTATCGCATTCTGGCTGGCATTAAATACGCTGCGGATGATGTTGTTGAGCTGGGTGATGGTGGAAATATCAACGAAGGTGATGATGATGCCGGCGTTTTTGTTTTCCCGGGTCAGATACGGAAGGATCCGCATGAGGAGGTTCCTGCCTTGTATGGTCTGCACCTCCTTCTCCACCGTGCCGCGGGTGCGCTGCACATAGAGAATATCTTCCGTCAGCTTTTCATATTTGATATTGCTGGAAATATGGGAGAAGGGCCTGCCAAGATCGGATTCGATGAAATTGATCATATCGGCAGAAGCGGGGTTGAACTTGCGGATCTGCAACTGCTCGTCCAGGAAGATCTGGGCGATGTCAGTACTGCGGAAGTAGTTGTTCAGATCATCGTTCAGTTCCTGCAACTCCCGGATCTTCAGCTGGTGCTCGGTGTTGAGGGTATATAATTCTTCGTTGAGCGACTGCAGCTCTTCATTAGAGCTCTGCAGTTCCTCGTTGGAAGACAGGAGCTCTTCATTAGAGCTTTGCAGTTCTTCGTTGACGGTTTCCAGTTCCTCTACCGCTTCCTGGAGGTTGTTGCGGACTTCGTTGAGCTCGTTTTCGAGGTTGTTGATATAGTCGGCGTCCAGGTTGCCGGTGGCGGGTTGCGCCGGCGGCAGGGTGGAAGGGGCTGGGGCCCTGAGCACGGTGATAAGCGTCAGGTCAGGGTATGGGCCAGCGGTTGGATGGATACCTGGAGCAGGCTGGTTTGTCCGTCTCTTTCCAGGGGCAGGTTGTGGATGACCTCCGGCCGGTTGTTGCGCCAGCATTGGCGGATAGCCTTATCCACGATCATCCCCGTGGCCGCGGGCAGCATGCGCACGAAATTCAGGTTCAATACCTTCCGGGGCAGGGCCAGCATCTGTTCGTAGTTGCCGATGGTGTCCCTGATCTCGAAGTTACGGTCGATGTAACAGGCCACGAACCCGAGGTCGTCTACCAGCGCCTTGCGCGTATCCGACCAGATCGTTGCCTGGCTTTTTGATTCGGTGAGCTGCCGGGCGGTAAGCAGCTTGTCTGAAGCGTGTTTTTGGGGCGGGAGGTAGCCGTCGGACAAATGGATCCTGGGCCGTACGTCGAGTTCCTTGCGGAGTATCTTCCATTTGGTGCTGATGTATTTGAGGATGCCTTTGGAGACCGGCGGGTTTTCGCTGGGCCCCAGGAAGAGGAATCCGCCCTTGTTCAGGAGAATTGCAGGGGGAGTAGACCCTGTCCTGCAGCACGGGGCTCATATAAATGAGCATGTTCCGGCAGGTCACCAGGTCGTTCTTAATGAAAGGCGGGTCACGGGTAATGTCGTGCCGGGCAAACACGATTTGTTTGCGGATGCGGGGAATGACGGTATACTGCTTCCCGCGGAGCGTAAAGTATTTCTCCAGTATATCGCGCGGCACATCGTTGGTGATGGTGAGCGGGTAAGACCCGCGAAAGCGATCTCCAGGTTAGAGGCGTCGATATCGGAAGCGAAGATCTTCACTTCCATCATCTTGCCCATCCTTTCCATCACCATATCCAGCAGGATGGCGATGGAATAAGCTTCTTCGCCTGTGCTGCATGCGGCCACCCATACTTTCAGGGGCTCGCCGTCTTTGCGGCCGGTGAGTATTTCAGGGATGGCTTTGGTCTCGAGGACGGCGAAGGCATCTTTGTCGCGGAAGAAGCGGGTGACGCTGATGAGGAAGTCATGCGCCAGGGCTTTGGATTCTTCCGGTTGCTTCTCCAGCATATCGAGATAAGCGGCAGGGTCGGAAATATTGTGTTGCTGCATCTTTTGGCGATGCGCCGCAGGATGGTGGGCGTTTTATAGTAGTGGAAATGCTGGCCTTCCGTGGTGGCGATCACTTTGAAGATGGCCTCCAGTGTCTTTTCATCAGGCTCGTCGGGCAGGGTGCGGCCTTCGCCGGTATTGGTGATGGCGTCGGTAACGGCCGCGGCCAGCTGCGAAGGGGAACCGATCGTATCCGCATTGCCGGAAGCGATGGCGCTGTTGGGCATGCCATCGAACCGAGCGGTGCCTGGCCTGGACGAACACGGTGCCGCCATGCTCCTTAATGCTGGCAATGCCCCGCGTGCCGTCCGTGCCCGTACCGGAGAGGATGACCGCCATCGCCTGGTGCTTCTTGTCGGTAGCCAGGAGTGCAGGAACACGTCGATGGCATTATTGGGCGATTTGTCATGCGCCTTTTCCGACAGCTGCAGGCGGTTATTGGCGATGCGGATCTGCTTGGTGTTGGGGATGACGTAGATATGCTCTTTGAGCACGGGCTGGTTGTGCGCGGCTTCCACCACCTGCATGTGGGTGTGGCGCGCCACGAGCTCCACCAGCAGGCTACGGAAATCCGGCGAGAGGTGTTGGATGATGACGAACGAAATATGTTCAGCATGCGGCATATGGTCGAAGAATTCCTGGATGGCTTCCAGTCCACCGGCGGATGCGCCGATGGCGACTACATAATGCTGCGTACTCTTCTTAGCCATAGTAACTGGGGTTATCGGGCGTTGGGTGAAAGAAACTCGAAGAGGAAGCTCCGCAGGTTCTCTGCGGCCTGGATCTCTTCAGGTTGCCAGGGGCGGGAGAAACCTTTGACATGCTCCTGCCATAGCTTGAAGGAATGGCGGGGATGATAGATCTGCGGGTCTTTATCGAAAAAGATCCGCTCTTCCGGGTTACCGCCCCAGCTGGTGGTCTGGATGAACTCTTTGCGGAACAGCAGGATGTATTCGTCTTGCTGCGCCTGGAGGGGAATGGCCATCAGTCCGCTGGCGGTCTCGTGGAGATGCCCGGGCAGTTCGAATTCCGCGGAAAGGGAATCGGTATGGTAAACCCGCTTCGGATCCTTGAGATGCAGCCAGAGGGCAAGGTCTTCTATCTGCGCTTTATCCGGCACATCGCCGGCGGTATGCAGCTTACCATTGAGTAACAGGGCCATGCCGCCGGCATGGGTCATGCGCATCAGTTCAGGGATGTCCTCACCGGCCATCAGGCCACCGGCAACATCGTTGAAGCGGTAAATGTTTCCGATGACCTGGGTGTACCGGGTATTGAGTTTCGTATTGTAATCGAAGTAAGACTGTAATTGCAGCGCATTGATGCGGGCGGAGATGATGGCAGACAGCAGCTCCAGGGTAGCGCAGAGCTGGCTGTCGATATTGCGGGCAGTCTTATGATGGCAGGCGATCAGCCCCCATAGCTCGCCGCGGTTCATCAGCCTGACAGACATCGAGGCGCCTACCTTCATATTCTTCAGGTATTCCACATGTACCGCCGCAACGGCGCGTACGTTGCAGTCAGACATGTCCAGGAAAGTATGGCTGACGGGGTTGATGACGGGATATAACTTTACCGGCTCAAAATCGCGGTCGGGGATGAAGCGGTAAGGATTGTTTTTATAGATGTCCGCGCGGGCTTCGGGATGTCAGACGCCGGGAAAGTAAATCCCATATAGGCTTCCATATCCTCTTCCCGTGCTTCTGCGAGCACATGCCCGTTCCAGTCGCCGTCGAAGGCATAGATCATCACCTTATCGAACCCGCTGATGTTTTTCAGTTCGGTAGCGGCGAGGGCGCATAAGGACGGCACGTCCTGGGCATCTTCTACCTGGCGGATAATGGTGCGGATGTCCCTGAAGTGTTCTGTGAAGGAAGCGGCTTCGCGGGCGGCAATGCCGGTCTCGATTTCCAGGAGCACCATATCCGCTTTTATGTGGGCGATGACGTAATGCCCTTCCCAATGGGTGGTATATCTGTCCTGGCGGCTTTCACTTTTCAGTCCGGCTATCTCAGCGGCGAACATCTCTCCGGTGAGCGCCTCCAGGCTGCTGCCCATGATGGCGCGTACGTCTTTCCCGAATATGGCGGTTACGTTCTCACTGGCCTGGCATACGTTCAGATCGTTGTCCAGCACCAGGAGCACGCCATAGGTCTGTATGGTGTTGATGATATGGATGGGGATGTTCCCGCAGAATTCCGAATCATATTTCGAAAATTGGCTCATAAGTAGTGGCCCATAATTTAAAGTTCAGGAATGTAGACCTTGCTGCCTCAGCAGCGGGTTGGTGGTCTTCCTGGCGCAATCCGTCCAGGTAACTGCGGAATTTTTTCCACATCTCCCCGTATCCGTTCCATAAGCGTTAAAGAACGAAAAGCCGGCGCCGTTAGTTATTCCCAGTTGTTCACTGATCATTTTAGCAATTATTGTTCCACCCAATGTTGATCCTTCCAGCACATACGCCGCGCCGAGCGCGGTGGCTTTATCTGTGATGGCGGGTGTGGGGACGGGCAGGCTGGTTTCGGGAGCGTTCCTCCCAGGTCGCGTATGTCTTGGAGGATGGCGGCGGCCTTCCTCCTGGCGGGGGCGTCGGGAATGTCCAGCCAGGGCTCCATGGCGGTTTCCAGTGCATCGTAATAATGGTAGAACAGGCCGAGTAATTGCACGTATGCCTGTGTCGTGCGGGTTATTTTCATGCGTTGCACCAATTGCTTTTCCAGCGCCTGGTGCTCGCGCTTCGTGTATTCTTTGAGGAATGCTGAGAAGCCGGGCATGGCCGTCGTTTCCGTATCTTTCATCTGCCTGCGTGGGTATTTACGTCTAAGGTACATAAAAACAGCCTTTTAGCAGGAAGAAACAGCATTAGTGACATGAAATTCAGCCCGGTCCGAAACAACAGTAGCGGCGCTAAAGCAGGATAAAGATGCCCTGCATTTCGTATATTTCAAGATGCGGCATCCGCATCCAAAATCAGTTGCACCATGAAGACGAATTACCTGTATATCCACCTCGCCTGCGCCATTTTGCTGGCCGCCTGCCAGGGTGCGCCGCATGCTTCACAGGCTGACCGTGCCATGCTCCTGCAGGACGTAACCCTGATCGACGGACACGGCCAGGCTCCCCGTGAACATATGGATATCCTCATGCAGGGCGACAGCATCGCGCAGATCGGCCAGCACCTCGATACGTTGGGCGTCACCGTCATGCGGCTCACCGGTAAAACGGTCATGCCCGCGCTTATCAGCGCGCATGTGCATGTAGGGACTTTGAAAGGAACGGAGAACAGCGGCGATTTCTATACGCGCGATAATATCGTCCGCCAGCTGCAGCGATACCAGGATTATGGGGTGTTGCAGGTGCTCGTTATGGGGACAGACAGGCCATTGCTCTTTGAGACGGGCCTGGCGGACTCATCGCTGAAAGGACTGGTGCCCGGCGCCAGGCTGCATTCGGCGGGCTATGGATTCGGGGCGGCAGGAGGGGCGCCGCCCGCGGCTTATGGGATGGACCTGGTGCAGCGGCCCGCCACACCGGAGGAAGCAGCCCGGCAGGTGGGAGATCTCGCGAAACTGCATGTCAGGAACATTAAGATGTGGGTGGATAACATGGGGCCTGGGAAACCTAAAATGGACCCGGGAGTATACCACGCCCTGATCGGCGCCGCCCATCAAAACAACATGAAAGCGGCCGCCCATCTCTTTTACATCGCCGATGCGCGCCAACTGGTAAAAGACGGAATAGACATCATCGCACACAGCATCCGCGACCAGGTGGCAGACGATACGCTGGTAGCCGCTATCCGCGACAAAGGCATTGTATACATCCCTACGCTTGCGCTGGATAAATTCGCCTATGCCTATGGAGATACGCCGCCCTGGCTGGATAACCCTTACTTCCGGAAGTCCCTGGAAGCGGGGGCCTTTGAATTGATCACATCGCAGACTTACAGGGATGGTATCCGCAACAACACGAACTATCCCGATAAAGTGCGGGCATTTGAAACCGCATTAAAGAACGTATACATACTGCACAAGGCCGGTGTCCTCGTGGCGTTGGGGACCGATTCGGGCGCCAGTCCCGCGAGGGCGCAGGGCTTCTCCGAGCATATGGAGCTGATATTATTGGTAGAAGCGGGTTTTACGCCGCTTGAAGCCATTACCGCCGGCACGAAAAATGCAGCGAAAGCACTGCGGGTAGATGATGCGTATGGAACCCTGGAGACCGGGAAGAAGGCGGACCTGTTGGTGCTGAATGAGAATCCGGCGCAAAACATCGCCGGTACGCAAAGCATTTTCCGGGTATTTAAAGCGGGGCAGGAAGTAAGCCAGGGCCCGCAGTAACCATAAATCCAGCAAGATGGCCAAACCCATTTTCAACCGGACCGTTGAGGTAGACGGTGTTGAAATATTTTACCGCGAGGCCGGCGATCCGCGTCATCCTTCGTTGCTTTTATTACATGGCTTCCCTTCCATGTCGCTCATGTTCCGGGAGCTGATGACCGCTATGTCTGACCGCTATCACCTGGTAGCGCCCGATTATCCGGGCTTCGGCTTCAGTGCCTTCCCGGATAAGGAGTTCTTCGAATACTCATTCCGAAATATCTCGGCATATATCAACAAATTCACGGACGCCATACAGCTGGACCGGTTCACCATCTTCCTGCATGATTATGGGTGCCCCATCGGACTGCGGCTCTGCATCAACCACCCGGAGAAGATCGAAGGTATCATCGTCATGAATGGTAATGCCTATGAGGAGGGCAACGGTCCTCAGTGGGACGAAACGATCGCCTACTGGAAAACCCGACGGCGGAAAAGAAGCCGGAGATCTATGCATTTTTAAGTGAAGAGGGGTGCGGGGCAGTATGTCAACGGCTTGCCGGAGCGGTTGCAGGCGGGTATCAGTCCGGAGTTGTGGAAGTTAGAGTGGATGCTGATGCAGCGTCCCGGGAACCTGGAGATGCAATATGTGCTGAATTGCGATTACATGCGCAATTTAGAGATGCAACCCGCCTTCCAGGCGTATTTCCGGGAGTACCAGCCGCGGGCATTAGTGATCTGGGGCAGAAATGATCCTTATTTCAATGTGGAGGAAGCGGAATGCTATAAAAGAGATCTGCCGGATGTGGAGGTGCACATTGTGGATGAAGGGGCACATATGTTATTGGATAGCCATTTCGGAGAAGTGTTGGGGTGGATAGAAGGATTTATGGGTAAGCATAAATAATTGCAAAGCCTGTACAATATGCACAGGCTTTGCGGAGGATGTTCCTTTTATGCGTCGTTACCTGCCACAATCCGCGGTCCAGTTACGGCCATTGCGGTTGAACCCGATCACGAGTTTATCTTTGTTGATGGTGATAAGCCCGGTACCGTCGGAGCCTACGCTCACGAGCGTGTTGTCGTCTTTCTTCTGGAATTCTACGCCAGTGAGGTCGGGAATGCCATCAGAGAAACGGAAGTTATACCGTGCGTTTACTTTGGTGACGAAAACGCTGCCGTTGGCCTGGGTAATATCCTTTTCTGCATCTTTATAAGAAATGCTTCCTCTGAATGTACCGGCAAATACGTCTACGTCAGCGGGGTCGGTGTCTTTGCTGCAGGATGTCATTACAAACGCGGAAAACAGCAATACAGCAATACTCTTCAACATGAATTTCATAAAATCGGTTTTAGTCAATAAAGATTGTTTAAGATCGTTCAGTTAAGCTAACATTTGCAATTCCTGTACCAAATCGTCAAACCCTTGCCGGATATGCGATTGGTTCGGTTTTTCCACAACGGTTGTTGTAAACGGCCCTCGTCCTGTGGCGCCTCCGCCGCGATGCGGTTGTTTCGCGCCGCGTAAAACAGAAAGCCTCCCGCTGGGGAGGCTTCCACAGGTGAAGGGCAATCGGGGAATCAATATACCTTCATAACTGCAATTACCGGCCGATGGTCGGAGGCGTATACTTTTTTTCTCTTCATGCCACCCCGTGAGCGCAGCATAGTTCGTTACGCTGAATTTGTTGGTGGGGGCGGTCATAATGTAATCGATCGTTCTGTTTGGCTGGCTGGAAGGAAAGGTGAGAGGACATTGCTGCGGGCATCCCAGGTTCATGACGCCGCGGATGATGCCAATGGTCTTTGAGTCGGGTAATGCGTTCAGATCACCGCCCGCCACGAGGGGCAGGTCCAGCGCCTTCACGATCTTATTAAACTCATTCGCCTGCAGTATGCGGCTGTCTTCCTGCGACAGGTGATCGAAGTGTGTAGAGGCGAAGTAAAACTCCTTATCTTCTTTTTTAACCCGGATCATCGCCACCGAACGGGTTTCTCCTCCCACATCAGGGTCTACCGGCAGCGCGTATGATTTAGTGGAAATAACAGGCAGCCTGGACAGCACCGCGTCGCCATATGCGCCGCCCTGCAGGTCCATGGCCTTGGCGAAATGCCATTCCATGCCTGTTAGCGCCGCCAGCTCTTTTGCCTGGTTGATGGTCGTCCCCGTGCGCTGGGTATTGACATCTACTTCCTGTAGCGCCACGAGGTCGGGTTTGGCATCGTTGATGACTTTGGCGAGCACCTGCAGGTCTGCGGGCGTACCGGAGGAAGCGCGGGCACCATATATATTGAAAGTCATAACGGTGATCTGCGGCCCCTGCTTCCCGGGCTGGGGCGCAGGGGATTATCCTCGTCTTTATTGCCGCAGGCCACGGCCAGCGTCGCCAGTACCGTGATGATGATTTTAAATTTATACATCAGAAGGCATTGAGTTCTGCGAAATGGGTTAAGTAAATATCGCCCTGGCTGGTATTGATGGTGATCCGAAGAACCGGGCCTGCGGCGGATAAGCGAGATAGATCGTATTCAGCTCAGTGTTACTGAGCACGAACTCCTCCCGGTAGGCCCAGGTCTGTCCGTCTGCCCCCGCTTCCACGATAATGTTCTTCGGGTTGCCGGTGGCTTTCATTACGCCGTTGGCGACGCGGGCCGTGAAAGTGAAGCCGTGCAGCTTTTTGCTTTCCTTCATATCGATGGTGACATGATGGGGAGGCCAGGCTTGGCGGCTTTCCATTGCGTGGTCCAAAAGGTGGCCGGGTCTGCGTCCAGCATGTGTATTGCACGGCCGTTGTTGGCGCCTTCGCCGGACGTTTCCTCGGAAGACTTATCCGCCACAGCCCAGTTGGTGCGGTCCATCATATCAAATGGGTTTGCATCGTACAGTGCTTTCACGAGAAAGTAGGTAGTGCGGAGCTGCTCGTTCATTTTTACGCCGGAAGTAACTGTGACAGGCAGAAGGTATCCGCCTACGCCTTCCAGTTTGTCCAGATGCACTTTGATGTTCAGCGGCGCGGTTGCTACCTGTCCTGCGGCAATCACCGCTTCCTGGCGCTCCAGCTCGAAGCTTCCGTCTGGCATGATCGGATACTGCGTGAAGAACTCATCGTTGAAGTTGCCGGTTTTACCCGGATCAATGGAGAACCGGACGCTGATATCCGATTTGGGCGTATGGGGGCCGCCGTAACTGGCGCCGTAAATCATTTCCGCATATTGGGCATTTCGCTGGAAAACATATTCCGCGGGCAGGCGGGTAGCCTGCGGCATATACACCACTGCAGTGGAATCAGAAATATGTTCGATGAGGTCGCATCGGTACGGCCGCAGCTGGCGAACAGGGCGGCTGCCGCCGTGATGGTGAGACTGTATTTGAAGATTTTCATGGTCTTGATGTTTTAGACGGATTACCATCCTGGATTCTGAACGAGATTGGGATCGCGGTCGATTTCGGATTGCGGAATGGGATGGAGGTAATAGCTCTTCCGGAATATTCTACGCTCGAACACGGTACGCTGGTAGAAGACGAGGTCGGCCAGTTTGGTGCCGGCGTCCACGTTCATGCCATAGAACGGGCCGCCATCTGTCTGCTCGGCGATCTTCCATCGGCGGGTATCGAAGTAACGGAGGTTTTCGAGGCAAAGCTCAACCCTCCGTTCGTGCCTGATGCGGGCGCGCATTTCCACCTGGCCTGCGCCGGCGCTTACATTGGGCAAACCCGCGCGGTTCCGGATCTCGTTGAGATATTTGATGATATCGGCATGGCCGGGAGCATACTCGTTCAGCGCTTCGATGTAATTCAGCAATATTTCGGCATAACGGAACATTACGAAAGGCCGGGCTACATATTGGGAGATGCGGGGATTGCTGTTAGGATGGAGGTTCTTCCTGGCGATGTAGCCGGTCCGCGGAAAGTCCCAGGAGCCCTTTTTACCCGTGTTGCCGGTAAAGAAGGTTTCGATGATCTTATTGCCTTCCGAAGTATTGATCCAGGGGCTCCCATTGTAGCTTACGTTTACGTAAAACCGCGGCTCACGGTTCACATACATCATATAGGTACCTTTGGGAGCGTATTTGGTGGCGGCGGCGGAGAAGCCGCCTTCCATATACCCGGATTCCGGATCGCTGATGGGCTTGCCGTTGTCCATTTCAAATTCGTCTACCAGCTGTTGCGTCACCGCTACAGCGGCATATCCGTTGCAGAGGCGGGGCGAAACGGAGCGCTCCCATCCTGAAAGGCCGTTCGTGGTACGGGCGAAGATTACTTCGCTGTTCCAGGGATCGAGGAAGACGTCGCGGGTGGACAGGTAGGGATCGAAGTTGCCGTCCGTGCCATTTTTCCTGTAAAGGGAAAACTGAATCCATCGATGACTTCTTTGGCTGCATCGGCCGCGCGTTGCCATTTGTTGACATCATATGTTGTGCTGATGAGTTGCTTGCCGTCTTTATTGCGGAAAGCCGCATAATCGGTGTTGCCGTTGAACTGCGGGCTGGCGGCCGATAGCGTGGCCTGGCTTTTAACGGCTTTGCAGAAAGCCTGGGTGATGCGGCCATATTCGGTTTCCGCCTGAACATCGAAGTGCTTTGGTAGGTTTTGGGCAGCAAGATCGAGCTGGGTGACGATGTAGTCGATACACTCGTCGTAGCTGTTACGAGGCAGTTGCATTTCGGCGTCTGTTGGCTCCAGATCCCCTGAGATCGGCGTGTCGCCGAGAATAATAACCGGTCCATATTGCCGGACGAGCTGCCAGTAGTAAAGGCCCTGAGCGCCCTGGCTTCGGCGATGTATTGGTTGATCAGGTCCCGGCCGTTGGGGAGGGCCAGGATCTCCTGGTTGCCGCCGATGTTCTGCATGAAGAACGTCGCGGAACGGATGCCCTGGTAATACTTGGGCCAGTAGTTGAAGTAATTGGATGCTGCGCTCCAGTTCCCGAGGTTTGCGGGGTAGGTATCGTAACCGGAACCGGGGCGGTCATAAGTGATGTCCGCATCGTCAGACATTCCTTCCCAGGGGAGGTGTTGCGGTAAGCGTCGTTGGGCAGCGTATTATAGATGTTGGCGAGATATTCCTCGGAGTATTTCCGGCGGTTGAATACCTGCTCGATGGTGATGCGGTCGTCGGGCACCTGGTTCAGGAAGTCCTTGTTGCAGGCTGACGCAAGCATCACGGCGATAATGAGGGAAAGCGGATATTTCAATTTTTTTCATAGCGAGTTCACATTAGTTGGATCAGAAATTCACGGCGATGCCGGCGGTGTAGGATCGGGTGCTGGAATAAGCGGCGCCGCGGCCGTTCCCTACTTCTACGTCCCACAGCTTAAACTGGGAGAAGGTCAGCAGGTTCACACCCTGAACGAACAGGCTGGAGGACTTGATCCGTAACCGGTTCATCCAGGCCTGCGGCAGATTATAGCTGAACTGCAGGGTTTTGAGGCGAAGGTAGCTGCTGTTTTTAACCCACCAGGTACTGGCGGCGTAGTTCTCGTTCAGAGAGCCGGGCATCAGGCGGGGGTAGAAGGCGTTGGGATTGGGGTTTTCTTCCGTCCAGCGGTCCTGGATGTTGCTAAAGAGGTTCCCGCGTGCCAGGCCCTGCTGGAAGGGCATGGTACCTTCACCGCTCAGCAGCACGTCTACATTCGCGGAGCCCTGGAAGAGGGCGGAAAGGGCAAAGGATTTATATCCTGCCGTGAACCCGAAACCATACATGATCTCAGGAACGTCCCCATGGCCGATAGGTACCTGGTCGTAGGAGTCGATGACGCCGTCGCCGTTGATGTCTTTGTATTTGATGTCGCCTGCCCGTACATCTCCAGGCTGGCGGGGAGTTCTGAACGTCCTTGTCGCTTTCGAACAGGCCCAGGGCCACATATCCGAAGCGCTGGTTTACTTTCTGGCCTTTCCTTTCCAGCCAGGGGTATTTCCAGGCGGGATCATCGTTCTCGATCACCTCATTGCGGTTGAAACTGAAGTTGCCCATGAGCTGCAGGGAGAGGTCTCCAAAGCGCTCGTTATAAGTGAGCGATACATCGATGCCTTTATTGTCGATGATACCAACGTTGCCATAGGGAGCATTGATCATACCGATATAGGCGGGTAATGAGCGGCGGCGGAGGAAAATGCCGCTGCGGTATTCGCGGAAAAGGTCCACCTGAACCTGTAACGCCTCTTTCAACACGCGGACGTCGAAGCCGAGGTTGGTTTTCCGGGAAGTTTCCAGGTAACGTCTACGGCATATTCGCCTACTTCCTTACCCGTAAAACTGTTGGTGGGGTTCTTGCCGAAGTTGAATGTCCCCGTGCTGTTTACGGTGGCCAGGTAGGCGAAGCGCCGCCCGTCGATCTGGCTGTTGCCTACGATACCGTGAGAAAAGCGGATCTTGAAAAACTGCACGTAGTCCTTTATGGGCTTGTAGAATCGCTCTTCAGACACTACCCATCCCAGGCCTGCCGAGGGGAAGAATCCGTATCTCCTGTCAGGGTAGAAGTTCTCGGAACCATTGTAGCCGAAGTTGGCCTCCAGGAAATAGCGGTTGTTGTATGCGTATGTCGCACGGCCTGCCAGGCCCTGGAACCGGTAAGGCATGGAGGTCTCAAGGTTGGATGCGAAGGTGTTGATCTTATCGTTCTTATTATAAAGCAGCATGCCGGAGACATCGTGCTTACCGAAGCTCTGGTTGTAATTGAGGGCGTACTCGGAATAGAGGGTGCGCTCGCCGATGTTGTTTTTGCTGTAGTTGAGGAACTCCGTACCGATGGCCGTTTGTTCGTATACGATATTGCCGTCCATGTCGCGGCCAGTAGCCAGCCAGGTATCGGGTGTCTTGGTATATCGGTTACTGGTATAGTTATAGGCGTCGAAAGAAAACATACCGGTCAGCGACAATCCTTTCAGCAGAAAAGGCAGTTCCTGGGTCAGGCGGAGGTTGGAGAATATCTGGCTCCGCCATTGATTGGCATAACCTGTTTGCGTGAGGCTGGCCCAGGGGTTGCTGAGACTTCCGCTGCGGACGTCGGCTATCTTGCCATCTGGGTACCGTGTGGGGATCTGGACAGGCGTCATGAAGTACGCGTCGGCGAAGATATCGCCCGCACCGGTGTTCGGAAGGTTGATATTGTTCAGATATCCGCTGATGCCCAGCTTCACGGTGGTGGTCGGAGAAGGCTGGAGCGTGAGGTTGGAGGTGACGTTGTATCGCTTCTGGAAGATGGAGGAGTTATATTTCGACAGCTCGTCGATATTGTATAAACCCTGTTCGTCATAGAAAGCCAATCCCACGTAATACACCGCTTTCTCCGATCCGCCGCTGATATTGGCGTTGGCATTGCGCATACGTCCCTTTTTGTTGAACAGCTCCTTGAACCAGTCTACGTTCGGATAGAGATAAGGATCGCTGCCGTCGCGGGTCTTCTGGATGGCCTCATCCGAATATTGCGGCGTATTGCCGCGGGTACGCAGCGCTTCGTTAGACATTTCCATGTATGTGGCGCCGTCCGCGAAAGAAGGCAAGGTGGTAAAGTTGGTAACCCCTTCGGTATAACGGAGGTTATAGGAAGGCTTGCCGGACCGGCCGGATTTGGTGGTAATGAGAATGACGCCGTTGGCGCCCCTCACGCCGTAAACAGCTGTTGCCGCGGCGTCTTTTAATACGGAAAAGCTCTCGATGTCTTCAGGGTCCACGTTGGCGATGGCGCGGGGAACACCGTCGACCAGTGTCAGCGGCTGGCTGAGACCGGCGGTAAAAGTGGAGATGCCGCGGATATAAATATTCGCGTCGTTATAGCCCAGTTCGCCGCTGCGCTGAACGCTTACCATGCCGGCAATCCGGCCGCCGAGCGAGTTGGTAAGGTTGGAAACGGGTTGCTTGAGGTCTTTGGGCGAAATAGTGGTCTGTGCGCCTACGAGGCTGATTTTTTCTGCTGCCCAAAACCTACGATCACTATCTCTTCCAGGGCGGAGGTAGCTTCATGTAATATGACTTCCAGCTTGTCCCGGCCTGCAACGGGTATTTCCTGTTTGCGGAAGCTGATCATGGAAAACACAAGTACGTCGTTGTCATCTACCGGAATAATGAACCGGCCGTTGGCGTCGGAACCGGTCCCGCGCTTGGTATCCTTCACGGCGATGGTGACGCCGACCATAGGTTGGCCGGTCGTATCGCGTACGATGCCGGTGATCTCGCGTTTGAACGCGGCAGGCTGGCCGCCCGGGAGCGCCTGCCCGCGATGCGTTACGGAAATGTCTTTCCCGCGGATGAGAAACTGGAGCTGCGTGCGCTTTTCGATCTCCGTCAGCAGCGCGGGAACGCGGGCCTGTTTAAAATCCAGCGTTATTTTCCCTGTACTGGCATTTAAAGAACCGTTGTACAGGAAACGGTAATCAGTTTGTTTTTCAATAAGGCGGAATACTTCCGTGACCTCGGCGTTTTTGACGCTGATGGTCACGGTCTGCCGGGCCTGCCCGTCTTCCTGTGCTGATGCCGTAGCGGCAGGCAGCCACAACAAGACCGCCAGGAGCCGGCGGAGCAGCTTCATGTGTACATTTTGATACATCTTCTTGTGTTTTGAACGTTTAGAGCGTGGTTAATTTTTGCGGATGCGGACTGTGTTGTCTTTGTATGTGTATTGAAGGTGGAAAATGAAACAAATTGCGTCGAGGCAGGATTCCAGTGATTTTACTTCCTGCCTGCCGGTGAGCTGATATTCCCCGATGCCGGGAGCGTCCAGGATGATCTTCACTCCGTACCAGCGTTCGAGGTCAGCGCATACGTCCTGCAGGGTGAGGCCGTCCAGGCTGATGATGCCATGTTGCCAGGTGCTCATGTCTGATGGGTTGGCGTCTAGCCGGGTGAAGTTCCGGGCGCGGGCGTCATATATTGCCTGTTGTCCTTTTTCCAGGATTACATAGCGGCCACCGGTGTCTTTCACCCTGACTTTGCCCGAAGCCACGCCAATGAAAGGCCGTGCGCCCGGGTAGGCCCTGAGGTCGAAGGAGGTGCCGAGGACTTCAGTCTGCAGGCCGGAGCTGATTACCACGAATGGGCTTGTGGCGTCCTGGCGGACGTCGAAGAATGCCTGGCCGTCGAGATGTACGGTGCGCCGTCCATCGCTCCCGGAGCTGTTATATCGGATGGAACTTAGGGCATTGAGGGTCACAACGGAACCGTCGGGCAGGGTGAGCTGCCTTATTTCGCCGTGGCCGGTGTAAATTGTGAGATCTGCCGGGCGGAACCAAAAGATGGAGGCGATGGTTATAAAAGCAAGTAGCAGGGCTGCCGCTGCCGCATAGGAAGCAGCCGCCGCAGTATGGGGCGGGCGGGATTGGCTTTTTGAAGGATGCGCCGCTGCAGCCCCTCGGGAAACGGCGATTCGGGAGCGCTCTCCCATTCATGGAAGGGCAACAAATCTTCCGGCTCGCCCGTGGTAAGCGCTAAAAACCGGCGAAGCTCTTCCGTAGTGGCTTTGCCATCCCGGATTTTATCATATAGTGCCTGTACCGACACGGAAAGGTCATTATTCATGGGAATGCTGTCTCCTTTCCCTTATATACACGGTTCCGGAATCGACTACTTAGTGGTTTGCAATATTTTTTTTGCGGGTGTTAATCAAGAATGGAAAGCAGAACGATAACGATGAAGCCATCTTTCAGTTCGCCGCGCAAATACTTGACGCTGCTATGGATGTGCGCCTCGACCGTGCGTATGGAAATGCCGAGCTTTTCAGCGATTTCGCGATGGGATAGGCCTTCTTCCCGGCTCATCTTAAAAACGGTGCGCTGTTTGTCGCCCAGTTTTTCCAGTGCTTGCCGGTATTGACGATACAGTTCATTATAGGTGAATTTGTGGAGGACACTGTCGGTTTCCGGCAGTTCGGTTTCCTGTTGGGACGCGGCGGCCAGTTTATGTACGGCCTGGTTGCGCATGAAATTCAATATATGGTTCCGGGCAATGGTAAATAACAGCGCTTCAGGATTAATGGCGGCATCGAGCCGGTTGCGGTAATGCCAGAATTTGAGAAATATGTCGAGGACCAGCTCCTCGGCATCTTCATCGCTTCCGGTTTTTTTTTTACAATAACCCAGCACTTTTGGGCCCAGCACTGTGAGTAGTTCCCGAAGCACGGCTTCTTCACCCCTGTGCAATCGTCGTATCCAGTCAGGCCATTGTTGGTTCTCACTACGCTCCATGATAACGCAAAATTATACAGCCAATATTATCGCAAGGTTATTTCTAAACGGTGGAATAGCCAGTCTTTGTTCCCGGTAGATATCCTAAATGTGAAATCCTCCGGTCAATATTAGTAAATATAAATCAGAGTTTTTGCCGCTGAATTTGCAGGCGGTTGGCCACAGTTGGCCTTTTGGGTGATAATATTGTATCGAAAGCCGGAAAGTTAAGAAGCAACTATTTCCAGGTCGGTACGTCTTTGAAGGGGCCGGGCACGATCCCGTTATATTCCAGATCTAAATCCACATCTCCATGCGCATACCTGTCCTGTTATCCCTATTGTTGTTTCCAGGAAGTGTCTATTCCCAATCCCTCCCACTCCGGTTCGATAGTCTCTTCCAGGCCTTTCACGAAAAAGGGCATTTTGATGGCGCCGTCCTGGTTGCCAGCAAAGGGGAGATCGTTTATCAAAAGCAATTCGGCTATGCCAACCGCCAGTTTAAAGTATCCGCTGGTCCGGATACCCGTTATCCCATCGCATCCATCACTAAGCTTTACACGGCTATATTGATCCTTCAGTTGCAGGAGTCCGGGAAGGTGCAGCTGGACCATTACTTATCGGAGTATCTATCCGATGCACTAAAGACTGCGGGGCAGCGGATTACTGTCCGCCATTTGCTGACGCATGCTTCGGGGCTTCCCGGTGATAAGCTGGATGATTATTATACGAAATCGGTCCCGTTGCCTGGCGCTTTCGTGCGCACCCGGATAAAGGATACGCTACACTTCACGCCCGGGAGCAAGTTTAATTATAATAATATCGACTATATCGTATTGGGCGCAATCATAGAAAAGGTAACGGGGAAGTCGTGGGCGCGGGTATTACAGGAGAACATCCTGGACCGGCTGGGCGTCGTTAATACCGGTGTTATCCGCTTGCGGAATGTGATCCTGGGACTGGCATATGGGTATCATAATTATTCTTTTGGTTCGGGAACGGCGGCGGATACGCTGTATAATGACGAGAACCCGCATTTCGAGAACTACGCTACGGCCGGCGGCATGTACGCTACGGCGGCGGATATTTTCCGGTTGGATCAGGCGTTGTATGATTCCATTTTGCTTCGGCAAGCTACTGTGGCGGAGATGTATAGCCCATCGGCGTCGCTGGGTTATTCGAAGTATGCCAGGGGCTGGTGGGATTGGGGAGTTATATTAACAAAGTCCGTTTGGCATCCTGGAAAGAAGTAACCGTTTGGGAACGGCGGGGTAGCATTAACGGATTCAATACCTGCCTGCTCCGCTGCCCGGACGGAAGGCATACCGTCATATTATTATGCAATACCGATACGGGCGACCTGGCGGAGATAGGGGATGCGGTGTTGGAACAGTTATTTCGATAAAGTTCGGATTCCGGAGCATGTGTGGGGTGCAAATGAATGCAGTTTTTGTTATTTTACCGCCCGAAATCAACCACCGGCACCGGATGAGCGAGGATAATTTTCAGGATGAATATGGGATCTTGACGGGCATGGCAGCGGGCAGCAGCACCGCTTTCGCTGCGTTACACCGCCGGTATTGGAATGACATCTATTCCCTCGCGCTCTCTTTCCTTAAATCTCCCCACGCTGCAGAAGACATCGTACAGGAAGTGTTCGTGAAGCTCTGGCTTCGCCGGGAAACACTGCCGGAGGTGCGGGAATTCAGGCCATACGCCATGGTCATGGCCCGTAATGAGATCATCTCCGCTATGCGGAAGGATGCCGTCAGGCAGAAGCGGCACGACCGTTTCCTCACCGAACTTGGCCCCAGCATACCGCCGGCCCCGGGGCGCCCGTTTCGGAAACGGAGCGCCTGGTCAGGGAAGCGCTGGAAGCATTACCGCAAAAACAACGCGAGATATTTGCCCTCAGCCGGGAAGAGGGATTATCGCACGACATGATCGCGGCCCGTACGGGCCTTTCCCGCAAAACCGTTTCCAACACCATTACCATCGTACTGAACCACCTGCGCACCGTGCTCTCGAAACACGGGCTGGGGGCCTGGTTGCTGGGTGTGATCGGGTTGCTGACGGCTATTTTTAAAAAATGTGATTTTTTTCGGGTGTTCCTTCTTCTTTTCGCGTGGTATAGGAGAAGGCAGCACAAATAAACATATTGCCCTGTATGCACCAGGATTTTAACGCCTTATTGGACGGTTATCTGACCGGCACGCTTTCCGAAGCGGACGAACAACGGTTCCTCGACCTGATCGCGGACCTGGAGCACCGCGTCTTGCTGGAAGCCGCGATCGACCGGATGGCGGAAGAAGGTAGCCTGGCAGGGGAAGATGATGAGCGCCTCCGGGCCGAGCCTGCGTTTGCTGCAGGAGCGCCTGCAGCTGGAGATAAAGCCCGCGCCTAAGCTCCGCCGCATGAACTGGAAACTGGCCGCCGCCGCCGCGGTATTGCTGGCGGTTGCCGCAACGCTGTGGATCGCAATGCTCCGCCGTAACGATCATAACCAGCCGGTGGCAAAGGTGAACGATATCGAAAAGGTACAGGGCGCAGTAACGTTGCAACTGCCGGATGGCAGGGCGCTTTCGCTGGACAGCATTGCCCCGGATCCCGCCACCGCCAGCGAGGCCCGCGGGTTCGAACGGCTGGAAGGAAAGGAGGGACAGGAATCTGCGCAAAAGTTCTATACGATCGAGACCGCCCGTGGCCGCCAGTTCAGGCTGTTGCTGGAAGACGGGACGATCGCTTACCTGAACGCCGCATCCACCATCAAATTCCCTACGTCGTTTAACGGCGCGGCCACCAGAGACGTGGAGATTTCCGGGAAGTATATTTTGAAGTCGCAAAGAACGCTGCCGCTCCTTTCCGGGTGAAGGTCAATCAGGACCTCCAGGTAGAAGTGCTCGGCACTCATTTCAATATCAAGGCCTATACGGATGAATCCGAATCCGTAACCAGTCTCCTGGAAGGCGCCGTTCGCCTCCATCATAGAGGCGGGCAGGTGGTGATGAGGCCCGGGCAGCAAGTGACCGCTACTTCCACCGGTATGCAGGTAGTCACGGGCGACGTTTCAGAATCCGTTGCCTGGAAAGACGGGCGGTTCGAGCTGTACGGAAATATCCGCAGCATCATGCGGCAGTTGCAGCGTTGGTACGACATATCGGAAGTCGAATACGCGGCAGGGATAGACAATACCATATTGGTCGCAACGGTATCCAGCAATAAGAAACTGTCTGAAGTGCTGGACATACTGGAAAAGACCGGAAGCATACATTTTGACATCGAGGGAAATAAGGTAACCGTGTTACCGGCGAATCAGTAGACTAAATCGGAATCAACAACCAATCTTTACACACACGGCTTCGGGAAATCGGCCGGCTTCCCGACCGTGACTCATCATCTATTCGTATTAACACCAGGAATTGTATCCGGGAGACCATAGTGGTCTTCACGGAAGGGCAATCGTCTGCCAACCAAAATTAAAGAAGTATGTATCAGACTCCTAATCCCGGCGCGTCGCCATGGGGACGCAGGCTGCGGAATGCCTGTGCGGCGCGGTTTATGAAACTCAACCTGCTGATCATGCTGCTTGCCTGCCTGCAGGTGAGCGCTATGGGCTACTCCCAGAAAGTGACGCTCAAAAGCAAGCAGATCTCCTGAACGAAGCCATCCGCTCGTTCAAGAAACAGACAGGCCTGTATTTCGTGTACGACCTGAATCTCATTTTGCGCCAGAAGCCGCTGCAGCTGGACCTCGTGCAGGTCTCGCTGGAGGATGCGCTGTCGGTATGCCTGCAAGGCACGCCGCTGGAATATGAGATCATCGACAACACCGTTGTCATCCGTACCCGCCGTAAGGCCGCCAACCTCGCGCAAGCGGAGGGCATCGAGCTGAAAGGTAAAGTGACGGATGAGAACGGAAAGCCGCTCGAAGGCGTAACGGTAGCGGTGAAGGGAACCACCCGCGCCGCCGTTACCAACGCCCAGGGCCAGTTCGTGATCGCAGACGCACCGGCCAACGGCGTCATCGTCTTCTCCAGCATCGGCTTCGAGCGGCGCGAGATCAAGATCAACGGCAAGTCCGACTTCGGGAACATATCCCTGCTCACCGCCGTAGAGAAGATCAACGAAGTGGTGGTGACCACGGGCCTGTTCAAGCGCCCGGTAGAAAACTTCACCGGCGTGGCTACCTCCGTCAGCGGCGACCAGATGCGCCAGGTGAATACCATGAACGTATTCGATGCCGTGAAGGTCTTCGACCCGGCCATGCGCATTCCGGACAATATGCAGTTCGGCAGCAATCCCAACCGCCTTCCCAGGTAACGCTGCGCGGTACCAATAACTTCCCGGTGCAGGGAGCGGCTAATGGCGTTCCGGCATCCGGGGCAGACTTTATGTCCGCCTACCAATCCAACCCCAGCATGCCCCTCTTTATCCTCGACGGGTTCGAGGTGAGCCTGCAAAAGATATATGACCTGGACATCAACCGCATCGAGCGGATGACGATATTGAAAGACGCGGTGGCCACCTCGGCGTATGGTTCCCGCGCGGCCAACGGCGTGATCGTGGTGGACACGAAACAGCCGCTGCCGGGGAGGCTTACCGTTAACTATACCTCCAATGTGCAGATCACCGCGCCGGACCTTACCTCTTACCGGCTGCTGGACGCGGCGGGAAAGCTGGAAGTGGAGAGGCTGTCGGGCATGTACACCTCCACCAGCTCCTTCGCCAGCCACCAGTATTTTTGGGATAAGCTCTACAGTAAGCGCAAAGCCGATATCGAACGGGGTGTGAACACCTATTGGCTGGCCAAACCATTGCAGACGGGTGTGGGCACACGGCAGTCGCTGTATGTGGAAGGCGGCGACCAGTACCTGCGCTATGGCGTGAGCTTCGCATACGGGAACAACAAAGGCGTAATGATCGGCTCCGGCCGCAAGAATTACGAAGGGAGCATGATGCTGAGCTACCGGAAGAACGGGCTGCTCGTCAGGAATCAGCTTACGGTGAACAGTAACCGGGCAGACGAATCGCCCTACGGCGCGTTTTCCGCATATACACGCCTCAATCCTTATTGGAATCCTTACGATGCTCAGGGAAAGACGGTAAAAACCCTGGATATACTGTCTACACCCGGCAACGCAGCGCAGACCATCGTCGGCAACCCCTTATACGATGCTACGCTCGGTACCACCAATTATGCGAAGTACTTCGGGATGGTCAACAACACTATGTTGGAATGGCGCCTCCGCAACGGGTTTCGGTTTACCGGTAAGCTGGGCATCACCAGCCAGTCTGACCAATCCGATAAATTCCTGCCTGCAGACCATACCGCCTTTATTAACATCACTGATTTCAACTCGGTCGACTACTATACCCGCGGACAATACAACCGCAACAACAGCAGCTTCTTCGCGTTGGACGGAAGCCTATTGCTCGATTACAGCAAAGTGATCGGTAAAGGACTGTTCTACGCTACCCTCGGCGGTTCATTGGCGGAGCAACGCAGTCAGGGCGCGGGGTTCGAAGTACGGGGCTTCCCGAACAGCAGGCTCGATGAAGTCTTCCTGGGCAATGCTTACCTGCGCGACAGCCGTCCGACAGGAAAGAACGACGTCACCCGCCGCGTATCCGCCTTCAGCAGTCTGAACTACACCTGGGACCGCCGGTATATGGCTGACTTTTCCTTTAACATGGATGGTTCCACGCAGTTTGGTGACGACAAGCGGTTTGCTCCTTTCTGGGCGTTCGGTCTGGGATGGAACCTCCATGAAGAAGCCTTTATGAGCGGCCTGAAGGGCACGGCGGTAGACAGGCTGAAGATTCGGGCAGGCATTGGCACCACCGGCAGTCAGCAGTTCTCACCATACATGGCTACCACCACCTACCAATACACGACCGACCGCGAATACTTAGGCATGTTGGGCGCGGGGCTTATGGCCTACGGGAATCCGCTGCTCGCCTGGCAACAAACGATGAAACGTAATATCGGCATGGACGTATCGCTCTTCAAAGAACGGGTACAATTCCGGCTCGACGGCTATATCGAAACTACGAACGACCTGTTGCTGGATGTGAATATGCCGCCTTCTTCCGGCGTGGCTACCTATAAAGAAAACGCCGGCAAGCTGGAAAACCGGGGAATGGAAGGGAATCTTAACGTGTTCCTCCTCCGCAAGGAACGCCAGGGCATATACTGGAGCGTGTTTGTGAATGCTATCCACAACCGTAACCGGATCAAAGAGATCTCCAACTCGCTCAAGAAGATGAACGAGAATAACGACAAGTCCGATAATAACCTGCAAACGCGTCCGCAGTTGCGCTTCGTGGAAGGTGAATCAGTGAATGCAATCTGGGCGGTGCGCTCCATGGGCATCGATCCGGGTAATGGAAAGGAGTTGTTTCTCGCACGTAATGGGGAGCTGACGTATGAATGGAGCGCCGCCGATAAAGTGATCGTAGGCGATGCATTGCCTGACGTGAGCGGGAATATTGGTTCCAACGTCAGCTGGAAAGGACTTCAGTTGGGCGTTTACATGAGTTATGAGACCGGCGGGAAGCTGTATAACCAGACGCTGGCAGACCGCATCGAGAACGCAAACCTCCGGTACAACGTGGATGAACGTGTGCTGATGGGGCGCTGGAAGAAACCCGGAGACGCTACGTATTTCAAAGGGTTGGCCGACCTGGAAGGGCGACAGGTAACGGAGCTGACCAACGCAACTTCTCGTTTTCTTCAACGCAACAACTTCCTCGACTTCGAAAGCATTTCGCTGACATATAATGTTCCTGACCGCTATTCAGCCAGGTTGCGGATGAAAAATACCCGTATCAGCCTACAGGCAAACAACATGTTCCGCATTGCTACGATTGAAGTGGAGCGCGGACTGGATTATCCATTTGCACGGAACTTCACCATCAACATCAACACTACTTTTTAAAACAGTCGTACCATGAGCATAAGAAAAACATTAAGGTGTGTACTGCTGGTCCTGATACTAGGCGGCAGTGCCGGCTGTAGCAAATGGCTGGACGTAAAACCGAAAACACAGGTCGGAGAAGATGACCTTCTGACGGACGAGCAAGGATTTAAGGATGCGCTGATAGGCGTGTATACCGGCATCTCCGGTGAAGCGTTGTACGGCCGGGAGTTTACCATGGCTATGATGGACGTGCTGGCAGCTAACTATGACGTGGCGCTAACGAGCCATAGCTACAACCAGGCGGGTCAATACAACTATACCAACGCAACGGCTAAATCGGCGCTGTTTGGTTTCTGGTCTACAGCTTACAAGAACGTCGCGGGTATCAATAACCTGCTGTCGAAGATCGATGACCGGAAGGAAACATTTGCGCCGATGATGTTTGAGCTGGTAAAGGGAGAAGCTTTAGGCCTCCGAGCCATGCTGCATTTCGATATGCTGCGCGCATTCGGTCCACTGCCCGGCAAAGGATTGGATCAGACGGCGATCCCTTATGTCACCCGGTTCGATATGAAAGTACAGCCACGGTTGACCGTACAGGAAGTGATCTCCCGGTGCATGGAAGACCTCACGGCCGCCCGTGCACTGCTAAAAGTACGGCTGGACGTTACCTATAACCACGCCGATCTCTGGCTCGCTCACACCCGCAACCATTTCAATTACTGGGCCGCCACCGGACTAATGGCGCGAATCAGTCTCTGGGCAGGCGATAAGGAGAACGCTTACAAATACGCTAAAGAAGTGATCGACAGCAAAAAGTGGAACCTGATCGCCGCCACTGCCGTCAACACATTGTTCCCGGACCGTACTTTCACCGCGGAACACCTTTTTGCAGTTTATCTCGCCAATATGCAAACCCTGAACGCGAAACATTTTAATGCCCAGGCGCCCAGCACAGCGGTACTGACCAATAGAACCGCGTTTATCAACACCCGTTTCGAGGTGAATAGCGGCGGCAGTACCGACTACCGCTACCTGTACCTCTGGAAGACATCGGGTAGCTCTACTACGAAGTATCCCGCCAAATACTGGATTGATGACATTCTGGATAACGGTTCCTGGTTAATGCGCCGGTTGCCGCTGATACGGTATAGTGAAATGTATTATATCGCCGCCGAGGCTACGGCCAATAAAGAAGAGGGCATAGGGCTGCTTAATGAGGTCCGCTCGCACAGGGGACTGCAACTGCTGTCCACTAGCCTGACGGAGGATCAATTGAAGCTGGAGATCGCGAAGGAATACCGTAAAGAGTTCTACCAGGAGGGGCAGCTGTTCTTCTTCTACAAACGAACCAATGCCGCCGTGCTGGAAGGAACCGCCCGGCCGGGAAGCGAAGCGATGTACGTACCGCCTATGCCCGATGATGAAATCGAGTTTAATCAAAACTAATTCCAGCTATCATGAAACATTTCCGATATTTCTGGCTTTGTCTGCTCCCGGCTGCGTTCGCCGCTTGCCGTAAAGCGCCACTACAGCCTTTTGTGGAAGGACAGATCGTATATTTCTATCAGATTAGGAATGATAAGAATGCAGACAGCCTTACCTATTCTTTCGCCGTCCGGGATGCAGCCCTGCAATACGATACAGTGCGTATTCCCATCCGCATCACCGGGTCTGCATCAGCCAACGACCGATCCATAAAGTACTCGGTGATCACCGGCCGCTCGGAAGTAGATCCCAAATCATATGAGCTGTTGCCGGCGGTATTGAAGGCCCATAATTACGGTGGGGAACTGATGGTGAAGGTGCTCCGCTCCGCTGACATGAAAATCCGCGAATCCCGCATCTGGATACGGCTCGACGCATCCGCTGATTTCAAGACAGGGCTCGGTGGACAGGTTGAATACCTCGTTAAGGTCAACGACTTCCTGTCTAAACCCACCAGCTGGCTGGAGTATAAATTTGGCCCTTATAGCGACGTCAAGTACGATATGATCATAAAAGCTACCGGCAGGTATGATTTCACCGGCGTTCAGGAAACAGAGGGCAGTTACCTCCGGCAGACCTGCATCAACTACCTCATCGCCTGGGAAGCGGCGAACGGCCCGCTGTACGATGAAAAAGGTGAACGAGTATTTTTCCTGATCCATTAAATAAAGTGCATGAAACATTATTTATCGAGCTGCCTGCTCGCGCTGATGCTGTTTGCGGCAGGCTGTTATAAAGACAAAGGCAATTACGACCTGCACGATATCAACCAGATTGCTATCAGTAGCAGTACGCGGGATACCATCCGCCTCCAATTATTCGACCGGCTGAAAATCGACATCGATGTTCAACAGTCGGCCGGTAAGGATGAATCCGGCCTGGAATTCAGCTGGCGGATGTTCGAGGTAAACGGGCCCGCAATCCGGTTGGCTAAAACAAAAATATCGATACGCTCGTGACCTTTTCACCGGCCAGCTACCGTCTTGTGCTTGACGTAAAGGACAATCACACCGGCGTCACCACATTCAAAGAATTTATCGTGGATATTTCCAGCCCGCTAAGCGAAGGCTGGGTACTGCTGGAAGACCATGGCGGCGTGCAGGACCTTTCGATGGTGAACACGCTGAAGATGGTGTCAAACGATATCTATTCGACAGCTAACGGAGTTCCATTGCCGGCTGGAAGCAGCCGGGTCGGTGTCTGGAACATCGTAGGATCCTCCCAGGAAGTATTTGTATATGGCGGGCAGGATGGCGTATGGCTAAGCTACATCAATTTTCAGCGGCAGTACGGATATGGGGATTGGTACTTCTCCCCACCGAAGGTGAAGCGGCCGCAGAATGTTTACTACAACCGGTTAGGCGTTTTTGGTTTTATCATCAATAACGGCAAATTGCATTCCCTGAACCTGAATACAGGGCCCTAAGAAATATGGTCCTGCCATTGAAGGCGACTGGGAAATAGCGCCGTTTCAGCTGCCCATGATGAATAGTGATTTGACCTTGCTGTATGATGCGAAAAATCAGCGTTTCCTGAAGCATGCAAGCAACACTATCAGTACACTGGCTAGCCCGGAAGGCTCTGCGTTTGAGCTGAATAACGTAGGGAAAACAATGATCTACGGCGCTGTCAGCAATAATGACTTTCTCAATTGCCTGATGAAAGATAATGCTGCCAACAACTATTTTGTATACCGCGTCAATACGTCATCCGCTATCATGGCGGCGGAGATTCATCCGTGCTGGATGCTCCCGGGTTGGAGCGGGCTACGGTATTCGCTTCTTCCCAAACCTATCTTCAGCTCTACTATGCGGTAGACAATAAGATATACTTGCTGGATATTCCGGCAGGGAAGGCCCGACTGGCTTATCAGTTCCCCTCAGGTGAGACGGTGACTGCAATCAGGATCAAGCAGTCGCAGTTCAGCCTGCTTTGGGTAGTGCCGGAACACGACCGCGTGATGGCTGCCGGTACCTGGAATGGTTCTAAAGGAACGTTTTATGAGTTCGGGATATCGAATACCGGGGACTTTTCTAACAATACCTACCGTGATAAGTACGAAGGCTTCGGAAAGATCATTGACATCGACTTTAAAAACAAGAAATAATGTTTAGAAACACTATGCTAATTCTGCTACTCGCGGCTACCCATTCGGTCGCGCTGGGGCAGAAGAAAGACCGGTCTAACGATCCCTATTATAAAAAGTATGCAGCGCTGACGAGAGATAATGATTCCGCCAACGCACAGCTGATGCGCACCGTAAAAAGCGACCCTGATCGCTTGCAGCGAGATACGGTATTCAGAAAGGATTTTTCGGCCAGGCTGGGCCGCATTTCTTCCGACCGATATCTGATCGATCAGGCATTTGCAGCGGAAAATCCCGGTTCTATCATCAGCTTTGATATTGCCTACCGCTCGATCCGTGGTATGCAGCCGGATAGTATTGTAGCCAGGGTAGGGCGGTTCTCGAAAGAAGTACAGGCCAGCCCCGAAGCCAAGGCCCTCCTGGCTGAAGCGGAGAAAATGCGCAGCGTGGGCATCGGAATGATAGCGCCCGATTTCAGTGCGCCGGATACCGCGGGTAAGGCCGTAGCGCTGAAGGACTTCCGTGGCAAATACGTGCTCCTGGATTTCTGGGCTTCCTGGTGCGGCCCCTGCCGGGCGGAGAACCCGCATGTAGTGGCAGCCTACAAAAGTATAAAAACAGGAACTTCACTATCCTGGCCGTTTCGCTCGACAAGGCGGACGGGAAGGAAGCCTGGATGAAGGCTATCCACCAGGATAAGCTCACGTGGACGCACATTTCTGAACTGCAGCATTGGAACTCCGCCATAACGAAGCTATATTTCGTGCGCGGCATCCCGCAGAACTTCCTGATCGGACCGGATGGCAAGATATTGGCCTCCAACCTCCGTGGCGACATACTAGCCGCTACACTGGAAAATATCCTACCCGCAGCAGGCCAGCCTGGCAAGATGGATTCCATCTTCAGGAAAGCCGTAGCTGTCGCCAACGCTAATAACCTGGCAGAGGCAAAGGCGGGATATGAAGAATTAATGAAATCTTTTCCGGAAAGTGAAAATGAAAAGCAGGTAAATGCTTACGATATCGCCCGGGAATGCTGGCATACCAGATGGTCAAAGAAAACGATCCCGAAGCAATGAAGATGGCACGTTCCATGAAAACGGCCTTCTCAGCACGGCAGATGCATGGCAGCATCGGCAGAATGCTCCAGGAGAAGGGCCGTACGGCCGAGGCCGAAACCCTGTTTAAGGAGGAACTTTCGAAAGCTAAGCCTGTGGGCGGTAAAATGGACAGCATTACATACTACACTTATGCTGTGTATTACGCTGAACTGCTGTATAAGAACAAACGCTATCCCGAAGCGCTGCCGTTCATCACGGAAGCCGAACAGGAAAATTCCTGAAAGATGCCGATAAGGAAATCCTCCTGGCAAATATCCTCATGGAAAACAAGGCGTACGACCGCGTATTTCCGCTGCTCGACCGCCTCGTGAAAACCGGTAGGAGTAATGAGCAAATCCGCAGCCAGTTCAAAACGGCCTGGAAAGCCACCGGAAAACCGGCTAAAGAATATGACGCCTACATCGCGCAGCTGACAGATACGCTTCGCAACAACACCCTCGGGAAGATCGGTCAACACGCCGTTAATTACCCGGCCGAGCCTTTCATTCTCAGGACACTCAGCGGTAAAACCGTTAGCCTGGCGGACCTCAAAGGAAAAGTAGTGTTCCTCGATTTCTGGGCTACCTGGTGCGGCCCCTGCGTACAGTCGTTCCCTGCCATGCAGGCGGCGGCAGATAAGTACAAAGGCAAAGTGGAATTCCTGTTCATCGATACCGGGAGAAAACGAAGTCACCGGCTGAACGTACAACGAAAGTGAAGGATTTTATCAACAAGAATAAATACCGTTTCACCGTGCTGATGGATACGCCCATTCCCAACGATGAGAAGAACCAGTACGATGTGGTAGGGCGCTATAAAGTAAAAGGCATCCCTGCTAAATTCATTATCGATAAAGAAGGGAATGTCCGTTACGCCTTCACCGGCTTCAGCGGCAATTTCGATGAAACCCTGACCGAAATCGACCTGTTCCTGGAAAGTCTGTTGTAATTCCACGTTTAGTTCACTGTAAATCAAAGACCTTGTCGCATCTGCGGCAAGGTCTTTTTGCTTAGGGTATGGGATCATAGGACGGATAGTCAAAGCATCGTGGCGCAGGCTGTGTACCGGGTGGCTTCCGGTGGGCCTCGCATTCGTCCAGCATACCGGAGAAGCGTTCGTCGCTGACGATGCCGGTGTAGTGGAGGTTCCGGTAATAGGCGATGCCTTTGGCCAGGTTGTCACGGAACGCATCCAGCTGCTTCATCATTTTATCGCCGGTGCATAGTTGCAATTGTTCCCGCAGGTAGTTGATGTACAGGTTCAGTTCATTGATGAACATATGGGGCCGGTTAACGTCGCCCAGGATATTGGCGCGGCCGTATATGTGGTCGCACATTTCCTGCAGTGACGCTTCCCGGTTAAAGAAAGCGATATTGGGGCCGGGGCAGATGGTAATGGCCTGTTGGTTCTTCACCAGCGTGGTATTGTATACGATGGCTGCGGAATTGCTGAGCCCTGTGCAGAGGCATTCCCTACCGAGCACCAGCGCCACCTGTTCCTGGTATTCTCTTTCCGGCAGCTGAGCGTTTTTCAGCTGGTCGAGCTTCAGGCGTTGATACTGGATGGAGGCGGTGCAGATGGGCTTCTCCGTAAATTCTGTATTGAAAGACAGGTGTTTCTCCGTGCAGGGGCTTCCGGGTTTGCCGTCGCGTACACGGCGTTCGCGCTCAGCCTCACCGCTGAGCCCTTTGAGGTAATGGAAGCGAACGCCCATCGGGGAGGCGTGGCTCAGTACCACGTCTTCCGCTCTGGCACGTCCGAGGGCCTGCAAAGTATTCGCATCTACGGTGGTGGCTTCAGGTACAAGGAGGAAGGGCGTACCCCAACCGGAGCTGCTGAGCTGGTAGTATTCACACAGCATGTTGTGTTCGGCATTGGTGCCGATCCCGCCCTGGGCGGAGATCGCGAGGGAGGCGGTTCGGTGGGGACGTTGGCGCCACGCCTGCCCAGGGCGTCTGCATAGAGCTGGAAGAGCGCGGCGGTCAGATCGCCTTTGCCGGCCCGGAATTCTTCGAGTATGGGGCCCATAAGCATACCGTCTGTCGCGAAGGCATGGCCGCCGCAGTTCAGACCGGACTCGATGCGGAACTCGCTCACCCAGATGCCTTTCTTGGCGAGGAATTTCCCTGGATGAGGGCAGAGCGGTAATCGCTTACCTTAACGATCACTTTCTTATGCATGACGCCGTTACCGTCCGCATCGAACTGCCGGCATTTTTCCAGGTAGCTGTAGAGCCTGGGGTTCATACCGGCGGAAAAGACGATGGAAGATCCGCTCAGGTCGCTGTTGGCATAGCCGCGCAATGCCGCCACCGCATCGGAACCGTCTTCGATAGGCTGCCCGTCGGCGCCGTAATTGTTCTTGTCGGTTTTGGTCATGATGTTGACGTCGATGCTCCCCGGTTCGATGAGGCTGCGCAGCTTCGCCTCGATAGCAGCCCGGACGTCTGCCTTTGTGGCCGCCTTGAACTGGTTGTACAACAACTTTACATTGCTGGAATCCGGTAACATTTCAAAGTATTTGACGATTTCAGACCCGGTCTCGAACGCCGCCGAACGCAGCCTCCCGACCTGCTCCTGCACGATACGGTTCACGAGGTTGAGATAATCGGTGATGCGCCGGGCGCGGTAATCTTCCTCCTTTGAAGAGATCGGGACATAGGGCTCGTTGCGGTCGGTGTAATAATGCTTTCGCATCATTTCGATCAGGCGGTCTTCAATGATGGAGATGACGGAGCTAATGCCGAAGCGGGCCACTTTAACCGGACTGTCGATCGTGTAAGCCAGCCCCATGACGGGGATGTGAAATTCGTGCACCATAAATTCGGATTGATGTAGGTACGGCAGCGGGCGCCGGTGAATGGGCGGATACTGCTGCAAAATGATTGCCTTCGGTTGGCGATGTAAAGTTATTCAAAATAAGGATAAAAAACTCTTTTAATCGTATATTTGCCCAAAGAAAATTAGTGATGATACAGGTAACCAAGATATTTCGTTTTGAGACGGCGCATGCCCTTCATGGATATAACGGCGCCTGCCGGCATGTGCACGGGCATTCGTACCAGTTACACGTTACGGTGCGGGCGGCTGAGCCGGAAGCTTACTTCCCTGCGCCGGGTATACTGATTGATTTTAAAGACCTGAAGCGTATCGTGAACGAAGCGGTGGTGAACCGGCTGGATCATGCGCTCGTGGTGTCGTCTGCTTACCTTCAATCCAACGCGGAGCTTTCCGGGGAGGATAATGTTATGGTGATGGACGCAGAGCCCTCGGCCGAGAATCTCCTCCTGTTCATCCGCGATTCCATCCGCTCCCGCCTGCCTGAGGGCATCACGCTGGCCGCGCTGAAGCTCTTTGAAACGGCGGATTCGTATGCGGAATGGGTTTATTAGTTTATTTTGCAGGCAAATCGAAAGCCATTATGCTGTCCAAATCTGCGGAATATGCGCTCCGTGCCACGATCTACATTGCGTTGAAGGGCTCGGAAGACAATAAGCTCGGAATAGACGAAATCGCCACGGCGATCGATTCTCCCAATCTTTTACAGCCAAGATCATGCAACTGCTCACCAAAAACAACGGGGTGGTTAGTTCCGTGCGTGGCCCTAACGGCGGCTTCTACCTGACGGACGCCGCCCGTAAGCTTCCCGTCCGAGCCGTCCTCGAAGCCGTAGGGGAGTACGGCATCCTTACCAAATGTGTGCTCGGCCTCAAAGAGTGCTCCGAAACACGCCCATGCCCCATGCACGAACAATACCGAGGTATCAAGGCCCAGCTCCGACAGATGTTCGAGAAAACCACGATCCAGCATCTGGCTGAGGAAACGGCCAAGGGAAAGATCGTCATCAACAACAGGCTCGTCAAGAAGAAATAGCCCCTTACAGATCTTTCTTCCGGAACACCCGGACGGCCAGCCACAGGGGCGCCGCCACCCAGAGTATCATGCAGCCTACCGCGAAGAAGGTACCTGCCGATGATCCCAGGAACTCCTTGAACAAGGCGCCCGAATAACCCATCAGCACCGCCACATCCAGTTGGAGCAGCATAAGTATCCGCGCCAGGTCTACCGGGTTCAGCCCGGTCATCCCCACCACGGCCTTGTCGATCGGGTAGTCGCTGAAGCTGAAGATGAAGGCCATCATCAACCCGTCAAACAGTAATGTAAAGAACAATGAAACGATGATCGCCGCCCCGATACCACGGGTCTTGTCGCGGAGAGCACGAATATCAGCAAGCCGATGGACGTAAAAATGAAGGTCAGCAATACACCGCACAGGATCAAGACGAAAGACGCGCCTACCGGCAGCAGGATCACCAGCGGCACGCCCACGCCCGACACAAAGGCCGCGGAAAGAGACAACGCCATCCCCGAATACTCAGATAACAGGATGCCCGTGCGCTTCACCGGCTGCGATAGCAGCAGCTCAATGAACTCCAGCGAGTTGAAGAAGTAAATGGCGGAGAACAGCGTGGTGATCACCGGCACAAAGAGCAATGTGATGTTCAGCAGGCTCAGCAATCCTTTAGCGCTGTTGCCGTCTAGCCCCAGGAGTGTGAACGAAAGTACCGCCAGCACGAGCGTGTATACGAGTATCGACCGGTTCTTCAGCAGGTCAAGAAATACATATTTGCTTACTGTCAGCATGCGTAAGGATATTTGCGATGATTTTATTCAGTTTGGATTCTCCGGTGCGCGCCTGCAGCTCGCCGATGCTTTCGTGGAACTTCAGCTGGCCGTCCTGCAGGTAAATGATGTGGCTGGTGAGGCCATCCAGGTCGCTGAGCACGTGTGAGGTGATCATTACCAGTTTGCCTTTGGCGCATTCTGCGGCGATCTTGTCTTTCAGAAGTTCATTGGCCACGGGGTCCAGCCCGGCGGTAGGCTCGTCCA
Source organism: Chitinophaga sp. E66 (assembly GCA_019285755.1). Classification (GTDB taxonomy): domain Bacteria; phylum Bacteroidota; class Bacteroidia; order Chitinophagales; family Chitinophagaceae; genus Chitinophaga. The sequence continues at coordinate 723,141 of CP079103.1, forward strand.
GGATATAAATCTCAGGCGAGAAAAGAAACGCAATGCAGGCGCTCACTTTCTGGCGCGTACCTCCGGAGAGGGTCCGCATCTTTTTATCCCTGATCTTGTCCAGCCCGAAGCTCAGGTACAATTCCTCGTCGTAGTTCGTATGATCCTTCCTGATGTCCTTGATCATATGGAGCACCTGTCCGATGGTCATATTGTCAGGGTACCTCCCGATCTGCGGCATGTAACCGATGTTGGCGCGGTAGGAGGGATGGTTGCGGATGAGTTGGCCGTTGATGGCGATGCTTCCTTTCTCGGGGATCACGAGCCCCAGGATGGATTTGATGAGCGTCGTCTTGCCGGACCCGTTGGGGCCCAGCAGGGATACGGCCTGCCCTTTTTCGAGGCGGAGGTTGATCCCGTCGAGCGCCCGGAATTTCCCGAACGTTTTGGTGAGGTTTTCTATCCGGATCATAGCTTCCATTTTTTCGTTTTGGGTGAATCATCCCGTAATTGTTCGGGGATGATGGACGGCATTATCTTCTCGGCCTGGTCGATGATGTTGGTAAGGAAACTCCTGTAAAGGATCATGGTGGAAGGGATTCTTTCCGACAGGATGGAATAGACGCTTACAGGATGGTAGGGGACGTCGCCGGTGCCATCGCGGTCTAGGTCGTATCCTTCGTATTTATCCCAGTAGTTGTTCCGCCAGGTATTGAGCATCAGCGTTCCATTGGTGGCCACATCGAAGGAGTTCTCCAGGAAGTTGTTCGTTTCCACGATATTCCCTTCGCAACTCGCCTGCACGCGCATGGCCCAGCCGTTATTGGCAAAAGTATTCCGGGCGATGTGGATGCGGTTGCTGCCTTCCATATAGATGCCCATGGTATTGCGGGCGAAGGCGTTGTGCTCGATCCGGCTGTCGGAGATATCTTTCAGCAGGATGCCATAGGCGGCGTCTCCCCAATGCTCGCCGAAGATGTTTCCCGTCATGATCACATGCTTCGAGTACATGACCGCTACGCCTGCGCCGTTGAAGCGGAAGGTGTTGCGGCTGTAGCCATCGCTGTGGGAGAACATGAAATGCAGTCCGTAACGAACGTTATGCGTAGAGATGTTGCCAATGATGGCCGAACCGGTTACGAATTCGAAGTAAATGCCGTCGCGGTGCCCGGAGATATTATTGTTCCGGATGAGCAGGAGTCCGACTTCCAGGCATGCACGCCGTTGCCGGACTGTAGCTCGTCGGTGGCGGAAGAGCGGATCTCGTTGTTTTCGACAACGCAGAACCTGCTGTTCTGGAGGTAAATGCCATAAGTAGTGTTTAGAATCCTGCAATTACTGATCCGTACACGGGAAACGTTCTGCAGGCGGATGCCAGCCATGTCTACCAGGCTGCTGCGGCCGGTGCGCTGTACGGTAATGCCTTGTATGCTGACCTTGTCGGCGGCAACGATGAGGATCTGGTATTTGTCTTCGCCGTCGAACACCGGGTAGTTTTCACCAATGATCGTAACAGGGGTGCGGACAACGATCTCGTGTTGTTTATAATGCCCGGGCGCGATGAGGATCGTGTCTCCGGGTTGCGCCCTGTCTAACGTGTGTTGGAGGAGGCTGTCCGGCCCGGTGCGGATCACCGCGGCCGACAGCCCCGGCGGCAGGAGGATAAATATCAGTATGTATCTGAAAAGGATCATGGCAGTTTTTCCCAGGTGAGCAATGGAAGGCCCAGGCTGTCTTGCAGCGCTTTGGCGGAAGCCTCGTCCGCAAAAGCGGGGAGATTGCCGGCCATGGGGCTACCGAACGATTCATGGTGGAGGTAAACGGCTTTCTCTGCCGGGAGCGGTTCCGTGGACTTGCCGGAGAAGTCGTTCACAAAGAGCAGGCTGCCGGGCTCCAATGCGTATGCGCGGAGGCACGAGATGTCGTCGAACTTAAAGGCGCGGCCTTTGGGGCTTACGATCTCGGCGGCGTACCGTTTGTCCATGATGGTCATTTTGCAATGTGCGCAGGCGTCTTTCCCGTAGTTGATGGGTTCATACTTCCTGCCGCATGCGCTGGCGAGGAAGAGGAGGAGCGTCAGCGCGGGGAGATACATTTTCATAAAGCCTGTTTTTTTGCGCGGCGCCATTCGTAGAAGCATGCGCAGGTGAGCAAAAGCGCGGCGGCGATAAAGAACCATCCGCCGATGTCGGGCTGGGAAAGCGCTTCAAAATTCAACATCTTCTTATATCCGATCAGCGGCGGTTGGTATGCCATCCCCGGCACTTTGATGGGCGCGGTGGGATCCAGGTTATGCCCGTAGTCATGTTCCCATTTCCAGAAATCGTACATGGATACGGCGGCGATCATCAGCAGCAGCCCTGTCCAGATATAGAACCAGGTCCTGCGGTTGACGATCAGCACCACCAGGCCCAGCAAGCAGAAGGCTCCAAGGGCTATGGGCATGTAAAGGAATTCTTTGAAATCGTTTTTATGGATGGTCTTCATGCCGATGTAGTGGTTGAGGCCGTTGATGATCTCTACGTCGCCTTTCACGTCGTTTATCCAGATCTGCATGGAAATCCCTTCGGGGTATTGCGGTGCAGCGAGGTCGATCCGCCACATAGGTACAACCCATAGCATCACGATGCACGCGATGGCAAGCACGATGCTTACTTTTCCGAAGGCGCTGAGTTTTCTGTTCATAACAGGTGGTAAGGAAAGCAGTACGCTGCGAACAACGTACTGCCTTGGTTTTGAAATCATTTGGCGGCTACAGTTGCGGTAGAGTCAGTACCGCCGGTGTGCCATTTCAGGGGAACGTTGCTTCCTTTGGGAGAAACGCGCAGGTAACCCTGCATTTCCTGGTGGAGCGCCGAGCAGAAGTCGGTGCAGTAGAAGGGATACACGCCAGCCTGTGTAGGTACGAATTTCAGGGTGGAAGTTTCTCCCGGCATGATCAGCAATTCCGCGGTGGCAGCGTGCTTGATGGCGAAGCCATGAGGGATGTCCCAGTCCTGCTCCAGGTTGGTTACGTGGAAGTACACTTCGTCGCCTACCTGTACGCCTTCGATGTTATCGGGGGTAAGGTGGGAGCGGATGGCCGTCATGTACACGTGAACCTCGTTGCCTTTACGTTCCACTTTGGTGTTCTTTTCACCTGCGGCTACGTAGGGGTGTTTATTTTGGGCGATGTCAAAGAACTTCACGCTCTGATCCTTGATCTTTTCTGCGGGGATGGCCTGAGCATAGTGCGGTTCGCCGATGGTCGGGAAGTCGAGCAGGAGTTGCATCTTGTCGCCCTCGATGGAGTATAGCTGTGCGCTCTGTGCCAGCTCAGGGCCGGTGGGCAGGTAGCGGTCTTTGGTGATCTTGTTGTAAGCCACAACGTATTTGCCATAAGGCTTTTTGGTGTCGCCGCCCGGTACCATGAGGTGACCGATGGAGTAGTAGGTCGGAACGCGGTCCAGCACTTTCAGGTCTTTAATGTTCCATTTCACGATCTCGGAAGACACGAAGAAGGAGGTGTATGCGTTGCCTTTACCGTCGAATTCGGTGTGCAGGGGCCGAGGCCGGGTTTCTGCACTTCGCCGTGCAATGCCGCTTCGTATTTGATCACGGGGATGCCGTTGTACTCGCCTTCAAATGCTTTGTCTTCGATGGCTTTCGTGAATTTCTGGTAAGAGAATACAGGGATCAGCGCAGCCAGTTTGCCGGAACCTACGATGTACTCGCCGGAAGGATCCACATCGCAACCATGGGGCGACTTCGGACAGGGGATCAGGTACACGAAGTCTTTCAGTTCTTCCGGATCCAGCGTCAGCACTTCCCTGATGATCTCGGAGGTGGCGGAGTGGGTTTCTTCGTTGAAGGTATTGTGATAGTATTCTGTGGCCATCTTTTTAGCTTTGCCGGCTTTCACATACTCTTCCGCTTTCTTCCAGTTCACGGCTACGATGAAGTCTTTGTCTTTCTGTGACGCGTTCACTTCCAGCAGGGTGCTGGCCTGTTCGGTATTGTAGGTCGAGAAGAAGAACCATCCGTGAGACGGGCCTTTGCCCGCGCGGCTCAGGTCGAGGTCCATTCCGGGCAGAATGATCTGGAAGGCCACGTTCATATGGCCGGTGTTTTTGTCGATACCGATAAATGAGGCGGTGCTTTTGAAGTTCTTCTTGTAGGAAGCATTGTCGAGGGCCGATTCCTGGTTGCCTACGGGAACGGAGAACCGGGTGCCTGCGATCACGTATTCGGTGTTTTCGGTCAGGAAGGGGAGGAGTGGTTACCGCCGCTGTTGGGCAATTCGATGATCTCCATCGTTTTGAATGCCTTCAGGTCGATCCTGGCTACACGGGGGAGTTGTTGGCATTGGCGAAGAGCCAGCGGCCGTCCTGCTCGCCATTGGTTTGCGAAAGTGCAAGGTGGTGCTGATCGTCCCAGGGAATAAATCCGTGTGAAGTGCTCAGCATGGCTTTGGTTTCTTCACTATAACCGTAACCGTTCTCCGGGTTTACCGAGAAAACAGGCAGTACTTTGAGCAGGCGCCCGGAGGGGATGCCATATACGGATACCTGGCCGCTGAAGCCGCCTGAAACGAAATTGTACAGCTCGTCGTATTTGCCGGGAGCCACGTAGGTACGGGATGCGGCGTCGCCGCCCACGGCCGATTCGGTGCTCTTCATCTTGCAACTCTGGACGGTCAGCGCAGCTGCGGCCGCCAGGAGTAAGGGGAAAGTTTCATAAAAAGTATATTAACGGGAATGAATATTATCAGTTCTTGCCGTCGATCTTGCGCATGTATTCGAGTACCGCGCGGGCATCGTCGTCGGAAAGGTTCTGGTTAGGCATGCGCACCATGCAGATCTCCAGCATGGCCTGCGCTTCCGCGTCTTTATCGAGCATTTCGTCAACGTTGGTAACGAAATTCATGATCCATTCGGGCGTTCTGCGGTCGGTTACGCCTTTCCACCCCGGGCCTACCAGCTTCTCTTCTGTCAGTTTATGGCAGGAGGTGCATTTCACTTCCGCGATTTCCTGCCCTTTCTTCACCATGGCCTCATCGAGAGGATGGGTGAGGGGAACGTCCTTAAATTTGCCGATGCCCTTGGGATCGGATGCTGCCGCACTATTGTCTGCAGCTGGCGTTTCGGCCGCCGGCGTTTTTTCTTCGCCGGACGTTTCCTGTCCGCCGCCGCCGCACCCGGCCGCGCCGATGGCAAGGGCGAGGGTGCAAATGAAGAGGTACCTGAGCTGTTTCATAATTTTGTTTGTTTAGTCAAAGTTCTAAGTTGGGAGATGCATCCTTCATGACGGCCGTCAACGATTTCGATGACATCAGGCAGCGGAAAGGGCCACTTTGCATGATATGGATCGTAAGTGTCATCAGTCTGGTATGCATTAATATTATATGTCAGTTGATCGGTTGCCAGGGCATGGGAATGCCGGTCCGCTGCATGATCAGCCGGAAGTTGTCGGATGAAGGAATGGATGGGTGGGAATGAATCAGGCAGGTTGACCAGAACCGCGCTCGAGGTCGGCCGCCTTCGGGAAAAGGATATTGTTTTCCGGTGGATGTGGAGATGGAGGTCTTCCTGGAATTCCTTCAACAGCGAATACGTTACGCGATAGGTATTGCAGCCGTCAGGTGGTACGGTGTAGTCATTGCTAAGCGCCTGGATCTGCCGGAAGCGTTCTCCTTCCTGGTCGTGCTCGTGCATCATCATGGCGATGGGGCCTTCCACGGCGCCGAAATGTGGGGCCGCAGCTTTAGTGCCGTTCTGTTGCGCGATCACCATCTGGCGGATGTAGGGGAATAATACAAGCTCTTCTTTTTTCATATGCATGGTCAGTTCCGCAGCGCTTTCGTTAAATAGCTGCGCGATCTTTACCAACTCCGGGTGTGCGTTACCGTGCACGTTGGACAGCTTGTGGAGATATGCCTGCAAAACGGGGATCTGGTTGGCTACGTAACCATGATGGCGGTCTACGATGTGAATGGCGAGCACATCGGGCTGCCAGGTATTGTAGTCGGTGCCGTTTTCCGGCAACACATCGAGCACGGCGGCCAGGTCTGCGGTCACGGCCTGGATGTCGATCTTCTTTTGATTGCAGGCTTCTTCCACGCTACGGTTCCCGTTGCAGCAGAAGTCGATCCGGTATTTGCTGAATACGGCGGCGGTGCGGTAATTGCCGGATACGAGTTGGCCAATGTTGGCTTGTTCCAGGTTCATAATGCGTCTATTTAAAAGATGATAATAAAATACAAGTATGTCTTTAATAGAAGGGTGGTAAACACCGCAAATCTACGCTATAATAACTTAATAAAGGACTAAATAGTCCTTTATTAATAGGGTTGGATGGTGGCTGGAATGCAGTGTGGGCGTAGGGGATGATAAAAATCATTTTTTTGGGAAGCCTGGGAGTCGAAAAAACGAAAGCCCGCACGGGAACGCACGGGCTTTTTCTGTCTGTTGCTAAAATGGGACCGCCGCTGCTGCCGCTCCCCGGAACGGACAGCGGCCCTCTCCAGGGCACGGCGGTCAATTTCTCATAAGCACAATTAAATTCAGCCTGCAAAGTTCCGGTCTTTCACTTTGCGGTTCAGTGACTTTGGTCACATAAATCCCGGAAATCAGGGAGTTCAGGCGGGGAAATAAGGTGGATTTTTGTGCCGAGCGCTTATTTTTGGCGTTTTGTGACCCGATATGAACCTGTATACATTCAAATTTCAGCATCCTAAAGCCGGGAGATATTTATGGCTTTTGTTCCTTGCGCCGATAGCCTGCCTGGTGCTGGTGGTATTTCTCTTGTCTGACTCCCTGCCATCGATCCTAGTGGCCACACTGGGGCCCATCGTCATAGGGTTTTACCTCCTCTTTACGAAGGGAAAAGCGGCCGATTCCATTTCGCTGGACAGCAAGGGGTTTACGTCGGAGTTCTTCGGGCGGGTGGAATTTGACCAGATCAGCCAGGCCAGCGGCAGCTCCTTTTTATGGATCCCCCTCCATGCGCATCCGGCTGAAAGACGGCCGCAAGCTTACCTGGCGGATTACGATCAAAGGCAGCGTCTATAACTCTGTGTCTGACGCGGAGACGTTCATCCGGTTCACGGAAGCGCTTTCTGCCCGTATGGATGCCTGGAATGCGAAGCAACCCGTCCACCAGGCTAAATCCCTTACGCCTTCGCCAGCCATCAGTAATGAAACACCCGCAGAACAACTCCGGGATGTCGCCAAACGGTCGCGCAAGCCGGCATTGTTCATTCCCATCGGCGCCGCATTCGCCGTACTCGCCATGGTAAGGACCTGCGGCAAGGACTGGTTCAAGCGCGACGAAGTTAATTTCGCGAAAATGGCGGCGCAGCAGGAGCAGCGCTACGAAAGGAACCTGGAAGAAGCGAAGGCCGTCATGGTGCAGTACATGAAGCAGGAAGGCCCGCATTATTTATATACCAACGACACTGCCGCGCGGGCAGAGCTGCTGCCGAAGATCGAAGCATCCAACCCCACGTCCATCGCCGCCTTCCGGCATACCGAGGCCAACCGGGAACTGGAAGCCTTTATCGAAAACCCCGATTCTTTCCAGATACAAACCGTCATCGTGGCGGGCGATGCGACCGTAACCGCCATGCGCGAAAGCATCCTTAATATGGGAGACAGCGCAGGCGCTAAACTTTTCATCCGTTTCTACGACCCGGAACAACGCATCGAGCCACGTGCCCTCCGTGGACAAGCAAGCGATTCCACCGAATGGCCCGTATTCGATGTGCTGACCGCCATCCCGCTATATGACACCCTCCGGCTGAAGGACCCTATCGCCGACGCGGTACCCGGCATGCGGATGATGCTGGCGCAGGTCCGCCACCGGCCCTCGTTTCGACTATACCTCACCGGAAGGGCGAAAGACGGCATATCGGAAACCCTATTCCGCAAAGCCATCCGTGAACTGGGGAGACAACTGGCGGAAGTGGAGGCGGACACCAGCGGTTTCGTCATCAAAACATACAACCGATGATCGTTAAGGGTGCGCGACGGCGCACCCTTTTTGTTATATTGCCCCCATGAATATCGCATTTGAACCGACCGAAGCATGTGCGGCCGCGCTCGATCAGCAAGACGGGCTCGCGCATTTTAAATCCCGATTCCACTTTCCACAACACAACGGTAAAGACGCTATTTACTTCTGCGGCAACTCCCTTGGCCTGCAACCCCGGTCTGTAGCCGCAGCCATTCAGCAGGAGCTGGAAGACTGGCAGAACCTGGCCGTGGAAGGGTATTTCCGCGCGAAGAACCCTGGCTGTTCTACCAGCACAATTTCAGTGAAACGCTGGCTGATATGATGGGTTGTGCGCCGGAGGAAGTTACCGTGATGAATACCCTTACCGTCAACCTCCACCTTATCCTGCAGAGCTTCTACCGTCCTACGAAAGAAAGGTACCGCATCGTGATGGAGGCCGGCGCGTTCCCGTCCGACCAATACGCGCTGGAAACCCTCGTTCGCCTCCATGGTTTCGATCCTGACGACGCGCTCGTGGAAGTATCGCCCCGGGAAGGGGAGAAGCTTCTCCGCACGGAGGATATCCTCGACGTTATCTCCCGGCAGGGCGGCAGCCTGGCGCTGGTGCTCATGGGCGGCATTAATTATTACACCGGGCAACTTTACGATATTGCGGCCATCACGTCCGCAGCGCACAAAGAGGGCGCCTATGCGGGTTGGGACCTCGCCCATGTGGCAGGCAACATCCTATGCGGCTGCACGACTGGAACGCGGACTTCGCCGTGTGGTGCTCCTATAAATACCTGAACGGCGGCCCGGGGCGGCCGGCGGGCTCTTCGTCCACGAAAAGCATGGCAACGATCCTTCGTTCCCGCGCCTCGGCGGATGGTGGGGCAACGATGAGAAGACGCGCTTTAAAATGGAGAAAGGGTTTATTCCCAAAGCGGGCGCGGCAGGCTGGCAGATCAGCACCGCGCAGGTCTTCAATATGGTGTCCCTGAAAGCGTCGGCAGAGATTTTCAGAGAAGCGGGTATCGGGGCACTACGTGCCAAGAGCCTCCGGCTCACGGCGTACCTGGAGTTCCTGCTGGGGCAGGCATCGCTCCCCTGTGAGATCATCACGCCGAAAGACCCGCAGCAACGCGGGGCGCAGCTTTCCCTGTTCTTCCCTGAAGATGGTAAGGCGATCCATTCCCGCATGATGGAAAACGGCATTATCTGCGACTACCGCGAGCCCGGCGTGATCCGCCTGGCGCCCGCGCCCTTGTATTGCTCTTTCTCGGATGTGCTCCGGTTCTATGAAGTATTAAAATCTTTCGCATGAGCGCCGTAACCAAAAACTGGCTCGCCCTGGGCGATTCCTACACCATAGGGGAAGGTGTTCCCTTATACGATAGCTTTCCTTATCAGGCCCTGCAGCTCCTCAGGGCTGCCGGCATGCAGTTACAGGCGCCGGAGATCGTTGCCAAAACCGGGTGGACGACCGGCGAGCTGATCCATCATCTTCAGCATAATACCCGCCTGCTGCCGCAATATGATTTCGTGTCGCTGCTCATCGGCGTCAATAATCAGTACCGTGGCCAGCCGGAAACGGAATATGCGGCGGATTTTGAGTGGCTGGCCAAACGGGCGCTGGAACTGGCTCCGGTTGGCAGGGTGGCAGTGATCAGCATTCCCGATTGGGGCGTAACGCCTTTCGCGGCAGGTCGGGATACGGATGAGATTTGTCAGCAGATAGATCAATTCAACGGCATTAACCGCGAGATCAGCGGTCACCTGGGCATACCATATATAAATATCACGGAAGCTTACCGCCTGGCCGGTGGCCGGCCGGAAGGCGTGGCAGAAGACAAGCTGCATCCCTCCGCCGCTATTTATACAGGCTGGGCTGAAAAGTTGGCCCAGGTGTTCGGAGGCATGTAATCCACAGTAATACAGAATTTTTCATATTACAAATCCCCGCCCATCACGGCGGGGATTTTGATTCAATGAGAATTATCCTACATTTGCACCCCTGACCCGCCGGCTCAGCACCGGGAAGGTCACTTATGCGGATCCCTGTACGAAAACAGCCCATTGGGCGAAATACAGGGTTTACTATCTTTATGAAGTACTTTAACCTTTATTAAAACTGTTTATGCAATTTCTGGATTTTGAAAAGCCGATTGCGGATCTGTACGAACAACTGGAAAAACTGAGGGAAAACGGGGAGAAGTCCGGCGTGGACGTTTCCGCTACCGTTAACGAGTACGAACAGAAAATCAACGATACCAAGCAACAGATCTATAACAATCTTACCAGCTGGCAGAAAGTGCAGCTGAGCCGCCATCCGGACAGGCCTTATACGCTCGAATATATCGAAAGGATGACGGAGAACTTCGTGGAGCTGCATGGCGACCGTAACGTGAAGGACGACAAGGCGATGGTAGGCGGATTTGCCGAGATCGGCGGGGAAACGGTGATGTTCATCGGTCAGCAGAAAGGGGTAAACACCAAGATGCGCCAGATCCGGAACTTCGGTATGGCCAACCCGGAAGGTTACCGTAAGGCGCTCCGCCTCATGAAACTGGCAGAGCGTTTCAACAAGCCCATCATTACCCTTATTGATACGCCGGGCGCTTATCCCGGTTTGGAAGCGGAAGAACGCGGCCAGGGCGAAGCGATCGCCCGCAACCTGTTCGAAATGGTGAAGCTGCGCGTACCCGTGATCTGCGTGATCATCGGCGAAGGCGCCTCCGGCGGCGCGCTGGGCATCGGCATCGGCGACCGTATCTTCATGCTGGAAAACAGCTGGTATACCGTCATCTCTCCCGAGAACTGCTCCACCATCCTGTGGAGAAGCTGGAACTTTAAGGAAAAGGCGGCGGAAGAACTGAAGCTGACGTCCGGTTACATGAGCCAGTTCGGACTGGTGGATGGCGTGATCCCCGAACCTGTGGGCGGTGCGCACTCCAACCACGAAGAAATGGCCGAGATCCTGAAGCAGCGTCTGATCGAAACGCTGGCCGAACTGAAAAAGATCGACCCGGATTCGCGTATCGAGCAACGGATCGATAAATTTTCAAATATGGGCTTCTTTGAAGAACGTTAATCAAAAAGAAGCTGGCTGTATTGCGGGAACCGATCCAATTGACAATCTTTGCATTTTCTCAGGCAGCATTGCGGCCATTGACCATTTAAAATATGTTACAGGAACAATTAAGGGGCACCGGCGTGGCATTGGTGACACCATTCACCGCCAGCGAAGCGATTGACTGGAACGCCCTCGAAAGGCTTATCGATCATGTGATTACCGGCGGCGTGGATTACGTCGTAACCCTCGGTACCACCGGTGAAACACCCACCCTCTCTTCGGAAGAAAAACTGGACCTGATCCGCTTTACATTCGAAAAGGTAAATAAGCGCGTACCCGTAGTGGTAGGCGTAGGCGACTATAACACCCGCGACGTTGTCAAACGGCTGGAAACCTGCCCGCTCGACGAAGCCGCCGCTGTGCTCAGCGTAGCGCCTTATTACAGTAAACCCACGCAGGAAGGTATCTTCCAGCACTATATGGCTATTGCCGCCGCGTCTCCCAAGCCTATCATCCTGTATAATGTGCCCGGACGCACCGGTCGCAACATGACGGCGGAAACCACCCTGCGCATCGCGCATGAAGTGGAAAACGTGATCGCCATGAAGGAAGCCTCCGGCGATATGGCGCAATGCATGCAGATCGTGCGCGACCGGCCCAAAGGGTTCCTGGTGATCAGCGGCGATGATGCCGTTGCCATGCCGCAGCTGGCCTGCGGGATGGACGGTGTGATCTCCGTGGCTGCCAACTTCTTCGCGAAAGACTTCCCGGCTATGGTGAAGGCTTCCCTGGCCGGAGACTTTGAAACGGCCCGCAAACTGCATTACCGCATGCTCCAGGGCTTCGATCTCATGTTTGCTGAAAACAACCCGGCCGGCATCAAAGCGTTCCTACACCAGGCCGGCCTCATGGAGAACGTCTTCCGCCTGCCGGTTATCCCCGCAACGGAAGGGCTCCGGGAACAGATCAAACAGTATCTCTCCAAATACTAATTCCCGGTTCCCGGGAGAATGGAAAGGCTGACAACTGGTTAATTACCAGGTGTCAGCCTTTTTGTTATCTGGCATAAATGCCTACTGGAACTAGAAAATTAGTTCCAGTAGCGCGAAAGGCCGATTGCAGGCCAGTTAGTGGCCGGTTACAGGACGAATAGCGGCTAATTAGAGGCCGATTACAGGCCAATTACAGGCCGATTAGAAGGGAGTATGGTGCAGACGAAGGGCAGACGAGGGGCAGACGAAGGGCAGACGAGGGGCAGACGAGGGGCAGACGAGAGGGTGTATCATATTGGGACCCGTCCTAAAAAAAAGTTTACCGGTTAAAGAATAAATCCTGGTATTAGTTGACATCTGCCTCGTAATCCCGGGATGGGTTTACAATCTGTTTTTTCTGAGGATAATAGTTCTTCCATAGTCGCCTGGTTTGGATTGGTTCGCGGTGTATTTGCTCAGGAGTTGCCATACCTATGCTTAAATGTGGCCGCTCCGTGTTATACAAACGAACCGATCTCTCTAATGTAGCCTCTGCCTGTGCCAGGTTTTTAATCTCATAATGATACAAATATTCTCCTTTTACAATCCCGTTGACCCTTTCAGCAATGCTATTGTCCCGCGGATCTCCAGTTTCCGTCATGCTAATTCCAATGCCATGGGCCTGGAGTGTTTCTACGTATCCGGTAGCGCAATATTGGCAACCTCGATCTGAATGATGGATGAGCTGATGAGCACTTCCTTTTAGGCCTTGTAACGCCTTTTGCAGGGCTTTCAGTGTCTGGATACCAGCCAGATTCTCAGCTACCTGATAACCTACGATCTTATGTGACCAGGCATCTGTCACTAAACTGATGAAGTAATCTTTACTCCCTGCTTTCCAGTAAGTTATATCACTCACCCAAAGCTGATCAGGTCCCGTGGGCTGGAAGTTCTTGATCTGGTTAGGCCATTTGCGCATCCAATGATCAGAGTAAGTTGTTCGCATATGCCGTTTGCGTTTACGTATGAGCAACCCTGCATCAGAAAGCAAATCAAAGAAGCCATCACGGCCCATTTTAATACCCAACCGGGCAAAAACAGGCTGCAACATGCCAAATAACTTGCGCCCACCCATGTCGGGATGCCGGCTGCGGATAGCAAGGGCCTCGCCTAAGATTAACTGCTGTCTGTTGGCAGAAATTACACGTTTATGCTGATGCTTAAAATAAGCCTGACGGCTCACGCCAAGTAATCGACAAGCCCGCCCAAGCGTCAATTTGGGGTGCTTGTCTTTTGTTTCATGGATTACCTGGTACTGTCCTTTTTCTGATACTGATCTGATGACGCTGCTCAGCCAGTTCTATCAGCCGTTCCAGCATCTCTGCCTTGATCTGTGCATCTTCCAACTGAAGCTGTGCGGCTTTTAATTGCTTTTGAAGTTGCTCAACATCAGGCTGCTGACCACTTTGCTTTTCGGACGGTTTGTTTGAAGAGGGTGTCATCTTCACAAGATAGTTCTTTCGGGGAAACGTTCGTAATCCTTTAGCATGCAGCCATTTACGAATAGTGTCACTCCCCTTTATTTCGTACTTGTGCCGTAAATAATTCATACTGTACCCGCTTTGATACTCACGGATCACCTGATCTTTAAACGAATCAGGATAAAAACGACCCTCTTTGTATGTTCTTGTCATAGAATAAATTTTGTGGTAAACCTATTTTAGGACAAGTCATTGATTTACATAGACTTAGGAGCACTTTTATTATGTAGTACAATTCAATTCATTATTTTTCAATGAGTTATGCAATACTCTTGCCACCTACAGCTATGTATTGAAAAAGGGCGCCCTTGCCAGGCGCCCCGGGGTATAGGGTTGAACAGGATAATCCGGTTTAGAAGGCAAACCCGATGGTCAGGCCGAGGCCGCGGACGCCGAGGAAGGGCATTTTGATGTCTGCCCGGACACCATCGTCACGTACGTCCGCTTTGATGTTTTTTCACTTCCGCCCAGGTCTACCAGGTCTTCCAGTTCAGCCTTGAGGTCTGCGCGGTCTTGTTCGTCGAGATCGCTGAGGTCGGTGAGGCCTTCTACCTTGCCTGTCATTTTGCCGTAGTGGGCGCCGATGATGTAGAGATCAACCACCAGGCGTTTGGCGATCATGAACTGGCCGCCGAGCAGGAGTCCGCCGCCGAAGCCTTTGGTGTTGCCGTTCAGGGGCACGAGGGTGGTGGTTTCATCCGGTTTCTCGTAATCGTAGGGATAATCGTACTTGAAGCTGCTGTAGCGGCCGTAAAGGCCGGCATAGAAGCCGCGGGCGCCGGGGCGCTTGCCGGTGTAGATGCGGAACTCCGCCGTGAGGGCGCCGCCGCTCATCTGCAACTTATCGAGCTGGCCCTGGAGATCATCGTCACCATCTTCCTTGATGTAATCCATCACGGTTTCGCCCAGCATGGTCTTGGTCAACGCCCCTTTAGGCATGTACCGGTACCCCAGCGAAGCGGAGATCTTGCGGGTGAGCATGCGCTCGTACGTTAGGCTGTAGTTGTTCAGAGCGAGACTGGACAGGTTTGTTTTTACGATGTTGGAATACATTGGCAGGTTGCGGAGCCGTGTTTTCCTGGACGGGGTTTCTGCATTTACGGTGCTGTCGGTTGTAGATTCGGTTTGCTGCGCCATTGCCGCGGTGCCGAGGCACACCGCAAAGGCGAAAATCAGTGCTGCGTGTTTATTATAGAGAAAAAATTTAATGCCTAAAGGTAACGGCATGCATTTTCCCCTGCAATACACCATTTTAGGTATTGACTATATCATTAAATTATGTTTTAATATGTGGAGTCAGATGAGGTAGGTTGCTCCTTCCAGCGCCAGTTCCGTATGAGGGAAAACGGGCACGGCTTCGTCGAGGAAGGGTTGCAGCTCGGTGTATTTGGAAGAGAAGTGGCCGATGAGGAGCCTCCTGGCGCCGGCCATTTGTGCAAGGGTAGCGGCCTGGACGCTGGTACTGTGGAACCGGTCTGCCGCCCGTTGGGCGAGGTCGTGGAGATAGGTGGTTTCGTGATAGACGAGGTCGGCGTCCTGCATCCAGGGGATGAGGTCTTCGTCATAGATGCTGTCTGCACAGTAGACGTACCGCCGGGCGCGCAGGGGTGGGAGGGTTACCCAGTCGTTGCGGACGATGGATCCGTCTTTCCGTACGTAATCCTCACCATCTGCCAGGTGTGAGAAGAAGGCGGATGGGATCTCATAGGCGCGGGTCTGCTCGGGGATGAGCCGGCGTTTGCGGCGCTGAACGCTGAAGGAAAAGCCGTAGCACGGGATGCGGTGGCGGGTAGGGAAGCAGCTGACCTCCATGTCTTTATCCCGCAGGATCACCCCGGTTGATTCAGGCGTGAGGGCCTGGAACTGGAGATCGAACCGCAGGGTGGTGGCGGCATGGCGCAGCTGCAGATCGATGATTTCCCAGAGGCCGGGAGGGCCGAAGATAGTGAGGGGCTCGATGCGGCCGAGGAGGCTCATGGAGTTGATGAGGCCGATCAGTCCGAAGTAGTGATCGCCATGCAGGTGGCTGATGAAGATATAGCGGATTTTGCCGCGGCGAACCTTGTATCTGGCGAGCTGGGTCTGGGTCCCCTCTCCACAGTCGATCAGCATGAGCTGATCGTTATACGTGAGCACCTGGGCGGTGGGATGCCGCTCTGGTGTGGGGATTGCCGAATTATTGCCGAGTATGGTGACCGCAAACATGTGCCTGTAAATTAAGATTTATTCATCGTCTCCGAGGAGTTCCGTTCCATATCTTCCATCATGACCATGTCAATGGCTTCGGATTCTGTGGGGACGATGTTGAGCATTTCGGGAATTGTTCGGAGAGGCTGGCCGTTAAAGTCTTGTTAAGTCCGGCTACTGCGGCGGAGAGGCCGTTGCTGTAGCGATCTTCGTACACTGTAAAAATGGCTTTAGCGCCTTCGGGGCGGCGGATTGGAGGAATGCAGGTCCAGTATGAGGTTGGAGCCTTCAAGGCCGGGTGCGGCGAGCACTTCCTTTTGGAACGCTGCTGCCATTTTAGCATCCAGATCGGCTTCTTCCAGCCTAAAAATCACTATTTTCTCTTTGGTATCAATTTTGAATTGCATACGGCGGATGTTATCATTCAAAAACATTATAAAAAAAAGGATTCGGCAAAAGGAAACCCGTCGAAGAACGTACCTGGAGAAGTAAAAATTCCAATCGTAAACATCCCTCTTCTCGTAGATATATTCAGCACACAAGGCCCTTCAGCGCAAAAGTAAATCTTAACCAATAATGTGCAAGGATAAAAAGTAAATCCAATTTTATTTGGTAATATTGTATAAGCATGCCCCCGTAAGGGTTTAACAAAATCAACACACAATGGATCAGAATTTTTCACCGCAAGTAAAGGAGATCATTACGTTTAGCCGGGAGGAAGCTTTGCGACTGGGTAATGACTTTATCGGTACGGAACACCTGCTACTGGGTATCATTCGTGAAGGTGAGGGAACGGCTGTAAAAATCCTACAGGCGCTGAACGTTGATCTGTATGAGTTACGCAAGGAAGTGGAATTGGCGATAAAAGACAAGACAGGCAAAAACATTGCGAACATCAACAGTCTCCCCTCACACGCCAGGCAGAAAAAGTGATCCGGGTAACCGTGCTGGAAGCGAAGGCGCTGAAGAGTCCCACCGTGGAGACCGAGCACCTGATGCTGTCCATCCTCAAGAATAAAGAAAACGTTTGTACGCAAATCCTTCAACAATTTGACGTGGACTACGATACTTTTAAAAACGAACTGGGCTTCGTAAAATCCGCAGATCCGAAAGCGGAATTCGATGACCCCGGAGAAGAGGAGTTCGAAGACGAACGCAAAAGCTATGCTTCCAAACAGAAGCAAGCCAATACCAAATCCAAAACTCCCGTTCTCGATAACTTCGGCCGCGATATCACGAAGCTGGCCGAAAGCGGCAGCCTCGATCCCATCGTGGGCCGCGAAGCGGAAATCGAACGCGTTTCGCAGATCCTTTCCCGCCGTAAGAAGAACAATCCCATCCTCATCGGTGAGCCCGGTGTTGGTAAGACCGCCATCGTGGAAGGCCTCGCCCTCCGCATCGTTCAGCGCAAGGTTTCCCGCGTGCTGTTCGACAAACGCGTGGTAAGCCTCGACCTCGCCGCCCTGGTTGCCGGTACCAAGTACCGCGGCCAGTTCGAAGAAAGGATGAAAGCCATCATGAACGAACTCGAGAAGAACCGCGACGTGATCCTGTTCATCGACGAGATCCACACCATCGTTGGCGCAGGCGGCGCTTCCGGCTCGCTGGACGCTTCCAACATCTTCAAACCCGCCCTCGCAAGAGGCGAGCTCCAATGCATCGGCGCATCCACACTGGATGAATACCGCATGTACATCGAGAAAGACGGCGCCCTCGACCGCCGGTTCCAGAAGGTAATGGTAGATCCCCCTCCGTGGAGGAAACCATCCAGATCCTCAATAACATCAAACCGCGCTACGAGGAATACCATAACGTGTCTTACACAGACGATGCGATCGACGCATGCGTGAAACTGTCTGATCGTTATATGACCGACCGCCTGCTGCCCGACAAGGCCATCGACGTGCTCGATGAAGTAGGCGCCCGCGTTCACCTCAAAAACATCAACGTTCCGCAGAATATCCTCGATCTCGAAAAACAGATCGAAGACATCAAGCAGGAAAAGAATAAGGTCGTGAAGAGCCAACGCTTCGAAGAAGCCGCCGCCCTCCGCGATACCGAAAAGAAACTCGGCGAAGACTGGAAAAGGCTAAAGCCGTGTGGGAAGAAGAAGTGAAGCACAAGCGCTACCCGATCGATGAAGAAGCGATCGCCGAAGTGGTGAGCATGATGACCGGCATCCCCGTTAAACGGATGGTGCAGGCCGAAAATGAAAAGCTCCGCCGCATGGGCGAAGACCTCAAGTCTGCCGTGGTAGGCCAGGCCGAAGCCATCTCCAAAGTCACCAAGGCCATCCAGCGTAACCGCGTGGGCCTGAAAGACCCGAAGAAACCCATCGGTACCTTTATCTTCCTGGGACCCACCGGTGTCGGTAAAACCGAGCTGGCCAAGTCACTCGCCCGTTACATGTTCGACTCGGAAGACGCGCTCATCCGTATTGATATGTCCGAATACATGGAGAAATTCTCCGTAAGCCGCCTCATCGGCGCGCCTCCGGGATATGTAGGTTACGAAGAAGGCGGTCAGCTGACCGAAAAGGTTCGCCGCAAACCGTACTCCGTGATCCTGCTCGACGAGATCGAGAAAGCGCACCCGGATATTTATAACATCCTGTTGCAGGTGCTCGACGACGGTATCCTCACAGACGGCCTGGGCCGCAAGGTGGACTTCAAGAACACCCTCATCATCATGACCTCCAATATCGGGGTACGCCAGTTGAAAGACTTCGGCGCAGGCGTGGGCTTCACCACCGGCAGCCGCGTGGTGAACGAGGAAGAGAATACCAAGGCAGTGATCGAAAAGGCACTGAAGCGGACATTCTCCCCGAGTTCCTGAACCGTATCGACGATGTGATCATCTTCAACTCACTGAGCAAAGAGGATATCTACGTGATCATCGATATCACCATGAAAGGGGTGCTCGCCCGTCTGCAGAACCTGGGCTTCAGCCTGGAACTGACGGACGAAGCGAAAGGGTTCCTGTCCGAGAAAGGATACGACCAGCAGTTCGGCGCCCGTCCGCTGCACAGGGCCATCCAGAAATACCTGGAAGATCCCTGGCGGAAGAGATCCTCAACATGAATATCCACAACGGGGATATCCTCATCGCGGACCTTGACAAGGAAAACCAGAAACTGGTGTTCTCCCTGAAGAATCCTTCGAAGAGCAAATCGGAAAAATCCGAAGCGTAAACGACCAAACGATCTACTGATCATACGAGCTGCCGGCATATTGCCGGCAGCTTTTTTATGCCCAAACCTGATATTCAGGTATATATATTTTCTAGTATATAACACATATGTTGGATTTTATAAATAAGTAACAGCAATACCACGTATTAATAAAAAACTATATGTAATATTGTGAAGGATTAGCTCGTACAGCTGCAGAAAGCAGCTTTTATTCGGATTGGAACGCATTGTTTTTTTAAACTGATACCATACGGATTAGCGGATTGTCGGACTGGCCGGCTAATAGTGAACGTCATTCAAGGTTTTTCATCAGATTATTAATACCTAATGCCCGGCAGTATATGCCGGCAGGACTTGTATTGTCAAATTAAATAGTTCATTATCATCTCTTAATAACGCATATTTTTTAACCTTTTACCTATGAGAAAGTCGTTACGCATAGCGGGTGTACTCCTCGCATTATCTCTCTCTTACGACAGCGTGAAGGCTCAGGTCAAGATTGGCGGCGATCCGGCAGTAGTGGATCCCAACGCGATCCTGGAACTTGAGAGCAACAGAAAGGGCCTTTTGCTGCCCAGAGTTACCGCCGCAGGATTTGCCCTCCTCGTTGGCAATAGTACACCGGCCGGTATGGTGGTGTATTTGAAAGAAGCGGCGGGTGATCCCCGTGGTATAGGCTTCTATGTGAAAACGGGTAGTGGGAACAACGCGGCCGCGTGGACCAAGATGGCCGGCGATAACGGTGGTGCAGGGCCCTGGAAAATCAACGGGAACGATGTTACGCTGAATGACTGGCTGGTACTTCCAATGGGTTCCCGCTGATCTTTAAAGCGAACAACAACACGGTGATGTCGTTCGATCCTACGACCGGTAATGTGAATATTCCTTATGCGAATGTTCCGGATGCCGCGGCATCTTCCAACGAAGTGCTGATCATCAACAATACGGGCCTTATTCAAAAGAAAGACCTGTCATTAACCTCGGTGACCGCGTTGAACGATCTGCAGGGTAGTGTTAAGCTGACGGTATCAGCAGACGATGCACTGTCGGCTGCGAGATACACTAACACTACAGGAAAGGAATTAGACCTGCAACTTCCGATTATGGCGGGTGGTGCAACGCAAACCTATGGTCTTATGTCGATCGAAGACTGGAAGAAACTGCAGACGATCACATCGGCTACGGGTATCACAATCGGTGATATCGTGCAGGCTGGTGCTGATGGTGCAACGATAGAGCGGTTGACCGGCGCCGACGAAGGCAAGCTGGTGCTGCACCTCGTAGAAGCTTCCGCAACTGACCCCGGTATCGTGACTATTGGAGCACAAACTTTTGCAGGAGACAAGACCTTCGGCGGCGCAGTTGTTGTTTCAGGAGCTACTACCCTCGAAAATACTACGGAGATCCTTGGGGATGCTACCATGTCTGGCACTGCTACTTTTAAAGAACTTTCCACTTTCGAAAAGAACGTAGCTATTACTGGTAATACAACGATCGGCGGTACGGCGGCAGTGACCGGTAACGCATCATTCACTAACAACGTTACGATTGGTAAAGACCTGGTCTTCACGACGCCGAAAGCCTTCAGTACAACTGCGCCTACCGAATATAAAATGGCCGTTGTAAACGACGCTGCCGGCAAGACCCTGGAATTCGTAAACATTCCGGCTCACACACTCGGAGGGATCTCTGCTTTGAAAGTAGGGAGCGATAACGTAAAAGCAGGCGCCACTGATGGTATCGTCAATCTGGTTGCAGGTAAAACAGGTTCAGGTTTTACCATTGTAGGCAATCCGGCGGGCAACACTGTCACGATTAATGTACCGGATGCGAGCGCTACGGCTGAAGGTATAGTAACAATCCTTCCGCAGACGTTCAACGGCGAAAAGACCTTTGACGATACGGTGAATATCGGCACCAGTACCGATAAAGGTTCCCGGTTCAATGTTAATACTGCCATGTCGTTACCCTTCCAGGTGCTGCCCGCGGGTGATTATACGATGGGCGACACGGACTATATGGTACTGGCCTCCTGCAGCTCCAGCGGTACCGGCGCTATCGGTGAAACCGTGCCTAAAAATTTCATCAATTTGCCTGCTGCGAACACTTGCAAAAACCGTGTATATGTTATCCGTCGCGTTATGCGCGTAACAGACGAGATTGCCGAGCTGCATATCAAAGCCTCCACCGGAAAGATCAGCGGTCATGACCAGATCATTATCGCAGAGCCCGGCTTCACGGTAACCGTTGCTTCCAATGGAACCAACTGGTACCTCGTGTCCCGTTCTATTATGTAATAATTTTCGATTGAAAGGAACGGCGGTTTCCTGCCGCCGTTCCTTTATAATCCAACAATCCCTGATGTTATGAAACTTTCTCTCTCGCTTTGCAGCATCACCGCATCCATCTTCCTCGCCGCCCTTCTCTCCGGGCAGGATGCACAAGCCCAGATCAAGCTCGGCGGCAATTCCATCGCCACCCGCGGAGACGCGCTCCTTGAGCTGGAGAGCCCCCGCAAAGGCTTGTTGCTGCCCCGCGTCACTTCCATGGCGCTCACCGCACCACCGCTCGATACCGCCGCGCGTGGCATGATTGTATACAACGTTACCGACAACAAAATTTATATCCGTTCCAACAGCACCTGGAAAGCAGTAGGTGAAGAAGCTTCCACAGGTTGGGGCCTGACCGGCAATTCCTCCATTAACCCCGCTACAAACTTTTTGGGCACAACAGACGCCCAGCCGATCATCTTCAGGACCAACAACACGGAAGCCGCCCGCATCGCCGCCGACAGGAAGATGGGCATTGGCACTACCTTGCCGAATTCTCATCTTCATGTCAACGGGTCCACCGCCACCAATGTGGCCGTGGCCACGGGTAACTTTACCATGGCAGACTCCAATAGCGTGGTGATCATGAATAATACGGGCAATGCGAACTTCGCGCTGCAGAATCCTGCCAACTATAAGGGCCGCGCGATCGAGATCGTGGCTTATAATACGGGCGCGATTACTTTTACCGGCTACAATATCCGCACACAAA
Source organism: Chitinophaga sp. E66 (assembly GCA_019285755.1). Classification (GTDB taxonomy): domain Bacteria; phylum Bacteroidota; class Bacteroidia; order Chitinophagales; family Chitinophagaceae; genus Chitinophaga. The sequence continues at coordinate 745,095 of CP079103.1, forward strand.
ACGGCGTGAATCCGACAGTTGGTTTGCCGGCAGGTTATAGCCTCCGGCTCGTCAGCAACGGCACCGATTGGGTGATCACCAGTAAGCAGCGAAGCGGATTGCCGTTATACATGGCTACAACGAACGGCACCGGGGAAGGTGAGGTAGTACGTGACCTTAACGGGTTCATCAGCAGGGGCAGCGGCGTTTACCAGACGGACGTAGGGGGTAACCCGGCCAACCAGATCCCGAATGAAACGGCCTGGTTCAGTATGACATTGCAATCCGTAGGCGGTGGATACTTCGGGCAATTCAACCTGAACGACCATAACGCCTATTTCCGGGGCAATTCCATTACCAACCTTCCCGTTGCGGAATGGTATAAGATGATCAGTCACCCTGCCACAGTTGAGTTTGCGGGAGAAAGCCTGGGGACCGATAGCCTCCGTTTGAACATGATCAATAACCGCAGCATCGTATTCGCCACCAACAACGTAAACCGGTTCCGCCTTAACGGAAATGGTAACATCAGCATGCATGGGCCGGTTTTAATTGACGGTACGCTGAGTGCTAACGGTGCTGCTACATTACAAAGCACATTGAATACTGCCGGGGCCACAACCTTACAGAGTACGCTTCTTGTGCAGAACTCGGCTACATTCGAAAGGAATGCCGTGGTGGAAGATTCGTTACGGGTGGAAGGAAGGATGCGGATGCAGGGGATGGTGATTGCCAACATCCGGAATGTAAATAACGGGAATGCGACATTGGCAGATAACGACTACGCCCTATATATAACCAGTAATGGCGATCAAACGCTGACATTGACTACGGGCGCGGCTCAAATTGGTAGGATTGTAGTAGCCAGGACTAGGAAGAATGGAAGTGGTACCGACAGGACTTTAACCATTACCGCAAGTGGGGGTAACGTTGAAGGAGGAGCAAATATTACGATACCTATACAGAACAGCTCCAATAACTGTGTAACCCTCCAACAATTAACTGCTACCAACTGGATCGTCATCGCAAGATAGAATCAAGCATCATGAAACGTTTTTCCACCATTCTCGCATTATCGCTCCTGCCTTTCCTATCGAAAGCGCAGCAGGGTGTTTACATTGCACCGGGCGAGCGTTTGCAGGTAAATCCCGGAGAACCCTTCAGTATTTACGGCAATATGGTGAACAACGGGGCCATTGGCACCGGCAATAATGCCAATATCTATTTCTTCGGCAAGACCTGGAACAACGGCACCGGCGCTTCCATGCCCGATGAAAGCACCAACGGCAACACCGGCAAGGGCGGGCTGTTCCGCTTTGTCGGAAATAATCCCCTCTATGGTAACCAGGGATCGCAGCAGGTATTTGGCGGGTACAACGCCGTAAACCGCCTGGGCGCCACGTTTCCCAATATCGATATCAATAACCCGCTGGGGCTGATCATGTCTGACCTCACGGACTTAAAGATCCGCAATACCCTCAACTTCACCACGGGCCACCTCTTCCTCAACGGCTGGAACCTCGTGATCGGTAACGGCAATCCCGGTCAGATCACCGGTTACAGCGAGCAGTCTTTCATCGTTACGGGAACCGCCATCGCGGAGGGTTCCTCTTCCGGGAACAGATCAAGGGGCGGATGGGAAAGTGGTATTCCCCATAGGCTCTTCCGCTACTGGTTACGCGCCTTTCCTCATCGAGTACGGCGGACCGGCGGATGATTTCCGCGCCCGGGTGTTCGACAGTGTATACCAGTATGCGATCTCCGGCCTTGTTAACAAGGTAGACTTCACGAACAAGACATGGAACATTGCACGCAGCAAAACCGACGAAGCGGATACCCGTCTCACCATCCAGCATATGGACATCGACGAGGGAGAGACTATAACTCTTTCCGCAATTCATCCTACGTAAGCCGGTTCCTTAACAATACCGGGATTACATGGAGCCGGATGCATTTCCCACAGCGGGAAATATCACTACCTCCGGTTCCCTGCGCAATGCAACGATGCACGTGCGGCGCTTCAACAACGGCATCCGCAACAACGAGTATTTCACCAAAGCATCCATATTGTACGGCCCTTACGCCCCGGCCGTATTTATCGTATTCAACGCCTACCGCATCAACGAGTCGCTCGTGCAGCTGGAGTGGTCGGTGGCCCGGGAACAGAATAACGAGAAGTTCATCATCGAGCGGCGGCTGGATAAGGATACCGGCTTCGTAAAAGTAGGCGAGGTGTTTACCATGGCGCCCAACGGTAATACGGCCACACGGCTGGACTACCGGTACGTGGACCCCAATGGGCACGACGGCTGGAGCTACTACCGCATCCGCGCCGTGGCGCGCAACGGCAGGGAAAGCGTCACCGAGATCCGGGAAGTACCGCCTTATCTCCGGCTCGAAGTGTTCCCCAACCCCAGCTTCGGCGACTTCCAGGTAAGGGTGCGGGGCGTGCAGTCGAACCTCCTGATGCAGATCGTGAGCAGCATAGGGCAGGTCATGAACCAATACAGCATAGAAGGAGAGCGGACGATATACGTGAACGACCTGGCGAAAGGGACTTATGTGCTCGTCTTCTACGATCGCGCAACGGGTAAACTGGTGCGCACGTTCAAGATCGTGGTGCTGGAGCGGAAGTGACAAAATCCTTTGTAAATTCCCGGAATTGCCCCAACTTTGCAGTGTCTGAACGCTGCACACAGGCTTTATTAAAATACCGGGCTTTGAAAAAGATCATCATCACGATAGACGGATATTCTTCCTGCGGGAAAAGCACCTGGCCAAGCAATTGGCTGCGAAGCTGAATTATCTGTATATCGACAGCGGGGCCATGTACCGCGCGATCACCCTGTATTTCATTCAACAACGCGTAGACTGGGCCGATACCTACCAGGTAAAGACCGCGCTCGACAGCATCCATCTCGAATTCGTTTACAACCAGCTGACCGGCCAGAGCGATATGTACCTCAATGAGGAGAACGTGGAGCCCATGATCCGGGAGATGGTGGTAGCCGAGAAAGTTAGCGAGGTAGCGGCCGTTAAGGAAGTGCGTGACTTCGCCGTGGCGCAGCAGCAGAAAATGGGCGAAGGCCAGGGGATCGTGATGGATGGGAGAGACATCGGAACCGTGGTGTTCCCCATGCGGAGCTGAAGATCTTCATGACCGCAGACCCTGCCGTTCGGGTACAGCGCCGCTTTAAAGAGCTGTATGCCAAGAACCCCAATATCTCACTCCACGAAGTAAAAGAAAACCTCGAGCTCCGCGATTATATCGACTCCAACCGCGCCGTTAGTCCCCTCCGCAAAGCGGACGACGCTATAATCCTCGATAACAGCAACCTGACCATGGACGAGCAGCTCGACCTGGTGACCCAATGGGTGGAAGACGCAATCATGGCACATTCGTCCTGATTTTTTTGTATATCAAAAAAACGTTATTACCTTTAGGGGAGAAACTATACCTTATTAGCCTCATCCTCCGAAATTCCTGCATTATTTATTGGTCTTGGCGTTATTTTCCTTTGAAAAGGAAACGTGTGTAATGCATGCCGCCCCGATATTGACCTGTGACTTATTCCTGGGAAAAAACCTGCTACTTTGTTGCCTGTCAACCTGTTGACACCTGTTCCCGGACGCGTTAGGCGCTGCCGGCAACCTGCCATCGCAGCAATCAGCGGTTTTTGTGATCGTCCAAAGGCTTTGAGCCATATCCGGACTGCATCCAGTTAAAGACCAAACTATTAACCGTATAACAATGAACTCTGAAATATATTCAACGCCGCCATGCCCATCGGGCATGCAGGCATGTAAAATCAATGTGGACCGGCGGCGTATCCGCCCCGATTCATATTTTCAGTAGGTGTATTCGGTTAATAGGAAAGGGGCGAATTCTTTCGCCCCTTCGCTTTTTCTGCCGGATGCCAGATATCGCAATTAAATTTTAACTTGTGGAGGCTGTTTGCTCCATTAAGCATGTTTCTCAAAAGGTCCATCTTCCTGCTATCAGTGCAGTTATTCCTCATGGTTTGCGCTTCGGCGCAGGATTCCGTGCGGGTATTCCGCACCCTGGACTCCGTCCGCGCCCTGCCCGATGATACAGCCAAAGTCAACGCCTACATGGCCAAATCAAGGTCCATGTACCGGTATTTCGACAAGGGAGGCAGAGACAATCCCTTCCTCCAGGAAGCCCTCGCCCTCTCCCAGCGCCTCCGCTACCAGAAAGGACTGGCGGAAGCATACAATGATCGGAACCGCCCGCCGCAACCGTTCGCAGTACATCCTGGCCACCGAATTCCACGAAAAAGCGCTCAAAGCCGCCATCGAGAGCAAAAACGACCGCCTTATCGCCACTTCTTATAATAACGTAGGGGTGGATTACCGCCGCAGGGAGATGCTCGAAAAAGCCTTCGATCACCACTTTGAAGCCCTGAAGATCGCCGAAAGGATCAATGAGACACGTTCCTCACCGTCGCCATCAACTCCATCGGCAATATCTACCTCTCCGACGCCAAATACGACGCTGCTATCCGGGAATTTACCCGCGCCCTGGAACTGGAAGAAAAAGCAACAACCCCTTGGCGTGGCCATTAACCTGGGTAACCTGGGGTATGCCTATGAAGGGCTCAACCAGCTCGACCGCGCGATCGATTACTACGACCGCTCCCTGGCCGTTAACCAGCAACTGAATAACCATACCGGCATGGCCATCTGTTACACCTGCCTCGGCACGGCGTACCAGAAAAAGGGCAACAACGCAGCCGCCATGGTCTACCTCCAGAAAGCCCTCGAAGCCAACGAGCAGGTGGAGGACAAGGTGCACCTGGCAGAGAATTACCTCTCGATCGGCCGGCTTCTCAACGACGAAGGCAAACTCCCGAAGCCCGAACGTATATCCAGCAAGCGCTGGACCTCGGTCACCAGTGGACCTTCAACTACGTGCTGCAGGAAGCCTACAAAGCCATGGCCGACAACTACAAAAGAGCCGGCGAGTTCGCCAAATCTCTCGATAACACGCAGCTTTCCTCCAATATAAGGACAGCATCCTGGAAGAGCGTACCAGCACCGAATTCGCACAGATGAAGGCGCTCCATGAAGTGCACCAGAAAGATAACAGGATCAAGGAGCTGCAGCAGGATCAGGAGATCAACCAGCTCCGCATCCGGCGCAACCTGGCCCTGGTGATCGCGCTGGCGGGATTTCTTTATGCTCATCGTGGGAGGGTTCTTCTATATCCGCCACCGTAACCTGCAGGCCAACCGGCAAACGCTTCAACTGGAGCTGCGGTCGCTCCGCTCGCAGATGAACCCGCACTTCATCTTTAATTCCCTGAATTCCATCCACCGCTACATCTGGAGCAACAACCAGGAAGAAGCTTCAGAATACCTCACCAAGTTCTCGAAGCTGATGCGGATGATCCTCGATAACAGCCAGCATACCTTTATCCCGCTCAATAAGGAACTGGATTCTTTGCGCCTGTACCTGGATCTGGAGGCCCTGCGCTGCAACCATATGTTCGATTATCATATTTTCGTGGACGATGAGATCAACGAAGAAGAGGTCCTCATCCCGCCCATGATCATCCAGCCGTATGTGGAGAACGCTATCTGGCATGGGTTGGTGCACAGGAAGGAAAAAGGCAGGCTGGATATTGAAGTAGGGCTGAAAGGGCGGATCCTGGAAGTGACGGTAACGGATAACGGGATCGGGCGGAAGCTGGCGATGGAGATCCGGGAGAAGAAAGACCGCCTGCATAATTCCATGGGCATGAAAGTAACCGAAGGGCGCATCGCGCTGATCCGGAAGATCAATAACACGAAAGACGCCAATGTGGAGATCACCGATCTGCACGGGCCGGAGGGCGAGGCCGCAGGCACGAAAGTACGCATCGTACTGCCCGCGGAATTTTTATTCTAACAGCATAAACATTCCTACATGAGCGAAATCAGAACCATCATTGTAGACGACGAGCAGCATTGCATCGAGGCATTGCAGACGATGCTGAGCAAGAAATGTCCGGACGTAACGGTGCTGGCCGGCGTAAAAAGCGTCCAGGAAGCACGCAATATCATTGACGAAATGCGCCCCGACCTCGTTTTCCTCGATGTGGAAATGCCCCATCAAAACGGGTTCGAGCTCCTCAAACAATACGACCGCATACCCTTCGACGTGATCTTTACCACCGCATACGAACAATACGCCCTCAAAGCTATCAAGTTCAATGCGCTCGATTATCTTCTCAAACCCTTCAGCATCCAGGAGCTGCAGGATGCCCTGCGCAAGTTCCACGAACGCCGGCAGAACCGGCCGGAACCAGGGATGGCCCCGCTGGAAATGTTCCTGCAGAACATGAAAACCCTCCAGCAAACAAATAAGAAGATAGCGCTACCGACCATCAACGGACTTGTGTTTATGCCCGTCCAGCAGATCGTGCGCTGTGAATCCACCGGCAACTACACGAAAATATTCTTTACCGACCGCAAGCAGCTCCTCGTTTCCAAACCACTCAAAGAATTTGAAGAGCTGCTGACAGACGTGGATTTCTTCCGCGTTCACAATTCCCATCTTATCAACCTCCAGCAAATGGATAGCTATATCCAGGGCGAGGGCGGCTTCGCGCTGATGAGCGACGGCACGCAGGTGGAAGTGTCCCGCAGACGCAAAGCCGAGTTCCTGCGCAAGGCCATGCACTTCTAACGCCACTTCAGATTCCAAATTTCACATTTCCGCCGCCAGTTATGCGGCATTCGATACCGGATATTAATTCCCGGTTGCGGGCGTTTGCAGTGATAGTACTTTTGTACTGCATTATCACCGTGTTTGTTAAGCGACCCCAAATTTATTTTCTCTGCATTACTAGCGTTTGATTACCCCAAAGAAAAAAAGCACCGTTCAGCGGTGCTTTTTCATATCTGGATGTTTTCTTAGTCAGGCAAGTTGTCTATCACGACCATGCAGCCGCGGTTTCATCGACCAGGTGCTCCAATCCATAGAAACCCGCCAGCTTGCGGATGACGCCTTCCACGATGGCGTCCGGACAGGAGGCGCCGCTTGTCAGCAACAGGGTTATCTTTTCTTTTTCGGGCAGGTAGCCGGTGCTGCGGAGCTCTTCGTGGTGATGGAAGTCGTAATGCAGGAGCTCGTGCTGTGAAAGGAGTTTTTCTTCGGAAGAAATAAAGTAGGTGGGGAGTTGAACTTCGCAGAGCTCTACGAGGTGCGAGGTGTTGGAACTATTATAACCGCCTACCACGATGGCGAGATCGGCGTGCTCGGAGAGCATACCGGTTACGGCCGTCTGGTTATCGTTGGTGGCATAACAGAGCGTGTCGCGCGTGTCGGCGAAGCGCTCGGAGATCCGTTCGTCCGGCAGCTGGTAGTGCTCCTGGATGGCCTGGCGCACATAGTCAGCGATCGCCTGGGTTTCGGAAGCGAGCATGGTGGTCTGGTTCACGACTCCTACGCGCTGGAGGTGCCGGGTAACGTCGAACCCTTCGCTGAATTGCCCTTTAAACTCTTCGTAGAATTGATCTGCCGGCGCCGTGCCGCGGATGAATTCTGCGAGGCGGTGCGTTTGTTCCATGTCCTTTACCACGATGGTAGGGGTATGTGAGCGGCTATGGGAGAACGTGGCGCGGGTTTCTTCGTGTTTCGGTTTGCCGTGCACGATCACCGTGTAATCCTTCTGGCCGATCTGTTCGGCCTTATTCCATACGCGCTCCACGAATGGACAGGTGGTATTGTATTTCAGCGGCGCGATGCCGAGGGATTCCAGCCGGGATTCGATCTCCAGCGTGGTGCCGAAAGCGGGGATGATAACGATATCGTCCGAATGCAGGGATTCCAGGGGATGAGTTGCTTGCCGGAAGTGTCCATGAGGAATTTTACCCCGCGGGAGAGCAGGTCGCTGTTGACCTGGGGATTGTGTATCATTTCGCTCAGCAGGAAAATCCGCTTTCCTTCGTTCTCTTCCACGGTGCGGAAAGCGATCTCGATGGCGTTCTCTACGCCGTAGCAGAACCCGAAGTGGCGGGCAAGCAGGATCGTCAGCGGTCCGAATTCCAGCCGGGTGGGCGTAAAGTCTTTCTTCATGCGGTCTTGCTGCTTCCTTTGCTGTTTGATGGCGGAGATCAGCGGACTGCGGTATATGATAGGTACGTTGAATGTTTTCATGGCTTGTCGATAGGCAAAGATAGGTATTTCACCGTTGGAATTCCGCCGGCGGGGTGACGGTCGCCAGACAATTCCTGTGCGAAGCTCCCGGCGTTTCTCCCATCGCCGTCTTTTATCTGCCAGCGGGTATGATGGCGGGATGGGGGATGTATCTTTCCGGGGCTTTTATTGTTACCGCCCGCTAGTATGATAAGTTATTTACCCTGACTGATTTCTCTGCCCATGGCAGGGGATTTCATCTGCTCGCACTACCGGTTCACCAATTCAAGAAGGATTTTACGTTTACTGATAAATGATCTGAAACATGGTCCCGGTTCTCCGGGACCTTTTATTTTACGCAAAGAGAGAGGGCTTCCTGGAGCATGCTGAAACTGATCGGCTTCTGGAGGAAGCCGGTAGCGCCGGCGTTCATCAGCAACTCGCGGGTGGAAGGGAAGGCATCTGCGGTGGCCATTATAACAGGAATGTGTTTCATGCTGGCTTCCCGCGTACTTTCACCAATACTTCTTTCCCGTTCATGACGGGCATGTGGTAGTCGAGAATCATAACGTCGAACGGGGTGCGCTCGGCTTGTTGGTATGCTTCCTGTCCGTTGACGGCCATGGAAACACGGCAGCCCATCCGCCTGAGGAATTTGGCGAGGAGGAGATTATTCATATCGTTGTCGTCCGCGATCAGGACGTTTAGGTTCAACAGGCCGGGCGTGGAGGATATCTCAGGTACCAGGTCGGGCGTTGGTCCCGGCTCAGATTCAATGAGGGGAGCGACACGATGAAAGTGGTGCGCTCGCCCGGATGGCTTTCCACGTCTATGCGCCCGCCCATAGATAGTGTTTTTGCACGGGTGATGAAAAGCCCCAGGCCGGTACCTTCCACCTGCAGGTTGCCTGTTGTCACGAATGGCTCGAACACATTTTCCAACTGATCTTCGGGGATGCCTTGTCCGGCGTTACTGACGCGGATTTCCCAGCGGGTGCCTGTCGTGCGCCGGATCAGTATGTTCACTTCGGTATTCCGGTCGGCGAACTGGATGGCGTGGGAGAGGAGGTTGGTGATGATGATATGTAGTTTGGAAGGGTCGGCGGAAATGAACGGCGGCATATCTTCCATATTAAAATTCAGCGAAACGCCGCTATACTGTGCCACTACGCCATGTAGTTCCGCGATCTTCGAGAAGAAGGGCTTCACTTCTACGGAACAGGCGTTAGACTCATCGTGCCGGCCGGATTCGTTTCTGGCCAGCTGCAGCACGTTGCCGAGGATATTGTCTGCACTGTTGCCTGCGGCGAGTAGGTGGTCTGTCAGCGCGGCGATGCGCCGGGTATCGGGTTTGAAGGTCAGCTCCCGTTTGATGAGTTGGCCGGCGAGCATCACGGCGTTTAGCGGCGTGCGGAGCTCGTGGGTGACCTGGTAGAGGAAGATGCGGCGGAAGTCGCTGCTGCGGACGTAATGCCTGCCGGTGAGCACGATGAGCAATAGCATCCCGGCCATGGAGCACCAGCGGAAGATGAAGGCGGTCTGTTCATCGAGGAAGATGAACTGACCGAAATGAAGGAAGTGCCCTGCTTCGAGCGCCACCAGCACAGAGATGGCGGTAAGGAGACAGAAGCGGCGGATACGGGTTTATGGAAGATGAGAAAGGTGACGGCAATGAGGAATACGACCATGAGCTGCAGGAGGAGGACGTCGCCGAGGGCGAGGCCGAAGTAAAGTACGGCTGAGCATTGGTTAAGGAAGGTGACGAGTGCGGCGGCGGTATGATGGACGGTGCGGTTCAAATACAGGGCGTAGGCGGCGATGAGGCATTCCGCCATGGCAGGAAAAAATGATGAAGGGGTTGCCGGTCAGCAGGTAAAAGACGGGGCCTATGATCAGCACGAGTGCACTGAGCGCAAGGCTGAGGCTGTTCACGAGGATGACGCTTTGGATGGCGGATTCTTCGTGCAGGCTCCTGGTCCCCGTTTTAACGATGGACGAAATCTTTTGCCGGCCGAACGGACAATGGTCTGGGCGGACATGGAACGGGATTTACATAACCAATGTACGTATCTCCCGAGATCGGTCGGTTAATCGGATGTTAAGAGGATTGTTAAGGTATTATTTCTCGTTGCTATACTGCCGGAGCCATTGTTTCTCTTCTGAAGTGAGGCTGTTGTAGCCTTTTTCGGAGATCTTATCGAGCAGTTGGTCGAGCCGGGATGCATGGGAGGCGTCTGTGGTATTGCGGACCACGCGGAGGGGGATTTTTTGGGCTTGAAGGAGCGGGTGGTGGTTTTATTGCGGGTGAAGAGGTTGTTGATGCCGTCGAAGAGTTTCATGAGGGGGCGCAGAGATCGTACCCGGTGTTTTTGAGGATACGGACGTAGCCAAATCCGAAGAGGGCGCCGCCGAAGTGGGCGAGGATACCGCCTGCGTTACCGTCGGGGATGGATATGAGGTTGATGATGAGGACGGCGACAGCCATCCATTTGAGGCGGATATGGGCTACCAGGATGCTGATCTCGAGGTTGGGCATGAGGGTGGCGCTGGCGATGAGGAAGGCCATTGAAGCTGCGGAGGCGCCAGGAGAGGGCCGCCAAGGTAATTGTTCTGGGGAAGGAGCCAATAGAAAAGGATGTACATGGCGGCGCCGAAGATGCCGGCCAGAAGGTACATGGGAAGCACGCGGCGGTTGCCCAGTTCGGCACGGAAGAAATTGCCGAACCAGAAAAGTGTCAGCATATTGAAAAGGATGTGCAGCACCTGTATATGGAAAAACATATAGGTGAAAAGCCCCAGGGTTTGAAGATGAAGGAGCGGTCTACATGGAGGACGAGGTTATCGACGAGGAAATTCCACGCGGTGGCGGCAAACGGGACCTGTACGGTGCCGAGGAGCCGGAGGATCCCCACGATGAGGAATACGGCTATGTTAATGATCATCAGGTGGTTAACCGTGTTTTCCTGTCTGAGCCAGTACTTGATGTCCGCTTTGAATGTAGATCCGTTCATACCGGAAAATTAAGGAAAAAAATGCTCGCCGCCCTTTCCCACAGCCATTTTTCCATAACCGGGCGGAAAACGGATAAAAGCGGCGGAGATACATAAATGGTTCATTATCAGTAACAGATTTTACTAAATAAAGTTGTCTTCAAGGGAGATTAATCGTATCTTTGCACCCTTAAAACTTTATATTTTGGAAGAAAACAACATTACTAACGAACAAAACGCTGAACAACAGGCTCCTGTGGCTCCGGCCGCGGCAGAAACAGCGACAAAAAATGCTCCTGTTGCAGTAGAGACCGCTCACGATGATTTCGACTGGAGCGTGGACAAGCGCAACGTTACTTCCTACACCGCTGAGGAGAAAGCGAAGTACGACGCAACTTACGACGGCACCTTCAAGGTGTTCGAAGAGAACAGCCTGCTGATGGGTACCATCGTGGGTATGACCAAAACCGACGTGGTGATCAACATCGGCTTCAAATCCGACGGCCTGATCTCCTTCAACGAATTCCGTGACCTCCCCGGCCTCAAAATCGGCGACGAAGTGGAAGTACTGGTAGTTGAGAAAGAAGACCGCGACGGCAACCTGCACCTGAGCCGTAAACAAGCTCGCATGCAGCGTGCATGGGAACGCATCGTGGAAGTGTACAAAACCGGCGAAGTTGTTACCGGTACCGTTACCTCCAAAACCAAAGGCGGCCTGATCGTGGACGTTTACGGCATGGAAACGTTCCTGCCGGGTTCTCAGATCGACGTGAAACCCGTTACCGATTACGACCAGTTCGTGGGCAAAACCATGGAATTCAAGGTGGTGAAAGTGAACGAGGCTATCCGCAACGCAGTGGTTTCTCACAAAGCGCTCATCGAATCCGATATCGAGCAGCAACGTGTGGACATCATCAGCAAACTGGAGAAAGGCCAGGTGCTGGAAGGTACCATCAAAAATATCACCGACTTCGGCGCCTTCATCGATCTGGGCGGTCTGGACGGTCTGCTGTATATCACCGATATCAGCTGGGGCCGCATCAGCCATCCGAGCGAAGTGCTGCAGATGGACCAGAAGATCAACGTGGTTGTTCTCGACTTCGACGACGAGAAGAAACGTATCTCCCTGGGTTACAAACAACTGACCCCCATCCGTGGGATACTTTGCCCGCTACCATCTCCGAAGGAGCGAAAGTAAAAGGCAAAGTAGTAAACATCGAAGATTACGGCGCGTTCCTGGAAATCCTCCCCGGTGTGGAAGGCCTGGTTCACGTATCCGAAATCTCCTGGGCTTCTACCCCATCAACGCGAAAGAATTCTTCAAACTCGGCGAAGAATACGAAGCAGTGGTGGTTACCCTCAGCAAAGATGAGCGTAAGATGTCCCTGTCCATCAAACAACTGACCGAAGATCCCTGGTCTACCATCGAAACCAAATTCCCGCTCGACAGCCGTCACAAAGGCATCGTGAAAAACATCACTCCTTACGGCGTGTTCGTTGAACTGGAAACCGGCATCGGCGGTATGATCCACATCTCCGACCTCAGCTGGATCAAACGCTTCAACCACCCCTCCGAGTACACGAAAGTGGGCAACGAGATCGAAGTAGTAATCCTCGGTATCGACAAAGACAACCGCAAACTCTCCCTCGGTCACAAACAGATCGAAGAAGATCCTGGAACACCTTCGAAACTATCTTCCCCATCGGTTCCGTACACGAAGGCACCGTTGTGAAGAAAGACGACAAAGGCGCTACCGTGCAGCTGCAATACGGCCTGGAAGCTTACGCTCCCGCCCGTCACCTGCGCACCGAAGATGAAAAACCGATCGCTGTTGAAGACGTGAAAGAATTCCAGATCATCGAATTCGATCGCAACGAAAAACGCATCCTGGTTTCTCATACCAAGGTTTGGGAACAAGCGAAAGCCGACGAAAAGATGCTGTCATCAAAGAAAACGTGCTGACGCTGAGAAAACCCGCAAGACTGTGAAAAACATCCAGTCTAAGGTAGAAAAAGCCACCCTGGGCGACCTGGGCGCGCTGGCCGAACTCAGAGAAAACTGAAACAATCCGAAGGCGGCGAAGAAAAGAAAGCCGAGTAGTAGTATTGTTCTCGTAAAATAAAAGTCCCCTGGCGCAAGCCCGGGGATTTTTTTATGCCCCTCCGCCAGCCATCCCACATCCCGGCCCTTTCCTCCCCACCTCCTCCATCTTTCCATCCGCTCACGGCCGCCCCCGGCCGCCACATGGCCAGTGCATGTAACCAACCAGGGCCAGGCATCCCCGACTTGAGCCGCAGGATAGGATAAGCCGTATATAACACTTACTTAAACCGCCTTTAAACCGCATATAAGCCGCCCCTTAAATTAGGGCGGTTTATATGCGGCTTATATACGGCTTATAGGCGGCTTATATGCGGTTTATCTCATCCGGAAGCTTACTGTTTCCTACCATTTCCATGACTGAAGCATGACAGTTGACCTGCTTAAAACCTACCGGCAATAACCTCGAACAAAGGGGAATATTGAGCGAACACTATTTTAGTTGGATTCCTGTGCATGTAGGTAAATGACATTTCAAATAACATCACTACTTGATAAATTCATGCATGAATTTTTATCCGGGGTTCATCCCGGCATTGCACAAAACGTGGGGCAACATTAATTTGATAGCCTGAAATGCTTTGCAGACAGCCATTTTAACTTATCTATATCCCCTATAACCAAAATTTATTAGGTTTTCCTTAACACATCCTATACCTTCGCATCCTATTTAGTCTATAAAATTAATAGGGTAACACAATGTCGAATCTGTACAAGCTTACCCTGCTTATGCTGCTGCTGAACCTAACTACATTTGCACAAAGCAGGAAGATCTCCGGTAAAGTCAGCTCCGGTGATGGCCAACCACTCCCCGGCGTAACCGTTTTCATTGCAGGCACTTCCACCGGTACCATTTCCTCGGCCGACGGCTCCTGGAGCCTCGCCGCCATCCCTGACACGGCCACCGCCGTTTCTTTTCGCCTCATTGGCATGGAAACGCTCGTGCTGCCCATCAATGGCCAGGATGTCATCAATGCTGTCCTTCATTCCTCCGACAAGCAATTGCAGGAAGTGGTGGTAACGGCGCTTGGTATTTCCCGCGCCAAAAAAGCGCTCGGTTATTCTGTCCAGGAAGTGAAGAGCGCCGAACTTCAAACGCGGCCCACCAACGCCCTCGGCGCCCTCTCCGGTAAAGTTGCCGGCCTGCAGGTGATCTCCGTAGGCGGTAACATGGGCGGTTCTAACCGCGTCCTGCTCAGGGGCATCAACTCAATCTCCGGAAACAACCAGCCGCTGTTCGTGATCGACGGTATCACCATCGATAATGCCGATCTCAACACCCGCTCCACCGCGCAGGGCTCTGCCGGTAAAGATGTAGGTAACACCATACAAGACCTCAACCCGGACGATATCGAATCCGTAAACGTGTTGAAAGGTCCCGCTGCTGCGGCGCTCTACGGTACCCGGGCGGCCAATGGCGTAATCGTTATCACCACTAAAAAGGACGCGCGGGCAAAGGGCTCGACGTGGCCATCAACTCCGGTCTGGAACTGGAACGCGTGGTCCGCCTTCCCGAACGCCAGCACCGGTACGGTGGAGGTAAAGCCAATAGCTTTCAAACGGCTAATATCAACGGCAAAACCTATAACCTCGTAGATTACGGCATGGATGAAAGCTGGGGCCCCAAACTCGACGGTACCCCGTGCTCCATTGGTATAACCTGGACCCGGAATTTGCCGATGACTACCTCAATCCCCAACCCTGGGTGTATCCCAAACATGACGCGACCGACTTCTTCCGCACCGGCCTGGCTACCACCAACAACGTATCTGTCAGCGGCGGTAACGAGAATCAGACTTTCCGTTTGTCTTATACCAACAAGATCGTTCGTGGCACCACCCCGAATTCCAAGCTGCACCGTAACTCGCTGAACTTTTCCGGCTCCAACCGCTTCGGGAAATTTGTAGCCACCGGCAATTTCAATTATATCAAGAACCAAAGCACCGGCAGACCCTGGACCGGCGCCACCAACCGCGGCATCATGCTGGAAGCATTCCAGTGGGGACAGGTACAGGTGGATTACGATAAGCTCAGCGAATACAAACGCGCAGACGGCACACCCGCGCCTGGAACCGTAACAGCTGGGAAAACACGACGGCAGGGCGCGCCACCAAGTACATCGACAACCCCTTCTGGTCGGCCAACGAAAGCTATCTCGAAGAAAACCGCGACCGCTTCTACGGCAACATCGGCCTTAACTATGAAGTCAACAGCTGGTTGCAGCTGAGCTCCAAAGTTAACGCTGACCTGTATGGGTATGATTACCAGGACCGCATCGCCGTCTATTCCCGTTCGCAAAGCAACTACATCGAGTACAACAATAAATTCAGCGAGTTCAACTACGAATTCCTCGCCAATGCGAACAAGCGCTGGAATGACCTTTCATTGACTGCATACGCAGGCGGTAACATCATGAACCAAAAGCGGACGATCTCAAACGCCACCACACAGGGCGGCCTGATCATCCCATTGTACTACAACCTGAAGAATGCGAACAGCGTCCTCAACGAATCTAACCGCTATCAGAAAAGTATCTATTCACTGTTCGGGAGTGTTTCGCTCGGGTATAAGAACCTGCTGTTCCTTGACGGTACGCTGAGAAACGACTGGAGCTCCACGCTGCCGCTCGACAAGAACTCCTTCGCGTATCCTTCCGTTTCTTCCAGCTTCATCGTGAGCGAACTGAACGGTCTGAAGAGCGCTTCCTGGCTTGATTTGCTGAAAGTCAGGCTGAGCTGGGCGCAGGTGGGTAACGATACCGATCCCTACCAGCTGCAACAGGTGTATGAAGCCGTGCAGTCTTTCAACGGGAACCCCGGTTATAAACTGCCGGCCGTACTGGCTAACAGCCGCCTCAAACCGGAAATCACTTCTTCCCTGGAAGCCGGCGTCAGCTTCCGGATCCTGAAGAACAGGCTTGGCCTGGACGTAACGGCTTACACCAACGACAGCCGTAACCAGATCATCAATATCCCCACGTCCACCGCCTTTGGATATGACAGCAAATTCATCAACGCAGGCAAAATCAATAACAAAGGCCTGGAAGTAACGCTGACCGGTGTTCCGGTATCAACGAAAGATTTTAACTGGGATGTGAGCCTCAACTGGTCTGCCAACCGCAACAAGGTGGTGCAACTGACCGAGGGCGTAACCAGCTTCCCCATTAACGACGCCAACAGCCTGATTGCGTTGGTAGCGGTAGAAGGCGAGTCTTTCGGACAACTGCGCGGATATGATTTCGTGTACGATGCGGAAGGCAATAAAGTGATCGGTTCCAATGGCGCTTACCTGCGTACGGAACAAATGCGCCCCTCGGCAGCGTACTGCCCGACTGGCAATTCGGTATCGGGCAGCATTTTACCTACAAGCGGTTTGATGCAGGTTTCTGATCGACGGGCGCGTGGGCGGCAAAGTGTTCTCGCAGACTTACAGCGTAGGCACCCAGACCGGTGTGCTGAAACACACAGCTGAAAACGGTATTCGTGAGAATGGTCTCCTGCTCGAAGGGGTGACCGGTAACGTGGTGTTCAACGCTGATGGCAGCTACACCGTTTCCAACACAAAAGCAAATACCACCCGTATCTCTGCGCAGAACTGGGCGCTGGGTTATTCCAATGGTCCTACCACACAAAGCATCTTCGACGCTACTTATGTGAAATTGCGGGAGATCACAGCCGGTTATACCATTCCGTTCAATAATAAAACCGTGCAGCAGCTGCGCGTATCCGCCTACGGCCGCAACCTCTGGAACATCTACCAGCAGAACCGCAGCGTGGATCCCGAGCTGACCAGCAGCAGTGGTAACATCCAGGGCATTGAAGGGGGAACATCCCGTTCCGGCCACATTTGGTGTAAACGTACAGGTGAAATTCTGATAAACCGACATGAACATGAAGCAACTTACTTTTCTGAAATATACATTCGCAGCGCTGGCCGGTCTATTGCTGGCAGCCTGCAGCGACGATAAGTTCAGGGATATCAATACCGATCCCAATCGTCCGGCCGATGTGCCCACGACCACCATTATTTCTACTGCACAAAAGCAGCTGGTAGACGCCTTGCGCGGATCAGCCGCAAACTTCCGGGGCAGCATGCTGTTCGCACAGTATCTGTCACAAAACCAATACACAAACGAGTCGCGTTACGACATTGGCCGTACCAACGCCGACGCTATCTGGGATGGCACATATAAAGCGCTCAACAACCTGGAGCAGATCATCAGGCTCAATACCGACCCACTGACGAAAGTCCGCGTGGCAGGTACGGTAGGCCCCAACGAGAATCAAATTGCTATTGTTAGGATATTGAAGTCCTGGGCATTCCTGTCGCTGACGGATGTATTTGGTGATATTCCGTATAACTCTTACGGCAATTCCGATCCTGATTTCCAGGCCCTGAAGGTCAACCCGGAAATACTCAAACCGAAATATGCTTCGCAAGAAAAGATATATGCCGATATCCTGAAAGAACTGAAGGGAGCCGCGGCACAGCTGACAGCGACCAATACATTCCAGGCGTATGACGGCATTTATAAAGGCAATACCGCCCTGTGGAAGAAGTTCGCGAATTCCCTGCGCCTCCGGGTGGCGGTCCGTATCCGCGCCAAGCAGCCGCAGCTGGCCGACACGCATATCCAGGAGGCGATCGCGGGGATTGATTTCCGCTAATTCGGAAAACGCGGTATTGAAATATGAAGCCAAATCTCCGAATGAGGCGCCATTATATCGCGCAACCGTGACGGAGAACCGCCGAGACTTTTCCGTGTCGCATATCCTGATCGATGTGCTGCAGGGGGAGGTAGGGCCCTTCACGACCGCGGACCCGCGCCTTCCGGTTTATGCCCGGGTGAACAATAAAGGGAATACCGCGGTCAGCCTTATGGGCTGTTGCCGTCAGTGGCCAGCATCCTGAAAGCGGAAGATATCAGCTTGCCGGGTACGGTGGTAAATGCCGCAGACTATGCCGAAGTATTGATCGAGCTGGCGGAAGTGAATTTCCTGCTGAGTGAAGCACGCGGCTGGACGCAGGCGGATTATATTGCCGGCGTCCGTGCTTCCCTGGAAAAATGGGGTATTTCAGGCGCTGCAGCAGACACTTACGTGAATGCCTTGCCCGCGGCTAATCAGGCGAATGTTTTGTCGCAGAAGTACCTGGCGCTTTATATGCAGGGTATTGAAGCGTGGTCAGAGATTCGGCGGACAGGCTACCCGACCTGGCTGATTAAACCAGGAGACGTGGTATGGCCAGACGTGCCCAGCACGGAAGCAGGAGCTGATAAGTTCACGCCGCTGGTCGGGACGGCAATCCCTGCACGGCTATATTATCCGCAGAAAGAGCAGGCGGTAAACCTGGACAACTACCGTGCGGCATTACAGGCACAAGGTGGAGATAACCTGGCAACCAAAGTTTGGTGGAATAAATAAAGACCAGCCATATACATTTTAAGATGGTGAAGGGCGTCCCGCAAGGGATGCCTTTCTTTTTATGTATATTTCTATATGAAATTTCTCGACTTTATTGCCCGTGATCTGGCTGGGTGGGTACTTTACCGGTTGCCGGGGCTACTTTGCGATGGTTGCTTTCCGGAGGAAGGCGAACATTTAAGAAATTATTGTCGAGGGAGGAAATGTGGGGAAATGTGAAGGTGGTATTCTGCTGTGTTGGACTGGCTGGTATAACTGCCGGTATCGCTTATTGGATAAAGCGTTGATATGGAATTTCTTATCGAAACAATACTTGGTTGGTTTTTGAAACCCTGTTCGGCAGGCTGCTGATCATGCTGCCGGGAGGTACGATCCGGTGGTTGTTTTCCGGGAGAAAACGCCGTTGGAGGGAGTTCCAGGTGACCGATGAATCTTTTGACAATTTCCGGGCTGTGTGCTTATTCATATTGATATCGGGGATACTGGCCGGTATTATCTATTATTTTATTTGATAATCAAAGTATTATAAAGAAATATTAATGGGTTTGAGATCAACCTGATTATACCTGATCCCTTCTACTTTCAATTTTCCCGATTGCGTAAATGAAATTCCCTTTTCGATAAAGTAGCCGGCTCACGCCGACTGACCTTTGCGGCGGATTAATATACCGTTGCAAGGCCCGTTTGTTTCCCCGCAAAGGGCCTTTTTGTAGTGCCGGAACGTTGATCCCACGAACTTTGGCTTTATTAAACATTGAAAATGAAACAATTACTGTACGTATTGATGCTGATGGTCGGATTTGCCGGTATGGTGAAAGCCGAAGATCTTGCTCCCGGGAATATCACGGGCGTCGTGCTGACGAACGACGGGCAACCGGCTCCAATGGTGACCGTTCTGCTCAAAGGCAAGAACCGCGGCGATATGACCAATGAGAAGGGTGAGTTCAATATCCGCCGGGTACAACCCGGTACATATACCCTCCAGGTTTCCCTCGTAGGGTTCGAAACAGCAGAGCAAACCGTGACCGTTGAGGCTAATCAAACGGCGGAAATTAATATCAATCTGGAATTGTCAAATACCCAGCTGAACGAGGTAATTGTAAAAGGTACGCAGCTGAAAGGAAAGCGCGAAAGCGACCAGATCGCCCGGTTGCCCATCAAGAACCTGGAGAACCCGCAGGTGTACAACACTGTGGGCCTTGAGCTGATGAAAGAACAGGTGGTGACTAACTTTGACGATGCATTGCGCAACCCCGGGTGTAAACCGTATGTGGAGTTCTACAGGCCGCCCGAACGATGGCGCCGGTTACTTCTCCATGCGCGGGTTTGCCGTTCAGCCTTCCATGATCAATGGCATTGCGGGTATTTCAAACGGCTCCATCGATCCGGCGAATATCGAGCACATTGAAACGATTAAAGGGCCCTCCGGCACCCTCTTCGGAAGCAGCCTCATCTCTTTCGGCGGCCTTATCAATATTGTAACCAAGAAGCCTTACGATCACTTTGGCGGCGAGGTTTCTTATACCGGTGGCAGCTTTGGCCTTCATCGCGTAACTGCGGATATCAACACTCCGCTGACGGCCAACAAGTCAGTCCTTTTCCGCCTGAATGCAGCCTACCACCACGAGAATTCCTTCCAGGACGCCGGTTTCCGTAAATCCCTGTTCGTAGCGCCCAGCTTTACGTTCAACGTGAACGACCGCCTGACCATCGATCTGAATGCAGAGATCTATAATGGCAAAGCTACTAACCCCTGATGGTGTTCCTGAACAGGTCGCGCCAGCTGATCTACCGTACGCCGGATGAAATGGGAATCGATTTTAACCGTTCCTTCACCAGCAACGACATCAATTACCGCACCCCGACTAACAACTTCTATGGTCAGGCGCGTTATAAATTGTCCAGCAAATGGACCTCTCAAACCAACGTATCCTACAGCCACCGTAAAAGCGACGGCCATTATCAATACGTGATGTTCCTGGATCAGGAGCTATCAAGCCGAATGATACCCTGCTGAGCCGTTTCGTGTATACGCAAAACTCGACTACTGAAGCGACCGGCATCCAACAGAATTTCATTGGAGACTTTAAGATCGGTTCCATGCGCAATCGCGTGGTATTCGGCCTCGATTTCCTCAGCCTGGTTTCGAGAGCGGATAATTCTCCCTATAACCGTTTCGATTCCGTAAGCTCCGTGAATGTGAATGATCCCCGTTATTACGAGTTGAACCGCGAAGCGGCAGACGCAAGCCTTGGGAAACTGTCGACCGGCTTCACCCGTAACAAGCAAACTCAATATACCTACAGCGCATATGTTTCCGACGTACTGAACATTACCGATAAGTTCCTGGCTATGGCAAGCGTTCGTGTGGATTATTTCGACAGCAAAGGAACGCTCGATTTTATTGCTAATAAAAGATCCGGCGACTATACGCAACTGGCAGTATCTCCGAAATTCGGCCTTGTGTACCAGGTGGTTAAGGACAAAGTAAGCGTTTTCGCGAACTATATGAACGGTTTCAAGAACGTAGCGCCTGTTACACAACCGCTGCCTGAGCTGAATGGTGACTTCAACCCGCAGCAGGCCAACCAGTACGAAGGCGGTGTGAAACTGAACGTACTGAAGAACCGCCTGAACTTTACCCTGAGTTACTACGATCTGAAGGTAAACAACCTGAGCCTTCCCGCAACCTATGTAAAAGAAGGCGTAACCTATAATTACAACGTACAGGAAGGCACCCAGCGCAGCCGCGGTATCGAAGCCGACCTGAACACCTCGCCCGTAGACGGACTGAACATCGTGTTCGGTTACGGTTACAATAACAGCAAACTTGTGAAAGCCAATGCTTTTACGGTAGGCCGCCGTCCGGTGAGCGCGGGTCCTGAGCACTGGCCAACATCTGGGCGAGCTACACTCTCCAAAACGGGGTGTTGAAAGGGCTTGGTTTCGGTGCGGGTGGTAACTATGCCAGCGAGAATGTCATTACCAATGACTCCCGTACCGGTATCTTTACACTGCCTTCCTACACCGTGTTCAACGCTTCCGCGTTCTACACTGGAAAGCCTTCAGGGTTGCCCTGAAAGTGGATAACATCGCTGATAAAGAATACTTTGGCGGTTGGACGACCATCGAAAACAAATGCCCCGCCGCTTATCCGGCAACCTGACTTACAGGTTCTAAGGGTTATGCATATCAGTTAAAAGGGCGCCACCGGTAGGGGCGCCCTTTTGTATGTTGTGGGTAATATGACTTAAGAAGATAACTTTTCCAGTTCCGCCTCGCCAAAGGAGAGGAGAGAGGGAGCTGCATGTCTGCCAGTACAAAACGCGGTTCGGAGCGCTTGTGGGCTTCCGGTACTACCACCACCTTCATCCGGGCGGCTTTAGCGGCGATCATGCCGGTAACGGAGTCTTCAAAAGCCAGGCAGTTCAGCGGATGGGTGTTCAGGGCTTCGGCGCAGGCGAGGTAGACCGCCGGATGCGGTTTCCCGTAAGGCTCGAACTCAGCAGAGGAAACTGCGTCGAAATAAGAGCGGATATTAAGATGATCCAGGACGGATTGGATGAGGCTGTTAGGGGAAGAGGAAGCCAGGCCGATGCGGTAATTGCGGGAGCGGAAGAACTCCAGGATATATCCCAGTCCTTCCATGCCCTGGCCGTTGCGGAGGATCTTGGCCGTAACGCTTTCTATGATCTCGTCGCTCACCTGCTCAGGGCTCTTGGAGTTCCATCCGAAGTAATTGTGCCAGTAGCTGACCACTTCGCGGGTGCGGAGGCCCGTAGTAAGGTGGGTAAGCTCCGGGGACAAGGAAACGCCCACGGTAGAAAAAACCTCGCGCATCGCGATGCCCCACAAGGGCTCGGAGTCGATAAGCAGGCCGTCCATATCAAAAATCGCCGTCTGGATCATGAAAATGTGTCTTTTGCGCCGCAAAGGTACAAGGTTTTGGGAATAAGCTGCCATAGTTACTGCAGTTATACAGCGTCCGGGAGGCCGGGAGCCGATAAATAATAGTTATGGGCCATAACCAGGGGCTTACCGTGGATGGATACTGCCGATCGGCCCAATCCCGCCGTGGAAGGGTGCGACGCAACGGAAGCTGACCCGGAGAACCGCCGCCGGCCCCACCCTCCGTTAGAAAATATCTAAAAACACCCCGCCTTTTTATGAAAAAAAGTTTTGCGTTGTGAGGGTGGACGGCTACCTTTGTATTACTCTACAAATTCTATAGGAATATGGGTTATGAAATAACAAATAGGGCGATGATGCAAATGTGCGGCTTCTGTTGGGGTAATAACCCGGCAGACTAGAGCGGAGCGCTTACATAGGAACATCTGTTTACAGAAATATACTAAGGAGCCTCCCATGTTCAGGGGCTTTTGTTTTTAAGGCACCGCGCCTCCAATGTTATGAATACCATTTTATCACGAGCAACTCATTCATCATGCAAAGTTTCAGAACCGAACTGGAAAATCCGATCGTAGAAAAGGACATCATTGAACTGGAGCAGAAGATCAGGCTCTATCGTGAAGGCAAAATGACGGACGAAAAATTCCGCTCGCTCCGCCTCGCACGTGGCGTCTATGGACAAAGGCAGCAAGGCGTTCAGATGGTTCGCATCAAGCTCCCGTACGGTAAGATGACCCTTCGTCAATGGAAACGTATCTCCGATATCTCCGATGAATATTCCACCGGCAACCTGCACCTGACTACCAGGCAGGATATCCAGATTCACTTCGTGTCCCTGGATCGTACCCCTGAACTGTGGTCCAAGCTGGAACTCGATGATGTTACCATCCGCGAAGCCTGCGGGAACACGGTTCGCAACATCACTGCTTCAGATACGGCCGGCATCGACCCTAACGAGCCTTTCGACGTAACGCCCTATGCGGACGCTGCGTTCCGGTATTTCCTCCGCAACCCCATCTGCCAGGACATGGGCCGCAAGTTCAAGATGGCGTTTTCTTCCAGCGTAAAAGACACCGCGCTTACCTTTATGCACGACCTCGGCGCCATCCCCAAGATCCGCATTGTGGACGGTAAAGAAGTACGCGGCTTTAAAATACTTGTAGGCGGCGGCCTTGGCGCCCAGCCCTACCTGGCTAAAGTGACTTTCGAATTCCTGGAGGCCGATCAGCTCGTGCCGTATATAGAAAGCATCCTGCGTGTGTTCGATCGCTATGGCGAAAGGTCTTCCCGCCACAAGGCGCGCCTCAAATTCCTCATCCAGAAAATCGGTATCGAAGAATTCGAGCGCCTGGCCAAAGAGGAATACAAAGCCCTCAAATCCAAGACCTACCCGATCGATTATACGACCTTCCCGGAAGTAGAGCTGCCCGCAGCCGATCCCGTGCTTCCCGCATTCACCATCAAGGACGAGAAGGCCTTCGAAGCCTGGAAACGCACCAACACCTTTGAGCAAAAGCAAAAAGGTTTCTATGGCGCTTACATCCGCGTGCTGTTGGGGAACATCAGCTCCACCACCTCCCGCTCTCTCATCGAAAAGCTGGAACCAGTGGTAGGGGACGACATTCGTGTAACGGTGAACCAGGGCCTGTTGCTGAAATTCATCCGTCCGGAGCACCTGCCTTATGTCTTCAGCGTCCTGGAAGCGCATGACCTTCACAAAGCGGGTTTTGATTCAGTGGCCGACATCACCGCATGCCCCGGTACAGATACCTGCAACCTCGGCATCTCCAGTTCCACCGGCATCGCCGTAGCCCTGGAAGACGTGATCCGCGACGAATTCCCCGACCTGATCTACAACAACGATATCAAAATAAAGATCTCCGGTTGCATGAACTCCTGTGGTCAACATGGCCTTGCCCATATCGGCTTCCATGGCTCCTCTCTTAAAAGCGGCGGCCGGGTGCTTCCCGCCCTCCAGGTGCTCCTGGGCGGTGGCGTGCTGAGCGACGGCGCCGGGCGCGTGGCGGATAAAGTACTGAAAGTGCCCAGCCGCAAAGGCCCGGATGTGTTGCGCACACTGCTGCACGACTATGAAGCCAATGCACAGAAAGGTGAGCTGTTCAACGATTATTATGACCGCAACGGCGAAAAGTATTTTTATGAACTGCTCAAGCCCCTCACTGATCTCACCGCGCTGAGCGACGGCGACTTCATCGACTGGGGCCAGGCAGAAACATTCTCCACTGCCATCGGCGTAGGCGAATGCGCCGGTGTCATGATCGACCTGATCGCCACCCTGTTGTTTGAAGCGGAAGAAAAGCTCGATTGGGCCACACAGGCCTTCGCCAATAAAGCCTGGGCAGACGGCATCTATCATTCCTACGCCTGCCTCATTCAGACCGCTAAAAGCATTCTGCTGGACGAAAACGTGAACTGCAACACGCAGCACGGTATCATCAACGATTTCGACAAACATTTCGTGGAAACCGGCAAGTTCCCCGTAGAAGGAACTTTTCGCGCCCTGGTGCTCCAAATTAACCAACACGAGCCCACCGAAAGCTTTGCCAAACAATATTTACAACAAGCAAAAGCGTTTTACGACCGTGCGCAGCAATACAGAACTGCCCGCCAGTCGGCCGCCGCCAATGCTTAATCAGACCACCATTTTAAAAAATCACGATCATGCAAACATTACATCCGAAAGTGACACTGGTAGGCGCCGGCCCCGGCGATCCCGATCTGATCACGGTGAAAGGGTTGAAAGCTATTCAACAAGCTCGGGTAATCCTGTACGACGCCCTGTCGAACAACGAACTGCTGGACCACGCGCCGCAGAATTGTCTGAAACGCTTCGTAGGCAAGCGCGCAGGTATGCATGTGTACACCCAGGCGGAAATTAACCGTATGATCGTGAAATACGCACTCACCTATGGCAGCGTGGTTCGGCTGAAAGGGGGCGACTCCTTTGTTTTCGGCCGCGGCCAGGAAGAGATTGCCGCCGCGCAGCAATACGGCATCGACACTGAAGTAATACCTGGCATCAGCAGCGCCATATCGGTGCCCGGGGTCAATAAAATTCCGTAACCGCCCGCAATGTCAGCGAAGGTTTTGGGTGATCACGGGCACTACCCAAGACGGTAAACTGAGCCGCGACCTCGAATTCGCCATCCAGGCAGACACCACCGTGGTGATCCTCATGGGCATGAGCAAACTCGCGGAAATCGCCGCCATTTACGAAGCGCAGGGCCGTGGACAAGTGCCTGCCGCCATCATTCAGAACGGCACATTGCCGACCCAAAAGGTTGGGGTAGGGGTGGCCGCCGACCTGGTGACTATCGCAGAACAACAGGAGCTTCGCAACCCGGCTATCATCGTGATCGGCGAAGTAGTGCGCTTCCATGAAGCATTCCAGGAGCTGCAGTCGAAACTGGCGGACGATTATAAACTGGCCGTTTAATTCGTTATCTTGTCGACATGGAGCAAAACCATCTCTTTCCCATATTTCTCAAGCTCGATCAGCTGCAAGTGCTGGTAGTGGGCGGGGGCAACGTGGGTTGCGAAAAAGTAGGCGCGATCCTGAATAACTGTCCAAATGCCCGTGTAACGGTAGTGGCCACATGGTTCGCCCCTGAATTGGCGGGCATCGTCGAAGGCTTTCCCAATGTTACGCTGGTAGAAAAAGCATTTTCCTGCGGGGACATTTTCGGGAAAGACCTGGTAATCGCAGCCACGGCCGATAAAGAACTGAACCACTGTATCTGGGAAAAGGCCAAAGCCGCCAAAGTGCTGATCAATGTAGCAGATACCCCGGCGCTTTGCGATTTTTACCTCAGTTCCGTGGTACAGAAGGGGAATCTGAAGATCGCCATCAGCACCAACGGAAAATCACCGACCATCGCGAAGCGATTAAAGGAAGTGTTGAATGAATCCATTCCTGAGGGACTGGAATCCATCCTGCAGCATCTACACTCGATCCGCGACCGGCTGAAAGGCGATTTTACGGAGAAAGTGAAGAAATTGAATGAGTTAACAAGCGTTTTGGTAAGCAAGAAAGATTAATTCATACGATAGGTACCATCTAAAATAAAAAAGAGCCGTCCTGCTTGGGTGGCTCTTTTTATTTTAGTCCGACTTTGATATTAAGCTTCCATAAACAGCGCTTTCAGCTCGCTGGCGTCGGTCGGTTTCATTTTGCCGCCGAGGATGAGGCGGAGCTGGCGGCGGCGGAGGGCGCCTTCATATAACTTTTTCTCCTCTTCCGATTCGGCGATTATCTGCGGTACGGGACGGATTTGCCGTTAGGGTCCAGGGCTACGAAGGTCATAAACGCTTCGTTGGATTTGTAACGGTATTGTAAAACCGGGTCTTCGCCCCACACTTTCATATGCACCTCGATGGAAGTGGTGAAAGCGCGGGTGACGATGGCTTCGATGTGTACCACATTGCCCAGTTTGATGGGATTTTCGAAGGAAATATTATCGACGGAGGCGGTTACCACCGGGGCGGCGCAGTGTTTCATGCAGGCCAGGGCGGCGGCAATGTCCATCCAGTACATCAGGCGGCCACCCATCAGGTTGCCGAAGGTATTGGTGTCGTTGGGCAACACCAGTTCGGTCATCTGAACGAGGGATTCATGGGCCTTTTTAGGCATCAAGGTCATAATGGAACGTTATTTCAGGGGGCAAAATTACGGGAATGCATTGACAATTCCGTTGCCCGCCATGGAAGCCCAAACCGGAACAGCTCCTTGGGGAAATTTTTGAAAGGCAACGTGGTGGCCGGTTTGAGCGGCGTTTTTAAGGCCGGTGCGAAAATTCGGTTTGGGAGCGCAGCAAATTTGTGTAACTTTGCATGACCTTACGGAAGTAAATTACTTGACAGGATACCACCATTACAGTCCCGGCATCACTTCCCGCTTTGGTCAAGTAAAAGAATCAGGAACTTAGTTTTTATGGCAAAATATATCTTCGTTACGGGAGGTGTTACTTCCTCATTGGGTAAAGGAATTATCGCTGCGTCCTCGCTAAATTATTGCAGGCGCGCGGCTTTAAAGTGACAATTCAGAAATTTGATCCATATATCAATGTGGATCCGGGAACATTAAACCCTTACGAGCACGGCGAGTGCTTCGTAACTGAAGATGGCGCAGAAACCGACCTGGACCTCGGGCACTATGAGCGTTTCCTCAATACACCTACCACACAGTCCAACAACGTTACCACCGGACGTATCTATCAAACCGTTATTAATAAAGAACGCGAAGGCGCTTACCTCGGTAAAACCGTTCAGGTAATCCCGCATATCACTGACGAAATTAAACGCCGCATTCTCCTGCTGGGAAAAGACGGTAAATATGATATCGTGATCACAGAGCTGGGCGGTACCGTGGGCGACATCGAGTCGCTGCCTTATATCGAGGCGGTTCGCCAGCTGCAATGGGAACTGGGCGAAGAAGACTGCCTGGTGGTTCACCTGACGCTGATCCCGTACCTTCGTGCGGCTAAGGAATTGAAAACCAAGCCTACGCAGCACTCTGTCCGACTGCTGAGCGAAAACGGCGTGCACCCCGATATCATCGTGTGCCGTACCGAGGAGCCAATGTACCGTGAACTGAAGAAGAAGATCGCATTGTTCTGTAACGTACAGGTGGATGCCGTGATCGAAGCCAATGACGTACCCACCATCTACGAAGTTCCCCTCGAGATGATGCGCGAGAAACTCGACGTAATCACCCTTAAAAACTGAACCTCCCTGTCGAAAAAGAACCTGAGCTGACCAAATGGCGCGAGTTCCTCGACAAGCTGAAATATCCCAAGACCAAAGTGACCATCGGCCTCATCGGCAAGTACGTGGAGCTGCAGGACGCTTATAAGTCTATCCTGGAGTCCTTCATTCATGCCGGCGCCGTAAATGAGTGCAAGGTAATTGTACAAAATATTCACTCTGAGCATATTACGCCAGACAATGTCTGCGAAAAGCTGAAAAACCTGGACGGTCTCCTCGTAGCCCCGGTTTTGGCCATCGCGGTATCGAAGGCAAGATCACGGCTATCCAGTACGCCCGTGAGAACAGCCTGCCCTTCTTCGGTATCTGCCTCGGCATGCAAATGGCCGTGGTTGAATACGCCCGTAACGTAATGGGCCTGAAGGACGCACATTCCACTGAGATGAACCCGGAAACCACAAACCCGGTGATCAACCTCATGGAAGAACAGAAAAAGTGACCAAAATGGGCGGCACCATGCGTCTGGGCGCTTACGCCTGCGACCTGAAGCCCGGCTCAAGGGCTTCCGCCATCTATAATGGCGCCACCGCCATCTCCGAACGCCACCGTCACCGCTACGAGTTCAATAACGATTTCCTCGACCAATTCGAGAAAGCAGGCATGGTCGCATCCGGTAAAAACCCGGAAACCGGCCTGGTGGAAATGATCGAGCTGCCCGAACATCCCTTCTTCGTAGGCGGCCAGTTCCACCCCGAGCTTAAATCCACCGTGGAAAGCCCGGCTCCCCTCTTCGTTAGCTTTATTGCCGCTGCCAAAACCTATGCTGAATCCAAAAACGGCAAGGCTAAACAGCAGGAAGAGAAAGTGGTACATGAATAAATTAATCTTGATGTAACAATGATTTCTGTTAGCGGATGACTTTAACATTTCCGCTAGCAGAAATCATGCATCATACCCGCCTTTATATTACCTTTGCTCCTTAAATTTTAATTTTCGACATGGATAGAAATTCGGTCATTGGTTTTGTGTTACTGGGCCTCCTCCTCGTAGGTTATATCTGGTGGAACCAGAAAAGCTCCCAGGACGCTAGAATCGAAAAGGCCCGCCAGGATTCCATCGCCAACCTGAACAAGCCAGGGAACAACAAGCCAAACCGGTTGTCCTCGATAGCAACGCAGCAGTAACGGGCGCAGATTCCTTACGCCTCAGCAGCGAATATGGTCCCTTTACCCTCGCGGCAGCCGGTACAGAAGCCACCGCCGTGCTGGAAAACAAACTGGTTAAAATCACTTTTTCCAATAAAGGTGGTCAACCCAAACAAATCCAGCTGCTGGAATTTAAATCATCCGCAGGAGAGCCCCTCATGCTCCAGGAAGGTTCTTTCAACCGCCAGGGCCTTAAAGTGCCTTTGCCGAATAACCAATCGCTCAATACCGCAGACGTATACTTCACCGCAGGCAATGTGGAGCAACACCCCGATGGCAGCAAATCCATCAGCTACCGCCTCCCCACTTCCAACCCGGCTCAATATATCGAGTATACCTACATGCTGAAAAACGACAGCTACCTGGTGGACTACACCATTAACCTGGTAGGCATGCAGGGCGTGCTCGGCAATAAAGCGGTGGAGTTTCAGTGGAACAGCCAGTCCGACCTCCAGGAGCACAGCATGCAACAGGAGCGCCTCAATAACCAGATTCACTGGCGCGACACGCAGAAAGACCACGACTACTTCACACTCTCCAACAGCAGCGAGAAGAAGCTCGAACGCCCCTGCAATGGGTAAGCTTCAAGCAGCAGTTCTTCAATACCACGCTGATCGCCAGGAAGGATAATTTCGCATCTGCCGATATCCACACCAAGGTGCCTGAAAGCGGCAATATCGTGGGTCAGCAAATGACTACCCTGGCCATCCCGTACAATGGCGCCGCCAACTATAGCTTCCCTATTGAAGTGTACTATGGTCCCAATAAGTACAAGACGCTCAAAGCAATGGACATCGAGTTGCAGAAGATCATCCCCTCGGCTCCGGTATCTTCGCCTTCGTGAAATATGTCAACATCTGGATCATCATCCCGGTGTTCGATTTCCTAGGCGGACTTACCTCCAACTACGGCCTGATCATCCTGTTGCTTACCATCTTCATCCGTCTCATCATCGCACCGTTCACCTACCAAAGCTATGTGTCGGCCGCCAAGATGAAAGTGCTGAAGCCAGAACTGGATGAGCTGCGTGCAAGGTATAAAGATGATCAGCAGGCTTTCGGCGTAGAACAGATGAAGCTCTTCCGTAGCGCCGGTGTGAACCCGCTGGGGGCTGTCTGCCCGCCGTGCTGCAGCTGCCGATCCTCGTGGCGATGTACTCCTTCTTCCCCAGCTCTATCGAGCTGCGCCAGGAAAGTTTCCTGTGGGCGAATGACCTTAGCACATACGATTCTATTTATAACTTCGGCTTCACCATCCCCTGTACGGAGATCATATTTCGCTGTTCACCATCCTGATGACGATCACCAGCCTTATCCTGGCGTTCTACAACAGGGGCATGGCCGATCAGAGCAACCCGGTGATGAAATACATGCCGTACGTGTTCCCCATCATGCTGCTGGGTATCTTCAATGGTATGGCAGCGGCCCTCACGTATTATTACTTCCTGAGCAACGTGATCTCCATCGCGCTGCAATGGGTAATCCAGACGTTCATCATCAACCACGATAAAATTCACGCGCAGATCCAGGCGAATAAAGCAAAACCCCAGTCTAAGTCCAAATGGGCGGAGAAACTGGAAGAAATGCAAAAGCGCCAGGCAGAGATGCAGAAAACGCGCAAGAAATAATATAACCGCATAACACAAAAAGGCTCCATGAAACTGGAGCCTTTTTTTTTACCCAATATGAAGCAGATTGTACTTTTGATGATCGGGCTGGCCATGACAGGCGCGGCCTTTGCACAGGATGCGGCGCCTTCGCCGGAGAGGATCCAATCTACCGTGAACTATCTGGCATCCGACAAGCTCAAGGGCCGCGGTACGGAGACGAAAGGCGGGGAGCAGGCGGCAGCTTACGTGGAGAAACAATTCAAGGCCATTGGTCTGCAACCGGCGGTAGGCGGACAATTTTTCCAGCAATTCGTGTTTGCCCGGGGTAAACATTACAACCTGCATAGCAAAAACGTAATCGGTTATATCGACAACGGTGCATCACGAACCGTGATCATCGGTGCGCATTATGATCACCTGGGCCATGGGGAGCTGTTCAATGGCCGCTATCCTAATGAGATACACAACGGGGCGGACGACAATGCATCCGGCGTGGCGGGGCTCCTGGAGCTGGCCAGGCATTACCAGGGTAATGGCGTGAAGGAGCCGTTCAATTTCATGTTTATCGCTTTTTGGGGTGAGGAGCTCGGTCTGCATGGGTCGAAGTACTACACCCGTTATCCGTTAGATTCGTTGAACAAGGTGCAGTTTATGCTGAACATGGATATGATCGGCAGATATAATCCTGAGCGCGGAGTGGGCTTCGGCGGTTATGGTACGGCGAAGGAGTGGCCTGAAATTTTCAAAGGCGTGCAGGATGGGGGCATTAAGTTCTTTACGGACGGCTCAGGCAAGGGCGGCAGCGATCACCATAGCTTTTATGTTGCAGGCGTTCCGGTGTTGTTCCTGCATACCGGCGGGCATGATGATTATCATAAACCTACTGACGATGCGCCGAAGGTAGATGCTATAGCGGAAGCGGGTATTCTGAAAATCGCCATCCAGCTGATTGATAACGCCATGAAATTTGAGCGGCTGACTTATGTAACGCAGGATTGATAATTAAATTATTCAGCATATGGGGAGCGTACCGGCTATGGTACGCTCTTTTTACGCCATGATTTACTGAAATCTCGGACTTACTAGAGATCGTCTCCGTATTCCGGAGATATTGCCGGTGTTTTTAGTCGGGTCGGATTGATCTGCCCGTTAATTTTACTCATCGATCATCTCTTTAAAACTGATTGTTATGTTAACGTCAATAAGCTGGGGAAACTCAACCGGATATTTTTCCGTTACCTGCGGATGGAGCGCAGACTTACTAAGGGGTCGGACATTCATGAGGAATTCCTGCAGCATCTCCGTAACGAACTGCCGGAACTATCTGCATCGATGCGCGCATTGGCGCAGGAGATCGTACGAAACAAGGACGTATTTACCAGGGGAATTGGCAGAAGCAACCGCAAAGGAAGTTCTGCCCTGCATTTTCGTAGCGCTTTCTTTCTGCCGGGAATTGCGGTCGTCGGAGCTGTTGAAGGATGTGGTAAAGGAAATAGATGGCGTGGCGCGTGAAATATGCGCGATGCAGGATGCTGTGATGGACCTGTTTCATGCACATGGCGGAGGCTGTATCCGATTGGGATGGATTTGTTACAATTAAATTTAACTATGGTATACACGGCTAATCAAATAGCCAGCTGGTTTCTGGCCAGCCTGGACACGAATGCGGGTGATACGATTTCTCCGCTGAAACTACAGAAGTTGATATACTACGCGCAGGCATGGCATCTCGTTCATTTTGACAAGACATTATTTAAGGATAAAATTGAAGCGTGGTCACATGGGCCCGTGGTTCCTGCAATATATGAGCGCTTTGATAACGAATGCAGAGAAAGTATATCTTTTGAGAAGCGATACGATAAGCGGCATAAATACCCTAAAATGCCGATTGAATTGGACGACTTTCTTGAAGAAATTCATGTGAAATATGGAGAGCACTCTGCATGGTACCGGAATCCTTGGTGAAGAAAGAGTTACCCTGGCGAAAGGCAAGAAATGGGTTTCATGGATTAATGCGCTGTCATAATGAAATTACACACGAATCCATGAAAATTTTTTACACAAAACTGTTATATGAAAAAACGCCCTGAAAAGGGATTTATTGATTCATCCGTTGTTGATAACCCAATTAAAATGAACGCAGGAAATGCGTCTGGCGACAGAATCAATATCTCTGTTTCGATCACTTATTTGCAATATCGTTTCGAGTGCTTCTCTGACTGGGAAAAGCAGGAGATGAAGATATTTTGGCGATTTGTTGAAAAGCTGAAACAATTTACCTGGAATGAGCTGCTTCAGAATGGCGGCGGACAACAATCCGGTTTTAGGATGACGAAAATTTCCAGGCGATTGTATCCATCAGGAGGATATATTCAGGGTATTGACGTTGAAAAGGAAATATTCGAGTTAAGGGTTGATGGAAAGAAGCGGGTACATGGATGCCGGGTAGGTGACATGTTCCATCTTTGTTGGCTCGACAGGAACCATCTTATCTGCTCATAAAAAAAGAGCGTGCATTTTTGGTACACGCTCTTTTAATATCCTTAGTTATTACTTTTTGGCTTGGGTGGCATCTGGGCTTTAGGCTGTGAGCTGCCCTGTTGTTGCGGCTGAGGTTCATCGCGCTTGGGAGCTTTTTCTTTAGGAGTTTCCTTTGCGGGTTCCTTTTGCTCTTTGGGCGCTTCCTTCGGTTGTTGTTCCACAGGTTCACCATAAGCGCCAACATCGATGCTTTCATAGTCGCTGGCGCCGCCATTCCCTACGTCTTCAGCTTCGGCTCCGGGCTGTATGTTATTTTCGTAGTTGAAGTAAAGATCGTTGTGCATGTTGGGCGGCACAGGGAATTTAGAATTCGGGTCGATGCCGAGGGTTTTATCTGCATATACCTTCTGCATGAACATCGCGAAGATCGGCAGGCCGGTATTGGCGCCCTGGCCGAGAGCGGTGCTGCTGAAGCGGAGATAGTTGTTGTCGCAACCCACCCATGCGCCAGCTAACAGCTGCGGGGTATATCCGAGAAACCAGCCATCCGTGTTATCGTTGGTAGTACCGGTCTTGCCGGCAACTTCGCCGGGGATGTTGTAACGGAAACGCATCCGCGCACCGGTACCGCCGGGGGCGGTTACGCCTTCCATCATCTTCACCATCGTATAGGCATCGATCTCGCTGATCACTTCTTTCTTTTCCGGAACATATGTTTCGAGGATATTGCCGAAGCGGTCTTCGATACGGGTGATGTAGATAGGCGTCGTAATTACCCCGCGTGCAGGGAACATCGTATAGGCCCTCAACATGTCATAGAGCGAAATTGTGGAAACACCCAGTGCGATCGAGGGATACGGTTCAATCTTGGTAGACTGGAAGCCGATCTTATCATTCGCGAAATTGGCAAACGACTTCGCGCCGAACTGTTTGATGAGATAAGCGCTCACCAGGTTAAGTGATTTCGCCAGCGCGCCCGCCATGGAAATGGAACCGCCCACACTCCCTTCGGAGTTACGGGAAAGCGTCCAGTTGCCGATGGTAACCGGCTCGTTCGGCAGCATGGTATTAGGGTTGAACCCATTCATCAACGCAAAGAGATACAGGAACGGCTTGAACGTAGAACCTACCTGGCGCGTGGTCTTGTAAACGTGGTCGTTTTTGAAGTAACGGAAATCAGGTCCGCCTACCCAGGCTTTGATCTCGCCGCTTTCAGGGTCCATCGCCATAAAACCGGACTGGAGAATGGCACGGTGATATTTGATGGAATCGAGCGGCGTCATTACCGTGTCGATGTCATTCTGGTCAGTATTGGTATAGCTCCTCCAGGAGAATGCCTTCATCTTTACCGGAGTGTTGAACGCTTTTTCGATTTCTTCATCGGTAGCCTCTTCCTCTTTCATACTGCGATAGCGGTCGGTATCCTTAATAAAGTTCTGCAGGTCCTTAGAGGCAATAGGACCGGTCCAGATCTTGCCGGATTTGATATTGGACTGCTGCTGGAACGACTTCTGAAGATCTTTCAGGTGATGCGCCACCGCTTCCTCGGCATACAGCTGCATGCGGGGATTGATGGTAGTATAAATTTTCAGGCCGTCGCGGTAAAGGTTATATTCCGTGCCGTCGGGTTTTTTATGCTCTTTGCACCAGGTCTTAAGCTCGCTGCGGAGAACTTCCCGGAAGTAGGGAGCCAGGCCTTTGTTGTGGTCAAGCTTGTTATAACGTAGCACGATAGGGCGCTGCTGGGCAGCGGCTCCTCCGCACTGGTAATATATCCTTCGCTCACCATGTTGGCGATTACCGTATTACGGCGTTGGAGCGCATCAACAGGGTTGCGGCGGGGATTGTAAAGGGTGGAACCTTTCAGCATCCCTACCAGCGTAGCCGCTTCTTCAACAGACAGTCGTGACGGATCTTTACTGAAGAAAGTCCGCGCACCATTTTCGATCCCATAAACATTATCACCGAATGCTACCGTGTTAAGGTAAAGCGTAATGATTTCCTTTTTGGTCAGATTGCGTTCCAGCTTAATGGCGATCACCCACTCGGAGAGCTTCTGGAAAGAGCGGACAACGATGTTGCGTGCACGGGTCTTTCCTTCGCCATCTTGCTGGAGATTGAGCGCCAGCTGCTGGGTAATGGTAGAGGACCCACGCTTTTTACCGATCAGCAGGTAAAACGGGATCGCGGCCGTGGCTTTGGCGTCGATACCGGAGTGACTGTAAAAGTTACGGTCTTCTGTTGCCAGGAGGGCATTAATGACGTTAGGGGATATATCCTTGTAGTCGATATTGGAACGGTCTACCTGGAGGTATTTACCCATGATGGTACCGTCTTCAGCAATTACTTCAGAGGCGAGGGCAGTACGCGGGTTCTCCAGTTCTTCCATGCTGGGCATATGTCCGATGATACGGAGATTGATCAGCAGGAGGAGGAGCAGGAACAAGCCGACCCCACATCCAAAGGTCACCCATAATATTTTTACGGATTTTCTCATATGTTAAAAAGTGTAAAACAGTCTGTTTAGTGCAATATTATGCTTTTTCCCCTGCGTTTCATAGGCCGGGCGGCATAGCTTACCAGTTTGTCTCGCAAATATTATTCCGTTATGTAGTTGTTGCCGAAGAATTTGCGGTAGCCTTCCAGGTCTTTGGTATTATTTAACAGAATGAAATTCTCGCGTGAAATAATGAACATCCGGTAGTCTGTGGGCCGTATCCGGGGATAATGACCTCACTGGCCACCCTCGTCACCTCATCGAAGTATGTAAGTGCTTTATTTTCATCGGGAAACAGCCGGACGATCACCATGATCTCATTTGGCGTCAGGGCGTACATGCTAGTTTGCAACTGCTGGGCAGCATGTTTTTCAGTGTTGTATTTGGAGAATTGGGCTACGGCTTCATCAATCAGCACTTTAGACACCCGCTCGAAGTGGATCACCACAAAGTGCGGAATAGCTGACTTTTCGTCGCCCAGCTGGTAAGGCGTTACCGGTTTTACAGGCGCCGGCGGCGGTGTGTTGGCTACTGCAGCAGCGGAATCTGCCTTTGCTTTCAATGCCAGCGAGTCCGGCAGGTTGGGCGTAGGCGTCTGCCAGGGTATCGTATCCGGATGTTCTCGTCCACCATCGCCGCGCCGGTGCTGTCGCGCTTGATTTCCAGGTTGGTCAGGTAGTCGGTCAGCTGCTGACGGCGTTCCAGCGCGTCCTGAATGGATTTAGCCTGTGCCAGGATGGCTTCTTCACCGGGATATTTGGTGATCACGGAAGCGATCGCAGCTTTGCCTTCATCTTCCGGGCGGGTTTTAATGATCGCCATGGCTTCCAGCAGGTCGAATTTGGGCTGAAGGGAGCTATAGCCTACTGTGGAATCCGACAATTTGCGTAAAACGAAGATAGTGTCGTAGTTCCCGTTTCGGAAGGCGTCATAGGCCGATTCGTAAATCGCCGCGGCTGCCTGCGTTTTTCTTTATCGCCGCTGCTCTGAAGGCCGTGCGTCAGGATGCTGGCATATTGCGTACCGGCGTACTGGTTCAGGATCTGATTTTTAAATTTGGCAGCCTGGTCGTTGTGGTTCAGTTTGTTATGCCAGGCATACAAGCTGTATAAGACTTCCACCTTGCGGGGATGCTCAGGAAGCGGGTCAGCAACGTATCATATGTGAGGATGCCTTCGCGGGTATCGTCCAGCTTGTCGTTGTAAAGTTTGCCCAGGTCAAAATAGGCATCTTCCTGCCGGCCGCGGGAAGCCTGCAGTTTTCGGGGTGTCCGGAAGCTGCGACGCAAGCAGGCCGGTGTTAATACTGTCTGCAGGTAGGTTGGCGATGGAAGCAGCGCCTGTTGCGGCTGAATCTTCGGTTTGCCCGCCTGGCAGGTTATTGTTGTTATTGCCCGCAAGCAGGGCGCCGGATTGCTGGCTGCGGCGCCAGTTATCGCCCAGGGCGCGGTTACCCCAGCGACGGCGGAACTCACTGTAGCCGGTTGATTTGTTATTCTGATTATAGAAATACCAATCGCCGCCTTCATTGTTTGGTCCGAAGGAGGGATTGTTGTAATTGTTGGTCACAGCGAAAGCAGGTGGTGTCTGAACGGAAGTGCCGCCGCCTTTCTTGCCCCCTTCTCCGGGCGGTGGGTTCTTGGCGGCTTTGATGGCAGCTACCTGACGTACAAGGAACGAGTCCCGCATGGCGGGAGACAAGCTGGCGATATGCTGGAGGCTGTCTTCATCCCGGATGATCTGTACTTTCTCGGCCACGGCGCCCAGCGTCTCTTTACGGGCGTTTACGAGTTCCGCATCGTGGAAATCGGGTCCCATGATGGAAGCCGTGCTATCATAGTATCGTTGTGCGTCGCGGTAGGACTTCCGGGCATAGTAGATATCCGCCATCCCTTTGAATGTGAGGGTTTTCTGCAGCATGTTGGCGCTTTCCACCCGCAATGCTTTGTTCAGATAATCGATGGCACGGTCAGGATCTTCATTGGCGCAAAGTGCGGCCATATTATAGTAAATAGCGTCTCTGAAAGGGATGAAGCGTTCCTTGCGTAACATGCTTTGCAGCGCGGCGATGCTCTCTTCCATGCTGCCTCCGTTCACTTTGGTATTGGCTTTGGCGATCTGTACGCGGGCGTTGAAGTCGATGGTTGCGTCGGGTTTGATGGCGATTACATCCCGGAAGGCAGACATGGCAGAATCGTATTTGTTCTGATGCACGTACAGCTGGCCCAGGATGTAATACATCCGGGCTTTCTGGTCGCGGCCGCTGTTACCTTTCTTCAATGCAAGCTTCAGGGGCTCAATGGTTTCGGCGTACATCCCCTGTTTATAGAACTTCCAGGCCTGGAGTTCCGCCAGCTGGCCGTCGAGGCGGCGTGGGAAATAAGGATCGGTCTCCAGGATGTTGAGCAATGATTGCGCTTCGTCATGCTTGTTCTGTTCGATGAGCGTGCGCGACTGCCAGAGGAAGGCGTCGTTCCGGGCAACGGTATGCCTGAATTGGCGGGCATACCAGGTCTTTTCCTTTTCCTTTGAGGAAATAGACAGCAGATCGTTCTGGCTGCTGCCTACTACTGCGTTATAATCGGATTTCTTTTTAGGCGCGAAGGTGGTATTGATAAACTGGAAGGTGTTGGCGGCATTCTCCCAGTCGCCCTTGTAATAATAGGCTTTCCCTACGAGAAGGTAGCAATCGTCGATCCAACGGCCACGGGGATCATGGATCTGAACGGCTACAGATGCTTTCTGCACGACGGAATCCAGTTCATTGACGTCCAGATTCAGTTTTTCGACGGTGAAGGGGTAGAAGGGGAGGAATACGTTGTAATTATCCTGCCGCTGGTTGTTGATGCCGGTCAGCACTTTCTCCAGCTTCAGTTTGGCGTGGTAGTAATAGTTATACCGGGTCACGGTGTTCTGAACCACCCTGCGGGTGACGGTGAACGGCTTTGATGCCATCTTTTCGGAAGGGGGCGCCGGTCTTCCACCTTGAGGGGCTTCTCGGGCCTGGCCGGGGTTTGGGAGGCAGGTTGGTCCTGCGCTGAAACCGGGAGGCGGCGGCCATAAAAATGCGCATCCCACCACACCGGCACGTAATAGAGATATATTAGAACAATGCATGTAACGCCAGGTCGGTAATAACTTCTTTATTAACTATCTAAGGAAAAAATATTTTAAAGATAGCATAATTTTTTTCAGGACTGTGCGTATAAGGGCTAACTTGGGGCAATTCAGAAATCGTCTTTACAAATTATGAATTTTTGATGGATATTTCGGTAAAATCTTCAATCTTTACATTTTTGCAGAAATATGGCAACGGAAGACAAAAATAAGGGTAGAAGCCTCGACCGGTTAAACCACAAGTACCGGCTGGTGATCATGAACGACGATACCTATGAGGAAGTGACGGCTTTCCGCCTTTCCCGCATGAGCGTATATGTTGCGTTGAGCACCCTGTTCGTGCTGCTGGTGGCCATTACGGTTGCAACGGTGGTCTTTACCCCCTGCGGTATTATATCCCGGGCTATGGTGATCTGAAGCAGCGTAAGGAATTCATGCAGCTGAAAATGCGGACGGATTCCCTGGAGCGTGCCATTTCCACCCGAGACCGGTACCTGCAAAACCTGAAAGACGTAATCGGCGGAAATATCCAGCTGGATACCACCCAGCTAAAAGTCCCTACCGTTGAAAACAGTACTTATTAAACATTTTTTCACTATCTTACACCATCTTTATTAAAACGAAAACCTTCAGACCTATGTTTAACCAAAGTAAGAAAAGTGAAGGCAAGAGCATTATGCCTTCCTCCAACATCAACCTTATTGGAAACGGAACAACTATCCAGGGAGACATCGTGTGCGAAGGGGATATCCGGATCGATGGACAAGTGACTGGCCTGGTTTCTACCAAAGCGAAGATCGTGGTAGGGCCGGAAGGGGAGATCCTGGGCGACCTGATCTGCCAGAGCGCCGATATTCTCGGTAAAGTAACCGGAATTATCAAAGTGGACGATTTATTGTTCCTGAAGGGCAATGCCCTCATCAAAGGCGATATTTACACGCAACATTTCGAAATGGAGCCGACCGTGAAATTTAACGGCCGCTGCTATATGGACCCGGCCGACGCGCCCCCGTGCGTACCGGTGCGGAAATTAACGCAGACGTAAAACATGGAAGATCCCTCGTCGAAGAAGAAACAGAAGCCATCTAACCTGCTGCTCCGGTATGCGGGGCTGGCCTTCCAAATGATGGCCTCCCTCGGTGTGGCGCTTTGGCTCGGTTACCTGCTGGATAAAAAGGTGAACATCGGTTTTCCTTTGTTCATGATCATTTTTTCTTTACTCGCTTTAGCCCTACTTTTGTGGCAAATTGTAAAAGATACCAGCAGGCATGACCGATAAATTTATATTCTGGCTGGCGGCAGTGTTCGCAGCAATCACGGGTTTGTTGTTTTTGACGGAGAATGGATGGCTCGCCTCCATCGGGGTTCATTTTCCAATCCTTGTCATTGGCAACATCGTGCTCGCGCTCATTACCCTCATCAGCTTTTCCCTCAGCCGCAAAGGTCTTGCGGCCACGAACCCAAACGTGTTCGTGCGGTCGGTTTATGCCTCTACGCTGAGCAAACTCATGCTCTGCGTGGTAGGCATCGGCGTGTATGTACTTGTCAACCGCAGCCGCGTCAGCAAAGCCACCATCTTCATCCTGCTGTTCTTTTACCTCGTGTATACCGTGCTGGAAACCTGGCAGCTGTACCGCGCCAGCCTCCGGCAGAAGAAACCTGAGTAGCCGTTGAAGCAAGAACATCCTTTACAAGCACTGGCCGCCTACCTGCCGGATGGCACCTTCGAGCAGGTCATCGCCTACATCACACAGTACAGAGTACATCTCACTATTACCCGCGAGCGCCAGAGCATCCTCGGCGACTATCGCCACCCATTCCAGGGAAAGGCCACCGCATCAGCATCAATGGCGGCCTGAACAAATATGCTTTCCTCCTGACCCTCCTCCACGAAATCGCCCACCTTACCACCTTCAACATCTACGGGCACAGCGTGTCTGCTCACGGCCGTGAATGGAAAAATGAATATGGAAAGATACTGAAAGAGTTCGTTGGCAAGGGATACCTCCCGATCGATGTGGAGACCGCCGTCCGCAAAAGCCTCCACAATCCCGGCGCCACCTCCTGCTCCGACGAAGAGCTTATGCGCGTGCTCATGCGATACGACCGCAAAAAGAGAACCACTACCTGGTGGAACAACTCCCCGTCGGACAACTTTTCCGTACCAAAGACGGCCGGATATTCCGCCGTGGCCAGCAGGTACGCAAGCGCATCCGCTGCGAAGAAATTGAAAGCAAGCGGGTGTATCTTTTCAGCCCTGTTTATGAAGTGGAGCTAATTAGTGAGTAAAACTGAAAAGCTAACCTGAATTTGGTGCGCAGATGCCCGGCATTAAAGTGCCATGAACCAACTGATTCGGTATGGAATTTGTAATAAGTAGTTCATTATCAATATTAAGTCGCCTGTCTTAATTGCCCATATTATTATAATATTTTTGTTGAACAGTCACACTTTTTCCTTCATATTTTCATAATCTACCATATTCCTCCTGCACATCAAGTCCACATCAAGTCCGCATCAAGTCCACCTTTTCTCCACCCATCCTGCTATTATCCTACTATTGCCATTCGGTTATCCTTGCCTATCCCTTCTATCTAGTTTCCCTTTCACCTCTCTATCTCCCTTCTATTACCCTCCTATCTTCCTTCCCTCTACGGAATCGACGCCTGAAGTTATTTGCTGCTTAGGGAGTTATTTAGCCAAATGATATGCTGTATCGAGTTGTTGGATTACGGAAGAGTCGTGAAAGGCGCAAAGTTAGTTCCGCACTTCGAGATAGATGTCTCTGCAAACCCAACAGGACATAGCGTTCCTGGTTACGGGACACGCAGGAAGGTGTTCGTAAAGATGATGGCAGCGGCATTCCATAGCGCTTTTTCCCGTTGCCGGTGGCAACAGCCGGCAAACTCGTAGCAATTGTAATATGTATGAGAACGCCACATAGACAGAATCCTCAACCAGCAGTGCATGCCGCTTTTCGGGAAGGCATAAGATGGCTTTACGGCGCCAGGTGCTCATGTGGTAAATGATTGTATGTCAGGTCGGTAGATAGGATTGCAGCCGGCGCTGGAACTTTCCGGAATCTGCCGAATGGAGGGATGCGGTCAGCCTTTCCGGATGTCGATCGAATTGAGTTTTACGGGAGTACCGGAACGAAGTGACAGGGGATGTCGGCTGCCTGGTCAACGCTGCGGATGAGGTCTTCAACATCCTGGCGGGGAGCGTTGGATTCCAGCGTTATGTCATAACGGATGTTACGCGCCTGTGCTGGTTCGCCTCCCCAGTCGCCATTGACTACGATCTCCACATGCGCAACAGGGATCTCGCGCACGGCGGCTTCCCGGTAGAGGCTGTTGCAAACGCTTGCGGCGATTGACATCATGAATAATTCTTCGCCGCTGAACCCGATGCCCAGGCCTCCCGCGCGCGGCGTACGATCGATCACCAGGCTGCGGGGCCTGCCCAGCCAGCTGCAGCGCTCGTTTCGTGGATGGTTTTGAGATGTACCTGCATAGTACTTTAATGTACGTAATCTTCAGTGGAATAACAAATGACGGCCGCTTTACACGTATGTCGCTTCATCTTCTGCTTTGCGGATCCGCGCATCTGTCTGCATTTCCAGGATGGCTTTCTTTTCTTTCCTGTGCATGGCGAAAGTGAATTCATGCTGATCGAGGAGGTCATCGTACGGACCCCGGGGCGAAATAAGTTTAACGAATACCGGTGCAGTTTCCAGGGCGATGAATAGTAGCATGATGAACCAGTTGGCCCATTGGATGGGGCGCTTTTTTGGTAATGCGGCCAAGCGCTTCCAGGCGCGAGGCCATGCCATCGGGTTTGTGGCGTTCCAGGGCGCTGATACGCGAGGAAAGGCTGTCGTCTTCCGCTTTAATATCTGCCGCCAGTGCGGCGCGTTGGGTTTGTAACATTTGCAGGGCGGCTGCGGCGCTGTCGGCATCAGCTTTCTTGGCTTTATAGATAGGGCCAAGGTTTTTAACGCGCGATCCTCCTGTGCCGTCTGCCTCTTGTTGGGCGCGTAGTTGCAGGGTGTCTACCCGGGCTGTCTGGAAGGAGATCTGGGATTGAAGGGCCGTCATCCGGGATGCCAGTTCCGCTTTGCGGTTAGTGAAAGCGCCGCGGATGAGGGAATCTTCAGCCTGACGTTGTTCCTGTTCCATGAGCGTGAGCTCCGCGAGTATTTCGCGTTCGAAGATCTTCAGTTCCAGCGGTTTGGAAATGACTACGGCGATCATCACGGCGAGTATAAGGCGGGGCAGGGCCATCCACAGCTCTTTGCCGAAGCGGTCCCGTTTCTTAAGGCTGGATACGATGTAGCGGTCGAGGTTGAAGATCATGAGCCCCCAAAGGAGGGCGAAGCCAATTGCCGCCCAGGGGTTTTGGAAGACGGTCCACAACGCATAACCTGCCGCTATGGCTGCGAAAAGGCCTGTAAAGAAGATAGTAGCGCCTATGCCGGCGTACTTGTTAGTTTCGGCAGGTGCACGGCGGAGCAGGGGCAGGTGAGCGCCCGAGCAGATAAGAAAGAAATGACGGAGACGTAACATGCTGTTCATGATTTTAGGCCGTCATGTTTCGGATAAGGAAGGATGGAAATCAAATGTAGGCATTTTTTCCGCCGCCTGGTAAAATACCTATTCTCCTGTCGTTGCCGCTGATTTCCGTTTGCGGGTAACCGGTGTTTTTTCTTAGAAGCAGGAGGGGAGTTTGCTTCTTCTTTTCCGCGTGGGAAGCCACTTGGCTGATTTCAACCAGTTGTTCCAATTCTTCATCCTCGAACGGATAAGGTTGGGATTCGCCTGGGATAATGATCAGTTTAATGCCCAACGCTTTCTCCAGCTTGTAAATCGTCTCAAAAGTAAAGTTTTCGTGACCTTTGACGATTTGACTGATGTGTTGCTTTGAAACCCCATCTTTTCAGCCAAAGCGGCTTGCGTCATTTTTCGCTCATCTAATTCGGCTA
This sequence comes from Chitinophaga sp. E66, assembly GCA_019285755.1. Classification (GTDB taxonomy): domain Bacteria; phylum Bacteroidota; class Bacteroidia; order Chitinophagales; family Chitinophagaceae; genus Chitinophaga. Next base: position 789,251 of record CP079103.1, read on the forward strand.
ATATGCGCAGCGCGACGGCGCCAGACTTGCGCCGCCAACCAGCTTCGGCTAGTGTTTGTCTGGCATTTTCAATCCATTTTGACGGCTCTGGAGAAACAATCTTCGCTAACTTTTCTTCTAATGTCATTTGTCTAGGAGTTAAAAAAGTTCACAGATGTCATGATTTTTAAGAATTGTTCGGACCTGTCCAGTTTTGTGATTTCCGCCCTAAGCGCTGGACATTCTTGCATCGCTTTCGTCAGTTTAATGCCGCCACCGGTAATAACATAGCAATTAGCGTCCAGTCTTATAGCATAAATCCGAATCTTAGGACGCCGTATATTGCGCGACTTATACTTCGCTTTGCTATGTTGAAAAATATATAATCTTACATCATCGTTTCGTAACGGCATGAAAAGTTGTTGAAGTGTACCTTCATCAAAGTGTTTAACGAGCACAAATCTTAGCATCATAACTTCATCAATGATCTCTGAGACGGCTTCTTCCAGTGAGATGCCTTCACCGAAAGCGTCTTCCAGAAGATCAATGCGTTCCTGCAAATAAGCTTTCACAAATTCATATTCACGCCAAAGTAGAAATAATCTGTCCAGCTCGTCCCGATCCTGATCGGGGTATCGAATCGCATAAACCGCATTCGCCTTCTCTCCAAAAATAGTCATTAATTCCATTCAAATCAATTTATAGGTTGACAAAATTGTTTCAATTCCGTGCCTCCAGGATTGCTCCGGTCGGCATTGTTGATTTTGTAAACACATTAAATAGGATGGGAAGAATCAATGAGTAGGGGCGGCAAATTACTTAAGCGGGCAGAGGGGAATGCGAACAGTTTGTTAATGGCCCGAAGCGTTGATCAGTAGCGCGTTAAAGTTGAAGGAGTGACACAACGGTGCCGGGAAGTGGAAGAAAAGATGATAGAAAAGAAAAAAGAAAGGGCGGTCGTGATGACCGCCCTTTTGAAAAATATATGTGTAAACCGGGCTTATGCGCTTACGGCTTTACCTACGAGTGCGGCAGCTTCGCTGAGGAGGATGGCGGATTGAACTTTCAGACCGCTCTCTTCGATCAGGGCTTTGGCTTCTGCGGCGTTGGTGCCTTGCAGACGTACGATGATGGGCACTTCGATATTGCCGATGGATTTATATGCGTCGATGACGCCTTGCGCCACACGGTCGCAACGAACGATGCCACCAAAGATGTTGATGAGGATCGCTTTTACTTTCGGGTCTTTCAGGATGATGCGGAAACCAGCTTCAACCGTCTGAGCGTTAGCGGTACCGCCTACGTCCAGGAAGTTAGCGGGTTCGCCACCGGAAAGCTTGATCATGTCCATGGTAGCCATGGCCAGACCGGCGCCGTTAACCATGCAACCTACGTTACCGTCGAGTTTTACGAAGTTGAGATTGTATTTGCCGGCTTCCACTTCTGTCGGATCTTCTTCGGTGATATCGCGCAGGGCCACCAGTTCGGGGTGACGGATCAGGGCGTTATCGTCGAGGTTGAGTTTACAGTCTACCGCGATGATTTTCTCGTCGCTGGTTTTGAACAGCGGGTTGATTTCGAGCATGGCGGCGTCGAGGCCTACGTACGCGTTGTACAGGTTGGTCACGAATTTCACCATGTTTTTGAAAGCTTCGCCAGAGAGGCCGAAGTTGAAAGCGATCTTACGGGCCTGGAAACCTTCCAGTTTACCGCCGGGATATACATACTCCTTGAAGATCTTATCGGGCGTGTTATGCGCCACTTCCTCGATGTCCATACCGCCTTCGGTGGAATACATGATCACGTTCTGGCCGGAGGCACGGTCGAGGAGGATAGAGAGGTAGAATTCTTTAATGGGATTGGCGCCGGGATAGTAAACATCCTGTGCAACCAGTACTTTATTGACAACCTTGCCGGCTTCGCCCGTCTGGATGGTAACGAGGGTGCCGCCGAGGATGTTTCCGGCGATGGTTTTACATCTTCCGCGTTTTTACCTACGGCAACGCCGCGTTGTTCGGTTCCGCGTACTTTGCCTTTACCGCGCCCGCCGGCATGGATCTGCGCCTTTACAACGGCGAACTCGTTTCCAAACTGCACCTTCAGTTGCTTATAAGCCTCTGCGGCAGCTTCGGGCGTGTCAACCGGGATACCTTCCTGTACCGGTACGTTATATTTTTCAGCAGTTCTTTAGCCTGGTACTCGTGTAAATTCATCGGAATACAAATTTGGCCGCTAATTTAGGCATTTTATGTTTTAATCCGGGGATTTCTTTGGATGGGGCGGATGATATGCAACGAAGAATTAACTTTGCCGGGCATAAAACCCGCAAATGCTGGAACAGATCAACGAATCGAAGGCCTATATTCAGCAGTTCGCCAAAGAGCGTCCTGCGGTGGGCATCATCCTGGGCAGCGGCCTGGGGAACCTGGCCGGGGAAATCACCGACCGGGTGGAGATCCCCTACGACCAGATTCCCCATTTCCCACCTGCAACGGTGGAAGGGCATTCGGGCCGGCTCATCCTGGGCAGGCTCGCTGGTAAACCGGTTGTTGCCATGGCCGGGAGATACCATTATTATGAAGGGCTCTCCATGCAGCAGGTCACCTTTCCCGTCCGCGTGATGAAGGCCCTCGGCATCCATACCCTCCTCATCTCCAACGGCCGGCGGCATGAACGCCAAATTCCGTGTCGGCGATCTCATGATCATCACCGACCATATCAACCTCCAGCCCGAGCATCCGCTCCGCGGGCCCAATAATTCCCAGCTCGGCCCCGGTTCCCGGATATGAGCGAGCCCTACAGCAAATCGCTCATCGCCGGCGCCAAAAGCATCGCGGCAGCGAAGGGGATTTCCTGCACGAAGGGGTATATGTAGGCGTACAGGGACCTACCTTCGAAACGCGGGCCGAATACAAGTTCATGCACGTCATCGGCGGAGACGCCGTGGGCATGAGCACCGTCCCGGAAGTGATCGTCGCCATTCACAGCGGCCTGCGCGTGTTTGCCATGAGCGTTATCACCGACCTCGGCATCCGGGAGGAGGAAAACGTCATCACCCACGAAGAGGTACTGGCAGCGGCCAAATCGGCCGAGCCACATTTAACTTATATTTTCAGCGAATTGGCCCGGCAATTGTAGCATATGCCGGACCTTACACACGAACCATCCCGATGAGGCAATTCTCGATCCTTTTGCTCCTGCTGGTCTGCACCGGCGCCGCCCTCAGGGCACAAATCAATACCGGCCGGCTTCCCATGCGCGGCGGCGGAGGCGCCAACACTTCCATGCAGCGCGATACCTCGAAACACGACCATGAGCCAGATACGCTCACCCTCCGCTACCGCTTCCTCGGTGAGCCTACCGATTTTATGATCGACTCCTCCATCGCAGACTTCTCCTGAACTACCTCGGATTCCCCGCTTCTTATATGACGCTGGGCAATAACGGCAATGCTGCCCGCAACCTCGTCTTTACCCCCGCATGGCACCCGGCTTCGATGCCGGCTTCCACTCGTACGATGTATACAACTTCAGCCACGAAAACGCGAAGTTTTATAATACCAACCGCCCTTATTCGGAGCTCTGGTACCTCATCGGCGCCAAGCAGGAGCAGATGATCAACCTCCAGCACACCCAGAACCGCGGTGAGAAGTTCAACTTCTCCTTCCAATACCGGAAAGTTAACAGCCCCGGATTCTACCAGAACCAGGCTACCAACCATGATACCTATAACGTTACTGCCAATTACAATAGCCAGAATAAACGGTACCACCTCTTCCTCAGCTATTACCTTAACAGGATCAACGGCGGCGAAAACGGCGGGATCCGCAACCCGGCAGACCTGAACGATCCCGAGATCACGGATAAGCGGCTGGTGCCGGTTCAACTCGGAGGCGATAACCCCAGCGTAGGCGGCCTGCTCAATACCAATATCCCCGTTAAGAGCTACTACCAGGAAGGCAGCATCCTCCTCCGCCAGCAATACGACTGGGGTAAAGGAGATACGCTGCAAATCAACGATACCACCGACGTATACAAGTTCGATCCCGTTTTCCGGGTGGAACACACCTTTACCTACACCGAAAACACTTACCGCTTCCAGGACGCATTGCCGGATTCGTTGTACTACCGCACTTATTACGACATCAACATCCCCTGAATAATCCCGATACCCTGCGTACCCGCCACCGTTGGCGGATCATGAGCAACGACGTGTCGCTTATGCAGTTCCCCATGCGGGGCAACCAGGCGCATTTTATCCGGGTTGGCGCGGCCTTCGAGACCATCCGCGGGCAGTTCAATACCGCACCCAACGCCACAACAGACGTTTCTTTCAATAACCTCCGCGTGCATGGCGAATATCGCAACAAGACGCGCAATCAGAAATGGGACCTCCAGGCACGGGGCGACCTCTACCCCTGGGGAGAGAACGCGGGCGACTACTCCGTGTCCGGCCGCCTGAGCCGCTATCTCAATGAGACGCTTGGGAATGTGAGCCTCCTGGCCGTTAACGTGAATAGAGAGCCCTCTTACGTATACCGCTTCTTCGGCACGCCCTATGAAAAGACATGGACCAACGTTGAACTGAACAAGGAGAACATCACCCAGATCCAGTTCCGCGCCGATAACCGTAAGCTGAAGTACAACATTACCGCTAACTACTACCTCTATACCAACTACACCTACTTTGAAAGCTTTACCAAAGCGCCCAGAACAGCGGCGTGTTCAACCTGCTGCAACTGGTTGCTTACAAGCGCTTCGATGTAGGCGGGTTTACTTTCGACGGCGACGTGGCCTTTCAGCAACTGGCAGGCACGGCGCCCGTGCAGCTGCCCACCGTATGGGCGCGCCTCCGGGTAGCGTATACCGCAAGGCTCTTCAAAAACCTGAATCTTTATACCGGCCTGGAAGGGAAATACAATACGCCTTACTATGCGGATGATTATTCCCCGGTATTGGGCCAGTTCTTTTACCAGAACAACCAACAGATCAGCAACATGCCCGATGTGGCCGCTTTTGTCCACTTCCGGATCAAATCCCTCTCGGCATTCGTTCGGGGCGAAAACCTGAATGCGCTCGTTTGGGACAATAACTTTGTTGCGCCGCTGTACCCGACCAACGACTTCGGCCTGCGGGTAGGCCTTCGCTGGTGGTTCGTGAACTGACGCCAGAGTGGGCTGAAATGCGTATATTTGCCATATGAAGAAATTCCTCACAATATGCATTGCGCTGTTTTACACGCTGATTACCAGCGGGTTCAGTGTTAATGTGCATTATTGTATGGGGAAACTGGCCGCTGTTGACCTGCATGATTCCCACGACGAAGGCTGCAACAAATGCGGCATGACGCAAAAAGGAGATTGCTGCAAAGACGAAGCCCACTTCGTAAAATACGACGACTCCCACCATGCCGCCAAGGCCGCAGTGAATCTCTCAGAGCCGTCTCCGGTGGTGTTGGCGCTCCTTCAGCCGGACTGGCAAGCCAGTATCCACGCTACACCCGCTCTAACCATCTGGGCGCCCATCAATGCGCCCCCACCTCCGGGCATACCCTTTATAAGCAATTCTGTCTCTTCCTGATTTGATATGGTTCCTGACCACCAGGCAACCATTATTGGATTTTACTGTATTCAACCGGCCCACAGGCCTCAAATCAAGGAAAATGAAAACGATTCTCTTCGCGCTGGCATTGACCGGCCTTACCTTCTCCGCCTCCGCGCAACAATATAAAAAGCATCGCTGCAAGCCGCAGGCCTTACCTGCGCCATGTGCTCCAATGCCACGCAAAAAGCGCTCAAAACCCTGCCTTTCGTAGATAAGATCGATACGGACCTCAATACCACCACCTTTATCCTCCACTTCAAACAGGGCGCTAATGTCAACATCGACCAGATCCGCCAGAAAGTGGAAGGGGCAGGCTTCTCTGTCGGTAAACTGGTGCTGACGGCAGATTTTAACGGCGTGGAAGTTAAGAATGACGCGCACGTCCCCTTCGCCGGGCAAACCCTTCACTTCGTGAACGTCAAACCCCAGACACTGAGCGGGAAAAAGACGTTACAGTGATCGACAAGGACTTCCTGCCGTCCAAATCCTTTAAGAAATACGCAGCCCTCACTAAAATGAACTGCATCAATACCGGCGTCATGGAAGCATGCTGCGGTAAAGACAAGAAAGGTACCCGCGTTTATCACGTCACTATTTAACCGCCCGATATGCTGAAGAAACTCACCTTCATCCTCGCCTTCGCAGGCGTGGGGCTGGCGGCACGGGCACAGGAACTCTACGTCCAGACCGAGCCGGCCAGTAACATGCCCGCCAATTCCGTCGGCTTGCGGCTGACCAACAAATTCTATCCCATGGACCATGCCAGCTACACCGGCTACCGCCTGCAGCCCGAACTGATGCTCGGCATCAGCAAGAAGCTGATGGTGCACGCCAGCGGGTATTTTTCCAACGTGATGGAAAACCGGTTCAGGGCGGAAGGCGCAGGATTGTATGCGAAATACAGGTTCCTGTCCAACGATGACGTGCACTCGCATTTCCGCATGGCGGCGTTTGCGAAGGGCTCCATCATCAATAATCCTTACATGCCGCCCATGGATGGCGATCACGATCATTCCGCTGCCGCGTTTAACAACCAGGACCTCGATCTCGACGGTATGACCTCCGGCGTGAGCGCCGGCATCATCGCCACACAGCTTGTGCATAAGCTGGCGGTTTCCAGTACGTTGTCTTACGACCGGTATATGAATAACACGAAGAATAACCTGCCGTATGTATCGCACAATGCGGTGAATTATTCGTTATCCGCCGGGTACCTGTTGTTGCCGCGTTCCTATAAAAGCTACAAGCAAACGAACCTGAACCTGTATGTGGAGCTGCTGGGCAAATCGAACCTTGACCAGTACCGCGCTGGTTATTATGTTGACGTGGCGCCGGCGGTGCAGCTGATCATCAACAGTAATTCGCGCATCGACCTCAGCTACCGCACGCAGCTGTTCGGAGATATGACGCGCATGATGGACCGGAGCTTCCTCGTCCGCTATGAATACAACTTATACAACATCCTTAAAAAATAGCATGAGCACGGTATTACATATCAAGAACATGGTTTGCCCGCGCTGCGTTAAAATGGTGCGGTATGTGCTGGAGCACGAAGGGCAGGAAGTGCAGGATGTGACGCTGGGCAAAGCCGTATTGACCAGCAACCCTGACGCCGAGGCCACCACGCGCATCGCGAAAGCTTTGGAGGAAGAGGGATTTCTTTTACTGGACGACAGGAAAACGCAGATCGTGGAAGCCATCAAGAACTTCGTAGTGGAGACCGTCCACTACGGTGAGCTCGACGAAATGAACGAGAACTTCTCGACCTTGTTGTCCGCTAAACTTCAGAAAGATTACCATATGCTCAGCAAGCTGTTTTCCGAAACGGAGAACACCACGATCGAGCAGTTCATCATTCAGCAAAAGATAGAAAAAGTGAAGGAATTGTTGGTATATGGTGAGCTGACGCTGAGCGAGATCGCATACAAGCTAGGTTATAGCAGCGTGGCGCATCTCTCCGGTCAGTTCAAGAAAGTGACGGGCCTTACGCCCAGTCATTTCAAGCAACTGAAGGAAGAGAAGCGCCGACCGCTCGACAATATTTAATCACACCGCGTTGCTGAACAGCTGTGTTTGCGGCACGTTCCTCCACAGCCGGGCATCGAAAGCCATGCATATGTTCCGTATGTATGGCTTTCCTTTTGGGTGACGGTTACGCCGTTGGGCCGAACTTCCACGAGCCCGTCGTGCTCCGGCTCCTGCAGGCGCTGGAGGCTTTCTGAGATAGCATCGCAGTTCACATCGGCCTTATCCCAACTGGTTTCAAACTGGCACATGAGACGGAGGATGTGTTTGCGGAGCCGCAGGTCTTCTTTCGTAAGCATATGTCCGCGGAAAACAGGGAGTTTGCCCTGGCGGACTTTTTCCTGGTAAGCAGCGAGGGATTTTTCGTTTTGCGTATAAGCGTTGCCCGTATCGCTGATGGCGGATACGCCGAGTCCGATCAGCACGGATGTGCGGTGGTCGGTATACCCCATGAAGTTGCGGTGCAGGCTGCCGTCTGCCGCCGCCCGGAATAATTTATCATCCGGCAGGGCGAAGTGATCCATGCCGATTTCCGTATAGAAATAATTTTCCAGTATGGATTTGCCCAGTTCATACAAGGCGCGTTTCTCGTCGCCGGAGGGAAGGTCTTTTTCGCTGAATAGTCGCTGCCCGTTGCCTTTCACCAGGGTACATGCGCATAGCTGTAAAAAGAGATTCGCTCGGGAAGCAGGTGCATGCATTGCGTAAAGGTCTCTTTGATGCTTTTAAGCGTTTGCAGTGGCAGGCCGTAAATGAGATCGAAGTTGATGGACGTATACCCGATATTGCGGGCCGCTTCCACGCAGTTGCGCACATTCTCGAACGGCTGTATGCGGTTGATGATGGTTTGTACGTTGAGGTCGAGGTCCTGGATGCCCAGGCTCATCCGCCGGAAACCGAGATCATAAAGCGCCTGCATGTGCCCGGGCGTCGTATTGTTCGGGTGCCCTTCAAAGCTGTGCTCCGCGCCGGGTAATACGTCTACCGTGTCAAATATTGCGGTGAGCAGGCGGGTGAGATTAGCAGGGCTGAAGAACGTGGGCGTACCGCCGCCCAGGTGAATCTCGCGCAGGCGGGGGCGCTCTGTGAAATGTTGCAGGTACAGCTCCCATTCCCGGAGGATGGTATTGATGTAGGGAATTTCGTAATCGTGGTTAACGGTGATGTATTTATTGCAGCCGCAGTAAGTGCAGAGCCTTTCACAAAATGGCAGGTGGATATACAGGCTGATACCATCCTCATTATTCAGCGAGGCCAGTGAAGGCCCCAGCCCCTCCAGCCATTCGTCTTCATGAAATGCGCCGGTTTCCCAGTACGGAACGGTGGGGTAGCTGGTATATCGCGGAGCGGCAACATTATATTTCTTAAGCATGGTCGTCTTCATGGCTCATCATTTAATTTATGACAGCATTTTTCAATCACTTTTTCTGCATTCGGATGCATTTCGGGGCTAACATAAGGGATGCCGAGGTTGAGGCCCCGGAGGATGAGCAGCACGGCCATTAGGCCCATCACGTAAGGCATCGCGCGGCGGACGGCTATCCGTCCCTTCATGCCCAGCAGTTGGCTGAACCAGGAAACCGCGGCCATGGCCGGCAGGGTGCCAGCGCCAAAGGCGCCCATGAACAATGCGCCGCCCCAGATATTCCCTGTGGCAACAGCGCCCGCGATGGCCATGTAGACCAGGCCACAAGGGAGGAAGCCGTTCAGGAAGCCAATGGCGAACAATGTGCCGGTACTTCTGCGGGCCAGCAGTTTGCCCAATGCGCGCTGCACCCAGCCAATCTTCAGTTTGGGCGTCAATTTGCCGAACAGTACAGCAGCGAGTAACAACACGCCCAGGCCTATGGATAATCCCTGTTGCCAGCCACCGAGGTAGAACTGTTGCCCCAGCCATCCGAACACGAGCCCCAGCAGCATATAGGTCGTAACGCGGCCTGCATTGTAGAAGAGGATACCGCTCATTTTCCTCCATCCGTTGAGGTGTTGTACGGGCAGCGTCAGAGCAATGGGTCCGCACATTCCTACGCAATGGAAGCTGCCGAGGAAGCCCAGCCCGAGGCCGGAAAGGAGAAAGGCGGCGGTGAAGGCGGTTGTCATTGTACGTAGAATTGCGTTTCCTGGAAATAATCTTTACCGTCGAACTGCCATTGGAGCTTGATGCGGTAAGGGCCGCGGTCGAATTTGGAACGGCTCACGAGCAGCTGGCCTGCGTCGTTCAGTTCCAGTGGAAGGGTGAAGTCGCGGCGGGAATCGGCCGGCCGGTAGAAATGTACCTTCCCCTGCAGCGGCGCGCCTTGCAACTCGCCGGGAAATGTGATTTCGATGGTATCGCCAGGCTGGCGCACGCTCACCGGTGCGGACAAAGTACCGGTGTTGTTGCGCGCGTCGATGGTAGCCTGGTATTTAAGTTCTTCGGCGTAGTAATCCGGCGTCACCATGTCGATGCGGGTTTGCATGCTGCGGGTAACGAGCGTTAAGATGCCGATGGCGAAGAGGACGAATACGATGATGATGGAATGACCCCAGTTCTTATAATAGTACGTTTTTAATTGCTTACGGGCCCGAGGAAAGTGGTCTTCTTTTCCCCGATCCGTTTGCCGTTTTCATATAATCCCACTTTCAGGACGGATTTTCTTTCGGTGATGGCGGTTCGTGGCAACACGATAAAAAAGGTGCCTTCGCCCTGCGCTTCCGCTTTCACATGGATGGGCATGCCCACCACTTCGATCTTCCCGGCGCCGTTCTCGATGCGCAGTTCCAGCGGTACGTCCTGTAGTGTTTTGTTGACCAGTTTGATGCGGTAGAGGTTGGTTACGCTATCCTGACCGCGCTCCTGGAAGAGCATGCCGGCCGTTCGCATGATAGACCCGTCTACCGGTTTGCGGCTGATGAGCATGAAGGTGATCGCTACCAGCAACAAGGAGAGGATCACCGTATAGGTTTTCAACCTGCCGGTATAACGCAAGGGTTGTTTCTTCGCGATATTGTCTTCGGAAGCATAGCGGATAAGTCCCTGCGGGCGGCCCACTTTCTCCATCATGAAATTGCACGCGTCGATACAAGCGGTGCAATTGATGCATTCCAGCTGTGTGCCGTTGCGGATATCAATGCCGGTTGGGCAGACGTTCACGCATTGCATGCAGTCGATGCAGTCGCCCAGTCCCTGTGCTTCTTTCTTGAATTTTCCGCGCGGTTCGCCTCTTTCGTAATCATATGCGACCACTACTGAATTCTTATCCAGCAGTACGCTTTGCAGGCGGCCGTAAGGACAAACCACCGTACAAACCTGTTCGCGGAAGAAAGCGAACACAGCATAAAACACGACTGAGAACGCGATCATGGCCATGAATCCTCCGAAGTGTGCGCTCATGGGGTCCGTCATGATCTTCTGCAGTTCTTTCACGCCGATGATGTAAGCGAGGAACGTATTGGCGATGATAACGGAGAGCAGGAAGAAGGCTGCGTGCTTGCCGGTTTTCTTGATCACTTTGGCGCTATCCAGGGTGCGCGGTTGAGTAGCTTTTGTTGAGCCGCGTCTCCCTCGATCCAGTATTCTATGCGCCTGAAGAGCATTTCCATGAAGATGGTCTGCGGGCAGATCCATCCGCAGAAGATCCGGCCGAAGGCCATCGTGAACAATACGATAAAGAGGATGAACGCGAGCATGGCGAGGCCGAAGATGAAGAAGTCCTGCGGCCAGAACACCGCGCCGAAAAGGGTAAAGCGGCCATTGGGAATATCGAAGAGAAACAAGGGCCTGCCGTCGATTTGAACGAACGGCAGGCTGAAGAACAGTAGAAAATAGCAGACACTCAGGACCGATCTGGCGTTATAAAGCCTGCCTGATGGTTTCCTGGCATAGATCCATTTGCGTTTTCCTTTCTCGTCGATTGTCGCCAGGTGGTCCCTGAATATTTCTTGCTCTTCCATGATATTCCTTGTTTTATTCCGTCACTTCCACTCCTTCGGGCGCTTTGGGATTAGCGGGCGTAGTACCTTTGATGGAGTGGATGTAGGCGCAGAGCTGCGCGATCTGTTTGGGGAGAAGTCCTCTTTCCAGGATTTCATCCCTTTGTCAGGCACGCCATATTTAATAGTGGAGAAAACTTCATTCACTTTACCGCCGTGCAGCCAGAACTTGTCGGTGAGGTTGGGGCCAACGAGGCCTTGTCCTTCCGGGCCATGGCACGCGGCGCAGTTGGTGGCGAACATTTTTGCCCGGCGCCGATGTCGGCTGCTTCCGTCAGCAGTTTCACGCTGTTTTCGTCGATATTGTTGGCGGAGTTCTTCAGGTATTCCGCTTTCGCAATGGCGGCTTTTTCTTCTTCGATGGCCAGTTCCTGCAGTTGAAGGGGAGCGGTTTCGGAGATGTGGAAGCGCCATACGTAGATCACGCCGAAGATGACGCTGAAGATGAAGGCCCAGCGCCACCAGGGCGGGGTAGGGTTGTTCAGTTCGCGAATTCCGTCGTAATCGTGACCCAGGTCCGCTTCTTCTTCCGATGCGGCGTCGAGGCTTTTGGTCTGGTTGAGGCGTTCCATCCAGGTGATGCGCGGTTTGGCTTCCTTCGCGGATTTCGCCACCTTCTCTTTCTTTCTTTTGGTGATACCGGTAAGGATCCGGAGCGCCTGGAGGAGGAAGAGCATAACGAGGATTTCGAGTCCTATTACGGTCAGCAGCATATAAAAGGTGGTGTCTGACAGGCCGGCTACTACAGGCGCTGATACTTTTTCCGCTACGGCTTCCGCCTCCTGCGCCATGGCGCTATGGCCTGCGGCCAGTAGTAACAGCACCAGGGGGAGTTTCTTCATACGGTCACGGAAGATGTCGATGGCGGAGATCACCGTGCTGCCGAGTACAACGATAGCGATCAGCAGCCCTATGGCAATGGATATCAGGAGGAGCGCTACCGGGTGCGTCAGCTCGCCGTAGGGATCCGGCGGTGCGCCTGCGGCGGAGGCTTGCAGGGCGGCGATAGTCAGCAGGAATGTGAGAATGCGTTTCATGGTCGTACTATTTTTCTGGTGCATCGTTATCGATCGGGTAATGGCTGATGGCATCCATCGTCTTTTTATCGCTTTTGAATGCGATCCAGGCTGCAGCCAGGAAGAAGACAGAGAAGAGGATCAGCGAGATCATCGGGTATATGCTGACGTCCTGTATGGTTTTGAGATAGTTGATGAACTTCATGGCGATCAGTTGTTAGCGGTTACTTTGATGTCTTTACCCAGTCGTTGCAGATAAGCTATCAGCGCTATGATCTCACGGTCGGCCGGGATTTCCAGTTTATCTTTCTTCAGGTTGGCGGCGATCTCTTTCGCCTGTTTTTCCAGGTCGGCTTTAGATTGCGCTTCGTAACCTTCTGCATACGGAACCCCGATTTTACGCATCACATTGATCATCGCGGGGTCTTGCCTTTGTCGATCCGGTTGTCGAACAACCAGGGTATGCCGGCATGATAGACCCGGGCGACATGCTCACGGGATCCAGCATGTGGTTATAGTGCCAGGAGTCGGGGTACTTTCCGCCCAACCTGGCCAGGTCTGGCCCGGTGCGTTTGGAGCCCCACTGGAACGGGTGATCGTAAATAAACTCGCCTGCTTTGGAGTACTCACCGTAACGGGCTACCTCATCACGGAAAGGGCGTACCATCTGGGAGTGACAGGTATAGCAACCTTCGCGGACATAAATATCGCGGCCATGAAGTTCCAGTGGCGTATACGGTTTCACGCTGCTGATGGTAGGTATGTTGCTCCGTATGAGGAAGGTGGGCACCAGTTCGAGGATGCCGCCGATACCCACCACGATGAGGCTGAACACCGCCATTTGCACTGGGCGCTTCTCGATCCAGTTGTGCCAGTGGCCTTTGCTCTTGCCATGTTCTTCGGGCGCGGCTTTCACGAGCGGGGCCGCTTCTGCGGGCTCGTCGGCCACGAAGGTGCCGCGGCGTACCGTTTTGGTGATGTTCACGATCATGAGGATCAGGCCGGATACGTACATCAATCCACCTAAAGCGCGGAGCGCATACATTGGTACAATAACGTTCACGGTTTCAATGAACTGGTATTTGAGGGTACCGTCTTCGGTGAACTGTTTCCACATCATGCTCTGGGTAAACGCAGCCCAGTACAGCGGAATAGCATAGAAGATGATGCCGAGGGTGCCGATCCAGAAGTGGGCGTTGGCCCATTTGCGGGAATATAACTGGGTATTGAACAGGCGGGGATCATCCAGTAAAGGATACCGAAGGTGAGGAAGCCGTTCCAGCCGAGGGCGCCAACGTGTACGTGTGCGATGGTCCAGTCGGTGTAGTGGCTGATGGCGTTCACGTTTTTCAGGAAAGCATGGGCCCTTCGAAAGTGGCCATACCGTAAGCGGTGAGGGCTACTACGAAGAATTTCAGCACGGCGTCTTCACGCACACGGTCCCATGCGCCGCGGAGCGTCAGCAAACCGTTGAGCATACCGCCCCAGGAGGGAGCGATCAGCATGATGGAGAACACGGTACCAAGGGATTGCGCCCATTCAGGCAGGGCGGTATACAGCAGGTGGTGCGGCCCGGCCCAGATATAGATGAAGATCAATGCCCAGAAGTGGATGATCGACCAGCGGTAGGAGTAAACCGGGCGATTGGCGGCCTTCGGTACGAAGTAGTACATGAGGCCGAGGTAAGGCGTGGTGAGGAAAAAGGCCACCGCGTTGTGACCGTACCACCATTGTACCAGGGCGTCCTGCACGCCGGCATACCAGGAATAGCTCTTGAAAAGCGACAGCGGCATCTCGAAGGAGTTCACGATATGGAGCATGGCGATGGCCACCCAGGTGCCGATATAGAACCAGATGGCTACGTAGAGATGGCTCACGCGGCGCTTCAGGATAGTACCCAGCATGTTGGCGCCGAAAGCTACCCAGATAAGGGTAATGGCAATGTCGAACGGCCATTCCAGTTCGGCGTATTCCTTACCGGTAGTGTATCCGAGGAAGAGCGTCAGGGCGCCGCCGGCGATGATGGCCTGCCAGCCCCAGAAGTGGATCTTGCTCAGCAGGTCGCTCCACATACGCGCTTTACAAAGGCGTTGCAGGGAATAATAGACCCCATGAAAATGCCGTTGCCCACGAATGCGAAGATCACAGCATTGGTGTGCACGGGCCGGAGACGGCCGAAAGTGATAGGCGCAAAGCCCAGGTTAGCCCGGGGATCACCAGTTCCAGCGCAGCCCAGAGGCCCGCCAGCATACCGATCAGGCCCCAGAAAATGGCGGCATAGGCAAACCATTTGACGGTGCGGTTGTCGTACGAGAATTTTTCAAGAGACATATTAACGGGAGTTTATTCTTTACTGGTTTTGTCGTCGAAGAGGATGCGGTGGGCGGGAGAATAGTCGTCATCGTACTGACCATCCTTCACGGACCATATAAAAGCGATCAGGAAGAAGATGGCTACGGCCAGGCTGGCGCATAGTAGCATTATGATCACGCTCATTGTTAAAGTTTTTATAATTATGGTGTAAAAGTATCGATGCGCTCTCCGGCGTTGGATGACCCGCATCAAACCCTGTGATGATGCTCATCAACGGAGCCGCCGCTTTCCGGCATATTCGCTCATCCCCAGGTCAGCAGGATGATACTGATCGAACTGCTCGGCATGAGTATGGCGGCGGTCAGCGGACTTAAAATACCTTGTACGGCGAAGAACAATCCTGTCAGGTTATACAAGATCGAATACACGAATGCGATGAGAATGATGCGTTTATTGATCCGGCTCATGCGGATGAAGGCCGGTAACCGGTGCAGCTGAGAAGCTTCCAGGATGCCGTCGCTGGCCGGCGTGAAGTTGTTGGAGTCGTCGGTCAGGCTGATGCCGCAATCACTTTGCCGCAGGGCGCCGGCGTCGTTCAGTCCGTCGCCGATCATCAGTACTTTTCTCCTTTTTCCTGCAATTGTACAATTCGGTCGAGTTTATCGTGCGCCTGTTGCCGGAAGAGCAGCGTTGCATCCGGCCCCATCATCTTCCGCAGGTTGCCCGCTTCGCCGGGTTGATCGCCCGAAAGGAGGGTGAGGCCGAAATGTTGTTGCAGGGCCTCCAGCATTTCGGGGATGCCTTTGCGGTAGGCATGTTCAAGGAGATAGTATCCCGCATGGTCGCCGTTGATGTTGACATGTACCACGCTTGCCCCGGGCTTCTCTTCGCCGCGCGCGCCGGTATATCCCGCGCTGCCGATCTGGACGTGCATCTGGTGCACCCATCCCTGCAATCCCTGCCCCACCTGTTCACTGAACCGGTCGATGGTATGGATCACAGGCCTGCCCACGAACTCGCGGACCTGCCGGCTGGCCGGGTGCTGGGAATGTGCGGTCAGGGCCGCAACCGCGCTCACTTCGGCATGTGTCAGTTCGCGACCGTGCAGGACACGCTGGTGCTGGATTTACCCGTCAGCGTGCCCGTTTTATCGAATACGATATGCGTAATGCCCGCCAGGCGCTCGATAGCCTGGGCGTTACGGAGATACAGTTTATGACGGCTCAATATCCGCAGCATATGCCCGTTAGTAAAGGACGCAGCCAGCAGCAACGCACAGGGGCAGGCAATAATCAGTATCGCCGTCACGGCCGGCCAGATCTTCGCGCTGTCATAAATCCCCAGTAAATAGCGGTCGCCGCCGCAATAGTGAACACCACCCAGGTGAAGTATTGCCCCAGCAAGTGGATGAAAGACGGCTTGCCGGGGCTCTCCGCCCGCAGCTCTTCCCGGTTCCAGAGGCTCGTCAGGTAACTTTGCGCCACTTCACGGATGGTAAGGATCTCCATATTGCCTTCCAGCTGGCGGCCGCCTGCATAGATGATCTCACCCATTTGTTTGCGCACTGGTACGGACTCCCCGTCACAAAGCTGTAATCTATCAGCGCCGTTCCTTTACCAGCAACCCGTCTGCCGGGATGAGCTCCTGGTGGTGGATGAGCAGCGTGTCGCCGGTTTTGACATCCGGCAGTTGGGTAGGCGTTTCGTTCCCGTCCTTCATTACGGTAACGGCAATGGAAATAGGCGGTATAATCCCTGTCGAACGACAAGCCACGGTATGTCTTATCCTGCAGCAACCGCCCGATGAGCATGAACATCACGATGCCGGTCATCGAGTCGAAATACCCGCCCCTGTGCCGGTGAGCACATCCACGACGCTCCGGGTGAAAGTGACAACGACAGCCAGTACGATAGGCAGGTCGATATTGAGGAAGCCGTGCTTCAGCCCTTTCAAGGCAGGAATATAGAATGCCTGGGCGGAGTAAAAGAAGACAGGAAGGGAGAGGAGGAGGTTCAGGTACCGGAACACGATGGTCATCTGTCCTTCCATGTGCCCTTCGCCGGAGAAGTATTCCGGGAACGACAGCAGCATGATATTGGCGAAACAAAGCCCGCAACGCCCAGCTGATAGATGAGCTTGCGGTTGGGGGCGGGCTTGCGGGCGCGGAGGTCCTGCAAGCTGATATACGGCTCGTAACCGATGCTGGTGAGCGTTTCGGCTATTTTGCGCAGGGTGGTTTGTGAAGGGTCGTAAATGATCCGGGCCTCCTTTTCAGAAAAGTTGACTTCGGTACGGAGCACGCCGGGATCCAGGCGGTGGAGGTTCTCCAGGAGCCATAGACAGGAGGAGCAGTGGATGTGCGGGATATGGAAAGTGACGTGGGCCTGCTTCTCGTCGCGGTACTGCAACAACTGTTGCTGGGTGCGCTCGTCGTCGAGGAAGTTGAATTTATCTTTCCGCACCGCCTGCCGCTGCGCAACGCCGGGCCTTTCGTTGATCTCGTAATAACGGCAAAGGCCGTTCTCGTTCAGGATTTCGTAGACTGCCTGGCAGCCCTGGCAGCAGAAAGTTTCGTCAGGGGGCAAGGCTCGCCGCAGTGCGCACACTGGTGGCTTACTTCCTGGGCTTGTTTGATCATGCTCCAAAGTATCCGCCCTTGCGCGCACGGGCGATGAGTGGTGTCAGACACGGCGATGATCGTTATCAACTGCCGCTGATGGAAAGGATGAACCCGGTCAGCTGCGCGATTTCCTGGTCGCTCAGGTTCTTTTCCCAGGCCTGCATCCCTTTGGCGGGCACGCCGAATTTGATGGTTTTGAATATTTCGTTGGTGCTGCCGCCGTGTAGCCACTGATCGTCGGTCAGGTTAGGGCCGATGCCGCCTTTGGCGTTACCGGCGTGGCAGGCGGTGCATTTACGGCTGAAAATCTGTTTACCGGCCTGAATGTCAGCGGCTTCGGTCAGCTGCGGAACGTTGCTGGGGTCGATCGGGACAGCTTTGACAGCTGGGGCCGCCGGCGCTTCGGCGAGGGTGGCGGGCGCAGCGGTGGATGAGTTGTTCAGGGCGAAAATCCACACGTATCCCAGCACGCCGGCCAGGATAAAACTGCTGGCCCAGGCTTTATTGCCGACCCTTATGCCGGTCAGGAAGCGCAGGAGCCACAGCAGCGCCAGGATCACCACCACTTCCAGGATAAGAACGGCGGAGAGCGTGGCGAACATGTCGTTCGGTAAGTCCGGGACAATGGCCACAGCGGCAACGCATTTGGTGAGGTCTTTACGGAGATGTTTGTCGCGGTATACCTCCATGGCCGAAATAACCGTAGAGGCGAGTAAGATGATAACGAGGAGCAGGCCGATGCCGGTCATCAGCATAAACAGCGCTACGGGGTGCGTCAGTTCTATCCAGGATGATGTGTTCATAGGTAATAATCTTTACAGAAAGCTACGAAGGAACGTCAACGGAGGGCATGAGGCGTCTCAGGCGGGGACCTGACTTTTGTCAGCCGGCCCGGCAGGAATGTTATAATAGAAGGCCATAATTGTATAACAGCGCATCCCATGAGCCGGGGTACCTTTGTATCATCATCAAAATGCGCCATTTATGAAGATCATTAAAAGCATATTCCGGTTTATCGGATCGCTTTTCACCAAGAAAAATTGTTGTAAGTAAAACCTGACGCATGAAACGATTAGCAGCACTGGCTTTTTGACAGCCATTACCATATCCGTATCCGCACAGCACGAGCATCACCAGATGCCGGCGAAGAAAGACACCGTCCCCGCAAAAGACCCGCACGCCGGGCATAACATGCAGGATATGAAACCGGATACCGCGCACCGGGGGCATAAAATGGGCTTCATGTCTTCCGCCTATAGCCTGAACCTGCCCATGAGCCGCAATGGCTCCGGTACCAGCTGGTTACCAGACAACAGCCCGATGTATATGTACATGACGGGCAACGACCGTAGGAACTTCATGTTCCATGGTAACGTATTCCTCCGCTATACCTCCACTGATTTTACCGCCAAAGGCTCCCGCGGCGCCGGAAAATTCGACGCCCCTAACTGGTTCATGGGTATGATGAACCACCGGGTGGGCAAAAAGGGCTGTTCAATACTACCGTGATGCTGAGCTTCGACCGGCTCGTGATGGGCGGGGAAGGTTATCCGCTGCTGTATCAGTCCGGCGAGACCTGGAACGGCCGTCCGCTCGTAGACCGCCAGCACCCGCACGATCTTTTGCCGCGATAAGCGTGGGATATACGCACGCCATAAATAAAGATATGGACGTATACGCGTACCTCGGCTATCCTGGCGAGCCTGCTATCAGTGCGCCCGCATTCATGCACCGCGTATCAGCCATGAATAACCCCGATGCTCCGCTGGGCCACCACTGGCAGGATGCCACACATATCACTTTCGGCGTAGGGACCCTGGGCTTCCGGTATAAGCAGGTAAAAGCGGAATTCTCCAGCTTCACCGGCCGCGAGCCGGACGAGAATCGTTACAATTTCGATAAACCCTTATTCGATAGTTACGCCTATCGCGTGAGCTACAACCCCTCGCGCCAATGGGCCCTGCAATTCTCCAGGCTTTCGTGCACAGCCCGGAAGCGCTGGAGCCCGATGAGAACGTGACCCGCACCACCGCATCCGCCATCCATACCGCCTTACTTCGTAAACCCGGCAGCTTCGTGGCGTCTACGGCCGTCTGGGGACTGAACTCCAAATCAGACGGGCATAAGGAACATTCTTTTCTCGCGGAAAGCAACCTGCAGCTGCAAAAGAATGCCATTTACGGGCGATATGAATTCGTGGAGAAATCGACACATGAACTGCAGCTGGAAGAACAATTCGGCGAAGATAAGTTTGGCGTTCATGCCTTTACGTTAGGATATGCCCGGACGCTGGCTACCATTTGGAAAACGAACGTGGCACTCGGGGCGCAGGG
The DNA here is from genome assembly GCA_019285755.1 of Chitinophaga sp. E66. Lineage (GTDB taxonomy): Bacteria > Bacteroidota > Bacteroidia > Chitinophagales > Chitinophagaceae > Chitinophaga. The sequence continues at coordinate 809,112 of CP079103.1, forward strand.
AACGGTTAATTTCGCCAACCAGGCGCTCGACGGACTGTACGGCAAGCAACCCCTCAGCGGCCAGGTATATCTGCGGATCAGCCCGGCCATGCATAGATAAATATTAAGGATTAAGTAATTACATCAATTATGAAAACCTGCGGGAAATACGTATTCTCCGCAGGTTTTCACGCATTATGCAGGAATCACACGTTCATTGCAGCACGGTCTTTGCAATAATCATTACATTCGACGGTAATTTTTAATCTGAGTCAGGAATGAGATACGGCAAGTTCATACCGGTACTGCTTTGCATCATGGTCACAGCAGCCTGCGGACGTAAAAGGGCAAGCCCCGCCAGCAGGAAGTTGTGCAGAATGTAGCGCAGCTGGACGAAGTGGTGCCACTTCAGATCGCGGAGCGCCTGGAATATGTGGATGGCAACGAGGGCTGGATGGAAGACAGTGTAATGTCGCTCAGTCCCGCCGCATTACGGGCCGCATATGCCGCGCAAAGCGGCAATGCGATCTGGTCGAAGAACGGGGAAGCTATTCCCAGGCAGACAGCCTTTTCCGCTGGATCGTAAACGCCCGGCTCTACGGGCTCAATCCCAAACACTATCACTTCACGGCACTGGAGGAAGCGCAACAGCGCCGCCGTAACGATAGGGACGCGCGCCGCGACGCAGCGCTCTGGGCGCAGACGGATGTGCTCCTGACAGACGCTTTCTTCAAACTCGCCACGCATCTCCACTATGGCGTCATCCCAAGAGACAGTGTAGCCTTGCGCAAAGATTCCGTACTGACGGATGATTCACTGAACTCCCTTCTGCGCGATGCCGTGGCGGGCAACAGGATCAGCGAAGTGTTACAGGCCCGGGAGCCGCAGCATGAAGCCTATCGCCTGCTGAAGATCGGCATGGCGGAATATGATGCGCGGATGGGAAGGGAACGTTGGGATACGCTGCCTGCCGAAATTTCGGATACCATTTCCTTCCGCCGCATGCTGGCGCAGCGGTTGGCGCAGTCGGGTTATTTCGATACGCTGGCAAATACCCTGGAAGATACTATTGCGATTAAGAAAGCCGTGAAACAATTCCAGCAGGAAATACATCTTTACCCGGACGGTATCGCCGGCAAGCGCACTATTCAATACCTGAACCGCCAACCGGCAGACTGGTTAGAGCAGGCGGCCATCAGCCTCGATCGCTGGCGCAAGATGCCTGACACTTTACCCGCCCGTTATTTAATGGTAAATATCCCCGCATTCAGGCTAATGGTCTGGGATGATTCCATGGGCACCGTCCTGGAATCCCGCGTGATCGTGGGCACCCCGCGCACGCGTACCCGCAGCTGAGCTCGGTGATGACCAACTTCGTATTGTACCCTTATTGGCGGGTACCTTATAGCATCGTGTTCAAGGAAATGCTCCCGCAGATCAAAAAGGACAGGAAATACCTGGCGGATAAGAATCTCGAAGTGGTGGACCATCACGGCAATATCATCCCTCCCGATTCTATCGACTGGCAGAAACTGAATAAAAATTACTTCCCTTATGTGCTGCGGCAAATGGACGGCCTGGATAACTCCCTGGGTATTATGAAGTTCAACTTCGCCAACCGTTTCAGCGTTTACCTGCACGATACCAATAACCGCAAGCTCTTCGCCAATTCCAACCGCGCATTAAGCCATGGCTGTGTACGCGTGCAGGCCTGGGACAGCCTGGCGATGTTCCTCGTCCGCAGCGATCCCAAGCCAGAGATGGCGGACAGCGTCCGTACCTGGCTCGACAGGGAGGAGCAGCGCACCTATGCATTCGCCCGGAGGCTTCCCATCTATATCCGCTATTTCTCGGCCGAGTACCGCGAAGGCAGGCTGCAGTTCTATGAAGACGTGTATGGCGAGGATGCCCGCGTCCGGAAGTACCTTCAATAACACCATTCATTCCCCGCATTCAACGATTCGCGAAACCCGGCTAGGCGGCAAGGGGTCTATGTGCGCAATTTTGCCGTAAAAGAACCCCCAATGAAAATTATCTACTCCTGGCCCTGATGATACTGATAACCCTGGAAACGGTGGCGCAGGCGTTGCCCCGGCAAACCGTCAAGGGCGTGATTATTGACCGCGCCACGCATTTCCCGCTTCCCGGCGCGGCTATTTCCATTCCTACATTGAATAAAGGCGTGGCTACCAATGATAATGGAGAGTTCCGCATACCGGATGTCCCCGTTGGCAGGCATAACATCCAGGTGAGCATGATGGGCTACGAGCCCGTAATGTTACAAATGGTGGAAGTGAACGCCGGTAAGGAAACCGTATTGGAAATCCCCTTACGGAGACCGTTATCACGCTCAAAGGTGCAGAAGTGACCGTGAAGCGCGGAGAGGGGCCCGGCGGAAATATGGCGCTGTCGGGTGCCAAACAGCTGAATATCGAAGAAGGCATGCGGTTCGCCGGATCCCGGAACGATCCCGCCCGCATGGCGCAGAACTTCGCCGGCGTGTCCGGGGCTAATGACGGACGCAACGACATCATCATCCGTGGTAACTCACCTTCCGGGGTGCTTTGGCGAGCAGAAGGAGTGGATATTCCCAACCCCAATCACTTCAGCACCTTCGGCGCCACCGGCGGACCGGTCACCATTCTCAACACCAATACGCTCCGCACTTCTTCCTTCCTGACCGGTGCTTTCCCGGCAGACTACGGCAACGCTTTGGCGGGAGCTTTCGATCTCCGGCTGCGAAATGGCAATAAGGACAAGTACGAGATGCTCGCGCAGGTAGGGTTCAACGGCTTCGAAGCCGCAGCGGAGGGGCCGCTTGGCAAACGTGGCGGCGCCTCCTTCCTGGTAGATTACCGCTATTCACTTATTGCCGCTGTGCACGCGCTTGGGCTGAGCGTGGGCACCGGCGCCAGTGTTCCTAACTACCAGGACCTGACGGTGAAGATCAATGTACCCACGAAGAAGGCAGGTACATTTGGGTTATTCGCCATGGGCGGATTATCAAATATCCACTTCGTACCGGGGAAGATTCCACCAACCTGTATAACTCAGGTGACTATGAAGTGCTCAATACATCCAATACCGGTGTGGTGGGTATTACACATGCGTTCAACTTCTCGCCCAGGACTTATGGCCGCGCTTTTGCCGCTATTTCCGCGGCGGAAAGCAAAATGGATAACTTCGAGTCGAAGAATGACGTGCGGGGCAAGCGCCGGCTGGATCTGGATTATAGCCTGATACGCGCCAGCTTCGGGTATCGCGTAGATCATAAATTCAATACGCGCAATCAATTCAGCATCGGCGCTTCCGGCGAGAAGATGCGGCTCGATATGCGCAACCAGCGTATCAAAGACGGCGATACTGAACTGAGCGATATGGTGAACATCACCAACGGCGCCTGGTTAGGGAAAGGCTGGATGAACTGGCAACACCGTGCGGGCAAGGATTTCACGTTCAACGCCGGCGTGTACGGACAGTATTTCGGATTGAACGGCCAGTTCCTTGCTGAACCGCGCGTAAATATGAAATACGACCTGTCGAAGCGGCAATCGATAAATATGGGATTGGGAATGCATAGCCAGCTGCAGCAAATGGAAGTGTACTTTAATGAAACCGCCGGCTCGCTGACCAATAAAGAGTTGTCGCCCACGCGTGCCCTGCATGCCGTGCTGGGTTACGACCTGTTGCTGGGGAACGCCTGCGCTTCAAAGCGGAGACCTATTACCAGCAGCTCCGCGACGCGCCGGTGGAAAGAATGCCTTCGTCCTTCAGCCTCCTGAATTACGGGGCAGACTTCGGCTTCCCGGACAAACCGAACCTTTACAACGCTGGAAAAGGCCGGAACTATGGCCTGGAACTGACGCTGGAGCGCTTCCTGCATGAAGGGTTCTACTTCCTCTTCACACAAAGCATATTCAGCTCCGGTACCAGGGCAGCGACAAGATCTGGCGGAATACGGCTTTCAATTCCAAGTATGTAACCAACGCCCTGGTGGGCCGTGAGTGGACCATCAAACCGGGATTCAGCGTGGGGGCGGATACGAAAGTGAGCGTGGCCGGCGGGCAATGGTATACGCCTTTTAATGAGCGGGCCACAGTAGAACGGGGATATGTGGTCTACCAGGAAGACAAGGCCTATTCTCTGCGGAACGACCTGTATTTCCGTTGGGACCTGAAATTCTCCTTCACCTGGGAACTGGGCCGCACCACTCAGAAATTCTTTATAGATTTACAGAACCTGACCAACAGAAAGAACATCTATACACGTACGATCAATACGGAAACGGGCAAGATCACGCAGGTGAATCAGATCGGGCTCTTCCCGAACGTTAACTACCAGTTTACCTTCTAAAGCAAACAGACGAAGCTTATGCGCAATAACGAATCGGCGCTCGGATTCAACGATAAATGGTTTGTGCTGCTCGGCATCCCGCTGCTGGCGTTTCTCACGCCTATCATGTACTTCGGAGTCCGGTTCACGCGGGAGCCACGGTACAGCTGGCTGATATTTGCTTTCTCCATCGGGGCTACCACAATCTACTGGCTCGGCAACCGTTGGATGATCATCCTCATGCGGCGTAAATACCCGCTGCTCGGCCAGGCCCCGAAACGAATCGCCTTTACGATATTGCTGATGTTCCTTTATACCTTCGCTGTTTCCAATTTCAATGGAATTACGCCGCCGGTATGGTCGGATATCGTGTTGCCTTACCCTGATCTTAACGTGTTAGGGTTCATCAATACCCTGATCGTAGCCGGTATTTATGAAGTGATCTGGTACCAGGCGCAGCTGAGGCTTTCCATGCAAGGCCAGGAAGACCTTCGCAACGAGAGCCTGGAAGCGCAGATCAGGGCGCTGAAAAGCCAGGTAGACCCGCATTTCCTGTTCAATAACCTGAACACCCTCAGCTCCGTGGTCCACAGCGATCCCGACAAAGCGGAACACTTCATCCAGCAACTCTCCAAACTTTACCGGCATATGCTCGAAGTGCAGGATACTACGCTCGTCACCGTCCGGGAGGAGCTGGGACTGCTCGAGGCATATGTGTATCTGCTCAAAACCCGTTTCGGCGACAATCTCCGGGTGCACATCGATATCCCGGAAGCTTACCACGAAAGAAGGATCATTCCGTTCGCACTCCAGATCGTTGTGGAAAATGCCATGAAGCATAACGTAGTATCAGCGGCGAAGCCCCTCAATGTGAAGATCGAAGTGGTGAATGAGAAGATCGTGGTGTCCAACAACCTGCAACGGAAATTGCACGCGGTACCGTCTACCGGCAAAGGATTGGAGAACATCAACGCCCGGGTGCGCCTGCTGCTGCGCGAGCAGGAGGTGGAATCCGTAGTTACGGCAGATCAATTCATCGTTTTACTCCCCATATTTCCCGCCTCATGATCCGAGTAGTTATCATAGAAGACGAAGCCCCGCCGCCGGGAAACTCAAAACGCTGCTTAGCCGCCACGACGAAGAAGTGGAAGTCCTCGCTGTGCTCGACAGTGTGGAAGAATCCGCCAAATGGTTCCGGCACTTTCCCGCGCCCGATCTCATTTTCATGGATGTGCAACTGGCCGACGGCCTCAGCCTGGAGATATTCAGACAAGCGGATCTCACAGCCCCGGTAATCTTCACCACTGCCTACGACCAGTACATGTTACAGGCCTTCCGCAATAACGGTATCGAGTATCTCCTCAAGCCGCTCGACGAAGCGGAGCTGCGGCAGGCGCTGGCGAAGTTCCGGCAGTTTTGCCGCCCGAAGCAGGAGGCCGGGAACTGGGAAGACCGCATCCAGCAACTGTTGCAATACGTTCAGCCCGCCAGTTATAAAGAGCGCTTTATGGTGAAAAGCGGCCAGCAGCTCTATTATGTCAATACGGGAGACCTTGCCTGTCTCTACGCCGACGGCAAATTGGTGTATGGGATCGATTTCGCCGGGAAGCGGCATATAATGGAAGATAACCTCGCAACGATAGAGCCCCAGTTGCCGCCAAAGGAGTTTTTCCGCGTGAGCCGCCACCTCATCGTGCACGTGAAAAGCGTCCGGAGGGTGCATCCTGGTTCAGCGGCCGTCTCAAACTGGATCTCCAGCCCGCGCCCGAAGTAGACCTGGAGGTGAGCCGCGACCGGGTTTCGGGATTCAAAGAGTGGTTAGGAAAGTGATTTCGTTGTTATGTTTGTAACCGGTTGATAATTAGTTATATACGGACGAAACGGAGAGTGATCGGCCTGTATTTGGCCTCCAATCGGCCTGTAATTGGCCTGTAATCGGCCTGTAATCGGCCTTTTGCGGTTTTTGCAATCTTAAGGCCGCGCCTGTTGCGAAGTATTTGCATGAAAATAAAAAGGGCTGACGGTTTTCACCGGTCAGCCCTTTTCTATCTATCAACTGTGGTACGCTTATTTGATCACTTCAGCCAGCTTGGCAGCCAGTGCATCGCCACGGAGGTTCTTGGCGATGATCTTGCCTTCGGGGTCCAGCAGGAAGTTCTGGGGAATAGCGCGGACAGCGTAGAGCGCTGCGGCTTCGTTTTTCCAGAATTTCAGGTCGGATACCTGGGGCCAGGTCAGGCCGTCGTCTGCGATCGCTTTCAGCCATTTGTCTTTAGCATTGGGCTGGTCAAGGGATACGCCGAGGATGGTAAAGTTCTTGTCTTTGTATTCGTTGTATGCTTTCACTACATGAGGGTTCTCAGCACGGCAGGGGCCGCACCAGGAAGCCCAGAAGTCGATCAGCACATATTTGCCACGGAAAGAAGAGAGGGCGATGGGATTGCCTTCAGGATCGTTCTGGGTAAACTCGGGAGCGGTAGCGCCAATGGAAACAGCTTTTACTTTCTCGAGCAGTTCGCCATATGCTTTACCGTCCGGGCTGGATTTCACTACAGCGGCCAGCTTGTCGAACTGGGGCTTGATGGCGGCATAATCCGGAACGGAGCCAGCCATAGATTTCAGTGCTTCCAGGCCGGGGAGGGATTTGGTGTGGCTTTCCGCGAATTTCTTCAGGATAGCGTCTTCATCTTCTCCGATCTGCTTGCTTTCGGCCATAATGCCTGCCATGAATACAGAATCTTTCTTTTGTGCTTCCGATGAACCATAGTAACGTGCCATGAGGGCTTTGTTACGATCGCCTACGGGTTTCAGCAGCGCGTCCATGGCAACCTGGTCGTTGGTGTGGATACCGCCTTTAATGGTGGCGTTTTTCAGGAGTCGGCGCTTTTAATGGTAACCGTACCCGGCTCCAGGTAGATCTTTACCTGTTGGTTGGTATTGCGGGGAGCGTCGGGGCCGTAGCTGATCAGCACGTTTGCTTTCGTGATGCCGGCAACGGTGCCCGCGAAGGAGAATTCGCCGTTTTTCAGGATGGCGGAGTCTTTTTCTGTTCGCCGTCTACGGTATAAACGAGGTACGTCTTAACAGGCGCGTTGAAGTTGCCCACCTTGCCTTTAACGGAGTACTTGGTCTGGGCATGAACCATTGCCGGCAGGAGGAGCACTGCGGGCAGGATCTGAAATCTTTTCATTTGATTGGTTTGATTTTACGCTCTAAAAATAGGAAAGAAATTGGTTACGGGCTTGCCGCCCATCATAAATTAGCCTCGTACTATGTCCGGTTGTTCGGTCAGCGGCCCTGCTGCTGGCGGTAATGGTTGGGAGATATGCCCATCAGCCGGGTGAAGAAACGCGAAAAATAGTAGGGGTCGTCCATACCCACCAGTTCCGCTACTTCCTTGATGCGCATATCTGTATTCAGCAGCAGCTCGCAGGCTTTCTGCGCTTTCAGGTTATTGAAATATTCTATGGGCGTAAAGCCTGTTTTTTCCTGAACAGATGCACGAAGTGGGAAACGGAAAGGCCGGCGTCCTCCGCCATTTGCTGTAAAGTCAGCTGCCGGCCGATCTGGCGTTTCATTTGGCCAGACGCGACAGCGATAACATCCGCGTCTGCCGGTTGCGTTTCGGGGTTGAACCTTTCCGGAAAGAGGAGAGAGGCTATGAACTGACCGAAACAAAGATTGGCATACACGAGGTTGTCCAGCTCGTACCCGTTTTCCAGTTGCTGGTAAATGGAAGTGAAGCATTCGATGCGTTGCTCCCGCCAGGGAACCGAGCGTTTCAGGGATCCGGTTCTCTCCATCAGCGTCTGAGCCACCGCATCAGCCGTGCTGCCCGAAAAATGCACCCAGAAAATGGTCCAGGGATCGGCTTCGTCGGCCCGGTAGGTATGCGGCGTCTGACGGGGAATTATGAAAAATTCACCGGCGCTGATGTTAAAAGTCTGCTTATTGAACCGGGCATTGCCTTTGCCATCCGTACAATAAATCAGCACATGCTGATCCACGCCCGCCGGCCTGACCCGGTAATGAAACTGTGCCTTCGGATAGTAACCTATATCCGTAATATGCAACGGGGCAATCAACGGGTTGCCTACACACTGGTCCCGGAGTACTTTACGTGGAATGATGACTGCCCGCTGGCCGTCAAATCCGTCTTTTTCTTCATGAAGCTGCTGTTTCACCTCCGTAATATAATCCATTTCCCGGCCCAACCTCAATGTATTGAGTTACCTATAGAAATATGTGATTTTCATATATAATTTTAACATTTATCCGGGGCTGGGGCTAAACGGCGGATCAGCATAAAATCCATCACTTCCTCAATCTTATCCATTTTTCATATTCTTGCGCCCGTTTAAATTTGGGTTCGGAAAAAAATCACATTAGACGTAATCAACCAAACGCATTAAAATCTCTCGGCTATGAAATTGATCCACGTACGGCGCAATCCGGGTGAGACGGTAATATCTCCACCTGGCAGACTTTCTTTGTTGCATGTAATTCCCCACATGGCTAAAGTGCTTTTTGCATGGCTATTATTGGCGTTGCCATTATGGTCGTCTGCCCAGCAGGCCGCCGGACAAGTAACGGTGACGGGCAGTGTGAAAGACTCCTCCGGCGCCATGCTGCCGGGTGTAACCGTGCTGGTGGCCGGCGTTACCGGCAAAGGTACCACCACCAATACGGATGGGCGGTTTGTGCTGGACGTTCGCCCCAATGCCACGCTTCAGTTCACGCTGATGGGTTTCGAAACGATATCCGTGCCGCTTGCGGGCAGGACGACGGTCGACGTAGTATTGCGGGAGAAAGTGAGCCAGCTGACCGACGTCGTGATTACGGCGTATGGTAAAAGCAGCAGCGGGAAGCCATCGTGGGAGCGGTTACGACCGTCAATCCCAAAGACCTGAAAATCCCGTCCAGCAATCTGACAACGGCCCTGGCCGGACAGGTAGCGGGCATGATCGCCTATCAGCGCAGCGGCCAGCCCGGACAGGATAATGCCTCCTTCTTCGTTCGCGGCGTCACCACATTCGGGTATAAACAGGATCCGCTGATCCTCATCGATAACGTGGAGCTTACGGCTACCGATCTGGCCCGCCTTCAGGTAGACGATATCGCCAGCTTTTCCATCCTGAAAGATGCCAGCGCCACATCGCTCTACGGCGCCCGCGGCGCTAACGGCGTTATCCTGGTGACGACAAAAGAGGGTAAGGCCGGCAAAGCGAAAATCAATTTCCGGTTCGAGAACTCCATTTCCCAGGCAACGAAGAACCTGGAAATGGCAGACCCCGTGTCTTACATGGAGCTTTTTAACGAAGCCATCATGACGAGAGATTCCCTCGGCGGGCCCCGTTACGATCAGAACAAGATCAATCATACCAAAAATAGCGATAATAAGTTCGTATACCCGGCGGTAGACTGGATGAGCGAATTGTTCAAACAGCGCACCAACAACCAGCGCGCCAACCTCAGCGTAAGCGGCGGCGGCGAAGTAGCCAGGTATTATGTGGCCGGCGCCTTCAACCGGGATAACGGTATCCTGAAAGTCAGCCCCGTTAACAATTTCAATAACAACGTACGGCTGGATAATTACCAGCTCCGTTCCAACGTAAATATCAACCTCACCAAAACGACCGAAATGGTCGTAAGGCTGTCGGGTAATTTCGATGAGTATACCGGACCTGTGACGCAGGACGCATCGTTTGGCACCGACCTGTACTCCCTGGTGATGCATACCAGCCCGGTAGATTTTCCGGCTTTCTTCCTCCCGGATTCTTCAACTGTGTTCGACAAGCACATCCTTTTCGGCAACAAGCTGCTGGAAACAGGCCAGCTGGGCACCAACCCTTATGCACAACTGATGAGGGGATATAAGAACTTTTCCCGCTCCCGCATGTCCGCACAGGTGGAGATGACGCAGAACCTGTCCTTCATAACCAAAGGGTTGAATTTCCGCGGGATGGTGACCACCAACCGGTATTCATTCTTCGATGTAACCCGCCAATACAATCCCTTTTATTACCAGGTGGGTGATTATGACCGGCAGAAAGATGAATATCGCCTGGTTTGGTTGAATAATAAACCGGGTGAAGCCACCGAATATCTCGATTTTAACTCCGGCAAAGGGATATCTCCACGTTCATTTACCTGCAGGGCGTGCTGGATTACAACCGCACATTCGGCGATCATACCATCAGCAGCACCCTCGTAGGCACACGCCAGCAGACGCTGAACACGGACGGAACTACTTTGCAGGCGTCTCTTCCATACCGTAACATGGGATTGGCCGGGCGTGCAACTTATTCTTACCTGAGCCGCTACTTCCGGAGTTCAACTTTGGTTATAACGGCAGCGAGCGCTTCTCTTCCAACAACCGCTTCGGTTTCTTCCCGACCATTGGTGCATCGTGGGTGATTTCCAACGAGAAGATGTGGGAAGGCCTGCGCGACGTGGTAACGAGGGCTAAGATCGCGCGAGCCATGGCCTGGTGGGTAACGATGCCATCGGCGCACAGCGGTTCTTCTATCTGTCCGAAATGAACATGAATTCCGGCTATGGCGCCACCTTCGGCAGGAACAATGCCTACGGCCGCAGCGGGGTGTCCATCATTAACTACGAAAACCGAGATGTCACCGGGAAACATCCCATCAAACGAATATCGGCGTGGAGCTCTCGTTTTCGATAAGCTGAATTTCATCGGCGAAATTTACCGCCAGCGCCGGACCAATATCCTCCAGCAACGTAGTTCCATCCCCAGCACTTCAGGGCTGGAAGCAGGATCAGCGCTAATATTGGTGAAGCCATGTCGGAAGGCGTGGACCTGTCGCTCGATTACAAGCAGAATTTTGGCAAAGACGCCTGGGCGGCCGTTCGCGCTAACCTGACTTACGCGACGAATAAATATGTACAATATGAAGAGCCCAAGTTTGACGAAGCATGGCGTTCCCGCATCGGCAACTCCATCGGCCAGACCTATGGGTTCATTGCAGAGCGGTTGTTCGTGGACGATGAGGAAGTCGCCAATTCACCCCGGCAGAACTTCAACGGCTACGTGACCCGCGGCGGTGATATCAAGTACCGCGACATTAACGGCGATGGTCAGATCACCGAGCGCGACATGGTGCCGATCGGCATGCCTACCGCGCCGGAACTGGTGTATGGCGCCGGATTCTCCGTGGGTTATAAGAACTTCGACCTCTCGGCGTTCTTCCAGGGCCTGGGCCGTGAGTCTTTCTTCATTGACGTATCCGATGTCGATAATTCCGGCGGATATCTGGAAAGCACCATGCCTTTTGTTGCCAATGCACAGATTTTAAAAGCATATGCGGAGAACCATTGGTCCGAAGAGAACCAGAACATCTACGCGATGATGCCCCGTTTATCGCATACGCATAACTACAACTCGGCCCCTCGCCTCAAGGTGGCGTAACCATCCCCAACACCTGGTTCATGCGTAACGGCGCGTTCCTGAGATTGAAAAGCGTGGAAGCTGGTTACACCATCCCGCGGCACATCACGAAGCGCTATCATATCGAGAACCTGCGGATCTATTTCAACGGTCTGAACCTCCACACCTGGAGCGCCTTCAAGCTGTGGGATCCGGAAATGGCCGGCAAAGGCATGGCTTACCCGGTTCAGAAAGTGTTCAACTTCGGCATCAACGTCAACCTGTAGTGTGTTTAAAAATGAAAATCATGAAATTCAATATACGTACCTGGATCGTGGCGGCCGTTCTGATGGCAAGCTTCCCGTCCTGTAAGAAATACCTGGACGTGGTGCCTGACAACGTGGCGACGATCGACTACGCGTTCCGCAACCGCAACGAAGCGGAAAACTACCTGTTCACCTGTTACGCTACCATGCAACGGTCGCTCTTCTACGCCTGGTCCGACCCGGCGTTCACCACAGGAGGAGCTGCTGCACCCTTTCCCTGTAGAGAACAATGCGGACATGGGCTTCCGGATGCTGCGCAGCGGCAACAACGTGCTGTCCGTAGAGCTGGACTTCTGGAGCGGTAATAACGCCGGTGTGAACCTTTACCAGGCCATCCGCCGTTGCAATATTTTCCTGGAGAACGTAGATAAGCCGGTAGACCTGAGCGCCAACGAAAAAGCCCGTTGGATCGCCGAAGCCAAATTCCTCAAAGCATATTACCATTACTGGCTGGTGCGCATGTACGGTCCCATCCCGGTTATCCGTAAGAACCTCCCGGTGAATGCAAGCATAGAAGAAGTGCGGGTAAAGCGCGAGCATGTGGATACGGTATTCAGCTACGTAGTGCAGTTGCTGGATGAAGCCGCCGTGGGCCTTCCGCGTATCATTACTTCGGAAGCGAGCGAACTGGGCCGTATCACGCGTTCCATTGCGATGAGCGTAAAAGCCGAAGCATTGGCCTGGCAGGCTAGCCCGCTGTTTAACGGCAACCCGGATTATGCCAACTATCGCTCCAAAGAAAGCCAGCCCCTGTTCTCTCAAACAGCGGATCCCAACAAATGGGTCCTGGCCGCCGAAGCTTGTAAAGTGGCGATAGAAGAAGCGCATGCGGTAGGGCGGAAACTCTATCCCTTCGTACCTCCGGCCAACCTCGTGGGCCTGAGCGATTCTACCTTTAATGTGCTCGCTTACCAGGGCGCCGTGACGCATCTGTTCAACGACGAAGTGATCTGGGGCGCCAATACGGTAAATTCCGACTGGCAGTATATCTGTATCCCGAAAATGGCCGCGGAATCGCAGACCAACGATGTGATCTGGGGAAGCCTGTCGGTTCCCATGGCAATCGCCGAATTATACTATACGAACAACGGCGTGCCTATCAACGAAGACAAGACCTGGGATTATTCAAATCGGTATGTGCCCCGCGCCAGCGATGAAGCACACCGTTATTATATCCGGAACGGTTACCAGACCGCCGGCCTGAACATGAACCGGGAGATGCGCTTCTATGCCAGCCTAGGGTTCGATGGTGGCAACTGGTTCGGTAACGGAACGCTGGACGATGATAACCAACAATACATCCAGGGTAAAATGAAACAGATCAGCGGCCCTGCCATGATCGTGAAGACGAATTCCACCGGCTACTGGCCTAAGAAACTGGTTCCTTACCAGAGCGAATTCCTGGCCCGCAGCCTGCCCGTTCCTTTTGCAACGCCCCGCATCCGCCTGGCGGCCATGTACCTGCTTTACGCAGAGGCGCTGAATGAGACCGGCAAGAGCGCGGAGGCGCTGACCTGGATCAATAAAGTGCGGGAAAGGGCAAAGCTTAAAACCGTGGAAGAATCCTGGACCAACTATTCTAACAACCCCTCCAAATACAGCAGCAAAGACGGCCTGCGCCAGATCATCCACCAGGAAAGAAGGATCGAGCTTGGATTTGAAAGCCAGAACGGATGGGATTTGCGCCGCTGGAAAGAAATGAGGACTACCTGTCCAAACCGATCCAGGGTTGGAGCGTGTATGAGGAAACCGTAGCGGGATACTACCGTCCGCGTACGATCATCACTCCGGTGTACAACACGCGCGAATACCTGTGGCCTATCAGGGACGCGGATCTGACCGTAAATCCGAATCTCGTGCAAACGCCCTTATGGTAAGCCGTTTTTACTTCAACACAAATCCATTCAAGATGCAAACTTCACAAACCAAAATATTTGCGCTGCTGGCCCTGTTGGGGATGGCTACCGCATTGGGCAGCTGTTTTAAGGACGACGCCTACAACGAGCCTACGGATAAAGATGGCGCTAAGCCGGCGCCCGTCACCAATGTGCAGGTAACTAACCACAACGGCGCCGCTACCATAACGTATTCGCTGCCGAATTCTTCCAACCTGCTGTACGTAAGGGCTAAGTATAAAACCAACGACGTCGCAACGCGGCAGACGCAGGTTTCTTATTATTCCAACAAAGTGGAAGTAAGCGGCTTCGCTGAAAAGAAAGAATACGAAGTGATCCTGACCACCGTTTCGCGCGCTGAGGTAGAATCGGAGCCGGTAATCGTAAAAGTGAACCCGGAAACCCCGGTTCACCGCCTGGTGATGCCGACGGTGCGTATAGAGCCCGATTTCGGCGGCGTATTCATCGCCTGCGAAAATACCATTCGTGAAAAGATCGGCGTGATCGTTATTGCTCCCGACAAGAACGGCGAATACAAACCGATTGAGAGCCGCTATACTACCAATGAGCACACCGCATTCAGCGTCCGTGGTTATGAAAACGAGCCCCGCCAGTTCGGCGTATATATCGTTGACCGCTGGGGAACAGCTCCGATACCCTGTTTGAGACCATCACCCCGTTGTTTGAAGAACTGCTCGATAAGAACAAGTTCGCGGACATGAGCATGCCCGGCGATGAACCTTCCGATTATCAATGGTATATGCATTACCTGTGGGATGGCAACAGCGATCCCAACAGCACCGGGTTCCACACTACTACTATCGGCGCCCTGCCCAAGCATATTACATTCGATATGGGAGCCAGCTATAACCTCAGCCGGTTCAAGACATGGCAGCGTGGCGGCGGCTGGTACGACTTCTCGCACGGCAACCCGAAAAGGATGCGCGTCTGGGGCACGAACGAAAGGCCTTCGGCAGACGGCAGCTTCAATGGCTGGACGATGCTCGGCGAATACGAAGCTCCCGCAAAACCCTCCGGCAGACCTCCTTACGATAACACAGCGGAAGATCAGGCTTTCGGCAGGAACGGTTTCGAATTCAATATCCCGCCCGGATCGCCCAGGGTTCGTTACATCCGCTTCCGGTACTGGAAACATGGTCTAACACCAACTTCTGGCACCTGATCGAAATCTCTTTCTGGGGTCAACAATAACCATAAACGACAACTACATGCAATTCAGATATCTCAATACACAATACGCAGCGGTTGCCGCCGGTTTGCTGCTGCTGGGAGGATTATCCGCCTGCGACAAAAAGCCGACCGATTTCAGGGAATATCTCGGCGACAAGGAAAAAGTGTATGCGGCGTGATGCACAATCTGCTGGCTATGCCGGGAAAGGATCGTATTCAGTTCAGCTGGCAACCCAGCGCCGACCCTTCGGTAAAGACTTATAGAATAACCTGGAACCGTGGAGAGTCTAAGCAGGAAATTGCAGCTGCTTCGCACGATCCGTCACAGACGCTCACAGCCATGGTGAATGGCCTGACGGAAGACACCTATGATTTCAAGGTCTTTGCCTTAGACGGCGCCGGCAATTCCTCGATCCCCGTGGAGCTGTCTGGTGTCCGCAGCTATGGTGTGCGTTACCAGAACGGCCTGCGCAACCGTGGTATCATTTCGAAGTGGTTCGAGTCCGATAAGACCCTGGTGATTCAATGGGCTACGGCCGATACCGTGCATACCGGTTCAAAGATCACGTACACCGATATCTCCGGGCAGGAACGTACGGTAGACGCGGGTGCGGACGTATGGGAAACACGGGTGCCGAATTGCCGCGACAACGAGCCGGTTAGCATATTGTCTGGTTACAAGCCCGTGCGCCAGGCCATCGATACGTTTTTTGCACCTAAGCCGGATACATTGCAATTTTAGTTTCCAACTGTTCAATTGTTAGCAATGGCCCCTGGACGTAATATCCGGGGCCTTTTTTATAGGGCGAACATAAAAAACGGCCTCCGCGTGGGAGGCCGTTGTTATCGCAAGTGTTGGATTACTTGGAGAGTTTGGCTTTCAGGCCTTTGTCCAGCTCTTCGAGGAATTCCTCGGTGTAGAGATAGTGTTTGCCGTGCTCCACTTTGTTGCCATGGATGCAGACAGCCAGGTCTTTGGTCATTTTGCCGCTTTCTACGGTCTCGATGCACACGGCTTCGAGGGCGTGGCAGAAATCGATCAGCGCCTGGTTGCTATCCAGCTTGCCACGGAATTCCAGGCCGCGGGTCCATGCGAAGATGGAGGCGATGGGGTTGGTGGAAGTAGGTTTGCCGGCCTGGTGGTCGCGGTAGTGACGGGTAACGGTACCGTGAGCCGCTTCGGCCTCCATCGTTTTGCCATCGGGCGTAACGAGGGTAGAGGTCATGAGGCCAAGGGAACCGAAGCCTTGTGCCACAGTATCTGACTGTACGTCGCCATCGTAGTTCTTACAAGCCCATACGAAGTTACCGTTCCATTTCAGGGCGGAAGCCACCATGTCATCGATCAGGCGGTGCTCGTAGGTGAGGCCGTTCTTATCGAACTCAGCTTTGAATTCTTTCTGGTAAACGTCTTCGAAGATGTCTTTGAAGCGGCCGTCGTATTTCTTCAGGATGGTGTTCTTGGTGGAGAGGTACAGGGGCCATTTCTTCATGAGGGCCTGGTTGAAGCAGGCGCGTGCGAAGCCGTAGATGGACTCGTCCGTATTGTACATAGCGAGGGCAACGCCGTCGCCTTTGAAGTTGTATACTTCGAATTCCTGTACGTCGCCGTTCTCGCCTTCAAATTTGATGGTGAGCTTGCCTTTCCTTTGGTCAGGAAGTCGGTAGCGCGGTACTGATCGCCGAATGCGTGGCGGCCGATGCAGATGGGGGCGGTCCAGTTGGGAACGAGGCGCGGTACGTTCGTCATCACGATGGGCTCGCGGAACACGGTACCGTCCAGGATGTTGCGGATAGTGCCGTTGGGCGACTTCCACATCTGTTTCAGCTTGAATTCTTCTACACGCTGTTCGTCGGGCGTGATGGTGGCGCATTTGATGCCCACGTTATATTGTTTGATAGCGTTGGCTGCGTCGATAGTTACCTGGTCGTTGGTCGCATCGCGGTGCTCCATGCCCAGATCGTAGTATTTAATATCCAGGTCCAGATAAGGTGTGATCAGTTTGTCTTTGATGAACTTCCAGATGATCCGCGTCATTTCATCGCCATCCAGTTCAACCACAGGGTTTGCAACTTTGATTTTTGTGACATCGATTTAATGTTTTGTTTTTCGCTTATAGATTCTTTATGAGACACGAAATCCCGCTACGGATTACGTTTTTTGTCAAATGATATTATTTGAATGTCGAAAGATAGTATTATCCTTCAAAAAAACGTAATCGTGGCGGGAAAATCGCTGTTAAGGCTATTTAGAGCTGCTTGATGATCTCGTCGGCGAACTCGCTGGTCTTCACGAGCGTGGCGTCGTCCATCAGTTTGTAGAAGTCGATGGTTACGCGTTTGCGCATGATAGCGGTGCTGAGGCCGTGTGTGATGATATCGGCTGCTTCCTTCCATCCGAGGTATTCCAGCATCATTACGCCGGAAAGGATCACGGAAGAGGGGTTCATGGTATCTGTGTTGGCGAAGCGGGGCGCGGTGCCGTGGGTGGCTTCGAACACGGCGTGGCCGGTAGCGTAGTTGATGTTGCCGCCGGGCGCGATGCCGATACCGCCAACTGCTGCTGCCAGCGCGTCGGAGATATAGTCGCCGTTCAGGTTGAGGGTGGCGATCACGGAGTAGTCTTGCGGCGCCAGGAGGATCTGCTGGAGGAAGTTGTCGGCGATCACGTCGTTCACGATGATCTTGTTATGCGCTTTGGCAACGGCAATTTCCTTGTTGGCGGCGTCTTCTCCCTGTTCGCTCTTGGTTTTCTCCCATTGCTCCCAGGTGTACACGTATTCTCCGAATTCGCGGGTGGCCAGTTCGTAGCCCCAGTTCTTGAAGCCCCTTCGGTGAACTTCATGATATTGCCCTTGTGCACGATGGAAACGGTGGGTTTCTTGTGCTCGATGGCGTATTTGATGGCGGCGCGTACCAGCCTTTCGGTACCTTCCTTAGACACCGGTTTGATGCCCAGGAGGAGGTTTCGGGAAACGGATCTTGTTAACGCCCAGCTCTTCGGTGAGGAATTTGAGCAGTTTGTTGGCGCCTTCGGTGCCATACATATATTCGATGCCGGCGTAGATGTCTTCGGTATTCTCACGGAAGATCACCATATCCACCTTTTCGGGGTGCTTTACGGGGCTGGGAACCTTGTTGAACCAACGTACGGGCGCACGCAGGCATAGAGGTCCAGCTCCTGGCGCATGGCCACGTTCAGGGAACGGATACCGCCGCCCACAGGAGTGGTCAGCGGGCCTTTGATAGACACCAGGTATTCCTTCAATGCGTCCAAAGTAGTTTTGGGAGCCATTCGCCCGTTTCCTGGAAGGCTTTCTCACCCGCCAGTACTTCTTTCCACTCGATTTTCCGCTCACCGCCGTAGGCTTTCTCCACAGCCGCGTCGAACACCCGAACGCTCGCGCGCCAGATATCCGGACCGATGCCATCACCGATAATAAACGGAATAATAGGATGGGCAGGAACCTTGATCTGCCCGTTGATCATCTGAATTTTTTCTGCCGGCATATTGCTTGTTCTTTATTGCACCGCAAAGGTAACACATTTACAACGGTCCCGGAACCCGCAATTGTGAGAATTAACTTAAATTCGGTACCTGAATTGTCTGACCCGTAAATCCGGACCCAATGGAGCAACATATTGTCACAATACTTGATGTATCCCCGTAACCCACGACGTTAAACGCTTTACAATACGCAAACCCCAGGGCTACGCTTTCATTCCCGGACAGGCGACCGACGTGGCCATCAATAAACCGGGGTGGGACGATCAGCTCAGGCCTTTCACCTTTACCGCCCTCAATGACTGGGATCACCTGGAGTTTACCATCAAGATATACGACGACCACGACGGCGTCACCCATCACCTCGGCCAGCTAAAGGCGGGCGACGAACTGATCATCCACGAGCCCTGGGGCGCCATCCAATACCAGGGAGAGGGCGTCTTCATCGCCGGAGGCGCGGGCATCACTCCCTTCATCGCCATCTTCCGACAGTTGCAGAAAGAGGGTAAGGTTGGTGATAATAAATTGATTTTCAGTAATAAAACGCGGGAAGACATCATCCTGGAAGACGAATTCCGCGGCATCCTGGGGGCCAATTTCATCAATACCCTCACCGACCAGGCCCTTCCCGGGTACGATCACCACCGGGTAGACGAGGTATACCTCCGCGACAAAGTAAAAAACTACCGCCAGCACTTCTATATCTGCGGCCCGGACCCCATGGTGGCCGCTCTTCAGCCCATTATCAGGAAATTAGGCGGTGAATCCATCGTCGTGGAACTCTGACCGGTTTCACCGGAGATTTCCCCCTTTTACCGGTAAATCCACCCCCGCCCGCCTGTTAGCGGTTGTCCCGCGTATATCCGCTCCGTATGTTTGCATCATCAATCATAAACACAAATCGCAAACACTACAACTTATGAACAGGTATAACCGTAGATACGAAAGTGGCAACAGCGGGCTTTGGGCCGGCGTAGTCGTTCTCTGCATCGGTCTCTTTATTCTGCTGAGAAGAATGGGGCTCGATCTTCCCCATTGGCTCTTCTCCTGGCCTATGATCCTCATCGCCATCGGTTTTATCATGGGCGTGAAAGGTAAATTCCAGGGCGTGGCCTGGTTCGTCGTAACATTCATCGGCTGTGTTTTCCTGGTGGGAGATATCTTTCCGTACGACTGGAACCTGCGAAGGTTTGTATGGCCCGGCATTCTCATCGTGATCGGTGTATACATCATCGGGCGGGCAACCAGCAAGCGACAGCAATACGAAAGAATATTCGCGGCAGACGATACCGCTAACGCAGAGGACTACATCCAATCCACCACGCTGTTCAGCGGCACCAATAAAGTGATCCTCTCCAAAGATTTTAAGGGCGGCAGCATCACCACCATGTTCGGGGCACTGAACTAAACTTCTCCCAGGCAGATATTAACGGTGAGGTAACGCTCGACATCACAACGCTGTTCGGCGGCGTGGAGATCGTTGTTCCTTCGAACTGGAACGTGATCGTGGACGTCAACACCACCTTCGGCGGTATCGAAGACAAGCGCATGGTTCCGCCGGTGCTGCCGTCGGGCAAGACGCTTATCCTGAAAGGCTCCTGCACTTTCGGGGCGTAGACCTGAAAAGCTATTAATCCTTTCCTTCCGTCTATCTTTCATCCATTCCCTTTTTACCCCATTCCATCCATACATCCATCCTTCATTTACCGAAAACCTTTAAAACATGTATTGGTACGTAGCTAAGATCGTATACCAGATCATTTGCGGCACAGGCGAGCACCTCCCGCAATTCGACGAGCAGTTGCGCCTTATCAGCGCCACCAGCAAAGCCGAAGCCTGGAAGAAGGCCGTACAGATCGGGGAGCAGGAACAATATGCGTTCCGCAACCAGCGCGAAGAACTGGGAATGGCGCTTCATCAACGTTCCTGAACTGCATACGCTCGACGAGCTGAAAGACGGCATGGAGATCTATTCCCGCGTAGAAGAGCCAGACAATGCCAACAGCTATGTGGCCCTGTTGCAGATGAAGGCGGCGCAGCTGCAGACGCAGAAAATGTTTGAACTGAATGTCTAATACCGGAAATTACCTCCCTTGGCAACACATCTCTTAAAAGAAGGGCCCATCCGGTGGACGTTCCTCATCGCCTGCTGCGTCTTCTCCGCCGTACATGGTTTCATCATGCATTACTGGCTGGGGTAGACGGGCCGAACGCCTGGATGGACGCCAATATCCACAACATTCTCCTGTTCATCGCGGTGGCCGCCATCACCCAGATGCAGGCTTATTATAGACCGGTGAGGATGCGTTACGTATATGTGGCCGTCCTCACTACGGTCATCACCATCGGATGGCTCATGCTCACGCTCGTGATCCTGAGAGCCATCTTCCCGGCGGACACTGTATATCTCCAATGGTTGTCCGATACCGCGCCCGTCCGGTTTGCACTGGGTTGGCTGGTGCTCATGGGCACAGGGTTTCTCAGCTTCATCCTGTATGAAATGGAAGAGCAGCGGCAGGCGCTGGCCCGTAAAGACGCGGCGGAGAAGCTGGCAAGGGAAGCCGAACTGTACAAGCTCCGCCAGCAATTGCAACCGCACTTCCTGTTCAACAGCCTTAATTCCATCAATGCCCTCGTATCCATCCGGCCGGAAGAAGCCCGGCAGATGATCCAGCAACTGAGCGACTTCCTCCGGGGAACGCTTAAAAGGGAAGACCAGAGCTGGATCCCCTGCGCGAGGAGCTCCAGTACCTCCAGCTATACCTCGATATCGAGCAGGTGCGTTTCCGGCACCGGTTGTCTACCGAAGTTATAACGGACCCCGGCGCAGGGGATTTCAACATCCCGCCCATGCTCCTGCAGCCAGCCGTGGAAAACGCCATCAAGTTCGGGCTGTACGATACCACGGAAGCCATCAGCATCCGCATCCACGCGTGGACGGAACGCGATGTGCTCTTCGTTTCCATCACCAATCCGTTCGATGTGGAGATGTCGTCTCCCGCGCGTAAAGGCACCGGCTTCGGGCTTAATTCCATCGGCCGGAGGCTGTACCTGCTCTTTGCCCGGCAGGATCTGCTTGAAACGAAGATAGAAGGCAATATTTTTACCACACTTATCAAAGTACCGCAACAGCATGATAAAGACCATTCTCATAGATGACGAGCCCCTCGCCCGCGAACTGGTCAGGGAATACCTGCGCGACTTCCCGGAAGTGGAAGTGGTGGCAGAATGCAATGATGGATTCGAAGGGCTCAAGGCCATCCAGCAACATCAGCCCGATCTCCTTTTCCTCGATATACAAATGCCTAAGATCAACGGTTTCGAAATGCTGGAGCTGGTAGACAAGCTGCCCAGGTCATCTTCACCACCGCGTTCGAAGAATATGCGCTCCGCGCTTTTGAGGTCAGCGCCGTGGATTACCTCCTCAAACCGTTCTCCAAAGACCGCTTCGGCAAAGCGCTGCAAAGATGCTGGACCGCCGTTCTGAGGTAACGCCCGAACTGCTGGACCATGCCTCCCGCGAGATGCCTATGCAGCAAAACAGGGTAGTGGTGAAGATCAACGGAAGATCAAGATCATCCCCGTGCAGGATATCCATTACCTCGAAGCGGCGGACGATTACGTGAAGATCATTACCGGCGAAGGTTCTTTCCTCAAGAATAAAACGATGACTTTCTTCGAAAAGATGCTCGACCCGCAGCAGTTCATCCGCGTGCACCGGTCGTACATCTTAAACATCGCGCAGATCACACGGATAGACCCATATGAAAAGGAAAGCTACCTCGCCATCCTGCGCGACGGCAGCAAGATCATGGTCAGCAAAACGGGTTATCCCAAATTGAAGGAAGTGCTGGGTTTGTAGCGTTTCTATCTACATATTTCATTTTAGCTGGAGAGACTGGAACAGGCGTTCCAGTTTTTCTTTTTAAGGATCTTCTGACCTGTCTTGCCCCTGGCGATGAGCCTGCCATTGCAGCGGGCTTCGTAGGAGCAGATCATTTCGTGGCCGTTGATGCTTTCGGCGATAGCAGTAAATTCTACCACGGAACCCGCTGTTGCAGGGCTCAGGTGTTCTACGGACAGCATCGTGCCGATGCCTTCTTCTTCTGGGGATTTCATGTCGAGTACGAAGAGGCGGCAGCACCATTCGGCGTCGCGGGCGAGGGCGAAGGTGGCGTATACGGGGTGAACGCTGCCGCTGTCGAACGCGGCGCAGTCTTCGGGGCGCACCTGGCGGCTGAAGCGCCGCTCGTCGCCGGGTTGTACAGGAATGGCCATCTTTGAAATTACGAATATTATTGCACCACCAGCACGGGGATATGGACCTTGTGGCGGACGTAGTTCACGGTTTCCCCGTAGAGCCAGTCTTTCAGTCCCGAGTGGCCGTGGCCCCCAGTATCAGCAGGTCGGCGTTCTCCGCTTTCACGATCCTGGCAATCTCTTTGGCGCGGTGGCGGTACCCCAGTTGCCCCGTGGCTTTGATGCCGCGTTGGGCCAGGAGGTGGATGTAAGTATCGAGTTGTTCCTGGTCTTTTGGGTTTCGAAATCGTGGGCGTCTTTCCCGAAGTACCGGGCGGAGGCGCTTTCCACGATATGAATAAGGAGGTATTCTGTGTGCGGGCTGCCCTGTGCCAGGGCGTTGGCGATGACCCGTTCGTCCTGCTGCGAGAAATCCAGCGCCATGGCGATGCGGCCGTAGACGGGTTTCTCCAGGTCGCCCAGGGATACGTTGGCCGGGTGCATCTGGGCGGAGCGCATCTTCCGGTAGCGGCTCAGCCAGGGTAAATGACGGTGATGACCAGCAATGCCAGGAACCCAAGGATCACCAGGAGGATCAAACCGTCTACCCACCAGGGTTGTCGCTGGTAAGAAAGGCCTCCGCTTCATTGTACACCATCCGGATATTCAGGTATACCAGTACGCTGGAAATCAGCCAGGCAGCCGCTTTAACGTATGGTTTGATGGCAAAGGCGCCCATCGTTTGTTTATCGCTGACGAAGTGGATCAGGGGATAATAGCGAACCCTAGCTGCAGGCTCAATAATACCTGGCTGAATACGAGCAGTTCGCCGATCTTTTCTTCTCCCGCGATCAGGATCACCAGCAAGGCTGGAATAATGGCCACGAGCCGCGTGATCAGCCGGCGCAGCCAGGGATTGATCCGCAGGCGTAAATAACCTTCCATTACGATTTGCCCGGCGAGGGTGCCGGTAACGGTGGAGCTTTGTCCGGCGGCTATGAGCGCCACCGCGAAAAGGATAGGAGCCAGTTTGCTGCCGAGTAAAGGTTCCAGCATGCGGTGAGCCTCGTGGAGGTCTGCGATACCGGTGTGCCCGGCTTTATAGAAGACGGTGGCGGCCAGGATCAGGATGGCGGCGTTTACAAAGAACGCCAGGTTCAGCGCGATAGCCGTATCGGCAAAGTTGATCTTCAGGGCGCGGCGGATGCCGCTTTCCGTCTTATTGATCTTCCGCGTCTGTACCAGGGCCGAATGGAGGTATAGGTTATGCGGCATAACAGTGGCGCCGATGATGCCTATGGCGATATATAGCGCGGTTTCATCGGGCAGGGAGGGAATAAATCCCGTCACCACTTCGCCCATGGGCGGCTTTGCAATGAGCAGCTGTACGAGGAAGGAAGTGCCTACAATAGCTACCAGTGCTATGATAAACGCTTCCATCTTCCGGATGCCATAGCGCTGCAGCACGAGCAGCAGGAAGGTGTCCAGTACCGTCAGGCTAACGCCCCACATGAGGGCAGGCCGGTCAGTAATTGTATACCGATGGCCATCCCCAGTACTTCCGCAAGGTCGGTGGCGGCGATAGCGATTTCCGCTAATACATATAAAATGAAGTTGACAGGGGCCGGGTAAGTTTCGCGGTTGGCCTGCGCCAGGTCGCGGCCGCGGACGATGCCCAGCCTTGCGCTGAGGCTTTGCAGCAGGAGGGCCATGATATTGCTCATGAGCAGCACCCACAGCAGCGTGTACCCGTAGCGGCTGCCGCCTGCCAGGTCGGTGGCCCAGTTCCCCGGGTCCATGTACCCCACGGAAACGAGGTAGGCCGGCCCGAAAAAGGCCAGTATCCTTCTCCATTTGGAACGCTGTGGGCGGGTAGTGTCTATGCTCTGGTGAACTTCGCTGAGTGAGGCGCTGGATTCCTGCGTACGCATGCTGCCGGTTAAATTGATTTGACCATGATGTTCTTCGATACCTGTTCACTAAGGGTAAAGGCCGGCTGGTTACGGATCTTTACCTCCACGGAATTGTCGAACGCGTATCTTTCAATAATATCGATATGGGTGCCGAGACGGATGCCCTTGGCATTGAGGAACTCCAGCAGGGCAGACGATTGGTCGGACACGCCCGCCACTTCCAGCCGACGGGCCGTGGCCTTATCCAAAGACACGAGGGGCTGGGTCCTGGAGATCTTGCCCTGCGCATCCGGGATCGGGTCGCCGTGTGGGTCTGTAGTAGGGTTGCCAGGAAGGCGCTCAGCCGGGTGATCAGCTTCTCGCTCCGCACATGCTCCAGCTCCTCGGCAATCTCATGCACCTCGTCCCAGCTAAACTCCAGCTTATCTACCAGGAAACACTCCCATAAACGGTGGCGGCGGACGATCTGCAATGCCAGCTTGCGGCCTTCGGTGGTAAGGCTGATGCCCTGGTACTTCTCATAATCGATCAGCTTCTTTTCCTTCAGCTTCTTGGCCATGTCCGTCACCGAGGCCGGCTTGGTATCCAGCTCATAGGCGATGGCATTGGTGCTCACCACGTCGTTCCCGTCTTGCAGCTTGTAAATGCTTTTGATGTAGTTCTCTTCCGCAACCGTCAAGTTCATATCCTCTAAATTATTATTTAGACAAATCTAAATAAAATATTCCGGAAGTAAAAACTATGGGAGAAATTTGGAATTATGACTACCTTTTCGGCCAATTACGACAAATCACTATGCGGAGCATAATCATCCTGTTTCTGGCGTTCGGCATACTGGCCGGCTGCAAGTCCCGTACTAAGACTGTTACCGAAGACGAGCGCGAACTGACGTTCGCGGATTTTTCCAATAAGTTCCCCGCTGCCGAGGCACTGCGTTGGAACGCGGACTCGTTGAAGCACAAGCGGGTAGACAGCCTGGCGTTTAAAGCCCGGTACCTGAAGCAGTTCCTGCCAGATACCCTTGGCAAAGGCGTCTTTACTGCCGCCGAAAAGCCTAAGTTCTGGCCGGTAGGGCAGGTTGCTCTTACAGAAGACCTCCGTCTTTTCCTCGTGGAAGGCTCCGCTAAATCGGGCGCAGCCGCCTGGATGTGCTTTTATGATAAGAACGGCACTTTCCTCCGCCGCCACCTGGCCGCCCGCTATGTTGCCGGGGATAATAAGAAGACGGGCTTCTCGGTAGACCGGAAAGGCACCATCCGCGTCACCACTGAAACGGGCGCCGCTATTGCCCGTGAAGATGTATATGCCGCCAATCCGGACGGCAGCCTGGCGCTGGTGCTCACCAATTCCAACGAGCCCGCGGTAACGGGGTTATTCAATCCTATCGACACCCTTCCGCGCAAACATAAATTCTCCGCTAACTATACCGCCGGCGAGGGCAATATCGTCTCCATCCGGGACGGCGAAACGCCCAAAGAGTTCCTTTTCTTCATCCACTTTACCCGCGACAAGGGCGCCTGCATCGGCGAAGTAGACGGTACCGGCCGCTTTACCAGCGCCACTACCGGGCAATGGCGGGATAAGCAATCCGGCTGTATCGTGGATTTTAAATTCACCGGCAGTAAGGTGACCATCAGCGAAACGGGCTGCGGGGCATACCGCGGCATCAAGTGCGCGTTCGAAGGCAGTTTCACTAAAAAGAAGAAGTAAACCGGGTTAATCCAGGTTGCGCTGTATCGTGTCCAGGAAAGAGACGCGGCTGATAAACCGTGCGCCTAAGGAAGCGAGGTGATGGGTATGTACCTGGCAGTCGATAATGGCCAGCTTGCCGGCATAATCCCGTGCGAAGGTGATGAATGCGGCTTTGGAGGCATTGCTGACGGCTGCGAACATGCTTTCGCCAAAGAAGCAGCGGCCGATCTTCAGGCCGTATAAACCGCCGACTAGCGTATCGCCTTCCCAACACTCCACGCTCATGCCGTAGCCTTGCTTGTGGAGTGTGGTGTAAGCGCGGAGCATGTCGCGGGTGATCCAGTGCCGTCTTGCCCTTCCCGGGGCGCCAGGCGGCAGCGGTCTATCACCGTTTCAAAGCATTCGTTATAGCTGATGCGGAAGGCCCCTTTATTCAGGACCTGCTTCATGCTGTGGGAGACTTTTATTTCTTCGGGGTACAGCACGAAGCGCGGGTCGGGGCTCCACCATAGGATGGGTTTGCGCATGTACCAGGGAAAGATGCCGGAGCGGTAGGCGAGGAGCAGTCGCTCCGGGCTAAGGTCTCCGCCGATAGCGAGCATCCCGTCCGGTTCCGCCATGGAAACCGGGGAAAGTATAATTCGTTGTCGGGGAGATAGTAAAGGGGCATTATTAAGATGCGACGGTTTCTTCTACGGTGGCGCTGATGCCACGGTCGAGCAAAGCTTCGCACATGGGCCTCAGGTCGGTGAAAGAACCGTTTTTAACAGCGTATTTGCCTTTATAATGGATAATGAGGGCACATTGTTCGGCCTGATGCTCGTTGTGGCCGCATACTTCCACCAGCGACTGGATCACCCAGTCGAAAGTGTTTACTTCATCATTCCATACTATCAGGCTGAAAGGGAATTGTTCCGCCGTTTCCACCAGCACATCCTCCGCTTCCTGAACGGATACGCCTGTTCCCGTGTAATGCATGTTCGGTTCAATGTTTAGGCAAAGTTACATTTTTTGCGATCGTCCGGGAGTTTACGGGAATGGTCGTAAATTAACAGCCATGAAACCGGGCGTGCGCGGTTCCATCAACCATTGGACAGAAAATAATTATAGATGAAAGGATTGGTTTTACTCTTGAATATCAGCTTGCCCCTGAAAGACCCGGTGCCGATTTTCAGCTTGGTGTTGTTCATTATTTTGTTGGCGCCCATCATTCTACGCAAGTTCCGGATCCCCAGCATCATCGGGTTGATCCTGGCAGGCATGGCGATAGGGGATCATGGTTTTCGCATCATCGAACAGGGCAGTATTAAGCTGTTCGGGAACGCCGGCCTGCTGTACATCATGTTCCTTGCCGGCCTGGAGCTGGATATGACGGAGTTCCGCAAGAACCGGCACCGCAGCGCCGTATTCGGCGCCTTTACTTTTTTATACCGCTCCTGCTGGGGTATGTTTTGTGTACCTATGTACTGCACTTTAATCTCATGGCCACCCTGCTGATCTCCAGCATGTTCGCCACTCATACGCTGGTTGCTTACCCCTGGCCAGCAGGCTGGGCATTAACAAAAACGAAGCCGTAACCGTAGCCGTAGGCGGCACCATTATCACCGATACAGCCGTACTGCTCATCCTGGCCATCATCACCGGCGCGCAGACGGGCCACCTGGATACTGCGTTCTGGCTGCGGCTGGGCATCTCGCTGACGATATTCGCCGTGGTGGTCATGTGGGGATTCCTATGATCGGGCGGTGGTTTTTCAAGAAGATCAAGGACGATAAAACGTCGCACTTCATATTCGTGCTGGCGCTGGTATTCCTGGCCGCATTCCTGGCCGAGCTGGCGGGAGTAGAGGGTATTATCGGCGCATTCCTCGCAGGGCTGGCGCTCAACCAGCTCATACCGCACACTTCACCCTTAATGAACCGTGTTGAGTTCGTGGGCAATGCCATCTTCATTCCCTTCTTCCTCATTTCTGTAGGGATGATCGTAGACCTGAAAGTGCTGCTGAAAGGCCCTGAAGCCCTCATCATCGCGGGCTCGCTGACGGCCATGGCGCTTCTCAGCAAATGGCTGGCCGCTTTCTTCACGCAACTGGTATTCGGTTATACCCCACCCAGCGCAACGTAATCTTCGGCCTCAGCAGCGCGCATGCCGCCGCCACCATTGCCGTGGTCCTGATCGGTTTCAATATGGGCATCATTAATGAGAATGTGCTCAACGGAACGGTGGTGCTCATCCTCGTTACCTGCATGGTATCTTCCTTCGTGACAGAGAACGCCGGCCGCAGGCTGGCACTCGTGGAGGCCGACCGCAAACCGGAAACCGCCGGCGGACCGGAGCGCTTCCTCATTCCCATCGCACAACCCGAACGCATGGAACCCCTGCTGGATTTTGCGCTGATGGTAAAACAACCCGGCAACCCCGCGCCCGTATACCCGCTGGTAGTGGTGCAAGACGATGAGGAAGCCCGTGAAAAGATCCACCTCAGCAATAAGACCATGGAAAAGGCCGTCATCCATGCCGCCGCGTCGGAAAGCAATCTGCAGGTAGTGACGCGCGTAGATCTTAACGTGACCGACGGCATCTCCCGCGCGGTAAAGGAATTGCTCATCTCCGACGTGATCCTTGCCTGGAGCGAAAAGAACAGCGCCACCGACAGGATCTTCGGCAACATCTTTGGCACCACCACAGACAATGTGCTGCAGAGCGTCTGGGAAACCGTCTACATCTGCGACTTCCACACGCCCATCAATACCACTAAGAAACTTGTGCTCATATTACCGCGTAACACGGAATACGAACTGGGCTTTTCGCATTATATGGAAAAGATCGTGCTGCTGGCCAAGCAGGCCGGGGCGCGCATCCTGGCATATTGCGGCAAGGGCACGCAGACTGCCGTGGAGAAGTTTGTAGCAGAAGCGAAAGCGAGTGTTGAAATCAGTTTCCGGGCACTGGAAAACCCGGAAGACTTTCTCGTCATCGCCCGCAGTGTATCGGCAGACGATATGATCGTTGTAGTGGCTGCCCGCAGAGGTACATTATCTTTCCAACCCTACCTCGAAGGCATTCCCGCTAAGATGGGCCGCCACTTCCGCGAGAACAATATCATCCTCATCTACCCCGAACAGCGCACGGCGGAGAACAGCGAGCCGGGTATGCAGGACGAAGACATTTCGCTCATGCCTATCCAGGAGCAGCTGCGCAACTTCCAGAAATTGAAGCGGATGGTGCAGAGAGCGTTCAACGGACCATCTAAGCCGGAAGCGTAAAAATGGATAACTGAATGTATAAAAAGGCCGTCTCGAAGTATGAGACGGCCTTTTGTTATTTGGATGGGAGTACGATTATTGCTTGATGATTTTTTTAGTGATGACGCCATGTTTGCTGAGGAATTGTAAGAAGTACATACCTGGCGGCATGTGGGTCAGGTCCAGCCGTACTGTTTCTCCGCCGAGCGCCTTCCTGGTGTGCATCAGGGTGCCGGTAATGTCGGTCAGGCGCAGTTCTATTGGTCTTTTCCTTCGCCGTTCAGCGTTACGTTCACATAGGATCCGGTCGGGTTCGGGAACACTTTGATGTTGGCGTGTTCACCGTTTGCTTCCTCGATGCCGGTGATAACGTTCTGCCCGGGGAGGGTAGCCGGATAGACGAGCTTCTTGGCGCCATTGTACCCGATAGCAAACACTGCGGTTGCGGTGTCGGGGAACTGCACTTTCGTGAAGGTTCTGTCTGCGCTGCCGGTGCCAAAAATTGCGACATCCAGGAGCGTATCGTTTTTATATGTTTCGAAGGCCACTGCATGCTGCCATTCATCCGCGTCTACCGTTAACTCGTTGCTGTTGAGGCTGACGCCTACGCCGGCTGAACCGGTAACCGCCTGCCGCAGGCGATAGGTATTTACGCTGTTGGCGGAGATGTAGTTGATGACGGGAGATGCGGGAGCGGGGTAGTTTTTGGCTTTGATGGCGGCTATGGTGGCATCTATCTCCTGTTGCGTGATAGTGATCAGTGCGGAGGAGTAGTCTGTCACCACTTCATTGATCGGTACCAGCAGGCCGGCTTTAACGAAGAAGTCTGTAAGGTCTTCTTTCACCACATCGCAGATGTTGACAACACAATTGAGGATGAGCTGTTTGTCTGACAGGCCGCTTTCATTGGTGGTGCGTACTTTCTCCAGCATGTCTCCCAGCCAGTAGGCCACATCGGGCTGGTTGCCCCGGGCGCCGGTGTGCCGGACAGCCGTTGTTGAAGGGTAGGGAGGTTTTTGCTGGCGCCTGCTGCCTGGTAGTAGAGTTGCAGCTGCCAGAAGAGGATCAGCCTTTTGAAGACATCGGATTCGTCATGATAGGGCGTTTGTTGATCAGGCCGTACCATATACCGGCATTGATGCGCCCGCCGATAAGATCCGGGCGTACGTCGTCTACCGAAATGCTTTCCTGCTCCAGGCGGGTAAATCCGGGATAGGAGGTGCCCATGGTGTATTCGCACCAGGCAGAATAGAGGTTGTTGGTAACCTCCGTGGTACCGGTCCATTTGAACCCGGGACGCACCTGGTTAACGTGACCGAACTCATGCGCCACGCCCCAGGGATTAACGAAAACTCCTTGTTCGTTTGCCAGTCCGGGTTCGCCCCAGGTGAGATCGAAATGCGCGCCCCATCCGCCGGCGAACCATCCGCCTTTGTATTCTGAATAAGTGAACATGTGATTTTTTGGGACCCGGTTATATTTAAACAACCCCATCAGAATGAACTGGTTCTTTACGATCGAATCATACGCGGCGATCAGGCCCTTGCCGGATGCGGCTGAATTGTTCAACAGCGCGGCTTTGTGGTAAGCCATGTTCACGTATTTGCCTTTGATGTCCAGGCTCGGGTAGATCTGGTTGGTCAGGTAGTTGAACCAGTCTGTATCCGTATCCGTCAATGGATCGTAATACCCGTTGACGCGGCCGCTGGCGATGTGGATCCTGATGTTGGGAAGTGAGGCATTGTCATTATAATAGCTGATGTAAGCCAGGCCGGCCGTAGTGATATCGATCACGTTCAGGCCTTCCTTCAGGGCGTAGCTCTGGTCGGTGATCGAGGTGGGTGACCCGAAGTCGGTTACCCGAAGGGAGGGCGTAACGCCGCCGGTGGGTCCTACAAAGATCACGGCTTTGTCGTTGGCTTTAAATGCGATACCGGTGGGGTTCTCGAAAGAGTTATAGCCGGAAGTCTTCAGCGCGGCTGCGGTAGTGCTTACGAGCGGGTAAACCTGGTAAGACTGGTAACGGAACTTCTTGTCGTACGTCTGGTTGAAGAGGCATTGTGCCAGCGATTTAAAGAAAGGCATGGAGATGGTATCGATCCTTGCCTGGGTTACGCCTGGTTTCAGTACGGTGTAAAGGCTGTCGAATATACCGCTGTATATATTGGCGGCGGCGGTGTTCTTCGTGAAGAATTCCATTTCCGCGCAGGGCAGCAAAGTTATTCCCGCCGTTGAGTACTTTGATGATGACGGCGCGGACGTTCACCAGTGGCGTCGTCAGCTCGATGCGGCTGGGAGAGCCGCTATAGCCGAGGTCGGCATCTTTTGCCTTAATGGGTGTGCCATTGGGCGTGGTTTTATACCACACTTCTATGTTCCCGAAATTACCGTTGATGTTGCCATCCAGCCGGGGAGTGTACACGATGTAGTCGATTTTATTGTTTCCCTGGAAATTGTAGGTCATCTCGATCGGAAACCGCCGCCGGCCCAGGAGGAATGGTATAAGGTCGACTTGTCGTTATCCAGCGTTTTGTCGATCCCTTCACCGGCGCTGTTGGCGGCCGGAGATACGGAGGCGTTGTTGGCCGTCAGCTTCTTATCCAGCAGGCTGGCAAGTCCCGATGTCGGGTTGGAGCAGTCTACGGGTATTACGGTGGGTGTGGAAGACCAGAAGATCATTTCATTACAGCTGGAGAAATTGCCTGTGGCCTGGGACACGACGAAGCGTACGCAGGCGGGGGTATCTATTCCGTTTGCGGCTACGTTTACGATCTTGGTGGTGTTGTCGTTCGCCCAGTTGAGGTCTGCTACTTTCACGAAAGGTCCGTTGGTTTTGCGGGCCCATAGCGCTACGGTCCGCCAGACGCCGTTCAGTCCGCTGGATCTGGGGACGTACTCGATCTTGTTGATGTTGTTGACGCCATTGAAGTAGAAATCCACTGTGTCGGGGATGGCGTTGAGGTTCCAGTCGGAATGGTATCCGGTGGCGAGGTCGCCGTCATAGCATTTGCTGAGCTCTGCGCCCGGTTGCGCGGGCCTCGGGAGACTGCGTAAATAGGGGCGGCCTGGTATTGGGCAGACGCAATGCTGCTGCATACCATACCCAATAAAAGAGTAGTGATGTATTTCATAATAAACGATTAAGTGCCTAAATCATACAAAACATTTTGGTCGACAAATTTGTCCGGTTCACTGGTTTCGGGTAACACTGTAAAATATACTGGGGAAATCTCCTGAGGTGGTAATATCTTATCAATACACGCGGTTTTTCTTCAATTGGGTTCTCCAGAAAACTTCTTATCAAATATATAATAATATCTCAGGTTTTAAAATGGACGATCTTCCGTAAGATCGTCCATTTACGCATCTTCGCTTAGCTTTCGCATAGCATTAGCAAAGTTTTGGGTTGTTGAATCATATACTTCATGACCATAACCATGCTTTTCATTTAATTCATATAGCATTTTGTAAAGAGTAAATGGATTTTGGCTTTCGGAAACCCACTTAACGATTAAGTCTAGCATTTCGTTCATGACAGGTTGGAATGTCATTCTGCTATCACTTCCGCGGACGCCATTTCCATCACTTTTCTTTTTTCCAAGATTTAGAAAGACGAGTTTTTCGTCGTAAATGATTCGTCTTGCTTCTTCAAATTCTTTGCCTTTGGGGAGGTTTTTCAAAAGTATGTTTTGGATACCTTTGTAGTAAATTTGCCATTTTTGTTCTGGATCTTCGAATGATTTACCTAAAGTTTGCCTTAATTCGTCAATTTCTTCCAGTCCGCCGCCGGATAGGTCCAGGCGTAATTGTTTTCCCTTAATTTCAGAAGCACGACGTAGTAGCTCCATTCGCTCCGCATTGACATCTGGTTGGACATCAGTTCCTTTTTTAGCCTGTTGTTCAGGTTGTTTGAAATCTTCGTCTGCCATAGTTTATGAATTTAGTTCAAAGGTTCTTTTGAGGTTGTTTGCGATTTCCGAAATGCTCGTTTCTTTCCAGGTGATAGCGTTCAATTTGCTCAATGCGTCTGTGCTTTTGGGGATTTCGGTGCTAAATGCGCGCCAGTAGTCAAGATTATAAATTTTATGTTGATAGAATTGATATGCGTTGTAAATCATGGCCGGGTGAACCTGAAGTTGCGATGCAAATCTCTTTACAACCACCGGATTATGAATATGTGGTTTGATGTATTGAAATTGTGGTTCGTCGCAGAAGTAGTCCATCATGAATTTGTTAGCGTCATCTTCAATTAGTAGCAGGTCCGGCTGACCATCATCGGTCAGGTGGATCCTGGTTTTTTCAATAACATCAAAATCAAAAATGGCATGGTGTAGCTCATGCATGAGAGTTGTCCAGATGGTGGGATAGCGTTTGCCAAGATCAGTCAAAATAATGCAAGGTTTGCCATTAACCAAAAAGGTCCCACCCTGATTTGAGTGGTCGGCAGATGTCCTTGCGCTATTACGGTTACCCCGCAATCGTATAGTGCGCGACAAACAGTGAGGAGTCCATTTTCGACATCAGTAGTGTATGGTTTGGCTTTAGCTATGATATCCTTTACTCCTTCTCTATCAAATTCGTTCGGGTTATTGATGTTTTGGAATACGCGATAAGCGGCGTCAATCCAAAATTTCTTCATTTTATCAGTAAAAAGCCGTTTGGTCCGTTTACTATATAATGGTTCATCGAACGCCTGTTCGAAAGCAGTAATACTTTCAAATTGGAAGAAGGTAAGCAAACGTGAGATAATGGTATTAAGGTCGGCCTTTTTCTCAAGGAACCCCAGCGTTTCCAATCTTTTCAGATCGAAATGCTTGATTAGAAAAGTTGCTTTGCGGGCGCGGTCAAGAGACGTTATATTTTCGACATTTTGGTCTCTTAAAACTGCCGCAACAAGTTCTTGTAACTCAATATCAAGAAACTCTGCAAGTTTTACGATATGAATAAGGTTTGGTTGTTTTGCCGTTCCTGATAGTATCTCCTCGAAAACATCTTTATCAATGGCTAGTAATTCCAGTGCTTTAGATTTTGATATCCCATATTCAATGATCTTCAAATCAAAGATTTCGCGGGCGCTGTTCCCCTTAGGTTCCTGAAACGACTTATTTAATAAATCTTCTATTTGAAATTGAGCCATATGAGGGTGATTACCCTACAATATTACACCTTTTTATTTAGGTGAATTAATTATTAGGGGTAATTACCCTTTAAATTTAAAATTGAAAACAGAGGAGGTTAATTCCAGAATGGAATCTGTTGCCAGTCGGGAGCTGGGCTTGAAAACAATAATCGGCTGAGAGGAGATTATATTGCTGGAAGGAAGTTGACTTTATAGGGTTAGGCTTTGATGTGGCAGTTCTTCGCTAGCATAAACAAAAAGCCTCGTCGCAATGACGAGGCTTGTAGTGCGAGAGCTGGCGGATTCGAACTGAGGACAGTTTTCCACCATGCGAATATTATCAACAAAAAGCCTCGTCGCAATGACGAGGCTTGTAGTGTGGGAGCTGGCGGATTCGAACCGTCGACCCTCTGCTTGTAAGGCAGATGCTCTGAACCAGCTGAGCTAAGCTCCCTTTTTGTTTTCCCGTTTCGTGAACGCTTGTCGTTCGATGGGAGTGCAAATATATAGACAAATATTTCAAAAACAATCAGCTACGCCAGAATTTTTTTAATTGTTTTCATGGGAAGAAAGAAGCCCGCTACCGTAGCGGGCTTCAGGATGTTATTCCGTATCGTAGGTAGCAACGAGCAATGCATCGTCATCATGTAAAGCCGGATGAAATATTTCCAGCAGTACAAATAAAGATGCCAGTGCCGCAATGCTGAATATTAGTGCGAGAGGAAGCGCTTCCATGAAAGATAATGCCAACAAAAGGATGTTCATCGTTACGATAAAGAACACGGCTTTGCGATGGTTGTACAGTAAAAAGTAGCCCAGCACTTTGATAGCGTACGCCGCGATGATCGTCAAGAGTGTATACTTAATTATTCTCAGTTCATTCGGATCTCCCATGCCGAAATGCATGTACATGCTCTGCATCCGGCCGCTGAACATACTGTCGTAAGAAAGATATACGCGGATGATGCCAAACACGGCAAAAATAATCCCCAATATCACGATCCAGTGGGCGAGGGTGGAAGTTTCGCGCTGTAGATAGTATTGTGCATTTTCCTTCGTCGTATGATGCGCCTGCTGGCCGTTGGAGACGATCAGTACCGATATGATATTCAGCAACGGAATGAAATGCATGGCATACACCAGCCCGTTCGATTGTTGAATGGTCAGCATCCTGCCGGTCACCACATTGCGGATCAGGTAAAGATTCACGACAGCGACTACCAGGCAAAATACCGAGAACCATCCCAGGATGGCGCCGACGATGATAATGCCGGTGGTCCCGAAAGTAAATCTTTCAGACTCCCATACGATATTCATGATACCTGCGAAGGTAGGGAGTTGTGTTGCACAGCCCAGCGTGGTCATGAACAACACGGGGTACAGGAACAGGTAGGTGTTTTTGCCCGTCACAAGTACCTTGGACTTAAGGAGTGATTTGTAACCAGGGATTTCAAGGTAATTCCTGATGAGGAATGCCTGGCCGTGGAACACATAGGGGATCGAGAAC
This sequence comes from Chitinophaga sp. E66, assembly GCA_019285755.1. Taxonomy (GTDB): domain Bacteria; phylum Bacteroidota; class Bacteroidia; order Chitinophagales; family Chitinophagaceae; genus Chitinophaga. The sequence goes on from CP079103.1 coordinate 845,445, forward strand.
CCGATCACCGAAGCGAAGATCAGCCGAACGATGAGGAAGAATGTATTACCGCCAAACGAAAGGGGCACGTTCATCACCGAAGTGAAATAATTCAGCTGTGTGCTGCCCGCAATGGCCATCAGCGCCCAGAGCAGCAGCCCGGATTTCAGGAAATGCCGCCTGTCTGACAGGAACTGACGGGCCAGGATGCACACGGCGATGAACAGGTATCCGTTCAGCACATGCCAGTATATGTACTCGGCATTGAAGGCCAGTTGCGACCGCACCCAGTAAGAAGTTGCGAACGCCGCGGCAAAAACGCCCGCATAGATACCGAGCTTAGGCCAGTCGCACGATTGGATGAACGTCCAGGCGGTAATGACGAAGAACGTAGCGCCATACAGGATCTGGACATAAGGCTGGGTGTAATCCTTCACGAAGAAGAAAATCACGGCCAGTGCAAGCACCTGCAGCACGCCGGGGATCCATTGCTGACGGATCGTTTTGATTTGATCAGGTTGAAAATAAGGCATAGTGGATATGGATTGATGTGTATAGGAATATGGGTTTGCCAGTGGTGTATCCGGTTATGATCCGGTTTTTAAGCTATTTGATATTAAAAATATTGAAAATGTCTATTCCATGGGAAGAATATTGAAATAAGCCCTCCCGAAAAGGATACCCTTTCTCCCGTTATGGTAACTGCGATGCCGGAAATTGCGCCTTCAAACATTACCACACACATGAGACATTCCTACAAATGGGCCGCCGGCGCCTGCGCCGTGGCAGTGATCCTGGCAGCATGTTCCAAAGACGATAAGGACGAAGCGACCACCCCCACGGGCAACTACAACAAACTCATTACCGTTGCCAACTTTAACGGCGACACCACTACCAGCAAAACGACCATTTACTTTAGCCTGGAACAGGAAAAGGCCGGTTCTCCGAAGAACCTGCTCAGCGCCGACTGGGATATTGCCCTGGGAGGTAATGCCAATTCCTCCGTTTCCGGTAACTATGGCGCCAACGAAGATGGTAATACTACAGCCGGGAAGGGCGGTCCGGGTAAAGGGGGCGTACTCATTATCGACAAACCCTTCGACCAGGTGACCAAAGTGCCCGATGGCGCTGTGTTCCTCACTACCTCTGCCGGCGTAGGCCTCGATACTGCTGGTTTCTTCGGTACCACCACCGGCTGGTGCGTATACGACTTCTCCGGCACCCTGCGCGCCACCAAAGGCATCGGCGGGGCTAATGCCGCCACCCAGAAACATACCGTATGGGCCCGCCCGGACCGTACCATCATTGTGCGGACCGCTACCGGCAACTATGCCAAGCTGAAGATCACGAGCATGTACAAAGATGCGCCAGCCGAGCCGGTAACCGCTACCGCGCGGCCGTTCTTCCACTTCCAGTACGTACTGGCAGCCCCGGCTCAAAGGATTTCACCATTAAGTAACATCCTCCATTTACATATTCTGCTATAACAATCATCAAAACAGGAACGTCCCGCTTACCGGGACGTTTTTACTTACTATAATGTAATGGAGGATGGATTGCTCTGCGGATGGCAAGGAGGCTACGGGATGCAAGCAGTTATCTACGGAATAACTACGGAGTATCCCTGCGCCGTCTACGTATTGTCTATGCATGGCTATCGAATGGCGATAGTATTGTGGGTGGGGTTAACGTGGACTTGATGTGGAGTTACTGTGGAAGTGGGGTGGAGGCGGGTAAATACCTGCGTAGGGCGTATAAAGAGGGGAGAGGTAATTGCCGCCCATGGCATTGCCTGCCGGGAGAAAGGGCTTCCGGGCAGGAGTAAGTTTGATATGTATTGAAATTGAACGCATTATAGTAAAAAATCACTTTTATGGCGGGTAGCTATTCCCTTTGAATGATGACCACCTTGTCGGCGGTGTGCAGTATTCCGTTTGTGAGCCCGGTGGGGATGTGGCGTAATTGCTTGTGGGGTTTAGATTTGGCTGAAATTACTTCCAGCGGTTGCTCTTCCTGAACCGCGATGATATCCGCTGCGTTGAGCTTCCTGTTGCAGGATGCGCCGTCTTCCAGTGGAATCTTACCTGCATCACTACGATCAGTGTCCCTTTTCCGGGCACATTTACCGAGAGTTCCGCGCCTTCGAAATTCAGTTTGGCGCTGGGCTCATGCAGTTTCCGGAGGTAGTCTTTCCCGATGACCATAAAGGCAACATCCGTGCCGGTGACCCTGCGTGTGGTAAAGTCGATCCGCTTGGCGATAAGTTTGATTTCGATGGCTACCGCGTTGCTGACGGCGTCCAGTTTGGCGGGATGGATGTGCAGCTTGCCGTCGCCCGAGAAATCAGAGCGGCCGGGAAAGAATTTGCCAACATCTGTGTGCGGGTTGAATTGAAAGCCCTTCAGTGCGGCGTGGTTGTTAGGGCCGGCTTTGAAGATGGTTTTGTTCAGTTGGTTGATGTGTGCGCCGTAATGGGGATATCCAGCTCGTCAGCGAAGACGCTGCGGATAAAGGCTCCCTTGTTACTGGCCGCGCCGAACCATTTGGCCGAGCGGCGGGTATTATCCGTCTGCCGGACTTTTTCGGGCCGGGAGCGGAGGCATACCTTGCCGCCCCGGCGGTAGGCAATCACGTTACCGAGCTTGCCTGTGAAGTTGAAGATTGAATTAAATACTGCCATGAAAAATGATTTTTGCGTTCATATAAATTTACGGAACAGCTGCCGGATAAGATGCAAGCGCCTCAAAATGATGACATTTGTCAAAAAATTAGGGGACAGGAAATTTTTTCAGAATCAGCCGAAAGACAGGCCTGCTTTCATTTTAGTATAGGAATCAATCAAATATTTCAGCTATGAAACAAACTAGAAAAGCACCTCGTAAACAGAAGTCTGAAGGAAAAAGAATGAATGGAAGCCGATAGGTTCACACCCACCGATTATCTTAAATAACATTACGATGAAGAGCCGCCAGATAACCGAAGCATACGGCTTATCTTTCCGCGGTGCAACTGACCGGGCGCCTGTTTACCTGGTGCCGTAAATAAAGAAATAGATATTGAGATGGGGATTGCTGCCCGGAGGGCATAAAAAAGCCCCGCAAATTGCGAGGCTTTTGAGAGTGGGAGCTGGCGGATTCGAACCGTCGACCGAATCAGCTTGCCGAGGCAGTTCTCGGCCATGCGAATATTATAAACAAAAAGCCTCGTCGCAATGACGAGGCTTTTGAGAGTGGGAGCTGGCGGATTCGAACCGTCGACCGAATCAGCTTGCCGAGGCAGTTCTCGGCCATGCGAATATTATAAACAAAAAGCCTCGTCGCAATGACGAGGCTTTTTGAGAGTGGGAGCTGGCGGATTCGAACCGTCGACCCTCTGCTTGTAAGGCAGATGCTCTGAACCAGCTGAGCTAAGCTCCCTTTTGTTTTCCCGTTTTTGTGAACGCTTTTCGTTCGTTGGGATTGCAAAGGTAGAATCTTTTTCTCTCTGCCAAATTTTTTTCAAAAATATTTAGCGCAGTTCCCAATCCACGATTTTATTGCTCCATTCCTGGCGGAAAGGCGTGGTGATCTTGATGTAATTGTCGGTGTACCCTTCCATCATACCGTCTTTCCCGTGCGATTCGAAAAGCACCGTGCGCGTTTGTCCCAGGTGCTGCTCGGTGAAGTACGACATTTTCTTGTGGCTCAGGTTGCGAAGGGCCTTGTTGCGTTCCTGGCGCACGGATACCGGCACCACCGGCTGGATGGTCAGCGCATGGGTGTTATCGCGCTCGCTATAGGTGAACACGTGCAGGTAGGATACATCCAGGCTGTGGAGGAAGTCGTAGGTTTCGCGGAAGTGCGCGTCGCTTTCGGAAGGGAAGCCCACGATCACGTCTACGCCGATGGCGCAATGCGGCATCTTTTCCTGATGCGGGCTACCTTGTCGGCATACAGCTCGCGGCGGTAGCGGCGGCGCATCAGCGCCAGGATGTCGTTGCTGCCGCCCTGCAGGGGAATATGGAAATGGGGCATGAACTTCTTGCTGGCGGCCACGAAATCGATGATCTCGTCGGTCAGCAGGTTAGGCTCGATGCTGGAAATACGGTACCGTTCGATGCCTTCGATGGCGTCTAATTGCCGGATGAGGTCGAAGAAGGATTCTTCCCGGCGTTTGCCGCCTTCGAAGCCTTTGCCGAAATCGCCCAGGTTTACCCCGGTGAGCACGATCTCCTTTACGCCGTTGGCGGCCAGTTCGCGGGCATTTTGCAGAACGCCTTCGATGGAGTCGCTACGGCTGATACCGCGGGCCATGGGGATGGTGCAGAAGGAGCAGGTATAATCGCAGCCGTCCTGTACCTTCAGGAAGGTACGGGTACGGTCGTTGATGGAATAGCTGGAATGGAAGGTATTGACGTCTTCAATGTCGCAGGAGCAGACTTTGGCGCCGCCGTCGCCCTTGGTGAGCTCGCGGATGTGGTCGGCGATGTTGAATTTCTCGGCGGCCCCAGTACCAGGTCTACCCCGGGTATCTCGGCGATCTCTTTGGGTTTGAGCTGGGCGTAGCAGCCGGTGATGACTACCATGCTGCCGGGGGCGCGGCGCTGGATGCGGCGCACGATCTGCCGGCATTCCTTGTCGGCATTGTCGGTCACGGAACAGGTGTTGATCACGTATACGTCCGCCGTGTCGTCAAATTCTTTCCGCACAAACCCGTCCTTCTCCAGCGCCCGCCCGATGGTGGAGGTCTCTGAGAAGTTCAGCTTGCAACCTAGCGTGTGAAATGCCACTGATTTTGTACCTGTCATAAGGATGGCAAAGGTACGATTTCCGGGCGTTTTTCCGTTATTGATATGGTAAAAGAGCGATATGTGTGCCCCGGCCTTGAAAAGCTCCCCGGGATACAGTAACTTGCCGGTTTTATGCGTGTAATCTCGAAAGTTCTGAAGGGCATCTATGTTGTGTACGCCGGGATCGTCTGGCTGGCCATCATGCTCGTGATCCTGCTGCCCATCGTGGCGGTTTCTTTCCTGGGCAAAGTCAGGGGCGGCAACCTGGTGTTCTATTTCCTGCGGTTCTGGGCGCACGTCTGGTTCCCCGCCGTGGGTATTTTCGTGTCGCGGAAATGGAAGACCCCCGAACCAAGGAGCCCTGTATTTACATCGCCAACCACGCCAGCTACCTGGATGCGGCCCTCGCCGTGAAGGTAATGCCCCTCCCGTTCCGCCCCCTCGGTAAAAGCGAGCTCTCCAAAGTACCCTGTTCGGCATGATCTACAGCCGTTCCGTGGTGCCTGTAGACCGCTCCAGCGCCCGCGGCCGGGTACAGTCGGTGCGCGATATGATGTTCATGCTCCAGCATAAAGTGAGCCTGCTCATCTTCCCCGAAGGCACCACCAACAACTCCGGCCAGCCATTGCTGCCCTTCCACCAGGGCGCTTTCCGCATCGCGATAGAAACGCAGACCGATATCCGGCCCGTGCTGTATGTCGACTGCCGCGCCCGCCTCCAGGAGCTCAACCCCATGAGCCTCAACCCCGGCAAATGCCGCGTGGTGTTCCCGGAAGCCGTTCCCGTAAAAGGAATGACCATTGAAGACGTGCCCGCCCTCCGTCAGAAAGTATACGATATGATGGACGCCGAGCTCCGCAAATACAGATCGTTCCCGGCGCTCCAGCCCGCATGAAATACGCCGACGTCATATTGCCCTTAGCCCTGCCGCGTAATTATACCTACGCCATACCGCCTGAGATGGAAGCTTCCATCCAGCCCGGCTCCCGCGTGGCCGTACAGCTCGGCAAGCAGAAGCGGTATGCCGGTATCGTGAAAAGCATCCACGAACTGCCGCCTTCCAATTACAAGACCAAGGCCATCCAGGACGTGCTCGACAAAGAGCCGGTGGTTTACCCCACCCAACTGGCCTTCTGGGAATGGATCGCGCAATATTACATGTGCAACGAAGGGGACGTCCTCAACGCAGCGCTACCCGCGCATCTGAAGCTCTCCAGCGAAACAGTGCTGCTGTATAACGACGCCTTCGGCGACGATTTCACCGAACTTAACGACCACGAATACCTCATCGCCGAAGCCCTCCAGATCCGCAAGGAACTGCGTATCGGGAAGTGCAGCTGATTCTCGACCGTCTCGATATTTACTCCGTCATCAAGCAACTCATCGAAAACGGGTTTGCCTGGTGTACGAAGAACTAAAGGAATCTTACAAGGCGAAGATGGAGAACTATGTTTCCCTCCGCCCCGGACTGGAAACCGACGAAGCCCTCGCCCCGCTGTTCGATGAGCTGTCGCGCGCGCCCAAGCAGATGGAACTGCTCCTGGCATACCTCCACCTTGTGAAAACGCAGGGCGCCGTACTGCAAAGCGAACTGCTCAAAAGTCCGGCGCTTCGGCCGCACAGCTGAAAGGGCTTGTGGATAAAAAGATCCTGCTGGTAGAGAAGAAGCAGGTAGACCGGGTGCCCCTCGGTAAAGTAGAGACGCTGCTTGATTTCGATCTAAGTCCCGCCCAGGAAACGGCCCTGGCCGGCATCCGCGCCGGGTTCCAGGATAAACAGGTGACTTTGTTGCATGGAGTCACATCCAGCGGCAAGACCCAGATATACGTTAAGCTGATAGAAGATGCGCTGGCAAACGGTAAGCAGGTGCTCTACCTGTTGCCCGAGATCGCGTTGACGGCGCAGATCATCCGCCGGCTGCAGAAGCACTTCGCAGGACAGATCGGCATCTACCATTCCCGCTTCTCCAATAACGAGCGCGTGGAAATCTGGAACAAGGTAAAAAGCGGGGAGATCCGCATTGTGCTGGGCGCGCGCTCCAGCCTGCTGCTGCCCTTCCGTGACCTGGGGCTCATCATCCTCGACGAAGAGCACGACGCTTCCTTTAAACAACACGAACCCGCTCCGCGTTACCATGCCCGCGACGCCGCCATCTATTACGCCAGCCTCTTCAAGGCAAAGGTGCTGCTCGGCTCCGCCACGCCGGCACTGGAGAGCTATTACAACGCCAAACAGGGCAAATACGCACTGGTAGAACTGAACGAGCGCTTCGGCGGGATCGATATGCCAGACATCGAGATCGTTGATCTCAAAAAGGAAAACGCGCTGAAGGAAGTGGTGAACAACTTCACTTCCGTATTGCGAAAGGAGATCACCCAATCGCTGGAGAACAAGAAACAGGTCATCCTCTTCCAGAACCGGCGGGGTATGCACCGTTCCTCATCTGCACCACCTGCGGCTGGATCCCCAACTGTAAACAATGCGACGTATCCCTCACTTACCATAAATACCAGGATAAACTCAGCTGCCACTATTGCGGCACCCGTTATCCTTACATACATGTGTGCGGCGCCTGCGGCAGTCAGACCCTGCAGACCAAGAATTTCGGTACAGAAAAGATCGAGGAAGACCTGCTGGAACTCTTTCCCAAAGCACGCATCGCCCGCATGGACCTCGACGCCATCCGCAGTAAGGACAGCCATAACAAGATGATCCAGGCGCTGGAGCAACAGGAGATCGATATTCTCGTGGGTACGCAAATGGTCGTAAAAGGACTGGATTTCGAGAACGTGAACCTGGTCGGTATCCTCAGTGCGGACAGCCTGCTCAGTTATCCCGACTTCCGGGTGAATGAGCGCGCCTTCCAGTTGATGGAACAGGTGAGCGGGCGCTCCGGCCGTCGTGACGGAAAGGGAAAGGTGGTGGTACAGGCCAGCAATACCCGGCATCCGATCCTGCAATTCGTGGTGGAGCATAATTACCGGAAGATGTACGAGAGCGAGATCGCGGAACGGGAGCAGTTCGGGTACCCCCGTTTTACCGGCTGATGAAGATCACCCTGAAGCATAAACAGCAACAGACGGTGGAGCAGGCGGCCATGGTATTGGGTAACTGGTTGAAGCCACACCTGGGGCATCAGCTCGTTGGGCCCGCCGCGCCGCTGGTAAGCCGGGTGCGCGGATTTTACCTGCAGGAGATGCTCATTAAGCTCCCGAAAGACAGCAAGAAGATCACGCAGATCAAGCAGCTGGCAAAAGAAATGTTCCTGCAACTGACGATCGAAAAGCAGTTCCGTTCCGTCATCATTATCCCCGATGTGGATTGCGTGTAGCCGTCAGCTCTGATGGAAGAGGATATAGTGCACGCCCGATTCCCCTTTTTCTGACAACCTTCTCATTTTCTTTGCAACATCCTCCGCCTTTACCGGGCGGTACTTGCTCCATCTGCCACGCATGAGGAAGCCGAATACCGGCATCACCCACAGCGCTACCTGCTCACCGAAACGCATTTCTTTCCGGCTGCCCATGAGGAAGCTGGGTTGATAGATAAATATAGCGGGAATTCCAGTGCCCGTAATGCGGCTTCTGTGCGGCCCTTTGTACGGAGGTAGAAGTTTTTGAAGAGGCCTGCGCCCCGATGGAAGACACGAGATGGAATTGCGTAATGCCGTTTCTGCGGGCAATGGTCCCGCAACGAACAGGGATGTCGTAATCCACGGCAGTGAAGGCTTCCTGGCTGCCGGCTTTTTTAATGGTAGTGCCGATACAGCAGAACAGTACATCGCCATGCAGAACGGATTGCAGGGCGGCTTCGTCGGTGAAGTCAACCACGATCTGCTCCAGCTTTCCGTCGCGGAAGGGGAGGGGCTTTCGGACGAGGGCCTTCACCTTTTCGAAGTGGCTGTCTTTCAGCAGCTCCTGCACCAGTAATGCGCCCACGAGCCCGGTGGCTCCAATCACAATTGCTGTTCCCGGCATATGAATGTTGTTTATATTTGTTCCGTTATTAAAGATAGGACATTTGAACACTTACATATGAGGGTATCTGAAAATGTTTCGCTCCGGCCTTACAACACATTCGGCATCGACGCCACCGCACGGTATTTCGCCTCCTTGCACTCCCGTGAGCAGCTGGAAACGCTGTTGCTCGATCCGAAATATGCCACCCTTCCCCGGATCATCCTGGGCGGCGGCAGCAACATCCTGCTCACGAAAGACTTTGACGGAATCGTGCTGAAGAACGATATCAAAGGGATCGCATCCATCCGGGAAGACCATGACTACATTTACGTAAAAGCAGGGGCGGGTGAGAACTGGCACCAGTTCGTGCAGGACTGCATCGCTAAAGGGCTCGGTGGACTGGAGAACCTATCCCTCATTCCCGGTAACGTGGGCGCCAGCCCTATGCAGAATATAGGGGCGTACGGCGTGGAGATCAAGGATGTTTTTCACGAGCTGGAAGCGTTTCATCTGCGCGACCGGGAGATACGGCTTTTCGATAGGGAGGCCTGTGCTTTCGGGTATCGCGAGAGTGTGTTCAAACATCAGTATAAAGAACAGTTCGCTATCCTGCATGTCACTTACCGGCTCTCCAAAAGCCGGTCTTCAATACCAGCTACGGCGCCATTGAACAGGAACTGGAGCGCATGGGCGTGAAGGAATTATCCATCCGCTCCATCAGCCAGGCGGTGATCAATATCCGTTCCTCCAAACTCCCCAACCCCGCGGAGATCGGCAATGCCGGCAGCTTCTTCAAAAACCCGGAAGTAACGCCGGAAACCTATGAGTCGTTAAAACTCGCATTCCCCAACATCGTGGCCTATCCTTTGGCCAACGGCCAATATAAACTGGCGGCAGGCTGGCTGATCGAACAGGCGGGTTGGAAAGGGTACCGCGACGGCGATGCCGGGGTACACCAACGGCAGGCGCTCGTGCTTGTGAATTACGGCCGCGCCGGGGAGAGCAGATCGTAGAACTGTCCTGGAAGATAGTTGAGAGTATTAAAGAGAAGTTCGGCGTTACGCTCGAGCGCGAGGTCAATATTATTTAGCCGTCGAAGCGATGTGGCGGATGATCTTATCCGCGTGTTCACGGGAATTCTCGATGAACCACACATGCGTGTTCATACCTCCGCACACCACGCCGGCGAGGTAAATGCCCGGCATATTCGTTTCCATAGTGTCTTCATTGTAGACAGGTTCCCTCACCCCATCGGCCGAAAGCTGGATGCCCGCACTCTCCAGGAAATGGAAATCGGGCTGGTAGCCTGTGGCTGCGATGACAAAATCATTCGGGATGGTAATGATGCCTTCGGGAGTAAGGATATCCGCTTCCTGTTCCCGGATCCCTATGAGCGAGGAATGGTAGTAGGCTTTTATGCTGCCTTCTTTAATGCGGTTCTCAATATCAGGTTTTACCCAGTATTTAACCCGTTTGCCGATCCCGTCTTCCCGGATGACCATGGTTACTTCCGCGCCCTTGCGGTAGGTTTCCAGGGCTGCGTCTACGGATGAGTTGTTGGCGCCGATCACGATTACCTTTCGCGTGGCGTAATAGTGCGGGTCTTTGTAGTAATGCGTCACCTTAGGCAGGTCTTCGCCCGGGATGCGGAGAAGGTTGGGGATGTCGTAGAAGCCGGTGGCGATGACGATGTTCTCTGCCTCATACACGGCTTTATCGGTGAGCACGGTATATCCTTTGGCGGCGGGTTTGATCGTTTCCACCTTTTCGAATAAATGGATATTGACTTCCTTGCTTACGGCTACGCGGCGATAATATTCGAGGGCTTCCGGTCGGGTGGGTTTCGCGTTGTTGGACACGAAGGGTATACCGCCGATCTCGAGCCGTTCGCTGGTCGAGAAGAAAGTCATATTGATGGGATAGCGATACAGCGAGTTCACCAGGCAGCCCTTTTCAATCACCACATAATCCAATCCCTGTTGCTGCGCCGCGAGCGCGCATGCGAGGCCAATGGGGCCTCCTCCCACAATCAGTAATGCGACCTTTTTGCCATACGCTAATGTACGGCATTTTGCGCCAGCGTGTCCAGCAGGCGGAATAGGACTTCCTTCGTTTGGGCAGTGTTTGGGATGCCTTCGCGCATGCCATGGGCGTCCTGTACCCAGTCGCCCGGCTGCAGGTGATGCCCGCAGGCTTCGATCATTCCGTCAATAGACGCCGGCGTCATTTCCAGGTGGAATTGCACGCCCACGGCATTCCGTCCGAACCGGAACGCCTGGTTCTTCGTGATGGCGGATGAAGCTAGTAATTCGGCTCCTTCCGGCAATTCGAACGTATCGCCGTGCCAGTGGCAAACCGTAAGGGTTTCTGGCGCCCAATCTGCCTGGAAGTTCACGGGGTACCAGCCAATCTCGGGCTGACTGTTCGGATACACCTTCGCGCCCAGCGCCGCGGCCAGCAACTGGGAACCGAGGCACACGCCCAGTACGGGCTTTCCGGATTCTACGGCGTCGGTAATGAACGCCATTTCGTTCCTGAGCCAGGGGATATTCCGTGGTGTCGTTAACGCTCATGGGGCCGCCCATCACTATGAGCATATCCACATCGGATGCCGCCGGCAGGGGATCGTTTTCATAAAAACGGGTGTATTCGAGCGAATGGCCGTTGATCTCTGCCCACTCCGCAATAGCGGCGGGGCCTTCGAATGGTACGTGCTGAAAAATGCGGATGCGCATGGCGGACTATAATTGAAGATGATAGAATTTGACATCGACCGGCAGGATGTAAGGTCCGTCTGGTATTACGCCTCTTTCCACCTGCACGAAGCCGTTCTTTTCGTAGAAGCGGTGGGCGGCGTGGAGGATTTCGGCGGTGCCGAGGTAGATATGGGCGTAATCATGTGAGCGGGCCCAGTCTTTGAGCGTTTCCAGCAGCTTCAGCGCCACGCCGTGTTCCTTGCCACGGTAATCCTGGTGGACGAACATCTTCCGCAGGGCGCCTTTGCCTTCTCCGAGGTCCATCAGCGCGATGGTGCCGACGAGTTTACCTTCGTCTACAGCGATCCAGAAGTTGCTGATGCCTTGCTGGTATACTTCGGGGATGATGGCCAGGTCGGGTTGCTGCTCGCGGGTTACCGGCAGGCCGAACTCCTTTGTTGGATGTGGAGGATGAAATCATAAATCTGGTCCGCATAATCGGACGTGAACGGTTGTACATGCATATTTTATGGGGTGATTTAAACGTTCCCGTGAATCGCTTTCAGCCCGTCGTCGGGAAAGCGAATGTCCATGTCGTTGGCAATGTCTCTGGGGAGGGATTTGGTCGTTTTGGCGTCCAGTTCCCGGATCTGTTCCAGTTTGCCGATGATGGTATCGCCTTTGCGCTTGCCTTCTTTCAGCCTGTTCATGGCTTCATGGTAAGCGGTGCCGGCTTTGTTGATATGTTCGCCCATTCCCTGCATTTCTTCGAGGAAGAGGATGAATTTGTCGTACAGCATGCCGCACTGCCGGAAGATCTCGTCTACGTTGCGCGCCCTGTTCTCGTGCTGCCATAGCTGGCGGACGATCTTAAACGTAGCCACGAGGGTAGAGGGGGTGATGAGGACCACCTTTTTGGCGAGCGCGCGGTTGAATATCTCGGGGCTTTCGTTCAGGGCCAGTGTCAGCGCTGGTTCGAAGTGCATGAACATGAACACGAAGTCGGGCGATTTGAGGGTGCCAAGGCGTTGGTAATTGCGGGCGCCCAATTCGTCGATGTGTTCATTGATATTGCGGACGAGTTGTTTGAGGTGGAGTTTTTCTCTGCCGGGTCCTGCGTATTGAAATAGGCGACATAGGCGTTGAGGCTCACTTTGCTGTCGATGATCAGGTGTTTGCCATCCGGGAGTTTCAGGATGAAATCCGGTCGGAAGTTTCGGCCCTGGTCGGCGTCGCGGTGGGTTTCTTCGCTGGTGTAGTCGATGTATTTCTGGAGGCCTTCGGCTTCGAGGATGAGGCGGAGGCGGTCTTCGCCCCAGTTGCCTTGTACTTTGACGTCTGATTTGAGGGCGCTGGCCAGCCGCTGGGCATCTTCGCTGAGGCGGAGGTTCAGTTGCTGGAGGGATTCTATTTCTTTTTTGAGGGAAGTGAGGTCGTGGATATCTTCTTTCCGCGTCTCTTCGATGGTTTTGCGGAACTGGCCGATGTCGGTCTGAAGGGGGCCAGCAGGTGGTCTAATGCGAGCTTATTGGTTTCGAGGAAATCGCGGCTTTTCTGGTGAAGGATGTCGTTTGCGAGATTGGCGAATTCCTGCCGGTTGCGCTCATGGATCTGCCGGAGCTGGTCGCCGAAAAGTGAGAGTTGTTCTTTTTCCTTGTCTGCAGCGGCCAGGGAGGCCGTCAGGCGGCGCAATTCCCCTTCCTGAGACTTGAGTTCCTGATCGCGCTGGTGGAGCGTAAAGAGGGTGCTGTCATACATTTCCCGGGTCACATATCCTTCGTCTACCTGTTCGCGGCTGAGGCGCTGGGCCAGTTCGTGCTTCGGCACATAGAACCGGCGGAGGAGGAGGTAGCCAAGCAGGCCGCCTGCGAACAGCCCTGCCATCAGTACGGAAAGGAGGGTTAATGTCATGGGAGCAAAGTTAAGGAATCGGGGCGATGCGGCGTTGGCCGGATTATGCACACCTGTGCATAAAACGAAAAAGGTCCGGGCGTGTTGCCCGGACCGTATCAAACATTTCTCTTTAGTATTTATTACATGAAATGGTAGCGAACGAAGGCTTCCATCGCCGCGTATTTCTGCAGACCGAGTTTGTCGTACAGTTCGGCAGTGTTGGCGTTGCGTTCTTCGGCGCGCTGCCAGAACTCGCGTGCGTCGGCGCCCTGGAAGGGAACTACGTCTTTCTGGCTCTGGTGGATGAAGATACCCAGGCGTTTCTGCATGATCTGGTCGGGGCTCATGGGCACCGCCATTTCGATCTCGTGGATATCCCATTCCTGCCATGCGCCTTTATACAGCCAAACCCAGCAATCTTTCGCCCAGTCGTCGTTTTCACTTCTTCCAGTGCGGCAAAGATGATGTCGAGGCATACTTTATGGGTGCCATGCGGGTCGGCGAGGTCGCCTGCGCAATATACCTGTTGCGGTTTCAGTTCGCGGAGCAGCTCCACGGTCAGCTTCACGTCTTCAGGGCCCATGGGCTTCTTCTCTACCAGGCCGGTTTCGTAGAAGGGCAGGTTCTGGAAATGCGCGTGATCGTCGCCTACGCCCACGTAGCGGCAAGTGGCGTTCGCTTCACCACGGCGGATCAGCCCCTTAATGGCGCGGATCTCGGGGTATCTTTCTGGCTGGGCTTCTTGCTGCCGATAAAAGCCTTCGCGTTCTCCAGGATCTGGGAGCTCTTGCTGCGGTCGATGTCGAACATGCCTTCGAAACCTACGGCGAAGTCGATGAAACGGAGCACAAACTCGTCGGTAACCGCGATGTTGCCGGAAGTCTGGTAAGCAACGTGCACGTCGTGCCCTTGTTCGTGGAGACGGATGAAGGTGCCGCCCATGGAGATGATATCGTCATCAGGGTGCGGGCTGAAGATGAGGGCGCGCTTGCGCTCGGGGGTAGAGCGTTCCGGATGGTTGGGAAGCTCAGCGCCGGGTTTACCGCCGGGCCAGCCGGTGATGGTATCGCGGATGGCGTTGAATTCCTTGATATTCAGCTCGTAAGCGGAGCCGTATTGTACGATCAGGTCGTTCAGGCCATTATTGTTATAATCCTTGTCGGTGAGCATGAGAATGGGCTTGTTCAGCTTCAGCGCCAGGCTGGTTACCGCTTTGCGGGTCAGCAGGGGCGTCCATTCACAGTCGCCTGTGAGCCAGGGCTCCTTGTTGCGGGTCAGCTCGGAAGCGGCCTGCTCATCGATCACGAATTTGCAGTTAGGGTGCTGCTGGAGCAGGGAGGCGGGCCTGGTCGGTGCTGGAGCCTTCTACGGAGCGGCGCACGATTTTGGCTTTATGCTGGCCCCAGGCGAGGAGGATGACCTTTTTAGCCTTCATGATGGTGCCGATGCCGGTAGTAATGGCAAGGCGGGGTACCTGGCTCATGTTGGAGAACTCGTAAGCGTTGGCCAGACGGGTGCTGTTGTCCAGGGTTACGAGGCGGGTATGGGAGTTGACGTTGGAGCCGGGCTCGTTAAAACCGATGTGCCCGTTGTTGCCGATGCCCAGGATCTGGATATCGATACCGCCGGCTGCTTCGATCTTGCGCTCATACGCTTCAGCGTAAGCTTTGATCTCCTTGGGAACTGTGCCGTCCGGAACGTTGCAGTTTTCTGCGGGGATGTCGATGTGATTGAACAAATGCTCTTTCATAAACCGGTTGTAGCTCTGAAGCGCGTCCGGCTCGATCGGGTAATACTCGTCGAGGTTGAAAGTCACCACGTTTTTAAAGCTCAGTCCCTCTTCTTTATGAAGGCGAACGAGTTCAGCATAAAGGTACTTCGGAGTAGATCCGGTGGCAAGACCTAATACGGCAGGTTCTTTCGCAGCCTGCTTTTCGCGTATAAGAGCAGCGATCTCCCTTGCCACGGCTTTGGAGCCTTCCTTGGCGTCAGGGTGAATGTCCACGGAAATCTGTTCGAAACTGTCGATCAGTTCAATTTCCTGGTGATTGATGGTCATTGTTCAGTTTTTTAATGCGTTTTCAAAAACGAGCCGGAAAATTAAATAAAATACAGGGAATGTTCTTAAAAATTTATGATTGACTATTTGTCCGGCGCCCCCTTCCCCGAAATCCAAAAAGCATTTTACTCCGTTAATTAATACAAACCTCGCCTCTGTTCACCCTAAAACCCTCTTTTGCCACCCATGATGCATAAAATGATCCTGATAGCGGCCGGCGCCGCCCTTTGATCGTAACCGGCATATCGGCAACCCTCCGGGCAGACAAACCCCTTGCTACCGAAAGCGATAACAATTGGGTGAAATCCAGGACCGGGGCCTGGGCAGGTAAGAAATCCGGCAGGCAGCTCTGGTACAAACTCGACCGCAATGCCCGGATATGGTTTAGCCTGGATGGGCACGACTGGTCAGAAGAGGCAGACGGGATGTGGGCCGACAAGCAGGACCGCCAGCTTAAAGTAGGGAAGGCAAGTTGTGGTGGACGGACGACGACGGCAAGAACTTCGAAGAAGTCCCGGAATGGAAATGGCAGGGGCCCCGCGGAGAGTGGTATAAATTCGATGCTAAATGGACCCTTTGGGTCTCGCGATAATATTCTATAGAGTCATCAGGAATATTTCAAAATAGAGTCACGAATAGCATACAGATGAAGAAACAGGTCCGCCGTTCTCGAACGGTGGTCGAAAAGAAAAAGCCGGGCCTCATGGTCCGGCTTTTTCTTTGCGCTATTGTACGATAAGCTCATCCACAAATAGCCAGGCGGGTTCCCCCTCGCCGGGGCGCCGTCAGGTATTTTGCCGAGGGCCCGCAAGGTAAACTTTACGTACCGGCCCTTCACATCCTGTAAGCCCTCCCTGATCCGGATGATGCCGTTGCCGCCGGGATCTTTGCGTTGGAGCACTTCTTTATAATGCTTCCGTCTTCCGACACGGCGATCACGATTTCTTTCGGCGGGTATATCCATTGTTCGCGGTTGGCGAGGTAATTAAGCCCCACGCGCATGATATCCGTACTATCTCCCAGGTCCACTATGGCTTCCATGGCGCCGCCGCTGTAGCCGGTCCATTGATTGGCTCCGAACTCCTTTGTCCCTTCGATACCGTTCACCAGGCAAAAGCGCCCGGATTATAGTTTTGGTGGGGCGGTTTGGACAGGGTTACCTTTTGCCCATCGCTTTGTGGAAAAGGAATGCCTGCTGGTACTCGTTGCCGTAGGGCTTGCCGTCTTCCAGCACGATGGCGCGGATAGTACCGGTTTGGGTGACCGGTACCGGCGCCGTGTAGGCTGTGGCGCTGGCGTCGGGGGCTGAGCTGTCTGTGGAGTAGACGATCTTGCCGCCGTCGAGCTTAGAGTCCAGGCGTACCTGTACGCCGTTTTTACCATCGCTTTCCACAACGGGGCGTACTTCGAAGACGTGTTTGGCGTAGTTGACGCTCTTTTATCCAGGCGGGGAAGTGGCGTTTGAGCCTTTCCAGGAAATCGTCGAAGTTCCTTTTCTCCTTTGGAGACCATAGGACCTCCGCCAGTGCCACGGCGCGGGGTATACCATGTATTCCGCGTGCTCCGGGCTTCCGATGTACTCTGTCCACACGTTAGCCTGTGCGCCTTTGATAAAGGCGGCTTCTGTTGCAGAAAGGCCGTCGGGAACAGGGTCGTACCCATACACTTTGCTTACTGGTGTAAGGCTGCCATTGGCCAGGGGCTCGTTTTACCGAGCGATTGATAGTAATCGAAGTATACGTATCCGGCGGGAGTCATGATGACGTCGTGGTGCTGTTTGGCCGCCGCAATGCCGCCTTCGATACCCCGCCAGCTCATTACTGTGGCGTTGGGCGCGAGGCCGCCTTCGAGGATCTCGTCCCATCCGATGATCTGGCGCCCTTTTTCATTCAGCCATTTTTCCATCCTGTGGATGAAGTAACTCTGCAGGGCATGTCCGTCTTTGAGGCCTTCTGCTTTCATGCGAGCCTGGCATTTGGGGCATTTGTCCCAACGCACTTTCGGGCATTCGTCGCCGCCGATGTGGATGTATTTGGAGGAAAGAGGATCATCACTTCTTCCAGCACATTTTGCAGGAATAAGAAGGTAGAGTCGTTGCCTGCGCAGAACACGTCATCAAAAACACCCCATGTGGTGCCTACGCTATAGGGGCCACCGGTGCAACCGAGGCTGGGATATGCCGCGAGGGCCGCCAGGGCATGGCCGGGCATTTCTATTTCTGGTATAATGGTAACATGGCGCTCTTCCGCGTATTTCACTACATCCTTGATGTCTTCCTGTGTATAGAAGCCGCCGTATGGCTTACCGTCGAATTTATTGTCTTCGATCCTGCCTTCCAGGGTTTCCTTTCTTCTGCTGGCGATTTCCTGGAGCTTAGGGTAGCGCTTGATCTCGATGCGCCAGCCCTGATCGTCTGTCAGGTGCCAGTGAAAAGTATTCATCTTATGCATGGCCAGCAGGTCGATGTATTTCTTGATGAAGTCAACCGGGAAGAAGTGGCGGCTTACATCGAGGTGAAGTCCGCGGTAGGCGAAGCGTGGCTGGTCGGAGATATCCGCGCCCGGCAACCAGTATGCCGTGGCGGAATGCATGGGCAACAACTGGATGAGGGTTTGCATACCATAAAACGTTCCGGCTGCATCGTCGCCATCAATGGTGACCAGGTCTTTCCCAACTTTCATCCGGTACGCTTCCGCGATGGCTTTTTCGCCTTCCGGGCGGGTCCGGAACACAATGGCGTTCATGGATCCGCTGTCCTGCACCTGTAAAGCGAACCCGCTGAGGGATCGGAACCATTCATTGAACAGATCGGCTGTTTTGCGGTCTGCCGGGGTAGCGGCCACCAGCACGGTGCGTTTATCCAGCAGGAAGGAGTCCGCCGTTTCGGTGAGCCTTGCGGGCAAGGGTATGAGGCTGATGGGCGCTTTGGGCGCGGTGCCATCCGGGCCATAGGTACCGCAGGAGGCGAGGCCGGCTGCGGCTAATAAAGCAACGAAGAGCGTTTTGATGGTCATGACTGTCTATGGTTTTGAGTCGGGCAAAGCGGCTTTACGAGCCTGGCTTTCTTTTTCCAGTGCGGCCACCTTGACCTTCAGCTTATCATTTTCTTTTTCAGTTCAATAAGATACAACGTTAATTCCTCTATTTTCTGCATTTGGATCTTCTGCATGGCGCCAAGGTCGAGGCCTTCTTTTTCGATCGTCGCGGCGGAAGGTACGTCCGGCAGGTGTTGTTGGGTACGGATGTGGTCTTCTACGAACTTCAGGTCCCGCAATACATATGCCGAATCGAATACATAGTCGGGCCAGCCGGTTAATGTGACTTTTACTTTTTCGCGGTGATGTCACCGTTTACGGCCAGGCGGCTTTGTGGGGTGGTGGTACCGATACCTACATTGCCGTCGTGGCTGATATGCATTTGCACGACCGGGTCCACTCCCTGTCCGGCATTGGACACAGGATTGGTAAGAAATTGCAGGTAAGTGTCCCAAGAGGTGCCCCTATAAGACCGGATCATAGCTTTGCCAGCATTTTGGAATTCATATGAAATATCCCGTTTGCTGCCTTCGCCTCCAGGAAAGTTAGGTCCAAGAATAACTACTTTTGCATATTCGCTATTGGTGACTTTTCCAAATACCGGATTCGGTGCCGTAATACCATTCTTGACTCTCAACATGCCGCTACTATCCAAATGCATCACTTCTCTTGCATCTGTGCTATAGTCGATCAGCTTATTGTTCTCAAAAAGCCACCGGAAACGGAAGCCGCTGGCAGCGTTGCCATAGATGCCGAAATTGAAAGAGCCATTAGTTTGATGGATAAATCCGGAACGGAAGTTACCTGACCACATGCCGGTTTTAATAGTATTGAAGTACACGTTGTTCATTCGAATGGTATCGAAAGTGCCGACCTGAGAAAAAGCCGTTCCACCAAAAAGCACGGTCAACAGCGAAAGGATGATTTTTTCATAGAAAAAGGGAGGGTTTTTTTGACCCTCCCAAGATACTATTCAATAATGATTTCATCTGCGAAAATGTGCCCATGCTCACCCTTGCCCGGATGCCAGTCGGGGATGATGCCCATGGATGTTGCCACCACTTTCACATACCGCGCTTTCGCATTGACGGGCAGGCTCAGCTCCTGGATGAAGCTGCCGTGTTCGCGGGGTGAAAAGGTATTCTTTGCCACGCCGGCCGATTTATAATCCCTGCCGTTGTCGGAAAGAAAGAACTCCACCTGCGTGGGGTAGAAGATCCATGAGCCAATGTCCTGCAGTACGCCCAGGCCGAGCTTCTTCAATTGGCGGGGAGCCTTCAGGTCCACGATGGCTTCCAGGTCGCCGGGCGTGTGGCTTTGCCATGCGCCGAGGCGGAAGTCTTCCCGGCCACGGATCCCGTCTATCAATCCGTCAGGGCCACCTGCTGTAAACTGCGGGTGGATCTTAGACAGTACCTGGATGGTTTTATCGGTAGGGATGAGGTAGAACGGCGTTTCAGTCACCTGGCTGTATTGCCCGTTGCGGAAGGCCACGGCTTTGAGGCGCGCGGTTTTCTTCAGGGTAATGGGACCGGTATATTTGCCGGATGCTTTCGTAGGATTGCTGCCATCAAGCGTGTAGAAGATGCTGGTGTTAGGTTCTACGGCTTTTAAGGAAACGGGCATCGAATGTTTAAAGCGGTCTTCGGCAGCGATCACATAAGGCACCGCTACGATGAGGTCTTCGGTGATGGCGCTTACGGGTACATTCGTGCCGGTGGCCCAGGTTTTATTGGGCGTGCTGCTCATGTCGAACGTCAGTTCGCCTCCGGCCATGATGGCAGCGTGCGGCAGTGCGGAAACGGTCAGCGGAGTTACTTTGCCGGAAGCGTCTTTCAGGCTCACGTTTTTAACATAGAAGTGCTTCGGGCTGAGGTTGTTCGCTTTAATGGTAAACGTCTTGCCGCTTTCGAGGTGGATTTTCACTTCATCGAAAGCAGGCGTTCCAAGAGCATACTGACCATCGCCGGGGCGAACAGGGTAGATGCCCATGGCGCTCATGATATACCAGGCGCTCATCTGCCCGCAGTCTTCATTGCCGCTGAGGCCGTCCGGCGCGTTGTGGTACATGGTGTTCATCACCTGGTGCACCAGTTCCTGCGTTCTCCAGGGCTGACCGGCATAGTTGAACAGATAAGCGATATGATGGCTGGGCTCGTTGCCATGGGCATACTGACCGATCAGGCCGGTAATGTCGCTCTGGTGGCGGCCGGACAGTTTGTCTTCCGTGGTGAAGAGATGATTCAGTTTATCGATGAATTTCTCCCTTCCGCCGTTCAGTTTCATCAGGCCGGAAACATCTTGCGGAGCATAGAAGCTGTATTGCCAGCTGTTGGCTTCGGTGAAGAAGTTGTTCACCTCGGTGGGAACGAATGGGCTCATCCATCTTGCGCCGATCTTGCCGCGCACGAAGCCGGTAGATGCGTCGTAGATGTTTTTGTAGGATTGCGCGCGGCGCATATAGCGGTTATACACTTCCATATCGCCCATCATCTTGCCCATCTGTGCGATGCACCAGTCGTCATAGGAGTATTCCAGCGTGCGGGACACGGATTCCGGTTGAGTGTCCATACTGAGGTAACCCTGGCGAATGTAATCCTGCATGCCGAAACGCGTGCCTTCCGCATAGCTGCGCATGGCTTCCAAAGCGTATTTCGCATCGTATCCACGGATGCCTTTCTGGTAGGCGTCCACGATCACGGGAACGGAGTGGTAACCGATCATGCAGAAGGTCTCGTTGCCGCTCAGTTCCCAAACCGGCAGCATGCCGCCGTTCTTGTATTGGGCCAGGAAGGTATTGATCCAGTCATTGGTCTTATGCTGGTTAATGATGGTCATGAGGGGATGCAGGGCGCGGTGGGTGTCCCAGAGGGAGAAAACGCTATGGTTCTCGAAACCTTCGGCCTTGTGGACCTTCAGGTCTGTGCCGCGGTATTGCCCGTCTACATCCATGTAAAGATTGGGGTTGAGGCAGGCGTGGTAGAGGGCTGAGTAGAACATGGTCTGTTGGTCTTCCGTCCCGCCTTTCACTTCTATTTTTCCGAGCTCTTTGTTCCAGGCGCTGACTGTATTGGCGAGCGTGCCGTCGAAGTCGAAGCCGGGCATTTCGGCATCGAGGTTTTTCATGGCGCCTTCTTCGCTGACGCCGCTGATCGCTACTTTCACGAGCACGGGGTCTTTCACGTCAAATGTAAAGCAGGCTTTGATGTTGCGGCCTTCCGCCTGCTGCAGTGCGCCTTTGGTGGTGTCGCCAAGGGCAACGGTATGACTCCGGAAGGGCTTGCTGAACTTCATGGCGAAAAACAGGATCTGGTCTTTGGCCCAGCTGGTGGAGCGGCGCATGCCCACTACAGTGGAGTCGTTGATCACTTTCAGGGAGGAGTTGATAACGATATCGCGGTGGTAAAGATCGAGCAGTACGTGCCCTTCTTTAGCCGAGGCGGGGAATTCGTATTTATGCAGCCCAACGCGGCGGGTAGCCGTAAGGCTGGCCTGGATGTCGTATTTGTCGAGATGTACGCTGTAAAAGCCCGCGTATGCCTTTTCCCGTGCATGTGAAAAGGGCGAGGCGTAAGCTTCGTTGTTCCACGCAGGTTGACCGGTAACTGGCATGAGCAGGACATCGCAATAGTCTTCGATGCCGGTACCGCTGAGATGGGTATGTGAGAAGCCGTATACTACGGAGTCGGTGTAATGATAACCGGAGCAGCCGTCCCAGCCTTTGAGGCGGGTGTCGGGGCTCAGCTGAACCATGCCGAAGGGCATGCTGGGCCCGGGATATGTATGCCCATGGCCGCCGGTACCGATAAAGGGATTTACTTTGTGCGCATAGTCCTTATGCTGCGCATGCGCTGCAGACGCCAGCCCCAGGGCCAGCATAACCATCCATTTTTTCATTCACTGTTTTTAAGTATCCGTCCACCGCCGCCGCGGCATAGAAGCAGGCCCGGTGGGAAAAAGCTAAAATAAGGAAAATGTATCGCTAAAACGTTTTAGTGTTCCGGAAAATGATGAATGGAGTCATGGTAGGGAAGCACATGTAATAAAAAAAGCCCCGGTGCTTGCCGGGGCTTTCGTGAATATGATCGTCAATTACTTATTTCAGCAACAGGTCCACAATAACGGGCCGGTGGTCGGATGCGATGGTCTCCTCTATCGCCGATGCCTGGCTCACATGCCAGCGGCCTTTTCCGGAGAGCAGCACATAATCCAGTTTCTGGGTGGGCTTGTCTGAGGGCCGGTGGGGCCCAGCTTTTCGGTAGCGTCTGTGAAGTGCGCCTTCAGTTGTGTGATCTCCTTTGAAGACGGCAGGGCATTAAGGTCGCCGGCGATGATCAAGGGAACGGATGAGCGCTGCAGTTGTTGCAACAACAATTGGATCTGCGCCAGCCGGTCGGCCGGGTCTTCCGTATGGTCGAGGTGGGCGCTGGCGAAGCGCAGGAGGCTGTCGCCCGGGAGCTGAACGGTCACGATCGCCGCGGATCTCGGCTCGCCGTCTTTGCCTTTGGAGGGCAGTGCCAGTGTCTGGGCCTGTTGGATAGGGTATTTAGAAAGTACCCCGTTGCCATAACCGCCGCCGTCGAAGTCCATGGCTTTACCAAAATAGATGTACATGCCGGTGGCATCGGCCAGTTCTTTGAGGATATCGGCCTTACTGATGCGGAGGGTGGCGGAGTCGACCTCCTGGAGAGCCACCAGGTCCGGGTTGGTGGCGAGGATCACGGCGGCGATGCCCTGCACGTCGAACTTGCCGTTCATGTTCTCCGCGTGGTGGATGTTGTAGGTTAATACTTTGATAACCTGGCCCTGCACCTGTGCGTTTGCGGTCAGGGCGCTCATCGATAAGATCAGATATAGAATAATTCGCTGCATACAGTGGTCAAATGGATCCGGGCGATCGGCGCAAGGCGGAGATCCGCCCGGATACGCTTATTTAAAAATGCTCTTCACGGAACGGCCGATCCAGCTCTGCGGAGTTTTCAACCCGAAGATATATGCGATCGTTGCGGCCGTATCGTACGTCATCACGCTTTCTTTCACCTCGTTATTCTTTTTAATGCCCTTTCCCATGAAAATCCAGGGATCTGCATTTCTACCATCGTCTTACCGCCATGGCCTTTGTTGATGCCGCCGTGGTCGGAAGAAAGGATGATCACGCTGTTATCCCACATTCCGGCGTCTTTCACTGCCTGGAGGATTTTCCCTAGTAAAACGTCGTTCTTGTGCACTTGTTCATAGTACGCCGGGATGTTATGTCAATTTCATGCCCAACTCCGTCAGGCTGGTCGAAATGGATGAAAAGGAAGTCCGGTTTCTTTTCCTTCAGGTAGGCAATGGCCGTTTCCGTGGTGGCGCTGTCGGTAGGACAATTCACATCCTTATTCACCGCTTTTTCGGGAACAGGTAACCGATGCCTCCCAGGAATAGATCACGCCGGTCTCCGCATTGGGCTTCTGTTCGCGCAGCAGGGTGAAGAGCGATGGAAACAGACCGTATTGGTCCAGCTCCCGGGGCTCTGCTTCAGGCGTCTTGCTGCCCCATTCGGTAAAACCATGCAGCTCCGGGCCTGCCCCCATGATCATGGAAGCCCAGTTTACCGCGCTGGAAGAAGGCAATACGCTGCGCGCCTTGAGCGTCCAGCTTCCGTCTGCCATCATCTGCTTCATGACGGGATTGTCGGATTTTTCCATGGCATAGGCGCCGAGACCGTCCATCCCGATCAGGATCACGTGTTGCACTCCTTTTACCTGCGCGTTCGCTCCGAACGCCATACACAACAATAAAGCTAAGTAGCGAGCTTTTCTCATGTTAGGACTAATTTAAAATTTATTTAATGTATCAGCAATGGTGCTTTTTTCACAAACCGGAAATGTGGATAAAAGTAGTCATTCAATTGTTGCTGTTGTTTAATATTTATACACATGGAGTGAGTTTTATATAACCGGCGTATACATCGATTGTAAAAGGGACTGTCTCAAAGTAGTCTGACGGCTTTTGTTTCGGGCTAATTGCCTTCCAGACTGCCTGTTATATCCTGCTTACAACCTTCAGGCTTGCAAATTGTCATGTATTTATCATACGTATATTCCGGGTATATCTTACCTATGTCCTACCCCTTTAAAGGTTAGCATATAGGTAGGACATAGGTAGGACATAGGTAGGATATAGGTAGGACATAAAGGAGAAGTGAAAGTGATTTCAGGCAGTTTAGAAGGGGATTACATAGCAATTAGCGGTCTTAACGAGGGTATTGGACGCATAAAGAAAGGAGCAGAGATGTTAATATGGCAAAAGGGGCTGTCTCATACTTTTGAGACAGCCCCTTCATCAAATGTCTTACCCTGTTCAGGCATTGAGCCCTTTTTCGGCGCCTTCGCGGATAGCGCGTACAATGGGGGCCTGCGTCACGGAGATGCCGTATTCCGGCACGCCGGGGATACCGCCCATGCTTACATTGGGATTGCGGTAGGTCATCCCGCTGTCCACATAATCGCGTGCGGTGCTGTGGTATTCAGGGGCGCCGGAGGCTTTGGCCAGTTCTTCCGCGTTATGCGCGCGCAGGCCGGAGCCTGCCATGATCCGGATACGGTTGCCCGCTTTTTCTACCAGTTCACGGATGAGCGATGCGCCTTCCAGGGCAGTATTGCGCTGGCCGGACGTAAGGATCCGTTCGCATCCTGCAGCGATGACGTCTTCCAGCGCCTGGCAGGGATCGTCCGTCATGTCGAATGCCCGGTGGAAGGTGACCCCCATGGGCTTAGCCAGTTCTACCAGTTCGCGGGTGCGCGGTACATCTACTTTACCTTCTGCCGTCAACAGCCCGATTACGACCCCATCGCACCCTAGTATTTTGCAGGCGGCGATATCCCGTTTCATGATATCGAATTCGGCATAGTCATAGAGAAAGTCCCCTCCACGTGGGCGGATGATCGGGTATATCTTCAGGCTGCAATTCTCCCTTACCGCGGCGATCATGCCGTAGCTGGGCGTGGTGCCGCCTTCCAGGAGGTTGTCGCACAGTTCGATACGGTCTGCCCCGCCGGTTTCGGCGGCGATGCAGGAGGCCACGGAGGTGGCGCATATTTCTAGTGTGATGTGTTTCAACTTGCAGGTTTTGTGCAAAAATAAGGATCGGCTACCAGCAGTAGCCGGGTAGCCGATCCAAATATGTGCGAATCAGTTATTGAAAGTAGTATTTCCCTTTGATGAGGGTCTCTTCCTGTGCGCCCGTGGTACAGGCGTAGCTGAACCCGGGATGAAGGCAGTACGCCCCATGCTCGCCTTTTTGTTGAGGGCGAGGAAGCCGATCTGTATTTCTTTAGCTTTGGCGGGTTTCTTCTTCACGATGCGCAGCACCGCTTCTTTGCAGGCCGCTTCGGGAGAATACCCCTGGCGCATAAGCTCCACAACCAGGAAGCTCCCTACCACACGGATCACTTCTTCTCCCACACCGGTAGCGGTAGCCGCGCCCACTTCGTTATCTACATAGAGGCCCGCGCCAATAATGGGCGAGTCCCCACGCGGCCGTGCATCTTGAACGCCATGCCGCTGGTGGTGCAGGCGCCGGACAGGTTGCCGGCCGCATCGAGGGCCACCATACCGATGGTATCGTGGTTCCAGGCGTTGCCGGGGAGACGCAGCGGGTTGAACGCGGTGGTGCCTTTGCCTTCGTACGACTGGTTCTCGATATTGATAACGGGTTTATATTCCGCTTTCTTCAGCCATTCTTTCCAGGCTTTCTCGCTTTCGGGCGTGAGGAGGTTTTCTTTCTGGAAACCGTTCTCCAGGGCAAACTGGAGGGCGCCGTCGCCCACGAGCATCACGTGCGGCGTTTTCTCCATTACCTTGCGGGCAACGGAGATGGGGTGCTTGATGTGCTCCAGGCCGGCCACGGAACCGCAGTTCCCCAGCTCGTCCATGATGCAGGCGTCCAGTGTAACGCGGCCATCGCGGTCGGGATACCCGCCGTAGCCAACGGTGGCGTTCTTGGGATCGGCTTCCGGCACATGCACGCCGGCTTCAACGGCGTCCAGTGCCCGTCCGCCCTTACCAAGCACTTCCCATGCTGCGCGGTTGGCCGCGATGCCAAAGTCCCAGTGGAAACCACGATGGGCTTACGGGCGTTGCCCCGGGAGGCGGCTGCCGCTGGGATACCGTCCAGCGAAAGTGTGGCGGCGCCCAGTGCGGCGGTTCTCAAAAAGTTCCTTCTGCTATTCATACTACACAGGTTAAGACCGGATTAATCTTTCATTTCCCATGCCATGGCGCTGGCGCCAAGGATGGCGGCGTCGCTTTCCTTCAGCTCGAGAAAAGCAATTTCACCTTGTTCTGGAAGATGGGCAACAGGTTGGCTTCCATGTGCTCGCGAACGGGGCGCATGATGAGGTCGCCTGCCTGGGTAAGGCCGCCGAAAAGCACGATGGCTTCGGGGCTGGAGAACATCACGAAGTTAGCCAATGCTTCGCCAAGTACCTTGCCTGTGAACTCGTAGATCTCGATGGCCAGCTTGTCGCCTTTGATGGCGGCTTCATATATGAGCTTGGAATCGATCTCTTCACGGGAGTGGTTGCGCAACATGGACTCCAGGTCCGGGTGCGCTTCGAGCAGTTCCAGGGCGGTATTGGTTACCCCGGTGGCGGAAGCGTAAGATTCGAGGGAGCCGCGGGCGCCGGTTCCGGGATGGAGGCGGCCGCCGGGCACTACGATCACGTGGCCAAGCTCGCCGGCAAAGCCGTCGTGGCCATAGATGAGCTGTCCGTTGGCTACGATGCCGCTGCCTACGCCGGTGCCGAGGGTGATGGTGATAAAGTCTTTCATGCCGCGCGCGGAGCCGTAGGTCATTTCACCGAGGGCGGCCGCGTTGGCGTCGTTGGTAAGTACCGTGGGAAGGCCGAAGAGGTCTTCCAGCATTTGCGCCAGGGGCACGATGCCTTTCCAGCGCAGGTTAGGAGCGTATTCGATGTTGCCGGTGTAGTAGTTGCCGTTGGGGCGCCTACGCCGATTCCGCGAATGTTTTCAATGCCGCCGACCTGTTCGATCAGCTTGGAGAGCCGCTGGTGCAGCTCTTCGAGAAACATGGTTACTTCTTCGTGTGCTTTGGTTGACATGCGGTCCTGGCAAAGGATGTTGCCACGACGGTCTACAATACCGAATTTAGTGTTCGTTCCACCGATATCAATGCCCACCGCTAGTTGCTGACTCATAGTCTATTCCTTGGGAGTTTAAAATTGATTTTACGCGTAATGCAAAGAATGCCAGGTAAGCAAAGCAAACCACGGGCACAATATAAGACAGGTGGATACCGATGCTGTCGGCGATACCACCCTGTAACGGGGGCACGAGCGCGCCGCCGAGGATCATCATGATGAGGAAAGAAGAGCCCTGGCCGGTGTATTTACCCAGGCCGGCGATGGAAAGGCTGAAGATGCAGGGCCACATTACCGAGCAGAACAGGCCGCCGCTGATAAAGGCGAAGGTAGCTACGGTGCCGGTGGTAAACAGGCCGATGATCATTGCGGCAACGCCCATCACGCCGAAGGTGAGCAGGGTCTTAGCCGGTTTTTCCTGGCCGTAGAAGAAGCCGAGGATCTGGATCACGATGCAGATGGCAAAGGGATACAGGATGGTGATATCGTTGCCTTTCATGGCGTTGGCGCCAGGATCACCGCATAGGCGATGAAGGGAACCACCACGGAAAGGATCTGGCGTGCGGTTTTGGAAATATTGAATACGCTGATGGCGCCCGTCCAGCGGCCGATCATCAGACCGCCCCAGAAGATGGAGATATAGGGGCTGATCTCGGATTCATGCAGGCCTTCCAGGGTCAGGAAGCCTGGTGTTTTTAACAGTTCGCCCAGGTTGGAGGAGGTGCTGACTTCCACACCCACGTAAACGAAGATGGCGATCATCCCCATAATCAGCTGTGGGTATTTCATGGCGCCCCATCCTTCACCGTTGTTACGGGCGGAGAACTGGCTGTAGAAAAGGATCACCAGGATGCCGATGATGCCGGCGATGAAGTAGGGCAGAGGGTGCGTTGTAACGCCCGTGCCAACTGCGATCACGAGGAACATCAGCGTAATGCCCAGCAGGGAGCGTGTTGCTTTGGGGAGGATTCGAACTGGTCGTCTTCAGTGCCCTTCGGCATTTTAGTGGCAGCGAATATGCCCGCCGCGGCCAGGAACAGGCCTACGAGGGTGAGATACAATACGTTGATCTTGCTGATGTCGGTATCTTCCCCACCGCTCACTTTAGCGGATCCAAAGAGCAGGATGCTAACGATAATGGGGCCGATGGTGGTGCCGAAGGAGTTCACGCCGCCCGCCAGGTTGAGGCGGTGCGCCCGCCGGCAGGGTCGCCCAGCAGGATGGCGAAGGGATTGGCTGCGGTCTGTTGCAGGGAGAAGCCCAGGGCCACGATAAAGTAAGCGCCGAGGATCAGGTAGAAGGCAGCGGTTTTGTCCGTCATGCCCAGGCCAAGGTTCACAGCGCCGATAGTGGCGGCAGCGCCCACGCCGGAGATGAGCAGACCATATATGATGCCTTTTTGAAACCGATGCGGTTCAGGATGTCTACCCCTTTCATGGCTGAGAGGAGGTAGAGGATGAGAGACCCTACGAAGTAGGCGCCGTAAAAGGCGAAGTCTATCAGCTGCGATTGGATCTGCGTCAGCTCGAAGTGCGCTTTACAGAAGGGAATGAGTATGCTATTGGAGGCTGCAACGAAGCCCCAGAAGAAGAATACGAGTACCAGTACGGAAAACGATGGATGCGTACCCTGTTTTTGTGGCGTGGACATATACCGTTAAATTTTGGTAAAATTTAGGGTCTAAATGTATAATTATTTTTTTGAGAAAAGGGTAAAAAGAACCGGGAATGTTGTATTTTTTACATTGCTCAAACGTTTTAGCTAATATATTTATGAATTTAGCGAATTGTTCATTATGTTCGTGGCATTCTTGAACAATCAACCTTTGTCATTCATGAGTAATCAGACAGCTGCAGCAGCGCCTCCCGCGGCCGCACAACGTAACAACTACACACAGGCGATGGTTATTATCGCCGCGCTATTCTTTATTTTCGGCTTCGTGACCTGGCTGAACTCAGTTCTGATCCCGTTCCTGCAACAGGCTTGTGAATTGACAGAAACCGCCGCTTACCTCGTTACCTTTGCCTTTTATGTTTCTTATGTGGTAATGGCGATCCCGTCTTCCGTGATCCTCAAGAAGATAGGCTTCCCAAAAGGGATGTCGCTCGGACTGCTGATCATCGCCGTCGGTTCTCTTATTTTCATTCCTGCCGCACAAATGCGTTCCTACCCCTTATTCCTGGTAGGCCTTTTTACGCAGGGTACCGGCCTGGCGCTCCTGCAAACGGCGTCTAACCCGTATGTGACCATCCTCGGGCCTATTGAAAGTGCCGCTAAACGTATTAGCATCATGGGTATCTGTAATAAACTGGCAGGTATCATCGGCATTTTCGTACTTGCTAAATTACTTTTCAGCGATACCGAAGCAGTTTCCGCTAAAATCAATACCCTTGTTGGCGCTGAACGCGAAGCAGAACTTGATCTCCTCGCTTCCCCCTGGTATTGCCCTACGGCATCATGGCGGCTGTGCTGGTGCTGCTCGCCATTTTCGTCCGCCGCTCAAACCTTCCGGAAGTAAACCAGGAAGAAGAAGCAGCCGAAGTAGGCGCAGCCGATAAATATGGCCGCACTTCCGTTTTTGGTATCCCTTACCTCATGCTGGGCGTTCTGAGCATCTTCCTGTATGTAGGCGTGGAAGTACTCGCAATCGACTCCTGACCAACTACGGCACCTTTAATGGTCTCGCAAAAGACGTTGCATCCCATCTTGCAATTTATTGCCTGTTCGCTTTCGGCGTAGGCTATCTGCTCGGCGTGGCACTGGTTCCAAAAGTAATCTCCCAGAAAAACGCGTTGATGATCTGCGCCATCCTTGGCCTCGTGTTCACTGCAGGTGCGTTGCTCACCAGCGGGATGACCTCCATCGTGTTCATCATCCTCCTCAGCTTCGCGCATTCGCTCATGTGGCCCGGCATCTGGCCCTGGCTATCAACAAGCTCGGACGGTTTACCAAAACCGGGTCCGCATTGCTGGTAATGGGCATTGGCGGCGGCGCCATCATTCCGCTGATCTATGCCGGGTTGGTAGACTCTATGGACGGCAACCGCCAGCTCCCTTACGCCATCATGATCCCCTGCTACCTGGTGATCCTGTACTTCGCAGCGGTTGGCCACAAAAAGGTCTTCCCTCCTGATAAAAGGATAACTAAGATATCGAAAGGGCTGTCGTAAGGCAGCCCTTTTTATTGTTTCCACTACAATTGGCCTTGTAGTTAATTTTATACCGAATCCGGCATAATCATCCTTCGGCGAACCTCCTACCATCCTCCTACCATCCTCCTACTATGGCCAGTGCTTACCGGAGTTGGTAGGAGGATGGTAGGAGGATGGTAAGACAATTCATTGATAATTAAAGTATTGAAAAACCCAACAAATTCGCCCGGATTTGAGCATTCTGATAGTAAATTAACGTTATTCAAACATTTGGCTATGCACATCACATTTTAATTCCTCCACTTTTTACTACTTTTAGGTGTAAAACTTACCCTTATAATGATCGCTACAGCCACAGCCGAGTTCCGCAAACGCTTCAACCGGGAGCCCCTCATCGTCAGCTCCCCGGAAGGATCAACCTCATCGGAGAACATACGGACTATAACGAAGGCTTCGTTCTGCCCGCCGCCATTGATAAACGTATCATCTACGCCATCGCCCTCAACGATACCGATACCTGCAACGCCCACGCCCTCTTTAACGGGGAAACGGAATCGTTCTCCCTCGAAAACATCGAACCTGGCGGCGATTGGATCAATTACCTGAAAGGTGTTGTGTACCATCTGCAAAAGCAAGGGTATAATGTGAAAGGGTTCGATTGCGTCATCACGGGAGATATTCCCATCGGCGCCGGTATGAGCAGCTCCGCCGCCGTAGAAGGAGGCCTGGCCGTGGCGCTCGACCATCTCCTCGGATTCAGCCTCTCCCGCATGGAAATGGCCCGTATCGGGCAGCTGGCTGAACATACGTTCCCCGGCGTTAAGTGCGGCATCATGGACCATTCGCGAACCTGCATGGCCGTAAAGACAGCGTGATGCTGCTCGACTGCCGCAGCCTCGATTATCAATATTTCCCCTTCCAGTTCTCGTCAGAAGTGAAAGTGGTGCTCGTCAACTCGATGGTCCACCATTCCCTGGCCTCTTCAGAATATAACGTGCGCCGCGCACAATGTGAGGAAGGCGTAAAGATCCTTCAGTCCGTGTACCCCGGCATCAACAGCCTGCGTGATCTTTCTTCGGAACAGGTTAAACTGCAACAAGCGCTGCTGCCCGCCAAAGTGTACGACCGTTGCCGCTATGTAACGCAGGAAAACGAACGCGTCGAAAAAGCCTGCGCACATCTGCAGCGCAATGAGCTGAAAGAAGCGGGTGCGCTGATGTTCGCATCGCACGAAGGACTCAGCAAATTGTACGAAGTATCCTGCCCCGAACTGGATTTCCTCGCGCAACTGGCAAGCCAACGCCCGGAAGTAGCCGGCGCTAGGATGATGGGCGGCGGTTTCGGCGGCTGTACCATCAACCTCGTTGCAACCGAAAAAGTGGATGACTTCTGCAACTTCGTGCAGGAACAGTTCCGCCAGCGTTACGGTGTAACCCCTGAGGTCTATATCACTTCCATAGAAGACGGCGCCCGTGTAGAACTGGCAGCTGAACCAGTAGCATAAACGAATCACATCATAAAAAAAGCCGGCTGCAATTTGCAACCGGCTTTTTTAATTTGGGCAGATGCGATTATCGTTGTCCTGCCAGATCAACCGTCAGGCCGATCCGCAGGGTATTAGATAACGGGTTGCGGTTAACGCCGCTGCCGGTAGCTACCAGGTAAGACAGGTTCATGGCCACCATCCGGTAACGGCCGCCCACACCGGTAGTGATCTCCTGTACCCTGCCTTCGTTTTTATTGCCGGACACATATCCCGCCCGAACGCTGAAAGCATTGCGGTAGGTATATTCCGCACCTCCGGAAACGCGCCAGGTATTATTACCGAAGGAGCTAAACCAGGCTTCCATGGCGCCCGTTTCGTAATATTCTTTAGGGTCTTCCATCGCTGGTACCATCAGTTTATTCACTTCCGCACCCAGCATGAGTTTATGATCTTCCTGCATCACGAAGGTGTAGGCGCCGCCGAGCCCCAGATTGGCAGGCAGGAATTCCTTCTGATCGGAATCGCCTCTGTAAGCAATGCGGGAACCGAGATTGCTGAGCGCAAGGCCGGCGGTAAATCCCTGCCCTGCGTCGTCTACACCGGAATAAAACAGCGAGATATCCCCGGCTACCGCGTTGGCGGCTTTGTAACGCACCGCATTAAGCGTTCCGCGAACGAGGCTGGAACTGATGTAGCGGAATGCCACACCGATGCCGAAATTGCTGGTCAACTTGCGGGCATAGCCCAGATCGAAAGACATTTCGCGGGGATAGGAAGTCTTCAGCAGCTGGCCGTTGTAATCCGTCAGTGGCAGATTGCCCAGGCTGAAGTAACGGATGTTCGCTGAAATGGCCTGGTCGGCGCCCAGTTTATAATAGCCGCCCGCATGCAGGAGATACACGCTTTGAGTGATATCACGCAACCAGGGCTATAGTTCACCGCCAATGAGCCGGTGCTGTCGGCAAAGGGTGTTTTGGCGAGGTTCCAGAGGCCGCTGTTGGCATCGGGACTGGTAGCGAGGCCCATGTTACCCATACCCGTAGATCTGGCATCTGCCGCGATGCGGAGAAAGGGAACTGCGGAAGAGGTAATGTTGATGGGATCTGTGGATTGTCCGCTGGCGGCGCCTGCGGATAACGTCAGCAGGGCAACGAAAGTGTGGCGGAGCAGAATGGTCTTTTTCATGAATATCGTTTTGAGAGGCCGGGCCACGGGAGCCCGGCTGTGTTTTTAATTAATCGCTACGTTTTGGGACAGGTTGATCTTTTCACCGCCGATCTGCAGGATATACATACCGGTGGGTACTTTCGATACATCCAGTTGAAGGCTGTTGTTGCCTGCATACAGGCGTTTAACGAGATGAACGACGCGCTGGCCGGAAGTCGAGTACAGCACGATGTTGGCGTTTTGTGCGTTCATGGCGAACACATTTACCTGGATGGTGGTGCGGCTGCTGGCCCAGGCTTTCACTTTATCCTTCGGTTTTTCATTCACCGTTACGAAGCCATTTACGGCAGTGATCTCGTAATTGGCCACATTGCCGTAGTGGATGGTGATGGGGTATGTGCCCGCGCGGCTGTATTCGTTCGCCGCTGTGCGCAGTTGTATTGTACCCAGCACCGAGGGCCCTTCGTTCTTCACGAACCCGTTGTAAGTGGCGGTAAGCGCCGGCGTTGCATCGCCTACTGCTTTGATCTTGTTGTCTGCTGTGATAGTCAGCGGCGCTTTGTGAACGGTGAGCGTTCTGCTTACCGGCGCGGCTGCCAGCCAGGTATTATCGCCGGGTTGCCGTGCGGTGATGGTAGTGGTACCCGCACCAACGATATGGATGCTACCGTTTACGATCGTGGCCACGTTCGTGTTGCTGCTGGTGTAGGATACCGTCAGATTAGAGGATGCGGATGCGCCGGGTGCAATGTCCGCGTCGCCATAAGTCCTTGCCGCGAGGCCGGGGAACGTGATGGTCTGGGGTCTTGCCTGGGTAGCAGGTGTTACCGTCAGTTTGCCTTTCACATAGGTGAAGCGGTAATTGTCGGCCACAGCGCCGGAAGCTACGATATCGTATACTCCGGCCGGCGAGTTACGGTCGGCGATCGTGGTAACAATCGGAGGCGTTTGAATGTCTCCCGCATCGTCTCCATTCAGGAAGCCGGTATAACGTACGGTCAGCGCCGGATTATCGGTCCCTGCTTCTCTTTCCTTGTCTTCCGCGGTTGCGGTCAGCGGTGCTTTTTCAATTGGGAACACCTGTATGACCTGTTGAGCAGACCTGTAATTGGTGTTGCCGTCCTGTTCGGCGCGTATGCGGGCGAGGCCCGCTTTCAGGATGTGTACCTGCGTGCCGGTGATGGTGACCAGTTGCGGCGTTTCGTTAACGAAGCGTACCGGCAACCCTGAAGTGGTAGACGCGTTCAGCGCGAAATCCGCGTCGCCGTATACCCTGGCGTCCGGCTCATTGAACGTGATGGTCTGCGATGCCTGCGTGATGGTGAGCCTTGCTTCGGTGAAGCGGAAAGTGTAATTCTCCGCCGCGCCGCCGGTGAGCCAGATATCATATACGCCTACTGTTGAATTGATGGTGGCGTTGGTATTGGTCGTAGGCTCCGCCTGAAGTACGGATGCATTCTCTCCGTTTACGAATCCGGTGTACTGGATCGTGAGCGCGGGAAGGGCCTCCAGGTATACTTTCGTTTTATCGTGCGGTTGGGCGGCCAGTTCTGCTTTGGCGATCACCAGGTCGCGGGTGACGGGCGTTGCCGCCTGATAAGTGGCGTCACCGTCCTGTTCCGCGCGGATGGTTACGGTACCCGCTTTTACGATGTGGATCTTGCCGTTCACGATGGTAGCGATGGCAGGGTTTAGCGATGTATAGCGTACGGCCAGGGCGAGGTGGTGGTAGCGCCCGGAGCGATGTCCGCATCGCCATAGGTTTTACCAGCCAGCTGCGGGAACGTGATCGTTTGCGGCTGGAGGCCTCTTGCTCTTACCGTGAGGACGCCTTTTACATATGACATGACATAGTTGTCTGCCGTAGCGGTGCCCGGGAAGATGTCGTAAGTGCCAGGAGGTGTTGAGGGGACAACGTTAGTGGAAGGGACAGCGGGCTGGGTAAGCACAGCTTCCGTTTCACCGTAAACGAACCCTGCGTATACCACCGTCAGGGCGGGGTTCGCCTCTCCTTCGAATTTCGATTTGTTTTCGGCGGTCACCTGCAGCGGCGCGCGCTGAATAGTGAATGTCCGCGTAATGGCCGTTGCGGGCAGGTAGTTGTTATTGCCGGCCTGTTCTGCGGTAACTGATGCGGCGCCAGCCCTGAGGATCTTCACAATTCCATTCGTGACGGAAATGATCGCAGGTGATGCGGACCGGAAAGTAACCGGCAAACCGGAATTGGAAGTGGCGGTCACTGCGAAATCGGGAGCGCCGTAGGTTTTGCCGGCAATCTGTGGGAAGTCGATTGTCTGCGGACGGCGCTTGATCTCCAGGTTGCCTTTCCGCAGTTCGAATGAATGTAGTGTAGTTGGTCGCAGCACCGCCGGTCAGCGTGATGTCGTAATTGCCGGCGGGGAGTTTAGTGTCGCGAGAGTGCCGATCACGGGTGGCGTCTGGATGACAGACGCATTTTCACCATTCACGAATCCGGCATACTGGAACGTGAGGGCGGGGATCGGGTCGAGGTAGACTTTCTCCTTATTATCCGCCGTTACGATCAGTTTAGCTTTGTTGATGACCACGTCGCGGGAAACCGGTGCGGCGGGCAGGTAGTTGTTGTTGCCGTCCTGCTCTGCGCGGATGGTGGCGGTGCCCGCTTTTACGATATGAATCTTCCCGTTTACGATAGTTGCTACATCCGGGGTTGCGGAAACATAGCGTATGGCCAGCGGAGAGTTGACGGTAGCCGCCGGGGTGATATCCGCGGCGCCATAAGTCACGGCGGGGATAGCAGGGAAGGTGATTGTCTGGGAACGGCGCTTGATCTCCAGGTTGCCTTTCCGCAGTTCGAATGTGTAGTTGGTCGCAGCACCGCCGGTCAGCGTGATGTCGTAATTGCCGGCGGGGAGTTTAGTGTCGCGAGAGTGCCGATCACGGGTGGCGTCTGGATGACAGACGCATTTTCACCATTCACGAATCCGGCATACTGGAACGTGAGGGCGGGGATCGGGTCGAGGTAGACTTTCTCCTTATTATCCGCCGTTACGATCAGTTTAGCTTTGTTGATGACCACGTCGCGGGAAACCGGTGCGGCGGGCAGGTAGTTGTTGTTGCCGTCCTGCTCTGCGCGGATGGTGGCGGTGCCCGCTTTTACGATATGAATCTTCCCGTTTACGATAGTTGCTACATCCGGGGTTGCGGAAACATAGCGTATGGCCAGCGGAGAGTTGACGGTAGCCGCCGGGGTGATATCCGCGGCGCCATAAGTCACAGGCGCGATGGCCGGGAAGGTAATGGTTTGCGGACGGCGCTGGATTTCGAGATTGCCCTTCTGCAGGATGAAGGTATAATTCGTCGCAACGCCACCGGTTAGGATGATGTCGTAGTTGCCGGCGTCTGAGTTGGCGGTAGCCACAGTGCTGATAACAGGCGGTGTCTGGATAACGGACGCATTTTCGCCATACACGAACCCGGAATATTGGGACGTGAGGGCAGGAACCGGGTCGAGGTATATTTTCTCTTTGTTATCGGCGGTTACGGTCAACACGGCTTTGTTGATAATCATGTTTTGTGAAACCGCTGTAGCAGGCAGGTAGTTGTTATCACCGCCCTGTTCTGCGCGGATGGTAGCGGTACCGGATTTCACGATATGTATTTTCCGTTGACGATTGTGGCTATATCCAGCGTTGCGGAAACATATCGTATAGCAAGCGGGGAATTCACGGTTGCGGCCGGGGTGATATCCGCTGCGCCGTAAGTCACGGTGGCGAGAGCGGGAATGTTATCGTCTGCGGGCGGCGTTTGATCTCCAGGTTACCTTTCTGGAAATTGAAGGTATAGTTGACGGCAAGGCCTCCGGTAAGCGTGATGTCGTAATTCCCTGCGGGAGAGCTGGCCGTGGCTAAGGTGCCGATTACTGGCGCCGTCTGAATGGCGGACACATTATCGCCGTTTACAAAGCCGGTGTACTGGAAAGTGAATGCCGGTAACGGATCGAGATACACCTTTTCCTTGTTATCCGCTTTGGCGGTCAGGACGGCTTTGTTGATGACGATATCGCGTGTTATGGGCGTAGCAGGCAGGTAATCGTTGTCTCCGTCCTGTTCGGCGCGGATGGTAGCCGTGCCGGCTTTTACGATATGTATTTTCCCGTTAACGATGGTGGCTACGTCCGGGTTCAGGGAGGTGTACCGTACCGCGAGGGGCGATGTGGTGGTGGCTCCCGGAGCGAGATCCGTTGCGCCCCAGGTTTGAGTGGCGATCAGTGGGAAAGTGATGGTTTGCGATTGCCTGGTTTTCGGCAGTACGGTGAATGTACCGGGCGCCATCGTAATGGCGTAATTCGGTGAAGTGGCGCCTGTTACCGTAATCTCATAATCGCCGGGAGGAGAAGTATTGGTGCCATTTGTTTGCAGTACGGCCGGCGTTGTCAACACAGAAGGCAGTTCGCCATACACCAGCCCGATATAATCAGCTGTAAGCACGGGCATCGGCTCTCCCTGCGGGATGGCCTTATCCTGGGCCTGGATGCGCAGTGCGGCTTTATTGACCGTAAAGCTCCTGGTTACCGGAGGAGCGGGATCATAAGTATTATCACCGTTGCAATTGGCGGTGATATTGGCGGTGCCGGCTCCTTTGATCTGGATTTGCCCGTTCACGATCTGCGCAACGGCGGGGTTATCGCTGAGGAAGAATACATTCAGGCCAGATGTGGACTGCGCCTGGGGTGAAATGTGTGCCGCGCCATAAATAACGGTCGCCAGAGGAGGGAAGTTGATCGTCTGCGATTGCCGCGGGCGGGGCTCTACAGTCAGCAGGCCGGTCTGATGCGTGATGGCATAGTTCAACGCGGTAGCGCCGGAAATATTGATGGTGTATGTTCCGGGAGTGCCGGGATCAGCGCTGGTCGTCAGAACGGGAGGCGTGGACAGCGCCGATTCGTTTTCACCATTTACGAATCCGCTGTATTCGACGGGGAGCGGATTGGGAATGGCGCCGCCGAAGGGGATGGTTACGTTTTTGGCGGTAACCGTCAGATCGGCTTTCGCGATGGACAGCGTTTTGCTGACAGGCGTAGCCGGAGCATAGGTGCCGTCTCCGTCCTGTTTGGCGGTAACAACAACATTGCCTGCTCTGAGAATATGAATCTTCCCGTTTACGATCTCCGCATATCCGGGTGTGGAGAATTCGTAACGAACCGTTAGCAGGGAGCTGGTGGTAGCACCGGGCTCAAAGTCTGCGTCGCCATATTTCTTTGCGGCAAAATCCGGGAAGGTGATGGTTTGCGTTTGGCCGGTAGTAGTGGCAGAACCGGTGAGGGGAGGAGTGGTATATACGTTTATTGAGGGATGGACCTCGTAGATGGCAAAATGATAAATGGTGCCTGCTGTCAGGCCGGTCAGGGGCAGGTCTCCTGTCGTTGTATATCCGGCCACAAAGTTACCATTGCCAAGTCCAGATCCGGCTCCGTATCCTGTGCCATCCGAAGGATGAACATCAACAGGCGCGCCGGCCTTATATACCACGATCCTGCGGTTGCCTCCACCTGGCGTGAAGTTGAGGGTCATGCCCGTATGGGTGATATTGGTAGCAGAGAAGTTGGACGCTTGCGGGCGGGCGTAATCCAGCGTGGTGCCGTTGGCTGTAGGCACAGGATCGGCCGTGTAATAGAAGGTTTGCCCGTTGAGATTAGAATAGTTAAATACTTTAAAATGGTAGGTGCTGTTCGGGGTTAGGTCTGAGATAGTCGGAGCGTTCCAGGTGCTGGCGTGAATCACGAATTCACCCGGCGCGACTTCCTGTCCGTCTGCCCATTTCCAACTTGGCGTATAGATTTGGCCGTCTACCGGTGTAAACGTGGGTGCTGCATCTTTTTTACCGATAACCAGGAGGTGTAATCCCGAAGCGATGTCGGAATATACCTGCAGGGAGGTGAGCGATGGGTTTGCGGTCCTCACGTTAGCCGGGTGGGAAGTGGGAGTGGCGCTTGTGGTCAGTGTGCCGGTGCCGCCGGTAGTCATATAAATCGGGTATTCCGCACCATTCGCTTCGAAGATAGCGAAGTGGTAGGGAACGCCGGGTTGCAGTTGGGAGATTTGAATCGTTTGATAGTCGCCGGCTAATAAAACAAAGTTGCCGTTACCGAGATCGCTTCCTGCGCCGAAGCGGCTGTCACCGTTGTACTTCACGAAATCTACGGGGTGGCGTCTACCGCTGAGCCCGCCTTAGCGACAAGGATGCGGTTGTTTCCGTTGCCGCGAACAAAGTTTACCCTGGCGGTGGTTTGCAATACTTCGGTGAATGTAATGGTGCCTGCGGGTGTGGTGGGGCGGGCTAATGTATTCACGGAGTTTTCACCAAAGGCGGAGGTAAGGTAGTCAGGGTACCGCCGTCTTCGAATTCGAATACCCGGAAATGATACGCGGAGGCTGCGTCCAGGTTCGTGACCCAGGCGTTGTTGGAGTTGCCGATATAAACGACGAATTCTCCGGGGCCAGCTGGCTTCCCTGGCCGAATGCCGCATTTGCCGTATAAGTGGTACCATCCTGTGGAACGGATGTTACGGCGCTGCCTTTTTACCGATTACGATACGTTTAGTACCGTCACCGGTCCAGAATAATACCTGCAATTGTTTGGTATCGACGTTGGAAGGTGACATTGGAAGGGGGACAGTGGGTTCGGCTAATGTGGTGAAAGTAAAGGAGTGTGCGGGTTTCGTGTAAACTGGGGCATTCCATCCATTAAGTGTGTATGCGGAAATGTGGTATTTCGTATTGTTTTTCAGTCCGAGGATATTGGTTTCGGCATTTCCGAACCAGTAGTAGATCGGATAGTTTCCTGTGCCGATTTTGTGCCGGCGCCGAAGACGGTGTTTGCTGAATAAGTTGTGAAGTCGGCCGGGTCGGTTAGCGGAGATCCATCTTCCCGTGCTACTACAAAATGCGCATACCCGTTGCCGGCGGTCCAGGTCAGCCGGGCGCTATGCCCGGTAATATTGGACGCGGCGAGGTTGGCGATTTGCTGGGTAGGGCTGGCAACCGTTGTATTCTCACCGGTAAGGAAGACGGTAGTGAGGTATTCCGTGGAGGTTCCGACGCCATCGAATTCAAAGATGGCGAAGTAATACTTAACGCCTGATGTCAACGCAGTTACGTTGACCTGTCTGCCGTTGCCCGAATAGACAACGTATTGGCCGGTGCCTACCTGTTGGCCCTGGCCGAAGGCGGTGTTGGCGGCATAAACGTTACCGTCTACAGGCTTGAAATCGACCGGCAGCCCGGCGCGCGCTATTACGATGCGTTGGCCGCCGTTTCCCCTGGTTCCAGTAAAAGTCTAGGTAATTGCCTTCTACCTGGTTCCAGGTGATGGAGGAGGACGGGGTGGTAGGTTTGGCAGCCCTTGTGCCCGTGATGCCGAATAATAGCAGCAGCAGCCCGAGCATGGGCGTGATCCGTAAAAGATGCTTCATGAGAGATGGTATTTTGAATGACTGGGGTTATGGCAGAAGGCTGCACGGTGGCAGCCTTCTGGTTTTATGATGATTTTTTGAAAAGATTATTTATCACTTTCAGATATGGGAATCGGCAATTGTTCAAAAACATTGTCATTCGGCCGGTCGATTGGTAGCGTATTTAATCTATTGTACCGACGCGCATCAATCCACCTGTGACCTTCACCCCATAGAGAGAAGCGGCGCTGTTTGAGAATTTCGGTAATGAGCTTGTCTTTCGTGTCCAGATCTGTTCTGGCTGCAATACCGTGACGGGTACGGATGCTGTTTACTGCATCTGCTGCGGCGGGAAGCGCATTGTTTTGTGCACTTGCTTCTGCAAACAAAAGAACTAACTCTTCATTTCGAATGATGGGGAAGGGATCTGTCTGTGAATTAAAGATGCGCATTTCGTGTGTTCCTGCGATTCCGTCTACATTCATAGCAGCTGAACGTTGACGAGCTTTATTGATGCGATCGTCACCGGCTTCCATGTCCGTAATATAAGATGGTTGCGCCATCTGAAATTCGGCACCTCTTCCTGGAGCCAGATAGAGTCCGTTTACCTGATCGTTAGTCGCAAGCGAAAATATATGTTTAGGCCCTTCTGTGAGGCTGGCTGTCGGCGCTAATGAAAGGAAGCTGTTTTGCAGGTAGGTGAGTGCGTCGGTCCAGCGTTCGCGGTATACGGCAACTCTCGCTGCAATGGCACGATTGAACTTGCGGAAATTGGCAGGTGTATTGTAACCGGCGAAACCAGAAGAAAGCGTAAAGCTGAATTCGGCATCAGCCAGCAGCGCGTCGGCTTCATTCAACATGGTGGCAATGGCTTCCATTGCTGTAGCACGGTTTACGATGGGGCCAGGTTTAAGCGGATCTGTAACCTCCAATCTGATGCCATTGTTATATGTTCCGTTAATAGCCAGCAGTAGTTGATAGGCTTTGATTGTTTTTACGAAAGCTACATAACCGTTCTCTGATTTCTCAGTGGGGATAAATTTGGAGTTTTCTATCCCTTCCAATAGCAGGTTACAGTTTTTGATAACGTTATAGCGGACATCCAGGGAATACTGGCGTAGAAACCTCCGGCTGCAAGGAAATTCGCATCGTCCTTACCAAGGATAACATCCGACCATCTTGGGTCCGAACTAGAGAAGCGATAGTATTCCCTTCCTAATACACTAAATATATCGATGTATGTTTCCAGTCGGTTACGCATGGCACTTTCCGTACCGGTCACCAGGCTGTTCAGCTGAGGAATGGTCGGGTTCTTAATCACATCTTCCATTGAGGGAGCGTTCGGATTCGGGATCGCCTCATTTTTACATGATGCCATCAGTCCAAGGCCTGCCAATGCGATGATCGTACTTGTTTTTTGAGTTTCATTTCTGACTTTCTTTAATGGATTAAAAATTCAGGGACAGGTGGAATTGCAGACGTTTCGATGCGGCATAAGGAGCTACGTCGATACCTGTTCCGAAAGTGGTGCCGAAGTTTGATACTTCCGGATCGTACCCTGGTATTTCGACCAGGTGAAATAGTTGTTTGCGGAAACACCCACCTGAATGTTATTGATAACCCGCGGGCTGATAGGTAAACGATAGAAAAGCGCTACCTCACGAAGGCGCAGGTAAGTTGCGTCTTGTGTATAGTTCGCGAAATCGCTCATACGCGCACGTCCGACATACTGGCCTTTGTCATTTTTCTGGCTCCAGTCTTCAGACAAACGGCCATAGTCGCGCAGGTACTGCGTCAGATTTACGTTGCTGCCACCTTTTTTATAATGCAGCATAGCGCGGAAGGTAAAGTTCTTCAGGAAGTTCACGTCGTTAAACCAGCTGATCTGGAATTTCGGTTCGATATCTCCCAGTACACGTAGTCCGGTTTCTTCTTCAATTACGAGCTGGGTGGCGGATTTCCCTTCCTCAATCCAAATGGTTCCGAGACCAGTGCCAAAGCTATCGCCCTGGTCGAATGCCGGTACGTTCAATTTTAAGACTTTGGAGCGGTTCATCCAGTAGTTCAGCGTCGTGTTCCAACGTACGTTACGCTTGTTGAATGGTGTAGCACGGAGGCTGAGTTCTACGCCCTGGTTGCGCAATTCTCCTGCGTTTACCCATCTGCTGTTGAATCCGGTAGATCCCGGCCAGTCAGCCGCAACCAGGAGATCTTTAATTACCTTGTTATATACGGTAGCTTCGAAATTCAGTTTGCCGGAGAAAAGGCTGAGGTCGAATCCTCCTTCCAGTTCTGTCTGGCGTTCGGACTTGATATTAGGATCGCCCAGCGTCAGGTTGATGACAGATCCTGGCAACCCGCCGATTACAGAAGGAGCCATTTGCGTGAAACGGCTGCTGAATGTAGGGAAGCCACTGCTTTCTCCGTAAGCGATACGGAATTTCAGATCGTTCACAACAGTGCCATTCCAGTTACCCATTTTACTAAGGTTCCAGGATGCGTTTGCTTTGGGGTAAATATTGTACTTTTTATAGTCGCCGTTGTTGGTAGATTTGTCGAAACGTACACCGGCTGTGAAGTTCAGAAACTCCTTGTATGACAGCTCTTCCTGGATAAATATGCCATCGTTACGGTAGGAGCTACGTGTATGCTGTGTCCGGATAGCTGCTGCCTGGCCCTGGCTCGTTTCGTTACCTACCAGCATTGAAGCAACATTCAGCAATTGTTCATAGTTGCCGAATTCGTGTGTTATACCTGCAGTAGAAGTGAAAGTCAGATTTCCTTGTCCGGGTGTAAAAGTATTTACGAGAAAGCCCGCCCAGCTTGTATTCATTTCATTAGTGTTACCGATGATGTTTCTACCACCAGTAGCTGCTTCAAAGTGAAGCATAGCTGGGAATAGCGCTGTGGATTTCGTATGGTAGAAATCAAGGCCAGCACGTCCCAATAGGCGCGTTACGGAAGTGGGCGACTGCTGTATCGTCGCTTCCAGATTTGCACCGGTCAGCACGCGATTTACTTTTTCATTGTTAGTCGAAAGCGCAATTGTTTGCAGGATATTCGCACCGCCAACCGGGTCGGGGTATATGCCATTTGCATCCGGGTGCAGGTCTAGCCAGGGTTGTGCCCCGGTTATACCAGCGCCTACTGTGTTTCCACTGTTTTCGTTAC
Organism: Chitinophaga sp. E66; assembly: GCA_019285755.1. GTDB lineage: Bacteria > Bacteroidota > Bacteroidia > Chitinophagales > Chitinophagaceae > Chitinophaga. The sequence continues at coordinate 889,387 of CP079103.1, forward strand.
CGAACAGGCCACGGTCGGAGGAAGTGTTCATGTATGCAGAGGTAAAACCGGCTTTAATACGATCAGAAACTTTATGATTGAGATTCAGCCTTACACTGCTGTTCGCATAACCGGTATTTTTAACAATACCATCTTCTTTCTTCATACCTGCCGCCAGATGGAAAGTAGTTTTTTCATTCCCGCCATTCATACTAAATGTCGTATTACGCAAAAAACCTTTTTCGCCGAAAACTTCTTTTTCGTAATCCCAGAATTTGCCATCCTTTTGGGCCGTGCGAACGGTATTGACATTCCAGCCACGCGCTGTGATATCTTCGTCCGTAAATACGTTCTGCATTCCCAAAAGCCGACGCACAGTTGCCACACCAAGATCCTGGTTCAAGGTAAAGGCGGTTTTGCCGGCACGCCCTTTTTGGTTGTGATGATCACCACACCTGCTGACGCCTGGGAACCATAGATCGCAGATGCCGATGCGCCTTTCAGAATCTCTACGTTCTCAATGTCATTTGGATTGATGTCAGCAATACGGGATGCGGCGTTGTCCTGTCCGGAAGTTGCACTGGTGCCTCCGCTGGCTTGAGAAATAACGTTGATGCCAGTCGAGGTCGCGCGGTTAGAAACGATTACCCCGTCGATAACGAACAACGGCTGGATAGTTCCATAGATGGATGATACGCCACGGAGCTTCACTGAAAGGCCACCACCGGGAGCGCCCGAGTTCGCCACGATATTCGCACCCGTGATCTTACCGCTCAACGCAGCGTCGAATGTCTGCGCAGGCGCCGCTCCCGCCAGTTCCTTGGCGGAGATCGTGGCCACGGAGTTCGCCGCATTCCTCCTTTTAACAGTCGTTGCCAAACCCGTAACGATCACCTCGTCCAGCTTGGCAATGTCATCCTCCAGCACCACCTGAAGCGGCTCCGCCGGATTGGCGACCGCAGTCGCCGATTTGTAACCCGTAAAATTGATGGTGAGTTTAGTGCCGGGAGCCACACTGAGCTCGAACCGGCCTTCAGCATTGGTAACAGCGCCCTGACGGCCTTTCTGCGCTACCACGCTGGCGCCCGGTAGCGGGTTCCCGGCCACATCCGTGACCCTCCCCTTAACGGTTTGATTTTGTGCTTGCATAACAAGCGGAAGTAACAGGCATAAGAGTGATAGGATGCCTTTGAGCGTTTTCTCATTTGCGTTTTTTTGATTGAAGCGATGAATCGTTTGCCTTTGTATGGCGTATGTGATTGCATTGATTAAGCAGGTAGCATGGACCTTTCCATTTGGCTGATATTTTTCCTTCAGGGTCAGATTAGTTGTAAATGTAATCTCTGCCCCGCCTACAGGGATTTACAGCGGTTTCGAGGTGCGGGTTGGGTTGACTGAAACGGCGGAATTAATAGCTGAATAGGGAAGCGCAGGATGTCGTACAGCCGTGTTTGACGCTTCAGAGCGGAAAAAGGGGCCTTGTCGTTAATTAAACATTGTTCCGGTCGCATACCGGCCGAAAAACAAAACAGCCCCGGCAAACCTGCCGGGGCTGTTTTTCAATATGTTACATGAAACCAAATCAATATTCGCCGTTAAGCGCGAAGCTCGGCTTGCGGTTGATCCACTTCCCGCGGGTGAAGTCAGGAATGTATTGCATAGAACCTCCCTCCAGCACGCTCTGCTCGCTCAGCGGGGTGATCGCATACCAGGTGGCGAGGTCGTACACATCCATCTGGTAATCCGTTCCACGCTTGATGGATTCGATAAAGGAGTTGATCACGAACCAGTCCATGCCGCCATGCCCGGCGCCGGATGCGTCATTACCATAGCGTTTCCATAGAGGATGATCGTATTTGCCCAGGTAGCTTTCAGGATCCTTCTCGCTGCCGGCCTTTTCCCATTTGTGAGGCTGGCTCTTCCCTTCGATGTGGATGCTGTCGAAATCGTCCATCCACAAACCGTTGGTTCCCTGTACCCGGAAGTTCAGGGAGTAGGGGCGCGGCAGGTTGGTATCGTGGGAAAGCATGATCGTTTCACCGTTGTTGGTCTTGATCAGGGTGCTTACGATATCTCCCAGCTTAAATTCCACCTTCGCATTGGGGTGGTTCGGACCGCCCTGCGGATGGTCCACGATATATTTATGCAGCCCGCGCGATTTGGTGGCCACGCTCGTGAGCGACAGCAGCCGGTTGCCGCGGTTGATGTTTACCATGTTGCTCACCGGTCCCAGTCCATGGGTAGGGTAGAGGTCGCCATTACGGTGAACGGAATGGTTGGTGCGCCAATGCGCTTCGGATAATCCTTTCTCACCGAACTCCACGCCGCCGCCATAGTATTGCTTGCCGTCGTTGAACTTCACGGCGCGGAGGTCGTGCTGGTACCCGCCCTGCAGGTGCAGCAGCTCGCCAAACAGGCCCTGGCGCACCATATTGAGCACCGCCAGCACATCCCGGCGGTAGTTTACGTTCTCCATGCCGAATACCGGTATGCCGGTGGATTCGGAGGTATTCACCAGTTCCCAGCATTCCTGGATATCGGCGGCGCCGCATACTCCACGGCTGGCGTTACGCCGGCTTTCATGGCCGCTACCGCCTGAATGGTATGCCACTCCAGGGGTGGCGATGATCACCGCGTCAATGTCGCCGCGTTTCAGCAGGTTCTGATAGTCGTTCGGGCCTTTGGTATATTCCGCGACTTTGCGCTTGGCGCCGTACGCTTCCTGGATCTCTTTACGTACCAGCGGCATGGCGAAGTCGTTGTCGGGTCCGCCACCGCGATGACGTCCACATCATTACGGCGGAGGCAAAGTTTCAGGTGTTCGATGCCACGGGCGCCCACACCAATGAGCCCCAGGCGCACTTTATCTTTTTGATACCGGCAAAAAGCCTTGCCGGCGAATTCATCAGGCTGAGGCCTACCCCTGCGGCCATTGTGTTGCGGAGAAATTTCCTGCGGTGCAATTGCTTGTTCATTCTGCTCGATTGATTTGAATAAAGAGTAATGGGATACAATGTAGCGTTTTCAACTCTTATGCTTTCCCTCCGGAGTGGAAATTGTGACATTCGTGTGATGGACGGTAAATATGAAGGCCCGTTTTCATAGTATTTTAGCATTCTTTCTCATGATATTGACAATGTTCGCGAAATGAACGGCAGCATTGTATTTTAGGGAGATCACGTCTACAAACTGATATTAATGAAAAGATCGATTCTTCTTGCGCTCCTTTTGGCCGGGAGCAAAGCCTGGCACAGCCGGAGATAAAGCCGGTGGGCGCGTTGCCGTCTGCCGCGCAGGTGAAATGGCAGCAGCTGGAATATTACATGTTCATCCACTTCGGGCCGAATACCTTTACGGATAAAGAGTGGGGGCATGGTGACGAAGATCCTAAAGTCTTCAATCCCTCCGAGCTCGACGCGCGCCAATGGGCACGCACGGCGAAGCTGGCGGGGATGAAAGGGATTATTATCACTGCCAAGCACCACGACGGATTCTGCCTCTGGCCCAGCGAATACAGCAAGCACACCGTGCGCGAAAGCGCCTGGAAGAATGGGAAAGGCGATGTGCTGGCGGAATTATCCGCCGCCTGCCGCGAATATGGCCTGCTCTTCGGGGTATACCTCTCGCCCTGGGACCGAAACCACCCCGCCTATGGAACTCCTGAATACAACCAGGTATTCGCCAACCAGCTGAAGGAAGTGCATACTAAATACGGGGATGTGTTCGAACAGTGGTTCGATGGCGCCAACGGTGAAGGCCCTAACGGCAAAAAAGCAGGTATACGATTGGAACCTGTTCGAGTCTACCGTTACCAACATCCACCCAAACATCATCTTCTTCAGCGATGCCGGTCCAGGCTGCCGCTGGATCGGTAACGAAGACGGATATGCCGGTACCACGAACTGGAGCACACTCAACCGCGCCGACTTTAAACCCGGCATGGGCGGCATCACGGAGACGCTCAATAAAGGACAGGAAGACGGTACGCACTGGGTGCCCGGGGAAGCGGACGTATCTATCCGGCCGGGATGGTTTTACAGTGCCGCTACTGATAACAAGGTGAAAACGCTGCCCCACCTCCTCGATATCTACTACGGGTCCGTCGGCCGTAACGCCAACCTGTTGCTAAATATCCCGGTAGACCGCCGCGGGCGTATCCATGCGAACGATTCTCTCCGCCTGATGGAACTGCGCCGTGCGCTGGACGCTGATTTTAAGGAGAACCTGGCCCGCAAGGCCCGCATCGCCGCTACGAACACCCGCCAGGGTAATTCAATGACCAGCGCGGTGTACCTGGCAGATGGCAACTACAATACTTACTGGGCCGCAGCTGAAGGAAAAACGACAGGCGATATCACCCTTAGCTACGCCAAACCGGTGACCTTCAACCGCGTTGCCGTGCAGGAGTTTATCCCCCTCGGGCAGCGCGTCCGTGCGTTTTCGGTGAGCGTCCTGCAAGGCAAAGAATGGAAGGAGATAGCCCGGGGAACGACGGTAGGCTACAAGCGCATCCTGCGCCTGCCACAGACCACCGCCAAATCCATCCGCATCAGCATCCTCGACGCCAAGGCCAGTCCCGTGATCAGCGAGGTAGCCTTGTTCCAGGCGCCTGAGCTTATTGCCGATCCGGAAGTACACCGCGACAAGGATGGCATGGTGACCATCAAAACACAATCCCCCGACCCGGTGATCCACTATACGACCGATGGTTCCGAGCCCACCACCGCTTCGCCGCGTTACGAAAAGCCGTTTGCTTTCCCGCAGGCAGGCTCCGTTTCCGCCAAAGCGTTCGTTAACAACGGTAAAGAAGGCAGCACCACCATCGATGCGGTCTTTGGCATTGCGCCCATCGGCTGGACGGCCGTAACGCCTGGCGCCGAAGCAGCGATAGACGCCACGCCGCGGTCCTGGACCACCAAGGAGAACGCCTACCCGGCCGAACTGGTGATCGATATGGGTAAACAGCAGGCGGTGAAGGCATTCTCCTATGCCCCGAACCCCGCGGCGGCATCGTATATAAATATGCGTTGTATCTCAGTGCAGACGGCAGGGAGTGGGGCAAGGCCGTGGCGGAAGGAAGTTTTGCCAATGTGCTCAATAATCCCATAGAGCAATACATAAAGCTCTCAACGCCAACTAATTGCCGGTATATTAAGTTCGTAGCCCTGGAGCCTGCCAACCCGCAGGATACCCGGGTATCCGTCTCGGAACTGACCGTGTATTAATACAGCTGGTCCGGACTAAGGAAAAAGGAAGGGAAATTCAGGCTGGGCCTGGGTTTCCCTTCTTTCTTTCAGGCAAAAAAATCGGTTGCATATTTAAATATGTTATAACTTTGCATTTACTTTAAAACTAAAGACACTTTTTATCACAATTTAACGTCGAACTGCAGTTGGAATATATCGCGACCCATACCAACGTTTTTGCTTTTCACCCTTCGTTTGAAGAGGGTGTCTGTGCTATTGGGTTTCCTGTCTTTAGATATCTCTCCCGACGACCTCGTATTTGATAGGCCACACCCCGGTCGTATAACCCATCCATGGCTCCTGTCATGGGCCCATCCCGGCAATGGGAACCTCCAATCAATTTATTGCATCACAATTTTCAATTGTAAAAAGTTGGAAAATAAAGATATAATCGTTCGGGCAGCTACTGCCGACGATAAGCATTATGCTCAAACCATCACCGACGAGATGGAAGCTTCTGCTAAAGCGCGTGGAACCGGCATTGCCAAACGTTCCCCGGAATACGTGCAGCTGAAAATGGACGAAGGAAAGGCCGTCATCGCGCTCACTACATCAGGAGATTGGGTAGGGTTCTGCTATATCGAAGCCTGGGGGCACGAGAAGTTCGTCGCCAACTCCGGCCTCATCGTCAACCCCGCCTTCCGCGGGCATGGCGTCGCCAAAGCCATCAAGGAGAAGATCTTCGAACTGTCGCGTTCCAAATACCCCGATGCCAAGATCTTCGGTCTCACCACCGGCCTGGCCGTAATGAAGATCAACTCCGACCTGGGATATGAGCCCGTAACCTATTCCGAGCTCACCGACGACGAAGAGTTCTGGAAAGGCTGCCGCAGCTGCGTGAACTACGAAGTGCTGATGTCCAAGAACCGGAAGAACTGCCTTTGCACCGCCATGCTTTACGATCCGGTGGAGAAAGCCAAAGAAGCCGAAGAGAAAGCCGCCAAGCTGGCCGCCCAACAGCAGGGGCAACCCGCCAACGCTGTTGCAGCTGCTGTTGCCGTGGAACCGGAGACCCGCAAGCGGAAATTTAAAGGAAACTTTTCCCTCTTCGAGCGGTGGATGCGGTATAAAAATACATCTTGCTCAAAGCTGCCCGCAAATCCGGCAGCGGCGGCGCGGGAGCCTCCCGCAAAAGGTTCTTCCTTTTCAGCTGGCTCTGATCCAATTAGAAACTATTTACGAACTACCAAATACAAGCAAAAATTACCATGAGAAAAGTTGTACTGGGTTTCAGCGGAGGACTTGATACATCGTACTGCGTTAAATACCTGTCCGAAGAAAAAGGTTATGAAGTGCATTCCGTGATCGTGAATACGGGCGGTTTTACTGCGGAAGAACTGCAGGAGATCGAGAAACGCGCCTACAGTCTGGGTGTGAAAAGTCACAAGACCGTAGATGCGGTTCGCTCTTATTACGATAAAGTGATCCGCTACCTCGTATTTGGTAACGTTCTGAAAAACAATACCTATCCCCTCAGCGTAAGCGCCGAGCGCATGAGCCAGGCCCTGGCCATCGCCGAATACGTGAAGGAAGTAGGCGCGGACGCCGTAGCCCATGGCTCCACCGGCGCCGGCAACGACCAGGTGCGGTTCGATATGATCTTCCATATCATGATCCCCGGCGTAGAGATCATTACTCCCATCCGCGACCTGAAGCTCTCCCGCGAGGAAGAAATCTCCTATCTCCAGTCCAAAGGCGTGGAAATGAACTTCGCCAAAGCGATGTACTCCATCAACAAAGGCATCTGGGGCACTTCCGTAGGCGGTAAGGAAACGCTGACTTCCAACGGTATGCTGCCGGAAGAAGCCTGGCCCACCCAGCTCACTAAAAACGATCCCGAACAGGCCGTCCTCACCTTCGTGAAAGGCGAACTGACCGGCGTCAACGATAAAACATTCAGCCATCCGACCGATGCGATCGTCTACCTGCAGAGCCTGGCCGGCGGTTTCGCCATCGGCCGCGACATTCACGTGGGAGATACCATCATCGGCATCAAAGGCCGCGTAGGCTTTGAAGCCGCCGCGCCTATGGTCATCCTTAAAGCGCACCACGCCCTGGAGAAACACGTGCTCTCCAAATGGCAGCTCACCTGGAAAGACCAGCTGGCTACCTTCTACGGTAACTGGATGCACGAGGGCAGATCCTCGACCCCGTAATGCGCGACATCGAAGCATACCTCCAGCACAGCCAGGAAAACGTAACCGGTAAAGTGTTCGTAACGCTGATGCCTTACCGTTTCCAGGTAACCGGCATCGAATCCGCTTACGACCTGATGAGCAGCAAGTTCGGCAAGTACGGTGAAATGAACAGCGGCTGGAGCGGCGAAGACGTAAGAGGCTTCAGCAAGATCTTCGGCAACCAGACAATGATCTGGAACCAGGTTAACGAATCCAACAAAAAGTAAAGGCATGAAAACGAGAAAGGCAGGCATTATCGGCGGGGCGGGATATACAGGCGGCGAAGCCATCCGGCTGCTGCTTAACCACCCCGATGTGGAACTGGCATTCGTTCATTCCCGCAGCAACGCGGGCAATCCGCTCCACGCCGTTCACGGCGACCTCCTCGGCGAAACAGACCTCCTGTTTACCGGTGAGATCGATAATTCCGTGGACGTGATATTCCTTTGCCTCGGCCACGGCGAATCGAAGAAATTCCTCGAGTCTGCAGATATCGCCGGCTCCGTGAAAGTGGTAGACCTCAGCCAGGATTTCAGGCTGGGAGAGACCGTGAAAGACCGCGCCTTCGTTTACGGCCTCCCGAAGCGAACCGCGATGCGATCAGAACCGCTTCCAATATCGCCAATCCCGGCTGTTTCGCCACCGCGATCCAACTGGGACTGCTGCCGCTGGCGAAAGCGGGACTGCTCACAGAGGTGCATACTACCGGCATTACCGGCTCCACCGGCGCCGGCCAAAGCCTGCAGGCCACGTCCCACTTCACCTGGAGGGCCAATAACATTTCTACCTATAAAGTTCTGCAGCACCAGCACCTGAAGGAAATCCGACGAACCCTGCAGGCCATACAGCCTGCCTTCGGCGGAGGTGTCCACTTCGTGCCCGTTCGCGGTGATTTTCCGCGCGGCATCTGGATCACTTCCTACCTGGACTGCAAACTGTCGCTCGACGAAGCCTACGCCTTGTATGAAGCGTATTACGAAGGCCACCCCTTCACGCATGTCAGCCGCAAACAGATCGACCTTAAACAGGTGGTCAACACCAACAAAGTGCTCGTGCAACTGGAGAAACAGGGCGATAAGCTCGTTATCCACTCCATCGAAGACAACCTGATCAAAGGCGCTTCCGGACAAGCGGTCCAGAATATGAACCTGATGCTCGGCCTCGAAGAAACGGCCGGCCTCAAATTGAAATCCATCGTATTCTAAACCGACAAACTAACATCAACAATGAAACTGTTCGACGTATATCCCGTTAACGATATCACCATCACCAAAGCGCAGGGCTCAACCGTGTGGGACGACCAGGGCAACCAGTACCTGGACCTCTACGGCGGCCACGCGGTGATCTCCATCGGTCATACCCATCCGCATTACGTGCAGCGGCTGACAGATCAGCTGGGCAAAGTGGGCTTCTATTCCAACTCTATCCACATCCCCTTCAACAGCAGCTGGCGGAGAAACTGGGTAAAGTATCCGGTAAAGAAGACTACCAGCTGTTCCTCGTGAACTCCGGTGCGGAAGCCAATGAGAATGCCCTGAAACTGGCGTCTTTCTACAACGGCAGAAAGAAAATCATCGCCTTTAAGAAAGCCTTCCATGGCCGGACTTCCCTGGCAGTGGCGGCAACCGATAACCCGAAGATCGTAGCGCCGGTAAACGAAACAGACAACGTGGTATTCCTCCCTGGAAGACCTCGCCGCGCTGGAAGCAGCATTCGATAAATACGAAGTATCTTCCGTGATCATCGAAGGCATCCAGGGCGTGGGTGGCATCAACGTGGCCTCTGCCGTGTTCCTGCAGAAGATCCGCTCCCTGTGCGACCAGCACAACGCAGTGTTCATCGCGGACTCCGTGCAGTGCGGTTACGGCAGGAGCGGTAAGTTCTTCAGCCACGATCATGCCGGCGTGAATGCGGACATCTATACCATGGCCAAAGGCATGGGCAACGGGTTCCCCATCGGCGGTATCATCATCGCGCCTAAATTCCAGCCAAGCTACGGCATGCTGGGCACCACCTTCGGCGGTAACCACCTGGCCTGCGCCGCTGCGCTCGCCGTACTGGAAGTGATCGAAAAGGAAAACCTCATCGCCAATGCGGAAGCTGTCGGCAATTACCTCATGGAAGAACTGCGGAAGTTCCCGAAGTGAAAGAGGTAAGGGGCAAGGGCCTGATGATCGGGATCGAACTGCCCGAGGAACTGGCGCACGTTAGAAAAGAATTGCTCTTCAAATACAGGATCTTCACCGGCGAAGCCAAGCCGAACGTTATCCGCCTGCTGCCTTCGCTGGCGCTGACGAAAGATCAGGCCGATCAGTTCTTAACCGCATTCAAACAAGCTTTAAAACCGGTTCACGCTTAATGAAACAGTTTATTTCCGTTGAGGATGTGCCCAGCGTCCCACGTATGGTGGAGCTCGCATTGGAACATAAAAAGAATCCTTTCAAAGAAAAAGGCCTGGGAGAAAACAAGACCCTCGGCATGATATTCCTCAACCCCAGCCTCCGCACCCGCCTCAGTACGCAGGTTGCAGCCAGGAACCTGGGCATGGAAGTAGTCGTGTTCAACATCGATAAAGAAGGTTGGGCCCTGGAAATGAACGATGGCGTTGTCATGAACGGCAATACCACCGAACACGTGAAGGAAGCCGCCGCCGTTATGGGTCAGTATTTCGATATCCTGTCCATCCGCACCTTCCCCGGTCTGAAGAATAAAGAAGAAGACTACACGGAAAAATATATCAACCAGTTCATCAAGTACGCCGGCAAGCCGGTGATCAGTCTCGAAAGCGCCACGCTGCACCCGCTGCAGAGCCTCACAGACGCTATCACCATCCGCGAACAATGGAACCAGCCCCGCAAGCCGAAAGTGGTGATGACATGGGCTCCCCACGTTAAACCGCTCCCGCAGGCAGTTCCCAACTCCTTCGCGCAGTGGATGAACGCCTGGGACGAAGTGGACTTCTCCATCGCGCATCCCGAAGGCTACGAGCTGGACCCGAAATTCGCAGGTAACGCGAAGATCTGTAACAACCAGCAGGAAGCCCTCGAAGGCGCTGATTTCGTATACGTGAAGAACTGGTCGTCTTACACCGACTATGGCAAGATCCTCAACTCGGATCCCGCCTGGATGGTGACCAACGAGACGCTGAAAAATACCAATACCGCCAAGGTCATGCACTGCCTGCCCGTTCGCCGCAACGTGGTGATCGCAGACGAAGTGCTCGACGGGCCGCAGTCTATCGTGATCCCCGAAGCGGGCAACCGTACCTGGGCCGCGCAGGCTGTGATCAGTGAAATCTTAAAAAACCGCTGATGGCTGGCAAGGAAAAAGTATTCGTAGTAAAAGTGGGCGGGAATGTCATTGACAATCCCGCCCTCCTTGATAAGTTCCTGGCGGTTTTCGCGCAAGTGCCCGGCAGGAAGATCCTCATCCACGGCGGCGGCAAGATCGCCACACGGATCGGGGATAAGCTGGGTATCGAATCGAAATACGTGAACGGGAGAAGGATCACCGACGCTGAAACGGTAGACGTGGTAACGATGGTCTACGGCGGTCTCGTCAACAAACAGATCGTCGCTAAGCTGCAGGCGGGTGGCGCCAATGCCATCGGACTCACAGGCGCGGACGCCAATATCATCCCCGCCGTGAAACGCCCGGTAAAGGACATCGACTACGGCTTCGTAGGCGACATCCCCGCAGGCAACGTACAGACCGCTCCGCTGCAATTGCTGTTGGATGCGGGCCTCACTCCTGTAATGTCGCCGCTTACGCACGACGGCAAAGGCCAGATACTCAATACCAACGCCGATACCATCGCCTCTTCGCTGGCCGTAGCCCTGGCTGCCCATTACGACGTCCGCCTCATTTTCTGTTTTGAGAAGAAAGGCGTGCTGCGCGATGCGAATGATGATGACTCGGTGATCAACCTGATCAACAAAGACGTGTACCAGGAGCTCATGGCATCGGGCGCATTGTATGACGGCATCCTTCCCAAGCTGGAGAACGCTTTTGCGGCGATCGGCAACGGGGTGAAGGAAGTGCTGATCGGGCATGCGGACGATCTGCTCCGTAATACCACTCCCGAAGTGGCCGGTACCTTAATATGCTGAAATATGTGGAATCAACAACGCTATGAAGACGCCGTTCAGCTCCTGAAATCGCTGATCGCCATGCCTTCCTTCTCCAGGGAGGAAGACGGTACCGCAGCGATCCTGGGGCGCTTCATGGAAGAGCATGGCGTACGATATAACCGTCACCTCAATAACATCTGGGCGCTCAACCGGCACTTCGATCCGGCGAAGCCCACCATCCTCCTGAACTCCCATCACGACACCGTTAAGCCCAACCCGCAATACACCCGCGACCCGTTCGATCCCGCCGTGGAAGACGGTAAGCTCTTCGGCCTCGGCTCCAACGATGCCGGCGGTTGCCTCGTAAGCCTCCTGGCGGCGTTCCTCCATTTCTATGAAGTGGAAAACCTTCCTTACAATATCGCTATCGCCGCCACCGCGGAAGAAGAGATCAGCGGCATCAACGGCATCGAAAGCATCCTCCACCTGCTTCCACAGATCGATTTCGCCATCGTGGGAGAACCCACGAAAACGGACCTCGCTGTTGCGGAAAAAGGGCTCATGGTGCTGGACTGCGTGGCGCATGGCAAAGCCGGTCACGCCGCGCGGGACGAAGGCGATAATGCCGTATATCATGCGCTCGACGATATCAACTGGTTCCGCAACTACCGGTTCCCGAACGTCTCCGACACGCTGGGGCCGGTAAAGATGAGCGTAACCGTGATCCATACATCCAACAAAGCCCACAACGTAGTGCCGGCGGAATGTTCGTTTGTGGTGGATTGCCGCGCAACGGACCAGTACACGCTGGAAGAAATGCTCGAAACGATCCGCGCAAACGTGAAGTGCGACGTGACCCCCGCTCCATGCGCATGCGGCCCTCCTTCATCCCGAAGGAGCACCCGCTCGTACAGGCAGGTATCGGGTTGGGAAAACAATTATATGGTTCACCCACTACGTCTGACCAGGCACTGATCCCCGCCACCTCCGTTAAAGTTGGCCCGGGCGACAGCGCCCGCTCGCATTCGGCGGACGAGTTCATTTATCTCGACGAGATCCGCCAGGGCATCGATACCTACATCCGCCTGCTGTCTGTCGTGAATGGCGTAATTTAGAGGACGTTTTAAAAAGGAATGAGTATGAAACTTTGGCAGAAAGATAAAGCCTCCCTCGCCGCGGTAGAACAGTTTACCGTAGGCCGCGACCGTGAAATGGATGCCTACCTGGCGCCCTTCGACGTGCTCGGCTCGCTGGCGCACATCGCCATGCTGGAATCGGTAGGGCTGCTTCCCGCGGAAGATCTGGCCGTACTGCAACAGGAACTGAAGAAGATCTACGCAGAGATAGCCGCGGGGAACTTCGTGCTGGAAGACGGGGTGGAAGATATTCACTCGCAGGTGGAGCTGCTGTTGACCCGCCGCGTGGGCGAGTCCGGCAAGAAGATCCACAGCGGCCGTTCCCGGAACGACCAGGTGCTGGTGGATCTCAAACTGTTCCTCCGTCACGAGCTGGAAACTATCGTATACGAAACAAAAGAACTGTTCGACCTGCTGCAAACGCAGAGCGAAAATATAAAGCGCTCCTCGTACCCGGATACACCCACCTCCAGATCGCTATGCCCAGCTCCTTCGGGCTGTGGTTCGGCGCTTACGCCGAAAGCCTGGTGGATGACCTGATCATGTTGCAGGGCGCTTACCGCGTAGTGAACAAGAACCCCTTGGCTCCGCAGCTGGCTACGGTTCCTCCTTCCCGCTGAACCGCACTTTGACCACGCAGCTCCTGGGCTTTGAATCGCTGAACCATAACGTGGTGTACGCACAGATGGGCCGAGGTAAAACGGAGAAGCTGGTATCTTTCGCACTGGCAGGTATCGCCGCTACTGTATCGCGCATGGCGATGGACGCCACGTTGTTCATGAACCAGAACTTCGGCTTCATCAGTTTCCCGGACGAACTGACGACCGGCTCATCCATCATGCCCCACAAAAAGAACCCCGACGTATGGGAGCTCATCCGCTCGCATTGCAACAAACTGCAGGCGCTGCCCAATGAGATCGCCATGATGACGTGAACCTCCCTTCCGGCTACCACCGCGATCTGCAGCTGCTGAAGGAAAACCTGTTCCCGGCATTCGCCACCCTGCGCGACTGCCTCCGGATGAGCCGCCTTATGCTGGAGAACATCCGCATCAAAGAGGACATCCTGAAAGATGAAAAATACCGCTACCTGTTCAGCGTGGAGGTCGTGAACCGCCTGGTGCTGGAAGGTACCCCGTTCCGCGAAGCCTACAAGCAGGTGGGCCTGGATATCGAAAGCGGCAAATTCCAGCCGGATACCGATATCCGCCACACCCATGAAGGCAGCATCGGCAACCTGCAGAACGAGGCCATCAAATCACAGATGGAAGCCGTGATCAGCGGATTCTCCTTCGCACAGGTGCACGCCGCGATCGAAAAGCTGGTTAAATAAGTACAACTCGTATTTCCAAATACCAAAGGGGCCGCTTGTGAAAGCGCCCTTTTTGTGCGGTATGGTTACCAGTTAGGCCGTGGCGAGGGTGCGGATACCTTTCCGCTGCAGGAAAGCCATAGCCGCCACCCACAGCGCCACGCCTGCGATCAGTACGCTGCCGGTGACAGAAATGTGCGCGAATAGAAACGCAATGGCGATGAAGCTGCCAACCACCCAGGTCGTGTCCAGGAAAGTGATCCATTTAACGGCCGGTACGGTGGGGCGCTGTGCTACAAAGAGCACGCCGGAGGCAAAGACGATCAGGAACAAGCCCACGGCCACAAAGGGAAGGGTAGTGGCGACGTTGAATATGCCTGCAGGCTACGCCGGGGAAGATGGCCAGTAACAAACCGGTTGCCAGGGAAGAAATGCCGTTGATGCGTAAGGTAGTGGTTAAAGGTATCATGATATTGTGTTTTGATTTGTGTGTGATTGTTTCGTTGATACAAAAGTAGATCAACCCATCACGGCGGCTATTATCCGCAGACGACAAACCATTGTCATTTTGCGACAACCGTCGTAACTTACCCGGGCATCGGACTAACTTCGAAGAAAATAAATACCATGCAGGACTTCCAGCAACAACTCCTACGCGCTTTACTGGCCTACGCCGCTCAGCGGGGCGCCGATCCCCGCCGACTGTGCGCCCTTTCCAATATCGATGCGCGCATCCTGCAACAGGGGCATGCCGTCAATGTTACCCCGGCGCAAGTGAACGGTCTCTGGAAGAATGCGGCCCATGCCACGGCGGATCATCTCTTTGGCCTGCACTTCGGGAAGCCATGCAGCTGGCGGCGCTGGGCGTGGTAGGACAAATCATCCAGACCTCCAATACGGTGAGCGAAGCGGTGGCGCATGCAGGGGCGCTCACGCCGTTGCTGACGGATATGTTCCGCATGCAGACCCATCACGGAGCCAAACAATTTTCCATCAGCTTTCCGGCCGATCCCGTAAAAGCGAAAGAGCATACCTATATATTCCGCCATTTCAGCGCCTTCCTGGCGGTGTTTGCCGTGCATGAACTGGATGGACTGCTCATGCGGCGGCTGGCTCCTATATCCGCACAATTGCCCTACGATGTGGCGGACACGGCGGAGTACGAACGCGTGCTGCGTTGCCCGCTGCGTAAGAAAGGTAAAGACCTCGCCATCACTTTCGATAACAGCTGGCTGCAGCAGGAGATTCTTTCCGCCAATTATGAACTGCAGGGCATCCTCCTCAAACAGGTACATGCGATGCAGTCCGGAGCTCAGCCGGCGGGCGATTACCATGCGCGCATCTATCAATACCTCTTGTCTAATTCCTACCTCTATTCCGCCTCGCTCGAAGCGGTGGCGGCCAATTTCAGTATGAGCCCCGCAACCTCCAGCGCAAGCTGGCAGGCGAAGGCGTAACCTTCCTCCAGATACAGGACGAAGTGCGCAAGGCCATTGCGCTCGATTATCTCCGCTCCGGCCATCATTCCGTAAAAGACATCGCGTATATGCTGGGATACAATGAATCCAGCGCTTTCCTGAAAGCCTTCAAACGTTGGACGGGCAAAACACCCGGCGAAGTGCGAACTGCATAAAACGAAGAAGCCGGCACTTGCGGCGCCGGCTTCCAATTCGGGTTCGGATATGGTTTTCACAGCATTACAGTCCGATTTTCACACCGGCCATAAAATTGATGCCCGCCATGGGGAAGTAGTTGTTGATCGACTTCACGGCGCCACCTTCCAGGTAACCGTAAGTATAGCCGTTAGGCGCATATTGTTTGTCGGTCAGGTTATAAGCGATGAACTGCAGGCCCAGCTCGCGGAAGATCCGTTGCGGAACGGTATACAGCAGGCGCAGGTCTGTAACGGCGTAGCCATCGAGACGGCGGTTCTTGTCCCCTGAATTATCCGGTACTGCGGGCCTACTACTTTCTCCACGATATCGGCAGAGAAACCCTTGAACGGACGGAAGGTAAGCGTAGCGCCTCCACGAACGAAGGAGAGAAAGCGATCTCTGTGCTTTCGTAAGTCTGCGCTTTCTGGCCGCCGTTATCCCAGTCGTCGAGGTACTCGGTGAACGCGTTGATGCGGTTGCGGCTGAAGGCTGCGTTAGCCTGCACGGTGAACCAGGATGCCGGTGTGTACTGGCCTTCCAGCTCGATGCCCATGCGATAGCTCTCAGGGATGTTGGTACGGGCGTATGCGCCCACATCGTTGATCCGGCCGGTGGGCACCAGTTGGTTGCGGTAGTTCATGTAATACACGTTGGCCGAAAGGCTCGTGTTGGAACCGCGCCAAACATAGCCCGCTTCTACGTTGCGGAGTGTTTCATGTTTAGGGGCTTCGGTCAGGCCTACTTCGAAGTCGTCGCGGTTGGGCTCCTTATTGCCGATGGCGTAAGAGGCGTAAACGTATTGCTTGTCGTTGATGGTAAACGTAACGCCGGCTTTCGGGTTGTAGAAATCGTATTTCTTATGTTGGCGGATGTCCGGGTTTTTACGGAAGCCGTTCAGTTCATAGTTGACATGGCGGTATTGCATATCGGCAAACACTTTCAGGCGGCTGGTGATCGCGTACTCGCCTTTCCAGTACACGCTGAGATCGGTCTTGAACGCATCGAGGTTATACCAGCGATACTCCTTATCGATGCCGCCCGCTTCTGCCCAGGGTACTTTGCCATAGTGCTTACCGTCGTACTTGTTCCAGGCGCCGCCTGCGGTCCAGTTGAACTTGCCGAGGTCGTGGCGGAGGGAGAATACGCCGCCGTAGAAGTGATTATCGAGCCAAAGCTGACGCACAAGGTCTGTGGTATGAGTAGTGTCGCCATCATGCACAGGACCGGTGATGCCATAATCGACATAGTAATCGTCTTCCCGCCAGTTTTCGTAATAGCCGCGGCCGCGGGTGTAATGCGCCGCTGCGTTGAAATGCAGGTTGTTGCGGAAGGCGTGGTTGAAGAGCAGCTGGTAATGATCCTGCTGGTAGTTGTCGGTTTCGTTATCGTAGAATCCGCCTTTGTCCATCTTCCCGTTGGGATTGTAGGTGCGGCCGAACTCTTTGATTTCTGCATCGGTGACGCCCGTCCAGGCCTGGTAGGTTTTTTCCTTGCCGGAAAAAACATTGAGGCGGAGGGAGGATTTGCCGGCGATGTATGCAAAGGAAGCGTAGAAGGATTTGAGGTCTGAAGTGGCGCGGTCTACATACCCGTTGGATGAGATTCTCGACAGGCGCACATCCGCAGTGAAGTGATCGTTGATCAGCCCCGATCCGGCGCTGACGGTCGTTTTCCAGCTGTCGAACGAGCCGTAGGACGCGTTCACTTCCCCGTAGGCCTTATCGCGGAACTCGTTGGTAGAGAGGTTGAGCGATGCGCCGAAAGCGCCCGCGCCATTGGTGGAGGTGCCAACGCCGCGTTGCAGCTGTATGCTGGAAACGGAAGAGGCGAAGTCGGGCATGTTGACGAAGAAGGTGCCCTGCGATTCGGCATCGTTCACGGGAATGCCGTTTACGGTGACGTTGATGCGGGTAATATCGGAACCGCGTACGCGAAGGCCGGTGTACCCGATGCCTGCGCCGGCGTCTGAATTGGTGGTAACGGAAGGCAGCTGGTTGAGCAGGAGGGGAAGGTCTTGCCCCAGGTTCTGCCGTGCGATGTCTTCGCGGTTCAGTTCCGATTTAGTAAAGGGCGAATTGGCGCCCGCGCGGAGGGAGGTGACCTCCACGGGTTTGACGAACAGCCCGGTTTCGGAAAGCTCGAAGCGGATGTTATCGGTTCCTTTGGCGAGGGTGTCTCTTACGGAAGCATATCCGATAAAGCTGGCCTGTATGATGGCGGGCTGTTGTTTAGGGAGGAGGATGAAGCGGCCCTGCGCGTCGGTGATGGCGGACGGGCCGTTCAACACGGAGATGGTGGCGCCGGGGAGCGGTTTGCCGGTGCGCGCGTCTGACGCTGTTCCGGAGATTGATCTTTGGGCCTGTGCGGCGGTAGCGCAGCATAGCAGGGCAAAGAGCAGGAGATGTTTCATGATCGGTTCCTGTTTATGGGATGTTTAAGGTTCAAATACAAATAGCGGAGCGGGGCCATAAAGCCGCACCGGTGTACTATCGCAATAAAAAACAGGTAAGTAGGAAATTGGCTGCTTACCTTTCCTTACCAGCATTACCTGGTCAGGTTCAACGGGTTTGATCTCAGCCTGATAGTAAGGCACCCCGAGGTGAAAAGGGACCGCAATGGCCCCGCATTCTGGAGCAAAGTTAGCTATAGGTGACGAATAATGGGAAATAATTTTTCGTGTATGAAAATTGCCTAAATTACATATTGTTAATCCGATACTGCTTTTTGTTTCTAATACTCCCGTAGCCAACTTTTTTTTATTTGTTAACCTAAATCAGAAACAATGATCAAGATTCAATTAATCGGACATCTGGGAAAGAATGCCGTATTGCATGAAGTGAACGGCAAGCAGGTGTTGAATTTCAGCGTAGCGCACAACGAGCGTTTCAAGAATGCGCAGGGTATCGCGCAGGAGCGGACCATCTGGGCCGACTGTGCCATGTGGGCGCCCAATTCCGTTGGGGCTTACCTGCTGCAGGGCACGTACGTATATGTGGAAGGTGTTCCCTTCCTGGATATGTACACCACGCAACAGGGCGCACCCGCCTGTGCATTGAAGGTACGTGTAACGAACGTGCAGCTGCTGAATCACGGTCCGCGGCCGGAAGGCAAAGCGACCGGCGAAGGAACATCGGAAGGAGGGGGCCGGGGTGTGCCCCTGACGGAAGACGTTACCGAAGAATTGCCGTTCTAGGACGGAAACCGACTATCCACATGTAATTTGATGATACACGCAGACGGCGGGTCTTAATTGACCTGTCTGTCTGCGTCATTTTTTTACCACCGGTTTGTCCTGTTGGAATTGGACAGTGCTGAAAGGTGCTGTGGTTTCATTGCGGTTGGTAGAAGGTGGCTTTTGATTGCAGTTATAAATTGCTTTTTAAGGAGAAAACACTGATGACTTTGCGAAGTATTCGTTTATGTTGCTGCGGGAATTCTCCTTTTAAGTAAAAAATATAACCTGATGTAACGTAGTGTGGTAGGTGGTTTGAGGAGATGAAGGAAATATTATTTTCAAATACTTTAAAACTTTCTTCGTGATGCGGATTTATTTCCATTACATTTGCACCACATTGCGAGGTAGAGCAGAGGTAGCTCGTCGGGCTCATAACCCGAAGGTCAGAGGTTCGAATCCCCTCCTCGCTACATTTTGATAAAAGGCTTTTGGGCGTTGCTTAAAAGCCTTTTTCTTTAAAGAAGATTCCAGTTGTAGCCATATTTTAGACATTGTATATTGAAACTAAATTCACTAAGGCCAATTAGTTTCTTTCCTCGGAATAAAAAAGCCTTTGATGAGATTAGGATTTCTTATACAAATTTGAATATGCGTTTTGTCAAGAAAACCGGCCCCTTTGTATAGTTCATCTCCTTCGAAGAATACGCCTCTTACTGAATCAAATGGAGGATCACCTAATATTGCTAATTGCCGGTGAATATTTTTAATGACGGCACAATCAAGTCGCCTTATTATTCTGTCATTTGAATTTTCTACTCCCTTTGGATTTGTGTTTTCTGGTAATTGAGTCCCTGCTGCTTTCGCTGTTTGTTCTAATGTTTCGTAAGAATATCTTAATAGCTCTATATACTTTTTATCAGTAAGATCCAGACAATTACCTAAACTAAATACCGCACCGATTACGGATAATTTGTCTATCTTGACTTTGGGTGGAGGGTTGCTTGCATAGTGGTATGCCCGATCGTAATTATTCTGCCAAAAGTACATTCCATCTCCTAACCAATCCAGGCATTATTACTTTGACGTAAAGACGATTTTCCGGCTGCAATTTTATCTCGTACTTCCTGAGAGCAGCCATGGAAGCCAATTGTTAAACCGAGATCAGAGGAATATATATAATTTGTTGAGGCCATATTCAAACAATGATGGCTCAATATTATGTAAATCTTTTAGAACTAAATTAGCGTACTGCTTTTTTGGAAGAGGTTTTACGCGCAGCAGCTTTTTTCGGGGCAGATTTCTTAGGAGGATTAGTAGGTATCATTACATCTCTTAGTCCCAAATCATCAATAAAACGACTTGCCGCCTCGATGGAAGAAGTAACTTCACGACGCTGTTGAATGAGCGCTGCTTTAAGTCGTTTATATGAGGAAGTGGTCATAAACCAAAATTAAGGATTCTTTTTCTATAAAGGTTTTCTCAGGAACGGTATTTACCGTAAGGTGTCAATAATTAGCGATTTAAATGCCTTTTATTTTATAGGCTTGGAGTCTGACAATTATTTCCATTACATTTGCACCACATTGCGAGGTAGAGCAGAGGTAGCTCGTCGGGCTCATAACCCGAAGGTCAGAGGTTCGAATCCCCTCCTCGCTACAAACAGAAAAAGGCTTTTGGTTACCAAGGGCCTTTTTTTTTTGGCTCATCTTTCACTTTGCCTGATTCGATAGCACGTGTGCATCCTGCCCTTCTTTTAAGAACCATATGTCAAAGAACTTTGCCAAAAGTAGGGGTAAGCAGGGGTAGGGAGATGGAAAAACGCCGTAAACACTTATTTTGTAGCGTTTTGTAGTGTTTTTTAATAAGTCGTTGATTAGGTGTTTGTTAGGTTCAGTTCAGGGTAAAGTAATAGCTGCCTTAAGGTTAAGGAATATCTCCTCTATCCCTCATCTTTCTCTCCTTTTTCCCTCCAAATCCTTTACTGTATTGGCTAGAGTACTAGTTGACATACATTAGATATACATGAACCCTACAGTTACCCTTCTTTAACCCCTGTTAAAGCCCTCTTTACATCCGGCTAGAAACCTTCACGTCTGCCCTTCGTCTGCCCTTCGTCTGCCCTTCGTCTGCCCCTTGAGCCCTTTTTGGCTCCTTATAGTATTGAATATCAGTGTGTTTCATTGGCATTGCCTTTTTAATAGGCCGTGATTGCCGTCAAAAATCCATATCTTCCCTTAAAAATACATACTTTGTACATTGACAATCAATCAAAAAGCTCATCCGCCAATATGCCGATCAACTATTCCCTTACACCTGACCAGATTTTCGCCTTCTTTACCGCATTCAAAGAATGGTATCCCGGAGATAAAGTTCCCGCTGATGGTATACCTGAAGAAATGCGGGCATCGCTGGTCGATAGCGACGGAAATGTCGAATGGCGGTTGATGAAAAGCACTCTCGGGGAAAAGGATTATCAGGAACTTGAATGTGAATTTGGTGTCACTTTCCCAAAGAGCTTTAAAACCTGGCACAGCACTTACTTCTTCCCGGTCGGAGATTGCTCGCTGGTTCGGTTACCGCACTCCCTTCCTGCCGACCCGCTAAAAGAACTGCGCTCCAGGTTGGACTGGTACATCCCCGAACAAATCATCCCTCAGCATTTATACCCTTTCGCTTCCGAAGGTAATGATACCGGCGTATTGGTTTTCGACGCCCGCAAGACCTGCATGGAAGATGAGTTCCTATACGGCTGTATGAACATGACTATGCCTATGGCGGAGATATCGAGGGGCTCAGTGAAGTGATCTTTTCGTCTTTCCCTAAGCTGATCGAATGCTTGACGCATTACTGCCGGGAAGTCGTCCATCGTAAAAACTTCGAAATCATCCAGGAATTCTTCCAAATCGATCCCGATGGGGCAGGAGCCACCGGCAAAGTTTACTGGACCGGTTGGATCGATATGATGAAAGCCAACTATGAGGAGTTCGGCTATTGATTACAACCGTACCCTCGGCTCCAATATGCCAAAACTTACAAATCCGTATAACTTG
Organism: Chitinophaga sp. E66; assembly: GCA_019285755.1. Lineage (GTDB taxonomy): Bacteria > Bacteroidota > Bacteroidia > Chitinophagales > Chitinophagaceae > Chitinophaga. The sequence continues at coordinate 911,186 of CP079103.1, forward strand.
TAAATTATTTTTATTCACTTGTAAGCCTGCGCAGGACGGCGATTGCGTGCCTTCAGGATCAGCCTGAACCTACCATTTCCCAAAAAATATTTGTTAACAGAAATAATTCCCTTACCTTTGCAACCACATTGCGAGGTAGAGCAGAGGTAGCTCGTCGGGCTCATAACCCGAAGGTCAGAGGTTCGAATCCCCTCCTCGCTACAAAGAAAGTCGGAATCCCGCTCCCGGAGCGGGATTCACTTTTTACAGCAGTCGGGCCCACGCGCACGGATAACCGCAAACAGCACCATCCATCGAAACTTGCCGAACCACTTCGGCTTTTTTTATTTGTGCTACCTTTGCACCCGGATACCCGGGCCCTCATCCCCGCGGTTACCCAACGAATTAAATTATATCATGATGCATCGCGCAGGTTTTGTCAATATTTTCGGGAAACCGAACGCAGGAAAATCAACCCTCCTGAACGCCATCCTTGGCGAAAAGCTCGCTATAGTTTCCCTAAGGTCCAAACCACCCGTCACCGCATCACCGGCGTCCTCACAGAACCCGGATTCCAGATCGTATTTTCCGACACCCCAGGCATCATCGACCCGAAGTATAAAATGCACGAAAAGATGATGTCCGCCGTTAAATCCGCCCTGGAAGACGCAGACGTCGCGCTTCTCCTCATGGATGCCCGCGATAACCTGGACGAATGCCTCGAACTTTTCGGTTCCCTCAAGCTGAAGGGCACCTCCATCCTCGTCATCAACAAGATGGACAACCTCGAAGCCGCTGCCATTGAAGAGCTCCGCACCAAAGCACTCGCCTGGGGCAAGGCCAAATCCGTCATCTTTATCTCCGCCATCCAGAAAAAGAATATCGATCTCCTCAAAAAGGAAATCGTACAGCTCCTCCCCGAAAGCGAGCCCTTCTACCCGGAAGACACCCTCACCGACCGTTCCACCCGCTTCTTCGTGGCTGAAATGATCCGTGAACAGATCTTCCACCTCTTCGAAGACGAGATACCCTACCACACCGCGGTAGCCGTTACCCTCTTCCAGGAGAAAGCATCTCTCACAAAGATTTCCGCAGATATCGTCGTTACCCGCGAAACGCAAAAGGCATCATCCTCGGCGAAAGAGGCCGCTCCATTCGCGAGATCGGTTCACGCGCCAGGGTCGAAATAGAGAAGTTCCTCGACCGCAAGGTATTCCTGGAGCTCCATGTGAAAGTGCGCGACAAGTGGAGGGATAACGACAATTACCTCAAAGAATACGGACTCCTTTAATCACAGAATTTTAAAATCAGAATAATATGCCTGGGTTCACAGTAGCCATCGTAGGACGCCCGAACGTAGGGAAATCCACCCTCTTCAACCGCCTGCTCGAACAACGCAAAGCTATCGTCGACGACGTGAGCGGCGTTACCCGCGACCGGCAATACGGCATCGCCGACTGGAACGGCAAAACCTTTAACGTCATCGATACAGGCGGCTTCGTTGCCCGCTCCGAAGACGTATTCGAACGCGAGATCCGCAAGCAGGTGAAGATCGCCATGGAAGAGGCTAACCTCCTCATCTTCATGTGCGACGTGACCACCGGTATCACCGATCTCGACGCGGACGTGGCCGACCTGCTCCGCCGCTCCTCCAAACCCGTGTTCCTCGCCGTTAACAAAGTAGACAACCACGAACGCCAGCTCGAAGCCGCCGAATTCTATTCCATGGGCTTCGAACATATCCACTTCCTTTCGTCCATGACAGGCAGCGGTACCGGCGAACTGCTCGACGAAGTTGCGGCCCTCATTCCTGACGACGAGCTCGCTACCAATGAGCTGGACGGCATCCCCAAGATCGCCATCATCGGTCAACCCAACGTAGGTAAATCATCCCTCCTGAACGCCCTTGTCGGCGAAGAGCGCAATATCGTTTCAGATATCGCAGGTACCACACGCGATACGATTCATACCCGCTACCGACTGTTCCAGAAAGATTTCATGCTGATCGATACGGCCGGTATCCGCCGCAAAGCCAAAGTGCACGAAGACCTGGAATTCTATTCCGTCATCCGCGCCATTAAGGCCCTCGATGAAGCTGACGTCTGCCTCCTCGTCCTCGATGCCGAAAAAGGTATCGCAGGGCAAGACCTGAGCATCTTCAGCCTCGCCGCCCGCAAAGGCAAGGGCCTGGTGATCTTCGTGAACAAGTGGGACCTGGTAGACAAGGAGACCAATACCGCCCGCGACTACGAGAAGGAACTGCGCAACCGCATCGCGCCGTTCACCGATGTGCCCATTATCTTCGGTTCCGTGATCGAGAAACAGCGCATTTTCAAGGCCGTGGAAACCGCCCTGGAAGTATACGATAACCGTCAGCGCAAAGTGCAGACGTCCGTGCTGAACGATATCATGCTGAAAGCGATCGAAGCGCACCGTCCGCCGGTAGTACGCGGCACCGCTATCAAAATCAAGTATGTGACGCAGCTGCCGACCCATACGCCCGCCTTCGCATTTTTCGCGAATCTGCCGGACGACATCAAAACACCGTATAAAAATTATCTGGAAAACAAGCTCCGCGAACACTTTAATTTCCAGGGCGTTCCGATCAGGATCTTCTTCCGGAAGAAGTAATATTCCCGTATTAGATAAAAATTTGTTTTGTAGTAACAGAATTATGAATATCTTTGCGGCGTTTTAAAACAAACATCAATTATGAAAAAATTATTCGTACTCGCTATCGCTGTAGGCGCATTCGTAGCTTGCAACAACTCCGCTTCCAACACTGCTGACTCTACTGCTGTTGCTACTGATTCTCCGGTAGTCGCTCCCGTAGTTGCTGACTCCGCTGTAGTTGCTGATTCCGCTGTAGTAGCTGACTCTGCTGTTGTAGCTGATAGCACTCACAAACACTAATCAGCGTTTGATGAAAGTATATGGTCCTCCTGGCGAAAGCCGGGAGGATTTTTTATTTGGCACAGTCATTGTTCGGATAGCGGAGTATTAAACCATAAAAAACCATATCTCAGATGAAAAAGTTATTTCTGCTCGCATGTGCCGCCGGTTTATTCGCGGCCTGCAACAACAACGCATCAGACAATGCTGACTCTACAGCCGTACCGACGGATTCTCCTGCAATTATGGAAGAAACCGCTCCGCTGCCTGCTGATACCTCCATGCAAACAACTGACTCCACCACGCTGAACAACCCGGGTTCCACCAACCCTGCTTCGGCTCCTGGTGCAGACAGTGCCGCTCAACGTTAATTAGTTTACGCACGGATATTGATCCTCCCGGCCCCGGCCGGGAGGATTTTTATTTGTTTTGGCACAGCAATTGTTTAGATGCTGCACGCACTAACCGAGCAGATATGAAACGAAGCCTGATTACCTTGTTGCTGCTGTGCAGCCTGCATGTCTTTGCCACCGCCCAAAACGATCCCGGAAGCTATGTGTTCCGTTTTCCCGGAACGGACCTCCGCGGCCTCGCTCATCTCCCGCAGGCCACGCGCGACAGTATCCTCACGGCTTTTTCCCGCTTCAATCCCGCCACGCTCGACTTCTCCCAGGCCTCTCCGCAACACGGCGCCACCCTGCGTTCGGTGCTCGTAGATATGATGGAAACCGTCCGCACCGTTATCCGCGACCCTTCCACCGTCCAGGAAATGGATCGCAAAATGACCGACCTTCAGAAGAAAATGGATGACGTCCAGGAAGATATCATCGAAGAGGACGCGCTCCGGCAATTGCAGCAGACTTACGAGAACGACCGCGCCCGGCGCACCCGTGAATATGAAAGCCGCACCTATCCAAACGACCGGGAGCAGAAAATGGCTAAACGCCAACTGGATCAGGAACTGAGAGACCTCCGCCGCGATTACGAAGAAGAACGGGCGCGCCTCCGCCACCGGTGATTCCCCTTTCATGTCATAGGCCGGTAGCCGGGAAGCCTTATTTTTGAGGCAATATATCCCGATAACCGAACACCTATGAAATCCACCCCTTCTGGTATGCCCTGCGCATATGGCTGGCCAGTGTGGCCATTTCGCCCCTCGTTTTCATCATCACCATCTTTGACCGCATGCCCGGCAGCGTTCTGCTCGACATCGTATTGACCATCCTTCTACTGGCCGCGTCATTGCTCTTTGGCCTGCCATCTCTCATCGTATTCGGCTGCCTCATGGCACGGAAGTTCTATGCGGGAGCAGATGAAGCGGTGCTTAAACAGTACGCCATGCGCCGGGCGCCCGCCATCCTGGCGCTGAATTTTATCGTATTATGGGCGGTTTTACGCTCGGACGTGCTGGGAGATGCCTGGTTTTACCTCCGGCTGGTGGGCGTATACCTGTTTACGACCTTGTTTTGTATCCAGTATATGCGTGTGGCAGGTGAGAGCAAATGAAATGATGCTATCGCTTCTTCTTCTTTTCAGGTAACAGGATGTAGATCGTAACTGCTGCGATTACGATGCGGAATATGAGGTAAAACATCAGCCGTAAAATACAAAAAAGCCGGACGGGTTTTACCCCGTCCGGCTTTAGTTATTTCGCTTTTGATGTGGTTGCCCCGGAATGAAAGCTGAGGAACAGGATGCTGCCCAGGTAGGGGAGGCTGACGGATAGTGCCAGCCACATGATCCGGGTGCCGTACCGGATGACCGGGGCCTGTATGATGGCCCTGATTACCATAATGTGAAAGGTTGCGAATAGGATCAAGCCGATGATCAGCGTTGTATCAGCGTTCGGCCAGTGCTGTATCTTGAAGATAGCGCCGAAGAAAAGTGTGATCATGGATACGATCAGCAGGAAGATTTTCATAGATAGGGTAGTTGTGATTGAAAACGGCCGGCGATCATCGCCGGCCGTTGTAAGTATTTTATTTCTTTTTCTGCAATTCGTGCACCGCGCGGTCGATAGCGGGATCGCCGGCGTTAACTACTTCATAGAAGCCTTCGCTTCTCCAGCGCTGCCTTGCCAGCAGTGCCTTGATGCGAATGCGGATCTCTTCATTGTCCTTGGCCGTAGCGCGGGACATATTTACGCCTTCGCGGGCAGCCAGGGCACGGAAGCCTTCCATCATCTTATCGCTCACCTGCCATTCGCGGTTGAAGGCGGAAGCGTCTTTGAATCCGGCGAACTCGGCGGCGTTAGCCGTATAATACTGGTATACGTAGTCGCCGAAGAGGTTACGGTTGTAAAGGCTGGTCAGCAGTTCTGAGTAGCGGCTGGTATCGAAGGGGATGAATACGTCTGGTGTGATGCCGCCGCCGCCGTAAACGATAGCGCCGCTGGGGCCGGGTTTACGGAACTTCAGGCTGGAATCCACCGGGCGGATGCTGTCGCCGTTCAGGAACTCGCCATGATCGTATCGGTTGGCGATATCTTCTTCATATGCTTCGCGGCCTGCATCATAGCTCTTCTGGATGCTACGGTTAGAGGGCAGGTAGTAACGGGCGATGGTCAGGCGCAGGGTAGCGCCATTGTCCAGCTCGAAAGGTTCCTGTACGAGGCCTTTACCGAAACTGCGGCGGCCGATGATGATACCACGGTCCCAGTCCTGTACTGCTCCGGCCAGCACTTCACTGGCGGAAGCGGAGCCTTCGTCGATCAGGATGGCCAGGTTTCCCTTCTCGAAAACGCCGGGGCGGGAGCAGGTATAGTCCTGGCGGGGGAGTTTTCCCTGCGTATAGACAATGAGTTTATTACCGTCGAGAACTTCGTCGGCCAGGCGGGTGGCTGCGTCGAGCAGGCCGCCGCCGTTTTGGCGAAGGTCGATCACCAGCTGCTGCATGCCTTGTTTCTCCAGTTTGCGCGCTGCTTCGAGGAATTCAGTGTAGGTGGTGGCGGCGAACTTGCTGATTTTGATATAGCCGATGCCGGGGAGGTCATGTAGGCGGCATCCACACTGTTCAGGGGATCACGCCGCGCTTGATGGTAATATCCAGCTGTTTGGAGCCGCGCAGCATTTTCGTTTTTACGGTAGAATTGCGGGGCCGCGGAGCAGTTTGCGGATGGCTTCGGCGGTGATGTTCTTCCTGCTACATTAACGGTGTCGTCTACTTTCAGGATCTTATCGCCCGTAAGCACGCCTGCCGCGTCGGAGGGCCGCCGGCGATCACGCTGAGGATGTTGACGGTGTCCTGGATGATGTTGAACTCTACCCCGATACCTTCGAAGTTGCCGTCGAGGTCTTCATTCACCTCCTGCACGTCGGCCGGGGATGTAAACGGAGTGGGGGTCCAGGTGGGAGAGGAGGCCTTCGATGGCTTCTTCCTGGATGGTGTTGACGTCGAGCGTGTCTACGTAGTTATATTTCAGGAGGTCGAGCACTTCCTGGAGGGAGCTCCGCTTGTTTAGGAAAAAACTGACGGAATCGCTATTCCGGGCTGCTGGCATCTTATGCCCGAGGTACATGCCCAGCGCAAGCGCGAAGGCAAACATCAGGGGCAGCCAAACTTTTAATCTTCTGTTATCCGACATATGATTATCTTGAAACGTTGAGGGAATCCACCCTTTTGTTTAACTTGTGACAAAAATAACATATTCACAAGCAAAACATCGACATCTCAATTTTAATTTCATAAACGAGCGGATATGCCTTCGAAAGTAAAGCTGGTGGCGGATAGCGGGTCCACCAAAACGGAATGGTGCCTGACGGACGGCAAGCGGCAGCAAACCTGGTTCACGCAGGGCCTCAGCCCTTATTTTCTCACCAGCGTCCAGATAGAAGAAGCCATCCGGGCAGAACTGCTGCCGGAGATGGGAGATGTTTTGCCCGAAGAAGTGTACTTCTACGGTACCGGCTGCAAGGCGGAAAACAACGTGAAGCTGGTCCATAAAGCCCTCCATGCCGTATGGCCCCATGCGAAGGTAGCGGTAACGCACGACCTGTTGGGCGCCGCCCGCGCCCTTTGCGGCCATCAACCCGGTATCGTCTCCATTCTGGGCACCGGCTCCAACTCCTGCTATTATAATGGTATGGATATCGAAAAGAACAACCCCGGCCTGGGGTTCATCCTGGCGACGAGGGTTCCGGGGCCTACCTCGGCAAGAAAGTGCTCCAGTATTACCTGTACGATACGTTCGACGGCGACCTGAAGTACCGGTTCGACCAGAAGTTCGGCGTGGGGCGCGACGAGATCCTCGATAACGTCTACCGCCAGCCCCTGCCCAACCGGTACCTCGCTTCATTTACCCCTTCCTGGGTGAGAACCGCGGTCATTTCATGATCGAAAACATCCTGGAAGACAGCCTCAACGAATTTTTTTCAATCACCTCTATAAATACCGCGAAAGCTGGACCGTGCCCCTGCACTTTACGGGCAGCGTGGCGTTCCACTTCCGCGACGTCCTCCAGGCACTCTGCGACCTGTACGAATTACAGCTGGGCAGGGTGTTGAAGAACCCGATGGATGGACTTGCATTGTATCACGAAGATCAAGATTAACCTTATGGCATTCACCAAAGTCACAGAACAACCGAGCCACTACCGCCACCTGGAAACCATGACCGTTCAGGAGGTGTTGACCAATATCAATAATGAAGACAAGACCGTCCCCAGGCAGTGGAGAAAGCCATCCCGCAGATTTCTAAGCTGACGTCCGTAATTGCCGACAAGATGCTGGCAGGGGGCGCCTCTTTTATATGGGGCAGGCACCAGCGGCCGTCTCGGCATCCTCGACGCCTCCGAATGCCCGCCAACGTATGGTGTGCCGCAGGGCCTGGTAGTAGGGCTCATCGCCGGGGGACTCCGCCATCCGCCGTGCGGTGGAGAATGCGGAAGACGACCGCGAACAGGGCTGGCGCGACCTGCAGCAATGGAACATCACCGATAAGGACGTAGTAGTAGGCATCGCGGCCAGCGGTACCACGCCTTACGTGATCGGGGCGCTCAAAGCCTGCCGCGAGAACGGTATCGTGACCGGTTCCATCTCCTGCAACCCGGGTTCTCCCGTGTCAGAACATGCGGACTATCCCGTGGAAGTAGTGGTAGGCCCGGAATTCGTGACCGGTTCCACCCGGATGAAATCCGGAACCGCCCAGAAACTGGTATTGAATATGATCTCCACTACCGTGATGATCCAGCTGGGTAGGGTAGAAGATAACAAAATGGTAAACATGCAGCTGAGCAACGAAAAGCTGGTAGACCGCGGCGTAAAGATGGTCATGGAACAGCTGCAGCTATCGGATTATGAAACCGCCAAAGGCCTGCTGCTCGAATACGGCAGCGTGAAGCGCGCGGTTGAGAGCCGGAAATGAAAAATACATAAATTGCCGGCATGCATGAGATAGAACCCTTTTATAACTGGCGGCACCTGTATACGGCAGAGGAAGACGAGCAGTCGCCCTTTTACGGGCGTGAGTACAGCGAGTTCGAATTTACCAATACGGTCTATAATTATTATATACACCCGCAATGGGATGACTTCGGGGCGCCCAACCTCTACATGAAGATCCTGTTCGCCGACTACCAGTTCAACTACGCGATCATCGAACTGATCGGCGAGTGGAACGATGCGGTGGAGAACAACATCATGACCCTCAAACGTGATGTGATCGACGTGCTGACATCCCAGGGCATTAACAAGTTCATACTGATCGGGGAGAACGTCCTTAACTTCTATTCCTCCGACGACTGCTACTACGAAGAGTGGTGGGAGGATATCCGGGACGAAGGCGGCTGGATCGTGCTGCTGAACCTGCCGCAACAGACGCGGGAGGAGTTCGAGAACGCCCGGCTGGATCATTACGTCCATCTCCTGGACGAACCGAAGTGGCGAACCTTTCTGCCGCAACACTTGTTTAATCTCGTGGATAACTGGATGATGAGGCGTCTCGAATAAGCTATTTTCGTGACATTTATCATTTGGTTTTAATTTTTCATGTTATAAATTTGCCCGACATTTCACTTATTTATTCATACTAAAGGAAGCTTAGAACGTATCTTATGAAATGGTCGCAATTCTTTTCAACCACCATTGGTAAAAAACTGCTGGTAGGTGCCACCGGCTTTTTCCTGTGCACATTTTTGATCGTGCACCTGGCCGGCAACCTGTCGCTGATGAAAGACGATGGAGGTCAGGCCTTTAATTTGTATGCGGATTTCATGGGACACAATCCCTGATCCAGACGCTGGCCTGGGGGCTTAAAGTGGTGATCCTCATCCACGCCTTCCTCGCAATTCAACTCACTATTCGCAACCAGGCCGCCCGGCCGGTGAAGTACGCCGTGAAACCCGGCAACAAAACCTCCTCCTGGTACAGCCGTCAGATGGCTATCATGGGTAGCATCCTCTTCATCTTCCTCGTTATCCACCTAGCTAACTTCTGGTGGGCGATGCACTACGGAGACATTCCCTCCAGCACTTATGAAGGCAAAGAAGTAGGTGACCTTTACACGGTAGTTTGGACCGCATTCGAGAATGTAGGGCTCGTGGTGTTGTACGTAGCGGGCATGATCGCCCTGTCGTTCCACCTGATCCACGGCTTCAAAAGCTCGATGCAGACGTTCGGCTTCAATCACCCCAAGTACAACGGGATGATCAATTTCATCGGCCTCTGGCTCTTTGGAATCCTGATCCCCATCCTCTTTGCGGTGATCCCCGTGTACATTTACTTTAAACAAATCTGATAAAGCAAGGATATATGTTGAACGCAAAAATTCCTGCTGGCCCTCTGGAGACCAAGTGGAGCAAATATAAAAGCACCGTGAAGCTGGTGAACCCGGCCAACAAACGGAAACTCGAGATCATCGTGGTAGGAACCGGTCTTGCCGGCGCCTCCGCCGCCGCATCCCTCGGCGAGCTCGGGTATAAAGTAAAAGTGTTCTGCTTCCAGGACAGCGCCCGCCGCGCGCACTCCATCGCCGCGCAAGGTGGCATCAACGCAGCCAAGAACTATCAAAACGACGGCGACTCCATCTTCCGTCTTTTCTACGATACCGTAAAGGCGGCGACTACCGTGCCCGTGAAGGCAACGTGTACCGCCTGGCTGAAGTAAGCGGCAATATTATCGACCAGTGCGTGGCACAAGGTGTTCCCTTCGCCCGCGAATATGGCGGCCTGCTCTCTAACCGCTCTTTCGGCGGTACCAGGTACAACGTACCTTCTACGCCGCCGGGCAGACCGGTCAGCAGCTGCTGCTCGGAGCCTACTCCGCCCTGGAGCGCCAGGTTGCCCTCGGTAACGTAAAGCAATACACCCGCCACGAAATGCTGGAAGTAGTGAAGATCGACGGTAAAGCCCGTGGTATCATCGCCCGCAACCTCGTTTCCGTAAGCTCGAGCGCCACTTCGGCCACGCCGTGCTGATCTGCTCCGGCGGCTATGGCAACGTGTTCTTTCTGAGCACCAACGCCATGGGCTCCAACGTTACAGCCGCATGGAAGGCCCACAAAGCCGGCGCCTTCTTCGGCAACCCCTGCTTCACGCAGATCCACCCGACCTGCATCCCCGTTTCCGGAGATCACCAGTCCAAACTTACCCTCATGTCCGAGTCGCTCCGTAACGACGGCCGCATCTGGGTACCCAAGAAACAAAACGACGAACGCAAAGCGACCGATATCCCCGAAGAAGAACGCGACTACTACGGAGCGCCGCTATCCCGCCTTCGGTAACCTCGTTCCCCGCGACGTGGCCTCCCGCGCCGCCAAGGAAAGATGCGATGCCGGTTATGGCGTAGGTACTTCCAAAATGGCCGTTTACCTCGACTATGCCGACGCGATCAAGCGCTATGGCAAGATCGAAGCCGGTAAACGCGGTGAGGACCATGCTTCCGAAGAAGATATCATCAAAATGGGTAAGGCAGTGGTAGCCGAGAAATACGGCAACCTGTTCGATATGTACGCCAAGATCACCGGCGAAAACCCGTACGAAACCCCATGCGCATTTACCCCGCCGTGCACTACACGATGGGCGGCCTGTGGGTAGACTACGACCTGATGACCACCGTTCCTGGCCTGTACGCCCTCGGCGAAGCCAACTTCTCCGACCACGGCGCTAACCGCCTCGGCCTCCGCCCTCATGCAGGGCCTGGCAGACGGTTACTTCGTCATCCCCTACACCCTCGGTAACTACCTCGCAGACGATATCCATACCAAAGCCATCCCCACCGACCACGCCGCATTCGTAGAAGCGGAGAACAAGGTGAAGGAAACGCTGAACAAACTCATGAACATTAAGGGTAAACACTCCGTGGACCACTTCCACAAAGCCCTTGGTAAAATCATGTGGGACAAATGCGGTATGGCCCGTAACGCTAAAGGACTGGAAGAAGCGATCAAAGAAATCCAGGCGCTCCGTGAAGAGTTCTGGAAAGATGTTCGCATCCCCGGAGAACAGAACGAACTGAACCCCGAACTGGAGAAAGCAGGCCGCGTGGCAGACTTCCTCGAACTCGGCGAGCTCATGTGCCGCGATGCCCTCCAGCGCAACGAATCTTGTGGCGGTCACTTCCGGGAAGAGTACCAGGATGCAGAAGGCGAAGCCAAACGCGACGACGAAAACTTCGCATTCGTAGCCGCCTGGGAATACAAAGGCCCCAGCAACTTCGAACTGCACAAGGAAAAACTGCAATTCGAGATCGTTCATCCGACCCAGCGTAGCTATAAATAAGTTTGATAAGGGATATAAAACAGCAAATTATGAAGCTCACATTAAAAGTTTGGCGTCAAAAAACGCACAGGACAAAGGCCGCTTCGAATCTTACGATGTGGCGGACGTTTCGAAAGACATGTCGTTCCTGGAATTGTTCGACGTCCTGAATGAGCGTTTGATAAACGAAGGCAAAGAACCGATCGCATTCGACCACGACTGCCGCGAAGGCATCTGTGGCGCCTGCTCCATGTATATCAACGGCCGCGCACATGGCCCGTGGGAACAAACCACGACCTGCCAGCTGCACATGCGGGCCTACAACGATGGCGATACCATCGTGGTAGAACCGTGGCGCGCCGCGGCTTTCCCGGTAATCAAAGACCTGACCGTTGACCGCACCGCGTTCGACCGTATCATCCAGGCCGGCGGTTACATCTCCGTGAACACCGGTAATGCCGTAGACGCCAACGCTATTCCCATCGAAAAGCATGACGCAGATCTTTCCTTTGCTGCTGCGGCTTGTATCGGTTGCGGCGCATGCGTGGCTGCCTGCAAAAACTCCTCCGCGATGCTGTTTACCTCCGCGAAGGTGTCTCAGCTGGCACTGCTGCCCCAGGGCGATCCCGAGCGCGCTACCCGTGCCGAGAACATGGTAATGCAGATGGACAAAGAAGGATTCGGTTCCTGCACCAACACCGGCGCCTGCGAAGCGGAATGCCCCAAAGGCATTTCGATCAGCAATATCGCCCGCCTGAACCGCGAGTTCTTCTCCGCAGGGTTCACTAAGTAATCATAAGTATCATTTGACTATAAGGCAATAGAAAGGCCGGCAGCGAATCGCTGCCGGCTTTTCACATTTTCGGGTACCGGGCGCCGCTACGCAGCTACAAACCGACATTCCGGCAGGTAGTCATTGCGCGGCAGCTCGCCGGGGCTACTTTATCGTCAAATTACACCAGAGATGCATCCATTATGCTTATATGCGCCCTTCGCCGTATTACTGTTTTTCTATAAAAGGAATGATAAAGAAGAAGAGCCCCAACCGGTAGCGCCGTTGAGCATCAAATCCTTCTCTCCGGTAACAGGGCTCCCTGGCGATGAGGTTATTATTACCGGAAGCGGATTCGCCAGAGAGGCAGCGGCAAACACCGTGGCTTTCGGTGAAATAACCGGCCTGGTAACATGCCTCCCCACAGCCCTGAAGGTAGTCGTACCCCGGAACGCCCAAACGGATAAACTGAAAGTGACTGTCGGGCAACAAAATGTCATCACGCCTGATTCCTTCATCCTGGCTTATCCGAGAGCGGAGTTTATCTTGCGCGGAAGAGATCCGGATACCTTTACCCCGGACTATCAGAGAGCACCGGTCGACTTAAACGGAAGCGAGAAATCGCCTATGCAGTATATTGTCGAAGGCACGTCTGAATACGCTGAAGAATGGGAATGGGCGATTGATGGAAAGATCATTTCCACCGAAAAGAAGGCAACGTTTTGGATATTCAATAATGAGTTATTCGAGTGCCGGCTGGTGGTGAAAAGAACGCATCGCGAAATCGTATATAGGGACACGGCCATCTATCACCAGATGCCGGAAGAAGGCACTGAACTGATGGCCTTTCCCTTTAGGCAGATCGCTGGAGGATATTGTGTCTCAACGCACCGCAAGCTCGCACGGATATGGACTTTGCCCTGACCGAAAAGGACGTGCGGATTGTGCGGTTTACCTGGATGGAAGCCAGTTCATCTCATTGCCCCGGGAGGTGTTCCCTGTCCGGACCCTGGGCATCTCCATTTCATTATGGATAAAGCTGGACGAGCCCGGCAATACCAACGGTATCTTCGGTATTCAATGGGGTGCGGTCGGCGACAGTATACTGGAGCAAATGAATTTTCCTGCTTTGTATAGTGCCAACGGCCTGCTGGCCGGCCGCCTCAATCAGCAATTGGAAATCTACTCCAGCCCGCATTTTACTAACGGCTGGCATCACCTGGTGGTGACTGTCGATCATATTTCCCAGAAGTTATATATCGATGGCGAAGAAAAGGCGCTAGTTGGGATACCAATGGGCGAAATGCCTGCAGGGCTGCCCGAAATACAATTGGGCGCCGTTTGCGGCATCATCGCGCCCGACGTATGGTCATTTATGAAAGGCGCGGTAGACGATGTCAGGATTTACGGGAAGCCGCTTTTCCCGCACCAGATCAAGGCTCTTTCTGAAGAATAGGCCCCGCCCGCCCCAACGTTTAACCATTGATCCTTTTATACGGCCGGATGCAGTGCAGGGACGCCTCTTACTGTATCCGGTTTGTATTTTCACGGCCGCTGGATTATCTTGCCTTTATGGCAAATAATTCCCGTCGCAAATTTCTCCGCGACCTCGGCAGCACCGCCGCCATGATTGGCGCGGCTCCCCTCGCCGGACTGGCAGCAGACACCGGCCGCAGGGTCCTACTTCATCCTGAAAAGCGCGTGAGCGCCAACGATAAAATCCGCATCGCCGGCATCGGCATGGGCATCATGGGCTTCGGAGACGTATCCTGCGCACTCAAAGTTCCCGGCGTAGAGCTCGTAGCAGTAGCTGACCTGTACGACGGCCACCTCGAAAAAGCGAAATCCGTCTATGGCAAAGACATCTACACCACCCGCGACTACCGCGAGATACTCGAAAGAAAAGACGTGGACGCCGTGATCATCGCCACGCCCGACCACTGGCACGATACCCAGAGCATCGCCGCTTTGGAGAAAGGCAAAGCCGTGTATTGCGAAAAGCCCATGACCCAGCAGATCGAAGAAGGGCATAAAGTGATCGCCACGCAACAACGCACCAAAGGCATCCTCCAGGTAGGCAGCCAGCGCGTCAGCAGCGTAGCCCTCGCCGAAGCGAAACGCCGCTACCAGGCGGGAGACATCGGCCGCCTCAATCTCGTGGAAGCCAAGATAGACCGCCACTCCGCCCTCGGCGCCTGGCAGTATTCCATCCCCACGGACGCATCCCCGGCAACCATCGACTGGGACACCTTCCTGAAAGATACCACCAAAATGCCCTTCGACCCCGTACGCTTCTTCCGCTGGAGGAACTACCAGGCATATGGCACCGGCGTGCCCGGCGATCTGTTCGTACACCTCATCACCGGCCTGCACTTCATCACCGGATCCAAAGGCCCCAACCGCATCTTTGCCAGCGGAAACCTCGTGCAGTGGCAGGATGGCCGCGATGTGCCCGATCTGATGGTCGCTATTTTCGAGTACCCCGAAACTCCCGAGCATCCGTCCTTCCAGATGCAGCTGCGCGTAAACTTCGCAGACGGCGGCGGGGGGGGAATACACCCGCCTCATCGGCTCCGAAGGCGTGATGGAACTGGGCTGGAACGATTTTACCATCAAACAGCACAAACTCCCAAAGCCCCGGGATACGGTGGATGGGATACCTATAACACTTTCACCAAAGACCAGCAGGAAGCCTTCGTGAAAGACTATATGTCCAAATACAGCGAAGCCGACCGCCGGCAGGAACGTATTGAAGACATCAAGTATTCCGCCCCAAAGGGTACGACGACCGCCTCGACCACTTCACCAACTTCTTCGAATCCATGCGCAACGGCAAACCTGTAGTGGAAGACGCCACTTTCGGCCTCCGTGCCGCCGGGCCTGCCCTCGCCGTTAACGAGAGCTATTTCAAGAAGAAGCTGATCACGTGGGATCCTGACAAAATGAAAATCAAGTAATTACCATACCGGGGCCGCAAGGCCCCGCTTTTATTTCGCGGTTTTCCTTACATTCAATGATCCTAAATCGCTCATATGCGCCTCCCAACCCTTACCGTATGCGCCGCCGCACTATTGTCGGCCTGCGCCCAAACAGATAAAAAGATGGAAAAAGTGAACGTGCCGCCTCCCATAGCGGAAAAGATCAAACATGAAATGACGATTCACGGGGACACCCGGAACGACGAGTATTACTGGCTCAACGAACGCGAAAACCCTAAGGTCATCGCTTACCTCGAAGCCGAAAACAAATACACCGATACTATGCTCTCGCCCGTCCGCGGCCTGCGCGACAAGCTGTTCGACGAAATGAAGGGCCGCATCAAGGAGAAGGACGAATCTGCCCCCATCTTCGAGAATGGCTACGTATACTATACCCGATACGAAGAAGGGAAGGAATACCCGGTTTATTGCCGCAAGAAAGGCGCAGATACCGCGCCAGAAGAGATCTACCTGGATGTGAACGACCTGGCGAAAGGGCACGCTTATTTCCAGCTGGGCAGCGCTGATATCAGCCCGGATAATAAACTGCTCGTATTTGCCCAGGATACCGTGAGCCGCCGGCTCTACAACCTCCGCATCCGCAACCTGGAAACCGGAGAAGTGTACCCGGAAACCATCCTAACGCAGACCCCGGCATCGCCTGGGCCAAGGATAACAAGACGTTTTTCTATGGAACGAAGAACCCGACTACCCTTCGCGTAGAGAAGATCTACCGGCACGTGCTCGGCACCGATCCCGCCAAAGACGTGGAGATATTCCATGAAGCCGACGAGACCTTCAACACCTGGGTCGGCCGGACGCGCTCGCGCGACTACATCACCATCAGCAGCGAAAGCACCCTGTCGTCCGAGACCCGCGTGCTGGACGCCTCCAAACCCGATGGCGCCTTTCATGTTATCCAGCCCCGGCAGAAAGATATGCTTTATAGCATCGATCACCGCGGCGATAAGTTCTACGTTCAGACCAACCTCAACGCAAAGAACTTCCGGCTGATGGAAACGCCCGTCAACAAAACGACGATGGACAACTGGAGAAGTGATCCCGCATCGCCCGGATGTGCTGCTGCAGGGCTTTACGTTGTTTAAAAACTTTATGGCGCTCAGTGAACGGAAGAACGGGTTATCGCAGGTTCGCATCATCCCGGAAAACGGGCAGGAGCATTACCTGGACTTTGGCGAGCCCGCGTATGTAGCCTACGTGATCTCCAACCCGGAGCTGGATACCAAAGTGCTGCGCTTCAGCTATACTTCGCTCACCACGCCGAACTCCGTCTACGAGTATAACATGGAAACGAAGGGAGAAGACGCTGCGCAAGCAACAGGAAGTTATCGGCGGTTACGATCCCAAAACTACGAGACCGAACGCCTGTTCGCCACCGCTACAGACGGAACCAAAGTGCCCATCTCGCTTGTGTATAAGAAAGGCTTCGAGAAGAATGGCCAGCGGCCGCTATTGCTGTATGGTTACGGCTCTTACGGCGCAACCATGGAGCCGAACTTCAACTCTAACCGCATCAGCCTGCTGGACCGCGGATTCTGCTACGCCATCGCGCATATCCGCGGAGGGCAGGAGCTGGGCAGGCATTGGTATGAAGACGGGAAGATGTTCAAAAAGAAAAACACTTTCACAGATTTCATCGACTGCGCCGATTTCCTCATCGAAAATAAGTTCACCGATTCGGCGCACCTCTTCGCCATGGGCGGCTCCGCAGGAGGGTTGCTGATGGGCGCCGTCGTGAACATGCGCCCCGAGCTTTGGAAGGGCGTCATTGCCGCCGTGCCTTTCGTGGATGTGGTAACGACCATGTTGGATGAAACCATTCCTTTGACGACAGGGGAGTTCGATGAATGGGGAATCCCAAGAACAAAGACTCCTATGAGTACATGAAGTCCTACTCACCGTACGACAACGTGGAAGCGAAAGCCTACCCGAACATGCTGGTGACCACCGGCCTGCACGATTCCCAGGTGCAGTATTTCGAGCCGGCCAAGTGGGTGGCTAAGCTGAGGGCGATGAAGAAAGGAGATAACCTCCTGCTCATGGAAACCAACATGGAAGCAGGCCATGGCGGCGCCAGCGGAAGATTCAAGGCGCTGAAGGATGTGGCGCTCCAATATGCTTTCATATTTTACCTGTTGGGCATCGATAAGTAATATGGATATGACCGGATACGAAAAGGCCGCACGGACAGTGCGGCCTTTTCATTTGTTATGGCTCCGGGCCTTGATCAGGCATGTTTTCCGTGATGACCTTCAAAGTTCTTATGCACTTTCCGGAGGCGGAAGCCCACGGATAGGAGGAATATTCCGAGAAAGAGGGCGTAAAAGCCTATATACCACGCCAATACCACTACGCCAACGACGGGTTGCATAAACAGCAGTACCCCAAACACGACTGACAGGATTCCCGCCAGGATGAGCATCCATTCATTGGTCAGCTCCTTCCGCAGCCGGATGGCGACGATGATCTCCAATATCCCCGTAATGATCGCCCAGATCGCCACCAGGGTCACCAGGAACACCGCCGTGATACCGGGCATGAACAGCATGATCCCCGGCAATGAGACCCATAAGGCCGATCAGCAGGAAGGTCCACCAGCTTTCATCCTTTTTCATGATCTGGAAGCCGTGGATGATGGAAAAGATGCCGTCTACGAAGAAATAGGCGCCCAGGAAAATCACAAGGACCGAAAGGGTCAGCGCGGGCCAGATGAACGCGAAAATGGCAAAAATGATGGCAATAACGCCCCGAAAGACGATATAACCCCAGTATCTGGACAGTTCATGGATCATGGTAATATGATTTGATTGTCATTGATAACAATACATATCCCTAAAATGTTCAATAACCGAGGGTTGCGACATATTGCCGGGGCATGGACTTATCCCCGGGATTTCGTATCTTTGCGGCTTCAAATTTATTCAGCCAGGTATGATCAGTGTAAAAAATGTCACGCTTTCTTTCGGCAAAAGGGTTTTGTTCGATGAAGTGAATATCAACTTTACGAAAGGCAATTGCTACGGAGTGATCGGCGCCAACGGGGCCGGCAAATCCACCTTCCTCAAAATCCTGTCCGGCGAGATCGAGCCGAACAAGGGTTCCGTGGAAATCACCCCGGCGAGCGCATGTCGGTCCTCAAACAGAACCACTACGAGTTCGACGAGGTAACCGTACTCAACGCGGTGCTTATGGGCAATAAAAAGCTCTGGGACATTGCGCATGAGCGCGACACTATCTATGCCAAGGAAGACTTCACCGAAGAAGACGGCATGCGCGCTGGCGAACTGGAGGCGGAATACGGCGAAATGGGCGGCTACACGGCCGAATCGGACGCCGGCGTTCTCCTGGGCGACCTGGGCGTGAAAGAAGAGCTGCATCAAACCCTCATGAAAGACCTGAGCGGCGCCCTCAAGTACGGGTGCTCCTCGCACAGGCCCTCTTCGGAAACCCCGACATCCTGCTGCTGGACGAACCCACGAACCACCTGGACGTTGAGACCATCGGGTGGCTCGAAAACTTCCTGGCCGATTATGAAAACATCGTGATCGTCGTGAGCCACGACCGTCACTTCCTCGACGCCGTGTGTACCCACGTGGCCGACGTAGACCGCGCCAAGATCAAGATCTTCACCGGTAACTACTCCTTCTGGTACGAATCCAGCCAGCTGATCGCCCGCCAGATCTCCGATAAGAACAAGAAAATGGAAGATAAGCGTAAAGACCTGCTGGACTTCATCGCCCGCTTCTCCGCCAACGCTTCCAAATCCAAACAGGCTACTTCCCGTAAGAAAGCCCTCGATAAACTGGTGATCGAAGACATCGAGCCCTCCAGCCGTAAATACCCCGGCATCATCTTCAAGCAACAGCGCGAAGTAGGCAACCAGATCCTCAACCTTGAGAAACTTGAGAAATCCATCGACGGACGTAAGATCTTCAGCGATGTGAGTTTCTCCGTTAACAAGGGCGATAAGATCGCTTTCCTGTCTAAAGACCACCTGGCACTCAGCACCTTCTTCGATATCATCAACGGCGACCAGCAGGCAGACAGCGGCAAGCTCGAATGGGGCACCACCGTTACCAAAGCCTACCTGCCCGACGATAACGCCGCTTTCTTCAAAAGCGACTATAACCTGCTCGACTGGCTCCGCCAATACGTTCCGGCCCACGTAACCGACGTAGACGAGCCCTTCCTCCGCGGTTTCCTCGGCAGGATGCTCTTCTCCGGAGACGAGATCATGAAGAAAACCTCCGTGCTCTCCGGTGGCGAAAAAGTACGCTGCATGGTTAGCCGCATGATGCTCCAGGATCCCAACGTCGTGATCCTCGACGAACCTACCAACCACCTCGACCTCGAATCCATTCAGTCTTTCAACGAAAGCATGAAAGACTTCAAGGGAATCGTGCTGTTCACCACGCATGACCATACCTTCATGCAATCCGTGGCCAACCGCATCATCGAGATCACGCCCGCCGGCATCATCGATCGTCTCTGCTCGTTCGACGAGTACCTGGCAGACGAGCGCGTGAAAACGCTACGTGCCGAAATGTACGGTGAGCCCGTAGGCGCTTAATCCAATAACATATCGACTGAAAATAGAAAAGAGCGGAGGTGATCCGCTCTTTTTTTATGGGTTACTTTTTTGGGTATTAGCTCTCTGTTTCTCAGAGATATTCTTCTATCACTTTCATTTTTTGTTTGTCGAGCGGCTTGGTGATATACGCCATCAGCTCGGGCGTGCGTTCTACTTTTTCCATGTCCTGGATGTTCATGGACGAAGAGCACATGATAATGGGCACGTCTTTGCTTAGCTTGGACTTCAGCTTCTTGAAAGCCTCGATGAAATCCCATCCGTTCATCCGTTGCATATTCATGTCCAGGATGATGAGGCTGGGAAGGCGCCGTGCCGCAAAGTCATTCAGGTCTTCGATGGCGTCTTCTGCAGACAGGAATGAATTGACCCTGACGTCCCACCCTTGAAAACCGAACATTTTCTTCACGATAAAGTGGAAAATCTCGTCGTCGTCGATTACATAAACTACTTTATGCTGTGCCATGTCAATAATATTGTCCAATTGCATCATAATATTTCGCTTACTGTCCGCAATTCCATTTCCGTTAGCATAGGTACTTACCGAATAGGGCCCCACAAACCGTTCCTTCAAAGCCGCTTCTTGATTTCTCCGCAAAGAAAGTTAATTTTATTTTAATATTAATATTTTTAACCTTCAATAACCAAACTTTAACAACCACCTGTAAAAAAGAAAGGGTATGGCCGGAGCCATACCCTGTTTCTATGAATGTTGGATTGTCTATCTGATATTTTAGAACAGGCCGCCTTTTTTCAGGTTTACTTTGCCTGCGCCGATTTTATATCCGTCCTGGTAGATTTCTACCGCATAGTCGCCGGGTTTGAAATCGGAGTTTTGTTTCCAGTCCATGCTTACGGGTGTAACGCCGCCAGCTGCATAAGAAACGGTTTTCTTCACGGTGTAGAGTTTCTCGGTACCGTCTTCAAGGGTGAAGCGGCCGCTGCCGAGGGCTTCCACTGCGAGGGGAGAACCATCCGGCGCGGTGATGGCCACGTAGATTTCCTTGTCGCCGGTAGTGGCGATGCGGTTATCCAGGTCAAAGGACACGCGCATCATATCAGCACGTTTTGCTTTGGTGGTCACTTCTTCCTTTCCGTTCTTTCTGACATTGATGGGAGAAAGCTTGATGTTGGATGCATGCAGCACGGAGCCGAGGTCCACGCGCTTGCCGAGGCTATCTTTTACCACAACTACGGAATCACGCTCTTTGCGGGCGTAATCGCGTTCGCCGGTAATCACGATCTTCTCGCCTTCCAGGCGTTCGATAGTGGCTACGTAGCCTTCGGTTCTGGATTTGAGCTCTTCGATCAGCCTGCGCGCTTCTGCCAGCTGGGCGGCGGTAGCGTTTTTATTGCTGAGGATGCTGGTGATGCGGCCTTTCATGTCCGCAATTTCTTTATCCTTGCTTTTTACGAGGCTGTCCATCCGGCTATTTTGGGAGATCAGGTCGTCCAGCCGGGCCTGCGCGGCATCATATTCTGCCTGCAGCTCGTTCCGGGAATTGGTGATCGTGTCCAGCTGGTTTTCTTTGATAGCGATCTCCTTGCTGGTCTGGCTCTTGTCATAATACATGTAACCCCAGGTGCCTACGAGTGCAGCGATGAGGATACCATATATCAGACCATTCTTGTTGCTTTTCGGTTTTTCAGGCCCGGGATTGGGCGTTCCAGCGTTAAAGGTGTTGTCCGCCATAGTGATTGATGTTTTTGATATTTGATTGTTATATGGGTAAAATTTTTCCCTCGAAATTGAAACGTTAAAATTTAACTAATTTACACGCTTTAAAATTGTAGGCTGTGTTATATACCGTTGCGCTCGACCAGTTATTATTGCTTGATATTGAAACTACCCCGCTAACACCTTCGTTGGATCAGCTTCCGGCCGAGTTGAAAGCGCTTTGGTTAGAGAAGAATGCAAAAACTTTGCCAGATTCCGATGATCCTGCCGCCGACTATTTCAGCAAAGCAGGGCTGACCGCCGAATTCGGAAAGATCGTTTGCATTTCCGCCGGCTTCTTTTTATAGAAAACGGTCAGTATCAATTACGTATAAAATCATTTTTCGGAGATGACGAAAAGGAGATCCTTGCCGGATTCCTGGACACCGTCACCAGATTTCACCAAAAAATGCAACGTTTTCAATTCGCAGGACATAACATCCGCGAGTTCGATATTCCCTATATTTGCCGCCGCGCGATCATAAACGGCCTCGCGCTCCCGGCCCCCTGCAGCTGCACCAGCTCAAACCCGGGAACAGCCCCTGCTGGATACCCTCCAGATCTGGCGCTTCGGGGACTTCCGGAATTATACCTCCCTTAAGCTGCTCGCCGCCGTGCTCGGCATCCCCACGCCGAAAGACGATATCGACGGCAGCCAGGTAGGTAAAGTATACTGGGAGGAGAAGAACCTCCCCGCATCGCGGAGTACTGCCAGAAAGATGTGCTCACCGTCGGCCAGCTGCTCCTCCGCTTCAAAGGGCTTCCGCTCATGGAAAAGGATGGCGTGGCCGTAGTCGCTTAATATTGGATCGTAGAAACAGACAGGGATATGGATTACCAGGATATCATCAAGGAATGGAAAAATAATAAGTTCAAACCCCTCTACTGGCTGGAAGGAGAGGAGGATTTCTTTATCGACCAGGTAGTGGATTATGCGGAGCATAAGCTCCTGTCGGAAGCCGATAAGGGGTTCAACCTCACCGTGCTATATGGAAAAGACACCGATTGGGCCACCGTCATCAACGCCTGCCGCCGCTATCCCATGTTCGCTGAACGCCAGGTCGTTATCCTGAAAGAGGCCCAGGCCATGCGTGACCTCCTCAAGCTGGAGCCCTACATCGACAAACCCCTGGAATCCACCATATTCGTCGTAGCCCACAAACAAGGCAAGCTCGACGGCCGCTCCAAAATGGCCAAGCTCGTCAAAGACCGTGGTATCATACTTTCCACCAAAAAGCTATACGACAACCAGATCCCCAATGGGCGGAGGCCTTCGTCCGCTCCCAGGGCCTCGCCATCTCCGAGAAAGCCTGCGTAATGCTGGCTGACCATATCGGCAATGACCTCTCCCGCATCGCCAACGAGATCGAAAACTCATGGTGAACCTCCCGCAGGGTAAGAAGATAGATGAGGGGACATTGAGAAATACGTGGGCATCAGCAAGGAATACAATGTTTTTGAGCTGCAAAACGCTATAGGCCAGATGGATATGACCAAGGCCATGCGCATCGTGAAATACTTCTCCGCAAACCCCAAAGCCGCACCCATCCGGTGGTGATTCCCTCACTGTACGGATACTTCTCCAAAATAAACCTCCTTTTCGGCGCAAAAGGCGGAGAGAAGGAAATGGCCGCCGCATTAGGCGTGCATCCCTTTTTCCTCAAAGATTACATGTCTGCCGCAAGGAATTTCGGCCCGGGTGGCACCGAACGGGCCATCCTGCTGCTGGCGCAATACAATCTCCGCAGCATCGGCATCGGCGACGCGGGGAATGAAGACGGTGAACTGATGAAGGAATTGGTGTACCGGATATTAAGGCCGTAGCGCAACGCCGCGGGCCTGCTCCACATCGTTTTTCATTTGCGCGACCAGCGCTTCCACGCTGTCGAACTTCCTGTCTGACCGGATGAACTCCGGAAATCGACCCGGATCGCCGCGTCGTAAATGTCCCGGTCGAAATCCAGGATATATACTTCGATACGGAGCTCCGTGCCGTTGAATGTGGGGCGGGTGCCGATGTTCAGCGCGCCTTTGAGCAGTTGTCCGTCGTTGCCGACGGTCACCGTCACAGCATACACGCCTTGCGCAGGTATGAGTTTGCGGTAGTCGTTAAGGGCGATGT
This sequence comes from Chitinophaga sp. E66, assembly GCA_019285755.1. Taxonomy (GTDB): domain Bacteria; phylum Bacteroidota; class Bacteroidia; order Chitinophagales; family Chitinophagaceae; genus Chitinophaga. Next base: position 934,946 of record CP079103.1, read on the forward strand.
TGGCGGTTGGGAATCAAGCTGACGGCCCATTTTATCGCCATGTACCACAGTGCCGTGCAGGAAATAGGGATAACCGAGCAGCTCGTTGGCGAGCCGGATATCGCCTTCCTGGAGGCTTCTGCGGATGCGGGTGGAGCTGACGGCGGCATCCTGGATCACCTGCTGGGGATTTCCAGCAACCTGAACCCGTATTTTTCCTGTTCGGCTTCCAGCAGCTCCAGCCCGCCCTCGCGGTTATGGCCAAAGCGGTGGTCGTATCCGATGATGATGGTATGCGGGCGGAACGTTTCGATAAGAAAATCCTCCAGGTAGGCCGTGGCGGAGAGTTCTGAGAATTCCAGCGTAAACGGTACCACTACCAGGTGATGGATGCCCCAGTGGGCGAGGAGGAGATCTTCTCTTCAAGGGTAGTAAGGAGACGGACGGATTTGTCGCCCGCCAGCACCTCCCGCGGGTGCGGGTCGAAGGTGATGATGACTGTTTCCCGTTACAGGCGTGAGCGGCTTCCTGCAGTTGTTTCAGAATGTGCTGGTGGCCGGTATGCACGCCGTCGAAAGTGCCGATGGTGATCACGGCATTCCGGAAAGCGGGCAATTTCTTTAAATCTCTGTGAACCTGCATGGTGGAACGGTCATATTTGCAAAAACGCCGTGCAAATCTAAATGTTTTGACGGGATTACAATACTTTTGCACTTTAATCGCAAACAAAGGACTACCGTGGACCAGAACCTTTACGCCAAAAGAGGCGTTTCCGCCGGCAAAGAGGATGTGCACAACGCCATCCGGAATATCGACAAGGGCTCTTCCCCGCGCATTCTGCAAAATCATCCCCGACCTGCTGGGCGGCGATGAGCAGTGGTGCAATATCATGCACGCCGACGGCGCGGGCACCAAATCCTCCCTGGCCTACGCCTACTGGAAGGAAACGGGCGACCTTAGCGTATGGCGCGGCATCGCGCAAGACGCGATAATCATGAACACGGACGACCTCCTCTGCGTAGGCGCTACCGACAACATCCTGCTGTCTTCCACCATCGGCCGCAATAAAAACCTCATCCCCGGCGAAGTCATCGCCGCCATCATCAACGGCACAGAAGAGATACTCGAAGAGCTCCGCTCTTACGGCATGGGCATCTACAGCACCGGCGGCGAAACCGCTGACGTGGGAGACCTAGTGCGCACCGTCATCGTGGATTCCACGGTTACTGCAAGGATGAAACGCTCCGATGTAATTTCGAACGACCGTATCCAGGCGGGCGACGTGGTAGTAGGTCTCGCATCCTACGGCCAGGCATCCTACGAGCGCGAATACAACGGCGGCATGGGCAGCAACGGCCTCACTTCCGCCCGTCACGACGTTTTCAATAAAACCATCGCACAGAAATACCCCGAGTCCTACGACCCCGCGATCCCGCAGGAGCTCGTGTTCTCCGGTAAAAAATCACTGACCGACCTGGTGGACGTTCCGGGCTTCGGACAGATCACAGCCGGTAAGCTGGTGTTGTCTCCCACGCGCACCTATGCGCCGGTGATCCGCCACATCCTGGAGCAATTCCGCCCGCAGATCCATGGTATGGTGCATTGCAGCGGCGGAGCGCAGACCAAAGTGCTGCACTTCATCGAAAACCTGCATGTCATCAAGGATAACCTGTTCCCTGTTCCCCGCTGTTCCAGCTGATCCGCGAGCAATCCGGCGCGGAATGGAGGGAGATGTACCAGGTGTTCAACATGGGGCACCGCATGGAACTGTATGTTCCTGCGGAGATCGCGGGAGACCTGATCCGCATCAGCCAGACCTATAACATCGACGCACAGATCGTGGGCCGCGTAGAAGCAGCTCCCGAGAAGAAAGTGACCGTGAAAAGCGAATACGGTACTTTTGAATACAAATAATCACGATTTTGTATAAACGAAAAGCCGGCGGCCATCTGGTCCGCCGGCTTTTTTATGTGCAAGGCTCAGTAAACAACGGGTAATACGAGGGGTTAGGACCAGAATTGGTGCCGATCCCGTTTACAGTATGATAGTGGTACGAGCGGCGTTGGTGTTCACGTAGCCGTTCATTGTAGTAACTGTTGTCGAAAAGGTCGTTGCCCGGTTCGAGGGCCATATTGCGCCCTTCCCGTTTATCTGAAAATGGAAATGGCAGCGGGAGATACACCGTGGTCGCTACCGGTTTACCTCCTACCATAGCCGGCTTCATGGGAGGGATCATCGCGGCCAGCCGGCTGGCTTCTTCATCGATACCCGCGCCAATACGCAGGTCGGACAGTACATAGATATTACTCGGCGAACCATCGGGCATAAGCACGAAATAGAGATAGGCAACCCCTGTAATCTGCTTGCGATCCGCCTCTGCGGGGTACTTCAGGTTTCCGCCCAGCCATTTTGCGTACGCATTCGTTGAATCCACGAAAGAGCCGCGCACATCAACGGAGTCGTATACTTTGGTTGTTGAAAGATCTTCCTTCCTTCCGGGAAAGTATACCGGAACTTCCAGATCTTCAGTGGCCGCCTGACCGTTTCTTTTGGCCGGAATCCAGGCCGGCATGGCTTTGATTATACGGACTGCTTCCGATTCCAGGTAACCGCCGGGGTTGTTGGTCTTTGCTTTAAAGCGGGACAACTTACCATCCGTTCCTACGCGAAACGATACCAGGCGGTGCCGAAAATGCCTTCTTCCAGGGCTTTCTCAGGCAGCACTGCCTGTTGTTGCAGGTAGTATGCGAAAGCATTATGTGTCCGCCCGGGAACTGGGCTGGAATATAGTCTTGTACCTTTACGGGGGTGTCTGGCGATTGAGCATGTGCAGAGGATACGGGCAGTGCCGAAGTTAGGATCAGGGTAACCGCTGCTGTCAGCAGGCGGTAGGTGCGCGTGGTTATCATACAATCAGGTAGGGAATGTTTCATTCGAATCTACGAGATTCAGCGCAATCGGGTGATATTTTCTTTTACCGTTAAGGGCGTGGGTGGTATGGACTTAATGAGTATCAGGGATTAGATTCTTTTCAGGAGACAATGCGAATCTTATCGGAATATTATACACCACAGGCTCGGGCTTTCCGTTTCGCACAGCTGGCTTCCAGTCCGGCATCAGTTTTACCACGCGTAATGCTTCCTCTTCCAACCCAAAACCTTTTGGGATACCGCTTGTTTTGAAATCAGAAAGCTTACCATCCTTGTCAACTACAAAACTTGTGAAAACTGTTCCGGATATTTGTTGTTGTAAAGCCTCCTGTGGGTACTGAAGATGTTTTTGCACGAAGGAGTACAGGGCTTTTTCTCCTCCGGGAAACTCCGGTGATGGTTCACATACCAGCACACAAGCAAAGTCGTCATCTTCTTTAGGGGAAGGATTCGTTGTTTGATTGAAGTGCTATCGGGAAAGACATTTTTTCCGCTGCTGGTTTACATGCGCTAAACGTAGCCAGACAGCAGATGGTAAGAACGGATGGCATTTGCATGAGGCAGGGGATTTATCAGTTAGATGCATCCGTGCTAAAAATCCACATAAAAAGGCGCCGCAGGATTGCGGCGCCAGAGGGTATGTAAATGTATGATTTTGCTAACGGCTTAATCAGCAATCTGTTTGTTGACCGGGAATGAACGGCGCCTGTCCGGGCCAGAAAGAAGTGCGGTCATCATGCCCGTCTTGCAAGGTATACCGGATCGGCAGCATAAACTGTACATCTACGCGCCTGTCATTCTGCACGCCGGGTTTCCACTTCGGCATCTTTTCCACCACGCGGATGGATTCTTCTTCCAGGCCGCTGCCGATCTTTTTATTCACAGTTTTAACGTCGGTAATGGTACCATCGTAACGAATAACGAACTGCACGAAAATGGTCCCCTGCACATTGTTCTCCGTGGCGTCATGTGGATACTTGATGTTTTCGCTGAGGTATTTATTCAGGGCTTCATCGCCTCCGGGGAACATAGGCGGATGTTCTACTGAAGTGAACAGTTCCCGGTTGGGGCTGTTGACGTATTCTTTTTCCGCTGCGGTTAACTCAACGTCTTTTTGGGTGAGGTCGGCTTCCCGCTGTGTGCAGGAAACGGCGAAGATAAGCCCTGCGGCGAGGGGGAGTGCCATCAGTTTGCGGACGGCGGCATAACGGGTGTTGGAATGGCGTGTAAGCATCATGATTCTGCGTTTTACGGGTGGTTGAGAAAAGTAATGAATGAGCAATTGGGCGGAAGGGCGTGGAGCGCCTGGCGCAGGAGGTTTTCAGCATAAGCTGCCGTTTGTCCGTTGCCGGCGGGCACTTCATCCGCTTCGAATTCATGCACGACGGACAGTTCCTTTTTTACGAAATGGAAGAACGGGTTGGCCCAGCAAAGCGCCGTTACCAGTTCCATGAAAAGCGTGTCCCAGCTGTGGCCGCGGCGCACATGCATTTGTTCGTGCTGGAGCATATGTTTGCCTTCGGCAGAGAGCTGCTCCGTGCCGGCATTCCAGAATATGAAGCGAAAGAAGCTGACGGGGCCGATACGGAAGGGTGGAGGATGAGCTGATAATTAGCGCCCCGTTCGCGGCGGCCGCTACTGACCAGGCGGCGCAGTTGCCAGAGGGCATATCCGAAACGGGCCAGCAGCAGCGCGGCTATTCCTGCATAGGCGAGGTGCGCCCATTGCCGGGGCTGACGTCTGAAGCCTGCGCGCTTTGTGCGCCGACTGTGAATGCATTGGCGGTATACCGGAGCAATGCTGCGGAATCGGGTGTTCCTCCGGGCAGGGGATGCTGATCAGTGGCAGCAGGAGACTGATGGCCGTGAGGGACAGGAGGTACGCGCGGTTCCAGCGATGCTGGCGCTGGTTACGGAGTGCCAGGCAATAGTAACCGAACAGCAGGCCCGAGCACAGGGCGGCTTTGAGGAGGTAGATAAGGATCGGGCTCATGGCTCAGGGTTTTGGTCGTTTTCGGATGATTTTGCTTCCTTGATCTGGTCGAGCAATTGCTCCAGGTCGTTGACCGACATGTCCTTCTCCTTGACGAAGAAAGATACCAGGTTGGCGAACGAACCGCCGAAGTACCCTTTGACGAGGTTCTTCACGGTCCGGCTGCTATATTCCTCTTTGGAGATGAGGGCGTAATATTGGTGGCTTTTGCCAAATGCCTTGTAATCTACGAACCCTTTATCCACCAGGATTTTGATGAGGGTGGAGACGGTGTTATAGTGCGGCTGCGGTTCCGGCAGTACGGGGATGATGTCTTTCACGAAAGACGGTCCCAATGTCCAGAGTGCCTGCATAATTTGTTCTTCCGCTTTTGTCAGTGTTTTCATTGCGTCGCTGTTTGTAGGTGAATTTGCCTGCCAGGCAGGCATCTCGTTATGTCAGATGATGGTTTTTAGTCTGGTTACGGATGTATTACGCTGTTTATCAGTGTGTTAGTATGCTTTGCAAATGTGTGTCGTCTGGCGTTCGTCTGCCGCTAGTCTGCCCTTAGTCTGCCGTTCGTCTGCCGCTAGTCTGCCCTTCGTCTGCCCTTCGTCTCCTCTTCGTCTGCCCTTCGTCTGCCCTTCGTCTGCCGTTCGTCTGCTTCATATTTCAACCTAAACGGCTTCTAACTGGCCTCGATCTAGTACTGAAATAGGTTTATACCTGATATTTAGATAATACTGATATTGGTTTACAATAGTTCCGGTAAATCCTGCATCCGGTTTACAGTTCGTTTTTTCGTCCTGCTTCCGGTTTACACGCTTTTTTGCTGGATGCTTCCGGTGGTTCCTGTTCCTGCTAGTCTGACTTATGTTGCTGTCCGGATACTCCATGGCGGGAGGCGTTTCACGGTTATTTCTCCTTGCCGTTACGAATGTATAACTATTATTTTAGTTTACAAACTAAATTTATAGTTATTAACGTATGCGGGTCTTTGCCAAGGATTTAATTATTTTGGATTTTAAAACAGGAAATTAATGGTTGACCAACCGATAGTTCAGCTGACGAACGCTAATATATACCAGGGAAGTTCTTTGATCCTGTCCGACGTGAACATCTCGATCAATAAGGGCGAGTTTGTGTATCTCATCGGCAAAACGGGTACGGGCAAGTCGAGCCTGCTCAAAACGCTCTATGGCGATCTCGTATTGAGAGAGGGGAGCGGCCAGGTAGCGGGGTTCGACCTCACGAAGATGGACTGGAAGAAGGTTCCATACCTTCGCCGGAACCTTGGGGTGGTGTTCCAGGATTTCCAGCTGCTGACCGACCGGACCGTGCATGAGAATCTGAAATTTGCCCTGAAGGCGACCGGCTGGTCGGATCAGAAGCAGATCGAGGATAAGATCGCGGACGTGCTCGAGAAGGTAGGACTGGCGACCAAGGGCTTTAAGATGCCCTATGAATTGTCTGGCGGAGAGCAGCAGCGTGTGGATATAGCCCGGGCATTGCTGAACGGGCCTAAGCTCATCCTGGCAGACGAGCCTACCGGAAACCTGGACCCGGAAACCTCTGACGGTATTATGCAACTGTTGTTCCGCATTTGCCGGGAAGACGGTACCACCATCGTCATGGCTACCCACGATTATATTGTATTACAGAAGTTCCCGTCCCGCGTGCTGCGCACGGAAAACGGACAGGTGACTGACAATGCTGCGGTAAATTTTGTATAGATAAAGCATTGGTTTACAGTAAGGGCGTCCCAAATAATTCTATTTGGAACTTGCCATATTACTTCTTACCTTTGCACCGGAAAAATAGCGAGTAATAATTTATTTTATCAAGATGTCTTACTTAACTGTAGAAAAGAAAGCGAATATTTTCAAGGAATTCGGTGGTAACGAAAAGAATACCGGTTCTACTGAAGCGCAAATTGCCCTGGTAACTGAGCGTATCAACAGCATTTCCGCTCACCTGAAGCAAAATAAAAAGACTTCTCCACTCACCGTGGTCTCATGAAGATGGTAGGTCAGAGAAAGCGTTTGCTTTCTTATCTGAGCAAAACCAACCTCACCGGCTACCGTGCCCTCATTGAGAAGTTAGGTATCAGAAAATAATCCGAACTTATTGATAGCGCTATTCCCAACTATTCTGGTTGGGAATAGTTTTTTTGTATGTATACTATTTTAATCCTCACACAAGTATGAATCTCACACCTACTTCGGTTAAATTTGATATAGGCGGAGGTCGTGAAGTGACGATCGAGACCGGCAAAATGGCCCGCCAGGCCGATGGCGCCGTTACCGTTCGTTGCGGCGATTGCATTCTGCTGGCTACCGTGGTGGCCAACAAAGAGCCCAAAGCCGGGCAATCTTTCTTCCCACTCACCGTAGATTACCAGGAGAAATTCGCTTCCGCGGGCCGTATTCCCGGTTCGTTCTTCAAACGCGAAGGTAAGTTGAGCGACTCTGAAGTCCTGATCTCCCGTCTGATAGACCGTGCACTCCGCCCCTGTTCCCCGATGATTATCTGTGCGATGTGCAGGTGCTGGTAACCCTCATTTCCTCCGATCCCCAGGTAATGCCCGACGCCCTCGCCGCACTGGCAGCGTCAGCAGCCCTCGCCGTGTCCGACGTGCCCATTCAGGAGATCATCTCCGAAGTGCGTATCGGCCGCGTAAATGGCGAATTCATCGTGAACCCCACCCGTGCCCAGCTCGCTGAAGCCGATATGGACTTCATCGTAGCCGCTACGGAGAAAAATATCATGATGGTGGAAGGCGAAGCCAAAGAATGCCAGGAAGAAGACCTCGTAAAGGCCATCGAACTCGCACACGACGCCATCCGCATCCAGGTTAAAGCTCAGGAAGAACTCCGCGCGCTCATCGGCAACCCTGCCAAACGCGAATTCGCCCTGCCTTACGCCAACGAAGAACTGAAAGCGAAAATCGAAGCATTTGCCGCCGGCAAAATCCTCGAAGTTTCTAAATCCGCACTCGGCAAACACGACCGCAGCGAAGCTTTCGGTAAAATCGAAGAAGAACTCAAAGAAAGCCTCGGCGAACTGTCCGAAGAAGACGCACCGCTCGTTGGCAAATATTTCCACAAGCTGGAAAAAGAAGTGGTACGTAACATGATCCTCGACCAGTCCATCCGCCTGGATGGCCGCGTACTCGATCAGGTTCGTCCCCTCGCCATGGAAGTTGACCTGCTGCCCAGCCCCACGGCTCCGCACTGTTCACCCGCGGCGAAACGCAGTCCTCACCACTGTAACCCTCGGTACTCCCGACGATGAACTGCTGGTTGAATCCGCTGCCGTTTCCAACTACGTTAAGTTTATCCTCCACTACAACTTCCCTCCCTTCTCCACAGGAGAAGTGAAGATGATGCGCGGCCCCGGCCGTCGCGAAGTAGGCCACGGTAACCTGGCAATGCGCTCCCTCAGAGTAATGATGCCCGGAAGCGATTATGCTTACACCGTGCGCGTAGTGTCCGATATCCTCGAATCCAACGGTTCTTCCTCCATGGCTACCGTTTGCGCAGGTTCCCTCGCACTCATGGACGCTGGCGTTCCCCTGCCCAAACACGTATCCGGTATCGCAATGGGCCTCATCTCCCGTTCTTCCGATGGCAAATGGGCCGTACTGAGCGACATCCTCGGCGACGAAGACCACCTCGGTGATATGGATTTTAAAGTAACCGGTACCCGCGACGGTATCTGCGGTGTTCAAATGGACATCAAGGTAGACGGCCTCAGCATGGACGTGATGCGCGCTGCGCTTTCACAAGCCCGCCAGGGTCGCCTCCACATCCTCGATGCCATGTACAACACCATCGATGCTGCCCGCCCTGAACCGAAACCGCACGCTCCGCGCATGGAGAAACTGACCATCGACCGTGAATTCATCGGCGCGGTGATCGGACCCGGCGGTAAAGTGATCCAGGAGATCCAACGCGAAACCGGCACCAACATCAACATCGAAGAAGTTGGCCAGCATGGTGAAGTTTCCATCTTCGCTACCCAGAAAGAAAACCTGGACAAGGCTGTTGCATGGATCAAAGGCATTGTATCCCAACCCGAAGTAGGCGAAGAATACGATTCCGTTGTGAAAAGCGTAATGCCTTACGGCGCATTCGTGGAATTCCTCCCCGGCAAACAAGGCCTGCTCCACATCTCCGAAGTTTCCTGGAAACGTCTCGAAACTATGGACGGCGTACTGAGCGAAGGCGATAAAGTGAAAGTGAAACTGGTAGGCACCGATCCCAAAACCGGTAAGTTCAAGCTGAGCCGCAAAGTGCTCATGCCGAAACCCGAAGGTTATGTAGAACGCCCCGAACGCGAAGAGCGCGGAGACCGTGGTGATCGCGGCGACCGTCGCGACCGTGGTGGAGACCGTGGAGACCGCCGTGGCGGTGGTGACCGTGGCGACCGTCGTGACCGCGGCGATCGTGGAGACCGTGGTGATCGCGGAGACCGCGGGCCCCGTCCTTCCCAGCAATTCGGACAGAACGAAGGTCCTGAACAAGGCCCTGTGTTCGACGAACAATAAAATCGTGTGAATAGCTTACATAAGAAAAACGCCGCTCATGAGCGGCGTTTTTCATTGTAGGAATTATAGGTTAAAATCAGCGTTTACCTGCCTGCGTTATACACCTGCTCGATGAATACCTCGCTCTCTCTCCAGATCACCTTCCCTTTCTCCAGCTTAAAGATCCGGAAAGATTTTCCGTTGACGTCCTCATAATCCAGCTTATAAAGCTTTACACGTTTGTTGGTGCTGCGGTCTACCACCTGTACCTTGCCGGCTTCCAGCAGGTCGGGGATGATCTCGTCGATGTAAGGCAGGATGATTCCCTCATTGTCGTTCCAGAACAGCGTGATCTTGTCCGTGCTGTAGGAGAGGGGATTGGTTTTGGAAGCCGCCCAGAATTTGCTGGCCAGTCCGTAATGGCGTTGTACTTCCTCCGGGTTCAGCGGCGCGAACTGGATATTGCGGAACACCGTTTTGTCGTATTTCTTCTGCACCAGCACCGTGTCCAGGTTATTGAAATATTCTTCGATATCCAGTTTATCGATCACCAGGATAGCATTTGGCACCTGGTAAAACACAGAGTCCTTTTTCTCGTAAACGTGCGGGATGATGGTAGACTGGGCCGATACGCCTAAAGCGCCGCCCAGCAGGGCTGCGAGGATGATGAGTTTTTTCATAGGATAAGGTTATATTTAATAAAAACAAATATAAATGCCCTCCGGGAATTGACCAAGAAAATTGCGCGTGGGGAGGAAAATGTATCTTGCGCCCATGTCTTATTACGCCATTACGATCCCCGCGCCGCAGGAGCTGCGGGATGTGCTGGTAGCCCTGTTGAGCGACATGGGTTACGAAGGGTTTGAAGAGCGCCCTGATGCGCTGGTAGCATTTATCCCGGAAGCGGATTTCGAGGAGAACAATTTACAGGGACTGGTGGGCTCCCACGGTCTGGATTATACGAAGGAGAAGATCGGGCAGGCAAACTGGAACGCGATATGGGAGAGCAGCTTCGAGCCCGTGTTGGTGGAGGATTTCTGCGGTATCCGCGCAGGTTTCCACGCGCCTTTAGGCGACGCGGTGGCACATGAGATCATCATCACCCCGAAAATGTCTTTCGGCACGGGCCATCATGCTACCACTTATTCCATGGTGAAACTTATGCGGGACGTAGACTTCAAAGGCAAGCGCGTATTCGATTTCGGCTCGGGAACCGGCATCCTCGCCATCCTGGCCGATAAACTGGGTGCGGTGGAAACAAGGGGATCGATATCGATGACTGGGCGGTGGAGAACGCGATCGAGAACGCGGAAAACAATAGCTCCGCCAACGTGCATTTCGCGCAGTCAGACAACCTGGAAGGTGAGCCGGACGCGGCTTACGATGTATTGCTGGCTAATATCAACCGTAACATATTGCTGGCCAATATGGGCCAGATGAAAAGAATCCTCAAAAATCATGGTTTATTAATTTTGAGTGGTATATTGCAGGAAGACGAACCTGCAATTGTTAAGGCCGCCCGGGCAGAGGGCTGCAACCCGATCAGCGGGCAGAACGGGAGCACTGGCTGGCGCTATCATTCAAAGCCAGTTAATGTGGAAAAATTTATATATTTTAATTACTGACTTAAGAGTAATTACCTTATCATTGCATTGAAATTTACATTCATTTTAACACATTAATTGCTAACTTAGCAGTTCTAACTTATTGTGATGACAGAATTATTGCTAATTATCTGCGCCTATCTGATTGGCTCTTTTGCTACCGCCGTATGGGTGAGCAAAGGGGTATTCGGTATCGATATCCGCGAGCATGGTTCCGGTAACGCCGGCGCCACCAACACGTTCCGCGTGCTGGGCCCCAAGGCCGGTACGTTCGTGATGTTGGTGGACATGCTGAAAGGCGTTCTGGCTGTCAGACTATCCTACCTTATCCCGCACGAATCCACTGAACAACTCGTCAACCTGCAGGTAGGCCTCGGCCTGGCTGCCGTTGTAGGCCATATATTTCCCATTTGGGCGGGTTTCCGCGGGGGCAAGGGTATTGCCACACTTTTCGGAATGGTGCTCGCCATTCAGCCGCTGGTGGCCCTCTATTGCGTTGGCGTCTTCCTCATGATCCTTTTCCTCACCCGCTACGTGTCGCTGAGCTCTATACTCGCCAGCATCGCGTTCCCGGTACTCATTCTCTTCGTTTTCCGCGAAGAGGAGACTTATTACCGCATCTTCGCCATCGCCGTAGCCGTGATGGTCGTGCTCACTCACCAGAAAAACATCATGCGTCTGCTGAGCGGTAACGAGTCTAAGGTTCCCCTGTTCAAAAACAGGAAAAACAGGCCCGGCAGCGACCTCTAATCCCCGTTTCCATAATTCCGGCACAACGATTGTACTCTTTCAGGAAAGTGGTAATTTCGCCGCAACAACAACCGTAGCAGCAACTTGTTAAGGTAATTGTAGCGAGTATATCCTTCTTCTAAACTATCGACCCGATGAAAAAAATTGCGTTGTTATTGGTTGCCGGAACGGGGCTGATTTATGCCTGTTCGAGAGTGCCCATCACCGGCCGCAGCCAGTTGAACCTCATTCCTGAAGCCACCATGCAGTCTATGGCCCTCCAGGAATACCAGACCTTCCTTTCCCAGAACAAGGCTGTTTCCCCAACACCAGCAAGGATGCTGAAATGGTGCAGCGTGTGGGCGCCCGCATCGCGAAAGCGGTGACCACCTACATGACCCAAAACGGTATGGGGAACGAAGTAGCCAGCTACAAATGGGAATTCAATCTCGTAAACGATAAGCAAGTGAACGCCTGGTGTATGCCCGGTGGTAAAGTAGTCGTTTACACCGGTCTGCTCCCTGTCACCCAGAACGAAACGGCCCTGGCCTGCGTTATGGGACACGAGATCGCACACGCCATCGCCCGTCACGGTAACGAACGGATGAGCCAGGGCCTCGTTGCCCAGGGTATCCAGATCGCCGGCGCAGTTGCCCTTAACAAGAACCCCAGGCCCAGAACATCTTCATGCAGGCGGTAGGCGTAGGCGGCCCTCTCGGGCTCATGGCCTATGGCCGACAGAACGAGCTGGAAGCCGATCACCTGGGCGTGATCTTCATGGCGATGGCCGGTTACAACCCGCAGGAATCTATTTCCTTCTGGGGCCGCATGGCACAGGCCAGCGGTGGTCAAAAGCCACCTGAACTGCTTTCCACCCACCCGAGCGACGATAAGCGCATCGCGCAGTTGCAGAAGCTCATGCCGGAGGCAATGAAGTATTACAACCCCTCCGCGAAATAAGCTCTCCGAGTGTCCATAAAAAAGCGGCCGTTTCAAATGAAACGGCCGCTTTTTTTATGTGTTTGCGGTGAATTACTGTTGGTCCATAATACGGGCCAAGTTTAGCAGCTCGTCGTGCTTATACTGTTCCTTATCGTTGCGGAAGCATTTAGCAGTCTCCTCCAGCAGGAACTGGATGATCCGGGCATTGCTTTGCGGTTTGTAGAAATCGGGATTTACGGGCACGTTTACGCGTTTTAAATAGGTGTCTACATCCTGCTGTGTGTAAATCTGCCCTGGATGGGGTCGATGAAGAACAGGATGCGGTAATCACCCGGGTCGGCCGGATCCGTAAAGTCATAAAAGGTATCGAAGTACGCAAGAATGAACTGCCGGGGATGTTCACGGCATACACGGGGAGGTCGAGCATAGCGCAGAGCGCCTGGTACACGATCCCGTTGGTCAGCGGGTTGCCTTTGCGGCCTTCTATGACCTGGTTGATGAAAAACTGGTTCTTGCGCTGGTAGCTCACTTCTTCCCCTTTCAGGCCGAAGTAATTATAAATCATGCTGTTCAGCACGTTTATCTGTTCCAGCGGGGTGAGGTAATTATTCAGTTCGAGCCAGATATTGCGTTTGATGCGGTCGATTTCGGTATGAACCTGCTGTTCCGTGAGATCCGGGTATTGGTACCGGGCGGTCAGCAGCGCGCCTTTGATCAGTTCCTGTGCACCCGCGGCGTGCCATACCCGGAAGGCCTCCTGGAGGTCCTGGTAATGCACCCGGTGGATCAGCATCTCGATCCGTTCCTGGATATGCTCGTCTACCGTCGTTTCCCACAGATGCTCCAGGTTGGGAATGATTTCTTTCCCGAACATAAGGATCTTGTTGGCCACGGTGTCAAACACTTCCTGGTCAGGATCGTCCAACAGATGGAATAACGCGTTTATTTCCCTTGTTTCGTGCAATGGAATGAGTTAAGGATTCTTGTCTTTAAGTTACGATTTTTGGCTAGTCCGCTTTCTTTTTGCGGGGCGGCGCCTTCTTCTTCGGCGGGTTGGCTTTCAGCTCTTCAATGATTGCTTTGGCTTCTTCCACGGTTATATCGGCTGCCGTCTCATGTTTTTCTTTCGGCAGTTTATAGTTACGTAATCCTACCTTCAGATAAGGTCCGTAAGGGCCTCTCAGCACTGGATCTTCTCTTTTTCGAACACTTTAATGGTGCGTTCGTCTTTGGCCTGGCGTTTCTCCACGATGAGCGGCGCTATTTCCTCTAGCTCCACGGTGTAAGGGTCCATTTCCTTTTTGAGGGAATAGAACTTCTTATCATGTTGTGCATAGGGACCAAAGCGGCCGATGTTCACCGCTACTTCTGTTCCTCAAACAGGCCAAGGGTTCTGGGGAGGCGGAACAGGTCCATCGCTTCGTCGAACGTAATGGTCTCGATGCTCTGGGTCTGTTTCAGTTTGGCGAAGCGGGGCTTTTCCTCGTCGTCTACCTTCCCGATCTGCACCATGGGCCCGAAGCGGCCCATACGGGCGGTAACGGGCTTGCCGGAAGCGGGTCTTCACCCAGCAGGCGTTCGCCTTTACCCTTTCGGCTTTTTCCAGCGTTTCCTCCACGTTGTGATGGAAGGGTGCGTAGAAGTCCTGGAGCATGTTGTTCCATTTCTTCTTGCCGCCGGCGATTTCGTCGAACTCTTCTTCGATGCGTGCGGTAAAACCGTAGTCCATTACCCGGTCGAAGTATTGTTTCAGGAAGTCGGTCACCAGCATCCCCAGATCGGTAGGGAAGAGCTTGGATTTCTCGGCGCCGGTGTTTTCCTGGTCGGTTTGCTTGCTGATCTTGTCGTTTTTGAGCCACATGATCCGGAAGTCCCTTTTCACGCCTTCCTTATCGCGTTTCTCTACATATCCGCGTTTCTGGATGGTGGTGATGGTGGGGGCGTAGGTAGACGGGCGGCCGATTCCGAGCTCTTCGAGCTTCTTAACCAGCGAGGCCTCCGTGTAACGGGGGCGGGGCGGGTAAACCGTTCGGTGGCTTTCATTTCCTTCAGTTCCAGGACCTGTTTAACGGCCAGTGGCGGCAATACGCCTTCCTGATCGTCTTCTTCGGCGTCCTCATCGTCGCGGCTCTCCATATATACTTTCAGGAACCCGTCGAATTTGAGCACTTCCCGCTGGCGGTCAGCTCTTCGTGGTTGGTGCTGATATCGATCTTGGCGATGGTCTTTTCCAGTTCGGCGTCAGACATCTGGCTGGCGATGGTACGCTTCCAGATGAGCTCGTAGAGGCGCTTGGTATCGGAATCGTCTACCGATGCGTTCTCCATGTATGTCGGGCGGATGGCTTCGTGCGCCTCCTGCGCGTTTTCGTTCTTGTTCTTGTATTTGCGGGATTGATAGTAGCGGTCGCCCCAGTTTTTGTGGATGGCTTTGCTGATATCTTCCATGGCTGTATCCGACAGGTTCACGGAGTCCGTTCTCATATAGGTGATCTGCCCGGACTCGTAGAGTTTCTGGGCCAGGAGCATCGTTTTAGATACGCTGTAGCCCAGTTTGCGGGAGGCTTCCTGCTGGAGGGTGGAGGTGGTGAACGGCGCTGCGGGGATTTCTTCCCGGGCTTCACGGTCACGTCTTTCACCGTATACCCGGCGCCTACGCATTGTTCCAGGAACTTCTCGGCGTCTTCGGCGGTTTTGAAGCGGGAGGGGCCATCGGCTTTAAAAGCAATGGTACGTCCCTGGATGTCTTTAGACAGGAACCAGGCTTCGACTTTAAAACTGCTCACGGATTCGAACTGGTTGATCTCGCGCTCGCGCTCTACGATCAGGCGTACGGCTACGGATTGTACACGGCCGGCAGACAGGGAGTTGCGCATGCTCATTTTGCGCCACAGCACGGGAGAGAGCTCAAAGCCCACGATCCGGTCCAGGATACGGCGGGCCTGTTGGGCGTTCACCAGGTTCATGTCCAGCAGGCGGGGGTACGCACGGCTTTCTCAATGGCAGGCTTCGTAATCTCGTGAAATACAATGCGTTTGGTAGAAGATGGGTCAAGGCCGAGCACTTCGCAAAGGTGCCATGATATGGCTTCCCTTCGCGGTCCTCATCCGTTGCCAGCCAAACCTCCTCGGAATCCTTCACCAGTTTTTTTAATTCCTTGACAACCTTTTCTTTGTCTTCCGGTATTATATATTTCGGTTTGAAATTATTCTGAATGTCGATTCCCATGTCGTCTTTCTCCAGGTCACGGATGTGACCGAAGGAAGATTTCACTTCAAAATCCTTTCCTAATATTTTCTCAATCGTTTTCGCCTTTGCCGGGGATTCTACAATCACGAGATTTTTAGCCATGAACGCCTTTTATGTCTGTAATTACGCCAAATTTGTACAAATATTACAAATCCGATTGGTGCAATTATATAAAAGTAGGTTGATATAAAAAATAGATAAGGTTAAATACTTGATTTATAGACATCAACAATAAGGATATTATTCTGTTATCTCGTTTTAGCCGAAAGACGCTTATATTACATATTCATTTTTAATTTGATCGAACGCCATGGACATCGTCATTATCGGATCTGGGAACGTTGCGCATTGTTTCGGACATTTCATGAAGCTGCACGGGCACCCGTAAAACAGGTCATCAGCCGTAATAAAGAGAATGCCCGCATCCTGGCGGAGTCTCTTGGCGCAGAGCACTCCGCCGACCTGATCGATATCCATATGGAGGCGGACATTTACCTCCTGGCCGTGGGAGATGATGCCTCGCCCAGCTGAACAACGATCTCCGCCTCGGCCGCCGCATCGTCGTTCACACTGCCGGCGCCGTTCCCCTGTCCGCCATCTCCGGCATCTCCGTCAACACCGGCGTGCTGTACCCCCTCCAGAGCATCCGCAAGGAGAATAAGTCCTACCCGGAGATCCCCTGCTGCTCGAAGCCTCGTCCGACGAGGTGCAGAAGCGCCTCCTGGCCCTGGCGCAGAGCATCAGCGGCTCCATATCTATAATGAACTCCGAACAGCGGCTCCAGATGCACCTGGCCGCCGTTTTCTGCAATAACTTCACCAACCACCTCATCGCCCTCGCCAAATTCTACTGCGAACAGGAGGGGCGCGACTTCAACCTGCTGTCGCCCCTTATCCGGGAAACCTTCCAGCGGCTTGACCGGTTTGCCCCGAAGCCGTGCAAACGGGCCCGGCGGTCCGCAACGACGAGAAAACCATGGCGCTGCACGAATCCCTGCTGGCTAACTACCCGTCCATGGCCCAGATATATCCGCTCCTGTCGGAAAGCATTCACCAGTTCCATAAATGATTGGCGGTCTCCTTATTTACAGATATTTTTGCGCACCGGCCCCCGGCCGGCCAACGCAGAACTGACAGTTATGAACGTATTGGAACATTTTTCCCGCATCCGCACTTTTGTATTCGACGTAGATGGCGTGCTGACAGACGGCACGGTACAGCTCCTGCCCGGCGGAGAGCTGAGCCGAAAGATGAGCATCCGCGACGGATATGCCCTGCAGCTGGCGGTGAAAAAGGCTATCGCATCGCGATTATATCCGGCGGCCGGTCGGAAAGCGTGGTGACGCGGCTCAACGGATTGGGAATCAAAGATGTATATACCGGCGTGGCCGATAAAGTCGACCGGCTCGAGACCTATGCCCTGGAGCACGACCTAAAGTGGGACGAGATCCTGTTCATGGGAGACGATATACCTGATTATCGCGCCATGCAGCTGGTAGGCCTGGCCGCCTGCCCGGCAGACGCCGCACCTGAGATCAAATCCATCAGCAGGTACATCTCGCCCCTGAACGGCGGCGCCGGGTGCGCCCGAGACGTAATTGAGAAAGTACTGAAGCTCAATGGCGACTGGCAGCTCGATGAAGGCATCCGAGCCAAATAAACCCTTATCTCCACACATAAACTGATATATGACCCTCATAGCAGCTTTTTTCAGGATGATCCGGTATCCGAACCTGATCTATATCGCACTTACGCAGTTGCTGTTGCAGTTTTGCGTGGTGGCGCCCGTGCTGCAAAAGAGCGGGCTGGAGCCCTCGCTTTCCTGGCCGCATTTCGCGTTGCTGTGTCTTTCCACGCTCATGGTAGCGGCGGCGGGGTATATCATCAACGACTATTTCGATATTAATATAGACCTCGTCAATAAACCCGATAAGATGGTGGTGGAAAAGATCATCAACCGCCGTTGGGCTATGGCCTGGCATACCATGCTCAACATGGCCGGCGTTTCACTGGGTTTCCTGGTAGCTTTCAAGATCGGGCAGTTTTACCGGGCTTCATCCAGGTGATCTGCACCATGCTGCTATGGTTCTATTCTACCTCATTTAAACGGCAGGTACTTATCGGCAATGTGGTTATCTCTCTGTTGACGGCTGTCAGCGTAGTGGTAGTCGGGTTTTACGAGAAGCAGATCTACGAAAGCTTCGAGGCGATTTTATCGCCTGCGGGGCGCAGGCTCATTCAGATCATCGGAATTTATGCCCTGTTTGCGTTCCTGTTGTCTATGATCCGGGAGATCGTGAAGGACATGGAAGATATGATCGGCGATAGCAAAGATGGCTGTCGTACCCTTCCCATCGTCTGGGGTGTCAAGAAGACCAAGAACTTCACCATGGTACTCATCCTGATGCTGGAGCTTTTACTACTTATTCTCATGGGTGTGACGTTTGCCCGTGAATGGTATGCGGCGGTGGCTTACGTGGGATTGTTTGTCGTGTTCCCGCTGGCATGGTTCATCCAGCGGCCTTTGGCAAAGGCATATCAGCCGGAGCATTACCATTCCATTTCTACCTGGATCAAGATCGTGATGCTGACCGGCATCCTGTCTATGGTGTTTTTAAAATCATGTAAGATGCAATCCCGTAAACCCGTTATACTGGCCAGCCAGAGCCCACGCCGTGCACAACTTTTAGAACAGGCGGGTATTCCATTCGAAGTCAAAGTGAGCGCAGCTGACGAGTCCTGGCCAGCGGGCATGCCGGTAGCCGAAGTGCCCGAGCATATCGCGCGGCAGAAAGCCAAAGCCGTGCAGGCCCATTACTCGGCGGAAGAAATCATCGTGGCTGCAGATACCATCGTGGTACTGGATGGCGATGTGATTGGCAAACCCACCGACCGGGAAGACGCCCTGCGCATCCTGGGGCGCCTCAGCGGCAGGGTACATACGGTCATTACCGGAGTGGTGATCGTAAAGAACGGGGAGGAGCAGGCCTTTTCCCAGACTACCGAAGTGCATTTCAAAACGCTGTCCCCGGAGCAAATAGCATATTACGTTGATAATTACCAGCCTTACGATAAAGCGGGCGCCTACGCGATCCAGGAGTGGATCGGTGCAGTGGGGATCGAGGGTATTCATGGCGATTTTTACAACGTCATGGGGCTGCCGATCAGCCAGGTGGCGGAGCGGTTAGAAAGACTGTAAATCTACATTTCCTGGCAGGCATCCATGTTACTAGTATTAACATCGTCCCGTTCCTCCGGACCTGAACCCGATACGTACATTTACTGAAAATTATGCGCTAACCGCATAGGTTTATCAAATATTTAAAATATATTATATCTTAGCCGCCGTAATGCAACGCCGTCGACCGAATCCCTGATACCCGAATACCGCGTTACCACAACCGATCACCTATGAAGAAAATGCTACCCGCAGCGATCATCATGACGCTCGCGGCATGCAGTAAAAAGGATGCACAGGAAAATCCACCTCCCGCCGCCCCCGTCTGGAACCTGACGGAAATAGCAGGATCAGGCCAGTCGACCTTTTTCCATTACAGCACCACCGCCGGCGAACCCTTCGCCTGGGTGTCCCGCTCCGCAGAAGGACCGGACTCCACCGCCGTAAGCTGGAACGGAGGGAAGCCCCAGTTCACCTGGCTCTTCTTCAACTCCCAAAAGCGGATCGACAGATCATTTCACTTTTCCGGTAACCAACTCGCTCGCATTCAATACCATAATTTCAACCACAGCGGCCAGTGGACCGTCACGGACTATGACTCCCTCGTATACGAAAACAACCATCTCAGCGAGCTTCACGTCATAAACGGAGGCGCCCGCAACCAGATGTACAAGCTTTTCTGGGACGGTAACAACCTCACCCGGAGCGAAAGCTATGATGTGCAGGGCGAAATCAAAATACTAACGGAAACTACTGCTTATGTCTACAATGACCAGCCAGGGATCTCCCGGTCATTTAAGCCCTGGTTTTATTTCATTTACACGCAACATCAATTTTCGGCGCTCAGCGATAACGAGCTGACCCGAGAAGAAAGAATATCCGCATCCGGAACGCTGCGTTGGAGAAATACCTACCACCCTGCCTATTTCAATAATGGACGCCTGGAAAAATTGACCCGTTTCCGGGAGGACTTCACAATTCCTGCCACGGAGAATACGATAATGAATTACATATATCAATCAAATCAGTAACGGAAACAAATTGTAAAACAAAAATCCATAACAGCACAATTCCTATGAACAAAATGTACCTCGGCCTTCTGGCCGCAGCAGTGGCTTTCAGCGCCTGCTCCAGCAACGACAACGATGACACCAAGCCGGCAGAAGAACGCTGGCGTATTTCCGAAATTAAAGATTATGGCCAGCCCTCCGCAGGACAAACTACGGCCGACACTTCCTGGACGACGTTCATCTACAACACAGATGGCACCGTTAAGGAAACGAAAGAAAAGTATAAGAACACCTTGGGAGTTGTGTATAATGACGGCACCCGCTTTGTATATGCAAACGGTAAATTAGCCAAAGTAGAAGTATTAACGGAAGGAGGTACCTGGGCGACGTTTAAGGATTTAGTATTCCGGGATAACAGGCTTGCCCTCGTTATTGAGCACCACGACGTGGGATATAGTACAGACTCCGTAGTGTACGGTACCAATGGTAAACCGTCGGCGGTTTGGCACTATAGCGAAAATAATCCCACAAAACATCTGAACAAATTCACCTGGAACGGGGAAAGCGTCGTGTCTAACTATGAAGCTGCGATCAACAATGATACAGACACCCTGTATTCTGAAACAGCGGTATATACATACGATAATAAACCGGGGTATATGGCCAGCTGCCTGGTCAGTTGTATTGACGATGAATCCTATGCTGGCATGGAGCCTTGCTCCGAACGCCCTGCTTAAGTCGACGCTGTACTATAAAGGCGCCTTCGGCAGTGAGGAGAGTTACGCTTATACTACTGATGATAAAGGCAGAATTGTAAAGGAGGTCCGCACCAGCAGCTATGGTACTGGAACTGATACAAGGAATTACACGACAGAATTTTTCTACGAGAAATACTGATCGCTCCGGCGACAATCAACAAAAACGGGAAGCATATTTGCTTCCCGTTTTTCATTTACAAAGCTTGCTGTTAATACGCCGTCATCGTGACGTTAGCGAATTCAGCTACATAAGATGTTGTAGGGCCGGATGAAGGCATCGGCGGACCGGAAATCCAGGCGATCGTCACAATGCCTGAAGCGGAAATGGTACACTCCATCAAGCGGCCATCGGACTGCAACTTGGTTCCGCGGACTCTCGTGGAGGAGGTGCAGCCGGTGATGTTGCCAATTACAACGCCGGTTTGCCATTGCGCCTGGGTGTACGGATTGGTGAAGTAATGTGCCGCAAAATTAATCAGCGTGAAAGTGTAAGAAGTGGAAGGATTTCCTGTCATCAGGATGTTGGGATTGGTCTCCGTGAAAAAGCAACTGAACCTGGGCGCGGATACTTTTGTCTTAACGGGCTGGATGGCGGAACTTTCTGCTTTTAACATTACAAGGGCTGCCATCAGGGCAAACATGGAACAAACTTTACGGGTCATAAAAAAGGGTTTTGGGTGAGGAATTTAATACTCATCAAGATAGTCGCATAAAAATTACACGTCTTGCCAAAGTCTACCTCATTTTTCAGCAGGTACGACGTATGTCCGACATCGTATTACAGGTAAATTAGTATTCCGACCCCGCACATTTTCATCATCAGGTGCAATATCAGGTATTTTGAATGCAAAACGGGAAGCGCATGGCTTCCCGTTGAAAGATGTATCCAGAAAGATTTATCGTTTACTATAATGGAATTCCCGCACCGTCTTTTCCACGGTTTCCGGGGTAGCCGTAAAGCTCCGTGACTCAACGCAGGAAGCAGGGAGGTTCTGCTCATTAAACGTCCAGTCGAACTGGGTACGGTGAAATAGCGTGCCGGACTTGTTGAAATGGTCGATGCGCTGAATTAGGCCGTAGCTAAGCGTATACCCGTAGTCGTGCAGGTTGCCGGTTTGCCATTTGATGATCGCAAGACCAGTCAGCCAATAAGGATTGCTGCGCTGCTCCGAATAAACGTAATGCCAGGTATTCACGTTTTCAACCCCGGCGGCTGTGCGGATGAATTCTCTTTCCGCCATCAATGTGCTTCCGCTCCAGGCGGTCTGGATGAAGGAATTGGTGCCGGTGTAACTGGTGTCTCCGGCATAAGTAAGCCGATATTGGTCGTCCACGTAATATTTCTGCGTAACGGGTTGGGGCGTTCCGATCGTCGCTGTGGCGGTTGATATTACTTTCCCGTTGTAATTGAACCAGGTCTGCTGGGTGATATCCCCGCCATTTGCCCGTACATTGAGTACTTCCACCCTGTAGGCCTTATCGTATTTAATGCCGAAAAGGTATTGGGCCGAATCACTGTGCAGCGCGCGGCCCTGACGGGTGATGCGGTCTAGGGAACCGTTGGCGTTGTAAAGGTAGAAAAGGGAATCTTTGGCGGCTGGCGTTCCTTCCGCCCAGGACACTTCAAAATCAAGCCGGTAAGCCTGTGCCGGCGGATCGATGATAATGATGGGCTGCGGCTCCTGCTGCACGCTGCCAGCAGCACCAGGGCCGGTAAATAAAATGGTTTCCGTAACATAAGCATGAATGGGATTTAATGCAATATAATAAAGCCGCCGGCCTGTGCATGTTAATTCAGAGGAAAGTTCACACTAGATAAAAAAACGGTCCGCATTTGATGCGGACCGTTGCCATATTAGTTTGTTGACCACTTATTGTTCGAGCACGAGGAGATTCACATCCTTGTTCTTCAGCCACTTGGCTTCCTTCAGCTTCTGCAGGTTGATGGTGCCTACCACGTAACGGCATTCCGGGGATTCGTATTTCTCGGAAATGTTGTAGAACGCGGTGAGGTCTACCTGGTCCGGCGTTTTGAAGCGCAGGTATACTTTCAGCTGCACATCGTTGGTGAACGAAGGCTGGTTCTGCTGCTTGATCTTTTTATACTCGTAGCGATAGTTGTAGAGCAATGCGGAAATATCGCTCAGCACGGCTGATCCGGTTGCGGTGCCGCCGGCGCCTTTGCCCACGAAGAACTGTTTGTCGGTAAAGGCCGATTCCAGCAGTACACCGTTGTATTCGTTGTACACATCATAAAGCAGGTTGTGCTCGCGGATGAGGTGGGGAGGACATATGCGTTCACGCTGCCGTTCTGCCGGCGGCAGTTGGCGATCAGCTTGATGGTGCAGTTGCGTTGCCGCGCGAAGTTGATATCGAAATCGTTCAGGTGATTGATACCGAAGTTGAATACCTCTTCCGGTTTTACGAAGGTACCGAATGCATGCAGCAGGAGGATGACGATCTTGAACTTGGGATCGTAGCCTTCTACATCGAGCGTGGGATCGGTTTCTGCGAAGCCGAGGTCCTGCGCCTGTTGCAGCGCGGTCTCGAAGCTCAGGTGCTCTTCGAATATCTTGGTAAGGATGTAGTTGGTGGAACCGTTGCAGATGCCTTCCACTGCGTTAAGCAGGTCGTTATCGTAATACTCTTCCAGGTTGCGGATGATGGGAATGCTTGCGCAGCTGGATGCCTCATAGAGGAAGGGCACTTTGTTTTCTACCTGCAGCTGGTACAGTGCGGGCAGGTTTTCGGCGATCATGCGCTTGGAGGCGCTTACTACGGCCTTCCCGTTGCGGAGGGCGGTGCTTACGATCTCGAAAGCGGCTTCGGTTTCGTTGATCAGCTCAACAACCACGTCTATGGTAGGATCGTTGAGGATCTCGTTGGCGTCCGTCGTGAAATAGCTCATATCGATCGGACGGGGCTTATTCGGGTCCTTGATACAAATTTTCTTGATCCGGGCGTTGATGCCTTTGGTTCTGTTCAGCACTTCATAGAGTCCCTGGCCTACGCAGCCGAAGCCGAAGATGCCGAGGTTGATGGTCTTCTGTTCCATATTTATTGCAGTACGGTAATTTGTTTGCCGATTGGCTGGTTAAGTTTATCTAATGCTTGTTTGAGATCGTTGATGAGGTCTTCCGCGTCTTCGATGCCGATAGAAAGCCGGATACAGGAATCCTGCAGGCCGGCCTTGCGGCGGAAGTCTTCCGGGATATTGCGGTGGGTCATCGTTACCGGGTGCGCCAGGAGGCTCTTCACGCCGCCGAAGCTTTCTGCGAGTTTGAAGAGTTTAGTGGCATTGACGATGCGGATGGCGTTTTTGATCAGGTCGTCTTTCAGCGAAAAGCTGATCATGCCGCCATAGCTTTTCTGTTGCTTCCTGGCAATGTGATGGTTCTTATGCGTGGCAAGGCCGGGATAGAACACTTTGTCTACGGCGGGATGCTCAGACAGCCAGTTGGCGATGGCCATGGCGTTGGCGCATTGCTTTTCGAGGCGAAGGCTCAGCGTTTCTATGCCGCGGATGGTGAGCCACGCTTCGAAAGGACTGAGGATGCTGCCGGAGATGTTCTGGTTGAATTTGAGCTGGTCTGCCAGCGGTTTGCTGTTGACCACCACGAGCCCCGCGATCACGTCGGTATGCCCGGCCAGGTATTTGGAAGCGGAATGGATCACGATATCTGCGCCCAGGGAATGGGTTTCTGCAGGAGGGGAGTACTGAAGGTATTGTCTACCACCAACAGGATATTGTGCTGCCGGGCGATCTTGCTGATCGACTTGATGTCGGAGATCTTCAGCGTGGGATTGGTGGGAGACTCCAGCCAGATGATCCGCGTTTTGGCGGTGATCTTCTCCAGCACTTTATCGGTGTCGCTCATGTCCACGAAATTGACCTTGATGCCGAAGCGCTCGAACATGTGGTTGAAGATGGAGAAGATGCCGCCGTAGGTATCTTCCACCGCCATGATCTCATCGCCCGATTTGAGGAGCTTCAGTACCGCGTCGATGGCGGCCATGCCGCTGGCGAAGCCGAAGCCTGCGTATCCTTCTTCGAGGCTGGTGATGAGGTCTTCCAGCACTTTTCTCGTGGGGTTGTTGGCCCGCGAGAATTCAAAGCCCTTGTTGATCCCGGGGCTTTCCTGCACAAACGTGGACGTTTGGTAGATGGGCACCGAGATCGCGCCGGTGAGCTCATCTACCGGGATGCTGTGGATCAATTGCGTAGATGGTTTCATCTGTGTTAGGTTTTGTTTGTTCTGCCGCCGGCATTCCCCTGCCGGGAGCGAACATGGTTGATCATTGTTTTACGAAACGGCAAGGCCGCAACGTTCGCTGTAAACGTACAGGTTTTAAATTCACATTATGTCAGGTCGGAAATAAAAAAGCCCTTCCGGGGTTGGAAGAGCATATCGCAAAAAGGTAGTGCGTTAAAGGTAAAATCTCTGCCAACTTATCTTTCCCCGTATAACCGGGGCCGGAATTAGCACCTTTTTCCCGCCTTGTGAGCGGAATTGGTTGCTAAGGCTTCATCGGGCCAGTACCCTCTGCCTTTCTGGATAAGTGATATTAAAGAACTGTTCGCAAAGGTAAGGTCAGGAAAGGCAATTTTCCAAATTCCTGTTCCAAATTTCGTGTTTGATTTACTTTTTATGGTAAATTATGAACGAATTCTAATACTATTTTCATGCAACCGTTTGTTGACCCGCTCTGCCCGGAATCCCTCCTGCAGTTCATCTGGCTTTCCGGCAGGTTTAACATGGAGGGCCTTGCCACCGCTACCGGCGAGCCCCTCGAAATCCTCCATCCCGGCCAGCTGAACCGCCATGCCGGCCCTGATTTTACCGCCGCGCGCATCCGCATCGGTTCCCTGCTCTGGGCCGGCAATGTGGAAGTGCATTACCGGACCTCCGACTGGAAGCGCCACGGACACCAACACGATCCCCGGTACGACCGCGTCATTCTCCACGTAGTGTTCGAGCACGACGGCCCCCGGACGGCATTCCTGTGCTGGAGCTGCAGCCCCGTGTGCCCAAGATCCTCCTTCGGCGCTATCATGCCCTCATGGCCAACGCCGAAGATCTGCCCTGTTCCCGGCTGCTGGCACGGGTGCCCGACAGCGTGTGGGACCACTGGCTGGCCCGCATCGCCCTGCTGCGGATAGAGCGAAAGGCCGGCGTCTTCCACAGCTGGCTGCGGCAAACCGGATCCAATTGGGAGGAGGTATGCCTCCGCGCGGTGGCCGCCTGCTTCGGCATGCCGGTCAATACCGACGCGTTCCGGGAGCTGATGTCTGCCGTCCCCTTCAAGGTGCTGGCCCGCGTCCGCCACGACCTCCCGTCGCTCGAAGCCCTGCTGTTCGGACAGGCGGGCCTGTTGCCCGATCAACCGAAAGACCCCTACACACGCCGGCTGGCAGATGAATACCGCTTCCTCCGGCATAAGTACCGCCTGGCGCCTATCGCATCCCATAACTGGCAATGGCTCCGGATGCGGCCCACTTCTTTCCCCACCATGCGCCTGGCCTGCCTGGCCGCCCTGCTTCACAAGGAGCCGCACCTGTTCTCGTCGCTGCTGGATCATGAAAGCCCCGAAGCCCTGGAGTCCCTGCTCACCGTCCGCCCCTCGCCCTACTGGGAGCATCATTACCGGTTCGATGTGCCTTCCGTCCGCACGGCGGCCATGGGCCGGGATGCGGTCAGGCTGATGCTCGTCAACGCCGTGGCGCCCTGTACCACGCCTATGGCATGTACCTGCGCAGCGACGCCCTCCGGCGGAGGGGCATTGCGCTATGGGAGGCGCTGGGGCCGGAAAATAACCGCGTGTTGCGGGCCTGGGGCCGTGAAGGCGTCATGGCCCGCACGGCTGCGGAGTCGCAGGGGCTGCTGGAGCTCCGGCAGCAATATTGTGAGGAGAAGAAATGCCTGGAATGCGCCATCGGGAAGGGACTGCTCGGCGAAGACAGCTGGCCGCCCATGGAACTGGGCGAGGAAGCCTGGACAGACTGGAACGGTACTGATGAGGATGAGCCCCTCTGGTAAAGCAGCAGCCTCCCCGCCGGGAGGCTGCTGCCATAGATATCGTTTCGGCGGGAATGTAACCTGCCGGAGCGGTAGCCCGTTGTAGGGTTACCAGTTGAAGGTTACGTCTTGCTGGATATCCGGGTGCAGGCTCTTGGCAACGGGGCAGGTGAGGGCCGCGTTTTCCAGGATCTTGCGGGCGGTATCGTCCAGGCCGGCGGTAGCAGGAACGGAGATCACTACCTTCACGCCGGTGATGCGGCGGGGATCGGTACCCATGATCTTGTCGATGCTTACCTCGGTGCCTTCGATGTTCCAGCCTTTGTCGCGCGCTTTGATGCCCATGATGGTGAGCATGCAGGAACCAAGGGCGGAAGCTACCATATCAGTAGGGGAAAACCTTTCGCCTTTGCCGTTGTTGTCTACCGGCGCGTCGGTCTCGATCACCGAGCCGGAGCGGGGATGGGTAGCTGAAGTTCTTAGTTCGCCGTTGTAAAGGATGGCAGCAGTATGCATATCGGATGTATTTTGATGTGATTTAAGGATGGTTTTCGGATGTAAAATAAGCGTATTTTTAGGGAACAAATTTCTGTATGTTTGTATAGGAATAAAACATAAAACGATATCCCGCGTTTTAATCATACATAATCTCGCACAAGGTGAAAAAACTCAACACACTCTTACTCCTCCTGCTGGCCTCCCTCGCATTGCATGCCCAATCTGACCGGTCCTCCAAAAAGGCGGATAAGGAACAGAAAAAGCTCCGGAAAATTTCCCTTTTCCGCGAGATCGAGGAAGGTGAAAACCTTTATAACCGCGAGTTTTCCGGCGGCGCCCGGCTTAATACCGATGGGTGGACGGGCTTCCTGGAAATGGGATTCCGTAAAACGGCCACCACTGTGAACTTCTTCCAGTTCGAGTTTTCGGAGAAAAAGGACCCGAAGCAGGACCGCTCCTCCACCTTCGTTCCCATCGCGGGGTACTATATCAGCACCTCGCCTTACGTATACGGCAAGATGAATAACTTCTACCAGGCCAAGCTGGGCATCGGGCAGAAGCGCCTGATCGGCGGGAAAGGCAATAAGAACGGGGTGGAAGTGAACGCGATCTACTACGGCGGCCTGTCGGCCGGCCTGATGAAGCCTTATTACATCGAGCTGATGAACGATGCCGGCGATCCCGATTCCCGGAAGCTGGTGAAGTACAGCCCTGAAATCCACGACGACTTCCTCAATAAGAAGCTCATCTACGGCTCCGGCGGGTTCTCCAAAGGCTGGGGAGAGACCAAGTTCAACCCGGGCCTCCATGCCAAGTTGGGCTTCCGGTTCGACTGGGCCAAATTCAACGACGTGATCTCCGCCCTGGAAGTAGGGGTAAATGCGGAATATTATACGAAAAAGGTGCAAATCATGGTAGAACAGGACGGTAAGTCCTTCTTTTCAACGCTTATGTAGGTTTGCAGTTAGGTAAACGTTGGAATAAGTAACTTTGCACATTATTAAAGAAAGGATTTGCGATGCAAGAATTACCCGTAATCGCCGCCGAACCGGCTGCGCCCAGAGTGAAGAAGCCCGACTGGCTGCGCGTGAAGCTGCCAATCGGAGAGAACTACAGGCAGGTCAGAAACCTGGTCGATACCCATAAGCTACATACGATCTGCGAAAGCGGCAATTGTCCGAATATGGGCGAATGCTGGGGCGCCGGCACCGCCACCTTCATGATCCTCGGCAATGTATGCACCCGCTCCTGCTGCGGTTTCTGCGCCGTTGCCACCGGCCGTCCGGAACCCGTGGATTGGGATGAGCCCCAGCGCGTGGCCGAAGCCATTTACCTCATGAAGGTAAAACACGCCGTGATCACCTCCGTAGACCGTGATGAACTGAAAGACGGCGGTTCCATCATCTGGAACAATACCATCAAGGCCGTGCGCGCCCTCAACCCGGAAACTACCATGGAAACCCTCATCCCCGACTTCCGGGGTATCTGGGAAAACCTGGACCGGATCATCGAAGCCGCCCCTGAAGTGGTATCCCATAACCTGGAAACCGTGGAGCGCCTCACCAAGCAGGTCCGCATCCAGGCTAAATACCACCGCAGCCTGGAAGTGATCCGCCGGCTTAAACAAGGCGGCATGCGTACCAAATCCGGTATCATGCTCGGCCTCGGCGAAACCAAGGAAGAAGTGGTACAAGCCATGCAAGACCTGTACGATAACGGTTGCGACGTCGTAACCCTCGGCCAGTACCTTCAGCCCACGCCCAAACACCTCCCCGTGGTACGATTCGTTCACCCGGACGAGTTCGCCGAGCTCCGCGAGATTGGATACGGCATGGGATTGGATTATGTGGAGGCCGGCCCGCTGGTACGCTCGTCTTACCACGCCGAAAAGCACATCTTCAGCGGTAGGAACAAGACCAACTAAGGCAATCTGACACCTTTATAGCAGCCCGGAACCATTGGTTCCGGGCTTTTTTATGCACATTCAACCGGTTTGGATGGCATCGGCACTTTGGTCATTCTGCGGTGATAATGACATGCGGGACCTGCAGGAAGTTCAAACCATGTTCACTGCGAAATGAAAGCGTGGTAACTCCATAAAAGTGTTATTTTTTTACTGCCTGCCGGCGCTAGATTCGTATCCCGAAAACCCGTAATTGTTTTTGTTACACCTGGTAAATACATCCAAATGAGCAGCATCCTGATCCTATCCACCTTCACTTACGTCATTTTCTATCTTCCTTTTTCCCTTCAATCAGCGTTAACACGACCGGTCCTCAAATAAATTTTACTTACAGGCACAGATAATTTCACCTGGCTTACCCGCCGGTGACAACCCCTTTTTTATCAATTAAAATGCGAACTATGAAAACAAACATCAGGCCCGGCGCCTGCTGGGCGGTATTTGCTTTACTGCTGGCAGCGTCTTGTACGAAGCATGAAAGATCGGAAATGCCCGAAGATCAGGCTACCGCTTCAACACGAATTATTGAACCGGTCTTCATTAAAGACGGGAAACATGTATTCATTGAAATGCGGGATGGTGACAGTGTGCGGCGCGTAATTCCTTCCGCCCCTCCTGCAAAGATCGCCAGGAAGTCGAGCAGTACCGAAGCTGCGGCAATGCAGAACTGCGAACCAACTATCAGTTTCGTTTCTTCGGCCGGGGGCAGTTTGAGTTTTTGCCTATGCCTGTTCTCCTTATGCGGTGACCGGCGTTACCTGGTACATCATTATCAACGGAACGCAATATTACCTTGGTAACGACCCGTCCGGCGCGGCGTATGTTACTATCAGCGTACCGGCTCTTTGCGGAGCTACCTATCAGGCAAAGGCAATTGTCCAGTATTGGGATCCTAACATCCAGGATTATGGTTTTTCGGAGCAGTTTACAAATGTCTACTGGTCCGCTTCCATGCACCTGAATACCGGCGTGGGCGTAGTGGGAGACGGTGCGGACGTGAAGATCATCGATGTGAACAACAACGGCAATCCCGACCTGATGTTCATGGCATATGACGATGCCCCGGGGCAAATACTTTCCGTTATTACATGAAGCTGGATGTCGGCGCCAGTGGTAACTCCTCCACACAAACTACCACCAAGATCGTTACCGGCATGGGCAATGAAGGACATGGCGCCGGATTCGCCGTGGAAGACATCAACTACGACGGGCAAAAAGACCTTATCCTCATGGCCTACGACGACGGTTCTTCCGCCAACTCTTTCAGGTACCGGGTAGGTTACAGCCTCGATGCGAATGGCGACGTGGCATACTGGTCGCAGAATTACATCATTAACGGCGTAGGTAATATGGGTGACGGTGCAGGTATCGCATTGTACGATATAGACCAGAATGGCGCGAAAGACATGGTGCTGATGGGTTACGATGACCCCTCCGGCGGCAATACCTTCCGTTATATCATCGGCTGGAACCTGAACGGTAACGGGCTTGCCATGAGCTGGAGCCCCACGGTGATCGTGAATGGCGTGGGCGACCACGGGCAAGGCGCAGGCATTGATATCCGTGATATCGACAATAACGGGTTCCTGAATTCTTCCTCATGGCATATGACGATGCACCCGGTATCAATAGTTTCAAATACCGCGTCGTTCATAACGTGAATGCCAGCGGTATCGGCACGGTAAACCCGAACGTAGTCACCTATCCCGGCGCCGGCGCGGACGGATATGGCGCGGGTATCGCACTGGGATTCCTGAACGGCAACAGCACGCCGGATATGATCCTGATGGCGTACGACAATACGCCCGGCAACAGTACCAACACATTCCGCTATTACGTGGGATATGACCTTTACGCAACAAGCCTGGGATACCAGCCGGCCTCTTTCTATTGCGCCCCATAACTACGTTATAACATTTTCATAAAAAACGGCCGGCTGCAACAGCCGGCCGTTTTTATATCTTGTCACACATGAAACCACTGCTGCTTATCCTTACCATGCTCCCCGCCGCCGCGATGGCGCAACTGCGCTGGCAACCCTCCGCCGAGCACAATGAAGGCCTACCTGAAGGCGCGCGCGTCTATCAAACGAATGACTCTGTTTCCGGCAGGCCGTTCAAAGCGTATTACCGGAGATCGCTCCTGGTTCGAAAGACCTCCGGCTGACCGTAGAGGCCTTTCCGGGTAAAAGATACACGCCTATCCAGTACGACAGCATCCTGGGGCCGGATGCGCTGGCCATCATGAACACTACTTTCTTTTCCTTTAAAGACAACAGCAACCTCAATATCGTCGTGAAAGACGGCAAGGTGCTGGCCGTTAACCCGCAACCCGCGCCAGGCGCCGCCACTAAGCATTACGTAACCCGCGGCGCTTTCGGGGTCAACCGCAAAGGCCAACCGGATATTGCCTGGGTTTATAACATCGGTGCAAAGCAAACGCCCTATGCCTACGATGCGCCCACACTGAACCTGGAGCCCACAAAGCGGACGCCCGCCGGCGCGCACAAATGGAAGGTACGGCAGGCGGTAGGCGGCGGGCCTGTGCTCGTACAGAACGGCCAGCCATTCATTACCACCGAACAGGAAGGCATGAGCAAAAGCATCGCTGCATTGCATCCGCGTTCCGCGGTCGGGTACAGGCCAGATGGAACCATTTTGCTGATGGTCATCGAAGGGAGAAATAAAGGAGTGGCAGAAGGGGCGAACTTCGAAGAGATGGCGAAGATATTTACGGACCTCGGTTGCGTGGAGGCCCTCAATCTCGATGGCGGCGGCTCTTCCGCCCTTTACGTCAACGATCAGAATACGATCAAACCATCAGACGCCACGGGCCAGCGACCGGTGCCTGCGGTGCTGGTGCTGCGGAAAAAATAAACACACTATACGGCGGGCTTCTGGTTCCCGCCGTCTTTTTCTGGGGCGCCGTCTTCATCAAACTGTTGCAACAGGCGCCACTCGGTGAGGCCCGTCAGCAGCAGGGCGCCCACGATCACTGGCGTTACGGTGAGATAGAGGAAGAGGTCGGACTGCCGGCGGAAAACCAGTCCCATCAACACGCCGAATGGCAGCAATATCCAGCCCGTCCACCGCGATATATAAGCGGCGTAACGGTTGCCTTCGTTCCAGGTGTCCTGGTTAATGGTGGAGGAAAACGTGCGGTATCCGTACCAGGCCTTCATACTGCGTGGGGATATCGCCGGATCATGTGGCCCATGAACAGGAACAGCAGTCCGGCCAGCAGGCTGGCGTTACAGAAGGGGTTTTGTAAAATGCTGTCCATAAAAAAGCGCGGCACAAACTGTGCCACGCTTATTATTACAAATCATCTTAGTTCTTTGTTGAATCGGCTGCGGTGTTTTTGCGTTTGATCAACCCTTTCAGGGTATTGTTCAACGTTTTCTCCGCCGCTTTGCCGGCTCCCTGGAGCCCACCGCCTGTTCCGCTGGAGTCCTTTCCGCCCAGCAACTGCTTTTTCAGCTCGTCTTTGGCCGCGCTTACCGCCTGGTTTTTCACCTGGGTCAGTGAATCTTTCACGGTTTGCTTAGCGGAATCCACTTTATTCTTCACCATGGCAGTGGCCTGGTCTTTCAGGTTATCTGCCGCTTTACCGGCAGCTTCTTTCAAGTCGGTTTTCACGGATGGCTTCAGCATATTGCCGCCCAGCAATACATTGAGATACACGGTATCGCCGACGTTCACGGGAATGCCTTTGGTGTTGGCCTGTTTCACGAGGTTGTTGACAAGGCTTGTGGCCTGCGTGCCCAGCAAGGCGCGGGGCAGGGCGAGTTGCATGGTGTAATCCATCGTTTGATCGAAGCCGTGGAGCCGCCGATGAGCATGTTGAAGTTATTCATTTTCACGCGGAAGGGATTTACGGTCATGCGCCCGTTCTGGAATGCAAAGTAGTTCTTGATATCACGGATGGAAATATCTTTCAATGCCGAAACGTTCAGCTGATTGGCCAGTTGGTCCATTGGCGCGAACTTCTTCAGGAAGCCCTGGATCAGGAGCAGGTTCCCGTCGCCGGAAAGCGTATTGAGCTGCGGGCTCATGTCTTTGCCGAGCTTGCCCGTCATGGTCATCTGGCTGCTCATTTTTCCGCTGAGGAATTGCGCGATGGGCATGAGTTTCTGAACGGTGTTGAAGGTCTTGAACGTTTCCTGTACGTCGAGTTCCTTCACATCGTAGGAGATATTGATATCCGGGTGGTCTTTATCGTTTTTGGTGGAATAGGAGCCGTCGATTTCCATGGTGCCCTGGAGCGCGTTAGCTTTGATGTCTTTCATGATCACGGCTTCGTCGCGCACCAGCAGGGTGCCGTTGAGGTTGTTCAGGGCGAGGTTGTCGTACAGTACTTTTCCTGCCTGTGCCTGCAGCGTGAAGTCCAGGTTGTTGGGAACCGCGAAAGGTTCGCCGGATGCGGTGTCTGCCGGTTTGCCGGCATCGGTCGCTTCAGGCGTGCCCATCCATTTGTTCAGGTTGATCTGGTCTGCCTGCAGGGCGAGGCGGCCGTTAAGCGCGCTGTTGCGGAACAGGTAGGCGAGGAGGTTGTTCACTTCGCCGTTGGCGGAGAAGTTGGTGCCAGGTATTGTCCTTTGAAGTCCGACACGGTCACGTTCTTCGGGTTGAAGGTCATGAGCATGGAGGATACGTTCACGCCGTCCGGGTAGTCTTTGCTTTTGTAGGCGAGGTCTGCAACGGAGATTTTGCCGGCAGCGTGGAAGGATTCATATTGTTCACGTTCGATGGCGCTCATATAGCCGCGTGCCTGCAGGTCGGCATCTAGGAGGCCGGCGAGCTGGGTGCCTTTCTCGAACTTCACGATCTGGCTAACCTTGGCGAGGTCGAGTCGGCCTTTGGCGGCGGCATCGAGCCAGAGGTCGGAAACGGGCGTTTTGATCATGAGGCGGAAGTCTACCGGGCTGTCATCCATTTCGAGGTGCGCCTGCGGTACGTCCACGATGGTATGGTCGGGAACGCCGTCCGGGTTGGTGACGTTCACGGCGAGGTTGATATTCTTCACTGGCTTGGGCAGGTCGGGGTACTGGAAGAAGCCGTTCTTCACGCCGAGGTGCACTTCGTAGGCGGGCATCTGTTGCGGGAATAGCCGCCTTTACGAAGCCGCTGAGGGTAGCGGCGCCAGACGTCTTGATACTGGCAAAATCCTGGCTGTAAACTGCCGGCACGAGCGATAGGATATCCTTGAAATCCGTACTGGGCGCCTGGAAGCGGATGTCCATGTTATAGGAGCTGTCGTTCACCAGCTGGAAGAAACCTTCGGTGCTGAGCTTCAGGTTGTTGACGGCGATGTTATCGGTTTTGAAGGAATACTTGCCGGCCTTGTTATCGATCTGAACGTCTGCGAGGATTTCCACCTTAGCGTCGAGCAGGTAGGGGATGAACCCTTGTGCGAAGCTCATTTTCGCTGCGTTG
Source organism: Chitinophaga sp. E66 (assembly GCA_019285755.1). Lineage (GTDB taxonomy): Bacteria > Bacteroidota > Bacteroidia > Chitinophagales > Chitinophagaceae > Chitinophaga. The sequence continues at coordinate 969,735 of CP079103.1, forward strand.
GTGGAAGTGGAAAGCACGAAGTTGTCTTGCGTGAAATCGCCTTTCCCTTTATGGTTGAGGCCGGCGATGGCCAGGTGCATATGGCCCTGGAGGTCGTCGTATTTGATGGTGGCGTCTTCGATACTGTATTGGCGGAGGCTGAAGGAGAACTCGCTGGAGGAGGTATCCGCGGGCGAGGCGCTGGCCGTGTCGGTGTCGGGCTTCACGATGTCCCAGTTCGGGCGGCCTTCTTCATCCACCACGGCGTAGATGCGCGGCTGCTGAACGGAAATGTTCTGGATGTCGATCTTTTCGCCTTTAATGACGCTCATGAGGTTGAGGGCCAGATCCAGGCGGCGAACGGCCACCAGGGTATCGCCTTCGAAGTGGTTCACACCGGTGATGTGGAAATCTTCAAGGGCTACGGCCAGCCGCGGGAAGCGGCGGAAGAGGCTGATATTCACGTCTTTGAAATCCACCTTGGCGTTGAGGCTTTCATTCAGCCCGGCTTTGATCTTCGACATGATCTGGCCTTTGAACAGGTAAGGAATGGCGATGAGGAGCCCGATGAGGATGAGGAGCCCTATGCCGATACCTTTCAGTATCTTCTTGAGTTTCATAGGATGATGTTGTTGATGTTTAAACGTTGGCAATTATTCGTTAAGATCATATCGGTCGTAAATTCGTTATTTTTGACACAAATATATACAACGGCATGACACCGGAACGGAAAGAAAGGCTTTTATCAACAATTAACAAACGTCAGGCCAACCTCGCGATGGTCCTGGAGAACGTAGAAGACCCCATAACGTATCGGCAGTCCTGCGCACCTGCGACGCCGTGGGGATCCAGGATATATACCTCCTCACCACCAAATTGCCCCGCCATAAGAAATGGGGCGTTAAGAGCTCGTCGAGCGCCATCCAGTGGCTTTCGGTGCATGAATACGATGACGCGGCGGAGCTGGTGAAAGCCCTCCGTTCCCGTTATGATAAGATCTATACCACCCATTTAGCCGATGGCGCAAAAAGTTTGTACGACATCGACTTCACGGGGTCCGTGGCGCTGGTATTCGGCAACGAGCAAACCGGTGTGAGCGAAGACTTGCGGAAAGTGGCGGATGGTAATTTCGTGATCCCAATGATGGGCATCATCAAGTCCCTGAATATCTCCGTTGCCGCCGCGGTGAGCATTTACGAAGCCATGCGTCAGAAAGATGCGGCAGGACAATACAATTCGCCTTCGCTCCCTGAAGCCAGGCGTACCAGCTTGCTGGCGGACTGGGGATTCCCCATTGAAGAACTATGAGTGCCTGCTTTCTCATATGGAGCCTTTGGATGGCGACGGCCGTCACCCGCGTATCCCCTGCGGAACTGGAGGCGCGGCTATCCCGCGCAGACTCGCCCGTGGTGGTGAACCTATGGGCCACCTGGTGCGCGCCCTGCGTGGAGGAGCTCCCATACTTCGAGAAAGCGTCCAAACAATATCCCAACGTTAAGTTTATTTACCTGAGCCTGGACCTGGATGAAGCCTATCCTCATCAGATAGATTCCTTCGTGAATAAGATCGGGTTGAGCGGCGAGGTATGGTGGATGGAAGAAAGCAATGCCAACAAATACGCGCCGGTCATCGATGCGCAGTGGAAGGGGAGCTTGCCGGCCACATTGTTTATCCATCCCGGGAAAGGGTACCGGAAGTTTGTCCAGGGCGCGATGGATGAGGGGGCGGTGATGAAGGAGGTGAAAGCAATGGGAGTTGCAGTACCTCCTAAACAATAGGAAATACTTCGAAATGCACATAGAATAATTCCAAGAACGCAATTATATCAATTACTGGTTATGGCATTCCACCTTTACCTATTGAAGTGCTGCATATTCCTGGGCTCGATGCATAATAACAATTTACATCCAGACCCCGGACTCATACTGTCAACCTGGAATCAGGCGACCCTTAAGTCACTGAAATCACAATTGGATTCCGCTACTTCCGAAAGAATCAGGCACTACTATGCGAATAGAATATGGGGATTCAAAGCATACATGCATATTTCGGATGATCAAAGTGCTGCAAATGAATCAGTACGCTATAAGTTTCTTTGCCAGGTCATTCCCCAAATACAAGATCAGGAAGTTTTTGTAGTGGAGGCGAATTCCATGGGCGCAAAAATCATTATCAGAAATTTCATTATCTCAAAAAGAAATGATAGCGCCTTCGGTCGACATGTACATGTATTTAAATGAAGACGGATGGAAACATAAAGGCAGTACCACTGTTTCGTCATTAGCGTTTGAATTACCGCTGACTAAATACGCCGAAAAGTATGGGCAAGGATTTACTTACGAGGATGTTATCATAAGTCACTTGAATTTAGCAAAATCCTCTAAGGTCAACTCTGAATATTTTCTATTCACCACTTTATCAATCAACAGTGGTGTTAAAAGAATTTTTGAATTATATGATGCGGGTGAGTTCAAATAGTTATTAGCGACAAGATCTTCCGTTAAATTCAATTTCACATGAAAACCTTCTGGAATGTCGCCAGCCCTATACTAAACGTCATTCTATATGCCGTTTTGCAGGTACTATCTGTATTTACACATTGGGTAATCTATGGTAGCGGCGCTTTAAGTGGTAAGTATGCCTGGCGAACAGCGCTTTTGTTTGTAATTTTGCAAGATGGCATCATCAGCTGGTTGTATTATAAAGGCTATGGATTACTAATATCTATGTATTGGTGATCTGCATATCCATGATCATCTTAGCGTATTTGTATACACACTTGAATTAGAGAGTAGAGGAGTAAGCGATAGCTTAAGTACAATTTTTCATTTCTTACTTGTTCGCTTTTAAAAACCCCTTTTCTTCAAGACTGTAAGTAGCCGCCAACAGTTTTTATTTTTCCAAGTCCTGCGATCTCTAGCTACGAACTTTTAGAATACGGTGACTTAAAAAGTGCCTCGAGGGCGAATATGACGATTTTTCGCCCTCGTAAATTATACAAAGGCAATATTTACCCTAATCAATTGAAATATCGTGCCTGGAGCGCGCCGGTATGAAGCATATCATTTCAGAAGTCTGTAGACCTGTCTTACAGCGGTGCAGCCCAACGCTCTTCTCCTGGGAGATTCATTCATTATCGGAGAGGCGTTTGAACTGGAAGTGGTTTAAAATTTACCGCGATACTTAGCCGGAAAAATGTCCTGCATCGCCGGCAACACACTCCGCTATATCAACTTCCCGTTGTGCAACGAAATTGTTTTTAGTACCTATTCTACCTTTTTTCGCATGCCAGTTGTGAAAAGTTGGTGACGTGTTCCGGATATTCCGGTGCGGCCGGCCGGCGGTTTACCGGGTTGCCGTACTACCGTTACGGTTACAGACTTGGTTTCCCCGCTACCGTCGCGGCTGGGACCATGTTCCAGATGCTGAACCGGTGCCTCCCATTCCCTAATGCTTGTTCGTCGTTGCGTGTCTTCCACGAGTTGATTCTCTGCTAAGTCACAATCATGCTGCACTACGGAATACTCATTTATAACACGTGTTTCCGGGATCATTGCTATTGGCGTATTCACAACTGCTTCTTCAGCAATCACTACTTCCTCCTGTGGCAGACTTTGTTCTGCTAAGGCGGTTGATGCTACGTCTATACCCGTCAGCTGCATCAGGTTGTACTGGCTGTTCAATACCGGGATGAAAGTCCCTTTCTCTAACATCATAAACTCTATCGCCATCGCTATGAACAGCGGCTCGCTCGTCCCGGCAGGTATTTGTACCGTAAGATCTTCCAGTTTGATGAGTTTCCTGCACTTTTGAACAGGAGAGGAGCAGGCAGATTCAAACGTAAACGTTTCTTTATCAAAGTTCATCATGGCTACGCCCAATTTCAACCGGGCATGCGAGGCATGCTTCGGGAACCGGATCATATCGGCCGGAGCAAAGGCGGGCAAACTAACACGCACTGTCCCGGCGGAACGGTCAACAGTATGCCGGAGCGGTAACCTGACGATGAGCCCAAACCTGCCTTCGGTGCTGAAGTTGAAGTTATTCAGCAGGGAGAGGTCTCCGTTCATGAGCATGCGGCTGCCCCTGGGATGATCCGAGTCCGAGTTGATCACTTCTTTACAGACCTTGGTGAGCCGGCTATGCAGCTCATCATTCGCGACCTTTGGCATCATGGTACGGAAGGCCCGCCGGATCAATGCGCTACCTTTGGCAGCCTGGCCAAATTCGCTGGTGTTGATCCTTGCCTGTGCATAATTAGGGTCTTTGGCAAATCTCTTCGCCGTAGGACCACCTTTTCTTCTTAATCCGTATTCACCATTTCTTTTCCGGTAAATACTCATGTTTTGCGTTGGCCCCAGCATTTGCAGGAGGCCGCTTTGGGCATTGCTTGCCATAAGATTGTTTTTGGTTTTAAAAATATGCGCAGAGGTCCTATTGGGGTCTATTGCGCCTTGTGATTCAATGTAATAAGATACGGAATCCTCACCAAAAATCGCTGCGCTTTTTGCGGTTTTTGCGCTTTTGCGGCTTTTAGGGTCCAAAAGTTCCGATTTGGGCATATTTGGGTCGATTTGGGTCATTTGGGTCATTTTGGGTCATTGGGGCTTCGGTTTAAACCTTGTCTTGATATAGGGAAACAGGCAGGTTACAAGCGTCACGTCTGCCGCTCGTCTGCCCTTCGTCTGCCCTTCGTCTGCCCTTCGTCTGCCCTTCGTCTGCATGATACTCCTACATAAACACCATACAATTCCTGACATCCTTCCCGGTATAATGCTGCATTATTTCGTGACATTACCGATTGCCAATTCAAAAAATGGAGAGTTATTACGCACTCCCTGAAGGTTTTTATGTTACTTTATGATAATATACAACTACAATAGCTAATTATGAGACTAAGATCCCTAACCCTTACCGGATAGCTGCATGTGTCAGCCTATCTGCCCATGCCCAAACCAATCAATGGCCCCCACCGGGTCCGCCGGCATCGGTATCTCCACTACGCCCGCTGAACGTTTCGAAATCCGGGACCCGGCAACCTCCTACCTTAAGTTTACCCGCACCAGTGATGTATTGGGCCCCGTTGGAGGCATCAAATTCGACTTGGCTGGAACGGAAGTAGGACGGATCGAAACCGAACGTATCGTAGCGGGCAACCGGTTTAGTGCCATGAAATTTATGGTATATAATTCCACCAATAGCGGCAGTATCACGGAAGTGATGCGGCTTAACGAAGATGGGCTGGTAGGTGTAGGTACCCCGGCTCCCCTCGGCAGATTTCATGTGCAGGGCATTCAGGCTGCGAATAAACCCTATTTCCTCGTTACGCAATCGGGAGTTCCGGCTACAGACGCCTATGTTCAGTTTTCGAACCCCTCAAACGATGCCGGTATCTTTGTACCACAAATCAAGGGACGCTCCAATGCAGCAAACAGGGGTATGGCTTGCTGATGGTTGGAGAAGGTGAGGATATTACACCTCCTTATGCCACAGACGCCGCAGTGATATTAGACGGCCGCTCCAAATCGGGAACCGCTCTCACGCAAAACAATGTATTGGCCATTAATAATATGGGCGTTAACCTCGCAGCCATGAAGGCCGATGGGTCCTTAGGTTTAGGCACACATATGCCGTCCGGCAAACTGCATGTACATGCTTCCAGTGGCCGGCACGCATTTTTTACATACGGTAATGTTGCCGTTGAAAATGCATCCCTGGAAATCGGCAACGGGACGAATTCGACAGGACTTTACCTTCCATATATTAAAGGCCGTGGGCATAATCCCGGTCATACCTTCGGTTTATACCTGGTGGGCGAGTCGGAAGACGTTACTTCGCCAGGTTCATACGAAGCCGCTGTTATACTGGACGGCCGCACCAAAACCAATACCCGTGTAAACAACGCCAATGTGCTAGCCATCAACTCTATGGGGATAAATCTTGCCGTCGTTAAAGCTGACGGCTCCATGGGAATCGGCACCGGTGTCACCCACGGCCATAAACTCGCCGTCGCCGGCAGCGGGCTTTTTACCAAGGTGGTGGTGAAGCAACAATCCGCCTGGCCCGACTTTGTCTTTGAACCGGAATACCACCTGCAGCCACTCTCTGAACTGGCCGCATATATCCGCGAATACAAACATCTTCCTGAAATCCCCACCGCAGCCGATATATCCCGGGATGGACAAGACCTGGGCGAAATGAACCGCAAACTGCTGCAGAAGGTAGAAGAGCTGACCTTATATATCATCAGGCAGGACGAAGCCGCAAAATCCGCAGCAGCGCGATTGGCGGAACTGGAAATGAAATTGGAAAAGTTGAATATGATGATGCAGAAGGAATCAAGTAAGTAGAATCCATTTCAGTCGCGGGCAATGTTTTGCCTGCGACTGATATTCAATATGCATGTATCCCCGCCTTCTTCACCTGCTCGGACACATAGGCATTAAATATCCCATCGATCCCTTCATCCCGGGTGATCTCATCCCATTCCTCCCAATCCTTAGCCGTTACTTTACCCCGGTCCACGAAGAGTTCTGTAATATTAGCCGCGGTCTTCTCATCTACCAGCCCGCTGCCGGCGAATGCGGCCAGTAATGCCGTGCCGGCGATATCTTCCGGGAACCGGCCCGTAGACTCGAAATAATACGCCGCAATGGTCTTATATAGGCACTGGATAGATTTGATAGCCGCCCCGAACGGTGGAGGTTGCGGGTGGCGCCGATATCCTGCACCCAATGGGTGATCATATCCATGTCAGACAGGCTGGCCCGGATATCGGGCTCGCTCTGGCGCAGCAGGGATTCGTCGCGCGAGAGCACGAGCGCTTCTTCCAGGAATTGCAGGGAGTGAAGGATCATGTCCATCACAAATTCGTTCTCGATCTCGTCTGAAGCAAAATCGGTTTCTATCCACTTTACAAGGGAGGGGTGCGTACTGCGGACGCCTTGATAGAGCGTCTTCATGATCTGGAGACTGCCCAGTCCGCGTAAGTTTTCAGGTAACATAATGGCTGAATGTTTGGCGACCTGAAAATTATGCGTTCCGGCGGAGGTGGTATAGCAGCTGCCTGCGAGCTGACGGAAGGAGCGTATAGAATTACAAATCCGGGGACAAGCAGTAAAGGCGGCAGTTGAACTGATCAGGAAAGAAAAGCCCGGAAGCTTTCGCTCCCGGGCCTCGTTTTTATTATCTGCAATGAATAACCGGATTATGCGCTGCAGGTTACACAGCCTTCTTCCATGGTGCAAACGGCTCCTTCCACGATTTCCATTTCCGCGCCTTCCGCAGGTACCACGGGCACCATATTCTGGCCGCCCTGTTTTCCACCGTAAACTGAACAGCCTGGGCTGCAGCCTGCGTGCGGAGGTAGTACATACCGGTCTTGAGACCTTTCTTCCAGGCGTAGAAGTGCATGGAGGTCAGTTTGGAAGCGGTCGGTTTGTCCACGAACAGGTTCAGCGATTGCGACTGGCAAATGAATGCGCCGCGGTCTGCCGCCATGTCGATGATCGTACGTTGTTTGATCTCCCAAACCGTTTTGTACAGTTCCTTGATACCAGACGGGATCTCGGGGATGTTCTGGATAGAACCGTTAGCCGCGATGATCTTGGTCTTCATGTCATTATCCCACAGGCCAAGCTCTACGAGGTCTTTCAGCAGGTGCTTGTTCACCACTACGAACTCACCGCTCAATACGCGGCGGGTGTAGATGTTGGACGTATACGGCTCAAAACACTCGTTATTGCCCAGGATCTGGGAAGTGGAAGCGGTAGGCATGGGAGCCAGCAGCAGGGAGTTACGAACGCCATGCTTTTTGATCTCAGCTTTCAGGCCGGTCCAATCCCAACGGTCAGACGGCTGAACGCCCCACATATCATACTGCAGGATGCCTTTGGAAACAGGCGATCCTTCGTAGGAAGCATATTTGCCTTCGGTGATGGCGAGGTCTTTGGAAGCGGTCAGCGAAGCAAAGTAGATCGTTTCGAAGATATCTTTGTTCAGCTGCTGCGCCTGCTCGCTTTCGAAGGGGTAGCGGAGGAGGAAGAACGCATCTGCCAGGCCCTGAACGCCAAGACCGATAGGGCGGTGGCGGAGGTTGGAGTTGCGGGCTTCGTCTACCGGGTAGTAGTTCTGATCTATGATCCTGTTCAGGTTAATAGTAGCCTGATAAGTAACATCATAGAGACGCTTGTGGTCAAACTTGCCGTCGATCACGAAACGGGGCGCGCGAGGGAGGCGAGGTTGCACACGGCTACTTCATCTTCCGCAGTGTACTCGATGATCTCGGTGCAGAGGTTGGAGGATTTGATGGTGCCAGGTTCTGCTGGTTAGACTTGCGGTTAGCGGAGTCTTTATACAGCAGGTAGGGGGTACCGGTTTCGATCTGCGCATCCAGGATGGCGAACCAGAGGTCCTGCGCCTTTACGGTTTTACGTGCGCGGTTCTCTGATTCATATTTTTCATACAAAGCTTTAAACTCATCGCCCCAGCAGTCGGCCAGTCCGGGTGCTTCGTGGGGACAGAAGAGGCTCCAGTCGCCGTTTTCTTCTACACGCTGCATGAACAGGTCGGGCATCCACAGTGCATAGAAGAGGTCGCGGGCGCGCATTTCTTCTTTACCGTGGTTCTTGCGGAGATCGAGGAACTCGAACACGTCTGCATGCCAGGGCTCCAGGTAAATGGCGAATGCGCCTTTGCGCTTGCCGCCGCCCTGGTCTACATAGCGGGCGGTGTCGTTAAACACGCGCAGCATGGGGATGATGCCGTTGGAAGTACCGTTGGTACCGCTGATATAGGAGCCGGTAGCACGGATGTTATGGATGCTGAGGCCGATGCCGCCTGCGCTCTGGGAGATCTTGGCGGTTTGCTTCAGGGTGTCGTAGATACCGTCGATGCTGTCGCCCTTCATGGTCAGCAGGAAGCAGGAGCTCATCTGCGGTTTGGGCGTACCAGCGTTGAACAGGGTAGGGGTAGCATGTGTGAACCAGCGCTCGCTCATCAGTTCGTAGGTCTTGATGGCGGAGTCGATGTCTTCTTTATGGATACCAACCGCTACACGCATGAACATATGCTGGGGCGCTCGGCGATCTTGCCGTCCACCTTCAGGAGGTAAGAGCGCTCCAGGGTTTTAAAGCCGAAATAGTCGAACGCGAAGTCGCGGTCGTAAATAATGGTAGAGTCGAGGATCTCAGCGTTCTTTTTGATGATTTCCCATACCTCGTCGCTCAGCAGACCGGCGTTCTTACCGGTCTTGGGGTCAACGTAGTCGTACAGTTTCTTCATCGTTTTGGAGAACGACTTGAGTGTATTTTTATGCAGGTTGCTCACCGCGATGCGGGAAGCGAGCTGCGCATAGTCCGGATGTTTGGTCGTCAGGAGGCTGCGGTTTCGGCGGCGAGGTTGTCCAGCTCGCTGGTGGTAACGCCGTCGTACAGGCCCTGGATCACTTTCTTCGCTACATCTATTGAATCCACGTATTCCGGCGCGAGTCCGTAACACTTCTCTACCCTTGCCGTAATCTTGTCGAACTTGACAGTTTCTTTTCTGCCGTCTCTTTTTATAACGAACATAGTGTGATGAATTTAGTGGGTGAAAAATTGAATATGGCTTGATCGAGGTTATGTGCTGATTAGAAATCTTCGTCGAGGCTGAAGGTTTGCGTTCCTTTCTCGCCCATAACGCCGGCTTTTTGATAGTCGCCCACGCGTTTTTCGAAGAAGTTGGTTTTGCCCTGCAGCGAGATCATTTCCATGAAGTCGAAGGGGTTGGTGGCATTATAGATCTTGCTGGCGCCGAGGGCCACGAGCCAGCGGTCGGCTACGAACTCGATATATTGTTTCATGAGGTCGGCGTTCATCCCGATGAGCGCAGCGGGAGGGCTTCGGTGATGAATTCTTTCTCGATGGTCACGGCGTCTGCGATGATCTCATGCACTTCTTTCTCGCTCAGCTTGCCTTCGAGCATAGAATAGAGGAGGCATGCGAACTCGCAGTGGAGGCCTTCGTCGCGGGAGATGAGCTCGTTGGAGAAGGTAAGTCCGGGCATGAGGCCGCGTTTCTTCAGCCAGAAGATGGAGCAGAAGGAGCCGGAGAAGAAGATGCCTTCCACGGCGGCGAATGCTACCAGGCGTTGTGCGAAGGTGCCGTTCTCGATCCAGCGGAGGGCCCATTCGGCTTTTTTTCTTAACGGCCGGTACGGTTTCGATTGCGTGGAAAAGACGGTCCTTTTCGGCGGGTCTTTCACGTAAGTATCGATGAGGAGGGCGTAAGTTTCGGAGTGGATGTTTTCCATCATGATCTGGAAACCATAGAAGCAGCGTGCTTCGGGGATCTGTACTTCGCTCATGAAGTTTACGGCCAGGTTCTCGTTCACGATCCCGTCGGATGCGGCGAAGAATGCCAGTACGTGGGATATGAAGTGGCGCTCGCCGTCGTTCAGTTTGGCCCAGTCGGACAGGTCTCCGGAAAGGTCGATTTCTTCAGCGGTCCAGAAGCTGGCTTCATGGCGTTTGTATTGTTCCCAGATTGCGGGGTAGTTGATGGGCAGGAGTACGAACCTGTCTTTGTTTTCCTTCAGTAATATCTCATTCTCGTTATTCATACAAGTTTTTTTATATGGTTAACCAGTTTAGTTGCCAGGTTATTATCGGGATTCGAAGGGAGACGGAGGTCCGTTATCCTCGTAAGGAAGGTAGCAGGGGCCATGAGCCAACACCTTGAATCGCGAAGGTTTTGACGTTGTCCGGTGTGCTGGCAGGTCTCCTGGCTATCCCTTGCCGGGTGGGCCTTCCCGTTCCGCCTTGGCGGAACAGTGGCTGTTAGAAGAACCGGCATTTACAGGGGTTTACAGTAGCGCGTCTGCCCGTGATTTCCACACGGTTCCCTTTAATTCCTCCCGTCGGAAACGTTCGGAAGCCAGCACAACGATGTCAAGAACTGTGTGCAAATGTAATGATCAAACCTTCTGCAGGAATTTCAAGTTACCCCACCCTGTGGAAAAAGAACTGAACAACTTTGGAGATTGCGCAGGGGCGAAGGATCGGGACTTTTACACACGTAAATGCAGGTATTTGTTATAAGGAATTTGCGCAATGTGTTGATTTTCTGGCACATATTAAACCATGTAAAATGTATGTCGTCCGCAGGGTTGAATTCCAATATCTTGTGCATACTCAGAAATGAGTATTCTTTTGTCGGCTCCGCGACAGATTTTTGCGGTAACTGAACACACCTGACCTGATGAAGCAATTATACCTTTCCCTTATACTGATTTTAGCGGCAACATCCGCCTGGTGCCAGCAGACGCTCGTGATCAATACCGACCCCAGGGATATGGAGGGCGGTTCCGGCTTTTTCCATGCCGTGCAGTTGAGTTATAAACTGGACCCCGGAAGCAGGCATACCTCGTCACGCTTAACGGCATCCGCCATCAGCCGGGAAAAGGGTTCTATTACCGGGGAGGCATCTATCCGGCAAAAATGTATAACTGTTCCGAATTGTCCGGCGCCTGTAACGGTAAGTCAGATGGTTACATCAGCGTTGCGCTGTACATCCGGTATAAAAACGAAACCATTCCGGTAGGCAATGCGCTGACGGTAGGGGAGTCGGTGTATTTCCATCCTAAAAACGTTCCGGGAGATGATATTATAGGGCAGACTTCCGTGGTGAAAGTAGAAGTTACCAACATCGAGCTGGGGCAGGTTGGCGGAGATGCCGTGTCTGCCGTCATGGCGCTGGAAGCCAGGAAAAGAAAGCCCCGGGAGGATGCTGCTCCCGCCGCCACAAACGAGCCTAAACAGCAAAATACGGCGGCTGCCCTTCAACTACGCCCAACACATCCGCCTCATCTTCAACAACCAATAATAAAGCTTATAACGACGCGATGGCCAGCGTACGCGCGGCCCAGAGCCAGGCAGCCTATGACGCCGCCAGGAGCGAACAGCTGGCACAGGAATTCTCCCAGCTCACCGGCGAAACCTATTCCTGGATATCCGGTATGGTATCCGAAGGCCGCGCCCGCCGCGCTAAGAAATACAACGATGCCCGCGACGGTATCGAAGAAAGCATCGCCAAACAAAATCTTTACGAGCGCGCTGAGAAAGGAGAAGTCCGCGCCCTCCGCCTCATCGGAGACGCCTACCATGCCGGCGCCGCTGAGCGCAACGGCCTCAAATATTACCAGGATCTCCTCGAGATCGCCATCAGCTGGTGGGTCAAAGCCGCCGACCTCGGCGATATCGAAGCCATGGAAGGCCTGGCGATCAAGTCCAGCATCTTCGTCGCTAAAGATAAGGCCCGGGCTAAGGAATGGACCGCCAAATGGGTAGCCGCCCAGGAAGACCTGGTAGTACGCAAGAATAACCGCATGGCTTATTATAAATTAAGCCAGCTTTACCTGGGCCTCGGCGCATACGACTACCTGAAATGGCCGGAAGATCCAGCCAAAGGCAGGCAATACCTCGCTAAATCCGTAGAGCTGGAATATCTCCCGGCCCTGGACGAAGCCGTCGGGTACCACCTGAAAGGATACTTTGGTTTCCCGAAGGATACAGCCAAAGCCTATGCGCTGCGGATGAAAACAATCGAAAACTCGGAAGGCCTCCGCTATTGGACCGGCAGCCTGCAGCGTTACTACGCGCAACTGGCGGAATTCCACGAGAAAGGATGGAGCGTCCCGAAAGACGCGCAGAAAGCCGCTTACTGGCGCGCCCAGGCAGAAGTTGCCTCCTATACCAACGTGATCCCCAACCGCGGCCCGAACACCACCGGCTTTCAGCCAGGTGTATACCTGGAAACGGGCGGCAAGCCGGGAGAATCGTATAAATTCACTATTGAAGGCTTTTACCTCAAATACGAGATCGTTCACCAGAACCAGTTCGCGAAGTTCATCTCCGCCGGGTCCGATTGCTGGAATTTCAAACCGGCCAACCAGCCCGGCGTCACCTTCCTCCTGCACCTGACCTCTCCTAGCACCGCCGAGCTCTGGAAGAACGGCGACAAGATCGCGGCGTTCACCAGGCAGGAAGGTTAAAAAACAGGATTTCAATGTGAAAATCATATTATGAATGCGTTGACCTGTCCGTAACTTGCATATCTACGTTATCTAAATTCCGCGGATGGAGCAGTTGTTGGAACGAATTGCGAAGAACAGTGACCAGTTGGCTTTCGGCCAGCTCTTTTCCCATTATTGCGACCGCCTGGTTTATTTCGCCGCCGCCCTCCTCCGGTCGCGCGAGGAAGCGGAAGAAGTAGTGGCCGATGTGTTCGTCAAACTCTGGCAGCACCGCGAACGCCTGCCGGACATCCGGTATTTCCAGACCTACCTGTACACCGCCGTCCGCAATACCGCCCTCAATCACCAGTCCCGTTCCATCTTCCCGCACGAACCCCTCGAAGACCAGGAGACCAGGCTCATGCCCTGCGTGGTTAATCCCGAAGAAACCCTCATCAGCCGGGAAAATCTCCGCCAGATCGAACAGGCCGTCAATGATTTGCCCCTGCGTTGCCGCCTTATCTTTAAACTGGTGAAAGAAGATGGCCTTTCTTACCGGGAAGTAGCCGAAGTGTTGGACATTTCCGTCAACACAGTAAACGCCCAGATCACCATCGCACTGAAGAAACTCGGCTCCGCCATCGACCTGCGCAAGCCGTTTCGCCTCCCCTGGCCCGGAAATAAAATAAATGTTAAAAATATTTTCGCCGCCTTTAACTGGACGGCCGGAATTTGTCTAACTATATAACCACCTGATTTTTCCAGCATGGAACAAGAACAAAAGCTATGGGAATTATTTGGCAGGGAACTGTCTGGCCGCCTTACCGACAAAGAGCGGCTGGAGCTGGAGATATTGAAGAAGCAGTTTCCTGACGAAGCCCGGCAATCAGAGATATTGGGATCGCTGCAGTTCCGGAGCAAAGAAACGCAGGACGAGCGCAAGGATGAGCTCCTCGGCCGGATTTTCGCCGCTGCAGGGGAAGCTATCCCCGACGCCACCGAATACGCGGCCTACCCGGAACCGCCCCGCCGCCGCAGGTTGTGGCTGGCAGCAATGCCCCTTGCCGCCGCCATATGCGCCGGCATCTGGGTATGGAGCGGCCAGGCATCTAAAGAGGATAAAGGCTGGAGTACCGTGCAGACGCGCAAAGGCAGCAAATCGAAGCTCACCCTGCCGGATGGCACCGAGGTGATCCTCAACGCCGGCAGCTCCCTCTTACACGGAAGGTTTCCGTAATGGCGTACGCGAAGTGCGCCTGAACGGCGAAGGATATTTTAAAGTGGCGCAAAACGCCGAGCATCCATTTATTGTAACCACCAACGCAGTGGAAGTCCGCGTACTGGGAACGGAATTCAACCTCCAGGCATACGACTCCGATACCAAAACAGAAACCACCCTTATCTCGGGCAAGGTAGAAGTGAAGGTGAAAAAGAAGGGAAAAGCTACCTGCTGTCGCCCCGGCAAAAACTGGCGGTGAATAACATCACAGTGCCAGTGGCAACCGTCCCGTCTGCCCAACCAGCCACGCCGGCACAGCCTGCGGTCGCACTGACGGCGGCGGATACAGACAGCCGCGACAGCTCCCTTACCGCCGGCGCCTGGGTAGAGAACCGGCTCGTGTTCAACGACGAGCCCCTCGAAGTCCTGGCCCGGCGACTGGAACGCTGGTACAATGTGGAAGTAGAGATTCAAAGCGAAGCGCTCAGACAGACCCGGTTCACCGGGAGCGTTGAAAATGAGCCACTGACACAAATACTGGAAATTCTCACAACGATAAAACCGATCAGATACAAAGTCACCACGGCCAAAATCATCATTTACTAACTTAAACTGATTACAATGCACAGTCTGCCTCATTCCACACGATACGCATCCTGACGTAAACATCAGGAAACAAAAACGGGAAACGCGCCAACGTTCCCCGTCCGATAAGTATGCAGGAAATCCGTCTGGTTTGGATTTCAACGGATTTCCTATTGCCTGGACTTAACAATCAAATCTATGAAATTATTTACAAAACACACTGCCAATGGGCGGTTGTATCAACTATTGCTGATCATGAAGATGAGTTTTGTGCTGACCTGCCTCTTTTTGCAGGTACATGCCGGCGTCTATTCGCAAAAACGTATCAGCGTGCAGGCCGACAAGCTGCCGGTAAGCCAGGTGCTTGCCATGATCGAACTGAAAACGTCGTACCGTTTCTTCTATAACAGCGACGAGCTGCGCAAGCTCCCGCCCGTGACCCTCAATGTCTCTAACGGCACCCTGCCCGACATTATGCGCCAGTTACTTGCCGACGGCATGCGCTACCGCGTGATGGACGACAGGTTAGTAGTACTCGGCAACGATATTGACAAAAGCCAGTTCAAGCGGGTGAAAGGGCGGCTGACGGATAACAAGGGCGGTCCGTTCCGGGCGCCACCATCGTCATCAAAGGCACGACCAAGGGCGTAGCCAGCGATGTGGAAGGCCGCTTCGAGATCGATGCCAATAATGAAGACGTACTGGTGATCAGCATGATGGGCTTCAAAAAGCAGGAGATACCTGTTGCGGGAAAGACGAATTCAACATCGTCATGGAAGCCGATGTGGCGGGCCTGCAGGAAGTGCTCGTAGTAGGATATGGCACCCAGAAGAAAGGGAACCTTACCGGGGCGGTGGCCTCCGTGGGTGGCGAAGTGCTGGAAAGCCGTCCGCTGGTAAACCTGGCCCGGGGCTCCAGGGCGTTGTCCCCAACCTGAACGTGAACATGAACAACGGCGCCCCCGGCCGCGGTGCTACTTTTAATATCCGCGGTACTGGTTCTATCAACAACGGCAACGATGCGCCGCTTGTATTGGTAGACGGCGTGGTGATGGACCCCAACCTCATCAACCCGGCAGATGTACAGAGCGTAACCGTGCTGAAAGATGCAGGCTCCGCCGCGATCTATGGTTCCCGCGCCGCCAACGGCGTGATCCTCATCACGACCAAGAATCCCAATAAGCACCAGCCTATGCGGGTTTCGTTTAACAGCACCTATTCCTTCAATAAGCCTACCTACCTGCCGAAATACATCAACTCCGTTGATTATATCCGCATGTTCCGCGAGGCCGACAGGACCGGCGCCGACGGTGGCAGAACTTCGTCTGAGCCCTTTACCGCAGAAGACTCCATCCGCGCGGCGGCATATTATAAAGATCCCATGAACACCTCCCCGGTATATGTGGATCCCAACAATCCCAACAAATACCGTTACGTAGGCAATACCAACTGGCTGGATGAGCTGTACCCGGGATGGGCGCCCATGTGGGATAACTCCTTCTCCCTCAGCGGCGGCTCCGGGAAAATATCTTACGTGGCCAGCCTCGGCTACCTCAAACAGGACGGCCTGATCAAAGCGGCCGACCAGCGCTATAACCGCTACAACGCATCGCTTCGCCTGAACGCGGAAGCTACTTCCTGGCTCGACCTGAACTTCAAAGCGGCGCTGAACCGCTCCGATTACAATACCCCCAACGCCACCCAGTTCGCGCAGGACCAGGTGAATGACTTTGCATTCATCTCCAGCGACCTTCGCCCCATTATGCCGGTCAAACATCCCGACGGCAACTGGGCAGGGCAGGGAGCTTTACCAATCCTTTTGCCCTGATGGCGGAGAATGGAAGAGTAAAAGAGAATAGGACCGATATCTGGCTGACCGGTGGCTTCACCATCAAGCTGCTGCGCAACCTGCGCATCATCGGCGACCTGACCTGGAACAACTACGGGCTCGGCAGGAGCATGCACTACAAAGCGTTTAAAGAATACGGTGTAGACGGCAGGCTGATCGGGACCTATCCTGGACCAACCCCGACCGCCTCATCCGTACCGCCGCCAACGATGGTTACCACGCCATCAATCTTTATACGGAGTACTTCACCACCTTCGCCCGTAACCATAACCTGAAACTGATGGCGGGTTATAACGAAGAACTGAAGCAGAACCTTACCTTCAGCGCCACGGGCCGCAACCTGCTGGACCCCACCATGGAAAGCCTTACGCCGAATAACGATCCCACCGCTACTTCGCAGTCTGTATCTAACCGGCTTTCCGAATGGGCCGTACGCGGCGGGTTCTTCCGTGCCAATTACGATTACAAAGAAAAATACCTCCTGCAGCTCACCGGCCGTTACGATGGTACTTCCCGGTATGCCAAAGGCGAGAGAAATGTGTTCTCACCGTCCGTATCCGCCGCATGGCGCGTATCCGAAGAGAACTTCTTTGCAGGGGCTAAGTCCTGGGTGAACGACCTGAAGCTCCGTGCTTCTTACGGCATGCTGCCCAACCAGCTGAGCGATAACCCTTATCCGTACATCACCTTTATGCCTACCGGCACCACGCCTTACCTGTTCGGCAACAACCCTGGCGTGATCGTTGGCGCACCCGCACTGGTGAGCGAAGACTTCACCTGGGAGAAAGTAACGACGCTGAACTTTGGCCTGGACGTTACCTCCCTGCAAGACAGGCTGACACTCGGCTTTGATATCTACCGCCGCAAAACGACGGACATGATCACAGCCGGCCGCCTGCTGCCCGCTTTATTGGGCACCACTTCTCCCGCACGCAACTCGGCAGACCTGATGAACAGGGGCTGGGAACTGGCGATCAGCTGGAAAGACAAGATCGGAAGCGATGTGCGTTATAACGTATCGTTCGTATTGGCAGACAACCAGGCGGAGATCACCCGCTTTGAAAATAACCCGACAGGGAATATCAGCCAGAACTATGTGGGTAAGAAATGGAATGAGATCTGGGGCTTCCAGACAGATGGATTTTTGGCAGCAACGAAGAAGCCGCGGCGGCTGACCAGTCCCAGATCTGGGCTGGCAAATGGCTGGCAGGCGATATACGCTATGCGGACCTGGACGGCGACAAAAAAATCACCCGTGGCGCCAGCACCCTGTCTGACCCCGGTGATCAGAAAATTATTGGTAACACAACTCCCCGTTATACATTCGGCCTGAACCTTGGCGTAGAATACAAAGGCTTCGACCTGACCGCATTCTTCCAGGGCGTAGGTAAACGCGACTGGATGCCCGGCGGCAACTACTTCTGGGGCTTTAATAGCGAGTGGGACGTGCCCATGGAATACCATACCGATTACTGGAGACCCGATAACACCAACGCCTATTATCCCCGCCTGCGTTTCGAAGGCGGCGGCAACTTCCAGGCGCAATCGAAATACCTGCAGAACGCAGCTTACGCACGCCTGAAACAACTTACGCTGGGCTACACCCTGCCCGAAGAATGGCTGCGCGTGGCAAAGATCAAACGCCTGCGGGTATTCGCGACCGGTCAGAACCTGTTCACCATCACCAAAATGCACAAAGCGTTCGACCCCGAACTGCTGGGCGCGCAAAGCTATCCGCTCAGCCGCACCATCTCCTTCGGCCTGCAACTCGGCCTGTAATCGTGTATGAATTCGTTGATCAAAAAACAGTAAGTAATGAAAAGAACACTCATCATATCTACCGCCATGCTGGCCCTCGCATTCGGCACAGCATGCAAAAAGGATCTGCTGGACAGGCTTCCGCAGGTTCGCCTCAGCGACGCCACTTATTTCAAGAATGAAAATGACCTGAAGATATACGCCAACCGGTTCTATGACCTCGTTCCATACCAGGGGCACACCGGAGATGAAGGATCGGATAACTTCGTTCCCCGCAACCGCAATGCCTTCCTCGCCGGCCAATACACCGTTCCCAATACTGACGGCGGCTGGACGTGGAACAACGAGCGCGAGGCAAATTACTTCCTTGCCCGGTACGAACGGGCGGAGGCTTCCGCCGAAGTAAAAGCGAAGTATGCAGGAGAAGTCCGCTTCTTCCGCGCATTTCTCTGGTGGCGTAAAGTAGTGCAGTTCGGTGATGTAACCTGGTTCGGGAAAGACCTGACCGAAAACTCTCCCGAGCTCTTCGCCCCGGACGCCCCGCGCGACCGTGATGGATACCGTGCTGAAAGACCTGAACTATGCAGTTGCCAATCTGCCCGTGCCTGCCAGCGCCGAGCAGGACCGTATCAACAAGGATATCGCCAATGCTATGAAAGCCCGTATCTGCCTCTGGGAAGGCACATACCGGAAATACCGCGGCCAGGCGGGCGCCGATGCCTGGCTCCGCGAAGCCGTTACCGCAGCCGAGGCAGTCATCAATAGCGGCAACTACGCGATTTACACGACCGGGACGCCCGCAAAGATTACGTAAACCTGTTCATCCAGGAAGAGCTGCGCGGCAATAAGGAAGCGATATGGGCAGGAGATTCGTGAAGGACCAGTCGATGCATAACACGACCCGTCAGATCAGTGACCGTTGGCCCAGCTTCAGCAAAGACTTCGTGGAATCCATCCTTTGCGACGACGGGCTGCCCATTAGCCTGAGCACCCGGTACCAGGGAGACGATACCCCCGAGAAAGAGCGCACCAACCGCGACCCGCGATACACCCAACTGATCGTAACGCGCGATTACGTTGTGACGCAGAACGCAGACGGTTCGGCTGACAAGGTTACCCTACCCCGCATCCCCGCCGTAACTACCGGCTACGCCAGCGCTAAATACAAAAGCCCGGACCCCATCCAGTGGGTCGCCAATCAATCCACCCTCGATCTCTTCATCATCCGTTATGCCGAAACGCTGCTGATCTATGCAGAAGCCAAAGCAGAACTGGGAGAGGCGAGCCAGGCGATCATCGATCAAACCATTAATAAGATCCGCGACCGCGTGGGCATGCCGCACATGATCATCGCTTCGCTGCAGAAAGATCCGGGCTCCAACTTCCCCGGCCTCGGCGTACTCCTCGATGAGATCCGCCGCGAACGCCGTATCGAGCTCGCGCAGGAGAACCTTCGTTTCGATGATATCATCCGCTGGAAAGCGGGCTCGCTCATCAACAATGCGAAAACGATCGTGGGTATGAAACTGACGCCGGCCCTCCGCGCTCAATACCCCGCTTCGCAGGTAGACGGTATCCGGTGGATGCGGATAACCATATCCGGGTGTATACGGACATCACCAACCGCACCTGGAACGACAAACTGTATCTCTTCCCGCTGCCCCTGCAGGAAATGAACCTGAACCCGCAGCTGAAGCCGCAGAACCCGGGATGGTAAAAATCTTTGGTAAAGGAAAGTATATAAAACGACGAAGGGGCTCCGGCCCCTTTTTCATGCCCTAGATCCTCGGCACCTTGTTCCTGAACTTCTGCTGTATGACCTCCTGCACAGGGATGCCCTCGATCTTGCTCTCCAGCCAGCTGACGATATCCGGTACAGGTAGCTGCGGCGCTCGTAAGGATTTTTGGCAATGATCTCCAGCTTGCCTTTCAGTTCCCGGAAGGCCGTGCGCAGCGCGCGCGGGTTCGCGTACATATTCTTCCGGAGGAACTTCAGTATCTCTTCCATCACGAGGCTAAGGTCTTTGTTCTTGGCGATGAAGTGGTACACCGATTTGATGAGATACTCCACCAGGCTGTAATTCTCCAGCTCATAATGCGCAATCAGGTGCAGGATCCGCGCAAAGCACTGGATATCCGCCCGCAGGTTGCCGATCTTCAGCTGGATGATCTTATTGAGATAGATGATGGCATTGTCGTTGTCACCGCTGCCGAAATACAGGCAAGCGATCTTGTAGTAGAACACCAGCACGCGGTGCTGGTCTACCGTCAACTGGTGCTCGCTGATCTTTTCCTCCACTTCGGCTACCAGTTTGAGGCCTTCCGAGAACGTGCCGTCCAGGAAGTGGCGGTTGATCTTGCCGGTATACAGGTACACGAATGCGTTGGTGCGCGTGTTTTCGTTGAGGCTTTCTTCTTTTTCGGTGATGAAATCCTCCATGACCTGGAGCACTTCCGTGAACTTGTCGTGGTTCATGGTATGGAAGTGAGCCGTCAGCAGGTTATGCATCGCCTTGATGTAGAGATCCACATCCGTTTCCTTCAGGTTGGGATATTCGCTGAACAGGTCTACCCACTTCTGCGTGTAGCGGTAGTACATGACGAAATCCTGCAGGATATAGTAATACCAGCAATAGGCCTGGTAAAGGTAGATGCGTTCATAAAAACTCATCTGCTGGTGCTGGACGGCCGGCAGGTTGGTCTCGAAGAAGGACTTAAGCATGAGGGTGTCTTTCTCATCCCGGGCGTGGCCCAGTTTCAGGTAGAGGCCGTACATGCGGAGGGCCAGGGTAGAAAGGCGGGAAACGTTATTGAGCTGCTCGTTGATGATGCGGCTCTCGTCGCTCAGTTCCTCCGCGCGGTTGTCCAGGCTGCGGGTGATGTGCCTGGTCTCGATGAGTTTTCAAACTCCACGATCTCGAAATACAGCATTACTTCCTCCTGCTCCCGGGCGGATACCTTCGCTTTAGCGAGGATCTTCAGGCTCTGATGATAAAGCCCTTTATTGTAAAGCACCCGGGCATAATCCAGCTGTTCCCGCAGCTCGATGAGGGCGTCTTTCGTTTTGTACAGGAGGCGGAGGGTGGTGAGGAGATGTTTGTACAGGTGGGCCTTGATATTGCTCAACTGCTGTTTTTGATATCCGGCACACGTCGGAGGATCTGCTCCTCGTCGTATTCCTTCATTTTATCGAGCGCGTTGAACAACTGTATGAAAAGTACGTCCTCTTTTGTGTTGTCCCGGTTAAAAGCCAGCTGGAAGTTCCTTTTTCTGCTTTTGTGAGCGTTTTTATCAGTATGAATAAGGCATCGTTCTGCGTGTTGGACATCGTTGTTATCGGATTGTAAGAAGTTGTATTTCAATAATTTAATGGCCTCAGGCGACAGTTGCGAATCGTAATATTGACAAATTTAACGAACTGAGGTTAGAAAGTGTCAATTAGATTTGAAGAAGTAAAGAGACAGGAAAAGCAAATATACGGGTTTGGAGATAAATGCAGCTTGATGATGAATATTTAACATATTTGCATCGGATTGCATGTGTCAGTGCCCGGTTTTATAAAGTCAAATTCGCATGGGGAAAACATTATTCGATAAGATTTGGGACAGCCACATCGTGGCCAGCCGGCCGGGCCACCCGGACGCCGTGTATATCAACACGCATTTCATTCACGAAGTAACGAGCCCGCAGGCGTTCGACGGGCTGCGGAAGCGGGGATCCCTGTTTTCCGGCCGGCAAAGACACGCGCTACGGCAGACCATAACGTACCCCCCCTGGACCAGCACCTGCCTATCAAGGAAGCACTGAGCCGCAAGCAGGTGGAGATGCTGACACAGAATACCGCCGAGTTCGGCGTGGAGCTCTACGGACTGGGGCACCCTTACCAGGGGATCGTGCACGTAATAGGTCCGGAGCTGGGTATTACCCTCCCGGGCATGACCATCGTGTGCGGCGACTCGCACACCTCTACCCACGGAGCCTTCGGCGCCGTGGCCTTCGGGATCGGGACGTCCGAAGTGGAGCAGGTACTCGCTACCCAGTGCATCCTGCAGTACAAGCCCAGGCGGATGCGCATCACCGTAAACGGTCAACTGAAGAAAGGCGTGGTGTCTAAAGACATCATTCTCTATATTATTTCTCAGATCACCGCGGCAGGCGGCACGGGCTATTTCGTGGAGTACGCCGGCGAGGCCATCCGCAGCCTCAGCATGGAGGCGCGCATGACGATCTGCAATATGTCCATCGAAATGGGGGCGCGCGGCGGCCTCATCGCGCCGGACGATATCACTTTCGATTACATCAAAGGCCGTGAATTCGCTCCTAAGGGCGAAGACTGGGAACAATCCCTCGCTTACTGGAAAACCCTCCAGACCGACAGCGATGCCGTATTCGACGCCGAGCTGACCTTCGACGCGGCCGACATAGCGCCGCAGATCACCTACGGCACCAATCCCGGCATGGGCATGGGCGTAACCGGCAACATCCCCGCATTGGCAGACATAGAGGAGAAGGAACAACTTTCGTTCTCCAAATCCCTCCAGTACATGGATCTTCAGCCCGGAAGCCAGCTTCTCGGCAAAAGGTGGACTACGTATTCATCGGCAGCTGCACCAACTCCCGCATCGAAGACCTCCGCATGGTGGCCGAATTCGTGAAAGGGAAGAAGAAGGCGGACGACGTGACCGTCTGGATCGTGCCCGGCTCCAAACAAGTGGAAGCCCAGGCCATCGAGGAAGGAATAGACAAAATATTCGAAGCGGCCGGCTTCCAGCTGCGCCAGCCCGGATGCTCCGCATGCCTGGCCATGAACGAAGACAAGATTCCCGCAGGTAAATATTGCATCGCCACTTCCAACCGCAACTTCGAAGGCAGGCAGGGCCCTAATGCCCGGACCTTCTGGCCAGCCCGCTGACCGCCGCCGCAGCGGCCATCACCGGCAAAGTGGCAGACGTGAGAGCAATGATTTAATTCCCTGAAACTGAACCATCAACATGGACAAGAAATTCGCAAACCTGGTATCCTCCGTGGTACCCTTACCCATAGAAAACATCGATACGGACCAGATCATACCTGCCCGTTTCCTCAAAGCGACCACCCGCGACGGCTTCGGTGAAAACCTTTTCCGCGACTGGCGCTTCGATGAGAATAACCAGCCTAAAGCAGACTTCGTGCTCAATAACCCCACCTTCAAAGGGAAGGTGCTGGTGGCTGGAAAGAACTTCGGCTGCGGCTCCTCCCGCGAGCACGCCGCCTGGGCCCTGGGCGATTACGGCTTCAAAGTGGTCGTGAGCAGCTTCTTCGCAGACATCTTCAAAAACAACGCGCTTAACAACTTCATCCTGCCCGTACAGGTGAGTGAGGAATTCCTGCAAAAGATCTTCCGCGCCGTGGAGAAAGTACCCTCCGCCGCCATAGAAGTGAACCTGGAAGAACAGTTCATCGAGATAAAGGCAACAGGGGAGAAAGAGCATTTTGACATCAATCCTTATAAGAAAACGTGCCTGCTCAACGGCTACGACGACATCGATTACCTCATCAGTCTCCGTAACGAGATCGAATCATACGAAACTACAAGACCTTTTAATTTCTAAATCAATCTATGGGAATCTCAAAGAAAATATTGGTAATACCCGGAGACGGGATCGGACAGGAAGTAACCGCATGGGGAAGAAAGTGCTGGAGTTGATCGCGGCGAATTACAAACACGAGTTTACATTTGACGAAGGCATCATGGGCCACGTAGCCATCGAGGCTACCGGCGATCCGCTGCCCGCCGAAACGCTTGACAAGGCGCGCGCATCAGACGCGATCCTTTTCGGCGCTATCGGTCATGCCAAATACGACAACGACCCTTCTGCCAAAGTGCGCCCGGAACAAGGCCTGCTGAAGATCCGCAAGGAGCTGGGCCTCTACGCCAATCTGCGCCCCATCAAACTGTTCGACGACCTGCTGCAGGCTTCCAGCATCAAACCTGAGATCCTCCAGGGGCCGATATCCTCTTTTTCCGTGAGCTGACCGGCGACGTATATTTCGGAGAGAAGCAGCGCAGCGAAGACCGCGCTACGGCATCCGATCTCATGATCTACCATAAATATGAAGTAGAGCGCATTGCGCGGAAGGCCTTCGAAGCCGCCCGCACCCGCCGCAAAAAACTCTGCTCCGTCGATAAAGCCAACGTGCTGGAAGCTTCCCGCCTGTGGAGGGAAGTGGTGCAGGAGATCGCGAAGGATTATCCGGACGTGGAGACCGAACATATGTTCATCGATAACGCCGCCATGCAGCTTATTAAAGATCCCAAGCGATTCGACGTAGTGGTGACCGGCAACCTGTTCGGCGACATCCTGACCGATGAGGCTTCGCAGATCGCGGGCTCTATGGGTATGCTGGCATCCGCTTCCGTAGGCGACCGCGTCGGCTTCTATGAGCCGATCCACGGTTCCGCGCACGACATCGCCGGCAAAGGCATCGCCAATCCGCTGGCCTCCATTTTGTCTGCCGCGCTGCTGCTGGATATTTCTTTCGGACTGAAAGAAGAATCCCAGCGCGTGATCCGCGCAGTAGACGCTACGCTGCGCCAGGGCTACCGGACAATGGACATCGCCAACAAGCATACGCCCAACGAATTCCTCCGGGAACCGACGCAATGGGCGCACAAGTGCTGAAAAACCTTAACTAATCAACTGTTTACTAATACCATGGATAAGAATAAAGTATACGTTTTTGACACCACGCTCCGCGACGGCGAGCAGGTCCCCGGCTGTCAGCTGACCACCGTGGAAAAAATCATCGTAGCCAAAGAGCTCGAGGCCCTCGGCGTAGACGTGATCGAAGCCGGCTTCCCCATCTCCAGTCCTGGTGACTTCCAGAGCGTAGTGGAGATATCCAAAGCGGTTTCGAACCTATCATCTGTGCCCTCACCCGTGCCAATACCGCAGATATCGACGCTGCCGCCTCGGCCCTGGAGTTCGCCAAGCGCGGACGTATCCATACCGGCATCGGCGCGTCAGACATGCACATCAAATACAAGTTCAATTCCACCCGCGAAGCCATCCTCGAAAGAGCGGTAAGCGCCGTGAAATACGCCCGTAAATTCGTGGACGACGTAGAATTCTACGCCGAAGACGCAGGCCGCGCAGACAACGAATACCTCGCCCGCATGATCGAAGCCGTGATCGCCGCAGGCGCAACCGTAGTGAACATCCCGGACACCAACGGATACTGCCTCCCGGAACAATACGGCGCCAAGATCAAATACCTGGTCGATCATGTGAAGAACATCGACAAGGCGATCATTTCCGTACACTGCCATAACGACCTCGGTCTCGCTACCGCCAACACCATCGCCGGTGTGATCAACGGCGCCCGCCAGGTAGAGTGTACCATCAACGGTATCGGCGAGCGTGCCGGTAATACTTCCCTGGAAGAAGTGGCCATGATCCTGAAGACGCACCACGCACTGGGTTACCATACCGGCATCAACAGCAAACGTATCTATGACATCAGCAACCTGGTATCAAACATGATGCGCATGCCCGTTCAGCCGAACAAGGCTATCGTAGGCCGCAACGCTTTCGCGCACAGCTCCGGCATCCACCAGGACGGTGTACTGAAGCACCGCGAGAACTACGAGATCCTCGATCCCGAAGATATCGGCCTGTCTTCCAACGCCATCATCCTCACAGCCCGTAGCGGCCGCCACGCGCTGAAGCACCACCTGGAGCGCCTCGGTTACAAGATCGATAAGATCAACCTGGATGAAGTGTACGCACGCTTCCTCGAAATGGCCGACAGCAAGAAGGAGATCAATGACCACGACCTGCTCGTGCTCATGGGCGACGGCGATGCCAACCATTACGACGATAAAGCCATCAAGGTAACACTGCTGCAGGTGGTATGCGGCGATCCCCTTCGCCCCATGGCTACCGTGAAGCTCCGTGTGAACGGCGAAGAGAAGGAAGCGAGCGCTGCCGGAAACGGTCCTGTGAACGCGACCATCAACGCCATTTCCAACATCATCAACGATGAGATCACTATCGATGAATTCTCCATCCAGGCGATGCACGGCGGCAGCGAAGATGTCAGCAAAGTGAACATGCGCGTACATAAAGACGGTAAATCGTATTACGGATTCGGGTATTCTACCGACATCGTAAATGCGAGCGTACATGCTTATGTGGATGCGCTGAATAAGATCTACTAGTATAGCCGGCAATAATTTAAAAGAGACCGCCTCCTGGCGGTCTCTTTGCGTATATAAAAATAATTGCTATCGATGGAGCACATGATAAGAAAAAATATATTACTTTCACCCCGTTAAATCGCGCGGGGCACTACCTATTACCTATCTCCGTGCTACACAGATGAATTTTCATCCAGACTCATTCTTCAGCTGCCATTACCATTAACGAATCCAATTCGTGTTGTTTATCTAAATCGACTTTTATGAAGTAATCGATGTGGTAAGGCATTCCCATTACAAGCCAGACCCTGATATTTCCCTGATGAATCAGTGCGTGCCGCTTTCTCACGCGGCCTGACGTACGGGCAGCTGCATTCATTTCCGGAACAATATGCTATCGCGCGCCGCCTCTGAACAGGCCGGCCTGGCCATGTATTGCCCATCCCATTCAAATATTTTCCATCAAATCAAAATCTAACATCACTATGAGAAAATTATCTACGCTCCTTGCCGTACCCATCCTGCTAAGCGCAAATGCGCTGGCGCAGGAGCGGACGATCACCGGCAAAGTGACCGATGCCCGCGACGGCAGCCTGTTGCCCGGGGTGACCGTTTCGGCAGGTTCCGCGGTACGCTTACTACCGCTGCGGGACTATTTTCGTTGAAGGTTCCAGAGGGTACCAGGCAACTCACTTTCTCCTTTGTCGGATATACGCCGCAGACCATTGCACTGGGAGAAGGTAGTGAGGTCAATGTTCAGCTCCAGGTGGATCAAAAAAGCCTGGATGAGTACGTAGTAGTGGCATATGGTACACAGAACAGACGATCGCTTACGGGTTCGGCCACTACGCTCAACGCCGACAAACTGAACCGGGCGCCCCGCGCTTCGCTGCAGGAAAGCTTCCAGGAAATATTGCCGGCGTTCAGGCGACCAACGGCTCCGGACAGCCGGGCAGCTTGCCGAGCATTCGCGTACGCGGCATCGGCAGCATCACCGCCAGTAGCGCACCGTTATATGTTGTGGATGGCATACCGGTGGTGGCGGCGGACATCACGGGATATAACACGAACACGCTGGCGGGATTGAACCCAACCGACATCGAAAGCGTGACGGTGCTTAAAGATGCTGCCGCGGCTTCACTGTATGGTTCCCGCGCGGCCAACGGCGTGATCCTGATTACTACGAAAAAGGGAAAGTCAGGTAAAACCAAGATCAGCGGAGCTGCGCAATTCGGTGTCAACAAGCTGACGCTGAAAAAGAAGACCTTCCGCTCAATACGCCTGAAATGCTGGAGCTGCTGCGCGAAGCCTGGGCCAACAAAGGCAATAATCCCGCTGAATTTGATGCGCAGCTTACCGCCAACAACATAGATCCGGATCATACTACCGACTGGGTGAAGGAACTCACCCACAATGGCAGTTTTCAGCAGTACGATGTGTCCGCTTCCGGCGGGTCCGAAAAATCGACCTACTATTTGTCTGGCGGGCTGTATAAAGCGGAATCACCTACCAAGGGCGTCGATTTCGAACGTATTACCTCCAAACTGGCGGTAACTTTCAAAGCTTCTGAAAGACTGAACTTCGATGGCAGCGTAGGCCTGGGCTACCAGCGTTCCAATACCGCCCTCGAAGCAGGCGCGTTCGCCAACCCTATCCGTTCGTTTTACCGCCTGCAGCCCTGGCTGAAAATCTATAACCCCGACGGTACCTACAACCTGGGTTTTAACAACACGACCAATCCGGTTGCGGTACTGGAGAACAATAAACGACTTGCACAGACTTATTCTGCATTGGCCAATATCAATGGCGAATACCGGATCCTTGACGGCTTGTCGTTCCAGTCCAAGTTCGGCCTCGATCTCAACTACGGATCCACCAACCTGTTCTGGGACCCGCGTTTTGGAGACGGCCGCAGTTACAATGGATACGGCACTTCCTCCGGGCGCCTGTATGTAAACTGGATCACGACCAATTTGCTGAAATACCGCAAGCGCCTCGCCGATGACCATGAGCTGGACGTGCTGGTCGGATATGAAGCGCAGAAAACGAATATCTTCATCAATACAGCGACCGGCATCAGCTTTCTGCCCAATACGGAAACGGTCGCCAATGCGGGCATTCCTTACAACGTTGGATCGTCGCTCCAGGAAGCGGCATTGGCATCTGTGCTGAGCAACGTCGGGTATAATTACAAGCAGAAATACTACCTGAATGCGTCTTTCCGCAGGGATGGTTCTTCCAGGTTCGGCAGCAACCACCTATACGGTAATTTTTGGTCGCTGGGCGCCAGCTGGGACATCAGCCAGGAGGAATTCCTCAAAAGCAGCGGCCTGGTATCGCTCCTGAAATTGCGAACCAGCTACGGTGTGAACGGTAACCAGGACATCGAGTATTATGCATCGAAAGGCCAGTACAGCGCCAACCTCGTTTATAACGGCGATCCCGCGTTTACATTCAGCCAGCCGGAGAATAGAAACCTCACCGGGAGCAGAATAAACCTTTCAATATCGGGCTCGACTTTGGCCTGTGGAACAACCGGCTGACCGGTACGGTGGAATATTATAGCCGGACCACATCCAATCTTTTGATGAACGTACCGGTATCTTCCACCAACGGTATTGTCAGCTACCTGGAGAATGTAGGGGAGATGAAGAAGCGGCTGGGAATTCACGTTGAACTCGCGCAATATTGAAAGCGATCAGGAAGATGGGTTTACCTGGACGACGGACTTCAACCTCTCGACGCTTAAGAACAGGATCACCAAACTGAATGCCCCTGTCCGCACTTCGCCTTACAATCGTGAGGTGGGCCTTGACTTCTACCAGTTCTACCTGGTTACCTATGCCGGCGTAGACCCCGCCAACGGGGAAGCGTTGTGGTATTCGGATACGGCGCAGACAAAAACGACGAACGTGTGGGCGCAGGGTGTGCGCGTTAACCAGGGGTCTGCTTTGCCGAAGTTTTTGGCGGCTTGACGAATACGCTGAGCTTTAAGGGTATCTCGCTCAGCTTCCAGCTTTTCTTCAATTTCGGTAATAAAGTGTACGATGGCTGGGGAACCTTCATCCATCCTGACGGCACTTCCGGCTTCAATCAAACCGGCAAGATCAGCCGTTATACTTACGATCATCGCTGGCGTAAACCGGGAGATGTGACGGATGTGCCGAAGTTGACTTACGTGGGCAGCCAGACAGGCCTCACCAACCAGAACTCGTCCCGTTTTCTGTATGACGGCGATTACATCCGTCTCCGCGATGTGACGTTGGCCTATAACCTGCCCCGTCAATGGATGGGCCGGATCGGGATGAGCAACGTGAAAGTGTACTTCCGCGCCAATAACCTGGTAACCTGGGTAAAAGACAAGCGGCTGATGTATGATCCCGAAATGCCTGTTACCGGCGATACCGATCAGCGCGCGCCGTTGTTCAAGACCATGTTGGCAGGTATAGACATTTCCTTTTAATCATTAAACCGGAAACAATGAGAAAGATCTATAAATCAATATATGTTATCCTGGCGGGAACCATGTTGCTGGCTGCCTGCGGCAAGGATTTCCTGAAACTGGACTCCCCGCAAAACACCGACGTGGAGCTGGCGATCCGCGACCTGCAGGGCATGCGGGCCGCCGTGAATGGCGTTTATTCCACTTTGCAGAGCCTGCATTACTATGGCCGTACGGCGTCTGTATTACCGGACCTCATGTCAGACAATGCGCAGATCGGCATTTCAAATGCAAACCGGTATATCAACCAGGATCAATACGCGACCGGATCGAACGATGCGATGGTGGCCAACATGTGGAATAACCTGTATATCGCTGTGGCCAATGCGAATCTCCTTATAGAAAAAGGGAGGCGCTTTCGCTGCCGGCAGCGGATACGGCGGAGCAACGCGCGATCCTCGGGCAGGCGTACGCACTGCGCGCGCTGGCATATTTCGACCTGGCGCGTTTTTATAGCCTGCCATATAATTTCACGGCAGACGCTTCGCATATGGGTGCGCCGATCGTGCTGAAAACGGCCACTACGAAAGAAGGGATGGTTTCGCCTCCGAGGAGCACTGTGAAACAGACATTCGACCGCGTTAAGCAAGACCTGAACACGGCGATCGAGCGGCTGAACAGGACAACCAGCACTACATTGCGTGCACGGTTTAATTTGTATGCGGCCAAAGCGCTTTTATCGCGCGTGTATCTGTATACGGGTGAATGGGATAAAGTCATCCCTCTTTGCAATGACGTGATCGCCGCAGGAGCTTCCAATTATGCGCTCATTCCCGGAGGTAGCCTCTAAGCGACTTCCTGAAGCAGAACAACCAGGAAGTGATACTGGAAGTAGCTAATACGCAGACGGATAATATGTCGACCGACTGGCTGGGGTATTTCTACGACCAGGCCGGATACGGGGATATGCTGGCAACGGCGGGGCTGTATGGTATTTATCCGGATACCGACGTGCGGAAGGGATTTATCCAGCGTGGGCGCCGTGGCAGCGATAACCCTGCCTATATCATCAGGAAGTATACCATGAAAACCGACGAGAACGTGAAGCTGATCCGACTCTCCGAAATATATCTTAACCGGGCGGAAGCATATGCGCGCCTGGGGCAGGATGCCAATGCGATAGGTGACGTAAATGTGGTGATAGGACGCGCGGATTCCGATCCTGCTTCGCTGGTTGCGACGGGTACCACAGGTACGGCCCTGATTGATGCCGTGTTGCTGGAGCGCCGTAAAGAACTGGCGTTTGAAGGTCACCGCTTATTTGATCTGCTGCGAAACAAAAAGGGCTTTACCAAGATCCGGAGAGGTTCTGTTGCTATTGATGTGCCTTTCCTACTAACAAGTCCATTCTGCCGATCCGCTCCGCGAAATGGATGCGAACGTAAACCTGAAGGGGCAGCAGAACCCAGGTTACTGATTTTTGAGCTGTACATATCAACCAGGCCGGTTCCCGCATTGGGGCCGGCCTTTTTAATTGATGTTATGGTTGTTTCCAATTAAAATGAGCCTGGTAAGATAAACGGCCTGCTTTTTGTTGCCATGAGACTGCAGTGAACTAACAGTCAGCGCTATAGAAAAATTCTATTTGGATGAGAAATACCATATTCTTATCTTGTTGGCCGATCAGTATTTACTGACGTAATCGAGCAAACCATATTTTAGAAACCATCGAAGAACACATGTTACCCGCCGTCAAAGCGCCATGTCTGAGTAAAATCCAATATTGCCGGCAGTGAACGAAAAACCACGACGAATTGTATTATGAAACCAAAATGTCTTGACCCACGTATGACAACATTCCATTACAGACGCCAACACCAGGCCAGCAACAACCGGAGCAACATCATTTCCAGTTGATTTCAATGTAACGATCGAGTAATCAGGAACATTCGCCAACGCCATCTTCTAACGCCGTCATCCGGCTTGTTAGCCCGAAGAGTCGTTCCTCAATCCTAAAACATATCTCAAATGAAAACTGCAACCCTCCTCGCAAGGGGCTTGTCGGTCGTTTTGCAAAATCGATTTAGCGGAACGTTCAGACTGGCCTTGCCGATCCTGTTACTAGCCTGCATGCAGGCCCTCGGCCAATCAAAAGCATCACCGGTACGGTGAAAGACGATTCCGGCGCTCCACTCGCCGGCGTTACCCTCCAGATCAAAGGAACCACCTCCGGCGCAGTGAGCGACGGTGATGGGAAATTTAAACTGACGGTGCCCAACGAGAGCGCTGTGCTTAACGTAACCTTCATCGGGTACGAACCACAGGAAATCCCCGTGGCCGGCAAAACCGAAATCAACATCGTGCTCGCCCTCTCCAAGAAAACACTGACAGACGTAGTAGTGGTAGGGTATGGCTCCGTGGCGAAAAGGAACCTCACCAGCGCCGTCACCACCGTCCAGAGTAAAGACTTCATCCAGGGGGCTTCAACTCGCCGCTACAGCAAATCGACGGTAAAGTGGCGGGCGTAACCGTTTCCAACCCGGCAGCTGCAGACCCTAACCGCGCTACAGACGTGCAGGTGCGTGGCGCAGCCTCACTGAATGCCGGTAACTCACCGCTCATCGTAATAGATGGTATGCCCGGCGGCGACCTCCGCAACGTGATGCAGCAAGACATCGCTTCCATCACCGTGCTGAAAGACGCCGCGGCGGCAGCTATCTACGGTTCCCGCGGCGCCAATGGCGTAGTGCTCGTGGAAACCAAGAAAGGAAAAAGCGGACGTGTTACGCTCACCTACGACAGCTACGCGGAGCACGATGCCATCGCCGCAAAGCCGAATATTCTTTCCGCAGATGAGTACCTGGCCAAAAACCGCGGTAATGATCAGGGCGCCCGCACCAACTGGTACGATGAGCTCATCCGCAAAGACAACTTCGGTACCAACCAGTTCCTCACCGTATCCGGCGGTAATGAAAATTCCATCTTCCGCCTTTCAGGAACTACCGGACAAAACAAGGTATCGATATCGCCTCGGACCGCCGTGAATACGGCTACCGCGCCAACTTCCAGCAGAAGGTGCTGGACGGTAAACTGGAATTCTCCGGCAACGTGTCGCAACGCTTCGTGAAAGAGGAATACACGAACTACGCCGCTTTCAACCAGGCCGTGAAACTGAACCCGACCATCCCCATCATGGATCCCAACGATGCCACGAAGTACAACTTCCTGGCGGGTTACGATACCTACAACCCGGTGGCCGACCTGCTCGCCCGGGAAAATGGCGCGGATCAGAACTACTCCATCGTAGACCTGAACGTGAAGCTGCACATCCTCAAAAACCTGAACACCGAGCTGAAGCTCGCTCGCCGGGGCGCGACATGCTGAAACGGGAGTACTATACTTCCAAATCTCCTGAGTCCATCTCCAACGACCGTACCGGCCGCGCCCGGTTGCAGAACGAGAAGTGGGCGGATTATACCTGGAATGGATCGGTAACTACAATACCAAATTCGGCAAGCACGACCTTTCCGCAATGGGAGGCTATTCCTACCAGGAATTCAACAACCAGGCGTTCTGGGCGGAGAACATGGACTTCCCCAGCGATGGCTTCGGCTACAACAACCTGGGCGCCGGTCTCTGGAACAATGAAAAAGGCCGCCTGGGCATGGATTCCTGGAAATCCAAAGAAAAACTCATCGCTTTCCTCGGCCGCGTCAACTATAACTACGACGATACCTACTTCCTGACGGCATCCTTCCGGTACGAAGGCAATACCAAATTCGGTAAAGACAATAAATGGGGCTGTTCCGTCACTGTCAGCCGCATGGCGTATCTCGAACCTGCCTGCCCTGAAAGGCAGCGGTTTCTTCGACGACCTGAAACTGCGCGCCTCTTATGGCGTAACCGGCCGCTCCGGATTTGACCGGTACACCGCGCTGTTCCGTTATCAGCAATACGGCATGTACCAGAATGATGCAGGGGAGTGGATATCTGTGTATGGTCCGGGTAACAACTACAACCCGCGCCTCGCCTGGGAAAAAGCACAAGCCTATAACGTAGGGCTCGATTTTGCCATGCTCAATAACACACTGAGCGGTAGCATCGACGTGTTCGACCGCCGCAGCAAAGGCCTCCTCGACAACTATGAAGTGCCCGTTGGCGCGTTCCTTCATACTAATATGTTCGTGAACGTGGGCACCACCAGCTCCAAGGGCGTGGAACTCACGCTGAACTGGAATGCGGTGAAGACGGATAATTTCACCTACAGCACCAACCTCACCGGTTCTTACATCAAGTCTAAGCTCATCACCTGGTCGAACGCGGAATATACCGGCAACTTCAGGGAACTGCAAAGCCTGCCTTCTCCCGGTAACCCAGGTTACGCATACCGCCTGGATCCCGGAACGGAACTGGGCAGCTTCTACGGGTATAAATATGCCGGTGTCAACGATGCAGGTCAGATCATGGTGTGGAAAGACGGACAGGCAGGGAAAGAAGCGATCGTTTATACAGAAGCCAATGCCGACCGCGACAGGACTTATCTAGGTCACGGCGCTCCCCGGTACGAACTGGCCTGGGGCAATACCATCAACTACAAAGCCTTCGATCTGAGCCTGTTCTTCCGCGGCCGTTTCGATTATAAAATCATCAACCTCTACCAGATGTATTACGGTCTGCAGGCCGAGCAAGGCATTAACCTGCTGCAGGATGCTTATACCCGCAACGGGCACATCAAGTCTTCCAAGCTGATCACCGATTACTTCCTGGAGAATGGCGATTACTTCCGGTTGGATAATATAACCATTGGCTGGACGCCGAAGCTGAACTCGAAGGTCGTGAACAACTTCCGTCTCTACGGCGCCGTGCGCAATGTTTTCACCCTGACGGGCTACTCCGGCCTCGACCCCACCGCCATCGGCGTTGCAGGTCTTACGCCGGGCTATGGCGACCTGAGCCTATATCCCGTAACACGCTCCTTCACCCTGGGCGCACAGGTAACTTTCTAACCACGTAAATGCAAAGACAATGAAACTCAAAACCAAAATAGGCAGCCTGTTGCTGCTATCCATCTTCTCCGCCACGTCGTGCACCAACCTGGACGAAGAGCCGTTCGACGTGCTGCCTGCGGATAAATATTATCAGGACAAGAAATCTGTTATCGCCGCGGTGACCCGCCCTTATGAACATGGCCACTGGTGCGGCTGGGATGGCGACCGTTATCTCGTATCGGAACTGACGGCCGACCAGCTCGCCTGGTCGCAGAAAGGTATTCACGGGTACGATGGGGGCGACTGGCAACGGTTGCACCGGCATACCTGGACGGCAGACGATGGGCATATTTACGGCGCATGGTCCGGTCCTTACCAGGGTATTGCGCAGTGCAACGTAATTATGCGCGACCTGCAGGCACTCAACTACCCGGCTATCGGGATGACCGATGAAGAGAAAGCGCATCACATCGCTGAACTGCGCACCCTTCGCGCATGGTTCTACCTTTTCCTCATCGATTACTTCCGTACCGTACCGATTTATGAAACGCCGCAACAGCTGGAGGCGCAATCCAAACCGGAAGAAGTATTTGCATACATCGAGAAAGAGCTGAAGGAATCCCTGCCGCAATTGCCTAAAAATACCCGCGCCGGCCGATGGGACCAGGGTGGGGCAGCGGCATTGCTGGTACGGCTTTACCTGAATGCGGAAAAGTACATCGGTGCGCCGAAGTATACGGAATGTGCGACCGTGGCACAGGATATCATCAACGGGAAGTACGGTACTTATTCCATCGATACCGATTACCGCGGGCCGTTCCGCTCCGGGATCAAGGAATACCGTTCTCCCGAGAATATCTTTGAATTCCCCATGCCAAGAACATCTACGAATTCGGATGGGTGTATAACGCGACCATGCACTACCAGGCCCGTTATTCCCTGGATAACGACTGGGGCGGCTGGAACGGTATTCACCTGACGCCTTCCGCAACCCGGACGGCGCTTTATACGCCTATAAGCTGGGCATGCCTTACGAGCGCTATGCTACGGGCGACAAGCGCAAGGTACCTTTCCGTACCACCTCCAAAGACGCGCAGTATGAAGGATTCTTCCTGATCGGGCAGCAATATGCTTTCAATGCCGCCGCCGGATTCGGCTTTGACAGTACGAAGAAGATCAATGGCACGGAAGAGTACAAAGACAAACCGCTGATTTATGTAGACCAGGTTGCCCGCTTCTCCGAAAAACCGAACGGCCGCTGGGCGGAAGGCTCTCAGGTGCTGACAGGCGAGGAGAATTCAGGGGTCAGGCTGATGAAGTTCCCTGGCTCCCCATGTCGCAGGAGCTGTTCCAGTTCAATTCCGCTCCTGAAATCCGGCTGGCAGAGATCTACTATGCGCTGGCAGAGTGCCGGTACCGTGCGGGGCTAAAGCGGAAGCGGCCACCCTCCTGGATGCCGTGCGCAAACGCAACTTCACCGACGCGGCCTGGCCGGCCAACAGCTACGTGACCAATCCCACAAAACTGACAGACGACGAGTTCATCCTCGAACTGGGACGCGAGTTCCTGGCAGAACGCCATCGCCGCACTGACCTGGTCCGCTGGAACCGTTTTGGCGCAGAATGGTGGGATAAACCGGTGGACGGAAAGACCGCAGCGTGTTCCCCATCCCCGCAAGGCATTAAATACCAATCCTTTACTCAAACCGAACGGATACGAATAGGAAAGAGGAACATTGAGAAACCCAAAAGCCCCGGTTCGGCCGGGGCTTTCTTTGAAGGAGTTGTCCTGCCAGTAACCCTGCTTTAACACGAGGCTAAAGGGCAGACGAGGGGCAGACGAGCGGCAGACGAGCGGCAGACGAGGGGCAGACGAGGGGCAGACGAAGGGCAGGACCCGTCCTAAAAAAAAGTTTACCGGTTAAAGAATAAATCCTGGTATTAGTTGACATCTGCCTCGTAATCCTGGGATGGGTTTACAATCTGTTTTTTCTGAGGATAATAGTTCTTCCATAGTCGCCTGGTTTGGATTGGTTCGCGGTGTATTTGCTCAGGAGTTGCCATACCTATGCTTAAATGTGGCCGCTCCGTGTTATACAAACGAACCGATCTCTCTAATGTAGCCTCTGCCTGTGCCAGGTTTTTAATCTCATAATGATACAAATATTCTCCTTTTACAATCCCGTTGACCCTTTCAGCAATGCTATTGTCCCGCGGATCTCCAGTTTCCGTCATGCTAATTCCAATGCCATGGGCCTGGAGTGTTTCTACGTATCCGGTAGCGCAATATTGGCAACCTCGATCTGAATGATGGATGAGCTGATGAGCACTTCCTTTTAGGCCTTGTAACGCCTTTTGCAGGGCTTTCAGTGTCTGGATACCAGCCAGATTCTCAGCTACCTGATAACCTACGATCTTATGTGACCAGGCATCTGTCACTAAACTGATGAAGTAATCTTTACTCCCTGCTTTCCAGTAAGTTATATCACTCACCCAAAGCTGATCAGGTCCCGTGGGCTGGAAGTTCTTGATCTGGTTAGGCCATTTGCGCATCCAATGATCAGAGTAAGTTGTTCGCATATGCCGTTTGCGTTTACGTATGAGCAACCCTGCATCAGAAAGCAAATCAAAGAAGCCATCACGGCCCATTTTAATACCCAACCGGGCAAAAACAGGCTGCAACATGCCAAATAACTTGCGCCCACCCATGTCGGGATGCCGGCTGCGGATAGCAAGGGCCTCGCCTAAGATTAACTGCTGTCTGTTGGCAGAAATTACACGTTTATGCTGATGCTTAAAATAAGCCTGACGGCTCACGCCAAGTAATCGACAAGCCCGCCCAAGCGTCAATTTGGGGTGCTTGTCTTTTGTTTCATGGATTACCTGGTACTGTCCTTTTTCTGATACTGATCTGATGACGCTGCTCAGCCAGTTCTATCAGCCGTTCCAGCATCTCTGCCTTGATCTGTGCATCTTCCAACTGAAGCTGTGCGGCTTTTAATTGCTTTTGAAGTTGCTCAACATCAGGCTGCTGACCACTTTGCTTTTCGGACGGTTTGTTTGAAGAGGGTGTCATCTTCACAAGATAGTTCTTTCGGGGAAACGTTCGTAATCCTTTAGCATGCAGCCATTTACGAATAGTGTCACTCCCCTTTATTTCGTACTTGTGCCGTAAATAATTCATACTGTACCCGCTTTGATACTCACGGATCACCTGATCTTTAAACGAATCAGGATAAAAACGACCCTCTTTGTATGTTCTTGTCATAGAATAAATTTTGTGGTAAACCTATTTTAGGACAAGTCAGCAGACTAGCGGCAGACGAAGGGCAGACGCCAAGGTAGAAACAGGGGAATTCCAGTAAGTCTAAAAGGAAAGGTGAATGGTCGAAATTGGCCTTATCTGGTACAAAGTGCGCCTTTGCGACAAAACCTTACCTGAGTAGCTGGTTCCCTTAGTTCATTCAAACTGATGACAAAGGCACCCTTTTCTTATGACAAACGCATGGTTCCGGTATGGAATCCATAGGCTTCCGGATGAGATAAGCCGCATATAAGCCGCCTATAAACCGCATATAAACCGCCCTAATTTGGGGGCGGCTTATATACGGTTCATAAGCGGGACATACCTGGTTTATATACGGCTAATGCCTAACTGCGGCTTGCTTATCAGGTACGTTGGCGTAACTGCTGGTATAGGGATACTTTGTGCCAGATTCGACTTTATAATCTATCACTGGAGGGTAAAATGTAAAATCCCGGTTCGCATCAGCGGACCGGGATTTCGTATGCAAAGGAGTTTGCTTATTTGCGCTTTTGCAGTTCCCGGATCTTTTTGGCCAGCTTCTTTTTGTCTTTCAAATAAGGGGCCAGGTCGAACAGCTCGACCTTGCGGTACTCGACCGGGTGGCTTTCACTTTGCAGGGCGATGTAGCCTTCGGAAAGGAGCTTGCCATCCTGCTTAATCTTAGGATCCGCGTTAGAGACGTTTCCGCCGCCGATCTGGGGCTTTTCGTAGGTGAGGACGGTATCGCCTTCCACGATGTGCTTAACGATGGAATCGCCCAATACCAGCACTTCAGCGCGTACCCAGCGGTCGCCGTCGTAGGTCTCGCTTTTGGAATCCACGCAGTGGGCCGTGATCAGCTTGTCGTTCATCACAACGTTGGTACCCGGCGTACAAAGGTTGGCGGTAGTGCGCTTGCCATGGCCGAGGCCACCCAGCAACTGTACTTCGATGGAGACAGGAAAATCCTGATCTTTGCCCATGGAGGCGGCAGACTGGCTGTGGATCATAGCGCCGCTGTTGCGGGTGGCCCATCCGGGACCGCCTTTCACCTGGTCGCCCACAAAGCGGTATTCCATCACCAGCAGGTAAGCGGAAAATTTCTTTTTATGGAAGATGTGGCCGTACTGTTCGTTGAAAGCTTCATAGTTTTCATAAGACACGGCCAGGTTGCCGTTCTGTACGCGGAACGTGTTGCCATTGTTATCGTTCAGGGCATGACCGGTGATTTTAATATCCCAGTCTTTGAGGTCCTTCCCGTTAAACAGCTTGATCCAGCCGCTTTTCTGGGCTGTACAGCTGGTGGCGCCAGGGCCAGGGCGAGCGTAGTCATGAGGATCGATCTTATCATACGGAGTAATGAATTAGGCCGTTAAGCTAAAAAAATTATCGCAAGTGCTCAAATGGTATATCCATGAGCGGAAAACGGGACGCGCCTTTCAGGGCGTAATGCCACCATTCGGTTTCCAGCGGCACAAATCCGTGGGCTTCCATGAGCGTGCGCAGCAGCCGGCGGTTCTCGGCCGCTTCGGGCGATACGTCTGCATGGTCGTGGTGGGCCTTTACGGTAAAGTCGTCGTACGGCGTGGGCATTTCCAGTTCCTTGCCGGTTTTGGCGTATATGATCGTGAGATCCACGGCCGCGCCACGGTTATGCCCTGACCCTTTTTAGGATCGGCGGCATATCGCTCGTCGGGCACCACTTCCCACATCTTTTCCGTGATGCGGTAGGGGCGGTAACCGTCGAATATCTTCAGGCTGAGGCCCATGGGCTCCAGTACCTCCTGCAGCCGCATCAGCGCCTCGTACACAGGGCGCCGGAGATATACGACGGGGTAGGGGTAGAGCTTCGTATGGGTGAAGTTGCTGTCGGTCGCGTATTTCACGTCAATTGAATCGCCGTTACCCGCACGAGTTCCTGCGCGGGGTCGGACAGGACGAGTTGGCGATATTGATTGCTGTCTCCCACCACTGCAAGCCCGTATTTGTTGAGGGGCGCCTGTTGGGCGAAAGCGGTGAAGGACAGGGAGAAAAAGCACAGGATAAATAGATTTTTCACGAGTATCGATTTAGATGGACTTAAAAATAGGCAAGATTGTACAGAATGCTGCTAAAAAGAATTGCATTACTGGGACAATTTGAGGTATTTTAGAACCCTTAAATTAACACAAAGATGAGTTTGTTCCGATTAGATGGTAAAACGGCCGTGGTGACCGGCGCCGGCAGCGGCATCGGGCAGGCGGTTGCGCAGGCGTTCGCACAGGCGGGCGCTGCGGTGCATGTGCTGGAATTGAATGAAGCGGCCGGTAAGGTAACGGCGGAGGAGATCACTGCCGCGGGCGGCAAAGCATTCGTGCATGCCGTGAACGTCGCCGATCAGGATGCCGTAGTAAGCGTGATGAATAACATCGCCGCTTCGGCCGGTAAACTGGATATTCTCGTGAACTGCGCCGGCATTGCGCATGTGGGCAATCTCGAAAATACTGCTGAAGCGGACTTTGACCGTGTATTCAACGTGAACGTGAAAGGAACGTATAACTGCATGTACGCCGTCATCGGGCAGATGAAATCACAGGGAGGCGGCGTCATCCTCAATGTGGCGTCTATCGCATCCAGCGTGGGCATCCCCGACCGCTTTGCCTATTCCATGAGCAAGGGCGCGGTGCTGACCATGACCTTATCCACCGCAAAAGATTATCTCGCTGCCGGCATCCGCGTCAACTGCGTATCGCCCGCGCGTGTGCATACGCCGTTCGTAGACGGATTTATCGCCAAGAACTATCCTGGTAAAGAAGCCGAGATGTTCGAGAAGTTGTCTAAGACCCAGCCGATCGGCAGGATGGCTAAACCTGTTGAAGTCGCCAATCTCGCGTTGTATCTTTGCTCCGACGAGGCCGGTTTCATCACCGGTTGCGACTACCCGATCGACGGGGCTTTATCAAACTGAACAACTAGTCATGCACAAAACCATCCCCGGGCTGATGCTCGTTTTGCTGTCTGCCTGCGCCGGTTCCGGCGAGGACAAGGCGGGCAAAAAGTACCATGAAGGCGACGCGCCCGTTGCGCCCGCCAAACCTGCCGGTTCCCTCCAGGTACAAATCGAGGACCGCGAGAAAGACACGTCCAAAGTCACTTTCCTGTGGACGGTAGATTCGCTGAAGTA
Organism: Chitinophaga sp. E66; assembly: GCA_019285755.1. Classification (GTDB taxonomy): domain Bacteria; phylum Bacteroidota; class Bacteroidia; order Chitinophagales; family Chitinophagaceae; genus Chitinophaga. Next base: position 1,011,171 of record CP079103.1, read on the forward strand.
CGATAAGACTTTCAACGACCTTCCGCTCATGCAGAACCTGTCAGACACCTCGCTGTACAAAGTATTATGGGACGCTCCCAACAGCGTATGGATCGGGTTCCTTAAGCCTAACCGCGATACCCGTTATTACCACGGTACGCAGGACGGCAAATCGCTCCGCATCCTCTGGGTGCCTTCTCCGCCGCAGCGCATTTACCAGTACATGGAAAAAGAAATGGGGCTGGGCGATGCGATCCGCAATTTCGAGAAGGTGACGCGTTATGAGAAGGAGATCAAATCGGGGCAGATCATCGCGAAGTTCATCGTGGATCTCCGAAATGCCACCCCTGAAAAGGTAGGCGTTTACATGGAATTCGGCGGGGTGCGCCGGGAAGTTGACCTGCCGACGCCCGCGGGCACCAAACCATACATCATGGCGGTGGCTGAAGACCATTGCGCCGTGGGGCTGGAACTGGAAGACGGGGAGCTGGAAGATATTTACCAGGTTAAGGTCATTAACGGCCGCATGGGGTACAAACAAATAAAAACAGTTAAATAATCAAAGGATATGAAACTTATCAGGTTCGGATTGCCGGGGAAGAGAAACCGGGTGTAGTGACAGACAACGGCATGTTTGACGTGTCCGCTTTCGGGGAAGATTTCGGAGAGCGTTTTTTGAAACGGATGGCCTGGCCCGTCTGCAGGCATGGTGGGCCGCCAATGGCGCCGGCTGTCCGCAGGTGCCTGCCGGAACCCGCCTGGGCTCCTGTATCCAGCGCCCTTCCAAAATCATCTGCATCGGCCTTAACTACGCCGACCACGCCAAAGAAACCGGCGCCGCCATCCCGACGGAGCCCATCGTATTCTTTAAATCCACTTCCTCGCTCGTAGGGCCCAACGATAACCTCGTGATCCCCGTAACAGCGAAAAAACCGACTGGGAAGTAGAACTGGCCGTTGTGATCGGCAAGAAGACCAGCTACGTGGATGAAAGCGAAGCGATGGATTATGTAGCCGGTTACGCCCTGCATAACGATTACAGCGAGCGCGCCTTCCAGCTGGAAAGAAACGGCCAGTGGGTGAAAGGCAAATCGAGCGATACCTTCGCGCCGCTGGGCCCTGGCTGGTAACCAAAGACGAGATCAAGGACGTAGATAACCTGCGCCTGTGGCTGACCGTAAACGGTAAGACCATGCAGGACGGCAACACTTCCAACCTCATCTTCAAAATTCCTTTCATCGTTTCCTACCTCAGCCAGTTCATGACCCTGCTCCCGGGCGACGTCATCTCTACCGGCACACCCGCAGGCGTGGGCCTGGGCTTCAACCCCAGATCTACCTGAAAGCGGGCGATGTGATCGAGCTGGGTATCGACGGACTGGGCACTTCCAAACAAACGGCGGAGGCCTGGAAAAAGTAAGGATATGAAAAGATATTGTCTGGCGCTGGATCTGAAAAACGATCCGGCGCTTATTGAAGAATACGAAGCGTACCACCGGGCCGTTTGGCCGGAGATACTGGAAAGCATCCGCGGCGCGGGCGTAACTGCCTGCGAGATCTACCGTGCGGGCAACCGTATGTTCATGATCATGGAAGTGGGACCGGATTTCTCGTTCGAAAGAAGGCCGCCATGGATGCGGCCAACCCGAAGGTACAGGAATGGGAAACGCTGATGTGGAAGTACCAACAGGCCATCCCCGTCGCCAAACCCGGCGAGAAATGGGTGATGATGGACAAGGTATTTTCGCTGTAGAACTGATACGACCACGCCAACTACAACGTTATGACAATTGATGCACACCAGCACTTCTGGCGTTTCGACCCTGTGCGCGACGCCTGGATCACGGAAGAGATGAACGTCATCCGCCGCGATTTCCTCCCCGCCGATCTGGCGCCCCTTCTCAAAGCCGCAGGCATCGATGCCTGTGTGGCCGTTCAGGCGGATCAGTCTGAAGCCGAAACGCAGTTCCTCGTGGATTGCGCGAAGGAAAGCGATATCGTGAAAGCGGTGGTAGGATGGGTAGACCTGCGCTCGCCCGACATAGCCGAAAGGCTGGCTTACTGGGCGGAGCAACCGCTGGTGAAGGGATTCCGTCATATCGTACAAGGCGAACCGGATGATAAGTTCCTGCTGCGCGAAGATTTCAACAGGGGATCTCCGCATTGAAAAAGCACGCATTTACTTACGACATCCTCGTTTTCCCCACCAGCTGACCGCCGTGGAGCAGTTCGTGGAACAGCACCCGGAGCAGCCTTTCGTGATCGATCACCTGGCGAAGCCGTATATCAAAAAGAAAGAAATGGCGACTGGACAAAACACATCCGCCGCATCGCCAGATCGTCTAACGTACACTGCAAGCTCAGCGGCATGGTGACGGAGGCCGATATGGCGAACTGGAAAGAAGCGGATTTCCGGCCGTACCTGGATACGGTGCTGGAAGCCTTCGGGCCGGGGCGCCTCATGTATGGGTCCGACTGGCCGGTGTGCCTGCTGGCGGCACAATACGCCCAGCAAAAAGCGATCGTGGATCACTTCATCGCCGGATTACCGGCCGATGACCAGCTGCGCATCATGGGCAATAACGCAGCCGCATTTTATAACATCTCTTAAATCAAAACCACACAATGAATCTCGGGTTACAGGATAAAGTAGTCATCGTAACAGGCGGCGCCAAAGGCATCGGCGCGGCTATCGCGGAACTGATCGCGCAGGAAGGCGGTATCGTCGTTATCGCGGGCAGAAGCGAAGCCGACAATGCTAAGGCCGTAGATGCCATCCGCAAGGCTGGTGGAAAAGCCATCGCCGTTCGCGCGGAACTGGGGAAAGTGGAAGATTGCAAACTGGTGATCGATACTACCGTGAAGGAGTTTGGCCGGATCGACGGGCTGGTGAACAACGCCGGCGCCAACGACGGCGGGACTGGAGAGCGGAAGCCCCGAGCGCTTCATGGCCTCCCTGCAGAATAACCTCTCGCATTATTACAACCTCGCGCATTATGCGCTGCCGTACCTCAAAGCCGCGAAAGGCTCCATTCTGAATATCGGGTCTAAGGTCGCGGAAACCGGCCAGGGCAATACATCCGGCTACGCCGCTTCCAAAGGCGCCATCAATGCGCTGACGAGGGAGTGGGCTGTGGAACTGTTACCGTACTCCGTTCGCGTGAACACCGTGAACCCCGCGGAAGTATGGACCCCGCTGTATGAGACCTGGATCAATTCCTTACCCGATCCGAAAGCGAAGCTGGCGTCCATCGTGCAGAACATTCCGCTGGAAAAGCGCATGACCACTTCGGAAGAGATCGCCAACATGTCCGTGTTCCTGCTGAGCGAACGCTCGTCGCACACCACGGGGCAGATCATTTATGTAGATGGGGGTACACGCACCTCGACAGATCGATTTCCTGATTCCAACGTTATATCATCACCTTAAACAACTCAACTTATGGCAGGAGGCGCCGCAACCACCACGCAATACACGACCGCATCTTCCGGTAACAAGGCTTCGGGATATCTATTCCCGTTTATCCTGGTGACAAGCTTGTTTTTCCTCTGGGCGCTCGTGCATAACCTTAGCCCGATCCTGATACCGCACCTGAAGAAGGCTTGTATGCTGACTGATACACAATCGTCTTTCATCGATTCAGCGGTATTTCTCGCATACTTCCTGCTGGCGTTGCCTGCGGGATACGTTATGAAGCGGTTTGGATTCAAATCCGGTATCATTCTCGGGTTGATCCTGTATGCGCTGGGGCGTTCTTATTCATTCCGGCGGCTAACTCAGGGCAATATATTTTCTTCCTGATTGCGCTATTCGTGATCGCTTCGGGCCTTACATTCCTGGAAACGGCCGCTAACCCATATATCACCATATTGGGGAAACCGGAAACTGCTACCCTTCGCCTGAACCTGGCGCAATGTTTCAACGGATTGGGAGCGTTTGTTGCGCCTATCATCGGGGCCCAGTTTATCCTTTCCGGAACCGAACATACGGAGGCTCAATTAAAAGCAATGCCCGCAGCGGAACTGCAGCAATACCTCGCTGCGGAAGCGGCGACTGTAAAAGTGCCTTATATGATCATTGGAATCGTGGTGATCCTGGTGGCCGTTCTGTTCATCTTTACCAAAATGCCCGATATCAAAGAAGCAGCGTCAGACGATGCAAACCGTCAGAAAGAAGGGAGCATTTTCAAGCATAAGCACCTGGTTGCGGCTATAGTAGCACAATTCTTTTATGTAGGCGCGCAGGTTGGTGTAAGCGCATTCTTTATCCGCTTTGCCAAATTTGCCGCAAACATGCCGGAGAAAGATGCAGGCATTTTGCTGGGGGCAGTTGCCGGCCTCGGATTTATGATCGGGCGTTTTGTCGGGACTTTCCTCATGCGATTTGTGAAGCCGCACAAATTGCTGGCTATATACGCGTTGTTAAACGTTGTGTTGGTCGCCATTGCCATGACCGCCAAAGGGGATGTTGCTATTTATGCCGTGCTCGCCGTTCCGTTCTTTATGTCTATCATGTTCCCGACGATCTTCTCGCTTGGGCTCGAAGGATTGGAAGGCGGTCATACCAAACTTGGCTCATCATTGCTGGTAATGTCTATCGTAGGCGGGGCCATATTCCCTCCGGCAATGGGCCTTATTTCCGATGCTACGCACAGTATCCAAATGGCTTACATCGTTCCCGCGGTTTGCTTTGCGGTAGTGTTGTGGTTCGCCACCAAGGGGTACAAACTCGGCAGAGTGATCTGATTTTCAGTTTGATGTCAATAGCGAAAACGCTGCAGGCCCCGGGTTTGCAGCGTTTTTTTATGTAACTTAGGAAACACCCCTCCATATGAAACCTTGCTATTTACTTTTCGCGTTATTACTGGGCTGCATGGCCTGCAAGAAGGATATCATTCCAAAGAAGGAGGGGAATTTCCGGTTGAATTTCCAGCATATGGTAGGGACGGAGGCCCTGGCACTGGGAACAAAAGTCTATAAGAACCCCTCCGCCGAAGACTACTCCATCACCGCCTTCAAATACTACATCAGCAACATTTACCTCGTTAAGATGGACAATTCCATCACCCGCCTGCCTGCAGCTTATTACCTGGTAGACGAAGCGAAAGCCGATTCCAAATCCATCCTGATCAACGCGCCTGAAGGGGAATACAGGGCAATCGGGTTCAAGCTGGGGTGGACAGCATACGCAATGTCAGCGGCGCGCAGACCGATGCGCTCGATCCGGCGTTAGGGATGTTCTGGAGCTGGAACAGCGGGTATATCATGGCAAAGGTGGAAGGTTCGTCTCCTGTATCTACCGCGCCCAATAAGATACTCACCTTCCACATTGGCGGGTTTAAAGGACAGTACAACGCCGTGCAGGACCTCCGCATCCAGACGCCGATTTCCATCAACGTAGCGCAGGACCGCGAGCCGGCGGTGACTTTCACGGCGGATGTGAATACCTGGTTCGGCGGGCCTAATGTAGTCTCCTTCGCGACAAACGCTACTATCCATACGCCGGGGAAGCGGCGTGGAAGATATCTGAGAACTATAAATCCATGTTCCGTATCACTAACGTGACCGATCTGTGAAACGCTACGTCGTATATACCTGTTTTGCCTTGGCGCTCATCTGGGCTTGCCGGAAGTCGGGAGACAATACTCCCGCCGGGCCCACGCCATTCAAAATAGAACTGCCAGCCCATTTCCCGGCGCCGGTATACGATCTGAGTCAAAATCCGCCTACCGTACAAGGCATCGCGCTGGGCCGCAGGTTGTTTTATGACCCCGGCTTTCGCGGGACAGCACGATCTCCTGCGGGTTCTGTCACCAGCAGTTTGCCGCTTTCGCCCATTTCGACCATCCGCTCAGCCATGGTATCGACAACCGGACGGGTATCCGGTCCGTTCCATCGCTCTTTAACCTCCTCTGGCAGCGGGATTTTATGTGGGATGGGGCGTCAATCACCTGGATATACAGCCGCTTACACCCATTACAGACGCCAACGAGATGGGGAGGACCTGTCCCGGCTCATCTCCCGCCTTAATGCAGACAAGAAATACCGCGGCCTGTTCGACGGGGCTTTCGGGCCCGGGGAGATCAATAGCCAGAAATTATTCCGCGCGTTGTCACAGTTCATGGCTACTATGAATTCCTATAACGCTAAGTATGACAGCGTTATCAATAAAAAGGCGCAATTCACCACGGAGGAAGCGCGGGGTATGAGATATTCCAGGCTAAATGCGCCTCCTGCCATAAAGAGCCGCTATTTACAGATGGCTCCTTCCGCAATAACGGCCTTCCCTACAATCCCGCCCTGAACGATGCCGGCCGCATGCGGATCACCAACAGTTCGGACGATTATCTGAAATTCAGGGTGCCTACGTTGCGGAATATCGTAAAAAGCCCACCCTATATGCACGATGGCCGCTTTTACGATATATTCGACGTATTTGAGCACTACAACAGCGGCATCGAGCAAACACCCACTATTGACCCGATTGTCAAAAATGGCATACCTTTAAGCCCGGAAGAGCAACGGCAGTTGTATTTCTTCCTGACAACGCTCACAGATCCAACATTCATCGGCAATAAGTCTTTAAGCGAAATCCTAATTGATAACTGATTGGTTGATAAGGATTGGTAAATTGTAGCCCCGGTTTTAACATTCTCTTTCGGCTGTTTTAACGGTTTTTGGCAGGAATTTTGCCAATTCCCACGTCATGCAAAAAAGATATTAAATAAAGTGTTGAAGTATGCTCTTTTGCTGATGCTGCCATTGATAGCAGGGATTACCCCGCCGAGGCGCAAGTAAAATCGAGCACAGGAACGGCTTCATATTATGCCCAGAAGTTTCATGGGCGTAAAACAGCCAGTGGGGAAGTATTTGATAACAACGGAATGACCGCCGCCCACAATACCTTACCGTTGGGCACCCTTATCAAGGTCACCAACCTCCGGAACAACCGTTGGGTGGTGGTGCGCGTTACCGACAGGTTGCATGCCCAGAACCGCCGTATCGTGGATCTGACGCAGGCCGCCGCTAAAAAACTTGGTTTCATTCACTGGGGATTGACCAAAGTAAAGGTGGAAGTAGTGACGAGAGAATTCGTGAACAGCCTTCCCATCCTGGACATGGCCATGAACCCTTCTTAAATTTGTGTTGGAAAACCCGCAGGCGCACTCCTGAACCGTCTATTGTAACCCGCAATAAAAACCTCGTGCGTCTCAAAAAATACCGGCCCTTGTGGCCGGTATTTTCATTTTATGACTTCCTGCATCAGGGATGGTATTTGAAGCAGTCCTTCACATGATCATCGACCATCCCGCAGGCCTGCATGTAAGCATAGCAGATGGTGCTGCCCACGAACTTGAAGCCTCTCTTCTTGAGGTCTTTGCTCATGGCATCCGAAACCGGCGTTTTGGCGGGCACTTCCTTCATACTGGTAAACCTGTTGTAGATGGTTTTCCCTCCGGTAAACTGCCAGATATATTTATCGAAGCTCCCGAATTCCTGCTGCACGGCCAGGAATGCCTTTGCATTGGCGATGGTTGCCCTGATCTTTAGCTGGTTACGGATAATACCCGCATTCTGCATGAGCGTTTCCACCTTCTTCTCGGAGTATTTTGCGATCTTTTGCGCATCCCAGTTATCGAAAGCTTTGCGATAGTTCTCGCGCTTGGTTAAAACGGTAAACCAACTGAGGCCGGCCTGTGCGCCTTCCAGGTTAAGCATTTCGAAGAGGTGTTGGTCGTCGTGACTGGGGACACCCCATTCCTTATCATGATATTCATTATATAGTGGGTCGGTTCCGGCCCAGCCGCAGCGTTGTTTCTCCTTTACAGTTGCCATTGCTTCGTCAGGTCTTTGATCTGTTTCTTGTAAGCTTTTAATTCTTCCGCTGTCTGCTTGATGAAGCTGTTCTCATCCAGCTTGCCCACTACGTTCTCCATTTCTTCCATGCTTTCATACGTCATCTGGCGGAAGGGGTTAAGATAATCTTTTTCGCGGGATTTGTAGATGTTGCTGGTGATGGTGGATAACGTATCCGCAGAATCCATCAAATATTCGCGGAGCAGATCGGGGTGAGGGCGGAGGCTTTCAACCCGTGGAGATACAGCAGGCAGCCGAGTGCGTGGCGAAGCTTGTCTTCTTCGTAGCGCTCCCCGTTCTCGCGGTATGCATCATGCAGGGCATCCCAGCTGTTGATCTTGTTTTTCCGGATGCGTTGTTTGATGTCGTTCACACGGTCTTCGGGGATGAGCTGTCCGCCAACATTGTTCCAGGCCGAGCGCTTGCACTGTTTGAGGAAGGCCTGCAGGTCGCTGAAGTTTTCGAACCGGGCAAATTCCCTTACCAGATTGCGCATCGCATACAATGTGACGAGCTTGCGGAAAAGAGGATAGGCTTTGTCTACTTTCAGCAGTAGTGTTTTGCGGGATGAGTTCTCGCATCCTTCGGCAAGAATTTCCAGTCCGGCTACCTGTTGCGGATTTTCCATCAGCAGGGCTTTCCTGCTTTGGCGTCTTTACCTGTTGCTTTGCCGACGGCGGTTTCGAAAAGTTCCAGGGCATGGAAGATCTCTTCCACCGAGTCGGGCGCCAGGTAATCGTATTCGATGTGCTGGGTTTTATCGGTTCGGCGGTCGCGGTCCACGTACTTCCAGGCGTTGCGGGCGAGGGCGTACATGTTGTGGAGGAACCAGTATCCCGGCATGATCTTCAGTACGTCTTCGTGCTCATCGTTGACCACCAGGCTGAAAGGGATCGGAATATGTAGTTCGCTCATGTAATTGCCTTTCGCGATGAGCGTGAAGGAGGCGAACATAGAGTTGTGCTTCAGGCTGACGCAGAGGCCCGGCCAGAACCCGCGCCCTGCGATGATCTCTCCGTCCGCCCCGCGGGAGTTGTGGTTGGAGCCGATAGTAGCCCCGGCCGCCATATTGCTCTGTCCCATTATAAGCGCGGCGCAGAGGAACGAGTTGTTGTGGTGTTGTTCGTGCGCGGGAAAGATAGGGAGTTGAGCACCTCGCAGCAGGAGATCGTCGCGTTATTGCCAAGATAAGAGTTGATCAGGCGGGCGCCGTATTTCAACTGCGAATGGGAGGCCATGACGAACCGGACTGCCTTAACGCCATAGAATGCGCGGCAGCCAAATCCGATGATCCCGTTCACGAGCTCACAGCCTTCCCCGATCTGGGTGGGGGCATCCGCGTTGCTGTTCAGGGTTACGTTCTTGATCTTGTTGGCGCCTTTGAGATAGGCGTCTGTCCCGATCTTCGTATCCTTGATGATCTTACAGTTCTTGATGACGGTCCGGTCGCCCACTTCGCCATAATAGCCGCGGCGCTTATCGAATTTCTTTTCGGTGAAGGACTTGAATTGTTGCTGCAGGGCTTCGTCTGCACGGTTGCGGGTCCAGAGCCAGGCGTCGCCGGGCAGCATGCCGTCGAAGGGCAGTACGCTCCGCCCGCCGTTCTCATTGCAGAGCTCCAGCCAGATGCGTACGTTCTCGCCTTCGCCTTCCTTCACGATGCCGTTCCCGAACTTGCTATGGTCGGTAACGCCCAGTTCGTTGACGTTGCTGATGATCACTTCGTTGCCGATGATGTAATGCGACATGAAGTTCACATTATGGATCACGACGTTGTCACCAATGTCGCAGGAGGCAATGGTGCTGTAATATAATCCCACGGGCAACCGCAGGTTGTGAAATTCGAGGAAATAAGGCTCCAGCTTGCCGATGCGGACGATCCCGTAAAACTGGCAGTGCTGAACGAGGTGCGGGTCGAAGTCGTTATCAACATAGATCTGGTTCCAGTCGTCGGAGGTGTTGTCGTTGCGCACCAGTGTTTCGATCTCACCGGCCTTCAGTTTTCTATAGATGCTGGTCTGCCCGCGTTGCTGATCGCGGAGGTAGTATTCGTCGCGACCCTTTGGCAGGTAGCGCCCGTCTACGAACTGGTAGCCCAGCTGGCTGAGGGGTTTCTTCAGGATTTGATTCATACGCGCATTATTCTACGGTTACGGACTTGGCGAGGTTACGCGGTTTATCTACATCGAACCCTTTGCTGACGCCGATATGATAGGCGAGGAGCTGCAGGGGATGACGGAGATGATGGGCGCCACCAGCTCATCGGCTTCCGGCACCACGATGACATCGTCTGCCATGGTGGGGATGGTGGCGTCTCCGCCGTGGTAACGGCGATTACCTTACCTTTCCGGGCTTTGATTTCCTGTATATTGGAGACGATTTTCTCGTAATAGCTGTCTTTGGTGGCCACGAATACCACGGGCAGGTTTTCGTCTACCAGCGCGATGGGGCCATGTTTCATTTCGGCGGCCGGGTAGCCTTCGGCATGGATGTAACTGATTTCTTTCAGCTTCAGGGCGCCTTCCAGCGCGATGGGGAAGTTATAACCGCGGCCGAGGTAGAGGAAATCGCGCGCGTCTTTATACTTCTCCGCGATGGCTTTCACCTGGTCGTTGAGTTGAAGAGCGGTGGCTACTTTTTCGGTAACGTCATGCAGTTCTTCGAGCAGGTGCTGAAAGCGCTGTTCGGTGATGCTGCCTTTTGCCTGCGCGATCTTCAGAGCGATCATGGCAAGAACGGCCAGCTGGGCGGTAAAGGCTTTGGTGCTGGCTACGCCGATCTCCGGCCCGGCATGGGTATAAACGCCGCCGTTGCTGAGGCGTGCGATGGAAGATCCTACTACATTGCAGACGCCGAGAATGATGGCGCCCTTTTTCTTAGCGCTTTCCATGGCCACGAGGGTGTCGGCCGTTTCGCCGGACTGGCTGACAGCGATGATCACATCGCCCTTGCCTATCACCGGGTTGCGGTACCTGAATTCGGAGGCATACTCCACTTCTACGGGGATGCGGCAAAGCTCTTCAATTATATATTCGGCTACCAGCCCGGCATGCCAGCTGGTGCCGCAGGCCACGATAATAATGCGGCGCGCGGCGGTGAGCACGTCCAGGTGCTCGCGGAGGCCGCCCAGTGTGAGGGTGCCGGACTTTGCATCTAAGCGGCCGCGGAGGCTGTCGAAGATGGTCTGTGGTTGTTCGAAGACTTCTTTTAGCATGAAGTGGTCGTACCCGCCCTTTTCTATGGTCGCCAGTTCAATGTCGAGCTTCTGGATGTAAGGTGTTTGTACTTCGTTGGAGATGTTTTTGAGAATGAGCTCGTCGGCCCGGAGGATCGCGATCTCATAGTCGTTCACATATACCACTTCTTTCGTGTATTCCACGATGGGGACGCATCTGAAGCGAGGAAGTGCTCGCCTTTGCCTACCCCGATCACCAGGGGCTTCCCTTCCGGGCGGCGATCAGGGTGCCTGGTTGTCTTCATCGATAATAACGATCACATAGGCGCCTACCACACGTTTCAGTGCAATGCGGACGGCCTCTTCGGTGGAGCATTCGTTGCTTTGCTTGATTTCCTGGATGAAGTGGATGAGCACTTCGGTATCGGTATCGCTGGAGAATTGGTGTCCTTTGTTCAGCAGCTCCTGCTTCAGCTGCATGTAGTTTTCGATGATGCCGTTGTGCACCATGGCCAGCTTTCCGTCGCCCGAGAGCTGGGGATGGGCGTTACGGTCGGAGGGTTCTCCATGGGTGGCCCAGCGCGTGTGGGCGATAGCGATGTGGCTTTGGAGGTCTTTGCCCGTGGCGAATTCTTCCATTTCAGCCACCTTTCCTTTCTTCTTGTACACTTTCAGCTTTCCGGCATTCACCAGTGCCACGCCGGCGCTGTCATAACCGCGGTATTCTAGTCTTTTTAATCCTTTAAGCACAACGGGATACGCTTCCCGCTGGCCGATATAGGCTACGATTCCACACATGTTTTACAGTAGGGTTGAGAGGTTAATTAAGTTCAAAAACGGCTTCAATGTAAGATTAATCGGGCAATTCGCAGCGCGCTTTATGAAAGTATTCTGTTGGAATTATGAAAATAATGACGTGATAACAGTTTTTATATCAATTTATTATGGCTGATTTGTGCGGGTCTGCTGATTGGTACTTAATAAATATTTTAAAAAGTTTCTGGAGATATATAAAGCGGTGTTTCGGGATAGTTTGAACGGGTCCGAAAAAAAAAGATTGAAAAAGTCTGCCGGGAATGTCCAATCCGGAAACGCCTGCGCATTATTCAGGTATACGAACATTCTTCAACACATTTAAAACATACGATCATGTCAAATCGAATCAATCCTATCGCAAAAGGTTTTCCCGTAACCAAAGCACTGTTCAACATGGGCGCTTACCTGCACAAGAATCCGTTACTGGAACAGTCGCTGCTGCACCTGATCTATATGCGCGTTTCCCAGGTCAATGGCTGCGCTTTCTGCCTCGATATGCATTCAAAAGACCTCATGGCGATGGGCGAAACGGCCCAGCGCCTCTTGTTGCTGGACGCCTGGCGGGAAACGGATCTCTACACCGAGCGCGAACAGGCGGCCTTTGCCTGGGCAGAAGCAGTCACCCTGCTCAACAACCGGGAAGTGCCTGATGAAGTGTATGAAAGGGCGATCGAGATCTTCTCGGAAGAAGAACTCACGGAGCTGACCTTCGCGACGATGGTCATCAACAGCTACAACCGCTTCAACATCGCTTTCCGTACCACCGGCGGCAACTATGTACCCGGCATGTTCAACGCGAAGGCCGCAGTTTGAGCGATAAATTATTTAATTTCAAGCATCCTATAAAAAGCAGACACATGAAAGACTTTGCATTGTTATTCCGTCAACCTAAATATGATCATCTCGAATTACCCGAAGCGGAACAGGCCGCGCTGTTTAAGAAGTGGCAGGACTGGCTGGGGGCATCGCCGCTCAGGGCAGGATCGTTGTGCCGCCGACCCGCCTGGTACCTAACCAGGGCCGTGTGCTGAAAGGCGGAGGCGTAGTAACCGACGGGCCTTTTGTGGAGATCCGCGAACGCCTGGGAGGATTGATCGTCATCAGGGCGGAAGACCTGGAAGAAGCGACGACCCTGGCACATGGTTGCCCCGCCATCGATCACGGCGGCAGCGTGGAGATCAGGCAGGTAGTAGGGTGATAAAATTTTTAAACGCGGTTCGCCTGGTAACGGGCGGACCGTTTATTTTGCAATCATGAATACGGAACGGAAAACGATCGATCAGCTGTTTCAGCAGGAATTCTCTAAAATGGTAGCGGTTATCAGCCGCCAGTTCGGGCTGGAGCATATCGAAACGGCGGAAGACATCGTAAGCGATACCTTCCTGGCCGCCGCCGAAAACTGGGGCGGGAAAGGACTGCCGGAGAATCCCACCGCCTGGCTGTATCATGTTGCAAAGAATAAAACGCTTACTTACTTTCGCCGGGGCGATGTATGGCAGCAGAAAGTGCTGCCGGCCGTAAAAGCCGGGCTGGAAAGGGAAGAGCCGGAAAGCGACCTGGACTTTTCCGCCCAGAACATCCAGGACAGCCAGCTGAGAATGATCTTCGCGATCTGCAACCCGGCCATCGCCAGCGAATCGCAGATCGGTCTGGCGCTTCGTATCCTTTGCGGCTTTGGCATAGACGAGATCGCCGCCGCGTTCCTTACAAATAAAGAAACCATCAACAAGCGCCTGTTCCGCGCCAAAGAAAAGCTCCGGACGGAAAATATCCGCATGGAGCTGCCCCGGAAAATATGCTGGACGCCCGGCTGGATAATGTGCTGCATATCATCTATCTCCTGTTCAATGAAGGCTATTATAGCCGCACGCAGGATACCATCCTGCAAAAGGATTTCTGCCTGGAAGCGATGCGCCTGGGGCTATTGTTGACTACATTCCCCGTCACGGCGCAGCCGCGTACATATGCGCTCCTGGCGCTCATGTGTTTTCACGCCTCGCGGTTCGAGGCGCGGGAGTCCGCTTCCGAGACCATGGTGCTGTATGAGGCCCAGGACGAAAGTCTCTGGGACCGCGAGCTGATCGTTCAGGGCATGCATTACCTGGGGCTTTCCGCTACAGGCAGTTCGCTCAGTTCATATCACCTGGAAGCCCGCATCGCATTTCTCCACACAAAGAAAGAAGATACCCCAGAAAAGTGGCTGGAGATCCTCGCGCTTTACAACGAGCTGCTCATCATTCGTTATTCGCCCAGCGCGGCACTGAACCGGACTTTCGCACTGTACAAAGCCCATGGGGCCGAAGTTGCGCTGGTAGAAGCAGAGAAACTGCATTTGGTAGACAGCCATTTTTACTGGCTGCTGCTGGGTGAATTAAAAAGCGGGTCCCATCCGGAAGCCGCTGTTGCTGATTATTATCGGGCGCATGCACTAGCGCAGACACAGGTGGAGAAAGAACAGATCAGGCGTAAGATATTAACGCTCTCCGCCTGATACGGGCAAACATGTTTCCTTACTCCTCATATTGCGCACGGCCCTTCGTTTTGTACCGTGCTTTCCTTAGCAGTTTCTCCTGTTGCTGGACAAGCGGCGTTTTATTATCGTACATACTGTCAGCGACCTCCAGGAGCGGGATGGTGGTCCGTACGTCTGAAGGGTTTGCAGGTTGAAGGCCGCTCACTGCCAGCACCCATTCATTCATCCCTTTAAGCCTGCATTTGTAAAAATGTACCACACCTTTCTTTAACCGGAAGGTAGTGGTTTGTAGACCCAGGTACACCACGGAGTCAAGCGGTTGCCCCAGTCCATGGAGGCCATCAGCTCACTGCGGGCAAGCATTTCCTGTTTGCGGTAGCGCTTGGGGAACCTTTCGGATTGCCCGATCGATTCCAGTGCATCCCATAGCCTGGCGCGGTAGATATCCTCTGCGGCGATAGCTTCGAGCAGGCTGTCTTTCACGGGCAGTCCACGGCGGAGATATAAAGAGATCAGGCTGATTTGCTGAGCGGGTTGCTTTACTTTTTCCAGGCTGTTAAAGAACCTTGCGGCGTTGCGGTTTTTGTCGCGGAAGGGGAGCAACATTACAGCGAATTGTTCAATTTCATCATCTGCCGGTTCGAAGCCGCGTTTGGTTTCCGGTTCTTCCTCCTGCGACTGTGATTCGCTGACCAACTCTTGCAGCGCTGCGCGGGCATCGAATGCGATCTGGCCGATGTGATCGGCATAGAGATTAGCGGGAAGTGCATTGCTATCGGCTGCCAGCGCCATGAAGCGGTAGATGCTGCTTTTGTATTCTGACAGGGCCGTCAGCTGCAACAGCTCAGGGAAGAGGCCTGCGCTGAGCTGTAGCGTATCGTACATCGGGAAGAACCAATCATAGATGCGGTCGGATTCTCCCAGGATGGGGATATCGGCAAGCACGAGTTCCTTGAAAAGGGCATTGGCTGCTGCGGTTTTCTGTCTCAGCAAAGCTTGCGATACCGCCCGCTGCAACGCGGATGTATCCTCTGCCGCGAGGTATGCGCTTTTCAAAAACGGCAATACATCAGGATGATGAACGGTTCCCAGGTTGCCCAGTAGCGCCGTCTTAACTGTCAGGTAATCCTTTTCCTTCGCGCTCCATCCCTGATCAGATTGATAATTCCCGGAGCGTCTGCGTCCCGGAATTCCGCTTCGTCCACAGACATCCGGGCGGAAGCCCTGAGGGCACTGTCTGCAGCATGGAAATCACGGATAAGCGCCGTGCCGCGGGGCGCAAAGATCTGTGTCGTATCCGTACTGTCTCCGTAAGGCCGGAAGGTGTCGAAGAATCCTTTTACAAAATCCGATGGCCCGGCAGCGGAGTCGGTCAGGGCCGTTAGCAGGTATCGCATGTGATTGCGGAGTACCACTTTATGCAAAATGCTGCGCGAAGAATTGGTATCGCGCATGTGCAGCAGCATGCTTTGCACTCCATCGGCCGACACACGTTCCCGGGACGCGATCACCAGGTCTTCATCCTCGGTCAGATCACCCGCGATGCGCTTCCAGTATTCTGCGCTGTCGATCGAGAAATAGGGGTTGTATTTACGTACGGATACCCTGATAGCCTCGCCCGTGCTGTCTGCGGAAAACCAACGCGTTTTGGTGCGGGAAGCCTCGCCCGAATGGCGGTTCCAGGATAAAGACTCTTCGACCGCTTCGGCCATATCGTCTTGCAGGGGTTTTACGGGCGATTGAACTGTAAACAGCAGCATTGTGTCGCGTTCCGTCTTGGGCGGGCCGTACTGCGGAAGCTCCGTCCGGAAAGATGCGAAGAATTCTTTCGCTTCCTGCGGGTCTTTGCGGTAGCGTGCCGTCACCAGTACGGTATGCGGCCCTGGATGAAGAACCTTGCGATCGTTTTACTGCTATCGAGGTTATCGTATAATGTTTCCAGGCAGTCGCGGTTTTGCCAGCGGATGATTTTACGGCCGGTCGTTTGCTTGATGGAAGCCGTGGCGCGGAAGGTTTCTTCCGCAAAGGAAAGTTCGACGGTATCTTCTTCCAGCCTCGCATAATTATGTAAAGGGATTCTGAAAATCTGGTAGTTATTCCCGAAAGGCGAGATCAGCCCGAATTCCTGCCGTTGTGTTGCCCCGGACCGGATACCCCATTGGTAAAGAAGGGGCGGTCAAAGACCGTTGCGCTGAACGCGCCATTGGGAGAGCGGTATGCAAACTGCTGTGCGCTGCTTTTCAGCCAGTGCGATTCCAGCCGGATGGATTGTAGGAAACGGTCGCCTTCGGGGCCGGCGGCATAGTCGCCGTTGCCGCTGATCTTGAAAATAAGTATTTCGAAAGGCATCACAAATATCCGGTAACGCTGCAGGTCGCCCCGGCGGGTTCTGCTGTCTATCGCATAACCGGGGTGTTCGGCGTAGGTGATTTTTTGAGGGAAGTGATCTTTCCAGGAACGAACTCGTAGAGCGAGCTGTCGATCTTGGCCATGACGTCGTTTGCAGTCTGCCCCAGGCTGAAAGCGTTGGTTTTAATACGGCTTACCAAATAATATGCGCCATTCGCCAGATCTGCATATTGCAGTTGGTTGACGGAGGCCAGCCGGTTGAAGTTGAAAAGGTTCCCTGGCACTTCTACATAGAAGCTTTTGTCTTCGGCAGCGTATTCCCGGAACTGAACGGGCGCCTTCATTTTGTCGAGCTCGTCTTTTTGTTTACCATCGCGGTTGGCAAACTGAACGGGGCGGAGTGTATACCCCATTTTCCGCAACATATTGATCACACCGCGGTCGCCGGGAAGGTGCGCCGCGCCGACGCCGGCAAACAATCTGCTTTTCCGGATAATGGAGTCGATGGCGTGGGCCATGTTTTCGTTGCGTTTATACAGGAACTTTTCCAGGAAGGCGGGCGATTCGGATTGACGGGTAGAAAGGGAATCCAGCATATCGAGGTCGCCACGGCGGTAGGCGTCGTTGAGCAGATCGCCGGCATTATTCCGGAACCCGCCGGTTCTGACATTGCGGCGGTTTTGCCGGTCCAGGCTGGCATCGCGGTACGCTTCGAACATCAGCCTTTCCGATTCATCGAAGTTCTCCACGCCGGTTGCCTTTTTCCAAGCTTGCTGCCCACCTGGTAGATGTACATATCGAGGAAGGTATTCTCTTCGAAGTCTTCCTGCATGGCATAAGAACGATACAGCAGGTGGTTGATCATTTCCGGGCGATAGGCGAGCCCCGCTTCCAGTGCGTCTGCATAGGAGGTAACGGTAAATGCGTTGTCGGGAAGCGTCCTGCGCTGCAAGGGCCTCCGGGACGCCATGCTGCCCAGGAAGAACATGCGGCTACCGGCAAAGTCTTCCTGCAGCCGCTCGGGATTGGTTTCGAGCGCCACGATGTCGGCATTGCGGATACAGTAATAGAAAGAATCACTGAGATGGAATGCCAGCTTGCTGCTGACGTGCATAGTGCCGAAGAGGTAAGAAGGTTTTTGCAGCCCGTTTCCGGAAATCTCCCATAAAAGGCCCTGGTACCGGGGCGGTTGCTGTGCCGCGGATGTCATAAGCATGGTCAGCAGGAGAGCGCCCAGTGCCAGTATTTTCCGGAGTATCATAAGGTTGCAAGGGATGGTGTATCCAAATATACCGAAAAAAAGCAGCGCTCTAATGGCGCTGCAGTTCGTTTTCAAACAGTTTCAGGATCCTTTTGTATTCGTCCGTCCAGCTGCTGGGTTCCGTGAACCCGTGGTCTTCTACGGGATATACGGCCAGTTCCCATCCGTCTTTCCCCAGTTCTATCAGCCGCTGCGAAAGCCGCACGATGTCCTGGAAGTGCACGTTGGTGTCCACCATCCCATGGCACATCAGCAATTTGCCTTTCAGTCCTTCCGCATAATAAATAGGAGAGGAGCGGCGGTAGGCGATGCTGTCGGTGAACGGTTCATTGAGGATATTGCTGGTGTATCCGTGGTTATAATGCGCCCAATCGGTCACGGGCGGAGCGCCGCTCCGGCCGCGAATGCATCCGGCTCGGTGAAGAGTGCCATCAGGGTGATAAACCCGCCATAACTGCCGCCGTAAATGCCGATGCGTTTGGGGTCGATGCCATGTTGCTGTGCGAGGTATGCGACGCCGTCTACCTGGTCGGTCAGGTCTTTACCGCCCATATGGCGATAGATGCCCGTGCGCCAGTCGCGCCCATAGCCCGCGCTGCCGCGGTAGTCGATATCGAGTACGGTATAGCCGAGGTCGGTGAGCAGGTTATGGAACATGTATTCCCGGTAATACTGGCTCCACCATTTGTGGGCATTTTGCAGGTATCCCGCGCCATGCACGAACACAACCGCGGCGCCATTCTTTTCGATGCTTCCGGCGAATAGAGGCGTGCATACACCTGTTGCTTGTCGCGGGCGGTAAAAGTGATGACATTCGCTTCGCGCCAGGGGTAGGAGCGGAATTCTTCCGAAGCCGCCAGGCGGGTGATCTGCTCGGGAGCCGCTCCGGGTTTGTTTTCCTGGATGTACATTTCCAGGGATGGGTGGAGTTGGAATAGCGGAAGGCGATCCATTTCTCATCAGGGCTCAGGCTCACTTCGTGAGCGCCGCTCATGGCGGTAATGCGTTCGGCCTTTCCGCCGGTTACAGCGAGTTTATAGAACTGCTTTTCACCGGGATGTACTTCATTGGTTGTAATGTAGAAATGCTTTTTATCCTTCGATAGCTGCGCTGTCTGCACTTCGAACTTCCCCGAGGTCAGTGCGGTCCTTTTGCCGGTGTTGACGTTTATGGTATAAAGGTGGCTGTACCCTGTCGCTTCGCTCTGGAACCAGCAGGTTTGTTCATCGATCCAGCCGAGGCTGCCCCAGCTGATACCCGGGCCTGCCACCAGGCTTCGTCGCGCTGACGGTCAACGGGCGAGAGCTTGCCGGTAGCGCCGTCGAGCAGCATGATCCAGCGGTCTTTGTTATCCTGTGAGCGGATGTTGACGATGGCGTGGGTGCCTTTTTCCGACCAGTAAGGGCCGTTGATGATGACGCCTCTGGCAGCTTTAGCCGTGTCTCTTCCGGGATAGTCTTTCGCATAATCCGGTTTGTCATAGATGCCGGGGATCTGTGTCGTCCTGATGACGAAGGAAGTGTCTTTCTGGCGGTCGTAAACATAAGACTCGTACGTCGGCTGTCCGCCACCCACTTTGGCACGGCTGCGGATGTCGGTGGTGTAACCGCTTTCGGTCACGAAGTCGGGGACCTCCGTGCCGCGGGCCATATTCTCCTGAAAACGCGGTACACGACAAAGCGCCCGTCGGGGCTCATGCGCGCATCGTTGAGAGAGCGGTCGTCCAGATAGAGGGCGCGAAGGCTTTTGGGTTTCGGGAGGCTTTCATTGAAGGCAGTAGCGGCGTCTGACTTGGCTTTCTTCTGGCGCAGCACTTCAAATAGCTCTTGTTGCTGGTTCTTCAATTGCTTGTCCTGTTCACCGGAAGTATCGCCGCGTTTGGCTGGTTTGGCGCCCATGACGAAGTCGGTCATTTGCTCGGTGGTTCCTGTGGCAGGGTCCCAGCTATAGATATTACGGTCGCGGCGGTAGAGTACGCGGGTGTCGTGGAAGCCGAACTCCGCACCCGTTTCCAGGTCGTTGGTTTGGGTGATGCGGGTATCTTTACCGGACTCCAGGTCGCGCAGCCAGATATCGCCTTGCCAGTTATAAACGAGGCGCGTTCGGGCGGTATTCAGCTCGCCGCTTTGGAGCGCCTGGATGTGTGCGCGGTCTGTTGCCGCCGTTTTAACCGGTTTGCGCTGGGAAAGGGTGATGGCATGAAGGGAATCCGCCGGCGCTTTGGCAGGGTTCCAGTTGAAGTAAACCGTCTGGCCGTCCACTCCCCAGAATATATTATCGGGAGATGTGCCGATCCATTTCGGGTCGCGCATGATCTTTTCTACGGTCAGGGTCTGCAGCTGCTGGGCGAACGATGCAAGTGGCCAGCATAGCGATGCGAGTAGCGTGAAGCGTTTGATGTGTGTCGGCATAAACTCGTAAACAGGAGATGATTATTGGTTTGCTTGGAGATATTTTATAATTTGATGCACAAGATACTAAACAAGATAACCCGATGATGCGTAAAATGATGGCCGGCGCGTTCCTGCTGGCGGTTTTTGCGGCTTGCGGACCGAAGAAAAAGAAAGAACGGGCGGTAACGCCGGTGACGGAGGATACGACTTTCCTGACCGGCACCTTTTTTCTCGTGCGCCATGCCGAAAAGCATCCCGGCAGGGATTCCACCCTCACGCCCGAAGGCGAACGCCGGGCAGGCAAGCTGTACCGCCTGCTGCAGGACTCCGCCATCCAGCGCATCTATTCCACTCCATACCGCCGCACCATCCAGACGGGCGACTCCTTCGCATCCGGATGGGGATAGATACGGTCATGTATCAGCCGGATAGCACTGGCGAATCTCTGTTATATGAAATCTCCCGCCGGGGCGACTGGGGCAAGCGCATCCTCGTAATAGGGCACAGTAATACCCTTCTGCCATTAATCCACAGCCTGAACGCCAAACCGGATATCGACAGCATTTCCGAAAAAGATTACGGGAACCTTTTTATTATTCACAAATCCAGGAGCGGAAGCCGCTACCAGCGTAAGCGGTTTTGATTTACAGCAAGATACCCTGCAGGAACATATAGGCCACAGAGAAGTAGATCAGCAGGCCCGTTACGTCCACGAGCGTGGCTACGAACGGAGCGCTGGAGCTGGCAGGGTCGGCGCCGGCTCTTTTGAGGAGAAGCGGGAGCATGGAACCCGAGAAGGTTCCCAGAGCACCACGCCTATCAGCGATACGCCCAGCGTAGCGCCGATGAGAACGGTATGGTCGCCGTAAGTGTGGAAGAAGTGATTCCAGACGATGATGCGGATGAAGCCAATAAGTCCGAGCACGCTACCCAGCATCAGGCCCGATAATATCTCGCGCCGCATGACCCTCCACCAGTCTTTGATCGTGATCTCACCAGGGCCATGGCCTGGATGATGAGGGTGGAAGCCTGGGAGCCGCTGTTGCCGCCGCTGGATATGATCAGCGGTATGAACAGCGCCAGTACTACCGCTTTGGCTATCTCGTCTTCGAAATAGGTCATTACCGAGGCCGTCAGCATCTCCCCGATAAATAATATAACGAGCCAGCCTACGCGTTTCTTGATGAGGCGCATAAGGGGCATGTCGAGGTAAGGTTCGTCCAGCGCTTCGGTACCGCCGATCTTCTGAATGTCTTCGGTATGCTCTTCGTTGGCGATCCAGAGGATGTCGTCGATGGTGACGATGCCGAGCATAACGTTGTTGTCGTCCAGTACGGGCAGGGCCACACGGTTTTCCAGGCGGAAGGTCTGGATGGCTTCTTCCTGGTCGTCGTTGACATTAAGCGCTACAAAGCGGTCGTCCATGAGCGTTTCGACAACGGTTTCCGGGGAAACGAGGAGGAACTCACGGATACGGAAATCATCCAGCAGCTTACCCTGCCGGTCAATGATATAGATTACGTCGATAGTCTCGGAGTCTTTGCCGTACATGCGGATATGGTTCAGCACCTTGGCCACGGTCCAGTGGGAGCGGGCGGCGATGTAATCCGGGGTCATGAGGCGGCCTACGCTGTTCTCTTTGTAGCCGAGGAGGGAGAGGGTGACTTTCCTTTCTTCGGGATCGAGGAGTTTGATGAGTTCCTGTACGGCCTGGGAGGAAGTTCTTCCAGGAAGGCGGTGCGGTCATCTGGGGAGCTCATTCAACAGCTCCGCTGTTTTGTGGGCCGGGAGGTGTTGGATGATCTCTTCCTGGGTAGGGAATTCCAGGATTCGGAAAGCCGCGGCGGCGCGGCTGAGGGTCAGGTTATTGATAATGAGGGGCGCCTGTTCCGGATCTTCATATATCAGCTCGGCGATGTCCGTAATAAGCTGATCGTCCAGGAACGACCGTAGTTCCTGGGGCTGCTGCTCACGGGCCAATTGCTCGAACTTTTCCAGTAAAGCTTCATTTTCCATAAATCCTGACTCTTGCGCGAAAATAGGTAATTACTGCATGATCTCCTGAACGTGCCGGCGGATATTAGCCGAGATAGTTTCCGTGGGGAGGTCGTTGGCATCGTTGCCAAAGGGATCTTCGATCTCTTCGGCAATCAGTTCCAGGCTGGCCAGCACATAGAAAATGAAAACGACCATGGGCACAACGAGATAGCCTAAACCGAAGACGTAGCCCATGGGAAGGGTCATAACGTAAAAGAAGATGAATTTCTTGAGGAACACGCTGTAGGAAAAGGGGATAGGCGTATTCTTGATACGCTCGCATGCGCCGCAGATATCCGTAAAGGACTCGAGTTGAGTGTTGAGGGTGATGAGCTGATCGCCGGATATGACCTGCTGGCGGTGCAGCTCATTGATCTTTTCCATGATCATGAGGGCCATGCGGTTGGGAATGTGGGTCCCGGCGCTGAGGCGCTCCAGCTCCGCTTCCGTCAGGTTCTCGAACTTGGAAGGGTGGAATTCCCCGCGCAGGTGGTCCTTCAGGGAGAATGCATAATTAGGGATCATGTGCGCAAACCAGGCAACGGCCGGGTGCCCCGTCGGAAGCATGGATTTGAGCTTGAGGGCCAGGTTGCGGCTGCTGTTGACCAGCCCACCCCACTGCCGGCGGCCTTCCCACCAGCGGTCGTATGCCGTATTGGTGCGGAATACCAGCAGCATCGAAATCACAAAACCCAGCAGCCCGTGCATGGCGGAGATATTCTTCAGATGGTCCCTTTCCGCCTGCGCCCTGATAAACGTCAGTTCCAGCCAGGCGATGACACAGCTGTAGATCGCAATGGCGATGAACATCGGGAACAGCTTCTTTACCGTATCCGCCCGGTGGATGCGGAAAATAAAAGTAAACCAGTCTCTGGGATTGTAATTGATCATGCCGCAAAAATAATAACAGTAACGCTTATTTTGATAAGTGTCGGTATTAGTGTTAATTTTACGCCCTGCTTATCCATTCCCAAGTCATTTATGATCAAGCCGTATTTGTACATACAGAAGACAAAAGAAAAAGGCCGCGGTGTTTTCACCAAAGAAGCCATTCCCGCAGGCACGACGATCGAAGTATCGCCGGTGCTGGTTTTGTCTAACAGCGACACGCAAATCGCTGACACCACCAAACTGCATAACTATATCTTCCTTTGGGGCGTAAGAGAAACCCGCTCCTGCGTGGCCCTGGGCTATTGCTCCATCTATAACCACTCTTACGAGCCCAACTGCGAGTATGAGATGGATTTTGATGCCGAAACCATGTCCATCAAAACCCGCCGCGCTATCAAGAAAGGAGAGGAGCTTCAGATCAACTATAACGGCGATCCGGAAGACGTATCCGATGTGTGGTTCGATGTAAAGCGGAAGTAATTCCCTCTACAAAAAAATTCTCCGCGTATGCGAAGGATTTTTTAATATTGTGAAATATATAAGCACTTATATAATTTACATGAGCTTCTATCCCAAACTTGGTTACCTGATCTTCGGCAGCCGCCTCAGGCGCCTCAGCGAATACTTCCTCGCCGAGGTGAACAAGGTATACGCCAGGCAGACATCCCGTTCGACGCCAGCTGGTTCCCGCTGTTTTATCTCCTTTCCGAAGGCCGCCAGCTCACCCTTATGGATATCGCGCAGGAACTGGAGGTTTCCCATTCGGCCGTCAGTCAGCTTATCACCAACCTTAAGGGGAAAGGACTTGTTACTACTTCACGCTGCGCGGAAGACGGCCGCCGGCAACTGGTAGAGCTTACGCGCAATGGCGCCCGGTTGCTCGACCAGGTGCTGCCCGTCTGGAAAGCGATCGGCCAGGCCATGGAAGGCCTGGTTAAGGAGGACCCGCAAAGCAGAAAAATACTCGAAGCCATCAGCGCAGTAGAGCGCACGGTAGCGGAAGACCCGCTCTCCGCGCGCATCCTCCGCGAGTTGGACATCAACGCCAAAACCATCCCATCATGAGCCAAAACTTTTATTACGGTAAAGAAACCCTCACCGCACGCATCGCGCTGAGCATAGCCCAGGGCATACCCGGGGCGTGCTGGCGCCCGACGTGATGGATCGCGTGCGCCAGAGCTATGGTCACGTTCAGTCTATCGTCCGGGAACACCGCACAGTGTACGGTATTAACACCGGCTTCGGTCCGCTGTGCGACACGAAGATCTCAGAAGAAGACACCCGCGCTTTGCAATACAATATCCTGCAGAGCCACAGTGTAGGCGTGGGCAATCCCATCCCTGAAACTATTTCACGGCTCATGCTCGTGACCAAGGTGCAGGCCCTCGCGCAGGGCTTTTCCGGCGTGGCCCCGGATACCCTGGAGCGCATCGTCTGGCATATAGATCAACATATCACGCCGCTGGTACCTGAAAAAGGAAGCGTGGGCGCCTCGGGCGACCTCGCCCCACTGAGCCACCTCTTTCTCCCGCTCATCGGGCTGGGCGAAGTATGGCGGGACGGACAGCGCATACCGGCCGCAGAAGCGCTCCGGTTGGAAGGAAAGAACCAGTGACGCTGGGTCCCAAAGAAGGACTGGCACTCATAAATGGTACGCAGTTCATCCTGTCGTTTGCCGTGAGCGCCGTTTCGCGTATGCATAATATCCTCGAAGCCGCCGACCTGACGGGCGCGCTTTCGCTCGAAGGCCTCATGGGTACCTATAAGCCGTTTGATCCCCGCCTTCACGCCATTCGTCCGTATGCCGGCAACCAGCTGGTAGCGCACCGGTTGGATACGCTGTTGCGCGGATCTGGCATCATGGCGGCCCACGTAGATTGCGGCCGTGTGCAGGACCCTTACAGCCTGCGTTGCATGCCGCAGGTACATGGCGCATCCCGCACCGCGTGGAAGCATCTCGAAGAACTGACCACCATAGAACTGAATGCGGTTACCGATAACCCGATCATTTTCGCGGCGGACGACACTATTTCCGGCGGCAACTTCCACGGCCAGCCCATGGCGCTTCCACTGGATTACGCCACGCTGGCATCCGCGGAGATCGGCAACATCTCCGACCGCCGTTGTTATATGATGATCGAAGGGCGCTTCGGCCTGCCAAAACTTCTTATCGAAGACGCAGGCCTCAACTCCGGGTTCATGATCCGCAGTATACGACCGCAGCGCTCGTGACGGAGAATAAAACGCTTTGCTTCCCGGCATCTGCAGACAGCGTGCCCACTTCACTAGGTCAGGAAGACCATGTCTCCATGGGCTCCATCAGCGGCCGCAAGTTGCACCAGGTCATCGGCAACGTGGAATACATCCTGGCTATCGAGTTGCTGTACGCGGCGCAGGCAATGGACTTTAGGAGGCCCCTCCGCTCCACGCCCGTTCTCGAAGCATTACATGCCTACGTTCGGGAAAAAGTGACCTTCGCCAAGAAGGACCGCATCTTCGCCAACGACATTGCCGCACTGCATGCCATCATCGCCGACGGGTCATTCGTTGCCACTGCCACCGCAGCGGCGAAAGCCAACGGCATCGATCTCAACGGCCCATATCATCAACAGTTTCAACTTTCCTGATCATCCACCCAAACAATCTTTACGATGAAAAATACGAACGATTTTATCTCCCAATACGCCGCGCATCCGAATTACAAAGCCCCCGCGGCACGCAGCTCCACGCCCGCAGCTGGCAAACCGAAGCGCCGCTCCGCATGCTCCTCAATAACCTTGATCACGAAGTGGCAGAGAACCCCGACGAGCTGGTCGTATATGGCGGTATAGGGCAGGCAGCGCGTAACCGCGAAGCATTGCAACAGATCATTCAGTCCCTGCTCACGCTAGACGATGACCATTCCCTGCTGGTTCAATCCGGCAAGCCGGTGGGCATCGTCCGCACCCATCCGCAGGCGCCGCGCGTGTTGCTGGCCAACAGTAACCTCGTTCCGAAATGGGCTACATGGGAACATTTCAATGAACTCCGCGCGAAGGGGTTAATGATGTACGGCCAGATGACGGCCGGCAGCTGGATTTACATCGGTACGCAGGGGATTCTTCAGGGAACGTATGAAACCTTCGTTGAGTGCGGTCGCCAGCATTTCAACGGCGATCTGACCGGGAAGCTCCTCGTCACAGCAGGTATCGGCGGCATGGGCGGTGCGCAACCGCTCGCGGCCACCATGGCCGGCGCTGTTTTCCTCGGGGCAGATGTAGACGCTACCCGCCTGCAAAAACGCATCGATACCCGTTACCTTGACCGCATGACGCATTCCTACGAAGAAGCTATCGCCTGGGCGAAGGATGCGCAGGCCAAAGGCGAAGCGATTTCCATCGGTCTGGTGAGCGATGCCGGCGATATGCTGGAGCGCCTCCTGCAAGATGGCATCATCCCCGACATTCTTACCGATCAGACCTCAGCGCATGATCCCATCAACGGGTATGTGCCGAATAATATGAGCCTCGAAGCCGCCGCGGAACTGCGGGTAAAAGACCCCGCAGGCTACAAGCAGCTTTCGCTCAAATCCATGGCCCGCCATGTTGGCTTCATGCTGGAAATGCAGCGCCGTGGATCGGTGACGTTCGATTATGGCAACAATCTTCGTGAATTCGCGAAAGAAGGAGGCGAGCCCAACGCGTTTGATTTCCCCGGATTTACGCCGGCCTATATCCGGCCGCTGTTCTGCGAAGGTAAAGGGCCCTTCCGCTGGGTGGCGCTTTCCGGCGATCCTGAAGATATTTATACGACAGACCGCGCCCTCATGGAACTGTTCCCCGATAACCAACCGCTGGCCAACTGGCTCAGCAAAGCGCAGGAACGCGTGGCCTTCCAGGGATTGCCGGCGCGAATCTGCTGGCTGGGCATGGGCGAAAGGGAAAAGGCAGGGTTGTTGTTCAATGAACTGGTGCGTACCGGTAAAGTGAAAGCGCCCATAGTAATCGGCCGTGATCACCTGGACTGCGGTTCCGTTGCTTCGCCGAACCGGGAAACGGAAGCCATGAAAGACGGATCGGACGCCGTTTCTGACTGGACGCTGCTCAATCTCATGAGCAATACCGCCGGCGGCGCTACCTGGGTGTCTTTCCACCATGGCGGTGGCGTTGGAATGGGGTACTCGCAACATGCGGGAATGGTAGTGCTGGCGGATGGGACCGACCGCGCCGAGGCCTGCCTCAAACGCGTGCTGTATAACGATCCGGCAATGGGTATCTTCCGGCATGCAGACGCAGGGTACGAAAAAGCGATCGAAGTGCGCGACCAGTTCGGACTGGGATTATAAACCTCCAAAAGCATCCATATGAAAATCATCGGACCATTCACCCAGATATTGCCGCTGACCGGATTGCCGGAAAAGGGCGCTATAAGTGACGAGCAGCTGTCCATCATCACCGATGGGGAGTGTTGGTGGAAGACGGGCGACTCGTTTCCTACGGAAATTTTGACGAGCTGCGGAAAGCCCATGCCGCTGCGGAAATAGAAAAAATAGACGAGCCCATGGTATTGCTGCCGGGCTTTGTGGACTGCCATACGCACATTTGTTTCGCCGGTTCCAGGAGCCGCGATTACGCAATGCGCATCGCCGGCAAATCCTACCTCGACATCGCCCGTGCGGGCGGTGGCATATGGGATTCGGTGACGAAGACCCGTGCCGCCACCGATACGGAACTGATGGAAAACGTCGTGGCCCGTGCCAACCGGCATCTGCAGGAAGGCGTAACGACGATGGAAGTAAAAAGCGGGTATGGACTAGACCTTGCGTCGGAGCTGAAAATGCTGCGCGCCATCCGTACCGCGGATCAATACACCCCGGCAGAATTCGTGACTACCTGCCTGGCGGCCCACATCCGCCCGAAAGACTTCGACGCTGATGAGAAAGCGTACCTGCACTGGATATTGCATGATCTGCTGCCGGTATTGAAAGAAGAACATCTCACGGAGCGGGTGGATATCTTCGTGGAAGAAACCGCATTCTCCGTTGCCGCGGCACGCCCGTTCCTGCAAGCCGCGAAGGCGATGGGATTTATGCTGACCGTTCATGCCGATCAGTTCACCAGCGGCGGGTCTGCCCTGGCGGTGGAAGTGGGCGCGCTTTCGGCAGACCACCTTGAAGCCTCCAATGCGGAAGATATCCGCAGGCTGGCTGTGTCTGATACGGTGGCCGTGGTGCTTCCCGGCGCCTCCATGGGGCTGGGAATGCCGTATGCCCCGGCCCGTAAACTCCTTGACGCCGGCGCCAGCGTGGCGATCGCCAGCGATTGGAACCCTGGGTCCGCGCCCATGGGCGACCTGCTTATGCAGGCGGCGGTGATGAGCGCGGCAGAAAGGCTTTCCGCGGCGGAAGTCTTTGCTGCCCTTACCTTCCGGGCGGCGAAAGCGCTGGGGATTTCGTCTAACGCGGCAGACCTGCAGGCCTATCCATGTGCCGACTACCGCGAGATACTATATCACCAGGGCAAGCTCAAACCCTCCTTTGTGTGGAAAAAGGCGCGCGCATCTGATTTTTAAGGATATTACAGGATATATCCGTTCACCCGCAACAATCGCAGACCCATGACCCTCGTATGTTACCAACCAACTGCTCCCGGAGCCTGGCAAGGCCGGAACGATGGAAACGATCCTGACCTCCAGCGCTGGCATCAGTTCGTTCAGCCCGTTGACCTCAGCCGTGATCCTTTACCGGCGCTCCCGGCAGGTAAAAAGGGCATTGCTTTCCTGGGGTTCGCCTGTGATGAGGGCGTGCGCCGCAACGGTGGCCGTACCGGCGCCGTGGCAGGACCAGCAGCATTACGCAGGGCCTGCTCATCCTTTCCGGTTCATTTTGAAGGGCATCGGTTGGTGGATGCGGGTAATATCGTCTGTGACGGGCGGCAACTGGAAATGGCCCAGGATGCCCTGGCGTCCACGGTCGCGCATATACTGCAAGCGGGTTATCTGCCTGTGGTGCTGGGTGGCGGGCATGAAGTGGCATATGGACATGAGCGCGGAATCAGCAAACATTTTACAGGAGAAATTGTGGGCATCATCAATTTCGACGCGCATTTCGACCTGCGGGAACCCGGTGCAGAAGGGCCATCGTCCGGTACAGGGTTCTGGCAGATCGCGCAGGAAAGGAAGAAGGAGGGGCAGGCATTTCATTACCTCGCCCTCGGCATTCAGCAAAATTCCAATACGCCCCGCCTGTTCAGTACTGCAGCTGACCTTGGGGCAGACTACCTGCCCGCCGGCCTCTTCCAGCAGAAGTATCACGATCAGCTCATCGGCGCCATCAGGTCCTTCATCCAACGAACCGACCGCCTTTACCTCACAACCTGCCTCGACGTGTTCGCAGCGCCCTACGCGCCCGGCGTAAGCGCCACCGCCTATAACGGACTGGAGCCGGATGCCCTCTTCCTCGACTGCTTCCGCTCTGTGCTGCGGACGGGCAAGCTGGCCGGTGCAGACTTCGCAGAACTGAATCCATCGCTCGATATAGATAGCCGTACCGCTAAACTGGCTGCGGCTCTGGTGTTTGAAACAGTAATGAATTATTTCCTCCGGCAGGGCGATTAATCTCCTATATTAGCGCCATGAAGATTGGATTGATGTCAGACACGCATGGTTACCTCCATCCGCAGGTGTTTAAATATTTTGAGCAGGTAGATGAGATCTGGCATGCGGGCGATATCGGCACTGTGGAACTGGCGGACAAGCTGGAGGCCTTCAAGCCGCTGAAGGCAGTGTACGGAAACATCGACGGGCAGGATATCCGCATCCGTTACCCTGAACACAACCTCTTCATTTGCGAGGGCGTCAAGGTCTGGATGACGCACATCGGCGGCTATCCTCCAGGTATACGCCCGCGCTGAAGCCCCATATCCAAAAGAAACGGCCCAACCTGTTCATTACCGGCCATTCCCATATTCTGAAAGTGGTCCCCGATCCGGCATTGCAATTGCTACATATCAATCCGGGCGCCTGCGGAAAACAGGGATGGCACAAGGTAAAGACCCTTGTGCGGTTCGATTGCCTCAACGGAGAGATCAAAAATCTCGAAGTAATTGAACTGCCTGATTAATGGATTGTTGTATACCTGACCACTGTTTACACGATGAAGTACCGGATGAAAGCCATATGTTGGATGTTCCTGTTATGCCCGGCGCTCGCCAGCGCACAGGAAAGCCGCTTCATGCGGTGGCAGCAGTCCGACAATGATACCAGTTACGTAGAAGACCTGACGCGGGAACTGACGGTCCGCGTGTATGGCTCCCGGAAATACAATTACTATGACATGCACGACCGGCGCATAGGGAGGAAGTTCTTTACCGCCCCAATGCGAATAACAACATAGGTATAGGAGCCATTACAAGTTTATCGGTCTTAATCTAGGGTTCAACCTGCCTTTCATCAACAACGACAACGACCGCTACGGAAAAACCAAATACCTCGATTTGCAGACGCATCTCTACACCCGCAAGCTGGTCGTGGATTTTTACGGGCAGTACTACCAGGGATATTATTCCAGCACCACTAAGCGCTTTTTCGATAATGCCATCTCCGGCGACGCAGAAACGATCCGGCCGGATATCATCAACACCAACGTGGGGCTGCATGCTCAATATATCTTCAATGATGAGCGCTTTTCTTATCGCGCGGCATTCCTGCAGAACGAATACCAGAAGAAGAGCGCTGGATCGCCATTGGTAGGAGCAGAGATCTATGCCTGGCAAATGAGGGGCGATTCTGCGCTGGTGCCGGCGGAGGTTCGTGCAGACGGTTTCTACGAAGGCATGCCATTCACCCGCTCCAGCAATATCAGTCTCGCTCTGAACGCCGGCTATGCATATACCCTCGTCATTGCCAAACATTTCTTTATCACGGGATCATTGGCCCTGGCAGTCGGCGCAAACCGGTCGGTACTGGGTTTCAATCATGATGAGGGTAAGGAACATGGCATCGGCTGGCAACTAAACAGCACTTTCCGTTTCGCGGCAGGTTATAATTCCCATAAATACTATGTAGGCGTACATTACGTCGATATCAGCACCCGGGGCGGTTCGCCCATGCCTAAGACCTGGCAGACATTCGGAGCGGGAACCTACGCTTCAGCATCGTGCGCCGGTTCGCACTGAAAAAGCCCCTTTTCGGTTCATAACTTTTCCAATTCCCTTTCAAGGTTTTCCCGGGCTTGCAGCTCATGTTGCTCCCTGAACAATTCTGTGCGGTATATATGCGGCATGGCGAGGAAATGCTGCAATACCTTTACACGGCCATTGCGGTATTCCAGCCATGAGTACATCCGGTATTCCCGGCGGATGTTTTTCGCATATTCCTTATAACGATCGGGCGGTGCGGAAAGGATAGACAGATCGAAGTCGAGGAAATAATCCAGGTCGGGATCGGAAAGCTCCGGCTGATGTCCGGCCGTTGCGAGAATATAACGATAGACTTTATCCTGCCGCTCTACCGGTGCGCCGGCTTTGCGGAGGTAGAACAGGGCTTCTTCTGCGCTTTTGAGCTCATTGTCGTTGCGTTTAGGCTGATAGATGTAATCGTGAAAGTAAATAGCGTACAATAGGGAGTCGTTGTCGAGGATGAGGGGCGCGTGCAACCGCTGCAACTGTAACAGATCGGACAGGTGATCCAGGTTATGATAATGCCGGCCGTGGGTCCCATACTGGAAAGTGATCCGGTCTATTTGATGCCAGGCCACCGGTGCGGGGCTTCCGCATCGCTGGTTTAGGGCCATCCAGTATTTCCTGATTGCATCGGGTTGCATAGCCATTGAATTTTTGGGGTTATCGGAACAAAAAACAGGCCGTTCCCGGATAGGAACGGCCTGTAATATATGCTTTTCAGCGATTTATTGTTTCGCCGCTGCGAACTGGGCGCGGATCACGTTGAGCGCACCGCCAGCTTTAAACCATTCGATCTGCTGCTGGTTGTAGGTGTGGTTCACGGTGATGGAATCCTGCGAGCCGTCCTTGTGGTTCAGTACCACGGTCAGCGGTGTGCCGGGAGCAAAGGTGGTCAGTCCGTTGATGTCGATCACATCATCTTCCTGGATCTTTTCATAATCGTCCTTATCGTTGAAGGTAAGAGCGAGCATGCCTTGCTTTTTCAGGTTGGTTTCGTGGATACGCGCGAATGATTTCACGAGGATCGCACGAACGCCGAGGTGACGGGGCTCCATGGCTGCGTGTTCGCGGCTGGAACCTTCGCCATAGTTTTCATCGCCCACAACAACTGCGCCGATGTTAGCGGCTTTGTAAGCGCGCTGAGTAGCCGGAACGGCGCCATATTCGCCGGTCAGCTGGTTCTTCACGGTGTCGGTCTTGTCGTTAAACGCATTCACGGCGCCGATGAGCATGTTGTTGGAGATATTGTCCAGGTGACCGCGGTATTTCAACCAGGGGCCTGCCATGGAAATATGGTCGGTAGTGCACTTGCCTTTCGCCTTGATGAGGAGCTTCAGTCCTTTCAGGTCGGTACCTTCCCAAGCTTTAAACGCTTCCAGGAGCTGGAGACGGTCGGAAGTGGGGATACGATAACCTGAACGCCGCTGCCGTCTTCTGCGGGAGCCTGGTAGCCAGCGTCTTTCACGTCGAAGCCCTGGGGAGGAAGTTCGTAACCTTTAGGCTCGTCGAGCTTCACATCCTGTCCGTCGCGGTTCTTCAGGGTGTCGGTGAGGGGTTGAAGGTAAGGTCGCCCGCGATGGCCAGCGCTGTCACGATCTCGGGAGACGCCACGAAAGCGTGGGTAGAAGCGAGGCCGTCGTTACGTTTGGCGAAGTTGCGGTTGAAGGAAGTGATGATGGAGTTCTTGCGGTTGGGATCGTCGATATGACGGGCCCACTGACCAATGCAGGGACCGCAGGCATTTGCCAGCACCACGCCGCCGATCTGGTCGAAAGTATTGAGCAGACCGTCTCTCTCGATGGTGTAACGCACCAGTTCGGAGCCGGGAGTGATGGTGAACTCGGAGTGGAACTCCGGTTTTTATCGATCGCCTGTTTCGCGAGGGATGCGGAACGGGAAATATCTTCGTAGGAAGAGTTGGTGCAGGAGCCGATCAGGGCTACTTCCAGTTTCTCGGGCCAGTTGTTTTCTTTAACAGCCTGTGCGAATTTGGAGATAGGCCATGCCAGGTCCGGCGTGAAAGGACCGTTTACATAAGGCTCCAGTTCGTCGAGGTTGATCTCGATCACCTGGTCGTAGAACTTAGCGGGATCGTTATAAACGGCTTCGTCGGGACGAAGGTGATCGCGAACGCCGTCTGCCAGTTCCGCTACTTCGGTGCGGCTGGTGGCTTTCAGGTAGTCGGACATGCCTTTGTCGTATGCGAAAACGGAGCAGGTAGCGCCGATTTCCGCACCCATGTTACAAATGGTGCCTTTACCAGTAGCGCTCATGGAGTCAGCGCCTTCGCCGAAGTATTCCACGATGCAGCCAGTGCCGCCTTTAACGGTGAGGATACCGGCAACGCGGAGAATCACGTCTTTCGGAGAAGCCCAGCCGCTGAGTTTGCCGGTGAGTTTCACGCCGATCAGCTTCGGCATTTTCAGTTCCCATGCCAGGCCTGCCATTACGTCTACCGCGTCAGCACCGCCAACGCCGATAGCCAGCATGCCCAGACCGCCCGCGTTGGGGGTGTGGAGTCCGTACCGATCATCATGCCGCCGGGGAACGCATAGTTCTCCAGTACAACCTGGTGAATGATACCGGCGCCGGGTTTCCAGAAACCGATGCCGTATTTGTCGGAGATAGAAGACAGAAAATCGTATACTTCCTTGTTAGTGTCGATCGCATTGGCGAGGTCCTGAACCGCGCCCGTTTTCGCCTGGATCAGGTGATCGCAGTGAACGGTAGACGGAACGGCAACCTGGTCGCGGCCGCAGGTCATGAATTGCAGAAGTGCCATTTGCGCGGTCGCATCTTGCATCGCTACACGGTCAGGAGCAAATTCCACATAGGATTTCCCTCTTTCGTACGGTGTAGTCGTCGGTTCGTACAGGTGCGCGTAAAGGATCTTTTCTGCCAGTGTAAGCGGCCGGCCCAACATCTTACGGGTAGCTTCCACTTTACCCGGGAGTGCCGCATACAATTTTTTAATCATGTCAATATCAAACACCATGGAAATAAATAATTTAAGAGCGGTTACATTAAAATTTGCACGGCGAAGTTAATCATTTCCGCACTTTTTTAAAGTTAAAACTGTTGTTACCGTTGCCAAATTCATTTGTTAAATTTGCAGGATTGCAATAAATTTGATATATGAACAAGGTCAAAGATTTTGTCGAGTGGAAGACCTTTGGCGTTTGCACCGCCATCGGTGAAAAGCTCGGCATCGCCACGTCCCGCATTCGCATTTTCTTCATCTACGCCACTTTCCTCGCGATGGGGTCTCCCTGATCGTGTATATGATCCTCGCATTCTGGATGAATATCAAGAACTATATCACCAACGCACGGCGCAACCCCTCCGTTATCTGTAATCCCGGTTGACTATTTCTGCCCCATTTCCCTATATCCACAAATTTTTTTAATCCGTCATTAAACTTTCCCTGCCGCTTTTCATCAAATGTATTTGAGTGACCTAACCAAATGCACAACAAACAAACCATAACAATGAAAAGTAGATGGAAAAACCTCGCCCTCGGCACACTCATGCTGGGCGGTATCGCAACATTGGCAGCCTGTTCCGACTCAGATTCCAACGGAGCGCCTGAAAAAGCCCGGCTCCAGATCGCCCTCACAGACGATCCGGGAGACTTCGCCGAGGTCTGGATCGATGTGAAAGAGATCCGCATCAATGCCTCCGATGCCGACGATCAGAACTGGGTGCCCTGGCAGGCGTGAAGACCGGCGCCTATAACCTGCTGGACCTCGTGAACGACAAGGATACCGTTCTTGCCGACGCCGAAATACCCACTGGCAAAATCTCCCAGATCCGACTCGTATTGGGAGACAATAACTACCTCATCACCAACGAAGGCGAACGCATTAACCTGACTACGCCCAGCGCGCAACAGTCCGGGCTCAAGCTGAACATTCATCAACCTGTGATCGGCGGTATCATCAATAAGCTCACCCTCGACTTCGACGTAGCCAAATCCATCGTTAAAGCCGGCAACAGTGGTAAGTACATACTTAAACCCGTCATCCGCGCAGTGCTCGAAGCCGTTGGCGGTAATATCAAAGGTGGAGTGTTACCTGATTCCGTTCAAACGGCAGTCCTCGCCATCCAGGGCCAGGATACCATTGCCAGCACTTATTCGCTGAACGGCGGATACGTGATCCGCGGCATACCCGCCGGCGCGTATAACCTGCACTTTATCCCCACAGACACCAACTTCCTGCCCGCTGTGAAAATTGCCGTGCCGGTTGTACTGGGGCAGATCACTACGGTTGATACCGTACGCCTGCAACTCAAATAAGTTTAGTCCGCGGTTTCCGCCGCAATGATTCCCAGATATGAAGAGGCTGCCGACGGGTAGCCTCTTCTTTTAACAGGAAACGGGGTGACTGAATTCGTTTTCAGTCACCCCGTTTGTATGATCGGGTCGATATAACTAGATTATTCAAGGTGATAAAGGGTCATGCCCGCGTAGTGGTTTTGGAGCTCATGTACCATAAGCGAGCCTGCGATGTTCCGTGTTTCGTCCCGGTAATGGAGAACGGTGCGGGGATCGCTGCCCTGGTGGAGGGTTACCGAGAACGGGCCACGTATGTACGTTTCGTCGGCGCCGTTTACGGTTGTTTCGTCCGCTTTCTTGAATTTTAGCTTAAGTAACTGCTCCACGGTTAGTGGAATGGGAAATAAATCCGCCGGCTCATACCAGTTTTCCTGTTCGCCGATGCGTACACAGGCCTGGCCTAGCTCCCGGTCTACCTGTAAGACCGGACCTTCCGTCAACTGTTCTTCGAATTTTGCCAGCACAAGATCGCCTGTCTTTAAATCATGCAAATGAATCATAGTGCAGTGTTTTTGGGTTGAAAACTTCGCGATTCGTATCAGTATGCTATGAATTTAAAGGAAATCCGGGAACTAAAAAGTGAAAAAGGCAGAACCGCATCGGTTCTGCCTTTCAACTATTTTTTTGTAGACCGCTTCGCGGAGGCGTACCAGCTCTTCCAGCAGGGGCTCCAGCAGATCGAGGCGGAGCATATTGGCGCCGTCCGATTTTGCGCAGGCGGGGTCGGGGTGCGTTTCGATGAACAGACCATCGGCCCCGGTAGCGATCGCCGCTTTGGCGATGGTGCCGATCATCTGCGGGTTGCCGCCGGTAATGCCGCCGGGCTGGTTGGGCTGCTGCAGGGAATGCGTACAGTCCATCACCACAGGAGCGCCCAGTCCTTTCATGACGGGGATATTTCGATAATCCACTACGAGATCCTGGTAACCGAAGGTAGTGCCTCGCTCAGTAAGCAATACATGCTCGTTACCTGCCTGGCGGATTTTCTCTACCGCGAATTTCATCGATTCGCCGCTGAGGAACTGCCCCTTCTTCACGTTCACGAACTTGCCGGTATCTGCCGCGGCCAGCAGGATATCCGTCTGGCGGCAGAGGAATGCCGGGATCTGGAGTACGTCCACATACGCCGCGGCCATAGCGGCTTCTGCGGCGGAATGGATATCGGAGGTCACGGGAACGTTGAAGGTTTTGCCCACTTTCTGCAGAAGGTCCAGGCCCTCTACATCACCAATGCCCGTGAAGGAATGGATGGAAGTCCGGTTAGCCTTACGGTAGGAAGCTTTGAAAACGTATGAGATATTGAGCCGTTTGCACATTGCGGAAACCTTTTCGGCTACGCCCATTACCAGGTCTTCATCTTCGATCACGCAGGGGCCTGCGATGAGGAAAAAGTTTTCAGGATGATATTGCTCTTTGAAAAGCGCTTGTAAAGTTTTCATTGCTATCAATTAGTTCTTTTAATCCTATTAGGTAGCATCCCGGTTGAGATGCACGGCGCAAAATTAGGCCTATTTTTCGACATGGCTGATGCAGCCGTTACGAAGTATGACGTAACCGTCATCAAATTGTTATGAGATTGTCATTGTTTGGTTGGGTAATTCCGGTAATATTGCTGGTTGAACCTACATTTGGGAACTTATTTTATTGATCGATATATGAAGAAAGACAAGATTCTGGTAATAGGCGCCTGTGGTCAGATCGGTGTAGAGCTCACCCTGGCCCTGCGTAAGATGTATGGAGATTCCAACGTGATCGCTTCCGACCTTCGGGAGGAACATGAGCTGCTGAGGGGAACTGGTCCCTATGTTTCGCTGGACGTAATGAACAAGGAAATGCTCCATGTACTGATCATCCGTCACAACATCACCCAGGTCTATCTGCTGGCCGCCATCCTCAGCGCCACCGGCGAAAAGAACCCGCTGCTGGCCTGGAACATCAACATGGCCAGCCTCCTGAACGTCCTCGATATCGCGAAGGAAGAAGGGCTGGACAAGATCTACTGGCCCAGCTCCATCGCCGTGTTCGGCCCGAATTCCCCAGGCAGGAAACGCCGCAGCACACTGTTATCGAGCCCACAACCATTTATGGAATTTCCAAGTTCGCCGGCGAGCGCTGGTGCGAATATTACAACAACCGTTACGGCATCGACGTGCGCAGCCTGCGCTACCCGGGCCTGATCAGCTACAAATCCGCCCCCGGCGGCGGTACCACTGACTACGCGGTGGAAATTTATCACGAAGCCCTTGAGGAAGGCAGTTATAAATGCTTCCTGTCGGAAGACACTTACCTGCCGATGATGTATATGCCCGATGCTATCCGTGCCACTATCGAACTGATGGAGGCCGACAGCGCGAAGATTTCCGTGCGCTCAGCCTACAACCTGTCCGCAATGAGCTTCTCGCCGAAGGAGATTTCCGGTGCTATCCGTCAGCATATCCCGACTTTTTCCATCAGCTACGAGCCCGATTACCGTCAGCACATAGCCGACGGCTGGCCGCAAAGCATCAACGACGAACTTGCCCGCACCGACTGGGGCTGGAAACCCGAGTTCGACCTGGAGAAAATGACGGCGGATATGCTAAAAAACCTCAAGGTGCAGAAAGGCATGTAATCTCATTTTAACACTACTATATTAGGATAGGCCCCGGCATTTTTGCCGGGGCTTTTTGTATTTGCTGAGTGAATGTATCAACCATGTATTCACCCTTCATAGACGAATTTCTCTCTATAATTAGTTAACTCTTACAATACTTTTTATGGACAAACAAACGCTTCACTCCAAATCTATCGTTCCTCAATTTTCCATGCATGCTGGTCATGCAACGCTGCATCATGTAACCCGTGGTTTTAAGTCATTGCTGGAAGGATTTGTAAGCTTCGGCCGGCGTGAGAAATTCATTCCCAGATCACCGGATGAGGATGCAAAGTCGGTGCGGGAAGATTGGCGAACCGTTGGCCGGTATATTCGGGAAGCGATGCAGCAGGTGATGTCAGTCGTTCCGGGAGGATCGGCTGGTGATGCTATGTGGGAATCGAAAAGCGAAAAGCAGAAAGCTTCCGTAACATCGGCCATCACTGATTTATTAGGTAAGGAAGTTCCGCCTGAAAAGTCCGCAGCTATAACAAATTTGCTTATTTCCGTAACACGCCATCATCATGGTCCGCTGCCTGACGGAGAAACAATAGCGGCGTACTCCCGGTTTATTCCGGATGGTGGTAATCGCGTGATGATGATGGCTGAAAATGCACAGGCGCATCGGCATGAAATGGACCGCACAGCTATGGTAAGAGAATCTCATCAGCGCCTAAGAGGACAGTGGATGGCTGCCTGTATTACCGTACTTTTTCTGGCAGCTTCGATATTCGTCATTCTAAAGGGATATGAAATGGCAGGAGTTGGGATGATGGGAGTGTTAGCAACTGTCGTTTCCATTTTTATCTATGGTGAGTGGAAAAAGAAACTACCCGACTGGAAATAAAATAGGAAGCACTCGCTACTTGGGAGCCCAAATCACCCGAGCGAAGTCCCATTCAAACGCATTGCAAACACAGGGGAAAAATTATGGCTTAGATAAATGGGAGGCCTTTAACATTAACTGTAATTCAGCCAGTTAAGAATGTCATATAGCGTTTTAAATCGCAAAGTGATTTCTTATTATTAATATATTATATTTGTTCTGGCCCCAGGCCACCTAGTCCTATGAAGCAAACCATGATCCTCTGCCTGCTGGCGCTATGCGTCGGCACGGCACGCGCGCAGTTCACCACCATCGCCGAAAGCCCCGCTTTCCAGGAGCCGGGCGACGGTAACGCCCGTATCCTCCAGCTCTCCAACGGCAACACGCTCTTCATTCACTTCACGCCTAAACAGGGCATCCAACTCCAGCTGTTCGACCGCCAGCACCGCCGTATAGATACCCTGGCTCCCGTGACCGACTGGAAATCATATAAAAACAGCCACCTCGACGCCGCCTTCGAATCCGGCAACGGGCACGCCGCAATCTTCCTCAGCGACCGCTCCCGCAAGCACCCGGCACTGCGCCGCCTGACCATCAGCGCCGAATCAGGGCTCCTCACTGAAGATACCATTATCGCCGAACAAGAGAAAGTAGACCTGCGAAAGAAAACCCTCGCCAGCTCAGACTATCTCATCATCCGCGACCCCCATTCCGGCAGCTACGCCGTATGGATGTATTTCGATACCGAAGAATCCGACGGCGGATACCAGATCGTGCACTACTCCGCCACACACCGCGAGATCAGCCGCGCACGTTTCAAAAACTTCGACCACACCGCCCCGTTCCGTTATTGGGACATGGCCGTGATCGGGGAGGAGAAACTCTGCATCCTGGGCATGGAAGAAAATAAAGGTGTGGAAGGCGACAGCGCGGTTATGAAACTCGCTACGCTCGACAGCGGCATGGTATTCTTCAAATTCCACGATCTCCGCTTCCCGGCGGAAGCCTCCGTCACCGGGGCTTTCGTTAAATATAATCCCCAATCGCGCCAGCTGCTCCTGCTGCAGGCCGTGAAGAAAACGGAGAAGAAATCCGATAAGATCATCACC
The DNA here is from genome assembly GCA_019285755.1 of Chitinophaga sp. E66. GTDB lineage: Bacteria > Bacteroidota > Bacteroidia > Chitinophagales > Chitinophagaceae > Chitinophaga. Next base: position 1,051,462 of record CP079103.1, read on the forward strand.
CGCAGCTCCATCGTACAGCTCCCTGGCTTACAGGTGTCTTTCGCAAAGGATATCTACTTCTGGGGCGTCAACCAAAAGCAGCTGGAAGCCTTCGGCAGCGAAACGGAATACAACGGCGTACCGCAGAACGTATTTTTCGACCTAATGGCGGCTATAGTATCGTGTTTGAAGAACTGGACAACCATATCCGCATGATGAACAATACGCCTACCGTCGTAAGCACCGTGCTGGCGAACGTAGCGGTTGTGAACTACGACAGTACCGGCAAGGAAGTCAATAGCTGGATCATCCCGCGCCGGCACATTAACCAGGGGTAGTAATGAAACCATTCTACCTTAAAGCCCGCGAAAATGTAAATGCACCTTTCCAGTGGGGCGACCAGTACAAGCTCTTCACGTACATCCCCGGCTATATCCTCATCAATGACCTCGACGCACGCCGCAAGGCGACCGACCCATCCCGCCAGGCCGCTATCCGGGATATACGCGACTGTCATGGCTTCTATTACACCCTTGAAGGAAAGCCCCGGTACCTCAGCGGGAGTTCGTCTTCAACTCCGAAACCGACCGCCAGGTAGCCCTTTTCGCTTTTTCAGACTACGACCCCGCCAGGCGGACGCTCGTAACCCTGAAAAGAAGCCCGGAAAACAAAAAAGAGGTGAAACTGGTATGGTTACAGGTTCCAGAGCCGCAACCCGCCGCGCAGGATATGGCAGGAGCGGCATCCAGTAACATGAAATGAAACGCTGAATTGCTATAAAACGAGAAAGCCGGAGCACTACGTCCCCGGCTTTTATTTTAGTTGACAGATGGTACGGTGTTATTCCACAAAACCCACGGCCACCGTGGCATTCGAGAACTCGTCTACCAGGATGAACGTGCCGTTGGCAGGATTTGCCTGGTAAGTGTCCGCGAACACTGGCGATGCGGTCTTCAGCACGATGCGGCCGATATCGTTCAGGCCCATTTCGCTTTTCTCTTCGATGCGGTTAGTGGTTACCTCGGTTACGCTGGTGATCTGCTGCACTTTGGACTTGATCCTGGTTGGACCATGTTGCAGCAGGTACGTTTTGCCCGGTGTGAGTTTGTTCTGGTCCATCCAGCAGATCTGCGCTTTCACTTCGCGGAGGCCATCCGGTTTGGGCTGGCCTTCTTTGAAGAGCAGGTTGCCACGGCTGATATCGATCTCGTCTTCCAGTGTGATGACAACGCTTTCGCCCGCGTGGGCTTCCTGCAGTTGCTCGCCGAACTTTTCGATGGATTTGATCCTGCTTTTCTGCTCATTCGGCAGCGATACAATGGTATCGCCCACCGCGAAGCTGCCACTGGCGATCTTGCCGGCAAAACCCCTGAAGTCGTGGAACTGCTCTGTTTTCGGGCGGATCACGTACTGGATGGGGAATCGGGCGGGATGGTTGCGGTCGTTGCGGTCGAACTGGATCTGCTCGAGAAACTCCAGCAGCGGGAGGCCATTGTACCAGCTTATCTTTTCTGTGCGCGTCACCACGTTCTCGCCATAGAGCGAGGAAATTGGGATGCATTTCACTTCTTTCCCTTCGTAGAAAGAGCCCGGCAGCAGTTGCTGGAAGTCTTCAACGATCTGGTTATAGCGGGCTTCGTCGTATTCCACGAGGTCCATCTTGTTGATGCAGACTACGAGGTGGGGGATGCGGAGCATGCAGGCGATGAAGAAGTGCCGGTAGGTCTGTTCCACGATGCCTTTGCGGGCGTCGATGAGGATGAGGGAAACCTGCGCGGTGGAAGCGCCGGTCACCATATTACGGGTGTACTCGAAGTGCCCCGGGGTGTCGGCGATGATGTATTTGCGGTTTGGAGTGCTGAAGTAGATGTGCGCCACATCGATGGTGATGCCCTGCTCGCGCTCGGCGATAAGGCCGTCGGTGAGGAGCGACAGGTCGGTGAAGTCCAGCCCCTTGCGTTTGCTGGCCGCCTGGAGGGCTTCCATTTTATCCTGCGTGATGGATTTTGTATCGTACAGGAGGCGCCCGATGAGGGTGCTTTTGCCGTCGTCTACACTGCCGGATGTGGTGATACGTAAAACGTCCATATGTTGCGTTGCGGTTATCGGTGAATATTAGAAGTAGCCTGCCTGTTTGCGTTTTTCCATTGCGGCCTCGGACCGTTTGTCGTCGATACGGGCGCCACGTTCGGAGATCTTCGCCGCGAGTATTTCCTCGATGATGTCTTCCAGCTTATCGGCTTCAGACAAAACGGCGGCGGTACAGGTCATGTCTCCTACAGTGCGGAAGCGCACTTTGGAGCGGAAGGGCACTTCTTCCTCGGTGGTGTTGAGATAGGGCGAGAAGGGCCAGTACATGCCATCGCGCTCGATGATCTCGCGTTCGTGGGAGAAGTAGATGGACGGGATCTCCAGTCTTTCTTCGCGGATATAATTCCATACGTCGAGCTCCGTCCAGTTGGAGATGGGGAACACGCGTACGTTTTCGCCGATGTTGATTTTGCCGTTGAGCATATCGAACAGTTCGGGGCGTTGCATTTTGGCGTTCCATTGTCCGAATTCATCGCGAACGGAGAAGATGCGCTCTTTGGCGCGGGCTTTCTCTTCATCGCGCCGTGCGCCGCCGATGCAGGCGTCGAATTTAAGCTCTTCGATGGCATCGAGGAGGGTAACGGTCTGCAGTGCATTGCGGGAGGCATATTTGCCTGTTTCTTCTTTCACCTTGCCCTGGTTGATGGAGTCCTGCACATTGCGCACGATGAGCTCCAGGCCGAGGGATTCCACGAGCCAGTCGCGGAACTGGATGGTTTCGGGAAGTTGTGGCCGGTGTCTACGTGGAGCAGAGGGAAGGGTATCTTGCCGGGATAGAAGGCTTTCTGGGCAAGGCGCACGAGGGTGATGGAGTCTTTACCGCCGGAGAAAAGGATCGCCGGGCGCTCGAACTGCGCGGCGGTTTCCCGGAGGATGTAAATCGCTTCGTCCTCGAGGGCTCTTGAAATTGCCATTGTATGCTACTCATATCTTGCTGTTATAAGTCTTAACTGTGTAATCCGCATTCTTTTTTAGACAGCTCCCACCACCAGCGGCCGGCGCGGGGATGCTCTCCCGGCTCAATGGCACGGGTACAGGGGCGCAACCGATGGAGATGAAACCTTTGTCGTGCAGCTTGTTGTAAGGCACGTTGTGCTTCTTCAGATAATCGGTCATCTCTTCGAAAGACCACTGGATGAGCGGGTTGTATTTATAAAGACCACGGTGGTCGTCCCACTCCAGCACCGGCATATCGTGCCGGTTTTCGCTCTGTTCGGCCCTCAGTCCGGTGATCCAGACTTTCGCACCCTGGAGCGCCCTGCCCAGGGGCTCCACTTTCCGGATATGACAACACTCCTTACGGTTCTCTACGGAATCGTAAAAACTGTTGGCGCCTTTTTCCTTCAACAGGTTTTCCACTGCTGCGGTCTGCGGGAAATACACTTCGAACGGCTGCTTGTAACGTGCCCTGGTGAGGTCCATCAGGTCGTACGTCTCCTGGAAAAGCCGGCCGGTGTCTAGCGTGAAAACGCGGACAGGTAAGTTATTCTTCCAGATGATGTCTGCCAGCACCTGGTCTTCCTGCCCGAAGGATGTGGAGAAAACCACCCCTCCCGGAAATTCCTCCGTTAATATGCGTATTCCCGTGGCGATGTCTGTTTGCTGGGCGATAATGCCCGTAAGATCTTTCATATCCTTATCTGACTGTCCTGGGTTACCTGCGTACCCGGACAACAAAAATACATAAAGTCTATAAAAATATAGACTAAATTTAGGAAAAAGGGAAGAGCCCCGTCCTGCGGGGCTCTTCGGCGACTTTTCTGGGGAACGTCATATAAGAAAAAACTCTGCGAAAGCAATATAAGCGGATGGAAATCAAAAGTATACACGTTGAATAGGTTAGCCGGCAAGCGCGCTGTTTCCATGACAACAGGTATACAGTGACCGGAAAGTGGTATTTCCGATATGGCAAAGGTACCTGCCGGCATCAAAGCTTCCAATACTCAGTTCTGAGTATTTTGTATGCGTTTGGGTGAATATCCGCTCAGCGGAATGGACATAAAAAGAGGCTGTATCGCTCCGATACAGCCTCTGTACTTATAACCCTGGGAATGTTATTCTCTTGTGAGGATATCTTTCAAAGATTTGTTTTCCAATAGTTTAAGCGTCGCGTCGCGGACTTTGCTCATCACTTCGTGCAAGCCGCAAATGGCTTCGTCCTTACAGTTTTCGCAGCGCTCGTAATAATTGAGGCTAACGCAGGGGAGGAGGGCGATGGGCCCGTCCAGCAGGCGGATGATCCGCGCCAAAGGAATTTCCTTTGGGGTGCGCATCAGGTAATAGCCGCCGCCTTTCCCTTTCTTGCTGCCTAATATACCGGCATTCTTCAGCTCCAGCAGGATGTTCTCCAAAAACTTGATGGAGATGCTTTTTCCGAAGCGATTTCAGAAATCAGTATAGGTCCTTTGTCGACATTCTCCGCCAGATAAATCAGGGCGTGGAACGCATATTGTGTTTTTTTAGACAGCATATTCCTAAGTCTCCTGTGATTTTTGCACTCTCAATGGTACAAATATAGCAAAAACCGGCGGTTATTAACGGGGCCGGATGTACTAGAGGTTGAGGACGTCGCTCATGGTAAAGATCCCTTTCTTGCCTTTCAGCCACTCAGCGGCGGTAACGGCGCCTGCCGCAAAGCCCTCGCGGGAATGTGCGGTGTGGGTGATGGTGATATCGTCGATAGCGGAATGATAATCAATGATATGCGTACCGGCTGCGGGGTCTATCCGTTTGGAATGGATATAGAGTTGGGAGGGTCCTGGGTGGCGTCATTTACCCAACCGCTCTTGCCCGGCAGCTTGTCGATGATCTGCTCGGCCAGGGTGATGGCGGTACCGGAAGGAGCGTCTTTCTTCTGCGTGTGGTGGATCTCTTCCATCCGTACGGAGTAAGACGTTTGGCCGGCCATCAGTTCGGCGAGGCGCTGGTTAAGGGCGAAGAAGATATTAACGCCGATGCTGAAGTTGCTGGCGTACAGGAAAGCCTGGTGCTTTTCGAGGCAGGTTGCCTTCACTTCCGGCAGCTTTTCCAGCCACCCGGTGGTGCCGCATACAACGGGCACGCCTGCTTCGAAGCATTTCAGGATGTTGTGGTAAGCGGTTTCGGGGTGGTGAATTCGATGGCGACGTCTGCCTGGGAAAGGTTTTCTTTTTCCAGGAGGTGGCTGCTGTTGATGTCGATGCGGTGAACGATTTCGTGACCGCGGCTGATGGCGATGGCTTCAATGGCTTTACCCATTTTACCATACCCGATTAATGCGATTTTCATATCTGTATCGGATCCTGTGGTTATTTGAAAGAAAACCCGGTTGTCCGCGACTGGCGCGGATTGAGGGTGAGGGTAAGCCCTACGCCGAACGTCCGCCGGTCGATCATCTTGGGCGTAACGCGAAGGCTCAGGTCGTTGGAGATGTCGAACTGCCGGAGGTGCGCGAACACTGTGGCGTCCACGATGTTAAGGGCATACGCCGCTACGAACACCAGCACCGAGTAATCCACGTATTGCCGGTAGGCGTCGCGGAGATAGGTGAGGTCCCCATCCTCGTACCGGGGATATGGATCTTTATAATCCGGGTTATCGCGGTTGGCTACGCGCATGCGGTAGGCGTCGCGGAATTCCCGGTATTTATCCATATTCCAGATGAAGACGCCCGTGCTGACGCCAAGGGCGGCATACACGACAGGCACCTTCCAGTACTGGCGGTTGTATATCTGTCCCAGCCCTGGGAGCACGGCGGAGTAAAACGCCGCTTTACGGGGCTGTGGAGCGGTTTGTAATTGGCGATGATGCTATCCTCCTTACTGGCGTACACGACGGTAGTATCCTTACCCGCGGTGGTGGTGGTAGACTGGCGCCGGAGCGAGTCCATGATCACGCGGTTGCCGGTCGTGTCCGTCTGGGCAAAAGCGCCTGAAAACGGCAAGAGCAGGAGGCAGCAAAGCAGGAAGCGGGTGCAGTGTTTCACCTTACAATGATAATTTTTCCAGGATGGCGTCCAGTTCTTCATCAGAATAGAATTCGATCTGGATGCTGCCTTTACCGTTTTTCCCCTGTCCAGGTTTACCTTGGTGGAGAAGTGGGAGGCCAGGTTGTCCTGGATTTTCTGGTAGGCCGGCGGCAGGGAGGCTTTCGCCGGTTTTTTCGCGTTAGGCTTGTCATTTTGATTCACCTTGCGCACTAGCTCTTCGGTCTGCCTTACGGAGAGGCCGTTTTTCATGATCTCGGCGAACACGAAGAGTTGCTGGTCCACGTTCTCGACCCCGATAAGGGTACGGGCATGGCCCATGCTGAGTTTATTATTGCGTACTGCAACCTGGATATCGGGCGGCAGTTTCAGCAGTCGGATGTAGTTGGTAACGGTGCTCCTTTCCTTGCCCATTCTTTCTGCCACCTGCTCCTGGGTGAGGTCGATCTCTTCCATGAGGCGTTTGTAGCTGAGGGCAATTTCGATGGCGTTGAGGTTTTCCCGCTGCAGGTTTTCGAGCAATGCCAGTTCCAGGAGCTCCTGGTCGTTGGCTTGCCGTACGTATGCGGGGATGTCTTTCAACCCGGCCATCTTGCTGGCCCGGAAACGGCGTTCACCCGCGATCAGCTGGTACTTTTGCCGATGCGGGAAACGGTAATGGGTTGAATGATGTCGTGCAGCTTGATGGACTGGCTCAGCTCCTGCAATGCCTGCTCGTCGAAATCGCGGCGGGGCTGCTTGGGGTTGATCTCAATCTGGTCAAGCGGGATCCGCTCGATGCCTGTCGCCTGTGCCACTACCTGTTCGGCCAGTGCGCCGGTAGTCTGCTTCAGGTCTGTGTCGATATTCTGTAACAGCGAGCGGATGCCTTTGCCCAACGCCTCTTTCTTACTCGGATTGGTCATCGTTAATTGCTAATATTTTATCTTCTTGATTGATCTTGGTAAAGTTGTGCTTCTGCAGGATCTCCTTGGCCAGGTTCAGGTAGTTGATCGCGCCGGTGCTCATGGCATCGTACATGATAACGGACTTCCCGAAGCTGGGCGCTTCACCCAGTTTGGTGTTGCGGTGGATGATGGTATTGAACACGCTCTCTTCGAAGTGTTGCTTCACTTCGTCCACCACCTGGTTGCTGAGGCGGAGGCGGCCGTCGTACATGGTCATGAGGATGCCCTCGATTTCCAGGTCCGTATTCAGCCTGCTTTGCACAATTTTAATGGTATTGAGGAGTTTGCCGAGGCCTTCCAGGGCGAAGAATTCGCACTGTACCGGGATGATCACCGAATGGGAAGCCACCAGGGCGTTCACCGTGATCAGGCCCAGGGAAGGGGAGCAGTCTACGATCACAAAGTCATATTCGTCTTTAACGGTATCGATCACCTGTTTCATCACCCGTTCCCGGTTGGGGTGGTTGATGAGTTCCAGCTCCGCGCCCACCAGGTCGATGTGCGAAGGCAATACCTTCAGGTTCGGCGTGTCGGATTCCAGGATCACGTCCCGGGCCTGCACGTCGTTCACCATGCAGTCATACAGGCTCTGCTGGATGTTGCGCAGGTCGAAGCCCAGCCCGGTTGTGCTGTTGGCCTGAGGATCTGCGTCCACGAGCAGCGTTTTGTACTCGAGTACCGCCAGGCTGCTGGCGAGGTTGATGGCGCTGGTAGTTTTCCCTACGCCCCCTTTCTGATTGGCGATTGCGATGATTCTTGCCATTGTCTTGTCTTAAATTCCAGGTTTAATAGGATAAAATAGGATATCAGCCGATGGCTTCGATGGTTTCACCGATGCCTGGCAGCAGCAGGGTGAGCCCCGCATCTTCGAACTGCTTCACAGCAGCCGCCTTGTCGATTTTGATATATCCGAAGGTGTCGTAATGTGCACCGATAATACGTTGGCATTCAATAAACTCGGCCGCGATCACCGCATCTTCCACGCCCATCGTGAAGTTGTCGCCGATCGGCAGTACCGCGAATCCAGCTTCGCCCAGCGCGGGATCAGCTCCATGTCAAAGGTCAGGGCAGTATCGCCCGCATAGTAGAAGTTCCCCTCGCCGGTGGTGAACAGGAAGCCCATCGGGTTGCCGCCGTAACTGCCGTCGGGCAGACCACTGGAGTGGTGCGCCACCGTACACTTCACCGTGCCAAAATCGAAATTCCACCTACCGCCCGTGTTCATAGGGTGAACCTGCTCATGCCCCTGCTTCCGGACCCACTCCGTTAACTCATATGCACCCACCACAGTAGCGCCCGTGCGCTGAGCCAGCGCCATCAGGTCAGCCACATGGTCGTTATGCCCGTGAGACACGAAAATGTAATCCGCTTCGATCTGATTGACATCTATTGACTTAGCTAATTCGTTATGGGTGATAAACGGGTCGAAAACGATCTTCTTCCCCTTCACCTCCACAGCAAAACTGCTATGCCCGTAATAGGTGAACTTCATACTGCAATGATATAATAAAATGACCTAATCGGACAAAAATACAACGAATCGCCTGAAAACCGGCCAAGGCTACTATTTATTTATTCACACCGCCGGCTGGGGAAAAAGCCATTTTTTCTCCCTTTATTGCAATTTTTAGTCACATGATCGTCTACCTTATCACGGAAGCCTCCCCGATCAGCCCAATTGTGCTATTTTTACAGGATTGCTCGAATATAAAAACAATTGATTCATACCTTATTATGCGAGCCGGACCCAATTTACTCTCCACCATACTCCTCGTGATCATCATGCTGGCGCTCGACGCCTACGTGTTTTACGCCCTGCGATCCCTCATGGCCAACGCCGCCCCTAAAATCCGGACGGTCGTATTCACCCTGTTCTGGGTACTGTCCGCCATCGTGATCGCCTCTATCGCCTTCTATGGTAAAATTCCCTGGGCCAGGTTCATGCAGGCCAGGGCCTATTACCTCACCTTCGCTTTCTCTTTCTCCTTCTCCAAACTGATGGTAGCCCTGTTCCTCTTCATTGACGACGGCCGCCGCGCCGTTATGTGGGTCGTGGAAAAGATGCGCTCAGCCCCGCGGTAGCCGCGGCGGTCCGCGCCGGGAAGAAGGCAACCGCGAAACCGAAGGCATGACCCGCTCCCGGTTCCTGCTCAAATCCGGATTCCTCGTAGGCGGTACCCTCATGGGCACCCTCCTCTACGGGCTCTCCAATAAATACAACTACCACGTCCGCAAGCTGAAACTGCCATATCCCAACCTGCCCGCCGCCTTCAAAGGCCTCAAAATCGTGCAGATCTCCGATATCCCTCCGGCTCCTTCAACGATAAGGAAGCCGTAAAGCGCGGCGTAGAGCTCATCCAGGCCCAGAAACCGGATCTCGTGCTCTTTACCGGCGACCTCGTGAACGACCGCTCCCTCGAAATGGACGACTATACCGATGTATTTGATAAAATCACCGCCCCCTGGGCGTGTATTCCACCCTCGGTAACCACGACTACGGCGATTATTACCCTGGCCCGACTACGACAATAACCGCCGCTCCCGCCTCAAAGCCCAAAACCTGGAGACCCTCAAGGCCATCCACGCCAAAATGGGCTGGCGCCTCCTTATGAACGAAAACAAGATCCTGGAAAAAGACGGGCAGCAGATCGCCCTGCTCGGCGTGGAAAACTGGAGCATGAACCCCGCTTTCCCCGCCTCGGCGATATGAAGGCCGCCTATACCGGAACGGAAAATATCCCCTTCAAAATTCTCCTGTCTCACGACCCCACACATTGGGACGGACAAATCCGCCCCGATTACCCGGATATCGACCTCATGCTGGCCGGTCATACCCATGGCATGCAGTTCGGGGTGGAAATTCCTTTCTTCAAATGGAGCCCGGCTCAGTACATCTACCGCCAATGGGCCGGCCTCTACGAGGAAGGTAAGCAAAGGCTGTACGTGAACAGGGGCTTCGGATTCCTGGGCTATCCCGGCCGTGTGGGCATCCTTCCGGAAATCACGGTGATCGAACTCGTGTAAGTTCCTTAATTTGTGGGCGATGAAAACGGGGTCATCGCCATATTCACTATTTTGCTGGCGGGCTCTTCCGCCCGCGCACAAAGCCTTGCCGAACTGGAAAGGCAGCTGGATTCCATGCTCGACAGCCGCTATAAGAGCGAGGTGACCATCGGGCTGGGGTTCGGGAACAACCCTGCCTACGGTGGTAAAGCGGCCGACGCTTTCCGGCCGATAGACATGAAGCCTTTCCTCTCGCCCGCGGTGACGTATACCCATAAAAGCGGCCTGTTCGTCAACACCGCTGCGTATTACCTGCTGGGCGCCGATCGCAGACCCTGGTTCGAAGTGGACCTGGGCGGCGGGTACGACTATACGCGCAACCGGGACCTCATGACGGGGATCTCCTACACGCGGTATTTTTACGCGGATAGTTCAGACGTTCCCCAGACGCCCATTAAAAATGAGCTCTACGCTTATTTCATTTACCGCAAATGGTGGTTGCAACCCGGCCTGAGCCTCGATTTCGGGTGGGGAGCTACAAAGAGGAAAGTACCTCCGGCGCCATGACGGAACACGGTAACGACTTCAACGTCATCCTGGATGTACGGCATCCGTTCCTGTTCATGGACGTATTGGCGCCAGACGATGGCCTGCTGATCATGCCCACGGCCGGACTGACGACCGGTACCGCGAAATATTTCTCCAATATGAAGAGCTTCCGCTATGCTACGCGTGGCAACGCCATCAAATCATACAACGAGAAAAGGAACAATGGCCGGGGCAACGGAAATGGTAATGGCAACGGCAATGGAAATGGAAACGGTAACGGTGGGGGCAGGTTCCTGTTCCCGTAGAGCCCGAAACCACGGAAACCATATTGTCTGACGGCAGCGCGTTTAAACCCCGGGCGGTAGACCTGGGCGTGAGGGTTTCCTACATCATCGGCAAATTTGCAATATCCCCGTCTTTCACTTTATTTAAAATGCTGCAGGGCCCCGACACCTCCGTAGCGGGCTACTTCACGGCTAATGTGAGCGTGACATTTTGATAATATCCCGAATATTTAAGATGGTGCGGAAATCTGTATAGATAATCGATGGAATTCATATTTTCATTCAAATTATCTGCAAAGGTATTGCTAAAATATTGATAGTAGATATGAAAATTTCATATTTACCTATTAAAATTGTACATTTGCAAAATGAAGATATCTCAGGACATAGAAGCCTTTGGAACTATCCCAATCCCTCATCATGTGATGACGTGGATTCTAAAGGACTATCGCCAGCCAAATGATAAAATCAAAAATTTGGTAAAAGACGATTTGTTGCTTCCCGTAAAACGAGGTTTGTACATACCGGGCAAAGCGATCAGGCGGCAGCAGCCGGATCCCTTTTAATTGCTAACCATATCATGGGCCCCAGTTATGTATCATTAGACAGTGCCTTATCATATTATGGGCTTATTCCTGAAAAGGTATTTGCCATTACTTCCGTTACCACGAAGCCAGGAAGGAAATTCACAACGAAAGTGGGCGTATTTACATATACAAAACTGCCGCTACCTTACTTTAGCTTTGGAATTAAGGGCGTTGAGGTTTCTCAAAGTGAACGTTTTTAATGGCCTCACCTGAAAAAGCATTGTTTGATAAGATCATTACCACGCGTGGGGTGGAACTGCGAAGCATTAAGGCAACCATAGCATACCTTGAAGACGATCTGCGAATAGATCTCGACCTGGTGAAGTCGATGGACTTCAACCTGATGAAAGAATGGATAGTACATGCTCCGAAAAGTTCATCCCTGAATATGTTACTTGAAACGCTGAAAACATTATGATAAAGGAATGGCTGGAGTCATACCAACCTGTCAATAGGAAGAAGCCACGGCCGCTTTACGGGAGATTATGCAGGAGGTCGCCCTTGCCGGCCTTTCCAGGAGCGGATTCTATGATAAAGCTGCCTTTTACGGCGGCACGGCATTACGTATATTTTACAAACTGGACCGTTACTCCGAAGATCTGGACTTTTCACTGTTAGAAGATAATGAACAGTTTTCTTTTCAACCCTACATGGATGCAATTATCGAGGAATTTAATGCATTGGGCATGCAGGTTGTCATCGGAGAAAAGAAGAAAACAGCGCAATCCAATGTTGAATCGGCCTTTCTAAAATCCGAAACCATTTGGAAAGAATTGGTGTTGGAAAGTATTGTTCCGGCGCAACATATAGAGCAGGTCGCTCGCATTAAGATTAAGATTGAAGTTGACAAGAAGCCGCCATTAGGATTTACAACAGAAGAAAAACTGCTTACCAGGCCTTTTTCCTTTTATGTGAACTGCTTTTCCCTTCCGGACCTTTTTGCAGGCAAAATGCATGCATTACTATTCAGGCAATGGAAGAATAATGTAAAGGGTCGGGATTGGTACGATCTGGAATGGTATATAAAGCGTGGGGTACCGTTGAACCTACACCACTTTTTGCTAAGGGCGCAAGGGAGTGGTAGCTGGGAGAAACCAGATATTACCGAAGCTGCGTTTCGTGAACTGCTTCGGGAAAGAATCGATACGGTGGACCTGGTGCGGGCCAAAGATGATATCGCGCGTTTTATCAGGGATCCGAAGGTGCTCGATATCTGGTCGCCAAAGTACTTTCACGACCTGGCTTCGCAAATCCAATTTCTTAAAAGCTAACCTGTTTGACTATTCTTCGTCATGCTGTATTTAGCCTTACCCATTGTGTTCTAGCATGGAATTTGTAACTACCGTAGGGGATGTGCCTCCGGCAACCGTCTTGTATCAGACGGAAACCGTTCACAATCAAGACATCAAGATAACATTTCGCAGCTTAACACTTAAACAAACATCGAATATGAAAAAACTGTTTTTGGCCCTTGCAGTCATCAGCGGCCTGACCGTATCCTCTGCCAAAGCCCAAAAAATGATCCGCTTCGGCTTCAAAGGTGGCGCCAACCTCGGTAAGATCGACGGAACAGGTTATGACGGCGCTTTCAAACTCGGCTGGCACTGGGCGGCTTCGCACAGATCAACCTCATGAAAGGCTTCGGCATCCAGCCCGAACTGATCTATTCCAGCTCCAAAACCGAAGTAACCAACACCAACGAATTTGAACTGGAAAACCAATTGAACGACGTTAAAGAAAACAAACCAAAATTGGATTATCTTTCCATCCCGGTACTGGCCAACATCGACTTGGGATCTCCCCGCTTTAAACTGCAGGTAGGCCCCAGTTCAGCATCATGACCAGCAAAAAGCGCAATGTGTTCGAAGAAGGGAAAGAAGCCTTTAAAGGCGGCGATTTCGGCGCTGTTGGCGGCCTCTGGCTCCAGCTCCCCATCGTAAACATTAGCGCCCGCTACGTGATCGGCCTGTCCAACGTAAACGACATTACCCTCGAAAACGGGACCAATCCCGACAAATGGAGGAATCAATCTATTCAACTGGGCGTAGGTATCACCCTCTAAGTTTTACCTACAACTGAGCGATGACCGCTCCCGGAAACGGGGCGGTCTTTTTTACTCCAAGGCAACCCCTTGCCCCCTTCCCGCGTTTTCCTATTTTGGCATAGTCTTTACCAATGGCATTAAAGTTGACTATATAGACATGTTCTATTTTCAGGGACATATATAGGGGGAATCCTGACAATCTGTCCCGATACTTAAAACTGACAAATGAATACATTTTTCTTGGGCAATACAGAGGAAGAGATGGAGTTTATGCCCATCATTCCACTCAATGAAGACGGTGAAGGACAGGAAGAAGACCAGATTCCCGAAGAACTGGCGATATTGCCGCTCCGCAATACCGTCCTTTTCCCCGGCGTCGTACTCCCCATTACCGTGGGAAGGGACAAGTCGATCAAGGCCGTAAACGATGCGTACAAGACTGACAAAATGATAGGGTAGTCGCACAAAAAGACAGCAATGTAGAAGAGCCCGGCGTCAGCGACCTCAACGAAGTAGGCACCGTAGCCAAAATCGTGAAGCTGATCAAAATGCCGGATGGCGGCACCACCATCATCATCCAGGGGCGTAAACGATTCAAGATCAAAGAATTGGTTACAGATGATCCGTACTTTAAAGTGCGGTATGAGTTATTGAACGATGAAATAGCTGAAAACGATTCCGAGTTCGACGCCTATGTTTCTTCCATCAAAGACCTGGCCGCCCAGATCATCGCCCTCAGCCCTCAGCTCCCCTCAGAAGCCAGCATCATCCTCAAAAACATCGAGAATGCGCCTTTCCTTATCCACTTCGTGTCCAGCAACCTGAACAGCGACGTGAAGGAGAAACAACGCATACTAGAGATCAGCAACCTCCGCCAGCGCGCAGAAGTGCTCATGAAGCTCCTGCAGCTGGAACTGCAGCTGGCCGAACTGAAGAACAAGATCAACAACAAGACCAAACAGGACCTCGATAAGCAACAGCGCGACTACTTCCTCCAGCAGCAGATGAAATCCATCAAAGAAGAGCTGGGTGGGGATTCCAACGACCGCGAGATCAAGGAAATGCAGCGCAAGGCCGAGACGAAGAAGTGGCCGGACGCTGCCAAAGACCTGTTTACCAAAGGCATCGAAAAGCTGGAGCGCATGCACCCCAGCACCCCGATTACTCAGTAGTCTATAATCACCTCGATCTCATGCTCGACCTGCCCTGGCAGGATTATACCATCGACAGCTACGATCTGAAGAAGGCAAAGAAAGTACTGGATAACGACCATTACGGGATGGACAAGATCAAGGAGCGCATCCTCGAATACCTGGCCGTTCTGAAACTGAAAGGCGACATGAAATCGCCGATCCTGTGCTTCGTAGGCCCTCCCGGTATCGGTAAGACCTCCTGGGCCGTTCCATCGCCAATGCCATCGGCCGCAAGTACGCGCGCCTGAGCCTCGGCGGCCTGCACGACGAAAGCGAGATCCGCGGTCACCGCAAGACCTACATCGGCGCCATGGCAGGCCGTATCCTGCAAACCATCCGCAAGGTGAAATCCTCCAACCCGGTGATGATCCTCGATGAGATCGACAAGATCGGCAACGACTTCCGTGGCGATCCGGCGTCCGCCCTCCTGGAGGTGCTGGATCCCGAACAGAACAGCACGTTTTACGACAACTACCTGGAGCTGGAGTACGACCTGAGCAAGGTCCTCTTCATCGCCACCGCCAATAACCTCGGTGCCATCCCCACGCCCTCCGCGACCGCCTGGAGATCATTGACCTCAGCGGCTATTCCATCGAGGAAAAGTGGAGATCGCCAAGCGCCACCTGATCCCCAAACAGAAGGAAGCGCACGGGCTGGCAAATGTGAAACTGTCGTTTGCCAATAAAGTCATCGAAAAGGTAATCGCCAACTACACCCGCGAAAGCGGCGTACGGGAGCTGGACCGCCAGTTTGCGGCCATTATGCGGAACCTCGCCAAAGACGTGGCCCTGGGCAAGACGCCCAAGGAAGCCGTGTCCGAAGAAAGGATAGCTCAGGCGCTGGGCAAATCCAAATACACCAACGAGATCTATAAAACGGGCAATCCCCGGGCGTGTCCGTCGGCCTGGCATGGACGTACGTGGGTGGCGACATCCTCTTTATCGAGTCCAGCCTGTCGGACGGTAAGGGCGACCTGAAACTGACCGGTAACCTGGGTAATGTGATGAAGGAATCAGCCGTAACGGCCCTGAGCTGGCTGCAGGCGAATGCCATTAACTACAAGATCGATCCTAAGATATTCCAGCAGAAGACTGTGCACGTCCATGTGCCGGAAGGCGCCGTGCCGAAAGATGGTCCCAGTGCCGGCATTACCATGCTGACGGCCCTGGCCTCGGTATACACGGGCCGCCGTAAAACCTTACCTCGCTATGACTGGGGAGATTACGCTCCGTGGACAGGTATTGCCGGTGGGCGGTATCAAGGAAAAGATCCTCGCCGCCAAGCGTGCCGGTATCAAGGAGATCATCCTTTGCTGGCAGAACGAAAAGGATATTAACGACATCAATCCCGACTATATCAAGGGTTTGAAGTTCCATTATGTGCGCGAAATGAACCAAGTGCTCGAAACTGCGTTATTAAAGAGGTAGGACGCACGGTCCGTTACTCCTGACGCAGCCGTGTCCACAAGTTCACTTGAAAGAGTGAGCGCATGTTGATTGTTTAAGGGTTTGAATAAAGCCATCCGTCACTGGATGGCTTTATTCGTTTATGGCATGGCTGTTTGCATAGGGGCTGCGATTACCCAAAGCAAGAGTTGAATATGGTCTCCTTAATATCTCCTTATGGGGTCCTCATAGGGTCAGGATGGGGTCCTCCATGCCTGGTTAATACGGTAGTCCTACTGTTACCCTACCGGAACCCTGCCGCACATACGCAGGAACCCTTAGGAATCCCCGGAGATAAGGTGGAGATGATGCGAAAATGAGCAGTAAATGATATAAAGATGGAATACCGGGGCTAAAAGGTGATTATTTAGCAAAACGGGAAACGTCAGGGCATGGCGATGCCGACGAAGGAGGGCCTGTCGTTTATCTGTTGGGGTTCGCGTGATTTGAAAATGAAATACTTACAACAAATTCTTCTTACAATGGCCTGGGCCTATTCCCGCTGGATGTGGGGTTGCCCGTTTTCGTCGCGATGTAGTTTGCTGATCGATGCGGGCGGTATTTCTGAAGGGGCTTTTGGGGAATGGGGTTTGTCTGGAGCCGCTGCCGGCGGTTGTTCTTCCAGGACCGCTATAATATCCGCGGCGTTGTTCCTGCGGCCCGGGGATAAGCCGGATTCAAAGAACAAGCGCACGCGTACGGTAACCAACAGCGTACCCTTGCCGGGAACTTCTATTGCCATGTCTGCGCCCGTAAACGGAGTAAAAGCCCCCTCCAGGTCGATGTACATCGCCGAGGCGTCTGAGCCGGTTACCTTGCCGGTGGCAAAGTCGATACGGGTGCCGATGAGCTTTACTTCCATGCGGACGGCCCCTTCTTTCGCGCAGATCTGCTGGGCGGGGATGTGAAGGATACCGTTTGGGGTAAATTCAATTCCGCGGAAAAGAAGTCTCTGACGCCCTTGTGCTTGTTGAACCGAAACCCGGTAAGGCCTGCGTGGTTATCGCGGCCCGCTTTCAGGATGGTTTTGTTCAAATGGTTGACATGTGCGCCGTCGCAGAGGATATCCAGCTCCGTAGAGAGGGCGCTGCGGATAAGGGCGCCTTTTCGGCTGGCCGCGCCGAAGCGTTTGGCGGCGCGTTTGGTCGCCTTCGACTGCCGGACCTTTTCCGGTGCGGAGCGAAGGAAATATTTACCGTTCCGTTTGTAGCCGATCAGGTCACCCACCTTGCCGGTAAATGTAACTGCTGAAGTAATTTTTGCCATTGAAAATGAATTTGTTGGACATGGAATTTACGAAACATATCCCATACAAAATCTTCACTTTTGTTAATATTCCTAACTATTTCTCCGCCGGAAGTTCGATCTTTTGTTAAGAATATTATCATTGATAATGAGCGTTTTATGTGCATTTTTAGATTTGTAAGGTTCCGCAGGTGCTATTTGCTGCCCCAGTTCGTAACTTGCCGGCCTTAATCCGCCAATACCGCCTTGAAAATCCGGTTTCTCCTGATATGGCTTTTTCTGCCCTTTGCCGCTACCGCCCAGTTATTGGGAGGCCGGCAGTCCTACGCGTTCCTGGAACTGCCGCCATCGCCGCAGATCACCGCACTGGGTGGGGTGAATGTGGCGATCCAGAGCAATGACCTCAGTATGGCGCTGCTTAACCCTGCTTTATTGCGCCCGGAAATGGGCGGGCAACTACAGGTGAACATGGCCGGGTATAACGGTGGTATCAAATACGGGCATGCTGCCTTCGGCGCATTCGCCCCGGGCATCGGCACCGCTTTCGCCGCCAGCCTGCAGTATGTCGGATACGGGCAAATGCAGCATACGGATGTGACGGGAATGTGCTGGGGACCTTCCGGCCGGTGGATTTCACTTTCCAGCTCACCGCCTCCCGCCGCTACCTCGAAAAGTGGCACTACGGAATCACCTTAAAATACATCCGTTCCTGTTATTTCGATTACAGGTCCGCCGGCCTCGCGGCCGATGTCGGTATTACCTTCACCGATACCGCCCGAGGCTGGCAGGCAGGGCTTGTGGCCACTAACATGGGTACGCAGTTCATGAAATATGCCCCGTAGAGAACGCTACGCTGCCCTTCGATCTGCAGGTCGGCGTGTCGAAAAAGCTGGCGCATGTTCCTCTGCAATTATCCGCCACTATTCATCACCTGCATCAGTTCGATATCCGCTATGAAGGCCCCGACCTGCGCGAAGATATCCGCATCGAAAATGGCGATACGATACAAGTGAAGGGGCCGGTATCGATAATCTCTTCCGGCATTTTGTGCTCGCCGCACAATGGAATATCGGGAAGTACATCGAGGTGACGGGCGCTTATAACCACTTGAGACGGCAGGAGTTGTCGATTCCTGAAAGGCGTGGCCTGAGCGGGTTTTCGCTGGGCGTGGGCGTGGTGGTGAAGAAATTTCAGCTGCGTTATGCGCGGAGCTGGTACCAGGCCGCCATCGGGTTTCATCACATCGGTTGCAGCATTCCTTTGCAACAATGGGGCGGAATCGGTATTTTCGACAAACGGGCCGGCCATTAAACCCGGGCCGCGCTCCTGTTAATGCTTATGCAACCTGTAATTTCCATACGTAATCTGAATAAAAGCTTCGGCGATAAACAAGTGTTGAAGGATATCAACCTTGAAGTGCGCCCCGGCGATATTATTGGTTATATCGGTCCAAACGGCGCGGGCAAGAGCACGACCGTAAAGATATTGATCGGCCTGCTGGGCGATTTCGACGGGGAGGTGAGCGTGCTGGGTAACGATCTCCGTACCAACACCCTCGCCGTTAAATCCCTCACCGGATACGTGCCCGAAAATGCGGAGATCTATGAAGTGCTCACGCCTATGGAATACCTCTCTTTCACCGGCCAGCTGTTCGGGTTGGACGATGCCATCATCGCCGAGCGCGCCCAGCGCATGCTCCAGGCGTTCGGGCTGCTGGAGAACAAGGATCAGCGGATGGATACGTTTTCAAAGGGCATGCGCCAGAAGGTGCTTATCATCTCCGGCCTGCTGCACAATCCCCAGATCGTTATCCTCGACGAACCGCTTTCCGGGCTCGATGCCAATGCGGTGATCATCGTCAAAGAGATCATCACCCTCCTCAAGAAAGAAAACAGAACGATATTCTACTGTTCACATATGATGGACGTTGTAGAAAAAGTGGCCGACCGCATCGTCCTGATCGACGAAGGCAGCATCGTCGCAGACGGTACCTTCCGGGAATTGCAGCAGTCAGAAACGGAAACCCTGGAACAGGTGTTTGCGCGACTTACCGGCAAACAGCAGCTGAGCGAGCAGGCAGATCAGTTCATTAACGCCCTCGGGCAATAAACCGCGTCGCTCATGAATAAGTTTATGTTGTGGATGGTGGCGCTGTGGAATCCCTTATGGCGCATGCTGGGCGTAGATGTTTCGCAGCTGCAAACCATCCTGCGGACCAAGCTCATGATAGACGACCGCAGGCCCAACGTCTATAACCGCGGCTCGCGCCAGAGCACTAAGCCCGTGCGCAACAGCGCTATTTATACGATGGTGCTGTCGTTTTGATAGGCACCATTTACCTGACGGTCTTTAATGTCACTTCCGATATCCGCCTGCAATTGTTCCTCTGGTTTTCGGTTTACCTGCTGACCATGTGCATTACGCTCATCACGGATTTCTCGTATGTGCTCATAGACCCGCGCGACAATTACATCCTGCTGCCGCGCCCGGTGAGCGACCGTACGCTGGTGGTGAGCAGGCTGCTGCACATCTCCCTTCATATCTCGAAGATCGCCGTGCCGATGAGCCTGTCGGCCTTCATATTCCTCAGTATCGTCCACGGCATCGCCACAGGATTGTGGTTTGGGCTGCTGGCGCTGATGCTTACGTTCCTGGCGATATTCGTGATTATACCGTGTACCTGCTGGTACTGCGCATTACCTCTGCGGACCGCTTCAAGGAAGTGATCAACTCCATGCAGATCGTCTTTTCGATCGTGATGTTCGGTGTGTACTTCGTTGGGCCCCGGGCTTTGCGGAACGTGCAGCTGGATGGGGTTTTCAATAGCAAAGACTTTCCCTGGCTTGCTTTTGCGCCTACCTGGTGGTTCGCCGGTGCATTTAGCTGGCCGGTGAGCGGCTGGCACCCGGGCGCTGCCCTCGATCTCGCCCTTACATTCGGTACGCCGCTGTTATGCCTTTGGATAGTGGTTCGCTTCCTGGCGCCGAGCTTTAACCGCAAGATCGCGGGTATGGGCAGCAGCGACGCGCAGCCTGCAAGAGTAAAGGTGGTGAAGCGCGCTGATTCGTCGGCGCCGTTTTATAAGAAATTGTCGCGCCTGTTCGCGGAAGAAGGGCAGGAGCGGCTGTCGTTCGAGCTGGTTTGGTTGCTGACGGGCCGCACGCGGGAGTTCAAGCTAAAGGTATATCCTTCCATTGCCTACGTATTCGTGATGGGGTGGGTATCATCTTTTTCTCCGACAGGGGATCGTTCCGGGAGAAGTGGGGCCAGATACAGGAGACGCCCATTTACCTGTTCCTTATCTACATGAGCAGTTTCATTTTCATTACGGCTATTTCCAATCTCATTTACTCTGATAAATACAAGGCTGCCTGGGTGTATTTCGTGGCGCCCCTGGCGGCGCCCGGCCGGTTGCTCTCCGGCGCCTGGAAGGCTGCCCTTGTGAAGTTTCTCTTGCCGGTGTATATCGCCGTTTCCGTGTTTGCCTGTGCTATCTGGGGCTGCGGATCATACCCGACCTGTTGTTGGGGTTCATCAACGTGCTGGTGATCAGTTTGCTGTATGCGCTGATCATTCTCCGGGAATTACCGTTTTCCGCCGCGCCTGATCTGGGAGACAATACAGGGAAGATGATGCGAAACTTGCTGGTGATGGCTATCCCGGCCGTGATCGGGCTGGCGCATTTTGTATTGAAGCTGGTAGGCTCGGACTCGGGCGTATTGTATTATGGCAGCGTGGGCTTGTTTGCGCTGATATCCGGTGCGGCATTGTACCTGTTGTATGGTTCTTACCGCAACTCTGCCTGGAAAGACGTAAAAAGCTGACGGGTTGCGCCAGCTTTTTGTAGTGATATAATGACAGGCAGTGCTTCCGCGCTGCCTGTTTTGTTAGGATTGGGTTAGTCCTGCAGCTGGCGCTTGTACAGCTGGATGGTGTTTTCCAGTCCGAGGTACAGCGCGTCGCAAACCAAAGCGTGGCCGATGGACACTTCTTTCAGTTGGGGATGTGCAGCTTGAAGAAGCGGAGGTTCTCGAGGTTGAGATCGTGACCGGCATTGATATCGAGCCCGATTTCCGATGCCGCGCGGGCGGTGTCTTTATAGTCGTTGAACAACCGGAAGTTTTGCGGTTGCGTGCGTGCGTTGGCGTATTCTTCGGCGTAAGGGCCGGTGTATAGTTCGATACGGTCTGCTCCTGCGGATTTGGCGGCTTCCACTTTGCTGACGTCTGCGTTCAGGAAGATGGAGACGCGGATGCCGGCAGCTTTAAGGGTGCCGATAACGTCTTTGAGGAATGACTGGTATTGCACGGTATCCCAACCGGTATTGGAAGTGATGGCGCCGGGGATCGGGGACGAGGGTGCACTGATGGGGCTTTACGTCCAGCACGAGATCCATGAAGTCGGTAGAAGGATAGCCTTCGATATTGAATTCGGTGGTGACAAGCGGTTTGAGATCGCGCACGTCCTGGTAACGGATATGGCGTTCATCTGGCCGTGGGTGAACGGTGATACCGTCTGCCCGAAGCTTTCGCAATCCTTCGCTACTTTCAGAATATCCGGAAGGTTGCCGCCGCGGGCATTGCGCAGGGTGGCAAACTTGTTGATGTTAACACTCAGTTTCGTCATGACGCAAAATTACGATTTATGCGGGAGGAACGTTGCCGGGGGCGATAAAAATGACGAGCGTTACTGGCGGGATGATGACGGGCGTTTGGGGATAAAAAAGCAGCCTCCTGGTGGGGAGGCTGCTGCGGATATCTGTTAACCGCTGATTAGTAGCGGTAGTATTCCGGTTTGAAGGGGCCTTCTACGGGGATGCCAGGTATTCGGACTGAGCGCCGGTGAGAACGTCCAGTTCCACGCCGATTTTCTTCAGGTGGAGGCGGGCAACTTTCTCATCGAGGTGCTTGGGCAGCACGTATACTTTGTTTTCGTAAGCGTCTGTGTTCGTCCAAAGCTCGAGCTGAGCGAGGGTCTGGTTGGTGAAGGAGTTCGACATTACGAAAGAAGGGTGACCGGTGGCGCATCCGAGGTTTACCAGGCGGCCTTCAGCCAGCAGGATGATGTCTTTACCATCGATGGTGTATTTATCTACCTGCGGTTTGATTTCTACTTTGGTATTGCCGTAATTTTTGTTCAGCCAGGCAACGTCAATCTCGATATCGAAGTGACCGATGTTGCAGACGATGGCTTTATCTTTCATGGCTTTGAAGTGTTCGCCGGTGATGATATCGCGGCAACCGGTGGTGGTTACGATGATATCGGCTTCCTTCACGGCGTCAGCCATTTTCTTTACTTCATAACCTTCCATAGCGGCCTGGAGGGCGCAGATGGGATCGATCTCGGTTACGATTACACGGGCGCCGGCGCCGGCGAGGGATTCGGCAGAGCCTTTGCCCACGTCGCCAAAGCCTGCAACCACGGCTACTTTACCGGCGATCATTACGTCGGTAGCGCGGCGGATGGCGTCTACGCAGGATTCGCGGCAGCCGTATTTGTTATCGAATTTCGATTTGGTAACGGAGTCGTTGATATTGATGGCGGGCATGGGCAGGGTACCTGCTTTCATGCGTTCGTACAGGCGGTGTACGCCGGTAGTGGTTTCTTCGCTGAGGCCTTTAATGTGCTGGATCAGTTCGGGATATACGTCGAACACCATGTTGGTGAGGTCGCCACCGTCGTCCAGGATCATGTTCAGCGGGCGGTCTGTGCTGCCGAAGAACAGGGTCTGTTCGATGCACCAGTTGAATTCTTCTTCGTTGAGGCCTTTCCATGCATATACGGGGATGCCTGCGGCTGCGATGGCGGCGGCGGCGTGGTCTTGCGTGGAGAAGATATTGCAGGAGCTCCATTGTACCTCAGCGCCGAGGGCCACGAGGGTCTCGATCAGAACGGCAGTCTGAATGGTCATGTGCAGGCAACCCGCGATCCGGGCGCCTTTAAGCGGCTGGGTTTTACCGTATTCTTCGCGCAGGGCCATCAGACCCGGCATTTCGGCTTCCGCCAGCTGGATTTCCTTACGGCCCCATTCGGCCAAAGACATGTCTTTTACCTTGTACTTGAGGCTCAAATCAATGTTTGATTTCGCAATCGTTGACATTCCAATAATTTTTGCAAATCTACCTTTATTTTACCTATTCCCATAAACTAAAATCCATTCATATCTGTATCAGTCTGAATGGTTATTTCCCTACATATCGTTACTATATATAGATAAATAAGTATAATTATTACTTGTTTTAATATTATAATTATTATACATTTGCTTCGATAGGTGGAGTCTGTCCACCCATCGTTCAATATCCGGAGTCATTAAAAGTAGGTGAGAGGCGCCTTCCAGGGGCGCCGGCAGTGGCATTGGTATTTGTGCCGACAGTTTCCGCCGGTAACGGTTGGCGCCCTTCAGCTTCCGGGAACCCAAAACGCAAGTTTCAGGCGAAATAGTATGTATGTAAAGAAATTTTAAGTTATTTATGTTAGTCCTATCCTATCCTATGAAAGCGGCAATCCGTCTGGTCTGCACCATCTGTTGCATGACAATGGCGATGTTCTTTCTCCTTCCGTCAGGAGCCCTTGCCCGGTACCGGCAGTCACCATCAACCCGGATGGCGGCGAAGCGGGAGATAATGACCTGAAGATCAGGATCACGGAAACCTCCGTCCAGGTAAGATATAACGGTGTCGACCAGTTTACGGATGATCCTGCCTATAGTGCATATAACAGGGGCGGGTTGAAGACCTACTTCGTCTTGCAGCAGATGTTCGGCCACCTGACCACTACGGAAAAAAATCCCCAGTACCTTGACCACTGCGAAATATCGGACGTTTCCGGTGATGGTACGGCCGCCAACCCTGGAAAGTGGTCGCACAATCCAGTATCGTGAACGGACGCGGATTTACATATTATATCAGCACCACTTATACATACGTCGCCGGAAACAAATATTACACCATCGATTATATCGTGACTTCTCCGGAGACGACCGCAACGCCATTCGGAGGCGAATACTGGCTGCACATTTATCTTTCCGAGCCTTCCTTCATGGGTGCAAACACCTGTGGCAGAGGGGTTATCGGAGGGCCCACCCCGGCCGTTGTTGACGAATACTATAACTTTTATAATTCCAGTACCCCGATCGCTACTTTTTACAACATGGTCGGCGTTATCAGGTCGGCCAGTGAATGTGCTGATCCCGCAGCTGCTACGCACCTTTTTAAAACGGATGGGGCCTTTTCTTCTTTCGCATCCCGGCCATTTCAATCGCGGGACGATAAATCCGGGTTTTACCTGTTGAGCAATATGCTGGTGAACTCAGCGCCCTTTGACATGGGCGTTGCCGCTCATAAGGCCATTAACGTTCCTCCCAATTTCAATTCCGATGATATCCAGCATCTGACCAAGCAATTTGTGGTGGGCTTCGACGCGGCAGAAATGGCAGGCGTTGTCCCGGTAGATCCCGAATTACCCAATGTGGGCTCCTTTGGCCAGACCATCAAACATCAACACCTTACCGTCAATTTCAATTCCACCACGCCGGAGGGATTGGAAGGCGACGATGATCATGCCATTACCGGCCTCGAACTAAAGATAGGCAAGGGATATTTCTACCTTCCGCAAATCCTGGAAATCGTAGCCACCCCGATAGCAGGGCCAGGTAACGCCGTTCCGGGAACAGACTACGAGGTGATCCGCCAGAAAATTATTATTCCCGGAGGTATATACTGGGACGATGTCATACCCGTAGACAATATCAAGATCATCGGAAACAACATCGTCGACGGCAACCGAAAATTCCACTGGAGCTGAGGCCGCTGGCCTGCTCGCCCCACTTAACCATCGGGTCTAACAACGCCGTCGATTATACCATCATCGATGACGATGAAAACCGTATTTTCCTGGAGCCAGTATCCTCTACTGTGAAGGAAGGAGAAAAGGTTAAAGTGAAAGTGAAAATGACGGGGAACAGCACGCTCAGCACTCCGCTCGTGGTTACCCTGTCGCAGCCCGCCGTGGCAGAGCCTGCTGCGGAATCCACGGATTACTCCGGCGTTCCGGCCACGGTGACCATCCCCGCCGGCGCATGGTTCCAGGAGTTTGAGATTACCGCCACCGGCGACCGCATCCTGGAAGAAAGTGAAAACTTTGATATAGAGGCCACTGCCAATATCGGCGTAACGGTCAGCACGCATAAAACGACGCTCACGATCTTAGATACAACAGGCCTGAATCCCGATAACCGCGTCATCACCCTTTCCGTTCCGGCTGGTAAGGAAACCGAGACCGTTGGCCTGAAGGCAAGTCTGCCGGACGGCGTCACGACGGAAAAGGCGATCCTCGTTACGCTGGACCATATGCTGGGCGCTGCGGGTAACACCGCCGACGCCAACGATGTCGTTACGATGCCCCCAGCCTGACGATCCCCGCCGGAGGCAATAGCGTAACGCATAACATGTTGCTGCGGAACGACCTCGTGTTAGAAGCGCTCTATGAATATTGGAATTTCGACGGCGCGGCCTCCGACGATAATGGCGCGTTTGTAGTGATGCCCGGCGGTTTGGTGATTGAAGACAGTCCCTGGGCAGGAACGTATCCGTAATTACAACAGGCAATTCGCTGGAGGAAGGAGGTACATCGATAACAATAACATTTACATTATCCAATTCCATAAAAGCGCCTACAGGTGGTATATACCTTCCCTGGCTAAATCATCCGGCAGCGCGGATTTCGATGACCTGGCATTTGAGGCCCCTGCCACAGATTTTAAGGTTTTCATCCCGGGAGGGCAAAGCTCGGGTACTTTGAAAATATATGCGCCTGATGATCCGGATTGGCTGGAAGGAGATGAAGAAATAGAGTTGACCGGCTCCCAGGTCGGGTTTACTTTCGGCTCCCAGACCGTGTCTATCCTGGACATGACCTCCCTGGACCCGGACAACCTGGCCATAATTCTGGAAGCGCCGGCACAGGTGACCGAAGGAAATTCCGTTACTATTACTGCCCGGCTCGCGAAACCGAACCTGAAATTTAAAGGTGATTTACAGGTAGACCTCCTGTTCAATAATACTGCATCCGCTGCAGACTATTCCATCCCCGATACCAAGATCATCATTCCCGAAGGCAGCAACAGCGCTACGATCCAGCTGGATGCCCTCACTGATACAGAAATCGAATCAGGCGAGCTGGTTAAGATTACCGGTTGGGCTAACATGTTTGGGATGGACCTTCTTTCCAGTGAGGTATCCATAGAAATCCAGGACCCACCGTCCCATAAAATCAAGTTCACCGCCACGCCGCTCACCCTCACGGAAGGGCCGGCCGGCGTTACTGTTACCGCCTCGCTGGAATACGGCGTAGCGGCAGCGGATATTCCCATTAGCCTGCAGATCGGTGCAGGGTCAACCGCAACATCGGCAGACTTCACCACCACGCCAGCTACCATCAAAATACCAGCAGGCAGCCAGTCGGGAACTTTTACCCTCTATGCTACGGACGACCAGTTGCTCGAAACGCAGGAAACCCTCGAATTGTCAGGCACATCCACCGGTTATACCTTCGAAGGGCTCACCTTCCAGATAAACGACCTGCAATCCGCCAACGCCAATAATAAAAGATCACCATCGAGCCGCAGGCTACCACCCTCAACGAAAACGGGAACCTTACCGTTTGGGTTCGCCTGCCCTCGGGGATTAAAACCTCCCAGGACATTACCGTTAACCTGACGCGCGGCGCTGGCACCGTTACCGAATTGCTTGCATCGGAATATACCTTCGATCCGCAGGTGACCATTCCGGCCAATAGCGGCGAAGTGAGCTTCACGCTGCATGCCAATAACGATGACGTGATCGAGGCGGATGAACTGCTGGAGATCAGGGAGACGCATCCGTATTCAGCACCACACAGTCCGCTACCGGCAGCGTCACGATTAAAGACGTACGTACCGCAGCGATGACAAAGCTGGTGGTAACGGGGCCAACCGAAGTGACCGAGGGCTTTACCGGCAACTGGCGCATCGCGCTGCCGGCGGGCGTCACCACACAGACGCCGATCGTTGTAGGCATTACCCCGGCCACCACCGGGAATACTACCACGGGCGCTGATTTCACCGGCGGTTATCCCATTACTGCCACTATCCCGAAAGGACAGCCATATATCGATATTCCGTTCGAAGCGAAATCCGACGGTATCGTAGAAGGGCAGGAGCGGCTGGAGATGAACCTGTCGCTGACCGGTTTCACGTTCACGAAGCAGATCGGGATGGATGTGAAAGATACCGACCCCGCCAGCCTGCAAATCAAGCTGACGGCCGGATCGACCATCATCAACGAAGGCGCTGCCACTCTCATCACCGCCACGCTCGACGGCTTTACTTCCACATCCGACATAGACGTGGTGCTCTCGGCCGGTGGAACAACCACCGCTGCAACAGGCGATTATGAGCCATTAGGTACGATCCATATCAATGCAGGCGCAACGTCCGGCACCTTCACCCTGCAGGCGAAAGCCGACCTGCTCCTCGAAGGCGACGAAACACTGGCGGTTCGCGGCGCCGCGGGTAGCTATACAGTACTTGGCGAAGACGTCATTATTAAAGACGTCACAGGTACCACCGCCAACAAAACGTTGTCGATGACGCCCGTATCGGCCAGCATCGCAGAAGGGAATACCGTGAAAATGACTGTTGGGTTGCCTACAGGTATCATTACAACGCAGGCCATCACCGTGACTATCGCCAAAGGCGCAGGCAGCCATGCAGGCATTACGACCACAGATTACACCATCCCGGCAACGGTAACCATCCCGGCGAACGGTAACAACGTGGAGTTTGACGTGGAAGCCAAAACCGATGCGCTGATCGAGCCTTCGGAATTGCTGGAGGTGACGGCAGGCGGCACCGTATTCGGTTACGCTTCGTCTGATGCGTCCCAGGTTACGATCACAGACGTTTCCAATAAACAGATCACCGTAACCGGCGGCGCCACCGTGGCGGAAGGCGGCAATCTCACCTGGCGCTTTGCATTGCCGGCAGGGGTAACCGCTTCGAGCGATATTAATATTACCTTATCGCTGGACCCTGCCTCTACGGCAGGCCTGGCAGATCTGAACGGAATATCCACACTCAGGATCGAAGCTGGTCAGCCCTTCGGTGAGATCACCTTCAGCGCTAAAGCGGATCAGGTGATTGAAAGCACGGAGACAATGAAGTTCATTCCTGCCACTGCTGCGACCGGCTTCACCTTTACACAGCCTGTTTCCTTTACGATCACGGATAACGACCTGGCGGCAGCGGCAATCGAACTGTCGGTTGCGCCGGGAACAATTGCAGAAGGCGGCAGCGCGGTAGTGAAGGCTACCCTGACCGGAGGCGTTACGGCTACCGGTGCCATCACTGTCACCTTGCAGAAAGGCGCAGCCTCCACGATCACCAACGGTGAACATAACACACTTGGCAGCATCGTGATACCAGCGGGCGATACTGAAGGCACTTTTACCGTGACCACCAACGCCGATCTGCTCCTGGAAGCGACGGAGCTCCTGGTAATGTCTGGCACGGCCACTTCATCCATTCCCGTGAACGAAGTGACGCTACAGGTGACTGACGCCACCGGCACCCTCGCCAACAAAACTCTCCAGATATCACCGCTCACCGCCACGCTGCAGGAAGGCGACGATGTGCAGATGACCGTTGGCCTCCCCGCAGGTATCATTACTACGCAGGACATCGTGGTCGCCATCTCGAAGGGCGCCGGTAGTGCAGCAACGCTGACATCCGGTGACTATGCGTTCCCTGCCAGCGTAACCATCGAAGCGGGTAAGAACAACGCGACCTTTACATTGGAAGCCAATACCGACGGGCTCATCGAGGCAGCGGAACTGCTGGAGCTCAAAGCCAACGCCTCCGTATTCGGTAATAACAGCACTGCCACATCCAACATCACCATCACCGACGTATCCAACAAGCACATCACCGTTACCGGTGGAGCTACCGTTGCAGAAAACGGGAACGTGACATGGCGCTTTGCATTACCGACAGGCATAACCGCCAGCAGCGATATTAATATTGCACTGACGCGCAATACGGCCTCCACTGCCGCAATGGCCGATCTGAATACATTGCCCGTACTGAAGATCGCATCAGGGCAACCTTTCGGTGAAATCACCTTCAGCGCCAAAGCGGACCTGCTCATTGAGCCTGCTGAAACGATGATCTTCGACGCATCGGCCACAGGATTCACTTTTAGTCAACCCGTTACCTTTACAATTACCGACGGGGACCTGGCCGCCGCAGGCATTACCCTTTCTGCCGCGCCTGGCAGTATTGCCGAAGGCGCCGGTGCGGTCATCAAGGCTACACTGACGGGTGGCGTTACATCTGCAAGCAATATCGTAGTCTCTCTTGCGAAAAACGCGGCATCGACACTGAAAGACACAGAACACGGTGCGCTGGGTACCATTACGATCGCAGCGGGAGCAACGGAAGGGACCTTCTCACTTTCCACCAACACCGACCAGGTACTGGAGCCCACCGAGACGCTGGTGCTCGGAGGCACGGCCACTTCGTCTATTCCCGTGACCGGCGCCACCCTGCAGGTTACAGATGCTACAGGCACCAACGCGAATAAAACGATCTCTCTGACGCCTGCTACCGCCACCATCGTAGAAAGTGGTAAGGTGACCATGACCGTTTCGCTGCCAGCCGGTATAACTACCGCAGGACCGATCACCATCAACCTCGCAAAAGGCGCAGGCAGCTCGGCATCATTGACCACCGACGATTACAGCTTCCCGTCAACCGTCACCATCGATGCAGACGGAAACAGCAAATCGTTTGATGTGACCGCCGTGGCCGATGCGCTGATCGAAAGCCCCGAGTTGCTGGAGCTGACGGCAACAGCGACCGTGTATGGATATACTTCCGGCGACGCATCAAATATTACTATTACCGACGTATCCAATAAACACATCACCGTAAGCGGTCCGGCCACTGTGGCCGAAGGCGCAACGGTGACCTGGCGCTTTGAGCTGCCTTCCGGCGTAACCGCTACCAGCGATATTACGATCTCGCTGACGGCAGATCCCGGTTCTACCGCCTCCCTCGCCGACCTGACCGGCGTTCCTTCTCTGAAGATCCTGGCAGGGCAACCCCATGCCGATATCACCTTCACCGCAAAAGCCACCTGCTGATAGAAGCAGCAGAAACGCTGGTGCTGAACCCGTCTACCATTTCAGGGTTTACCTTCAGCCAGCCGGTTACCTTCTCCATCACTGACGGAGACCTGGCCGCGGCGGGCGTCACCCTTTCTGCAACGCCTTCAGGCGTGGCGGAAGGCGGCAGCTCAGTGATCAAAGCCACCCTGACCGGAGGCATAAAGGCGGCTGGCGATATCATCGTTACGTTATCAAAAGAAGCATCATCAACCCTTGGGAACACGGAACATGGCGCCCTGAGTACCATCACGATCCCGGCCGGTTCAACGGAAGGTACTTTCACGCTGACGACCAGCACCGACCTCCTGCTCGAAACCACCGAGACGCTGGTGCTCGCGGGCACGGCCACCAACGGCATCCCTGTTTCCGGAACCACTATCACCGTGACCGATGCAACCGGGACCACCGCCAACAAAACACTCCAGATCTCTCCGGCCGCCATCACCGTAGCGGAAGGAGGGAAGGCGACGATGACGGTAGCGCTGCCTGTAAATATCATTACGACGCAAGCCATTACCGTAATCCTCGCCAAAGGCGCAGGCAGCAGCGCTTCCTCTCGGCAGGCGATTACAGCTTCCCTGCAACCGTGACCATCGGCGCCAATAGCAACGGTGTTACATTCGATGTAACGGCCGTTGCCGATGGTAATATCGAGGGACCGGAAGTCCTGGAGCTGACGGCTTCTGGCACTGTATTCGGTCACCCTTCCAGTGGTACATCTAATGTTACGATCACAGACGTTTCTAATAAGAACATCACAGTTAGCGGTCCGACGACCGTGAGCGAAGGCAACAGCATCGTATACCGCTTCAGCCTGCCTTCGGGCGTTACGGCAGGAAGCGATATTAATATTGCGCTTTCGGTTGATGCCACCGCTACCGCGTCGCTGACAGACCTGACAGGCCTGCCGGCAGTGAAGATCGCGGCGGGACAGTCATATGCAGACGTTACTTTCGCAGCGAAGGCAGACCTGCAGATAGAGCCGACGGAAACGCTTACGTTCAATCCCTCAGCCGCAGGATTTACCTTCAATCAACCCGTTTCCTTCACTATCACGGATGGCGACCTGGCAGCGGCGGGCATTCAGCTCTCTGTTGCTCCGGCTACCATCGCGGAAGGCGGCAGCGCGGTGATCACCGCCACGCTGACCGGCGGCGTTACCGCAAAAGACAAGATCATTATTACCCTCTCCAAAGATGGTACGTCCACCATGTCTGATGCCGAGCACATCGCATTAGGAACGATCGAAATAAACAGCGGCGATACAGAAGGAACATTTACCCTTACCACGCATACCGACCTCTTGCTGGAACCCGCCGAGACGATCGTTGTGGGCGGTATATCCAACCCGGCGATACCTGTATCAGCTGTCACCCTTACTGTGACTGACGCCACAGGAACCAACGCCAATAAAACCTTATCGCTGACACC
The DNA here is from genome assembly GCA_019285755.1 of Chitinophaga sp. E66. Taxonomy (GTDB): domain Bacteria; phylum Bacteroidota; class Bacteroidia; order Chitinophagales; family Chitinophagaceae; genus Chitinophaga. The sequence goes on from CP079103.1 coordinate 1,083,430, forward strand.
GGCAACCGCTACCATTATGGAAGGCGGTAAAGTGACGATGACGGTATCTCTGCCTGCTGGTATCCAGTCGTCACAGGCGATCGTAGTTTCGCTGTCGAGGGTGCGGGTTCTGCCGCCTCGCTTACGGCGGAGAATATAGCTACCCGGCAACGGTGACCATTGACCCGCTGACCAATAGCGCAACGTTCGATGTTATGGCCATCGCAGACGGTAATATAGAAAGCCCCGAATTGTTGGAACTGATCGCAGGCGGAACGGTGTTCGGCTATGCTTCTACCGACAAATCGAACATCACCATCACCGATGTTTCCAATAAACATATTACGGTAACCGGTCCGGCCACCGTAGCCGAAGGCAACGGTATCACCTACCGCTTCAGCCTGCCGGCTGGCGTAACCACTACCAGCGACATAACGATCGCCCTGGCGGCAGATGGGGCTTCAACTGCAACCCTGGCAGATCTCACGGGCATGCCTGCGGTGAAGATCCTATCCGGGCAACAGTACGTGGACGTTACGTTTAACGCGAAAGCAGACATGCTGATCGAAGCGGATGAAACGTTAACGCTGAATGCCTCGGCCGCCACGTTCACCTTCTCTCAACCCGTATCATTCAATATTACCGACGGCGATCTCGCTGCGGCCGGTATTTCGCTCTCCGTTGCCCCGGGCAGCGTAGCGGAAGGCGGTAGCGCGATAGTGAAAGCGACATTAACGGGAGGAGTGACAGCAGCTGCCGATATTACCGTGGCACTGAGCCGCGGGGAACGTCTACCCTGTCTGCTTCCGAGCATGGTGCATTGGGTACCATCACCATCCCGGCGGGCGCCACAGAAGGTACGTTTACGCTTTCCACGAATACCGACCTGCTCCTGGAAGCAGCAGAGACTTTGGCGCTCGGAGGAACGGCGACGCCGAGCATTCCCGTAACCGGTACCGCCCTGACCGTAACCGATGCTACTGGCACCAACGCCAATAAGACACTGCAACTTACTCCTGCCGCCACAGCGATAGCAGAAGGAGGGAAGGCGACCATGACCGTGGCGCTGCCGGTTGGTATTATCACCACGCAGGCCATCACTGTAAGTCTCTCCAAAGGCGCAGGCAGTGCGGCTACGCTGACAGCAACGGATTATGCTTTCCTGCATCGGTTACTATCGCCGCAGGCAGCAATAGCGTTACGTTTGATGTGGAAGCCGCGGCAGACGATATTATTGAAAGCGCGGAACTCTTGCAGATCACGGCGACTGCCGATGTGTTTGGTTACACTAACAGCAAATCCGCCGGTATTACTATTAATGACGTTTCCAATAAAATGATCACGGTGGCTGGTCCTGCTACAGTTGCAGAAGGCAACACCGTTACGTGGACTTTCAGCCTCCCTGCCGGCGTAACTTCCGAACAGGCTATAGTGATCACCCTGGCACATGGTGCGGCCCCACATGCTGCCGCGGCAGCTGACCTGGAGGGCGGGCTTCCTGCCACGGTGACCATCGCCGCGGGCGCTACTTCAGCAACCCTGGATATAGAAACGAAAGCAGATAACCTAATAGAACCGGAGGAAACACTGGTACTGACGCCCTCCGCTCCCGGCGGCTTCACATTTAGCAAACCGGTTTCAGTAGCGATCCAGGATGCGCCGGTATCTGGTAATATCTCTATGCTCGCCACAACCGCCACCATCCGTGAAGGCGCCGCCAATACCACGATTACCGTGGCATTGCCCGGTTCTTACATTGCCGGCAGCGACATCGTGGTTAACATCTCGAAGAATGCCCTTTCTACCGCAGCCAATACCGACCACTCCGCACTGCCCGCTACCGTGACTATCCCGGCCGGTCAGCATGCGGCTACATTCGCAGTCAATGCGCTGAACGATCAGATCCTCGAGCAGCTGGAAACCCTGCAGCTCGAAGGCGCCACCGCTGGAATGACCGTGGATGGAATCAGCATCAGCCTCGAAGACGCAACCAGCCTCGATCCGGCTAATACAAAGATCACGCTGCTGCCCGCCGGCGCACGGATCACGGAAGGCTCGGCCGGACAATTCAGGCTCAGCCTGCCCGCCGGCATCACATCCAGCACAGACATCACCGTTCAGCTGGCTAAGACCGACGCTACCTCCACCGCCGCGGATACCGATCACGGAGCGATCCCCGCTAACGTGACCATCCCTGCACTCGCCACCACCAGCGCAGACTTTGCGATCAACGCCCCGGCAGACGGCATCCTGGAGCCGGTGGAAGTCTTACAGGTGGGGGAACTGCTCCCGCAGGTTTCAATTTTAGCGGCGGTCCCGTTGAAATTGCAGACGGAACCGGCCTGGTACCTGCAAACCGCGTGATTACCATTACCATAGATTCCACCATACTGCACGAAGGGAACTTCACCAATGTGAAATTCTCCTGCCCGCAGGCATCACAACAGCGCTACCGATAACGGTCAATGTAGCTGCAAATGCTGCGCAATCGGCTGGTGCGGCAGATTTCAGCATCTCGCCCACACCGGTGGTAATCGGGGCCGGACAGCAATCCGTAACCGTTCAGCTGACAGCGGTGCAGGATATGGTGGCCGAAATTGCCGAAGTATTACAGATCACCGCGGCCGCAACAGGGTTTACCTTCCCGGTGGCAGCTACCATCACCATCCCGGGTGAATCGGCTCCGGGAGTTACCGTAGCGGCATCGAAGACGGCAGATGCTGCGGAACCTTCCACCCATGGAACCTTCCGCCTGCAGCTGGCCTCCGGCACGACGCCCGCGGATATAACCGTGAATTATTCGATCGCAGGGACGGCAACCTCCGGTAAGGATTACACAGCGCTGTCCGGTACAGCGGTAATTAAATCCGGTGATGCGGGTGTCGACGTAATAGTGAACGTGCTGGATGATAAGATCCTCGAGAACAATGAAACGGTGACACTAACGCTGGTTTCCGGTAGCTTCGAATACCTGGGCTCCACCGTTCCCGTAACCATGGCCGCCAGCACGCCGGTATCCTTGACCATCGCGGAAGATGATATGTCGATAGACAGAAGCATTCTCATCGAAAAGATAGCGGATGCCGCTGAACCGTCGACTCCGGGCCGGGTACGCGTGCGTTTCGCCAACACAGACCTCACGACTATCGTACCGGTGAACGTGACTTATAATATAGGCGGCACCGCTTCTGCCGGTGCGGATTACCGGTACTGACAGGTTCCGTCGATATCCCCGCCGGACAAAAAGAAGCCATCATCACCATCCAGCCTGTAAACGACGCGATCCTGGAAAGCACGGAAACCATCGAGATCACGCTGACGGCAGCTTCCGCACCGCTGGGCAGTTATACATGGCCCATCGCCGCACAGCAAACCGCAACGGTCAACCTGCTCGATGATGATCAGATCCGGATGGAAGTGGCCGCTGATGTGGAAATCACGGAAGGCGGCAACCTGACGGCCACCCTGCGCTCGTCTGAAGCCTTCCCACGGCAATCCCTGTAAAGATCACGCTGTCGCATGATGCAGTAAGATCGGTGAGCACGGCCACGCCACGTACCGGCACTACGCTGACGGTGACCTTGCCGGCCAACCAGACGCAAACCACTTTCCAGTTGACAGCAGACGAAAACGACACGAACGACGATGACGGATACATCAACCTCACCATTCAGCCCCATAACGGCGCAAGCCAGGCTTATGCAGTAGGTACGGCCGACAGATCGAGCACGGCCGTGAAAGATAACGATGCTTTGCAAATCATCTTTGCGGCAGACAGCGTCCGGATCGATGAAGGCAATTCCGGTATGACGATGATGCCCTTCAAAGTAGCGCTGAGCCGTAAGAGTACCCGTCCCATCACGTTGCAATACAGCTATGCGGATGCGTTCGAAGGACAAGGCGCAGGTAAAGACCCCAGCGTGCGAAACCTTCAGAAGACTTCCAGGATGCTACCCGCCAGATCGTTATCGCGGCAGGAGAGGAGGAAGGTTTGATCGAAGTGCCTGTGATCGGTGACCTGAATGTGGAAGAAGACGAGTACTTCGCCGTGAAGCTGACTGCGGCCACCGTGGCATCTTCGCAGAACGTGCCCACCATAGGAACGGCCGCTGCCGCAGTTGGCGTGATCGTTAACGACGACGTGAACCCTGATATGGAAGTGCGCGTTCACAAAGGTTTGTCACCCAACGGCGACGGTGTGAACGATGCGCTTGTGATCGAGAACATCGAGAAATATGCCCGTAACGAGATCGCGATCGTGAACCGTTGGGGCGGTACTATCTACCAGACAACAAATTACCACAACCTGAACAACGCGTTCAAGGGCATAGCGAACAGAGGCGGCGGAAACGGCGCCCTCCTGCCCGATGGTTCTTACTTCTATGTGCTCCGGTATGGGATGCGGATGGAAAGATGACGCGTTACTCCGGTTATATCGTACTGAAATCCGCCAAATAAGCTTTAAATGTTTTTCAGATGAAAACAGGCATTCAAAAGATTCTCCTTTCCTGGCCGCGCTTTTTGCGGCCGGGGAGGCTGCCGCCCAGCAACAGCCGCTGTATGCGCAGTACCAATACAACGGGATGGTGATCAATCCCGGCTATCCTTCTATGGATGAATTCGGCAGCGCCACGGTCGTGATGCGGAACCAATGGGTAGGCATGGAAGGCGCTCCTAAGACAGCGACTTTTTCCTTCTATTCACCTATCAAGTCAACCGGTACCAGTGTGGGCTTCATGGCACTGAAAGATGAGATCACGATTTACTCCCAGACAGGCTACCATTTGAACATCTCCCAGAAAGTAAAGTTGGATGATAAGCTGTATTTGGCCATGGGATTGAAAGGCGGTATGGAGCAGTACCGGGAGAACAACGATCATCTCGGCAGCCCGGACGATCCCGTATTTTCCAATAATCAATCATATTGGAAAACGGACGTCGGGTTTGGGTTCGTACTTTTTCAGACAAATGGTTTGTTGGCTTTTCTGCCCCCTCTTTCCATAATTTTGACCTGGGTGGATCTGTGAATAAAGTGGAGTTCAAGCGGCATATGTACCTCCACGGCGCATATGTGACTACCATCAACAACTTCCTGAAATTTAAACCCGGGGTGGTTTTACGCCAGGTGAGCGGTGCAGGCGTACAGGCTGATATCAACGCTATGTTTATATTAAAAGACGTTTTATGGGCGGGGGCTACCTGGAGAACGGAGAAATCCGCCAGCGCAACGGTACAGGTACAGGTATCGAAGAACTTCCAGTTTGGTTATTCGTACGACTTTTCTTCATCCACTCATTTAAAAAGCATGCAGGGCGGATCGCATGAACTGATGCTGAATTACCGTTTTAGTTTACAAAAGATAAAAAGCCCACACCAAGATTTCTTTAATCAATATTATTTTATACATTAGCTTAATAAATATACAGAATGATCAATCCGGAAGTAATCCGGCTACGTATATACCTCGCAAATAAGCCTACACGACATGATCTACGCTGATTTTCAAGGTTGTTTATATGGGATGATTTTGGTTAATTGTTAGTTATCCTAACGTGGGGGCTTTGATAGTTCGAATATTTAAATTAGATTTGATGTAGAGTTTGATACCGTAAGTGAGGCTGTTGAAAAAGTGCTGCATCAACCAAGTTCTTTAACACGATCCGATTATTTTCACCAAAGATATTTGTCGCTGCGGCAACGCACGACAGTAAGAGTTGTCTTAAGCTAAATTGGAGAAAAATTCGAGCCTGATGTTCGTGTCGGGCTCTATTTTTACACTTCGTTTTTGGCAACCTTACGAAAGACATTTTAAAGAGTCTTATTAGGGAATAAGGGATTTTTGTCTTAAGCTAAATTGGAGAAAAACGAGCCTGATTGTCTTATCGGGCTCTTTTCATTTTACCCCTTCCCATCACACTTTCAACAACATTTCTTCCGACGGAAAATATTTCCGTCGGCTTTCAGAAATAGTTTAGCAATCCTAACTATATAATTAATTTTTGTAGATTTACGAAGAGGAAATCGCTCCGCCATGGCCTTTTCCGCCGTTAATCGAACAACCGTATACACAAACTCTTTTATATCCACTTTGCATTACTAGTTAATTTGGAGGATGGGCCTGATTGTCAAGTCGGGCCTCTTTTTTTATGCATTCTTCCAAAAATTCCCTAGATTTAAAACACATCAACGCACCGGATAGCCATGAATGAGGAAATGCTCCTGATGATATTGTTTCTTGCCCACCTCTGGCTGGTGGTCCGTTTCGTGGTGTTGCATACCTTCAAAAGAACAGACAATAACCGCCCTTACCATCTCAAGTGGCTGATATTGGTATTCTTCGTACCATTCATCGGTTATGGCCTGTACTTCTGGTTAACCCGTAAAAGTGTAACGGAAAATCAATCCTGATCCGGCTCCCTTTCCATTTCTGCCCGCTTTTCGTTTTCCTGCCGCAACCTTTCCCACTCCCGGGAAGTGGCCCTGTGCTGTTTAATCGCGCGGATCGACAGGCGGATGGCGATGAACAGGCAGACCAGGGATGCTAATACCTGGTAAATGCTGTCACCGATAAAAAGGAAGAAATCGAATGCCCCATGGAACATCACCGCCCAAAAGAGCCCTGTAAACAGCAGGGTGCTCCTGTGCTGCGGGATAAATTTAGCCAGGCCTGTATAATATCCCATCAAGACCGCGAAACAGGCATGCGCCGGCACGGAAATAAACATCCGCGCCCATCCGGTTGAGATGCCGTACTGGTACACATAGCTGATATTCTCCGCTGTCGCAAAGCCCATCCCGATCATAATAGAATAGACGATACCATCGAATGGCTCATCGAAGGCTTTCTTAGGGTACGCGAAATATCGCAGTACCAGATATTTTCCTCCTTCTTCGCTGAGGCCGACGATGATAAAGGCGTATATCGCACTATTGATCCATCCGCTGCCGGAAGGCCGCCAGCCCTGGATAGCCGCTACGGTCTGGATGAATAAAGGAAGCGCCACACTGAGCACGCCCAGGAAGAAACAGCGGATCAGCAGGCCCAGCGGTTCCCGGTTGCGCTGATCGAGGGCGTAAATGGCCAGCATAATGGCGATGCCGGGCGCTACGGCCAGGGCGAAGGCGTTCATTAACATGTTCAGATACCTTTGGATTGTCTGCGTGTTGCCAACCATGCTTCCAGTTCGGAAAGGCTGAAGCTGCTAAGGTTTTTATCTGCGGTAAGCCCGCCTTTCTGTGCGGCCAGAACGCCATACCGGATATCGCCATACCCTTCAATAGTATGCGCATCCGGGTCAATTGAGAGCATCGCGCCTTTGTCGATCGCCATGGAAATCCATTCCCAGCCGATATCCAGACGGCGCGGGTGCGCGTTCAGTTCTATGACCACCTGGTTGGCTACGCATGCGTCAATAATAGCCGGGTGATCAATAGGGTAGCCGTTACGGCTCAGCAATAACCGGCCGGTCATGTGCCCAAGGATGGTGGTGTACGGGTTGGAGATAGCTGCGAGTAAACGGGCCATGGCTTTTCTTCCGGCATTTTCAGGTTGGAGTGCACAGATGCAATGACGAGGTCGAAGCTCCGGAGGATTTCTGCAGGGTAATCGAGGTTGCCATCATTGAGTATGTCGGCTTCAATGCTCTTGAAGATCTTGAAGGGCGCCAGTTTTTTATTCAGTTCATCGATCTGCGCATGTTGTGCCAGTATACGGTCCGGGTGAAGGCCGTTGGCATAAAATGCGGAACGAGAGTGATCGCTGATGACCAGGTATTCAAATCCCTTATCCTGGCTGCTTTGGCCATATCTTCGAGCGAGCTGGCGCCGTCGCTCCAGTTGGAATGCGAGTGGACGATGCCTTTGATATCGCCCGGTTGGATGAGGGTGGCAGTTTGCCTGCTGCGGCTTTGAGAAGGATATCGGGCGTTTCCCTGAGGGCCGGTGCGATTTCCGGGAGGCCGGCGCGGGTGAAGATAGCGTTTTCGGTGGATTCGTTTCCTCCGCTGGCCGCCCCTTCTCGGGCGAAGAACGCGCTGAGGAAGGCATCGGTGCCCGTGGTGGTGAACAGTTTAGTGGCAAAGTGCTCTATTGCGGCGCCGTAGAGGCGTATTTTGACCTGGTCGCGGAACTGGAGCAGGATGGAATCATCGTCGTTGCCCAGTCTGTCGAAGCCATCGAGGCCATGGAAGATCTCCGATACCTGGTCGATGGGAACGCCGATTACGGCTTCCAGTTCATCGATAATGGGTTGTTGGCGGCGGAAGGCGCCGGTGAGGGAGACCGGGGCGGGGAGAAGGTTTTCTCCAACAGTTGCAGGAGTTCCCTGGCGAAGGGTTCTACTTCCGCATAGAGGAATCTTTCGCGGTTGGAGAGGAAGAATTCGATACTTTGTCGGATGGATTCCTGTGTTTTGGCGCCGAACCCTTTCAGGAGGGTGAGGCGGTTTTCGTTGCAGGCGTAGAGGAGCTCGCCGAGGGTTTCGACTTCGAGTTCTTTCCAGATGGTGGCGATTTTTTTGGCCCGATGCCTTTGATGCGCATCATGTCAAGGATACCTGCGGGTGTTTTGGAGAGGTATTCTTCGAGGAGGGGAAATGCGCCGGTGTCGAGCATTTCGCAGACGGACCTGCCGGTGGATTCTCCGATGCCTTTGATGCGGAAGATAGCGTCGCGGGGAGTTTCCTGGAGGGGAACGGTGAGTTTTTCTATTTGAAAGGCCGCGTTGGCGAAAGATTTGGCTTTGAAGGGATTATCTCCGTGGATGTCCATGAGTTTGGCAAGCAGGGAGAAATTATCGGCGATGACGTAATTATCCATAGGGGTGTAAGTTAACAAAAAAAGAACCTCGATTTTCATCGAGGTTCTTTATGCTACAGTTTGTAAATCCGATCTTACATGGCCGGAGCTGCGGGAGCAGAGGGAGCAGCTTTTTTAGGAGCGGCTTTCTTTTTCGGAGCAGCTTTCTTGGCAGCGGCTTTCTTAGGAGCAGCTTTCTTGGCAGCGGCTTTCTTAGGAGCAGCTTTCTTAGCAGCAGCTTTTTAGGAGCAGCAGCTTTCTTAGAGCAGCTTTCTTAGAGCAGCTTTCTTAGCAGCGGCTTTCTTAGGAGCAGCTTTCTTAGCAGCGGCTTTCTTAGGAGCAGCTTTCTTAGCAGCGGCTTTTTAGGAGCAGCTTTTAGCAGCAGCTTTTTCGGAGCAGCTTTCTTAGCAGCGGCTTTTTTAGGAGCAGCTTTCTTAGCAGCAGCTTTTTTCGGAGCAGCTTTTTTGCAGCAGCTTTCTTAATTGTTGCCATTGTTTTTTGAATTTTGGGTTAGTAATTAAAATTGGGTATTAAAAAACTTTATGGCAATCACTGCGTGGAATTAGGCTTCTGCCTGCGCAGTGGTGTCAAATGATTTAACGGAAACGAAAGTCCGGTTTTCACGGCCTTTTCTGAATTCCACCACACCGTCTGTCAGCGCATAGATCGTGAAGTCCTTACCGATTCCTACGTTGGAACCAGCATGGTACACGGTGCCTCTCTGACGGATAATGATGTTACCGGCTACAGCTGCCTGACCACCGAAGATTTTAACCCCGAGCCTTTTGCTTTGGGAATCCCGGCCGTTCTTTACACTACCTTCACCTTTTTGTGTGCCATTGTATTATAACTTTAGAAACTTTTAGTCAATATGAATTTAAGCAATTTCGTTGATCTTGATCTTGGTGAAATGGGTACGATGGCCCACTTTCTTCCGGAAGCCTTTTCTACGCTTCATTTTGAAGGCGATCACTTTGTCACCCTGCACATGGCCCAGAATTTCAGCCTTGATCACTGATTTTACATCAGTACCTACGGTAAGCTTACCGTCGTTGTCAGTCAGCAGAACTTCTGCAAATTCTACTTTATCTCCGACGTTCCCAGCGAGTTGGTGTACGAAGATCTCCTGATCTTTCTGCACCTTGAACTGCTGGCCTGCGATTTTTACAACTGCGAACATAGTATTTCCAAAAATAATTTCCTGCAAAGGTATTACTTTGTTTTTAATCAACAAAGAAATTCCTGCAATTTTAATGCCGGCCCACCCATCTCGGACAACTACCGGTTTGAAAAATAGTTAATTACATATCAAAGATACGGACTTTTTACAATTTTAGTTTTTTTTTAACAATTGTTTACATGTCCCCTGCATCAACACCTACAGGCCACCCATGGCCGTTCCGCTACAATCCCCGCCAGTGGCCCGTTTTAAAAACGCTTAACTTGTGCGCAATTTTTATACATTTGTTACTTACGTTGATCATTAAAATAACGGGGCATGAAGTTTAAATCACTGCTGGCCAAACCATTTGCTTCCATTATAGCCGCAAAGGTGAAGAAGGAAATGATGCGGGCGGCGGAAGACCAGGAGGCCATCCTCCAGGAATTGCTTAAGACGGGCAGGAAAACGGAATTCGGGAAAGAGCACACATTCGAGAACATTCACTCCTACGACGATTATATTAAGGCCGTTCCCATCCGGGATTATGAGCAATTCAGGCCATATATCGATAAAATAAAGGAAGGCCGCCACAATATCCTCTGGAAAGGGCTGCCCATGTATTTCGCCAAAACTTCCGGCACCACCTCCGGCGTGAAATACATCCCCATCTCGAAAGAGTCTATCGATCACCACTTTAATACGTCCCGCAACGCCGTTTTCTGCAACGTCGTGGAAACGGGAGACGCCACCGCGTTCGATGGCAAGCTGATCTTCCTCTCCGGTTCCCCGAACTGGAAAGGATCGCCGGCATCCCCACCGGGCGCCTCAGCGGTATCGCCAACCACCAGATACCCCGGTACCTGCGCACCAACCAGCTGCCCACTTACGAAACCAACTGTATCGAAGACTGGGAAACCAAGCTGGGCAAGATAGTGGACGAGACCATCAACCAGGACATGCGCCTCATCTCCGGCATTCCGCCATGGATGCAGATGTACTTCGACGAGCTGATCGCCCGCAGCGGGAAGCCCGTTGGCGAACTGTTCCCAATTTCAACCTCCTCGTGCACGGCGGCGTCAATTTTGAACCGTACCGCGCCAAACTGATGGACTCCATCGGCCGGAAAGTCACCACCATAGAGACTTTTCCTGCTTCCGAGGGGTTCTTCGCCTACCAGGATACCCAGCAACAGGAAGGCCTGCTCCTCAATACCAACGCCGGCATCTTCTTCGAATTCGTGCCGGCAGGGGAGATTTTTCTCCCAATCCTACCCGCGTCCCGCTCAAAGACATCGAACTCGGCGTGAATTACGCCATGATCGTAAGCACCAACGCCGGGTTGTGGGCATATAACATAGGAGACACCGTGAAGTTCGTCTCCCGCAACCCATACCGTATCCTCGTTACCGGACGGACCAAACACTACATCTCCGCATTCGGGGAGCATGTGATCGGCGAAGAGGTGGAGCATAGCCTGATGGGCGTTGCCGACCGCCACGGCATCCGCATCACTGAGTTCACCGTGGCGCCTAAAGTGCAGGTGAACGGCGAGCTGCCGTACCACGAATGGTTCGTGGAATTCGAGGAAGTACCCGGCAACCTCTCCGGCTTTGCCCAGGAGGTAGACCAGGCGCTGCAGGAAAGAATATCTATTATAACGACCTGTTGACCGGCAACATCCTCCAAACCCTGAAAATCAGGCCGGTAAGGAAGAACGGGTTCATCGACTATATGAAATCCATCGGTAAACTGGGCGGGCAGAACAAAGTGCCCCGCCTCAGCAACGACCGCACGATCGCGGACGAGATGGGCAAATACCGGAAGGCCGCTAAGCGGCCATTTCGCACGCTGCCATCGAAAAAACCTTTAAATTGAAACCCAAAGAAGAGATTACAGACAGATCATGAGTAAAAAACGTATAGGCATTTTCGGGTCTACCGGCTCCATCGGCCGGCAGGCACTCGAAGTGATCGAAGCCCACCCGGCCCTGTTCGAGGTGGAAGTGCTCACGGCACATTCTAACGACGCCCTGCTCATCGAGCAGGCACTGAAGCACCGGCCCAACGCCGTTGTAATTGGCGATGAAAGCAAATACGCCGCTGTCAAAGATGTTTTATTCGACCAGGGATCAAAGTGTTCGCCGGACCCGCCGCCATGGTGGAAGTAGCCGCGTGGAACTCGATCGACCTGATGCTGTCTGCCGTTGTAGGCTTCGCCGGACTGGCCCCCACGCTCAGCGCGCTGGAACAAGGTACCCCTGTGGCCCTTGCCAATAAGGAAACCCTCGTGGTTGCCGGCGATATCGTTATGGCAACCGCACGGAAGAAAAATGTGCCCATCATCCCCGTGGATTCCGAGCACTCCGCTATTTTCCAATGCCTGCAGGGAGAACCTCTTTCTAAAGTCGAAAAGGTGATACTCACGGCTTCCGGCGGACCGTTCCTCGGCAAAAGACCAATTTCCTCATCAACGTTAAAAAGATCACGCCCTGCAGCATCCCAACTGGAGCATGGGCGCCAAGATCAGCATCGATTCGGCCACCCTTATGAACAAAGGGCTGGAAATGATCGAAGCGAAGTGGCTCTTCGGTTTGCATGCCGATCAGATCGAAGTGATCATCCATCCGCAGTCCATCATCCATTCCATGGTGCAATTCTCCGACGGTTCCATCAAAGCACAGATGGGCCTGCCCGACATGAAGCTGCCCATACAGTATGCCATGGGCTATCCTGACCGTATCACCAACGACTTCCCGCGTTTCTCCTTCAAGAACTATCCCTCGCTCACTTTCGAGCAGCCGGACCTGAAAACATTCCGCAACCTCGGCATAGCCATGGAGGTATTGCGCAAGGGCGGCAACGCCGCCTGCGTGATGAACGCGGCCAATGAGGAAGTCGTGAACGCGTTCCTGAAGAACAGGATCGGGTTCCTGCAGATGACGGAGGTGATCGAGGAAACGATGGCCAAAGTGCCTTTCGTTGAGAAGCCGACTTTACAGCAATATTACCAGGCCGACACAGCTGCCCGCGATCATGCCGCAGAATTGATACATAGCCTGACCTAATTACTTACATTCGCAAAAAAATCCTGGTTTTTCAAGCAAGTACATGGAAACAACCGCAATATTAGTTAAAGCAGGCCAGTTGCTCCTTTCACTATCGATCCTCGTGGTCCTGCATGAACTCGGGCACTTTATCCCTGCCAAACTGTTTAAGACAAAAGTGGAGAAGTTCTACCTGTTCTTCGATCCCTGGTTTTCTCTTTTCAAATTCAAGAAGGGCGATACTGAATATGGCATCGGCTGGTTGCCCCTGGGTGGCTATGTGAAGATCGCCGGTATGATCGACGAGAGCATGGACAAGGAACAGATGAGCCGTCCGCCGGAAGCCTGGGAATTCCGTTCCAAGCCGGCCTGGCAACGCCTGATCATCATGATCGGCGGGGTAACGGTGAACCTGATCCTGGGTTTTCTCATTTATACGATGATCCTTTGGCACTGGGGCGAGCAATTGCTGCCCATCGCCAATGTTAAATATGGTATTTATACTGACTCTGTAGGCCATAGCATCGGGTTGAAGGACGGGGATAAAATTCTTTCCGTAGATAATGAAGTACCCGAGGATTTCCGGGACATTACAGGCAACCTCATCCTTAATCAGGCCAAAGCCATACAGGTAGAGCGGGACGGTGAAAAAATCGATCTTCCCATCAAGGAGGGCTTCGTTGGTAAGACCATCAAGAAGAAGGCGCCCATTGCCGGCGTTCGCGTTCCGGCGGTGGTAGACACCGTGATCGCGGAAGGCGATGTGACGGCAGCCCATAAGGCGGGTATCCAGGTAGGGGATACGGTGATTTCGATCCACGGTACCCCGGTCGGTTACTGGCATGAAGTGCCCCGTTTGCTGGTAAAAGATTCCGGTCAGACGATCGATGTGATCGTGAAACGCGGCGCTGATACCGTTAAACTGCGGCCCACGGTTTCCTCAAGGGTACGCTGGGCTTTCAGAACTATGCGGACCGCCACCTGGATTTCGTAACCAAACAATACACGTTCGGGCAGGCGATCCCTGCCGGGTTCTCCCGCGCCATAGAAAAACTGGTGGAATACGTTCAGCAGTTGCGACTGATCTTCGTGTCCAAGGAAGTGAAGGCCAGCGAGTCGCTCGGTGGTTTCATGAGCATCGGGAACCTGTTCCCCTCCGAGTGGGACTGGCAGAGTTTCTGGACATTAACCGCGCTGTTGAGTATCATCCTGGCGTTCATGAACATCCTGCCGATACCGGCGCTGGACGGTGGGCACGTTTTGTTCCTCATCTATGAAATCATCACCGGACGAAAGCCCAGCGAGAAGTTTATGGAATATGCGCAGATCGTGGGGATGATATTGTTGTTCGGTTTGCTGTTGTATGCAAACGGGTTGGATATCTGGCGCGCGATCACCGGAAAATAAATCAGGAAATAATTGTATCTTTGCAAAGCAGAGATGCCCGGGGCTGACCGGTTTTGACAGCATAGGTCTTTGAAAGTGTAAGCATGCCGTGCGTTGGATAATTAGCACGTAAATCTGAATACCCAAATTCTAATTGGCGAATCTAACTACGCCATGGCTGCCTAATCAGATTAGGTACCCATTATAGCCGCCGGAATTGTGTCCTACTGCGACTCCCGCCGCTGAATCAAAACCACAGATGGATAAGTGCACATGGTTTCTGTGAATGTGCAACGAAAAACTTAACGGATAAGGGCGAGGTTGGTTTGTTCCGTTCCTGCTGAGCCCCGACACAACAATTCGGAAATAAGCATGTAGAAAGCTTTCCGGGAATATGTTTGGACGCGGGTTCGACTCCCGCCAGCTCCACCTGAAATAAAAGCCGAAAGCTCCCTCGTTGGAGCTTTCGGCTTTTTAGTAGCTACCTGCAGCGCTTTACAGCCCCGTGTGCCCTGCATATTCATCCCACTTTTACAAAGGCTTTGTTACAAAAGCAACGATTATAAACTTTGCTTGCAGATTACCGTTATACAGTCAATTTGAAGGGATTTTACCATGAAACATATTGCTAATGTGTTTGTAGTAGTCTAACCGCAATTTTTGTTGAAAAATATTCTAAGTATTTCATTATCAAAATATACGCTTGCCTTAACTTTGTAAGGCAGGCCATCTCCATTAGGGATCTCTAAGGGCCGCGGGTGCCATTTCTTTACTTCATATGCCTGCTTTATATCATGTCTTAGCAACGCATCAAGTCCACCTCAAGTCCACCTCAAGTCCACATCAAGTCCACATCAAGTCCACCTTACCTCCACGGTTCTGGTAAGTGCCTGGTAGGCTCCTACAGGCTCCCGGCAGGGTCCATTGCCTCTAACTTCCCGCTAGCTTCCCTTTAACAGCTATCTAGTTTCCCTCTTCCTTCCCTCTAGTTTCCCTTTAATTACCTTTGTACTTCTATTTCCCTTCTATCATCTTTCCCTCTTGTTTCCCTTCTGGCTTTTTGACGCGATCATCCATCCACCGCATTTTTCCGCATCGCGTAAACCGTTTTCCCGATACGATTGATTGAAATGACCGCCTGATTTTACATTTGCGGCCGGTTTTAACATTTCATTAATACACTATGCATATCAAATTCAGACATATCACCAGCCTGATAGCCGTTTTCTTCGCTATCGCATTGGCTTTCCCCGCAATGGCCGGCGTTGAGCCGCTTTCCGCTATAAGGCTGAAAGTAGTTACCAATGACGGCAATCCCGCACCCTATGTAACCGTTCAGCTGAAAGAAAAGAACAGGGGCGGCTGGACCAACGAAAAAGGCGAATACGTATTCCGGAAGCTCCATGCCGGCCGCTATACCGTACAGGTGTACCTCATCGGCTATAACAAAGTGGAGAAGGAAGTAGATCTGAAGGAAGACGAGATTCAAACTATAGACATTGAGCTGGAAGCCTCCCATGCGGAACTCCAGGAAGTGGTAATCAACGGCGAGAGGAATAAATATAAAGTCGATAAGGTTTCCGGTTCCCTCCGCCTGCAAACCCCATCCTGGAAGTTCCCAGAACATCCAGATCGTATCTTCTTACGTGCTGGCCGACCAACAGACATTCGATATCGTGGACGGCATCACCCGCAACGTAAGCGGCGCCACCCGCATGGGCCACTGGGATAACCAATACGCCAACATCAGGATGCGCGGATCCAAGATCCCCGCATTCCGGAATGGCATGAACATCGAACAAAGCTGGGGCCCCACCGCGGAAGACGCATCCATGATCGAGCGCATCGAATTCGTGAAAGGCCCTGCAGGCTTCATGCTCGCAGCCGGAGAACCGGGTGGGTTCTACAATGTGGTGACCAAGAAACCTACCGGTCAAACCCGTAACGCAGTGAACCTCAGCATGGGCAGCTTCGCCACTTATCGCGCTGCGCTCGACTTCGACGGCAAACTGAGCAAAGACGGCAAATGGCTCTACAGGCTCAACCTCGCCGGGCAACAGAAAGACTTCTTTACCAAGTACAACTACAACAAGCGCTTCGTTATCGCCCCGGTCGTAAAATACCTGCTGGACGACAGAACGTCCTTCACCCTTGAATATACCTACCAGGCCTCCAAATACCTCGGCAACGGTAACTACACTTTTTCCAAACGCAAGCTGCTGGACGAAGACATCAAAAACGACTTCTTCTACCAGGACCCCTCCTGGAACCCAGCACCCTGAAAGATCATAGTGTTTACCTGTACTTCGATCACGAGTTCAGCGACAAATGGAAAGCGCATGCGCAGGTGGCGTACTTCAACTTCGCCATGGAAGGCAGCAGCATGTGGCTCTCCAGCATTGAGCAGAACGGTGACATGAAACGGTACGTGAGTCAGGGCGACGAAGCCGGCGAAAACCGCTTCGGTCAGTTCTCCATCAGCGGCGAAGAGTATACCGGCGGCATCCGTCACCGTATCCTGGGAGGTGTGGACATGGGCATCAAGAAATTCTGGGGCGATTTCCGTACCCTGAAGAACGACATCCGCCTTCAGAACAACGAGATCTTCAACGTTTACAATCCCAAATATGGTATCCCCTTCGATTCCATGCCTAAGCTGGACCGCAGCAGGAGCGTACGCCAACGTGCCGCTAACTCTGCTTACATCACGTCCGTAAGCTATGCTTCCGCCTATGTGCAGGACGAGCTGGGCTTCTTCGACAACACCCTTCGCCTTTCCGTAGCCGGCCGCTTCACCCAGGCTATGACCACCGGTCGCGATAAGGCTTCTGATAAGGTAGACAAGGTATTCTCTCCCCGTGTAGGCCTGAGCTATTCCATCGACAAGAACACCAGCGTATACGCGTTGTATGACCAGTCGTTCGTACCGGTTACCGGCGTAGATTCTTCCGGCCGTGCCTTCGACCCGGTTAAAGGCAATGACATTGAATTCGGGGTGAAGAGAGACTGGTTCAAAGGCCGTCTCAGCACCTCTGCCACAGTTTACCAGATCAAGCGTGTGAACGATAAGACCAATACCGGCCTGGTAGACAGCCGCGGTCAGGCCGTGATGATCCAGCTGGGCGAAACCACCACTAAAGGCGTTGAAATCGACGTGACCGGTGAACTGGCTCCCGGCCTGAATGTAACGCTGAATTACGCGCTCACCGACTCCAAGATCACCCGGGAATCTCCCACCATCGTGGACGAAGCCAAGAAAACCGTAGGCAACATCACTCCCAATACGGCGAAGCATGTGACCAACGCCTGGTGAACTATCGTATGGTTAAAGGCCCCTTGAAAGGCTTTGGCGTATCCGGAGGCATCCAGTGGCAGGCAGAGCGTGCCGTAGGCGCTACCAAAGTATCCAACATCCCCAACTTCTTCCGTGTAGACGGCGGCCTGAACTACCAGGTAGGCAAATACAACATCGGCCTGGTTGTCAACAACCTCCTGGACGATCGCAAGCTTCTGACGCAGGCCACCCTGCCGACCAACGCTTCCGGTTATTACACTTACATCGTGGAAGCCCGCCGGAACTACCGGATGACTTTCGGGTACCGGTTTTAATGAATGAGATTTTTTATATGGAGAGGCGTCCTGCTTGGCAGGGCGCCTTTTTTGTAGGGGAGGCACGATAACATGAGTCTTATCATGAGACGCATGTTTCCCGCGTTTCTAAAATCTTTCTTAAATTACAGTAACTAAAGAAATAATGTATGGGCGATTGGCATTCATTAATTAACCTCATCAGGCAATTCAATCAGGAACGTGACTGGAGTCAATTTCATAATGCTAAAGATCTGGCGTTGGCATTAAGTATTGAAGCCGGTGAATTGAATGAATTGTTTCTCTGGAAGCATGCGGATGAAGCAGATCCTGAAAAAGTGAAAGAGGAACTGGCGGATATTTTTACCTATGCACTTCAGTTGGCAGATAAGTATGGTTTTGATATTAACGAGATAGTAAGTAGTAAGATTCATAAAAACGCATTGAAGTATCCTGTAGATAAAGCGAAAGGCAACGCTAAGAAATATAACGACTTATGAATTTCTCCAATGAGTTTAAGATATGTCAATACAGTTTCGATAATTCTATTATTGACACGTTGAATGATTACCACTTTGCGCAGGAATGTTGGCCTGTCGTTTATGTGATTAAGGAAACCGGAAATAAGAAACTGGCCGCATATGTCGGCGAGACTTTTGATATTATTACAAGATTTGATACCCATCTGAGACACTCAGATAAAAGTCAGTTACAGGATGCGTTATTGATTTCAGGTAACAAATTCAACAAATCTGCTACACTCGATATTGAAGCGAAATGCATTCGTTATATGGCGGGCGACGGGCGCTATAAATTACTGAATGCAAATCTGGGATTGGCTCACCATAATTATTACCAGAAGCAGGAATTGTACGATGAGATTTTCAGATCGATTTGGGAAGAACTGCTTGCATTGGGTGTAGCAAAACACTCGATAAAGGAAATCGATAACTCGGATCTTTTCAAATATTCACCATACAAGTCTTTAAGTACTGAACAGACAAAAAGCCTGATAATAATACTGGAATCATTGTTAAATGATAAGTATGAAAGTATCGTAATCGAAGGTGGCGCAGGTTCGGGGAAAACCGTACTTGCAGTATTCCTTTTAAATTAATGCACACCACTTTCGATGACTTCAATTTTAGTGTTTTTGGGCCGGAAGATCAACGCATTGTCGATCTTGTCTTAAAGCTAAAGCAAAAGTTTGTAAATCCGACAATGGCCCTGGTTATACCGGTGGATTCGTTTCGGGCTACAGTGCAAAAGATTTTTCGAAATGTGGAAGGTTTAGATGCAGATATGGTAGTAGCTCCAGCCGATCTTGGAAGGAATGGTTACAATATTATTTTGGTTGATGAAGCGCACCGTCTTCGAAGAAGAAAGAATCTTGGAACTTACTTTGGTACTTTCGATGCCGTTTCGAGAAAACTGGAATTTGATCCCAAAGTCCATACGGAACTCGATTGGGTGTTAAAACAATCAGATAAGCGAATTTTGTTTTATGATGAGTTTCAAACGGTTCGGCCTTCTGACGTTCCGCAGGAGGTATTTGATCTGCTGAAGAATCAAAAGAAAACGAAACTGGATTTTCTACTTTCTCAATTTAGGGTGAAAGGAGGCCGGAGATATGTTGAGTTGATTTCTAATTTATTGAATGCGGAACTTCCTGATGAGGGTGTCGTAAGACGAATTCCAAATTATGAATTCTTACTCTTTCATGATTTGCAACACATGTTGGATAGAATTAAGGAAAAAGATAACAAAGAGCATCTGGCGAGGACTTTAGCAGGTTATGCATGGCCGTGGCTTTCCAAAAAACGGAAGGATGTCCAGCCAAAAGATTTTGACATCGAAATAGGACCGATTAAATTAAAGTGGAATAGTGTAAACAAAGATTGGATTAACTCCGCGAATGCAATTAATGAAGTCGGCTGTATACATACCGTTCAGGGTTATGACCTAAATTATGCGGGAATTATTTTCGGTCATGAGATTGGGTATGACAAGGAGAGAAAAGAAATATTTATCCGGGAGGAGAAATATTTTGATAGAAATGGCAAAATTGGAATTAAAGACCCCGGGCAATTAAAGCGCTTTATTCTCAATATATACAAAACGATGATGTTGCGTGGTATTAAAGGGACATATATCTATGTTTGTGATGAGCCTCTCAGGGAGTATTTTTCCAAACACATCCAGCTTTATGTAGATGAACAGGCGATGGTAAAAACGGAACTTCAGCCGGAACCCTTCGTGAATTGTGTTCCATTATATGATCTAAGTGCAGCAGCGGGAGAATTTAGTGAACAGCAAAGCGTTACTGATGAAGTTCAATGGTATCCGGTTAATAAAGGAACGCCGATTTCCAAAGAGCATTTCGCATGTAAGGTGATAGGAAATTCAATGAACAAAATGATACCCACGGGCGCTATTTGTCTCTTTCGTAAATATTCAGGTGGAACAAGAAATGGCGATATAGTGCTGGCTTCGCTCACTGACCGGCAGGATCATGATTTTGGTTCTAATTATACTGTCAAAAGATACAAAAGCAAGAAGAAGGATAGTGCTGATGGTGGATGGGAGCACATAGAAATTATTTTGGAACCCGCATCTACAGATCCTTTCTATCAAAATATTGTCCTGAAAGGAGATGAGCTGGTTTATATGAAGGTAATTGGCATATTTGAAAGAGTATTATCATGAAAGGTTTTACCTGACTGGACCCCTTACTGCCATCAAAATGAATCAGTACATGCCCGACCAATCACAAGTTACTTCCACCACAAAACACCACCTCCGCCTCCACCACCCTGAACTCCTCCGCGACCAATTCGACCGCCCGGACGGCTCCTTCGAGTGCCAGCTGCAAAGCCCGTCGAAACACTTCTCCATCTGGATAGCCAGCTACAATTGCGAGATCACCGTAGGCCTGCAATCTCCGGACGGCGACTCCGGTTGCCATACGCATTTCACGCCTTACCGGGAGACGGATCTTCCAGGCGTATTAGCCAGTATGTCGGAGCTGATGAAAGATATCATGAATGATGAAGTGCTGTTTTACCATAGCTCCGTCCACGGCTATAGCTGGACGAGCGACAGGGACGCGTTACTGGAAGAAAAGCAACCACATGAAACGATAATGTTCTTTTCCTGGTGGGGAAAATTAACTAGAGAGAAGGCCCGTCACCGGGCCTTCTCTTTTTCTATTTTACGCTGTCAAAAACGCCTTCACTTCACTCGCCCATAACTCCGGGGCTTCCAGTGCGGCGAAGTGACCGCCCTTTTCCATTTGCATATAGCGCTGCAGGTTTACCCTTCTTTCCGCCCATTCTTTGGGAGTGGGAGCGTCGCCGGGGAAGACCGCCACACCTGTGGGAACGGTTACTTTCTGGTTGCTGGCGAGGTGTTGCGGGTCGTCTACCGCATAGGTGCGCATGGAGGAATTGATCGTCTGTGTGACCCAGTAGATCATCACGTTGGTGATCAGTTCGTCTTTCGTGAAATGGTCTTCCAGCGTGCCACCGGGTGTGCGCCAGGCGTTGAACTTCTCGATGATCCAGGCGGCGAGGCCGGCGGCGAGTCGTTGAGGCCGTAGGCCTGGGTCTGGGGTTTGGTGGAATGGAGCATGGCGTAAGCGCCCTCCTGGTACCACCATCCCTGCACGAACTGCCCGAATTCCTGCTCTGCTTTCGACATCTGGCTCCAGTCTTCCGTGCCGTTGGGATACCCCACGTCCGTCAGGTGGATGGCTTTGACGTTGGCGGTGTACAGGTTGGCGAGGACTTGGCGATGCCCTGCCCCAGGTCGCCACCGGCAGCGAAGTAGGTTTTGTAGCCCAGGACGTCCGTCATCAGCGTTGCGAATAGCTTAGCGGAACCATCGTCTGTTTCAGCGTCATGACTCGAGAAACCGAAGCCCGGGATGGAAGGGATCACCAGGTCAAATTCGCCGGCCAGGAGTGGAATGACCTTGTAGAAGCGGTAAAAGCCATCCGGCCAGCCGTGGATCAGCAGGAGGGGCGGGCGCCGGGATTAGGGCTTTTAATGTGGAGGTAGTGGATCGTCTTCCTTCGATCTCCACGCTGAACTGGGGAACTGGTTAAGCGCGGCTTCCTGCTTGCGCCAGTCGTAGCCGTTTTGCCAATATGCGACCAGGTCTTTGAGGAACACGGGATCTGTACCGTATTTCCAGCCGATGTTAGCGGGAGCGTCGGGCCAGCGGGTCTGGCGGAGGCGGGCATGGAGGTCGTCCAGCACAGCTTGCGGGACATCGATCTTGAATGGTTTTGCAGTAAACATATAGTCGGGTTTGGTGGTCTGTGCTTGTGCGGTTATGGCGATAACAGCAATAGTTAGGAAAATAATGACTTGTTTCATCGTTTTCAGTTTGATGAAACAAATGTCCGGCCGGGTTATGACAGCCGTATGTCAGTAGTAAAACGGGTCGTGCGATAAAAATACACAAATACTTCAAACCACCAACAGCTCTGCATTACAGCATGTTTCACCATTAAAGGTTGTAACAGTTAATAAGGGGTTGTTATTATGTGCAACAATGTTGCAGTATATTGCCGTTATGAGAAAGCTCCTGACCTTGTTGGTGATCACCGGTATGGTATCCTGTTCTACCACCCGAAACATCACCGTCATCCCTGAAAGCGACCGCGCCCTGGCGGATACACTGTTGGCATATGCCCTCGACCATGAGGCTGTTTATTCCCTCCTCGATACGCTAAAACCCATCAGCAGCGTGAAGTTGCTGCGCTTCCCCGTGGCTAAGGATTCCACGATGGAACCGGGCGAAGCTGCCATAGTGAAGGATGTAAAGCACCTGGAGGAAATCGAGCGCTACCAGCGGATATGCCGTTCCCTCAGCTCGGGCGACTGGCAATTCATCCTCGTGCCATTCAATATGAACAATGGAGGGAACGCAGCATGGAAATCTATGTGGTGCGGAAAGGCCGCTTCGCGTCCGTATTAAAGGAGCACGCCGCTTTCTTCGGGCAATGGGGCTTTACGCCTTCGGCAGATCCGGCGGTAGTACTGGCCGTGACGGAATATGAAAAGCAATCAGACCGCTATCGCGCTTATGGATACCTGTTCGGATACCCGGGTTATGCGGTGGATTTCTTCGTGGAGTCATCGAAAGTATCCGAAGCAGATCCGAAAAAGAAACTGGTGCCGCGGGATTTCTTCAGTATACCGGTGTATGCGGGGAAGTCGGGGTACTTTACCTATGCCATGCCCAAAGGGCATCGCCCCGGCGAACAGGATTCGGCGTTGTACAACCTGGCGGCGCAGACGCTGGAGCGGTATAAGGCCATCCGGGAAAAGTATGTGACGGCAGAGGGGCTGAAAGCTACGCTGTTATGGAAGGAATGGAACGGCAACCGCCGCAAATAACAGTATTCAATAATTAATCTTCATTTCATTTCCTTGCTTTGTCATTTCAACACAAGGCATCATTCGTATTTTAACTTCCCCATATAACTTTCCATTACTGCGATTAGCGGTATTATAAGACTATTATGGGAAGAAAGCCAAATTTCGACAAGATGTCCAGGTCAGCTGGCGAAGCATATGACAAGGATTTCAAGAAAGCGATGAAGTTGTATGCGAAGTACATAGACTCCCCTTGCGCATGGATGCGATCCTGGGATATGGATTCAGTGCCATTCAACTCAAACAATTTGACGACGCCCTTGCCGTTCTCAAAGACGCAGGGAACGAAGGCCGCTATCAGTTTAGAAAGTATGTAGCCTGGTTGACAGCATATTGCTATATGGCTACGGAAGAAAAGAAAAGAAGCCGCTGCCAACTATGACATATTACTGCAACTTATCGTAGATGGAATGGATCAGGACGGAGATGAAACGGATTTCACTGACGATGATGTGGATGATTTCGACCCGTTGGAAGACCTTGACTCGGTAGATGAGGATGATGACGATGAATACGGGGATGAAGACGATGACGAACCAATTCGTTACAGGGATTACATGAGAATCTATGCAATGGAGATCTCTGGGGTTCCCGGCGTTGTAGAAAGCCTGGCAGATTATCTTGATGATAATGAGAAATGGCTGTCGCCTGATCAGCCGGACAAATGGAGAATAGGGAATGCGTTAAGTGATCTTGCAACGGATGTTAAAACCCGGCTTCATGATAATAACGTGAGTGAGGAGGTAGCTGAAATTGAAAATAGGAAGCTGTCTAACCGGTTGAATGAATTGTCTGTTGTTTATAGTCCCGGATTGGGAGCATCAGTGATGTATGAGCAGGCGCTGGCAGCAAAGCGTACTAATTATGCGGACGGCATCCGGAAATTGCGGGAATTGATAATCATACACCCTGAACATGCCAACGCCCTGAGAGATCTTTCAAGGGACGCCCTGGCCGAAAATGATTATGATCTGGCGGTAGCGCTAATGGAAAGATGTGTGGCCGTATACGATAAGCATGGATGGAGACGTGACGGATCGCAAGGCGATTTCGAAAATGAATTATACATCAAGGCGGGTTTTCACTATGCGGAAACCGGGAATTATACCGCCAGTGAAGCATTGCTGGTAAAATATTTCGCGCAGCGCCAGCCGGAGGTATATAAATACCTCACCAGGCCGGATCATCAGCCGGAAGATATCTGGATTGCTATGGCCGAAGGGTATTTGCAAAGAGCTTTTCCTTACCAGGAGCCTGCTGAGGTTTTGCGCCGAACACTGTTATTTGCCGATATTGCCATTGCCACAAACAATTCGGTGAAAGGTCACGTAGCCAGGGCCGCCGCATTACTCGGCAATGGCCAGTACGAAGCCGCAATGGTGAATATCCTGGCGGGTTATGCGGCAGATCCCGATTATGCTAATGTTGCGTATAACCATGCCTGCCTGTTGTCGCTGACGGATGCACCCGTGGATGAAGTGGTGACGGTCCTTAAAAAGCTTTGCAGCAAGACCCGGCGCTTAGGTCCCATGCGCGCTGGGATAATGATTTCACCAGGCTTCGCAACGAAGCTTCATTCCAGGAACTATTTAACTAAACCCCAATGCCCAAAAAGGCTAAAACCCCGACGAACTCGCTAACCTGGCGGCAAATGCTGACCGAAATGGAAAGTTTGAAGATGCGATGCATCACTATCGCCAGTATATGGATTCTGATCTGCGAATGGATGCAATATTGGGATATGGTTTCAGCGCCGTTAAGGCAAAGCGGTTGGAAGATGCAGTTGCTGTGCTGGCGCCTGCCAGCGCCGAAGGGCGCTTTCAGTTCCGTAAGATCGCTTCCTTACTGGCAGGATATTGCTTCACGGCTTTGCAAATGAAACCCGAAGCTGATGAATATTTTGATTCATATACTACCGAAATTGTGAGAGGAGCGGATAAAGTAAATCCGCAGGATATTGACTTCAGCTATCGCGACCTGGACGATGACGATGCCATGGAAATTGATCCGGATGAAGAAGACGACGAATATTACAGCGATGATGACGATGGGTATGACGATGATGATTTGCCGGAACCAATTAAATATAGCAGTTACATGCGTCGTTATGCATCAGCGACCGTTGTGGTGCCGGGTATCGTAGAAAGCTGGGCGGACTATCTTGAAGAAAATCAAGAAAAATGGCTGTCAGCTGATCAGCCGGATAGCTGGCGGATCGGTAACGCTTTGCATAATATTGCTGGCGATATCACCAGGCGTATCTTGAGGAAGGCTGGCAAAAAGGAAACGGCGGCGAATGATAAGATCGCCGCGCGATTTAATGATCTGGCAGCCGTTTTTAGGCCCGATTTCGCCGCTAATGCCATGTATGCAAAGGCAGCTGCACTGCGGCGCAAGGATGCAGTGGCTGGCATCAGGATGCTGCGGGAAATGATCCAGGCCTTTCCGGAGCATACCAGGGCCCTACAAGATTTATCCGTCGCTGCGCTGGAGGAGAATGACGTTGATCTGGCAGTAACCTTAATGGAACGTGCTGCCGCCGTTTATGAAAAATATGGTTGGGTGAAAAGTACGGCAGGCGATAAAGAGAAAACCTGTATCTGAGTGCCGGTATCCAATATGCGAAGACAGGAAATTATACCAGGGCGCCAGCGTGACGGGCAAATACCTCGCTTTAACGCAACCGAAAGTTTTGAAGGCTATTAATTGGCCCGATTGCGATCCGGAAGATATATGGATCGTTATGTGCAATGATTACCAGCCACACTATCATCCCTATATAGTTCCGCCATTCATCGCTGAACAAGCCTTGCTATTTGCGGATACGGCCGTTGCCGTCAATAATTCCGTTAAAAGCCATATGGCGGGCAAACACCCTGCTCAATAACGGGCGCTATGAAGAAGCGATGGAAAATATCCGGACAGGGTATACCATCGATCCGGGCGATGCCAATGTCCTTTTTATCATGTATGCGCATTAGCGCTGACAGATGCGCCCGTTGACGAAGCATTGGATGTCATGAAACAGGCACTGGAGATTGACCCCGCGATAATGGCTAAATTTAAAAACGACTTTAAACTGTTCAAATTTCGCGCTACTCCGGCCTTTAAAGAGATATACGGTTAGCTTACTTTGCAGTCAGCGCCTCTCCCTGAAATTCTATCGCTTCCCAACCATGTTGCATAAACTGCCGGATGTTCTGGTGGTCTGCGCCGCCGGGAGTATTTAACACGGCCTGATAATGTTCTGCGAACAGCTGTAAGGTATCTTCCTTGCTGAGGCTGTTCAGTTTCGCAAAGGAAAACACTTTCGCGCTGCCCTGGTTCTGCGTGGGTTCGTTGTATGCTTCGCCATTTTTGAAGGCGGTGGGCTGATGGTCGTAGCGTGATTCAATAAAGGCGATCACGTCTTTAAACGCGATGCTGTTTGATGCCAGTTGCTGGAGCAATGATGCGGTCTGTGCTTGCATATGTTGATGATTTCGGGAGGCAAAAATAGAAATAATCGGAACAACAATATCAATTTTGGCAAATGGCGTACGGTTTGATGTAAGGTATGCATGCCTGAAGGACCCTCCATCCGCATCCTGCAAGAAGAACTGGCCGCATTCGAAGGCCGGAAAGTACTCTCTGTTGCCGGCACTGAAAAGTCATTCGATCTGCAAATACTAAAGAATAAAACCATCCATTTCCGGACCTGGGGCAAGCATTTCCTTATTTGTTGCCCGAAGTTCACGGTAAGAGTACATTTCCTGCTTTTCGGCACTTATCTCATTAATGAAAGAAAGAAGGCCCGGCCGCGGCTGCACCTCCGGTTCAAAAATGGCGAGGTGAATTTCTATGCCGGTTCCGTTCAGCTATTAAAAGCGCCACCAGATGAGATCTACGACTGGAGCGCGGATCTGCTTAATAAGGCCTGGGATGAAGACGCCGCGGTTAATAAACTGAAGCAGGTTCCGGATATGCTATTGTGCGATGCGCTGCTCGATCAGCAGATATTCGCAGGCGCGGGAAATATCTTCAAGAACGAAGTACCCTGGCGCGTGCGCGTACACCCGGGCAGCAGGGTCGGTGCATTGCCGGCGCGTAAAAGAAGGGAAATCGTAAGAGACATGCACGCGTTCGCGTTCGACTTCCTGCACTGGAAGAAAGCCGGCGTATTGAAGAAGCACTGGAACGTACATACAAAATCTGAATGCCCCCGCTGCCATATTCCCCTGCATAAATCATACATCGGCAAAACCCGGCGCAGGACATTCTATTGCGAAAAATGTCAAAAGCTGTATGAATGAACCCGATCATCCGCCATACATTCACCGCAGACCCGACCGTGCTGGAGCACGAAGGAAAAGTATATCTTTTCACCGGCCACGACGAGCCACCGGCCGGTACCGACGATTACGTCATGAAAAAGTGGTTATGCTTTTCATCCGACGATCTCAGCAATTGGACGGAGCACCCTTCTCCGCTAAAAGCCACTGATTTCCACTGGGCATCGGGCGATGCATTTGCTTCGAAAGTCATCCGGCTGAACGGGGCTTTTTATTGGTTCGCTGCCGTGTCGCACCGGGATATCCCGGGAAAGGCCATCGGTCTGGCGAAATCCCCACTCCTGAAGGCCCCTATACCGACGCGCTCGGCAAACCGCTTATTTCCGGCGATATGCTGCCCGAACTCCATAACGATAAGGAAAACCTCGACCCCACGGTGTTATCTGCTCATGGCAAGGTCTACATCGTTTGGGGGCACCAGGTTTGCCATATTGCGCAACTAAACGACGCAGTCGGCGGAATCGAGGAGATATACACCGGATAGACCTTCCCGGCTTCAGTGAAGGGAGCCATCTCTATGAGCGGAACGGCTTGTTCTACCTGATGTACGGCGCAGGCATGCCGGAGCAGATAGCGTACGCCACCAGCAAACATCCGCCGGCCCCTGGACCTACCGCGGCATCATCTGCGATCCGGCAGACAACAGCCAAACCAACCGCCCGGCAACGCTGGAATTCGGCGGGAAGTCGTGGCTCTTTTACCATAACGGGAGCCTGCCTGGTGGCGGCAGCCACCGCAGATCGGTTTGCCTGGACGAATTGGCTTATGAAGCGGATGGCGGTATTCGTAAGGTTAACATGACATAAGAATTTAGTTTTTGTAATGTGACCTATTCAATTCTGTCGTCATATGGTTGTTTGTTTTCATAACAGCTTGATTATGGAGGATTTACATACATTTGCCTCAAATCGCAAGCATATGACCTCACCTGTAGTTAATCTCCGAAACGGGCTGTTTTTGATAGCGGTGGCTTTGTTGACCTCCTGCGCCGCGTCTAAGAAAAGCAGTTCCCATGCTTACATGAAAAAACAATATAAGGAACTGAAGAAAGCACTGGACGATGCGGATGTAACGATCATCAACGACAGCCTGAAAGTCATCTTCCCCAATAATGTCCTCTTCGCTACTAATTCCGACCAGTTGAAGGAAGAAGTGAAGCCCACGTTCGGGCGGTTCGCAGATGTGTTGAACAAGTACGACAAAACAAAGATCCTGGTAACGGGTTACACGGATAACACCGGGACCGACCAGATCAACAACGACCTTTCCGAAAAGCGTGCCGTCAGCGGCAAGAAACTCCTGAATGAAAAGGGCGTGGCAGACGACCGGATGTTCACCTGGGGCCTCGGCTCAAGACATCCCCTCGCTACGAATGATACGGAAGAAGGCCGGGCGGTCAACCGGCGGGTCGAATTTGTGATCCTGTACGACGTGAAACCTGAAAATCAATAAAGAGAAAAGCAGTCCGGCCGGACTGCTTTTTTATGTGATCTGAATATCGTACTTCCCCAGTAATCCCAGTACCCCGGCACGGTAAACTTCGATTTCTTAATCCGGTTCCTTTCCGGATCAATGAGGTAATGCTCGGCCGTTCGGAAGTCGCATTGTTCCAGTACGGTGCCGCCGAAGACAGCATTTAAGAAGTCGCAATGGGCGAACGAAGAACCGGTGAGGTCGGCGTTCGTGAAATCGGCTTCGCGGATCTGGCAATGGGAGAAGCTGGTCTTTTTAATTTTAAGCGCGAAGAAGGAAGTGTTGTTCAATATACAACGTTCGAATTTGAATGTCAGGTTGAAGGTATTGCATTCATCGAACCGGAGCCCCAGCAGTTTGCAATCTTCGAAGCGGACGTCGCGGAATGCCGCGCCTTTGATGGTGGCGAGGCTCAGGTTGCAACCCGAGAAGATGCAATCTTCGAACGTTGCGCCGGAGAGGTCGCCTTCGCTGAAATCGCAATTCCGGAACGTACATCCCTCATATTCCCCTCTGGGCAATGCTTTGCCGCGATAATCCTGCCGGTCGAAAGTCTGGTCGTTGAAGTAATCCTTTTCCATAAGCCTGAAAATTAGTCATTTCCGGTATTTGTTTTACAATACCGGTGTAAAAATGCCGTTCTAAAAAGTGCGACCGTACGGATATGCCGTACGGTCGCAGGAAAGGATGATTTCCGATTAATCGCGGAGCGTTTTAGGGATGAATGGGGATATCAAACATGAATCGTAGTCCGCCTGAAGGATTGCGTTCCACTTTCAGGGGTTCATTATAGAGTTTCTCCAGCCTTAGGGCGGTGTTACGTAGCCCTACGCCGGAGCCGTGCATAATGTGATCGAGCGGCCCGTCGAATCCTGCGCCGGTGTCGCTGACGCAGCAGCGAAGTTTATTATGGATACGGGTGCATTGGATGATGATGGCGCCGCCTTCGATGCATGGGCCTATTCCATGTTTAACGGCATTCTCCACGATGGGTTGCAGGAGCATGGGTGGAATGCGGAGCAGGTATAGGGATGCAGGAGCGTCGATGTGTATACGGAGCCGGGAAGCGAAGCGGTGTTGCTCGATGTCGAGGTAATCCCGGAGAAAGGAGAGCTCGTTGCCCAGGGGCACCAGATCTGCCCGGGTGGCGTTCAGCGCATAGCGGAACGTATCAGCCAGCTGTGCGATGAGCTCCCGTGCTTCTTCTTGTTCGGCGGGGATGCTGGCGTTTACGCGGTTGAGGGCATTAAAAGGAAATGTGGTTGGATCTGTGCCTTCAGCGCCTGCAGTTCTGCCTGTAAAGCCTGTTCCTGCAACTGGCGCACCTGTGATTCCTGTTCTTTTTCCCGGGTGATTATCTGCGTTTTGGCAGGCAGCAAAAGAAAAAGGGCGGATATCGTTACTGCCGTCAATGCCAGCAACGCGGCCAGACCGCCGAATTCGCCGCTTTGGTAAACGGTGAAGCCCAGCAGCAGCAGAGAAGCTGCCAGCAAACCGGCAATCAACGTCTGGAGGAGGATGGGCGCTTTCTTTTCGACAAGCAACATGGTCATGAAGTTTCCTCAAAACTACCTGACAACGCAAATGGATTTTACCGATGAATTACTCGTATTTGAAACTGAGTATTACTACTCACCTTAACTGGCCAGCCCCAGTTCGATAGCTTTGCGCACAAGCGCGGCCGTGTTTTTCACGTCCAGCTTCTGCATGAGGTTATAGCGGTGGTTCTCGATGGTGCGGACGCTGAGCGACAGCTTATCGGCGATCTCCTGATTGCTGTCGCCCCGGGCGATGAAGCCCAGGATCTCCTTTTCGCGGCGGGTGAGGGTAGGGGCGTAACGGCTGGGTTTGCGCTGGATGATCTGCTGGAACATCTGGTCTTTCAGTTCCGCATGTACATATTGATCTCCGGAACGTACCGTGTCGATGGCATCGCGGATCTCGCGGCTGCCTGCCGTTTTCAGCAGGTACCCGGCCGCTCCGTTCTGAAATGCGGTGCGGATGGTGTGTTTGTCTTCGACGTTGGTAAAAATGATGACCCGCGTTCCTGGATAATCGGCGGATACGCGGCGGCACAATGCCAGCCCGTCCATCCCCGGCAACTGGATATCCAGGAAAAGTACGTCGGGCGCCTGTTCCTGGAGACCGTCCAGCAACTGGTCGCCGTTTTGCCAGGCGCCACAGAGGCTTATATCGGGAAATCCCTGCAGGATCATCTGCAAGCCGTTCAAAATGGCGGGGTGATCATCCACCAGCGCAATGGAGATGCTGTTCATGGGTATCGATTAGACGGCGTAATATTAAGCGTTTCCCGGCAGATAAGAAAGAATTGCCCCCAACAGCTGTTTTGGCGCGAAATATGCATTAGGGTAAGATATGTTAAACATGTTTTAACGCTTAAACCGCGACATCCTTCTAACGTCTAACTATTTAAGAACTAAAACCAGCACGTATGAAACGGATATTTGTAATCCTGGCTGTGATGACCGCTTTTACGGCTATGACTCCGTCTCCTGCTTCGGCGCAGGTCCGCGTGAGTGTCAATATTGACATTCAACCGGCCTGGGGCCCGGTAGGTTACGATTACGCGGAATACTATTACCTCCCCGATATCGACATTTACTACTACATCCCCACACAGATGTACATTTATTTCGATATGGGTCGTTGGATCCATACCCGCTACCTTCCCGCCCGTTATGGTTATTACGACTTTTACCGCGGCTATAAGGTAGTACTTAACCAGCGCGACCCTGGCGCTACCACGACCGCTACCGCAGGCAATATGCCCACTATCGGAACAACTACTCCCAGATAGTGCTGCGCGACCGCAGGCCGGATCATTACAGACCGCGCCCCGAGCCCCGCAACGAGTGGAACAGCCGTCCGGTAGACCGCCGAAACTGGGATAATAACCGCGGCAGCGACCGCCGCGACTGGGACAACAACCGGAATAACAACAGCCGCCCGGCCGAAAGAAGGGAATGGGACAACAACCGTGGCAACGACCGCCCGGATCGAAATAACAATGCGAACCGCCCGGCCGAGCGCCGCGAACAGCCCGGCAACGCCAACCGTGGTAACGAACGCCGCGAATGGAACGGCAACGCCAACCGGGGCAATGAGCGCCGCGAACAGAATGTTAACCGCGGCAACCAGCGCCAGGGCAACGACCACGGCAACAGGGGCAACAGCGGAAACGCTCCCGGCAGAGGCAACAGAAACTAATTTTAGTCAGGGGTGACAGGATACAAACCTGTAGTGTGTGAGAAAAAAAAAGGCCGGTGCAAACCGGCCTTTTTCATTGGAAGAGATGATGCCCTATTTGGCTATGATAACAGGTCTCATCTGCTTATGCTTATCTGATCTTACGACCACGAAATACATTCCCGACCGCAGTTTGGCAGCAGGAATGTACAGGTTGCCCTGCGCTTCGGTCATCAACTGGCGGTACATCGTTCTGCCGAAGATATCGACAACCGTCAGTTCCATCTCATTACCGGCCGGGATTACATATTTCACACGGAAACCCTCCTGCGCCGGGTTCGGATAAATCCACAGCGACTCCTGCTGGCAGCCACCAGGATGGTGAACTTTGCCGTGCAACCAGACACGGCATCCGTTACGGTTACGGTGTATGTGCCGGGAGGCCGTTGGTGAAGATCCTCGGTGGTGGACTTATCGGACCAGAGATACTGGTAATTCCCGCTGCCGCCGCTGACGGTGATGTTGATATTGCCGTCTTCGTCTGCGGTACCGATGATCCGCAGGTTATTAGGCGTGCCGCCCAGGTTGACCGTCTGCGTATTGTCGAAGTTCGCAGGGCCGGTTACCCGGACGATGTAGGCCCCGGGTGCAAGGTTCCGGAATGCAGGATCATGGGCGCCGGCAGGGTTGGTTTGTCCGTTGATCGAGA
This sequence comes from Chitinophaga sp. E66, assembly GCA_019285755.1. Classification (GTDB taxonomy): domain Bacteria; phylum Bacteroidota; class Bacteroidia; order Chitinophagales; family Chitinophagaceae; genus Chitinophaga. The sequence goes on from CP079103.1 coordinate 1,116,546, forward strand.
AACTATAATCAGCGGGATTGCCCTGGCTGAGATTTACCAGGATTATTCCGTTCGCCCCGCAGGCGGCGTTTGTTAGTGTGAAGGTGATGGTTGTGTTGTTGGTACGCGTAATCACGAATGTTTTCCGCATAGTACAACCGATATTCACGTCTGTGACATCCACCCAGTAATTGCCGTCGGGCAGACCAGCGACATCCTGCGTGGTTGCGTTGGTAGACCAGAGGTAAGTGTAATCCCCGCTGCCATTAGTGACGGTAACATCGATGTTGCCGGTTTGCGCGTTGACCTGTCCTGTCACTTCCATCTCGTTCATCCATCCGTCAACGATCACTTGTTCATCCTTTCTGTAGTTATTCGCACCGGAAACGATGATGTCATAAATGCCGCCCTGCAGATTCCGGAAAACAGGATTGTTGGCGCCTGCAGGATTGAGCACGCCATTGATGAAGAACTGGTAAGGTGCTGCGCTTACACCAGTTGTCGTAACGGTGATGATGCCTCCTGTCGCGCAATCTGCCGGTGTGGTGGCAACGGTGACATCCGGCCCGGTACGGGCGATCACGAAGTTCATGGCGATCACGCATTTAGAATCGCGGTCGGTTACTTCCAGGTGATAATTGCCGGAAGCAAGGCCATGAAGATCCTCTCTTATGGAGCCATTCGACCACAGGTAGGTATATCTGCCGCTGCCCCGCTCATCGTGATGTCGATGTCGCCGTGGTGATTGTTTACTGTGTTGCCGATCGACATATTATTCATGAGGCCGCCTACGGTTACGTCCTGTGTAAAATCCAGTCCGCCGTTTCCGGTAACGCGGATCGTGTATGTACCGGGTATCAGTTGGTTGAAAACGTTATTATCCGCGCCGGAAGGGTTGGCAACACCATCGATGAAATACCGGTAGCCGCCTGTACCACCGGTTACGGTGGCGGTGATGGTGCCATAGATCAGGCAATTCGCGTTTCTGACGGCAAACGTCACGGCGCCGGCACGCGCTACGGTTGCGGTGAGCCGCAGGGTGCAACCGCGGGTATTGTCGGTAACGAGCACCTCATAAGTGCCGGAAGGCACATTGCTGAGGTCTTGTGTTGTTGCGCCGTTAGACCACTGATAGGTGTAATTGCCGCTGCCGGTGGTCATGGTCAGATCCACGTTGCCGGCTGCATTATCGACCTGCAGGGCGCCTTGTATACCGGGTGTTCCGGGTATCACAACGGTCTCAATATATACAAACCCATTGTCGCCTTCTATCCGGACATCCCACGTGCCCTGGGGAACATTTTCAAAGAGAGGGCTGGTCTGCCAGGCGGAATTCGCAAAGCGGAACCGGTAATTACTGGTACCGCCGATGATGCTTTTTACTTCAATTTTACCCCTGCCGCCGCAGAGCGCCGGCTGCGTTTCTATGGTCACGTCGGCAACAGGGCTGCCGCTCAGGTAAATATCATCGACCTGCACATGTGATCCCAATGTTGGGAGCCTTTCAGCCAGGAGCCCCATCCAGGCGATCTTGCTGGCATCGATAGTGGAATTGCGGAGCAGATCGGCGATAGGGATCCGCACCTGCTGGTAATTACCGGTAAATGAAGTGAGGTATCCGCCTGCTTTCAGGTTCAAGGATTGCGTGCTTTCGCCGAAACGGTCTTTGAAATATATCTGCAGGTCAAAATCCTGCCTGCCGCCGCCATTGGGCACCAGAATGGAGAAATTCAGGTATCGCTTAGGCCGGAAGTCGATCATCCGGGCATCATTGAACTCCGCAAAGTCCCAGGTCACATAGGCATAAGGCTCCGGTCCGGGCTGCAGGTGCGCGCGCATGCTAATGGGGGCTTTGTTGCCACCGGTCTGTGCCACGAAGATCCGGGATTCCGGATTGCTGGTGCCGCCTGCCAAAGGTATCCCCTCGTTCTTCGTATCGCCGTCCCAAATGATGTCGGATGTTGCGCGGGCCCAAACGGTATAGTTCGCGGAAGCCTGGGCGGTATTGCCTTTTGCATCTGTGGCGGTAATATTGAAAGTGCGCGGCCCCGCGGGAGCATTGCCCATTACGACGAATGAAGCTTCATAACGGCCGTTGATCAGCGCCATGGGATGATTGTTCGCGCCTTCTATGGAAGACAAGTCCACCGTGAGGTTGGAAAGGTCATTATTCGGGTCGGTAGCTGCCGCGCTGAGTTGGACCTGCGTAGTGCCATCCGCGAAACCGGCTGCCGGTGTAATGCGCACATCGCTGATCACGGGCGCACCGCGGGGTTATCGTACGGCACTGCGCGGATATCGTCTATCCATACTTCAAAGCCATCCTGTGCGGTGTTGACGAGGAAGTTGAACTGCCAAAGGCGGGTAAGATCAAAATTGGATCCGGTGAACAGGTCGGTGAAAGGGATCTTTACTTTTGTGAACTGGTTGGGGCTGAAGGAGGAGATGTAGCCCCTGGCTTTGAGGTTCACGGTGTTGGATACGTTCATATTGGCGCTGGCGTCTCTCACGCTGAGTTCTATATCTGCATATGCCGGAGCGTTGGAACGGATATAGAATTCGAGGTAGCCGAACTCGCTGACATCACGGGCGCCGCCCGCGTTGGGATCGATGCGCCAGGTCATGAGGCTCCAGTAATTCGGATCATGTTTGAAGCGCATGTACAGGCTGCCAGGGTCCGTATTGCCGCCGGTCGTTCTCCGCTCGATCAGCTGCGTACCTGCAGTCTGGTCAACCGCGTCATTGAATCGTTCGCCTTCACCTGTCCGGATGGCATCACCGTTCCAGATATCGGTAGAGGGAGGTCGCGTATCACACGGTAGGAGACATTCGACTTTACACCATGTCCGGCAGCGTCTACCGCTGAAATTTCGAATGTTTTAAGCCCGGACGCCGTATTAGCTGGTACGGTATAAGTAATGGAGTACTTATCACCGTTGCGTACCAGTGGTGTGGTGGCGCTGCCGCCAACGGAACTGAGATCTATCGTAGGCGGGCGCATATCGTTGTCGGAGTCGGTGATCGTCGCGGATACGGTGAACTGCGCATTACCGTCCGAATAACCGATAGCAGGCGTGATTTTGAGATCGGTGATATAGGGGTATACCGTCAGGTCGGTCTCCGACAACACGAGGTGATACACCGTCATCGGCGGGAGTTTCACCTGGAAGGAGTTGTTCGCCACCTGGCGGACATCTTCGATCCGGCGGATCTGGGGCTGTTCCGGTCTACGGCATATACCGTGGCGCTGCGGTACTGGCGGGCGCCGGAAAAAGCCACCGTTGCCACGATCGTATCGGCATAGCTGCGGTTGATGGCGATGGCGTGCATAAACTGATCACTATTGGCATCAACGGAAGCATACACGGCACTCACATTGCGGTTGTCCGTCTGTGCGCGGACAGCCGTATTGCCGTATTTACCACCGTTGCCGTCATAGTTGCAGAACAGGTCGAAGCCGGTCTGGATATAGCCGGTGATGGCGCCCCAGTATGTAGCCAGGTAAACGTTATTGATCCCGAAGGCGCCCAGCGCATCGGCCTGTGCGATGGTGCCGGATACGTGGCTGGTTCCCCGAAGCTATATTCCGTAATCCCCAGTTTGGTCCCTGCATAATATGTACCGATCATTTCATGCAGCCGCGGCAATACCGGGAAGATGCCTCCGTTGGAAGCTTCCTGCACCCAGGTATTTTCGTGGTATGAATCATCCCACAGCGAACGCGACATCTCGATACGCCCGCGCACGGAGTTTTCGTCATTATAATCGTCGAATGGCGAGATGCCGCCGTAGTCGTCGTTCTCCTGCGGGTACCAATGTACATCCAGTACATCGAGCAGACGCTTGTTGGCCGCTTCCCCTCGCTCTTTCATTTTGGCGAGATAATAGTGGAGGAACAGCTCATAAGGCCCGCGTACCTGATCCCAGTCGGGCGCAAATTGCAGGTTCTGATAGCCGTATATCCCCAGAGCGCAGGACCATACACCTCCGCAGTGGGGTCCATTTCCTTGATGAGCTCCGCTGTTTCGTAGGACTTGTTCATGAGGTAATTGACCGACACCCCGTATGCCCGAACAACCGCGAATGCGTGTCGAACCACAGGCAGGGCTCGTTATCAAGGGAATATGCTTTGATCCCGGTAGCGGTATTGCTGCGCCCGAACTTATTCAGCAGGAAATGCAGCTCTTCATCGACATACACTTCGTTGTCATTGATATTTGGCGTCAGGGATAGCCCGCCGCCCGGTTTGCGGGTCAGGACGTTTGCCCACCGGGCAGAAGGGGCGGCCTGGCTTTCCGATACCGTGCCATTCTTGTCTTTTGCTACATACCCTGCCATGGGAAGCGTAGCGAGAGAATAGGCGCCCTGCTGGAGCGACTGATTGTGGAAAGCGACAACGGCCGCGCCGGGCACGTTGTATTGGTCCTCCGGCGTGTTCCACTGAGCCGGTACCCAGTCGTCGCTATGGTGGACCCAGTCGCGCCCGGCATTGCTGGCGTTGGTCTCCCAGTTATAGCTGGTGAGCCGGTTGCCGCCCATCCTTTTGGCGGGCGCATGGGGTAATGGTCGTTGGTTCCGTAGATCAACGGATTGATCGGTTTCCTGTTTGGGGCAGATGCATCGATGGTGAACCTGACATTGTGTGTGGCCTGTCCTCGTACCTGTACTGTTGCATACAGGACCAGCACGATGCAGGCCGCAAGGGAGTAGAATGGTTTCATGAGAGATGGTTGAGGTCAATAAAACGTTCCGCAGAACGCATGGAGCTCGTTAGGTATAATGAAATAATTAAATGCAAATTACATGGATTGAAGGGGGCAACGGAGGGGCTTTTGCCGGGTTGTCGTATTTCGTGTCTGAATCATACCGGTATAAGACCGAAGCGACATATGGCCCGGTTGAGTATTTGAAGCGGCGTAATCCTTTGGATACCAAGGACGAACTAATCACAATTCGCTGAATACCCATCAATTCCCGGAAATGTTTTTTCTTTATGCTCCGGAAATGGAACGCGCTTTGCAGTAACCGGCCGGCAATTTTGGGATTATGACGTTATTACAAGTTTCAGATATATCGAAGAAAGACAAACTGGGATTCGAGTTGCAGCCATTGTCTTTTAGTGTGGAGCGTGGACAGAAGGTCGCTATCATGGGCGCCTCCGGATCAGGGAAAAGCACCCTGCTGCGGATCATCGCCGGGTGGGGGCAACCCGATGGGGAACGGTGCTGTTTGAAGGCGAAAGTCTGGGGCCCGGATTACCGCCTCATTCCCGGCCATCCCGGCATAGCATACCTTTCACAACATTACGAGCTGCGCAACAACTACCGCGTGGAAGAACTGCTGGGGTACGCCAATCAACTGACCGACGATGAAGCCAACCGCCTGTTCGAGATATGCCGCATCAGCCACCTGCTCAAAAGAAAGACCGATCAGCTTTCAGGCGGGGAGAAGACGCATCGCCCTGGCGCGGTTGCTCGTCACCAAACCGAAGCTCCTGTTGCTGGATGAACCTTATTCCAACCTTGACCTCATTCATACCCACATACTCAAATCCGTAATCCATGAACTGGGCGAGGCATATGGCATCACCAGCCTCCTCGTGTCACACGACCCGGACGATGTGCTCTCCTGGGCGGATCACCTGATCGTTCTCCGCGACGGCCAGCTCGTGCAGCAGGGAACGCCGGCCGAAGTATACAGCAAGCCCGCGGACATATACGCCGCAGGGCTCCTGGGCGATTACCAGCTCTTTCCTCCGGATAAAGCAAAGTCTTTGCGCTGATGCCGGGGATCGTCATCAACGGGCGCCGCAGCCTCGTGGTGCGGCCGGAGCAATTCAGGCTGGTAGATAATGGCAGCGAAGCCATCAGGGGAGTCGTGAAAGAAGTGCGCTTCGGCGGCAGCTATCACGATGTGGTGGTGGAAGTGCCCGGCAACCTGCTCAGCGTTCGCATGATAAGGCCTTCCTGCCAGGCGGGCGATGCCGTATTCGTGGCTTTGCCTTCCAAGGGGATATGGTTCCTGCCTTCCTGAGCGTTATTCCGCTCCCTTCACTTTCATTTGTACGGTGTACACCGCTGTTGACGCGGTGAGGAACAGCACGTTCCTTTTCTTGCCGCCGAAGCAGGCGTTGGCGGTCCATTTTTCAGGTACATCGATATGCCCGATCTGCTGCCCTTGCGGGTTGTAGATGAATACCCCATTCCCGCATAGATAGAGATTGCCGCGCTCGTCGAGGGTAATACCGTCACCGCCTTTGTTGGTAAACAGGATGCGGTTGCCGAGCTTGCCGCCGGGGAGGATGTCGTACCGGTAGATCTTGTCGCCGCCGATGTCCGCCACGTAGAGGAACTTCCGTCCGGCGTGCCTACGATGCCGTTTGGCTTTACGATGTCATCCGCCACGATCTCCGGCGTGTTTGATCCGGGTTGTAACCGGTATACCCGCATCGCTTCGATGTCGGGCTTCTGGCGGGCCCAGTAGTTGCGTTGGTAGTAAGGATCGGTGAAGTAAATGTCGCCATTGGGGTGGATCCAGAGATCATTAGGGCCATTGAGTTTCTTTCCCTCGAAATTATCCATCAGTACGGTATGCCCGCCTTTCGGTGAAAAGGACCACAGTTCGTTGTCTGCATCCGCGCAGGCCAGGATATTCCCTTTCTTATCGACATACAGGCCGTTGGACCGGCCGCTCTTATCGCTGAACAGTTTCAGTTTGCCTTTGGTGTCGAAGATCCAGATGGCGTTGTTGGGCTGATCGGTGAAGTAGATATTGCCTTTGCGGTCGGGCGCGGGGCCTTCCGTGAATTTGAATTGATTGGAGACTAGCACCGGTTTGGCGCCGTCGGCCACGAGGAGGTGCAAGGAATCGGACTGGGCATTGGCGGACAGGCCTGCCAGTAAGAGGAGGGCGGCTAGTTTCATGTGGAATCGTATTTCCGTCAAGATAATAAAAAGCCGGTACCTTTCCTATGCCGAGGCGGATTGCAGCTGCCGGAGCAGGCTGCTCTTATCGATCATACCGGCGTGCCGCCATACTACCTGTCCTTTCCGGAAGATGATGAACGTAGGCACGGCGCTCACGTTGAAATGCTGCGCGGCCTGCTGGTTCTTATCGATGTTCACTTTAACGACCCTGGCTTTCCCTTCCACGGCCTGTGCCACTTCTTTGATGACGGGCGTCATGGCGTGGCAGGGTTGGCACCAGTCGGCGTAAAAGTCTACCAGCACGGGTTGCTCGAATGGATCAGATCGTTGAATGCGCTCATATACTTGTATTAAAAAGTGAGGGAAGCCATCATCGATTCTTCGTCATAGCTGCCGTTGTATTTTTGTCCGTTGATAAAGAAGGACGGCGTACCGTTCACCCCGCTTCTGACGCCGCTTTCGAAGTCTGCATCTACTTTCTCTTCCAGTGCCGGATCTTGTATATCGTTACGGAATTGTTCGATGTCGAGACCGATATCTTTTGCGATGCCGAAGAGGTTTTCTACGGAGAGGAATTGTTGGTTTTGGAATATGCCGTGATGCATTTCCCAGAACTTGCCCTGCCTGCCTGCGGCCTCCGCCGCCACTGCCGCGGCTTTAGCCATGGGATGGGATTCCGATAGTGGGAAGTGCCGGTATATGAAACGCAGGCCGTTGCCCATTTTCTTCACGATATCTTCCACGGCGGGATATGCTTTCCCGCAATGGGAGCATTGAAAATCGCCGTATTCCACCAGTGTAACGGGCGCTCCTTCCGTGCCCCGCGCATGATCCTGCGGGCCGGGAGGCGGTGTGAGTTTTGCCATAGCGGGTATTTATTTTTAGCCTGAATTTTCTCCAGCGCGTCCAGGATGCCGTCTGCCCCGGGATTAACAGCGGGAGGCGATAAAAAGTTCCAGCGGATGATCCCGTTCCCGTCTATCACATACAATGCCCTGTGACATTGCCCTTCCTTATCGTCGTGCCTCATATGCCTTCGCAACGGCGCCCTTGGGCTCAAAATCGGCCAGCAGGGGAAAGTGCAGGTTGCGCGACTGCGTATACGCCATATGGCACCATTTGCTGTCTACCGAAATCCCCAGGATCGCCGCGTTTTGTTTGCGGAACAGTTGGAGCATCTCGTTATAGAGCGACATCTGGTCGCCGCAAACAGGGCTCCAGTCTGCCGGGTAGAAAGCCAGGATGAGGTTCTTTCCTGAAAGTCCTGCAGCGTATATCGCTGGTCGGGCGTGGAGTAGAGATTAAAGTCGGGCGCTGGGGTGCCAATCGTTAACATGCCGCATGATTTTATGACAGAAATCGGGTTTTACAATCCAGGTAAATGTACGACCAAAAGTATACCGGCATTTTCATTGCCGTCTATTATGCGTTGTTTTCCACGATGTTACCATCCTATCCCGTAATCCTCGCCGTGATTGCTGCTGCCGCCCCACAGCGACCTGTGCAGGGTATCGAAGAAGATGGCGTTGATGGGCCCGCTGGTCCTGGCGGCGTAACTGAGCATATAACCCATGGCCTCCAGCGCCCGGCGCGTGCTGTCGGGCGTGCTGCCCGCCACCAGGATGCTCCCGGAACGGGGAACCCTGTCCTTCACGGCCGTTCCTCCGAGCGACAGCCACAACTGGTTGCTGTTGATGTTGGCCGCTTCGGTGGCCTGCTGCACCGTCATCCCGAATTCCACCACGTTGAGGAAGAACTGCAACAGGTTCTGGTCCTGCGTGTCGCCGCCCTGTACGGCGAACGACAGGAAAGGTTTCCCGTCTTTCAGCGCCAGTGAGGGCGTCAGTGTTACCCGGGGCCGCTTGCCGGGTGCGATGACGTTGAATGGGTTCATTACCGAATCCAGCACGAAGCTCTGCGCCCGCTGGCTCATGCCTACTCCCGTACGCCCTGCGATGCAGGCTGGCAGCCATCCGCCGGAGGGCGTGATGGAGACTACCCATCCTTCCGCGTCTGCCGCCTCCACGCTGGTGGTGCCGCGCCAGAGGCGGTCGTTGTATGCGCTGTCTGCCCGTTGATACGCGACGGCATCATGCTTCGGAACGAAATGCCCCGGTTGCTGGATGTTCGTATCGGCCAGTGCGGGCCTTACGTCCAGGAACCGCTTCCAGGGGTTGCGGCCGTCCTGGAAAGGGTAGGGGTCGCCCGGTTGCACGTCGGGCGTATTGCGGTTGGGGTCTATTATGGCGGCGCGCTGGCGGGCGTAGGCTTTGCTGAGCAGTCCACGGATCGGGGCTGCAGGGAGCCGTAAGGATCGCCGTAGTAAAAGTCGCGGTCTGCAAAGCTGAGGTTCATGGCCTGGTAGACCGTGTGGATGTATTGCGGGAGTTGTATCCCATCGCTTTCAGATCGAAGTTTTCGAGGATGTTGAGGGCTTGCAGCATCATGGGGCCCTGCGTCCACTCGCGCAGTTTGTAGACATCGATGCCTTTGTAACTGACATGAACCGGCTCTTCCTGTATAACTTTCCAGTTGGCGAGGTCCTGCATGGTAACGAGGCCTCCCTGTTCGCGGGCGCCCCGTACATATTCCTGGGCGATATCCCCTTTGTAGAAGCGGTCGTACGCGGCCATAATGGCTTCCTTTCGGGATTTGCCGGCCCGCAGCGCCGCCGTTTCGGCGTCTACCATTTTCTGCAGGGTCGCCAGCAGATCGGCCTGCACGAAAATCTCGCCCGCTTCGGGCGCTTCGCGTTGTTGGCCGGCGTGCGTAAGGAAAACTTTCGCGCTGTAAGGCCATTGCTTGATCCACGATTTGCCCCGTTCGATGCTGTTGGCCGTTTGTGCGTCTATCGGGTAACCTGCCGCCATTTCCATCGCGGGCTGTAAAACTTCTTTTAGGCTTTTGGTACCGTATTCAGACAACATGAAGCAGATACCTCCGGGCGTACCGGGCGTTACGGCGGAGAGTGGGCCGTATTCCGGCGGGAAGGCGTAGCCTTTGCTTTTGTAGAACGCGGCGGTGGCGCCGGTGGGTGCTACGCCGAGGGCGTTGATGGCGATCACCTTCCCGGTTTTGGGATGATAAATGAGCGCCTGTGTTTCCCCGCCCCAGCTGAGAACATCCCACATCGTGCAGGTGGCGGCCAGCATAGCGCAGGCGGCATCAATGGCATTGCCGCCTCTCTGGAAGAGCGCGGCGCCTGCCGTAGCGGCCAGCGGTTTGCCGGTAATGGCCATCCAGTGGCGGCCGTGGAGCGGAGGCTTTTGGGTTTGCTGTGCCGTGGCAGTGGCAGTCAGCAGCAAAAGCAGGATCAGGAAACGTTGCATATAGGCTAATTTAATCAATGCCACTGGAAAAGTATAAAGCCGATTCGTTGTTTTTAACCGGCTTTATACAATCCCGCGCCTGCGCTCCTCGCCGATTCTATACTGGCGTTTGCATCTGAAAAAATCGGTAGCGTAATCCAGTACCATGACCTGCCAGGAATCAATACATAAAAAAATCCCCTCAACCGAGGGGATTTTCAATTTCGTTTATGCCGCTACTTTATTGTTATTTTTATCTTATCCGGTACCCCGTGAATATCCCACACCAGCCCGAACCAGCCTAACATGACGATCACGTAATACGTAATGTCGATCTCCCACCAATAGAAACCCTGCCGCGTAGCGCGCTGATAATAGTGGTGGTTGTTGTGCCATCCTTCGCCGAGCGTTACCAGCGCCAGGATCAGGCTGTTTTTAGACTCGTCGCCGGTTTTATAACGGGCCTTGCCCCATTTATGCATGAGCGAGTTGATGGTGAAGGTGCCATGGAATAACAGGATCGTGCTGAGGAAGAACCCGATGAAGAGGGTAGACAGTCCGGCCGACCAATCGAACCAGCCCGCGCCGTTGATCTTGTTGCCCAGGAAGTAAACCACCACTGCCAGGATCACAGGGGGACGAAATGATATTTATTGAGCCAGAACAGCTCTTTATGTTTCATATCCTTGATGAGATCATAACGGGTCTCTTTATGTTCCTTATCCATGATCCAGCCGATATGGGCATGCCAGAAGCCGTAGATCTTAGCCGAGTGAGGGTCTTCCGGCGTATCGGAATGCTTGTGGTGAACCCGGTGATTGGCTGCCCACCATAACACACCCTTCTGGAAGCTGCTCTGCGCTCCGCAAGCCAGGATGAACTGGAAGAAGCGGGAGGTCTTATACGATCGGTGAGAGAAATAGCGGTGATACCCGCCGGTTACGAAAAACATGCGCACGACATACAGCACGGCGCACAAAATCCAGTCGAAAGCAGTCACATGTGTGAAGAACGCGAGAAAAGGCACCGCGTGCATCCCGATAAAATCCATTTCATGCAGCCAGTTCGTTCCCTTCTTCGTGGGTGTAATGGTGGTATTCATGCGCCAAAAATACGGGGCGAATTGCTAATGTGCAATGATATCAATCACCGGAAACAACATGATTTAACATTGTCTTAACTATTGCATGGGCATTAGCATGACAAAAGCGGGATCGAAGTCACCCGGTAGTACTACTGAGAAGGCAAAATCCAGTAGCTTCCACGATTGACAGGCCTGGCGGGCCTAAGTACTTTGCGGGGTAATTAAGCATCATAACCATTTTTATACCCCAACATGAAACCATTCAGCTTATTGGCCCTGGCAGCGTTGCTGCTCGGCGCGTGCAGTCATGAAAACGGTCCTGCGGGAGACCCCGCCCCCAGCCCCGAAAGGCGTCGTAAGGCCCATCGGTACCTCGCTCGGCGAACCCGTTACCAAAGACATCGGCCCCAGGGCGGCAGCCTCTCCTCGGCAGACGGAAAGCTCAAGATCACCGTGCCCGCGGGCGCCGTGGCAGCCAACACCACCTTCTCCGTGGAACCCGTTACCAACACCCTCCCCGGAAGCCCCGGCATCTCCTACCGCCTCAAGCCGGAAGGCGTAAAGTTCCCAAACCCCTCACACTCCAGTTCACCTACAACGAATCCGACCTCGACAGCACCGACGCGGAAGCCCTCTTCATGGCCTACCAGAAGGCGGACGGCATCTGGCGCATGATGACCCGCACCGCGCTCGACAAAGCCAATCGCACCCTTACCGTGCAATCGGACCACTTCTCCACCTGGGCGCCCTACGCCATGTTCTGGCTCACCAGCCTCAAAGACCAGGTACAGGTAGGTAAAACAACGGAAGTCGCCATCCGGACGACGGACAATTTCCTCGCCGTCAACCTGGAACAAACGGAAGTGGAGATCGCACAGGAAAAGACGATCAACGATCTGAAGAATATCAAAAACTGGAAAGTAACAGGGGCAGGTACCCTGGCGCCCGATAATAAATACCCCTCAGCCACCTACACCGCGCCGGGAACCGTTCCGCAAGCCAACCCGGTAACGGTGAGCGTGGAAGTCCACAACTTCATTCCCGCGGGGGCAATACCGGGCCGTGGCGCCACGGGTAAGCTTATCCTCCTCAAACGGATCCGGATCGTGGAAGATACGTGGTATCATGGTACCATAGCAGGAAGGAATTCAACACTCAGCAACACTGGTTCTTCGCCGATCCTTATGCGCTCAATATTCAGGGCAATATCAGCGCTACCTCCAGCATTATGATCACGGTGAAAATCCCCGATTTCCAGTCAGGGAATTTCAGCTGGGATATCGCTCAGCCGGCCGGGACGGCGCAGGCGGTTTACCTCCCCGGCGGACCGGGCGGCTGGGAAGGCGGATATCCTCATTGCCGCGACGGGTATGATATCAACAGCCCGGGCAGCCTGTCGGTCACCAAAGTTGAAACCATCGAAGGGGTAAAATATATCGAGGGGCATTATACGGTTACGGTCTACAATGTAGCCAGGTGTGTGATCCGCCGTCTAAAGTCATACAGGGATTTTTCCGGCTGAAAGCCAGGTAAACCAGGTGTAATACAAAAGCAAAAGGGCCGTCATTTTCGAAATGACGGCCCTTTTGGTATATGATAGCGTAGAGAGAATTTTTAAGCAAGGGATTCTCTTACTTTCCGGTCAGCTTTGTGGCTGGCCTCAGCCGCTCTTGTCTTTACACGGTCGTAAGCATTACGGGCGGCGCTCTTCATATCGTCGATGGCTGCATCAGCACGCTGGCGGTTTTTCATGTACCAGAAAATGCCGGCGGCGGCGGTGCCCAAAACGGAAGCTGCGATGATGATCTTGTTCATGACTCTTTGTTTTTGGTTCATCGGAATATAAACAATGGGCGTGCCAAAAAATCTAAAGGAAAATCAAAAAGCAATAGCCTTCATACGTCACCCGCTCCGATCACTGCCGAAATTTATCGACATATTACAAAATCGTTTTGCCCTAACAGCTTTGCAATGCAATGGATTTCATAAGCTTATACTCGTGTTGCAACGTGTATTTATTTTCCCGATCGCGTAAATGGATTTCCGCTTTTGAACGTCGGCCGTGTGGATTCCTTACTTCCTTTGCCGGAAATATTGATAAGCTAATGAACCATTTCTACATGATGATGCTCGCCGGAACACTGGGTATCCAGGCAGCGGCAGCACATCCGTCAACCTACTATGCAGCAGCTAAGGATTCTACCTTCAACACCACATCCCACAATGAAAACCCCGCCAAAGGAACCCTCAAAGGCCACGTTTCCACAGCAGACGGCAAGCCCGCAGGGTTCGTCTCCATCGTTGTGAAAGAACTGAACCGGGGAACCACTTCCGGGGAAGACGGCTCCTTCTTCCTCCGCAACCTCAAACCCGGAACGTACACGCTGTTCGTCTCTTCCGTTGGACTGAAACCCGTTGCCAAACAGATCGTTATTTCGGGCGAAGAAGGCCTCGAGATCAGCATCGCCCTGGAAGAAACCGCCCACCAGCTATCGGAAGTGGTAGTGGCGGACAAGCGAAGCCAGAACGATAAACCCGTGACTATCAGCAAACTTCCCATCGCCGTGATGGACCTGCCCCAGGCCGTAGCGGTGATCGGTCAGGCCACGATCCGCGAACAACAGGCCCAGCGCCTCAGCGATGTGGTGAAAAATGTCAACGGCGTGTACCTTGCTTCCACACGCGCCGGTACCAGGAAACATTCGCCGCCAGGGGCTATGGGTTCGGCAACTTCAATATGTTCAAGAACGGCTCCCGCATCAACTCGGGGACATTCCCTGAAATGAGCTCCCTCGAAAGAGTGGAAGTCCTCAAAGGCAGCGCGGCCATCCTCTACGGGCAGGTGGCTCCCGGCGCCGTGATGAACCTCGTCACCAAGCAACCTAAATTCGAAGGCGGCGGCGAAGTGAGCATGCGCGCAGGCAGCTACGACCTCTATAAACCCGCCATCGACATCTACGGCCCCATCAGCGGCAAAGTTGCTTACCGCCTCAATGGAACGTATGAATCCGCCGGCAGCTTCCGCGACCAGGTATCCGGCAAGCGGTATTACGTGAACCCCTCGCTGCTCTTCAAGGTCTCCCCGCGCACGGAGATCGTGGTGCAGGGCGATTACCTGAAACATGATTTCACGCCCGACTTTGGGATCGGTACCAATAACGGTAAATCGATCGTGGACGTTCCGCGCAACACCTTCTTCGGAGCGCCCTGGCAATACGCGCATACGCAGCAATACACCGGCGGCGTCAGCGTGAAGCACCACCTGAACGACAACTGGACCCTCAACGGCAATGTCAGCTACCAGAAATATAAACGCGACTACTTCTCCGTGGAAAGACTGCAGTTCTCGAACGGCAAGCTGGGCCGTCCGCTGGAAAGGCAATTGAATGAGGAGGATTACTACAGCGCTACCTTCGATGTAACCGGCAAAGTAAAGACCGGCAGCATCGAACATACCATCCTGGCGGGGATCGATGGCGACCGCTATAAAACCGCCGCCACCGCCTTTACCATAGACGCTACCAAAGGCATTACCTACGATACCCTCAGCCTCACGCAGCCGGAGAAATATCCCCTACGCACAGATATGCCGAACGCAGTGGCTAACGCGCTCACCATTTCCCCGGTGAACCGTTTCGGTGGATACATCCAGGATCTGATCAGTATTTCTGAGAAACTGAAAGTGCTGGCCGGCGTGCGCTGGAGTTACGTGGAAACCGGCTCCCCGAGCGTACCGACTACAAAACCGGCGCTGTCTCCAAAACGGCCGCGACCCGGTACGATAATGCTTTTTCTCCGCGGTTCGGTGTCGTGTATAAACCCATCCCTACCACGGCGTTCTTCGTGAGCTACAGCAATTCCTTCACGCCCAACACCGGTTTCGATATCGACAGCGTGCCCATCAAACCGTCTGTGATCGACCAGTTCGAAGCAGGGGTGAAGAACGATTTCTTCGGCGGCAAACTCTCCGCGAACCTGACGGTCTACAAGATCAAGAACAGCAACCTCGCACAAACCGCCCCTTCGATAAGAACGGCGATCCTAACAATAACACCAACATTAAAACCCTCGTAGGCGGTACTACCAGCAACGGCGTGGAGATCGATGTGGCAGGGCATCCCTTAGCAGGGCTGGACATTGTGGCCGGGTACAGCTATAACGATATCTTCGTTTCCAAAGCCATCGCCGGTGCGGGCAATCTCTTTAAAGGAGACCGCCTCGTTAACAATCCGCACCACACCGCCAATGCGAGCGTCTTCTACACTTTCACGCGTTCATCGCTGAAAGGGCTGAAAGTAGGCATCATGGGCTTCTATACGGGCGACCGTCCCGTGGGTTGGAACAATACCACCACGCAGCCCGACCGTATGTTCTTCGTAGACGGTTACACCACGCTGGACCTGAACGTAGGCTACGCCTGGAAGCAATTCTCCGTGTTGGCGAAGGTGTCTAACATCACCAACGAGTATAACTTCCTGGTGCACGAGAACTACAGCATCAACCCTATCCCGCCGCGGCAGTTTACCGCTACGCTGGCGTACCGGTTTAAATACGGGAAGTAAGACATCAACCCATACGAAAAAGGCCGTTCTCTTATCGGGAGAACGGCCTTTTCTTATTTGGAAAAATAGCGCGCGTTATACAGCTGGTTCCTGCTGGCTGAGGCAGTGGAAGCTGCCGAGGCCCCAGATGATGTCTGTGGAATCCACGCCTACCACTTCGCGGTCGCGGAAGCAACCGGCGATGATTTGCAGGGCTTTATCGTCCTGGTCGCATTGGAAAGTGGGAACGATGACGTATTTGTTGCTGATGCAGAAGTTGGCGTAGGAAGCAGGCAGGCGCTGGTCTTCCCAGATAACCGCTGCGGGCATGGGCAGTTCTATGATGTTGAGCTGCTTGCCGTTGAGCAGGCGCATGGCCTTCAGCTGCTTCAGGTTCTGTTGCAGGATCTCGTAGTTCTCGTCGTTCTTATCGGTTTCGATGACGGTGAGCACAGTGTCTTCGTTCACGAAACGGATGGTATCGTCGATATGGCCGTCGGTATCATCGCCCACGATGCCTTCATCTACCCACAGTACCTGTTCCGCACCGTAGAAGTCGTACAGGTATTTTTCCACCTGTCCGCGGTTGAGGTGCGGGTTGCGGTTCTCATTGAGCAGGCAGCAGGAGCTGGTGAGGATGGTCCCTTTCCCGTTGAATTCCACAGATCCGCCTTCCATGATGATGCCCGGCTCAAAGAGGGGCAGGTTGAAGTGGCGGGCGATGCGGGTGGGGATGACGTCGTCGAGGTCGAAGGGAGGGTACTTGCCGCCCCAGGCGTTATAGTTCCAGTCTACCACCGCCTTCTTCTGTTCGGCGTTGGGATTGATGAGGAACGCCGGGCCATGGTCGCGGCACCAGGCGTCGTTGGTAGGGTTCAGGAAGAACTCTACCTGCGCCATGTTGACGCCGGCCTGTTGCAGGTGGCCGGATGCGAATGCTTTCATGGCTTCATTGGCCACATTGATGCGCACCAGTTCGCTGTCTGCCAGGTACTTGATGAAACGGCTGTAATGTGGGAAGATGCTGTCGATCTTTCCGGGCCAGCTGGCTTCCTTGTGGGGCCAGCTTAACCATGTTGCGGTATGAGGATGGAACTCTGCCGGGAAGTAGTAACCTAGTTCCCGGGGTGTTGGTTGTGTCATTGTTCGTCGTCGATGTAACGTTTGGTGATCGGTTGGTAGGAGTCGATGCGGCGGTCGCGCAGGAAGGGCCAGTGCGTGCGGTAGCGGTCTGTTTTGGACAGGTCCAGTTCCAGCACCACGTTTTCTTCATCCGTATGCGGGCTTTGGTGGATCACCGTGCCGAAGGGATTGGCGACGAAGGAGCCGCCCCAGAATTTCATGAGGCCGTCCTGCTCGAAGCCGGTACGGTTTACGCTCACCACGTGCACGCCGTTGGCCACGGCATGGCTGCGCTGGATGGTTTGCCAGGCATTATACTGCTCGGTGTTGGTAGCGTCGTCCTGGTTCGTGGCCCAGCCGATGGCGGTGGGGTAGAACAGGATCTGGGCGCCCATGAGCGAAGTGATGCGCGCGGCTTCGGGGTACCATTGGTCCCAGCAGATGAGCACGCCGATGGTGGCGAATTTGGTTTTGAAGACTTTATAACCGAGATCGCCGGGCGTGAAGTAGAACTTCTCGTAATACGCCGGGTCGTCGGGGATGTGCATTTTGCGGTATTTGCCGAGATAGGAGCCGTCGGCGTCGATAACGGCGGTGGTGTTGTGGTACAAACCTTCCGTCCGTTTTTCGAAGAGGGAGGCGATGATCACCACGCCCAGCTCTTTGGCCACTGCGCCTAATGATTCGGTGGAGGGGCCGGGGATGGGTTCCGCCAGCTTGAAGTTTTCGTAATCTTCCACATCGCAGAAATACAGCGAAGTGAACAGTTCCTGGAGGCAGATGATCTGCGCCCCTGGGCCGCGGTTTCCCGGACCTTTTCGATGGCTTTTGCCAGGTTCTCCGCCTTGGAAGCGGAGCAGCTCATCTGTACGTATCCGACTTTTACTTTAGACATGGGCGCAAAGTTATGAAAAACCCAGGTTCATCCCATAATCCCAACTTTTCGTACCATTTACGAAAAGGGCAGAGGGAGCTTTGTTAATATTGCATCAAAGAAATCCTGCATGAATAGAATACAAAAGGTGGAAATATGGGCGGCTACCGGCATTTACCTGCTGGTGCTCATGATCATCATCTTCCCTTTTTTGGCAGACGACGGTTATTATACCCACCAGGTGAACCACTTTTATAATAACGGCGTGCCTTACGATCATTTTCTGCATACCGTGTGGCCGGGACTGCTGTTCAGCACCTCCGCCTACGGCGGATTTCTGATCCTGAATTTCCAGGCCATGCCCCAGTTCATTGAGCATCAGCGC
Source organism: Chitinophaga sp. E66 (assembly GCA_019285755.1). Classification (GTDB taxonomy): domain Bacteria; phylum Bacteroidota; class Bacteroidia; order Chitinophagales; family Chitinophagaceae; genus Chitinophaga. Next base: position 1,134,765 of record CP079103.1, read on the forward strand.
TACTGGAGGGTATCGCCATTTCGCTGGGCACGGCGGTAGGGGCTTTTCTACTGGTGATGGTTGCCGTTAGCTGGTGGTACGGGTGGCGGATTGGGTTCCCCAGCGTGAGGGCCTTTCATAACTGGTGCGCCGGCCGTGCCGCTGTTATCCTTTTCATGGGCCTGGTCATCTTCGCTCTCTACTCCGGCATCAAAGCTATCCTCCTCAGCGCCGCGGAGAACGGCTGGGGCGCAGGATACTGGGAGTCAAAATCCCCGCGGATATGATCGTGCTGGTCATCATCTGGCTGTCTGCCACCTTCTTTTTCATCCTCGACCGCCGGCCCGCCCGCACCAACCTCATCTTCTGGACGGGGGCTGTTATATCATCGCTTACTATTATCTCAGCCGTAAGTTCTTCCAGCCGCTCCTGCAAAAGGAGCGGCACTGGAAGCAGTTGCTGCCCAACGCTATTGTGACGTTCCTGGTTACCTACGTGGCTGCATGCGTCATGGCAGACGCATCCACCAACATCCGGCATATGGCGCCGTTTTATTTTATCATACTGGGCGGGCAGCTGTTCGTCGTGATCCCCTGGCCTGGTGGATCGCCTGGGCCACCGGAGCCAAAAAAATGAGGTGTTGACCCTGGAGAAAGCGCTGGGTCGTTCTTCCGCCAATCTGGACTTTCTGCGCTCCCAGATCAACCCTCATTTTCTCTTCAACGCCCTCAACACGCTCTACGGCACCGCCCTCCAGGAACAGGCCGGCCGCACCAGCGAAGGGATCCAGAAGCTGGGAGACATGATGCGCTTCATGCTCCACGAGAACACGGAAGAAAAGATCCATCTCAGCAAGGAAGTTGGCTACCTGCAGAACTACATCGCCCTGCAACGCCTGCGCACCCAGGAATCCCCGATATAAAGATCGAAGTGAACATCCAGGATACCGACTGCGAGCACGCCATCGCGCCCATGCTGCTCATACCGTTTGTCGAGAATGCCTTCAAGCACGGCATCAGCCTCCGCAACAGGTCCTGGATCGTAGTGTCGCTCTCGTGCGACGAAAAGCATATCTATTTCGATGCCTACAACAGCATCCACCCGAAACATAACAACGACCCGGAAAAGAACAGCCTGGGCATAGGGTTGAATAACGTCCGCCAAAGGCTGCAACATTTATACCCGGGCAAGCATGAACTGTCGATCCGCCAAACGGCCTCCGAATTCTTCGTCCATCTTACGATAACAACAGATAAATTATCCTAGCAGCATGACCGGTAATCAGCAACAACAAGATCCACAGCCGCAACCCTACACGCCCGACGGCTGGAGCCGCTTCCTGTGGTGGCTCGCCGCGGCAGATGCGGAAGTATTGGCAGAATGCAAGTCAGACCGGGAAAGGTACCGCATCGTTGGACTGGCGGTGCTCGTTACCGCCCTGTTCGCCACCCTGGCCTGGGGGTACTTCTTTTCCACCGTCGTGAAAGACGACCTCCTCATCGGCGGGCTCGCCCTCTTCTTCGGGTTCGCCGTGCTCTGTATAGACAGGAGCCTCATCGCCGCCATGCAACGCAACGGCAAACAGCAATTCCTCCCCATCGCCTTCCGGCTCGTGCTGGCTATCACCATCGGGTTGTTTATTTCGCAGCCCGTCGTGCTCATGCTGTTTCAGAAAGACGTGCAGGCGCAAATGGTGATCGACCGGCAAAAGAAAATGGAGGAATACCGTAAGCAGCAAACCGCTTACAATGCGGAGCGAACTGCAAGGCTTCGCACGCAGATATCCGGATACGATAAAGCCCTGGCCGGCAAGCAAAAGCTGGTACAGGATTATAAAGACGCATACATCCGCGAAACCGACGGCACCGGCGGCTCCGGCCGCATCGGGGAATATGCCGTGGCTAAGGTGAAGCGCAACGAATACCTTAAAGCGGAAGAAGAACTGCGCCAGCTGCGTACTGAAACGGCCGCCCTCCGCGAAGTCCCCTGCAGGAACTGGCTATTATCCAGGCGGAAGACAGCACCCGCGAAGCGGCTTACCGCGCCACGCTGACAGACGGTTTCCTTACCCAGGTGGAAGCGCTCAACACCCTCACGGAAGAACATCCCCGCTCAAACAACGTTACCGGCTGGTGGTGTTTATCATCACCCTCATCGAGATCATGCCGCTGCTTACCAAACTTATGATGCCGAAGGGCGAGTACGATGCGCGGCTGGCGGAGATCACGGCATCGGGGATCAACCAGTCGGAAGTGTCTGCCGCACAGCAAAGGCTACTGCAAAAGCATTATAACGAAGGCGCCGGCGCGGCGGATAAGGAAGTGATGGATCACCTCTTCGGCCTCACCGCCCACGCCAGGCGGCGCGAGTCGGAACGGCTGGTAGAGGAATGGGAGCAGGAAGACGGGCGCAGCTTCCGCAAGCTGTGGGCCTCCGCGCGTAAACTGTTGTTAATCCATAAAGCCTGAATTTGTAAATTGTGCATATGAAAATGACGGCCATAGCGATAGACGACGAGCCGGTGGCGCTGTCGGTCATATCCGCGCATGCGGAGAAAGTGCCCTTCATGGAGTTGAAGCGCACGTTCACCAACGCGTTCGAAGCCATGGATTATCTGCGGCGGGAAAAGATAGACCTGTTGTTCCTCGATATCAAAATGCCGGATATCTCCGGGCTGGATTTCCTGTCGGGCCTCCACGAGCCGCCCATGACCATCTTCACGACCGCCTATTCCGAACACGCCGTGCAGAGCTTTGAGCTGGATGCGATCGATTACCTCCTCAAACCCTTTTCCCTCGCCCGTTTCCTGAAGGCATGCAATAAAGCGCACAGCCTCATGGTATTGAAGCAGGACCGTCCGCAGGCGGCGGCTCCCCAGCCGCAGGACTACATCTTCATCAAAAGCGGCTACGAACAACTGAAGATCGCGTTTTCGGATATTCTCTACGTGGAAAGCGCGGGGAACTATGTGCACTTCGTGCTGGGCGACCGCAAGCTGCTGAGCCGCCTCTCCATGCAGGAAGCGCTGGACATGCTGCCCGCCGGGCAGTTCACCAGGGTGCACCGTTCCTATATCGTGGCCAATTCGCGGGTAGACCGGATCGACCGGAACAGCGTGTACGTGAAGGACACCGATATTCCTATCGGGGCGGCCTTTGCGGAAGCGGTAGGAAAGATAAGCGGGGAAGGCTAAAGTACGGGCGCCCGCCGAAGCGAACGCCCGTTTCAGTTGGTGTATTCGTGGGTGGTTTCCCACACTACAAAGATATATTATAACATCTCATAAATTAAAAAAAAGGAATGCGTTCCGGGGTAGGATTTGCGGCGTATATTTGGATAAACCCGCAAACCTTATGAGAAAGATCCTTTTCCTGTTTGCCGCGGCGCTGCTGGCCGCCGGCGGGCTAAGGCCCAAAACCAGATCACGCCCGCCGCACCCGGCGTTACATACGGAAAATCCATTGACGCACATGGCGCTGTGGCGCTGAACGACCTGGAAAAACAGATCGGTACCGATACGGCTTACTCCGGCAAGATCGAGGGTAAGGTGGTGGAAGTGTGCAAGAAGAAAGGCTGCTTCATGAAGCTGGAGCGCAGTAACGGCGAAGCCGTGATGGTGAAGTTCACCGATTACGGTTTTTTCATGCCACAGAACATTGTCGGTAAGACGGTGGTGGTGGAAGGAAAAGCCAATGTAACGGAGACTTCCGTAGAGCGCCTGCGCCATTACGCCGAAGATGCCGGGAAGTCCAAAAAGAGATCGAAAAGATCAATGCGCCCAAGAAAGATATTGTGATCGTTGCCGATGGGGTGGTGGTCGTTAAATAAAAGCCCGCAAAAGCTATTTTCAGGGCGCTCCCGGCCGGGGGCGCCTTTTTGTTTGCCGGGCTCAAGTGCCATGCATGCGCCGGGGATGAGCCTGGAATGTCCGGGCTCGTCTGAAACTGTATTAGCGGTTTAGGAACGGTATATCAAACCAGGGGTTCAGTAAGGGTTCCTTATGGGTTCATGTATATCTAATGTATATCAAATGGTACTCCTGTCAATACAGTAAAGGGTTTGGAGGGAAAAAGGAGGGGAGGGGAGGGCCGGGAGATATTCCTGAACCCTTGGGCTGATATCGCTTTACTAAGGCCTAAGGCTAACAGGCTCCTGGGCAATGACTTATCTAAAAAGCACTACAAAACGCTACAAAATAAGTGTATACGGCGTTTTTCTTTTTCCCTTCCCCGGCTTACCGCTACATTTGACCAGGTTCTTTGAAATATGGTCATTAAAAAACCGGCAAGGGGGCAGCCGGAATTATTTGATATTCAGTATGATAGATGCTATCCAGATTGCTTTGTAGGGCTTCTCGTCTGCCCTTCGTCTGCCGCTCGTCTGCCCTTCGTCTGCCCTTCGTCTGCCCTTCGTCTGCCCTTCGTCTGCCCTTCGTCTGCTGACTTGTCCTAAAATAGGTTTACCACAAAATTTATTCTATGACAAGAACATACAAAGAGGGTCGTTTTTATCCTGATTCGTTTAAAGATCAGGTGATCCGTGAGTATCAAAGCGGGTACAGTATGAATTATTTACGGCACAAGTACGAAATAAAGGGGAGTGACACTATTCGTAAATGGCTGCATGCTAAAGGATTACGAACGTTTCCCGAAAGAACTATCTTGTGAAGATGACACCCTCTTCAAACAAACCGTCCGAAAAGCAAAGTGGTCAGCAGCCTGATGTTGAGCAACTTAAAGCAATTAAAAGCCGCACAGCTTCAGTTGGAAGATGCACAGATCAAGGCAGAGATGCTGGAACGGCTGATAGAACTGGCTGAGCAGCGTCATCAGATCAGTATCAGAAAAAAGGACAGTACCAGGTAATCCATGAAACAAAAGACAAGCACCCCAAATTGACGCTTGGGCGGGCTTGTCGATTACTTGGCGTGAGCCGTCAGGCTTATTTTAAGCATCAGCATAAACGTGTAATTTCTGCCAACAGACAGCAGTTAATCTTAGGCGAGGCCCTTGCTATCCGCAGCCGGCATCCCGACATGGGTGGGCGCAAGTTATTTGGCATGTTGCAGCCTGTTTTTGCCCGGTTGGGTATTAAAATGGGCCGTGATGGCTTCTTTGATTTGCTTTCTGATGCAGGGTTGCTCATACGTAAACGCAAACGGCATATGCGAACAACTTACTCTGATCATTGGATGCGCAAATGGCCTAACCAGATCAAGAACTTCCAGCCCACGGGACCTGATCAGCTTTGGGTGAGTGATATAACTTACTGGAAAGCAGGGAGTAAAGATTACTTCATCAGTTTAGTGACAGATGCCTGGTCACATAAGATCGTAGGTTATCAGGTAGCTGAGAATCTGGCTGGTATCCAGACACTGAAAGCCCTGCAAAAGGCGTTACAAGGCCTAAAAGGAAGTGCTCATCAGCTCATCCATCATTCAGATCGAGGTTGCCAATATTGCGCTACCGGATACGTAGAAACACTCCAGGCCCATGGCATTGGAATTAGCATGACGGAAACTGGAGATCCGCGGGACAATAGCATTGCTGAAAGGGTCAACGGGATTGTAAAAGGAGAATATTTGTATCATTATGAGATTAAAAACCTGGCACAGGCAGAGGCTACATTAGAGAGATCGGTTCGTTTGTATAACACGGAGCGGCCACATTTAAGCATAGGTATGGCAACTCCTGAGCAAATACACCGCGAACCAATCCAAACCAGGCGACTATGGAAGAACTATTATCCTCAGAAAAAACAGATTGTAAACCCATCCCAGGATTACGAGGCAGATGTCAACTAATACCAGGATTTATTCTTTAACCGGTAAACTTTTTTTTAGGACGGGTCCTGCCTTTCGTCTGCCTTTCGTCTGCCTTTCGTCTGCCCTTCGTCTGCCCTTCGTCTGCCCTTCGTCTGCCCTTCGTCTGCCCTTCGTCTGCCCTTCGTCTGCCCTTCGTCTGCCCTTCGTCTGCCCTTCGTCTGCCCTTCGTCTGCCTATAATTCCTGATTAACAGACCTTTATCCACTTAGGCGCTGCCTACAGCGTCATAAACGACCTGATTTCCCAGATCAGTACCGCTTTATTCACTTTTTCGATGGGGTGTTTTGTATCCGGCAATACCACCATGGAGCCATTCGGGAGGCTGCGGAAAATACCCAGTGTTTCCTCGATGCTCACCATATGGTCGCGGTCGCCCACCATGAGGCGGACCGGTATCTCTACCGCGGCAATGGTCTCCGGCGTCAGGAGGGGGCGCTGGCTCAGGGCTTCCATCAGGCCGACCGTAGCGGGCAGCAATGGCTCCCAGGCAGCTTCACCGTGGAACTCCGCCAGCTGGCTGACGAAGGCAGGGGCTTTCTCGCGGAGGAAGCCGGCGTTAAGCGTCCGGGCTTCTTTGGCCACAACCTCGGGCGACCAGTCGAATTTTGTGCCGAGGGTAAGGATGCGGGACACGAGCTCCGGCGACTGTATGGCTGCCTGCAAGGCAATGTAGCCACCCATACTGTAACCGAAGATAGCCGCCGGGCCAATGTTGTTGGTCCGGATATAATCAGTCAGCTGGTCCGTGAGGGCTTCTATGCGGAGAGGAACTTCCGGCAACGGCGTACCGCCATGACCGTGGAGATTGAAGCGGTGTATTTCGTATTGGTCCTCCAGTACGGAAGCAATACTGTCAAAGTGTTGAGCAGCGCCTAATGCGCCATGTAATAAGATAAGGGCAGGTTTCATGCAGGACGCGGGGTTTAAAAAAATCTATGCGAATGAACGAATTTAACTATATTTATGTAAATCTGAATCGACCGCCCTCAACTTATTGATTATCGCCACTTAGCATAAATTTATTTCCATTTAAAACGCATTGTCCTCGAAAACCCTACAGGAGCAGAAGAAAATGTGAGTTAACAATGGATAATATCCGCAGCGAAACCGCTGCGGTTTTTTTACACCCCGCGTTCAGTTATCTTTCCGGCAATACAATCCCGTTTGAAAAGCGAAGGCTTTTCATGAAAAAGAGTAGCATGTAACGGTGAATATGATTTAAGCGCTGATCTGCTGCCCGAACTGGAGCAGATAACCATTGTTGTCATAGATCCCGAACTCGCGCATGCCGTAGTCGAAGTTCTGCACCGGGAAGCATACTTCCGCACGGTCTTTCACCTTCTCCCATAATTCATCGATGCCGTCCATATGGATGTAAATAGCACCGGTAAACACAGGCTCTTCAAAAGGCGTGGAAATACCAAAGGGAATTTCGCCTGGGGTGCACCAGTTGCATGGTAACCTTATCCTTTTGAATTGATGCGAATTTCCATTGCTCATCCAGCGTCTTGCAGGTGAAATCCAAAACGGATACGTAAAAATCTACCGTTTCCTGGAGCGACGGTGTAGCCAGTGTAGGAATGGGTGCCAGCAGTTCCATAAATTTCAGTGTTCAGTTGTTTGGGTAATTAGTGCGACAGTTGTACTAGTCCTTGTTTCGATTTAGTATATACAGACTCTTTATAAATGTATCGAATTATTTCTGAAGCCCATTGTTGTTCATGTTAAATTTATGCACATCCTTTTATCCTATATTTGCCCGACGCTAAAAAAGGAGTAGGGTATGCAAGCTTTGTTAACGCTGCTGAAGCAACATTTCGGTTATACGCAATTCCGTCATAATCAGCAGGCTATCATCGAGAATGTGCTGAATGGGGAGATACGATGGTTTTAATGCCCACAGGCGGCGGCAAATCCATCTGTTACCAGCTGCCCGCCCTGGCCCTGGAAGGCGTCACCATTGTTGTTTCTCCGCTAATCGCGCTCATGAAAGACCAGGTAGACGCACTGCGGCAGAACGGCATCTCCGCCGCTTACCTCAATTCTACCCAGAGCATGTCCGAACAGCAGACCGTTATGCAGATGCTGCAAATGGGACAGATCAAGCTCCTCTACCTGGCGCCGGAACGCCTCATCGGCGAAGCCCATTTCATGCAATGGCTCGCCACGCAGAAAGTCTCCCTCTTCGCCATCGACGAAGCGCACTGTATCAGTCACTGGGGCACGACTTCCGTGCGGAATATCTCGCGCTCGGCCAGCTGAAAGATAAATTCCCCGGTGTTCCCGTCATCGCCCTCACCGCCACGGCAGACGCCATCACCAAACAGGACATCCTGGAAAAGCTGCGCCTGCGCAACCCGGCCGTGTTCGAGAACTCCTTCAACCGGCCCAATATCCACTACGCCATCCGCCCTAAAAAGACCATTACCAGCAACTGGTCGAATACCTCCGCCAGCGGCCCGATGATAGCGGTATCATTTACTGCCTCTCCCGATCCGGCACCGAATCGCTCGCGGAAGACCTCCAGTCGGAAGGCTTCTCCGCCGCGGCTTACCACGCGGGGCTCGACAGGCACATCCGCGAAGAGCGGCAGGACCGGTTCCTCAAAGACGATGTCCGCATCATGGTAGCCACCATCGCATTCGGCATGGGTATCAATAAAAGCAACGTAAGGTTCGTGGTGCACGCGGACCTGCCCAAGAACATCGAAGGATATTACCAGGAGACCGGCCGCGCGGGGCGCGACGGACTCCCAGCGAAGCCGTGCTGTTCTACAGCGCGGGCGATGTATTCAAGATGAAACGTTTCGCCAGCGTAGATGGTAACGAAGAACAGACGGCCGTCATGCTCCGCAAGCTGGAGCAAATGGCCGGCCTCTGCGAAACCATTACCTGCCGCCGGCAGTACCTCCTCCGCTACTTCGGCGAAGAATCCCCGATGCATGCGGTAACTGCGATATCTGCCAGGGCAATATGAAAAGTCCGATGGCACCGTGGCCGCCCAGAAGCTGCTCAGCGCCGTGTACCGGCTGCAGGAGCGGTTCGGGCTGAATTACGTGGTGGATTTCCTGCGCGGGAGCGCCGGCGTCCGCGACGTGCATAAAGAGATCAAAACCTTCGGTATCGGCAAAGACATCAGCAAAGACCAATGGAAACAATACGCGCGTGAGCTTATGCAGCTGGGGTACCTGGAGCAATCGGGCGGGGAATACCCCTTGCTGAAGCTAAGCGATACCAGCTGGAGCGTCCTGAAAGGCGAAGTGCCTGTCATGCTCACGGCTCCCGTGGCCACGCCTTCCGGTACACCTGCTCAGGCGGGCGGCGCACGCGGAGGCGGAGACATCCCGCAGCCCGTGTTGCTGGCGGAGCTTAAGCAGCTCAGGCGCAGCCTGGCGGAGAAGGAACGCGTTCCGCCTTATATCATTTTCTCCGACGCCACCCTGGCGGAATTATGCGCCTGGCTGCCCCAGAGCATGTCGGAACTGACGCGCATCTCCGGCTTCGGTGAAGTGAAGCTCGCCAAATACGGAGAAGCATTCCTGGAGGTGATGGTGCAATACTGCCAGCGCCACGGCCTCCAGAGCCAGGTGCACCTCAAAGCCGGTAAGGCCAAACCCCGCAAATCAAACCCGAAACAGGTAACAGCCAGCGCACCAGCCTCCAGTTCTTCCAGGATGGCATGGCGGTGGAAGAGATCGCCGCACAGAGAGGACTGGCCGTTTCCACCGTGGAAAGCCACCTGGCGGAATTTATCCGAAAAGGAGAACTGGACATCCGCGAAATAGTGCCCGACAGTACCCGTCTCGCCTGGATCATGAACGCCATCGGGCAATCCGCCGCGGCGGGGCTCACCCGCATCAAAGAACAACTGGGCGATAACGTCGGATATGGAGAGATCCGCGCCGTGCTTAATTACTACTACGTTACAGGAACAGGCATAATAAACAGATAGACAGTTTGATTTACTGTTTTTTTACTTAATTTGTTTGATGCTTCCACGTTCACGGAGTTAAACGTGTAGTCTTTACTGTTTCATTACTTCAAATCTTTACACCCATGTCATCATCCACGAATCGCAGACATTTCTTACGCCAGCTCGGCTTGTTTTCCGCCGGCGTTACCCTCGGGCCCGCATTCCTTTCCGCCTGCAACAGCGCCGGCACGTCAGGTAACGCAGACTCCGCGAAGGCAGACAGCACCGGTGGCGCAGCCGCGGCTAAAGACCTTTTCTTTAAGATCTCCCTGGCCGAATGGTCGTTCCACAACGCCATCTGGTCCGGTAAAATGACCAACCTCGACTTTGCCGAAAAAGCGAAGAAAGATTATGGCATCACCGGTGTGGAATACGTAAACCAGTTCTTTAAGGATAAGGCAAAAGACAAGAACTACCTGGCCGATATGAAAAAGCGGGCAGACGATAATGGCGTGACCAGCGTGCTCATCATGTGCGACGGCGAAGGCGAACTGGGCGACCTCGATCCCAAGAAGCGCACGCAGGCCATAGAGAACCACTACAAATGGGTGGAAGCCGCACAGTTCCTCGGATGCCACTCCATCCGCGTAAACGCTGCAGGCCATGGTACGGCAGACGAAGTGAAGAAAGCCGCGATCGACGGTCTCGGCCGCCTGACCGATTTCGCCAAAGACTTCAACATCGGCGTGATCGTTGAAAACCACGGCGGGTTCTCTTCCAACGGCATCTGGCTGAGCGATGTCATGAAAGGCGTGAATAAACCCGGCTGCGGCACCCTGCCCGACTTCGGTAACTTCTGCATCGAGCGCACCAAGCCTACGGCACAAACCGCCGAAGCATGGGCCGCCACCAAATGCCTGGAAGAATATGACCGCTACAAGGGCGTGACCGAACTGATGCCTTTCGCGAAAGGCGTTAGTGCCAAATCCCATGATTTTGATGCCAATGGCAACGAAACGGCAACGGATTACAAGAAAATGCTGCAAATTGTAAAGGATGCGGGATATACCGGCTTTATCGGCATCGAATACGAAGGGTCGAAAGACGCGGAAGAAGTAGGCGTGCGCAAAACGCTCGAACTGCTTAAACGCGTGGGCATGGAACTGAGCTGACGAACAATTGGCCCGGCCCTTTGTTTTGTTTAATAAGCGAAATAAATAAGCGCGATATGATAACGAAACCAGGACATAATATGACAACGCTATCTGACGTAATGGAAGTGCTGAAGGAAAGGGGCGTCGATCATGAGCTGCGGCTCCAGGACGACGGGAAACTGCTGGACACGGATTCCGGGCGCACCTTCAGCGCCGATGGCATCAAGATCATCCGGACCTACCGCTTCGAAGGGGAGTCTAACCCGGACGATTCAGCAGTACTTTACCTGTTGGAGAACACAGATGGCATCCAGGGTACATCATCAATGCCTACGGCGCTTACAGCGATTATGACGGCGATATGTTCGATAACTTCATCCGCAACCTGCCGGTAGAAGAGCGCGAGTGGTAACACCGGGCCTGAAAATAATAAAGGGTGACGATATGGTATCGTCACCCTTTTTATATGCCCCATCCGGAGCAATTTTCCAGAGGATATGGGGTACGGTTTAGTTTTAGAATTTGATCACGACCTTGTCGCGGGTAATGCGGTAAGTGAAACCCATGCTATCCTGCAGGGCGTCCAGCATTTCGTGGAGGTTTCCTTGCTGAACTCTCCGGTGATGTTCCGGGCGGGATTTTCGCGCTTGCCTTTCACTTCCATCTCTACACCATACCAGTCTTCCATCTTTTTAACGCTGCAGGCAGCGGCGTATTGTGGAACACGAGTTTATTATTCAGGCAATCCCGTTGTTCATCCAGTTCAAAGGTCTCTTTTTCCATCAGGTCGATCATCTTGTTGGCCAGCACGCTTTGGCCGGCGATGAGGTCTTCCGGTTGATTATCGGAAGGGGAGTGGTAGGATTTGCGGACGTGGGCGGTGCCGCTCAGCACGTAGCAAAAAGCGCCCTGCTGCGATTCGAGGCTATGGAGGCGGAAGGTGGCTTCCGGCGTAACTGTCTTGAGTTTGTCAGTCCAGATAGTAAGTGGAGCGCCGGCCGGCACGGAAAAGAAGGCCTCACCGTCCAGCACCAGTTCGCGCAGGCCGGGATAGCCTTCCGGCATATACAGGCGGGAGCGGGAATTAAGGATGACGAGGGTACTGTCTGGCAGGCGCACGGCTTTTCTTTCCCCATAGCGGCTCTGGTACAAGGTGTATCGGATGCCGGACCGCAACATGACAGAGCTGCGCTGGTGACGGCCTGCCAGGTAATAGAGCACGCCGCCGGCAATGAGCATGACGATGATCAGCGCCAGGGCGGTAGGTTGCCAGTTGCGCCGTCTTTTCATATACAGTGGAAATCGTTGCCTTCTGTTTAGCTTGATTTGTGCACTCATGGTTGGGAATAAAAAGATTTGGTGTACGTGTCCCGGCTACAATATAGGAAAAAATCCCTTGTACTCCTTGCTGCTTCCCGGTCTTGTATGTCAGAAAAACATCATAAGGGAAAACTGATTTTTTAGTAGCGGCTGTTCCCTTAACTTTGCGGGCCATGAACCAACAGCTACCCTTATCGTTTGAGAATACGGCTATTGCTTTCGAGCATATGTCGGACAAAGAATTGAAAAGAGCGAACTTCTTATTCAGCAATATCGGCAAGCCCTGGCTGGTGAAGTTCGGCGCTTTCGCCACTCCGCTCGCCTTCAAACTGCACCTGCCCGTTAAAGGCATCATCAAAGCCACTATCTTCAATCACTTCTGCGGCGGCGAATCCCTCGAGGAGGCTGTTAAGGCAGCTGAAGCCCTGGGCCGCTACGGCGTGGGCGTGGCGCTCGATTATGGGGTAGAAGCCCTTGAAGGGGAAGACAATTACGATAAGGCGGTTCCCGAGTTCCTGCGTGCCATCCAGTTCGCCGCCGGCAAACCATATATCCGTTCCTGCCCATCAAGGTTACCGGCTTCGCACGCTTCGGCCTGCTGGAAAAGATCCATGCCGGCACTACGCTCACAGCTGAAGAAAAGGCCGAATTCGACCGCGTCCGCGAACGCATACGCACCATCTGCGCCGCCGCCGCCAAAGCGAAGATCGCCGTTCTGGTAGATGCGGAAGAATCCTGGGTGCAACAACCCGTAGATGACCTCACCGACGAAATGATGAGCCTCTTCAACAAAGACAATGTATTCGTTTACAATACCTTCCAGCTGTATCGCCACGATCGCCTGGATTACCTGAAAAAGTCTTTCGACGTAGCCAAAGCCAACGGCTATCAACTCGGCGCCAAGCTCGTTCGCGGCGCTTACATGGAAAAAGAACGCAAGCGCGCCGAAGAGCTGAACTACGAGTCGCCCATCCAGCCCAACAAGCCCTCGGCAGACGAAGACTATAACGACGCATTAACCTTCTGCCTCGACCGCCTGGATTCGCTGGCCCTGTTCATCGGCACCCACAACGAAGACAGCTGTATGCTGGCCGCCCGCCTGATGGACGAGAAGAACATCCCGCATAATTCTCCCCGTGTCAGCTTCTCCCAGCTGTACGGTATGAGCGATAACATTACTTTCAACCTCGCCCACGCCGGTTACCGCGTCTCCAAATACCTGCCTTACGGCCCGGTAAAGGACGTGATGCCCTACCTTATCCGCCGCGCACAGGAAAATACTTCCATCGCCGGCCAGATGGGACGGGAGCTGGGATTGATCCGTAAAGAGATGAAACGCAGGGGTTTATAAAATAACTGACGCATAAAGACAGCCGCTTCCAACAGGGAGCGGCTTTTTATTTCCGTTAAACCTGTAACATTCCGGGCTTATCGTACGTATTACACATATCACAGCCGCCGATCCAGGCGGCGTTGAACGGAAACCATTCTTATTCTTTTGCCATGTAAAGAAGTGAGGGCGCCCCGAAACGGGGGCGCCCTCTTTGTTTTCACGATAGCAATACACGATTAATTCTGTTCCGTAAGCGGGATAGGGAACTTCTCCCAGACTTTATCATCGGGCCGCGGGTTGGGCAGCTGGTTCAGCCGGTTGTACCGCCGCATGTCTATCCAGCGGTGGCCCTCCCCGAAAAGGGAGTAGCGGCGGTTGTACAATAGTTCGTCGGTGAGAGCGGCAGGGGTAATTCCGCCGCCATAGGGCGTCAGGTTATGCTGCGTCCGGATGCGGTTGAGGGCCACGATGGCATCGGGGATCTGGCTAAGCTGGATCTTGGCCTCGGCATAGATCAGGATCAGTTCTTCGTTACGGATGATATAGATCGGCGCTTCGTTGCTGAAATGGATCCACACGTCTCGGTTGCTGGTCAGGCCCTGCTGGGTAACGGAATTGGTGCGCAGCGTGGCCTTTTCGAGCCGGTCGTCGTTTACCCGGATATCTGTCGCGTAGGTCGGGTAGGCCAGCCTGAACTCACCAGACTCGGTATTCTGCGGCAGGAACAAGGGGTTCAGCTGGTCGCCGGATTTGTTGCTGAAGGTATGGACGTACCCGTTGTACAGCAGTCCGTTAAGATCGAAGAACGACTCATTCAGCGCCGTAAGGGCTGCCGCCCATTGTTGCCGGTAAATAGCCACCCTGGCAGCAATGGCCCGGTTGAACCGCAGAAGGCTTGCCGCGGTAGGCGTACCGATCGTAACCGGGAACGCGATCTCGGAACCGGTCAGCTCCGCCTTGCCCTGGTCGAGCAGCGCGGCAATGTCCGTCAGCGATTCCTGGTATCCTTTGACAGGCCCGATATTGTTCGGGTCTTTTACATCCGTCCGGATACCGTTGGTGTAGGTCATGTTCAGGTTAAGCAGCAGCTGGTAAGCCATGATGGTTTTGGTATACCCGGTATACCCTTTTTCTGCGCGTCGGTGATGTAGTTGGCATTGGCTACGATGTCGTGTATGATATTGCCCTGCCGCACCACGCGGTAGCGGGGCTGCCCAGGGGATTGGTAATGTAGAACGTGTTGTTGTCCAGCACGCCGTCGCCCATCAGCTCGCCCACATATCGGGGCTCGGAAGCGGAGAAGCGATAGATCTCCCGGCCTATCACGCCGATGGCGTCATAATAGGTGGCCAGGCTCTGGCGCATGCCGGATTCGAGGCCCACCATGAAGTTGTCCAGCTTGGTCTTGGTGCCGTTGCGGATCGCGTCATCCACGATGGGACTGTTGAGGTTGGGTATTTCCCCTTTCTGGCAGGCCGCCAGGAAGAGCAGGGAGCCCATGAGTATAATGAGATGCTTTTTCATGATAATAGTTTTCGGATGAAACAATCAGAACGTTACCGCGAAATGGAAAGTGGCCCGCTTCGATGCCGGGTAAGGCATTACCTCCACGCCGCTCGACAGCCCGTTACTGCCCCGTGAGGTGGCAGTGGAAAGGGTGTTGGAGCCGAAGTTGGAGGACTCGGGGTCGTAGCTGTTGTATTTCGTCCAGGTGATCCAGTTGTTCAGCGAGGCGCCGATGCTGATGGCGCTGATGTATTTGTTGCGCGGCACGGGCACCTGGTAATACAACCCGATCTCGCGGATCCTGACATAGGAAGCGTCTTGCACGAACCCGGCGGCTTCGCCCTTACCGAATGCGGTGTTGCGGTCGTCGCCGTCTTTGATGCCATTCCCGTTGGCATCGTCATCGTAATCCGCCGACGTCTGGTTGAGGTCGTTCAGCAGCTGGCTGAGGTTGATGTTATCCCCGCCTTTCTTCCAGTGCAGCATAAACCGGAAACTGAAGTTCTGGAGGAAGTTGATCTCGTTGATGGTGCTTAGCTGGAAGTCGGGTTCCGAGTTCCCCAGCACCCCGATGCCCGGCGTTTCGCCCAGGGTACCGATGATCTGGGTGGCGGATTTTCCTTCCTCTATATAGAAGTTCCCCAGCGAGTTGCCGAATGCGCCCATGGGAAAGGGCGGTATCAGCAGTTCAGTGACCTTCGATTTGTTCTTCCAGAAGTTGACATGCGTATTCCAGCGGAAGTTCTTCTTGTTGACGGGCAAGGCGCTGATGCCGATCTCGATGCCCTGGTTGCGGAGGTCGCCCGCGTTGAGCCACTGCGCGGTAAAGCCGGTGGATGGTTGCAGGTTCCGGCGGATGAGGAGGTCGGAGATCTTCTTGATGTAATACGTGGCTTCCAGCGTTAACCTGCCGTTGAGGAAACTCACATCCACCCCTGTTTCGAATTCCGACTGTCTTTCCTGTTTGATGTCAGGGTTACCCAGCTGGTTGTCTACCAGTACGCCGCCATTTCCGCCGATGTTGTTCGGCAGTGCCGCCAGGAACCGCGCGCCATAGGGCGCCACGTTGCCCGACTGGCCATAGGCGGCGCGGAGTTTCAGGCTGTTGATAAGCTGCATCTTCCAGAATGGCATCTTGGCGATGTTCCAGGAGAACGAGCCTTTGGGCAGTATGTAGTATTTCTTCCAGTCGCCGTTGTTGGTAGACCGGTCGAACCGTACGCCCGCGCCAACGGTGACCGCGTCCATGATGAGCAGGTCTTCCTGGATGAAGATGCCGTTGTCGCGGTACTTTGTCCGGAATTGCTGCAGCGCGGCGTTGGCCGCCATGTCCACGTTCGTTTGCAGGGGCGTGGTATTGGTGGCAGTGGCCAGGATCATGTCCAGGTAATTGGTTTCCAGCGTGGCGCCTACCGATGTGGTGAGGTTCAGTTTTTGCTGGCGGCGAACTGGTTTACGAGGATGCCGGCCAGGTTGGAGTTGAGGTTGCTGGTATTCCCTGGATGGAAGCGCCTTCCAGGTTATTGCGCATGAAGGGCAGGGAACGGGGAAGATGGCTTCTGTTTTCAGGTGGAAATAATCCACCCCGCCCCTTACGATGAGCCGGGTATTGGTCCGGTTATTTTCCTGCAGTGCGATCTTGATTTCTCCGCCGGTAATCACCCGGTTTACGGTTTCGTTGTTGCGCATTTTGTCGCGCAGCTCGATGGGGTTTTGCCCGCCTACCAGCACTGGGTAATTGCCGTTTTCATCGGGCAGCAGGGGCACATATTCCGGTGCGGCGGAGAGTGCCACGCCGTAGGATACGGAGTTGTTGTCGTTATTGGTGAGGCCGCGGTCTGAGGATGTTTTCATATAGGCAGCGCGCATGCCGATGGAGATGCGGTTGTTTAGTTTATGGTCTACGTTGAGGCGAAGGGAGTTGTTGAGGTAGCCGGTGTTCTTGATGATGCCCTGCTCGTCTTTCCGGTTAGCGGAGAAGAACACGCCGGTGCGCTCGTCGCCCCGGTTACGCTGACGTTGGTATTGAGCAGGAGGCCTTTTTCGCCGTAGAGTTCTTTTTCGTGGTCGTAGAGCTTGCCGGCGTCCCTGGCGGCGATGAATGCGTCCTGGCCGCGGCGCCTCCTTTATCGAAGGCGGTTTCTTCTGTGAAGTGGCGCATGCCGAGGAGCTTCCGGGCCTGCGTCCACCCGATATCCTGGCGGGCTTTAACGAGCGTGCGGCCGGTGAGGCCTTTTTGGTGGTGATGATCACCACGCCGGCCGCTGCTTTGGAGCCATAAATGGCGGCGGCGGAAGCGCCCTTCAGTATTTCGATGTTCTCGATATCGTCCGGGTTGATGTCTGCCACGCGGCTGGAAGGGTTGTCCTGGTATTGTTCGTTACCCGCGCGGGATGCCGCCGTGATGATATTGAGGCCCGCGGGAACGGAGACGTTGCTGATGAAGATCCGTCCACCACATACAGCGGCTGGCTGTTGGAGAAGATGGAGGTCACCCCGCGCATCTTTACGGAAATGCCGCCGCCGGGTGCGCCGGAGTTGGCGGTAATGAGCGCGCCGGGGATCTTACCGCTGAGCGCCGCGTCGAAGGTCTGGGCGGGCGCCACGCCATAGAGCTCCTTGGCAGACAGGGTGGCCACGGCATTGGCGAGGTTACTGCGTTTTACGCTGGTGGCCAGGCCGGTGATGATCACCTCGTCGAGGTTGGCGAAGTCTTCTTCCAGGGCTACCGTCATGGCCGCGGTAGTAGCCTGCAGGGTCTGGGTCTTGTAGCCCGTAAAGGAAAAGATGAGGGTACTGGCGGCGGGGCTTCCAGGAGAATTTACCCGTTACGTCTGTGACGGTGCCGCGGTTGGAGTTTTGGATACGGACGGTAACGCCGGGCAGACCGTTGCCCGCTGCGTCCGTAACACGGCCGCTAACGCGCTGCTGGGCATACGCGGAGATCGCGCTGCAAAGCAGGAGGAGCAGCCAGGTACATTGTTTCAGGAAATGCATGTTCTGGCGATTTAGAGGTTTGTAAAAGAGAGGTTGATAAAAACTGTTAACCGGGTCCAGGTTCTACGGATCGATGGCATTGATAAGCATAATTCAGATTGATTTAGAGATTGATAAAAACGGTGTTGGGGCAGGGGCAATCAGGCAAAGGTGGTGTACACGAATACTTCGCGGTATTCATGAACGATTGGCCGGCGGGTTACTGCGGGCTGTTTTTAGATCCGGGTCCTGGTGCATATGCGATGATTGCGTACCTGCGTCTTGCGGGAATTTTCCCGGCTCGTTGATATGGCCTTGCTGCTACATACATCTGATGCTGATGAAATTGTCTTGCCCCGTCCGGTGCTGCCTGTTAGGTCCTGTTTTTCAATACGTGGTGCTGCTGCTTTTCGGGCTCGGTTTACAGGCGTTGTTTTTCAATTCGTTAGATTTCGTTGTTGCTGCTTGCTGACGTTTCGGTCTGTTGTAACGGGTTAGGGGCAGGCTCACTATTGCAGATTAACGAAATTTGCGAAAAACGAGATTTGTTTATGTGATGGGATTGGATTATATTATTCGATTCGTCTATTCGTATCGTGCTGCGGCCGTGGCACAGGGAGTTTTTCCACATGGCTGTATATTATCTTGCGCGGGATTTCTTCTTTTACCATTAAGTTTGCAGTAGTTATGCAACAGTACAAGGATTTACTTCAACATATTCTCGATACCGGGGCCGACAAGACGGACCGTACCGGCACCGGCACCCGCAGCTGTTTCGGGTACCAGATGCGGTTCGATCTGCAGAAAGGCTTCCCCATGGTCACCACCAAGAAGCTTCACCTCAAATCCATCATTTACGAACTCCTCTGGTTCCTGAAAGGCGACACCAATGTGCGTTATCTCCAGGAACATGGGGTAAAGATCTGGGATGAATGGGCCGACGCGGAAGGGAACCTGGGGCCCGTGTATGGTAAGCAATGGCGCAGCTGGGAAGGCGCGGACGGAAAACCTACGATCAGATCCGCGACGTAGTGGAACAGATCAAAAGAACCCCGACTCCCGCCGCCTCATCGTCAATGCCTGGAACGTCGCCGAACTGCCGGATATGGCCCTCAGCCCCTGTCACTGCCTGTTCCAGTTCTATGTGGCAGACGGTAAGCTGAGCTGTCAGCTCTATCAAAGAAGCGCCGACGTATTCCTCGGCGTACCATTCAACATCGCTTCCTACGCGCTGCTCACGCTCATGATCGCGCAGGTATGCGGTCTGCAACCCGGAGAATTCGTGCATAGCTTCGGCGACGTGCACCTCTACAATAACCACTTCGAACAGGCCCGCCTCCAGCTGGAGCGCGAACCGTTCCCCCTGCCGGTGATGAAGATCAACCCGGATGTAAAAGACATTTTCTCTTTCCAATACGAGGACTTCCCTGGAGAATTACCAGAGCCACCCTCACATCAAAGCCCCGTTGCCGTATGATCTCAGTTGTAGTAGCCGCCTCCGAGAATAACGTCATCGGCATCAATAACCAGCTTCCCTGGAAGCTGCCGGACGACTTCAAGTTCTTCAAAAATACCACCTACGGATTCCCTGTCATCATGGGCCGTAAAACCTTTGAATCCCTCGGCGGAGCCACCCTTAAAGGCCGCCATAACATCGTCATCACCCGGCAAACGGATTACGCGCCAAACGGTATTTCCGTAGTACATTCCCTCGCGGATGCCATTCAGCTGGCGGAGAAAGACGATGTGCAGGAGTTCTTTATTATCGGCGGCATGGAAATTATCAACCAGGCCTGGCCGCAGATCGATCGCATCTATCTTACCCGCGTCCATGCCACGGTGGAGGGAGACGCGTTCTTCCCGGATATAGACCCCATGGTCTGGAAACGCGTACATGCACAGGAGCATCCTGCCGATGAAAAGCATGCCTATGCTTTCACATTCGAAACCTGGGAAAGGAAATAAATCATTGGAATAAATAAAAAGGTGCAGCCGGATATTTCACGGCTGCACTTTTTATGAAGATTATTTGAAGATCACGGTGCCCACTGTCTCGGTCAGTTCCTTCATGATCTGCTTGAGGTGTTTGTCCATCTCCAGGCAGCGGATCTGCACTTCGAAATCAGTGGCTTCCATCATTTCCTGCTGGTTCTCGGCAATCAGTTTCTGGATTTTGCGGATGATGAGGTAGTTGGTGGAACTGATGGTGTCGCGCTTAAATGCGTCGTCGCCATACACGGTTTTGATCTCGAACCGCTCCCGCCAGGCGGCGCTCAGTTCGGCCTCTTTGTCTTCCAGGATGATGGCCACGTTCTTTGCAACCTCATTGTCCGGGTGGTAGAGGAACATCTTTTTGTCGGGTATGGTCCCTTTATCGTAAGATTCTTTGTACTCCCGCAATATCTGCTTTACGATCTCATTTTCCGACAACGATTCGAAGTCGTAGGGGAGATGGAAGATGTAATCGGCCACGGTGGTGTGTTGTTCTTCGTCGAACATCTTATCGCCGAAGCGCAGCAGCACTTTGATCAGTTCCCTTTCCTGCCGTTCGGAGGTGTTGAAGATATTCTCCGAAGGCGCGGCGGGGCGTCTGCTCCATCGGGGAAGTACTCGGGGTACATCTCCGCGAGGGATGGACCGTCATCTTCGGGCGAAGGCCCTTCGAAGCCGCCTTTCTTTTTGTTATTGCTTTGTTCGTTGAGCGCCTGTTTGGAGAGGCGTTCGCGGATGAATTTATTGACCAGGTCTACCAGCCTTTCCTCGTCGATCTTCAGGAGCTGGCTGCACTGGCGGATGTAATCCTGCTGGCGGGTGAAGTCTTCCACCTTATCGATCCGCGCAATGGTTTCCGCGATCTCGTTCACCAGCTGCGACTTGCGCGTGGTGTCGCTGCCCGCTTCCTTCATGGAAACGTGCAGTTTGAAGAGAATGAAGTCCTGCTTGTTATCGACGATAAACTGCCGGAAGGCCTCCGCCCCGATCTTGCGCACGTAGCTGTCGGGGTCCTCCTTATCGGGGATAAGTGCCAGTTTGACGTTCAGCCCTTCCTCGATGGCCATGTCCAACCCGCGGAGCGCGGCTTTTACGCCGGCGTTGTCGCCGTCGTACAGGATGGTGAGGTTGTTGGTGTATTTCTTGATGAGCCGCAGTTGGTCGGTAGTGAGCGAAGTGCCGGAAGAGGCTACCACGTTTTCGATACCGGCCTGGTGCAGGGATATTACGTCGGTATAGCCTTCTACCAGGAGGCATTCATCGAGCTTGTCGATGGCATGCCGGGCGAAGTAAGTGCCGTAGAGCACCTTGCTTTTGACGTAGATATCGTTCTCGGGAGAGTTGATGTATTTGGGCGCCTTGTCTGATTTGACGAGGATGCGCGCCCCGAAGCCCAGTACTTTCCCGCTCTGGTTATGAATGGGGAAGATGACGCGGCCGCGGTAGTTGTCGATGGGCTGATCGTTGCGGACGGTAACGAGGCCCGTTTTCTGGAGGTATTCCAGATTGTACCCTTTATGCTGCGCTTCGCGGACGAAGGCTTCGCGGAGGTTGAGGGCGTAGCCGAGCTGGAACTTGCGGATGATCTCTTCATTGAATCCGCGCTCTTCGAAATAGGAGAGGCCTACGTTCTGGCCTTCGTCGGTTTCGAAGAGTGTTTTAACGAAATAATCCCGGGCGAAGTTGTTGATAATGAAGAGGCTGTCCGCCAATTGCTGGCGCTGCTTCACTTCGGGGCTTACTTCCGTTTCCTCTATTTCTACCTGGTAGCGTTGCGCCAGCCACCTGATGGCTTCTACGTAGGAGTACTTCTCGTGCTCCATGACGAAGTTGATGGCGTTGCCGCTCTTGCCGCAGCCGAAGCATTTGTAGATCTCCTTGGTGCCGGAAACGGTGAAGGAAGGGGATTTCTCGTTATGGAAAGGGCAGAGGCCCATGTAATTGGCGCCCCTTTTCTTCAGCTTTACGAATGCGCCTACCACATCGATGATGTCGATGCGGTGGAGGATGGTTTGTATGGTAGTCTGGGAGATCAAAATTTTCGGAATGAACCAAGGGCAAACTTACGGCAATTTTTCGGGACGCGGACCTTTTGGCGGCGGCTGTACAAATCGGTATATTTGTCAGATTCCACCAAAACATTCGGAACATCAGTTATGAAAGAAGTATTTATCGTATCCGTAGCCAGGACCCCATCGGGGCATTTAACGGCGCATTGGCGTCCGTTCCCGCCACTACTTTGGGCGCTACGGTCATAGCCGCCGCTTTGGAGCGGGCCGGCGTGGCAAAAGAGCAGGTGCAGGAAGTATATATGGGCAATGTGATCAGCGCCAATATCGGCCAGGCGCCCGCCAACCAGGCGAGCCTCTACGCAGGGCTCCCCAACACCGTGCCCTGCACCACCGTAAACAAGGTTTGCGCTTCCGGTATGAAAGCCATCATGCTGGGGCCCAAAGCATCCTGCTGGGCGACAATGACATCGTTGTAGCCGGCGGCATGGAATCCATGAGCAACATCCCGTATTATCTCGATAAAGCCCGCAACGGTTACCGCTGGGCCACGGGTCCGTGATCGACGGCATCCTGCGCGACGGTCTCTGGGACCCATACAAAGACTTCCACATGGGCAACGCCGCCGAAATCTGCGCCACGGAGTACAAGATCTCCCGCGAAGACCAGGACGCCTATGCCAAACAGAGCTACCAACGGGCCGCTGAAGCCTGGGAGAAAGGGTATTTCAACGGCGAGATCGTTCCGGTGACCACGGGCGGCAAATCTCCCGTTACCGTAAATGAAGACGAAGAATTCCGGAAGGTGAACTTCGATAAAATGACTACCCTGAAGCCCGCATTCCAGAAAGACGGCACCATCACCGCCGCCAATGCTTCCAAGATCAACGACGGCGCCGCCGCCGTGGTACTGGTTAGCGGGGAAAAGGTGAAGGAACTGGGCCTGAAGCCTTTGGCGCGTATCGTTAGCTTCGCCGATGCCAGCCAGGCGCCGGAATGGTTCACGACCACACCGGTAAAGGCAGTCAATAACGCCCTGGCGAAAGCAAAAATGGATATCGGTCAGATGGACGCCGTGGAAATAAACGAGGCGTTCTCATGCGTGGCCCTGGCCAATGAAAAGACCTGGCATTCCCAACGAGAAGCTCAACGTCTGGGGCGGCGCCGTGGCCCTGGGGCACCCCATAGGCTGCTCCGGCGCCCGTATCGTGGTAACGCTCACCTCCATCCTGCAGCAGCAAAGCGGCCGTTTCGGCGTTGCCGGGATCTGCAACGGGGGCGGTGGCGCCAGCGCGATCATTATAGAGAAAATCTAATTCCTTTGCTTTTTGGGAAACAAACGATAAATTTGCCCTGCCTTTTCAAAAGGAACATCATTAAACATATAGTAAAGAATCAAATGCGTCAGATAGCCTTCAGACAAGCCTTAAGAGAAGCCATGCAGGAAGAAATGCGCCGTGACGAACGGGTGTTCCTGATGGGAGAGGAAGTGGCAGAGTACAACGGTGCCTATAAAGTTAGCCAGGGAATGCTCGATGAATTCGGCGCCCGCCGCGTAATCGACACCCCGATCGCTGAGCTCGGTTTCACCGCCATCGGCGTTGGCGCCGCGCAGAACGGCCTCCGTCCCGTAGTGGAATTCATGACCTGGAACTTCGCAGTTCTGGCCATGGACCAGATCCTCAACACCGCCTCCAAGATGCTGGCTATGTCCGGCGGACAGGTAGGTTGCCCCATCGTATTCCGCGGCGCCAACGGTTCTGCTGGTCAGCTGGGCGCTCAGCACTCCACCGCATTTGAAAGCTATTATGCCAATATCCCCGGTCTTAAAGTGATCTCCGTATCTAACCCTTACGATGCGAAAGGTCTCCTCAAAGCCGCTATCCGCGACGAAGATCCCGTGGTTTTCATGGAATCTGAGCAGATGTATGGCGATATGGGCGAAGTTCCCGAAGAAGAATACATCATCCCCATCGGTAAAGCAGATATCAAACGTGCCGGTAAGGACGTAACCATCGTGTCTTTCAACAAAATGATGAAAGTAGCGCTCGGCGCCGCCGAAGAGCTGGCTAAAGAAGGTATCGAGGCCGAAGTGATCGACCTGCGCACCATCCGCCCGCTCGATTGGTTTACCATCCTGGAGTCCGTGAAAAGACCAACCGCCTGGTGATCGTGGAAGAACAATGGCCCTTCGCCAGCATCTCTTCCGAGATTTCTTACCGTATCCAGAAAGAAGGTTTCGACTACCTGGACGCACCGATCCGCCGTATCACCGCCGTGGATGCCCCATGCACTACGCCCCCAACCTGGTAAAACTGTACCTCCCCGATATCGAGCGTACCGTGAAACTGGTGAAGGAAGTAATGTATATGAAAAAGTAAACGTCAACTTTACAGAGTACATAAACCACAGCTGCGCTCCCACGGGGCGCAGCTTTTTTTATGCCCTTATGTGATCGGGCGGGCAATAGCGCTTCCCGTCGGCAAACCGGGCGTAAGGATGGGATTACTACGAGAACCGTACGGTATGTGTACGGGATAACTATGCTGCGTCCCTGCTGCGTCTATACCGGGTTAATACGGGAACATACCAGATACCGTGGAGAAAAGGTGGACTTGATGTGGACTTGAGGTGGACTTGATGTGTAGATCAGGTTGATTTGCAAGGTTCTATGGAGTAGGAGGGAAACGTACTAAAAAGCAAGCCGCACCCCAGAAAAGGTGCGGCCGGATTGAGTGATGGTTGATGATATAGAAAGTTGGAATTACTGTCCGAAAAGGTCTGTACTCAGGTAGCGGTCGCCCCGGTCGCAAATAATTGCAACAATCACGCCACTCGTGAGCTCTTTTGCGATCCTTACGGCCGCCGCAACGGCGCCGCCGCTGCTCATCCCGCAGAAGATCGCTTCTTCTTTCGCCAGGCGGTTGGCCATGACGCGGGCCTCTGCTTCCGAGATATCCATGACCCGGTCTACCCGCTGCCGCTCGAATATCTTCGGCAGGTAAGCTTCGGGCCATTTGCGGATGCCGGGGATCTTGCTGCCGTCGGTCGGCTGGCAACCTACGATCTGCACTTCCGGGCTCACTTCCTTCAGGAAGCGGGAAACGCCCATGATGGTGCCGGTGGTGCCCATGGCGGACACGAAATGGGTCACGCCGTGGTTAGTGTCGCGCCAGATCTCGGGGCCGGTTGTGCGGTAATGCATACCGTAATTATCCGGGTTGGCGAACTGGTTGAGCATATGATAGCCCCTTTGGCCACCTGGGCATGGGCATAGTCGATCGCGCCTTCCATGCTGAGCTCTTTGGGAGTAAGAGTAACCTTTGCCCCGAAGGCTTCCATGGTGAGCACCCTTTCGCGGGTAGCGTCTTCCGGCATGACGATCTCCATTTCCACGTTGAAAAGATTGGCGATCATGGCTAGTGCAATGCCGGTATTGCCGCTGGTCGCTTCTATGAGTTTAATACCCGGACGGATCTCGCCCCGGTCCAGCGCGCCCTTGATCATCCCGTAGGCCGCCCTGTCTTTTACGCTGCCGCCGGGGTTGGTGCCTTCCAGCTTGGCATAGATAGTGACGTTGGGGTTTTCCGGGATGCGCTGCAGGGCCACCATGGGAGTGTTGCCCACTAAA
The DNA here is from genome assembly GCA_019285755.1 of Chitinophaga sp. E66. Classification (GTDB taxonomy): domain Bacteria; phylum Bacteroidota; class Bacteroidia; order Chitinophagales; family Chitinophagaceae; genus Chitinophaga. Next base: position 1,160,400 of record CP079103.1, read on the forward strand.
TCAATACTGTGCTCATACGTTTTAAATGACTTTTATACTGCCGTCTGCTTTGTAATAAATCCGGAATGCGGGTCCACCGATTTGATGAGCCATACGTTTCCACCGATGACGCTGTGATGGCCGATGATGGTATCGCCCCCAGGATGGTGGCGCCCGCATAGATCACCACGCCCTCTTCGATGGTAGGGTGGCGCTTGGCCCGGGCCATCGTTTTATCGATGCTCAGGGCGCCCAGGGTTACGCCCTGGTATATTTTCACATGGGGCCGATGACGGTGGTTTCACCGATGACGATCCCCGTGCCATGGTCTATACAGAAATACGGCGCGATCTCCGCCGCGGGGTGAATGTCTACCCCCGTGCGCGCATGCGCGTATTCTGTGATCACGCGGGGCAGGAGGGGCACTTCCAGCAGGTGGAGCGCGTGGCCCACCCGGTAAGCCGCGATGGCGAAGAAGCCAGGGTACGCCCGGATGACCTCATAGATGCAGGTGGCCGCGGGTCTCCCTGGAGGATGGCTTCCGCATCCTTCGTCAGATCGGCATAAATGCCCGGCACCATCTCCATGAACTGGCGGCTCACCGCTTGCGGAGATTCCGTAATTGCCCCGATATATGATGCAGCAGATCGTTCAGCTGCGTCTCCAGCCGCACCGCATACTGCTCTATGGCAGCCTCGTCCAGCACCCGGCCGTTATGCTCCGGGAACAGCCAGTTGATCAGGTCGGTACAGAACTGCCAGACCGCTTCAGAACTGGGATATGGCACAGCGCCAGCCGCAGCATGCCGCTGTTTGAGTAATTCGAGTAGTTGGTGCATCATAACGTATAGTTACCTGTGTCGGGCTAAATTTACAGATAAAACCGACAAGATTGGTAGACTTTATTTGCCTAAAACCCCGTCCACGGATATTTTTTTATTTCGCTGCCGTATTAAGTAAGTGAATTGTGCTACATCAGCCGTTTTCCTTTATTTTTGCACTGTTTGAAATAATAGACAATCTATGGCCAACATACTGATCATCGACGACGAAAAGAGCATCCGCAAAACGCTTAGCGAAATCCTCAGCTACGAAGGGTATAAAATCGACGAAGCCGCAGACGGGGCCGAAGGCTTCAAGATGTTCCAGGCCAAGACCTACGACGCCGTGCTGTGCGATATCAAAATGCCGAAGATGGACGGCCTCGAGTTCCTGGAGAAAGCCCGCGAGATCAACGGCGACGTGCCCATCATCATGGTGTCCGGCCACGGCAACATCGACACCGCCGTAGACGCGGTGAAGAAAGGCGCCTACGACTACATCTCCAAACCTCCCGACCTCAACCGCCTCCTCATCACCCTCCGCAACGCGCTCGACAAAACCACCCTGGTGGCGGAAACCAAGACGCTGCGCAAAAGGTGAATAAAACGCCCGATATGATCGGCGAATCTTCGCCCATCGTGAAGATCAAGGAAACCATCCTCAAAGTAGCGCCTACAGACGCACGCGTGCTCGTAACCGGAGAAAACGGCGCGGGCAAGGAGCTCGTAGCCCGCTGGATACATGCGTACAGCAACCGCGCTAACGGCCCGCTGGTGGAAGTGAACTGCGCCGCCATCCCCTCGGAGCTCATCGAGTCCGAACTGTTCGGCCACGAGAAAGGCTCGTTCACATCTGCCGTGAAGCAACGCATCGGCAAGTTCGAACAAGCCAGCGGCGGAACGCTTTTCCTCGACGAGATCGGAGATATGAGCCTCAGCGCCAGGCCAAAGTGCTCCGCGCACTGCAGGAAGGCAAGATCACCAGGGTAGGAGGAGATAAGGAGATCAGCGTGGACGTTCGCGTGGTGGCGGCAACCAATAAGGACCTGCTCCGCGAAGTGGAAGACAAGAACTTCCGCCTCGACCTCTACCACCGCCTCAGCGTTATCCTCATACACGTGCCTTCACTGAACGACCGCCGCGATGACGTGCCACTGCTCGTAGAGCACTTCCTGGAAAGCGTATGCGCAGAATATGGCATGCCGAAGAAAACGGCGGATAAAGAGGCGATGACGGCACTGAAGAACCACCAGTGGACGGGCAACATCCGCGAACTGCGCAACGTGGTGGAAAGACTGTGATCCTCTCCGGCAAAACCATCACGGCAGACGATGTGGAGAATTACGTGGTGCCCAATCACGACAAAAAAAAAAGCCACTACCTGAATGATGAGCTCCTCGTGCTGACCAGGCTGCACGACTTTCGCGACGAAGTGGAAAAGATATTCATCGAATTCATGTTGCAAAAGAACGGATGGAACGTAACGAAAACCGCACAGGCGCTGGACATCCAGCGGAGCCATCTCTACAACAAGATGGAACGTTACGACATCCGCAAAACCGCCGGCGGGGATGAGTAAAGGCACATTTACCTAATCAGCGGCCTGGGGGCCGACGAACGTGTGTTCGAACGGCTCGTATTCCCGGCCGACTGTGAAGTGCATTATCTGCCCTGGATCACCCCCTCAATGCCGAAGAGCCCATCGCTGAATACGCGGGGCGCATGGCCCGGAGGATACTCCATCCGGAACCCATCCTGGTCGGATTGTCTTTCGGCGGCATGATGAGCATAGAGATCGCCCGGCAGATACCGGTGAGGCAGGTGGTACTTATTTCCAGCGTGAAGGGCCGTCAGGAAATGCCGCCATATTATAATGGCTTTGCGCGGAAAGTGCTGCACCGCCTGCCTGACAGGCTGCTGTTCACCAACCGCCGGTTCATCGTCCAGCTCTTCATGCAATGCGGCAGCGAAGCGGAGCGCCGGCTGCTGGACGATTACCTCGGTAAAAAGGATCTCCGCTATATGCGATGGGCGCTTAACGCCATCCTGCAATGGAATAACGACTGGACGCCTCCCGGCGTCGTACATATCCATGGCACCAGCGACAGGCCGTTCCCGCGGCGCTACGTTGCACCTACGCACACGATCATTAACGGTGGTCATTTCATGATCATGAACCGTGCGGAAGAAATCAGTTACATACTGGAGAAAAGCCTGATGTAAACCGCTAGGAAGCAGATACCGGCTTGCGGCGGGCATATTGCAGCACCTCGTCCATCGAGAGCAGCGTTTTCACGTTATCGGGAAGGGGCACGGAAATGCGTGCGATCTGCGGTCCGGAGATGGTGACGGGTATGCCGGGAACAGGCGGCCGAGATCCTTTACGAAATTATCGAGCGCGCGCTGGGGAAGTTGGTGATGATATGCGTGTAGATATGGTCTACCTGCTTGCGGTCGGTATAAAAGCAGAGATCCTCCAGCGGCACATTGGCGCCGAAGTTCACCACCGTACAACCATTCTTCTTGAGGAGATAATGCATGAAAAGAAGCGGGATCTCATGCCATTCGCCTTCCGGAAGAAAGACCATGAAGCATTCGGCAGGGTTCTGGGGAATGTCCAGCCCGTCGATGGCGACCATCAGCTTCTTGCGGATGATGTTAGTGGCGAAGTGCTCCTGTGCCGGAATTACGCAATCTACCAGCCAGAGCAGGCCGATGCGTTCGAGGTAGGGGTAGATCACTTTGAGGATGCATTGCTCGAAGCCCATGCGGAGCAATACGTTGTGGAAGATCTTCTCGAAACGTATCTGGTCGAAGTCGATCATGGCTTCCACGAGCTGGTTGATGTAGACCTGGTGCAGGTGGCTGCCCTTATGCCCTGTCTCTTCCAGCGATAGTTGCTTGATCTCTTCCTCCGTCATCCCCACGATCTTCGAAATCTTGTATCCATGCCTGTAGAGATAGGCAATACGCATAATGTGCTTCAGGTCGCCGTTGTCATAGACGCGATGGTTCGTGTCTTTGCGCTTGGGACGAAGCACATTGTAGCGCTGTTCCCATATGCGAATGGTGTGCGCCTTGATGCCGGTGAGGCTTTCAATGTCTTTTATCGTAAAGCTGTTCAAGGTTCTGGATATAGAATTAAACAAAAATAGAAATAAAGTGGTTCAACCGCTGTTTTCGTCCGAAACTTACGTGGTATTTTTTAAGAAAACTTTATCTTCAGAAAAAACAGCTGACAATTAACAGAATATTATATTTGTTGATAAAATAAACTAAAACACACAGCATGAATCTGGTATTTTGGAAGAAGAAGGACGGCCAGCCGAAGAAAAAGAAGTCCGCCGTGCGGGAGTGGCTGGATGCGGCCATCTTCGCCATTATCGCGGCCACGTTGATCCGTACCTTCATTTTCGAAGCCTACACTATCCCTACGCCGTCTATGGAGAAGACGCTTTTGGTCAACGACTTTCTCTTCGTAAGTAAAGTTAGCTACGGCCCGCGCATTCCCATGACACCGCTGGCTGTTCCCTTTACCCATCATACGCTCCCGTTCACGAAATTTACCAAGGCATATTCTGAAGCAGTACATTGGAAGTACCGCCGTCTGCCCGGCTTCAGCGACCTGAAGCGCAACGATGTGGTGGTCTTCAACTTCCCCGAAGGCGACACCGTGGCCCTGGAGATCCAGGAGAGCGGTTTTACTCCGACGAAGTGCGCAAGAACGGCCGCGATTTCGTCTGGAACACATATCATGTCATCTCCCGGCCTGTAGATAAACGCGAAAACTATATCAAACGTTGTGTAGGCATCCCGGGCGACAGCCTGGCTATCCGCGACGGCATCGTTGTCGTAAACGGCGTTCCGGAGAATCCGCCTCCCGCGGGCGAGCTTCTATACCGTTCAAACCCGCGACGGCAGCTCCCTCAACCCGATGCGCCTGGAAGAACTGGGCATCGATGACGTACCGGCCGGAAACGTGCTCAACATGACGCCTTCCGAGTCTAAAGCCGTAGAGAACCTCGGCGAAGCCGTTACTGCTGTTACGCCTTACACCTATGAACCGAACAATGACGTTTGGCCGCATGACACTTCCAAATTCCATTACTCTATCGATAACTTCGGTCCTATCTACATTCCTAAGAAAGGCGCCACCGTTCAGCTGGATAGTAACTCCATCGAGCTGTACCGCCGCATTATCGCAGTGTATGAAGGCAACAAGCTCGAAGAGAAAGGCCCGAACCAGTTTGTCATCAATGGTCAGCCCGCTACTTCCTACACCTTCAAAATGGATTATTACTGGATGATGGGCGACAACCGCCACCGCTCTCTCGACTCCCGATTCTGGGGCTTCGTCCCGGAGGATCATATCGTCGGCAAGGCCTGGATGATCTGGATGAGCTATGGAAAGAACGGCATCCGCTGGAGCCGCCTGTTCCGCACCATCAAATAACGAATAACGACACAATAAGTTCAAAAAAGGCAGTCGCGCCAGCGTCAACCGGAAAAAATGTACTTTCGGAGACGGCAGCGCGACTGCCTTCTTTATATAAACGCCCATCCATGGAAACAAAAACCCGGCACACGATAGAATTCGATACCTACCCGGACATAGCAGCCCTCCCGGCAGCAGACGCGGCCCTGCTCCGCCAGGCCCGTACCGCCACGCGGGATGCCTACGCGCCTTATTCCCGGTTCAGGGTAGGGGCTGCCGCCCTGTTGGAAAACGGGGAGGTGCTGACGGGCACCAACCAGGAAAACGCCAGCTATCCCGTGGGGATCTGTGCGGAAAGGACGGTGCTGTCCGTCGCTTCCGGTCTTCATCCGAATGTACCAGTGCTGGCAATTGCCGTTAGTTATGACAACGAGCTTGCGCCCTCCGTGGCCCCCATCGCCCCCTGCGGCATTTGCCGGCAGACGCTTATGGAATACCAGGCCCGCTACCAGCGCCCCATCCGCCTAATCCTTGCCGGCCTCTCCGGGCAGGTGATCGTTGTGACAGACAGTGCAGACCTGATGCCTTTGTCATTTTCTGCTAATAGTATGAAATAAATTATATATATTTGGTTCAGTGCCTAAGCACCTTGAACCATGTTCCTATACCGCTGTATCCTTATCCTATGCCTAAGCGGCCCGGCGTTTCTGCCTGTGGCCGCATCGGTCCCGCCACCCGGCCGCGACCGTGCTACCGAATTATTCAGGAAAGGAGAACGCTGCATGCTGGAAGGCCGGCTCGATGAAGCGGAGCAATGCTTTACCGACGCCATAGGGGCCAACCGGAAGTACGCGCAGCCGTACCTGCAACTGGCGGTGTTACACCGGCTGCGGCAGGAGCGTGAGCTGGCGCGGCAGCGGTACCTGGCTTTGCTGAAGGAAGTGCCGGAGGAGCCCTCGGCCTGGCAGGCCTCGCGGAAGTGTGTTTCGAGCAGCAATCGTGGGAAGACGCGCTCACCTGGGCCAGGCGCGCGCAGGAACAAGGGGCGCCGAGGATGGACGCGATTATCGGTAATTGTTACGCCGCGCTCGATCAGCCCGCCGAAGCCATACGGGCGCTGGAAGCCTCGCTGAAGGACGAGCCCTGCGAGCCCTCCCTCTGCCGGAGACTGGCCCGGTTATATGCGCAGGAAGAAAATTACGCCTTCGCCCTTAGAATTTACGAAGAAGCACTGAAGGCAGACAGTATGTCTGCGGATTTATATTTGGAATCAGGAATGATGCATTTTAACATGGAAAACTACAAAAACGCCGCCGGCGCATTTGAAATGGCAGCCAGGTACGGAGCTTCCGGCGATGCGGATCTTTATGTAAACCTGGGTGTGGCCTACCTGCAACAGGCCGCCTACGACGACGCCATTTCCAACCTGAAAAAGCGCTCCAGCTGCGGAACTCAGACATCCGCATTATGCAACACCTCGCCCATGCCTACTTTAAAAAGCAAAGCTACGTGGAAGCCGCCATGCAATGGAACCGTATACTCGTGCTCCAGCCGCAAAACGCTTTTGCAATGTTCATGCTCGGGAAATCCTATATCTGTTCAGGAGAAGTAGTGAAGGGGCAACAAATCTGCGACCAGGCGCTGCAGTTACATTAATTACAGAAACGGCTGAACGAAATGTCAATGACAGGCGTCATTGACATTTCGTCAGTATATTTCCTACATTCTTTCAGGTACCCGGATGCCCAGGAACTTCATGGCCTGGCGGATGGTATTGCTCGTGAGGGACGCGATCTGCAGGCGCAGCTTGCGCTTGTCTTCGTTTTCAGCGTCACGGACGGAGTAAATATATTTACCCGCTTCTTTCTTCGCGTAGAAGGAGTTGAAGGTCTGTGCCAGGAGGAAGGCATAGTTCGCGATCACAGAGGGGCTCATGTCACGGCCGGCTTCCGCCAGCGTTTCACCGAACTGTTCGTTGATCTTGATGAGCTCCTTTTCCATGGGCAACAGCGTATCAGTATGGCTGTAGCTGGACAGGGCCGCCAGGTCTTCCGCGGAAAACTCGCGCAGGATAGACCGGATACGGGCGTAGCTGTATTGAATGAACGGACCGGTAAAGCCATGAATGTCGATAGACTCTTCCGGGTTAAATACCATTTTCTTTTTCGGGTCTACTTTCAGGAGGAAGAACTTCATTGCACCGAGACCGATGGTCTCGTAGAGCTCGCGGAGCTCTTCTTCGGAGAAGTCTTTCACCTTACCGAGTTCTTCGGTGTATCTGGCGGCGGTGGATACCATTTCTTCTACTAAATCATCTGCGTCTACCACGGTGCCTTCGCGGCTTTTCATACGGCCGTGCGGGAGTTCCACCATGCCATAGGAGAGGTGGGCGATGCCGTCTGCAGAAGGCTCGCCGAGCTTCTGCATGATGAGCTTCAGCACCTTAAAGTGATAGTTCTGCTCGTCTGCCACCACGTATACGCTTTCGTCCATCTGGTAGTCGTCGTATTTGAGGCGGGCCGTGCCGATGTCCTGCGTGATATAAACGGAGGTACCGTCTCCGCGGAGCACGAGCTTTTCGTCGAGCCCGTCTGCGGTGAGGTCGATCCATACGGAGTTATCGGCTTTTTTGAAGAACACGCCTTTGCGGAGGCCTTCTTCGACTACGTCTTTCCCCAGCAGGTAGGTGTTGCTTTCGAAGTACATTTTGTCGAAGTCGATGCCGAGGCGTTTGTAAGTCTTCTCGAAGCCTTCGTACACCCAGCTGTTCATGGTCTGCCACAGGGCGCGGACTTCCGGGTTGCCGGCTTCCCACTGTTGCAGCATGATCTTGGCTTGTTGCATGATCTCGGTGCGGTTGCGGGAGAGTTCCTTGATCTCGTCTTTTATTTTGCCGGATTTCTCCGCATCGTTCTGTACTTCGGGCTTATGTAGGGCAGTATGCAGTTTGGTGATGCGTTCCAGTTGTTCGCCTTCGAAGTCGCTGAAGTTGCCTTCCAGCACCCGGGAGATGATGGGCTCGGCCTGGTCGCGGAGGATGGATTCGAAGTGAACGTAGTAGTCGCCTACGAGGTGGTCGCCTTTTTGCCGGTGGATTCCGGGGTGTCGCCATGGGCAAAAAGCTGCCAGGCGAGCATGGACTTGCAGATATGGATACCGCGGTCGTTCACCAGGTTCGCCTTGATCACTTCGTAGCCGTTGGCTTTGAGGATCTCGGAAACGGAGAATCCGAGGAAGTTGTTGCGGAGATGCCCCAGGTGGAGGGGTTTATTGGTATTGGGGGAGGAGTATTCCACCATCACCTTTTGCCGTTGGCGGGCTGCTGGCCTATGTTGGCATTATGGTGCGCCTGCTGCACGAAGGCCGTCCAGAAAGCGTCGTGAATGGAGAGGTTGAGGAATCCTTTCACCACATTGAAGCCTGCAACCAGGCCGGGGTGGTTTTCCGCCAGCCATGCACCGATATTTTGTGCGGTTTCTTCCGGTTTTTGCCGGCTGAACTTTGTAAAAGGGAATACAACGATGGTATACTCGCCCTCGAATTCGGGCTTGGTGGTGTTGACGGACACGTCCGCCGCGGTGAAAGGCTGCTGGTACAGCGCCTGTACCGCCGCTGCCGCGGCCTGTTTGATGGAAGCAACTACGCTCATGAATATTGTCTTAGAAGATGGTAGAGGGCAAAGGTAACGGTTCAGAAGGGCAAAAAAAAAGAGCAGCGGCCTTGCGGCGCGCTGCTGTGGGTTTTATAGGCTAATGCCTTGATTATTTTTTGAGCCGGAAGTTACCGAAGCGGTAAGATACCGAGAACTGCGCCACGGAATTCGCGTGCCTGTCGTCGGTGTCTGTAGCGCTGCTGAGGCCGAAGTTATACCGAGCGCCCAGTCCCAGTCCGAAGTCGAAGTCATACCCGAGGCCGAATCCAGGCCGAAATCAACGCCTTTATATCCGTCGCCGATGTCATAGGTATTGCCGTCGTCTTTCACTTTGGCGGCTACCCTGAAGCCCAGCTGTGGACCAGCCTCTACGTAGAATTCGGGGATGATGTGATACTGCGCCATGATGGGCAGGTTGATGTAGTTGACTGCTACCGTGTAGTTGTCGAGGATAGGAGGATCGGCAACATAACCCTGGCCGGAATACACCAGCTCGGGTTGGATGCTCCATTGCTCGTTGAGGCCCACCCGCGCGAAACCGCCGATGTGGATGGAGGCCCTGGTGTTGCTGCGGTCGACGTCCGTCAGCTTGGCGACGTTTAAACCGCCCTTTACACCGAAAATAACTTGTTGTGCTTGTGCTGCTACGCTAAAAAGGGATACAGTCAGGAATAAGAAAATGGATTTTTTCATCATATGTTAAAGTTGGCAGGGTTGTTTTAACAAAATGTATGCCGAAGGCTGGGGAGGTATGATAACGGGCAAAAGAAAGGGACGGGAGCCCTATGGCGCCCGTCCCTTTGAATGTTATTGAATATCAGTTTAATAGATAGTGAATTCCACGCGGCGGTTCTGTTGTCTGCCCGCGGCGGTCTTATTGGTGGCGATGGGTTGGTCTTGTCCGTAGCCAGTCGCTTCTATGCGGCTGGGGTTCACGCCTTTGGATACCAGGTAAGACTTCACTGATTCAGCACGGTCTTTCGACAGGCGCATGTTCAGCGCACGGTTACCGGTGTTGTCGGTATGGCCTGCCAGTTTGAGGCTAAGGTTCTTCCGGATAAGCAGCGCCGCCACTTCGTTCAGCGATGCGTAGGATTTGGCCCTGATATTGGATTTGCCGGTTTCGAACTCGAGGTTGTCGATGGCGTTCTTCACCAGGCGGCGGTCATCGTCGGTAATGATCACCTGAACCGGGCCGGGTTTAGCCGTATCGGGTTTGGGCAGCGGGCAGCCTGAACCGTCTACCTTCTCGCCCGAAGGGGTATTCGGGCATTTGTCGAATACATCGGATACGCCGTCGCCATCGCTGTCGGCCTGCAGTTTCGCCACATCGGCGGCCAGTTTGGCGTTATTGTTCTTTTCGGCTTCCAGTTCCAGGCGCAGCTGGTCGCGCTGGGCCGCGAGGTCGTCGTACATGACGGCGGGGGCGTTGTGCCACTGGAGCTGGGGCTTGGTACGAGCTCCGAGGGCAAATTCCAGCCCGGCGTAACCGTAGGAAAACGGTCTTTGGAAGGACCGTAATTATACCCGTCGAGATTATCGCCGTCCACAAAGTTCATGGTGTAGCCGAGGTCGAGGTTCAGGAAGTCGTTCAGGCGGAATTTAATGCCCGCGCCTACGGGGATGATGAGTTCCTTAATATTACCGTCTGTCTTATATTCCATTTCGGTGCCGTTGGCAGGCGTTACCCGGGGCTATATCCCGCCAGGCCGCCGCCCACGGAGGCGTAGAACTGGGCGAGGGTTTGCGGTAGGCCCAGTTGATGGTCCCGAAGTTGAAAACGCCGCTGAGGCTGGCGGTCCATTTAAGGCGGGTCTCGAAGGATTCGTAGGCGCGGTTGGGGTTAGCGCCGTTACCGAGCTCGCGGCTCTGGTCGCCTTTCAGCCGGCCGCCCATATAATCGGCCCGTAGCGCGAAGAAATGGAGGAGCTGCCATTTGGCATATGCGCCATAGCCATAGCTGATCAGTGATTTGGTGAAATCATTGCTGCCGCCGATGAGCACCGATGGGGCGGTGATACCGCCGTTAATGCCGAGGAGAAGGTCCTGTAGTTCAGGCCGCCGCCGCCGAAGAGGCTGCTGTGCTGGTTGGGGGCGGGGTCGGGCGTTTGGGCAACAGTGAGCAGGGGTGAGGCGGTCATGGCACAAATGACCCACCGTAACATGGTTTTTTCATATGAATGTCGGTTGTGTACGTATTTGAAAACAAAAAACAGACCACTGTGTTCTATAATAGAAGACATCTTTTTATTCTATATACAAAGCTGTTGGACGGAAACTGACATATTTTCAGACTGCCTGCCGTTGGCATAATCATTGACCAGACATGACAAGCCCGGTCCGCCGGGATACACTGTTTCACAAAGGAGAATATTATCATTATGGGAAAAATCATAGGTATTGACTTAGGAACTACCAACTCTTGCGTTGCTGTTATGGAAGGCAACGAACCGGTAGTTATCGCAAATGACGAAGGGCGCCGTACCACCCCTTCCGTTGTTGCTTTTTTAAAGAACGGAGAAAGAAAAGTGGGCGATCCCGCTAAACGCCAGGCGATCACCAATCCCGTTAACACCATCATGTCGGTAAAACGTTTCATGGGCCGTCATTTTGACGAGGTATCCAATGAACTGAGCCACGTGAGCTACAAAGTGGTAAAGGCGACAACAACACTACCCGCATCGATATAGACGGCAGGCTGTATACTCCCAGGAGATCTCGGCTATGATCCTTCAGAAAATGAAGAAAACCGCCGAAGATTACCTCGGTCAGGAAGTAACCGAAGCGGTTATCACCGTTCCCGCTTACTTCAATGACGCTCAGCGTCAGGCCACCAAAGAAGCCGGAGAGATCGCGGGCCTGACGGTTCGCCGCATCATCAACGAACCGACCGCTGCCGCACTGGCATACGGTATGGATAAAAACACCAGGACAGCATGATCGCTGTGTTCGACCTCGGTGGTGGTACCTTCGACGTATCCATCCTCGAACTGGGCGACGGCGTATTCGAAGTAAAATCTACCAACGGTGACACGCACCTGGGTGGCGACGACTTCGATAAAGTGATCATGGACTGGCTGGCAGACGATTTTAAGAAAGACGAAGCCGTAGACCTGCATAAGGATCCCATGGCATGGCAGCGTTTGAAAGAAGCCGCTGAAAAAGCCAAGATCGAACTGTCTTCTTCCCAGGAGACCGAGATCAACCTGCCTTACATCACCGCGGTGGACGGCGTTCCCAAGCACCTGGTGAAGAAACTCACCCGCGCTAAATTCGAGCAACTGAGCGACACCCTGGTGGAAAGAACCCTGGAGCCTTGCCGCAAAGCACTGGCCGACGCAGGTATCGAGATCAGCAAAATCGACGAAGTGATCCTCGTAGGCGGTTCTACCCGTATCCCCGGATCCAGGAAGTAGTAGAGAAATTCTTCGGTAAAAAACCGAACAGGGGTGTAAACCCCGACGAAGTGGTGGCAGTAGGTGCAGCTATCCAGGGCGGCGTTCTCACCGGCGAGGTGAAAGACGTACTGCTGCTGGACGTAACCCCCTCTCTCTCGGTATCGAGACCATGGGCGGCGTAATGACCAAGCTGATCGAATCCAACACGACCATCCCCACTAAAAAGAGCGAAGTGTTTTCTACCGCGGCTGACAGCCAGCCGAGCGTAGAGATCCACGTACTGCAAGGCGAGCGCCCCATGGCCAGCCAGAACAGAACGCTGGGCCGCTTCATCCTCAACGATATCCCGCCCGCTCCCCGTGGCGTGCCCAAGATCGAAGTGGTGTTCGACATCGACGCCAACGGTATCCTGCACGTAACCGCGAAAGACCAGGGCACCGGCAAATCTCAGAACATCCGTATCGAAGCCGGCAGTGGCCTCAATAAAGAAGAGATCGAAAAGATGAAAGCCGAGGCTAAGGCCAACGAAGCGGAAGACAAGGCAGCGCGCGAAAAGATCGAGAAGATCAACCAGGCAGACAGCCTGATCTTCCAGACCGAAAAGCAGCTGAAGGAATACGGCGACAAGATCCCGGCCGACAAAAAGCACCCATCGAAGCCGCACTGGAGAAACTGCGTGAAGCGCAAAAGACCCAGGACATCGCTCAGATCGAAGCAGCATCCAACGAGCTGAATACAGCCTGGACAGCCGCTTCCGAAGAGATGTACAAAGCTTCCCAGGCACAGGGCGGCGCCAATGGCGGTCCTGAGCAGGGTGGCCAGCAGCAGCAAGGCGGTCAGCAGGGCGCGAATGGCGACACTGTTACCGACGCGGAATTTGAAGAAGTGAAATAGGAATCACTACGAATAACGAAAAAAGCCCGGATGCGCAAGCGCCCGGGCTTTTTAATGCATAGTGTTTTATTGCAGGAGATGTACCCAGGCGTTTTCTGTAATGGAAACGGGAGCATATACGTCCACAGCAGTCATGTTATGGAACTTTCCCGCCAGGGGCAACAACGGGTTCGCTTGCGTGATCAATGCCCTGGCGCCGGATGCAAGGGGTTGGTCTGCAGATGTGGGAGCGCCCATGCCCAGGCTGATCCAGCCAGACTTTACTATGTCAATATCAAGGAGCTCATCTTTTTCGTGATGGAGTGCGTAATAGATATTGCTGCGGGTGGTGTTTTGCACCCAATCGGGAATTTGCCCGTTGGAGAGAAAATCCATGCCTGAAAAGAGGATTACGCGGTTGAGGGGGTAATGTTTTCCCATGACACCTGCGTGCCCTGCGCCCCGGGAGTGCCCGGCGGTGAGGAGCTTTTCCCATGCAGGTTGGCCGTCTTTGAGATATTGGCCCCAGTTTTCGTCAGGGTATGTTTGATGGAGATATTGCAGCACTGCCGTCAGCCGTTGTAAGATAGAATTAGCGGGATTAACGCTTACGCCGGGATGCCTGTCAATACCATCAATGATCTCCAGGCGAAAGCGCGAATGGGCCGTTATATCACCAGAGGTAGCGCATACCTGGTTGACGGCCGGCTCGTTCGGGTACATGAGCCCGATGGCGTGGTAGCCTTTCGCGGCTGCCAGTTGTATGAATTTTTATAGTTTTTAGGTTCGCCTCCGGTTCCCGGGAGGAAGATGAGCAGTTGATTTTGCGTTTATCATCCGGTACCACATATGCATAATGGGGGCGTTGAAAGTATTAATAGCAGGGTTGGTCGCCGATGGAATGACAATGTGCTCGCTTAGCCCGGCGGGCTTGTTGTCGCGGGGCGTTTGGAGCACGCGGCAGACAGGAGGGCGTATAGGAAAAGATAACGGAACATATTCCCAAAACGAAATTTCCGCAGTTTTTATTTCACAAAATTGTCGCTGGAAAAAGTTTGTGTTGCAAAACGGATTATATTGCAACCCTGCGATTCGCATTCTTCACTTCGTAGCAAACTGTTAAAAACCTTCCCGGCATTACATTATTGGAATTAGCTGTAGTGGCTGATTGTAAAATCATTTGATCGTGGCTGTCAGCAGTCGCGGTCTTGACTGTATTGTATAACAATTTAAAACGGATAAGTTATGTTTTACGATGATGACAATGACAAAGGGATGCGTGCTGTGTATATGGAAGAGCTCAGGCTTTTGATTAAAGACCGTAAGTATGCCAGGCAGTATAAAGAATATTGGTATACAGGATTGCCATTCAGAAAAATGACGCCTGAAGAGATAGTGAAGTCGCGTGAAGGAAGGTTGGCCAACAGGCGGAGATTGAAGGAATACACTGAAAGCGAAGATTTTGACCCCGTGAACGCAAGAAAAATCAGGAAGAAATTGCGGGATTGGTTAACGGAAGCGCTGAAGACTGGTCCATTTTATCCGCAGTCCAGCGAAACTAAAGAAGAAGAATAAATTAGGGAATTTTGTTAAAACATTGTTTGTGAAGCCTAAAATGTTATGTTCCACGGAACCGGGCCTTGTGCTTGGTTTTCATGGATGTGAAAGAGATGTCAGAGATGCTATCCTTAGCGGAAATACGACATTGTTTGAAAGTAAAAACGACTACGATTGGTTAGGGCATGGTATTTATTTCTGGATGAGCAATTATGAGCGTGCGATGGATTTTGCCCGAAACCGACCCGGAAAGCCTCCATTCCGGCATCCAGCGGTATTAGGGGCTGTGTTGAATTTAGGCAATTGTCTGGATTTGCTAGGTACCAAAGGTCTGGAAACGGTAAGGATGGCGCATGAAGATTGGGCGCTCCAAAGGTTCGAAACGGACAACATAAATCCTGCCAACAAGAATATTTTAAATTCAAGCGATCTGCGGTTACGCAATCTCGATTGCAGTGTGTTGGAAAACCTTCATAGAAACCGGAAAGTGAATGGGAAACCGCCATACGACTCGGTACGTGGCGTCTTTGTAGAAGGAAAACCCATTTATGAAGGCGCAGGCATTTATGACAAGACCCATGTCCAGATCTGCATCCGCAATCCTAATTGCATGCTGGGCTTCTTCCTGCCACGGGAGCGGACGCACTGGCCCCGATAGGAATGCGGGTATTTTTGTAATTTCCGGGCATGACCCTTCGCATATATGTCCGTTTTGCCTCCACATGGGGCAGCGCCTGGTGCTCCTCCTGGAAAGTGGAGACTGCCAGGTCATGGAATATGCCGATCCGCAAACATGGGCGTGCACGATCGATTGGGAAGGGGATGTTATCCGGTACAGATATGCCGTGGAGTCTAAAGGCGTATGGCCGGAAACGGTATGGCGGGAAGACGATTGCCTGTAGGGACCGGCTCACTTTCGATTTATGATACCTTTCAATGGCCGGGCGCCGTAGAGGAAGCCTGGATGAAAGCGCCGTTCCGCGATGTTTTTTCGCCCGTCATCAGGTGGAAGAAAATCAAGCAGAAGTTGCAGTGAATGATGAGGGTGGCCTCGTGCACCGGTTTGCTGTCAGGGTGCCATTGCTGCCACCCGATAGTAAGGTATGGCTTGCCGGCAATATAAATGCCCTGGGCAGTTGGGCGCCCGATTTCGCACTGCCAATGAAACGCCAGGAAAACGGTGTTTTTGCGACGGAAGTATTATTGCCGGAAAACACGGCTATCGCGTATAAATATTGCATCTCGGGAGCGGAAGATAATTGGGAATGGGAAACGGGTGAGAACCGAACGCTCCTGACTGCAGGTATCGCCGTCATTGATGATGGTTTTGCAAGGTTTCCGCGTGCCAACTGGAGAGGCGCAGGTGTCGCAGTTCCGGTGTTTTCTCTTAGGTCGGGCAAGAGCCTGGGCTGCGGAGAGTTTGCCGATTTGCCCTTATTAGGCGAATGGGCCGCGGCAACCGGGATCAGGTTGTTGCAACTCCTGCCCGTCAATGATACTACCGGAGCCGCACCTGGCAGGATTCGTATCCCTATGCCGCCGTCTCCGCCTTTGCCCTGCACCCGATTTATATCCATTTGCCATCTGTCGGGAAAGTAAAGGATTATGCCGCATTGCAAAAGAAACTCGATCTGCCGGACATGGAATATGAAGCAACGCTGGCGGCCAAGGAATCTGCCCTGCGCGGCTTTTATCGCTCTTTCGAACCAGACGCGGCTTACCTGCAATGGGAAACGGCACAGCAACATTGGCTACCGGCCTATGCTGCGTTCTGTTGTCGCCGGGATGGCGTGGAGGATCGTGGGTATTATGGATTCGTGCAGTATCATTTACACCGGCAATTGTCCGCTGCAGTGGCACGGTTACAATCTAAGGGAATCGCATTGAAGGGAGACCTTCCTATCGGCATGTACCTCCATTCGGCAGATGTACTGGAACGCCCCGAGCTGTTCGATACCAGCGTCCAGGCCGGCGCTCCCCTGATGAGTTTGCGGCCGAAGGCCAGAACTGGGGATTCCCCGCCTACAACTGGGAGCGCATGGAAGCCGATGGATACCAATGGTGGCGAAAACGCCTGCAACACATGGCGCAGTACTTCTCCGCTTTCCGGATAGACCACGTACTGGGTTTCTTCCGCCTGTGGCAGGTACCCCGCAACGCCGCAAGCGCACTGCTGGGCTATTTTCATCCCTCCATACCCCTGACGGAAACCGAGCTCACTTCCGCAGGAATCCCTTTCTCCCGCGAAAGATATTGCCGGCCCTATATCACCGACGCCGTTATAACCATCCTCTTTGGAAATGACGCGGACAGGGTGAGATCCGTTTACCTCGAACCACAATCCCCGGCTTCTTCCGGCTGAAAAAGCTGCAGCATGCCCCGGGGAAGCGGCGGCTGTCGTTGCAAGCCTCCGGCAACTGGCGGCCAACGTGCTTTTCCTGGAGCCGGAAGAAGGGAAGTACCATCCCCGGTTTAATATGATGGATACCTTGTCGTACCGATCATTACCTGAAGCAGAACAACAAACGCTCCGCCGTATCTCGGACAACTTCTTCTTCCACCGGCACGACACCCTTTGGCGGGAATCCGCCATGCGCAAATTACCAGTGCTGACCAACGCAACCGATATGCTCGTCTGCGGTGAAGACTTAGGGCTGATACCCCACAGCGTACCGGAAGTGATGACAGGACTGGGCATCCTGGGCCTGGAAGTAGACCGAATGCCCCGATATCCCGGAAGAACGCCGGCAGATGCTTCTTATCTATCCGTCGTAACGCCATCCACACATGACATGAGCACTCTGCGCAGCGAGGTTCCCGGAGACACGGAGCCCGCCATCCGCAGGCAGCTCCTTTCGCCTGCGATGTGGTGTATCCTGCAGCTGCAGGACTGGCTCTCGCTGGATGATTCACTCCCACATTCAGAAGATCCCTCAGCCGAACGCATCAATGTGCCGGCCATTCAGCCCTGGTATTGGCGATACCGGATGCCGCTTACCCTGGAGTCCCTGCTGGAAGCAACAACCCTCCGCACCAGGATGCTCCGCCTCATCCACGACGCCGGCCGGCAGGTCTGAGCGGTAGGCCTCTTACTCGTGGTTCTTCATTTTGCATAGTTCTGATTCGGGCTCAACTACTTTGCTGGCAGGTTCGGGCTGTTGTCTCCTGGCGCCTCCAACGCACGCCTAAAACTTTCGGCTTCCGCCATTTACTGAAAATGATAAAACGGATAAGGAGCTGATTGATGTAAGCTGGTTAGACACGATGGCGTTGTGTTTCTGTCTCCCGCATATAACCCAAGCGCATGAAATCCCGCTTTACAGCTGTTGCAAGCTATTTTGACCGGATCAACGCGAACTGATTTATACATCCACATACAAGACAATTTAACCCGCCCGTACATCTCAATTACCGATTCATTCAAACCCTTTCATTTCACTAAGAAAATGAAACTTTCCGACGTATATTTAGCCTATGGAATTGACATTATATCCCTTTGAACAAATTCCGGCATACTTTTACCATCTCCCGTAAAAGTAAAGACGTACAGCCGCTCCTCGTTGCGAAACTCTCGCAAAACGGGTTCAGCGGACTGGGTGAAACAGCCGACAATTCCTATTACAATATTACCGTCCCGATGCTGATGGACGCCCTCAATGCCCATCGGTCCTTCATAGAAAGCTATACCCTCGATACGCCGGAAGATTTCTGGGATGAAATGTTCCCGCGGCTCAAAAACAATATGTTCGCGCTGTGCGCCCTGGACCTCGCCGCGCATGATCTCTACGCACAACAACTGGGCAAGAAACTCTACGAGGTATGGCACCTAGATCCGGCCGATAATCCCATGACGGATTACACCATCGGTATCGATTCGGTGGAACATATGACCCGTAAGCTGAAAGAATTTCCTGGCCGATATATAAGATTAAGCTCGGCACTAAAGACGATATCGCCATCATCCGCGAACTGCGCCGCCATACGGACGCTACTTTCCGGGTAGATGCGAACTGCGCCTGGGTGTAGATGAAACCCTCCGCAACGCGGAGGCTTTCCGGGAACTGGGCGTCGAATTCATTGAGCAGCCCATGCCCGCGGCCGATTGGGAGGGTATGAAGAAAGTCTTCGGGCAATCGGCGCTGCCGCTCATCGCAGACGAAAGCTGTATCGTAGAACAAGATGTAGCCCGTTGCCATGGGTATTTCCATGGCATCAATATCAAACTTACCAAATGCGGTGGCATCACGCCCGCACGGCGCATGATCCTCGAAGCCAAGCAGCGTGGCATGAAGGTAATGACCGGGAGTATGAACGAAAGCACGGTAGGTACCTCCGCCGTTGCGCACCTGCTCCCTTATCTCGATTTCGTGGACATGGATGGCCCGCTCCTCCTCGCGGAAGATATCGCGACCGGCGTCCGGATCGACAATGGTGTGATTCATTACGCAGACAGGAACGGAACGGGCGCTGTGCTCACCCGTACCCGTTAGTCTTTCCTCGTTAGTAACGTTTCCTTAGGCCAGGGCTGCTCCTGCCTCATCCCCGAAAAGGCGAAATTAGGCGTGCTGAAATCATTGCGCACCACCATGTAGCCGCTGATGATCCCTTCTTCCCGGAAGGAGAAATAAGTCTTGTTGTTGAGCAGCCACTCGTAGGGCTTACATGGCAACTGGTAGGGCTGCCGTCTTTCAGATCCGGCATCATGATGAAATCATAACGTTTGCCGGGAGAAACAATTCCTTTGATGTAACAGAAATCCCGGCGTTTGCGGATGTAATTGGAATCGCTTTCCATTCGTCCGTAAAGAACATGCCGCTCGTGCTGTCGATATGCAACAGGTAACGAAGCGTGCCTACGGTAGAACGGAAGGAGATGCAATAAGTGCCGGGCAATGCAGCGGTCTTTTGCTGCATGATGCGGTTGATTTGCTGACTGTTTGCCTGCAGGGGCACGGTGCACAGGAAGAGCACTGCAAGTAAACAAACAGTCGTCCAGGAGTTAGAATGGCGGAACATGGCGACAGATTTGTTTACATAAAGGACACGCTAATTGCCCTTTTGGTTGCATGCGATTACACCAGCGGAAAAAACAGGATTAGTTGACGCGCCTCAATCGGGGTCGGGGATTTCGTGCCATTTGGTTGCGAAGAAGACATAGGAGCTCCTCCGCCCGGTTGCCTCGATACATTTGCCGGCCAGCCTGGCCAGCGGGTTCTCGAACGGGTTGCCGGAAGCCGGGCGTATCAGGAAACAGTCGTCGCCCGTTTCCAGATACACGCCCAGGCTTTCGCTTTTGGTTGTTCTGGCAAAGGTCTTCAGGGTAAGCCTGCCTTTTACCGTTTGCTGTTTTGCGGATTTATCTTCTGACATATGTTCTTTCTCCAAGGATCTGCCCGGCTCTTTCTTTCACTACCAACACATTGGTTTCCTTGAACTTGCCGTAAAACTTAGACGCCGAATATACGTGAAATTTCACAGGCGCCGCCATCCCCTTGGCATGCATGCCGCGCGCCAGCGGAGCCGGGCCGCCTTCCGTTACAAAGACTTTCTTGTTGGTAGCCTTGCCGGGGAATTTGTGCGCTTTGACCAGCGCCCGGATGCTGTCTGGCTCTTCGGTGACCGGCAGGGGCTTAGGTATGGCGAGGAACTGACCGAGCATGAGCCCCTTGGCCTGCAGTCCTTCCCGCCGGTTTTCCCGTGCGTCGCGCGTTTTGGTGGGAATGCTCACCAGCACCAATGAAGGATCTCCGAGGAGGTAGAATTGTGACAGGGTCTTGATCTCGTAAGGGTCGAGGGTGGGGCCCATTTCATCGAGGAAGCGTTGCCTGGCCTCCAGGAAAGCCCGCCCGGTAGAAGCGCCGCGTATCACGTTAATAAGGAAATACTGGGTGATCAGGTCCGCCAGGCCCTGGCCTTCCGCCGGGCCGTAAGCGATGGTCGTACTGCCGGCCAGCGCCACAGCATGCTGCAGGAGATACTGCGAAGCCATGCCGGGATACCCCGAATCCGTAAGCCCCGGATCGTATAATTGCGCACCATAACAACACTCCGCGGCTACGACCGTCCCTTTCGCGATCTTCTTCTCCAGCCAGCCCGACGTATGGGCGATAGGATAACTGCCGCCTTTCTGGCCGTAATAGTTGCCGTCTTCCAAAGCGCCATGACAGTTGATAAAATGCGTTTTGGCCTTCAGCTGCGTGGGCGTCCAGCGGGGCCCTTGGTCGGGGAGAGGTGGAGGTTGGCCGAATTGCCGAATATGTTCTGGCAGCTTTCCTGGGTGGAAAGGCGCCATTCATACACACTGATGCTCAGGTAATTGAGGTAGTCTTTCTGGTTGCCTGGGCTTGCTGGTGATCGCGTCGCGGACGAGCGAATGGAAATACTTAGGGTCCTTTCCTCCGGGAAGGTCCGGCAGCCGGCCCACCACGCGGGTAGGGCTTACGAACTTGTTCGGATCGTCTGACCAGGCTTTGTCGCAGGCATACGGCAGGTCGCTGGGAACGATGGCGTCTTCGTCGTCCGGGCTATGGATCAGGTTCTTCAACGGCTGGAAGGGGATCACATCCTGCGCGCCTGCGATGAGGATGTAATCCGGCTGGAAGTGTTTGTACAGTCCGTCGATGGCGCGTTTGTTCTGCCGCGCGTCCGTTTCGTTCTTCACGGCGGTGACCTTGTAGCCTTTCATGGCTTTTGCGTCGTCAAGAAAAAATGATCTCAGTACTGAGGCCGCGTGCTTTGTCTGCCGCTTTCAGGTCTTCGAGGTCCTGCAGGATGAACGGAACCTTTGCGCCGTACTTCTTTTCCAGCGCTTTCCGGTTGGAAACGATGATTTTATCCTTTTTCATGGATGGGAG
The DNA here is from genome assembly GCA_019285755.1 of Chitinophaga sp. E66. Lineage (GTDB taxonomy): Bacteria > Bacteroidota > Bacteroidia > Chitinophagales > Chitinophagaceae > Chitinophaga. Next base: position 1,181,967 of record CP079103.1, read on the forward strand.
GGGTTTGGGGTTATGCTCCCGAATTTACACTAATTCCAGTTATTGTGATTATCAAGCGGAATGCGTAATTTTAATTCATAATAAACAATTATAATATGGCAAAACCGTATTATGTCCTATGCTGCCTTGCCCTGTTTATGGGGAATTCCACGTTTGCGCAGGTGGTGGCCCGCATCACCGTTAAGGCCGGAGCCGTTGACCGGCATCATTCCATTATCCGGGTGCCGTTCGATCCGCAGAAGGAGACCTCCTATACGCTGGTATCTAAAGTAGAGGGGTCCGAAGTCCCGCACAAAATGACACTCAGACAAGGCATCATGATCTTCCGCCTGGCGAATGACTTGCCGGCAGGAAGCGAGCGGCAATTTGACCTGATCGCGAAGAAGGCCGTTAAAAGGAAGCCAGTGCCCTTAGATACCACAGACCGTAAAGGCGTTACCTGTCAGTATGTAGATGGTGGTTACACCATCTGGCAGGGAAACAAGCGGGCATTGCATTACCGTATTGAGCCGATGGACCCGCCGGCAGGCGTAGACACCGCCTATCGCAGGGGCGGTTTCATCCATCCGCGTGGACGCCCTCCGGAAAAGTGCTCACCCACATCCAGCCCAAAGACCACTATCACCATCTCGGGATCTGGAACCCCTGGACAGACACAGAGTTCGAAGGCAAAACGGTGGACTTCTGGAACCTGGCCAAGCGCTCCGGTACCGTGCGCCCCGGACGTTCGGTCCGTAACTTCGGCCGGGGAGGCCCGGTCTGCGGGGATTCACACAGATGCAGGAACATGTGGTGCTTGGAAAACCCGACCGCATCGCCATGACGGAAGAGCTGGAAGTCATCGTTTACGATCAGCCCGACGATCACATCACCTGGGATTACAATTCCACCCTCCAATGCGCTTCCGCCGCTCCCATCACGCTGAACGAATACCGTTACGGCGGCGGCTTCGCGATACGCGGCGCGGAAGAATGGAATAATGAAAACAGCAAAGTGATCACCTCAGAAGGAAAACCCGCAAGGAAGCGGACGGCTCCCTGGCAAGGTGGTTCATCGTAGAAGGTTCGCTGCAGGGCGGAACAGGCGGCATCCTCGTACTATCCGATCCCACGAACTTCAACGCGCCCCAACCCCTCCGGGTATGGCCTGAAAAGGATCAGGGCGGACAGGTGTTCGCGAACTTCAGTCCCACGAAGAACAAGCCCTGGCCCCTGGTACCCGGACAAACCTACACGCAGCGCTACCGCGTCATCACCTTCGATGGTGAGTTAACGCCCGAACAGGCGGAAACCTACTGGAAAGATTACGCCTATCCCCGGAAGTAACGCTGGAGCCCGTAAGCCGGGCCGTTGCGCGGAGGTAACCGGTATGGGTGACGAAAGTCCCTTTCGATCCCAGCCACAGCAGCAATCTCCGCATCTTTTCTTCCAGGCGCCTGCCGTTCACGCGTTTAACATAGAAGGGTAGCTGATAGCCGCTGATGTCTTCCAGCTCCCAGGGGTGGAAGTAGCAGCTGAAATAATCTTCCTTGCGGAGTATACTGCCTGCGCATGCCCTTGTGAACCATAACGGCATGTTTTTCACGCTTAACCAGAATATCGGCAGCCGCATCCTGGGTGTCACTGAAGCCGGCATTACCCACAGCGGGCCGCTGTCGTGCACATGCCGCGATACATGCCGGTTGTCGTACCGGCCGGGCAACCAGGTGGGGTTGACGGATGCGTCGTACATATAACCTGCGGCATGCAGCAGCGAATAGTCTACCGGTTGCAGCCGGGGCATCCGGAAGCCGATGACGGGTTTCCCGGAAATCCTTTCCAGCTCCAGTCTTGAAGCGAGCAGGTCTGCGTTATCGAACCTGTCGTGATAAAATGCGTGGGAAGCGATCTCATGACGCTCCGCTATCTTACGGACCAACGCGGGATGGTGTTGCGCCCAGAAAGCGGTGATGAAGAAGGTCGCCTGCACGTTGCAGGCATCGAACAGTGCCAGCGTTTTGCGCACCCCGCTTCGGAGACGCGCAGCTTCTCTTCCAGCGTCAAATTCTGGCCGTATTCTTCCGGGATGTCGAATTCCTCTACATCTACACTGATCAGTATTTGCTGCTTCATCGTTTGACAAGTAAGCCCATAAAGTTAAAAAATTCACGCAGCAGCACGTTGCTCCTGAAGTCTGAGAACCGGATATCGGGACGGCAGGAAATTGGGATCGAGCGGATGCGTAATGTTTTGTTACGGCCCGCTCGTTTCACGAATTCGCTGTCGTACAGGAAGCCGTCGATCCGGGTGGAAAGGAACTCCATCCTGCCGCGGGTATTGAATGCTTTGAGGCCTGCCTGCGCATCGCTGACGGGCAGCTGCAGCAGCCAACGGTTCATGAGGCGGTTGACCCGCGTGATCATTTTCCGCGTTGGCGGCAGCAATGTCACGTATTGATCGCCCCGGGAGCCGGCCACGATGTCTGCCCCTTCGAGCAGCTGATCGAAGGCGCGTTTGACGGCCTCCACGCCAAAGGGGAAATCATAGTCGGTGCAGACGATAAACGGCGCATCGCTAACGGCTACGCCTAAGCGGCAGGCGTATCCTTTCCCGCGGTTGACGGGATGGTCGATGATGCGGATACCGGGATGCGATGGGTCATCTCCTGCAACAGGGCCGGGGGCATGTTGCGGTTGGAGCCGTCGTTTACCAGGATCAGCCTGATTTCCGTGCCGGGCATCAGCCCCTGCAGTTCGCGGAAATCTTTTGTCATTTGCCCTGCCCAGCCTTCGGGGATTGCAGCAGGGGATGATGAGGTCTAGTTTGGGGTTACCGTGTCGCCAGCAATAGTTAGGTTAGAATGGTACGGTAACCTGGAAAGTTCCAGCATGTCTGTTTCAAAATTTTAATCACATCACATTCTTCAGGTCCAAAAAAGATGCGGCATTTCTTCCGCGGCCTTTTGCGCGCGGGATCGTGTTTTTAGTTCACTTAACAGATTGACAGCATGAGAACTCCTCAGGGCGTGCATGCCCGTTAGGGTCGGATAAGGCCTTGAAGTGAAGGCTTCCGGAGTAGATATATGGGGAAAATAAGCACTGTCGCCGTAATGCGCAGGCCCTCGCCGTTACATCGGTCGTATACATATAGTTAGGTTCAGTCTGTAAGACGTTCAAATATAGCAAGAACCCCTATGCCTTGCTAGCGGTAAATCATAAAATAGTGTGAAATACTACGAATGGGAAGTGGGACAGACACGTTCATGACGATACATGAGTAATACTACTGGATATACACTGTCTTGATATTGAGGAACTCATGTACTCCCTCCAGCGAAAGCTCCCTCCCGTAACCGGATTGTTTAATGCCCCGAAAGGCAGCCGCGCATCCGAACGTACCATGGCGTTCACGAAAACATTGCCGGCTTCGATCAGCGGGGCCAGGCGCGCCGCTTTTTCCAGGTCTTTGGTCCAGAGGGAAGAGCCGAGGCCGAACGGGGTATTGTTGGCCAGGCGGATGGCGTCCTGTTCATCGTTGGCGGTGATCACCACTGCCAGCGGACCGAAAGTTTCTTCGTCGAAGGCCGTCATACCGGGCTTTACGCCTGCCAGGAGGGTGGCGGAGAAGTTGGCGTTGTGTTGTTCGCCGCCCGCCAGCAGTTCGGCGCCCTGCCAGAGGCTGTTCTGCAACTGGCTGTTGAGGTCTTTGGCGAGATCGGGGCGGGCCATGGGTCCGAGGTCGGTGTCGGGGAGGAAGGGATCTCCCTGGCGCATGGAAGTGATGAGGCTCTGTACCTGTTGCGTGAAATCTTCCGCCACGCTTTTCTCTACGATCCAGCGCTTGGCGGCGATGCACGATTGCCCGGCGTTCTGCATGCGGGCCTTCACGGCGGTGGCGGCGGCGGTTTTGAGGTCGGCGTCTTTGAGCACGATGAACGGATCGCTGCCGCCCAGTTCCAATACGGTCTTTTGAGATGCCTGCCCGCCAGGGAGGCCACGCTCATGCCCGCGGGGGTGCTGCCCGTGAGCGTTACGCCCTGCACGCGGGGATCGGCGATGATGGGCTCAATATCTTTGGAGGCTACCAGTAGCGCCTGGAAAGCGCCTTCCGGGAATCCCGCTTCCTTAAATACGTTTTCAATCGCCAGTCCGCAGCCGCTGACGTTGCTGGCATGCTTCAGCACGGCGGCGTTGCCTGCCAGCAGGTTGGGGATCGCGAAGCGGAACACCTGCCAGAACGGGAAGTTCCAGGGCATAATGGCGAGGATGATGCCCTTCGGCTCGAAGGCCGCATAGCTATTGCGCGCGTCTGAAGGTATGATGCGCGGTTGCAGCATGCCTTCGATGTTATTGGCGTAATATTCGGCAGTGGATGCGCATTTCAGGACTTCCGCCTTAGCTTCTTTGAGCGTTTTACCCATTTCGCGGGTGATGAGCGCGGCATGCTCGTCGGCCCGGGCCTTCAACAGTTCCGCAACCTGCTTCATCCAGTGCGAGCGTTGCGCAACGCCCGCCTGCCGCAGGGCGTTATAGGCACGGTGGCCGGCTTTCAGTTTGTCCTGCAGCTCCTGCGCCGTATGGGCGGGATAGCTGGCGATGGTCTCTCCGTTGTAGGGGTAAATGCTCTCGAAACTCATACTTTAAAGGTAACAAATTTTGAGCCGCGGCCACTTTAGGCGAATGCCGTACCTTTGCAGCCTGAACGTACGGAACATGTCTTTGAGCAAAGGGAATATCGCGATCATGGCCATCTGCACAGGCCTGATCGTTGCAAACATTTATTACGCACAGCCTTTATTGGTACTTATCGCCCGGGAATTTAACGTCAGCGAATCCAACGCCGGCCAGGTCACTTTCTTCACCCAGATCGGATATGCGCTGGGATTATTGTTCTGTGTGCCCTGGGCGACAAGCTCGAGCGCCGCGGACAGATCCTTACCATGACAGGCTGCGCGGTTGCCGCCCTCGCCGCCGCGGCATTGTCTTTCAATGTGACGATGCTGAAGGTGACGGGATTCATCATCGGCTTTACCTCTATCGTTCCGCAGCTAATCCTCCCTCTGGCGGCCTCGCTGGCGGAGCCGTCCAAAAGAGGAAAGGTGATCGGGGTGATCATGAGCGGTTTGCTGATCGGTATCCTGCTTTCGCGGACGATCAGCGGGTTCGTAGGGCAGCACCTGGGCTGGCGCGGGATGTTCTGGATCGCGGCAGGATTGTCTTTGTGATGATGATGGTGATGTTGCTATCGTTCCCAAAAGCCGCCCGGCATTTACGGGTACCTATGGCCAGCTGATGCGGTCGGTGATGCAGTTGTTGAAGGAACAGCCCCTGCTCAGGAGGCGTCCGCCATTAACGCCTGCTGCTTCGCGGTTTTTGGCCTGTTCTGGACCACTTCGGTATTCCTGCTGGGTAACGCCCCTATAACTACGGCAGCGATAAAATCGGCCTCCTGGGCCTTGCAGCCGCTACCGGCGCACTGGGCGCCCCGCTCATCGGGAGGATCGCGGATAAGAAGAACCCGCGCATCGCCATCGGCTTCGGGATCGCCTGCATCCTGGCTTCTTACCTGGTGATGTGGGCCTTCAGCCTGTCGATCATAGGGATCGTAGCGGGCATCGTACTGTTGGATCTTGGCCTCCAGGGCGTTCATGTCTCCAATCAAACCCGCATCTACGCGCTGTTGCCGGAAGCCCGCAACAGGATGAACACGGTGTTCATGACGGCCTCTTTCCTGGGCACTTCCATCGGCTCGGGAGTCGGGTTATGGGTGTGGAGCTTCGGCGGTTGGACCGGCGCCTGCATCGCGGGGCTCATCATTACGGGAATTGCCGTCGTGATTTATGCTTTAACGTATAGCAGGGCAGGGAGGAGCAAAAGCAGGGCTGCCGGGCTAAACGGCAATTCCGGCACCTTTTTGCATAAGTTGTTCATAATCAGTTTGTATGCGTCTGTCCCCTGCGCGCAACATATGCCGTATCCGGCTCAAAATCCCGATATCCATATCAGTTGATTATCAAGCTGATGTACGCATCAAGTCCACATCAAGTCCACATCATCTCCACCTCATCTCCACCTCATCTGCACGGTCCTGGTTATTGCCACGCTATTGCCCGGCTATTACCCTTCCCTGTTACAGTTATCTTACTTCCCTCTAGCGGCTATCTAGTTTCCCTTTCGCTTCTATCACCCTTCCCTCTCCCTTCCCTTATGCTCCCCTTTGGCATTTTCCCGGCATAAAAAAATCCCGTCCGCAGCGTTACCGGGACGGGATCGTTATTTTCAGGAATGCCTTCGGTTACTCGGGCACTCTGGTGATCTTCAGGATGTTGGTGGGCAGGTGCTCCTTTACGGGGTGCTGCCGGTGTTTACCACGATATCGTTGGCTTTTAGGAAGCCGCGCTCCTTCAGGATCTGGATCTGGTCGGAGATGATATCATCCAGGCTTTCTTCTTCGCCGTAGTAGAACGCGCGAACGCCCCAGCTGAGGCTGAGCTGGTTTACCAGCGTGCGCTCTTTGGTGAAGATGAACAGCGGAGATTTCGGGCGGTAGCTGGAGAGCATGAAACCGGTGTAACCGGATTGCGTCATACCGATCAGCGCGTCAGCGTCCAGGTCTTCCGCGATTTTGCAGGCGTTGTAGCACAGCGCGTCGCTGAGGAAGGTGGGGAGTGACGGTGGGGATGAGGTTACGGTTGTAGATAATGCTTTCTTTCTCCACTTCACCGATGATCTTGCGCATGGTCTGGATAACCAGCGTAGGGTAGTTGCCGGTAGCGGTTTCGCCGGAGAGCATCACAGCATCGGCGCCTTCCAGTACGGCATTGGCCACGTCGGTGATCTCGGAACGGTTGGGACGGGTACGGTCGATCATGGATTCCATCATCTGCGTAGCCACGATCACCGGCTTGGCGCGGTGGATACATTTGCGGATAATGTCTTTCTGGATCATGGGCACCTGCTCAACGGGGAGCTCTACGCCGAGGTCGCCACGGGCGATCATTACGCCATCGCTTTCCCAGATGATCTCTTTCAGGTTCTGGATCGCTTCCGGTTTCTCGATCTTGGAGATGATCTTGATCTTGGAATTGCGGTCTGCCAGGCGCTTGCGGAGCAGGGCAAGGTCTTTTACGTTACGCACGAAAGAAAGCGCTACCCAGTCGCACTCATTGTCGATGATGAAATCGAGGTCGATTTCGTCTTTTTCGGTGAGGGCGGGGAGGGAAACTTTCGTATCGGGGAGGTTGAAGCCTTTTTTAGATGACAGTACGCCGCCGAGCAACACTTCTGCTTTGATGAGATTGTCAGGAGTGATTTCTTTTACCACGGTTTCGATCTTGCCGTCGTCCAGCAGGATTTTCTGTCCGGGGCGGACGTCGCGGGGAGGTCATGGTAGGAAACATAGATTTTTTCCATGTTGCCCACGCATTTCTCGGTGGTGAAGGTGAGGATATCGCCGGTTTTGAGGGGAGGGCGTTATTCTCGATCTCGCCTACGCGCAGTTTCGGGCCTTGCAGGTCGGCGAGGATCGCTACGTTGTAAGGCTCGGTCTTGTTGATCTGGCGGATGTAGTTGATGATCCGCAGCTTGTCTTCATGAGCGCCATGGGAGAAGTTCAGGCGGAATACGTTTACGCCGGCCTGTACGAGTTCCAATAATTTCTCATAAGTGTCGCTGGCCGGTCCCACGGTGGCCACAATTTTAGTTTTCTGCTTGGCATGCGACGCACCAGCCTGGTTGTCCATTTCCTTGTGATAGTATTTGGACAGATCTTTTGTACTCATAGACGTTTATTTAACTCGCAAGAATTTTGACAATCTTTAACCATTCCGGGTCGATTTGTTGTTTGGCTTTAACGGCCTTATCGAGCGGTGTGAATTGGATTTCGTTGTTGACGATGCCTACCATGACGTTGGAGGTTCCGTTGATGAGGGCGTCTACGGCGGCGTAGCCCATGCGGCTGGCCACGAGACGGTCGAGGCAGGTAGGGAGCCTCCGCGCTGGATGTGCCCGAGAACGGTCACGCGCGTATCGAGCTGCGGCATTCTTTCCTTGACGTGGCGGGCTACTTCGTCTGCCCCGCCGAATTCGTCGCCTTCCGCTACCACGATGAGGTTCACCATTTTGGCGCGGCGCTCGTTGGCGGTAAGGTCGTCGATCACATCGTCGATATTGGTTTTACGCTCGGGGATGAGGATATGCTCCGCACCGGTGGCGATACCGCTGTGCAGGGCGATATACCCGGCGTCGCGGCCCATTACTTCGATAATGAAAAGGCGGTCGTGCGCATCCGCCGTATCGCGGATCTTGTCGATCGCTTCTACCGCGGTGTTCACCGCAGTGTCGAACCCGATGGTGAAATCAGTTCCGGCAATGTCTTTGTCGATCGTTCCGGGAAGGCCGATGCAGGGAATGTCGAACTCCTCGCTGAACTTCTGCGCACCCTTGAAGGAACCGTCGCCCCGATCACCACGAGCCCGTCGATCCCGAATTTCTTCAGGTTCTCGTATGCTTTCTTGCGGCCTTCGGGCTGGTAGAATTCCATGCAACGGGCAGTTTTGAGAACGGTGCCCCGCGCTGGATGATATTGGCGACAGATTTGCCTTCCATGGGAAAGATCTCCCGGTCAACATCCCCTTGTAACCATACATCACCCCGTAAACATTCAAATGATGATAGATGCCCGTTCTTACCACGGCCCGGATGGCGGCGTTCATCCCGGGAGCGTCGCCCCGGAGGTAAGAACTGCGATGTTGTTCACTTTTTTCATGTGTGATCTTCTAGTATTGTCATGGCCACCCGAATGCTATCCTCGTGCCGCCTGATAAATTAATTTTACGCCTACTAAATCGTTTTTCCAATCACCCATCCAAAATTTTACACCACCGGCTGACGCGTAATGGTTATTTCATAGTATTTTGCCAGACATGGGTCCCGATAAAGGGCGCACGAAATTAACATTTTTAATAGTTTCCTATCAGATATTCGATGAAATAACTAAATTTTTAATTTCCATCAAACAAACAGCAAAGAATTTTATAAAAATATACGTATGACAAATTTAAACCATAAGCATGTTGCCATGAGTATGATGATGTTGATGGGAGCAGGTACCGCACTGGCGCAGCACCAACCGCTCAAATATCCCGAGACAAAGAAAGTAGACACAGTAGACAATTACCACGGCACCCAGATCGCCGATCCCTACCGCTGGCTGGAAGACGATCACGCCGAAGATACCAAGGCATGGGTAGATGCCCAGAACGCCGTAACACAGGACTACCTCGCCTCCATCCCCTTCCGCGGCCAGATCAAGCAACGCCTGGAAGCCCTCTGGAACTACCCCGCTTCGGCGCCCCTTCCGCGAAGGTAAATATTACTACTTCTATAAAAACGACGGCCTCCAGAACCAGGCCGTCCTTTACCGCCAGGAAGGCCTCAACGGCTCCCCGGAAGTTTTCATCGATCCCAACAAACTCTCCGATAAAGGTACCGCCGCCCTCGGGTCCCTCTCGTTCTCGAAAGACGGCAAATACGCCGCTTACCTCATCGCCAAAGCCGGATCCGACTGGCAGGAAGCGTTCGTAATGGACGTTGCCACCAAACAACTGCTGTCCGACAAACTGGACTGGATCAAGTTCTCCGGCCTCTCCTGGAAAGGCGACGGCTTCTATTACAGCCGTTACGACGCCCCCGATGAACAAAGCAAACTCTCCAAAAAGAACGAATTCCATAAAGTATACTACCATAAAGTAGGCACCACCCAGGCGCAGGACCAACTGGTGTATGTGGACAAGGAACACCCCTCCGCAACGCCGGCGCAGGCCTCACGGAAGACGAGCGCTTCCTCATCCTCAGCACCTCCGAAGGCACCAGCGGCAACGAAGTATGGTACCGCGACCTGCAGGATGCCTCCCAGACGGATTTCAAACTACTCGTGAAAGGATTCGAATATGAGCCCAGCGTGGTAGAGAACGTGGGCGACAAACTCCTGCTCCTCACCAACCACGACGCACCCAATTATAAACTGGTGCTCGTAGATCCGAAGAACCCCGCTAAAGAAAACTGGAAGGTGATCATCCCCGAGCAACCCGAAGTGCTCCAGGGCGTAGGCACCGCAGGCGGCAAACTGTTCGCCAGCTACCTGAAAGACGCGTCAACCCGCATCGTTCAATATGACGTAACCGGCAAGAAAGACCGCGAGATCAAGCTCCCGGGCATCGGCGCAGCCGGCGGTTTCGGCGGCAAGAAGGAAGACGGACAGTTCTTCTATACCTTCTCTTCTTTCGTAGCACCCCCACCATCTACAAATACGACATCAAATCCGGCAAATCGGAACTGTTCCGCAAGTCGGAAGTGAAGTTCAACCAGGACGAATACGAAACCAAACAGGTGTTCTTCACCAGTAAAGACGGCACCAAAGTGCCCGTGTTCCTCTCTTACCGCAAAGGCATCAAGCTGAACGGGAACAACCCCGTGCTGCTCTACGGCTATGGCGGGTTCAACATCCCCATGACGCCTTCTTTCTCCGTGTCTAACCTCTTCTTCATGGAGCAGGGCGGCATCTACGCGGTGGTAAACCTCCGTGGCGGCAGCGAATACGGCGAAGCATGGCACAAGGCAGGTATGATGGAAAAGAAACAAAACGTGTTCGACGACTTCATCGGCGCGGCCGAGTTCCTCGTAAAAGAGAAATACACCAATCCTTCCAAGATCGCTATCCGCGGCGGTTCTAACGGCGGCCTGCTCGTAGGCGCCGCCATGACGCAGCGCCCTGATCTTTCAAGGTAGCGCTTCCCGCCGTGGGTGTGATGGATATGCTCCGCTTTCAGAAGTTCACCATCGGCTGGGCCTGGGTAACTGAATACGGTACCAGCGAAAAGGCGGACCAGTTCCCCTACCTGGTGAAATATTCCCCCTGCACAACCTGAAGGCCGGCACGGCGTACCCCGCCACCATGGTGACCACGGCCGATCACGACGACCGTGTGGTACCGGCGCACTCTTTCAAGTTCGCAGCCGCACTGCAGGCTGCCCACAGTGGTCCTAACCCCGTGCTGATCCGCGTGGAGAAGCAGGCGGGCCACGGTGCGGGCAAGCCTACGTCCAAACTGATCGACGAAGCTACCGATATCTGGTCGTTCACCATGTACAACCTGGGGATGAATTTCTCCAACGTGAACACTGGGAAGAAAATGTAACCGATTCACATTCATCAATAAACGCCGCGTGATACTTCATTACGCGGCGTTTTTGTATATTGGAATTATGAAAGTGCTCATTACAGGGAGCAACGGGCTCCTCGGACAATACCTCGTGCAACGGCTGGCCGGCAATCCGGACTATGATGTCATCGCCACAGGCCGCGGTCCCAACCGTCTCCGCATGCAATCCGGCTACGCCTATGAATCGGTGAACCTGGCGGATGAGGCGGCGGTTAAAGGCCTGGTAGACCGCCATAAGCCCGGCGTGATCGTCCATGCCGGCGCCATGACCCAGGCCGATGATTGTGAGCGCAATAAAGATTCCTGCTGGATGGTGAACGTTACCGCCACGCGCTACCTGTTACATGCAGCTGAAAAGGCCGGGGCGTATTTCCTGTTCGTATCCACCGACTTCGTTTTCGACGGACTGGAAGGCCCTTACCGGGAAGACGATCCCGTCAACCCCATCAACTACTACGGCGCCAGCAAGGTAGCGGCGGAACGGATCGTGAAGCAGTCTAAAGCCGCCTGGGGCATTGCCCGCACGGTGTTGGTCTACGGCCTGGCAGACGATCCCCGTCGCAGCAACATCATCACCTGGGTAAAGTCTAACCTGGAGCAGAAAAAGAAACTGAAAGTCGTAAACGACCAATGGCGTACGCCTACGCTCGTGCAAGACCTGGCGGAAGGTATCCGCCTGATGATCGATAAGAAAGCGGAAGGGGTATACCACCTTTCCGGCAAAGACATGCTCACGCCTTTCGACATGGCGACCCAGGTGGCTACGTACCTCGAACTGGATACGAAGCTCCTCGAAAAAGTAGATGCCTCCACTTTCAAGCAGCCCCCTCGCCCGGCAAAGACGGGCTTCGTGATCGACAAGGCGGCGCAGGAACTGGGGTACGCCCCGCATACGTTTGAAGAGGGGTTAAAGGTAGTGGTGGAACAGATAAGATCGAAGTGATTTGCAGCAAATAGAAGAAGGGATGGCCAGATAAGCCATCCCTTTGTTATATAGTAATTTCAGGTTTTGTAGAATAACCCGGATGATAGACATCGCCCGGCGATAGCTTTAATCCAATCGATGTTTGGGAAGGGTAAATTCCCAGTAATGTGCAGCGACGGTACGGACCGCCGCCGCTTTATACCCCATCATTCAGCTCGTTTGTTACTACAATGTCGTTACTGACTTTTCCGCGTCCGGAAAGTAAGATCGAATACCAGCGGAGCGCCGGGACCACAGATGATTTGCGGGTACAATTCGCCCCAGAGCCTGCCCTCTATATATTCGATGCCGTCAATGTTCTCCACCTTATGGATGACCAGCAGGCCGGGAGAGCCCCGGTATTCTTCTACGGTGCCATTACCATCGCATTTACTGTAAAACGTTCTGCCGGTAACGGTAGCGGGATTAGTTGTTGTGCCGTAGACGAACAAGACGGTCCCTCCCTTGTCCGGTACAAACCAGTTGTATTGCTTCGCGGCAATAGGGTTGGATACATTTTCTATGTTCACGGAAAATCCATTGTTGCCGCTTACGATCCCTGCGATATTGATCCAGCCGGTTCCGGTGATGTACTTGTGGTGCACGCCCGTGCAGAAGACCTCCTGCCCGTTCAGCGTACCGGAAAACCAGACTTCATCCACCACCCTGATTTTGGCGAGTATGATCAGCTTACCCGTAGCGCCGCGGCCTGGAATGACGCCGGCGGGGATGAAGTTGTGTATCTCCACGGAAACCGTAACGGTAGCAGGATTGGGTACTTTGCCCGGCGCTTTGTACCAGGCGAACCGGCCTTCCGGGGTGAGGGTTCCGGCGCCGGAGAGCTTCCAGTTGCGGATATTGGCGGTATTTTCCAGCGCCCTTTCCCGATGGATCGCGATAGGATGGCTGTCCGAATCCGCTTTCATTTTATCGATAGAGGAATAAATATGCACCGCCGCCAGCTTACCCACCATCACGCTGGAAGGCTGCGGGCGCAGCCAATACATGGCAAAGGGCGCCCAGTCGGAGAAATGAGTCGTTTCGACCGTAAGGGTGCGGGCGGTAGTATTGAGCACTGTCTTAGGAAGGAAGCGCCAGATGCCATCCTGCGCCTGGTATGCCATGTAGAGGGCATCCGCACTGGTGCTGTCGAGGTGGCGGTCGGTGTATTTGAATGTCAGTTTCACCGGCTTGGCGAAGTTCACATTCTCTGGCAAAAGGCGGTACGCGGTACCGGGGCTGCCCGGCAATGTGTTAGACACCGCCTGCACGCTGATCTCCGTATTGCCGGCCAGCGCACCCGCCGGTATGTCGATCTGCAGGGTATTGTCTTTGGAAGCAAGGCTGCCGCCTGCGGCGCCGATCGTTTTGGTGACCTTATCTCCCACGGGCGTGCCGTGTTCCCGCACCACCGGGGCTCCTCCGGCTCAGGCTCGCCGCCCTGCTGGCTGCTCTTGGAACAAGCTACCATCAGGAAGGGAAGGAGAAATAAAAGTGACGGAATGAGTTTCTTCATGTGGGGACTTTTTAAAACAGTAAGTGGTTATGTAAGCGCTTACCATACAAAAGTATCCATCCATGAGATCGTACGGTAACGCGGTTGCATGTAGTGTTGGATAAGAATACCGAAATGTTGATAAGGGGAGCCGGGATGGAGAAGGGGCCGGAAGGCAGGGGCATAAAAAACGCCTCCGGTCGGAGGCGTTTTGTATAAGCATCAAAACTATTAGTATACGATCTCCACATCTTTTGACATGAACCGCCTGGCTACGGAGTCTTTCGCCGCGGTAGTGTCTGCCCGTAAAGTCCGGTAGGGGACTGCCAGCTTGTACTGGGTAGAATCATCGGAAGTGAAGAGCACAACGTCTTTATACCCCCAGGAATGCCTTTTGGCCAGGTTGCTCTCCGCGTTCTTTAGGAGTTTATAGGTCTGAAACACCACGTAGTAAGAGATGCTATCGCTCACCGGCTCCACGGGCTCCACAGCCGCCGGCGGAATGCTATCCTGTACGGGCGGCGTTACCGCTGCGGTTTTAGGCGCTTCGGGTTGGGGAGCTGACGGCATGATCTGGTCCTTGAACATCCAGGCTGCCACGCCGCCGCCGATGAGTGCCAGCGGGAGTACTACCCACCACCAGCGGAAGCGCCCCTGGCTTTCGGGTTCTTCGTACACAACGCTCGTATGTTCCACCACCTGGTTATCCACCACTTCGGTGGTGCCTTGCAGCACACGGGGAGCGGCTTCCGCCCGGATCACCTGTTCCAGCTCTATGGGTTGCCAGGCGTCGGGCATTTCCTGCGGGGTAAAGCGCAGCTGCCCCAGGGGATCGATGCGGAGGCTGCCGATGCCGGGAAGGTCCAGCGGGTCGCCGGCTGCCAGTGATTCGCGGAATTCCCGGAGGTATTTGTCCAGTTTCAGCGCCGCCACGGGCTCCAGTAGGTTTTCTTTACGGGAGATCCAGCGGAGCAGGGAGCCGTCGTCTTCCCAGCGGGCATCAAATTGCACCTGCTGCCGGGGAGGCGTCAGCGACTGGTCCACCACGCTAAACTGCGCGGGGATGTGCTGGATGGTAAAGGTGCCTACCTGCGGAACGGTGCAGGTCTGCTGCCTGAAAAGGACTTCCGTGATATATTGCTTGAGCATTGCGGCCGGTAACTTTTGAGTGCAAGTTTACGCAATTAAAACTTAACCATCACGCCGCCCAGCACGTTCAGCCCGTAAGAGGGGTACCCGTGCCAGCGTTCGTATTTGGAACTGAAGAGGTTGTTGACGTTCACCCAGAGGTTGAAGTTCTTCGTCACGTTATACTCCGCCCCGGCGTTCAGGTCCTGCACCGCCTTGGTTTTACCCATGGCGTCTATCCCTTCCTTCCGCAGTACGTAATAGGTGCTGCTGAGCGTGTACAGGTTGGCGTTCAGGTGGAATTTCTTCCCGAAGGTATATTGCGCGAACAGGCTGGCCTTGAAGGGCTGCACGCCCCAGGGCTTCAGCTCGGTCTTTTGTTTGTTGAAGTCATACCAGTCGATGCTCACCCTTGCCTGGAACTTCTCTTCCTGGATATACCCCACTTCCGCATGCAGCTGGAAGGCGCGGAGCTCTTCTTCGTTACGGGTGTAGAAGCTCTTGTTGTCGATGCTGTCGTTTACGAACAGCGGGCGGTTATGCCAGGTGATGGCGCCGAACTTGGTGTTGTAGTTGAAGTGGTTGCCCAGGGTACCTTTGATACCGGTGTACTTCTCTTCGATGCGGGTATTAAGCATATCCGGACCGTAGGAATTGAACCAGGGGTTCTCGGTAGCCAGGTTGCGGAAGTTGTTCTTCTGGAAATAGGAGATCCAGCCGCTGCTCAGGATGAGCTCTCGCGGATCAGGTGCGATTCGTTCACGATGTCTGGCAGGAGGTGGAACTTGCCGTTGCTCCGGTAGGGTTGGCGCCGGCATGCAGCACAAAGCCAGGTTTGGTGATCTCCACGGCAGGGTGGATGGCCGCAATGTTATTATTGATCTGATCGTTGTTGTCTTCCTTGAACACGCTCAGGTCTACCAGTCCTTCCGCCTTCAGCCAGATATCCTCGAAGATCTGCTTCCGGATGGGCGCCTTCAGCACAAAGGTGTTTTCCATGCGCTTGAACTTGTCGCCGAATACGGTGAACTCCGCCTGCGGCTGGAACTGGAAGCCCCAGTCGTTCTGCGGCCTGTTCTTCAGCCCCACTTTCGCCACTACTTCGTTGAACGCCTGTTTCACATCGCTCTTGCTGTAGTCGAAGATAGCGTGGTCGTATCCATAGTAGTTCACCTGGTTGCGGTTGTAACCCAGGCTGGCATTCACTTCGAACAGGGGCGTGAAGTAGGTGCCGGAGCCGAGGATATTCATCTGGGACACGTCCTGGTACTGGATATCGCCTTTGGAAGAGGTGTAGTTGAAGAATACCCCGAAATTATACTTGTCTTTGCGGCCGCTGCCAAACCCGGCCTGGATGAGCGGGGTGTTGTAATTGCCGTATCCCAGCTTCACGAAATTGTTCTGTAGCTGGAGGGAGGATGTATCTCTTCCCAGCGCCAGCGGCCGGATGGGCACGGGCTGGTACATGAAATAGAGGTTGAGGGCCGGTACCTGGTACCCCAGTCGTGGACGGGTGGTGTCTACGCCGGGCAGGGAGGCCGTCAGGTTCAGCTTGGCCGCGTTGGGCAGCTTGGGCTGGTATTTGGAGATGATGTCGATCGTTTCCTGCTTCAGGGAATCCTTCTGCTGCGCGAGGGCGCTGAGCGGGAAAGCGAGTGCGATGGCTATATATATGCGCTTCATGTTTTTCCTCATTTAATTTTAGAGCCTGCTTTTTCTTCTGCTTCCGATTTGGCCAGCTTCTCTTTCGCTTCCGCCTTCAGTTCCGGAATGGGACAGTTTTCGGCGATGCTCTGGTAAGTGGCTTTGGCGTTGAAGTAATCCTTCTGGCGGTGGTAAATATCACCGAGGAGGAGGTAGGATTTCGCTACCCAGACTTCATAGGAGGAGGTATTCTTGATCACATCGAAACCGGCTTTCTCGGCGGCCGCCAGGTCGTTCTTCTCGAACAGGCATTTGGCGATATTGTACCGTGCTTCCGCGCCTACTTCCGATTTGGTGAGGCCGGTCACTATCTTGTACTCGCTGATGGCTTCATCGAACTGGCCGCGTTGTTGCTGCGATTTACCGAGGTAGAAGTGGCCGATGATCTGGTCGTCCGTAGAGATGTTCTGTGCAGACAGGAGCTCTTCCGCCAGGGGCGCCACCTCATCCCAGGTACCCAGCTGGTAGCTGCTGCGCAGCAGGCCGCGGGTAGCTGCGAGGGTATTGTCTTTGGTGGTGGACAAGCTCCGGAGCTGCTGATAGTATTGCTTCGCCTTGCCGTAGTCTTTCACCTGGTAGTAGTTCAGGTAAGCGGCCTGGAGGGCGGAGCGCTCGGCAAACGGACTGTTACCGCGGCCCAGTACGAACTCGTAAGCGGGCAGGGCGTTGGTATAATCTTTCGCGTTATAGAGGCATTCCGCTTTATAGAAGCTGGCCTGCAGGGCGAATTGCCCGTTAGGATATTTCTGCAGATAGTTGCTGAACGCGGATACCGCGCCGGTGTAATCGCCGCTGCTGAAGCGGGTTTCGGCGGCGGCATAGCTGAGAGAATCTTCCGCCGAAGCGCTCACCGATTTGCCGGCGGCTTTCAGCAGGGCGAGGTAGTCGTCCGTTTTGCCCTGGCCTACGTAGATGGTACGGAGGTTCTGGAGGGCGGAGTTGGCTTCGCTGGATGCGGGGAACTTCTCCACCACTTCCCGGAAATATTGCATGGCGGTTTTTTCCTGGTCGGTGTTGAAGTAGGCCAGCCCGAGCTTCAGCAGGGCCGCGGGGGCGTTGGGCCCGTCGGGGTGCTGCTGGAGGATATTCTTCAGGTGGGGATGGCATCGCTGAAGCGCTCGTCGCTCAGGTAAGTATCCGCGATCTCCATTTCCGCATCGTTATTGAAGCTGGATCCGGGGTATTTGGTGGCGAGTTGTTTGAGGGTGTTCAGCTTTTCGCTGTGCTTGCCCTGGATGCCGAGGATGATGCTCTTCTGGTAGGTAGCATAATCGGCGCCGGGTTGGTTCTGGCTGATGATCTGGTCGTACAGCGCGGTCGCTTTCGGGAAGTCGCGCAGCATATAGTGGCAGTCTGCCGCCCGGAGGAGCGCATCGTTGGTGATACGCCCGGCATTGGGGCCGCTGGCGCGCTGGGCTGCTTCGAAATAAGGCAATGCATTGGCGTATTGTTCCTTTTTCAGGAGGCTGTATCCCATGTTATAGCTGGCGGTCTGCACGTTGGCTTCCCCGCTAACGGGTGCGCCGCTGCTGCCGAGGTAAGCCTGGAGGGCGGGAATGGCCTTGTCTGTCTGACCCTGTCTCAGCGCGATTTCCGCTCTCCAGAACTGCGCGAGGCGGGTGATCTGCGGGTCGTGGTTATTAGCCAGCGAGATGCCGAGAAGGCGGTCGCCTTCTGCCAGCTGCCCGTCGTTCACCAGCTGGGTGGCGCGGCCGTAGGCTACTTTCTGGTAAGCTTTCAGCACGGCGGGGCTCTTCTCCGGCAATGCGTCCAGCAGGGAGATGGCTTCCTTGTAGTTATTGGTGTTGGCAAAGAGTTGTACGAGGATCTCGCGGGACTCGCGCACATATTCGCCGCGGGGGTAGTTGTTGATGTAGTTGGTCAGCTCGGTGATGGCGGCGTCCTGGTAGCCCAGCTCAAACGACAGCTTACCGTAGTTGAAGCGGGAGATCTCCTGCTGCTTAGGATTGGAGCTGTTGCGCGCGCTGAAGGAGAATGCGTTGCGGGCATTGGCCTTATCGCCGGTGCGGAGGTACAGTCGCCCAGCAGGTACATGGAGTTTTGGCCCAGGGAGTCTTTCGAGCTGCTGAGTTGTTTGAATCCTTTGATGGCTTTTTCGAGATTGGCGGTCTGATAGTAGGCGTAGGAAAGTTGGTAAACGTCCTCCTTGCGGACTTCTTCCGCGTTCTCGTTATATTCTTCGAGGTAAGGGAGGGCTTTGGCGTATTCTTTCTTTTCGAAGTAAGCCTGGCCAACGAGTTGTTTCAGTTCAGCGTCGTAATAGAGGTCGCCTTTGCGGATGAGCGGTTCGGCGTATTTGATGAGCTGGTCGCGCTTGCCCTGGAAGTAGTAGATCTCCGCGATGTAATAGGGCACCACGGTAGCGTACTTAGGGTCTTGCTGCACGCGCTGGAAGCTGGTGAGGGCGTCTGCGTACTGTTTGTTGTAATAGGAGATGAAGCCGTAGTAGTAATTGGCCGGGATGTAGTACTTGTTCTGGATTTCTTTGATGGAAGCGAAGAGGGGCTGCGCTTTGGCGAAATCTTTCAGGTTGAAGTAGCAATAGGCCAGTTCGAATTTGGCATCGGCGATCTCTTCGTTGGAGAGGTTATCGATGGATGCCTTTTCGTAAAGGGGATAGCTTCCTGGAGCTTGTTGCGGTGGAAGTAGTACCGGGCAAGCTGGAAGCTGATCATCTGTTCGCGGGGGCGTTGTTGAAACGGTCGATGAATTCGAGGGCTTTCTTTTCCGCGTCTTCATTCTGCAGTTTCAGGGCGCACATGGCGAAGTAAAAATGTGCGTCCGTATTCACCAGGGAGCGGTTGGTTTCTGCGAAATAACCGATCCCGTCGATGGTTTGCCGGAATAGCTGCTGGGATAGGGCATATTTCCCTTCACGGTAGAGGTGCTGCGCCTCGCGGAAGGTTTTGTCCGGCTCCGTAAGGATGCGGGTTTGCTGTGCTTCGGCCGATATGGCGCCGGTAAGTCCTGCGGCCAGCAGGAATACGCGGAGGCCCGGAAAAGCGCAGTTTTGTCTGGTGAATAGCTTCATGCTTTTGATATTATTGTCGACAATTTTTTACAAAAAACGGCACCGGCCGGGAATTATTACAGGAGCGGCAAAAAGCCTTGCTGATATAGTTCCGGAGGCCGGGGAGTGTTGGCATCGTTATGCGGGAAACAAACGGGACAAATATAGCAGATTACGCCTGCATGGCCCTGTACAGGTTATCTACTGCATGTGGATAAACCGCTGGGTGTGGATAACTATTCCTGTTCCGAGTTGGCGGGCAGGGGGCAGACCGCTAAATTTGAAATTTATTCTTATATACATTAAGATTATCTAAATTTGAGCAGATTCTCTTCGAGGGGAACTCTTATCAAGAATCAAACCAAATTACTATGGCAAAACTACTATCCACCAAGTACAGCAACGCAGGCATCAGCCTTTCGCTGCTTTTGCTCCGTTTGCTCTTCGGCGGCCTCATCATGACGCATGGCTGGCCCAAGCTCGTCAACTTCTCGACCTACGCGCAGAAATTCGCCGATCCCTTCGGCCTGGGTAAAACCGCTTCGCTGGGGCTCACCATTTTCGCGGAGTTCTTCTGCGGCGCCCTCGTGCTCGTAGGCCTCCTCACCCGCGTGGCCACCATCCCCTGATCATCACCTTCATCGTCATCGTGTTCATGATCC
Source organism: Chitinophaga sp. E66 (assembly GCA_019285755.1). GTDB lineage: Bacteria > Bacteroidota > Bacteroidia > Chitinophagales > Chitinophagaceae > Chitinophaga. Next base: position 1,202,149 of record CP079103.1, read on the forward strand.
ATGGTCAGGACCCGCTGGGGCAGAAAGAACTGGCGATCATGTATCTCGTTGGCTGGACGACCCTGCTCATCGCCGGGCCCGGAAAATATTCGCTCGACGGCGCTCTCGGAAAATAATCCGCCCGCCCGAAAGTTTTTTTATCCGCAAGAGTTCCTGCGCAACCCGCGCACGGAACTCTTTTTAGCCCCGTAAAACTCCTACATTTACAGACATTTTCAACAACGGAACATGTACAGCACAACGATAGACATTCGCGTGAGATACGGGGAAACGGACCAGATGGGCTACCTCTATTACGGCAACTATGCCCTCTATTACGAAGTAGGCCGTACAGACGCCATCCGGCAGCTGGGATTCACCTACCGGGAACTGGAAGAACAGGGCGTCATCATGCCCGTGGCGGAGCTCCAGGTAAAGTACCTCAGGCCCGCGTACTACGACGACGTGATCACGGTGAAGACTATACTGAAAGAACTCCCCGGCCCATAAGATCCAGTTCCATTCAGAGCTGTACAACCAGCAGGGAGAACTGCTGAACGTGGGCACCGTCACCCTCGCGTTCATCGACGCGAAGACGAAGAAGCGCATGAACATGCCCGACATCCTCCGCGAGAAACTCGCCCCTTATTTCGAGAACAACGCAAACGCATCCGCATTATGAACCGCATCCGGGCCAGTATCATCACCATCGGCGACGAGTTGCTGATCGGTCAGACCATTGACACCAACTCCGCCTGGATGGGCACGCACCTCAACGACGCCGGCATCTGGGTGCAGCGCCGCGTGGCCGTGGGAGACGACCGCCGGGCCATTCTCTCCGCCATCGAAGAGGAATCCGCAAAATCCAAAGTAGTGCTCATTACCGGGGCTCGGCCCCACGGCGGACGATATCACCAAACCTACGCTGCTCGAATATTTCGGCGGCCGCATGGTGCAGGATGAAGGGACATACACCCGCGTCATGGCCATGTTCGAAAGCCGCGGTCTGCCAGTGCTCGAGCGCAACGTGGCCCAGGCCATGGTGCCCGACAGCTGCACGGTGCTGCCGAATCTCAGAGGTACCGCACCAGGCATGTGGTTCGAGAAAACGACTGCATCTTCGTATCCCTTCCCGGCGTACCGCACGAGATGAAAGGGCTCATGGAAAATGAAGTGATCCCGCGGCTGCAGGAACGCTTCGAAACGTCCGCCCTTTTACATCATACCCTCATCACTTCCGGCATGGGCGAATCGTTCGTAGCGGAGCGCATCAGGGATTTCGAAGCCGCGCTGCCGGCACATATCAAGCTGGCATATTTACCCAGTTACGGATTGCTTAAACTGCGCCTCACCACGGAAGCGCCCGATAAAATAACCGCCGCCGCCGAAATGAAAGACGCGCACCAGGCGCTCAAATCCCTGGTCGCCGATATCCTCGTGGCGGAGCAGGACCTCCCCATGGGTGTGATCCTCGGCAACATACTCTTAGAAAAAGGACTCACGGCCGGCACCGCGGAAAGCTGTACCGGCGGCCGCATCGCCAGCCAGATCACTGCTGTGCCCGGCAGCTCCCGCTACTTCAAGGGCAGCGTGGTGAGCTATGCGAATGAAACCAAAATCAACCTGCTCCACGTAAACCCCGAAACCCTCCAACTACACGGCGCCGTGAGCGAACAGACCGTCCGCGAAATGGCGGAAGGCGCACTGGATGTACTCAAAGTGGATTGCATCATGGCCGTATCCGGCATTATGGGACCAGATGGCGGTACCGGTGAAAAACCCGTAGGCAGCGTATGGATCGCAGTGGGAGGGAAGGGAAATATCAGGACGATGCTCTATCGTTTCCGGTACGACCGCGCGCGGAATACGGAGATGACCGCCGTTGCCGCGATGAACGAATTGCGGAAATGGCTGGTAGGTTAAATTCCCTTATTTTTGTCATCTACTAAAACAATCACTTATATGGCAATTGTCGAACTGGTGATGCCCAAGATGGGAGAAAGCATCATGGAAGCCACCATTCTTCGCTGGCACAAAAAACCGGGAGACGCGGTTAAGGTGGACGATACGGTGCTGGAGATCGCTACGGACAAAGTGGACAGTGAAGTGCCCTCCATCGCGGATGGCGTGATCACGGAGATCCTTTATAATGAAAACGACGTAGTGCCGGTAGGTACGGTGATCGCCCGGGTAGAGACATCGGCCGATGCTGCCGTGGCTCCGTCTCCTGCAGCCGCGCCGGCTCCCGCCGCCGAAGCCCCCGTGCAGCCGAGCCCCAATACCAGACTGCGCCGCCCCGCCCGCAGGCCGCTTCCGTGCCCGCATCCGGCGAAGCCGTTTCTATTCTCCGCTCGTGCTTACCATCGCACAGCAGGAAGGCGTTTCGTTCGCTGAGCTGGAAAAGATCCCCGGCTCCGGAACAGAAGGCCGCGTAACCAAGAAAGATATCCTCGACTATATCGCCAACCGTGGCAACCATGTGCAGGAACCGGAAGTGATCCGCGAAGCGCCCAAGGCCGCACCGGCCCCCGCATCCCGCGAAATCACCACCGTGGCCGCTACCAACAGCTACGGCGGCAACGTGGAAATCATCGAAATGGACCGTATGCGCAAGCTGATCGCTGACCATATGGTACGCAGCAAGCATACCAGCCCCACGTTACCAGCTTCGCCGAATGCGATGTTACCAACATGGTACGCTGGCGCGATAACGTGAAGAAGGACTTCGAAAAACGCGAAGGCGAGAAGATCACGTTCATGCCGCTCTTCGTGGAAGCCGTGGTAAAATGCATCAAGAAATTCCCGCTGGTCAACTGCTCCTCGATGGCGACAAGATCATCCTTAAAAAGGATATCAATATCGGTATGGCTACCGCATTGCCTTCCGGCAACCTCATCGTTCCCGTGATCCGCAATGCAGACACGCTCAACCTGGTAGGCCTCACCAAACAGGTGAACAGCCTCGCCAATGCGGCCCGCCAGAATAAACTGAAGCCTGAGCATACGCAGGACGGTACTTTCACCATCACTAACGTTGGCACCTTCGGCAGCCTTACCGGCACGCCGATCATTAACCAGCCGCAAGTGGCCATCCTGGCCGTTGGCGCCATCAAGAAGCGCCCGGTGGTAGTAGAAACGGAGATGGGTGATTCTATCGCTATCCGCCATATGATGTACCTGTCGCTGTCTTACGATCACCGCATCGTAGACGGCTCGCTGGGATCTACCTTCCTCAGCGCCGTGGCAACCGAACTGGAAAACTTCGATCCTTCCAGAGGGTTCTGATAAACTTGCTGAAAAGCAGAAGCGCGACAGGTAACTGTCGCGCTTTTTTATGTGTTGCCATGATACCGGGTTCCTTTACATCACTTACTGGCAGGGCTTATCCCCTGATCGTGCATAAGCAACGCCTGCGGTTATACGGCAGGGTGATACAGGCATAAAAAGGCTTTCCCGGGGGAAGCCTTATATAGGATCGATATAGAAACTATTCTGCCTATTAGTAACGACGATCGCGTCCGCCGCCGCCGTAACCGCCACCGCCACCGGGACGGTTGTTGCGGAAACCACCACCACCGTTAGAGGGGATTTCGGACGAGCTTCGTTGACCATCAGTTGTTTGCCTTCTACTTCACTACCGTTCAGACGCTCCATAGCGAGTGCGCCTTCTTCCTGGTTCGGCATCTCGACAAAACCAAAACCACGTGAACGACCGGTTTCGTGATCCTTAATGATTTTAGCAGAGGTCACTTGCCCGAATTCGCTAAAGATTTGGTGAAGGTCCTCATCGTTCAACCTGTAGTGGAGGTTGGCTACGTAGATGTTCATGATAAAAAAATTAAAAAATGAAAAATAATACTGAATGAAGATAAGGAATTAACTCAATATTCTGCTTCGCAAGCCTTGAATATATTTTTAGGTTTCCGTTTCAGGTAGCTGTCGTAAAAATAGATAACTGTACTTGTCGGAACATGAATAAGTTATGCATTAGTTAAAATATAGTTATTCCAAACGTGACAAATGGATCGTATGGAAAAATTCCGTAAATTCAGTTAGGACGGATTTAATTGTCCCGGGCTATGAAAGGATTAAGCGAGACCTGGTTTGCCGACGGATACATAGATTTTGAGCTGAAGAAGTATACTTTGCTGGCTTACTTACAGGAGATCAGCCGTTGTTTTAACCAGAATAAATTGTACCCTCAACTGAGCGATCTCATCTTCCATTACAACAATCTCGTCGCCTTCCGCGACACGAAACAATTCCTTCAACAGCAGTTTCCCAAGCGCGTCACCGCCGTAGATTTACAGCGGTTGCAGGTGTTGTATGAACAGATCGTGTCGGACGATGAGCTGATGGAAGAACTGGAGACGATCATCGGCTTTTCCCTCCCTGAAATGAACGGCGCCATACAGGGCGGTACGGAGATCTACGAGTTCGTGGAGGAGCAGCTGAACATAGAGCCGGTAGGCATCGTGCCGCTCGACAGCCAGGAAGGTTACATGTTGTTGCGCGATGGTCATGCAAACGATACGCTCGTTTATCAATACCGCCTTACGATCTTTGAACGGGCGGATGAAAAATACCGCGGCATCCGCACGCAATGGATCAACACCTATACCCACAGCCTTGCCAACACGCAGCAAAGCATCAAATCGGACCTCATCCGTAACCGGCGCGAATTGCCTAACCCTGCCGTGTATACGGTAGTAACGGATCTGGCATTCCCGCTGGAGGAAACGTTGCTGCCCATTGCCAAACGCTTGCTGGTGAAGTATATCACACAGCACGCGGCCTGATTATTCCATCACCGGCGCCCGGATCCCGTCGTCGGAGAATTTTACCTTTACCTCATATCCCAGCGGGGTATAATAGCTGCGCAGGATGGCGATGATCTTGTCCATGCTCTGCTTCTGGTACATCACATTTTCTTCCAGCTGGGAGCGTTCCGTATCGTATAGTTTCTTTTGTACTTCCGTGTAGGTTTCATCATCCGAGAAGGTGAACCACCCTTTGCGGGACGATGTTTCCATCCGGTTCATCTTCAGTTCGAAGCTGAGTAGTTTAGGATGGGGAAGCTGTATAGTGACGATCGTGTCCTGCACGGTGAGCTGGAAATTGGTGCTGTCCGTGTCCACGCCGTATTTGGCAGTGTAGGGCACCGACACCCAGGCGGTGTTTTCCGCAAAGACGCGCTTGAGGTTATCGGTCCATTCCCGCTATTGGAAATATTACTCTGTTTGAAGGATGCATTCCCCTGCACTTCCAGGCTGGCAAGCTCCGCGATCTCGCGGATGAGCATGACGTTGTTGACCGCTTTCTCGCTGACGGAGCTCTTCTTATCGCCCGTGCAGCGGCCCAGCATGAATATGCCGATGATGAACAGGATGATGACGGCCCAGGTGATGATTTTCTTCATGCAGGTGTGTTTTTCAGTTCGGAATAGGGAGCGCCCATTCTTCTGCTCATGCATCTGTCGGGGTATTCCCATACCGTAAACCCGTACTGTGTATACAATCCCTGGGCATCGGCCGTCATAAGCAGGAAGCGGCGGAGATCCTGCAGGCCGGGGTGGGAGAGGATCACTTCCATGAGCCATTTGGAAAGCCCTGGCCGCGGTGGCCTTCCAGGACGAACACATCCGCCAGGTACCCGAAAGTGGCATAGTCCGATACCACCCGCGCAAATCCAACCTGTTCATCTCCATGATACAAGCCGAAACACAGGGAGTGCTCGATCGACTTCTGAACGAGCGATACGGGAACGTCCTTTGCCCAGTAACTGTCCTCGCTGAGATAGCGGTGAATAACGGGGAGCTGCAGTTGCGACGGGTCGGTACTGATGCGGTAATTTCCTTTCGTGGCTTCCAATGGCTGTTGCATGTGTTTCGTTTTTTGCTGCTTAAAATTAAAACAAAAACGCCGGATGCATGGATCCGGCGAATTGTATATTCCGTACAAGTCAAAATCTTCAGGCAAACCTTTGTCTGCGCAGAATGCGGTTGTACAGCTGTGGAGTGAGGCCGGTCACTTCCATGAACTGGCGCTCTAGCGTATGTCGGCTGGTTTTGAAACGAAGGGCAAGCTCGAGTATTTCGACCTGTCCTTTTGTTCGATTAGGTAATCCACCATTTCATCCACCTGTTTCAAGGACGACTGCTGGTTCTGTATCAGGCTTTCCAGCGCCTGGTCCAGGATATGATGAATTGAATGGATGTCTTTTGCCTGGCGGATCGATGCGCTGATGTCTGCCCAGTTGCCCGGGATGCGCGAAAGATCACGGAAATAATTCGTCACCGACTCCATGCTGATGCCCATCAAACGGTGACTGGCATACGCATTCAACTGCACGACCACGGCGCTCAGCGGCCGTTACCCTTGCGTTCACCACACAGGTAAACGGCCCCGTCACCGCCGCTTCCGGAAGGTCGAACGCGGCATGGTCTGCCGGCTTAAACGCAAGCCCGCCCTGGCGGATAAATACCGGTATTGCTTTCCGGCTGTAAATAGTTTCGCTTTTGCGATCTCCGCAGCGGAGTGAATGTCTTCCAGCACGATGTAGCGCTGAACGAAGGGATGGAGGCTGTCTTTTGGACTTAGGATATAGGTGTTCATAGGACTAATTGCAGATTATTTCAATCATCCGTAGGTACTTCAACCAGTGTAAATATAGAACAATTACAACATGTAATATAGTTTTAATTAGATATTTTTCTGTCAATTATAGAAATGCTTGGAAATCTTCCGGTTAACAGCGAAATAACAAATAGGGAAGTAGCCTTTGAAAGGGGTATCTACGGTATTACAAGATATTATCAAGGGGTTGCAAGGGAAGGTCAAGGTAAGGTCAACGGGTTTGTAAGCACTCTTCAAGCACTCTTTAAGCACTCAGAGAGCACTCTTAAAGCACTTTTAGTGCACTCTTCAAGCACTCTTCAAGCACTCAGAGAGCACTCAGGCTTATTTCGGCTGCCGGGGAAAAATAAAGGGTGACCCGTTCCCGGATCACCCTTTTGCATACAGATGGAGCGTAAAAATCTTATTCCGCCGCGTCGAAGCCCCAGTCGCGGCCTTTATCGGTGGCAGGAACGCCCTTCACCAGCCATTTGGGGCGGGGGCGCCTTTCAGGTAATAATCAAAGAACTGTTGTTGCCGGATCTGGATGTCCTTGCGGTTCTGGCGCTGCATCAGGTTGTGCGCGTCGCCATTATAATTGAGCATCCAGACGGGCTTGCCCAGGCGGCGGAGCCCCGTGAACATCTCGATACCCTGGTACCAGGGCACGGCCCCGTCTGCATCGTTGTGCATGATCACCAGCGGGGTGGTCACCTTGGGCAGGTGGAACAGCGGGAGTTCTCGATGTAGAGCTCGGGCTTGTCCCACAGGGTGGCGCCGATACGGCTTTGCGTGTGCTCGTACTGGAACTGGCGGTTCATGCCGCTTTCCCAGCGGATACCGCCGTAAGCGCTGGTCATATTCGCCACGGGCGCACCGGCCCAGGCGGCTTTGAACAGCGGGGTAGCCGTTACAAGGTGGCATACCTGGTACCCGCCCCAGCTCTGGCCCTGGATGGCCATGTTGGAACGGTCGATCCAGGGTTTTTAGCCAATGCCTCGGCGCCGCTCACGATGTAATCGTAGGCGCTCTTGCCTGGTGGCCGTTCTCGTACCGGATATCCGGCGCCAGCACCACGTACCCGCGGCTCACGAAGAAGGTGATGTTCAGGCGCGAAGGCGTGGGGGCGGGAGCCTCATATCGATAAAGCCCGTCGGTCAGTTTCTCGTAGAAATAGATCAGCACGGGGTATTTCTTTTCGGGTCGAAGTCTTCGGGTTTGTATACGATCCCTTCCGTTTGCTGGCCATTGAAGGTGGTCCATTTGAAGAGCTCCGCGGTGCCCCAGTTGTAATTGGCCTGCTGGGGATTGAGGTCGCTGATCTTGCGGGCGGTCGATAATTCTTCCCCTGCATAGACGTCGGGAGATTCCTTAAAGCTGCTGCGCTGGTAGAGGATCATGCCGGCGTTCTTTGCTTTCACCGGGGTCATATAGGCGTACGGACCGGTAACCACCTGGCGGGGCGCTGCCTTGTCGAGCAGTTTCACCGTCCAGAAGCCGCCGTGCTTTGTGGAATCCGACTGGCTTTCGAGCAGGAGGGTTTGTTTCGGAACATAGAAACGCTCTTCGGGATTCAGTTTCACATTACGCAGCACGGTTTTCCGTGCGCGGCCGATGCCCTGCGTGATCATTACCGGCGCTTCTTTGCCGGAGGGGTCTACCTGCCAGATGTCGTAACGGTCGTTGATGTAAACATATTTATCGTTCTCCATCCAGCCGGAAGTGCCGTAGGGAGAGGGGAAATCCGGTACGTCGTTTTCTTCGTCGGTCAGTTTGGCGCTGATGCCGGCGCTGATGACGCGGGTGGAGCCGGAGAGGAAGTCGTAGGTGCTGTATTGCCCGCTCATGTTATCGAACCAGATAATGTATTTCCCGTGGGGGAAATGGCGATCTGTCCGTTGAGATCCTGCAGGATAGACATGCGGCGGCCGCTGGGGATGTGTACCATCCAGGCGTTCTTGTTGGTTTTGCCGGTCCACTGCAGCGCAATGCGGGAGTGGCTGTCGCTTGTGCCCAGGCCGTATTCCGCGTTGCCTTCGTCGCCGTACTGGAAGGTCTCCATGCCATCATCTGCCAGCTGCATCATACGGTTTTCAGCGGGGAAGTACACCGCGGTGTAGTTGCGTTTCAGTTCGCGGTCGAGGTTTTTGAGCTGCATGGGCTGCAGGTAATCGTCGAGGTAATGCCATACGTCCACCTTCGCCACTTCAAAGTCCACGATGGTGGTGTCTTTGGGTTTGGGGATGGGGCTGTGCCGAAGAACAGCCGCTGGCCGTTGCGGGAGAAGGCCACGTTGCCGTTCTCGGAAACGCTCCATTTATCTCTGAGGCCGTTGCTGGCGCGGGTAACGGCGAGCCTTGCCGTATCCATCCCGGGGCCGAAGTAGGCGAGGGAGTGGATGGTGACGGGCGCTTTGGCGCTGTCGCGGCTAACGGTCCAGGCGAGTTGCTCGCCTTTTTCGTCGAACGCGAACTGAGCGAAGCTGCCATGGCCTTTGGAGATGAGTTTCCCTTCCCGTTTAACCGGGTTCCACAGCATAACGCCGGGGTGGCGAGACTGTCCTTTTTCCCTGGATTTACAACGGCGGTAAGCGCGTTGCCGGGTTTGGACAGTGTATAAGAGGTAACGTTCTTAATGGTATCGAACACGAGCATTTTGCCGGTTTGCACGATAACGAGGTGGCCTGCCGCCGCGGCGCTTCCTTTGCCGGGCGCGTCGTCATCCGCATCGGCTTCGTCAGCGGCGGCGGGTTTGGCGGGGATTTCTTCGCAGAAGTGGTGTCTTTAGCCGGCTCCACGAGGTAAGCGAGGTAGCCTGCGCCTTTTTCGGGCGTCTTGAAGGATTTCACTTTAGCGGCCTGGAGGATGGTTTTGCCGGTTTCCAGGTCGTAGAGGGCGAGGGAGTCTTTCGGCATGTCGTCGGGCTTGGCCTTTTGATGCGCGCCTGCCGCGTTTCCTGGAACCGCGGTTTAACGGTGAAGGCCACATACCGGGAGTCTTCCGTGATCACGGGCGCCGCTCCCCGCTCGAAGGCGAATTGCCGGCCGGTCTGGAGGTTGCGGATGTAGAGGGTGGCGTCGCCTTCCTGGGGCGTAACGGTATAAACGGCCCAGCGCCCGTCGGGGCTGACCAGTTTCACGCCGATGTTTTGCCAGCTGTCGTACACGCTGTGGTCCAGCGGTTTTTTAGATTGCGCCATCGCGCCGGTGCACCATAGGCCGAGGGATACGAGCCACATTGCAGATCGGGTCATAAGCCAGTTCAGTATTTTTAGTTCGTAAAGTTGGTTAGGATTACCGCAAAATAAGGTATTCAAGGCAAGTTTGCCGGACTTTTGAGGATAAACGGTCTAATGTGCGGGCGTATGCCTCGCCTGCCTCGCCACGCGGAGCATTTGCAGCACCACAGACAGCAGGATCAGCCCCAGGCCGTAGTAAAACCCGCCATGGAGCAGTTTATTCTCATGGAAAAGGATGAAGGCGAGGATGATGCTGTACAACGGCTCCAGGTTGAAGCAGAGGTTGACCGTGAATGGGGAGATCTTCTTCAGCGCGTTCATCGACAGGGAATACATCCATACCGTGCAGAACCAGGCCAGGATCAGCAGGTACGCCGTGTCTGGCAGGCTGGGTATGAAGCTTTCCACGGGGAAGGCGTAGAGGTAGAAGGGGAGGATGAGCGATATGAACAGGAAGCCCACGCTCAGTTCATAGAACGTGATGTTGGCGGTGTCGTGTTTGGCGACGAGCTTCTTGTTGAGGACGGTGAACAGCGCGGCGAACATGCTGGAGATGATGCCAGGATGATGCCGGTACGGTATTGCGTGTCGAAATGGAAGATGAGGAGGATGCCTGCCAGCGTGAGCATCGACAGGAACATTTCCACTTTATCGAACCGGCGGCGGCTGATCAGCGGGTCGAAGATGGCGGTGAAAAGGCTGGTGAGGGAAAAGCAGACGACGCCGATGGAGACGTTGGCGTATTTGATGCTGCCGTAGAAGAATATCCAGTGGAGTGCCACGAGGCAGCCGACCCCTCCGATCCGCATGACGTCGCGGAGCGGAGTTTTTTCAGCTTCCCTGCCAGCGGAAGAGGATGTACATGGTCACGGCCGTGATGAGGAGCCGGTACCAGACCAGCATGCCCTCGTTGAGCGTGATCAGTTTGCCGAGGATGCCCGTAAACCCGGCGAGGAATACGGATAGGTGGAGCTCAATAAACGCTTTCTTCACTGTTCTATATTAGCGGCGCTTTCCGAAGAGGCTGTGCCACTGGATCTTCAGCACTCCGAAAATACCTTCTTTGACAATTCCCTTGCTCATCTTGGAGTAGCCTTCCTTCCGGTCGATAAAAGTAATGGGAACTTCGGCGATCCGGAAACCGAGCTTCCATGCGGTAAATTTCATTTCTATCTGGAAAGCGTAGCCCACGAACCGGATATCGCCCAGGTCCATGGTTTCCAATACTTTCCGGGTATAGCACACAAACCCGGCCGTAGCGTCTTTCACCGGCATCCAGGTGATGCAGCGTACGTAGACAGATGCGCCGTAGGAGAGGACTGCCCGGTCCCACGGCCAGTTCTCCGTCTTCCGCCCGGCACGTACCGGGAACCCACGGATACGTCGGCCCCGCCATTGGCGCAGGCATCGTAGAGCCGGATCAGGTCTTTCGGGTTGTGGGAAAAGTCGGCGTCCATCTCGAAGATGTACTGGTACTGGCGGGCGAGCGCCCATCTGAATCCATGGATATAGGCTGTGCCAAGGCCCTGTTTGCCGCTACGCTCCTCGATGAACAGTTGTCCCGGGAACTGCGGCTGCATGCCTTTACGATCGCGCCCGTGCCATCCGGCGAGCCGTCGTCCACAATAAGGATATGGAACCCTTGCTGTAACGAAAAGACGGTCTCGATCATGCGCGCGATGTTGTCCTTTTCGTTATAGGTGGGTATGATAACTAATTTTTCCAATTAGCTGAAGTGATTTAAGGATGCCAAAAATAGATAATATCCTCCGGTTTTTCACCGGTTTACTAAACTTTACGGTTTTTTTAGCATCATATCATGGTAGATCTCGGTGAGTTTTTCCTTCGTATTGAGGGGAAACTCCGCCTTCATCATCCAGTCGTAGTACTGTGGTTCGGCTTTCAGCACCTCGCGGACGGGGCGGCCTTTATACTTCCCGAAATTGAATATTTCCGTACCATTTTGCCGCATGATCCGCCGGGCGAAGTCCACATACTCGTCTTCTTTGGTGAAATGCGCCAGCGACTCCACATCGGCCTTTAGCTGGGCGGAGTAGCGTTCCAGCTGCGCTTCGAGGATCTCGAAGGTGGCAACCGCGTCCGCCTCGGCGCTGTGCGCGTTGGTGAGGTCTTTATCGCAATAGAATTTGTACGCGGCGCTGAGGGTGCGCTTCTCCATCAGGTGGAAGATCTTCTGCACGTCCACGAACCGGCGGTCGGCCACGTCGAAGTTGAGGCCCACGCGGAGGAACTCTTCCACCAGCATGGGGATGTCGAAACGGTTGGAGTTGTAGCCGGCTATATCGCAGTTTTCGAGGAACTGCCGGAACTCGTTGGCGGCCTGCTTCCAGGTGGGGGCGTCGGCCACATCTTCGTCCTTAATGCCATGAATGGCGGTGCTGGCTGCGGGAATGGGCATCTGGGGTTGATCCGCTTTACCTTGCGCTGCACGGAACGGTCCGGCATCACCTTGATGACAGCGATTTCAATAATACGATCGGTGGCAACGTTGGTGCCGGTAGTCTCCAGGTCGATCACGGCGAGGGGACGGTTGAGTTGTAAAGCAGACATTATTATAATTGAGTGTTCTGTACGGGTAAATATTTTTCAGTCCTGCCAGGTCGAGCCCTTCATAATCGCCGGAGCTCATCATCAGCAGGTTGGCGTTGGGGTAGGAGTGCCCGTCGAGCCATTTTTCCAGGTCGGCGCGGCTGGTAAAGACTTTCAGGTCTTTGCGACCGAACCCTTCCCGGATAACTGCCGGCTCAAGGTACGGCATTCGCTTGATTTCCAGTGCGTGGCCGCTGTAGAAGACGGCCGCTTCGTCTGCCGGGTCCATGGCGCCGGCATATTCCTTCATGAAATCGGCGTTGAGGCTGCTATACGTATGCAGTTCCAATACAGCGATGAGCTTGCGTTCCGGGTACTGCGTTTTCACGGCTTCCATGGTGGCTTTTACTTTGGAGGGGCGTGGGCGAAGTCGCGGTAAATGGCCGTTGATTCGTTTTTGCCCACCAGTTCCAGCCGCTTGGCGGCGCCTTTGAAAGTGGCGATGGCCGCCAGGAAGTCGATATCGCCGACGCCCAGTGCGCGGCAAACGAGCAGGGCGGCGTGGATATTGAGGAGGTTGTGGCCGCCGAAGACCATCAGGTCTGTGGAGGCGTTGCCGAACCGTACGCGGGTAATGCCGTTGCGGATGACGTGTTCCGGCATGCCGTAGGGCTCCAGGGTGAGGTGCTGCCCTTCTTTTTCCACAAGCTGGCGAAGGGTTTCGTCGGTCTCGTTATAGATCAGCCTGCCGCCGGGCTCCATGGTCCGGATAAAGATGGCGAATTGTTCCAGGTAGTTGTCGAACGTAGGGAATACGTTGATATGGTCCCAGGCGATGCCGCTCAGGACAGCGATCTGGGGTGGAGGAAATGGAATTTGGGCCTTTTCTCGATAACGGAGGCCGGGTATTCGTCTGCTTCGCATACGATGAGGGGGCATTGGTAATGTTCACCGACTGCGCGAACCCTTCCAGGCGGGCGCCCACGAGGTAGTCGAATTGCAGCCTGCACTGCCGGAGAACGTGCATCACCATGGAGGTGATGGTGGTCTTGCCGTGGCTGCCGCCGATGGCGACGCGGGTTTTATTGCGGCTTTCCTCGTAAATGTACTCAGGGAAGGAGTAAATGGCCAGTTTCAGCTCCTGGGCGCGCAGCAGTTCGGGGTTATCCGCCCGGGCATGCATGCCGAGGATGACGGCGTCCAGGTCGGAATGATACGTGCGGGATCCCATCCCAGGGCATCGGGAAGGATGCCGGCTTCACGGAGGTTGGTGCGGGAGGGCTCAAAGATCTCGTCGTCGCTCCCCGTCACCCTATACCCCTTATTCTTCAGGGCGATCGCCAGCTGGTGCATCACGCTCCCACCTATTGCTATAAAATGTACATTTGCCATAACTTCAAGGTCACTGTGCCGGGCCGTTCGTCATCCTTTCGATACCTACGGCGCCACATAGGATTGTTTTTTTAATATAATGTATATATTTGCAAAATAACGTTACAAAATACACATCACAAAGTTCTACAATCCAGGCCTATGAAATTTCGTTTAATTACTAAAACGCAGACTATGAAATCAGCACGCCGTATGTTCGGTACAATTTGTGTGGTGGCAGTGGTTGCTGCCTTGTTTTCTTCCTGCGCATCCCAGAAGCTGGGCTGCCCCATGAAGATCACGAAAGTGCAGCACGAACAGCAAAAGCATTGTTAAGTTAGTCTTATCTTTACGGGCTATGTGGACAACGTTGGATAGTGAAGCACAGCTGGACCAGCTCCGGCAACAGTCATTCGACCACCCGGTGGTAATTTTCAAGCACAGTACGCGCTGCCCTACCAGCGGTATGGTGAAGTCAAGGCTGGAGCGCTCCGTGGCGCCGGAAGGTTGGGAGTTCTTTTACCTCGATCTGATCCGTTACCGCCCCGTCAGCAACCGTATCGCCGAAGTGTTCGGCGTTGAGCATGAATCGCCCCAGGTGCTGCTGATCCGCAACGGTGAATGTGTATATGACGAAAGCCACATGTCTATCCGCATGGAAGAACTGGCGGAGATGAGCTGATAAAAATATTTTCTTTTAAGGGCACGGTCCTGTTGAAAAGTGGAAATGCTTTTCATCAGGACCGTTCTTTGTAGATTTGTTGCATGAAGCATCGTATAGTTGTGGCGGTTACCGGGGCCAGCGGGTCCATTTACGCGCGCCAGCTGCTCAACAAGCTGACTGCGCTGAAAGACCAGGTAGACCAGGTAGCCATCGTGATGACGGATAATGCGCGGACGGTCTGGCAGACCGAGCTGGATGAAAAGGGGTATGAGCAGCTGCCGTTCCCTTTCTTTTCGCAGCACGACTTCCACGCCCCTTTGCCAGCGGCAGCGGGCGCTTTAATACCATGATCATCTGCCCTTGTTCCATGGGGACCCTGGGCCGGATCGCGGGCGGCATCTCCAACGACCTCATCACCCGTGCGGCGGATGTGGTGCTGAAAGAACGCCGGAAACTCATTTGCGTACTGCGCGATACGCCCTATAACCTGGTGCACATCCGCAATATGCAGACGGTCACCGAAGCCGGCGGGATCATCTGCCCCGCTACGCCTTCCTTCTACTCCAGGCCGCAGACCATCGAGGATGTGGCCGCAACGGTGGTAGACCGGGTGATCGACCTGGCGGGGCTGGAGCAGGATACCTTCCGGTGGGGGAATAACACACAAGCAATCTAGCACATGAAAATAGCCATCATTAACGGGCCCAACCTTAACCTGTTGGGTAAGCGCGAGCCGGAGATCTACGGAAAGCTCTCCTTCGACCAATACTTCGAAACGCTGAAAGCGGCCTTCCCGCAGGTGGAGTTCTCTTATTTCCAGAGCAATGTGGAAGGGGAGCTGATCAACCAGCTGCACGCCGTCGGCTTCAGTTACGACGGGATTATCCTGAACGGCGGCGCCTATACCCATTACTCCTACGCCATCCGCGACGCCATTGCCGGCATTACCACCCCGGTGGTGGAAGTGCATATCAGCAACGTGTACGCCCGGGAAGAGTGGCGGCATGAGTCGGTTACGGGGCTAAGGCGGTAGGGGTAATTACCGGGTTGGGGATGAAAGGGTACGACCTGGCCGTCCGGTTTTTTCTGGAGCGTTGAAAATAGTTGATTTACTGCATTATAGAGGCTCCCTGACAGAAAGGGGAGCCTTTTCTATTGCTTTCCACCGAACGCCTTTTTATCTTTAGCGGCATTGAGCAACGGTACAGAACATATTATCGGGGCGGGCGGGCGATACGCCTCCCTGCCAGACAAGTCCCTTTGGAGTAAGGTAAAAGCCGGCGACCGCGGTGCACTGGATTTCGTTTACCGGCAGCACTTCCGCCCCTTATTCGGGTACGGCATGAAGTTGCATGCAGACGAGACCCTCGTCCAGGACGCGATCCACGACGTGTTCGTGAGCATCTGGCAGGGCAGGGGCGGCCTTTCCGATACGGACTCCATCCGGTTTTACCTGTTGTCCAGCCTCAAACGGCGCATCCTCCGCCATCTTGGCAAGCAGCTGGTGCTGCACGACGACCCGGCGGATTTCTACGACGCGCCGTCTTCTTCTCCCGAAGACGACCTTATCGGCAGGCAGAGCGAGCAGCAGCGCAAGGCGCGCCTGGCCGGCGTCATGTCCGAACTGCCGCCCCGGCAGCAGGAAGTCCTGTACCTCCGGTATTACCACGGCCTGGATACCCGCGAGACCGCGGATATTATGTCGCTTTCCGTCAACTCAGCCTATGTTTTGCTCTCCAAAGCGCTGAAATACTTAAAAGACAACAGCGACAAAATCGTTTTTGCTATCGCCCTTTTCGGGGAAGGGCGCATATGCGGATAAAAATATTTAAGAAATAATGGGAAACGGCGCTAAGATTTGCGCGCATTCCTGCTTTACCTGTTAAGTAATCATCATGGCCGACCAGATTTTCACGTTGGAATACTTCTTATCGCGACCGGGCTTCCGGGAGTGGGTGCTTAAAAGGACGCCCGCGCCACGGAGGAATGGGAAGATTGGGCGCACCGGCATCCGGACCATGCGGCTACCGTACAGGCCGCGGCAGACTGGCTGCTGATAATGGAATCGCGGGAAGCGGTTCCGGCAGCGCACCTGGAAGAAGCGACCTGGGCGAAGATCACGGCCACCATCGATGCCGTACCCGCTCACAACAGCCGCCGCACGATCGTGCGATGGCTGCCATGGCCGCCGCCGCCGCAGTGACCGGCATTATCGCCATCATGCTGCTGCCCCAGCGGAATGCGGAAGCGCAGTTCGTGTCGATGACAACAGGCTACGGAGAAAAAACCATCCTGCTGCCAGACAGCTCGGAAATATGCCTCAATGTAAATTCCACGGTCAGATATCCCTCCACATGGGCCAGCGGGGAAACCCGCGAAGTGTGGCTCAGCGGGGAAGCGTTCTTTGAAGTAAAACATCTGACTGGTGACACGAAGTTTATCGTTCATACAGACGACGTAGACATACAGGTGGTGGGAACGGCGTTTAACGTCAACACCCGCCGCGTACAGACACAGGTAGCGCTGCAAAATGGTAAGGTTAACCTGAAGCTCAACCGGAAAGACACGGCACTGATCGCCATGAAACCGGGAGACGTGGTTACCTGGTCTGCCGAACGCCGCGAGCTCACCAATGAGCAGGCCGCAGACCCCGGACACTATGCCGCCTGGCAGCAGCAACAACTTATTTTCCAGGACGCATCGCTGGCCGACGTGCTGCTGGCGCTCCAGGAAAACACCGGGATCAAAGTACAGCTGGAAGATACCGCCATGCTGAAAGAAACTTTCACCGGCACCATCGAAACCGATCATATCGACGTGTTTTTCAAAACGCTGTCACGGTCGTTCGACATCAACATCACGGAAAACGGAAAGGACAGTTACGTGATCCATAGGAAAGGGGACAGTAAAGCAAATTATCAGCAGAACATACATTTAAGCCGGGCAACCGGACTACGCCCGCGGCATGCAGCGGTGCGAAGTGAACACTTTTGCCTGATGAGTTATGAACCGAAATCGACATTGGACTAACAACCAACCTAAATCTACATTGCTATGGGACAATTCTACGCCGGCCGAAGCCTGACGCTGGCGATGTGCCTGACGATGAGCGCCGCTCAGGCCGCAACAGGACATGCCTTGCCGCAAAGGGAGCAGACCACGGCCTACCAGCGCTCCCAGGAGACGGGTAGCCGCAAGATGCCGCTGAAACGCGCGCTGGCCAACATGGAGAAGCAACTGAACGTTCGCCTCAATTACATGGGCAACGCCGTAGGCAACCAACAGGCCGATCCGCCGCCGCCGCATGCCGCCGGCGACCCGGTCATCTCCTACATCAACCGCTACCTCGCCGCTTACGGCCTCGAAGCCGAACAAGCTTCCGGTAACGATTACATTATTTACAGGAAAGACAAAGCCACGCCCGCCGCACCGGCTGCCGCACCCGCGCAAAACGCCGGCGCCGCCACGCGCAACGCACCCCTCAGCGACCTCACGGCCATCCCGCAACAGCAGGCGTCCGTTCAGGGGCTCGTGACAGACGAACAGGGGCTGGCGCTGCCCGGCGTAACCGTGCTCGTGAAAGGCACCACCAACGGTACCAAAACCAACGACAACGGCCGCTACGAGATCCGCAACGTGCCCCCAACGCCACGCTCGTCTACAGCTTCATCGGGTACAAAGCCAGGAAGTGAAAGTCGGCAAGCGCACCCACATCGACGTGAAACTGCTCACCGACGTGCAGTCCATGAAAGACGTGGTGATCACCGGGTACACCCGCATCAAGCGCGACAATTATACAGGCTCCGCCGTTACCATCACGGGCGAAGAGCTCAAGCGCTTCAACCCGCAGAATATCCTGTCCTCCATCCAGGCCTATGACCCGTCTTTCCGCCTCGCGGAGAACAACCTGGCAGGCTCCAACCCCAACCAGCTGCCCAATATCAGCATCCGGGGCACGACCGCGCTGCCGGCCAATACCGACAACGTACTGAGCCGCAATCAGCTGGCCAGCGTCACCAACCTGCCGCTGTTCATCCTCGACGGCTATCCCACCAACATCCAGGCGATCTTCGACCTCGATATGAACCGCGTGGAAACCATCACCCTCCTCAAAGACGCTGCGGCCACCGCCATCTACGGTTCCCGCGCTTCCAACGGGGTTGTGGTGATCTACACCAAGGCGCCCAAGGAAGGGAAGCTGGAGCTCCATTATAACTACGAGCTGAACGTGGTAGCGCCCGACCTCACGGCCTACGACGTCCTCAACGCAAAAGATAAACTGGAATACGAACGCCTCGCGGGCCTGTATACCGACAACGAAGTAGACTCCCTGACGAACTGGAGAAACAATACTTCCGCAAACGGCAGAACGTCCTCGCCGGCGTGAACACCTACTGGCTGTCGCAACCCATCCAGACGGAACTGGGCCATCGCCATTCCGTATCCGTGCAGGGCGGTACCAAAACCGTGAAATACGGCGTGGATGCCCGCTACCAAAGCAACGGCGGCGTCATGAAAGGCTCCGGCCGCGACCGCTACAGCCTGTCCAACACGCTGAGCTATAACCTGGGCGACAATAAATTCCTGGCCCGCAACATGTTCACCATCACCCAGGTGGATCAGCGGAACAGCCCGTACGGCAGCTTCTCGAAGTACGTGCGCATGAACCCCTACTACCCGAAGACCGACAGCCTGGGCCGCCTCATCCGCGAGATAGACCTCTGGAACTCCCGCGGCGGCGAAGGCAACGGCGTCATCCGGTCCACGGTGCTCAACCCCATGTACGAGTCTACCATCGGCAGCTTCGACAAGAGCGAGTACCGGAGTTCACGGACATCCTGGCGCTGGAGTATAACTTCAACCCCCAATGGCGCGTGCGCTCGGAGATCAGCTTCATCCGGCGCGGGTCTTCCATCGACCAGTTCATTTCTCCATTTAGCAACGAATATTACGATTATGAAGGCGACGACCTGAAGAACCGCGGGCAATACACCTATGCGGCAGATAAGGAAACGCAGTGGGACGGTAACGTGACCCTCAACTACAACACCCAGTTCGCCGGCAACTATGTGACCGCTACGGCAGGTTTCAATATGCAGTCGGTCGACTACTGGAGAAAAGAAGCCGTGGGCGAAGGGTTCGTGAACGACCGTTTCAACGACATCAACTTTGCGCGTACCTACAAAGGCAACGCGCATCCGGAAGGGGAGTCGCGCCAGCAAAGACTGGCAGGCGGGTTCGCGACCGTGAACTACGCTTACCAGAACCGCTACCTGCTCGATGCAACGTTCCGCGTGGACGGCTCCAGCAAGTTCGGGGCAGATTCCCGCATGGCGCCTTTCTGGTCGATGGGTGTGGGCTGGAACCTCCACCAGGAGAAGTTCCTGCAGAACCACCGATTCATCAACCAACTGAAAGTACGTGCTACCACGGGTCTGACGGGCGACGTATCGTTCCCTTCCTACCTCTCCAACACCACATATGAATATTTCGGCGGCGACTGGTACTCTACCGGCGTAGGGGCTGTCTTCAAAGAATACGGCAACCGCAACCTGAAATGGCAGCGCACGCAGAACTACGACCTGGGCCTGGAAGCTTCCCTCTGGAACGATCGTATTTACCTCGCGCCGCGCTATTACTACAAACATACCCGCGACCTGCTGGCAGACGTGAACGTGCCCCTCAGCACCGGTTTCCCTAAATACAAGGAAAACCTCGGTGAAATGGTGAACAAGGGCTACGAACTGTTCGTCCGCGCCAACGCTTTCCGCAGCCGCAAATGGTCGGTGAACTTCAACGTGAACCTGGTGCACAACACCAACGAGATCACCCGTATCTCCAACGCGCTGAAGAGCTTCAACGACGAGATAGACAAACAACAGACCGAGAAACCCGAGCTGCGCTCCGTGCCGCTGCTCCGCTTCAAGGAAGGACAGTCCATGAACACCATCTACGCCGTGCGCTCGCTGGGCATCGACCCGGAAACCGGTAAGGAGATCTTCCTGAAAGCAAACGGTACCCGTACCTACGACTACAGCGTGAGAGACATCATGCCCGTGGGCGACGAAACGCCCGTGCTCGAAGGTAACTTCGGAACCAGCATCGTATACGGCGGATTTATGGTGGAAGTACGCTTCTGGACCCGCCTGGGAGGCGACATCTACAACCAGACGCTGGTAGACCGCGTAGAGAACGCAGACCCGCGCTACAACGTAGACAGCCGCGTGCTCACCGAGCGCTGGATCAAACCGGGAGATATCGCATTCTTCAAGAATATCGCAGACCAGGGCAGCACACAGACCTCTTCCCGCTTCGTGCAGCAAGAGAACAGGCTGGAACTGAAGTCCGTGTTCCTGTCGTACGACTTCCCCGCCAGCGTATACAAACGACTGAAGATGCATTACCTCCGCCTGTCGGCCAACATGAACGACCTCGGTTATTGGTCGACCGTGAAGGCAGAACGCGGGATCGATTATCCCTTTGCCCGGAGCATCACCTTCACCCTTTCAACCAGATTCTAAAAATGCGCCCAATGAGAATAAATATCATACTGATGAGCAGCATGCTGGCGCTGGCATCCTGCACTAAATGGCTGGACGTTTCTCCGAAATCGGAAGTCTCGATGGACCTCCTGTTTACCACCCGCGAAGGGTACCAGGATGCAGTGAACGGACTGTATAGCCGCAGCGTGAAAGAAGGCATGTATGGAAGGGAACTGATCGCGGGCACGCTGGACGTGCTGGCGCAGAACTACTCCATCGACGTGGTAGACCGGGTCGGATTCCGCCAGACATTGCTGTATAACTACAAAGACAATAACTTCATCAACCGGCAGAAGGATTCCTGGAGCGGGTTGTACAACGTGGTCGCCAACAGCAACCTCATCCTCGAACATATCGACAATTCCGGCAACCTGCTGGACGCCGCGGAGCGCGACCTGATCAAAGGCGAAGCGCTGGCAATGCGTGCCTGGAGCCACTTCGATGTGCTGCGCCAGTTTGCGCCCGCGCCCTGGCGGCCCCTTCGGCACAAGGCATCCCTTACGTGACGACGTTCTCCCGGAAAACTCCGGAAGTATATACCGTACGCCAGGTGCTCGATTCCATTATCCGCGACCTGACGGCCGCCCAGGCGCTCCTGCGCACTACGGACCCCATCGTGAAAGCCACTTACAAAGTAGGCTATACCACGCCGGATTCCTCCACGGAGCTCTCAGGCCCCATGTTCATGCAGCAGCGCCGCCACCGGCTGAATTACTTCGCGGTGACGGGTACCCTGGCCCGCGTGCAGCTGTACGCCGGCAACCACGCCGCGGCGCTGGCCAAGGCGAAAGAGGTCATCGAATCAAATAAATTTCCCTGGACGCGGCAGACGGATTTTCTCAATCCCGACGACCAGCAGAAAGACCGTATCCTGTATAAGGAACTGCTCTTCGGATTGTATGCGCCCAACATGACGCGGCCGCTGTACGACCGCCTGCGCAACGGTGAAACAACCCTCAATACGCCTCCCGGCGAACTGCGTACCATGTACGAAGTGGCGGGCCCCGGGGCGGAAGACTTCCGTTACAAGCAATGGTTCACCCAGCAGAACAGCTCTACCGGCGGTTACATGCGCCTGGAGAAATATAACCGCAATGGCGATAAAAATCTCCACGAGCTCATGATCCCCATGCTGCGCCTCAGCGAGATGTATTACATCGCGGCGGAAAGCATTTACGATACCGACCCCGCGAAAGCATGGGAGTACCTCAATACCGTGCGCAAACAGCGCGGGATGGGCGTTCCGTTGAATGATCCGTCGAAGACCGTGTTCATGAACGAACTGGTGAAAGACGCCCGGAAGGAATTCTTCGGGGAAGGACAGATCTTCTACATGTACAAACGCCTCAACCGCGCTTACCCCGGCCTCGGCGGCAACACAATTCAGCCATCCCAACAGATATTCGTCTTCCCTGGCCGGACGATGAGCTCGCTTACGGTAACCGTTAAACCTGCAACACATGAAAAGAATCACCAAAATCACGATAGGACTGCTGGCTGCAGGATGGCTGGCAGGATGCGAAAAAGGAGAGGACCTGACGTACAAATCCGATGACGGCGTGTACTTCGATTTCAACACGAGCGATCTGACCAATCAGCGCATCGACAGTGTCATCTACTCCTTCGCACTGTTCCTGAATTATCTTTCGATACCATATTGCTGCCGGTCCGCGTATCCGGCAACCGCACCCTGCCGACCGCCGACTGAAGGTGGAACTGGTGCCCGGTAAAACAACCGCGCAGGCAGGCCTTCATTTCAAAGTGCTCGAAAAAGAATACGTATTGCCCGCCGATTCCGGCAGGCTGGACATCCCGGTGATCATCTACAACACCGATCCCCTGCTGGCTGAAAAAGCGGTAAGGATCATGCTGCAACTGAAACCTTCGGGCGATTTTGCGACCATGTTCCCTAAACTCGACTCCGCCAAGATCATCTTCTCCAACCGGCTGGAAAAGCCTTTATGGTGGGAGATCTGGCAGGGCGAACTGGGAGAGTACTCCCGTGTGAAGCATGAACTGTTCATCCGCGTTTCCGGCGCCAAACAGCTGACCGAAGACCGGACCGACTGGCAGGCTACGCCGAAAGTACTCTACCACACCCGCCGCTTCAGAGCCTTCCTCGCCAACCCGCAAACCTGGGTGGCGGAGAATCCTGAAGAAGGATATGTAGTAACGCCCGGCGCCAACGGCACCCTGGAATTCTATCACAGCGAAAACACCGCGAAGAAGTACATCCTCACGCGCAACCCGGCGGACGGGCGCTATTATTTCACCGATGAAGACGGAGATCCGGTCATCTAATCCTGCATTGACATGAAAAAGATATATCTCTTCCTGCTTTGCCTGACGGCCGCGATAGCAGGATGCTACAAGGATAAGGGCAATTACGACTACGTGGACGTGCCCGCGCCGGTGATGGCCGGACTGGACTCGGTTTATTCCGTGATGGTGGGCGACAGCCTCATCGTGGCCCCCAAAATCACCCTGAAAAGCGGCGCCAATGACTATTCCTGCGAATGGAAGATCATGGTGCCCGAACGTGCCACAACAGACGATTACTTCACCAAAGACCTCCGCATCGTGTACGGCCTTGGCTCTGGGCGCTATAACGTACTGCTGAAAGTGACCGACAACAATACCGGGCAGAAGTACTTCTATGAGTTTGTCATCAGCGGCTCCACTTCCTTCACGAAAGGTACGCTGGTGCTGAGCGGCGACGCAAGTTCCACCTCGCTGTCGTTCATCAAACCGGACGGTACCCTGCAGGCAGACATTTATGAAGCCATCAATAAAAAGGTAATGGGCGGCGGTCCGTTGCAGATCACCTATGTGCGGAACCAGTTCTACATGAACCAGATCACGCAATACTGGCTGACCTTCTCCGGCAGCGACGACGGCGGCGTGCTCATCGACGCCAACACCCTGCAACAGGTTCGTTCCCTGAAGGAGAACTTCTACAACCCGATGCCCGTAGCGAAACCGGACTTCTTCCTGCGTAACCTGAACGGTACTACAACAGCGATCATCAACAAGCAACTGTTCATGGGCACCTTCGAAACCGCGCCTTTTGGTTCTTACTACGGTTTCTTCGGCGTACCGGTGACCGGCGAGTACAGCCTTGCCCCGCAAATGCTGCAGGAGCTGGCGGATGGCGGTCAGGCCGTATCGCACTTCCTTGCGTTTGATAAGGAAAAGCAACGCTTCCTCCGCATCCTGCCCGGCACTTACCTCGATACCACCTACACCATTACGGACTCCGCCTTCAAGCCGAAAGACCTGGGAATGGACCTCCTCTACATGGAGAAATTCAGTGATAACGACATCTTCGCCTTCTGCGATTCCCTCGGGAAAACCATGCAGCTGCGCTTCGGTATCGACTGGAAAAACGGCAAGCAGTTGTTCGCCGCCCGTAACATGAAAAAGTTCAAGGGCGACAGCCTCGTGACGGCCACCACCAAATGGGCGGTTTCTCCCGTGGGCGTGTTCTACTTCACCGGTAACGGCAAGATCTACCGCTACAACCCCTGAACGAAGAGATCAGGGAGCTGAACGCCTCGTTCGGCGGTAAGGATATCACCCTGCTGAAAGTGGAGCAGAACGGTAACCTGCTGGTAGCGGGCATCGAAGGCGAGGTACATTTCCTGAACACGGCCGTTGGCCAGTTCGGGAACTGCTGAAGAAAACGACGGGTATTCCCGGTTCGCCGAAGGATATCCTCATCCGTGAATAACGCATCACCCGAAAAACGATCATATGAACATACAAATCGCAAGTTCAAAGACCTGGGCTATCCTGGCAGCGGCGCTCATTCCGGCAGTTGCGCAGGCGCAAGACGGCAAATTTGTGCTGAAGGGCAAAATGGGCAAGCTGAATGCTCCCGCCATCGTTTATTTCGACCGCTCCGAAGGCGATGAGCGCTTCCTGGATTCGGCGGTATTGAAGAACGGGGAGTTCTCGTTCACCGGCGTCACCAAAGAACCCGCCCTGATGCTGCTCGTGCTGAGCAAAGACGGTAAGCGTATCGATAACATGGGGCAAGGTCAAGACCGCAAGATCATGTACCTGGAGCCCGGTACCATTACCGTGACCTCAGACACCGATATGGCTTCTGCTACCATCAAAGGTTCTAAACTGAATGATGCCGACCAGGCGTATAAAAAGCACCTGCAGCCTTATGAAGACCAGATGGCCGCCATCAACAAGGTTTGGGGCGCCGCTACCGACGAACAACGCCGCGATACGGCCCTGACCAACTCCCTGAACGTGAAGTTCCGCAAAGCCCTGGCGGATAAGAAAGCGCTGATTCGCGACTTCATCGACAAGAACCCGAATTCCCCGTGACCATGTTCGCCATGCAGGAACTGTCTGTGCATAACAATATGGATCTGGCCGAACTGGAACCCCTGTTTGCGAGCCTGCCTGAATCTCAGCGCAATTCTCCCGCCGGGAAGCGCCTGGAGGGCAATATGATCAAGAAAAAGACGATCGTGGTAGGCGCACAGGCCCCGGATTTCACCCAGAACGATCTGAACGGCAAACCCGTCAGCCTGTCCGATTTCAAGGGTAAATACGTGTTCCTGGATTTCTGGGCCAGCTGGTGCGGCCCCTGCCGCGCGGAGAACCCGCATGTGGTAGCCGCCTTCCAGAAGTTCAAGGACAAAAATTTCGTAGTGCTCAGCGTGTCTTTAGACCAGCCCGGCCGTAAAGACCTCTGGGAAGAAGCCATCAAAAAGACGGCCTGCAGGACTTCGTCCATGTATCCGACCTGAAGTTCTGGAACAACGCGGCCGTGAAGCTTTACGGCATCCGCGGCGTACCGGCCAACTTCCTCCTCGACCCCAGGGCAAGATCCTCGCAAAGGATCTCCGTGGCGCGGCGCTGGAAGAAGCCCTGAGCCAATACCTGCCCAACTAAGTTTACTATCCTGATAAATCCCTATGTGTCCATTCTACCGTCCCGGCAAGCGCCGGGACGTTTTTTTATGTGGATAAGTGGGTTTCGTGCCACTAAAAGCCATGACAATTGGCGGCAGAAATGTCATCTAACCGTATTGTAACCGTATTGCAACCGTATTAAAACCGTAGTCTAACCGTATTGTAACCGTATTGTAACCGTATTAGGACCGTATCGTAACCGTACGGGTACCGTAATGCCTTCGTAATGGCTTAGTAGTAATATCGCATTGAAACCGTATGACTTCCGGTATATAAAAAAAGCCGCCTTATGCAGGCGGCTCCTTTCCAAAAATTAGTAGAATATGCTTTAGTGAGCATGTGCGTGTTCGTGTTTGTGATCGCAGCAGCCTTCGGCGGCGGCTTTTTCATCTTTGAAGGCTTCGCGGGGTTTGAGGCCCAGCAGCTCGAACATCAGGTTGTCTTCTTCGAAGGAAGGGTTCTTGGTGGTGAGGAGCTTTTCGCCGGTGAAGATGGAGTTGGCGCCTGCCATGAAGCACATCGCCTGTTCGGACACGCTCATTTCGGCACGGCCGGCGCTGAGGCGGACCATGGATTTGGGCATGAGGATGCGTGCGGTGGCGATCATACGGACCATATCCCAGAACTCGACTTTGGGCATATGCTCGAGCGGGGTGCCTTTTACGCGGGTGAGGGCGTTGATGGGCACGGAATCGGGATGCTCGGGCATGGTAGAGAGCGTAGCCAGCATGTTGATGCGGTCTTCGTGGCTCTCGCCCAGGCCGATGATACCGCCGCAGCATACGGTTACGCCCGCCTTGCGAACGTTTTCGAGCGTGTTGAGGCGGTCGTCGTAAGTGCGGGTGGTGATGACTTCACCATAGTATTCGCTGGAAGTGTCGAGGTTGTGATTGTAGGAGTAAAGGCCGGCGTCTGCCAGTTTCTTTGCCTGCGATTCGGTGAGCATGCCAAGGGTGCAGCATACTTCCATGCCGATCTCGTTGACGCCTTTCACCATATCGAGCACGCGGTCGAAGTCGCGGTTGTCGCGCACTTCGCGCCAGGCGGCGCCCATGCAGAAGCGGGTGGAGCCTGCGTCTTTCGCCTTCTGGGCGTATTCCAGGACCTGGTCTTTCTGCAGCAGGGCATGCACATTTACATCAGTGTTGTAACGTGCTGCCTGGGGGCAGTAGGCACAGTCTTCGGAGCATCCGCCCGTCTTGATGGACAGCAGGGTGCAGACCTGTACTTCCGCCGTATCCTGGTGTTCGCGGTGCACGGTGGCGGCGCGGTACATGAGCTCCAGGAGCGGTGTATTATAGATATCCTTTATTTCTTCGATTGTCCAATCGTGACGGATCATGCTTTTGGATTTAGCAGCAAACCTATGAAACAATTATGAAATATCCACTACCAAAATGTTACAGGTACTGGAAGTTGGTTTTCGGTGTGATGTTCAGCAGCGTCTGGTAAATGAGGCGGATGGTGTTTTCCACGTCGTCCTTTTTGATCATCTCCACGGTGGTGTGCATGTAGCGCAGGGGATGGAGATGAGGGCCGAAGGGGTACCGTCGTTCGAGTAAGCAAACGCATCCGTGTCTGTGCCCGTGCTCCGGCTAACGGCGTGCAGCTGGTGGGGATGTCTTCCTTTTTCGCCGTTTTGATGATCAGGTCGCGCAGGATGTTATGGACCGCCGGGCCGTAAGTGATGCTGGGGCCGGCGCCGCATTTGATCTCGCCCTCGATGTTTTTATTGATCATGGGCGTAGTGGTATCGTGCGTTACGTCGGTGATGATGGCCACATTGGGCTTGATGCGCTTGGCGATCATTTCCGCGCCGCGGAGGCCTACTTCTTCCTGAACGGCATTCACGATGTAAAGGCCAAAGGGCAGGCGCTGCTTGTTCTCATGCAGCAGGCGCGCTACTTCCGCGATCATGAACCCGCCGATGCGGTTATCGATGGCGCGGCAGATGAAGTAATCGTAATTCAGTTCTTCGAACAGGTCGTCGAATGTTACCACGCAACCCACGTGGATGCCCAGCTCTTCCACTTCCTTGCGGGAACGGGCGCCGCAGTCGAGGAAGATGTTGTCTACTTTGGGCTGGGGCTCTTTGCCGTCGCCACTGCGCAAACGTGTGTGAATGGCGGGCCAGCCGAACACGGCTTTCACGATACCTTTTTCGGTATGGATGTTCACGCGCTTGCTGGGCGCGATAGCCTGATCGGAGCCACCGTTGCGGATTACGTAGATGAGCCCTTCAGGAGAAATGTAATTCACGAACCAGGAGATCTCGTCAGCATGCGCCTCGATCACCACTTTGAAAGCCGCTTCGGGATTGATCACCCCTACAGCGGAACCGTAAGCGTCTACGATGGTATCGTCGATATAAGGTTTGAGATATTCCAGCCAGAGTTTCTGCCCTTCCTTCTCGAACCCGGTGGGGAGGGGTTATTGAGATAGTTGCGCAGAAAAGTCATCGACTCTTTCGTCAGTATGGATTTTGATTTTTAGCCATTGTTGTGCTTGTTATATATCCTTCAAATGTAAGCAATCCGCATTAAATGCCGCCTGCCAGCCGCCATAGCAGGTGAATGGCGGCGGAAAGCGCCATGAGGCCGTCGAGCTGGAAGTAGTATACATAATCCGAATGGTGCGTTTGCGCGTAGTTTTTAATCCCCAGACCACGGCCACCGCTATCAGGAGGCTGAACAACGCGAACAGCGGCAGGGCGGGCGCCAGCAGCAGGGTGCAGATGGCGGAAACGATGAGGAAGCGTAATACAGTTTATCGAGATGCGGTTCTTCGAGGCTGGTGATGAGGCTGCGGATGCCTTCTGCCCGGTCTTCCTCACGGTCGCGGTGATCGAACAGGATGCAGATCGCATAAACGAGGAAGAAGCGGTATATACTCAGCAGCACCGCTTCCATCCAGCCCTGCTTCGATGCGTCGGCGATGAGGAAAGGCAGGAGGGTGGTGACGTACATCCAGACGAAGGCCAGGAAGATGGTCTTACCGATGGCGATCTTCTTCAGCCAGCGGAAGGTGGCGTGGGGTACTTTGGGTGCGGAATAAAGAAAGGTCAGCACCACGGCGCCGGCTACAGGAGCCAGTGGTGGAGGAGGGGCAGGCCATACCAGGCTGCTCCCAGGAGGCCGGTGATGCATCCCGTTAGCTGGAGGGCCCTTCTTCGCTGGCCCCAGAGCAGCCGCTCGGAATGCTTTTCGGATCCGGGCGTGAGGTACCAGTGGAAGTTATAACTGCATATGGTAGAAAAGAAAACGAAGCCGAAGTAATTGCCGCGGTCGAGGGTCAGCCCCAGGATCTCCTCCGTTTCCCATACCATCAGCAGCGCAATACCTGCGATGTAGATGGAACTGAACAGCAGGAAGTTGAAGAATCCACGAAACATAGCCGCTAAAATAGGCAATCAGGGCTATAAATTCCGGGGATACTTCTAATCCTGCTGTTGAAAATCAGCGAACGGCGATCATTACGGCAGCATATGCGCATATTCCGAATGAAACAGCTTCAGATTCGCCGCCATGACAATGACCTTAGCCCAGAAGGCCGCCGCCCCCAGGCCGGATACCACCGGCAGCCGCCATACCTTCACCTCCCGAAACTTCAGGTAACGCCAGGTAACTTCCAGCAGTAAGGTCCAGAATGCGACAATGCAAAAAGGGATAATGCTCACAAACAGGAAAATGTCGTAAAGGGTTTCGGACCCGTTTCCCATCATGCCTACAAAGGGGATGAGCATGAAAAAAGGCCACAGGCAGAACCACCAGCGACCAGAGAGACCAGAACAAGAATTTCATAGTACAGGTATTATAGGAATAAATAGACAGGGAAGCTATCTGCTTCCCTGAAAAGATATATAAATAAAATATTATTTATATGATACGTCCGTTGTATTAGCTGATTTTCTCCATTCTCATCTCTACCGTCTTTTCCTTCCGGTTGCTCTCAATAATGAGTAAGAACCAGGTTTAGCCGGCAGCACGGAAGACGATATTTCGGAAGTCCGCAGCGGCACTTCATACTGGCGGAACTTTGATCCGTTATAGCGCAGGTAGGTGAAGTAGCCTCCGTTACCATCGCCAGCGCGCCGGTTGAAATAACAAATCGAGAAATGGCCGGGATCGCCACCGGGGTGGGTGTACATATAATCGAACCGTCCGACGGTTCGCGCATTATGCGCTACCATGTGCCGGTTCAGGAAGTCCATCCGGGCCATAAGTGTCGACGGTTCCTTATCGTAAGTGATGGCTTTTACGAGTTTGTCTGTCTGGTTAAATTCCAGGATGACCATATCGGTACTGCGTACCCTGGTAAAAGAAGGCGACATAAAGAAGGGGAGCAAGACGGTGGAATTCACGAAACCTTGTGCGTACATTCTCCTGTAATACCCTTCCGCCGCTACGAATAATTTGCCGTCGGGCCCGAGCGTTGCGTTGTGAAGGTAGAGGTAGCCGTTTTCGGGGTTCTGGCCTTTCTTGTCGCAGGTGTATTGCCGGTTGATTTCCGTTTCCCAGCTGTTGTAGGCGCGCGTCAGGATGGCGCCGGTATTGCGGCTCACGCGGTAGATCGCGATGCCTTTACCGTTGCTTTTTACGAGCTTTTCATTTTTGTCATAGTATTTACCCACCATTACAATGGTGTCCTGGCCGGGTACCGGCAACACCGCTGCGGGAGCGAACTGCCATTTCTCTTTGTTGGCATTCACTTCGAAGGCTTTTTCCGCGTATAGATATTGAAAGCCATGATGCTCGAGGAGAAACGGGAAGACCGGCGGTTGGTCACTTCCAGGAAGAGAAGGCTATCGGTTTTAGCGAGGAAGTCTGCGCGGAGGAAGTCTTTGCTTGCCACACCCGGGCTGAACTTGGAGGTCTTATGCTTTTGGGCGTCGTAGAAGTTGATATCGTACGTGCAGGTGCCTTTGCTCTGCCAGCGCACGAATACGGCCATATAGCCCTGGTCGCCCACTTCGAAGAGGGTGCGGTTGCCTTCGGACTCGTTATGGAGGCTCATGTTCTGCAGGTGCAGCCGGCGCTTGTTGGAGTCGTAGGCGCGGGTGTAGGACTGCAGTTGCTTGCCATCATTATCATAAATACGGAGCTCGTATTTATTGTCCATGGGATAGAAGAACAGGAACGCGATGCTGCTGTCGCTGGCGGCGGCTTCCTGGATACTGATGTTGACAGAAGCGTTGAACTTGATTTTGCGGACGCGGTTCAGGTTCTCGTCGAGCACATGGAGGACGTAGGCGTTGATGGTTTTATCCACGCGGTCGGCCTGCATGAGGAAATAATACCCGCCGATCTGGTTATTGCGCTGGATGGTGCCGCTGCTGTAAAGGATCGAGGGTGTTGCCGCGTCGTTGAGGCTGAGCGTCTTCTGTGCGGAAGCGCCCTGTGTGCAGGCAATGGTGATGAGTAAGAGGGTAAGTATATGCCGGAACATAGGTTACATTTTAATGAAGCTTTCGCTCTTTGCGAATTCGGATGTGTATTCGGGATAAGCCTGCAGTTTGCCCTGGTAGCGTTGCAGGTAATGGAATGCGATCTGTGCGTACTCCTCCATGTAGAGGTTCTGGATGAACTGTGCGAGCGTATTGAACGATTCGGGGTTCTCCGGGGCGGGGTAGCGCAGTTTCTTACCGAGGCGGTGCTGGCGCTGGAGGTAGTAGCAGTTGTTGAGGATGCGCGCCACGTGCATGATGAGGTACGGATCTTCGGGATGTTCTTCCAGCATGCCGATGGTATAGTAAAGGCTTTCCGTATAGTTATCTTCCGCGAAAGAAAACTCTATGATCTCGAACCTGAAGGCCTGCTTCAGGGAGTCGAACCGTTGCGGGTGGATGCTGGCGGCGGGGATGGCAGGTTTGCCGGCAAGGAGGCTGTCGGCCGAGTGGTTGAAGGCGATCAGCTTATCGGCGCGCACCTGGCAGTCGGGGTGCGTTTTAAGGGAGTCCGTGAGCGTGCTGTCGCGGATGAGCCTGGCGTGGCCGCCGAGGGGGCCGTTATCGCGGCGGAGCCAGCGGTCCTGGAAGGAAGCTGGGGCGCGTTGAAGAGGCTGCGGAGGCGGGCGGTCATGTCGGTATCGTCTGCATCGATGTCATCTAGCAGGAGCATGGCAGACACGGCGCCGGCGGGGTCGAAGCCGCTGTTGCGGAAGTAGACCAGGGCCGGGGAATCTGCGTCGGATTCGTTGTCGCGGCTGTGCCGGCGCGAGTCGAAGGTGAGGCCTTTGTTGAGGTCTTCCAGCTTTGAGAGGCGGTTGTATTGCACTTTTTCAGCTCTTTCAGTTGCGCCTGCAGATCGGCGGAGTGCATGTTTTCACATACTTCTCGATGGATTTATCGCTGTGTTTGAGCACGGCGTGCGCTATTTCGTGGCAGAGCACGAAGGCTGCCTGGTGCTCATTTTCCAGCCTGCTGAACAGGCCGATGTTGAAGAAGATGATACCTGGCCTACGTAGGTGGCGTTGGGTGTTCCGGAGCGGGAGAAGAAGGCGTAGAGTTTCTCGCGTTTGAGGTCCGGATTAGCGGTCACGATCCGGTTGAGCATGCTGTCGATGTAAGCCTGGGCCACGGGGGCGTATAGATTTCCTTCTTCTGGAAGCGGGATTTAATGTACTTCCACCGCTGTGCGTAGATGGCGGAGTAATCCTTCCGGTATTCGGAAGGGAGATTACGCTGGAGCGTGTCGTGCTGCCGTTCGAACATGCGCATTACAGCGTGCGTCCGGGTGCCGTCTACGATAGAAGGCTTGTACATGGGGGCCGACGTTTGCTGTTGGGCTAAAACAGGGGATGCCAGCAAGAGGAGGGGCAATAGCCGGGGAATTCGGCATGCCCGCAGGAGTGCATTCATGGGTATAAGGGTTGTAAAATCAGTACAAAGATGTGATTTTCAATTGGGATTTGTATTGCATGAACGTGTTATGGGAGGTTGGGGGTGGTTTCGCGATTTGCGCTTAAATTGCTAATTTTACATAAATGGTTAACAATGATTCCAGAAGTATACTTGAAAATATCATTAGAGGAATTGTCATTGAGGGGGCAACAGATCATTGCACAACAACCAGAAATTTCCTATGCCGAGGCTTTAGCACAAGTACAACGGTTAAAAGAGATTTCGAAAGTAAAGCAATCGATAAAGAAAAGCAGGCCCAGGCATTAAAAGAATACGCAAGGGAGAACTACTTTTGGTTACAAAAAGCTCCTGATCCCCAGAAATTTTTAGCACGCGGAGGCGAAGCCAGTGTATATTTTGATCATGAAAGTAAAAGTGTGATTAAATATAATGACAGCATTTACTATGCCACTTGGTTAGAATTCTTTAATAGCCTTGTCATTCATAATATTCTCTTCCCAAACACAGCCTACCAATTATTGGGCTTTTCCGAATTAGATGAGTCCCTCTAAGCAGTGTTAAAGCAACCTTTTGTTATATCAGACGGCCAAGTGGATTTATCCGACGTGACGAAATTACTTGCGCATAATGGATTTGAGAACCGAAAAAGAAACGGTATACCCACCAATAATTATTACAACAAAGAACTAGGTATTATACTGGAAGATATTCACGATGAAAATGTGATCGTAAAGGCAAATACGTTATTCTTTATTGATACGGTTTTTATACCGCGTATCAGGTTTGAAAGGTGCAACAGGCGCGCCTACATAGAATGCTATTAAAAAGCCCATGCATTTGGCATGGGCTTTTTAATTATAAGTCATTCAGTATTACAACGGAATATTCCCATGCTTCTTCCTGGGCATGTTTACCACTTTATTCTCCAGCATGGCATAACCTTTAATGAGTTTTTCGCGGGTGGTTTCGGGGATGACCACTTCGTCGATATATCCTTTTTCGGCAGCGAGGTACGGATTGGCAAAGCGCTCGGTGTATTCTGCCACTAGTTCGTTCATGCGGGCTTCCGGGTTGGGGGCGGCGTCGATCTCTTTTTGTAGATGATCTCTACCGCTCCTTTAGGGCCCATCACGGCGATTTCGGCTTGCGGGAAAGCGAAGTTGAGGTCGGCGCCGATGTGCTTGGAATTCATTACGCAATATGCGCCGCCGTATGCCTTGCGGGTGGTCACGGTGATCTTGGGGACGGTGGCCTCGCTCAGTGCGAAGAGCAGTTTGGCACCGTTGGTGATGATGCCGTTCCACTCCTGGTCGGTGCCGGGCAGGAATCCGGGTACGTCCACCAATACGAGTAACGGAATATTGAAGGCATCGCAGAAACGGGTGAATCGCGCGCCTTTCACGGAAGCATGGATATCGAGCACGCCGGCCAGCACAGCGGGCTGGTTGGCCACGATGCCGATGCTGCGGCCTGCAATGCGGGCGAAGCCCACGATGATGTTATCCGCGAAATCCTTATGCACTTCCAGGAAAGAATCGCCGTCGGTCAGTTCGGCAATGACGTCTTTCATGTCGTACGGTTGGTTAGGGTTTTCGGGGATGATATTATTGAGAGCCGGCCGGGATTCGTTACCTGCTTCGTAAGGCAGGCTGGGCGCGGTTTCTTCGCAGTTCTGGGGATGAAGGACAGCATCTCGCGGATCGTCTGGATGCACTCCACTTCGTTGGCGCAGGCAAAGTGTGTTACGCCGCTTTTAGTGGCGTGGGTCTGTGCGCCGCCGAGGGCTTCGCTGGTCACTTCTTCATGGGTCACCGTTTTCACGACGTTAGGTCCTGTCACGAACATATAGGACGTGTTTTCAACCATGAGTATGAAGTCGGTGATAGCGGGTGAGTACACGGCTCCTCCTGCGCAGGGGCCCATGATGGCGGATATTTGCGGGATCACGCCGGAGGCGCGGGTGTTGCGGTAGAAGATGTCGGCATAACCGGCTAGGCTTACCACGCCTTCCTGGATGCGCGCGCCGCCGCTGTCGTTCAGGCCGATGAGGGGGCGCCGTTTTCCATGGCGAGGTCCATGATGCGGCAGATCTTGCGGGCGTGCGGCTCGGAGAGGCTGCCGCCATATACGGTAAAGTCCTGGGAGAATACATACACAAGGCGTCCGTTAACGGTGCCATACCCGGTTACCACGCCATCGCCGGGGAACTGTTCCTGGTCGGTGGTCATACCGCGGTTGCGGTTATGGACGAACATGCCGATCTCTTCGAAGGAGCCTTCGTCGAGCAGGAGCGTGAGCCTTTCGCGGGCAGTCAGCTTACCTTTCTTGTGTTGGGAGTCGATTCGTACCTGTCCTCCGCCGAGCTGGGCTTCGGCGATCTTGGATTGTAATTCCTGGATCTTGCTCATAAATGTAAATGTACGGAATGCGGTGCATACCCGAACAACATTTAGCGGCGAACGACGATCTTGGGCGTAGTGATGGTATCGCTGGAATTGCCGGCATTATCCTGCACGAAAATCTTCAGCTGGATGGTGTCGGGATCGTAGCGCACGTCCGACCAGTTGCGGACGGGGAGGAAGTTGCCTTCGCGCACATCGCTGAGGAGGAGGATGAGCTCCGCATCGATTTTGGTTCCGGCGTGGGATTGTAATTTGGGAAGGGGAGGGCGTCGAACTTGGTGGTGTCGGGATAATGGTAGAGGTCTACCACATTCCAGGTGTTTTCCAGGTCGCCGTCGCCGTCTTTGACATTGAAGAAAATCTGGAGGTCCTGCAGTTCTTTGGGCACGTCCATCGATGAGGCGGATTTAAAGGTCAGCACCGGCTTGGATCCGATGTCATCGTCCTTTTTACAGCCTATCATCGCAACGAGCGAAAACGCGGAGAGAAAGAGAATTTTCTTCATATGACAAACGTACATTAAATTAGGCAAAGGCAAAGTGCCCGGTTATTTAACGCTGCCTTCGCATGGATTGTTACATAAACGCCCGGGATTCGTAAATTTGCCCTCTCATGAACGCCGAATTCGCCGACAGGATATTCACCGAAAAGGACCCGATGGCCCTCGTGCCGGAGGTTTTCCGGTATCAATACGCAGGGAACGCACTGTACAGGGCTTATGTGGACGCGCTGAAGGTAGACCCCTCCACCGTCCAATCCCCGGACAGGTGCCGTACCTTCCCATTTCGTTCTTCAAGACCCACCGCATCGTTACGGGTGAATTTGAACCGGCCGTCGTTTTCGAAAGCAGCGGCACCACCCAGACCGTTAACTCCCGCCACCTCGTCCGGGATACGGGCCTCTATACACGCAGTTTCGTGGATGCCTTCAACAGGTTTTACGGACCGGTGGAGGATTTCGTTGTCCTGGGGCTCCTGCCTTCCTACCTGGAGCGTAAAAACTCTTCGCTGGTATTCATGGTGGAAGACCTGATCCGCCGCAGCGGCCGCCCCGAAAGCGGTTTCTATCTCTATGAGCATGAAAAGCTGGCCGATACCCTCCTGGCCCTCGAAGCCCGCCGCCAGCCCACGCTCCTCATCGGCGTCACCTTCGCACTGCTGGATTTCGCGGAAAACCACCGGATGGACCTCCGCCATACCATCGTCATGGAAACCGGCGGCATGAAAGGCCGCCGGGAAGAATGGACCCGCGAAGAGCTCCACGCCTACCTGCAGGACCGCCTCGGAGCCGATGCCATCCACGCGGAATATGGTATGACCGAACTGCTGTCGCAGGCCTACTCCAAAGGCCATGGCCGGTTCGAATGCCCGCCCTGGATGAAAGTGCTCGTGCGCGACGAGAACGATCCCTTCCAGCTCAGCTCCGCTTCCGCCGCCGGCGTCATCAATGTAATAGACCTCGCCAACATCCATTCCTGTTCCTTCATCGCCACCGATGACATCGGCAAGCTCTACGAAGACGGCAGCTTCTCCGTACTCGGCCGGCTCGACCGCTCCGCCCTTCGCGGATGCAGCCTTATGGTCAGCTAGTATTGTGATTTAAAATAATATGAGTAATTTTCAGGCGGCATATCGCCTGAACCTATGAAGAAACCTATACTCACGGCAGCAGTCCTGTTACTGCTCGCGCCTGCCTCCCATGCGCAGATCCTCCAGAAGATCATGGGAAAGAAGAAAGCCGCTGAAGAAGCGCCCATGCCGGGCGCGACCGATCCCACCCTCATTATCGGCGGCGAAGACGCCGTCCGCATAGACTCATCTTATGAATTCGACTGGGCCGTGTACCAGGAAAGCGAGGCTTTTCAGGGTAATCAGCGGGTGATCGACGGCGGGGAAGACATCGTCATTTACTACAGCAGCACGCAGGCGGCATTCAACATTCAGCTCAAAAGCCGCAGTACAGGCACGAAATATTATTTCTTTGGGGATTTTCAAAGGAATCGCAGCTGAAGCTGGCCGGGGTGGCGGGTATTGCCAGCGGGGATAAGGCAAAGCTGGAACTGGAGGGCATGGAGCCCGTTTACCCGGGAGAGATCGGTTACCTGAGCGAGCTCCGCCGCACCGGATCCAAGAAAGTGATCGCGGGTGTGGCCTGCGAGGAATATATTGCCCAGAACCTCCGCCACGATCCCCGGGTAGTCAACACCTCCCACAATAAAGTGACCGCTTATGTCTGGATCCCCTCGATCCGCATTCCGTGTTTCCCGGATATTCCCTCATGCCCGAGCACTTCAAACTGCAGATAGAGCGCATGCGCCGCGAAGGGTCGTATCCGCCGGTGGTCATGCCCCTGGAAATGTACCGGAATACGGCAACGGTGATAAGGTCTTTACACACACCACGCACATCATTATCAAGGAAAACAGGAAAGTGCATATCGCCGATATCAATCAGCCCTAAGTAAAAACCGGCCCCCTCATGGGAGCCGGTCCGAACGCCGCGGTTCTAATATCTTTCGCACAGTGTCTGGCGTTGCAATGGGTTTTTAACAGGACCGTTCATTCAGGGGCTTCGGCGGATGAAAGACC
The DNA here is from genome assembly GCA_019285755.1 of Chitinophaga sp. E66. Classification (GTDB taxonomy): domain Bacteria; phylum Bacteroidota; class Bacteroidia; order Chitinophagales; family Chitinophagaceae; genus Chitinophaga. The sequence goes on from CP079103.1 coordinate 1,239,887, forward strand.
GGCCTGCTGTCAGGCTCTGGAATGGCGGAGGAGCGTTGAACGATCATGGTGCTAAAGTACCCGTCAGAATGTAAAACTTATGTGAAATGTTTGCAAAACAAATGTGAAAGTTATCAGGACTGCTGTATATTGGAAATACAATCAAAAACATCACCCTACTCATGCGTAAACTTGCTACCATCCTCTTTATCAGCGGCGCTGCCGTCCTGATGTCCTTCAACGCTCCGTTACCAGCGCTCCTGCCTTCCAGCAGGAAGCGGCTCCCGTAGCCTTTAAGGTAGACGGCTCCAAAAGCAAAATCGCCTGGCTCGCCAAGAAAGTGACCGGCTCCCATAATGGATCCATTTCCATCACCGGCGGCGATCTCCAGGTAGATGGTTCCACCCTCAAAGGAGGCTCTTTCACTGTGGATACCCGCACCATGACGGTGGAAGACATTAAAGATGCCAACGGCAACGCCCGCCTGCTGAACCATCTGAAAAGCGACGATTTCTTCTCTGTGGAAAAGCATCCGTCTGCCGCATTCGCCATTACTTCCGCCAAGAAGAAATCCGGCAATGAATACGACATCACCGGTAATCTGACCATCAAAGGCATCACCCAGCCCGTGACCTTCCTTCCCCCCGCTACCGTAGTGGTGAACGGCAGCCAGCTGAACGCAAAAGCTACGATCAAGATCGACCGTACCAAATTCGACATTAAATATCGCTCCAACAGCTTCTTCCAGAACCTGGGCGATAAAGCCATCTACGACGATTTCACCCTCGACGTTGAGCTGGTAGCGAACAAATAGCCGACGCTTTCCAAAAGCAAAGGGCGCCCCATCCGGAGCGCCCTTTTTTATTGCGTGTAACCCTCAGCTTTAAAGTTTCATCCCGCCGTGCTTGTACAGGTAATAGGCGGTCTGGTAATTGGCGATAGCCTCGTTGACCAGCAGGGCATCCGCCGGTACGGGGATCTGCTCGTTGGAAGCTTTGTTGTAACGGTAGGTCTCCACCCGCTGCTGCGGACTGAGGATTACCAGGCGGTCTTTTTCATGTACGCCAGCTTCTGGTAGGTCCCCAGCATGATCCGTTCGTTGTAATTAGGGCAGAGCACGTTCTGTCCGTATAGATTGCTGGAATAGTCCCAGTTAAGAAGGCAGAACAGGGTGGGAAGAGATCGATCTGGGAGCACATCTTGCTGATCTCCATGGCATGCCCGCCGGGCACGTTGCAGACAATGGCAGGGATGTGATATTTGGAAATATCGATCTCGTTTTTGCCCGCGCTGCTGGCACAATGGTCCGCCACGAAGATGATGACGGTATTGGCGAACCAGGGTTTGGTACTGGCTTCCCGGAGGAACTGCCCGATGGCATAATCGGTGTATTTCACCGCGCCATCGCGCCCGGAGCCGGAAGGGATATCTACCTTACCCTCAGGATAAGTGAAGGGGCGGTGGTTGGAAGTGGTCATCACAAAATCGAAGAACGCCTTGCCGGAAGCATGTTTGGCATCGGCATCGCGGATAACGGAATTGTAGAGGTCTTCGTCGCAGATGCCCCAGGCGTTTTTAAAGTGTATCAACGAATCAGGGATGGTGGTGCGGATAGATGCGACCCCATCGTCGACGATCATATTGCGCCCTTTATCGGTGATGGCATATCCGTTGCTGCCGAAGAATTTGTTCATGTTGTCGAAGAAACCGTCGCCCCGTAAAAGAACCCTGTAGCATAACCCTGCTGGCGGAAGATGGCGCCCACGGTGCTGAGGTTTTCATTGCCGGGCCGGCGGACGATAGAGCTGCCAGGCGTAGGCGGCACGGCCAGGGTAAGGGCTTCCATGCCGCGGACGGTCCGCGTGCCGGTAGCGTACATATTGGTAAATACGACATTGGTCTTAGCCAGGGAATCCAGTACCGGCGTCAGCCGGTTGGGGTTGCCGAAACGGCCGAGGAAGTCGGCGCTGAGGCTTTCGATCGTGACGAGAATGACGTTGGGGCGGATGGCCGTTCCCGAATCGTTGATGGCCCGCCGGATGGAAAACTCGCGGCCGTCGAACACCGAAAGGCTGTCGCCCAGCTGGCGGCGCATGGTGGCAAAGGCTTCTTTGTTATCCATCAGGCGGTAGAAGTGCTCATAGTTCAGCTCGTTGTTCTTAAATGCGCTGAAGAAGGAATACACGCCCGCTTTGGCGAGCTCGTCCTGGTAGCGGTTGCGCCCCTGTTCGGGTAGCCCGTTCGGCACCCATAATGCATAGCAGGTCGCGGTAATTGCAAGGGCCGCCAGCACGGTCACCCGCTGCAGGAAAGACGCTTCCCCTCTGAACGTGATCCGGAACCAACCTTTCCGCACGAAGAACCAGGTCAGCAGCCCGGTGATCGCCAGCATACAGCTGATGAGGATGGGCAGCGGGTAAGATTCGTTGATGTTGTTGACCACTTCATACGTGTAGATCAGGTAATCCACCGCAATGAAATTAAAACGGCTTTCGAACTCGTCCCAGAAGGTGAACTCCGCGAAGAAGGAAAACATGAGGATCAGCGTGGTCAGGAAGAACCCTGCAAAGGTGAGGACCCGGTTAAAGCGGGTGTTGTTCCAGCGCGCGGGGATCAATGCCAGGTACAGCGCGTAGGGAAGGCTGAAGAAGACGGCCACGCCAGGTCGAACAGCAGGCCGTAGCCAAAGACCCGGAAGAAGGAGCCGAAGCTCATGCCCGCATCGGGCCAGGCGCGGATGAGCAGCGCCAGCCGCACAACGAACGACAATAAAAGGATCAGGCCGCCGAATCGCAGCAGCAAACCGTAAGTGTTTTTGCCAGGAAGTTTCATGGTGGAAATCGTGTCAGTGTTAGGTATATGAATACAGCATAGGCAGCGCCTTCCGACGCTTGTCAGTCTAAAGTTGTAGGTTTTAGTTATGCATTACGATCTTAGCATCTCGACCGCGGTAGGCCGCGCGTGGTTGATAACGCGAATGTAATATTTTTATGATGCGGGGTGGAGGAATTTTTATTGAAATGACGGATTTAAGCGTTAACCGCGTATTTTCTACCGTTTTAGCCGTTTTCAGCAGGATTCGGCGTAATTTTGCCGGCTATGACATTCGAGGATCTCAATCTGAACAAGCCTTTGCTGAACGCCCTGCAGGATCTGGGGTAACTACGCCCACCACCATCCAGGAGAAAGCTTTCTCCGTGGTCATGTCCGGACAGGACGTTTGCGGCATCGCGCAGACCGGTACGGGTAAAACGTTCGCCTACCTGTTGCCCACCCTGCGCCAGTGGTCGTTCACCAAAGACCGGTACCCCAGACGCTCATCCTCGTGCCTACCCGCGAACTGGTGGAACAGGTGACCACCGCTGCGGAGCAACTCACTAAATATATGTCGGTCGCCATCGCCGGTTTCTACGGAGGCGTCAATATGAAAGGCCAGATGGTTACGGCCGACGGCAAGCTGGACATCGTGGTGGCCACCCCGGCCGCCTCGTGGACCTGGCCCTTAGCGGCGCCCTTAAGCTGAAAAACATCAAACGCCTGGTGATCGATGAAGTCGATGAAATGCTGAACCTCGGCTTCCGGGCCCAGCTCACCCATGTGTTGGACCTGCTACCCACCCGAAGGCAGAACCTCATGTTCTCCGCTACGATGACGCCGGAAGTAGATGCCATCATCCACGACTTCTTCCAGCATCCGGCCGTGATCGAAGCCGCACCGGCGGGCACGCCGCTGGCCAATATCCGGCAGACTGTCTATCACGTCCCTAACTTCAATACGAAAGTCAACCTGCTGGAGTTCCTCCTGCTGAAGCGCCCGGACATGAGCAAAGTGCTCGTGTTCGCGTCTACCAAAGTACTGGCAGATGAGCTGTACGAAAAGATGTCGGAGCATCTGCCCGGCACGGTGGGCGTGATCCACTCCAATAAAGACCAGAACTTCCGTTTCAACAGCGTCCGCCAGTTCCGGGAAGGCGCTTTCCGCGTCCTGATCGCTACAGATATCATGGCCCGCGGTCTCGATATCGCGGAAGTATCCCATGTCATCAACTTCGACATGCCCGAATCTCCCGAGAACTACATCCACCGTATCGGCCGTACCGGCCGTAAAGACGCGGAAGGCGTAGCGCTCACCTTCGTGACCGAAAGGAAATGCCGCTCCTGCAGGCCGCAGAAGCGCTTATGAAGTTCGAAGTGCCGGTGGAACCCATCCCCGCCGAAGTGGAGATATCGGCGGTGCTCATCAAATCCGAGATCCCGGAAGTGATCGTTCCCAATATTCAGCTGAAACAACGCTCCACCTCCGAAGGCGGCGGCGCTTTCCATGAAAAGCTGGCGAAGAACGTGAAGGTGAACAAGAAGGTCAGCCACAAAGAAAAGATGCAGCTGAAGTACGGCAAACCCAAGAAACGCCCGAAGAAACGATAATCCTACAGCTGTAATAATCCCACCCTGTAGAGCGTGTTCACGGGCTTGTTGTCCCAGAACAGCTCGAAATCCTCCAGTCCCGCGGCGGTATAGCTCGCTTCCACGTCTTTGAGCGTGAGGGGAGCGGCGGCCTGCGCGGATAACTGTTCCAGCATTTCCGCCAGCCAGATGCCCTGTTCCTTGCCCACGCTGATGCTAAGGGGCTCTTTGCGCGTCTGGAAAGTCAGTGACGTTACCTCCCGGTACTGCCTTTTTGGATTTGGTGAGCGTTTGCAGGCTCGGTTTTTTACCCAGCCACACGATTTTGGCCGTTGGCTTACGCGCGCCGAGAGCGTCTTCCTGCAGGGCTTTTCGATGAAGTCGGGCGGGATCTTCGTACGGGGACTTTCGCTTCGAACCAATTCTGCAGGGGATCGTCCAGGCAGACGCCGTGCATGAAGTTAAAGAGAGACTTCTTCAGGCCGAAAGCAAATTGTTCGTGATCGGCGCCGGATTCGTCGATGTGCTCCAGGTCGTTATTAGCAAAGGTTCCAACAGCTTCGGTTACGCGTTTTACCTTGTATTTCTCCGGTTCCAGGCCCACAGGGCTGTGTGCCGTCATGGTAAACAGGTGCCAGAATGCGGATTGGAGGATGCCCGTTTTGAACATCTGGCGCACCATCTCCAGGGAGTCGATGGTTTCCTGGGCGGTTTGCGTAGGGAAGCCGTACATGAGGTAGCATGTACCATAATGCCCGCTTCCGTGAAGTTGCGGTTAACCTGCGCCACCTGCGCCACGGTGATCCCTTTCTGGATCAGCTCCAACAGCCGGTCAGACGCGACTTCCAGTCCGCCGGACACCGCGATGCAACCACTGGCTTTCAGCAGCAGGCAGAGATCGCGGGTAAAGCTCTTCTCGAACCGGATATTGGTCCACCAGCTAACGGTCAGTTTCCGTTTGATGATCTCCAGCGCCAATGCCCTCATGAGTGCCGGGGGCGCGGCTTCGTCCACGAAGTGGAAACCGGTTTCACCGGTTTGCGCGATGATCTCTTCCATCCTGTCGACCAGCATCGATGCGGCGATGGGTTCGTACAGCCGGATATAATCGAGGGAGATGTCGCAAAGGTGCATTTGCCCCAGTAGCAGCCGTGTGCCATGGTGAGTTTATTCCACCGCCCGTCGCTCCACATGCGGTGCATGGGGTTCACGACTTCGATGGCGGAGATGTAAGCGTCAGGAGGAAGTCGCTATAATCGGGCGTTCCGACCTGCCCCTGTTTATAATCTTTGCAGGTGGCGTTGTTGATGTAGGTTACCAGGCCGTCTTTCAAGAGGAAGGTCCTTTTCAGGTCGCTTTCGGGCAGTTCGCCATTGATGTGGCGGTAGAGGTTCTCGATGGGCGCTTCGCCATCGTCCAGCGTAATGAAGTCGTAGAATTCGAATACGCGCGGATCGGAGACGGAGCGCAGCTCAGTATTCGCGAAGCCGCCGCCCATGCACACTTTTACGTGCGGGTAATGTTGTTTGATGTATTGTCCGCAGCGGAGAGAGGCGTAAAGATTGCCGGGGAAGGGTACAGAAATGGCGACCATGCCCGGCTGAATGGATTGCATCCTTGCTTCCAGCAACTGAAGGAGGATTTCATCTACATAAGTGAGCGGTTGCTGGAGCGCTTCGTATAGTTCATCGAAGCTATTGGCGGAGCGGCCCAGTTTCTCGGCGTAGCGGCTGAACCCGAAGTGCTCGTCCACGCATTCCTGGATGAGATCGGAGAGATCTTCGAGGTACATGGTGGCGAAGTGCTTGGCTTTGTCTTGCGTGCCCATAGACCCGAATGCCCAGCTAAGGTCTTCCAGTTGTGCGAAGCGGGAGGCTTCGGGCAGGAAATCGCGTTTGCAGATGCGGTGGGCCAGGGTAGGGTTGTGGCCTTGCAAAAGGTGATGACATCGTTGATGGTATGGATGTAATCGTCCTGCAGGGCGATGATGCGCGCCGCGTTGGCAGTCAGCTCCTTATCCGCAGGTATTCGGGCGAAGAGGCTGGTCAGGCCGCTTTGGGAGAACAGCGCCACGGTGACTTCGATGCCGAGGTCTGCCTGGAAGGAAGGGATACCCTGGTGTTGAGGAAACCTTTCAGGTAGGCGGTGGCCGGGTATGGCGTGTTCAGCTGTGTAAAAGGCGGCGTGATGAGAAATACGGGTGCGCTCAATTCGAATCGTTTAATCTGCAAAATTAACCCGAAATAATTAAACCCGGATTTTTCCTAATTTACGCGCTGCGATTGTATGAAAAACAAGATGATCATCGCGGCCATGGCACTCGCTTTGCCAGCCGCGGCACAGACGGATACCACGGTGCTCCAGGGCGTCACCGTACAGGGCTACGCCCAGCAGCGCGATCTTTCCACCGTTCCCGGCGCGGTGAGCGTGGTGCGGGGGCAGGATATGCAACGGGTAGCGCCCGGCTCGCTCGTGCCCGCATTCAATGCGGCGCCGGGCGTGCGGATGGAAGAGCGGTCGCCCGGCAGTTACCGCCTCAATATCCGCGGAAGCTCGTTGCGGTCGCCGTTCGGGGTGCGCAACGTCAAAATGTATTACAATGGCCTGCCGTTTACCGATCCCGGCGGTAATACCTATCTCAACCAGTTCTCACCCGTCATATTCTCTTCCCTCGAAGTGCTGAAAGGCCCCGGCAGCAGCCTGTATGGGGCCGGTACGGGGGCGTGCTGCTGGGAGACCGCCGGTTTGAGGCTGACAACAGCCTTGAAGCCGGTTATACGGGAGGCAGCTACGGCAGTCACCAGGCTGCGGCCAACGCATCTTTCGGCGGTGCCGCTTTCCGGCAGCAGGCGGTGGTATCGTGGCAAGAGTCCGGCGGCTACCGGGATCATACCTATATGAGAAGATATGTGGCAGGATGGAGCGGCCGCTGGCAGGCTACGGCTCGCTCGGCCTTCGAGGCGCATGTGCTGGCAGGGGATCTCTATTACGAGACGCCCGGCGGTCTTACCTTGTCGCAGTTCCTCGCCAATCCGCGGGCGGCGCGCCCGGCCGCGGGGCTTTCCCTTCCGCCGAAGGCGCCCACGCCGCTATTTACCAGCAGACCGTCTGGGGAGGGCTAAAGTGGGAATACAAATGGAACGAGCACTGGGAGCACTCCGTGGGCGTCTATGGCGCCTGGAGCGGCCTGCGCAACCCCTCTATCCGGAATTACGAGAAACGCAACGAGCCCCACGCCGGGGCGCGCACGGTGGTCACCTATAAAAAGGGCCCTGGCGCGTGCTGGCGGGCGCAGAAGGGCAAGGGGGAACTTCCGCACCCGGGTGTTCACCAATAAAGACGGCCAGGCCGATATCCTCCAGACAGACGACCGCATCCGTAACGGCGTACTGTCGCTCTTCGCGCAATCCGAGCTGGTGCTCGACGGCGGCTGGGTGTTTACCGCCGGCCTCAGCATGAACGGGGCCAATACCACCATCCGGCGGGTATCGGAGACGCCCGAGTTCCGCTTCTCTACGGATTACGACAAGGAATGGGCGCCCCGCATCGCGGCGCTAAAACAATTCAGCCCATGGGCCAGTGTATATGCGGTAGTATCTAAAGGTTTCTCACCGCCTGCCGTAGCGGAGTTGCTGCCGTCTACCAGCATCATCAATACCGACCTCCAGGCAGAGAAAGGCTGGAACTATGAAGCCGGCGCCCGTGGGGGAACGGCCGTCTCCGGTATGATGTGAGCTTCTTCCGCTTTCAGCTGAAAGATGCGATCGTGCAGCGCAGGGACGCCTCTGGCGCAGATTACTTCGTAAACGCTGGAGCCACCATTCAACAGGGGGCCGAAGTAGCCGCAACCTACCAACCGCTTGACATACTGAGCCTCCGCGCCGCATGGACCTACCACCATTTCCGATATGATGACTTCACGCAGGAGATAAATCTTACGACGGCAACCGTCTTCCCGGCACGCCTCAGCATGCGCTGGCCGCCTCGGCAGACCTGCGCCTCCATCGTTCGTTCTCCTGTACGCCACCTGGCTCTACAACGACGATATCTTCCTGAACGACGCCAATACCGACAAATCCGCCGCATTCAACCTCGTTGGTGTGAAAGCCGAATACCGCCTGCAACAAAAAGGCTGGTCGGGCCGGCTATTCGTGGGCGGCGAGAACCTCCTCGGCCAGACATATAGCCTCGGCAACGACATCAACGCCGCCGCGGGCCGATATTACAACGCCGCTCCCGGCCGTTCATTCTACGCCGGATTCAGCGTCAAGCTCGGCAAATAAGCAAAGGATAATAAAAGCCCCGGCGCACATGAAGCTCCGGGGCTTTTTGTTTATAACAGCGTGGATAAAATGTATCTTTACAACGTACTTGATTGGGGCCAATCCCCACAGGTACCTCATGGCGGCTCCGGCTGCCTCAACATATACCGCCCGCCATGCAAGGTTTACACGGAGCATGACGGGTATTTTTATATCATATACTCCCACGCGCTCTTATACGCATCATTCGCTTCCGCATATGCAATGAAATCCGCGTAATAGGGAGCCTGGACAGTGTGGCGCTATCGCCGATGACTACAAGCTTCTTGCGCGCGCGGGTCATGGCTACGTTCATACGGCGGATGTCTGAGAGGAAGCCGATCTTGTTGTCGGAGTTGCTGCGCGTCATGCTGATATAGACGATGTCGCGCTCCTGACCCTGGAAGCTGTCGATCGTATTGACCGATATCTGATCGCCATAGATCTTTAGACCGGGATGGTGCTCGAGTTGCTCGCGCAGCAGGCCGATCTGTTCTTTATATGGCGCGATGACGGCGATAGACGGGAAGTTCTGCGGCGTGTAATGCGGTTGCAGTGATTCCACCACGCCCGCGAGGTGCCTGAACAGAAACGCGGCCTCTTCGGGGTTGGAGGTGCTGGTGCCTTCGGCTTTTTCATCGAACCCGCAGCCGGCCGTGTCCACGAAAGACAAAGGCTCGTCTTCCCCGAACAGGAGATGCCCTGCCACGGAAGGATGCGCTTTCAGGCGGCTGTCGTAAAGGTGTTGGAGGCATAGCCCATGATGGCGTTGTGCATGCGGTATTGTTCTTCCAGCATCACCACGGATGAAGGGTGCCGTTCGGCTATCTTTTCCAGGAGGGTTTCGGCGAGGCCGTTGCGGGCGGCTTCGTTTGATTTGATGGTTGGTGGAAGCTGGCAATGGTCGCCGGCGAGAATTACCTTCTTTCCTTTCAGCGCGGCGATCCAGCAGGCGGGCTCCAGGGCCTGGCCGGCTTCGTCGATCACTACGGTATCGTATTGCAGGTGCCGGACGGTATAATGCTGCGCGCCAACGGGCGTGGCGGTCACGACCTGTGTCTTGTCGAGGATATCGGAGACGATGTACTGCTCCGTTTTTTCGATAGACTGCATGATCTTGCGGGCTTCTGCGAAGAGGGCTTTACGCTGTTCGCGCTCTGCCTTTCCGAAATTGCGTTTGTATTTATGCGCCATGTCGCGGAACTCGTTGGCCTGTTTGCGCAGGCGGCGGATCTCTTTCACGGAGGCGTGGTTGCTGACCTGCGCATCGAGGGTGATGTCGGTCAGTTTTCGGATACTTTCACCGGGTTGCCTACACGCAATACCCGGAGGCCTTCGGCGGCGAGCTTTTCGCTGAGCAGATCCACCGCGGCATTGCTGGGCGCCACGACAAGAATCTTCTTGTTTTCGTTTTCGAAAAGGGCTTTAATGGCCTGCACCAGCGTAGTGGTTTTGCCGGTGCCCGGAGGCCCGTGCACCACGGCTACATCGCGGGCGGAGAGGATTTTCCATACCGCTTCGTGCTGGGAGGGGTTCAGTTTTTAGTAGTGAACGGTTGATGGGGACGTCGAACTCAGGAGCTTCCATGCCGGTGAGCACCCTGACGAGGCGGCCCTCGGTGGGTTTCTCCGCCAGGGCGTCTGCACGCTGGAGCGCGGAGAACATTTCTTCGTAGCTGGTATCGTCGAACAGGAGGTCGATGCCGAGTTTACCGCCGTCTGCCCAATCGGGGAGCTCGTCGGTGCGGAGGGTGATCTTGAGGCGGTTGCCGCTTTGCCAGGAGATGGTCCCCTCGGCACGGTGCTCTTTGGGATCATGCTGCGAGAACAGCACGGCCGAAGCGCCGAAGCGCAGCTGGTGCGGTACGTCCTGGTGCGTGGTGCGCTCCACTTCCACCGTAAGATAATCGCCATGGCTCATTTCCGAGCCGCGAATGGCGATAGGATACCAGGCCAGGCCATTGGCGCGCCTTTGGGTTACCGGTACGCTTTCCGTCTGCTTGCGGTAATTCTCCCTGTCTTCCGATTTTTCCTGTTGCAATAACTGCCGTAGCCTGCTGAAGTAATCCATCCGGCAAAGGTAAGCATTCTCTGTTGGAGGCCTGTCAACCTTTAAGAGCATATTAACATCTCTTTCTCTATTTTCGGGCCTGTTAATCGCCGTATGTCACGCACCCCTTATCCGCAATTATCCGACACCGAGCTCTGGGAAGCCGTCCGCTCCGCCGATACCGGCGCTTTCAGCGAACTGTTCGACCGGCTCTGGCAGCCGCTGTATGAGACGGCCTGGTACCGCCTGTACGACGAAGACGCGGCCAGGGATATCGTGCAGGAGACCTTCATTCACTGCTGGCAACAACGCGCCACGTTGCTCATCCGCGATTCGCCCCGTGCGTATTTCCAGTCGGCCGTACGCCGCCGGGTTCTCAATCACCTGCAATCCACCGCTGTCCGGGAAAAGTATGCGCGCCTTTCCGGCGGGCAGCTCCTGCATTAGACTGTGGTACGTCCGAGCACCTCGCCGCCCGTGACCTGCATGGCCATTATCGGGATCAGCTCTCTCAGCTGCCGGAAGCGATGCGTGAAGTGTTCACCGACAGTCGCGAACTGGGACTGAGCATTGCGGAAATTGCGGAGAAGCGGCAGTTGTCGCCCCAGACGGTCAAGAACCAGTTATCGGCCGCGCTGAAGCGGTTGCGCACGGGGCTGCGGCAATGGATAAAAATAATTTTCTGACGAATAGTACCGGTCGCATCCGGGAGCTGTCTATATATCAGCAAGGAGGAACACATGGAAGATCCCCGCATCCAGGAGCTACTGGACAAATACGCCGCCAATACCTGTTCGCCGGAAGAACTGGCAGAGCTGCACCGTTGGTACGACGCATTCCCGCAGAACGGAGCGCCTGCCGGCAGCCCCGGCATTCACCGGGAAGCGAAGCGCATTGTGTTCGATGAGATCCAAAGATGGATGCGCCTGCCATTACCCGCCGGTCGCCCTTCCGCATCTGGCATGCCGCTGCTGCCGCTTTGGTGCTGGGAACAGGCGGTTGGTGGCTGCTGCGGCCGCCTGCCGTGGCGAATCAGATGGTGGAAGTCCGCGTTCCCGCGGGCGACAGTACCCGGTCCGTTCAACTGCCGGATGGTTCCCGCGCCTGGATGGCCGCAGGCTCCACGATCCGCTACCGGGAAGGGTTCGATGGCGGAGAAAGAAGCGTGGAACTGCCCGACGGACAAGTCATGTTCGCCGTAGGGCAGCAAACGGAGCATCCTTTCATCGTTAAGACAGGAAAAGGGGTGGAAGTGAAGGTGCTGGGCACCGAATTTACCATTACATCCTGGCCCGAAATTCCGCAAACGGAGGTGTTCGTCACATCAGGCGCGGTGCAGGTGAGCGACAGTACCGGCAGGCAGGAAGTGCTGCGCGCCAGGGAAAGCCTCGAACATATTCCGGGTACCGCCATGATAAAGCGTACGGGCGACCGGCCGGATTTACGCTCCGGGAAGTGGATGCTGAAAGATGCAGGGTTCCCCACCATCGCGGCCTTCGTTAAACGCAGGTACGGAATGGTCTTGAATTTTGATGCATCGCTGCTGGATCGCAGGTTCACCGTCTTTACGGAAACCAATACCACATCAAATACATTTTTTGATACCATAACATTACTCAGCGGGATACCTTACCGCGTAACGGGTAACACCGTCACATTTTTCGCTTCGCAACCATAACACATTGTTTCATTCCTTATTGTTGACCACTCAGCTGCTTGCGGCCCGACCATCCTTTGCCTGTTAGCCCCTAAAGTAATCCCCTATGCGTATATGTTTATTCGTTTTGCTCCTGTGCTGTTCGCTGCGGTTGCCGGCGCAGCAAACACCGGATGTAAACATTTCCTTTGCCGCCACCTCGCTGGATACCGCCCTTCATCTGCTCGGCGAAAAGACCGGCTGGCAGTTTTCCTTTGAGCAGTCGCGGATCAGGAAAGTACAGGTGCCGGCCCGCGTGTTTAACCGCGTACCCGCGGAAGAAGTACTGAAGGCTTTATTATCGGGAACGCCTTTCACTTACCAACGCAACGGCGCCAGGGTGCTGATCATCCCGCGTACCGTTTCCAAAACCATCAGCGGTTTCGTGACCGACGCGGCCAGCGGGGAGCGGTTGCCGGGTGTGGTATTGGCCGTCCCTGCCCTTCAGTATGGTACGGTGACCAACAGTTTCGGGTATTATAGCATGAGCCTGCCCGTGGATTCAGTCAACCTGCAGTTATACTTTTTGGGGTATAGCCGTTTGGATACCAATGTAGCGCTGCTGCCGGATACGCGCATGCATTTCGCGCTGCGGGTTAATAGCCAGCAGTTAAGGGAAGTGACGGTGAAGGCGCAGCCGGAAAGCTTTTCGAAAAGTTCCCAGATGAGCCGGATCACAATTCCAGTTACTATGGTGGCATCCACGCCCCGCATCATGGGTGAAAAGGATTTGTTCAAGACATTACAATTACTGCCGGGCGTCAAACAGGGAACGGAAGGTACCAGCGCATTGCTGGTCCGTGGAGGCACGCCGGATCAGAACCTTATCCTGCTCGACGGCGCGCCGCTATATAACCCGATGCACCTCCTGGGCGTTTTCTCTACCTTCAATACAGCCGCGCTCAAAGATGTAACGCTGTATAAGGGGGCATTCCCGGCACGGTACGGCGGCCGGCTTTCATCGGTAATAGATATTACGACGAAAGACGGCCATATGCAGCAGACGCATGGTGAAGGCAGCATCGGCCTGTTGGCTTCTTCGCTGTCTGTGGAAGGGCCCATTAAAAAAGATACGACCTCTTTTATCATCTCCGCACGGCGTTCCTATCCCGATCTGTTTGTTACGCCATTTGCGAAAAGCGAATACGGTTTGCAGAAGTTTCAGTTGAATTTTTATGATATCAACGCCAAACTGCATCACCGGATTTCCGAAAAGGACCAGCTGTATTTCAGCTTGTACACCGGGCGGGATTATATGCGCGTCCGGATGACGAATGTGAAGGACGAGAACTCCCCGGACGAATACTCTCTGACTGACGCGAAGGTTTCCTGGGGCAATCATACAGCCACTTTGCGATGGAGCCACGTATATTCCGGGAAACTGTTTTCCAACGCTATGTTACTGGGATCGCGGTACCGGATGCGCATTGCGAACGAAATGGAAGACACGTACGGCGGCAAATCGCTGGTGGGGAAAGTGCAATTGAATTCAGGCATCGAAGATTATGGAGGGAAGATAGATTTTGATTACCGCCCCCAACCGGCGCATACGGTCCGCTTTGGCGTATCGGCGATGTACAGGGTGTTTACCCCGGGCGCTATCAGCGAGCGGCAACAGGAATCAGGGACGGTGACGTTGGATACCATCAGCGCCAACCAGCGCATCAATGGAGCAGAAACAGACCTCTACATGGAAGACGACTGGGAGATCACGCCTAAACTGAAAGCAAACGCAGGTTTGCATTGAGCGCCTTCGCCGTGCAGGGGCGGTTTTATCAATCCATTCAGCCACGCCTCAGCATGCGGTATATGCTGCCGGGAGAATGGGCGCTGAAAGGCTCGTATTCCCGGATGACACAATACATCCACCTGCTGTCTAATAATACCATGACCTTGCCCACCGATCTGTGGGTGCCCGCCACTAAAATGATACGCCCTCAACAGGCAGATCAGGTAGCATTGGGGTTGTCTAAATTCCTGGCAGACGCACAGCTGGAATTGTCAGCGGAAGCTTATTATAAATCCATGCGGAACGTCATCGAATATAAAGACGGATCCGGTTACCTGACCAGCAGCCAAAAAGAAGGCTGGCAGGAAAGCGTGGCGGCAGGTGACGCGGATGCATACGGCGCGGAAGTGTTTGCCCGGAAAACAGCAGGCAGGCTGACAGGTTGGATCGGTTATACCCTCGCATGGTCTTACCGGCAGATCGCAGCAATTAACGAAGGCAGGCGATTTCCTTATAAATACGACCGGCGGCATGATCTGCACGTGCTGGCGGCTTACAAAATTACAAAGGGAATTGTATGCAACGGCAGCTGGACCTTCCAGTCCGCCGCGCCCTTCACCGTTGGAGTGGGCCAATATGAAGGCGCGGAGAACCCGGGGTCGGGGGCGTTGAACAGCTGGGCGACCGTAACAATATGCGCATCATACCGTTTCACCGGCTCGATCTGGGCGTCAGTTTCATAAAGCAAAAGAAGAAAGGGAGGGTCCGTACGGAATGTCAGCGTCCTGAACGCATATAACCGTTTCAATCCTGCCTTTATACTGGAAGGGCAGATCGACGACGACACCCGAAACCTCAGCTTCCGGACGGTCAACCTCATGCCCGTGTTACCCAGTTTATCTTACGAATTAAAATGGTAAAGCAAATGCGAAAAATATGGCTGCTGTTACTGCCGGGTTGTACCTTGTTTGCCGGCTGTTATAAAAACTTCCAGGTGAAACCGCCGGAAGGATATGTAAAACCCGTACTGAATGCATTGCTGGTGCGCGACAGCCTCCTCAAGATCAGGGTCAGCCAGTCGACCGCCCCGGGAGACCGCAGCGTGGTATACAGGAATGACGCCCTCGTGAAGTTTTATGGCGACGATGAATTCTGGGGCATCATGACGCTAAGGAGAGAACCGCGCGACACGTATTTTGTGGCCGGTCCTTTTGATACCGGCAAGCGTATCCGGATTTCCGCTGAAGTACCGGGTTTTCCATTGGTAGAAGGCGAAAGCGTTATCCCCGCCGCTTCGCCGGATATGGAAACGGAAATTCGTTTGACCATCCCGCCGTTTGGCCCCACTAAATTTAATATCCTGTTTCGACTGCACGACCCGGGCGGCCAGCGTAATTATTACCGCATCCGCATATTGCCGAAAGACACAGCCGAATACAGCCGTGATTTTTTCTATCCACCACTCGAATTAACTTATAGCGGTATAGAGAACTGGGGCTTCTTTGGAGACGATGACGCCCGCGAAGTATTTTTCGATGACGCTATGTTTGACGGGCGCGTGCCTGTTTTGCGCTTTACGGGAGAATCGTACAATCGTATGCCGGAGTACGAGGTTGAGCTCAGCCACCTGAGTCATGAAGCGTACCTGTATCTCCGGTCGCTGGAGCTGCAAAGGCGCCGGGAAACCAACGATGTGGCAGAAAAAGTAAAGGTGTTCTCCAATGTCCGTAACGGGTTGGGGATAGTGGGAGGGATGGCGGTCAGGCGATGGAGGGTGCGGCCATTATAAGAAAGCAGGATTTATTTTCAGCACATAGTACCAGGCACACACGGGAACTGTCTATAAAGCAGCAAAGAAACTCATGTACCCGGAGCGACACTTTAATTCCAACGAGATTTATTCCATCAACAGCAATGAACGAACAGGTATTGTGATACCTGTTTTGTAAAACAGAGACCATGCGATTTAACCTGACTATTATGTTGTTGCTATGCTGCCTGGGCCTTTCGGCCCGGCAGTCTGGCAACATTACCATCACATTCCCGCGAACGACGCTGGACACCGCCTTCCGGATGCTGGAAGAGAAGACCGGCTGGCATATCTCTTTTGAGATGACCCGCGTGAAGGCGATTTTGGTGCCGGCGCGCACCTTCCGCGACGCTTCACCGGATGCGGTGCTGACGAGCCTGCTGGCGGGCGCGCCCTGGGCTACAAGCGCACCGGCAACAGCGTGCTGATCATTCCCCGGCCAGCTGCCAAAACTCTCAGCGGCTACGTCACCGATGCCGTCAGCGGGGAACAGCTGCCCGGGGTGACGCTTGCCGTGCCGGCGCTGCAACAGGGAACAGTAACCAACAATTACGGGTTTTACAGCCTCACCGTAGCTTCGGATTCCTTTCGCCTGCGGGTACAGTATATGGGGTACGATCCCCTGGATACAGTGATGTTACTGACGCAGGGCAAACAGTTGAACTTCGCGCTGGCGCCCGCCAGCCGGCAGCTGGATGTAGTGACCATCAGCGGCAAAGGGCAGGAGTCCATGATGAGAAGCTCGCAAATGAGCGCCATCACGCTCCCGGTGAGCCTGGTTGGCTCCACGCCGCGGGCGCTGGGCGAAAAAGACCTGCTGAAAACATTACAGCTGCTGCCTGGCGTAAAACAAGGCGCGGAGGAACGAGCGCCATCCTGGTACGCGGCGGTACGCCCGATCAGAATCTCTTCCTGCTCGATGGTGCGCCGCTCTATAATCCCATGCACCTGCTCGGCGCTTTTTCCACCTTCAACGCCGCGGCGCTGAAAGATGTGACGATGTACAAGGGGCCTTCCCGGCGCGGTTTGGCGGACGGTTATCCTCCATTGTGGATGTTACCACCAAAGACGGCAACATCCAGGAAATGGGCGGCGAAATGAACATCGGGCTGCTCATGGCGGGATTGACGCTGGAAGGCCCGATACAGCGGAATAAAACCTCGTTCATTATCTCTGCCCGCCGCTCTTACCCCGACCTGTTCGCAGGGTTGATCGTTAAACAGCACGATGACGGCGTCGTAAAATTCAAAGCCTATTTCTACGACGTTAATGCAAAAATCCACCACCGGATCTCAGAAAAGGACCAGCTATACCTGAGCGTTTATAGCGGCAAAGACCGGCTGCATATCCGCAATAAGTACACATATGAAAACCTCGATCCTAAAGAATATTTTTCCGTTGACGATACGGACGTGGGATGGGGCAACCATACCGCTACGTTGCGCTGGAGCCATATTTTCTCCCCAGGCTTTTTCGAATGCCATGCTGATCGGTTCACGATACCGGTTCCGGTCGAATATCGGTATAGAAGAAAAAAGCGGGCCTTATTACTATTCCGATGAACAGGATCTGCAATCGGGCATCGAAGACTATGGCGGGAAGATGGATTTTGATTACCGGCCGCTGCCGGCGCATACGATCCGGTTCGGCGCTTCCGGGATGTACAAGATCTTCCGGCCGGGGATGATCCGCCAATGGCAACAGGCAAATGGCGAAACATGGGTAGATTCCACCAATGCTAACCGCCGTATCAATGGCACCGAAGTGGATCTCTACGCGGAAGACGACTGGGAAGTAACCTCCCGGCTGAAGGTGAACGCCGGTCTGCACTTCGGCGGGTTTGCGGTGGATAGGAAATTCTATTCTTCGTTACAGCCGCGGCTGAGCATGCGCTATTTGCTGCCGGGAGACTGGGTCATGAAGGCCTCCTGGTCGCGCATGACGCAGTTCCTGCACCTGCTGGCCAACAATACGATCTCATTGCCAACCGATCTCTGGGTACCCGTCACCCAACGGATTAAACCGCAACACGCGGATCAGTTTGCTATCGGCATCACCAAGAACCTGCATGACGGAAAATATGAACTTACCGCAGAAGCGTATTACAAGAACATGCGCAACGTCATCGAGTACAAAGACGGCGCAGGATATATCACATCCGTTCTTAACGAGAACTGGGAAGATAATATAGCAGCCGGCAATGCGCAGGCTTACGGTGCGGAATTATTGCTGCGCAAACAAACGGGGAGGCTTACGGGATGGATCGGGTATACCCTGGCATGGTCGGACCGCCAGCTGGACGAAGTAAACCTGGGAAGGCGCTTTCCTTACAAATATGACCGCCGGCACGATCTGCACATCCTGGGCATCTACAAATTACGCAGGAACATTGAACTGAGCGCCAGCTGGATGTTCCAGTCAGCCTCTCCCTTTACCGTAGGCGTTGGCCGATATGCCGCGCCGGACGGCGGCCCGGTCGGGTACCCGGACCTGGAAGTGGTGCCCGGTCGTAACAACCTCCGCATCGCGCCCCATCACCGCCTCGATCTGGGCGTTAGCTTCATTAAGAATAAACGGAATGGCATGGTACGGACCTGGAATATCAGCGTTCTCAATGCATACAACCGGGTAAACCCGGCATATGTAACAGGGATGTTCATTGACAGGGAAAATCAGAATAAGGTCAAGGCCGATGTGACGACGCTCGTCCCCATCATGCCCAGCATTTCTTATCAACTTAAATGGTGAATAACATGCAGAAAATATACCTGATACTTGTGACATTGGTTTCCATCCTCATGGGGTGTTCCAAAATTACCTGACAGACCTGGACTCACACCCGGTACAACCGGTGCTGAATGCCCTGTTGCAACGCGACAGTGTTCCAAAAGTGCTGGTGTCTGTCAGTAACACCTGGGCGAAACGATCTTAAAGCAACCGGAAGATGCCGTGGTAAAGTTGTACGAAAATGGCCTGTATATTGAAACGCTCGTGATGAACAAACCGGAGTGGACCGTCACGTATGTTGGAACGTATGCGTTGAAGGAAGGCGCTCATTACCGCGTGACCGCCGAGTTGCCGGGTTTTCCTATGATGGAAGGAGAAGATATAATACCGGGCGCAGTACCGCCGGCTACGGCAACGCTAGAAGCGCGCGGCAACCAGGAGGAGACAACGGCAGGCTTACCTTGCGGCTGGAAGACCCGGGAGGGCGCCGCAACTACTATCTGCTCCGGTTCTATAGTCTGCAAGAGTATAACGGCAAATTTTACCGCTATCAAAATCCACTGGATTATGAAGGCCCGGATGCCATAGAGCTGTTAGGCGGCGGCTATTCCCGCGATATCATTTTCAACGACGCGATGTTCGACGGCCGTTCCTGGCAACTGCTGCTGAAAACATTCGTCTACGACCAGGGAAAATATGAACTGGATATCTGCAACCTGAGCGAGGAAACCTACCGTTACATGCAGACGATGGAATTACAGCGCCGCAAACGATACGACCGCTTTTCCGAGAAAGTAAGCATCTATAACAATATCCGCAATGGTCTGGGTATTGTGGGAGGTATGGCGGTAAAGACTTTGCCGGTAGCGCCCTGACCGGTTAATTATGGTTATTGATAAAATGATACGGCGCCCCGGATTCCCGGGGCGCCGTTGTTCATATAGGTTATATGGCATCAGGGTTTATCCCACCATACCGGCTCGGCCATATAGGTCGGGCTGCCGGCATTGGGATTGGCGGCGAGCACCTGCTGCATATTGTAGTTCACTTCATAGGAAGCGATGGCGCTGCGGCGCGGCCAGTCGGTCGGGTTGGGATATCCTTCGGCCAACACATGAGAGGGGCGCTTAAACCCTTTGTAGATACCGGTGGCTTCGTTGTAGTTGCCAGCGGCGTCGGCGCAGAAGTTCATGCGGCGCATATCCACCCAAACCTCGGGCGAGTAGCTGAGCGCGATCCATTTCTGGATCATGATGTGGCTCATGGTGAGCTGGGTATTGACCTGCACTACGGAGGTGCTGGCAGGAATGCGTCGATCGTGGCGCCGGGGATGCCCATGATGTTCATGTGCGAGCGGATGCCGGCTTTGTAAGCTGCCAGTGCTTCGGCACTTTTACCCTGGCGGAAGAGCATCTCCGCTTCGATGAAGCGCATCTCCGCATTGGTCAGCAACAGGCCCTTGCCGCCGCGCTGGGTGTACCAGGAGCCGGTGGAGAGGATCTTATCGCCGGGCTTGGGCGCCACCGGGTTTTTGCGCAAAGAAAGAAAGCGTGTATCACCGGCCGCAGGGCCGTTCTTCGGCATATCTGAAGCCATGTCCACCCCTTCTGAGCGTACCAGTACTCCGCCTGCATCTGTGGCGCTGGGGATCATGATCGCGGCGCGCGGGTCTTCCATGTTGGATGCGCCGGTAGGTGCGCCCGTGTAGTTATTGGTGAGGTAGTCGATGAACAGCTTGGTAGGACGATAATTGTTGTTGATGTTCACGTATTGCAGCGCGGCCTGGGCGGTAGAGCTGGCGGGCGATTCGTCCACGTATTGCATGATGGCGCTCTCGTCGTCCGTCCTGGGCGCGTTGGCCAGGATGTTGAGCACGGCCTGGGGATTGAAGCCCGCTTTTTTAGACGCGTGCAGCGTGAAGCGGGCCTTCAGGGCATAGGCGGTCTTGATCCAGTCGGTGACGCTGCCGTTGTGCAGGATGTCTCCCTTCGACAATGCAGGCGCTACGGGCCCCTGAGTCTTCTGCAGGTCGGCGATGGCTTCGTCGAGCAGGGCGAGGACTTTCGTGTTCACATAAGAACCGTCATCGAATTTGGGCGTGAGCAGGCCGGGGATGTCGAAATCATCATAGGGAAGCATGCCGTAATAATCGGCCATATATCCGAATCCCCATGCGCGGATGATTTTGCCACGCCCACATAATGCCAGGCGCCAACTTTTTCGGCGGCGGTGATCATGGGCTGGAGGTTGACGGCCGTGTTCACATACCAGCTCTGCCAGGGCCATCCTGCAATGGCGGAAGTGGCGGCGGTGGAGTTCCAGCGGCTGAGGTGATAGGCGGCCAGGCCTGTGCTGTAGATGGTGGCCAGTTGCTGGGTGATGACGCCGCAACGCGTGCCGGCGCTTTCATAACCGTCCACGAACTGGGAGATGATGGGCGGCAGGCGTTGTTCAGCCAGCGGATCGTTTTCCAGCCCTACGTTCGGGTTCTTGTTGATGTCCAGCCATTTTTTGCAGGAAGAAAATGCAATGGCGGCTATAGCGATGATGCAAATAATCTTTTTCATGTCTCCTCGGATTAGAATTTAACGTTTAAGCTCACACCCAGGCCGGAAGTGGACGGGATGCCGCCATAGTCGATGCCCACGGAACCGGAACCGATCACGCCCGCGCCGGCGGCGCTGGTTTCAGGGTCCATGCCGGAGTAGTTGGTGAACAGCAGGAGGTTGTTGCCGTTGAGGCTCAGCGAAGCGTTTTTCACCCATTTCATGCGGGCAAACATATCGGCCGGCAGGTTATAGGTGAGCGAGAGGGAACGCAGGCGCACCCAGTTCACTTTTTCCACGAAGAAGGGAATGTTCTTCAGGTAGATCTCGCGGTAGTATTTCTCGGTGGCTTTTACCGTGGTGGTACGCGGTTCGTATGCTTTCGAAGTTGGGTTCTGGGATACGCCGGTGAAGGTGATATCGGTGTCCCGGTTTTCGGTGCGGGTGCTGAGGCCGTTGGCTACCAGCATGTATTCCGTTCCGTTGAAAATATCGCCGCCCACGCGGAAATCCCATAAGAAAGAAAGGTTCCAGTTCTTGTAGGTGAAGCTGTTGTTGAGGCCGCCCAGCAGATCGGGCTCGCGGTTGCCCACGTTCTCGGTGGCGATGTCGTTGGCGACGGATAGCCGGTGGTCCAGTCGAGGATGGTATTGCCGTTGGCGTCGCGCGCCCAGCGGGAGCCGGAGATGCCCATGAAGTTGCCGCCGTCGAACGATGCGGCTTTGGCGTTGCCTACCTGCACGTCTGTTACGTAGAGGATGGGCAGGGAGCCGGGAGGGCTTTCACGGTGCCTTTGTTTTTAGAAGTTCAGCGCCACGTCCCAGTTGAAATCCTTTTTGCGGATGGGGTTGGCGTTGAGCGATACCTCGATGCCGCGGTTCTCGATCTCGCCGGTGTTCACATAGCTGAGGATGTAACCGGTGGCGTTGGAGACGCGGGGCTGGAGGATCTGGTCGCGGCTGTTGTTGATGTAATACGTTACGTCCAGGCCGATGCGGCTGTTGAAGAAACGCAATTCCGTACCGAACTCGGTGGAGGTGGTGGTTTCCGGTTTCATGTTGGGGTTGCCGCGCGTCCATTCGTTACGGAAACCGCCGCCGATGGTAACTTCCGGCACTTTCAGGTAAGTGGCGGTCTGGTAGGCCGGGGCCACCTTGCCCACCTGCGCCCAGGAGGCGCGTACTTTACCATAGCTCAGGATACCGCCTTTGTCCATCAGCTCGGTGAACACGAAGCTGCCGCTGACAGAAGGGTAGAAGAAGGACCAGTAGTCCTCGTTGAGGGTGGAGGTCCAGTCGTTGCGGCCCGTTGCGCTGAGGAAGAGCATGTTCTTGTAAGACAGGCGCAGGTCGCCGTATGCGCCCACGAGGCGGGAGCGGTCCATTTTCTGGAGGGCGTAGCGGTCGCGGCGGTCGGCGTTGTTGATGGTCCATTTATCGGGGAGCAGGAGGTTCTCCGCGCGGATGGAATTGGATTTGGTTTTGAAGTCTTCCGCGGTGGTACCCAGCAGGAAGTTGATATCCCAGTCTTTGCCGATGTTCTTGTGGAAGTTCAGCATGAAGTTGGAATTGATGTATTGATAGTTGCGGTCGGTCTCGGAGATCATACCGCGGAGCCAGGCTTCTTTAACGGAAGAGCCGGGGGCAACGATGTTGCTGAACTGGGTCACGTAGTTGTCGATCCCCAGGCGGTAGGTCGCATCCAGCCAGTCGGTGATCTTGACGTTGGCGTAGGCGGTGCCGAGCCAGCGGTTGGTCTTATCGCCCTGGGGGTTGCGGTTGAGGATCCAGTAGGGGTTCTCGAGGTCGCCGGTAGCATCGAGGGAGATGTCTGGGAGGAGGCGGACCTTCTGCCCGTTGGCATCGAGCCAGTTGCTCATGCGGTGATTGCGGGGCCAGATGAGGGCGCCTTCCAGCGCGCCGTTGCCGCCAGATTCCCAGAGGCCGTTGGCGGTGAGGGTTTTGGTGGTATTGGAATGGGCAAAGGAAGAGTTGATGCCGAAAGTGAAGCGGCCGATCTTCTGTTCGCCGTTGAAGCGGAGGGTGGAGCGGGCGAAGCCTGTCGTGCGCACGATGCCCGACTGCCGCAGGTCCGAACCGGAGAGGAAGAAGTTGCCGTTCTTATTGCCGCCGGTAACGGTGAAGCTGTTGTCGAAAGCATCGCCGCGTTTGAAGAAATCGTTCAGGTTGTCGTACACTTCCTCGCCGGCATTGAAGCGCTGGCCCCAGGAAACGGTCGTTTTATCGGTGAAGGTACCGTTGAGCGAGGAGCCTTGTTTGAAGGTACCCTGCTGCTTGGGCAGCTTGTTGACCCAGGCGGTGGTATAGCGCGAAGCGATAGACGCGGTGGTGGTGCCTTCCTTGCCTTTCTTGGTGGTGATGACGATGGCGCCGTTGGCTGCGCGGATACCATAAAGGGCTGCAGCGGCGGGGCCTTTCAGCACGGAGATGGACTCGATGTCTTCCGGGTTGAGGTCCATGGCGCGGTTGGAGTTGGTGGTGGAGCGGTTGATCATCCCGTCGAAGGCGGAGTTGTCGCCCTGGCCGGTGGAGTTATCCACAGGCATGCCGTCTACCACGAAGAGCGGCTGGTTGTCGCGCTCCAGGGAGGTGCCGCCGCGGATCACGATGGAGGCGGAGGAGCCGGGGCGCCGCCGGAGTTGGTGATATTGAGGCCGGCGATCTTGCCGTTGAGGGAGTTGATGAGGTTGGGATCTTTGTTCTTCATCAGCTCATCGGCCTTGATGTCCTGCACGGAATACCCCAGTGCTTTCTTTTCCTTTTTAATCCCCATGGCGGTGACCACCACCTCGTTGAGGGCGGAGGAAGTGGGGGTGAGGATGACCCGCAGGCTGGCATCCGCGCCTACGGTGATTTCCGCGTCTGGTAGCCGATGAAGGAAAACTCCAGCGACTCCCCTTCGGCGGCCTGGATGGTAAACTGGCCGGAGGGATTGGATTGTGCAAAACGGGTAGTGCCTTTGATGCGGATAGAGACGCCCGGCATGGGAGTGCCGTCGTCAGACAGCACGGCGCCTGTAACGGCTTTTGCTGTGCGGTTGCGATGCCGGGCAGCAAAAACAGTATTAACGACATCGCCGTTAATACCCTGATCATTGTTCTCATGGTAGCTGATTTTGTGAGGATATAATAACTGGTTGACAAAAATTGACATAGACGATTGCGGCGCCTTGCAGCACGAATTGATTCTGGTTCCGTAACGGGTTTCGTTTACAGTGTGTTAAGGAATAGCTGTTGACTAGATTTCGACTTTGATTTTGACCTTATAAGCTAATGCTTGTCTCCAAGATAAGCGCAAAATACCGGTAATGCTACCTATCTGTATTATTTTTTATTTCATATGCTTGCGAATTGCTTACGGGGTGTTTACTTTTGAGGCATTCGCCACCCCTGCTAATTAGTTTGATATTTAACTAATATTACGTATCTTTGCATTGTTATGATACCATCGAAAGAATTTGAGCATATCCGCAGCGTCCTGGATGCCATTACCAGCCTCCGGGCGGCCATGCGGCAATATATCTCCAAAATCATCAAGGAAGGGGATTATGACATCACTTACGAGATGATGCAGCTGCTGCTCGTGCTCTGGCGCGGGCATGAAGTGAACCAACAGGAGATCGCCAACCTGCTCATCAAGAACAAAGCCAGCATTACCCCGCTGATCGACAATCTCAGCAAGCGCAAGCTGGTGGTGCGGACGGAAGACCCTTCCGACCGGCGCAATAAAATCATCGCCCTTACCAAAGCCGGGCGCGACTTCATGGAAGCATTCATGCCGGCGCTCGACGATTTCTTCGCTAAGATCGAGACCGGTATCTCCGTTGAAGAAATGGACCAGGTAGGCGGGCTGCTCATGAAAATGCGCAGGAATCTCGTCCCCTGACCTTTTTTACCTATATAGTTAAAGATTTAACAGTATAATATATAACGATATTACCCATGCATAAGATAATAACCATATTGCTCACCCGGGAACGCTGCTTCCCGGCACCCTGCACGCGCAGGATTCCATGCGCCGGGTGGTGCCGCTGCCGGAGATCTTCCGGCTGACGGAAGCGGCCAACCCCTCCCTGCGGGTATCCGCCGCGGGCGTGGCGGTAGCCCGTCAGCAGGCGGAAGTGGCGAAGCTCCAACAGCTGCCCGGCATCAGCGCATCGCTGGGAGCGGGGTACATCGGCAACCCGGTCCTCATCGACCGGAACTTCTCATCCGCCACCAACATCGCCATGCCGCACTTCGCGAACTCGTTTGCGCTGCAGGCCACGCAGCTGATCTTTAAAGGCAACCAGGTAAAGAATAACATCACCACGGCCACCCTGCGCGAGCAGCTGGCCGAACTGGGCCTGGAGAAGAACACGCAGGATATGAAGCTCCTCGCCGCCGGCAATTACTTCGACCTGTACAAACTATATAACCAGCGGAAGGTGTATACAGACAACATCTCCTGGCCGCCGAACGGTTGAAGAACATCAAAAGGATGCACGCGGAAGGGATGGTGACGCGCAACGACGTCATCCGTAACGAACTGTTGCTTTCTAACCTGCAACTGGCGGTGAACGTGATCGACAACAACATCAACATCCTCAATAAACAGCTTACCACGGCGCTCAGCCTCCCCGATGAACTGCTGATCCTGCCAGACACCACGCTGCTGGCCAGCCGGCCGCATGCGGAGGATCTGCGGTATTACCAGTCCTCGCCCTCGGTCATCAGCCCGATATCCGGATGGCGGCCAAGAATACCGAGATCGCGGAAGCGGGACTGAAAGTCACCAAAGCCGACCGGCTCCCTTCGCTCTCAGCTTATGCCGGCAATAACCTGACGCGGCCGGTGACGACCGTCAGCCCTGCGGTAGATGCTTATGCGAACGGCTGGCAGGCGGGACTGACCCTCTCTTTCAACATCGCCTCCTTCTACACCGCACCGAAGCACATCAGGCAGGCTGAACTGCAGGTGGCGCAATCGCGCGCCGCGGAAACGGAGCGCGTGCAACAAGCGGGCGTAGCGGTAAACGCGGCGTTCGTGAAGCATAACGAAGCCATCACGCAATCGCGCACGCTGGAGCAGAACAAGCGCCTGGCGGAAGAGAACTACCGCATCATCGAAAAGAAATACCTCAACCAGCTGGCCCTGGCGGTAGACCTCCTGGATGCCACCAACGCCAAGCTGGACGCGGAGCTGCAATTTACCAACGCGGAGATTAATATCCTCTACACGTATTACCAGCTCCTCAAACAATCCGGACAATTATAAAACGACAAGACAATGGCAACGCAACATAACAACAACAGGAAAACAGGCCGGCACAAGCGGCGGATGATGTACGTCAACATCGCCGCGTTCGTGCTGATCGCGGCGGGGCTCGTGTGGGGCTGCGCCGGTATTTCCATGTGGGCGACAGCAGTTACACCAACGCCGCCCAGGTGGAGGCTTTCATCAACCCCATCAACACCCGCGTACCGGGATACATCAAAGAGATCCGCTTCATCGAGCACCAAGAAGTGAAGCAGGGCGATACCCTCCTGGTGATCGACGACCGCGAGCTGCAAACCGCCCTGGCGCAGGCCGAAGCGGCTTATGCCAACGCATTGGCCGCCAAAGCCACCACGGCATCTTCCGTGCGCACGGTACGCAACAACATCGGCGTGTCGGAAGCGAACATCGCCGGGGCAAAGGCACGGCTATGGAACGCGGAGCAGAACTATAAACGCTACGAGAGCCTGCTGAAAGACGACGCCGTAACGCGCCAGCAATTCGAGCAGATGAAGACGGAATACGACGCGCAGAAGGCCACCTACGAGGCGCTGGTGAACCAGCGCAATACCACAAGCCTTTCCGCCGATGAGACCGCCACGCGCCTCGCCGTGAACGACGCGGAGATCAAACGCGCCAAAGCAGCGCTGGACATGGCCCGCCTCAACCTCAGCTATACCGTCATCACCGCACCGCACGACGGCTTCGTGGGCCGCCGCAGCATCAACGAAGGACAGCTCCTCCAGGCCGGTCAACAGGTAGGCACCATCGTGACCAGCGAAGAGAAATGGGTAACGGCCAACTACCGCGAGCGCCAGATGGACAAGATCCACATCGGCCGGAAGCTCCGCATCAAAGTGGATGCCCTCGGCGATAAGGAATACATCGGGCAGGTAACGGCCATCTCCGCCGCAACGGGCAGCAGGTATGCATCCGTACCGGTCGATAACTCCACCGGCAACTTCGTGAAAGTGCAGCAACGGATCCCCGTGCGCATCGAGTTTACGCCGGATAATTACCCGGAAGACCTCGCGCAGCTGCGCGCCGGGATGAACGTGGTCATCACCCTCGACTAAGCATTGATACAATGAACCAGCTATACGATAAAGGACTTTTTACAAATGGGTACCCAAACCCCTGGCACTGCTGCTGATCGCCGTGTTCGAGCTGCCGGTGCTGGCGGCCGCGGGCGTATATACCGGCAACATGAGCGATATGGTGGGCAGCCTGGGCACCTATACCGAGGTCATCACCATGGCCAACTATGCCAACGTGATCGGCATGGGGGCGGTAGTGCCGGTGATCCTTCGGCTGGAGAGACGGTTCAGGGGCAAGGAATTGCTCATAGGCTGCTTCCTGGCCCTGGCGGCATTGTCCGTGTTATGCGCGCTCACCACGGAGCCGTTGGTGATCGTGGGTGCCTCTTTCCTCATGGGCATTTTCAAGATGCTCGCCCTGCTGAAAATGATTCCTGTCATCATGTTCCTCATCACCCCCACGGGCGACCGCGGCAAGTTCTACTCGTTTTACTACACCATCAGCATCGTAACGAGCCAGCTGGTAATATGGGGCACTACCGGCCTGGCTTACCAGGCCGAATGGCAGGCTGTGTACTTCGCGATGGCGGGCGTGCTGCTCATCAACGCGCTGCTGGCCGTTATCTTCATGCACAACAAGCGCAGCGGGCGGGTTATTTCCCTCAGGGACATCGACTGGTGGAGCATGGCCATCTTCGCCACCGCATTTTTATTGCTGGATTACGTACTGGTGTTCGCCCGCCAGCAGGCCTGGTTCGCTTCGCCTTCGATACAGGGTGCGGCGGTGGGTTTCGTATTGATGACGGGGCTGTTCATCTGGCGGCAGCTGACGTTGGAAAAACCTTTCCTGGACGTGCGCGTCTTCCGCAAGACGCCCGTCATACACGGCCTGATACTGCTCCTGAGCCTGGGCGTGTACATGGGAACGGCGGCCATGCAGACCACCTTCACCACCGGCGTGCTGGGTTACGATAATTACACCAACGCCGTGCTTTACGCCTGGATGATCCCCGGGATCGTCATCGGCGGCGTAATGGGCGCCATCGGGTTCAAACGCGGCTGGCGCCTGAAATATTTTATTTTCGGGGGTACTTCTGCTTCATGGTCTACAGCGTGAGCATGTACTTCCTCATGGCGCCCGTCATCGACATTGAGTACCTTTACGCCATCAGCGTCATCAAAGGCCTGGGTATGACGGTCCTCTTTATCGGCATCTGGTACTATGCCATGAGCACCCTGCCCATGGACGAGATGCTCAGCGCCGTGAGCGTGCTCATGGTGGTGCGCACCTTCGTAGGCGTGGCGCTCTTTGCCGCGGTGTATTCCTGGGCGCAATACCAGCTGCAATGGCAGAGCGCGGCCAACCTGGCCACGGGGATGGACGCCGTGACTTACAGCGGCGGAACGGCCCTCTACGCGCCCTTGCAGATCCAGGCCGTGCTGGACGCCACCAAGACGCTCTACGGGTACGTCTGCATCGGCGGGCTCTTCGTGCTGACTTACGTACTGACCCACCACTTTGGCCGGCTGGATTTCCGGCGGATGGTGAGTATCAGTCGCGCTATATCGGGTAGCTCCGTAAGCGCCCGTTCCGCCGCCGCAAAGACGATGACGGAAGCGACGCCATAGCTGCCGCCGCCGCTGCCGCGTAAGGCTTTGCTCCTCCGACATTTGTCCGGAAAAAATCCCGGAAAATTCCCATATTGAGTGAAAATAATATCACAAAGCATATGTCTACAAGAAGAAATTTCCTGTTGCAATCCGCACTGGGACTGGCAGCCACCGCCGCCGGCCCCTCGCTGCGGTAGCGGCGGCGCCCCGGGCCAACGGCCAGAGCTTCCCCATGGGGATGGCGGGGTACACCTTCGCCAAGTTCAGCGTGGATGAGGCCATCGCCCAGATGAAGCGCGCCGGTATCTCTTACATTTCCGTGAAAGACATCCACCTGCCCCTGAACAGCTCCGAAGAGAAGATCGCGGAAGTGCTGGGCAAGTTCAAAGCGGCAGATATCAACGTCTACGCCGTAGGGGTGATCTACATGAAATCCGAAAAAGCGGTAGACGAAGCCTTCGCTTATGCCGCCAGAGTGGGCGTTCCCCTCATCGTGGGCGTGCCTAACCCCGAGTTGCTGGATTATACCGAAGCGAAGATCAAGGCCACCAACATCCGCCTGGCCATCCACAACCACGGTCCGGAAGACAAGCTGTACCCCGGTCCCAAGAACGTGTACGACCTCATCAAGCACCGCGACGCCCGGATGGGCATCTGCCTGGACATCGGCCACGCCATGCGTGCAGGGGAGGAGCCCGGCCAGGCCCTGAAGCTGTACAAAGAACGCATCTTCGACCTGCACCTCAAAGACGTGACCGCTGCTTCCAACCAGGGCAAGCCCACTGAAATCGGCCGCGGCGTCATTAATTTTCCCGCTTTTGTGCAATCGATGGAAAAGATTAAATACAAAGGCATTTGCAGTATAGAATACGAGAAGAACATGGCTGACCCCTTGCCGGGGATCGCGGAAGGGAAAGGGTTTTTTGAAGGGGTGATACGGGCGGTCGTGAAGTGATCTATATCCCATATTATTTGTGAAAGCCCGGTAGCTGAAGCGCCGGGTTTTCTGTTTATATTTAGACAATAAATCCCATTCCCATGAAACGATGCTATGCCCTGCTTGCCATGATTGCTTTAATTACACTTACAACTTCCGCCTGCAAAAGGCAGAGAACGACGCCCCGATCGTCGGCACTGGCATATGGTGATGCAGATCAGGTTTGAGGACCGGATCATACCCGACCTCGATACCATGCGGTTCAATAAAGAAACATTTATCAATCACTTTTTCAACGGAGGCGCCTGCAAATATACCGGACATTAGTTTCACTGGAACCGACGAATGAGCCGCCCACGCCCACCGATCCATTTCCCGGCGCACGGCTCGTCCTGGACCATATCGCACTCAAGGGTAAATGGAAATACGATGCGGCGCAGCAAAGGGTGGATGTAGCCCTGGCAAACGACAGCATCCGGGTGACGAAGTTTGCCAGCATTTCAAAGGAATTGCTGGTAGGGGAATGGGAGCCGTTACAGTTTGAAGGTGGATTGCCTGATGAGGCTTTTAGCAGAATGGTATTTGTACGGGCAAAATAAGACGTAACTTCATGCTATATACGTCAGCGAATGCTGATTTATCCTACACTCCATCTGAATTTTGAAACACCCCGGCTGCAATTGCATGCCGGGGTGTTTCTTTAACGCAATGAATAAGAACGTGACATTTTATGTATAGGCTGGTCCGGACAAATGTCCGGATTTTTACATGTTTGTTGATATGGACCGTCCATCTCATTATTTTTACGTCAAGTTAGTTTGTTAAGATGTTAGTATTTGAGCGACGATCCATGTAGCTCGCAATCGGGATAGAAATTATTAAACAAAGCCCTAAGTATTGAAAACCGAAATCTCCGTTTTTATTTGTTTCCCCTTATTCCCGGAAACAAAGCATGTAATGAAAAGGGCCCCTGCAGACGCAGGAGCCCTCATGGCAATCAGCACATCAACTCAGGTGCTGTTATGGCAAACGCAATGTTACTCGCTTTGCTTTGCGAACTGGCTGAGGCCAGCCATTACCGTTCCCGCAACCGCTACTTCACCTGCCAGTTCATGGATACATGGCGGAAGTTCTACCGGCAACCCATATGCAACGGATGCTATGGTGATCAGCAGGAGACCTAAGGCCCGTACCTTTTGGAAGAAAGGCGGAGTAGGTGCGATCAATCGATTTTGTATCTCCATAATTGAAAACATTTAAAGATGAACAAAATGATTCGGTTACTCTGGGAAGTCCACCGCGGTGATCTTCATCGGATTGAACTTGCTACTTCGGATGGGTATCAGTTCATCGTCGTCGAGGACGAGGAATTCCATTGCCAGCGCGATAAAGACCGGGGTGGCCGTGTTGGCCGGGATGTTTACGGTCAAAGTATCGGCCGCGATGAGATCGGAATGCAACGCCTTTTCCGCCGAAACGATAGAAGTAAACGTAAAATCATCCGCCGCGAAGTCGAGCACAGCAACTCCCATTTTCAGCCTGAAATGCGTAGCTTTTTCAGGATACCTGATACCGTCTTCCGGGTTGAATTCCGGGAGATTAATGCTCACGGTTCCTGCCACCCTGTTAATGTCGTGGGTGTACGGAACGCGCATGATGGCGTTGAACGGGCTGTCTGGGGAGAAATCGAATCCTACCAGGAGATTAGTGTTGCCGAGCATGAACTGCTTGCTACCTTTTTCATTGGTTTTGTCCCCTTTAATCACTGCATTGCAGGTTTGGGACAGGCGCGTGAAAAGGTCGCTGTTGGCGCTTTTGGGCGTCATTTTGAAAAAGGCCAGTTTGATCAGCTTCCCGGCTTTCCCGGATTGTGCGAAGTCTCTGGAGTTTCGGCGAAGGGCTTCGAAATTAGGATCTTTGCGATCCTTTCCGAGGATACCCCTCCTTTTTACGAATACCGAATTCTCCGTTTCTTTTTCTGTAGATGATCATTTTTTGGGTGATGCCCATTAGTTGTAAAAGACCATCTTGATTAATTTCTGACATAAAATAAAAATTGAAATGTTTTGTGAATTAGACACTATTCGAAGCCGTGCCGATTAGGCTTTCCCATGTGATCAGCATGAGCGTTTGTAATTACAATTCGAAATTATAACGCAGCGAATTGCTAAAAAAGTTCACTTCGCTTTTTGCGGATTTTGCGGAATTTGCGGTTTTTGCGGCGTGCGTATACAATTAAAATGTCTTACATGAGCAAGAATCTACCATCCAGAATAGTGATAAACACTAAGGATCTTCAGAACATATTCGGCTATAGTGAGCGCTGGGCGCAGAATTTTTGCTTGAGATGAAGGCTTACTTCAATAAGGAGAAGTGGCAGTTTATTACTGTCTCCGAATTGTGCCAATATTCAGGATTGAAGGAATCTTATGTGCAGAAATTTCTTGAATGATCGGGCTGAGAAATGTCTAATGAGCAGGATACCGTACCGGAGAATTGAATCGCTTTCAGTTCGTAACGGAATGTCTGCCAGTTTACCTGCAGGCGTTCTCTAACTTCCTTCTAACCGCCCTTTAACTTCCCTCTAGCTTCCCTCTAACTTCCCTCTAACTGGTATATCGCTTCTCTTACCGCTCTGTTATGCTTTTGCCTTGCTTCCCTCTTGGCGTTGCTTCATTTTTTTCCATTTCCTCATGCTTATTACACCAACGAGTTTGTGTAACTAATTATTTATCAATTGATTAAACCTTTTTTAATTTGCTGCTGTTATTTGGGGTAAATCACTTTTCAGCCTAACAGACAGTCCCCTAAGCAACCATGTCTTACAATCAAAATCAAAAACAATATGAACCCTGGAAACACCTGTTTGATGACGGGATGGCGGAGGAAATTCCGGCCGAAACAAAGGAAATCATGTTTCGCGGTATGTTCGCGAAGTTCAGAGAGATCTTGCCCAGTATGTCCGATGAGCTTGAACAAGCCATACGGAACCGATGTAAAGTCATCCGGTTTAAAAAGAATGCGGTCATGCTCCGCTACGATGAAGTCTGCGATTATTGCTTCTTTTCCACGGCCGGGTTGGTTACGGCCTTGAGACAAACGGAAAAGAATAAGGAGCGTAATTGCTGGTTTATGATGGGAGGGGATGTAATTATCGGGGTGAAGAGCTTTTATGACCGGGTGCCCAGTGCGGAGCGCCTGGTCGCTTTGGATGACACCGATTGCATCGCGCTTCACGTAGATGACTTACAATGGGTCTACGATACGTATGTCGAGTTCAACATCGTGGGCAGAATCCTTACGCAAAAGTACTATGTACCTGCAATGGAACGGACCAACTGGGTCGGTTTGAATGCGGAGAAGCGCTTCGAATTAGTGTATGACGAGTATCCGAAGTTCATTACCATGGTTCCCGATTCGGCGCTTGCTTCTTACCTGGGTATCACTGACAGGACTTTGCGTCGTGTTAAAACGATCGTGTATAAGCGGAAGGGCTTAAAATGAGGACATTTGTCCGCTTTTTGAAGATTTTTGAATACTCAGGCGGATTAATTTTGCCGTATTCAACCACGTATTCCATGAAACTGATGCCCCAAAATCCCCCTGCGAGGTGGATGGCCTCTTTCAGCTTATTTCTTATTTCAAAAATTTTAAAATCATATTATGAAGTCCTGGGAACATTTAATCGCCACAGGCATGGCGGAAATGCTGCCTGTTGATGAAGCGGAGGTTGTATTGAACCGGTTTATTGAAAAGTTAAGGCCGCTCAACAGGCATGCTCCGGACCGGCTTTTGGTATCATCAGGTATCGGTGTAAAGTAGTGCGGTTTAAGAAAGGCGCCGTCATTATCGACTTTGGTCAACGAAATCCACAGTTTTTGTTCCGGGAAAGCGGGTCCGTCGAAATCTTCGATATGCTCAATGGAAGGGTGTTGGATCGAAGCTGGATTACAAAGGAAGATGACTGGCACTATCCGACCCAAACGCCTTTTGAGGATAGCGTCAGCGACCAGAGAATGATAGCACGTGAGCATTCCGTTTTTGTTACCATTCACCTGGACGATTATCGCTTTCTTTCTGAGAAGTTTGTTGCCATCCAACTTATTACATTGGGTTTGGCGAATATATTGAAGAAGCAAAGCTTGAAAAATTTGCATCGGCATCGTCGTAGTACAGGGCGAACGCTGGGAGGGATGTAATTCATAGCTTATCCAATTATTTCAAATCAAAACCAATGTATTATGAAATCCGGGAACATTTGATTGAAACAGGAATGGCAAAGATGATGGCCGCAGACGATGCGGAAGTCGTATTAAACCGCTTCGCTGCAAAGCTGAAAGCTTTAGATCCGGGCGCCACCGACCGGCTGCTCACCATTTTAAAACACCGGTGTAAAGTAGTCCAATTTAAGAAAGGCGCGGTAATTATCGACTATGGTCAGAAAAACCCGCAGTTGCTGTTCAGGGAAAGCGGCGTCATCCGGCAATACCGCAGAATGAAAAGGGAAAAGGAAAGCCGGGGCTGGACTTCTAGGCAAAAGATTGGATATTCTCCACGTTGGCCTTAAAGAACCCCAATGGAAGTGAGATAAAGATAGTAGTAGAACACCCGGCCGTATTTGTGACGCTGCATTGGGATGATCATCAGTTCCTGGCCGGGAGATTACCTTCTTTCCTGCCGCTGGCGATGCTTATCGGGGATGAACACCTGGAGGAGGTCATGCGGCGTGAAGAGCAGCATCCGAGGAGTAATGGGATGACTTTAAGTGGTTTGTAAAATTTTAAAGTGAACATGGTTAATTGATAACCATAGCGAACGTAAAGGCCTTTCCAGGCTTTTGCTTTTCAATTCATTATCTGATGTTAAACCTCAAAACATGGAACCAAAACAATTGTTATTTCTTTTACTTTTTTTAGCGGCAGGGTTTAGTGCTTGCAGGAAGTATGATCAGGCCCCGGTAGCCAAACACTGGAGCATGTATTTACGCAGATGCCGGATAGTGCGGATGCGCGGTTGCGGAAGTATACGGATTCTTTGTTGGTTCGGGAAGGGAGAGGCCGTGGATGGATAGTGTGCTTTCGGTATTGGGGACGCCGGGATGGGAATTGGCTATTTTCGGTCTCCAGGGCGGGCAGCCGGCGGCCATGGTGCCGCTGATGGACAAGCGTATCAGGAAGGTGGTTGGGTTTATTGTCATGGTAGATGATCCTGGGCAGTTTCGGTTCCGGGTCTTCGACGCCCGGAAACCAGAGCGGTATGGCTTTGATAATGCCCGAAGGCAGCCAAATGCCCGGAATGTGTTCATAGTAACCGATCTTTTCAATCAACGGGCTTACCAGGATAAACCCAGTGTAATGGGCGATCCTTGTATGATGTACCGGAAAGAGTTACAATTAGGAGAACAAGCCAGGCGGACTGGAGGGAATGGGCAGGTCATGGTAAAGGCGATGCCATACGCTATATCAATGAGCTGCTATACGACCGTGGCCTGTACAGGCGATGGAAGGGGAACTGTATCGGGAATGTGGTCAGTACAACGGAGTGTGTATTCAGTTTTATTTGGATCAACAGCTCATCAACGGATGGTAGTACAGGCTATAGCGGTTCGGGTAATATGGCTGGAGGTAGTGGACCGGGGCCGACGGTGGTAAATACAGGGTGCACGGGATTGGGGATGAGGCTCCATTGGGTATGTTGCCGCCTGCTAAGCCTATTAAGGATTTGCCTAGTTATTTGATGTGTTTCATGCAGAATGCAAAGGCGAAGATTACCTTTTATGCCGACCAGCCCGTTACAGGTAGCAGTAGATTATTATCCGTGAAGCAATTAACGGGGCATTCCTATATTTCCGTTGAGCAGACGGTAAACGGCAAGCAGGTTATACGCACTTTAGGATTTCATCCCGTGGAAATAACCAGTACATTTAATGATCCTGAAGCGCCTAGCATACTTGGTGATGATTCTGAATCTGAATACGACGTAAAGTACACCGTTGAAGTTTCGGGCGAGGTGTTTTGGAGAGTCCTTACTGCCATTGCGAGGTTCAAGCCGGTGTATGATCTGGAGAACTACAACTGTACTAATTTTGTTCTTGATATCAGCGATGTATGCGGATTAAAGATTCCACGTACTAAGAGCAACTGGCTTTTTGGGTCTAGTTTAAACCCAGGTGCATTTGGGCAGGATCTTAGAAAGATTCCGGGTGCAGTTTTCGGTAACGGCAAATCATCAAAAATATTGGTAGCTGTGATTAAAACACATTTTATGGCTAAGATTCTACTAGTTCTAGTAAGTATAGTTCTTGTTGGATGTAACAGGAGGTTACATGCTCAGTCTGCGGAGGAGAAGATTGTCAGGGACTTTGTGCAGTACGTAAAGTCACCGCATCCCGACATTGACACCGTTGAGGCCCGTTTTTAGTCCCATATCCTGCGGATACAGCCCTTGGAACCAGAGAGCGACGACAGAAGTTCCTACAATTGCAGCTTACAGGGTTGAAGAATCATTTAGAGGGTGTTAA
The DNA here is from genome assembly GCA_019285755.1 of Chitinophaga sp. E66. Taxonomy (GTDB): domain Bacteria; phylum Bacteroidota; class Bacteroidia; order Chitinophagales; family Chitinophagaceae; genus Chitinophaga. Next base: position 1,276,507 of record CP079103.1, read on the forward strand.
TATCAATTCATTGGAATTCTTGCAGTATAGTGAGGCGCCGCCGCAATTTAAAACGCTTAACCCGGAGGACAGCCATTTGGATCATGCTTACATATTGACCGATAAGAAGCTATTTGTGCGGTATTTCCTGGTTAAGGGCGGATTGATTCAGGCGTTTGATTTTTTTCAGAAGGGGACATGGTTGTTAAATTAGTTCTCGATATTTTACTAGCCATTTTGAAATACCGGACTCAGATTCTCACTGCGGAAATCTCTCGTTGTTAGATTATGTTAGCCCAGCTTTATCTTTTAACCCCAGCAATTCTGAAGAATTTTTCAGAATTTTTCTCCACTGCAATCTTTTGCTGTGACTCGTATTAATTTGCTTGATGTAAATGAGTACGCAATTATTGAGAACCTAAAGGAAAGTAATCAATTTAGAAAAGACACAAAGTTGACCATTTTTAATCTCTGCTAACTGTCAATGTTAGAGAAAATCCCTTCGTGCAATTAAAAACACTATTATGACCAAGACACGGTTGTTGTACATCTCGCAGCAAATCATCTGTTCATTGCTTATTATTTTGTTTGTTTATACGGGTCTTAACAAGTTGATGGATCATGATACGTTCATATCCCAACTGCGGAAGTCTCCTTTTATGCAGTGGGGCCAGATTTCGTATCGTACGCTATTCCAATCGGCGAACTATTGTTGGCGATAGGGTTGATAGTAAGGAAGACGCGGATGTTGGCACTATTTGGTTCCTTTTTATTGATGGCCATGTTTACTGGATATATTTGGATCATGTTAACCTATGCCAATGATTTGCCGTGCAGCTGTGGCGGAATCCTTGCAGCGATGGACTGGAATACACATCTTATTTTTAATGCAATTTTTACTATTCTGGCCGCTGTCGCCATTTTCATTGAAGGACACTTGAGGAAGGTTCGATTTATTCCAGGTGCAAAATTAGCAAAATCGGTTTAAGCTTCTATTCATACATTCTTGATGCGCATCAAAGGCAGGTGTGTGAAAACACCTCGCCACAGCCTTTAATAGTGGCGGACAATAATCATTTCTTAATCCTTAAAAAATTTGACATTATGAAACGCTTTAATGTTAGTCTCCTTGCAGTTGTTGCTGTTTTGGCTATCGGTCTTACCGCTTTTACTAAAGCTGAACCTGCTGGTAAACGTGTTCCTGTTGCCAACTGCTATACCCAACTTGTTGGTATTGAATGTCCTGCTGATCTCACACTGATTACAGACAATACTGATTGCGTTGTAGCTCAACCTCTTGATGAGCATGGTGTTCGTTCAGTAACTGCGTTTGCTACGTCAATCGAATGTGCAGGTGGTATTGATTTCTGCTGCGCACAACTTGTAGCCGTAACAAGCCCCATTTGCTCTGGCCAACCTTTGATCACTTTCACAGACAAGAACAATGTTTTGCAAGTTGCAAAGTATGCCAAAATTGACGCAGTTTTCTGCCGTCCCTAATTTTTCTAATTTTTAGAAAGAAAGTACGCTAATTCAGCGTACTTTCTTTTGCTCCTACTTATCTTATTAATAAACATAAAATGGCGAGGAAGTATCTATACTTAGTATTATTGTTAGTTATTGGGGTAGTCTTGACACTAACCTTAATATTAAACGCAGCCGATATTCCGAATAAACATCCAAATGGATTTTTTAGACAATTCAATTTAAATATACAAGAACCAGAGTCTAAAATGAATATTGGGACACATATTAAAAAAGTAAGTGGTGTTTATAAAGATACGGTATACCTTTCTGGATCTTCTCCAAGTTGGGTCCTGTCTACAGATTTCGATTTTAAGAATTTTGATACATCATATTTTGGCATTAAAGCTTCAGAGAAATTGAGAGAACCATCAATTGAAGTTCATTACCCAGAAGTTTTCATGTACGCAAACGAAATATCCTATGTTGTTAAAGGAATTTACGTCATTTGCAAGTCGATACGTTGAAATTAAATACGTTTCTTATTACGAGGCAGTCTCTGTTAAACTCCAGAACTTTGGTTGTTAGAGGAATCGATAGCACTCAAACAAAACAATTATTTAAAGTTATCGATTTGCCCAGCGGCAATGTCATACTGGAAAAAGAAATAATCAAGGATCAACAATTTGGAGGGTTTAATGTTGATGGACTTTTAAAGACAGATAGAAACAGTAGGATCTATTACGTACAAATGTTCAACAATGAGATTTACTGTCTTGACTCGAGCCTCAACCTAATATATAAGGCACATACAATTGATACAGTTGCAACCAATAAGGTAAACATTGGGTTCGTCAATGAGGGTGGGACAACTAAGGTTATGGCAACAAGACCACGTCAAATGGTAAACAAGTTTATAGATATTGATAATGGAATTCTATATGTGGTTTCCATGCTTAGAGGTGACGATGAGAAGTTGTCAGATTTTAATAGATATGTCGCCATTGACATGTACTCATCCAATGAAGGAGAATATAAAGGCAGTATTTCTATTCCGAAAATAAATAAGAGTGAACTTCAAGATTTTAAAGTATCTAAAGATAGGATTGTTGCAATTTACAAAGATGGAACGTGCGCTGTATTTAAAATAGATGAATAAGTTTATAGTTCTTCTCATTTTACAAAATTATACTTGAAAATTCACTGTGTAAAAGGTTACAGAGAGCCGGTAAAACAAAATCAACGGCTTGTATGGTCACGGCATGAGATCGCAGGACATCTCCGCCATATCAGAAGTAGGTACGATACGGTGATATCAGACGCTACGCTGTATTCGATTGCGGACAAAGTTACTCCGTTAGTAAAATAATGGCAGGCCAGTCCGCTGGCGCCGCTGTATTGCATTGAAAAGCGGGGTGCCATGCATTGCAAGGTATCGCGATCGCTATTCAGATCTATGTAGTACACTCAATTCGTAATTTTGTCCAATATTTAGCCAGTTACGATTAGAACCATGTATGGCTGATTTAAAGACTGTATACAGGTATTGGTCTTGCAAGAGGCAGAGTATCAATTGGTGCAACCGGTCGAAAAGTGGGTGGGGAGTATCCCTCAGTAATCGATTCCTGGCGGCGAATTTGGGAGAAGATATGTACCTATCTCCAATATTTGCAAGCCATTTGTAAACTAATCTACACTACAAATACTAATACAAGGGTTTCACCGGGAAGTACGTAAGGTTACCAATACAAAAGGAGCCTTTACTTCTGTACGGCACTTTTAAAGTTGATTTACTTGGCCACACAGAACGTCCAGAAAAGTAAAGTGACGCAGCCGCTGCGAGACTGGATTCTTATTTTTTTCCCAAGTGTTCAATTATACTTGGCGACTACCTAAAGTTCAATTGAAGCTTTAAACCGCGGAGCAGACGCTGATCCCCATTTCCTGGCGTGGGGACGAACAACAGGAAATAATAGGCACTATCTCATTAACTGTGTAAGTTTCAAAAATCGGAGTTCGTATCGGTACCTATAACTTGATTCTATTTTCAAAAATAGTTAAAAACTGATGGAGGACCACGCTCCAGTTTCTAATAGGCATAGTCCATTTCTTTGTCACCTCCCTTAGCGCCAGGTAAACAGCCTTGAGCACGGCATCATCCGTAGGGAAAGAGAGCTTGTTCTTTGTGTATTTCCTAATTTTCTCATTAAAGTTTTCGATCAGGTTAGTTGTATAGATGATTTGACGGATCTCAATAGGGAAGTCGAAGAAAACGGTCAGTTCTTCCCAGTTTTCCTTCCAGCTTTTGATAGCATACCCGTATTTGCTGCCCCATTTCCTTCAAAGCTCTCCAGAGCAGCCTCAGCCGCCTGGCGGGTAGGCGCCGCATAAATATCCCTCATATCCTGGGTAAACGCCTTTTGTCTTTCCAGACCACATAGCGGCAGCTATTGCGGATTTGATGAACTACGCAGATCTGGGTGGAAGACTGGGGAATACAGCCCGGATAATCTGGGTAAAGCCATTAAGGTTGTCGGTTGCCGTGATCAGGATATCCTCCACACCACGAGCCTTCATATCGGTTAATACAGTCATCCAGTAAGCGGCAGATTCATTTTTGCCCAACCACATCCCTAATACTTTCCTTATAGCCGTCTTTACGCAGGCCTACGGCTATGTAAATCGTCTTATTGATTACTTTGCTGTTCACCCGAACCTTGAATACGATGCCGTCCATCCAAACGATCAGGTAAACGGGCTCCAGGGGCGATTCTGCCAGGCTACGATGTCTTCCGCCACCCGGGAGGTGATCCGGCTGGTGGTGGCCGTGGAGACCTCGAACTTATAGACATGCTTAAACTGTTCCTCAATATCGCTCACACTCATGCCTTTGGCATATAAAGACACAATCACCTCCTCGATACCTTCCACCATGCTTTCCCGCTTTGGAACAACCGAGATAAAGCGAAGCTTTGACGAAGGTTGCGAACGAAGCTCATGGGGTTAAAACTGGCGTCCCGGTCACGTGGCACCTTAATCTCTGACTCCCCGTAACTGGTCCTGATCTTCTTCTTTCCATACCCGTTTCGGGCATTTGAAGTATCAGCCTGCTCATGCTTGCCGTGCCCTAAATGGCCATCCAGTTCGCCTTCCAGCATCTTTTCAATGGCTCTCTTCTGGATCTTGCCCAGGAAGTCATTAAGTTGCTCGCCGGTCTTAAATTGCTTCAAAAAGTCGTCTGATAAAAATCCTCTGCTTTCATTATTCTGAGTAAAGTTTAAAAGTAAAAAAATCGGAGCTCTTACGAACTCCGATTTTCTATGTTTACACAGTTTTTGTTATAGTGTCTAAAAATATCTGACACAGTTTAATTTACATACGGGAAATCTGATTTGAATCGATTTTGTTTCCCATCTAACTTTCATCTTACATTTATATGCCTATTTTAGGTTTAATTCAATTGTTTCAGCAAGATTACTTCCTAAGTCTCCGCCGAAATTTTTCACACTTGCCATGCCACTTGTAAACGCAATTAGTTTTCCTTCTCCATCTAGCAGTATGTAACTCGGAATAGCTGAAATGCCAAATATTTCATCTAAGGATTTAGATTTGTCTTGAATGAAATGTTGCCATTCTGTTTTATCTTCTTTTATTGCATTTTTCCAGGAGGTTTTGTTTTTGTCACTTGAAATGCCAATTATAATTAGTCCTTTGGTTTTGTATTTTTCGTAAGTTAGCTTTAGTTCAGGTATTGCGGCTCGGCAGGGTGAACACCAAGATGCCCAGCAGTCAATAAGAGTTAGCTTATTATTTTTATAATTTCTAAGATTGGTATTTCTTTACCATTTACATCTACTACTGAGAAATTAGGTATTACATTTCCTGCTTTTACTTGTTTTCTGTTTACAAGATTATTGATATCTGATTTTAATTCAATTCCGTAGTATGAGTTTTTTGTACTGTCATGCAGAATGTCATATAGTTCTTTGCATTTGTCATATGTTGAAAGATCAGCAAATGTCATCGATATAATGTAAGGTGCAAGAAGTGAGTTTGGGTTTTTTTAATCCAATTCTCAAGTCTATTTTTTCTTTGATTTGTCCAGTCGGTAAGTTCACTATACTTCAGTTCGTATTTGTCTTGATAGGCCTTTCTTGCCGTACTATCCTCATTGATATTATTTGGAATCGGTATTTTCCTAGATCCTCTTGAATGGATACTGATTTCTTGTTCCATTCTTCATCTTCTCTAAGTAGCTGTCTATAATCTGCATGCGGCGGAGATCCAATTACGTCTAAATTTATTTTATTTATATCCCCAATAACTTTCATCGGCTGGTTAATTACAAAGAAGGCAGGCGTTCTTCTTTTCTCAAACTAGTGTCAAAAGATAAGAATAGAAATTGTCCGTTTAACGGAAGCGTTCCGGTAAAGGTTAATGTATCATTCCGCGAAATGGTATATTGTATAGTGTCGTTTTTTTGTGTTGTTAAATAGACCTTTGAATTGTTAGGAAGTCCTTTCATGTAACAATTAATAAGGTATTTTCCGGTTTGAGAGAATAAAATATTAGGTAGTAAATTTAGTAATACGTAAATAGAAAATATTTTCATTTTGAATTATTTAATTGAGACAACATTTTTGGTTTTTACTTCAAAGTCTATTTTTATCCCATATTGGCTAAAGGTTTTTTCATTTTACTTATGTATGCCTCATCTCCAAGTATTGAAGGATAAAACTTATCTAACTCGATGTTTATACGAAAATTATCTGGAATGGATTCGGTTGTTTCAAAGAAGTATGCGTTTCCAGTCAACTGCTGTATTTCAGCAATTACTTGTTTTAGATCAACGTTGTAAAAGCTTATTGTACGAATTTTGTTTGAAATTTCGTAGTACTCATTTTCTATAGGTAGTTTGGATCTGTACTTATTAATCTCATTTTGGTTTTGAATACTGAATATGAGATACTTTATTTGCTGTGTTGTTATTTCCGGCTTTATTTTAAGTAGGGACTCAAGATCTGATCTTAACTGCGATTTTAAATTTTTTAAACTATAGTTAGGTATTATGGCTTCATATGTAATGTTATTGTCCGCTGAATACCGTGTGTAATTGGTAGTGTCTTTAATATATTCATAGCTATTTTCACCCAAATGATGAATGTAATTTTTATATCAGATTTCTTGAATAGGCTATCATAAGCCATAACTATTAATGTTGTCGGATCATATTGAAGATATACTTGCCCAATTATTTTATTGGAATTGTCAAGTATATTCTTAATCTGTCCATTCCGAAATATTGGCATATTGGAGAGGAAAGTCGAGTAGTAAGGAGATATACCTTTCTTCATAATGCTGCCGATAGTTGAATATTTAACCGAAATGGACATGGGCTGTATTGCATTTTCTTTTTCAGAAATATTGTTAAAGTAAATGATGTTATTTTTGAAGGACTCATCTTCAACTGTCAGAATTGTACTTTGAGGTATTTCAAATAAGCCTTTTGGATAAAACGATAGCGAATTGAATTCATTTGAATAACCTGTAATAATTTTATTTTGCAGGTAGTTAGCTATTTTGGTTGAGTCTGTTTGGTCATCACTGCTCATGTTCAAGACTTTGCCGTTTCCATCAATCCATACATGATATGGCTGACCATTATGTGGAAACATCTTCTTAGATAGTATGGAATCTGAAAATATCATAGGTAGCGTATTGCTGATCAGGTTCTGTGATGTTACCATAAGTTTACTTAGTTCCTGTTTTGTATTATACGTTACGAGAATGATTTGAATTTGATCGTTGAACAGCTTTTGAAGTTCTTGCATTTTCGGCATAGCAGAGATGCAGGCAGAACAGTATTTACTCCAGAAATCAAGTATTATTAGTTTTTTATTACCAAAGTCAGATAAGTTTAGATTCTGTTTTGGGTAGTTCTTTATTTCTGACGTGGATATCGTTTCTAATGATAGCTTGTCGCCAATCTTAAGCGACTTATGGGACGTCAACGAGTTTGAAATGGTTGATTGTTGGGCAATAATTGTTGGAGATTGAGCGAAAAGGTTACCTCCGAATAATTGCATCATTATCATTGATGATGTAATCATTGCCAATCTTTTGCAGGTTTTACAAAATAGGAAGTCCGATTTAAATCTATAAATCATTTTGAATTCTGTTTTTAGAATTTTGATAGTGTGATTTATGTTAAGATGATATTTTAATTGAAAGGGGGTAATTATTGACTTAACTCTAACTTTATTTAATTAACAAATTACTAACCTTAATCTCTAGATATTAATTGGAAATTCCCGATATGATTCGAATTCTTTATGTTAAAGAATATAATTCGGAATATATTTTTTCTCTGATTTTAATGTATTTACACAGGAATATATCTACTATCACCTGTTGAAACCGTTAGCTATGAAGTCTTTTTATCCGTGTTTATTATGGCGATTATTTTGGATTATTGTTTTAAATATTGTATGGTCGGAAAGGTCTGTTTTTGCAGCCACTCGGGATACTCCCAAGGTGACTTTGGAGTTTAAATCAGTTCCAATTAGCAAAGTTTTAAAAGAAATAGAAAGTCAAACGGGATATACCTTTTTTTTTATTCATTAGCAACTTTAGATTCCGGGAGAGAGGTGCAGATTAAAGTGAATAATGTGAACCTTGACATTGCGCTACGGATATTATTTAAAGAGTTGAATATTTACTTTGTATTGAAGGAGAAAAGTATCATTCTAAGTCGAGGTGTGAAAGAGCAACGGGAAGGCAGTATTTTGTGGCTTGATTCTATCCCCACAGAATTAATTACTGTAAGAGGACGGGTGGTTAATTCAAGCAATGTTCCGATGCCTGGAGTAACGGTGTTTTCAAAGCAAATAAGAATATCTACTGTAACAGATAATTTAGGAAATTTTATTCTGGTGAATATTTCCTCTCGTGCGACTATTAGTTTTAGTTATGTAGGATATGAAACTATCAGTAAGCGTGCTACATCTGATTTTAGTGAAGTAATAATGTCGCCAAAGGTTACTGAGTTAAAGAATGTTGAAATTGTTTCTACTGGTTATCAGGAGCTAGTGAGGGAGAAAGTCACAGGTAGTGTAGTAAAGATAGGCAATGAATTGTTTAATAGGCAAGTTGGGAGCAATGTGTTGGATCGTATTTTTAATGTTACGAGTGGATTGTTAACGGATCCTTTGTCTAACGGGAGCAAGAAAAGTTTTTTTATAAGGGGGTGAGTTCAATAAAGGGCAGTAATGAGCCATTGATTGTTGTAGATAATTTTCCATATGAAGGTGACGTTAATAGCATTAATCCGAATGATGTTGAATCAATTTCGGTCTTAAAAGATGCTGCAGCGGCCGCGATTTGGGGGCTAGAGCTGGAAATGGTGTTGTGGTTATTACAACAAAAAAGGTAAGTATAATAGTGGCGTTCATCTCGAATTCTCTTCAAATTTCACAGTAGGAGAGAAGCCAAATATTTACTATGTCCCTAAATTGGATGGAGTAGGAATGTTAGAATTCGAAAAGTTGCAGTTTTCTAAGGGGATATATAATGCATATGATGACATTTACCCTGCGTATGGGGTATTTCCTGAATTGCCTAGTGGTATAGAGGTGTTGTTAGCAGCTAGAAGAAGGGGAGTTCCGGATCCTTTAAACGATAAAGAGACTAAGTTAAAATTAGATCAAATTTCTCAAAACGATGTTAGGAATGATATAAATAGAGAAATGATGCGGCGAAGTTTTTTGCAGCAATATGCCTTGAATGTTTCAGGTGGGAGTGGAAACTATAACTATTATGGATCGGCAGGTTATGATCGTGAGTTGCCAACTGGAATTAGATCTGTTGACGACAGATTTACAGTTAGCTTTGGGAATAACTATAAAATACTCAAGAAGGTTGAGTTAGGTGCTCAGTTAGTGCATTCAAGAAGAACTGGCGTAACTCGGGGAATTAGTTATAACGACTTACTTAATCCCAGTGCAAAAGTTTCGCCTTATGCAAGGTTAATAGATGATGAAGGGACGTACTTGCCGATAACTAAAGGTTATCGGATGCCATATATAGATACAGCTGCAGTTTCGGAGGCAGGAGATTGGTATTTTCGACCTTTGCAAGAATTCGAGCATCAGAATGTACGAAGTAATACAAATGAAACAAGGATCAATCTTGCATTAAAATATTCAGTCGCTTCTTGGTTAAAGTTTGATTTGCAGTATCAGAATGAGTTGAATTATAGAAATATTGTGAATACTTATGACGCGTCGAGCTATGTAGTTCGAGATGGAATAAATAAATCAATGTATTATGATCAAAATGGTATTTTGGTTTATCCATGGCCGATGGGAGATTTGTTGGACAAGTATAATGAAATTGAAAAGGCATGGAATATTAGGGGCAGTGTTGGAATTGATAAACAATGGAAAAATTCACGAGTAAGTGGAATATTGGGAGTTGAAAGAAGGGAAGCTAGTTTAGAGGGTAGTTCGGACATGATTTATGGGTTTGATCCAAACACGTACATATCTCAGCAAGTTGATCCTACCAAAGTTATAGTAACCCGACCAGATAGAGGAAGTCTTATGTTGGGGCAGGTTGCCAATCCTGTTGGTCGTTTGAACAGGTTTGGGAGTATGTTTACTAATTTTGCATATAGCTGGAATGACAGATATGTATTAACTGTTGGAGGGCGGATTGATCAGTCGAATAATTTCGGGATAAAGTCAAATTTAAGGCAAGTTCCATTATGGAGCGTTGGCGGGAGATGGCAAATAAATGAAGAGAAGTGGTTTAGTTTAGATTGGTTAGATATCTTGGCTTTGAAATTAAGCTATGGTTATACGGGTAATACAATTACAAATGCTACTAGCTCAGCCACCTTTAAGTATGAAGATACCGAATATTATTTGCCACCTAGATTAAATTTTAGATACGGGAGTATCCTTTCACCTAGTAATCCGGGTTTGCGATGGGAGCGAGTAAAAATAGTGAATTTTGGTGGAGAGGTTTCTATGTTTAATGGAAAGTTAAATTCAACAATTGAATACTATTTAAAAAGAGGTTTGGATTTGGTAGGTCAAATAAAGAGCGATCCGACAACCGGATTCGGTTCATTTGTTGGGAATAATGCAAGTATGAAGTCATCTGGACTCGATTTGACCATTAATACAAATTTGAATATTACAAAAGATTTAAGTTGGAAGAGTTCGCTTTTATTCAGTTTTAATAAGAATAAAATACTAGACTATTATTTGCCTAGGCCCGCTTCCGGCGAATATTTGGCAATGGGTTGGGTTGCAATTAACCCTGGGGATCCAATAAATCCGGTGTATAGTTTTAGATCTGCGGGCCTTGATGGAAATTCAGGAGATCCTTTAGTAATTCTTGGGGACACTATATCTAATTATTCTAATATTTCAGACGCTAAAATTTCAGATTTGAAGTACCATGGATCCGTATCTCCTCGTTATTTTGGATCATTTCTTAATGAGTTTAGGTTGGGTAATCTGGCTTTATCCTGCCTTATTACATATCGTTGGGGACATTTTTTAGGGCTTCTTCAATTGACTATAGTCAGTTGCTAAGTTTTGCCTGGAATTCGCATTCGGATTATAATAAGAGGTGGAAGAGTAAAGGAGATGAAGTTAATACAATTGTGCCTTCTCAACCTGAATACCTAACTCACAACGTGATGCTGCATACTTAAGGTCTGATAAGCTGGTGCAGCCTGCTGATCATATTCGATTACAGGATATTAGACTGAGTTACTTTATAGATCAAAAATGGCTAAGTGGTCTACGTCTAAAATCACTATCTGTTTATCTGTATGCAAGCAATATTGGATTGGTTTGGAAAAAGAATAGGTTAGGAATTGATCCTGAAGCTTACGAATTCGGTAGCATTCCAGCTGCTAGAAGTTACTCAATTGGATTTAAACTTGGATTATAATCATCACGGTATGAAATCAATGACGTTTTTATTGCCATTTTAGTTATGGTTTTGGGAGTGGTGAGTTGTTCCAAAGATTGGTTTGATGTTAAAACAGACAAACAACTTTCTATTCCAACAACTTTGAAAGATTTGCAGGCGTTGATGGACAATAGCTTTGAATTGAATAATAATTGTCCGTTTATGGGCGAGAATGCCTCAGATTTGCATTATTTTAGTATTGATGCGATATCAGCCATGAGTGGTTTTACATTAAATAGTTATATTTGGGCAAAGCAGCAGCCTAATTTAAAAGTGCCAGATTGGATGTCTGAACTTAATCCGGGTGGAGGTAGTTATCGAAAGGTGTATTATACAAATATTGTCCTGAAAGGCCTGGAAAAGCTTTCGAACGACGACGACCAAGAGTTGAGTAATGTAAAGGGACAGGCGCTTTTTTTTCGAGGCAAGGCATTTTATGAGTTGGCTCAAATATTCGTTCCTGTATATTCTACTTCCGACGGAGACACAAATTTGGGAATTCCTTTAAGACTCGATCCAGATATTAATATTTCAAGCAAGAGAAGTACGATAAAACAAACTTATGAACAAGTAATTTCTGATTTGACAGAAGCCGTTAATTTACTTCGGTACGCAAATGTATAGAACTCGGCCTAACAAAGCAGCAGCATTTGCAATGTTGTCGCGTGTATACTTGGGTATGGAGAACTATAATTTGGCTTTGGAAAATGCTTCTAAAGCTTTAAGTCTGTATAACAAACTTATTGATTATAATGAATTGGAGCTAAATAATCCAGATAACCCATTCATTGGTTATAATGATGAAACAATATTCTATGGCAACCTTTTTAGCACTTCATTTCCATTTAATTATTTTAGCACTTTAATTAAGAACGAATTTTACAATTCCTATTTGGAAAGTGATCTTCGTAAAACTGCTTACTATAACTATGATGCAGATGCTCAAACAGTGATTTTCAAAGGTACCTATGCCGGGCAGGGATTTCAATCTTTTTTAATGGTTTGGCTACAGACGAGTTGTTTTTGACGCGGGCGGAATGCTATGCGAGGCAGTCCAAGGTGATAGAAGCTATGAAGGATTTGAATCATTTGCTTAAGCATAGATATAAGGCACCATTTAAGGATATTGTTGCTGTAAATTCAGAGGAAGCACTTCAAATTATTTTGAACGAAAGAAAGAAGGAGTTAGTATTACGGGGCGTGCGATGGAGTGATTTAAGAAGATTGAACCGTGATCCGCGCTTCGCACAAACATTTACCCGTACTGTAAATGGTAAAACCTATATTCTCGAACCGAATAGTTATAAGTATACTTTTCCAATACCAGACGACGTAGTTCAGATGTCCGGAATGCAACAAAACCCCGGCTGGTAAGCCCCACAACCAAACAGATGTCCATTTTAGATAAATTCACCGGGCCCTCCGCCCTTCAAACCGGCGGAGGTACCTTTTTAAATCTCGGTCTAATAGTGCGATGTTGGCACTATAGATGTAGAAGATGGCCCCCGTTTTCGTGCGGGGCCAAATTTTTTAAAATATTTCTGAAATTCTTTCACCCTCTAACACCTTTTGGCCGTCTTATGTACGTAGTCTCCGATAAATCAGCCGTAAAAGGCGGGTTTATGACAAAAATCCCAGGCGCATAGCCTCGTTCGTTTGGTCCCAGTTTTCAAAAAGGCCTTCGCCATCCATCTGGTGAAGGCCACTTTTAAAAACACTAAAGTCATTTAGTCCATAACCAAGTGTTAAAAACCCAATGCAGCTTAAGACTTGGTGTGCATTCATCCTCCACCACGCCTCCGTTGATCTCCAACGGAGGCATCTTCGGTGGGGAACAAATACCGTAACTCCCCAATCCCATTAGCACTCCTCCCTAAAAGAAAATTCCTTATCTTCCGGGTACGCTTTTCGACCATCTGAAATCATGCCCGAAGAAAACAACAATAACAACATCCACACTACACCCACAGCAAGCATGCTGGAGAAGCAAATAATCGATAGCCTCCCCGCAGCCGTATACATCACAGATAAAAATGGCTACATCCTCCACTATAACACCGCCGCCGCCAAACTATGGGGCCGCGAACCCGTAATAGGTAAAGAACGATACACCGGCGCCTGGAAAACATTCCGGACAGACGGACAAACACCCCTGCCACCCGAATACGGCCCCATGGCCATCGCCCTCCAGTCCGGCAGGCCAGTGGAAGGAGAGGAGATCATCATAGAACGGCCAGACGGATCCCGGTCTTACATCCGGCCCAACCCCTGCCCGCTCTTCAATGAAGAAGGTGAACTGTCTGGCGCCATCAACACCCTGACAGACCATACCATCCAGCACCTGCAGAACGAAGGGCTCACCCACCTGGCCGCCATCGTGGAATCCTCAGACGATGCCATCATCTCCAAAACACTCGAAGGCATCATCACCTCCTGGAACAAATCCGCCGAACGCATCTTCGGATACCAATCCAAAGAAATCGTAGGCCAGCATATCTCCACCCTCATCCCGGCAGACCGCCAGGACGAAGAGCCCGCCATCCTCCGCCAGCTCGCCGCTGGCAAACGGGTGGATCATTTTGAGACGGAACGTGTCACGAAGGACGGGCGTATCATCAATATCTCCTCACCATTTCCCCATCCGCGACAGCAGCGGCGTCATCATCGGCGCCTCCAAGATCGCCCGGGATATCACCTCCCAGAAACGCGGAGAGCTCCTCCTACGCCTCGGAGAAGAACGCTTCCGCATGGCGGTGGCCGCCACCCGCCTCGGCGTATGGGAAGTGGATATGCGGACCGGCGTGGTAACCTGCTCAGACGAATGCCGCGACATCCTGGGCCTCGAAGTAGGCACCATCCCCAACCTCGAAACCCTCGAAGCCCTCCTGCACCCCGTCGGCAACACCCGTGCCCTCCTGCAACTAAAAGCCCTGGTGGAAGAAAGCACCACCGGCGAATACGACGGCATCCACCGCATCGTACGCCCGGCCGACCAGGAACACCGCTGGGTACGCGTGCGCGGGTCTTACTTCTATGGGCGCGATGGCCGGCCAGACCGCCTGCTGGGCACCCTGCTGGACATTACCCCAAGGAAGCGGAGCTCCTCCTGGAACGCACCGTGCAGCAACGAACTGTAGAGCTCATCAAATCCAACGAACGGCTGGGCAAATCCAACCGCGACCTGGAAGAGTTCGCCTACATCGCCTCGCACGACCTCCAGGAACCCCTCCGCAAGATCCAGACCTTCATCGATATGATCCGCGAGAACCCGGGCGACCGCCACGCGTTCGATAAGTATTTTGCCAAGATCTCCGACTCCGCCCGCCGCATGTCCACCCTCATCCGCGATGTGCTCAATTACTCCCGCCTCACCAATACGGAAGGCGCTCCCACGGAAACGAACCTCAACGAAGTCCTGAACGAAGTGCTGTCGGATCTTGAAGGGGCGGTAGCGGAAAAGCAGGCGGAAGTCATCTGCGGCCCCCTGCCCACCATCGTGGCCGAAGCGGCGCAGTTGCGGCAGTTGTTCGCGAACTTGTTAGGGAATGCGCTGAAGTTCACGAAAGAAACTCCGCAGATCAGGATATATGGCCGCATGCTGGCGCCGGAAGAGGCCGCGCTGCGGTTCAGCCTCCCGGAAAACCGGGCCTATGTGCAGATCAGCGTGGAAGATAACGGCATCGGTATCGAAGAGCAGTATATAGACAAGATCTTCGCCATCTTCAAACGGCTGCACACCCGGCAGCAATACCCCGGCACGGGCATCGGCCTGGCCATCTGCAAGAAGATCGTGGAAAACCACCACGGGCATATCTACGCCCGCCGCAGGGCGGAAGGGGGCACGGCCATGGAAGTGATTCTCCCCATCGTTTAACGCATCATGTCTTTCAGAACGTCTAAGCTGTTCGTGTCATCGAAATAATTCAGGTGATGCGCGCTCACCTGGACCGTCATAATGATGTAGCATTTGGCAATGTTCCGGATGCTGCTGATGCTCACGGCAATGTCGTTGGGCGTGTTCCAATAGACTAATTTCCCCACCGCCAGCTCGATCTTTTCCATAAAGCCCATGTCTTCCGCCACCTTGGCGTATTCAGCGGCGTTGCCCGCCACCACGTAGTACCGCGTGTAGATCACCTCTTGCGATTTAGACATCTTTTTAATGAATTTGGAATCCCCGTCCATCTGCCCCAGCGTTTTGGTGAGCATGCCCATGGCCGCCACGCCTTTGTTGACGATGCCCAGGAAAGGCCCCATGCGCCGAGGAACTGCTTGCCGTAATTGCAGGCCAGCGTCAGCACGCTGTTGGTCCATTTGCGGATGTCTTCCACCTTGCCGAACGCGGAACCGCCATTAGGCGTGCCGGCCATGATGAGCAACCTCACCAGCAGGTCGCCGCCCAGGAACTCGGTCATGTAGCGGCAACGAGGCCGCCCATGGAATGGGCCAGTATGTCGATGGAGTTCTTATGGGAGATACCATTGTCCCGGAGGCGCTCCAGCAGCTTTTCGGCGATGGTCTCGATAGGGGTGTTGAGGTTCTCGTAATCGAAAGTAAGGATGCAGTCGTATTTTTGTCTTCAAGCAGCGAAGAGAGATTGGCGGCGAGAGATTTGGTATTGCCGATGATACCGTGGACGAGCAGCAGGATCTTTTCAGATCCGGCGATCTTTTCCGCAACGTCGCCTTTGCCATACACCGGCTCACCATGTTCGAATTCCAGGTAGCGCAGTTTGAAGATCTCCTTATCCCTGCGGAAGGCCACCTTCAGCAAGCAGAACCACAACGCCCGCAGGGGCTTTTGCCCGCCGCGCGTTGCGGGTCAACGTCGCCCGGCGCGTGATGGATCATGATCCGCTGTCCGCCCTGCTCGTCCGATTCCAGAAATCCTAAAGGAACAACAACGCCGTTTTGCATGGTCACGGCGATCACGGCCTCGTCTTCCCCGACGGGCTGGCGGACGGTAAGCTCCAGCGGTTGTTCATGCAGGGAGGCTTCGTCTTTTAGTCCCGTCAGCTCCACGACCGTATGCACCGGCGCGCCGCGTGTAGGCACGGCCACGGGCAGGAAGGTGAATGCATCGCTGTCGAACAGGGATTGCAGTTCAAGCGCCGGGCTGAGGCTTTTGGCGTTGCTGCTGACGGGCGTAACGGTCACCTTCGCTTTGAACCCGGTTTGTGTGCCGATGGCGATCATGCCGTTGTCGAACGCTTTTCCCTTTTCCAGTTGTTGCCCGTTGCGCACGATGCGGATGCGGAGCGTTTGCGCGTCCCAGTCTTTGCGGAAGCTCTTTTTACTGCCGCCGATGCCTTTGGCGCGCGTGGCGTCTAATGTGACGATCTTACGAGGCAATTCACGGGATTCATCCACGAAGTAATCCTGGAAAGGGAAGAGGGAGTAGACGAGCGTAAAAGTCTCCGTCTCTTCGTTGACGTCGTCGTTGGCGAGCATCAGGGTAAGCGGTTCTTTCGGAGGGTTGCAGAGCAGCGCGATGGGTTGCCCGTTGCGCAGAACACTGGCGTCCGTATCGGGAGATTGTTTGTTGATGGAATAAGCGGGTGAGAGGTGATAGAGCGCCACGTGGTATTCCACCTGCGACTGGTTCCGCAGTTGTATGCGGAAGGGGATCTCCGGGCGGGCATCGGTGAGGTCTACGGTGATGTCGTGGCCGGTGCAGTCTTGCCACTTGCCGGCTTCGTCCATCAGTTGCAACCCGAATTGAATGTTCTGTTGCGGGATGGCGGTAGCAGGGTTGCGCATCGCCGCCAGCGTTTCCCACTTCCCGATCTGCGCCAGCGCGCCGCCGATGTATTTGGCTGCCGCTTCGTCGGTACCGGCTACGCCATGCACCAGGTCGTTGGTGCGGCGGTCGCGGATGATGAGTTGATGCCCGGAGGCATCAAGTATGTAATCGAAATATTGACCAGGCTGGGTGTGGTAGTGGATGGATGGGTCTTCCGGCAGTAAGTCTTTCACAGTCGCTGCCGCATCGCCGGAAACGAGGATGTAAAGTGTAGGCGGTAGGTTGATGAGCGATGCGGTATACCGGACGCTGGCGTCTGCGCCGTCGGGCATGCGGAGTACGCTGCCGTCAGCCCCACGCGGGCGATGGCGGCGGTGAGGAGGGCGTGGTATCGCCGTTTTTATAAAGTTGCAGTTGCGCCCTGGCAAATGCGGCCGGGTCGGCCGGGATGCCATGCAGGGCGCCGGCGTTCACGATCCATTCGTTTTCTGTATACCGTACGATGAGCAGCGGGGCCGATGGGTCGCTGCCGGGGCGGAGGAAGAACTGGTCCGGATCGAAGCCGCCATAGGTTTTGAGTTGCGGCGTCTGCGCATTGGCATTCTTGCGGATAGCGGCGTACATGGATGCATGCAGCCGGGCGTAGGAGATGCCGCCGGATGCTTCCTGCAGGATGCGTGTCATCCAGGAAGAAAACACGCCCCGGGCCGTCACGTCTTCATACGCCAGCTCATTGCGCCCGCAGGCGGCCATGAGCAGGTGCCGGGATTTAGGGATAGCCAGGTTGCCGGCTTTGTGCATCGCCGCATAGCTCACGCCATCGGAGGAGAGATAGTCTTTCAGCTTCCGGGGAATGTCTGCGTTGCTGGTGAACCGGGAAGTCCGGAACGTTGCAGCGTCTTGAGCGACCGTGTGGCGGATCCGGAATGGCAGGAGTCGAGGATGACGACGATCTGCGCGGTGTCCGGCACGAGGGAGAGCAGCAGCGCCAGTTCCTTATCCGCCAGGTCGAAGTGCCCCGGCAGCCGGCTGTCGTACAGCACGAGCGTTTCATCCTGCCCTGGCTGTCTTCGTTAAGCGCGGCGAACTCAGGAGCGGAAGGCGCGTGGGAGCCGTGGCCGCTGTAATAGAACAAAACGGTGTCGCCGGCCCTGATGGCGGTGTTCTTGCACAAATGCTTTTAAAGGCATCGGTCACCGCCGCGCGCGTGGCCGCACTGTTGACGAGGGTAAGTATATTGCCGGCAGGGTCCTGGGGGAACTGGTTGCGGAGGTAGCCGCGCATGGCATTGACGTCGTTGACGCAACCATTAAGCCCGGAAACGCCGGAATCAGGATGATAGTCGGATACGCCCACGAGAAGGGCAAATACGGAAGACATTCGGGGTAGGTTTTTGAGGTTAGGTACCGAATGTACGGCTTTTGCCGCGATTTTGCCGGAAGGAGGGTCATTTCGTACCTTCAGGGTCTTACTGATCCTTTAAAAACCGGACTATGGAACCAAAGAAATACGGCGGGCCTACAGACCATCTCGCCAATGAGCGCACTTTTCTCGCCTGGGTGCGCACCGCCATCGGCATCATGGCGTTTGGATTCGTGGTGGTGAAATTCTCCCTGTTCGTAAAGCAACTGTCGCTCATGCTGGGTAAGGAACATGTGATCAAATCCCATGGCCTATCCGCCGTTGCGGGCATCACGCTGGTAGCCGTCGGCGCCGCCACGGTCATCTTCTCCTGGGTCCGTTACCGCAATATCGAAAAGCAACTGAACGAAGGCGGCTACGCGCATTCTTCCGGCCTGCTCACTACGCTGACCGCTTTCATTTTCCTCGTCAGCGTGCTGCTGATCTTTACCTCGTGGAAAGCACCTGAAGCGCGGAAGAACGTGCTTCGAGGCACAGCCCCAGGTCGGTGGCGATCTGTTGCTGCGCCGGAAGGTTCCATTGCTTATGCGGCTGGCTGGAGTGGGTAGACAGCATGCCCAGGAAACGGCTGCCCGCCGTAACGGGCGTGGAGATCACCGAACGGTATCCCGCTTTGGCCGCGGCCTCCAGGTGCGGGGTAAAGCTGGGGAGCTGCGTAACATCCGGCACTACCACCGGCTGGCCGGTCAGCAACGCATGGCCGCAGGCCGATGTATCGTTAGCCGTCACGATCTTGAAATGTGCGAGGAACTCGCGCTGAAATCCCCGCTGCGTAACGATGGATAATGAGCGGTGAGCGGGATTGAAGAGCTGGATGTTGCCGAAGTCGGCCCGGTCTGTTTCGATGGCCTTCTCCAGGTAATAACCTAATTCGGGGCATTCGTTGTTCAGGTGTTCCAGTTTTTCCGTTTCCGCCTCGTCGATGGCCGTACCGGCGGATTCGCTGAGCAGGGATGCGCTTTCACTGTCGGGGTGCACCCACCGTTCCCGCTTTTTGCGCAGGTGAACGGCCTGCATCACCGGTGCGCCGGGGCTGCCCGGCAGGCAGATGTTTTCAAGTGAATAGCAGTGCTGGTGAGAATTCCAGGTGACCTTGGCACTTAGTAACAGCGGCGAGGGAAATCCTTCTAACGGATACTTGAAGCGAATGTCGAAATGGTTGAAGAGCATGACAGGGTTTTCCAATTTCCAACAAATTAGTCGCTTTAACCCGCATTTCCAAACAGCAAAGCCGCGCGCCCGCGGCTTTGCTGTTTATAAGTTGGCTAACGAAGCGTCTGCACTTCGTTGATGAGCGTTCCGATATGGTCGATGCTGATCTCCACGCGGTCGTTATCGGCCAGCGTGAAGCTGTTGTCCGGCACGAGGCAGGTGCCGGTCATGAGGAAGCAGCCGTCCGGGAAGGCGCATCCCGGAAAAGAAATCCCACCAGCTCCGCATGCCCCCGTTTCATTTGCGAGATGGCGATGCTGTCGTTGTATTGGATCACCCCGTCCCGGTAGATCGACATGTGGATCATGGTATCCGGCGGAATGGGCGTTTCCGTCACGAGCAGGCAGGGGCCCAGGCCGGCGCATTTCTCATAGACCTTCGCCTGCGGGAGGTAGAGCGGGTTTCCCCTTCGATACTGCGGGAGCTCATGTCGTTGCCGATCGTATAGCCTTCGATGGTGCCGTATGCGGATACGAACAGCGTCAGTTCCGGTTCCGGCACGTCCCACTTCGAATCCGGCCGGATGTACACTACCTGCCGGTGGCCAGACGCGCTGCGGCGTTGCCTTGAAGAACAGCTCCGGTCTTTCCGCCACATACACTTTATCATAAAACGTGGCGCCGCCGGCGTCTTCGGATTCTTCCATCCGGGCGGTGCGGCTGCGGAAATAGGTAACGCCCGCGGCCCAGACTTCCTGCGTGCCGATGGGCGCCAGCAGGCCGGAAGCGATGGTCTGGCCGGCGGTGTGCTGGTCCAGTTCTTCCATGCCGGCGATGTCTGCGACAACCGCCGCATAGAGGCCCTTGCGGTTCACGAATTCGTTCCAGCTGCTGCCGGTCGCATAAAAGCGGTCTTCGTGCTGAACGATGATGCAGTTGGATGTTTTATAGATTCTTACTAAGTTCATGTCTACATTATTTTTGTTGGAGGAATTGCCGCACGGTATCTACCGGCAGTTGCCATAATTGGGTGGCCAGCGCCTGCAGCGCGGCCGCGTCGCCTTCGAAGTGCATGGTCGTCTGCCGGTACCTGCGCGACTCGCCGGGCTTCAGCGCCACGGCGTCTGAAGAGGATTCCACTTCATAGAAAGGCCCCATCTGGGTGCCGTCTTCCAGCGGGCCGTCGTTATAACAGTTCACCGCATCGCCTTTGTAAGTTTCCTTTTGATCTTCCCATTTCGAATTGACGTATTTACCCGCCGGTGCGATGTCGTAGAGCAGCACCGTGATGGAACCGTTGGCCAGGTCGATGCTGCCGGCGCCCGCTTTGGCGATGCCGGGCGCAATGCCCAGTTTGCCCCGCGCTTTACCGTCGGCCCGGAAGAGCAGCAGGCTGTCGTGGATCTGCAGGTTGCGGGCGGGGATCTTTCCGAAGTAATCGTCGGTGATCTGGCTGCGGGCCTCTTTACCGGCCACGAAGGGCGTAACCACGGCCGTCTGGCCGGATGGTTTAAACATGCCGAGAAGCCAGATGCTGGGGAGGCCGGTGCTTTCCTGCCAGGCGCTGTCGCCCGCGTTGGTGATGGAATTATCGGTCTCGTAAGCAACGCTGCGCAGCCCCTCCGGCAGGGCGAATCCCAGCCTTTCGCCGGTAGCCTTCCGGTCGAGCAGGCGCACGGTGCGCTCCACGCCCAGGTGGAACGTGTAGCCGGCATGGTTCTGTATGCTGCCGGCAAAGGCGTAAGACACTTCCGCGGGCGACTGCGACTTCACTTCCCAGTGCGCCGTATCGATCATGCCGGGCGTTTGCCAGTGGTCGAATGCGTAGGGTTTGCCCGGAGGGAAGAACAGGGCGTATTGCCCGCCTTCCGGACCCATCCAGAAACGCTCTTCGCCGCCAAAGGCGTTGATGTGCGGCGTGAATTTCCCGGAAGCGATGAGGTCGTAATTGATCCAGCCGAAGCTGTTGCCCGTATCGCCGGAGGCCGAGCTGGTCATCACGCGGGCCTGGTAATCGCCCGTAACGAGCACGCGGCTGCTGTCGCCCGGGAGCTGCAGCACCACTACGTTCCGGAGGTGTTGCTGCAGGAACGCCACGTCTTCCCGAAGTTGGCGGGTTTGCCGGATTGCGGCGCCGGGGCGGGCTGGCAGCCTGCGATCCCGGCGGTTAATAAACATGCCATGAGGTATGGTTTCATATCGTTGGATTAAAGTCTTCGGATGAGGGGTCAGAGCGATACGCCCCGTTTCCAGGGGATGAAGTCGTCCTGTTCCAGTACTTGCGCTTTAGCGGTATATTCCCCGCTGGCGGAGGCGATGAGCAGTTCCATGATGCGGTCGGCCGATTGGTCGAGCGTTTCTTCTCCGCTGATGACGGGGCCGGTATCGAGGTCGATGATGTCTGGCATCTTCGCCGCCAGGCGCGAGTTGGTAGACAGCTTCAATACGGGCGTCACGGGGTTGCCGGTGGGCGTGCCGAGCCCTGTGGTGAACAGCACAACGTTGGCGCCCGCGCCTACTTCCGCCGTGGTGGATTCCACGTCGCTGCCCGGGGTGCAGAGTAATGCCAGCCCGGGGCGTTGAACCCATCCCGGGTAGTCGATCACGTCGGTGACGGGAGAGGAGCCGCCTTTGCGCGCGGCGCCGGCTGATTTGATAGCGTCGGTGATGAGGCCGTCGCGGATGTTGCCGGCGGAAGGATTGGAATCGAATCCCGAGCCTACGGCTTCCGCCCTGCTGGCGTATGTCTTCATGAGGCCGGTGTATTTCTCCGCCAGTTCGGTGCTCACGCAGCGGTCGCTCAGTTCCTGCTCTACGCCGCACAGCTCCGGGAACTCGGACAGGATCACCGATCCCCAGGGCCACGATCCGGTCGGCCACTTTACCCACGGCCGGGTTGGCGGAGATGCCGGAGAACCCGTCGCTCCCGCCGCACTCCATGCCTACGATGAGCTTGCTCAGCGGCGCGGGTTTACGTTCCTGCCGGTTGGCATTGGCGAGGCCCTCGAAAGTCTGCCGCATGGCTTGTTCCATGAGCGCTTTTTCCGTGCCTTCCTGTTGTTGCTCGAGGATGACGAGCGGACGGTCGTACCCCGGCGAGCGCTTTTCGATCTCCTCGCGCAGCATGGCGATCTGCGCGTTCTGGCAGCCCAGGCTCAGCACCGTGGCGCCGGCTACGTTGGGGTGCGTGATATAACCTGCCAGCAGTCCGCAGAGCGCGCGGGTATCGTCTTTCGTGCCGCCGCAGCCCATAGTGTGCGTCAATAGTTTGATGCCGGTGATGTTCGGGAAGGGGCGGGGCGTAGCGGCGGAATGGTCTCCTTGTCCTACGCCATGATCGAGCATTGTTCGGAGCATGGCTTCGTAAGGATTGCCTTTGTGGTATCCAGGCCTTTGACGAGCGTTTCATGAAGCAGCTGTACGTTGCGGTTCTCGCAGAACACCAGCGGCAGGATGACCCAGTAATTGCCGGTGCCCACGCGGCCGTCTGTACGATGATAACCCAGGAAGCTGCGGTCTTTCCAGGCGGAAACATCGGGTTGGTCCCATTGCGTTTTCCGTTCGGCGCGCACACCAAAACTGCCCGATGCGTGGCGCACGTTGGCGGTGGTGATGAGCTCGCCGGCCGGGAGGTCTTCGTTGGCATGCCCCACGAGCACGCCGTACATGATGATCTCGCCGCCTTTGGGAATGAAAGTGGTCGTAAGCTTGTGTTTGGCCTGCACGTCGCGCAGGGCGGTAACGTTGCCTGCGGCGGCGCCTTGCGGCACGTCCTGCAGCGCAACGAGGACATTATCTTCCGGATGGATCTGGAGTATTTGCTGTGGCATGATGGTTTAAGATTGAAGGGAGGCTAATGCGCGGTCGAGGTGAACGTAACCGCCGTCTACATGGATGAGTTGCCCGGTGGTGTGACCGGATTTTCCGCTGAGCAGGAACGCCGTCATCTGCGCGATTTCTTCCGGCGTGGTCATCCGGTTTTCGGGGGATGTTGGCCGTGATGCTTTTGAGTTTCGCATCCTTATCGGGGAAAGTATTGATCCAGTTTTCATACAACGGCGTCCACGACTCGGCGACGATGATGGCGTTGACGCGGATGCGCCAGGGCAGGAGCTCCACGGCCCATTCGCGGGTGAGGGCGTTCCTGCCGCCGTTGGCCGCGGCGTAGGCGGAAGTGTTGCCCTGCCCGGTTTCGGCCGTTTTAGAACTGATGTTGACGATGGGGCCGTGGCTTTCTTTCAGCCAGGGCAGCGCATGGTGCGCCATCAGGTAGTAATGCACGAGGTTGCGGTGCAGCGACTGCATAAAAGCCTCGTAAGATCCGGAGGCGAGCCCTACGCCGTCGTTAATGCCCGCGTTGTTGACCAATGCGTCGATGCGCCCGAATTTTTGCACAACGGCATCTATGGCATTTTGCAGGCCTGCGGATCGGTGAGTTCTGCCGCGACCTGCCAGCCTTTCCCGCCGGCGGCTTCTATCTGCGCCAGGTGCCGCAGGTTGTCCGGTTCGCTTCTGCCGATGATGACCGGTACGGCGCCTTCCTGCGCCAGTACGGCCGTGATGGCGGCGCCTATGCCTTTGGCGCCGCCCGTTACGATGATGATTTTGTCCTGTAAGCCAAGGTCCATAACGTGTGGTATAAGGTGTAATGAAAAGGTATGCAGATCAGGAAAGCCCCGTGCGCGACCATTCCCCGTTGCTCAGCCGCCATATCTCCAGCGGGTTGGCGTTGCGCAGCTCTGCGGGCAGCAGGCTTTCCGGGAAATCCTGGAAGCATACCGGCCGGGTAAAGCGGTAAATGGAGGCCGTGCCTACGGATGTGCCGGCGCCGGGCGTAGCTGCGGGCCAGGGCCACCGTGCACCATGGCATGGTTCACCGCTACGCCGGTAGGGAACCCGTTGACGAGGAGCCTGCCCGCTTTTTCTCTCAGGATGTCGACAAGCCCGGCGTACTTCGCCAGGTCTGCCGGCGTTCCGTGGATGGTGGCGGTGAGCTGTCCTTCGAGGGAAGCCGCGAATGTGTACAGGTCATTTCCTTCGTTGCAGCGTACGAGCAATCCCGCCGGCCCGAAAACTTCATGCAGCATGGCAGGAGTATCCAGCACGGTTGACAATGATGCATGCATTACGGCCGGCGTGGCTTTGCCTGCTTCGTCTTCGCCTTGCCCGATAGCTGCGGCGCCAAGATCTGCGAGGCGCTTCACGCCGGATTGGTAAGCGGAAAGTATTCCTGCGTCAGCATCACGCCGCCCTTTGCCTGGGTAACGGCTTGCTGAAGGGCTTCCGTCAATGCGGCGGTATCGCCCGCGGCAACGAGCACGCCGGGGTTGGTGCAGAATTGCCCTACGCCCATGGTTAGCGACTGCAGGTATTGCGCCGCGAAAGCAGCGGCGTTTTCCTGCAGGTATTCCGGTAAAATGAAGATGGGGTTCACGCTGCCCATTTCCGCATACACGGGGATGGGCACGGGCCTTTGCGCCGCTGTCCCGAACAGCGCTTTACCCCCGCCGAACGACCCTGTAAACGCAATAGCGCGCAGTTGCGGGTGCCGGGCAAGGGATTGCCCGTTTCGATAGTAACGCCATGAATGAGGCTGAAAACGCCCTCCGGCATGCCGGTTTCCTGCGCCGCGCCCAGAATCGCTTCCGCTGCCAGGTGAGAGGTATGCGGGTGTGCGGGGTGGGCTTTGCAGACCACGGGGCATCCGGCGGCCAGGGCCGCCGCGGTGTCGCCCGCCACGGAAAAGGCCAGCGGGAAATTGCTCGCGCCGAATACCGCCACGGGCCCCAGGGGATCTGCATCTGCCGGACGTCGGGCGTGCCACGGTCGATCCGCGCGTTTACCCACGAGCCTTCTTCGATCACTTTTGCGAAGAGGCGCAGCTGGTTGGTGGTGCGGTCGCGCTCGCCCTGCAGCCTCGCCAGCGGAAGGCCGCTTTCTTCGGAGGCGGTGTGGAGGAGCGTTTCGCCCAGGGCTTCCAGCCCGGCGGCAATGGCCCGCAGGAATGCGGCTCGGTCTTTGGCGGCCGTTTGTTTGTAAGCGTCGAAGGCTTTGGCGGCGAGGCTCACGGCGGCGTCGGTTTCAGCCGCTGTCGCTTCGCGGAATAAATGGGGCAGCCAGTCCTGTTTCGAAGGGGCCCAGGCGCGGAAGGTCTGTGCGCCTCCGCCTACCCTTTGGGTCCCGATCATCTGTAATCCTAAAGTATCCATCGTATGAATTTTATTACGGTCAGTTAACTTCCAGCTGGTCTTTCGCCTGCAGTTTCGGGAACGGCGCATGCGGCTCGCGCTGGTACCAGAACACCACGGCGCTGATGTCAGACTGCTGCGGCAGGTAACGCCCGCCGCTGCGCCAGCCCAGGTCCTGGATGGTGATCTTCAGATCCTTGTCGAACCGGATAGGATCCATGATATGCCAGCGGTACAGTCCGAAGCGCTGCTGGGATTTGTACAGCCCGTCGGGCCGGATCACTGGTGCAGCCCCGCATACGGCGTGGTGAATTCCTGGTATTTTCCCTTGTTGTCGAAATTGTAGGAGCCGCAGAAATAATCTTCGGTGCCGGTGCCGCAGATGGTAGGGTACTTGTTATCCCCGTCCATAAAGAACTTGATCTCGCCTTCTCCCCACCATCCGTTGTTATTCACGCCCCAGGCCATGTAGGCGCCTACATAATGCCCTTTGCCTTTAACGCCGTCTATGAGCGTAAACTCAGCATCTTTCACGGGATTGTTGCGGCGGAACTGCGCATGGAAATACGCCGCGTCGTCGGGCACCTGTGTGAGGGTATAATCCACCTGGTAGTAGAGGGTCATCCTTTCGGTGTTGATGTTCTCCATGGTGATCTTGCATTTCTTGCGGAAGGGCATCGTCCAGTAGCAGTTGAAAGCGCTGCCGGGGTTGACGGTCACCGCCAGGCTGCTCAGTTGCGCATATTCTCCCCATCCCATGCCGAAGAAGTCGCCTACGGGCACTTCCACGCTGGGCGTGGTTTCATCGTCCCAATAAAAGCGGAGGATGGAGTAGCGCCAGTTGCCGGTGGGCGTCATCCAGATGTGCTGGATAGCGCCGGAGCCATTTATCTCCGCGAGGGTGAAGGTTTGTCCGGGCTCTATATGAACGTAAGGGTTTACCTTCCAGCCCTGTCCGAGGTCGCGGGCGGCGTTGCGGGCATTGCCCTGTTCGAGGGTGGCCATGCCGCCCTTGCCGGGCTCGCCGGTAAAGTTCTCAGGAGAAATGGATCTGGATTTGGCGTCTGACAGGCGATGGAGGTTGCCCATATTCATATCGAGCCCGTTAAAGGGCTGCTGGGCGACCGACGAGAGGGCCATACAGGCGCAAAAGGAGAGAAGGAGCAGTGTTTTCATAAAGTGTGGTGTTTGAAGGGTTTGGCGAGGCATATAGTTGTGGAATTATTACGGGGCGGGGCGCTGGATCGGCGGACGACCAGCTCGGCATCGATGCGGATGTCTTCCGGAGGGCGGGTGTTATCCTGATCTGTTCCAGCAGGAGGCGGACGGCCGCTTTGCCCATTTCCTGGATGGGCTGGCGTATGAAGGTGACGGGCGCGTGGAAGAGGTCGAAGGCTTCGCTTTCGTCGAAGCTGACGATGGCCAGCTGCTCCGGTACCCGGATCCCTTTTTCGATGATATACCGCAACCCTTCGATGGCGAGGCTGTTGGTGGCGAAGAACAGCGCGTCGGCCGGTTGTTTGCCGCCGGTCAGCTGATCGATGGCCTTGCGGATGTCTTCGCGGATATGCGCGTAGCGCGCCAGTTTGATGCGCTTGTCCGGCTCGGCGCCGGCGGCCTGCAGGGCTTCGGCGAACCCGCGCCGGCGCTCGGCGATGTGGTGCATGCCTGTCTTATAGGCGATCATGCCGATGCGCTCCCTGCCTGTCTGGAGCAGGTGCTGCACGGCGCCATATGCGGCGTCGTAGTTATTGATGCTGATGCTGCTGGCCGTGAGCGTAGGGAAGGGACGGTCCATAAGCACGAACGGGATATTATGCTCGCGCAGGCGAACGATCTGCTGTTCGGAACCTTCCGTGGGGATTACGATCAGCCCGTCTACCTGCCGGTTCAGCAGGGCGTTGATGAGGTCGGCCGACTTTTCCATATTCTCATCCGAGCTTCCGAAGATCACCGTATAATTATGTTGCTTCGCTTCGTCTTCGATGGTGCGGGCGATATGCCCGAAGAAAGGGTTGGAGATATCGGCCACGATGAGACCGATGGTGTGCGACCTGCCGCTCTTCAGGCTCCGGGCGATGTGGTTGGGCTGGTAATTGAGCTTCCGCGCGATCTTGCGGATCTTCAGCGCCATTTCCTGCCCCACGCGGGCCTGCTCTTCCCGGTTATTGAGCACGTAAGAGACCGTTGCCGTGGATACCCCGGCCTCTTGCGCAATGTCCTTGAGCGAGACTTTCTTCATGAAATAAATATATGCTTAAACGATTAAGTACGCAAGCATATCCCCTAAAAAACATTTTTGGCTACATTTGCCGCTCATTTTTAGACACATGAGTTCATTAGGCTGGAAGTTAATCAGGAGTTTCGAAAAGGAATTTGAAGTAAACGGAGAGGTGGTACGCATGCGGTTTGTGACCATGAACTGCGTTCATAAGCAATTATACCAGATCTACGCGCCCTACGAAGGCAAGGAGGTGCGCTTTCATATCCAGAAGAATAACGACGGTGTCTTTAAGATCGTGGGGCGGGGTGTTTGTCCGCCGGCGTTTGTACCCCTGGAGGCCGCCTTTGAGCAGGCTATCCTGGATTCCCCGGTCGGGTAGTCCCTTAATCCGTCAGCGACCGGATATATTCCTGGGCGTCATGTTCCGGATTTCCCGGAAGAAGCGGTTGAAATTGGACAGGCTGTTGTACCCGCATTCGAAGGCCAGCCCGGAAATCGCCAGCTCTCCCTCTGCCAGGAGCTTGCAGGCATGGCCGATCCGCACTTCGTTCACGAACTGCACGAACGTCTTCTGCGTCCTGCTCTTGAAATACCGGCAGAAGGCCTGCTTGTTCATATTGACCAGCCGTGCCACTTCCTCCAGTTGTATATCGCTTTTAAAATGCTCGAACACGTATTTGAAGACCGTATCGATGCGGTCGTTGTCTTTCGCCTGGTAGGTATTCACATACCCCGGGAGGCCAGGAGCTCGAATTCCCGCGTGCGGGTGAGCACGTCCATCGCGCGCATGAACGATATCAGCTGCGCGAATGGCTGCTGGTCCGTCATCTCCAGTAAGATTTTCTTCAGCGATTGTTTCGCCTGCCCGGAGAACTTCATTCCCCTTTTCGATTTCTTCAGCAATTGTTCCGCCTGCCGCGCCAGCCCGAACTGCGTCATGGTGGCCATCAGTTTATCGGGATCGATGAACAGGGCTACCGAGCGTGCGTGCTGGTAACTGTCACGGTCGAAGTATTTACGGTCGTTGTGCCATACATGCGGGATATCCGGCCCCAGCAGGATCAGCTCATCATTGTTGAAGTTCTCGACGCTGTCGCCGATGATGCGCTTGCCTTCGCTTTCTACGACGTACACGAGCTGGCAGGCCCTGTGAAAATGGAACTCCGTGGAGAAATACGGGAGGTCTATCACCCGGATGGCGAACACGCCCATATGCCCCTCTTCCTGGATCTTCGCGAATACCGGTTTCATATCGGTGGTACGTTTTATCTATTGCTAAGATAGCCCCTTTCCGAATTTATATTGCACTTTTTGATGCAACCGATTACATATACTTGCTAATATAGGCTCTGTATTGATCAACGGTACGGTAGTATGCGTGGAGGCGGGAATGTAGATTTGTCTGACATTCCGATACCGCTCCGGGGAAATCGTGGCGGAAAGCTTAACTTTTAACCGGTAAATCAAAACAGAAAGAATGAAAGCACAGCTGCAGGACAAAGTGGTATTGTTGACGGGAGGAGCCGACGGTATCGGATGGGAATGCGCCAAAGCCTACGCGGCGGCGGGAGCCGGGTCTGCATCGCAGACCTGAATCCTGCCGGCGCCGGCAGGATCGCTGAATTACCGGGCGAAGGGCACCTGTTCCACGCCTGTGATATTTCGGCCGGTTCCGAAGTGCGCGGGTTATTCGAAGTAGCCGAGCAACATTTTGGCCGGCTCGATGCGATCCACAACAACGCTGGCCTGGCCCATCCCGCCAAAGCGCTGCACGACACGGAAGACGCCGAATGGGATGCCCTCATGCGGGTGAACCTCAAAAGCATCTACCTGACCACGCGTCATGGTATTTCGCTGCTGAAAGCGTCCAAAGGCTGCATCCTGCATACCAGTTCGCTGGTAGGCAGCATCGGGCAGGATAACCACGCGGCCTACGTTGCCACCAAAGGCGCCGTGAACGCGCTGACCAAAGCCATGGCGCTCGACTATGCCCCTGGGGCATCCGCGTCAACGCCGTGGCGCCGGCCGCCATCCGCACGCCCATGCTGGAAGCCTGGAGCGCCCAGCAGCCGCACCCGGAGGCTATGCAACGGTACCTCGACAGCCTGCAGCCCTGGGCGCCATGCCCGCCGGCGACGTGATCGCCGACGCATGCGTCTTCCTCCTCAGCGATGCCGCCCGCTTTATCACCGGCTGCATCCTGCCCGTAACCGGGGCGCCGAGCTGGGGTACAGGTCGCTCATCTGACATTCTTTTCACTGTATGATAAAAACCATCGACATCGCCGACGCCCGTTTCGAGCTGAAGAACGGCGCCGGTAGCGACGCCGTCCATAAAGACCCGCAATACGCGTACGCCGTTACCCGGCTGGCAGACGGGCAGGGCGCCACCGGCGCCGGGCTCGCTTTACCCTCGGCGAGGGCAACGATCTCGTGTGCCGCGCCGCCCGCTTCTATGCAGACACGCTCCGCGGCCGGGATATCGAAGACCTGATGAACGGCTTCGGCAGTACCTTCCACGCGCTGGCCAACGAGCAACAGTTCCGCTGGCTCGGCCCGCATAAAGGAGTGGTACACCTGGGCCTCGCCTCCGTGACCAACGCCTGCTACGACCTCTGGGCCAAAAAGCGCGGCGTGCCCTTATGGAAACTCCTAATCGGCCTTTCTCCTGAAGCTATCGTCAACACCCTCGACCTTTCCTACCGGAAGACGTGCTCACCCGCGAAGAAGCCATCGCCATGCTCACGGAAGCATCGGAGACCGCCGCTTCCCGCATGGGCGTCCTGGAGCGCGGGTACCCCGGCTACGATACCTCCGTGGGCTGGTTCAATTACGACGACGAGAAAGTCCGCGAGAACTGCAGGCGCGCCCTGGAGCAGGGCTTCGCCGCCATGAAGCTGAAAGTAGGCTCCGCAGACCCTCAGCGCGATATCCGCCGCGCCAACATCGTCCGCGAAACAGTCGGCGATAACGTAAAAGTAATGCTGGACGCCAACCAGCAATGGACGCTGCCGCAAGCCATGTCCATCTGCCGGGAACTGAAAGCCATGAACCCCTACTGGGTGGAAGAGCCCACGCACCCGGACGATATCCAGGCGCATGTGACTCTGGCCAAATCGGTAGCGCCGGTAAAACTTGCGCTGGGCGAGCACGTCCCTAACCGCGTCATCTTCAAGAACTACCTCCAATCCGGCTGCGCCGGGTTCATTCAGGTAGACGCCGTGCGCGTGGGCGGGGTGAGCGAGTTCATCACCATCAGCCTGCTGTGCAAAAAGTTCGGCGTGCCGGTAGTGCCGCATGTGGGCGATATGGGACAGCTGCACCAGCACCTCGTCCTGTTCAACCACATCGCCATGGGGCATGAAGCGGTATTCCTCGAGCACATCCCTCATCTGAAAGAACATTTCCTGCATCCTGTCCGCATCGAAAACGGCGTCTACGTGACGCCGCAGGAGCCGGGCAGCAGCTGCGACCTAAAATAACCACGTATGATCGGAACAACGGATATTATCATTACCATCGGGTATATCCTGCTAATCGTCGCCATCGGGCTGTGGACCGGACTGCGGAAGAAGCCCGCGGGAGCGGAGGGTTCGGGAGAATATTTCCTGGCGGGCAAAACGCTGCGCTGGCCTATGATCGGCCTGGCGCTCTTTGCCACCAATATCTCCTGCCTGCACCTGGTGAGCCTGGCGCAGAGCGGCTTCGACGCGGGGCTGCTCAACGGCAACTTCGAGTGGATGGCGGCGTTTACCCTCATCCTGCTGGCGCTGTTCTTCGTACCGTTTTATATCCGTTCGGGCGTATCGACCCTGCCAGACTTCCTGGAGCGGCGGTATAACCGCGCGTGCCGCGATTGGCTGGCCATCGTCTCCATCGTATCGGCCATCATCATCCACATCGCCTTCTCCTTCCTGGCGGGCGGTATCGTCCTGGAAACGCTGTTCGGGATCGATATGTACCTCAGCATTATCGTGATCGCGGCATTGACGGGGCTGTACACCATCCTCGGCGGGCTTCGCGCAGTCGTGGTCACCGAATCCATCCAGAGCATCGTATTGATCGCGGGCGCGGTGGTGATCACCGTGGCGGCATGGGATAAGATGGGCGGATGGCAGCCTATGGAAGCGGTGCTGGCGGAACATGGAGCGGCAGACCGGCTGAGCATGATGCGCCCGCTGGGCGACCCTTCCGGTATGTCCTGGATGGCGGTGTTCCTGGGGTATCCTATCCTCGGGATCTGGTATTGGTGCGCCGACCAGACCATCGTGCAAAGGGTGCTCGGCGCCAAAGACGAGAACCATGCCCGTGTGGGCGCGCTCTTCTGCGGGTTCATCAAAATATTGCCGGTGTTCATCTTCGTAATGCCCGGCCTTTTCGCCTGGGCGCTGTACCAATCCGGCGGCCTCGACGTCAGCGCATTGCAGCATGGCGAAAACGGCGCCGTAGATTCCAAAGGCATCTACACCCTCATGATCACCCAACTGCTCCCTACGGGGCTGATAGGCCTGCTCGTGGCGGCGCTGCTGAGCGGGCTGATGAGCCAGATCGCGGGAGCGCTCAATTCCATCGCTACGCTTGCCAGCTTTGATCTCTACAAACGCTTCCGGCCACAAACGCAGGATGCGGAGCTGGTAAAAGTCGGGCGCTGGGCATCGGCGCTGGCGCTGCTTCTATCCATTGCGCTGTTGCCATTGCTGAACCGGTACCAGAGCCTGTTCGAAGGGATCAACGATGTGATCGCGCATATCGCGCCGCCAATTACCTGTGTGTTCCTGCTGGGGATATTCTGGAAGAAGGCTTCTCCGCGCTCCGCACAGCTGACCCTGTGGATCGGTTCCGCACTGGGTGCGGCGGTGTACGCGCTCAACAAGATGGCGCCGGGCAATCCCTGGGCGGCATTCCTTTCATGATGATGGCGTTCTACCTCTTCCTCGCCTGCGTGGCGATACAGGTGGCGTTCACCTATGCTTACCCGTCCGTGGAAGTGAAGCAGGGCCAAGCGCTGTACTGGCGCTCCTGGCGCGAGCCGCTGGCGAGCCCCGGATGGAGGGGTTTTGGTAATTATAAATTCCTGTCGGTACTGCTGCTGCTCGTGATGGGCGTGCTGTACTGGATGTTTAAATAGATTAAAAGCATTATAATGAAACGCACACTTTTTTGTTGACAATGTTAGCCGCTTGCCTGACTTCGTTCGCGCAGCAGCCCGTTAAGACCGATCCCGCCATATTGCGCCAGTTCATGGACATGCGGTTCGGGATGTTTGTGCACTGGGGCCGGTGAGCCTCCGCGGCACCGAGATCGGGTGGTCCAGGGAGAACAGGTAGCTACCGAAGATTATGATAACCTGTATAAGGAATTCAATCCGGTGTTGTTCAACGCGGATGACTGGGTGAAAGCCGCTAAAGACGCCGGGATGAAGTACCTGACCATCACCGCCCGTCACCACGACGGTTTCTGCCTCTGGCCATCGGCATTCACCGAATATGATATCGCGTCCACGCCTTACAAAAAGACATCGTTGGCGCGCTGGCCGCCGCCTGCAAAAAGCAGGGACTGAAGTTCTGCATCTACTATACGATCCTGGACTGGTGGCATCCGGATTATCCCGTCAACTCCCTAAAAACCAGCAGATCGATCCCAAAGCCGATATGGGCAAGTACGTGGCATACATGAAAAACCAGCTGAAGGAGCTTATTACAAAATACGATCCCTACATGCTGTGGTTCGACGGGCAGTGGGAAGCGCCCTGGACGGATTCCATCGGCCGGGACCTGTACGCGTACATCAAGCAGATCAACCCGAAGGTGATCACCAATAACCGCCTGGGCAAAGAGTTTGCCGCCATGGAAAACAAAAAGATCGATGCATCGAAAATGATCGGCGATTACGATACTCCTGAACAGGTAGTGGGTAAAATGAACATGGACATGCCCTGGGAAAGCTGCTTCACCATTTGCAAGCAGTGGGCCTGGAAACCGAACGACGCCATGAAGTCCTCGAAACCTGTCTGGATATCCTCTCCCGGACGATCGGCGGCAACGGGAACCTCCTGCTGAACGTAGGCCCCATGCCCGACGGCCGCATCGAGGCGCGCCAGGTTGCCCGCCTGAAGGAGATCGGCGATTGGGTGAAACGCAACCATGACGCCATCTACGGCACCTGGGCGGCCCCGGGAGCCCAATGAGCAATATGCCGCCACGCGAAAAGGCAACAAGGTGTTTATCCACGTGCTTAAACCCGCCGGTAATACGCTCAGCCTAAAAGCCATCCCCGGCAGAGCCATCCAGCAAGCCGGCATCATCGGCGGCGCCGCTGTGAAAACGGAGACCGCCGGCAACGAGCTGCGCATCCACCTGCCGGCCTCACCCGCCGCATTGCCCTACGTTATTGAACTGACGCTGGACGGCAATACAGCGCAGCTGCCCATTCTTTGATCTTTTCAAACGCATCATATGAGAACATTCCTGGTATTGCTGTTGATGATCGCCGCATCAGGCTGTACAGAGAAAAAGCAGTGCGCTATGCAAGCGTTACCGGTATCCATCCCGATAAGATCGCCTATTACAAGCAACTGCACGCCAACGTATGGCCGGATGTGGTGAAGATGATCGGGACATGCAATATTCGCAATTACTCCATTTATCTGAAGGAGATAGAAGGCAAAAGCTATTTGTTCAGTTATTTTGAGTACACAGGTGACGATTTTGCCACAGATATGAAAAAGATGGCCGCCGATACGGCCACACAACGATGGTGGAAGGAAACCGCGCCCACGCAGGTTCCTTTACCCGATGCCGCAGCAGCCGGCGAAACATGGTCGGCCATGGAAGAGGTCATGCACCTGCCCTGATACAGTCAACCAGAACAGAACGATATATATCCATGCACAATTTCCTAAAACAATGCGCCGCCGCACTGGCGCTGAGCCTTGCCGCACTGGGCGCCGCCGCCCAGCAAATCCCTGCCACCAAACCCAGCGCCGCCCAACAGGCGATGATCAACCGCGGGTATGGTATGTTCATCCACTTCGGCGTGAACACCTTTGCCGATGTGGAATGGTCTGACGGTTCCATTCCCGTAGATAAATACAACCCCACGCAGCTGGATCCCGGACAATGGGTGAAAACCGCCAAAGACGCCGGGTTCCGGTATGTGCTGCTCATCACCAAGCACCACGACGGGTTCTGCCTGTGGGACAGCAAATACACCGAATACGACGTGGCTTCTTCTCCCGTGAAGACCGATGTAGTGAAAGCCGTGGCCGACGCCTGTAAAAAGCATGGGCTGCAGTTCGCTGTGTATTATTCCCTGTGGGATCGCAAGGAACCTTCCTACAAAGACAAGAACCCGCAAGCCTACATCGATTACATGAAAACCAGCTGACCGAGCTGTTTACCAACTACGGCCCCATCTGCGAGCTGTGGCTCGACGGGGGCTGGGACAGGAAGCCAGAGCATTGGGGCATCGACCAGCTGTACGCACTGGTGAAAAATTCAATCCCAATTGCGCCGTGAGCGTCAACCACACGATCGTGAACGAAGAAGGCAAGCGCAACTTTACCCGCCCGGGAAATATGACGGAAGACAATAAGTATTACTTCCAGTATTTCCCGTCCGACTTCCGCCTGTGGGACCCGCAGATCATCACGCGCTTCGACAAGAAACAATACCTCCACGACGGCAAATCTTATTACCTGCCCTACGAAGCCACCATCTGCCTGAGCAGCCGCTACAACTGGTTCCAGAAATCTATGCAGCTGCCCGTGCGGGAGCTGGACGAACTGGAGGAATTGTTTTACTGGAGCACCGCCAACAACAATGCCCTCGTGATGAACATCCCTCCCGACCAGACAGGCCGCATCCGGGAATATGAAGCGCTGCGCGCCATCGAGCTGGGGAAGAGCCTGGGCATCGCCGCGGGCAAGCCTTTGCCGAAGAACGGGAAGTTCATTTCCGAGCGCAGGCCGGTAACCGCCAGCAGCGTGCATCCCCTGAGCGAAAACGGGCAGTACGACGGCAACAAGGTGACAGACGGCAACCTGGAAAGCCGCTGGGCCTCGGCAGATACCCGGGATCGCTGGAGATCTCCTCGATCCCGCACAGTCGTTCAATAAGATCAGCATCTTCGAATATAAGGACGTAAAGAGCCTGAAGGATGGGTTCTCCCAGATCCGCGAACCACGTATCCGCGAATATGCCATCGACATCCGGCAGAACGGGCAGTGGGAAACGATTTATATCGGCGACGGCCCCATGGGCGATTGCAAAGTGATCCGCCTGCCGCGGAAATATAAGACGGACGTGCTGCGCTTCCGCGTTACGAAGGCAACCGATCTGCCGTCTATATATGAATTATCAGTGATAGATATGACGGGGAAATAGTACATAAAATGTATGATATGAAGCAATTTTCACAGGGATGCTACTCACTATTACGCTGGCCGCCGCGGCGCAGCCGAAGCCCGGGCACAACCTGCGGCAGGACAGTCTCCCGCGCCGTTGGGACGAAGCCATGCCGCTGGGCAACGGTATGCTGGGCGCGCTCGTCTGGCAGAAGGCCGGCAGGTTGCGGTTCTCGCTGGACAGGGTAGACCTCTGGGATGACCGTCCCATGCCGCTCATAGACCAGCTGACCTTCAAATACGTGACGGAGCAGGTACACAAGAAAGATTATGCCCCGGTGCAAAAACTGGGCGACCATCCTTACGAAGCCAATGCCGCGCCCACCAAGATTCCCGGCGCTGCGTTGGAACTCGACATGGACGGATGGGGCAAGGCCGTTTCCTCGGAGCTGGATATCCGTACCGGTATTCACGAAGCGCATTTCGCATCCGGGGCGGTATTCCGCACTTATGTACATGCCGGGCAGGATGTAGGGGCATTTACGCTGGAAGGGGCCGCATTTAGCCCGGAGCTTATTGCGCCTACGTACGTGTCTGAGCAAAAGGAGGACAGTCTAACAGCGTAGACGGGCAGAGCCTGGCGCGGCTGGGATATGCCAAAGGAACGATAACGAAAGAAGGGCAATCCATCCGCTACCGGCAGCCTACCTATGATGGGCACTTTTATGAAGTGCTGGTGGAATGGCAGGTGAAAGGCGGGAAGACCACCGGTTGGTGGACCATCTCCAACGACCAGGCTGCTGCCATTTCTCCCACCGTTAAAAATGAAAAGAAAGGCCTGGAAAGCCCTGGCCTGGTGGGCCGGTTTCTGGAAGCGCTCCTCGGTACAATTGCCGGAGCCGATGCTGGAGAAACAATATTACCTCGATATGTACAAATTCGGCTGCGTGGCCCGTGCGCATACGCCGCCGATCTCCCTGCAGGCGGTGTGGACGGCCGACAACGGCAACCTCCGCCCTGGAAAGGCGACTTCCACCACGATCTTAACACGCAACTGAGCTACTGGCCGGGTTACACCGCCAACCATACCGATCTGACGGAGGGCTTCACCACCTGGCTCTGGAATACCCGTGCGGAGAATGAGCGCTATACGAAGCATTACTTCGGGGTGGAAGGGCTCAACGTTCCCGGCGTGAACACCATCACTGGCAAGCCCATGGGCGGATGGATTCAGTATTCTTTTAGCCCCACGGTGGCCGCATGGCTGGCGCAGCACTTCTACTGGCAATGGAAGTTCACCGGCGATGAGACCTTCCTGCGGGAGCGTGCCAAGCCCTGGTTCGACAGGGTGGCGCTATTCCTCCGGAACATCCGGGTGAAAGACCCTGCCATCGGCGTTTACAAACTGCCGCTCAGCTCTTCTCCGGAGTATAACGACAATAGCCTGGATGCCTGGTTTCTGGATTATTCCAACTACGACCTGGCGCTTATCCGGTTTTTCTTTACGGCATATGCCGAGATCGGCGCGGCAGCGGGGACAGTTCTGTACCTTCTGCCGATGCGGCCCTGCAGAATTACCCGCAGCTCTTCAGCGTGAACGGCAGGCTGGCCATTGCTCCGGGGCATCCGCAATTGTCTTCTCACCGCCACCACAGCAACCTCATCGGGATCTACCCGCTGAAGGTGCTGCAATACCAGCGCCCGGCAGACCGTACCGTGATCGACAGTTCCCTGGCGTGGATGAGCCGCAAAGGCACGCGTGCCTGGGTGGGTTACTCCTTTGCCTGGGCGGCATCGCTGTACGCGCAAACGGGCAACGGCGACAGTGCAGTGAGCCACCTGCGGAAGTTCGCGTCCAACTTCGTGCTTAGCAACAGCTTCCATGTAAATGGCGACCAGAAAGGCGGGCAATACTCCGGCTTCACCTATCGCCCCTTCACGCTGGAAGGCAACTTTGCATATGCGCAGGGTGTGCATGAGATGTTGTTGCAGACCAATGAAGGTGTCATCAGTCTTTTCCCGGCGATACCGAAAGACTGGCAAGCGGCGGGCTTCCATCAGCTCCGCAGCGAGACCGGTTGCCTTGTTAGCGCCTCGCTTGTGAATGGCAAGCTTAGCAAAGTGACTCTTTCATCCGATAAAGACCGCACGGTGAAGGTGCGCCGGAATACGCCGCTGGGGAACCTGGCCGCTGGGAAGTTCGCTACGGAAGGGGATGTGCTGATCGTATTGTTGAAGAAGAACCGCCCCGTTACCTTGAAGATGGATTAACCAGATATAGTTTGAATGCGAAAAAGGGTCTGTCTCATGCCTGAGGCAGACCCTTTTTGCTTTAATAAGCCAATATTCAGCTTGTTGGTGTCACAATCGCTGCTGACAGGCCGCTTATTGCCATCTAATCCCCTTAAAATCTGCCTGAAATCACCATCAGTTCTCCTATATGTCCTGCCTATATCCTGCCTATATCTTGCCTATGTCTTGCCTATGTCTTGCCCCTTAAAGGGGCAAAACATAGGCGGAATATACCCGGAATATCCTTATGACATATGCCTGACATTGTTTAACGCTGAAGCCGGTAAGTAGGCGGCCAGAGGCAGTCTCAAGGCCTTTTAGCTGCCATTTCTTGTACGACTTCCATCTTGTAAAAAATAGCCGGCCGGGCGATAAGAAATTCCCCTGTGGCGACTTTATAGGTGAAAGTCTCCGTATGTTATCGAAGCAATTAGGTCTCGTGGCCGTTCATCTCCTGTTTTGGCTGTTATCCGGCCTGCCATCGTCGGGGCAGGAGGTTCCTGCCACCAGCGCCGCCATGCAGCAGGTGATCCGCACTTCCGGGAGGGCGGCGGTACGGGTGTTTGCCTTCGATACGCTGAAGCAGGTACAGACCGCAGGGCCTTTTAGCGCGGTGGTCGTGTCGGCGGAAGGGTACATGCTGACGGTGGCGCATGCGGTCCGTCCGGGACATACGTATAAAGTCAATTTCCTGACGGGCGTACGGCGATTGCCGTGGGACTAGGCCGTATTGACCTCGATCCGCAGGAGACCCTGCCGGATATTGCCATGATGAAGATCCTGGGCGCAGGGAGTGGCCGTTTGCGCCGATAGGCGCCGTTGCCGGGCTGCAAACCGGCGACCCCTGTATGATGCTGGCCTACCCGGAATCCACGGGCCTGCCGTTCCCCAGTGTCCGGTATGGGACCATCAGCACGCCGAGAGATCAGCATCAGTTCCTGGTGACGGATTGTACCATGGAGGTCGGCGATTCGGGAGGGCCGGTATTTGATCTCGAAGGCAGGGTCATTGGGATGAACAGTCGTTGCCAGGCCGCTGAGTCACTCAATCACCAGGTGCCCATAGATCAATACCGCAAATACTGGACATCCCTCATTCAGCCCCATAACTACACCCAATATCCCGCGCCCGATAGCGGTTGGGAAGTGTCCATTTCCCGGTCGCAATCACCGGTTCCCCCTGCCGCCATGCTGAATTTGCCAAAGGCTTACAGGGTGACGCTTAGCAGCAGGACCAACGGAGAGCCGGTAACCTCGGCAGGTACTATCTGGGAGACGGGAGCCAAAGGCGCCCGGATCATCGGGAAGAGTTCGCTGGTGGGGATACGGTCGCATATATCAACAAGGTAGGGAAGGAAATTCGCCTGCGGGTAATAGCCAGGAACCCGGATAATGATCTCGTGCTGCTGACAGCGGAGAAGCCCCTGCCCGTTGGCTTTGCCGGTGTGTCAACAACCACCTGGAATATGGAAGAGCCTATGCTCTGCGGGTTCCTCTACGCTCAGATGGATTCCGGTAAACAGCGCCGTGGCATTGTCAGTACGGGTACGTTCAGCATGCCACCCCGGTTCAGTGCCGGTTACTTCGGCGCGAAGCTGGTGGAACAGGGAGACGCGGTGGCTATCGCTTTCATGGATCCCCAGGGCCCGGCGGCGTTAAGCGGCTTCCGTAACGAAGACCGGCTGCTGGAGCTCAATGGCGTTAAACCGGCAGATGGCCCGGGTTTTCTTATGGCCCTCATGCAATACAAGCCCCATCAAACCATACGGATTTCATACCAACGGGGCGACAGCCTCCTCAGTCGCGCAGTAACCCTTGCCGAACGGGTAGAAGGCCCCGCCAGTCACCCGGCGGAAATGTACCCTGGCGGTAAAAGCAGGCGCAGGGACGGGTTCACGAAGGTCTGGTTCAGCGATCTGCACGTTCCGTCTTACGCCTGCGGGTCGCCCGTGTTTGATGAGCAGGGGCATTTCTGCGGCATCGCCATTGCGCGGTACAGCAGAACGGCGACCGTCATCCTTCATGTTTCTCAGATCGCGGATTGGGTAAATGGGCTGAACGGGTGAGAGATTGTATCAGCGACAATCCGTAATTTACCCGCACAACGATCCGCCCGATGAAATACCTGACGAAGACATACGCCGCTTTTCTCTATACAGCCTTGATTTCATTGTTTACTTATACCTTCCTGGGCGGAGGGGATTTCGATATCCGGATAGGCGGGGAGTTCATAACCCTTATGGATGCAAGGGGCTTGTTATGGCTGGCGTTCGTATTTGGGTTGATCTGGTTGTTGTATATCGGGCAGGATGCTTTTTTATATTCCAGGAAGCTCATCTGGTTTCATTTCGCGGCTACATTGCTTACTACCGGGACATTGTGTTGGTACCGGGCGCAGGGATTTACAGGGAGAGAGGTGGCGATCAGTGGCATGTCGCACGGCCGTTTTAGCGGTACACAGGCGATGGAAACAGGCTATCACGTGCTGCCATATACAGGTTTGCTAATGCTGATGATGGTGGCTGCACAGGTGTTTTTCATCATGCACGTAGTGAAAGGGAAGACGTACCGTTATTAAGGCAATTTCGCCACTAACTTTTCTGGAGAATATTTCAGCACCCTGTAAATCAGTTTCCATTTCCATCCCGGAACGATCGTAAATCCTTTACCGGCTTCCACAACAGCCTTCGCGATGAAGTCCGGTTCCATCAGGAGGCTTTCCGGGAGGTTGAGGCCGGCCGTCATTTTACTACGGATATATCCCGCCACGATCACATTCACCGTCACTTTTCTGTTGAACAAATACTGCCGCAATCCGGCGAGGTACTGCGTGAAGGCAGCTTTTGTGCTCCGTAGATAAAATTGCTTTTCCTGCCCCGTACGCCAGAGAGCGACGATAATCCCACGATCCTTTCCAATTGCGTATTTTCCTGATCCGTGGCAATGATGTTGAGAATGGATACAGCCCCTGCGTAGTGCACCTGCATCATCCGGAAACTACCTTCAAAATCCACCAGCGCCTGGTCATTATGCACCTGGAACCCTGCGGCGTATAATACGATCTGTGGCTTGAAGGGCAGCGCCATGTAGAATCCGCGGTGACTGCCGAAATCGGTTGCGTCGAAGTGGAGAACGGCTACCTGGCCCGCCTGCGGAAGCGTATCCACGAAGCTTTGTAATTCTCCGATGCTGCGCGATGCGGCTACGATGCGGCAGCCCCTGGCGGCATATCTTGCGATGGCGGCTTTGGCGACGTCTGAATTGGCGCCGAGGATGAGAATGGATTTGGAAGGCATGGGAGGCATTTGGTGCGTAAAGGTAGCCTGCCCGTGGCGGCAGTGGAAATTTATTTTCCGGGATTAAGAGTTTTGCAATGCTGCGTTGTCTAATACACGGGTGCACCAACTAACGTTTCATTATTCATTCACTCCCAATCTCACCAGGTTATGAAATATCCATCCCGCAAATGGGCGATGGGCGGACTGCCCTGCGCCTGCCTGTTCGCACTGCTTTTGGGCGCCGCCTGCCGGCAAACGCCACACGCCACCATAGACCGTAAAGAAGCATCCGCTGGCACGCCTTTACCGGCACGGCCTCGGGTAACGGTGCCCGATTTTGTACTGGGCGCATATCTCCCTTATTGGGGGATACCGACCTATACCGCGTACCCTTACGAAGACATCAACACCCTGTACATTATCACCACCATATCGCAGGCGTCGGTCCTGCAGAGCCAGGGGCTGATCTGGGGCGATAACGACGATGCCCCCAATGCCTATCAGCAGCCAGACGTTGTTGCGATCCTGTCGCACGTCAGGGCCAGGAACCCCGACATCCGCATTCTCCTCGCATTGTCCGATCTCCATACCAACGACACGAAGCGGGCCGCTACCGCGCAGCTGTTCAATTCCACCAACCGCGCGCAGACCATCCAGTACCTCATGACCGAATACGTCGACAAGTTCGACTTCGACGGCATAGACATTGATTTCGAAGATACCTCTCTGGACCCCGGTTACATCGGCAGCAACTACCCCTGTTCATCCGCGACCTGTCTGCCGCCCTGCATGATTCCACCGCCAGGGGCGCCGCAAGCTGTGCACGGTAACACTGGCACTATACGATCATCAGCGTTCCAATATCAACGCCGACGTCTATAATAACGTGGATCTGCTGGGCCCGCAGGATTACGGGCGCGAGAAAATGGATTTCCTGTTGGCGGAACCCAACAGGAACCTTTCGGCCGCCAGCGCCACCTGGGCCACGAAGATCGCCAAAAGCAAGCTCGTTTTTGGCGTGGGCATGTGGACGCAATACGCGACTGCGGCCGGAGTAGGGGCGGGCGATGGTATGAATTACGGCGCGTTGTTGAAAATGAACCCGCCGGATACTGCTTTTACGCCCTGGCTGACCACCTCTTTCAATGCGCCCGGTAAACCATCCGGATACGTGCAACGGTACAACAGTCTCTACGAGACCCGCAGGAAAGCAGAATTTCTTAAAAGCGGACAGTTCAGGGGCCTCTTTACCGGGATATCACAAAAGACGCTATTGAGACGGCCTATCGCCCGTATTCTTTGCTGAAGATGCTGAAAGACTGGAGCCTGCAGCCGCAAAACTACCCGCGGATCACGGGTTTCACGCAACAGGATTATTATTCCTCAGCGCAGTCCATCGTTGGCGGGTTCCATTCGCTACCGGCTTCCACGCAGAACTGGGTGGGCGTATATGAATTCAAAACGGGTAATTCCACCGGCTACTACCAATACCTGCCCAACAGCAGCGCCGGATCGTTTACCATTCCCGCCTCGCTGGTGCAAACGCTGACGGCCAACAAGCTGTATATCCTGCGGTTCTACAATGGCGCCAACGGGATCGGGACTACCTTCCATGGTACGAGCCATCCTTTTACAAATTGTAACCTGGTATAGCAAGAGCCCCTGCAGCCGCAGGGGCTTTTTTGCGCCTTATTTTCCTGATGACTGCACAGAATTTTCGGTGTACTTGGCGTGTTTTCCGGTTGAGCCGTGTCTATATATCCGGGACACCCGGCGCCATCTGCCGGATCTTTCACCATTCAACCAAGTGTATGCAGCTTATCAGCATAATTCCGGGCATGATCGTATTGGGGCTTTGTATCTCCTGTGGCGCCAATAAGCAGCTGGCGCAGGCGCAGCAGCAGGTAAGCGAATTGCAGGCGGCCAATTCCCGTTTGCAGACGCAGGTTAAAGACAGGAATCCGTCATGGCCGGCCTTCAGGAAGCTAACCGCGGCCTGGCGCTTAAAGCGGGGAATGCGCCGTGGCGGAGGCGGCCATCCGCCGAAACCTCGAAGTGCTTAACGCTAAGCTCGCCGAACAGGGTACCTCCTGCGCGATATCCGGGAGAAGGTGAGTGAGGCCCTGCACACTTTCCATGAAGCGGATGCGGATGTGTATTACAAAGACGGCATGCTTTTGATTTCCATGAACGACCGCCTGCTCTTTGGCAGCGGCAGCACCAGCCTGCAGCCTGCCGGCGTGGAGGCGCTGCAGGTGATCGGGGAGGTGATGCATGAGTACCCCCGCATCAATGCCATCGTGGTCGGTAATACGGACGACCGCCCGGTGAAATCGAGCTTTAAGGATAACTGGTCTCTCAGCACGGAGCGCGCAAATGCTGTCATCCGCCTGCTACGGGATAAGTACGAAGTAGATCCGGCCCGGTTGACTGCCGCCGGCAAGGGCAAGTATAATCCTATCGCGGATAATGATACCCCCGGCGGACAAGCGGCCAACCGCCGCATCGAGATAATTATCAATCCGGATCTTGCGGGCATCTGGGAATTGGAGGAAGGACAGTGATCCATTAAAAATAACCTGGTTATGACGATACATCCATCTTTTG
This sequence comes from Chitinophaga sp. E66, assembly GCA_019285755.1. Lineage (GTDB taxonomy): Bacteria > Bacteroidota > Bacteroidia > Chitinophagales > Chitinophagaceae > Chitinophaga. The sequence goes on from CP079103.1 coordinate 1,321,183, forward strand.
CCAAAGGCGCGGCTTTACTCCTGATAGCCGTCATGATGTTACCTCCGGAGGTAGATGCGCAGCGCCGTGGGGCGCCCCGGCGCGGAGGGCCCAGCCATCGCGCCAGCAGCATGCGCCGGCCAACCGGCAGCAGGCGAGGCCGCAGCAACATCAGCAAAGCCGCCCTTCCAGAACCCAGCAACAAAGGCCGAACCTGAACCAGACGCAGCGCCAGCGGCCGAATCAAAACCAGGTCAACCGGCCGAATCAAAACCAGGTCCACCGGGATAACGATCGCATCGGGGCAATAACAATAACCGGCAGTTCAATAACAACAACAACCGCCAGTTCAACGATAACCGCAGGAATGTGGACCGCAGCCGGGATAACGTCAATATCAACATCGACAACAGCAAGCATTACAATGTGCATAATAACCGTAATACGGTTGTGCGCAGGAATAATATCGCCACTTACAACCGGCCCCCGTACTACTGGGGCGGCCGTCGTTACTACGCTTATCATCCCTACGTATATCATCCTTACCGGCCCTTTGTCTGGGGGCCTGTATGGCACCCTGGGGATTCTTCATTACAACGCTTGCCGTCACCGCGATCGTCGTGAGCGTTAATGACGCCAAATATCATTATGACCAGGGCGTATGGTATCAGCCGGCTACGAACGGGTATACCGTGGTACAGGCGCCCGTAGGCGGAACGGTTACGACCTTGCCGTCAAATTCTCAACCAGTCGTCGTCAACAACACGACCAACTATTATTACGGCGGTGCCTATTATGAAAAGGACGGTTCGCAATACAAGGTGGTGGCGCCCCCTGCCGGCGCAGTAGTGGACAACCTGCCGGAAGGCGGAAGCGAAGTGACGGTCGGTGATCAGAAGTACGTGAAATTCGGGAAACCTATTATCAACCGGTAACGGTCGATGGAAAGAACAAATACGAAGTAGTGCAGGTGGAAGACGGTGCGAGTTAAAGATTTTCATCCTATAAGCCCTATTGTGGCTGGCTTCCGCAGAAGGCCAGCCATTTTTTTTTTTTTGTTTTGATGCGGGCATAAAAAAGGCTGCGTTCTGGATAGAACACAGCCGCTCCTAAGCATACAGATTAGCAATCATCAAATGTTATTATTCGTACACAATTTTATGGCGTTTGAGGATTATCCTTGCCGGGCAGGGATTTGTTTTTGCCTTTGTCGAGGAGGTAATCTGCTAGCAGATTCCTTAGCCCGAGGTTTTCAGCGGTGAGGTCTTTTACCTTTTCTTCCAGTTGCCGCATCCGGTCTTCAGATTCCAGTGAAAGGAACTGCTGTTTCCAGCGGGCCAACACACTGTTGCTTAAATGATACTTCAGCAAAACAGCCTTCACGCTTGAAGCTTCCGCTTCTTCGACGATCCGCCATTTTTCGCCCAAGCTAAAAATCCTACGCTGTTTAGACATATCATTACTGAAGTTTTGATAGTTACATATATGACACCGCTCTGCGGCAAACACCGCCAACTATCTGAGAATATTTTTTTAATCATTTTTCATGGAAGCATCGAGGGCTGTCTTATCCGCCGCTTCGAGGCCGGATAATATAATGCGGGAACCTTTTCCGGGTGTGGAGTCAATGGATACATGGATGCCGAGGGCGTGGCAAAAGTCTGTGATATACCGGAAGCCGTAGATGGCGCCGGTTTCGCCGTTGTGCGTCATGCTGCGGGTGCTGAGCAGCTTGCGGACATTTGCCAGCATTACTTCCGAAAATCCTTTTCCGGTATCTGATACGACTATCGTTACGGCGCCGTTTTCTTCGGAAGCGGAAAGGCTGATGCGGCCGTCTTCCGTATTTTTGTTGGCATTATCAATGAGGTTGCGCAGGATGGTGAGTAACATGCGCCGGTGTATGTTTAGCATCAATTGGGGGTCTATATCGAAGATCAGTTCGTTGCCCCTTGCGTAGACCTGTTCATGGAAAAATGCGGCCAGCTCGTCCGTCAGTTCTTTTAAAGAGACTGGTTGCCGGGTGATGACGAATCCCGCTTCCAGCGCGCTTAGCCATAGACCGAAATCGCGTACGAACGCATAGGTGGCGGAGGCTGATTTATGAAGGTCGTCCAGTATGCCGGCCATCACTTCCGGCGAATGCCTGCCGGTGTTCCATTTGATTTTGCCGGTGATATCCGACAGGAAGCGCAGGGGCGATTGCACATCGTGTACGATGATCATGGATAATTTTTCCTGCAGGAGGGTTTTTTCTTTCAGCCGTTTTCAGATCCTTCCAGGGCATCAACGGTTTCGCTGAGCTTGAGAATGAGCTGGCGTTGCTGTAGCGTGCGGGTGCTGACTTCTTTTTCCAGTTGCTTTTTTGCCGCAGGATCAGCCGGGTGCGCAGGCGCAGGATGAACCATCCTAACGCCAGTCCCAGCAGCACGAGCGCCGCTTTGAAATACCAGGTCTCATACCACGCCGGCGCAACGGTAAAAGTAAACGTGGCGTAGGTCCGCAGCCCGCCGAACCCCGATGTTTTGCGGGCTTCCAGGCGATAGGATCCTTTATCCAGGTAGTTATACCGGATAATGCCGTCGGGCGGAACGGGCAACCATTTTTCTTCCACTCCCGGACAGGCGGTATTCCAGGTAATTATTGAGCGGGTTGCCCCAATGGGGCGAGGAAATGGCAAGGCTGAGGTGGTCGCCGGGACTGTCCAGCACCAATCTGCCCGATTCGGGAACGATGGTGTCGTGCCTGTAAGCAGTTATCCGGATAGGATAATTCGAGAAATGCGGCTGTACCTCATCCGGGTGAAACCGGACGATTCCTTCCATGGAGGCGAAAACAAACCTCCCATCGTCTAACCTTGCCGCTACTGCGTTGCCGCCGCCGTTGAATTCGTTGGTACGGAATCCGTCCTGACGATCGTAGAAGTAATAAGCAATGTAATTGGTTTTCCCTTCTGCGAAGGCCACCATATCTTCGGCCTTCGCCTGCAGGAGCCCCTTGTTGGTGGAGATCCAGCAATGCCCGTGCGCATCAAACAGGAGATCGTGGCTGTGGGTCAGGTAGCCGTGCACGTCGGGCGGCATGGCTACGAGGCGTCCGTTGTGGTAAAGGTAGCAGCCTTTGCCGTAAGTGGTAAGCCACAACGCGCCTCCAGGGCCCCGATGCACGCTGCGGATGGCCAACTGGCCCGTTCCGGCAACGGTATCCACTTTTCCGGTGCGGATATTGACCTGTGCCATACCCCGGTTGCCGGCTACCCAAAATGCATCCGGTCCGGCTTGCTCGATATCGGTGACGGGGAAATTCCGGAACGGCGGCGCCACCGTCAGATAAGAGATAGTGTCGCCATCGACGTGGGCAAGGAATTTATCTTTTACGCCCAGCCAGATTTCGCCGGCAGGAGTCTCAATCATGGAGCCTACCGCAAAGTATCGCCTTTAATAAACCTTATTTTTTTACCTGTATGGTCGAACTGGACGAGCCCGCTCTGCCGCTGGCTGAGCCAATGATTCAGCCAGTATTCGTTTTTGGAGGTGCGGAGCGCCACATAAGGGGAGTAGCCCTGCAGCGATGATTGCCGGGTGTCCGTTAAAATGCCTTTAGGTGTGAAAACGCCGTCTAGGAATGGGGCCAGGGCATAGAAGTTATTGACGTCCGGATCTGTATACCGGATTGTGGAGAACTGCCTTGGCGTGAAAAGGTAAAGACCGCTGGTTTGCGTGCCGACGATGATCATCCTGTTAACCGCGGAGAAATGGATGAGATTGACGGAGCTGATGACCTCTACGTTCAGCACCGGCCGGGCATGCATGGCGCCCTCTTCCGTTGTGCACTGATAAATATAATCGCCCCATCGGAGGTAAAGATTGCCATTATCAGTCAATAACCCGTGCTGCCTGGCGGAAATGTCGCTTACCGCGGGTAACCCGGCGATCCGGAGTTTCCTGGCTTTTGTGAGTCCTGTATCGGCCAGGATGATCTCGTTTTGATCATTTATGAAGTAAACGGAGTCCCCGAGGACCGCTGCGGTCGTTTTGGCCGACCATTCAATTTTTAGTGCATGTGGTACCGCCCAGGCGGGAAGTAGGCCGATGTCCGCCTTCTTCCGGCAACTGTCATAAATCCGCCATGCGGGAACGATGGTGCGGGCCAGCAGCTGATGCGTGTCCTCTGGAGAAGTGACGGCGGGGACGGGGGAAGAAGATCATTGATACGATAGATCCCTTTCCCGCTGCCGGCAAGGACCTGCCCTGGCTGTTGCAATATACCCCGGTAAACCTCACCGGCTGGGCGGCGGTTAAAACGGGTGGCAGGGGCTGAAAATGCTGCCCGTCGAACCGTACCAGGCCAGACTCCGTTACGATCCACATAAATCCGTCCGTCCCTATTGCTACGCTTTTAATGCTGTTTTGAGGAGGCCCGACTGGGTATCGTAATGGCGGATGGTATAAGAAGGCTCCCCGCAATAGCGATTACAGGGTGGTGGAGATTTACAATAATTAATAGTGCCGCAGTCAATAAATGGGGCCAGGACATATCCAGACGTTTATTCAATTGTTTTTTACATAAATGTGCGGTCGGCTTGTTAATGCCGACTGATGACTGCTCGATTTGTTTGGAGCTACTTAGGGGTTAACAGGCCGGATTCATATAAGGTTCATTTTGTTAAGTTTTTTCCGATATTATTTAAACATTTTCTGTTATCGGCTGTTTGAGACTATAAAGGGATGTAATTGTTAATGGAAATCCACGATTATGCTGTGCTATTAGTGATGATAGATTGAATTATCAGATGATGACAGCAGTTTAGCATTTTAATGACCCTATTATTGGCACCAAAACCCTCGTTCCATGCATAGATTTTTACTTGCGGACGACCATGCTATTGTGCGGCGCGGCATACGGCTCATCATTGAAGACAACTTCACAAGTCCCGCCCTGGATGAGGCTGAGAACGGCGGACAATTAATCGACCAGATCAAAGCGCATCCTTACAACGTAGTATTGCTCGACATCGAAATGCCGGACAATGATCTCTCTACCCTTATTCCCTGGATCAAATTAATGCAACCCAATTGTGAAGTGCTGGTGCTGACCGGGCAGCCGGAGAACGTATTCGGTCTCCGCTGCATGCGACTGGGCGCCGCGGCCTTCCTCACGAAAGACGCCCCGGAGAAAGATATCGTGAATGCTTTGCAAAGCCTGCTGCTAGGGAAGAAGTTCGTGACCTCGAGTATGGCGGATATCCTTACGGAAGCGGAGAGCGGCGTGGCGCCGATAGAAACCTTGTCGGACCGCGAAATGCAGATCGCATTAATGCTTGAGAAGGGGATCGGTCTGCCGGAGATTTGCCGGCAATTGCATATTCAATATTCAACCGTCAATACCTACAAAAGGCGCATATATGAAAAGCTCAATGTGGGAGATTTGCTGTCTTTATCGAAGCTCCTGCATGCCTATGGTATAGGGGAGAAGAAGAATTAAGCCTTTCGGCACACTAGCGGTAGTGTGCCGAAAGGTAGCCACGTACCTGTGTACGGGCTTTCCTGAGTTGTTTTTCCACGGTAGCCACAGGCCGCGAAAGCGCCCGGGATATCTCAGGTACCGTCATGTCCATGCCGTAGGTTAACTGGAAGACTTCCCGGTATCTTTCGGGTAGTTCCTTCATTCCGACTTCCATTTTTTCATGCAGGTCATTCAGGTACACGCGCCCTATAATGCTTTGCACGTTCAGGTAATCTTCGACGGGCTTTTGTTGGATGTGCCTGCGGTAATTGCGGTTGTCGCGCAGGAAATTTATCGCCCGGTTCTTCAGCGCTCTTTTCAGGTACGCAGGCAGCGAAGTCTCGCTCTTTAAGTACAAACCTTTCTGCCAAAGGGCGATAATCAGATTTTGTACCATTTCTTTCGCGTCTTCGCGATACGGCAAGATCGTATAGGCATACTCCACGAGCGTGTGCCAATAGCGGTCGTACAGCATCTTGAATCCGGACGGGTCTTTGGAATTGATGAGGTGGAGTAGCTGTCCCGAAGCATGGGAAGGGTTTTCTTTTTCGGTGTACATGGTTTTTACTTTTGGATGATGGGCCGCATTTCGACCGGCTCCGAATCTGTGAACTTTGTGTTATGCAACTTTTAGCTTGTGTAGCTAAGTTTGTAGCGAATGTAGCCTGATTGAAAGCTTTTACCTGTAACACATTTAATGGTTTGTTTGTCGTAATCTGCTACACGAAAGACCGCAAATGGTGACGTCAACGATAAAGTTTACCGCCTTTTCAACAAAACTCTGCGGATGTTGTTGTAATTCCATAGGGGCGGATCGAGGCCCTGTTCTATTCTCACACCTAAGCATCCTCTCAATCATCAGATTTTTTTATTATCGAAGCGGTTTCGCGACCGTTTTGAGCATACTTTCTAAGCAATTACAGTCCAGGCATCGTCAACGTTTGGTTCCGGTTTTACCGGTACACGGGTATGATTTTTCATCACTAAAAATCAATGTTATGACAAGAACAAAGACCCTTGCCTGGCTATTTGTAATAGGCGGTTTGTATCTGGCGCAAGAGGCGAAGGCATTTCAGAAGAAGCCTCATCCCCAGAAGCCCAATATCGTTATGATCATCTCCGATGACACGGGTTGGGGAGATCTGGGGGTATATGGCGGCGGCCCCGGCCGTGGGATGCCCACGCCCAACCTGGACAAGCTGGCGAACGAAGGCATGCAGTTCTGGAATTTTTACGGGCAACCCAGTTGCACCCCGGGAAGGGCGGCCATGATAACCGGCCGCATTCCTAACCGGAGTGGCATGACCACCGTGGCTTTCCAGGGCAGGGCGGCGGCCTGCCGGCGCCGGAATGGACGCTGGCTTCCGTGTTGAAACAAGCCAACTACAAAACGTATTTCTCCGGCAAATGGCATTTAGGCGAAGCGGACTACGCCATGCCCATCGCACATGGATTCGACAAGATGCAGAACGTGGTACTTTATCATCTGAATGCATATACTTACGCATTCCAGTCGTGGAACCCGGAAATGACTCCCGAGATGCTGGCGTTTTTCCAGAAAGCGACAACCGGTATTCTGGAGGGAGAAGCCGGAGGTAAGGCAAGAGAAACCAGTAAAGTGACCGAGCAAAACATTGCGGAACTGGATATGATGATGACGGAGAACGTGCTGAAGCAAATGGAAGAATATCAGAAAGCTGGCGGCCCCTTCTTCATGTGTATAAACTTCGCCAAGAATCACCAGCCCAACTTGCCGTCCAGCCAATTCAAAGGCAAATCTCCTGCGAAAAGCAAGTATGCGGATTGCGTAATGGAGATGGACTACAATGTTGGCCGCATCATGGACAAGATCCGGTCGCTTGGGATCAGCGAAAACACATTCGTATTCTATACGGTGGATAATGGCGCCTGGCAGGATGTTCATCCTGACGCCGGGTATACGCCCTTCCGCGGATCCAAAGGTACCGACCGTGAAGGCGGTAGCCGCGTGCCCGCCATCGCATGGTGGCCCGGACAGATACAGCCCGGCAGTAAAGACCATAATATAGTAGGCGGACTCGATCTCATGGCTACCTTCGCCGGCCTCGCCGGTATTACGCTGCCTACCAAAGACAGGGACGGCAAACCGATGATCTTCGATAGCTACGACATGGCGAATGTACTGTTCAACGAAGGCGCACCGCTGCGCGACCGCTGGTTCTATTTCACGGAATCTGAGCTCTCCCCGGCGCCGCCGGTGGGCCGTTGGAAAGCCGTCTACAACACCCGTGGAGATAACGGCGCGTTGGCCGGCAGCGATATGCCAGGGCAACAACTCGGCTGGAGAGGCAGCGAATCCTATATCGCCACTGTTCCCGCTGTATATGATATCTGGCAGGATCCCCAGGAAAGATATGACCTGTTCATGAACAGTTTCACGGAAAAAACCTGGACGATGCCCATCTTCAATAAAGCCTTGCAGGACCTGATGCAAACCTACATCCAGTATCCGCCACGCCCATTACAAAGCGAGACTTATACCGGCCCCATGGAGATCAATAAATTCCGCACCATCCAGGAAGCAAAGAAATTGCTGGAAAGCAAAGGGATCAAATTACCCGAAGAAGTGAAGAAATAAACCTGTGCCGGGCCTGCGCGCCCGGCACTCCTTTCCTTCAGATAAGATGAAGAATATGTGCAAACTATATTCAATGATTGCCATATGCGGTATCACGGTGTTTTTCGCCGGAAGCCTCCGCGCACAAGAACGGGAGCCTTTCACCCGATCGCACCAGCTCGGCGTCAACATCGGGCATGAATATTCTTTTAGCGGCATCGGGGAAGACGGGGAACGGGAACTAGTGATCCTGCCTTACTGGGGACTGGATTACAATTATCACTTTTCCGAAAAGTTCAGCCTCGGCGTGCATGTCGATTTTATAACCGAAACTTTCAAGGTAGAGAAGAGGTATGGCGAAGATGACGACGTGTCGGAACGAACGCGCCCTGTTGCGCCGGCGCTCATGGGCATGTATAAACCATCGGAACGGTGGGAGATAGGGCTTGGCATGGGCGGAGAGTTCGCCAAAGAAGAGAACTTCTGGCTCAACAGGCTGGCGGTCGAATACGGCGTGCCCATCCGCAAAGGTTGGGAAGTGTTCGGCGTTTTCCAATATGATATCCGGTGGAGCGCTTATGACACCTGGACGCTGGGACTGGGCATCTCAAAATCTTTCGGCAAAAAATAGTGTATTAGATGAAACGCTCGTTAAAGATTAGATGGAGGGCAACAATGATCGCGATATGCATCGCCTTAATAAGTGTATCGGTGCGCGCACAGGAAACAGAGGAACCGAAAGACAGCGCCCGCACTCCCTTATTCCACTATGGGAAGAAAGGCATGGAGTTCCGTACCCGCGACGACCGCTTTATGCTCCAGGTGCAAAGCCGCCTGCAATTCCGCTTCTCCACGCCGGAAGACCAGGATCCTGTAACATTCGACGACTTTACCGGCGATCACAAAACGACTTTCGCCATCAACCGGGCAAGATTGAAAGTAGGCGGGCACGCATTCAAGCCCTGGCTCAAATATTACTGGGAATACGAGCTCAGCCAATCCAACCTGCTGAACTTTACCATTTCGATGGAGAAATGGGAGTGGCTCCGCTTCCAGGTAGGGCAATGGAAAGTGGAATACACGCGGGAAAGAAGGATCAGTTCGGGCGAACAACAGATGGTAGACCGTTCCGTGATCAACCGCGAGTTTACGGTAGACCGGCAGCAGGGCGTGGAGGTTTCCGGTAGGTTGAAGGGAGAGGTGTAGCGGATTTTAATTACTGGCTGGCCGTGGCCACAGGCACCGGCAGGGGCAGCAGGCTGAATGATGACAACCATCTGATGTACTTCGGCCGCCTGCAATGGAATTTTACGGGCAGATACCTGGACTTCGAAGGCAGCGACCTGGAACGGCACGAAGAGCCCGCGGGCGTGCTCGCGATCTCCGGGGTCACGAACCGGAGCCCTTATACCCGGTTCTCCAGGCCGGCGGCGGCTCCCTGGTAGGCTATGAAGACGGCGCCCCGGGGCAGTATCGCGTCAACCAGGCAAATATCGAGACGGCTTTCCAGTACAAAGGATTCAGCTGGCAATCAGAATTCCACTGGAAGCAAATCGTCGACAAACTGAACGGAGATGCCACAGATGATCTCCACGGATATTATATCCAGGCGGGATACTTTCTCCACAGCGCCATTCACTGGTGGCCTGAACCCCTGGAACTGGCGGTGCGCAACGCCGGCTATATGCCTAACCGGGAGGCCGACCAGACAAAGAAGCGGGAGACGTCCATGGCCGCCAACTGGTTCTTCAACGGGCATAAAAATAAGCTCACCGCTGAAGTGAGCTATTTTAACTACGACAAAGCAGGTGATATTCCCGCCAGTCAAACGCGTTTCCGCCTCCAGTGGGATATATCCCTATAATTTCCTGAAACTGTATGAATATCCCAGCAATACGCCCACGGCACTATAACCCGCTTTGGTTATGATGGGGCTTCCCTGCAGGAAGTTCGATTCCGAAGGATTGGAAAGATTGCCGTCCTGCGTTTTCCTGTCATCTTTCCCTGAACTGATCTGAATGCCCATGCTCACGGAGCTGCGGCCTCTTTTCCAGACGCCGCCCAGCACGAGGTGATAAATATCCCATGATGAGATATCGGGCCTGATTCCCCTGACGTTGTCCAGTTCGTCGTCATAGTAACTCATATCGCTTCGGGCGCTGCCGTATAGCGTCCAGGTGTCATTGAGAAGATACTCATACCCGATGGCCGCGTTGATGACCTGCCTGGCGCCGCCACGTACGCGCAGGAAGGCGTCGCTGCCCAGGGCTGCTGCCAGTCCGGGCGGGCGGACGAATGCCGCCGATTGCGCTTCCAGGATATCGTATATGTCCTCTGCGCCATAGTACTGCCCGGTTATGCCGAGGGTTGATTTGCGGAACTTGAAATTAGCGCCGGCAGCTATATTAAAGGGGGCATGGAATTGGGTAGGCAGCTTCACCTGGCGGTCGTTGGCAAGCACATCGATCCGGTTGCCGTTATACTTGATGTCGCTGGCGGTGATATCCGCGGCTACGATCCCTTTCCCGAACAGGCGGAAGCCGGGTGTGCTGACCGTTACGCCAAAATCTACTTTCTCTCCCTGCCTTTGGATCCCGGCCCGAAGCGAGTAGCGGAAGTGGGTATAGCGGAAATTCTGGATGATGTCGCCGCTGACCAGGTCGCCCGCTGGTGTATTGAGGTAGAATCGTGCCAGGGTGGCGCGGATATAGTCTGCCGTACGCACGGTGACGAGATTGGTGATTCCGACAGACCAGCGATTCCCTAACTTGTATGCCAGGGCAATACCGCCTGAGGTCTCTCTCACGGTAGACGATAAGCTGGATTGGCCGATGAAGGTCTCCGGGCCGGGGCTTTCCGTGTCATCTACGATAGGAACCTCGGCCTCGAGCCGGGCGGAGGCTTTGAAATCGAAATCCACGTTGGTGGATACCCCATAGCCGATCTTCCACCGGGATTGCGCGTATTGAAAGTGCCGGATAGCAGGAGCGGGAAGTTGGAGAAATGGGAGCTCTTGAAATCGCGCCGTTCGCCGACCGCATTTTCGATATGTATTTTATCGAAGCGGTACAGGCTGGCGTTGACGGATACGGAAGCCGTGTCAATGAACCCGAGGCTGGCGGGATTGTAAAAAACGGCTGTATTGTCGCGCGTTCCTCCGATAACGGCGCCGCTCATGAGCGCAGAGCGGCTTCCGGGCATGAGGGTCCAGTATTGCGTGTCCTGCGCTATTGCGGCAATGGGGAATAACATGCAAATAATCAGACGTACTAGCGCTTCATAAGGCAAATGTTTGAAGGTTCCGGAGCCCGCCATTCGGCGGCCCGGTGAATGGGTACGTTGATGATGGCGATGTTGTATGCTTTTGGAAATACGCCCGGTTGATGTGCGGCGCATATGCGATTGGGTATGGGGATGCCTGCGTGGTGATCGGTACGCTTGATAGTTTAACATCGGAATAAATGCTTTTGTTCCGGAGAGATGAATTTCGTAAATGTTTGTTTGAACTTTTTTATACGAAGGATGTTGTTATAGGAAGACGGGCACATTCAATTCTATCACAGCCCGCCGGTGAGCGGTCGCTCCCGTTGATTTCCTGGCATATCAGCATAGCATTTATCAAAGAGATTTTCTGCCATTGCAGTATTGCGGCGGCATCTAGGACCCATGTATTTATTATTCAAATCAAATGCTATGAAACAAACTGTGACCCTCTTTACATTAGGCATGTTCCTGCTGCTGGCATGCCGGAAAGTCCCCGACCTTTCCCAGTTGTCGTCCAACTTCGTGGTGCAGACGAGCCGTGCTCCCGATGCGAATTTCGGTGACTACCAAACCTTTTACATTTCCGATACCATCGGGTACATTTCCACCAATCCCAAGGACTCCATCCTCACGGACGATGCGGCCAAGCAGATCGTAGCCCAGATCCGGGGCAACCTGGAAGCCCGTGGGTACAGGTATGTACCAAGGGTCGCAAGGCCGGATCTTGGCGTGAATGTGGTTGCCGTGAAGGATGTTGATGTGGGTGTTGTGTATCCCGGTTGGTGGTATGGATACCCCGGATACTGGGATCCCTGGTATTGGGGATGGTACTATCCGTACTACTACCCTGGTCGGTTGCTTATTCTGTTACTACCGGCAGCGTGATCGCCGATCTGGTGGACCTCAAACACGCCGATTCCAATAAGAACCTGGAAGTGATATGGACCATGAACCTCAACGGCGCACTGGGCAGTTCCACCTCCTCGAACCTGCAAAGGGCCCTGAACGGTATCGATCAGTCCTTCACGCAGTCACCCTACATTAAAACAACCAATTAAACTACCGGACATGAATAGAATACTATCGATGACGATGGCCTGCCTGTTGTGCGCCCTGTGCGCCGCCGCGCAGGACGGGGCCCGGTCATACAACAAACAGCTCAACAATGTTGTCGGCTTGTCATGGGAAATTGCGGTGCCGACCAACAGCAACTTTCTGACCGCCACCAGCCTGGCCGGCGGCAAGGTGGAATACCGGAAATTCCTTCCCGGGAAGCCCGTATCCTTCGGCGTGTCACTGGGATGGAACTCTTACGAGCAATACATCCCTACGCAAACGATCACCTACGATAACGGTACCAAGGCGATCACCACGGATATGGACCGTAATATCTACACGGTGCCCGTAGCGGCGCTGGGGCATTATTACTTCAATTACGGAAAGACGGTGATGCCTTTTGTAGGACTGGGCATTGGTGCGCAATATTCCGAACAGACGATTTACTACAACATCTTCGAAAGCGATGATTACAACTGGGGTTCCTGGTGCGCCCGGAGCTGGGAGCGCTGATCCTGCCGGGTAATCAGAACCGCTGGGGAATATTGTTGGGGGCGTCGTACTCCTACGCTACCAATAAGAACACCGCGTTCGATATCGACAACCTGAAGAACTTCTCGTTCAATATCGGCGTCATCCTGAATAATTAATCGGATCAATATATTTGATGGTTATTATGCAGTTTTAGCTTAGGCGGCCGCATCCTCTCCAGGATGCGGCTTTTTCTTTATCTGAGTAGCGAAGAAGAAGCCCTGCCTCAAATGGGGCAGGGCGCTTGCTGGTCCTAATATATCCTATATGCGAATTATTCATGTAAACACAGGGTGAGACCACCCCGCAAGATCATTACATTTCCTGTATTCAACCTAAACAGGCGCCAGATGGGCGCTGTTCGAATAATGTATATGGAAGGGCGCTATAGCATTCATTCGCGGAGAAAAAGGAAGTTGCGGAGTGAGAACACTCCGCAGTCATCATCGCCTGTAGACTTCCAAACAGGAAGCCCCAATGAGGGATCGTACAGGCTGTAATTACGATGGCCGCGTAGTGATGATGTATGGCTGCACCTGATATATGATTATGTTGTGTTCATATGTATTTTTTTGGGTTGAAAGTATTGTGGCGGAGGCACGGCCCGGCGCCTGTGATGGGCAGCCATTACTGCCATACGTAATCTTCCGGACCGGCTCCGCCATATCTTCAATTCGATAAATAAAAATCAGGCGATGAATCTGCCCGCTGCTTATTCCTGAGCTTAGGAATCGGGAAGGCAGTGGCTGTGCTGCCGGGCGCCGGAGTGCATGCCGCCGGGCGCTTGCCGGAACTTCTTTGGTTTGTTATGTTCCGCATGCGCAGAACGTATGAGAAGTGGAGATAAATCAGTCTATAGATGAAAAGCAATCGTATCATAGCAATAGCGTATGGTTGAAGAACCGGGTTCAGATGATTCGGAGACGATTGCTAGCTTAGGGCGAGGGTGTCAACTAAAATTATTAACAGGATAAAAAGGGGAATAGTTCTGATTATCGAAAAAAATCTAATTAGTTTTTGCCAGGCCCCGTCAATTCGTTAACTTGTATATATCGCTGCCGCCTTACGCGGCCATCATCTCCGTGGCGTACATACAGCAATCATGTATCGGTACATTCTGTTCATCAGGATAATCATCACTTTAAACCCCGGTATCATGACCTCCCGAAGATTTAAACGCATTCTTGGAAACGGCTTGCTGATCGCCCTTCCGCTCGGTATTGTGCTCTATATCCTTGCCCGGCTGGTTGCCGGCCTCGAGGTTGTTATCCAGCCGGTAGCGGAAGCGCTGCATATTCAAAAGTTGCTGGGCGAACTCACCCTCACTATTCTATCCGTATTTGTTATCATATTGATCGTCATCTTCCTCGGCTTACTGATGCAATTACCGTTCGTAGCCTCATTTAGTAAACAGCTGGAGGGCATAGCTTTCGTATTTTCCCTTCCCTGGCGCAATTGAAGACCCTCACTGCGGATAAGCTCGATTTCGATACGAACGCCGATCAATGGAAACCGGTATTGCTGTATTATGAGGAGAAGTATTGCCCGGCGTATATCGTGGAGGAAGATGAGCGCATGATCAGCCTGTTCATGATGAAAGGCGCCACCTTGTCTGAGGGTGAGGTGTTGATCACGGAGAAGTCGAAGGTAAAGATGGAAAGCATCACGGCCGTTGAGCTCCACCAGTTTTCCCGGCAGTTTGGCAAGGGGTTCCTGTCGGTGCTGCGGGAGAAGGGGTATATGGACGAGAAGGATGCTCCCGGGGCGGGGAGTTGATAAGATCAGTCCGCCCCGCCGTCCACATTGTCGAAGGTCTCCCGCTCTCTCGGCGTAAAGCTGTAGCGGAAGGAGAAGATGGGGCCGTAATAAATATCGAACTGCGTTCCGTTGGTGCGCAGTTGCATCTGAGCGATGACGCCCGCCAATAAGTGAATACGTTGTGACAAGCCGGCGCTGTAATAGACGGATTGCCGGAAGATATCGAAGTTCTCTTTCGCATAGTCCTTGTCCGCGAATTTCAGCATGAGTTCCATGTAATAGGAGACGTTCGGTGATTTCAGCAGCGCGTTGGACTTATGCTGGCGCAGGAAGTGGTTAAAACCTACTCTCGCCCTGACACGGGGAATGGTCTGGTGCTCGCCGTTCCGGTCGTCGAAGAACTTGGTCTCGAACCGCACCTGTTGGAACAGGCTGCCTTTGGGCATTTTTGTGCGAAGGATCCCATGAGGATGAAGCGCCTTTCCAGCGTCTCGTAATTACCCGCCTCCTTGATCTCATACTTCTTATTTCGGGCATATCCCAGCCAGATCTTGGCATTCTTCAGCCCGGAATAGCTGATCAAGGCCGCACCACGAAGCGTTGTGCGTAAGCGAAGGATTGCCCGTATCATAGGATCCCTGGGTCACCAGCTGGAGGTCTACTTCGCCTTCCAGGTGCCATTTTTTCACAAGGGGAATGATACGTCTATTTCTTCTATGGAAGCGGGAATAAAGCCGAAGGTGTAAGGAGGAGGCGTTTGCGCGAAGGATCCCGTTCGGACCAGCGCAAGCGTCAACAGTACGGCTAATAGTTTTTGGGCCACAGGCAATTATTTTTAGGCTTGCTGATAAGACACTTGTGAGCGTCATTTACCGCCAAATCCAGATGCTAATCATTCCAAGTTCAGGATATTGTCATTGCCGGCATGCCGTTTGGTAAAATGGATCTCATAATAACTATTTAGCCGGGTCGTATTCGAAGATATTGAGCTCCTTACCGGCATGCGCGCCGCCTACCTTGATGCCGCTGGTCATACCCATAGTGACGTTCACTTTCTCTTCCGCGATCATAATTGGCCCTGCCGCGGCTTCACCTCCTGCTTCCATGATCATGCCGCAGTCGATGGGGAGAAGTTGCCATCGAACTTGAAGAACGCTTGTCCCTTAGCGCCCACGCCGATTTCCGGCAGCTCCAGGTTGGCGCCTACGCCGAAGGCCACGGTGAACTCCCCGGTCTTATAATCCTTCTGGATACCTAGCACGGCGCCTTCGCCGCCTTCCAGCTCCCAGCCTTTGCAATCCATTTTAAAAGAGCCGGCGCCAGGGGTATCTTCACCTTCACGGGGCAGGATGCATCAGGGTTGAGCAATGCGGTATCCGGCTTCGGTGGGTTTTGCAGGATCTTTTCGCAATTGGTTACCACGAAATCCGGGCGGCCCAGCGGCTGGAATTTATCGTATTTCATCAGGTTATCGAAGAACGTGGTGGCTTCATGGTAAAGACGATCTGGTAATGTTCGGCGTCTACCAGGAAGCGGTACCAGTACAGCTGCTGGTTAAGCACATCATAATGTTCAAACACCGTGCTGCGTACCTGGAGGTCATAAAACTCGGCTGACTTTTGGAGGTACTTATTGACTTCTTCCGCCTGGATCTTACAAGATGCGTAACTATTCTCCGGTTGTTCCGCGGATGTCCTGTCGCTGATACTTTCCTCGAGCGCATCATGCATGTCGGAGGCGGTTTTACGTCGGTGTTATAGTCCATGGCGTTTTTATATGCCCTGGCCGCCCGGTCTTTCCCATTTTGCATAACCATGAATATGGCTTTCCTGCCGAAGGGTGCGCCGGGGAATAGTCCGGGTATCCGGGCGCCAGCCTGCATGATGGTAATGTTGTCCACTTTTGCGCCTTGTACTTCGTCTACCCTGAATCTTTTTGTCTGCCAGGTATCGTGCACTATTTTCATTTCATCGCGTTGCCGAAGTACGGATTTCACTTCTTCCAGCTTAGTGGCCGCGGGTACCGGTTTGTATTTTTCTGGGTTAAAGTATTCAGGCACTTCGCATTTCAGCGCCTTGTGATCCAGCTCGATCTTTTTCTGTTCGGACAGTTGCGCCAGCGTTTCGGAGAATCCATGCTTCACCGCCTGCTGGATAAAGGGTTTTGCTTCTTCCGGTTTGCCTTCGTTGATTTTGATCAATGCCGTACCGCAGTTGGCTTCGGCGTGGGTGGGCGCGGACTGGAGGCAACCCATGAAATAGCGCAGGGCGGACTCCGTATCTCCCAAAAGAGATAGCACTGACCGATGTTGTTAAGGAGATTAGGGGTGGAAGATTGTTTGTTGAGGTATTCGAGGACGGGAAGCGCATATTGCGGGTATCCGGTGAGGTGCAGGATGACGCCGAGGTTGTTCTGTGCCAACGGTTCCTCCTGCAGCTGGGCCGTCCGGATGGCGGCGTAAACGGCCGATTCGGGGCTTTTCTGCAGGAAGAACGTAGGCGCGAGGTTGTTCAGGGCCACGGGCTGCGCCTTCGCCCGTTGAACGGCCGCTTCAACTTTCGAGATAAGCGCGGCGTCAACTTTCTTTGCGGCTTTGGACCTGAGTGATTCGAGGTAGCCTGCGTATTGTTGCGCGCCGGAAAGCTTTGGGATGCCGGAAAGGATGGCAGTTTGCTTTGAGGGGATCTCCGCGCTGGCGGTCATCTGCGGTACTTTACCTTCCTTCGCCATTTGCGTGGCTTGTTTCATGGCATCGTTCATCATCTTTTTCTCTTCGGGGCCGAGATCCTGGGTGGCCTCGTCCATCATCCGCTGCGCATCTTTCAGCATCTGTTGCATTTCCTTTTGCGTAGGCGCTTTTTCCGCGCTGGCAGTTTTCTTCTGCGCATACGCTGAGGATCCCAGTAGCAGGATCAGCAGGAATATCGGTTTCATGGTATGTGTGGATTTAATAATGAGTTGACGGGGTTATCGCTTCTCGTGATGATGGATTACCTGTTGATGCGTGCTTTGGCGGGGTCGAACGGGGTGAAGCTGGTGACTATGCCTTCCGGGCTCAGCTTGCGCACGATGGCATTTTCCTTGTCGAGGATATAGAGATTGCCTTTGCTGTCGTACGCCATGCTCTTCGGGAAATTGAACAGCGCCGTGGCCGCTTTTCCGTCCTGGTGACCTTCATGCGCCCGCCCGCCTATGTTTGCCCCGCATTCCTGGATCACATTGTTCCCTGCCAGTGTGCTCACTTTCCCTTTGGATATTTTGGTGATACGGTGATTGCGGTTGTCCGTATAAATAATGTCGCCTTTAGCATCTGCCAGCGGGAACCCTGGGTCGAAGAGCTCCGCTTTGCTGGTATCGCCCGTCACATACACAGGGCACCATTCTCTTTTGTATGGCTTTCCTGCGATGGTGCTGATTTGCCTGGTCTGTAAGTTGAGTTTTCGTACGGCGCGACTGAACCCGCCGCCACTGTAAATGATATTTCCGTCCCGGTCGATATCCATGCCTGTCATGCAGAGCAGCAGAACCTGACCCTGGTTGTTTTGCAGGGTGGAGACCTTCCGTTGCTGATCTTGCGGATGATACACCAATAATCCCAGCTGCCGTTTGTTCTCAGTTTTGCCGGTACTTCCTCTTCCAGCACCAGCTTCTCGTTTTGGATGCCGCCATATCTTTTGATGAGCGCCCCTGCGATGTCGGCCAGATAGATGTCTCCATTATCGAGCACTTTCATGCTGATGATATTATTGAACTTGGCGGCAGCGAGGTCGCCGTCTTCGTAACCGCTATAGTTTTTGTCGCCTGCGAAGTAGGTAAGTTGCAGTTCGTCCTTGCCATCGTAGGTCATTTTCTGGATGGTGCCTCCCTGTGTCGTGTACATGTGCCCGCCGGCGGGGGCGATAATGCCGCTGCTGTACCCGAACCTTTTCATACTGCCGTCAGGCAGGAAGATCACCAGGCCTTCCTGTCGGTTACGTACAGGTTGTCGAGATGATCCGTCGCGAGGAAGTTAGGGCGGTCTACTACGGTGGCCCCGGCGGGGAAGCTGGTTGCGGTAAATGACCTGGTATCCGATTTTGCCGGTGGCGCTGTTTTGTTCCCTGCAGTGGCGGGCTGACCTGTTTTGTCTGGCTGGCCGGGAGAAGAGGCCTGCGTGGTGAGGGCTTTATCAACTGTATTGTCGATCGGTTGCCGTACGGTTTTATCGATCACTTTGTCAACCGACTTGTCTATCGAGTTGTTGACGGCATTATTGACTTTATTCTTCAGCCTGTTGAGTATTTGGGCCTGTGATCCTGTGTAAGTCAACAAGGTAGCCGCGAGGAGTAGGGTGTGCTTAATCATGAGGTTAATGTTTATGCTGCTCCACAAAATTGGGCAAGAAAAGGAGGTCAGACAATCGTCCAAAAGATGATTTTTCATTTGGCGCGGATAAAATCATGCTTTTGGACGATAACGCGGGGTCGCATTATCTGTTATCTTTACAGCAATACCATTCTTTCATTATGGGTAAGCATATTTCTTTGGTAACTCCAACCCTGTACAGCATGCCTGTCTGGATACCCCTGTTATTGCTGTCTGCCGTATCCTGGGGCAAGACCGCCAGCTCGACAGCCTCGAGCGCCGGGTGCTTGCCCATTCCCGGCCAGATACCCAGAAAGTGCGGTTTATACTCGAATATGCCGTTGCATCATTGAATGGCAACACAGCCAGGCTGCTTCCTTACCTTTCTGAGGCTATCGCCATCAGCAAATCGCAGAATTTCCGCCGGGGCCTTCAGTCCGGATATGTACATATGCAGGCTTACTATTCCGACAGGGGAGAAGTCGCGATGGCGAATGCTTATGCGGATACGGCCTTCTCTTACCTGGAAACGGATACGAGCAGTGCGGCCCGGGTTAATCTCGCGTGGTTGCATAACAATGTAGCGGGCGACTATGCAAAGTTGGCCGATTACCAGCAGGCGATCGATCACCTCATGAGAGCCGCAGGCATCTTCGAGCAGCATAAACCCGGCGTGCTGGCCTCCACCTACGGCAACATCGCCATGATGTATGCCTTTCTCCTGTTGCCGGAACGGGCATTGGAATATGATAAGAAGGCCATCGCAGCGGCCGTGCAATCCCGCGATACGATCAATATTATCCGGCGGAACCTGGGTTATACGGCCCGCCTCCTCGATCAAAAGAGATTCGATGACGCGGAAGGGGTATTGAACAGGATCGCGCCACTCGTGAAAGATGCGGATTCCTATGCCACCAATGTATTCTTTAACCAGAATATGGGCCTCGTGCTGCGGAATAAAGGGCAATACCCGCGGCCATCGCACATCTGAAAAAGGCTTACGAGTATACGGTCGCCAGCGATGATAAGCTCAACCAGGTCGTAACCCTGGAGCCACTGGCCGCCACGCTCATCGCCGCCGGCAATCTGGACGCCGCAAAACCCTACCTCGATGAGCTCCTTGAAAAATCCCTGGTTTACCAGATCCGCGACGGCGAGTTGGATGCTTATAACAACCTGGCGGACTGGTACGGCAAAAGGGCGACTACAAGACCGCTAACGGCTACCTGCAAAAGTCGAAGGAGTTATCCGACAGCCTGGCCTCCCAGGAAATGAAAGATAAGATCGCCGTCACGGAAACGCGCTTCAGCGTTGCCGGGAAGGATAATGAGATCAAAAGGCTCCAGGCGGAAAAGGATGTGCAGCATTTGCAGATCCGCCAAAAGAATACGCTGAATTATATCCTCATCGGTGGCGCCGCCACGCTGCTCATTATCCTCATCCTCACATACCGTATTTACAAACACCGGCAGAACATGCAGCGCCAGCGTATATCCGAACTGGAGACCGAAAAGCAGCTGGCAGCTACAGCGGCAGTACTAAAAGGCGAAGAGCAGGAGAGGGCGCGCCTGGCAAAGGATCTGCACGACGGCCTCGGCGGTATGCTCAGCGGGATCAAACACTCATTTTCCAATATGAAAGAGAACCTCATCATGACGCCGGAGAACGCCCAGGCCTTCGAGCGGGGCATCGATCTGCTGAACAGCAGCATAAAGGAAATGCGCCGCGTAGCGCATAACATGATGCCGGAAGTATTGCTGCAGTTTGGATTGAATACCGCGCTAAAGGAATTCTGCCTGGATCTGAACCGCAACAGCTCCATGAAAGCGACCTATCAGGCAATAGATATGGATACGGTCCCCTTCAGCCAGGATCTCTCCGTTACGGCATACCGGGTAGTGCAGGAACTGGCGAATAACGCGCTCAAACATGCCGGCGCTTCAAACTTGCTCGTACAGGCGCACGCCTCCAAAGAAGAACACTTATTGCAGCTTACGGTGGAAGACGATGGCGAAGGCTTCGATGTAGCTGGCCTGTCTCAAAGCGGAGGCATGGGCTGGCGGAACATCCGCAGCCGGGCAGAACTGTTGAAGGAAGGATAGACATCAACGCGGCGCCCGGCAAAGGCACTTCCGTTTTAATCGAAATCCCGTTATCATGACCCGGAAGATATTCATAACCGACGATCACTTTATGGTCATCGAAGGCATCCGCTCGCTGCTCCAAAACGAAAGCGACATCCACTGGATGGGGCACGCCATGACCGCGGCCGCCTGCCTGGCCTTCCTGGAAGCTCAGCAGCCAGACCTCATCCTCATGGACATTAACCTGCCCGATCTTCCGGGCACGGCGCTTTGCAGGGAGGTTAAGGAAAAGTACCCCGGAGTGAAGGTTCTCGGCCTCAGCACCTACGACCAGCAACCGGTTATCCGGAATATGCTCTCCAGCGGCGCCTCCGGGTACCTGCTGAAGAACGCCTCTAAAGAAGAAATCCTCGAAGCCATCGATATCGTACTGGCCGGCGGGGAGTACCTCTGCCTGGAAGCCGCCGAAACCCTCCGGCAGTGGGAGGCCGACAAACCTGTCATCACCAGGCGCGAACAGGAAATACTCATTTTGATATGCGACGGCCTCACCAATCCCGAAATCGCCGAAAGGCTCTTTATCAGCCTGCCCACGGCTAATACGCACCGCAAAAGCCTGCTGGCGAAGTTCGGGGCAAAGAACGTGGCGGCACTGGTAAAGATGGCGGTGCAGCTGCAACTCGTTTGATTAACCGGATATGCATACAAAGTAAAAACCGCTCCATCCGGAGCGGTTTTTTTCATTATTCCATGGCTTTGATAATGCTGAGCACCCATTTGCCTATACGTTCCCAATATCTTTTCATATGACAACGTATTAGTAAGTCAACTGGAACGTCTTTTCATCCGGCGGCAGGCATTGCTTGATGTCGCAACACTGGAAGTACAATCCCGCTTTGATCTTTCCCGGTGTTTGATCCGTTCTGGCGAACTTCTGGATAAAGAGGGCGGAGTCTTCGTAAATCAATACGCCCGGGTCGTTTACCGATGCCATGGGCGCCGATTTGCTCCAGCCGCCCGCTTTGCGCAGGGTGGCCGGCGCCTCCAGGATCGGGTCTAGCTGGATGTACGGTTGGTTCTCCGGAACGTAGGCATAGATGTGCCACCCGGACAGGAGCTCGGTTTTTATGATCACGGCAAGGCTGTCTGCCATTGCAACAACGGTGGCGTTCACCGTAACGGGCGCGTGCTGGCTGGGTTCAGGGCATTTCAGCGCGGCGGCCTGCTGCTGTATCTGTTGGTCGAACTTACTTTGGGAGAAGGCCGCCATTGGCATCAATATCCACAAGATCAATAATTGGCGCATCAGTTATACGTATTAATGACAAAGCGATATCCGTTCGTTTCGCTGAAGTACAGCTTCTTACGGTTTTTAGACAGCCAGGAGCTCCATTCGTTGGCGGCTGTGAAGTCTTCTCCCGTGTAACGTTTGAGGACCTTCAGCGCCAGGTCTTCCCGGTCTTTGCGCCTGAGCATGTCGATGCAGGTATCCAGCAGTTTGATGCTGTGGTTGGAGACGCCGAGCTGTGCCACGTCTTCGTCGACCGTCCAGGTGAAGAAGGCTTTGGGGTCGCAGTAGATGTAATCGAAATTTTTATTGATATAGGCCTGGAAGGCATTTGCGTCCGTACCGAATTTTTCGAAATACTTACCGGTCAATCCTTTCATATGGCTTTCCCAGGTCGGCAGTTTTTGTTCGTGTCCGATGTAAGGCAACATGGATTCCTCTTCCGGAGTGAGCGCCTGCCCGGCGGCTTTCTTGGCGTCGAGACGGGCTTTTTCTTTCTTGTTTTGCGCGTTGAATTCCTCGATGCCTTTTAAGGACGACTGGAACGCTTTCTGTGTGGCGAAGCCGGCGATTTCCGTACATCGTCTGTCGTAGCCATGCGGTCGTTGTATTTCCGGGTGATGGGCGGTTTGCCGCCGAACTGCTCGATATATGCCACGGCGTTGACGAACACTTTCTTCGCTTCGTCCGTCATCTTAACAGGCGAGGAGCCAAATCCCCAGAGGAAGTAATTGCCATGGCGTCCCAGCGCTACCGCGCCCACGTCTTTAGTGCACACGCCGCTGGAGATCACTTCCGCATCCGGCCCTTCCGCGAAGCGGTTCCGCGGGAAACCATGCCTACCCGGGCGTTCCGGCCGGTCAGGTAACCCTCGTTCTGTACGGTCCACATGGGGATCTGCCTGGGGATCTTCTTGCCGGTGGTGTAATGGAACAGTCCTTCGGGCGCGTCTTTCGTGACCATTGTAGGAGTTACCTTGTTGAGGGGCCTTTAAAGATGGGGTGCTTCGTATTCAGGTGGTGCGCGTCAGCGTCCAGGCAGAGGCAGAGCCAGTCGAGCTTCAGGCCGATGGCCTCTCCCATTTCAGGGGCGGTGCTGGCGATGAAGACCACGGGTTTGGAGAAGTCGTCGGGCAGGTACTTGGGCCTGGCCGTTTTAGCCCGGCTGGTGTCCTGGTTGGGCAGGGGATTGGGCTTGAAGTCGAAAATAGTCACGTCATAGGCGTCGGAGCTGGAGGGTTTCCAGTCGCGGCAGTCGATGGTAGCCACTTCCGTGAAATACTCGCTCAGCAATGCCTTGAATGCAGGCATGCGGACGGGGTACTCCGCCTTGAAGCCTTCCTGTGTCATCATGCCCGGGGCCGAACGGGCCATTTCGGGCAGGGGTTTCGAAGGATCGTAGCCTACAAATAGCACTTTCAGGGGCTTTTTAGCTCCGTTAGACTGGCCTGTGGCGTTGATGGTGAACAGGCTCCCTATCAGCATAAGTATGCCTAAGAATCTTACGTTCATGATACTTTAGTTGGTTGATTTTAAATAAATGCGGTATCCTTTACTTATATAGAGCCGGTCCGGGAGATTTGTACGTGAATTTGGTTAAAAATGCCGTTGATTCGCTTATTTCCGCACAAATGCCGATTTTTGCAGGCGGGTGCACTTTAAAAAGCATTTACATACATTGGATCAATCCATCAGTTTAAACAAATTCATCAGCGATACGGGCTACTGCTCCGCCGCGAGGCCGACAATCTCATTACCTCGGGCCGGGTGCTGCTGAACGACAAGCCCGCGCAGCTGGGGAACCGGTATAAGCCGGGAGACGTCGTGGAAGTAGACGGGAGCATCATCACTGCCGCGAAGAAGGAAAAGCGTGTCTATCTCGCCCTCAATAAGCCCATCGGCATCACTACCACTACCGAAACCCACATCAAGGATAATATCATCAGCTTCGTGGGCCACCCCAAGCGGATATTCCCCATCGGCCGCCTCGATAAAGACTCCGAAGGCCTCATCTTCCTCACCAACGACGGCGATATCATCAATAAGATCCTGCGGGCGGGCAATAACCATGAAAAGGAATACATCGTACGGGTCAACAAGCCCATCAATTCCGCTTTCGTAAAGCAGATGTCCTCCGGCGTACATATCCTCGAAACCACTACGCTCCCCTGCAAAGTGGAAATGACAGGCCGCCAGACCTTCCGCATCACCCTCACGCAGGGCCTCAACCGCCAGATCCGCCGGATGTGCGAAGCGCTCGGCTATGCCGTGACGGGCCTGCAACGGGTGCGTATCATGAACGTGAAGCTGGATAAACTGGCCGTAGGCAAATGGCGCTACCTCAGCGATGCGGAAGTCGCTGTTATCCAGGAAAGCGTGGCCGGGTCGGAAAGTGAAGGCCGTGCTCCTAAGAAAAAGAAACCGGCCGCTAAGACGGGTAGGCCCTTCTTCAAACCCACAGGCGATGAAGACGGCAAAGCGCCTGCGCATGCCCCCAGGTCAGGTAAACCATCCGTTAGCGGTCAAAAGCCCGCCATCGCAAAGGGCGCTGCGAGACCAGAGAAAAAGCATGCTACTGGAAATAAGCCCGCTTCTCCTCAAAAGGCAGAACGCCTGCTAAGCCGGAAAAGAAGCATGCTGCCGGGCAAAACGCGGCTCCCACTCAAAAGGGTAAAGCTGCCTCCAGGCCTGATAAGAAGTTTGCTGACGGAAAGAAACCCGCTTCCCGCAAAAGGAAATGCTGCCGGGCCCGCGAAAAGCGCCGGTAAGGGAACGCAGAAACCCGGTCATAAAAGGAAAGGGTGGAAGTGGTAACCTTATAAGATTTCCAGTAAATCATCTTTGGATAAATGCTGCAGCACGGTGGCGTCGGTCTTCACAAGATCCAGCGCCAGCTGTTGCTTGCGCGCCTGTAATGTCCGGATCTTCTCTTCGATCGTTCCGGAGCATATGAGGCGTACCGCCACAACGTTCCTGTGCTGACCGATGCGGTGTGTACGGTCGATCGCCTGATCCTCCGCCGCCGGGTTCCACCAGGGATCGATGATGTACACATAATCGGCTTCGGTAAGGTTAAGCCCCACGCCGCCGGCTTTCAGGCTGATGAGGAAGACGCGGATGGCGTCGTTGGTCTGGAAATTATGCACCCTCGCGCCCCGGTCGCGCGTCTGGCCGGAGAGGTACTCGAACGGGATCTGCTGCTGTTCCAGTTTGGCCTGGATAAGATCCAGCATGCCCGTGAACTGTGAAAACACGAGTATCTTATGGCCGGGCGACTGGTTGGCGATCTGCTCCATGAGCACTTCGACCTTTACCGCGTTATCTCCGGAATGCCCTTCTTTCAGCAATGCCGGCGAATTACAGATCTGCCGCAGCCGCGTGAGACCCGTCAGCACATGCATGGGGTTCTTGTGGAGGTCCTCCGTAGTGGATGCTGCGATGTATTCCCGCAATTCCTTTTCATAGGTGTCGTAAACCGCCCGTTGTCCGGCATTCATCTCACAATAAATCACCATTTCCGTCTTCTCCGGCAGCTCGCGCGCTACCTGCTTTTTGGTCCTGCGGAGGATGAAAGGCTTTACTTTCCGTTGTAGTTCCATTGCCCGCTTTGAGAAACCGAATTTGTCTATGGGGATGGAATAGACCTCCCGGAAGTATTGCCTGCTGCCTAATAAACCCGGGCAGGCAAAGGACAGCTGTCCGTATAGGTCCACCGTATTATTCTCCACAGGCGTTCCTGTTATAACGATCCTGTTGCGGGCGTGCAGCAGCCGCGCCGCTTTGTGCCGTTCCGATCCGGGGTTCTTGATCGCCTGCGATTCGTCGAGGAATACGTAACTAAAGGTGAATTTCTTCAGGAAGGGAATGTCGGACAGGAGCGTACCGTAGCTGGTGAGCACCACATCGAAATTACCCAGGTCTTCCGCGCTTTTTACGCGGTTGCCGCCGTAATGCAGGCAGACAGACAATCCGGGTGCAAAGCGTTGCAGCTCCTCCTGCCAGTTGAACAACAGGGAGGTTGGCGCCACCACGAGGTGGGTAGCCTTGCCGCGCCGTTCCTTTTGCGAGAGCATGAACGCGATGATCTGTACGGTTTTGCCCAGTCCCATATCATCCGCCAGGCATCCTCCGAAATTAAATCCGTCCAGGAAGCTCAGCCAGTTCAGCCCCTCCTGCTGGTAACCTCTCAGTTCCGTCCGTAATCCTTCCGGAACGGGTACCTGCGGAATGGGGGCATCCGGGCTGAAAGCCTGACCATACGCGGCGATCTCCGTTTGCGCTTCCTGGCTGATGACTTCGCTGTCGAACAGTTCCGATACTTCAGAGAAATTGCTTTTGGGGAATTTCAGGACTTCCGCGTCGATCTCTCCCGCCTGGAAGAACTTCTCCATACTGCGTACCCATTCTGCCGGGAGCAGGCCGGTTGTGCCGTCGCCCAGTTCCACGAACTTGCTTTTGTTGCGGATGGCTTTGTAGAGCTGTTTGAGCGATGCCGTTTTATTCCCAAAGGAAACTTTCACGCTGGCATTGAACCAGTCGATCCCGCTGTTGACCTCGATGTTGATGCGGGCTTTGTCCGGATTGCGGCGGTTGCCGGGTAGTTCGTTGAAACCCAGGATCGTCACGCCTTCCTTTTGTATGGACTCGAATGCGTCCGGTACCAGTCGTTGTCCAGGAACTTCGATTTATGCAGCCAGAAGTATTCCGTGGCTTCGAGCTGGTCTTTGAATTCCGGGTGCTGGTTCATGACGATGGTGGTCAGCGCTACTTCCAGTTCCGTATCTCTCTTTATTTTGAATTCGTTGCCGTTACGGTCGGTATCCGTCACCTGCTTTCGAGACCAGACAGGCACTTCCACTTCGCCGTATTTTATCACGGGCGTGAAGTAGATATAATTGCCGTTCTGACCGTTCTGCCGGACGTATACGAGCTTTTCGATGGTGTGGTTCCGCTCTTTCAGCTGCGCCGGGGATGCTTCTTTTATGTAGCTGTAATCGATATGCACGAGGTCTTCCAGCTTCCGGAGGGCGGACTGCATGAACGCGTCGTACTTCGAAGGGTGGACGAGCAATATCTCGTTATTCCGTTTGAAGAACCGGATGACGCGGGTGAGGTCCGGGTTGTCTATAAGAAAGAGGGTTTGCCGGTGGAAGATGAAGTGCTGGTGGAGAAGCGTGACTTTGTCGAACGGGAGCGCCACATCGTCGAATTGCAGCTTGCCCCTGATCTCATAAAAGGGCGCCTTTTTAAAGACCGACAGCGCGATCTCCGGTTTGAGGATGTCCAGTGCTATGGGCGTGAGCGAGCGGGCCGAAACGGTTTCGGAAATGCTGCGGTCGTGCTGGTAGGCGTCCAGCTGCATGGGATTGGCGAAGATGAGCCGGAGTGCCTGCAGGTCTGCCGGGTTATCCATTTCGATGGCTTTCTGGGCGGTGACCGAGATGGCCGCGATGAATTTTATGACGGAGGGGTCCTGACTTTCCCAGAGCAGCTGCATGGGGTCGATTTTCTCTACCGGGTTTTTGATCTTCCCGGTCTGCGTTACGTCGGCCCGCATGAGTTGGAAGACGGGTTGCTGGTACAGGCGGTGTTTGTCTATGACGAGGATGGTCTGGCCTTCCAGGGCCTGGCTATGCTTTGTAGCGGCGGATGTTCCTGTGGCAGGAGCTCCTCGCCCAGCGTTCGTTCGTCTACCGGGATGAGCGCTTTATGGATACGCTCGATGTGGATGTCTTGCCCTTTGTGGGTGATCCGGAAGAACCCGTCGAGGTCGGGTTCTTCTTCCAGACCGAATTCCCGGGCCGTCTTCAGCAGGGTATTGCGGCGAAGGGCGGCGTCGAAGAAGGTGCGGAAGGGTTTTCTTTGGAGGATGGCATAGATCACTTCCGCCTGGTGCTCGCAAAGCCCCGTTGGGTTGCCGCCGCAGGTGCAGGTGGTTTCGATGGAATTGCCGGCCTGCCGCACGGTTACGTCCGGGAACCAGACGGTGTCCAGCTGCTTGGTGAACGTGCCTGCATCGATCTCCAGCGAAAGCGGGTAGATGGCAGACAACGTCCCCGATTCAGAAGCCCCGTTCCGGGTGAAACGGAGGAGGTCGTACGGGGAGAGGTTGGCGATGCTGGCGGCGGGCAGTATGTAATGTCCGGGAAATTCCATGTCAGGTGCAAATATAGGGGTGGATTTTAAAGTAAGCCGCCCCGACATTCCTGTCGAAGCGGCGTTAAGGTTTAAAATTACGGTACCAAAATTTCCATCGAATCCGTATTCCCGGAATGTCGGTCGCCGTGGCGATGATGATCAGCGCTTCCCCGGCCGCAGGGGCCCTGGTGGCGGTGTAGCTCCATCGCTCCCGGTTAACCGGATCGGGGACGGCGTTACCTTCTTCCAGCAGTTCGCCCGAGGCGTGAAGGAAGATGCTCACTTTCACCGAGGCAACCCTGAAGTCGTCTTTCGCTTTAACAGCGATCGTTGAACCGACCGTGCGCTCATACGCATCTGTATTGATCCGCTTGACTACAGGGGCTTTCAGGAAGTCGCGTACCGCCATGTTGTACGAGTTTTGCCCCGGAGGCGCTTTTTGCTGATATGCTTTTTTCAGTTCTGCATTTTTAACTGCGCCCTGCGCATACATGGTCGCGGATGCAAATAGCTCGCGCCTGTTTAGCTGTTCTTCCGATGCCCGCTCGTTAATACGCGGCATTTTAGCGATAATGGTATTGTTCCCGTGTGTGCGGTAAACGAATTGTTTTGCTACGTTACCGCGTGCTCCTTTTACAAGGAGGTTTTCATTTATAATAGCCATTGTATTTGTTTTTTTAAAAGTGTGATTAAAAATGTTGCTTAATGACCGATGCCAATCCAGAAGGAGGTTTCCGGAGCCGCTACTCCCCGTATGCCTAAGCGGTGCTTCTTTTTGGCGATCAGTAATACAAATGTATCCGGAAGAACAATCCGTTTGAGAATTATGTGATGTGACTCTCTTGAAGTGGTGACGTAATGTATTAGGAGTGGTGATGAAATGCTTTTTGGGGTTTCATATTGCGATAAAATTTAAGATTTGTCCGCTGTTTTAGGCAGCTCCGGCGATCCTTCGGCAATCCTTCGGCCATCCTTCGGCGGTGTTCGGCGCTGGCAAGGGTTTGACGAATCTTCGCCGAAGGATGGCCGAAGGATCAGGCTTATTGTGAACAAAAACTCCTCCCCGTTGTTATCCCTACTAACCACCAGTAATCTCTTCCCTCAGGCGTACAAGATTCCTCTCATCAAAACTGCCGGATGTCGCATGTGCATTCCCCAAGGGGACGGCTTATATATGCCTTTTACTGACTCGTCTGGGCAACCAGGTAGTATGACTTATGATTTTTCATTTCACTCAAAACCAGCAAGATGATGAGAAGTTTTGTCCGAAATTCTTGGCTCATATGCCTCGCGTTGGCAGTGGTATCCCAAAGCTGTAATACGCAATCAGGAAAGAAAGGCGGGTCTGACGATACCACCCAGTTCAGGGGCGTAATCAAACTGGACGTACGGGACTCCGAAGCGGATTGGGGCCCTTATACCCGTAAAGCGGCGCCTAAAGGGTCGCCTAATGTCCTGTTTATCCTGTACGACGATACCGGCCTGGCGGCATGGTCGCCCTACGGCGGCCGGATCAATATGCCGACAATGGACCGGCTCGCCGCCAACGGCCTCACCTACACCCAATGGCACACCACGGCGCTATGCTCACCGACCAGGTCGTGCCTGTTGACTGGCAGAAACCACCACCTAAACGGCATGGCGTCCATCACGGAAACGGCGAACGGATTCCCCGGCACCAGCGCCATGATCCCCAAAGCATGCGCATCCATGGCGCAGATACTGCAGGATAATGGCTGGGCGACTTTCTGGATCGGTAAGGATCACAACGTTCCGGAGCAGGAAGTGGCGCCAGGCGCCAGCCGTGCGCAATGGCCCGTTCAGCTGGGATTCGACCGGTTCTATGGGTTCCTGGCGGGGAAACGAATCAATGGTACCCCGACCTGGTAGAAGACAATCACTTCATAGATCAGCCATATAGCCCGGAAGAAGGGTATCACCTGTCAAAAGACCTGGCAGACAGGGCCATCGAAATGCTGCGCAACAAGAACGCTACCAACCCATCCAAACCCTGGTACATGTGGTGGTGCCCCGGCGCTAACCATGCCCCGCACCATGCACCGAAAGAGTATATCGATAAATACAAAGGAAAGTTCGATGACGGATACGATGCCTACCGGGAATGGGTCGTGAAAAAGATGATCGAGAAAGGCATCCTTCCCAAAAATACCGAGCTTACCAAACTGAATTTCTTGCCGGAGAGCGTAGCCAACCCGGCCGACTATGTTCGGCCATGGAACGAGCTTTCAGCCGATGAGAAGAAGCTGTTCTCCCGCATGGCGGAAGTATATGCGGGTTTCTCCGAATACACCGATGCACAGGTAGGCAGGATCATAGATTACCTGGAAGAAACAGGACAGCTGGAGAATACGATCGTGATCTACGCGGCAGACAATGGCGCATCGGGCGAAGGCAGCCCCAATGGCTCCGTGAATGAAAACAAATTCTTCAACGGCTATCCCGACGAACTGGCTGAGAACCTCAAATACATGAATGTGCTTGGCGGGCCGGATACTTATAACCACTATCCGACCGGATGGGCGGCCGCATTCTCCGCGCCTTTCAAGATGTTTAAGCGGTATGCGGAATACGCAGGCGGCACCAATGATCCGCTCGTGATATCCTGGCCCAAAGGCATAAAGGCCAAGGGTGAGCTCCGCCACCAATATCACCATGCGGTAGACATCGTTCCGACCATTCTCGAATTATGCGGCCTCCAGATGCCGGACGTATATCGCGGCGTGAAGCAATACCCCTGTCGGGCGTATCCATGAAGTATTCCTTCGATGCCGCGCCAGACGGGCCCACCCAAAAGAAAGTGCAATACTATGCCATGCTGGGAACGAGGGGCATCTGGAAAGACGGCTGGAAAGCAGCGGCGATACACGCGCCGCTTACCAATAAAGGCAACTTCGACAAAGACGAATGGGAACTCTACAACGTAGCCGAAGACCGTTCAGAATCGAAAAACCTTGCAAAGGAGAACCCCGCGAAACTGAAAGAACTGATAGACGCCTGGTTCGAAGAAGCCGAGAAAAACAAAGTGCTGCCGCTGGATGACCGCGGCGCGGCACAGATACTCACCATCGAACGGCCGGCAGACGAGCCCGCGCGCGACCGGTACCTCTACTATCCCAACACATCTCCCGTGCCGGAAGGCGTAGCCGTGAATGTGAGGGGGCGGAATTACAAGATCCTCGCCAATGTGGAAATTACCAGTCCGGATGCTTCGGGCGTCATCTTCGCGCATGGCTCCCGGTTCGGCGGGCATGCCCTGTTCATCAAAGACAGGAAACTGTATTACGTATACAACTTCCTGGGTATAACGGAACAGCAGCTGGTGTCGAATACAACGCTCTCGCCGGGCAAATACACGCTGGGGATGGAATTCATCAAGGAAAGCGCCGGGCAGTATGGGGAAACCAACGGGAAAGCTAAACTGTATATCGACGATAAGGTGGTTGCCGAAGGGCCGATGAAAACCCAACCCGCGAAATTCACCCTGTCGGGCGATGGCCTCTGCGTCGGCTTTGATAGTGGAGACGCGGTGAGCGGATTGTATAAAACGCCCGGTACCTTTAAAGGAGGCACTATTCAGCTGGTAGGCGTTACGGTGGAAGGCAAGCCGTATGAAAACCTCGAAGCGGAAGCCAGGAGGGCGCTGATGGGACAATAGCATTTGAAAACCCGACATAAGACAGCAAAGGAAGCGCCCGCATGCAGGCGCTTCCTTTTGCAACAATCCCTCAACGTCTGATGTTATATTTGATACGACCCGATCCATCTCCCGGGCATTCAGTTAGCAATCCAATCGAACAAGGCAACAACAAGCGATCGCAGCCAGGCACGCCTGGCTGTCTGATACAATTATTGCGTCAATATCCTCCGTTTATGTAACCAAAAATCCATCACTATGTTACCTCGTAAGTTGTCTGTATTGCTATTATCGTGTTTGACCGCCACGCAGGCATTTGCGCAGCAGCGTCCCTTCCAGGGAAACGTTCAGCTAGACGTCCGGGATTCTAAGCCCGACTGGGACGCCTTCCTTTATAAGAAAGCCCCCAAGGGTGCGCCTAACGTTCTCTTTATCCTGTACGACGATACCGGTCAGGCTACCTGGTCAGCCTATGGCGGCAAAGTGAACATGCCTACGCTGGACCGCCTGGCAAAGAACGGGCTGACATATACCCAATGGCATACGACATCCGTGTGTTCACCCACGCGGTCTACGCTGTTGACGGGTCGCAACCATCACCAGAACGGGTTCGGATCCATAGCGGAGTCTGCCGTCGGGTTTGCGGGCTATAGCGGCCATATCCCCAATCCAACGCGACTATTGCTACGCTTCTCCGCAAGGCGGGATGGTCTACATTCTGGATCGGGAAGAACCACAATGTGCCCGTGGATGCCTTCGGGATGGGCGCTACCAAGGAGAACTGGCCTTTAGGGCTGGGGTTTGACCGTTTTACGGCTTTATCGGCGGGGAAACCAATCAATGGTATCCATCCTCATAGAAGACAATCACTTCATAGATCAGCCCGCATTGCCGGAAGAAGGGTATCACCTGGCAAAGGATCTGGCAGACAAGGCGATCCAATATATTCGCGACTCGAAGCAGACCGATCCCGATAAACCCTGGTACATGTGGTACTGCCCCGGCGCCAACCATGCGCCGCATCATGCGCCGGAAGAATACATCGCCAGATACAAAGGCAAGTTCGACGAAGGATATGATGCGTATCGCGAATGGGTATTGGCCCGGATGATCGAAAAGGGGATCCTGCCGAAAGGGACAAAGTTGACCCCATTAACCCCATGCCGAAAGGCACCTTCTCACCGGGCGATATGGTAAGGCCATGGAATACCCTGAGCGCCGATGAAAAGCGCCTGTTTTCCCGGATGGCGGAAGTGTTCGCGGGATACAGCGAATATACGGACGCGCAGGTCGGGAGGGTGATCGATTACCTGGAGCAGTCCGGACAATTGGAGAATACCGTAGTGCTGTATGCGGCAGATAACGGCGCTTCAGGAGAGGGAAGCCCTAACGGTTCTGTTAACGAGAATAACTTCTTTAACGGGTATCCCGACGATATCAAACAAAACATGGCGATGCTGGAGAAGCTCGGTTCTCCGGAAACCTATAACCACTATCCGACCGGATGGGCAGTAGCGTTTTCGACGCCTTACAAGATGTTCAAACGCTACAGCGGCTTCAGCGGCGGTACCTGCGACCCGCTGGTGATCTCCTGGCCGAAGGGCATCAAAGCCCGCGGCGAACTGAGGGATCAGTATTATCATTGCACGGATATTGTACCGACCATCCTGGAGATCTGCGGTATACCAATGCCTGATGTAGTGGATGGCATCAAACAAACGCCGCTTGCTGGCGTCTCTATGGTATCCAGTTTCGAAAACAAAAACGCGCCTACTCAAAAGAAAGTACAGTATTTTGAAATGGTAGGCAGCCGCGGGATATGGAAAGAAGGATGGATGGCCTCCACCATACACGGCCCTATGCCTTCCAATATCGGGCATTTCGATAAAGACGTCTGGCAACTGTTCCATACAGATGCAGACCGCTCTCAATCCGAAGACCTGGCCGCCAAACATCCCGAAAAGCTAAAGGAGATGCAGAACCTGTGGATGGAAGAAGCAAAGAAGAACAACGTTCTTCCGCTGCAGGATGTAGATGTAGCCACCATTCATAAACTGGAGTTCCATAAAGCCGTACCTCCGGACGGCCGTTACACCTATTACCCCGGTACTACCGAAGTGCCCGAAGCAACTGCCGCGCCTACACTGGGGCGGTCATTCAAGTTCGTGACCGATGTGACGACCAGCACAAACAGCACCGGGGTGCTCGTTGCCCAGGGCTCCCGCTTTGGCGGTTATTCCCTGTTCTGTAAAGACGGGAAGGTACATTTCGTATACAACTTCCTCGGCATTCCGCCCGAACAACATATTTCCGCAGCCCTCCTTCATCCGGCAACCACCTGATCGGCGTGGAGTTCGTGAAAGAGAAAATATCGGAAAAGCTGGAAGCGCTGGGTAAGGTGAGACTCTATATCGACGGGAAAGCAGTTGCAGAAGCATCCATCCGAACACAATCAGGCCACTACGCGCTGACCGGAGAAGGCCTCTGCATTGGGTATGACAGCGGAGATGCTGTGAGCCGGCAGTATGGGAACAAATTCGCGTTTAAGAACGGTACCATCAACAAGGTAGTGTTCGACGTTGGCAATGATGCTTACGTGAACCTGGAAAGGGATATGAAGGTAAGGATGAGAGACTAGCTTTATTTATTCCAGATCCCTTTCACCCGCGCTACTTCCAGTGATGTGACCGTGATGTTATTCCCCAGAACCGGAAGCCATCCGCGTTCCTGCTGTCCGCCTTGCGTTCTGCAGAGTGAGAGAAAGCGCCGCCATCGATGAATACTTCTACGGAGGATCGGTCTAGCCAGATCTCGGCGGTAAGCGACATGCTGGTAGGGTCTTGCGGGGAATAGAACATGCCGTTGAGCATATTGAAATTCATGTCGTAACTGAGCAGCCGCTGCCCATGCAGGCTGAGGCCCGCGTCGGTTGCGTGGGAAAGGCGGATGGTGGCTTTAATGTAAAGTTTGTCTGCTGTGTTATAGTCCTGCAGACGGCGGCTGGCCTCGCCGGCGGAGAGGTTCGTCCATTTGGTAGCCGGCTCAAGGAGTTTCGTGACTTCCTTCACCGGGTAGCTATACAGGCGCGGGCCGTCTTTGGTCGTGCGAAGGGTGAGCTCCGTGGGCAGGAGCATCATGTTGTTGAATGGCATACCTTGCTGGTTGATGCGGCCCCATCCGATCTGGATGCGCCGGCCGTCTGCTTCGGGAATATTACTGAAGGTTTGCGCCGCGTATATGGAGCCGGCGGAAAAATAGTATTTGCCATGTTCCGGTACAAAGGTCTTGCCGTCGAAGCTGCCTATCATGTAGGTATTCGACGCGCCGTACATCACCCACTTTTTGATATTGGGGTTACCGTCAACGGGTAGCTCGAACAAGTCCGGGCATTCCCAGAAGCCGGTTACGTGGCTTTGGTAGGCCCATTCCTTTAGGTTGGCGGAGGTGTATATGGAGTGACCGTCGCGTTCATTCAGCACCATTACCCAGTGTTTGGATGGCGCGTACCAGAACACGCGGGGATCGCGGGTGTCTTTACTGTTCCATTTTTCTTTCGAGTCGATCACGGGATTGCGGGCGTATTTGGTCCAGGTACGGCCTTTGTCAAGACTATATGCGACGCACTGCACCTCGCGGTCGGGGTTGTCTGCCGTGTATAATGCGACCATAGCGGGTTTACCGGGCTTGCCGAATCCGGAGGTGTTGTCGTAGTCGATAACGGCCGATCCGGAGAACATGGTGCCGGTGCGGTCAGGGTGAAGGGCAACGGGCAGTTCTTCCCAATGGATCATGTCTTTGCTGACGGCATGCCCCAGGACATGTTCTCCCATTCGCGCTCGTAGGGATTATGCTGATAGAAGAGGTGATATTCTCCTTCATAATACACCATGCCATTGGGGTCGTTGATCCATCCCCGGCGGGTGGAGAAATGATATTGCGGCCGGCGATGCTCCTGGTAAAGGGAGTCCTGGCCGGCGATACGGTCGTCCTGGTAGATCTTTCCCAATCCATCTTTATCACCGTCGAACTGTATCTGCAGCGATTTACCTTTCCAGGCGCCTGCGTCAACGAAGACCCAATAATCCGGCGTGGCGCTGAGGCGGATGCGGAAGCTGCGGTCTTCTTCGCCTTTTACTTTGAAGGTCATGATAGACCTGCCGGTTTGATGGGAGACGGGGAGGTTGAGGTACCGTTTGGTAACGGTGATGGTGGTGTCTGCGGCGGAAGAGGGAAGGCCGGGGCCCAGGGAGGCGAGGATAATGAGGAGACTTGGAAATGTTTTCATGCGGTGGATATTGCGGCTGATAAACCCATGTGGTCTAAAGATAATAAAAGTCGGACGGGAGACCGGTAAATTACAAAGGCCTCCCTTTACGGAGGCCTTTTGCATATTTCTTCCCAATAAAATAATCAGATGGCCGGAATTGCCGCCCCTTTACGGATCCCTTTCTCCGAAAGCATTGCTCCAATAGTGTTCACCATATAGATCGAAGCTTCAATCTCTTCCTTACGGATGGCGACGCTTTCAATATTGAAACCGAAGGGGATGCGGTGCGCGGAGCAATAATCGGTCAGTTCTGCAGCGATGTCCAGGCAGACCTGCACCGACTTGTCCAGCATATTATCCGCGTTCCGGAAATCATCCTGCAAGGCTTCGGGTACATGGATGCCCAGCCAGTCCATGAAGCGGAGGGTTTTCTCCGATCCGCAGGCGGTGAGGGTAAAAATGATGGTGGGAGGGGAGACTTGTTTTCCTTCGCAGGTACGGCAAAGATCCGCCACTACTTTTTAGCATACTCCAGGTTGAAGACGCATTGCGAAACGAAGTAGGATACGCCGCAGGCCGCCTTGTCGAGGATGCGTACGTCTTCGTCGTTCAGTACCGCGTGCCTTTCGGGAATCGTTACGGCGCCTACTACCGAAGTCTGCTCATGCTGCTTCCAGATGCGGTAGGCTTCCGGCAAGGTCGTTTTAACGGGATAGTCCGGGGCCGGGATGCCGACGAATACGGGATGGAACTTCTCGTTCTGCAGATCCTGCAACCAGGCCGACAGCTCAGCTTCGCTGTATTTACCCGCAGGGCGGTAGATGATCTTGGGGATATCCAGGTCACGGAGGTGATTGCTGGCGAACCAGAAAGGATCGTGCGCATTCAGGAAAGGGAAGGGCCTTTCTACCTGCGTGCGGGCGGATTCATCCTGCACGTCATAGACGATCAGTGCGTCAATGTCGAGCGGAATAAGCCTTTGCAGCGTCTTTTCCGCAATCTCAGCTACTCTTTCAGGCGTAGTTTCAGCCTTGGGAGGTGTAATGCCGTATAATACGATGCCGGATGCGCCGGATTTGATCTTTTGGAGGAACATAGTCTAAAGGTGATATATCAAAGAAGCCTGCCATCTCCCGAACATTATAAAGGGTGGCTATTTTCCCGAACATGCAAATATAGCTGCGGATATCGAAAATCCGCAGCCTGATTTATCAAGGAAGGCTAAATAGTATTTGTTACGGTGATCCGTTCCCGTGCCTCGCGCGCCGCAAGGACCATGTTCTCCAGGGCGGCTTTGGTTTCCGGCCATTTGCGGGTCTTCAGGCCGCAATCCGGATTTACCCACAGATGGTGGGCAGGCAGGAGGTCTGCCGCCTTTATCAGCAGTTCCACCATCTCTTCTTTGCCGGGGACACGGGGCGAGTGGATGTCGTAGACACCCGGCCCGATCTCGTTGGGGTACCTGAAATGCGCAAAGGCATGCAGCAATTCCATCTGGGAGCGGGAGGTCTCAATGGTGATCACATCCGCATCCATGGCGGCAATGTGTTCGATAATGTCATTGAACTCGCTGTAGCACATATGTGTATGGATCTGTGTCTGGTCCTGCACGCCGCTGGCCGTCACCCGGAAAGCCTTTACGGCCCAGTCCAGGTATTGCGGGCGCTTTGCCTTGCGGAGGGGCAGCCCTTCGCGGATGGCCGCTTCGTCGATCTGAACGATGCCGATACCGGCCTTTTCCAGGGCCAGTACCTCATCCCGTATAGCCAGGGCAATCTGGTTGGTGGTGACGGAGCGTGGCTGATCGTCGCGCACGAAAGACCATTGCAGGATGGTTACCGGGCCGGTCAGCATGCCCTTCATGAGTTTGTCGGTCTGCCGGGCGGCGAAGGTGGTCCAGCGGACGGTCATGTCTCCCGTGCGGCTTACGTCGCCATAAATCACCGGCGGTTTCACGCAGCGGCTGCCATAGCTCTGTACCCATCCGTTTTGGGTAAAGAGAAAGCCATCCAGTTGCTCCCGAAATACTCCACCATATCATTCCGCTCAAACTCGCCGTGCACCAGTACGTCGATGCCAAGGGCCTCCTGCCAGCGGATCACTTCCACCGTTGCGTCTTCGATTGCCTTTTCATATTGTGCCTGTGTCAGCGCACCTTTTTTGAGCTGTGCACGTAGCTGGCGGATATCATCCGTTTGCGGGAAGGAGCCGATGGTCGTTGTAGGGAATAAGGGCAACCTGAAGCGTTCCCTGTGCAGCTGTTGCCGTACCGGAAAGGGACTGTTCCGGGCAGCATCGGCATCTGTAATGGCCGCCACCCGCTGCTTGACTTCGGGTTTATGTACTTTTCCGGAGGTGCGCCTGCTTTCCATTGCGTTTTGATTGGCGTCCAGCAAAGCGGAATTCCCCTCCGCGATCTGCTTCAGTTCGGTTACCTCATAAAGCTTCTGTTTAGCGAAGGCCATCCAGTTTTTGATCTCCGGGTCAATGGCGGTTTCGGGCCCGAGGTCTATGGGACTATGCAGCAGTGAGCACGAGGAGCGATAAATATCCTGTTTTTGCCAAGCCGGTCTGCCGCCTTCTGAATCAGCGCCAGCGATTGACTGTAATCGTTCTTCCAGACATTACGACCGTCTACCACACCAAGTGAGAGCTGCAGTGTATCGGGGATCGCCGCCAGTACTTCGTTCAGCTGTTCCGGCGCACGTACCAGGTCGATGTGCAGGGCTGCTACCGGGAGGTTGACGGCCAGCGCCGTGTTGTCCAGCAACCCTTCGAAATAAGTCGCGATGAGGATCTCTACACCGGCTACCTGCTCCGCAATGGCGTTATAGGCATATTCGAAAGCGGCTTTGTCTTTGGGGGAGAGGTCGAGCGCAAGGCAGGGCTCATCCAGTTGTATCCAGCGGGCGCCCTGTTGCCGCAGGCGTTGGAGGATTTCTACGTATACGGGTACCAGTTTACGTATCAGGTCTATTCGCTCAAAGCCCGCTTCCTTTTCTTTGCCTGCCAGCAGATAACTGACAGGGCCTGTCAGCACTGGCTTGGCCCTGTCGCCCAGCAATTCTCTTGCGGCGGCGTATTCCTTGAAGATTGTATCGGACGTCAGCCGGAAGGTTTGCCCGGCCGTGAATTCGGGGACGATGTAGTGGTAGTTGGTATCCATCCACTTGGTCATTTCCATGGCGGTGATGTCCAGGCCATCGCGCTGGTAGCCCTGGCCATGGCGAAGTATACATCGGTTTCCGTGTTGCCGGTTACCTGTGAAACGGGCGCGTAGCGTTGGGGCGCCGCGCCAAGCAGCAGGGTGGTATCCAGGACCTGGTCGTAATAGCTGAAGTCGTTGCAGGGGATGAGGTCGATGCCGGCCTCCAGTTGGGTCAGCCAGTTGGCATCCCGGATGGAGCGGCCAGCCTGGTGCAGTTCTTCCAGGCTTATCTTGCCGGACCAGAAAGATTCGCAGGCTTTTTCAGTTGTCGTTGGCCACCGATACGAGGGTAGCCGAGGTTTTGCGTGAGCATCTCAATTCAAGGATTTTAATGAACAGTTTTCAAAGGGGCTGCCGCTTGGGCACGCCGGTGCCTTACCGGTAAAAGATTGCGCTTTGCCCGGGACTGGCGGTCGGTTATAAAAAGTAAATTCTGGTGGATTCAGCGTTCTGCAGGGGTGCTAAATGTTGTACAAAGCTATGGAATGCAATGAAAAGATGGCAGAATTGTAAAAATGAAGTGTAAAAAACTATATTTGGATGATATAGGAGATAAAACGGCTGATATGGGCTGTTTTATGCTGTCGTAAAAGGAAATTATTCTATGGAAGAGACATTAGATCAGACTGATCTGCAATTACTAAGGCTCCTGGCTGCGGATGCCAAGATCACTACTAAAGACCTCGCAGCAAAGTAAACCTCTCGCCTTCGCCTGTTTTCGAACGGGTGAAGCGGCTGGAAGCGGCAGGGTATATCAAAGGGTATATCGCCCTGCTGGACGCGGAAAAGCTGAACCATGGGCTGATCATCTTCTGCAATATCCGGCTCAAACAACACGATAAGACCATCGGCCATCAGTTCGTGTCAGACATCATGCGGCTGGATGAGGTGGTGGAATGCTATAACATCTCGGGGATTACGACTTCCTCCTGAAAGTATACGCCAGGGACATGAAGCATTACCAGGATTTCGTGTTCAACAAGCTCGGCTCTGTAACGAGCATCGGCAGCACGCACAGCACTTTCGTCATGAGTGAGAATAAGAACACGCACAACGTCAATTTTTAGATCCACGCCTATGCGACACGGAATTGTATTCCTTTTTCTGCTTTCCCAACTTACGGCATCCGCTCAGCGGCAAACTGCAACCGGCCGTCTGAAGATCAGCCCGGACGGGCGCTGCCTTGTTCATGGGGGCGGAGAGCCGTTCTTCTGGTTGGGAGATACGGCCTGGGAACTCTTTCACCGCCTGGATGGGCCACAGATCCGCTATTACCTGGATAACCGCGCTGCGAAGGGGTTCACTGTCATACAAGCGGTGGTGCTGGCGGAAATGGATGGCCTCAAAACCCCTAACCGCTACGGCCAGACGCCCTTCCGCGACCTGGACCCCTCCAGACCCAATGAGGGCTACTTCCAACTGGTAGACAGCACCATCGGATGGGCGAAAGAACGGGGTTTGTATGTTGGCTTATTGCCCACCTGGGGAGATAAAGTGACGCAACTTTGGGGACGGGGCCTGTAGTGTTCGACAGCATTAAGGCATATGCATATGGCAGGTGGATCGGCGATCGCTATAAAAACAGCACCCATCTCATCTGGATATTGGGCGGCGACCGCCCGGCCATGCAGGACGAACAGGACTGGCGCCCCATCTGGAGGCAAATGGCTAAAGGCATCCGCGCCGGCGCCGGGGACCATGTGCTGATCGCCTATCACCCATCCGGCGGCAGCTCCAGCTCCCAATGGCTGCACCAGGAGCCCTGGCTGAACATCAATATGTTTCAAAGCGGGCATGGCAACGGGCATGATGTGGCCAACTGGGAATTCGTGCAAAAGACCGGTCGCTCCAACCCGCGAAACCCACGCTGGATGCCGAGCCCAATTACGAAGACCATCCCGTGAGCCCCTGGCCCAAGTGGAATCCCGATAACGGGTACTTCCGCGATTATGACGTGCGCAAGCAATTATACCGTTCCGTTTTCGCAGGGGCCTGCGGGGTCACTTATGGTCACCATGCAGTCTGGCAGTTCATGGGCGACCGGGAAGCCGCTATCAATTACCCCGACAGGGGATGGGTTAATGCGTTGGACAGGCCCGGCGCCTACCAGGCAGGGATACTTGCAGGACTGATGAAGCGCCTGGGCAATACGGGCCGCATCCCCGACAATTCCCTCCTGCTCAACAATGGAAAGGAAAGAGCGGATCATATGGAAGCTTTCCGGAATGAAGCCGGAACGCTGGTGGCGGTGTACATGCCTGTCGGAAAGGAATTGGAGATCGATACGGAATCTTTAAAGCCTGCAGCTTTCAAGGCGGAATGGTTTAACCCGAAAGACGGAAAAGCACTTTCCCCGCAGGCGCCCTGCAGCGCGGGATCATCCGGATAACGCCGCCTGTTACGGGACTGAACAATGATTGGGTGCTTATCTTACGCGCAGATACCAACTCCCGAAAATAGAATTGCCGGAGCCCTATACAGGGCTCCGGCAATTTTACGTAATATCAAAGGTATTAAAACCCGAATATCTGCTCCAGGCTCACCTGGTTCACATTCCCATACTTCTTCAGGTCTTCATTCTTCACATTCTTCTCCGACCCCACGATGCAATAGTTGTAAGACTTATTCGCAACGTTCTGCTCATGGAAGGCTTTGATGTCTGCGAACCCAAGTTGCTTCAGGCCATTGTATTCATCCTTGCGGACGTCATAGTTCAGGCCCAGTTTCTTGTTGGCGAAATAGCTCTGGATGATACCGTATTGCGTAATGCGGCTGGTCTCGATCACGTTCAGGGTGTTCTCTTTCGCGGCTGCGAACGGCTCGCGGGATTCGGGCATGTTGTTCAGCAGTTCGTTCATGCCTGTCACGGCGTCGTTCATCTTGTCTGCCTGCGTTCCCACGTAAGCATTCATGGTGTATTGCTTCGTGTTCTTGTCAGGAGATGCATATCCCGCGAAGCAGGAGTAGGCCAGGGCTTTGGATTCGCGGATGGTCTGGAATACCACGCTGCCCATGCCGCCGCCGAAGTAGCTGTTGAACAGGTTTACTTTGGCTATCTGTGCGGCGTCGTAAGGACCGGCATTGCGCGTCCAGCGAACTTCCGCCTGTACCATGTCGTAGTCTGCGAAATAAACCTGTCCGGTTTGGTTGCTGTAATTGAACTGTTTGGCGGGTGCAACCGAAGCGAATGCGGTAGGTACCTTGTGCAGCTTGCCGATGCCGGCAGTGAACGCCTGCAGGTTCTGCGGTCCGTAATAGGTGATGGTATGCTGTGTGCCGGAAAGGTTATGCAGCAGGCTGATCAGCTCGCCGGACCGGATGGCTTTCACCTGGTCGTTGGACAGGGTGTAGTTGAACGGGTTGGAAGCGCCGTATTGAGCATAGCTCACCAGGCCGTTCAGGATGTTCCCTTTGTTCAGCTTGGCGTTCTCACGGTTCTTGATGATGGTGTTCTTCAGTTCCGCGAGGGCTTTTTCGTTCGGCGTGCAGTTGGCCAGCACGTGCTCTACCAGGGCAACGGCTTTGTCGTAGTTCTCCTGCAGGCCAGTAACGGTCACGGAAGTTTCCTCATTGCTCACGGTTACGGCGTAGCTGCAGGCGATGTCGTAGAACTGTTTGCTGATCTCTTCCGAAGTGTATTTATCTGTGCCGAGGTAGCTGAGGTACTGAGCTGCGTACGGCAGCAGCTGGTTGTTCCAGGAGCCGGCGTCGAAGCGGTAGGTGAGGCGGAAGATGCTGTTGTCTTTATTCTCAACGGTGATGACCTCCGCGATGCCGGATTTGCCGAAGTTCAGGTCTTTTTGATAGTCCAGGAATTTAGGCTGGGTCTGTGCCACCGGCATGGTCATGATCTGCCTGGCGAACGGCGAGGTAGAGTTGGAGTTTGTTTTCACCGGGGTGATCTGCGGCTTCTCCACTTTGGCGACGGATTTGTCTTCGCCCTTGCGCTTGTAGGCAAGGATGTAGTTATCGCCGAAGAAGCGGTTGGCAAAGGCCACTACCTGTTGTTTCGTCACTTTCGCCATATCGTCGTTGAAGGCGAGGGATTTATCCCATTTCACGCCGCGGTTCAGGATGAATTCGTTGGTGAGCGCCTCTACACGGAACTCATTTCCTTCGAACGATTGCAGCAGCTTGAACTTGCTGTTGGCCACGGTGGCTTTGATGAGCGATTCGTCGAAATTGCCTTTTCAGCAGGTCGATCTGGTCGAGCAGAAGGGCTTTCGCCTGTTCCAGCGTCTGGCCTTGTTTGGGCTGGGCGTTGAGGGAAAAGATGCCGTAATCCTTCATCTGCTGGTAGCCGGCGCCGGCGCGGAGCACCTGTTGCTGTTTGTTCAGGTTGATGTCGATAAGGCCGGCTTTTCCGTTAGACAGGATGCTGGAGATCAGGTCGAGCATGAGCGCATCGTGCGTGTTCTCCGCGAAACCACGGTAGAAAAGGTTGACGTTCTCGGCGCTGGGGCCGTTGATCACCACTTCCTGGATGCCTTTCAGGGGCTTCTCCGGGGCAGGGTTGTACAGTTCCACCGGCTGCGCTTTCATGTAGGAGAAAGCGGCGTCGATCTTTTGATCATCTCGTCGGGATTCAGGTCGCCTGCCATGGCGATGATCATGTTATTGGGAACGTAGTATTTATTGTAATACTTGCGGATCTCCACCAGCGAAGGGTTTTCAGGTGCTCGATGGTGCCGATGGTAGTCTGTTGCCCGTAGTTGTGGGTAGGGAACAGGCGGAGCAGTACGGCTTCGTACAGTTTGTTGCCGTCGTTGTCGAGCGAGCGGTTCTTTTCCTCATACACCGCTTCCAGTTCGGTATGGAAGATGCGGAAGATGGGATTGCGGAAGCGTTCGGCCTGAAGAGCGAGGAATTTATCGGTGGCGTTGGCAGGGAAGTCTTCCTTATACACCGTTTCCTCTCGAACCAGGTGTGGGCGTTGGTGGAGGTGCCGCCCATGGCGGTCATCATTTTGTCGTACTCGTTGGCGATGGAGTAGTTGGATGCCTCGCCGGAGGTTTTGTCGATCTCCCGGTAGATCTCCGCGCGTTTGGCGGGGTCGGTCGTTTTATTGTATTGTTCGTACAGGTCGCCGATCTTATCCAGCAGGGGCTTTTCTTTG
Source organism: Chitinophaga sp. E66 (assembly GCA_019285755.1). Classification (GTDB taxonomy): domain Bacteria; phylum Bacteroidota; class Bacteroidia; order Chitinophagales; family Chitinophagaceae; genus Chitinophaga. The sequence goes on from CP079103.1 coordinate 1,365,971, forward strand.
GCGAAATCCTGGGTGCCGAACTTATCGGTACCCTTAAAGAGCAGGTGCTCCAGGTAGTGCGCCAGGCCGGTTGCGTGCTTGGGATCGGTGTTACTGCCTGCGCGGACCGCCAGGCGGTAGTAGATGACGGGCTCCTTGTCGTTGGGAGACAACACCACCGTCAACCCGTTTTTCAGGGTATAGAACCGGGCTTTACCGGGATCGTTGGTGACGTATTTGTAGGAATATCCGCCCGAATTGGCCGTCTTCCACTGGTAGGAGACAGACTGCGCATGGGAGATGCTGCCGGCCAATAAGGTGCCGGCGAGCAGTAAGACGCTCAGTTTCATGGTTAGATGGTTGGTTTTGGACATCAAATATATTGTTTTGACGGGATTGGACCCGCCGGAATTGGTTTTAGTGGTAGTAATTGATGTTGTCTGGCAGGGCACGCCTGCCTGATAATATAGAGACGCGCCGGGGGCATCTGTACGCAAAAACGCAGAAACCCGCTCTTTTTGGGAGCGGGTTTCGCTGTATGGAGGGGCGCCCGTGATCAGCTTTTCAGTTCAAACGGTACACTTCCCACGATCATAATCTTCTTGATCGGTACGCTATTCCCTTTAGATTGGATCTCCGCAGGGGAAGCGTAGAAGTTCACATCCGCCAGGTGCTGCGGGGCAACACGCTGTACGTGGTCAATGAAATCCTGTCCTGTACCGTAGGTGCCTACGATGGGGATGATGTTGGCGCCGTCCGGGGATTGGTGTCGCCTTTATAGTATTTGAAGTTAATGGTGGAATCGAAATTGTCCGGCCACCTTACCTGTACCGTCGGCGCAAAGTTGGGCGTGGATATTGGGGTCTTCGGGAAAATGATCGTGTTTTCCTTATCCGGGCCGGGAACGGAGAACTCGATATATCCATCGGTGGGCAGGTTCTGGCATTGCACGCCGATATTGAGCAGGCCCCGTTCTCTGCGCCGTAGATCGTCGCGAAGTCCTGGATGGTAGGCTGCGTGGCATCTACTTCCGTGGTATTCTTCCAGCCTACGTTGGGATGTGCGAGGATAAAGGCCGCCATATCGTTGACGCCAATGCTATACAGGTCTGGCGGCTCCAGCTGGTCCTCACCGTTTTTACCCAGGCTACCAGGCAATAGTGGTTATCTTGCCGCGGCGGTTGCCATTTAAAGGGCTCAATGGTAGCGGCGAGGCCTTGCGCCGGCGCAGTCACCTGTGCCGCATTCTGCGGGATTTTAGAGCCCTGGGTGTGAAAGATGGTATCCATCTTCCAGTTCTGCGGCCATAACACGATACTGGTATCGACATAATACAGGTAGATGGTGGAGGTAAGTTCCGTTGTTTCCGTATTGATCCCCTGGCGTACACGAAATTGGTCTGCAAAGGCGTCTGGTTATCGCCATTGGGGAGGCCCTGGTTGTAGTTGTTCATGTCCAGCAACGACAATGGGTCTTGCAGCGGAACGGTACCGGAGACGCATATGTCGGGCGATTGCGTCCAGCTGGGGCCTTTTGCATTGTCGGGTGTTTCACCTACGTAATCCCTGATAAATAATCCTTGATATGCCATAATTAAAGTATTAAAAAGGGTTAGGAATTAATTTGAAATACCTGCGCAATGTTGTTGCTGTTTACGCAGGCGAAGTAAATGGATGAAGCATCCGGCAGCATGGTGACGCCCATAGGGTAGCGGATATCGCGCTCCCAGGTTAGGGTTTGCAGGATGCGCAGGGAGCTGGTGCTCACTACCCGCACTCCGGTAATGTCCGCGTCGGTAATGAACAGCCGCGTTCCATCCGGTGAAATGGCCAGCCGCTGCAGGTTGATGATAGTGCTGTAGGATGCAGGGTATTTGTATTCCTTCAGTTCCTGTTTTGCAATATCGATCACGGCAAAGCTGGTGGACAGGTTCGTCTGTGCCAGGATGTACACCGTGCCATTGTCTGGCGATGCCACCATGTCTTTTGCGATGCTGTTGATCGTATACACTTTCGTATCCGGCTGGTAAATGCCACTTCCGTCCCGGTTGATCGTATAGATCTTGCCGGCGTAGGCATCCAGTACAAACACCGCCGACCCGTCCGGCGTATTGGCCAGTAGAATGGTGTTGGATTTTACGGTGGAGACGAAAATATTGCTGTCTGATACGACCGTATAGATATTCGAACTGATGTCGCAGGCGTAGGTCACCAGCGCATGTTGCCCGGTGGCTTCCTTCACCACGATGAACATAAAGTCGCCCGCGGCAGACATGGAGATATTAATGGGTTGCCGCGTTACGCCACCCGTACCCGTTGGAATGGGTATTTTCAGCTGCGTGCTGAATGTAGTGGCGTCCAGCACTTCCACATTGTCATCATTATTGGAGATGAGGAAGGCTTTTTTACCGGTACCTGCGGGGAGAAAATGCACCCGATGACGTCTGTTGTATTCAACTTATTGGTTACCGCGCCTGTGGCCACGTTATAGATGTACAGTCCTTTGGAATAGGTGCCTTTCCCGATCGAGGTCAGCGCGTTGTGCCAGGTGACTACGGTTTTGTTATCGTTGCTGATGACGATGTCTGTCGGGATATTGCCCACATCCACCGGCGCACCCTGCATCTGGTAATTAGTCAGTTTGATGACCGTCAGTGACTGGTTGGTATTGCTGGCCGCGAAAACCATGGCATCGTCCAGTGAAAGGGAAATGCCCGCGGGGCTGCCTACCGTTGGAATGGCGGCTTCGAGGATCTTGCAGTTAGATACCCCGGCCCCGCATCCCACCAGCGTCACGGTGTTGCTGCCGTTATTGGTGACAAATGCATACGCCCGGCTGGAATCGGTATCGATGCTCAGTGGGGAAGTACCCAGCTGCAGCTCCTGACGAACGGAAGAACCGCGGTCGTCGTGATGCACGGCGATGAGCTTGTTACTGCCTTTACATACTACCAGCAAAGTATCTCCCGTAGGGTCGCCCACGGCCACATCCACCGGCTGCGTTGCCAGGTTGTCTATATTGCGGATGAAGTTAAAACTATCGTCCAGCGAGCTGTAGCCTACCACCGAAACGTTATCGCTGCCGGTGTTGGCGACATATACCAGTACTCCCGTGGGGTCGGTCGCAAGGCCAGCGGCATTCAGCCCCACAGATACATCGTTCTTCACGGAGAATACGGTGTCGCTCAGCTTTTCGATAACGACCAGGTGCCCCTGCTGGTCTTCCTTATTATTGCAGGTAACGAACACGTAATCTTCGTCCGGCCCCACCGCGATGTGGGAAGGCGTATTGTCCAGCGAAACAGTGCAGATAATGCTGAACGAGTAGTTGGCGGCAATGTCGTTATAAGTAACGCCAATAACGGTCAGCGTACCGTTGTCTTCCGCCGAATACAGGTATTTGCCGTTCGTGGAGAATAACAGGTCAACCGGCTTGCCACCTACAACGATGGGGTCTGCATAGCGGTCGTATGTAAGGGAGTTGAGGATCTCCACGCTGTTGGCCGACTGGTTAATAGCCGCTACAAACTGCGCATCCGGTGAGGCTACCACCTGCTGCGGGATAAAATCGATCTCTACATCTTTCGGCTCCTGGTCGAATGCCTGTATCAAAACACTCCGTTGCAATTCATACAGCTTAGCGGTGTTTTTGGGAACGATAGACCACATCCCCGGAGATTTCACGGATTTGTACAGCGTACCGGATTTATCCACGGGTTCTTTGGTATTGTCTTTCACATTCACCAGGTACACTGCCTCATTGGTATCCACGTCCCAATAAAACTTCACTTCGTGGGGAAGTCCTTTTTGTAAATGGCGGTGGGCGTGGCAACGAAGGAATTGATCTCCGGCAGTACGTTGGCCGTCACGGTTTTCATAACGGTGTTGCTGGGCCCGCCGGCGCCGTTGGCTACCAGCGTGATGTCGGTAGTTTCGGTAAGTTTGGCCTTATAGGAAGTAACCTTGGTCACGTCTTCATAAAACGGCGCCAGTGTGAGCAGCTTGAAGTTTTTGGCCGTCCAGCTGACGGTCACCTCGGCAAAGCCATTCTGCACGATGGCGGGGTTGGGTGTGATGGTGAGATCTTCTACAGACACATGCGGGATCTTGTTCAGCACGATGTAATAGGAGCCATCGTTGTAACCCGGTACGTCCTGGTATTGCACGAACATGAGGGTAGGCCCGGGCTCGAAGGTGGTCACGATCTGATCGATGTCTAGCTGCACGACAGACTTGGTGCCGGTGCCGATAATGGGCGCCCCGTCCGGAGGAACCATCATCCAGCAGGGGTTCTGCTGATCCGCGTTCTGGGTGATCACCCAGTTGCCTGCGTTCTGACCCTGTTTTACCCTGATCCTGGCGGCGGAAGCAGGAGTAGTCAGCGCACCATAGCCCGGCCAGTCGGCCGCGTAAACGAATGATACGGTAAACACGGTTTTAGGGCCGGCATTTACCACCGCCGGGCTGGGGCCGGGTTTAAACAGGAAGGAAATGCTGTTTACAACGGGGTCATATCCGTCAATGGTATTGAAGATATCGCCGGAGGAGCTCAGTTCACAGGCGATGGCCGTATTCAGGTCTTTCTTATCGCCGGGTGCGTTTTGGAGCAACACTTTGAAGTAAGATACCGGGGCAGCTTGCCGCTGGATGCCGGCGCCACGCGGAAGCTGGTAACATTGAGGCTGGCGTTCGGCGCCGCGGGCGGATTACTGAGAATGAGGCCGTCGATCGCAATGTCTATCGCGTCACCCGTTCCGCTACCCAGGGTAATGTCTTCGGTTGGCGTCATGCAGATGAGGCGGCCATCGGGGTAGAGCTGGAACTGCCAGCCGGCTGCGGTACAGGTCAGGGCGTTGAATTCACTGTCGGTCAGCTGTAATGCGTTGAGGTCCAGGTAGAGGATGGAGCCGGTGGCTTTGGGGGCATCGCTCTTTGGGACCAGCTGGCCGGGTGTAAACGTGCCCTCGCCGGTGTCGATGGTGATGGACAGCGTTAGCTTGTTCAGCGCAGGATCCGTCGTGATGTAAATGGTGTTGGGGGCCGAGGGGTTCCCGATCCCGAACGACAGCTGGGGCAACGTACCGGCGAGGAGTCCAGGTCAATTGACAGCTGCGGCGATTTTTTTGTAAAGTCTCCATATGCGTTTGTTGAACTGTTTTGAAATATTGTTTATTGGATGATAGACAGGAGGGAGGCATCGGTGCCGTTGTTGACGCCGGTGATATCCATATAGTCGACATATACCTGTACCTGGCCGCTATTAGGGGCTACGAATGCTTTGGTGATGCTGAATGCTACTTCCGCGCCGGGAGCGAGCGTAACGGCCGATTCCGGGGTACAGGCCCAGTAGTTGCCGTACTGCAGGTTGTTCATGCACTGGAACTTCCAGCCGGCTGCAGTGATCGAAACGTCGGGTACTTTATCGTCATCGATGAGTTTACCGAAATGGATGTAAAAGACGCCGCCGGTATTAGGGTCGCCTTCCGGCAGCAAGTCGCCGGGTTTTACGGTCATCTCCGCGGGCTTGCGGTTCTTCATGGTCAGGGTAAAGTCGTTGTCCTGATCGGGCACCGCGGCGGGTTGGCCTAAGGGGTTGAGCATGGTAAAACTGAGCAGCTGGGGATTGAGCCGCAGCCAGCCTTCCCGGATAGCCTGCGGTGTGTAGGCGGCGATGGCCTGACTGGTAGTGAAGTTGATATCCGGGACGGTTGCCCACACGGGTTTGTTGGCTACCAGCGTCTCTTCTATCCAGCTCCACTGATAGCCTTCTTCCGCCGGCAAAGGCAGGTTAAAGCCGGTGACGCCCTGCAATACTGGTGTGGTGAGGAAGGTCATCTCCAGGGTGCTGACCACATCGGTATATTCATCCGGAGGTATCTGGATGGTCATGACGGGTTGGATGCCGCTGGTGGCATAGATGGCGGCCCGCGGGTCTACGAGCATTAATACCTTCACGGCGTCCTGCATCAGGTTGGCCGGATCGGGCGCGTCTATTTTCGGGGAAACGTTCACCATAAGGTTGTTGGCGGTGGGTTTCACCACACCGTTCGTACCGGTGGCGGCTTCGCTATAGAAAGATGAAAAGTCGTATCCATCCTGCCCCTGCTTGAAGTATCCTATTAGCCCGTCGTCTATTTTATCGAGGTCGCCGAGGATGACAGGGAACTGTACACCGGTTAAGTTGTTATCCGCCGGTTCCAGGGTATCCCAGCTTTGGTTCAGTGCGGGGCTTCCGGAGGCTTCCAGCCGCAACATGGCCTGGGTCACGGCTACGGGCCGGCCGATCAGTACGGCCAGATCGTTGTTCTGGGCGTAGTTGGAGGGGTTGACGAAGTTGTGCATGGAATCTATCGCCGTCCAGAAGTCGAGGAAGAACTGGGGCGTGGCGGCCATGAGGCTTTCTGCAAATGCGGCGAAGATGGGGTTCTGGTATTCGAATACGGCCGCTACCGATTGATTGATGGTTTTATTATCGCCCGGGGCGGATTGCCATAAAGTGGTGGTATGATCGCCATCGAGGAACATGGTGCCTAGCGCATGGCCCTGCTGGTCATAGAAAAACAGGCTGGCATCGAGGTGATTGGGCATGATCCAGCCGCAGATAGGCGTAGTGGCGGGGTGGGTCGTCATTTCCTGTGCCTCCGTGCCATCGGCGGATATCCACCGGAACAGCAGGCGCGAAGGCTGGGCGATGCGCGGTGGCAGGAATGCCGTTTCGGGGATCTGTTTGTCTTTATACCAACTGATCATCGAGCTTGCATAGCATTGTTCCGAGATCTTTATTTCCCGCTTATTGCCATACACGTCTACCGCCGTCAGTTTCATGTTGAGGTAGCCGGCGCGGATGGGGTTGAAGTGCCCGTTCGTTTCCGGGGAAACGCTGTAGGAATCGCCCACTACATCGCTCACGCCTTCCGTAAGAAAATAATATGGGTTGCTCTCCGGTACTTTGATGTTCAGCTGCAGGTCCTGATCCTGCATGATGAGCGAATTACCGAACCCGTTGATGGAGAAAGAAACGTATTGCCCGGTGCCCAGGTCGTCCAGGATGGTTTGCAGCGTAGGGTCTGTATGGTCTTCGAGGTATTCAGCCAGTTGTTTGGCGAAGCTGTCGGCCGCGCTGAGCGTAAGGATGGCGGAGCCGCTGTAGTTTTCTTTGTTATGCGCGATGATCTGCGTGGGGTCTGCAGGGCCTTTGTAGGTAATGAAGCCGCCGGCATTTTGATCCACTGCATAATTATTGGTGAAGAAGTTGCTGCTGTAGTGCTGTATTGTTTCTCCCTGCCGCGTGGGTTGCAAAGGCGAGAAATCCGATTCCCAGATGACCATGATGGGGTTCCAGGGATTGCCGTTCCACCAGCGTACGGCTTTGGCGGCGGGCAGCAGGCCGGTGAAGGCATAGGTGGATTGGTCCAATCCGTCCAGCGCGGCCTGCAGGCTTTGCTGTAAAACATTTGCGGCGATACTGGTCAGGCTGGAAACGATGTTCGTGTTCAGCAGGCAGCTTTCTTCCAGCAGGCGGTCGAAGAGCGCGGATTGCGGCAGTTTGTTCGGGCCGGGCAGGTTAATGGCATTGAACTGTGATCCGTTAATAGTGATGTTATTGACAACAATGGATGAAAGCAGTTGATCATCGATCCGGCAAATGAGGTATCCTTCCGCATCCACGCCCGTTATCCCGAAGCGCGCGGCGCCGGTGAACTCGGGCGCCGTCAGCAACAGCACCGGTTCATTCGGTTGCCAGTATCTTGCCGCGGGCGTTTCCTTCAGCTCCAGCTGCGGTTTGATCCTGCGCTCCTGGTTCAGGGCCGCCAGCTGATCATTAACCAGTTTTCTCTGTGCGTCGAGGTCTGTTTTGAGCGATGTGAGTTTGGGCTGCAGGGTATCTTCATAGAAACCCAGTTGCGTCCGGATGATTGCGTCCAGTTCATTTTTCGTTGTATCGTCATCGGCTTTCATCAGCCGGTACCAGTTCCCGAACAGCATGCCTTTGTAATTCGCATCGTAATCGGTGTAATAATCGTATTGCTGCTGGTATTCGTTGAGCTGGTTGAGGACATGCCCAGTTGCAGGGGCAGATCGCTGGCCGGGGTGTCGTTACCCGCTTCGTTGATATCATCTTCATCCGGCTTCTGCACGATCAGGTAAATGCTCCCTGCATCCGATGGATTGAATTGTTTCCCATGCAGCAGTTCCTGCAACAGGGCCAGTTGCCCGGCCTCCGGCTCCCGGAAAACGGGCAGTATACCCGTCTGGAAAGCGTTGAGCAGGTCTTCGAAGAAGTCGATGTCGGGATGCAGCCTTTGTTTGAAATAGGCGGAAAATGTTTCAGAAGGGTTGTTGCCCAGGGTGACGGCGGCAGGGATGGGGCCCTGGTTGGGGCTGTCTACGATGTAACTGGTTTTACGTTCCAGGTAATGGCCTGCGTCAGCCCGCTGTAGAAGGAGTAACCGGGCGTGGCGTCGCTGTCCCTGAACGTCCATCCGTATGCGGATTGGATCTCGTCTTTCGTCTTGCCGCCGTTTAAGGGGTCGTTTGCGGGTTGGCTATACCATCCTGTGACCTGGTACATGACATCAACAGGCCCGTCGAGTTTATCCATATCGTCGTAGAACCCGAAGATGTTCCGGGAGTTGGGATAGAAGGCGGCGAAGCAGGTGTCTCCGTTCGCAACGGCGCTGAGGTCCTGGCCAGTCAGGTCTTTGAATTTACCAGGATCCGCAGGCTCTTCCCATTGTGCGGTGAACGGTGATGAGATGCCGGTGTAGCGGTAGTTCTGTTCTTTGTCGCTGAGGGTCTTCACCGGCAGGGTCACTACTGCATCGGTTGGCGTAACGCCGGCATCGTAGAGGCCGTCGCTTTCAATGATCCAGGATGTGCGGGAAGGAACACCGTTGGTAATAACGATGCGGCTCAGCAGCCAGCGGTTGGGGGTAACGGCGAAGTTGGTCTGGTTAGACGATTGGTCGTAATTCCCCTGGTCAGTGCCGCGGGCAATGCCCAGTGCAAATGGATCCCTTTCTTCAAAGGGTGCAGCGGTGCATCGGTGAGCTTGCGGACTACATTAGAGCCAGGAATGCATCGTAGATACCCGTCTGGTTGATGAAAGTGGTGGTGGCGCCGGCGAAGGAGCTGGTGCCATTGGTGTCTTCCTGGTCTTTGATGCCCACGCAAAGCGCGGTGATATCGATAGGGACGATCAGTCCATTGTCTGTTTGAGGCATACGTCAGGCATTAGCGTTTAAGAAATCAACTTTAACAACGCCCTTGATCATTTCCAGGGCAAACTGCGCGGCCGTGAACTCCGTGATCCCTTCGTTGAGCGGCGGGGCGTTCAATACCGTAAGAATGGAATCCGCGGCTTTGCTGATCTGAACGGTACGCTGGTCGCTGCGGGTAGTAATTTTGCGGTGGCGCCATCGATGCCGGAGCCGGGATCACCGCCGCCCTGGATCACTCTCAGGCTGGTCACATAATCGGGATATACGCCTTCCACGCCGGAATGCAATGCCTCCGGCGGCTCGTGGACCGATACCCGCTGCACCACGCCATCGAATATGCATAGCAATACCTCTTCCGATAACCGCTCCATCCGCAGCTTATTGATCTCGGAAGTGCCGGCTGTATCCTGGTAACCGGTGATCTCCATTCCCGGCCAGCCTTTCAGTACGGCGGAGCGAAGCAGGAAGCCGGTGACGGTGCCTGTATTATTCACGTAGCTTTTCAGGGATGCTTTTCTTTTCCTGAACAGTGCGGCGGATTGCCGTGCGTGCATGCGCAGGTTGGTCAGGTAAGGCGTTTCTATGAGCATCGATGCGGTAGTGGAGCGCCCGATACTGAAAGCCCCGTCCATCAGCGCATCTACCCAGTTATTGTCGATGTAGAAGAACCGGAGCGATTCCGGGGCAGCATCCGCTCATCGGCCACCAGGTAATTGAATGGCACCCCGTTGAGCAGGCTCAGTTTGGCCATCCATTCCACCACGTCTTTCGGCGGCGTGGTATCCTTCTCCATCCGAACTTTCCTGGCGGTGAAGACATCACCGAATGCGGAGATGCCCTGGTACTTATTGTTGATGATATTTTGTTCCTCCTGTATCACCTGCCATGCGTACAATCCTTTTTCCAGTTATAGAGGGAAGAGGCGAAGTTCTTGTTCTGCAGGGCCAGTAATTGCCCCAGTTGCCAGGCGGCCCCGTACGAGATGTCGAACAATCCTGTTTCAGGGTTATACCGGTTGGCGGCGTCTGAGCAGGATACGGGGAAGGCAATCGTTTCTTTCACCTGGTAAGGCAGCAGGGGGCTACGGAACCACGATACCGTATGCCCGCTATGCCGCAGGGAGTGGCCATGGGGCGTGTAGCCCATCATCATGGCATTTTGTACCAGTACGGTCGCGTCTACAGGGGCCAGCGTGCCGGCCGCCTGTTTTGCCAGCGCCGCTTTCACGGCTGCGGGATCGGGAGGGCGCCCTTGAAAGGTACCTGCAAAACCGTCAGTCCCTGTTGGTCCAGTTCGTTTTTGTTCAGGTGCTCCAGCAGGCTTTTGAAGGTCTCGTCGCGGGTGTTGACGGTATAGCTCCAGTTGAGGTAACTGAGCAGGCGCACGGTGGTGATGCCTGCCGGCAGGTTGCTCTTGCCGTCGTCATCCGGCAGGTAATCCCCGAAGTTCTCCAGGGATATGAGGAAGGCGTAGTTGTCGGTGTCGTCTTGCGGCAAACGGTTCCCCAGCACTACGGTGAAGTTCTCCGTTACTTTGGCGAGGTTATCTGTTTTGTCCAGCGTCTGCATCTTGCGGATATGCGCGAGGAAAGGCAGGTCCTTTTTCGTAGGTGCGATCTGGTTAAACAAGGTTGCCGGGATGTCGATGATATTGCAGTCATCGTCCGGCGTTTCTCCATAGTCCAGCTTTTGCATGCCGGGATAGGAGAGGATACCCGCAGGCATGGTGCCGGTTCCGGTAATGGTGGAGCCGGCAACGGTGATAGTAGTACCCACGGGCACCAGCGCCTTTGCTTTTTCTTTTACGATCGCGGGCTGTTCGCCTTCCGCAAAGACAGTACCGCCAGCCAGGGCGACGCCGGATCGCCGGCTACGCTGCTTCTTTCCAGGGCAATATCCGCCGGTTGAAGAGCACATGGGGCAGGGTGCCGCCAAATTCTCCGTTGGCCAGGTTCTGGGGAAGTTGGAGTTAATATCGTCCGGGTCCAGCGAGAACCGTTCACTGGTTACCGCGAACTTCCTGCTGGTGGCAAAGTCGCCCGGTTGCTGGTTGGTCTGCTGTTTGACCGTTACCGTATACTCGGCCGATTTAAGCGGCGGAATATCATATTGGATAAAGATGACCTCGTTTTCCGCGGCGGGTGTGGTGTTCTTCATAGTTTAGTTTTTTCTTCTCCCAGTAACCGGAAAAGTGGACTGGCCAGTAAGTAATAGCTTTCAGGATCCGCCAGTTCCACTACGTTGATATGGGTGTCTATGGCGAATTCCAGGTCGGTGATGGCGCTGAGCAGCATGGGCCGGTTGGCTTGTGCTTTTGTAGCCATGATGGTATCCGATACCGTCTCGTCTTTGAAATCATCCGTCAGCGGCACATAGGCGGCCGTCCACCAGTAATGCTGCAGCTCGGGGTCGAGGCGGAATTGCAGGTATTCCAGGTTGATGGGCAGCGTATTGGCCGGACAATCCTTATACGGCACCAGGTTAAATCCTGTCAGCACATCCTTGAGCGTGGTGTCGTTCACCGGGTCGCCGACATTCGGATTGCCGTTGGGGCTGAAGCTGACCTTTTGCCACAGGCCTTTGGGCACGTTCTTCAGGATGGGCGTGGCGTGGAAGGTGGACACTTCGCCGTTATCGTTGATGATTTCGATGATCTGTCTGGAGGTAAAGGCGGCACTGTCCAGTCCTACGGGCCTCACACCGAAGTCGGTATTCTGCAGGGGCGCAGCGATATCGGGGTCCAGTACGATGCTGATCTTGTCGTTGCCGTTGTTGGAAAAATCCCATTCCTTGGAAGGAATGATGGCGTCGGTGGTGAGCTCGAAGTTCTCTGCGTTCACGATCCAGTTCAGTTCGCCGGGCTTATCGCTGAGTTGTGAGAGGAGCCCGTTGGCCACGAGCACCTTGCAGACATCGGCGTTGCTGCCGGTCTGGAGGTTCTGACTGGCGCCGTCAGGCAGCTGGGGCAGCATCTCGCGGGTAAATTCATCCCAACCGATGGTGCGTTGTTTGTTCTGGCTGCCTGCGCCGAAGGAGATGGTGAAGGATATGATGGCTACATGAATGGTGGCCTTGCCGCTGAACTCCGGTCCCCACACATGCAGGCCCACGCCTACGTGGATGGTGATGGTCTTTTTCGTGAACCAGAGGTTGACGGTAAACGAAGCGCCGATATCCGTATTGGCCACGATATCGTAATGGAAGGGTTTCCACATGATGAGGAAATCTGCCTGGAGGATAAACCAGGCGCGTATCCCGCCGCTTTGCCATACCGCCTCCATGAGCCCGCCGGCCATGATGGCGTTGGAAGTAAGGGCGAAGTACAGGTTGCCCCTGATCACGAGGTGACTGTCTACTTTCCAGTCGATGCCGAGGCGGGGCACCTTCGGGTAGTACGAAGGCGGGGTATAGTTGTAATTATATCCCCGAGGGTGATGACGAAATCGCCTTCATGCTCGCCGCTGAACCAGAAGTAGAATGCGAACCCGCCGGTAAGGTGACATGCCTTCGCCAGTACATAGGAGTTATCCGTTAATTGTCCCTGGATGGCGATGAGCCCCGTACCCTCCACATAAGAAGCCTTAATGGCCAGCTCGGCGAATGCCACGGCGGGAATGCCGGAAGACCCTCCCGTACCCGGCGGCAGTACTACTCTCGACAGTCCCAGCAACGCGATCTCCAGGCGTGTCCCGAACATCACGGTGAGCAGGGCGAAGGAATTCACCATCTCGAAAGAGGTGAAGTTGATCCCCGCCGCCAGCCAGGAGCTGCCGACCTGTGGCGCCACGATGCCTTTCTGTACGATATCCGCCAGCACGCCGTTCACCTGTGCGGCGATGTCTTTGGTAGGATCGGGCGATGGCCCGCCCCGGTAGCCCATACCACGAAGGGGAAAGTTGCCACCCCTGTGATATCAGGGATCACCAGCTTACGGTTAAATCCGAAGCCGGCAGAGAGGCCGGTCACGAAGAAGAAGGGAGGGCCGCCAATGGGGAAGTTGAGCACCGCATACAGGAACATGGAAGGCTTCCTTCCAGTTCCGTATAACCGCCGATGCCGCCGATAGTGAGGGCCGGCGTTTTGATGAGGATATCGCCATAGAGGTTAACGGGCGAGAAGCTGCCCATCAATCCACCGGAAACAAGCACGGGGCCGCTGTTGTAAGTAATGGAGATGCCGCTGATGGTAAAGGCGATATCGAACGTGCTGATAGCGGAACTGATGCCGAAACCGTTGAGGCCGATGCTGAGCCCGCTGGCTGTGGCCGTTACATTCACCATCACGTATATCCGGGAGTCCTTATACCCGATGCCGATCTTATCGAAATACAGCGGCCCGAAGTTCTTCTGGATATTGAACCACTTCGCTTTGATGGTATCATCGCCCACCATGACCAGTTCCATGTTATTGCTGTCGCCGCCCAGTATGAGGTTGAGAGGGTACAGGGTGCCGCCGATGTTGACGGTCATGGAGAAGGATACTTTTCCGTTCAGTCCTTCTTCCGGCAGCAGGGGGTATCCGGTAGGGTCTGCCACCAGCGCTTTGATCTGGTCGTTGATTTTGGTAGCGAGCGCTTTGGTGGTGACGATGGAAACGAAGTTCACATCCACCGAAGTAATTTCCAGTTTGCCGGCATCCAGCACGGTGAGTTTATCGATGATAGGCAGGTTGGCAGGTCTATCACCAGATCGGAGGCCAGTCCGAAATAGAAGATCCATTGCTGGTCTGCCTGGTTCTTCATCGCCAGGAATACTGCTTTGCCGTAATTGGCGGATTCGATGGATAATGCCAGGGTGCTGTTGGTAAAGTCATACATGAGCGAGGCGCTCTTCAGCGCCAGGTCCAGCCGGCGGGGACCGCCGGCATATCGAACCCGAATGCGGCCACGATATCGGCGAGCTGGAGGTATTCGGAAGGGTCGAGCGCTTCCCGGAAGCTTTGAGCCGTGTGTCCGTAGTACCGGAAGTGAAATTGATCCGGAAAACGGACTCCCCGCCATTGGAGACATGCTTGATGGTAATGTCTCCATCCATGACGTTTTTATACTGGTTATTGCCTTCGTTCTCCAGCGCGAATTTCACGCGGATGGCCAGCTCGGTAGTGGTGAACGTGATCTTGGCCGTAGCGCCGAAGGAAAAGTTTTTGGTGGTTGAGTTGAAATCGACCCCAGGTTCATGAGGGTGATGGTGCGGATCCATTCCGGTGGTTGCGATACGCCGAACATCTGTACCACATAAGCGATGAGGTCGCCGATGACGATCGGGTCGCCGTCTTTGGTGCGGCCGCTGAATTGCCATCCGCCTTCTGGCGTATTGTTGATGGATGCGCTTAATTCGATCCCTACTTTACTGATCTGCAAAAGCGTGTACACGCTGCCCTGGATAGGCTGTAATGCATTATCCGGGTCGCGGGTGAAGTTCAGTTTGAAGACGTTGACGGCGATCTTGTTGGTGATCTGCCAGGGGTGGCAGATTGCGCATCGAAGCGGAAGCTTTGTTTGGACGGCACCACGCCGATCTCCAGCACGGAGAAAGCGAAATCAGGAATCCCTTCCGGCACGGTTACCGTCCCTTCAAACAGTTGAGCCGCCACGGCGGTAAGGCTCAGCGTCTTGCCCGGCGCCAGCCCTGCGGTAATGGCCCAGTCGGGATTGTCTTCCGTTTTACGGAGCGCGCATAGCAGGAAGTTGCCGGTGCCGACTTCAAAGATGCCGTACAGGTCGCCCAGGACATTCCGTTTGAGCGGATCCGTGAGGTTGTATATATTGAAACCGATAGACATTTTCGTGATCGAGAAATACCCCTCGATCACTGGCCAGGAGGAAGCCGTGGCCACTTCGAACTGAAGCTGTGTCAGCTCATTCTTAGTAGCGTTGAAATTAACATACAGTGCGTTGATATCGATCTGCGGTATACTGCTGAGCCCGGGGGCAGGGAGCTCATGAAAGCTGGTCCGCCGGCAAGTGCCAGCAGATCCGAAAAACTTGGCAAGGTCACTTTCTGGCCGGGCTGTAGTCCGAACGACCAGGAAGTGGTGCTGCCGAGGCTGGCGCCCAGGTAAGCAGGTACGTTCACGCCGCCTAAGACAAAGGTGCCCATAACGCTGGCGGTGGTCTGCCAGGGCGCATTGCCGGCTAGTTTCGTGAGTGTGAGGTTGACCTGCAGGCCCGGCAGCAGCAGGATCTGTTTGTCCACGATGGTCCACCCGTTGGTAGCGGAAACGCCGATCGTGAAGTAGGAGACGGACTGTAAGTCTACGTTGTATGAAACATCGAAGCTATTGATCCGGAGCCCGGTAAGCGCACTGGCGAGTGCGGAAGGCAGAAATTGTGTAACGTCTTGTCCTGCCAGCAAAGAGCTTACAGTTGCGGGCGTAATATCCTGAGACTGTCCTTCCTGGATGCCGATCTGCCAATCGGCGCTGGCGCTGTTCCCAGCCATACCGGTATGCCGTTGCCGGTAATACCGGCGCTGCTGAGGTTGAGGTTGAACCGGAAAGCGACCATGTAGAAGTTTTCCGACAGGGTTTTGGTAAAGTTGATACCGCCCCTTTGATCCAGTCCAGCACCGGTAAAGCCGGTTGGTAGCTGGTAGGGAAGACCGCTTTTAGCGTGCCTGCCACCTGGTTATCCTGCACATCAAAAGTGAGCGTGAGGGCGAGGGTTTTATATCCCAGCAGATCGGCAGTTCCGGTGACGGAGACGGAGTCTGTGCCGGGCGGGGGCTTTTCTGCGCCGGTAAGCAACAGGGATTCCTGTTCCAGTACCAGCTCAAAGAACTTGTCCATGAATTCCAGTCCGAAGTCGGCCGGTGTGAGCAGCATATCCCCGTTCGGCTGAACCGGGATGGCTTCCATTTTCTCGATGATCTGTGTTATGAGAAGAAGGCATACATTCAGGATTAGTCGTTATAAGGAATTACGCGTTGCGGGTCGGCTGTTGCCGTAAATGCAAGATTGATGGAGTTCAGCAGCTGCGTAAACCGTTGAGCAAAGAGAGCACCGGCCTAATACCTGGACCTGTTGTACATCAACGATGTCTGTGGTAGGCGTATCCGGGAGAAAGGTTGCCCGGCCGATCGCGACATTATAAGGAATGGGTTGCGGCGGAATGGCATTATTGTAAATCGTGATGGTGGCGGGGATGGGTACCTGTCCGCCGGCGGAATTAATGATCTCCTGCATGCCTATCCGATAGTAGTATATGGGTACATCCAGCTGCTGCACGTCAATCAGGCATTGGGGATCCGCCAGCGCCAGGAAGTTGGGGACGGCCGGCGCCACATACCTGTTCGCTTCGATTGTGAGCGCTCTCCGAACAAATTCAAGCAGGGTGGTTGTGCCAGTGGCATTGTCCATGTCCAGGTAATACTGGCTGAGGATCGAATTCCTGAAGTAGGCGGTGGCATAGGGCAAATACCTTACCACGACATTATTCAGGCGATTGAACCAGGCGTTGAAGGCATTGTTTGTCTGCGCATAACGCAGGATGGTCATACCTTCTCCATACCCTAGCAACAGGTTCGCCTGGTCTATCTTCACGCTTTGTTTGTTTAACTTATCGTAGCAGGTCCACAGCCGGTTCTGGTAATTGACAGTTTCATATATCTTAACCATGGTTACTTCATCTCCTGAAACATCCGGGGCGGGGTGCTCCACTGATAAGTCTGTGCGTCGGTACAGCCCATTGATGCCGCCGTTAGGCTGGCCGAGCCCGGAAAACAGGGTAGTAGCCTGTATTCCGTCCGTTGCTTTATTAAGGGATATCTCCATGTCTATCAGGTAGGGAGATATTGCTTTACACGGACGTTTTCCGGTGGAGGTCCATCATGGAAAAGGTACATGCGATCGCTGAAATGGCGCCTTCTGTTTTGTAAAAGGTCTTGATAACCTCTGTAGCGTCCTGGCTCTTGAAAATGAGGTAATCGCTTTGGGCAAAGGGAAGTAGCCGTTGAACATGACGCTGGTGCCTGACAGGTCATTGTTCAGGTACTCCAGGTATCCATATGCGTTACGCAGCGGCAGGGGAGGCCCGCCTACGTGGGTAGACTGGTAGCTGCGGGGTAAAATGCCGTATGTGGTAACGGGCAGTCCGGCAAAAGCAGGGGTCGTGACTTTATAAGCGGCCAACTGCGCGTTGTAGATCTCAAAAGACTGGCCGTCATAAAGCCGGGAACGATTGCATTGATCACGGCAGCCTTTCCTGCCAACAGGCAGTCGGCTTCTACGTCGCTGGGTTTATATACGATCTTCCTAATTATCGAAGCAGGTGAGTCATCGAACGGCCCGGTTGCATCCACGTCCATGGTTAAGATCAATACCTGCTTGCCTCCTTTATGGAAATCAGAGCCGGTAGATTTGATATGCCGCAATGATTGTACGGCATGGTGGTGGCTGGGATAGATGCCGTTGAAAAAGGAATCCAGGGCTGCTCTGTCTGCATAAACGCGCTGGCATGCCTGCTGAACATTGCCGGTGAAATGACCGAAGAGCAACGGCAGGGCGGCGGTAGATACGGTATATAGCGCCCGGAAAGGCGTCAGGGTGGCGGGATAGGCGTTTGTGAGGATGTTGTTCTCAAAATATTCGGCATACGTTTCATCGTTAGGGTCGTTCGCCTGTAATGCCGCCGCTACGGCGGGCCCTATATACAAATCAAACATCTCCGCCATTTCATTCAACAGGTTGGCGGAGTTGACTGCCGGGCTGACAAACGCATAATTGGCTGCGCCGATATTGGCCTGCAGGGTGGTCTGAAAGAACGTTTGTGCGTTGGTAAGATAGTCGAGGTATAATGACGCGCGATATATATCTGGCGGGGTAACGCCGAGGTCATCCAGTTCTTGTTTCAATTCTGCGAGGTCCATAACTATTCGGGTTTTAAAGGCAATAGACAATACTTACACCCTGCGCGCAGGGCGCGGGATATACCAATGAAAAACCAACATTACATTGGAACGTAAATGAAGACAGCTTCCGGTAGAACCGACAGCATAGCAGGGCTATGTCAGGGTTGCCAGACTAACAATAACACATCATGAAAACGAAGCGGGAATTTTCGGTTTAACCAGGATTACGGGTTTAAATGGATTTAGTTAAAAAACGGGTTCGGTGTTAAACGGTTCAATCAAATAGGGCAGCTCGAATGTAGGACAATTTCTTTTATTTCAACAAAAGTTTTTTTGGGAGGAATGGGTTGGGGTTGGATGTAATGTAAAATATTGTTAGGCTGTAATTGTCCGTGGCAGGTAGTTATATGGTTGTTTGTTTTGTTGATGAATGGCTTGATGGAGTTTATAGAAAAGCTGAAAATAGGTAAGCGTCAGGGTGTTTTTCTTTCATAGATTATCCTTTTTCCGCATGAAGAAATTGCGTTTTCGTTGCGTTGAAAGCATTGGCTGAGCAACACAAGATTGTTGGTGTAACGGAGCGCGTCGTCGAGTAGTTTTATTTCGGTTTCGGACCAGGGTTCGTAGGCCCGGGGAATTCTTTTCTTGCGGCGATAATGTTGGGAGGGAGGCCTTCTGTTTTGGTGATGCCTAATTCGTTTACCCGTTCTTTAAGTTCTTCAATGTCGGCTTGTGACAGTTCGTTAAAGTGTGGTTTGTGAAAAAAGGTGACCGATTTCCATGGTGCATTTTCTTTTTCGGAATGGGTAGAAGTTATGGGAGGGGTGCTTTCATGTACTGCGACAGGGTCGTGTTTTGGGGCGGGATTTTCATTTTCTCCGGAAAGTGATTGGTGATCTGGCTTAGGTTTTTTCCTGACAGGTAATCTGCGAAGAATCCCAGCAATTGGCCTTTCGTATATATGTTCTTATACTTTCCGAAAAGGGGATGTGATGTGAATGCCGGATTCCGGAATTGGCGATTGGCGAGAAAAAACTCGTTAGCCGGCTTTTGGCAGGCGGATAGTGTTGGTCATGGAATAGCTGGATGGCGGTTTGGATCTCCGTGAGATCTAAATCCAGATCGTCAGTGTTATAAGCCTGCAATGAAATGCCCGCATCTTTTCTGAGTTTGTCGATTGCAAACTGCAGCGTCCGGATAACCTCTCTCTGATGCAATACGCTTTCATTGTCTAGGCGTTCGCCTGTTGCCGGGTCGCAACCATCGGCGAGGGCTTCTAGTACGGAAATAGCGGAAAGAACGTCCATATGCCGGGGTGGGTTTTGTCTGCTTCGTAAATATAAGCAATTCAAAAGGTTTATAAACTGAACGGATAAGTGTGGTTTAGGACGATAACATAAGAACTACGGTATAGGTACGACCTGCAAGATAAGGTCAAGGTAAGGTCAAGGTGTTATCTACGGATGATCTACGAATGGTTGTCGAATGGCGGATACGGAGCGAATACGGAGCAGGTGGACTTGATGCGGAGGTGATGTGGGGATGGTGCGGAGATGAGGTGCAGGGGGTAACAAACCTGTAATTGGGAAGAAGAGCGCCTAAGACCCATGGCACTGCCTGCCGGAAGGAGGCCTTCCGGACATAATGAAGTGGCAATAAGTTTTGAAAATGAAAGTGTTATAACAAAATATGGCTCCTATGGCGTGGGGTTATTCTCTTTGGATAGTAAAGCCTTCGATGTCGGTGCTTTCCGCCTCAAAAGGCATATCCTCCAGTAGCTGGGGTAGTTGTTTGTGCTGGTGGGCTTTCATTAGTATGGAAACCGGCGAATAATCTTCTACCACAGCGATGATATCCGCGGCGGTGTACTTCCGGTTCTGGGATACGGCGTCGTCAAAGAAAGTTCTCACCTGGACGGTGACCAGTAGCGTCCCGGTTCCGGGAACGTCGATGGTAAGATCCGCTCCTGTAAAAGGTTTCCTGAGGTCTATTTCCAGGACGGCAACGTCGGAGCCGGTGACGCGGCGGTTGAGGAAATCGATCCTTGTGCCGATGAGCTTTACTTCTACGCGAACGGCATTGCGCGGCGCGTCCGGCCTTTGTGCCGGGATGCGGAGCCTGCCATCCCTGGTGAAGGTAGGGGAAGCAGCAGGATATCGCCGATCCCCGTGTAAGGATTGAAACGATAGCCTTTGAGGCCTGCATGGTTATTGCGGCCCGCTTCCACGATCCTTTTGTTCAACATGTTTACATAATTGCCATCGCACACGATATCCAGATCGGGCATGATAGCGCTGCGGACGAGGGCGCCCTTTCTGCTGGCAGCCCCGAACCATTGGGCGGAGCGGCGGGTTGCGGGTGTTTGCCGTACCGATTCCGGCCGGGAGCGAAGGAACTGCTTCCCGCCCCGGCGGTAGGCAATGACATTACCGAGCTTGCCGGTAAATTTGAAAATTGAATTTAATCTAGCCATAAAAGGACATATTTTGATAACAGACGAATATACGAAGACACTTTGGGGCCAGATGTTAACGCGCTTAGTTAGTTTCTAATCCTAACCGTATTGTACCTTAGAATTTATCCAACTCCCGACGACTCTGGTTTGCATAATATCTAACCTAACGGTATCATGAGGTTGGATAAGTTCGAAATTTTAAAGTTAATTCCCATATTATAGCAGTTGTGTCCTGAAAATGGTACGGCAGGGATTTGCTGAGTACATAGCGGGATGCGGCCAAACCATATAAAGATTTTGGTTATTTTGGCGCTTATGTAAGATTAAAGACGGCATCTTTGTATGTGTCTGATCCGTATCGCAAGTTCCTGGTAGTTATTTCCTGGCAGGAATAGGGTGTTAAGGATAGCTGACTGCAATGAAATGAGAGTGATGCTGCATTTTGTACGTTTTGAAATGTATCTGTTATATGAAGAAGGTTGCAGTGGTGAATAATACGGCGGTATGTAAGAACAGGATCCTGGCGATAAAGGATGCCATGGAGATCCTGTCAGGTAAATGGAAGTTCCATATCCTGGGGACGTTATTGCAAACCGGGAAGCTGCGTTTTATGGATCTGGTCCGGGAGGTAGACGGTATTGCGCCCAAGACACTATCGAAGGAGTTGCAGGATATGGAGGTGAACCAGCTGGTTAGCCGGACGGTTTGCAATACCAAGCCAGTAACGGTGGAGTATGAGGTGACCGAATACGGGAGAACCCTTACGCCGATCATCGATGAAATCGCCAAATGGGGCATGGCGTACAGGAGCTCCCTGTTGAAAAAGCCTGAATAGCAGTTTCCGCGGAATTATATCCCGCGGAATCTGGAAATATGCCGCTAATTATAATTTTGACCAGATGGCCCCGTTCTTCGTGTTAAAGACGGAAAGCGCTTTTTGGTTGACCAGGTCCGACAATTGCTCCCGGGCCTGCTCGTAAGTAATGCCGCTCAGTTCGGCGAACTCGCGTTGGGTCAGGGTGGGGTAATGGGCAAAAAGGCTTTTCCAGTCTTTCGCATAACCCGCCGCCGTGGCGCCCGCAAATACCTTTTTGATACCTGCTTCAAATACTTCGTAGGGTTTGGAGCCGTAGACCAATTCTGTTTGTCCTGCTTCGTTGCTGATAAACACAGTAGGAAGCCCCTGACCCCCAGCCTGCGGCCCGCTTCCAGGTCGGCGGTGAACAGTTCTTTCGCTTTTCCTTCGTAATCGGTTTTAAGCTGGGCGGCGTTTAGTCCGGCGAGTATCGCGGCCAGTTCCATATGTTCCCATTTGGTGATGTTCTTCTTCTGCAGGAATACCATTTCCCGTAAAGCCCGCAGGAACGCCACCGCTTTGTGCTTATCCTGCAATTGCGCTGCCTTGAACGCGATGGAGGGCGGGTAGGACGAATCGAGTGGATCGGTCAGCCATACGTCGCCATCGATCGGCATTTTGTAATGCAGGCTTACTTCGTCCCAGTGGTGGGCCACGTCTGAGGGTTTGCTGATACCCCGCTATTGTAGCTCCAGTCGGGCAGCAGGCCGCCCATCCGGTATTCAATATCAATATCCTGGCCGTAAGCGAGCTTTATTTTCCTTAGCTGCGGTTCTATTCCCCAGCAGGAGGAGCAGATCGGATCTGTGTAATAGATGATCTTTACGGGTTTGTTCTTGGCGGGGATCTTTTGAGAATCCGCGGGGTTGCTGGCCTGGGGATTTCACAGATGCCGGTTTCCGGATCGCATAAGAGCGGGTTTGATTTTGCTGTATCTTCTTCCATGGTGTTTTGTTTAGTTTGCGCCTGGCATCCAAGGGACGAGGCGATTAATAATGTTGCTGCAATGAACCTGGGTCTCATATTTTAGTATCTGGATGCAAACATACCCAACCTGGCAGTGATGATCGCTATCCCTTTCTTTTGGGTAAGTAGTTACCTGGAGGTAATTATCTGTTTGTCTGAGATCACATCACTTTGTGGTTGAAAAACGACATTACAATCCTGTAATCTGACGTTACAATGATCGTTTCGTGCCTCTGAAGCAGTATTGGGGCTGCTGCAGGGGCACCGGGGCTGTTTTTGCTACTTTTAAACTCTCGGCCAGCCATTATACTTTTCGAAGACACATTTAGGGCATATGCAGTACAATTCAGACATTGAGCAGGCGTTGTTGCGGCGGATTGCCGAAGGCGACGAACGGGCTTACCAGGTCATTTTTGACAGGTACGCCGACCGTATGTATGCCAATGCCCTTCATTTCACCAAATCGCCAGAACTCGCTAAAGACCTGACACAGGAAATATTCATCCGTGTCTGGCTGCAACGTTCCCGACTGATGGACGTTGACCGGTTCGACGGTTGGTTATATACTGTAGCCCGCAACGTTATCCGCAACGAACTGCGCCGGAAGGTACTGTCTGCCGGGAATATCGAATTCCTGCAGGCATATTTCCGGGACAGTAGCCTGACTCCGGCGGAGCGCCTGGAGTTCCGTGAACTGGAAGCGCAGGTCATGGCCGCCGTTGACCGCCTCCCTCCGCAGATGAGGTCGGTATTTCTTTTCAGCCGTCAAGAGGGCCTTACGCATGAGCAAATCGCCCAGCGGATGAATATCTCCGTGGTTTCATCAAAGACGTACATGGTCCGATGCCTGCTGGCTATCCGGCGGCACCTTGGCAAAAGCGGCACCCGGCTGGGGTTGTTGCTCATTTTACTTTCGAAATAAAAATATTTTCATCGGCGCGTCTTACCCCGGGCCATTGCGTGTCTTTATACCTACAAACCATGCATATGCATCCTTCTGAATTAGAGTCACTCCTGCGGAAGTTCGTGGATGACACGATCCTGGAAGCGGAACTGGAGGCCCTTCGCCGGTATTTTGCCGACGACAGAGCCGCCGTTCAACAGGAAGCGGCCATTGAGGCCGTCCTGTGGCAGTCCGCTTCAGGACGTGCTTCCGGGAACCAGGGAGGAGGCGTTCAGGAAGATGATGCAGTCCGCCCGGTTGCGGGAGGCCGCGCCGAAACCAGTTATCCGCGACCTGCTTGCCTGGTGGCCTGCCGCCGTGGTGGCGGTAGTGTTGGGGATGGGCGTGTGGTTCGCATCCCATCGCCCGCTGCAGCATCCTGGAACTGTCATCGCCCGCCGTTCCGGTAATGAGATTCATCCCGGTAAGGAGGGGCCATCCTCACGCTGGCTGATGGTACCGAAGTGGTGCTGGATAGTTTGCAGAACGGCATAGTTACCACGCAGGGCGCCACTACGATCAGGCTGCAAAACGGTCTGCTTTCTTATGATGACGGCCGAGATGCCGGTGCCTCGTCCGAAGCTTTCAATACCATAACCACGCCGCCCGGCCGGCAGTTCCAGATCGTCTTGCCGGATGGTACTAAGATTTGGCTGAACGCAGCGTCTAACCTCCGGTATCCCGTTGCGTTTTCCGCGGGCGAACGTAAAGTGATGGTGGAAGGAGAAGCTTACCTGGAGGTGGCTGAAGATGCGCGCAGGCCATTTATGGTGGATGTGGCGGGACAATCGGAGATACAGGTTTTGGGCACCAGCTTCAATATCAACGCTTATAAGGATGAAAAGGCGCAACGCACCACACTGCTGCAGGGCAGGGTACGCGTAAAGACTGCAAAAGTAGAGAAGGTACTCTCTCCCGGACAGGAAGCGGTAGTAAGTGATGGCCTGACTGTCCAGGAAAACGCCAACCTAACGCAGGCAGTGGCCTGGAAGAATGGCATTTTCCATTTCGATAACGCCAGCCTCGAATCCGTCATGCGCCAGCTTTCGCGCTGGTACGACGTCGAAGTAATATATGAAAAACAGGTTCCCGCGCTCACATTCGGGAGAAATGGGCCGGGGCCTGGAACTGAAGGACGTATTGGAATTCCTGGAAGGATCGGGTGTACATTTCCGGATTGAGGGCCGGAGACTGATTGTATCGCCCTGACCAGGTTCCCGATGGTTACTATTCCCACCTATTAACGGAAACGGCAAAGCGCCGCTATTTATCAACTAAACCATTGCACAGCTATGTTATCAACAGCTCACCGCAACCGGTATGGGGATCGTTTGCCCTGTAGAGACGGCCAATGCCGCCGGTTGCCAGCCAAAATCACCGCCTTCCGGCACAACAGACCGGGAAGGCCGCTTAAGATCAACCAATCATTCATCGCATGTTTGATCACCGTTATGCTCTTGCTGGCAGGCGCGGCTGTTCATGCACAAAAGATCACCTTCGCCGGCAGGAACGTGCCGCTGGAAAAAACGTTCCCTGTCATAAAGCAGCAGACCGGTTACCTGGTGGTATACAGTTCCGGCCTGCTGGCAGGCGCAAAAAGATATCTGTGAACGCTGCCGATATGCCGCTGACAGTGTTTTTGGATAAGATATTCGACCAGCAGCCGCTGCAATACGTCATTAGGCAAAACACCATCCTGATAACCCCAAGACCGCAGCGCACAGCGCAGCCGGAAAAAACGACGCCAGCCGGGACGAGATGGCACTGCCACAGGATCGGATGATCACCGGCATCGTCACCAACGAACAGGGCACGCCCATTCCGGGCGTGACCCTTCGCCGGAAGGGCGGCGCCAACGGCGCTGTTTCTTTGAAGACGGCTCCTTCAGGATCGTTGCAGACCGGGGCGATGTGTTACTGGTTCAGATGATGGGATACCGCATGCGGGAAATCACCATCGGTGAGCAGAACGTGCTGCGGATAGTGCTGCAGCCCGAAGCGGTGAACCTCGAGAACGTCACGGTTTCCACCGGGTACAAGAAAATCCCGAAATACCAGCTGACGGGCGCCGCATCTGTCATCAATGAAAAGGAATACGATCAGCGGGTGGCGGTAACCGGCAACTTCCTTGAAAGCCTCGAGGGGAAGGTGCCCGGGCTCGTATATAACAGCCAGTCGGGTGAGCTCTCCATACGGGGCGTGTCCACCTTCGATGCAGTGAAACGCCCGCTGATCGTGGTAGACGGCTTCCCGACGGAGATCGATCTCAATACCATTAATCCCATCGATATCGTATCCATATCGGTACTGCGCGATGCGGCGGCGGCTTCCATTTACGGGGTCCGCGCCTCCAACGGGGTGATCGTCGTGGAAACCCGGAGGGGCCAGGCAGGTAAGGCGCGATTTAACCTCAGGGCCACAACCGCTATGCAGGCCGCGCCGGATTTCAGTTACCTGAAGTATGCCGGTTCTGCTGAGTTTGCCCAGTTGCAGGAAGCGCAGTTTAAAAGAGCCAACACGCAGGAAAGCATGTACACCAGCATCGGCGCACCTGCGCCGGCTGTTTACCAGGTATTATTCGATGAGAAAGCCAACCGCATTACGCCCGAAGTGGCACGCCGCCGGCTGGATTCCCTTGCCGGATACGATAACCTGCAGGATTACCAGCGGCTCTTCTATCGTTCCCGTGCCGCGCATAATCTGAACCTCGACGTCAGCGGCGGCAACGAGAAAGCCACCTACCTTTTAGGCCTCAATTATACGGGTGAAAAACAGAGCCAGATGAACGCCAAAAACGATCAGCTGATGCTCAACCTGGCGAATACCTTCCAGCTGGCGCCCCGCATCCGCATGGATTTTCGCAGTACTTACGCCCATACCGCGTCAGAAAGCGGCGCTATCGCTACCCCTGCCGACTTCTTTCCCTACGAGCGCCTCACCAACGAACACGGCAATGCGGTAGCCGTTGGGCAGGGGCCTGGCCGGGATTACTTCTTTAACGGCACATCGAAAGCAAGAAACGACAGGCTGATAGCCGCTGGCTTATACGACCAGCTTTATTATCCCTATCGCGAACTGACCGCCAATACCACAGCAATCAAGGCCAATTCACTGAAAGTGCAGGCCCGGCTGGAAGGCCGGATCGCTTCGTGGCTGACGGCAGAAGTGGGTGGTAACTATGAATACCAGCAGAGCGTATTAAAAACCTGCTGCTGGAATCCGCTTATGAAGTAAGGCAGCTGCTGAATATGAAGGCCACCAAAGACGCCGCCGGCCGGCCGCAGTTCGTGGACATACCTCAGGGAAACATCCTTCGGAAATCCGACCAGCAAGCAATGAATTATACGCTCCGCGGGCAACTCAATGCCGAAAAACGGCTCGGCGATCATGAGGTCACGGGCATGATCGGCATCGAACAAAGGAAAACGACAGGAGGCGCTACGCTGGCCAGCTATTTCGGGTATGACGGGCAAGCGCTCCTCAGTAAACCTGCTAACCTGCAACGTGCTGCAATGGCTACCAGGCCCGCATTCCGGGATGCCAACGAATATGGAACCGGCATCAATTTGCTTAATTACTTCGACGAGTCCAGCAGCGACCGCCGGTTTATGTCTTATTATGCGCAGGCGACCTATATCTATAAAAGCAAATACATCGCCACAGGCAGTTACCGGATAGACCAATCAAACCTTTTCGGCGTTGACCCTAAATACAAATACCGCCCCTTATGGTCTGCCGGGATGGCCTGGCGGATGCATATGGAAGATTTTCTGAAAGACAAAACCTGGCTCAGCGAACTGAAACTGAACGCGACCACCGGCCTGAACGGCAACGTACCACTGAGTAATAACGGTCCGTTTCTTATTCTGCAATCGGAGCTCAATAATATGTTCGAAGTAGTTCAGCCTTCCTACTTCGTACGTACGCCGGAGAATCAGTCGATCCGCTGGGAAACCACCCGCAGCTACAATCTTCGGCTGGATTACGGGTTCTTCAGAAACCGTCTGTCAGGCTCTGTGGATTACTACGTGAAACGTACCAACGATGTGTTTGGCCAGTTCGACGCAGATCCTACGCTGGGTTTCAACCAATACAATGCGAACACGGCTATTATCCGCAATAGCGGCGTAGATCTGCTGATTTCGTCAGTTAACATGCGGCGCAGTAAGTTTGAGTGGAGGACATCGCTCACCGCATCTTTCAATCAAAACAAGGTATTGGCCGTAAAGGCTACGGAGTATAGTAATTCGCAATACATTACCAGTAACCGTATTCAACGGAAAGACTATCCGATGGACGCGCTGTTCAGTTATAATTACGGCGGCCTTAACGACAAGGGAAAGCCCTTTGTATACGACCGGAAAGGCGGACGGCATATCCTGGACTTTTATGGCTCTGTAACAGATGTGGCTTTCGAGGACCTCATATACAATGGGTCCGTTACTCCGAAATACGTGCTGGGACTGAATAACCAGCTGACGGTCGGATCGTTTGACCTGTCTTTCCTTTTTATGTATTACGGGGGCATGTGATGCGGGTAGAACAGCCAACGCCAGATAACCTTAACGCCTATTCCAATCCGTTGCTGGCCGGATCTTCGAATTACTGGAAACAACCAGGTGACGAATTGTATACCAATATTCCGGGATTATCACCGGCCGGTCATCGGATCCGAATTATATTTCGTCTTATGCGCGGTATGGATATAAGTATGCTTCACAGTTCGTACGCCGTGCGGATTACATCAGGCTGCGGGATGTAGTGCTGACCTGGAACGCGAATTTTTCTTTTATGAAAAAGGCCGGTTTCTCCCGCACGCAGCTGCGCCTCCAGGGGCAGAATATGTTCAGGTACACCTTTAGCGGCAACGATATCGATCCGGAAGCGATCGACCGGGTATCCGGTCGCCGGCGGCTGGAGGTACAGCCGCTGTATAGCCTGTCTCTATTTACTAATTTCTAAGGCCAGAATATCATGAGACTCACTAAAGTTTTCCTTTTTCCTGCGGTCGCTTTCCTGTCACTGACGGCCTGCAGCAAGTTCCTGGATGTCAAGCCCAAGGGGATCGTCATTCCTGAAAGTGTGAACGATTACAAGCTGATGTTGAATTCGAAGAACATGAATTTCAGCTATCCGCTCGTCATGCTGGAGATCACCGACGATTTCTATGACACTTACGACGACCTGAATACCTCACCCTCTGCCAATGCTTACTTCTGGCGTGCCGGAATTGATGAGAACGAATTGACGCGGCCGGTTGCCTGGGGATTTGTATAATACGATTTATCATGCGAATGTGATTAACAATAATGTGCTGAACGCAAAAGACGGCACTGAGGCGCAACGGCTTTCCTTGCAGGCCGAGGCGCTGGTAATCCGGTCGGATTGTTACTTTACATTGCTGACCTTGTTTGCCAAAGCATACGATCCTGCTACCGCGGCAAATGATCCCGGATTGCCGCTGGTGTCTGGTACCGACGTGACGTTGAAAGCGCCGCCCCGCGCTACCGTACAGGTAACGATAGACAGTATCCTTCAGGCATTGCACCGCGCCATCCCATCCCTTCCCGCTGTGAACCTTAATAAATACCGGCCTACCAAATATGCCGCTTATGGATTGCTGGCGAGGGTGTACCTGTATATGCACAACTATGCAGAAGCCGGTAAGTACGCCGATCTGGCGCTTAGCGTACCGCATACCCTCATCGATTATAATGAGTATGTGGACGTATGGGATTTCCCCTCTATGGACGAAAACCCCGAGGTGCTCTGGCAACGGGCATCGGCTGATCAGTTTCTGCCCATCGGCGCGAATTTGACGGAAGGGTTGATGATGCTGTATCCGGAAACCGACCGGCGTAAGCAGCTCCTCACATATACTACGTTGGATGGTTATTACATCTACAATGCTGAGCCGGGCATATTCAATTTCGGCAGCACTTTCCCTGAAATGTACCTGACGAAGGCGGAAGCGCTGGCGCGTAAGGACGAGCCCCAGGCTGCGATGGATGCCATCAATTATTTGCGCCGCCACCGCATCGATACAGATGCATATGTTCCGGTTACCGCTGCCAATAAAACAGAAGCCTTGCAAAAAGTGCTGGAAGAGCGCCGGAGGGAGCTTGCGCTTCGCGGACAACGCTGGATGGATATGAAGCGGCTCGACCAGGAAGGTCTCATGCCGAAAGTTGAGCGGAAAAGCCGCAATACAGGGAAGTTCAGGCCACGCTGGAGCCGCGGGATAAGAAATACGTCTTCCAAATCCCGGCGCGTGTACAGCAGTTCAATCCTGACATTATTTTAAACGACCGTTAATACGCCATGAAACTATGAAGAAACACATGTTTTTGATCGCGTCGTGCATCGTGATACAAGCCGCGGCATATGCCCAGAAGGGCGCTTGCACCCTTGCCGGCCAATTGAAGGCCGACGATATCGTTACGCCAGTTCACGTAAAGAATGAAGAAGGCGCAGATTTCACCATACCGGTGGCGGCGGATGGATCATTTAAAGGTAATATCACTATTCCGGAAAAGGGTTTTTATACGGTGACCGCTATCGGCAATGTATACCTGGAGCCAGGATACGATCTGCAAATCAGGTACGCGGACAGTGCCTACCGGTTCGCCGGTAAGGGAGCGTTGGAGAACAATGCCTTCGTAACTGCATACAGGTCGCTGCATCATTACGTGCCGGTGAGCGCGGTAACCACGCTGGGGCAGGAGGCGCTTTACTTCCCGTGCCCGAATTCCTGGGAAAACTGGAGGCATTCGTAGCCGGAGGTAAACAGGCATTTGCCAAATCAACCAGCGCCTTCTTCCGGGAATATGCGGGAAGGATTTGGAATTTTACGCCAGGTATTTACAGTACCTGTATTATCTGTATTACGGTATCGACCTTGTCAAACAGGAGGAGCTTCATAAATTTTATATGAATGCCACTACATTCGACTCCGCATATTATAAAAAGTATCACGAGTTAGATTCGGCGCAACGTGTGAAGCGGTTGACGGCCGCCGAAAAAGAGCAGTTGAACGTAAAATCGGAACTGGAATGGGACAAAAATGATGCAATGCTTTACAGGCAGTCTCCCTGGTGCCGGTATATGTATTCGGTACATTTCCAGCCTGAGGAGAACAAAGTATAGTGATATTTGGTTCAATCCGGATTTAGACGATGATCAACGTGAGCTGGTTGGCCTGAAGGTTGTTCAGCAGGAAGTGACAGAACCCTTTATTCTGGCGCATCTCCGGCATGAGAAAGTAGTCAATGCGTTGAAATTACTTACAAGCAAGTCGATTCGTGACAGTATTTACCGTGCTTATGTCACTACCGTTAAGAATGCAAACTACCGGAAAGAAGCGGAGCAGATTTATACCAACGCCACCACCTTCACGGACAACGGGATGGCGCCCGATTTCATCTATGAGGATGTAAACGGGAAAATGGTATCGTTACGCGATCTGCGGGGAAACACGTTTATATCGATGTATGGGCGACCTGGTGCGCACCCTGCAAGGCGGAGATTCCATACCTGGAGAAAGTGGAGCAGGCTTTCCATGGAAAGGACATCACGTTCGTGAGCCTTTCGGTGGATAAAAAAGCGGATAAGGCCAAGTGGGCGGCATTCGTAAAGAAGGGTTCGCTGCGTAGCCTGCAACTGTTGGCAGATAAGGCTTTCGAATCCGACTTTATCCAGAAGTTCAATATCAACGCCATTCCCCGGTTTATTATCATCGCGCCAGACGGGCGGATTGTCAGCGCCAATGCGGCACGTCCTTCTGATCCGAAGCTGGTAGAGATGTTGCAGGAGTTGATATCTAAGTAACAGTATTATAGGTTTAGACACCACTGCAAATAGGAAAGCCGGTCGTTTTAACGGCCGGCTATTTTATTGGTCCCAGCCGTTAGTTGAAAACTACGCACTTTAGTGCGAGGGCTTTAGTAATGCGAGAAAATCTATCTAAATTAGGTAGATGATGCGCCATGGTAGCCATACAGTAAGCCGATTGACGGTTCATATCGTTTGGGTGACCAAATATCGATATCACGTATTACAAGGAGATGTTCAGCATCGCTGTCGAGCATTGTTGATACAAATATGCAACGCTGAGGACATTCGGATCTTAAAGGGAGTTGTGAGCAAGGATCATGTCCATATGCATATTGAATACCCCTGCAAACAAAGTGTAAGTGATATTGTAAAGCGATTGAAGGGGTTGACATCGAGGAAGTTACAGCAAGAATTTCCCAAGTTACACTATAGGTATTGGGGCCGTCACTTTTGGGCAATTGGTTATGGGGCGTGGAGTACGGGTAATATAACAGACCAAATGGTGCAAGATTACCTGGATCACCACAAGGATGACCCAGGTGCTAATGCTGAAAATTTAATGCTGGAGTAGGACTTTAGTCCGGCACACCCAAACCTCTGCACTTTCAGTGCAGAGTATTTTAGTGCATTGATGCTACATCTACATTGTAGCGTCGCTAACTTATTCGATATGAGGTTGAAGGAGCCGATGCCGATTTGCTGATGGACATGCCGGCCGCCGAAGCCGCTAAAGAAAATAGCCTTACAAGTAAAAGTCTTGTAAGGCTATTTGGTGCCCAGAACTGGATTCGAACCAGCACACCCTTGCGAGCGCTGCGACCTGAACACAGTGCGTCTACCAATTTCGCCATCTGGGCATCCCTTGATTTGTGTTCGGGATTGCAAAGGTAGATTATTCCCGAACTTTCCAAATCTTCTTTTAGAAATTTTATCCCGCACGAAAACATCCATATGCATGCTCGTATGCAGACAGGTCACATTCTAATGCAGAACGATCCCACTTCGCAGCATTCGCCGCGGCTTCGTAAGTTGTTTGCAGGAATTCGAGCAATGTTTTTTCAGGGTCGGATGATTGTTGCACCACATCATACGGCAGCAAAAATTCACCAAGGTCTTTGTGGAAATATGCGCCCTGGGGTTTGACGGGCTGGTCCGCGAACCCCTCCGGCGCAGGGTACGCATAGCTGTAGAACGCCGCCTGCGGAAAAGAATCATTGCCGGGCCAGAAGCCGCAGGAACTTACTTCCTTCGAATACGCTTCCTGCATCACGCGATCGGGCATGTTAGGCGCGGAGCCCGTATGCAAAGGCGCATCTCTTCCCGAGAAGCGTGTCACCGCCAGGTCAAAGGCGCCCCAGAAGAAGTGAACGGGGCTTACCTTCCCGGTGAAGCGGGCGCGGAACCTCGTAAAGACGATATGAATCTGTACAAGCGCCCGCCAGCAGTCTTCCATTTTAGCGGCATCGTACGAACGGTGATTGTAATCCGACTCAAAGGGAACGGCATCTTCCAACTCGCTCGGCATGGTGAAGATCTCCACATCCACCGATAACTGCTTCAGCTTTTCAAACACCGCATGATAAAAGTCCGCTACCGCCATCGGCCGTAACTCTAACGATTCCTGGCGCCCCTCGCTCGTGCAGATACGCAGCCGGTGCCGTACGAAATCAAAATCGATCTGGAACAAACCGCCATCATAAGGTACGCTGCCGGTACTGAGGCCAGTGGGGCTCACGAAGAGCGTTACGTGCCAGGAGTGGTTGAGCCAGGGCATCTTGCGCAGGCGGATCTTGCCCACTATCTGCGTCCAGCGGTGGACGGTCGCCAGGGTGTCTTTCCAGGAATTATAGTCTAAAACGGGCCATTTCTTTTGCATGACATCAGGTTTGCCTATCTACAACAAACGGTGGGCCCTTTGGTTGCAGATCCACGGAAACGGCAACGCCCCGGAGGATATCCGGGGCTGCCGTTGTCGTCTATGCTGAAGTTATACCTGCTAGATAGTAAAGCGGAAATAGCACCAGCAGCTCCACGCGCAATAGCGGTCGCCGATCTTGGCCCTTACGCGCCATCTGCCGGGCTGTGCGCCCACGAAGCTGTAGTTGAAGCTGGTGCCCGTGATGCCATGATGCACCGCGAAACTCCGGAAGCTCTGCGCCGCCCATTGACCGGCATTCACCGCTCCATACGCATCGATCTCGATGCTATAGGTGGCGCCCGGAATATTTACCGGCAGCCATTTGAAGGTCATAGTGCGGGGATAGTGGTTGAAGACGCTGCCGTCTGCAGGCTCCAGTGCGCGGGGCACGGCGCCTTTCCACCAGGTGAGCGTTGGGTCGCCAGGATGCTCATGCCATAGAACCACTGGCGTTCGCCCAGGTCATGGTCGGTGCCGCGGGCCTTCCACCAATCCACCATTGCGTCGCCAATGCATTTGCCTTTGCCGATGGGGTCGTAGAAGTCGGCGA
The DNA here is from genome assembly GCA_019285755.1 of Chitinophaga sp. E66. Lineage (GTDB taxonomy): Bacteria > Bacteroidota > Bacteroidia > Chitinophagales > Chitinophagaceae > Chitinophaga. The sequence continues at coordinate 1,399,534 of CP079103.1, forward strand.
AGAATAGCATGGAGCCGGTTTTAGTGCTACCCACGGCAGTAAGGCCATAGTTGGTTTCGCCGCCGGCTTTGTCGAAGATATACCAGCCGCCCAGGTAGTCATCTTGTGTGTAACGGGCGGTGCTGCAGCAGAAAAGATTGTAGAAGTGCGCATTCGGGGCGCGGTCGTCACGGAAATAGGAGCGGTCGATCCATTCGGTAGTGCCGCTGGAAGGAATGTGGAATGAATGGACATGCGGGGAAGAGTGGGAGCATAGTTGCACGAAGGAGCGCATCTTGTTCACTTCCGTTTTGTACAGGTCCGCGTCGGTGATGTTGGGGTTGGTGTATTTGGTAATGGAGGATGCCGGCGTCATGAGGTCCATCTCGCAATCGTCGAAGCTGGTCCAGTCGTCTTCCACGTATGCAAGCGCGGAGCGACTGTGCCCCAGGTTACCGGTGCGGAAAAGGTGGTTGCGGTCGAAGTAGTTGTTGAGCAGCGCGGTGTCATTACCGCCAGCTGTGGGCGTCCACATACGGCCGATCCAGATCTCGGGGTAACATCGCCGGATACGGCATTGTACTTGCCGTCGGCATCGGTGTCTGTCCAGGTGCCGTTGGTGTCCATGTAAAAGAGGTCGCAGGGGAATTCTGTGCTGGCGCCATGGAAGTCGTCGCTCATTTCGAACCAGGCAACGGGGATGGCGCCTACCATAACGGCGCCTACGGGGCTCTTGGAGCGGATGTAATTGCGGATGTAGGCGGGTTTGCCGCCGCTCACCACGTGAACGGTTGCCCAGTAGCCATCGCGGGCAAGATCGAGCACGTAGCGGTCGGTGCGGTCTTTCGTGGCGGCGTACACATCTTTATGCACGAGCACGAGTACCTTGCCCCTGGAGAAGCGGAGCCAGGAATAGGTGTTGAGGTAGCTTTCCTGCGCGGGTGCGGCGGGTCTGGGTTTTTCTTCGATGAGCGGGGTAAACTGGAGGATGTTTTGTTCAGCTCGGCGTATTCGGCAAAGGAGCTGAGGCGGATCTTGTTGGGGTCGGTAAGCCGGAGGTTACGCACGCTCTGATAAGCCTGCGCCAGCTTGTAATTGCGGCCTACTGCCTGCATGTTGAAAATGGTACGGTCCTGCAGTACCTGCGTGCGAACAGTGGCGAGGTTAGACAGGCTCTGTTTTTCTCCGGCGATCGGGCCGCCTTTTTGGGGTTGCTTTTCGTTAGACATCTGGAATGCTTTTTTGAGGTTAAACAACGACCCAAAATTACATCCCTGCACGTCTGCCGAACAGGTAGCAAATACCCGAGTTTTTCCGTACTTCTACGCCCCGGCCCTTTGCGGGAATTACGGCCTACGGCTGTTTGACGGACTCCCACCAGTGGCTGGAAGGGAGGGGCTGATGAAGTACTACGGCCTCCCGATACGGGGCGTCGCTACCGGTAAACCAGACTTTTGCGCTTCGGCCAGTACGCGCTGCACGGGCTCGTCCAGGGTGGAAGGCAAGAGCGAATTTACCCCAGTGAACGGGCATGATGGCTTTTGCATGGAGATCTGCCGCGGCTTGCACGGCTTCTTCGGGCATCATATGAATGGAGGCCCAGTCGGTATTGTATTGGCCGGTTTCCAGGATGGCGAGATCGAAAGGGCCGAACTTTTCGCCGATCAGTTTGAAGTGCGGGCCATAGCCGGAATCACCGCCGATATAGATTTTTTCTTTGCCTGACGATAGTACGTAAGAAGACCAGAGCGATTGGTTGCGCTTTACGCCCCTGCCGGAAAAGTGACGGGCGGGTGTGGCGGTGAGGGTAAGCCCGGCGGGAAGCTCCTGCTTTCCCACCAGTCGAGTTCCGTAATGATGTTGGCGGCGATGCCGTATCGGATGAGATCTGCTTTCACGCCCAGACCGGTATATACCTTTTGGACGCGCTGGCGCAGGCGATGGATGGTGCGGCTGTCCAGGTGGTCATAATGGTTGTGCGTGACGATGAGGATATCGATATCAGGCATATCGTCTGCGCTGTAAACATTCGCTCCGGCGAAGGCTTTTGCGACGATGGGAACGGGGAGGCGTGACTGCTGAACACAGGATCTACGAGGATGTTCAGCCCGCTCATCTGGATGAGGTAGGAGGAATGTCCGAACCAGGTGATGGTGGTGCCCGGGCCGGGAGGCGCTTTCAGGTCGCGGCGCACCGACGGTATCGGGGCCGGCGGGTTGACGTGCTTTGGCTTGCGCATGAACTTGATGAAGGTTTTCAGCATCGAGGTGTCGGCCGTCATCATGGTGGTGGGCAGTTCGTTGTGAAATACGCCGTTGCGGTAGTTGGGGATTTCCATTCCATGACAGCGAAAGTACGGCAATGTCGGATTTTTACAATCCCGGAGGAGAACGGTGCTTTATTTTTGTGGCATGATCACCATCGCCACATTCCGGGAGCTTTGTCTCTCCATGCCGGATACCACCGAAGTGAAGCATTTCGACAGGCAGGCCTTCCGTACAAAGCGGAAGATATATGCCACTTTGCTGGAAGATGCGCATACGGCTAATTTTCCTTTTACGCCCGAAGAGCAGGCTGCCTGGTGCTGCCTGGCGCCCGGAGTGTTTACACCTGTTCCGGGAGGATGGGGCCTCCAGGGCTGGACGACCGTCGACTTGCGAAAAGTGCGGAAAGGCCACCTCGTGGAGGCGGTGCAAAGTGCCTGGTATAATGCGGCCCCGCCCAAATTGCAGGAGCAGTACCGCGTGCAGAATGGTTTATAAAATGGTGAGGTTCTTGGCGCGGTAGGGCTGGATGTCCGGGCTGTCGGACGGTAGCTCCGTGATAAGGTAATGTACTTCCTGGAGGTCTGCGATCTTCATTTTCATGGAAGTATTCAGCTTCTCGGCGATGGCCAGGATAGCGATTTTGTCTGCCGCCTTGATCATGGCCTTCTTTACCTGGATGGTTTCCCAGTCGGAGTCCGTTAACCCATTGGCGGGATCGATGGCGTTGGTGCCGATGATGCAGAGGTCCGCCTTAATGTTGGACAGGTACTCAAAGACTTCGCCGCTAACGGTCATCTGGCTATAAGCGGAGATCTGGCCGCCGATGACGATCGTTTTGATCATGGGCTTGTCGAGCAGCTCCACGGCAGAAAGGACGTTCACGGTGATGAAAGTGGCGCGGAGGGTAGGGGGATCTTTTGATGAACTCCCGGATGGTGGTGCCGCCGCCAATGAGTACGATCATATCGTCCCGCAATAATTGCAAGGTTTTTTCCGCAATAACGGCTTTGCTGTTTTGCGCATAGGTCTCTGATTCATGACCATAATGGTAGGCGATGGACATGGCGCCTCCCTTGATCTTGACAACTTCCCCGTCGTCCGCCAGCTCGTTAACATCCCGGCGGATGGTATCTTCCGAGACATTGATAAGGCTTACGAGATCGCTATAGGTGATCCGGGTATGAATGTTAACCTGTTTGATGATCAGCTCTTTCCTGGCTTTTTGGTCAACGAGACCGGGGGAACTGATCCTGAGATTGAATGTCCATAGTCATCTGAGTTCTCTTGCGATTTGAATGTTACAGAAAATTCCTGTGGATGCAAAGACTTCCGGTCAAATCAACTGTAAAAATAATACTCCGGGGATAATTTCGCACTTTTTGAAGGAATTTGGAGGGTTGTGCGGTAATTTTTTCGAATCCAGGTCGGTATAAGAATTACTTAGTGTTGATAATCAATGATATTTTGATTGAGGTGGGCGAAATTTGCCGGGTTGCTAGATAAGTATTTGCAATTATTGCCGAGTTTGCTTGCAAATAATTTGCAAATCTTGCAAAAGTGCGTAATTTGGGTTCAGAATTTTGCATTATCCGAAATTATTTATCAACCAAACCACCGAGATGAAAACATTCCAACTGGCGGCTACTCCACGACTGCTTTTGCTGCTTTGCAGTTTGCTCCTGTGCCTGGACAGCTTCGCCCAATCCCTGAAAATTACCGGTACGGTATCGGGTGCCGACGGACAAAAAATCCCCGGCGCCAGCATTTCCTCGCCAGCGCCCGCGGCTCCGGCACTGTATCGGATGCGAACGGACGATTTAACCTGACTATTCCTTCTTCGTCTTCCCCATCACACTTATTGTTTCGTTCATGGGGTACGACAACGCTTCCGTAACGCTGCAGACCGGTCAGACTACCGTTGATGTAACGCTCACCGAAAGTTCCAAAGCACTGAATGAAGTAGTGGTAACGGCGCTTGGTATTAAAAAGGCGCGGAAGGCCGTGACGTATTCGGTATCGGAAGTTAAAGGCGCCGACCTTACCCAGGCCCGCGAGATCAATGTCGTAGAAGGGCTTACTGGTAAAGTGGCAGGCGTTTCCGTGTCTGGCCTGGCCGCCGGCCCGGGTAGCTCCAGCCGCGTGGTTATCCGTGGCAACGGCTCGTTCGGCAATAACCAGCCCCTGTATGTGATCAACGGGATGCCGATCGATAACTCCACCTCCAATGTGCCTGCATCCGGCAACGCGTCTATCGGCCTCAATGCCGACCGCGGCGATGGTATCGGCGGCATCAACCCGGACGATATCGAGACCATCTCCATCCTGAAAGGCGCCACTGCCTCTGCGTTGTATGGGAGCCGCGCCGCCAATGGCGTGGTGATCATTACCACCAAGCGCGGTTCCAAACAGAAAGGAATCGGGCTGGAATATAATTCCACCCTCACCCTGGAGACGCCGGGCATCATCCCCGACTGGCAATATGAATATGGTCAGGGTACCCGGGGTAACAAGCCTACTACCCAGAACGAAGCCATCGGTTCCGGCCGCCTCTCCCGGGGCCTAAAATGGACGGGTCTAACGTGGTGCAGTTCGATGGGGTCTCCCGCCCGTATGTTGCGCAACCAGACAACATCAAGAACTTTTACCGCACCGGCACCACTTTTACCAATACCGTGGCCGTAAACGGCGGCAGTGAACTGGGTACGTACCGCCTTTCGATGTCAGACATGAACAACCGGGGCCTCGTGCCCAACTCGGAACTGAACAAGAAGATCTTCAGCCTGGGCGTGGTAGCCAACCTGCATAAGCGCCTCACGGTAGAAGGTTATGCGCAATACAACAAGGAAAAAGCGAAAGGCCGCTCCAACGTCGCCGACGCCACAGGCAACCCCAACTGGGGCACCTATATGCTGGCGAGCTCGGTAGACGTGCGCAGCCTGGCGCCCGGGTACGATCTCAGCACCGGTAACGAAACCCAGTGGAACCCTTCCGGCTTCGCGACCAATCCTTACTTCGCCGTAAATAAGTTTATCAATAACGACGACCGCGACCGCTTCATCGGCAACCTCAACGTCAAGTTCAATATCCTCGATAACCTGTTCGTGCGCGGCCGGGTTACGCATGATTACACTACCATCAACTGGCTGGGCGTAGTGCCTTCCGGTACGGCATACGAACCGCGTGGATATTACCAGGAGCATACCAATGGCATCACTGAAACCAACGCAGAACTGACGCTCAATTACCAGGGCCGTTTCGGCCGCGATTTCTCGGTGGATGTGCTCGCCGGCGGCAACCGTCAACGCTACCGTTCTCAGAACAAGATCCTGCTGGGTAACTTTTTCTCGGAGCCGGGTTTCTATGACCCCTCCAACGTAAAAAGCCTCACGACCACCAACGTACTCCGCCGTTCGGCGGTGAACTCGTTGTTCGCTTCGGCCGACTTCGGCTACCGGGACATCTTCTTCCTCACTGTAACTGGCCGTAACGACTGGTTCTCTACCCTTGATCCGCAGAACAATAATATCTTCTATCCATCCTTCGGCGGTAGCTTCGTGCTCAGCGAAGCGGCCAACCTGCCAAAGGCCATCTCCTTCGCGAAGCTCCGCGCTTCCTGGGCGCAGGTAGGCGGCGGTGCGCCGGAGCCATATGCCTTGAACCAGACCTATCACCTGGTGCCCGGCGGCGGACATTTCGAGCAGCCTTTACAGACGCCATCGCAGGTGGCGGGCGCGGGCGGCGGTACGCTGACAGCGCCGAACAGGAAGCTGCGCCCTTATACCAATACCACGCTGGAGGCAGGGTTTGAGGCGCGGTTCCTCAATAATCGCCTGTCTGCCGATGTGGCGGTGTACGACCGTCGTACTAAAAACGATATCGTGAACATCACCATCTCCCAATCTTCCGGCTACAATTTCACCAACATCAATATCGGCGAGATGAGTAATAAGGGCGTGGAGCTTTTGTTAAGTGGTATCCCCATCCAGAAACCGCATTTCAGCTGGGAAGTGACCCTGAACGCCGCTTATAATAAAAATGAAGTGGTACGCCTGGCAGATGGCATAAACTCCATCGAAATCGACCGCGCAGTAAACGGTTATGCCACGATCTCCGCCGTGGTTGGCAAACCCTTCAGCATGGTAAACGCAACCAAGATCATCCGCGACGCGCAGGGTCGGCCGTTTATGGCGCCAATGGCTGGGAGCAGGCAACAGTAGCACCGCAGGAAATCGGAACAGGCGTAGCTCCCTGGAACGGTGGTATCAATAACAACTTCCGCTATCGCAACTGGAACCTGGGCTTTTTAGTAGACGCGCGATTCGGGGATGGGTATATTCCGGCACCAACCTGTACGGCACGCGCTTCGGTCTTACCAAGATCACGCTGCCGGGCCGCGATGGCGGTCTGACGGTTAACGGTGTGGACGATAAAGGCGCGCCTTTCACCAAGACCCTCCAATACACGGATCTGCAGGGGTATTATGATAACTGGAAGGCGCAGTCGGAACGTTTCGTGTACAAATCGGACTACATCAAACTGCGCCAGGTGATCCTTGGGTACAAGCTGCCGTTCGAGCGGATCGGCCAGGTGAAGTTCCAGTCGGCTTCGCTGTCGTTTGTAGCGCGTAACCTGCTCATCCTGCACAAGAAGACCCCGAACGTGGATCCCGAGTCTACTTTCAATAACTCCAACGCACAAGGTTTCGAGATGTTCGGCGTGCCGCGCACCCGCAGCTTCGGCCTGAACCTGATGGTTAAACTGTAAACGCTAAAAAGAACGATCATGCAAAGAATTACCAAATATACTTACGCGCTTTTACTCGGCGCAACCATGGGGCTCGCTTCCTGTGATAAGGGTTTTGAGGAGTTGAATATCAATCCCAACGCCTCCACTAAACCGAATGTCGATTACCTGTTCTCACAAAGCATCCTGCAAGGGAACTACGTGTACGACCGAGTTTATTTCTACACCTCCTACATCACCTGTGGCGCTTTCGTGCAGCATTTCTCATTCGCCAAGGAAGTGACGCTGGCCGGTAGCGGCGATAAATACGGGCAGGTGGATGCTTATCAGGGCCAGTATTTCCGCTTCGCCTATACCAACGTGTTGACGACATTACACGAGCTGATCCGCACGGCGGACGCCAATCCGGATCTGGTCAATAAAGCGGCTTCCGCGCGTATCTGGCGCGTACTGATCCAGCAAAGGATCACGGACCTGTATGGCGACGTGCCTTATTCCGAAGCCGGCAAAGGCGCTACCGAAGGGGTGTTTCAGCCGAAGTACGATGCGCAGTCCGCTATTTACGACGGTATGCTCCGTGAACTGGAATCCGCCGCAGGCGCTTTCAACAACAGTAAACCGAAGTTCGGCGCCGCAGATTTCGTATACAAGGGCGATATCAACAAATGGAAAAAACTGGCGCATTCCCTCATGCTGCGCATCGCCATGCGCATGTCTAAAGCTGCGCCCGATAAGGCCCGTGAATGGGCGCAGAAAGCCATTGCCGGTGGTATCATCACACAGGAGGAAGATCAGGCGGTGGTAGCTTATGGCAGCGGATCGCAGAACTATAACGTGAACCCCGTGGTATTCGAGATCGTAGGGCAGGACCTGAAACCCAGCTCCAAAGGGGCTGACAATACCGAGAACGGTAAATACAGCAAGACGTTCATCGATTTCCTCAAGTCCCGCAACGATCCCCGCTTGCCGGTGATTTCCGTGGTATGGAACGGCGGTGTGCCGGATACTTCCGCCACGCTTCAAAAAGGGATGCCCAACGGAACCGAAGTAAGGCCAAATGATTTTGTCACTTATTCCGAGCCTAACCCGGCTACGGTATTGCAGAACACGGCTCCGCTTATCGTCGTGTCTGCCGCGGAAATGCGCTTCCTGCTCAGCGAGGCGATCCTTCGCGCCTGGGCTACCGGCAATGCAGCACAGGTATACAAGGAAGGGATCGAGATCGCGATGCGGAACTGGGCGCTGTTCGGCGCGGCCGGCCGCATTCCGGCAGAAAAGATCAATGCTTATACAGCGGCTAACGCGCTCAATACCGCCGCGCCTTTCAATGACCAGATGAACCAGATCCACAGCCAGTTCTGGGTGGCGTCTCTGTTCGATGAGCAAGAGGCGTATGCGAACTGGCGGAGAACCGGCTTCCCGGTACTGACACCGGTGAATGCGAGAGATAATCAGACGAACGGCACTATCCCCGCCGACTGCCTTACAGCAGAACGGAACAGGGCAGCAACCGCGGTAATTACGATGCCGCCTTTCCAGGCAGGGCGCAGATTTACTCACTACCCGCATCTGGTGGGACAAATAATATCGATGCGGTCATTTATCCTGACTTTTCTGTTGTACTTATTGACCATGCCAGCGACGAGAGCTCAGCGGACTGGCGCTCCCAAGGTGGAAGCGCCGGCCCCGCGGGCTGCGGAAAAGGCATCCGGCCCGTCTTCGCGGACGTTGCCTGCACCGGACATCTCTTCACTGATCCCGGCGCCGGCGGCATACCGCGCGTTGAAAGGCGCGCTCGTAATGTCTGCACCCGGTATAGAAGCTCCTGCGGCGTTCGCTCCTGCGGTAAATCTCCTGCGGGAATACTGGAAGCTGCAATCGCCTGGCGGGGACAAGCAAATCGTGTTCTTTGTCGATACAATTTCCGTAAAGCACCCGGAAGGATATGCATTGCGCATTACGCCCGATCGGGCCACAATCACTGTTCGCGATACGGCGGGTGCATTTCGTGCCGTGCAAACGCTTCGGCAGCTTGCCCGGATATCCAACGGTAAGGTAGCTTTGCCTGCATGCGAGATCACGGACTTTCCGCGATTTGATTATCGCGGCATGCACCTGGATGTAGGGCGTCATTTCTTTTCGGTGGATTTCGTGAAGGGGTTCATTGATAGTCTCGCCCGTTATAAATTCAATACGTTTCACTGGCACCTGACGGAAGATCAGGGCTGGCGGATCGAGATCAAGCGATACCCCGGCTGCAATCGGTGGCCGCCTGGCGGAACGAAACGCTCGTCGGTCACAAGAAAGAACTGCCCCATCGCTTCGACGGGCAACGGTATGGCGGTTTTTACACACAGGACGAAGTACGTGAAATCGTATCATATGCCGCGGCGCGCGGAATTGAAGTGATCCCTGAAATTGAGATGCCCGGTCATGCCCAGGCGGCTTTGGCCGCGTATCCTGGCTGGGATGTACAGGCGGCCCATACCAGACCGCCACTTTTTGGGGCGTGTTCGACGATGTATTCTGCGCGGGAAAAGACAGTACATTCGCATTCCTGGAAAATGTGCTGGAAGAAGTATTACCGCTATTCCCTTCTCAATACGTACACATCGGTGGCGACGAATGCCCCAAGACGCGGTGGAATGCCTGTCCTGCCTGCAAGCAGCGCATGGCGGATGAAAAACTCCCTGATGCCGATGCCCTCCAGAGCTATTTCGTACGCCGTATCGGCAACTGGCTGAACGCCAGGGTAAAAAACTGATCGGCTGGGATGAGATACTGGAAGGCGGCCTTGCGCCGGGAGCCACTGTTATGAGCTGGCGCGGCATGGAAGGCGCGGCTGCCGCCGCTGCGCAGGGGCATCGCCTCATCATGACGCCGGAAGACGAGCTTTACTTCGATCATTACACATCTTTATACGACGACGAGCCCGTGGCCGCAGGGGGCTACACCCCATTGCGGGAAGTTTATGCCTGGGAGCCTCCTATGCCCGGGCAAATAACCGGTATCCAGGGGCAGCTCTGGAGCGAATACCTCCCGACGGAAAAACAAGCGCTTTACATGTTGCATCCCCGCCTGCTGGCGCTTGCCGAAACGGCCTGGGGCCCGGAGAATAAAAAATCATGGCCGTCTTTCCTGGAGCGCCTGCGGCAAAAGAGCCCTTCCCTCGTTCCACAAGAAGTAGTCCTTCGAACAAGTACGCCTTCTCCCGGCGCCGTCCGTGTTTCCTGGAAGGCAACGGAAAAATATATTACCAGCTGGACAATGGCGCGGTACAGACTTATACGGCGCCGTTCATCGTTCGGGAATCCGCCGTGTTGCAGGCCTGGAGCGCTGCAAGCACCTCGGGCAGAAAGCTCCGCCGTGCGCTCACGGTGCACCGGGCACAGGGGCGTCCATCAAACTTCAGCAACCACCTAATACGAAATACAACGCCGGTGCGGAGACGCTTGTCAACGGCATCTCCGGAACGCACCGTTACAATGATGGCCAGTGGCTCGGATTTTCCGGGCGCAACCTGGAAGCGGTGGTGGACCTCGGCACAAAGAAACTCATCCGGCGGGTAGGGGTAAACATCCTGAACTATCACTGGCAAAGGATGTGGGAGCCCGCCGTTTTTCAAATATTTACTTCACCTGATGGTCGGCAATATACGCCCGTCGCCGAGATCACTGAATTTCCGGTGAATGGCATCAATGCCATAAGGTTGCCGGTAAACGCGGTAGAAGCTCGATTTGTGAAGTTCATAGCCCGCAGCAAAGGAGTGATCCCTGCCGGAGAATATGGCGCCGGTGGTAAAAGTATGTTGCTGGTGGATGAATTGATTATCGAATAAAAATGGACGGATGGCTTTTGTGATCGTTGCGGTCTGTATACTTTTGCTGATTCTTTTATTGACCTGGGGAAAGATGAACGCTTTCCTTGCGTTTCTGCTGGTTTCGGTCATCGGCGGCGTATGGCTGGGGCTCCCGCTGCCGCGTATCCCCGGCGTATTGCAGAAGGGTATCGGAGATACGGTCGGCGGCCTGCTGTCGATTCTCGCGCTTGGCGCTATGCTGGGGAAGCTGGTGGCTGAGAGCGGGGCTGCAAAGCAGATCGCGCAGTCGCTCATGGAGCTGTTCGGGCCGAAATATGTACAATGGGCATTGTTGGCGGCGGGTTTCATCATCGGCATACCGCTCTTTTATGGTGTGGGCTTTGTGCTGATGGTACCGCTCATTTTCTCCGTTATTTACAGGTATAAGTTGCCTGCCGTGGCCACGGGGCTTCCGGCATTGGCGGCCTTGTCGGTAACGCATGGCTTTTTGCCGCCGCATCCGTCGCCGGTGGCGTTGGTGGGAGAGTTTGGCGCCGATATGGGGAAGACGCTGTTATACGGTCTTGCTGTGGCCGTTCCGGCGATCCTCATAGCCGGACCGCTCTTCTCCATGCTGCTCAGGCGCATGCCCGTTGGGGAGCCCGCAATGTTCCGGGCGCCGGACAACGATGATGAGCCGCTGCCAGGTAAAACCGCAAGTTTCCTTACTGCGCTGTTGCCCGTTCTGCTCCTCATGGCCGGAGCCATCGCGCAGCACTTCCTGCCGGAAGCGGCCTGGCTCCGGTTTGCCGCCGATCCGGCGATAGTGATGTTGTTGTGTATCTTTGCCGCAACGATAGCGCTCGGCCTGATGCAGGGAAAGGATATGGCCGCCGTGATGCGCATTTGCGGCGATGCGGTGAAGGATATCGCGCCGGTGTTGTTGGTGATCGCAGGCGCAGGGTGCCTGAAGCAGGTATTGGCCGAAACGGGCGTTAGCCGGCAGATCGCGGAAGCTATGCAGTCGTGGCCCGTGCCGCCGCTGGTGTTGGGATGGATGATGGCCGCCTTTATCCGCGCATGCGTAGGTTCAGCCACCATCGCGGGGCTGACGGCCGCGGGAATGGTGGCGCCAATGGTTCAGGCCGGGCTGGCAGATCCTAACCTGATGGTGCTGTCGGTAGGGGCAGGGAGCCTGATGTTCTCACATGTTAATGATGCGGGTTTCTGGATGTTCCGTGAATATTTTTCCCTCAGCATCAGAAATACCCTGCTGTCATGGTCCGTCATGGAAACGCTGGTAGGCATCGCCGGACTGGCTGGCGTATTGATTTTACAAATGATCTTATAAAAAACAGGATATCTTATGAATTACAATGCAGAAGAGCAGTTTGAGAAAACGGGATTGGAATTGCCGCCGGCGCCGCGCCGCTGGGTGTTTACAAGCCCTGCCTGGTAGACGGGAAGTATCTTTACCTGTCTGGCCATGGGCCCGTGCAGAACGACAAATCCCTCATCATCGGCCGCATCGGCAAAGATATGGACATAGAAGCCGGCAAGCTGGCAGCGCGGCAGGTGGGGCTCACGATGCTTTCAACCATCAAAGCGAACCTGGGCAGCCTCAACCGTGTGAAGCGCGTGATCAAAGTGCTGGGCATGGTGAATTGTACGCCTGAGTTTGAAAGGCACCCGTATGTGATCAATGGTTGCAGCGAATTGTTCGCAGCGGTCTGGGGAACGGAAAACGGGATTGGCGTACGCAGCGCCGTGGGCTTCGGTTCTCTGCCCGACAACATTCCGTAGAAATCGAAGCGCTGTTCGAACTGCATGATTGATGATCGCGAATACAGGGAAAAAAATTACATTGCCGGAAAATCACCGGATATGCAACCTGCTCTTACCGCATTCGGAGAATTATTGCTGAGGCTGCACAGCGGGAGCGAAAGCCGTTTCCTGCATGCAACCGGCTATGTCCGTATTACGCCGGTTCGGAAGCGAACCTGTGCGTTTTGCTGGCAAGACTGGGTATACAAACGCAATATATTACGCGGGTGCCGGACCACGATCTGTCGTTGGCCGGCATCGCGCAATTGCGCGGGCATGGTGTCGGCGTTCAGCATGTGCAGTATGGCGGGCATAAACTGGGACTGTATTTTTCTGAAACCGGTAATCACATCCGCCCTGTCCAGGTGATCTACGACCGTGCAGGCAGCGCTTTCTCCGAGCTCGGACCCGGAATGACCGACTGGCAAAAAGTGCTGGAAGGGCAGACCCATTTTCATTGGACAGGCGTATCACCCGCCCTGTCTCCTTCGGTGGCGGAAGTTTGTGCGGAAGGAATCTGTGCAGCGCGGGAAAAGGGGCTCACCATCACGGCGGACTTCAATTACCGCTCACGCCTCTGGCAGTATGGCAAACATCCCAAAGAAGTAATGCCTGGCCTGCTGGCGCATGCGCATATTACCGTCGCGGACCTTGACGCATGTCAGGTTTATTTTGGCATGACGCCCGACCCCGCACGCTCCTGGGAGCGCCAGTTCGAAGCGGCGGCCCTGGAACTGAAAGAGCGGTTCATGCCTGGACTGCAGGCGGTGGCCATGAGCTTCCGCGTGAAGGAAGATGGCCAACTCAAATACACGGCCGCCCTCATGACCGGCGGGCAAATTTATTTCAGCCGGCTTAAAGTGCCGCTGCCGCAGGTGCGCGAAAGCATCGGCACAGGCGATGCCTTTTCCGGCGGGCTGCTATATGCCCTTATGACGGGCCTCCCGCCGCAGGAAGCCATCGACTTCGCTACGGCCTGCGGTATCCTTAAGCAGAGCGTGCCGGGCGACTGGCCCCTGTTCTCCCGCAACGAAGTGGATGCCATGATGAGCCACGGCATCAATACCCGTATCTCCCGTTAGATTATTATTTGAAATGTAACCCCAGTTCCCGGAAGCGTTTTTTATCCGTAATGGGCTTCACCGGCGATCCCGGTGCATAGAGCATCGACCAAACGGACGCGCGGTCGAAGACATTGAGGCGCGAGGTGTCGTTGGCAAAGATGGTCAGGTAGCGGTCGCGGGCATAGAAGAACGTCTGGCCGCCGGTAGCCATGCCATACAGATCGTTGGAGGTGATAAGCAGCCCCTTTTTGATCTTCAGCTGGCTGTCGAGCACCAACAACCGGTTATCCTGGGTATAGACCATAAGATCGCCCGTGGCCTGGTTGAACTGGAAGTTCTTAACTCCCTCCGGAACAATGAAGTTTTGCTGTGCGCCCTTTTCCCGGAGACTGTACCTTGTCAACGTGTCTGCCGGGTCTTTCGGTTGCCCCGCTGCGGCCTGCGTATGCCGCAGCATGATAGCGAACCCTTTACCCGTATGGATACCCACCGGGGTGCCGGGGAGATAGTCGGAATAACCGTTCGATATGCCGGAAACGTTGACGCCTACAAGATTACGAACCGGGTTGTACAGGTATTCGCTTCTTTCCGCCAATACCGCAGTAAATAATCCTGTTGAGAGGTTCCCGTATGCATAGTCGATATCCTTATCCGAAGGCGCATCGTAGGTGAGGGTGTCGGTCCCGTTAAGAATATGGCATACGGATGTGCTGCCCCAGAGAGGTGCCCCTTCGGCAGTAAAGTCGGTATATGTGATCTCGTCGGCTATCTTATGTAACAACTCCCCATGTTCATTGTAAACCCGCAATACGGGTTCTATATTGAAGCCATCTATTTCTAATGTCATGAATTTGCGGCGGTCGCGCGAAATGGTGATCGGGTATGAAATGGGGAGGCGGGCTATCACTTGACCGGTGCTGTTCAGTAACATCAGGCTATCGAGTCCATGCTCCTGTATGGAACAAGCAGATTTCCGTTCGCGAGTGCCTGCAAGTTGTAGGACTCTTCACCATCATTAATGAACCGTACGATGCTGGGGAGGTCGTAAATCTGTTGCCATTTTTCAAGCGGGATAGGGATTTTCACATCTTTTATGCAATCATACAGGAACGCTTCGTTTCTGAACTCAAAGATCAATCTGGCCGCGCGTTTACCTCTTTTATTGAAAGCTCTGTCAGGTTCCTGTGAAGCAACATATTCCTGGCGTACTACGCGCTTGCAAACCAATGCCAGGTGCGATCCATTCACGAAGTAGGCGTATGATACGGAATCAAAATTGGCGAACACCGCACCTTGTATGGTGCTTAGCTGGTAGGATTTGAGCGAGTCCTGGTTTTCCTTTGGGAGGGTGTTGAATAGTACAAGCTTGCCATCGTCCGACAGATCGATGTCCACCGGGTCTACCCTCACAAAAGGCATCGTATAAGATGAAACGGCAAAGAGTGCCTGGGATTTCTGCAGTTGCATAATTTCCAGTAGTTTCTCATCCACCATTTTTGCATCTTCACCAGTAACTTTTTCCGGAAGATATCAAATAGCCCTAACGCAGTAGCCGCATCCTTATCCGCGAGATCGAATCCCATATAAACGAGGCTTTCGTTTCTATTGAATTCCCGCGTCAGTTTACGGGTATAAAAGATAAATCCTGTTATCACCGCCAGCAAAACCGCCCCGATGATCCATCCCAGCCGCCAGATACGCTGACGGTTTTTCTGGCGCTTTTCTTTCGCCAACTCCGCATGCCGCCTGTGCATGCTCGACTTGTAGAATTCCATCACTTCGGGCGGCAGGCTCAGGCGCTTCATGTAAGGCTCGTAAGATGCGATCTCCCGCAGGCTCAGTAGCTCGCTGGTATTGTTTTTAAAACCTTCGTACCGGCTGATGATCTGTTTTTCTGTGAAACCTGTGCGGCGTTGTTCCTCCGTCCGCCGGTTGTCGATCAGGCCGGCGAGGATGTCGTGCGCCAGTTCATAAGTCTGCCCGTCGGTCCGCAGGATTTTATTCTTCTCCAGTTCCGACAGGCAGCTGGTCATCAGCGCAGATGAGCGCCCCTGCAGATACGGTGGCACGATGCCCGTGAACCAGATGCTGTCGTTCACACGGGCAAAGGGGATGGGCCGTTTGGTGCCTTCATTGGTAACAAAAGCATCCAGCACATTGGCCACGAAATCGTCTTCTATCTGCGGAAACAGTTGTTCGAGTTCTTCCTGTATCACATGGATGCGCTCGTGCATAAAGCGGTCCAGCACATTCTGCAGATTACCGAACTGCCGGATGATCGTGCTGTTGATGCGCAACAACGGCCAGTTGGAATCTGTCGCCTCTGTTTTGTCTGGCGTGTTCATGTAGACCGTCCGCCAGAGCTGATCGAGATAGATCTGCAAATAAGGGAGCGATACGGTTTGCCGTTCGGCCAGCACGGCGATGATTTCTTTTGCATTGTCCGCCCCCTGTTCCAGCTGGATGTTAAACCGCTCGCACGACCGCAGTATCACTTCTTCCACGTTCCGGTTGTTCATCGGCTCGATGCGCAGGCGGCGGTTGCAGAAATCGGGAATATCTTTCTCAAACCGGCTGAGCCCTGCAAAGAACTCTTCCCGCATGATAAACAGGAAATTGCAGAACTGTAGCTCTGGGTCATTTAAGATATGGTCGATGATGCCGATGATCGTCTTCTTCTCCTCTTCGCTGCCCATGATCAGCAACTCCTCGAACTGGTCGAAGATGAGATGTACCGGCCGCATGTAGCGGAGGTTGATGCCTCTGAGGGCCGCAATGATCTTTTCCTTGATAACACCGGGGGCAGGACGGGCACGCAGGGTTTGTGGGGCTTGCTGGTATTGCCTCGCGCCAGATAGGGCATTGGTGGTTAGCTCCATATTGGCCCGCGGGTCTGCGGCAGTGATTGTGGCATCCAGGAGAGAATCGATCAGGTGATCGCCACGGCGGATGAAAAGGGGTACCAGTCGGTATCATACATCCTGTTCATCAGGCCGCATTGCACGATGCTGGTTTTACCGGTGCCGCTGGTGCCATATACCAATACCAGCCGGTTTTTCTGAATGTGCTGGTATAACGTTTCTACTTCTTCGTCCCGGCCAAAGAAAATGCTGATATCGTCCCGTCCGTATGGATCGAGAAATTTAAAGGGGCTGTGAAGGATGCTGGTCATTACGGTTGCGTTGTTAAGGCTTGCTGGGCGAATAGTTTAAATGCGACGAGCTGCTGGCATACGGCTTCGTATCGCACCTGCTCCTGGCGTTTGGTACGGTCGAACGGACGGTTGATATTGATCCGTGCGAAGTCCCTTTCCTCGTCGGGCTTCATGACGGAGCGGAACACGTACACATCGGACTGTTCTTCATATTGCCCGAATATGACCAGTTTGGATTGATCCGCGTATTTCTCAAAGGTGTTGACGTCTATGACGAGCGGGGACAGGTTGAGGAATTCCAGCGTGTCGCCTTTATACTGGCGCCTTTCCACGTTGTGGATAGTGGGCAGTTGTTTGGTGAGGACCACGCCGCTGTTGTCCAGGTGCTGGGCCAGGAGGTAGAAGTTAATTTCGTTGGATGCGTTGGAGTTCATCAGTTTGATCACCTGGTGGTCGAACAGCGTATTGGTATCATGGCGGTATTTGTTGATATGGATATTCTGGATGCTGGTAAGGGTATAGCGGTGCAGAAAGCCAAGCTTTTCAAACACCTTGCACAGCATGGCTTCCGCACGGATACATAATTCCGGAACGGCGGCTTCCATGACGCGGTTGGATTTGGATGCCCCATAGCCCGTATAGGTGACGGAGCGGATATATTGCAGGAACTCGCAGGCTTCGCCGAAGGATTTGTTGTTCGGGTCATCGTCTCGCAGGGTGGATAGTTCGCTCACGAAATAGGAGACATTGGGTATGGTGTCTATATATTTCCGGATGGCGCGGATGAGGGAAGAGTAGTCGTACACAGACCTGTCTGCGATGGATAAACTGAAGTATTTATCCAGCAGCGACATCATCTCGTCCGGCAGGTTGGGCACAGTGCCTTTGATCTTCAGCTCCCAGAGTTGTGAGATCATGATAATGCCCATGAATTCCGATGCGATATGAAAGACGCGGCCCAGTTGCTGCAGCCGCGCGAAGTCGGGTTTCTTTTGTCGCCCCCTGAACATCGGCGGCAAAGAGGATATTCAACTGGCTGGCCACGGGCAGCGGCAGGGCACTGATGATCGCCATCTGGATGACGTTGTCTTCGTTATCGATGATCTCCGTCTGCCGTTGTGCTTCCAGCCGTATGGCGGGGGCGTTGCCTGCTTCCACCAACGCGGTGAAGCAGGTCTTCCGCAGTTCGTCATTCGGGTCATAATCGGGTAATGGGCCGCCCGGAGCGCTGGGCAGGGGCTTTGGTCTACCGCTGCCGCCGTGTTGAAGAAAAGGCCCCAGAATGGTTCGCGCGGGGTTTTGCCGGGTAGATTGAGGTCGCGCGGGGCGGGGGCGTCCACACCCAGGGCGGCGGAGGAAGCAAGTTGCGCTGCGGCCAGGGCTGCATCGAAAGCCTGGCGGATGCTCATGCTTTTGTTACATACATTCTGGAAGAATTCCGTACCGAATATACGGGCCGAACGATCGTTAATGGCGGCGGAGGTGGCGATGACTGCCGGTACGCCAAGGGCGAGAAGCTGGTCTACCTGTGCACCCGTGGAGCAGCCATTGAGGATAACCAGCCGGAGGTTCCCGGCATCTGCACTGGGCTTCAGCTGGAAGGCGAGGCCCTGTCCGTTGGCGGCCTGGTCGTTGAACAATAGCGATTGCTCGCCGGCATGACCTGCATAGTGGAAAATGGCAATGTCCGCCCCGTAGGTAGAAAATGCGGTGTTGATGTTGGAAACGGTAGCGAAAGACTCCCGGTGAACACTATAATTTCCCCGGTTTGCTGCGTTCAGGGTATTATGGATGCCTTCGTCTTCCTCCGTAACCGATTGCAGGGGCGCCTGCGGATGATTTGCAAAGGCAATGATGATCTTTTTCATTTGCTGTGTGGAGTTGGGGTAAATAAATTCCGGTCCGCACGATGGAAATCTCGACTTTTGGAGTTAATTTGGAGTCACAATCTGATACCTAAGGTACGATTTTTCAACGAATTGATCAGGACGCGATAACCCCAGGTGCAAACAAGTTGGCTAATCGGCTTAACCCCGGAATTTTCCATTTTTGAAGAAGTAGTGGCATATGCAAGAACGTCGATTTTATGCGGCATTCGCCGGCATAAACGCTTATCCTGACAGTCCGCTCAGCGGCTGCATCCAGGATGTGCTCAGGATGGACCGCCTCTTCCGCGAGCAATGCGCGGCACAGGAAGGTTTATCCTATCACCCTGTATATTATCTCCAGCCCAATAACGCCGATCTCCGGCTGTTGGACCAATATGGCGCCACATCAGCCGCCCCGCTCAGATGGCTCCCTGCCACTTTCGAAAACATCACCCAACAGCTTTTCACGCATTTCGATAAAGCCGCATCTGGCGATATCTGCGTCTTCTTCTACAGCGGCCACGGTTCCCAAACCGCAGCGCCGCCAGAATTTCATCATAATAATCCGTCCCGGAAACTGCAGACGATGGTCTGTGCCGACAGCCGGACCACCGCCCGCGACCTCACCAATAAAGAACTCGCCTATCTGCTCTGGAAGGCTTTCGGGAATACGGAGGCGCATTGCCTCGTGATCACGGATTGCTGTCACTCCGGCGGCAACACGCGCGCCCTCGCGCCACAGGGCGCCGAAGATGAATACCGGCCGCGATTCCAGTCTGACGGTGGGAAAGTGCTGACGTTTACGGATATGCTGGGGCACGATGCTCCTGGATTCTATACGCAGGTGGACGGAGAAATGAAGCCCGCCATCGCAAGGTATGTTCACCTGGCAGCGTGCAGGGCAGATGAATTGGCGCAGGAGTCCTGGCGGGAGGGGTTTTCACCGGCCGCCTGACAGACGCGCTCCGGGCCAACGGCAGCGCCGCTTCCTACCGCGACCTGATGTGGCGGATTCAGACCGTGGTAAACACGGCCGCCAGCCAGCAGCACCCGGTGGCCTTCGCGGGGCGCGATGCGGACCTTGACCGCAAGTTCCTTTCCGATACGCTGCAACCAATCATCCCGCAATACGAAGTGCTATACGATAACAGCCTCCAGCGCTGGAAGATCTTCGGCGGCGCATTGCATGGCCTGGCCGCAGGCGCTACCCTCGAAATCCGCGACGGCAATACACGGATGGAAGCCACATTGCAGGAAGTAGCCCTCTTTTCATTCGCCGACCTCCCCGGGCTGGACACATCGTCCGAAACGGCCAGGGCAACGCTGATACGTTCCGCAGCACCGCAATTGAGGATATCGTCTCCAGCTGATCCCGCATTGAAGCTGCCGCAAATAGCGGTAATTACCCCTTATTGGATTTGAGGTTTGGAGAGGATAATAGTGCAGGTTATGAAGTGTTCCGCCCGGCAGACGGCAGTTATATGCTGCTAGAGAAAACGGCACATTGCCCCTTTTCCGGAGAACCGCCGATCCGGCAATGTTCCTGTCTTACACGCATCGCGTAGCAGCATGGATGGCGGCGCTGGACTGGAAACGCCTCGATCCCGGCCTCACCCGGGAGCACTTCGAATGGGAATGGTATGCGGTGGAAGGGGACGGCCCGGCTACGCGGGTTCCCGCAGAAAATGATCACATAAAACTATCGTACCGCAATGGCATATCCCCGGCATTCCGTCTCAGCATCAGGCTGAAGGCCGATGCGCCGGTAGCGCGCTGCTTCGTGCGGGTACTATATCTCGGCAGCAAATATGATATCTACACGGAACTGATCCGCAATGGAGAACCTGCCCTGGAAAGAGGCGGCGCGCCCCTGCATTTGACATATATCCATGAAGGCCGCACCGATTCCACGATCCCCGTATCTATCGATGAGGCCTACCGGGATATAACCGTTACCGGATCTCCGATCATCTCAAAGTAATCGTATCCACTGTCGATTTTTCGGCAGACCGTTTTACGCAGGATGCATTGGAGCTGGACCAGCCCGGGCAGCGCGGCATCGGGCGGCAACCGGGAGCCGCGGGTGCGGTGACGGGCGAGGAAACGGTATGGTCCATCCTGAATGCAACTATCACTACGTCATTCGAAGGACTGGTAAAAGATGCCAGGGCGAATGAAAGGTTGAAATTAGGCGCGATGGAAATTGTTACGCCGGCGGGTTTCGAAGGAAGGCTTTCGATGCTGCCCGCTGAAAAGGCGACGGCGGTTGACTCCGCTGCCTGGGGCGATTATCCCTCCGAAAATGCCCTGGACGGCGATATGGCAGCGCTGCAAATGGAATTGACAGGGAACTCCCGCCCGGAGGCGCCTCTTGTCCTTCGATTGCTACCGCCACCATCCGCGGTACGCCCTTTGCCTGGCCATAAATTGATACCGTACACGGCGACAGCCGACGGATATGCACCCGTAGGTCACCAGGATGCAACTGGCCAGATCATCATCTCACAAATCGATTCGTCCGATATTTATTTCAGACGTGTCTACCTTCCACCGGAACAATCCGGCCCCACAATTAATTCAAGTTCAAACAATATCATTCCACAATAAACCGATACAACATGTCTAAAGGTTATTCCCTGCACATCGGGTTAAATAAGTTAGATAAGGCACACTATTTCGGTGTACCCGATCTCAAAGCGGCCGTCAACGACGCTAAATTCTGGAAGGAATACGCGGAGCAGTCCGGCTATGCCGCCAAAGCGCTGCATAATGAAGAAGCCACCGCGGATACGGTACTGGGCGCTCTTTCGGAATACGCCGGCAAGCTGCTGCCGGGAGATATCCTGCTGCTGACCTATGCCGGGCATGGCAGCCAGATCGCTAACGAAAAGGCCGCCGGCCTGGACAATGAGCGCAACGATCAAACCTGGTGCCTCTACGACCGTGAGCTGCTGGACGATGAGCTGTTCGAAGCGTTTCGCGCCTTCCGGGAAGGAACGCGTATCCTCATTGTTTCGGATAGCTGTCACTCAGGCACCATAGCACGGGTGCTCAAATCTCCCGATAACCTTAGCGAACACCTCGCCGCCGGACTGGAAAAAGCCACCGAAATGCGGGGCCTCCGTTCCCGGAAGCTGCCGCTGGCCAACGAGCAGGAAATCATGGTTGCCTACGGCGACAGCGTATATGCCCCGGTACAGCAAAAGTTCAAAAAGAAAGCGCAGGCGGCCGATGTGAAAGCGGCCGTAAAATTGCTGGCGGCCTGCCAGGACGATCAGACCACTTTTGACGGTGAGTCCAATGGCGTATTCACAGAATCGTTCATGAAGCTGTTTCAAAAGGCGACGACGCGGAAGAAAAATGCCCCGGAATTAATTGACGCCATCCGCGAAAGATATTATTACCCCAGGCCTAATTTTTTTGAATACGGCGCCATTATCCCATCTTTCGATACCGCTTTCCCATTCCTTATCGATATTCCGGACGCAACTGCGGTGAAGGGCTTTCGCGCTCCGGATCTCCAGCCTGCGCCCGTTGGCCGCAATCTTACCAAAGAAGAGGAATGGGACGAAGTGAAGGTGAAACGCAACGCACAGCTGATAGTAACGTGGAAAGCGCCGCCTGCGAAAGACATTAACCCGGGAGAAGATATCGAGATCCTGGAGAAGGGCCCGGATTACCTGGTGCTGGAAATGAAATCCACACCCCATGAGCATAGCTGGAGCGCCGCGCACGCCTTACGGCAAAGCCTCCTGGCTTCCGGACTGGAGGCCATGGTGGAACCGGTGCTGAGCGTATCGCCGGCACAGGATAAGCGCGCTACCAGGAAGGCGACGCCAACAATCCCGATTACATACGGGAGTGGCCGCCCTCTATGGGCGAAGCGGTGATCGGATGGCACTGGACGATTCGCATTCCCAGCTCGCCAAAGCAACGGCGGAAGTCCGCGCCACTCCCGGCGCCCACGTCCGCATCGCGCACCTGGACACTGGGTATCTTCCCGGGCACCCCGCGCTGCCAGAGCTGCTGGATTACCAGCGGCAACGGAGCTTCGTGAGCAAAGAAGATCCCGCCCTGGCGCAGGACAAACCCGAATCCGGACAGGATGGCCACGGGCTGGGAACGATGGTGTTGATGGCGGGTGGTAAGGTGAAGAAAGAGCAAACGTTCGGGGAATATGAAGGGTATGTTGGCGGCGCGCCGGTGGCGACGGTTATCCCCTGCCGGATCTCCGAATCGGTGGTAATTATGAACGACCGTACGTTCGCCGAAGCGATCGACTATGCGATCGCGGGAGGGTGTGAAGTCGTAAGTATGTCCATGGCCGGCAAACCTAGCCAACGGATGGCCAAAGCGGTAAACCGGGCGTACGAGGCGGGTATCGTGGTGGTGAGCGCCGCCAGCAATTGCTGGTATAAAGGAACAGGCGCGTTGCTGCCCAAATGCGTATTGTTCCCTGCCGCCTTTGAGCGTGTGATCGCCGCCACAGGCGCCATGTACGACCATAAGCCATATGATGTGGATTTTCTGCGGGAAGGCTCCGAGAGAGCTATCAGCACGCAATATATGCAGGGCTCCTGGGGCCCGGCGTCGCGCATGACGCGTGCGCTGGCCGCCTACACGCCCAATACCCCTGGGCTTCTACCGTACATCCTTTGTCCGCAGCGGCGGAGGAACTTCCTCCGCTACGCCTCAGGTAGCCGCTGCGGCTGCGTTGTACATTGCCCGGCACCGGGATGAAATGGAAAAGAAAGGATATTACCAGGAAGGGAAGAAATGGATGAAAGTGGAAGCCGTACGGCATGCGTTATACACCAGCGCAGCCAAAGGCGCAGTTTTTCCTGACTGGAAGAAATATTACGGCAACGGTATCATTCGCGCCTGGGATGCATTGCAGGTACCCGTGGCGGAGCCGGCAGCATTGACGCAATCGCCTTCGGCGGAAAGTACCTGGTGGGGGATCGTGGAGATCGTTGGCTCCTTCTTCAAACGGCGGAAACTTTTCCGCAGCACCGGGCCCGTCCCCGGCCGAAGCCCTCGCGGCGGAACTGCTGCACCTGCTGCAGACAGACCCGCAGTTCTACGAGATATTTTCCCGGATCGACCTGTCTAACCCCGTCGAAATGGAAGCCACCATCGGCCAGCCCGGTTTCCGGGATAAGGTACTCGCATCGCCCTATGCATCTCCGTGGCTGAAGGAAGCGATCATGATGTAGCGTTACGGCTGTTTCCTGTCGAAGCTTACGAAAATCAGCCGGGAACTGACTGGCGTCAGTAGCCTGGTAAGCGGAACAGCCGATATTTGCACTACGTTTTAAGCAATTTTAGTGTTTTTCATAGGATATGGTTTATAGCGCCGCAGATTCTTCTGCGGCGCTTTTTTTATATATTTTTGTGGTACATTTATTATTATCCGAATCAGAAGGAGTCCTGATTTGCAACTATGAATACACCGCCAGTCCCACAGAATGAAGCCGCGCGGCTACAGGCATTGAGAAGCTACAACATCCTGGACACGTTCCGGGAGGAAGAGTATGAGAAGCTGACCGATCTTGCATCCCGCATTTGCGGCGTGCCCATCTCGCTTGTCACGCTCATCGACGAAAACCGGCAATGGATAAAAGCCAAAACCGGCCTGGAGATCGAAGAGACGCCGCGCAGCGAATCCATTTGCCAATATACCATAGCTTACCCTGATCTGTTTGAAGTGAAAGACGCTTCGAAAGACGACCGTTTTGCCGAACTGCCCGGCGTTTCCGGAGACGAGCATATCCGTTATTACGCAGGATACCCGCTCATAGACCGGGAGGGCTTTGCATTAGGCGCGCTTTGCGTGCTCGACCGAAAGCCAGGCAACCTCACCCGCGAACAAAAGGAATCGCTGAAGTTGCTGGCCGAAATGGTCGTGTCCCTGATCGTGGAACGGCGGAAGAACATGGAAAGGAATTACTTCGAACAGTTGTTTGAACTGTCGAAAGACCTGATATGTATCGTTCAGCCAAACGGGTTTTACCGCAAGGTGAACCCCGCATTCACTGAGATGCTGGGCTGGAATGAGCTGGACCTGATGACCAACCCCGTGTTGTTCTTCTCCCATCCGGACGATGTGGACGCTGCGCGTAAGAACCTGGAAAACATCCGTACCGGGAAGGATAAGGTAAACTTTACCCGCCGTTTCCGCACAAAAACGGGCGCCTATCGCCTGATCCAGTGGGCAGCCAATACCGACCCCGATTCAGACGATATCTTCGCCATCGGAAGGGATATCACCGATGAGCGTATCCGGGAAGAACTACTGGAACAAAGCCAAAAGAAGCTGAGCGCCTTCTTCGAGCACAGCCAGGGGCTTATGTGCACGCATGACCTGCGGGGCAATATCATTTCCGTCAACTACGCCGGCGCCAACCTGCTTGGGTACACGGTGGCGGAAATGTCGAAAATGAACCTGGGCGACCTCCTTCCAGAATCTCACCGCCCGGAATTTGCCGCCTACCTGCAGGAGATCAGGGATAAGGGAATGGCCGCCGGACAAATGACCACCGTTCACCGCAACGGCTCCCTCCGGATCTGGATGTTCAGCAACGTATTGGAAACCGGCCAGAATGAAGAACCTTATGTGATCGGCAACGCCATCGATATTACCGAACGCTGGCTCCTGGAGAAAGACCTGGCCCGCACCAAGGAAATGCTGGAACAGACCAACGCGGTTGCAAGGGTAGGCGCCTGGGTGGCGGAAATGGCGAAAGACAAGCTCTTCTGGACAGACATGACCCGCGCACTGCATGGCGTACCGCCCGGATTTGAGCCGGACCTGCAGGCCGCCATCGGATTTTCAAGAAAGGAGAACACCAGAATAAGGTAATCCGCGCCGTCAACCGCGCTATCCGTACCGGCCGCTCGTTCGACCTGGAAGTGCTCATCATCACCTGGCAGGGAGAAGAAAGATGGGTCCGTACCCAAGGGCATGCCGATTTCGAAAACGGCGTCTGCAAACGACTGTACGGCGCATTCCAGGATATCAACGACAAGAAGAAAGCGGAACTGGAAATCTCCAGCTCCCGGAAGCTATTGCAGGAAGTGCTGCAGGCTGCCTCGGAAGTGAGCATAATCGCCACCGATACCGCCGGCAACGTCACCCTGTTCAATCATGGGGCGGAAAGGCTGTTGGGTTATTCTTCGGAAGAAATGATCGGCAAAGTAATGGCCGGCGTCATCCACGACCGGGAGGAAGTGCAGGCACGGGCCCGCGAACTGACAGAAGAATCGGGGAAGAGGTGTCCGAAATGCGGGCATTTATCTATAAAACAGAGAAGGAAGGATCGGAGCAACGGGAGTGGATATATGTGAAGAAAGATGGTTCCCGCTGCATCGTATCCCTGGTAATGACTGCCATCCGGGATATACGTAACCAGGTAATCGGTTACCTCGGCATTGCGACCGACATTACAAAGCGTAAGCGCATGGAGCAGGCGCTCATCGCCGCGAAGCAACAAGCCGAGCAGGTCAGCAGCGCCAAGTCGGAATTCCTGGCCAACATGAGCCACGAGATCCGCACGCCGCTCAACGGTATTATCGGTTTTACTGACCTGGTAATGAAAACCCCGCTCGACGCGCAGCAGCAGCAATACCGGGCATCGTTCACCAGAGCGCCAATGTACTGTTGAGCATCATCAACGACATCCTGGACCTTTCAAAGATAGAAGCGGGTAAGTTGGAACTGCATACCGAAAAAGTAAACCTCTATGGCCTGGGCCAGGAAGCGCTCGATATCATCACCTACCAGGGCCGCCAGAAAGGGCTCGATATCAGGTTGCAAATCCCGCCGCAATTGCCCGCCTATATTCATACAGACGCCCTCCGCCTCAAGCAGGTGCTCGTCAACCTCCTGGGCAATGCGGTGAAGTTTACCGACAAAGGCGCCGTGGAGCTGCGCATCACTTCCATCGCGGAGGCGCGCAACGGAGATATGACCTTCAAGTTCGAAGTGCGCGACACGGGCATCGGCATCAAGCCCGATAAACAGGAACGGATATTTGAAGCGTTTGCACAGGAAGATGCGTCTACCACCAAGAAATACGGCGGCACAGGCATCGGGCTGGCCATCTCCAATAAGATATTAGCCCTCATGGGCAGCAAGCTGCAGCTCATCAGCTATCCCGGATCGGGCAGCATCTTCTATTTCTACGTGACCCTGCCGGTGGAATTCGCCGATGATGCGGATACCGGCGCCGCAGGCGCGGCGGGCGCCGGTACGCAGGCCGCTTCCCTGCTGGACAGGAAGGCAACGGTACTGGTAGTGGAAGATAATACCGTCAACATGCTGCTCACGAAAACCATCATCCACAAGCTCATGCCGGCGGCGGTCATCATCGAAGCCGGTAACGGACTGGACGCAGTCCGCATCTTCAAAGAGACGCGGCCAGACCTCATCCTCATGGACATTCAGATCCCCGAGCTCAACGGCTACGAAGCCACCTACAAGATCCGCGGCATGGAACGCAACGGCCGCGTGCCCATTATTGCCCTTACAGCAGGTAATATCAGCGGCGAAAGAGAGAAAAGCCTTTCCGCCGGGATGGACGATTTCCTCTCCAAGCCCATCGTGGAGGAAACGCTGGCCGCTATTTTCCGCAAATGGCTCCCAGGCAAAGTGCCGCAACCGGGACCGCAGCAGGAAGAGATCACACCGGAACAAGCCAGCAAGCATTTTGATATCAATGTACTGAAAACCTACCGGGCGACGATAACGTAGGCACAGAAATCCTCAGGCTTACAGCCGTGGAGCTGGAAAGGTCGATGGAGGCGCTGGAGCAGTTTGTACAGGAAGGTAACCTCAAGGGTATAAAATCCGTAGGGCATAAAATGTACGGTACTACCGCGAGCGTAGGCATGGGCGAATTGTCGCGGCTCGCGAGGGTTTTCGATACGCTCACCGAGTTTCAGCCCGGAATGGTGGAAGCTTTGCTGCAGGAAACGAAAGCAGAGCTGGGCATTGTGAAGGAACTGCTGGACAAGGAAATCGGGAAAGAAAGCTGATTATGTCGTAAATTTGCCCCGCAATTGCGGTCATAACCTATTCGCCATGAACAATGCAGTTTTCGGATTTGATGTCATCTTCAACTATGCCACCCTGGGCATCCTCGTTACGGATACCGAAGGTAACATCGTCCTGGCGAATCCCTTCCTGCTCCGCCATTCGGCTACACGCCGGAGGAGCTGCAGGGAAAGAAGGTAGAAACGCTCATCCCGGAGCGTTATGCGCACCGCCACGAACATCACCGCGACAGGTTCCAAAGCCATCCACACAACCGCCCAATGGGCATGGGAATGGATCTTTTTGCCCGCCGGAAAGACGGCAGCGAGTTCCCGGTAGAGATCAGTCTTGGCGTTTATGAAACTCCCAACGGCCGTTTTGTTGTGGCCTTCGTCAGCGATATTTCCCTGCGGAAACAATCTGAAGACGCGCTCCGCGAACTGAACACGGAACTGGAACAGAAGGTAGCCGACCGCACGGAATCGCTTTCCAAACTGGTAAAGCGGCTGGAGTTGCAAATGAAGGAAATCGAGCAGAAAGACGCCGAATTG
Organism: Chitinophaga sp. E66; assembly: GCA_019285755.1. Lineage (GTDB taxonomy): Bacteria > Bacteroidota > Bacteroidia > Chitinophagales > Chitinophagaceae > Chitinophaga. The sequence continues at coordinate 1,427,817 of CP079103.1, forward strand.
CGCAATGCGCTCCAGAAGGAAAAGGATCTCAATGAGCTGAAGAGCCGCTTTGTTTCCATGGCCTCCCACGAGTTCAGGACCCCACTCAGCACCGTGCTTTCCAGCTCTTACCTGATCTCCCGGTACACGGCCGCTGAAGAGCAACCACAGCGCGAGAAGCATATCCAGCGCATCGTTTCCTCCGTTAATCTGCTGACAGACATACTGAACGACTTCCTCAGCGTAGGCAAGATCGAAGAAGGCCGCATCCATGTCCGGCCTGCGAATGTCAACGTGGAATCCATCCTCGGATCCACCATCCAGGAGCTCTTCGAGCTCAATAAAAAGAACCAGCACATCACGTATGCCCATGCCGGCCCGCAGGAAGCCCTGCTCGATCCCGCGCTGCTGAAACATATCATGATCAACCTGCTTTCCAATGCCATCAAATTCTCTCCCGAAAACAGCGCCATCGTCGTTTCTTCGGAAAAGGAAGGGCAGCAGCTGGTGATCCGCGTCAGCGACCAGGGCCGCGGCATCAGCCAGGAAGACCAGGCGCACCTTTTCGAACGCTTCTTCCGCGGCAACAACGTGTCCGATATTCAGGGCACCGGCCTCGGATTGCATATCGTCGCCAAATACACCGAACTGATGGACGGTACCATCCAGTGCCGAAGCGAAGTAGGCAATGGCACCGAATTTATTCTGACTTTTCAAATCCCGACCAGCTCATGACCACGATTCTCCTGATCGAAGACAATGCCGACATCCGTGAAAATACCGCGGAGATCCTTTCCATGGCCAACTACAAGGTGCTCACCGCATCAGACGGCATGCAGGGCGTGCAGATGACCTTCGAACACCACCCGGATCTGATCATTTGTGATATTTCCATGCCCGTGCTCGACGGCTACGGCGTACTGCACATGCTGCACAAGCGCAACGCCCTCCAGCATACGCCCTTCATCTTCCTTACCGCACGTACCGAGCGGACAGACATGCGCAAAGGTATGGAAATGGGAGCGGACGATTTCATCACCAAGCCCTTCGATGCCATGGAGCTCCTGCAAGCCATAGAGATCCGCCTGCAGAAGGCCAGCAAGCTGAAGGAAGACATCGCCCAGGGCCCCGGCGCCATCAGCGCCCTGCTGTCTGCCACCGGCGGCGGCGATCAGCTGGACGCACTGAAAGACGAACGCAATACACAGCTGTTCAAAAGAAACAGGCCGTGTATTCCGAAGGCAAACACGCTACCAACCTCTTCTATATCATCAAAGGGAAAGTGAAGACCAGCAAGCGGCACGACAATGGCAAGGAGCTCATCACCGGCCTCTATAACGAGGGCGATTACTTCGGGTACACCCCGTTGCTGAGCGGCGGCTTATACCAGGATACCGCAGAAGCCATGGAAGACGCTGAAGTAGCGCTCATCCCCAAGTCCGATTTCGAGTCGCTCATGAACGGCAATCCTTCCGTACAACGCCGCCTTATCCAGATGCTGGCCAATAATATGGCCGAGAAGGAAGAGCAGCTGCTGGGCATCGCCTATAACTCACTCCGCCGTAAAGTAGCCGATGCGCTGCTGGCGCTGGATAAAAAATATAACGCGGCTAACAGCGTGCATTTCAGCATCGATATCAGCCGCGATAACCTGGCTGCCGTTGCCGGCGTGGCCAAGGAATCCCTCATCCGTACGCTGGGAGATTTCCGGGACGAAAAGCTCATCAGCATCCGTGAGGGCGAGATCATCCTGGAAGACCGGAAGAAACTGGAGCGGCTCCTGAACTAGGGAGGTCGCCCACTTGCGCCCGCAGGTGCCCTATTTCTTCTTGCATCCGTCCCAGGTCGGCCTCCAGGCCTTCCTGTTGCAGCAGGTACATTTTACCGTCTCCGTTTTTCTGGTATAACATCACCAGGTCGTGGTGCATGAGCGCCAGGGCCTGATCGTTTTGCAGGAACTGTTGCTGGAGGGCTTCCGCACGCTCCAGCAGCATCTTCGACGAGCTCAGGCGCAACGCCTCCATCAGCGTTTGCTTCAGGTGGATGTTTTCCTGTTTCAGGAACTCCAGCATCCGCAGTAATTCGAATTTCTTCTCCCGGCTCATGTTATTTGTTATGTGCGATGAATAACGCGCAGGGTACGGATTTCATCAGCAGATCCGCCATGCTGGCTTTGAACCAGCGGCTGACCGTGCTGCGCTGATACGCGCCTAATACTACGAGGGTACGGCTGTCTGTTTTCATCAACTGGTCCAGAATAGCATTTTCAGCATCTCCCTGTAATACTTCGTATTCGGCGCCGGGATGGTGACGCTTCATAAATTCTTTCATCAGCTGGTTCTCCGGCACGTGATGGTTGTCGTCTCCACGAACGGTGATCACCGTGGCGGGCAGTTTATTCGTTTCCGGCAAGATGCTCGTGAACATCTTGATGGCAAACACGGAGGAAGGCGCCCCGTCGTACAGCATCGCCGTTTTCTCCAGCGGCTGCCATTTCAACGGCGCGATCAGCACCGGGCATTGTACTTCGGAAAGCAGGTCGCGGATGAAACGGGTGGGCGGCGCTTCGGGGAAACGGGTGAAGGTCTCGTCTGCCGCTATGATGAGCAGATCGGCGTATATGCTTTCGCGTAACAGGTCGGGCAGGGCGAAGGATTTGTCGCGGCGGATAGTGAAATTCACGCCGCCCGACTGGCAGGCCGATTCGAATTCCTTCACCGCGTTGTCGCGCACCTGTTTGTCTTTTTCCATGCGGACTTCCAGGTCATTGGTTTCCATGGCGGTAGCGATAGAAAAGCTGTTATGGGTAAAGTCTTCGAGGAAAACTCCCACCAGGTGCGCCTTTTCGCGGGCGCAGAGGGCCACTGCGGTTTGAACGCTGGAATCGGAAAGTTTCAGGCCGTCGAGTGCAACAATGATCTTTTTCATGGTAGTAAAATTCAGTTAATGCGGATGAAGAAGGAATGATGACGGTCAATGGGGCCGTTGATCGTAGTCGGGGAATGACATACGTCTTTAAAATGCCGCGCCCCGCCTTTCTTAAACAAAAAGCGGGGGCGCAGGTTCGGATGGCCGAAATCTATTTGTCGTAATGAACAGGCGGTATTTTGGTCGCCGGTACGCCTTCTTTCGTGATAATCACCGGTTTGATAAGCCCGTTTTCATCGAATTCAAGCTTTTCTATGCAGGTTTCCCGGGAATGAGCGCTGGTTTCCGTTAGCGGCCTGCGGTGGTAAACGATGAAGTATTTGTCCGTTCCCGGAGGATGAATGATGGAATGGTGCCCCGCGCCCCTTGCGATCTCAGGATTCTGTTGCAGGATCGTGCCGATGCGGCGGAACGGACCGACAGGCGAGTCGGAAATGGCATAGGCCACGCTGTAGTTGGGGCCTGTCCAGCCGCCTTCCGACCACATGAAGTAATATTTGCCGTCTTTACGGAACATGAACGGCCCTTCCACGTATTTGTCGGGCGTCACCTCGCGGAAAATGGTCCGTCCTCGAACGGAACGAACCCCGTGAAGTCATCGTTCAGCTTCGCGACGTTACAGTGCTTCCAGCCGCCGTAAAAGAGGTAATGCTGCCCGTTTTCATCGCGGTAGACGAACTGGTCTATGGGCTGTGCACCGTTATGGAACCGGTCGATGAGGGGCTTGCCCAGGTGATCCTTGTATGGGCCTTCGGGCTTGTCTGCCACGGCTACGCCGATGCCGCCGTATTCCTGGTCGTTCTGGATGTCGTTAGCCCCGAAAAACAGCCAGTATTTCCCCTTATGCTGAATCACCGATGGCGCCCACATGGCGCGTTTGGCCCATTTGATGGCGGATGTGTCCAGGATATTGGGGTGTTTCTTCCATTTTACAAGGTCAGGGAGGAGAATGCGTCGAAATGCACCTGTTTTTCATATGGGGCGGAGAAAGTAGGATAGATCCAGTAGTTCCGGCCGTAAATGATGGCTTCCGGGTCGGCATACCAGCCGGGGAAGACCGGGTTGCCGGAGGTTTTCTTTTTGCTTTCTGCTGGGCGGATGCGGGCAAAAGGCCACGGCGGCCCAGCAAATGATAAGTAGACGCTTCATGTCCGAAATATAGAAAAAACAATCGGGGCTTACGCTTGTTAAAAATAGGCAACCTAAAAAATTACTGTTATGGGTAAACTGGACAAGAAGGTGGTATTTATCACCGGCGGCAATTCGGGATCGGATTTGCCTGTGCGCAGGCGGCCGCCCGGGAAGGGGGATCGTCGTTATCGCCGACCTGGAAAAGGTAGACCACGGCCCCGCTATCCAACAACTGAAGGCCCTCGGGGCTGAGGCGTCCTTCGTACCGATCGACGTATCCGACTTCGAAAGCGTGAAGAAAGCCGTTGCCGCTACCGTCGAAAAGTATGGCCGCCTCGATGTGGCGCTCAACAACGCAGGTATCGGCGCTCCCTACGCCGGCATCCATGAAACGGACGAGAAAGTCTGGCAGCGGATCATCGACATCAACCTCAGCGGACAATTCTACTGCGTAAAGTACGAGCTGCAGCAGTTCCTCAAACAGGGCGGCGGCGTGATCGTGAACCTCGCTTCATTGGCGGGACTGGTCGCCGAACCGGGCCTTGTACCCTATACCGCCGCCAAGCACGGCGTGCTGGGCATCACCAAGAACGTGGCGGTGCAATACGGAGCCCAGAACATCCGCTGCAATGCGATCTGCCCCTATTATATCGATACCCCGTTACTGAAAGACCTCAATGTGGACGTACGTGAAAAATGGGAAGAGCGCACGCCTATGCACCGGCTTGGCAAAGCCGAAGAGATTGCAGGCGCGTTCATATTCTTTGCCTCTGATGATTCAACGTACTGCAATGGCAGCATCCTCGCTATCGACGGCGGCGTGCTGGCGGGATGATTACTTTTCCGCGAAATAATTATGGATAAATGAGAACCCCGATATCTCGAATTCCCCTTCGCCTTTGGCGACCAGGAAAAGGTCGTGTATCCCAAAGGCGTGGCGCAACTGGCCGGTGAGCTTGATGTTGAAGGTGGTGTCCGCGGTGTCGGGGATCCTGATGGAACCGAGTTTCTTGCTTCTCTTCCCGTTGGGCCGGTCGATCCGGAACTCCAGCCGCGGGGCCGACTTACCTTTGATATTGCTGCTGACCACCACCTCGAACCCGATCTCTCCCATGCTGAGGTTCACCTGCCGGAAACCAAGGTAAGACCCCGGTTTCATTACGTATTTCGTAGTGTCGGACGCCGGTGTGCGCAATACCCCTGACCGCTTGCCCGTATTGACAAGCAGCACAGCACGGCCGCCGTTACGAGTATCGCAAGTGGTTTCATAGGTATATATGGTTCGATCTCGGTTTTTACTTCCCGGCAAATTACATAAAATATTAGAATAATATATTATGAATCAATTTTACCGCAACGGGCCGGCCTGCCGGAAGTTGTACGGTAAACTGGGTACCCAGTCCGGGCGCGCTTTGCACTTGCAGCTGACCTTTGTTCTGGAGCGTGAACTCCTGGCAGAGCAGCAGGCCGAGGCCGCTGCCGCGTTCGCCTTTGGTGCCGTAGCCGGGGCGGATTTGAAGGTGAAGAGCTGGGGATTTTATCGGGAGCGATGCCGGTGCCATGGTCATGCACCCGGAAGGTAACCTGACCTTCCACCGAGATCGCAGACAGGCGGACTTCTCCGCCCGGGTAACTGAATTTAACGGCGTTGCTGAGAAGGTTGCGAAGGATGACGGACACCTGGTCGCGGTCGGCATACACCCAGCAATCGGCCGGTACTTCCACCTTCAGGTGGATCTCCTTTCCCGGATGGCGTTCTCGAACAGGGTAACGATCTCTTCGGTAATGACGGAGAGGGATGAATGCACGGGCTTGACGCGGATGCCTTTCATCTGGCCCATGCTCCAGCGCAGCATATTGTCCATCGTGCCGGCCAGGCGGTTCACTTTCTTATACAGCTCATCGGCCGCTTCTTTCATGTCCTCTTCGGGGTATTCTCCTTTCCGGAACATATCGAGCAGCATTTCCAGGGTGGCAAGCGGCCCGCGGATATCGTGGGCGATGATGCTGAACAGCTTTTCCTTGTCGCGGTTGAGGGCCACCAGCGCCTGGCGCTGTACTTCCTTTTCGTTCTCGTAATCGTCATGTACCCGTTTGAAATAGGAGAGGGCCATGATGATAAATGCCAGTCCCCACGCAACGTTAGCGACGATCCTGTTGGCCGGCACGGGGTGCGCCGGTACGAAACTGATCCAGTCGAACCGCACGGCCAGGAAGGCCCCGATCATGATGGCCGAAAGGGTCAGGATAAGCCATTTGCTGTCGTAAACCAGCACGGTCACCACCAGGATATTGAGCAGGAAGTATTCCACGCCGTTGCGGTAAATAAGGGCGGTAGCCGTATAGATGAGGATGCCGGAGATGATGATGAAGAGCCGGGCGCTGAGGTACTTCTGGCGGGAGTTGAGGATCAGCGTTCCCACGCTGCATGCCACGTTCAGGCAGTTGAAGAACGACAGCAGGTATCTTTCCTGTACGGCGTTCAGCACGGCGAAATACAGCAGTCCCGGTATCCAGGGATCGCCAGCAGGTTGAGGAGCCGCGTGCGGCGGGCCTCAATGAAAGGCATATCCGGTGTAATACCAATGTTCAGTATGCGGAAAAATAAGGACTTAGCCGAAACTTCGGAAAATGGCATAGTACAAATATAGAAAACCTTCCGCTTTGTGGTAGGCCCTGAATCCCATTCCGTTACGGCTGAAAAGCGTATTTTGCCGCTCAATATTCAGACTATGGCAGACAGGTTTTACTCCAGGGACGCGTTTTTTCAGCGAATGCCGCAAGAGATCGTGCTTTCAGCCGATATGTATCGCCGGATGACCGACAGCGGATGGAAGGAATTCGCCCTGGCGGAATTCGAAGTTTATTTCGTCTCTTCCGACCGCCAGCAGCTCGAAAAGCTGGGGTACCTCCTGCAGGACGTTTACCGCATGAAGGTGGCAGGCACCCGCGGCGCCGGTAGCGGCATCATCGAACTGGCCGCCCGCACAGCCGCTTTCCCCATCAGCGGGGATAACCTGCTCTATTGGGTCATGGATATGTGTATCAAAGGATTTGAGCATGACTGCCGGATGGACGGATACTCTGCCGCGCCCCCGCCGGAACAACTGCAATATCCTGATGAAGCGCCCGAAAAGCTGGCCGGGATATTCGACCGTGGGCTCGCTTCCTATGCCAGCCGCAACTTCAGCGACTGCGCCATCCAGTTTACCTCCGCCATCCGCATCTTTCCCGAAAACCCCAACGCCTGGTACTCCCGCGCTATCGCCAAAGATGAGCTGCTGCTCAATGCCAAAGCCCGTGAAGATTACGACGAGGCCCTCCGCCTGTCGCCCGGTTTCAAGGAAGCCTGGATCAACCGGGCCGTCAATAAAGACGAAGCCGGCGACTATGCCGGCGCACTGGCCGATTACGATCAGGCCATCCTCCTCGACTCCCTCAACCCGGCAGTATACTTCAACCGCGGCAATACCAGGCAACGTCTGGGCGACCAGGCAGGCGCCTGCAGCGATTGGACGAAAGCCCGCGACCTCGGCGCCGCTTATGCGGAAGAAAGCCTGCAGGCCTATTGCCGCCAGGGGAAATAATCACGATGTCATACCCGGAGCCTGTTCCGACCCGCATGTACGCGGGGCGGGGCGTTATGCCCAGGAAGGTGTTCAGCCGCCGCAACCAGTACCGTAAATTGCACATGGGTGTTGATTTTGGCGAAAGGTAAACCCTCCCGGACATTACATCCCCGCGAATCGACAAACGACGGCTTCGGGAGACGAAACGCCTGGCAGCGCGACGAACGTCCGCTCAGTAAATCAGTTTTTTCAGATTGTCAATGTAGTTGCGGCCGATGCTCAGTTCGGTCCCGTTCTCCATGACCAGGAACATCTTGCTGATATCGCGGTACACTTCGCGGATGTGCAGGATGTTGACGATGTGGGAGCGATGGATGCGGATGAACTTCTCCGGGTCGAGGCGCTTCTCTATAATGCCGATGCCCTGGGAGCTGAGGTAGGATTGATCGTGGGTGTGGATCTGCGTGTAGTCTTTTTCCGCCTTCAGGTAAATGATCTCGTCTGCCGCGATGCTGCGCAGGCGGTTGCCTTTTTCTACCAGAATGCGCCGGGGGTAATTGACCGTTTGCGTGTCTGCCAGGAAGTGCAGGTTCTGGGCATGGCCGTTTTTGTGGATGCGCTCCATCGCCTTGCTGAAACGCTCGCGGGTGTAGGGCTTCAGGAGATAGTCCAGCGCGTTCATCTCGAACGCCTGCAGGGCAAACTGGTCGTAGGCCGTGGTGAAGATAATGAGCGGGATATGGGTGATCTCCTCCAGCACCCGGAAGCCATTCATGGCCGGCATCTGGATGTCGAGGAAAACGAGGTCGGGCTGCATGGCGTTGATATCGCGCACTGCCTCCAGTCCGTTACGGCATTCGCCGAGGATCTGGATATCCGGGAAGTCGGCCAGGTATTGGCGGATCAGGAAGCGGGAAGCTTCTTCGTCGTCGATGATCAGGGCGGTCTTACGGCTCATGGCAGTGATCGGTTGGTATGCGTATAAAAAATGAATTTGAGGCCGGACGGCTGGTTACGGCGGATCAGCATACTTTCCGCAAACAGCAGTTCCAGCCGTTGCCGGATGTTACGGAGCCCCACGCCGGGGCTGTGCTCGATCTCATCCAGTTCTCCCTGGTACCCGACGCCCGTATCACTGATCTCGATCCGCAGCTTGTCGGATTCCTGCGCAATGTCTATATGGATGCTGCCCCGTTGATGCTCGGCGAAATACCATGGCGGATCGCGTTTTCCACTACCGGCTGCAGCAACATGGCAGGGATAAGCACGTTTTCTGAACCGTTTAGCGGGCTGATGCTGAACGCCAGCCTTTCCCGGAAACGGCTGTGCTCCAGTTCCAGCATGGTGCGGATGTACCGGATCTCTTCCTTCAATGGCACCCATTCATGCTCCGTACAGTAAAGGGAATACCGGAACGTATCCGCCAGCCGGGCAATCAGTTCGCGCGTTGGCTCCTGCTCGATCGGCACGCTGGCACTGATGGAGTTGAGGGTATTGAACAGGAAGTGGGGCTGGATCTGTGCCTTCAGGGCGTTGATCTCGCTGCGGAAAGCCGCATCGGCCAGTTCCTTCTCCTTCTTCATCTGCGCTTCCCGCTCGATGAAGAAATTATATACGTGCAGCAGGCTGAAACATTGGAGGTAATAAACGACCACGGGGAACACGGAACGGAGGAAATGGATGCCGGACATTACATGCCGGTCGGTCAGCAAGTTGAATATATGCGTGCCCGCCACCCAGGCTCCCCAGAAAAGCGGAATAAGGATCAAATGCAACCGGAACCGGAACCGCAGGGGCCGGTCCCTGAACTTACGGAATACCACGTACCAGCATGGCACGCTCACGATAAGCAGGATCACCGCATCCCACCATATCATTTCCAGGTATTTCCCGTCTACACGGCCCATTACGACTTCGGGCATGTAGAGGACGAAGTCCTGCAACAGGAACAGCAGGCAATAAGCCGTTACTTCGCCCCAGGTGATGTTGCTGAAGGCGCGTCGTTTGAATGCTGCTGCTATTTTTCCCATAAAAGACTTGCTCATAATCTGTCCGGATTGGGCGAAAGTTACGGCAAATTCACCACAGATCACCTGCCGGCGCCCTGGAATGGCTGTTTTGCCAAACCCACATGGGGATTGCGTTATAGCGGTTTGGGAGCTTTGAAATGAAAGATTGCCTCCCTGGAATGTCGTACGGTGGCATCGAAATTGCGGTCTTTCCGGCAAAACCTTTCTATATGACTACCGCACAAATCGCCTCACGTCTCGAAACGCTTTGCCGCGAAGGAGACTTTCACACCGCCGTAGCGGAACTATTCGCTGATGACGCCGCCAGCATCGAACCGTTTGAAACGCCCGCTTTCCCAAAAGAAACCCACGGAAAAGATAATATCCTGAAGAAAGGGGACCAGTTCGGGGCCATGGTAGACACCATGCACTCCTGACCGTCCGCGACACCGTCACCACCGGCAATATCATCGCGTTCGTTTTAGGGATGGACGTTACCATGAAAGAGAAGCCACGCACCCAATGGGAAGAGCTCTGCGTCTACCAGGTGAAAGACGGCAAGGTCGTTTCCGAGCAATTTTCATGTAGCGCCTCACTCCATCACCTGCACAAGGATCCGCCAGCCCCGGCCGTATGCCCCCAGATGCGCAGGTAATGCGCCCTGCGGCTGTCATACACCAGGTCGCCATACACATACGCCAGGTCTTTGCCTGCAGATAGATAAGATCCCACCGGCAGGAATTGCGGGGCGGACGGCATTTGCCTGATAAGCGCCCGGAAGCGGCCAGCGTCCGTTGCCGGGGCGTGCCGGTTCATGTTGAGCCAGGACGCCTCCGTCAACAACGAATCATATGCCGCCACGCCTTTTTTCCGGTACAGCGACAGGAATATGTCTTCCGCAGTATTGGGCATGGCGTTGGGATCAGGTGTAACGGAAACGGTTACAGGCTCTGCAGGCGGCGCGGTATACAGCTGCCTGGGAAAGCGGATGCCGAAATCGATGCGGTACTTCCATTCGCCCTGTGCGTTGCGTGCCCAGAAGGTGGTGTATTGTCCAGCGGCCAAAGGGTGTCCGCACCGGGATGGCGCATGTAATAAGGTCCTGTCGTGAAGCCGGAGATGCCGTCGGCAGAGGCGCCGGCAAATTGCGGGCCCCATTGCAGGAGAATTTTGCTGTCGGGCCGCTGCCGCCATTGCGCGAGGGCATTCAGGTATTGACCGTTCTCCATGGCTACCGCGGCGGTATCTGCATAAGCGAGGAAAGCGGACCGCGCTCCATGGGAGGCGGCATGTGCGGCGAAGCTGCGCTCCGCGCCGATAACGTCCGCGGCATTTTGTGCGGACACGGTAAGCGTGACAGATAGCAGGATGCAGGCTGCGGATAAAGTGCGTCTCATAGATTTGGGGCAGGTTCAGTTAACCGAATCTACGAAATGCCCGCAACACCCGGAAATACCGTAATTTCCGAAATGGCTATCCCAATGGATAAAGACAAAGAACTCGCCGCCGAAGCGGCCGTGGCATTGTTGAGTAACGGTATGACCATAGGACTGGGCACCGGTTCCACCGCAAAATTCGCCCTCCGGGCCATCGCCCGCCGTAAACTGGATATCCGCGGCGTCCCCACTTCCAGGCAAACCGCCGAACTGGCAACAGCCCTGGGTATTCCGCTGGCAGACATCAACCAGGTGCCGCACATCGACATTACGCTCGACGGGGCCGACGAGTTCACCCCTTCCCTCGATCTCATCAAAGGCGGCGGCGCCGCGCTGCTGCATGAAAAGATCGTTGCCGTACGCTCCCGGCTGCTCGTGATCATGACAGACGCCAGTAAGCTGGTAACACAGCTGGGTAAATTCCGCGTGCCGGTGGAAGTGATCCCTTTCGCCGTGCGCTATGTGGAGGAACAGCTGGCCGGTATGGGCGCATCCTGCAGCGTGCGGCCAGGCGTGGTGACCGATGAAGGCAACGCAGTGCTGGATGCCGATTTCGGGCTGATTGCTGACCCTGCCGCGCTGGGCGCCCGGCTGAAAGGCATCACGGGCGTGGTAGAGCATGGCATCTTCCCCGGCATGGCGGCGATGGTCTTTATGGGAGACAACGGAACGATAAAACGTTTTCCGCAAGTTTCGGGTGGCTGAACCGCGCCGGTGCGTTAATTTTGCGCTATGCCATCCGTCATTATTCCCGCTTCCCATCCTTTTAGTTTCGATGAATGCCTTTGGTTCCTGGACCGGGGCTTCGATGAATGTATGCATACCGTGCTGCCCGGGCGCGTGCGTAAACTCGTGCCATTGCCGGAAGGCCCGGTGCTGGTGGATCTCCGGGCACATGCGGAGGGTATCGAAGCCACAGTGCAGGAGGGCAAAATCTCTGCTTCAACCGAAAAGGCATTACAGGATTACGTGCATGAATGGCTGGCGCCGCAGCAGGATATTCAGCCGTTTTATGATAAGCTCCGCCGTGTTTCCGCACTGGCATATATGCCCGAAGCATTCAACGGCCTGCGCCTCATCGGCATTCCTGACCTGTTCGAGGCCCTGGCCTGGAGCATCATCGGCCAGCAGATCAACCTCTCGTTCGCATACAGGCTCAAACGCAGGATGGTGGAACGATGGGGCGAAGGGTTCGATATAAACGGCGCATCCTGGCATCTCTTCCCGACGCCCGCCGTCATGGCCGGCGCCGATCCCGCAGAGCTCCGCGCCATGCAATTCACCGGCCGTAAAGCGGAGTATATCATCGGTGTGGCCCAGCAGTTTGCAGGCGGACAAATCAGCAAGGAAAAGCTATTATCCCTCCCCAGCCTGGAGGCGCGCCGTAAAGCGTTGACGGACCTCCGCGGCATCGGCATCTGGTCCGCCAATTACGCCCTCATGAAAAGCCTCCGCGACGCTACCTGCATCCCGCACGGCGACGCCGGGTTACTGAATGCCCTGTTAGCCCATCAGCTCATTTCCGGCAAAGCCGATCATCCCTCGATGGAAAAACTCTACAAGCGCTTCAAAGGCTGGGAAAGCTACCTGGTGGCCTACCTGTGGCGAAGCCTCGCCGTGAGGTCATAACGTTAGCTCGATGCATCATGGAAGATGATCCCCAATGTATGCCTGTGCCCCGAACGCAGGGCGCTGACGCCGTGTTTCATATGCGCCCGGTAAAATCCCCTGCTGCCTTTGACCGGCCTGAACTGCGTGGTGAATAAAAGTATATCGCCTTTGGCGGGCTGCAGCACGATGGCCCTCGACTGCGCGCGCGGCACCTGTTCCGTCAGCACAAATTCCCCGCCCGTATAGTCTTTGCCGGCTTCATCCAAAAACATGACGGCCTGGATGGGGAAGTACACATCGCCATACAGGTCCTGGTGCAGGGTGTTGAACCCGCCGGCGCCATATTGGAGGATCAATACCGCAGGCAGATCCTGTCCGTTATCCCGGCAACGTTGGAGGAACGCAGCATGTTCCCCGGGGTAGCGAATGCCGATGTCCAGCTGTTCCATCCACTTGTTCGCCACCGGCGCGATCTGCGCGTATAGCGATTCGCGGAGCGATTGCAGCAATGGCGGAAGGGGATACCGGAAATATTTGTACTCGCCCAGCCCGAAGCGGTATCGGGCCATGACGATAGTTTTTCGATAATGGGCGGAATGGTCGTAGGCGGAGGAGAGGGCATGGCAATCATCGTCTGCCAAAGCTTTCGGGATGATCACGTAACCGTTGTCCTGCAACTGCCGGGCAATGGCCGGCCAGTCCCGCTGACGGAGGGAATTGATGGTGGAAGTCATGATGTAAGATTGGAAGATGAAGGAATCAGGAGGTCTTGGCGGCCTCCCAGCCAATGATGGCGGTCTTTCTGTCCGGCCCCCAATGATATTGGCCCGTTTCGCCCGATGAGCGGATCACGCGGTGGCAGGGGATGAGAAAGGCGACGGGATTGGCCGCCACCGCAGTGCCCACGGCCCTGGATGCGCCGGTATGCCCCGCTTTCTCCGCGAGGGAGGAATAGGTGATGAGCCCGCCCATCGGTACGTTCAGCAGGGTTTCCCAGACGCGTATCTGGAAAGGCGAGCCTTTCAGGTGGAGTTTGATCTCCGGCAGCTTTTTCCAGTCTTGCCCGAAAATAAACAACGCGTTTTGCTGGTGGGTATCCACATACTGATGGTAGGCGGCTTGGGGGAACTTCAGCTGCAGTTCCTGCAACGCTTCCGCTTCGCCCGCATCGGCAAAAGCCATATGGCAGACGCCCTTATCAGTGGCCGCCACGATGACCGGCCCGAATGGCGTTTCCGCAAAACTGTAATTGATATGCAATCCCGCGCCCCCGTTCCGGAATTCTCCCGGCGTCATCCCTTCTATCTTCACGAAGAGATCGTGCAGGCGGCTGGTGCCGGAAAGCCCTGTTTCGAATGCTGCGTCTGAAAGCGTATGCCCTTGCAGGAGCCGGCCTTTGGCGTGGTCCAGGCTCAGGTATTGAAGGAATTGCTTGGGGCTTACGCCCGCCCATTCCTGGAACATCCGCTGGAAGTGGAAAGGGGAGAGGTGCACATGTCCTGCCGCCGCTTCCAGGTCTGGCTGGTCCTTGAAATGCTGACGGAGGAACGCGATGGCCGAGGCAATCCTGTTAAAGTCGATCTGTTGTTGCGTTTCCATGTTTCACAATTTATACCGCAAAAATACCGCCGCTTCCCCGCCGGGAAACCCGCTTCTTGCGCAATCGCATCACTGCACGATGATACGGAAAGTGATATTGACGCGCGGTTCCGACACCCGGGCCGTTTTCGGGACGCTGTGGTACCAGTACTCCTGCGTATCGCCGCGCATGAGCAGGAAGCTTCCGTGGGACAGGACGGTTTTGACGCGGAGGTCTTTGTCTTTCGCATGCCTGAAATGAAAATAACGCGCCGCCCCGAAGCTCACCGACCCGATAACGGGCTGCGGCCCGAGGGATCTCTCATTATCCCGGTGCCAGCCCATGCTGTCGTTCCCGTCGCGGTAAAAGTTCAGCAAAGCGCTGGTAAACCGCACCCTGCTACGGCCCCGATACGGTTACGGATCTCCGTCAGTTCCGGGGTCCAGTTCAGCGGGTGCATGGTAACGCCTGAATAAGTATACGGTTTATCCGGATCTCCATACCAGGCGGTTAACCGCGGCTGCATGACCTGACGTCCCATAATGGTGATGGGTTCCTGTTTCCATTGAATGGTGTTTGACAGGGCCTGCAGGAAGCCGTCGCTTTCTTCCGGGGAGAAGAAGTGCGGGTAGAGCCGGGCGTCGCCGTCTTTGGGCAGGAGGTTCAAGGGTGTTGTTGTGTTTTCCATTGTTTGTATTGGCAGGGCATGCAATGGCCGCAGGGGCGGTACCCTGCGCCAGGGCTTCCGCTTCGCTGGCGAAGAACACCCGGTTTTGGGGTAGCATCCGTTTGCCGCTGGCGCAACGGAGGGTGCCGTAAATGCGCCCTTTCCGGTATCCGCCGAAGGCGATGTTACCGTTCCGGTACATTTCCCGGAACCGCGCGCTCCTTTCGGCAACGGTGCCGCCTAATTGCAGGTGTCCGATCATGGGGGCAATTTACGCCATATGGCTCGTCCTGCCAGCCCGATTATTGCGGATTTATGGTCCGGCGTTATCCCGGGAGTATTATTCTAAGGGTTCAGTAAGGGTTACTTAAGGGTTCATGTATATCTAGTGCATATCTAGTGTATGTCTAGTGTATATCAGGTGGTAATCCTGTCAATACAGTAAAGGATTTGGAGGGAAAAAGGAGGGAGCAAAAAACGCTACAAATCGCTACAAAATAAGTGTATACGGCGTTTTTCTTTTTCCGTCCACAGGCTTCCCGGTACATTTGACCTAGTTCTTTGACATATGGTTACAAAGCAGCAGGATTGCTATAATAGCTTAAAGTATTGAATATTCGCCAGTTTCAATAGCCTTCTGACTGCATGGTGAATGCTTGTAAACACCCGCTCGTCTGCCGCTCGTCTGCCCTTCGTCTGCCGCTCGTCTGCCGCTCGTCTGCCCTTCGTCTGCCCTTCGTCTGCCGGTAATTGCCTGTTTCTCGTCTTGAAATAGCTATACAGTCAGGTTAAATAATCCTGTTCATAACTATACATGGGATGCCTGGTAGTATTGATAATCAATGATATGCAAGCCATTGTGGGTATGCCAGGCGAGAATAAGGTGCAGTATCCTATCGTTGAATGACGCATTCGGCCCTTTTGGGATGTTATATGCGCCTTTCAGCGCCGGTTGCACGAAAAAGGGACCGCCATGCGACGGTCCCTAATAGCAATTATTACTGTGTTCTGAATGACTAGAAGCTGTAGCGGGCGCCGAACTGTACCTGCCAGGGCGTACCGCCGGGGCTAACCACGCCGGTATTCGCACCTACACGGTACACCATCTCCTTTGTGGCTGCATTGAAGCCGGTGGTGGTGTAAATGTTCTGCTTGCCGAGGGATTTGTTCGTACCCCAGTCTTTGTTCAGCATATTGGCCAGGTTGAAACCATCTACCGACAGCTCAATTCCATGACGCTTTGCAAAGTTGAACTTCTTGGCGATCCGGAGGTCCCAGATACCGAAGAACCCGTTTTCGCCGCCATTGCGCTCCGCTACCTTACCCATGCTCTCACGGATGTAAGACTTCAGGCTGTTGCTGGCATTGGGGTTGTTCAGGATGCCGTTGATACCATCGCGGTACACCGGGCAACTTTCGGATCGTTTACGTCAAAGATGTAAGCCAGGTCGTTCGAAGTAACGAAGTCGCCGTTCACGTTGCCGTTCACCGCCAGCGAGTAGCGGGTGCCGCCGAGACCGGAGTAACGGATACCCACGCTGAAGCCTTTCCAGGAAGGCAGGGTACCATAGAATACCACCTTGTGACGGAACTGGTTATCGGAATAGGTCATCTTGCTGAGGTCGCGGGGATTGTCTTTCACCATCAGGCCCAGCGTGGCGGTATTGGCCACGTCGCCGTTGTAGGATGTGTTATCCTTGAGTCGTTCCAGGTGTAGCTGCCGGTGATCTCGCCATCTTTCCAATAGCGCCAGGTAGCGTCCAGTACTACGGCGAATTGGTTCACTTTGCCACCGCTGCCCAGTTCCAGCACGCGGCCCACATTGGTGGTCTTGCGGCCCTGCTGCCAGTCCATGATACCCTTGTCGGTAATGGTGGAAGCCGGTACGTATACGCCGCGGCCGCCTTCGTTTTCAAGTCTGAAGTAAGGGTTGTCCACCATGTTACGGTCGGTATACATGTAGTTGTGGCGGGCAATGGTAGTGAAGAAGGTGATACCTGCTTTGAGGCGTTCGGTAAAGAAGTGGTTATAGGAGATGTTCGCCTTGTACACCACGGGGATGCGGGCGTCCTTTCCATTCATGTTGATAGTGCTGGTCTTGGGCAGGTTCTTCTCCGCGATGTATGCTTCGCCGGGAGCAGAGGAGGGATCCTTGCGGTAACCGGGAAAGTTGGCGATGGGCAGCAGGGCCGGATCGTTTACGTCGATGGAGATCACCTTCGTGCCGTCGAACAGCTGGTTGTTGATCATTGCGTAATTGTTGATATCCGAACCGAAGATGCCGGCGCCGAAGCGGAGGTAATCGGTATGTTTATCGTTGATGTCCCAGTTGAACTGGATACGCGGCTGGAGGATGAAGGAATTTAGCCCGTTCTGCGTATTCAGGCCCAGTTCGTTGAAAACGGTCTGGTTGAAGTTGGGCTTGTTCATGTAGGTGGTGTAATCCGCACGGAGACCCGCGATCATTTCCAGGCCTTTGGCCAGCTTGGTCTGCATCTGCGCATACAGGCCGGCGTTAAGCACGTTCTGGTTGAGCGCGGGGTTGCCGCCGATGGCTACCTCACGGGCATAGCGGTAAGGCGTATTGGCGTTGAACGCGTCCATCCCGCGATAGTAGAAGCGGCCGTTCATTTCACTGCCATAGAGCGAATTCAGGTGGCTGTACATGATGTCCGTACCGAAAGTGAAATTCGCCTTGTCTGTGCTGTAATAAACGTTATCTACCAGCTGTACGATGTTGTTGTAGAAGTGCTCGGGAGAATAACGTTGCCCGCCCAGCTGAATGTTCGTATTCACCGTTTTGCCGTTCACGGTGGAAGTGATGTTTTCCACGATGGCGCGGGGAATATTTTCACTGGGCAATTGCTTGTTGGGCACGCTTTCCTCGAATGTAAAGGTGCTGCACCTTCAGTTCGTTGGTCACTTTCGGGCTGATCACCGTACGGAGGGTCGCGAGCAAGCTGTTGTTATATACAAGGGCGTCGCCATAAGACTCGTACATATTGATCGAAGTATTGTCGTCGCGGCCCTGGAAGTTGCGGTCGTTGATGTAGTTGTTGCGGATGGTGAGGAGGTTTTCTCATTCAGCTGCCAGTCAACCCGCGCAAAGATCGCATCCGTTCCGCGCTTCTTGTCGAAGTTGCCGAACTGGGGGAATTGGCTACGCCGTATTTGCTCCTGGCGATACCCTGGAACTGGTCGAGGGTAGACTGGGTGATATTAAGACGGGCTTCATCTTCCGGGCTTTTGATCTCGGCGATGAGGAGGGGCGTGCATCGGCCTGGTGGTCCCAGGTCACGAAGAAGTGGGCCTTGTCTTTGATGATGGGGCCGCCGAAGGCCACGCCGTACTGGTAAGTAGAGAACTTGGAATCCCGTTTGGCGCCACGGATATCGTACTTGCTGGAAGCCCAGTCTGTACGGCCGAACATGAATGCGCTACCGGTAAATTCATTGGTGCCGGATTTGGTTACGGTGCTGATGGTACCGCCACCGCTACGGCCATACGTTACGTCGTATTGGTTGGTCACCACCTTGAACTCTCTGATAGCCTCCATGGAGATGATGTAGGGCGCGCCGGTACGGCTGTTGGAACCGCCGCCGGATGTCGGGTTACGGGCGGAGGTACCGTCGATCGTGAAGTTCACGGAAGATGCGAGCTGACCGGAGAGGTTGCTGCCGCGGCTCAGGGGGAGAGGTCCACCAAAGAGGTGAAGTTCCTGCCATTTACCGGGAGCTTCTGGATGTCGCGGGCGGTTACCGTAGTGGCGGCGCCGAAGTTCTCACGCTTATTGCGGAGTGCATTGCCGACTACCTTCACTTCATTGATATTTACGGACGACGACTTCAGGACGATATTCTGGCGGAGTACGTCGCCCTGGTTCAGGTTGCCGCCGCTTTGTTCCGTGGTGGCGTAGCCAACGTAGGTGACCGTAATGGTGTACGGTCCGCCGAGCGGGAGCTCCCGGAAGCTATATTCCCTTTGGCGTTGGTAATGGTACGGGTGGTAAAGCCAGTGGAGGCGTTGCGGACCATCACGGATGCACCGGGTACGAGTTGTTTGGATTCATCAGACACGACCCCGAAGATCGAGGCCTGCGTGGTTTGGGCGCGGAGCCCGGGCACTGCCAGGCAGCTAAGGCAAAGCAAAAGAGAGAGGATGTGTTTCATGCAGCAAGCATTTTTTTCGAGGTGTGAAATTATAAAAGGTACATAGCAATCCGATGTTAAAGGGCATTGGTAACAGAAAGTTCATATTCAGGCACATAAGCAAGATGGCTTGCTTATAGGTGGTATGAACCCGCAACTTGACAAGGAACGCATCATCATCGGAGGGATGGTCGTTGTACCCGGAATTAATTTGATTTACTGAAAGTGCGGTTTAATTTTTCTGTCACCAATATGCTGAATGTTAGCCTGGTGATCTCATTGTTACAATATGGTTTTAAAAGCTGTTTTAAATACGTTAGGCTACAGCGCTCATGTTCTAAATACGTGGCTGCTTTTCAAAATCATGGAATATTCTGATATAAAGATAGGCGAATTCCGCAGTCGTCAAAATCTAATTTTCATAAAAAGCTTATCATGAGGGATATTTCATATTTGGAATAATTGTTGTTTATTAGGAGAAATGCAGTTAATCCGTTCTATTACCCTGACCCTTGCGGCGCTGCTCAGCGCCTTTACCGCCCGTTCGCAGCAACTTGATATTAATTCCCAGCTATGGAAGATCACCGGTAAGGGGCTTCCGGGACCATCGTACTTGTTGGGTACGTCGCATGACATTGGTGGAAGTTTCACCGACTCTTTCCCGCCTATCGGTAACGCATTCCGGCAGGCTGCCATCTTTGTCAGGGAAACGGTACCCGGGCCAGCGAATACCTCCTATGCTGAAGTGCTTGAATTTCAGCCGGGGATAGTTTACAGAACTATATGACACCGGGCAGTTACGACACCCTCTTTGCCTGGTTCCGCACCAAACTCGTAGGTGAAGAAGCCGTTTTCCTGGACCGTATTCCCGCTTGAAGCCGCAGGCCATCAATCAGCTCATCTTGGAACTTATGGGAGAAGAGGCATCCGGCAATGCAACAGCTACCGAACCGGGGATGGACGATTACCTGTTCGCCAAAGCCCAGGCCGCCGGTAAAAGCATCAGGGCGCTGGAAACGGTGCGTGACCAGGCACATACGCTTGTAGCCAGCGCAGATTTACGTAAACAAGCCGCACTCCTGGTGCCTCGGGTTACTGGCAAGTCGTTGGACGGAGAAGCTCACCAGTTGGCAATGAGCGCTCAGTACCGTAGTAGAAAGATCCCGTATTACTTTGGCTATCATCAGACGACCCAGTTCGAAAAGGCGTTGGGAGAAACACGTAACCTGAAATGGATGGAACAACTGCCCGCAATCATAAAAAAGAAGCACCAGCCTTCATCGCCGTAGGGAACGACCACCTGATCAGTGCCCAGGGGCTGATTATGCTCCTGCGCAAAGCCGGCTATACCGTGACCAACATTCCCTGTAAGGTTCCCGGAAATTCCCGATATTGGAATTAATACCCTTCCCCATGTCACGTTTCCTGTTTACCCTTTGCTGCTTATTCACGGTACTCGGTGCTGAGGCACAATCGACGGTTACACAACAACTCACCGACAGTATTCCCGTGTTCATGCAGCGCGACCGTATCCCCGGCCTGTCCATCGCTTACCTGGAAGCCGGCCGGCCGGTGTGGGTTCGGCATTATGGAGTAGCCAGCCAAAAGACAGGCGCTCCCATAACCGATAGTACCCGCTTCGAAGCCGCGTCGCTCACCAAAGTGGTAACGGCTTACACGGCCATGCTACTCATCTGCAACGGGCAGCTGGATCTGGATAAGCCTCTGGCCGAATACCTCGGGAATAATTATGACGTCGATGATCCCCGGTTCGCAGGCGTAACTGCCAGGAGGGTATTATCCCACACTGCCGGGTTTCCGAACTGGCGCAGTTCTTCGAAACTAACCATGCTGTTCAGCCCCGGCGAAAAGTTCCAGTATTCAGGAGAAGGCTTCGTGCTTTTGTCCAAAGTGATGGAAAAGATCACGCGGCAGTCCTTTCCGCAACTGCTGCAAGACAGCGTATTCACGCCGCTGGGCATGCGCAACAGCAACATCATATTCGATACCATTTACCGGCAACTACACGTACCGCGGCACAACTGGTTAGGGAAACCGCGAGTCCCGCCGATTATACCAATGTAAACGCCGCCGCCAGCCTTAGGACCACCGCGGCCGATTACGCTGCATTCCTCACCGCGCTGCTTTCCGGGAACAGGGTTACGCCGGCCGTGTTCCTGGAAATGATGCAGGCGCAAAGCGTGCCCGATGCGAAGGAAATGCCTGATGTCTCCTGGGGCCTGGGCCTCGGTCTCGACAGTACCACATCCGGCAGGTATGCCTGGCATTGGGGAGACCAGGGCGACAGCAAAGCGCTGTTCGTCGTGGATCTCGTTAAGAAGAACGGGATCGTGTATTTCACGAACAGCGCCAACGGGCTTTCGCCTGCGGCGGATATCCTCCGCATCGCGCCCGGCGGCGATCAGCAGGGCATCGTGGAATGGGTGGCTTACGGCCGGTTCGACAGGCAGGCGGATTCATTGTACCGCCGCATGTCGGACATTGGTGTTGCCCATGCTCTGGCGGAATATGTGGAGAAGCGCAAGACGAAGATATCGGAAGACGCCATGAACATGCTCGGTTATGCATACCTGAGAAGATATCAGCCGGAAGGCGCTATCTATATCTTCATTCAAAACACGGAAGACTATCCCGCATCCTACAACACCGGGATAGCCTCGCGGAAGCCTATATGGCCAAAGGCGACAAAACCCGTGCGATCGCCTATTACGAGAAATCGCTGCAGCTGAATGCGAACAATACGAACGCAACGGAGATGCTGAAGAAGCTCCGGGCGCAATAACGCTACATGCTTTCCCAACTGTCCGGCAGCAGGTCCTGCGTGTCTGCCGGGCCGTTCGCAAACCATTTTTGCGGCGCGATCACCTGTTTGTGCGGATGTTCGGACAGCCAGGCCGCCCACCAGCCGAAGCTGCTGTTGGGGATGATGAAATGCTTGCAGGCGATCATCAGTTGCAGGATGTCCCGGAACTTATACCCTGCGCAGCTGAGCGGTACGAAGGTGGTGGGGCTTTGCAGCCGGAGGTGTTCCATGCACCATTCCGGTTCGTCCGAAAACACGAATATTTCCGGGTTGCGCGTCTTTTCCAGGATGCGTGCTTCGGCGCGGGCATAATAAGATACGTCCATGGTGCCATGGTAGGGGTTGTTCACGAATTCCTTCCGGCGCACGTTCAGGCACACGGCTTCCGCGCGTGCGATCTTGTCCAACAACACGGCGGCTTCTCCTTCCAGCGGACGCGTCAGCCGGAAATCCGACCGGATGAGTGCTGCCTGCGCGGCGAAGTACTTCTCCGATTGCCAAAAGCCGTCGAGGTAAACGTTGGGACCTGTTTTCAATACCGCGGGATCGAAATGGAAATGATGTTCACGGACCCAGGTCTCCGGGTAACCCATCCACCGGCGCAGGCAGCGTTCGGCTTTCTTGGAGGGCAACCAGGTGCGGCGAAGTGCGCGGATGTCTTTTTCATCGGCGTTTACCCGGCCGATGTTGAAAATGTCGAGATCATAATGGCGATACACGAATCCCGGGCCGCGCCGGGCGTTGTGGTCGAGCAACCAGGTCAGGTCGAATAGAAGCGGCGTTTGGTACCGCTGGCTGAGCGAACGGCCGAGCGCGTACTGGAACATCTGGTTGCCCAGGCCGCCCATGAGTTTTACGATGATCATAGCAGATGATGGGGTAAGGTAGGCGCGCCCGCTCCGGCCGGTTTCGGTCGAACATAGCTTTTGTCGGCATGGTTTGATTATCCGCGATGTCTCATGTCTGTCGGATAAAAAATGATATACCGGTTACGCGGAGATGGCAGGCTTCACATGATTTTTTTAAATAGACGGGATAAAGTTTGCAGAAGGTTGGGTGATGACAAAATAGTTGGTGTTCCATGTGTCGCCGTTTCCAAACAAAATGTTAATATACGCTGTTGAATGATAGTTGTCATGTTTCCCGCGCCGCCTTTCGGTACCTTTGACATACTTCAGCACGATGCTCCGTTTATCCCACTTGTAACCAAAACAGTATTGTATCATCTAAAAATATTGCACTATGAAAAGATTGGAAAATAAGGTAGCCCTGATCACGGGCGGCGCAGGCAGTATCGGACAGACGACCGCAAAATTATTCCTCGACGAAGGCGCCAAAGTGGTGCTGGTAGACCTGGATGAGAAAGCGCTGAAAAAGATCGCGGATGACTTAGGCCCCAACGCGGCATATGTATCCGCAGACGTAACCAAGTCAGACGATGTAAAGAAATACGCGGAGGAAGCCGTAAAGAAATTCGGGAAGATAGACGTGTTCTTCAATAACGCCGGCATCGAAGGCGCAGTTGCCCCCATCACTGAATTCCCGGAAGAGGTGTTCGACAAAGTAATGGCCGTGAACGTGAAAGGTGTGTTCCTGGGATGTAAGTACGTATTGCCCCAAATGAACGATGGCGCCAGTATGATCATCACTTCATCCGTTGCAGGCCTGGGCGGATCGCCCGATTTCGTGGCCTATGTGACCTCCAAACATGCCACGCTCGGCATCATGAAAACCGCCGCCCTGGAAGCGGCCGCGCGTAAGATCCGAGTTAACTCCATTCATCCATCCCCTGTTAACAACCGGATGATGCGCTCCATCGAAGAAAGCTATGCGCCCGGCAAGGCCGCCGAAATGCAGAAAGGTTTCGCCGCAGGCATTCCGCTGGGCCGCTACGCCGAGCCGTTGGAGATCGCCAAACTGGTGCTGTTCCTCGGGTCGGACGACAGTCAGTTCATCACCGGCGCACAGTATGTGATCGACGGTGGGTCCAACGCCAAATAATAACGCCCGCACTTATTGATAGGGTGGCCTCCCGCATGGGAGGCCACCTTTTTTATCCTGATACGCCCATAGATAAATTATATTTGACCAGATGGTATATAACTGTACATTTGATGAAAATTGTACGACGATGCAACCTAAGACCCTTGAACAGGAAATGTGGTCGGTACTGGCCGCCCTGCTGGACCGTGACCTCCGGAAACTCCACGAAGAAATTGCAGCATTCCAGACGGAAGCCAATATTTGGAAAACTACCGGTTCTGTCATCAACCCCGCAGGCACCCTTTGTCATCACCTGACCGGTTCCCTGAACCACTTTGTAGGAGCCACCATGGGCAATACCGGTTTCGTGCGCGACCGTCCTGCGGAGTTCGCCGACAGGGACGTTCCCCGCGCTACGCTGCTCGCCAACCTGGACGCTGCCCGGGCCACCGTGGCGAAAGTACTGGCAACCCAGCCGGAAGGCACCCTGCAATCTATCTTCCCTCGTAAATTCATGGAGCAGGATGTAACGTATGCCTGGTTCCTCAGCCATATCCTCACGCATCTGAGCTACCACCTCGGTCAGGTGAATTACCTGCGCAGGGTGTTGGAGGGATAATGAAGAGAATTCATGTAATTGGCGTATATTTCATACGCTAATTACACCCTATGCCTAATCTTACCTTCCGGTCCGGATTATTCTTCAGAACGGTACTATTTTATCTGGTGGCAACTGCGTTGTGGACGTTGAATGCCATTAAGTGGGGAAAGCTTGCGCAAACCGATGATGTCAGACTTCCGCTCGGATACCTGGTGATCCTGGCAATTTCATTAGTTGTAGGATCAGGGAGGTTTCGTTGGGATAAGACCATTGTGCTGACTGCCGGCGTGATATTGATCTTCCTCATTGCCACGTTTGCAATTGGGGAATGATGATTGCCATACATGCTCCGTTCTGGATATATTTCATTCTTAATTCCGCATTTGTCGCATTTTCAATGACCTGGTTGATCAGTGTATGGGAAGATTTCCCATTTCGACGCTGGACGATCTTGCTGACCGCAGTTTGCATGTTGTTTGGATATTTATTGCAGTATGTTTTTCGGAAGACGCTGAGCGAGGATTACAACATTATGGCGCCGGTATCTATGTTTCTTATCGTACAAACTTTATTATTTATTCCGCTGGCAGTGGGCCTGGCGATGAAAGAGGAGGAAAGCAATAATGAAATCAGTCACAACGATTTTCTGCGGCCATGAAAAAGGCCCACCGTTCCGGTGAGCCTTGTCTTCAGATATCGAAACCATATTAGTGTAAGTGCATTTCCGAAGCCGCCCGTGTTCTCCAGCACATGCGCGGCTGCGGGGTTGTTCTTTTCCCGCACGAATATCCGCTTGATAAGCACGATGCTCAGGCCCATACAAATAGCGCCCAGGATGAAGTGAATGCCGGGGAAATGGAAAGGCGCTTTCGCGGAGGTGAAGTAAGCAAACGAACCGTTCATGACAAGCGGACCGAATACCGTGGTGAGGCTCATAAGGCTGGTGAGCGCTCCTGCAGCTCGCCCTGCTGGTTGGCAGGTACGTGACCGGCGATAACCGATTGCAGCGACGGGCCGCAGATACCTCCCAGACAGTAAGGCACCAGGAATGCGAACATCATCCAGCTCTGGGTGGCAAATGCGAAAAGCACCATGCCAAGGGTGTATAATCCCAATCCTGCATAAATGCTTCTTTCATTCCCGATCTTCGGCACCACTACCCGCGTAAGTCCGCCTTGCACGGCGCCTACCAGCACGCCCACCAGCGCCAGCGACCAGCCTACCATATCCGAATGCCAGCCGAAGCGGTATTGCGTAAAAAGTTCCAGTTACCCTGTACCGCCTGGCTGCCCAGGTAGATGAGGAAGAATGCTACGGAAAGCCCTGCGATCTCAGTATGACGGGTGAGGAATTTCAGCGAACCAAAAGGGTTGGCGCGCGCCCATTCAAATGGCCGGCGGTTTTCTTTGGACAGCGATTCAGGAAGGAAGAAGTAGCCGTAGAGGCAGTTGATAAGGCAAAGCACGGCAGCTGCATAGAACGGCGCCCTGAGCCCGAACTTGGCAAGCAGGCCTCCAAGGGCAGGGCCCAGTACGAACCCAAGGCCAAAGGCGGCCCCGATCAGCCCGAAGTTCTTGGCGCGGGAGGTTTCGTCCGTGCTGATGTCGGCGATGTAAGCCGATGCCGTCGTGAAGCTGGCGCCGGTTATACCCGCAATGATACGCCCGGCAAACAGCCAGCCGTAACTGGGCGCCATCGCCAGGATGATATAGTCGATACCAAATCCCAGCAGCGAGATCAGCAGGATGGGCCGGCGGCCGTAGCGGTCGCTCAGATTGCCCACCAGGGGGCGCAAACGAACTGCATGATGGCGAAAACGGATAGCAGGAGTCCGCCGTAAGTGCTCGCCTCATTAAGAGGAATGCCCTTCAGTTCGGCGATCAGGTCGGCCATCACCGGGATGATGAGCCCGAAACCCATCACGTCGATCAGTAGTGTTACGAAAATAAAGGCCAGCGCCCCTTTCTTGTTAGATTGCATATAGTGGTTTTACAGATTCCAAAAATACTCCTGCCAAATCATATCGAAGGGGCGCAAACGCGACAATTTTAGGGTAAATCATAACTCCCCGGAAAAGTACAACCGCGGCTTCCCTTCGTTCGAAAACAAAGTTAAACCGCGGTTTTGACAGCCTTATGTCAGCAGTATTTTGCTACGCGACAGATTTTTCAGGCACCGTTTCCATTTCGCTCTTTCCGATGGTGGCCATGAACCGGTCGTATTCCGCTACTTCCTTGTTCATTTTATCGTACCAGTTCTTTTTCAGGATAAGCGTGGTGATGCCAAGCACGAGGATGGTGCTGAGCAGCGACAGGTGATATTGCAGTACGATATACATCGGAACCAGGGTCAGGGCGCATTGCCAGACGATCCCCACGGAGATGTTGACCATATCCCGCCGGAAGTTCCGGTTAGGTTGCAGGCCGGGGTAACGCTCCATTGCTCTGGCGGCCACAGGCCCCAGAAGCCCCAGGGCCGTACGCGCACGTAAAACTCGATCAGCGTCTCCTCATCCACCGGCGGTGTGGCATACGTACCGATCAGGCATCCCGCCAGCGAAACCACCAGCATGATGGGGAAGTAATACAACGGCAGGGTATCCGGGAAGAGCAGGGGAGCCGTTACGGCCGCGAGTATGCCCGCCACCATGCCCCAGAAGAAGCCATGACCGTTGAACCGCCACCAATGCCATTTAAGCACGTTGGCGGCGATATAACCGCCATAGAGGGCGGAAACGATCCATTGCAGGATGGTATTGATGTCCTGGAGGTAAAAGCCGATACAGGTGCTGAAGATCACTACCGCCGCGGAGATGATATAACTCGCCCGGATCTGCGTCTTTGCCGGCGCCTGGGGATTGATGTACCGGAGGTACACGTCGTTGATCAGGTACGCCGGCGCGGCATTGACGGTAGAGGCGAAAGTCGAAATGAACGCCGCCAGCAGGCTGGCAAGCAATAGTCCCGTCAGCCCCGCATAGGAGAATTGGTTGATGGCACGGGGCAGGATCGTTTCGAAGTCGATCCGTTGCCCATTTGCCGGAAGTCGTCGCTGAAGAATACGAGCGCCAGCACCGTGAAGCCCATGATCATAAGATACCGCGGAATCAGGAGAAAGACCGATACCGATGCGCTCATCAGCGATGCTTCGCGAGGGTTGCGGCAGGCCAGGATCTTCTGCATATCGTAGCTGGGCGCTGGCCCGGCCATGCTGAAGAAGATCCCTTTAAACAGCATCATCATCACGAATATTGCGAACAAACCGTACTGGTCGCCGTTGATCTTGTCCATGATAGCCGGGATGTGGTTGCTCCAGTCCAGCCCCAGCTCCCATCCGAAAAAGGGGCTGTCCCATCCCGCCGGGACCCTGGCGGCAAGTGCCTCCGGACTTACGGCGTTGATGGCGGTAGCCGCAATGGTGATACCGGAAATGGTCATGATGGTGAACTGCAGTGCATCTGCCCATACGATCCCTTCCATACCGCCCATGATCACATAAAAGGTAGCGATACTGGTAAAGAATATGCCGTAGACGTGGGGCACGAATGCGGGGTCTATATGAAAAGGAACGAAGTTGGACACTACATCCCATGGCAGGAAGACTTCGATAAATTTACCCACGCCTATAAACCCGTAGCAGAGAAACCCGACCACACCGATAACCGCATAACAAACCACTACCCCATGCGATAATCCCGCCCCGTTGCCGAACCCGAACCGTGTCCTGATCCAGTCTGCGCCGGTGCGGGCGTTGCTTCGCCGCAGCCACATAGAGAGGTATACCATCATGAAAATCTGGTTGAAAACCGGCCAGAGCCAAGGCACCCAGAGGCTTTTGAGGCCGTATACGAATGCCAGGTACACCATCCACATGGTCCCTGAAATGTCGAACATCCCCGAGGCGTCGGAAAGGCCCAGCATGTACCAGGGCAGCTTTTTGCCGCCGAGGAAGTACCCGTCCAGGTTCCGCGCGGCCCGTTTTTTCATGATGAGGCCGATCACCACCATAGCGGTGAGATACAAAGCAATAATGAGCAGGTCGATAGTAGCAATCATGGTTTGGTGTGTTCCTGTTAACGTGGTAAAAGGCGGTAAAGTTAGATGAATTTCTGCGCAGCGGGCGCTTTCCCGGTTTTCTCGCGAAACGCCAGGTTCCGGTCTATCAGTTCGTTGATCCGCTGTACCGATGCGGCGGAGCGCAATCCGTCGGCCGGGGTGTGCAGGCAATAGTCCAGCAGCTGGTCAACGGTGGAAGTAGCGACATGCATCCGGGTATCGCTGGAAGCGTAATAGATGTATACGGTCCCGTCGTCGTCGCAGATCCAGCCGTTGGAGAAAAGTACGTTGGATACATCGCCCACCCGCTCTTCGCCGTCCGGGGCCATGAGATATCCCGCAGGTTCCGCGATCAGGCGGGAGGGCTCATCCAGCGCGGTGAGATAGAGGTAGAGCACGTAACGAAGCCCGGCGGCGCATCCTCGCACGCCATGCGCGAGGTGCAGCCAGCCCTTATCGGTTTTGATGGGATGGGGCCTTCGCCGTTCTTCAGTTCCTTAATGGTATGGTAATATCTTTTGTTGATGATGATTTCATGCTCCACGACGGGGTGGAGGATATCCTTTACCAACGCCCAGCCGATGCCGCCGCCGCGCCCGGCCATGATGAAATCGTCCTGCGGACGGGTATAAAAAGCATACTGACCGTCCACGAACTCCGGGTGCAGTACCACGTTACGTTGCTGGCTGGCGGATTGCAGGTTGGGGAGGCGCTCCCATAAAGAAAGTCTTTCGTCCGCACGATGCCCGCGCTGGCCTGCGCGGTGGAAAGGTCGCCGGGTGCCGCATCGGGATGATGGCGTTCGCTGCAGAATACCCCGTATATCCATCCGTCTTCGTGGGCGGTCAGCCGGATGTCGTAAACGTTGGTTTCGTCAGGGTCCGTGTCCGGCAGCTTTACCGGCCGCGGCCAGAACCGGAACCCGTCTATACCGTCGGGGCTTTCCGCAATGGCGAAGAACGATTTGCGGTCTGCGCCTTCCACACGTACCATCATGAGGTATTTCCCGTTCCATTTGATGGCGCCGGCGTTCATAGTGGTATTGAAGCCGATGCGTTCCATGCAGTGGGGTTAGTGTCCGGGTTTTGATCATACCGCCAGTTGAGCGGGATGTGTTCGTGGGTGATCACGGGATGCTGATATCGTTGCACGATACCGTTGTGGTAAGCATCTGGCGTATTGGGCTGGGCCAGCAGGGCCTCCTGGCGCTTTACGAGCGCATCCCAGCGTTGCTGAAACTGGTCTTTCATGTTTTCCTTACTTCTGCGAATGTTAAAGTCCAAAAATCGGTGTCAATAGGTTTCAGGGTAGAGAGATAAACGGGTCACCCGGTGGAAGGCGGTATTGCCTGGCGCGGTGATCTCCATCTCGAAGATGACTTCTTTCGTTGCCGGGTCTACTTCCACCACACGGCCGCCGAAGCCATTGGCCGTGGGCACGCCCATGCCGGGGCAGAAGAGCACATGCCCGGTGGATGGCAGGTACTGCACGCCGGAAAGCGCCTGCGAGAATCCCGCGGCGCCGCGGCTCTTACCGTATTGCCATACCTGCTGAACGGTTCCTTTCGCTTCGTCGACTTTGTATTCGACCGCGCGGCTAAAGTTCTGTGTCTGCGCGTTGGGGACGAACTGGCGGTCGTATCCGTTATCGAACACGAGTATATTACCGTTGGGCAGGCTAACCGGTGTATGCGGCCCCAGGCCCAGTCGAACCCCTCCGCCGCGGCCTCTCCATTCACGACCGCCGCATCCGTCACGGCCTGTCCGCTTTCATCCACCGGTTTGAGCAGGTAGCGCTGGTATTTGGCGCCCCAGTTCTTATGCGGGGATATGAGCCATTTCAGGGCGCCGCCTGGCGTAAATGAGGCGATGCCCTGGTAGCGCATGGTGATGAGCAGGTTGCCGAGGTGTTCGGCCACGGAGTTGTTATGCGCCCAGTTGCCGGGCGATTGTGCGAAGGGGCCGGGCGTGGAGCCATCGGTTAACTTCGGATAGCGTGCGGTGTCTGCCATCGTGGCCAGGTCCCACTCATGGGCGACAGTGCCGTTGACGGGGTTCAGCTCGATGATGAAGTCATTGATGCGGGGCTTGCCATTGGCGAGGCGCGCGGAAGATTTGCTGACGGTCACCAGGAAGTTGCCGTTCTGCGCTTCCGCCACTTCGTGATGGAAGGTATAGCCGAGCGCCGCAAGATCCCACTGGCGGAGGAGCTTCCCGAACATGTCCATCTCCACGATGCGTTGGGTTTGCCCGTCGCCGGAGATAAACGTCCCTTTTTGGTGCGTTTCAGGCCGATAGAGGCCCCGAACCGCTGGAAGTCAGGGGATGATTGCAGGAGCAATATCCAGCGGATCTCGCCTTCCGCATCTACCATATATGGGGCAGACACATCCAGCTCGCTTTCCCCGGGGTAGCTTATCAGGTTCAGTCCTGGTTCCATTTTGTCTTTTTGGGCAACGAGCGTCTGCGGCACCGGGAAACCCTGCACAGGCAATGCCGCCGTCTGGATACGGACCTGCGTGGAGCCGCGTTCCTTGCCGTCTTTATCGGTGTAGGTGAGGGTAACGGTATTGTTATAGTTGGCGTAAAGGCCGAAGATGGGGACGTCCTGGCGGACGATCGTAGATTGCAGCAAATGGGTAATGGTACCGGATGTTCCTTCTTTACCAGCCACCGTTACCCGGACACGCCCGGGCGCCGGCAACCGGAGCTCGGCGATGGCCGCCAGGGACTGTAGCCCGATGGGTTCAGCGTAACGCCTTCTACTATGAAATCCAGGTTCCCGCCTTTTGTGGGAACGATCATCACCTGCCGC
Organism: Chitinophaga sp. E66; assembly: GCA_019285755.1. GTDB lineage: Bacteria > Bacteroidota > Bacteroidia > Chitinophagales > Chitinophagaceae > Chitinophaga. The sequence continues at coordinate 1,459,151 of CP079103.1, forward strand.
CACGCAGGGTGACCAATGTTTTCCATTTGTCCGCCTGGTCCTGTATCTGCCCGATCTCTTCCGCGGGAACGCGGATCTCTTCCGTTTCGAATTTGAAAATATAAACGCCGTTGACGAGGGAGTAGCTGTTCAGCAGACTGCCGTTGTCGGCCAGGCGTTCGAATGTCTTTAGTAAGGCGGGATCTGCCTTGTCGTTGTCACGGTCTTTACGGCAGGAGAGCAGCGACGCAATGAAGAGTATGGGAAGTATGGTCCGGGATAACCCGTGCATCAGATTGTTCACTTTCATATACCAGGAAGGATAAAAGCAGGGAACGGGAGCCCGTTCCCTGCGGTGATTCACATTGCTTGACAGATTACCAGAGCGGATGTTGCTTGATGGCTGTGTTGGTGTTCAGCTCATTCTGCGGAATGGGCGGTAGTAGTGTTTCGCCTGGAAGTTTTCAGCACCCTGTTTCTTGTTGGCAACCAGGATCTGCTTCATGTCAGCGTAATTGTACCAGCGCTTCAGGTCGAAGAAGCGGTGCCCTTCGAAGAAGAACTCCAGTTCGTGCTGGTGCATGATCTCCTGCATGAGCGCGTCGGCGGAGCCCCAGGTTTTAGCCGCGAGGCCTGCGCGGTTGCGGATACGCGTAAGGTCAGCGGCCGCATCGCCCAGCTTGTTGGTTTTGGCGCATGCTTCCGCATGCAGCAACAGCACTTCGGCGAAGCGCATGATGCGCAGGTTGTTGTTCTGGTTAGCCTGGTTGTAGTGGCTGTTGGCGTCTTTGGCATTCTTATAGAAATTCGTGTATTTCTTGATGAGGAATCGTCCTTTCTTGCCGTCGATGGTCGGGTAATCGGGCTGGCCGCGGAGGCGCTTGGAAGCGGAGGCTTCCCAGATCTCGTCGAACGACATATTACCGAACCATGCCCCGTCCGCCACTTTATCGGTGAAGTCGGAATGTTTCCAGAACAGGCTGGTGTACATGCGCTTGTCGAACCGGGTATCAGCGCCTGCAGGCCTTTCTTCCCGGATGAAGCTGGATACGATGGAAGCTGTCGGCATCCATTTGAACCATCCGCCGGTGCCCTGGGGCCCCGCGAAGTTGGGGATCACGAAGCCCTGTGTGTCGTTGGGGCCTTCAGAGCCCCAGGCGCCCTGACCAAAGCTGCCGTCGTACTGGATCTCGAATACGGATTCGATATTGTTCTCTGTGTATTCCGTGAAGTTGTCGTTGAAATCGGGAACCAGGTCATACGTGTACGGTGCGCTCAGCAGCAGCCGCAGTTCGGCTTCCGCTTCCGGGTACTGTTTGGTAAAGCACAGCGCCTTGCCGAGATGAGCGATGGCGGCCCCTTTGGTTACGCGGCCGGTCTCTTTCGCCGGACGCGTCACCGGGAGATATTCTTTCGCGGTCTTAAAGTCTGCGATCACCTGTTTCCAGATATCTGCTTCGGGAGAGGATGCTTTCATGACTTCAGCCTGATCGTCCAGCGCGGGAACGAGGCGCAGGGGCACGTCGCCGAAGTTGGTCACCAGCAGGAAGTAGGTGTATCCGCGCAGGAAAGCGGCTTCACCGTAAAGCTCATTTTGTTTCGTTTCGCTCATGGGCACGTTGCGTACATTCTTCATCACTACGTTAGCGCGGTTGATGGCCTGGTACAACCGGTCGAAGTCGCTTTCCGCCGTGTTGGGCGTATTGGTGTAGGTTGCGGGTTCCCAGTTGTGCATCTCTTCGTTGAGGATGAACCAGACATCGTCTGCCCGGTTCATGGTATGCCAGCCGGTGTAACCGCCAAAGTAGCCGTACATCTGCCCGCGGATAGGGAGTAAACGGTGGCCATGGCAGATTGTGCATTGGCTTCCGAAGACCAGAAGGTTTTGTCTACGGCCTTGTTGGGATTCGTCAGGTTGAGGAATTCCGATTCGTTGCAGGCTGCGAACGTGCACGCCAGGAAGGCGGCGAAGGATGTTCTCTTTATTGTGGAAAAGTTCATTGTTTTCGTTTTCGGTCGATGTTGTGGATGGCTGTCTTAGAAATTCACCTGGATGCCTGCCATGATCGTTCTCGCAAGCGGGAAGCGGCCGTGGTCGGTACCGCGCGACATCGTGCTGCTGCCGCCGCCGTTCTGGTCATTATTCTGGCCCAGATCGGGAGAATAGCCTTTGTATTTGGTGATGGTAAACACGTTGTCTGCCGCTACATATACACGTGCGTCGCGCAGGCGCGCTTTCTGAACGAAGCTGCCGGGCAGGGTATATAACCCAGTTCCAGTGTTTTCAGGCGAAGGAAAGAGCCGTTTTCCAGCCAGCGGTCGCTCACGCGGCGGGCGTTCTTGTTTTTGTCTTCCTGGGTGAAACGGGGCATGTCGGTATCGCGGTTTTGCTCGGTCCATGCATTGAGCACGCCGGTGCCGAAGTTGGTGTACTCGTTCATCGATTCCATCCGGGCGCGGGTGTAGTTGTAGATCTTGTTGCCGGTCATGCCATCGAAGAAGAATCCGAAGTCGATCCCTTTATATTCCAGCGAGCCACGGATGCCATACATGAAGCTGGGGAAGGGGCTGCCTGCATATTGGCGGTCGTCGTCACCGATCTTGCCGTCGCCGTTAAAGTCGATGTAGCGGATATCGCCGGGCTTCGCGTCGGGCTGGATAAGTTTGCCGTTCTTATCGACGTGCGCGTTTACTTCATCCTGGCTCTGGAACAGGCCGTCGGTTTTGGTGAGGAAGAACGATCCGATCGGGTATCCCACTTTCGCCCAGGTCACTGTGCCTTCGCCCTGCGGGTTATAGCCGCCGAATTCCTGCACGGTGCTGCTGACGGTGATCGCTTTCACGAGGTTTTTTGCGGTGGATCCGTTAACGCCGATGCTGTATTTTACCTGGCCGATGTTGTCGCGGTAATTCACCAGCACTTCGTACCCGGTGTTGCGGATAACGCCGGCGTTCATCGGGGGCTTCCTTGATACCGGTGGAGCCGGGTTGGCCGATGTTCAGCAGTACGCCGTCGGTTTGTTTGATGAAGTAGTCGGCGTTCAGGGTGAGCCTACCTTTCAGGAAGCTCGCGTCCAGGCCGATGTTGCTGGTTTTGGTTTCTTCCCAGGTCAGCTGCGGAAGGGCCACCCATTCTACGCCGGTGTTGGTACCCATCCACCAGGTGCCGCCCTGGATGTAATTGATGCCGCTGGTGCTGATGCTCTGGGTAGTGTAGTTGGCGATTTCCTGGTTGCCGAGCACGCCGTAGCTGGCGCGCAGTTTCAGTTCATCCACGGAATTTTTCAATCCCGCGAAGAAGTTTTCGTTCATGATGTTCCAACCTACTGATACGGAAGGGAACACGCCATACTGATGGCCGGGCGCGAAGCGGGAAGAGCCGTCGCGGCGCACCGATGCGGAGAACAGGTACCTCGAATCATAGCTGTACATCAGGCGGCCGAACATGGATACCAGTGAGTTTTCCTGCAGGGAGCCATTGGTGGATTGCTGGGTGGTGGGGCCTGCGTCTATGGCGTTGGTGCCGAACGGAATATCGAGGCGGCTGGCGCCGAAACCGCGGTTGGAGTTCTTCTGAGCGGCATATCCCACTACGGAATTGATCGTGTGCTTACCAAATTCATTGTCGTAATGCAGCGTATTCTCAGCCAGCCACTGGTTGTTGAAGAAGGCACCTTCAGCCAGTCTGGATTGGTAGGCGCCGGAGCCGAAGTCGTAAGGTACGTTCGAATTATAGTTGCGGCCGTTGTTGCGGTTGATGCCGAGATTGAATTTGTATTTCAGCCCTTTCAGGAAAAGGTCTACTTCCGCGTAGCCGTTTACAAGCAGCTCATTCATATGTTGCTGATCGTCGAACAGGCGGGATCTGCCCACGGGGTTATCCATGTTCTTCATCCAGGAGAGATGCCGGTATACCCGCCCAGTTGGTTCGGGTTGTAGACGGTCATCAGCGGATTCTGGCGGAGCGCGTCGGTAATGGTCAGCGAATTGATCTGTTTGTTGGAGTTGCGCAGTAAGATCGTGCTTCCCAGGCGTACATGGTCGTTCAGGAAGTTAAAGGTATTTTTGCGCGGATGTTGTATGATTTGAAACCGGAATTGATGAGGATGCCCTGCTGGTTGATATAACCTGCCGAGAGGTTGTAGGTAGAGCGGGCGGTACCGCCGGCCACGCTGAGGTTCAGCTTGGAAATAGGCGCGGTGCGGTATACTTCGTCTTGCCAGTTGGTGCCTTCGCCGGTGAAGTCTACGGCTTCCTGGGGCAGGTAACCCGACTGCTTCATAACGCTCTTCCATTGCTGCGCGTCGAGCACGCCCAGTTTGCGGACGATGTTCTGTACGCCGGTAAAGGCGTTGATGTTAACGGAAGGCGGCATGTCTTTGCGGCCGCTTTTCGTAGTCACGAGCACAACGCCGTTGGCTGCACGGGCGCCGTAAATGGCGGCGGCCGCAGCGTCTTTAAGTACTTCGATGCTGGCGATGTCTGCGGGGTCTACCATGTTCATGTCTCCATATACCCCGTCGATCACGTACAGCGGCGAGTTGGAACCCAGGAGCTGAGGCCGCGGATGTTGATGCTCATGCCGGCGCCGGGCTGGCCGCCGCTGTTGGAAACGGTAACGCCGGCGATGCGGCCCTGCAGGGCGGATGCGGCGCTCTTGGCGATATCAGCCTGGAGGTCTTTGCCGGTTACGGAAGCTACCGCGCCGGTAAGGTCTTTCCTTTTCACCCGGCCATAGCCCACTACGATCACTTCCTCGAGGCGGCTGTCCGATTCCAGTGTGATGGCCAGGCTGGACGATTCGCCGACCTTGATTTCAGTTTTTGCATGCCCACGGAAGAGAATTCCAGAGTCTGGCCCTGCGCCACGTCGAGCGAGAAATTACCGTTGGCATCGGTGGTGGTGCCCTTGTTGGTGCCCTTGATGCGGACGGTGGCGCCGGGGATGCGATTGTTCTCTTTGTCGGTCACCGTGCCTTTGAGCGGGCGTGCCTGTTGCGCCGAGGCGCTCAGGCTGAATACTCCAAATAGCAGTATGAATGCGATTTTTTCATACGTAGAAGCGGATTTTTAAAAGTGTATTGAAGAAGGGTGTTTGGTTGACTGTCAGATTTTAACCGGGGTAAAGCTAGGGAATGGGCTGGCGGGGGGGATTGCCCGCATCACTCAAAATGATTGAACGATGCGCTCAAATTTTACGGGCAGGAGAGAAGGGATAAACTGTAGACAAGACCACACCAACGATGTAAGCCATGTCTTTTGTTATTGTCGTTCTTGCAGTATTAATTGTCGGATTGACGCTGGTACAACGCAGCGAAAAGAGGTACTTCAACTGATCATGAAGCCCTGTTTTGTTGTACGATTAGTTCAATTGTGTTGAACTTCCGGGTCAACGGGGTCAGATGATGGTCTGGTGTTTTCTGGAGTTGTCGCGGTATTCGGCAGGCGTAATGCCTTTGGCTTTTTGAATACGCGGTAGAAATAGGAAACACTGTTAAAGCCGCATCGGGCCACCACATCCGGGATATGCTCGCCGGCTTTCAATTCCTGGACGGCCATATTGATGCGCACATCCAGCAGGTAATCCGTAAAGTTCATGCCGGTATGCAGCTTCAGGAACCGGGCAAAGGTTGAGCGGCTCATATTGAGGATGGCGGCGGCATCGTCCAGCCGGATATCTTCAGACACGTAGCGGTTCACATGCATGCGGAGCTGCTGCAATTGCTTTTCGGCGGTGTTGATTTCAGGGGTAGCCGTGCTGGACAGCTCCCGGTAATCTTCTCCCTTAGACAATTCATGCAGCAAGATGAAGAACCGCATTACAGAGTAAAAGCCGTCGTTTTCCATGGTGAGGATGCGCAGGAGCGGTTGCACCCTGTCGATGGTGGCCGTGCCGAAGCTCACTCCCTGGACGCTCTGGAGAAGAGCTGGCGGACGCTGCGGAACTGGTTCTTGTCGAGATATTGCTCTACGAGCGAAGAATGGAACTGGACAGTGATCTCATGGATATTCCCGGTTTTGCAGGCGCCGTCTTTCCAGGCGTGCTTCAGCTCCGGGTTGGCGATGAGCACCAGGTCGCGGTCGCCGATGGTTTCGGTGGAGTCGCCGATGATACGTTCGGCACCGGGGGCGCCTTCCACGAAGTTCAGCTCAAATTCCGGGTGTACGTGCACGGGAAAGGTGAACGACGACTTGCGGCGGTCGAATACTACAAAACAATCCTTTTCCGATAGCGGCGATTTCTCGCGGTAGATCTCGGGAGTAGTCATCTGTTGGGCGTATATAACGTGTTATGCGCCGCTAATGTACTGATTTAGCGGAAATTTAGCAGCCGGTAATGAAAAAGGCCCGCCGTTGCCGGCGAGCCTGGTGGACAAAACACAAAGTACAGCATCAGAATTTATACGCGACGCCGAACGTGAAGTTGACGGGCTTCTGCGGATTCACCGACCAGTAGCCGCTATACCATTTTTCGTTTGTGATATTATTGACGTTGAGGTTCACGCGAACGTGGGGGCCGTTGTAGAACACGCCGGCATTTACCGTAACCCAGGAAGGAAGGTAGAACGTGCCGGTTACGCTGTTGTCGATCACCTTATACTCGCTGCCGTAGTTGCCGCCGGCGCCAAATCCAAAATTGCGCAACGGCCCTGCTGGAGCGTATAAGATGCCCACAGGTTGGCAAGGTTGCTTGGCCCTGGCCGCCATATGCCCTGCCGGGCTCCTGGTAGAAATTGCCGGGGATGCCTTCTATCGTTTCGCCGTAGTTATAGGCATATCCTGCAATCAACACCAGCCCTGCCACCGGACGCGCATTCAGGTCGAACTCGAAGCCCTGGCTTTTTACTTTACCGCCCTGGGTGTATTGGTCCATTCCCATATCGATCACCCGGTCTTTTACGCGGATGTCGTAAACAGAAGCCGTGGCGGTCAGCCGGTCGTTCAGGAGGTTCACCTTTACACCGCCTTCCAGCTGGTTGGCCTGTTCCGGCCTGAATGATTTTGCGCCGCCGCCCGAGAGGTTCCGCGGGTCTACGTTGATGAAAGCGTTCATGTAGTTGGCGAAGATGGATACCTTGTCCAATACTGGTTGGTAAATGATACCGAGCTTGGGCGAAACTGCGAACTGGTCATAGTCATCATCGGTCGCTTTCTTATCGCCCCAGGATTTGAAATAATCCGCCCGGACACTCGCCATGACCATCAGGCCGGGCGTGATGTTGAGAAGGTCGGACGCGTAGGCGCTATAGGTACTGTTGCGGATATCGCCGGAATTGTTCCCGCCGGAAGTTGCCAGCAGGTTCTCGATAGCCTGCCGGTTAAATTGCAGGGGCTGCCCGTCTGTACCGTTTACCGGGTAGGAGAAATTTCCCTGCGGCGTCACGCGCCGGCCTACGGCCCAGGGGCCGCCGTTGTCTACCAGGTTGCGGTTAAAGAAGTCCACGCCCAAGAGCAGCCTGTTACGGAGACTGCCCAGCCTGAAGTCGCCGTTGAAGTTCTGTTGGATGTCGGTAGTGGAGATCGTCTGATTTTCGTTATGGAACCATTGGTCGAAGGTGTTATCATGGTCGCCGGCGTCTTCGTCCCATATATAGGTATAGATGCCTTTGGCTTTTACGCTGGAGCGGGACACCACGGTCTGGGAGGTCCACCGGTCAGACAACTTATACACCATCTGCGCCTGGAATATCGCCCGGGGATTGCGGATGGTGAGGTCGTTGCTGGTGAAGGATACTTCGTTATTGAGGTTAAGCTCGTCTAGATTCTTGTATTCAAGCGGGGTAGCGCGGTTGTTATGGAAGAACACGGGCGGAACTGCTCTTTCTTCCTGCAGAATCTCCGCCATGAAATGAAAGGAGAGGCGGTCGGAGGCCTGATAGCTGAGCGTGGGCTGAATATAGAAGGCTTTGCGGAACCCGGCGTCCTGGAAAGAGTTCTCGGTCGTGTAGGCGGTGTTCAGGCGGAAATAGACATTGTTTTCTTTACTGAGGACGGCGTTCACGTCTGCCGTCAGGCGGTTGAGGCCGAAACTACCCATCTGGTATCCTACCTCTCCGCCCAAACCGTCGAACGGTTTCTTGGTGATGGTGTTGATGAAACCGCCATAGGCGTAATAGGCGCCGCCGAAAAGCGTGCCCGAAGGCCCTTTGATCACCTGGATCTCCTGGACGCCCGCTGGGTCCAGGGTGCCGGTAGTGATGCCGGGCAGTCCGTTGACGAGCAGGGGTTGCGCGTCGAACCCGCGAAGGGCATAATAGGCGGCCCCGTCACCGGCGCGGCCGGTAGACTCCCAGTGCGGGTGATGCCGGGGATATTGCGGAGGGCGTCGTCATAATTGGTAAGGCCTTGCTGCTTCATGATCTCCGTGGTCACCGTGTTATACACCTGTGGGTTTTCGAGGTTTTTGAGCGGCATTTTTGCGACCGTCTGCCCGGCGCGTCCGGATTCGCGGCCAGAGATAGTTACTTCATGGAGTTGCGCGGCGTTCTCGTTGAGGGAGAAATCGGCCGTGACGGTTTGCCCGGCGGTTATGGTCACGGTCTTTTCCTGTCCCGCAGCGCTTACCGCCGTAACGATGATGCGCCAGGTGCCGGGCCGAATGTTGCGGATGGTATATTCGCCGTTCTCGTTGCTGATGGCGCCGCGGTTCGACTGATCTATCCGGATGGTGATATTGGCGGCCGGTTTGCCGTCGGCCGTTGTGAGGGTTCCCGGATGGTGCCGGTATTATCGCGGCCCTGCTGTGCGAAGCCGGTGAGGGCGAGGAGCAGGGTTGCGCAAACAAGAAGTAAGTGTTTTTTCATGGGAGGAGAAGATTTGGGTTGAGCCTTTCGGCCGTGCAAAGTTCTCCTGATAAACGGCTGCCGTTTACGCGATACGGAAATTGATTTGCGGGATGCGGAATTCCTGTTGGTTGCCTCGTAGCTATCGAATTGTCATCAAACGACAGTGAAATTGTCATCTAACCGTATTGTAACCGTATTGCAACCGTATTAAAACAGTAGTCTAACCGTATTGTAACCGTATTCTAACCGTATGACAACGGTATGGCTGCCGTATGGCCGAAGTAACTCCTGCGCATGTATACCGTATGGATATTGGCTCAGTTGGAATACAGCCGCCACCGTCCGTGCTGACGGTGGTGATATGGAGGTTCAGCGCCCGGGGAACCATTCAGAACGCTCATGCCCTGGCCAATAGGTGCATCAGTTCTTTTTCGCGGCCGTAGAGGGTGTGAAGCGGATTAGAGTGGCTGTTGGCAGAGTGCCCGTGGTGGTTGTGATCCATCAACCGGGTACGGATGCCGGGCGTAAGGTACAAGCGCTCATCGCGCCACATGAACGAAAGAGGGCCGCTGGTTTCAGCGGCCCTTTCTTTTATTCATAAGGAGCAGGTATTGGCATGGCGTAGATATTGCCATCGTTGGCGGCAATGAAGATCGTTTTGCCGGCAATGACAGGCGTGGCTGTAATAGGACCGAGCTGATGGAGCTTGTTCATCACGGCGATAGTTGTGGCGTATTGCTCGACAGGGGCTCCCGCAGCCAGATGGTTGAAATTAATGGCATGCGCGGTATCCAGGAAGATGTATCCTTTGCTTTGGCGGCCGGGCGTCTCGAATGCACCGATAATTTTCAGATTCGATCTTTCCAGCAGATACATCCGCCCGGTGAAATCTCCGTAGGTGACGGTTTTCCGCTGACAGCCGCTTCTCCGAAAACGTATCCGCCGCCTTTATTCCGGCTGATCTCCTTCCCGCTCTGAAGATTGAGGCATAGCATTAAGTAGGAGTCGGAAGTCCCGACATATACTTCATCCTGAACGATTACCGCGCCGCCGGATATCCAGGCATTCCCGCTTCGTAAGTCCATTCTAAGGCCCCGGTTTGCAGATTCAGCGCCCTTAGTTTTGCATCGCGGGCGCCGATGATGACTTTCCGTTCCCGATGGCCGGGCGTGCCTGAATACCTTGCAGAACGCCATGGTATACGGTGTCTGTGCCGGTTTGGTATTTCCATTTCAATTTGCCGGTAGTTGCGTCGAGCGCATACACGTAAGTATCCCAGCTGCCGATGACGAGGGTGTTTTCACTATATGCGGCGCCTCCGTGAATGGGGCCCTGGGTCCGGTATTTCCAGCGAAGGGCGCCGGTGGAAGCATTCAGGGCATATATGCAGCTGTCGCTGCTGCCGAAGTAGACGGTCTCACCATCGGTGGCGGGAGAGGAGAGGAAGAAATCATAGGGTCTTCCATATAAGTTGAAAGTGGCTGCAAGGTCCATAGTCCTTTGCCGCCGATTTTCCGCTCACCACCGGTCTTAAAGCGCCAGCGTAGTTTGCCGGTCCTGGCGTCTACGGCATAGTAGTGGCCGTCATAACTGCCAAAGATCGCCGAATTGGCGGCGATGCAGGGCTGTGTGCCGATGGCTTTTCCGGTCTTAAATTTCCATCGTTCCGTGCCGGTGCTGATGTCTACTGCGTAGAGATGGCCGTTGGCGTTCCCGGCCAGGAGGGTTTTTTCAAACAACGCCGGGGCGCTGACGAACCGGCCTTCTGTTGAGAATTTCCAGGAATAGGGGCCGTTTTGGGCCAGGCTGCCCAGGCTCGTGGCTGCCAGGGCGATCGTCAGGTAAATGGTTTTCATGAAGCATTGTATATTAAGGGACAGGGGCCGGTGGGGCCGGCGCATTTCTTCAATATACGGTCCGGGAATTGTTTTTCAAAATTCCCGGTGCTGCTGACATAAGGCTGTCAATCTACCCGAATACCTTTATATTACAATTAAACCCGACAAACATGCAAAAGACGATCACCGAAACCTTTACCCCGATAGCCCTAAATCCTGGCGCGAATGGTTAAAAAGAACCACCGCAGCAAAGATTCTATCTGGGTAATTATGTACCGTAAATCTGCCGATATGCCTTCCATGGATTGGAGCGATGCGGTGGATGAGGCGCTTTGCTTCGGATGGATCGATAGTACCCGTAAAACACTCGATGAAGGCTCCTTTGCACAGTATTTCTCCGCCGTAAGCCCGATAGCAATTGGTCTAAGATCAATAAAGCAAAGGTGGAAAGGCTGATCCAGGAAATGAAAATGGCCAAAGCCGGACTGGAAAGCATTGAAATTGCGAAACAGAACGGCGCGTGGACAAGGCTCGATACGGTAGAAGAACTGATCATCCCCAGGGATCTGGAACTGGCTTTCAAATCCCAACCGGGTGCGAAGGAGTACTTTACCAGCGCGTCTAAATCCATCCGCAAAATGATGCTGCATTGGGTGGAGATGGCGAAGAGACCTGAGACGCGGCAGAAACGCGTGGATGCCATCGTGGAGGCGTCGGCGGAAAGGAAAAGGCCCAAGGGATTTTGATCATATGGCAGAACAACGATACTCTGCAGTTCGCAACTAAAGTGCCCGAACGGTTGTTAATTTCTGGAACAAACCGGAAAGGAACATGAAAAAACAACCGCATTCCTGCTCGTTATTTGTCTGCTGGCGGCTGGCAGCGCATCGGCTTCCCGTTTCGATCAGTCAGTAACCGAAACCGCCACGGGCGTAGTAAACGTAGCCACGACCAGCGCTAAGATCATGAAAGTGCTGACGCCTTCCCTGGGCCTGACAAAAAAGCAACAACCTACCGTGCTCAAACTCGTCTCCACCTATCTGCTCGACCGGAATAACCTCAATCCCCTGAAGTCATCCAATTCCAATGAGTATAATTCCAAATTCGGCATTCTGAACAACGGCTTCATGGGGAAAATGAAAACGATTCTCACTGTACGCCAGTTCGCTAAATTCCTCGGTCTCAAACCTTCCGCCACGAATACCGCAGCCGTACTCTGGATACTGTTCTTTTAGAACATCGGTTCAGTTGGAAGGTTATCTCGTGGGCGACAGCGTCACCTCGTCGATTTTCTTACCGTTGATATCGAATACTTCGATCTGTAACTGCCGGCCATCGGCTTTGGCCTTAACGATGGAGGTATTGAGTTTACCAGTACCGGGAAGTTCCAGGCGCCGGCCTGGGGCAACTTCTTGACGTTGCGGTGCAGGTGCCCGCTAAGCATTACCTGCGCACCGGCGGCATTCAGCAGGGGACAAACTTTTCTGCTACTTCCTGTTCTCCATGCCATCCGCCGAACGGTGGAATATGAGCGATCACCACTTTATAAGGTGCTTCCGTGTATTCGGGGCGTTTCAATGCTTCTTTCAGCCAGGCGGCCTGCTGCGTCCGGTATGCATCATAATCGGCAATGCCAGTATATTCGATGTCGGAATCGGGCTTGTCTTCCCCGGTGTCCAGTACTACAAAGCAAATGGGCCCGGTACGGAATATATAATACAGCTGACCGGAGGCCGTGGGGAAATAACGGGGAACTGGCTGGCAAATTCTCCGCGGGTTTCATGGTTGCCGCGGGCATAATACATGGGTATACGGTCGGCAAATATGCTGATGGCCGTATCCATGAACGAGCTGAATATCTGGGCCTCGTTCCGGGAATTGTTCTGCATGTCTCCGTTGAAGAATACGAGTTGATTGCTTTTCCAGTCAACCTGCCCCAACAGCTTTTTCATGACATCGTTTTGCTGATGTATGTCGTTGACCATGGCGAAACTGATCTGAGAGGCCCGGGGATCCAGGGTGGTAAAGGTGGGTAATTCCGCCCGGTATGCCGCACTGGCAGCAATATTTCCGTATTGGAGGATGTAACTCTCATGGCTAAGGACCTCCCGGGAATAGATTCGGTAGCGGTACCTGGTGGCAGGCTGCAATCCTTCTATGCGGACGTTGTGCACGGTGCCTTCGGTTTTTTGGCCATGTGCGGAGGCGAAGTGTTTCGGGCGCTCCTTTGCATAAAAGTGCGAACTGTCGGCCGGGGCGAGTTCTACCCAGGCAATGCCGCTTCTGTTGGTGGTGAAGACGATATTGACGCCGTTCTCCCCGAGTGCCTGCAGGTATGGCCCGTGGGTGATCTTAAATGCTTCCTGGCAAACAACGAGTAGCGGGGACAATACAAGCGCCCTGAGGATCAGTAAAAAGTTTTTCATCAGTGAAATTATTTAAGCCGTGTTCCGGCATGCAGACAATATAGGGCGATTTGCGCAGGAATCCCAGCAACCATGTTACCTTTAGCTGAAACTTAGCAGTAACAGCATTTCCGGAGCGGGACGATTCGCCACAATTGAGCATTTAATTCAACACCAGATATATAAAGTCCCAAACCGCATTGGCCGGCGGTGGGCGTCTTTCTAAAGCACAAAGAGAAGCGGTTCTCCTGTGATAAGGGCATTTCGCGGACGATGGTTCGGTTAAATGAAAGACAATGTTGTTGCTTCTTTGGTTCGCTTCTTGGGCTGCAACCGGTTAAACGTGACTTCATCAATGACTATCCTTAAAAAGCCGCGGCTGCGCAGTTTCACCTGGCATGCCCATGGAAGTTATTTATACTATCTCTCGCAGGGCTATCATGATATCTTCATTCCCATTAAGGCTGAAAAAGGCGAAGGGTATTGGGGAAGGGAAACCACTTTCCCATTCGGAGACAATGTCCACGAAATCCCTGCAGACCTGGTAAGGGATTTTTCTTTCGACCTCATCCTTTTTCAATCCGAAATAAACTACCGGACGGATCAGTATGCCGTGTTATCGGAGGCCCAGCGCCAGCTCCCTGTATTTACCTGGAACATAATACGCCCGCAGGACCTGCTGCAGCAACGCCGCATCCGGCCGACGATCCGGGCATTTTGCTGGTGCATGTTACACATTTTAACCGCCTGATGTGGGATAATAACAGAACGCCCGCCATGGTGATCCCGCATGGTGTGACAGAGTCGCATGTGCCATGGAAGGGCTCCCTGCCCAGGGGGCTTACAATTGTCAATCATATGCGTCAACGCGGCCGGCCATTGGGATACGACCTTTTACGGAAGCCCGGCGGCGCCTCCCGCCAGACCTCGCCGGTATGGGTAATGGCAACAGCGGTATTGGAGAAATCCTGCACCCGCAATTGCCGGAAGCCCGCAGTCACTACCGGTTTCTCTTCCATCCCGTACGCCATACCAGCCTGGCGTTAGACGAAGTGATTTTATAAAAAACACGGGAAGTGGTTTTTACCCGATTTTATGTTTAGTGAATTACGATTTCATCACAACAGATTGCCGGTTTCTTATTACTTCCCCTCCAGGCAGGCATCTTAGGCAAACATTTGGCTGTTATCCGAATATAGCGTGCATTGTTGGACTTTGCCTGAAGTTGATATTTTTGACTTCGATTTTCCAGTCAGTGCTATTCGGGATTGACTGTAGCGCAAGCTGCCGCCATTCAGTATTATCACTGGATGATTCTACTATGATTTCTGTTGGAAGAAAAATAAAGTGTTGAACATCTTTTAAAAAGTTGAGTTCAACTTGTTGAATTGCTGAGTTTTTTTCCAGATCAATTGTTGCTACCATGTCATTGCCATAAATGAATAACCAGTTAAGAGCGAATTTTGTTCCGCCGAAGATTCCATCTGTAAGTGTTGCTTCTTTTTCGCTGTAAACTCTGGAGAGAATGGATACCTCAAGGTTACTTTTTTACGAAAAGCAAGGCTGGTTTGGAAAGGTTTAGATAACAAGTCGTCCCATTCCTTTTTATAGTTATCAGGAGAAACTCCGCCTTCAGAAATCTCTTTTACGCCTGCCTTTTTCGCTTGAGCCGTGAATCGATTTATCCGTCCATTCCAATTAGGTAAAGTTGTGAATCCTTTTGCAGATGGTTTAAGGTAACCGTGTTTATCTGCTCCGTTAACCTGGGCCTGTTGCAAAACTGTATATTCAAGCGGAAGGCGCGCATTATTGATCCTATTTGTTAATTCAGGATCGCCTTCTGCAGATCTCTCAGCCTGGTCGAATAAAGTTGAATATTGTTCAATTGCTTCGGGAGAAAGGAAATCATTGCGGTGATTTACCGGGCTGCCATATACGTCAAGTGATGCTTTGGAAGATTTTAAATTGGCAACTAACAAATTAATATACTTTGTTAAGGGTACGGATGCTTTTCCATAATAACCGCTCATAAATTCAGAAAATGTTTTGTCAATAGGCTTTCGCGGCTGCCAAAGTGCTTTAGCTTGCAAATAAGTGTTAAGTTCCATCATATCAGAATAGGTCCATCCGCTACCTTGTGAGAAAACACCGGTAACGCCGTTTTTTGCAAAATATTCCAAATTTGGTTGCAATTCGAAATAGTCAGGAATGGGGCGAGATAATTCGAGAATTGTGTTGTGTAGTCCCATATAAATATGTTACTCACTATTTTCTTCCATCCCTGCAATGCATCTCGAAACTCAGCAGCTGAGGGATCCTCGGATAAAGGACGGTTTCTGTTTGCAGCAATACTGCTTAACATTATTATTACGTTTGATGCAGGTCGGGTTTTTTTCGGTGGTTTGATTGTATAGTTATAAGCTAATGTAGTAAACTGGCGATCTGGGAACTTAACAGCAACTTTATTGACAAATCGTATCAGAGATCCGGCGTGGCTATCTTCTTCTTTATCCGCTGTTGCACAACGATCACATGTGCAATAGCCAACTCCATCTTGGGGAGATATGCTCCAATATAATGCATCCGGTTTTTCTTTCATCAACTTACGGAGCTGGTTCACCGTAATGTTAACCACTTCATCGTTACTTAAACAAAGCTGGGTTGCCCTTCGTTCTCCATTTACAAAAGCATAATATTCCGGATGAGCGGGAAAATATTGAGCCGGCGGTACGAGCTTAAAGAAAGTATGTGCCCAAAGGCCCCATAAGTCTTCCGCTCTATGCAGCTTATGCCATTCTTGAAACTCCTGGTCCAATCGGCTTGGGTAGTAGGCATCCCGGAATACAAACTCGGGGATTTGTTTATCCATTAGGTGCGAGGGGATCTTTAATGTTGTTTTTTTGGGCACATATGCAGGTCCACGTGCATATTTTTGCATCCGAAGTATGTGTCTATTAAAGTGTAAACTCCATAAATTGGCCCTTTCCGCTTCCTGCCCGAACATAAAGATTTTTATCGTCACTTGATATGATAAAACCTTCTCCTTTAATTTTTTCAGTGCCCCATTTTTCTGAATGGTCTGTAAGACCAATAAATATTGCCGGTTCCCCTTCCTTGTAATTATTTTCCCGTATCATCTGCGGTTTGTCACCGCTTATCAACAGTACGTACTTTTGTAAAATTTCTGCTGCACGGGTTTCCGCGGTGGTTGCAGTTGTTGATATGACTATCTTATGACGCGCTTGGCCCTGATCTACCAGCGTGATATCATCTGAAAGCTGACAACCAGCGTTAGCTACAAGCGTCAGAGATAGGATGAGTGCGTTAATCATATTGCTTCAGAATTTACGTTGTATATTAATGTAAATATCGTATTGATTTTGGTAACGGTTATCTTCGATTTTCTGGTTGATCCGGTGCCGAAGAGCCCCAGCGTTGTCCGGTAACGAATGGTTTTCTGGTACCCGGCCGCAATGCTGCGGGTCAGGAGACCTGACAACTGCGGAAACTGTATAAGCCGGCTACGGTCGTCTGGTGAGGTGCCCAGCCCCGCGATGATGGACAGGTAGTCCTGCCGGCGGTTCATATAATAACGGGTCGTGAGGTTGAAGGAGGTATTGAAGTCGCCTTCGTCGCTGATGAAATATCCGCGCAGGTTGACCCAGAAATCACCGAAGGGCTTCGCTATGGACGCTACGCCGGTAATGGCATTGGCGCTATCAGCCTTCAGGTATCGCACGCCCAGTTCGCCTTCGATTTCCTTTGCGAAAGTCTTGAAAATGGAATAAGATAACCTTATCTCGGGGAAGACGATCTTATTACCATAGGCCACCAATGCATATGAGTACAAGGATTTGTTATGGGTATAATACATCTCCGCTTCACCCATCAGGCCTGTACCTTCTTCGCGCCCGGCATAGTTGCCACGTACCGCCCAGGAACCCTTCTTGAAAAAGCGGCGGTATTCCACCGTGGCGATGTTGTAATTGGTGCTGGCATAATCGTAGTTGGAATTCAGGTAATACAGCCCGAACTGGTTCTTCAGTCCTTTGAAGCCATCAGGGCAGCATAGTCTTTATTATCAGCCGTGGGCCACTTCCTGGCGAGGGAGTCCGCCGCCAGTGCCGCGGCCTCGTAATCCTTCTTGCCTTCGAGGTTGAGCGCACGCCTTTGCAGGAAGTTCTCGCTCTCCGGGTAGTATTTAAGAGCCTCGTTCGTGTAAATCAGCGCACTGTCGTACGACTGCCGCGCATAAAGTATGTTCATGCTGTTCAGTAAGGCCAGCGAATCTTTTTTATCAATGGCCAGCGCCTGCTGGAATACCGGGAACGCACTGTCCGGACGGTTGTTCCGCCAGTAGGCCAGCCCTTCAGACACCAGGCCTTCCACATATGCTTTGCGGTACCTGGTGGTAAAGGGATAACGTTCCATCAGCTGCCGGTTGATGGCATTGGCGTCGGCGTAGTGTTGCATGTCGGTGTAGACGGACGCTTTCTTCAGTAACATTTCTTTATTGTCCGGGTGTGCCTGCAGTGCGCGGTCGGCATAATAAATAGCGCTGTCGTATTGCTGCCTGGCAGATTCGAGGTTGACCAGGTAGTTGAGGGCTTCCAAATTGCCGGGGTCGTTTTGGAGCACCAGGTCGAGCTGACCTTTGGCGAGCGTATACTCTTCCGCCTGCATGAATAGCCGGCCGGCGGTGAGGTGCATGTCCGTCACAAAGGTGCTGTAGCGTTCGTTGTCCGGGAATCGTTGCTGCAGTTCCTGCGCAATGGCGGCGGCTTCGTCGTACCGGCCCGTTTCTGCCAGTACGGAAGACTTTTTCATCATGAAACGCGGATTATCGGGATGTGCGGCCAGCGCTTTGTCTAGCACATCGAGCGCGCGGGTATAATCTTTCTGGGTGATGTAGGTGTTGGCTGCCATATCGAGCGCGGCGGTGTCGGCCGGACTGTCGCGCAATACGCTTTCGAATTCCCCAGCGCCAGGTCGTATTGTTGCTGTGCGAGGTATTCCCGACCGGAGGCGATGCGAAGGGCGATGTAGCGTTGTTTCTTTTCTGCTGTAGGAGCGCTCCGCAGGATCCTTTCGGCCAGTTGGGCCGCTTCGGTCCATTTACGGTCGTTTTCCAGTACGTCGAGCTTGAGTGCCAGGAGCCGTTGGTCGTTCGGGCTGCTTTTGAGCCCACGGTTGATCCAGGCCAGGGCTTCGCGGTATGCCCCACGCGACATGCTCAGGCCGATAACCTTATCCAGTGCCTCCCTGTTGCCGGGATTCTTTTCGAGGATACCGCTATATAGCATGAAGGGATCGGTATTGGCGTACCAGGCGGCGGCCTCCATACGGAGCGTAAGATCCATCCCGCGCGCCTTCGCGTCGCCGGGGTGAAGTTTGAGTATTTGCTGGAGAAGGTTGAGCGCTTCGGGGTAATCGTGCATTTCCTGCAGCAGCCCCAGTTTACGCATAAGCAGGTCGTAATTGTTAGGGTCGTTGGCCAGTCCTGCGTTGACCTGCTCGATGGCCCGTTGGTAGCTGCCACTGCGCAGGTACATATTGGTAATGGCGCTGCTGGCCTCGGTATTGCCGGGTTGCATGGCGAGCGCCCGTTCGTAGTGTTGCTCTGCAAGGGCGGGGATGCCGCGCTGCCGGTAGAAGTGGCCGGCGGTGAGGTAGTGGCCGATGTAGGCTTTGCGGATGGAGGTATCTCCGGGGAATTTCTCCACGAGGTTTTCCGCATAGACGTTTCCGCCCTGGAAGCGTTGGGTCGCGTCCAGGATAGCCATTTTGCGGAGCATGAATTCCTTGTCGTCCTTGAACTGTGCCAGTGCTGCGTTGGCCTGTTTTTCGGCTTCCATGTACTGGCGCGTCAGCATTTCGATGTTGATGGCATAGAGGTAGGCATCCCGGTAGTTAGGGCTTTTTCTATGACTTTATGGACATACTGGCGGGCGCCGGGGTAGTTGCCGGTGAGCATGTAAAGGCGGCCGAGGAGGAGCTCCTGGTCCACGAAATCGGGCCGTACCCGGAGGGCCTGCTGGCTCAGGGCAATGGCTTCTTTGTATTTGCCGGCGCGGGTGGCCTGTACGGCTTCATTGTACAGTTCGTCCGCATCCTTGTTCTTTTTGGTGTTGAAGATCTGCGCCTGCGCAAAGGCCGCGCAGAGCAGAAAGCATCCCATCAATAAAAAACAGACCGTTCTTTTCATATTTGCAGCTTGGATGAATACAATGTTTATGCCGTAGTTACCGCCTTACGGCCAAAGCCCTGACGCTGCATGTTGCCCCAGTTGGATTTCTTGCCGGTAAGGAAGAACCAGTACCCCCTGAGCGCGAAGAACACGATGAGGGGATGGTAAATAATCGGTTCGAGGAACGCCATCAGCGCCAGCCCGAACACTTCCCGCCAGGAATTATAATAGCGGAGGGTCAGCTGGTCCCAGCAGATGGCGAGCGTGGTGATCATCACCGAATATAGGTATACGAACGCCAGCAATATCAGGGCATAGTCCCATTGATGGCGCCGGTGGCGATGAGGTAGATGTAATACAATACGCCGGTAAATTCGATGATAGGCGCCAGGAACTCGAACAGGAGGCTGCAGGGCAGCACCACCATGCCCATGAGCTTGTAGCGCGGGTTGAATATCATCTTGCGGTGAATGGTGACGATCTCCGCCATCCCGCGGCCCCAGCGGGTGCGCTGGCGGCTGAATACCTTCATGGTGGGCGGGCCTTCCGTCCAGCATTGGGTGGTGGGTATGTAACGCACCGCGTACCGCATCTTGTTGTCGATCATATACTGGCACATACGGGTCACTATGTCCATGTCTTCCGCGAAGGATTTATGGTCGTATCCGCCCGCCTTGATGGCAATTTCCTTGTCGAACAGCCCCAGGCCGCCCGATACGTTGGGCACGCAATTGATCATGCTCCAACCCATCTTTCCTAATACGTAGGCGCGGATATACTCCATCTCCTGGAAGCGGGGCAGCAGTTTGCGCGGCGGCCGTACCCTGACGATCACGCCCTGGTCGATCTCGCAATCATTGGCCAGCCGGAGGGTAGCCCCTGAAGCAATGACCCGCACGCCTTCTTCCACGATATGAACGAACCCGCATTCCGGGCAGGGCTCGCCGATCTGTTGTATTTTCTTATACTCTTCTTCCATGAAGGGCTTGATCAGCCTTAGAAGAGTATCTTTTTCAATGATGCAATCCACGTCCGTACAGAGGAAGTAGTCGTAGGCCGCCGCGTTGATCCCTGCATTGGAAGCGTCGGCCTTGCTCTTCCGTTTACTTTGTCAATAACCAGCAGCTTATCATAAGCTACGTTGGTGGATTTAAACAGGCGTTTGACGGGCTGCGTCTTGATGCGCTCGTTGTATGCGAACTCCACTTCCTCCAGCTCGAATTCGTTGATCAGCTTTTGCAGGGTATCGTCGGTAGAGCCATCATTTACGATGATCACTTCAAAACGGGAGTAGTTAAGCGTCAGCAGGGATCGGACGTTCTGGATGATGGTCACACCTTCATTATAGGCCGGCGCGATCACGGATATGCCCGGCGCCAGTTCCGAATTGAGCATGCAGGTGTAATCGGTATTACGGTCTTTCCGCTTGAAACGAAGCACGCCGCGGAACGAGAGTATCGCCAGAATAGCATACATGGACAGCATCGCTATGCCATATATGAAAATCGAACCTTCGTAAAAATTCCTGATCAGTTCCATGGGCTGTCGTTATAATTGAAAAGCTTGGGCTATTTGTTGGAGGCCATTTGGAATCCGCGGCGTTGCATAACGCCCCAGCCCGCTTTCTTTCCTGTCAAAAAGAACCAATATCCGCGGAGCGAAAAGAATACGATCAGCGGGTGATAAATGAAAAACTCGAAGAACGGCGTCAGGCAAAGCAGCAATACGTCGCGCCAGGAGTTGTAATACCGGAATGTGATCTGATCATACAGGATGGCCAGTGTGGTGATCATGATCGCATAGCTATATACGAACACCAGCAGGATGATGGCCGTTGGCCAGTTGATGAATCCCAGGATGCCCATGATCACCATGAATATGATACCGCTGGCTTCTACCAGGGGCGCCAGCAGTTCGAAGAAGAAGTTGTAGGGGAATACCACGAGCCCCATCCGGCCATACCTTGGTTTCATGAACATCCCGAAGTGGGCATACATGAGCTGCGCCAGCCCGCGCGCCCAGCGGGTGCGTTGGCGGCCGAAGATGCGCAGGGTGGAGGGTACTTCCGTCCAGCAAAGGGTTTTGGGAATGTAGCGGATGGCGTAATCGATCTTGTTGTCTACCGCGTAACGGCACATACGGGTCATGAGCTCCATGTCTTCTCCGAACGAGCTATGGTCGTACCCTCCGCAGCGGATGGCGATCTCCTTGTCGAACAACCCCAGCCCGCCGGAAACGTTGGGCACGCAGTTGAGGAATGTCCAGCCCATTTTACCCAGAACGAATGCCCGGATGTACTCCACTTCCTGGAAGCGGGGCAACAGCTGCCTGGGGCTTTACGTTTACGACCACGCCCTGGTCGTAGGTATTGGAATTGGCGGCGCGGAGCGTGGCGCCGGTAGCGATCACCCGTTTGTTCTTTTCCTTCATCACCGGCTTGATCAACTCGATGATGGTATTTTCATGGAGGATGCAATCCACGTCTGTGCACACGAAATAATCGTACGCCGCGGCGTTGATGCCAGCGTTCACCGCGTCCGCCTTACTTTTCCCGTTCACTTTGTCGATGATGGTCAGCTTGGCGTAGGCCGGGTCGGTGGATTTGTAGATCCTTTTAACCGGCCGCGTCTGGATCTTGGCATTGTACGCGAACTCCACGGGTACAAGGCTGAACTCTTTACCAGCTGATCGATGCTATCGTCCGTACTGCCATCGTTTACCACGATGATCTCATAACGGGCGTATTTGAGCGTGAGCAGGAGCGCACGTTGAAGATGATGGTCATCCCTTCATTGTATGCCGGGGCGATCACGGAGATGCCGGGTGCGAGGGGAGAGGTGAGGAGTATATCGCCATTTTCGTAGCGGTCGGTCATTACCCAGCGGCGCACGGCCAGCAGCGAACAAATGGCGAGCAGCGCGTATGACACGAGCAGGATAAGGCCGTAACTGAATACGACATTCTCGAATATATTGCCGGCGATGTCCCAGATCTGCTGCATCAGAATTTAATTAACGGGTTCATGCAATGTTTGAGGATCAGCTTGTTCTCGGGAGTAGCGCTGGCCATCAGCTCACCGATCAGGTTGCTGCCGGGTACCTGGTTGTTGATGAGCGACTTGGCGGCGTTTTCCGAAGCTCAAAGTCGGTCGACAGCATAAATTCCTGTTTCAGGAACTCGGTATGCCGTCCAGACCCGATGCGCCCGAGGGCTTTCAGTATCTCTATCTGGCAATCCAGGGGTTGGTTATTGTATATATAGACCAGTTTATCTTCCGCATCGGCCATTTTCATCTTGCCCAGGCAGTTGATCGCCTCCGCACGGAGGTGGTGATCCTTGGAATCGAGGAGTTTCAGTACCGCCGGGATGGCCTTGAGCTGGTGGTAATGTATTACCAGTTTAAGGCAGAACGATATCACGCTTTTGTTGGTGGAGTAGGTGATCCACTGTGCAAAGTTGGGGATGGCGATATTGGACGTGGTAGTGATGATGCGGAATAGTTCCACCTGGTCCCAGGCGAGGAGGGGCTCGGTGGCCAGGTCGAAGAACTTGAAAGGTTCGTTTTTAGACAGCTTGATATATGCCTGGCGTGCCGCGGCCCGCAGCTCGCGGTTACGGCTGTTGGTGAGCGGGAGGATGATAACGTCGGCCACGCCGATCTCCATGGCACTGAGCTCGTTAAGGGCCCGGACCTTCCGGTTCCATTTGCGGGACTTCAGCTTCTTGAAGCTGTCTTTATCCAGTTCGAGCAACAGGTAGAGGGTACGGATCTCTTCGCCCATGGCGCCGCGGACGTTATTGCGGTAATTAATGAGCCGGTCGATGAGCACCTGCCTGCCCCAGCGCGTCCCGAATGCCGGGAGCTGGAAGGCGGAAGCGGCGGCTTCGGCGGTTTGACCGGGAGTTTCCACGGACTCGGGGTCCTGGGATAATACATTGTCGATAAGCAGATCATCGATTTGCTCGTTGAGGCGCGCCACTTTCTTATCTCTCCTGAAGCCGCGGAAACGGCGGCGGAGGATGGAAAAGTAAGCTATAAGCGTCATCCCGATGGCCACAAACACAAATATGATGGCAATCTGGATGATCAGCGGCGCATAACGGAATTCGAAAAATATACTCTCCAGGAAATCTAATGGGGAGAAATTCATATTCGCATTTTTCAGTAGGAAGATGGTTGGGCCGCCCGGCCCTGCTGTAGCGTGAGGAATTAACCGGGCTCGCGGGTGAGCACGCGGCGGATGCGCATGAGCAGCTCTGCGGGCAGGACAGGTTTCTTCAGGAAGTCGTTGGCGCCTAACTGCAGGCCTTCCTTCACCATGTCTTCATTGCCGGCGTTCGACAATAAGATAACGGGAATCTGCTTGCCTTCCGGCAAGTTGCGTACGCGGCTCACGATCTCGAAACCGTTCGCATACGGCATCATAATGTCGGTGATAATCAGGTCGAATCCATACCGGAACTTTCCAGTATCTCAAATGCCTCTTTGCCGTTCCTGACGTGGTCTACCTGGTAGTCTGCCTTTTGCAGGATTCTTTTAACGATGGTGGACATCACTTCGTCGTCCTCGATCAGGAGTATTTTACTCATATATTCTTCATTTTTAACCGCTCACTTGCGCAGGGTCCACAGTGTATTCGGATTGTGATTTTAACGGTATTCTCCAGGATATGGTCAAAAATACGGCCCTTTTACCTTCAAACCAATATTTGTGGAAAGTATTATCTGTAAACCAGTTAGTTGAAATGGCCTCATATGGATTGGAATGACAATTGATAAGCCGGCCAGACACGGTATGCACCGGGAAAATGCAAGGCCCCGCAGCAAAACCGGGGAACTTTATCAACAAATCTGATGACTGGGTAGTATAATTTCTATAGCTGTTACTTGTGTTGGATTCCTGACTAATAAAGGATTTATTTGTTTTGAGCCCTCCTGAACCGCTTTCCCTTCATCATAGAATAAGGCCGGTGATAACGGGCCATCTCTGCTGCCCATGGAAAATATTTCCCTGGCGCGATTTTTTTTTTATTTTGTCCGGCTCATTGATAAGCAAATTATTGACAGTACGCTCTTAAATCACAGCAATCAGAAAATGATCAAACTTCCTATTGCGCTGCTCTGTTCCGCTTCGGTACTGGTGGGTGCAAAACACTATCTCGGTGATAATGAATTCAAATTACCCGATCCCCTGGTTTAACCGTTTCCCGCTTTGCCGGTCCGGATATAACTCCCAGCCCCGCCTGCCTGGCCGTAGCGCCTAACGGCGATGTTTATGTGGGTATCGATATGATCGGCTCCCTGGGGAAAGATCCCGGCAAAGGCCGCATCCTCCGCCTGACAGACGCCGATAACGATGGCAAAATGGACCAGCATACCGAGTTCGCAGTGGTAGACAACCCCGTGGCATCATGGTGCTGGGCAATAAGGTATATGTACTGCATACGACCTTCTCCGCTGAAACAGGCAAAGCCACCGGCATGTCGCTGGTGCTGTTCGAAGACAAGGACGGCGATGGTAAGGCAGACGGCGCTCCGCAGCCACTCATCGAAAACCTCAGCAATACCAAATATATCCAGGAACGCGGTACGGATCACGCCACCAACGGCATCCGTATGGGCATCGACGGATGGATCTATATCTCTGTGGGCGACTTCGGATTCCACAATGCAACCGACCGCTCCGGCAAGAAACTGACCATGCTGGGTGGCGGTATCGTACGCGTACGGCCCGACGGGACGGAGATGGAAATCTTCACCCACGGTACCCGCAACGTGTACGACGTGGCCATCGACCCCTACATGAACGTGTTCACCCGTGAAAATACTAACGACGGCGGTGGCTGGAACGTGCGGTTCTCGCATCATATCCAGTCTGGCGAGTACGGTTACCCTGTACTGTTCCAGAACTTCACCGAAGAGATACTGCCGGCGCTGGTAGACGTTGGCGGCGGTTCGGGTACGGGCGCGCTCTACCTGTCCGAGCCCAACTGGCCCGCACAATACACCAACGTGCCGATGATGGCCGACTGGGGCAGGAGCATGCTTTATATCCACCGGGTAACGACCGACGGTCCTACTTTCACCCAGAAAGAAGAGGAGTTCATGGGCATTCCCCAGATCACCGACCTGGATGTGGATGGTTCTGGCAGGCTGTATCTCTCCGCCTGGGATGGCGCGGGATATTCCGGCAGCCCCAATAAAGGCTATGTGATCCGTGCGGTTCCCAAAGACTGGACCTATACCGCATTCCCCGACGTTACCAAATCTACCGTGGAAGAACTGGCCGGTTTGCTGAAATCCCCAGCGCTGTGGCCCGCCTGGCTGCTTCGCAGGAGCTGGTTGCCAGGGCAGATAAACAAGCGGCATCCGCTGCGGCGCTGGCAGTAGCCAACGATGCGCAGGCGCCCCTGTATGCCCGCGTTGCCGGTATCTATACCTACGCACAGGCAGCAGGCCGCGATGGTATTGCCGGCCTTACAGCCCTCGCTAAAGACGAGGCGGTTCGCGAACATGCGCTGCGTGCCCTGGCCGACCGTAAAGGCCTGGTGGCCGACGTTGCCATTGAGCCGTTTGTCGAGGGACTGAAAGACACCAATCCCCGCGTAGCGGCCGCCGCGATCATCGGTCTGGGCCGTCTGGGCCGTCCGGAAGCGGCTACCGCGTTATTGCAGACGAAAGTGCCCGCCACCTTCGTAGCGCCTCCCAAAGGGAAAGAAGGCCCCACGCCACGCCGAACCCCGGCATCGTACTGCCTCACCTGGCGGTACAGGCGCTGGTGAACCTCCATGCGGTAGACGCGACGGTGGCCGGGATCAATGGTCCCAATGGCGTACTGGCCCTGTGGGCACTCCGCTATATGCACGATATGAAAGCCGTAAACGGACTCATCGCGGCGTATCCGCTGGCTAAAGACCTCAATCAAAAGAACAGGATACTGACTACCCTGGCCCGCCTTTATAAGAAAGAAGGGGACTATGATGCTTCCTGGTGGTGGGGCACGCGCCCTGATTCCCATGGCCCATACTATAAGGCGGTGTCCTGGGAAGGTTCCGCGCCTATCGAGAAGTTCCTGAAGAAAGAGGCGCTGAAAGCGCCCGCCCGCAAACAGTTCTTCACCGACCTCGACGAGCGCAACCGCATGGAGATCGCTGCCTTCGCACCGCCGAAGAAAGTGGAGGCCGTAGCGAAGAACGAACCGAAAGTGGACCTGGAGAAGATCAAGAATAAAAAAGGACAGGTAGGCAAGTCTTCCATCGAAGACGTGCTCATCGCCGTGAACAATATCAAGGGCGACGCTGCCAAGGGCAAGGTGCTCTTCACCGCCCAGGGATGCATCGCCTGCCATAGCGTAACCAAGGGCGAGAAGATGAAAGGCCCTTACATGGGCCAGATCGGTTCTATCATGAACCGTGAGCAGATCGCCGAATCGATCCTGAAGCCGAACGCTTCCATTTCCCAGGGCTTCGCCACGGTAATGATCACCGCCAAGGGTAATAAGTCCTACATGGGCTTCGTGACGGAAGAAACCGCTTCCAAAGTGGTGCTCCGCGACATCGGCGGTAATGTAACCACCCTGAAGACCTCCGACATCGTTTCCCGCAAAGAAATGAAGAACTCCATGATGCCCGCAGGACTGGCCAATGCGCTGTCTTACGAAGAGCTGGCGTCGCTGGTGACCTTCCTTTCCCAGCAGAAGAAATAACATAACCTACGGGTTAATACCGAAGCGCCGCAGCCGGAAGGTTGCGGCGCTTTTTATGCACATAGGGTGAATTCATGCCAAGGTAGCCACCGGGTCAGGGAATAGTGACATTGTAAACTAATATCAGTATTTCTATCACCGGGTGTAAACCTGATTCAGGACGGGACCAGGCTGCTTGTATGGCAATTTCAGGACGATAAAAAGGGCGTTAGGGGCAGACGAGGGGCAGACGAGGGGCAGACGAAGGGCAGACGAAGGGCAGACGTGAAGGAGTTATGAAGGAGTTGTGAGGCAGTCAAGTAGCTGAAAAGGAGGGAGTTATATGCAAGGTCGGGGCGTTTGAGAAGCTAAAAGGGTACTAAAGTGATAGAAATTCCCATAAAATGATGCTTATAGACCCGTATGGCGCCTTGGCTAATTGGTGTGCAAATGTCAATTAAAAAATTGATGGATGTGGAACGGTTGTTTTCGTCCGGGCGCCCGGTATCAGGAAGCACGATCGTATAAGCGGTCATCAGAAAAGGTCTGATTCCTACCATGAAATGTCGGATTTTGACAAAAATGGCGTTGGGTAATATCGTAGGTTTGGCCTTAAATGAAGAACCACGCATGCGAATATTGACCTGTACGACGCCCGGTGAACTGACCTACGGTGAGGCGGCGATGCCTGAATTAAAGAAAGATCATGCCATCATCCGGATCCGGCGGATAGGGATCTGCGGGACAGACCTGCACGCTTTCGAGGGCAC
Source organism: Chitinophaga sp. E66 (assembly GCA_019285755.1). Taxonomy (GTDB): domain Bacteria; phylum Bacteroidota; class Bacteroidia; order Chitinophagales; family Chitinophagaceae; genus Chitinophaga. Next base: position 1,486,798 of record CP079103.1, read on the forward strand.
GCAGCCTTATTTCAGCTACCCGCGGGTGCTGGGGCATGAGTTGTCGGGCGAGCTGGTGGAGGCAGACGGCGCGCCGGGGTTCGTAGCGGGCGAGGCGGTGACCTTCATCCCGTATTTCCACTGCGGGCATTGCATCGCCTGCCGGTCCGGGAAGCCGAATTGTTGCTTAAACATGGCCGTTTGCGGCGTGCATGTAGACGGCGGGATGGTGGAATACCTCCAGGTGCCTTCCGGGGCCTTGCTGCATGGCGGGGATTGTCGTACGATGCCCTGGCTCTCGTGGAGCCGCTGGCCATCGGGGCGCATGGGGTGCGCAGGGCTGGGGTGATGCCAGGAGAACAGGTGGCGGTGATAGGGGCGGGGCCCATTGGCCTGGGGATCATGGAATTTGCCCGCATAGCCGGGGCGGAAGTGATCGCCGTGGATGTGAACGCCCGGAGGCTGGAGTTCTGCAAAAGCAAATTAGGCATTCAACATACGATAGACGCCTCGCAGGCAGATGTGCAGGAGGCGTTAAAGTTAATCACCAACGGCGACTTCCCTACGGTCGTGATCGATGCCACGGGCAGCCAGCGGGCCATTAACGATGGCTTTAAGTACCTCGCGCATGGCGGGCGGTACGTATTGGTGGGTTTGCAGCGCGGGGAGATCTCCGTCAGCCACCCCGAATTCCATAAAGGGAAGCCACGCTCATGAGCAGCCGCAATGCCACCCGCGATGATTTCGCGCATGTGATGGATTGCATGCGCAAAGGGTTGGTAAACCCCACGAATTACATCACCCATCGCGTGGCGTTTGGCGAGGTGGCGGATCAGTTCGCCTCCTGGCTGGATCCGCAAAATGGTGTTGTGAAAGCTATTGTAGAATTGTAAACAGATTCCCCTCCGTTCGGCAGCTAATTCAATTTTTATTACTTTTATCGCGAATCAACCAACACCGCATGCCAAGGGAGGGGATGGAATGAGCGAGCATCTATTACAGGAACAATCATTACTGGCCGGATTAGGAGCCGCTGATGAAAGGGCTTTTGAGGCCATCGTCCGGCATTATTTACCGCGCCTGTTACCTTTCGCCATAAAGATCACCAAAAACAGGGCCGTTGCCGAGGATATCGTGCAGGAGGCCTTTCTTCGTTTGTGGCAACACCGGGATCAGTCAGAAAAGATACAGTTTCTCCGTTCCTGGCTGTTTACCGTCGTTTCCAACCTTTCGCTCACCTATATCAAACGCCTGGCCCGCGAAGGCCGGTTATTGCAGCATCTCCGTGATTTTACAGAAACATCCCGTACGGATGTGGCCGACCAGGTCCAGTTCCGGGAAAGCGGTACGGTGATCGCCCGGGCGGTGGAAAGCCTGCCGCCACAGCAGCAACAGATCTACCGCCTCAGCCGGTACGACGGGCTCTCCATCCCGGAGATCGCCGCCAGGATGGATCTGTCTCCCAATACGGTTAAAAATCACCTGGTCAGGGCCTTACAGACGGTCAGGACTTTCGTCCGCAATGCCGGATTGTTCTGGTTTTAGGGAAAAAGAAAAATATTTTCGGATGGACTGGTCCTAACCTTCCTTTCGATAGTTATAGCATATATCGTTGTTGCAAATCACTATTCCACCATGTTAGACGAAAAAAGGGACAAAGTGCGTCTCCTGCTGCGGGATTATTATACCGGCAGCATTGGAGATAACGACGCGGCAGATCTTGGCGCCATGCTGCAGGACGGGCAATACGATGCCCTCGTGCAGGAGGTATTGGCTGAAATCTCCGCCGAAGTGGAGCCTATGGAACTGGATCCGTCCGACATGGATCGGATGATGACCCGTCTGCAGGACACGAAGGCCCCGGCCCCATGCGCCCGGTTTACTGGCGCAGGATCGCCGCCGCCGCCGTGATCGTGCTGGCGCTGGGAGCAACGGCATACCTGGCGCTACGCCCTTCGGCCGCGCCGCGCGATACAGTCCGCCACTTCGGCGGCGAAGCGATGCCTGGCAGCAACAAGGCCACGCTGACGCTGGGAGACGGCAGCCTGCTGGATCTTACCGATGCGCAGAACGGTCAGCTGGCGGCGCAGGGCGGCAGCAACGCCATAAAGACGGATGCGGGAGTACTGGCCTATCAGCAGGGAGCCGGCAGCGGGATGTGCAATATCACGTCCTCAGCACCCCGCGCGGCGGGCAGTACCGCCTCACCCTGCCAGACGGTACGGTGGTTTGGCTGAACGCCGGGAGCGCACTGCGTTATCCTACCGTGTTCAAAGGGAAGGAGCGCACCGTGGAGCTAAAAGGCGAAGCTTATTTTGATGTAGCGGCCAATGCGAACCAGCCCTTCAAAGTGAAGGTGCAGGATGGTGTGGATGTGTTGGTACTGGGTACCGGGTTCAACATCTCGGCCTATGCCGACGAGCCGGGCAGCCGCACGACCCTCGTGGAAGGCGCTGTGCTGGTGCGGAAAGGAGAGGATCAGCAATTACTGAAGCCCGGCCAGGAAGCCCTGGCGGCAGATGGCGCCATCCGGTTTAATCCGCAGGCGGATATCGAAATGGCGACGGCCTGGAAGAACGGGCAGTTCCTTTTCCGGGATGCGCCCATCGGGACCGTAATGAAACAATTATCCCGTTGGTATGACGTGGATGTAGCATATGAAGAAGGATCGGTAAAAGAGATGTTTAACGGCACGATCCCGCGGGATGTTCCGCTGTCGAAAGTGCTGGAATTATTGGAACTGACAGGACTAGTACACTTTACAATCAAAGGAAATACAGTGACTGTAGCGCCCTGATGACAGCTGCATCGGGTTAGCAGACATGAGATCTGAATCGCAGGTATTCGTTTTTATTTTATTTATCACCCAAAATCGAATTTATGTATTCATGCGCCTGGCGCCAGGCGGATCGGGGATTCTTATGCCACCCGGCCATCCGCAAGGCTTTCCGTATGCTGACGTTCTTCCTGATGATCATCGCCGCGGGCTCCGCAGCCCGTGCTCAGGAACTTTCCTGCAGTTCCGGAACGAGCCTTTTGTGAAAGTGCTGAAGTCGATCGAAAAACAGAGCGGCTACACCTTTATCTATGGCAAAAACCAACTGGACAACGCCAAACCCGTTACCGTGAACCTCCGGACCGCTACGCTTAAAGAAGCGCTGGAGGCCTGTTTCAAAAACCAACCATTAACTTATGCCCTGCAGGAACCGAAGTTCATCGTTATCCAGAACCGGACCATCCTGTATTCGTCTCCCGGCTCCGAAACGCCCAATGCGCCCGTCAACCTCGCCGGCCGCGTAACGGATGAGGACGGGGCGCCCATGCCCGGCGTTACCGTGAGAGCGGTGAATAACAGCCCGATGGGCGTAACCCGCATGACCACCACCGACGAAGACGGGCGGTTCGTGATCCCTATGTCGCACAACCCGCAGCTGATCTTCAGCTTCATCGGGTACGAGCCTTTGCCATCACCCCCAAATCTTTTGCTTCGCTGAACATCAGGCTGAAACGCGCAGCGGCCAAACTGGAGGAAATGGTGATCACCGGCTATACCGCTAAATCGGCCAAAGAACTGACCGGCGCGGTGCAGAAGGTGACCGGCGAACAGCTCCGCAACAGCGTTACTACCCCCAATGCCTTGTCGATGCTCAAAGGCAAGACGACCGGTTTGTATATCACAGAAACTTCCGGTGAATCCGGGGCCAAGGGGCAGGTCATCGAAAGGGGCAGTCCTCCATGGCAACGCCAACCAACAGTTACTTCGGCCCGCTGTTCGTCGTGGATGGCGTGATAACCAACTATACCAGCCTGCAGGACGCGGTGAACCCCGCGGATGTGGAAGACATTACCATCCTGAAAGACGCATCGTCTACCGCCATCTACGGATCGCGCGCGGCGCAGGGCGTGATCGTGGTAACGACCCGCAGGGGAAAGACAGGCCGTACGTTTGTCAACCTCAATATGCAATACGGCGCCATCCAGCCCGTGCGCGCCATCCGGTTCATGAACACGACCGAACTGATCGGGTTCATGGACAAGCAGATGCAGCGCTACTGGGAGCAAACGCCTTCCATACAGGCTCAGTTCCCCAATGTGAATGACTTTGTCAGGAGCGGCGCACATACAACGACGCGGACAAGAACAACAACTTCAACTGGGAAGACGCCATCTACAGCAACGGTAATTTCCGGAACACCGAGCTGAACATCCAGAGCGGAAATGACAAGACTCGCTTTTATGGCGGCGTGGCCTGGTATAAAGAAAACGGTGCGTTGTACGATAACGGCTTCGACAGGAAGAGCCTCCGGGTCAATATCGACCAGAAAGTAAGCGATAAGTTTTCCGTAGCCGTGAACCTTAGTTCTATCATCGATAAAACGACCCGTCGCAACGGCGTTCCTGAACTATACATGATCCAGCCGTTCCAGAACCCTTATAATGCGGATGGTTCCATGCCCGACAGCCTGCCGGTAAAGCAATCCAATAATTACGGCCCCATGTTCCAGACCTGGACGCAGAACTTCCTCGCGGAAGCGGATTACGATAATACGGCGGTGACGGACGTACAGAACCACCTGGGCGCCATCAAGCTGCGGTACGACATCAAACCCTGGCTGTTCGTGCAATCCGCGAACTCGGTCAACTACATGGGCACCCGTTTCAATTCTTACCTCGATCCCCGTACCTATTCCGGTAAATATGGGGATACCCTTACCTGTTTACCCCGGTAAGTCCGGTGCTGCCCAATGGTACGCTCACAATCCGGGATACGCGGTATACCGATTACCTGACATCGAACACCCTCAACTTCCGTAAATCCTTCGGGCGGCATTCCGTAGCGGCGCTCCTGGGTCAGGAATGGGGCAAGCGGACGACGGAAGTGACGAGCGCGGACATGTACAACGTGATGCCCGGCGAGCGCAATGCCGGAGCCGCCAGGGCTATGGCAGTGCCGTATACCTGGCGTACCTGTTGCCTTCTACACCTCCGGCTACGCCGATAGGCAGTTACAACGAGCGGGCCACCTTCTCCGTTTTCGGACAGGCGGACTATAACTACGACCAGAAGTACTTCGCGGCAGCGTCCGTTCGCTCGGATGCCACCACCAACTTCGGGCGCGACAAACGCTATGGTACCTTCTACTCCGTGAGCGGCGGCTGGTTATTATCGAACGAAGCGTTCCTGAAAGGCAACGGTACCATCAATAACCTGAAGCTCCGCGCGGTGTATGGTACTTCCGGCCGCGATCTGGGAGATGGCTACCTGAATACGACTTTTTATAGCGACAGCCGCCGGTACGGTTCCGTTGACAACCTCGGCTCCACGATCTCCCAGCTGGAGAACCCCGCCATTTCCTGGGAAACGATGTACAGCACGAACGTTGGGATAGACCTGGGCGTTTGGAACCGCATCGACCTGACGGCTGATTTCTACCGCAAGCGCAGCGCTGGCCTCTTGCAGAACGTGAACCTCACATCTGCACAGGGATCACTGAGCCAGTACCAGAATATCGGGAGATCATCAACCGTGGGGTAGAACTGATGCTGAATGCGCATGTCGTGAAAACGAAAGACTTCAACTGGTATGCGAATTTCAATATCAGCTTCAACAAGAACCACATATCCGCCCTGTACCAGGATTCCCTGCGCGACAGCTACTCCAACGCTTACTACCGCAAGATCGGGAGGATATCAACGTGATCAAGGCGATCACATTCATCGGCATCAACCCGGATAACGGGAATATGATCCACCGGAACTATGACGCTTCCGGAAAGCCGGTCGAGGTGGAAGGCATTGGCAGTACTACGAACCTGGCGAACTGGGAGACGGTGGGCTCTGCTACGCCTAAGTTCTTCGGCGGGTTCACCAATACGTTTAAATACAAGCAATTTACACTGAGCGCGGAATGGTGGTTCCAATACGGCAACTACGTGATGATGTCTTTGGTGAACAACTTCCAGTCTGCCACAGCGCCCCGCCTGGCCGCAACAACGTGGTGTTCGGCGAAAACCAAAGGCTATGGCAGGGCAAGGGCGATACGCAAGCCAATTACCCGGACGTGTTCAGTACCAACGCGAATGCATGGAGCGCTTTGACGTACCGTTCTTCCCGGCTTTGGGGCGATGCGAGCCACCTGCGCCTGCGCAATGTACGCTTCTCTTATGAAGTGCCTGACGCATTGCTGCGCAAGCTCAGGATCCGGCAGCTCACGGCGTATGTAAGCGGCGACAACCTGGCTGTGATCAAACGGAAAGACTTTGTAGGGGCCGATCCGGAAGGCGCGTCCTGGGTTCCAGCACTGCATACAGCGGTGTAGGCACTTCTTTCGCGAACCCCGCAGGTTCCTGGCAGGTATCAACGTAGGCTTTTAACATCAAACCCGACACATGAAATCTATCATAAGATATATCGCGGCGGCCGGCATTTTGCTCACCGGCAGCGCCTGCAACAAAGAACTCGACAAGCTGCGGCCGCATAACGTAACGTACGAGGAGCAGCAATTCGCTACGCCGGAAGGCTTTAAGAAGGCGGTATTCGGCGCATATGCCGCCGTTGCCGGCGCGGCGGTAACAGGAACCAGCTTCAATTTCAATGATATGCAGCTGTTCTTCTCCGAAGCGCACGGCAATAACATCAAAGCACTGGACGCGGGCGTGAACCGGTATACGGACGCATTTAATTTCCTGAACTCCGGGGAGAAGGACCTGTCATACACTTACGAATACTGGCGCGGGGCGTATAATGCCTCCCTGCTGATCAATAAGATCCTGGGTAACGTAAAAGACGGGGAAACCAGCCCGGTGATCCTGCAGGCAAAAGGGGAGGCGTTGTTTCTCCGGGCGTACGTTTACTTCAACCTCATCCGCCTGTACGGCAAGCCGTATTACCAGAACGCAGGAAATAACCCGGGAGTAATGCTGATCACGACCGATAATAACGGCACTTCGTTTGCGCCGACGCGCGCTACCGTGAAAGCGGTATACGACCAGGTGATCGCGGATCTCAATACTGCCTTGCCGTTGCTGAAAGCTAATGCGGGCAATGCTTATGCCACGCGCTATGCGGCTTTTGGTTTATTGTCGAGGGTGTACCTCTACATGGGCGGTACGTTTGCCGGGCCGGACGCCAATGCAAATAAAAAGGCACGGGAGTATGCGGATTCGGTGATACTGAACGGCGGTTATACGCTGCTGCAGGATGCGGCATATACCAGCTATTACAGCACCGACGCCCCGGGTAATAAAGAGGATATTTTTGCCGTCAATACCCAGCAGCACCAGGGGCTCATCGCCAACCTGTTCGCCATGCCGTCGCAGATCAATTACACGGGTGGGTTATATCGCCCGTCGCCCGACCTGCTTTCGCTCCTCCGGCCGAACGACCTGCGCCGCCAGTTCTACAAGCGCAACGTAACGCCGGGATGGCCGAACGATTCACTGGCCACGGTGAAGTACATGATCAATTATGTGTCGCTTTACAGCGTTTCGCCCTATCGTTACCTGCGCCTGGCAGAGATCTACCTGAACCGTGCGGAAGCCGCCGTGAAAGCGGGGATAATGCCGCGGCGCTGACAGACCTCAACGTGATCCGCCGGCGCGCGGGGATCGGGGATACTTCCAACATCACCGGCCTTCCTTTGTTCAACGAGATACTCAAACAACGGAGGATCGAACTGGCGTTTGAAGGACATGTGAGCTACGACTATTTCCGGAACGGGCTGCCTATGGTGCGGGATTATGCTTCCGGGAACTCCGGGGCCATGACCATTCAGCCCACAGATCCAAAAGTGTTGATGCGCATCCCGTCTGACGAGATCACCGGCAATCCCAACCTTTCCCAAAACGAACAATAAAATCAAGACCATGAAGAAAATCCTTTCCATCTCGATGATAGCCCTGGGCTGTTTCCTGGACGCCGGCGCACAGGGGACGTTCACGCTCGAAGGGCGGTTCTCCGGCGGCGATCTTCCCTACATTTACCTCAGGTATCCCGGCGCCGGCGGCAAATATATCAATGACAGCACCCCGGTTAAAAATGGCCGGTTTGCATTTAAAGGCGCGGTAGACGGGCCGGTATATGCCAGCCTGAACGGGAAACTGAAATCGCGCGGGATGGATGATCCCAATATCCAGTTCTTTTTCCTCGAACCGGGCAAAACAACGGTATCGGTACAAGAAGGCCAATTCAAGGAAATGGCCATCAAAGGCGGCGCGGTACAAAGTGATTACGACGCCCTCAACCGCCAGAAAGCGCCACTTAAAAAGCAATGGGAGCCGTTCTTCCGGGCGTTGGACTCCGTGAATAAGATCGATAACTTCAAGTTTCAGGAGATGAAATCCGGGTTGAAGCCTTACCAGGAAGAAATGGAGAAGATCGATATGGCTTATATCGATAAACATCCCGGCACTTTCCTGAGCGCTTTCTTGCTTCGTAGCTACGCCTATACCATGCCGACCGGAAAGCTGCAGGCATATTACGATCAGTTCCCGGAATCCATCCGTAAAGGGAACGCCAAAAGCGTAGGCGACGAGCTGGACCGCAGGAAGATCGGCGTACCCGGCACTACGGCATTCGCATTCGCATCCACGGATATCAACGGACAGCCTTTCAATATGGCCGATCTGAAAGGGAAATACGTGTTGATCGATTTCTGGGCCAGCTGGTGCCTTCCCTGCCGCAAAGGGAACCCCATCTGAAGACGCTATATGCGCAGTATAAAGAAAAAGGACTGGAGATCGTTGGCGTGTCTGACGACGACAGCAAACCGGATGCATGGCGCAAAGCCGTGAACGACGACGGGATCGGCATCTGGAAGCATGTTCTTCGCGGTATGGACCGCGAGAAGCTCATGGCAGGCATATACAATCCTAATGACCTAAGCAAACGATATGGTATCGCTTCGCTTCCGACAAAGGTACTCATCGACCCGGACGGCCAGATCATTGGCCGGTTCGAAGGCGGCGACCGGGACGATGCAATGATGGATGCTCAATTAGAGCGTTTGCTGGGCGGGAAATAATGTGAATAAAAGACCTTATATTACTGAGAATATGAAAACAATTACACAGGCGCTCGCCTGTTGCCTGCTGAGTTTGACCGCGCTGTCGCAGGATGCGGTGTTGGACGGGAAGATCAAAGGGATACCCGACGGTGTGAAAGTATACCTTCGCGCATTCAATGCAGGAGGAAGGGGCGATTCCGCGGTTGCGAAGGGCGGTACTTTCCGTATAAAAACCCCGGTTCCTGAAGAGGATATTTACCTGTTAAGCGCCGGAAACGACCGCATGGCCCGCCATAGCGCTGTGCTGATATACCTTGAGCCCGGTTCGCTGAAAGTCTCGGGAAACGGCCCGATGATGAAAGATGTAAAGTTTTCGGGACCGGCATACGCCACAGACCTCAACAGCCTGGCAGCGCTGAATAGTACGCCTTTGTTCGAAAAAAGGGCGGCGTTGGCCGAGCAGATGAACGCAGCCTATCAGGCCAAAGATACCGTTGCCCTGCAGTCGATGCGGCCGGAATACCAGCGTTTGGATTCCGCGATTACGGTAGTGTATGAACGCTGGATCGACGATCACAAATCTTCGCCCGTCAGCGCGATGGCGTTGTCGTTCTTTGTGCGCTACAGGGATATGGAGAAGCTCGAAAAGCGCCTCAAGGACCTGGAGCCCTCCGCCAAAAAGAACGCCATGGCCAGGAAAATGCAGCATAGCGTAGACGCCGCCAAGGCTACCGCTATCGGCAAAATAGCGCCGGAATTCACGCAGAACGATACACTGGACAAGCCTGTCGCCCTCAAAGACTTCCGCGGCAAATACCTGCTGATCGACTTCTGGGCCAGCTGGTGCGTACCCTGCCGCCACGAGAACCCTGCCGTAGTAAAGGCATTCCAGCGCTTCAAAGACAAGAATTTCACGGTGCTGGGCGTTTCGCTGGACCGCCAGGGCGATAAGGACAAATGGCTTAAAGCGATCCACGACGACAACCTCGCCTGGACGCATGTGTCCGATCTCAATTGGTGGGACAATGCCGTATCGCGCCAATATGATATCCGATCCATTCCGCCAACTACCTCCTCGATCCGGAAGGCCGGATCATCGGGAAGAACCTGAGAGGGGAGGAGCTGGAAAAGAAATTGGCTGAAGTACTGCTTTAACCAATGCTCCTGAAATTGAGAAGGGCGGCCAAAACGGCCGCCTTTTTCATTTGATGAGGATAGTCATTGGCCGGTTTCCGCAGGTTTTGTATTTTCATCCATATGAAAATGCTATTCTTCTCCGCCAAACCATACGACAAGCAGTTCTTCTCCCGCGCCAACGAAAAACACGGCTTTGAACTGGAATTCCTGGAAACGCATCTTGGCCCGCATATCGTGAATGCCGTGGACGACGGAACGCCCGTGATCTGTACGTTCGTGAACGATAAGCTGACGGAAGAGGTGATCGGCATCCTGGCCGCTAAAGGCGTGAAGGTGCTGGCGCTGCGATGCGCGGGTTTCAACAATGTGAACCTGGAGGCGGCGAAACAATACGGCATCCGTGTGTGCAGGGTGCCTGCCTATTCTCCGGAAGCAGTGGCGGAACACGCCCTGGCGATGTTGCTGACATTGGTCCGCAAGACCCATAAGGCATACAACCGCGTGCGCGAACAGAACTTCGCGCTGAACGGATTGCTGGGCTTTAATCTCCATGGAAAAACGATAGGCGTCATCGGGACGGGCAAGATCGGCAAGGCTTTTGCAAGATCATCGCCGGGTTCGGTTGCCGGGTGCTGGCATCGGATCCCTATCCGGATCAGGAATTGCAGGCGGCGGGCGTGGAGTACCTGCCGCTGGATGAACTGATGACTTCGGCAGATATCATTTCTTTACATTGCCCCCTTGTGCCGGAAAACAAATACCTCATCAACCGGGAAACGCTCCGCCGCATGAAACGCGGCGTAACCATCATCAATACCAGCCGTGGCGGCCTGCTGCATACCGCCGACGTGATCGACAGCCTGAAGTCCGGCCAGATCGCCTATCTCGGCATCGATGTATATGAACAGGAGGAGAAACTCTTCTTCAAAGACCTCTCCGGCAGCATTATCGAAGACGATACCATCCAGCGGCTGATGAGCTTCCCCAATGTGCTCGTGACAGGGCACCAGGCATTCTTTACGGAAGAGGCGCTCCAGCAGATCGCAGAGATCACGTTGCGAAGCGTGGACCAGCTGATAAACGGGAAAGCGGTGAACGAAGAAGTGATCCTCGTATAGCGCCGTCCCGTTTTATTTTATGCTTTTACCTGTGCGATCGCCCGTGCGATCGCCTCGAGGTGCTCATTGAAGGAGCTCAGGTGCTGCAACATTTGTCCGGATGCATCTGTGGATGCCAACCCGCCAAACTTGTTGTTTTTCCGGAAGACCTCCAGTATCTGCTCCCAGCGACGGGTATCCGCATCTGTGAGGAGCCCGGCAATCTCTTTCATTTTTAGCAGGTTCGACTCGGCGTCTGAAGTGAGCGTCTGGGATTCGCTCTCGTAGTGGGAACGGATGAGCGTGGCGATTTCTTCGGTGTTCATGAGCGGCACCACTCTTCCCGCCAGTTTGTTCATATTTCGGTAAGAACCCTGCAGCTTGAAGGGAGGCTCGGTCCGATAAGCGTCTTTCATCGCCGCGCTGGCGATGTATTGCGCATTTACGCGGATGACGATATCGCGGATGCGCATGATGTTGCGCAAAACGGCGATGGCATCTTCTGTTTCCTGGCGATTGTAATTGCCTTCCAGTTCCGGCAGCAGCTCGGCGCTGCTTTCGATATAACCGATCAGTTTATACAGATCTTCAAAACTCCGGTTGGCGATGCGTTGCAGGTAACTGTTTTCGGCGACCGCATTCTCTATCAGGCTCAGCCTGAACAATTCCGCCGATCCGCCTACTACATCGCCCAGGTTGTACACGTCTGCCCGGTTAGACAGCATATCAGGTATCTTAAACTGTTCACCGCTTTCCGTATAAGGGTTGCCCGCCATGACAACGCAGAACCGTTTGCCGCGAAGGTCGTAAGTTTTGCTCTCTCCTTCGAAAATACCGTCCATTTTACGTTGACCGTCGGCCAGGGAGATGAATTTTTGCAGGAACTCAGGGCTGCAGTGCTGGATGTCGTCGATATACAACATCACGTTATCGGCCATTTCGAAAGAAAGGTTGATCTTCTTTAATTCCTCACGGGCTCCTGAGGTGGTGGCTTCCAGCGGATCAATGGATGTGATGCCGTGGCCGATGGTAGGACCGTTGATCTTCACGAAATGCAGTCCCATGGTTTTAGCCAGGTATTCCATCAGGGTGGTTTTACCATAGCCCGGCGGCGATACCAGCAGGAGCATGCCCATGCGGGCCGTCCGCTTATCGTCTCCCGCCGTACCGATCTGTTTGGCGAGATTAGCGCCGATCAGGGGAAGTAAACTTCGCTGATAAGCCGGTTGCGAACGAAGGAGCTTAACACCTTGGGTTCGAATTCTCGTATTTTCAATTGCTGCCGGTAGGCGGCGGTCAGCTGTTCTTTTTCCTGGTTGAAGGACCTGAATGCGGGTACGGTCGTTGTGAAATAAGCCTGCATCTTCTGCTGGAAGGAGTGGAAATGCAGGAGGTATTTTCCTCCTTCCCCGATAACGGCGTGCGTGCCTTTAAGGCCTTCCAGCTGTAGTGAGTCGGAAGCAGGCCTTTCTTTATAGGGATGATCCGCAAACAACAGCAGGCATACGGCTTCGTCGAGGTATTGATCATCCGTACCGGCGGCCTGGGTCTTCACGAATGCGTCCAGCCAGCCCCGGATGACGCGGAAGCGTTCGGTTGTGCTGAAGGCGGGATTGGAGGCTTCCTGGAGGAAAAGTTCCGCGCGTTTCTGAGCGTGGAGGTATTCTTTAAAGTCTTTTTGATCCTTGCGGCTTGTTGGCTGCACGTGAATTGCGGGCCCTGGGAAAGCTCCTGGTACAGGTAATTGGCCACCTCGTCTGCATGAGCAGGGTACTTGCCCCTGATGCTGCCAGGTAGCGTGCCGCGATCTCCGCTTCCGCGAACGTGGCGTGGCTATCCGGGAAGCATTGCCGGATGGCGTGAGCGGCGGAGATCAGTTGCAGTAGTTTGGCTTGTGCGGGTTCGTCCTGGCTATGCCAGAAAAGTTGTCCGCCACGCGCAATGCCGGCGAAAACTGAAGGATGCCCAGCGCTTCGCGCAGCTTCCGCAATCCCTGGTAAATAACTGCGGCGTCCGTATTGTGAACGCCTTTCAGGTAAGCGGCGGCATAATCCCGCTCAGTCTGCCCGTCGATGTAGGCAGCGTAGTCCCAGTCCGTTCCATGGCGCAGGCTTTCATTCATCGCCTGGTAAGACAGGTATTCGCTTCTATAAACGGCTGCGTTTTCTGAAATGAGTTCCTGGTCCCAGATGGCCCGGTGGCGGTTGAGGGATTCCGCGGAAACTTCTTTGTAAAAGCTCGTCCCGGTGAGGTGATAGAACAGCCGGTCGTTGCGCCGGACCATGGTAAGGTCGAGCACCTGTTTGTTGATGACGAACTTATGTTTGCCAAGCGAAATGATGTGCTGTCCGTCGGCAAAGAGATCTGCTTTGTCTTTCAGGTTGCGCAGCGCCGTTTCTGGGCTACCTTCGTGAGGTTCGCCAGGTTCTCCGCCTTCGCCACATCTCCCAGTCCTTTGAGGTCCTCTACCAGTTCCCTGACCTTTTCGATCATCATGTCGCTGGAGAAGAATGCGTAGATGCTTTCTTTATCTGTGAATGACTGCGCTTTGTTTTCGATATTCTTCAATACCCGGATTCCGATCTGCTCCAGGGCGGAAGCGCGCTTGTTGATCTGTGCGATCAGTTGTTCCTTTCGCCCGTTGAATGCCTTGATCACTTCATCGCGCTTGTCGGCGATCTTGAGGACGAACTCTTCGAATTCGGCGAACCGGCTTTCGAGCTCTTCGATCTGGATGCTGATCCGGGCGAAATAGTCGTCGCACTTTTCAGGGGTTACAGACAGATCGAGGAAGTTGACGATGCTTTGGTCGAGCAGGGTCAGCTGTGCGTGGAACTCTCCGGTGGATTCTTTGGACCGGAGGGCGGTAACGGTGCGCACCAGGCTGGCTTTGACCTCGTTCAGCGATGCGAATATCAGGATATCTTCTCGATGATCTGGGTGGTCTTGGTCGTATCGTCGATCTTCAGGCTGTTGAGGATGCCGATCAGCATTTCCAGTCCTGCCGCGATACCATGGACGGCCTTTTCCACCGGCTGCGCATCGATCACCTTCGTGACCTTAGCAGCGGCAGCTTTCTGCTCCGCGACCATGGCCTCGTATGGCGTCAACGCTTCATCTTTCAGGAGAAATTTTATGGTATCTTCTGACAGGGTAGCATTGTGCTGCTGCAAGGTCTCCTTCATGGCGTTGACCGCTGCCGCGTCGATATAACGGACGTTCAGCAGGTCAATGACCGCGCCCTGGGTGCTGCGGGTAGCGGACAATAATGCCACCAGCTGATCCAGCGAGGTAATGGAAGCGTTTTCACATCCACGACCAGCTGATCCACCCGCTTGCTCATCGCCTTCAGCGTTTCCGATGCATGGCTTCGCTGGGCCTGTACCTTGGCGAATTCGTCGATGGCGGTGTTGGCGATATCCCGGATCTGGGACAAGGGGCGGCGATATCGAATGCTTCCGGCTGTTTGATCCAGAAATAGCTGTCCAGGATATCGTTGGTTCGTTTGTGAACGTCCTCATACAGGCCTTCGTAGCTGTCTTCTTTCTGCAACAGTTGGATCACTTCCTGTCCTTCGCTCATGGCGCTCACGATGTCCTTATTGCCGATCTTGTACAGCACATTCCCGCTCATGGCGGTGTTCTCCTGCAGCACCAGGGCATAGGGCGTCTGCCAGATCTGTACCTGGTGATGCCTTTGGGCTTCCGCTTCGGAACGGAAATATACCAGCGTGCCGTTGTCGTATACGGTAAAACCATTGCAGACGATGGGCGTTTCCACCTGTTTGGCGATCATGTTGTACGACATGAGCAGGTAGGTGTTGGTCGTCTTCTGGTAGAATACGTAGAGGAAGTCCTCTCCGTTAGGGGATACTAGGCTGCGTATGAATTCCAGCCCGGTGAGGCCGGAGTCGAATATTTTATGTTCGCCGTTTTGCAGGTAATATCCGTTGGGGAAGATGAGCCCTGGTTATCTGGGAGCAGCACGGCGGATTCGAGAATTGCCGGGATGGAGGTGACCTGTTTGGTCCGGACGTTGAAGATATAGGCCCGGGGCCTTCCTGGTAGGGTTTTATCCGGATGACGATCAGGTTGCCGATATCGGCAAAGTGGTACTCGGCGTCATCCAGCTGTTGGTCCCTGTTCATGACAGGCTCGGAATAGATGCCCTTTCCCGTGTCGGTATTGTTTTCGATCTTGAAGGTGATATCGCCGTTCATCGCTTCGATAAACACCTTGTCCAGTATCGAAATATGGGGGTGAATGCCCAGGCGGCGGTGGCTAAGATCTGTTTTCACCCATTCGAACTCATGCTGCGGGGCAAGCCGTGCTTCATGTACGCTGCGGTCGTCCACATACGACAGCTTCCCGTCTTTGATCAGCCACTTGAACGCTTTCCGGTCGTCCGGGTTCTTGCTCGTGAGGAAGATCATGTAGAGATAGTTCTCCGTCCGGGCAAACCGGGAGAAGATCGAATCGCGGTAGTATTTGTACAGGTTGGTGAAGTCCGTTACAAAGGCCGGGTCCTCGATCAGCGTAAGCGGTTGCGGTTCGAAGTGGCCATCGGTGAACCGGTATATGCTGAACACATCACTGAGCCGGATATCTTCGCGCAGCCCGAAATGGACGTTATAGGCGAAGATGGTCAGGTCGCCGAAGGCCATGATGCCCCGGGCCACGCCGTTATTTTCGGTAGTGATGCGTTGGTTGGCTACCAATTGAAAACCGGTAGAATTGAAAATTTCCTTCCTGGCGGCGTTCAGCTTCGCCAAACGCTGCGTCAGGTCGAGGCGCTGTTCGTTCAGCCGGTTGCGGATGATCTCATAAGTTCCGGAATCCAATACTGCTGTCGTACTTTCTAAATCTGCCATTGCGCTGTGATGAGTTCGTTCTACGGGAATGCTTCTGCGAAATAAAAGGGTTACAATTTCCTGTTGGCAATGCCAAGGCTATTGGCAAGGTTGGCCAGGTTGAGCAGCGATGGCAGGTCGCTTTCAGAACTGTTTTGTTGCATTTTAAGGATCAGGCTGGAGATGGACAGGTTCTTGAGATCGTTTGTGGAAATATTATACTTCTCCGCAAATTCCTGATGCGTTCCATCAGGTCGCCGCCATTACCGTTGCCGTCCCCTATGAGTGCTGTCTTAATATGCGTGGCGTGCTCGCTTTCATTGATCAGGCGGTCAAAGCCACGGGCGTTCGACACCTGGTTAACGATATGCTGGAAGAACATGGTTTCGCCGCCTACGATATCGATACGGGCGTTCTTCAGCGCGTCGCCCAGTACATTGGCCTGCGCATCGGCGATGTCTTTCTGGATATTGATCTGCGCCAGCGCGATCTCTTTGTCCTTATTCAGCATGAGTTTGAACTCTTCGTGGTCTTTACCTACGGCATCCAGCTTTTTCATAGCTTCGGCCTTTTCCTGGATACCGGCCGCTTCGGCGAGCGCTTTCTCTTTCGTTACTTCCGCCTGTACGAGGCCTTCCCTGCGTTTCGCATCGGCAATTTTCTCGATAACGGTAGCGTCTACGGTTCCCTGGCGTTCCGCGGCTTCGGCTTTGGCTATCATTACTTCTGCTTCGGAGAGGCCGAGGGTAGCTTCTTCCTGGCTTGTGCCTCAGCGAGGATCTTGCGGGCTTCGGCCTGCTTAACGGCGGCTTCTTTCCTGGCTTCCGCATCGATGATGAGCTGCTTGGCTTTTTCTTCCGCGGCTTTCTTTTCCGCTTCGGCGGCTTTAACCGTGTAGATCAGTTTTCTTCCGCCTGCTGGCTGGCCTGGGTGATACCTACCGTTTTCTCACGTTCTACGGCACGGAAGGCTTCGAGGTCTTTTACGCCCTGTTGCTCTTCCACCACGCCCTTTTCCAGGCGTACACGGTCGCGGATAACATCCTGGATGTTTTTGCGCTCCACTTCCACGGTTTTTTCTTTGTCGATCTGCGCGAGGGTGACGATCTTTTCGCGTTCGGTGGCTTCCAGCGCGCGGTCCTTTTCCACTCTTTCCGTTTCTACGGCGTCGGTACGTTGCTTATTCTTTTCTGCGATGATGATCTGGCGCAGTTTGTTCTCTTCCTGAACGGCGAGTGATTCATCGGTTTTGATACGGACGGATTGCGCTTTCAGGCGTTCTTCTTCCCGTACCTTGATGATCTCTGCGTTTTCGCGGGAGCGGATATTGTCGATCTCTCTTTTTTTTTTTCTTCTTTTTCCGCCATCTGCCGGTCCAGTTCGAGGATGGCTTCCCTGGCTTCGACGTCCTGTTTCTTGATCACCTTTTCTTCTTCCCTGCGGATGAGGTTGGCTTTGATATTCTGTTCAGCGGTCAGTTCCGTGATCTTTTTGATGCCCTGGGAGTCGAGGATATTCTGGGCGCTGAGGTACTTTATTTCCGTTTGCTCCAGGTAGTCGATGGCGCAGTCGTCCAGGATATATCCGTTCAGGTCGGTTCCGATGATGTTGAGGATTTCCGTACGGAATTCGCGGCGGGCTTCATATAGCTCGATAAAATCGAACTTTTGCCTACTGTCTTTAATGCTTCGGAGAATTTGGCCTCAAAGAGATTGCGTAACGTATCTACGTCGGAAGCCCGTTCTGTGCCAATGATCTGTGCAACGTTCAGTACGTCGTCGATATTCTTGTTTACGCGCACGAAGAACGCGACCTTGATATCTGCACGGATGTTGTCTTTACAGATGAGGCCATCATTCTCCAGCCGGTCGATCTGTAATTTCTTAACGGAAATGTCCATGATCTCCATCTGGTGCAAAATGGGAATGACGTACATTCCTTTGTTGAATGCCACTTTGCCGCCGCCTACACCGGTGCGTACGATCGCTTTGCCCTGGGGTATTTTTTTGTAGAATTTAGCAAAGGCATAGAGGATAATAAACACCAGGAATACGATACCGCCGACCATCAGCAGGCTGATTCCTCCGAGAGCTTCCATCATGTTGAAGTTGATTTTTAGGTTAAGTTGAATGAATATTGTGAAGGTATAAGTTGCATGTTATACTACATTGCCCAGGTTGACTTCAGGCACTACGATGTAGTATTTGCGGTCCGCCGATTCGTCTGCGATCATCACTTCGGCGCCAAATTCAATGGTTTCGCCGGTTTTGCTCTGAACGTTGATTTGCAGGACGTCGCCTTTTATTTTCAGTTCGGCGGCGCCGATGGTATTGCCTGAAATGGTAGAGCGCATGCGGGCTACGCGGCCCAGGTACTCTTGCGCCTCTTCTCCGTTGTAGCCCATAGCGTTGTATACTTTGATGAGGGGTTTTGTGGCGTACCGTGTTAAAACGAATGCCACGGCGATAATCGGTATAAGGATAAAGATGGACATCCAGCCCCAGGCGGCGACGCCAAAAACGATCGATGAGGCCAGCGTCGTGATCCAGGCAATGAACTTAAACGTGGAATACACGACCATAAAAGGAACTTTCCCAATGTTAACATACTCCATGGCTTCCTGCAGGAACGATTTTCCGGTGGCGGCGTCGTTCATGTCGCTGTCCGGGCCGGCATCCGTATCGGCATCCGCGTCTGCGTCCACATCAGTGTCCATATCGCTGGCGCCTGAAATGCCGCCGCCGATGAACGAGAATATCCAGTAAGTGGCGGTAATGCCTGTAGCTACCGTCATGACGGCATTGCTGAGTGGGTGGAAGAGTAAGTTTGAGATATTCAACATAGGTTAAGGGTTATCCGTGATACCCAGTTTTTCTTTAATTGCTTTTAAATCTTTTTCTATCGATAAAGAGTCGTCTTTCAGTAATTCGTCCAGTTCATGTTTGAGGGAGCTGTTTTTGCCCCGGGCTATTTCGCCATAAGCCTGTGCCAGAGCTTCCTGGTCTTCCACTTTGGCTTTCATGCGTTCCAGCATGGCAATGGTTCCGTTATTGTCCAGCTGGGCGAGCTGTTTGTTTACCTGTTCGGTGGCTTTGCTTACCTTGGCGCGGGCTTTCAGGGTCCGGAGCTCCTTTTCCCACTTTTCCATGTTCTCTTTCAGGATCTCGGTGTTGCGGAACATATCGCGGGACGACTGCTGCAGGGTTGTTACCTGGTGCCCCAGTTCCTCTGATTCCGCGTAGAACTTCCGGCGGAGGGAAAGCGCTTCCCTTGCAAGTTCCTCTGCTTTACCGAGATCAACATGCCCTGCCTGGGCCTTTTGCATGATCAAGATAGCCTTTTCCGCATAATTCAGCGATTCTTTCTGGCATTGCATCTGTTCGTTCTCCGTACGAATGGCAAGGGCCTTCACTTTCGCGTATGCTTCGGTGGCCTCCGTCAGGTCTTTTTGCAATTCGCGCAATCCCTGCTCCGTCATTTTTACAGGATCCTCCATTTTCTCTACCGCCGCATGGATCTCCGCTTGCCCAATTCTCAATAGTCGCTTGAAAATGTTCATGATTGGCAAATTTATAGTTTTGAAAAATCTATGATTTGTTGCGCATATTCGCTCAGCAACAGCCCCAGCGAATTGATCGCGCCTTCGAATTCGATAAAATCGATGTTCCCCAGCTGCATGGTATATCTGAATAATACCTTGTTCCCGTCTTCACTGACCACAAAGGCGCCATGAATGGTATCCCGGTTCTTTTGCAGCAGGGCTTTGAACATGGCCGCATTGTCGTCCCGGAAGGAAAACAGGTACTGCTCCATGATCAGGATTGGGGCGCAATGCCAATGATAAGGTTGTGGATACCGTCCGCCTGGTTATCGATCTTTAGAATGCCGTTTTGCTCGTTTTTATACACAATCCTGCAATTCAACCGGGTGGCGAAATCTTCGATAGTGTCGATATAGGTCATTGGCGGTGCTTTGGTTTTGTTGAAACAAATCTACGGTACTAATTCGATAGTGCAAAATATTTTAGCAGTATTGTTAAAAATTTTACCCTTACTTTTGTGGGGATGTCAAAAATAGGGGCAAATATTAAAAAAATACGCACTACTAAAGGCTTGAGCCAGCAGGCATTTGCAGAGTTGTTCGATCTTACGAGGGGGAATATATCGTCTTATGAAGACAATCGGGCCGAACCCAGGATCGAAACACTGGTGCGAATTGCCAATTATTTTTGCATCCCGGTAGATAGCTTTATCCAGGACCAGTTGACGATTAACGAAATCCTTCAGTTCAACAGCGATAAATTATTGACGGACGAGCCGCCCGGCTCGCGCGTCCGCCTCCGGGAAGTGCCTTTCCTCAGCGATGATGTGTACGTAAAATGCCAATATGGCGACCTGGCGTTCAATGATTGGGGGCCTTCCCGAGGCTTGTACTGCCCGGCACGATCCATCAGAACCTGGCCGCGCTGGCGTTTAACCGCAACATTCCCCACCATGCGTCGTTACTGCCTTACCAGGTGAATGACGTGCTCGTGTTCGAAGAAGTAACCCAGGGAACATCCATCTGTGCGATGGCAAGACCGGCCTGTTTACTTCTGAACGGGAAATTATGATCGGCCAATATGCGGCTTCCGGCAGCGGCATGGACCTCGTCCTGAACGATTTCAAGCGGCAGCAATTTGACTTTACACCTAGTTTCGCATTCTGGAAGCTGTTCGCCACATATGAACATATTGTATAGTAGTGCCGTTCACTGCAAACAGAAAGGAGGCGCCTCGTTATTGAGACGCCTCCTTTTTGCTTTACATATGACAAATCCGGGATCGCCCGCTATTTGTTGTACTTGATGGATGCATGCATCAATCTGCTGAGGGCTGTGGCGGAAACAGAGCCTGCGGTTGCGCTGGTACTTGTACCTGCGGTCTTGTTAGTCACCCGGATGCGGATGAACAGCTTGTTGAGCCCGCTCGCAGCCTGCGGAACTGGAAGTTCACCACCTTGCTGCCCGCCACCTGCGTAAGCAGGGTATTCGACCAGTTGGCCACATCCTGGAAAGTGAAAGTTCCCACGCTCGTCCAGTTGGCTGCGTCGTCGTTTGTGGAGGCCCATTCCACCGTAAAGTTGCGGGGACCGCCGATGTCCGAGTTACCTTCCAGCTGAAGCGAAATGGGTGTGGTGATGCCAGCTGTCGAAACTTCGATCATCCAACCTTCGCCCTTATTGGCAGTGGTATTCCACCAGTTTTTAGTGGACCACCCGCCGTTAGATACAGCGCCTTTTACGGTAGCGGTTTCCTGCAGCAGGCCATTGTAGTCGGTTGCCGCACCGATGCCGCTGGAGGTGAAGTCCAGCCCTGTTTTGGTCGTCTGCCAGAGCCTGCCAGCGCCAATTTCCGGAGTCAGCGGATTTTGAGTGGCGGTTGGCGTGGCGGCGAACTCGCTTTTGTAACGGCTCCATTCCGCCAGCACGTTTGACAAGCCATTCTCCCGAGCGTTTTGCAGGGCAATATCGTCGCGGCGGAGATGTCGGATGGCATATTTGCCGATGTTCCCGCCATAGCGGTCCATCGTTTCGCTGACGATCACCCCTGCGATGGTGCCGGAGCCCTGGGGCACCTGCTCCCCGTCGCGGCGATAGGGCACATCCAGGTTGGTGAGCATGTACATGCCGTTGCCACGGATGTCGCGGATATGCGTAGGGTAGCAGTCCATACGCGCGGTATAGCCTTCATTGATATTGGTGAAGGAGCCGGAGGGAACAGATATCTCCACATCGCGCAGCTTCACATAAGTATACAGGTCATTGTCCGTCAGTTCGCCGATGTATTTTTCCCTGGGCTGAAGCATGGCAGTCCGGCTTTCCTTCTGCATGACCTGCGGCGCCACGATGCCTGTGATCACAACTCTGTCAGGGTTGGCCAGTTTAGCAAGCGTAGCGCCTTTCAGCCAGATCTTCACATGGTCGTTGAAGCTGAAGATATTATCGCCCGGCGTCTGGGTCTTGAAATAGATACCCGAGGCGCCATCCATGCTTTGGATATATACGGCCACAGCGTTCTCCGATTTATCGAGCGTGTGCTTGTTGGTGGCAGTATTATTGTTTTTGGCGATGTTGGGATGCCCTTTGTCGCTGATGACGATACCTTCGATGTAAATGTTCTCATCAATGGCGCCGGCAGCCAGGCTCTGTTTCACATATGCAAAGTCTTTCAGAACGGCCCCGGTAAAGTCGATCCCCGGATGCTGGCGGATGCGCACGGAATCGCGGGTGGTGGAGCCGAGGGCGTCCAGGTAGCTAAGGGTCAGCATGCCGGTACGTTGTGCGGCCGACTTGCTGGTATCCGCTTTGAGGAAAAGGTACCCGTTGCTGATGGTGGCTTCTTTCAGCCAGCCTTCCTGTGCCGGGTCATCGAAGCGGTAGCTGACGCTCATTTTGTCCAGGGGGACGTTAGTGGTGATGACGGATTTTAGGGATCCGCCATTGGCGATGCTTTGCAGCGTGGTATCCGCGATGGCGATCTGCGGCGTCAGTCCGCGCTGCTGGAGGGAGACGGTGTCTGTACGGTTTCCCGCACGAACGATGAGCTTCACGGCGCGGGGAGGTTCCCTTCGTTGCTGGTCACTTCCGCCCGCACGCTGCCTTTGCCGTCGCCGCCGGTGGACTGCAGTTTTACCCAGCTCGCTTCTTCGGCGGGTTCAACGGTCCACTGACCGTCTGCATAGACGATGATCTGTGTAGTATCCGCCGGTGCGTTTAGGCGGACGATCCTGTTATTGATGGCCAGCTCGGTGCTGAATTTGTAGTCTTCCGTCTTGCGGCATCCGGCGGCGAACAGGAGGGCGGTTGCGCCGGCGGCTGCCAGGTATCTGAGGGATTGTTGCATGCCGGTTATTGTTTGAGTTCGAGGAAAATAGGCCGGTGGTCGGAATGAGCGGCCGTGAACGGGTCATAGATAAACGCGCAGTGGAGCACTTTCTTTTGAGATCGCCGCTGACATACACGTAATCGATCCGGGAGTTGGTGGCGATGATGCTCTTGCCGGATTTTTCCATTTGCTTTGCATCCAGGCATGGCCGGCATCGGTGAATCCGCACTGAGGATGCTTTGCTGCACTTCGTAATCTATTGTGCCAGCTTCGGTGAGGTTATCGAGCACAGGTCTTTTTCCATGGCTGCCTTCTGGCGGGCCAGGTAGTCGGACTTTTCGATGCGTTCCCTGTCTAGCGGGGATAGGGAGTTAAAGTCGCCCATGATGATGCGGTTCTTCTGGTCTGCCTGCAAATCGATATTAGCCAGTACCTGAGCGATTTCGGCTCTTCTCTTTTTGTGCTGATGCGGATTGAGGTGGAGCACCACGATGTTGTATTTGCCCACTTTGGCCATAATGAAGCCGTGGGTCATGTTCTCATTGATCTTTTGGATACCTGCGATGGGGAACCTGGATGTAAGGCCGGTGGGGTATCCGTTTTCCTTTACGATCACGGCGTAGGGGTGGCCATAGCTGGCCGCGAGCTCTTCAAGCGTCTTCTGGGTGAAGCCGTTGCATTCCTGCAGGGCAACGATATCGGGCCTTTGGGCTTTAACCCAATCCACGAAAACCTGTTTGCCGCGGGTAGTGTCTTTCACCATCCCTTCCAGGATATTATAGCTGAGGACCCTCAGTGTGTCCTGTGCGCCGGCAGTCAGGGCAGACAGCAGCAGGAGGAGGAGGCGATGTTTCTTTTCATGTTGTTATTGGTTATAGGCTGGATTGGTCAGGATTCCGTTGGATCGCATCACTTCCTTGTCGGGGATGGGATAGTACTCGTGGTACGGCATGGCGTTGTCTTTGATCACCTGGTATTCTTCCGCGATCGTTTCCTGCACGGCGCGGTACCAGTCGCCCCAGCGCACGAGATCCCACTTCCTGCCGTATTCTCCCATCAGCTCGCGGGCGCGCTCTTTCTTCACTTCTTCCAGGAACCCGGGCTTGCCGGGATAGGCGGGTAGTTTCAGGTCTTCGCCGGCCCTGCCTTTCACTTCGTTGAGGCATTGCATGGCCAGGTCGGTGTTCCCCAGTTCATTGGCGGCTTCGGCGAGCATTAGGATGGCATCAGCGTAGCGGAATACTTTCTGGTTGTTTCCGTCAGCGATGTTGGTCATACCCGGGCACCAGAACTTCGGCCCCATCCAGGGCTTGCCGGTGCCATTGTTGGCCATGGGCCGTTTAAACCAGGCGCCGTTATAAGAATAACCGAGGATGATTTCCTTACGCGGATCGGTCAGGTCATACAGAGACATCATGTATTCAGATGGGGTAATGGACGCGAACGGGTTCGCTGCGTCGCCCAGTTCCGGAATGTCCACACCGTCGTACATACTCGTGCCGGAGGCTTTGGTAGGGGTGAAGAAAGCCGCCACGGTGGTGGTCTTCTTCAAGCCGGTGGCCGACCATGTATATTGCACCTCGAATATGGATTCAGGTGTATTCTTGTTCCTGAAGTAAGTATCAGAAAAAGGATATTGCACGAGCTGGCCATATATCTTCCGGATTTCCTCCATAGCACTGGCGCAGGTGGTGTAATCCTTGTTCCAGAGCGCCATTTTACCGATTAGCATGTATGCCGTGGGCGCGGAGATGCGGTTGTCTTTACTTCGGATGTGCGCTTCATGGGAAGGTGCTGCGCATATTCCTTTAGCTCGTTGATCAGCGTGGTACGCGTTTCGGTAGCATTCATCCGCCCCAGTTTCGCGATGGTTTCCAGGACGCTGAGGCTGTTGATGTCTCCAGTATAATAAGGCACGTCGCCGAAGGTGCTGGTCAGGATGTAATAGTACAAAGCCCTCAGCGCCACGGCCTCCGCTTTCAGGGCGGGCTTCCGGTCGTCCGCAATGGTAGCCTTTTCAATGCCTGCGATGGCGGCGTTGCAATACATCACCCCGCGGTAGCAGGCCGTCCACACGTTATCGCCCATTCCCGGGTTGGCGGGGATATCTCCAGCTTGGCGTCCAGGTTGGAGGAGTTGAGGAATGCCAGGTCTGTCACGGCTTCGAGGGAGATCATGAGATCCGCCGCGAATATGTTGGTAAGGTCGATGTAACAGCCGTTCAGCGCTGCGACGCATTGGGCTTCTGATTTGAAGAACCCCTCGCCGTCCACGAAGCTGTGCGGTTCTTCTTCCAGCAGTTTGGCGCAGCTGCCCAAAGTAAGGGAGCCGCTGAGCAGCAGGAGGTAAAGTATGCGGTGCTTGTTCGTTTTCATGTCTGGTGTTTTTAGAATTTCAGTTCTGCGCTAAAAGTGATCGTTCTGCTGGTCGGGTAGGCGCCGTTGTCCATCCTGCGGATGGTGGAGCCGCCGCTTTGGGTGGATACTTCCGGATCATAACCGTTGTAGTGTTTCCAGAGAAAAAGGTTGTTGCCGGTCAGCGCCAGGTACAGCGACTGGATCCGCTTGCCGGTGATGCCGTTCAGGTTGACGGGATATCCAAAGGAGAGGTTCTTGAAACGAAGGAAGGTAGCGTCGTGCAGGAAGCGGTCGTTCGGGATATCGTCTTTCGAATCTGCCCTTGGGTAATCGGAAGTCGGATTGCGAACGGGGTGCCAGGCATTTACCATATAGCGGAACTGGTTGCTCAGGTAGGTCCCGGTGCCCATGAACAGCTCGGTGGGATTGTAGATCTTCCCGCCAAGCGAGTAATTGAAATAGAACGACACGCTTAGCTTTTTGATCCGGAAGGTGTTCTGGATGCCGCCGTAAACGTAAGGGTCGGCGTTGCCCAGGTAAATGAGGTCGTTATTGTCGAGCACGCCATCTTTGTTCTGGTCGATGTAGCGTTGGCGGCCCGGTTGATAGAAGTTCACGGCGGCGGAAGCGTAGTCTTTCGTCGCTTTGTTCTTTTCTATTTCTTCGGTGCTCTTCCAAACGCCGGCGTATTGCATGCCCCACAGCGCGTTGAGCGGGCGGCCCTTTTCGTAGCCGTACATCATGTATTGTGCGCCATAGGGGTTGTCGTACACGGAAACCCTTTCATAACCGCCGATATCTTCCACGCGCTGGGTGTTATGCGCCGCGGTAACGGACGTAGACCAGGAGAAGTTCTTCCTGCGGATATTCTCATGGTTAACTGTCAGTTCAATACCACGGTTGGAGGTCTTGCCGATATTAGCCAGGCGAGATCCGTAACCAACGTGGGTGGGCAGCTGAACCGTCAGCAGCAGATCGGAGGTGCGGCTCTGGTATACGTCGAGCACGATGTCTAGCCGTTTGTTGAAAAACGACACGTCGAGGCCGGCGTTGAAAGTGGTGGTCTTTTCCCGGTGAGGCCTTCGTTGGCGATGCGGGAAGGGTAGTAGGCCACAGGCTGCGCCCCGTTGAAGAGGTAACCGCCGGTGGTGGAGGTCAGCCGGGAGAGCGACTGGTAACGGCTGATGGCGTCATTACCTGAAGTACCACCGCTCAGGCGCAGGGAGAGCTCGCTCAGCTTGTTGAAGTCTTTCATGAAGGGCTCGTTGCTGATATTCCATTTGAAAGCGCCGGAGGAAGAAAGCCCATTTGTTGTCGCTCGAGAAGTTGGAAGCACCGTCCCGGCGCATGGTGGCGGTGAGGTAATACCGGCCGCGGTAGTTGTAGTTGACGCGGGCGAGGTGGCTCATCCGGCCCTGGGTTTCGAGGGAGGAGGAGAGGTTGATGGTTTCCTTGGAAGGCAGTGCGCCAGGTCGTTGTTCTCAATGTCGTCGATGAAATACCCTTGTCCGTTGGCGCTCATGTTATTGTATTGCCGCTTCTGCATCGTGAAACCGTACATCGCATCGAAGATGTGATGGCGGTTGAACGTCCTTTATACGTGATGGTATTTTCGTTCAGCAGGTTGTTTTCATAATAAGCGCTTTTGTACGCGTATCCGCCGGAATTGGCATTTACCCGCGTAGGCATGGTGGACGGGATGTATTGATCGTTATCGCGCGAGAGGTCGGAATAGGAGATGGTGGAGCGGATCAGGATATTCTTGACCGGCGTGATCTCCGGGTAGGCCATGGAGCTGAGGCTTTTCTCTAAACGGTCGTTCTTCCGCAGGAGCACATTGGCCAGCGGGGAGTCGAACAGGGTGCCGCTGTACCATTGGGAGTTCCAGTCGTTAAAGCTGCCGTCTGCTTTATAAGCCGGTATAGTGGGGAAAGGAAGATGGTGGAGCGGTACCACAGCGTTTGGGTGCCCACATCTGCGTTATTCAACGCCCTGTCCAGGTTGGAATAGTTGAAACGGACGCCGGCTTTGACGTATTGATTGATGGTACGGTCCAGGTTGAGGCGTACCTGGTAGCGCTTAATGCCGCTGTTTTTGATGATGCCCTGGTTATTGTTATAGTTGGCGGAGAAAAAGTACTGTGTGGCTTTGTCGCCCCGGAGGCGGACAGAGTCAGATTAAGGTAGGGCGCCCGGCGGGTGATCTCCTGCGTCCAGTTGGTGCCATTGCCGAGTGCGAGGGGATCGGGGTAGGGATATTCTTCCAGCGGTTTGGTCTGGTTGGCCGTGCTGGCAAAGTAATACCGGTCGTTTTGCAGCTGTGCGAACTCGGTGGCGTTCATCAGGTCGAGGTAGCGGGGCAGCTCGGAGAAGCCAACGTCGTTGCGGAGCGTGAAGCTGGTTTTGCCTTTCTTGTCACCGCCGGATTTGGTGGTGATGATGATCACGCCGTTGCTGCCGCGGGAGCCATAAATGGCGGTGGAGGAGGCATCTTTCAGTACGCTGATGTTCTCGATGTCGGAGGGGTTGAGCTCATTAAGCGAGGTGATGGCATCCATGAGACCGTCTACTATATACAGCGGTTCGTTGCTGGCCGTGATGGAGCGGGTGCCCCGGATGCGGACGGAGGTGCCTGAACCGGGTTCCCCATCCGCCGAAACGAATTCAGCGCCTGCGATGCGGCCCTGCAGCATCTGGTCTACCCGGGAAACGGGCACGTCCTGCAGGTCAGACATCTTCACGGAAGACACGGCGCCCGTGAGGTCTTTCTTCGCCACGCTCCCATAACCAATTACGACCACTTCGTTAACGCTTTTATTGGCCATCGCCAACTTTACGACGAGTGGTTGTTTAATGTCCTTCACTGCCAGCGCTTTTCTTTCAAAACCGAGGTAGGTAATGAAGAGGATGTCTTTGGCATCCGCCTCGATGATAAACTCGCCGTTCTCATTGGTCTGTACACCGCGGGTAGTGCCGGCAACGGCAACGGTAGCGCCGGGCAGCGCGTTCCCTTCTTCGTCGGTAACGCGGCCTTTAACGGGGGCGCCTTGGCGGGGATGAGGAACTTTCCGAAACGCGCGGCCGTTCTTTGATGGTAATCGTTTTGCTGTTGATCTCGTAATCGATCGGCTGGCCGGTCATGATCGTGGAAAGGAAGGATTCCAGGGCATATTCCTGGCGTCTACATTCACCGGCGTGGTTTTATCCAGCAGGGAAAGGTTGTAGAATACCACGTAGCCCGTTTGTTTTTCGAGGCGGGCGAAGATCTCTTTAAAGGAGAGCTGCTTGCCCGTCATGGAAATGGTCTGAGCGGCTACGCGCGCCTGTACCTGTAAGGTAAGGACGGTAGCCAGCATAAACATCAGCTTCATGACTATGCGTTTTGTTTTCGTTCGTTGAAGTCGGTAGTTAAAGTGCAACATGTTCCATTGTAAGATTTAAAAGGCATGGGATGCCCGGACCTGCCGACGGGCAGGTGATGCGGGCGGCGGATAGTGCCGGATTTGTGTTTATGGCATGATGATCAGTTTTCGTCCCTCCAGCCTGCAGTGTACATTGGATATGGCCAGTATCCGGGTTAGCTGCTGCAGGGTAAGGCTGCGTTCCATTTTGCCGCCGAATCGCAGGGGCGGTATGCCGTTTTCGTAAATGACATCTATATCGTACCAGCGCTCCAGCTGCTGCATCACTTCGCGGAAATCCGCGTTTTCGAAATTGAACATGCCATTGCGCCACGCCATTACCTGGCTGGTATCTGCGGTAATGATCTGCAGGGCATTCGTGTAGCCGGAAACCCTGGCTTGCTGGCCCGGCTGAAGTACCCGGCGCTGAACGGATACTTTACCCTGGAGCAACGTGGTGGCCGTAACGGGATCTTCCGGGTAAGCGGAAACGTTGAACTGGGTACCAAGCACCAATACTTCCTGCCGGTTGCCGGTCTTTACGGTAAATGGCTTGCCGGCCATTGGCGTAACGTCAAAGTAAGCTTCGCCGGTCAGTTCCACGGTCCTGTCTTCATTATTGAAGCTGGTAGGGTACCTAAGACTGCTGGCTGCGTTCAGCCACACGCCCGACCCGTCCGGCAGCGTTACGTGAAACAAGCGGCCGCGGGGCGTAGAGAGCGTATTATAGGTAGCGGCTCCGGTTTGCTGGTCATCGTACATCAGCGAACCATTGCCCAGTTTTATTGCAGCTCCCCCTGTTGTGCGATCACGCCCTGCTGGAGGCTATCGAGCGGGATGGTTTGGCCGTTGCCCAGGGTTAGCAGGGCGCCATTGGCTGCGGGGAGGATATCTTGTTCCATTACCACCGCAAGCTGCGGTTGCGATTGCCGGAGCGGTTGCAGCTGGCGGATGCCAGCGAATACCAGGGCTGCTGCGGCGGCTGCTGCGGCGCCAATGGACAGGGTCCGAAGGAGGGGCCGCCGTTTGGGAGGGGCCTGAGCCTGCAGGATAATGGAAAGGATGGCATCGGCGCGATCGTCACTCACCGCTTTTCGTCGTCTGTGACAGACAGGATGGCCTCGTCCAGCAGGCGCTGCAGGTCCGCGTCGTGCTCCTGCGTTGCCAGGAGGGCGTACAGCTCCTGCTTTTCCTGCTGGGAGCAGGCGCCGGCAGTGAGTTTATGGAACAACTCGTCTAGTCTGGACATCGGTGTGGATTGTGCGTTTCTAATAAAGGAGACAGTAAAAAAGGAGGGCGGGTCAGCCGGCGCGAAAATATTTTTCGATTATAATATTGCCTTAACAATGGTGAGCCCTGCCCAGGCGCCGAGATGGGAAACGCAATAAACCCGGATGAACTGCATGGCGTCTGAGAGATGCCGCTTGACGGTTTCGGGAGAAAGGTTCAGTTCTACTGCTGCCTCTTCACGCTTAAGGCCGTGTTCTTTAATAAGGCGGTATACTTTTTTTCTGCTGCGGCGGCAGGCGGTCTATTGCCTGTTGCAGCACTTTGCGGTATTCTTTTTCCTGGAGGATGGCGGCGGGATTGTCGCTGCAGGGGAGGAATGTATATTCGTCCTGCTCGGCAAGAGGGGCGGGTTGCATGCGGAGCGCGGTCTGTTTGAGGAGGTTGAACAAATGGTTGCGGGTGATGGTGAAGAGCCATGCGGTGAAATGCTCCACCTGCGGCAATTGCTCACGCTTTAACCAGACTTTTAGGAATACGTCAAGCAGCACTTCTTCGGCTATGGCATCCGAATCGGTCAATTTGTAGGCAATGGCGTACACGCGGTTCCGGTAACGATGAAACAATTCGCTGAATGCTCTTTCATCGCCATCCGCAACGGCTTGTAACAAGCCCCGTCCGATATCTTCTTTCCGCTCAGACATCACGTCAGTTTATTTAGCAAATATAATTTTGCCGGCCGGATACTGCCAGCGGGCCGCGCCGCAGCTTCATGTCCAATGCTTCGGCCGATTGCCGCCAAACCTGCTGTTGGCCTGGATTAAACGTGGAAAAAAGATGGTTGGAATGTATCTGACTTAACAATAAGTTAATCATTCCGTGATTTTGGTTCGGCCCTTTCAGGGGAAAAGTACAAAAATATCATTCAATGAACCGCTAACCCACGCGTTTCCCCAGAATCTTCAACCCTACTTCCTTTCCGTCCAGTTCCGCGATATCAGGAGCGTAGCCCAATCATCGAATCCCAGGGCGCGGAAAAGCCGGATGCTGGGGAGGTTGTGGTCGAAAATAAAACCCAGCAGCGTTTTGACGCCGTAGTTGGGAGCATTGTCAATCGCGTAGCGTAGCATGTCTTTACCGTACCCGCGGCCGCGGAATCGTTCGTCGAGGTAAATGCTGATCTCTGCCGTGGCATTGTACGCGGGCCGCCCGTAAAAGGATTGGAAGCTTACCCAGCCTATCATATCGCCTGTTTCATTCTCCACGACCCAGAGTGGCCGCCTGTCGGGTGAGTGCTCATCGAACCACCGCTGCCGGCTTTCGACGGATACGGGGTCGGTGTCTGCGGTCACCATCCGGGATGGGATGGTAGAATTGTAAATGGCCACGATAGCGGGAGGTCAGCTGGTTCGGCGTTTTTGAATGTGACTGCTGGCATCTGGGAGATTTTGATGGTGTGAAGGTATGGAATCTGTGTGCCGGATGCATAAAATCCCCGGAAATTATACCTTTATGTCGTTTTTTTAAGCTGGCGGTTTAATCGGGACACCAGGTACATCCATTAGAACAGGAGGGATTTTGAAAAGGATGCTCATTTTGATGGTGATGCTAATCACCATCTCAGCAATTTCTGCTTTAGGACAGTTGCCCGCGTTTCGGGAGGAGATAGACCACATAACCGCCTCCCCACAGGCGGATACGGCTACATTGATGCTCCTGAAAGCCCGGGCGGAGACATATATTGATAAGCAGAACCGGGACTCTGCGGACGTCCGGATGCTGTCGTACATCATCAACAGCATGTCGGCGCTTGCCAGCCGGCTGGGTAATCCGGTCGGTCTCGCCATCAGCCAGCTCACCGCCGCCAAGATGTACCGTGTTACTGGGCAACCCGATAGGGGCAGAAAAGCCAGTGAAAGTGCGGTACAGTTACTGAAAGGTAAAGGAGCGCTCAGTCTGGAGGCCGAAGCGTTGATAGAGCTGGGAGGAACGTATAGTAATGCCTCCGGCGATCTTCCGGACAAGATCAGATATTATGAAGCCGGAACGGAAATATATGCCCGGTTGGGAAATAGGCGAAAAGTAGCGGAGCTGAAGGAGTTTATCGGTGACCTCTTGCTGATTGGCCTGCAGCACGACCAGGCCATCAAGGTATTGCATGAATCGCTTGCATTATATAAGGAAACTGGCAATAAACGGCTGCATGGCGTTTATTCCCCTTGGCAACGCTTACCAGTCTGCTGATAATTACGTGGAATCTTTACGTTACAGCCTGGAGGCATTACGCACCGCTGAAGCATTGAAGGAAGATGGGCAGCTCATGGTCACGTTGCTGAATCGCCTGGGGATGAATTACTATTCCGTGCGGTATTTTGAACAGGCGCTGGGATGTTTCCGGCGTGCGCTGGCACTGGCCAGGAATATGTCAGACACTACGTCGGCCATGTATTTGCAGCTGAACATTTCCGATGCGCTTAACCAGATGGGCAAACACCGCGAAAGCCTCGATTCGCTGGCTACGATAGATAAAAAGTTCGTGGAGCAGGAGGAATTTATGAACACGCATTTCGTGGTCATGATCGTCCGCAACTATATTTCTCTGGAGCAGCTGGACCAGGCGCGGAACGAATTCCGGCAGATGAAGGAGCTGTACCGCAGGAAGGCATGAATCCTTCACTGCGCCAGGCTATCGGGCTCAATATCGCCTATTATCTACAGTCGGGCAGAAATTACCGGGAATCGGACCCCTACTTAGCCAGTTACCTGGAAAGCCTGAAGACTACAAGTCCTACCATCAATAAGCGTATTAACGCGGCCCAGATGTTATATCGCTCGGATTCCGCCCGGGGAACTTTTTCTCCGCCCTGCAGTGGCACCGGGAGTTCAAGGACCTGAACGATTCCATGACCACTATTACAACGCTCCGGCAAATGGGCGCCCTGCAAGTAGAATTTGAAACGCGTCAGAAAGATGAAAGCATTAAATTGCTGACCCAAAAAAATCATACCCAGGAAGTAGTCATACAAAAGGCCGCGGTTGTCCGGAATTTTATCATCGGGGCGTCGCCATGCTCATCGTCCTCATCGGTTTGCTGTATAACCGTTATCGTCTGAAGCAACGCAGCAACGCGCAACTTGTGCGGAAACAGGACGAAATCAACCAGCAAAATAACCAACTGAAGAAACTGATCGACGAACGGGAATGGCTGCTCCGGGAAATCCATCACCGTGTTAAAAACAACCTCCAGATCGTCATCAGCCTGCTCAATACCCAATCTCAATACCTTGACAGTCAAGATGCCATCGCCGCTATTCAGAATAGCCAGCACCGGATGCACGCGATGTCACTCATCCACCAGCGCCTGTATCAGACCGATGACCTCGGAAGCATCGATATGAAATGGTATATCTCCGAATTAATGGGCTATATGAGAGACAGCTTCGATATCAAAGGGCGCATCCTGTTCCGCGAAGATTGCGACCGGGTGCTGATGGACGTGGTGCAGGCGGTGCCCTGGGACTTATCCTGAACGAAGCGATCAGCAACGCCATGAAATATGCATTCCCTGGTGGGCGGGAAGGAACCGTCAGTGTTGTCTTTAAGCAAGAAGCAGGCGGTTGGTGCCGTTTGCAGATAACTGATGATGGCGTTGGGTTTAAAGCCGATGATCAGCACACCCAATCGTTGGGCATGAGCCTCATGTATGGGCTGGCAGGTCAACTGGAAGGGGGCATCGCCATCAGCAACCAAACGGGCGTATCCGTAATGGTCCGGTTCCGGCGATCTACTGTAGACTTGCCGCAGGAGTAGCTACATAAAATCAGGAAGACTTCCTTACCACCAGTTCCGTCTTTAATATCTTAATGACCGATTTCCAGTCGGCCACTTCGCGGTTGATCTGGTCGATCAGCAATTGCGCGGCAGTGCGCCCGATCTCGAGTACCGGCTGGGAAACGGTGGTGAGCGGAGGGTCAATGAGCCGGGACACGAAGTCGTCGCTGAAGCCCACCACTGCAATATCTTCCGGCACCCGCAGCCCACGTTTCCGGATTATCTGGATGGCTTCTATGGCCGTTGGGTCGTTGACGGCAAAGATGGCGTCGGGCCGGTTGTCGAGGTTCAGCAGGTGGGTGACGTAGATTTTAACTTTCTCTATATTGAGGTCGTAGGAGATGAGCAATTCCTCGTCGTACGGCACATTATGTTTCCGCAGCGCGGCCTTGTAGCCGTTGATCCGCCTTTCGCTGATCTTAAGCGAGGAAGGGCCTGCCAGGTGAGCTATACGTTTTCTACCGGACTCGATAAGGTAATTTACCGCCCGGTATGCGCCATCATAATCATCCACGATCACCTTCGGTACCCCATTTCATCGCAAACACGGTTGAAGAAGACGATGGGGATGCCCTTGCGCTGGAAAATCTTCAAGTGATCGTAGTTCAGCGTTTCCCTGGTAATGGAGACGAGAATCCCGTCGACCTGGTTGGCCAGCATTACTCTCGTGTTGGCGACTTCCGTTTCATAGCGTTCGTCGGATTGACAGATCACTGTCGAATACCCTGCCTTGCTCGCTACTTCCTGCGCGCCGATGATCGCCGTGGGAAAATAGGAGCTTTTGAACTCGGGGACGATAATACCGATCGTATTCGTTTTTTCGTGATAAGGCTGATGGCAAGCATATTTCGCTGGTAATCCATTTTCTCGGCCAGTTCCAGTACCGCCTGGCGGGTTTCTGGTTTGACGCTCTTGTGGCCCGTCAAAGCCCGGGAGACGGTGGACTTCGACAGGTTCAGTTCCTGGCGATATCGATGATGGTGATCTGGTGCCTTTTCATTTCGCTAAGAAACAAATTATTTCTTATCATGGGAACATTCCCGCAAATTGGGAATGTTCCCATAGTGCTAAAAGTCATTTTTTGTTCGCCGAATAGCTGTTAGTTGCAATCTTTGGAAACCAATCAAAATTCGCACGTATGAAAAAGCTGTTGTTTACCGTCGGCTTCCCGGCGCCGGCTAACGCCACGTTTTCAGCATCTTCCGGTTTTACTGCACAGCACGCATAGTTTATCTTTAAATCACGCTGGATTTATGAATGCAAAGATTTTATTACTGCTGATGTCGTGCATGGTGCTGATCCGATCCGCCTATGCACAATCACAGCCTTCCCCGCAGCCACGCGCCATTACGGGAAAGATTACAGACATGGAGGGGGAGCCGCTCCCGGAGTTACAGTACTCCTCAAAGGCGGTAAAGCCAACGCAATGACCAACGAAAGCGGGATATATACGATCCGCATCCCGCAATCGACGGAAGCCATTCTCGTATTTTCCTTTGTAGGTTTTCACACCAAGGAAGTAAAGCTACCTCCCAATGCCTCTGTGTACAACACCAAAATGGAACCTTCCATCAAAGGACTGAACGATGTGGTCGTTATCGGTTATGGAACAGTTAAGCGGAAAGACCTCACCGGTTCGGTGGGCGAAGTGAAAATGGCCGACATGGAAAAAGCACCCGTTGCCAGCTTCGATCAGGCACTCGCAGGGAGAGTAGCGGGAGTACAGGTTTCAGCCGCCGACGGACAACCCGGCTCCGGCATGCAGATCGTTATCCGTGGAAACAATTCCGTGACGCAGGACAACTCGCCGCTCTATGTGGTGGACGGTTTCCCCATGGAAAGCCCGGATAATAACGTCATCAACCCCGCTGAGATCGCTTCAATCGAAGTGCTGAAAGATGCGTCCGCCACTGCTATCTACGGCGCCCGCGGCGCCAACGGCGTCATCATGATCACCACGAAACAGGGTAAAACCGGCGCTCCCGTCGTGAATTACCAGGCTTGGGTGGGCATGATGCAGAACATTCGTCAGCAGGAAATGCTGGACCCATACGAATTCGTCAAATACCAGCTGGAAATGAACCGTACCCTGTACGAGCCGGTCTACCTGAAGGATGGCAAAACGCTGGAAGACTATCGTAATGTGAAAGGCGTCAACTGGCAAGACCAGGTGTTCCGGAACGCGTTCGGGCAGAATCATAATATCTCCATTCGCGGCGGGTCAGATAATACGAAGTATTCCCTGTCAGGTAATATCTTCTCGCAAGACGGTATTATCATTAACAGCGGCTTCCGCCGTAACCAGGGGCGCATCGTCATTGACCAGACCATCACGCCCAAAGTTAAAGCCGGGGTAAATGTGAACTATACGGGTACGAAAACTTACGGTGTGTTCGCCAACTCTACCGTGAGCGGCCCGGCCTCCGGGCCTACCGCAAGCCTTATGTACAGCGTCTGGGGCTTCCGGCCGGTAACCGGCAGCGATGAAGCCGACGGTTCCCTGCTGGAAGAACCGTTCGATCCCGACGTGGACCCGCTGAGCGAGTGGCGCATCAACCCGATCATCTCCACCCGCAATGAATACAATCCCGCTTTCAATAATACCCTTATTTCCAATGCCTACCTGGAAGTAAAACCGCTAAAGTATTTCACGTTGCGGATCACCGGGGCTGACCAAGATCAACATCCGCCGCGAGATATTCAATAATTCGAACACCCGGCTGGGTAATCCCAAAAGCAGCGCCCTGGGGTGAACGGATCGATCGATAATATCGAGACCAACAACCTTCTGAACGAAAATACCCTCAGCTATGTCCGCACTTTCAATAAGAAGCATAGCCTGAACGCGGTTGCGGGGATGACATTACAGAAAATATCTACCTACCGCCATGGATTTACATCCACGCAGGTGCCCAACGAAGCGCTGGGCATGAGCGGGCTGGACGAAGGGATCGTGGCCACGGCACCGAATGAGCGATCGAAAAATGCGCTGATGTCGTTCCTCGGCCGTGTGAACTATACATTCAATTCCGGTACCTGTTCACCGTATCCTTCCGGGCGGACGGTTCCTCCAAATTCGCACCGGGCAACAAATGGGCGACATTCCCTTCAGGGGCATTCGCATGGCGCCTCAGCGATGAGGAATTCATGAAAGACATCAACTGGATCTCTGACGCTAAAGTGCGGCTGGGCTATGGCATGACAGGCAACAACCGTGTACTCGATTTCGCCTACCTGTCGTCTATGCAGATGTATATCTATTCCGGTTATTCCTACGGCAATAATATGGAAGCAGGCATCATCCCGAACAACCTGGGCAACAAAGACCTGCGCTGGGAAACCACCGAACAGGCAGACGTTGGCCTGGACCTTGGGTTCCTGAAAAACCGCATCACCTTCACGGCAGATTACTACAAGAAGAACACGCGTGATCTGCTGCTGCTGGCTACGCTGCCCGGATCGACGGGCTACCTGAGCGGCTTCCGCAACGTAGGGAAAGTGTCTAACCAGGGATTGGAGTTTACGCTCAATACCACTAATATACAGGGTAAGAAATTCGGGTGGACCTCCAGCTTCAATATCTCTTTTAACCGCAATAAAGTTGTGCAGCTCAATGACGACGAGCCCAGCCTGGCATCACGCATTACGTGGGGCAACTTCAACAATGCATTCCCTTATATTGCTATTCCCGGCCAGCCTATCGCTCAGTTTTATGGTTTCCTGTTTGACGGTGTGTACCAATACAGCGACTTCAACAAGCTGCCAAACGGCTCCTATGTGCTGAGAGACGATGTGCCGAATAACACCATGCCCCGCGCCAATATCACGCCCGGGCATATTAAGTATAAGGACATCAACAACGACGGGCAGGTAGACAACAACGACCTGACCATCATCGGTAATCCCAATCCGAAGCATGTTGGAGGTTTCTCCAACAACTTCACCTATGGCGGATTTGACCTGAACGTTTTCTTCCAGTGGAGCTACGGGAACGATATTCTCAATGCCAACCGGATCGAATTCGAAGGCGGAGATGTAGTGAGGAATTACCTGAATATGTTCAAATCCTTCGAGAACCGCTGGACGCCGGAGAACCAGACCAACGAGCTGTACCGTGTAGGCGGACAAGGCCCGCAGGTCTATTCCTCCCGTACTATCGAAGACGGTTCCTACCTGCGGCTCAAGACTGTGGCCCTGGGGTACACGCTGCCCCAAAGCCTTATGCGCAGGGCGAAGATAAAGTCGCTGCGGATATATGCCGCCGCGCAAAACCTTAATACCTGGACGAACTACAGCGGCCTGGACCCCGAAGTGTCCGTGCGCCACTCCGCCCTGACGCCGGGCTTCGACTGGTCGGCTTATCCTAAAGCGCGGACGCTCACTGTGGGACTGGACCTTACTTTATAACGAATGAAATCATTACAAATGAAACGCATTCTTTTCATACTATTACTTGCATCAGCTACCTTTTCGGGTTGCAGCAAGTTCCTGGAAACCGAGCCGGAAGATTTTGTGACACCGGACAACTATTACAATACGGAAGCCGATCTCCGGCGGGCGCTGAATGGTGTGTACAACCGGCTGATCGATAATTTCGGCAGGATGTATTCCCGCGGGTTGTTTAGCTATCTTGCTATCAGCGACGAATCATTCTATAAGAACATTACCATTAACAATATTAAGGTAATGGAATTTGACGCAGGGCAGCTTGACGTAGGGCGTTTCTGGGAGACGGCCTACCAGGGCATCGACAGGGCCAATCTGTTGCTCGAGAATATCGACAAACCGAAGATGGACGAAACAAAGCGCGGCATGATCAGGGAGAGGCGCTGTTTCTGCGGGCTTATTTTTACTTTCTGCTGGTGGATAATTTCGGTGGAGTTCCGTTAAAGCTCACATCCACGAAATCTCCCAACGACGGATACCTGGCTCGCTCCTCCGTAAAAGCGGTCTACACGCAGATCGTCAAGGACATGCAGGAAGCGGAAACACTCGTGAGTGACATCAGCAACTATACCTATAATGAAACCGTAACCAAGACGGCTGTGCAGGCGATCCTCGCAAGGGTATTCCTCACCATGGCGGGAGAGCCGCTGAAGGAAACAGAGCGCTATAAGGAAGCGCTGGATTACGCTGACAGCGTAATCGCTTCCGGCCGTCATTCCCTTAACCCGGATTATAGCCAGATTTTCATCAATCATTCGCAGGATAAGTATGACCTGCAGGAATGCCTTTGGGAAATCGGCATGTTCGGTAATCAGCTGGGCAGCACGCAGCTGGCAGGCGCCGTTGGTATCGAAAATGGGCTGGAGTGCCCGGACGATAAGATCGGTTACAGCGGCGGCGGAATTCACCCGACAGGCAGGATGTTCAATATGTATGACCCCTGGATTTGCGCCGCGACTGGGCCATTGCCCCTATAAATATGTGACGGCTAACAGCGTTACCACAAAATCGTTCTACACGGGCACGCAGGTTTACGAACGTACCATAGGCAAGTGGCGCCGGGAATATGAAACGGCCACGCCCAAAAACCGGACTTATAATTCTACAAACTTCCCGGTTATCCGGTACGCAGACGTACTGCTGATGAAAGCGGAAGCGGAGAACGAAGTAAATGGCGGGCCTAATGCGGCTGCGTACAAGGCGCTGAATGAAGTGCGGCGGAGAGGCTATGGTAAGGCGGTGGATGTACCTGATGCTGATGCAGACGCGCCGGCAGGAATGGGCAAGCAAGATTTCCTGGCGTTTCTGCAGGACGAGCGCGCACGTGAACTGGCATTTGAAGGCATGCGCAAACACGACCTGATCCGCTGGGGATTGTATCTGTCGAAGATGCAGTCGCTCATAGCAGATATTACCACCAACGCACCGTCTGCCTGGCGTTATGCAGCCAACGCCGCAAAAAACGTCACCGCCCGGAATCTCGTGTTCCCCATCCCGAACACAGAGATCACTGTCAACCATCTCATCATCCAAAATCCGAATTGGTAAATCATGCGAAAGGTTTTATATACTTTAGCCGCAACCATGGCGCTGGCGGCCTGCCAAAAGGATAAGGTGGAAATGCCGGATTTCGAAGTACAAACGGCGTCCCTGACATATAAAGCAGGCGATACCGTGCGGTTTACTTTCAAAGGCAATCCGGATAATATCACCTTCTTTTCCGGCGAACCGGGACATAATTACGAGTTCAGAAAAAGAACCAGCGCGGCCAATGACCTTCGGGTAGAATTCTCGACGTTGGTACGCAGTGGTCTTATTTATCCCAACCTGCAGCTGATGGTGTCCAATAATTTTAACGGAAAGGCCACTATTGCCGACGTAGAAGCTGCCACCTGGACGGACCTCAGCGACCGCGCAACGTTCTCCACAGGTGCAGATAACACCCCGTCTGGAGTGATAAGTCTTAAGGAGTTTACCAGGCCGTTGAAGGATTCGGCATTGATATATGTCGCGTTCCGGTATACCGATTATAAAAAGCCAGAAGGACAAAACCTCTGGGCCATCCGTACCTTTAGCGCTACCAATGTATCGGACGAGGGCATCGTGACGCCGCTGGCCGTTATGAGCACCGGCGGGTGGCAGGCGGTGGATTTCAAGAATCCTGTCCGTACCTGGACCATTACTTCTGCGCAGTTGTTGCTCTCTAACAGTAGTGCCACCGTGGCTGATAATGAAGACTGGGTGATCAGCAAGGGCTTCAATCCCTGGCAAATGGTGCCCGACGTGGGAACGGCGCTGAAAAACATCAGCACGGTGCTGGATGGTTATAGCTACGCATTTAAAAAGCCCGGCACCTACAAAGTGGTGTTCGATGCTTCTGCGGTGCGCTATAACGGTGAAAAGCGGCTGACGCGCGAAATTACATTAACCATTACTCCCTAGCAGACACATGAACGTTGCGATCGACACATCTGTAATTGTAGTATTCTCGGTATTTATCATGCTGGTCGGCTTTTCCTTTTCGCGGACGGGCCGTAACCTGAAATCCTTTTTTGCGGCAGGTGAAGCTGTACCCTGGTTCATTGGCGGTCTTTCGCTGTTTATGAGCTTCTTTTCAGCAGGTACATTCGTGGCCTGGGGCTCCATCGCGTATAAATACGGCTGGGTGGCCGTAACCATCCAGTGGACCATGTGCATCGGCGGCCTGGTGACGGGGTTGTACCTCGCCCCAAAGTGGAAGGCAACCGGCAACCTCACCGCGGCGGAGTTCATCCGCGAACGGCTGGGGCGGGCGTGCAGCAGTCTTATATCTACATTTTCATGATCGTGTCGTTACTCATCAAAGGCTCGGTGTTGTATTCAGTGGCCCGGCTGGTAAGCTCGTCGCTCGGGTTTCCGTTGATGCCCGGTACAGTGGTGTTAGGTTTGCTGATGATCGCGTATACCGCCGTTGGTGGCTTATGGGCGGTGATGGTGACGGATATTCTCCAGTTTGTGATCCTCACGGCCGCTGTGCTGATCATTATACCGCTGGCGTTCGACGCGGCGGGAGGCGTGCAGCAGTTCCTGCATTTCTCGCCGGAAGGATTTTTTGATGTGGTGAATGGAGAGTATTCCTGGGGCTTCATTTTCGCTTTCGCTTTGTATCATATTTTCTATATCGGCGGCAACTGGACTTTTGTGCAGCGCTATACGAGCGTGGATACGCCCAAATCAGCGTCGAAAGTAGCCTACCTGTTCGCAGGGCTGTATATCATCAGCCCTGTGCTCTGGATGCTGCCGCCCATGTTGTATAAACTGATCGACCCCTCATTGCAGGGCGCAGACACGGAAAATGCGTACCTGCTGGTCTGCAAGCACGTGCTGCCTGCCGGCCTCATGGGGCTGATCCTCACCGGCATGTACTTTTCAACTTCAGCGTCGGCCAATACGGCGCTTAATGTAGTGTCTGCCGTGTTTACCAATGACATTTACAAAGGGCGCATCAATCCTGCCGCGTCAGATAAGAAGCTGATGTCCGTAGCGCGGCTATCGTCCTGGTGCTTTGGGCTGGGGATGATCGCCATCGCACTGATCGTTCCCTACATTGGCGGCATCGTGGAATTCACGCTAAGCATTGCCGCTGTCACCGGTGGCCCGTTACTTGCTCCGCCGATCTGGGCCCTTTTCTCGAAGCGGCTCTCCGGCACCGCGACTCTCTGGATCACCGGGATCAGCCTGGCGGCCAACCTGGTATTCAAAATAGTGCTGCCATTTACAGCGGATGTGCGCCTTAATCGTGCCGATGAGATGCTACTGGGCGTAGGCCTCCCGTTCCTGATGCTGCTGGTGTTCGAAATCTATGCCCGGTGGAAAGGTGGTATTAGCGAGGAATATCTACACCTGCTGCAGGTAAGGGCGAAACGCAAAGTAGAGACGAAAACGACCGATCCGGAAGAGGCCGCTGCCATCCGCCAACAGAATATTTTCGGGCTGAAAGTAATCTCTTTTTCCTGGCGTTTATCGCAGTACTGATGTACATTCTTTGTTTCTTCGCCGCCGGCAGCGCTACGCTGGTCGCGGCCATCGCTACTATTATTCTCCTGATGGCCCTCGTTCCGCTCAGGGCATCGATGCAAAAATCGAAACATGAAGCTTAACAGGAAATTTATCCTCTGCTGGGCCGT
The DNA here is from genome assembly GCA_019285755.1 of Chitinophaga sp. E66. Taxonomy (GTDB): domain Bacteria; phylum Bacteroidota; class Bacteroidia; order Chitinophagales; family Chitinophagaceae; genus Chitinophaga. Next base: position 1,529,153 of record CP079103.1, read on the forward strand.
TTGCGCCCTGTTTACAGGCAACGTAACCGCGCAAACCGCTGTGAAACTGGAGAGCAGCGCCTTGCGGCTGGAATGGAAACCTTCCGGCAAAGGACTCGCGCTGTCTGCCCTCTCCATCAAGCGCAATGGCGGTTGGCAACAATTGCCGCATGCGGGTGGGGAATATACATTGCTCTATGCTGCCGGAAAGCCGGACAAGCAGCCGCAATCGGTACTAAATCCGCAGGAGAGCCCATCCGGTTTCCTGAAAGTATCTATAAGTACGTCATTCCGCTCTGGAAGGAATTGACCAGCCCCGTGCAGCTGAATACCGCCGGGGAAGCATTACATTTTTACCCGGAAGCGGCAAAGCCCGAAGGCAAAGGCCAGTCCTTTTCATCATCGAACAACCGGGCGTCGGTCACGGCTCTCTGGCAAACGGATCCCGCATTCCCTGCAGATGTCCTGGTAACAATAAAGCTGACCGCCAAAGCAGACGGCTATTTCTCCATAGCAACGCCCACGCTGGCCAGCTGGCCGCAAGACGGCTTCGCCTGGGCAGGGATACCCGGATATTACCAGAGCAATGCGATCGAGAAAGACTTCATCAAATCAGCGGTATACATGCAGGGTATCCCGGACAGACCTATCCTCGTCCGCGACCGCGCCGCGTCAACGCTGGCGCCTTTCATTGAAGGTAAGAACCGCGTGTCGATGGCGGTGATCGCCGCGCCGGGGACGGGCCGCGATCCCTGGAAGGACAGCGTGAAAACCCAAACCGCCTGGCGGCTGGGGCTTTCGCTCATGAACCGAAAAGGAGAAATGACGCCTACTTTATACCATCCTGTGTTAGGAGAGGAGGGATCTTATCTGCAACGCGGACAAACCGCGGAGTTTTCTTTCCGTTACACTTTGCAGGATGCAGACTGGTACACGGTCTACAAGCATGCCGTGAATGATATCTACCGTTTCCCCGAATTCCTGGCTATCAAAAGCACGAAACGATCGCTGACAGATCGTATCCTGACAATGCACCGGTACCTGACTAACGACTCTACCTCATTATGGAGAACGGAAGATTTCAACGGCATGAAGATCGGCGCGCAAGCATATCTCGGCGGCGTATACGGATCAGAACGTGACGCCATGAAAACTCCGACTATGGCGCTATGTGGATGCTCAGCGCCATCACAAACGACGGCGTGCTGAAAGAGACCAGGCTTCCTTCGCCCGCAACTTTAAACTGCAGCAACAGACAACAGCGCCGGGATTCTTCCACGGTGCTGCCGCCGGGCAATATTATTTATCTAAAAGCAAACGCTTCACAGAAGAGTGGGGCCATATGTGGAGCCTATTGCCACTACCTATTATGTGTTGATGGACGCCGGTAACATATTACTCTTCAATCCCGGTGACACGGTGTTGAAGAACGAAGTGGCAGCTGCTGCCGACCGGTTGCTGCATTGGATGGATAAAAACGGCCAATGGCAGGTGGCGTATGACCAGGCTACGCAGGCGCCCATGTTCCGGGAAGTCGAAGACCTCCGCCCTACCTTTACGGATTGCTCATTGCATATAAGTTACTCAAAGAACCGCGTTACCTGGCAGCCGCCCGTAAAGGAGCGGATTGGTTTGTGCGGCATGCGGTAGACTCCGGCCGGTTCCTGGGTGTATGCGGCGATACGCGCTTCGCCCCTGATTTCGCAACTGCCCAAAGCGCACAGGCATTGCTGGAGCTTTTCGATGCAACTGGCGATAAAAAGTATCGCGACGCCGCCATCAAAACGGCAAGACTATATACCACTTCCATCTTTACCCATCCTATCCCTGACAACAGGATGAAAACGGTACAGGGAGTGCAGCGGAAAGACTGGGAGATCAGTCAGGCAGGGTTAAGCTTCGAGCACGGTGGTACTTTCGGGAGCGCCAACTACCGCGGCCCAATTCTGCTTGCCAGTCACGCCGGGCTGTTCGTGCGGATGTTCACCCTCACGAAGGATTCCTTGTTCCTAAACATGGCTCGTGCCGCCGCCCTGGGGCGCGATGCATTCGTGGATCAGGCAACGGGTGTGGCCTCCTACTATTGGGATGTCATGAATAAAGGCGCCGGGCCTTATCCGCATCATGCGTGGTGGCAGATCGGGTGGATCACGGATTACCTGTTAGCGGAAGCAGAAATGCGTTCTGGCGGTAAAGTAGTTTTCCACAGGGGATTCATCACGCCGAAAGTCGGGCCGCATCAGTCTTACGGCTTCGCACCCGGAAAAGTGAATGGCACATCGGCGCAATTGTTGATCCGACAGGGATTGATCTATTCCGATAATCCTTACCTCGATTATTACTGTGCGATCAGTACTGACAATAAAAAGTTATTCCTGATATTATTGAATAATGACGACGAGGCCTTACAGACTACGCTTCGCGTTAACTACGACGCTGTGCCGGTTACACCGGTGCGTGCGGGAACTGATTTCCTGGTTCAGATAAAACCTTTCGGTATCCGGGTGGTGGAAATTGATGTGAGGAAATAATCGTCAACCAGTCCAATTGTCATGAAGTTAATTTTGATATGCATATTAATGTGCGTAACCGTTGTTGTGCCCGTAAAGGCGCAGAAGAGTTACATGGTAGAGGCCGAAGATTTCCGGATTAAAGGGGCTGGATCGTCGAGAAGCCTCCGGGACAACAAGTCTCCAATCACCAGATATTACGCGTGATATCCGGTCAGGTGAAAGCAGCCGACGCACTGACTGTTATTAAGGTGGCCGAACCAGGCGCCTACGCCGTCTGGGCCAGAACAGCCGACTATCCGCAAGACAGGCCCGGTACGCGCCTGTTCCGGGTGTTGCTCAACGACATACCGATGGTGCATGAAGCCGGTCAACATGGGAAAGACGGTTACTACTGGGAAAAAGTGGGCACGGCACAACTGGAAGCCGGTGAAAACGTGATCCAGCTTCGGGACAGCCGCGGTAATTTCGCCAGGGTGGATGCCGTCTTCCTTACTGCCGATAACATCAACCCAAATACGACAGAAACTTCCCCTACAAAACTGTTCATGCCACCATTCAGCCCCCACAAGTACCGTATCCCAAACTCCCCGTAGCGAAAGTGCCCTGGAAACGCCGGTGGCCGCTTCATTGGAAAACGATCACCTGAAACTGGAATGGAGAAAAGGTGATTATTTCTACGCGCGGACGGCCATAAAACAAAACGGGCGCTGGGAGTATCTCCTGATCTGGAAGAAGAGCATCGCATATTGCTGCTCTCAGCCGGCGATCCCCAGATGACCTTCGGTGGGTTCTTCCCGGGATGGAATGGTTCCATGGGCTACAGCACCTTTCTGTGCAAAGGCAAGTCTTATACGATCATGGAACCGGATAACCTCCGTAATCCTTACCTCTCCGGCAAGCTGACGGCCTTTTGTGCGGTGGCGGTAAAGCCAGCCGGTCATGGCCGCCTTGAAGTTATCTATCGGTCTGCTGATGCGCAGGAGATCCGCGGCATATGGTCGCTGATGCCCGGGCACAGGCATTTCCGGCTGGATCTGCATTTCGTTGCGGCGAAACCTGCATATTATAGCCTGGCGGTAACCGCTTTTAATGGTGCTCCGCGCAACGCGGTCTCCAATGTACAGTTGCCGCCCATGTTCCAGTACCAGCGCATCCCTGAACAACCAATGATGCTGCCAAGCGCCATGATGCCTCAACCCGTTTCCATCACGGAAAGGAAGCAAGGGGAATAGCATTGTTCGTTGCCGGTACCGCTGATGGATTCCCGCTCGACTGGGCCATGGCGGGAACGTCTGTCATGGGATTCGGTATGCAGAGCGAGCGTAACGAAATTCAACCGGTGGTATTTTCACCGGTACCGGGGTTGAAGGACGGGCGCCTGAAAGCAGGGAGGCGCTCAGCCGCTCATTCAGTATTGGCGCCGCCCCGGGCTGGAATGCGGCGCTGGAATATGTGTCCGACAGCGTGTATGGCGTCCGGGATTACCGGCGGCAGCAATTGTCGCTCACAGAAACGATGTTCAATATCATCGATCTCATTCAAAATGATGAAGCCGCCGGATGGGCGCCTACCATGAAAGGATTTTATGATATCGAAGCTGATCCCAAAGCCGCCCCGACCGTCGTACAGGCCGCCCCGCTGGCCGTAATAGCCGCTGCAGTCTTACAGCGGGACGAAGCGCTCTTCGTCAGCCGCGCCCTTCCGGTGATCGAATATACATTAAGCCGCGGCGGATTCCGTTGGGCACAGGCCGGGATGAGTAAAAAGGCCGGGACACTAAGCCCGTATAATTCACAATTTACGACCGCCTATTTCGATGGGTTGCACCATTTGCTGGGAGAAGCCAACCCTGGCTCAAAAGTATCGCGCTGCCGGATGGTAAAGTTCGTGAAGCAAGCGGTTATTCGGTGTCCGTTCCTTCCTGGTCGCAGGAGCTTGCGGCGTGGCGGCTGACAGGGCAACGGAAATGGCTGGATTCAGCCATCCTTCATGCGGATATGTTTGTGAAAAACGAGGTGTACGGAACAAAGACAATCCCCCTCAGCAAACAACCCTTTTACAATACTTCGTTCTACGCCAACTGGTGGGATCTGACCGATCTGTACGACGCCACCGGCAACAAGGCTTACCTCGATGCGGCTGAGTCCGCCGCCTTCCATACTATCGCAGGAGTCCGTAGTTTTCCGGCTGTTCAGGATACTTTGCAGACCATTCATCCCGGCAATACCTTTGAAGGCAATACGACTATGTGGTGGAAAGGAGGGGAAAAGTACCGGCTCGGCTTTCCGCGGAAACCGGGAGACGTAAAGGAGAAACAGGTTCCCAGGCGCTGGTGTCTCCGGTCGGGCTTGGCTTCGAGCAACCTTACACATTCTTCGATCCCGGTAAGGCGGTGCGGCATGTCTATATGAGCAGCTGGGCGCCGCATCTGTTGCGGCTATATCAGCAACGCCCCGCAAGATTTATGAGACCTATGCGCGCAACGCTGTGATTGGGCGCTTTACGAATTACCCGGGGTACTATGCTCCTGGGTTCCAGGATATCACCATGCAGCCCGGTTTTCCATACATAGGGCCGGACGTCAGTTCTATTTATTACCATCACATCCCGCCGCATCTTGCATTCACAATGGATTACCTCGTAACTGAAATACAACAGCGGAGCGATGGTAAAGTCCGTTTCCCTTTCGTTAAACAGGACGGTTTCGTGTGGTTCAATAACCGCATTTACGGAGGCGGTAAAGGAACGGTGATGGATGATGAAGACGTCAACCTCTGGATGAAACGGGGCTTGTGACGGTCGGTCATACAGACCTGAACTATGTGACGGCAATTTCTGATAAGCGCTTCTGGATATTGTTAAATAGCGAAGCAGATGCGCTCATAACCTCGCAGGTAACGCTGGGTGAACAGGTGCCTGTATCTGCTAACACCACTGCAGCCTTGTATGGCGGCGCAAACGCAGCACCGGTGAATAGTCCAGTCAAAGATAGGAGTGTTACCATATCTGTTCCAGCCAAACAATTCGTAGCGATTAGTTTCCCGTTGAAGGATAAAAAGTCCCCGCGCTCTAAAGTGCAAACATTAAAGTCGGGCATGCAACAGACGGATTTTGGCCCCGGGATCGGGAAATGCTTCGTTTTCCGCATCCGGACGCCCTTCGGCTGGGACGCGATTTACGGCTACCTCGAATCCACCCTGTCTCCCGGCGCCCGGGTGACGGTCTCCATGAATCACCAGGAAACTATCCTGACCGCATACCCGTTCGAATGGTCCTTCCGTCCGCTGGAGACAAACGAGGCGGCGAACCTTAATGTGACGGTCACCACGCGGGAAGGACGGGTTTTCATAAAGCAACTGCATTTATGATAAAGCCGGTAATTGCCATCAGCCTGATGGGATTTTTTTAGGCAAATCCGGGTTTGCACAAAGCAATAGCGACCTGATCGCTGCCTCGCAGGCCGGCGCCTCGCCTTTGTATTTCCAGGTTGCGCCGACTACCCCGCTCGTGGATACAGGCAGTTTCAGCGATGAAGCCGAATGCATTCCCCGGGAGGGCTTCCCATGTTCTTTGCGAAAGCTAAGGCCGGGAAGCCGCTGAAAGTAGGGTTCATTGGCGGCAGTATCACCCAGGGCAACGCAGGGTACCGGCCGCAGGTATTGCGATACCTCCAGGCGATGTTCCCGCACAACGATATTAAAGCGTTGAACGCGGGCGTGTCCGGTACCGGGACGGATCTCGGTGCCTGCCGCATCCGGGAGCAGTTGTTACAATACCAGCCCGATCTCATCTTCGTCGAATTTGCCGTAAATGGCGCTTATGCTGAGGGGATGGAAGGAATCGTACGGCAGGCATTAAGCGGGGAGCGGAAGCTTGCCTGATTTACACGATTACCGGTGCACAGACGAAGGTATACGCCGCAGGCGATGTTCCGCCTTCTATTCAAGGACTGGAACGGGTGGCGGAACACTATAATTTACCCTCTGTTCACCTGGGAATAGAGGCGGCGAAACGTGAGCAGCTGGGGACCCTGTTATGGAAAGGCAACGCATATGACACATCCGGGCATATGCTCTTTTCCCTTGACGGCGTTCATCCCCTGCAGGCCGGCGGGAATCTATATGCCGCTGCGGTTGCCCGTGGGCTGGAAAAAATGAAAAGAATGCCAAAAGGCAAACCGCAGCGGGTATTGCCAGCGCCATTATTCTCGGATAACTGGTCGGATGCCGGTATGTATACGCCCCGAGACATCGCGGTATTCAGCGGAGACTGGGAGCAGGTAGCCATGCCGCAGTTCGCGCCCTGGTTCGCAACGGTTGAAAAAGCGGCTACTCCGGGAGCTTCCTTTAGTTTTCGGTTTAAAGGAACAGGGTTCGGTATTTTCGATATCGGTGGCCCGGAAGCAGGACAAATCTCTATTGAAGTAGATGGCCGCCCTATGCAGGCGGTACCTCCACTGGTACCGGGTACGCAGGTATATCGGTTACGCGCCGGAGACAGCCTGCCTGTTAACCGTTTCAATAACTATTGCAATAACCGGTACCGCGGACAGCATCAGCTGTTTACCTTGCCAGAGGGGGAACATTCAGTCACCATCCGGCTTTCTTCCCAAAAAGCGGATAAGAAAGCCATACTGGGTCCTGGCCAGGAAATAGATATTACGCAGCATCCCGGGAAGTATGACCAGACAGTATTATTCCCGGGAGAATCCTGGTGAAAGGTACGCCTGAGGCTCCGGCATCGAGATAACAATATTTTGGGAATGCTCCCACAAATTGGGAATGTTCCCAGTGGGATTTCTCACCTTGTGCCAGCACTGGGCAGCGGGTACCGTAGTACATTTGAGAACGAGCAGATTTACACTTTATGAAAAACGGACTTCCACGACTCTTCGCCTGTCTTTTACTGATGAACCTCGTGTCGCAGGCGCAGGTACGTGTACCTTCCGCAGAGAAAGGGATCGAGATCACTGCTGCCGGAAAAACCTACACGTTCCTTCCCGTATTCCGCATATTATACAACGAGCGTGATCCCGCAATGGCACTGAAGCCGGCCGGTATTAAAAACGTCGAGTACAATGTACTTACCTGGAAGGTGTCAGACAGCAGCCGGGCAGACTTTGTTCAGAAAAAGATAGGCGCAGCCATGGCGGGCGATGGGTTCGACGATCGCATCCTGCGCCGCCCGGACGAATGGCGTACCGCAAATATATTTAACGCAGGCATCAGCAAGCTGTTGAAAGCTAACGCCACCCGGCGGCAGGGCGATACCGTCTTCTTTAGTTTCCCCACTGACGAGCTCCAGGCATATGTGGTAACGTCCGCTAAACCATTTCCCATTTTGCATTTTTCCTTCAAGCCTGCGAAAGACGGGTTTTATAGCGTGGGGTACGAAGGTGCGCCTCGCTTTACCCTCAGTGATGTGATGGAAATATGGCAGCCGCTGATCTGGCAGGAGCGCCGAATACCCGATGCCGCTTACCTGACACCGGCTTTCATGACGCCGGTGCCCACCACCATGGTTTATGATGGAAAGAGCACGCTGGGCGTCCTCGCAGCGCCTGAGCATCTGCCTTTTCAACCGCTGCCGATGCTGCCGAACAGTCGATTCGGGATCTCGGTCCGCAATGAGCAAGGGAGGCTTCAGCCTCAGTTATATGCGCCCATCCCCGGCGGGTACGGTTCCAAAATGAAGCAGGAGACACGTTCCGGTTTTCAATGCAGCTGGTTGCCGAACCCAGGGATATTACACATACTTACCAATTTATCGCGGAGCAGGTCTTCGGTTTCCGGGATTACCGCCGCAACGATATCGCCTCGCTCAATACCGTCCTCGATAACATGACCGCCTACGCCATGACGCATTACGCCTGGTTTATAGACAGCCTGAAAGGGTTTGCCTATTCAACGGATGTGCCGGGCGCAGTGAAAACGTTTCCAGCCTTAATCCACTGGAGTTGTCGATCGTCCGCGACGATGCCGTGATGTTCGAGAAGCGGGCCTACCCGCTCATGGAATTCATGCTCAGCCGCGAGAAATTCCTTTTCAGCCTGGATAGCCTGCAAAAGATTCAAAGCCCGTCGAGGAGGCTGAAAGGGCCCGTAGCTCCTTTATCAGAGTTGGGAGCCTTGTACAGCGTGTTTGGAAAATCGAATCCTGTTTATCTCCGTCTGATGGAGAAGGAATATAAAATGGCCCGCGTCCGGAACCTGGATGTAAAAGAAGACGGTGCCAGCTGGATCAATGCCATGCATTTGTATAAAGCCACCGGTGATCAGTATTACCTGGCTGCCGCGGTCTCCAGGGCAAGGGCTTATCTTCGTAGCAGGGTAGACCAGCCGCAGACGGCCTTTAACGACCCGTTCGCAGGCAGTTTCTTCTTCTGGCCCGCGTTCACCAATCGCTGGATAGAATTGTCGCAACTCTACGAGCTTACCGGCGACCAGTCATTCCTCGATGCCGCCGTTGCCGGCGCCCGCCATTATACGATGTTCACCTGGATGGCGCCGAAGATCCCCGATAGCCTCGTTACCGTGAACAAAGGTGGTAAAGCGCCGATGTATTGGTACCTCCGTTCCAAAGGGCACGCGCAGATGTACTATCCGGAAGAAAATGCGCCGGCATGGCGCCTTCCGAAACCGGACTTACACCCGAATCTTCTGGCACCTCCACCGGCCACCGGGGCATCTTTATGACCAATTTCGCACCCTGGATGCTGCGGATCGGTTATTATGCAAAAGATACATTTTTGATGAACGTCGCGAAGGCGGCCACTATCGGCCGGTACCGCAACTTCCCGGGTTATCATGTCAATACGGAAAGAACGACAGCATACGAACAGCAAGACTTTCCCTGCACGGGCACAAAGCGCAAAGCGTCAATTCCTTTCACTACAATCATATCCTGCCCATGGCATCTATGCTGATCGATTACCTCGTTACGGATGCGTTTGTACGTAGCAAAGGGCAGATAGACTTCCCGGCAGAGTATATCGAAGGATATGCCTATCTGCAGAATAAAATGTATGGCAGTGCTCCCGGAGGGTTTTACGGCGAAAAAGGTGTGCAATTATGGATGCCCGCTAAGTTACTGACCAGTACCAGCCGCGAAGTGAATTACATCGCTGCGCGGAAAGGAAACCGGCTGTACCTCGCGTTCACCAATCAAAGCAGGGAGACCGTCCGCACGCGGATCACGCTTAATCCCTCGCTGGTAAAAATGACATCAGCCAGCAAAGTAAGATCGCTTAACGGCGGCACGGCAGGCGGCATGCAGCAGGGTGTTTTCGAATGCACTGTGGCTCCCAATGGCATTGCCGCGCTGGTGATAGAGAATGTTTCCCCGGTCGTACAATTCCAGGATAGAATATTGGCGCGGACGGCAGCAACGGGTAAGGATTATGGGGAAATCTCGGATGGAAACGCAAAAGCCATGCTGCTCAGGCTGGGCGCGTATGGCCAGCGGCTCTTCGTTTACCTGGAAGATGACGATAACCGGTGGCGAAACGTTCAGCTTCATTACACAAGTGCGGCAGGAGTGGAGTCGGTAATCCGAGATACCGGGTATCCTTTCGAATTTACCGTTCCACTGGAACAGGCGGCCACCGTCAATGCTGGCTGACGCTGGAAAGGAGGGATGGCACGATCGTCAATAGTGAAAAAAATAACCTTAGGCAAATAAATAACAGATAATGATCAAGCAAGATGCAGCCGGAGCGCGTAACTTTCCGGAAAAGAACATTGTTGTTGACCTGGTGATCACCGGCGGCGGCCTTTCCGGTGTATGCGCCGCCATCACCGCCGCACGGCAGGGACTGAAAATCGTGCTCGTGCAAGACCGTCCCGTTCTCGGCGGCAATGCCAGCAGCGAGGTGCGCCTCTGGATCCTTGGCGCCACATCGCATATGGGCAATAATAACCGCTGGGCCCGGGAAGGAGGTGTGGTAGATGAAATCCTCGTGGAAAACACCTATCGTAACCCCGAAGGCAACCCGGTTATTTTCGACATGATCCTCCTCGATAAAGTTTCGCAGGAGCCCAATATCACCTTACTGCTCAATACGACCGTATACCAGGTAGAAAAGCGGGACGCCAACACCATCAGCGCCCTACGTGCGTTTTGCAGCCAGAATCAAACAGAATATATCCTGAATGCCCCGCTATTCATCGATGCCTCGGGCGACGGCGTAGTGGGCTTTCTAGCCGGCGCCGCATTCAGAATGGGCGCGGAGAAGAAAGAAGAATTCGGTGAACTGTTTGCGCCAACGGAAGAATACGGGGAGCTCCTGGGCCACAGCCTTTACTTTTACAGTAAAGACGCCGGCCGGCCCGTCAACTTTACGCCCCCGGCCTTCGCGCTCGATGACATCACCAAAGTTCCACGATTCCGCAGTTTTAACGCAAAAGAATACGGTTGCAAGTTATGGTGGATAGAATATGGCGGCCGTCTGGATACGGTACATGATACTGAAACGATCAAATGGGAGCTTTGGAAAGTGGTATATGGCGTTTGGAACCACATCAAGAACTCAGGCGAATTCCTGAAGCCGCGAACCTCACGCTGGAATGGGTGGGCATGATCCCCGGCAAACGCGAAAGCCGCCGTTTCGAAGGGGATTATATGCTGATCCAACAGGATGTGGTGGAGCAGCGCGAACATGCCGATGCGGTGGCCTTCGGCGGCTGGTCGATCGATCTGCACCCTGCAGACGGCGTCTTCAGTGAAAAGCCCGGCTGTAATCAATGGCACAGCAAGGGGTCTACCAGATTCCGTACCGCTGCCTGTACAGCCGCAATATCTCCAACCTCTTCCTGGGCGGCAGAACGATCAGCGCATCTCATGTGGCGTATGGCTCAACGCGCGTAATGGCCACTTCCGCACACGTAACACAGGCGGCGGCCATGGCGGCGGTACTTTGTAAGGAGAAAGGATTGTTGCCCGCAGGAATCATTCATCAGGAGGAAATCCATACACTGCAACAGCGGCTCCTCCAGTCAGGTCAATACATTCCGGGACTACGCTACGACGCAGCCCATGACCTTGCCGGCCAGGCGGCTATCACCGCCAGCAGCGAGTTGTTGTTTAAAGAATTTCCCGGCAAGCCATTCCTCAAACCGCTGGATATCTCCGTGGCGCAGATGGTGCCGTTGCCGGCCGGTAAGATACCTGCGCTGGCCTTTCATGCCGAATCCCTAACCAATACCAATCTTGAAATAGAACTGCGCATTAGCGGCAAAAGCGGCAATCATACGCCGGATGTAACGCTGGCGCAGCAAACACTCACACTGCAGCCTGGCCGCAATTGTTTGCAGCTGCAGTTCGATACCGAATTACGGGAACCATGTTATGCTTTCGTTACTTTCTTCCGTAACCCCGACGTTCAGTTGCACTACACGGATAAGCGCGTTACGGGTATGCTGTCGGTGTTCAATACCGTCAATAAAGCGGTATCCAACTATGGAAAACAGGCCCCGCCGGAAGATATCGGGATGGACGCATTCGAATTCTGGTGCCCACAGCGCCGGCCGGAAGGGCACAACCTCGATTTTAAAGTAAACGATGGGCTGGGCCTTTTTCTGCCGCCAACGTCATCAATGGGGTAGAGCGCCCGGTTGCGCAGCCTAATGCCTGGGTGGCCGATTGGAGCGATGCGGCTCCGGCACTGACATTGACCTGGAATGAGCCGAAAGACATCCGGCGCATCGAACTTTTCTTTGACGCGGATTACGACCATCCCATGGAGTCCGTCCTGATGACGCACCCCGAGACCGTCATGCCTTTCTGCGTAAGAAGCTTCCGCGTTAAGGACGATGCCGGGAACATCCTGGTGGAGCGGACGGACAATTACCAGGCTTTCAACCTGCTGGAACTGGAAAAGCCGGTCCGTACGTCAGGGCTCGTTATTGAAGTAGACCATCCTTCCGCCGAAGTGCCGGCCGCTATCTGCGCCGTGAGATGTTATGAATGAAGAAAGGAGGGCGACCCCTCCTTTCGTTTGTTTCGAACATTCACTGTTCCCTGTATTAATCCCTGCTTTTAGTCACCTTTCATCACTTTTCTTATTTCTTTGTCTGTTTGAATCTCCTTGATCGCATCCTTAACAAGGTTCTGCGGACTGAAGCTCGGCGGGATGGAGCGAGGAGGGAAAGTTTTTAAGGATTCTGCAAATTCCCCTACTTCGGCAATAGCGTAGTAAGCGATGTAGACATGGTCCATGATCCAATCCCAATAGGTGTTTGAGGTAATGTCAGCCCGTTCGAAGGGGTCCATATAAAGATTGAACATCTTTTGTAATCGAAGTTCCGTAAAAGGTTCTGCCCATACTTGCATAGTACCCTGTACACGCTGCTCGGCGAAAACCATTTTATAAGGGCCAAGGCGCATACCTACCAACAGGCCGTCATCATCCGAATACAGGAATTTGTTTCTGGCACTCTTGGGCGTCGTTCCCCGTAGGAACGCAGATTGGTCGAAGCCGTCCAAATGTACTTTGTACGATTTGCCATTGGCGTTGTAGCCTTTCTGCAACTTGCCTACTATATCAGGCTCACCAGCGATGGCGCACAATGTTGGCATCCAGTCGTTGTGGCTCATGATCTCATTAGTGACCTGTCCAGGCTTAATAACGCCGGGCCACCGCACAACGCATGGTACTCTGAATGCCCCTTCCCAGTTCGTATTCTTTTCACTGCGGAATGCCGTGGTAGCGCCATCGGGCCGGTATTGGCATGCGGGCCGTTGTCTGTGGTGTACACCACGATCGTATTATTGGCGATACCCAATTCATCCAGCGCTTTAAGCATTATGCCTACCTGAGCATCATGCTCAATCATGCCGTCAATATACTCACTCGTACCATGTTCGAACTTACCGCGGTTAGACTGCTTTACGTGTGTGCGCAGGTGCATTCTGGTACTATTCCACCAACAGAAGAAAGGTTTGCCTGCGGAGTGCTGCCGTTTGATAAAATCGATCGCGGCATTGAGGGTTTCTTCATCTACCGTCTCCATTCTTTTCTTCGTCAGCGGGCCGGTATCTTCTATTTTCTGTTTGCCGATCCTGCCAAAACGGGGATCCACAGTCCCGTCGTCCGCACTGGTTGCCGTGCAGCGCAATACGCCGCGCGGGCCGAACTTGGCCAGGAATTTTGGATCTTTCGGATAGTCGGGCAGTTCAGGTTCTTCTTCTGCGTTGAGGTGATACAGGTTGCCGAAGAATTCATCGAACCCATTCACCGTAGGTAGGTTCTCATTCCGGTCACCTACGTGGTTTTTGCCGAATTGCCCGCTCACATACCCCAGGTTTTTGATCAGTCCGCCGATAGATGGGTCTTTCTGGCTCATGCCCATTGGCGCGCCCGGGTAACCCACTTTAGTAAGCCCCGTACGGATACCATGTTGCCCGGTGAGGAATGCCGCCCGGCCTGCTGTGCAGCTTTGCTCTCCATAATAATGCAGGAACCGTATTCCTTCGTTTGCGATGCGATCGATGTTCGGAGTCATATACCCCATCAGGCCGTCGCTATAAGCGCTGATGTTGGTGGTGCCGATGTCGTCCCCGAAAATGACGAGAATGTTGGGCTTCTGCTGTGCATAAACTGCACCACTTGCCAATAGCAGGGATAAGCCACTGCCAAAGACGCTTCTTCGGAGCAATGGGATCAAGGAAGTTTGTGCCATAGTGCTATCTGTTTTAGATGTTCACAGTTTCAGGCCCCGTAATAGCGGCGGCATTTTCCCTGATGATGCTAATGTGCTATGGACTGCGCTGCCGGAACCGGCAGTAGAGAGGTGGTTAAAGAATAGAACAACATCGGGCTGTTATTGTTCAAATAATTTAGCGGGTCTTCAACTTTTCCTTTTTGAAGGAGATGCTTCATGTTATTAAACAAAATCATGGCGATGTTGTTATTATCTCTGTTAACCCGCCTTCCCGAGCATATTCAGCAATCTTCAGATGCCCCTCCTGCAGCGCGCCCACCGGCCACGCCACAGGGAATATTGACTGAATTAAATGTGAATGCTCATGAATCCTATAACAAATTTGTCGGTTGTTGCCTTTAGTTTCTTTATTATGGCCTGTAATAGTGGTGCGCCCGGTAATAAGGGCGCAGGCGCTGATCCCGTGACGACGGCACCGCAAGCCGGGTTACCGCTCCCTTCCTGGAACGACGGCCCCTCTAAATCCGCCATATTGATTTCGTGGCCCGCGTCACGGATTCAACCAGCCCGCAGTTTGTTCCCCGGCCAGACAGGATCGCCGTATTTGACAATGACGGTACCCTCTGGTCAGAACAGCCGGCGTATTTCCAGTTCTTTTTCGCCATGGACCAGGTGAGGCGTCTCGCCGCCGGTAACCCCTCCTGGAGTAAGGAGGAGCCCTTCGCATCCGTACTTCGCAACGATCCGGCAGGAGTCATGAAAAGTGGGGAGAAAGGCATACTGAAGATCGTGATGCGGTCTCATGCCGGCATGACGACCGAGGAATTCTCACAATCCGTTAAAAACTGGATCGATACGGCCAGGCACCCCCTCAAGCAACGCCTCTTCCGCAAGATGACGTACCAACCGATGATAGAAGTGATCCGCTATCTGCAGGATAATGGATTTAAGACCTATATAGTCTCCGGAGGCGGCGCGGAATTCATGAGACCATGGACGGAAGCCGCTTATGGCATCCCGCCGGAGCAGGTGATCGGCAGTGCCGTAAAAATGCAGTATGAGCTGAATGGCGATACGCCTTCGATCCGCAAAATGGCCGGTGTCGGCTTCATTGACGATGGTCCCGGCAAGCCGGTAGGCATCCAGCATACCATCGGTAAAAGGCCGGTGGCGGCATTCGGAAACTCCGATGGCGACCTCCAGATGCTCCAATGGACCGCTGCGGGCGGCGGAGACCGGCTCATGATGATCGTGCATCACACCGACAGTGCCCGCGAATGGGCCTACGACCGGCATTCTCATGTAGGGAAGCTGGATAAGGCGATGGATGAAGCAAAGGCCAAAGGATGGCACCTGATCGATATGCAAAAAGAATGGAACGTCATTTACCCTGAACCCTGAATAAATATCCCATGAAACAGCTGAAATTGCTTTGGGTCCCGGCCCTGATGCTGGCCGCCTGCAACAACCAGGGCCGCACGCCGGACCAAATTGCCACAGCCGCCTACGCTGGCCGCGAAATGTCCTGCTGCCCGGTTCCCGGAACGGGAAGCACCGCCGATATGGTGCTGGTGGAAGGTGGAACATTTACAATGGGCACTAATGAAAGCGAAGCGTATGACCATGAACGCCCGGCGCACCAGGTGGAAGTGGACGGCTTCTATATGGACTGCTCAGAAGTCACCAACAGGCAATTCAAAGCCTTTATAGATGCCACCGGGTACATCACCGTTGCGGAGCGTAAACCTGACTGGGAGGAGTTGAAACAGCAACTGCCCCGGGAACGGAACAACCGCCTGCTGACATGCTGCAGCCTGGGTCCATGGTGTTTGAAATGCCGGAGGGAGACGTGCCGATGGAACATATCGAAGTTTGGTGGAAATGGGTGCCCGGCGCCAGCTGGAAGCATCGAAGGCCCGTCCAGCAGCCTGGAAGGGCGATGGGAGCATCCGTGGTTCATGTAGCCTGGGAAGATGCTCAGGCTTACGCCACCTGGGCCGGAAAAAGGCTGCCTACGGAAGCGGAATGGGAGTATGCGGCACGTGGCGGGCTTATCGGGAAAAGATATGCCTGGGGCAACGAATTTACCGAAAACGGGCGCTATATGGCCAATACCTGGCAGGGGAAATTCCCTTCTGTTAACCTGCGGTCAGACGGCCACCCCGGCACCGCGCCCGTCAAAAGCTATGCGGCCAACGATTTCGGACTGTATGATATGATCGGCAACGTCTGGGAATGGACAGCGGATTGGTACGACGCCGATGCATACCGGAAAGCCGGAACCGCCGCCCTCGTTAAAAACCCGCAGGGCCCCGAACAATGTTACCATCCTGGCAACAATTACGCCCGGGAACGTGTTACCAAAGGAGGATCGTTCCTCTGCGCCGACAATTACTGTATCAATTACCGGCCCAGCGCAAGAAGAGGCACCGCGTACGACTCAGGGGCCTCGCACATCGGCTTCCGTTGCGTGAAAGACAAAAACAAAGGTGATAAAGTTGCTGCACGCCAGCAGACCGCCCACCGTTAAAATATTGCGGCACTAACCCCTCGCTGCAAACCGCTTTGGTGGTTTTATGTACAACGTCTCTTAGCAATCCAGATAGTATCATCAAAAAAACTTGTACAGCTTGAAATACAGCTGTACAAGTCCTGTTGACCATGAGAATTTTTGATGATGCAAATCTGGAGTCGAAACATACCGTGTGCGGTCAGGTGTATATGCTGCGGCATATGGCTGCTGTTTGGGGCTTTCTCCGCCCAGGCGCAGGACACCTCCGCCGCACCGGTAAAATGGAAATTTACCCTGCATGATTCGCTGGATAACGCGATCGACCTGAGCGACTGGATCCTCAACGCAGGAGGTTTCGTTCCCGTTCCCATGATCATTACAGAGCCTGCCGTGGGTTATGGAGGCGCCCTGATCCCCGTTTTTCTGCACAAGCACCGCCAGCCAAATCTCGTGAACCGTCCTAAGCATGCCGTTGCTATACCGCCGGATATAACGGGAGCAATGGCATTTTACACGGAAAGCAAAAGCTGGGGCGCGGGCGTATTCCGCAGCGCCACCATCGTGCCCTGGATGTTGCGTTACATGGTAGGAGGCGCATACCTCGATATGAACCTCAATTACTACAAAACCCTTCCCCGCGTCGGCGAAGTGGAATACGGCGCCAATATAAAATCAATCCCACTCTTCCTTCGTGTACAAAAGCAGATCGGGTGGCAGGGGTTCTCGGCCGGTATGCAATATGTCTTTACCAAAACGGAAGCTTCGCTCACCAATAACGTTCTGCCCGATTCCTTATTTAAACCCCGTGAATTCGATAACATCAGCAGTATAGCCGGTATCCTGGTCGAATTCGATAACCGGGATAACATCTTTACGCCCAATAAAGGGTACAAGGCTCACCTGGACGCGAATCTTTCCGCGTCGTTCCTGGGTAGCGATTTTGACTACACGCACCTTAATGGGTTCGCTTACGCATATGTTCCCATCGGGCATAAAGAAAAATGGGTGAGCGGCTTTCGCGTAGATATACAGCAGGTGTTCGGGGATATCCCGTTTTACTTCAAACCTTCCATAGACCTCCGCGGCATTCCCAAAGGCCGTTACCAGGGAGACGCCAACATGCTCGTGGAAACAGAGCAGCGCTGGAACGTTTTCCGCCGCTGGAGCGCCATATTCTTCGGGGGACGGGTAAAGCCTTTGATGATTATTCCGATTTCGGCTCCGCCAAATGGGTGTACAACGCAGGCGCAGGGTTCAGGTACCTCCTGGCGCGCAAATTCAAATTATACATGGGCGTCGATGTAGCGAGAGGTCCCGAGCAATGGGGAGCTTATATCCAGTTCGGCAGTGCATGGCTAAAATAAAGACAGCATGAGAGTCATTATCATATCGTTTTGCCTGGCCCTATGCGGGCTCCTCGCCCCGAAAGCCTCGGCGGCGCAGGCGCTCATCGCGTTGGTGTTCGGAAAGAAACTGACCACCGACCGCCTGCATATCGGTATTTATCTTGGCGCTTCCGGCAGCTGGCTGCAAAATGCTACCGGGCAGCACCCGCGGGTGGCGTTGGCGGTAGGGGCCTATACTGCCTTCGATCTGAATAAAGACTGGCAGCTGGAGCTGGATATCATCATGCGGTCGCCAAGAGGCGCAGACCGCCTCCGCTATGAGAACGCTTTCGTTGCTCCCGAAGATAGCATGCTGGTAGGTTCGGAACTCGACCGGAAGCTAACCTACATCACCTTCGCGCCGCTTATCCGATGGCGGATATCGCCATCGTTTGGTATTGAGTCGGCCCGCAGGTAGCTATCAGGACGGTGGCGCGCGACATTTTCAACCGCGACATGGAGCACGGATCGTTGTCTTACACCTACGGCGCAAAGTCCGACATTCACCGCCTGGACGGCGGCGGAGTATTGGACCTTCAGTACATCCTCCTCAAAGGCAAGGGCATCCGCCTGAACCTTCAAATGGCGTGGGGATTTTCCAACCTGTACAAGCCTGAAGGGGAAACCGGGCGCAGCCGGCAGATATTGCTGGGCGCGGGTATACCCATCGGACATAAATAAGAATCTGGATTATTGACCTAAAAATCAGTTTAACATGAAACACCCTCCACTAAAACTCACATTCTGCGTCCTGCTGTTCCCGGCCGCAAACTTCACTACTGTAAAAGCGCAAGACAAAACGATGCTGAAAGCCGAGAAGATCTCCAGTAAGGATCTGCCTCCGGAAGTACTCGACGCATACAAAAACGCTTCCCTAACGCCAATCTCAAACAGATCGTCAAATTACCGTTAGAGACATACAAAAACGATTGGGAAATCGACGAACTGAACAAGCCGGATGGCAGCGAAGAGTTCTATACGCTTTCGCTGCGGGGCGACGACGTGGATCTTGAAGCCCTGTATGACAGGAAAGGCAACCTGATCCGTGCCAATGAAGTAGCGCGTAACGTGGCCATGCCTTTAACGATCAGCCAGTATATCGTTACCAATTACAAAGGATATACAGTCAAAAAGATAAAGTGAAAAGACTCATCGAGCCGAATCAGATCAGTGCGGAATGGGAAGTCCTCATCGCAAATAAGAGCGGGAAGAAAAGGCTTTTCTTCGATACGGCCGGAAAATTTATCAAGGAGAAATAACGGGGAACGATGAAAACACTGCTCGCGGTCGCCGCCATGCTGATGGCGGCAACGATCTGTCAACGCGCGGTTGCGCAACAGCTTTCTGAAGAAGAAATGAAAAAGGCGAATAACCCGATGGCGAATGCAAAGTCTATCAACATCCAGGATTATTACGTTTCTTCTATCTACGACAATGCTGATATCAGGGCCAATACCATGATGGTAAGGTTTGCCTCTCCTTTTGCTAAAGGCAAAATACTTGTCCGCTTCACTTTGCCGGTTAGCACGATATACACGGGGCAGGATGCGTCCGGCAGGCAAAATTACACTTCCGGGTTGGGGACCTGAATTTCTTCGCGACGTTCGTTGTCAGCAAACCCACTGCCAATTGGCTGATAGGTGTTGGCCCCAGGTTGTGATACCGACGGCAACCCAAACGCAGACAGGCGCGGGCAAAGTTCAGGCTGGCGCGGCATTGATCGCCTTTAACGTAAAGGAGCCTACCCTGCAATGGGGCGGGCTGGTTACCTGGCAGCACTCTATTGCCGGGCAATCGGACCGTCCGGATGCGCAACTGCTGGTAGCACAACCCATCGGGTTCTTCCAGCTGGGGAAAGGCGCCTATCTGCGTTCATCCGGCAGCTGGACTTTTGACCTGGAAAGCGGGGCGTATGCCATGCCGGTCGGGTTCGGCGCCGGCCATGTCGTGAAGGCCGGGAAAGTCGTTTTCAACATCTTCCTGGAACCGCAGCTGACGGTCCTGCATTATGGACCGGGACAGGCGGCATTCCAACTTTTTGCGGGCGTAAACGCCCAGTTCTGATATGACTGCAACGGTCAAGTGTACAAACATGTAAACGGGGAGGAGCCGTTCGTGGCTTCTCCCTACCTACGCATACAACGATTAGCAACATCATCCGCTTATTCACAACGTAGCCGCGCCGGTAAACGGACGGTTGCACTTTGATGGTTACTATGAAAGTATTACATCATATCACGCTGATTGCCATTTGCATCTGCGTTGCCATACAGTCCTCCTCCGGGCAGGCGGGCACGGGCATGAAGATCGGTGACGCGCACCAGGAATATATCGACAGCCTGCAAAGAGCAGGTTACCCTGGCGCTTTTCCTGTTGGGCGCCAAAGCGGCAAAGAAAGGTTTTAATCTGCCGTATCCCGTAGGCGCGATGATCAACTATTTTGGCGGCAGCCAGGAAGTGACGATTTCAATCTGGAGGTCGGGATCAATGACAGCGAATTAGTTCCATTCGATTTTGTAGAGTTCGGCGAAGTAACCGCTGATATCCAGACACTCAACACCCGGGTGGATCTGTGGCTCTTCCCGTTCCTCGACGTATATGGCATATTGGGGAAAGTGTGGACGAAAACCAACGTGGAAGTAACGGCCCCTGTGCATTTCAATAACACCGCCCGGTTCGGGGATACACCTATGGAATGGGCGTTACCCTGGCCGGCGGTTATCATGGCCTTATCACTATCAATGATATCAATTTCACCTGGACGGACCTTCATAAGCTGAGCGATAAAGTAAAAACATTAATGATTTCTCCCCGCATCGGGTACAATTTCCTCTTCCATGGCAAACACGGACAAAGCTTCGCAGTCTGGGTCGGCGCAACGGGGGCATATATCAACAAAGGAACGGAAGGGGAGATCAATGTATCCGAACTGACGGCCAATATACCACAGGAAAAAATCGACGAAATAACAAATGAAGTAGCCGATTGGTACCAGCAACTGCGGCCTGCCCAACAGGTAGTGGTGAAAGAAATTGCGCAAAAGTTAAAAGATAAGATGGACGGCCGGCTACAGGATATGACGATCCATTATTCCTGGAAAAGGAAGCATTGTCCAAATGGACTATGCTGGTTGGTGGACAGTTCCAGTTTAATCAAAGATGGCAGGCACGCGTAGAATTCGGATTCCTGGGAGGCAGGAAGTCGGGCCTTCTCTCGGCAAATTACCGGTGGCGGTGGTAGGGAAACCCGTAATAAGGACTATGCTTGTCCTGCTACTGATAACAGCCGGCAGGGCTTCCGCCCAGCAAACGGACCCGCTGTCGCGCGATGTGATCTATTTCAAGAACGGCGACATGTTGCAGGGAGAGATCAAATCCCTGCTGATGGGCGAGCTGACATTTTCGGCAGATGAAGTGAATAACGACGTAACCGTCAAACTGAAAGATATACGCATGATGAGAGCAAGAAGAATGATATATGAAGTAGAGGATGTCAATTCCCGGAAGTATTACGGCATCATTGACTCCAGCCGGTTCCCCGGTTGGGTGAGCGTATACCGGGAGAAAGACACGGTAGATATCTACCTGCAGGATATCGATAATATCAGGGTCTTGGACGATGATTTGTGGAAGCGGATGGACGGCAGCATTTCGCTCGGTTTCTCTTATTCAAGATCCAGCCAGGTAGGGCGTTTCAACGGCGGCGGGGATGTCAGTTACAACACACGGCGCTGGATATTGAAACTGAACAGCGATCTGATGTATACGATAGACGAAGCGTACAAGGGGATCGAGAAAGCGGACCTGTCGTTGCAGGGATACTACGAATTCCGCCGACGTTGGTTCAGCATCGGGCAGGTCCAGTATCAGCGCATCACGGAACTGAACGTTGACGCCCGTATCCAGGGAATAGTGGGTGTGGGGCCAACTGTGGTCAAGACCCGTCACCAGGACCTGCGGGTAGCTTCCGGGATCTCCGTGCAACAGGAATTCGGGTCAGACTCCACTGGCGGCCGCGAAAGCAGCGTCAATACGGAGGTTCCCTTATCGTCAATTACCATTTGGTCCGCTTTGGTCATCCCGAATTAAGCCTTCAGGCCACCAATAACTTCTTTTTCAGCTTATCGGAAAAAGGCCGCTGGCGGGTAGACCAGAACGCGACGTTCGCCTGGAAGATCATCCGGCACCTGAACCTGAGCCTGCAGGTCTACCTCAACTACGATAGTCAGCCTATTGGCAGCACTACGGGGGCGGTAGACTATGGAACCGTTTTTAGTATTGGATACTCATTTTAAATACGTAAAAACCTGTGAGACTATGAATCGATTAACATGTTTCTGCGCCTTGTCCATGCTTGTAGTCACAGCATGCGGGCCCACCCTGAAAGTGACGTCGGATTATGATAAATCGGCGTCTTTCAAGAGCTACAACACGTTTGCGCTGTACGATCCGTCGTCCGGAGGGCAAAGCTCCATCAGCCAGCTGAACCGAGACCGGATACAAAGCGCCGTCCGTTCGCAGATGATCGCCAAAGGCTATACCGAATCGACCGACACCAGCGCGGCCGATCTGCTTGTCAATGCCCTGACGATCACCAAGGAAGGCAAATCCGTTTCCGCCAATACCGATTACTACGGCTATGGCGGCTTCTACCGGCCCTATTATTGGGGCGGCGGCATGGGTATGGCTTCCAGCAACACGACCTTCAACGTGGATAAGTATATCGACGGCTCGCTGATCATCGACGTTGTAGACCGCAAAACCCGCAAGCTCCTCTGGGAAGGTACGGGCAACAGCGAGATCGACGGACCCCTTAAAGATCCGGATACGAAAGTACCCGCGGCCGTTGCAAAAATTATGGCAAGTTACCCTTCCCGGTAGTAGCTCCGGGGATTTGTGTTAAGCGGACCCTGCTGCCCGTGGGCAGCGGGGTTTTTCTCCTGATGAAAAACTTTTGGTGATGAAAAATGTGTTATTAACGGGAGCCATTTTAGCCGCCAGCATCTGGCACACGGCTCATGCGCAGGACAGCAGCCTCGTGATCAACCTCGTACCGGAAACGGACATGGTAGTTATAGAGATCTTCGGACGCCCCACCGCTGCGGTAATGATCTCGGCACTGCGGATCAACCGGTCAGACGAAGGCGCGTTCATGGAAGCCTACCAGCAATTCTCGCAGGAAAAAGCCCCTTCGCACAAGCGCGGGTAGCCTTGCTGCGGCGGTACAACGAAGTGTTCGAGAGCCTCGACGAACCCATGCTGCATTACATCGTAAAAAACCTCATGAAAAACGACCGCGAATTCCTTGACCTGCAAACCCGCTACTACAAGCGCTTCGCGAAAGTCATCGGCGGCAACCGGGCCGCTATCTTCTTCCAGGTAGATAATTACCTGGATCAGATCGTCCGCATCGATCTCCAAAGACAGTTACCCTTCATCAACACCCTTGAAACCGAAAAAGACCAGCCATGAAAATCGAATCGGCGAAGGTTTCGCATTAAAGTGGTAAAACATCTCATCTTGTAAGTATTGATTGTGCAAAAACAGCTGACGTGTAAACTAGATCCAGGCCCGGGCTTTTCAGTCCGGGCTTTTCTTCGCCCGTTGACCCAGGTACAAAAAGATGCCGCGTCTTGAAAAAGACGCGGCCGCTCCTAAGCATAAACAAATTAGCAATCATCAAAAAGAGGTTCCTATGGGTTAATAAACAACCCGATATTGAATGAGAAGTTTTTAAGAGAGTTGATATCGAACAGATCATTTTTGTTGGTGGCGTATGACCAGCCCGCGTTGGCAAGGATGCCCCAGTTCCGCATTTTCGGGCGGATCAGGACACCGAGCTCCGGGCGCACCAGGAAGCCCCAGTTGTACTCATCCGTCTCGAAAATGTTATAGTAAATGGTCTGCTCCGCATATTGCGCCCCGATGCCAACGCCAATATATGGCAGCACCGGCTTGCCCCAGTTGAAGTAATAGTGCGCCAGCGCGGCCACGGGAACGGTATATATGTTCCTGTCCATATCCGTGGTGATGGCCTTTGTACCGTTATCGTAAGAGATGGTCTGCGTGGGGATGTATTGTTCGTACGAGTTCCAGCCGATGGATACGCCAAAGCTGATGGGCTTGCCGGCGAGGAAGTGCCGGTATTCGAACTTGCCGCCCGCCAGGCTGGTCTTGTCCAGGAACTCGCTGTTGGTGGGCACGCTTATTTCCCAGGAAAGGCCGTACATGTTTACGAGCTTTCCGCCGCCGGAAGACATGGGCGTCATGTCCTGCGCTTTGGACGTATGTGCGGTGAGGATGGCCATAAAGGCCGCGAGCATGGTATATCGCGTTCTCATAATGTACATTTTGCAGGATGAATCAATTGGTTTTCAGGTATGGCGATTGGGTAAAAGCCTGGTCGATACCATCCAGCGCGCGCTGAAGGTTCGTGGAGGTTGAGCTTCCCAAGGCGCCGTTGAGCGACATCGTCCAGGTAACTTCCAGGTTTTGGTTTTCATTCACATGCTTGAGGTCGATGATCTCCGCGATGACGCTGCCTGTTGTGACGGAATAAGCCACGGTCCAGGGGTAGTAATAAGGATAATACCATCCCCAGTACCGGGGTCCCAATAGCCGGGATAACCCCACCACCATCCGGGATATACGACGCCAACGTCCACATCTTTAATGGCGACCGTATTGACGCCCAGATCAGGTTTTGCACCGAGGGGGAACATACCGGAAACCCCGGGCTTCCAGGTTTTCGCGGATCTGGGATGTAAGCTGTTTGGCGGCATCATCCGTCAGGATAGAATCGTTCGGGTTAGAACTAATGTAGGCCACAGTGTCTGAAATGTAGAATGTTTTGTAGGTCGTAAAATCTGTATTGGGGCCACCGCCGTCTGTACCACGAAATTCGCGGACAGTTCGCTGAGGTCCGGCTGCTTTCTGCAGCCGTAGATCGTCAGCGCCGTAGCCAGGCCAATAATCAGGCTTGCGGTCTTTCCTTTCATAACAATTTATTTAATGGTCATACGATACGCATAAGACTGTGCCCATTATACTGGGCCAGCGGTTCCATAAAATAATTGCTAATGTGCCAGGAGGTTGCCTGCGATGTAAATGAATGAGCAGGTGTGCTTGTTCGCTGTTCGATTTTTGTCTAAAAGTGTCTCATAGTTCGCTTCGACTTACAAACGTTTTGGATTTTGGAATAGTCAGGTCTTCATGGATCGGTGGCAGTTTTTCGCTTGCCTTGCATTCACATGCTGCCCGATTGTAGACATATAACAGCAGGATTTTAAAAAGGTTTAGGATTATTATACAATTTCAGAAAAGGCGCGATATATCCTAACGCCTACCCTGAACTGCCTGCCGCCCCTGGGTTGCATGCCCTGGAAGTTATGCTGCATGGAATTGAATCCGGATGATCTGTTAAAACCCCGTTCCCTGTTTTCGAAGGTGCGGGCCGGTTGCGCGCCCATGCCCCACGATCTACCGGGTGCCATTGCTGCCCGGCATTCCGTTCGATGCCGCCGCCCGGCCGCTGCCGGAATACGTTGCCATCCCTGTCTGCCGCCATCTGCGCGGGTGTGTGCCTGGTTTGCCCGGAAATATTGCCGCCGGGCGTGTGGCGCGTCTGTCCTGAGATGCGCCGGTCGGGGCTCGTGCGGTTGTTGACGATATTGCGGTGCGTGTTGTCGTGCGAGATCACATCATTGCGGTGATTGTAAATATTATTGTTGTGAATGAAATTATTGTTGATGTTGATGTTGTTGATCACCACCGGTCTTGGACCATAAATATGCGCATACGGATATGCGAAAGGCGGGCGATAAACCGGCGGCCCCCACCATCCGCCGCCGGCATTGAAGCCGATGCCGAAGTGGAACGGTCCCACGCCGATACCAAACCCGAAACTCCAGCCCGTCCATGGATTGTAAGACATCCCGAAGCCCCAGGTCACCGGCCTCGGATAGTACATCGGGCCGTACCAGGCAGGGTACATATAACCGGTACCGTATACGACCGTGCCACCGGCCACATAACAACCCAGGTACCCTGGCGTATAGCCCATGTATACATATTCGGGTGTCGCGTCGTAGATGTAAACATACCGCGTATTGTATACAGGTGAGCTGGCCGGGATTTTGTCCACTTCCGCCGGCCTGCTGTCTGCCACGGCCCATGGCCCGGTGGGACTATGACCGGTAAACCACACGCCCTTGTCTACCACATAATACAAGTTGCCCTGCTTTAATACGGTGGAGGTGGTGTTGACGGCGTACGACAAATTGGTGCCGGCGATGGCTGAGAATTCCGGTGTGCCGTCATATTGCACGGAAGTGGCGGCCTTGCGCCGGTCTACCTTCGCGGTTTGCGGTACCTGCGCGTCCATGACGGCATCGTGGGCGGCTTTTGTGCCTGGTACGCTGGCCAGCACGGCATCCTGGCGCTGCCTTCCGGGATGCGGGCGAAGTCGGAAGGCAATCCGGAAGCATCGATAAATGACCACGGCCCGTTAAGCCCCGCGCTTTGTACCATCTCCTGAGAGCAGGAGGTAATACGACTGGTCAGTTATGTTCATGAAGATGTTATCGGGGAATTCGTCATATACAGCAAAGCCGTGCCATTGACGGGTGCGAATGCCGGCCCGCCGCGGCTCTGGATCAGTTCGGCGGGTTTCGTGCTCACCACTACAGAGGGTATGGAGTCTGCCGGGATGCGGGATACCTGCCCGCCAGATTCCAGTTGCTGCTGGGCCTTATTAATCCCGGAGGGAATGTTGTTCGTATATGTGTAATTGCCCGCGGCGGAGGTGGCACTGAACCACCGGCCGCCGAGGTACAGGAAATATCGTTGTGCGTCTTCAAGGATCGTGAAAGGGGAGTTGATTACCCGGTCCAGGCCAAGCTTTCCATCCTTTTGCAGTTTGGGCTCCCCGTCTATGGATACGAGTACGCTGGGCGTTTCCCGGAAAATGATCTCAGGAGGGTCGTTTTTGAGCCCGGTGGCCGTACCGGGGCTTTCATCCAGTTCGGTCAGCAGATCGTCCATGGTCATGCCGAATGTGTGCTTAGGCAACTCTCTTTCCAGGAGCGCCCGGAGCCGGGATACCTGCTGAGTATCCGCCGCGGCGGGGAACTTCGCGTCCGGGACAGACAGCTGGTCCAGTACCACGGAGTTGGTGCTGCGGTCGGTCGAGATGGTCGCATCGAGCCATACGGCGCCATATACTGGATCTTTACCGGGCGGGGTACAGGCTACCGCCGCGATGGCAGTGAGTTTGTTGCCGGCCAGCTTTTGGGGCTGCGGCTGGAATATCTCGATGCTGGCTTCAGGCGTGCGGAGTGTGATAGGCCAGACGCCCTGCGCCGAGGCCACGGCTGGCGCCAACCATACCGCCGCCCCTGCCATCCATCTGCATAACTTAAATATCATACGTTCCATCTTTTGCGCTTTATAAGTCGTTATTTCTTACCAAACAGATACCCTACCTGCAGGGTGTACCGGAATCCAGGCGCCCAGGTGGTGGAGTGACCGTTCACATCTATCGTGGCGCCGTCGGCCAGTTTATTCATGAGCGGGAACCTGTCCTTCATCCTGTCCAGCACTTCGCTGAAACGCTCATGCTTTTGATCCGGATCGATGTTTCCATCCAATGAAAATTTCAGGTCGTAACTGGCAATGCTCGGCGCCAGCAGGATGAGATCAAGCACGATCCTTTTGGCGAGCACGAACTGGTAGCCCAATTGTGCGCCGGCGTTAAAGACCCGGATGCGGGAACGGAAAACGGCTTCCGTTCCGCTGCCATCTGTCATGCGTGTATCCCGTGAGTTGCTGAACTGATAATAGTTTACATATGGACCGATATATACGCCATGGGGAGCGGCATGTTTGTTTTCTTTACGGAGATAGAAGCGGTACTCCCCGCCGGTCGTCCATCCGTCGTTATGATGGCTTTTGCGCCATTCCATGCCATTGGCGTCCAACCCAACCAGCGAAGGAAACTGCAAATAGCCGCCGTATACGGTGAAAGACTGCGTGGGGCGGACGATCCTTTCATAACTGAGAATGACGGGGTTATTATATAGCAGCGAAGAGCTGATATTGATCTTGACGGCATTCCGGAAAGGCTGTGGTTCCTGCGATTGCGCGCGTATGGTTGCCGCGGAGAAGCAGGCGATAATCGGGAATATGGTTTTCATCAGTCGCATGGCGAAACGGTTTTTATGATCCGGAGGGCCGGACGCGATAGATGAATTGCCGATGCTGATGCCTGGAGGGAAGGGGCGGGGCCTGGGAAGCCTGTTTTCCAATATAACCTTCCGCCAGGGCAAAATGTTCACAGCAGGCCGAACCTTTTGCTTCCAGGCTGCGTTATTAATCCATTACCGGGCATCTCCTGCCCGTTAGCCCCTCAGCAGACAAATTAAGCTCATCATCAGAAAAACAGCATTCCTTGGTACTTCCCAGGAACCAGGAAATGCGATGTCATGAAGTATACTAAATTACCTCACATATGAAAAGATGGTATTTCTCAGGTATCATACTAGCTTTAGTGATGGCTTGCAACAGCCCCGCTGGTAATCAAAACAGCGCCGCCCCGGGTTCGGGGGATATACGTTCAACGGTGGCTACCCGACCGAAGAAACCATACGGAAAGCTTATGGTGATGCCGATTTGGTACGTGCCGTATCTGCGTATAAATTCTTTTACCCGACAGTTGTCGGCGCTGCCATGCTTGCAGGCAACAAACAGGTGGGCATCGTTACGAACAAAGTGTTCGGCAAATTAGATACTAAGCCACTACAGGTAGGTTTCACTTTAAATTCAGATACGCCGTACGGCCCCGCGCAACTGGACCTCAGCGCCGGGCCCATGGTAATCGATATTCCCCCTGGTCCGCTGATCGTAGCCGCACTGGACGTAAACCAGCGCTGGGTGGCGGATATGGGCGTTCCCGGTCCCGACAAGGGCAACGGAGGTAAACACCTCATCCTCCCGCCGGATTATACAGAGAAAGTGCCTGACGGATATTATGTGTGGAAAGCGACCTCTAACCATGTAATCGTCGGGATACGTTCGCTTCCTGTAAAGGTGATGTAGCCGGCGCCATGGAGCGGATGAGTACGGTTAAGGTCTATCCGCTTAATGCCGTTGCAGACTGGGCGGCCCCACCTGGATCGATTTTACCACGAAAGAACAACAAGGAACGCCCGTAGGCTGGGATACCACCCTCCGCTATTGGGAGGAATTACATAAGATGATTGACGTAGAACCGGAAGTGCCCGAATATAAATTTGCCTATGGCGATCTGGCTATATTAGGCATTCAGAAGGGAAAAGAATTCAAACCGGACGACCGGATGAAGGAAATCCTGGTGCATGCGGCCATCCTCGCCAATGGACAAATGCGTGTTCAGTCACTGGCAGACAGGAGGCCCGACCGCATTGTATGGCCCGACAGGAAATGGGAATGGGCGGCGCTCCGGTCCGAGAATGCCGATTTCGCCACGCCGAACTACATTGACCTGGATGCACGCGAGAAATGGTTCTACCAGGCCATTGCTACATCCCCGGCTATGTTCAGGCGGCAGGCCGGCTCCGGATCGCTGTACTGGCTGGGCCTTCATGATGCCTCCGGAGCCTATCTGGACGGCGGCAAATCCTACAAGCTTACGGTTCCACAACCCGTACCCGCCGGTTTGTTCTGGTCGGTAACGGTCTATGACGCCGAAACCCGCAGCCAGATAGCTACCGAACAAGGGAAAGCTGCACTGCGATCCATGTTCGAATTAAAAGACGTTCCCGCTAAAGCACCCGCTGAATTGTATTTCGGTCCCAAAGCTCCCGCAGGTAAAGAGAATCAATGGATCCAAACCATCCCGGGCAAAGGCTGGTTCGTGTACATGCGTATTTATGGACCGGAAAAAGCGGCGTTCGACGGCTCCTGGAAGCCCGGCGACTTCGAAAAATCCAACTAACCTTCTTCTTCATTCAATAAGGACTATGCTCCTTTTCTGGCACGACTTAGGTTTAAAGCAAAAGCGCCCGCTATACAGCGGGCGCAATCATTATTAAACAGTGAACGTGTGGGAAACATTTTTTTATTGCATGCCCTTCCGCAGTGCCGCTTCTTTCTCCGCGCTCCAGTATGCACAGTCCAGCTCCAGCAATACGGAAGAATAAGCGATCTTTTCATTCGTTTTCAGGACCAGCACTTTAAACTGACCAGACGATCCCGCAAGCTTCGCGAACACGGAATCGTGCAGCAGCTCGTTGACGGGCATATTGCCAGTGACGGATTTGACGGATTGATTGAAGGCTTCCGCATCAGGACTCAGCGCCTGCGTCATGTAAGCCATCTCGCGGTCGCGGTAGAGGTGGGGCGTAACATGCCCCGCGCTTTTCAGCGATGCCAGTACGTGCTCCAGCACGGGTGCGATCTTTTCGCCGGTGTTGATGTAGGCAATGCCTTCTGCGGTCTGTTGCGGGAAGGCCTGGTCGGCGATAACGATCCAGTTTCGGTGACCCAGTAAGGGAGCTCTTTGTCCAGCTCCTGTTTCCAGCTGGCCGCCGGCGGTGTGCTTTGCCGGCAGGCCAACAGGACAATAAAGGGTAACAACAGGGCCATGGCCCTTAGGTATCGTGGTGAAGTCATTAGCTTAATGTTATGATCAGTTCCTGCCCTTCCGCAATTCGAACCGGCGAAGCGAAGGCGATAGTGATGTCTTTGCCGCTTTGGCTGAGCGATGCCTGTAAGGGTTTGCCGGCCAGTGTGGCAGACACTTTACTGCGCCGCGTTTCCGATTCCGTCCGGAAGGTTTCGAGGCGGAGGAGCCGTTGCGTATCAACAGCGCATGTGTTCGGGCGTTCCCCTGGTCTTTCTGGCGGTAAGATCCCCAGCCTTCCGCAACGGTAAACGGCGCCTTAAAGTTCTTCGCATTCCAGCGGGGCGCCATTTTGAAGTCGCCTTTAGGGCCATGGTGCTCAAAACCGCAGGCTGTGATGAAAGTGCCGTAGCTGGCCATGGCGCGGGCGTAATGGTCGCTGCACTCGATCTCGTTGAAGGGATTCCGTTTTGCCGCATGGTGCCGGTCATGGATGGCCCGCGTCAGTACCAGGGCTTCATCGGTCATGCCTTCGGCCATCATGTGGCTGGCTACCTGGTGCTCGAAGCCGGACATGCACTCATGGAAATACCCCAGCTGCCAGGTGACATTATCGCCATACGCTTTGGCTTCGTTGTGCGGATTGGTGTTCATCACCATGCCGCCTTCGCCTTCCACGGCATACGGCCTGCCGCCGGTGTGCGTCTTGATGTAAGGCCCAACATCCATCGTGAAGTTATATTTCCATAAGGCACGTAATGCAGACAATGTTTTTCACGATCCCATAATCTTCCGAGGCCCACCTGGAAGGCCCAGCTTTGTCCATACACCTGGTCGATGTGGCAGGTGTTGTACGATCCCAGCTTCTTGCGGCCTTGTACGGCATCGGGGCGGTGGATGAAATATTCGCCGTTGAAGAGCTCAGCGGCCATATTGCGGCCGCCTTTCTCCGCGTATTCTTTACAGCTACGGGCAAATTCATGATCACCGGCTTCTTCCGCCATGAGTTTCGCGGCTTTGGCTGCTGCCACGCAAAGCCCCACGATCCAGGCGATCTCACCTTCCCAGATGGCGTCCAGCGTATTCTCCATGGGGTATCGGTCATGCCGTCGCCGTTTTTGTCTTGCGCAAGCATGAACTGTGTGGCCTTTTTGATCTTTGCCCAGTTGTGTTTCAGCCAGGTAGCATCGGGCCGCATCTGGTGCTCGCGGTAAATGCGGAGGATGGTACCGGCCTGTCCGTCGATGGCGGGGCGGTGCTCAAACTCCCCGCGGAAGATAATTCCCCGTCTTCCTGCATGGCGATGCCAGGTCGGTACGCTCGCGGGTATCTGATTCCAGCGAAGGGAAGATGCGCCCTACCGCCTGTGCATACTGCCAAACGTGCGTACAGGTACCTTCGCAGGCGTTAACGCCTTCCCAGCTCCAGAACCTCCCGCTGGCGAAACGGTAGGTATTTGCAGTGGCGAGGGTGCCGATATTGACGAAGGTGCGGTCCAGGAACCAATGGGGAAGTGTGCTGTCGTACCGGTGCTGGTCCACAGCAGGGTCTTGCCCCACATGTCTTTGAAATGCTCCGCGGCATAAGCGCCCACGGCGCCGGCATCCGCAAATCGCTCCGCATAGAAGAACCCGCCGGCGATGTCTTTCATCTTACCGCCCAGCTTAGCCAGCGGTTGATTAATATGCCAGCTGAGCACGTATTGCGCATTGGAGGATTTACCGGGCGCCAGTGTTTGCGCTTCCGTTGCCACACTGCCCAGCAGTTTACCGGACGGTGCGCTCGTGGCAGGGGCGTCGTTACGCGTGGTAAAGAATTTCGCATCTACTGGCCAGGGCTTTGCATCCGTTTGCACGATGCCTTTGCGGCCGATGAGCCCTATGGCGGTGCTGCCATCGTCTGCGCGGCGCTCGCCGCCGGCCTTGGCTTCAAACGTAGAGAATACCCCGGTAAATTGTGCTGTTTGCTTAATGGTATTGCGCCGCTCGCCTTCGCCATCTTTGCCGGACACCTTGCGGCCGCCGTTCTCCAGCCAGCCTGCGATGGTTACCGTAACGGGGGCGGCCGTTTCATTCTTTATAGTGATGTCAAATACGGTGGCGGGCAGTGCGGAATTATCCGCATCCAGCGGGATAAAGATCGCACCGGCCTTCATCTCCACGGCAACGGGGAATCCTTTCTGCCGGAAACGGATGGTGGCTACGGGGTAGGAGGATTCGAAACTCACATCTTCCCAATCTTCCTCACGCAGTTCTTTGATCCATTCTTTCCCGCCCGACTGAACCCGCAGGGCAAAGCCCTGGTCCAGCACGCGCTTGTTGGCCGCAATGGCGGGTTCCACATAAGAAGCGCCATCGCGGTTGCGGACCTTTACTTCCTGTGTGCCATCGTTCCACAGCACGGTTTTAGGGTCCACGCCTTCGCGGGGATCGTTGAAGATCTGCCATAACCAAAGGCGCCCGTCGCCTCCGAGGTACGGTACCGGAGTGCAATCCGCCCGCCGGCATACCGATATAGCGCAGCTCGTTCTTCGCTTTCGTGTACAGTCCCGGCAGGCCGCGCTCGTAGAGCGAACGGACCCACTTAGGGTCTAGCGCTTTGTCTGCAGGGATGTTATGCACCGGCTGCAACACGCCCTGGTAGGGTTGGGACGCCCAGGTAGGGAGGCGCAGCGTGAGCAGGCCCGCTGCCGCGAGCCCGCTTTGTTTCAGGAAGTTTCTTCTATGTAGCTTGTTCATGTTCGTTGGTTCACTTTTGCCAGTTAGGATTCTGGGGCAACAGGTTCCGGTTCTTGTCGATAGCCGACTGCGGAACGGGCCACAGGTAATGTTTAGCCGGGTCAAAGACGCGGTTCTGCGCCTTGAATTGCGGTTTGGTCCAGTCGCCGATAGGGTCTGCCGCCTCGCTGTTGATACCGAATGCGTTCTTCGACAACACCTGTTCGGCTATCTTCCAGCGCAGCAGATCGAAATACCGCTTATGCTCCGCTACGAACTCGTGCCTTCTCTCTTCACGGATCACGTTCCGCATCTTTGCCTGGTCGGCCGATTCTGTGGGCGATACATTCGCCACGCCTGCCCTTCTGCGGACTTCATTTACCGCCGCGACGGCGATGGCATTACCCGGCGCCAGTTCATTCAATGCTTCCGCCTGGATAAGCAGGGCTTCGGCGAAGCGGTAGATAGGCCAGTTGGTATAACTCTCACCCGGCTTCGGGAAGTCGGGCTCGTTGAATTTAAGATACATATATCCCGTCAGTCCGCCGCCTTCATTGTTCATGCGCTCCGGCATGTTGTATGACGGATGCGGCTGGTAGGGCGTGTACTGGCCATTGGGCCGTAATACAGGTACGCCCGGCAACATGAACGTTGCTTTAAGCCTTTTATCCCGGTCGGTCCAGGGATCGGCTTTGTCGTACAGCGGGGATGCCTGGATAGTCAGCCCGTCTGTGCAGAGATACGAGTCCACCAGGTCGCGGGTTGGGCAAAAGCTCGCCCATCCTCGCCCGTAATGCCCGTTCCGGTCGGAGAAGCCAGTACCGGCGTAAAGTGCGTGAGCTTGTCCTGCACGTATTGCTTATCAAGGATGATCTCTTTGGTGATATTGTTGGACTCCTTTCTGAAGAGGAGCGCATAATCATCTTCCAGCCCATATCCGAGTTTTGTCACTTCTTCCGCGGCGGCGGCTGCCTGTTGCCAGAGCGCGGTTTCCTGCTTGCCTTCGTGGAACTTCGCGATGCTGGCCATATACAAATAGACGTTCGCTTTGAGCATATACGCCGCGCCCCTGGTAATACGGCCACGGTCTGCGCCAGTATAACTGGGAGGTAATGCGGCAACGGCTTTGTCTACATTTTCGATCACGTAGGCCAGCACTTCGCTGCGTGGTGAACGCGATAATCCCGCGTCTTCCAGTTCAACCGGCTTTTCTTTGATCAGCGGTAACGCGCCGAACAGTTGCGTCATCCGGAAATAACGGTAGGCGAGGATGAAGCGTACTTCTCCTTCCAGGCGCTGCTTCAGGTTGGGGTCGATAGACATGCCGGAAAGCTTATCCAACGCGTAAAGCGCCATACGGATGTAATCATACCTCCATTCTTCGGAGATATAAACGTCTGTAGGGGCCTGGCTGCCCATGCTGATATACCCCATGCCCCCTTCGCCCCAGGCGTTGGTCATGACGGAGTTGTCGCTATGGCAGTCGCGCCAGAAGTCGCGCGCATCGGGGAGAGTGCTGTATATGGCATTCACGCCGGCGATGGCGTCTTCTTTCGTTTTCCAGAAAGTATTTTCGGACGCTTGTGCGAGCGGGTCGCGGTCGAGGAATTTGCTGCATGAGGCAGCGCCTGCCGCGATGCTGAATAGTATGCTATATGTAAGGATCGTTTTTTCATGCGGTCAGAATTTCAGGTTTACGCCAAGGGAATACGTTCTCGAAATGGGATAATACCCGCCTTCCGGATCAAAACCGGGATAGTTGGTGATGGTGGCAGGTTCTGCGCGGAAACATAGGCCCGCAGGTAGGATACGCCGAGGCGTTGTAATGTGGCCGGGGAGAAGGTATACCCCAGCTGTGTATTCTGCAGCTTCAGGTAATTCGCTTTCCGAAGCCAGAAGCTGGAATACTTCGTGTCGTTGCTGGTATACTGGATCGTAAGGCGGGGATAGCTGGCGTTGGGATTCTCAGGCGTCCAGTTGTCCAGGTGCATGGGCCGCGCGTTCTGCGAAAGGTAGAAGGCCCAGCCTTCGTAGCTGCTGATGTACCGGTAGTTGGTCAGCGCACCGTAGAAGTTGGCCGAGATATCGAACTGCTTCCAGGAGGCGTGGATGTTGCCGCCGATGCGCTTAACGGGTTTGTCGTTCAGCACGATGCGGTCTTTTCCGTCGATGATGTTATCTCCGTTCTGATCTTTGTATTTGATATTGCCGGGGAACACGTTCGGGCCCTGATTGGGGCTTTTGGCGATCTCATCCGCGCTCTGGAACAGCCCGATGGCTTCCAGGCCATAGGGCAGCTGTAATGGGCGTTGTTGTTCGGTGATATTGGTACTTTCGATCCAGGGGCCTGTACCGGCCATGTCGGTCACCTTATTGCGGAGAAATTGAAGGTGAGGTCTGCGCCCCATCCCCAGTCGCCCTGACGGTCTTTATACGACGCCAGCAATTCCAGGCCGCGGCTTTCCATCTTCAGCAGGTTGGTTACCGGGGCCGGCAATCCAAACTCAGTAGGCACGGGCGAAGCATAGAGGATATGATCGCGGTTATTGATGAAATATTCCGCCGTCAGGTTGAAGCGGTTGTTCAGCAGGCCGAGATCCACCGCTACGTTCGCTTGTTTGGATTCTTCCCAGTGCAGGTTCTTGTTCACGGCTACATTGTTCCAGGCGCCGGCCACCAGTGCCCCGTTAAAGGCATACATGGATGGGTTGTAAGCCAGCACGGTGGAGGTAGCGTAGTAACCGATCTTTTCGGCATCGCCCAGCACGCCCCAGGATGCGCGGAGTTTCAGCTGGTTGATCCAGGAAATGTTGAAGAAGTTTTCTTTATGCATATTCCAGCCCGCGGAGAAGGAAGGGAAGTACCCCATCTGTGCCCCTTCGCGAAGCGGGAAGAACCATCTGCCCGCAAGTTCGCCTGGAAGAGGTAGCGGTCGTCGTAGCTGTAGTTCAACCGCCCGAAGAACGACTGGATGGCCACATCGCTGGCGGTGCCGGTGTTCTGCATATTGAGCGGACTGCCCACATTCAGCACATGGATATCATCGAAAGGCATGCGGTCGCGGAAGGCGGTGAAGCCGGTCGATTTATAATACTCCTGCGAATAGCCGGCCATTGCTTTGAAGTTGTGCGAGCCGAAGCTTTTGCTGTAGTCAGAAGAAAGCTGCAGCATGTTGCGCCAGTTGGCGGATGTTGCTTCCGACAGGCTGGGCACCAGGTTCTTCTGTGCGGCGATGTTGCCGGCATCGTCGTACAGGCGGTAGGTGGATACGCGGTTGGTGGTCCAGTTATCGGAAGAATACCGTGCGTACTGCCCGCGGATGTTCCAGTTGAGCAGGGGCGACCAGGTAGCGTCGAAAATGGCCATCAGTTCCTTATACTTTTCGTTGTTGAAACCACCCAGGTTTACGTCTGCCAGCGGGTTGCCCACCATGGAAGAGCCGATGCCGAACTGGCCGTTGCTGGTATAGATAGGGCTGATAGGCGCGGCACGGGCTGCCTGCGTCTGCCAGTTGGTGGTGCCGCCGTTGGGCTGGCGCAGGTAGGTTTCTGTATACTGCATGTTGGCGCCGATGGTAATGGTCGGGCTGATCTTAAACGTTACATCCGGTTTGATGACATAACGCTTGTAGTTATTGTTGGGCAAAGTGCCGTCCTGGTAATCATAGGAACCGGAGAGGCGGTAAGTGGCGAACTCATTTCCGCCTGAAACGGCCAGGGTATTGTTGCTGATGAAGGTGTTCTTCTTGTAGATCTCCTTATACCAGAGATTGTCCGCATACTTGCCGGCCTTCAGGTCTTCGATGCCTTTATCGCCGTAGAGCGGTTGCTTGCCGTCGTTCACGAGGGCGCGGTCCCACAGGCGCATATAATCTTCAGAACCGAGGAAGTCTATCATGAACTGGGGCTTTTGCACACCGGCGGAAGTGATGAGCTCCACCACCGGTTTGCCGCCCGATTTGCCGCGCTTGGTAGTGACGAGGATGACCCCGTTAGCCGCGCGGGATCCATATATGGATGCGGACGCCGCGTCTTTTAATACGGAGATGCTTTCGATATCATTGGGGTTAAGGGTGTAAATATTACCCGGCATCCCGTCGATCAGTACGAGCACGCCGGAGCTGCCGCCGATGGTGGAAGTGCCGCGGATGTTAAGCGTAGCGCCGGAACCTACCGCGCCGGAGCCTTTGGTCACATTAAGTCCGGGTACGCTGCCGGCCAGCAGTTCCTGCACGTTGGTGGCGGGCCGGGACTGCAGGCTGCGCTTCACGTCTACCGTACCTACTGAACCGGTAAGGTCGCTGCGTTTTTGAGTGCCGTATCCTACCACAACGAATTCTTCCGTCTTCACGCCTTTCTTCTTCAGCACGATGAATTGTTCGCCTTCTCCGCTAACGGGCCACTCCAGCGTCTCATAACCGATATAGGATATTTCCAGGACGATGGCGCCACCGTCCGTCTGCAGGGAGAACTGCCCTTTTCGTCAGTGGATGCGCCTTTGGTAGTGCCTTTTATTTTAACGGAGGCGCCAACAAGGAGCACGCCTTCTTCGTCCCGCACGGAGCCCTTTACCGTGGAATAGGCGTTAGCCGCCGTTTCCAGGGGGAGGGTGGCGCGGAGGGCGCTTCGCGGATCACGATGGTGTTTTCCGTGAGCTCATATTTGAGGGCTGGTCCCTGAAGAGCTGCTCCAATGCCATAACGAGCGGCATGCCGTTGCCGCGTAAGGTTACGGGCGATGCTTTGCGCATCACGTTGGAGGCATACCAGAGCCGCAGCCCGGTTTGCTGGCTGATCTTTTCAAGGACGGTCTCCAGCTCGGCGTTCTTTTCCCGGAGAGATACCGTCTGAGCGTATCCCGAGGCGGCAGCCTGCAGGACGAAACAGGTAAGCAAAACGATTGTTAGCTTCATGACTAACAGAATTTTGGTGACAGGCCCGGCCGTAAGCAGCCGGGGACAGTGCTTGATAAAATGCATATATTTGCCTGATTTCGGGATGAAGAATAAAACAGTTTAGCGATTGTAGATTTCTGCCCGGATAATCCGCCGGAAGTGGTAACGACACTTCCGGTTTTTTTATGCCGCGCAGTTCGTGGAATGATGAATTAGTATCAGTGTTTCACGATAACGGCCCCTCCTTCGAGCCTGAAGTGAAGGTCCTGTTGCTCCAGGATCTTCAGCACGGACGCGAGCGGCAGCTCACGTGATATTTCCCCTGTGAATTCAATGTCTTTAACGTCCCCTTCAAACCTGACTTCCACATTATACCAACGGGCCAGCTGCTGCATGATCTGACGGATGCCTGTCTTCCGGAATACGTACAGCCCGCTTCGCCAGGCCATGACTGCCTGCAGGTCTGCCTGCGAGCGGTCGATATCCCCGGTGGCGGATACGATAGCTTGTTGCCCTGGTTCCAGGAGGGATTCCCCTTGGGGGATTTAACCTTCACCGCGCCGTCGAGCAGGGTGGCGTGGAGGGCGTGGGCGTCCGGATAGGCGTTCATATTGAAGCGGGTGCCCAGCACCTGTACCTCGTTGCCATTGGCGGCCAGTACGCGGAAAGGCCTGGCGTGATCGGGCGCGATCTCGAAATACGCTTCCCCTGTAAGGGTCACGATGCGCTCAGCGCCTTCGAAGTGCGCGGGGTATTTAAGGGAAGATGCCGCATTAAGCCATACGCGGCTGCCGTCCGGGAGCTGTACTGGTAAACGCTGCCCTGGGGGTGGCCAGCAGGTGTTCCCGGTTGGTGGAATTAGTGAGCGTGGGAAGGTAAGAAAGTGCCCCGGCACTGTCGAGCAGCGGCGCCTGGTCCTGTTCGAAGCGGCCGTACCCGCCCAGTTTTATAGCTTGCCCCGACCCGGTGCGCAGGGTGGCTTTGGCGAGGCCGTCGGCCGGAGGGGCAGGTAATGCGGGGAGGATGGCGGTCATGGGTACCTGTTCCGGTTCCCGTTGCGCCAGGTAATAGATGGCGCCGGCAGCGGCAAATGCGAGCACTGCCGCGGCGTATTTGACAAATGCGCGGGGATCAGCCGGCGGACGGGAGGCTCTTTTGGGCCGCGGGCTTGTTGGAGCCGCATCCAGGCGGAGGCTTTCAGGCTGGCCAGCTCCTCAGCGCCGGGGGCATCGCGCAGGGATTCCCATTCCTGCGAGCGGTACCATTGCTCGAGGAATTGTTTTTCTTCCGCTGTGCAGCGGCCGGAATTGTATTTGCGGATGAGCGCGAGGATCTGCCGGTTGTCCATCTTCCCTTTTTTTTACCGTTTAACAGGTTAGGAAGAAAGTAGTACCATGCGTTTTACAAAAATCCTGAAAAATTGTGGAGATGCTTCAGCTCCAGGGAGTGACGCAGGCGGTCGAGGCTGCGGTGGAGCTGGTTTTTAACCGTCTGGTGGGAGAGCGACAAGGCTTCGGCTATTTCTCCGACGGTCATCATGCCTTCGCGGCTCATGCGGTAGATCTCCTGCATACGGGGAGGCATGGCGGCTATTTCGGCGGCAATAACGGCCTGGAGCTCCTTATTCTGGATGGCGCTGATGATCATTTCTTCGGACATGACGGGCTCCGGTTTGCGGGAGAGCAGGTAGCGCAGGCGGACTGATCTTTTCTCGTAGAAGTTGAACACCCGGTTCCGCAGCGAAGCGAACAGGTATGGGGCGAGGGTATCGGAAATCTCGATCTGGGCGGCATGCTGCCAGATATTGAGAAATACCTCCTGCACGATATCGCCCGCATCGCCTTTGCACTGAAGGCGCTTATAGGCGATCCTGAAGAGATCATCCCAATACTTGTCGAACAGCACCCGGAAAGCGGATTCGTCCCCTGTTTCACCTTGTCGAGATAAAATTTGTCCTCCATGTATGCGATTTGATGCACTCCTAACCCTGTATCGTGGAAAAACGTGTCGTCCTGCTGGCCCTGATTGATGTTGGCTGATGGTTGATGATACTAATGTAGGAAAAGGAATATGAATTGCACGGATTGCGGAAATTATAGCAATAAAATGCTAAAAAGCATTAGCAGCATGGAATGAAGGAGGTAAAAAGGCCTTTAAGGGCAGACGAGGGGCAGACGAGGGGCAGACGAAGGGCAGACGAAGGGCAGGACCCGTCCTAAAAAAAAGTTTACCGGTTAAAGAATAAATCCTGGTATTAGTTGACATCTGCCTCGTAATCCCGGGATGGGTTTACAATCTGTTTTTTCTGAGGATAATAGTTCTTCCATAGTCGCCTGGTTTGGATTGGTTCGCGGTGTATTTGCTCAGGAGTTGCCATACCTATGCTTAAATGTGGCCGCTCCGTGTTATACAAACGAACCGATCTCTCTAATGTAGCCTCTGCCTGTGCCAGGTTTTTAATCTCATAATGATACAAATATTCTCCTTTTACAATCCCGTTGACCCTTTCAGCAATGCTATTGTCCCGCGGATCTCCAGTTTCCGTCATGCTAATTCCAATGCCATGGGCCTGGAGTGTTTCTACGTATCCGGTAGCGCAATATTGGCAACCTCGATCTGAATGATGGATGAGCTGATGAGCACTTCCTTTTAGGCCTTGTAACGCCTTTTGCAGGGCTTTCAGTGTCTGGATACCAGCCAGATTCTCAGCTACCTGATAACCTACGATCTTATGTGACCAGGCATCTGTCACTAAACTGATGAAGTAATCTTTACTCCCTGCTTTCCAGTAAGTTATATCACTCACCCAAAGCTGATCAGGTCCCGTGGGCTGGAAGTTCTTGATCTGGTTAGGC
This sequence comes from Chitinophaga sp. E66, assembly GCA_019285755.1. Taxonomy (GTDB): domain Bacteria; phylum Bacteroidota; class Bacteroidia; order Chitinophagales; family Chitinophagaceae; genus Chitinophaga. The sequence goes on from CP079103.1 coordinate 1,570,263, forward strand.
CATTTGCGCATCCAATGATCAGAGTAAGTTGTTCGCATATGCCGTTTGCGTTTACGTATGAGCAACCCTGCATCAGAAAGCAAATCAAAGAAGCCATCACGGCCCATTTTAATACCCAACCGGGCAAAAACAGGCTGCAACATGCCAAATAACTTGCGCCCACCCATGTCGGGATGCCGGCTGCGGATAGCAAGGGCCTCGCCTAAGATTAACTGCTGTCTGTTGGCAGAAATTACACGTTTATGCTGATGCTTAAAATAAGCCTGACGGCTCACGCCAAGTAATCGACAAGCCCGCCCAAGCGTCAATTTGGGGTGCTTGTCTTTTGTTTCATGGATTACCTGGTACTGTCCTTTTTCTGATACTGATCTGATGACGCTGCTCAGCCAGTTCTATCAGCCGTTCCAGCATCTCTGCCTTGATCTGTGCATCTTCCAACTGAAGCTGTGCGGCTTTTAATTGCTTTTGAAGTTGCTCAACATCAGGCTGCTGACCACTTTGCTTTTCGGACGGTTTGTTTGAAGAGGGTGTCATCTTCACAAGATAGTTCTTTCGGGGAAACGTTCGTAATCCTTTAGCATGCAGCCATTTACGAATAGTGTCACTCCCCTTTATTTCGTACTTGTGCCGTAAATAATTCATACTGTACCCGCTTTGATACTCACGGATCACCTGATCTTTAAACGAATCAGGATAAAAACGACCCTCTTTGTATGTTCTTGTCATAGAATAAATTTTGTGGTAAACCTATTTTAGGACAAGTCAGCAGACGAGCGGCAGACGTGAAGGGAATTCAAAAGCGATATAATAGGGAATTATCCCAGCTTAAAAGCAGGCAATCCGGCCATTATCCGGCGGCGCCAGGCCAGATTCTGGCGCAAATACCATCCATTACATGCGAATATGCCAACGCGATGCCGGTTTACCGGTAAGGGTATCCTTTGCCTGCCCTGGAAAGAGGTATTCTTTGCGATAAGGCGGGCATATAGTATGGAAATCGCTTAAAAGCGGTAAACAAGCCATTAGTATGAACCGGATATGTCCCGGATATAAGCCGGGTATAACTTGCATATAAACCGCCCCTAAATTAGGGCGGCTTATATGCGGCTTATATGCGGTTTATAGGCGGCTTATATGCGGCTTATCTCATCCTGGGGTATACATTTTAATAGCGGAATCCATACCATAGGGTAGTGGGATATCCGCCTAAAACAAAAGGGACCACTGAAAGTGGTCCCTTTGTCAATTGCTTCTAAATCAAAAATGAGTATTCCCGATGGAAATCGGGAACAATTCTGCTTCATCTAATTATGCTTTTTCTTTGTCATAACGTTGAACCCCATAAGCCTAATGGCCTACGGCATGCGATAATGATTCGAGATCTGAGACTAAAAAAGGATCCTGAGCCGGATGCCTCTGAATGAGATAAAAAATGGTTGGTTTTTGATTTACGTCTGCCTTTTTAAACGGTTGGTCTTCTTAGCGTTAATATCCTGGTTGGTTTGGTGTATAATTTCCATACTAAATTCAAGAATCTTTTCGAATTTTTGCGTGGTGGCCGAATAAACCGTAAATTTTCCGGAGAAATGTCGTTTTTGAGGTTTTTACCGGCTGAGGCCCGCCGGCCCGGCCCGGAAACCTGAACTTCTTCCGGTTCAACTTTTAAAGTATACAGACATGCAAGACATCGATCCCACCGACCTGGAGATTCTGCGGCTCCTCCAGCGCAACGGGGAACTGACCAACAAGGAAATTTCGGGCAAGCTGCATAAGTCCGTCGCGGCCGTTCACGAACGCATCCGGCGCCTGAAGGAACAGGGGTATATCCGCCGCACCGTGGCTATCCTGGACCGTAAGAAGATCAACCGGGGCTCATCGCTTTCAGCCATGTGCTGCTGAAAGACCACTCCGCCAATACCCTCAGCTCGTTCGAGAACGAAGTGGTGAAGTTCCCTGAAGTGATGGAATGCTTCCAGATGACGGGCACGTTCGACTTCATCCTGCGCATCGCCACGGCAGACATGGACGCCTATCACGTATTTTACCGGAAACTGGCCACCCTGCCTAATATTACCACGGTTCAGAGCTTCTTCGTGCTCTCTGAAACGAAAAGCGATACGGCATATCCGTTGTAAACATTGCAATTCCCATCATTATTGGCGAAATTCGCCATTCGATCCAATCTGTTTCATATCATTAAGTGAACGAAGGGCACCTCATAGACACACCAGATCTGTACCGCCGCATATCGACCGGCGACGAAGCCGCCTTCCGGCAACTCGTGGAGCTGCACGCGCCGCGCCTGCAGGCCCTGGCCACCCGTATTACGGGATCGGCCGCGGTGGCGGACGACCTCGTGCAGGACACTTTCCTGAAGGTCTGGGTGGCGCGCGACCAGCTCTCCGGGCTGGACCAGCCGGGCGCCTGGGTGCGGAAGATCTGCTTCTTCCTGGCCGTTAACCACGTCCGCCGCCAGGCCATCCGCGACAAAGCGCTGGATGCCGCCGGGCTGGAAAAGGACGCTTCCGGCAATACGCTGCCCGTGGCCGAGATGGTCGAGTTCCGGCAACTGCTGGGCCTGGTCAGCGACGCCGTGCAGACCCTTCCTGAAAAGCAGCGCCAGATCTACCGCCTCAGCCGCGAGCAGGGGCTCGGCATCCAGGAGATCGCCGATCATATGGGCCTGGCGGTCAGTACCGTGAAGAACCTCATGGTGATGGCGCTTAAAAACATCCGCTCCTCCCTGCAACATGCGGGGTATCCGTTACTTGTTCTCCTCCTCATCGACATTTTGCTCTGATTTAGCCGACACAAAAAAACTTTGACATTTTTCGGTACTACCTGTTCGCCCGTTTGTCTGGTATAGATGAAGGGGACTTATTACCCATCCATGGAACACAACGAACGATTATCATACCTGATGCAGCGCCTGACCGGCGGAACGGCTACCGAAGCGGAGCTGGACGAATTGTCCGCCCTGGTAGAGGCCGATACGCCCGGCGCTTCCATCGCTGAAGCGGAAAGCTGGCTGGAAGCAAACCTTCCGCAACCGCTTCCGGAATACGACCGCGGGCACTGGATGCAGGTGGCCGACCAGATCCTGGCGTCCGATAAGCTGACGCAGGACCCGGTTGCTCCTCCGAAGCCAAAGGTGCATTACCTCCACCGCTGGTGGTGGGCCGCCGCTGCCGTGGTGATCGTGGCCGCCGGGATATGGGCGCTGAACCGTCCGCATACCGCACATGCCCCGGCGATCGTACAAACCTCACCGCCAGACGTGGATCCCGGAACTTATGGGGCCGTGCTCACGCTGGCCGATGGTTCCCAGATGGTGCTGGACAGCGCCGGCAACGGGGTCATCACGCGGCAGAACGGGACCACCGTAGTGTTGAAGAACGACGGCCTGCAATACACGCCTGAAGAACCCGGATCGGGGGAAATGGAGTATAATACCATTGCCACCTCCAAGGGGCGGCAGTTTACCGTTACCTTGCCCGACGGGTCGCGGGTATGGCTGAATGCGGCCAGTACTTTGCGGTTCCCGGTGGCGTTCAGCGGGAACGACCGTACCGTGGAGCTCTCCGGCGAAGGCTGGTTCGAGGTGGCGAAGAACGCCGAAAAGCCTTTTCGTGTGAAGGTGCCCGGCCGGATGGACCTGGAAGTGCTGGGTACCTCTTTAACATAAACGCATATGCCAACGAGGCGAAAAGTTATACCACGCTTGTGACCGGGGCCGTAAGGGTTGCGGCCGGCGGCGGCGCCCTGTGGTGCTGAAACCGGGGCAGCAATTGCAGGCCGGGGCAGGAGGGATGGAAGTGGTGCAGAACGCCAACGTGGAGAAAGCCATCGCCTGGAAGAACGGCCTGTTCAACTTCGACGGGGTAGGCCTGCGCGACATGATGCGCCAGCTGGAACGTTGGTACGACCTGGAAGTGGTGTATGAAGGAAATGTGCCGGACGTGGTGTTCTTCGGGAAATGAGCCGCAAGCTGAAGCTGTCGGACGTACTGTCTGGCCTGGAGCGCTCGGATGTTCATTTCCGGCTGGAAGCGGGGAGAAGATTGATCGTTATGCCTTAATGATAATGATTTATCCCTATACTATTAAACAAAGACACATTGTACATGAGTTAGTATTTATCAACCAGAAAGTACAACCGGCAGCAATGAAAAACGGAAGTGCGGCTAACACTTCCGTAGAAAATTGCCGGTTGCAGAAAAAAGGGTTTCGACACCTCCATTTTTAACAACCAAACGTTGCAAATCTATGCAAAAAACTGCTTACTGGAGCCGTTGGGACTTGCCGTGCCGGCTCCCGACCAAAATCGTCCGGATCATGAAGCTTACCTGTGCTCTCCTTCTTGCCATTTTTCTACACGTATCAGCCAGCACGTATTCGCAGTCGGTTACCTTCTCGGGCAGGGAAGTGCCGCTGAAGCGCGTGTTCGCTACCATTAAGAAACAGACCGGTTATGTGATCTGGGGTAAATCGGAGCTCCTCCAGCAGGCGGTGCCTGTGTCGGCCTCCGTGCAGAACATGCCCCTGCTGAGTTTCCTGGACCTCATCCTGAAAGACCAGCCCCTTCAATACAAGATCGCGGACAATACGATCTTCCTGTATGGGAAGAACGACCCCGCGGCCACGAATGATCCGCAGGCGGTACAGGAAACCCCTGTTACCGGGCGCATCACCGACAGCACGGGCATGCCGCTCATCGGGGCTTCCGTGGTGATCGTGGGGGCGGGAGATCCGCTATCTCAGACGTGAACGGTAACTTCTCCCTGCCGGTAAATGCAGGGAATGTTTTGCGCATCAGCTTTATCGGCTTTAAACCTAAAGAAGTAACGATAACAACCGGTATGCTCCAGTCGGGCACCATCGGTGTGCAGGTGCTTTCGGTGTTAAGTTCCAGTCTCACTGAACTGAACGTGACGGCCAATACCGGTTACCAGTCCATTCCCAAAGAGCGGGCCACGGGTTCGTTCGGGGTTGTGGGCGAGGAAGTGATCGGAGCCAGGATGGAGACATCCCTGATGGCCCGCCTGGAAGGCACGGTTCCGGGGCTGTTTATGCAGAACGGGACGATCAGCATCCGGGGATTTCCACGCTGCAGGGCAATTCGGCGCCGCTGTATGTAGTGGATGGGTTTCCGTATGAAGGAGACCTGAATTATCTCAACCCGGCCGATATCGTCAACGTAACGGTGATGAAAGACGCCGCGGCGGCATCTATCTATGGGGCCCGTGCTGCCAATGGGGTAATCTCCATCACCACGCGCAAGGGCAGCATCCGCAAGCCTGTGATCAATTTCAGCAGCAACGTATTCGTGACCGGCAAACCTGATGCCGGCTACCTGAACCTGATGAATTCGAAAGAGATGGTGGATTTGCAACAGGAATTCTTCAACAGGTGGCATCCTTCCTACAACGACGGCATTCGCCGCAGTGCGCAAACCAAAGCGGTGGAAGCGCTGTACGAACACGAGCAGGGCAGGATCACCCAGGAACAATTAGATGCCACCCTTAACCGCTTGCGCGGCAATAACCTGCAAGATCAGTTGGAAGACCTGTTTCTGCGCAACAGTGTGAAACACCGTCAGGCATTCTCAGCCGCCGGTGGCACCGAGGCGCATCAATACAGCATCTTTATGAACTATACCAATACTGGAGATTATGCTCCGCGTACCCGTAATGAAGAAATCAACGTAGGTTTGAACGACCGCGTAAAGGTATTCAAGTGGCTGGACGCAGAGATCGGTGCAGTGACCAATATCCGTAACAGCAAATACCTCCGCCAAAACCCTACGGATTTATATACTGCTATGCCCTATGAGCAGCTGCAGAATCCTGATGGCAGCTATGCGTTTTACAACTACCTGAAATCACCGTATGAAATCCAGCGCCTGATCGATCTGGGCCTGCACGACGAAACTTATAATCCGCTTGAAGAATCCTATAATTCGCAACTTTCGTACGCCACCAATTATATCAGGCTGCAAGGCGGTTTCACGGCGAAGATCATCCGTGGGCTGTCACTGGATGTAAAGTATCAGACAGAGCGCGGTACTATTTATCAGAAAGGATATTATACCGCCAATTCCTGGTATGTCAAAAACATGATCAATGATGCTGCACAGATCGGACCTAACGGCGATCTCATCAAGAACGTACCTGACGGCGGACAACTTTACGAAACCCGCGGGGCATCGAAATCCTATACAGCCCGTGCGCAGCTGAACTTCGACCGCGAAGTGGCGCGCCGCCACCGGATTACTGCGCTCGCCGGTATGGAACGTCGCGCTATTGCACAGGAGGCCACTTATATTTTTAAAATGGGATACAGCGATAATAACCTGCAATTCCAACCTGTGGATGAATACGTGCTCGGCAGCCTGAAAAATACACAGTCGATCGATGGGAACTTCTTCTGGAGTTTCAATGCAAATACCAATTTTAGGTACGTGGAAGAACGTTATGTTTCTGCCTACGGTAACTTTGGTTATACGTTCGACGGCAAGTACAACCTGTCTGGCAGTGCCCGGGTAGACAACTCCAACCTTTTCGGTACCGATCCCCGCTACCGGTACCTGCCGCTTTGGTCAGTGGGCGCCAGCTGGCGGATGACGGAAGAGGATTTCATGAAAGACATCAGCTGGCTGAACAGCCTGACCCTCCGCACGACTTACGGCCTGGGCGGTAACGTGGCCAGGACCACCGGTCCTTTCCTGCAGGCGAAATCCACTTTCAATACAGAAGCGCGGGCCAATGCGACCGATATCCTCTATCCCCCAACAAATCCCTGCGCTGGGAGAAAACGGCTACTACCAATATCGGGGTGGATTTCAGCGTGCTGAACAACCGCTTATCCGGTTCCGTGGATTACTACATCCGTAAGACCACCGATCTGCTGGGTGATAAAGCAACGGACCCTACCAATGCGTTCCCTTCCGCGCTCATCAACTACGGCAGCATGAGTAACCGTGGTATCGAGTTCGGCATTCATTCCCGTAACGTCGTTGGTAAGGATTTCAGTTGGAATACATCGCTGGCGCTGAGCTTCAATAAGAATAAGATGACGGACATCAATCTCCGTCATCCGGAATACTATATGCTTGTAGAGGGATGGGGTGTAAATAAAATCGGATACCCTATGGATGCGTTATTCAGTTTCCAATATGCGGGCCTTGATCCCACAAACGGTTCCGTGATGGTATATGATGCGGAAGGGAAAGTAGTAAAGAACTATGATCAGAGCGGTAATGTTGTACCGAACATGACGGACGTTAATGCGCTCGTTTACAGTGGTACCCTCCGGCCTAAGTATACATCCGGCCTGACTAACACCTTTACCTACAAGCACCTCTCGCTGCGGGTGATGATCATTGCCAACGGCGGGCACGTAATGCGTGATGTGATCAATCCCATCCAGAATAGCTTCGGCAGGAAGAACGCGGACAAGCGGTTAATGAACTTCTGGCGTAAGCCGGGCGACGAGTTAAACCCCAACACAATTCCCGCACCCGATCTGGCGAATAACGGTCGCGAATACTACAATCTCATCTGGTATGCGGCAGACAGGAACGTACTGAAAGCGGACTATATCAAAGTAAGGGATATTGCTGTGTCGTATGATTTTGCCCAATTGTTGAAGCCGCTGACAAAGATGCAGACGGCAAAGCTGACGCTGCAGGTGCAGAACCCCTTCGCCTGGTATAATAATAAGTACGGAATTGACCCTGAAGCATATTTCATGGCGGGCACTTATGCACAGCGAAGTCTGCCGGTGATGCCGGTGTATTCAGCTGGTCTTGACATCACTTTCTAAAAATGCGGAATCATGAAGAAATCACTTCTCTATATACTCACCATAGCGGCGCTCACAGGATGCGATAAATTCCTGGACATCCGGCCGAAGGATAAATTCATCCCCACCACCGTCACCGACTTCGAGAACATGCTCAACTCGGGCACAATGGTGAACTACGGCGATTATTTCTGGGATCTTATGTCTGACGATGCCTTCCTGCCGGAAGGGGAACCGGGCAACCTTTACACCAAACAGCAGCCCCACGGCCGCCTGGCATATACGTTCAGCAATAAGCCTTATGACCAGGGAAACAACGACTTCCTTTGGAGCGAAGGTTACAAACGCATCTTCTACTGCAATACCGTGATCGATAACATCATGGAAGCCACGGAAGGTTCCGATGCACAACGCCGGAGCATCCGTGCCGAGGCCTACCTGGGCCGCGCCATGGAGCACCTGCAGCTTGTGAATGTTTACGGCCGCCATTACGATGCCGCCACGGCAGCCAAAGACCTGGTATTCCCATCGCCCTGCTGGCGGATATCAATGCTAAGTTCGAAAGGAACACCGTGCAGGAAGTATACAATCAAATCATCAGCGATGCCAACGCAGCGGTGGCCGACCTTCCGTAAAGAACAAGCTGACGAAGTTCCGGGCCTCCAAAGCCGGTGGTTACGCCTTACTGGCCCGCGTTTACCTGTTCATGGGTGATTACGCCAACGCGAAGAAAAACGTGGATCTGGCGCTGGCCCTGCAGGGTGAGCTGAAGGACATGAACGCTTATAATGTGGTAGTACCCGGTCCCTTCCCGAACGTACCCGGCGCGCCCCTCGGCTGGACCAACATCCCCGACGCGCAGAACCACCCTGAAACCATCGTGGCCCGTCACTTCCTGCGGCCTTTCGGGTTGGGGATGGATGTGCGCCTCCCGGAGCTCACCGCGCTCTTCTCCGACAACGACAAACGCTGGACGCTTTACTACGCCAACGGATGGCCGCCCGCGCCCCTTTCAACTACATGAACCGCTACCAGGTGAAGCTCTTCCTGCGCGGGGATTACTATAACAACTACCTCGCCGTTCCGGAGCTGTACCTTATCCGCGCGGAATGCCTGACGCGCGAAGGCAAGCAGGCCGAAGCGCTGGCCGATGTCAACAAGCTCCGTAAGAACCGTATCGTTCCGGCGGCTTATGTGGAATACACGCCCGCGGATTTCGGGAGCGACAACGAGCGCGTGCTGCGCTTTGTGCTGGAAGAAAGAAGAAGGGAGCTGGCTTTCACCGGCATGCGGATGATCGACCTTAAACGCCTGAACAAAGAGCCCCGGTTCGCCAAGACCATCAAACACACGGCCGAAGGGAAAGAGTACGTGCTGGAGCCTGGCAGCGACAAATACCAGCGCCAGCTGTGGCCCAACGCCACCGTGTTCAACCCCAGTGGCCCCAGAACCCATAAAACCTCCCAACCAACCATATATGCAAAGTGAGGCGCCGGTAAATGACCGGCGCCTTTGATATCTTTTGTCCAAAAAACACTGGTACATGCAAGATAACATCGTAAAAATCGAAGGATTGTCGCACCGATACAGCAAAGACTGGGCGGTGCAGGACATCAACTTCGAGATCAACAGGAACGGTATCGTAGGCCTGCTCGGCTCCAACGGGGCGGGGAAGTCTACCACCATGAACATCCTTTGCGGGGTGCTCAGCCAGACCAAAGGGCGGGTCCTCATCGAGGGGATAGACATGCGGGAGCACCCTGAAGAAGCCAAGAAAAGGATCGGCTTCCTGCCCCAGAATGCGCCGCTGTACCTGGAACAGACGGTCGACGAGTACCTGACCTATTGTGCGCACCTCCGCCTCATCGAAAAGCGCAAGATCAAAGCGGCGGTAGATGTCGTGAAGGAACGCTGCGGCGTAGCCCACTTCAGCAACCGCCTCATCGGCAACCTGTCTGGCGGCTATCGCCAGCGCGTAGGCATTGCCAGGCCATCATCCACCGGCCTTTGCTCGTGGTGCTGGATGAGCCTACCAACGGCCTGGACCCTAACCAGATCCTGGAAGTGCGCCAGCTGATCAAGGAGATCGCATCTGACAGGGCGGTGATCTTCTCTTCCCACATCCTGTCCGAGATCCAGGCCACCTGCCAGGATATCATCATGATCGAGGGCGGTAAGATCGTCTTCAAGGACACGATGGATACCTTCAACAACTACATCGAACCGGACAGCCTGGTGGCCACGATGGAGAACCCGCCCAGCGCCGAAGAACTGAAAGCGATCCCGGGGATTAAAGAAGTGGAGTTCCTGTCTGACAAGACGCTGCGGGTCCGCTTCGAAGTTGCGGCAGACATTGCCGAGGGGCTCGTGGAAACGAGCGTGCACCGCAAATGGCGGCTCAAAGAGATCACCCTGGAGAAAAGCTCGCTCGACGCCATTTTCGCCCAGTTATCCAACAAAACCATTAAACCTACCGTTCAAGCATGAAAGTCATCTTCAGAATAGCCCGCCAGGAGCTGAGCCTCCTGTTTCATTCCCCGTGGCCTGGCTCATCCTGATCGTGTTCCCAATACAGATCGGGGTCAATTTCCTGTATTATATCCAGATGATCGGCAGGGCGCAGCGGATGGGGAACCATTTCGATAATGTTACCTCCATGGTGTTCACCGGCCTGCAGGAAGGGTTTTATCCCGGCGTGAAAGGCACGCTGTATTTCTATATTCCCTTGCTTACGATGGGGCTTATCAGCCGCGAACTGCACAGCGGATCGATCAAGCTACTGCTTTCATCTCCCATCAAAGTACGGGATATCGTGCTGGGTAAATATGTGGCCATGATGGGATACGGCGCCATGTTGCTGCTGATCATCTGCGCCTACTGCGTGGCCGGTTCGTTCTTCATCACGAATATCGACTGGTCGCTGCTGGCTTCCGGCGCTATGGGGCTGTACCTGCTGATCTGCGCATATTCCGCCATCGGTCTGTTCATGTCTTCGCTGACTACCTACCAGGTAGTGGCCGCCATCAGCACGCTGGCCGTGTTGGCGGGACTGAACTTCGTGGGAGGATTATTCTCCGGCAATGATACCGTCCGCCACATTACGTATTTCCTTTCCATCGCGGGCAGAACGGAACAGTTTATTTTCGGTCTGATCAGCACGCAGGATATCGTGTATTTCCTCATCGTTATCGGGTTCTTCCTCGCGATCACCGGCATGCGCTTACAGGATCAGCGCGAAGCGCGTCCAACCTCCACGCGCATCCTGCGATACCTTGGCCTCGTAGGCATTTGCTTCGGCATCGGCTACCTCAGCACGTTGCCCATGCTCACGGGGTATGCGGATATGACGGCCACCAAGGCCCATACCCTCGGTCCCCAGAGCCGGGAGCTCATCGCTTCGATGGACAAGCCCCTCAAGGTTACTACCTACGTCAACATCCTCGACAACAACTACTACCTCGGCGCGCCTGAAAAGAAGAGCGAAGACGAGCGCATCCTCACGCCTTACCGCCGCTTCATGCCGGATATGGAAATGGAGTATGTGTACTATTATGATTTCTCCAACAACGAAGGCCTGTACAAAAACTACCCCGGCGAAAGCGATGCCGCCATCGCCAAAAAGGTAGCCGATATCCAGGACCTCGATTATAAGAAAGTCCTGAAGCCGGAAGAAGTGAAGAAGATGTTGGACCTTGGTCCGGAAGAGAACCGGCTCGTGCGCTCGCTGCAATATGGCGATAAGCAGACTTTCCTCCGTTACTATAACGACATCCGCATTTACCCTGGCGAGCAGGAGTTTACCGCCGCGCTGAAGCGCCTCATCACGCCGGATGCCATTCCTTCCGTCACGTTCCTCACCGGTAACGGTGAGCGCAGCATTACCAAAGCGGGGATGCGGACTTCCTCCGTTTCGTGAACGAGCTGACTTTCCGCGGGGCGCTCATTAACCAGGGCTTCCATGTAGATACGGTGAACCTCGCGTTGCAGGATATTTCGGACAGAACGTCCGTGCTGGTGATCGCGGATCCTAAACTGCACTCAGCCCCGCCGCGCAGCAAAAGCTGGATGCCTACATCGCCAGCGGCCGCAACCTGTTCGTGATCACGGAACCGGGCTCCAGGCGCTGATGCAGCCTATCCTCCGCCAGTTCGATATACAGCAGGGCGATTCAGTGGTAACGGAAGAAAGCCGCGACTACGCGCCCGATTTCATCCTGGCGCGCTTCGCCGACAGTGCCGGCCTGATCGCTCCGTACCTGGACGGTTACCGTGCGGATAATGGCGTGGTATCGATGGTGGGTACGCTGCCGCTGCGCTATGGTCCCGCAACCGGGTTCCATACGGTTCCGTTGCTGGTAGCGAAGAACGGGAACGCGCTGGCCGTGGCGGCAGAAAGGAAGGTGAACGGGAAGTCGCAGCGCATTGTCGTAACCGGCGATGCGGACTTCATGAGCTCCGGGAACTGGGGCGCCGTAAACCCTACATCTGGAACCAGCCGCTGGTTACGGAAGTGTTCCGCTGGTTTACGAATGGGGATTTCCCTGTCAATACCGGCGCCATCCGTTCCAAAGATGCGATCGACAGCGACGATAAGGGCATCCTCATGATGCGGATCATTTTCTTCGGGCTGATTCCCGGCGCGCTGCTCATTTTGCAGCTACGCTATTGCTTTACCGGAAGAGAAGATAGTATTAACCTGGTGGCAACCCTGGCAGCTGCAGGCTTCGGCTTGCAGCTGCTTTTTTGTATACTCATCAGTAGGATATTTACATATTGTTACATAACAAGAACAGAGCCTGATAATTCAGGCTCTGTTTGATAGTATCCTCGGCTTTCAATTAAGCAATTGTATAAAACCAGAGTTTTGTTTTAAAGAGGATAATGTCAAGATTTGCTTTTTTTTCTTACAGGAGTTAGCAGGCTCCCAGGTCTTCCCAAACTGCAGAATGACCAGGTACTTCTCCTTGTGTCCACCAGCTGCATTTGTACAAGCGACCATTGTGAACTACCGCTTGTCCGCCGGTGTATGCCGTAGAAGCATTCCATGGTGGAACGCCATCACATGGTCCTGGAACGGAAACCGAATTAGCGACAGGGATTTTAGTCAGTTCGCTATTGCCAGCGTGGCTGGGGGCGGTTGTGGATGCCAGGCCCGCGATGGCGAATGTGACCAGGTACTTTGTGAGAATGTACATTAGGTAACAAATTAAGGGTGAAAAATGATGTATCAGTTCAAACTTAGTACGCTTCGCTGCGATGCCACCACAGTTAAGTTTTTCTATCGTTTTCGGCAAAACGAAGATTTTATCTATAGCGTTTATTCTATCACGTAATATAGATTGGGAATGCTGTTCGGTGAAGGTAATGTTCATAGACTTACCTATTTGGCAGGTACTGCCTGAGGTGCGGTGGTAGGGCCTTCAACGATCAGTTTCCCGTCTTTTAAGATCTTCATCCGGTCGATGAATACAACACGGTTATCGCCGGAGGAAGAGGTTCTTGCGTGGTAAACACAGAGCATTTCCTTGCCGTCGGGCGACCAGGTGATACTGTTGTGGCCAGTGCCGGTTACTACGCCGCCCTGCGCTACGTTTTTCTGTAATACCGGGTTGTTGGGGCTTTAGTGAACGGGCCGAGGGGGATTTGCCGGTGGCGTAGCCTACGGCGTAGTTCTTACCGCCGAAGTAGTTGGCGGAATACATGATATAGTAAGTGCTGCCTTTCTTGAAGATGACGGAGCCTTCCGTCCAGCGGCGGTTCACTTCTTTCGACGTCACCGATCTGCTTTCCCATTCGGCTTGCTTATCGCCCATAGCAACCGGCGGGCGGAGCAGCATGACCGGTTCGCCGATGACCCCGCTAAAATCTGGTTTCATTTCCACGCCATACACCCAGCTTTCCTCGATCACGTCAAACCAGCCTTTTTCCTTCGCCCAGGCGGCTACTTCGCTTTCTACAGGGTGCTTATAACAACAGCGGGAATAATAGAGATACACTTTACCGTTTTTATCGAACAGCACGTTGGCATCGATGATGGGATAGCCGGGGTCGAAGATGGGTTTACCGGTAATGTCGACGAACGGGCCCGTTGGGCGATCCGCTACGGCCACGCCGATGCGGAAGTTCTCCAGTTCTTTAGTGGGGTTCTGTTTCCATTGGGCGCTGTAGAACATATAGTATTTCCCGTTGCGCTCATAGACCTCCGGGGCCCAATACGCCCCGCCCCAGGCGGCGGTGGAATCGCTCCAGCCGTTGGGATTCGAGGCGTGCCATACTTGTCCTTTGGGTTGCCAGTTCACCAGGTCTTTGGATGAATAAGCCGCAAAGCCGTTTTTAGCGCCACCGGTGCCATACATGTAGTATGTGCCATCAGCTGCTTTCAGTACATATGGGTCTCCGAATTGGACGGGGAGCGGGTTCTGGAAGGTATTGCCGGATTGTGCGGCGGCTGAGAACGACAAGAGCAGGAAGCATCCTGCGATGAAGGGTGGAATCCGTTTCATGGTGTAATGAGTCTAAGTGGAATGGCGCAATGAGCGCGATGTGGCCAAATATAGGGGCTGGCGCTCACATTTAATAGCGGGGCAGGGTGTAAAAACTTATGAAAGTTCCCCGAATATTTGTAGTTTTTGAGGAAATAACGGGCCACATAAACATTCCACGTAATTCCATGCAAAAACAACTCAGGAGCCAACAATGGTTTGGCAAGAAAGGAAAAGACGGCTTTATCTACCGCGCCTGGATGCGTAACCAGGGCATTCCGGACGAGGAGTTCCGGGAAAACCGGTGATCGGTATCTGCAATACCTGGTCGGAGCTCACGCCCTGCAACGCGCATTTCCGGGAGCTGGCGGAGTCGGTGAAGAAGGGAATTATCGCCGCAGGCGGGTTTCCGCTGGAGTTCCCGGTGATGTCTTTAGGCGAGACCCTCATCAAGCCCACGGCCATGCTATACCGCAACCTGGTGAGCATGGAAGTGGAAGAAGCCATCCGCGCCAATCCATTAGACGGCGTGGTGCTGATGTGCGGTTGCGATAAGACGACTCCTTCGCTGGTTATGGGCGCTTGCAGCGTGGATATCCCCGCCATCGTCATATCAGGCGGCGCTATGCTCACGGGCAAATACAGGGGCCGCAACATCGGTACCAGCGATCTCTGGCGCTTTTCGGAAGACCAGCGATCCGGGGTGATGAGCGAGGAGGAACTGAACGAAGCGGAAGCTGGCATGTGCCGCAGCCAGGGCACTGCGCCGTTATGGGCACCGCCTCTTCCATGGCCTGCATGGTGGAGGCGCTGGGGCTTTCGCTGCCCGGCAACGCGGCCATCCCTGCCGCAGATTCCAACCGCAAGGTCTTGGCGCAGCAGACCGGCAAAAGGATCGTGGACATGGTGAAGGAAGATCTCAAACCCTCCGATATACTCACCCGTAAAGCATTCGAAAACGCCATTAAAGTGAATGCGGCCGTAGGCGGGTCTACTAATTTCGTGATTCATTTGCTGGCGATCGCGGGCAGGGTAGGGGTGCCCCTGGAGCTGGAGGACTTCGATGTCCATTCCCGCAACGTGCCCCTGATCGCTAACCTCCAGCCTTCAGGACAATTCTTCATGGAAGACCTCTACTATGCCGGCGGGCTGCCGGCCGTCATGCAACAAATATCCGACAGGCTGCATACCGATGCCGTTACCGCCAATGGCAAGCCCGTTTCCGACAACATCCGTTCCGCCCAGAGCTGGGATACCAACGTGATCGCCACGGCGGCGGCGCCAGTTAACCCGCTGTCGGGGATCGTGGTGCTGCGGGGAACCTCTGCGAGAACGGCGCCATCATCAAGCCATCAGCCGCCACGCCTGCGCTCATGCAGCATAAGGGCCGCGCGGTAGTGTTCGAAGATATCGAAGACTATAAGCAACGGATCAATGACCCTGGACTGGAAGCAGATGCCACGAGCGTACTGGTGCTGAAACATGCAGGCCCGAAGGGCTACCCCGGCATGCCGGAAGTAGGCAACCTGGGGCTGCCGGCGAAACTGCTGCAGCAGGGCGTTACGGACATGGTGCGGATCTCCGACGGGAGAATGAGCGGTACCGGTTTTGGGACGGTGGTGCTGCACGTGTCTCCCGAAGCGGCGGAAAACGGAACATTTTCCCTCATTGAAAGCGGAGACCTGATCGAACTGGATGTGGCCGGCAGGCTGCTCAACCTGCATGTCTCTGAAGCTGAACTGACAGCGCGAAGAGAACGCCGTGCGGCATTCGTAAACCCTTATAAGCGCGGGTATGTGCGGTTGTTCGTGGAGCATGTGGAGCAGGCGGATAAGGGGCGGATTTCGATTTCCTGAAAGGCGGATCCGGCAGTGAAGTGTCGCGCGATTCGCATTAGTATTTCATCCACCGAACACTATTTCCCAATATGGAATTCCACAACAAAACAGCGATCGTTACCGGCGCGGGCGTCGGGATCGGTTTCGAGATATGCGGTCAACTCGCCCGACAGGGCGCTACCGTTTTCCTCAATGATATCGACGAGGCATTATGCACCTCCGCCGCGGAAAAGATCCGGGCCGAAGGCGGTACCTGCCACCCGCTTCCGGGCGACAGCAGCAACAAAACTTTCGTAGAAAGCATGGTATCCACCGCCGTTGAACAGACCGGCCGGCTGGATATCGCTATCGCCAATGCGGGGATCACCCTGTTCGGGGATTTCCTGACCTATCCGCCCGAATCCCTCTTCCAGGTGCTGCACGTAAACATCGGCGGCACTTTCTTCCTGGCGCAGGCGGCCTCCCGTCAGATGCGGCAGCAGGGGAACGGAGGGGCATTATTGTTCACGTCTTCGGTTACAGGCCACCAGGCCCATAAAAACCTGGCCGCCTATTCCATGACCAAGGCTGCCCTGGAAATGCTGGCGAAGAACCTCGTGGCGGAAGTGTCCGGCTTCGGCGTGCGGGTCAATACCGTTGCGCCTGGCGCCACGCTCACGGAGCGCACCGTGTCCGATACGGAGTATGAAAATACCTGGTCGCGCATCACGCCCATGGGGCGGCCTGCTTCGGTGACGGATATCGCCGATGCGGCGCTGTTCCTCGTCTCTGATAAGGCGAGGCACATCACCGGGCAAAGCCTGGTAGTGGATGGCGGGTGGACGGCCACCAGTCCATCGCCGTTTTGATTACCTACCGGATTACTACCACCGTTCCTCTTACTGATTCCGTTGTACCGTCTGCCATCAACAGGTTGATGACATAGACGTATGTATCAACGCCTGGATTCCTTTTCCCGGTAGTGCCGTCCCATCCGTATAGCCGGTCGTTGGCGGGGATGTTATGTCTTTCGAATACGGGTCTGCCCCAGCGGTCATATATCATAAAATCCTTCACGCTCGCGATCTTCAGGCTGCCGATCACATAGAACACGTCATTGACGCCGTCTCCGTTCGGGGAGAAGGCGTTGGGCATATCCACGGTTTTGCGGATGTAGGTCTTCAGGTCAAACACGGCGGAATCGGTGCAGAAGTATTCATTGGTTGCCGTAACGAGGTATTGCATGGATGAACCCGTCTGCGACACTACGGGTTGTTCACAGTTCGTACAGGAGAGCCCCAATGCGGGCGTCCAGGCCCAGTTGCGGGCCTTGCCACCTGTTACGACGGGTTGCAGCCGTAAGGGGCCGGCAGGCCGCGGCAAGGTCATCGTAGTGGGCGGGGGAAGCTGATGGTGAAAGGGACAGGATGCCCGGTATGCTCGTTATTGGTATAGTCCATTTCCACAAACGGCGCAACGGACGCCACGTTAGACGCGATCGTGCCTTGGTCGTTCACCTTAGCCACCAGCTCGCCCGAAGGCGGCATAGGCGTGATGAACTGGTATACTTTGCAACTGGAGGTCATGGAAGCCGTTGTATAGGCCGTTGCCAGCGCTTTGCCCCTGGGCCGTCGTAGAACGTGACGGGGATGCCGCCATACACCACATCATATCCGTTCTGCATGCAAACCTGGTAACTGACGATCGTGCGGGCGTTGTCGTAACACTTCACATCCCGGATGGTAATGACCAGGTCCGTTGGGAATTGTTGGGATTTGGCGGTGGTGGATATTTCACAGCCATAAGGGTTCGTCAAGGCAACCTTCACGACAGAAGTATCCAGTACCATGATATCCGGCGAGGGACAGGTGGTACAACTGAGTTGATTGCTGCCGGATTCCATGCTCCAGCGGTGCGATGCCGGCGTAAAGTGTTCCGTGCTGAATCGGAGCGTGTATCCCTGTTTGCGGGTGACGGTGGTGTCGGCCGGGAGGATGTGCGCCACAGGGCCCTGGTGCTGCCAGTTGAAAGTATTGTTGGTAACAACCGTTTCGGCGACATTCCCTTCCGGGTTGACCATCGCGTACATATTGCCGTTTCCCGTTCCCGGGACCGTTATCTCGTAAGAGGCACAGGTTCCGGTGCCGGACTGCGTGGTCAGGAAGGCCTGGCCTAGGGAAGGGCGCCCGGCATCGTGGGGTTCTTGTCAAAGAATCGGACATCCAGTCCTGCGGGAATGTTTCCTCCGGCATACAGGTTGCAGATGGTGAATTTGATGTGAACCTGTCCCGCCGCGGCGCATTCCGATTCATCGATGGTGACGGTGTAATCGTCTACGATGGGCAGGATCACTTTTACCGTTGCCGTATCATAGCACTTGTACTTGCTCTCCGCGATCACCGTTTTGATCAGTTCGGTTTCCTTGCGGTAGGGGGCGGTAAAGACGGGGTTGATGCAGTCGCTGCAGCTGAGGTAATCGCCGGGGCTCCATTTGGCCGCCAGTAAGTCGCCACCGCGGTCGCGCACTGGAGAAAAGGTCACCTGCTCGCCCGGCATGAGCGTGAACTCATCCGTTTCAATGCGCACTTTAAACCTGAAGTTATTGACGAAAGCGAAGTTGTTTCCGTAATTCGTTTCCACCACGCCCGTATTCGGGAAAGTGAGGGGCACCGCACTGCCGGTATCGTTCAGGACCGCCACCACACTGGTGAAGTCCGAGCGCCCTGCGTCAACGATGGTAGTTTCCAGGTAAGAAGTGCATTTGCCTTTAAGGGCGTAGGGGATCAGGTAGGGCTTGCCCAGGAGCCTGGCGCCAGGCAGGCGGGGATCGCGGTCGTAAAACGATACGGGCGTATGGATGGGCAGCTCCTGGTAGCCGGAGTTATGGAAGTAGAGGGAGACGCGGATCTTGTCCTGCTCGTAACAATCGACCGACCGCACATAAATGGCGCCGTTGGCCGTGGGGTCGTCTACCTCGAAGGTAAAAGGCCTGGTGACATCGGTGCAGCTGCCATCTGTGGCTTCCAGGCGAACGGTGTAGGTGCCGGGTGTCTTGAAAACATATTTCAGGTCTTTATCCGTGCTTACGGATTGTTCCGCCATCCCTTTGTCGTTGCTCATGAGCCACCGGAAGCTGGTAGCGTTTTCGGAGCGGTTGGTGAAGAGGATGCTGTCCGTTTCAATATTTTCTTTGGATGCGATCTTGCGCTTATCCGGGTAAAACCGGGCCACCACACCGCAACTGACCTGCACCGTTTGCTGGAAGGTAGCAAAGCACCCCGGGGTGGCGGTATAGGCGCGGAGGATGACGTGATAGTTTTGCTTTATATCGGTCAGCAGGCTGAAATCTGTGGTGGTAGCCGAGAGGGCTCCGTTTACCCACCACTCGTACCGCGTAGCGCCGGTGGAGGTATTGGTGAAGTTGACGGTATTGCCGGTGACGGGGAAGTCGATATCGCGGGTGTACCCTGCGGTAGCGGCATCGGTACAGGGCTCGTTGCAGGCGGTGCTGCCGGTCATACCGGTCAGCGAAGTGGCGATGAAGGTGCGCATGCGTTCGGCCTGTCCTTCCGTGAAGGAGGAGATGCAGCCGCTGCCGCCGCCATAATCCATGAAATTGTCTGGCAGGTCGGGCACGTCTGTGGTGAAGCCGGAGAGGGTATCGGTGTCGCAGGTGTTTTCCGGGTTGCTGCAAGCGAAGCCGCCATTGATGGATCTGTCGGGCGGGGTATCGCAGACCATGTCTCCGTCTGTGGCGCAGTTGTCGTTTTTGCAGTCCATGGCCGCGAAGGTATGCAGCAGGCTGAGGTAGTGCCCCATTTCATGGGCGAGCACGCCTACGCCGAGACCGGCGACAACGATATCGCCTCCCGGGCTGGCATATCCGCCCATTTTGAGCCGGCGCCATTTGCCGCATTCAAATTCCTGCATGAATTCGGATTTAATGTCTTCCACGACCCAGATATTGATGTACCGGCTGCCGTCCCATTTGCCCATGTTCACGACGTCGCCGCCTTCCATGTCTGCGTCGAAGTCGCCCAGGTATGTTTTAGCGCGGAGGATGCCGGTGGTTTTACCGCCGTCGGGGTCCGTTTTGGCCAGGCAGAACTGGATGCGCGTGTTGGTCCTGGCGCCGGCGAAGCCGCCTGTTTGTCCGTAAGCGTCATTGAGTTGCTGCAGGGCCTGGAGTACGTCGGCATCGGTGATGGAATTGGGGTCCTGGTGGAGGATGTGAAACACGACGGGCAACGTGTAATCGGCTGCGGCGGTGCGTTGTGATGCGGAGAAACGGAGGATGCGTTGGTTCATGTCCGTATGCCGGGCGGCGAGCGCGGGGCTGCTGTTTAATCTGGACAGCATGGCGTCGGCGCCGCATACGAAAGCGGGGACGATGTTTGGGCGGAAGCGCAAACGGTTCCAATAAAGATGAGTATGGCCGTGAAGAAGAACTTACGGATCGGGAGTCTGCTCATAGGTCTGTGCCTTTCAACTGGTTAGGTCAGGTGCTTATCAAATGTGTCAATCAATAAAGTGCTCTCATGTCGGCATATCAGTGCTGCTAAACCGGGCTCACCGGCCGAAAATCGAGGCGGAAAGGTATGGATTCTTTGGGATATCAGGGAGAAAGGTTTAGTCAACCGATTGCATAAAATATCCGTTTTTTTGACAAATGTCATCGTTTTGGATGCGCGTGTGCAACGGATTGTCTGTCTCATTATCTTTGGTGCCAGAAATCGAAATTATGCTATGAACCGGGTGACGATGACCGGGAAGAAGAACCTTAATCCTACAAAACAGAAAACCAATTTTTGAATCGAATATGAGTGCATTTATTGTTACAAAATCATTGGATGGATCTTATGTGTTTAACCTCTGTGCAGACAACCAGGAAGTGGTGCTCAGCAGCGATCAGTATGCCGCGCGGGTAGGATGTTTGCATGGCGTAGATGCGGCGCGCGCCCATGCGCAGGATAAGGAGCGTTTTAAACGCAAGATAACTGCGGAAGGGAGTTACTATTTCGTGTTGACGGCGGCGAACGGCAGGGTGGTCGGGATCAGTGAGATGTACGGCAATATTTCCCATTGCGAAGAAGGGATCGCAGCGGTAATGGACGCTGCCCGGGAGGCGGATGTGTATGAGCAGTTAGGGTAAAGGCGACCGCTTTGGCTGGTAGAACAGGGGTGCGCAAAGCAGTTTGAGGAAGTCGGAATTTTTCGTTTAGTCTGAACATTTGCAGCATGCAAGGCGTTATCAGAAAATTCGCTCCCTTTTAACTGGAAATTCCTGAGTTGACCATGCTAACCCTAATAAGTATTATCATGAAATCATGGAAACACCTGGTTGAGACAGGTATGGCCGAGGCGGTCCCTGAGAAAATCGCGGAAGCGATGTTTGCAGAAATGTTTGCGAAGTTCCGGATGCTGCAGCCGAAAATGAACGCAAAACTGGAGAAAGCCATTCGCAAAAGATGCGAAGTCGTCCGGTTTAAAAAGAAAGCCGTAATACTGGAATACGGAGAGGTGTGCAGGCATTGTTTCTTTTCCATGAAAGGGCTCGTTACCGCGGTATTGGAGGCTGAGAAGGGGGAAGAGTATGTGTGGTTTATGGGAGAGCAGGATATCATTATTTCCGTAGAGAGCTTTTATGAACAGCAATTCAGCCTGGAGCGATTGGTGGCATTGGAAGAAACGGACTGTATCGCATTACATTGGGATGATCTCCAGTGGATTTATGACAAGCACCCTGCTTTCGAGCGTGTGGGCCGCCTGTTAACCGAATACTATTATCGCCAGGCCATAAAGCGTACTAACTGGATACGGCTGGAGGCGAAAAAGCGGTACCTGGCCCTGTTCCAGGATTATCCGAAATTCTTCGGGCGTGTTCCCGATGGCGCGCTTGCTTCCTATTTAGGGATAGCGCAGGCTACGCTTAGCCGTATCAGGACGGAGGCGCATAAGGAGATTTGCCTATTGTTTCCAAAGGAGGCTAATGCCAGTCGCCCTTTGTTAACCGGTACCTGAAATTGAACCTGGGCGCTTCGCCCACGTAAGCCACGTTTTCTTCGGCAACCTTCTCCGCGCCAAGCCGCCCGATGGCGACCTGAGACCGGATATTGGTGGCGCCGATATGGAAGTAAACCTTATCCACGAACTGAAAAATATAATCCAGCATGAGCCGCTTAACGACCGGGTTGATCCCCTTTCCCCACGATTCCCTGCCATAAAGGTATACCCGATAAAGACAGCATTATCGGCTGGGTCATAATCGTAAAACCGCGTGCTGCCGATGATTTTGCCGGTCGCTTTAGAGCGGATGGCGAAAGCGCCCCCGCTTTGCATGGCTCCATCGAAGAAATTGCGGAATACGGGCTCCTGCCATCGGTCTTTGTTGGGATGTTGCTCCCATACCTTCGGGTCGGAAGCCACGGCGTACAGTTCCGGGAAATCGCTTTCCCGGAGGGGCTGGAGGATCACATCGTCGTTTTCGAGAGTGGGCTGTATGCTAAAGGTCATAACGGTCAAAACAAAATGCGCTGTGAACTATAAAGATAACTTTTTTACCCCTTCAAACTTTTTGAATAATCCCCCGTATCTCCATTGTTACTTTTCCAAATCCCCGCAACGTGGCAGCCTGCCTTAAGGAATTTCGCCGGATCATCCGGCTCGGGATACCATTGCCGGGGAACAGGAATCAACATCACTAAGCAACAAATACTCGTACACCATGAAAAACGTAATGACAATCGCCCTGCTGACAGCTTCCTTATTCACCGCGCCCGCCATGACGGCTACGGCAACGGCTACAGGGAATGAAACGGCCGCCCCTGCCTTTGAATGGGCCAAATCGCCCACCGGTACCTGGGCGGGCACGCTGGATGGCAAAACGATGTGGTACAAGCTGGACAAGAAGGGCGGCCTCTGGCACAGCGCAGATGGTAAGAAATGGATGGAAGACAAATCCGGGGCATGGACGGACAAGGAGGGCAAATGGCTGAAGATCCATGACAAGAAACTGGTATGGAGCACCGACGGCCAATCCTGGTCAGAAGTGCCGGAATGGAAATGGGAAGGCTCCGATGGCAAGTGGTATAAGTTCGACGCCAGCTGGGGATTATGGGTGAATGAATAAACAAGTTTAAGTGTCCCCCGCACCGCACGGCGGGGGCTTTTTAGCCACACAAAACCATACGGGTAATTCGACCGTATATTATTGTGATTTTAATATCCGGTCACGCTTGAACCTTTCACCTAAATATACGGAAGAAGACCTGGTACGGCTGCTGAAGCAGCGGGACGAAGCCGCATTCCGCTACCTGTACGACAACTACGCATCTGCACTGTACGGCGTCATACTTGGCATTTGCCCGGAGGCGCAGACAGCGAACGATGTGTTACAGGAATGTTTCGTGAAGATCTGGCGTTTGATGGAACAATATGACCCGGCCAAAGCAAGATTGTTTACCTGGATGCATAACATTGCCCGGTCGGGGGCCATCGACGTTGTTAGGGGCAAGCATTGGAAATACGGTCAGAAGAGCGCGCCGGTGGATGAAAGTCATCAGTCGTTGCCTGGCGGCTCCTGGGAATATACAGGATTGCGCGGATCCCTGAACCGACTGAAGGAAGAGCACCGGCTATTGGTGGAATTATCTTATTTTCAGGGGTACACGCACGAGGAGATTTCCAAACTTGCGAAGATCCCCACGGGTACGGTCAAAACAAGGTTACGCGCCGCATTGGCGCAGCTCAGGAAAATGTTATCAGTATTATTTTTATAGTCGCGTGAACGTAGAGGCATACATACTAAGCGGTGCGATCGAAAGCTATGTGCTCGGTCTGGCTACTCCCGAAGAACGGGAAGAGACGGACCGCTATCGGGCAGAATATCCGGAGATCAATGCCGCGATCCTCGCCTGCGAGGCCGCGCTGGAATCGAACTGCCAGGAGAATGCCGTGCCAGTAGGAGATGATCGCATGTGGGACAGGATACATGAAAACGTGCGCCCTGAAGATAAAACCAGTGCTTCTCCAGGTAAGGGTGTGTTGCCGGTAAAAATCATCCGGCCGGGCAGCTGGCGGAACCTTGCAGCGGCGGCAGCGGTGCTATTGCTAATCAGCGGAGCGGCAAATGTATTCCTGTACCAACGCTACCAGCGCATTCGCGATGATTATGCCGGCCTCGTTCGGCAAAATGACCTGCAGCTCGCAGGTAACCGCCTGGCGCAGGATACCATTGGCATGCTCTATGCCCAGGTCCGTGCAATCACCCTGCCCGGTGTGCACAAGGTTGAATTAAAAGGTGTGGAAGGTAAAGAAAGTGCTTACGCTACCGTTTACTGGAACAGCACCAGTCAGGAAGTGTTATTATACCCCAATCAGTTACCCGCCGCTCCGCAGGGCCGTCAGTACCAATTGTGGGCGTTAGTGGACGGGAAGCCGGTTGATGCGGGAATATTAGGTGATTGCCATGGTTTCTGCAGGTTGAAGCAAATTCCCCGTGCCGACGCATTCGCTATTACCCTCGAAAAAGCAGGCGGCAGCCCGACCCCGGACCTGACACAATTGTATGTAGTCGGAAATGTTGCAGGTTAACCCCGTCTACAAAATATAAGCCAGCTCATCCTTCACTTCCGCCATCACGAAACTGCTCTGTAAGGTATGTACATTCGGCAACTTGGCGAGTTTCTCCGTAATGAATTTATGATAACTGTTCATGTCGGCTACTACGATCTTCAGGTGGTAATCGAATGTGCCGGTCATATGGTGGCAGGACATCACTTCATCGAACGCAGACACTGCCAGCTGAAAGGCATGCAGCAATTCTTCCGCGTGTTCTTTCAGCTGTACATTGGTAAACGCCATCAGGCCACGGCCGATCATGTGCCGGTCCACGATAGCCATGTATTTTTGATGTATCCCAGTTCTTCCAGCTTCCTGCGCCGCAACAGCACCGGCGTCACGGACTTGCCCAGTTTGTCGGCCAGTTCTTTATTGCTAAGCCTGGCATCATGTTGTAAGAGCGTAAGCAGGCGCTGGTCGGTTTTGTCTAATTGCATGTGGCGCGTAGTTGATTATTGCTTTGGATGCGCCAAAAATAGTCAAAAAGACTATTTCGGAATCCGCAGGCGGTCTATTTAGTCTTTTCTACTGCCCAGGCGCCTTGATATTGTTTCCCCATCCGCCAGTCTCCAGCTTTGCAGAAAAACGATCCGATGACAAAATCTCCCGAAACCGCGATGATGGGCCATGGCTACAAGCCAGAACTGAGCGAAGGCGCCGTAAAGCCGCCGGTGTTCCTCACCTCCACTTTCGTCTTTCACACGGCGGAAGAAGGAAAAGATTTCTTCACTATGGCCCACGGCCACACCCCGTCGCAGGAAAGGGAAATGGGCCTCATCTACAGCCGGATCAACAATCCTAATATCGAGATACTGGAAGAGCGCATCCGCCTTTGGGACGGCGGAGCAGACGCCGCTGCTTTCTCCAGCGGCATGAGCGCCATTTCCACCACGATGATGGCATTCCTTAAACCAGGCGATTTCATCCTGTTCAGTAACCCCTCTACGGCGGTACCCATAAATTCATCCAGCATTTCCTCAAAGAACTGGGCGTAGGCGCTATTTGCTTCAGCGCCCGGGATTCTTACGAAGACGTCATGCACCAGTTGCAATCCGCCAATGCCACCGGCAGGCTCAGGATGATTTTCGTAGAAACGCCCGCCAACCCCACCGGCGAAGTGATCGACGTGGCTATGTGCAGCCGCCTGGCGAAGGAATGCTCAACGGAAGACAGGAAAGTGCTGCTGGCGGTGGATAACACCTACATGGGGCCCTTATGGTCGCGTCCCTTGCAGTTCGGGGCAGACATTGTGCTCTATTCTGCCACCAAATACATCGGCGGCCACAGCGATGTCATCGCCGGTGCGGCCGTAGGCAGCAGGGAATGCATCCAGGCCATCAAAGCCGCCCGCACCTTCTTCGGGACCATCATCGATCCACATCCTGCCTGGATGCTGCTGCGCAGCCTGGAAACCCTCAAGCTCAGGATGGACGCCGCCGCGCTGAACGCTGCCCATATCGTGGCATTCCTGCAAAGATGCCGCGCGGTGACCAGGATCTATTACCCCGGCTTGCGGAAACAGCTATCGGCAGACCAGCAAAGGATCTATGCGGAACAATACTCCAGCGACGGCGCCATGGTCAGCTTCGACGTGAGGGGGGGGAACCGGCCGCTTTCCTGGTATTGAATGCGCTGAAGCACATTAAGCTGGCCGTAAGCCTCGGCGGCACGGAAAGCCTCGCGCAGCACCCTGGTCCATGACGCATTCGGGCGTGCCGGAAGAAGAAAAGTTGAAGTACGGGATCACGGACGGTATGATCCGCCTGAGCGTAGGGATTGAACATTATGAAGACCTGATCCGGGATTTGCGGCAGGCGCTGGCTTTACTGCACTAGCTCTATGTCGCCCATCCTCCATTGCTTCTCGAAAAGCCTTTCTCCGGACCGTAAAACCTTGCCAGAACCTCGAAGGGAAACCCTGCTTTGGTGGGGACCCAGTTAGACTCCTTGCCTGCCGGTGCTGCCGGACCGAAATAGAGGTCACAGGAGCCATCGGGGTTTATCCGGATGCCCGGAGATGTGCTTGCGCGGCTGAACCGGTCCACACCCTGCAACAGCGCATGTGTTTCTCCATTGTAGACTGTAAAAGACCAATACAGCTTTACAGGTACGTTGGGCGGCAAATGGAGCTTATAATGACTGGAGCCTTGCAGTGGTTTGCCAGCCTTGTCTTTTATGGTCATTACATAATATTGACCGGTGCCTAAATGTTTGGCGCTGAAATAGGCAAGCGAATAGGAGACGGCACGCCCGTCGATCGGATAATTACCCGGATCAACATAGTTTTCGGTAATGGCTTTTACTAGTTCCGGGTATGCAGGTAATGCCCAATGCGTATTTTCATAAAAAGGTGGGTCGAAGACCGCATCGAGTTTATGTCTGAGCCATTGCTGCGCGTCAGCAATGGCGGCAATCATGATTTCTTTAGATCGCGGAGTGGGCTGAAAGGGCTTCCCTTTTTCGATGCCAATCGTTTTTAAGGGGTCGATCATGGCCATGTCGCGCTCCAGCCAGGGCTCCCGCTGTACAAAACTGTTCAGCGATTCGAAAACCGAAAATCATAAGGAATCGTATTGCCAAAAGGTACGTGCAGGAGATCGAGAAATTTGACTTCAGGTGTAGCGCCTGCGCCGGCATAGCGATAAATTTTTACGGTTTTGCCATATTCTACCGCCCGTTGTATATCATTGTTGCTGCCGTCGGTCAGGTTAGAGCGCAGAATGGCGAAACCTGTATAAGTAGCAGACTTTAAGGGAATATAGCCTGCCGGACTTTGCCCATTGAAATCAGGTGGGATGATAATATATTTGGCTCCTTTTCCCTTATCGTATCCTGCCGGACCGACGTCTTCAATTGCGGTTTGCCAGGCATCGTCCAGCGATCCGGTGATCGAGGAGATTCCTGCGGATGGAGGTATCTCCAGTACAACGGGTCCTTGCCTTGTATCGTAAAAGGGGTTGAAGTAAATGACGTCGGGATTGGGGTAAGTGTCTGATTGTTGTCGTTAATTGGCCCGGACCAGTAGATGATCTGGTTAAAATCACCTTTGGCTTTCTTCAGGTCTTCGAGCATAAGTTCGGTATTCACGGCAGGCATCCCCATATGACCACCTGCATTGCCCTGTTATAGATCATCGATTCTTCCGGCCCTGCAGGGATGAATCCGGCTTTTGACTTTGGCGTTGCGGTCTGGGCCTTGGCGGGAGTTGCAAGGCGAAGATGCCCATCGCCAAAATGATCAGGTGATAAGTTTTCATAATAGCTTCATTCAGTGATGCAAACAAATCAGGTTGTTGATCGCTAATTTGACGGAAGACTATTATGTGATCCGGATGATGCTGTATGCCTGGAAGAAGAGGGGTGGTTATAATGTATCAGGGTACAGCTATAAAACAGCCGGCGGTTAATATTGTTCGGGGAGGAATCAAAATGTTGATAATCATTCGCTATTTCCGTAGGATCTTTTCCATTGCCTTGCCTTTCGCCAGTTCGTCGATGAGCTTGTCGAGGTAGCGGATCTGCTGCATGAGGGGATCTTCGATCTCCTCTACCCGGTACCCGCAGATCAGGCCTTTGATCATGGAAACGTTGGGATGGATCTTCGCCTGGTGGAAGAAGTCGCGGAAGTTGGTCTTGTCGTCCAGGTGCTTTTGAAGGGTTTTGGCGTCATATCCCGTCAGCCAATGGATGATTTCATCTACTTCCGCTTTGGTACGCCCCTTTTTCTCCGCTTTCTGGATGTAGTGGGGATAGACGCCTGCAAAAGACATATTGAAAACACGCTCATTATTCTTGCTGTTCATATGGAATATTTTAAGTGGTGAGACGAGCCGGTATCAAAATACGAATTTACAGGTTGCCCCGAAATGAAAAAGCCCTTCCGGTATGCTGGAAGGGCTTTTATGTGGAGTGGTTGGTTGACTTACATTTTCCCGAATACTTCCGCCAGTTTCTTATCCATGGCTTCGTCATTCTCGCCGCCACCGCCGTAACGGCCGATGATCATGCCCTTGGGGTCGATGAGGATCTTGGTGGGGAGGAGTGGATGCCGTAGTAATTGCTGATGTCTTCCGGATTGGGAGGTCGTTCTGCCGTTTTTGCATATCGAGCCCGCGGAGCACGTGTTTCCAGATACCTATGCCATCCTGGTCTACCGCTTTTTCCAGGCTTCGGGCTTGCTGTCGTCATCGGAAATACCGATGATCTCGAAGCCTTTTTCCTTGTATTTAGCGTAGAGCGACTTCAGGTGCGGGTTGCCTTTGCGGCAGGG
This sequence comes from Chitinophaga sp. E66, assembly GCA_019285755.1. Classification (GTDB taxonomy): domain Bacteria; phylum Bacteroidota; class Bacteroidia; order Chitinophagales; family Chitinophagaceae; genus Chitinophaga. The sequence goes on from CP079103.1 coordinate 1,599,250, forward strand.
GCCGCACCAGCTGGCCCAGAAATCGATCAGTACGTATTTACCTTTGTAATCTGCCAGGCTTAGCGGTTGACCGTTGATGTCGTTCTTGGCGAAAACGTGGGCCACGCTGCCGGGAGATCCGCCGCGCAGGCCGTCGAGTTCCTCTTTGATTTCCTTGCCGAAACCGGTCTGCTTCAGCTCGGGGCTCAACTTGTTATAGGCGGATTCCGCTTCGGGAGCGTCATACCGCTGATGCGGAAGCGGAGCAGGTAGGCGGTAACGAAAGAGCCCGGATTGTCGTTGATGAACTTTTTATCGATAACGTCCATCTGTTCGTAGTACGGCTCCATCTTTTCCCGGATGGCGTCGAGTTCGGCGCGCATGCCGGCGAGGGTAGCGCTGTCTTTCTTTGCCCGGCTGGCTTCTATGTACTCGCCGTTGCGCTTGTTATACGCGTCGGACAGGGGCATCAGATTTGCGTTAACGTCCTTTTTACTTCATCCAGGCGGTACATATCGTCTTGCGATCTGGAGCCTTTCAGCCTGCCATGGCGAAGATCCCCGCTTTGAGGGTGGCCGTCATCTTCCCCGGTTCGATGAACAGGGTGGTGTAATCGGCGTTGTAGCTCATGCGGGAAGGAGGCTCGAGCGAAAGGGAGCTCATGGTCGGCCCGTCCAGCTGACCGGCGAAGGCGAATTTACCGTTCTGGATCTTCGCGCTGTCGGTCTGGCGTTTGTTGCCTTTGGCAGTATAGTTCAGGTAAGCGAAGCCGGACGCTTTGCCCTCTATGGTTCCGTTGAGGGTGAACGACTGCGCCTTTACGTTGTTGATCAGCAGACTGGCTGCGATGAGCATCGGTATGTGTTTCATGATGCGTGTAGTTAAATGGGTGGATGCGATCAGTTCAGCAGTTCAGCCAGTTTATTTTGCAGCGCCTGGCCACGGAGGTCTTTGGCCACGATCACGCCTTCCGGGCTAACCAGGAAGGTAGAGGGGATCGCCTGGATACCATATTCCTGGGCTACGACGTTGCGGAAGCCTTTAAGGTCCGACAGCTGGATCCAGGGCATGCCGTCTTCAGCAATGGCCTTTTTCCATTTTGTGCCGTCGTCATCCAGGGAAACGCCAACTACGGTGAAATTCTTGTCCTTGTAAGCATTAAATGCCTTCAGCACATTCGGGTTCTCCGCACGGCAAGGGCCGCACCAGGATGCCCAGAAGTCGAGCAGCACATATTTGCCTTTGAATTGGGAGAACTTCACGTCATTACCTTCGGTATCAGGGAGGGTAAAGTCGATAAAGGGCTCGCCAACGGCGCTCTTCTTCAGTGTGGCGATACGTTTGCCGACGCGGCCTCCGGGAGCGGTCTTTTGTGCCACGGGATCCAGGAGTTTATAAAGGCTGTCCAGCGTCTTGTATTCGCCCATCACGGCCATATCTGCCAGGAGCGACACTGACACGGGGCTTTTCGGATGGCCGGCGATATAACCTACCGTCAGTTTCCTGCGTTGTTGCCTCAGTTCCATGGATTTTCCTTCCAGCACGGCCATGGCCGAGTCGTTGTCTTTGATCTCATTGTAATTTGGCATACAATTTCTCCATCTCATCGTTAATGCCTTTCTCCGTTTCCTGGTAAGCTACGTATTCGTCGTGGCTCGCGGAGCCCGTCACTTTGAGATTGGACAGGAGTCTGCATGGCCGGAAATTTTTATGTCCGAAGGTTCCAGGAACAGCTCGATGTAACGGGTGGGGAACATCAGGTAAACTTTCTCCGGTTCGGATACCGTGCCGGTCCAGGAGAACTTACCGTCTTTTACGGCTACCGTGTCCGTTTTGGCGGAGTCGGCCACGGGCAGGGAGATGTAAAGGACGGAGTCTTTCAGGCCGGTAATTTCGGCCGTAATGGTAGCCTTTTGCTTGGCGGCCGGTCCGCCGCAGGCGTAAAAGGCGGCAGCGGCCAGTAAGCAGGGAATGGTGCGTTTCATATACATGTCGATTGGTTTTGTGCGGGTTAATTTTTAGGCAGCTCCAGGACCACGCGCGGGTCAGTAGGCTGGATGGTAAAGGCAGTGCCGTTAAAGTCTGCCGCGATGCGCGTCATGGGCAGGCCGTTACGGAAATAGTCGAAGCTGTTATGCCCTTCGAATGCCAGTTCAATCCTTCTCTCCTTCAAAACAGCCGCCATCACGTTCTGAGCAGCCAGGTTGTCGATTTCCGCGGCGGGGAGGCCTGCGCGGGTATGTATCGCTTTCAGGTTTTCTTTCGCTTGTGCGGTGTTACCCAGTTTGGCATAGGCTTCGGCTTTGTTCAGGTACAACTCCGCCAACCGGAAATAAATATACGGCGCGCGGGTCAGCCATGCTTCAGGGAGCACCAGGAATTTAGTGGTTTCCACGAAATTGGAATTCGTATTGAGCTGGATGAAGTTGCTGCGGAGGTCTGCTGGCGCCAGGAGGCTCTTGAACTCATTGGAGGGCAGGAAGGTCGCGCCAACGCCGTAGATGGGTTCAAAATGATACATCTCTCCAAGTGAGCTACCGCCACGGGAATAGTCATAAGCGAAGATGAACTCTTTGTTGGAAGCGCCGTTAGCGCGGCCAAGGTCGCCGAATTCATCGCCGGCAAACATCTTCACATAAGCGTCTCCCTGCAGCAGGGCGTATTTGGAACCGGTGCGGGTCAGCACGCTGTCGGCGTAATCGATGGCTTTTTGGTTGGCCGCCGCGTCAGGGTTGGCGATGCTGCCGCCCATATACAGGTACACGCGGGAGAGCGCCGCCCATGCCGCCGCCGTGCTGGCGAACCCGTTGTTCTTGGTAACGGAAGCTTTCATGAGCGTGGAAGCCGCCAACAAGTCGGAGATGATCAGGTCATACGCCTGCTGAACGGTCCCCGTTCGGGAATGTCCTTGATATCGCTGGTGACTTTCAGGATCACGCCCGGGCTTTGCGCCGGCGTCTGGTAATAGGGCTTGCCGTATACCCGGATGAGGCTGAAATACACGAGTGCGCGGATGAAGTGGTTCTCGCCTTTGGCATAGAGGAACCGGTTCTTCTCGGCGTCGGTGAGAGGAGTAAGTGGTCTTTTCCAGCGCCGCGATCCCTTCCAGCGTGGTGTTCACGCTCACGATGATCTGGTAAGCATTACGGTAAAAATCGGAGCTGTTGCCCTGGGTGGGACTGTTGCTGTTCCGGAAGAAGAACGCGTCCGTATTTTTATCCGGGAGCCCCAGGTTTGCAGCGTCACGTTGTTGCCGCGGCTTTCGGCGAAGTCGTGCATGGGCACGTCGTAGTTGTTGAAGCCGCTGCCCTGCAGGAGGGTATAGTTGCCGACGGTCGTTTCTTCGATCCCGGTCAGCGAAGCCAGTTCGCCTTCCTTGTCGATCTTGGTGAGGGGCCGGATGCTGTCGATCTGCTTGTTGCAGGCGGTCGCCATCAGGCCTGCGAATATAAGTGTGGTAATGTGTTTCATGTTCATTTGTTAATGCCCGTTAATTAAAACCCAAGTTGCAGCCCGAATACAAAGCGGCGGGGATGCCGATCCCTGAGCCGATGGAGCCGCCGAAATTCTGCGCTTGTCCAACTGAAGGACCTTCAGGGTCAGAGGATACGAGATCCTTGGAATAGAGTGTATAAAGGTTGTCGCCGCTTACGTAGAAGTGAGCCTGTGAAATGCGGAGTGCCTTCAGTACCGCTTGCGGCAGGTCGTAACCCAGGCGTACGCTGCGGAGGCGGGCGTGGCTACCATCGTGGATGTACTTGTCGGAACCGAAGTAATCGGTATTAGCGTGTGTATAAAGTTCCGGTTCGGTAGCGTCGGTCTGACCGGGGTGCGTCCACATTCGCTGCGACGGCAGGAAGGCGATCTGGTTGTAGCTGGTCAGGTTACCGCCTTGCATTTGCTCAGCGAGGCCGTCAGTTATTTTGTACCCGACTGCGTAGGTGATCAGGACATCCAGCGAGAAGTTCTTATACGAGAACGTATTGGTAAGGCCGCCGAAGAATTTCGGCTGGAAGTTCCCGATATGCTGGAACTGGCGCGGGTCTGCCGAGGCGCCCACTTCTGCCATGGAATTCACGTAAGTAACGCCGGTCTTGTTCCTTTTTCGTCGAAGATTTGTTTTCGAATCGGGGCTTGCCGGTCTCGGGATCTACGCCGGCAAAAGGAACGGCTTTGAGTGAGTTGATATCGTCACCAGGGAAGAGGTAAAACGCATTGGCGTTATAGAAGCCCTGGCGAAGGGAGTCGTTCGCTACGCTGATGATCTGGTTCTTGTTGAAGCTGATGTTGAAGGAAGTCGTCCAACGGAAGTTTTTACCCACGATGTTATCGGAGTTCACAAGGATCTCAAAGCCCTTGTTTTGCACCACGGCCACGTTCTGCCATTGTGTGGGGAAGCCGGCTACGGCGTCGAGGGTTACTTTCTGGAGGAGGTCTTCGGAGCGGCGTTGGTAGTAATCGAGGCTGGCCGTTACACGGTTGAAGAGGCCAAAATCTACGCCGGCGCTGTAGGTTTTAGTGATTTCCCATTGCAGGTCAGGGTTGGCGAGCACGGAGATTGTTGCGCCGGGTTGGTCCTGGTAGGTGTACCTGGGATCATAGAGCGTGCGGGTGAGGAAGTTGTCGCCCAGTTGGGAGCCGCTGGTACCGTAGTTTGTGCGCAGTTTCAGGTTGGTCATCCAGGGAGCGACTTCGCGAAGCGTTCGTTGCTCACCACCCAGGCTCCACCTATGGAGTAGAAGGTGCCATATCGTTTATCCCTACCGAAGCTGCTGGAAGCGTCGGTACGCAGTGAGGCGCTGAAGCTGAAACGTTCGTCGTAGGTGTATCCTGCTTCGCCGAAGGCCGAGAACACCGCCCGGTCTTCCTTGCCGCCTTCGATGTTACCGTTCTTGGTGGTGGGGATGCCGTAGATGGAGTAGTCGTAGCGCCCGCCTACCTGGCGGCCCAACGATATTACGGGGTATCCGCCCGTACATTGTTCACGTTCACGAGGATATTCTCCAGTTTGGTGCGACCGTACTCGGTGGCTGCCAGGGCACGGATGCTATGGAGGCCGATGGTTTTACGGAAGTTCAGCTGGTTGGATGTCAGGAAATTGAACAGCTGGTTGGTATTGGTGCCAAGGAAGCCCTTTGAGGACGTAGCCGTGCCGGAACCTGCGTAGCTTCGCGCATCCACATAACGTTCGTCTTTCGTGTAGTTCAGGTTGCCGGCGTTGGTGGATGAGAAGCTCAGCCATTCGGTGATCTTATAATCCGCCTTGATGGAACCGGAAAGCCGGTTGGCTTTAGGGTGTATATAATTGTATTGATTCTCGAACAGGGGTTCTCCGCATTGCGCATCGCCCCGTTCATTTTATAACGGAGGAAGGGTTTCAGCGAACCGTCAGCGTTGTATGGGTTCACCCAGGGGTTCATTCCATAAAGGAAAGTCCCGGAGTTGGAGTTTTCCCGTTCGCCGCTGTCGAAGATGCCGTTAAGCGAAATATTGGTAGTCAGGCGGGAGGAGAGGCGGGTTTCCAGGTTGATGCGGAAGTTGCCCCGCTTCAGGCTGTTCTGAACGCCGGTAGATTGTTCGTCGTAGTATGAGCCGCCGATGTAATACCGGGAGGATTCATTGCCTCCGCGCGCGGATACATTTACTTCTTTCACGTTGCTCGTCAGGAAGGCATATTTCTGCCAGTCGTAACTGTTCTGCACATCGGAGAGCGCCGGCAGGCGGTTATCCAGGTAGGCCTGCTGCGTAGGGTAGGTAGGAGAGAGGGTAGCGTTATTGATACGGTAGTCTTCCGTGAAGTATCTTTTTGGAGGTCGTACAGCTCTTCCGCGTTATAGAAGCGGATGGAGCCGCGGTTGGGTTTATTAATACCATATCTCACTTCTGCGCGTACCTGGGCTTTCCCGGCCTGACCTTTCTTTGTATTCACGACGATCACGCCCGCCGCTGCGCGGGATCCGTAAATGGCGGTAGCCGCTGCGTCTTTCAGGATGGTGATGTTGTCGATATCCTGCACGTTCACCAGTTCCTTAAGGTTCTGGTTGGGCATGATGACGCCGTCCAGTACCAGGAGGGGGCCGTAGTTTTGTGTGGGCATCACGAATTCATTCACCTGGTCCACACCCACGCCCACCACGCTGCTCTGGCCGCGGACGAAGATCTGGCCGCCGGCGCTGGTAGGGTCGCCCGCACCTTGTTCGGAGATATAGAGGCCAGTGGCGCGCCCTTTCAGGAGGGATACGGGGTCGGAGGTGGTGATGCCTTTGCGGAGCACGTCGCCGCTGATCTTCTGCACCGCGCCGGTGAGCTCGCCTGTTTTCTTGGCAGAGTAGCCGGTGATGATGAGCTCATCCAGCTTGGCGGAAGAAACCGTCAACTGGATGTTTACCGCGCGGCCGGCGGTGGCTTTAACTTTCCGGGATTCAAACCCGATGAAGGAGACGTCCAGCACCACGTCGTTATTGTCCGTTTCCAGTTCAAATTCGCCGTTGGCGTTCGTGATGGTGGCTTTGGACGTACCGCTGATCTGCACGGTAGCGCCGGGCAGGGGCTGGTTGTTGGCCGCATCGCGCACCGTTCCGCGGATTTTCTGCGGCGGTAACGGCTGGGCTGTCGTCCAGGGCGCAGACTTGCGCAACACGATGGTTTTGCTGACAATGGTCCAGGCCAGCTGCCGGCCTTTCAGGCAGGCGTCGAGCGCTTCTTCGAGCGTGGCGTTCTTCACGGCGATAGACACCATTGTACCAGCCGCGAGCGTGCCTTCTTCGTACCATACCTGGTAGCCGCTCTGGCGTTCGATCTCATCGAGCACCCGCTCGATGGGCGCGTTTTCACGCATGATGGAGATCTTTTGTGCGGTGGCCGCCGCGCTGACGTGCATGACGCCTAACAAAAGAAAGATGATGGAGAGCTTCACGGTGAATAAACTTTTTGTGAACGGGCTCCGCCCAATTTTGGTTGATAGGCATAGCTTGCCCTGCCCCTTTAGGCAAAAGGAAGTCGAGAACATAAGAATTGGTTGATTAAAGATTTAACAATGTCCTTTTAGAATGGTGTACGACTGGTTGATTCCTGTTTGCGATCTGTTTTTTTAAATTTACAATGTTAGTTTCTATCTGTGATCAGGTTGAACGCCTCATGTCATGAAGCTGTCTGCTCGATGTATGCTATGGTCTTTAAGGCAATACAATGATCTTCTTTCCTTCCTGGCGGAAATGCAGGTTGCTGGCCAGCAGTACCGATAAGGTCTCCGAGAGGCTGTAGGTCCGCGATACCTTACCGGTAAACCGGCGATGGGTAACGGGCCCTTCATACACGATCTCTACGTCGTACCAGCGCCCGATCTCCCTCAGGATCACGGCGATGTCTGCATTGCGGAACGCGAACACCCCTTCTTTCCAGGCGATAGCCTGGGCCACGTCAGGGTCGTTGGTCACGCGGATGCCTGTGCCATGGGCAATTGTTGCCACCTGCCCGGGCCGCATGATCTCGTTCTTCCGTCGGCAGACACGATGCGCACGCTGCCTTCCAGCAGCGCCGCCTGGATACCGGGCTCGTCATGGTACGCCTTTAGGTTAAAATGCGTGCCCAGCACTTCTACTTTCATGCCGGCGGTCTGTACCACGAAAGGCTGCGCCGCATTGGCCGCCACTTCGAAATATGCTTCTCCTTCCAGCTGCACGACCCTTTGTGAGTCGACGAATGCCGAAGGGAACTCCAGCTTGCTGGCGGCATTGAGCCAGACTTTGGTGCCGTCATGGAGTACAAGCCGGTACTGTCCGCCCCGGGGAACGTTCAGCTTATTCACGACTGGCCGGCCGCCATGATCCGCTTCATACACGAGCATGGATTCTTCTTTACTTACGGTTGACCCGCCCTGTTGGGTGAGTGTACCGTCTTCACTGGCGCTCAGGTCTACCACCGTGCCGTTGCCCAGGGTGAGCGTGGCGCGGTTGCCCGGCGGGGAGGAGTGGTCATGGCGGTCTCAGCCGGCGCAATGTCTTTATCGCCGGATTTGCGCAGCAAGTAGCTCCCGCCTGCCAGGATCAGCAGTAGGGCGGCAGCCGCTGCGGGCAGCCATTTCCTTCTCGCGGACCGGATTACGGCTGGCGGCTGGCGCTCGGCTGAGATCTGTTCCTGCATCCGCCGTAAAATACGGGCCCGGGTGTCTTCGAGCGATGTCGGTTGTTCGGTGGTTACGATTTCCGTGTCGCCTGCGTTCACCTGGTCGTACCAGGCATGCAAAGCCGCCGCTTCCTCGGCGGTGGCAGTGCCGTCCGGTATTTCCCGGCCAGTATTTTGACCTGTTCTGTATTCATTACGTGTATAAGTTAAACCAGAGTGGGGGCCCCTGTAATTATAATAGAGCATCCCCAAAAGCGTTTGTACGCAAAAAGGAGAAAAAACTTTTCCGGGGTTATTTCAGCAGGATAAAAAGCAATGCCACCGCCAGGGATTCCCTGCGCTTGCGCATGATTTGCATGACATGGGTTACGTAGCCTTCTGCGGTACGGAGAGAAACCCCAGCTCGCTGGCTACCTCGTCCAGCGGCCGGTCCAGCAGCTTATGCTGGAGAAAAACCACCCGGTGCCTGGCCGGGAGCTCATTGGCGAATTTGTTCAGGATATCGAGTAACTGCCGGTTATCAACGTCGAATACCGGGGAGGTCTCGGCCGTAACTGCCTTCAGCTTCCCGGTACGCTCCGCGTCCCGCTGCTCGTTGGCAAAATGCCGGTAAACGGCATAGCGGACCATCGCGGCCAGGTAAAATGGTAAGGATTGTATGGAAAGGGAAGCGCGCTTGTGCCAAAGGGTCAGGAATACCTGCTGCACGATCTCTTCGGCGTCCTGCGCGGATTGCAACCGCTTGTGCGCCATGAAGTAAAGCCGCTCCCAATACTGGTTGTAGATCTCCGTAAAGGCAGCCTCATCCCCATCCTTTAATGATTTCAATAAAGCTATATCGTTGATTTCGCTCATATATGTCATAGACAACTGCCCGTATAAATTTACAAAAAGGGGCGAAAAGAAAAATAGAAATGTCCCAGCGCCTCATTTCCGAAAAAAATAAAAAGAATCAAAAAAATCTAATAACTTGATCCGCACATCATACTGATATTGTCGCCTTTATAAACCACTGTACTTGGAAAACAAACGATTGTCCGAAATATCCAAACGGATCGAAAACGACGATGAGGCTGCTTTCAGGAGATTTACGATCTGTTTTATTTCGACCTGACCGCATTTTCCCGCCAGATCATCGCGGACGAGCCGGCTGCGGAAGACGTGGTGGAAAACGTGTTCATCCGCCTGTGGCAGAACCGTAAGACCCTCGGCAATATCAATAACCTCTCCGCGTACCTTTACACCGCCGCCAAATACGCTTCCATTAATTACTTAAAGTCACGTAAGAACGTCAGTGAAGTGTCCTCGATGAGCTAGACGATCCCGGCGTTTATTCCTTCGCCACCCCGAATCATCCATGATCGGGAAGGAAGAAGTCCTCACCATCGAGAACGCCATTAACCAGCTGCCGCCCAAATCCAAACTGGTATTCTACCTCGTTAAGGAGAAAGGCCTCAACTGCCGGGAGGTCGCCAAGATCCTCAACTCTTCCGTCCGCACCGTCGAAACCCAGCTCTACCATTCCCTCAAGAAAATCGCCGCCATCCTCGAAGAAAGCCAGGTCATCCTCCCCAGGCGCAGCAGCAGGTAAGCCGTCAAGCTCCTTCCAATCAACGACTTTTGCACTATTTCCGGTATCCCCGGAATTTTTTTGGCGGAACTACGTAGTCCGGGCATTTTCGTTGTCATATAGGAGAAGAATTATATCGCAAGTCCATGCAAAGAAGCCGTTTACTTGAATTGCTCGCAAAGAAGAAGTCAGGGGCATATCGCTCAAGGAACAATTTGAGTTGTCTAAATGGCTGCAGGACAATGAGGACGACCGGGCCCTGGCCAGTCAGATCGACGAGCTCTTCGGCCTGGAATTCGGCCCGGGGCGGACGGATGAGGAATTGAAATCAAAGGAGAAAAGCTGGGAGCGCATCATGAAATCCCGGGACGCGGACGGCGGCGGCGGACAGCCCCAGCCGAACAAACCCCGGATTTTTACCTGGCGGCGCTTTATACCGCTTTCCGTCGCCTCCGTGTTGGTGCTTTGTGTAGGCGGCAGTTATTACTGGATGTCGGCCCGTAAAGCCGTACAGGCCAGCGAGAATATCGTAGGCACAGAGAAAGGCTCACGCTCCAAACTGACACTGCCCGACGGGTCGCGCGTATGGCTCAACGGCGACAGCCGAATCACCTACGGCGCCAGCTTCGGTAAAAACGACCGCGAGCTCACCCTCATCGGCGAAGCGTATTTCGACGTGGCCAAAGACCCCAGCCGCCCCATGATCATCAAAACGGCCACCGTTACCATCAGGGTGCTGGGAACCGCCTTCAACGTAAGGGCCTATCCGGACGAGAAAACAACGGCCACCACCCTGGTACAGGGTAAAGTACAGGTGTCCGTGAACCATAAAGAACAGTTGAGCTATGTTTTATCACCAGATGAAAAACTGATCGTACAAAATGAATCCGGCCTCCCGGAATCCGACAGCGAACAACAAAGAAAAGTAGAAACGGTACTAGAGAACATAACCAAAATCAAGATAGTAAGAACAGACTCCATTCCTTCCGAAGCACAGTGGACACGAAACAAACTCGTATTCGTGAACCAACCCCTGCATGAAGTGGCCAACATTTTATCGCGGTGGTATGGCGTGAGCGTTATTGTGGAAGGAGACGACGACATGAAAGCCCGCCAATACACGGGAATATTTGAAAACCAAAGTATCCAAAGCGTTATGGAATCATTACAGGTCGCCGGCAGTTTCAGTTTCAAAATGAAGAACGACACAATTTTGATAGTGCCTTAAAACCAAAATTCGCATCGCATATGATAAGTTAACGATCCCTGATTTTGTACTGAAATCAGCGGGCCCCCACGTGCCCTGCTGTAAACAATGACAAATTTTTCGGCAAAGAAATGCCGGTTGATGTTCAACTGAATTCTAAGTTATGACTAACACGTACTGCTATAGCCGAGGCTATATGTTTAAGCACCTAGTTGCCATGAAAATTTTACTCTTCCTTTTGTTCTTTACCGGATCGTCCCTGCTGGCGAATGATCTGTCCGGGCAAGACAAAATCACCCTGAACTTCAGCCGCGCGCCCATCGAAAGCGTGCTGCGGACGATCCAGGCACAAAGCAGGTATTCCTTCGTGTACCAGTCCGAAGTGATCCCTCCCGGCATCCAGATCAACATCAGCACGAAGAACGCCACCATCGACTCCGTCATGGCCAAGTTGTTCCGCAACACGCCGCTCTATTACAAGAAGATGGAGAACAACGTCATCGTGATCCTCAACAAAACGCAACCCGAAAAGCGGGAAGTCAACAACCAGCCGCCCGTCACCGTCAGGGGCTCGGTGAAAGACAGGGCGGGCGGCATGATGCCGCACGTGTCCGTCTACGTTAAAGGTACCCAGCATGGCACCATGACCAATGAAAAGGGGAATTCACACTCGAGGCTAACCAGTACGACAGCCTCGTATTTTCGTTCGTGGGCTATAAGCCCCAAACCGTGTTCGTGGCAGACAGCCGCCCGCTGATCATCGTCCTCGAAGCACAGGAGGGCAGCCTGAACGAAGTAGCCGTAGTAGGGTTTTCCCGTCAGAAAAAATCCAGCATGGTCGCGTCGGTGACCACCATTAAACCCGGTGAGCTCCGCATGCCCAGCAGCAACCTCACCAACTCCCTCGCAGGGCGCCTGGCCGGCGTAGTGGCCTACCAGCGAAGTGGCGAACCAGGGCTGGATAATGCCTCCTTCTTCATACGCGGCATCACCTCGTTCGGCGCCTCCGCCAAGAAGGACCCCCTCATCCTCATCGATGGTATCGAGCTCAATACCAGCGACCTCGCCCGCCTGAACCCCGACGATATCGCCAGCTTCAGCATCATGAAAGACGCGCTCGCTACGGCCCTCTACGGCGCCCGCGGCGCCAACGGCGTGATCCTCGTAACCACCAAGGAAGGTAAGGAAGGGAAGATGAACGTGGACCTCCGTTTCGAAAACTCCGTCTCCGTGCCTACGCAAAGGGTTAAAGTGGCCGACCCGGTTACTTATATGAAGATGCATAATGAAGCCGTGAAAACCCGTGACCCCAACGCCCTTACGCTGTATACCGACGAACAGATCACCTTCACGGAAATGGGCCTCCATAAAGATATTTACCCCGCTACCGACTGGGAAGAAACCATGTTCAAGAACTATGCGATGAATAACCGGTTGAACCTCAGCTTCACCGGCGGCGGGCCCATCGCGCGGTATTATGTGGCAGGGGCCGTTACGAAAGACGAAGGGGTGATGCGCAAGCATAAAGGCGCCGACTTCAACTCCAATATCAATCTGTACAAATATAACATCCGCTCCAACGTCAACATCAACCTGACGAAAACAACGGAATTGTCTACGCGCTTCGTAGCCAATTTCGATGATTATACAGGCCCGATAGACGGTGGTTCATCGTTGTACCGTAAAGTGATGCAGGCGAACCCCGTTCGCTTTAAACCCTGGTACGAGCCGGATTCCGCGTTCTCCTACGCTAAGCACATCCTCTTCGGTAACGCGGAAGGCGGCAACTACCTGAACCCTTACGCCGAATCCATGCGGGGATATCGCGACTATAACCGTAGTAACCTGCTCACAACGGTGGAACTGAAACAAAACCTGGATCAGTTCGTAAAAGGCCTCATGGTCCGCGCCCTGGTGAACTTCGACAGGCGTTCGGAATTCCACCTGTCGCGCGCCTACTCGCCGTTTTATTACAATATCTCCGCCTTCGACCTGAAAGACGACTCCTACCGCCTGGTGCGCCTGAACCCGACCAGCGGCCGGGAAACGCTGAACTACGATGCCGCCAATACTTCGCGCACCATTGCCAACAGTTTTTATTTCGAAGGCGCAAGCCAGTATAATAACAACTTTGGCAAGAACAGCGTGAACGGCCTGTTGGTATTCACGGCCCGCCAGTTTAAACAGGGCGCGCCCGAAAATATCCAGATCGCGTTGCCTACGCGCAACGTAAGCCTCTCCGGCCGTTTCTCCTATAACTACGACTCCGCTACCTGGCGGAGTTCGCATTCGGATACAACGCTTCGGAACGTTTTGCGCCGAAGAACCGCTGGGGCTTTTTCCCCTCCTTCGGTGCGGCATGGGTTATCTCCAACGAGCCGTTCTTCGAAGGATTGTCATCCACCTTCCGCCAGTTGAAGGTCCGCGGATCTTACGGTATTGCGGGCAACGAAGCGATCGGCAGCAGGGAAGAGCGTTTCTTCTATCTCTCCGAGGTGAATCTGAATGCGAACCATTTCGTGAACTGGGGCGCCAATATGATGTTTAACCCCGGCGGTATCAACGTATCGCGTTACGCTAACGAAGAGATCGGGTGGGAACGTTCTTACAAATCCAACCTGGTATTGGAGTTTAACCTGGTGAACGGCCTTTCATCCATAATAGAAGTATATAAGGAAAGAAGGAAGAACATCCTGCAGGATCGTATCATCCCCGCTACCACAGGCATCCTGCCGGCAGTGAAAGCCAACCTCGGGGAAGCGGAAGGGAAAGGCGTGGACGTTGAGCTGAACTATGATAAAAGGATCGGCAAGAACCTCCAGCTCACCGGCCGCGGTACCTTCACTTATACCACCAGCAGAATTATTAAATGGGAAGAACCAGACTACGGCGAAAACCGCTGGCTTTCCCGCGTGGGTACTCACCTCGGGCAAACCTGGGGCCTCATCGCTGAAAGGCTCTTCGTGGACGACGCCGAGCTGAAGAACTCCCCAAACAGGAATTCGGCCAGTATGCCGGCGGCGATATCAAGTACAGGGACATCAACCGCGACGGTAAGATCGATAACCTCGACTTCGTACCCATCGGCCACCCCACCACGCCTGAAATCATCTATGGCTTCGGCCTCTCCGCGGCATGGAAGAATTGGGACGTCAACTTCTTCTTCCAGGGCCTGGCCCGCGAATCTTTCTGGATCAACCAGGATAACATGACACCCTTCATCGACGGTGATAACGACGACGGGCGGGTAGGTCAGAATGCGGTGACGCAGGTGATAGCAGACAGTTACTGGTCAGAGTCCCACCGCGACCCGTATGCATTCTGGCCCCGACTGGCCAATTACGCCATCAACAATAACCGGCAGACCAGCACCTGGTTCATGCAGAACGGCGCCTTCCTGCGCCTGAAGTCTGTAGACATCGGTTATACGCTGCCCCGCGAATGGCTGAAGCGCTATAAGGTAAACAACGTGCGCATCTACGCCAGCGGTTCCAACCTGGCGATCTGGAGCGCATTTAAACTCTGGGACGCGGAAATGGCAGGGTCCGGATTCGATTACCCCTGCAGAAAGTGTATAACATAGGTTTTAACATTGGCCTGTAAAAGTTAACGTATGAAGAAAGCAATTATCAAGATAGCAGTCATCTGCAGCGTGCTCACAGGAGCCGTTTCCTGTAGCAAGTACCTCGACGTAGTGCCCGATAACATCCCAACGATCGACGATGCCTTCTCGGACCGCTACAACGCCATGAAATTTCTCGCCACCTGCTATTGGGGTATCCCCAAATCCGCCGGGTGGAACGAGAACCCTGCCATGCTCGGCGCCATGGAGCTCATCTTCAACCGCGACAAGCGTACCCAGGGCGGCATGCAGTTTGCCCTCGGCGAGAACAGCTCCGTGCTGGCCATCACCAATTACTGGAGCTCAGGCAGCAACATGGTCCGCTCGCTCTATGCCGGCCAGCGCGATTGCAACACCTTCCTGGAGAACATCGATAAAGTGGTCGACGTCAATAAATACGAAAAGGAAAGGATGAAGGCGGAAGTGAAGCTCATCAAAGCGTTTCTCAACTTCTACCTGATCCAGTATTACGGCCCTATCACCCCGCTGCGCAAGAACACCCCGCTCACGGAATCCACTGCGGGCATCCGGGTATACCGCGAGAAGATTGACGACTGCTTCGGGTATGTGCTGGAACTGATCAACGAAGTGATCAAATCCGAAGCGCTGCCGCTGAACATCGAAGGCAAAAGCACCGAGCTCGGCCGCTTCTCCCGCCCCATGGCGTACTTCCTCAAAGCGAAAGTGCTGACCTACTGGGCCAGCCCCTGTTCAACGGGAATGCCGACTACAGCGGGTTCAAAAACCACGAAGGTCAGCCCTTCTTCAATCAAAAATATGATCCCGCCCGTTGGGACAGTGCCGCCAGCGCCTGCAAAGCCGCTATCGAAGTTTGCAAGGCCGCCGGTCACCGCTTGTATACCCCCGCGGATTTTAAAGCGATCAACAGCCGTCCTACTTCCGACACCACGCTGCTGATCAATACCCTCCGCTCGGCGGTTACCCAACGCTGGAACCCCGAGATCATCTGGGCCAACTCTTCCTATCCCGCTAACTGGGATTACCAGATCACGGCCCTCGCACGCATGGAAGCAGGGACGTCCACGCCGTCCGGGAATACAGGTATCCTCAGCGCGCCGCTGTCTACCGTAGAGCAATTCTACTCCAATCACGGCGTACCCATCAACGAAGACGTTTCCTATCCTTATTCCACCCGATATAATATCCGCGTGGGAGACGATGCGCATAACCTGTTTATCGCCAAAGGAGAGAAAACGGCCTCCCTCAACTTCGACCGCGAGATCCGCTTTTATTCCACCTTCGGGTTCGACAGGGGCCGCTGGTTCGGCAACTTCTACCGCGCGGTGGATGAAAAGGAATCCCCTTCCCCAGGAACCGCTTCGGCGAATATTCGTCCGTTTTCAACCCCGGCGAATACAACGCCACCGGTTACTGGCCTAAGAAACTCGTTTCCATGAACACCACCTGGAGAGACGCCAACAGCGTTTCCGAAGAAAGCTATCCCTACCCGGAAATGCGCTTCGCCGACCTGTTGCTCCTCTGCGCCGAAGCCCTCAATGAGTCGAAGGCCGCGCCGGATGATGAAGTGTACATGTACATCGATTCCGTTCGGCACCGCGCCGGCCTGAAAGGCGTGGTAGAAAGCTGGGCGCAATATTCTAACCAGCCCGGCAAACCGACGACCAAAGAAGGCATGCGCCAGATCATCCAGCAGGAAAGGAAAATCGAACTGGCTGCGGAAGGTGTGTACTTCTGGGACAGTAACCGCTGGAAAACAGCGATGAAAGAACGCAACCGCCCCATCCAGGGCTGGAACGTGAACGGCCGCGAACCGGAAGAATACTATGCCGTAACCACGGTGTATTTCCAGCGGTTCACCTATCGGGACTATTTCGCGCCCATCCCGCAGTCCGAATTGATTAAAAATCCCCTGCTCATCCAAAACCCCGGTTGGTAAGGTTAAAATATTTTGGTTATGAAAAAGACGTATTTACTGATCCTCGTTTCCGCCGGCTTGCTGCAAGCCTGCACCGAGAAAGAAAATAATCCGATCTCCCCGGCTACCGGTAAACCGGGGCAGGTGACCGAAGTGGCAGTGGTGAACGAACCCGGAGGCGCCGTGATCTCTTACCGCATCCCGAACCAGGCCGAGGTCATCAGCGTAAAAGCCGTGTATACTTTGTCTAACGGCAAAAGTACGAGTCCGTGGCTTCGATGTACGAAAACAAACTGACCGTGGCCGGCTTCAACGATGAAAATGAACACGAAATAGAATTGTATACCGTTAACCGGGCACAGGAAATCTCCGACCCGGTTAAGTGCAAGATCAAACCCACGAAATCACCCCTGAAACTGACCGCCGCCACGGTTGGCATCCAGCAGGATTTCGGCGGGGCGCGTTTCAGCTGGACCAACGAGCTGAAATCCCCTGGCTTTTGAAATGTATACCCCCGATTCGTTGGGCCGCATGACGCTGGTCCGCGTCCTGAGCTCGGCCGTACTGCAGGGATCCAACTCCCTCCGCGGCTATCCCCGTAGAAAGGGTGTTCGGAATGGTGGTGAAGGATAACTTCGGCAACCGTTCCGATACCATCTTCCCCAACGGCAAAAAGCTCACGCCCCTGTTCGAGGAAAGACTGCCCAAGAGCGGCATGAGCGTGATGAAACTGGGGAACGATCAGAACTTCACCAACTGGGAAGGCGCCGACCAGAAGATGATCGACGATGACCTGACTTCCTTCGGCCACTCGCCCTCGTCATCGCTGCCCGCGCCTTTCACCCTGGACCTGGGCGTAACCGCCAAAGTTAGCCGCATCGTGATCTTCCAGCGTAAGTTCAGCGACAGCTACTATAACTGGGGCAACCCCGCGCTATCGACGTTTATGTGAAAGTAACGACGCTCGCAAAGCGGTAACTGGGACGAATGGAAGAAGATCATGGAAACCGAGATCGTCAAACCCTCCGGAAACGGCAGCACCATTACCGACGACGACCTCCGCGCCGCCGAAAACGGTCACGAGTTCATCTTCGATCTCGCGCAGGAACCCGTTCGCTATATCCGTATTGTAGTACGCTCCACCTGGGGAAGCACCACCTTCACCCACCCCGCGGAAATCGACGTATACGGCGAAAGGAAATAACCATCCACCTAAACAGACAAGCACATGAAAAATATACTGAATTATCTCTCGATATTGTGCATCCTCGCCACGGTAGCCTCCTGCGATAAATTCACCGACGTTCACGCGGAATATATCAAGGGCGGTGAGATCATCTACGCCGTAAAACCGGATTCCATCGTCTTCGTGGCAGGAAGCAACGGCTGAAGATGCGGCTGTGGATGGAAAACGGCCAGAACATCAAAGACGTGATCGTGAAATGGAACGGCGGGGAAGACTCGCTGGTCATCCCGGCTAAATTCAAAACCGGCCTCGATAGCATAGACGTGCTCATCCCCGGCCTGGAAGAAAAATCCTACTCTTTTGACATACATACCATCGATAACTTCGGCAACCGTTCGCTGACCTATACGCAGTTCGGCTCCACCTACGGCGCTACCTACCAGGCATCCCTGCAGAACCGCCGGGTGAAAGCCGCTTCGCTGACGGATGTAGTAGGAAAAGTAGAGTGGTACGCTCCCGCGGAGAACATGGTCTTTACGGAAGTGAAGTTCGTGAACCTGCGCGGTACAGACACCACAGTGCGCTTCCCCGCATCCGATTTCAGCGTGGACATCGAGATCCCCGCCGATGCGGAGTTCCAGTTCCGCTCGCTGTACATCCCTGAAGCAGAGGCGATCGATACGTTTGCTACTGCATGGTCGACTGACAAGGTGCCCGACTACTTTACCTTCGACCGCAGTAACTGGGAGGTCATTGCCGTGTCCGACGAAAAGGTTAGCGACGGCGGTGGGAAAACGACCCTGATCGACGGTGACCTGTCAACCTACTGGCACTCGAATGGTCGCCCAACGCGCCCCTCCCGCACTGGGCCATCATTGATATGAAAGACGTAAAGAATATCGGGTGGATCGAAATCTATCGCAGATCCGGTAACAAAGACGCCAAAACCGCGCAGATCTTCGTCGGCAACAGCGATGATCCCAGCGGCGCCTGGACGTTGGCCGGCGAAGGCGTCTTCGGTTCCGGCGATATGCAACGCATCGATAATACCGGGAGTGCCACCGGCAGGTATCTCAAGATCTACCTGCCGGATAGCAACCGCGACGTATTTACCTCCATCGCCGAGATCTACGCTTTCGGTAAATAATACAACCGGTAACCAGCTTTATAGAGGCAGTCCCCGCGGGACTGCCTTTTTATCCCGCATTCGCTCATGTTGCGACACAGAAAGTATGTGATTATTTTGTATTATTACGGGAATGAAGGAGGAATCGCTCATCTCTGCTGCCAGGGCCAACGACGCGTTGCGTGACCGGGATGCAACTGTCTTCCAGGAAATTTATACGACCTACAGCGAAGCACTATACCTGCTGGCATTCCGCTGGCTCAAAGACAGCAGTCTGGCCAAAGACGTTGTCCATAACCTCTTTGCCCACCTGTGGGACAGGGGAGGGAGACGGTCATCGCCGGAACGGTCCGCAGTTACCTCTACCGCGCCATTACCAACCAGTGCATCAACGAATTGAAGCGGCGCAAGCGCCTCCTCCGAAGAGATCCTCCAGTTCCAGGCAGACGGCCACTCCTTTTCGAAGTTTCAGATTATATATTATTTCAGCAGGAGCTGATGCAGCACCTCCAGGCCCTGGCGCCCCGCTGCCGGGAGATATTCCTGCTCAGCAGGATCAACGGCCTGGAGCCTGCCGAGATCGCCGAAAAGCTGGGCATCACCCTCAATACCGTCTACTTCCAGCTGTCGGTAGCCCTTAAAGCCCTCCGCGCGCAACTGGCCCCGAAAAAATAATTTTCGGGAAGCATCAAAGTATCCCCTTTCTGAATTGTCTTAACATTATACGCATATGGAAAACGAACTGTCCCAATTCATCATCGACTATCTCGCCGATAGCGCCAACCCGGAGAAATCCCGGCGGATGAACGCATGGCTGGAAGAAAGCGAAGACAACCGGCGCCTGTTCCATGAAACGAAACAGGCCTGGGAAGCAGCGGGACAGCTCCCGAACCCTTCGATCAGGCCGCAGGCTGGCAGCAGCTCAGCGAACATATGGCCCGCCCGGCAAAGGTGCGCAGCCTCCCCGCCCGCCGCAACTGGTGGCGCGCAGCGGCGGTTTTACTGCCCCTGCTGGCGCTCGCGGGTTATTGGTGGACCGGGGATGCCAACGGGGATGGGTGACCTATACCGCGCAGCACGCCGTGAAAGACAGCGTGCGCCTGCCCGATGGGTCAGACGTTTTCCTCCGCCCCGGCGCAACTGTACAATATAAGATCAGCGACAGGAAAGATCACTGAGGCTGACGGCCGGAGAAGCTTTCTTCCGGATCAGCCAGGACGCCCAGCGCCAGTTCAGCGTAGCCGTGCCGAATGGGATCGTGAAAGTATTGGGTACCTCATTCAATATCAGCACCACCAAAGGATTCAGCGATATCACCGTGTGGGATGGAAAGGTAAGCGTGGAAGGGAACGGTAAGAAGGTTATCCTCACCGCCGGCAACATGGCCGTGGTAGACGCCGCCACCGGCGACCTGCAACAGCCGGAAGGCAACTTCGCTTACCGCTGCGGTTGGGGCAACAGCGACCTGTCGTTCAGCAACCAGACCCTCGCCGTAGTGCTGGAAACGCTGTCTTCTTTTTACCATGTGTCCCTGGAAACGAAAGACGAGCAACTGTGCCAGAGCAGGATCACCGTAAGGTTCAACCAGATTCCCCTCGAAGAGGCGCTCACCGTCCTCGCCGAAATGCTCGACCTGAAGGTCAACCAAAAGTCGGGCTCCGATTATGAGTTAATACGCAAATAATATCAACAGCGAAACTTAAAACCAGAATCAAAAGAAAGTAAACCTTTACCGAAAGCGTTCCCATTTTGTCAACGGCGCCTGCCGGAGGAGGATGTATTGCCCGATTGAGGATTAGCCGGCTGATCCTGAAGGGGAGGGGTATGTCTGTCCATATCAACGGCGGCTGCACATCTTAAAAACAAAGATGAAAACAATTCCCTGTATTACACTATTCATTGTGATGGTATGCGCATCCTTTGCCGCCATCGCGCAACGCCAGCCCGATGCCTTGTCGAAGAAGCTGACGGTGGCGATAGCGGACAAGCCGGCGGAAGAGATCCTCTCCCTGCTGGAGAAGCAGGCCGGCGTATCTTTCGCATACCCTAACGGCGTACTGGCCAACCGCCAGAAGTTTTCCATCAACAGGAAAGACGCCTCGCTGCAAAACCTGCTGGAAGTGATCTTCCCTTCGTCGCAATACTCTATTAAAGCCATCGGCAACCAGATCATCATCAAGCAGGCCGCTGGCGCCACGCCCGCGCCGGCAGACACCAATGCCCCGCAACGTGTGATCGATATGAATACCGTGGTGGTCACCGCGCTGGGCATCAACCGCCAGCAGCGCTCCCTCGGTTATGCGTTCACAGACGTAAAGGGAGCGACCTCACCCGCGCCCGGGAAACCAATCCCATCCAGTCGCTCACCGGCCGCGTGGCCGGGCTGGACATCAACGCCACCAACAGCGGCGTAGGCGGCTCCGTAAAAGTGACCCTCCGCGGCGTGAAAGTGATCGGCGGCAACAACCAGCCCCTGTATGTGATCGACGGTATCCCGGCAGATAACTCCTCGCCCGGGCAGGCCGACAAATACGGCGGGTACGACCTGGGCGATGGCTCCTCCATCATCAACCCGGACGAAGTAGCCAGCATCTCCGTCCTCAAAGGCGGCGCCGCCACAGCGCTCTACGGCAGCCGTGCGGCCAACGGGGTGATCCTCATTACCACGAAGAAAGGCAACCGCCAGGGCCTGGAAGTAGAAGTGACTTCCAACGCGGTGCTCGAACAACTCAACAGCAGCTACGACTTTCAGGAAGAATACGGCATGGGCCGCGACGGCCTCCTCCCGCGAGACGTTACCACCGCCCGCGGATACTCCCCAGGCCAGCTGGGGACCAAAGCTGAATAAAGACAGCCTTACCTGGCTCTGGAACGGCAACAAAATGCCCTATACCAAAGCCCAGAACCCCATCCGCAACTTCTTCAACACCGGCCTCACCCTCACCAATTCCGTGTCCGTATCCACCGGCAGCGATAAAGCGCAGCTGCGGTTCACGTATACCAATGTCAACAATAAAGACATCGTTCCGGAAAGCGGGCTGAACCGCCATAACTTCGCCCTGCGCGGCACTTCGCAGCTGACCTCCAAACTCAGCCTGGACGCCAAGGTGACCTACCTCAACGAGAAAGTAAACAACCGCCCCGCGCTGTCGGACAATCCCAATAACATCGGGTACGTCCTCAGTGGTATTGCGCCCAATATCGACATCAACTGGCTGAAAGATTATAAAGACCCCGTAACCGGCGATTACATCAACTGGAACAATAACCAGTACCAGGTAAACCCCTTCTGGGCCATCTACGAACAGCCCAACGATAGCCGACAAGACAGGCTCAACGGTTTCGTGCAACTGAAATACCAGCTGCTGCCGGAACTGTCTGTCCAGGGAAGAACGGGTACCGATTACTCACGCTTCGGCTTCCGCGAGTTCATGGAGTTTTCCACTCCCTTTAACCAGAGCGGCATGATCTCCTTAAAGACCGCGTGTTCCGCGAAACCAACACAGAGTTCATGCTGAACTACGGCAAGCAGGTGAGCCGTTTCTGGATCGGCGGTAACCTGGGCGTAAACCGGATGGACTATCGCGAGAACCTGCTCAATACCACCGGCAGAGACATCAGCGTGAAAGGCGTGAAAAGCATCAATAACTTCAAAACCAAACTCAGCAATGAACTGATTCTACGCAAACGTATCAATTCCGTGTATGGCGCCGTGAACCTGGCATATGAGAACTACCTCTACCTGGACCTGACGGGCCGCAACGACTGGTCGTCTACCCTGGCGATGGGGAACAACTCCTTCTTCTATCCCTCGGCATCGCTCAGTTTTGTGTTTACGGAGCTGATGGACAAAAGCAATTTCCTCACTTTCGGTAAACTGCGTTTCTCCGCCGCACAGACAGGCACGGACGCGGTGGAGCCGTACCAGCTGAAGCTCACCTACGGCAGCAATCCCGACGTGCCCATCGTGGGCGGGTATGCGATCGGCGGCGTGGCGGTAGACAAGGTGCCTTTCAGTGAGCTGAAGCCCAGCATCAGCAAATCGTACGAAGCGGGCGCAAACCTCGTGTTCTTCAATAACCGCCTCAACCTGGACGTTACCTGGTACCAGTCCAACACCCGCAACCAGATCCTCAACGCGCCGATCTCCTCTTCCAGCGGGTATACCAGCGCGGTGATCAATTCCGGGAACGTGCGCAACAGGGGTATCGAAGTGACGGCGATCGTGAAGCCGGTGGCTACGAAGAATTTCAACTGGGATATCAACGTCAACTTCGCCCGCAACCGCAATAAGATCCTGGAGCTGAGCCCCTCGTATCCGGGTTCTACACCCTGGCATCCGCGCGCTGGGCCAACGCGTCTATCGTAGCGGAAGAAGGGCAGGAGTATGGCATTATCGTAGGCCGGAAGTTCCAGCGCACGCCGCAGGGCCAGATCATCCTCGATGCGAACAACCTGCCCCTGTACGATCCTACCGATACGCAGATCGGCTCCGGGCAGTACGAATGGATCGGTGGGGTGAACAACCGCTTCACGTATAAGAACATCTCCTGGGCGTATTGCTCGATATCAAACAGGGCGGGCATATCTACTCCATGACCAACCTCCTCGCGCATGCCAACGGCCGCCATAAAGCTACGCTGGAAGGCCGCGAAGGATGGGCGGAATCGGAAAAGGCGCGCCTCGCGGCAGGGCAGGCCCCGGCGCCTGGACGCCCACCGGCGGCAGGCAGGTAACCGGTGTACAACAAACCGGCACCAACCCTGACGGTACGCCCGTATACAAGGAAGTAACGGCCTTCGTGAGCCCGCAGGCCTGGTGGCAGCGGGTGACGGACAACATTCCCGAGCAGTTCATCTACGACGCCTCTTTCGTAAAGATCCGCCAGCTGAATATCGACTATACGTTCCCGAAAACCATGCTGCGCAACACGCCTTTCAAAGACCTGGCGATATCGCTCATCGGCAGGAACCTGTTCACGCTCAGCAAGCATGTGCCCAACGTAGACCCGGAATCCAGCTATAACAATGGTAACGGACAGGGCTTCGAGTATGGATCGCTCCTACGCGCAGAACTTACGGCGTCAACCTTTATGCAAAATTCTAAACCGGTCAACATGAAACTCCTTCAATATATACTCATCGGCGGCCTGACTATTACGATGGCGGGCAGTTGTACCAAAGACTTCGATTCGATCAATACAGACCCTACCCGGGGCGCTTCCATAGCGCCGGGGCAGCAGCTGACCGCGGCGGCGTATTACCTCACCGGCGGCAGGGAAACGGGATACCCCAACCTGTATTACTTCCTCCCGCGCTCGCAGTATGTGAGCGGCGCTTGGGGCATGCGCTTCGGCGGGAAGTACGTGCGCAACGATTTTTATAACGAGCGCATGTGGGAGATCTTCTACGGTAAAAGCCTCAAGCAGCTCATCGATATGATCGAGCGCTCGAAGAACGACCCCGACCTGGTGAACTACGTGGCCGCCGGCAGGATCCTCAAAGCCTACATCTTTTCGCTGATCACCGATGCCTATGGCGATGTGCCTTACTCACAGGCCGGCACTGCCTTCTACACGAAGATCTATACGCCGAAATACGATCCCCGGAAGACATCTACAAGGATCTGTTCAAAG
This sequence comes from Chitinophaga sp. E66, assembly GCA_019285755.1. GTDB lineage: Bacteria > Bacteroidota > Bacteroidia > Chitinophagales > Chitinophagaceae > Chitinophaga. The sequence continues at coordinate 1,623,596 of CP079103.1, forward strand.
AGCTCGCGGAAGCTACCGCGCAGTTCGACCCCGGTAAGCAGGCCATCCTGAACGATATGGTGTACAACGGCAATGTGGACAAATGGAAGCGCCTTGCCAATTCCCTCCGCCTGCGGCTTGGCATGCGCCTGTCGAAGAAAGACGCCACTGCCGCGGCGCGTGAAGTGAAGGCAGCGGTTGACGCAGGTGTAATGACCAGCGCGGACGATAACTTCCGGGTGATCCATGAAGCGTTCGGTTTCCCCGATCTCCGCGGCAACGGCCTCTCGCAGGCGTTCCACGAAGAGTCGATCTTCAACTATACCATCGGCACCAATACCTTCGTGCATTACCTGAAGAACCAGGGCGATCCGCGGTTATCCCGATATTTCGTGAACCTGGATGGGGCAGGAGAGGACATCACCGCGTTGACGGATTATATCTCGGTAAAACCGGGTCTGTACTGGTGGGATGATTGGAGCGATTTTACCGCATCTAACGGCCGCGTGATCCCGCATGCCAACAAGTTCTGTATCATCAACCGTCCTTTTGTGCAGTTGCAGTCTTCTTTCCTGCACATGGGGTTTGCGGAAGTACAGTTCCTGCTGGCGGAAGCGGCGGCAAGAGGATATGCGGGCAGCAATGCGGTACAGTATTACCATAACGGTATCCGGGCGGCGATGAAGCAGCTGGAGATGTATCCCGGCATGGCGGCGGTGCAGGCGCAGGTGGATGATTTCGTAACCCGGCATCCTTTGCCCGCCGATAGCGCCGTGAAGTTCATCAATATGCAAAAGTGGGTGGCGCTGTTCCCTAATGGGTACGAAGCATTCGCCAATCAGCGCCGTTCCGGCTGGCCGGAGATGCAGCCTATCGAAGATGTAGGCACAGAATCCGAAACCAACAAAGTGCCTTTCCGCCGGTTATTCTATCCCGGAACAGAAGCCTTTACCAATACCGCCAATTACCAGGATGCATTGAAACGCATCGGCGGCACCAACGACTGGATGGCGCAGGTATGGTGGGATAAACCTTAATGACGGCATCCATGAAGATATCACAAGTACTTTTTCTCTGGGTGTTGCTCCCGGTGCTGGCGTGCGGCAAATCGTCGCCGCCCGCACAGGAGCCTGGTAAGCCTGCGGGCAGGGAAGTCCGCGTGCTGGCGTACCTTATGGGCAATGGCGATAACTGGGAGGATGCTGTCTCCCGCGCGGAAATCGCCAGGGTGACCGACCTGGTGCTAGCCTTCTTCGATCCCGCCGCCAACGGAGACCTCGTGCCCGACAGGGCGGCCCTCAAAAGAGCGGTAGGCGCGGCCCGGGCGAAGAACGGCAAGGTCCGTATCTACTTTGCGATCGGCGGCGGCAGCCCTCGGCGAACCTGGAGCACCTGATCCAACCGGCCAACAGGGCGGCCTTCATCGCGAAGATCGTTGCGCTGGCCACGGATCCCGGCTTTGGGTTTGCGGGGGTGGACGTTGACATCGAGAACGATCTCATCAACGCCGATTACCCCGGCTTCGTCAGCCAGCTGGGCGCTGCTTTGCATGGCGGGAAGAAGTTGATGACCGCTGCCCTTGCCCGGTGGAAGACACAGACCAGCATCGCCGACAGCACCTTGCGGCAATTCGATTTCATCAACATCATGTCGTACGACGAAACCGGTTTCTGGAACCCTTCCGCTCCCGGACCGCATGCCAGTCACGAAAAGGCCGTTACTGATTTCCGGTACTTCCGGGACCGGGGTATCCCGGCAGACAAGCTGCTCATTGGCCTGCCCTTCTACGGGTACGGCTTCGGGCCTGGCTTCCCGGCTACCGGTGCCAGTGCGCGGACGTACAGCCAGATCGTCCAGGCCTACGGCGACGCCGCCGGTAAGGATGCGGTCGATGTGCCCGGCGCGGGTACTATCTACTACAACGGTCAACCTACGATAAAGGGTAAAGTCCAGTATGCCGTGAGCGGGCGCCGCGGGCGTGATGATCTGGGAGCTGAGCCAGGACCTTCCATCCACTGATGGCCGGTCGCTCCTGCGGACCATTCATGAAACTATTCCTGATAGATTACAGTAATGCAACCCTGCGGAACACCGGCTTTCTGCACTCGTGGCCGGGAGTGGGGCGGCCTCCTTTAGGAGTGGAATGGCCGCCCCGTTTCTGCGACAATCAAGGCCTCCCCCTGCGGGAGGCTTTGCTGTTTTGGGGCGGCGTCTGCCGCTATCAGCTGCATGCAGTTGAACTGGCTGTTCAGCACCGGGAGCGTAGACCCGCTATCCGTTGCCATGAATTCAATGGCCATGACGATGAAGATGGGATCTTGCATGCCTGCGGGTAGCTGTACCGAAAGCGTTTCCGGTGACGTTAGTTTTTTGTTCCGTTGGATGGGAGCGGTGTGCGCGGAGTTGAAAACGAAAGTTCCTTCCCGAAGTTCAGCGCGGCTACGCCTACCTTCAGCCGGGCGTGCGTGGCGGTCTTCGGGAAGCGGATGCCCCGGGAAGGGGAGAACGATGGTATTTCGATGCGCACGGCGCCGGTGGAACGGTCTGCCGAATGCCGGAAAGGCACCTGTACATTTTGCCTCCGGGGTAGAAGTTGAACCCCTGGAAGAGGGAATGGTCGCCGTTCAGGAGTTGCCGGCTGCCCCTTGCGTGGGAGGCGTCGGAATTGATGATGGACTTGCAGACCCGGGTGAGCCGGGCATGGATCTCATCCTGCGCGGTTTTGGGCGCCAGTTGCATGAAGGCGCGGCGGATGAGGGCGCTGGCTTTGGCCGCTTGTCCGAATTCGCTGGTGTTGATCCTTGCCTGTTCATAATGCGGATCTTTGGCGAACCGTTTGGCGGTGGGGCCGCCTTTTCTTCTGAGTCCGTATTCACCGTTTCTCTTCCGGTAAATACTCATGTTTTGCGTCGGCCCCAGCATTTGCAGGAGGCCGCTTTGGGCGTAGCTTGCCATAAAATTGTTTTTGGTGTTATGAATAAGCGCATGGGGCCTTTGGGGCTTCTGCGCCTTGTGGATTCAATGTAATAAGATACGGAATCCTCACCAAAAATTACTGCGCTTTTTGCGCTTTTGCGGCTTTTGCGCGTAAAAGTTCCGATTTGGGTCATTTTGGGTCGTTTAGGCGTAAAAGTTCCGATTTGGGTCACTTTGGGTCGTTTGGGCGTAAAAGTTCCGATTTGGGTCACTTTCGGTAGTTTGGGCGTATTTATTCCTTTTTGAATCGGTGGAATAAGCGGGTTATTCCCTTCACGTCTGCCGCTCGTCTGCCGCTCGTCTGCCCTTCGTCTGCCGCTCGGCTGTGTGTAACTCCTCATTACCTCGATATTAGCACATTTATATCGGGGATTAGCATAGGGCTACATGCGAAATAATTGACAGTGGAGGTGCATTATGTTTATAATCAGCATCTTAGGTAATTGACGGGTGCTTTGTCGAGGGATGAAGGCGGTTTCCTTGATGGAAGAATTTATTTCCTGTAAGGAAAAAGACTTGTATTTTGGCGGTGAATCATCACGCAATTCCTATCCGAAATGAGTCAGGAGCATAACACGCAATCATCCCTCAGCCGCCGGAAATTCATTGGCCAGGCTGCCGCTACGGTATTCACTCTGGCTATCCCCGGGTTTGTGCAGGGCGCATTGGCATCCCGGAAAGAAAAGCTGACGTTGGGCATGATCACCGATCTCCACCAGGACATTATGCATGATGCGCCCGCGCGCCTGGATGCTTTCCTGTCTGCCATGCGTAAGGTAAAGCCTGATGCGCTCGTTCAGCTGGGTGATTTCGCTTATCCTTCCGAAAAGAACCTCCCGCTGATCAACCGCTTCAATGATGCGCACAAAGTACCGCTGCACGTTGTCGGCAACCATGATACAGACAGCGGGTTCAAACTTAACCAGGTAATAGAAGTCTGGAAGATGCCTGCCGCCTACTATGCGAAGGTGGTAAAAGGTTACCGGCTCATCATCCTGAACGGCAACGAAAAGGGTTCGCCTACATATACCAAAGGTTACCCCGCCTACATCGGCCCTGAGCAAACCGCCTGGCTACGCAAAGAGTTGGCGGACAGCCGCGAGCCGGTGATCGTTATTTCCCATCAGCCACTTGCCGGCGAAGCCTCGGTAGATAATGCCGCTGAGATCCAGCAAATACTGACGGATGCGAAGGATAAGGTAGTGCTCGCCATTAATGGTCATACCCATGTAGATGCGGTGCATTACATTCATGAGATACCTTACCTCACCATCAATTCGGCGTCCTACTTCTGGGTAGGCGGTAAGTACGATCACGAAAGTTATCCGAAAGAGATACATACCGCGCATCCATACATCCGGTATACCTGTCCCTATTCCGAATCGCTGTTCACCACCCTTACCATTGATCCGGGGAAGAAAACAATCTCCGTGGCGGCGCGTAAGGGCGAATGGGTAGGTAAGTCGCCCGATGAACTGGGTTACAACGATCAGCGACCGCAAAGACGGATGAATCCATTGTCCCCTTTATCCGGGACCGCAGCATACCGGCAAAGGTCATTGGCAGGTGTAACCACCCGCCTGATATTTTTTTCCTAAAACCATGAGCCCTTCTTTTGTTTTTACCTGAGGAGCTACTTTCTTTATTACTTTGTATGCACTGAAAAACCCGCCGGATGGCGGGTTTTTCTAATTAAGTCTTTTCGAAACTACATTTTAGTGGACTTTTTGTCTTTCCAATTCGACAAAATATTTTCGTACATCCTGTCTCTCGCAAACGAATTTGCAATTTTACCACAACCCTCGGCACGTTTTTACAGAACAACTTCCAAATGGCTGATCTTTCATCTGGCTGAGGATTTTATTTAAGCAACTTATGGTTACATTCAGATAATAATCCTAGATTTGATTACCACGTTCAATGAGGTTTTTCTATGAAAAATAAAACTAAAAGTACAGATCAAACCAACACATCAGAACATATAGCGGAAGACTGGTTTAATGAAATTCTTGCTCAAATTTCTGCTGATAATTTTATGCTTAAAGCTGAAATAGCAGCGATTCAAAGAATGAATCAAAACAATATGATGATACACGGAAGTGAAAGTGATCGTGCGAAAATTGCCCGAACCACAAATACGATGTATTATCTAAAAAACCTTTTGTTTGATTATTTTCAGTTATTAAACCAGAGCGAATTTCAGCCTATACATTTAGCACTGGATTTGTCCGATTCAAAAGTGCTTGTTTGGGCGGAAATAGAGGATGAAAACCATCAGGCAGAAGATAACTTATTCCTGACTGAGGCCAAAGTAAATGCCAAGTATGGCGAGTTTGGCTTTTTTATATCTTCAACTATAGTTGAACGGTCAGATTTAACAACCATTCCACCCCATTATGTGAAGGTTAAATAGGTTACATGGCTTCTTTTGAACAGCATATCAATCAAGCCAGGGCTAATTTTGCTTTCTTAAAGGAAGTAAATGCCAAAATCACCGCACAGTGGGATTGGCAGGTTACGATCTGTTTTTATTCGGCGGTTCATTTAATCAATGCCCATATAGTATGTAAAAGCAATCAGCATTATCGCTCACATGAGCAAGTGAACAACGCGATAAGCCCCTTCACTCATATTTCGCTTTGTAAGTTGTCTGAAAACATATTTCTCGCTTATATGAAGCTGCAGAATCTCTCAAGAAGATCTCGTTATTTATGTAGTGATAATCCCAGGGAATTTGATGTACGTGCATTTCATACCTCAGAAAAGCACTTTGCAAAAGCTATAAGAGAATTAAATATCCTTCTTGAATATTTTGACAAAGAGTATAGTTTAGGTTTTACGCAGATAGCTATTAATTGTCCAAGAATTAAGGAAGATACACTTCAGTTTTTTACGCATAGTTCAACCCCTGATGGAATAGACGCAATGAGTGCTTAATGCTTTTGTCAGGCATTCTTTTGCCCATCATGCGTTGCTGCTGTATATCCTGCAAGTTTTGAAAAGGTTCAACTGCGGAAAGCATCAGCCGTTTTACGGTCGGTTCGCCGGATTGTGGAGCCGCATCCCCATCCGGAACGCATTAAATGCCTGGCTGCCGCCGTATGCGTACACAGGCACAGAAATTGAATGGGTATTGCTAAAAAGAAAACGATGCTACAATTCAAGCCAGAACCATCACAAGTAATACACATGGATTATGAGTCCCTCGTTTTGCCGCCTTTATTTCGCCAGTTTCAGCCGGCGGTGTTCCAGGATGGCGACGAGTTTTGCTGTATCTTAGGCCCTGATCCCGAAAGAGGGATATTCGGCTGCGCAGCTACATTGGAACAATCTATCAAAGACTGGGAAATGCAGGCCCGTGAACGGGTGGCAGGGCAGACGAAATGGACGATGTAGCCGTGTATATGCGAGATCACCTGTCTACTTTCGCAACAGACGTTTGGTAATAGCACACATACATAAAAAAAGGACCGGTTAATATGCCGGTCCTTTTTGTTTTCATTGTCACAAGGCCGCTACCGTGTGATGGGAAGCGGAGCCCAGTAAAAAGAATGCGTATTGTCGTCCGGCGATCCCTGCAACGGCATTTCCCTGCATTCCTGCCGGCATTCGCCTTTGCCACGGTTTCAGTCCTGATAAGGTCATACCAGCGCGCGGCGGGCTCAAAGCCGGCAAATTCCCAACCTCTTTCGGCAATTACCGAATCACGGAACGCCAGCTGGCCAAGACCTGGTTGCAGGTCTTTTAATCCGGCCCTTAGCCGCACTTCGTTGACCGCATCATAAGCAGTTTTATCCGGCCCGGCGCCAGACATCGCCTTGGCTTCCGCATAGGTCAGCAACACTTCCGCATAACGGATCACATAGATGGTAGCGCTGCCCCACCAGTCGTTCATCTTATGCGTTGCGGGATCGTAAGATTCATCGTCCCGGTATTTGAGGAAGTACGGGTGCTTGTGCGTAAGTTTGGTGTAATCCACTGCTTTGCCCGGATCGTTGCCCAGGTAGTAAACGGTTTGGTAAGTGGCGTCTTTCCGCGCACCGGCGGGGAACTTGTTGTAGAAATTGATTTCCCCGAATGCTTCGTCCCATCCGCCTTCCTCTCCCGGCGCAAAGTTAGGTGGGCCCATTTGGCTGCCATTGCCCCAGTTGTCTCCGTAGTTCCAGATGCTGGGCATGTTCTTGTTGAAATAGCAGGCAAATACCGCCTCCTTGTTGAACCGGAAATCTTTATCCCATAGCTCCGAAAAGTTCGTCATCAGGCCATACCCCACGTTGCGCGGTTGTCGATCACTTCTTTTGCCTTTGCCGCGGCCAGCGCGTATTTATCGGTCTGCTTCAGCGGCCAGCCGGCCATAGTCAGGTATACGTTAGCCAGGAGCGCCTTGGCGGAGCCTTTGGTCGGAAAGATATCTGTCCCGTTCTGGCGGCGGGGGCCGTCCATCCGTCGGGCAGCATCGTTTCGGCTTTCTGCAAATCAGCAACGATCACGGCGTAGATCTCCTGGGGTTTCGCGTTGTTTTGAGGCGTAAGGCTCGCTTCCAGCGGCATGGGCACTTCGCCCCACGTGCGGGTAAGGAAGAAGTAACTCAGCGCCCGGTAGAAATGCCCCACGCCGCCGGCATTTTGCCGGTCTGTTTCCGATGCGCCGGAAGCATTGGGATAGTTCGCGATGAGCGAGTTGGCGGACTTTATCGTTTTATAGAAATTATCCCACCAGATGGGCATACGATCGTTGGATGCATTGGCCCGGAATACATCGAAGTCGGCAAAACCGGTCTTGTTCCCGCCCGCATGCGTGGTAATGTCGTCACTGCCGAACGTCGTGGCCATCCCGCCGGTCTGGTTCCAGGCGAGGTTATGCGCCAGCGCCAGGCCCAGCGTCGCGGCGTGGAGGTCTTCCGTAGTCTTGTAAAAAGTTTGCGGCGTGATGCTCCCTTTGGGATCTTCGTCAAGGAATCCCTGGCACGATGCCAGTCCGAAGGCGGCAAGGGCCGCTATTATCAGGTGTTTTTTCATGTCTGTTGTTTTCGAATGATCAGAAGCTCAGGTTGAGGCGGATGGACCAGGTTTTGGGGAAGGATACGCGCCCAGATCGATACCCGCGTCGGCGTCGCTGCCCGCCGAAGTGGAGGTCGCCTCGGGATCGAACCCTTTGTATTTAGTGATGGTGTATAGGTTCTGCCCGCTCAGCGTCAGTTTGGCATCGCCATATTTGAGCCATTTTTTACTAAAGACGTATGACAGGCTGACGTTTTTCAACCTTGCATAAGACGCATCCTGCAAAAATTGCGATGACTCAATATATCGCTTGCTCGTGGATGCAGGGTTCGCCCATACGGATCCCGGGTTTTTGGGCGACCAATAATCGGCGATCGCAGCCAGCGTGGGATATGCTACATCACTGGTAGGAATGGCCGCGGCGGCGTAGGTGGCATTAAATACCTGGTGCCCGCCAGCGCCCTGTACGAACACGTTCAGCTCGAAATCTTTGTAGCGCAGGTTGTTGTTGAAACCCCAGGTTAGCGTAGGTGTTGCGTTGCCGGAAATGATCATGTCTTCGTACCCGATCTGTTTGTTGCCGCTTACGTCGCGGTATTTGTAATCGCCGGCTTTCCTGGACAGTTCAGCATCATCTGCCTGGTACACCCCTTCCAGGGAATCAGCCAGAATGCCCCCAGCGGTTCGCCCACTTTGATCACCTGGATGTCTGAGTTGATCAGGCCGCCGCCGATACGCGCGCGGCGGATCATGTCCTGCCCGCCGAGGCTCAGCACTTTGTTGCGGTTGATGGCCCCGTTGAGGGTGGTGGTCCACCGCAGACCCGGACGGTCTATCGCCACCGCGTCTATCATCAACTCAACACCTTTATTGTTCATGGAACCGATGTTTTTGAGCAGCTGTCCGCCGCCCAGGTACCGGTCTATCTGCGTAAAGAGTAGCATGTCTGTGGTGCGCTTGTTGTAATAATCGGCCGTGAAGTGGAGCCTGCCCTCGAAGAAGCCGAGATCGACGCCAATGTCGGTCTGTTTGGTGGTCTCCCATTTGATGTCAGGCGTGTTGGGATTGCCGAGCAGGTACCCCTGGAAGGAGCTCGCGGTGCCGTAAGAATAGTTTACCGGGTTTAGCAGGCCCAGGGTGCTATATGGCGCTACGGACTGGTTGCCGGTTACGCCCCAACCTGCGCGGATCTTGAACGCGGAAAAGACGCCGAGATCTTTGATGAACGCTTCCTCTCCAGGTTCCAACCCACACTGGCCGAGGGGAAATTGCTCCATTTATTCTTCCCTGGAATTTGGAAGACCCGTCGCGCCGCATGGTCACGGTGGCGAGGTATTTACCCTGGTAATTGTAGGCGATCCTTCCCATGTAAGACAACAGCGCCCAGCGCGAGTAAGAGGATGAAATGCTCTGCGCCGCGTTCAGCCCCAGGTTGTAATATCCGTTCGTCGTGCTGCTGAGACCCGCACCACTTGCATTGAATCCCTGTGCGGTGTTCACAGTGCTTTCTTCCATTATCGTCGCGGTGAGGTCATGCGCATCGAAGGCTTTGTGGAACGTCAACACGTTGCTGTTCTGGAAAGTGTAGCCTTCGGCGCTGGATTGCGCGGATTTCATGTTGCCGGGAGAAATCCAGTTGTTAGCCAGAGAAGCCGACCGGCCGAAGTTCATGTCCAGGCCCGCGTTAGAAGTAAACGTCAGCCAGTCGGTGATCGCATACTTCAGGTGCCCGTTTAGTACGGCGACATTGGCGAAGTTGTTGTCGTTGCTCTCGACGGCTGTCATGTACGGGTTCACCCAGATAGGCGAGATGCCGGTCCGGTTGTATTGCTGCTCCGCTTCATTGTCGTACACTTTTTCTGTTGGCGCCCACGCGATGGAGGCCATCACAGGGTTTCCTTTAGCCGCGTTCAGGCCGTTGTTGTGAGAATTGATGCGCTGGGCCGACAGGTTCACGCCAACGGTCACCCGATCGGTTACCTTCGCTTCGATATTAGAACGGAAGCCGAAGCGTTTCTGCGAGGTGTTGATCAGCAGCCCTTGCTGGTCTGTGTAGAAACCGGAAATGAAGTACTTCGCTTTTTCCGTACCGCCGTTTACCGATACCTGGTGGTTTTGGGTAGTGGCGTTGTTAAAGAGAAGACCCTGCCAGTCGGTCGTTTTGCCTGCATATGAAGACGGGTTTGCGATCACGGTGGCGCCGGCGGCCAGATTGGCCATGTTCGCGTAGGTCGCCGCGTCCATGAGATCGTACTTTTTCATAGGACTGTTAAAGCTGAGAAAGCCGTTGTATTCTACCCTGGCCGCGCCGCTTTTTCCTTTGCGGGTGGTGATGATCACTACGCCGTTGGCGCCACGCGAGCCATATACCGCGGTGGCGGAAGCATCTTTCAGTACGTCCATGGACTCGATGTCGTTAACGTTAATATCCTGCAGGCCTGTGCTGCCGAGCGCTATGCCGTCTACCACATATAAGGGCTCGTTTCCTGCGCTGACGGAGTTGGCGCCGCGGATGCGGATTTTGGCCTGGCCGCCAGGCGCGCCCGTGCTTTGCGACACAGATACTCCGGAAACCCTGCCCTGCAGGGCTGCGGATGCGTTAAGGACTGGTTGGTCTTTATATACATCCGCTTTCAAAGTGGCTACGGAACCGGTGAGGTCTTTCCTTTTTGGGTGCCATATCCGATCACCGCCACGCCGTCCAGTACCTTTACGTCCTGTTCCATTTCTATTGTGATTGTAGCCTGTCTGCCCACGCGATAGGCTTGTTGCCGGAATCCCATGAGATTAAACAGGAGGGTGGCGCCTTCTTCTGCGCGGATTGAGAAGTTGCCCTGGTCGTCCGAATTCGTTGCTGTATTGCCTCCCTGTACGCGAATCACCACGCCTGGGAGGCCGCTGCCGGCGGAGGATACTTTGCCGGAAACCACCTGCTGCGCAAGCGCCAGGCTCACGGGGAAAAGCATTAATAGTGATAAAAGACATGGCTGCGCCACCGGCCCCAGAGGAAGGGCCATTTTAATTGATCCATCATAAGTGTTGTATAGTGTTGAAGAAATAGCGGAGGAAAGGCGCTGTAGTGTTATTGTTTGACCAGTTTGAATTTTTGTGCGTTCGCCGTAGTAGGCGCGTTGATCTGCAAGCGGGTGCCGTTGGTGGCTACGGCGCCGGTCAGCTCCAGTTGTTTGGACGGCGCATTGGCGGGAGCCAGCACGTAATAGTCGTTGCCCACGCTCTTGATCTGCCAGCGCTGCGCCGGGGTGGCGTTGTCGTCATAGATCTGGATCTTGGTACCGTTAACGGTTGCCGCATTGGTGACATCAAAAGTTTTAGTCAGGGCATGCATGGGCTGTAGTTTGTAATATCCGTCGCCGGTATTGGTGAGCCTCCATTGCTGGTTAAGCGTGGATGGCGTATTGTTGGACCACAGGATTACCCAGGAGCCGTTGGTGGTGCCGTTGGCATTGACGTCTACAACGCTGGTATTGTTAATGGCGGAAAAGATCTTATAGGTGGCGCCAGATTCGAACTCCGGCTGCTTGTAGACCTTCACGTAATCAACTTCCATCCAGAAAGGGAGGTCGGCATTGTTGATCGCCCCGGGCCAGCCAGCGCCGCCGGATTGGTTAAGGATGAGGTAGAACGGCTTGTCGTACGGCCATTGTGCCGAAGTCGCATTGGCTGGCTTGTTATAAGTATAACGCAGCGAACCGTTGAGATAGAATTTCACGGCGGTAGGGCTCCATTCCATGGCATACACGTTGAAATCCGCCGTATTATAAGCCGAACTGCTGGTCGCCGAACTGCCGCCGCCCGAGCCTGTCACCGCGCCGTTATGTACTGTCTGGTGTACCACGTTCTCGTAATTCACATGCTCCATGATATCGATCTCGCCGCTGTTAGGCCAGCCGCCATAGGAAACGGGCTCTTCCGGCATCATCCAGATAGCAGGCCAGGATCCCTGCCCCTGTTTGAACTTCGCCCTTACTTCCACACGGCCATAAGTAAAACTGAATTTAGAGGTGGTCTGGATACCACCGGAGTGATAGGGTACGTTATCGCCAGCGATCACGGCATTATCCATCCGCAGTAAAAGATTCCCGCCCGTTTGTGATGCGTAGGCGGGAGTTGAGGTCAGGTACTTGGCCAGGCAGGGCTCCAACGGAGGCAGTGCGACCATTTGGTCGTATCGAAGTTGCCGGTATTGGTAAAATCGTCAGAGAAAATCAGCTGCCAGGCGGTATCTATCGGGTTAACCGCCAGGGTTTCTAAAGGTTTCAGGTCTTTTTCCTGGGGAGGTGTCTTTCTTCTGGCAAGCGAGAAACGCTGACACGCTCAATAGCAATGCATAAACTTTCATAACATTTGGTTTTAAGATGATTGATGAAATCAGAACCGGTTCGTGGAGTAGTGGCTAAATTAGGGGCGATAGGGTTGCATTCCGGGGCAAACTCATAAGAAAAGGGGGTAAATCCTTCCATTTGGTTTAATATGTCATACATATGCTATATTTTGTAAGCCGAACCGCCTCGTTATGGGAAAACACGCATTAACCTTATTGCTTTTATTACAGACCTTGTTCGTAATAGGGGATTCACTACCCCGGTACATTACCTGGGGATCGAGCATGGGTTATCGAATAACGAAGTGAACTGCATCTACCAGTCGGGCGACGGATACATCTGGGTAGGCACGTTTGATGGATTAAACCGGTACGACGGATACGGCTTCCAGGTGTTCCGTCAGCGTATCGGCGACCCCGGTTCGTTGGTGAACAACCGGGTGCAGGATATCGTGGAAGGAGCGGACGGCAGTATGTGGATTGCGACGATGGGGGCATTTCGGTATATGATCCTGCGAAGGGGACTTTCAAAACGGTTAGTTATCTTTCTTCCTCTCACCACCGGATGTACCAGGCCACACAGGGCACGGCGCTGGCGGCAGGCAGGAATGGTGATGTTTATATCGGCACAACCGCCAGCGGATTGCTTCGGTTTGACGGTCTGACCGGCAAGACGGTCCGGTACCATTAACCGGTGCGGGCAATCCTCCTGGGGCCTATATGGTCAGTTCCATAGATACGGATGTCCGTGGAACCGTCTGGGTATTCGTTGAAGGCGTTGGCATTTGCCGGTATGACAGCGTCCCGGGCTGTGTCCGGCCCGTTCACCGGAGTATCCGCCAGGCCGCTTGTCTGCGGGCCGATGGTACCGGGCGCCTCTGGTTGGGCGCTCCCGAAGGTGTTTATCGATTCGATATCACATCCGGTTCCACGCAGTTCTACTCACTTCCTCACAGCGTAACCAGTCTTCATCTCAACCGGGATGGCCGGGTCTGGGCGTCGACCGATGGTGGCGGCGTATATATGATCGACAAAAATGACCGGCATTTGGAACACCTCGACGGGGAACACGGGGAGGACGCCTTCACCAGCAAAGCCATTAAAGGAGTATGGGAAGATCGCGATGGCCGGATCTGGGTGGCTACGCTGCGGGGTGGAATTAATATTATCGACCGGAGGCGTCACCTGTTCCGGACAAGCAAACCCCGGGGCCTTATCAAAGACAGCTACGATAATATTTTTATTTCCTCATTTTGTGAAACCCGGTCCGGAAATCTGTGGATTGGTACAGACGGCCATGGCGTAAGTTATTGGGACCGCGCCGGCGACAAGTTCTCCCATTACCGGAAGGAGGACGGCAACGGCCTGAAAAGTAATAATATAACCGGCCTGTTACTGGACCACGAAGACAGGATATGGGTAGCCGCCTGGGGCGGCGGCGTTCGGCGGTATGATCCCCATTCCGGAACATTCGAATATTTTCCCACTACGGATACCCTGAATAATGCCATCAACGAACATGCCTGGAAACTTTACGAAGACCGTGCATACAATCTATGGTTAAGTACCTATGGCAAGGGCGGATTGTACCGCCTCAACCGGAAAAAACATCGGTTTGAATTGTTTGATGGTAACATCGGCAACGTGCTGACCATGTCGGAAGATGGCCGCGGCAGGCTTTGGGCGGGAACCGACGACCAGCTGATACGGCTCGATACCTCCCGCCGGAAGCATCTGCGGTTCGACATCGGGTGCCGGGTGCGGAGTATCCTGGATGCAGGGAATGATTACCTTTGGGTGGCCACGGAAGGAGGAGGATTGCTCCGGTTCCACATAAATACACAGACCTATAAAAGATATACCGAAATCGAAGGGCTTCCCGGTAACGCGGTGTTCAATATACTTCCGGGACCGGCGAACGAACTTTGGCTGAGCACCCTTGCGGATTATCCAGGTTCGATACAATAACCAGGCGGTTCAGGAACTTTTCCGTCTCCGACGGACTGCAAAGCAACCAATTCAGTTATGCCGGTGCGCAACTGCTGAGGTCCGGGGAGATGATCTTCGGTGGCATAAAAGGCCTTAATATATTCCGCCCCGAATCGGTCTCTTTACAGGATGCCCGGCTGGCGGTCATGGTGGCGGATGTGCGGATCAGCAACACCTCATTCAGGGACAGCGCCAGCCGTCGCTATATTACCGGATGGAACGGGACCGTCGTTTCCCGCCTCCGTTTGCCATACGATAAGGCATCGCTGGCATTCGATTTCGTGGCTTTGGATTACTCTGCTCCCGATAAGATCAGTTATGCATATTTCCTGGAAGGCTGGGATAATACCTGGGTGCAGGCCGGAAAAGTACGCACGGCCAATTACAGTCGTTTGCGCGAAGGGGAGTATGTACTAAGGGTTAAGGCAGCCAATAGCCAGGGCGATTGGGGCCCGGAAACGAAATTGTTTATCCGCGTACTGCCGCCCTGGTACCGCTCGTGGTGGGCCTACTGCCTTTATGTTGCCGTGGTATCCGGCATGGTGGCCGGCTGGTCGTGGTACAGGCGGAAACAGGCACGGATGGCATACGAAATACTGGTAGCGCAGATGGAAACCAGGCAGGAAAAGGAACTGAACGAGAAAAAGCTCTCCTTCTTCACTAATATCACCCATGAGCTAAGAACCCCGCTTACCCTGATCGTCAACCCCGTGAAAGAACTGCTCGGTAAAGCGGAAGACGAACTGAAGCCGGATCTCAACCTCGTTTACCGGAACGCGAACCGGCTGCTGACGTTGGTAGATCAGTTGATGCTGTTTAGAACGGCCGAAAGCGACCTCAGCAAAATGCATGTATCCCGTTTCGAACTGCACCAGTTATGCCGCGATACATTCGAATGCTTTTCGCAACTGGCGCATAGCCGGCAAATCCGGTACACATTTTCCGCTCCCGATCATCCGGTTGCCTTTACCGGAGATCAGCGCAAGATGGAGATCGTATTATTCAACCTGATCTCTAACGCGGTGAAGTACACACCTTCGCAGGGAACCATCAAAGTTGCGCTGACGGATACGGAAAACGGCGCGGTTATTACAGTGGCAGATACCGGTTGCGGTATCGATGAGCAACTCAAAAGCCATCTGTTTGAAAAGTATTATCGTGGAAAACAGCAACCCTCCGGACGGGAGACCGGCTTCGGCATCGGGCTATACCTGGTCCGGCAATTCGTTGACCTGCATGGCGGTGAACTGGATGTACGAGCGACAGGGATAAGGGAACCGTGTTTACCATCAGGCTGCAACAGGCTAAGCCGGATGAGCACATTTTAGAAACGCCTGCGGCGCCGGACGTAGTTCCCGAACGCATTGGCCCGGTGCCGGAAGAAGACGCCGCGGAGATTCCTGCCGTTGGTTTATTGGAAATTACCGAAAAGTCGCTGCTTGTCGTGGATGACAGCGCCGAATTACGGCAATACCTCGTGAAAATGTTTTCGGATAAGTATGTCGTCTACGAAGCCGCCGACGGAAATGCCGGCTGGAAGCTGGCGCAACGCCATGTGCCGGATGTCATTATCAGCGATGTCCTGATGGATGGCCTCAGCGGTTTCGAGCTCTGCAGAAACATAAAGCAGGAGCCGTCTCTGGGACATATTCCCGTTATCCTCCTCAGTGGGCTCAGCCAGCCCGGCAACAAGTTAAAAGGGATTGAATGTGGAGCGGAGGATTACTTCATCAAACCTTTCGATCAGGAACTTCTCGCGGCGCGGATACGTACCATCCTCGAGAACCGAAATGCGCTGCAGCAATACTTTCGGGACAATATCGCCTTACAGGAGAATCACCAAAAATATCCGCCACGTACAAGGAATTTCTTGAAAAGTGTATAGAAGTTATTGAACAGAACCTGGACAATGAACAGCTGAACCCGCGTTTCCTCGCCGCGCATTGCAACATGAGCTATTCCAACTTATATAAACGCGTTAAATCGGTTTCCGGCATTTCCGTGAATGCCTTCATCCGGTCCATCCGGCTTCGAAAGCCGCCCTGCTGATCCTCAGCAGCGACGCGAACGTTAATGAAGCTGCGTATCAGGCCGGTATCTATGACATTAAGTATTTCAGGAAACAATTCAAAAGCCTCTACGGCATGAATCCTTCTGAATATAAAAAGAAGTACCAGCATTCATTCAACCGCGAATATCACCTGGTAAGGACGCAAGGCTAAAGGTTACTGTATCGCGTAAATGCTATACACCAGCTTCCTGGCCCTGTAAACCTGCCCACACCCACGGCAATGGTCCTGTTAAGCCAGGCATATTGCGGTGCGCTCGTCTCGAACACCGGGACGGACCGGAAGTAATAATCATCCGGAGAAAGCTGGAATCCTTCCCGGACCGCATGATCGCCGAGTTTTCAGGAGAGGCGTAATTGAAACCGGTATAGGCAATATAGATCAGCGCCCCATCATCCGTTTTAACAGTAGCGCGGACGTCCATTTTAAAAGTAACGGAGTCCACCACCAGTCCCCACTCGCCTCCGCATTCTATCACTTTACCGTTTATTTTTTCTCCCTTGACGGCGCCTTCTTTAAAAGAATAGATCAGGCGGGTACCTTTTAGTACGGGCCCTATCACCTGTGGCGGGTTTACGGTTAGTTCGAGATCGAATAAATACTTGGATTTCAGTACCTGCGCATTTACCTGTGCGTGAAGGCAGGTCATCAGCAATGCGATGAAGGGGAATATTCTTTTCATGGTCATGGAGTTGGTTAAATGGTTCAGGAACATAAGATATTCACTTTTTCGCAATCCATGACGTATATGTGGCACAAGATAGCCTTCCCGGCAAGAAATACCTGGAAAGCGGTAGTCCGCGTTGATAGTAATAGTGGAGGTTAGCCAGACTGCGGGCCAAATTCCCTTACTTTATAGTATATTGCATTTACATATGATACTCATCGCCGTACTTCTTCCCGCGTTATCTTTCCTCCTGAGGGGAAAATCCTCCATGCCATCGTATGCCTGATATTGCAGATCACCCTTATCGGGTGGCTGCCTGCCGCTATTTGGGCGGTGGTTTCTTTGACAAATGCCAGGGCCGAAAGGAGGACAGACCGTATCGTCCGCGCGATGCGGAGCTCGGTAATACACCCGGAATCTTTTTCCGCATTGCGTAACCGGTTATGCCGGAATAGGGAGGTCTGTCCCTGAAAGCCTTATCCGTGCAGTATTCCATGCATCCTCCCGCTTCGGATGCTTATAATTATTGTTTTTTCCTGATCCGACACCCCGCCTTAGGCCGCCTGTAATATTTTTGCAGCCGGACCTTGTTTTATATACAGTCGCTGCCTGGCAAGAGCAGGCCGAATGGTTCGCCCATATTTATCAGACCATGAGTACTCCAGCGAAACAAATCAAGAAGAAGAAATCCAACCGCTCGCTATTCTACAGGATATCTGCCTGGCTGCACCTTTGGCTTGGCCTGGTGACAGGCATCGTCGTGATCATCGTTTGCCTTACCGGTTGCATCTGGGTGTTCAGTGAGGAGATCACCGACTGGATGGAGCCGCAACATAGCGTAGCGCTGCAGGATAAACCGGTAATATTGCCGTCGCAGATCATGCAGGCCGCTGCGGTTGACTTCCCCGGCAAGCGGGTGACTTATGCCACCTACCGGAGCGGGAGGGTGGTAGACGCCGGAGTCGGCGCCCGCAGGGGCGGTTCTGTGGTTAAGCTGAACCCTTATACCGCGGAAGTGGTGACGAAAGAAGTGCGTAAAGAAGGTGAAGTCGGCTTTTTCCGCTGGATACTGAATGGTCACCGTTTCCTCTGGATGCCGGTGAATATCGGCCGACCGGTTGTTAATTACAGCATACTCATTTTCCTGGTCACGCTGGTTACCGGCATGGTGCTCTGGTGGCCGAAGAAATGGAATAAATCCACCCGCAAGCAAAGCTTTACCATAAAATGGGGCGGTACCATCAAAAGGATTAACTACGACCTACATAACGTATTGGGCTTCTACGCATTGCTTTTGCTGTTCGCTATCGGGGCCACGGGTATCGTGTACGGTATCCAATGGTGGAGCAAGGGGTTGTACTGGGCAACCTCAGGCGGTAACACTCCCCGAATACGTGGAGAAAAAATCCGACTCTCTGCAGGCAGGCAAGCTGTATACGCCAGAGCAGGCGGCAGATATCGCGTTCCAGACGGTGTTGAGGAAGCACCCCAGGCCAGCGGGTTCTATATGTCTTTCCCGGACACCTCTAAGCCGAAGTCTAGCATCCTGGTCATCGCTTATCCGGATAAAGGGCGGTTTTACAATACCCACCGCTACACGTTCGACCAACATACCTTAAAGGAGCTGACGGATCCGCCTACCGTATATGATGGCAACTTTGCCGAAGCGGACTTCGGTACTAAGCTCCGCAAGATGAACTACGATATTCATGTAGGAAGCATCCTGGGATTGCCGGGTAAAGTCCTGGCGTTTCTTGCCAGCCTGATTGGGGCAACTTTGCCCGTGACCGGATTCATCATCTGGTGGGGTAAGAAGAAGAAACAAAAGAAACCTGTTAAGAAGCAGGCGGTTCCGCGAAAGGCAGCGGTAGCCGTGTAAGGAAAGTATATCAACGAGAAAGGGGATGCAATGCTGCATCCCCTTCTTTATATCCTGTATGGCAGGAATTACGGGTTGGTGGAGAAAATGGAACCATTGGCGATCAGGGCTCTCCGGTTCATTTTCAGCATATCGGTCACCCACTGCGCGAAGTCTTCCGGCTGGAGCACCTTTTCGGGGTTGCCGTCGGTCAGCGTGCCCAGCGTGAGATCGGTAGCGATAGTGCTGGGGTGAGGGTAAATACGCGGATATTGTCCTTACGCCACTCCGCCATCATGGATTGCGAAAGTGAAATAACGGCCGCCTTGGAAGCTGCATAGGCAGACATGCCTTTCCCGCCTTTGAGTCCGGCCGTGGAAGCAACGTTCACAATATCGCCTTCGTTCTTTGCTTTCATGAAGGGATATGCAGCCATAGCGGCATAATACACACCGAACAGGTTGATGTCGATCACTTTTTCCAGTTTTCGGCAGACATTTCCTCCAGCGTACCGAAATCACCGATGCCGGCGTTATTGATCAGGATATCTACTCCTCCCAATTGTTCCGCCAGTTTTTGAATGCCTTCCTGTGTGGCTTTCTCGTCTGCCGCGTCAAAAACGGCATATGCGGCCTTCACGCCGGCCTTCTGGATCTCTGCCACCGTAGCCTTCAGCCGATCTTCGTTTCGCCCGGTAATGGCTACGTTTACCCCTTCAGCGGCGAGCGAGAGGGCTACGGCTTTACCTAATCCTCTACCGCCCCGGTAACGATGGCGGTCTTTCCTTTCAAGTCGATCATGGTATGTGTAGTTTTTACTTTGTGATGTACATGCAATCTTCATAATCATGCGCGGCCACGAATACGGGAACCGCTGCCCAGGGGCTTTTCCTTTATTTGCCTCAACTGTATGCTTCACCAGCTCCTGTACCCTCAGGATCACCAGGTATTCCTGCAGCTCGCAGGCCTGCCGTAACTGGTCGTTACGGTAGCTTTCGGTTTGCATGTATTGTTTATTCATCGCCTGGAGCTCTTCATAGCCTGTGATAGTGAGGCTTTTCTCTGATTCCCCGCGAAATCCTGCAGCCAGTCGAGGTTATCCCTGCCGGCGGCAGATTCATAAGCCAGGAGGTGAAGGAACCAGCGGTCGAATTGCGTGGTAAAACTGTTCATTTCGACATAGATGGCCTTTACATCGATTTCCTCTTCCTCCTTCATGGCGGTGTAAAAGTGGTTGAAAAAAGCCGTCAGCGGCTGCTGCAGGTGCAGCAGGTCTTTGCCGATTACTTCCTGGAAGGGAGAGGCCGGCATCTGGCCGAGGGCGGCCTCCGCTTCACGGATGGCGGTTTCGATTTGTCCTGCCAGTATGAGATCCTGAATTTGTTGCATGTCGTAATTCTATGGGGCAAAGTAACGGTATATCCGTAAGATTTCCCGGATCGGAGTTGCATTAGCGGAATTTAGCTATTTTTGGCTGGTTAAACATCCCTTGTACCTATGCCTGCTGCCACAGCCAACGTTTCACCCGCCTTTCGCGTGCTTGCGATAAAGGCCGTATTCACCATTGTTTTATTCATAGTCACCTACCTGGTACTGTTTGCCGCTTCCCTTGGCCTGACTTTCCTATGCGGCGTACTGGCCCTACGCATCGTCTCCGCCGGCGTCAGCGGGCTTACTATCGCCCTGGGGCTTGGTATTGTCCTGATGGGACTAATGATCACATACTTCCTCCTCAAATTCATTTTTGCACGGCATAAGGTAGACCGTACGGGCCTTACCGAAATTACCCGCGAACAGCATCCGGAGCTTTTGCCATGGTGCGGGAAATCGTGGATGAAGTGCAGACGGACTTTCCGAAGAAGATTTACCTGTCGACAGATGTGAATGCCGCTGTTTTCTATGATTCCAGTTTCTGGAGCATGATTTTCCCTATCCGTAAGAACCTGCTGATCGGGATGGGATTGGTCAACAGCACCACTAAGCTGGAATTGAAGGCTGTGCTGGCGCATGAATTCGGTCACTTCTCTCAAAGATCCATGAAGCTGGGCAGCTTTGTCTACAACGTGAACAAGGTTATCTACAATATGCTGTATGATAATGAATCGTATAACACGAACATCAGCACTATTGCAAACCTGGATTGGTTTTTCATGTTGTTTGCGCATGTTGCGACAGGCATTTTGCAGTGTATTCAATGGATCTTGCGGAAGATCTATACCCTGATCAACATCACCTATATGGGTCTTTCACGGGAAATGGAATTTCATGCCGATGAAGTTGCAGCAAATGTTACCGGCTCAGCCCCGCTGATATCGTCCCTGTTACGCCTGGAAATGGCCGCCGATTCCCTGAACCGGGTGGCCGACGCCTATAACGATCGCTATCAGCAGTCCATCATTCCGGGAATGTTTACACCCGGCAGCGCTGGATGATGGCTTATATTTCCCGCGGCAGCAGCCTTCAGATAAAAGGCGGACTGCCGGTCGTTACGGAATCGGACTTTGAAAGATACAGTAAGTCAAAACTGGTGATCAAAGACCAGTGGGCTTCGCACCCGGCAACGGAAGACCGTATCGCCGCCCTCAATAAACTTAATATCCGGAAATCGGAAGAAGATTACACGCCTGCGAACCAGTTGTTCCGTGACGTTAAGGAATTACAGGAATCCCTCACCCACGGGATGTATACGCACATCACGTTTCCTGGTCAGGTGATGGTCGAGACGGATGCAGATTTCGAAAAGCACTATGCTGACGAGTACCCTCAGTATGTTTACCCCGCTTTGTTCAATGGATACTTCGACAGATGGAACCCCACGCCCGGCTTGTCGGGAAACTCCGCCGGCGATGCAGATCCGGCCTCGTTATTCAATGATGAAATGTCCGGGCTGGCCGCCTCGCTCCAGATACTGGAAGGCGATAAGGCCACGCTTCACCAGCTGACTATTGTGGATCACAGTATTAAAACCTTCGATTATGACGGGGAGAAGTACAATATGGATAATATCTATTCCCTGAAGGAACGCCTGGATGATATTATTGCCGGGAACAAACGCCAGCTGGAAGAGAACGATGCGAAAGCCTTTGCCTTCTTCCGTGCACTGGCTAACGGGTGCGGAGAACTGGAAGCCTGGGAAAAGAAGTATGCTGATTATTCCAACGCTCAACAGCAACAGGATGAACAGTTGGAAGTATTCAATACCCTTGTAAAGGCACTTGCCTTCATGCATGAACAACACTCCTATGAGAACATCCAACAGTATTTGGTTGCGCTCGCTACTCCCGAAAGGAAGTTTCGGGAGCTGTTGGATGCCATACTGAATGGAGATTTATGGCAGCGCGGAATCCGCACCGTTCAACGTGAAATCTTCACGAAATACCTTGCCTCCGAACAAAAATACCTAACGGAAAAAGGGTATGATAACAATGCCGTTGAGTTGCTGTACGCAACGCTGCGGAATTTCCCCGCTGCGCTGGCCATGGCGCGCGACAGCGCCAAGCTCGCATTGCTGGAAGCATCCGCCGAGCTGGTGAAGGAGCCGGCAGGAGTGTGAAATCACAAAACTAATTTCGGACTTCTTATTCCAACAGCTTTTTGAGCCCCGCTTCATAATTGGCGATTTCCGTGATCAGGCTGTCAGTCAGTGCCTTTTGGAGGATTTGTCGCCCTCCATGATAATAGACCAGCGGACTACCGATGTATCCTGATTGTCGGGCAGAGATTCTACCAGGGCAGTAACGATAGCTTTGGAAACGCCAGGGGAAGGGGTGTGGAAATTTGGAATACGAAGAATTTGTAAACGTCATGGACCTGTTCGATCTCGTCTGTCCGTTTGCGGCCGTCTGAGAATGTAATGTCACGGTATTGGGTGCCGCCTGTTGTGCGGATAATTACTTCAGAGACCGTACCGTTGGAATAGTCTTTTACTTTTGGCAGGTCGCGGATCGTTTGCCAGATTTTCGGAGGATCGCTTTTGATCAGGGTTTCATGCAGGTATTCCGGGACAACCTTTTGCGCTTCGCCCATCTGTGCCATTGCGGTCCGCTCCAGCAAATAAGGAGCATTATCAGGTACATTTTCATTGGTCCTTCAATTTTTGAAAAAGTAAAAGATTTGGCGGTGAGTAACGGTGATTTCTATGCAAACGAGCGGATTATAGGTACGAAAACCACATAATCGTTATATTTTAGTTTAAATTCAATGACATTTAAATGCCTGTTATCGTACACGCCGTACAGAAATTGCTGAATGTTTCAAGAATCGAAGCTGTGCAATATATTTCCACTCCAGATGAGGGACAGCTGTTGCATAGCTGGTACGCCGGGCTTGTAAGGACAGGTTATGCAGGTAAATCCTGGTAATGTACGTTCATGAACCTTCGTTATTAACGGTTATCTGTAAAGGAAAGTCAATTGGGAAGACTGGAACGAGTTTGTAACCCGACTTCCGGGGCTACTGCAAAAATAGGATTCCCGACGGAGCTGATACAATTTGAGATGAGTTTAATGAATGAATACATTGTAGCGAAAACTAGTAACAAATCTATGCTAGGACATATGAACGATATGGTTGTAATGTTTGAGCATCAAAGTGAGCAATATGCTTCATATGAGCATATCTCGGCTAAGAAAATGGAGAATAATACCATACAATATGTCTATGGGACTCGGAACAAGGGCGCAGGGCATTATATAACGGTTGGTGAATATTGGAAGGATGTTTTGGAGAGTAAATAAACCAGAAGTAAATACAAAAGGTCTTAATATGATCAGACATTGTTTCATTATCATTTCGCTGCTGTTACTGTCTTTCGACAATTACGGCGCTAAAGCGGCGATTCAAGCAGACAGCACCATCGTAACTTCTGATGGGGTCAGACTATTCCTTAAAGTAAGCGGCAACGGAAGCCCCTGTATCTTTATCCACGGTGGCCCGGGGCATGGAGTAAGTCTTTTGAAGTGCTGGGCGGAAATGCCCTGGAAAGTAAGCTTACAATGTACTATTACGACCAGCGCGGATCTGGACGTTCGGAAAGCCCCGCGAATGGAGACTACAGCCTCTATCGCATGGTGGATGATATCGAAGAGATCCGGAAGAAGAGCGGAGCGGTACAGGTTTACCTGTTAGCACATTCATTCGGTGGTATATTGGCTTATAACTACGCCCTTCGTTACCCGGGCCATGTAAAGGGATTGATGTTCCTTAACTCCACGCTCAGTATTAATAATTCACTGGAAAGCCAGACTGCCTTTGTCAATAGTAAACTGGGAACCAGCTTTCATGCCGCAGACTCCGCGGAGGTTGTGCCGACCTATTCCAAAGCTATGACGGCATTACGCGGTAAAGGGATGGGATACCAGATGTTATCCGACAACGAAGCGAACGTGAAACGGCTGGATAGTGTAGATAACTGGGCCAGGCGGAACTATGCTTTCGGAAGTAAGGCGCTGGGCATGCCGGCATATTTCACCGACTTTACTAAATCCACCGGCCAGCTTAATTTGCCAGTGTTAGTAATTTCCGGTGCGTCAGACCATAACATCGGGCCTGATCATTATAGACTGTTTCGTTTTCCCAACCAGACGGTAAAGGTCATCGGGGTGGGCACATGCTATATTATGAGAATAATGTAGAGGTGGTAGATGCAGTAGCCGGATTTGTGAAGTGATTTTAGTATTTTGATAACCTTGTCGCGCCGGTAGGTTTGAAAGAGCAAAAGATCAGCACATCAATAAATGCCTCATGTATCCACGTTCCCTGATTATCACTGCATGGCTATGCCTGAGCGCCCTGGCAGGTGCCGCGCAGCAGCAACCGAATATCATCCTTATCCTTACAGACGATATGGGGTCGGCGGATGTCGGCTGTTATGGCGGCACCACTGTTCAAACGCCTAACCTGGACCGGATGGCGGCGGAGGGCATCCGGTTTACGCAATACTACAGCGCATCACCCATCTGCTCCCCGTCCAGGGCGGGTATCCTGACCGGCAATTATCCCGCCAGATGGAACCTGACCAGTTACCTGCAGACAAAGAAAGGTAATGCGGAATGTGAACAGGCAGATTTTCTCCGGGCAGACGCGCCTTCCATGGCGAGGTTGCTGAAGAACGCCGGGTACCGTACCGCGCACTTCGGGAAGTGGCACCTTGGCGGGGAAGGGATGTTAAAAACGCCCCTTCCATCACCGAATACGGATTCGACGAGTACAGCAGCACTGGGAAAGCCCTGACCCCGATCCGCTGCTGACTTCCGGCAACTGGATATGGTCAAAGTCAGACAGCGTTAAACGGTGGGACCGCACCGCCTACTTCGTAGACCGGGCCCTGGCCTTTCTCGCTGCCAATAAAGGCAAGCCTTGTTTTATCAACCTTTGGCCAGACGATGTGCATACGCCTTGGGTCCCGGATGAAATGAGTATGGCGGGGATGCCGAAAGGAGCGGAGGGGCAACGGCAATTCGAAGCGGTACTGACGGAATACGATAAGCAGATCGGCCGTTTTTGGACGGTCTCAGGAAGTTGGGGATCGATCAGCAAACGCTTGTCGTATTTACTTCCGATAATGGCGCATTGCCGACTTTCGGTTTCCGTTCCGGGAAGTTCCGGGGCACCAAATTATCGCTTTACGAAGGAGGCATCAGGATGCCCCTGATCGCCTGGCAACCCGGGAGCATTCGCGGTGGGCAAGTAGACAGCGCTTCGCTCTTGAACGCTACCGACTTGTTGCCTACCTTTTGCAAAATTGCCGGTATTCGGGGAAAAACGCTGCTTAAAACCGATGGGATCGACCGGGCTGATGTTCTGTTGGGTAAACCTTCGTCCAGAGATCGTACATTTTTCTGGGAATACGGCCGCAACGAGACTGCTTTCAAATATCCCCAGGGCGCAACCGCAGTCCGTCGCTGGCCGTCCGCGATGGAAAATGGAAACTGCTGGTTAACTCCGACGGAACGTCTGCCGAGTTATATGACCTGGATAAAGACCCATCCGAACAAAGTAATATCGCCGACAGTAACACGGCCATCGCCGCTCGGCTGAAAAAGAAGGTGCTCGAATGGTACGGAGTGCTTCCGAAGCTGAAAATGAACCCGATATAGTCAGGCCTGGTGAAGATCTCACCGGGTACAGGGAACAAAAAACACTTCAATAACGTTACATTAGTACAAACCCCTGTTCCTTAGCATATCAAATTCGCGGTATCAAAAGTTAATGACAGCAACTTCACACTTCTGTGTAGAATGTGTAAGTATTGTCTTCATTATCTTAATCACTTCTAATACGCGAACGGATGAGAAATTTTTGATAAGCTGCATAATGGCCATAACCGGCCTGGCAGTTACTATGTGTAATTCCGGCGCGAGCCGTACGGAAAGCAATAATGCCCAGGCGCAACTGTCCGGTGATGCGGATGTGGCGGGCATCGCAAAGGACGCATTTATTTATGGCCTGCCCTTGATTTTAATGGATATAACACGCCGGCAATCTGTCAGCGCTAACTCAGCTGCTGCATTTCGGGCTCCCGCCAATCAATTCGTTCATCTGTCTAAGTTCCCCGACGCAACTTTCAGGGATGTGGTACGTTCGAACGCTGATACTTATTATTCTGCGTCGTGGCTGGATCTTCAGAACGAACCTGTTGTCCTGACGGTCCCCGATACTAAAGGAAGATATTATATGATGCCGATGCTGGATGCTTATACGAACGTATTTGCATCGCCGGGTAAAAGGACCACCGGTACCGCAGCGGGGAATTTCCTGGTTTCCGGGCCAGATTGGAGCGGCGTTGTTCCGGATGGTATGCAGCAAATAAAGGCTCCTACGAACACCGTCTGGCTTATTGGCCGTACGCAGGTGAACAGTGAGAAGGATGGAGAAGTGACCGTAATTCCGTTGCAAAAACAATATAAGCTAACGCCGCTCAGTTCCTGGGGTAAAACCTATATCGCGCCAGCCCTGATAAATGATCCGGATGTGCCGAAGGGGAGCCCCAACGAAGTCGTTGAGAATATGCCAGCGGAGGAATTTTTAATTATATGAACCGCTTGATGATCGCGAACCCGCCAGCAGCGGCAGATTCGCTGGCAATGGCTAAGTTTGCATCCATAGGTGTCGGTCCTGGCAAAAAGTTCGACCTTTCAGTATTTAATGAGCAGGACCAACGCGTAATTGAACAAATACCCCGGCAAGTGCTGATTGGGCTGAAAGAAGAATTGAAAGGCGGCAGTGGCCTGGTAAATGGCTGGAAGCCTATTTCCAAGACCGTGGGCTCATATGGCACCAATTATCCGGAAAGGGCTTTGGTTTCGTTCGTCGGGCTTGGGGCAAATTTACCTGCTGATGCGCTTTATCCCACGGTCTCCTTTGATGCCGATGGCAATCCTTTGCACGGGAGCAATAAGTATGTACTTCATTATGAAAAAGGGCAGACCCCACCTACCAACGCATTTTGGTCATTGACCATGTATGATGCGGAAGGTTATATGGTGGCAAATCCGATTAATCGAAATGCGATCGGCGATCGCAGTAATCTCAAGGTAAATGAGGACGGCTCCATCGATATTTATTTTCAGCATTCATCGCCCGGGAAATCCAGGGAAAGCAACTGGCTGCCCACCCCGACAGGTGATTTTAATATGATCCTGCGCATTTACTGGCCTAAGCAGGAAGTGTTGGATGGTACCTGGAAAACGCCGCCGGTGAAGAAAGTGCCTTAGCAGTCTAAGAGGTAGCCGGTAAAAGCGTTATTAATACCCGGAATTGATCGGAGCCCGGGCCCCTGCTCAATAAGAGTTTTTTATTTATTGGTTGACGAAAAGGGATGCGATCTCAAGTTTGTATCCTTTACCCCGTATTACTGTAATATTGATAGTTGGGTCAGGGTCCAGTTTTTTCTAAGTTTTGATATGAACATATCCAGGCTGCGGCCAACTATAACACCCTCATCTTCCCAAATCTCTTTTTGTAGCCTACTTCGTTCAATGATCTCATTAGGAGCCTGCGCGAATATGCGCAATACCCGGGTTTCCGTTTTGGTCAATTCCGTGGTATTTCCGTGTATCATGAGCTTTCGCGTCTCCGCGTCGAACGAAATTGACCCTAAAGTAAAAATATTTGTAGGTTGATTTTGCGGTTCGCCGGGAAGATCGTTGGGGAATCAGATTGATTTTCCGGTACAACACTCCCCGGTTTAGGAGGTTTTAGAAATATAAAACCTAAAAATACCAACAGCGCCAGGCCGCCCAGCAGGTACCCGCTTTTAGCTGTATTTGTTTCAGGAGCCTGAAACTTGATGCTTATCACATAGCAGGCTTTCGGCTGCCTTCTCCCCAGACATGTAATAATGTCGTTTTTCTTGTTTTTGATATGGCATATCCATATGCGACACTGTCATTGGCGCAGTTAACGACGTTAACAACATAATCACTTGCGAGCGGATCCTGGGATAATAAGCGTTCAGTAGTACTTACCAATGAGTCGGGTTGAAAAGCAAAAGCATACTCAAAGCTGATCTTATATTCGTTACTGGCGGTCTTTTTTACCGGGAGTACCCGTGAGGTACTGTCGCCCGACTGCAACAATATCTCATGCCCGATCCGGCGAAGCAGGACTTCCCTTCTGGCGATATTAAAATCGTCATTACCTGTCATGCTGAACGCCACCCAGATGAGCGTGATCAGCAGGAGCAGCATCCCTGCAAACAGGTATCTGCGTTTCCCGGATAGAAGATTGCTTACAACAGCCATCATGTCAAGAGATTATTTACAAAGATTACATATCTATTTACAATCCAAATCCCTCATTACTAACGCTATAAAGTAATTTCGGTGGATCAGCCTGGTAGCTATGGAAAGTAACAAAAATGTCTTTAACACAGGCTCTATATTATCACTTTAACACACGAAAATTATGAAAAAGTTATTTATGCACTGATCTTATCGCTGGTGGTGGTAAGCGGGCTCGTATTTGCTAATCACGGAACGCAACAGGAAGTTACTGAAAAGCCGTCTTCCAAAGTACTGACGGATGCTGAAAGGAGGGCCGCCAGGGAAGAATGGGAAGCTACCCCAGGAGGGATACACTTCAAAATGTGGGAAGCGTCTCCCGAAGGGAAGAAAGTGTACGCCGCCGAGGCTAAAATATGGAAGCATATCAGGGTTATAGCCAAATGGAAGCGGTGGTAACTTCGCTTACGCTTCCGCCGGGCTCAAGGTTAGGTTTCGGCGTGATGGTCAACATTCAGGGTGAGGATTTTATTCTCAGGTTCGACGATGATCTTCAGCAGATTCGTAGCCTTAAGGTCAGCGACAAGATAATTATAAAGGCCCGTGCCGTGTCGCATGCTCCTAAATATGCATATCCGATAATAGCGGGTGAGTATGCGGAACGGGATGGTAAAATAATTTACAAACATGCTCCCCGTAAAGATGGTTGCTGAGGGTACCTGTTAGATATTGAATTAAAAAAGGCTTTAGGTCGCTGGGTCTAAGGCCTTTCCTGTTTCAGTTCCATGAACTGAATTCTATAAGCAGAAAGTTGACGGTAAATATTTACAATTCATTTCCTGAATATGACTACTTAAGGCTTGTAAGTTTGTCGATAAGATAGCGGGCGCTAGGGCAGGCGGGATGCTTAGCAGCCTCCTGAATATCCAGATTCAATGCTAAAAATCTTCTGATTAACCTGATTTTAGCCCCGGTTTGGCCTAAGCCCAAACCCCTGCCAGTCTTATTTAAAAGGAGATTATTTATGGTTTTGAATGGATTAGCTTCTTGTTCAGGAGTAGCGAA
The DNA here is from genome assembly GCA_019285755.1 of Chitinophaga sp. E66. Lineage (GTDB taxonomy): Bacteria > Bacteroidota > Bacteroidia > Chitinophagales > Chitinophagaceae > Chitinophaga. Next base: position 1,653,262 of record CP079103.1, read on the forward strand.
ATTAAATGCGGTATCATTAAGTAATTTCTGCATGCTGGTTGTACAGGCCAGAAACCATGCTTCAATTTGTTTCCTGGCGACGATGACTATGTCCTGTGGCCGGGCTGAGATGCGTTCCTTAGTAAGTGTTACACAAGCATCCGTATCTAAATCCGTAAGTATGACAATTTTAGTGGCACCGGCTCTTTCCAAAGAATGAATGTAGCCTTCTATGTTATGCGGAAGCAAATTGCCGCAGCCATCGGCGTTAATAACATTAACAGCATATAGATTTAGTGTTGAAAGTATGTTTTGGAATGCTTTAGACTGTAATAAGATCGCTTCTGTTGCGCCTTCACATATAAATCCTATTTTGACCATAGTGTGCCACCTCCTAATGCATTTGAGAGCCATGCTTCATCGGTTTTAATGCCGAGGTCATCCATGTTATTTAATTGTCTGGCAATTGTTCTTCCGTTTTCTTTATTGATGAGAATCATCTCGTGGGGATTAAGGCACCTTACTAACGTTTGAGAATGCGTATTCAATAAAATATGATGTCCCAAATCTTCGGTTTTTTCCTTAAAAATTCTACGAGTAGTTGGATAACATGGGGATGGAGACCATTTTCCGGTTCTTCAATGCATAGAAACTGTGGACTGTCACTTTGGAGTACAGCGGCCAATATCGAAAGTATATTATAAGTTCCGTCTGAGATAAGATGCTTTGAGAAAGGTTTGTTATGCGTTTTCTCGTACAGGAAGAATTCAAAGCTGCCATCCAGGTTAGATTGCTTGACTTCTATGTTCTCAAATTCAGGAATCAGCATACTGAGCCATTCAATTAATTCTTCTTTCTTATACTCATCCTGAAGAATCAAATTCAATACATGTGCTAGATTGGATGCATCGGCCGCTAAGCGATTCTGGGCCTGCGCAGCCCTTTTCAACTCTTTCTTCCCTACGAAGATCCGGGAGAAATTGTTTACGAATATTTCGAAATCATCGTCGTATTGTAAGTTGTTTTTTGCAACATCTAATTTTACATTATTCCATACGGCTATATCCCTCAGATCAAGCGGACTTATGTCCATTTTATCATGGATAGAATTTTGTCCAATGCCATATGAGTCCATGGCATTTGGTAACCGGGGCCATGATGATATAATAATTCTAAATGAAGCCGGAAATTATCCGCAAAATCATATGAGAAAGATTGGGAGGGTGATGTAGTATCTTGTTCACTATATGATAATATCCGGTCTTTTCCGCCAAAGAAGGTTGTCGCTTCAAAAGCGAATCTCATGATGTAATTCGTAAACTCCAGCGCCTCGAAGATATTACTCTTCCCGCTCGCATTCGGTCCTACAATGACTCCGAACTTTGGTAGCATCTCAAGTTGAAAATCAACCAGAGATTTAAAGTTCTTTATGCGGAGTGTCTTAATTCTCATGAAAATAAATTTACACTTAAATAGTGAAATGCTTACAATTGAGCATAAAAAAGCCCTCTCTTTAGAGAGGGCTTCAGGTGCCCAGAACTGGATTCGAACCAGCACACCGTTGCCGGCGCTGCGACCTGAACACAGTGCGTCTACCAATTTCGCCATCTGGGCATCTTTTCGTGTCAGGGAGTGCAAATGTACGTACTTTCTCAATATTTCCAAATTCTGGCAAGAAAAAGTTTGATAGAAAATGAAAAAGCCGCGACCAGCGCGGCTTTTCAAATACTATGCTACTGCTGTTACACCGCAACGTTGAACTCGCGCAATGTATCGTTGAGGCTCGTTTTGAGATCGGTGCTCGCTTTACGCTGACCAATGATCAGTGCACACGGAACCTGGAACTCGCCCGCGGGAATTTCTTGGTGTAAGAACCAGGAATCACCACGCTGAGCGCCGGTACGCGGCCTTTGTACTCAACGGGCTCAGCGCCGGTTACGTCGATGATCTTGGTGGACTGTGTCAGTACCACGTTTGCGCCCAGTACCGCTTCTTTCTCTACGCGTACGCCTTCCACTACGATGCAGCGGCTGCCTACGAATACGCCGTCCTCAATAATAACGGGGCTGGCCTGCAGGGGCTCCAGTACGCCGCCGATGCCCACGCCGCCGCTCAGGTGAACGTGCTTGCCGATCTGTGCGCAGGAACCTACCGTTGCCCAGGTATCTACCATCGTTCCTTCGTCCACATAAGCGCCGATGTTCACATACGAAGGCATCAGGATCGCGCCCTTGGCAATGAAGGCGCCGTAACGCGCAACCGCGTGAGGTACCACGCGAACGCCCAGTTCCTTATAGTTGGTCTTCAGCTTCATTTTGTCGTAGAACTCGAAAGGAGGTACCGACAGCGTCTCCATCGGCTGGATCGAGAAATACATCAGTATCGCCTGTTTCACCCATTCATTCACCTTCCAGCCGCCTTCAACCGGCTCCGCCACGCGAAGCTTGCCCTTGTCGACTGCTTCGATCACTGACCGTACGGCGTCGGAATATTGCGTCTGCTGCAAGAGGCTGCGGTCGTTCCATGCAGCCTGGATCTGTTGCTGTATATCCATTGTGGTATGCTTGTTTTCCGCAAAAATAATATAATCATGCACAGTTGGGCGAGAAAACGTATTTTTATCCGGAGGCTACATTATTCATGGGGATGCAGGCGTATATAAGGACCTGGGCGACGCGCAATTGCTGCGATCGCTGAAAGACGGCAGCATGGAAGCATTTATTGCGCTATACCAACGCTACTGGCAACCCGTCTACAATGCCGCCTTCAAACGCCTGAGCGACCCCGCCGCCGCACAGGATATCACACAGGACTTCTTCCTCCAGCTCTGGAACCGCCGCGCCGATCTCCACATCCTCCATCTGCCCGCCTATATCCACACCTCCGTCCGCAACCGCGTGCTCAATTTCCTTTCGTCCCAACAACGCTTCCTCCCCATGGAAGACCTCTTCGCCGAATCCGTCTCCTCCGGCGAAGGCGCCGACGCCCTCGTCCGGCGCAACGAATGGCTGAAATCGTACCAGGACCTCGTAGACGCCCTGCCACCCGGCCGACAGGAGATCTTCCGGATGCGGTATAATGAAGGCGCCAGTCCGGACGAGATCGCCCGGCAACTCAACATCTCCCGCAAAACCGTCCAGAACCAGCTGGGCAAAGCCCTCGCTCGCCTCCGCGCAACCCTGGGGGCCATGTTCTGGTCCGTCTTCCCGTAAAAATATTTTTCAGCCGGATGGGGCATTTGTCTTTTCGCCTGTCTAAAGGATATGGACCATTCGTATTTCCTTGAAATACTGCAAAAATACCGGGAAGGCAATGCCTCCCCCTGCAGAGGAGCGTTTCCTCCTCGCCAGCTACGATGCTTTTGAATCGCATCCGGACGTGACCGGCCTGCTGTCTCCCGAAGAACGGGAGCGCCTCGGCGGCAGGATGCATCAAAATATCCTCCAACAGATCACCATACAAAAGACGCCTGTCCGCCGCCGGCAATATACCGGCTGGAAAGCGGCTGCCGCCGTGCTCGTGCTGGCAGGCGCCGCTACGGCAGCCTTCCTGCTGCTCCAACCAGGATCCCGTAAGCAGGATATCGCCGCGGCGGGGCAGTCTGTTCAACCCATACAGGAAAACAACCTCATTTCCCTGCCAGACGGTAGCACGGCGCTCGTCAGCGCCGGCAGCAAACTCCGATATCCGGCTTCCTTTGCACATCAAGATAAAAGGGAGGTATTCCTGGAAGGAACGGCCCTCTTTACCGTAGAGCAACAGACCGGTCAACCTTTCGTGGTACATGCGGGGGATTACAGACCACCGTACTGGGCACCACCTTCGAAGTGGCGGCGGCAGGAGAGGGGATGTGAAGGTGACGGTGTTCAAAGGGCGCGTACGGGTGGCGAGCCAGGAGAAATCTCTGGGGAACTGACCGCCCATCAACAGATCGTTTACACCGCCGGCGAATCCCGCCAGCAAACAACCACGGAGCAGCCGCAGTGGCAGCAGGAGGATCTGCTGTTCGACGACGTCACGCTACAGCAATCCGCCCGCCTCCTCGAAGACCGCTTCGGTTACAGTATCTCCATACCCGACGAAGCCCTCCGCGCACAACGTTTCTCTACCACCCTCGGCGGCCGGGAATCGCTGGAGCAGGCCCTCAAAAGCATCTGTGCCTTCAACCAGGCAGCATATACCATAGACAGTAGTCAAAAGACCGTTATTATTTACCGGCCGTAATCAAACGGCACAACCAGGATCAGAAAAGACATGAACGTTATCAGCCAACCGCCGTAAACGAAAAAACCTCTGCCGGAAGCAGAGGTCACGGCCTTGCGCAACGGGAATTGCGCAATGGCCCCAGATTTTAAAAGCCCGCGTCAACGGGCCATTTATTCACCTGCAATCACTAAAGTATGAATTTTTCCGCACTTGCAGCGGGAAGCGCCCGCGCTTTCCCCAGGCTGCCCGGCGCGCTTTTCCTGTATCGATGTATGCGTATCTCGTTATTATCTTTTTATTGATCGCGGTAACCGCCCAGATCCTAACGGCCGCCTCCGCTAAGGCGCAGCGGCTGGACGGGCAGACCGTCAGCATGGCGCTGAAAAACGCCTCGCTGCTCGACGCGTTTAAGCAGATAGAAGGCCAGACGGATTTCAGGTTCATGTACCGTAAGGCGGACGTGGCCCACATCCGCCACCTCAGCCTCCCCGAAGGCAAGCGCAATCTCGCGGCTGTGCTGGAACAGCTGCTGCAACCTCATGACCTTTCCTTTCGCCAGGTAGATAACAAAATCCTCATCCAGCCGGCGCTCCGGCTCCCGGCCGATACCACCATAACGGTGCAGGGCCGCGTAACCGGAGACGACGGCAACCCCGTCATCGGCGCCACCGTGATCGTTAAAGGCACGGGCAAGGCGCCATCACCAATGAAGACGGCCAGTTCACCGTGTCCGCATCAGAAGGCGCGGTGCTCGTGGTCACTTCATTGGGATACCGGCAGATGGAATTCCCCGTAAAGGATGGCAGCACTATGGCGCTGCAATTGCCTTTACAGACAGGCGGCTCGCGGCTAAACGAGGTAATAGTAGTAGGGTACGGCACCCAACAACGGCGGAGCTGTCCGGCTCCATCGGGAAAGTCGGCGCCCTGAAGCCGGAAGAGAACATGGTCAATAACCCCATCTCCGCCCTCCAGGGCCGCGTGGCAGGGCTTGCTGTCACCAACACCGGAGCCACGCCAGGTTCTATGCCTAATTTTACCATCCGCGGCGTACAGACCATCCAGAATAACGTAACCGGAACAGGGTCTAATCCCTCATCGTAGTAGATGGACTGGTAATCGACGCGCCGCCCGTAGGCGACAACGCCAATTTCAGCATGTTCAACCTCAACCCGCAGGACATCGCCTCTATCGAAGTACTGAAAGACGCGGCTTCATCCGCCATTTATGGAGCGCGCGGGGCGCAGGGCGTAATCCTCATTACTACGAAGAAAGGCTCCTTCGGCGCCAGGCCCGTCGTGAACCTGAACGCGTACACGGGCTTTAATATGTCGTCGTTTTCTTACCGCCCGCTCAACAATGCGGAATATGCAATGATGTTCAAAGAAGCCCGTCGGAACAGGATAGGGGATATCGACAGGAGGCTCGCCGGCAACATAGACCCCACCGAGGCCGCAACCCTCCGCGGGGAGAAGGATGTCCTCAACCTCCAGATCAATGAACTGCAGATGGGCAAGGATGATATCAACTGGCTCGATCGCGTGAAGCCTTCCAGCGCGCCCCTGAGCAATATTCAGCTAAGTGTGGCCGGCGGCAGCAACCAGACCAGCTATTATTTCTCTTTCGGGAAGTTTGGAGAAGCAAATGCGGTAGGCGACGGCCGCCTGGACCGTTACACCGGCAAGCTGGCCCTCACGCAGAAAGTGAACCGCTGGCTGAAAGCAGGTATGGACATAGCCATCTCCAAAGTGGAATACGACGGCCTGGCGGAAGCCCTCGGCGCCGGCATCACCGCCCGCCCGGATACGCCCGATTCCATTAAAACTAATCCGAACGGCACCTGGGACTACCACCACGGTTTCAGGAACACCCGTACGGAGTGCTCCGGTATTTTTACGACAACACCAAAGACAACTGGAACTATACCGGTAACTTCTTCGCGGAGGCGACCATCAGCAAGAATTTCAGCTTCCGGTCCATGATCGCGGGATCGCGCAGCGAGAGCAACCTGGTGGAGTTCATGTCGCCCTTTAGCTATGGCGGCCTCGGTACCAAAGGCGATTACAAGGAGACCGACAATAAAGGGCTTCGCTACACGCTCAACAACGTGCTGACCTACCGTTTCGCGTACAGCGCGCTCAAAGCGGATGTATTGCTGGGACAGGAATTCACCGGCAATCAATATCGCGTAGGGGTGAAGAACCTGCAAGGTTTCCCCATGATCGAGGGGCTCTGGAAACCCGCCAACGCTTCTATCTCCACGAACTTCTATAATAGCAGCAACCGCTTCTATGAAGAATATTCCGAGTCGTACTTCCTCCGTTCCAACATGAGCTGGGAAGGTAAGTACCTCCTCAGCCTCAGCCTCCGCCGCGACGGTACCAGCAAGCTGAAGAACAACCGCCAGGCATGGTTCCCGGCCATCTCCGGCGGCTGGATCATTTCTGACGAAAACTTCCTGCGTGGCAATAAGACGCTCAGCTACCTTAAGCTCCGCAGCAGCTTCGGTATCACAGGCAACATCCGGCCGGTGGGGCATTATGATACGCAGGATCTCGTTAACAGCGGCCTGTATCTCAACGAGCCCGCCCTTCGCCTCAGCACCATGCTCGGCAATCCCGACCTGAAATGGGAGCGGACCAAACAGCACGACATAGGCCTGGAGACGCGCTTCTTTAATAACCGCCTTTCCGTTACGGCAGAATATTATGTGAAGAAGACCGACGGACTGCTCACCAGCCGCCAGATTCCCTGGTCGAGCGGTGGCTTTACCTCCCAACGCGTAAACCTCGGGGCTATGACCAACCGGGGGTAGACCTGGCCGTTGCGCTCAGCAGCAAACCGGGCGACTTCCATTGGGAAGTAAGCGCTGTTGCGAACATCAACCGCAACCGCGTTACCGAATTGCGCGACAGCACCATGGGCTTTGGGATTTATTATCCGGGCAGCCCCTCCGGCGTTGTGCGTATCGGCCAACCGCTTGGCTTGCTGCAACTGTACCAGTCGCAGGGAGTAGACCCGCAAACGGGAGACATGGTTTATGCCGACCTGAATAAAGATGGCATCATCAATCAGCAGGATATGGTATATGTTCCCGTTGCCCAGCCGAAAGTAAACGGCGGCCTGACGGTAGACCTCGGCTGGAAGGGCTTCAGCCTGAATACCCAGCTGGCGTTCAACTTTGGCAACAAGATCTACAACTTCAGCGAACAGTTTTACCGCAACTACGATTATGATATCTGGTCCGGCGTGGTGAACAATAAACCCACCTGGGTGCTGGACCGCTGGCAAAAGCCCAGCGACGAGGCCCGTTATCCCCGCGCGATCGTAGGAGAGCATGGAGCAGGCCAGACGAACGACTGGAACCTCAGGCCCTCTACGCATTTCCTGTACAGCGGATCCTTCCTTCGCTGCCGAAACGTAACGCTGGCCTACAACCTGCCGAATACGCTGATCGGAAAGGCGGGGCTGCAACAGGTACGGGTCTATGCCGCTACGCAGAACCTGTTTACGGTGAAGGACAAACGACTGAACGCAGATGATCCCGAGCAGGGACTGGAAACGGGCCTGCAGCAGAACGTGGCGCCGCTGCCACGCGCCATTTCCTTCGGTATCGATCTCCGTTTCTGACAACTTTAAAACAGACGCATCATGTTTCGCAACTATAAAACATATCTCATTGTGGCCTGCGTGCAGCTTTTGCCGCCTGTGGCAAGTACCTCGACAGGCCCACGCCGGACCAGGCCATCGGCAAAGACCAGCTGACGGACAACGACATCGCGCTGCTGCTGAAAGGAGCATACCTCAGCATGTCGGGCAGCTGGCCTCCGCAATCCTATCCCATGACGGACATCTACAGCGATGATATCATTTCGCTGCAGGGTGGCAATCCCGCGCAGTTCAACCCGCAGGCATACGAAGCCTGTAATCCCAGCGCGGCAGACGGTTTCGGGATCGGGAGGTATTACATCGCGGCATATACCGCGATCGGTAACGCCAACTTCATCATCAGTAAAATCGGTAACACGGCTTCGCCTGCGCTGAAACAGATATTGGGCGAATCGCTCGTCATCCGCGCGCATTCATACAACCTGCTGGCGGAAGTATTCGGCGGCGTGGTGCTGATCACTTCCGTAGAAACCGAAATCGATCGCATCCGCAAACCTAAAAGCACCGAGACCGAGGTGCTGGATCAGGTCGAGAAGGACCTGGAGGCTGCCATTCCATTACTTGGTGATTTCACGACGCCCAAAGCCGCATCCAAACAAGCGGCGCAGTTGCTGCTGGCACGTGTGAGCCTGCAACGCGGCAAGCACGCAAGGGCGAAGGAACTCGCGGAGCTGGTGATTAATTCAGGAAAGAGGAGCCTGTCCACTAACACGTACTCCAACATCTTCCGTTATAACAGTCCTGCCCAGGAAATGATCTGGCAGATGTCTGACGGCCCGATGCCCTCCGCTTACGAGCGCTATGGCCTGTTCAGCTTCTACAGCCCCGCGCCTCCGTTCCTGGGCAACGGTACCGGCCTTACGTCTATGGATGATGTGCTGGCGGATTCTTATGAAGTTGCCGACACCCGCCGCGAAGTAGTGCGTAAAGCACGCCAGAATGCCACCGGGAGGGATGTGAACTACATGCTGAAGTATTCGACGGATACGCTGCAACCGGCGTCCGCCGTATATGTCGTATACCCCTGATGCGTATCAGCGAAGCATATCTCATTTCTGCGGAGGCAACCGCAGGTTGAATACGGTAGACGTTACGCGCTACAATACTTTGCGCGCCGCCCGTAAGGCAAGTGTGAAGAATGCTGCTGATTTCGCGAATGCCACTGCATTCCTGGCGGAGCTGGAAAAGGAGCGCCGCCGTGAGTTGGTAGGAGAAGGCCGCCGTTGGCAGGATATGAAGCGCTTCGGTACTGCATTGCCCTTCCTGACATCGAAGGGGCGGAACAGCACCCGGTTGTGGTTCCCGTTCACCGATGCGGAACGCCTGCGCAATCCGCTGCTGGAGCAGAATGACGGTTACTAATGCAAACCATGGATATGAAAAAGACGGCCCTGCTCATGCGGGGCTGTTTCTTTGGGGATCAGAGGATAAGGGGCTTTCTCCGTTCCGCTTTTCCGGTCAGCACCGCGGCCAGGCGCCGGGAGATGGCGCCGTCGCAAAGCTTATCGAGCCAAAAGAACTCACCTGCTGCATTCAGCTCCAGGAAGTAGTATTGACCGTCCGGCGTGAGAATGAGGTCGATAGCGCCGTAGTTGAGGCCGTAGCGGTCCATCAGGCGGAGAGCCCCTCCCTTACATCATCCGGGAGCTCGCATGGCCGCCATTGCACGGCGAGGGAAGCGCCTTCTTTCCGCCAGTCGGTCTCCGCGCCGGGTTGCTGCTGGGAATCGATGCTGAACGCGAATATTTCTTTCCCTACCATATTTACGCGCAATTCCAGCTGCTTGGGCAGTTTTTGCTGGAAGGTCATAGGGCAGAAACGGAGTTGCGGTAATTGCTCCAGGTGATCTTCCCGGATGTCGCTCGTGAAGACGACCTGTTCCTGCCCGTCCTGGTGAATGGCGAAAGCGCTTTGCATCTTGGCCACGATAGGGCCGTTGACCTCCTTCATAAAAGCCTGTAGCCTTTCCGGGCTGTTGGTGATGCAGGTGGCGGGCGTAAGCAGGCCGCATTCGGCGGCGAGGCGGAGTTGTTCTTCCTTGCTGTCTAGCCGGCGGTACGTACTGTATCGTTCCAACTGGAAGCAGGGCAGCGATTCGAGCATGCCGAAGAGCGTGCGCCTGATCTCGCCGGCTGCGGGGTTAACGAAGGGTTTTTCCAATACCTGGTCGAGCCCGTCTGCCAGATGATAACTCCGGCGGTACCATACGGCGTCGAGATCTTCGAGGGATTGGGCGGCGGAGCCATCGTCCAGCCACAGGCGGCGCTGGTGGCCGTTGTATTCGGAAGTGAGGCGGGTAGCCAGCGGATAGCGGTCTACGTCGAACCGGACCGGCGTAACGCCTGCTGCTGTAAGGTTTTCGATGACGGATGTAACGGCGTCGTTGTCTGCTGAATGTGTAATGATTAGAATTTTACCCATGCTGTTCGATTCGGTTGACTAATTTTTCGGCGATGGTAGCTGCGATGGGAAAGTCGAGGTACTTTTCCAGCATGCCCCATTCGCCTTGCGGGTTCACTTCCAGGAAAACGTGCTCGCCGTCTGGCTGCACGATCATGTCTATGGCGCCGAAAGGCAATCCCAGTAAGGTCATTAAGTCGTGTAACTTATCTTCTACGGCGGCGGGAAGCTCATAGGGCTCCCATTGTACGAGCGTGGTATTGGCTGTCCGCCAGTCGGAAAGTTCCGGCGTGCGGAGGCTGCCCGTATAGAATGCGCCGTCTACGTATATGACACGCAGTTCGCGGTCTTTCGGAATGTACTCCTGCAGGATCATGGGGCAAGCGGCCAGCGATTCCAGCATGGGAACATCTTCCTTCCGCAGGCGGGTGGTGGGGAAGAAGTCGCCTTTGCCATCCATGGATTTGGAGAGCGCGCCGTGCAACTTTACTACCACGTTGCCGCCATGGTCGTCGAAGAACCGGATGGCGTCTTCCGCATGATTGCTGAAGAGGGTCTGTGGAACGGCCAGCCCGGTCGACTGTGCCGCGCTGAGCTGCAGTAGCTTATTAGCGCCTACGGCGTGGTCGAGGTCCATACGGTTGATCCAGGGGACGTCCAGCGAGTCGAGGAATATATGCAGCGAGGTGCGGTATTCTTTGAGGAATGCGGGTACGAAAGCGGGATCGAGGGAGGAGGGGACCTGCAGGTCCCACAGTTTACGGTACCATACGCCTTGTATTTCGCGGGAATCGATGACGCGGGAGCCGTGCCGGAGCTCGTATTGCGGGCCGGAGGCGTGAAGGCGGTAACGGAGGCGGTAGCGGGTGCCGAATTCATCGGAGTTGAACCGGAAACCCTCGTAGCCGAGCGCCTCCAGGTGATGCAGAACGCGGTCTATGGTAAAGGTGTCTTGAGCGTGGGTGATGCAGAGTATCATGGAGCAGTTGGCGAATAACAAAATGGCAACGGCCCGGGGACCATTGCCTTACAAATCGTTTGTTGGAAGTAAAGGCTTACAGCAACCACCATTCCTCATCACCATCTGATGGGTATTTCTGGGTCTGGTCGGGCACATCGGCCAGCTTGCTGGTCCAGTAAGAAGTTTCTGAAGTTTGTTGACCGGTAGTTAGCTGTTGCTGCGACTCCAGCAGCTGCGCAAAAACGGCTTCATGAGTTTTTCATTGGGCTTCATGTCAGACAAAAAAATTGGGTGGTGAACAATGACTTTTGCTTACGTTCCTTTTTATATGGTTTCTCTTTGAGACTAGTTCCCTTCTCGAAACGGGACATTCAAGTTAAAATTTTTGCGGGAAAGAAAAAATCAAATTCAGTATTTTGCCACCGGATTAACATTATTAAGCATTGAGAATCGGTTTCGACGCCAAAAGGGCTTACCAGAACCGCACGGGACTGGGCAACTACAGCAGAACGCTGGTGACCTCCCTGGCGGAATTTTACCCCAGCATGATTACGTCCTCTTCGCCCCCAAGGTGAAGCCGTTGTATCAGCCCCCCCGCAGTGGATACCGTCACCCCGCAGCGATTCCTCCATAAGTTGCTAAAGCCTGTCTGGCGCAGCCGATGGGTGTCTGGAGAGCTCAAAGGCCATGGCATCGATATTTTCCACGGCCTCAGCGCCGAACTGCCGTTCGGGATCCACCGCACCGGGGTGCGCAGTACCGTTACCATGCACGATCTCATCTTCGAAAGGTATCCGAAACAATACAATCCCATTGATGTCAATACCTACCGCAAAAGGCGAGATACGCCTGCCAGGCGGCCGACCAGGTGATCGCCATCTCCATACAGACAAAAGCCGACCTGATGGAATTCTACGGCGTTCCCGAAAACAAGATCCCCGTCTGCTACCAGGCCTGCGATCCCTCGTTCCAGGTACAACCGGATCCTCAGAAGGTCCGCCAGATGCTGGTCCGTTACAACCTCCCTTCAGAGTACTTCCTGTACGTAGGCTCCGTGATAGAACGGAAGAACCTCGCCGGCATCGCCGAAGCCATGTTCCGGCTGAAAGACCGGCTCAATGTGCCGCTGGTGGTATTGGGCGATGGTGGCGCCTACAAAGAAAAAGTCAAAAATACCTCGCTGAAAAAGGCCTCACCAGCCGCGTCATCTTCCTCAACGAAGTAACGAAGTTCGCCTTCCGCGATCTTCCGGCGCTATACCAGGGCGCCCTGGCGCTATTGTACCCTCCACCTTCGAAGGATTCGGCATCCCCATCCTGGAAGCGCTCTGGAGCCATACGCCCGTGATCACTTCCACAGGCTCCTGCTTCGCCGAAACCGGCGGAAATGCGGCGCTGTATGTAGATCCGTTCAAGGCAGACAGCATTGCCGACGGCATGCTCCGCGTTGCCGTAGAGCCTTCATTGCGGCAAGGTATGACAGAGCGCGGCATCATCCATGCACAAAACTTCACGCCCGAAAAGTGCGCCGCCGCCGTGATGAACGTGTACCAAAACATCCTGACATGATTGATTTCGAAAACGATATCGTCCGCAGCCTGGAAGCGCTCCGCAACGGCGGCACTATCCTATATCCCACGGATACCATCTGGGGCCTCGGCTGCGATGCCACAGACGCCGCCGCGGTGAAGAAGATCTATGACCTGAAACAGCGGGACGAGGCCAAAAGCCTCGTGGTGCTCATGGCAGATGTGAAAGACCTCATAAAATACCTCGCCTCGCCCCCATGATATCGCTGAGGTGCTCGCGGGGTTCGAACGGCCCACCACCGTGATATACGAAGGCGCCCTGTACCTGGCGCCCAACGTCATCAACCAGGACGGCTCCATCGCCATCAGGCTGGTGCAGGACCCGTTCTGCCGGCACCTGGTGAAAAGACTGCGCAAACCCATTGTCTCTACATCCGCCAATATTTCCGGGGCGCCGTCGCCGGGAAGTTTTAAAGATGTTTCGCAAGACATCCGGAATGGCGTGGATTATGTGGTGGAACACCGGCAGGAGATGAAACGCCCGCCCGCCCGTCGCGCATTGTGCGCATCGGGAAAGACGGAAGGCTGGAAATCATCCGGGATTAAAGTACTTTTGCCGCCTAAAACGATAGACAGATGATGGAAATTCCTGTACAGAACGGGAAATGGATGTATTTGAGCGCGTTGCGGAAGCAGCCCGGCAGATAGGCGTTCCCGCTTACCTGATCGGGGATTCGTCCGCGACAAGCTGCTGGGAAGACCTACGAAAGACGTGGATATCGTTTGCGTGGGAGATGGCATCGCACTGGCCCACCGCGTGGCCGCGCTGCTCGATCCCTCCCTGAAAGTCAATTACTTCAAAACATACGGCACCGCCCAGATCCGGTTCGGAGATATCGAACTGGAGTTCGTAGGCGCCCGCCGCGAAAGCTACCGCCAGCATTCCCGAAATCCCGAAGTGGAACCGGGAACCTGGAAGATGACCAGCTGCGCAGAGATTTTACCATCAACGCACTGGCTATCAGCCTTACCCCGGATAGCTACGGCAAACTCATCGATCCCTTTAACGGATTGCAGGACATGAAAGACGGCGTCATCCGCACGCCGTTGGAACCGGGCCAGACCTTCAGCGACGACCCCTGCGCATGATGCGCGCCATCCGCTTCGCATCCCAACTGAACTTTACCATCCTCCCGAAACATTCCAGGCCATCCAGGACCACGCGGCGAGGATAAAGATCATTACCAGGAAAGGATCACCGATGAGCTGAATAAGATCATGCTCAGCGCCAAACCTTCCGTAGGACTGGACCTCTTATATAAATCCGGTATCCTGAAGATCATCTTCCCCAGATGGTAGATCTCGTAGGCGTGGAAATGCTGGAAGGAAGGGGCATAAAGACAATTTCTATCACACCCTACAGGTGATCGATAATATCTCGCGGCATACTGGCGACCTCTGGTTGCGCTGGGCCGCATTATTGCACGATATCGGCAAACCGGCCACCAAACGTTTCGAGGCCGGGCATGGCTGGACGTTCCACGGGCACGACGCCGTTGGCGGCAAAATGGTGCCCCGGATCTTTACACGGCTGAAGCTCCCCTGAACGAAAAGATGCGGCTGGTGAAGAAACTGGTGGAACTGCACCTGCGGCCCATCAGCCTCACGAAGGAGAATATCACAGATTCGGCTATACGCAGACTGCTGTTCGATGCAGGCGAAGACCTGGAAGCGCTCATGATGTTGTGCGAGGCGGATATTACATCTAAGAACCGCGCGAAGGTGCGCAGGTACTGGAGAATTTCGAGCTGGTGCGGGAAAGGTTGAAGGAAGTGGAAGAAAGCGACCGGATCCGTAACTGGCAGCCGCCGGTAACGGGCGAACTGATCATGGAAACGTTCGGGCTAATGCCCGGGAAGCTGGTGGGAGACCTGAAAAGCGCCATCCGCGAAGCGATCCTCGACGGAGAAATCGCCAATAATTATGACGCGGCGTATGCATTCATGCTGAAAAAGGCGGGCGAACTAAACTTGACCCCTGTTAAATAATTTGGTATTTTTGTTCATACAACATTGTAAATCATATGCCGGTATTAAAGTTCAGAGTTTATTGGGAAGAAGACGAAAGTGTCTATAGGGATATCGTTGTTAAGCCCAGTCAGAATTTTGTGCAGTTCCATCAGGCCATCTTGACAGCATATGAGTTTGACTCCAAGCACAAGGCAACGTTCTTCCGCAGCAACGACAACTGGCAACGCGGCCGGGAAATCCTGCTCGAAAAGGACGGTCAACCCCGCAAAGCGGAGCCGCTGATGATGGCGGAGACCCCTGTGGGTGCGATGGTCAGGGACCCTAACCAGAAATTTATCTACCTCTACGATTTCGCCAAAAACTGGACGTTCCTGGTGGAACTGATCGCCGTGGCGAAAGACGAGAACGCCAAGCTGAGCTACCCCGCCGTAGTCCGCAAGGAAGGGCTCGCGCCCAGTCAATACGGCACCAAAGGCCTTATTGGCGATAAACTCGTTGAAATGGAGGAGAAGTACGACCTTAACCGTGAAGGCATGCCGGAAGACGGATTTGGTGAAGAAGGCGAAGAAACCGAGCGTGAAGACGACGGTATGGAGGAAAGCGGCGGCGAAGACGAAAACGCATTTTAGCAAGTATAGTCCCGGCGCGTCCTGCGCCGGGCTTTTTATCATATGAATAAGACGGTCATCCTCGTTGCCGGCCCTACCGCGGTAGGGAAAACGGCCACAGCTATCCGCATCGCGCAGATGCTGGGTACGGATATTATTTCGGCAGACTCCCGGCAATGCTACCGGGAAATCTCCATCGGAACGGCCAAGCCGTCCGCGGAAGAACTGGCTGCTGTTCGACATTATTTCATTGATTCCCATTCTATTGCAACAGAAGTGAACGCCGCCATGTACGAAGAACTGGCGATGGGTTATGCCGCCGAGGTTTTCTCCCGGCACAACACGGTCGTCCTTACCGGCGGAACCGGCCTGTATATCAGGGCCTTCCTGGAAGGGATGGACGATATGCCCCCGTACCTGCGCATATCCGCGAAGCCGTCCGCTCAGGTTTCGCCAGCCATGGCCTGGCCTGGTTGCAGGAGGAGCTCCGGCAAAAGACCCCGAATTCTATGCGGTCGCCGAGACCCAGAACCCTCACCGCCTCGTGCGTGCGCTGGAGATCTTCGAAACCACCGGGCAATCCATTACCGCCTTCCGGACTAATACCGCCCGCCAACGCGATTTCCGTGTCCTCAAATTAGGACTGGAGCTACCCAAAGAGCTTCTTCATGCTAACATCCACAAACGGGTAGACCAAATGATGGACCTGGGACTGGTAGACGAAGTGCGCAACGTTCTCCCTTACCGCGACCGCAACGCCCTCCAGACAGTAGGCTACACAGAAGTCTTCGACTTCCTGGACGGCAAAACCACCCTCCCCATGGCCGTTGATGCCATCAAGACCCACACCCGCCAATACGCGAAACGCCAGCTCACCTGGTTCCGCAGAGACCCAGAGCTCCAATGGTTCGACGCCAGGACGCCCGATGCGGTCATATCCCATATCCGCCAGCAACTTTCCGCACAATAATTCCCGGTTATTACCGCCGCCAACCCCAAACCTGATCCGGAAAAGCAAACGCTTTACCGGCAAGAGGCATTACATGCTTTAAACGAACTGCCGCGAGGGGGCTAAAAGTTGACCAAAATTGACGCTGAACCGCACAAAACCGGAGGGACATTCTGTAAACTGAAATCAGGATTTATTAGGATTGCTGTAAACCCCAATCAGGACTATTACTACGGGGCTGTATAGCTGTTTCAGGACGATACGAACGGGGAAAGTGCAGACGAGGGGCAGACGAAGGGCAGACGAGCGGCAGACGAGCGGCAGACTAGAAGGAGTTAAGAGGTAGTTGATAGGCAGTCAAGATGCTGATAAATAGCTGGTTAGATGCAGATTTGATGGGTTTGCAGCACTATTTATGCTTCCCGGGTATAGAAATGCCGGTTAAACAGTCTGGTAAGTCAGCATTGTGAATTGGGTAAACGGCGGTCAACTGTTAAAAGAAATGTTGATGGCTCCCGGCTCGTAAAACTGATGGGGAAAGAGGAAGCCCTCCTTACTTAGAGATAGGTTCAGTAAGGGTTCCTTAAGGGTTCATGTATATCTAATGTATATCAAATGGTACTCCGGCCAATACAGTAAAGGAATAGGAGGGAAAAAGCACCCCGCCATTGCCCTTAGCTTTGAAGGCAGTTCTTTGACATAAGGTTATTGATGGCGCGTAAGTGCATAAAAAAAGGAAGCGTTTGCGCGCTTCCCGTTTTTGTATCTGGAATTTATATCTGTTAGAATTTGAAGCCGACCGTCAGCACAACATTGCCGCCAGACATGTCAACGTCAGCCGTAGGGGCTTTGAACTCGCCGCTCAGGACGTACGGGTTGTACACCGATTTGGAGGAAAGGGTGTGTACGTAGGTCAGGTCGGTGAAGAAGCCTTTGTTCCGGTAGCCCACGCCGCCGCTGGCGCGCTTGATGCTGCCGTCAGTGTCAGTGAGGTCGCTGTTGTAAGGGTTGCCGTAGTAGGCGAAACCGGCTCGAACGGCAAAGATGTTAAATTTCAGCTCACCGCCTACGCGAACGTTCACTGCGCCGGTGTAGGAGTCCTGGATGGTGCGGTTCAGCCTGTTGGCGAAATCGCGGTCGTCCACGTTTCCTTTATTGAATTTGTACTTGCTGCTGGCATAGTCTACGTACTCTACGTCTGCCGTGATAAAGCCGTGTTGCTGCTTCACGTCGGCGTTGGTGCCGAAGATGTAGGACACGCTGCCGCCGGCACGATAAGGGGTGCGGAGGCTGTAGTCGTATTCCATGGGGAAACCATCGAAGAGGTCTTCTGTGCGCACGGTATGGTTGCCCTGTTCTTCCATCCGGGAGGTTACACGGGCGGAATAAGTGTCGTGCATGCTGTACCAGGTGGGGGTGTGGAAGTTAACGCCCACACGGAGGGAGGGCATGGGCGCATAAATGATACCCAGTTTGGCATTGAAGCCCGTCGCGTCTGTAGACAGCATGTCCTGGCTTTCATACCATTCGAAGTCATTGTTCAGGCCGCTGGTCCTCCTCTGAAAAGGTGCGGTCGCGCTCATAGTCGATCCTCGGGAAGTTGAGGGACAGGCCGAAGTAGAATTGTTCGTCATAGTTACCCGCGAAGCCCAGGGAGAACTCGTTGATACCGCCGCGTTCCTTGATGAGGTCGTTTTGGCGGATGCCGCCTGGGGCGGTGGGATTGATGACGGAATAATATTTCTCTACGCCGCCGGCGCCGTCTGCGTCATAACCGAGCACATAGGAACGGAAACCGAGGCTGGGGCCTTCTGCGTAGTAGTCGTTGGCATCGTCGAAAGAAACCGGTACACCGTTGGGCATGAGGGTTTCCACCCATTTATCGGAGTAGCTGGTCATGGTGTTGGTGCCGGTAACATAACCGCGGTTATTGAAGTCTGCGGTGCGGGCATAATCGATCGCTACGGCGAAGTTGCGGAACTTGCTGCCGGAGGACCGGTTGGGGATGCCGAACACGACGCCGACGTTACCGAGCGACATGCCGCTTTTGCTATCGGAACTGGAGGGGTTATTGGTGATGCCGGCATTTTTCCGGAAGGTCATATCGGTGTTCTTGAAATAGAACCCGGGAGATATGGTGACTTCGCTGGTTTTGAAGAAACCGAGGCCGGCTGGGTTGATGTGGGTGGAGGAGATGTCGCCCCGAGGGAGCCGGCGGCTCCGCCGATGGCCTGTGTGCGTGCGGTTCCGCCGTAGATCAGGCGGCTGTAGCGTAATGCGTCGTGCTCGTCTTGTGCCATGGCGGTGGCGGATACACCAAGGGCTAGCAAAAGAAATGCTGTTCTTTTATTCATCTTGTAAGTGCTGGTGAATAATCTATATTGGCATAAAAAAACGAATTACCAGCCGGCGCCTTTGGAAGGGGCTTCCTTACTGGTAATTCGTCAATATCAGGATCAGCCGCGCGGTCTGGACCGTGAAGGAGCAGAAGAAGGGCTGCTGCTCGGGCTGCTGCTGGGTGGCGTATAGCTTCTTTGCGGTGCGCTGCTGCGTTCGGGAGTGTAGGAGGGCTGCTGACGGGCCGGAGCGCTGTTGCTTCGGTCGTAGTTGCGCTCATAGTCCCTGCTGGAACGCTGGCGTTGCGGGGCCGGTTGTGCTGCGGGGCGCTCGCCGGACGATCTTTCGAACGTTCTGCGGGTGCTGGGCTGCGTTACCGGGCGGCCGGAATTGCTGTCGTACTGCCTTCTCGGTGCGGAACCGTTGGTGTTCGGGCGATAGGTCCGGCTGCCGTCGGTTGTGTACACGCGGAGTTGGAAGTTCCGCGGGGCGGTAGGAATTTGCCGGGCGCGGGGTGTAGTAATAGCCGCCATGACCGCCGTACCAGGGATAACCCCACCGTACCAGCCACCGCCGCCGTACCAGCCGCTACCGTACCATCCATGGCCCCAGCCGCTGCCATACCAGCCGCTGCCGTACCAGTTGTTATACCACGGATTGCCGTACCATCCGCCGCCGTAACCCCAGGGGCGGCCATAACCGAAGCCGATGCTCAGCGACGGGCCGTACCAGTTGTTCCAGCCGAAGCGGTTCCAGCTGTTGAATCCGTAATAGTTGTTGAAAGCCATATTGCCGCCGAAATCATCGAAGTAATACCCGTCCCAGTAACTGCCGGTATAAGGCCTGCTGAAACGGTCGATCCGGCGGGCGTAGTCGTAACGCTCCTCGTCCTCGTCGGCATAAGTAACGTATTCGCCCTCTTCCTCATCATAGGTTTCTTCAACTTCCGGGCTCTGGCGGCCTGTGTGGCACGTTGATTGCCCGAAGCGTAAGCTCTTTGATCGCGGACCGGAGAGTGGTACACATCGTCCGGCGTCTGGGCGGTCTGATAAGCGGTGGAACAGCTGCCGAAAACAAGCAGGGCCGCTACCGCACTATATATCATAGGTCTCATTCTGCTGTGATTTTATGAACAATGTAAATTTACTCAATTTAAACGAATTTTATCGTTGAAGGGTTACACGCACCGGCCGTTTTATTATCTTCGCACACCCGGGAATCTTTCATAAGGTCTGTGGCGTTTCCGTATTATTAATAGAACAAATATTACGCCAGATTATTGTATGGAATGGCGCATTTTACCCGCTTATGGGCCGAATGGCTCCCATGCCTGACGAACGGTGAACAGCTTGAGACAAATGACTGAATATCAGGACATACCTGATAATAGTTTCCAGGGAAACGGAAAAAGAAAAAATATTATATGAGTAAAGAGATTACTGCCCGATCACAGGATTATGCACAATGGTACAACGACCTGGTGCTGAAAGGCGGACTGGCGGACTACTCCGCCGTTCGCGGATGCATGGTTATCAAGCCCTACGGCTTCGCCCTCTGGGAAAACATGCGCGACGTGCTGGACCGCATGTTCAAGGAAACCGGTCACCAGAACGCCTATTTCCCGCTTTTTATCCCCAAATCCTTCCTCAGCAAGGAAGCCGCCCACGTGGAAGGCTTCGCCAAGGAATGTGCCGTTGTGACGCACTACCGCCTGAAAAATGACCCTGTGTCAGGCGGCGTAGTCGTGGACCCCGAAGCCAAACTGGAAGAAGAACTGATCGTTCGGCCCACCTCAGAGACCATCATCTGGAATACTTATAAAGACTGGATCCAATCCTACCGCGACCTCCCCATCCTGGTAAACCAATGGGCGAACGTCGTTCGCTGGGAAATGCGCACCCGCCTCTTCCTCCGCACCGCCGAGTTCCTCTGGCAGGAAGGCCACACCGCCCACGCCACCGCCGAAGAAGCCATCGCCGAAACCCGCCAGATGCTGGACGTATACGCGGACTTCGTTGAGAACTTCATGGCCGTTCCCGTGGTGAAAGGCGTGAAATCCCCCTCGGAACGCTTCGCCGGCGCAGTAGATACCTATTGCATCGAAGCCCTCATGCAGGATGGTAAAGCCCTCCAGGCCGGGACCTCACACTTCCTCGGCCAGAACTTCGCCAAAGCGTTCGACGCAGTTCTCCAACAAAGAGAATAAGCTCGAATACGTTTGGGCGACATCCTGGGGCGTGTCTACCCGTCTCGTTGGCGCCCTCGTTATGGCCCATAGCGACGACGACGGCCTCATCCTGCCCCCGCATCGCTCCCCTCCAGGTCGTGATCGTGCCCATTTACAAGGGCGCCGACCAAAAAGCAGGGATCGACGCGAAAGTGGAAGGCATCGTCAAAGAGCTCAAAGCCCTCGGCATCCGCGTGAAATACGACGATAACGACAATAACCGCCCCGGGTGGAAGTTCGCCGAGTACGAAATGAAAGGCGTACCCGTGCGCATCGCCATCGGCGCCCGCGATATCGAAAACAACGTAGCTGAAATCGCCCGCCGCGATACGAAGACCAAAGCTTCTCAGTCGCTCGACGGCCTGGCGCAACACATCCACCAACTGCTCGAAGAGATCCAGGACGCTATGTACAAGAAAGCGCTGGAATATCGCGATTCGCACATCACCAAAGCCGACAGCTGGGACGAATTCGAAAAGCTGCTCGACAAAAGGCGGGTTCATCTCCGCACATTGGGATGGTACCGAAGAAACGGAAGCCGCGATCAAGGAACGCACGAAAGCCACGATCCGCTGCATCCCCTGAACAATCCCCAGGAAGCAGGCGCCTGCATCCTCACCGGGAAGCCCTCTAAAGAAAGGGTATTGTTCGCCAGAGCTTATTAATCAAGGAAAAAGCCGTTAATTGCCGTTGATGCAAGCCATCCGTTACATAATATTGCTGCTGGCCTGCCTGGCCGGGCCGTTTGCGGGTTCGCGCAGGGCCTGGTGATCCGCAATTACAATGTAAAGGATGGGCTTGCCAACGCTACGGTATACAGCGCCGTACAGGATGTGGAAGGGTTCATCTGGTTCGCGACACCCACCGGCGTCAGCAAATTCGATGGCAAACGCTTCCGCAATTACACCAAAAAGGACGGCCTGACCGACAATGACGTCGTTAAGCTCGCCGCCGACTCCCGCGGCCGCATCTGGTTCTTCACCAGCAATGGCAAGCTGTCGTTCTTCCACAACCATATCGTCCATAACGAAGACACCGACTCCACCCTTAGCTACAACAGCCGCAGCCATTACGTGCAATACGCGTTCGAGGACCGCGCCCGCACCATCTGGTTCCTCAACTCCGCCGGCCGCCTCATCCAATACAACGGCCGCAAGACCGTCTACGATAAACTGGGCGCCAGCTCCATGGATGTCATGAGCATCCTCAGCAAAGACAGCGTATTCCAACCCCTCCAACGGTACTTTAACCTACAGGGCGTCAAAGACAGCAACAACTTCCAGCAGAAGATCTTCATTACCGCCCCCTTCTCACTGGGCAACCAGCGGTTTGCCGAAAGGATACAGCAAAATCCCGTCATCATCACCGGCAATACCCTTTATTCCTACACCCCGCAAGACATCATGCCCTTCTTCTCCGGAACGGAATGGGGCATCCGCGAAGAGATCAGCAGCGTCAGCATCGATGGAGACAACCTATGGATCGGCACGCCCCGCGCATTGTATCTCATCCGCGATTTCTTTAAAGGAGAAAAGAAACTCAGCAAACTGCTGAACAACCACTTCATCACATCCATCCTGCACGACCGCGACGGCAATACGGATCACCACCTTCGGCGACGGTGTGTATCATATCCCCTTCAAGCACTTTTACTTCGCTTACCTCGATAATACCAACGGCTTATATTCCCACTCCGTATACAGCGTGTTCAAGGACAAACGAAATGGCCTGCTGTATATCGGGGAGAATGCAGGTATGCTGAACGTCATGACGCCGGGCGGGAACATCCGCCGCTATGAGCTGGACTCCACCGGCGGCAGGAACTCCGTGCTCGGCATTATGGCCCAGCCTAAAAGCAGCGACCTGCTGATCGCGACAGACAATGCCGTGTTCGGTTATTCGCCCGGCCTTGCCGCGCCGAAGCCCCTGCTGCGGATGCGGAATATCAAGGACATGGATTTCACGCCTGACGGTAAAGTGCGCGTGGTGAGCCGCAACCGGCTGGCCTTTGGGACAGACGGGCGCACGCTGGACCTTTCCCGCTGGAGACTCAGATCAATTCCATCGCCTGTGTGAACGACAGCAGCTATTACCTCGGCACCGGCTCGGGGTTGTTTTATGGGAAGAACGGCGACTTCCCCATACCCGTGCAGGACGATCCGCGGCTCAGCCAGAGCATCAAAGACCTGCAGTGGATCAACGGCTACCTCTGGGTGGGGACGAGCGACCAGGGCATATTCGTATTGAAAGATAACCAGGTGGTCCGCCATTTCAGGACGTCCGACCACCTGATCAGCGATATCTGCCAGCAGCTGTACTACGACGGTAACGGCAGGTTGTATGTCGCAACCAATAAGGGCCTCTCTATCATCGACACGCGGACGCGCACACTCTTGCGGAACCTGACGTCTAACGACGGCCTCATGAGCGATGACATCCGCGGTATCAGTCACGCCGGAGACACCCTGTACGTGGCTACCTCCAATGGACTGTGCTATTTCTCCCGGGACCATATCCCGGTGGATACGATACCGCCTACCGTATATCTTAACGCGATCCGGTATGGCGACAGCTCCTGGATACCGGGTCCGTATTTCCAGCATTTATATGAAAGGAGCAGCACCTTCGAGGTGGAATTCGGGGCGATCGCCTATGATCTGCCTGAAATGGTGGAGTACCAGTATAACTTTTCGAATGATACGACATACGGGTGGGTGACCACCATGAGCAATATCGTGCCTTATCCCAAGCTTCAACCTGGCGACTATACGCTGTTGATCCGTGCCCGTAAGTACAAAAGCGGCTGGAGCAAGCCGGTGGTGCTGCGGATTTCGATCTTACCGCGCTGGTACCAGGAATGGTGGGCGAGGGGCGTGCTCGTGCTGATGGGGCTTTTGGTGATCCTGTTGATCCTGCGGTATATCGTGGGCCGGATCAGGGGAGGAGCGGCGGAAAACAGAATATAACCGTCGTATAGCCGAGCTCGAGGCCAAGGCGCTGACTAACCAGATGAACCCGCACTTCATCTTCAACTCCCTGAATTCGGTGCAGCACCTCATTTTGGAGAAAGAGGAGAAGCAGGCGCTGAACTTCCTCGCGGATTTCGCGACGCTCATGCGGCAGATGCTCAATAATAGCCGTAAATCCTATATTTCACTGGAAGACGAGATCGCTTTCCTGACGCGGTACATCGAGCTGGAGAAGATCCGCTTCGCCAATTCCTTCGAATATAAGTTCGAGATGAGCCAGGAGCTGAAAGAATATACGATCTATATTCCGCCCATGCTCATACAGCCCATCCTGGAAAATGCCATCAAGCACGGGCTGGCGCCTAAGAACGGCAGCGGGCACCTGCTGGTGAGGCTGGAGCTGCAGGGCGATCTGCTGTATTGCGCTGTGGACGATGACGGCATCGGTTGGGAGCATGCCAACAGCATCAAGTCAGGAAAGCTGGCCAAACACGAATCCACCGCGCTGAGCGTGATTCGCGAAAGGTTGCAGATCATCAAATCTTTTAATGGAAGCGTTGGAAAGTTGGAAATAATTGATAAATTTAACTCTGGATTCGGCAATAAGGTGGGTACCTTAGTCGAAATCCTAATTCCCATTGTAAAGATGTTATGAGTATAATAAAAGCTGCCATTGTAGACGACGAGGTCCGCAACATTCATATCCTGCGTAATATTCTGGAAAACTATTGCAAGGATGTAAAAGTTATTGGCGAAGCACAAAATATCCATGAAGCCGCGGAGATGATCAAGAACAACCCCATCGACGTACTCTTCCGGATATCGAAATGCCCCCTCATAACGGTTTTCAGCTGCTGGAAATGTTCCTGTGCTCAACTTTGAGGTAATATTTATTACCGCATTCCAGGAGTACGCACTGCAAGCCATTAAGTTCGCCGCCCTCGACTATCTCCTCAAACCTATTAAGGTGAGTGAGGTGGAAGACGCATTGGAAAAAGTGAAGCGCAGCAAGAAAGGACGCCTCAACGAACTGGCGTCTATCCTCAAAGACTACGTTAAGAACAACGACAACGCCTTCTCCAAGATCGTTATCCCCGTTAACGACGGGTATAATGTGATCGACCTGAAAGATATCATCTACTGCGAAGCCTTCGACAGCTATACGAAGATCCAGCTGATCAACAACGTCAGCCACCTCATCTCCAAATCCCTCAAGGAGTATGAAGAGATGCTGTCCGACAAGGGATTCTATCGCGTACACAAGTCCTTCCTGATCAATATCCACCACATCGTGAAGATCATCAAGGGTCTGGGTACGGCCGTCATCATGAGCGACCAGAAGAATATCCCGATCTCTTCCCGTAAAAGGACGAGTTCTTTACTCAGCTCAAAGGGGTGATCAACCTCTGAAACGCCGCCCCGGACAGGGGCGCCCCATTTTTCACCGATAGTTTAGGGCCGTTGCCGAACAATTCCAGCGTTTACCAAACGTAACGGGCCCGGTATGGTTTATAATCCTACATTGCGTGTAGGGTTTTCATAGGATATATGGTCATGTTTGTAAGCTCTTTACGGGCATGGCCATTAAAAAGCCCTCCGATTTCGGAGGGCTTTTTCTATTATAGTAATCTTTATGTCAGCTAATAACAGATGTGAAGTATTAATACATTAATTATTATGCATTTGTAACAAATTAGTAAACATAATATAATAAAAAGCCCCCGGAAACGGGGGCCTTTAATCTAACCTATAAAACCTATATGAAAACACGTAGAATAATAT
Source organism: Chitinophaga sp. E66 (assembly GCA_019285755.1). GTDB lineage: Bacteria > Bacteroidota > Bacteroidia > Chitinophagales > Chitinophagaceae > Chitinophaga. Next base: position 1,678,906 of record CP079103.1, read on the forward strand.
CTTAGAACGAAGCGCCTCCGGAGAGGTCTACGTCATAATAATAGATGTTGCCGTAACGGTCGCCCAGGTAGAAACCTTCCAGCCGGGTCGCTTTTTTACCGTCGAGCGCTTTTTCAGGTCGTTAGTGGAGAGCACCTTGTTGGTACCGGCCTTTACGATAACGAATTTGCTTTTCATATTCGTCTGCTTCTTTACAAGCCCGCTGCCGATATTCGCTACCACCACCCCGCCTTCGATTCCGAGGGTATTAGCCTGTTCCTTGTCTAAAGTAACGAGGTCTACGCCCAGTTGGTCGACAACGCTCAGTTTAACGATGTCGGTGTTACCTTCCAGGTTTTTAAGGATGACGTTGGCCGTTTGTTCCTTGTTGCTGCGCAGGTAGTTCACCGTGATCTTATCGCCGGGTTTGTAGCGGCTCAGTTGCTCCATCAGTTCCGGGATGGATGCGGTGGATACGCCGTTGATCTTCGTTACCAGGTCGCCCACTTTGATTCCGGCTGCGGCTGCGGCGCCGCTTTCAGGTACGCCCAGTACCATAATGCCGTTCATACCGCGCGTCATCCCTGCTTCTTTCAGGTCTTCATCCGACATGGTGTTCGGGTCCTTGTATTCAATACCCAGGTAAGCCCGTTGCACGTTGCCGAACTTCATAATATCGTTCACCACTTTCTTCACCAGGTTCACGGGGATGGCGTAGGAATATCCTGCGTAAGCGCCCGTGGGGGAAGCGATGGCCGAGTTGATACCGATCAGTTCGCCGGCGGTGTTGATCAATGCCCCGCCGGAATTACCCTGGTTTACAGGGGCATCGGTCTGGATAAAGGACTCGATGGCGTTGCGGCTGTTGCGGCGGTTGATCCCGATGCTACGGCTCTTCGCGCTCACGATACCCGCCGTAACGGTGGTTTCGAGGTTGAGCGGATAGCCCACGGCCAGCACCCAGTGGCCCACCTGCACATCGTCGGAGTTGCCATATAATAAATAAGGCAGGCCGGTCGATGCTATCTTAATAACGGCCAGGTCTGTGCTGGGGTCCGTCCCCACGACCTTGGCCGTAAATGTCTTATTGTTGCTCAGCGTCACGGAGATTTCGTCTGCATCGTCTACCACGTGGTTGTTGGTCACGATGTAGCCGTCGTCCGAGATGAGCACGCCAGACCCGGAGGCCATTTGCGGCGGCGTATAATATTGCCGGCGGTTGTCTTCGAACTGTTCTCCGAAGAATTCTTCCAGCATGCTGCGGCGTTTCTGGAGGTTATTGCCCAGTTGCCGGGGATTGATCTTCGTTTTGATATGTACCACGCCCGGGGTTCCGATCTTCGCCGCCTGCGTGAAATCAGTGGGCGGAGTAAGACCATCATTCCCTGCGGTGCCGGGCATATAATTCACATAATTGACCGGAACGCTGTCCGATCCGTTCTGGTACAGCCCCATGCCTTTCGGCTGGAAGAATTTGCTATACACATATATACTGGCAATTGCAGTGGCGGCGCTGATGAGCACGGTGCCTGCGACATGCGAGAATTTCATATAGTAACTGGTTTTAAGGGTTAAAATGTCTGAATCAATAACGACTGTACCAGATCAATTTGCATGCCTCGTCCTACAAAAATAACGGCAGAAGGAGGTTGAATGTTATAACACGCAAGTATTTAACAGTTTTTAGGGCAAACGTTAAAACCGGGGCGTCGCGAAATGATACAGGCACTGCCATGGTGGGGGCAGTGCCTGTCAAATTAACAAAAGAAGTGACATTTTGTTAACCGCTCATGTAAGCGTTACGCGGTTACAATGCGGCGAAAAAGCTGCGGTATCTACGCCGTCGGCATAATCTTCCAGGCGGGGCGCCTGTGCCTGCCCGAACGGGATGCGGTCGCCCGCCACGATGCATTGCAGGTCGGGGTTGCCGGCCAGCTGCGACTCCAGTTCTTCCCGGTTGCGGTACACGCTGTAGTGGAGCACGCTGAGCGGGGAGAAGACGGATTCGTTCTCATGCAGCAGCAGGTTGTCGTTCGTTTTGAACGGCGCGTTGTTCAGCAGCAGGAGCGCGAGGTTATAATCGTAGTTGTTTTTGTATTTGTGGTTGTCCATCAGCCAGTCGTACTTCTTAAAAGCGGCCATTAGCGGCTCGAAGTCGTACCCTTCGGGCACGAGCACCTTGGTCACATTCCGGCATCCAAGCCCGAAATAAAGCAGGGCGTCGTCTGCCAGGGCTTCCAGCTGCGCGGGCGTTTCCGTGCCGGTTAGCACGGCCACGGAGGTGCGGTTGCGGCGGATGATGTGAGGGTATTTGGAGAAGTAGTATTCGAAATAGCGGGCGGAATTGTTGCTGCCGGTGGCGATGTAGGCGTCGCAGTCTTTGAGGACTTCCTGGACGGAGGTGATCTCTCCGCCTCGGGCGACCATTCCGCGATCTTTCCGATCAGGTGGGGAGCAGCACGGTGTCTTTAGAAGACAACTTTAGCTTGATCCGGTGGCCGGACAGGAAGCCGGTCAGCCAGTCGTGAAACCCTACGAGGGGGATATTGCCGGCGGCGACGATGCCCACGGTTTTGGGGCTTTGGGGAACCGAAGCCCGGGTACTGCGCTACCCACGCTTCCAGGAGGGGCGCTGCAGGAAATTATCCGCGATCTGTCGGATGGCCAGGTCCGTGAATTCGGGGATAAACCACCCGTTTTGATGAAACGCCCGTTGTTTCGCCAACAGGAGCTGCTCCCGTTCTTCTTCCGTGCCTTGTCCGTTCAGATAAGCCCCAAGGCGCTCCAAAAGACTGATTTTAGTAGTTACATCCATCACCGGGAAAATAAATTGAGTATTTAAATTGAAGATATTTTATTTTTGGAGCAAAATTAATGGCTTACATCCTAAACAAAAAGTTTACAATATGGCAATTAAGATAACGGATGAATGTATCAACTGCGGAGCTTGTGAACCCGAATGCCCCAATAACGCGATTTACGAAGGCGGCGTAGAGTGGGCGCTGGCTGATGGTACCACGGTAAAAGGAAGCTATACTATGATGGACGGCTCCGAAATGGACGCTGACCAGCGCAATGCACCGATCGCTGTAGACACCTATTATATCGTTCCCAACAAATGCACCGAATGCCAGGGTTTCCACGAAGAGCCCCAGTGCGCGGCGGTTTGCCCGGTAGATTGCTGCGTGCCCGACGAAATGTACCAGGAAACCGTAGACGAGCTCATGGCCAAGAAAGCCAAGCTGCATGTTTAGTTTTCCCGTCTAAACCGACTTACATTCATGTAAATAATCAAGAAAAAGGAAGTACCAACGAGTTTGGGCCTTCCTTTTTGTTATTTTGCCGAACTATGAAGAAAAACATCGCCCTCGTTGCGGGCGGCTATTCCGGGGAATACGTGATCTCCGTGCAAAGCGCCGCCGTGATCGAACGCAACATCGATCCCGCCCTTTACAACGTTTACAAGATCATCATCACCCGCGAAGGGTGGACATATACCGCGCCCGACGGAGCAGTGGTGGAAGTCGACAAGAACGATTTCTCCTCCGCACCGCCCAGGGCCATATCCGCTTCGATGCGGTATTCATCGGCATCCACGGTACCCCGGGGAAGACGGCCGCCTGCAGGGATATTTCGAGATGCTGGGCATCCCGTATACCAGCTGCGGCATGGTGACCTCGGCGCTGACCTTCAACAAAAGCTATTGCAACAAGGTGGTAGCCGCGCTGGGCGTTGTGAGGGTGAGCAAATCCTACCACATCTTCCGCGACCAGCCTTACTTCCCCGCCGCCATCCTCAGTTACCTGCGCCTGCCCGTGTTCGTGAAACCGGCCGAAGGAGGCAGCAGCATCGGCATGAGCAAGGTGAACAAGGCAGAAGAGCTGGAAGATGCCATCCAGAAAGCTTTTAAGGAAGATAACCAGATCCTCATCGAGGAATTCATCAAAGGCACGGAAGTAACTTGCGGCGTATTTCGCAAACAGGGCGAACTGCAGGTGCTCCCCTCACGGAGATCCGCTCCAGCAAAGAGTTCTTCGACTACGAAGCCAAATATACTCCCGGCATCACCAACGAAGTTACCCCGCCGAGATCCCCGAAGAAGCCGCCGCCCACATCCGCCAGGTAGCGCAGGACCTCTACAACCGCCTCAACTGCAAAGGCATCGTACGGGCCGATTTTATCCTCGAAGAAGGCACCAACGACGTCTACTTCCTGGAGGTCAACACCATGCCCGGCCAAAGCGAGAACAGCCTCGTACCCCAGCAGGTACGTGCCGCCGGTATGACTTTGCAGGCTTTTTACGGCATACTTATTGAAGAGTGCCTTGCTGCTGTTAATAAATAAGCATACTTTGCTAATATGAAAATGTTCGATAATATAACTAAGCGCTCTTTCGGCTTCAACCTGCTGGTCATCGGCGGTTTGATCATCGTTATGGGCGTGATTTTCTTCCTGTCGCTCGGTTTCCTCACCCGCCACGGCTCCGAGGTAACCGTTCCCGACGTCCGCGGTAAAAGCATTGAAGACGCCACCTCCACCCTGGAAGCCCTGGGCTTCGACGTGGAAGTGCGGGACTCCATTTATATCGACACCATGCGCGCCCTGCTCGTTTATGAGCAGACCCCGAGCGCGGGGATGTCGTGAAAAGCCATCGTACCATCTTCCTCACGGTGAATAAAGTAGTGCCGCCCATGGTGCCCATGCCCGACCTGGAAGGCCTGACCTACCGCAGCGCCGAAATGACGCTCCGCGCCCGCAGGCTCAACATCGGCGACACCATCTACCGCCCCGACTTCGCCACCAACACCGTACTGGAACAACGCCTGCACGGCAAGCCCATCAAACCCGGCACCGAGATCCCCGAGGGCAGCAACATCACCCTCGTGCTTTCCAGCGGTACCGGCAGCATGGAGAACCCCGTTCCGGAAACCGTGGGCATGACGTATATGGAAGCCCGCGAAGTGCTGGCAGCCAGCAACCTGAACATCGGTACCGTGCTGATCGACGGCGGCGTGACCGACACGCTGGGCGCGTTCATTTACCGGCAGTCGCCCCGCGCCGCAATGGCCTGGGTGAGCTGAACCTCATCCGCGCCGGCGAAAGCGTGGACCTCTGGCTGAGCGCTACCAAACCCGTAACGGACTCCCTGGGCGCACATCCCGCACCGCCGCCCGCTACAGAAGAATAACTTAACTTTGTAAAAAACCAACAATGGAAAATATTACAGCCGAAGTAGTAAAGCAGCGCCTCGACAGCGGTGAAAAGCTGAACCTGGTAGACGTGCGCGAACCGAATGAGAACGCAGAGTTCAACATCGGCGGTACCCTCGTTCCTCTGGGCGATATCCGCGCCATGCAGATAGACGAGATCGAGCCGCTGAAAGATGAAGAAGTGATCGTGTATTGCCGTAGCGGTAACCGCAGCGGACAGGCGGCCATGATCCTGGAGACCATGGGTTTCACCAACGTGAAAAACCTCACAGGTGGAATGATGAAATGGCAGGAGACCTTCGGCGCTTAATTGACTACAGGCACACGCCTTTAGCCGGATGCAGCACGCATCCGGCTTTTTTATGCCGGAAGAGATCAGGCTTTAACGGGAACGATGGCCGTGGCTTCTATTTCCACGAGCAGGTCGGGGTGGATGAGGGCTTTCACTTCTACCATGGTGGTAACCGGTCGGATGCCCCAAAGAATTCACCATGCGCACGCCCTACTTCTTCCCACCTCGAAATGTCCGTCACGAACATACGCGTGCGCACCACATCGTGCAGGGTAGCGCCGGCTTTTACGAGCGCCGCTTCTATTTTGGCCAGCGCATGCTTGGCCTGTTCGTAAGGATCGCCCACTCCCACGATCTTGTCGCCGTCGGCCGAGACCGTGCCGGACACTTCTACCACATTGCCGATCCGCACCGCGCGGGAGTAGCCTACTTTGGCTTCCCAGACAGCGCCGGAACTGATGTTGAGTCTTTGCATATCGTAGTTTTTAGTATTCGAAGAAAGCGCTGCTGCCGCCCACCCAATCGTCAGAGTTGTTAAAGCTCACACCGATCATCTTGCCTTTGCTGAGCCTGGCGAGGTTTTGGGCGAGGACAGGAGCAGGGGCGTCGTCTGGCCAGCAGTACATTAACCTGATCTCACATTTGGCGGGCCCGGTGGGCGTTTCGACCGCCGGTGCGTAGGCCACTTTTTCCTGCAGGATCCAATTGCCGGGATCGTTGATCCGCGCCACGTCTTCCGGGGTAGGGTCGATGATGACGCCTTGTCCTGCGAAGGAGAATAATGGTTTCAGCACATATTGATCCAACTGTTGCGGCAGTACTGGAATCTCATCCAGGAACCAGGAGCGGGCGCAAAGGGGCCGCTGATGTGCGGCAACAGGTATTTGCTGATCCGGTAATACCAGTTGGGGTGGGGCGCCCATTCCACATCGAAGTCCTGCCGCAGGTCGATCGGGTTGCCCAGTTGCGGCCGCATCTTTCGAGGTCTTCGAATATAACGCGGTTGTATATCCGGCTGACGGGGCGCTTCTTGCCATGCCGTTCAAAATACAGCTGGCGGCCGGATTGTTTCAGTTCCGAAACGCACACCACCGGGATACCGAGCATCGCTTCCGTAAGGGCGAAATCGATGAGGGTTTTCTGTTGCAGCGGCAGTACTTCCAGGAGGATGGTTTCTTCCGGCGGCTTGTTGCCTAATATGGTACGGCGGAGCAGATTCCGGTAGGCTGAGTTGTCCAGCCCCTTGCCCAGGTTCTCCAGTCCCGAAGGTACGTTCATATGCCGCCGGTACGTGGCAGCGAGGAGTTCCTGGAACCCGAACAGGCTGGGAACCCTGCAGCTCGATGAGCTTTGGCGTGAGGGTGCCGTCTTCCGCGCGGGTGACCGCGAAGTCAATTATGATGAACTGCGGTCTTGCGTTCTCGCCGGGTACGTTGAAGGCTTTCGGAATGGCCCCGGCAGTTAAAGATTTAATATCAGGCCGGGTTACGACCTGCAGGATCGCTTCGCCCGCTTCCAGCAATCTTTCGGTGAGCAGGCGGGGTACGAATACAGGCGTTTCGGCGACACGGAAAGTGGGTACCACGCCCGAGGTGGCAGCCAGGTCCGCCAACAGCGCCTGGTATTGCGCGGGGAAAAAGATTGGTTGAAGGCGTGGCGGATATCGGGGATCATAAAGTTCGTTTTAGGTATGCTGGTATTGCAGCGCCGCTTCGAGGAAGTTTGGCAGCAACGTGTCGTGCGTGAGCAGGATCTTATCCGGCTGTTGCAGCAGTTCCAGCATGTTTTCGTATTTCTCCGCGCCATGGTCGTTTACCACTCGCAGGCGGCAGGCGGGCTGACGGAGGTATTTGTGCATCCCTTCGGCGTCTGCCTCCGGGTGGAATTGCGTTCCGATCATATAAGGATTGAAGCGGATAGCCATCGTGGCTCTTTCCAGCGGCACATGCGGTCTTTCTTTCTCGATCGCCAGTACCTCGGCGCCCATGGCGTGTAACTTCTCTTCGTTAGGCTGTATCACCTGCCAATGGCGGCTGTCAACGATATGGAAGGGATCGGGGAGGCCTTCGAAGATGGGCTCTTTTTCGCCTGCGGCCGTCAGGTGAACGGGGAATACGCCAAAAGCGGGGCTTTGCGGCGGCAGACTTCCCTAATTCAAAATAGCGGCATACGATCTGGAACGAATGGCAAATGAGGAAAATGTGTTTTTGGGGCGCCCGTCCTGCAGGTTCCAGTCTAAAACCGACTGCAACCAGCCGAAATAAGCCGTTTCCCAGTCGCTGCCGGCACTGTCTACCGGACTGCCCGGTCCGCCGGAACTGATATACACATCATACCCCAGATCCGGTACGCTGCATGCTCCACGCACATCGAACTCATTGAGTTGCAGCGGTATCTGCCGTGATTCGGCGAATTGCATGAGCAATTCCCGGATACAGCGCATGCCTTCGTTGGGAACGCCTTCGTACAGGTCTAAGACGGCTACTTTCATTACTGCAAAATTACGCCAGAAAGCGGGATTGTATGTAATCAACTACTGCCGTGAAGTCGTTACCGCTTTCTTCGAACACTTTCAGCTGTTTGTCTGCCCCGGTTCCGCCGGTCAAAATCTCTTCCGTCCCTTTTACGACTACATCCCGGGTGCCCAGGTCATCGAGGACGTCGTCCACGAAGTCGAGCAGCTCATAAATGAGCGCGCGGGTGTTTACCTCCATTTCCTTCCCGAAATCGATCAGGTTGCCGTCGATCCCATACCGGGAGGCGCGCCATTTGTTTTCGTTGATGAGGGCGCGGTTGTAGAGGATGAAGTTGAGGTTCTGGGCGCGGAGCTTATATATTTTCACGCATACGGCCTGGAAGATAGCGGCCAGCGTTATGGTTTCGCGAACGGTGAGCGGTACGTCGCAGATGCGGAACTCGACGGTGTTGAAGAAGGGGTGCACGCGGAGGTCCCACCAGACTTTTTCGCATTGTCGATGCAATTGGTTTTGACGAGCAGCTTGATGTAGTTGTCGTATTCCTCGATGCTGGCGAAATAGTCGGGGATGCCGGTTCGGGGAATTTATCGAACACTTTCGTGCGGAACGATTTGAAACCTGTATTCCTTCCTTCCCAGAACGGCGAGTTGGTGCTGAGGGCAAAGACGTGGGGAGGAAATATCGGACGCTGTTGGCGATATGGATGGCCATTTCACGGTTCTCCATGCCTACGTGCACATGCAGCCCGAAGATGAGGTTGGAGCGGGCGGCGTCCTGCATTTCGTTGACCAGTTCGAAGTAGCGGGGATGATCAGTGATGAGTTGTTTCTCCCATTTGGAGAAGGGGTGCGTACCGGCGGCGCCTATGCTGAAGCCGAGGTTGCCGGCGATCTCGTGGATCGTTTTGCGCAGCATGCGCACGTCGGCCCAGGCTTCTTCAATGTTGGCGCAGATCTGCGTGCCTACTTCCACGACGGCCTGGTGCATTTCGGCTTTCACCTTGTCTTTGATCACTTTCTGCGATTGCTCCACGATTTTCTGTTCATGGGAGCGCAGTTCCCGGGTTTCGGGGTCCATGACCATGTATTCTTCTTCTATTCCTAGCGTAAAAGCGGCAAAGTTCATGTGTGTGTTTGGTTAACCGGGTGTGAAGTTCGTAAATTATTCGGGATTGCGGGCCGCGGCGCCGGAGACGAATGCTCCCCAGCGGAGGTTCATCCCGCCATCGATGGCTTCCAGGGCTCGTTCGAGGGCGTACCGGGCCGAGGTCTCCACGTACCAGCGGAAGTTCTCTTCACCCACAGACGCAGGATCGGCGTCCGGAGAGGGATTGCAAAAGTCGATGGCGTAGGGGATACCGTCTTTCACGGCGAATTCCACGGTATTGAAATCATATCCCAGGATATCGTTTAATTGAATGGTGTAAGATTCCAGCAGGCCGGTCAGTTCCGGCGATGGATAGACCCCGGCGTCGTACCGTTCCGCGTGGGGTTTGAGGGGATGGTAAGGCATGATGCGGACGTACCGGGCGCCAACGCAATAGCACCGGTAGTATTCCTGCCATTCCACGGCAGACTGCAGCATCATGGTTTCCCGGCCGGTCTGTTGATGGACGTCGAAGCATTCCTCTTTGTTCCTGATGTAATGCACATCCCGCCAGCCACCGCCTGCGTAAGGCTTCATATAGGCCGGGAACCCCACGTAATGGAAGATCCCGTCCCAATCCAGCGGGTAGGCCAGGTTGCGGAAGGATCGGCCGCTGGTATTATCCGGTTGTACGAATGCGGGCAGGAGCGCGGTGTGCGGAACGGGGATGCCTGCACGGAGGGCTACGGCGTTATTGAAATACTTTTCATCGGCAGACCACCAGAAGGGGTTGTTCAGCACGGCGGTACCGCGCAACGCGGCGTCTTTCAGCCAGGCGCGGTAGAAGGGTACGTCGTGCGAGATACGGTCTACCACTACGGCATATTCCGCGGCGCCGCCCTGCAGGGCTTTGTCGATCAGCACCGATTCGGCCAGCACTTCCGGCCCGCAGATACGGTTCACCTGGTCGGTGAACGCCTGCGGGAACGTGTTTTCCTGGCCGTAAAGGATCCCGATTTTCTTCATCCGTCATGGTTTTAACAGGGAGAGATAATGCGGCAGCATCTGTTTCGGCGGGCCAGTCGTGTTGTGCGTTGGCCCGCACGTCCAGCCAGTGCTGGATGTTTTTTTGCTGGAGGATGCCGGAAAACTGTTCGTTTTGCGCCCTGGATATATCATGCTCCGCGGCTCCCAGCACGATCCCCATTTTCCAGAGGTCGGGGTGCTGGTTGTCGGGCATGAAATCCATGGGATTATGATAATAAACGTTGTCGTCGTAATGCCCCTCGGCGCGGGAGCGGATATCGAACAGCCCGCTCAGCGAAAAGAGGTAGGCCACGCTTTCCGGGTGGCGGAAGGCGAAGTTGGCCGCATGGTATCCCCGAAGCTGCAGCCGCCTACGGCAATGCGCTCATGGCCGGTTTCCTGCCGGATGCGGGGAAGGAGCTCCTGCATGAGGAGATCGTCGTATAGTGCATGGTTGCGCGCCCTTTCTGAAGGGTGGATATGCCGGTTGAACCAGCTGAGGGCATCGATGCTGTCCGGGCAGTAGATCCTCACCCTCCCGTTGCGGATGAACCAGGCAACGGAGTCGATGAGGCCGCGGTCTTTGTTTTCGTAGTACCGCCCCATGGAAGTGGGGAAGAGGACCAGCGGGTAGCCGGCGTGGCCGAAGACAAGCATTTCAAATTCGCGGCCCAGTGAAGGGATTGCCATTTGTAATAGTTTTCTGTCAATGCTTCGGGTTTTACGGATACATGTTTTTCAGGTAAAGGAATGGTAAATGTCGGCATAAGGCCATTGGTTTTTCACAGGTTCAGGTATCGGTTCGTTTATTTGCCGGCGGATTTCAGCAGGTCGAGGTAAGTTACCCAGCCGGGGTCCGGCCGGATGGTCACGGTATGCGGATAATCGCCGTAGTTGTCTTTATAGAAAATCTGCATGACCGAACGCAGGTCGAGCGTATCGGTGACGTAATAGAAGTCGGTGCGCTTGCAGCCTCCCGTTTTAAACCCCGCTTCCACGTTCGCCGTGAGCAGTTGCATTTGCCGCGACGCGGATTCGGAGATGGAAGCGTGCGTTTCCTCCTGCTCGCTGGTAAGGCCGGTACCCTTGCAGCCCGGCAGCGTCAGCTCCGTGATCACCAGGAAAGGATAAGCGCCGTCCGGAGCCTGGCCTTTAACGAGGGTATTGGGGACGAATTTATCTGAACCCGGCACCGCCTGTTGTGCCCACAGGGTCTGCGAGGCGAGTAGCGCCAGTGGCAACATGCATCGTTTGAATATTATATTTCGGCTTTTCACGTATGTAAAATAATGTTTCTGCCGCTGATTTCTGGCTTGAAATTGTTAAATTACGGAAGAACCCAACCCTCCTGCTATGCTCCCCGGAAAAGAAACCTTTGGACAGTATTCGATCTTCCTGCAGCGGGAAGTGACTTTCGATTGCTTTTTGCCGGCTTCGCCCCGCGACACGCCGCAGCTGTTGCTGTTGAACGACGGGCAAGAGCTGGAAGCAATGGGTTTCCCTGCCATGCTGAAGCATTTGCAGGACACCAGCCATCCTTCGTTATGGGTGGCGGCAATCCACGCAGGGCCGCAAAGGAGCCAGGAATATGGTACCGAGAAGCATGTGGGGGCAAGGGGAGAGGGATGTAAGGCTTCGTTATATGCGCGTTTCGTATTGCGGAATTGCTCCCGTTCCTGCGGAGCCGTTATCACCAGTCATTCCCGGATATTACTTTCGCGGGATTCTCGCTGGGGGCCTTTCCGCACTTGATATGGTTTGGAATCACCCCGACCAGTTCCATAAAGCAGGCGTTTTTTCCGGATCGCTTTGGTGGCGCTCAACGCCTGACGGCGGTCCCCGCATCATGCACCGCCAGGTAGAGCAGGGTACATTCAAGCCCGGGCTAAAGTTCTTCTTTGAAGCGGGTACGGAAGATGAGTCGGCCGACCGCAACGCAAATGGTATCATAGACGCCGTGGATGACACGGAAGACCTGGTGCGCATCCTTGAACAAAAAGGCTATGAGAAGGGCCGCCATATCCAGTATGAACTGGTGCCCGGCGGCCGGCACAATACTGAAACCTGGGCGGGCGTCATGCCCAACTTCCTGGACTGGGTCGTGAAAACCCGTTAAATTACCCCTTCGTTACCTCAGTTCCTAAGCATCGACCTACCTTTTCCCCGGTCCATTTGGCCTATCGCCGAATTGTATTCCGGCCCCCGGGCCTTAACTACCTCTTTCCGGTCGGTAATTCTCGCATTGCCGGTTTTAACTGGCTTATAATCAACGTCTAATTGCCTTCGCGTCTGCCGCTCGTCTGCCGCTCGTCTGCCGCTCGTCTGCCGCTCGTCTGCCGCTCGTCTGCCCTTCGTCTGCCCTTCGTCTGCCCTTCGTCTGCCGCTCGTCTGCCCTTCGTCTGCTGACTTGTCCTAAAATAGGTTTACCACAAAATTTATTCTATGACAAGAACATACAAAGAGGGTCGTTTTTATCCTGATTCGTTTAAAGATCAGGTGATCCGTGAGTATCAAAGCGGGTACAGTATGAATTATTTACGGCACAAGTACGAAATAAAGGGGAGTGACACTATTCGTAAATGGCTGCATGCTAAAGGATTACGAACGTTTCCCCGAAAGAACTATCTTGTGAAGATGACACCCTCTTCAAACAAACCGTCCGAAAAGCAAAGTGGTCAGCAGCCTGATGTTGAGCAACTTCAAAAGCAATTAAAAGCCGCACAGCTTCAGTTGGAAGATGCACAGATCAAGGCAGAGATGCTGGAACGGCTGATAGAACTGGCTGAGCAGCGTCATCAGATCAGTATCAGAAAAAGGACAGTACCAGGTAATCCATGAAACAAAAGACAAGCACCCCAAATTGACGCTTGGGCGGGCTTGTCGATTACTTGGCGTGAGCCGTCAGGCTTATTTTAAGCATCAGCATAAACGTGTAATTTCTGCCAACAGACAGCAGTTAATCTTAGGCGAGGCCCTTGCTATCCGCAGCCGGCATCCCGACATGGGTGGGCGCAAGTTATTTGGCATGTTGCAGCCTGTTTTTGCCCGGTTGGGTATTAAAATGGGCCGTGATGGCTTCTTTGATTTGCTTTCTGATGCAGGGTTGCTCATACGTAAACGCAAACGGCATATGCGAACAACTTACTCTGATCATTGGATGCGCAAATGGCCTAACCAGATCAAGAACTTCCAGCCCACGGGACCTGATCAGCTTTGGGTGAGTGATATAACTTACTGGAAAGCAGGGAGTAAAGATTACTTCATCAGTTTAGTGACAGATGCCTGGTCACATAAGATCGTAGGTTATCAGGTAGCTGAGAATCTGGCTGGTATCCAGACACTGAAAGCCCTGCAAAAGGCGTTACAAGGCCTAAAAGGAAGTGCTCATCAGCTCATCCATCATTCAGATCGAGGTTGCCAATATTGCGCTACCGGATACGTAGAAACACTCCAGGCCCATGGCATTGGAATTAGCATGACGGAAACTGGAGATCCGCGGGACAATAGCATTGCTGAAAGGGTCAACGGGATTGTAAAGGAGAATATTTGTATCATTATGAGATTAAAAACCTGGCACAGGCAGAGGCTACATTAGAGAGATCGGTTCGTTTGTATAACACGGAGCGGCCACATTTAAGCATAGGTATGGCAACTCCTGAGCAAATACACCGCGAACCAATCCAAACCAGGCGACTATGGAAGAACTATTATCCTCAGAAAAAACAGATTGTAAACCCATCCCAGGATTACGAGGCAGATGTCAACTAATACCAGGATTTATTCTTTAACCGGTAAACTTTTTTTTTAGGACGGGTCGGGACGGGTCCTGCCCTTCGTCTGCCCTTCGTCTGCCCTTCGTCTGCCCTTCGTCTGCCCTTCGTCTGCCCTTCGTCTGCCCTTCATCTGCCCTTCATCTGCCCCTGTCTCGTCCTGAAATAACTATACAACACCCTGTATATTAGTTATATACAAAAAAAAAGCCGCTCCACCCTACGCGGAACGGCTTACTCGTCAGCCATTGTCCTCTGTAATTCGATCCGAACGGCCATCCCGGAGCCTGGAACCTTATTTTGACCTGGAGGCATCGTTCTGCATGTTGCGCCTGCCCCGGGATGTCCGTTCTGCATATATTAACGCTAACAGTAGTTCGGAGGATGTAAGTTTTGTGTTAATGGCGTGAAGTATTTCCGCCAAAGGAAAAGCCGCCGCGGATCGCTCCGGGCGGCTTTTATCGTGGTTCTGGTGAGGATTAATTGTTGAAGATGTACCGCGCGCCCAGCTGCATCTGCCAGCGGGAAGCGATACCGGTATTGGTCCGGAACGGACCTGAGAGCTTGTCGAACGAAAAGCGCGGTTGACCGCCCGCTCCGTTATAGTCCCGGAAGGACAGGAAGCTATTGGTATTCGCGGTTTGCGTCACACCCCATTTGCTGTTCAGCAGGTTGCCGACATTGATGATATCCCAGGTGATTTGCAGTTTGCTTTTAGACTTAGGCGCGATCTTGCTGAAATCGATATCCTGAACGAGGCGGAAGTCGAACCGGTTGTACCAGGGAATTCCAGCCCGTTTCTTTCGGCGTATTGTCCGCGGCGTTTGTCCAGGTAAGGATTGTTTTTGATATAGGCATCCAGGTCGTTCCAGATCTGCGCCGGGGTACGGGTATCTGCCGGTTGGTTGAAGCCCGCGCGGCTGGGGATCAGGATGATCTCGCTGGCGTTGCGTGGGATATACACCAGGTCGTTGCTGGTACCGTTGTCATTATTGACGTTACCGCCATACACGTAGCTGATCCGGGAGTTATCGAACCCGTCATTATAAGGCTGGCCTTCATAGATCACGCTCAGGGTAGTGCCCAGGAGCTTGGCGTATTTGATATTGTAAGACAAGGTACCGATCACACGGTTACGCACCAGGAAGTTAGTACGCGCCAGCACAGGTATGTTGGGATCGCCAACGATCTGGTTGCCGTTAAACGCACTTGCTGCCTGGGAACCGGGGCTGGAGGTCACGTCTTTCGCGTCTGTATAGGTGTAAGCTACCATACCGCTCAGGCCAAAGTTGAAGGTTTTCTGCAATTGAGCCGTCAGTGCATAAGAGTAACCTTTGGAAGAGTTATCCAGCACTATGGCGTTGGTGATGGTGCTGTTGATACGGTTGGCGCTGCTGCCGGGGAATAGCGGGCGCTTATCAGGACCGGGAAGCGTGCCGGTGGGGTATTTCAGGTTCGCGTCCCGGTGGAAGACGGCATTGATGTCCTTGGTATAAATACCTTCAAGCGTCAGGATGAAGTCTGCCGGGAGGCGGATTTCCGTCGCAAGGTTGGAGCGCCATACCTGGGGGTATTTGAAGTTGGCGTCCATGACATTGATCGCGTAGGAAGAAGACGCAGCGGGATTGCTGGGGATATAGGCATTGGGGTCGTCCGTGAACGGCCGGTTGGTCGGGTTCATGGTGAACTCGTTGCCGAAAAGCAGGCCGTTCTGGCCGGCCTGGTTTACCGCCCAGACATAGGGGATACGGCCTGTGAAGATCCCCGTTCCGCCGCGGATCTGGTAAGTATTGTTGTCGGCTACGTCCCAGTTGAAGCCCAATCGGGGCGACCACAGGATCTGCGCTTTAGGCAGTTTGGAAACGTCCAGCTTCTCGCCGTCACGGAAGGTCATAGCGTTGACTTTATCATTGGTGGCGAGGTCGTTGGGGTACCAGGGTACATCGATACGCACGCCGTAGGTCAGGCGGAAGTTATTCATCACCTGGAACTCGTCCTGCACATATAAGGCTACCGCAGCCGTGTTCAGTTTGGCGATGGGCCCGGGGTCTCCGGGGATGGCGGAGAAGGTACGCTGGTAGAAGGAGGGGTTCACGGTATTGTCGTCCGTGGCATCGAAGAAATCGCCCACGCTGGCATAGCGGTATTGTCCGTAAACGAACTGCGCGAAGCCGTTACTGAATTTATAGTACTCGCCGCTCACGCCGAACAGGAGGGTGTGTTTACCGAGGTACCAGTTGAAGTTGTTGGTGATCTGCCAGAGGTCCTGCCCGGAGTTATTGAGGCCGGAGAAGGGCTCAGAGCCGAAGGAGATATAGTTTCTGCCACCGCTTTCCAGGTCTACCACAGGGAAGGGACGCCCGAAGATCTCGCGGTAGTCGCGGAAACGGGAATAAGTGGCAGTGAGGTTATTGGCGAAGCGGTTACTGATGTTATTGTTCCATTCCAGTACGAAGGAGTTGAGCTTGTTATACTGGCGGTATTTCATATTCTCGAAATACAGGGAAGTATTGCTTTGACCGCGCCCGCTGTTGGAGTTGGAGGCGCTGGGGCCAATGTCGCGGTAAGCGTTGAGGAAGCTGTAACGGAAGGTGAGTTTGTTCTTGTCGTTAACGTTCCAGTCGAACCGTGCGGTTACCTTGTCGTTATGGGTCGGCAGGGAGAAATCTTCATACCTGCCCGGATCATACCCATATTTGTTTATCAGCAGGTTACGAACGGAGTCGAGGGTGCTGGCATTCACGAAAGCCACGCCCGGGGCACGTCGTTAACTGACTTTGCGTTGGGGTCGCGGTTGGCGCGGAAGTTACTGGCCGGAGCGGTCTGGCGTTCCATTTCGCCGCTGATGAAGAAAAAGAGCTTATTCTTGATGATGGGCCCGCCTACGCGGAAGCCGTATTGATTCTGTTTGAAGTCGTCTTTCAATACGGTTTGTCCGTCTACTTTATTGCCGGTAAGGCCTTTGGAGCGGATAAAGGTGTACACGGAGCCGGCGAACTCGTTGGTACCGCCGCGGGTGACGGCATTGATGCCGGCGCCGGTAAAGCCGCTGAGCTTCACATCATAAGGGGCCAGGTTTACCTGCAATTGCTCGATGGCATCGAGGCTAATAGGCTGGGCATTGGTCTGGCCGCCGGGCAGCTCGGTGATGCCGAATGCATTGTTGAAAGTGGAGCCGTCTACCGTAAAGCTGTTATACAAGCCGTTACGGCCAGCGAAGTTCAGCTTCTTGCCGGATTGGGGCGTCAGCTTCGTGAAATCGGAAACCCCGCGGCTGATGGAGGGAGATTATACAGCTGGTCGCGGCCAATGGTGGTGGAGGCGCCGGTACGGCCCGCATTAAAGGTTTTGTCCTGCCTGCCGGTTACCACGATCTCCTGGAGGCCGGTAGCAGAAGATTGGAGTGAGAAGTCGAGCCGGAGCACCTGACCCAGGGGATGGCGACGTTTTCCAGTTTTTCTTCCTTGTAGCTGACATAGGTGACGGTAATGGTGTACGGTCCGCCCACCCGCATATTGGGGATGTTATAACGGCCGTTTTCCATGGTTGTGGTGCCATACACTGTTCCGGTGGGTACATGTACGGCCTTAACTGTGGCGCCTATAAGCATTTCGTTGGAGCTGGCATCTTTAATGGAACCGGTGATGCCGCCGGTGGTAACCTGCGCAAATGCGGAGGCCGCTCCCAATACAAGTATGAAACAAGTAATGAGTAACTTTTTAATTCCCATAACAACCAATTTGATGATGGTGCAAAGATGATAAAATATGCCGGGTAAAATTTAACTTGACTTTAACAAATTGTTACATGTTGAATATTCGAACAGTAACTGGCGGATAGATTTTGATTTCTTCAGTTTATAACTGAAAAGGGCATGTATTTGTTTAACGGTCCGGTAGACAGATTTTCATTTTTTCGAATTTACGAATGTTTAATATGTGATAGGGTGCCTCTAGGGAGGAGATGCCTGTCGGGAATCGCCAAACGTCGATTTTATATCCTAACTTTGCACATTCATTTCACAATAGGAGAATCATTATGCTGGATACTATCGAATCCGCCATTGAGGATATAAAAAAGGGGAAACTGGTCATTGTAGTAGACGACGAGGACCGTGAGAACGAAGGGGATTTCATCACTGCCGCGCGCAACGTAACCCCGGAAATCATCAACTTCATGAGCATGCATGGCCGCGGGCTGATCTGCGCCCCCTTATCGAGGAGCGCTGTGAGGAACTGGGGCTGGAAATGATGGTGCGCGACAATACGGCGCTGCACCAGACGCCTTTCACCGTATCGGTCGACCTCCTGGGCCATGGCTGCACCACCGGCATTTCCGCTGCCGACCGCGCAAAGACCGTTCAGGCGCTTATCGATCCCAACATCCGACCAGAAGAACTGGGCAAACCCGGCCACATCTTCCCTTTAAAGGCGAAGAAAGGAGGGTAATCCGCCGCTCGGGGCATACCGAAGCGACGATCGATCTGGCGCGCCTGGCCGGCTTTGAGCCTGCGGGCGTACTTGTTGAGATCATGAACGAAGACGGTACGATGGCCCGTCTTCCCGAGCTCCGCGAAATCGCTAAGAAATTCGACCTGAAACTCATTTCAATTAAAGACCTGATCGAATACCGCCTTCGTACCGAATCCCTTATCGAGGAGGAAGTACGGGTGCAGATGCCTACCAAATACGGCAATTTCGAGCTGGTTGCCTTCAAGCAACTCAATTCCGGCGATATGCACATGGCCCTGAAGAAGGGCGACTGGAACCAGGGAGACCCGGTGATGGTCCGCGTGCACTCCAGCTGCTTTACCGGTGATATCCTGCACTCGCTCCGGTGCGATTGCGGAGAACAGCTGCAGGCCGCCATGCAGATGGTCGAGAAAGAAGGCAAGGGCCTCATCCTCTATATGAACCAGGAAGGCAGGGGCATCGGCCTCATGAATAAACTGAAGGCCTACAAGCTCCAGGAAGAAGGAAAAGACACTGTAGAAGCTAACCTTGAACTCGGCTTCGGGATGGACGAGCGAGATTATGGCGTTGGCGCCCAGATCCTCAGGCACCTGAACGTCACCAAAATGCGGCTCATTACCAATAACCCCGCAAACGTGCCGGGCTTAAAGGCTATGGACTGGAAATCGTGGAAAACGTACCCATCGAAATCCATCCCAACCCCCATAACGAGTTCTATCTCAAAACTAAACGCGACAAACTAGGCCACGAAATTCTTAAAGGATAACGTTCTCTTGGTCCAATAATATACTTCACTTATTAAGATCCCCGCACGATGTCGCGGGGATCGGTTGTTTTATCTGGTCATACAGGTACCCTATGAAGGGGACATTCTTCCACTTTTTGTTTTAAGTTTCCAGTTCCGCCTGTTAATCAACAGATTGTTAAGCAAAAACGGAACGCCGCTCCTGTACAGTAGTAAGTTACCTTCAACTCAATTAAGTACGAGCTGAAGAAAATATACCCAGCAATGTATGCTAGTGAAGAATATAGTAAAAGGGAATAGCTAAATGCTATGATCTCAAACCCTGATTGTATCGGACGTACTCTGCCCGCCAATGGTTCTAACTGATATACTAATGGAATTGTCAATCCACCCAGTACACTACAAAACATCGGGGTGTGGATGAAAGTTTCAATCATAAATTGCTTAATTATAGGGTAACATTTTCAGCCATGTAGGCCGAAATAAGCTGTAATTGCTTTCGCCCGGAAACTAGTCCTAGATATATAAATGAAAAGCATAGCAACGAACACTTCACCGTTAACGTATCGTCAGAAAGATTTAATCATTCTGCCCGGTGAAGGCCGCGAGCACTCGCTCCATAAAGCTTGTCCTGGACTTATATAAAGATCTAATCGTCACCATAATGTCGCCATTCCGGAAGCGCCAGGAAGACTCGAGGAAATAATACCCGCTGTTATACATCGTCTTTATCACATCCTTGACACGCAAGCCCGTACAGGCAGCAATCTCAGGATAGGTGAGCCAGATGTCTTCCTCCACCGCATTCAGTTCGATAGCGCGCCTGATGAGATCACGCTTTTCTTCATGCGTTAAATTGGCGCGGTTTTTTACAATAGCAGTTTGCGGCTGTTCGATGGTTTCTCGCATATATCTTGATTTAACGTTGGTTAATAATCTGCTTAAAAATCAATCCCGCTGCCCTGTAACAGCGGCAAGCAGTTTTTCCATGAAGGGAGTCCTTTCCTCATACAGCCTCCTGACCGTGACGAGGAACTGCCCGTCGCGGACTCTCCATGAAGATTCAAGAAAACAGGTACCGCTACCATACATGGTCTTAATGACTTCCTTTACGGACATGCCGGTACATTCAGCAATGTCGGCATATGTCATCCAGAAACGTTTACCGTTAGCATTAGACTCAATGCATCGCTGGATACAATCGCGCTTTTGTTCGTGCGTGAATTCCGAATTTTCTTTCGGTGCGTGGAGAATTGGTTGTTCAATAATGGCCTGCATACTTTTCAATTTTGATCAAAAAGTAGCACTAATCTTAACACAAAACTTTATTCAGTTTATTCATTTTTTGTGCATGGTATTAATACCATTTAGGGTTGTTTCAGGGTGTCTTTTTCGTGGGAGTGCTCATCATGACGAAGACTGTCTTCCTGCAGCCTGCGCTGCAATGCAGCCCGGTTCAGGCTGTCCTGTATCCGCCTCAGGCGCCGGTCTGAAAATAATTCGCCAAAACGGTTAAAGTCGCGCACATATGCCATACCCACACCACTACGGATACGGTTGTCCAGCATCCATGCATCATAGTCCATCTTGCTGAAGGCATTCAGACGCACCCTTCCATCAGGAGTCAACAAATATTCAATACGGAAGTCGCCCGCAAAGTTTTGCGTGGAAGAGCTCGCGGAAACGCGCCCCAGTCATAATTACCTCCCACATACAAGCGGATGCGGTTGTTGAGGAAGTTCTTGGTAATACCCGTGCTCACAAGGTTCCGGTCATACGAACTACTGGCACTGTTGCTAAAGTTATACGCCGTGTAGTTCACGTTAAACCCGATCCCGGCATTCTTCAGGAAGGTATTGGAGAAGTTGTTCAGGATCGCCGAAGCCTGCGCGCTCAACGCCTGTCCCACACTGTTCTTACCGGTGATGGCCACATTGGCGCTGCCGTCCGGCGGCTGGAATTGTCCGTCGCAAGGAGGTAAGATATCTGGTACAGCGCCTGGTTCTGGTTAGAGTTGATCTCCTTCAGCCGCGATGCCACGCCGCTTTCATAGGCCATAGATCCCACGTCAGGCAGCACGATTTCATATGTAATGTTCGGTTGGGTCAACGACTGGCGAAGATACAACAGGATATCTACCCGCTCGGATCGTGTGGCCAGCTTGTCGTCTGTCGTAGTGGTTCCACCCATAGAAGCCGCTGTACTGAGGTTATATAAATTCACCTTCGGCAGGGAATACTTAGCGGTGATATTTACGATGGCTTCCCCGGGGTCGCCGTTCCAGGTGATCGTACTGTTCTTGTCGATGTCGAACTTCCAGCTGGCCAGCCGCTGGAAACTGAAGTTGTAGGTACCCGTATTGATCGTGTAATTACCATACATCGTGAAATCCCCTTCCAGGTTCACATTAATGGCCAGGTTGCCCGTGCCGTTCGCGGATATCACGTCGTTGGTGGAAGCATTCAGGATTACATCGATCTGCGCATCCGGATTGGCGGCGATGTCCATCTTCACATTCAGCTTGATATCGCTTTTCTTTTTCGTTTCCTCCACCACTTTACCATATTGCCTGAACCGGATGTAATCGTGCTTGCCGATGTCTTTACTGTCGCTCAGCGGGAGGAAGAAATGCGTGCCTTTGAGCGGACGGGCAAGCACCCGGAGTTCCAGGTTGTCGAGCGGACCGGTGAAATATACCCGTCCCTGCGATAATACCGTACCGTAATAGAGATCATTATCCGTAGGCCCCGTATCGAGGAATAGGAACTTGTTCGACTGCACGTCGAACTCGAATACCATATCGTAGAAGTTCTGATGCTGTATGAATCCATTCACTACCGCCCGGTTATTGAATTTGTCGATGAGGGTGAAGGGCTTCATCTCAATGAGGTTGTCATCCATATGATGCACATGGAGCAGCGGAATTTTATAGTACGTGCCGAGGTAATTCACTTTCATCCCTATATCCTGCACCTTTACGGATCCTCTGAATGAAGGTTTATCGGTTGTACCCGTAACGTCCAGGTGACCGGTAGCCGTACCGGTCAGCTCGCTTACGTAATCGCCGAGATATTTGTTCAGCAGGCTGATGGAAGTATTATTAAGATCGGTGGAGGCGTTCACGACACGGTTGCTGTCACTCAGCCCCACGGAGCCTTTAGCCGTGAAATTAGCCAGTGAATTATCTGCCGCCACATCGAAATTAAGTTGTCCGTCGGAGTGGTTATAATCGCCTTTCCACTGCACCAGGCCGATGGAGTCGTTATCGATCCGCAACTGGCTGGTCCGGATATCGGCGTCTACCATTAGTTTTCCAAAGGATCATGCACGTTGATATCTCCATTGGCCAGCCCTTCAATGAGCGTGTTGGTGAGCCCATGTGGGATGATGTCCGCCAGGTTCAGGTCTTTCAGGTTAACGAGGAAGCGGGATTCATCCGGGTTATATTCGTTGGTGCTGATGGTGATGCTCTGGTCGTTTCTGGTAATTTTCAGGTTGTGGACGGTCAGGAAGTCCCGGCTCCAATACACTTCGTTACCCGCCATCATGTTCCAGGGTTTACCGTTGACGGTAAAGGAACTGTTGAGGAAGTGGATCTTTACGCCATCGCCGACCGTAACCAGCCGCGCATAGAAACCGTTGAGCGAGGTGGTGTCTTCCGCCTGGAGGTCCAGTTTAATGAGGGAGGTGTCTTTCCCGAACTGGCCAGGATGGGGATTGCGGAACATCACGCTGTCCTGGAATAAAACTTCTCCCAGGCTGGTGCTGACGTTGATGCGGCTGAAGTCGCCGGTAGATTTCAATACCAGGTTCTTTACTCCGAAATCCTGGTAGGCGGCGGAAGGGACCGTGGCGTTGAGAGACACGTTGCCCGTCAGGGTATTGAGCGCGCCTTCGATCCGTGTGCCGTTGAACCCGCTGATATCATCATTGAATGCGCCGATCAGCTTATCTACCTGCCCAAACTCAACCGCGAAGGTGAAGTCCTGCCCGGCGTTTACCATCGGAGGCTGCTGGAAGAAGCTGGGGTAGTATTTATTGAGGAATAGCTTAAATGCGTTGGGCAGCTCCATAAAGCTATAGCTGCCCTGCACATAACCGTTTATTTCATTACCCCTGACTCTCAGTGTTTTAAGCCCGTTTTCCGTACCGGTATATACGGAAAGGCTGTCGAATTCCACGCGGTTCCTGTTTTTGAACAGCGAAAGATCGTAAAGGCGGGCGGTACCGTCGAAGTTATCGATGTTGCTGCCGGAGAAGTTCAGGTCGGCTTTGGCCTGCAGGGTGATGGAATCCTCCGTGAGGCGGAGCGCTTTCAGGTCGCTGTTGCGTATCTCGGAGTAGAAGTTAAAAATGGGTAGCCGGCTGTTAAAGTCGATTGTTCCGGTGAAATCCATGTCCAGGTTGGGATCGTTGACTGTCAGGGCGCCGTTGAAGAATTTCCGGTTCATCTCGCCTTCTGTCTTCAGGTTCTGATACTGGTAACCATACAGCCCGATCTGCTGGATGTCTGCATCTACGGCGGCTTTAAGGTTCGTAAAGTTGAAGCCTTCGCCTTTCACCTTGGCTTTCATCGTAACCCGGTCAACGATCGTATTGCCGAGCAGTTGCCCGAGGTCGAAGTCGTATGTGGTGATGTTCCCGGAGTATACGGGAACGTCTTTACTGGTTTTGAAGTTGATGTCGGAGTCGAGGTTGCCGAGGTTTGTCTGGAATTTACCGTAGGCTACAAAGTCATTGACGAACCCGGTGAAGCTGCCCTGGAAGGCCAGCCGGGAGATCAGTTCCGTATGGACGGCAGTAATATCTTTGAGTGGAGGGAAGAACTGGCGGACATCTGCGCCGCTGGTGATAAGCTCGCGGGCGTTGAAATCGATATAGGTCTCATTAATATAAGGAAGCCCCCTCATGCTGAAATTTCCCCGTAACCGCGTGGCATTACCGCCCTGCAGCTGCATGCTGTCTGCCGAGAGGTTGCTCACCGGCCCCTCCACCGAGCCGTTAACGAGGATCTCGGTATCCCAGGAGGAGAGGGGTGGGGCGAAGAACGCGATATCGTCTGAAGCGAGGCGGGTGCCGCGGAAGTGGGCTTTCATGGTGACGAGGTCTACATAGTCGTTCAGATCGGCCATGTCCTCGTATTGCATCGTATAATAATTTTTAATATGGCTGTGGTTGGTCACCAGGTCGAGGTCATTGAACTCCATTTCAACGGGCGACATCTTGAATTTGGCGGTCAGGGCTTTCACTTCGAAACCGCTGCGCTCGCGGGTGGTCAGTGAGAGGTCGGAGAAGATACTGTCTTTACCAGCCTGCTGTTGGTGAGGGCCAGGTTGATTTTAGAGAAGCGGATGCGCGAGGGGTCAAACTCGCCGGGCGTGGATGGAACTGTATCCGCCAGGTTATTGACGCCGAAGTCGCCGTCTTTGATCTGGAGATTTTTGACGATGAGTTTCCAGTTATCGGCATTCCAGCGCAGGGGTGTCACCGTGGCAGAGTCCAGCACAGGTTTAGGGGCCGCGGGAGCGGGGCGCGGCGTTTGCGCAAGGGGCTGGCGGGATAGCTGGATATGACGAATACTGGCTGATCGAGCAGCAGTTCGTTGATCCTGATATTACGGGTGAGGAGGTCGAGCTGTTCGGCGTCCAGGTAAATACGGCCGGCGGAAGCGTTCATATCCTCGCCTACCCATTTATCGACGATATTAAACCGGACCCGGCGAAAGTCTGCCTTTTTCAGATCCAGGGAGATACCGGTCTTTTGCTTTTTGGCCGGTTGCACGGGGCTCCCGAATTCATCGATGATAAACTGGTAATTCCAGAGGGAGTCGTTGCGCGGGCGGAGGAGGTTGACCTGCGCATCTTCCAGTCCTACGAATTTAAGCACCGGTTTCTCCTGGAAAAAGAACCAGTCGGTGATGCGGACATGGAGCGCTTCTGCGTAAAGGAGGGTATCTTTATTCCGGTCTTCCACCAGCGTACCTTCCAGGCGCATGCTGTTAAACAGGCGGAAGTTTACATGGCGGATCTCGACGCGGGTATTGAGTTGCTTCGACAGCCGCGCCGTTACTTCGTGCACTAATAAGTTCTGAACGGCGGGAATATTGACGAGGATACTGATGAGGAGTAACAGGCCCAGCAGGCTCAGCAGGGCAATGGTCAATATTTTGCGAAGTTTTTTCAGGGAAGCGTTTAGTTTATTCCGGCAAAAATAGTCATTACCAAAATGTTTGCCAATTGAATCTGCTACATATAAATTTGAAGAAAACCACGCCAATGCGTTTATTATTCACTTTTTGCCTCCTGGCACTGTGCGGCATGGCCCGGGCACAGGACAAATACGTACTCGTCATCCATGGCGGGGCGGGCACAATATTGAGATCCCAGCTGACGCCGAAAAAGAGAAAGCCTACCGGGATGCCCTGAAAACTTCGCTCACGGCGGGGTATGAAGTAATCCGCAGGGGCGGCTCCAACCTGGATGCGGTAGAGGCGGCCGTCCGGTCGATGGAAGATTGCCCGCTTTTCAACGCAGGCAAGGGAGCGGTATTTACGGCAGAGGGGAAAATGAGCTGGATGCGGCTATCATGAACGGCCGTACGCTGGAGGCGGGCGCAGTGGCGGGCGTTACCGTGGTGAGGAACCCTGTTTCTGCGGCCAGGGCGGTCATGGAGAGGAGCAAACACGTGATGATGACTGGGAAAGGGGCGGAGACATTTGCGCGGGAAGCCGGGCTGGAGATCGTGGATCCCGCTTATTTCTATACGGAAGACCGCTGGAAGGGGCTGTTACGCGCCCGCATGCTCGATTCTACCCGCCAGCAGCTGGATCATGCCGACACGGCCACGGCAGCCAGGCTGGGAGCGGAGATGCGGGATTATAAGTTCGGGACCGTGGGGGCCGTGGCGCTCGACCGGCAGGGAAACCTGGCCGCGGCGACCTCCACCGGGGCATGACCAACAAACGATATGGCCGGGTAGGCGATGCGCCTGTGATCGGGGCCGGCACCTATGCCGATAATAATACCTGTGCTGTTTCGTGTACCGGTTGGGGTGAGTATTTCATCAGGCTCTCGGTAGCTAAGACGGTTTGCGACCTCATAGAGTACAAGGGAATGAGCGTAGCGGACGCTGCCAACGAATTGATTATGAAGAAAGTACCGGCGCTTGGGGGCGACGGCGGCCTTATCGCGATCGATAAGCAGGGCCGTATCGCCATGCCCTTTAACACAGCAGGTATGTACCGGGCCGCTATTAAGGAAAATGGAGATATGGAGATAATGATCTTTAATCGTTGAAAGTCATGCTAGTGTCATGACAAGATGTTTGTGTTGGTGATGAATTATCTCAAACCGATAGTATATTAAAATACGAAATAATCGTAATTACAAGTGAATTAAATGAAGGTGTATAACTAGTTGATAATTTAATAGTTAACTTAACTAATTTATTCGTTTTTTCTTAGTTGTCGTTTTAGGATGATGAAATGTAATGAGAGTATCACGAATAGTAGGCGGTATTTTTAACAAATATTTAAACAATCTACCTTTCGATTGAACAGTATGCAACGGATAGTGAACAGCGTTGCAACTTATTCATCGTTACACATTTTATCAATCAAGATTGTATGACCAAGAAGCTACTCTTTTGTTGGTCCTGTTAGGGGCGACGAATGCCGTTGCACTAGCCCAGGACCGAAAGGTGTCCGGTACAGTGAAGGATGCCAAAGGGAGGCACTGCCAGGTGTCTCGATCAGGGAAACGGGGACCAACAACGGTACCGCCTCTGACGCCGAGGGGAAATTTGCCCTTACCCTTAAAACCGCCGGTGGTACATTAGAATTCACTTTTATGGGGTACGCTAAAACGGTCGTAAAGCTGACCGCGACGTACTGCGAATTACGATGCAGGCAGACGCCCAGAGCCTGAAAGACGTTGTGGTAGTTGGGTACCAGACCATGACGCGTAAAACGTCTACTACCGCTATCTCGTCTGTAAAAGGTGATGTGGTGGAAAACCTGCCGGCTCCCAGCTTTGAGAATCTCCTGCAAGGCCGCGTAACCGGGGTGAACGTGCAGAACTTTACCGGTGAGCCCGGTGTGCGCAACACCTTCGTGATCCGTGGTAACAGCCGGGTGAACCTCAACATGGACGAGGCCCGTGCTCTCAGCTCCCCGCTTTATGTGATCGACGGTGTTCCCGTAAACGTAGACGACATGATGGGTTTTGACAACACGCAGACCAACTCCATCGCCGGCATCAACCCGAACGACATTGAAGACATGCAGGTGCTCAAAGACGCCGCCGCTACTTCCATCTGGGGCTCCCGCGGCGCCAACGGGGTAATCGTCATCAAAACCCGCCGTGGTAAAATAGGTAGCCCGGAGTTCCGTTTTAACTACTACCAGGGCAGAGTGGCCCGGCCCCGCCTCCTCGAAACCGTGACCGGCTCCGAGGAAAGAAGGCAGAAGCTCAACATCCTCCGCGAGTACGGCAACTATCAGCAACAGGGAAACCTCCCGGTGATGCTGACGGACAGCCTCAACCCTTCCTACAACAACGCGGTAGACTGGCAGGACATGTTCCTGCGCAGCGGGAACCTCCGCAATGGCGATTTCTCCGTGAGCAATGGTACGGAGAACGTGAATTATCGCATTTCCGCTAACTACTACAGTGAGGATGGCGTGGTGCGCAACAGCGGTTTCAACCGTTATGCATTGCGCGGCAACATCAACTTCAAATTCAACGACAAGATCAGCGGTTATACCAATCTGAGCCTCAGCCGGATGGACCGCAAACGCGGCCTGGGTAAAGACCGCGCGGAATCACCGCTCCCTATCGAGCTGCATTCCCTGCCGTCTTCCCTGATGTATGTTTCGCCTGAAATGGTGAAAGCTTATACCGACCAATACGATAAGCTGCGCGACATCAACATCAATGACCAGATCGCGGCTTCGCTCGGCCTCACCTATAAAATCGTGAAAGGCCTGGAATACCGCTTCATGGGTTCTGCCAACGTAAGCAATAACCGCCGCGACTACTTCCGGCCTTCCGACCTGGACCCTGATGGCGTCAATCTTGCCACATCTTCCAACTCAGGATATAACACCTATTACCTCGATAATACCCTCAGCTATCGCCTGAACGTTGCAACAGACCATCACTTCTACGTGACAGCCGGTCAGAGCTTCCAGCGCGATATCGCCAATAAAGTTGGCGGTGAGGGCAGAAATCTCCCAGCGATGATATCAAGGTAATCGGCAACGTGGCCCAGAACGACAAAACGGTTTATTCCGACTACAGCGCATCCGGTCTGCTTTCCTGGATCGGTCAGCTACAGTATGATTTCAAAGAGAAATACCTTTTCTCCGCCAGCTGGCGCGCAGACGCTTCTTCGCGCTTCGGCCCGGATTCCAAATGGGGTAAATTCTATTCCTTCGGCGGTGGCTGGGTAGTTTCAGAAGAAAAATTCTTCAGGCCGCTTTCCCACATCACGAACTACTTCAAGATCCGCGGTAGCTACGGTACTTCCGGTGAGCAGTTCTCCGAGTTCTATGCTCCCTATAACCGTTTCACCATCCCCGGCTACTATAACGGCACGCCTGCTTATCAGCCCGACTACGATCTGGGTTACGGTATTACCAAGAAGAACTTTACCTGGTCCAGCAGCCGTCAATACAATATCGGTTTCGAGACCTTCCTGTTTAAGAACAACCGCATCAACCTGACCGTTGACTATTACGATAAACTTTCGGGCCGTGACTTTAACACTTTCGAAATGCCTTTCTGGGCCGGTTATAACAAGCTGACCGCGAACTACGACATTAACGTGCGTAACCGTGGCCTGGAGGTAACCATCATCACCAAGAACCTGCCGGACCGCTCTAAACTGAAGTGGAATACCAACCTGAACTTCTCCTTCAACCAGAACCGCATCACGAAGCTGCCGTATAACAACAAAACGTTCTACCGTACAGACAGCTATGGCGTTCAGCGCGAATACACCGTGGGTAAGCCCACCTACATCATGTCGCAGATGGTATATGGCGGCGTGTACAACCAATTCAACCAGATTCCCTTCAATCCCGCCAACGGTACGCTGCTGACTTACTTTAAGGGCAACTACCGTGTTCAACCAGGTTATCCCATTTGGTACGACATTAACGGTGATTGGGATGTATGGTCAGACGAAGACCGCGGCGACCCCTATGGCGACCTGCAGGCAACCGGTGATCCCAACCCGAGAGTGACCGGAGGTTTCGTGAACGACTTCCAGTACAAGAACTGGACCCTCAGCGTGGCCACCACCTTTACCCTCGGCCGCGACATCATCAACATCCAGGCTTCCCGTGAGCTGGATAACACCTTCGGCGCCGGCGCCCTCAAATTTGCCGCCCGCCGTATGCCTAACCTGGACCGCCTGAACTACTGGAGGCCTTCCGAACTGTCTAAACAAGGTGAAGGATATGTTGCGGATTATCCGTCTATGACGCCGTACACTTACTTCTACCAGTTCCTGCCTTTCTCGACGATGTTCAACGAAAACGGCTCATACCTGAAAGTGAAATTCATTTCACTGGGGTATATGATTCCGAACTCGATCACAAAACGTCTGAAGATCGCCAATATCCGGGTATATGGTATGGCAGACAACTTTTCCTGATCCACGATGGCAATGTGCCGGATCCTGAGCAGGTAAACGCCTTTGGCGTGTACAATGGTTCTGGATACCCGATCCCCGCAAATTCACGCTGGGCGTTGACGTTAAATTCTAATGGAAATCATGAAATCTACAGCAATGAAAAGAACTTACTTATATATCTGCCTGCTCGCCCTGCTGGCAACGGCGCCGGGTTGCAGGAAGTATCTGTACGAAGCGCCCATCAATAACTCGTATGACGAGATCTTCTGGGTGAACGAAAAGGCTGCCGATCAGTCGGTGGCGTCTTCCTACCATCTGCTGCGCAATGCAGTGCGGTATGGCAGCGCGTATTTCATTTTCGGCGATATGGTGGCCGATATCTATAAAAACGCAGATTGGAATTATGCAACGCTGCTGAAATCCGGGAACTTCCGTTTTGGATACGTTCCTTACCTGGAAGATCAACTGTGGGACTGGTCGCGCTACTACGACGCCATTGCCCAGGCGAACCTGGCATTAGAGAAGATCCCCACCATCCCGGAAAGCGGCTGGCAGGGACGTTTCCCGTCGCGATCAACTGCGCGGAGAGGCATTTTCGTTCGCGCTTTCTCCTATTTCCAGGTGTTGCGCGTCTGGGGTGAGCCGGTAATGCGAATGAGGCCCCTCCAGGAAAGTGAACTGGATAATCCTCCAAGTATCGCCCGCAGTACAGACGAAGAAGCGCTCAAACTGATCCGTCAGGATATCGACAGTGCCATCAAGCTGCTCGGCGGTGGCCTCCATCCGGAAAGCCCTGTGAGAGCTGGTAAAAATGCGACTTATGCATTAAAGGCCCACGTATCGGCATGGCAGCACGACTATGCCACTACGCTTGCCGCGGCGGACGAAGTAATCAATTCGGGCGATTATTCCTCGCAACCACCCCGGCGGAACTGTATAGTCTCTGGCTGGGCGGTTCACAGGAGTCTATCTTCGAATTGAACATGCTCTATAATGCGACCTTCGATGAATCCAGCAACTTCTTCAACTCAGTGTTGCAATACCCGGTAACAGTGAATGGAAACGGCACTAATGTGCTCAATTATCCCCGCCTGTTTAAGGACGACGCCAACCTGGCCGATTATCCCGATCCGCTGTACCGCGATACCGTGAATGATCTGCGCTATCGCAGCTGGTATTACGTAGAATCGACGCTTCCGGCCAAAAAAGCCGTTCTTATCAAATACAGCAACCGGACCTTCCGCGACCCGAAGAACTTCACCGGCGAATTCGCTAATAACAACCTGGTGATGTTCCGCCTCGCAGATATCATGCTCCTCAAAGCCGAAGCGCTGGCCAACCTGGGACGCGAGGCGGATGCGCTGACTGCCGCCAATCTCGTGATCGATACCCGTAAAGGCCTTCATTATGACCCGACACAGGACGGAACCGTGAAGGAATTCCTGGTCGACGAAAGAAGCCGCGAGCTCGTAGGCGAAGGGTCCATCTTCTTTGACCTCATCCGCACGGGTTTCCTGCTAAAAAGCTGAATGCTTATGCCGGCGAGCGCTGGACGCAGAAAGGGTACTACTGGCCGGTAAATATGCGTACCCTGAAACCGACGAACGACAAACTCACTCAAAACTATTACTGGGCCACCCACTAAAAAACATGCTCATGAAAAAGATACTTGGATTAATGATCATTGCGGCCGGCATTTTCATGACCGCCTGCAAAAAAGACGATCACATCGTAGGCGGCCAGACGCATAATCCCAAAGTGGATATGTCTACGCTGGACTATCTCCGTAAAAATCCCCTGTTCGACACGCTGTGCATGCTGGTGGATAAAGCAGGCATCCAGAATGTCATCAACGAAAGCGGCATCAGTTTTTTCGCACCAACGGATTACCATATCCAGGCACTGGTAACCGCCCGCAACACGAAAGTGCAGGCGGCAGACGCACGATTGAAATATACCATCGACTCCTGATCAAGTATGATCTCCAGGGATTCCGGGATTCTATCCGCATTCACATCGTAAAACGCGCGCTGCCTTACAGTGCGCTAAAAGAAGACCGGCAGACTTTCCCTACTACTTTCCCGGGAGTAAGTGCCGATATATCTTATCGTGAAGTGAAGAAGGAAGAATATGGCTATAATCCGAATGCAGGGATCTACCCCGTATCGTGTACTATCGCATCGGCGCCCTGGAAACCTACTGTCAGACTTCCGGTCTCGTAACCAACACTGGTATGCTGTTCGTACTGCAGAACCCCGATGGCTTCGAGAGCAATAAGCCTACCCTGTATTTCGGTAACAATTAATGACACATCAACATGAAGCTATTTTCAAGTAAATATATTCTGGCAGGCCTCACGGCAATGACCTTGCTGGGCGCCTGTAAAAAGATGAGGTCGGCTTCTTCAGCGACCGGCTGTACTATGAAGTGAATCCTTCCGTGATCCCGAAAGGATGGGAGTTCCGCGGCATCGGGGTGAACCCGGATGGCTCTACGCGGCCCATGACCTTCAAGTTGCTGCACGTATACGAAAAAGCCACCGGCAAGAACGTGGACGAGTTGTTCCTGAAAAAGTTCCCCATGCAGACCTGGAAGGCTGCCCTGAACTTCATCGAGGACACCACCAAGGAACGCCTTATGGCCAAAATGCAGATGGTGGACGCCTACCCGGTAAACATCGAGCCTACCAGCGGCCAGATCTATTCCAACTACACCACATCCCAGCTGCCTTCCGGTCACTATATCTTCGATATGGAGATTTCCAATGTAAAGGCCACTAAGGTGTTCCCGAAATTCGGGAATTTATTCTGAAAGATACCATCGCGTTCCAGGATCTTGCCGCCATGAACGGCGCGTTTTCTAATACGCTGATGAAACAGGGTGCAGAATCCATCACCCGTCCTTATGTGCCTGGCTCCTATACGATTGACATTAAGTGGGACTCCGCCGTGAACTCCAGCCTTACGCTGAAGTTTGTCGACAAGAATGGTAATGCCTTCAACCCCAAGCGTGGTGAAATTCTCAAGCGACCCAACGGCGCCACCTGGCTGCAAACGTTCGATACCTACACCATCAAGCCTGAACTGTTCGATGACAGAATGGAATTCTACATCGCGCAATTGCCTTTCCGCTGCAAAGCGCAGGCAACGGCTTCAACGTATACTATCGCATTGCGGCGGATGCCATCACTTATGATAATCCGGCCAGCAACGGGTACCACTCCAACCCGCGCTTCATTCAGCGCCTGCACAAACGGGGTCATTACACCATTACAATCAAGATGACGAACCTAACGCGTAAACCGCTATAACGTTTTTCCTTGACGATCCATTTGATCGGAGAAGGCTGCTTCCGCAAGGAGGTGGCCTTTTTCCGT
Source organism: Chitinophaga sp. E66 (assembly GCA_019285755.1). GTDB lineage: Bacteria > Bacteroidota > Bacteroidia > Chitinophagales > Chitinophagaceae > Chitinophaga. Next base: position 1,711,977 of record CP079103.1, read on the forward strand.
AAAAAGTACCTTTGCCGTTATGCTGGAATATTTCCTTATCATCCTTGCGCTTGGTGCAGGCGCCACTGCCGCCTGGCGCCTGGTAAGCTAACCCGGCCCGCCGCCGTGTCCGCCTGGTTTACAGGCATCATCGTTTTCACAGGAAGCGGATACATGGGCATGAGCATGCTCCTGGCCTTCTTTGCCATGGGCGTTCTGGCCACGGCACATGGCAAATCCCGCAAGGCCCGCAGGGGGATGCGCATCAGCCCCGCAACGCCGGGCAGGTCTTCGCCAATGGGGCGTCGCTGCCTTCCTGTCGCTGCTGATCTTTGCCGCCCCGATTAGCGGCATCCCTTACCCTCTGATGCTCGCTGCCGCCCTGGCCTCCGCATCAGCGGATACGGTGTCTTCCGAGCTAGGGACGTTGTACGGCAAACGGTTCTGGAATATCATGACCTTACGCAAAGATACTAACGGCCTCGACGGCGTCATCTCCGCAGAAGGTACCCTGGCAGGTATCGCTGCCTCCGCCGTTATAGTTATAATTTATATGGGATTTGGCGGGGATGGACAGGCGCCTCCATCATCATAATTGCCGGGACCATTGGCAACCTGACCGATTCGGTGCTCGGCGCCTCACTCGAAAGAGACGGAATCATCCGCAACGATGCCGTGAATCTGTTGAATACGGCAGCAGGCGCCCTGGCCGCCTGGGGCCTGTGGGAACTCTTATATTAGCGATTATTCCAGATGCCGCGGATCGTCTCCTCGACGCCACGGCCCTCAGGGCAGGCAGGCGAGTTGGTATTGCCGCGGAAGCGGGCCCTGGCTTGCCACGGCCCAATGTAACGATCCGGGATACGGGCATTTGAAGGAACCCATTGGTATCATGCGCTTTCAGCCAGTCGTATGCATACCGTAGCCATTGATTCCGGTAAACCTCAGGCTGTAAATAGAACCATGAGATCTCATCATACCCCAGATAAAATGTGAAGCCGTATCAGCTACGCCCGGTGAGCGGCTGATGCCGAAATTATCGAACTCGACCAAATACGGGAGGGATTCGCATTGCCAGCCGGAAGGTGTCATGCACCCTTTGCTGCGACCGAACAAGGCATCGAGATAGCCTACTTGTAATATGCCTTGTTGCGGTTTTTCCGGTATTTCTTTAATTCGCAGGGGGAAGGAATTGAAGTCCAGCAGGCTTTTGCCTCTGGCGACCAGTCCGCCGTGAGGCGTATGCGCATCCAGCAACACCCAGCCGCGCCTGGATTCCTTGCGGGCGAAGGCTCTTACTTTTTGCAGGAAAGCGTCCCAGGTTTCCCAGTCGTGATCGGCCATGCCCATCAGGTTCACCTGTCCCATATGAAGGGCTTCGCAACCTAGCCGGATATACGTGCCACAAAGGAACATCAGCCATAGCTGGGATTCCGTCCTTGTAATGTCGGGCACGCTATTGCCCTTTCCCCAATGATCTACGAAGATGCCTTTTGATTCAGCATCTCCCCATACCGGAAGTTCCGTTGCTCTACAGGCAATCCCAGCGCGGTAAACGCCCATGCCGGAACGGCAATGCTATCCGCTTTCCAGGAGACCGCTTCAAACACCGCCGCCTGGAAGATCACTTCCCTGTCAAAAGCATGCACCCGGTCCATGAGCGACTTTGCTTTGTCGAGGAAATCCCGTTTAGCCAGATCGGTTTCTCCTCCCCAGCGGTATATAGCCCGACCAATGAACTTGGCCCCGATATGACGGATGAGCCTGATGTCGTCTTCTTTATAGGGTATGGACCGTCATTTCCGTAAGGGTCAACAGACAGGAACTCGGCCATCGTGACGGCGCGGCTCAGGTAGTATCCGAGCGCGGCGCGGGAGATACCGGTGCTATCCATGACTGGTTGGGCGATAGCCTGCCGCATCAGCAACAGGCACAAGAGGGAAATGACGGTCCTTTTAAACATCAGAATAAGTGTTGGGTGTGATGGGTGACCGGGTAGAACAACACAGCATCATACAGCAACGCCGGCGCCGTCTTAAAATACGAACCATCCGCGGATCTTTCTGCATTATATCCAACGAAACGGTATAGCTTCGGTTCCTGGAATACAGATTTGTCGGCGGGTTGCAACCGGCTGAAATCGTAAAAGGTATGTTTTTTAGACTGTTGTACCATGACCGCATTCCAGGATTCCGCCTTCAGCGGCAACAGCTGGGTGTGGAAGGCGGAGTCGCGGAACTTATGGTCTGCGTTGATGTTCAAAGTTTTAATGTAAGTGTAGGACCCATCGCCGGAATTAAGCCCGATATTGAAAAACTTGCCGGGATTAGTCAGGTCGAGCAATTCACCCATCCTGCCTACGTCTTCTATAATGGGTTTCTTTGCGATATGCGCATTATGGGCCCATACAACCGCTTTCACACCCTGTTCTTTTACGTGGTAATTAACACGTGCCGCCATCATGGAGTCCTCGACAGCCCCATGTTCCTGTACAAGGCGAAAGGCGCCTGGGTAAAGGATCCGCCGGCATGATAGAGTAACTCGTCGACCAGCTTATCATTTTCAGGCAGGGTACGGTAAGCGCTGTCGATCTTGTGAACCAGGTCGTACAACTCCATCATACCATCGTACCCGCCGCCAAACTTTCCGGAGTTGACGATCCTTTTAACGCCCGGAAGCGCGAAATACTGCCTGGAATTCATGCTGCTGCGCAGCGCGTATTCATCCAACATTTCGTTGAGGGCTTTATTTTGGAAACGGGCCAGGCGTTCTTTGATGATGCCGGGCGTAATATCACGGAAGCTATCGTCGCAACCGCCCAGCCGGATGGGCTTACCTTTTTAGCCTCCGTCAATACCCATTGCAGGAACGCTTTCATCTCGGCTGTCTGGTAGATCTCGAAAAGGTGCCGGCGCATGAGGGTATCCAGCGGAACTTTGCCGAAATCGGCCTGCAGCTTTACCATGTCTTCATGCGGGTTTTCGAGAATGACCATTGTGAAGCCTTCTTTCTCGATCAGTCTTTTGGTAAGGGCATGGCGGAATGTAATGTATTCGCCAGTGCCGTGCGTTTCTTCGCCGATGGCTACCACGCGCTTGTCGCCTATACGGTGCACGATCGCGTCGATGGATTTTTGGGAAGCCGGATCCACGGCCGTACTGACGGATTTCCATTGTTCGGGCGTCTGGCCGCTGGCTGTAAGCGCACAGCCCAGGAGCAGGGGATAATTGTCTTTTTCATAGCAAATTTAGATTGGGTCGATTCGGGATATATGCTGCATTTGGCAGGTTAACAAATATAATATCCTGGATTTATAATAAAAAGGGGGATTATTTCTTATTGGTCATGATCTTATCTTTCATGAGGTTCATGAAAGGCTCCCGGTAGGTATCGCCCACGGGTACTTTTTCTTCGGAATGGTCCAGGTGCACGAGGTTCCTTCGATCATCCGGATAAAGCCGGTCGCCAGCAGGAAGGATTTGTGCGTCCGCACGAACTCCCCGGCCGGAAGGCGCTCTTCCAGATCCTTCATGTTCAGCAGCGCAATGATCTTTTCGCCGCTCCGGGCGTGGATCTTTACGTAGTTCTTTAGTCCTTCGATGAAAATGATATCCTTGATATTTATTTTGATGAGCTTACCCTTTTGCTCCGTTTTCACGAAAATGAAATCAGATTCTTCCTTTACCGGGGAGTGGCTGGTTGAATGAGGCTCAACGCCCGCTGGGCGCCTTTAATGAAGCGGGCGAAGGATATGGGTTTAAGCAGGTAGTCCACAACTTCATTTTCAAACCCTTCCATGGCATATTCGCTATAGGCAGTAGTAAGTATGACCTTGCATTTCCGTTGATGGTCTTAATGAAGTCGATCCCTGTCATAGACGGCATTTGCACGTCCAGGAAGATGAGGTCGACTTTGTGCTGATGCAATAACTGCAGGCCCTCCAGCGGGTCGGTGGTGGAGTAGAGGAGGTTGAGAAAAGGCGTCTGACGGATGTGGTGCGTCAGCAGGTCGATCGCGTGCTGCTCGTCGTCGATAATAATGCAATTAATCATTTTTCTGCAATTGTATGATCAGTTCGGCCGTATAGAAATGCTCGGTTTCGTTGATGGTGAAATTGGATTTGCCCTGGTAGGTTAGCTGCAGCCGCTGGCGTACGTTATTGAGGCCGATGCTGGTCGATAGCTCCTTGGGCCCTTTCTTTTTTGTTGCCGATATAGAAGCGGATACGCTTATCGTCTGCCTCGGTACGGATGACGAGTGGATTGGCCGGGTCGAGGAGATCGCCGTGCTTGAAGGCGTTTTCCACGAGGGTGATAAGGATCAGCGGCGCAATGCGGGCGGCGGGATTGTCCAGCTGCTCGCTGTACTGGATGCTGAGTTTGTTATTGAACCGCATCTGGTTGATCTCGATCACGTTCTTCATATGGGTGATCTCTTTGGTGAGGGCAACCTTTCCTTCAGCGTCTTCTTCCTTGCCCAGGGCATACCGCATGATATCGGACAGGAGCAGGACGGCATTGGAGACTTCCTCGCTGAGGGGCACCGTTTTGCTATAGATGAAACTGAGAGAATTGAACAGGAAATGCGGGTTGATCTGGTATTTGATGGCGCTGAGCTCAGCGTCCATTTTTTGCTTTTCGAGCTCCTTCTGCAGCTTCTCCCGCCGGCTGAAGTGCATAAAGACGGCCACTACGAAAGTGATGGCCAGGTTAAAGAGATAAGTGAAGATCGTTGTCAGCGAAAACACCAGGAACTTGTTGGCCGACATAAACTTCATGACCTTATCCTGCTGGCGTCCCCTGACTTCGTAGACCGTTTTGGCGTATTCGTACAGCATGGAGTAACCCACTTTTACAGCAAAAAGCAGGAATATTACCAGGAAGAATCTGCCCCAGTTATTTTTTTGCAGAGCAGGGAGCCAGGCCAGGTAAATGAGGACGTAATACGTAATAGTGAATTCAATAATTGACCTGAACATCGTCATCCATACGCCTCCGAATTTCTCGTATGCACTGTTGGTCAGGTCCGGGTCCAGCGTGTAGATAAAGAGGAAGGCCATAATGTTCCAGACGAAAGCGACGGAAAAGAGGATCAATATCCTTCTCCATTCGGTTTTAAAAAACTGGCTGGTACGGTCCAATAACATGAGCGAGGTGTGCTTTCGTTCGAAAATACTGAAAATAAGATGAAAAAGCCCCATGCGGGGGCTTTCCGGTTAAATGGTTAAAAGCCCTGTTGCGTGGATGTTCGTCCCGATTCGGTCTCGATGGCGTTCTTCCGCGTTTTGGCGGCTTTCACGTTCTTGTTCCCGAATCGGTAGTTGAAAGTCAGGTTCACGGCGCGCGTGTCCATGTTCATCCGTCCCAGGTTATTGATGTTGGCATATAATACTTTATAGCGCATCTGGTTAGTATTGAAGATGTCGACCGCCGCCAGTTTCAGGAGCCGGCGCCTTTGAGGATGGCTTTGCTTACCCCAGGTCTACGTTGCCCTGCGTCTTCAGTACCGCGTATCCTGCCATGAGCGGCCCGCGGAAGTTACCATTCAGCTCTGCGGTGAAGCCTTTGGGCAGGGTAAAGCTGTTCTGGATGTTAGCGAAGGCGGTTACGCTGTTCTTGTTATAATCGATCCCGTCCATCACTGTTTTTACGCCAGGTAAAGCCCTGTAACGGTCAGGGTGGTACGTATTTTGAGTAACGGGCTTCACCCATACCACGTTGGCGTAGGCCAGGTTGAAGTTGGTCTGGTTGTCGAAGCTCATGATCTGCACCTTGGTCACCGGATCCTGACGGAAGACCATGCTCAGGTTGTCGGTCATACGGGTGAAGGCGATGGTGGTGAACAGCTGGTACTTATGGCTCCAGGTGGCCTGTACGGCCTGGGAAAGCATCGGCCTGATGTCCGGGTTGCCCTGGCGGAGACTGTAGGCGTTGACGTAGGTGATGAAAGGGTTTACGATATCGAACCCGAAGCGGTTGATGCTCCTGCGGTAGCTAAAGCTGAACTGGTCCTTCTGGCTCATGTTATAGGAGGCGGAAGCGCTGGGGAATAGCTGTACGTAATCGCGGGAGAACTTTTGATCGATGGTCAGGCTGTTCCCTTTGGCGTTGGTGTGCTCCATGCGCAGCATGGCGCTGAACGTCCATTTCTTTACGGTTTTGCTGACGCCGGCGTAAGCAGCATTCACATTTTCCTTGTATATGAAGTGGTTCGTTTTATTGGGGTCGTTTTCCCATTTGCCGGATTCCATAGATTCCCAGCGCATATCGTTGTCGGTTTCCGTGTAAGTGGATTTAAGCCCCGCTTCCAGTTTGAACGCTTTAAATTGCTGGGTATAGTCCGCGCTGAGGGAATAGAGGTCGATGTCGGATTCGGTGTAGTTACGGATGTGTGTGGATGACCCGATGACATCTTCCTTCAGGGAATAATACTGCCCGGCGAACTGATCGTCCCAGTCTTTGCGGTGGTTGAAATAGTCGGCGTTTACCGTCAGCTCATTTTTATGTTTGGGGCTGGCGGTCCGGAAGTAGGCGTTCACGCTGGGGTTTACGAGGCGCTGGGTGCCGGTGGCGCCCTGCCGGAAGATCGAGTCGGGGAGAGTGGTGTAATTGTCGCCCAGGCGGTCGCGTTTGTTGAACATGCTTTTCAGGAGCACCCCGCGGAGGATTTCTTTGACAGGTCGTAATCGCCCCGGCGCGGAGGTTGTGGGTGTTCTTGTTCTCGCGGTTGTAGTCGCTTTCGGTGAGCACATAACCATCTGTATACAGGCGGTCGTTAGTGTTATGGGTGAACGTTTTGGCGTAAATGTGATCATATCCGCCATATAAGTTCAGCCCTTTACTGCGGTGGTTGAGCGTGAATCCTTCCGTGGTGCGGAGGTAGCGCCCGAAACCGCCGGTGAGGGTCAGGTTGCCGTTGGTGCCAGGTCTTTGGGCTTGAAAAGCCTGATGTTGATAATAGCGCCGTCCTGCGCGTCGTACTTGCCGCTGGGCATGCTCATGAGCTCGATCTTGTCGATATTGCTGCCTGCGGTGGCCGACAGGAGGTTTTGAGATCATCGCCCGAAAGGCGTGCCGGCCGCCCGTCTATATATACGGTGACAGGTTTTCCGTTGAGCTGGAGATTATTGTTATTGTCCGTCAGTACGCCGGGAGATTTGGTGACCACGTCCCAGCCGTTGGAGCCGGCGGCGGTCACGGATTTCCCGACGTTGACGATCATGGTGCCGCCCTGCATGGTTACAGGCGGGGCGCTGCTGGTTACCTGATGGGTCTGAAGCTGCTTGACGGAAGGGGCAGGGATAGAGTCTTTCTTTTGCTGCGCAATGGCGGAAGGAGCTGCTGAAAGAATAGTTGCTGAAAAGATAGCGGTTAGAATGGTTTGCATACGCTGAATTTGATGATGCAAACTTATACCGGCTACCTCCCGGCCGGAAATCCGATACACCAACAGGCACTTTTACGTGATGAACCCGGTTGGTAATTGACAAATTGCGGTATTATTGCGTTACCGCCTCTACTTTATATCCTTTTTCCGGAGCAGCGCCAGCACCCTGGTCGCCACCCAGGTGCCCGGCTCCTACGGCAAAAAGCACCAGGTCTTTCTTCATGGCCTTTTCCATGACAGGGATCCAATTGCGGTTGCGCTGGTATAACATGGCGTCCCGGTCAAAATCTTCGGTAGCGATAACCAGTTCGTGCAGCGCCGCTACATCCTGCTTTTTATAGGCGTTTATCAGTTGTTGTAATATCGCCCGTTGTTTAGGCAGGTCGTCTAAAAATTCCATGATGCCCCTGGCTTCGGTGGAATCGGGTACTTTATCGAAAGCTTTTACCTGGTCTTCCGCGGTCTCCAATCCTTCTACAGGCTTGTTCAGCGACTTGGCGATGTCCATCAGCGCCTGCTCCGATGATGCAGGTTTTTGCAGGGCAGCAGCCGGGCGGCGAAAAGCGCCTGTATCACGAGGGGCTTCATTTGCCTGAAATTCTCGATATCCAGCTGCAGGCTGTCGTTCATATACTTTTTCAGCCGCTGGAAGTCCTGCGGTCGAAACGCTTTCTCCAAAGCATAACCAGGCGTCTGGTCTTGCATAAGCATACCCATGGTCAGCAGCAGGGAAGGGTCGTCCATATCTACTTCCAGGTATAGCACATTGGCTGCCCTGGCCACTTTGGTCAGGCGGTCTGAGAGCCGGAAATCCTGCGGGCAAATCATATGCATGGTGCCATACACATAGGAAGGCTGCGGGAGGCCGTTACCGGAGATCTTGTATAGGAGGGATTGCTGTGCGAAGGCGGGTAGTATCGTCATCAGCAGCAGGGATAAAAAGGGAACTGTCTTTTTGAACATGGAAGGGTGTCTTTATGTGTGGTCGTAATATTGGACAAGTTGCGCCGCCAGCATATCGAGATCGTCGGGCGTATGCAGGGCGGAGAGGATGATGCGGTTAACGCGGTCCCCTTGCGGATCGGGGTACGCAAAAGAGGAAATGAGCGTATCGCGGGACAGGAGCCAGGTATACACGGCTTCGGATGTATCATCCAGGACGAATACCGGTAATTCATGCGCATGGTAAATTTCGTCGATCGCGCCCGTCATCCGTTCCAGTGCGGTGATATTGCCGCGGAGTATGCGGCGCGCCTCCGCGAAGGCATTTCCCGCTTTTAGCCAGGTATATGCATTGGCCGGAATGAGAGGCGTACTGGCAGTAAACAGCGGAGCCTGCGGATGCCCGCAATGTCTGCCGCGTGTCCCGCCACCACGCCGCCTTCCAGGCTATAAGCCTTCGCCAGCGAAGCGGTAATTAGGTATCTGGCTCCTTCGGATTCCGGCAGCATGGACGTAATGCCTTCTCCTTTCGGTCCTAAAACCCCAGCCCGTGAGAATCGTCTACCAGTACGAGCGCTTTGCGCCGTAACCTGGCCAGCGCCCCGAAATCATGCACTTCGCCACGCAGCGGATCTACCGCATCGCTGAAGAGGACGTAGGAGTTGTCGGGTTCGCGGTTGAGCATGTCTACCGTCGTTTCCAGCCAGTCCTGCCAATTCCCCGCAGTCACTACGGCTCCTGGATACCGAAGGGCGGGGTGGGCGCCCGGGGCGTATAAAGGCTTCCCTTTCGTTACGGCCCAGGTAAGGGCGGCCTGTGCGGACAGGTAGCCCGATGAGAAACAGGCGGCCGCCTGCTGGCCCGTATGGACCGCCAGCGAATGCTCCAGTTCTTCGTAGAGCCTTAACTGCAGGTTGCCGATGCGGCTGCTGGGGTATACGCTTCCAAACTGCGCCTGTCCCTCCGCCAGCCATTGCCGGAAAGAAGGGGAGGCGTGCATCCCGAGGTACGAGAAGCCGGAGAAGAAGAGATACTCCCGGCCATCGCACACAACGGTTCTGCCGGGCATGCTGTCTGTGATCTGGATCATGTTATTGTTTCCGGGTACGGAGTACAAAATAATATTCGCCGGTATTCACTTTCATATCAAATTCATCTTCGGTCAGTTTCACCACTTCCACCAGGTGTTCTGCTTTACGGTTGCCGCTGGCGCCGTCACCGAAATGATCTTGCCATCGCTGAGCAGGGTGTATTTCCCGCTGTCCGGCACACCGGCTATGGTGGCGATGAACAGACCGTTGTCGAAGAACTGGTAATAGGCGTCGCTGTAATAACCTTCTTTGAAGTCTTTCGCCTGCGTGGCCTGCACGTGATTATACGCCGTGCCGGCGGGAACGGTCACGTCGTAGACTTTCCATTTCTTGTGCTGTAGCAACGCATTCGTTTTGCCCGAATTGCAGGCGGCCAGCATCAGCATGGCCGCGAAAAAGAGGATCGTTTTATTCATTTACCTGCTGCTTTTGCTTCGTTGAATTGACTGGATTGCCCCACGGGAATGGACAGGCTTTCCCAACCTTCGCCCCGCATGATCTTGCCCAGGTATACGATCTGGCCTACGTGATAAGGATAGTGGGAGAGTTGACGGTTGAGCGCGTCCATCACCGTATGGGGCTCCGTGCGGATGTAGACCGTTTTGCCGAGGTCTTCTTCCTGTAAACTGTCGATGGCATGTATGAGGCAGTCCCATCCCTTATTCCACAATTCCAGCATCGCTGCTTTGGTAGCTTCCGGCGCATCGTCTTCGAATTCGGCGTCGCGCTGGCGCCAGGGCTTTTCGCCGTCGCTGGTGAGAAAATCGGTAAAGCGCGACAACATATTGCCGCTCATATGTTTGACGATGATGTAAATGTTGTTGGGCTGCCCTGCGGGCTGCCAGTGGATCTGCTGGTCGTCGAGCTGCGCGAGGGTTTTCTCGGCGAGTTCCTTGTAGGAGAGCAATCTTTTCTTTGCACTGTCCGGTAGAGTCTCATACGTGAGCGTTTTGTTGAAGGATTAAATGTACGAATTTATTCCCCTGCCACGCTGTCGTCTCCCCGCCAGTCGCCCACCGCTTCGATCCTGCCGTCCGCTATGCGGAGCAGTTCCGTACGGCTCCAGGGCGCCCCCGTTTTGACGGTATACCCCATCCTCTCCAGCGCGATGCGCGTGCTGTCCGGGAATTCCTTTTCTATGCGCACTTCGTCCGGCCACCATTGATGATGGAATTTAGGGGCGTTCACGGTTGCTTTAGCATCCAGTCCGAATACAATATCATTGACCAATGTTTGGAATAACGAAGTGATGATGGTGGAGCCGCCGGGCGTTCCGGTTACCAGGTAAGGCTTTCCATTCCTGAGCACAATGGTGGGCGTCATGGAACTTAGCATCCGTTTGCCGGGAACGATGGCGTTGGCTTCGGTGCCCAACAGGCCGTACATATTGGGCGCACCGGGTTTCACAGAGAAGTCGTCCATTTCATTGTTGAGCAGGAACCCCGCGCCGCCAACCACAACTTTGCTGCCGTAGCCGCCATTGAGCGTGGTGGTGACAGACACTGCATTGCCTTCGGCGTCTACCACGCTGAGGTGCGTCGTTTCCATGCTTTCGAACGGCCCGCCGGCCTTAACGCCGATACTGGGCGTAGGCCTGCCTGCCGTGAAATCCGCAATTCTTTTTGCAGGTAAGCTTTATCGGTCAATTGCGCTGTGGGCACTTTCACGAAATCGGGATCACCCAGGTACTCCGCCCGGTCCGCATATGCCCTGCGCTCCGCTTCTATCATGCGTTGCACCGCTTCGGGGAGTGGAAAGGATATTTCTCCAGCTGTAGCTCATCCACCATGCCGAGCATCTGTTGCAACCCGATGCCGCCGCTGCTGGGGAGGGGCATGCTGATGACGGTATACCCCGGAACATGAATTCCACCGGCTTGCGGGTGACCGCCTTATAAGCGGCCATATCGGCGGCTGTAATGACGCCGCCGCCCCTCTGCATCTCTTCCGCCACAAGGCGGGCCGTTTCGCCGGCATAGAATCCTTTCATGCCTTTCTTCGCTATGCGGCGCAGGGTATTGGCGAGGTCCTTTTGCACGAGGGTATCGCCTTCCTTCCAGGGAGTATCTTTGACGAAGGCGACGGGCCGGGTGTTGAGGCGGATAAATGCCTCTCGTAACCGGTTCAGCCCATCGGCCTCATGCGCGGTGATGGCAAAGCCTTTTTCCGCCAGCGCAATAGCCGGGGCGGCAAGCTTTGCCAACGGCAGCCGGCCATAAGCCTGAGAGGCCACGAGCCCCGCTACCGTTCCGGGTACTCCGGCGGCCAGGTGGCCATCTAAAGAGCGGCGGACTACCGGGTTGCCGGCGGAATCGGTACATATCGCGGTGCGCCCGCCCGGGGCCTTCTCGCGATAGTCGATGGCTACCGTCCTGCCGTCTGCCAGCCGGGCTACGAAGAATCCCCGCCGCCCAGATTCCCCGCTCCAGGATAAACGACCGCCAGCGCCAGCTGCACGGCAATAGCCGCATCCACCGCGTTGCCGCCCTGGCGCATGATCTCCGCCCCGGCTTCGCTGGCCAGCGGGTGCGCGCTCGATACCGCGAAGCGTTTCGCCTCCATGTACTTGCGGATGGAATATTGATACGGGTTGATCTGTGCCGTGGAAGTAAGGGTCAGCAGCAACAACAGGGAGATCCATAAGGAACGCATAGGTTAAGCCGTTTTCACCCAAAATACGGATATTTTCCCGGTAATGGGCCCCTTCCGCGATAACGCTTTTTCCCTATCTTAGCCGGATACTGAGCTTATATGAAGTCTGCCATCTTATCGTTTTTCCTGACTTGTTCGCTGCTGTCCGCGTATGCGCAGCCCACTCCATCCGAATTCCTGGGATATCCGCTGGGTACGCGGTTTACGCCGCATCACCAGGTGGTGGACTACTACCGTAAAATCGCCGAGGGCAACCGAATGATGCGCCTGGAAACATACGGTAAAACCTATGAAGGCAGGCCGCTTATCCTCGCCGTAATCTCATCCCCTGAAAACATCGCCAGACTGGAAGATATCCGTAAGGCCAATCTTTCATTGCTGGAAGGCGGAACGCCGCAAAGCCAGCCGGTTATCATCTGGCTGAGCTACAACGTGCATGGAAATGAAGCCGTGTCTACAGAAGCTGCCATGCGCACCGCCCATACACTGCTCACCAGCAGGCAGGAGCTGCTGCGCAATGCTGTGATCATCATCGATCCCTGCCTCAATCCTGATGGGCGCGACCGCTACGTGAATTTCTATAACTCCGTTCACGCCCGCATTCCGGATGCCACGCCTTATTCCCGCGAGCACTGGAGCCCTGGCCTGGCGGGCGGCCCAATCATTATTATTTCGATCTGAACCGCGACTGGGCCTGGCAATCTCAAACCGAATCCCGCCAGCGCGTGGCACAATACAACCGCTGGATGCCGCAGGTGCATGTGGATTTTCATGAACAAGGGGTTGATGCGCCATATTACTTCGCACCGGCGGCGGAGCGCTGCACGATGCGGTAACGCAATGGCAACGAGCCTTCCAGACGGAGATCGGGAAACATAACGCTACTTACTTCGACGCTAACGGCTGGCTGTATTTCACCAAAGAACAATTCGATCTCTTTTATCCCAGCTATGGGGATACTTACCCCACCTATAACGGCGCCATCGGCATGACCTACGAGCAGGGCGGAAGCGGCCGCGCCGGCCTTGCGATCCTTAACCGGGAAGGGGATACCCTGCGGCTGAAAGACCGCCTCGACCATCACTTTACCACCGGCATCGCCACCGTGGAAGCGTCCGTGGCGCAGGCGGATAAGCTGGTAGGCGAGTTCGGTAAATTCTTCCGCGATGCGGGGCAACAGCCCGCAGGCGATTATAAGACCTACGTCGTGAAAAGCGGCGGTAATATGGAAAAGTTATTATTACTGGCCGAAAACCTTCGCCGCAACGATATTCAATTCGGATTCGCCTCGGGCAGTTCCAACGGAAACGGATTCAATTACTTCACCGGCAAAACAGAGAACTTCGCTATTGAAAAGGGGACCTGGTGGTTAGTGCATATCAGCCACGGTCTACCATGGTGCGGGTGCTATTCGAGCCCGTATCCAGGCTGACCGACAGCGTAACGTACGACATCACCGCCTGGGCAATGCCCTATGCTTACGGACTTCCGGCTTATGCCGCGAAAACCCGGCTGCAGCCCGCTTTGTCGGATTCACTGCAGCGGGTTGTTGAACCGGCGGCTGAAGGCGCTACGTACGCCTGGCTGGCGGCCTGGAACAGTACCAAAGACGTGAAATTCCTTGCGGCGCTGCTCAACCGGAACATCCGGGTTCGGTATGCTGAAGCGCCTTTCACGATCGGTGGTAAGATCTACCCCGCCGGAACATTGATCATCACGAAATCCGGTAATGCATCGCTCGATATGCTGCCAGCCATCGCAGCGCGGATGGGCGTTTCCGTTACCCGCGTGCCGACCGGCTTTGTGGACAAGGGAGCCGACTTCGGCTCGGATAAGATCCGCTTCATCCGCAAGCCCAAAGTAGGCGTACTGGCCGGTGAAGGCGTATCCTCCCTCGGTATGGGCGAAATCTGGCATTACTTCGAAGAACAGATCGAATATCCGTTGACGGTACTCCCGGTATCCTCGCTGGCCAACGCAGGCTGGAAAGACCTGGACGTGCTTATCATCCCCGACGGACAATACGCCGCCTTCAAAGACAAGAACGCTGCGGCGCGACTGAAAGACTGGGTTTCCGCCGGGGAAGGCTCATCGTCATGGAAGACGCGGTAGCGCAGCTGGCGGAAGCCGAATGGGGATTCGATATGAAGAAAGATAAAGAAGAAGGGAAGGAGGAGGAAGAAGGCAAAGCGCCTAAAGACCCCTATACCGACCTGAAGCCCTATGCCAACCGGGAACGGGAAAGCGTATCCGGCTTCATTCCCGGGGCTATCTACAAAGTTCACCTGGACAAAACACACCCCTGGCATTCGGTTACCCTGAATACTATTACACCCTCAAACAAAATGACCAGCTGCTTACGTATTTCAAAGACGACGGCTGGAATGTGGGCGCACTTAAGAAGGACGACTACCTGACCGGTTTTGTAGGCGCTACCGCCCGCGAACGCCTCCGCGACGGCCTTGTGTTCGGGGTAAAGGAGATTGGCAACGGCGAAGTGATCCTCATGACGGATAACCCGCTCTTCCGCAGCTTCTGGGAAAATGGCAAACTCCTCTTTGGAAACGCTGTATTCTTCGTAGGGCAATAGGGGGACCAGATTATTTGAGGGCCGGTCTATCATGACCAGTCCTTTTTGTTTATGTTAAAATACTATAAGGTACTAGTCATTTAACCAATAAATTATGGGGATTGTTTCGCTTATCCTTCGCTAATCCTTCGCTTATCCTTCGCTCAGGGTCCGTCAAACCCTTGTCAGTACTGACCATCGACGGAGGATGAGCGAAGGATTAGCGAAGGATTAGACAATGTTTAGGTATTGGGCATTGTATATGGAATACTTAATCTAGTGATAATGAATGCTTTGATGTATTTTTCTTTGCAGAGCGATTTCTTGCTAATAGCAAGCGTTTGAAAGTCGCTTATAATAGGATATCATTAAAGGAAAGAAGCCGACCAGCGTACCGGTCGGCTTCTTTATGTCAGAACAATTGCATTTACATTTTCCGCTTGATGCCGCAGCCTACGGAGGCGGTGGAAGGGGTAGGAGCTGGCTTGCCGGCAACTACGGCCTGAATGGCGGCATGCAGGTATTTTTCCTTTACATCCGAAGCATTGCCCGGATTGTCATCGATCGCGCCTTTGTAAACCAGGGTGCCGGATTTGTCGAACAGGTAACATTCGGGCGTGCGGTCGGCGTTGAAGGCATCCGCTACCTGGTTGTCCTTATCCACGACATATAGCCAGTTGTAAGACTGAGCGCGGGCATAAGCCTGCATAGCTTCATAAGAATCGCCGCCGGAGCGTGCCGCTTCATTCGAATTGATAAGGATCACACCTACCTGGTGCTTCTGCGCGAACTGGCAGATGGCGCGCGTGCGGTCCTGGTTGCGCATGACATACGGACAAGTGTTG
Organism: Chitinophaga sp. E66; assembly: GCA_019285755.1. Lineage (GTDB taxonomy): Bacteria > Bacteroidota > Bacteroidia > Chitinophagales > Chitinophagaceae > Chitinophaga. The sequence continues at coordinate 1,727,440 of CP079103.1, forward strand.
CAGGAAAACATGACCAGCAATCCATTCGCTTTCTTCGCTTCGTTCATCGACACTTCCTTACCGGAAACGTCTTTCATTTTAACATCGCCTTTGGGCAATTTTGCCCCGATGTCCAGATAGGGAGGCATGCGGAAAGATACCGCGGCAGCCGCTATCAGCAGGAGGAAAAAGAATTGCTTTTTCATAGGCCTCCATCATTTGGTTGTCATGAAATTAAGGTATTTCGGGTGCAATCGGAAGCCATCCATCCTATTTTCGGGATGGTATTATGAAAGTCCCTGTAATTCAGGCGATTCTTCTTTCATTTCGCTGTTCCTTTCCGCCGCGATTTCCCGCAAAGTGCTGATGCTGGTGTTCAGTTCGAAGCCGATCAGCAGGATAAAAGAATTGAAGTATACCACGAGCATCAGCACCAGGATAGTACCGATAGACCCGTAGATCTGGTTATAACGCGCAAAATTATTCACCCAGAAAGAAAAGCCCAACGTCACCACAATCATGGCGATCGTTGCAAACGTAGACCCGGCGGAAATGAATTTCCATTTCTTCCGCACGGCCGGGCCGAAGCGGTAAATGAAGGAGATGATGGAAAAGAAAAGCAGCACGATGAGTGTCCACCTTACTACCTGCAAAAGAAATTGCGAGTATTCATCATTGATGCCTACATATGCCAGGATGCTCCTCAGCAAGGTGCCCTGCATGATGATGAGGACAACGGTCGCCAGTAAAAGAAACACGAGGAAGATCGTCAGTTTGAGGGCCGTGAGCCGGGTCTGCCACCAGGTGCGCTGGCGGAAGCCTGGTAGGAGCTTATCGAACGAACGTAGCATGCCCATTACACCATTGGAGGAATAATAAAAGCTAAGGATAAAGGACAGCGACAGCAGGGTATTGCGCTGTGTGTAAAGGAAGTCGTGGATCATGTCCCGCACGATGATGTAGCTGCTGTAATTGGGCGTGATGGTTTCCGCCAGGTCATACAGCGTAGGCTCCACGTTCTGCAGCGGGATGAAAGGCACGAGCGTAAAGAGGAAGATGAAGAACGGCGGGATGGCCAGCAGGAAGTTGAAGGAAATGGCGGCGGCCCTTTCAACGAGGCTTTCCTTTTCGTTTCCTGCAAAAAGAAGACGATGACGTCGTAAAGGGGGCGCCCTCGAACCCCGGCAATACCAGCGATTTGCTTTTGTGCGTCAGCCAGGTAACCGGCCGGGATTCGAGGATTAGTTTTTCTACGTCGATCATCCAACAGTTTTTGGGTCGCCGTAAAAATACGAATTATTTGATGCCCCTCGCGTTAAGTCCTTTCTGATAGGCACGGGCGTTGTCCAGGTGCTCTCTGAAGGTAACGGCGAAAGAGTGATATCCGCTGCCGTCGGGCCTTGCGGCGAAATACAGGTAATCGGTATCTGCCGGCGTCAGTACCGCGTCGATGCTTTTGGCGGACGGGGTGCAGATGGGGCCGGGAGGCAGGCCGTAATAACGGTAGGTATTATACGGAGAATCGTATTCGGTGTGAACATTGTATATCCGGCGCAGCGCGAAGTTCTTCAGGGCGAACTTCACGGTAGGGTCGGCCCCGAGGCGCATGCCGGTACGCAGGCGGTTGAGGTATACGCTGGCAATAACGGGCTTCTCGTCGTTGCGGTTGGTTTCTTCTTCCACGATAGAGGCCAGCACCGTCACCTGCACAGGCGTAAGGTTTAACGCGGTGGCTTTATTGCGGCGTTCTTCGTTCCAGAATGTCTCGTAAGCATCGGCGATTTTATCGAATACTTTGGCGGCGCTCGTATTCCAGTAGAACTCATAAGTATTGGGCAACACGCCGGCCATTACCGTGGTGGTATCCAGCCCGAACTGGCGTAGGTAAACGGGGTCTTCCATGATGGCGCGCATGGCGATGGAATCGGCTTCCAGGTTGGTGGATACGAGGCGTATAAAGTCTTCTTTGAGGCGGAGCTTGTTGATAACGAGCTTTACGGGCGACTGCCGGCCGCTGCGCAGGATGCGCACGATCTCCAGGTTGCTCATACCTTTTTTGATTTCGTACCGGCCTGCTTTTACGCGCGAGGGATATCCGAGCTGGCGCGCCACGAGGTTGAAAGTGGAAGGGGAGGAGATGATCTCCTGGTCTTTGAGACCTTTCAGTACGTCTTCGTACCGGCTGCCGGTGGGGATATAGAAGTACTTCTTGTCGCCGAACGAGCGGGTGTTGGGCCCCATGAGGAGGTACGCGGCGACCACGAGGGCGCCGGCGATGAGGCAGGCCCCGATAATGGCGATACGGCGTACCCAGGGCGAGGTGTTCTTTTTGGTCTTGTTACGCATGTTGGATAGAAGGCGGAGTGTATTCAACAAAAACCCCGCTTTTAACGGCGAGGTCTTTGAAAATATTATTCGGAGAGAATATTGATTAGGGCTTTACCGAGTCCTTAGCGGGAGCTACAGGAGTTTGACCTGCTTGTGCCGGTTGACCACCGGTGTTGGGAAGCGTCACGCTGTTGCTGGGGGCAGGAGCTGCTCCTTGTGCACGTTCGCTGGCGCTTTGCGGCATGCCGCTGTTGTTGCTGCCACCGGCTGAGCCGATGAATACGGTAGAGGTAAGGCAAAGTACAGCGATCACTGCTGCCAGTACCCAGGTGCCTTTTTCGAGCACGTCGGTGGTCTGGCGAACACCCATTACCTGGTTGCCGAAACCGCCGAGGTTACCGGCGAGACCGCCGCCTTTAGGGTTTTGCACCAGTACGAAGAAACCGAGGAGGATACAGGCAATCACAATCAATATTCCAAAGAAAATCAACATGTTATCTACTAGTTATGAGTTCTTAATTATTTTGTAAGTCTTTAATCTTCTGCGCAAAGTACGCTTTTTTGCCCGGATTAAGCAAACTTAATTTTTGATAAACCGCAATGGCTTTTTGAGGCTGGTTCTGCCGTATCCATATCTCCGCCAGCGTTTCGGACACGATGTCGTCGTTCAGGGTGATAGATTGGATGGCCATGGCTTCTACGCGTTCGGTTACTTCCGGGTCGTCGTCTTCGTAGAGTTTGTGTAATTGCTGATGATACCAGTCTTTTGTGGCTTTTCCCGAGAAGCTGTCTTTCAGCTGGCGGAGCCAGTCGGTAAAGCTTCTCATTTCAGCGGCTGCTTTTGCACTCATGCTTTCTGCGTTGGTCGGCTCTTTCAGTTTTTATATGCGAAGTAATCTTCCGTAAAGAGTGGCTGGAAGGTCAGTTCGGTTTCCGTTGCGGGCGCATCCATGGGGTGGATGCGGATAGGCGCCTCTTCCGAGGCGGCGGTTGCAGGAGCGGCTGTTTCTGCGGGTTCGTGGGACTGGGGGCTTCCGGCGCAGGCGGTATGGCAAGGCCATGCCCTTCCGGTTCCTGACCTGTCGGCACTTCTATTTCTTCTTCCTCGACTTCAGGTTCATATTCGGTGGGGCCGGTCTGCAGGGCTTCGTAGTCCACGGCGATCACATCGTCGGGCACTTCCAGGTTGCGGGCGGCATCAAAGGCTACTTTCTCTTCTTCCGCTTCGTAATCTACCGCCACCACGTCATCCGGTACTTCCAGGTTGCGGGCTGCATCGAAGGCGGCTTTTTCTTCCTCCGTTTCATAATCCACTGCAATGATCTCGTCCGGCACTTCCCCGTTGCGCGCAGCGTCGAAAGCAGCTTTCTCCTCTTCCGCTTCGTAGTCCACCGCTACCACTTCGTCTACCTCGGTGGGCGGAATGGCGATAGCAGCCTCGGCTGCGGTCGTTATGGTTTCGCGGGATTCTGCGGCTGCACGGTCTTCGGCCTCCAGCTCGTCCAGGATCGCCTGGTCTTCGGGGCTGATCGCCTCCACGGTATTATCATTATCCGATCCAGGAAGGGCGAAGGTTTCGGCGGGGAGGGCCGTTTCTTTCAGATCGTGTCCGTTTTCACTGAAACCTGATGCTGCGAGCCCATTTTCAGCGATGGCAACCGCTGATGCAGGCTCCAGTTCTTCCAGCAGCACTTCCTCCTCGGCATCCACTTCCGCTTCCAGCGTATCGCTGAAAGGGGCGGGCGTCTGATCGGCGGCGGCTTCTATGTTGTCGATAATAGCCTGGTCCTGCTCATGCACTGCGTCTTCCACGGCTATTTCCCCAGCCTGCCAGGCATCGGCTCTTTGCTCAACCGGAGCGGAGGTTTCGGGAGCATTGGCGGTAGCCATCTGGTAGAGGTATTGCGGCGTACTGGTATACAGCTGCGCCGCTTTGAAAACCGGCGTCTGGAAATCCGGTGTGTATGCGAATTGTTTTTGTGCCAGCAGGACGCGCGCGGCCGCGAAGTAGGGATATTGCTCCACCAGGCGCTCCAACGCCTGCTGGTCTACATTCCGTAGCTCATCTTCGTGAAAAATATGATCTATAATCCTGTTAGGCGTCATGTGCGCTAAAATATGAAAATAATGTCTAAATTAAAGAAAGGCAGTTACCAGTTTGCAAAGGCACGGTTGAAGATGTCGTCCACCAGGTTCGGAACGATCTCCGCGATCAGCGCCGGCTCCGCCTCGGCGATCGTACGCTGGGCGTTGAAGTCGGCCGAACGGGAGAACGACTGGTTCGTAAACCCTCCCTTTTTATCGCCTACACGGGTAATAAACGTCATGTTCACCGTGATCGTCAGACGGGCGGTCGCCGGCTTGTCGATGTCGGTTACCGCTGAGTTGGAAACGGAGTACCCGGTGATGGTCCCGCGGAACTCATAATCTGCCGTCTGTTCGTTGGTCTGGGTGAGGCGCGTCTGCTGGAGGATCTTCTGCCGGAGCTTTTCTGTTACGTTCTGGCTCAGTGCCGGGTTATTCTGCGGTGCGCGGTTTTCGATATACCGCACCAGCACCGTCTTGGCTTCAGGATCGATCCGGGCGCCGTTAGCTGAATATTTAATGGTACAGCCGCCGATGCCTGCCCAAAGGGCCAGGCCCGCCAGCAGGGCAATGTATCTGGACATAGGTCTCTTATTCATGAATATTATACTCCTTCAGTTTACGGTACAGGGTGCGCTCCGAAATACCAAGATCGAGCGCAGCGTCTTTCCGCTTCCCTTTATGCTTGCGTAAAGCTTTTTCAATGAGTTCCTTTTCCTTATCAGCGATCGACAGCGTTTCTTCCACTTCTTCGTGATGGTCTATTACATTGTCTTTCAGGATAATAGGTTGTTGAGACGACGGCGCCGCGATTATCCTGGCGATACCACCGGCGCTTCCGCCTGCTGATGGAAGCCCGCCAGCACGCCCGCATCCGCATAAGCGGGATGCTGTGCCAGGTTAGGGTTCTGCATTACTTCCGGGAACATCTTCTTCAGCTCGGTCACATCCTTCTTCATGTCGAAGAACAGCTTATATAGGATATCTCTTTCATTCGAGAAATCCCCGCCACCCTGGTGGCCGCCAGGCGCCAGCATGGGCAACCGGTTAACGGTAGGTTGTTCCGGCAGGAAGTTCCGCAGATCGTTCCCTGTCACCAGCTTATCAGGCGCCAGCACAGAGATCTGCTCCGCGATGTTCTTGAGTTCGCGCACGTTGCCCGGGAAAGGGTAGTTGATAAGCATTTCCCGCGCTTCGTCGTTCAGCTGGATGGAAGTGGTTTTGTACTTCTCCGCAAAGTCTACGCAGAACTTGCGGAAGAGCATGTAGATATCTTCTTTGCGGTCGCGCAGGGCGGGGACGCGGATGGGAACTGTATTAAGACGGTAGTAAAGGTCTTCCCGGAATTTCCCCTGTTGGGTACGTTCCAACAGGTCGCGGTTGGTAGCGGCGATGACGCGGACGTCCGTTTTCTGAACTTTGGAGGAGCCTACCCGGATGTATTCGCCGGTTTCCAGCACGCGCAGCAGGCGCGCCTGGGTGCCCAGGGCATTTCCCCGATCTCGTCGAGGAAGATGGTGCCGCCGTTCACGGTTTCGAAATAGCCTTTGCGGTTATCTACCGCGCCGGTAAAAGAACCTTTTTCATGCCCGAACAGCTCCGAATCGATCGTGCCTTCGGGGATGGCGCCGCAGTTCACGGCGATGAAGGGGTTATGCTTGCGGGCGCTCAGCGCATGAATGATCTGGGAGAATACTTCCTTGCCCACACCGCTTTCACCGGAGATCAGCACCGTAAGGTCGGTATTGGCGACCTGGGCGGCTACCTGCAGCGCATAGTTGAGCGACGCAGAGTTACCGATGATCCCGAAGCGGTTCTTTATGCTTTGAATATTATCCATTCTGATAGGTTTTTTACTGGCAGCGCCCCACCACGGTAGCGAGGAGGGTGCCTGCCGTACAGTCATCAATTGTGACCATGACATATTCGCCTTTCTGCAAATCGCCACGATCGAAAACAGCCACTTTGTTCTGGTCGGTACGCCCGAACAATTGCTGGTCAGATTTTTAGAAGTGCCTTCCACCAGGACTTTCACGGTTTTACCCACCTCTTTGCGCATGCTGTCATGTGAGTGGCTGCGGTGAAGGGCCACGATTTCCGCCAGCCGGCGCTTTTTCACCTCTTCAGGAACATCGTCCTGATACCGGCGTGCCGCCAGGGTACCGGGGCGCTCGGAATAGGCGAACATATAGGCGAGGTCGTAACGGGCATAATCCATCACGGACATGGTATCCTGGTGGTCTTCTTCCGTTTCCGTACAGAACCCGGTAATCACGTCTGTAGAAATGGCGCAATCGGGGAGGATCTCGCGGATACGGTCGATCTTCTTCAGGTACCACTCCCTCGTATAGGTGCGGTTCATGAGTTGCAGCACGCGGGTGGAGCCGCTTTGAACGGGGAGGTGGATATAATTGCAGATGTTCTCGTGCCGGGCCATGGTATGGAGCACTTCATCGGTAATGTCTTTGGGATGGGAGGTGCTGAAGCGCACGCGCAACAGGGGACTGATTCCCGCCACTCTTTCCATGAGGTTGGCGAAGGTCACCGTTTCATCCTTTGCTTCATCCATGAAGTAATAAGAATCCACGTTCTGGCCCAGGAGCGTCACTTCGCGGTAGCCGCGGTCGAACAGATCCTGCGCTTCCGCAAGGATGGAATGGGGATCCCGGCTGCGTTCGCGGCCGCGGGTGAAGGGCACCACGCAGAAGGAACACATATTATTACAGCCGCGCATGATGGAGACGAAGGCGGTTACGCCATTGCTGTCGAGGCGGACGGGACTGATATCCCCGTATGTCTCTTCACGGCTGAGGAGAACGTTGATGGCTTTTTGGCCGGTGCCGGCTTCTTCGATGAGGGCGGGCAGGGTACGGTAAGCGTCGGGGCCTACTACGAGGTCTACCAGCTTCTCTTCTTCCAGGAACTTGGATTTTAGTCTTTCGGCCATGCAACCGAGGACGCCGACGAGGAAGCCGGGCTTTTGCTGCTTGGTCTTTTTGAACTCCGTGAGGCGCTGGCGAACGGTTTGTTCCGCCTTTTCCCGGATGGAGCAGGTGTTGAGGAGAACGAGGTCAGCTTCTTCCACGTTGCGGGTAGCGCCGAAGCCCTCGGTATTGAGGATGGAGGCGACGATTTCACTGTCGTTGAAATTCATCTGGCAACCATAACTTTCGATATAGAACTTTTGGAATAGGTACGGGCGTCTCCCGCCACAGGGGCGATAGCTTCGCCCTGGCGGCTCTCGTCATGTACTTTCTGAACTGTTTCCAACATGCCTGTCAAAATTTTGAACAGCAAAAATACATAAAAAAATGACAGAATGACAGGAAGAATCACGGGATTTAAGGGAGTGATAACGGGTAAAATGCATTTTGATTTGAGGAATGGGGATGTATATTTGCCAACCTTTCAGGGATTTAAGCGGGAATAGCTCATTTGGTAGAGCATCAGCTTCCCAAGCTGAGGGTGTAAAATATAATTTACATCCACCCGAAAGGTTCTAAACCTTTTACCAGACTACAAAAGGTCTGGGTCAGCCTTAAAATTTCAAGCCCTTACATACCGAAAAGTTAACACGAAAGTTAACAATTGGTACTTATATGAAAATTTTCCGTAATGGGTGTTCTTGCAGCGACTTGACAGTTTACCCTAGCGACTGGAATCAGCCGGGCGCATTTTTAGGGGTGGATTGGTATATTCAATATCGGTTTACTGATCCCAATGCGGCAGGCCGATACCCGAAAGGTAAGTTGTGTATCGTAAAGAAGGGGATTAATAGTCTTAAAACGCTGGCTGAACGGAGAGCTAAGGTAAAAACCATGTTGGCCGACTTAAAAGAAACGCTTACCGGTGGCTTTAACCCTATTACCAATAAGAAAGCTAAGGGAAGCAGTCTCAAGGAAATCGGCAAAACTCCCACCGATGAAATAGCCATCCTCCCGAAACACCATTTATTCAGGCACTTTGGGCGGCGTACAGCAAGTTTGAGGCAGTAAAAGCCCATCTAGCCAATGTTCGCACAGTTTTACGCGGCACGGAAACTGCTGCTATTGAGTTGAAATACAATAATTTGTCAATTTCGGCTATTGGCCGGAAGCATATAAAACACTGTTTAGAAGAATGTTCCCGCTCCTTGCCGTATTGGAGTAATGATCGGCATAATAAGTTCCGGTCTATCCTACGTTCGCTTTTCAAGATTCTTTTATTAGAAGATGCTATTGGCAATAACCCCATCGCCGATATTCCGGTAAAAAAGAATGTTGCTAAAATCCGGGTGATCCTCACGCCTGAACAAAGGAAGGCTATCAACGTCTATTTGCGAGAGCGCAATTACAATTACTGGCGTTTTACGGTAATGTTCTACCAATCCGGCGGCAGGAGAACTGAGCTTATGCGCTTAAAAGCTAAAGACGTAAATATTGAAAGACAGGAATACAAAGCGCTAGTGCTAAAAGGGAAGCACCACAAAGAAGTAATTCGCCCCATTCCCCAATCGGCTATTCCACTTTGGGAAGAATTGCTATCCCAATCCACGCCAGAACAATATCTACTCAGTACGCAATTCCTGCCGGGGATGGGCAATGCGGTTACGATAGAATTACCCGCTATTGGAAACGGTATGTAAAAGACGAATTAGGGATTGCTGTAGATTTCTATTCACTTAAACACCTTTATTCAGACCAAATAGCGGCGGTATTGGATATGCAGCACGCTCAATTACAAAATAGCCACACCCACCAAAGCACAACCGCTATTTACACAGTAGGGGAGGCTAAACGAAGAATGGAACGATTAAAGGCTGTAGAAATGCCCTTTGCGGAGTAAAATATTTTTACATCTCATAAACCATAAAAAAATTACCCATGGAAAAAGAAATTCCGGACAACCTTTTATTCCGAATGCAGCAGTTCTCCATTTTCCTGTTTAATGAGTTTCATTTTGCCCTCAAAGAACGGCTCAATTGGGAAGATGAAGATTATTATGTAAGGGCAGCGGGGGAAATTAAAACGACATCAGAGGAAAAAGCCAGGATTTGGGAAATCTGGAACAGTGTTCTTTCGGAGATGGCACACAAACTAAGTAAATGGTAACGCATATGATATTAAAATCAGATAGTAACAAACTAGTAAGACGGGAGAATATTGAAGTGCTTTTGTCTAAAGCGCTATTTGAGATTTATCAGCTCAAATGTGAGGTTCGGCATGTAGAAATAACGCTGCACTGTGGTAAATCCGGTGGTGATTCAGGAGAAGAGAAAAATATTAGTTATTGGGAGGCTGAATTGGACACGCCTTTGAGCAATTGCCTAACGTACTTAGTTAGGGGCGGTATTGCATCCCAATCAACTTAATTCGAAAATAGCAATTTTGTACAGCAGGCCGGGGATTTCTATTTCAGGCAGTCAATTCAAACATGTTTGCATTGAGGCTAATCGCCTTAAAATGCGACTTTCCTTTTCATTGATATAATGTAGTTTGCCGCCATGAAAAACGCACAAATTCGGCTTCTTTATCCCCTTTTACTTTCTTTACTATTCCTAGGATGCAAGAAGCCTTCAAAGCCCACATTAAACGATTATGGTAAGGTAGAAGCAGGTATTTACGAAGGCAAATTAATCGACCAACGAATCCCTGGCGGCAGGATTGATATTAACAAATTCCGGGTCGAAATTTCAAAGATTGATGATAATACTTACAGTGTGATGGAAGTCGATAAACAGGGCGTTCCACCGTTCCAAATGGTCATTAAGAGCCGTAGCCTGCATATTCTAATGGCCATCCCTAAACAGAGTTTTGAAGGAAGGAGTTTTTCCGGCAATGGGGCGGTTAGCGGTAGATTTGATGTATTGTACATTCCCAGCCAGAAATCGTTCTTTTTGGGATTAGTTATGAAGGTTCGCCGTTTAACCCTATTACCTTCGATGGATACAAGCTTTAAGGATTAAATGTAAACTCTATTTTACATTCTGCACATCGATGTTAAATATATTATACATTCAGCAGAGCTGCTGGTCATTTCTGATAGGTACAAGGGTTTAACGTTGAGCTGAAAGACCTGTTTTGCGGCTATGCTGTAGAATTGTAGAACCGTAGAACTGAAAGAGTTTTCCCTCCAGGGTTTTCCGTAAAAAGTCAAATATATTTGACCCGCAAATTAACGACCCCTGCCAACGCATGTTGCGTTTGTCGTGTTTTGCAGTAATCATTACTGATTACCAATCCCTTTTCATTGAAGGGTTGCTGCGTAAAACATACGCCAAGACGCAGTAGCCTGCCTTCATTATTAAATGTTTTATGGGCAGGTATCTCTCACGCATTTAGAAATTTAAAGTACGGAGTTCAAGTAGTTCGAAATTAAGAAAGCAAATGTATTAAAAGTCATTGAGAATACCAATTTTATAACTGTTTTTCAATATGATATGACTTAGGTTTTACAATAATCCGTATTTCATTTTTAAGACATTAAATGGCCCTTATTCACGCTTTAAAAAGTGAAATAGGGTGCCTTCAATAATTTTAATGATAATAAATTACTATAGGGTTATCTATAATTATTAATGATGAAGATTTCACTATTTCCAATATGACATACAGGATCATTTCTCACGATCCTAAAGAAAGCATATATTTACTAAAATGATAAAAATGACCCCAAGACGACCCAGCGACATTTGCTTATTTTGCGCAACAAATCCCGCAACCAAAACAAATTCTCACATCCTATCCAAGTTTATATCGACCAAATTCCTTGGCCCTAAAGGGTCCCCAAGAAAGGGTTTTGAGGTGGATAGCCAAACTATTCTAGATAAAAAGCCAAAGACTATTCAAGATTCCGCAAAAAAGGGACTATATACTCTGCGATGATTGTGAGGCATATTTAGGAATAATAGAAAGCTTAGCAAGTGACACCTTTTCAAATTTACCTAATAAAGTAAAAGATGGCCACTTTAAACAGTGGGCCATTGCTCCAGATTTAGATTTGATAGAATGTACTTCTTCAAACCCTAGTGTAATTAGGTTGTTTGTATATTCATTGTTTTGGCGAGTTAGTATTTCCAACCATAAATTATTCGATGATTATAATCTGTCTCCTGAGTTTGAAGAGGAAATAAGACAAACTATACTAAAGTATAAAACTCTCACCAAGGTTGATTTTCTTGCTGGTTTAACAGCTAACCCGGACTTTGAATTATTCCCTTATTCTATAATGACTGCTAAATCATTTAAAGATGAAACTGCAAATATATTACACGCGCCATTTTCAATTGACCCATATTGCCTTATAGTTGACAGATTTAGTTTTATGCTTTTTAAATCTGTTGCTGATATTAAGGTAGATTTCATAATAGAATTCAGTAATATTAAAGCTGCTGATTGTAAAATAATGGTACTCTCTCAAGACCTATGGCACGATATAATGGTAAAGCGACCCGCAGAAATGGTGGCTAAAGCAGCCAAACGAAATAAAGATGTGGCTAAGGATTAGTGTTAAAATGCGTAAGATATTTTTAACTTCTAGATACCACATTATGAAACCACAAAACGTAATTCCAAGGTGTTTTCAAGTTGAAAATATGATATTTAATTATGACGATGTCTCCTTGCGTATGGTACAAGGGTGGATGGAAATAACAATGTGACTATGCGGCGGAAAAACAGTAAGCTAAAGGTTCAACCAAAATCGAAATTACATTATTATGCCATATAAAGATTTGCATTCAAATCCTTTTCCAGTTTCCACGATAACCAAATTAGAGATTTTTGAGGATTATGCAGAAGCATGGTTTCCTACTTTCATAATGCAAAAAGAATTTAGCGAGATTCATGTGTTTGACTTTTTTTCAGGACCAGGATACGACTTAAATGGTATTATGGGTTCTCCCGTTAGGCTATTGAATAAGGTAAAGCAATTTGAAAATCTTATTTTGCAAACTAAAACTAAGTTAGTACTGCATTTTAATGAATATGAACCGAATAAAGTCAAACAGCGAAAGCATGCATTATTGCAACAGAACTGTGATGAATTTATTAATAACAACCCCAATTTAGCCGCTATGCAACAATAAAACTATATAATAAGGATGCAGCAGTTTTTTTTGAACTACTGCCTCAAATGCGAGCATATCCTTCTTTGGTGTATCTTGATCAGAACGGAGTCCGATTTATCTCTCAACAATTTATCGTGGAGCTAGAGAAGCTCTCTACGGTAGATTTTCTTTATTTTGTATCATCTTCATATTTCTGGAGACTGGGACATACAGATGAGTTTAAGAAAGTTTTGACTCTAGATATGAACGATTTGAAAAGGGAGAGATACACCGATATTCATCGCATCGTTAGTGCGGCCTTAAAGCAAACATTACCTGTGGACACTAAGTTGAAATTATTTCCTTTTTCTATAAAAAGGAACCTAATGTTTATGGTATTATTTTTGGCGCAAAACATTACCGGGCAGTAGATAAGTTTTTGGGTATTGCATGGAAAAGAAATGTTACAAATGGGGAAGCAGATTTCGATATTGATGGCGATGAACAAGAAGTGGTTATACAGGGGAACCTCTTTGAACAGCCTTCACCAAAGAAATTAACAAAGGTCGAAGCTTTTAAAGAAGAATTAAAAGGGTTAATTTTAGCGGGAAATTTGACTAGTAACGAAGAGGTACTTCTTTTCACCTACCAATCTGGACATCTGCCCAAACATGCAACTGAAATAGTCAGGGAAATGAAGAACAAGGGTGCCATCAAGTATGAGGGTACTACTCCAGGAATTAATTATGATAATGTTTTACGGAACAAGAATATAATAAAATATAATGTAAATGGCACAGTCTAGCATAGAGTGGACAGAAATGACGTGGAATCCCACAACAGGTTGTACTAAAATTTCAGCAGGCTGTAAGTTTTGTTATGCTGAAATTATGTCTAAGCGGTTGCAGGCGATGGGGATAGAAAAGTATAAGGATAACTTTGAAGTAAGGGTACATGAAAGTGCATTGAATATTCCTTACACATGGAGGGGATCGAAAGTTGTTTTCGTTAATTCCATGAGCGATTTATTTCATAAGGATGTACCATTGGAATTTATTCAAAAGGTTTTTAAGGTTATGAATGATAATCCTCAGCATGTTTTTCAAGTTCTAACTAAACGTGCTGATAGATTGCAGCAGCTTCATAAGAAACTTAAATGGACGCATAATATTTGGATGGGTGTTTCTGTGGAAAATGAAAAAGTGCGCAAAAGAATTGATTTGTTAAGAGAAACAAATGCGAAAGTTAAGTTTCTTTCACTTGAGCCTTTAATTGGGCCACTGCCGAACTTAAATTTGGGGAAAATTGATTGGGTTATAGTTGGGGGTGAAAGTGGGCATAAACCTAGGCCAATGAATCCCGATTGGGTAATAGATATTCAGGATCAATGTAAGTCAAAAGAGGTTGCATTTTTTTTTAAACAGTGGGGAGGAAAGAATAAAAAGGCAAATGGTAGGCTACTTAATGGTAAGATTTACGATGAAATGCCAGAAATTCAATTACAACACAGTGTATAGCATTGTATAGAAAATCATTTGTGTGCTTCTCTGATCAGACCCAGCCTTGACTATGCCTTGTTATTAAAACCTATGCCTGTTATCCCCATTTGTCTTCAAAAACCGTTTTTTTGGAAGAGGGCGTGCAAATAAGCTAGGTAAATACTTCGGAAACGGCTCTACATTTTGTTAGGTTTGATAGTTTGCATATTCCTCCCTGAATATTCCATTTTTGAACAAACACTTCGTATATTTGGCAACTTCCGGCGGAAATAGTTAACACAAAAGTTAACACCGCCACAAAGGAATCTTGTATTATTATACTTTTCAAAATATGTAAGCGGTAATAAGGCAAGGTTTGGAACAAAAGCGGGAATAGCTCATTTGGTAGAGCATCAGCTTCCCAAGCTGAGGGTGGCCGGTTCGAGCCCGGTTTCCCGCTCCGAAAGAAAAAGCCGCTGCCATAGCGGCTTTTTTGTTGCCTTCGCTTTGGTAATCCGTTAGTTAGAATAAGGCATCCGTTAACCGGGCAAACGCTACTCTTCAATTCGGGCTAAATTGTGCCGGACAAACGTACCCCATTGCAAATGCACACCGACATCGAAAACTTCCGCATTACTGAAACCCCAGATGCTGTTGAATTATGGTTCTACAGATCGGCCAAAGACCGGTTTGATTTGTTCTTCTCCCTGATATTCACGGTTTTCGCCGGCTGGCTGAGCTGGTTTGTTTTCCGAAACGGCCCCGCAGGCATGAGCTGGGGGCGCTGGCATTCGGGTGTTTTATCATCGTTATTACCTTTTTGCTGGCTGCAGATGCCTGGTCGCGGGTGAAAAGCCCTACCGGCAGGTTGCTCCTGCTGGACAGGAAGGCCCGAACCTTAACCGTCCGCCCCAGCATCTTCGACACCCGCACCTACGCCCTGAAGGACGTTGCCGGCCTTACCTCCGGCAACCGAGGCTCCAAACCCGATCCCTTGCATTACATCCGCAGGTCCATGCCCCGTACCTTAAGGCTGCGGCTTAAAAGAGGAGGGACGGTGGCCCTGGTGCATCTGCCGACCACGAACTTCATCAACCTCGGCCGCCCGCGGACGGAGGCGATTATGTTGGCGAAGAGGGTGGCGGAGGAGATGAATCGGTATTTAGTTAAATCATAGTCCATCTTTATTTATATTCGAGCGTTAATAAGCCGCAATGCCGGGTATAAAAATGTCTGAAACAGAAACAGCATTCATTCGTTCCATATTGAGTGATGAAAGCAGGACGGTAGCCTCCTGCTGGAATGCATGGAAATGCTGCATAAAAAAGGGTATACAGTAGTCATCAAGCTTGATGGAGGAAGAGTATCCAATCCGTATACTGTATTCCTGACATCGGCGGGCGAACATCCGTTAGCAACGATGATCCGGGCAGATGAACCATCACTACAGTCAGCTATTATCAAGGTGCTACGCCAGTTGCTTTAGTATTTAAACCCAATCAATTTTAGCCCATTGCGTATTTTTATATTACTTACTACCCTCTTAATAACAACAATATTTTTGAGCCACGCTCAGCAACCGGCTTTGAGAGACACCACTTGCAATGGAATTTACGATTCGTTATTGCGGGAACACGTTTATGGGTTTTCGGAAGTTATGCCGGAATTTACCGGAGGATTACCTGCACAGGTTGAGTTTTCTTTAGGCATTTCAGATACCCTCCCGGAGATCATTTTCAATCAAAAATAAGCCTGACTTTTGTTATTGACCGAAAGGGCAAACTACGTTATCCTGCTATTGTTGGGAAACTGCCGCATCAATATTCCGCTTTGGATAAGGAGGGACTACGTGTCCTGCAATTGATGCAGAAATGGAAGCCGGGTCGTTGCAATGGTAAGCCTGTTGCTGTTAGAACGTGGATGCCGATTAATTGTATTCTTCCGCAAGAATGATGCGAGACCTTTAAACTGAAATTTGTTAGCATGAGCTAATTAGTTAATTGTATTCATTACATCAAAACCAAAGAAGACTTCTTAAAGTTTCTGAGATTGTTACGTGCCGATTTGCGTGATAGTAAGGAAGAGTGGGAAAACCGCACATTGAAAGACTATTTAGGCGCGGCTCAAAGTTGGACTGAGGATATGGAAGGTTACTACATTAATACTGGGCAGCCTATTCCTGAGAATGTAAATTGGAAGGTGTTTGCGGATGTATTGATGGCCGCTACGATGTATGAGTGAGCATTGCATTCTAAAAAATAAAGCGCCCCAAAGGGGCGCTCGCGTTTCGCTCATCGGGCATGGTTTCCCATCGGAGCCGGCGCCCGGTAAAGCCCATTTTACTCACCGGTGCGCCGGAATGCAGTTTGTGCCGCTGCATCGGCATAAAGGTAGGACCGGGAGCGCACCAATTTCGCCGTACAATTACTCAAAGAAAAGCCGCCCGTTGTGCAGGCGGCTTGTAACTTTGTTACATATACAGGATGAAACAATGGTAAGGGACAAGCAGGGAAAAACTACTCGGAAGCGATATACCATTCAATCGTGAACTTTTTGTTGGTATGGATTTGCTGGTATGCGCATCGCAATCATAATACATGTTAGACCAATATTCACCATCGATATCTACACTCACCACCGAATTTCCCGGAAATCCGGTCCCTAAGCCATAAGATCCTGCCGCTACACGGGTGCTTTCTCCCAGGATCACAGCGACAGATACCAATACTTTCCCCACTCCGGGAATGTCTGCTTCTCCGCCAATACCAAATGATTTGCTGCCGGCAGTACCGCCTACGACGGAAGCATTGAGTAATTATTCGGCATTGCCGGATTTAACTTTACCCAGGACCGCAACAGGTTGATGAAACCTAATAGCTTCATCTCCCCGCCATTTCGTACGCCTCCAGGTGCATTTGCGTCTTTGATCGGGGGCCTAAGCGTCGCCTCTACCAGCGCATAGTCGCCTGTAAGCGGATCTGGTGCAATGTACTCATACGTGTGGTCCCATTGGCCATGGTATGGTGTTGTAGTATATGCCAATAATCTATTCTTGCCGTTCTGACGTCCGTTCTTCTGCGTGAAAATACTGATAATGGCACTGGAATGAAAAAGACCGTCCGGACAGACGGTCTTTGGAATAAGGGCATTCAGCTGAACAGTACTTTTGGGTTTTGTACGATGGGATATGGGGTATAAAAATTCATTTGGCAATTGGTGGCGTCAGCGCGTCCACGCTTTTTCTCCGCCAGATGAACGGGCCGCACTGCGCCGATACATTGCTATGAAGAGATGGTATCCATCGGTTGAAAGCTAACTGTTGAAGCGTATTGCTAATACAAAAGTATTTGCAATTGCTAAGCTATTTTTCAGTAAAAGACCTCAATTTTCGGTTGAGTAAATGTACCTAATAGTAAGGCCACTCATCTGGAGCGGCCTTACAGAAAATGTATAGCTGAATGCGTTAATCAATCGGGATATACCATTCAATTTTCACGGATTTAGTATGGAATGTGCAACCATCTTCCTTTTCCATGTAGGCGGTGAAGGATGTGTGGCCGGTCAGCGCAGTACCCTTAGTCAGACTCCAATTGTCGAAAACTACCGATCCTGAAGCAGGAATGGGTTTCATGGCGCCGCAGTCAAGGTAGCCAGACTTCCAGTCTCCTCCGCCGTCAAGGATAACGCCAGCGGATGCGGTACCGCCTTTGCAAATCCGAAGGGGTAACTGCCGGCTTTAGGCCGGTTATGTTCATCGATAAAGACCCCTGCCACTGCAGAAATTGCTCTGCCGTCGGGGAGGACCGCCTGGCCTCTGACGCCGAAGGTTTTATCAATGCCTGTGCCAGCTGTGATTTCGCTTTTCAGCATATATTGCTGACCACCAAGCGTAACTTTAATCCAACCATGCAACAGGGAAATGTAAGTAAGGAGTTTCATTTCGCCACCGCCACGAACCCCGCCGGGTGCTTTCGAATCCTTTATAGGAGGTAAGTTTGTCAGCGTTACTTCAATAGTAGCAGACTTGGCAGTTAAGGGACTAGGTGCTTTATAAAAGGTAGTATTATTTTCATGTGTCAATGTTCCTGGGCCTTCGACAATCCTCCAATTACTGATTTTAGGGCGGGTAGATGGTTTCGTGATAGTCTTGTAATATAACCCAAGGTGCACATGTGGGTTCCGTCCAGGGAACGAGTAACTCATCATCTGGGGTGACATTAGGCTGAGTAGGCGGAGGCGGAGGGCTGTATGTAGTAAGTTGCGTAACATTAAGATTCGTACGTTGGCCTGCATCAAGTCCATCCTGACCAGGGAACAACATGTATCTTTCAAAGAACTCAAATATGCTGAAACTCGTTTTCTCCACCATCAAAGTCCCTTCTGCCTCATCTAGCGTGGTAGGCAGCACCTTCCATTTGCCGGTGCTTTCCTCCCGGTAAGCCACCTGTAGACCGGGCGCCGTGTTCTCATAAGCATCCATGTCGTAATTCATGACGATCTTCACCGGCTTGGCAAAGGTGACGTTGTGAGGCAGTAGCTCATAACTGGTCTTTGTCTGTGAGCCCGGTTGCAGGGTATTTTCTACCGGTTGAATGCTGAAGGTGGTGGCAGTGGTCACCGCACCCGCAGGCACCTCGATGCCGATATCCCCATCTTCGCTCGTCAGCGTCCGCCGGCGGGGCCGATCACTTTAGTGACCTTGGCGCCTGTGGTGGCAGGCTTCGGCGTGATGAGCAGCTTCATGTCTGCGGGGATTTCATGCAGCACGCCATCGTCATCCGGAGCGGAATCCTCTTTGGGATCTTTTTTACAGGCGCCCATCATGAGCAGGCAAGAGACGGTGATAACGGTTAGTAACCGTTTTGCAATGGGGAGCATTGGGTTCGCATGTAATTGAAGCATTATTTGCTAACAAAGCTACCTTCATGCTCAAGCGGAATTTTCAGTAGAAAGCCCCATTTCACATTTGAGTATTTTTACCTGACAGTATAGCATTAAAAAGCCCCCTACCGGGGCTTCTAAAATCACTTCATATACCACGCACTAGGCAGTCTGCCCGATACGCTGCATGATCCAGCTATCTTTCAACGGGATCAGCCATTTAGCCTGCATTTCCCCAGCGAGAGTACTGTATTATTCAGGTACAGCGTGTCTTTGCTGATATATCCTTTTTCCAGCGCATACGCCACCTGTTGGAGCGGCAGCAGCTGGAATTTGTCTTTCACGAGGAAGCCCAGCAGCAAACGGTCGAACAGATTGACCTCGTACTGCCGCTCGATGCTTTTACGATGCGCACGGAGCTGTCTGTGCTGCACCCGCTTACATGCGTCTCGGATTCATCGGCGATGAGCACGATCACCTGGTTGAACAGCAGTTTGCCCCAGCCTTTTACGGGTACGCCGTGGGCGTTCCACTGAGAAGTAAACTGGTGAAGCTGTTCTTCGATCTCTAAGGCTTCCTTTTCACTGAAAGGACGGTTGCTCTGGTATATCAAACCCGGGAATCGGCTGCGAAGCCGGCGGGTAATTGTTGTAATATGCTTGTCTGGTCCATACGGCAAATTTACGAAATCAGGGGCAAATAGGGCTATTCCTGCATGTCGCGGGCGATCAGCTCGGCCAGGTCCAGCACCTTGACGCTGTCATCCTTGCCGGTTTCCTTGACGCCGTCGGTCAGCATGGTCATGCAGAACGGGCAGTTGGAGGCGATGACCTCCGCCCCGGTGGCCACGGCTTCGCGGCCCCGTTCGAAGTTGACGCGGGTGGCCCCTTTTTCTTCTTCCTTGAACATCTGTGCGCCGCCGGCCCGCAGCACATCCGCGGCTGCCGCAGCGTTTCATTTCCACGAGCTCAGCGTCCAGCGCTTCGAGCACTGCCCGGGGCTTCGTAGATGCCGTTAGCGCGGCCAGGTAGCAGGAGTCGTGGTAAGTGATCTTTTACCCTTATAGCTGCCGCCTTCTTTCATTTTGATACGGCCTTCGTTGATGAGGCCCTGGAGGAAGACGGTGTGGTGCATCACTTCGTAATGCCCGCCCAGCTCGGGATATTCGTTTTTGAGGGTGTTGAAGCAGTGCGGACAGGCCGTCACGATTTTCTTCACGCCATAGTTGTTCAGCACTGGATGTTGTTATACGCCATCATCTGGAAGAGGAACTCGTTGCCGGCCCGGCGGGCGGGGTCGCCCGTACAGGCCTCTTCCTTGCCCAGCACGGCAAACTTCGTTCCGGTGCGGGTGAGGATCTCAGCGAAGGCGCGGGTGATCTTTGCGAGCGCTGGTCGATGCTGCCGGCGCATCCCACCCAGAAAAGCACTTCGGGCGTTTCGCCTTCGGCAAAGTATTCGGCCATGGTCTTGATCTGCATACTCATATTTTTAAGCGTGTATCCAGGCGTCCCGTTCGTCCGGGGAGGACTTCCAGGGGCCATGTTGTTTTCGATATTGGAGAACATCAGCGTCCATTCCTGCGGTGCGTTGGATTCTTCCATGACCAGCTGCCTGCGCATCTGGTAGATGATATCCAGCGGATGGATGCTCACGGGGCATTCTTCCACGCAGGCGCCGCAGCTGGTGCAGGCGCGGAGCTCTTCGACAGTGATATAATCATGTAATAAGGTCTTGTCCGTTTCGCCGCGGCCCAGCGCTTCCGAGCGGTCGCGCGTTTTCATCATAATGAGGCGGGGGAGAGGGCTTTGCCTGTCTGCGTGGCGGGGCAGGCGGCGGAGCAACGTCCGCATTCCGTGCAGGAATAGGCGTCCAGCAGGTTCTTCCAGCTAAGGTCCTGTACGTCTTTGGCGCCGAACTTGGGCACTTCCGCCGGGGCGTCTGTTGGGGCCAGTTCGGGTTGCATGGCGTATAACACTTCCTGTTGGATGGCTGGCATGTTCTCCATCTTGCCTTTCGGTTCCAGCCGAGCGAAATACGCATTAGGGAAGGCCAGGATGATATGGAGGTGCTTGGACCAGGGCAGGTAGTTCAGGAAGGCGAAGATCCCCAGGATATGGAGCCACCAGGCCGTCCTTTCGATGCCCACCAGTGTGGAATCGGACATGCTTTCGAACAGCGGCTGGAACAAACCGGACACCCAGAAGCTGCCGGTCACCGGGTAATGCGCCGCGCCGCGGGATTGCAGTACGCCGTCTGCCGTGTTCATGGTGAGGAACAGCGCCATGAGCACGATCTCGGTGATGAGGATATAATTCGCGTCCGACCGGGGCCAACCGTCCAGATCGCGGCTGATAAATCTTTTCAGTTTGAGGACGTTACGGCGTACCAGGAAAATGGCGCAGGAAACGAGTACCAATACCGCCAGTATCTCGAAGCAACCGATCAGCACCGGGTAAAGGCTGCCTAATACCGGTACGAATATCCGGTGCGTGCCCGCCAGGCCATCGATTATGATCTCGAGGATTTCCAGGTTGATGATGATAAAGCCCGCATACACGAAAAAGTGCAGTACCGCCACCAGCGGGTTGCGGAACATCTTCTTCTGGCCGAAGGCCAGCAGCAGGAGGTTCTTCCACCTGCGGCCGGGCTGGTCCGAAAGGTCGATGTCTCTCCCCGCCATGATACTACGGTAGATGCCCGCGGCCCTGCGGCTGAAGAAATAAACCGCAGCGGCCAGGGCTGCGAAAAGAGCAGTTGCGAAACAATTTGCATATCCTTGATTTGACCGGTTGTTGTCGCAATTTATGTATTTTTACGGCTGAACAATTTTTTAGTATGGAAAATCGGAACGTCATCCTCACCGGGGAAGTAATTGAAAAGAAGATCGAACGGATCGCGTATGAAATTTACGAGCACAATTACGACGAGCCATCCATCATCCTCGCCGGCATCTGGGACCGCGGATCGCTCATCACCCGCAAGATCGCCGCGCATCTCAAACGCATCGCCCCCTTCAGCGTGGAAGTGATGGAAATAAAACTGGACAAACAATCTCCCGGAGAAGTTGCCCTCTCTCAGGAAGCCGATTTCAATGATAAAGTCATCATCCTCATAGACGATGTGGCCAATTCCGGCCGCACCATGCTTTACGCCCTCAAACCCTTCCTCAAATATCTCCCTAAGAAGATCCAGACCGCCGTGCTGGTAGACAGGAAACATAAGTCATTCCCCTGTCGGTCGACTTCGTCGGCTACAGCCTGGCCACTACGCCGCAAAATATGGTGATGGTGGATGTGGAAGGAGAGGAGATCACCTCCGCCTACCTGGTTTAATTCCTTTAGAACTGAATAGCATGCGCCCTGATCCTGCCGCCGCTGAGCTCCAGCGCCGGAGCGGGTATCTTGATCATATTCAGCGCCTGAAACAGCACCCGCAAGCCCTTGCGCCGTGTGGGGATGCGCGTGAGGTCAATGTCGGGCGACAAATAAAATTGCCTTACCCGGCGAATGTGCGAATAATTGTTGGAATGCCCCTCAGGCATATCCCAGACATTTTCATAGGCGTCATACAACCCGTCTGCCCCATACCCAAATGAAATGTTCAGCCAGCGCGGCAGTTTGATGTCCGGGAAGAATTTGGACAGGTTTACCGATGCCCAATAGGTTTGCCCGTTATAGTCTTTTAAGATCCTCTCCAGGGTATTGACGCCGTATATGTCATTGGCGCGCCGTTGGAGCACGGGGTCGGGGTAGCGCACGGGCGACCAGGAGAATTTAAACTGGATGCGCTGCTCGTTCCACAGCAGTTCCTGGCTGATCATCGCGGCGGATCCGAAAGTATTGGCGGCTACATCCGACCAGGAGAAGCCCCAGTTGGCGGAACTGCCGTCCAGCACTTCGATGACCGACTGATACGCGAACCCGCTCAGCCCGCCGAGCCATATCTGCTGCTTGCGCGGCAGGCCCGACCAGCGCCAGAGCTCCCTGCTGTATTTCGAGAAAAAGTAGGCGGTGAATACATGGCCGGCCTTGTCCATCTGGAGCCATTCGCCGGCGTCGTTATAGAAATGGAAACGCTGACGCGGATAACCCTTATACCAGTACTCTTTGAGCACCAGCATGGATCCGTGTAAACAGCAACGGTACCCGCCGAGAGCGCCGCCACCCTTGCCGGCACCGTAGTGTCCGGCAATTGGAAGAATCCCAACCGTGGTGGCTCCTGGGCGGATGCCGTGCTGAATAATAAAGTTAAAGACAGGTGTAGCGATACGACCTGGAAGCGCATTACAATTGCATGTCGTGAATAATATTCGTCACTTTCGCGTCGAGGGCCTGTTCCACTCTTTCTACGTCTGCCACGCTTTCGAGCGGCTCATGTACGCTGAAATAGAACTTGATCTTCGGCTCCGTGCCGGAAGGGCGCGCGGAAATGCGGCTGCCGTCTTCCAGGGAGGAACTGCAGTACGTTGGACTTCGGCAGGTCCAGCGTTTCTTTTGCGCCGGTTGCCAGGGGTAGTTACGTGTTGCAGCTGGTAATCGAAGATCTTCACCACTTTGGAGCCGTTGATAACGGCGGGCGGGTTCTCGCGGTACTTCGTCATCATAGCGGCGATTTCCTCGGCACCTTTCATTCCCTTTTTGGTGATGCTGATGAGCGACTCTTTATAAAATCCGTAACGGAGGTAAATATCGATGAGTTGTTCGTAAAGCGAGCGGCCTTCGTTCTTCGCATAGGCCGCCATTTCGCAGATCATGGCCACGGAAGCGATGGCGTCTTTGTCGCGCACGTTGTCGCCGATCATATAGCCATACGATTCCTCGCCGCCGCAAACGAAGTTTTCCGTCTCTTCCTTTCTGCGGATGAGGTCGGCGATCCATTTGAAGCCGGTAAGGGTATTGTAACAGGTGATCTGGTTGCTGGCGGCGAAAACGTCGATCAGGTCAGACGTTACGATGGTTTTACAGATATAATCGTTCGGCTGTGCCAGTCCTTTACTTTTGCGCGCCTCCACGATATAATTGAACAGGAGCACGGCGGTCTGGTTTCCGTTGAGCAGGATCCATTTACCGGTGTGGTCTTTCACGGCGATGCCCACGCGGTCGGAATCGGGGTCGGTACCCAGCAGGATGTCCGCACCGATGGCGGCAGCCTGCTTCAGGCCGATGCTCATGGCTTCGGATTCTTCAGGGTTGGGATATACCACGGTAGGGAAGTTACCGTCGGGTTTGGCCTGTTCTTCCACGATATGCACGTTGGTGAAGCCAAAGCGCTGCAGGATCTCGGGTACGAGGGTGATGCCGGTGCCGTGGATGGGGGTGTAGACGATCTTCAGGTCATGCTGTTTGGCGACTACTTCCGGGTACACGGAGAGGCTTTTCAGCATGCCGAGGTAAGCCTCGTCGATTTCCTTGCCGATGAGCGTGATATTTTGTTCCCATCCTGTCCATTTCACTTCGCCGATGCCGGAAATTTTTTCCACTTCGGCTATGACGTTTTTATCGTGCGGCGGCACCAGCTGGGCGCCGTCGTTCCAATAAGCCTTGTAACCATTGTATTCCCGCGGGTTGTGGGAGGCGGTGAGCACGATGCCGCCCTGGCAGCCCAGGTGGCGGATGGCGAAAGAAAGCTCTGGCGTGGGCCGGAGGCTTTCGAAGAGGTATACCTTGATCCCGTTTGCGGCCATGACGTTGGCCGCCGTTTCCGCAAAGAAGCGGCTGTTGTTGCGGCTGTCGTGCGCGATGGCGATCTTCACGCCGTCGGGGAAAGACTGGTTGAGATAATTAGCGAAACCCTGCGTTGCCATGCCCACGGTATACTTGTTCATACGGTTGGTACCTACGCCCATGATGCCGCGGAGACCGCCGGTGCCGAATTCCAGGTTACGGTAAAAGCATCGGTGATCTCGTCCGGGTTTTCCTTGATGAGTTTTTCAATTGTCGATACGGTTTCAGCGTCGTAGCCTCCGTGAAGCCATTGTTCTGCCTTGCTGAGAATGTTTGCGTCCATGTGTGAATTAACTTTTGAGGGCTTTATTAACTAAAAACGGACCGTAAAATAAGGAGAAAAAGGGAATTACCGGGGTAATGGTTATTTTTGCGGTAATATGAGGCGGTACGAAGACAACTACAAACAAAAAGGACTACGCAGACA
The DNA here is from genome assembly GCA_019285755.1 of Chitinophaga sp. E66. Lineage (GTDB taxonomy): Bacteria > Bacteroidota > Bacteroidia > Chitinophagales > Chitinophagaceae > Chitinophaga. Next base: position 1,752,369 of record CP079103.1, read on the forward strand.
ATTGGTTGACAACATCAGACAGAAAGGTATTACGGACGAGAACGTACTGGCAGCCATCAACAACATCCCACGGCATTATTTCCTGGACACCGCATTCGAAGGAATCGCGTATGAAGACAGGGCATTCCCGATCGGGGAAGGGCAGACGATATCGCAGCCCTACACGGTGGCTTACCAGACGCAACTCCTGGAAGTAAAACCCTTTGAGAAGATCCTGGAGATCGGCACCGGAAGCGCCTACCAGGCCTGTGTGCTCGGAGAACTGAAAGCGCATGTCTACACCATCGAACGGCAAAAGAAACTGTTCGACCTGGTTAAACTATTTCCCTTTAAAACCAGGTATCCCACCCTCCGCTTTTTCTACGGAGACGGATACGAAGGTTTGCCCACCTATGCCCCGTTCGACAAAGTGCTCGTGACGGCGGCAGCTCCGCAAATCCCCGAAAAACTTCTCAAACAGCTCAAAATCGGCGGTAAAATGGTCATCCCGGTTGGCGGGGAGACGTGCAGCGCATGCTCCGCCTCACCAAACTGGCAGACGACCAGTTCGAAGAAGAGATTTTCGATAATTTCTCCTTTGTCCCTATGCTGGCCGGGAAAAACAGCTGAGCCGGAAAAATCATTAAAAAAGCCGACGTTGATAAAACGCCGGCTTTTTGTTTGTATAAGTCTGTAGCCTTAGAATCCGCCCTGTCCGCCTTCCATTTGCATGCCTTCGGCACTGGAGCGGTTGTTGCGGCGCTTGAAGATCTGCGCGTCCATCTTACCAAAACGGTAAGAGAAGTTGAGCCGCAGGATCCGCGATTCACGCTTGCGCAGCATATATTGCGAGAAATACATCGACTCCTGGTCTATTTCGAACTGGCGCGTATTGAACACGTCGCTCAGCGCCAGCGTCACAGACGCTGCTTTATTCTTCAGGAAATCCTTCTTCAGTGCGAGATCCACGGAGCTGAGGCCTTTAATGGTGCCCTGCGCGGAGGTCGGTATCATGCCCATGGGGCCACCGCCGCCACGTCCGCCGCCACCGCCGCCGCTTCCCTGCGGGATCGTGATCGCGGGAGCCTGGTAGTTGGCCGTTACCTGGAACGTGAAATTATACGGCAGCTTCGTTTCGGAATTCACTTTCGCCAGCCAGCTGAAACCGCGGTTAACGTAAGATTCCTTGTCGTTATGCACGGATAATTCTGTCTGATACAGGTTCACGTTGGTGGTAATGTCCCAGCCTTTGATGATCTGGTTCTTCATCGTGATCTCAGCACCGTAGCTGTAGTTCTTGTTCGCGTTCACGAAGGTCGTCAGCAGCGTATCGTTGCCTTCTGAAATCGGCGTGTTGAGCGTACTGATGAGGTTGTTGGTATTGCGGTAGTACAGCGACCCCAGGATGTTGTGGTTTTTCCATTGCTTCATGTAACTGAATTCCAGCGAATTGGTATACTCAGGCTTCAGGTTGGGGTTGCCCTCGCGGTGGTTCAGCGGGTCGCTGAAATCACGGTATGGCACCAGCTGGAAGAAATTCGGACGGTTCACCCGGCGCGAATAGTTCAGTTGGAGCTCCTGCTCTTTGGGGAGCTTGTAGGAAAGGTAGGCGCTGGGGAACAATCCCGGTACGGCTTTAGTTGGCTCAAACGTCTTGTTCTCACTGGGGATGGCGCCGGAATATACGTATTGCTCCGCCCGTAGACCGAACTGGTAACCGAAGTTCCTGATGGCGTTGGAGTAGTTCACGTAGGCAGCGTAGATCTGCTCTTTGTATTTGTAGTCGTTCGACAATGCATCGGCATATTCCCGTTCTGGAACACGTCATAAATGCTCGTATAATTCCGGAAAGTACCTTTCACGCCCGTCTCGAATTTACCGGTCTTGCCCATCGGGTCTACGTAATCTGCCTGGAAGGAATAGAAGTCCGTATTGCCCTTTCCGCTGTTCGACTGCACGTAAGGATCTCCTGCAGGATTGCCGGAAAGGTCCTGCGGATAGGTTGCAAAACCGCCGCTGCGATCATTGTTGCTTTTGTTCATGGACACGTCTGCCGTGATCTCCCGGTTAGGTTCGGCGAACAGGTGTTTGAAGCCCAGCGTGGTGGTGTAGTTGTTGAAGCCGAACTTGCTGTCGGTGATGCGGTTGTTGCGGCTGGTGAGCCCTTTGGCATCGTTGAAGTACTGGCTGCCCAGCTCGTCGTGGTTCTTAAACGAACCGCCTACGATGTTCTGAGAGAGCGAGATGGTATTCCGGTTGTCGAGGAAGTAATCCACGCCGATGCGGCCGAACTGGAATTTGCCGCCGCCGTAGCTGTCCGTTTCCTGGGTGATGAAGTTACGGGGCGTATTGGCCGTGGGGAAGTTTTCCCTTTCGGTGATCCCGTCGCCCCAGTTGCGGTTCATGTTCAGGTTATAGTTGGCCGACACGTTCCATTTGCCCTGGCGCGCGGAGATATTACCACCGAGGTTGTACTTGTCGTTGGTACCAATACCGCCCTGTATCTGGCCGTTGAAGCCGGCTTTCTTATTTTCTTCAGGACGATGTTGATGATGCCGCTCATGCCCTCTGCGTCGTACCGGGCAGAAGGGTTGGTGATCAGCTCCACGCTCTCGATGGCATCCGCAGGGATCTGGTCGAGGGTGAGGGTGCTGGGCTTGCCGTCCACGAAGATATTGGGGAGGAGTTGCGCACCTGTACGTTCCCGTCGATGTCAACGTTTACTGAAGGCACACTTTTCAATACATCGGTAGCCGTACCGCCCACGGAAGTGAGGTTGCGGTCTACGTTGAAGACTTTTTATCGATGGCCATCTGGAAGGCGGAGCGTTGCCCGGTCACTTCCACTTCGCTGAGGGCTTTGACGTTGGGTTCCAGGCGGATGTTCCCAGGTCCTGCGCCATGGCTTGCGGGGTAACAGTTACTTTTTTGAATAAAGTAGTGTATCCCATGAAGTTGACACGAACGAGATAGGGGCCGAAGGGAACGTTTTCGAGGGAGAAGTCGCCGTTGCCTTTGGAGAGCATGCCGGTTACCACGGAGGAGTCGCGCTGGCGAAGCAGGGCTACGGAGGCGTATTCAACGGGTTGTTTGGATTTGGCGTCCACCAGTTTGCCATAAATGTGGCCGATAGCGGGTGCTTGTCCGCCGGGGCCGCCGGGTCTTTGTCCGCCTGCGCCGCCGGGGCGCTGGCCCGTTGGCGGGGCCTGGGCAATGGATTGGAGCTGGAAGAGGAACAGTCCTGCAAGTAGGACGTACAGTTTTCTCATTTGATTCAGAATTGAAGTCGTAATTAGCTGAAAATTAGACGCTGTTTTTGACAGGACTTGTACGGATGTGTAAACTTTACACTACTTCTGGAGCAACGGTTATTACGCCGGATGAAACGGATAGGGGATGGATGAATCATATGTCAAAGAACTTAGTCAAAAGTAGTGGTAAGCAGGGGAGGGAAAAAGAAAAATGCCGTATACGCTTATTTTGTAGCGTTTTGTAGTGTTTTTAAGTAAACAATTGATTATTGGCTAGTTAAGTTTGTTCAGGGTAAAGCAATATCAGCCTAAGGGATCAGGAATATCTCCTCTTTCTCTGGTCTTTCCCTCCTTTTTCCCTCCAAATCCTTTACTGTATTGACGGGAGTACCATTTGATATACATTAGATATACATGAACCCTTAGGTTACCCTTACTGAACCCCTGGTTTGATATACCGGAAATGATACGGTTTCAATACGGTATTACTACCAAGGCATTACTAAGGCAATACGGTCCCTACACGGTCCTAATACGGTTCCAATACGGTTGCAATACGGTTACAATACGGTTAGACTACGGTTTCAATACGGTTACAATACGGTTACAATACGGTTAGATGACAATCCGTATGACAATTCAGCGGGAGAAACTTACCGGCAGGGGCATTTTACGCCGCCATAACGATCCAGAGTTGGAGGAGGCCGATGAGGAGACCGATCCCTGCGCCCAGGAGCCCCATTGCTGTGAGGGCGCCGCCTAATCTTTGGTGCAGCTGCGCTTCCACGGTTTCGCTGGCAATGCCGGCGATCTTGTTGGTCACGATGGCGGAAAGGTCGAGGTCGGACTGGGCCTTATCGAGGAACTGGCCGATGAGTTTCGGGAACAGGAGGTCCAGCTCGGCGGCGAGGGTCGTTTTGATCTGATTGATGGTGCTGTCGCCGATGAACATGGCGATCATGGGCATGGCCTGCGGCAGCTTGTTGCGCAGGAAATGATCGAGGTGTTCTTCGACCACGGGTTTCAGTGCGCTGATCTTCTCCGGGTCGGTTAGCTTGGAACGGATATCGTCAAAGGAAACGAATTGCGCCACCGCGCCACCGATCGCCTGCGCGATCTGCGGCTGCCTTTTCGGGAAAGCGCCCTGCAGGGTGAATAATCCCAGGCGGACGGGCTTCACGGGGTGGAAGAGGAGCCATAATGCGGCACGGTTCACGAACCAGCCGGTAAACGCAGTCAGTAACGGAATAAGATACAGCATAACCATTTCCTTTTTTGATCCGGATCGATCTAAATAGAAAAAGGTCTCCATCTTTCAGGAGACCTTTTTTTCGGGTGGATGAGGGGTCTCGAACCCCGACCCTCAGAACCACAATCTGATGCTCTAACCAACTGAGCTACAACCACCGTGTTTGTTTGTTTTGCGGAGTGCAAAGGTAATAATTTCTACTTCTAACTTCCAAATGTTTTGACAAAAATCTTTAACAAATTTTGTTTCCAACCATACATACCTAATTCCTTGACGCCGATAATGATAACATATAACACAAATCCATGTCCTTCGACGATGGGTTTATGCACAGGATTTCCACAAAAATGGCTTATCTTTGCCTCTCGCAATACCCGAAAACTTACTAGCCCAGCATGCGAAGTGCTGGGCTTTTGTTTTTACTAATGAACGATTTACTATATATCTGACTGAAACACAACTTAATATGCATATGGATCAGCTAAAATTGAAATTGCAGGAGTATTACCAGAACTACCGGAAACTGGACAAACAGCCGAAGCAGGATCCCGCCGTCAAAGGCACCGGCACCGCACGCGACCTGGAGAGCGATATCCTCACCCAGTTCGGCCTGCCCGTTTCTAAAAGATTCGTGCAGATTTTGCATGATTTTGTGAACCACAGCACCGTGAACGATCAACTGCTCGATTACGTATCCCGGAAACTGCGCACCGCCGCCCGCAAATATCTGCTCGCACCCGTCATGAGCGACATCGATCAACTCGCCCAGGCCATGGAACAAAAACGATCCCCGTTCGACGTCCTCCCCGAACTAGGATTCCCCGCGCACGATTACGCCGTTTTCCTCATCGGGGAACTGCTCTACCGCCGCAATATGCCCGCCCAGGATATCCTCGACGAACTGCAGCATGTTCAGCAGCACAACAGCTGGGAAGACCTTATCGTTCTGTCTAAAATCAGCAACTACAGCTCCCACGAACTGTACGCCAAACTGAAAAATACGGCCTCCGCTTCGTGGACGACTTCATCCAGCACATCCACCGCCAGGAAACCACGCGCCCTGCCGCAAGGAAACGCCTGTCGCCCGCGGAAGAAGGGTACAAGCCCAATTATAAAACCATTTCCAAAGTGCAGGTGGAAGACATCGTGTTCGATGATAAAACCACGCCCAGCCTCTTCGGAAAACAAAAATCGGGCAGCCGGTATACCCGCATCACCATCGGGCTGGAGTTCTCCGAGCTCAACCAGCTCCTCATGGCCAGCGGCGACCTCGGCGTGCAGATCAGCAACGCCATCAAGAAGCGCCTCGCCAATCCCGCCAGCGCCAAACCCCTCGTGATCGACATCAAAGCCGAATTCGGGAACCGCTGAAACTGGATAACGTTTACCTGGAAGTCTATAAACCGCAACACCAGGAAAATGGCAAATGGGCCGAAGACAAGGACCCGTTCTACTTCGTGGATAAAATCCTGTCCAAGAAAGAATTCGAAAAGAAATCAAAAGAAGCCGAAGTGAAAACCAAGATCCAGGAGTGCCTGGAACTCATCGGCGGCTCTTATGTATATTATCAGCGCCTCCGCCGCCTGGGCATCACGGAAGATGAAGCAAAGCTTCGCGCCGGCCTGCAGGACGAGCTGCTGTACAAGTTGAGCTATTACCTCAACAAACTGAAAGATTAAACTGATTTTTCATAATGCGATCCTTTCTGCGTGAACAGAAAAAAGCCCCGGCTAAATGCCGGGGCTTTTTCATTATTGCATTGTCGAACCGATGGCTAGAAGTATTTTTCTACTCTGCCCACGCGGCCGTATTGGTCCATAGACTCTACCACCACGCGGAAGTTCTTTGTCTGGTCATTGTTATAGAAGATCATGCGCGTTGTATGGCTGATGGTGTCTACCACCAGGCTCGGGCTCCAGAACAGCGTGAGGCGCTTGTCGGGCAGTTCGTGCTGGGCTTTCTTCACTGAATAATCGGGCGCATAGAATTCTTTAATGATGCGGTATCCGCCTTTCTTCAGCAGTTCCAGCTTCTTGGCGTTCGGGTCTGGCCGGGAGTCGCCGCCCCTGCGCGTCCACACGGCGATGGCGCCATTAGCGCCGCCGAAGCCGCCCATGAACGGTGGGCGGAACACTTTGATCAGCGCAACGTCCGCCATGGGAATGTTGGCCACCGATTGGATATCCACTGGCATCTGGTCGAGGAAGACGCCGGGAGCGCCGCCGCGCCAGCTGAGTTGCGGATTGTTGATGTCTCCGGTGATTTGCAGGCCCGGCACGCGGGCTTGCAGGTATTGGAACACGTTGAAGTTGGTGGGCGTTTCGTTGGTAAGATCGAAGGTGTAACCGTTATCGCTGCTGAACATCCCGCTTGCATAGCGCGAAGCGGTGGTTTGTTCTGCCGTGGGCTTTTTAGCATTAACGTCCACCGTTTTCAGCTGGATGGTACGGTTGGTGATCATGCGGTTTACGCTGTTGCCTTCCATCACGGTAGCCAGGTAATTTTTGAGTATCCTGTTATCGATCGGGGAGGAGGCAGCAAGGGGATGGGCGTCTTCACGTTAGCATACGTATCGAAGAAGTGCCTGTCAAATTCCACCACCACTTCTCGGTTCGCTTTGGCGCCCTGCCCCTGGAAATAGAGGTTCGCGGTATCGCCGAATATGAGATTGTTGAGCGCGAAAGTCCCGTCGGGTTTCACATCTGCCATGAGGAAGCTCTGGGAGCTGTCGCGCGGGATGCGGATGAGGAAATTCACGTTGCCGCTTTGCAGGGGTTGCCGGGAAGAGGTCATCGCCTTACCGGTGATGGTTACGCCCTGTTCGTACGGGTATTTGATGGTCGGGAACTTGTCTTTCAGGATTTCTTCCCAGCTGAACCTGCGCCAGCCGTTGGTCATCATCACGAGATCGAGCGCCTGCGTGGCTTTTGCGCTGGTGTCGCGGAAATAATAAGCCGGGTTGTGCACATACCCCGGATGTCGGAAGTAAGGAACGTATGGCTGATGATGTTGTTGGCGTTGGGATCGAAGGCTACCTGGTCGGCGTCCGTTATGGAAGCGGAGATACGGCCTCTCATGGAGTCAGGCACCTGCAGCACCAGCTCGGTACGCTGCCGCGGGCCTTGTTCAGCTCCTGCGGGTCGAGGAAGAAGTCCAGCGTGTCGGTAACGCCTTTTACATAAACGATGCGCTCGCTGAGCGGGGTGCCTTTATTATCGAACACCGTGAGCTGCATGATACCGGAGGGGAGATTGGTAGCGGGGATGAGGCCGCTCACTTTTCCTTCCGAGATATTCAGGTCTGCTTTGTAGATCACCTGGTTATGCATCTGCGCGATGAGGAGCATTTCGTTTTGCGAAGCGTCCAGCCCGTTGAAGCCGGTGAGGTAGAAAATGCGCGCACCGCGGTTATAGACTTTCAGCGCAATGCCGGAGGGTTTCACGGCCGGGAGGTTAAACGTCTTCTCCGCGCCGCCGGCGTTGGTGATCACCGCTTTATAAGTTGCGCCCGCTTCCGGCTTCAGTTCGAAGCTGCCCATCCCGTCGTGCAATGTCTCGATAACTGCAACCTGTTTGCCCGCGCCATCTTTCACGACGCCTGCCACTTTGATGGGATAACCGTTCTCGTCGATCGCTTTGAATGCCACGTTGCCTGCAACATCCTGGATGAGATCGCCCCCTTCGGGGAAGAACTGCACGGCATAATCCTTAGGCGCGGCCACTTCGCCGGCTTTACCGGTCTTGGGGTCGAACACCTGGATATTTTTGAAGAACATGAAGGTAGTATCGAAGTTGAGCATCCACGCGGTATATGCGCGGAGCTGGTAGAGGCCGGGCTTGGTATTTTCCGGGAGGAAAACTCGCCGGCGGCGCCGCCATCATACACCAACAGCAATTCCTTTTGCACAATGGCCCTTTTGCATCGCGCAGCTCGGCATAGAGGTTGCGCGCTCCCGGGCGGGCAGGTCGTTCAGCGTCACATAGCCTGAGAACCAGATCGTTTCGCCGGCGGCGTAATAATCTTTGTCCAGGTGCAGATATACTTTCTCCTGCGGGTAATGATTAATGAACTTCTCTAAAGCCTGAATGATTCTGTCTGTCCAGTCGTCGGGTTTGGCAAAGCCCGAAGCGCCCCAGAAGCAAATGCCGAGCAAACCGGCTACCATCAGCTTTCGGAGCTTTTTCAGGGATGTTTGTTGCATGGATTGCGGATCGTTTAATGTACCAAGATAAACATTTACGAATAATTAGTAGGATGGGCCGGCGTTTTTTAACATTTCGTATTTGGCGCATATTTGCGAAATTCGCCGGCGATAGACAGGTAATCAAATGATGATGGAGCACTCTCAAACGGAACGGGCCGATCTGGTCATTGCCGGCGGCGGCGCGGCGGGATTTTTGCGCGGTAAACGCCGCCCGGCTGCACCCGGGTATGAAGGTCGTGCTGTTGGAAAAGACGGGCAAGGTACTGGGCAAGGTAAAAGTGTCCGGTGGCGGCCGCTGTAATGTAACGCATGCGCTCAACAGCGTTTCGGAGCTGGTAAAGCGGTATCCCCGTGGCGGCAATTTCCTGAAGAAATCCTTTTCCGCTTTTTCATCCCGGATACGATCAATGGTTCGCCGACCGTGATGTGACGCTGAAGACGGAGGCGGACGGGAGGATGTTCCCTGATACGGACGATTCCCAGACCATCATCGACTGCCTCCTGCGGGAAGCGGACCGCCACCGCGTGCAGGTCCGCCGCCATGCCGAAGTGCAATCGCTCGAAAGATCCGGCGACGACTGGAAGCTGACCCTCGCAGGCAGCGCTACCATCACCGCCCCGAACGTTTGTATCGCGGCGCGGGCGGGTATGCTTCCCTGAAAAATTTGCTTACCTGACGGCCATCGGCCACAGTATAGAATCTCCCGCGCCATCGCTCTTCACGTTTAATATGCCGGGCAATCCCGTAACGGAACTGATGGGCGTATCCGTGCCGGAGGCGGCAGTTCGCATTGCCGGGAGCAAGCTGGCCGAAAAGGGCCCCTTGCTGATCACGCATTGGGGGATGAGCGGCCCGGCCATCCTGCGGCTCTCCGCCTGGGGCGCCGGTACCTGCAGGAGCAGCAATATACATTCACGCTGATCGTTAACTGGCTCCCTGATTCCAACGAGAACACGCTGCGCGACCCGTGGCCGTCGCTGCGCCAGGACCTTGGTAAACAAACCACCGGCGCCCGCAATCCTTTCGGGTTGCCCTCGCGCCTCTGGCACTTTTTGCTTTCCGAAGCCGGCATCCCCGACACCACGAGATGGGCGGAAATACCCGCTAAAGAACAGAACCGGCTCATCCGGCTGCTCACGGCCATGGAGTTCCCGGTTGCGGGTAAAACAACGTTTAAAGAGGAGTTCGTGACCTGCGGAGGTATCCGCCTGTCGGAAATAGACCCGCTCACCATGCAGAGCCGCATCGCGCCGGGATTGTATTTCGCGGGAGAGGTCATGGATGTGGATGGTATCACCGGCGGGTTCAATTTCCAGCATGCCTGGACCAGCGGCTGGATAGCGGCACAGCTGGAAGGCGCCCGTCCTTAAAAGAAACTCAAACCCGCCTGCCAGCCCAGCCAGCCGCTGCGGCCGTTATCTGAACTGAACCCGGGGTACCCCTTGCCGGGGCGGTCGGTCATCAGGTTGTTATCATCCAGGTAAGTAAAGGAAGGCCCGCCGAAGAGGGTCACCCATTTCGCCAGCTTCACACGCACGGAAGGCGAGACGCGCCAGGCCTGGCCGAGCGATTTCCAGTTATCATCGAAGAAATTATATTGAGACACGTCCGTGTTCATGGACAATCTTCCTTTCAGCGCCATTCCCCGCCCGCGCCGAGCCCGAGGTAATGCATCCCTTCCAGCGCACCGCCGGAGATGATGCAGTAAAAGCCGCTCCGCCCGCTTTTAAATTGAAGGTTTAGGGGCGCAATGTCGCTGGCGTAGGCTTCCAGTTTGTAATACCCGTTTTCTTCACGACGTTCACTAACCCGATGGCAATGCCGTCTGAACTGTCCGCGATATTGACGAGGCCGAACTGCATGCCGCGGTTATAGCCTACGCTGTTGCCGATGGCAGACAGTTGCAACCCGCGCATGGTGTCGCGGGCATGATTCCATCCGCCGGTCAGCTGCATGCCGCTGCCGTTGCCGCGATGCTGGTTGTATAATCCGGATATCTGCACGCCGGGGCTTTCCCTTCCGGCTGCCATTGCACGGAATCTTTACCCGTTCCGCCGATTGCCAGCTGCCCGGAAGCGTGGTTGGCCAGCCCGGCGATCTGGAGGCCCTGCATCTCCGCCGTGTAGTTGATCAGTCCCGTGATCTGCGCGCCATGAGTGGTGCCGCGTACCCGGTTGATGAGGCCGCTGACCTGTAGGCCGTCGAGGTGCCCGCCGCTGTGGTTCATGAGCCCGCTGATCTGCCCGCCGGTCACATCCCCTGGATCCTGTTATAAAGACCGGCGATCTGGATCCCTTTCACGGAATCTATCGCGCGGTTGAAGATCCCCGATACCTGCGCGCCCAGCAGCCAGCCATTGGCCACGTTGCTGATACCGCCGATCTGCGCGCCTTTCACGAACTGCATGTTGCGGTTGAAGATCCCCGCCACCTGCACGCCGCGCACCGCGCCGCCTACCAGGTTGAAGATCCCCGCCACCTGCATGTATTGCGCATTGCCTTTATTGATATTATACCCCCGGCTATTTCGGCGCCGTCCAGCCCGGCGGAATACCCTCCTACGAGGTTCAGGAAAACTTATTGACCACCTGCCCGGCCATCTTGCCGTGCGAGCCGATGGAGGGCACGAGCGACGACTGCACCGGTTTCTCGGCGAAAAACTTCCCGATGTTGCGCGTCTGCCGGCGAAGCTGTTCGCTCAGCAGCCTTGTGCCCAGCCAGGTCTTGTCCACGTCGTCCGACACGGTAAACTCCCGCAACTGCACTGGCATGGCCGGCGATATGGCGATGGAGATCTCCCGGTCGTACCCGGGGTGACATACACCAGCGTATCCATGTAAAACTCCTTGCTGACCGTGATCTCCACGGAAGGCTGTTTCCTTTGTCTTTCAGGCGAAGGTGGAAGTAGCCGTCGGTATTGGTGAAGGCGGACATAAGGTCTGAGCGCTCGTAGATACTGGCGTTCACGATCATTTGCCCGTTATGTTTATCGCGCACGTACCCGCTGATGGTATAGAATCGCTCGCGCACGCCTTCCACGGCGTTAAGTACGATATGCCCGTCTACCACCGAGTACCGGATACGCCCCTGGAAGAGCTGGTCGAGCACCTGGCGGATGGGTTTGCGCTGAATGGTCATATTGACGAGGCTATCGCCCCGGAAGGGCCTTCCCGCATAGGAAAACGAAAGGCCTGACTGCGCGGTGATCTTCGAGAGCACGGAGTCGACAGGCCAGTTGACGGCACGGAAGGAAACAGGTTGCTGGAGTTGGTGCTGCGCCATCAGGCAGGAGGGCCAGAGGAGCAGAAGGATCAGACAGTTACGAAGCAATTTGGAGCAGGGTTTGAACATGGCGGACGCCGGCTCCTTGTGGAGACCGGCGGGCCAAAATTAGCGTAAAACGTTCAATGGATGGGTTAAAAAACAGGACGGACGGCTAGAAAATTCCCGCCTTTACGCCCAGGAGAAGCCCGGAGCGCTCAGCTTGTCGTCCGAGATGTGCAGCCCACCGGAACCAAATACCCTGCGGTACGAACCGCCGGCCACAACGCGGAGGTAGTGCGTGATGTTCATTTCTACCTGGATGAACGGTTCCGCCACCACCACGGCGCTGGAAGCATATACATAATCCTTGCCTTTATCGAATTTCTCGCGTTCGGACACTCCGCCGCCGCCTACCAGCGCGCCGGCAGACCAATGGAAGAGCTTGTCGCTGTTATGCACGTATTCCACCACGGCTCCGGTATACCAGAAATTGAGCACCGGGCGGTCGGGCGTTTCCAGGCGGATGTTGTTGGCCAGGCTCTTGGCGCCCGCGCCCAGCAGCCATTTCTTATTGAGGAATACCCCGCCATATGCCCCGGTGAACACGGCAAAGTCGCCGTTCACGGCGGAGATGGTTCGAAGCCATGGCCATAGGCGGCGAGTGATTTCGGTTTGGGGCCGCGGCCCGCCAGCGTTTCCATGTCCTGGGCATGGGCGGCGATGATGGTCAGCATAAGGGAGAGGAGCGTAAGCAGCTTTTTCATATAGTTATGTTTTTTGTTTGCTGCTATTATGACGGACAAATCGCCCTTTCCCCATAAGGCGGTAAAAAAATATAGCTGGATAAAAATGAACGGTTGTTAAAAGGAATGAACAGGGTGAACAGGGAGAATCGAAGTAAATTCAGATACATCTACTTTTTAAAATTCTATCATTATGGAAAACAAGTATTTCGGCTGTGAGCCGCTCGGAATGGATGACATGCAGCAAATCCAGGGCGGCGCTTATGTTGCTAACCTCCTGACGCTCGTCAAAGGCGCTTATTTCCTGACAAAGGATTCACGCCCAACGTGCCGCTTGCCGGCCCGCTGGTGTTTGGTCTGCTCACTTCTTTTGTAGACCCGCTCGTAACAGCTGCTTAACCAGACCGAACCGATTAAAACAGAACAGGCAACTTGCTGATGCAGGTTGCCTGTTTTTGCGCTTATGATAACACTAACTATGGATTATTTCCCGTCTGCCCTTCCGGGCGGGGATGATGTTATAACAGTAAATTCCCGGATTTGTTGACCCGCCCGCTATAAATAATGAACCCCGGGCGCATAATCCTTCTCCAGCGCCGCTATGAGCGCCTGGAAATCGGCCGGGCTGCGGAGAAGTCGGCCTGCGTGGTATCTACCATGAGCGTTCGCATGGGATACTGGCGGATGAACTGCATATACATTTCCTGCACCCTTAACAGGTAACTGTCTTTGATCTGCTGCTCGTAGGGCCGTCCGCGTTTGCGGATATTACGTTGCAGCTGTTCTACGGGCGCGTTGAGGAATATGAGTATGTCGGGCTGGGGAGCTGCGGGTTGATGATGTCGAACAGCTTCTGGTACAGCGAGAACTCATCGGCCTGGAGGTTCATCTTTGCGAAAAGGAGGCTTTTGATAAAGAGGTAATCGCTTACGGTGTGGAAAAGAAAAGGTCTGGCCCTGCCACCATGTCTTTCAGCTGTTTATACCTTTCCGCCATGAAGAACAGCTCCAGGGGAAGGCGTATTGCGCGGGATCCGCATAGAATTTGGGCAGGAAAGGGTTGTCGGCGAACTCTTCCAGCACCAGGCGCGCCCGGTACTGTTCGGCGAGCTGGTGGGCGAGGGTCGTTTTACCCGAGCCGATATTGCCTTCTATCGTAATAAAACGGTATTGCATGGGTCAGTGGGGGCGGTAGCGAGTTTGACGGCGGGCAGTGGGTCCGGGCAGGCCGTGAGCAGTTCCGCGACGGTCAGCTGCAGGATGGGGTGCACCTTTCCAGGAGCGATCTCCGCCAGGGGCGCCAGCACAAAGCGGCGGTTCTGGAGCTGGGGTGCGGCACCTTGAGCTGGGGAGCGTGATGACGTCGTCATTGAAAAAGAGCATGTCGATATCGATCACACGGGCGCCCCATTTCAAGCGCCTTACCCGCCCGATGCGGCGCTCGATGTCCAGCATGAGGTTCAAAAGAGTGGGAGCGTCCAGCGCTGTTTGCACTTCCAGCGCCAGGTTCAGGTAGTCTGGTTGCGACACGCCCCCAGGCCGCCGTCTCGTAGAGCGACGATTCCTTCGTTACCGTACCGGCCTCCGCCTGCAGCAGCCGTACGGCTTCCAGGAGGTTCGCGGAGCGGTCTCCCATGTTGCCACCTATCAGTAATATTGCAGTATTCATGAATTTGACGGCCCAAAAGTACCCATATTCCGTATTTTTGAGAAAATTAATATAGCTTTCCGTCCCATTAACCAGATATTACTCATGCGCAGTTTCCTCAAATTCTTCCTGGCATCCTTTGTGGCCCTGATCGTCTTCTCCATATTGTCATTCTTTTTCATGCTGATGCTGTTTGCCCGCATGGGCGCCAGCAACAAGGTGGTCATTGGCAATAACGCAGTGCTCGTACTGGATCTCAGCCGGCCGCTCCCTGAGATGCGGACGGATAATTTCGCCAGCCAGTTAGATCCGGGCGGCGCCGGGGATGTTCCCGGCCTCTTCGAAGCCGTTCAGTTCATCCGCGACGCTGCTTTCGACGACCGCGTGAAAGGTATCTATATCAAGGCAGACGCCAATGGCAACGGCTTCGCCGGCAGCGAGGAGCTCCGCCGCGCCGTAACGGAATTCCGGAAAAGCGGCAAGTTCGTATATGCCTATGCGGAAAACATGTCGCAGAACGCTTACTACATCGCTTCCGCCGCTAATAAGATATACGTGCACCCGAAAGGGGGCGTCGATTTCATGGGCTATTCCATGGAAATGATGTACCTCAAAGGCCTGCTCGAAAAGCTCGATATCGAACCGCAGATCTTCTATAACGGTAAGTTCAAATCCGCCACCGAGCCCTTGCGCGAATACAAAATGTCGGACGCCAACCGTATTCAGACCACCTCCTTCCTCGGTGAACTGTACGGCGACTTCCTCACCAAAATAGGGGAGTCCCGCAAGATCGATACGGCCACCCTGCATGGATACGCTAACGAAGGCCTCATCCTCCAGCCTTCAGATGCTGAGCGTTATAAACTGATCGACGGCCTCCGGTACGACGACCAGGTGATGGACGATATCAAGCGCAGCCTTGCCATCGGCGGGGAGGAGCAGGTGAATTTCGTGGGCCTCAACCGCTACGCTACCGCCATGCGCGGCATGGAAAGCTTCAGCGGCAATATCGCCCTCATCTATGCGCAGGGCGAGATCCATTCGGGCAATGTCAGCAATAACACCATCGCGGGCGATGAATATGTGAAACTGATCCGGGAAGCACGGCAGGATAAAGATATCCGCGCGATCGTATTCCGGGTGAACTCTCCCGGCGGCAGTGCGCTTGCTTCCGAAAGCATCTGGCGCGAACTGAGCCTGGCCCGTAAATCCAAACCGGTGATTGTGTCCATGGGCGACTACGCCGCTTCCGGCGGTTATTACATCGCCTGCATGGCAGACAGCATCTTTGCTGAACCGCAGACCCTCACCGGTTCCATCGGCGTATTTACCATCCTCCCGAATATGGAAGGCTTTTTTAATAAAAAGCTGGGCATTACATTCGACGGTGTAAAGACCGGCCAATATGCCGATCTGGGCTCTGTTTCCCGTCCGCTGACGGAGAAGGAAAAGGCGCTGGTACAACGTTCCGTCGATACGATTTACAATACTTTCAAGCACCGGGTAGCGGAAGGCAGGAAACTGCAGGCAGAAGTGGTGGACAGCATCTCCCAGGGCCGTGTGTGGACCGGCAGGCAGGCGCTGAAGCTGGGCCTGGTGGACCGCCTTGGCGGATTGCAGGATGCCATTGACTGTGCCGCGAAGATGGCCAACATCCCCGAAGTGGACGTGACGATTTTCCCCGGCAGAAGAATTTCTTCGAGCAGATAATGAAAAGCTACGCCAATGATATGCGGATGGATATGCTCAAAGAAGAGCTGGGAGAAGAATACAGGATCTTCGAGATGATCAAAAGGTAAAAAGCCTTGCAGGGCGAAGCCAGGCCCGCCTGCCGTTTGAGATGGTGATCCAGTAATCCGATAACACAAAAAGACCGATATTGCGATGCCGCTTCCGACAGGGAGCGGCATCCTGCTTAAATATGACCCATATGTACCACTTTAGATTTTTGATCCCTGCCATGATCGCCTTGGGAATGGCCGCCTGCCAGTCGAATTCCACTAGCAACATAAAAGATTCCACCGTAGCAGTTCAGGCGGATTCTATTCCCGCCGCCGGTACGGAAACCGTTAGGGACACGGCCGCCGCTTCGGAATTCGGTTTGCCCGATACCCTCACCATCGGTACACAATTATACCGCGTAATCCCTTCCACGCAGGAGTTGTTCGAAAGCGTGCCGGAATTCAATCCCGATACGAGCGAAGCAAAGAACATCGCGAAGCAGCAGGACCGTGTGCGCCGGGAAGGAAAGTCCCTGATCATCCGGCTTACTAATGGTACTGAAAAACACTTGCCAGTAATAATGAAACTGACCTGGAAGACTATTCCGACCACCAGTATAAGGGTTACATACCGGCTATTAAGAGCTTTGTAGTGTTCAGAGGTGGATACGAGACGTACGATGTGCTGCTGATCAATGAAAAGACAGGCACGGAAACCGCGCTCATCAATATACCGCAGGTTTCGCCCGACGGGAAGAAGATCATTGCCAGTAACATTGATTTGATGGCGGCATTCACTTTCAATGGGCTGGAATACTATGAAGTTACCGCCAACGGTATCGAAAAGCATTATGATTTCGGCCCGGAAAAATGGGGGCCTGAGGTGATCAAGTGGCTGGACGCGGAAGTGCTGGTGGGTAAATTCGGTTGCCTGAACAAGGATTCAGATATTATCGACCAATATGTGAAGCTGGTGCCGGTGAAGAAGTAGGGACAGGATCAAAAGCCCGGTCCCCGGGGAGGAGACTACATGAACCTTGTCGGTTCCAATGCTTCGTGTGTAATCCCCTTCCCCGGATGAGTAATAGTTCCTCAACAAAGGACCGGAAATGGTCCGGCTCTGCCTGTAGCCGGTGCGTGTTGGCGGTTATATCTTTCGGGATCAGCCTTCTTCCGTGTACACGGGGTCGCGCTCTTCGGGCGTGAGGCGGATGACGTTGTTATGATTTTCGTCCACGATCTTTTGGGCCTGCATACGGAGGCGGCGGAGCCCGTCGGCCAGGGCTTCCATGGATTTCTCCGCGGCTTCGGCGATCTCGTTGTGATGGCGGATGACGCTGCTCAGCCGCTTGATGTGTTCGTTAATGACGTTGCAGATGATCTGCGAAGCGCTGAAAGGATCGAATTCCTGAAGCTTTGCCAGCACTTCGTCGTAACAAAGGCACATTTGCTCAACGGCATTGGCAGGGGCGGTCTGAACATTTTTCTCGGCCATACAGGTAGATTTTAGGGCGCCTTTCCGGCATAATTGGTTGATTTGAAACGCGGGTACGATCCATCAGATCGAGTTGCAAACTAAATAAACCTCAGCCTGCGAAGTTGTTAAATGCGCGTTATTGGTGGGTCATTGCCCAGCAGGTTTTCTGGGCGGCCTGACAGATTTCAGGGGATAATTGATCGTTGTTTGCTAGTTTTGCCCCTTGTTAAAGAGAAATAGCATGGCGTCAGCATACAATCAGCGAAAGGCAATGTGGGCAATTACGAAGGCAAGCATCCGGGCAATGTTCCGGCCCCTCGGCAGTGGTATTCAGCCTGGCATTCCCGCTGGTCTTCATTTTGGTGTTCGGGTTCATCGGCGGCAGGAGCGGCTCCGTGAAGGTTGGGATCGATAAAGCTTCAGACACCGCCAGCGCCATGTATCAGCGCCTGGCGTCGGCCCCCAATATCCGCCTCGTTACCACCGAAAGCCAGGCGGAAATGGAAGACGACCTGCGCAAAGGGCGCCTCACCGCCATCCTCCGGATCGAAAACGATGCCCAACCCGGCACGCCCGTTCCTCACCTGAAATTTCATGTCAAAACGTCCACCGCCACCAGCCCGGATAACAAGGCGCAGCTGATCAACGTCCTCCAGATGGGGATCAACGCCGCCAACGATGTAGTATACCCGCGCCCCTCCATAGCCGAGATCGTCCGGAAACGGTGCCCGGCCGCGAATATCGTTCCATCGACTTCATCCTGCCCGGACAACTGGGCTTCTCCCTGCTGAGCGCCGCCGTGTTCGGTACGGCGTTCCTCTTCTTCAGCCTGCGGCAGACGCTGGTGCTGAAGCGCTTCTTCGCCACGCCCATCCACCGGATGTACATCATCCTCGGCGAAGCCATCAGCCGTTTGCTGTTTCAGTCGTTCGGCTCTGTCGTGATCATCGGGCTGGGGTATTTTGCGTTTGGTTTTACGTTGGTTAACGGCTTCGTCACTTTCCTGGAAATGCTCATCCTCTGCCTGTTCGGGCTGATCGTGTTCATGGGTTTCGGCTTTGTCGTGAGCGGCATCGCCAAAACGGAAAGCACCATTCCGCCCATGGCCAATATCGTGACCCTGCCGCAATTCCTGCTGGCCGGCACGTTCTTTTCCGTAGATGTGTTCCCGGCATGGTTGCAACCCATTTGCAAGATCATGCCGCTGACCTACCTCAACGATGCGCTGCGGAAGATCGCCTTCGAAGGGCTCCACCTGTGGAACCTGGGGCCGCAATTACTGGTGCTCACCATCTGGGGCGTTGTGGTGTACGCGGTGGCCGTGAAGGTCTTCCGCTGGGAGTAATAACAAGAACCGTAATCCTTACCTGATATGAGACTGTTTAAATTTTTCCTGATATCCGTGGGCATATTGACCGTACTGGTTTTCGTGCTGTCGCTCGCATTCCCTTCCACCGCGCTGCTGGAGCGCTCCGGCGCCATCGAAGCGCCGGCGGATAAAGTATACGCTTACCTGACCGATCTGAAGACCTGGAAAGAATGGAACCCCTGGCACCCGGAGTTCAATCCGCAATCCGGCGTAACGGTGCAATACAGCCCGGTTACCTCCGGCGAAGGCGCCATGTTCGTCTGGCCGGTGCCCGGCAGCAAAGAACCGGGACGCGTGAAGATCACGGAAGTGGTGCCCGGCAAGAGCGTCACCTACATCATGACCCACCCGGATATGAAGCATGTAACCGCCCACTTCGATCTGAAGCCTACGGCCGACAGCCTCGGCACCGCCATCCTCTGGCGCTTCGAAGCGCATGTGGGCATGACGCCCTGGTGGAAATTGCGCGGGTTCATGATGGACCGCATGTTCGGCTCCACGATGGAGGACGGGCTGAATCACCTGAAGAAACTGGCGGAAGCGCCTTAACATAATTTTATGTGAGCGGTAGGCAAAACTTCCGTTTTACGGCGTAATTTCCGTCCTCATTCAAATCCTATTTTTATGAAAAGCATGTTAATGGGCTTCGCCCTTCTTTTCTCCGCTACAGCAGTATTGGCGCAAGATCCGCCGAAAAGCCCACTGGTTTCCGCTTCCGGCGACAATGTTGAAATCTCTTACAGCCAGCCTTCCAAAAGAGGCCGTGTGATCTTCGGTGAACTGGTTCCTTACGATAAGGTATGGCGCGCCGGTGCGAATATGTCAACCGATATTACTTTCAAGAAGGATGTGACCTTCGGCGGCAAGAAAGTGCCCGCGGGTTCTTATGCCCTGTTCATCATCCCGACTGAAAAAGAATTTACCGTGATCCTGAACAGCCAGACCAAGCAAATGGGTTCTTCCCAGTACGAGGCCAACAAAAGCAAGAACGTGGCTGAAGTGAAGGTTCCCCGTCAGAAAACGGCTGCTTCCGTTGAGAAGCTGACGTATTCTTTCCCTAAGGGCGCCCTGCAAATGGAATGGGACGACACCAAGATCTCCGTTCCCCTGAAGTCCTAAGTATTTAGTCAACACAGCGAACTAACGATTTTAAGCCCTTCCGGTCGTTCCGGGAGGGCTTTTTCGTTGTATTCGTATGGATACTGGTAACTGCCTGAAAATCATAGTCAAGACTCCTTCGCGTCTGCCGCTCGTCTGCCGCTCGTCTGCCGCTCGTCTGCCCCTCGTCTGCCCTTCGTCTGCCGCTCGTCTGCCCTTCGTCTGCCCTTCGTCTGCCCTTCGTCTGCCCCTTATCGTCCTGAAATAGGTATACAGGCTGGCTTGTCTCGTCCTAAAATAAGTATACAGTCTGGCTGGAGAAGTCCTGTATTAGCTATACAAGTGATTTGCTGGTCCTGCCTTAAATGGTGAAATCCGACCCATGGGGATCGGATTTCCTATTTATTACATTGATATTCAGTCTTTTTCCTTCCATATTCCGCCAACATATCCAGAATGGCCTGATAGGTGGTAGCCAGTTGCGCATTGGTGATGCAATAGGGCGGAAGGATGTAGAGCGTATTGCCGAGGGGCGGAGCATCACCCGTTTTTCCCGGAAGAAGGCATGCAGGAAGCCGGCCAGGTTATTGACATAGCTATCCGCCTCACCGGTATCCACTTCGAAGGCCAGTATGGTCCCGGTTTGCCGGACGTTCTTTACAAATGCCTGTTTTTCAAGCGTCTTTGCGAATGCCTCGTGCTGCCCGGCTATACGTTGGCGGTTCTCCCCGCAGGCGGGGTCCAGGAAAAGTTCCAGGCTAGCCAACGCGGCGGCGCAGGTGAGCGGGTTGGCAGTATAGGAGTGCCCGTGGAAGAGGGTCTTTGTTTTATCGTTGCTCAGGAAGGCCTCATAGATATCTGCCGTGCAGGTCGTGATCCCCATGGCCATGGTGCCTCCTGTGAGGCCCTTGGAGAGGGTGATCATATCCGGTGGGGTGCTGAGCTGGTCCATGGCGAAGTTGGTCCCGGTGCGCCCGAAACCGGTCATTACCTCGTCCGCTATCAGCAGGATGCCTTTTGCCCGGCAATGCGCCAGCAGGGAATCGAAGGCGCTGGCATCGTACATCAGCATACCGCCCGACCCTAATATGAGCGGCTCGAAGATGAACGCGGCGGCGTCTTCGCCCAGGGCGTCTACCTCTGCCATAAGCGCCGGGAGATTGTGGGGGTGGGGAGATCCAGGAAGGTGACGTCGAACAGGTAGTCGCCGAACGCCCGGGTAAACACGCTGCGGGCGCTGACGCTCATGGCGCCGAAGGTGTCGCCGTGATAGGCATCATGGAAAGCAATGAGCTTTTTGCGGGGCGTTCCCTTATTCTGCCAGTACTGGATCGTCATTTTCAGGGCCACCTCGATGGCCGTGGAGCCATTGTCTGAGTAGAAGACCCTGGCCTGGGCGCCCGGCAGCACGGGCAGCAGTTGCTCTGCCAGCGACACGGCGGGCTCGTGGGTATACCCCGCAAAGATCGAATGATGCAAAACGGCCGCCTGTTCACTGAGCCGCCTGGTGATGTGCGGATGTGCGTGGCCGTGTATGTTGACCCACCAGCTGGAGGTGGCGTCTATGTATGTTTGTCCTGATTCGTCCGTCAAAGGGCGCCTTCGCCTTTACAATGCCTACCGGCGCGGGGGCCGTCTGCATCTGGGTGTAAGGATGCCAGATGACGGCCCGGTCGCGCTCGCTTAAACTCTTTTGCATGCAGCAAATGTAATCCATCAATCGTACAACCAAAGTAAGGATATCACATATTCATGTTTGCGCTAATTCATCCGCCGACCCAACCAATTGCCTACCTTTGTGTTGAAACCATATCCGGACTTTTCTGTTATAACCCAAAAGCGAACTTATGGAGGCAAAGCTGCTCGAGATCAAGGACAATGTAAACGCGAAGCAATTCGAGACGCGTGTGGATGGCTACCTGGCCAAAGTGGAGTATATGGAAGGCGGCAACCGCATCTTCCTTACTCATACGGAAGTAGCTCCCCAGCTGGAAGGGAAAGGCATCGCCGCCGCGCTGGTGGAAAGAGTGCTGTCCATCATCGACGAGCGCGGCCAGAAAATGGTCCCCTTTGCCCTTACGTCGCCACCTTTATCAGAAAGAACCCGGAATGGAAACGCCTCCTGGCCCATGGCATCAACGTATAGGATCACAAATTAATCTTTGATATATGCCCTTGACAAATTTTGACAAACTCCATCACCAACACCAGGAATGGAAGAAAGATCTGTTGCTGAACGAAAAGGAAATCAAATCCATCCGCGAAGAGCTCTCCGAACTGGCCAACGGCCGCCTCGACCACGACGCCGCCGCTAAAGTGGAACATTTCGAGAATGCGCTCACCCGTCAGAAAGAAGTAGTTAACGACCTACTGCAACAGGTGATACAGGGAGATAAGATGATGTCCGAAGCCGAGGGCGACAATGCTCAACTGCACATGCTGCACAACAAGCTGCAGGACGATGTCGAAACCTTCGACCGCCTCTTCATCGAACTGCGCGAGGAGTTCAAACAGTTCAAGCAGCAACAACGCGAAAGCTAATCTTTGCGATATGGAAGTGAAACATGAATATACCAATGGCGAGGTGACGGTTGTCTGGCAACCGCGCATCTGCCGCCACACCGGTATCTGCGCGCGCGGCCTGCCTTCGGTGTTCCAGCCGAAGGAAAGGCCCTGGATTAAAATTGACGGCGCCGGCACGGAGGCCATCATTCTCCGGGTGAAACAGTGCCCCTCCGGCGCATTGACCTTCTACATGAACGCAGACAAACAGCCAGAATAGCCAACAACAGCATGCAGCAATACCGCAGCGTGCAGCATGTGCTGTACGCAGATCAGAAAGACATGGGCGATATGCCCGTCCGGCAGCCGTTTCCTTCCGTTCATGCAGACCGGATAGATCCTTTCCTGCTCCTTCACCACATCAATGTAAGAGTACCCGACTATATGCCGCCAAGGCAGGCCGGCGTGGGCCCGCACCCGCATCGCGGGTTTTCGCCCGTTACCTTCATCTTCAAAGGAGGGTGCATCACCGCGACAGCCGCGGCAACAACTCCGTGGTACGCGCCGGCGGTACCCAATGGATGCATGCGGGTATGGGTATCGTTCACTCTGAGCGCCCGCCAGACGATATCCATGATACCGGCGGCGAACAGGAAATGATCCAGATCTGGGTGAACTCGCCCGCAAAACACAAGATGGACCAGCCGTCCTATTTTCCGCTGCATGGCGCGGATACGCCGACCGTTACCAGCGAAGACGGGCTGGCGACCATCTCAGTAATCGCGGGAGAACTGAACGGCGTAAAGGCCCCGTTCCCACCATCACACCTGTCAATACTTTTACGGCCCATTTCCGCAAAGGCGCGCAGTTTTACATCCCGCTGCCTGAAACGCATAATGCCTTCATCTACCTGCTCGATGGTGAAGTAAAGATCACCGGCGCCAGCGTGTACACAGGGTTTCATTGCCTCGTGTTCCGCCAGGACGGAAAGGGTATCGGCATCACGGCGGAAGAAGATACCCGCTTGTTCATAGCATCGGGCGAACCGATCGGGGAGAAGATCGCCGCCAACGGACCGTTCGTTATGAACACGGAAACAGAAGTCCTGGAAGCGATGCGCGACTACCAGATAGGAAAATGGGTATATTGATCGAAGATTAAACCCCTTCGCATGACACTCGCCGAAACCATGGCGGCCATCGCCGCCGCCGGAACCGCTCAGACGAAGAAAACGCTGATGAACCATGGCGCCCGCGAGCCTATCGACGGCGTAAAGGTTTCCGACCTGAAAGTGATTCAAAAGCAAATCCGCAAAGACCAGGCGCTTGCCCTGGCCCTGTACGATACAGGCCATTACGACGCCCAATACCTGGCGGGCCTCACCGCAAACGGCGCCCTCATGACTGCCGCGCAACTCCGCCACTGGGCCGAAACACCCAATGCTGCCGGTATCAGTGAGTATTCCGTGCCCTGGGTCGCCGCCGAGCACCCGGATGCCTGGAACATCGCTCTTTCCTGGATCGATGATCCCTCGCCCGCAGTTGCCGTTTCCGGATGGGCCACACTGGCCGGACTGGTATCCCTGCTGCCCGATGAACAGATCGATGTGCCGAAAGTGCTCGCCCTGTTGCAACGCATCGAAAAGGATATTCACGGCGCGCCTAACCGCGTGCGCTATGTTATGAACGGGTTCGTGATCGGCGCGGGTACTTATGTAGACGCCGCCCATGACGCCGCCGTAGCCGCCGCCAGAAATATCGGTACCGTGACGGTGAACATGGGGAATACGGCCTGCAAGGTGCCGGAAGCGGAAGGCTATATCGCCGCTTCGCGGGGCAGGCCGGGAGGGGCAAAGAAGAAGAAGACGCTGAAATGTTAGATAAGAAAAGCCGCGCAATTGCGCGGCTTTCTTCCTTATAAGACCAACCTATTCATGATCAGAACTTTTGTAACCATACTTCATAGATCGTACTGCTGGCATTGGTAGGATTAAATCCATTGCTCTGCTCGGCAGTAGCTTCGATTCCGCCGTACATCCAGCCGATCATCGTATTGCCGGTGGCCAGCCGCGTGAAATCGATCACCTCCGTAGTGCCGCCATATAACACCACATTTGGGTGAATAACAAATGCCGCGTTGGCGCCGATGTATCCGGGGAGGGTGCTCGTTTTTGCGGATACTCCTGCGTGCCCGACATGGATGTAACGATGGTGGACACCCGGTTGAACCAGGGCATGAAGTTGGCGGCATTGCCCGGCACTTCGTTTCCCTGGGCATCGATCGTCCAGTCCGTAATACCCCGATAAAGGAAATGTAAGATGCGCTGATGGCGGGATTGTAAAGAGAGATGGTCGCGCAGTCGTACATGCAATACCGCTGCACGAATGTATCGATCACCGTGTTGGTGCCAGGCCTTGCGGCAGTACATAAACGGGATTCACAAACGGCCCGCCCTGTTTATTGAATACGCCGGCGAACACCCCGATGCCTACAGACCGGTCGTTGGGCATCACCGTCGTCACCGAGGGGTAATCCCGCCGGTGGAACTGGTTGGCGCCGTTATACTGCTGCTGGGTGGTAACGGTGTTGTAACTGGTTACAACGGGCTGGCTTCCGCTGTTGTCGATCGTAAACCGCGCGATTTGTTCCGCATATTTGCCTACCGCCCCTGGGTGTACTTTCCCGGGTAGTTCTGCCCCATGATGAGCAGAAGGCTGTTGCGCAGGTATGTCAGATAACCACCAGTCACCTGCATGCGGCTGTCGTTGGTAGTTTTGATAAAATTGCTCACCTGTTGCCCGTTCTGAATGGCGGTGATGATGCGCGGCACGTCTATGGCGGTTATTTGCGAAAATGTCTGGAAACAACTGTCTGGGGCGCAACCGGCGCCATAACCCCCTATCATGTACAATGTGTTGCCTACCTGGCAAAAGGGGATGTTGGTGGCGCTGAGCTGGTACAGCAGGTTAGCCGGAATATCGGCGCTCCACGACTTGCTCGTGGCGATATCCACCACCCAGATTTTTTTATTGGATTCCGACGTAGGGAAGGATGCGCCAGATCCGGCGGTACCATGGAACCCGTTGGTGCGCCCGCCGATCAGCAGCCAGTAGCTGCCTGAGGTGGCGATACAGAAAGATTGCAGGGCCGGAGCCGGTTGGTTGGCGGCCTTTTTCAGCGTAATGGCGTAAGGGGCCTGTGCGGCGGCGGAAAGGCTGCCGATAAGGAGCAGGCAGGATATGAGGTGTTTCATGGATGTGATGTTTTAAGGGGTAACGAGTTTAAGGCACCATGCGGTGAGCAGTTTGCGGCGGGAGTCAGACAGATCGCGGGTGCGCGGCATGCAGGTTGCCGTGGCCCACATTTCCAGGCTGATCCTGCCCATCAGCGCACGCGCCATCACAGGATCGTTCCAGATGGCGGGATTGTTCAGCGCCACTACCTGGCTCATGGCAGGGTAGAGCAGGTAGTAATTCCGCAGGACCTTATTGTAGATCACATCCCAGGTGAGCTTGTCATTGCCCGTGGGCTGGGGGAGCCGGGGTCTTTGTAATACTGGGAATAATCTTCGTCGTTCGGCAACACACGAACGTTGATGAGCGAGCCTGTCAGCGGGTTAAAATCTGCGTAGCAGGATGGCGGCAGCGCATCCGCGGGCGTGCAGGTGATGAGGATGTTCCCTTTCTTCGACACGGGTATCGTTATCGGGTTTCCCAATGTATAGTTCTTTTGCAATAGCTGTGACTTCCCGGGAGCCTGGTTGGGCGTGGTGTCGTAATAATACAGGTCGAATAAATAGCCGCCGTTGCCGCTGAGCCTCACGCCGTCTTTGTATCCGATAAAGGAGATCGGAACGGTGCCGGCGCCGTAGTCGCGGAATTGACTGGTGGTAGCGCCGGGCGTGTTGATCTGTTCCGCGTAAACGCCCGAAGTCTCGGAGAAGAGGAACAGCGGTCTTTCAATATGCAGAATGGCGTTCACGCCCTGCTGGCCCGTGCAATAGATGAAGAACTGCTGCCCGTCCAGTATCCTGGCGTTGATAAAGGCGTTCGGTGAAATCAAATACCCAGCCGTTGGCATCTCCGCCGCGAGGTCGGCCGGCAGGCTGTACTTGAATTCCCCGATGGTCATGTATTCGTCGGGCAGACCGTCAGGCGCCGGAACCGGGGTTTTGCCGATGCACAGGGTGATCGTCGAGGTTGTATTTCGGATTGTTGCCAGGGTCATCGTATTGGTAATTACCGGCGTACATATCTGGCAGAACGGGCGACATGTCCACGGATATCTGGCCGGGGATGCCCCTGTTGAAATCGCCGTTGCGGTAAAACAGGATGGCTGGCGGCATCTGCATTTTGGGTTTCCCGAATGTATTGCCGTTCCATTGCGTGGGCCAGGGGAACATCTGCGGTTCGGTACCGGCCGGTTGTCTGGGAAGTGGCGTCTCCTTCGAACCAGGGGCAATGGTACCCTGGATCTGCAGGTAGTCAGGGTTGATGCCCTGTGTGGCATATAACTTCACCATGGCATCGATCCATGCCTGGCCCTTGTATTTGAAGACGTTGTAAATCTGGAGGGGGCGGTATACCGTGTAACGGATCACGATCCCGGTAAGCTTTTGCCCCGTGGGCGAAGCTTGCGGCATGCCCGTGAGGATGGGCGCATCCTTCAGTTCGCTCAGCGGCAATACGCACTGGAACATGGCAGACGCGCCGTTTGGCCCTTTGAGGTTGCCGTTGCGGAAGAAATCGATCCACCGGGTCATGCCTTTTGAGGGTTTGCCCATGAAGATGGCGGTATCTCCGGATATGAGGCTCATGAAGTCGGTGAACACCTGTGTGTTGGTAGGGTCTTCCGGGTTGATGTCGATCACCATGCCAGTGCTGCGCCCGTCTTTGCCGGTGCGGTTGTTAAACGACAGCTGGCTGGAATCGAGGAGTGTTTTCAGGGAAGCGGGGATCACCCTGTTGGGGTCGTTCACGCCGGTGATGGTGACGTTTTTCATGTCGAGCCCCATATCGCCGTAGTAGTTCCATTCCCCGGGGATGATGGTGTCTGTGTCTGGGTTTGCATCCAGGTTAGCGCCTTCGAACCGGCGGGTGGCGGTTTGTCCGCAGGGATCGGCCGGTGGAGGGGCGTGGCTACGACCAGGGGCGTTACGGCCCATTTGACCCACGTGTCGTCGTCCATGCCGTAAGTCTCCGGCTGCACGCTGGCGGAATCCGCCAGTCTTACCGGTTGATTGGGTGCGTAGGGGCTATCGGGCATAAACAGATCGCCCGAGTAGTCGTCATTGTTCGCGGTGCCTACATTGATGGAGATAAGGCCCTTGAAGTTAATCCTGGGGTAATCGAAGATAGACATTTGAGGAAGGGTGTATTAGATTAACAATGCATTAACGGCCGCAATTAATGGAAATCAGGCTGGTTAAAATGTTAATACATGTTGTCACGCCTTCGCACAAACGAATTGGTTTGTATGGAAATAACTGTGTGTTCCGACTGAAAATCCAGCCGGAACGTTTGTTAACGGTACGTGTGATTACTTAGAAAAAGTTGCGGTCCACTCGCGCTGGAAGGCATCGCCCGGAGCAATAGATATGATACCTTCCTTTTCCGTCAGTTCCCCACTGGCGCTCACATGGTCGGCGATCCCGCACCAGGGTTCAATGCATACGAAGTCGGCGTCTTTGGCGCTCCAGATGCCCATATAGGAAAGCCGGGAAAGCGCACTTCCAGCCCGTGGGGCGACAGGCTGCTGCGGATGGAAATAGCGTTGGACGCGAGGTGTTTGAAGACGAGGGCGTCTTTATAGAACAGTTCTTTTGTAAGGGGAGTACCCGCGTGTTGTTGAAATACGCGACAGGGGTGTCCTGTATCATACCTTCCGCTGAAAGCGGCCATAATCCCGCGTTTTCGGCAGCGTTGAAATGAAGGGCGTAATCCGTGTAGCTGGTCCCTTCCGCCAGGGTACCCTGAAGGCAGGGTGCGCGCCGATAGAGAAATACATCTGCGCGTCTCCGGTATTCTCCACGGTGTATAATACCGACAGCTTATCGTCTTCCAACGCATACCGGATGCTCAACCGGAAAGGGAAGGGGTAGCGGGCGAGGGTGTCAGCGTCGCTGGTTAAGGTGAATGTGGCTGCCTGCGGCGATTGCTCCGCGGTTTCGAATGCACGGTCCCGCGCGAAGCCGTGGCGGCCCAGGTCGTATGTCTTTCCGTTGTAACGGTATTGATTGTTTTTAGTCCGCCGACGATGGGGAACAGTACCGGGCTCTTTTTTTCCCCAGAAGGCGGGGTCTCCGCTCCAGAGGTATTCCAGGTCAAGGTCTTTTCGTTGGATGCTTTGCAGTTCCGCGCCTTTCGGGCTGATCTGCACTTGCAGTTTTTCATTCGCTATGGTGATCATGCAACAAATTTACAGTTTCAGGCGGATACCGCGTTTGCTGATCCATCCGGTCAGTTGTACGATGATCAAAGCGAATGCCAGTGATTTCAGCAGCCCGGCCCATCCGCCCCATGGGAACATCATGGGGATGGTTAAAATCCCCATTAGCGCGTAGGCGTAATAGGGCATGAGGTAACAAAGCAGGGTGTCGGTACCGGCGGGTTTGATGATCCGGAATGCGTCGCCTTTCCCCAACAGATCGGCGATCCAGTAAACCAGGGTGAACACCAGTATAGTGATGGCGCTGCAAATCATTACCCAGCTGGGCGTTACCATTACTTTCGAGATCCCCAGTACGGACGGGTCATTATGCCCGCCGCGAGCAGTATCACTGCAATAAGGGTTAACCACCCGATAACAGGTATCCGCCGGCCTTTTTCCAGCAGGCTGCGGAAGAGCATAGAAGTAATGGCGCCTCCGAGGACCAGGGCGGCCAGTCCGCCGTCGCCTACAGGCCCCAGCCAGGAGTGCCAGGAACCCTCCGGAAGGAGGTGGCCATGCGCCGCCATGTTGAGTGCCATGCATATTATCCAAACGCCCAGGACCACGGGCAGCTTTCCTTTGCTCAATACAAACGTCAGCGCCGCCACGAGGTAAGACCATCCTATCAATCCAGGATCCCCACCAATAGGTCGAAAAGCCCTGTGCGTTTTCACCGCCGCGGCATACGCTCACCAGCAGCAGGAGCCCAGCTACGCCCAGCGCCTTCAATACGTATTTGCGAACGTTGGGCCGGTGTCGGGGTATTGGTTCCAGATCAGGATAAAGGAAGAACAGGCGATTATATTCCACATCCCGCGCGACATGCCTGTTGCCGCCTCGTTCAGGTTCTCCCCGTTCACCAACACCACGCCCATTACCAGCAGGGCAATGCCCCGTTCCAGCGTGTGCCGCAACAGCGCCCGGGCGCCGTCGCCCTTGCGGATGCGGTTGGCCACGGCATAGGGCAGGCTCATGCCCACGATAAAGAGGAATGCGGGGAAGACCGTATCCGCAAGCCCCATACCGTCTTCCTGCGGCAGCGTATGCCCCAGCCAGCCGGGGATGTTGTGCAGGGTCCAGAGGTCATTGACGAATATCATGAGCGTCATCGTGAGGGCGCGGGTAATGTCTATGGAAGCGATACGTTGGGTAAGGGCCATATGTGGAATTTGGCTGAAGATAAAAAACGGGGCCGGCATTTTCAACCGCGCCCCGTGAACTTTCGTTGTAACCCGCAGTATTAATGCGTGACTACCACCCGCACCTGCTTTTCCTGCCGCCCGGCCTGCAACCGCAGGATGTAAACGCCGGCGGGCTGCGGCTGCTGCGGCCAGCGCAGGGTATGTTCCCGGCGTCCTGCCGGCCGTTGAATACCGTCTGCGTTTGACCGTTCATGTTATAGGCGGTGATCTGCACCTTTTCCGCATTCGGGAGCGAGTATTTAACCGTTGCCGCCCCGCCGGATATTGGGTTCGGATACACCTGCAATGCTACCTCCTTCGCTTCGTGCCCCGTAGCCTCCGGCAGCTTCGCCGCCATCAGCATGGATGAACCGCTTTCCCCGAACACCCGCAGCTCGGCAATGCTCGCCCAGGTACCGGTATAGTCGGCCGCCCCGGTAACCGTAATGCGCACGTACCTTGCCGCCACCGGCCCGAAATTATCCGTGATAGGTGATGCCGCAGAACCTGCCGTTGTATTCGAAGAACGGTTCACGATCTGGGTATAGCTCCCGCCCGACGTGGTTTTGGATTGGATGGTAAACTGGTAGGCCCGGTCGTTAAGGCAAACCACTTCCGTCCGCGAGATATCATACACCGCGCCAAGGTCTACCTCCAGCCACTGGGGATACACGCTGGCAGACCAGCGGGTGTTCACGTCGCCGTCTACCGCGCCGGTGGCGGGGTTCTCGGGTTGGGGCGCGCTGCTCACGGTAACGGGCTTATTGAGCGCCAGGTTAGCGAGCGCCGGGGGCGCATCGGGGTCGGGAGGGCCGCCCAGCCAGGCCGGGCCTACGTCCATGGAGTCCAGCGGACGGTTCGATACAGTGCCGGTAATGCGCTCATCCGCGCCAGCGTCTTTGGAACTGGTGCGCGTTTGCCCGTCGATATCCAGGGGATACATTCGTATCTACCGGCAGGCCGGAAATTGCCAGTACGCTGCCCCATCCGGAAACGCCTGCGTCAATGGCCGGGCTGGATGCGCCGATGCGCCAGCTCCCTGCTGATTCCAGTTGCGGGTTGGCCATGGAGATGCCGCCGGGGTTCGTGACGCCCAGGGTGCCGGAGAAGATATTGCCCAGCCAAAGCTCCGAACCGGTCAGGTTATTGGCTACGAGCGACTGGTTCGCATCTACCACCACATTATTAGCCACTTTTACGCCGGTAGGCGAAAGCGGGCGCGAGCCGTTGTTAAGATCGATAGCGCGGCCGCTCGTGAATTCGCTGATGGTGTTGTAAGCGATCACGCAACCGTTGATCTGGGGGTTAAAGCGTACCTCGCCCGATGGATAAGTTTCTCCTTTTTGCAGGATAATTACCGCATCGCCGGTGGAATTCGCCGCGTCCAGTCCGTAGAAGAAGTTGTTGATGATGTAATTCTGTGATCCGATTACGCGGACGCCGCCGGTCTTGGCTTTACCTTCTCCCAGGAACCAGTTGGCGTACAGGACGTTCCGGTCGCCATGCCGGAAGCAGAATTGCCCCTCTGAGCGGCGGAAGGTATTATAGCGATAGAGGTTCTCCGCGCTTTTGTTGGAGATGATCTCGTTTTCCCCGTCGCACTCGCGGAAGAGGTTGTACTGGAAGAGCGTGCGGGAGATATTATCCATCTGCCCGGAATAGCCCACGCGTACGGTTTCTCCGCCATTGACGCCCAGGGGCGGGCGGCGGGAGAAGTGGTTATATTCCACGACGTGATAATCGGCCGTCTGGTCCCGCACTTCGATCTGGAGGGTGGGGTCTACGGTATTCTTACCTTCGAAATGGCAGTGGTCGAGTTTGGCGCGGAGGCCATCGAGCACCATCCACTTAGACCCCGAGTTGTAGTTGATCATAGCACACTGCGTAATCCGGTTATAGCTTCCCTTGATGGTTACTACATTGCCGGTGACCGTGCCGTTGGTCCATTTAAAACCGTGCACGACGAGGTAAGTCCCGGTGACGGTGAGCGTCGAGTTCCTGAAAAGATAACGCCTCCGGGCGTCTGCGCCCGCATTTCGATAGGGAGGCGGCGGTGCCGGAAGAACTGAAGGTGATGGCGGCATTGTTCCAGACCCCGTTTTGCAGGATGATCCGGTCGCCCGGTTGCGCCGCGGCGATGGCACTATTAAGCGCCGTCATATTGGCGACATTCCGGTCGATGGCAAAGGCGCCGCTACAGCATAACAGCAGGCATGTAAGCCAGTGGTAACGTTTTCGCATAAGTGGAATTTTGGGTGATGAATAAGACGATCAGTGAGACGGGAAGATGATAATCGGAAATATGCGGAAAACGTTGTTTGTGAAGTATGCCGGCCAGGCATGAAGGGTTATTGGCGGGAGGTATGTGTTAAGGTTTGGATGCTTGTTTTCATAACAGGTGGAATGACTTCCCCGAATATATGCAAACGATTGCGTAATATCAGGTACTTTTTTGCCGGATATAGGTGTTTTTTTGATGTGGGCTTATAACAGCACAGCCCCCGCAAGCGGAGGCTGTGCTTTTTATCAGCGATGATTAATCAATTCCAGATGTCATTACTGCCCGTCAGCAGCACCGGTACATTATCCGTTACCATGATGGTATGTTCGTGCTGGGCAACGAAGCTGCCGTCTTTGGTCTTGAGCGTCCAGCCGTCGCCGGTCTCGTAAGCCCAGGTAGCCCGTGTAGAAATGAAGGTCTCAATAGCTACCACGCCGTTTTTACGGAAGCGGGTGCGGTTGTATTTATCGTAGTAGTTCGCGATGGAATGCGGTTCTTCATGTAACGCGCGGCCGATACCGTGGCCGGTAAGGTTCTCGATCACGCGGTAGCCTCTTTTCTTGGCTTCGAATTCAATGAGCCCGCCGATCTCCGCGATCTTCACCCCGTCGCGGATACTGTCGATCGCTTTGCGGAGTATCTCGCGCGACGCGTCTACCAGTTTCTGATGTCCGTAGATGTCTTCTCCCAATACGAAGGACCCGCCATTATCCGCCCAGAAGCCGTTCAGCTCGGCGGAGACGTCCACATTCACCAGGTCGCCTTCCTGCAGGATCCTTTTCGTGGAAGGTATGCCATGGGCGACCTCGTTGTTGACCGATATGCAGGTCCATCCGGGAAAGCCATACGTGAGCTTCGGGGCGCTCTTGGCGCCGAAGGAGGCCATGACGGCGTTGCCGAATTCATCAAGTTCGCCGGTAGACATGCCCGGCCGGGCATATTCCCGCATGGCTTTCAGGGTGAGGGCTACCGCTTCTCCGGCTTCCCGCATGCCCAGCATTTCCGTTTCGTTCGTTATCGACATGGGATCAGGTGTATCTGTTTGCTGCAATTTACGGAATCCCGGGTAGTTCTGTGTAGGCAGTACTACCCATCCGCCACGGAAAGTACCAGAAATCCCCGTTCCTGCATGCCCATTTGCGGCAGTATCCGTATTTTCGGTCATGCGAAAGATTGTTTTAGCCAGTACATCGACCCTGTTCGGGCAGGAGTACCTCAGTTACCTGGAGCCGGCCATCCGCGAATTGTTCGCCGGTATCCCGGAGATCGTTTTCATCCCGTATGCCCGCCCCGGCGGCATTTCTCATGACGACTATACTGCCCGTGTGGCGGCGGCTTTCGGCGCCTGGGGCATCAAAGTGAAAGGACTGCATACCTTTCCCGATCCGGAAGTGGCCATCCGCCATGCCGCAGGGTACTTTACAGTGGCGGCAACACCTTCCTGCTGGTAAAGCAGCTTCACGAGCATAAGCTGATGGATCTGCTGGCCGCGGAAGTAGAAGGAGGGAAGCCTTACCGGGAACCAGCGCAGGCAGTAATATCGGCGGCGTCAATATGCAGACCACCAACGATATGCCTATCGTTTACCCGCCCAGTTTCCAGACGATGGACCTGGTGCCCTTCAACCTCAATCCCCATTACATCGATCCGCAACCCGATTCCGGGCATATGGGCGAAACCCGGGAGACCCGCATCCGCGAGTTCCATACCCAACAAAACGTGCCGGTCGTAGGCCTGCGTGAAGGCAGCTGGGTAGAAGTGAAAGGTACGGAGATCACCCTGCGGGGCCGCCTCAGCGCCCGTATCTTCAAAGCCGGACATGAACCCTATGAACTGGCGGCGGGCGGTAACCTCTCCCTCATCTGACGATATTTGTAAATATGGATGTGGGCGGCCACAGTGCCGCCCATATTGTTTTAGCACCGTTCTCCACAGATTTCACTATCTCTTCAACTATTTTCGCCGTTAGTGGAGGTTTTCTGAAAAAAGCGGAAATCTTTACTAATTTAACCGGCTCTTTATTGTCTACAAGCTCAACCAATTCAATTATGAGTTCAAATCGGAGAAATTTTCTTCGCCACCTGGCCATCGGTTCCGGCGCTTTAATGACCGGCATCCCTTCTTTCGCATCTTCCGTTCCTTCCGACGAGGAGCTGAAAATCGCGTTGGACCAATCCAAGAAGTCGCAGCGCTTCAACATGAGCGGTTACGCCGCTCCGAAGATCGATAAAGTGCGCATCGGCTTCATCGGACAAGGTATGCGCGGCCCCGGCGCCGTTCAGCGCATGTCGTACATCGACGGCGTGGAGATCGTAGCCCTCTGCGACCTGTTGCCCGAGCGTGCCACCAAATCCAACGGTATCGTGACCAAATCCGGTCGCCCGGCCGCTAAAGAGTATTCCGGCGAGAACGGTTGGAAGGAAATGATCGATAAGGAGAAACTGGACTGGTGTACATCACCTCGCCCTGGGAGCTCCACACCCCCATGGCCCTTTACGCCATGGAACACGGCTGCCACGCCGCTTCCGAAGTGCCCATCGCGCTGACGCTGGAAGAATGCTGGAAGCTGGTGGAAACATCTGAGCGCACCAAAAAGCATTGCATGATGCTGGAGAACTGCTGCTACGACTTCTTCGAGCTGCTGACCCTCAACATGGCACGCCAGGGCCTCTTCGGCGAACTGGTACATGCTGAAGGCGCTTATATCCACGACCTGCGCGATCTCAATTTCTCAAAGAAAGGCTACCAGAACATGTGGCGCCTCCGCGAGAATTACAAGCATAACGGCAACCTCTACCCGACACACGGTCTCGGCCCCATTGCCCAGTGCATGAACATCAACCGCGGCGACAAGTTCGATTACCTCGTGTCTATGTCCAGCAATGATTATATGATGGGCGAAATGGCAAAAGCCAAAGCGGCGGAAGATCCGTTCTTCAATGAGTTCGTAGGTAAAAACTACCGCGGCCAGATGAGCACCACCACCATCAAAACTGCCAAAGGCAAAACGCTGATGGTGCAGCACGACGTAACCTCTCCGCGTCCTTACTCCCGTATCCACCTCGTTAGCGGCACTAAAGGCGTTGCTTCCAAATGGCCCGATCCCGAGCGTATCGCATTCGGCCACAGCTGGATCAAGGAAGAAGAACTGAAGAAACTCTACGATCAATACACCCCGAAATCGTGCAGAAGATCGGCGCTATGGCCAAGCAGATCGGCGGCCACGGCGGTATGGACTTCATGATGGACTGGCGCCTGATCGACTGTCTCCGCAACGGCCTTCCGCTGGATCAGGACGTATACGACGCTGCGGCATGGAGCTGTATCTTCCCGCTGAGCGAGAAGTCGCTCTCCAAACGTTCCAACAGCGTAGACGTTCCCGACTTCACCCGCGGCTCCTGGAAAACCAACGCACCCGTGGAACTGACGCTGAAAGGCGGCGGCACTACCGGCGTGATCAACGTGGAAAAGAAAGGCGAGTCAAGCAACTGAACGTGCACTAATCCTGTACGTACATGATAACTGGCGCTCTCCTTACCGGGAGAGCGCTTTTTTACCCTAACCCTGCTTCCCCTTCCAAATGAAACACATCTTCTCCTGCTGCCTTATGGTCCTTTCGTTGTCGGCGGCCGCACAGCGCCCGGACACGGATCTCTATGCCCAGTCCAGCGAGGTCAATAACATCATGGTGCAATACGAAGCCGACCGCGCCATCCTGAACAGGTTTTATGCTATCCGCAATTCGCCCGAACGGCGCGAAAGGATGGAGCAACTGTATGCGGAATACCGGCAGCGGCTGAATGCGCTGGACTGGAGCCGCCTTCCCACCGGATCCCGTGTGGATTATGTCCTGTTCAACCGCAACCTGTCCAGCGAGTGGCATGCGGCGCAGGTGGAGCAGAAAGAAGTGGCGCAGTTGAAGTCCTGGTTCCCTTTTGCGGATTCGATTTATGCAGCCGAAGCCCGCCGGCGAAGAGGGCTTACCCCTGACGCCCGCAAGCTGGCGGCCACCTGGAACCAGGTCGCCAAAGACGTGAAGGCGAAACAGGCGCAGCTGGCGAAGGACAGCTCTCTTACGCCAGAGCTGGGGCTAAGGGGCCTGGGCGCCGCCCGGGGACTGCAGCAGGCGGTCAGGAGTACGTACGATTTTATGTCAGCTACGACCCGCAGTTCTCCTGGTGGATGCCCGCGCCCTACCGGCAACTCGATAGCCTGCTGAACAGCTACGCCAATACGTTCCAGCAAATCGCGAAGCGCGCGCCATCGCAAAAGGATGATGGCTCGGGCATCATCGGCAATCCCATCGGGCAGGAAGCGATACAATCATTATTGAATTTTGAGATGATCCCTTATTCCGCGGATGAGTTGATCAGGATCGCCAACCGGGAGTTTGCCTGGTGTGAAAAGGAAATGCTGAAAGCCTCCCGCGAAATGGGCTTTGGCGACAACTGGAAAGCCGCCATGGAAAAGGTGAAAGGCGCCTCCGTGGAGCCGGGTTCCCAGCCGGAAGCCATGCTGGGGCTGTACAATGAATCCGTCGCGTTTATCAAGGAACACCAGCTGATTACCCTGCCGCCGCTGGCGGAGGAAACCTGGCGCATGAATATGCTGTCGCCCGAAAGGCAGAGGGTAGCGCCGTTTTCCTGGGCGGGGAGGAGCTGCTGATCGCATTCCCGACCAGCGACATGAGCCACGACGATAAGATGATGTCCATCCGCGGCAACAACCCTCATTACTCCCGCGCCGTGGTGCACCACGAGCTGCTGGCGGGGCATGGGCTGCAGCAGTTCATGAACGACCGCTACAAGGCTTACCGCCACTTCGATACGCCGTTCTGGACGGAAGGATGGGCATTGTACTGGGAGCGGTTGTTATGGGATAAAGGCTTTCCGCGCTCGCCGGAAGATAAGGTAGGTATGCTGTTCTGGCGCATGCACCGTTGCGCCCGCATCATCTTCTCCCTCAGCTATCACACGCACAAATGGACGCCGCAGCAGTGTATCGACTTCCTCGTGGAGCGGGTGAACCATGAGCGCGCTAACGCGGAAGGCGAAGTACGCCGTTCATTTACAGGTGGGTACGGCCCCTTTACCAGATCGCGTATATGATCGGCGGACTGCAGTTCGAGGCGCTGAAGAAGGAACTGGTGGATAGCGGGAAGATGAATATCCGCGACTTCCATGACGCCATCATCCGGGAAAATGCCATGCCCGTGGAAATGGTCAGGGCGATCCTCCTGAATAACCTTCCGGACAAAAACTACCGGACATCCTGGCGCTTTTACCCGCTTTAGCGGATGGAGTCGGGATTTGGAATGAAATTGAGGAAGGCGTTGAACTTCGTCTGGTATTTCCGCTTATCGAGCTTATAATAGAAGGCCCCCGCTTCGAGGTGGCCTTTTCTTTGTCTTTTGTTTGACGAGCAGGCCGGTAGACAGCACCTTGCGGGAGAAGTTCCGTTTGTCCATAAAAGTATCGAAAATGCCTTCGTAGAGGTGCTGGAGCTGTGGGAGCGTGAACTTCTCGGGAGCATCTCGAAGACGATAGGGTGGAAGGCGGCCTTGTAGCGCAGCTTCTGCTGGGCCAGCGCCACCATATCGCGATGGTCGAAGATGAGGGAAGGCAGCTTCTTGAGGGGAACCATTCGGCATGGTAATCCTGGTTGATCTGCTGCGTGTACCGGTTAATATCGATCAGGCTGCTGTATACGACCGACAGGGTACGGTCTACCGGATCGCGCTCCACTTCGCCGAAGGTATACAACTGTTCCATGTACACGTTTTCCAGGCCGGTCAGCTCTTTGAGCACGCGGCTGGCTGCGTTGTCGATGGTTTCGTCGCGCTTCATAAGGCCGCCCGCCAGGCTCCAGCGGCCTTTTTCGGGCTCAAAGCCCCGTTTAATGAGAAGGAGCTTCAGCTCCGTTCCGTCGAATCCGAAAATTATACAATCTACGGCCACCAGCATCCTGTTTTTGCTGGCATATTGGGCGATTTTCAAGGCGGATCAGTTTTTTACGTGGTCACGATATAAATGTCGTGCAGACAATTTATATAACATTCCTGAAAGTTTGACTGGAAATTTCCGGATTTAATCCTGATATTTAAAGGATCAAACCCATATTCTGATTTTAAAATTTCACGTACTGCATGAAAAAGCTATCGACCCTCATGGCCCTGTCTACCGGTGGCATCATGGCTTTCACGGCCTGCGGCGACGGCGGGGAAGGCCCCTCGGTATCGCTCACCAGCTCCAAATATGGTGAAACGGGCGGCGCGGAAGTCACCCAATACACCCTCACCAACGCCAACGGCATGATCGTGAAGGTCCTCAACTACGGCGGCATCATCACCGATATCATCACGCCCGACAAAAACGGCGCCCCGGCAACGTGGTGCTTTCGTATGACAGCCTCAGCGGCTACCTCCAGCCCGGGAATCCCTATTTCGGCTGCCTGGTAGGCCGTTATGCCAACCGCATCGCCAAAGCACAGTTCACGCTCGACAGCGCCACCTACAAACTGGCGGCCAATAACGGCCCCAATACCCTGCACGGTGGTCTCAAAGGCTTCGATAAAGTGATCTGGAAAGCCACCCCACAGCCCGGCGATTCCAGCATCCTGCTCGAATACCGCAGCGCCGACGGCGAAGAAGGGTATCCCGGCAATGTGGACGTGAAAGTGACCTACACCCTCAAGGCCGACAACGCCCTCCAGATCGATTACGCCGCCACTACCGATAAAGCGACGCCTATCAACCTGACCAATCACAGCTATTTCAACCTCTCCGCCGGTCAGGCGCAGGAC
The DNA here is from genome assembly GCA_019285755.1 of Chitinophaga sp. E66. Classification (GTDB taxonomy): domain Bacteria; phylum Bacteroidota; class Bacteroidia; order Chitinophagales; family Chitinophagaceae; genus Chitinophaga. Next base: position 1,791,564 of record CP079103.1, read on the forward strand.
ATCCTGGGCCACGAGCTCCAGCTCCTGGCGCCGAAATACACCCCGGTAGACGAAACGCTGATTCCCGTAGGCCGCCTCGATTCCGTTGCCGGTACCCCGATGGACTTCACCACGCCGCACAAGGTAGGGGAGCGCATCAGCCAGGTACAGGGCGGGTACGACCACAACTGGGTGCTGGAAGAAGGAACGGGGCTGAAGGAATTCGGCGTACTCTATGATTCCATTTCCGGCCGCGTGATGACGGTAGCCACTACAGAACCTGGCGTACAATTCTACAGCGGCAACTTCCTGGACGGCTCCCTGACCAACACGCGCAACAAAGCCGTGTACGGCAAGCACGCCGGCATGTGCCTGGAAACCCAGCACTTCCCCGATTCCCGAATCAGCCTTCGTTCCCGAATGCGATCCTTCGCCCGGGAGAGACGTATAAACAGACGACTGTGTACCGTTTCGGCGTGCGGAAGTAAACGATATTTGTGAAAAAGAGAACGCCGTTCCGGTTTTGCCGGGATGGCGTTTTTTATTGTTAAGCATTAGATACAAGTTCATACAAGCTTTAAACTCATTAGTATGAATCCTGCAGGCAAATTAAATAGCCGTCAAGCCCAACTGAAGTTTTTACGGTTTTATCAAATATTGGCGGTATGCTGCTTTTTGTTACCTGCTACAATGTATGCTCAGGTCGATAGTTGTTATATCAATACTACAAATAAAAAAGCGGAGCGTGCATTTTACCTTGGCGTGATGGACTCCCTTGTGGCTGAAGCTCGAACGATAGTTTGTATACCTGTATGAATTGCATCCGCTTTATGAAAGAAGATACGGGTATTCCGTCTTCAGGTAAGGTTACCTATTTTGGGCAACTTGATTTTACAAAAGAAGATTTGCGGAAATGGCATGAGTTTGTAAACGCTAATAGAGGAAGGCTGCAGATACATGATGGCATGGATGCCGTTCCCGATAGGGAAACTGCCGGTAAAGTTGCGGAGGCTATCTGGATTGTTACAGGTACGCTATCACAAAAAGGGAGATGGGCGCGTGGTGGAACCGCTTACATTGAGATTCGCAAAAGGATTGTGCAGTAATAAAACTGACGCATTACAAGTAACGTAAAAATGAAAGGATGGATGAAGCAATAATGAAACTTACCGCGAAAGTTGAGGCGAATGAATTACTGGAGCAATCTGTTGCCCTTAAGTTTCTAGAGGAAATCAATATCAGCTTCCCGGAAGATTACATCGATTTTATGCTTTGTGCTAATGGTGGAGAAGGGCCTATCGGAGACAATAGCTACATCCGGCTTTGGCCACTACAGGAGTTGAAGGAAGCGAATGAAGATTACGCGGTCCATAAATTTGCGCCCGGCTTGTTTTTGATCGGTTCAGATGGCGGTGATACAGCATATGGGATCAGGATCGAAGATGCGGTTTTTGTTGAAGTGCCTTTTATTGGAATGGCTGATGAGGAAGCAAGAGTATTGAGCGGGAGTTTTGCCGGGTTTTTAAGGGTGATTGCCGAACAGTAGTAGGCAGGTGAAATCACTTGTTTCACAAAAAGAGAAACCCGGGTGCTGATTACGTCCGTGTTTCTCTTTTATGCATGTCCGGCTCACACCGGGCCGTACGTATTCGATTGCCCGCCATCGATGGCGATTGTTTGTCCGTTGACATAACTGCATTCATCGCTTAACAGGAACGCCACCACATTAGCGACTTCCACCGGCAGGCCTAGCCGCTTGCTGGGGTTCCCTTTAGCGAATTCCGTTTCCGCGGCTTTGGGGTCTGCGGGGTTCACCTGCTTGAAAGATCCCGCTACCATGGGCGTCAGGATGGCGCCGGGCGCGATGGCGTTGGTAGTGATGCCGTGCTGTGCGTATTCCAGTGCGGCGTTTTTGGTCATGCCGGATACTGCGTGCTTGCTGGCCACGTAGGGCGTCTGGTGCAGTACGCCGCGGATACCGCCTACCGAGGCTACGTTGACGATGCGGCCGAACTGCTGCTTCACCATGATGGGGAGCACATGCCGCAGGCCGTAATACACGCCCATGAGGTTGATGCCGATCACGCGGTTGAAGACTTCCAGGTCATATTCGGCCATGGGCGCCTGCTTGCCCTCTATGCCCGCATTATTGTAGAAGCCATCGATGCGGCCGGTGGCGTTCAGCGCGGCGGCTACATATTTTTCACTTCGTCTTCATTGGAAACATCGGCTGTAATAGTTGTGATCTGTGTATCCGGATGCGCTTTGTGCACTTCGGCCACGGCGGATTCGAGGGCTTTTTCGTTATAGTCCACCAAAGTGAGGGATGCGCCTTTGGCGGCGCACACATTGGCCGCTGCAAGGCCCAGCCCCATGCCGGCGCCCGTTATCACAATTGATTTTCCCGTTAAGTCGCTCATATCTTGCTTTTTAGTTTGAAGGATGGATCAGGCTTTCACGATCATCTTGCCTTTGTTCTTTCCGGAGAACAGCCCCAGCAACGCTTCCGGAAGTTTCTCGAAGCCCTCGGCGATCGTTTCTTCCGATTTGATCTTGCCGGCCTTTACGAGCGGGGCGAGAAACTCGATCCCTTCGCGGAAGCGGGCAGCGTAATTGCGGATGATGAACCCCTGCATGAGAATGCTCCGCGTTACCATGAGCCCCTGCCACCGCGGGCCAATGGGGCTTCAGTGGCGTTATAGTAAGAGATCTGCCCGCAGAGCGGGACCCGGGCAAAGAAGTTCAGATGTTTCATCACCGCGTCTGATACTTCGCCGCCTACATTGTCGAAGTAGATATCTACGCCGTTGGGGCAGGCGGTAGACAGGCGGTCGTCCAGCCCAGGTTCATTGTAGTTAATGGCGGCATCGAACCCGAATGTTTCCGTCAGCAGTTTCACTTTCTCTTCCGATCCTGCGATGCCCACGGCTCGGCAGCCGAGGTGTCTGGCGATTTGTCCTACCACGGAGCCCACGGCGCCGGCGGCGCCGGATACCACGACGGTTTCCCCGGCCTTGGGTTTGCCGATGTCCATAAGGCCGATATAGGCCGTGAGGCCGGTCATGCCCAATACGCCGAGGTAATAACTGGGCGGGGCAATGTTGGCGTCTATCTTCTGGACGGAAGCGGCGGTCACGGTCATTTCCGTGCGCCAGGGAAGATAGGGCCCCAGGACCACATCTCCGGGTTCGAAGCCGGGTGCGCGGGAGGAGGTGACCTCGGCTACTACACCGCCTTCGAGGGCGTTGCCCACCTGGAAGGGCGGCACGTATGACTTGGTGTCGTTCATCCGGCCGCGCATATAGGGGTCCACGGAATAGAACAATCCTTTCAGCTGTAGCTCTCCTTCTTTGGCGTCCGGAAGGTCGGTCTGGTCGATCCGGAAGATGGAGGCGTCTGGCAGGCCGGCAGGCCTGGCGGCGAATGTGATCTGTTTTACCTGTTTCATGTTGAAATAACCCCGGCCAGAGGGGTTTGGTTGCGGGAGGAAAATGAAATTTTTGCGAAATATGCATACCTTGTCTGCACGAAAGCAGCCGTTTCAGCATGCCGCTACAAGATAACATGCCTTCCGCCGCAGACGCGGTATGGGAGGCCTTCCGGGACGGGGACCGGGATGCGTTCGCGCAGGTGTACGATGAGCACGCGCCGCCTTTGATCGTATACGGCATCAGGGTGAGCGGAGATGAGGGATTAACGCGGGACGTGGTCCAGGACCTGTTCATTGAGCTATGGCGCTCCCGGGCGCGTTTACAACCTGTCGTTTCCGTCAGGGGTACTTACTGAAAGCCCTCCGCTATAAACTCATGCGGAAAGCGCGCGTGCGCCTCTTATATGCCGAAACCCTGCCCGAACAGGCGGATACCTCCAGTCCTGAAGCGATCATCCTCGAACATGAAGACGAAATACTACGCCGCCGGCTCGTCCGCCGCGCTATAGATCAGCTGCCCAAACGGCAGCAGGAAATGATCAACCTGCGCTTTTACCAGGGGCTTTCCACCGAAGAAGCGGCCAGCGTCATGGCCGTTAATTACCAATCCGCCGCCAATCTCCTCCACCGCGCGGTAGATCACCTCCGTAAGATCATGGGGCCGAATGCCTTGTTTATGATTGTAATACTGAAGGAAGGGTAAGTTCCTGTTGCGTTAATATAATATTAGTATTGATGATCTGCGTGGTGCAAACTAACGTTTTGAAGCATAGTTCCCGCTTATAAGGGAATATTCTCCAGCTACCTTCAGTTAGTATATAACTTGTTGATGAATAATAAATTGCATCCGCTTCGCCCTGGCTGAATAGGTCTAATGGCATATCATTAGATTTTCTGAAATAGCCCCAACCTCCTGCCAACCTCCTGCCAGGCACCTTCAAACCCTTGCTCTGACTGGACACAGTAGGAGGTTGGTAGGAGGTTCGCTGGAGAATGGCAGTACACATGCAGCCATGGATTGATAGCATATTGACATTTTGCTGTTTTCTTAACAGGAAAAGAAATTGAAAAAATATTTGGGCCAGGGTGAGTATCGCCGTGCGGAAATATACACCTCACTATAGATCACCTTTCCAACTCATGTCATATACCCAAACCGAACTGGAAGCATTACTGAAGGACGATGAATTCGTGCAATGGATCCTGCATCCGGGACAGGCCGACAGCGCCCGCTGGGAATCGTGGATACGGGAGCAAGCCGACAGGCCGGCGCTAGTGGACCGCTGCCGGCGGATCGTGACGGACGTCAGGGCCGCGGAAACGGACCAAAGAGCCAAAGCGCTGGCAGGGGAAATCTGGCTGGACGTGGAAGCAGCGATGCAGCCCCGCCTCCGCTGGCCCCGCTTCGCCGCTGCCGCTGCGGTTGCCCTGCTGCTGGCAGGGGCCGGATGGTGGTGGATGGGAGAGAAGCCTGCCAAAACGGAGGAATCGGCCCAAACGGCCTCTTCCGTGGCCCGGACGGAAAGCGGCGAGGTGTTGGTGTCGAATACGGGAGAGGATCTGAAATCCGTGCTGATGGTAGATGGTTCGCGGATCACGCTGAGCCCCGGCGCCAGGGTCCGCTTCCAGAGCCTCCCGGGCCCCGATGCCCGGAACGTCCAGCTGGAGGGTACCGCGTTCTTCGAGGTGACGGCTGATCCGAAACGACCTTTTACCGTGTACGCCGGAAAGGTCGTGACCCGGGTACTGGGCACCAGCTTCCGCATCAGCGGGGATCGCAGCATTACCGTGGCAGTACGTTCGGGGAAAGTAGCCGTTTCGCACGACGGGAATAAGGAATCCTGGATTTTGCTGCCCAACGAACAGGCAACTTATGACGCCGGACGCAACACGATGGCGCGTTCAGTTGTTATACACAAAGAGATCCTTGACAACCCCGCTTTGCCCGTTCCCCGGTTTAGCTTCGACGAAACGCCCGCCCCGGCGGTCGTAGACGACCTGGCGGCCACCTATGCGGTCAATATCCGGTACGATCGCCGGCTGTTCGAAAATGCAGGATTACCGTGTCTTTGGAAGAAGGCACCTTTTATGATAAACTGGACGTGCTCTGCAAAGTACTGGGCGCCTCCTACGAAATAGTGAACAATGAAGTACGGATCTCCGGTCCTGGCTGCCAATAGCCCCCGCCCCGTGCACTGATACAACGAGTAGCATTTTACTGTCAACCAAAATATCAAGCGTATGAATACCTTCCGTTTCATGATGCGGGTAGCGCTGTTGGGCTCCTTCCTGTGCATTTACGTGCTGTCTGCCTCCGCCGCAGCCGCGCGTTCGCAGGGCGTGCTCGACAGGAAAATTTCCCTTACCGTAGCCAATAAGGAATTAAAAATGTGCTCGGCAAGATAGAGCAGGCGGCTTCCGTGAAGTTCGCCTACGCTACCCAGACCATCCCCTCGCAAACATCGTAAGCCTCAGCGTGCAGGACACGCGGCTCGGCGATGCGTTGCAGACCTTACTGCAACCCTATAAGGTCAACTATGAGGTCGTGGGCAACCAGATCATCATTCAGCGCGAAGGCCTGAAGGTGGTCATCTCCCGCGACGCCGCATTCAAGAAAGTAACCGGCCGCGTCAGGGCGGCAGACGGTACCGTGGTTCCCGGTGTAACCGTAACCGTAAAGGTACGTCCCGCGGAGCGGTAACCAATGCCGACGGAATGTTCGAGATAGAGGCCGAAGAAGGCGCCACGCTCGTATTTACCGCCATCGGGTTCGCTACGCAGGAACAGGCGGTAGGATCCGGCAGCACTTACGATGTGGTGCTCCAGGAATCCAAACGCGAGCTTTCCGAAGTGGTAGTAACCGCGCTCGGTCAGCGCAAAGAGAAACGCGCGCTGGGCTATTCGGTATCCGAAGTGAAAGGAGCCGACCTCGCCGTTACCAATGAAGTGAACCCCATCAACGCCCTCCAGGGCAAAGCCCCGGTATCAATATCGACCAGGGCTCCGGCGGGCTGTTCGGGAACTCGCGCATCCTGTTGCGCGGTAACTCCACCCTTAGCACCAATAACCAGCCCATCTTCGTCATAGACGGGGTGATCGTGGAAAACGACGCCTTCAACGGGCAGGGGCGCGACTTCGGGAATGACCTCAAAAACCTCAACATGGAGGATTTCGAGAGCGTATCCGTGCTGAAAGGCTCCGCCGCCGCGGCGCTCTACGGCACCCGCGCCATCAACGGCGTAGTGCTCATCACTACCAAGAAGGGCAGAACGAAGAAAGGATGGGGCGTAAGCGTAGCGCAATCGGTCAACATCCAGAAACCTTACCGCGGCCCCGATTTCCAGAATGAATACGGCGGCGGCACGGTAGGCGCGTTCTTCACCGATACACGCGATCCGGGCTACGCCAATGGCACCAACTGGCAAACGAAGGTATTCCCCACCAATGCAGCCGGCGAACCGTATATCGACCCGCAAAAGAACCGGGAACTGGAGAACTGGGGACCGAAATTCGCAAACCAGCGCGTACGCAACTACGACGGCACCTGGACGGAATACAAAGCCGCTCCCAACAATTACCTGGACGCGTTCCAGACCGGTGTGGGCTACCTGACCAATGTTGCGGTAGACGGCGCCACCGATAAATCCTCTTTCCGGTTTTCCTATTCCCGGAACCAGGCAGAAGGCATCAACCTCCGCAACAAGCTGAACAAAAACGCCTTCTCCCTGCGCGCCACGCACAACCTCACCAGCTTCATCTCGCTGGATGCGGGTGCGGATTATACGTCTATCGACGGAGAAAACCCGCCGCAGCTCGGGCTGAACAACTTCATCTGGATCTTCCCCGCAACTACGACACCAAATACTGGATGCAACGCAGCAAGTACACCAGCGTGCTGGGCGGTGTTCCCAAAGTATATGATCCCAACGAGACCAACTTCGTGCCCGGCGCAGACTATTGGTTCAGGATCTTCGAGAACGATTACCTGCAGGATGAGCAGATGTTCCGCGGCCGCCTGGCCATCAACGCTACGGTGACCAGCTGGCTCCGCCTGGCGCTGGAAGGCAATTTCAGTAACATTGCCATCAAGAACGAAACGAAAGAGCTGGGGCAGGGATATGATTTCAAGGGTGAAGATAACACCAGTGGCGGCAAGTACGGCCTGGGGCACTCCAACAAACGCGCCTGGTTCATGAAATGGATGGGCCTCGTTACCAAGCAACTCACCAAAGACCTTTCCCTGAACGGGTATGTAGGCGGCGAAACGCAACGCTACTACACTACTTATAACTACAGCGAAACGGATGGCGGCCTCATCTTCCCGGACAACTACTTCCTGTCTAACTCCAAACGGCTCCCCATTGCCAACGGCGGCGTAAAGAACCGCAAAACGATCAACTCCATTTACGCCAGCGCGGACCTCGCCTGGAAGGATCAGCTGTTCATGCAGACCACCTGGCGCGGCGACTGGTCTTCCGCCCTTACATATACCAACGGAACAGGCAACAACTTTTATAACTATCCGGCCGTGAGCCTTTCCTGGATATTCTCCGAAACGTTCAAGCTGCCCTCCTTCATCTCGTTCGGCAAGCTGCGGGGCAATGTGGCCTGGCTGGGCGGGGATGCGGATCCCTTCCTCATCAACCCTGGCTTCCAGCTGAGAGGCTTCTCGCAGGCCAACGGCGGCAATATTCCCATGCTGGCGTACATCCTGAACACGCAGGGCCAGTCGTACACGGTAGACAAGAACCTGAAACCCCTGCGCAAACGCGCGCTGGAAGGCGGTTTGGATGTCCGCTTCTTCCAGGACCGTTTAGGGGTGGATGTGACCGTGTATAAAGACAACACCTTTAACCAGGTAATACTTATACCTGCAGCAGCGGAGTCCGGCGTGAACAGCCAGCTGATCAATGCGGGCAATATTCAGAACAAGGGGATCGAAGTAGCGCTGACGGGAACGCCGGTACAGTCGAAAACTTCAACTGGAACACCACGCTGACCTTCACCCGCAACCGCAACAAGATCATCGAACTGTACGGCGACCGCGAATACTACGCGCTGGATGATGAAGGGCTGGGCGCGAACGACCAGATCCCTTACGCGAAAGTGGGCGGCGCCTACGGCGTTATCCGCACCCGCATCCATTCCAAGAGCTACCAGGCTTACGACGCCAACGGCAAGCCCATCGATCACCCCAATAATGGGAAGACGGTACTGGCCTGGCGTTCCGATGCAAGGGCGGCCTTCCCGCAGCGGAGCAACGAATGGATGGATGTAGGCGATATCAACCCGGACTTCCGTTCCAGCTTCGACAATACCTTCCGGTTTAAAGGCATCTCCCTGAACGTGCTGTTTGATGCCAAGATCGGGGCGATATGGTCATGCATTCCATGCGCTATGGAACGCACACAGGGATCTTCAAATCCTCCCTGCAGGGCCGCGACGCTTCGCATGGCGGCATTTCATGGACCAGCAAATATCCCAATGACCTGGGTACCTATGACGATGGTATCATCCCCGACGGCGTATTCGACAACGGGCAGACCATCGAACAACCGAACGGTACGCAGGTGGATGTGTCGGGAATGACTTTCCGCGAAGCATATGAAAAAGGATATGTTGAACCTACGCACCTGCCGCAATACATGTACCGCTACGGATCCTTCTCCACCGCGGTAGGCGATTACTGGGTAGTAGAGAACTCCTGGATCGCGCTGCGGCGATCGCACTGAGCTATTCGCTGCCCGCGTCTTTCGCGGAGAAGCTGCACCTCAATAACCTGCAGGTGAGCGTGCTTGGCCGTGATTTAGGATACCTGTACAATACGCTTCCGAACAATTTCAACCCGGCGGCCAATAACTCGAACAGAACCAGCGTGAACAAGGAAGAAGGCTTCGTGCCGCCCATGACGCGGTCATTTGTGTTCACCATCCGCGCCGGATTCTAGTTGTTCACCCATCAAACGATTCACATGAAAAAGCTAACGATCCTTTCCATCATATCGGCCGCCGCGCTTTTCTCCGCTTCCTGCACAAAGGATTTCGCGGATACCAATACCGATCCAAGCGTGGTGACCACGCCCGACGTGGCGGCGCTCTTCGCCTATTCCTGCGAGAACATTGAAAGCTACCAGGGCACCGAGTGGGTATGGGAAAACCTGGAGCAGCTGCTCCGCTTCTCCCAGCACCTGACCACAGACCCCTATGAGCTGTCTAACAACGTGAACAGCCGCTACCGCGTGCTGTATAACAACGTGCTGCCTAATCTCGTGGAGATCCGGCGCTATAGCAGCGGCCTGTCCGATGCCGACCGCTACCGCAATATCCGCGCGGCCACTTATGTACTGGGCATCCTCCACGCCCTGAAAACGACGGATATGAACGGTTCCCTGCCCTATACCCAGGCCATCCAGGCAAGGTATACCGGAGAGCTGCGCCCCGCATACGATAACCAGAAAACCCTGTTCGATACCTGGCTGACGGAGCTCACCCTGGCCATCGATACCCTCAATCAGCCTGCCACCAACCAGGTGAGCTTCGGGCAGTCGGATATCTATTACGCAAACAACTGGCTTCATTGGGCCAAACTGGCCAATTCGCTGAAGTTGCGGATCGCGGTGCGGTATGAAAAAGCGGATGTGAACGTGGCCAAACGCGTGTTCCGGGAAGTTATGGAAAGCGCGGCCGGCGTCATCGAGGAAACTTCGCAGTTCAAATACGACCGCCCCACCTGGAATCCCATCGGTAACGATATCGACTACCGCAGCCCCCGCTTCGGCACCTCGTCTATCATCAACTTCCTGAAATCCACCAACGATCCCCGCTTGCCCATTTACTTTACGCCCAACGACCTGGTAGGGGACTTCCAGGATACGCTGGCGAAGTATAATAAAACACTGCCCTCGTTTATCAATGTAAATGACCCGATGGTGCAATGGCAGGGCGGTCCGGCCGACTGGACCACCGACCCGGTAAAGGCCAACTGGTATAAAACCACCTTCGATGCGGGCGGCAACAACAAATGGCGGCTCATCGGTTTCATCAACAAGAAATTCTTCGCGCCCCGTTATGGCAGCAACACCACCGGCCGGCTCGTGGATTACATGGTGACCCGCGCCGAAGTATGCTTCTATATCGCCGAGTTCATTCAAAAAGGATATGGAGCCGGATTTGATACGAAAGGCACAGCGGAAGACTGGTACAAGCGCGGCGTGGAGTCCTCGCTGCGCACCATGAACGCTATCGCGCAGGCTGCGGAGAGCACCACCGGCCTCACGGGCGATGGCTCCGCGCAGATCACTGCCTATCTCAATCACCCCAACGTGAAATTCAATGGTGTGAACGACCTGGAGCGGATCTACATCCAGCAATACCTGAATTTCTACAAGCTGGCCAATGAAGCGTTTACCTTCTGCCGCCGCACTGGCTACCGAGGAACGCTTCCACGTATTATCCCCGCAATGCCTGGAACGAGCCCATACCGCGCCGCTATGCGCTGGATGAGCCCGCGCTGGGCACTAATAACGAAAATTGGCTGAAGGCCCAGCAGGAGCAGGGCTTTACGCCTAACGACCGGACGGCCACCACGCTGGCGGCTCAACGCCTGTGGTTCGATAAGAACAGCCCGGCCTTCGGCCGGGGAACTAACCTTTCCTTGTTTATTGTTGATATATACTCAAATTCAGACAGCCGTCCCTCTTCCGGGGACGGCTTTTTTAACCCATGGCCTTCTTTTTGTGTTATCAGCGGTATGAAGAAACCGTTTATCATCCGCCACGGCTGGGAAATCCTCAAATGCGCAGGGAGCGATTTTATGGAAGATAAGGTGCTGAAACTGAGCGCTTCGCTCGCATATTCTACGGTGTTTTCCATTGCCCCCATGCTCATCATCATCTTGTTTTTCAGTGATATATTCCTGGGGAGAGACGCGTTGGAAGGCAATTTATATGACCAGTTGCGCGACCTGGTGGGTGCGTCCGCGGCGGAGCAGATACAGGAAGTGGTGGCCAATTCCTATCTTTCTTCAGACATCGGATGGTCTACCATCATCGGTTTTATTACGCTGGTTATCGGCGCTACGGGGGTATTTACAGAGATACAGGACTCGATCAACCTTATCTGGCGGCTAAAGGCCAAGCCGCGGAAGGGGAAAGGACTGTTGAAAATACTCCTCACACGGTTGCTTTCTTTCTCGCTGGTAGCCAGCCTGGGGTTTGTGCTCGTGGTATCGCTGGTGTTACATGGTATTATAGAGGTTTTAATGGACCGGTTAACCACATTATTCCTGATGTAACGGTTGTAGCCGTTTACATTGTCAACTTACTGTTTACATTCCTCGTCATATCCGGATTGTTTGCCATTATTTTCAAAGTGTTGCCCGATGCGAAAGTGAAATGGCGGCATGTTGGGGTAGGGGCGATGGTAACGGCTGTATTGTTCATGATCGGTAAGAGCCTCATCGGGATGTATTTAGGGTCCAGCGCCATCGGCACTACCTATGGGGCCGCAGGCTCACTGGTTATTTTGCTGACCTGGGTGTATTATTCTTCCGCGATACTTTATTTCGGGGCGGAATTTACCCGGCAATATGTGCAAAAGAAAGGAGAGCGGATCTACCCGAACGACTATGCGGTCTGGGTAGAGCAAGTGGAAAAGGAGATGGTCGGAGTGATACCCGAAAAGACGGGCAAGGAAACCGAGCCTGTTACATCACCCGGATCCCGAGCTCCCGGTAAGCACTAAACAGTTCCAGATCCGGATTATCAGTGACGATCGTGTCGAGATCGGTAATGTCGCATACTTTGAAGGGCTCAGCCGTTCCCATTTTGTCTGTAGTGGCCAGCGCCACCACGCGGCTGGTGGATTCGATCATCGTTGTTTTTACTTCAGACTCTTCCAGGTCCATACCGGTTACGCCGAGAATGGGATGGAGGCTGCAAACGCCGAGGAAGCAGAGATCGGCCCGTACGCGGCGCAGCATGCGCATCGTGTCTTGTCCGCCGGCGGTCTGCGCGTTCTTGTTCACACGGCCGCCTGTGAAGATCACTTCCGTTTTGGGATGTTCTATGAGGAGGGAAGCGATGGGCACGCTGTTGGTGATCACGGTGATCTGCAACTGCGGTGGGAATATCCTGACGAGGGAAAGGGTGGAGGTGCCGCCGTCCAGCAGTACAGTCTGGCCATCGTGCAGCAGGCTCAGGGCTTTGGTGGCCATCAGCACTTTATCATCGGTATGCAGGAGGCTGCGCTCCTTGAAAGAATAAGGATTGGGAGAGTGAGGGATGGCGCCGCCCCGCACCTTGATGAGCAGCCCGCTTTGTGCCAGCGACTCCAGGTCGCGGCGAACCGTATCCTCCGACACCTGCAAATCCGTGCTCAGCTCTGTTTGGAGTACCTTTTGATCCGTTTTGAGCTTTTTCAGGATATAATCCAGCCGTTCTTCTTTCAACATACCTGCGGTTTCTTGCAAAGATATGCGATAAATAGCAATAAATGGATTTGCTGATTAAGGAATATTGCATAATTTTGCATTAAATAGCAGAATATGGCAAAGAAACGTATCGCGATAGACATGGATGGTGTAATGGCAGATCTGAATCAGCATTATTGCGACTGGTACTTCGAGCGCACGGGCGAGCGGGTGACCAAAGAACAGCTGAAGGGCCTGCCGGAAACGACGGGTTTCCCACAGGAAGGGATCGTGCATCATTTCCTGCATACCCCGGGTTTCTTCCGGACCGCGCCGGTCATGGAAGGCAGCCAGCGCGTCATCCTGGACCTGATGGAGGATTATGAAGTCTTTATCGTGTCTGCGGCCGTGGAATTTCCGCAATCGCTGGCCGAGAAGATCGACTGGCTGAAGGAGCATTTCCCCTTCATCAGCTGGAAGAACATCGTGTTCTGCGGCCTGAAAACCATCGTTAAAGCCGACTATATGATCGACGATTACGACAAGAACCTCCGTTACTTCGAAGGCGAGCGCATGCTATTCACCGCTCCCCATAACGTCAATTACCAGGATTACAAGCGCTACGACACTGGGACGATGTGGCGAAGTTCTTCGCGGCGCAGAAAGCGCCGGTAGCGCAACAACTAGCTTAAATAGAATGGACATATACCCGAAAAGGGTAAGGAAAGTGGGGCCGGCAAATCATTGCCGGCCATTTTTATGTCCGGACGTTTCGCGATCAGTCAGGTAATCCGAAAGTACGCCGCAACTCGGCCCATGAAGGCGGGGCGCTTCTTCTGAAACTGCTGCCTTGGACAATGACAAGTTTGCAGCTGATCAGCAGAACGCCGGTATCGGAATTGTCCGAGTAGCGGGTACGGATGCGCAGCGTGCCAAGACTGTTGCCGAAGGAAACGAAAAGCAGTTTCGGATCAACGTCCAGCGTAAGCGGCAGCGGCGTCCATGCGTCTGAAGTGGCAGCTACATAGACCAGGACCATTCCCGTATTAATGATATCTGCCGTGATTTCAGGAACCGGCACTGGATGGTGCGGTAATTGATGCCCAGTATCGTTTCCTTGTTCCGGTATAGGCGCTGGATGAGAACGTTTTGACGATAACATTGGCGTTGCCGTCGGCTCCGGGTGTGCCGGGCGTTCCCTGCGTACCTTGCGGGCCCTGGGCTCCGGGGTACCGGGCGTACCCTGTTGACCCTGAGGGCCTGCGGGGCCAGCCGGACCTTCTTTTGAACAGGCGTTAAGCATTGAAGCGACAAGGGCGAGGAATAAGAGCTTCTTCATAAGGGATCTGAATTTGGGGAAAGAAATTTTGGGGCTTAAAATACCACTGGCACACCAGAAACCGCAGCAAATGGCATACGATTGCATATCCGGCGGTTATTGACGGAAAAGCGGCATGTAACGGCAAACAATCGCCGGTTATACCGGTGATGTATAGTCGTACATCACCGGTATAAAATTATCTGAAAGGGGAGAGTGCCCCAAGCGTAGTAATACCTGAATTATTGATTGCCCGGGAGCTTTCTGATCCGGATGTTCCGGAAGTCGATGGGCTGGCCTTCGCTTTGTAATGCGATGAAACCGGATTTGAGGGGCTTGCCGTCTATCTTCTGCGCGGGATCATAACGGTTGGCGACGCCGCCGCCGATGGAGGGTTTGCTGTATTGCAATACCGTATCGCCATTGATAATATGCTGTACCAGGGAGTCGCCGTAAACGATCAGCTCCGCTTTTACCCATTCGTCTTTCCCATATGTCTTCGATTTGGAATCGATGCAATGGCGGGTATCGAATTTCCCTTCATAAACGATGTTGGTGCCAGGAGCACATGTTGCCGGTGGGGCGCGGTTGGCCGTCGCCCAGGCCTGCCAGGAACTGCATTTCAACAGAAATGGGCCAGTCCTGTTCTACCGGCATGGTACGCGGGTCCTGCGAGTGGAACATGACGCCGGAATTGAGGATGGTGTATGAAGGCGCGGTTTTCTCCAGGGGTCCTGGAAGCGGTATTCCATTTGTAAATGATAATGAGAGAAGGGCGTTTCGTAATACAGATGCCCGTATTGCTCGTTGAAGTTGCCGCCGTACTGGTCGTACCGCACTGGATGACACCGTCTTTCACCCGGAAAGTGTTGCCGTAGTTTTTACCGACGGGGTGGTGATGGATCTTGACGATCCAGTTTTTCAGGTTCTTGCCGTTGAAGAGCGAAATCCATTCGCCGTCGCCCGGCGCGGGGAGGAAGCGGTTAAAGCGATACAGGCCAGGAGGCCGATCCAGATTTTTTTCATGGTGTAAAAGAGTAGATCGGCTTCCAAAATAAGCAATTACTTCTTTTTCTTCTTCCTTTTTGCCGCTTTCATGGCCGCTTCATGTTGTTCGATAAGCAGTTGCACGTTTTCGTTGGGAACTTCTTCAGAAAACTGGATGGTGGCGTCGTATTCGGATCTGGAAATGGTCATGACCTTTACGGGCTTGCCGATGTATTCCTGGATGGCTTCGAGCAGGGCTTTTCCTCCGGGCTAACGAAGCTGACGGCTTCCCCTTCTGTACGCCGCGGCCCGTACGGCCGATGCGGTGAACGTAGCTTTCAGGGTCTTCCGGCAGGTCGTAGTTCACCACGTAATCTACATCGGGGATATCGATACCGCGGGCGCTGACGTCTGTAGTGATCAGCAATTTGACGTCTCCCTTGCGGAACTCGTTCATGACGGAGAGGCGGTCGCCCTGTTCCTTGCCGCCGTGCATGGCGAGGCTCTTGATACTGACGCGCTCCATTGCGGCCACTACACGCTCTGCCCGCACTTTCGTGCGCACGAACACGAGGATCTTCTTATCGGCGAACTCGCGTACGAGGCGTTCCAGGAAAAAGCGTTTATCGTCCATATCCACATACGCCACGGCATGGCTCACGTTCTTGGACACGGGGTCGTCCGGCGATATCTGGATGCGGATGGGATTGCGGACCACGGAATAGGCGAGGTCTTTGATGTGCTCGTCGATCGTCGCGGAGAAGAACAGCGTCTGGTGATTGCGGGGATGTGTTTGATAACGTCGCGGATATCGCGGATAAAGCCGAGGTCCAGCATATGGTCGGCCTCGTCCAGGATGAGCATCTGGACGTGGGAGAGGTCGAGGTGGCCCTGGCTGCGGAGGTCGAACATTCGGCCGGGCGTAGCGATGAGAATATCTACGCCTTTATTCAGCTTTTTGATCTGCGCCTCCTGGTCTACGCCGCCTACGAGGCCAAGGATGTCTACGGGGTATATTTTCCTAATTGTTTGAATACGTCCGCTATCTGGATGGCCAGTTCGCGCGTGGGTACCATTACGAGGCATTTAACCTCGCCGCGGGTACGCTGCGAACGGTGGCGCTGTTGCATGAGTTGCAACACAGGGATGGCGAAGGCAGCCGTTTTGCCGGTGCCCGTCTGGGCGATGGCCAGCACGTCGTCCCCTTTCAGGATAGACGGGATGGCTTTGTATTGAATATCTGTGGGCTTTTTGAAGCCCAGGTCTTCCAGGCTTCTTTTCAGCTCTTCGGAGATGCGGTATTGTTCAAATTTCATGCGGCCACAAAGGTAGGCAAATTCCCTCAGGGTGCGGGAGATGGCTGCGAGATGATGCAAACGCAGGGCGCGGGGCCAGTTTCTTGAACAGTACGTCACGGATCACATACCCGCCTTTCTCCAGCTGGTCCGAGATCCTGTCGGCAAAACCCTTCAAAGTATCCATGCCCGTAGCCGGCGGCGGCTGGTGGAAGACGTATAAGGCGCCCAAAGGGGCCAGGTAGTCACGGATCAGGGTCAGCTCCTTTCCGCGTCATTCAGGAAGATGTTGACGTTGAAGGCGAAGATCTTGTCGTACCGCTGGTCCAGCATGGTCTCACAAAAGGACTGATGGATGAAGTCGGCTTCAAAGCCTTCGTTTTCCGCTGCGCTTTGTCGATCATGGCACGGGAGCTGTCTACCGCAGTAATTGAACCGGTTTTCAGCTGCGGGGCGATCAGGGATACGGCAATACCATGGCCGCAGCCGATCTCAAGGATATGGTCGTCAGGGTCAATATGGAGCATTTCAACTGCCCAGATAAATCTGTCGTTCACTTTCATGCTTGTATGCGAATGTTGGGATATAAATATATTAAAAAATTACATTATAAAGACTGCAGTGTGATTTGGTTGATACTCAATGAATATACGAAAAAAAAGGGCATGCAGGGTTGCAGGATAATGATGTGTACGGAGAGGGAAAGGGTGAATAAAGGGTGGCTAAACGGTGTCAGGATTCTATTTAGTCTCCTGCTTATTGGCTTCAGGCATACAGTTTGTCATGCATTTGTCTTACGCATATTCGGGTATATCCTACCTATATCTTACCCTCTTTTAGGGTAGGACATAGGTAGGATATTGGTAGGATATAGGTAGGATATAGGTAGGATATATAGGAGGCACGAAGGCGATTTGAAGCAGCTTAAATGGAGACCAGATAGCAATTAGGGGCCAATAGACAGCGATTAAGACGCAAGCGGGTAGTTTAATAGCAAAGGGGCTGTCTCCAAAATATGAGACAGCCCCTTTTGCCATAAGAAGGTGCGGATTATACCCAGCGGTCAGCGAACGCCTGTTCGAAGTCCTGTTTATATTTTTCGGGGATGCGGTTTTCGCGCATGCAGTTAGGCTCCAGGCTCGGGAAGATATCTTCGAACGTGCGCACTTCGTTCATGAACACGCGGCGGTAGATATGGGAGCGGGTGAGCTTTTGTAGTCGTCGATCCCGGCGGCTCCGATGAGCTCCACGAAGGTCTTGAGGGTGTCTTCATGGTAATTGGCAACGCGTTGCTTTTTGTCTGCCACTACGAGGCCCACCGAAAGGGCGGGGTCTTGCGTGGCCACGCCGGTCGGGCATTTATTGAGTTGCAGAGCAGCGCCTGGATGCAGCCGAGGGCCATCATCATGGCGCGGGCGCTGTTGCAGGCGTCTGCGCCAGGGCTACGGCGCGCACCATATGCCATCCGGAGAGGATCTTCCCGGAAGCGATTACTTTGATATGCTGGCGGATGTTAAAGCCGATGAGCATGTTATGCACGAAGGCGAGGCCGTCGAGCAGGGAGCGCCCACATGGTTGCTGAACTCCTGGGGAGCCGCGCCGGTGCCGCCCTCGCCGCCGTCTACCGTGATGAAGTCGGGATAAATATCCAGGTCGATCATGGCCTTGCAGATGCCGATAAACTCGCTTTTGCGGCCAATGCAGAGCTTGAAGCCAACGGGCTTTCCGCCGGAGAGCTCACGCATGCGGTGCAGGAAGAGCACCAGTTCTTTCGGGTTATTGAAGGCTGAGTGGTACGGAGGGGAGTAGATGGTAGTGCCGGGCTTCACGTGGCGGATGGCCGCGATCTCCGGAGTATTCTTTTTGGCCGGGAGGATACCGCCGTGACCGGGCTTGGCGCCCTGGCTCAGCTTCAGCTCGATCATTTTGATCTCTGGCTTCTGAACGGTCTGTTTAAATACCTCGTCGGAGAAATTGCCTTCATCGTCGCGGCAGCCGAAATAACCGGTGCCTACCTGCCAGATGATATCTCCGCCTTGTTTAAGGTGATAGGGGCTGATACCGCCTTCGCCGGTGTTGTGGGCGAAGTTGCCGATTTTGGCGCCGCCATTGAGTGCTTCGATGGCGTTGCTGCTGAGGGAGCCGAAGCTCATGGCAGAAACGTTGAAGATGCTGGCGTCATAAGGTTGCCTGCAATCCTTATTCCCGATCGTAACGCGGGGATTATGGTTCAGTTTGTGAAAATCTTTGGGAGCGATGGAATGGCTCATCCACTCGTAACCTTCTTCATACACATCGAGCTGAGTGCCGAAGGGCATGGTGTCCATTTCCTGCTTGGCGCGCTGGTAAATGGTGGAGCGGTCGATCCGGTTGATGGGTCTTCCATCGATGTCTGACTCCACGAAATACTGGTACATTTTGGGGCGGAGGGCTTCCATCCAGTAGCGCATCCGCCCTACGACGGGATAGGTGCGCATAATAGAATGTCTCGTCTGGATCATGTCGTTGATTCCCATTACTGTCAAGCCTGCCACGGCCGCCGTTGCCACGTACCACCAGGCGCTGGCGTACCAGCCCAGGAGGAAGGTAACGGCCAATGCGATGATGGCGCTGATGATAAATCCTTTCCGCATAATTGGTTCTTTTTAAAACAACTGCAAAAATAGTGAAATTTAGTATCAGCGGGCGTTTTGGACGATTTCTCCGGGAAAGCGATCTTTTCCAAACACTATTCAGCCTTTCCGGGTTTTCCTTGACTATTCTGCAAAAAAGCTGACGAAAGTTAGATGTTATCTTTTCCCCTGCCCAATACGCTTTTGCAACAACCGATCCCTTTTCTGCGTTGTAAGGATATCGTTGGCCCTGTCTTCAACAAATTGCGTATGGAAGAAAAATTTTTACTCCTCCACCATGCCCTGTCAGGAATCCCCATTTGTTAAAGGCGCCGGACATACCGGCGTGTAAAACCTGTGGTATGAGCAAATTGATGTTGACGGCACTACTCGGCGCGCTGATGGCCAGCGGTTCGCTATATGGGCAGGATACTGCCTCGGCCGGCGTGCCCATTTCAGAAGACGTGGTACTGCGGCTCTTCGGCCGCACCCGCGAAACCGTATTTACCGACATGCTTCGCATCGGGCGCAGCGAACAACCGGAATTCCTGGAAGCCTTTTATGCCTACACGGAAGAAAAAATGCCCATCGCGCAAATGCGCCTGGTGCTCCTGAACATGTACAACGAAAAGTACCAGGCACTCGATGAAAACATGTTGCACAATCTCACAAAAACATCCTTAAAAACGACCGCGAATTCGTGGACCTGCAAACCCGTTACTACAGGCGCATGATCAAAGTGCTCGGCGCCAACAGGGCGGCCATGTTCTTTCAGCTCGACAATTACCTGGACCAGAGCGAACGGCTCTTTGTACAGACCGGGCTGCCATTCATCCGCGAACTGGAAAGCGGCCGCAAGATCGCCTCGGCGCATGTGCTGCCGCCCGGTCATTAATCAGCTATGGAAAATATGCAATCAGCCCTGCGGCAATCACTGGAACGTGAAGCAGACAATATCCTCGGATTCTGGGACCGGGACATGACGGATCATCGCTTCGGCGGGTTTTATGGTAAGATGTCGGCCGACGGCCAACCGGATCCCTTTGCCCTCAAAGGCTCGGTGCTGACGGCGCGTATCCTGCAAAGCTTCGCCGCCGGCGCGCTGCAGACCGGCCGGGCGGAATGGCATGCCGCGGCGGAGAGGGCCTATACCTGGTTCCGCGACCATTGCATCGACCCCGAATTCGGCGGCGTGGTATGGGATACCGATTATGCCGGACGCTGCCAGGATCCCCGCAAGGAGCCTCATGCCATGGGGATGTCGCTATACGCGCTGGCCACCTGGCAAAAGGCCAGCCCTTCCACCGAAACCCTCCACCTTGCCAAAGGCATCTACAGCCTGCTCCAGCTGTATGCCCACGACCCCGTCCGCGGCGGGTACACGGGCGCCTGCTCCCGAAACTGGCAACCGGAGAAACAGGAAGTAAAATCTACTTTCGACCAGCTGCATATCCTCGAAGGATTCACCGCGTTATTCGCCGTCTGGCCAGACGACGGCCTTCGCCATCACCTGCAGGACCTCCTCAAACTATTCCTCGACAAAATAATTGACCCCGATACAAATCACCTCCGCCTGTTCTTCGATGCCGACTGGCAACATGAAGGCCATGTCATCTCCTATGGCCACGATTTCCAGGCTTCCTGGCAACTCATGCAGGCCGCGGAGGCGCTGGGCGATGCAGAACTGATCACGCGCACCCGCGAAGCGGCGTTAATGCTGACGGACGCCGCGCTGGAAGGCATGGACACAGACGGCGGCGTCTGGTATAAAGCAGATACGGAAACGAAGCACCTGTTGGAAGAAAAGCGCTGGTGGCCGCAGGCGGAAGCCATGCTGGCGCTCGTCAACGCCTGGCAGGTGAGCGGATCGGAAAAGTATCTCGTACAGGCCGGGGAAACCTGGCAGTTCATCGGTCAGCATATCCTGGACCGCGCGCATGGCGAATGGCGCTGGGGCGTGGATCGCCATTATCAACCGTTAAATATGGAAAAGGCCGGCTTCCGGAAAGGACCGGACCATAACAGCCGAGCCTGCATGGAGATCGTGCGGCGGTTACAATAGTCCGTGCGTCCGCGCAAAGTTGAGGATGCCCGCGATATTGCGGACGTCCAGCTTGCGCATGATGTTTTTGCGGTGGGTGTTGACTGTAAATTCACTGATAGAAAGCCTGGAGCCTATTTCCTTGCTCGTCAGCTCGCTGCCCACCATCCGGATGATCTCGACTTCTCTTTTCGTAAGATGGTATTTGCGCATGAACTCGTCCAGGAAATAGGAGGGGAGCGGATCGTTTTCTGGTTCCAGTTCGGCGAACCATTCGCCGCCTTCCGCTATATGGCGGATCACGTGCTGCAATTCCCCGGCGGAAGCGCTTTTCAATAAGTAGCCGTTGGCGCCCAGGCGGCGTACTTCGGACAAGAGCTGCGGTTGGTTGTAGTTGGTCAGTACGAGGATGCGCACTTTAGGATATTGCCGGCGGATGCGTTCCAGTGCGCGGATACCGTCGAGATGGGGCATATTGAGATCCAGCAGCACAATGTCTACCGGCATGGCGGCCAGCTTCTCCAGCAGGGCGCGGCCGTCATTGACGGGTTCCAGCAAGGTATAGCCGCCGGCTTCGCGCAGCAGGGAGAGCATCCCGTCTATGAGGAGCTGGTGATCATCGGCGATAAGCAGTCTCGGTTCGGACATAGTTTCAATTCATTTTCGGCAGCGGCAGTTCGATGTTGATGAGTGCGCCTTGCTGCTGTTCATTTTCGATATGCATCGTTCCTTCCAGGTAATCGACCTTGGAACGGATGCTGCGCAGGAGCCGGGGTCGGATATGTCTCCCCGGATGCCTTTGCCGTCGTCTTCCACGAGCAGTGCGCAATGGTCGTCGTGCTCGATGAGTTGTATGATAGCGTGCCCTGCCTCCGCGTGCCGGAGCACGTTTTGCAGGAGCTCCTGGATAATGCGGTACAGTATATTGCGGAAATTACGGGAATACCTGGCGTCGTCCCCAAACCCAATGATCACCAGCTCGATCCGGATGCGCCCCGACGCATTGGCGACGCCCGCCAGATCGGTCACCGCTTTCACCAGGCCGTATTTTTCCATTGCAACGGGTGTGAGCTGGTGGCTGATATTGCGCACCGTCTCACTGATCTCCCGGATAATTCCGCCCGCCCGCTCTGAAGCCTGTGTGCCTGCCATCGGGTTGCCCTTGGCTGCATCAAGCTGCAGGGATGCCAGGGCCAGCAAAGATCCTATTTCGTCATGCAAACGGTCTGCCAGCTCTTTCCGTTGGTTTTCTTCTACGGTAACGATGGTATCGGTCAGTTGTTTCTGTTGCTCGTGCATCGCCGCCAATACGGCTTCTTTCTCTTTCCGGTAATGTGAAAACCGCGCCGCCAGGCCGAAGGTGATGATGATCATTTCCAGCACAATGCCGGTAAACAAACCGTAGTGCGCGAAAAATACCGGCAGTTTGATGGTGCCCAGGTGCGAGAGATCTTCCATCACCGCGAAGAATACCAGTACCAGCACTGCCGCCAGGTAGATCATGGATGGCCGGTTTCCTTTTATTACTTTATATACGAGGCCGGCGAGCATCAGCAACATGGCAGCAATGGAAAAGAACGGCAATGCACGCAACAATACCATCGTAGCCTGCGGATGCTCCCAATAATCGATGGGCCAGAGCGTAGCGCCCAACATTGCAAGCCAGACGCCCTGGGCGAACAACAATGGCTGCCGCAAACGACTGCCTTTTGCCCCAGGCCGGTGAACACTTTCAGGAATTGAACGGTGAATATGAAATTCAGCAATACGAATACGACCCGCGAACGACTGGGGAAGTACACGGAATCCGGCCAAAGATGCTGGAATCCCAGTCCGCTGTTAGACCAGATCCAACCCAGCGTGCTGATTACGTACAACGCATACCAGCCATATACGGCGTCCAGCGTATTGGCATACAGGAAAGCGCCAAAGAGGACGATGAGCAATACGATCCCTGTAAGCACGCCGTTGATGAGCGCGATGCGCTCCGTCTCAGCAAAGAAGGTAACGCTGTTCACGATACGCAACGGCGCCTGTAACGATTCATGGTGCTTGTCGATTTTGAGCAGGTATAGCCCCGGGCCGTTATTGAAACGGAAAACGAAAGCCGGGTTGGGGACGGGCCGCTGGCCGAAGAGGAAATAGTCGCCCGTAAGTGCCAGCCGCCGCATGGTATTGCGTCCTGCCGTATACCATTCCAGGCGGTTGATATGGGGATTGTCGACCACGAGCAGGTGGCTGTCCGCAAATGCGACATCCGGTGCGGAAAAAGCGATCCAGTAATGCGATTTGGTGTATCCGGGATTGAGGTAGGAGGAGGGTAAAGGCTTAAATTGTCCTTCATGCCAGGCATCCAGCACGGCGGCGGGCGTGAGGTGGCGGGAACTGTCTTCCAGCACATGAAACACAGACTGGCCGGCCGCATGCAGCCAGCAGATAAACAGACATAAAATCGACAGGAACGCCCCTTTTTTCATCCGGTATGGGAATGATTGTGGCTACAAGATAGGAATTTTTGGTTAGGAGGACTTCTTATCCAACAGGTCATCCAGTTGCTGGAAGTCTTCCTGGAAGATGGGCTTATGAAAGCAATGCAGGCGCTCGAGCATTTCAAGGAGGCGGTATTGTTCGCGGGGAGGAGGTCGCCCAGGATGATGCGGGAGATCTTGTCCATATCTCCGAACAGTTCGCCCATCATCTTTGGCCAGCTTCGCTCACTTGTATCTGCTTGCTGCGCTTGTCGCCCGGGTCGGCTGTTTCTTCGATGAAGCCGAGCTTCACGAGCCGGTTGATGATCTCCATTCCGGTGGGCTTTTCCTGGATGTTGAGTTGGATAAGCGCGGTTTTGTTCATCGGTCCGTATTGCAGGAGTGAAACGAGGTAACCGAATTCATCCATCGACTGGATAGGCCTGTTTTCCAGGGCGCGTTTGAAATACAGTTTTGCGTACCGGTGCATATACACCAGTAACTTGCTGATCAGACCAGGTACGTGGTCGTCACTGTAATGATCCGTTATCCTGACCGTTTCGGGAGCATCGCCTTCCCGTAGCCAGCGCACAAAATCCTTGATATCACCTTTCCCGCTGCCTGCCGTTTGCTCATACTCTTCCGCCAGATCGATCAGCTGTTTGATAAGACTGTAATTCAATTTGAAACGTTTCCAGCGTCAATTTAACAGATAATCTGCAATCGATTAGTTTATAAACATTTTATAATTCACAATAATAGACTATTTTTATACTATAATGAGTGTAATACATTCATTACGGCTGATTGCCGGATCCTTCCCGGAAACGGGTTTGGGGCGGCGAAAGGTCATTCAGATGGAGTGTAGAGACCGCTTCACTCATGGAGCGGTTATTTTTCCTTTTCTTGAAATTTGTGCTTCGGTGTCCGAAAGCGGACGTTTCCTGTTCACCAGCGAACGGGCTTCAAGATGTGAATCGGCCGTGGTGGCTGGTTTGAATGACGGCATGGGGATTGTTCCCATCATCCCGACCAATATTTCGCTTATGTTCAGGCATTCCCTGCTGCTGATCTTCCGGAACTTCAGGAAATTCAGGACCACATTTCTCATCAATCTTATCGGCCTTTCCAGCGGCCTGGCCTGCGCCATGCTCATTTGTTTATGGGTAGCGGATGAATGGCGGATGGACAAGAATTTCCGCATGATGCGCGCATTCTGCATGTGCTCGGCAACCATCACCAGACGAGCGGTACTAAAACGGCGTTACAAACGCCGGGAGTGCTGGCGGAAGAATTAAGGCAAAACTTTCCTGAGGTAGAATATGCCGTTGCCACCCGTCCGGCGGGAACGATGCCAAAATTCACTATCGGCACGGGCAACGAAAGCTTTAAAGCGCGGCACATGTTCGCCAGCCCGGATTATTTTAAAATCTTCCCTTTTCCTTTGGCAGACGGCAATCCGGATAAGGCGTTAGTTCCCAACGATGCGATTATGTTGTCCGAATCCATGGCCAGGAAAATGTTCCATACCACGGAAGGGCTCCTGGGCAAGCCCGTCATTTGGCAGCAGAAACGCCATTTCACGATAACAGGCATCTTCAAGGACCTGCCGTCAAACGTTTCCGAGCCATTCGATTACATCTTGTCTTATGACGTTTTCCTGAAGGATTTCAATGTGCATTGGGATAACCACAATGTGATGACGTTCGTGATGCTCAAGCCCGGTGCGGATGTTGCGGCGTTCAACAAAAGATCGTGGACGTTGTCAATAAGAAGAATAATTACAGGGAGGTATCGCTCAGCACGCAGCAGCATTCGGAAAATTACCTCTACGGTACGTTTACGAACGGAGTCCAGGATGGCGGGAAGATCGAATACGTCCGGTTGTTTTCCCTCATCGCGATTTTCATCCTCCTGATCGCCAGCATAAATTTCATGAACCTTTCCACGGCCCGCGCGTCGCGCAGGATGAAGGAAGTGGGCGTGAAAAAGCCATAGGTGCGGGGAAAGGCTCGCTCATTTTCCAGTACCTCGGCGAATCGGTGCTGATCTCTTTTATTTCGTTCATCGTGGCGCTGGTGGCGGTTTACCTGCTGCTGCCATTCTTCAATACCGTAACGGCGAAACAGCTGGCGCTGTCTGCGGATATGCGGCTTATTGGGTTTTTCGCGTTGCTGACGCTGGCAACAGGCTTGCTGGCGGGGAGTTACCCGGCGCTGTACCTGTCGGGATTCAGGCCGGTGGCGATATTGAAAGGTAACTTTACTTCGTCGGTACGCGAATTATGGGTGCGCAAAGGGCTGGTGGTTTTCCAGTTTTCGATTTCGATCGTACTGATCCTGGCCGTGATCGTCGTGTTCATGCAACTGCGCTATGTGCAGCAAAAGAACATGGGATACGACCGGGAGAACGTGGTCTATTTTTTTCAAGGAAGGGCCTATGAAGGAAGATAGCCGCGCGTTCATGCAACGGTTGCGCGCATTGCCGGGCGTCGTGAACGCGAGCAACGCTACCGGGAATGTGACTACGCATTGGGGCACCACAACCGGGGTTGAATGGCCGGGGAAAGACAAGGACGCGAATATAGAATTCGGTTGCCAGTCGATCGATGTGGGCTTCATCGAAACGATGGGCCTCCAAATGGTGCAGGGCCGCTCTTATTCCGCGGATTTCCCGTCAGACAGCTCCGGCCTCATCATCAACGAAGCGGCCGCGGCCCTGATTGGCTTCAGCGATCCGGTAGGAAAGGAAGTCAACTTCTGGGGCGAAAAATGCAAGATCGTGGGGGTGGTGAAGAATTTCCATTTCAAGTCGGTGCATAAGGCGATGTCGCCCTGGCTGTACTATTTCCGTCCGGACCAGGCGTCGGCGGTTGTTGCGCGCCTGCAGCCGGAAAACATGAAGGAGACCGTGGCGCGCATCGAATCCCTGATCCGCGAAATGAACCCCGGCAGCGTGCCTGAACTACGGTTTATGGATGAAGACTTTCAGGCGGTTTACCAGACGGAGCAGCGCGTGGGCATTTTATCGCGGTATTTCGCGGGGATAGCCATTCTCATTTCCTGCCTCGGCTTGTTAGGCCTGGCAGCGTTTTCTGGCAGAGCGGCGGATGAAGGAGATCAGTATCCGGAAGGTGTTGGGCGGAAGCGGGATACATATTATTTACCTGCTGTCGGCCGATTTCACGAAACTGGTGCTGGTAGCCATTGTTGTAGCGTTGCCTGTTGGTTTCTGGGTCGCGCGGACTGGCTCAACACTTTTGCCTACCGGATCGAGCTGCAATGGTGGTACTTTGTGCTGGCGGGAGTGCTGGCACTGGTGACCGCATGGTTGACCGTAGGCAGCCAGGCCGTAAAAGCGGCAAGAGTAAACCCCGTGCGGCATTTAAAAGATTAATTGAGACTTTGTGATATGCAAACGGCCCGCAGATATTATATCTGCGGGCCGTTTCTTTAAAATGCCTTTATCGGATCACCAACACGGGGATACCTGCGTTGAATGCCAGTTTCTTGGTGGCGCTGCGATGGAAAATTTCGGCAAAGAAGCCATATTCTCCGGGGATGGCCAGGAGCAGATCTGCGTTGACATCGCCCGCATAATCCTGAATTGCCGTCACGAGGTCGGTATGCTGGATCTCGCGGTATTGGGCGGGCGTAATGCGAAGCGCTTCTGCAAGGGCCGCAGGAGGCGTATTATCTGGCGTACCCTGCGTTACATGCACGATTTCGAGTTGCGCGTCCAGGAACTGGAGGAGTGCCAGCACCTTTTCGGCCTGGGAAGGCTGGAGGCTTTGCTTGCGGTCGTACGCGAAGAGGACGCGTTTTACCTTGCGCAGCTCCGTGGCCTGGGGCACGATGATGAGGGGTACCTGCGTGCCGTGGGCCACATCGAGCGCATTAGAACCGATGAAGCGTTGGCCCAGGGGCTTTTGCCCGTTATGCCCATGATGACGAAAGCGAACCTGGCGGCCGTGGTGGCCTCTTTCATGGCGTCCATGAAGGGAGTGCACTGATATGCGTGTCTAGCTGGACGTATTCCACCAATTCAGCCTGGAGATCCTGTTTCCATTTGGCCATCTCCGTTTCCACTCCATGTACGTACTCCGGAGAATCGCCGGGCATCACCGCCATAACGGTGGTGTTGGCCGCGGGCGGAAGGCCGTAGGCATGGAATAATGTTATCGAAGCCGGCTGTATCTGTCTTGCGAGGGAAATGGCGTACCGTGCGGCATGGAAAGCTGTATCTGAAAAGTCTACCGGAACTAGAATTTTTTGCATGTGGATCGTTTTTGAGAAATAACAAACGAATGTACAGATTGTTATTCAGTCACGGCAACGCACAGAAGCCCAGAACGTTACATTTCCACTGGAAATAAATCAGCCTGCGAATTGTCTTTCCTCGTTTAACATAGCGCGAAAAAATTCTATTTTTGCCGCCCCTGCATGCAAATCTGCATCAGGGCTTAATGTTAAATAATTAAACTTCCTGTATGGGAATCAGCATAGACGTAGTTATTCCATCTTTCCGGCTCATCGAACATTACCTGGTGCCAATCCTGCAGCTCGAAAGGCCTGCCGGCGCCCGGGTACGGTTTTATCTCCTGTCTGATAACCCGGAAGTGGCGGTGGCGCCGGCTATTGCTGCATTGGTGAACGATAAGGACGTATTCCTGGAAGTGAACCCGCAGAACATGGGAGCCGCTTATACCCGCAACCGAGGTATAGACTCGGGCATCGGTGACTGGGTGCTTTTCCTGGATGACGATATCACCGTTCCAGCAGATCTTCTGAATATATATGCGCGTGCAGCTGAACGATCTCCGCACGCCACCGGGTTCATCGGACTGGTCCGGCTCCCGCCTCCCGGGAAGCCTTTTTCCGACGCTATCCTCGCCAGCGGAAGTATGGATATCTTCTCGATCGCGCTGCACCGGAAAGACTTTGCCTGGGGCGCTACGGCCAATATCATGGTGCGCCGTTCCGCTATCGGGCAGATTCGGTTTTCTGAAGTGTACCCTAAATCGGGCGGAGGGGAGGACGTTGACTTTTTCCTGAAAGTGCGCGCCGCGAACGATTACCAGAATTACCTGACCCTGCCGGAGGCCGCTGTGAACCACCCTGGTGGAAAAATGAAGCGCCCGACCTGAAGCGGCCGTTCCGCTACGGTACGGGTAACGCCCTGTTACCGGAACAATTGCCACAGCACGCATCGAGGGAATTGCCTAATACAGTGGAGACGATATGTCTGACATTGGTAGCAGGCCTTATTGCGGTAGTGGTAGAGCCTGCGCTGCTGGGCCCGTTAGCGCTGTTTATAGCTGGCGTATTGGTAATAGAGGGATCGCCACCACGGTGCAGTCCATCAAGCGGAAAGCAAAGCCAGGACCGGCAGTTTACTGGTATGTGATTATGTTGAGGCTGAGCCATGATCTTGGCCTGCTGTGGGGAACCTGCGCCGTGGCAGATTAGGAGGGATTACCCGTCGTTTTAATGACAACGGCAGTTTCCGGAAAAGCAATGTTTTCCGCACCAATACTTATAAAATAGTGAAATGGATCCTGTATCCGCTGCTGATCTGGGCGGCCTGGATGATCTATACTTCAGCGTAACCGTTGAGACAGGAAATGATGTTATACCGGATCGTTTCCATGTAGCGGTATTCATTGGCTTCCACTTCCGCCTTGCTGTTGCATTTATGATGCAGGTGATAGCAATTGGCGGCCATCTTCAGCCTTACCTTTTTGATACCCGCATTTATCAGCCTGGCGGCAAACTCGTTATCTTCCGAGCCCCAGCCGCTGAAGGTATTGTTATAGCCGTTAACAGCAATAAAATCATCCTTCCAGAAAGCCAGGTTGCAGCCCCTGGTCTTGGTCGCGTCCTGCTTCGAAAGCTGGAACAACCATGAAAACAGCGGTATGCGGAGCGAATTGAAACGATTGCTGATACCCGGGGTAAAGAAGAAGATGGGATCGAAAGTGCCGGCGGCCAGGATCTGGCCTGTCAGATCCTCTTCCACCATTGTGCGGGCCCCTGGATGAAAACGCCTTCCTGAGCGTGGCGGACGTGATCTTCAATAAATTTAGGATGCAAAACGATGTCACCATCGATTTCAATGATATAGTCCGCTTCAGACAGCTTTACTGCCTTATTGAGAATGATGCTTTTACGGAAACCTTCGTCTTCATGCCAGGCATGCCGGAAAGGGATGCCCATCAACGCCGCGTATTTACGGATGACATGCTCGGTTGCAACCCCGGAACCATCGTCGGCGATGATAATTTCGTCCGGTTTGCGTGTTTGGCGCATTACACTTTTCAGTACAGCCTCCAGCGCCTTGGGCCAGTTGTAGGTCGATATCAATAATCCTACTGTGAATGATCTTCTTTCCATCCCAGGTCGATTAAATCGGGTTTTTTAACAAAGACGGGTCTATGGAACCTTGTGTCAGCCTAATAGTCAGGTACAGTTCGCAATAAAGGTATAACGGATAGCTCGTCAAAGATGTTACAATTAGCTTTACAAAAAATCGATATAATTTACGAAAAAAGCGAATATATAACAAAATTTTAATTGCCGCCAAATGTTTGCATCTCGATTAGCTTCCGGTATAACCCGTTTTTCTCCAGTAACTCAAAATGGGTGCCGGTTTCGACAATCCGGCCGCCATCGAGGACAATAATCATATCCGCGTTCTGGATCGTACTGAGCCTGTGGGCGATCACGAGGGAGGTACGGTTCTTCATAAGGTTGTTCAGCGCATCCTGAACGAGGCGTTCAGACTCGGTATCGAGCGCGGAGGTAGCTTCATCGAGCAGCATGATGGGCGGGTTGCGTAACACGGCCCGGGCGATGCAGATACGCTGGCGCTGGCCACCGCTGAGCTTCACGCCACGGTCGCCGATGCGGGTCTGGTAACCTTCTTCCGACGCAACGATGAAATCATGGGCATTGGCGATGCGGGCCGCCGATTCCACCTGTTCCTGCGTAGCCTCCGGATATGCAAACGCGATATTGTTAAAAATCGTATCGTTAAAGAGAATGGTCTCCTGGTTTACCGTTCCCATGATGGAGCGGAGGGATTCCATGGTATAGTCCTGGATATTGTGCCCGTCGATGCGGATCTCTCCGCTCCAGGGCTGCGTAAACCGGGGATGAGGTCCATCAGCGTGGATTTCCCCGCCGGAAGGCCCCACCAACGCTACTGACATGCCCCTGCGAATGGTGAAATTCACCTGGTCGAGCACTTTTCGCTCCTGGTAGCCGAAAGTAACATCCCGGAATTCCAGGGTGTCTTTAAAGTCGTGGATCTCGATGGCATCCGGCTTGTTGACAATCAGCGGCTTTTCGTCGATCAGCGCCAGTACGCGCTCACCGGCGGCAATGCCGGAATGAATATTGGTAAATGACTGGGAAATGGCTTTGGCCG
Source organism: Chitinophaga sp. E66 (assembly GCA_019285755.1). Classification (GTDB taxonomy): domain Bacteria; phylum Bacteroidota; class Bacteroidia; order Chitinophagales; family Chitinophagaceae; genus Chitinophaga. The sequence goes on from CP079103.1 coordinate 1,822,530, forward strand.
GGCGCATGATCTGGGAGAAAATGGCGATATAGGCGATGAAGTCGCCGGGACTCAATTCCTGAGACCCACCTGCAATCAGCATCCCACCGTACAGTACAATTCCTGCAACCATGATTACGCCTAGTGTCTCAGAAACGGACTGGCCAGTTGCTGACGCTTGGCCATCGACCGCATTATTCGGCTATATTTCTGGTTTTCATCGTCGAAACGGTGACGGATGAAAGGAATGGCGTTGAAAGCTTTAATGATCTTGATCCCCGAAAGTGCCTCGTCAAGATAGCTGATCATCATTCCGTAGGTAGAATGCGATTCGGCGGCTTGCGCTTTAAGCCTTTTACAATCCGGGAAATAAGAAATCCTGCAATGGGTATCACCAACATAGAGAATAGCGTCAGTTTCACAGATATCATGAACAACATCACCAGGTAAGCAATGAGCTGCAGCGGCTCTTGAAGACCACCTGCAGGGTGCTGGTAACCGAAAATTGCACTACCTGTACGTCGGATGCCACTTTGGAAATGATATCGCCCTTTCTTTCATTGTTGAAATAGGAGATATCCAGGTTCATGACATTGTTGAATACGGTCTTTCGGAGATTCAGGAGCGTATGGATGCGGAGGTTTTCCATAGTACGCTCACCCAGGTATTTAAAAATATTGCTGATAGTTACCGACGCTACGATCACGATGCAGACGTATTGCAATGTTTTACTAAGCCCTACCGTATTGTTGAGGTATGAGGCATAGTAGTTCATAGATTTGAACAGGTCAAAAGAATTGGAAGGGGAACTGCTTCCACCGCTTCCGGCTTAAACAGCGTCGTAAGCAAGGGGCTACAAGCGCCAGGTTAAGTGTGCCGAACACGACCGCCACGATAGTAAAAAGGATATATGGTATCGCGAATTTCTCAATCGGTTTGGCAAATGACAATAGCCGGAAATATGTCTTCATGTACTGATGCTACTATTGTAAAACGTGCAAAGCTACTCATTATTTGGCAATTAGGCCGTCCGGATGTGCCTTACAGCACCAGCTCGCGGTGCAGCCGGTCGAGGGTGTCTTCCGGCCCGGCGCAAAGCCCCGGGTGCACCGGGAAGTCTGCAGGATGGTACTGCGCATGGCCGTCAGCCACCGGAAGCGGCTGGCGGGGTCCAGCTGGCCGATAGGCCCTTCGCCCCGGCAGGTTTTTTCGAACCCCGCTGCAAAGGCCTTCAACTCGTCAAAATCGAGCTCGGGGCTGAATGCCTTCAGCCGGGTTTCGTCCAGCGTAATACGGCACTCCAGGAAGCGCTTTTGCCGGCAAAAGAGGATGACGCCCACATTCATGAACTCTTCCCGCTCCACCTTCGGCACCACGCGGATCACGGCGTATTCATATAAGGGAAGTCCGGGCATGCAGGGCGGCGTTTAAGAAGTTATCGGCATGGGCCAGGCGGTTGGTGAGGAAACGGAAATAAACATCCCGCACCGCATACGGCGATTCTCCATGGGTGGCGAGCCAGCTTTCGGGCAGCAGGTCCGTTACCGCCTTGATGCGCTCCGGCGTCAGCAGGGGCCGCAACAAGGCGTCCGCCTCCTTCAGCTGGGATGCGTAAGGCAGCAAAACGTGGTCTTTCACCTGCACGAATGGTTTGAGGGACTGCTCCTCCCAGTTATCCCAGGAATGGTGAAAGTAAAGCGAAGCCCCATGGTCGATGAGCCAAAGCTCCCTGTTCCACCAGAGCATATTCGTATTCCGCGCCGTGCGGTCCACATTGGTCAGCAGGCAGTCCAGCCACACGATCTTCGAAGCCAGCAAGCCATCCACCTCGGCGGCATTGGGGTCGAAGGTGACGGAGCCGGAGAGGAAGTGCAGCGCCAGGTTGAGGCCTACGCTCGCTTTGAGCAGGTCCTGGATCTCTTCGTCGCCCTCCGTGCGGCCAAAGGCCTCATCCAGGTTCGCGAAAACGAGCTCAGGTACCCTAAGCCCCAGTATCCTTGCTATCTCCCCGCCGATCAGCTCGGCAATAAGGGATTTAACGCCCTGGCCGGCCCCGGAATTTGAGGACATACAGAAACCCGTCGTCCGCCTCGGCGATGGCAGGCAGCGAGCCTCCCTCGCGCAGGGGCGTCACGTAACGGGTCACGTTGACGGTCCGCAGTTCTATTGATTGAGTCATCATCATATCTTCCCACATGTAATCTGCGGAAAATTAACACATTTACGGCAATTCCGGCAGGAAAAAGCTAGTCGATGATCCGCTGCCTGCCGCCGTCGATCACCAGGGCCTCGGTATCGCCCAGCGGAAGGGTGCTGTAGCCCGCCGCCTGCAGCTGCATATTGGCCATATGGGCGCCTTCGATGAAGTCGGCATTGTCGATATGGGGATGATGGTGATAGGAGTGAGGTTGAGGCCTTCGAGCACGAGCTCAGGCGCGTCTTCCGCGTTGTCCATCAGCTCGAAATACTCGATCGTGGGCCCGGCTACGATGGCGCCGGCGCTCCAGCCGCAGAAGACGGTCCGCCGCGCACCAGGCGCCGGATCATCTCATCTGCTCCGCTGGCTTTGAGTATCCAGCGAAGGTAGTAGGTGTTGCCACCGCCCAGCCAGATAACGTCCTGCGCTTCCAGCCGCCGGGCAAGCTGCTCCGGCCGCCGCTGCCAAACGCGCAGGTCAATGGGGTCTACATGGTACCCCCGCCGCCGGAAGGCGTTGCGGATGGCTTTGACCCAGGGTGCTGAATCAGGGATGACGTCTGCCGCATTTTCAATGAAAGCGATTCGGATAGCAGTGGGAGGTTTGCCCACGAGATGGTCCAGGGCATCGTATTGGCGCTCGTTGATCGACAGAGAATACAGTAATAGTTTGGGCAGTTCGGGCATGATGTAAAAGTACCGCCATTCCCGCAGGCGAACGGGTTGTATTATCGACAAATTAGCGGGGATTTACGACATAATATTTCGCTACATTTGTCCACGATGATCTACCGCGAGCTTCCCCGCCCCAGGCCCTCCGGCAACACGTCCTCTACTGCTGGACGCTGGAAAGCTGTGCTGGGGAAGAAGCGCAGACCTTCCGCACATTGGCGGACGCATCCCCGGCCTCATCTTCCAGCATCCCGAAAAAGGAGTGCTCTACCAGGAAAACAAGATCCTCCCACCCGTATTCCTCTACGGTCAATCCACGCGCCACGCCGGCATCCGGCTCGACGGCACTTTCAGTATCAGCGGCATGGTCTTCCGTCCCGGCGCGCTCCGATCCGTATTCGGGCTCAACGCCGGAGAGCTGACAGACGGCTGTCTCGATGCGCGTGAACTGCAACCCGCGCTGGCCGGCTGGCTCGAAGATATAGGCGACAGCCCCGCACCGGGAGAGGCGCATTTACCGGGATTGTCTGCATTCATCAGCGGACAGGTGGAGCGCAACCGCCGGCAGGAAGACGCGCTCATGGAAGCCGCGCTGGTGAAGATCCAGGAGTCGCAGGGCGGGCTCTCGCTGAGAGACCTTCGCGATGAGCTCCGTGTAACGGAACGGAGCTTCGAAAGGCGGTTTAAACAGTATACCGGCATCAGCCCCAAGCTCTTTACCCGCATCACCCAATTCCAGGGAACTCTGCAGCAATTACGTGGCGGGCAATTCGATAAATTGTCCGATCTCGCCTATAGCAACGACTATGCGGACCAGTCGCATTTCATCCGCACCTTCCGGGAATTCGCCGGATGCAGCCCGCTGCGGTTCCAGGACGCGGGGCCGGTAACAGATAACCCTACCGCCATACTTTCCCTTTAACTCCCTTGCCGGCATTTTGTCGGTTTTGTTCTATTTCTCCCATCGCGGCAGGGGTAGCTTTGTTTAAAATTCAACACCCATGCGACTCATCATCTTCGGCGCAAATGGTAAAACCGGCCGCCACCTTACAGAACAAGCCCTTGCAGCAGGGCATCGCGTAACCGCTTTCGTCCGCAATCCCGGCAATATGGATATCGAACACCCTTTGCTCACCAAACTGGCCGGCGATGCGCTGGATGCCGCGGCAGTGAAGGAAGCTGTGAAGGGACATGATGCCGTGTTCTCCACCCTGGGTTCCCGGCCAATAAGATCGGTACTATACGCTCCGAGGGTACGCTCAATATCGTAAAGGCGATGCAATCGGCCGGTATCCGCCGGTTCGTGTGCCAGACTTCCCCTGGGGTATGGGGACAGTGTCGCCACCCTTCGCCGCACGCCGTTCATATTCCGGAATATCATCGTTCCTTTTATCCTGAAGAAAGGCTTCGCGGATCATGCGCTGCAGGAAAGCCATGTGCGCAGCAGCGGGCTCGACTGGGTGATCGTTCGCCCGGGGAACCTGACCGACGGGCCGCTGACGGAAAAGTACAGGCACGGTTTCGCGGCTACAGATCCGCATATCCAGGTTAAAGTGTCCCGCGCAGACGTTGCGCATTTCATGTTACAGCAAATCCAATCCCATGCATATCTCAGACAAACACCCGGCGTCTCTTACTGAGGGCTTTCCCGGTATCGTATTATTGGCGGCAACCATCACCACCTGCCTTTCGGCCGGTATCTTCTATGCCTGGGCGGTGTCCGTGGTGCCGGGCCTCTCCAGGATTAAGGATGCTGCGTATATGTCGGCATTCCAGGCCATGAACCGCGCTATCCTGAATCCCTGGTTCCTCATCGTCTTCATGGCGCCGGTATTCCTCTTGCCCTTCAGCGGGTGGCAGCAATTCTCGCGGCCTGTGGACTCCGCCTGGTTGGCGCTTGCGGAGGCGGCGGTCATCTACATCATCGGCGTGTTCGGGGTGACGATGGTGTGCAATGTACCGATGAATGAATGGCTCGATAAACAAGACCTGGCCACGGCGGAGAAAGTACGCTGCGCGGGTGGCGGTTGCGGTTCGAGGGGCCCTGGAACCGGTGGAATCTCGTACGCACCATTGCATCAGTCATCGCTGCGTTGCTGTCTGTCTGGGCTACCATGAAGTTGCGTTAGTGAACTTTTGGCTGGAGGTATCCGTTTTCTTTCGGAACAAGGCCCCGCGGCCCCAAAACCACCGATATGAAATGGACACTTCTCAGCTGTTTGCTCCTTGCGACAGGTATTGTTGCCGCACAGGAAAACCAAAGCCCGTTACGCTCTTCACGAACGTCAAAGTTTTTACGGGAAAGGATGCAGCCCCTTCAGCGGCAATGTGCTGGTTACCGGTAACGTCATCACGAAGATATCAAGCGGCCCAATTGCGACAGACCGGAGTATGAATACCACGATCGTGGATGGCCGGGGCAGTTCCTTATGCCGGGGCTCATCGATGCGCATTATCATTGCATGTTTGCCATTATTCCGGAAATGGCGGCTTTGACTAAAGACTTTGGCTTTGTGGTGTTGATGGCGGCGGCGAATGCCCGTAATACGCTGTTGCGCGGTTTTACCAGCGTTCGGGACATGGGAGGCCCCATCTTCGGACTGAAAGACGCCATTGATGCCGGTATAACCCCGGACCGCGTATCTGGCCTTCTGGCGCATTTATCAGTCAAACGGGCGGTCATGGCGATTTCAGGCTGCCTTACGAGATACCCAAAGCCAGCAGCGAACCGCTGAGCTATTCCGAGCGGATAAGGGCAGCAGCTATCGCGGATGGAGCGGATGCGGTGCTGCTCCGGTCGCGTGAGCAGTTAATGGCCGGCGCCAGTCAACTGAAGCTGATGGCAGGAGGTGGGGTAAGCTCGATGTACGATCCCTGGATGTTACACAGTATACGGAAGCGGAGTTCCATGCGGCGGTGGAGGCTGCAGATAACTGGGGACCTACGTTACCGTGCACGCTTACACGCCGAAAGCGATCCAGACAGCCATTAAAGCCGGCGTGAAATGCATTGAACACGGGCAGATGATAGATGAACCGACCGCGAAAATGATCGCCGATAAAGGCATCTGGTGGTCCCTGCAACCGTTTATCGATGATGAAGACAGCAACCCCAAGACAGGCGAGAACCGTGAAAAGCAGTTAGAGATGTATAGCGGAACCGATAATGCTTTCGCACTTGCTAAAAAGTACAAAGCCAAAATAGCCTGGGGAACGGATGCGCTTTTTGATGCCCGGGTAGCGGCGCGGCAAGGCGCCCGGCTGGTTGCGATGACACGCTGGTTTAAGCCGGTGGAGATATTGCAAATGGCCACTAAGAGCAATGGAGAATTGCTCGCGCTCTCCGGTAAAAGAAGCCCGTACAGAGGCAAACTGGGCGTACTGGAAGAGGGGGCGCTGGCGGATATGATCCTGGTAAACGGTGATCCAATGCAGGACATCAAGCTCCTGGAAGATCCTGAAAAGAATCTCACTATTGTGATGAAAGATGGGGTGATTTATAAGAATACCCTGATCCAGCGCTAAGTATCGCAATATTCCTTGAACCGCTAGGCAAGAACGCATAGAATTCGCCGGCCTGTTACAGATAACGGGCCGGCTTTTTGTTATATTCAGGATATGAAAAAGCCCCTATACCCCTGATCCTGTACTATGCAGCAGCCTGCTTAAGCCTCGCGCCTGCCTGCCAGTCGCCCTCCCGGCCGGATAAATCACCAGACTCCGCCGTTGCGCCCGCCCCGAAAAGTTATATGGATTATCTCGCCGAACTGAGCCTCGCTTTCAGCAAAGCCCGGAAAGACACATCCCTTTCCCGCCTCATCGGCGCCAAATCGGGAGACCAGGTAAAGCTCCTCACGCGGGAAGTTCCGTTGTTATGGGAGACTTCACCGGCGATGGCGCCGAAGACGTCATTGCAGCCTTCAATGTACTTACACCTGCTGACGAATTGTATAATTACGGCGTATTCATACGCGATAGCAGCGGATTACGGATGGTCCAGGTAATTCCCGCGGTACTGGCACCTCCGATGCTATGCTCACGTTAGAATCCATTAGTGATGACGGAACAGTATGGGCAAGCGAAACTGTCAAATCCAAAAAGCAGGTCTGGACGATATGGTACAAATGGGACGGCAGCCGATTAGACGTAGTCGTTAAAGCTCCTTTTGAGCCGCCTGCCGGCTCTTAATAATGGGTATATTCATAAATAATATTAAAAAGTATAAAGGGATTTATATTTTTATGCCTAGATGTAACACCATGTTAGTAAAATCATAAAAATACAATTCCCTGTATGCAGAACGGACATCCCCGCAGGACATTCCTGAAGACCGCAGCACTTGGCGGACTGGGCCTTGCATTTTCCGGCAAACTTTCCGCCCTTCAATCCCTGGCCGCCCATTCCGGCAAGCGCATCGGCGTGATCGGACTGGATACGGAGCACGGCCCCACTTCGCTAAAATCCTCAACGCGCCAGATGCGGGCGACAAATACGCCGGCATGCGCGTTACGGTGGCATATCCTCATGGAAGCCGCAAGATCAAATCCAGTATGGATATGATCCCCGCAACACTGCCGCCATCCAGGCGCAGGGGGTAAAGGTGGTAGATTCCATCGCCACTTTGCTGGAGGACTGCGACCTCGTAATGTTAGAGACCAACGACGGCACGGAGCACCTGGCGCAGGCCCTGGAGGTTTTCCGCGCCGGCAAGCCGGTCTTCATAGACAAACCCATAGCCGCCTCGCTCACGGACGTGCTGACGATTTACCGTGCCGCGCATCAATATAAAGTACCGTGTTTTCTTCCAGCACCCTTCGGTATATTGAAAGTGTGCAGGAAGTGCGAAATGGAAAGATCGGGAAAGTGAAAGGAGCGGACATTTTTACGCCCACGCCAACTGAGCCTTCGCACCCGGATCTCTACTGGTACGGCATTCACGGCGTTGAGATGCTGTTTACGATGCTGGGCCCCGATTGCAGGAGGGTCACTCACTACCAGGCCGGTGATACCGATGTGGTGGTAGGTGAATGGGAAGGAGGGCGTATCGGTACGTTAAGGGGCGTCCGCAATGATATGTGGAACTTTGGCGGTCATGCCTTCGGTGATAAAGGCCATATGGCCCTGGGCGATTTCACAGGCTACGCGCCCCTCATGCCCCCGATCATCGCATTTTTCCAGGAAAGCGTGCCGCCGGCGCCCGAAGCCGAAACGATCGGTATTTATGGCTTCATGGACGCCGCTCAGGAAAGCCGCCTGAAAAAGGTACCCCGGTAAACGTCGCCGATATCATGAAGAAAGCAACGGCCAGAAGCCTCAAAGCAACCATCTAGCCATTTCGATAATTGATCCATTTCCTATGAGACGGCGTACCAGCTTCCCACGATGGCAGTTGTACGCCGTTTTCCTTTACTTAGGCCATCCCTCCATTTGCGCCGATGTTCTGGGCGGAGATCCATTTGGCATCGTCGCTTGCCAGGAAGACCACTACCCTGGAAATATCCTCAGGTTCGGCGATCCTTCCAAACGCCGACATACCCGCCAGCCGGGCAATCGTTTCCTCCGTCTTGCCATGGTTAAACAACTCGGTATTGGTGGGCCCGGGGATAAGGAGTTGACATTAATGCCCCGTGCGCCAACTTCCTGGCGAATACCCTTGTCAGTTGCTCCACCGCAGCCTTTGTAGCCACATAGGTCGCATAACCGGGAATCATGATGCGGTTGACCGAAGTGGAAAAATTGATGATGGAACCATTGTCAGACAACCGGGTAGCGGCCTCGCGCAGGGTATTGAATACGCCTTTACGTTGATGTCGAACATCCGGTTGAAGTCTTCATTTGTAGTGTCTTTAATGAGCTTCGTGATCATGATCCCGGCATTGTTGACCAGCACGTCGATCCGGCCGAATTTTTCTATTGACGCATCAAACAGCCGTCGTACCTGCTCCGGATCGCTCACATCTGCCTGAATGGCAATCGCTTCACCACCTGCCGCCTGAATATCAGCCGCTACTTTTTCGGCATCTGCCCGGCTACCTGCATAATTGACGATTACTTTGGCGCCTGCTGTGGCGAGGTCGCGGGCAACGGTAGCGCCAATGCCCCGGGACGCGCCCGTTACGAGTATTACTTTTTCAGTTAAGTCTTGCATGCTACAAATGTCCGCCTTTCGCCATAGTTAAAATTGCATGGCAGAAAGGAGGATTTGCAAAATTCAAATCACCTGTTACGCCTCCTGACTTTTACCTTTTTGCGTCATTCTGCCTTTCGTTCAGAAAGGTAGATTTGGCTACTCAAGGTATAAATGCGACAGGGTTATAGTAGGCTTCGGATGAGATAAACCGCATATAAGCCGCCTATAAGCCGTATATAAGCCGCATATAAACCGCCCTAATTATAGGGGCGGCTTATATACGGTTCAAATGCGGGTCACATGCGGTTGATATACGGCTTATGCTATAGAATGTCATATATGTGTCATGTGGTTGATCTGAGGATGTTATATGGGAGGTTTGAAGGATGTAGGAGGAAGCATGACCGGGATGTGAACGATCGTTTGGAAGGGGCAAAAAAATCCCGTCCCGGCGATGCCGGAACGGGATTCGGATATAATCGTGTTCAGATTACTTAGCGGGAGTGATAACGATCTTGCGGAACTCGATCGGACCATGGTCGCCCTGGAAATAGACCGGGCCGGGTTCGCCTTCGTTGCTGTCGAGCGCACCGCCGGTGATGCCGGGGATCTCCTGGTTGGAGACAACGGTTTTACCATTCACCACGATGGTCACATAGCGGCCGATGAGGGTGATGTCGAACGTCTGCCGGTATCGGGGCCGAGGGCTGCGATCTCGCTGGGAGCGATGAAGCCGTAAACGCCGCTGAAGAGCGTGGAAGCAGGGTGCGCGTCTTTCGGGCTGTCTTCGATCTGCACCTCATGACGGCCTCTCAGGTATACACCGGAGTTGCTGCCTTTCTGGTAACGGAACTCAACGTGCAGTTTGAAGTCGGTGAATTTCTGTTCAGAAATGAGGTTTGCGCCGGATTTCGGGCTGGTGAGTATACCATTGCGCACTTCCCACTGATTGGGAGCGCCAACGGCTTTCCAGCCTGTAAGGTCCTTACCATTGAACAGTTGAATGGCCTTGCCCCAAACAGGAGCGGAGGTACGGTGCATTTCCGGCGCCTTAACGGCAGTCCAGCCATAAGAGCTGCCATCGGGATAAGAGATAGTGCCTTTGAGGCCGCCGTTGGTTACTTCGCCGTTAACGGTGAGGTCGCCTTTACCGCTTTCCCATTGCGGGGAATGGTGAAGGAGAATTTGCCGTTTTCGAATTTAACCTGTGAAACGGGTCGTGCGCTGCCGGAAGTGGCAACGAAGTAGCCTACCAGTGTGTGGAAGCCCGAAAGTTTCACTTCTAACCAGGAGGGGAGGGCTTACCGTTCTGATCGATGGTGATGTCCCACCGTCCGATGAGTTCTTTCTGATCCGCGGAAGCTTTCACGGAGTTGGCATGTTGCTGCTCCTGAGCGGCCGCCGTTCCTGCGGTTCCCAGGATCGTTGCCAGGCCTATGCTCATGGCAAGGAATTTTTATGCATCTGTGTTGAGTTTTTAACGCTAGCCCGCCAAGTTAGGACTTATTTGTTTTTCCCGCAAGCCGCTTTTCACATACCAACTATTACTATTGTCTTATTTTCTGGTGCTAAACCGATATAGTTGGAATTTAGCCCGAAAATCCGCCTTATTTTCAGCATAAGGCACAGGCCCCTGACAACAGCGATAGGATAACCCTTTTCAAACCCACATTTACGTTATGAGCATTACAACCCGATTGCAAGCCGTCAAGATTGCGGCTATTGCCCTTTTCTTCGCACATTGTGGTAAAGACCAGCAGCCCGCCCAACCCCGGGTACTTCCTGAAACCCAATCCGCGGCGGCATTGTCCGTCTCCACGCTGGCCGTCATGAACAGCTGGATGACCGGTATCGCCGACAACACCAGTATCGCACGCATCACTATTCCCGGCACGCATGACTCCGGTGCGCGCGTCGAACCGGTGGCGGGGACTGCCAAATGCCAGAACCTCACCATCGCCGAACAGCTGGAAGCCGGCGTCCGTTTCCTCGACATCCGCTGCCGCCACATCGGCGATGCCTTCGCCATACACCATGGCAGTATTTACCAAAACCTCAACTTCACGGACGTCATCACCGCCTGTCTGTCGTTCCTCGACAATCACCCCGGCGAAACGATCGTCATGTGCGTAAAGGAGGAATACGATCCTACCGGTATTACGCGGAGCTTCGAGCAGACGTTCGACAGTTACATCGCGGTGAACCCTACACGCTGGTATCTCGGCGCATCCGTGCCCAACCTGGGGAGCGTGCGCAATAAGATCGTACTGTTGCGCAGGTTCGGCGCCTCCTCAACGCCCAAAGGCATCGATGCCACCAGCTGGGCCGACAATACGACGTTCACGAGCACCACGCCCGACGCAACGCTCCGGGTGCAGGACCAGTACGTCGTGCCCGATAACAACAACAAATGGACCGGTGTTACCAATCTTTTACGGAGGCGAATACCAGCACCGGTAACACGCTGTACATCAATTTTGCGAGCGGGTATAAGTCCCTCATCTTCGGGATCCCCAGCATCACCACGGTGTCTAACAACATCAACCCGCGGATCAACACGTATTTCACCACTAACACGTTCGGCCGCTATGGGATCATTCCCATGGATTTTGTTGACGCCACACGGGCGCAGCTGATCGTGGAAGCAAACTTCTGAAACGGTCTCTGACAGGGACGTCAGGGCCTGTCTCGCCAGCTCCCGGTAACCATGCCGGGAGCTTTTTCATGTAAATTTGATGCGGAAAAGTAGTATTTTGTTGTCCGAATCCTTTTTAGCTAAATCGATCCCTGGCCATGAATTATTCCCATAAGAACACATGGTTAACAATATCTGAATTACAGGCCCTGCTGCCCGGCAAATGGCAGCGACAGTAATGCAAATAGAGAATATAAACCCGGTGGACAGTAACCACCTGCTTAGCGTGTAACGTATCATGGATATCTATGCTTTTATCCGTCGGCTCTTCGGCGCTCCATCCGCTGTGCATCAACCGACGGCAACAGATCTGGAACTGGCAGACGCCATTCATTTCGACCACTTCGTTATACATGCAATCCGCCAACTCACCCAGGCGCCTTTACAGCGTATGGAAACCGATCATGCCGCAGTTGGCAGTGATGCCGGCGCCGCTGTTGCGGCCTGCTGTACCTGCGCACTGCAGTTTATGGCGGTCAATGAGTTGGCCGGCCCTATCATTGATAGTCTCAAATCGGCGCTTCACGGCAAAGGCTATACCGTATTCCGGTCCGAGCAGAACTTCGGACATATGCCAGACGTGATCGCTATCATCAAATCAGACGATCCTTTCGATATTCTGCGCTGCAAAGGAACGGAAGCCGCTAATTACGGCCTCGACAATGAATCGCTTATCTCAACCCTCAGATCCTGGCAGGCAGAAACGCCTTTCGATATTATTGGCGCGGATTATGATTGGGTGGAAGCGCGTTTCAGCAGGCCGCCGGCAAACTGGCTCGCCATGGCGGAAAAGGTGTATGACTTTTGTCCGGATGTGGTGGATCAGGAACCGGCAGCGTAGCGGCGCTGGCCACGGAAATGCGGGAGACCGGTATGCTGTATCTGTGGTGGGATTGACGGAAGATTTGGATTTTCGGAGATTTTCGTATTTTTGCGTCTCAACAATCACTTCATTTCATCAACATGTGAGATTTTCTTTCTTTTCGAATTAACCCATAACTGCGTGGCATCCCGGCTTCGGGGCTACCGTTGTTTCCTCACCGTAAAAGAAAGATATCATGTTGACGTTTCAAGACGTTACCTACGCGCATCCCAATAAAGACATCCTGTTCTCCGGGCTTCATGTAACCGTGAACCGCGGAGATAAAATCGCATTGCTCGGGCCCAACGGCGCCGGTAAATCCACGTTGCTCCGGCTTATGGCTGGAGAATTGGCGCCGCTTTCAGGCACTGTCCGTCGCGATGTTCCCCTTATTACATTCCCCAGCATTTCGGGCAGTTCGATCATATGACGGTCGGAGAGGCCCTCCGCGCCGAAGACCGTCTTCGTGCGCTTCGGGAGATCCTTGCCGGTAATGTGACGGAAGATGTCATGGCCGCACTGAACGACGACTGGACCATTGAAGAACGTTGCCAGGAGGCCCTTTCGCACTGGAACCTCGGCGGCTTAGCGTTAGATACCAGGCTGGAAGGGCTTAGCGGCGGGCAAAAGACGCGCGTCTTCCTTGCCGGGATACTCGTAAATCAACCGGAATTTTTGCTACTCGATGAGCCCGGCAACCACCTGGACGGCGAGGGCCGGAGGCTTTTGCGCGAAATGATCGCCGGCTGGAAGCGTACCCTCGTGCTTGTGAGCCACGATGCTTCCCTGTTGCGCCTGCTGCCGGAGGTATTTGAGCTGGGGAAGAAGGGGATCACGGTATACGGCGGCGATTTCGACTTCTATAAAGCGCAAAGGAACTGGAGCAGGACGCCCTTCATCACGACCTGCGCAGCCGCGAGAAAGCCCTGCGGAAGGCAAAGGAAGTGGAACGCGAAGCCATGGAGCGTAAACAGAAGCTGGACGCCCGCGGCAGGAAGAAGCAGGATAAATCCAACGTCCCCACCATCACCCTCAATACTCTGCGTAACAACGCAGAGAAGAGCGCTGCCAGCATGAAAAAGGCGCACGCCGAGAAGATGGATGGCTTGTCTGACGAAGTGAACCGCCCGCGCAAAGAGCTGCCGGATATAGACAAGATGAAACTGAATGTGGACGATTCCTCGCTGCATAAGGGCAAGGTGCTCATTAATGCCGAAGTGCTGAACGTCCGTTTCGGGAAAGGCTCCTCTGGCCGGAAGGACTAAGTTTCCAGATCCGGAGCGGCGACAGGCTGGCGATCCGCGGCGGCAATGGTTCCGGTAAAACGACGCTCATCCGGATGCTGCTGGGCGAATTGGCGCCGGCAGAAGGGGCACTGCAAAGGGCGGATTTCCGGGCAGTTTATATTGATCAGGATTATTCTTATCTGGACGGTAACCTGAGCGTGTACGAACAGGCGCAAAAACATAATCCTGGCGCATTGGAAGAGCACGAGATCAAAACGAGGCTCAACAGGTTCCTGTTTGGACCGGCTGATTGGGATAAGCCTTCCTCCGCCCTCAGTGGCGGGGAGCGCATGCGGTTGCTGTTATGCGTGCTGAATATCGGCACCAAAGCGCCAGACGTTATCGTGCTCGACGAACCGACCAATAACCTGGACATGCAGAATGTAGAGATCCTCACTGCCGCTATGAACGGTTATGACGGCACCTTGCTGGTGGTTTCTCACGATGAGGAGTTCCTGGCCTCCCTGGGGATTGAGACAGCGATCGAGGTGTAGTCAGGACCGGAAGTTCCAGTTGATGAAGGGAGCTTTCGCTTTTCATTTTCGTTCCAAAGGCCTATTTGCAGGCCACGGGTGTTTTTACTTGAATTAATAATCCCGATTTGTATGCCGCGGAGACGATCTGTGCTTACGTCCATGCCGATTTGGATGCCATTTGCCCGCTCACACATGTTTATCGTTCCATATTGGACGCCATTCATACGCTGCGTAATATTCATCCCGCCAGCTAAGGAGATGCCGTTGATATGCCATGTGACTTGCCCAATGCCTCCGATTGTGAAACCGTTGACCTGGTATTGCATAGCTCCCAATGCGGAAAGGCTGATGCCGTTTGTACGCTCGGGGTATTTGTAGTCAGGGAATTCCTGCACAGTGCCGTCGTGTGCCGTATCCCATGGAGCTCTGGGGATAAAACAAAGGAGCAGTCCTATCCCCGGAGCCTCCAGGCGAAGACCGTTGGTGGTCGTATTCACGTTTTCGTTCAGCGAGTAGGCTCCAAGGCTGACACCATAGATACGTACATTTTTCTGATGGAAGGTCCACAGCGGAAAGCGGACCTTTTGCTGTTGTGCATGCGTCGTCGCCGAAACCAGGAGGAGGAGGGATAAAAGGAGTGTGCGCATAGGGTTGGAGATCGTAATCTTCCTAAAATACTGGTTTTTTTCTGTATTCCTTTGCTAGTTTTAGCCCATTGTGCAAAACCGTCGTATTCAACTGATTCTCGCGGGGATCATCTTTGCGTTCCTTTGGGCTTCGGCTGCCGCCGCAACTAAAATTGGCCTGGGCGCTGTTCAACCGTTCGTATTGTTCGTGCCCCGGTTTTCCTGGCTGCGGCCATCATGCTGTTCATTTCGCATGTATTGCTGAAGAAGCGCTTGCCGCGCGGTAAGGAATGGAAGCAGGTTGCAGTTTACGGATTGTTCAACGTCTCTCTGTACCTGGGGATTTACGTGGTGGGAATGATGGAAGTTTCCGCCGGACTGGGCGCCCTGGCCACGGCAACTAATCCTGTGTTTATCAGTCTTATGAGTACATTCTGGCTACGTAAGCCGTTGCAACCGGTGACGGTGGTGAGCCTGGTGCTCTGCCTCGCAGGGATCGGCGTAGCCGCCTGGCCATTGCTCGCCGGCAGTCACGCCACGCCCTGGGGCGTGGGCCTGGTCTTGTTTAGTATGATCACATATTCTATCGGCGCTATCTATTTCTCCGTTTCTAAATGGGACGATCTCCATATTTTTACGATTAACGGCTGGCAGACGCTGTTTGGCGGTATCTTTCTGCTGCCGGTAATGTTCTTCAGGTATGATCCGGCGTTGAATCACTTCAATGGAGCCTGGTTACTGTCTACACTTTGGCTGGTTGGGCCGGTTTCCATTACGGCGGTATTGCTTTGGCTCTTCCTGCTGAAGGATAACCCGGTAAAGGCATCTTTCTGGCTGTTCCTTTGCCCGGTATTTGGATTTGCCATTTCCGCAGCGCTCATGAACGAGCCGCTGAGCATTTATACTTTTGCCGGCGTGTTGTTCGTGGTGGCAGGTTTGTACCTGGTGCTGCGGGCGCGGAAACCTGCTTCCTGAATCAGTTCATCTGCCGGAGGAAAATATCTTTTATCTGCGCGATTTCCTTTGCATAAATCGTCTTTTTCCTGGTGCCGAAATAAAGGGTGTTCTCGATTAGCGGCGCTCCTTCCCACACCAGCTTCAGCTTGCCGGCGTTGATTTCTTCCCGGCAAAGGAAGTCGGGTACGATGGAAAGCCCTGTTCCGCAACCCAGGCACCGGATAATGGAGCTGATATTAGGGACGATGAAATTGGGTTTAAACTCCAGGTTGCTTCCGAAGTTGATGTGCCAGAAGCGTTTCATGTGCTCCATGTCAGCCGCCGTGCTATACCATAATTGTTCCTTCAGCCAGCCTGTCGCTTCTTTCAACTGCTTTTTCCTGAGGAAATTATGAAAAGGTTTGGTATCCTGTTTCGGCCCGCCTACCATCACGATGCGCTCTTTGGAAAAAGGCTGGTATTCCAGGTTCTTCTCATCGCCCTTGTGTGGCGTTACGATCATGTCCAGCACTCCTTTATCGAGATCGTGCTGCATTTCGTGGTAATCGCCGAATTTGATGATCAGGTTGAAGGGGAGTTTCGAGATGTGCTCTTCCAGCGTGTACTGGAACGTTTCGAAGCACATGCCCACGCTGATGGTGGAGCGTTCTGACCGCGTGCTGCGGCTAAAGGTTTGCTCTGCCGTTTCCAGTTTAGTGAGTGGTTCCAGCACGAAATTATATAGAATCTTCCCCCTTTCCGTCGGCACCATGCGCTTGGCGGACCTGTCAAACAGTTTATATCCCGTAAAGGCTTCGAGGGAGTTCAGGTGGAGGCTCACGCCCGGCTGTGAAATAAACAGCGATTCTGCAGCCTGTGTAAGAGTTCCCTGCTCATAAATAGCTTTGAATGTACGCAGCCACTCCAGGTTCAGTGCCATATTCTATCATTTTAGTAATACAAAGTTATAACTTATATTATTAGGATGATAGTTTGAGTTGATGGAATTTTGCCTTTGTAAAAGGTTAAATCGAAATTCATCATGAATACCATTACCAGTATACCCGAGTCTGTCATCGCAACCAAGGCGGTGTCTGCAAAGCAACGGAAGGGACTGCCAGGCGCGTTATGGGCGCTGACGATCGCCGCTTTCGCCATCGGCACCACAGAGTTTGTAATCGTGGGCCTGCTGCCTACGGTGGCACAGGATATGTCTATCTCCATCCCATCCGCCGGCCTGCTCGTGAGCCTGTATGCCATGGGTGTGGCGGTAGGGGCTCCGGTACTTACGGCGCTGACAAGCCGGATCCCCGTAAGGCGTTGCTCATTTCGCTCATGGCGTTGTTTATCATCGGCAACGGACTGGCCTCCATTGCACCGGGGTTCGGTACGCTGGTGCTGGCGCGCATTGTGACTGGGTTTGCCCATGGGGTATTTTTTTCTATAGGGTCCACCATCGCTGCGGCGATAGTAGCGCCAGAGCGGCGGGCCACGGCCATTGCGATCATGTTTGCAGGGCTCACCCTGGCCATTGTAACGGGTGTGCCGCTGGGCACTTTCATCGGGCAGCATTTTGGGTGGAGGGCTACCTTCATCGGCGTTTCATTGCTCGGGCTGATCGGCCTGGTAGCAAGTGCGGCCCTGGTACCGGGGAACCTGCGCAACGGGGAAGCTGCTTCCATTCGTGATCAGCTCAGGGTGCTCGGCAATGTGCGGTTGCTCCTCGCTTTCGGGATGACCGCCCTCGGCTATGGTGGTACCTTCGTAGCCTTTACCTATCTCTCGCCAATATTGCAGGATATCACAGGACTGCGGGAATCCGTAGTGAGCCTGATCCTGCTGTTGTATGGGGTAGCCATCGCGATCGGGAACCTCGCGGGCGGCAAAGCGGCCAATAAGCGGCCCCTGAAGGCATTGCTCTGGATGTTCGCCTTGCAGTCCGTTGTGCTGCTGGTATTCGCCTTTACTGCAGGAGACCCGGTATGGGGATTGTAACGCTCTTTTTATTAGGCGGCCTCTCATTCGCGAACGTGCCAGGGCTTCAATTGCTGGTAGTTCAGATCGCAGAGAAGGAGCTCCCCGGTACGGAGGATGTAGCCTCCGCATTCAATATCGCATCGTTCAATATCGGGATCGCCATCGGGGCGTATGTCGGCGGACTGGTAGTCGTGTCGCCGCTGGGGCTTGGCGCAACGCCCTGGGTAGGCGCGTTGTTTGTGACAGCCGCCATTGTGTTGACATGGATTAGTATGAGGTTGGCGCGGAAGTAAATACCCCGAACATCATTTACAAAAGCAAAAGCCCGCAAACATTGTTTGCGGGCTTTTGCTTTAAGTCGGGATGACTGGATTCGAACCAGCGGCCTCTTCGTCCCGAACGAAGCGCGCTACCGGGCTGCGCTACATCCCGTACGGGGTCGCAAATCTACATTATGAAAACCGAAATTCAAAAATATTTTTAAATCTGATCCCAAACCCTCGATGCATCAACCTTTCAATTCAGCAATCTGATGTCCTTTCCCTTCCGTATAAATACGGATTTACCCGAATAACGGTCAATACCGATCGCCAGGTTTCCTTTCCGGGTTTTATTTGCATTTATGAAAACGATCCTGATTATCCCATTCATGCTCGGCAGTCTCCGTATGCAGCCCGTCGCTGCGCAGCAGCCATTGCGCTTAGACGCCGCTGCGCTCATCAATAGTATCACTGAATTGCCCCCAACTGTGGAAGCGTTTCATAGTCTCTTTACCCGGCAAACGAAACATGGAGAAGAGTTTGTGCTCGCACTGACAGACCCTCCGTTACTTAATTTCCGCCAGCAGGTCTGCGCTATCCACGATTCCGGGATCCGCGCCATCATGCAGAAGGCTCCCCGCAAAGACATGACAGACTCCATCCAGTACGAAGACGAGCGCTGGAAGCTGGCGCTCAGGCCTTTCCTGGGCGCCGATGTCAAAGCGAAGCTGATTAAAGCAGACGCCCGGGTAAAACCAGTGATGTTGCAAATATTTGAAATGCAGTCTGTTTTCGATTGGGTTGACTATTATAAGCAGGAAGAGAAAGTGAAGAAAGCGTTCCGGGAAAAGGAGGCGGCCGCCCAAAGTGCCGTATCGGAAGATAATTCCACCGCTATCGCCAAGGCCAAAGTGGATCTCGACATTCAGCAATATGAAAAGCGGCAGCAGATGTGGATGGACAGATATAGTAAGTATTCCCGGGCGCTCATTTCCCTGCAGCAACTGATGGAAAGCATCCGCTACGGCGAAGGCCTGCCGCCGGAAGATAAAAAATTAGTGGACTACGTGCTGAGCGATGTGCAGGCAAGGGCCCTGGAAGCGCATGAGAAACTCGTATGGAACGAGATATCTGTCGCGATTCATGGTGAGTTGACCTTCAACGGAATGAGGATCGTAGCGATGTTCACGGGCAATTAGTGAGGCTTAAGCCGCCGTTTCAAATTCGAGGTAGACGCTCACGCCTTCGCCGGGCTGGGTGTCTATCTCCATTTTACCATTCAGCACGCCGGCGCGCGATGCCAGGCTCTGCAGCCCGAGGCCGGTGCCGGGAGCCCCTTTGACGAACCCGATCCCGTTGTCTTCCACGGTGATGGAGAGGATATGGGCCTGGTGGTTCAGCTGTACAATGACCTCGCTGGCCTGTGAATGTTTAATGACGTTGTTCAGCAACTCTTGTACGATCCGGTATACCGCCAGCTCGAAGCCGCCTTCGAAGCGGGTGCTTTCGCCCCAGGAATCGTACTGAATTTTAAGCCGGTGGCTGCTGATATTACCGCAATAGCGCCGGAGGGCTTCATCGAGACCATGCAACATCAGCACTTCGGGCATGAGGTTGTGGGAGGTCTTGCGCACCTCGCCGGTGGCGTCGTCCAGGAGTTTGACGGTCTGCTGGTAGTCGTCCGACAGCTCTACCTGCCGCTCCCGGTGCACGATACTTCGCAGGTGCATCTTGGCGGCGGCCAGCATACCCGCCACGCCGTCGTGCAGGTCTTTGGCGATCCGGCTGCGTTCCTTTTCTTCTCCCTGCATGAGCGCATGCAACCGGTCGATTTCCTGCTGTTTCTGCAACGCTTCCAGCTTCAGCGCAAAGGCCTTCTTGCGGTTGCGGCCCTGTATGTAAATTACGGCGGCCACCAGTAACATCAACAGGAGGCCGGCCATAGCATATAGGGCATTGCGGTTGCTTTTCTCGAGCGCCAGGTCTTTTTGTGCGAGCTGAAGTTGCTTTTCGGAGAGCGCTTTTTCCTTTTGCGCCCACTGGAACCGGGATTCTATTTCGGTGATGATGCGGGTGTTTTGCCTGGAATAAAAAGAATCCTTAAACGCGCTGTATTTGATGTTGTACTGGTACGCTTCTTTAAAGTGGCCGGTATTGTAGTTGAGTTGGGAAATCCGGTCGTAAATGCTGAACAGGTGGAAGTAGCTGGTATCTGCTTCAGCTCGCTGCTGTAAATCAGTCAGTACAATTCTTTCGCTGTTATAATCCTTTTTGAGTGAATAGGCGTCTGCCAGCTCCAGGCCGGCGGCAATGTAATTGGCCGGGTCAATGTCCACCGAATATTGCATGGATTTAAGCGCCGCGGCGATGGCGGAATCCGGTTCATTCAGGCGGGCCCATGCGCCGGCAAGGAGGGAGTAGGCTTTGATGACCAGCATAGGATCTTCCTTGTAGGGCAGGTGCCGCCTGGCCGTCAGCGCTGCATTCAACGCGCCCCGGTAGTCTTTTGCTTCATTCAGTACATAACTCAGGCCGGTGTGCGCGGTGACGATATAGTCACTATCATGCAGCGCATTGGCCATTTCCACCGCTTTGCGGGAATACGTTTCCGCTTTCTTTAATTCGCGCCGGTTAGCGAATCCCGTTCCTACGTTTTCATACAGCCTGGCCAGCTTGCCGGGGTCGCTCTGCGTCTTTTCCAGCAGCCGGATGCCTTTTAGCTGGTAATGTAGCGCACTGTCGCCCATACCAAGGATGTTAAAATTGTACCCAATGTTAATGTAGCAAAGCACAATGCCTTTTACCCTGTTGATACGCTCAAAATGGTAGATGGCTTTCTGCGCAAAATCAATCCCTTCCTGGTTGTGGCCTTCGTGCCCGGCCAGGTATCCCAGCCGTGCATAACTTGATCCTATCCCATAATCATAACCGATACGGGTACTGTTCTCCAGTGAAATCCTGAATACTTTCTTTGCGGTAGGATTATCGAAATTGATCAGTTCGACGCCTTGATTCATCAAAGCGTTGATGCCGGCTGTATCGGTAGCATTCGCGATCAATTGTTGCAGGTTCACCTTATTCTCCTGAGCGTATAGTACGGGGAATAACCATGTCAGCAAGGCGGTGAAGGTGGTATTTTTCCAGGTCATATTTGGGGACAGGTATATAAATGCGGTTAAAAGTAATCAATTTTCGCCTGACAGGAAACGTCGCCAAACGGCAAAGCCTCTGAGGGTGGCTCCCGCAGAGACTTTACTTTCGACAGACTGCCGGCCTTACAACCGGATCAGTTCAACGCGCCTGTTGCCGGCTTTGCTTTCGCTCGTTGCATTATCAGTTAGCGGTCTGGTTTCTCCTAAGCCATCGGTTTCCATCCTGGCGGGGTTAATTCCATATTCTGTCTGCAAAGCCATCATTACTGATTTGGCTCTTCGTTTCGATAAGTCCAAGTTCTTGGCCGCGTCGCCATCGCTATCGGTATGGCCGACGATTTTAACCCGCACGGCCGGGTTCTCCTGTAACACGGCTGCAATCCCTTTCAGTACGCCGGCGCTTTCAGGCCTGATCCTGTCGGAGTTGACGTCGAACAGGATCCCGTTGGTGACGAGCTTTCCTTCCGTGATAAGCTTATTGCGCATATCCGGCGTACCTTCTGCCATCCTGATATTCGAAATGAATACACCCAGCTGCGATTCAGTATACAACGATGATTCCAGGCTTAATCCCATCCGGCTGAACGCCGCTCCGGGCGGTACGGCCTGCGGGATGTCGAAGATCTTTTCCCCGTTGATCCAATACCGGATGCGCGTCTTCTGCACCCATACTGAGATATGCAACGGCTTTCCGCCATTATCCGACGTAATCTTCAGTTCCTTCATCTGGTTTGAAAAGTGCTCCGAACCTTTGGCATAGCTGCGCAGCGCCACGCTTAAAGGCTTCCCTGCGCCACCAGCCAGCAAGACCAGCGATACCTCGTTAACGGCGTCCTGGTTCACTACGTAGGATCCGGCGCTACGGTCGCCCGGGAGGAGGTCCAGCAGTTTGATCTCCAGTTCGGGATATACATAGCCGCCTTCTTCACTGCAATGCAACAGCACATCCGCTTCCAGCGTGAAGTTTTCCGGCATTTTGCCTGCCGTCGGGGATGTGAAGCGGCTGCCCGGGAACAGGCGCATCCATCTGCCGGGCATGTTTTCGATGGTGACGGTCTCGCCCCGGTTGTTGGTATTCCATTTCAGCGGGAGTTCCCGATTTCATCAGAGGCGAAGTCTTCCGCAAACTTTATCCGCTCCCCGGGCATGAAATCAAACTTGCTGTAACTCTTCAGGCCGGTGTTGGGTTTAACCGAATCGGGGAGGGGAGACGGGGTTTTCGCTGGCTTCGCCTTTTGTTGTTTGGGTTGCGGAGTGGACTGTTCCTTCACGGTTTCTTCTACTTCTTCCTCCGCTTTATCCAATGATTTGTCGATAGTCTGATCCAGCTTCCTTTCCGCCCTTTCTTCCGCCTTCTGCCTGATTTTGTCCAGTATGCGGGATTGTGGAAATGCCGTTATGGGGAAGTATAAAAGCCCAATGATGATGATCTTTTTCATGTGCGTGATTTATGAAGGTCAAAGTAACGGCATCCGGAAGGGCCGGGTTTCAGGGGTAAAGTGGATATTGTGAACTCAGTAGAAATACGGAGACCGGCCTTACCAGTCGCGCCGCAACTTGAAGGAGCCCTTGATGTTGGCCGTTTTGAGCTGTTGCCCGGTGGCTCTTTCCAACAGCCCCGCCTTATCGATTGTGAAGGTGCCCGATATATACTTTATTCCGTTTTCCGTGATTTCTTCGACCGCCAGGAACCCTCCGCTGTCGTACGTCCTGACGCCGTCATCGAATATGGAAATGTACATCCGCTGCAGGTCTGGCTCATCGTATTCGAACGTGACGTCTGTGATATCTACTGAATGCATGGACCAGGAGAACACTCCGCTGGCGGCAGCCTTATCGTTTTGGGCCCACATGCATACGATCTGCGGGATGTCGTCTGAGGTGCGCAGCGTGCTCATGCTGAACTGGTGAGTTTCCGGCATGGCGACCGCCCATCCCGGCCAGGTCTGCCATTCACCGCCGTCTATGCTGATATGGATGCCTTCGGTAACGATGCGGATCCTGCTGATGAGCAACACCTGGCTCCCGTGGACGTTCAGCTCCAGGGAGATGGTAGCCGTTGCATGGGCTGGTGCGGAAGCAGGCGCGGTATAGGTGGCTTCGGCGCCACGGGTCTCCAGCTTCCCGGGGCCGTCCAGCCGCCACCTGACGATAAAGCGGTCTTCGATCTTCATCGGCTCTCCGCTACCGGCATTAGGATGGGCCTGCGGTACCACCCAATCATCGCCCTTCACCGGGAACACATACCGCAAGCCCTGCAAGGTAACTGACTTGCCTGCCCCAATGGTTTTTGAGAATGGCGATAGCTCCATGGAGGCGATCAGTCCCCAGTCGCTGAAGTGATCCGTTTTCACGGAGAGGATCTTCCGCGTGGTGTCGTTCGTTACGCCGCCGGTGCAGACCCATTCACCGGTTTCTTTTTGAAAAGCGACTTCCGGGGCTAATACGCTGCCCAGCTGGTCTTTATACTTCCAGTAATGAAAACGGACGGTGGCTTTCTTTTTAAATATCGTTCCGTGAGGCGTCAGCCGGTAGCCGTTGCCGAAAGCGCTGGTGGCGGTATGGGTCAAGGGTTGTATGCCGATCTCCGTGTCGGCCGTCAGTGCGCCGGCGGGAATCTCTATTTCCAGGAGCCCGTCTTCACTGACGATCGTTCCGCCGGCGGTTCCGATTACTTCGGTGTATTGTTCACCCACAGGCGTACCGGCAGGTTGCCTGGTAATGACGCCGGTTGGTGCGGGGCATCGGGCGCTGAGGTACTTTTCTTACAGGAAGCCCCAGTCATCAACAGGAGCAACAGCCAACAGAAACGGGGCAACGAATGGTATTTGTTCATGACAGGTGTTTTATTCGCCGGCAAAACTAAGGGCAACATGTTATCAGCAGCTACGGAGAAATACGGAGTTCTGTAATCCGGTAGGATCGGGTATATGCCGGCGGCTGCGTAGAAATACGGAGATGTATAAATCGGCGGCCTTACTGAAAATTACCTACGGGAATGCCCGTTGTTTTGCAACATGAAAAACGCAATCACCATGACCAGACATGCACATCTGATCTGCCTGCTCGCCTTCGCTTTACTGGCAGGCCACTGTAAAAAGATAAAAAGGATGCACCCGCACCCGCCAACTACGAAAATTATCCCGCCACAGCATTGCCCGCCGAATTAGCGGATGGGATATGGTTCTGGGGAGGACTGGGCCCCATCGCCTACTATGACCGCGATGGCCATCAGGTAGGTAATGAAACGGAAGCCGCCCGGCAGTATACGTTTACGGAAGTAAACGGCAAAGGCAGGCTGGAGTTCATTCAATACCTCGGGCTTCGCAATTCCGCAAACTGCGTAACGGAGATCTTTACGACCAAAAAGGGAACAGTGGCCTTCGGAAGCGGGGATAAGCTCACCTTCTACCCGGTGGAGGGCAGTTTCAGGAACACCAAAACCGGATGTTCCAATAACGGTACGGAAACCCGCACCGCTGCGGGCGACGATCTCAAACCCGAAGAATACTTTTATGAATTGAAAATGGGCTCCAATACCAGGCTATTGTACATTTATGACATAACCGATGTCAACCGGGAAGATCCTGTATTCGTCTATCAACAAGCGAAATAACCCGAAAATATTATCTTTATCCAGTTACAATCTCATTGCACTATGAACAAGATCCGGCTGGCCATTATAGACGATCACCAGGTAGTCATCAATGGACTGATCAGCATGCTGGCAGCCGACCAGGAGCTGCAGGTGGAGTTTACCGCACAGAACAGCGGCGAGCTGTTGGACAAACTGGAAACGGTGGTGCCGGACGTTTTGCTGATGGACATGCAGGTGCCGGGACTCAGCGGTGTGGAGTTGGGGAAGAAGCTGGCGAAGCAGTACCCCGCCTGAAGATCGTGGCTTTCAGCAGCTTTGACGATACCTCCCTCATCAAGCACATCCTCCGCGCGGGCGCCATGGGCTATGTCCTGAAAAACGCTGATCTTCCGACCCTTGCCAAAGCCATCCGTACCGTTATGGAGGGTGAGCAGTTCGTGGATGATACCGTTCAAAAACTATTGTTGCAGGAAACACTGACGGGGCAGCGCCGGTCCATTTACGACGTGCCCATCACGAAGCGGGAAAAGGAGATACTGAAGCTGATCGCA
The DNA here is from genome assembly GCA_019285755.1 of Chitinophaga sp. E66. Lineage (GTDB taxonomy): Bacteria > Bacteroidota > Bacteroidia > Chitinophagales > Chitinophagaceae > Chitinophaga. Next base: position 1,847,925 of record CP079103.1, read on the forward strand.
GAGGGATGGTCGAGCCAGCAGATTGCCGACAGCTTATTCATCAGCATACGGACGGTAGAGACCCACCGCCAGAACCTCAACCAGAAGCTCGACATTAAAAATGCCGCGGGCCTCATCCGGGAAGCTATCAAAAGGGGACTTATCGACTAATCATATAACCGTATGCCTTGCCGGAACAACCGTTTCCGCAGGGCATACGGTATTTTATACACTAACTGATTATTTTGGATATGTGCGGCAAATGATCTTATTTAGGGCCCTAGCTCCATTCACATGCCAACCAAACCGTCGCTACGGCTCGAGCTCGATGATCTCGACCTGAATATAATTTCCGCATTATCCACTGATGCGGATACTTCCCATAAAGAACTGGCGAAGCGGTATAACGTGTCGCCCGGAACGATTCACTTCCGCGTTATCAGGATGAAGGATCACGGCATCCTGGGCGAATCCAAGATGAAAGTGAACCTCCACAGCATCGGCCTGAAGGTAACCGCCTTCGTGGGCATCTACCTGCAGAATGGCACCAAGCATGACTTCGTGGTCGGCAAACTGCAGCGCATCCGGGAAGTGGTGCGGGTGCATACGCTGACCGGCCAGTTCAGCCTGCTGGCGGAAGTAGTCTGTACCGACCGGGAGCACCTGCGGTCGGTGTTGTACGATCAGATACTTCATATCCCCGGCGTAGACCGTACCGAATCCATGATCTCGCTGCAGGAGGAGTTCTCCAAAGATGTCCACGTTCCTTACTTCGCCGATATCGGCTGATTACGGACAATCACGGGGTTTATTATGCATATAGTGTTTGCTCTTCTCGCCAAATGCCCTGCCGGGCTCGTTGACATGCCGCGCATCCAGGGCGCGCAGTTCCGATTCTATCCGCATCAGCGCGCTTAACTGGTTATTCAGGCAGCCGATCCGTTCGCGGGTACGGGCGCTGGTGCTGTTCTCTGCTTTACATATCTCGAGCTTTGCGTTCAGGATATCTTCCTGTACCACCGCCAATGGGTCCATCATGCTGGCCATGCTGCGTTGCGCGGCGCTGTTCTGCTGGTGGGTGTTGCTGCTGCGCGCCAGTCTTAATGCTTCTTCCCTTTTGTTTGCCTGTTCCTTTTTGAAGTCGATCAGCAAGGCGCGCTGACCCGCGCAAGGGCCGCTGTTGTTGACCGCGGCGCGGTCCAGTTTTGCCTTCTCTACCCGGATATTGTTGTTTTGCTGCTGCGTATAAGTCTCTTCCCGCATGGCGAATGCCGCCGTCTGCAGGCAAGTATTGGTGACTTCGATATTGGTGACGCGGCAGCTGTATCCCTCGCTCCGGAATTCGGTAATGATATAAAGGCCTTCGTCTGTCTGCAGGTATCCCACGCCTTGGTTCCCAGGAATTTCCTGGGGTGCAGCTTTCGGGATAGCGTTCTCCGAAAAGATACCACGTCATCCCCGGTTGGGTGGAGAAGCGGTAGGCCATGGCCGTCATCCGGCCGTCGCAATAGGTTCCGGTAATGCCTTTGCGCTGGAGATCCACCCCGCCGGCAAACATCCCCTCCATCTGACGGTAAGGATTTAGTTCGGTATTGCCTGTAGTCACCCAGCGCTCGAGGATGTTATTCTTTCCTTTGTTCGTGTGGTAATGATAGACGTTCCCGGTCATGTTCATGACGTTGAAGGAGAAGTCCGGCAGTTCAGGGAACAGCATGTTGATCAGCCCGTCTTCCCGCGCGGGCAACAGGCCGATGACGCCGGTATGTACATTGACGAACATGCACTGCTCCGCCATCTTGGATGGCATGGTGATCTTCAGGTCAAATTCCATGTTGAAGCATAGTGTTTCATGCGGTACGATGATACGGGGCTCCGCACCGCCGGTAAGCACCGGCGCCCTGCGGACGGCATTGCGCCAGGCGGCGATCGCAGCGGCAGTGTCTCTCCGTGGACCGGGCTGCGCAAATGCTTCCGCCGCTATGAGCAGGAACAGGATGTATAATAGGTGTTTCACGGGAAGAGGTTTAAAGTTTTACGAATTCCACACGGCGGTTATGTGCTCTGCCGTCTTCCGTGGCGTTGCTGGCCACTGCCTGCGACTCGCCTTTCCCGTCTGTTTGGATGCGCGATCCGGCAACAGCGTAGTTTTCGGTGATGTAAGATTTTACCGATGCGGCGCGGCGCTGAGAAAGGCTCAGGTTGCTGGCGTCGTCGCCATTGCTGTCGGTATGGCCGATGATCCTGATCTTCAGGTTGGGATTGGATTGAAGGGCTTCGCCGAATTGGTTGATGATGGCAAAGGAGGATGCTTTGATCTGGTCGCTGTTCACATCGAAGAGGATATCACTGGTCACGGCTTTGCCATTGTCCATCAGCTGCTTCACCAGCAGGCTGCGGGCGTCTGTATCGGCCGATGCGATGCGGAGATTGCCGACGTACATACCGGTTTCGGAAGCGGGGATAATGGCGTTGTTGTTGAGGAAGAAGGTGTTGCGCATGCCGTCGGTAAGCGCCCGGGGAGGTCGAGCACTTTGTTGTCGTCGAGATACAGCCGGAGGCGGGATTTATTTACGGCAATGGCTACGTGCAGTGTTTTATTGACGTAGGATGTGAGAGGGAAATTGCTTTTGTTCCCGATGATATCGTTCCCTAAACCATATTCCAACGTTTTCCCGTCTTCTTCGGTGTAGCGGTGCAGGTTGATCAAGAACCGGTCTTTGTAGAAGAGGTCTTCTTTCAGGATATCCTTCACCTGGCTGAGCCCGAACTGAATGAAGGGCGTACTGCGCCCGCTTTCTGACCGCAGGAAGAGATCGAACTCAATGGTGCAGTTCTCAGGAAGAGGCCCCTTCATGACGGGTACCACGATGCAGTTGTGCACCACATCCAGCCACCGGCCTTGTAATCCGGATACCGTAACTACCTTTCCGCTGCCGTTGGTGTTCCATTGCGCCGGGAAATCGCCCAGCCCGTCCTGGGTAAAATGATCTTCGAACAATACTTTACCGCCCGGAACAAAATCACTGCCACCGCTGACGGTTCCGGCGCCGCCGGAATTATTGGTAGCCTTTGGAGCGGTGGTGGCGCCCTGTTCCTGGCTGCTGCCGGCCGGTTTATTTTTTTTTTGAAGATGCTGCCGATAGCGCGCCCGGTTTTATTGAATGCGGAATCCAGCCCCTGGTCGATGGAGGCATCCACCCGGTTATTGGCTTTGTCTTTCGCCCGTTGTTCGGCGCGTTTCGGAATGGGGCCTGCGCAAAAGAAGCCTGCGCAACAAAACAGATAAGGGCCAGGAATATGCAGCGTTTCATGGTTGTGGGTTTTGACTCAAACCTACTACGAACGCCGCGGCGCAAAAACTACATATCCATGTCCTGGAAGGGGAGGTTGTTATACGAGTTTGTCCCGGATAGCGCGTGACACTGCCCCCGCCGCGGAGTGTACATGGAGTTTGTCGTATATTTTCTTTATGTGAAAGCGGATGGTGTCTATGGTGACGCCCAGTTCCGCGGCCATCATCTTATAACTGAATCCATTCACCAGCAATTGCAGGATGGCCGTCTCCCGTTCGGATAGCCGGCTGGTTTCCTGTTCTTTGGCCGCCGCCTTCGGGACCATGGCCAGTACTTTCCGCGCAACGGATCCCGTCATGGGCGCGCCTCCCGCCATTACGGTGCGCACCGCGCCCGCCAACTCCGTAGTTACATGTTGCTTGAGCAGGTAGCCGGAAGCGCCGGCGCAGATGGCATTGAAGATGTTGTCTGTATCGTCGAAGATGGTAAGCATGACCACCGGCAGCTTCGCGTCTGTCTTTCTGATCCTGCTTACCGCTGCAACACCGTCTACCACCGGCATGTCGATGTCCATGAGGACTACATCCGGCCGGAGCTGCTGCAGATCGGTCTCAACGGTCTCCGCGTTGGACATGGCCGCTACCATTTCCAGGTCGTCTTCCGCCTCAATTAACGCGCCGATGCTGGCGCGGAGGGCCTCGTTGTCGTCATATACCAATACCTTGATCGCCATATGCTAAAAGTAATAAATGGAGTTATGCTGGCCACTACATGATCATGTCAGCGGAATGCGCAGGTGGATGGCAGTGCCCTCGCCGGCGGAGGAATTGATCTCGAGGGTGCCTCCCAGCGCCTCGGCCCTGGACCGCATATTCCGTAGTCCGCTGGTGGAGCGGGAGCGGGCGGTGTCGAAGCCTGCTCCATTGTCCCTGATCCGGAGGTGAAGGCTATGCCCCTCCGCCCGGATATCCACCGTAACTAGTGTAGCTCCCGCATATTTAGCGATATTATTTACCGCCTCTTTATATATCAGGAAGAAATCCCTCCGCTGCTGCATGCTGAGACCTGTGCCCAGGAGCTGCGCGTCGATATGGATATCCGTGCGCACATTCTTGCTTTCGAGGGTCTGCGCCGCGTATTCCCGCATGCGGATCACCATATTCTCCAGCTTGTCGTTTTCCGGTTTAACGGCCCAAACGATGTCGCTGATGCCCTGCTGCGCGGCGGCCGACTGCTCGGATATCTTTTCCAGGAACGCCCGGGCTTTACCGCTGTCCCTGTCGATGCTTTTGCCGGAAACTTCAGACAGGATCTTGATGCTGGTCAGGGTAGATCCGATCTCGTCATGCAAGTCTTTGGCGATGTTATTGCGCACGGCCAGGAGGGATTCCTGTTCCCGTATTTTCCTTTTCAGCTGGTACCGGTTGAAGAAGAAGTACCCGATGATGCAAAGGAGTACCAGTCCCCGAGCAGGAAGTTACGGGTGGTACGGGAGCTCTTCAATCGCCGTTCCTGCAATTGCCGCTCCTTGGCTGCGAGCTCTAGTTGCTGCCGGGCGTTCTGCGCAACGAGCTCCTGCCGTTCCAGTTGTTCTTGCTGAAGTGCTTTTTCTCTCGACAAGAGATCGATTTCCTGTTGCTTCTTCCGCTTCCAGCCGGTTGCCTGCCAGTAGTGCGGCTTGCTTTTCGATTTGCAGGGCGCGGATACGCTCGGAGTCGTGCAGCCGGGCGATGAGGTGATCTTTTTCTCTGTTTCATACCGCGTTTCCAGTTCGGCGATGTCTGACGCCGTACGGTCGCGGACGATACTGTCGCGATACGCGATGTGTTGTGTAAAGTATTGATATGCCTGTGCATAATTGCCCTGGTCGCGGTAGAAGACAGACAATTGATAATAAAGGTCGCGCAGGTTGAATTTATCCGCCCTGGCCGTAGCGAGCTGCCGCGCTTTTCCGAAATAAGCAGCTGCCTGTGCGGTGTCCGATTTCATATACGCCATGCCCGCCGCAATATATCGCCGGGAGAGCATGGCGGGATCTTTACCGCTACGTTCCAGCAGGGATATCGCTTTCAGTTCGTAGCCTATCGCTGCCGCGGGTCTTTCCTGGCGCTGGCCACCAGCGATGCGGTAACATAGGCGTGAATGATGCGCGCTTCGTCGCCCGTCTGAAGTGCATACTGAAGGCAGAGCGTCTGGTAACGAAGGGCTTCGTTGTCGTCCACCCCGAGGTAGAACTGGCTGAGGTTGCAACATCCGAGCGAAAGCCGCGCCAAGTCTCCCGCTTTTTCCCGCAGGGCGATGGATCTCTTCGCGTATTCGATGGTTTTGTCTTTCTGTTTAAGCTCGTAATGCAGCGTGGCGAGGTTGTTGTATACCGCGGCTTTCTCACCGTCGTAACCATCGCCCAGGGTTTCATAGATGCCGGCCGACCGCAGGAGGCAGTCTGCTTTATTTTTCAGGTCGCCTTTGATGCCATAGGTAAATCCGAGGTCGTTGTAAGCGAGGGCGGCATACCGGGATGGATGTGCCGCAAAATACCCGATGCATTGCTCGAACCGGGGATGGCATCGTCGTATTTTCTGCCATACATGCGCACTTGTGCCTGTTGCAGCTGGGTGACGGCCAGGATGTATGGGTCGTTCAATTGCCGGCCGATGGCTTGCGACCTTAGCGCCTGCATCTCAGCGTCCGCCAGGTCGCCTTTGTCCATCAGGATGTCCGTCCGCTCGATAATGGCCAGGCGGCGCCTTTGCGGAACTGTTGGCGGCGGCTGTAGGTTTCGGCGAGGTCGCAGTAATGCAGGGCGGAATCGTAGCGGGAATCGGAAAAGAAGCTTTCTGCGGTAGCGATGAGGCGGGTGACGTGAATAGAGTCCCGGTCGGAGGACTGCGCCTTCGCTGCCGGGTGGATAGCCGCCAGGATGATCGTGATGATTCGGAATCGCTGCCAGCGTTTCATCGGTCAAGGATTGGTTTTGGGGTCGGATTGCTGCTTCAAGTTACCAAGAAAACGCATTGTTGGCGGGATTTATTGGGCCGAAAGCTCCCGGAACGCTTTGTTATCCGCCTCCAGTATGTCTTCCCCGTCTTTGCCGGGCCTGAACGACAATGGGACGATAGCGGTGGCGCGGGGTGAGACCTTTTATCCGAATAATGCACATGCAGCACGTACAGGAGGTTGCCCTGCGCGTCTGTCAGCACGTCGCCATGTCCCGAGCCGTTTTGGCCAACAAGTTGGCGGCTGATGATGGGGTTGCCGGCGTATTTCTTCCAGGGGCCGGTGGGAGAGGTGGAGGTTGCGTAACCTACGGCATAGTCCTTATTGCGGAAGTCATTGGCGGAATAGATCAGGTAATACAGGTTTTTGTGCTTGATGACGGTAGGCCCCTCCGCCACGGGCCATTCCGCATTCGCGGTATTTTCCCATCCCGGTGCGCTGGAAATGCATTCCTTTTCGGTTCCGGGTATCACATCAGACAAGTCCGGTTTCATCTCCGAAACGAAGATGCGGTTGCCGTTTTGCAGCTTCACGTGGTAGAGGTATGCTTTGCCGTTGTCGTCAAAGAAGATGAACGGGTCGATCTGCTTGCCCGAGCCGCTGAGTTTAAAGGGGTGTTTTGCCTGAATGGCCCTTCGGGCGATGTTGCCGTGGCGATGGCGATCTGTTCATCGGCCGTGTAGGCCATGTAGTAGGTATTTCCTCTTTTGAAGATATGCGGCGCCCAGAACCCGCCGTTCCCGAAAGCCTCGCCGCGTTTGAGGGCTAATGTGTCGGCAACGGGGCGCCAGTGCTGAAGGTCTTTGGAAGTATAAGCGAGGAAGCCCCGCGCGCTGCCGGTGCCATAAAGGTAGTAGGCGCCGTTGTCTGTGAAGATGGCCGGGTCGGCGAGGAAGATCCGGTTATCCTGCGCCTGCCCCTGTAAAGAGAAAGACAGCGCAGCGCCTGCGGCTAAGAGGTGGAGCGTTTTCATAACTCTTAAATATAGAAAAATGGCACCGTAATGAAAAGGCTCCATGGCGCACCTCCGGAAACCAAAATAGTTCTCAGGGTTTATAAAATGCCACAATGTTGCAAATAATTACTATCTTAGCCCCGCAAAAGAAGCGAGAATGACCATCTGTAGCGGATATACGTGGTTTTGGAGCCTTTTGCTAAAATATCCTGAAATTTTCCCGATTGCGTAAACTGTGCTGACGATTCCTGATTAATTTTGCAATCGAATTTTATCTACGGAGCCACATCATCAGTATTCGTATATCCCTTCATCCACCATTGCCCGCCCGAGACATGAGAAACAAACCGAACAGATATATATGAACAGGGAACCATCAGCCGGATTTGCTTATTAGCCATTGGGCTCGCCGCCACCCAGGCCGCCACAGCCCAACACATCCAGGAACCAAACGTAAAATCAAAAACCAGCTTTGCCATCGTGGTCGACGAGCCCACTTACCGTAAAGCCCAACAGGAAATCGAAGCCTACCGTACCTCCGTGGAACAGTCCGGCCTCGGCACATACATCATTTACGAAAACTGGAAAACCCCGAACAGATACGGAAGGTTCTCAAAGACCTCCACGCCGGCCCCCGCAAGCTGGAAGGCGCCGTGCTCATCGGTAACATCCCCGTACCTATGGTACGCGACGCGCAGTACCTCACCTCCACCTTCAAGATGAACCAGAAGATCAACTGGCAACGCTCTTCCGTGCCGTCTGACCGCTTCTATGACGACTTCCATATGGAGTTCGATTTCATCAAACAGGACAGCCTCCAAAAGAACTATTTCTATTATAGCATCAATCCCGATGCGGCCCAGCAGATCAACATGAGCATCTACTCCGCCCGCATCAAGCCGCCGGTAGTAAAAGGCAGGGAATCTGCCGACCTCATCCGCGAATACCTCCGCAAAGTGGTGGAAGAGAAGAAGCAGAAGAACCCGGTAGACGATATGTTCGTCTCCACCGCCCATGGCTACAACTCTGAATCCATGAACGCCTATGCAGGTGAACAAATGGCGCTCCGCAACCAGTTCCCTGCCGTATTCCGCCCGGGCGGCTCGGTGAGGTTGTACTCCTTCACCAACGACCCTTACATGAAATTCACGCTGCTGTCGGCCCTCAAACATCCGAATACCGACATCGCCATCATGCACGGTCACGGCGATACCGACGTACAGCTCATCAACGGCCTGCCGTATGTTTCCAGTCCCACCGGCTCTAAAGACAATATTCTCAGCTACCTGCGCTCCAAAGTACAGGCCGCGAAAGAAGACGGCCGTGATGTGGATGCGGTGAAAGCCTCCTTCGTGAAATCCCTCGGCGTGCCCATGGAATGGATGGCCAACGCCCTGGACCCCGAAGTGATGAGAAAGGACTCGATCGATGTGCGCAACCGCGACATTCATATCGATGACGTGATCGCCACACAGCCAAACGCCCGCTTTATCATTATGGACAACTGCCTCACCGGCTCCTTCCATCTCGATGAATACATCGCCGGATACTATCCTTCTCTTCCGGCAAGAACGTCGTGGCCATCGCCAACAGCATCGGCGTGCTGCAGGACCTCTGGGCCACCCAGCTCCTCGGCCTGTTACAAAACGGCGTGCGCGTGGGCAACTGGTTCAAGCATACCGCTTACCTGGAAACCCACATCCTGGGAGACCCCACCTTCGCTTTCGCCTCCACGTCCAAAAAGACCTGAACGACGCCATTACCGGCAACTATAACGCCGCTTACTGGAAAACGATCCTCCAGACTCCTGACGCAGACGTGCAGGCGCTGGCACTCATCCACCTCCAGGGTAAAATGGACAATGCCGCTTATTCCAAATTGCTGAAAGACACCTACTTCGGCTCCGGATACGAATCCACCCGCATGCAGGCCTTCCTGCAGCTGGAGAAGCTCGATAACGCCGACTTCCTCGCCGTTGTCAAAGCCGCCACCACCGACCCTGGAATTCATCCGCCGCCGCGCGCTCTACGAGATCGCCGAAGTTGGGTCCGACGAATTCATTCCCGTGATCGTCAGCATGATCGTGAACGACTACCACTCCGAGCGCATCAATTTCAAGATCAAATCCACCCTGCCGTTCATGAACAGCCAGCCGGTGATCAGCGAGATCAACAAACAGATCACGCCCGCCACCATGGTTCACTTCGAATCCAGCAAGGAAGAGTTGCTGAAAGCGGCAGCGTATAACGAGAAGAAACTGAAAGCGCTGAACGATACCATCCTCGACAAGTCCAAATCGGATAAGAGCCGTATCGGCGAAATCACCATGATGCGCGCATACCGCTACCATCAGACTGTGCCGGCCATGATCACCATCGTGAAAGATAAAGGCAACAGCGAAGCCGTTAAAATGGCGGCCCTCGAAGCCCTCAGCTGGTTCCCCGCTCCTGGAAGCGCGACGAGATCATAGCGCTGTGCAAAGAAGTGGCAGCCGACAACGCTTACCCGGCCGCGCTGAGAACACAAGCCCGCAAGAACCTGAACATTTTCCTTTAACCGATAGACAACTGCCCGAAATGAAGCATCTTTTGAACATATTCCTTTGCCTGCTCATCGCCCATGCGGCGATGGCGCAGACGAAGAAGCAACGGCCCGTTCTCCCGGCCGACGTACAGATCCGCGTAGCCCTCCTGGCCGCGCCTGCCGAGTTCCGCGACAGCGCCACCGTTCTGGGATACACCCCGGAAGGTAAGCTGACCACGCTGCGCCCCGGTACCAACGACATGATCTGCCTGGCGCCCAACCCGAAGCAGTTCGGTGTCTACGCCTACGCTTATCCCAAACGCCTGGAGCCTTTCATGGCGCGCGGCCGCGAACTGACCGAACAGGGCAAGCTCCGCCAGAAAGACTCCATCCGCCTGGCCGAAGTGCAGTCCGGAAAGCTGATCATGCCCAAAGACGCCACGATCCTTTATGGCTACTGGGGTAAAGATGAAGACCTGGTACCTGAAACCGGCGAAATCAAAACGGCCAGCGCAGGTATGTGGTGTACATTCCCTGGGCAACAGGGGAGAGCACCGGCCTGCCGACGGAACCAGCAGAGCCCGGTATGCCCTGGCTGATGGGGCCGGCACTTACAAAGCACACATCATGATCAACCCGCCAACTATGGGGCAGGGTCATAGTCATAGTCACTAACCGACGAACCTAAAACTTATGGCATTGAATTTTTCTTTTACACGGAGTGTAAATGCGGGGTGCTATTGACGTTACTTTTCCCGGTAGCGGCACTCGCGCAGGATAAAAAAGCATACAAGGTAGGAGGCACGGTATACGAATCCCGCACCTCCAGCCCCAGACCATTACGCTACGCATCGGTATCCATCCCGGCCTACGGCATCCTCACGCAGACAGACGCCAACGGCCGCTTCGAACTGGCCAATGTACCGGCCGGGCCCACCTCGCTGCAGGTCCGCTTCCTGGGCAAGGTAACCATCGATACCGTATTACAGGTACGCGCCGACGCAGATCTGCAGTTCACCATGCGGCAGTCCGACTTCCGCCTCGTGGAAGTCAATGTAACGGCCCGCTCCTCCAGCGGTAACAACGGCATCTCTTCCCGCATATCCCGCGAAGCCATCGACCACCTGCAGGCCAATAGCCTGGCAGACGTCATGGCCCTGCTGCCCGGCGGCGTGACCGTCAACCCCGAGCTCACCAACGCCAAGCAGATCAATATCCGCAACGCCGCCAGCAGTTCGGAGAACATGAACGCGTTCGGTACCACCATCATGCTGAACGGCGCCCCCATGTCCAACAACGCCAACCTGCAAACGCTGGCCCCCGGCATCACCGGCGGCGCGGCCTCCATCGCTGGCGGCGCTTCTCCCAGCGCGGGATTTGACGTCCGTAACATCTCCATGAACAACGTGGAATCCGTAGAAGTGATCCGCGGCGTTCCGGGCGTGGAATACGGCGATGTTACCTCTGGCGTGGTGATCGTTAATACCAAAGCCGGTGCGCAACCGCTCACGATCCAGGGCAGGACCAATCCCAACGTATACCAGCTGTCGGCCGATAAAGGCTTTAACCTCGGGGAGCGCAGCGGTGCGCTCAACCTGGGGATGGACTACGCTTATAACACCAACGACCCCGTACAGCAATACATGAAGTACCAGCGCTTCACCGGCCGGGCCATGTATTCCAATACCTTCTTCAAGCGACTGGCGTCCACCACCTCGCTCGACCTCATCTACGGAAAGATACCCGCAACGCCAATCCGGACGACCAGGTGACCAAAACTGCTTCCAGCGGACAAGACCTCGGGTTTATCTTCAATACCCGGGGTATGCTGCGGTTCGACGGTAAACGCTGGCTGCGCAACATCAACTACGTGGCGCGCGTAGGCTACACCGCAAAGAATAGCTTCTACGAAACGCAGAATACCGCCGCCAACGCGCCGTATTCCATGACGTTGAACGACGGCAGCATCCTGACCAACCGTCCGGGTACCGATATCTTTGATGTAGACGGGAACAAGCTCAATTCCGCTAACCCGCTGGACCAAGGGTACTACGCGGCATACCTCCCCAGCACTTACCTGGGCAGGTACGACATCAACGGTAAAGAACTGAATACCTTCTTCAAAGCATCCGCCTCCTTCTTCAACCGGATCGGCGCTACCAACCACCGTTGGGTGTTGGGCGCGGATTTCAAGACGGATAAGAACTATGGCGATGGTAAGACATTCTCTGACGAAACGCCGCCGCAACGGAGCTTCTCTTCCGTGAACTCCACTTTCCGTAAACGCGCGTTCAGTGACATCCCCGGTGTGAACCAGCTGGGCCTCTATGCCGAAGAGAACTTCGACGCACGCATTGCAGGGCGGAAATTCAACCTGTCGGCCGGTCTGCGATACGATAATTTCTCCGGCGGGCAGCATGCACTTTCACCCCGCCTGAACGCCAGCCTGGAGATCGTTCCCCGTATCTTCAGCATCAACGGCGCCTACGGTAAACTGGCCAAAGCGCCTTCCACGCTGTACCTCCATCCCGAGAACGCTTACTTCGAATACGTGAACATCAACGAGATCGGCGTGAGCAATATCCCTGTGGATCAGCAGGTGCTCATGACCACTACCCGTGTATTCAATACGGAGAACAAAGACCTTGAAATCGCGAAGAACGAGAAGGCCGAAATCGGCTTCCGCCTCAACGTGAACCAGGCTACCCTGCGCGTTACGGGCTATAAGGAAAACATGGACAACGGTTACAGCATGAACCGCTCCATCAACGGCTATATGCCGGTGGTGTTCAATGAATACACCCGCGCCGGCGATGGGTCGCAACCCATCTACCAGCTGGCGGCCAGCAATAACGTGCTTGCCGGGTTCTATATGCCTACCAACAACCTCGTGTCCCGGACGAAAGGGATTGAAATGGACCTCGATCTCGGCCGTTTCAAATCTATCCGCACGGCCTTCTCGCTTAACGGGGCATTGCTGACCACCGAAAGCTATAACAAGGATTATACGTACTTCGACGATTTCAGCGGCAACGCCGGCTCCGACAGAACGCATATCGGGTTATATGAAAAAGGCATGGTAAAACGGTACGACCAGTCGGCCGTGACTACCCTCCGCGCCACGCATAACATTCCCCGCCTGGGCTTCGTGATCACATTCACCACACAGGTGATCTGGAACGAAAGCAACTGGCAGCGTTACGGTAACGACAGCATCCCGGTGAAATACATTTCGAAAGAAGACGGGCAGGTGTATGATTACGATTACAAACGCAAAGACGAGCCCGAGTTCAAGGATCTCCTCCGCAACGTAAACCGCCTGACGGAGATCACCGAATCCTGGCCGCCGCTGGTGACGTTCAATATCAACGTGACCAAGGAGATATCCGACTATATGCGGGTATCGTTTTCGCCAATAACATGTTCAGATACTACCAGCGCGCGGAATCAAACGGGTGCCGGGCACTTACGAGAAGAGAGGCAACCGCTTCTTCTACGGATTGGAATTATCGCTAAAACTCTAACAGGAAGCGCATGAAAAAATCAACCTGGCTCTTAGCCGCAGCAACGCTGGTAACAGTATTGGCCGGCAGCTGCAAAAAGATAAACGACGGGCTGGATGCGGAAAAGGTAGGTGAATACACCGTACAGGTGAAAGCCAGATCCACCATGCCCAACATCACCAACACGGAAGGGCTTAAAGTCGTATTCGAAAACTTCGCCGAAGGATTCCGGAAGGAAGATCAGCTGGGCGCGGATGTTACGGCGGTCGGCGGACTGATCCCCGGTCTCTACAGCATCAACGTCAGCGGCAGGGTAGAGGATGCCAATGGTGATGTGTACTACCTCAACGGCGCGAAGATCAACTACGCCATCACCTCCAACAACGCTACGATAGAGATCGATGTGGCCGGTTTGAAGGTGAGCCCGCTGGTGTTCTCGGAGATATTCTTCGCCGGTACCACGCCGTTCTACTTCCGGAACCAGTTCTACGAAGTGTACAACAACTCGGCAGATACCATCTATCTCGACGGCCTCTACTTCGCTAACCTGACACCCACAACGGCCACTACCACCTTGCCGCTGTGGCCTGCGGAAGACGGGAACGATTACGCCTACGCGGAGCGCATCTGGAAAGTGCCCGGCAACGGTACCGATTACCCGCTCGCGCCCGGGGAGTCTTTCTCCATGGCACAATTTGCGGCCAATCACCAGCTGCCGCAGTATAGCCCTGCTTCGCCCATCGACTGCTCCACATCGGAGTTCGAGTTCAATATGAATAATCCCAACTTCCCGGATCAGCCGGCGGTGGATATGAGCCACGTGTTCTATAACGGGAATGCGGGCAAAGGCACGTTGCCGCAATACTGGTGTCCGTGTTCGGTGGGGCGTACGTGATCTTCCGCGTGCCGGCAGGCGAAGCATACGACCCGGTGAATAACCCGGCATTGAAGACGCGCAACCTGGCGTCTACCTCTACTTCGGTATTCGCAAAGATCCCCATCCGCTATGTGCTGGATGCGGTGGAAGCGGGCCATAACGCCAATATGATCGCCGCCAAGCGCGTGCCCTCCGTACTGGATGCGGGCATGACGTATGTTGGCGCCACCTATAACTCGCTCGGCGTTGCCCGCAAGGTGTCTGACCTGAAGAACGACGACGGTACGCCGATTTACATCGATACCAACAACAGCACCGAGGATTTCGAAAGGGGCGTAACGCCGCAGTTCAGACGACATGGCGCTAAAATGCCGGAGTGGAATCATTCGAAGTAAGGACCCGTAACAGCTAATACAATGAAGAAACTATATATCTCGATATTGCTCGCCGCCTCCGGCTCGGTGGCCATGGCGCAGCAAAAACAAATTCAATGCCCCCGCGGCCCTCGAACTGCGGCAGCAACGGAGCCTCTGGGAGCAGTCGGGCAACCCCGCCGGCCTGAAGCTCGACGGCCCCTACAAGTACTCGCAGATCAAAGCGGGCTACGAGGCATACGACGGCAATTTCCATCGCCCGCAGGAAGGCGCTTCCGGCAACCGGCAGATCGTGGAAACGGAAGGGCGCACTTTGCTGGACAGCTTCTACGTTGCCGGTAAGTTCACCTACCGCCGCGAAGCCATCCATGACGCGAATTTCAACGCATCTGTCATCGACCCCTTCCGCGGCATGCCCTTCATCATCGCGGATAACAACCCGAGCGACTGGGTGCAGCAGCACTACGATCTGGGCTTCCGTGTAGCTTCCCCAGCCTACGGCCGGTGGTCGCTGGGCCTGGCAGGCTCCTATAAGGCCGCCAGCGGCGCCAAGCAGCGCGACGTGCGCACGGAAAACAACTTCTATTCCCTTTCCGTAACGCCGGGCGTGGTGTACAGCATTTCCCGAAGCATAACATCGGCCTGAACGTTCGGTACGCCAATACGAAGGAAGAAGCGTCCATGAAGAACGTGAACACTTATGTGGACCAGACGTACTACGAACTGCTGGGCCTTGGCACAGCGATCAGCAACGTAGGCTCCGGCCGCGTAAACAACTACGAAGGCGATGCCTGGGGCGGTGGTATTCAATATCAGTACAAAGGCAGGCTGAACGTCCTCGCCAATGTGAACTACCTGATCGAAGGCGAAGACCTCACCATTTCCTACACCACTCCCCGCGACGGCGGCTCCGTGA
This sequence comes from Chitinophaga sp. E66, assembly GCA_019285755.1. GTDB lineage: Bacteria > Bacteroidota > Bacteroidia > Chitinophagales > Chitinophagaceae > Chitinophaga. Next base: position 1,863,342 of record CP079103.1, read on the forward strand.
TCCGGAAGTCCTGGCAGGCGGGCGTAACCGTACAAAAAGAGTCCGGAAAGCTGCTCCAATCCCTGGGCGCACAGTTCTATAACCGCCACATCGACGGTATCAATACGTAACGCAGCGCGATAACAGCTCCTCCCAGAGCGGATGGCTCACTTTGGCTAAATACGTCCGCTCCACCTTCAAAACGCAGGAATTGGGGCTTAAATACGCTATTACGGGCAAGCGTGGTGAAGAAGATTACTCCTGGATGGCGGATTTCACGGCCCATTACTCCAAACTGGACGACGAATACATCCTTCCCCATTCCTGGAAGAACACGGAGAACCTGCTGATCGCGGTAGGGGCGAAGAAGAACTTCCAGCTGTCGGAGAACAGGGATAGCCGCCTGCTGGTGGGCCTCCGTGCGGGCATGAACCGCAACCTGAGCGGGGAATACCAGTATAACGGGCAAAATCCAAAATACCCAACAGTAACAGACCGGAAACCAACGACTGGAGGTACCTGGCCTCGGACTTCGTCCGGTGGAACTACCGATAACCTATTCCATACGCATCGGGAAAGATCAGCAGCGGGTACTCTTCGTGAACGCCTTCGGCCGCTACACGAAATCCAGCAGCTTCGATTTCGATGACCGCTACACTTTCGGCGGGTCAGTTGGGTTGAATTTCTAAATTCTTATATACGAATCGGAAAGCGGGGCAGTAATGTCCCGCTTTTTTTATGTATTCCTTCTGTCATCCTTCTGTCATCCTTCAGTCTTCCTTCAGTCTTCCTTCAGTCTTCCTTCAGTCTTCCTTCGGTCTTCCTTCGGTCTTCCCTGGACTTGTACGGGGTCTTGTACGGTCTTGTACTGATATAGGTTTACACCTGATGTTAGATAATACTGATTTTGGTTTACAGTGGTCCGGGTAAATCCTGTTTCTGGTTTACAGGTCGTTTTTTCGTACTGTCTTCGGTTTACAAGCTTTTCCTTCGCTCAACCTTCGCTTATCATTCGCTAATCCTATACGCAAACACCCTCAAACCCAGGCCAGCACCAAACATAAACGAAGGATAAACGAAGGATGGTAGTATTATGACCTGATAATCAATGTAATAGGGTTGTATGGATGTCAGGTTTTTGTCATGATCTGGTCAGGAATAAATATTGAACTCCTCCGCATAAAAGTTGGAAATCAATGAATTAGTAAGCAGCTGGCAGCGTATTGAAAATAATATGTTTCAATTGTAAGCATGTACAATAGCGGGACAGCGGGGAGCACGGTTTTGTGACAACGGGGATTGAAGATAATCCTGGTTAAGATTTACAGCGCAGGCGGCTGCAGGAACTTCAAATTACGGCGGATGCCGGCGAACTTGCTGCGTTTCAGGGGCTTTTGCGGAAAATACGTTTGAATTCTTCTTCGGTCAGTTCTTCCCATTGGGCGCTGCTGAAGTTGAGGATTTCGGGCAGGGGGCGAAGGAAGGCTCTTCGTTGGCTTTGGCGAAGCGGTTCCAGGGGCATACGTCCTGGCAGATATCGCAGCCGAACATCCAGTCGGCGAACTGGCCCTGCATCTTGTCGGGTATCAGGGCGTCTTTCAGCTCTATGGTGTAATAGGAGATACAACGGCTGCCATCCACCACGGTTGGGGATACCAGGGCGCCGGTGGGGCAGGCGTCCAGGCAGCGGTGCAGCTGCCGCAGTAATCGCCGGCGGCGCTGTCGTACGAAAGGGGATATCTACGATGAGGGTGGCGATAAAGAAGAACGACCCGGCCTGCTTGTGGATCAGGTTCCCGTTCTTGCCGATCCAGCCTAGTCCGCTGCGTTGCGCCCAGGCCCGTTCCAGGACAGGGGCAGAGTCCACGAACCCGCGGCCCTGAACGTCCCCGAAACGCTCCGCATCCGGGCCAGGAAAGTGTTGAGCTTTTCCCGGATTACTTCATGATAATCAGCGCCGTAGGCGTACTTGGCGATCTTAGGGGCATCCTGGCGCTGGCGCTCCTGCGGGAAGTAGTTAAGCAGCAGGGTAATGACGGATTGCGCCCCGTCTACCAGCAGCCTGGGATCGATGCGCTTGTCGAAATAATTCTCCATATACCGCATCTCCCCGTGCATGCCACGGTTCAGCCACTGCTCCAGCCGGAAGGCATCGTCGCTCAGCTGCTCCGCTTTCGCGATGCCGCAATGATCGAACCCCAGCTCCTGGACAGCTCCTTCACGTACACGGTATTTTTATCCAATTCCTGCATGCAGGCGCAAAATTACGATTTTCCCGACCGGTTTTATGGAAATGGAGCCTTCAATACATCAAAGGGGTGAATCAGGAAATATTTTTTCCGGAAGTGATATGTAGATAAGAAAAAGTATAATTTTATCCGGAATTTCAACCCATATACCTAAGTTCTCTGCAATGCTACGCAAAATTGCCACCCTTTTACCCGCCCTGCTGACGTGCGCCCTCATGCTGGCCGCACAGGAAAAGCCCCCGTGAAATATGGAAAAGTCAGCCCCGAAGATTTCAAAACCCGGTACGATATCGACACCGGCGCGGCTGCCGTTGTGCTCGCGGATATCGGGTCCTCCAACTTTGAATCCGGCCGCGACTGGTTCATCCAGGTGTTTAAGCTCCACCGCAGGATCCATATCCTACGCAAAAGCGCCTACGACGAGGCCAACATCACCGTAGACCTCCATTTCCAGGGAAGCGCCGAAGAGCTGATGGCCAACCTCAAAGCCTGCTCCTACAACCTGGAGAACGGGAAGGTGGTGGAAACGAAGCTGGAAAGCAAATCAGTTTTTACCGAGAAAGTAGACCGAAATACCATCCGCAAAAGATTTACACTGCCCGCCGTTAAAGAGGGCACCATCATAGAATACTCCTATACCATCAACTCCGAGTTCCCCATGTACCTGCGGCCCTGGGCTTTCCAGTCCGTAAACATGCCGGTACTCTGGAGCGAATACGAGATATCTCTGCCGGAATATTATCAATATATCTTCCTCAGCCAGGGGTATCACCAGTATCACATCAAAAGCTCCAAAGATTCGCGGAAGACGTTCAGCTTCACGATGGACGGCCCCTCCGCCGGTTCCGCTTCCAACCACGTGTCCGTTACCCCGGGCGTGACCACCCACCGCTGGGTGATGAAAGACGTGCCGCCCCTGAAGGAGGAAAGCTACGTGACCACGCTGGGCAACCACATCAGCTACATCGAATTCCAGCTTTCGGCCATCCGGTTCCCGAAACGCCCGTCCGCAATATCATGGGCACCTGGCCGAAGTTCATGGAAGAAATGAATAAGGACGAAGATTACGCCGGCGAACTGACCAAAGCGAATAATTACCTGTCGGACGACGTGAAGCGCATCATTGCCGGGGCCGCGACGGATAAGGAGAAGGCCATGAAGATATATGCCTTCGTGCGGGATAACTATACCTGTACCGATTACTCCGCCATCTGGAAGAGCCAGACCCTTAAAACGACCTTCAACAAGAAAAACGGCAACGTATCGGACATCAACATCCTGCTGACCGCCATGCTCCGCGAGGCGGGGCTGGACGCATCGCCCGTACTGCTGAGCACCCGCAGCCATGGCAAGATGTACGCTATGTATCCCATCCGTTCCAAATTCAATTATACGATCGTCAGCGTAACCACAGAAGGCCAGGAGCATTACCTGGACGCCACGCGCCCGTTCCTGGGCTTCGGCAAACTGCATGCTTCGTGCTATAACGGTCCTGCCCGGAAAGTAAACCTCTCGGCAGACCCGCTGTCTTTGAAGCGGATTCGCTTTCGGAAAGGAGCGTGACCGGCGTCTTTATCACTCCTGATGATAAAGGCCGCCTTACCGGCCACTTCCAGCGCCAGTACACTTTCTTTGAGTCGTACGACGCACGCTCCCGCATCAAGGGCAAAGGAAAGGAAGCGTTCTTTAAAGAGCTGGAGAAAGGGTTTGTAGCGGATATCGAAATGTCGAACACCGAGCTGAAAGAGCTGGATGATTACAGCGCACAGCTGGTGGTGGATTACGACTTCAAGCTGGCGGAACTGGACGAGAGCGGTATGATCTACCTGCAACCCATGTTCTCTGAATCGATGCGGAGCAATCCTTTCAAATCAGCCGAACGCAAGTATCCGGTAGAAATGCCAGCAGTAACGGATTACAATTATACGCTTTCGCTCACCCTGCCGGAAGGCTGTGAGTTCGAAGAACTGCCGAAATCCTCGATCGTGAAATTCAATGACGGCGAGGGCATTTTCCAATATCTCGTGCAGCAAACGGGCAACCAGCTGATGATGCGCTCGCGCCTTAAATTCAACCGCGCCTGGTACGAGCCGGAAGAATATCAATCCCTGCGCGAATTCTACGACGTTGTCGTGAAGAAACACGCTGAACAGGTAGTCATCAAGAAGAAAAAGCATGATCCGGATATACACTCTACTGGCTTTACTAAGCATCGCCTGCGGCCTCCGCGCCGCCGATCCGCAATATCCCGTAAGCGCCATCCCCGCGCACCTGCTGAAGAACGCGAATGCGGTGCAACGGGAAGAGCTGATGACCGTCAAAGTCATCGACTCCCGCGATGTGCGCTATACCCATAAAGTGGTGGTGACCGTGCTCAACGAGAGCGGCGACCGCTTTGGCGGGTTCTATCACTCATATGATAAATACCGCGAGATCAAAGACGTCAGCGGTTCGCTCTATGATGCGCAGGGCAACCAGCTCCGCAAGCTCAAGCAGGGCGACGTGCGGGACCTTAGCGCCGTGAGCGATATGAGCCTCATGGACGACAACCGCGTGAAGACGCATAACTTCTATCATAAGGTGTACCCCTACACCGTGGCCTACGAAGTGGAGTACCGCCACCGCTTCACAGCGTACTTTCCGCCCTGGGTGCCGCAGGGCGCCAATCAGTATGCCGTGCAGCAAAGCAAGCTGGAAATCTCCGTTCCGGAGGGTTATGACCTGCGCTATCGCCAGTTCAGGTATCCGGGCCAGCCGGCAATGCGGACAGAGAAAAGCAATAAAGTGATGACCTGGGAAGTGAAGGATATGCCTGCCATGACGGCGGAGCCGTTCTCCGCCCCCTGCGCGAGCGCTCCACCATCGTCTACCTCGCGCCCGCCAAATTCGCATGGGCGGATTATGAAGGCAGCATGAGCTCCTGGGAAGACTTTGGCCGCTTCCAGGCGTCGCTCAACCAGGGCCGCGACGTGCTGCCCGATAACATCAGATCCACCGTGGCCACCATCACCGCCAACGCGAAGTCGGACGCCGAAAAGATCCGGCTGCTCTATGAATACATGCAGAAGAATACCCGCTATATCAGCATCCAGCTGGGCATCGGCGGGTGGCAGCCTTTGACGCCACGTATGTGGCTACCAAAGGGTATGGCGATTGCAAGGCGCTGTCCAATTATATGAAATCGCTCCTCGCCGCTGCGGGCATCCGTTCGCATTACACGCTGGTGCATGCCGGTGATGAGGAAACGGACTTTATGGAAGATTTTACGGTAGACCAGTTCAACCACATTATTCTCTGCGTGCCCGGCGCCAAAGACACGACCTGGCTGGAATGCACCAGCCAGACCTCGCCCGCGGGGTACCTGGGCAGTTTTACGAACGACAGGCCCGTATTGCTGGTGACCGAGCAGGGCGGTAAGCTGGTGCGCACGCCGGCCTACCCGGCAGACCAGAACCTCCAGGTCCGCAATATCCGCGCGGAAACGGACGAGAACGGCAACCTGAAAGTAGCCTGCAATACGCGGTACACCGGCCTGCAGCAGGATGATTACCACGGCGTGGTGAATTACCTCAACAAGGAAAAGCAGATCGAATACGTAAAAGAACGGCTGAAACTGCCGAGTTTCGATATCAAACAACTGCAATACAAAGAACACGCGGATGCGCGGCCCGTACCGGAAATGGAAGAGGTTCTGGAGCTGTCTGTTCCCAACTACGCATCGGTTACCGGTAAGCGACTGTTCATCACCCCAATATCCTGACGCGCGAATCGCGGAAGTTGTCCGGCGATTCCGCCCGCAACGGCGATATCTACGTTCGTACGCCATACCGCGATGCCGATACCGTACAGATAACGGTGCCGGCGGGGTATACGCCGGAATCCATGTTCCCGCCGGTGCTCCTGAGCACGCCGTTCGGCAGCTACTTTGCGTCGGTTTCGGTTGAGGGGAATAAGGTCACGTACATCCGACGGGTGGAAATGAAATCCGGGCGCTTCCCTGCGAAAGATTACCCTGCGCTGGAAGCTTTTATCAATCAAATCTACAAGTCAGACCGAAGCCGGGTCGTCCTGGTAAAAAGGAAGCATAAATACGAAGGGCGCCCGCATGAGGCGCCCTTCTTCTTATATGTACCTTTTGCATTACTTCTCTCTTACGCTGACCGATATACGGCGGTCTTTCTTCCTTTCTTCATCCGGCGCGTCCGGAGCCGCTTTAGCGAACTGGCTGCCGTAGCCTTCCGCGCCCTGCAATTGAACGGGCTTCACATTGGCGGCCGAGAGGGCAGTAACCACGGAAGTGGCGCGTTCCTGCGACAGCTGCTGGTTTTTCTTCGCGTCGCCCGTGGCGTCCGTATACCCGCCGATCTTGATCTTCGCTTTGGGGAAAGCGTTGAGGATGGCGGCGAGGTTATCGATCTGCACCTGGCTCTCGGGCGTGATCTGCGCGGAACCGGTCTGGAAGTTCAGGTTGTCGAAATCGAACCAAACATCTTTGCCCGCCTGGGAAGCCGGGTCCTGGAGGAACTGCACGAGCTGGTCTTCGATACCGCCTTTATAGGCGTCGAGCACTTTGCCGTCGGGCAGCGTTACCTTGATGGATTCGCGTACGACGGGCGCGGCGGCCGGAGTAGAGGAGTGGGTGTCTTCTATGACGGTGATGCTGTCGGATTCAACGACGGTCATCTTCTCCTTGGCGCCGCAGCCGCGCAGGAGCCACCAGAGCAACAGGATTCCCGCTATGGCGATAATGAGCCAGGTGACCCACCTGCCGCCGCCGGCGGCAGCTTCATGCACCGTGTGGTCCGCGGCATGGCCAACGCTGTTGGCGGTTGTTTTCACCGAACCGGCGAGCGAGGACAACCTGTTGCCGATATCGCCCAGGCTGCCTGCGCCCAGCAGGCCGGCGAGGCCCAGGCCGGAGGGTACGGCCGCGAGGATCTTATCTTTCTGGCTGACCAGGAGGTCTACTATGCCGGAGGCGCCAGGCCGGTGTTCTCGGCGTGATTGCCGATGGCGCCCAGCGCCGCGGGCGCGGTTGCCTGCATAAGCGTGTCGGCCGATTGTGGGCGGATACCCGCGTAAGACGCGATGGCCCCGCGATGTCGGCCGATTTATTGCCGAACAGGGATTGCAGGAACTGGGAGCCTTTGGCAAGCAAACCTGCCGGCAGCCCGCCGGCAACATTGCCCAGTTGCCCCAGGTCCGTCCCCGTGGCATCGCGCACCAGGCCCAGCAGTCCACCCGCGTCTCCGGACCCTGCTTTTGCAACAGGCCCGTCAGCACGGTGGGAATAATTCCGCCCAGCGCCTTTTGGATGCCGGACTCGCTCTCGCCCAGCTGGGAAGCGGCCCTGCCCGCGAATTCGGTATTGAATAGGTTTTTGAGGGTTTCTACGAGGTCAAACGCCATAAGTGAAGGTTTTGGTGGTGATACAAAGAGGATGTAACTGATCTATAACAGCTTATGGAGGCTACAGTTCAAATTAGGGGCGGATTTAACACAAATGCCCTGCAAGGCGCTCAAAATGAAAAGAATAGACAAAATAACAGTTCAAACACATATAAACTGAAATTAATGCAGTCTGGTAGGGTTTTAGCTGTCAGGTTGACGGATGAAATACGCTTGGATCGGGATTTGATCCACCTGAACCAAATCAAAAAACCAATCGTTAACTCTAAGAAGCATAAAGTAGATATATGAATCTGAACAACTTCACCATCAAGTCCCAGGAAACGCTGCAAGAGGCGCAACAGCTGGCTTTCAACCATCGCAATTCCGCGATCGAGACGGGCCACATCCTCAAAGCGTTGCTGCAGGACGAAGATAACAGTATAGAATACCTGCTGAAGAAGAACGACGTGAATACGGGATTCCTCGAAGGCAAACTGAACGAACAGATCCAGGCTTACCCTGTGATCGGCAGCGGGAAGGCGGGCAGGTGCTGAGCCGCGACGCCAACAACGCGATCCTGCGGGCCGGTTCCAGCATTAAAGAATTCAAAGACGAGTTCGTCAGCGTGGAGCACCTGTTATTAGGACTGCTCGGCGGCAGCGACGATACCGCCAAATTGCTGAAGAACGCCGGCCTTACCGAAAAAGGCCTCAAAGCCGCCCTGACCGAACTTAGGAAGGGGGACGGTAAACAGCCAGACCGCGGATCAAACATACAACTCACTCGAGAAATACGCCAAGAACCTCAACGAACTGGCCCGTGCCGGCAAGCTGGACCCCGTGATCGGGCGCGACGAAGAAATCCGCCGTACCCTGCACATCCTCAGCCGCCGGTCCAAGAACAACCCCATCCTCGTGGGTGAGCCCGGGGTGGGTAAGACCGCCATCGCGGAAGGGCTCGCGCACCGTATCATCAACGGCGACGTGCCCGATAATCTGCATAACAAGATCATTTACGCCCTCGACATGGGCGCGCTGATGGCAGGGGCCAAATTCCGCGGGGAGTTCGAGGAAAGGCTGAAAGCCGTCGTTAAAGAGGTCGCCGATTCTAACGGCGATATCATCCTCTTCATCGACGAGATCCATACCCTGATAGGGGCCGGCGCCATGGAAGGCGCGATGGACGCCGCCAACATCCTCAAACCAGCCCTGGCGAGAGGGGAGCTCCGTGCGATCGGCGCTACCACCCTCAACGAATACCAGAAATACTTCGAGAAAGATAAAGCCCTCGAACGTAGGTTCCAGAAAGTATTCATCGACGAACCGTCGACCGAAGACGCCATCTCCATCCTCCGCGGCCTGAAAGAACGCTACGAGAACCACCACCACGTACTGATCCGCGACGAAGCGATCATTGCAGCCGTGGAATTATCGCAGCGATATATCACCGATCGCTTCCTGCCCGACAAGGCGATCGACCTGATCGACGAGTCCGCCGCCAAGCTCCGCCTGGAAATGAACTCCATGCCCGAGGAGCTCGACGAGCTGGAGCGCCGCATCCGCCAGCTGGAAATCGAACGCGAAGCCATCAAGCGCGAAAACGACGAAGACAAGCTGCGCGAACTGGGCGCGGAAATCGCCAGGCTGGGTGAAGAAAGGAATACCTTCAAATCCAAATGGCAACAGGAAAAAGAACTGGTAGACAAAGTGCAGAACGCGAAAGCCGCCATCGAAAACCTCAAACTCGAAGCCGAACAGGCCGAGCGCAACGGGGATTTCGGTAAAGTAGCGGAGATCCGTTACGGTAAGATCAAAGAACAGGAGAAAGAAGTGGCCGACCTGACGGCCGAGCTCGCCGAGATCTCCTCCAACAATAAACGCCTGCTCAAAGAAGAAGTAGACGCGGAAGACATCGCCGAGAACGTGGCCAAAGCCACCGGCATCCCCGTGGCGAAAATGATGCAGAGCGAGAAAGACAAGCTGCTGCAGCTGGAAGACGAACTGCACAAGCGCGTGGTAGGGCAGGACGAAGCCATCACGGCCGTCGCAGACGCCATCCGCAGAAGCCGCGCGGGGCTGAACGATCCCCGCAGGCCTATCGGGTCATTCATCTTCCTCGGTACTACCGGGGTAGGTAAAACGGAGCTGGCCAAAGCGCTGGCAGATTACCTGTTCGACGACGAGGGAATGATGACACGGATCGATATGTCCGAATACCAGGAGAAACACAGCGTAAGCCGCCTCGTTGGCGCGCCTCCGGGGTATGTTGGCTACGATGAAGGCGGCCAGCTCACGGAAGCCGTACGCCGCAAACCTTACAGCGTGGTGCTGCTCGACGAGATCGAGAAAGCCCATCCGGATACCTTCAACATCCTGCTGCAGGTGCTGGACGACGGCCGCCTGACAGACAACAAGGGCCGCGTGGTGAATTTCAAGAACACCATCATCATCATGACCAGCAATATGGGCAGCCATATCATCCAGGAAAACTTTGAGAAAATCACCGAAGGAAATAAAGAAGAAGTGGTAGACAGAACGAAAGACGAAGTGATGAACCTGCTCAAACAGACCATCCGTCCGGAGTTCCTGAACCGTGTGGATGAAGTGATCATGTTCCAGCCGCTCATGCGCTCCGAAGTGAAGGGAATTATTAACATACAATTACAACAACTGAAGGAGCTGGTAGCGAAGAATGGCATGATATTGGAATTTAGTGATTATGCGCTGGACTACCTGGCGGAACAGGGTTACGATCCCCAATTCGGTGCAAGGCCGCTGAAGAGACTGATTCAGAAAGAGATCGTGAACCTGCTCAGCAAGAAGATCCTCGGCGGAGAGATAGACAAGACGAAACCAGTACTGGTGGATGTGTTTGACAATGTGGTCGTGATCCGCAATACTTAACAAGTCATTTCTAATACGACGATATACAGTTACAGGTAAATGCCCGGATGAATCCTCATCCGGGACTTTTTTTATATACCTATCACATTGTCAATACTAATAAATTAAAATTTGTTATAATCTAATATACCGGTTATCTTGTGGCCCGTCAAAGAAGCTACCCGCCAGTTCTGCGGCAAGGAATTGTTCTGTAAAAGGAACGGATGTTTGTGTTGTCAGGATTATGGGGTTAAAAGGCCTACAGGAAGGGCGCGGGGCGATGTACTTGCGCCTTCCCTGTACGGTTGGGTATCATAACGGTCTGAATTCCGTACATTTGGATTAAAACCAGGCATATGCCCGATCGGAGAAAGAGAGAAGAAGTTTATGGCGATGGCGGTGGAATTATCCGCCCGCGGCATGCGTACAGGAGAAGGCGGGCCATTCGGCTCCATCGTTGTGAGGGGAGAAGAAGTGGTCGGGGAAGGCTGGAACCAGGTGCTGACGCATAATGATCCCACGGCGCATGCGGAAGTGGTGGCCATCAGGGACGCCTGCCGTCGATTGGGTACTTTCCAGTTAACCGATTGTGAGATTTATACATCCTGCGAGCCCTGCCCCATGTGTTTCGGGGCCATTTACTGGGCGCGCCCGGCGCGGGTATTTTTCGCCAATACCAAAGAAGAGGCCGCGGCCATACAATTCGACGATTCCTTCATTTACCACGAGCTGGAATTGCCTTACGGCGAGAAGAAGATCCCTTTCATCCCCATGCCCGAAGAAGCGGCGCGGGAAGTGTTCCGGGAATGGGCCGGAAAATCCGATAAAACCAGTTATTAAAGCCGCGCCTATTTCCGCGAGAAGTGGTACATCAATACAGCGCGATGGCCATGAAAAGGATGATCAGGGCTACTACCGCGATGTAGAGGTAATAATTCTCTTTTTCTTCCGGCGGTTCTTCCGGCGGAGCGAGTGCAGCACATTCCACTTAGCCTGCCGCAGCCACCCGGGGATCTGGTCTTTCTGCCGGATGGTGGTCAGCCCTTCCACAGCTTCGCTGCATAGCTCACAGTCCTGCAGGTGCATCTCAACCTCGTGCCTTTCGGAAGCACTCAGTTCACCCTTGACGTAGGCCAGCAGCTTGTCTTGCGAAGGACAGGCGGTTTCGGTGAATATGTCAGCAAAATGATCGTTCATATCTGTAGTTGGCGTTACCTGCAACTGCAAGTTAACGCATATTTTTACTGTACTTTTCCAATAATATTTTGAGGTTGCGCTTGCCGTTCTGGATGTAGCTTTTTACCTGCCCGGCATTGAAGCCGGTGATGTCGGTTATTTCCTGGTAACTCTTCTTTTCGAGGTAGAACAACCGGACGGCGGTTGCCTGGTCCGGGTTGAGCTCCTGCAGCGCGCGCTCCATGTTATCGAGCAGGAGATCTTTCTGCTCATGCGCCTTCATGTTCACATCTTCCTGCTGCGCTACCCCGGGCACCAGGTCTTCCTTCAGTTCCACGTCTTTCTTATGCCGCAATTGCATGAGGCAATGATTCCTGGCTACCTGGTATATCCAGGCTTTGAAGTAGAGGACGTCGTGCCGGTGGATTTCCGACAATACTTTCAGGAAGATCTGCTGCACGCTGTCGCGCGCGTCTTCCTCGTTCTTGAGATACTTCATGCAGAGGCCCAGCAGGAGGATAGCGTATCGGTCGAACAGGACGCCGATCCACTCGGTATTGCCGTCGGCTTTGTACCGGTGGAGCAGATCCTGATCGCTCAGGTGTTGGTATTGGTCGGGTGATGGATGCACGTTGTTACAGTAGCGTTCTCAAGTGAGATGCATAGGTAAACAAATTCCATAAAAGTTTCAAGTGGGAAATATCAGTTCATGGCGCTAAGGGCTTCCTGCGCCTGTGATTTCATGGCCCCTTCCGAATTGGCGATATCCTTCAGCATGCGGCGGGCCTTGCCTTTCTGGCCTTTGTCGCGATAGCAGATGGCCATGTTGTAGCGGGCCCTTTCAGCATATTTGCCGCGGTCGGAAAGCCGGCGGTATTGGTTGATGGCTTCGTTATAGTCGCCCTGTTGCTGGTATTGCATGGCGGAGCGGAAAACATAGTCGTCCCCGTTAGCCGGTTTGTTCGCTTCGGATTTAGCCGGCGCAGGCTCGTTTTCGTTATCTGCGGCAGCGCGTGTTTTTTCCGGCGCTTTCTCTTCTTTGGGCTCTTCTTTAGGCTGCTCCTTTTGCTGTTCCTTAGGCGTTTCCGCAGGGGGAGGTGCTGCCTGGGCAACGGCGGAGCGGGCGTTGGTGTCGGCAGGCGGTAGTTTGGGTACGGCGCTGTCTTTCACCGGCGGTTTTTTCTTCTGCGCGGTATCAGCAGGCGGTAGTGCATTCAATGCGGCTGTTGCGTTGCCCGGAGTATCCCGCGTACTGTATTTCGCCTGAATAAGGATAGGCTCCGGTTGGGTGGCCTGCGGTTGTGTTACGACGGCAGGCTGGAAATCGCCTACTTCCGCACCCCGGGGCGCGGGAAGCACCAGCGCGTCTGCCGTTCGTAGCGGCAGGGTCGATAATGGCGGACGGTTCTTCAGATGCTGTTGCAGCAAATAGATGCCGCCGCCGCCGAACGCGAGGAAAACCACGGTCCAGAAGTACGATTGCGCACTGTCTGCAAAGGATCTGCGTTCGGTGTGCTTTTGCAGTTTGGCGACCGGCGCTTTGAGCGGGCGCTGGGGTACAGCTGCAGATGTTGCGTATTCTTTTTGAATATACTGGCTGAGCTGGGTGCTGAGTTGCTGGTAAGACTGGAGATTTGAAGGATGCTCCAGCGTCTGGAGCGCGTCGTGGCAGAGATCGCACTCGATCAGGTGGTGTTCCACCAGGTGCTGTTCTACGTCCGTCATCTGCCCGAGATGATAACGTTTGATCTGGTCCCTGTTCAGGCAACGAACGGGCGTGAAGATCCGCATGATCCTTTCTTGTCTTGGAGAATGACTATTCATATGCCGCCTCTTTCATATACGTGGCAACCGATTCACGGATGCCTTTCAACCTGTCCCTGACCTGCCGGACGTCTAAATGTCTTGAACGGGCAAGATCTTTCAGGGGCTTGTGTTCCGGTAAAATTCGCCCAGGAGGTACATGTCTTCCGGGATGAGCCTGCCCAGCGCTTGTTCCAGCTTGCCGGCCAGGGCCATTTTCTCGATGGGATTATTACCGGAGAGCTCTACCCGGCTTTCCAGTTCGCGGATGGCGGGTTGATAACCGCCGCCCTTGCGCGTTCTGCCGAAGTATTGCTGCACCGTTCCGTACAGGAGCTCGTTTACTTTTCCGTTGGCGCCCGACAGTTGCTCGTACATCCTGTGGGTTAATTCGGGTAAAACGGTTTCTGCGGGATGTTGCGCGTCGAGCCCGGGTAAACAAACCGCCACCAGCAGGTGACTGTACCGATCCAATAAGGCCCCTGCGGCTTCCCTTTCCCGGAATTTCCGGAACCGGAGAAGAAGTTCCCTGTCGCTGAGGTTATTTAACTGGAGATGCATATCTACTATTACTATATTTACGTAATTCCGGTACAAAAGTTCACCGGGTTCGACATATTATTTAAACAATTAACATGCCATTAGCCATCACCATTGTGCCGGTCATGCCCCTCAGGGCGGAGCCTTCTCACCGGAGTGAAATGATATCCCAGGCCGTGTTCGGGGAATGCCTTGAAACTGAAACCGTTACGGCAGACGGCTGGGCGAAGGTACGGATGCAGTACGATGGGTACCAGGGCTGGGTGACCCTGTCGCACCTGGAAACCATTCCACAGTCGTTATACGATGCGCCCCCAGCCACATCGTGGGCGCCTGGCAGGCAGTGCTCCTGCTGAACGGCAAGCCCGTCCACGTGCCGGCCGGAAGCCTGCTGAAATTTGAGGCGGGCGAATGGGGAAATGTGTCGGTCGTTGCGGGGAGCGGCGTTGAGCCCATTTCGGCGGTTCCTGCGCCGGGGAGGCTGGGAGGCCATTGCAATGCAATTCCTGAATACAAGCTATTTATGGGGCGGAAAACGGTATTCGGGACAGACTGTTCCGGCTTTACCCAAACCGTGTATAAAATCCTCGGCATACCGCTGTTGCGGGATGCCTATCAGCAGGCGGCACAGGGGGAAACGGTGTCTTTATTGCAGGAGGTCCGCCCGGGCGACCTCGCCTTCTTCGACAATCCTGAAGGCCGCATTACCCACGTGGGCATTATGCTCGACGAGCAGCGGATCATCCATGCCTCCGGCAAGGTGCGCATCGATCCCATTGACAACCAGGGCATCGTTAATGCCGACACCGGCGAGCGGACCCATCAGCTGCGCCTGATCAAACGGGTGTTTTAGAGATTACGCGATAAAAAGCCCGTCCTGGCAGTACCGGGACGGGCTTTCTTATGTTCCGCAGGGTCGGGTTACTTGTTGGTGAAGGTTTTTTCGTAGAGGTCGAAGGCTTCGCGGATGATTTCTTCCGCTTTGGCCTTGTTGCCGAACTCTTCCACCTTTACGGTCTTCTTTTCCAGTGTTTTATATTCTTCGAAGAAGTGGCGGATTTCGCTGAGCAGGTGCGGGGCAGCTCGGAGATGTCGTTGATGTGGGCAACGGACATATCGTGGGCGGCCACGGCGATGATCTTATCGTCAGCTTCGCCGCCGTCGATCATCTGCATTACGCCGATCACCTTTGCGTCCATGATGCACATGGGCACTACTTCGATCTGGGAGAGGATGAGGATATCGAGCGGGTCGTTATCGTCGCAGTATGTTTTCGGGATGAAACCGTAGTTGGCGGGGTAGTACACGGAGGAATACAGCACGCGGTCGAGCTTCAGCAGGCCGCTTTCCTTGTCGAGTTCATACTTGGCACGGGAGCCCTTCGGGATCTCGATGATGCCGGTCACCACGTGGGGGCATTATCGCCGGGGCTTACGCTGTGCCATGGATTCGTTGTCGTCATTCAATCTTGCTTTAAAAAATATGATATCAATCTCGTTTACTGACGGGTAAAAACAGCGAACGGGTTGAAGTTCAACCCGGCCAAAATTGAAAATACCCGGTTTGTTCAGTGCGCAAAATTAGTGAACAAACCGGGAATTGCTATAAAAAATTGGAATCGATCATTTTACGGCGGCGGTATCGGCCATCGGCGGAACGGGCGACATGCTGTTCATATCCATGGTTCCGGGGAACGGATGTGGGCAGGATGCTTTCGAGGGTCAGGAGATCTTCCACTGTCCGTCTTCTTTTACCAGCAGCAGCGTTTCCGGGAGCTCACGGAGGAGTTCAGGATGGTGACTGTCGCTTTATCGCCGTCTTCTTTCTGATTAACCACTTCCAGCTTGGCGTTTTTGATCTTTTCGCGTTCATTTTCATTGCGTTTGCCGTCGAAAATGGAATAGAGCAGGATCACCGACTGGGACTCTTTCGTGGCGTATTCTTTGGCACGTTCGAAGTTTGATTCCTGGATGGCGTGCATAAACTCCAAGGCAACCTCCTGCGGCTCGGGTTTCTTTTGACAGCTGCTAATGCTGAGAGCCAGTCCCGAAGCGCATATCAGGTATATAAATCGCCTGTAATAGCTCATGTGGTTGATAGGTTAATGTTATAATGTCTTACCGCAAAAGTAATGGAATCTTCCAATTGCACAACATACAACAATGGCTGTTAAGGCCGTGTTAATTGTGATCCTTCTGTTTGTGGTCCTTATGGTCTTTGTGATGATGCTCCCGGTTGTGTTCCCTTTCTTTTTCGCGCTCTTCTTCCTGTGCTGCGGCGCTGTCGTATGCCCTGATGATGGCTTTCACCAGGCGGTGGCGAACCACGTCTTCCTCGTCCAGCTCCGGTACCCGATCCCTTCGATGTTGCGGAGGATGCGGGCGGCTTTACCAAGACCGGATTTCTGGTTCTTGGGAAGGTCTACCTGTGTTAAGTCGCCGGTAATGATGGCCTTGGCGGAAGAGCCGATACGGGTGAGGAACATCTTCATCTGCAGATCGGTGGAGTTCTGGGCTTCGTCCAGCAGGATAAAGGAATTGTCGAGCGTGCGGCCGCGCATGTAGGCGAGGGGAGCGATTTCGATGATCCGGTTGGTCATGAAGTAATTTAGCTTGTCCGGCGGGATCATATCATCGAGTGCGTCGTACAGGGGGCGCAGGTACGGGTCGATCTTTTCCTTCAGGTCGCCCGGCAGGAACCCTAAGCTTTCGCCGGCTTCCACTGCGGGGCGTGTGAGGATGATCTTGCGGACCGCCTTGTTCTTAAGGGCGCGCACGGCCAGGGCTACGGCGGTATAGGTTTTACCGGTACCGGCGGGGCCAATGGCAAAGACGATGTCGTTGTCCGCCAGGGTCACCATTTTCTTCTGGTTGGCCGTTTTGGCGCGGACGGTCCGGCCGTTGGGGCCGAAAACGAGCACGTCGTTGGGGTTGCGGTCCTTGAAATGGTCGATGGCCGAGCCTTCTTCCTCTCCGAGGATCTGTTCAAAATAGTTTTCGCTGAGATGACCGTTACGCTCGAGGTAGCTGACGATCTGACCGATCTTTTCGCGGGCGGTTGCCACTTCTTCGGGTGCTCCCGACAGCTTGAGCTGGGTGCCGCGGCTGAGGATCTTCAGTAAGGGAACTTTTTCTTTAATAAGTCCAGTTTTCCGTTGTTGACGCCGAAAAACTCGATCGGATTTACGCTGTCCAGGTTAATGATGGATTCTGTCAAGTGCGGTTCGATTTAAGCTTGTCCATAGTTTCGGAGTCTGAACAGTGCGTCGGTAGTAAACGGCGGGCGGGGATACGCCCGCCGTTCCGTATCAGAGACTGGATCAGATCCGGTATCCGTTCTGTTTGAACGCTTCTACGCGTTCTGCAATTTGCTTGTTGCTCAGGGCCAGGATGCGGGCAGCCAGTACAGCCGCGTTGCGCGCTCCCGCCTTACCTACCGCCAGGGTACCAACAGGCAGGCCTGCAGGCATCTGTACGATAGAATACAATGCGTCAATGCCGCCAGGCAGACCACCGTCCAGGGGAACGCCCAGAACAGGGAGAGAAGTGTAGGCAGATACTACGCCCGGCAATGCCGCCGCCATACCAGCAGCTGCAATAATCACGCCGTAACCCTGGGGCTGCGCATTCACTACAATCTCGCGAACCTTGTCGGGATTACGGTGCGCCGAAGCCACCATCATTTCGCTTTCAATGCCAAAGAACTGTAAATAGCTCTGTGATTCCTGCATTACGGGCTTATCGCTTTCCGAGCCCATGATAATTAAAACTTTCATCTCGATGTTTGAGTATTAATCGTCTATAAATTAACGTAAATAAATGACTATTTGTTTCCTGCGTCAAAGATATTATAAACGAAGCATAAGAAATCATTTCAGCCCCTGTGATTTTTCCACCACCCCGCCTAACCCCTTTTACCACGCTGATAACTGAAAATTGTGTAATATATTGACTACATTCGCGGATCAACTGGCTATCCCTAACAGTCCCTTTGCATGAACCATCCCTTGCTGACACAGGTGATCGAAGCCCTCCCGGATCCCGTAGCCGTGTTCGATACACAGCTGCGCATCGTGACGGTCAACAGCGCTTTCTCCGAAGAAAGCCGCCGCCACCTGGGCTTTGCCCTCAGCGCGGGAGACAGCCTCCTCAGGCTGGCGGACCTCCACCCCAGGCTGGAATCGCAGTCCATGCACCACTGGCTCGCAGCCCTCAACGGCCAGCGCGTCTCATTCGAGCTCTCCTACGGCCATCCGCCCCTCCGGTACCAGATCTCCTGCAGCCCACTCTATAACGAACAGGAAGAGGTCTTCCAGGTGATGATGGTCATCCGCAACGTTCAGGCAGAAACCGAAGTCCGCGAAAGCGAACGCTTCTTCCGATCCGTGCTCGAAAACCTGCCCGTAGGCCTCCACGAATTCACGCCAGACGGATGGCACCGCAATATGAACGGCGCCCAGCGCGAAATCCTGGGAGACGATCACCCCGCCGTCTCCGGCCCGTACAATGTGTTCGACGATCCTTCAACCGCCGCAGCGGCCTCACCGCCCTGCTCGATGACGTCAAACAACATAAAGCGCCCGTTAAACGGGAAATGCTGCTCAAGTATACCGAGCTGCACGACGAAAACGTCACCCGCATCCAGCCCATGTATTACGAGGTCACCGGGTTTCCCGTGCTCGACCTCCAGGGCGATATCGAATGCCTCTTCATCATCCTCAGCGAAATCACAGAAAAGAAACTGGCCGTGCTCAGCCTCGAAAAGAGCGAGCGCCTCCTGCATACCATCGTGGAACACCTGCCGGTTGGCTACATCCAGTTCGATAATTTCGGATTCATCCGCCGCGTCAACCAGACGCAACGGAAGTTCTTTGCCAGCACCGGCCTGGAAGAGCATCCCGACAGTAACCTCGTGCAAGACCCTTCGCCCGGTTGTTTGAACTGGATAAGCTCTTCATGGAAGTATTGCAGCGCGGTAAGGTCATCCGCATGGAAAAGAAACTGGAATTCCAGGTGCATACCGGCGCCGGCAAGATCGACCGCGAGATCTTCCTCGACCTGACGATGTTCCCGGTAGAAGACCCCGTCGATAAAGACCAGATCGTCGTAGCGCTCGTCAACGATATCACCGAGAAGAAGCGCCAGGAGCTGGAGAGCACCAAGACCAGGAATCGCTCCTGCAAACGGGCGAGATCGGCAAAATAGGCGGCTGGGAGCTGGACATGGCCACCCGCCATTTGCGGTGGAGCGGACAGACCTACAAGATTCACGAACTGCCGCCCTATGCTACCATCAATGTAGAAAAAGCGCTGTCGTTCTACGTGCCGGAATCCCGCGTGCGGATGGACCAGGCCATCGCCGCCTGCATGAGCCGCGGGAAGGCGTATGACCTGCAGGTCACGATCCAGACGGCGAGGAACAATACGCTGCAGGCCCGCGTCATCGGCAAGCCTGAATACCGCAACGGCCGCATCGTGCGCATATACGGCGTTATCCAGGATGTTACCGAGCAGTACCGCATACGCAACCAGCTCACCCGCAACGCGGAGCTTATGCGGTTATTCTTCGATACCATCGATATGGGGTACGCGGTGATGGACAAAGACGGCAAGGTGAACTTCATCAACCGCAAGGCACAGGAGATCGTGGATCATGGCAAAGTGATCGGCCGGAATATCTTCGAGGTATTCCCTTCGCTGGTGGGCTCCACGTTCCACGCCCGCGTGCGCCAATGTATCGATGCACAGGCGCCCGTGTCTTTCTCCAACTATCTCCCGCAGGTGGATAAATGGTACGAGTTCCTGCTGGCGCCCATGCAGGACGGCAGCATTTCCATCTTCACGCGCAATATCACCGACAGCAAGAAGATGCAGCGGGAGCTGCGAAAGGCCAACGAACAGCTGTCTTCCCTCAATAAATTCCTCGTCAACCAGAACAAGCAGCTGGAAGACTTCGCCCATATCACTTCGCATAACCTCCGTGCGCCCATCGCCAACCTCAAGGCGCTCATGCAGATCATGAACGAATCGGATAATGAGCAGGAACGGGAAATGTACCGCGGTATGTTCGCAGAAGTGATCCGCAATATCGACGAAACGCTCAACGACCTGATAGAGATCGTGCAGATCCGTAAAGACCTGAACGTGGAACGCGAAACGCTTGCCTTTAACGACCGCCTGCAGAAGATAAAGGATATCCTGCTGGTGGATATAGAAACCAGCGGCATCCATCTTACGGCAGACTTCCAGGAAGCGCCGCATATCGAATACCCGCGCATTTACCTCGACAGCATCCTTCAGAACCTCCTCACCAATGCCATCAAGTACCGGTCGGCCGAGCGCAGGCCTAGCCTGCACCTGCATAGCAGGGTGGTAGACGGCGGCATCATGCTAACGGCGGAGGATAATGGTATGGGGATCGATATGGAGCGGTATGGCGCCAAACTGTTCGGATTCCGTAAAACATTTCATAAAAACAAGGATGCCAAGGGTATAGGCCTGTTTATCACGAAGACGCAGATCGAAGCGATGGGCGGGAGTATACATGCCGAAAGCCGCCTGGGTGCAGGAACGAAATTTATCATTACCTTCAGGCCCGAATAGCAATTCTATGAAGCCGCTACATTCGATCTTTATAGTAGACGATGACCCCATTCACCAGCAGATCACTGAAATCATGCTGGATAGACTGAGGATCGCTGATGCAGTTAAAAAGTTCTCCGATGCGCAGGATGTGCTCGATCACATCCGCCTCCATACCGCAGACCATGACGGCCTGCCGGACCTTATCCTGCTGGATCTCAATATGCCTGTCATGGACGGGTGGGAATTTCTCGAAGTGTATGCCGGTATCCGGCCGCAGCTCGTCAAAGACATACGCATATACGTATTGACCTCTTCGATAGACGAGCGCGACCGCCAGCGGGTGGATCAGTTCGATTTTGTGGCGGGATACCTCACCAAACCGCTTACCAACGACATTATCATGGCATTAGTACCGTAACGGGTTGTTTCAGCTCCCTTACCGTGGCAACGGGATCAGGGAGGAGAAAACGGAGCTGCCCGCTACCAGTACATCCGCACCGGCTTCTACAACCAGTGCGGCATTCTGCGTTGTGATGCCGCCGTCCACTTCAATGAGGGCGCTAGAGCCCGTTCTGCGGATCAGGTCGCGCACCTGGCGCAGTTTGATGTAGGTCTGCTCAATGAAATGCTGCCCGCCGAACCCTGGATTCACGCTCATGATGAGCACCAGGTCCAGGTCGGTGATGATGTTCTCCAGCTGGCTGACGGGCGTATGGGGATTCAGCGCCACGCCGGCTTTCATGCCGAGGCCTTTGATCTGCTGGATATTACGGTGCAGGTGCCTGCAGGCCTCGATATGAACGGTCAGGTAATCGGCCCCCGCTTTCGCGAATGCCTCCGCATATTTCTCCGGCTCCTCGATCATGAGGTGCACGTCGTTCACCTTTTTAGACACTTTCGTAACGGCGGCGATCACCGGCAGGCCGAAGCTGATGTTGGGCACGAAGCGGCCGTCCATCACGTCGAGATGGAGCCAGTCGGCCTGGCTGTTATTGAGCATTTCCACGTCTTTGCCGATTTCGAGGAAATTGGCGGCAAGCAGGCTGGGGGCGATGAGCGGTATTTTCTTTTCCAATGCGTTACGGGTTTCAGGTAGGTGCAATACTACAGATTTTTAGCGGAATCGAGCAGGCGCTGCGCTTCGGGAAGTTCTTCCGGAAAGACAATGCCTTGGTCAGATCATCCAGCCCTGCGTCTTTATTACCCTGTTGCAACAGGGCTTTGCCGCGGTGGTAAAAAGCGTCGGCGCTGGTAGGGTCTGCTTTGGCGGCCATGTTGTAGGAGACCAGCGCGTCTTTCCGGTTGCCCTGTGCGGTCAGCAGGTTGCCCACGGCGATATAGGCCGGCGCATACGCCTGGTCCCGGCGGATGGCTTCATGATATTGATTCCATGCTTCGATGACATTGCCTGATTTTTCCATGCATTCGCCGGTAAGGAAAGGGGCTTCCGCGGAGGAGGAATCGATCCGGGCGGCGATGCGGTAATAATTGGCGGCATTCTCGTAGCTGCCAAGCGCCGCGATCATATCCGCCGCGAGCATCACCGCTTCATATTCGCTGGAATCCTGCTGGATGTGGATGGCGGAGGTCAGCAGGTTTATCGACTTCAACGTGTCCTGCTGCCGCAATGCGATCAGGCCCCGGATGTAGAGCGCCTGGGGAAGGGAGCCGGGCGATGCGGCGAGGATGTTGGCCTGGCTGTCGGCCGCGGCAAATTCGTTATGCTCGATGAGTGCGTTGGCCAGCCAGGTGCGCAGCTCGGTGTTTTCCGGTTGCACGGCCAGGTCTGTCCGCATGTTGTGAATGGCAAAGGCGAGGGAATCGGCAACGGGCCCGGGTTGTTGGTTCCCGGAGCCCGTTTGCTGGCCGCAGGCGCACAGGAGCGCCGGCAAGACCAAATATATCAGGCGGGTGTTCATCGCCCAAACATACAGAAATCCCCGTTATTTCACATGCTCCGTTACCGCGGCGTTGCTGGTTTGCAGGAGCCATTCGCGCATCTTGTTATAATCGGCCTCCATCAGCACGGCGTCTTTCTGCAACCCGTCCAGCACCATGAGGCGCTCCGGCGCCTGGATGGCGTCGCGCAGGCTGCCGGGCATCGTGTTGGCGAACTTTACCGGGTGCGCCGTTTCCAGGAAAATGCCGGTGTGGCCGGGATGGCTTTGCATGTATCGCTTCAGGCCAAGATAGCCTACGGCCCCGTGCGGGTCCATGAGGTAGCGGCGGCGTGCGTAGACGTCTTCCATGGCGGCCACCGTTTGCGCGTCATTAAAGCTGTAGGCGGTGAGACTGGCTTTCAGCGCACGGTCATTTTGCGCGAAGAGCTGCAGGATGCGGACAAAGTTGCTCGGGTCGGCAACGTCCATCGCGTTAGACAAAGTTGCCACGGCCGGGTTGGGCTCGTATTTGCCATTGTTCATGAAGCGGGGCACGGTATCGTTCACATTGGTGGATGCGATGAAGTGCTGGATGGGCAGTCCCATCGCCGCGGCCATCATGCCGGCGCAGATATTGCCGAAGTTGCCGCTGGGAACGGAGATGACGGCTTCTTTCTTCCACTGCTTCACTTTCCTGTAAGCCATGAAATAATAGAACATCTGCGGCAGCCAGCGGGCTACGTTGATGGAGTTGGCCGAAGTGAGGGGGCGCTGTGACTGCAGCTCTTCGTCGAGGAAGGCCATCTTCACCAGGCGCTGACAATCATCGAACGTGCCTTTGATCTCCAGGGCGCGGATGTTCCTTCCCAGCGTGGTCAGTTGTTTTTCCTGCAGGTCGCTCACTTTGCCGGAAGGGTAGAGGATCACCACTTCCACGCCGGGAACGTCGTAGAACCCGCTGGCCACGGCGCCGCCGGTATCGCCGGAGGTGGCTACCAGCACGGTGACCGGCTTTTCTTCATCCTGCCGGAAATACCCGAGGCAGCCGGCCATGAACCGCGCGCCCACGTCTTTGAACGCGAGGGTAGGGCCATGGAACAGTTCCAGGGCATATACGTTTTCTTCCACTTCGCGCAGCGGAACGGGAAGGTGAGCGTTTCGCGGATGATCTGCGTGAGCGCCTGCACGGGGATGACTGCGCCGATAAACGGCTGCATCACTTTCCGGGCAATGTATTGCGGGTCGTATTCTTCGAGGCGTTCTATAAAGTCCTTTTCCAGCCGCGGGATCTCCATGGGGAAGTAAAGCCCTTTGTCGGGCGCCAGGCCACGGATGACGGCTTCGCGGAAGGAGACTTTGTGCTGTGGGTTCTGTAAGCTATAGTACTGCATGTTGCGGAGCTTTTATGGCGGTTACGCCGGATGAACTGATGCGGGAAACGTGGATATGGTAGTCGACGCCCAGGGCGCGTAAATAGCTTCCATGGTGGCGGCTACGGTGCGGGCGTTGGCTTCGCCTTTGCTGAGCATGAACACCGAGGGGCCGCTCCGCTGATCCCCGCCGAGGGGCCCCGCCTCGCGGCAGCGGAGCTTCAGGTCGTGGAAGGCGGGTATGAGGATGGAACGGATAGGCTCCACGATCACGTCTTCCAGCGCCCGGGAGATGAGGTCGTAATCTTCCCGGTAAAGGCCGGCTACGAGCGCGCCTACGTTCCCCATTGGCGGATGGCGTCTTTGAGCATCACCTGCTGTTTCAGGATCTCTCTCGCGTCTGCCGTGCGCACTTCGATCTGCGGATGGATGACGGTTACCCAGAGATCGGCCGGCGTATGCAGGGCGATCACATCCAGGGGCTGATAGCTGCGCACGAGCGTGAAACCGCCCAGGATGGCCGGGGCCACGTTGTCGGCATGCGGGGTGCCGCAGGCCAGGCGCTCGCCTTCCATGGCGAAACGGATCAGCGCCTCGTTCGAAAAGTGATGGTTGAGCAGCATGTTCCCGCCCGCTACGGCGCCCGCCGCGCTGGCCGCGCTGGAGCCGATGCCGCTGCCGGGATGGATGTTTTTGCGGATAGCGATCTCCATGCCCACTTCCGGCTTGCCGTACTCCTGGAGGAGCGCCTGCAGGGCCACGCCCGCCACGTTCTGCGAAGCCTCCAGCGGGAGCTTCGCGCCTTCGATGGAGGTGATGCGCACGCCGGGCGTGTCCGACAGGCGGATGTCCATTTCATCGCCGGTGCTTTCCAGCGCCAGCCCGATCACGTCGAACCCGCAGGCGACGTTGGCTACGGTGGCCGGGGCAAATACCGTAACGGATGGCTTGTTTTCCTGGTTCATATCTTTCATTTAACGAACGGTTCTGATAATGTCTGCAAATATGCCCGATGCGGTTACGTCCGCCCCGGCGCCCGCGCCCTTTACGATCAAAGGCTGCGCGGCATAACGGTGCGTGGTGAACAGCACGATGTTGTCTTTCCTTCCAGCTGGTAAAACGGATGCTGCGGGCCAACCGACTGCAGCCCCACCGATGCTTTTCCTAAGTGGTAACGCGCCACGAACTTCAGCCGCTCTCCTTTGTCTGCCGAGTTCTTCAGTAGTTGCGCAAAATGCGCGGCGTTCACGTCGAGCTGCTCGTAAAGGCCGGTACATCGGCCGCGTTGAGGCAGGCTTCCGGGAGGAAGGAGTGGTTGTCGATATCGTCCATTTCCAGTACGGCTCCGCTTTCGCGGGCCAGGATGAGGATCTTGCGCATCACATCCTTTCCGCTGAGATCGATCCGGGGATCGGGTTCGGTGTACCCTTCGTCCTGCGCGGCTTTCACCACTTGCCTGAAGCTGGCGCCGTTGACGAAGTTGTTGAACACGAAGTTCAGGCTGCCGCTCAGTACCGCTTCGATGGTCTGCACTTTATCGCCGGAGCGGATGAGGTCGTTCAGCGTGTTGATCACCGGCAGCCCTGCGCCCACGTTCGTTTCGAACAGGAACGAGGCGTTGTATTTTCGGGCGAGGTCTTTGAGCTGTTTATAAGATGCATAGTTCGATGAGCACGCGATCTTGTTGCAGGTCACCACCGAGATGCCATGCTGCAGGAAGTTAGCGTATAGCCCTGCAACGGCTTCGCTGGCGGTGTTGTCTACGAAGACGCTGTTGCGCAGGTTCATCTCCGGGATGCGGGCCGCGAATCCGGCTACATCCATGGGCTCGCCGTTTTCCAGTGCTTCCTTCCAGTTGCCGAGCGGGATGCCGCTTTCGGCGAACTGCATTTTCCGGCTGTTGGCCAGGGCGATGATGCGCACCTGTACGCCCAGCTCGCTGCGGAGGTAGGCTTCCTGCTGCTGCAATTGTTCCAGCAGCTTGCCACCCACGTTGCCGGTGCCGGCCACGAATATGTTGAGTTGACGGGTATCGGATTCAAAGAACACTTCATGGATGACGTTGAGCGCTTTGCGCAGGTCGTTTTGCCGATCACGGCGGAAATGTTCTTTTCGGTGGATCCCTGTGCGATGGCTCTTACGTTAATGGCGTTGCGGCCCAGTGCGCCAAAGAAGCGGCCGCTCAGGCCGTGGTGGTTCTTCATGTTGTCGCCTACAACTGCCACGATGCAGAGATCTCTTTCCACGGTCAGCGGCTCGATGCGCTTGTCGTGGATCTCCGGGCAAACTCACTGTCTACCGCCGCTTTTGCCTTCAGCATATCGCTGTCGTTGATGCCTACGGTGATGGAGTGCTCGCTGGAGCTTTGCGTGATGAGGATGACGTTCACCTTTTCCTGCAGCAGTGCGTCGAACAGGCGGCGGAGAAGCCGGGATGCCCACCATGCCGCTGCCTTCCAGTGTCAGCAGGGCGATGCCTTTGATGCCGGAGATGCCGGTAACGGGATAGGTTTTATGCCGTTGTCCTGTATGAGGTGCCGCCGGCCTCGGGGTCGAAGGTGTTTTTAATGAGGATAGGGATGCGGCGGTTCATCACCGGCTGGATGGTGGGCGGATAGATGACTTTCGCCCCGAAGTGGGAGAGCTCCATCGCTTCCTCGTAAGAGATGCGCGGATGGCGATGGCCTGCGGCACGATGCGCGGGTCTGCGGTCATCATACCGCTCACGTCTGTCCAGATCTCCAGTACGCTGGCGTCTACCGCTGCTGCGATGATGGCGGCGGTGTAGTCGGAGCCGCCACGGCCAAGGGTGGTGGTGTCTTTGTCGGCGTTGGAGGCGATGAAGCCGGGGAATACGACGATCTCCGCCGATTGCTGGTGGAAGAAGCTGGTAATATGGTGGTCGGTAGCGTCGAAGTTGACGAGGGCGCTGCCGAACTGGTTGTCGGTGAGGATGAGGTCGCGGCTGTCTTTCCAGGCGGCGTTCTGCCCGTTAAGCCGCAGTTTCTCTGCCAGCATCCAGGAGGAGAGGAGCTCGCCGTAGCTCATGACCTTATCGCGGCAGCGGTCAGACATTTCGCCGACCTGGAAGATGCCGTCGCACAGGGCTTCTAGTTGATTGAGCTGTTTCTTTACCTGGCTGAGATGGCCGCTTTGCGCGGTGATGGGAAAAAGCTGGCGTACGGTGTCGAGGTGGAGCTGTTCGATATCGCGGAGGAGGTCGCGGTACTGTTCGTTGCCTTCCGCGGCAAGCTGGCCGCAACGGATCAGTTTGTCGGTAGTGCCGCTCATGGCGGAAACGACAACGGCCATTGCGCCTTTACGTTTATAACTGGCAAGGATATCGCAAACCTGGCTGATAGCTTTGGCGCTGCCTACGGAGGAGCCGCCGAATTTTAAAACCTGCATGTTGAATCTAGATGAATGAGGAAACGAAGGGGAAGCACCCGCTTGCTGGGAACCGGAGCAGCCCGGTCGGTGGACGATATGTGAAAATTAACCCCGGGATGGGGTTGTAATGGTTGTGGTGGTGATAATAGTGCCCGTAGCTCCGGTGGAGATGGAAGCGATACGGATAATATGTGAGTTGCGGTATTGCACTATTAACTTTATGACGTTGATAAGACAAAGGTTATTAATTCTGCTCAGAAATACAAGCCTTTGAGCCAGATTTAGAAAATATCTAAATAGAAAACCGGTTTTGATATGCTTGTAAATGCTGCGATAAGGCCGCTGCTATTGTGTTTTAACTTGTATGACAAAAATGTGACTAATGGATTTTGTTTCATTGTCTCCGAATGACTGCGATTGTCATCCTTTTACGTAGAAATGTCATCTAACCGTATTGAAACCGTATTGAAACCGTAGTCTAACCGTATTGTAACCGTATTGCAACCGTATTGGAACCGTATTAGGACCGTATTAGGACCGTATTAGGACCGTATTGCCTTGGTAATGCCTTGGTAGTAATACCGTATTGATACCGTATCAATTCCGGCATATCAAACATGGGGTTCAGTAAGGGTAACTTAAGGGTTTATGTATATCTGGTGTATGTCAACCAGTACTCCCGTCAATACAGTAAAGGATTTGGAGGGAAAAAGGAGGGAAAGACCATGGGGAGCGGAGATATTCCTTAACTCTTAGCCTGATATTGCTTTACTCCGAATGAGCTTAGGTATGGGCCTCCCATGGTAAAAATATTCCCGGGCATTTGTCCGCCGTATTGGAATTTCCCTTAATTTTATCACAATTACGTATGCATCCGCTGCTTACATACAAAATCCAGAGCACTTATTGCTTTCTCATGGCAACCCTCGCCATGGATTCGGCGTTATAATGCCGGGGCCCTGTCGCGGCCATTCCTCCCGTTCTAAAGACGTATTCTGATCTGTTTGCCGGCTCACCGCCGGGAAAGTTCAATTCCACCTATCATGCCACATTATCATACACTCGGGCAAATTCCGCATAAGCGGCACACCCAGTTCCGTAAACCGGACGGTTCCCTTTACTCCGAACAACTGTTCTCGACAGAAGGGTTCTCATCCAATTCATCCTTGCTGTACCACTGCCACCCGCCCACGGAAATCGTACGGGTAGACGAGCCCTACGCCGCCGCCCCAGCGTGGCCGAAGAAAAGATGCTCAAACACCGCAGCTTCCAGGGCTTTAACATCCAGCCCGAAAACGATTACCTCGCTTCCCGCAAACCGGTGCTCGTTAATTCAGATTGCCACCTTTCCCTCGCCGCCCCGCGCAGCAGCATGAAAGATTACTTCTATAAGAACGCGGACGCCGATGAACTGCTCTTCATCCACGAAGGCTCCGGCACCCTCCGTACCCAATACGGCCGCATCGATTTCGGTTATGGAGATTACCTCTCCATCCCCGCGGCACCATCTACCAGCTGGAATTCTCCAACGCAGACAACCGCCTGTTCATCGTGGAGTCTTTCAGCCCCATCCGCTTCCCTAAAAGATACCTCAGTCCATACGGCCAGCTGCTGGAACACGCCCCCTTCTGCGAGCGCGATATCCGCCAGCCTAAAGACCTGGAAACCATCGACCAGGCCGGCGACTATATCATCAATATCAAAAGAAAGGCGTGATGTACCCCATTCACTACGGTCATCACCCGTTCGACGTTATCGGCTGGGACGGCTGCGAGTATCCCTTCGCGCTGTCTATCCACGACTTCGAGCCCATCACCGGCCGCGTCCATCAACCGCCGCCTGTCCACCAGACCTTCGAAGGCCACAACTTCGTGGTGTGCTCTTTCGTGCCGCGCATGTATGATTACCATCCGCAGGCCGTTCCCGCACCTTATAATCATAGCAATATCGACAGCGATGAAGTGCTTTATTACGTAGACGGCGACTTCATGAGCCGCAAACACGTGACCCGCGGCATGATCACCCTCCATCCCGGCGGCATCCCCATGGGCCGCACCCCGGAGCGGTAGAGAAGAGCCTCGGCGCTAAGGAAACGAAGGAACTGGCCGTGATGGTAGATACCTTCCATCCCCTGCAAATCACCAAAGACGCGCTGGGTATCGAAGACGAACGCTACGTCATGAGCTGGGCCGAATAATTTTTACTTTTGGAAAAAAATATAAGCATGGAATACAGACAATTAGGAGACAGCAATCTGAAAGTATCCGCCATCACCTTCGGCGCATGGGCTATCGGCGGATGGATGTGGGGCGGCGCGGAACGTAAGGACGCTACCGAAGCCATCCGCGCATCGATCGACCGTGGCGTAACCTCCATCGATACGGCGCCGATCTATGGACAAGGCACCAGCGAAGAGATCGTCGGTGAAGCGCTCGTGGGCATCCCCGCGATAAAGTGCAGATACTTACTAAATTCGGTATGACCTGGGAAGGTACAAATGGCGCCTTCGCATTTAGCAGCCAGGACAATAGCGGTAAAGCCATCGATATCTACAAATACGCCGGCCGCGACAGCATCATTAAAGAGTGTGAAGCCAGTCTCCGCCGCATGCGTACCGATTACATCGACCTCTACCAGATCCACTGGCCAGACGCAACCACGCCTATCGAAGAAACCTTCGAAGCCGTGCTGCGCCTCAAAGAACAGGGCAAGATCCGCGAAGCCGGCGTCTGCAACTATAATGTGGAGCAGATGAAACAGGCAGACGCAGTGGTGAAGCTCGTTTCCAACCAGGTGCCTTTCAGCATGGTGGAACGCACGATCGAAAAGGAACTGGTTCCTTACTGCATAGAAAACAATAAATCGATCCTGGCATACAGCCCGCTGCAACGCGGTATCCTGACCGGCAAGATCAAGCCCGGTCACAAGTTCGAAGCTGGAGACCACCGGCCCAATACGCCCTTCTATCAGCCGGACAATATCGCCCGCATCAATGCCTTCCTGTCGCTGATCAAACCGCTGGCGGAAAGCAAGAACGCCACACTGGCGCAGCTGGTCATCCGCTGGACCATCGAGCGGCCGGGCATTACCGTGGCCCTGGTAGGCGCCCGCAACGCCGGACAGGCAGAGCAGAACGCCGCAGCTATTAATGTGAAACTGACGCAGGAAGAGATCGATTTCATCAATAAGCATTTGTACGCATTGCAACTTGTATAAAATCAAAAATCAAACACCAAAACAATCTTTTTATGAACACAGCCACCGTAAAGCCAGCAACCGCGCAGGGAACAGCAGACTTCCTGCCGCTCAACGGTACAGACTACGTGGAGTTTTACGTGGGAAACGCCAAGCAGGCCGCGCATTTTTATAAAACGGCCTTCGGGTTCCAGTCGCTCGCGTATGCAGGACCGGAAACCGGCGTGAAAGACCGCGTATCGTACGTGCTGGTGCAGAACAAACTCCGCTTCGTGCTCACCACGCCGCTCAAGCCGGGCGGCCCCATCGCAGAACATATCAACGAACATGGCGACGGCGTGAAAGTACTGGCCATCTGGGTAGACGATGCCCGCAAGTCTTTCGAGGAAACCGTAAGCCGCGGCGCTAAGCCTTACATGGAGCCTACCGTGGAGAAAGACGAGTTCGGCGAAGTGGTGCGCAGCGGCATTCATACCTATGGCGATACCGTTCACATTTTCGTGGAGCGCAAAAACTACCAGGGCCCTTTCCTTCCGGGATACCGCCCTGGCAGAGCCGCTATCAGCCTACCAGCACCGGCCTTCAATATGTAGACCACTGCGTGGGTAACGTGGGATGGAACGAAATGAACCAATGGGTGGATTTCTATAGCGAGACCATGGGCTTCCACAACCTCGTGTCGTTCGACGATAAGGATATTTCCACCGAGTACTCCGCGCTCATGTCCAAAGTGATGAGCAACGGCAACGGGCGGATCAAGTTTCCCATCAACGAACCGGCCGAAGGCAAGAAGAAATCCCAGATAGAAGAATACCGGATTTTTACGGCGGCCCCGGGGTACAGCATATTGCCATTGCCACCAATGACATCGTGCATACCGTCGGCGAACTACAGGCCCGCGGGATCGAGTTCCTCACCGTTCCTTCTTCCTATTACCAGACACTGCTGGAAAGGGTAGGAGAGATCGATGAAGACCTGCGCCCCTGGAAGAACTGGGCATCCTGGTAGACCGTGACGATGAAGGCTACCTGCTGCAGATCTTTACCAAACCGCTGCAAGACAGGCCTACCGTGTTCTTCGAGATCATCCAGCGCAAAGGCGCCAAATCTTTCGGGAAAGGTAACTTCAAAGCGCTGTTCGAATCCATAGAGCGCGAACAGGAGCTGCGCGGCAACTTATAAACCAACCTGCTACGTGAGAAAATATAAGGGTGACCGAAAAGCTATGAACGCTTTTCTGGTCACCCTTTGATGTTTTACAGTATTGTACTAATTAGAAAAAGTGTTCCTCACGGCATTAAAGGAATTTCCCCGGCTCCAGTTGTCGTGGTACAGCACGTTGGTATTGGTGCCGCCATCGCCGCGGTATAAACCGTGCTGGATATAAAGCCCGGACGTCCATCCGTTCACGCCGTTGCGGCTGTAGGGGATGGCATACCCCGTTTCCGGGATCCGTTCGATGTTGGACGTCCATTGCAGCGTAGCCATATTGGGGCGCGAATAGATCTTGTTGAAAGTTCCATTTCCTTCCACGCGGTGCCATACTTCCACGATGCCGGTATTGTCCGGTTTGAACTTCACATGCACGATGAAATCGTTCCATTTGCCTTTATTGAGGTTGTGGAGGATCGTGTCGAAATCTTCATGCTCCGGCGGCCAGTAATTGGTGCAGTCGCCAGTGTTGTAGTTGATCCGGAGTACATCCGCACGAGCGTCGAATGCCAGCGGCGGCGGCACGTTGAAGTGGGAATGCCATTGCATGATGATGCCATAGCGCCGTGGTTCCGTCCAGTCTGTCGGAAAGAGCGTAGACCAGCCGTAGTAATAATCGTCGCTTTCGGTTTCCCTGGCATAATTCCATAAGGTGGCTTCCAGGCGTTCGCCGCTGGTAAGGGTGCTGTCGCGTTTCATGAACTTGTCGCCCGGCCTCACCATGAACCTGCCGGCATAGCGGCCTTCGCGTACGGTGTCTGTCACGACAGTGAACTGCGTATCCACGCTTTTGCAAATAAAGCCGTTGGCCCATTGTGATCCGTCGCCGGTTTCATAGTTGCAGTGCAGTTCCACTTTGTCTGGCACGCAGCCCCATACTTCCAGCTCGGTGTAGCTGTTCCACGCGGAAGCAGTGTTGCCGAAACCGGTGATGCGGACGTAGCGGGCGCAGGTTTTTGTAAAGGGGAACGATTGGAGCGCAGTGGTCATGGGCTCGGAGTTTCGTTTTTCTACCACCGTCATCCAGTTAGCGCCGTCGCGCGATACCGCGATTTCGAAGCTGGAGGTTCTTGTAGCATGACCATTGGTGTGGAAGGCGATTTTTACTTCGCCGATGACGGTCATGGAATCCAGTTTGACGGTGAGCGTAGTAGGGTTTCCCTCACCCGACCAGCGGGTGCCATATTGCCCGTCGAGGAGATTGGACAGCCCGTTCCCGGGTCGTCTTTGGCCGTTGTGCTCAGTTGCCTGGGCTGCAGCGGGATTTTGGCGAAAGGGGTTTGGCAAGACTTGCAGCGCAGGCTGTCAGGCAGCCGCGGTCCGGGTTTCCTGCAAGAGGAAACGGGGACGGAAAGGGCGGCGCAGGTTGCCACGAAGAGGAAGAGAAGGATGGCTTTCATCATGATGGAAAAGGATGTGGTTTGATGGATGGGGTTTATTGGAAGGTGGCCCGGATGGCATTGAACGATGTGCCGCGGTGCCAGTTGTCCTGGTACAGTGAGCTGGTTTTCGTAGAGTCGATGCCGCGGTAAAGCCCATGCTTAACGTATAGCCCGGATGTATAGCCCGCGCCAGGTCGGTACGGGTATAGGGGATGCGGTAGTTTTCGGATACATCCTCCGTTTCGTTGGACCATTGCAGGGTGGGAACATTGGGTAGCGATAGCGCCTGGGTGAATTCCGCCTGTCCTTCCAGCCGGTGCCATACTTCCAGCAGGCCGGTATTATCCGGCTTAAAGCGGATGCGCACGATGAAGTCGTGCCATTTTCCTTTATTCAGCTGCGCGATAGTATGGTTCTGCTGGTATTCCGCTGGCCACCATTCGCCGATATCTCCGCTGCTGAATTCCACGCGTACGTTATTATCCTTCACGCCGAACGCGATCGGAGGAGATGGGCGTGTGGGCATGCCATTGCATGAAAATAGCCCAGCCTTCGGGCTGTTGCCAGTCTTCAGGGAAGAGGGTAGACCAGCCATAATAGTATTCATCGCCCACGGTTTCGCGGACGTAATTCCAGCGGTTCACTTCCATGCGCTCGCCACTGGTGCAGTTGCCGTTTTGCAGACACGGTCGCCCGGGCGGACGGTAAACTTGGCCGCATAATTACCTTGCCGCTTCGGACTGGTAACGATGGCGAATTGTGCAGCGGAGTCTTTGCCGGACCAGCCGTCGTCCCACTGGCTGGCGTCTCCTGTTTCCCAGTCGCCTGTAAGATCGATAGCGCCTTCAGGGTTGGTGGATCTGCCGCAGCCCCATACTTCGAGCTCTGTCCAGCTGTTCCAGTTGCTCTGGCTGTTGCCGTGGCCGGTGATGCGGATGAACCGGGTGCAGGTGGGGGCGAAGGAGAAGTCCTGCAGCGTGGTAATGTTAGGTTCCGAGTTGCGGGTGGCGACGACGGTTGTCCAGTTGGAACTGTCTTCCGAAATGGCGATCTCGAAACTGGAAGTGCGTGTGGCGCTGCCGCTGGTGTGGAAGGCGATGCGTACTTGCCCTACGGCTCTGACGGAGTCGAGTTTGACGGTTACGTGCTGCGGGTCTCCCTGGCCGGACCAGCGTGTGCCGGTTGAGCCGTCTACCAGGTTGGAGAGGATGTTTTCTCCGTCTACCGCGGCGGTAGTGGAAAGTTGGGATGGCGTCAGCGGGAAGCGGACGAGCGATTTGGAGCAGGGGGCGCATGCGGTGCTGTCGCCCGGGCCGGGGTGCTCGTTTTTGACGCACGAGGAGCCGGTAGAGATGAAGGATGCCAGTGCCAGCAGGGCAGGCAGGGGTAGGAGTAATCTCATGTGGGTGTTTTTAATGAATAATGGAGGACTGGTTTGGTTGATATACAGGAAGCATGGATAGCCTTACACGGTCGCGGAATGGATCAGTCGTTCTTTTTACCTATCTTGTGTGTGCGAGCACAAACATAGTAACAAATTGGTGTGTGCGCACACACTGATAAAAATTATGTGTTTGCGTGAAAAAATATCTGAATAGCAGCATTATATTACCGGAATGGGGAATCGTTGATAAGCACACATCCCTTTTATACCAATAAGCAAGCAACAATGAGCGGCAAATCAGTTAGGATTAAAGACATCGCCCTGAAGGCGGGTGTGTCTACAGGTACGGTGGACCGGGTTATACACAACCGTGGCAAGGTGGCGGAAGACGTGCGGGAGAAGGTGTTGAAGATAATTGAAGAAATGAATTACGAGCCCAACCTGATCGCGCGGGCATTGGGGGCTAATAAGACCTATAGCCTGGGGGCGCTGATCCCGGACCCTGCGGCGGATAGTTATTGGCTGGAGCCCCGTGCGGGGTGGATAAGGCGGAAAAGGCGCTGAAGCATTATGGTGTAGTGGTGAAGAAATACCTGTTCGATCCGTATGACGTGGCGTCTTTCCAGGCACAGGCGTTGGCTTTGCTGGCCGGCGGGCACGATGGAGTGGTGATTTCCCCGGTGTTCTACCGGGAGAGCCTGCCGTATTTCGAAGCGTTGCAGCAGGCGGGCACGCCCTTCGTTATTTTCAACAGCCAGATATCTGAATATACGCCCCTGAGCTATATCGGGTCGGATCTGTATACCAGCGGCCTGCTGGCGGGAAGTTGTTCCATTATGGGCTTCCGGCGCCATGTACCTTGCTGGTGGCGCATATAGACGAGCATGCGGCGAATGCATCGCATTTGGGTAAGAAGGAGAAGGGTTTCCGCAATTACTTCGCCCAACACCACCTGGAGGAGCAATATCCTATCGTGGCGGCGGAGCTGGACCGTTCCAATATGGCCGCGTTTATCGGCCAGCTGGATGGCCTGATCGAGGACAATCCCCGGCTGGGCGGCATCTTCGTGACTACTTCCAAAGCCTATTCCATCGCCAGTTACCTGGAGCAGAGGCGCATTAAACATATCCGGCTGATAGGGTACGACCTGCTGCCGCAGAACCTGCATTACCTGCAGCAGGAGCAGATTCAGTTCCTCATCAACCAGGGGCCTTTCGGGCAGGGGTACTGGTCTGTATATTACCTGGCCGAACATGTGATCCTCGGAAAGGAGATCCCGCTGATGAAATACATGCCGCTGGACATCGTTACCCGGGAGAACGTGAACTATTATCTCCTGAGAACGACGAAAAGCCGCTGCTGGACCATAAAGTGACGCTTTAATACGGTTGTTTCGAAGGCATTTGCGCCGGTGCATCCCCGCACCGGCGTTTTTATTTCCACACTTTGATAGATTATTGATTAAAAATTACGTGTACGTACCCAAATTTGATAAAATCTATGTGTGTGCGCAAACAATTTGATAAAATTGTTTTTTCTTCAAAAAATCGATTTATGTTTGTGTTGTTCCCCAAGGAACATTTTACCACGTTTTCAGACAGTTTGGATTAGATATACAGGAACATCAGGATAGCCAGTACACGCATGTGAATATCAGACGCCGTTAATAACAAAAAACAAGGCTGACAATTACTATGAATTCAATCCGGATCAACCGCGCAAACAAGCTTTGCGCAGCGGCAGCCCCATGCCTTCCATTTGCCCTCCCGGCCGGTAACGCCGGTCAGGGCCAGGATCAACTTCGTACTCAACCAAATCATCGTCTCATGAAACGAACACCGCTTCGTCTTAGCATCATCATCTCCCTTTGCCTGTGCCTTTGCATATGGCTCCGTCCGAACAATGCCGCAGCACAGTCGGCCGGCGAATGGCGGATCTCCGGCACCGTTAAGGGAACCGACGGGGTACCGCTACCCGGCGTATCCGTACAGCTGAAAGGCTCCTCCCGCGGCGCCGCAACAGATGAGCAGGGCCGGTATGCGCTATCGGTCCCCGCGCAACCCGGCGCCCTTGTATTCAAATTCATCGGCATGCTGCCGCAGGAAATCCCCTTCACCGCGGAAGGCGCGCAAAATGTAACGCTACGCAACAGCGAGGCATCGCTGAATGAAGTGGTGGTAGTGGGTTACGGCACCATGAAGAAAAGCTCCCTCACCGCATCCGTCTCCAAGCTCGAGAACGTAAAGCTGGACCAGGTGCCCGTTGGCCGGGTAGAGTCTGCCCTGACCGGCCGGATCGCCGGGGTGAACATCGCGCAGACCAGTTCCGCGCCAGGCGCCGCCCCGTCATCCGTATCCGGGGCGCCGGTTCAATTGACGCCAGTAACGATCCGCTCGTGGTGATAGACGGGTTCCCGGGCGCAGGGCTCGGCAGCGTCAGCATGAACGACATCGCCTCTATCGAAGTATTAAAGACGCATCTTCCGCTGCTATTTATGGCTCCCGCGCCGCAGGTGGCGTTATTATCGTAACTACCAAGAAAGGCAGAACAGGCAAACCCGTTCTTTCCGTGAACTCCTTTGCCGGGGTTTCTTCGCCCATGCTGCATAATGACTGGCTCACGGGTCAGGAGTTCTACGATTATGCCGTCAAATATCAGAACCGTGAACTGGCCTGGGCCGGTGGTGACGTGACCGTCCCGGTCTGGGGCGACGCCCGGCGCCTGGCGCAATACCAGGTAAGCCCCGTGCTCCTCAACGGGGTCAACAATATCTGGCAGGATGCCGTAACGCAGAATGCGCCGTTCCAGAACTACAACGTGTCTGTAAGCGGCGGAACGGAAAATGTCCGCTACTATGTTTCCGGTACAGTGAAAAGCGAAAAGGGCACCATTCAAACTACCGGTTTCAATCAATATGGCATCCGTGCCAACCTGGATGTTAAGGTCAATAAGGTCGTGAGCGCAGGCATGATGATCAACCCGATCTATTCCACCCGCCGCCTTGCGCCCACCAGTACCGTGAGCCTGGCTAAATATCCCAGCTTCGTGCCCACGCAAAATGAAGACGGTTCTTTTCCGAGAGCGCGCGATCTCTGGGGCGCCGTTGTAACGAGCCAGGCCAACCCCATGGCGATCCTGCAGGGTACGCAGATCACGCAGCAGGCGTTCAATAATATCGGTGAACTGTTCGTCGCATTGCAGTTTACGCCCTCACTGAGCTTCAGAAGCTCCTTTGCGGGGAACATCTCCTACGGCACCAACGAGCGCTTCCAGGCGAGGTTCGCTACCAACAATGGTATCAGCAACGGTACGGCCAGCGATAACCGCAATATCAATCTCCTCAACGAAAACGTGCTTAGTTTCAATAAGACCTTCGCCCGCCATCATGATGTGAACGCCATCGCCGGCGCTTCCTTCCAGAAGAACACTTCCCGCAACGCCTATATGGGCGTACTGCCGGGCTCATTTGAGAACGATATCATCAAGACGCTGAACAACGGCATTATCGACCCCAATTCCACCGGTTCCACCAAATCTGCCTGGGGCCTCATGTCTTACTTCGCGCGGGTTAACTACGCTTATAAATCCAAATACCTGCTGGCGGCCTCTATCCGGACCGACGGCTCCTCCCGCTTCGGGCCCGATAATCAATGGGGTTATTTCCCGTCCGCATCCGCGGCATGGCGGGTGTCGGAAGAAGATTTCCTGAAAGGGAACCCGCTGCTCAGCAACCTGAAAATCCGCGCCAGCTATGGCGTAACGGGCAACTTCAATATCGGTGATTTCTCCTGGCAGGGCGGTATCAGCAGCACGGTATATTCACCGAACAACCAACTGGGCAAGGGCAAGGCGCAGACCTCTATCGAGAACAGGGCGCTGAGCTGGGAGAAGACCCGCAGCTACGACTTTGGCCTGGATATCGGCCTGTTCCGCAACCGCATCAACATCACGGCGGATTACTACGACAAGCGCACCAACGATCTCCTGTACAGCGTGGCGGTGCCCGCCATCAGCGGGTTCACAGGCTCGATGTCCAACATCGGGGATATCGGCAACAAAGGTTTCGAGATCGAGATCAATTCCCAGAACATCACGGGTAAGTTCACCTGGAACACGGCATTCAATTTCTCCATGAATAAGAACAAGGTGCTGGATATGGGCGTGGATAAAGAAAAGCTGTTCGAGGACCAATACGGCATGTCGTGGCTCCTGCGCGTGGGTGAACCGATGTTCTCTTACTTCGGGTACAAAGCCATCGGCGTCATTACCAATGCGGAAGTGCTCAATAGCGGCATCCCGCTGTATCCCGGCAGCAAGCTGGGTAATCCCATCTATGAAGACGTGAATAAGGATGGCAAGATCGATGCGCGCGACCGTGTCATCCTCGGCAATTATCAACCTAAAGCCATCCTTGGCCTCGTAAATGATTTCGCATATAAGAACTTCGATCTCAGTATCGCCGTCCAGGCCAACCTCGGTTCGAAAGTCTACAACTATGAAAACCAGTATTACCAGGGCGCGCTGGTGGGCGCTATGCGCCGTGATCTCGTGAAGAACCAATGGTGGTCCGAGCAGGAGCCGGGCGATGGCCGCGCCCCCGCCGCCGCGCTCAGTACCCTCAACTTCCAGGGGCGCTCTGATCTCTATATCGAAAACGGTTCTTTCTTCGCCGTGCGCAATGTGAACCTGGGCTATAATTTCCCGGAAAGCATCTCCCGCCGCCTGCGGATGAGCCAGCTGCGGGTATTCAGCTCCGTCTCGAACCTGCTGATGGTAACCGATAAAGGATATCATGGCTATAACCCCGAAGGGTATAACGGCCCGTATGCGGGTTATAACGACGGCACAGAGCCCCTTAACCGCGTGGTGACTTTCGGCCTGAACGTACAATTCTAATCGCAAAAGACTGAAGATGAAAACGATCAAATCATATATAGCCGCATGCATAATGGCCGCGGTGTTCGGACAGGGATGTAAAAGCGATCTGCTGGATCTGTCCCCGGAATCCTTCCTGACCAGCTCCAATTTCCGCAGACCGCCAGCGACATCGATCAGCTGACCATCGGTATCTACAGCAGGCTGCAAAGCCGCAAGCCGGGCGATTACCTCGTGATGGAAGTGCCGTCGGATAACCTGTTCATGTCCACCAACCAATCCATCGCCGGGTCTTTTGAGCTGGACGGCCTCACGCCGGAGCCCAGCAACCCCTTGCTGAACAACTTCTGGATCAGTACCTATAACGCCATCTTCCGCGCTAACTCCGTACTGACGGGTATCGACAAGCCCACAGATTTTAAGGCAGGGCAGAAGGAACAGTACATCGGCGAAGCAAAGTTCCTCCGGGGACTGTTGTACTTCGACCTGGTGCGCGTGTTCGGAGACGTACCGAAAGCGACTACCATCCTTAGCATCGAGGAATCGCGAAACACGCGGAAGTCACCGGCTACGGAGATATACCAGCTCATCGTAGACGATTTGACGGACGCAGCTGCGAAGCTGCCTTTGCAGTCTGGTATCGCAAAGGCCGCACCACCAAAGCGGCAGCGTTGGCGTTGCTGATGAAGGTCCAGGTATACCGGAAGGAATGGGCGGCGGCGCAGGCGGTGTCCGACCAGCTTGCCACCATCCAGGGTTACGGCCTGGTGGATAATTTCGCAGACTTATGGAAACTGAATAATGAAGACAACCCGGAATCCATTTTCTCCCTGAAGTACATCGACGGCTCCAACGGGCATGGGCTGTCTACCGCCTTCATCCCCAACGCCGGAGCCGCGGGGATCGTTAACCGGGGCGATGAAGTAGCGCTGCCATCATGGAGCCTCATCAAACTATATGACGACGCCGACAAAGAAAAGCGGCAACCGTGTCGCTGAACTATACCGCCGCTTCCGCCGGCGCGCCTACGATCTTTTATCCCTATGTCGCCAAATATGCGATCCCGCATACTTTCCAGGCCTCGGGGCTCGACCTGCCGGTGATCCGGTTTGCGGACGTGGTGCTGCTGAGAGCGGAGATTGCCTTCCGCCGCAATCAGCCCGCCGCGGCCCTGGCGGCGCTGAATGAGATCCGGGAACGGGCGTTCGGAGATGCTACCCATAATTATACTGCCGCAGACATTGCCACGGAAACCATGT
Source organism: Chitinophaga sp. E66 (assembly GCA_019285755.1). Lineage (GTDB taxonomy): Bacteria > Bacteroidota > Bacteroidia > Chitinophagales > Chitinophagaceae > Chitinophaga. Next base: position 1,903,890 of record CP079103.1, read on the forward strand.
TTTATGACAAGCTGCTGCTGGAACGGCAACTGGAATTCGCGTATGAGAATGAACGCTGGTTCGATCTCACGCGTACCGGCCGTTTCGTGCAGCTTGTTAAAGAGGAAAGGAACTACAATAACGTGACCCAGACCGCCGTCACAGCCACGCTGCAACCGCAGGCGTACATGAAAGTATTTCCCATCCCGCAGGTACAGATCGGGCAGGCGGCTCCCGGTGTGCTGGAACAAACGCAAGGCTATTATTAACCCCAAACAGAACGGACATGCTGAAGCAATTTTCCCATCTTTCAGTCGCCATCGCTTTCCTGTGCCTGCCGTTGCGGGCGCAGGACAAGCCGGCGCTGAAGCTGGTGGACTGGAAGCCGGTCAGCCAGCTGGTTGTGCCGCAGACGGACATCCTCCGGCCCCGGTTCCCTGTCATAGATATACATAATCACCTCGGAGATCTCGGCAAAGCGGAACAATACATCGCAGAGATGGATAAAGCAGGCGTGGTAATGGCAGTGAGCCTCGACGGGCATTCCAAGGATCACTTTTACAAAAAGCATATCGAACGGTCGAAGGCGTCGGCCGATAGTCGTTTCCTGGTCTTCTTCGCGCCGGAATGGAGCCGCATCGATGAGCCGGATTTCGGGAAGAAAGAAGCGCAGCGGCTGGAAGAAGCGGTAGCCATGGGCGCGGGCGGCGTGAAAGTATACAAGAGCCTGGGCCTGGGCGTGAAAGATAAGACCGGCCAGTTCCTGGCGGTAGACGATCCGCGCCTCGATCCCATTTGGGCCAAATGCGGGGAACTGGGCATTCCCGTGCTCATGCACGTTTCCGACCCCAAAGCGTTCTTCACGCCGCTGGACGAGCACAACGAACGCTATGATGAACTGGGCCAGCATCCGGACTGGTCGTTTTACGGCAACGGCTATCCCACCAAGGAGGCGCTCCTTGCGCAGCGCAACCGTTTGCTCGAAAGGCATCCCAACACCATCTTCATCGGCGCGCATATGGCCAATCTGCCGGAAGACCTCGGGCAAGTGGGTATCTGGCTGGATAAATACCCGAATCTGTATGTGGAATTCAGCGCCCGGATCAGCGAGCTGGGCCGCCAGCCCGTTACCTGCCGCAGGTTCATGATCCGGTACCAGGACCGCGTGTTGTTCGGGACAGATACCGCGCCGGATGCGAAAGCGTACCGCATCTATTTCCGTTTCCTGGAAACGGCGGATGAATACTTCGATCCCGCACAGGGTCATCACCTGCAGGGCCGCTGGATGATCTACGGACTGGATCTGCCGGATGAAGTGCTGGAAAAGATCTATAACAAAAACGCCCTGAAGTTGCTGGGCATGAAAAAGACGGGCATGAGAGAAACCGGGCTAAATAGGCCTGGAATTTTTATCAACTATCCTGTATATTTAGCTGAGCTCGCCGGGCGTTCCCGTCCGGCGGGTTTCCGCATTGTCAACCAATCTAAGCTTACCGCATGAATGCTATCCCTTTAACTGATACAGCTGCTTTGCCAAGGCACTCCGTAGCGGCCATAAAAACGCCCGGCCGCATCGCATCCGTAGATATTTACCGTGGGTTCGTGATGTTGCTGATGATGGCCGAGGTGCTGAACCTGCAGGCGGTTTCAGAAGCGCTGCCCGACAGCGGCTTCTGGCGTTTCCTGGCTTTCCACCAGAGCCATGTGCCCTGGGCGGGCTGTTCATTGCACGATATGATCCAGCCGTCATTTTCCTTCCTCGTTGGGGTGGCGCTGCCGTTTTCCATGGCGGGGCGCCTGGCGAAAGGGGACAGCCTCTTACAGCTCTGGCGGCATACGCTGGTGCGTTCGCTGATATTGATCGCGTTGGGGATCTTCCTGCGATCCATGCATTCGGAGCGGACCAACTTCACGTTCGAAGACACGTTGACCATGATCGGCCTGGGTTATCCCTTCCTGTTTGCATTGGGATTCGTGAACATGCGGACCCGCATCATCGCCTGCGCCGCCATCCTGTTCACTTACTGGCTGGCGTTTGCTTTGTACCCGCTGCCGGTGGCTGCCGGTCCGGGTGTACCTGCCGGCTGGGAGCATAACTTCGATGGGTTTGCCGCGCACTGGAACAAGAACACCAACCTCGCCTGGGCATTCGATACCTGGTTCCTTAACCTCTTCCCGCGGCAGGCGCCTTTCCTGTTCAATGGAGGGGATATGCTACCCTGAGCTTTATTCCTACGCTGGGTACGATGATACTGGGCACTTTCGCGGGCGATATCCTCCAATCGGACCGCAGGCCGGCACAGCGCATCCGTTTCTTCCTGTACGCAGGCATCGGGTTGCTGGTGATCGGGCTGCTGCTACATGTTACTGGCGTCAATCCCGTAGTAAAACGCATCTGGACGCCCGCCTGGACGCTGGCCAGCGGCGGGGCTGTTTCCTGTTCCTTGCGTTCTTTTATTGGATCGCTGATGTGGCAGGTTATAAATCCGGCTTCTTCTTCCTGACGGTGATCGGAATGAATTCTATCGCCGCTTACGTGATTGCCGACGGAATGGGCGGCTTCCTGCGGGAGTCGTTATTCATTCACCTGGGGCGGGAGTATAACCTGGTCTGGGGGAGGCGTATGCAACGCTGGTGCAGGGCGCGTTCGTGCTGGCGCTGGAGTGGTTCATTTTGTACCGCATGTACCGGAAGAAGATCTTTATAAAGATTTGATGCACGCCTGAAGCAATAAGAAAGGGGATGACCGGCGGTCATCCCTTTGTATTTAAGCCAGGTTTGGTCAGGAATTGCGCTGGTATACCCGCACATAATCCACCACGAGATGGGAGGGGATATGCGCATCGGGAATCTCCTCGCCGCCTTGCCCGAGGGCTACGTTGAGCAGCAGGAAGAAGTCTTCCCGGAAAGGCAGGTTGCCCCTGCGGGCGTTCCTTGCCTGGGATACGTCGATGGTATTGAGGACTTTCCCATCTACTGAAATGACCATGCTGTTTTCATCCCAGACCAGTTCCCATTCATGGAACTGGTCCGCCCACTTTCGCCGCCCCAGGCTGCTACGGGATGTTTGGTCTCGTCCCAGGTGGTTTTATCTTCGCCCTGCCAGCAGGCGTTGGCCAGGAGGTTGCCGCGGTAAAATTCCATGATGTCTACTTCCCCGCAGGCGGGCCATCCGCCGTTGGCACGGTTGGCGCCCAACATCCAGAAGGCGGGCCAGCTGCCTTTGCGTACGTCGATTTTAGCCCGCATGGTGACCCTGCCGTATTTGAAGTGGAACTTGCCCCGGGTGATCATGGACGTGGAAGTGTATTCCGCGTATTGGCGGTTCTTTTTCCAGTCGTTGGAGGCCGGGTCATAGTCAGGATTGGGAACGCGTTCCTTGCGGGCGGTGATGGTGAGGAAGCCGTCTTTGCAGGAGGCGTTGCCGGGCTGGTACCACTGCGGTTCCCGGTTCCGTTCGAAACCGCGCTCGTAATCCCATTTGGAGGGATCAGGGCGCCCGTTGGCGGAGAATTCATCGCTCCAGATGAGCGTATAGCCGCTGGTGTCTGCGGGAGGGATGTTGGCGGATGAGAGGCCGCCCATGAGGGCGGCCAGCAGTAGAAGGGATTGCATATCCTGAAGATAATTAAACGTTTTTATCAATATCCGGGATTTTGTACAAGGAGCCGGCTGTTCTGTATGTCGTTCAGCGGGATGGGGTAGAGATACATGGCTTTGTTCCATCCGCGGTTTTCGATACGCGTGCGTTTGTAGAATCCTTCCAGCGTAGGGGCGTTCATGTCCATGCCGTAATATGGCCCTCCTGGGCCCCTTTACCCGATGGCGCTTCGGCGATCATCCAGCGACGCACGTCGAAGTAACGTTGCCCTTCACCGGCCAGTTCCACCCGCATCTCCGCGCGGACAGCCTCCCGTTGTGCGGCCTGGTTGCCGCGGATGCCGGGCTTGATGTCTGCCAGCAAAGGAATGCCGGCGCGGCTTCTTACCCGGTCTATATACGTGATGATATTGGGATCGGCAGGCGTCACTTCATTCAGCGCTTCGGCATACAACAGGTAAAACTCCGCCAGGCGGAAAATGATACCCGGACGGTATTCGCTTTTCGGATTGGAGCCCTGGTTGTATACACGTTTGCTGAGCTTTTTGTAGAAGATGTATCCGGTGCGGGAATGATCCTGGGCGCTGTTGTCGCTGTTGCCGCCGCGGTTGAAGAATATCTGTTCGTTGCCGACATGCCAGCGGCGGCCGTTATAGAAGATCGCCTGGTAGAAGCGCGGCTCGCGGCCTACGTACATCCGGTAGGTGCCGGGTTGGGTGCGGCCCGTAGGGTCTTCTCCGCTTCCGACATGCCTGATTCGCTGTAATTGGGAGACTCACCGATAGGTAATCCGTCGTTCATGAAAAATGCATCCACCAGTTCCTGCGTAGCGGCCAGGTAGCCTGTTGCCGCGCTGCCGCCGCGTGCGCCCCTGGGGACAGACCATCCGTCTACGCCCGCATTGGGCACTGTCCCCCAATTCACGTCTGAACGGGCAAAGATGATCTCTTTGTTGTATTTCATGTGCAACTCGTACAGGCTCTTGTCAGGATCGTATGTGCCGCTGGTCAGTTCGCGGTGCAGTTCGTAATGTCCAGCGTCGGCGTAGTCGATGAAGGCCTTCACGGCGTCAAGGGCTTTCTGCCATTTGCCGGCGTCAGCTGCGGGGAAAAGTTTTTTGCCGTCTTTGTTCGTCAGCGCTACCGCTTCCGGGTAACCGCCGTTGAACAGCGGGCTCGCCGCATACATCATGAGCCTGGCCCTCACGGCCAGCGCAGTGCCTTTGGTCGGTACCGCCAGCAGTTGCTGGTTGCTGATATCCGGGTCCTTCATTTCTGCGGCGCATTCGGTCAGTTCCTTATATACGAAATCAACCACCTCATCTACCGAGTTGCGCGCGAAGTCGAGGTTCCGGCTGTTAGGGTCTGCTATATCGGTCATGATGGTCACAGGGCCGTACAGTTCGAACAGCAGGTAATGATAGTAAGCGCGCAGGAACCTGGCCTGTACTTTCAGTTCCGCGAGCTCTTCGGCGGAGATGAAATCGGCCTCTCCCGTACGGGGAATTTCGACGGCATTCGCCATGAAAACGTTGGCCTGGCGGATCAGCTGGTAAAGCGACCACCGGGAGAATTGAGAGTGGCTCACGGTGTAGGGCGCCAGGTTCCATTCCGTTACCTGAAGGACTTTCAGTTCGTCCGTCATCCGCAGCCAGGGATTGTCCAGGCCGGTCAGGTCGTTTCGGCTATAGTTGGCCATATTGGGAATACCGGAGTAGATATTGCGGTGCCACTTCCGTACGTCTGCGGGCGTGGAGAATATCTTTGCAGATCCCGTTCTTCCGCCAGCTCCTTTGATACATCTAGGTAGCTTTTGTTACAGGCGAGGGCGTATAGCGCGGTAATGGTAATGATCAGTGATCGGAAAATATATTTCATGTCTGCGATTCATTTAAAAGGTGATCTCTAAACCAGCCGTCCAGGTGCTGGGGATGGGATAACGCGTACCGGCGGCGCTGTTGCCGAGCTCAGGGTCGTACACGCCCACATGATCCCACAGGGCGATGTTGTTCCCCATGATGTAGAGCCTGGCGGCGCGCATCTTGGCGCGGGAGATAAGACGGGAATTGAAGTTATAGCCCGCTTCCACATTTTTCAGGCGGATAAAGGAACCGTCCCGTACCCACCAGGTGCTCTGGGTATTGGTATTGCCCATTTCAGTTACGCGCAGGCGGGGAAGAATACATCCTGCGAAGGATTGGCTTCCGTCCACCGGCTTTCCACCACTTCCATCCGCACGTTGCTCTCGTCGATCCCCAGTGGAAGGGCATAAAGGCATTCGCCTGGTCGTTAATGTTCACGGAAACGCGCCCCGCGCCCTGGAAGAACAGGCTGGCGTAGAAGCCTTTCCATTCCGCGTTGAAGCCGAAGCCATAGATCAGTTCGGGTACGGTGGGGTTGGCGGCGTCTTTCACGCGGTCGAAATCATCGATCACGCCATCGCCATTAAGGTCCTTGAATTTGATATCGCCTGGCATGACGCTGGAAACATAGTTCGTTTTGGGAATACCACTTTTCAGGGTATATGTTTTCTTACCATCCGGATCCACGGAGATGTCGAAGTCGGCATCGGTAAAGAGCCCGTCGGCCAGCAAGAGGTTGTTCAGCGCATTGAGGCGGGTCCCGGTAATATTCATCCAGGGGATAAAGTTGGGGATCTCATCATATTCGATGATCTTATTGCGCGCCAGGGTCAGGTTCCCGCGGGCAGACACCGTTACTTCACCGAAGGTGCGGCGAAGGTTCAGGCTGCCGTCGATCCCTTTGTTGGTCACTTCTCCGAAGTTCTGCCACGGCGCCTGCCGGAACCCGGCGATGCCGGAGATGGTGCGGCGCTGCAGGAGGATGTCCGTTCTGCGATTGCTGAAGTAATCCACCTGGAAGTCGATCGCGCCGTTGAACAGCGATACGTCTATGCCGAAGTTCTTTTTCACTTCGATCTCCCAACCCAGGTTAGGAGAGGAGAAGCGGCCTTCCACGAGTCCGTTGCCCACGCCATTCAGCGCGCCTGAACTGCCGATGCCCCAGTTGTAGCCGGTGCCGTCCGCAAAGGTAGGGCGGTACATGAAGCGGTTGGAGGTCACGTTGTCGTTACCGGTACGCCCGATGGATGCCCGCAGTTTGAGGTTGCCCACCGCCTGCCGCATGGACTCGGGGAAAAAGGGCTCGTTGGCCACGTTCCAGGCCAGGCCAACCGCAGGGAAGAACCCATAGCGGTTGTCTTCCGAGAAGTTCTCGCTGCCCGTTACGCCGAAATTGGCTTCAATGGAATAGCGCCCGTCGTAGGTATATACCGTTCTTCCGATGTACGCCTGCTTGCGGTAAGCGAGGGCGTCTGTCTGGAGCTGGCTCTCCTTCTGATAGGTGAGTGCCATAGCGCTCACAACGTGTTTGCCGAAGGTCCGGTCGTAGTTAAGCGCGGCTTCCATATAGATGTTCTTGTTGCCGGAACTGCCTTCGATGGGTTCGCCGAAGGGCGTGCCATTGCTGATCTGCCGGTAGATGAGCTTGCCGTCTGCATCGCGGCCGGTGGCAAAGTAAGTGGAAGGCGTCTTAAGGCGCGTCATCCGGTAGGTGGAGTTGGCATCGTAGCTGATGGCGCCGCGTATTTTCAGCCCGGTCGTGATGATGTCCAGTTTCTGCTCGATATCTACCCTCGACTGTATGGCCGACCTCCATTCTTTCTGATAGCCGGATTCTACCAGCTGGTTATAAGGATTGAGTTTGTTGGAATTCTGCGTCGTGCCCGGCGAGTGTGCCATCGGAATATACGGCGGGGAACAAGTGCGGCGGGATGCGGGAGAAACGCTCGAAAAGGTTCGTGGCGCCGAAGCCCGGGTAATTGGTCTGCAGGTATTGCCCGCTGAGGTCTACGCGGATAAGCGTGGTCTTGGTAACGTCCAGGTCGATGTTGCTGCGCAGGTTGTAACGTTTGAGGCCAGCGTTGTTGTTGTAGTCCTGGTTTACTTTATAAAGCCCGCTCTCTCCAAAATACGCGCCCGATACGAAGAAACGCATGCGCTCGCCGCCGCCCCGAAAGTTGAGGGTATGGCGGGTGTTGTTGGTATGATCGCGCATGAGCAGATCCCACCAGTTGCTGCTGGGATACAGGTCCGGGTCTTCACCGGATTTATATTTGGCCAGCACTTCTTCGCTGAATGCCGGATCGCGGCCTTCGTTGGAGAGGGCTTCGTTATAAAGGGACAGATAGTCGAACGAGTTGGCGAAGCGCGGCCTGCGGGTAGGTTTCAGCTGGCTGTATTCTCCGCGGTAGGTGATGCGCGTTTTCTGTGCGGTTCCGCGCTTGGAGGTGATAAGGATAACCCCGTTAGCGCCCTCGGCGCCATAGATAGCCGTAGCCGCAGCATCTTTCAGCAGGGTAAAGGTTTCGATCTCATCTGGCTCGATGTCGTTCATGCTGCGGGGAACGCCGTCTACCAGTACCAGCGGACTGGTACCGCCCGCAAACGAGCTTACGCCGCGGATCCAGAATTCGGCGTTGTCATATCCCGGTTCGCCGGAACGCTGTACGGCGATAAGGCCGGGTACCTGCCCTGCGAGGTTGTTGCTGAGGCTGCGGTTAGGCATGCGGAGCTGTTCGCCGCGCACGGTGCTGATGCTGCTGACAAGGCTCGATTTCTTCTGTTTGCCAAAACCGACTACCACTACTTCACCGAGGCCTTTGGTGTCGGGGAGCAGTAGGACATCGATGTTGGTTTTGCCAGCCACGGCGATCTCCTGGGCCACGTATCCGATGAAGTTGAACTCCAGTACGGCGTTTTCCGGCACATCGAGGATAAAGCGGCCATTGGCGTCTGTAGCCGTGCCGATGATGGGCCGGCTGCCTTTTACTGTCACGGTCACGCCCTGCAATACTGAGCCGGAGTCGCGGACGGTGCCGCGTACTTCAATATTCCTCCTGACTTCAGCGGCGGCGGTGCGCAGCACGGTGATGTTGCGGCCGCTGATGCGGAAATCGAGCGCGCGGGATGGGAGAATGCGTTTGAGCACATCGGTCAGGGGCGACGACTTAATGTCCAACGTCACCGGGTCCGTATGCAAAAGCGCTTCTTCCTGGTACAGGAAATGATAGCCCGTCTGCTGCTTCATGCGGAGAAGACCTCCCGCAGCGGCATGTTTTTGACGGACAGTGTAATCAACTGCGCACTGCCGGAGGCATATACTCCGACAGAAAAAACAAAGAGTAGCGCGAAAGTGATTTTCATGACTTTCTGGATTAGCGGGCCGGCTGAACATGGGTGTGCGGCGCCTGGCCGGCATGTTTTGCCCGCAATTTGGAATTGCATAGTTTTACAGAGTTAGGATTGAATAATCATTGTGAAATGCTAACGTGGCTTCATGCCGGAACCGGGGCGGTGGTGCGCTTCCGGTTTTTTCATGCATGGCGGTTGTCAGGAAAAGGGACGTACGTGTTTGTTCATGGCTATTTAGATTTGGTGATAGTGATTTGGTTGTTGTTGGTTATTTGCCTTTAGGCCCCACGATCAGCTCGCGGCCCCGGATGCTGAAGCGATGGCCGCTGAGCAACTGCAATTGTTCCAGGACTTCACCCAGGCTGGCTTCCCGGCTGATGCTGCCCCGATATGAACGCCGGGGTTTACTTTTTCTTCATAAGATACCGAGACGCCATACCATCTGGAGAGCTGCTCCATGATATCCGGAAGGCTTTCATTACTGAAATAAAAATACCCGTTCTTCCATGCAATCGCTTTTTCCATATCGCCTGCGGATACCCTGACCGATGCGGGCGTCGAAACCGCTTGTTGGCCGGGCTCCAGCGCTTTCCTCCCTTTAGGCGCCGCTACCGCCACTTTGCCGGATACCAGCGTGGTAGTGGTGCGTGCCGGTTCGTAGGCGGATATATTGAAGGAAGTGCCAAGTACTTGTATGGTATCGCCGTTGGCGGTTACGCTAAAGGGCTTTTGCGCATCGGGCGCCACTTCGAAGTAACCCTCGCCCCGGAGCGCTACCGTCCGCCGGTCGCCGTTAAAACGTACCGGGAATCGTAACTCGGACGCTGCGTTGAGCCATACGGCAGTGCCATCGGGCAATACGATCCGGTAGGTGCCGGCGATAGGGACGCGGAGGGTATTATATAGCGTGGCATCCCCGGAGCTGAGATGGGCATCGTCATACCGAAGCGCACCGCTGTCGCCATGCAGACGGGTGCCGTCTTGTTCTTCCAGCTGGAAGTCGCCGTCCTGCAGCTGGATGGTTTTGCCGTTGGACAGGATCAGCGCGGCGCGTGCAGAACCGGGAAGCACATCGTTTTCATATCCGAAGCGGTCGTCTGCCACGATACGGGTATTTGCATCCTGTTGGCTGCGGCCGGACAGGAACCAGGCCAGCGCGGCAATTCCGGTGATGGCAGCCGCAGCGGCCCAGGAAAGGCGTTGTCGGTTAGTGCGGCTGCGCCGTGCCGTCCGCTTATCGAGTACGTGCTGCCAGGCTGCCTGTTGGCTAAAACGGTGGAGCCGTTGGATGCGGGCCTCCAGGGCCGGCGCGTCCCGGAGCTCGGCCAGGAGTTTGTTGCGCAGGGGGCGCCGAGGAGCGTTTCCAGCTCCGCTAGCTCTGCGTCTGTAATGTGCCCCAGGTGCTGCTTATGCAAAAGCCTGGCGGCGCGGAATGGTAAGTCCTCCCAATCAGTAGTTGGCTCGGTCATGTCTATACTACACGCTGTGGATGAAAAAGAATGGAACGTTGGGGCGGTTTTTTTCAAATTATCTGCAAACGGCTTCCATTCAACCGATTGCATTTTTCATCTTAAGAAATAGAGGAGGAAAACGAATCCTGGTCCCAGGCGGTCGCGCAGGAGTGACAACGCTCTTTGTTTCTGGCTTTTAACGGTATGGATGGATATCTGAAGGGCGGTGGCGATCTCGGCGTTGGAGAGGCCTTCGACATAGCTTTTGCGCAATACGGCGGCACAACCTTCCGGGAGCGCGGCTACGGCTGCTTCCATGGCGGCGAGCATTTCCGTGCTGATGATGGTCTCCAATACTTCCGGAGAGGAGAAGGGTTGCGTGCGGAGCTGTTCGTCCTGGTGCCGGTGCACGACTTTCAGGTGCCGGAGGCGGTTGAAGCATGCGTTACGGACTACGGCATACAGATAGTTTTGCAGGCGGTCTCTTCGGCGGGCAGCAGGCCGGAGCGCTCGCAAAGCAGTACGAACACGTCCTGTACTACGTCCTCCGCCAGTGCCTCGTCTTGCAGGTACCGGAAAGCAAACTCGCACAGGCGGGGATAATACCGGTGAAAAAGCGGTTCTATCGCTGCCGATATTTCGTCATGTCCGGGAAATTTCACCATTCCACTGTTTATTTATACTGGAAACCCTTGGTTTGTAACGTGTACCGCTAAAAATAGCAATTTTCATGACAAGGCAACGGCTGTAGGGCGAAATTTTCAAATACGGTAGGCTTTTACCCACTAAATAGTTAAATTTGGCGTTAATATTTATGGAATTAAGAGACTTATTCGGCTATCTTTTCATTTTGGCAGGCGTTATGCAGTTATTGACCGCCTACCTGATTTTCGCCGGGAACCGGCATTATGTATTAAGATTTGCCAACAGGAAGGTAGGTTCGATAATATATGTTATTTTTGCATTTATATTATTCTACCTGGCATATTATTTTCTGGCATGAATTGGTAAGACAGACTAGATATGAAGCGGTTATTCATCGGTATTTTATCCCTCCTCGGCGGCTTTAGCGCCCACGCACAGCAATCCTTCCTCGAGAATCAGAAACTATTCCCGAGAGTAGGGGAAGCGTTCCGTGAGAAGGAGGAGAGCATTAAGAAAGAATTCGCCAAAAAAGGCCTCGCATGGCCGGCAAAACAACTCTACATCCGCAGCTTTAAGCTGGACAGTGAGTTGGAGATCTGGGCCCGCAACAGCCCGGCAGACACCTTTACCCTTGTAAAGACTTACCGTGTCTGCTCCCTTTCGGGTAAAATGGGACCCAAACGCAAGGAGGGCGACCGCCAGGTGCCGGAAGGTTTCTACTACATCAATGATTTCAATCCGAACTCCAGCTTTCACCTGAGCCTGGGCATCAATTACCCGAATTATTCGGACCGCATGCTCAGCGACCAGAAGAAACCGGGGGCGATATCTATATCCACGGTTCCTGCCTCACTATCGGCTGTATCCCGCTTACCGACGAGTACATCTCCGAAGTGTATGTAATGGCCGTACACGCCAAGAACGCGGGCCAGGACTTCATCCCGGTACATGTGTTCCCCGTTCGTTTCGGCAACGCCCGCAGCATGGATTACCTGGGTAGCGTTTCGCTGGCCGACAATGACTCCCAGAAGTTCTGGCTGAACCTGAAGAATGCCTATGACTACTTCGAGAAGACGCGTAAAATGCCCGTAGTGATGGTAAACGCACAGGGTAAATATGTGTATACCGCACCCGTAGTGGAACCTGCCGTGGCGCATATTCCAACTACCCGTACGCAGAATACGAACTGATCTCCTACGCATATACTTTTTTAGAAAGGCCCGGTTTAAAGCCGGGCCTTTTCGCTTTTCACAAATCATTAAACATCGCTTATCCTTCGCTTATCCTTCGCTTATCCTTCGCTTAAGTACCGTCAAACCCTTGCTAACACCGAACATAGATGGAGGATGAGCGAAGGATAAGCGAAGGAAGAGCGGTAATTCACTAAGGGTCAGGAGTATATAGCCGATTCTCATACAGCGTATTGTCACGAAATGGTTTGTCAGGAGGGTGGCGGCAGGTTCATAGGAAAAAGTACCAGCAAATCCGCTGATCGTGATCTGATATTTGCCCTCTTCGCGTCATTTCTACACATTATTTGGGCCTGAGGGTCAAATTATTTTGCTTTCTCGCATTTTTTTGGATTTTTCCACAAAGGTCAAATCAATTTACTATTATGAACAGAAGAGATGCCATCAGGAATGTAGCGATACTTATGGGTACCGCGCTTTCCGCTTCCACGTTAGCGGCACTGGAGGGTTGCAAATCCAGGCCGGCCACATATACTTTACAAACGCCCGAAACAAAAGAACTCCTCGCAGAGATCTCCGAAACCATCATTCCTGCCACTAATACGCCCGGTGCGAAAGCCGCCGGCGTGCAGGACTTCATCGTGACCATGGTCAACGATTGCTATGATGAAAAGGCGCAAAAGGTTTTCGAAGAAGGACTGAACAAAATCAACGAGGAAAGCAAGAAGAAATTCGGCGGCAAAGTGTTCCTCGAGATCACGCCGGAGCAACGCACCGAACTGCTCACCGCCATCGATAAGGAGCGTGTGGATTACAATAAACGCGAGAACAAACAGAAAGACGATCCCGTTCACTACTTCCAGTACATGAAAGAGCTGACCCTGCTCGGCTATTTCACGTCGAAGCCCGGCGCCACCGAAGCCCTGCGCTATATCGCCGTGCCCGGCCGCTACGAAGGCTGTGTAGACTATAAAAAGGCGACCGCGCCTGGGCGTAACCCGTTTTCCACATTTTTAAAAACTGAAACAACATGAACCTGAACATAAAAGCGCAGGACCAGCATACGTATGACGCCATCGTTATCGGTTCCGGCGTGAGCGGCGGATGGGCTGCCAAAGAGCTGACAGAAAAAGGACTCAAAGTGCTGATGCTCGAACGCGGGCATAACCTGGAGCACGGCAAATACGAAACCGCCACCAAAGACCCCTGGGAATTCCCGCACCGCGGCCGCATTACCAGGATCAGCGCCAGTCGCACGAGAAACTCAGCCGCGACTATCCCTACTCGGAACACAACGAAAAATACTGGATCAACGATAGTAAATCGCCCTACCAGGAAGATAAACGCTTCGACTGGTACCGCCCCGATATCGTAGGCGGTAAATCCATCATGTGGGGCCGTCAGAGCTACCGCTGGAGCGACCTCGACTTCGAAGCCAACCTCAAAGACGGCATCGCTGTGGATTGGCCTATCCGTTATAAAGACATTAAGCCCTGGTACGAATACGTAGAGAAATTCGTAGGTATCAGCGGTACCACGGAGAACCTGCCCCAGCTGCCAGACAGCATCTTCATGCCGCCCATGGAAATGAACTGCGTGGAGAAAGACGTGAAAGGCAAGATCGAAGCAGCCTTCGGTGGCCGTAAATTCATCATGGGCCGTGTCGCCAACATTACGCAAGACCTGCCCGGCCGTACCAAATGCCAGTTCAGGAACCTGTGCAGCCGCGGCTGTCCGTTCGGCGGCTATTTCAGCACCCAGTCGTCTACGCTGCCAGCTGCAGTTGCTACCGGCAACCTCACGCTGCGCCCCGATTCCATCGTGAACAGCATCATTTATGACGATAAAGCGGGCAAAGCCACGGGCGTGCGCGTGATCGATAAGAATACCAAAGAACATATCGAATACTTCGCCAAGATTATCTTCGTGAACGGTTCCACGCTCGGTTCTACCTTTGTGCTGATGAATTCCATCAGCCAACGCTTCCCAAACGGCTTCGGCAACGACAGTGGCGTACTGGGTAAATACCTGATGGACCACCACTTCCGCACCGGCGCTTCCGGTACTATGGAAGGGTACGACGATAAGTATTTCTATGGCCGCCGTGCAAACGGTATCTATATCCCCGTTACCGCAACATCGGCGGAGACAAGCGCGATTATCTGCGTGGCTTCGGCTACCAGGGCGGCGCTTCGCGCAGCGGATGGAGCCGCGGCATCGCGGAAATGGGCGTGGGTAAAGATTTCAAGGAAATGCTCACCGAACCCGGCAAATGGAGCATGGGCATCGGCGGCTTTGGCGAATGTCTCCCTTACGAAGACAACTTCGTTACCCTCGATACTTCCGTGAAGGACGAATGGGGCCAGCCCACGCTGCGCTTCAATGCGGAGTTCAAGGAAAACGAAATGAAGATGCGCAAAGACATGATGAACGACGCGGCCGAAATGCTGGAAGCCGCGGGCGTGAAGAATGTGAAGACGTACGACAACGGCTCCTGGCCCGGTATGGCGATCCACGAAATGGGTACCGCACGCATGGGCCGCGATCCTAAAACGTCTATCCTCAACGAATTCAACCAGGTGCATGGCGCCAGGAACGTATTCGTGACAGACGGCGCCGCCATGACTTCCGCATCCTGCGTGAACCCTTCCCTCACTTACATGGCGCTGACCGCCCGCGCGGCCGATCATGCCGTGAACGAGCTGAAGAAAGGTAACCTCTGATCATTCTGATAAGGCATAACTATTGAAGGAAAAGCCGCGTTCTGTGCGGCTTTTCCTGTTTAAAACCCACGCTACATGAACCTAAACATCAAAGCCGCAGCCGAAAGTACCTACGATGCCATCGTGGTAGGATCGGGCATCAGCGGTGGCTGGGCAGCCAAAGAGCTGTGCGAAAAAGGGCTTAAGACCCTCGTGCTGGAAAGAGGCAGGAACGTTGAGCACGTGAAGGACTATACCACGGCCAACTGGGCGCCGTGGGACTTTCCACACCACGGGAAGTTCACCCGTGAAATGAATGAGAACCATCCCATCCAGAGCCGCTGCTATGCCTTCGACGAGTCTACGCAGCATTTCTGGGTGAATGATAAAGAGAATCCCTATAACGAGATCAAACCGTTCAACTGGCTGCGCGGCAACCATGTAGGAGGAGATCGCTCATGTGGGGGCGGCAGGTGTACCGCTGGAGCGATATCGACTTCGGCGCCAATGCCAAAGACGGGCATGGGGTGGACTGGCCCATCCGCGCTACAAGGATATTGAGCCCTGGTACAGCTATGTAGAGAAGTATATCGGGATCAGCGGTCAGGCCGAAAACCTGCCCCAGCTGCCGGATGGCCACTTCCTCAAAGCCATGGAGATGAACTGCCTGGAAAAGCACGTAGCCGCCCGGATTAAGGAGCAATACAAGGACAGGATCATGACGATCGGCCGTTGCGCGCACGTTACCGAAGAACACAATGGGAGAGGGCCCTGTCAATACCGCGACCAATGTGCAAGAGGTTGCCCCTTTACCGGGTATTTCAGCAGCAACGGGGTTACATTGCCTGCGGCGGCTAAGACCGGCAATATGACGTTGCGGCCGCATTCCATCGTACTGGAGGTGTTGTATGACGAAGGCACGCAGAAGGCTAAAGGCGTACGCATCATGGATGCGGAGACGAAAGAGGTTACGGAGTACTTCGCAAAGATCATTTTCCTCAATGCCTCCACGCTCGGCACTACCTTCATCCTGCTGAATTCGGTGAGCAACCGTTTCCCCAACGGGTTCGGGAACGACAGCGACCAGGTAGGCCGCAATCTGATGGACCACCATTTCGGTGTTGGCGCCAGCGGCACCTATGAAGGATTCGAGGATAAGTATGTCTACGGCAGAAGGGCCAACGGTATCTACATCCCCGTTTCCGCAATATCGGCGGCAATACGGACCGCAAAGACTTTGTGCGCGGTTACGGTTACCAGGGCGGCGCTTCGCGCGGAAGGGCTTCTACGTTCGACGGTATCGGCGCGGAACTCAAGGAAGCGAATACAGAAGCGGGAACCTGGGGCATGTGGATCGGCGCATGGGGCGAGCATTTGCCATATGAAGACAATACCGTACGCCTGAATAAAACGAAAACCGACAAATGGGGTAATCCCACACTGGATATCGACTGTACGTTCCGCGATAACGAACTGGCCATGCGTAAGGATATGCTGGAGAACGCGCGGGAGATGCTCGAGATAGCAGGCTTCAAAAACGTGGGCGCCAGCGATGATATGCCGCCTCCGGGCCACTGTATCCATGAAATGGGCACGGCGCGCATGGGAAGAGATCCAAAGACCTCGGTGCTCAACGGTTTCAACCAGGTGCATGCGGCGAAGAACGTGTATATCACAGACGGCGCCTGCATGACATCCTCCGCTTGTCAGAACCCATCCATCACCTACATGGCGCTGACGGCCCGTGCGGTGGATCATGCGGTAAATGAGCTGAAGAAGCAAAACATATAATCAGGTATCCATACGATATGCAAAGGGCCGGCGGTTAAGCCGGCCTTTTGTTTTGCGGTCATGACTGATTATGGGAACGGAATGGTGTAGAATGGAAAGCGGGTAGCAGTGGGAATTAACATCGGGTTAAAAATCTTCACGTGTAAATAACTATAAGGTAGTGGTGATAGATAGAGTCTCAAATTAGTTGGCGGCTTTTTTCTTTCATCTTTTTGATTTATCGGATTAAAAAAGTTAACTTAAAGTAGGTTTTTCGCACACGTTATTGTTCAACTTAAATACAGCTTACCATGGGGAGAGTCAGAGACATCTTGGTGGGCAAAGGTCACGCAGTTTATTCCGTTCATCCCGACAGCACCGTTTATGAAGCCCTTAAGGTGCTGGTGGACCGGAACGTAGGAGCCCTCACCGTCGTAGATAAGGATCATTTTATGGGCATATTTTCCGAGCGCGATTATGCGCGCAGGGTGATTTTGAAGGGGCGTGCCTCGAAGGAGACCACGATCCGCGAGATCATGACGGAGCATCCGATCACCGTCTGTGAAGACGAGACGATCGAGAACTGCATGTGCAAAATGACAGACAAAAGAATCCGGCATTTGCCGGTGGTGGATGCCGGAGGAAGACTCATCGGCATTGTCTCCATCGGGGATGTAGTGAAGTATATCATGGACGAACAGAAACACATCATTGAAAACCTGGAGTGCTATATTACCGGCACACATCATTAAGGATTAGTTACAACACATCAGACAGCCACATCCCCGGCGTTGTAAATTGTTTTATGGCCTGCATCTGACGGATGTGGCGCCTCCACCGCCGACATCCGGGTAACCCGCAGATGAACCCGTAAAACAACGTTATGCACCCGACCTGGCCATTCCTCGTATTTGGCGCCATCGTACTGTTGCTGGTACTGGCGATCCGGGTCTGTCCTACCTGCTGGGCCAGCGCCATAAAGACCGCTCTACAGGCGAAGCTTATGAGGCCGGTATTTTATCTACCGGCTCCGCGCGTCTCCGCTTCCCATCCCAATTCTACCTTGTAGCCATGTTGTTCGTCATCTTCGACATCGAGACCGTATTCGTGATCTCCTGGGCCATCGCGTTCGGAGAGCTCGGATGGGCCGGCTTCGTCGGGGTATCGGTATTCATCGGTATCCTGCTCGTCGTATTGATCTACGAATGGCGCAACGGAGCGCTTGACTTCGGGCCGGACGGCAAGAAGATCCTAAGAGCGTTCCGGAAAATGAAATCGACGTCCGCATCCCTTCCACCTAAAACCGACAGCCATGAAGTGGTGGTTAACTGAGCCGAAAGAAGCTGCGCCCCGTACTAATGGGAATTATTCGGCGGAAGCATCCGTAGAACAAAGCGTCATGCTCACATCCGTAGAACGCCTGGTGGCCTGGGGCCGGAAAAACAGCATGTGGCCGTTCCACTTTGGCTTGTCGTGCTGCTTCGTGGAAATGGCCACCGGCATGACGCCCAAGTACGACCTGGCGCGCTTTGGCGCGGAAGTGATACGCGGTACCCCCGTGAGGCGGATGTGATGATCATTGCAGGTACGGTATTTATCAAAATGGCGCCTATCATCCAGCGGCTATATGAACAGATGATGGAGCCGCGTTGGGTTATTTCTATGGGGAGCTGTGCAAATTCAGGCGGGATGTATGATATTTACAGCGTGGTGCAGGGGTAGACAAGTTTTTGCCTGTGGATGTATATGTTCCCGGGTGCCCGCCACGTCCCGACGCATTCATGCATGGCCTGTTGCTGTTGCAGGAATCAGTAGGGAAAGAGCTCCGTCCGCTTAGCTGGACCATCGGCGACCAGGGAGTGATACGGCCCGATAAGGAATCGATGAAAGACCGCTTCCGCGAGAAGCGACAGAATATGACCGAATTCAAGACGCCGGACGAGATCTGAAAGGGATCGCCTTCCGTCGCAATATATCAACCTACAATCTGAATGCATGAGTATCCGAAGGATCACCGAGAATGTCTATGAACTGAATTTAGGGAAGTCGAACGCTTTCCTCATCGAAGACGAGAAACTGACGCTCATAGACACTGGAGAGCCCGATAGCAGCGGCCTTATTTTGGAGCTGCTGCAATCCATCGGCCGGGAGCCGGATGATTTGAAAAACATCCTGCTGACCCACAGCCATCCGGACCATTCTGGAAGCGCCGCCGATCTGAAAGCCATTACGGGCGCGAGGGTATATATGCATGCGGCCGAGAAGAAGTGGGTGGAAGCCGGGTATATCCCGAAGCCGGAGAACCCTTTTTCACGGGTATGGTGAACCGCCTTATCTACCGGATGTTCATCGCCAAAGCGCCCGGCTCGATCACGCCCTGCCGGATCGATCACCTGGTGGAAGACGGCGACTGGCTCCCCATCGCAGGCGGTATCCAGGCAGTGCACGTTCCCGGGCATAGCGAAGGGCAGTTGGCTTACTTCCTCCCCGGCGCCAGGAACGTACTCTTTGCGGCAGATACCTGCGACAACCTCTTCGGACTGGGTTATTCGACCTTCTACGAAGACTATGAAGCAGGCGTTCACAGCCTGGAGAAACTGTCGACCTATGACTTCGACGTGGCGTGCTTCGGGCACGGGAAGAGCATACTGAGAGGCGCAGGCGAGAAGTTTGGCCGTAAGTTCATCGGCCACCATCATCATCACGGCGGGCATCCGCGGCGGGCTGCAAAAGCGGCGGGAGAGGAGAAAGGTAGAAGGGTGCATGAACCGGAAGAAAGAATCTGACAAATCTGATAACTGATACAAAACCCGATACTTCGACCAACAGCTCATTAAAGCAAGGGTAAAACAGACTGGAAAAGCCAGCAGCCAGGCGCATGGATACACAAAACCGTCAACATGCCTGCAAGCATCTTTTCTGCCCTCTGCTCCCGGTTTGGCGAGCAGCTGTTCCACGAGCAGCTCACCCGGGATGAGACGCCCACCATCTGGACGCCACAAGGGAAGATCATTCCTGTACTGGAGTACCTCCGCAGTGAAGCGGATCAACCTTACCGCATGCTCTATGACCTCACGGCCATCGATGAGCGTGCCTGTAAAAGTAAGTACAACGGCACCTGTGAGTTCACCCTTGTCTATCATCTCTTTTCCTTCGAGCGCAACGCCTTTATCCGCCTTAAAGTAGTCCTCCGCGGAGAATTCCCCACCACCCCAGCATCACCCATCTCTGGCCGTCCGCCAATTGGTATGAAAGGGAAGTGTACGACATGTTCGGCATCCGTTTCGAAGGGCATCCCCTGCTTCGCCGCATCTTAATGCCTACCACCTGGGAGGGGCACCCGCTCCGTAAGGAGCATCCGGCGGGCCACCGAAATGGGGCCATTCCGATTGTTTCCGGAAAAAGAAGACAGGGAGCAGGAGGCCCTGCGGTTCGACCCGGAAGAATGGGGCCTTAAACGGCAGTCGGACGACTCCGACTTCATGTTCCTCAACATCGGCCCCCAGCACCCCGGCACCCACGGCGTGCTGCGCATCATCCTCCAACTCGACGGCGAAGATATCGTAGACGCCGTGCCCGATATCGGCTTCCACCACCGCGGCGCCGAAAAATGGGCGAACGCCAGAGCTGGCACACCTACATCCCTTACACAGACCGCATCGATTACCTCGGCGGCGTCAACAACAACCTCGCATATTTACTTTCCGTAGAAAAGCTGGCAGGTATCCATATTCCGCAACGTGCGGAAGTAATCCGCGTCATGCTGTGCGAACTGTTCCGCATCGCCAGTCATCTCGTCTGGTACGGCACCTTCGCGCAGGACGTAGGGCAGCTGTCGCCCGTGTTCTACATGTTCACCGACCGCGAAAAGATCTTCAACATCATAGAAGCCGTATGCGGCGGGCGCATGCACCCCAACTGGTTCCGCATCGGCGGCGTGGCGCAGGACCTGCCGCAGGGCTGGGATAAACTGGTGCGGGAGTTCGTACGGTACTTTCCGAAGAAGCTGAAGGAGTACGATAAAATGGTCATGCGCAACGCCCTGTTCAAAGCACGTACGGTAGGCATCGGGGTGTTCTCGCTGGAAGAGGCCATCGACTGGGGCGCAACCGGTCCTAACCTGCGGGCCTGCGGCCTGGAGTGGGACATGCGCAAGAAACGGCCTTACAGCGGTTATGAAAATTATGAGTTCGACATTCCCACGGCGCAGAACGGGGATTGTTATGACCGCGCCGTGGTGCGCGTGCAGGAAATGTGGGAAAGCCTGCGCATTATCGAGCAATGCCTGGAGAACATGCCCGAAGGGCCTTACAAATCCGATCATCCGCTGGCCACACCGCCGGTGAAACAATACACGATGCAGGACATCGAAACCCTCATCCATCACTTCCTCCATGTATCCTGGGGCCCCGTGATCCCGAACGGCGAGGCCATGATCGTAACCGAAGCCACGAAAGGGTGGAACAGTTACTACCTCACGAGCGACGGCAACACGGCGCCCTACCGGGTGCGCGTGCGCACACCCTCTTTCGCGCATATGCAGATGATCCCGTACATCAGCCGCGGGTATACGGTGGCTGACCTGTTGTCTATCCTCGGCGCCATGGATTACGTGCTGGCAGACATTGACCGGTAAAACGCATCTTATGTTAACGATGACAGAAAAAGAACGTATCGAAGAAGAGGTAAGGCAGGTGCCCATTAAAAAGGCGGCCTGCATAGAGGCCCTTAAGATCGTCCAGGAGCAGCGGCGCTGGGTTTCTGATGAAAGTATACGCGATGTGGCGGATATCCTCGATATGAGCCCCGAAGAGGTGGATAGCGTGGCTACCTTCTATAACCTCATCTTCCGCCAGCCGGTTGGGCGGCATATCATCCTCCTGTGCGACAGCATCAGCTGCTACGTCATGGGCCTCAAAGGCATCCATGCCGAGCTGACCAGACTGCTGGCGATCGGATACGGGCAGACGACGCCGGACGGCCGGTTCACGCTACTGCCCAATCCCTGCCTCGGCACCTGCGATCATGCACCCGCGCTGATGGTGGATAATGACCTGTATCGCGATTTACACCCCGCCGCATTGGCGGGCATACTCGAAAAATATACCTGATATGGAACGACCGCTCACACAACACATCACCTTTCCGCCGCTGGAGATCCGCCAGTACGAAGCCATCGGCGGCTACCAGGCCGTGCGCAAGGCGGTGCGCCATATGCAGCCGGCGGAGGTGACGGCCCTGGTGAAGGAATCCGGCATGAAAGGGCGCGGCGGCGCGGGGTTCAGTACGGGGATGAAATGGGGCTTTGTGCCCATGGACGTTCCCGGGCCAAAATACCTCGTGGCCAATGCGGATGAAATGGAACCGGGTACCTTCAAAGACAGGTGGCTCCTGGAAGGCAATCCCCATCAGCTGCTGGAGGGTATGATCGTATCGGCGTACGCCATACAGGCGACGGAAGCATTCGTGTTCCTGCGCTGGGCGTATAAAGACGCGGCGAACGTGATCCGCAGAGCGATTGCGGAGGCGTATGACGCGGGGTATCTCGGTAAAGACATCCTCGGTACGGGCTATTCGCTGGAGATGCATTTGCACACCGGCGTGGGGAGATATATGTGCGGGGAAGAGACCGCGCTGCTCAATTCCCTGGAAGGCAAACGCGCCACGCCAAGGGCCAAACCGCCATTCCCGCAGGTGTCCGGATTGTTCGGCAAGCCGACGATCGTGAATAATGTGGAAACGTTGTCTTTCATTCCGCATATCATCAATAAAGGCGCGGATTGGTTCAAATCATTAAGCCGTACGGCTGACGGGGAACCAAGATCTACGGGGTGTCAGGCCGCGTCAGGAAACCCGGCGCCTGGGAACTGCCCATGGGCGTTACCATGCGCGAGCTGCTGGAAGAATATGCCGGCGGCATGAAAGACGGCTTCGGTTTCAGAGGCGTATTGCCGGGAGGCGCATCGACCGATTTCCTCATCGATAAGCACATGGATATTCAGCTCGATTTCGCGGGCGTAGCGGCGGCGGGCAGCCGCTTAGGCACGGGTACGATGGTGGTGCTGGATGATCAGACTTGCCCGGTGGGTTTCGTTCATAACCTGGAGCACTTCTTCGCGCAGGAGTCCTGCGGCTTTTGTACGCCTTGCCGCGAGGGCCTGCCGTGGACGGAAAAGCTGCTCTGGGCCATTGAGCAGGGCAGGGGCAGGGAAGAAGACCTGGAGCTCCTGCTGCGGCATACCGAATGGCTTGGGCCGGGCAATACGTTCTGTGCATTGGCGCCTGGCGCGATGGAGCCATTGCAAAGCGCGCTTAAATATTTCCGGGACGATTTTGAAAGACATATCCGGGAACACCGTTGTCCGTACCACGATCCGGAACCGGCCATCCCGCATCCGCTCACCTCCATCATACCCATCACATATGACCATCTACATCGATAACAAACCATACGAGGTGAAACCCGGCGCCAACATTCTGGAAGCAGTGCTGCAACTGGGAATGAACCTTCCTTATTTCTGCTGGCACCCTGCGCTCGGCTCTGTGGGCGCCTGCCGGCAGTGCGCCGTGAAGGTCTTTAAGGACGAAGACGATAAAACGGGGCGCCTGGTGATGGGGTGCATGGAGCCCGTGCGCGACAACCTCCGCCTCTCGCTGGAAGACCCCGGCGCGAAGGCTTTCCGCGAACAGGTGATCGGCTGGCTCATGACCAACCACCCGCACGACTGCGCCGTATGCGATGAAGGCGGCTCCTGCCACCTGCAGGACATGACGGTGATGACGGGCCATACCTACCGTCACTACCGCTTCACGAAACGGACCTACGAGAACCAAAACCTGGGGCCGTTCCTCAACCATGAAATGAACCGCTGCATCCAGTGTTACCGGTGCGTGCGTTTTTATAAAGACTATGCGGGCGGGAAAGACCTGAACGTTTTCGCCGCGCACAACCATGTGTATTTCGGGCGCTGCGAAAGCGGGCGGCTGGAAAGCGAGTTCAGCGGCAACCTCGCGGAGGTATGCCCTACCGGCGTTTTTACAGACAAGACCCTCAAATCGCATTATACCCGTAAATGGGATATGACGTGGGCGCCGTCGGTTTGCCAGGGATGTTCATTGGGATGTAACACGAGCGCCGGCGAGCGCTACGGCAGCCTTCGGCAGATCGCCAACCGGTATAACGGGGAGGTGAACGGGTATTTCCTGTGCGACAGGGGCCGGTACGGATACGAATTCGTGAACAGCGACCAGCGTATCCTGCAACCAGCCTTTCGCCCGCATTCCAACGGTACGGTCAACAAGGATCATGTGCTGGACCAGGTAGCGGCCAGGTTGAAGAACGGGCGCACCATCGGTATCGGTTCGCCGCGCGCCAGCCTGGAATCGAACTTCGCCCTGAAGCTGCTGGTGGGAGAAGATAATTTCTACCTCGGGATGTCGGATTCCGATCATGACCATACTTCGCTCGCATTGAAAATACTCCGTGAAGGGCCGGCGCGTACGCCGTCGTTACAGGAAGCCGGCCAGGCGGACGCTGTGTTGATTCTTGGGGAAGACCTTACCAACACCGCGCCCATGCTGGCGCTGGCTGTCCGGCAGGCGGTGCGGCACAAGCCGGAAGCCGATGCCATGCAGCAGATACATCTTGCAGAATGGCAGGATGCGGCCGTGCGGGAGGCCGTACAGGAGCAACATGGCCCGCTCTTCATTCTCCATACCGTGCCCACGAAACTGGACGAGCTGGCGGAAGACATATTCCGGGGCGCGCCGGAGCAACTGGCCCGCCTGGGATTTGCGGTGGCGCATGTATTAGGGGCAGACACCGATCCCGTTACCGGATTAACGCCGGAAGAGTCGGCCCTTGCGGAGAAGATCGCGGCGGCATTGCTCGCGGCGGAAAAGCCATTGGTCGTAAGCGGCTATGGCAGCGGTTGCGATCATATGATGAAAGCGGCGGCCAATATCGCCTGGGCATTGCAACATAAGGGCCGCAATCCCATGCTGAGCCTAACGCTGCCGGAAGTGAACAGCCTGGGCCTGGAGATGCTCGGAGGCCACCGGCTCGATACGGCCATTGATGTGCTGCGGCAGGGAGAAGCCGATACGGTGATCGTATTGGAAAACGATCTGTACCGCCGGGCAGACGCGCATCTTATCGACGAATTATTCCTGCACGCACAGGATGTCATCCTGATCGACCATCTATACAACCGCACCGCCGAGAAAGCGACGGTGCTGCTGCCCGCGGGCACCTTCGCTGAGGCCGACGGCACCGTCGTCAACAACGAAGGCCGCGCGCAGCGTTATTACCAGGTATACGTTCCCAAAGGCGACGTGCAGGAAAGCTGGCGCTGGTGCCTGCAGATAGCGGAGAAAGCGCAGGTGCGCTCCTGCATGGGCTGCACAACCTGGACGATATCGACTGGGCGCTTTCGGCCGGGATGCCCTCATTGGCATCCTTGCAGCAGCTGGCGCCGCATGCTGACTTCCGGATCAACGGGCAACGCATCCCCGCGAACCTCATAGATACAGCGGGCGCACGGCCATGCTGGCCAATGAGAACGTCAGCGAACCGAAGCCGGCGGAAGATGAGGACACGCCTTTGTCCTTTACCATGGAAGGCTACCGGGGAGAACCGCCTTCTCCGCTGATTCCCTTCTTCTGGTCGCCCGGCTGGAATTCAGTGCAGTCCGTTAACAAATACCAGCAGGAGATCGGAGGGCACCTGCATGGCGGGGATCCCGGCATCCGATTGCTGGAGCCGCATGTTAACGGCGGGCCTCCATATTTCCATGAAGTGCCGGATACCTTCGTTCCCATTCCGGGGCATGTGCATATCATGCCGCTGTACAGCATTTTCGGGTCGGAAGAGCTGAGCATGTATACGCCGGGCGTCGCAAAGCATGCGGCGGATTTCGGTTGTCTTTATCTCAACCCGGAGGATCTCGCACAATGGAATATCACGGCCGGAAACTGGGTGACGGTGGAAATGGATCACCACACCTGCAGACTGGTAGCCACCGCCAACCATTGGATGCCCCGTGGACTGGCTGGCGTGAATGCGGGCCTGCCGCATTCGCCGGTTGTGGATCTGCCGGTGCTGGCGAAGATGCAGGTGTAATGAACTGAAACGATTTAAAATTCAGGATATGGAAGCGCAATATTGGTGGATCATCGGCGGCGTACTGTTCGTACTGCTCAACACCGCGGCCGGCCTCATCTGGCTGGAGCGGCGTATGCTGGCGCTCTGGCAGGACCGGTACGGCCCTAACCGCGCCGGCCCTTTCGGCTTGTTCATCGTACTGGCAGACACCTTGAAGCTCTTTTTCAAAGAAGACTGGATTCCGCCGTTCGCGGATAAAGTAGTGTTCGTGTTTGCGCCGGCTGTAGTGGTAGCGAGCGTGCTCATGGCGTTTGCCGTGGTGCCGTTCGGCCCGGGGATCGTGGTGGCGGACATGAACATCGGCATCCTCTTTTTCCTGGCGATGTCTTCATTAGGCGTGTACAGCATCGTACTGGGGGATGGGCTTCCAACAACAAATACGCATTATTGGGCGCCATGCGCGGCGCATCGCAGATGATCAGTTATGAAGTGTTCATGGGCCTTGCGCTGATGGGCACCGTTATCCTCAGCGGATCGTTCAACCTCGGCGAGATCGTGGAGGCGCAACGGGGATGTGGTACATCTTTCCGCAGTTGCTGGGATTCGTGATATTCTTTATCGCCGGCATTGCCGAAACGCACCGCCTGCCGTTCGATATCCCGGAAGCGGAGAGCGAACTGGTAGCCGGCTTTCACTCTGAGTATTCGGGGATGAAGTTCGGGATGTTCTTCATCGGCGAGTACCTCGGCGTTACGCTCATCTCTTCCATGATCGTTACCCTGTACTTCGGCGGCTGGCTGGGCCCCGCCTTCCTGCCGGGCGTGATATGGTTCGTGATAAAGACGTTCGTATTCATCATGGTGTTCATCCTGCTGCGGGCATCCATGCCAGGCCACGGTACGATCAGCTGATGGAATACGGATGGAAAGTATTGTTCCCGCTGTCGCTGCTGAACTTGCTCGGCACGGCGGCCATCAAATTACTTATCGATAAATAACCGGTTATGTTCAGTTTACTCAGAAGCATGTGGCTGGTGTTCCTGCACATGTTCCACAAACGCGAGACGTACCAGTACCCGGAAGAAAAAGCGCCTCTTCCCGCACGCTGGCGTGGCCGCATCGCGCTCACCCGCGACCCTGACGGCGGCGAACGCTGTGTAGGCTGCTACCTCTGCGCGGCGGCCTGCCCGGTCGACTGTATCTCTCTGCAGGCTGCTGAAGCCCCCGACGGCCGGAGGTATCCTGGTTTCTTCCGCATCAACTTCTCCCGCTGCATCTTTTGCGGGTTCTGCGAAGAAGCTTGTCCAACCTACGCGATACAACTGCTGCCCGACTTTGAAATGGCGGAATACGACCGGCAGAACCTGGTGTATGAGAAGGAAGACCTGCTCATCAACAGCCAGGGCAAATACCCAGGCTACAATTACTACCGCGTAGCGGGCATGGCCATCGAGGGTAAAGACAAGGGCGAGGCGCAGCGGGAAGAACCGCCGGTTAACGTGCGGAGCCTTTTACCATAAAACTACCGATATGGGAATCGCTTTTTATATCGCGGCCGGTGTGGCCGTATTATCTACCATCATGGTGATTACCCGGTTCAACATCATGCATGCGTTGTTGTACTTCATCGTATCGCTGCTTAGCGTGGCGGTAGTGTTTTACCTGTTTGGCGCACCGTTCATGGCGGCGCTGGAGCTGATCATCTATGCGGGCGCCATTATGGTGCTAATTATATTCTTCGTGATGATGCTCAGCCTGGGGAGCCAGACGGCGGGAGAGGAGCGCAGCTGGATGACGCCTGGCGTATGGATCGGGCCGTCGGTGCTGTGCATCGTATTGCTGGCGGAGTTGGTATACCTGATGATACAGCCTGCGGAGATCGTCGGAGAGATAAAGGTCGTGGATCCCAAAGCCGTGGGCAAGAGCTTATTCGGCCCTTACATCCTGGCTGTTGAGCTGGCGGGCATGCTGCTGATGGCAGGGATCGTAGGGGCTTATCATCTCGGCCGGCAGAAGAAAAAGATCGTTCACCGTTTCTTAGAAAACACTTCATCATGATATCCGCAACTACGGCGGGGCTTGTCCTTGCAGGGATCCTGTTCACTTTGGGCCTTATCAGCATGCTGATCCGCCGCAACGTCATCTTCATGCTGGTGTCTGTAGAGATCATGCTCAACGCCGCCGGGCTCGCCTTCATTGTGGCGGCCAGCCGCTGGGGGCAGCCGGAGGGACAGGTGATGTTCATGTTCATACTCGCCATGGCTGCGGCGGAAGTATCTGTAGGCCTGGCGCTGATCCTGCAGTTGTATCACCAGCTCAAGACGCTGGACAGCGACGAGGCCAGCAGGATGCGTGGCTGAGTGCCGCACCGGAACCGTAAAAACTTGCATTATGGAATGGATGTATCTCGTACCCGCACTCCCTTCCCTGGGAGCAATTCTCCTGGTCCTGTTTTCCGGGAAGACCGGCAAGGCCGGCGTGATCGCCGTGGGATGCGGCAGCATGGGCCTCGCGGCGCTGATCACCGTCATCGCGGGATGGCAGTTTATGCAATCGGGCCTCGCGGCGTATGATCAGCATCTGTGGGAATGGGTGCGGGTAGGAGATTTCAGCATAGGCGTCAACCTGCGGCTGGATGCATTGTCTTTGGCGTTTACTTTCGTCATCACCTTCGTGGGATGGCTCATCCATATATATTCCACCGGCTACATGGCAGAAGACCCCGACTTTGCGCGGTTCTTCGCATGCATGAACTTATTCGTGGGGTCGATGCTCATGCTGGTACTGGCGGACAACCTGCTGTTGATGTACCTGGGTTGGGAAGGCGTGGGGCTGTGCAGTTACCTGCTGATCGGCTTCTGGTATAAAGACCCGCCAACGGCGCCGCCGCGCGGAAGGCGTTTATCGTTACGCGTGTCGGTGATACGGCCATGGCGATCGCACTTTTCCTGCTTGTGCAACATACAGGCACGCTACAGTTATCACAGGTGTTGGCGCGGGCGCAGGACCTCTGGTCGTCCGGAGACGCTACGGTCGTATGGATAGCGTTCCTGCTGCTGGGGGCGCGGTAGGAAGTCTGCCCAATTGCCGCTTCAGACCTGGCTCCCGGATGCCATGGCGGGCCCTACGCCGGTGAGCGCACTCATCCACGCGGCTACGATGGTAACGGCTGGCGTGTATCTCATCGCGCGGACGAATATCCTGTTCACGCTTGCACCTGCAGCGCAGGCGGCAGTGGCTATCGTGGGGGCGGTGACATTATTGCTGGCGGGCTTCAGCGCCTGGGTGCAGACAGACATCAAGCGGGTGCTGGCGTATTCAACCATCAGCCAGATCGGTTATATGTTCCTTGCGCTGGGCGTGGGCGCCTGGTCGGCCGCGATCTTCCACTTCGTGACGCATGCGTTCTTCAAGGCATTATTGTTCCTGGGTGCCGGCGCGGTGATCTATGCGCTGCATCATGAGCAGGATATGTATAAAATGGGAGGTCTGAGAAAATCACTGCCGGGGTGTTCCTCGTGTTTCTCATCGGGTCGTTGTCGCTGGCGGCCATACCGTTTATTTCATCCGGTTGGTATAGTAAGGACCAGATCATCTGGCTGGCGGGCGCCGCCGCCGGCGGGCATACCGGGTATGCCTGGGCCGCGGTACTGGGAGCATTTGTTACGGCGGCCTATACCACGCGGATGATGCTGCTGGTGTTCTTCGGGCAGGAAAAGACGCACGTCAACCACAAACCCGGACCAGAGATGACGATCCCCTTATACGTATTGGCCATTTGCAGCACGCTGGCCGGCTTTATGGAGCTGCCGCATACAATGGGGCATTTTACCTGGCTTAGCAGCTTCCTGTCGCCCGTATTGCCCGGGGTGGAGGTTCCCCATGCGAATATGGCGGCGGAGTGGGGCTGCAGGGAATTACGGCCCTTATGGCGGCGCTGGCAATTTATATCACCTACCGGCTGCTGAATGCCCCCTTTCCACGGGAAGCGCGCGCATTCCTGAAAGGCGGATGGGGATTCGATACGGCGTATGACCTGGTGTTTGTGCAGCCGTTCGTCCGCATCGCGAAACTGAATAGAAAAAGATATCGTTGATAACTTATATACCGGGCTGGCCGTTATGACCAGCGGCTTCCACCGGATGATGTCCGCCACGCAGAGCGGTATTTTGCGGTGGTATGTACTGGGCGTGGTGATGGGCGCGGTATTGATATTATCCGTCATCATCTGGCGGCATTCCATGTAACCTGAAAAACGAAACGGCATGATACTGCTGGCATTCATACTCTTTCCGCTTGCGGGCGCTTTCTGGCCTGGGCCTCCGCGGCCGTCCATGTCTCGCTTCCCCGTTGGGTGGCGCTGGGCGCCATGCTGGCCGGACTCATCCTTGCCGCAGGCATCTGGGTGCAGCCGGAACCGGCATCATTGGCAGGGGCCGACTGGCGCTACGTCTACAATCAGCCCTGGATGCCCCGTTTCGGCATCAGTCTCTCGCTGGCAATGGACGGCCTGAGCCTGCTGATGATCGTGCTTACGTTCTTCCTCGGCTCGATGGCGGTGCTGGTGTCCTGGAATGAGATACAGGACCGGACGGGTTTCTATTACTTCAACCTGCTGTTCGTGCTGGGGGAATTGCGGGCGTGTTCCTCGTGATGGACCTGTTCCTGTTCTATTTCTTTTGGGAAGTGATGCTCATCCCGATGTACTTCCTCATTGGCATATGGGGGCATGGGCGGCGGTTGTACGCTTCGCTGAAGTTCTTCCTGTTCACACAGGCGGGTGGCTTGCTCATGTTGCTTTCTATCCTTGGACTGTATTTCGTGCACGGCGCCTATACCGGCGTCTATACATTTTCTTACGCGGCGCTGCTCCAAACGCCCGTAGAACAGGGAGTCGCGAGATGGCTGATGCTGGGCTTCATGGCGGCTTTCCTCGTCAAGTTGCCGGCCTTTCCCTTTCATACCTGGCTGCCGGACGCGCATACGGAAGCGCCCACAGCAGGGTCGGTAATCCTGGCGGGATTGCTGCTGAAGACGGGGGCGTATGGCATTTTGCGGTTCGTTTTACCCCTGTTCCCGGAAGCCTGCCATGCCTTTGCGGAAGTGTTTATGCTGATGGGGGCAATAGGGATTCTTTATGGCGGACAACTGGCCTATGCGCAAACGGACTTCAAGCGGCTGGTGGCATATACGAGCGTCAGCCATATGGGATTTGTGCTGGTGGGGGCTTTTGCTTTCAATGAACTGGCCTACCAGGGCGTGGTGATGCAGATGATTACACATGGGATCAGTACAGGCGCGCTGTTCATGATCGCCGGGGTGTTGTATGAAAGGCTGCACACACGGGAGCTGGAAAAGATGGGCGGACTGTGGGCTGCGTTGCCGGGATTAGGTACTGTTACCATGGTGTTCGTGATGGCCTCGTTGGGATTGCCGGGGCTGGGGAATTTCATTGCGGAGTTCCTGATTCTGGCCGGCAGCTGGCAGGCATCGCCCTGGATCACCGTACTGGCGGCCATTGGCCTGGTGGTGGCTACGGTGTATAGCCTGCGCATTATGCAGAAAGTTTTTTCGGGATATCGCTGCGCGAGTTCCGGTTGAAGGATATGACCTTCCGTGAAGCCGTGATGCTGATTCCGCTGGTGATCGCCATTATCTGGCTGGGGCTGTTTCCCCAGCGGGTGATCGACACGGCGTCAAGGCCGCTCCGGTTGTCGCTTTTGAATATAAAGACAAATAAACAGTAAGTATGAGTCCGAAAGATCTGCTCGCCCTGTTGCCCATTCTGATTCTCAGCGGCGCCTCCGTGATCGCGATGCTCATGGTGGCGGTGCGCCGCCATCACCGGGTGATGCATGCCTTCACCGTGGCCGCTTTCCTCGTTGCGCTGCTGGCGCTTTTCCGCCAACCGGATGTAATGCCATACTTCGTGGCGCCGCTTTTCGTGGTCGATAAGTTCGCGGAATTTAATACGGGGCTAATCCTGGCGGCGGGGTTAAGCGTACTGTTGCTGTCCTACAATTATTTTGAGCAGCGGGAAGAGCGGAAGGAGGAATACTATATTCTTTTGTTGCTGGCTACGGTGGGCGGGATAGTTTTGCTGGTGAGCCGGCATTTCGTGTCGCTTTTCCTGGGGCTGGAAACGATGAGCATCAGCCTGTACGGGTTGATCGCCTATCTGCGGGCCAGGGAGCGGTCAGACGAGGCGGGGATTAAATACCTCTTACTGGCGGCATTATCGTCCGCGTTCCTGCTCTTTGGTATGGCGCTCGTCTATGCCGAATCGGGAACCATGGATTTCGTGGGGATAGGCCAATACCTGAAAGGCGTTTCCAGGCGCCGGTGACGATCGTGGCAGGGTTCGGGCTCATGCTGATCGGCGTGGGCTTTAAACTGGGGATCGTGCCATTCCATATGTGGGCGCCGGATATTTATGAAGGCGCGCCGCTGCCAGTTGCGGCATACATCGCCACTGTTTCCAAAGGCAGTATGCTGGTGTTGCTGATGCGGTTTTACCGGGACGTGAACGGCTATGAGTATACGATATTATGGTGGGTGCTGGCTATCATCGCCATGGCCAGCATGTTTGCCGGCAATTGGCTGGCGCTCATGCAGCGCAACGTTAAACGTCTATTGGCGTATTCCTCGATCTCGCATATGGGATATATCCTTATCGCTTTCCTGGCCGGCTCGGAAGCAGGGCAGGAGGCGGTGATGTTTTACCTGGTGGCTTATGTGATTACGAGCATCGGGGCGTTCGGGGTGCTGGCGTTGCTGAGCGATGAGAAGAACGATGCGGAAATGCTGGAGGATTTCAGCGGCTTGTTCTGGCGGCAACCCTGGCTGGCAGCCATCTTTACGGCGATGTTATTATCTCTCGCGGGGATTCCGCTGACCGCGGGCTTCATCGGCAAGTTTTACGTGGTGGCGGCGGGCGTTAGCTCGGGGCTCTGGTTGCTGCTGGCCTTGCTGGTGATAAACAGCGTAATCGGTTTGTTTTATTATATACGCCTGGTGGCAGTGATGTTTCAGCCGCAGGAGCGTGTGCAGGCGCGGAAGCGGCTTCCGTTTTTCGGGGTGTTCGCACTGTCTGCCCTGATGGTATTGCTGTTATGGCTGGGGATATATCCTTCCACCCTCATCGCCATGATCCGGGATATGATGTTGTCTATGGGATGATTGGTCCTACCTTCACTGGATGCAGCCCGCTTTCAAAAGAAGCGGGCTTTTTCATGATGGCCGTCTACGGCTGTAAGAAAAATTATCGGGAGGTGAAACTTTCCGGAATTTTGCCCCGTATATGACCATGAACCAGACCCAAATACTGTACAACAACCTTTCTTAAACGAACCCATAAACCAAGATGATATGGCTGAAAAACTGATCGTTCCACAGGAACAGGACGGGCGTGCCATGCTCTCAACGAAAGGCCAGCAGCGCCGGAAATTTCTCTCGCTTTTTGCGGGAACCGCCGCTGCGGCTACGTTGATGCAAGCCTGCTCCAACGATGACAATCCTTCGCCGGACAATGGCGTGAACCTCGGCAGCGGAGATATCGGCATTCTCAACTATGCCTACGCCCTGGAGCAACTGGAGGCGGCTTTCTACATCCGTGTTACGCAGACCTTCTTCAGTGGCGCCACGGCCACGGAACAGCAATTCCTCAATGACATCCGCGATCATGAGATCGCCCACCGGGAATTCTTCCGGAATGCGCTGGGCGGTAAGGCCATCCCGGCGCTGGAAGTAGATTTCAGTAAGATCGACTTCACCAGCAGGGCCAGCGTGCTCGGTACGGCGAAGGCATTTGAAGATCTGGGCGTGGCGGCGTACAACGGCGCGGGCAAGCTGATCACGGATGGCGGATATCTGTTACTGGCAGGTAAGATCGTTTCGGTGGAAGCACGGCACGCGGCTATGATCCGCGATCTCCTCAGCAACGGTTCCTTCGCGGATAATACGGCTGTGGATGCCAACGGCCTGGACCTCGCCATGGCGCCCGGCGATGTGCTGAAAGTTGCCGGCGGGTACCTGAAATCGAAGATCAACGCTTCCAACCTTCCTACTTCCTGACCTTAAACTGTCCATCATGAACATCGAACATATCATTACCGAAATAGAACAAAAAGACCCGGAAGTCTACGACCGCCTTAGCAGCCGGCGCTCCGCCATCAGCGGGATCGCCAGTCTCGGCGGCAAGCTGGCCCTCGCGGCCATCCCCTTTGCGCTGGGAAGCCTGTTTAAAAAGGCTTATGGCCAATCTACCTCGGGCATCGTGTCTGTCCTGCAATACGCCCTGACCCTCGAATACCTCGAAGCGGAGTTCTATACCCTGGGCGCCGCCGCCCCGGACTGGTACCCGCGGGCCGCCCTCCGGCGCCATCGCTACCATCCGCGACCATGAGAATGCGCACGTGGCGTTGTTGAAAAGCACCATCACCACGCTCGGCGCTACCCCGGTGACTAAACCCACTTTCGATTTTACCGCGGGCGACGGTAGCGGGAATGGTCCTTTGAAAGGCGTATTCTCCAATTATCCGCTCTTCCTGGCGGTAGCGCAGACGTTCGAGGATACCGGTGTACGGGCCTATAAGGGGCAGGCCGGCGAACTGATTTCCAATAACGACATCCTTACCGCGGCGCTGAAGATCCACAGCGCGGAGGCCCGCCATGCCGCACATATCCGTTACATGCGCCGCAATCTGACTTCGAATACGACCATCAAGCCCTGGATAACCGGGAAAGACACCGGCGGTATCGGTGACCTCGTACAATCCAGCTATAACGGGGAAGAGGTGACCTCACAGGCCGGCATTAACATCGTAGGCATCAACGGTACCGGCGTGAGCGCTAACGCCGCCACCGAGGCGTTCGATGAGCCGCTGAGCAAAGACGCGGTGCTGGCCATCGTGGCGCCCTTTATCGTATAATCTTACTAGTTTTCCATTACGCCGCGTTCCGGGTCCGCCGGGCGCGGTTTTTTTATGGGTGGAGTTGCGGTAGGGGCTGAGTGTCAACCGCCTGTATCGATCTGGGCCCACCGGTCCTGAATTTAAACGGCAGTGCGGCCTGAATGGGAGATTTATGCTTATTTTGCGCTGCTGTCGTTTCAATGACGGCATCTATCAAACCCAAGTCTGCTTATGATACAGAAAAGTATGTTCCTTGCCGCCAGCGCGTTCCTGCTGGCCGGCGCCTCCGTCACCATGGCGCAAAGCCCCACCAAATTGCTCCGCAACCCCTCCGTGAGCGCGCAACACGTGGCATTTATGTATGGCGGTGATATCTGGATAGCGAACCGCGATGGCTCCGCACCCAAAAGACTGACCGTCAACCCTGCCTTCGAACAGGAGCCGTTTATCTCCCCGGATGGTAAATGGGTAGCGTTTACCGGCAATTATGACGGGAATAACGATGTCTACATCGTACCGGTAGAAGGCGGCGAGCCCCGCCGCATCACCTGGCACCCCTCCTCGGAAGTGGTAAGGGGATGGGTGGATAACGAGCATATCCTTTTCGCATCTGGCCTGGAGTCGCCCACCAGCCGCACCATGCGGCTATATAGCGCCCCTCTCAAAGGCGGCCTCCAGCAACCGCACCAACGCATCCCCGAAGCCACGCAGGGCGCCGTATCGCCGGATGGTAAATTCACGGCCTATATCAAGAACCCCGACCCGACGGAAGGCGGTTCCGTTTACCGGCCGTTTAAACGCTACCGTGGCGGATACGCGCCTAAGATCTGGATATTTAACCATGCCAATAACCAGATAGAAGAGATCCCCGGAGAAAATGCCAACAACATCCGCCCGCAGTGGATCGGTAAAAGCGTGTATTTCCTGAGCGACCGTAATCATACCATGAACGTCTTCCGCTACGATACCGATTCGAAGCAGCTGACACAGGTAACGCAGTATAAGTCTGATGACGTGAAATCTCTCACCGGCGATGGTAAAACCCTGGCCTTCGAGCAGGCGGGAACGCTTCACCTCCTCGATCCCGGTACGGGTAAGGTAACCGACCTGTCAGTAACCATCAGGACGGACATTCCTTCCAAACGCGCCCGCTACGAAAAGCTCTCCAGCTTTGAAAACGTGTTCCTGTCGCCCACAGGCGCCAGGCTCCTGGTGCAAGGCCGTGGCGAGATACTGTCTGTGCCGAAGGAAAAAGGAGATGTACGCAATATCTCCAATTCTCCCGGTTCCCATGAAAGACTGCCGGGTTGGTCGCCAGACGGGAAGTATATCTCCTATGTGTCTGATAAAGACGGCAACTACAAGCTCATCCTGCGCGACCAGAAAGCCATGGATACTCCCATCGAGATCGAGCTGGGTAAGACGGTTTACTACTTCGGCCTGGCCTGGTCTCCGGATAGCAAAAGATCGTATACAGCGACGCGCACTTCAACCTGTTCGTTTTGGATATAGCCAGCAGGAAGATCACTAAAGTGGCGAACTATGCCAACGGGTCCATCCCTTCCGGCAGCGGCAGTTACTTCCAACAGAGCTGGTCTCCCGATTCCAAATGGATCACCTTCCTGAATGCGGAAGAGAATGGGTTCGACGCGGTATTCATGTATGAAGTGGCCACCGGTAAAACCGTTCGGGTCACAGATGGCATGAGCGATGCCGGCGCGCCTTCGTTCAGCGCAGACGGAAAATACCTCTTCTTCCCCGCCAGCACCAACAGCGGCGCGGGCCTGAGCGGGCTGCATATGCAAACATATGACCGTGCCTCCGCTTCGAACCTATACGCAGCCGTGCTGTCAAAAAGCACGGCCACGCCGTTCACTCCGGAGAGCGATGAAGAAACCGTAAAGTCCGACGATAAAGACAAGGATAAGAAAAAGATACCGCCAAAACTGCGGCCGCCAAGCCTGAAGCCTCAGCTGTTGACGCGGACGGCATTCAGCAGCGTATTATCACTATCCCGGTTCCTGCCGGCCGCATTTATGGCGTTAACGGATCTGTAAAGACAAGATCTTCTTCACTGATGGCGGCGAGATCAGGTACTTCGACCTGAAAGAACGCAAGACCGAGACCTTTACGAAAGGCGGCGGCTTCCTCATCAGTGCGGATGGCAAGAAGATGCTCGTGCCCGGCGGCGGTAACAATTACCAGATCGTAGGGACGGAGCGCAAGCCCGGCCCCGGAGAAGGGAAGGTAGACCTGTCTAATGTGACGGTATATGTGGACCCTGCGGCCGAGTGGAAGCAGATATTTGATGAAGTGTATAAGATCGAGAAAGACTTCTTCTACGTAAAAAATATGCACGGCGTGGATTGGGATGCCAATCGCCGTAAATACGAAGCCCTGCTGCCCCATGTGAGCAGTCGTGCCGATCTGACCTACCTGCTCAACGAAATGATGAGCGAAATGGTGGTAGGGCACAACTACGTGGGCCTGGGCGATATGCCTTCCGGTCCGAACGTGAACGTGGGCATGCTGGGTGCAGATTATGAGATCAGCGAAGGCCGCTATCGTATCGCGAAGATCTATAATGGCGAAAGCTGGAACCCTGAAGCCAAATCCCCTTTGTCTGTTCCGGGACTGAATGTGAAGGAAGGGGATTACATCCTGGCCGTAAATGGTGTTCCCCTTACGGCAACCACCAGCATCCATGAACTGATGCAAAACCAGGCCGGTCGCCAGGTGACGTTGAAAGTGAATGGCAGCGCTTCTGAATCGGGCGCCCGCGACATCGTGGTGGAGGCTATATCTATCAGTGGCGAGTGCATTGCGGTATGTGGACTGGGTAGAAGGCAACCGCCGCAAGGTGGATCAGCTCAGCGGCGGCAAGATCGCTTACCTGCATATGATCAATACCGGCCGCGAAGGTTATAACTCTTTCAATCGCTATTACTATGCGCAAGCCGATAAGAAAGCATTGCTCCTGGATGAGCGCTTCAATGGCGGAGGCTCTGTGGCTGACTACGTCATTGACGTCCTGAACCGCGATGTAATGAGCTATTGGGGCGTGCGCGACGGTCGCAGCTTCACTACGCCGGGCAACGGTATCTACGGGCCGAAAGCGATGCTGATCAATGAATACGCCGGCTCCGGCGGGGATATGATGCCCTGGATGTTTAATTACAAGAAACTCGGCAAGCTGGTAGGCAAGCGCACCATGGGTATCCTGGTGGGGATCAGTGGCTATCCTTCGCTGATCGACGGCGGGTATGTAACTTCTCCCAGTTTTGGTATCTACGATGCTAACGGCAGGTGGATCATCGAAAATGTGGGAACACCGCCGGATGTGGATGTGGAACAAACGCCGGGAGATGTGATAGCCGGGCGTGATCCGCAGCTGGAGAAAGGCGTGCAGATCCTGTTGGATGAACTGAAAACCAAGACCTGGCAACCGGTTCCGAAACCGGCAGACCCGGTGCGGGTGAAATAATCCCCGGAATGCACATAATTGAACGGCCGCCTGGAGAACGCTCCGGGCGGCCGTTCCTTTTAGCCGTTCTTCATGATCCTTTCCGCCAGGGCGGGCGAGAGGCGGGAAAGCCATTTTAGGTGGTTGCTTTTCCCGATATGCTGCTCTTCTTCATCACGGAGAAAACGCCTGAAGAAGGTAGTTGCCAGTAGATCGGGGTGCATTTTTCCGGAGCTCCGGCCGGCCGTCATGGCGGTGTCTACCAGAGGAGGGATGATATCGAACACTTTTACAGGCGTGCCTTCGAGCTGGTAACGGAGGGCTTTGGCAAATGTGTGGACAGCGGATTTAGTGGCGCAGTAAACAGGTGCGGAGCGCTTCGGGGCGATGTACAAAGCGCTGCTGACGAAAACGACGGCTGCCGCGGGGCATGCGATGAGTTGCGGCAGTAACCGGGAAGTAAGTAATAGGGGTGATAGAAGATTGATGTTCGTTTCTGCAACGATTTCTCCTGAATGGTCTGCGGTGGCGAGGTCATAGTTGTATTGCACGCCGGCGTTGTTGATGAGAATATTGAGGCCGGGGTGAGTGTCTTGCAGGTAGTGGTATAATTCGTCCAGGTTTGCAGGATTTGAAAGATCAGACCGGAAAGTGTGGATGCCGGGGAGTTGATGGGCGGCGGATGCCAGTCTGCCGGCGTCGCGGCCGGTAATGATCACGCGGTTGTTATGGCCGTGGAATTGCTTTGCCAGTGACAGGCCTATGCCTGAGGAGCCGCCGGTAATGAGGACGGTATTGTCGGAAGATTGCATGAGTCAGCAGTTTATTGTCTGCGGCAAAGCTCGGTCAGGTTAAAAAGGAATCCATGTACATAGGTAAAGAAATCACCGGCCGGAGGCCTTCCTGCGGATGCGGCTGAGTTGTGTTGCGGAAACGCCGAGGTATGCCGCGATATGGTATTGCGGGATGGAAGTCTCCAGCGCCGGGAACCGTTCCTGGAACAGCCGGTAACGCGCTTCCGTGTCCAGCTGAACGATCTCGATCTCGCGCTGCTCCTTGTCTACGAAGAACCGTTCCGCCAGGATGCGCGGCGCGCTCCAGGTCCGGGCAGGTATCGAATAATTGACGGAACGGGGTGTAAGGGGCCGTGTATACGATACAATCCGTTAAAGCCTCCTGTGGAATCAGGTTGGGCTGGCCCGTGATCAGCGAAGCGTAACCGCCGATAAAGCAGGGCGGGGTAAAGAAGTGCTTGTTATATTCCTGTCCTGCCGCGTTCCGGTAGTATGCCCTGACGATCCCTGTCTCCAGGAAACCGATCTCCCGCGCAAGTTGACCTTCCCGGATGAAGTGTTCTCCTTTTTTCAGTTGTGTCTTTGAGAACAAAGGATATACCTGTTCCCATGTGGAGGGGGAAACAGGCGTAAGCTGACTGAGGAAGCGGTAGAGGTTGTCGGGGGCATGATCAGGTTATTGGGAATTAAATATACGTTTTATACCGGCCTTTAAAGCGAAAGGCGCCCCAATGCGGGCGCCTTTCTTTATGGCAGAGGGATAAATTATAGTCCGTCTACCCATTCCGGGTTCTGCGACAGGTTTTGTTATTCTGCCTTTCCTGGATGGGAATAGGTTGCAGGTAGTCTCTGTCTTCACGGAAGGTTTTGGTCGTGGTACGGTTGATGAGCACATTGCCCGCGCCGTTTTCCAGTTCGATCTCCGTGCCCAGTTTGAAATATTGAACGCCGGCTACCGCGGGTTTAGGTTTCTCGCCCGTGTAGATATGCACGTCGATCTTGCCGTTACGGTCAGGTCGTATTCGCCGGGACCGGGAAGTACATGCCTTTGAAGGGGCGTACCACGCTCTGTCCGGATTTCCAGCGCATGAGGTCGTTCCAGCGGTGGCTTTCCATCACCAGTTCAATCCTTCTTTCGCGGCGGATCTCCAGGATAACGCCTTTATTGGCGCCGGTCACGCCGGGGTATTGCGCTTCCATGTAAGGATCTACATTGGCATTAGCGGCAGCCATATCCAGGTTGGGCATGCCAACGCGGTCGCGTAGTTCGAAGATGGATTTGTTAAGGTCCGCCTGCGTGAGGGTGCCCAGTTCCGCTTTAGCTTCCGCGAAGTTCAGCAACACTTCCGCGTAACGGAAAATGGGCATGGAGTTAATGGAGCGGTTGTAGGAATCGAAAGACATGTCCGTTACAAACTTGATCAGCTGATAACCGGTAACGCTGGCGCCGAAGTCGGGTGTCAGCGGGTTGGTGGTACCAATGCGGGCGTAGCCCGGTGTACGGATAGTCTGCGACAGCCGCGGGTCGCGGTTCTGCGTTTCGCTGTAGAAGGTAATGGTGTCATAGCGGGGATGTCCGTGAAGCGGGATCCGTCTGCCATGAGGTAAGTGTTTACCAGTTGCTTTTCCAGACCGGGCTTGCCGTAGGACGAAGTAATGGTATAATAGTTCATGTTATGCCAAACCGACAACTCGTTGCTGAAGGTCCTTGCCAGGATGATTTCATCCTTGATGGGCGCGATGGATGCGAAGAGCTCCGGTATGCCTTGTTAGGGGTAGACTTGTAGATCTTATATTTTTGCTGTCGATCAGCGTTTCGGAGATAGTAGCTGATTTACGCAGCAGGTCTTCCCATCCCGCCTCATTGCGGTACTTTTTCCAGGTGCCTTCGAACAGGCAAATGCGGCTCAGCAGGGCCATGGCGGTATATTTGCTCACCATATCCGTTGAAACCGGGAAAGTAGCGTCGTCTATATTAGCGATGGCATATTCCAGGTCTTTGATGATGGAATCTACTACCAGCTTGCGGGGATCTCTCGCCTTGGTGAGCATTTCCTTGTCGTCTTTTTCGATGGTATGGGAATACCAGGGCACGTCGCCGAAACGCTGTACTTTATCATAATAGAAATAAGCGCGGAAGAATTTCGCTACACCGGCGAAACGGGCGGCTTGTGCTTCCGTCATCACGCGGTTGTAATTGTCGAGGAAGAAATTGATCTTCCGCAGCTCCGTCCACGTCCAGTTGCCACCGGTCAGGGCACGGTGCGGCGGCCGGTGATCTGGTCGCTGAGGGAGTTTTTACGACGTTGTCGATGTCTTCGTTGTACACGCCTTCCGCACTGGGGAACGCGCTGTAGAGAGAGTTCAGGTAGAATTTCGCTTCGTTGTCGTTATTGAAATACTGTTCGGGCGCGATCTGGGAGAGCGGCTGCCGGTCCAGGAACTTGCTGCAGCTGCTCAGAAGGCCGGCTGCGGCGAATGCTATGATGGATAATTGCTTTTTCATTGTCGTACGGTTAATGGATTAGAAAGACAGGTCAAGACCGGCGGAGAACGCTTTGCTGAAAGGATATACACGGCCGTTGGCTTCTGCGTTGGCCTGCTCCGGGTCAATGTATTTGGAATCCAGTTTAGTCCAGGTTACCAGGTTGTCGCCGCTCACATATACGCGGAGGCGCGACATTCTGATGCGCTTCAGTAGGTGGTCTGGCAGTGAGTAACCGATGGTGAGGTTCTTCAGGCGCAGGTACGCCAGATCCTGCATGTACTTGTCATTGACGTTGGTAAGCGGGTTGTTGCCGTTGAGGGCGATGTAGCCGCGAAGACGGGGGAAGTAGCTGTCCTGTCCTTTTTCCGGTGTCCATACTTTATCCGGGAAGTCGGTGGGAAGGAAAGAGTAGTATGGACGGCTATAAGGGCCCCAGAACTTATCAGCGTTGGCGCCGGGATACCAGTCTCTTTTACCGATGCCCTGGAAGAAGAACGATAAGTCAAATCCATTCCAGTTGGCGCTGCCGTTGAAGGCATAAGGGTAACGTTGCTGGTTGTTGCCAAGGCGTACGAGATCGCCGTGATCGTCCAGCGTGTTCAGGCCCGGGCTGATGGTGCCGTCGTTGTTGAGGTCTTTGAACTTCAGGTCGCCCGCACGCAGTTTGTTCCACTGGCCGGCGGCAGACTTGATGTTAGAGCCTACGAGATCCTGGTTCACTTTTGCCTGCCATGCGGCGGCTTCTTCGTCGGTGTTGAAGTAACCGTCGGTCACATAACCCCAGATGTCGCCATATTTCTGGCCTACATAGTAGTCGTTCAGGCGCTTGTTATCGTTAGAGAATTTAGTGATCACGGAGCTGAAGTCGCTCAGGTTGGCGCCAAGGCTCCAGTTGAAGGGTTTGCCTGCCAGTTCGAAGTTACCATTGTAGGTAACGTTGAGCTCAAAGCCTCTGGTCCGCATATCCGCCGCATTTTCCTGTGGTTCGCCGGTACCGAATACCACTGGCAGCGTTGCGCCTTTCGTCAGCATATCCCGGGTGTCGCGGATATAATAATCGAAGTTGATGGATACTTTATTGCGGAACAACCCAAGGTCTACCCCGAAGTTCTGCGACGCTGTTTTCTCCCATGTCAGATTAGGGAGATGGCATTGGGTGAGGATAAGTATTCCAGTTTCTTTCCGGCGGTCACCCAATCCAATGTACCACGGTTCAGCAGCTGGATGTAGGGGTATGCGCTGGCGGTTACCTGGTTGCCGAGCTGGCCGTAAGATGCGCGGAACTTCAGGTCGGTCACTACTTCTTTAACTGGTTCGAAGAAGTTTTCTTCGCTGATCCTCCAGCCTGCGGATACGGAGGGGAAGAATCCGAAACGGTTGCCTTTGGGGAAGCGGGAGGTACCGTCGTAACGGCCATTGGCTTCAAAGAGATATTTGCCTTTGTAATCGTAGTTTACGCGGGCGAAGTAACCCAATAGCGCCCATTCGGTCTGACTGCCGGTGATGGTGTAATAACCGGAACCCCAGGCCGATGTCGTTCAGATCCTGCGACAGCAGGTCGCCGCGCTCGGAAGTGATGCCCTTGAACTGTTTCAGCTCCTGGTTGTAACCCGCCATGAATTTCACGTTATGCTTGCCGTAGCTATTCTGGAATTCTCCATAAGCGTTGGCAACGTGATAGTAATCCTGGTTGGTGTTTTCGCGGAGGAAGTCAGGACGCGGAACCTTGCTGATCACACCGGGATAGATGGAATAAGGAGAAGAAGTCTGGCGGAAGCTGGTGCTGGTGGCCGCGTCGTTATCCCTTGCAGGGTTCAGCGTAAAGGTATAGTTGGCGTACAGGTTGATGTTTTTGTTCACCTTGATGGTAGCCCCCAGGAAGACATCAGCTCATTCCAGCGCTGTACGCCTTTGTTTTTACCGTACAGCAGGTCGGAGAAGAGGCCGTCGCCGATCTGGTAGTTATTCAGTGCGGTGATATACGTGGCGGTGCCGTCAGGGTTCTGCGGAACGTAAGAGGGGAGTGCATGCACGGTGGAGTTCACGAAGTTCGTATTGGGATCCCAACCCGGATAGGTGTACTTGCCGGACATGAACTGCGTGTTATTGGAGAACGTCAGCCATTTATTGGCGCGAACGGTGAGTTTGGTGCGTACGTTGAACGAATTGTATTTGTCGCGGTTGTAACGCATCATCCCTGCCTTGCTGTACATACGGCCGGAAACGAGGAAGTCCACCTTTTCCGTGCCGCCTGACAGGCTCAGGCTGTGTTCCATACCATCCTGGGCAGGCAGGAAGAACTCTTTCCACCAGTCGGTGTGGCCATAATATACGTATTGGTCCCGGCCGTTACGATTGTCGATCACCACGGTAGGGAGCGACTTATCAGTCTGGCGTTTCTTCAGTTCCTCCATATCCGCAGGCGTATAACGGGTATACGTATTGCCGGTGGTCACGAGGAATGCTTCGTCGTTCAGCATGGCGGCGGTGTAGCCGTCGGTGATGAAGTCGGTGCTTACGGTGGAGTAGGACTTAGAGAAGTTATTGCCGTAGTTAACGGTCAGTTTACCGTTTTTGGCGGTCTTGGTGGTTACCAGGATCACGCCGAAGGCGGCGCGGGCGCCATAGATAGCGGCAGCGGCGGCGTCTTTCAGAACGGTTACCGATTCGATATCGCGGGGTTCACGTTATTCATGGAACCGGGTACCCCGTCTATCAGTACCAGCGGCGTTGCGCCGGAGCTGAGGGGTTATTGCCACGGATATTGAAGCGGCCATTGGAGCCGGGGCGACCATCGCCAAAGGTGATGTTCAACCCGGGAACGGCGCCTTGCAGGGCCTGGGTCACGTTGGCTACCGGGCGGCTTTCCAGTGCTTCAGAACCCACCTGGCTGATAGCGCCGGTGAGGTTTACTTTCTTTTGGGTGCCGTACCCTACTACTACGAGCTCGTTAAGTTTTCTGTCGGAATCGGTCAGTGTAATGGCCGGAAGCTTGTTGTCTCCTTCGCGGAGCGTTTTTTCGGCGAGCGTATGGGGCTCGAAGCCGATCATGGTGAAGGTGATGGTGAGGAGTGCCGGTGGGCAGCCCTGCGAGGTGGAATTTACCGGTAACGTCGGTGGCGGTCCCTT
Organism: Chitinophaga sp. E66; assembly: GCA_019285755.1. Taxonomy (GTDB): domain Bacteria; phylum Bacteroidota; class Bacteroidia; order Chitinophagales; family Chitinophagaceae; genus Chitinophaga. Next base: position 1,948,327 of record CP079103.1, read on the forward strand.
TCCGCTGGCCGTCCGGAGTTTTCACTTCCACGGAGACGCCGGGAAGCGGTTCATTTTTCTGGCTGGCAACGGTTCCCGAGATCGAGGCGCCGCCTTGCTGCGCCATGGCAGCAACAGGCAGCAGGCAAGACAGGAACAGCCCGGCGCATAGCTTTTTAAAGTTTCTAAGCATTGTGCAGTAGTTTATGGATTTGACTTGTGTAAAGAGCATGAAATGGCCTGCAGGCGCGGCATGCGCCCCTGCGGGGAATAGTGCTGACAATAAATTTCCGTTTGCGTCCGCAAGATGGGAATTAATCAAGCGGCCGCATAACTTACGACGTTAAGTAACTATTAAAGAAATGTTAACCAGCCGGAATGGTGGATGCATAGACGCGGATTTTGGATTGTAGACTTGGTTATTAGTGCTTTACGTGGATAATAATTACATAAACTTTCATGTATGCTATCGTACAGATTAAATGTACTGCAAAATTTCACAAATTAATAATGAAAAAGAATGTGTGTTGAAAGAAAATCGAAGGAAAGTGAAAGTGGTAGAAGGAAGCAAGTATTATGTTAATTTAATACCAGTTAGAAGGGAGGTACAGACCGGTTAGATGGGACTTAGCGGCAGACGAGGGGCAGACGAAGGGCAGACGAAGGGCAGACGAAGGGCAGACGAAGGGCAGACGAGCGGCAGACGTGAAGGTAATCAGAAGCAAGTAAGTGCCTGATAAGCAGCAGGTTTAGTGTGCAATTGGGGCCGTTTCAATAAAAAACGCGGAAATACGCAGGGTCTCACCTGGCCATTCGGACCCGGGAATGATATTATCTAAACCGTTATTGGTGTTACTAGTATAGGGACGCATGGGCATGTTTTTACTTGATCACCATCTGGATCGTGCTGGCGGACCGCTGTTCCAGGAGCACCTGCCGGCCTTTCGTCAGCTTGTCGATCAGGCCGTTCTGGTAGTGGCGGATGGTCAGCAGTTCCAGTCCTTCGTTGTAATTGATCCGGTAGCCTTCATGCAGCGCCTTGATGAGCAGCTCGATCTTTTCCGGGTTATGGTCGATCGCGCAGGAGAAGGTGATGGCGGCATTCTGGGTCAGGTTGATCTTGATCTTCTTGTCGTGGAAGATCTCGTAGATCTCGCTGATCTTATCTTCGGTGATGAAGGAAAAATCGCGGGAGGTGATGGAAATGAGGACCTGGTTCTTCTTCAGCACGATAATGGGCGGCAGTTTGCGGTCGTCCACATCCTGGCGGATCACGGTGCCGGGGAGCTGCATGTCCAGGAAACACTTCACATATAACGGGATCTGCTTGTTTTGCAGGGGTTTGATGGTCTTGGGGTGGATCACCTGCGCGCCGTAGTAAGCCATTTCGATCACTTCTCCGTAGGCGATCTCGGGGATGTCTACCGTATCGTCAAAGAGCTTGGGATCGGCGTTTTTGAGGCCGGTCACGTCTTTCCAGATCGTCTGGCTTTCGGCGTTGAGGAGATTGGCGAATACGGCGGCGGAGAAATCGCTGCCCTCGCGGCCGAGGGTCACGCTTTCGTTTTGGTCTGTGCTGCCGATGAAACCCTGGGCAATGACGATATTGGCGGTATTGAACAGGGGAGCACCTTCTGTTTTACCTGCAATTCGGTCACTTCCCAGTTGATGTTGGCGTCGCGGAAGTTATCGTCTGTCGGAACACGTCGCGCACGTCTACCCAGGTGTTGCGGATGCCGGCCTGGTTAAAGTATGCGCTGACGATGGCGGTGCTGAGCAGTTCGCCCAGGCCTACCAGCTGGTCGTAATAGTAATCATAGTTGCGGGAAGGCTTTTCGCCCAGCGTCCATTCCGCTTCGGTAAAGAACTGCTGGAGCTGGGTAAAGAGCGGGTGCTCGCGGGTACCTAAGAGGGTCTGGGCTATCTGCACGTGATGCTGCTCGATGTTGAAGAGCAATTGTGCCGCTATCTCCCGCTTGCGCATGAAGTAATTCTGGGCTACCTTTTCCAGCTCGTTGGTCGTTTTGCCCATGGCGGAGATCACCACCAACAGCTTGCCGTCTGCATGTGCCTGAATAATATTGCCTACCTGCTGAATGCGCTCAATAGTTTCTAAACTTGCGCCGCCAAATTTGAAAACCTTCATAGATTGTTCCAGCTTCTTTATAAAAAAGCTGCCGCAAAGTACGGCAACTTTAGAATTGATTAAAAATCCGAAGGGCAAAAATGACGGTTTTCTTAAAAGAACTGATTTCCCGTACCTTAGCCCCGCCAAAACCAATCAATTCAACACGTTTATGAAATTCAACCGCCAAGTGATGAACCTGGACGAATTTACCATCCAGGACCTCAAGAATTACCCCGGCGCCACGGGCCAGTTGTCTGGCCTCCTGCGCGATATCGGCCTGGCCGCCAAACGCGTGAACGTCGAAGTCAACAAGGCCGGCATCGCCGATATCCTCGGCGAAGCGGGCAAGACCAATGTGCAGGGAGAATCCGTCAAGAAGCTCGACGAGTTCGCCAACGACCAGATCATCAATTCCCTCGCCAGTTCCATCTACTGCGCCGGCGTGGCCTCCGAAGAGAATGAGACCTTTATCGCCTTTACGGACGAGTATTCCATGAACTCGAAGTACGTGGTACTGATGGATCCGCTCGATGGTTCCAGCAATATCGACGTCAACGTCTCCATAGGTACCATCTTCTCCGTATACCGCCGTGTTTCACCGAACGGGACGCCCGTTACGCTGGAAGATTTCCTGCAACCGGGCTCCCAGCAGATCGCGGCAGGGTACATTATTTACGGTTCTTCCACCATGCTGGTATACGCCACACGCCGCACGCTGCAGGGTTTCACCCTGGACCCCTCCATCGGCGAGTTCTGCCTGTCGCACCCCGACCTTAAGGTGCCGGAAGACAGCGATATCTTCTCCGTTAACATGGGCTATTACCACCTGTACGACGAGAAAGTACGTAATGCCGTGGATCTGTTCATGGCCAAAGGGCCGGGGAGAAGGTGTACCGCCACCGCTTCGTGGGCTGTATGGTGGCGGAGATCCACCGTACCCTCATCCAGGGCGGTATCTTTATGTACCCGGCGTTCGGAAAATACACGAATGGCCGCCTGCGCTTATGTTACGAATGCAATCCCATGTCTTTCATCATGGAAAAGGCGGGGGCATGTCCATCTCGGCCGGCAACCAGCGCCTGCTGGACCTGAAGCCCACGGAACTGCATGAGCGGATCCCCATCTTTATCGGCTCCGCAGGACTCGTAAAGAAGGTGCAGGAGCAACTTGTGTAATTTGGCGCGAATTTGGATGGGGCAATAATACGACAGCTAAAAATTCGTTTTAAGAACATGTTTAACCAACGTTATTGCAAGATCCTTTTCCTCGCTGCCTCGGTGCTTACGCTACACACACGGCATCGGCCTGCAGCAAATCCGTGACCGGCAACGGCTCCACGAATGAGCGCACCGTCCGCAACGAGAGCGATATGGATGAGGACATCCTCTTCTATGTCAACAAGTTCCGCCGCTCCAAAGGCCTTAAACCCCTGTCGCTTAACAGCGTCCTCAGCAAGGAAGCCCGCGGGCACAGCAAGGCGATGGCCAACGGGAAGACCGGCTTCGGGCATGAAGGCTTCGAGTCCAGGATAGACGATATTTCCAAAGAGATCGGGACCGTCCGCGCCGCCGCTGAAAACGTAGCCTACGGCAACCTCAGCGCCGAAGCGGTCGTGGATGGCTGGATCAAAGCCCCGGCCACCGCAAGAACATGCTGGGCGATTTCAACCTCATCGGTATAGGCACAGCCAAGGGTAAAGGGAACATCATCTTCTTCACCCAGATCTTCGTGAACAAACCCGCCGCACAGGCGAAGAAATAACTGCTTACCCACCTGTTATGTAAACGGCGGCTCTTCCTGCAAGGAATGAGCCGCCGTACTTTTTATACCTCCCTGCCGTTTTTTGCCGTAATTTGGCGCCATGGAAAACGCAGGATCATAGAGGTGAGAGACCTGGTGAAGACCTACGGGGATTTCACCGCGGTGAAAGGGATCAGCTTTGACGTGTACGAGAATGAAGTATTCGGTTTGCTGGGCCCCAACGGCGCCGGTAAATCCACTACACTGGAGATTATCGAGACGCTCCGCCAAAAGACGGCGGGCACGGTGATGGTAGACGGGCTGGACCTGGACAAGGACCCCGAAGCCATCAAGCAGATCATAGGCGTGCAGCTGCAAACCTCCGGGTATTACCCCAACCTCAACCTGGTGGAACTGATCGAGATGTTCGGCGGGTTGTATAACCGCCCGGTAGACCCTATGGCCCTGCTGCGTGAATTCAACCTGGAAGATAAGGCCAAAGCGAAATACAAGGCGCTTTCCGGCGGGCAGAAGCAACGTTTCTCCATCGCCACGACGCTCATCAACCAGCCGCGCATCATTTTCCTGGATGAGCCTACTACAGGGCTCGATCCGCAGGCGCGCCGCAACCTCTGGACACTCATCCAGCAGGTGAGGGCCAACGGCACGACGGTCGTGATCACCACGCATTACATGGATGAAGCCGAATTCCTCTGCGATCGCTGCGCGATCGTTGACAGTGGCCGGATCATCGCCATCGATTCCCCGGACGCGCTGATCGATCAGCTCGTGGCCGGCGGGTTCGAAAGAAAAAAGAAGTGAAGAAGGCCAGCCTGGAAGACGTGTTCATCCACCTGACCGGTAAGGATCTGCGGGAAGACTGATTTATTCGTCAACATGCATACCGTTCTTTTTATGGAAGATTTACGCTATCCCATCGGTCAGTTTCATGCGCCGACCGTTATCAACGCGGAGCTCCGCAAGCGCTACATTAACGACATCCGGCATCTGCCTTCGCTCATAGAGCACGCCGTGCAGACTTTGGACGAGCACCAGCTGCAAACGCCTTACCGGCCCGGCGGGTGGACGGTAGCACAGGTCGTACATCATCTCGCGGATTCGCACATGAACGGGTTTACGCGGCTGAAACTGGCGCTCACGGAAGATAATCCTACCATAAAACCTTACGATGAGGCCGCCTGGGCGGAATTACCCGACGTACAATATACACCCATCAACATATCCATCACCCTTCTCCATGCCTTACACGCCCGCTGGGTGGCTGTGCTGGAGCATATGGAGCCCCGCGACTGGGACCGCACATTTTTCCATCCGGGCAACAATGCATCCAACACGCTGGCGAAGCACCTGGCCAATTATTCCTGGCATGGGCTGCACCACCTGGCGCATATCGAAAAGCTGAAGGAAAGAGAAGGTTGGCAGTAAACGAATTGAACTTTGAACTGGAAACTATTGCGCAGTGAATATCTCTTCCGCGAGCCCTGGCTCACCGTGCGGAAAGATACTTGTGAAACGCCCTCCGGCGTATTGGTACCTGATTATTACGTGCTCGAATATCCCGACTGGGTGAACGCCATGGCCGTGACGGAAGACGGAAAAGTGCTGTTGGTGCGGCAATACAGGCACCCTGTAGAAAGGGTGCTGCTCGAAATTCCCGGCGGCGTCATGGATCCCGAAGACGAGACGCCCGAGGCGGCGGTTCGGCGCGAATTACTGGAAGAAACGGGCTATGCGTTCAGCGATATGCATTACCTCGGCGCCGTGTCGCCTAATCCATCTACCCACACCAACGTGACGCACATGTTCCTGGCCACCGGCGGGAAGAAAGTGCAGGAGCAGGCGCTGGATTTTAACGAGGAAATCGATGTGGAAGCCGTAACGATAGCCGAGCTGGAAGTGCGCCTGAGGAATAACGAGTTCTTGCAGGCGCTGCATTGCACCTGCCTGTTTTATGGGCTGATGAAGTGGAAAGAATTGAAATAGTTTTATAAGCAATAATGCAAAGGGGAATCCGGCCGGATTCCCTTTGTTATTTTAAGCGCATAGCAATAATTATTGCGGCGGCAGATCGCCTACGATGAAGCAGCTGCCGCAAACCAGGATCATATCGTCTTTGTCCGCCGCCGCCTGCGCCGCTTCAAAGGCCGTGGGCACATCGGGCCAGGCGTTGCCGTGCAGCCCTTCGCGGTGCGCCATCCCGAGGAGCTCCGTTTCATCCAGCGCGCGGGGATCTGGGCCCGGGTAAAGTAGTAGGTGGCGTTGGATGGCAGGAGCCGCAGCGCCGCGGGAACGTCTTTATCTTTCACGAAACCGGTAACGATGTGAAGCTTGTTGTATTTCACCAGTGCCAGCTGTTCGAGTATCGCGCGGATCCCGGCCTCGTTATGGCCCACATCCAGCACGGTGTATGGTTCGCGTCCTATGACTTCCCATCTTCCGCCTAAACCGGTCAATCTTTTCACATTTGCTAATCCCTTCTCAACGGCTTCCTGCGTGAGTTTGTAACCTTCCTGCCGGAGGATGTTCACGCCCGCCAGCACGCCCAGGAGGTTCTTTTCCTGGTAGTGGCCGGGAAGGTCCAGGCGGTAGGTGGCTTCCGGCCCGCCGCTTTTGGAGGCTACGGTTACTGTAAGCGTCTCCGGGCCAGGATGGCTGTGAAGGATACGGTACTGCTGGTCTGCAAACAGGATGGGCGCATTGTGCAGATCGGCCACTTCCCGGAACACGCCTTCAGGCCCGGCTTGCATTTCACTGATCACTACCGGTGTATCTGGCTTGATGATGCCCGCCTTCTCCCGCGCTATCAGCTCCGGCGTATCGCCCAGGATATGGGTATGGTCCAGGCTGATGTTGGTGATGATGGACAGGAGGGGAGATATGATATTGGTACTGTCGAGCCGCCCGCCAAGGCCGGTTTCTATGATGGCGATGTCTATTTCTTCTTCCGCGAACCATTGGAACGCCATGGCAACGGTCACTTCGAAAAAGACGGTTCGATGGTTTCTATGTGTTGTTTGATGTCGGCAGTGAAGGAGACTACCCGATCTTCCGGGATCATTTCACCGTTTATGCGGATGCGTTCGCGAAAATCATGGAGATGGGGAGAGGTGTAGAGACCGGTTTTATACCCCGCAGATTGGAATATGGCGCTGAGCATATGGCTGGTAGACCCTTTACCGTTGGTTCCCGCGATATGAACGGAAGGGAACTTCACTTCGGGATGGCCGAGCACGCCGCACAGCAGGCGGATATTAAGCAGGTCGTTTTTCAGCGCGGAAGCTCCCACCTTGCTGAACATCGGGAGCCGGCTGTACAAGTATTCGATCGTTTGCTGATAGTTCATGGATACCTCGCTATATGGTCGGGCAGCCAATGTTGTGCCGGCGTTTGCGGTACGTTCCATCGCTGCCTTTGTCCCACGTCCATTTACCTAAACGGATGGGAACTATGCGCAAAGCTACGAATACATCCGCATGATTGATCATCCGGCGGGCCAGGTTGGAAAAGAGGGAAGCGGAGCCAACCACCAACGGTCCCGCCCTCAGCGCAAAGCCTGCATCGGCCTGGCCGTAACGGTTCACGGAGATGGGGAGATAGGCGCCAGGTTACGCATTTCGTAGCGGGGCGTAACGGTCAGCTGGGTGAGGGCGTTGGTCTTGTTATCGTCTTTCTCCCCGCCTGTAAGTGCCACGGTGGCGCTGGCGCTCACAAAGAAACGGCCGTTCAGGTTGTAATCGCCGAACAGGTTGAGCGTGGTAGGGAGGTTCATGTAATACGTGTCTTCGTTCTCGATGGGCTGGAACATGGTGGCCATCCGTGTGGCATATCGCCGCATGCTCTCGCCGCGCTGGCGGTTGAGGGTGCGTACCAGCACGTTGTTGCGTGTCATGTCCAGGTTGGCGGAAGCGGGCGCCTTGCGATAGGAGATCCCGCCGATATCAAGTAAGGAAACGCCAAACCGGGCTTTCCGGTGTCTGCGTCGGGATTCCAGTCGGGGCCGCCTTCCTGCATGCTGCCGAAGCCGTCATTATCCGGCCGCCATTCGTACACGATCCCTATATCGGCGCCGATGCCAGGGTTCTGGAAAGGCTTATAGACGGAAGACCAGCTGTCGTCAGAAGTGGTTTCGTCCAGCTCCTCATTGTAAGCGTAATATACTTTGGCGCTGTTGATATCGGCCAGCTCAGTGGTGTTGAATGTAAAAGACGCATCGCGTACCGTAGTGTAGGCGGATGCTTGCCCGCCGAGGTATTTTAGCGTGATCCCCGCCTTCCAGCGGTGGTCTCCCTCATCCTTGATGACGCGGGCGTAACTGAAGGCGAACTCGTTCCAGGCGTGCCCGGTGCCGGAAGCATATTCGGCGGAGAAGTTGCGGTTCGTGAAGCGCGGATTAGGGTAGTTAAGGGCGAAGAAGTTGGCGACATTCGTTTCCACGCCACCCGCGTTTCCCGATCCGCGGACGCGCCAGGTAAATGCGACGGACTGCCGTTCGTCGATGGAGAACAGGACGGAAGGCAGCATGATATCAGCGCTTCCCCAGCCATATTGCCGGCGCGTGGCGTTGGTGTCTGGGATATAATCGACGTTGCGGACCATCTTCTCCTGGGAAGATAGCAGCGAAGCCTTAACGAAAGAATAATAAGTATTACCTGCTTTTACGTCCGCTCCGATGATGTTTACATCCCATTTATACCGCGTTCCGGCGGCAAGGGCGGGGTTGAAGGGAACGGCATGCACGCCTGCAAAATGGCTGGTGTGATAGCCATTGAATACCTGCGCCTGCGCCGAAACGGCGGTGAGCAGACAGATCACAAGATATCTGAGGCGATTTGTAAGCATAGAACAGTGCAAGGTATAGGACAAATAACGTGAAAAGCCGGCAGATATTACCAGCTGCCGTTATTGTGGCTTGAAATAGAAGCGGATGGTGCCGAATTGTTCTTCGGGGCATCCGTGCTGGCGTTGTATTTGATGCGCATGGCCGCTTCCCGTGCAATGCGGACGGCGGCTGCGTTATTGATGGTAGAGCCGCGGAGGCTATGGGTAGCGCTTACGACGCTGCCGTTACGGTCTACCTTGATATTGATAGCTACATATCCCGTTTCGTTGCCATCCCACTCTACGGAGGGGCGGCCTACGAGGCTGCGGCCGTTGAGCCGGAAGTCGGAAGCGCCGCGGCCTGCGCCGGGAGTACCGGTATAGGCGCCGCCATTGGGGCTGCCGCCGATCACGCCACGGTCGCCGGGACGGCCCGTATTGCCTTCGCCGGTAGAGTTATTGGAGCCATCGGCGCCATTGCCACTGTTGGCAGGGTTACCCGTTCCGCCGGTGAATACGGCTTTAGGCCTGGGCTTTTCTGCCGGAGGCGTGGGCGCGGGCGGAGCTACCGCCTTGGGCTTGGGGCTTTCTCGGGCTTAGGCTCGAGTGTTTTAGCGATTTCTTTGGGTTTGGTAATTGCGGGTTTGGCCGGCTGTTTTATCACTTCAGGAGCGTCAGCTTCATCGGAGGTGGCCAGTTCCTGGGAGTTGCCATTATCCGCCGGCGCGGCGGGCGCGGGTTGCGGTGTAGAAGGCGCGGGTGCGGAAGCGGCGGGAGGGTTGGGATTGAGCGGCTGCTCGTCGCCCATACCGTCGTCAGACGTACCGAGGTTCACTTCGATACCCATGTCCTGGTCGGGCAGGGGCGGCGGAACGTTAAGGCTCACCATCAGCAGCGCTACTAACAGCAAGGCATGAACGCCGATCGTGATGCCGGCCGCTTTTATATTTTTGGATTTATTCTGCTCAGTCATGTTGATCCAAAGTTAATAATTTTTTGGACCCTTTCGCGGGCGTCATTTACCAACGCTGTTTGTCATTTGGAAGAAGATAAATGCCGGGAAGCTATGTAATTTGCGGGCCAGATGTTCGACAAGACAATTTCCTTGTACAAAAGCGCCTACGGCGGAATACCGCGCAAAGTCTGGCTGCTGGCGACCGTGCTGCTGATCAACCGCGCCGGCGCCATGGTAATTCCTTCCTCACCCTCTACCTGACCACCCAATTGCAGTTCTCACTGGAGCAGGCAGGGCTGGTCATGACGGTTTATGGCATCGGCTCCATCCTGGGGGCGCTGCTGGGCGGTAAACTTACAGACACCATCGGGTTTCACCCCGTCCAGTTCTGGAGCCTGGCTTTGCATGGCGTGATGTTCCTGGTGCTGTCGCGCATGGATACATTCCCGCAGTTCGCGGTCACGGTGTTTGCACTGGGTATCGTGGGCGATGCCTTCCGGCCGGCTAACTTCGCCGCCGTGGCGCATTACAGCGACGCGGCCACCCGCCTGCGTTCTTATTCCCTGCTCCGCCTGGCGTCGAACCTGGGTTGGGCGGTAGGGCCGGCATTGGGAGGATTCTGGCATCGCATAGCTATAATCTCCTGTTCTTCGCCGATGCGCTTTCCTGCCTTTCGGCCGCGCTGATGCTGAAACTGTTCCTCCGGCCGGGCAAAACGGCCGACAATATCGTCCATGCCGTTCCCGCGGGCGGCGGCGGTCTCTCCGCTTACCGCGACAAGCTCTACCTGTTCTTCATCCTGCTGGTTACATTCAATGCGATCTGTCTTTTCCAGATGTTCAATATCGTGCCCGTCTATCTGAAGACGGTAGTGCAGATGCCTGAAAGCGCCATCGGGCTGGCGATCTCCACCAACGGTGTCATCATCGCGCTGGTGGAGATGATCCTGGTGTTTAAGCTGGAGAACCGCCGGGCCAATGAGTTCTATATCTGCATCGGTGCCATCCTCATGGGAATGGCCTACGTGGTATTCAATTTCATGCCCCCGTCGCGGCGGTGGCCTACATTCATATCGTGCTCTTCTCGGCAGCCGAAATGATGACGCTGCCCTTCATGAACAATATCTGGATCCACCGCGCCCAGGCTCATAACCGGGGCCAGTACGCCAGCCTGTTCACTGTGGCGTTCTCGTCTGCCACGATCCTGGCGCCGACGCTGGGCGCATTCGGGGTGGAGCATTTTGGGTTCAGGAGCTGGTGGTGGGTAGTGGGCGGCATCAGCCTGCTTACGTTTATCGGGTTCCGATGGCTGCTGGCTCGCAGATCGTTCGCGGCAAATCCTCAAACCACGCCTCAGCCGGCTTCTGAGGTTGCGGTGGCACAGGAAGCTTAATCATCCAATAACAAATGCATAAAAAAGCCTTCGTCTTACGGACGAAGGCTTTTATATTTTGCTGAAAACATATTATGCGTGTGCGAAATCCGCTTCGTAATTGCCCTGGATGCGTTCCATCGGCGGATTGTAGTACCCGAACTTCAGGTCGGGGAACTCCTCGCGGATGAGCTCCATGAGTTGCTTGACACCCAGCAGCTCGCCGGTTTCAGTGACGCCGATCTTACCGAGGTACCAGTCAGGATCGATGTTAAAATTACGCCACTGGATCATATTCAGCCCGGTTTCGCGGATAATGGTGCGGAGGGCTTCATATTCTTCCACGGTATCTGTCATACCCGGGAACACGAAGTAGTTGATGGACGCCCAGCCGCCATGTTCCTTACCACCTTGATGCTCTCGATGATATCGGAGAACTGGTAGTTATTGGGCCGGTAGTATGGCGTGTAAATATGTTCCCTCACGGAGTTGAGGCTCACGCGGATGCTGTTGAGGCCTGCTTTGCAGAGCTCGCGCACGGCGTTGGGCTTACTGCCGTTGGTATTGATGTTGATGCTTCCCTTGGGCGTATGCTTGCGTATCTCCAGGATCGACTCGCGGATGGTTTCCCACATGAGCAGCGGCTCGCCTTCGCAACCCTGTCCAAAGCTGACGATGGGGAAGGGGGCCGATTCCAGGTGGGGAACGGTGAACTCTACGATCTCTTCAGCCGTGGGCTTGAACGTGAGACGGTCTTGCGTGGAGACGATGGTCTCGTCTTCCGGCTGGAAAGAAATGCAGCCGATGCAGTTGGCGTTGCAGGCGGGGAAGACGGGATGGGGCATTCCCAGCGGCCCATGAAATAGTTACGGGCGGCCGGACAATGATACGTCAGCGCGCAGTTATTCGCCAGGTGCTGCACGAGGCGGTTATGCGGGTAGGCTTCCAGCATATCGGTTACGCCGGACTTCACTTTGCTGTCGCTGAATCCGCCGCATTCCTGCCGGATATCCTGCTCGATGCGCACCGCGGGCACGTAAAACTTCTCGTCGTGCCAGCCGGCCGCCGTGTAGCAGAAAAGCGGGAGGGTGGGAGCGTCGGGCATGGTCTCGTAAGCGGCGAGGTAAAGGCCCGTATGCGCGGGAGGGATAAATGCCGCTACGGCCCATCCTTTCTCGCAGAGGCGCATTTCGCCGGTGTTTACGTCGATGCCGATGCCGCGGCGGCCCGGCAGTTCGTACAGGTTGCCTCCTTCGGGAAGCTCGATCCATTCATCTTCAGGGATGGGAAAAGCATCCCACCCGGCGCGGCCTACTACATACAGCGAGGTATCCTCGAAGATATTGCCCTTGCCGTCGGAATACATTATATAAGGAGAAACGTTCATGTCAGTCTGGATTGAAAAAATGCATTGATTTCCGCTGTCTGCGCGGGGAATATTCGTCGAGCACTTCCAGCTGGAGTACTTTGTTGTTCCGAAAATCGAGCGTCAGCAGGTCGTTCCGCAAAATTACGTTATTCATTTCGTTCCAGCCGTGCCGCTTCTGACCGAAGACGGTGGGCAGGGCAATGCCGGAAGTATTGATCTCCGCGAAGGAGGGTTGCATGATACGGTATTCCGCATAACCAGTGTAAGCAACGCCGAGCCCTGCCAGGAAAAGCGTGCCGCCGATGATAGGTTGCATATGCGACAGGAAGAAAAGGCTACCGCTCAGGAGGGTAAACACCTGCAACAGCCGGAGGATGGAATTGGTCTCCGACAGCTTGCGCAGCTTCCGCAACATAAACGGGAAGGCCAGGCTGGCGGTTCCCATGGCGATGAACAGCAGCCCCATGGCCCAGTTCGGTTTTTCCATCTTGTACACCCCGATGAGGTTGAACAGGAAAAGTATACCGATCATGCCGTGCATAACGGGCTGCATGCGCAGTTTGGTAATCGCGTTGGGATGTAGGATGCGGAACTTATACATTCGATTTAACCATCAGGTTACACAATTTAAACAGGATACGGGCGCCCACGTTGGCATCCCATTCGTCGAGGCCGGCGGAAACCTCCACCAGATCGAACCCGATGAGGGTGCGCCCGCTTTCCAGCACGCGGCGGAAGAGATAATAAACCTGCTGTGCCTCGAGGCCCCGGGCACCGGGGTGCCGGTGTGCGGGCAGAGCTTCGGGTCCAGCCCGTCGATATCGAAGCTGATATGTACCTTTTGGGGAGTTGCTGGATGATATCGTCGCAGATGCTCTTCCAGGTCTCGCCTTCGTACATTCTTTCCTTCATATCCTGGTCCAGGTATGCGGAGATGCGGCCATTGCTGTTACGGATGAGGTCGAGCTCCCCTGGCAGTAGTCGCGCAGCCCTACCTGCACCAGTTTCTTCAGCTGGGGCACTTCCCGGAGGGCATTGTACATGATGGAAGCGTGGGAGTATCTGAAGCCTTCGTAGCTGTCGCGCAGATCGGCATGGGCGTCTATCTGGAGGATGCCGAAGTCGCCGTTATGCTCGCCGATGGCGCGGAAGAAGCCGAGGGGGTGGAGTGGTCGCCGCCCACGAGGCCTACGAGCTTGCCTTTGGCCAGGAGGGCTTTGGATTGCTCGTATACCCAGTTGTTCATCTTTTCGGTGCCGCGGTTCACATCGTCTACCGAGCGGCGCATGAAGTCGTTGTCATTGATATCTCCGCCTTCGGCGAGGAATTTCAGGTACAGTTCGGCTTCCTTGCGGAGGTAGTCGCTGCGGAGCAGCAGCTGCCGGTCGCAGTCGCGCATGAAGAACCCCTGTTGCCAGCCGGCGGTGCCGGTGTCGGAATCGTAGAGGTCTACCTGCAGTGAGGCTTTGAAAATGTGCTCCGGGCCACGGGCTGTACCGTTGTTATAAGACACCGTCACTTCCCAGGGCACCGGCAGGAGGACCAGCCGGGCATCGTCTTCCCCGAAAGGCAGTCCAAATATGTTATTGGACAGCAGGCCGGGGAGTTGGGATCGAATTTCGATAGATCAGCCATGATGAATCAGTACTTAGCTTATTTCCGCGCAAAGGTACAGGTAAAAATTGGTTCCGGGAGGGGGAAACCTGACGAATATCAGGCCCCTGAACGGGTTTTTTGGCTACCTTTGGTAATTATTAATCTGGTAAGGATGAAGAAGACAAGTATTATTCTGCTCGTTGTAATAGCGGTTTGCGTGGCCGGGATGGTTATGATGGTAGGTGATTTCAGCACCTATGAGACCTTTGCCACCGCCACTAAGAAGGAAGGAAAGGAAATTCACGTGATCGGCGCGCTCGACAGCACTAAAGCCGTAATCTACGATCCCGCCAAAGATGCCAACTATTTCAGCTTCCACATGAAGGATAAAAGCGGCGAAATCAAACGTGTCGTGTTCTACGGTACCCGTCCTACGGACTTCGAGAAATCCACCGAACTGGTGCTGACCGGTAAAATGGTGGGCAACGAGTTCCATTGCAACAAGATCCTGATGAAATGCCCGTCCAAATACAAAGACGAGCAGACTGCCTATAGCGCGCAGAAAAACAGCATCTAATAAATCATTATATAACTGTATATCGTCGTTGCCCCGCTTTTACCCGGGCAGCGGCGGAATCCTCACAACTTACGGAACAAACCTTTGGAATCGATCAAATATAATGGGAGCACCTGCTTCCCGGTCAGCTGGGCCATTTGCTCAGCATCCTGGCGTTCATCGCCTCAATGGTGTCTGTAGTGGCATATTTTATCAGCGTCAGGCAGACGGATGAACTGAAAAAGGCATCCTGGGCCAAAATCGGCCGCTGGGCGTTCTATACACAGGCATTTTCCGTTTTTGCCGTGTTCGCCACGCTCTACTACATCATCTCCAATCACTTATTCGAATACAAGTACGCCTGGCAGCACTCGGAGCGCGAGCTGGAAGTAAAATACCTCCTCAGCTGTTTCTGGGAAGGGCAGGAGGGCAGCTTCCTGCTCTGGAGCGTATGGCACAGCGTACTGGGCATTATACTGATCAACACCTCCAAAACATGGGAAGCCCCGTCATGGCGGTCCTCGCTTTCGCGCAGATATGCCTCGGCAGTATGCTGGTCGGTATTTATGTATGGGATTATAAAGTCGGCAGCAGCCCGTTCCTGCTTATCCGGCAAGACGATCCCTCGCTGCCCATCTTCAATAACCCGGACTACATGCAGTTCAAGCAGTTCATGGACGGTAACGGCCTGAACGCGCTGCTGAAGAACTACTGGATGGTGATCCACCCGCCGGTGCTCTTCCTGGGTTTCGCCGCTACCATCGTGCCCTTCGCCTACGGCGTAGCCGCACTCTGGACGCGCCGGTTCACCGACTGGGTAAAGCCCGCCCTTCCTGGGCCCTCTTCGCCGGCCTCGTGCTTGGCGTGGGCATCATGATGGGCGCCGCCTGGGCGTATGAATCCCTCACCTTCGGCGGTTACTGGGCGTGGGACCCCGTAGAGAACGCCTCCATGGTACCTGGCTGACCCTCGTGGCCGGTATCCACACCATGCTGGCCTTCCGGCACTCCGGGCATGCCCTCAAATCCTCGTTCTTTTTCGTACTGATCTCCTTCGTATTCATTCTGTATTCTACCTTCCTCACCCGCAGCGGCATCCTGGGCCAGACCTCGGTGCACTCGTTTACCGACCTCGGCATGAGCGGCCAGCTGCTTGTATTCATGGCGATCTTCACCATCCCGGCCTTCTGGATGCTGATCGCGAGAGGGAAGCAGATCCCGCAGCTGAAAAAGGAAGAAAGCACCTACTCCCGCGAGTTCTGGATGTTCGTAGGCGCCCTGGTGCTCCTGGTGAGCGCCCTGCACGTGACCTTCTTTACTTCCATCCCCGTCTGGAATAAATTGCTGGATATCTCCGGACTGCGCAAACTGTTCAACCTGGAAGAGTTCGCCCCGCCGACGGACGTTATGCTGCATTATAACAAAGTGCAGATATGGCTGGCGATCATCATCGCCCTGCTGACGGCAGTTACCCAGTTCATGAAGTATAAAGACACGCCGAAAGGCGTACTGGCGAAGAAGCTCGCCTGGCCAACGATGATAGCCCTGGCGCTATCGGTCCTCATTGGTTGGGCCGGCCGGCTCTTCTTCACCGATTATGGCGCGGGCTTCCTGCTGGGCATCTACCTCATGCTGTTTGCCTGCGTATATGCCGTAGTCGCCAATACCTCCTACATCATCACCGTACTGAAAGGCAAAACTAAAGCCGCCGGCGCCTCCGTGGCCCACATCGGCTTCGGGCTCATGCTGCTGGGGATCCTCATTTCCTCCGCGAAAAAGAAGTTTTGTCGATCGACTCCATGAACGTGCTGAGCGGTTACTTCACCAAGGAAAGCGGTCAGAATTCCCGCGAGAACCTTATGCTGCCCAAGGGGCTGCCCGTGCAGATGGGCCCGTATTTCGTGACCTACCGCGGCGATTCCATCAGTACCGTGGATAAGGATAAGACACTCTACATCGTGGAGTACGAGCGTAAAGCGAAGCTGGAAGACGAGCCCACAGAAAGGTTCACGCTCTATCCGGACGCTTACCTCAATGTTAAAGGACAGGAGGGCATCACGCCTAACCCGGACTCCAAGCACTACCTGACCCGCGATATCTTTACCTATATCACGGCCGTGCCGAGAAAGGATATCCCCGCAGATACGCTGCCTTACACGCCGCATGTCATCAGCCAGGGCGATACCATGTATTTCTCGAAAGGGTTCATGGTGCTGGAGAACCTCAACACCAAACCTAAACAGAAGAACTACCAGCCCGAGCCCGGCGATATCGCAGTCGGCGCTGAGATCTATGTGCATACCCGAGACAATGGCGACTTCCGCATCAACCCGGTTTACTTCATCCGCGACAGCAGCTTCCAGGCCAACGTACCGGATACGGTTGCCCCGCTGAGCATGGCCGTGAAGTTTACCAAGATCCTGCCGAACGAGAACAAGGTGCAGATCGAGATGAAGGAGACCCGGGAGCCGATGGACTACATCGTATTGAAAGCGCTTGTCTTCCCGTACATCAACGTACTCTGGATCGGTATCATCGTGATGGCCGTTGGTTTCGGCATGGCGATGCGCCAGCGCATGAAGAGCAAGTAATTTTTATCATAAGCTATTGAAAGGACGGCCCCGCGGCCGTCCTTTTATTTATATTAGCAGAGCAAACCCTTACCGCCATGCGCCGTATATTCCGCATACTCCTCATTGTACTGGCCATACTGGCCGTGATTTACATCCTCGGTCCCAAGCCTGCCCCGCCCGACCTGAATGGCGGTCTCCCGCAAATACCCGGCAACCTGGAACAGGTACAGGCATTCGTAGACGCGAAGGAATCCGCCGTCCAAACGCGCCCCGGCAACCCGGCGCGGATCCTCTGGGCTGGTGACACTATGCGGAAAACTCCCTTCAGCGTGGTGTACCTGCATGGTTTTTCAGCCAGCGAGCGCGAAGGGTTCCCCGTGCATACGGATTTCGCCAAAAAGCATGGTTTCAACCTGTACCTGGCACGGCTGGACGGCCACGGACTGCAGACTCCTGAGCCATTGGCAGACATGACCGCCCGGGGCTATGGAAAGATGCCCGCGAGGCACTCGCCATCGGCAGGCAGCTGGGAGACAAAGTGATCGTCATGGGCACGAGTACCGGAGGCACTTTGGCCCTCATGCTGGCGGCGGAGTTCCCGGGGAGGTGGAGGCCGTGGTGAACATGTCTCCCAATATCGCCATCAACGAGCCCATGGTAGGTATGCTGGATGAGCCCTGGGGCCTTATGATCGCCCGGACGGTCAGGGGCGGCAAATACAACGAATCCCACCCGGAAAACCCCGAGAAAGCGAAGTACTGGTACACCAAATACCGCCTGGAAGCGGTGGTGGAGCTGGAGAACCTGGTAGACCATGCCATGAAGCCGGAGCTATTCGCCAGAATCCACCAGCCCGTGCTCAACCTGTATTATTATAAGAACGAAAAGAGCAGGATCCCACGGTTAAGGTTTCCGCCATCCTCGATATGCATGAAAAGTTGGGGACGCCCCGGCAAAGAAGCGCGCCGTGGCCATTCCGGGCGCGGGAGGGCATGTAATCGGCTCTGATATTACCTCTAAGGACGTACCCGCCGTAGAAGCCGCCATAGACGCCTGGTGGCGGGATGTATACGGAAATTGAAAAAATGCGTAATTTGGGAATAAACCAATACGTTCCAGTGCTTCGTTCAGCGGTATTATGCTTTGTGGTGTTCCTGTGCCTGACAGGCCGGTCTGTTGCCCAGCAACGGAGCGGGGAGACTCCATCGCCGTACGCGCCATTGTTGTTGGAACGGACACCATCCCCTCCATCACCCTTTCCATTTTCGACGTGACCGACAGGCTGCCCAAACGCCTCCGCAAGGAGCGCGAGCGGTGGACGCGGCTGCGCAACGCCGTGTACGTGACGTATCCCTACGCCGTACGCGCCAGCCGGGTGCTCAAAGACGTGAGCCGCGACCTGGACCGCTGCACTTCCAAAAAGCAGCGCAAAGAATACCTGGCCAGCAAGGAAAAAGAGCTCAAAGACCAGTTCGGCGACAAGCTGGAGAACCTCTCGGTCTACCAGGGCAAGGTGCTCATGAAGCTCATCCACCGCGAAACAGGCGAAAACTGTTATGAGATCATCAAAGAACTGAAAGGCGGTTTCAACGCCCGGATGTACCAGACGGTGGCCTTCTTCTTCGGCGGCAACCTCAAAAGCGAGTTCAATACGCAGGACGACCGCGACATCGAGCTGATCGTGCAGGAGATCCAGCTCTATAACCGCTTCAACTGATCACTTCCTGCCCCGGATTTGGCCGATCCTTCTTAAACCCGAACTTTGCGGGGCAAAAATCTGAGCATCATGAAACTGGATATACTGGCAATCGCCGCGCACCCGGACGACGTTGAACTTTCCTGTGCAGGCACCCTCATGGTACATGCCCGCCAGGGCCTGAAGACCGGCATCGTAGACCTCACCCGCGGCGAGTTAGGCACCCGCGGAACCCCGAAGGCCGCATCATCGAAGCGCAGGACGCCTGCAAGGTAATGGGGCTCGACGTCCGCGAGAACCTTTCCTGGCCGACGGCTTCTTCCAGAACACGAAAGACGACCAGCTGGCCGTGATCCGCGCCATCCGTAAGTTTCGCCCCACCATCGTGCTGGCCAATGCCACGGAAGACCGTCACCCGGACCACGGCCGCGCCGCCCAGCTCATCCGCGACGCCGCCTGGATGTCTGGCCTCCGCAAAATCGAGACGTTCGGCGACGATGGCCAGCCGCAGGCCGCATGGCGCCCTGCGCAGGTGTATCACTTCATCC
The DNA here is from genome assembly GCA_019285755.1 of Chitinophaga sp. E66. Lineage (GTDB taxonomy): Bacteria > Bacteroidota > Bacteroidia > Chitinophagales > Chitinophagaceae > Chitinophaga. The sequence continues at coordinate 1,967,676 of CP079103.1, forward strand.
AAGACCGTTTCCTTCAGCCGGATTTCGTGGTAGACATCACCGATGTGATCGAGAAGAAGATCGCCGCCATCAAATGCTTCAAGACGCAGTTCCTGGCCGAAAAGGATAACGAGCCCCAGACTTATATTTCGTCCCCTGAGTTCTTCGACAGCGTAATGTACCGGGCTAAGATGCTCGGTAAGATGATCGGGGTGCCGTATGCGGAGGGGTATACGAGCGCGAAGATGATCGGGGTGAAGAGTTTGATGGATTTGATTAATGTGCCGACGTGATATTGTAGAATTAATATTTTTAAATGCCCGGGGTGATTTTCAAATCCCCGGGTTCTTTATGAAATATTATTTTGTGCTACTTGCAGAATTCCGCTTAAAGGTTATTTTTGCGTCAACAAGGAGGAAGCGCTGTGAATATCTATGAAAGATGAAATTTGTTTGCCTGGGAAATTAACCCGTTTTCCGAAACCATACCATGATCTCTTTCGCTATGTTCCAATTCCTGGGAATTTTCCGGTTATTTAACTGTCGATTGATACATTAGTACATTACTATTTGCCATCCAACCGTTGAAGTTGTTTCCGGAATGCCCATAAACCTGTCGAACCATTTTCTAACATCGTTACTTAGGTAACCAGTTTAAGACCTTATGCCTATCCTTCAAAGATTGACTTTGCTGGCATTATTTTTGCAGTGCGGACAGCCAGCGCACAGACCATTAAACCCGGTATGATTGCGGAAGCACAAATGACGGCTTCCGGAAATGCTTCGGTGAATCATACCACGGGCGTGATGAGTTACTCCATTCCTCTTTTGGAACTTCCCAGGACGGTTATGAAGTGCCTGTTGTTTTGTCGTACAATGCTACCGGAATAAAGGTGAAGCAAACACCTGGACTGGCAGGAATGGGATGGGGATTGAATTATGGCGGCGGCATCATCAGCCGGACGATGCGTGGTTCGGAACCGGACGAGTACCCCAATGGCATCGCCAATAATGCGATACCTACAGACCCAACCGCATTGTTGGCTTACCGGAGAAAAGTCAATACCAGTAAGATTGATGGAGAAACAGATATATTTTCACTAAACGTCAACGGATTGTCAGCGCAGTTTGTCATTAAGAAAAGTGGAAGTACTTACATCGCTGTGCCGCTTGATAAAACACCGCTTAATATTAACTGTCAGTTTTTGAACGGAAGGATAAATGGCTGGATCGTCATTGATCAGGCAGGGAACAAATATGTTTTTGAAGCATCCAATCCCAGCAATGCGTTCCTCACAGCAGAAGTACCTACCACTTCCTTTTCAAGGAATGTTATTACAACCTGGTATCTGCGAAGCGCAGAGCTAATGAATAACGGAACGGTGCAAATGGAGTATCATGATGGTGAAAGCGCGGAATATTACAACCAATTCTCGGAGAGCTTTATTAAGTATGGTACGCCGCTCCAGCTGCCTACAATGGAATCTGATCCGCAGTTGAACGATCAGCTGCGGGCGCTGCAGTCTAACCTGGAAATCAACAAGCCTCGTTTTGAGCGACTATTGGAAGAATTGAATTCCCTTCATCATTTGAGGGATCAGTCATTGCAGGCATTGAATGAAGAAGCCAGGGATACGGTTTCAATTCGCCAGTCATTTAATGCAATGTCATTTGAGAACTATAACAACATGATCAAGTTGAAATCTGGCGATGTTCCTCCGATCGCGTGGGAAATTGAGTCTTCCACCAGTATGATTGGAAATATTCTCACACAGAAATTTTATGGGAACACCCCAAGATATAAAGATTTCAGGTCAAACGGTCAAAGAAATGTAATGCTTAATAAATTAGTTAAGCGAATTGTGCTGAGGAGTAATGTATTTGAGTTTAATTATAGGGTTTTACCAGGGTTTTCGGGCTATGGTGTGACTGTTTTCGATAATATTAAATTTCGGACCATAGCGGGTGATTTATTAAAAACAGCCTATTTCACCTACGATGGGTTAGGTTTCCTGAAGAGAGTATTGATAGTTTCGGGAGATCAGTCAGTGGAAGCAGATTACAGTTGCGAGTATTTTAACGAAGGGCAGGATCTGAATTTTTTCTCAAAGGACTATTGGGGTTTTTTCAATGGGCGGGAGAATACTTGCCTTTTCCCGGCAGATCCATATTATATAATTCCCAAACCGGGTGGCGGTAATAATTGGATTACTGTTTTTAGTGAATTGTCTGGTAATGTTCTTGATGCCGGTTACCTGCTGGATATGGATACCTCATTCGGTGGCGCAGCCAATCGTAAGCCCGATGGAACGAAGTCCAAGGCGCATAGCCTTAAATCAGTTCAAAACCATTGGGGAGAGAAGATCACTTTCGATTACGAAGGCAACACCATGTATGCCGCCGAGGCAGATGCTAATGTCAGCATGGGCGGGATAAGGATTAAAAGCATCATTCGAGATCCTGGTGTAGGGCTACCGGTTACTGTCAATTACAAGTATGAATTTCCGCTGTCATCCAATAATGCGATAATCCGGAGTACCGGCAGGTTAACGGAATGGCATAATAAATCCTTCGCCTGGAAATATAGCTACGGAGTGGGGCTGCGAACACGGATGTACATGTGTTTACCGATCCTGTAGAAGTCACGCAGATAGATGATCTGCATTCTAATAATGGCATTTTGTACCATTATACGGAAGAAGTATTCAGTGACAATTCAGCTATTGGATATAAATATCCGGCCATACAATCCTCTGCTAATTACAATGTCATACATGCACATTCCGGTAATATGGATAATGCAATGTTAGCGATGATTTCCTATGACGCTAACGGTAAAATTGTACGTGTATCCCGTAATGGCTATATTTCAAACGAAGGCGTCACGGCTAACCGCAATCAGGAATATTCACTTTTGAAATCGAAATATGATTATTTCGCTACAGAGGCACAGGAACTGCCGGTTGCCATTTCACAAATTAAGAAGGAGCCAGTTTTCTATGCAAAGGAAGATATGCTGGCGGCCTTTCCCAATATGAATACAATTAGCCTGACGTTTGCCGGAATTACCTATACCGTTAATCCATATTACCGCATATTCCTGCCTAATTACGATATGCGATGCAAGGATGTATTTGAGACATTTGATTACTCGCTGTACACTGGGCGCAAAATCAGGGTTCGCGAAACGCAGGAGTATCAATTTGGAGACTATGATATCGCTACTGGTCATGCCGCTGCGAATTTTCCGGGGCTTCCGGACGAGAAGGCATATGTATATGAAAGATTGCTTGCCGCTACTGGCATACCGTTCACGCGTACAACCACCCAATATACTTATAACAGTAATGCTCATTTGCAGCCCTCTGTCATTAAAACGACGGACAGTAGGGGAATATCCTGTTATCCAGAACAAAGTATACCGGAGATTACCAATTGGCTGCCACTACTCCCATTGCAAAAATGGTACAGGCTAATATTAAAGATGCAGTAGTGGAAAAGCAATTCTGGATCTCCGTAATCAGGAAGTTCCTATGAAATGCTGCAATCAGACCTCTTGGAATTTGGAGAAAAGATATCGGCTGGCAAAACTTACCTTCTGCCTTCCGGATCCTATCGTTTAAGCAAAGGTCTTTCATTCCTGCCCTCTTCACTCAGCCTCAGCGAATCACCGAATTTGCTCCCGCCGTTTACAACTGTTTTCTGGGATAATCAGGTGCATTTTAAAAAGGAAGCAGGGAACAGCTGGGAAATATACAACGGATTTAGCCGGACTACCGGCACTTTGGACAGGTCGGGTTCCTATGCCGCCGTGCAACTTTACGATCCGTTTAAGGGCTATGTATTGTTGGAAGGAACACGGTTCAAGCCGGAAAATGCGGTTGCCGTTGATTTCTCGGCTTACCAAATGCATCCATATTATCGTGATTATCGGCTATTTAACACTCCAAACCCGGGTCTGTTATCATACAACGTGAAGTTTTCAGACCGTCCTTACAGCACTGGTACCGCCAATCCTTTTTCTCTCGATCACGTTCAGTACGCTAAAGATGTGCAGGCAGTTCTGGACAATTTTGAAGAAAATTATCCGGGCTCTGAACAGGTTTGGGTCGTGCCTTACTACCAGGCCATACGCGCACTGCTTGATGTGATCGTTAACCGTCAGCCGACCAATGATTTTATCACCAAATTGGAGCTGGCCAGGCATGAATATGAGACCATAAGTAATGACGATCAATGGACATTGTTAACGTTGCTGGATGCGGGTGTCGATTATCAGGAGATAGGCGGGTATTTGATCGACTTATATTATGGTCAGCTTTTCGTAGATGCAGGTTATACAAAGAGTTTTCAAAATTATGATCGTATCATCAGGATGGATAAGCCTGTCTTGTTACCGGTTACAAGCAGCGGAGAAGTAGTCGTAAAAACGAACGTGGAAGATCTGGTGGCAAACAGCAGAAACCTTGATATATACCATGTTAATAACCCCGCGGTGTTTGCTATCAAGGCTACCTATAAGAATGGGGCCTCGCCTGTAAATGTTACGGCGCCAACATTAACCACGCTCAGCACAAAAGTGAAAAAGGGAAGATCACATTGTCCTCCATACCAAATGCTGCTCAATTGAAGGAGATCGAATTTTCATTTAAGCAATTACAGGGGGCGCTGATCGCTTTGCCGGAAAATCAAATGTTCAAGGGCTATGCATACCTTCCCGATGGCAAGCCATATCTGACTTACGATCACAATGGGCTGTTCCAGGAGCATTTTTATAACCAAATGGGAACACACAGTTTTGTAAAAGACCATAACGGCTCTATTATTAAAATGGATTCTGTTGGTATGGCGAAGCCCAGTTTGAAGCTGAACGCGTTTGCCTGGGTAGAAGTCTGGAATAACATGCAGGATCCAACCATCCAATCGCCAAGAATTGTAAAGGTAGTCTTCAAAAACCTTAGTAATAGCAATGAAATCGTCAACGATCTGATCGTAATTCCGCAACAGAAAAACCTGTTCGAAATCCCTGTCGGAACTTACAGGGTCGATATTGTGACGGATAAAGCCTTTCCTGTGGCTAAAGTGGGCAGTACGACACAGGCAGGTGGAGCAAGTGGCGCCATATTTAATAACGTGGTGATAACGGCAGGAGCCACTCCACTGAGCATTTTTATTGGGAATCAATAAGAATTGACACTGCATTTTACAATTCATTCAGTCGATTACCTATGCATCATTTCATGTTTGATATACAGGCCGTAATTACCCGGATATTCGTCTTATTATCAGCTTGCCTATTGGCCAGTTTGCCCGCAAGTTCCCAAACGCCTAACGGTAGCGTACCGGCGACCAAGACGGCGAGAACGCTGCCGACTTCCTATACTGCAGGTGCAGGCGTTAACTCCGTTCGCACCTGGAAACCCAATCAGCCGCTTACTACGCCTTCCTCTGTTGTATCCGCGACCGACGTGAAGGCCGTACCGCAATCGACCATCTATTTAGACGGTTTGGGCCGGACATTACAGACCGTTTCGAAAGGAGGGTCTGCCAGCGCCACCCGTGATCTCGTTGCTCCCAGCCTGTACGATAATCTGGGAAGGGAACCGTTTAAGTACCTGCCTTATTCGGGTACGACAGGGGACGGTGCTTTTAAGCTGAGCCCTTTTGCGGATCAGAAGACGTTTTATGATGGGATCCTGACGACAGCCAACAATAACAAAGAAGAGATTTATTATGGAGAGACGCAATTTGAGGCGTCGCCTGTAGGCAGGGTAACCAAATCCATGGCGCCAGGCAATAACTGGCAGGGATCACAACGGGGCATTTCACAACAGTATCTGATGAACGCGGCTGCGGATGAAGTACGGATCTGGAACGTTACTGTTACGATGTCAGGGAATATTCCCACCGCTGCGTTGGCGAGCCCGGGCGTATATGCAGCAGGGGAGCTGACCAAAGAGGTGACCACCAACGAGAACGGTAAACAGGTCATTGTCTATAAAGACCGGGAAGGGAAAATGATCCTGAAAAAGGTACAGATCGCCGCATCGCCGGGAGTCAATCATACCGGATGGCTTTGCACCTATTATGCCTATGACGACTTAGGAAACCTTCGCTTCGTTATGCCCCCCAGGGCAGTGGAACGGCTTTCCGCCGCCAGCTGGGTATTGAGTGCGGAGGTCAGGAGCAATCTGTGTTTCGTATATGAGTATGATGCTCGTAAACGAATGGTCGTTAAGAAAGTACCGGGCGCAGATCCCGTTGAAATGGTGTATGACCTGCGCGATCGCCTGGTACTCTCCCGCGACGGCAATCTCAAAGCTGTAGGTGGGAAGTGGATGGCCACCATCTATGATGATCAGGACCGCCCGTCCATTAATGGTATTTATTCCAGCAGCCTTTCGCACGACGCACTGATCACAGCCATGGAAAGTGCGACGGGAAGCGTGCAGGTCAGTACATCTATTCAGGCACTGGATCATTTGAGCGTAGCCCGATACGAGACTGGTACCAATATCTATAAAGCGCGTGTATCAGTTGAGCTGCAGCCTGGCTTTGAAACCCCGTCGGGCGGCACCACGGAAATGATGACAGATCCGGCAATGGCAGCAGCTACTGAATCACTCACGGCCTCCTAGCATTACCCAATCTGTCCGGTAACCTCTATGCGCTTACCTACACATACTATGACGACTACACTTACGCAGGCGCAAAAGCGGCGCAGTCGGCTTTTTTTCTCCAAGCCACAGGCTGGCGCCAATTTATATTCAGAACCGGTTGCCCCGGGCACACAGTTCCGTGGGCTGGTGACAGGTGCAAAAGTCCGTGTCCTCGACTCCGAGCAGTTTCTGGTGACGACGACTCACTATGATGGAAAAGCACGCCCGATTCAAGTAATTAGTGATAATCTAAATAACGGATACGACGTTGTAACGAGTCTGTTTGACTTTTCAGGTAAAACGTTGAGCACTTATTTGTATCAGTATAACCCGAAAGCTGGGGCTGCGCCCGAGATAAAGCTGCTTACGAATCTGGCATATGATCACGCCGGCCGGATCGTAAAGATCACAAAGCAGTTGAATGATAACGTTGCATATACCAGGGATGTTGCGACCATGACATATGATCAATTGGGCCGCTTGCAACGGAAGGAATTTAAAAATGGTGCGGGCGCCGTGCTCGAAAGCATGGACTATACCTATAATGTCAGAGGCTGGTTCAAGAGCATGAATCGTAAGCATGTGCTGGGTACAGAAACACATTACTTCGGTCAGGAGTTACATTATGACGAAGGCTTCACCAATAAAGACTATGCCGGTAATATTGCCGGGGTAACCTGGAAAGGCACGAAAGTGACCACCGGTACAGCGCCCACCGCCAATGCGCTGGGGTATACCTATGATGCGGCCAATCGATTCTTAAAGGGATATTTCACCCAGTCGACTACCGGCTCCACCGCCTACGCACGTACTACGGTTAATTACGACGCTTATATGGGAGACGGTGCCGACCCCGCCACCGCTTACGACGCCAATGGCAATATCAAACGGATGCGCCAATGGGGTAAAAAAGGTACCGCTGAAGGCACCCTCATCGACGATCTGGCCTATGTTTATGACACCACCGGCGTAACTGGCGGTAATAAACTTTATAAGGTAACCGACGCCGCCAACGACCCCGCCACCACACTGGGCGACTTTGCGGACCAAAACACCGCAGCTACGTTTGATTACGCGTATGATAAGAACGGCAACCTCACTAAAGACGAGAACAAGAAAATCTCCGCCATTCACTATAATCTGCTGAACCTGCCGAAGAACATAGCCATTACTGGCAAGGGCACCATCAGCTACATCTACGATGCCACAGGCCGCAAACTGGCTAAAACGGTAGTAGACCAGACGGTATCTCCCAATAAGACCACCCGGACCGACTACATGGGCCCGGTGATCTACGACAACGATGCCCTGCAGCTGATCAGCCATGAAGAGGGGCGTATCCGTCCGCTGGCCGGAGGTGGCTTTACCTACGATTACTTCATGAAAGACCACCTGGGCAACGTGCGCATCGTGCTGGCGGAAACCAATCCTCCCCAGCAGCTGTACCTGGCCAGCATGGAGACGGAAAAGGCGGCTGTAGAAACGGCTACCTTCAGCAATATCGACGAGTCCCGGACGGATAAGCCCGTGGGGTATCCGGAAGACACGCAGACGGATAAGAACGAATTTGTAGCCAAGCTCAATGGCAAAGATGCCGATCGAAGGATAGGGCCGAGCATCGTCTTAAAGGTGAAGTCAGGAGATACTATACGCCTGGGTGCCAGGGCATTCTATAAGTCGCAAGGACCAGACAAAGCGCAGAAGACCACCGCCCCAGCAGCAGATATGGCCGCGGCGCTGGTGAGAGCATTCGGTAACCCTGGCGTGGCAGCGGCCGCAGGGCACGGCGGTGCTGAAGGATCGAACGGCACACCATTTAACAATAACTTCGTAGGCGACAGCTGGAACCGGATGAAGGAGCGGGACCCCAAATCCCCAACAACCCGGACCGCCCGCGCGCCTACCTGAATTTTGTGCTGTTCGATGAAGACTTTAACTTAGTGGAAGGCTCCAGTGGTGTGAAGCAGGTTGCTGCCCAACCCGATGAACTGCAAACGCTGGCTACCGGGGATGTGATCATGGAGAAATCCGGCTTCCTGTATGTCTACACCAGCAACGAGACCCAGCAGGATGTGTTCTTTGATAACGTGGCTTTAACCCTTAGCGGGACACCTGTGCTGGAGGAGACGCATTACTATCCTTTTGGGTTGGCGATGAATGGGCTGAGCGAAAAGCAGTTGAATTTACCTGAAAACCGTTTTCGCTATAATGGTATAGAAAAAATAGGTGATTTCGGCCTAGAGGACTATGATGCCATGTTCAGACAGCTGGACCCACAGATCGGGAAATGGTGGCAAATTGATCCGAAGATAGAAAGTATGGAAATATGGAGCCCATACTCTTCAAACTATAACAATCCTATTAGATTTTCTGATTTGTTGGGCGATGAACCTTCGGATGCTGATGACCCAGTTGTAAGAATTGGAATGTTCTCCGGTCGTACGTATAATTTAACACCGCCGACGACAAGTTGGAATAAGATAAAGTTTGCAGGAGAATATGCATGGGGCTGTTAACTGAAGGTATGGAAGCTGCCAATCAGTACGTAAATCCACTGGTGCCTGCAGCAGAATTGACAGTAGGAAAAAGTTACGAAAGTGGATTCAGTGCGGATAAATCAAGATGGATTTCTGGGGCTGAGACCGCTTTAGCGTTTAACCCATTTGGGAAAACGGCAAGTAAGGCTCATAGGGCAATGGTTAGCTTGGACAATAATGCGTTGATACATGCGATTGAAAATGGAGGTAAAGACGCAATTAAAAAAGCTATCGGCGACGATAAACCAATAGTTTCGATTACCGCAATCAAGGAATTTTTGGTTAAAGGAGATATTAATGCGTTACGGAAATTTATGACTGAAGTGGGGGCTACAGTTCAGAAAAATGGCGCTTCAATTTTGCAAATAAAAAGCCTACAGGAGGAAGCGAAAATATTGGGACGGAATATTAAACCAAAAGACGCGTCTGTGGTCGCTGGTGCTGTAAATAATAACGCAACTGTAGTAACCCGGGACAATAAAATGATAAGATTGTTGCAAGCGATGGGATTACCAGTGAAAACATTTTGATATGGGAACTTTTAATGTTTTGAAGATTCAGAATATTTGCTCCATATGTAGCATTCGTTCTGAAATTAGAATCCAGTTCAGCTTTGGCGACACCTGGCAATTCGAATATGAAATCGGCGATACAATTCGCTGGGGAGGATATGATATCGGTAAGCCCAACCTACCGAAAGTAAAGGTCTATGGTATACTGGAAACTGAAAAATGCTTTAATTGTAACTCCCCATATATTATTGATGAATTCGATATTTTGGTTCAATTTGATGTCATTATGGAAGTGCAGAAGATGGCAAATTTTTCAGATTATCTTGTGAATGATGGTGACTATGTGGAATTAAGTCCGTAAAGGGAGTAGTGATGTCCGGATTGTTCACCTCGGTATTCTCGTTATCTAAAGTAGCTCCGATTTAATTTGACAGTGGGGTTCAAAAGTTCCGATTTGGGCACTTTGGGGTCGATTTGGGTCATTTAGGTCTTTTGGGTCATTTTTGGTCTTTGGGGAATCGGTTTACCTCCCGTCTTTACGCCGGGAATTAAGTAAGTTAACGGCGGCTCATCTGCCCTTCGTCTGCATAATACTCCTGCATATTCCTATTAAAATCCCGGGTTATCTTCTTTGAATTTCCTTGATATATTTAATATTATGCTTATCTTAATGCTGTCCCAATATTGCCTATGTTGTATTCCCAAAAGAAACCCAGAACGTTATCCCGTGCCAGCCTTTCAATGGCTATTTTGTTGTGCAGCTCGCTGCAAGTCAAATCGCAGCAACAACCCAACTCCAGCACACCCGCCGCAAAGACAGCCCGTACGGTACCCACAGCTTATGCGTCAGGAACCAAGGTGAACTATGTCCGTACTGGACGCCAAACCAGCCGCTGACAGATCCTGCGCTGGTGATATCCGCAACTGATGTGGCAAATGTGCCGCAGGGGACGTCCTATTTCGATGGGCTCGGCCGGCCGCTGCAAACGGTTGCGAAGGGCGTTTCCCCGGCAACCAAAAAGGACCTGGTTGCACCGGTTGTATACGATAATCTTGGTCGGGAAGCTTTCAAGTATCTGCCATATACCAGCACCGCGGGCGACGGGGCCTTCAAACTCAACCCGTTCGCAGACCAGAAAACCTTCTATGATGGACAACTGACCACCGCCAATAATACCAAAGAAGATATTTATTATAGTGAGACACAGTTTGAAGCCTCACCCTGAACCGTGTCCTCAAAGAAATGGCTCCCGGCAATAACTGGGCGGGTTCCTCCCGCGGAACGGTCGCACAATACCTTATTAATAATACAGCGGATGAAGTGCGGATATGGAATGTGACCACGACCCTGGCCGGGAACATCCCGACTTCCAATATTGCCTCTCCCGGGGCATATGCGGCGGGGACGCTGTTTAAGAACGTTGTTACGGACGAGAACGGCAAACAGGTCATCGAATATAAAGACAAGGAAGAGAAGGTCATCCTCAAAAAGTGCAGATCGCCACAACGCCCGGTGCAAATCATACCGGCTGGCTCTGTACTTATTATGTCTACGACGATCTCGGGAACCTGCGTTTCGTACTCCCTCCTCGTGCCGTGGAGCGACTGGCCGCCGCCAGCTGGGTATTGAGCGCGGAGGTAAGTAAAAACCTTTGTTTCCGCTATGAATACGATAACCGCAACCGGATGATCATCAAACAGGTTCCCGGTGCCGAGCAGGTAGAAATGGTCTATGATCAACGTGACCGCCTGGTGCTCTCCCGTGATGGCAACCTGAAGGCCGTGACAGGCAAGTGGATGGCAACCCTGTACGATAATCTCAACCGGCCCACCGCGACGGGCATCTATTCCAGCGTACTCACGCATGATGCGCTCATCACAGGTATGAACGGCGCCACCACAAGTACGTCGATAACAACCACCATTCCAGCCATAGATAACCTGGTCGTTTCCCAATACCAGACCGGTGTGAATGAATATAAAGCCCGCGTAAGCGTAGAGCTCACCGATGGCTTTGAAACACCTACCAGCGGGACTACAGAAGTGCTGGTTGACCCGTCCATGACGGGGACGTCGGAATCCGTAACATCCACGCTTACCCTGCCTAACCTGGACGGTAATTTCTATGCGCTGACCTATACCTATTATAACAATTACACCTATGTTGGCGCCAAACCAGCGCAATCTGCCTACTATGCAAAACCGCAGGCAGGCGCTAACCCCTACCAGGAAGTTATCGTTCCCAGTTCGCAGGTAAATGGCATGGTTACGGGCAGTAAGGTTCGGGTATTGGACTCTGACAAGTTCCTCCTCACCACTACCTATTATGATGCGAAAGGCCGCCCGGTACAAACGCTCAGCGATAACATCCATTCGGGATTCGACATCGTCACCACCCTCTATGACTTTGCCGGTAAGCCCCTCAGTACCTACCACCATCACAACAATCCCAAAGCCGGGGCAGCCGGATCTGTCCGGATGCTCACCAACATGGCCTACGACCATGCTGGCCGCGTTACCAAGGTCACGAAGCAGCTCAACGACAACGCCGCCTATACCCGGGACATTGCCACCATTATCTACGACGCCCTGGGGCAATTGCAGCGTAAGGAGTTTAAAAATGCCGCCGGCACGGTGATCGAGAGCATGGATTATACCTATAACATCCGTGGCTGGAATAAAGGCATCAACCGCAAATACGTCCTGGGCACAGAGACACATTACTTCGGTCAGGAACTACACTATGACGAGGGCTTCACCAATAAAGACTATGCGGGTAACATTGCCGGGGTAACCTGGAAAGGCACGAAAGTCACGACCGGCACGGCGCCCACCGCCAATGCACTGGGGTACACCTATGATGCAGCCAATCGATTCTTAAAGGGATATTTCACCCAGTCGACCACCGGCTCCACTGCCTACGCACGTACTACGGTTAATTACGACGCATATATGGGAGACGGCGCCGACCCTGCCACTGCCTATGATGCTAACGGCAATATCAAACGGATGCGCCAATGGGGTAAAAAAGGTACCACGGAAGGCACCCTCATCGACGACCTGGCCTATGTTTATGACACCACCGGCGTAACTGGCGGTAATAAGCTTTATAAGGTAACCGACGCCGCCAACGACCCCGCCACCACACTGGGCGACTTTGCGGACCAAAACACCGCAGCTACGTTTGATTACGCGTATGATAAGAACGGCAACCTCACTAAAGACGAGAACAAGAAAATCTCCACCATTCACTATAATCTGCTGAACCTGCCTAAAACAATTGCCATCACCGGCAAGGGCACCATCAGTTACATCTACGACGCCACCGGCCGCAAACTGGCCAAAACGGTAGTAGACCAGACGGTATCTCCCAATAAGACCACCCGGACCGACTACATGGGCCCGGTGATCTACGACAACGATGCCCTGCAGCTGATCAGCCATGAAGAGGGGCGTATCCGTCCGCTGGCGGCAGGTGGATTTACATACGACTACTTCATGAAAGACCACCTGGGCAACGTGCGCATCGTGCTGGCGGAGACCAATCCTCCCCAGCAGCTGTACCTGGCCAGCATGGAAACAGAAAAGGCGGCTGTAGAAACGGCGACCTTCAGCAATATCGACGAGTCCCGGACGGATAAGCCCGTGGGGTATCCGGAAGACACGCAAACAGATAAGAACGAATTTGTAGCCAAGCTCAATGGCAAAGATGCCGATCGAAGGATAGGGCCGAGTATCGTCTTAAAGGTGAAGTCAGGAGATACTATACGCCTGGGCGCGAGGGCATTCTATATCTCGCAGGGACCAGACAAAGCGCAGAAAACCACCGCCCCAGCAGCAGATATGGCCGCTGCGCTGGTGAGAGCATTTGGTAACCCCGGCGCTGCCGCTGCCGCAGGGCATGGCGGAGCTGAAGGATCGAACGGCACACCATTCAACAATAACTTCGTAGGCGACAGCTGGAACAGGATGAAGGAGCGGGACCCCAAATCCCCGAATAACCCGGACCGCCCCGCGCCTACCTGAATTTTGTGCTGTTCGACGAAGATTTTAACTTAGTGGAAGGCTCCAGTGGTGTGAAGCAGGTAGCCGCCCAACCCGATGAACTGCAAACGCTGGCGACCGGGGATGTGATCATGGAGAAATCCGGCTTCCTGTATGTTTACACCAGCAACGAGACCCAGCAGGATGTGTTCTTTGATAATGTGGCATTAACCCTTAGCGGGACGCCTGTGTTGGAGGAGACGCATTATTATCCGTTTGGGTTGGCGATGGAAGGACTTAGTGATAAACAAGCTATTGGGGAGGCCAATAACTTTAAATATAATGGCAAGGAGCTACAGACGAAAGAGTTTACGACAGGCTCTGGATTGGAGTGGTATGATTATGGTGCGAGGATGTATGACGCGCAAATAGGAAAATGGCATGTAATCGATCCATTGTCTGATGAGTATCAGAATATTAGCATATATGCATACTGTGCTAATAATCCTATCCTTCTCCTGGATCCAGATGGTCGTAAAATTATCACGAGCATGTTGCCCCCTGCATACCGGACATTAGTTGAAGCGGTTACAGGTAAACAGACCACAAATCTTAATCGTATTTTCAGTCAATTTCGAGGTGATGAGCGGAATATTACTTACAATGTAGGGTCATTTCTTGAGTTAGATTATAGCGGGAAAGCAAGTGCAGTTACGCTTCGGGATAATCCGGACTTCAGGTCGTCGAGAACGACTTTCAATACTGATGTAAGAGATATACAAGAGGTAAAAAACGCAGGTAGGGTTTTGACAGTAGGTAAAGTTTCTACCGAAATTGGATTGCTGCACGATGTAATTCACGAAGGTATCCATTCAATGTTAATGGCGGAAAATAAGAATATGTCTGCTAATGCCCAACATAAGAATATGTCAACGCAAGAGAAAAGAGATTTATACATTGGAGCAATGAATGAATTTTTAGGTACAGCAGAAGGGAGCAACCTGAAATTAACTGCTGGAAATTTACAGGACATGAGCTGGTTGGGATTGGAAAATACCAAGGAATTTAAAAATAAATTCAAAAACGATGAAGATTATAACGCCTGGTATTTTAGGGTATATTCTTTGGTTTATAAGGATACGAAGCCAGAGGAGAAAAACGGGGAACCACGATGAAATACTTTACACTTTTAGCTATTTGCTTGTCGCTGGCACTTTCAGCATATAGTCAAAGCGAAACATACTTTAATCTGGACTCGGTTAAGCGAACTTTGCATCCGGTTATAACTGACATATATCCAATGGATGCAGATAGCGGATATTATGTCCAATTACTGGTCTTTAATGAGCCGAAAAGAACAAAGGATGTTCGTTTTAAGAAATTAATTAGGGAGTCAAGGAGGCAACTCCTAAAAAATACTATATCATTTTTGGAGTTTCCAGAAAGTATCCGGCCTTTAAGCCTAGTGATAAAAACCTACTGCTAATTCGGAAAATCGACATGGGAAGATTTGTCAGTCAAGGGAAGACGATTAATCCGAAATGGGTCAGGAAAGTGCTTAAAGACAGGGTGGTCATATCAAGGCAAAGACCAAATGGGTATGAGACAATGCGGCGCAGCAAGGGGAAATCATCTGTCGCTAACTAGTTCACTTTATAGCCTATTTCGGTATTTATGCAATTAATCACAGCAAGTCTGATATGTACTATGCTATTTTCCTGCAGTCCTAAGCTGCGGGTGGATATGCGCCAGATTTCCGTAATATCAATTATAAATAGCGCACATGTAGAAAAAGCTTCAATAAAGAAGAAATCTTCATTTCGTACTTTCGATAAGCAGGTATATGCCTTTCGGGAAAAAGCTGTATCGTTATTTAACATAGTAACTGATACATCGAAAATCGATAGGAGCATTATATTGGATTGGGTTAGCTTCGAGGGAGGGAATACCGCATTTGGGGAAATAGTAGTGAATGACACGTTGAAATACTACTACAAGTCTTCGTATCCATATAATATATTGGAGAAAAATAATCGTCCCGTTGAAAGTGAATCCATAATTATCAGTTACCTAAAAGCCCATCGGTTCAATGAGCTGGAAAGTCTTGCTACAGTAAAAGGAAAACAGTTATCGGGTTCTAACTTTATATACATTGGAATGTATGAAAAAGGCTTGGATAGTATATACGTTACGTTATTACCGGCCTTTATGATGCGGTAGGCAAAAGATGAAATTATGGTAATACTATGCCTTTTTAGCTTCACTTCATCAACCCTCTCATCATCGCCTCCTTCACCAACCCCGCTGTATGCTTCACATTCAGCTTCTGCGTGATATTCAACCGGTGACACTCCACCGTCCGAAGGCTGATAAAGAGCTTATCCGCGATCTGCTGGTTGGTATGCTCCGCCGCTATCAGCGACAGGATCTCCGTTTCCCGCTTGGTTAACACAACCTCCCGGCTCGAGTGCCGCTTTCCCATGATCATCTCAGACAGCATGGCCTTTTCGAGGCGCTTGTCCGGTATTCTTCGCCGTCGTATGCTTTGCCAATGGCCGCCAGGAGGCTCTCGGGATCGGTGCTTTTGAGGAGGTATCCCAAGGCGCCGTTGCGCATCATCTTGCGGACGTACATCGTTTCTTCATGGTTGGTCAGGGCAATTACGCGGACGTCGGGGTACAGCTCGGAGACCTGCTTGCAGAGGTCCACGCCATTGGCGTCGGGGAGCTGTATGTCCAGCAGCAAGACGTCGGGCGCTTCCTGTTCCAGGGCCTCCATTAAGGCGGCGCCGGTCAGGGCTTTGAAGATGAGTTTATGATGGGGCGAGGCCTGGAGCATCGTTTCCAGTCCGTTGATGATAAGTAAGTGGTCATCTGCGATGCCGATCCTGATATCCATGCGTGCTCAGTTGAAAGCGTGTGACAGTAAATGTAATGCAAAAAAACAGCTTCTTAAGGTAACATCACCCAGTACTACTACGTAACTGCTGAAATCACGTACTACACCCGTTTTCCGGCATTCCGGGGCGATATACTTTTGTACCGTTAAAACTGATTGGTATGAAACAGTTCCTCACCCCGATTTTCCTCCTCGCCCTCACGGCTGCCGCCTGCAAGAAAGACGGCGAAAGTAATAATAACGGCGGCGGCCCCAGAAAGGCTACGTCACCGGAAAGATCACGAATGCTGCCGGAACGCCCATCAAAGGCGTCAAGGTCATTATCGACCACAGTATTTTCTGGAATTCCAATATCACCACCAGTACGAAAGAGGACGGCACCTACAGCGTCAAGATCCCCATCGGCTCCTGGTACGCCTTTGCGGAACATACGGTGGAATATAACGGCCGGAAGTTCAAGCTGGACCTCCACCCCGATAACTCCGACGGCTTCGGGGGCGACGGCGCCGTGCGCAATTTCACCTGGAAGCTCTCCGGCGAGAAAACAGAACCTTTGTCGGGCGACTACGGCGGGGTAGTGGAGTTTAACCACACCGTAGGGGAATTTGAAGTGATAGAAGACCGGGAAATCGTCTGGACCTTCACGCCCGTAGGCCCTATGATCGATGGATCCGCCGGCCAGGTGCTTACCCGGAAATCAGCCAACGGCAACGACCTGCGGGACGTGCCCATGGGCAGGTATAAGGTGACCGCCACGTATGAAGGAAAAGCATTGAAACTAAAGAAATGGCGCACGCAGGACGCATTCGGGACCGATGTTACTTTCGATTTCTACCCCACTTTCGAGTCGTTCTGCAATAACTGCGCAATACTCGAATACAAGATCAAATAAAGGCATTCGCCGGTACCCGGCCGCATCCGGTTCGTTCCCAAATCCGGTCATTAAACGGAACCCATGCCCCAAATCCATGTGCAGCCCCAATTCCTGACGATTGTGACCATGCACGGGTGTTTATCCCTGTAACAATCCGGTCCCTTTGATGATGAGCCCGTTCTTCCCGCTTCAACCGCGGCGGAGAGCGGGTTTTTTCTATGCTTTAAGTCCGGCGAACTCAGCATATATACTCGTTCCCTCGCCAGGCCGGCTGCTGATCTCGTAATGCCCTTTCAGGAGGTTGATGCGGGTAACCATGTTCCCGAGCCCGATGCCCTTGCCGGGCGTGGCGGCAGGATCGAAGCCCTTGCCGTTGTCTTCTACGGTGAGGGTCAGGATGCCGTTGTCGTACCCCAGCTGCACGAGCGCTTCGGTAGCGCCGGCGTGGCGGATGACGTTGTTCATGGCTTCCTGGATAATACGGTAGAGAAGGAGCTCTTGTCCGGGTTCCAGCTGTGGCAACTCGCCTACGGTGTAGAGGTTGATGGACAATCCCGGGTGACTGATCTTCGCCAAAAAGGCGCGTAAGGCATATTCCAGTCCCTCCTGCAGGAGGATCTCAGGATCCAGGCTGTGAGAGATGTTCCGTACTTCGCGGGCAGCCTCTTCTATGAGGTTGACCACCCGGGCGGAGGCCTCCGGGTCATCTGCATGAACCGAATGCATATGGATCTTAGCGGCGGAGAGGATGCTGCCTACGCCGTCGTGCAGGTCCTGGGCCGTCCGGGCGCGTTCCTTTTCCTCTCCCGCCAGGTGGGCGAGGAGCAGTTAGTGCGCTTGCGCTCATCGGCTGCCTTCTGGCGCTGGCGGTAGAGTACCCAGACCACTGCGGCCGCGCCTACCAATACGGCTACTATTCCCCAGGACACAAGGATCCAGAGGTCTTTCTTTTGGAGTTCGAGCTGTTGTTGCGCCAGGGCCTGTTCCTTTCGGGCGGTGGCATATTGGATCTCCAGTTCGTTAATGGCGGACTGCGTGGCCAGGTTCACCATGGAGTCGTTCAGCGCCGAGTACTTTTTCCAGTAGTCGACTGATTCTGCATACCTGCCCTGCATTTCTTTCAGTTCCGATCCGAGTTTATAGAGATCGCGCAGCTCGCTGCGGGGAAGATGCTTTCGGCGTCGCGTATACTGCGTTCGAAGTACGGCGCGGCCCTGGCCGGCTGTTTCAGGGCCACGTAGGTTTCCGCGAATACGTGGTCGATGTACATATGGTAATCCGGCGGAACGTTGGGGATATATGCTTTTGCGCCAGCCGGTTCCAGACCATGGCGGAGTCTGGCTGGCCGATGCGGTTGTAAATGCTGCCCAGGTTGATGTAGGCGCATAGGAGGAGGACGGTATCATTCAGGTGAGTGCCGATATCCCGGGCCATCAGGGCATGCCCGATGGCGGCGGGGTACATCTTACTGATGGTTTCCGCGGCCAGGAGATTGACCAGGCTGCGGCCGATGGCGTTGGTGTCGTTTAGCGCCAGGGCGGTTTCGTGGCCTTTAAGGGTGTACTGGTAGCTTTTAGCGTAATTCCCAGGTCGATCATAATAGACCCGAGGTTGGTGTAATACTTCTGGAGATTGACGCGGTCGTCCATCTTTTCCGCGATATCTAGGGCCTTGATGAGATTGTCGGCCGCCATTTGGAGCTTACCCATGGCCTGGTATTGCAGGGCCATGTTGTTATAGGCGCCGGAGGCTTTGGCGTAATTCTTTATTTCGAGGGCTTTTTCCAGCTGGAGGGCGGATACCTTGAGCGCTTCTTCGAAGCGGAGGTTGTTGTAGAGGAACAGGGTATAGCGGCGGGTGTAATCGAGGATGCCATCGGTGAATCCGAGTTTCAGGGCGAGGGATCCTGCCTGCCGGAAGTAATGATCTGCTGAGTCGGGTTGGGTGGCGGCGAGCTGGGTGGCGGTGGCAATCCAGCGGCGGACGGTAGCGGTGTCCTGTCCGGTAGCGGGGCGCGCGGTGGCGAATATGAGGCAGAGCGTAGGTAAGAGGAGGAAACGCATGGTGAAATGGCGGAATGGGACAAATATAATGAAAAAGCCGCCCTGTGGGAGCGGCTTTGTATATGCGGTTTGTCCGTCGTATAAGCGTCAGGAACCTTACGGTGCTTATCCTTCCGGTGTATCCAGGGAAGAGGTAACGGGGAAAGTAAGGCGCTGAAAGTTAGGGAGGAGCGTTTCCCGGGTTTGGGCGAAACGATCCCCGTTGCCCTGTTGGGTGAGCAGGGTGGGAGTGATCACGGTACAATGGAGCCCGCTGCCGTCATGTGGGTGCCTGGGGATGGGGTGTCTGGCCAGGTTGGGTCATGACAAGCCGAAACTAGATGAATAAATCCTGTGTAGCATCAAATTCATCCTGTTTGTTGATGGCGTTTTTGATAAACGGAATCAAAGCAAGTCCAATCGTCATAATCGCAAGCAAAATGTTTCTCAGTTTCATATCCTTTCGTTTTTTACCTGTGTACTTATAACTAAAATACGTGCCAAAAGGTTAAATGGTTCCGCAGTGAAAAAATCCGTTTTGCGTAGGAAAAACACCTGTTTTTTCGGCATGCCTTGCCAGTGGCGGATTTAATCCTATGTTCATCTATGGGATTCCAAAATGATATAGATACAATCAATATAAGGGCGCGATAAATCTATTTGATTTATCCCTTGTAAGAGAAGAACTTTGCGGCGGCGATTAACCAATAGTTTAACGTGAAAATCAATAAACAGTAATATAGTATTATGAAAAATGCAGTTTTATCAGTTGGGGCCCAATTCCCTGAGTTCGCAAAGAAGGCAGTAGTTTCCATCGAGAAAGGCAAGGAGTTCTACGACATCTCTTCCGAAGAGATCAAAGCTTCCGGTAAATGGATGGTGATGTTCTGGTGGCCTAAAGATTTCACATTCGTTTGTCCCACCGAGATCGCTGAGTTCAACAGCCACTACCAGGATTTCGCTGACCGCGATGCTATCCTCATTGGTGCTTCCACCGATTCTGAATTTGTACACCTGGCGTGGAGAAATAACCACGACGACCTCCGTGGTCTCCAGTTCCCCATGCTGGCAGATACCTCCAAGTCCCTGGCAGACGAGCTGGGCATCCTGGAAGCCAACGAGAAGATCGCTTACCGCGCTACCTTCATCGTGGATCCCCAGGGTATCGTACGGTGGACTTCCATCTACGACCTCTCCGTTGGCCGTAACGTGAAAGAAGTGATCCGTGTGCTGGACGCGCTGCAGACAGACGAGCTGTGCCCCTGCAACTGGCAGAAAGGCGAAGCTACTTTGACCGCATAATTTCGTGACCCGACTTTATTTCGTGGCCGGGCGGCATTTCGCCAGCCCGGCCATTTTTTGACCCTTCAAAATATTCGACCGATGTTTGGTACTACTACGAACGATACCGCGCAACAGATCCTGCAGGCGGTAGGACTGGGCGCCATGGAGGTGCCCGCCAAGCTGGCCGCGCTGACGGCGGTGGACGCGCGCTACCTGAAAGACCTGAAAATCAACGTCACCAATGCGCTGGACGCGGCTGCCCTGCAAAAGAAGGAGGCCTACCTGCTGGCATTGTCCGTAGCGGTGAACGAGAAGCTGCCTGCGCTGCAGGGCGGTTTCGAGCAGCTGGCGCTGGCTGCCGGTGCTACCGATAAGGAGGTGGCGGAAGTGATCAGCTGTACATCCCTGATGAACGCCAATAACGTGTATTACCGTTTCCGGCACTTCGTGGAAAAGGAGTTTTATACCTCCGCGCCTGCCGGGATCAGGATGAGCATCATGGCAAACCCGGTGATCGGGAAAGAGTTTTTTGAACTGGTGAGCCTGGTGGTGAGTGCGTTGAATGGTTGCCAGATGTGTGTAAGCAGCCACGAGGAGGCCCTGCTGAAACACGGTACCACACAGCAAAGGGTGCTGGATGCGGTAAGATTGGGCTCTGTGGTGAAAAGCCTGGGCGTCCTGCTGTGATGCGTAAAATTGTCTATTATTTTAGACAGTCTATTTGGAGTGTTAATAAAAACACTTCCTTTAATTTGATATTTACATAAATTAATGCGACTTTTGCAGTCCAAAATTTTTAGAACATGGCTAGAGTATGTCAGGTGACTGGGAAAAAACCGATTACAGGTCATCATGTATCTTTCTCGAACATTAAGACAAAGAGAAGGTTTCTGCCCAATCTGCAAACCAAGCGTTTCTTTTTGGCAGAAGAAGATCGTTGGATCACACTGAAAGTGTCCGCTGACGGTCTGAGAACCATTAACAAGCGTGGTCTCTACACTGTTGTGAAAGAAATGCGCGCTGCAGGTCGGAAAGACGTTTAATTCTCATCGGTATCAACTTAACCAGTATACAAAATGGCAAAGAAAGGTAACAGGGTGCAGGTAATCCTCGAGTGCACAGAGCATAAAAACTCTGGTCAGCCCGGGACTTCCCGCTACATCACCAACAAGAACAAGAAAAACACTCCGGAGCGTCTGGAGCTGAAAAAGTACAATCCCATCCTCCGGAAGGTGACCGTACACAAGGAAATTAAATAAGGTCGACTTTAATTGGCTGGCTGTTAATCGTTTACGTCTATTTACGATTAGCGCTTGACGATTGACAACCTTTACAGTTAACAGTTTAACATTTATACGAAATGGCAAAACAAGCTTCAAAGAACTCGAAGGTAAAAGATGCGAAAGCTGCTGCAGAATCCAAAGTGTGGACGAAAGTGATCAAAGCTGAACGCTCTCCTAAATCTGGTGCTTATACCTTCAAGGAGCAGATCATCCACAAGGATACTGTAACTGATTACTTCAACAGAAAGTAATTCAGTTTACTAATCATACTGCACAGAAGCTGTTCGTATCTGACGGACGGCTTTTTGTTTATATCCTTATCTTCGCTCACAGTTTTTTAACCACTAGCATCACCAGTATGGGATTTTTTGATAAGCTCTTCTCCCGGGAAAAGAAGGAAAGTCTGGACCAGGGCCTGCAGAAGACCAAAGAGAGCTTCTTCTCCAAAATAGGCCGCGCCATCGCCGGCAAATCCACCGTAGACGCCGAAGTGCTCGATAACCTCGAAGAAGCCCTCGTTTCTGCCGACGTAGGCGTAGATACCACCGTCCGCATCATCGAACGGATCGAGGCACGTGTTTCGAAAGACAAATACATGGGAACCAGCGAGTTGAACAAGCTGTTGCAAGAAGAAATCGCAGCCATCCTCGTTGACGCCCCGGATTCCGGGTTCCGGGACTTTTCTACCCCGCAGATAAAAAGCCCTACGTGATCATGGTAGTCGGCGTCAATGGCGTCGGTAAAACCACCACCATCGGGAAACTCGCCTATAATTATAATAAAGCCGGCAAATCCGTCCTCCTGGGCGCCGCGGATACCTTCCGCGCAGCAGCCGTAGATCAGCTCACCATCTGGAGCGAACGCGTCGGCGTGCCTATCGTAAAACAACAAATGGGATCCGATCCCGCAGCCGTTGCCTTCGATACCGTACAAAGCGGGGTGTCCCGTGGTTCCGATGTCATTATCATCGATACCGCTGGCCGGCTCCATAATAAACTCCACCTCATGGACGAGCTTTCCAAAATCAAGCGTGTCATGAATAAGGTCATCCCCGATGCCCCCATGAAGTGCTCCTGGTGCTGGACGGCTCCACAGGCCAGAACGCCCTGGAACAGGCCAAACAGTTTACCGCCGCCACGGAAGTAACGTCCTGGCCATCACCAAACTGGACGGTACCGCCAAAGGGGGCGTGGTCCTTGCCATCGCCAATCAATTCAAAATCCCCGTGAAATACATCGGCATCGGCGAGAAAATGGAAGATCTCCGGTGTTCGACAAGGAAGAATTCGTTGACTCGCTGTTTAGTTTAAATAGCTGATTATTAATGACATTTGTCAGAAAGCCGGAAGTTTCGCTTCCGGCTTTTTTATAGGCTGACGTACCCTATAATATTCATGCCTGCTCCTTACCCGGTGGCAGGCATTTCCGTTTATAAAGCACCTGATAAGCAAGTCTTTAGTATAAAAAGGCGTATGTACACAAATGTAAACTTTGAATAAAGGGGCATATAAATGGTATATGAGGTGTATATGAACCGTATATAAGGCGCCCTAATAATTAGGGCGGTTTATGTGCGGCTTATATGCGGTTTATATGCGGCTTATATGCGGTTTATCTCATGGTAAAGTATGCAGTTCCCTACCTTTTGGTAGTGGTTGGCATACCGGAGACTGTGGATAGGCTACCGTCGCTGTCAAATAAAAACTTGATGTTTTAGCCGGCCGGCGCAAAGGTTTTACTGACCGTGCGCTACAAATGCAGCAAATCCTTAAATTTGGGAGAGTCATTTGTTTTCACCCACTAAACCAATCCGCGTTTATGCAACTGCAATCCATCGATCGAGTTGACCATATCACACCGGAAGAATTCAGGAAACATTATTACGAGCCCCGCAAACCCTTGATCATTACTGGATTGTCCAAACAATGGCCGGCATTTCAAAAATGGACCTGGGAATATTTCAAGTCCATCGTCGGCGATAAGACCGTGGGCGTCTACAACAATGAAAGGGCAGGGGCCAAGACGCTCGTCAACGGCGCGGATGAATACATCACCTTCGGCGAGTACCTGGATATGGTAGCAAACGGGCCGGTACAACTCCGCATCTTCCTCTTCAACATCTTCCAGCATGCCCCGCAATTGACAGGCGACTTCAACTGGCCGGACATCTTCGCGAAGGGTTTTTGAAGAAATATCCCATGCTATTTGTAGGGGGCGGCGGTTCCGTGGCGCATATGCATTACGACATCGACCTCAGCCATATCTTCCATACCCAGTTTATTGGCCGCAAAGGGTACTGCTGCTGGAAAACAACCAGGCTGAGCTAATTTACCGCATGCCGATG
The DNA here is from genome assembly GCA_019285755.1 of Chitinophaga sp. E66. Lineage (GTDB taxonomy): Bacteria > Bacteroidota > Bacteroidia > Chitinophagales > Chitinophagaceae > Chitinophaga. Next base: position 1,992,070 of record CP079103.1, read on the forward strand.
ACCGTAGAGAGCGCAGCTAACTTCGTGGGCTGGTCGGATCAGCTGGACGAAAACCGTTTCCCAGCCCTTAAATATGCCCGGGCGTATACAACGGTCCTGGAGCACGGAGATACCATGTTTATGCCCGGCGGGTACTGGCACCATATGGAGTACCTGGAAGGAGGGTTCGCCATGAGCCTTAGGGCGCTGGACCAGTCGCTCAGCGGGAAGCTCAACGGGCTTTATCACATCGCGGGGCTACGCTCCGTCAATAACCTCCTCATCAAGATGGCCCCGAATGGTGGTACCATTATAAACGCAAAGTAGCCACCCAGAGAGCGGAAAAAGCCATGCGCCGCATACTGGCATGACAAAAATGCCGGAATTCCAATTATTTGTTTTACCTTTGCGTCTTCTCAATAGCTCCACTTAGGCTCATAGTCACTTCAAACAGCTTGCCTGCTGTACTCTTAGAGCGTGTCTGCGTGTCTTCGTGGCAATTCCGGGACGAAACCGGGAGAAATTAAAAATTGCTTTTTGAAGACGAGAACTTTAAAGAAAGACAAGGTTAATATTATTACGCTGGGTTGCTCCAAAAACATGGTGGATTCGGAGGTATTAAGCGGACAGCTGAAAGCCAACGATATCAACGTAGTGCATGAAAATGCCAAACGTGACCACAACATTGTGATTGTCAACACCTGCGGATTTATTGACAAGGCAAAGGAAGAATCCATCAACACCATCCTCGACCAGGTAGACCTCAAAGAGAGCGGTAAGCTCGACAAGGTTTACGTAACCGGCTGCCTCAGCGAGCGCTACCGGGGCGACCTGGAGAAGGAAATACCCGGCGTGGACGCCTGGTTCGGTACCATGGAAATGGGCGCCATCCTCAAGAAATTCGACGCCGATTATAAGGCGGAACTGATCGGGAGCGGCTGCTTAGCACTCCTGCCCATTATGCGTACCTGAAAATTTCCGAAGGCTGTAACCGCACCTGCTCCTTTTGCGCCATCCCGCTCATGCGCGGACAACACGTTTCCAAACCCATCGAACAGATCGTGCTGGAAGCGGAAAGGCTGGTGAAAATCGGTGTGAAGGAAATCATGCTCATCGCGCAGGAACTGACCTATTATGGCCTGGACCTGTACAAAGAGCGCCGCCTGGCAGACCTGCTCAATGCGCTTGCGGATGTGAAAGGCCTGGAATGGATCCGGCTGCATTACGCGTATCCTACCAAGTTCCCCATGGAGATACTGGATGTGATGCGTGAGCGCGACAACATCTGCAATTATCTCGACATCCCGCTGCAACACATCGCGGACCCCATGCTCAAAGCCATGAAGCGTCAGATCACCCGCAAGGAGATCGTGGACCTCATCGCCGGCATCCGCGAAAAAGTGCCCGGTATCGCCCTGCGTACCACGCTGATCACCGGGTTCCCGGCGAAACGCTGGAAGACGTGGAGGATGTTAAACGCTTCCTGGAAGAAGTACGCTTCGACCGTGTGGGCGTGTTCACTTACAGTCACGAGGAAAACACGTCCGCCCACGCGCTGGAAGATAATATTCCAGCTGAAGAGAAAGAGCGTCGCGCACAGGATATCATGGAAACGCAGCAGGAGATCTCCCTGGAGAAAACCAGGAGATGGTTGGCAAAGTCTTCAAAGTAATAGTGGATAAAAAGAATCCGGCCGTTACCTGGGCCGCACGGAGTTCGATTCGGTAGAGGTGGATAATGAGGTGATCATTAACACGGACAAGAAGTTGAAACCCGGAGATTTCGTACAGGTTAAAATTACCAGGGCGTTCGACTACGACCTGGAAGGAGAGCTGGTTTAAACTTTTTGCGCCGGCATCATTAGATCACCCGGTCCGGTTTTTAAAACAACCCCGGGCCACCGAAAACATTACATGATTACATTCGAAACATTAGGCTTACAGGAAAACCTGCTTAAAGCCGTTACCGACCTTGGCTTCGTTCCCCGACACCGATCCAGGAAAAAGCCATCCCGGTACTGCTTGGCGGCGACCGCGATTTCGTGGGCCTGGCTCAAACAGGAACCGGCAAGACCGCCGCTTTCGGCCTTCCCCTGCTGCATCAGCTGGATCTGAAGGTGCGTCAGCCGCAGAGCCTTATCCTGTGCCCCACCCGTGAGCTCTGCATGCAGATCACGAACGACCTTAAGAACTTTTCAAAATACCTCGGCGACGTTAATATCGTTCCCGTATACGGCGGTACCTCCATCGGTATGCAGCTCCGCGACCTGAAACGGGGCGCACACGTGATCGTGGCTACCCCGGCCGTCTCCTCGATATCATCGAGCGTGGCGCTATCAACTTCGATAATGTTCGCTATGCGATCCTTGACGAAGCGGATGAAATGCTGAACATGGGCTTCCAGGAAGACATCAACAGCATTCTTTCGAATACGCCCGAGGAAAAGACCACCTGGCTGTTTTCCGCCACTATGCCCCAGGAAGTACGCCGGATCGCCCAGAAATTCATGGAAGATCCGTTCGAACTGACCGTTGGCGGCAAGAACACCGGCAACGCCAATATCGAGCACGAATACTACGTGGTTCGCCCGCGTGATAAATACGCCGCACTGAAACGTATCGTTGACTTCAACCCCGATATCTTCGGCATTATCTTTACCCGTACCAAGATCGAATCCCAGGAAATCGCTGAATCCCTCATCAAAGACGGCTATGATGCCGACGCCCTGCACGGTGACCTCACCCAGCAGCAGCGTGATAAGGTAATGAAGCGCTTCCGTGAGAAGAACCTCCGGTACTGGTAGCAACTGACGTGGCTGCGCGTGGTATCGACGTAGATAACGTTACGCACGTTATCAACTACGAACTGCCCGACGACGTTGAAAACTACACTCACCGTTCCGGCCGTACCGCCCGTGCCGGCCGCTCCGGCGTATCGATCGCTATCATCAGCGGTCGCGATATCGGGAAGATCCGCCAGATCGAGCGCGTGATCGGCAAGAAATTCGAAAAGGCAGAAGTGCCCGACGGGTTCGCCGTTTGCGAAAAGCAACTGTTCGCCCTCGTTCATAAAGTACATAACGTTACCGTGAACGAAGAGCAGATCGATCCGTACCTGACCCGCATCTACGAAGAATTCGCCGACCTGAGCAAGGAAGATATCATCCGCCGCTTTGCGTCCCTCGAATTCAACGAATTCCTCGAATACTACCAGGACGCTCCCGATCTGAACGTGAAGGAAGAGCGCCGCGGAGACGAGCATTCCATGACCCGCCGCGCCTCCGGCAAGTTTACCCGCCTGTTCATTAACCTGGGTTCGGTAGATAACTTCACCCGTGGCGATATGCTCCGCTTTATCTGCGATAACACAGGTATCCGCGGCAACAAGATCGGCCGCATCGACCTGAAGGGCGTGTATTCCTTCTTCGAAGTGGAAAACGACGTTGTGCCCGAGGTACAGAACGGCTTCAAGAAAGTGGATTACAACGGCCGTTCCGTAAGGATCGAAACATCCCAGGACGGCGACAAGCGCAAGCCAGGCGGCGGCGGTGGATACCGTTCCTACGGCGACCGTCCCAAGAAAACCTGGTCCGGCAGCGAAGACGGAGGATTCCGTCCGCGCCGCGAGTTTTCCAAAGGTGGTTCTGGTGGCGGTTTCCGTCCCAAACGTGGATAAGCGAATCTTCTTATCAAGAAATATTATACCCGCAAGCGTCAGTTTGCGGGTATTTTTTTACCTTGTACGAAAGCACCCAAAGCCCAGTTATGACGACCCAACATCCGAGCAAACAGCTCCCGCGCGACGAAGAGCCCTTCAGAAAACTCCAGCCCGTTGAGCCCTTTTCCCTGTTTTCAGCCAGGGACATCGAGCAGTTTCAGGCCGGTACGCACGACAGGCTGTACGAGAAGTTTGGCTCCCATGGGCTGACCTACGAAGGCAAACATGGCACTTATTTCGCCGTTTGGGCTCCCAACGCGGCGTTCGTTTCTGTTATAGGGGATTTCAACGAATGGAATGCGTATAGCCATACCTTGTTCCCCGTTGGGACCAGTCCGGTATCTGGGAAGGGTTTATCCCTGAAGTGAAGGAACAGCAGCTGTATAAGTATTTCATCCGTTCCAATTCCGGGAAGAGCTGCGCAAGGGCGACCCGTTTGCCAACAGCTGGGAGCTGCGCCTAAAACGGCTTCCATCACCACCCACCTGGAGTATAAATGGAAAGATGCCGCCTGGATGAAAAAAAGGTGGGAGAAGAATAACCTGAATAGTCCGTTTTCCGTCTATGAGGTACACTGGGTTCCTGGCGCCGGCCGGATCCGGACGACCATGAGCGATTCTATACCTACCGCGATATGGCGGCTATGCTGGTGCCTTATGTGAAGGAAATGGGCTTTACGCACGTGGAATTCATGCCGGTGGCCGAGCATCCGTTCGACGGGTCGTGGGGGTACCAGCTCACGGGATTCTTCGCGCCGACCAGCAGGTATGGCTCGCCGCAGGAATTCATGGCGCTTGTGGATGCATTTCATCACGCCGGGATCGGTGTGATCCTGGACTGGGTGCCTTCCCATTTTCCATATGACGAACATGGGCTGTACCGCTTCGACGGGAGCCATTGTTACGAATATGCGGACATGCGGAAAGGGTTTCATCCCGACTGGAACAGCTATGTGTTTAATTACGGCCGCAACGAGGTCCGCTCTTTCCTGCTGAGCAATGCCCTCTTCTGGCTGGAACGTTTTCATATCGACGGGCTGCGGGTAGATGCGGTGGCCTCGATGATCCCCTGGATTATTCAAGGAAGCCCGGGACCGGGAGCCTAACGTCCATGGTGGCGCGGAGAACCTGGAGGCCATCTCTTTCCTGAAGGAAATGAATACCCGTATTTATGAACGTTTCCCGGATGTGCAGACCATTGCCGAAGAGTCGACCTCGTTCTACGGCGTCAGCCGGCCGGTGTTCCTGGGCGGATTGGGGTTTGGGATGAAGTGGATGATGGGCTGGATGAACGACACGCTGGATTACTTCAAAAAGGACCCGCTATACCGCAAATGGTATCATAACCAGATCACTTTCAGCATGATGTACGCATTCAGCGAGAATTTCATGCTGCCATTGAGCCACGATGAAGTGGTGCATGGTAAAAGCCCGATGATCTACAAAATGCCGGGAGACGACTGGCAGAAGTTCGCCAATCTCCGGCTGCTTTATAGTTACATGTTTACTCACCCCGGTACCAAGTTGCTTTTCATGGGCGATGAGTTCGGGGATACGAAAGAGTGGAACTTTAAATCGGAACTGGGCTGGCATTTATTGCAGCATCCCACGCATGGGAAGCTGCGGGAATATGTGAAGGCACTCAACCAGTTATATACCGGCGAACAGGCCTTATACGGGCAGCAGTTCGATCCGGCTGGTTTTGAATGGATCCACCTGGCCGACCAGGAAAACAGCATACTCGTCTACGCCCGGAAAGGGGCGGAGGGGGCAGTGCTGCTGGTGGTGCTGAATATGACGCCGGTGGCCCGGGAAGATTACCCGGTGCCCATACCCTGGGGCAATACTTTCCATGAAATCCTCAACAGCGACGATCCCGCGTGGCACGGAAGCGGCGTGGTGAATACCGGTCCGCTGAAACCGGTTGAAGGGCGCTTTGGCAGGCCCTATGACCTGTTGCTGAGACTCCCGCCCTGGGGGCCAGTATCCTGAAAATGGAGGCGGAAAAGCCCAGGAAGGGCAAGAAATAATTTCCAACGAAAATGTGATGCGCTCCGGCCCTTCCTGGATGGAATTGGCCGGAGTTTTGCTGTTTTTACTTACCTACAATAAGCCCGGCGATCCGTACGTTTTAAGTAGCGCCATTATCTTGATTAAAACGAAGAACCTTTATCTGTATTGAAGAAAGTAACAGACGATCGTCCGTATGATTGAAGCCGCTTTAACCGGGTACAACATATAAGAACCACATCACCTTTAAAACCAAATCTTTAGTATGAAAACTTCCTCCGAAAAGCTGGTTGGCCCGTACTTTTCATGGCCATGCTATCCGTCATTATTTACGCCTGCAGCAAGAACGAGTCTGCCGCTCCTGAAAAGGTACCGGAAGGCAAGCAGAAGGTAAGCCTGATGCTGACCGATGACCCCGGGCTGTTCGACAAGGTAAATATCGACATCCGCAAAGTGGAAGTGCTCACAGACACCTGTGCAACCTCCACGAGAGACGATGACGACGACGATGATGACTGGGACGATCGCGACCGTTGCGGCTGGTGGGAAGACTGGCACGACCGCTGGCACGACCGCGATTGTTATGTATGGGACTCGCTGGGTATTCGTCCGGGTGTATATGACATGCTCCAACTGCGCAACGGGGTAGACACGAGCCTCGCTACGGGTTATGTGCCCAAGGGCCGCATCAAGAGCATCCGCATTACGCTGGGTACCGAGAACTCGCTGGTGAAAGACGGGGTTACTTATCCGCTGCGCTCGGTGAACGGGCAGGTGAAGATCGTGATCCGCGTGCGGCATAACGAGTGGGACGAAATTACCCCGATAACCTGCAACTGTACCTGGACTTCGACGTACAGCGGTCCATCATCCGCGTGAGCAACGGCCGTTTCATCCTCAAACCCTACATCCATGTGTGGACCGTGAAACAGACCGGTTCCGTTTCCGGAAAGGTAACGCCTACCGAAGCGCAATCCGTGATCACGGTATACAACACCGGCGATTCACTGTATGCACTTCCCGGCCGCAGCGGCGAGTGGAAGGTGAGGGGCCTCAAACCCGGTACTTACAGTGTATATGTAAATGCAGGCAACGGTTATAAAGACACTACCGTTACGGGCATCAAGGTGGAGCGGGCGAGAGATACGCGCGTTCCGGCCATAACGTTAAAACAATAAATCAGATCAACGCGTAACCTGCGTTTCCTGCTCCAGGCCGTTCTCCCGCTTAACCGGAGAGCGGCCTTTTTACTCCAGGAGACCAGATAATTGATAAAAATACTAATTTGTGGGATTGAATAAAATCAACGGTATGAAACGCACGGGAATCATGATCCTGCTGGGCTGCGGCCTTTATTTTTCCGCCGGCGCGCAAAGCGCTGAGAACCGGGTAGACGCGAAAAAGCGTAAACAGGGCGTATGGATGGAAAGGATGCCTGCGTTGCGGGAGGATCCGGCTTACATACTGGAAGGCACGTATCTCAATGACCGGAAGGAAGGCGTCTGGAAGAAAACGACTGAAGACGGAGATGTAGTGGCGGAAGAAACGTACAAGAACGGGGCGCTCGACGGGCTCTGCCGGTATTATTACCCCAACGGCAAGTTGATGGCGGCGGGCCGGATGCTGGCCATCGACCTGGAAGGACAAAAGATATCGTGGTGACGATAGATGTCACTACCGGCGAGGAAAAGCTCATGGAAGTTACCCGCAAGGGCCATTCGGTGCGCCATGGCGAATGGAAGCTGTACGACGAAGAGGGTAACGTGCTTCGGGAAACCTATGAAAAAGGGGAAATCAGCGAGTCTGTCATGCAGCAAAAGAACCGTCCTTCACAAACCCCTTTGCCTCATGAGGCACAACCTGCCCGCAGAGGTTCCAGGAAAGAATAAAAACCTACTAAAACAATCCGTATCTACTGTTGCAACGTATATTTTTATACGGAAAGGAATCCTTATATTTATTCCCCGCTGCGTCGGTGAATTCCCGAGATAACGATCCACTATTAGATTGAACAACTGTTAAAGCGTTTGTCCTTGCATGAAAAACCTGGCACCGGCGCAATATTCCAATTTTGTTTGTTTCAAAATCTGTTCGTGATGATGCATGTAGTATCCCAGCTCCGCCTGAAGATCCAGGCCATTTACCGCAAAGGTGTGGTGCAGTCGAGCGGCAAGGAAGAAGGCCGCAGGATCAGGGTGGTTAATATTGTCAGCGCCATAACCGGCTGGCTGGTGATCATATACGGCATTGCGTTTTACCTGTTGCTGCATTCCCTGTATATTCTTTTGCCTGCGTTGCTGGTGTTTGCCCCAGCATTCTTCGGCGTCGTGTGGCTCAATGGCCGCAGGCGGTATATGGCGGCCCGGGTGGGCATCCATGTACTTTACATCGCGCTCATTTTATATTATGGCGCTATCTGGGGAGGGTGACGGAGGTACAGTTGCTGGCGGTATTCCTCATGAGCGTGGCCTTGCTGATCTGGAAGCCGGAAGAGAAGGGGCCGCGGATCATTTGTGCGGTGATGCCTATCGTTTGTTTGGTAATTCTCGAGTTTATTTACTACTTTCATCTCGTAACTCCGCTTCCATTAAGCGAAACGACACAGAATATTTACCGCTGGATGGTGATGCCGGTTGTCCTGTACCTCAACTACCTGGCCATCCATCTTTACCAGGATAATATCATGGACCTGCTGCGGATACTCCGCAAAAGGAACATGTCGCTCGCCAGAAGCCGCCGGGAAGTGGAGCGGCAACGGAAAGAACTGGAAAAATACAGCAAAGAACTGGAACAGCTGGTACGCGAGCGCACCTTTGCCCTCGTGAAGGCCAATACGGCCAAGACACAGTTTATCAGTGAGTTGAGCCACGATATCAGGACGCCCCTGAACCTCATCGTGGGAATGACAGAGCTCCTGTGCGATACCCTTTCTTCCGGAGAACCCGATGCTCCTATGCAAGCCAGGCAAATGGCGCGGAACATGCAGGCGGCAGGCCATAATATCCTTGAACTCGTAAATCACGTGCTGGAATTGTCAAAAATAGAAGCCGGAAAAACCGACGAACTAAGACCGGAGCCCTTCTCCCTGAAAGAGTGGCTCAGGCATACCGTAAGCATTTATCAAAGCGTAGCCAGCAAACAGTCCGTCACCCTTCACCTCGAAGTAGACAGCCGGTTCCCGGATCAGATCCTGTGCGATAAAGTGATGCTCGGACAGATCATCAACAACATACTTTCCAACTCCATCAAGTTTACGCCTGCAGGCAAGAACATACGCGTCCGCTGTTTTCATCAGCAGAACCGCCTTTTCCTCCAGATCTGTGATGAGGGCAGGGGGATCCCGGCTGGTCAGCTCGATGCGATCTTCGAGCCCTTCGAGCAGGGCAATGGCGAGCTGTACCGAGAATTCGGCGGCAGCGGCCTGGGCCTGGCCATCGCCAAGCGCAAAGCGGAAACCATGGGAGGGAATATCCAGGTGAGCAGTACGCCGGGAGAAGGCACCAACTTCGTAATTACACTGCCGCTGCTGGTGAGCGAAGTGCGCGAGCTGCCAGTTGCGCCCGCGCCCCTGGCGCTGTTACCTGCAGATACCACGGTGGTGGTAATGGATGACAATGAGTTCGACCACCTCATTATGAAACACTTCCTGGCGCGTATCGGCATTACCCGCGTGGCCTTTGCCGGAGACGGGGCGGATGGCATAGAGCTGGCCCGCAAGACCATGCCCGACGTAATCCTGATGGACCTCCACATGCCGGTGCTCAGTGGGCGGGAGACTTTCCTCGCCCTGCGCGCCGATGAACAATTACGCCACATTCCCGTAGTGGCGGTATCTTCAGATGCATTCAAAGAACAGGAAGAAGCGTATATCCATCTCGGTATGGACGGCTATATCCGCAAACCGGTAGATGGCAAAGTGCTCCATGCCGTGCTTGAAAAACTGGTACGCTTTGCAGCGCAGCCCCTTCCCACGAAGCGCATGGGACTTCCCTTAGATACACCTTGATCTGTTTTAATCTTGATTTTATACATTCGGTAACTGATGACGTAAAACTGCGTTATCTCCGTAGGATTGCGTATATGGCCATATCCTAGCAAACCACTCAAACTACTTATGGTAGGAGCCTTGGCAGAAAAGCCCCTTCCTGCAACCAGGCAATAATCAGGAATTCACTTCATTTCCCCAGCCCAAAGTTCAGTCGTTAATTTTGTCATGTGAGGGAATAATATATTCGTCTGGACGGCCGGAGGGTTCTCCGGACGGACGGGCAATCGTTTCTTGCTGTGTCTAAACCTTCATTTTATCAACCTAAAAGACGCTTATGAAACGATTGCTATTCATGTTACTCCTGACCGGTGTAATGCCTGCTCTGTTTGCGCAGGACGCGGTTAGGAAAGGCGTGGTGACGGATGAGCTGGGGCTGCCGCTGGAACGGGTTTCCGTTCAGGTTAAAGGCACTACTTCAGGTTCCTTCACCGACGCTAAAGGACAATTCTCCCTCTCCGCATCCCCTAATGCAGTGCTCGTATTTACCATGGTGGGGTTCCAGCGTATAGAAGTGCCCGCAGCGGAAGTGGGCGGTAATTTCAGCCTCCGGCTGACCAAAAACGAGAGCCAGCTTACTGAAGTGGTGGTGACGGCGCTTGGGGTAAACCGCAGCCGGAACCAGATGCCCTATGCCGTACAAACTATCAAGGGGATGAGGTATCCAAGATCAGAACGCCCAACTTTGTACAGGGGCTTTCCGGTAAGATCGCCGGCCTGAACGTTCAACAGGGCAATGCGATGGGCGGGTCTACCAACATCACGCTGCGTGGTATCCGTTCCATTACAGGCGATAACCAGGCCCTCTTCGTTGTTGACGGCGTCCCATATGCGAATGCCTCCGGCACCCGCAATATCCTCAACACCGGGAACTCGGCACAACGTACCGGCGGCGGCGGATATGACTATGGCAGCACGGCGGCCGACTTCAACGCGGACGATATTGAGACCATTACGGTTCTGAAAGGGGCCGCGGCCAGTGCGCTTTATGGTTCGCAGGGCGCTAACGGCGTGATCCTCATTACAACGAAGAAAGCTACCCGTGGACTGGGTATTACAGTTAACGCCGGCGGGTCACTGGGAATCCTTGACAAGAGCACTTTCCCGAAATTCCAAAGGCTGTATGGCGCCGGATACGATAGCGATAAAGAAGATCCCTCCGGTTTCTTCTACTATGACGATATCGATGGCGACGGCGAACCTGATCTGATCGCACCCGTAGGCGACGACGCATCCTATGGCCACCGCTTTGATCCCAACCTGCAGGTAATCCATTGGAAGAATCTCATTCCCGGCTCTCCGGAATATGGAAAGAAAAGTCCATGGGTGGCCCCGAGCAATACACAAGATAAATTCTTCCGCAAAGGTTCCGCTACCAACTTCAGCGTATTTATGGACGGAGCATCCGATAAGGGTACTTTCAAACTCGGCCTTACACGTAACGACGAGCAAGGGATAATAGAAAACAGCCGCATCGTCAAACATCTCATCAACATCGCGGCTACATATAATCTGACCTCGAAGCTCAGCGTTACCGCGGCGGCCAACTATACCAACATTAACGGTAAAGGAAGATGGGGACAGGCTACGACGGCAGTGAAGGCAAGAACATTATGACCAGCCTTCGCCAATGGTGGCAGACGAACGTGGATATTCTGGAGCAAAAGCAGGAATATTTCAAGGAAAGAAGAAACCGTAGCTGGAATACCCGCGCTTACAATGATCTGAGGCCGTTGTATTGGGATAACCCGTACTGGACTATTTATGAAAATTACCAGGACGATACCCGCAACCGTTTCTTCGGCAACATTGCCCTCAATTACAAAGCCACGGAATGGCTCAATGTAATGGCGAGGGTATCGCAGGACTATTACGATGAGGTGCGCGAAGAACGAATTGCCATTGGTAGCGCTGGTACTTCCAAGTACCTGCGTTCTAACCGCTGGTTCAAAGAAACCAACATAGATCTTTTACTGAACGCCGATAAGGAAATCGCAAAGAAACTGAACCTGAAAGCATTGCTGGGTACAAATGTACGCAGGCAACGAATTGAGAACATTTCTGCTCAGACGGCAGGCGGATTGGTACAGCCGAGGTTGTATACGCTGTCAAACACCCGCAGCCAGCCGGCTTCTCCTTTGGAATACCTGGGCAGGAGGGAAGTACAGGGCGTTTTTGCCGGTACTACGTTATCATATAACGATATGCTGTCTCTCGACCTGACATTGCGCCGGGACGCTTCGTCTACATTGCCTAAGGGACATAACTCATACTTTTATCCTTCTATTTCAGGAGGTTTTGCCTTCAGCAAACTTCTGCCGGCTGCCACCTGGCTGAGCATCGGCAAAGTGAAGGCGAACTATGCGCAGGTGGGCGCAGATGCTCCCATAGGCGCTATAAAGGACACTTATCAGCAGGAACAGATCTGGGGAACCGTTGTGCAATACGGCACCCGGACTACCAGGAACAACCTGGAACTACGGCCGGAGCGTACGGAAAGCCTGGAAGCCGGTCTGGAACTCGGCTTTCTTGACAACCGTATCGGGTTTGACCTGACGGCCTATAAAACAAAAACGATAGACCAGATCATCCCTGTGGCCACTTCCGCGGCGTCTGGGTACCTGAACCGCTATATGAATGCGGGCGTAGTGGAAAATAAAGGGCTGGAAGCTTCGCTGACGTTTACTCCGGTACGCACCACGAATTTCTCCTGGAATGTGATCGCAAACTGGTCAACCAACAAGAACATGGTCGTGTCCCTGCCGGAAGGTTCCGATAACCTGCAGCTGGGAAGCTTCCAGGGCAACGTGACGATCAATGCGGCAGTGGGCCATCCGTTCGGTATCATCCGCGGTTCCGATTTCGTCTATACGAATGGTCGTAAGACGGTAGGCGCTAACGGCCGGTACCTGACCACGCCGTTGCGCAACGAGATCATCGGCGACCCGAACCCGGAATGGCTGGCCGGCATCAATAACCAGCTGCGATACAAAGATTTTTCACTGAGCTTCCTGGTAGACATGCGCAAGGGTGGCGATATCTTCAGCCTTGATATGTACTACGGTCTGTCGCAGGGCCTGTATAACGAAACCGCTGTCAACAACAGCCGTGGTGTCAATTCCAGGGAACCGGTTGCCAACAACGGCGGCATTCTGAACGAGGGCGTAACGGCCGACGGGAAGGAGAATGAAAGATGGGTGGAAAACGTATATGGTACATTCGGAGACGCGTACAATCCCAATAAAGCATTCGTCTATGACGCTTCTTATGTAAAACTACGTGAAGTGGTGTTGTCTTATGCCTTGCCGAAGCCGTTGATTTCGAGACTGGGTTTCGTGAAAGGGATCGATTTCTCGCTGATCGGCCGCAACCTGTGGATCATCCACAAGAACATGCCGCATGCCGATCCGGAAGACACCCTGGGTTCCGGGAACCTCCAGGGATACCAGAGCGGTTCCTATCCCACCACCCGAACCTTCACCTTTAACCTGAAAGCCAAATTCTGATCAACATGAGAAAACTAATTCTATCAATATCCCTTGCAGGCAGCCTTATGGCTTGCACCAAGGATCTCACCAGTCTGAACGACGACCTGAAGAATCCCGAGGTAGTACCGCCGGCGACATTGTTCGCTAACGCCGAGCGGGAGTTATTTGATTCACATGCTTCAGCCAACGTTTTCGTAAACGTACACAGAATTATTGCGCAATACTGGCAACAGACCACATACAATGACGAAAGCCGTTATGATCTGGATGGAAACTCCCTGCCAGGTGCCTGGTGGCGCGATCATTACTTCTACGTAAACAAGAATCTCCGTGAATGCAAAACCGCGGTGCTCGCCTCGGAAGTGACGGATGTTGTAAGGAAGAATCAGCTTGCGTTGCTGGAAATTCTGGAAGTAATGAGTTATTACTACCTGGTTAATACCTTCGGAGATATACCCTATTCCGAAGCCTTGAAAAATGATAATTCCTTCCCGAAATATGATGACGCCAATACCATCTACATCGATTTACTGGCGCGCCTATCCAAGGCCATTACTGATTTGGATGCGACAGGCGGTTCCTTCAGTTCTTCTGATATCGTCTATCGCGGCGTTGTGCCCCGCTGGAAGAAAATGGCGGCGTCCCTGAAACTGAAAATGGCGATGCTGATTGCAGACAGTGATGGCCCCGTGCACGAACTGCGGGCGAGGAAGCGATTGCCGCTGGCCTGTTCACTTCTAATGCAGATAACTTCGTGCTGCAATACCTCAGCTCTCCTCCGTATGCCAACCCGGTTTGGGACGAGTTGTGGAACAGCGGCCGTACGGATTTCGTGGCCTGCGCCACGATGGTAGACATGCTGAAATCCCTCGACGATCCCCGTCTTCCCGTCTATTTCCAGGAAGCAGAAGCAGGTGGCTATATAGGAGCAGCCCCGGGGCTCCGGGCGGATTATGCTGCGTTTTCTCCAATGGGCGCTTTACTGCATACTGCCCCGGTCCCCAGTTTTCTGTTGAGTTATTCGGAAGTAAGATTCTTACTGGCTGAAGCGAAGCAACGCGGATGGAATGTTACGGGTACCGCGGCCGAACATTATTACGCCGGTATCCGCGCAGCAATGGAAGAATGGAACATCGAAGAAGCAGATATCGACGCATATGTCGCCAATCCAAAAGTCGCCTTCGATCCCGTTAACTGGAAAAAGACGATTGGCATTCAGAAATGGATCGCGTTCTTTGACCGCGGTGCGGATGGTTGGACGGATATCCGCCGCCTGGATTTTCCAGCGCTGGAAGTGCCCGATAACGCATTCTCCGGTTATCCCGTGCGTTATCGTTATCCCGTTTCCGAGCAGAACATCAACCGCCGTAACTACGAGGCCGCTGCGAAGGCTATCGGCGGCGACGTGGTAGAAACCAAACTCTGGTGGGATAAATTCTAAACACGTTAATTTCTTTTCATCATAAGCATTATTTAGATTTTGGATGACAGCGACCGGAGATGTTTATCTCCGGTCTTTTTATTGGTCCCAGCCGTTAGTTGAAAACTACGCACTTTAGTGCGAGGGCTTTAGTAATGCGAGAAAATCTATCTAAATTAGGTAGATGATGCGCCATGGTAGCCATACAGTAAGCCGATTGACGGTTCATATCGTTTGGGTGACCAAATATCGATATCACGTATTACAAGGAGATGTTCAGCATCGCTGTCGAGCATTGTTGATACAAATATGCAACGCTGAGGACATTCGGATCTTAAAGGGAGTTGTGAGCAAGGATCATGTCCATATGCATATTGAATACCCCTGCAAACAAAGTGTAAGTGATATTGTAAAGCGATTGAAGGGGTTGACATCGAGGAAGTTACAGCAAGAATTTCCCAAGTTACACTATAGGTATTGGGGCCGTCACTTTTGGGCAATTGGTTATGGGGCGTGGAGTACGGGTAATATAACAGACCAAATGGTGCAAGATTACCTGGATCACCACAAGGATGACCCAGGTGCTAATGCTGAAAATTTAATGCTGGAGTAGGACTTTAGTCCGGCACACCCAAACCTCTGCACTTTCAGTGCAGAGTATTTTAGTTACCGGTTTCGGTATGCGGCGCGTCCACCGGTTTGGATTCGGGTGAGCCCCATTGCCGCAACCATATGGAAAGAATAACGATCGACGCAACGGACAAAAACTCACTTTGCCAGTTCTGAAAAGATTCAAACCAAAATTTGGGATTGGAAAGGTATTGTACGGCGGTTTCCGTAGGCAGGCCTTTGGCGGATTGCTCAAGATTAAAGTGCCCGCGGCTGCCACAGAAATGCAGATAAAATGAAATAAGGAACAGCCCGAAAAAGGCCAGCGATAGCGAATGCTTGTAAAGCGCTAGCCATACACCGCCCTTTTTTACAGGCCAGGGTGCATCTTTGGAAGGTTTGGGCTCCCGGTCTACTTCTTCTTTTTGTCGAGATCTTTGGACTCCGCCGATCCCCACTGCCGTAGTTTTACAGTAAGAATTACATACATGCCCATTTGCAAGAACTCGCTTTCCCAGTTCTCGAATGTGGCTTCGGCAAAGTGCGGACTGCCGAGGTAAGTCCATAACCCGATAGCGGGCATTTGCATTTCTTCCAGCTCATTGTTGAATTCGTGCCAGCCAGTGAGCGTTTGTGCGAACAGGCAAAGTAACAGCAGTAAAAGAAAAACGATGCTAAGGCCGTTGCGGTATAAAAACGTGTGGTTTTTCATGATATGTTTCTCCTTCGCTTATATGGGATGTAAAAGCGTGCCATGGCTCCAGGCGGTGGATGCTGCAAGCTAACAGTGCATCGTTCGCCGCATTGTGTGGCATTGTAGCACGGTTGTTGTTGTTTGATTACAGAAGTTGATGAAAATTGATTAACTTCATTATTCACTGTTTTGTAACCAACTTCGAGAACACCATATCACTCCATCAAATTGATCCTGCATGAAACCGAATTGTATTTGCATGCTAATTGACGATGACACCGACGACCAGGAGATTTTCCTATACGCCCTGAGGGAGCTGAATATGCCTGTATTATGCCAGTTTGCCCGGGATGGGAGAGATGCGCTGGATAAGCTGGCGGTTATGGAACAAAAACCGGATCATATATTCCTCGATCTTAACATGGCGCCGATGGACGGACGGGCCTGTCTGCAGGCTTTGAAGCAAAGCCCGCAGCTGCGCGATATTCCCGTCATCATATATTCCACCTCTTCCGATCCGCGCACCCGTGACGAAATGATCGGGTTGGGCGCCAGCGGGTATTGGGTAAAGGATGTCAGTATCTCCAGGCTCTGTAGCTGGCTGAAACAGCTGTTGGGCGAACCGGAAACCGTGTAAACTCAAATCGTTATTATGCTATTGGATGACCCGGCGATAGTTGGAAAAGAAGAAGTTCCTGAGCAGGAACTGGGAAACAAGACCAATGATTGCCAGATAATTACCCTTCCCACCAAGGAAGACGCGGAACAGCTGTTCCGTGAATCACTAAACCGTTTACTGGAAGTAAATAAATGGAAAGAGACCAGTGAAAAGCCGCTGGCGTCTTTCCATTTGTCGGATGCCTCCGGGCAACCCGTTCAGCGGAAAGCGGCGCCGGGCGATTATATCCGGATCAGTCTTCCCGGCCCAGGGAATCCCACAGGGAGGGGTTTGACTGGGTTGTCATAGAAGATATTACGGAGCAGATGAATATTCGCAGCGATTCCCTGTCTGTAACCATGCGGGTACGCCCTGCCCCGCAGCCGGCACAGCCCCGCCGGCATGTATCTCACTTTTTCCGGCGGTATGCCACGAGCTCATTTATGGTGATGTTGCAGGGCCGGACGGTGAAGGCCTGCGTGTTCGGCCGCAATGAAGTGCCGAATACAGAAGTAAAAGGATTGATAGCAAAGCTGCGTAATGTGATAGTAGCCATTACCGCTATGCTGGGGTTCAGTCATTTCAATGGAAGAGCCTGGTCAATGGTATCCTGGGCATCCGTAAATAACAGCCGTTATCGCACGCGCAGCAAAGTTTGCGCAAACGTTTCCAACGCTTTCTCGACGTAAAAAAGGCGGACCAGTTCCGCATCTTCTCCGGGCGTTTCCAGGAGTAGGGTTTCCATGATCTTATCTCCCGCGAAATACTGAACCAGGCGAATGTCTTATTGTCGGATTCAGGAACCGGCGAGGCGTACCCCGTAATGCTGATGCCCCAGTCTGACCGGAACATCGCGCACGCGCCTGCAGCCATCTCCTGTGCCACCCGCGCGCTGACGCAATTTACTTCCTGCGCATGGATAGGTTCAATAAGCAGATGTCTCGACTTCTGACCAATATTATAGGTGGTTATGCCGCCCTGGAAAAATCGCATGGCGTTTGTGCCGCTGGCCAGCGCAGATTGCAGCATGCCGCCGGTAGCGCTTTCGGCTACGGCCACAGTATGGTGGAGACGGATAAGGCGTTCACCGATATCGTCCAACAGGAAAATCGTATTCATGTCTGAACCGCAGAAAATAGCATGCCAGCCGGTGTGCGGGTAGTTAATTCCGCAGTGTTTTCCGTAGTTTGCAAGCTTATATTTTTGATCTATGCCCCAGTTGCTTACATCCTTCCTTAAGACCATCGGACTGACCATTACCTTTAGCGCCAAAGATGCCAATGGTGACGGCTACAACGGCCAGGACATTCATTGCGGCGCGCTACGCATAAAATACCGTGAAGCCAACATTACGCCCAAAAAGACAGGTGTTTTTGTAGCATTATGGAAGCGGGGAATCAATGGAAGCACGGAGCCTTTTCAGGTAAGTGATCCTTTCGATTTTTATTGGATTTATGCTCCTCACATATCCCGGCCGGGATTCTTTTGTTTTCCTAAAAATATACTGGCGGAAAACGGGGTTTTGACCGGCGCTCAGAAGGAAGGCAAGCGTGGTTTCAGATTATACCCGCCGTGGGGTGAAACGTTGAATCAGCAGGCACAGCGGGCGCAACGCTGGCAGGCTCCTTATTTTATTGAAGAAAGAGAGGAAGCGGGATCCGCCGCGAAACTGCGGCAGATCCTTTCCCCTAAAAAGCATGGAAGCCGCGGATGGAATCGAACCACCGTAGAAGGCGGGAAGCCTCTGCCTGTCCACTCGGCCACGCGGCAAAATCTTTACGGTTGAAACAACCAGCGCTGTACGGATTCCCGTATGCGTGAGAAGTAGAAAGTAATCAGCGCGGCTGCCGAAAGTATGCTGACATAGACATACAGGTGCCTGAAATAAAACATACAGGCGATAGCCAGCAACATCACACGGGCATATTCCAGATAAAAGAACCATTTCTTCTGCTCCAGGATAGCCCCGGTATTGACCAGGCTTAGCAATACGAAAAGCACCGCGAACACCGCCAGCCCCGAAGGACCCCAGGCTTCCAGCAGCATGACGACAAATAATATGAGTATGCTGGCTGCGGTCTGCAGGACGATGTAAACTCTCTGTCCACGCGTTTGTTCTCTGGCATGTGCCTGCCGCAGCCACCGGCTTTCGAGTTCGCCACGGATACCTGGATCAATATCGTCAGGCTTGCCGAAAATGACTTTCCAGCGTGCCTTCCAGCCTCTGGCACGTGTAAATGCCGTTCCTAGCTCCAGCATAAAGTGAAACTGCTGCCATAGGAAACTGTAGCTTCCCAGCGGTTTGGTAAGGCCGTAAACGCACGGCTCTTCTTCCTTTTCTTCAATGAATGTTCCGAACATCTTGTCCCAAATGATCAGGACGTCACCGTAATTTTTATCCAGGTAGGCGGCATTGGATGAGTGATGCACGCGATGGTGACTGGGGTTACCATGAAGTATTCCAGCCAGCCCAGTTTTCCAATGGTGCGGGTGTGAATGAAAAAGGGATACAGCCCATGTACCAGCAGGAGCGAAGTGATCATGGCGGGAGGAAAACCCGCGAGCGGCAGCACCGCCCAGAATAATGAACGGAAGCCAGACTGGAATATTGTAATGCGGGCTGATACCGTGTAATTAAAATCCTCACTCTGATGGTGGACTACATGCGCCGCCCACAGTAAGTTGACTTCATGCGCCAGCCGGTGATACCAATACCAGACGAAATCGGTCGCGAAGAACAATAATACCCAGGTATACCAGGTGGGCTGTATATCCCAGATGGCAAAATTCCGGTGGATGTAGTCGAAGAAGAAATAGAACAGGCCCGTCACAAAAATATCCAGCAATCTTTCGGCGATGCCGGTATTCAGGTTGGCAACGGATTCCGCAAAGTGAAAGTAATTGCGCCCGGTACGGCGGCTGATCAGGTATTCCAGGCCGATGAATAGCAGGAATCCGGCGATGGACAGGGCAATCCAGTTCAGATGTTGCATAAGGTCTACTGGTTGGTTTGATTAGTCTATCAAAACAGTAGACAAATAAACAAGAAAAAAGCGAAACGGCAAAATCCGTTTCGCTGCTGGATTATTTCAGTATGATTTCTTCGAAGTTGCGGGGAGACGTATCTCTACGACGGCAGCCTGCAA
Organism: Chitinophaga sp. E66; assembly: GCA_019285755.1. Lineage (GTDB taxonomy): Bacteria > Bacteroidota > Bacteroidia > Chitinophagales > Chitinophagaceae > Chitinophaga. The sequence goes on from CP079103.1 coordinate 2,011,834, forward strand.
GGCATCCTGGGAGATATCAATTGGCAGCCCGTCTACCAGGCATGTAGCAGGGCGGAAGGGAAGGCCGTGAATACGGAGCCGGTGGTGCGTGTAATCTGCCTCGAACCGGCCTACGAATTTCTTCTTCAACCTGAACAGGTTGGCTTCAGATACCTGCTTGAAACGAACCAGGTTGTATTGACCGGTTTTGTAGGCATAATGGTCGCCCGCATCTTCATACAGAATGCTGTGGGTGATGCCTTCGCCGAAATAGACCTGCAAAATCATTTCTTCTACCTTGCGCTGGCCCACCCATTCCATATCGGGATATTGCGTCACTACAGCCCCTCCTTTTACGAATATGGGCATTTCAGAAATAGGGGTGGGTATGGTCACGGACTGACCACCGGTAAAGCTTTGGTCGTTGAAATAATAGAACCAGGTGCCTTCCGGCAGATATATTGATTTTTCAATCATCCCGGGCTCGCTGACATGGCTCACGAGAATGCTGTCGCCCAGCAGGAACTCATGGTTGAGGTCGTGCGTATTGGCATCGTGCTGTGCTACGAACGCGAGTGGGCGCAGCATCGGCGTGCCATACGCGGCATATTGCCAGAAAGTGGTGTAGATGTAGGGGAGGAGCCGGTACCGGAGTTGAATGAATGATTTGATCACTGCTTCGAATTCCGGCCCGAAAGCCCAGGGTTCCTGGTTAAAGCCGGTATCGTTGCTGGCGGAGTGGGTCCGCATCAGCGGATGGAATGCGCCAAGCTGGATCCAGCGGGTGTAGAGCTCACCGCTGGGCTCGCCGATAAACCCTCCGATGTCGCTGCCGGCGAACGACAAGCCGGAAACGGCCAGTCGCTGGCATTGAACAGACGCCAGCCAGAGATGTTCCCATGTGCTCATGTTGTCGCCCGTCCACACGCTGCTCCAGCGCTGTGTGCCGGAGTATGCGGAACGGGTGATGACGAAGGGGCGACGGGGCATCAGGTGCTTTTTCAGGCCCGCAGCGGTCGCCTTGCTCATCAGGTGACCGTACACATTATGCGCTTTCCGGTGGCTGACATTTTCACCGTCATAATCGTGGCGCACGTCTTCCGGGAAAGTCCCCAGTTCGAACACCGCCGGTTCGTTCATGTCGTTCCATACGCCGCGAACGCCATAGGTCGTCAGGTCCTGGAACAGGCCGGCCCACCATTCACGCACTTTCGGATCGGTAAAATCGGGAAAGCGCATTTTCCCGGCCATACGTCGCCTTCCATGAGGGCGCCGTCTGCCCGTTTGCAGGCGTAGCCTTTTTGCACCAGTTCCTGGTATACCGGGTAATCCGGGTCTACCTTAATGCCGGGGTCTATGATGACAACCGTTTTGAATCCGTCGTCTGAAAGATCTTTCAGTAGTTTCTTGGGGTCGGGGAATCCTTCCTTGCTCCAGGTGAAGCAACGGAAGCCGTCCATATAGTCGATGTCGAGATACAAAGCGTCGCAGGGGATGCCGCGGCTGCGGAATTCCTGTGCGATCTCCCGGATGCGGGTGTCGGGGAAATAGCTCCAGCGGCACTGGTGGTAACCCAGCGCCCAGAGGGGCGGCAGTTCGGCCGTGCCGGTGATGCGGGCATAAGACTCTGCGACTTTAATGAGCTCGGGGCCGTAGATGAAGTAATAGTTCATTTCCCCGCCACGCGCCCAGAAGCTGGATGCGTCTTCCCGTTCGCTGCCGAAGTCGAACAGCGTACGGAAGGTATTGTCGAAGAATATTCCGTACCCGATGCCGTTGTGCAGACCGTAATAGAAGGGGATATTGCGATAGAGGGGATCTGTATCCCTGGCGTAGCCGTAGGCATCCGTTCCGAAGTTTTCCACGCGCTTGCCGCGAAGGTTGAGGTCGGTAGGCTTGTCGCCCAGCCCGTAAAAGGCCTCGCCTTCCTGTATGAGCTTGGTGCAATAGACGATCTTACCGCCTTTCTGGAGGTAGTATTGCCAATGGAAGCCGGTTTCGTCCTGGTTGATGATTTTTCCGTCGATATCGGTGATGGTGATCCGGAGGTTTTCGCGGGCAATGTACACACGAATCGCGGTGGTAAATATTTCGAAGGACTCCTGCCATTCCCGGATATCGAAATTTTCGGGCGATTCTTCCAGTTTTTCGCTGATGGCGTACGAGAAATCCCGCTGGAACTGTCCGTCCGCCGCATACCGGAACCGGACGATCTTATCTGATATCACCCTGATTTCCAGGATGGTGGCGGAGGTATAGAAGTAGAAATAGTTGCCTTCCTTTTTCCAGGATTGAATGTTGTCTGGGTAGTGTTTGACCGAGTACTTACCCGAAGATGTTGCCACTTGCATCGTGCCGTTCTGTTTCTTTTACTGATAAATGCCGCGGTCCAAAGGGAGCCGCATTCCAACTAAATTAAATAAAAATACTTTTTCCTTGCATTAAACGGGGCATTTCCGGCTTTTACAAAAAAATACCTGTGTTGGCGAGAATGTCCGGAAATATTGCAGTGAGATGGTTTAACTTGTAGTAAATGTACTTTTTGCTTTAACCTATTGTTCCGGTTGTGATACAATAAGCGTATTGTAACGGGCGTCCTTTCCAGGGCGCCCTTTGCATTCCGGTCATATTCCCCTCACTACGGCGATCCGCCCTTTGGCGCCGGCCATATACACCGCTCTGCCGTTTTTAGCCTTCCGCGCCGCATGATACCCTTCGCCCGGGAGCGCCTGCCAGGTCTGCCCGCCGTCTGCCGACCAGTCGGTTCCGTCCGTCCCGGTGCAGATAACGGTCTGTTTATCCACGTATTCAACCGCCGAACGGTAGCCGCGGGGAGGCGTTTTAGACGCTGTCCAGGTGATGCCGCCATCGGTCGTAAGCAGGCAATTGCCTTTTACGACAGAAGGATTAAGGTAATCACCGCCTACGGCAATGCCTTGTTTATCAGTGATAAAGGAAAAGGAAAAGATGCCGGTGGAGGATTGCCCCTGCGTAGCCGGCCACTCGGTAACCCGCCAGTCGCGGCCGATGAGCCGATAGAACCGGCTATGGGTACCGCCGGTCGCAAAGGCTGCCTGTCCGCCGGGAAGCGCCCGCAGGGGAGGTGCCGCTGGCTGCAAATATGGCTTCAGCGGAATCTGCCCGGGGCATAGGAAGGCTATACCACTTTTTGCCGCCATCAGGCGTGATTAGTCCTTTGAAAGTACCACCGATGGGGTCTCCGGCCATATATCCCTTCTTGTCGCCATAGAAGTCCATGCCATCAAGGAAAATGGCGGAATCGCTATTGTAATATACCTGATCCCAGTTCTTTCCTCCGTCTTCCGTCATCATCACCTTCGCGGGAGAGGCGATGCCCATAACGATGGCCCTTTGGCCGGAGAAGCCTTCCACATCCCGGAAATCTACCGAATCGCAACCTGGTACGTTAAACCAGGTCCAGGTTTTGCCGCCGTCTGTGGTGCGGCCAGCTTTCCCTGGGTGCCGGATACCCAAACCACGCTGTCGCTCACCACGCTCAGCCCCGGATGCTCGCGATGGGCGCGTTCACCAGGTGTTCGATCACCGGATCGGCCTTCGCTGCCGGCGAAGGGACCTTTGCCCGGCGGGCGGCGCCTGGGCAAATAAGGAAGGGCCAACGGCTATACAGGCTATCAACAGACTGAATTTCATATAAGCTTCGTTTTCAGCAATAATAATGAAGAAAAATACAAATTCGTTACAAAGTGTATGCGAGAATTATATATTTGCAAACCTTCCTAAGACATAATCTGCACGATGCGATCAATTTTTCAGTCAAGCATCCTTATACTATGCCTGACCCTGGCATGCCTGGCTACCGCTTCCGCGCAGGAGCGGAGTTACAATTTCGATGCCTACAGCGTCGATAACGGCTTGTCGCAGAACAGCATCGCCAGCATTATCCAGGGGCCCGAAGGCTTCCTGTGGATCTCTACCTTCGACGGCGTTAACCGGTTCGACGGTTACGTTTTCAACGAATTTCGTACCAATCCGGCCCAGGAGAGGCCGGAAAAGACAAACGAACGGGTGGTCTACAACTCCGCAGCACAGATGGGCCGCGCCGTGGTCAAGAGCTTCGGCCTGCATGGCAGCCGCAATCACCTGTTTTACCTCGACCAGCAGTTCCGGCTATTTGTAGCCCATAACGCAGGCATCAGCCTTTACGACAGCTATAAAGGCAGCTTCCGGCTCGTATTTGCCGACAGCATATATATCAACGAAGCAGAGCGCGATTTCCTGCCCAAATTCAAGATACTCGGGGAAGACCCTGCCACCCAGACCCTTTGGGTTTGGCGCCCCGCTAAAGGGTTGTATCAGCTGGACAGCAAAACCTATGAACTAAAGAAGATCATCCTCTATCCGCCGAACTATGCCCGTGGCAACAAACTGCCGCATGCGGTCGTGATGCAGGACAATTACATCTGGATTTGCTTCGAAAACGAGCAACTCTACCGGATGGACATTCACACCGCCCGCCTTACCACTTTCTGCATGCCCACCCTCAGCGGTAAACCCGCCATCCGGGCACTGAACAATGATTCCCTGCTGGTGGTGAGCAATGGCCATATCACGATATTCGACACCAAAAGGAACCGGTATTCTGATACGAAATTTTCCATCTTCAACGAGCTGCAGGAGCCATTTCTCCCCAGCGTCATAGAGCTGGATGAGCGTGGTAACGCCTGGATAGGGGGAACAACGGCGTGCTGGTTTACAGTATCGCCAACCATGAGATCGTTAACCACATTACCAGCTTCAACGCATTTGAAACTAATTCTTTCAACAAGATTACGGCACTGTACCGCGACCGGGGCAACAATATGTGGATCGGTACGGACGGCGACGGCCTGAAAAAATATGCGCCGAATAAAAGGTATTCAGTCTCTACCGTTCGCCCCGGATTTCCCACAATATCGTGAAGGCCGTGTATAAGCACGACGATGGAAGGTTATATGTCGGGTTGCTGCAGGATGGGCTGGATATCTATGAAAAAGGCGGTAAATACCTCAAGCGGATCTCTAATGAGCTCACGCCCGGCCGGTTCCTGCCAACAACCTGCACGCGATCTGCAGGGAAGATTATGAAAGCCTGTGGTTACATTTTGTGCGGGGAAGCATCGGTTTGTTCGACATAAAGACTGAACGTTTCCAGGACCTGACGCCGAAGGTAAAAGCACTGGGCCTCCCGGAGCAACTTGTCATCTATCCGTTCGTCAACAAGCGGCCTAACGGGGAGATGTATTTTAACTATGGAGAATACCTTCTGAAATTCAGCAGTGCTGACCACGGCCTTACGGCGGCGATCGTTCACCGGTTCGATAACGAGCAACTGACATGTTTCTTCGAAGATTTCTGGGGCAACCAATACGTAGGCACTAAAGCGGCCGTGTATTGCCGTAAATCGGAAGGGGCGAAGTGGGAAAAGATCGATTTGTGGGTGAAGGACGTGGAAATTAAAGCCATCAACAAGAACGCCCATAAGCAACTGCTGCTGGCGACCAATAAGGGTTTACTGGTGCTGGACGAGGCCAACCGAAAGTTAAAGCACTATAACAGTTACGATTACGCGGGCATGGTCAGTGATTATATCTATGCCGTGCTGCTCGATGATAAAGATAATATGTGGATCAGCCACAACCGCGGCATTACCCATATCCGTCAAAACGGAGATAATCTAGTGACCTACAATTATGAAGACGGCTTGCAGAGCAACGAATTTAATACCGGGGCTTACTTCAAGTCGATGGACGGCGAATTGTTCTTCGGCGGTATCCGCGGCGTGACGGGCTTCTATCCCCGTAATTTCCGTAACAATCCTGGACGCCCAAAGTGATCATCAAGCGCCTGGAGGTCCTGGATAAGCCATTCCAGTCGGATACGACGATCTCTTTGCTGCAGCGGGTGGAATTGCCTTACAACCAAAATACCATTGCAATAGAATATGTGCCGCTGGAGTTTACCAACCCACTGAAGAATAAGGTGCAATATATGCTTGAGGGGGCGGACGAAGACTGGCTCATGGCGGGGAACCAGAATATGGCGCGTTATACCAACCTGGCGCCGGGCACGTACCTGTTCAAAGTCAAAGCCTGTAACAACGACGAGCAATGGAACACAGAGCCGACCACTTTACAGATCGTCATTAAAATACCGTTCTGGCAATCGCTCTGGTTCCGGTTTTTACTATTATTACTCATATTAGGGATAGCATATTATTTCTCGGCACTGTATCTTGATTACAAGATCCGGAACGAGAAACTGAAGCTGGAGAAGGAGCAGGCGGTGGACCAGGAACGCGCGCGCATTTCGAGTGATATGCACGACGATCTTGGGTCCGGGCTGTCTACCATCCGGCTGCTGAGCGAGATCGCGAAGCGGAAGATCAAGGATTCGGGTCAGACAAAAGAGATCGAAAGGATCTCGGAAGCGGCGGGTGAGCTGGTAGACAAGATGAGCGAGATCATCTGGGCCATGAACTCCTCGAACGATTCATTGGCGAACCTCATCGCATACATGCGGAGCTTTGCGGCTGATTTCCTGGAGCATGCGCATATTCAGCACCACTTCATCATTCCCGAAAGTATTCCAAACGTAAAACTAAGCGGAGGCACCCGCCGTCATATTTACCTGGCCGTGAAAGAGTCTTTACACAATGTTGTGAAACATTCTCAGGCAACAGAGGTGATTATCGAAGTGAAAGTATTTAAAAATATGACGATTATGATCAAGGACAATGGGAAGGGCTTCGACCCCGAGAAGGTGCGGCTGTTCGGCAACGGACTGAAAAACATCGAGAAGCGGATGCAGCAGGTGGGTGGCCAGGCCGACATTATTTCACAAAATGGAACAACAGTTTTTTTAGATATACCATTAAATTAATCTACATTTACTACTTATAACATTTTGGTGTTATGACTTTAAATTGAAATGATGGTATATTCGAAAAAAAAGCTACAAAATAGCATGGATATCATCTCTGTGGCTATTGTTGAAGACAATCACGATATCAGGCAGGCCATGGAGTTGTTAATCAACGGTTCTGAAGGGTATGCGTGTATTGGCGCTTTCAACAATGCAGAAAATGCGCTTGAAAAGATTCCTCAGTTGTTACCCAATGTGGTGTTGATGGACTTTAACCTGCCGGGCATGAACGGCATAGAATGCATCACCCGGCTGAAGGGGAATTCCCCGACATGCAGTTTATGATGCTGACTGTCTATGAAGACGACGACAAGATCTTTATGGCCCTGGAAGCAGGCGCCAGCGGCTATATCCTCAAAAAGACATCCCCGGAGAATTGCTCGACGCTATCCGTGATCTTCACGAAGGCGGTTCGCCCATGAGCTCGCAGATCGCGAGAAGGGTAGTAGCTTACTTCCAGAAACAGGCTAAACCCAACCCGGCACTGGAAGCACTCACCTCCCGCGAGAAGGAGATTCTCGACCAGCTCTCCAAAGGGTTCCTCTACAAGGAAATCGCCGGTAATCTCTTTATCAGTATTGAAACGGTGCGCCGGCACGTTCATAATATTTATGAAAAGCTGCATGTACGCAGCAGAACGGACGCCGTTAATAAATATTTTAACCGTTAAAGGTTATCAATTGCCATTTTGGAAAGGGCCCCTCCACAACAGGGGCTCTTTTTGTTGCTGCCCATATAGTATCAGTGGCTGCCACGAAAGTATTAGGAATTATTGCTGTTTTGTGGTACTTTCATCTTCACATTTCCCCTGTCTTTGAGCGCATTAGACCACGATATGGATTGGATCCGGATGAAAAGCGGCGACCTCTCCGCGTTTGAGCGCATTTATCGCGCGCATGTCCGGCCCATGATGCGTTACGGCCTGAAGATAGTAGACGATCCCGCGCTGGTACAGGATTGTATACAGGACCTCTTCGAAGAAATATGGAAAACCCGCCAGCAGCTATCCGATACGCCTTACCCCAAATTCTACCTTCTCCGCGCGCTCCGCAATAAATTATCCAAAGTTTTATCGAAACAATCCTACGTCCGTAACGGCGAAATGAATCTCGCTTCCGGCGACCAGCTATCCGGTTACGTGGAGCTTGAAATCGTAGCCCGCGAAACAGAAGACTTTAAGCAGCAAACCCTCCGCCACCTGCTCGATGAGCTGCCACGCCGTCAGCAGGAAGCTATCCATCTGCGGTTCTACCATAATGTTTCCTACGAAAACATTGCCGAGATGATGGATATGAATTACCAGTCGGTGCTTAACCTCGTCCAGCGAGCGCTGAAAGCCCTGCGCAAGGGCTTTTCCGTGAAAATGCCCCGTTCCTGAAAAAATATTTTGCAAAAGTGAGTATCCGGGGTAAATACGTCCTTTACAGGATATACACGCTCTGCATGCAACCACAAGAAGACAGACTGGAAGCTTTGTTGCTCGACAACCGCTTTGTGGACTGGGTACTCAACCCGGGAAGCAAGTATGCGTCGTATTGGGAGTCGTGGGCCGCTGAAAACGAGGCACAGGCTACTTTGGCCGCATGCGCCCGCGCGATTGTGCTGGAAATAGGGATGGAGGAAGAATACGACGGGGAAGACATGTCGGAAGAAAATGTGGATGCGCTCTTTGGGAAGATCCGGGAGGATAGGGAAAGGGGAAAGTCCGCAGGATGCGCCCGTCCGCTGGTTAGCCGCCGCCCTCATTGCAGGCCTGTTGGCCACCGGCGCATGGATACTTCTATCCCGAAATACAAATGAAAAGCCGGCATTTGCGATGGAAACGGAGAAGCCCTCTCCCAGGTGGTACGCTTCAACGGCAACTCCGGCAGCCAGGCGCTGTTCCTGCCGGATGGGTCCAGAGTGGTATTGGGTAAGGGAGCAAGGGTATCTTACAGTTTATTAATGGACGGCGTCAAAAGAGAAGTGAAATTGAGCGGAGAGGCGTTTTTCGATGTTGTCCCCAATCCACAGCAACCCTTTTATATTTATACTGACAAGATGGTCGTGAAGGTGCTGGGCACCAGCTTCAGGGTGAAAGCCCTGGGCGCGGAGGAGTCCGTGGCCGTGAGCACTGGCAAGGTATCCGTTTACCTGAAGGGGCAGGACCTCGAGCAGCAGGCCGCCAGCATCGTGATGCCGCAGCAGTTATGCCGCTACGAAGCGAGCCTGCAGGAACTGGTGACGGAAAGCTATACCGGGGTGTTCGTACATGAGGCCGAACTGGCGCGGCTCAAAGCCCTGGCATTTGAAGAAGCCCCGTGACTGATGTATTGCGCGCGCTGGAAACGCACTTCGCTATACCCATCAAATTTGACGAAAACACGTTTAAGAATTGCTATATCACGCTGACGCTTGGAAATGAAAGCCTGGAAGAGATTTTAAAAGTAATTACCAGGACTATTGATGCATCGTACACTATGAGCACATACGGCATTATCGTTGAAGGAGACGGATGCCGCGAACAATGAAATAGGATTTTTAATATTCAAAACAACCAAAATGAACGCATGCGGCTGACCGGAGCAGTCCGGCCCGTCTATGCCCCTGCGGCAAATCCCCGCAGCGACGGCATGCGCCTTTAATTTACTCGCTAAATCGTTTAATGTTATGAAGAAGAGCTATTCCACTTCGAGGATGCGCGCCGGCCTTTGCGGCTTGCTGGCCCTCGCAACCGCTTTGCCGGCAACTGCCGGGGCGGGCAGGGAACAGGGCGTGCTGGACAGAAAGCTGACCCTGTCCGTAGAGCACGAAGCCTTCCGCGGCGTGCTGGAGAAAATCAGCCGCAAAGCGGATGTGAAGTTCTCCTATACCCGCAACACCCTTCCCGAAAAAGAAAAAGTCAGTGTAAAGGCCAAAGAACAGGCCCTGTCGAAAGTGTTCGATGAACTGTTCCTGCCTTATAATATCAATTATGAAGCCATCGGCAGCCAGATTGTTTTGAAGCGCAGCCGGATCGGCGCCATGGCAGGTGGTATGGAAGAGATGGATGAAACTATCGCGGCGGCGATGGCTTTCAAAAAGATCACCGGCTTCGTCCGCGACGCTGTCACCAACGCCGCTATTCCCGGTGTAACGGTGATGGTTAAAGGTAGTAATAAAGGTACCTCCACCAATGGCGATGGCCACTTTGAGCTGGATGCCAATGAAGGAGATGTCCTTACCTTTTCCGCCATCGGGTTCAAGATCCGGGAAGTGACCGTTTCCGGGGAGAACAGTTACAATATTTCGCTGGAGACCGATGAAAAGGGGCTCAGTGAAGTAGTCGTGACCGCCCTTGGTGTTAAGCGTTCTCCCCGTTCGCTTGGTTACGCCGTTCAGAACGTAAAAGGTGGTGAAATTACCATCGCACAGGCACCCACCATTGCTCAGGGCCTCATGGGCAAAGTGGCGGGTCTCCAGATCAGCCAGGCCTCCGGCGGCGTGGAAGGCGGTTCCTCCCGCGTGTAGTTCGTGGCAACACGACGCTTACCGGCGACAACCGGGCCATGGTTGTAGTGGATGGCGTTCCCATCAATAACGATCCCATCAACGCCAATGGCCTCAATAGCGGAGGTGGCGACCTCGGCCTGAAACGCGGCGCCGATATCTCCAGCTATAACGACTGGGGTACAGGTCTGAACTTCATCAACCCGGAAGACATCGAAAGCGTGACCGTGCTGAAAGGCCCCGCGGCATCAGCGCTCTATGGCTCGCGGCGGCAACGGCGTGATCATGGTTACACGTAAGAAAGGCGTACAGCGTAAAGGGCTCGGCCTGGAATATTCTTACTCCGCCCGTAAAACGCAGGTGTACGAATACCTCGACTTTCAGAATGATTACGGCTCGGGCCTCGTAGGTTCTCTCTGGACCGCCGACCAACCCAAGCAATTCCCGGTAAATGGTAACGGCAAACGATACCAGATCGGTACCTACACGGGTTCCTACGCTGCCGGCGATTATAAGACCGGCGCTTATGGAATGTTGCCGTATGATAACAGCACCCAGGCCTGGGACCTTTTTCCTTCCCCAGCGGCCTTTCCTGGGGACCCCGCTTCGATAATCAGCCCGTGCTCTGGTACGATGGCGTAGAGCGCCCTTATTCCGCGCAGCCAGATAACTGGAAAGCTTTCTTCCCGGACGGAAATGTGAACCAGCATAATGTTTCGTTATCCGGCGGAGGCGAGTACGGCACCGTTCGGCTGTCCTATACCCGCGACGACAGCAAAGCCAACATCCCCAATTCGAAATACAGCACGAACACTTTCAACCTCGGATCCAGCATTAAAGTCAGCAAGATGCTGACTGCGGATGTATCTGCCAGCTATATCAGCTATTACCGCCTTAATACGCCCCCTGTAGGGTCCGGTAACTACCTCGCCGGGATGAGCTACGCAGCTACCCGTGATTACCGTTCGGATGTAGAAAAAACGAACAACTTCACGCCGCAGGGCTCCCGCCGCGATGTGACCAACTCCAGCAACTTCCCGCTGGTTCTCCGGCTTATCCTTATTATTCCTACATGGCCAACAGTTGGTGGAACATTGAAAAGAATAATACTGAACTACGCCGCAACCAATTACTGGGTGGCCTGCGCCTTACAGCGAACCTGACCGACTGGCTGACACTGACAGGCCAGGGCAGCATAGATAATTCAAACGACGCTACCGAGATCCGGGAATATCCAAAAATATTCAGGGTACGGATGGCGCCTATCGCGAAGCGAATGCCCAAAACCTCAGCCGCAACCTCACCGCCATGGCTCGCATTCACAAAGAAGGTCTTGGCAACGGTAATTTCAACGCCAGCCTTACAGGTGGTGTGGAACAATACTACAGGAAAGATTACATCGTGAGCGCATCCACCAAAGGACAATTCCTCAGCCCCTTCGTATTCGCCCTGAAGAACGGCTCCGAAGTGCCCGATGCGCCGGCTGAAATCCGTTATGCGACCAAGATCTCTGTTTTCGGATTCCTGGACCTGTCTTACAAGAACTACCTCTACCTGCAGGTGACCGCGCGTAACGACTGGTCGTCGACCCTCGCTGAAGCATACAACTCCTATTTCTATCCTTCCGCGAACCTTAGCTATGTGTTCTCCGACGGTATCCCCGCCATTCGCGAAGCATTACCCTGGTAAGCTTCGGTAAAGTAAGCCTGTCTTACGCCGAAACCGGCAGTGGAACCACGCCCTACAGCATCTTCAACCTGCTGACTGTAAATAATATCAACGGTCAGGCTTCGCAGACATACCAGTCAACGCTTACGCTGCCCGACGTGAAGCCCCAGCGCAGCCGCCAGTTCGAACTGGGCCTGCAACTGGGCTTCCTGGACAACAGGCTGAACGTGGAACTGACAGGCTATACCATGAAAACATACAACCAGATCCTGAATGGTACCCTGCCGCAGTCGTCCGGCTTCACTTCCGTAGTGCTGAACCGCGGTTCGCTGGGGAACAAAGGCCTGGAATTCGTGATCAATGCAACGCCGGTTCGTACTAAGGACTTCACTGGACCATAGGCATCAATGGTGCGCATAACACGAACAAGGTACTGGCGCTGGACGAAGGCGTAGATAACCTGCCCATCGGCAACTTCTTCGGCGGCAGCGGCGTTTCTACCCGCCTGAAAGTGGGAGAGAGCTACGGTACCCTGTACGGTAAAGACTTTACCTACCTGAACGGTCAGAAGGTAGTAAAAGAGCGGTGAATCCGCAATCTCAGCTGCCCCTGACATACACTGTGAATGGCAAAACCTATTATGCTGGCACGCAATGGGTGCTGACACCTTCTGAAGTGCCCATCGGTAACGCTACTCCCTGGATGACCGGCGGTATTTCCAATACATTCCGGTATAAGGATTTCTCCCTGTACGTCCTGGCAGACGCGAAGCTCGGCGGCGATACATACTTTGGTACCTACGCAGCGGCAATGGGTAACGGCCTGCTGCAGGAAACCGTGAAAGAGCGCAATGGCGGCGGTGTTCCGCTGGTGTATCCCGATGGTACCAGGCAAATTCAGGTATCGTGTTCGATGGCGTATTCGCTGACGGCAAGCAAAATACCGATGTGGTTGCGGCTCCCTGGTATTACCTGATGACGTATACTTCCTGGAACCACCTCGGTGTTCCGCGGTCGGCATCCGTATTCGAAAACTCCTGGATGAAGCTCCGCGAAGCGGCGCTGACTTACCAGCTGCCTTACAATGTGGTGCGCCAGACGAAAGTGTTCCAGGCGCTGAGCCTGTCGCTTATCGGCCGCGATCTGTTCTACATTTTCACCACCATTCCGAAAGGACTGAACCCTGAAGGTGTGAACGGCATTGGTAACCAGCAGGGTATCGAATACTCTTCCATGCCGCGGATCCGCTCCTTCGGCTTCACCGTGAAAGCCTCCTTCTAAACTCAAAACGAACCGAACATGAAAAGAATCATATATAGTCTGCTGGCCGGCGCGATGCTCTTAGGAGGCTCCGGTTGCAGGAAGAACTTCGAAGAACTGAATCAGCCTTATAGTGATGCGGACGACAGCAGGGTCAGCATTCCCGGTCTGTATAACGGTATGGTGGAATCATTCACGAAGTATGGCGACGACGCACTTAACGTGAGCTTGCTTTATCCTATCACCAACCAGCAGGCATATCAGAATACGCTGGCGCCGTATGTAAACTATGCGGGCGGTTATTGGGGATTGTATTACCCTTTATTGCAAAACTATCGTAAACTGCTGGGCCTCATCGATCAGCAACCCAATGCGGCATCGTTCTCCAATGTGCGGTATATGGCTACCATTCTGCTGGCTTCCCGCACGCTGCGCATGCTGGATTACTATGGAGACATTCCTTACAGCAAAGCGGTATCCGCATCTGACGGTTCAGCATCATTCCGGCCGCCGTACGACAAACAGGCTGATATTTACAAAAGCGTGTTGGCTGATCTGAAAACTGCGACGGATGGGCTTACCACCGACCCGGGTCAAACCAGCATCGGCGCGTCCGAAAGTTTCCTGCAGAACGATATTACCGCCTGGCGCAAGTTCGGTAACGCCCTTCGCCTGCGGTATGCCGTGCGGTTGTTTGATAAAGAATCGGCGTTGTGCGCAGCTATCATTACGGATATCATCGGTGGTAACAAGCCATTGCCCGACAACCAGAACACGGAGACCGCGAACATCTGGAAAGATAATATAGGCCTCTGGCCCGACAACTTCTCCAATGCCGGTACGTTCGCCGCGCTGGATGCGAAATGGAACTCCTATGCGGAGCTGTCTATCTCCAACATGCGCATGAGCAGCAACGTATGGCAGCAGATGTCTTCCAGCAACGACTCCAGCGGCGCGGGGATATTTGATCCGCGCACCTACGTATGGTTCATGACCAGCAACCGGGATAAGTGGGCCCCTCAGCCGCAGGACGGTTCACAGCCGGAAGGCGGAAGACCCTATGAAGGAGGGATGACCGTGCGCAGGGCCATCGGAACGGACATCGCCAACAAATTCTCCTGTGTGAATTTCTACCTGGCTGCCGATCGGGACTATTACCCGCTCCTGATCATCACCGAAGCCGATGTGCACCTGCTGAAGGCAGAGATCTACCAGCGCGGTATGGGCGTAGCGAAAGACATTGCGAAAGCTAAAACAGAGTATGAGGCAGGTCTGCGTGCGTCTGTGGACTTCTGGTATGCCTATACAAAGAACTCCTCTTTCTGGGGCAGTAAACCCGCGCTGCCGACCGGCGCGCAGATGACTGCATTCCTGACCAACCCGAAAGTGGCGTATAACGGCGCTAACCATGCCGATGCCCTGCGTAAGATCGCAACCCAGGCCTGGCTGGCTACTATGTTCCAGCCCTGGGAAGCCTGGGCGATCGTCAGAAGGACCGGCCTTACACCCAAAGACCCCAACTATTCGCCGAGCGTAGTGAACAAGCTTCCTTACCCGGACGATGAAAATATCAACAACCATGACAACTGGCAGGCAGCCACCGGCGGCGCCAGTCCTGGTCAGCAGGTGTTGCAAAAGTCTACTGGATGCCTTAGGGCAAGCCGGTCGGTATGGAGCACTAAAGAGGCTGCCTGCATCTGCGGGCGGCCTTTTTTGACTTGAGGTGGTAATATTTCGGGCTAAGGGGTGTCCAGATACTATCTGGTCTCCTGATACTCGGCTTCACCTCTGCAATTTGTCATACGTTTGTCGTACATATATTCTTAGTATATTCTACCTATATCTTACCCCTTTAAAGGGTAGGACATAGGTAGGATATAGGTAGGATATAGGTAGGATATAGGTAGGATATATCGGAGTTTTGAAGGTGACATCTGGCTATTTAAATAGGGTTGATATGGCAATAAAAGGGCTATAAGCCTAAAAAGGCCGTCTCCACAGAAGACGGCCTCAGTTCATTTGCGTTCGGTTCGGGTTGTGCAGTGATCAGCGGGTAGCAGGCACTTTTTGCGTAGTTACGCGCTGCATGTACTTACGGGCAAAATGCGCCAGTAATACCACGGAAGCAATGCATAGACATGCGAGTTTGAATAGTAAGCCGGTTTTCATAGGTATAGGGATTATAAGTTTACATAAGTTGAAAATGCCAGGAGAAGGAACTGACCGCTCAGGAGAGGGACTGCCAGGATTCCAGGTGACGGGAAAATCCAATGCAGGTGTCTCGGAGTCGTCTCATGTCCCGCTGCTCTTGTTTCACAAGCAGCACAATTATCACAGCGATCAGTAAAACAGATACGACGATACCAATAAATAGTGTTTTCATCAGGATATCTATTAATAATGACAGGATAGATTTGCCGTATTCCGGTGTAAATATAGATATTTTAATTATATAAAATATTATTTGAATGGAAATTTTGTTGACACAGTGTACATCCGGAATTCGTTCAATAAAGTATGCATTTTTGATCAGATGTTATGCTACGAATGGGGATTTTGTGGCTGCGGTGATGGCGCAGGGGATTGGCAGGTTGGCTGGTTGGAGGTGGATAAATGCATTTTACATTGAAAATCAATCCTAAAGGTATAGTGCATAAAATCTACTTGGCATATTCCGCGAATCCTTTATTTTTGCCAACGACCGGGTTTTGCTAAAAGATTTAGTAAGGAGCCAGGGTTGACCCCACTCCAACGGTTTAATCATCAACAGGTTAACAGTCAGACTTATGGCAGAAAATAAAGAGTTGTTCAACGCCTATACGGAGGAATCCATCCGCTCGCTCGACTGGCGGGAGCACATCCGCCTTCGTCCGGGTATGTACATTGGCAAACTGGGAGACGGCAGCAGTCAGGACGACGGTATCTACATACTCATTAAAGAGGTCGTGGATAACTGTATCGACGAGCATATGATGGGCTTCGGCAAGCAGATCGACATTAAGGTAACCGAACACAGCGTAACGGTGCGGGATTATGGCCGGGGCGTGCCCCTCGGGAAAGTGGTGGACGTAGTGAGCAAGATCAACACCGGCGCGAAATACGACAGTAAAGCATTCCAGAAATCAGTAGGCCTCAACGGGGTGGGTACAAAAGCGGTGAACGCTCTGTCCAGCTACTTTAAGATCTCTTCCATGCGCGAAGGGCGCGTGAAGGTTGCTGAATTCGAGCGGGGCGTACTGACGAAAGAACATAAGGAGACAGATACCAAAGACGGCAACGGCACGCTCGTGACCTTCACGCCCGACGATACCGTTTTCAAGAACTATCATTTCATCCCCGACTTCCTGGAAAACCAGATCTGGAACTATTGTTTCCTGAATGCCGGGCTCACTATCCACTTCAACGGACAGAAATACCTGTCTAAGAACGGGCTGCTGGACCTGCTGCAGCGCAAGACCAACCCGGACGATCTGCGTTATCCCATCATTCACCTGAAAGGAGAAGATATCGAAGTGGCCATTACCCACGAGAATCAATACGGTGAAGAATACTATTCGTTCGTCAACGGTCAGCATACCACCCAGGGCGGTACGCACCTGGCGGCCTTCCGCGAGGCTTTCGTGAAAACCATCCGCGACTTCTATAAAAAGGATTACGACGCCACGGATATCCGCGCTTCCATTTGCGCGGCCATTGCCGTTCGCGTACAGGAACCGGTCTTCGAAAGCCAGACCAAGACCAAACTGGGCTCGCTGACGGTCTCGGAAGGCGGTCAATCCATGAAAGCCTTCGTGCTGGAATTCCTCAGCAAACAGCTGGACGATTACCTGCACCGTAACCCGACGATAGCCGAATCTCTCAAGAAACGCATAGAACAGAGCGAAAGGGAAAGGAAAGAACTGGCTGGCATCAAGAAACTTGCCAACGAGCGCGCCAAAAGGCCAACCTGCACAACCGCAAGCTGCGCGACTGCCGCTTCCACCTTAATGAAGAAGCTACAGGCAAGCATAAAGACGAGCAGGAGACCAAACAGAAGGAAACTACCATCTTCATCACGGAGGGCGACTCCGCGAGCGGTTCCATTACAAAGTCCCGCAACGTGGAGACACAAGCCGTATTCAGTCTCCGCGGTAAACCGCTGAACTGTTACGGACTGTCTAAAAAGATCGTATACGAAAACGAGGAATTCAACCTGCTACAGCACGCCCTTAATATCGAAGAAGGGCTGGAAGGATTGCGGTATAACAATATCGTGATCGCCACTGATGCCGACGTGGACGGTATGCACATCCGGCTGCTGATGCTGACATTCTTCCTGCAGTTCTTCCCCGACCTGGTGAAGAACGGGCATATCTATATCCTGGAAACGCCGCTGTTCCGGGTGCGCAACAAGCAACAGACCATTTACTGTTATAGTGAAGAGGAAAACTGAAAGCCGTGAAGAAACTCGGCGGCAAACCGGAGATCACGCGATTTAAAGGTCTTGGTGAAATCAGTCCGGATGAGTTCGGGCAATTCATCGGTGAGGATATGCGCAAATCGCCCATCATCCCGTCTCAGGAGATGCCGGTTCCCAAAATGCTGGAATATTACATGGGCAAAAACACCCAGCACCGCCAGGATTTCATCATCAGCAATCTCCGTTATGAGAAAGACCTGGTGGATGAAGTGGCGGAGGCCAAATAATTACAGAGAAGACGAATACCGACAATGATATTGCATATTGTATTCGGGCAGTCGAGCGTCACTAATCTCAAAGCCGCTTTCGAACTGGACCCGCAACTGGAAGGGAGATTTTATGTTACGAGGATGATCTGGCCGTTGGGCCGCTCTTCATCCTCGACACGCCAGACGGTCGCCAGGCACGTAAAGACTGGTGGAACGCCGTGCAGGACATTACCGTGCCGCCGCCGGCGGAAGGGGAGACCATCCCCGCCGGAAGATCCCGTGCGCAGCCTCAAAGCGCGCCTGCGCGAAGAGGAAGAACTGATCATCTGGATATGGGCAGGCCAGAATCCTACAGACGTATGCGGGTATTACTGGCTGGTGAGCCAGCTCGACCGTTACTCGGGCCGCATCCACCTCATTTACCTCAACAACCTGCCGTTCCTCAATGAAAAGAACGGCGTGTTCTACCCGACGCACCTGCACCAGATCCTGCCTAAGGAATACCTGAAAGCGAAGAAACTGGCGCGGGAAGTATCGCTGGCAGAATTTGAGCTGGATGGCGACGAATGGCGCCGGTTGATGAATGAAAATGCCGGTGTGAGATTGCTGGAAGGCGGTAAGAAGATTCGCGGGAAGGGGTCACTCATTATGATAAAGACCTGCTGGCCGCTGTCGGAAAGGAATTCGCGAAAGCCAGCAAAGCGGCATCCGCCGTGATCGGCAAGATGAAATATCCCGTTATGGACCATTACCTCAACTGGCGGCTGAAAGAACTGGTGAAAGAAGGGAAGCTGGAAGTCCGCGGGGAAATGAAATCATTAAAGATTACGAAATCAGGCAGCCTGGCGGCGGGGAGAACCGAAGCGCCTGCGGCCGAAGAAAATGCATAACCATGGCAAAGCCGGATATCAGGCCTTTACAGCTGGCCGGTAAGGACGACCGCGGCAGCAACTATGAATGGGAGTGCTTCCGCACCGGGACTTTCATCCTCTGTTACCGCAATGCCGGCAGCAGCAGCGGTCAGCATTACCATCAGGGTAACGCCGATTACAAGAACCCCGAGATCATGTATCTCCTCAGCGGCGCCGCCGAGATCCACTGGTGCCCGCTGGAAGAATCGGAGATCCGGGTCGAAACCGTGAACGCGCCGGCAAGGGTAGAGATACCTGTAAACATCTGGCACCAGCTGATCGCCGTGACGGATTGCTCCTTCATCGAACTGAATACCATGAACGACGTGCATATCGATTCGGTGCGCGTGTGGCGGGAAGATTTCGAGGCAGGGAAACGATAGTTTTTACTTTTCTGAATCAAACATATGAGTAACACAAAAGAAACACCGGACGAATCACTGCATGGAGCAGCGCACGTAGACGAGAAATACAAGGACTGGTTCCTGGATTACGCCTCGTACGTTATCCTGGAGCGCGCGGTACCCGGCGTGGAAGACGGCCTTAAACCCGTTCAGCGCCGTATCCTGCATGCCATGAAGGAAATGGACGACGGGCGTTTCAATAAAGTGGCCAACGTTATCGGGCAAACCATGCAGTATCACCCGCATGGCGACGCCTCCATCAGCGACGCCATCGTCAACCTCGGCCAGAAAGAACTGCTGATCGATATGCAGGGTAACTGGGGCGACGTGCGCACCGGCGATGACGCGGCGGCCGCCAGGTATATCGAGGCGCGCCTGTCGAAGTTTGCCCTGGATGTAGCGTTTAACGGTAAAACCACCGAATGGCAGCTGAGCTACGACGGCCGTAAAACGCCCCTCGCGCTTCCCATGAAGTTCCCGCTGCTGCTGGCTCAGGGGCGGAAGGTATCGCCGTGGGCCTCAGCACAAAAATCCTGCCCCATAACTTCAATGAACTGATCGACGCATCCATCAAATACCTCCGTGGCAAGAAGTTCGAGCTGTATCCCGACTTCCTGACCGGTGGCATGATCGACGTGAATAACTATAATGACGGCAGGCGTGGCGGTAAAGTACGCGTGCGGGCGCATATCGAAGAACGGGACAAGAAGACCCTCATCGTCAAAGACGTACCGTACGGCGTTACGACCACCAGCCTCATGGACTCCATCGTAAAGGCCAATGACAACGGCAAGATCAAGATCAAAAAGGTAATTGACAATACCGCCGCAGATGTGGAGATTGAAGTGCAACTGGCGCCGGGCATTTCCCGGATATTACCATCGATGCCCTTTACGCCTTTACTGACTGCGAAGTGTCCATCTCCCCGAACGCGTGCGTGATCGTGGATGATAAACCCCTGTTCCTCGGCGCCTCCGACCTGCTGAAGCATTCCGCGGATTTTACTAAAGAACTGCTGCGCAGGGAACTGGAAATCCGCCTCGCTGAGCTGGATGAAAAATGGCATTACACCTCGCTGGAGAAAATCTTCTTCGAGAAAGGGATCTATAAAGAGCTGGAAGAGAAGCATAAGGACTGGGAAGCCGTGCTGGTGGCCATCGACAAAGGCTTTGCGCCATATAAAAAACAGCTTAAGCGCGAAATCATGCGCGAAGACATCGTGAAGCTGACGGAAAAACCCGTGCGCCGCATCTACCGCCTTGATATCAATGAGCTCAACGAACAGATCAAAGCTATTGATGCCGAGATCAAACAGGTTAAACATGACCTTGCTAACCTGGTAGACTTCGCGGTGGCTTATTTCGAAGGGCTGCTGAAGAAATACGGCAAAGGCCGCGAGCGTAAGACAGAAATCAAAACGTTCGATACCATCCAGCAGCAATCCGTGGCCATCGCCAATACCAAGTTGTATGTAAACCGTGCAGACGGTTTTATCGGCACTTCGCTGAAGAAAGACGAGTTCGTGGCCGATTGCTCAGACATCGATAATATCATCGTCTTCCGCCGCGACGGCGTTATGCTGGTGACCAAAGTTTCCGATAAGACCTTCGTTGGTAAAGATATCATTCATGTCGACGTATTCCGCAAGGGCGACGAGCGCATGACCTATAACATGATCTATACCGATGGCAAAACGGGCTACAGTCTCGCCAAGCGCTTCAACGTAACCGGCATCACCCGCGACAAGGAATACAACCTCACTAAAGGCGAAAAAGGCTCCAAAGTGCATTACTTTACCGCCAATCCCAACGGCGAAGCGGAAGTGGTGACCGTTAAACTGAGCCCCAATTGCGCGGCCAAGAAAAAGGAATTCGACTTCTACTTCGAAACGATCCCCATCAAAGGCCGCAGCTCCATGGGTAACGTGGTGACCAAATGGCCCATCCGGTCCGTGAAGTTCAAAGAGAAAGGCGTATCAACCCTCAGCGGGCTGAAAATCTGGTACGATGATGCCGTTGGCCGTTTGAATACGGATCAGCGCGGCGTGTTCGTGGGGTCATTCGAAGGGGAAGACAAAATTCTCGTCTTCTATAAAAACGGTACTTATGAACTGACCAATTTCGAGCTGACCAACAGGTTCGATGCGGAACAGGCAATGTACATCGAGAAATTCAACCCGGAAAGGATCGTGACCACAGTGTACTTCGATGCAGACAAAAAGCAATACAACGTTAAGCGCTTCAAGATCGAAACGCAAACCCTCAACAACAAGTTCTCTTTCATCAAGGAAGGTGCACAAAACTACGTGGAGCTGGTGACCACACAGGCCGAGCCGGTTGTGATCCTGCGCACGGGCAAGAAACGCGATCCGGAAGAAGAGGAAATCCCGCTGCACGAAGCGTATGAAGTAACCGGCTGGCGTACGGTAGGCAATAAGATCGCCGGCGACGACTTCGTGAACATCGAGCTCATCACCGAAGACGAAGAAGCAGAGCAGGAAGATGATGATGCCGGTAATGTGCAGGGCGAATTATTCTGATAACTACGCATGAATGATAAAGGCGCAAGGGATTAATAACCTTGCGCCTTTTTTGTTTTTTTGATATTTGTGTTCACGGCCGTCAAATGGGTGGGATGCAGAATTTTATTAAATTGTGCTATGAAAGTAAACACATGCATGTTTGCGACCCTTTTGATAGCGGCTTGTTCGGCTCCCGGCAAACCGCAAAACGCCGATCTCCGGAGAATCGAAGCTACCAGTGAAGCGGTATTGCAGACCATTGAGAAGAGGGATCTAAAAAGCTTCCGTGAATTGGTTGGCGTGCCGTTGAAGGACATCGGACAGACGGAAACTACGCTTGCGCGTAAATTTGACAGGATTTGTAACGTCTATGCAGAATATGCTCCGCCGGAGCGCCCACCGGTGTATGTAACCGACTCTGTATCTACTTTCAATAAACGGGTGGTATTTATTCCCATTTACAGCGGGAAGGGGTTGAAAGGCTCCGTAGGACAGGTTCGCCTCATGCTGCTCTTCGGCCCGGCGTCTCATTATCCCTTTGATAAGATCTCCGATATCGAGCTGCATATATTCAATCATTCCATGAATGAACTGCCGCTGCCGGACGGTGAGATTCCCGCTCCTTAATTCTTTTTCTTCTTCTTTTTCGCATCCTTCTCCGCCTGTTTGGCGGCTTCTTCGGCTTCGATCTCGTCGTAGGTTTTAGGTTCCCGGAGATTCGACTTGCTCTTATCGAGCGGGACGCCTACGGGTACTTTCCTTTTTCCAGCGCGTCGTGGAAGATTTTTTCTATGTGCACCCATTTGCCGGCTTGCCATTTGAAGCCTTCATAATCCATATCGGGCACGAGCGTATATTTCTTGACCTCTTCCCCGGTTTCGGAAATGAGGTGGTCGTAAATGATGAGGTTGGCTTCTGTATTATAGTTGAGGCTGGCGGCCGCATCGCGCTTGTATTCCAGGATAAACCGGTTGCGCGTAGGCTTGCGCACCGTGTCTTCCACGAAACTGAAGAACGGTC
Organism: Chitinophaga sp. E66; assembly: GCA_019285755.1. GTDB lineage: Bacteria > Bacteroidota > Bacteroidia > Chitinophagales > Chitinophagaceae > Chitinophaga. The sequence continues at coordinate 2,034,673 of CP079103.1, forward strand.
CGCCGAAAACGGGCTCTCCGTCTTTAAAAGTAAGTACTTCCGCGATTTTCTTCTGGCTTCGCATGTTGTTGGCGTCCCAGCCGAACAGCGTGTAATACTCGGCGTTAAAATACCGGCGCTGTATCAACCCGTAATAAAGGCATCCGTACCAGCCATGGTGGTTGGTGATGGTATCGGGATTAGCCATGAAATCGGAATTGTCGAACAGGGGAAAAAGTTTAAGCGATCCGTCTTTCGTGTTCATCTGGATCACGCCGAAGTGGCGGAAAGTGCTGTTATCGTTCTCCAGCGGCCGGTGAAGATCCGGAAGGTACTGTCTGCCGGGTAAACTTTCGCCATCGTGGTCAGTGAGTCGAAAGGGTAGTAAAAAGAGTAGGGCGTTTTAAGGGCTTTGACGAGTGCGGGAATGAACTCGTCGTTCCGGGAGGCGCGTACTTCTTGCGTTTTACCATTGATAATATCGTAACTCATTCCGCGCAACGTATCTTGCCGTTTTTCAAGTTCAGCACGACTGGCCGCCGGGAGCTTTTGACCCAGGGCGATATTGACGGAGCATAAGGCGATGATGAGCAGGATGGATTTCATGGTAATAGTCTTATTAACCCCAAAAGCTGCAATTTATTGCAGGGAAGTGAGTGTTTTAACGAAATGGCTCCAGGAATACAGCCGTTGTTGTTCCCGGATAAAGTCGCTGAAAGCGCCTTGCGGCTGTTCCAGGAACCGGAGGATGCCATCGGCAATAGCAGATGGCTCAGGGGCTACCACGTAGCCGGCTTTACCATCCGGCACGATCTCCGGGAGGCCGCCTACATTGGTCACCAGCATGGGGGTGCCGAAGTGATAGGCCATTTGTGAAATGCCGCTTTGCGTGGCGCTGCGGTATGGTTGTACCATAAGGTCGGCGGCGGAGAAGTAGTATTTCACATCGCTGTCGGGAATGAAGTCGCTGACTAGGGTCACGTTTGGCCCCAGGAGCGGTTCGTATTTCTTTTTGTCTTCGTAAAACTCACCGGCAACTACCAGCTTCAGGTCTTTCATGGCGCGGATACGGGGATCGGCCATGGCCTGCAGCAGGAGGTCGAGCCCTTTATAGTGCCGGATAAATCCAAAGAACAGGAGGTATTTGACGTTTTCATCCCAGCCGAGATGGCGCCGGGCTTCCTTTGCAGGGAGCGGGTCGCCGAAGTGGTCATATACGGGATGAGGGGCGTAAGCTGCGGGCTTGTCCGTGAGGTGGTTGATATCGTTCAGTACTTCGCGGCTCAGCGTAATGAAAGCGTCGCAACTGCCGGCAAAGTATTTGGTGAGGGTCATATCGCCGGGGCGCTTCTCATGGGGATGAGGTTGTGCACCAGTCCTACGATACGGGAATGTCCGTTTTTGCGAATGAGGCGGGCCAGGCTGCCAAGGCTCATGGCCATAAGAGGTATCCAGAAAGCCACAATGACCATATCCGGCTTTTGGCGGCGTATTTCCAGCCCCGTCTTGCGCCAGTTCAGCGGGTTAAGGGAGTGGACGCTGCGGTGGATATGCAGCCCTGCAGGGGCAGGTGCTGAAGTGTATTGTTCCTTCCCGGGGAACATGAAAGAAGGGTACTGGAAAGAAAAGGTATGTATCTCCACATCGTGCCCCTGCGCGATCAGCTCCCGCGCCAGGCGTTCGTTGAATGCGGCGAGGCCTCCCGGATGGGGTGGGCCGGGCCGATGATGACGATTTTCTTTGCGTTGGCCATCAGCCTTCGTTTTCAAGTATTTCTTCCACGAGATAGGAGTTGCGTTCCGGTGCGTTGCGGGCAACCAGTTCGGCAATGAATCCCGTCAGGAATAACTGTGAACCGATGATGAGCAGCAGCATGGCAAGGAAGAACAGGGGCCGTTCGGTCATCTTGTACTGCATCCAGAAGATCTTGGCCACGGCCAGGTATCCTGCGATGATGAACCCGATAAGGAAAAACAGCGTGCCCAGGGCGCCGAAGAAGTGCATGGGCCGCTTGCCGAACCGGCCGACGAACGTGATGGATGCCAGGTCGAGGAAGCCGTTGATGAAACGCTCCAGTCCAAACTTGGTAGTGCCGTATTTGCGCTTTCGGTGTTCCACCACCTTCTCGCCGATATTGCGGAAACCACTCCATTTGGCGATAACGGGAATATACCGGTGCATTTCTCCGTAAACTTCGATGGTCTTGACCACTTTCTTCCTATACGACTTCAGGCCGCAGTTGAAATCGTGCAGTTTAATGCCGCTCATTTTCACGGTGGCCCAGTTGAAGAGCTTGGAGGGCAGGTTTTTGGTGAGGGTGTTGTCGTACCGTTTCTTTTTCCAGCCGCTGACCAGGTCGTACCCGTCTTCCACGATCATTTTGTAAAGACCGGGGATCTCATCGGGCGAATCTTGCAGGTCTGCGTCCATGGTGATGACCACGCGGCCCTGGGCTTTGCGGAATCCTTCATTGAGCGCAGCGGATTTGCCGTAGTTGCGTTGGAATTTAATGCCTTTGACGTTAGGGTTGGCGTCGGATAGCTGGCGGATCACTTCCCAGGACTGGTCGGTGCTGCCGTCGTCCACCATCCATACTTCATAGGAGTAGCCATGCTCCTGCATGACACGGTCGATCCATGCTGCCAGTTCCGGCAGGGATTCTTCTTCGTTTTTAAGGGAACGATGACGGATATATCCAGGTGTTTCATTTCTTTTTGGCTAAGGCGGCGCCCAGTACGGCGGCAACGGTACCGGGGAGCACATACAACATGAGGATGCCTGACAGTACGGTTACGGGGAATGCCTGCTTGAGGCGTTCAAATTCCGCGGCATGTGTTTCGGGCATGTTGGCCTGGGGCCCATGGCGATCATGTCGTGGATGAACTGATCTTTGTAACCGGGCATCACCTGCGCGAAGATCATGAACAGGGCGGCGAAGATAACGGTGGCCGCCGCTGTAGTGCGGAAGCCTGTACCGAATACCTCGCCGAAGCTGGCCTGGTGATCCGTGTCTTTGGAGAAGCGCAGGCAGGAAGCCACTACGGACACTACCAATACGCCCAGCGCGATGATGCGGAAATAAATATTGTTGGAGCTGGCGCCGGTAAAGTATTGCGTCAGCAGCAATGCGAAGTTGATGCCTGCGGCCAGGAGGCCGAAGCGGAGATGCATTTTGTTCTTCATGACCGGAACCAGGATTTGTTTTGACGAATGATGCCGGTAACGCTGCCTTTCGCGGGCTTGCCGAGGAAGGGCGTATTGCGGCTTTTGGACTGGAAGCGGTCATCGCTCAGGGTATATTCTGCCTCCGGTTCGAAGATGGTGAGGTTTGCCGGCGTTCCTTCCGCGATGGTGATCTCAGGTTGACCGAAGATGCGGCGCGGGTTATCGGACAGCAGCTGAGCCAGCCTGGAGGGTTCCAGTTCGGGAGTGCGGCGCGCAGTGCGGAGAATGCGGTTTCCAGGCCGATCATACCGGGCTTGGCGTATTCGAATTCTACCTGCTTGGCATCCCAGTCCTGTGGCTGGTGATGCGTGGCGATGCAGTCCACCGTGCCATCGAGCACTGCGGCGCGGAGGGCGTCAACGTCATCCTGGGAGCGGAGGGGAGGGTTGACTTTCAGGAAGCTGTCGTACGAAGCCATATCGGCATCGGTGAACAGCAGGTGATATGGCGTTACGGAGCAGGTGACCTGGAGCCCGCGGGATTTGGCGGCTTTGATAAGCTCGATGGATCCGCGGGTGCTCACGGCGGTAACATGGAGGCGTGACTGGGTATAATCGAGGAGGTCGAGGTCGCGTTTAAGCATGATCTCTTCGGCGATGGCGGGTTTGCCGGGCATGCCGAGGCGGGTGGAGTGTACACCTTCGTGCATAAGGCCGTGGCCTGAGATGCTATGATCGTCCGGGATCTGTATCACGGTGCCGTCGAAGGCTTTAACATACTGGAGGGCTTTAAGGAGAAGGCCGGACGACTGCACAGGTTTGAGCCCGTCTGAGAAGGCAACGGCGCCGGCGGCTCTCATCTCGTACATTTCAGAAAGGGAGGCTCCTTCCAGCTTTTTGGTAATGGCGCCGATGGGCAGTATTTCGGTCACCGTATGGCGGGCCGTACTGAGGGCAGAGGCGATCATCGATTTGTTGTCGATCGCGGGCTGGGTATTCGGTACGATCATTACGGCCGTAAAACCGCCTGCCGCTGCGGCGAGGGCGCCGGATTGGAGGTCTTCCTTATATTCCTGCCCCGGATCACAAAAATGGGCAAACACATCCATCCAACCGCCAGAAACGTGCAGGTTGCTGCCGCTGATAACGGTGGCATTGCCCGGTGCAATTTCTGCGGCAATGGAAGTGATAACGCCATTGTCGATCAGTACATCTTTTGTTGCCCGTTAAAGGGCGATTGTTCAGAAACGATAGTCGCGCTTTTCAGTAAAATTTGCATCTTTTGATTTTATCCCGTGCAAATGTACGGATAAATGTGGTCGGATGTATAGCAGGCGGGAAGCGGTTGTCAACAGTTTTTTGACAAAAATACCAGATTTATTTGCGGAAATGAAAACATTCGTTACTTTTGCATCCCGTCACAAACAAACGGTACCGGAAGTTCGGGACGTAGCGCAGCCCGGTAGCGCACTTGCATGGGGTGCAAGGGGTCGCTAGTTCGAATCTAGTCGTCCCGACACTGAAAAAGGTCATCAGGTAAAACTGATGGCCTTTTTGATTTAATCCGGACGTAATGGCGATAGCTGTGGGCCGATCTGCGACTCCTGATCACGGATCAAGTTGAAAAGTTGGGGAAGTATTAAAAAGTCGTTGTTTTACATGCTATATTGAAAGATTTCCGTGGACCAGACTTATAAACAACTCATCGAACTTCTACTGCCGGCCGGCATACTCGAATATTTTGACCTGATCAAAACTACTCAATCGCCCAATGGGCTTCATATTTATCTGGAAGAACGCAACGAGGCCCCAGAGGAATACAAAGATGTCAAACTGCATTCTAAGGGCCTGCTTGACGAGATCAGGGTGCAGGATTTTCCTATCCGGGGCCAAAAGGTGACCCTTGTCATCAAACGGCGGCGCTGGGAGATTGTAGAAACTGGTCAAATCATCAGTAGAGACTGGAATCTGGTCGCCGACGGAACTCGAATTACCCAAGAGTTCGGTCTTTTTTAAAGAAGGCATTTAGATAACAGTCCCATTAGCCCGGTCCAGCTGGGACAGCTTTTCCACGTTGACGGTAAACAGCTCCAACAACAATACAAGCACCATCTTAGCGACTTTCCTGTTTGGGAACAGAAGGAACATGCTGAGCACTGGATGCTATTTGAGCAGAATATCAGCCCTTATTTGAGCATTGATGAGACAGCCTTCTCCAGCGGAGAGTTGTATACGATTGTGACCAATAAGCTGGCTAAAGGTCGCAAAGGTTCTATCGTAGCGATGATAAAGGGGACTCAGGCTGATTACCTGGTAGATATCTTGAAGAAGATACCTAAACGCGTCCGTAATACTGTGCAGGAGGTGACGCTGGATATGTCCGGCAGTTTGAATCTGGCCGTCAAAAGATGTTTCCCTAACGCCCATCGTGTAACCGATCGTTTCCATGTGCAGCAACTGGCGTTTGATGCTGTACAGGAGACCCGGATCCATTACCGGTGGGAAGCACTCGAGCAGGAGAACCTGGCCTACGAGCAGGCTCGTAAACTACAACAGGCTTACCATCCAGAGGTTTTGCCTAATGGGGACACACTTAAACAGTTGCTGGCTCGCAGCCGGTATTTGCTTTTCAAACACCATCGGCTCTGGACCAGAGAGCAACAACAGAGAGGCGAACTTCTTTTTAGCCGCTACCCCGTTATTCAAAAGGCGTATCAGTTGTCTTTGCGGCTGGGAGAGGTCTACCGGGTGTCTACCTGTAAAGAGCAGGCATTTAAGAAGCTGGCTTTATGGTATAATGACGTGGAAGAAGCGGGACTTGCGTCCTTCAGAACCCTTGCCAGGACGATAAAGAACCATTATCTGGGCATACTTAACTTCTTCAATAATAGAGCAACCAATGCGGCCGCTGAATCATTCAATGCGAAGGTCAAAGCGTTTAGGAATAGCATGAGAGGGGTGAGAGATATTCAATTCTTCCTATTCAGGCTGGCGAAGTTGTATGCCTAAACTTAGAATCCCCAGAATTTGACTTGATCCCTGATCACCGCAACTTCCGGTACTCCAGCCGGATCTGCGTCTCCGCGAATGTCTCCGGCGAAGGGATCAACATATTTATAGGATGCCCAAGCGTGTCGTAGGTTAGTATCCTGCGGGCTGCTTCGTTATTGTTTCTCTCGCGTACGAGGTAATTGTTCTTATCCGCCAGCGGCCGCACAATATCCATAGAAGGTAAAGGAAATACCATTGTAGGCTGCGGGAGATTGAAACACTCGCTTGCATTGGGCTTATCGTCATATACGACATGGTAATCTTCCGGGTGCCGGCCCAGTGATGTAAAGGCGATATATTGGAAGTTACCGTTTCGGTAAGCGTAAAAGCTCGTATCAACACCGGACCCGTCGGGATAAGGCAATATCCGGAATACGCCGGAGTCGACGTAGCGAAAAGTCATCCGGCCGTTAAACGCCAATGTATCGGCATGCGGGTTGTTCCAACGCGTCCAGAGCTCATATTGATCGATGAGCGTTGCGGCGCCCTGGTAAAAGAACCGGTAGGAGCTCATCTGTTTTTGTTGGTGAAGGTCGTGGAAATCGACCTGCTTCACCCTGCCAAGGTTATCATAATACAAAGTGTCGTAACTATCGTAAGTGAGCTGGTTGGTATCTCCTGAGAAATTACTGGAATACCGCCTGCGGGCCACGGGTTTATTTTGACCGTTGTACAAATATTCATCGACATACTTTTCATGCATTTCGTACGTCAGATCTTCTCCTTCCGTAGACCATGATTCTATCCGGATCGTCTTTACAAGAAGGGCTTTGGGAGCTTCTGGCGGTAACGGCATATGCGGGTCTTTGAAGCAGGCCTGCAGCAGCAGTAATATGGCTGCGTAGTAATAAGGTTTTTTCATCGTGATTGCGTGGAGTTTTAGTTGATGGTTCGCCCGGGGCTGTGCAGCTGAATTCGTCGCCCAAACAAAAGTAGCGTAAAGTAAAAAGCAGGGAATTACTTATTCCAGTAGACTTTTGCCGGAAGAAAAAGCCTCCGTTACCGGGAGCCCTGGCATCAGCAGGCAGTTTTAGGGAGAAGTGACTGCTCCGGTATGATTTTTTACGTAACTTCCATTGTTGTTTAACGTCGCTAATAAAAACTTCTTCCATGGGCATCTTCGATTTTATTAAAAATGAGTTTATTGAAGTCATCGACTGGGTAGATGACTCTTCCGATACCGTGATTTATAAATTCCATGACAAAGGCAATAAAATAATGAACGGCGCACAGCTGACCGTACGGGAATCACAGGCGGCCGTGTTGATGAACGAAGGGGAGTTCGGGGATGTTTACCAGCCAGGGAGGCATGAATTATCGACCAGCAACATGCCCGTTACCACCACCCTGAAGTCTTGGAAGTACCTGTTCGATTCTCCCTTTAAAGTAGATGTATACTTCGTCAATACCCGGCAGTTCACCAACCTGAAATGGGGAACTTCCAACCCGGTGATCGTCCGCGATCCGGAGTTTAAACAGGTACGACTGCGCTCTTTCGGGAGTTATACCATGCGGGTGACCGATCCGAAGAAGTTTATCAAAGAATTCGCGGGTACCCATCCCTGGGTACGAATTGATGCCGTGAGCGAGCAATTGCGCAACGTGATCGTGAGCAAGCTGGCGGAAGGACTGGCGGAAGCCGGCGTGTCCGTACTGGACCTCGCGGCTAACTTTACCGAGATCGGCGATAAACTGAAGCCGGTCTTCCAGCAGGAGTTCGATACCTGGGGATCGAACTGGGGCAGTTCTATATCGAAAACGTAACCCTGCCGGAAGAAGTGGAGAAAATGCTGGATAAGACGACGCAGCTGAATATAATGGCCGACAAGCTGAACCAGTTCAACCAGATGCAGGGCGGTATTGCGCTGGAGAACCTGTCTAACAACCCCGGCGCGGCCGGAATGACGGGCATGGGCGCAGGCGTGATACTGACCAATATGCTGCAACAGCAACAGCAGCAGCCGGCAGCGCCGCAGCAGGCGCCGGTTACGGATGGCGCCGATAAGCAGAAACTGCTCGACTTATTGAAGCAGCTGGGTGAACTGAAAGCCCAGGGCATCATTACCGAAGAAGAATTCAACCAGAAAAAGGCGGAAATACTCGCTAAACTATAACCCTTACCGGCACATCGTGCCGCTTCTCATGGAACCTACTACCGCCAACGCTCCCTTATTACTTTTTCCCTGCCCGGGATGTAATGCGCAATTGTCGTTCAGCCCGAAGCTGCAACAGCTCGTCTGTGAGCATTGCGGCACGCGGGTGGAAATCGACAAGTCGAAGGATCATATCCGGGAACACAACCTGCGCCAGCAATTGCAGACCGGCAGCGATGCGTCTGTCACTGTGGAGCAGCGCGTTTATAAATGCAACCGTTGCGGATCGCAGTCGGTTTTTATGTCGGAGACGCCCACCTTTACCTGTAGCTTCTGCAATTATGAGGCGGTGAACCCCGAAGCATATAAAACGAGGGTCATACAGCCTTCGGGCATCGTTCCTTTTAAAGTTGACAAGCAGCATTCGCTCGATATCTTTAAAACCTGGATCGGCAAGGGCTGGTGGGCGCCGGGAGACCTGAAAGAGATCGCCCGGCACGACGCGCTGCATGGCATTTACCTTCCATTCTGGACCTACGACGCCCAGACGCATAGCAAATGGAGCGGCTACGGGGGCGGTACTATTACGAAACGGAATACTATACCGACGGCAACGGCAAGCGCCAGAGCCGCACCGTACGCCATACGGAATGGATCTACCGGAGCGGCACCTTCGATCATTTTTTCGATGATATACTGATAGGAGGGGCTACTGAACTGTCGCAGGACGAATACGAAAGCGTCTTCCCTTATCAGCTGGATGAACTGGTGAATTTCGAAGCCCAATATCTTTCTGGCTGGCAGGCAGACGTGTACGATATTGCCGTACATGAAGGCTATAGTAAAGCGGAAGGGATCATGCGCGAATTCATCGAAAATGCCTGCGCCGACCAATGCCGCATCGATACCTACAAAGATCTGGATGTAACCACTTCCCATTCCGATCAGACCTACAAGCACATCCTGTTGCCCATCTGGCTATGTACCTATGTGTATAAAAAGAAGACCTACCATTTCCTGGTGAACGGGCAAACCGGCAAGGTGCATGGGAAGAAGCCGGTTTCGGCGGGGAAGGTGGTGATGGTCGTGTTGATCGTATTGGCGATCGTATTGATGTTCGTCTTGCTGGGGCAGCAGTAGGGGCGCTGTCAGGCTTTAGCCTGGCGGATTGCCGGACGGCGTAAGAGCCGCCCGAACAGGAGCTGCAGGTAAAACCTTGGGTTGGCCAGTTTCTTACGAAGGTCTACTTCCTGGAACATACAGGTCATCAGGTCTTGCAGTTCTTTATTGCCCGCAGTTAATTTCATCAACATATTCAGTAGCCAGGGTACCGGATGAGCTTTTGCAGCCTTGTGCTCATGGCCAGCTCCGGACCTAATACGCGCGCGATGTTCGCGTCATAGGCAGACATGGCGGCGGCGCTGTAGTCGTTAGCGGCAATACAGGCCGCGGCTTGCTGCGCTGCCATCCTCGCTGAATACATGGCATTGCCGATGCCTTCTCCCGTAAAGGGATCGATGAGGAAGCCGGCATCTCCCACCAACATGTATCTTTCTCCGGATAGTCGCCTGATCTTGCTACCCAGTGGGAGGCCGTAGCCATCTATGCTTCCCTGCAGCATGGCGTCTTTGAACCGTTCCCGGAGCACCGGGTCGGTAGCTACGGCGTCTAGAAGCATTTGTTTCAGGTTGACTTTCTTTTTCCGCGCTACCTTGCTGAGCATACCCACGCCTACGTTGGCTTCGCCATTGGGCAGGGGGAATATCCAGAAATAGCCGGGCAGTATGTTTTTAAGGAAATGCAGCTCGATGAGGTTATCGGGGTGCATGCCTTTGATGCCGCTATAATATGCGCGGATGCCGGCGACGAAGTGCGCCGGTTCCATGTGGATGTTGGCTACGTCTTTCGTGAAACCTGAGTGCGCTCCGTTGGCTGCGATGACCAGTTGCGTCCTGATCTGAAGGGAGCCGGTGGCGTCAGCGAGCAGGTAGCCATCTGGTAATAGTTCGTATTTCGTGATGGATTTACCTTCGATGAGTGTCACCTGCGGGCATCTTCTCAGTTCTTCCACCAGGAAATTATCGAAATGGAGGCGTTTGCAGACAAATCCCTGGGTTCTCCGGGAAGTTTTTGATATCCGGGTTTGTAGGGGATGTTCATGCTCATGCGGTTGGCGGCCACGAAGGTGACGCCCCAGCTGTCTTCCTTGAAGGCGTATTGCTGCAATCTTTCGGCTATGCCGGGATTTATCCGTGAGAGGAGGGTCAATACCTTTCCGCTGAGCCCGTCGCCGCAGACTTTGTCGCGGGGAAAACAGCTTTATCTACGACGATACAGGGGATGCCCATGTAAGCGAGCTGGAGGGCGGCGGTAGCGCCGGCGGGGCCTGCGCCGATGATGCAGATATTGGTTTCGGGCATAGGGTGCAATGTAATGAAATGTGGAACAACGGTAAGGGGTGATTTTTAGCTTTTTATGCCGCAAGTTCATATACGGGTTTGTTTATTCTAAACAATTTACTAGTTTCGCGTCCCGTCTTGACCGACGTACCGGAAGTTCGGGACGTAGCGCAGCCCGGTAGCGCACTTGCATGGGGTGCAAGGGGTCGCTAGTTCGAATCTAGTCGTCCCGACGAACTTGGAATTATCCAGTATAAAAAGCCTGTAAAACGTATGTTTTACGGGCTTTTTGCTTTTAACACCTACCAAATACTACCAATTTCAGTCAATCTGTCCATGAGTATTCCCATGAGTAAAAATCTTTCAGAAATTTACTCATGAAATTCTCTGCAATGTTTTGATAACCAAACCATAATGTCATTTATTTTGATGCATTTTGTTCGGTTTTGAAATGTTGGTTTACAGCCTCAATAGACCAGAACGCGAGAATCGAATCAATTCATTCGAAAACCAATTAAAATCTATTATTATGGCTGGACCTACATTCGCTGTCAACTTCACGGTGCGAAAAACAAAGAAGAATCCTTCTCTGGCAAATGTGTATGCGGTAATCACAATGGAGAGAAGCCAGCGGAAATCAGTCTCGCAGGCAAAATAGAACATTGTAAGTGGGATGGTAAATCCGAAAAAGTAAAAGGGAATACGCCCAACATTAAAAGCCTGAACATTCATATTGATAATGTTCGGGTCAACATCACAGTAGCATATCGCGAGCTTATCGATCTTCAAGAATCATTTACTGCCCAAGATGTAAAAGCGCATTATCTCGGTGAGCGGGCTGCTGCAAATAAAGATTACACCATCCTCAAAATCCTCGAAAAGCATGGAAAGGAATGGCGAAGAAAATTAAAGCCTGGTAGCTTGAAAAACTATGACGCAACGGAGGCATACCTAAGAAATTTCATTAAGTACAGGCATGCCCAGAAAAAGAAAGTTGGAGACGACATGCCAGTATCGGCTATCGACTATGCTTTTCTTTCTGATTTTGAGTATTACATACCCAACCATCCGCTTAAGAAGCACGATCCATGTAACCATAATGGGACGGCAAAACATCTGGAACGTGTGAAGAAACTCGCAGGATGGGCTTACGAACTTGGATGGACCAAAAGAAACAAGGCGGCGAAATTTATACCACATACCGAAGATAATCCACGAGCAAAATTAAAGTATCATCAAATTGCTTTAATTCAACAGAAGAAGTTCTTAAGCCCAGAAATAAGGCTGATCCGTGATATGTTTGTTTTTAGCCTGTATACAGGTATGTCATTCGCGGAGGTGTCTAAACTTTGCATTCATCATTTTGAGGTAAGTGCATCCGGTAAGTTCTTTTGTACAATGTACCGCACAAAAAGCGGTGAGCCGTTTGCCGTTCCAATGCTACCAGAGGCTGTAAAGATTATTCGTCGTTACATGGATAGCACCAAGAGTCAAGAAAACGGAACGATCTTTCCGAAGATAACCAATCAACAAGTGAACCGTGGACTGAAGATTATCCAGGAAGCATTGTTTATTCCCATCCCACTTCAGTTTCATTTGGCCAGGCACACCTTTGCGAAGGTTATTGCACTCCAAAGTGGTGTTCCTATTACCACAATTCAAATAATCCTTGGACACAAAAAATTAGAAACAACAATGATTTACGCGGAAGTTGATGAGGAAACCGTAGAACGTGATGTAGAGCAGTTAGAAGAAGTGCTACAGAGACGAAATACGTTACCTTCTCCAGAAAACTACATAAAAAGGATTCCGCTCCAGCAAGCCACATAATTGACCAATTGGACAATACAAAGCCCTGATCGCACGATCGGGGCTTTCTTTATTGGTCCCAGCCGTTAGTTGAAAACTACGCACTTTAGTGCGAGGGCTTTAGTAATGCGAGAAAATCTATCTAAATTAGGTAGATGATGCGCCATGGTAGCCATACAGTAAGCCGATTGACGGTTCATATCGTTTGGGTGACCAAATATCGATATCACGTATTACAAGGAGATGTTCAGCATCGCTGTCGAGCATTGTTGATACAAATATGCAACGCTGAGGACATTCGGATCTTAAAGGGAGTTGTGAGCAAGGATCATGTCCATATGCATATTGAATACCCCTGCAAACAAAGTGTAAGTGATATTGTAAAGCGATTGAAGGGGTTGACATCGAGGAAGTTACAGCAAGAATTTCCCAAGTTACACTATAGGTATTGGGGCCGTCACTTTTGGGCAATTGGTTATGGGGCGTGGAGTACGGGTAATATAACAGACCAAATGGTGCAAGATTACCGGATCACCACAAGGATGACCCAGTGCTAATGCTGAAAATTTAATGCTGGAGTAGGACTTTAGTCCGGCACACCCAAACCTCTGCACTTTCAGTGCAGAGTATTTTAGTTCCCCACTGTATAGACCTGTGCATTTCTGGTGGCCATCCAAAGCATATTGCCTGTCTTAATCGAGCAATATGTGTGCAAAGAAATGTGATCCAGGAATTCAGCCGGTACCTACCCGCGAGTTGTGGCTGACGAGAACAGATTTGGAAATATTCAAGCAGGAATTGCTTTCCGATTTAGAAGCGCTACTAGAAGAAAAGCGGCCAAAGGAAGTAAGTAAATGGCTTAGGAGCTACCAAGTCAAAGAGATGCTTAATATTTCCTCTGGAACTCTACAAACTCTTAGGCTAAATGGAACGCTCCCTTATACGAAAATACAAGGTAGCCTCTTTTACAAGCATAGCGATATAATCAAGCTATTAGAGAAGGCCAAGCGGTGACTTCAAGGTCGGCTTTCCCCTTCGGCGCACCCAAGATGTTCGGCATAAACCCATTCGCTATTTATAGAGGGCTATCGTAATGACGATCCGAATAGTCCCTACCTTTTGCGGAGGGACGCCTTTATCGAAGACACGGCATTTAAACACATCCTCAAGACAATTACAGGCTCGAAAAGGCTCAAATGGAACGGCATAAACTACATTAAAATGTGCAGAAAGACCTCTTCCCAATTATTTATCCGTTTTGGACAGAAATGCCGAAAATGGGAAAGATGTTAGGTTACGAGGAAAGATGGGCGGCAGCTCACAATTACTTACGATGAACCTGGTGTATATTGCCGAATATGTGAAAATCATTTGCTTCTTCTGGCAAGGTATCGAGGTACGCTTTCGAAAAAAACGCGCTGGAATTAAAGCTGCAAATGGGGGCATGAACTTGGAGCAGGGAACTTTCCTCTGCATCGCACATTGTACAGCCGACGGAGGACTGACGTTTTAAATCGCTAATGTTATTAGACCTTCTTCGATCAAACGACCATTCTAGCCGTTTACCCTCCAATTCTTTTTGTGTCGACCCAGCCAAAAATAAGATTTAGAATGCAGTTTGATATCTCAATCATGCAGGCGTATGCTTCAATTTTGCTTTGCAAGTTAACATCATGGTCGTACTTTCCGATGTAGGTATTTAGCGTTTGTGGGGCTCCAGCATTTTTCTTGGTTGCATTGTATATGTGTTTGTTGCTGAAATGAATAAATCCAGATGTTTCTTTGTATACCTCTTCCATCCAAGGGTAATCTTCTTTGGCTTTAGCAATCAAATAATCGTCTCTCATAAATTTCCCGTCTCTATCTTTTAACTTTCTAACTGCCTCCCCAACCAAACTTTTTGAGCGAATTCATGGGGATTGCTTGTAAGCCAGGCTGCATAGAAGCGAAGATAATTGTCCAAATAAGGCCGAACCAAGTGTGAAGCGGCAAGGAAGTTTTTTGATTCTACAAGTGTATGGAAGCCATATAAAAGCGATAGCGCCCGATTTATAATACCAGAAGCGTAATAGTCCAATTGATAAACACCATTACCTGCACTTAACATCGCCTTACTGATAACAATATAACGTCTTTCGTAAGAAAGCAGGGCTGATTGGAGGTGCTCGTAGTGGGTTTCAGCTTCATTTATATCTTTAATCTCCTCCTCCAAGTTTATATGAACTTTCATGAAAGTCCAACAAGGAAATTCGTCAAGTGGCAGCGTTTCATTATTTCAATATGCCAAACCAATTCATCTTCCGTTCTGCACCTCAATACGCCCGCACGATGGCCTTTTAAATTCTGATCTTCAACCTTCCCTATAAAAACCGGTGTTTCCGCCTCGGGCACCGTAGCAGGGGCATGATACCATTTCATAAATTTCGCTTTGTTAGTCTTTGCCCTCATTTATTAGGCCATTATTTACACCCTTAAGTTGCTCTTTCGCATTCATTTCGATTACTTCGGGAGGGGCCGGAACGTTTGCCTGCCTTTGCCGAGCTTCAAAAGTTTCATTTGACTTATCGATTCTACCGACTACGCAATCCTCATATTTTGAAAGCCAATTGGCGAAAAGTCGACTGAAGATGATTGTTACACCCTCTAAGTCTGGGGCGGGATCAGATTTTTCGAATATCATGAAGAATATCCCCTACAACCAGCGGCTTCGCAGACTTGTGGTACGGGAGCTGTTACGAAAGTGTAGTCTTTTTCGCCTTCTGTAAAATGGTTAACAACAAACTTTTCATGCACCAACGAGTCTTCCAATTGGTGTTTTAGATGTAAGCGGCGTCCTTCAGCATAGCCATATAGAATTTGATCATCAAAATACTCAACGAAACCGAAATCGTCACGCGGAATCAAGGTAATAGACCCGCGCATTGGTTGAACGTGGGACGTGTACATTACAAAACCTGGTGGTAGTCTTGTTGCGTACTGTAATGCTAGGCCAACAGTAAATTTAGAAAGCGGACAGTCTATGAGGTATTGCGGATTCGTAAAATAAGGTTCATAAACTGATTTAAACCCTTGTTCAAGACTACTAGGGCAAGCGCTGCAACAGCAGCAGTCTGGAACGCTTCAGTCAATTATTATATTACACGGGACCGAAATTGGATACTGCGTGTGGCTGGATTCGATCTGTTGAATCGAAACGCTCTATTCCAAAATGCTCTTACGCCTATATTTACCGAGACCATCCGAGCGGAGTTGCTTCGCCGGTATTTTCTTGTGTCAATTACTTGGAGGATCGACAACTTGTGAGGAATTAGCTGTTTCTAGTAGTGTATCAGCGGAATACTGAATATGTGTGCATATTTGCTTATATAAATAAACCGTTTACAGTTATTTCTCATGATGGCCAATAAAGAGATGGCAGCACAGGTCCGTCATCTAATCGACCGAGATTGAACAATTCGAAAGATCATTTTTCAATTTAACGTTAATGTGGCTAACAATTATACGAATTATTATTTAAATGATGTCTTCAACTCGGAACATTATTTCCACAATAATATTCGGTGTTTGTAATTGCATTATTTGACCTTTGATGTTAATACCACTGCCGATATTGCCTTATACTCATCAATTTGCCTAGACGGAATTTTTACCGGATAGTCTATAATCAATTTGGCTTGTTTGAGGCTTCTTTCTCTTTGGCCAGTAGTCAGATAGAAATATAACAATTTGAATTTCGGAAGAAATCTTGAAGGCTGCACATTTTCTGCCATTTGGTAGGCATTTTCTGCATCGGTAAATCGAGTTTGAGTCAAGTATATATCGCCGAGTAAAACATAGAGTTCTAAACTGCTGTGAAATTGGTTTGATCTTTCAAGCAAGTTTAAACTTTGGTCATAACGTCCTGCTTTGAAAGCCTCTGCCCGTAATTGAATAAGAAGGCTCCGTCATTTTGGAGCTCATCTTTAGCAGTGTTGTAGAAGGGTTCCGCTTTTGTAAAACCCTGGACAAGTGCAATATGTGCTGCACTTTCCCATGTTCTTAAGGCGTTCATTCTTCTCCACTCGTAAATTGAAAAAATAATGATAATGCGAAGCAAGACAGAAAAAGGATAGATGTGACAATTCTACTAGATTTAATGGTAAACTTCGGAGGCATGCGATTGGATAGAATGGCCATAAAGAATACTACATTTAACAAAACGGAAGTTGTATGAAATGGGTATGAGAAAAGTGCGCAAATAATAATTGACAACATTGAACCTGCAGCGCCAATTTCTAATCTGTTGAGTTTGCCTGTTATCATTAGGTTTACAGTGATAAGTAGGGCCAATAGCATAAAGCAGAGGCCGACTAAGCCTAATTCAACAGATATTTCAAGGAACTCATTGAAGGCAAAGTAGCTGTTGCCAGCCAGTAGACGTTCGTTAATTGGGTTGGTATTTGTGCTTAAGTATTTACTCTGGTATTGGTTATACAACTGCTTGAAACTGCCATGTCCGTAGCCCCATACTGGGCGTTGTGATATCATGTCATACGTTACTTTGTAAATTAAAAACCGGCCCTGTACAGAAGCTGAGTTGCGTTCGTAAGTTTTTATTCCAACTATTGTGGTGCACGTCAATATAACTACCAACAACAATATTATTAGGTAGAATCTTTTTCTAAATTTTAGCAATGCTGATTTTACTTCAAAGCAACTGGCAAGTACCCAAATCGATCCCAAACTAGATGCAATTATCGCGGTTCTGGAATTACATTTTGCTAGGATATATAAACTTGCCCCAAGAGTAATGATGCGTACCAGCGTGCCTGTCCATCCATCGAATGGATTTGATTTTTTCTGAAGTGTTGCAGATAAAAGAAAAGGAATAACCGAAGCATAGTAATTAGCATTTTCACCGGTATTAATTTTCATTGCATCTGCTATGTAGAAGGTGCTTTTAATTAGTTGAAAATTCCCAAGTTCAAAAAAGCGACTAATAGGACGGCGAATGTAAAATAATTCACCAATTGATTGGTTTCATTCCATTTATTTCTATATAGAAGGAAAAGGTATAGTAGTGAAGTGGGTAGTATAATTCTTTGAATGCTGGAATGATCGATAACCAATACTCGGAATAACAGGTAGCTAAGAAATATTATCCCAACTATAGATAGTGCGTCCAGATTAATGGTATTATATCTTGATGCTGACAGTGATAATTGTGCCATCAGGGAGATAGAAATCAACAACAGAACAAACGAAAGAATATGTTCGTCGAACTCTACAAATCCGTTCCTGTATCTCTCCAACACAAGAATGTGAAACAAAAGCGGAACAGAAAGGATTATCGTGATCCACTTATTGGAATTTTTAAATCCTTTCCATTCCGCCGCTAAAGTTTGCAGCCAGATGTTTTCTTTTAAATGCCGCATTGATCGGTGAGATAAGTGAGCACTTGTTAGTCGATAGGGAAATCTTTCATTAAACTTTCTAATGATTCTGGATAATAGAATATAATTGTTCCAGTTAGGCCAGAAAAGAAAATATCAAAATCTCCCGAGGACAGAACAATAGACTCATGAGAATTACCTTCAAAGCTACCTGTGCCGGATACCTCTGGATTCCCATACACACCAATCAGCATGGTTTTCATCTTTACCCTGTCACAAGTTTCGCAGGTAATCGCAATTTGTTGAATTATGCTATCATCGGTAAACCCTACATATACATTTGTAGAAAGACTATCTGCCCATTGAAAATGGTAGCCCTGCCGGATTAGCTTTTTGAACGTAAGCGCTTTTTCTCGGCTCCCTAGATGCTACCGAATATTCCATCATGCCTTCAAAAGTGGATGTATCTATTGATATGAGATCGTCTTTGACATTGTCATTCAATTTCGTTCCCATTTGAAACAAGTTCAGCCCCTCTTTTCTAAACTCAACTAATTGTGATTTCGCGTTTATGCTCATAGATAAAACAATGCAGATAAAGAATGAAAAATTTACTGCGAACATGATATAATATAGGTTTTATTAACACCCCAACCCCAGATAATCGGATATGTAGCGGTAGTTACATCACTTGCGGGCACTGTAATACCAATTCCTGGAGATACTTCATTCACTCTGCCACCTGATTTGGCCAGTTCGGTTGCAAGTGTTTCCTTGTATTTTGCCGTAGCTACTGTCGCTACACCTGGAGGGTTAAGCTTATACACAGCAAACGCAGCCTGTTCAGCGGCGTCAACAGCATTGACGGCAATGCTTTGGGCCATTTCATATGTAACATTTGTACCATTTTGTAGTACCGCGGGTAGTCCAAAGTACAATAGAGGCATTTGAATACTCAAGGGGGAGTTGGTAGCTCGCGAAATTGACATGAAGCCCAGTGATGCCGGCTACCTGCCACCCTCCTTCGTATTGGGGTCAGTTGTACTTCCAGATATCTTTACCTTGAAATGAAACGAGCTTGCACAAGGCTGTGGTTTTGATAGATTTGCAGAGGAGGTGCTGCCCGAACCGCCAGTCGCCGGCTGACACGTTGTATATTGGTATACTTGTGATATTATCTGTCCAGTATTCACATTCCAAGTGGTCCAATACCAATCGATGCAATTCTGTTCTCCTTGCACACTAAGGGTAGTAACGGGGTTTTGAGCCGACGATAACGTTGGAATTACATTGGTTGCAACCAGATCATCATTACCAAGCGTGATTTTCGCACCATTGGATATAATTGAATTTGCCAGTGGGTTTGAACCGCTTTTTGTCAGTTGTGCACCTTGATCTCTCGATACTCGCCCATCCCGAATGCTCTTTCCGTCGAGATATTTGTAGTTTATATCATATATGATTAGTGCCCCGTCGTTTATCCCTTTGAAGGATAGTGTCTGAAAAGTTTCAATTAACTGTTGACCACGTTTCTCGATGATTTCAGATTCGCCTAGTATTTGAACTATAATGCCTGAGCTTATTTTATTTTCATTGGCTGAGAACACAAAAGAGGTAAGCATCCCATAATTCGGGTTGTTAGTTTTGTTCTCTTTGTCTGCTGGTACAACTACAAGTTGCCCCCATGTAAAGAGTTGTATTGCCGAGCATCCTTCCAATTGGGTTTAACTGTGCTGTTTTGCACATCTGATACTTTAATTGAGGATTTATACCAGCGCTCTGCCTTGTCGATTAGCGGTGATCGCGTGGTTAATGAAGACGAGTGGTCCTTGTTACAGGAGAAGAGTAGTGCTGTTACCACGCAAATGGCGAGGCAAACTCCAACGACGATTTGTTTCATGGGATAATTTTTAGAGTTAAGAAAATTGGATTAAGAAATATTTTGTTCACAGTTTGCGAAGGGTTTTTGTTGTTTTGACAGATTAAAGAGACTCTTGTCATTATGGGTGCCTAGAGTTAAAACCAAACCTGCTTGCCGTTTTCATAAAGGAAAATTCTCTCCTCCTTTCCCGCAGTATGGTTGCGTAAAAGTAACAAAGCGCCTTCTGGAACGTTTTTATACACCAAATTCGATTGCGTCGCAACAGTTCGTCCAAGGCTCCGCCAATTAGCATCCCAATACATTAGCTCGTATTCCATTCCTTTTTCTATATTATTTTGATCACTTCTTGGGCTATAACCTACCATGGAAATGGACTTTGGTGATCCGAGATCAAGCCCGATCCATAAAGAATTATATTCATCCTTAGTGGAAGTATGAATAAATCTATCCATTTTTTCGTCAAATGCAATGCTCAGATCATCATCACTTACCCCTTTTGCTTTTAAATAGACTCCTTTAAGCGGTTCACTACAACAGGGTTCATAAAACGAAATTTCTCCAAGTGATCCAAAACAATTCTCCGGAAATCGATAGCGAACGTAGCGCACTGGCTTATGAGTAAAAGTTTTTGATTGATGGAATTTAAGTTCGATAGTGTCTGCAATACTATACAGTAAAAACTTGTCGCTAAAATCGGGTTTGTTTGCTCCTTCAAATTGTCCGTTGCCCATTAGCGTCATCCACCAACGCTTTATTGCTGTTAATGGATATTTTCGCTCCAGGGTTACAATTTCAGTCGTTGGTTTGGGTATAATTTTGTGAACCGTACCCGAACTATCCAGGTAGAGTGGATCGGCAAGCGGAATTAATAAATTGTGATCCAAAAAGCAAGGTAGATATAAAACACCAATTGCCATGTCCTCAAAGAGAACGTTTCCAGAGGAGTCATGTCCCATCTTCACAGGTACCCACCTACTATCGTCAAATACAGCAAGAAAGATATCCTTAGCAGAATCTTCTGAACTTTGGATTGAAACATTTCCCGTTTTTAGATATTCGGATGTTACATCACGGCCAAACATGCTGCCAACTTTAAAAGCCAGCCCATCATCAAATTGACTTAATCTTTGATTTTGGATGGAAAACATTTGCCTGAATACTTTTGGCGCCATTCCGCGAAGTTCATTTTCGCCCGGCGATAATTCTGCACCTAAGAAGTCAATGAATTGGCCATTTCTGTCGATTACGGCACTAAAGTCATGCCCCAGGCTTCTGTTTCCCCATTGAGGAACGACCTCGTGCACAACTGGTATTCCCATCGCACGCATAGCAAAATTGGCAATCGCTGCCTGGTCTAAGCAACGTCCCATTTTAACTTGAAGTAAGTTTGCGGCATCAAGTGCACTGGGATAAACTGACAGTTCTTCATTGAAACGAAACCATTTTTTCAGGTCATCATTAATAAACTTACAAGCTAATACAGGATCGTTACGTCCTTTCATTGAATCTGCAAGCCAGCTAAAATGTCGCATATATTTCTCACGCCAATTCGACAGCGACTCATCTTTGAACCGATACGGTAGAATATAGTTGCAAAATTCATCGAACGTCAACTGTCTTGCCCACGGAAATTTCCATGCATCAAATGCAAGATCTATGTTTTCAATTAGCAGTTCTGCCGTAAGGGCTTTATGATCGTAAACTTTTTTTAGCGAGTTTTGATGAGGGTAGCCTGTGGCAGCTATAATCGAATCAGACCATGTTATAAATTGTGGAAAGTGAATATTACCTTTAAAAGGCGTGGTTTTTTCGTAATTCTGTACCAGTTCAAAGATCTTGTTATAAGAGCGCAATGCTTCCCCATCATAACTGTAATGAAACCGCGAATTTGTTATAAGGAAATACGCTGCTTTTTGTTTTAAACTATCGTTTTTGTAGTGAACTATTACTTTTTCAAGTTCTTTTTATTTTGACCCGATAGCTCCAAGGTCAATTCGACATCTTCTGGTGCAAGTGTTTTCGTGAAGTTGCAGCTTTGAAAGCAGAGGTTAAAGAAAAATATTGCATATGTAACAATGAGTTGCGGGCGCAATTGGTTTAACATAACGGATTAATTAACATGAGAAGCAGGGATTTAAACTAGAAGTTAATTAAAGCCGTATTGCGGTATGGCTTTTAGACGAGTTCCATTTAGGTTTTATCACTACTGACATGGAAAGCCTAAAAGGAGCAATGGGGTTTGGGTATTTTAGTGAATAAAGTTTCATAAATGGTGATGATGAGATAGGAAGCAGTATATCGGGTCAAACTAAATAGAAAATCTAAGGTTTCTGTTTAAACCGGGGATTAATTCGAATGATAATCTAAGGTCTTGCGCTTTTCTTAATAAGAAAATAGCAGGTTCGTGCTATTTTATAAGTTCAAAACTAGAAGAAAAGCTAATTTTTGATGCGGTTGCCGTCACTTCTGTTTGGCAGTTTGTTTGTGGCTACTTACCTAAGTTCTGTGACGCATGACTGGGAATGGAATCAGCCTATGTGATGTACGGGTCGCGAAATTCATTAATTTTGACACAGTTCTTTGCGTTTTGGCATGTTGCTGCATATAGACCATTCAGTTATGCTGAATTGTAGATATTTGTATGTTTACAGGTGTATAATACTAAGATTACCAATATTTTACGGACGAATCAGGCTTTAGTTCAGTTTAATGAGTAATGTCATGAGTAAAATTTTCGGATCGGCTGAAATTCGCCATGGTGGCTGATTTTAAAACCCAGTTCGAATCTAGTCGTCCCGACACTGAAAGAAGGTCATCAGGTAATGCTGGTGGCCTTTTTGACTTTCATCACATCCGTTACAGCATCCCGACAAAGGTCGGGAGGGTCGCTAGTTCGAATCTAGTCGTCCCGACTAATTGAAGAGGTCATCAGGTAATGCTGGTGGCCTTTTTTATTCCATCTCAGGTTTCAATATTTCATTATACATACTTCTTATCTTTTCCCAATCCATATTGTTGTCGCATTTACTCATCAGTAGCCGCAATTCTGCGTCTTCAACCTGACTGCCTGATTGGTTTTGAATGTCAGCTACTAATAATAAGTATTTCGCCTTGTCTAACCCACGCAGGTTTTCGCCGATTTCAGCGTATTTTGGAAGCATGCTGGTGGCAAGTTTCGGGTCTTCTTTGGAATATAGAACGTCATAAAGGACGGTAAATAGTTTTGCATACGCAGGGTCTTCCAATGTCCTGAAGAATCTGTCGTCGGCCGTGGAAGCAGTTCCTATGAAAAGGGTGTTTCCCCGGTGTCTGTCAGGGTGAAACGGCGGTCGTCCGCCAGGTTGCGGACTTTAGTGATTTTGGGGAATCCGGTTCTTGGAATTTTACCGTAGCAGCGCTTTAACCCGGCGGTGAATGCTTCGTTCACCTGGTCCACATTCGCCACCCTGATATAGCACATGGTCGGGTTTTTCGATGGAACGATCTTTCGGCTTCCATAAAAATGCAGTTCGATATCTTTCCATTTCAGGGAGGCATAAGGGTTGGGAGATGTGTACGTGGCCAGCACTTCAAAGCCCAACGCCTGATAGAATGCTACCTGTATGCGGATGTCCGGGCATCCCATGATAGGAATTACTTTCTCCTGATAAGTTTCTGGTATCATTGTTTTGCTTCCTGTTGATGAAGAAGCAAAATTAGCTTGCCGGGCTTAACGGGAATTGGAAAAAATGGACATTTTCTTATGATGTAATCGGCGCATATTTCCCTGGACTGAACCCTGAAAATTGCCTGAATTCATTTATGAAATGGGCCTGGTCGAAATAGCCCAGGTTGAGGGCCTTTTCAGTGAAGCTGGAATCATCATAAGGCCACAATGCGTTTTCGAAACGAAATATGCGGGAATAGAGCTTAGGATTGAATCCGGAGGAATTTTTAAATCTCCTTTCAAATTGTTTTTGCGACATCAGGTGCTCTTTTGCCAGGTTTTCAATGTTTACCTGCCCTTTGAATTGCCTGATCTTTTTGATGGCGTTAAGGATAGCAGCGTCTGACTTACGGGGTAAATGAAACTTGGTCTTAAGGTATTGAGATATCAGATCTACCCGGCTATCGAAATTGATGCAGTAAGCTAACCGCTGCGAAATCGCTGTTGCATCCGTGCCTGGCATATCCTTGAGTTCGACTAATTGATTAACCAGTTCACCTGCAGAAGCATCGAAAAAATAGGGGATGGCATGGGCGTAAATTGAGACGCCGAACATTTCGGAGATGCCACCGGTTTCGATACGGCAATAATTAGCGGTATGGCCTTGTAAAGTAGAAAATACCGGTTGTTTAGCCGGATTGAAAGCAAAGACGAGTTCTGTATTGGTATTGGCTGTAGAGTGATAGTGTATGCTATTTTGGATACCATTATTCCACCGGCTACACCAGAAGTGGCTCACAAAGTCTTTCAGCGAATTTTCGGGAAAAGCGATTTCAAATGATATTTCTTCCGGGAGCTTCATAATGATGAATGGTATTTAATCAGTTCTAACAAATCATCAACAACCTCGGCTCCCCTACATTCTCCTTTGGCGCCCTGTGCAAACAAGGCGGTACCGGGCTGTCCGGATGGTCCACGGCAAGCCGCCAGAGGTTCCCAATGCCCAGATTAATCACTTCCGCACCGGGCTTAGCCTGGTAATGCAAGTCAAAATAGTTGTCTCTTAGGAAATCTTCGAAGCTTACTTCCGGGCCGTCGTATAGTTTTCTGAGCTCAGCCCGGATTTCGGGGATGAGGATCTTCTGCTCGCCCTGTGCGTTTGGTAGTATATCGCTGGATGCACCAGCGTAGGTGCATAGAAAGGTGGCGGTGGGAATGGGGCGCGGTCTACATGGAAGGAGTACACGTCGGTAGGGAAGAATGGGACGGTTTCATCGCGGTCGTAGTGGGTGATGACGTTCAGGGTGGGAGATGCGCCGTAGGCGGTCAGGAGTTGGAAGTCCTGCAGGAGGGTTTCACGGGCGAGTGCTCCTTGTTCGCTTAGTTGCATCCTCAGCAGTTCCTCTTCTTCCACTACCGTTATATTCCCGTTTGTCGCTACTTTCCGGATGATCTCGTTAAAATCCCCTCTCAGCTGCCGGGCCCAGCAGATGGCATTGATATCTCCCTGAAACGGTGTGCCTACCAGTTCCTGGAAGTTGGTTACGTATTGAATTTGGTTCTCCTGGCTTGAATGATTCGTCATTTTAGCTGAAATAAGCCCATTTAGAGGCGTTTTATTGGTAGTTAAGGTGTTTGTGTCTACAGGTTGCCTCAGGCCCGGCAAAAATAGCTATTGGGCGCCATAAATGGGGTAAATAGGTTTTCTTCCCATTTCTCAGGATAAAAAGCCAGGAGGGAAGCAAGATAGCTGCATGATAAAAGGATGATGGAAGCGATATAGCAGTTAGAGGGAAGCTAGAGGGAAGTTAGAGGGAAGCTAGAGAACGGTTAGCGGACGGACCCGTCCTAAAAAAGTTTACCGGTTAAAGAATAAATCCTGGTATTAGTTGACATCTGCCTCGTAATCCTGGGATGGGTTTACAATCTGTTTTTTCTGAGGATAATAGTTCTTCCATAGTCGCCTGGTTTGGATTGGTTCGCGGTGTATTTGCTCAGGAGTTGCCATACCTATGCTTAAATGTGGCCGCTCCGTGTTATACAAACGAACCGATCTCTAATGTAGCCTCTGCCTGTGCCAGGTTTTTAATCTCATAATGATACAAATATTCTCCTTTTACAATCCCGTTGACCCTTTCAGCAATGCTATTGTCCCGCGGATCTCCAGTTTCCGTCATGCTAATTCCAATGCCATGGGCCTGGAGTGTTTCTACGTATCCGGTAGCGCAATATTGGCAACCTCGATCTGAATGATGGATGAGCTGATGAGCACTTCCTTTTAGGCCTTGTAACGCCTTTTGCAGGGCTTTCAGTGTCTGGATACCAGCCAGATTCTCAGCTACCTGATAACCTACGATCTTATGTGACCAGGCATCTGTCACTAAACTGATGAAGTAATCTTTACTCCCTGCTTTCCAGTAAGTTATATCACTCACCCAAAGCTGATCAGGTCCCGTGGGCTGGAAGTTCTTGATCTGGTTAGGCCATTTGCGCATCCAATGATCAGAGTAAGTTGTTCGCATATGCCGTTTGCGTTTACGTATGAGCAACCCTGCATCAGAAAGCAAATCAAAGAAGCCATCACGGCCCATTTTAATACCCAACCGGGCAAAAACAGGCTGCAACATGCCAAATAACTTGCGCCCACCCATGTCGGGATGCCGGCTGCGGATAGCAAGGGCCTCGCCTAAGATTAACTGCTGTCTGTTGGCAGAAATTACACGTTTATGCTGATGCTTAAAATAAGCCTGACGGCTCACGCCAAGTAATCGACAAGCCCGCCCAAGCGTCAATTTGGGGTGCTTGTCTTTTGTTTCATGGATTACCTGGTACTGTCCTTTTTCTGATACTGATCTGATGACGCTGCTCAGCCAGTTCTATCAGCCGTTCCAGCATCTCTGCCTTGATCTGTGCATCTTCCAACTGAAGCTGTGCGGCTTTTAATTGCTTTTGAAGTTGCTCAACATCAGGCTGCTGACCACTTTGCTTTTCGGACGGTTTGTTTGAAGAGGGTGTCATCTTCACAAGATAGTTCTTTCGGGGAAACGTTCGTAATCCTTTAGCATGCAGCCATTTACGAATAGTGTCACTCCCCTTTATTTCGTACTTGTGCCGTAAATAATTCATACTGTACCCGCTTTGATACTCACGGATCACCTGATCTTTAAACGAATCAGGATAAAAACGACCCTCTTTGTATGTTCTTGTCATAGAATAAATTTTGTGGTAAACCTATTTTAGGACAAGTCAGACGGTTAGAAGGCGGTTAGCCGAAATAGCCGGATCTATGAACCAACCGGCATTAAAACCTACCTATTACGGTGTAGGTACGACCTGCAAGATAAGGTCAAGGTAAGGTCTAGGTGTAATCTACGGATGATCTACGAATGGTTGTCGAATGGCGGATACGGAGCGAATACGGAGCAGGTGGACTTGATGCGGAGGTGATGTGGGGATGGTGCGGAGATGAGGTGAAGGGGGAACAAGCCTGTAATTGGGAAGACCGGCGCCTAAAACCCATGGCAACGCCTGCCGGAAGGAGGCCTTCCGGACATAATGAAGTGGCAATAAGATTTGAAAATGAAAGTGTTATAACAAAATATGGCTCCTATGGCGTGGGGTTATTCCCTTTTGACGGTAAAGCCTTCGATTACGGAATATTCCGCCTCAAAAGGCATATCCTCCAGCAATTGGGGGAGTTGTTTGTGCTGGTGGGCTTTCGTTAGTATGGAAACCGGCGAATAATCTTCTACCACAGCGATGATATCTGCGGCGGTGTACTTCCGGTTCTGGGATACGGCGTCATCAAAGAAAGTTCTCACCTGAACGGTGACCAGTAGCGTCCCGGTTCCGGGAACGTCTATGGTCAGATCTGCTCCGGAGAAAGGTTTCCTGAGGTCTATTTCCAGGACGGCAGCGTCGGAGCCGGTGACGCGGCGGTTGAGGAAATCGATCCTGGTGCCGATGAGCTTTACTTCCACGCGAACGGCGTTGCGCGGTGCATCCGGCCGTTGTGCCGGGATGCGGAGCCTGCCGTCTTTGGAGAAGGTAGGCGGAAGCAGCAGGATATCGCCGATCCCCGTGTAAGGATTGAAACGATAGCCTTTAAGGCCTGCATGGTTATTGCGGCCCGCTTCCACGATCCTTTTGTTCAGCATGTTTACATAATTGCCATCGCACACGATATCGAGATCGGGCATGATAGCGCCGCGGACGAGGGCGCCCTTTCTGCTGGCGGCCCCGAACCACTGCGCGGAGCGGCGGGTAGCGGGTGTTTGCCGTACCGATTCCGGCCGGGAGCGAAGGAATTGCTTCCCGCCCCGGCGGTAGGCAATGACATTACCGAGCTTGCCGGTAAATTTGAAAATAGAATTTAATCTGGCCATAAAAGGACATATTTTGATAACAGACGAATATACGAAGACACTTTGGGGCCAGATGTTAACGCGCTTGGATGATTTCCAATCCTAACCGTATCGTACCTTAGATTTTATCCAACCCCGACGACTCTGGTTTGCATAATATCTAACCTAACGGTATTCCAGGTTTAGAGGTTTTCGAAATTTTCCATTCCAGCCTGAGGCCATTTTCCCCAATCCGGCCAGGCATCCTTTTTGCCGCTGTTGTTTCATCCGTCACCCCTTAATCCGTTACAAATGGACTGGCAAACTATATTCTTAAACGACACATCCTGGGACCTGATATGGCAGGTGGTCGTCCGCACCATCGTCATGTTCATCGCCATACTGCTTTTCTTCCGGGCTTCCGGGAAAAAGGCGTCCGGCAGTTGTCCATCTTCGAAGTGGCGGTCATCATCGCCCTGGGATCCGCCGCGGGCGACCCCATGTTCTACGAAGATGTGGCGCTGGTCCCATCCCTTGTGGTATTTGTGGTCATCCTTGTGGTCTACCGGGCCATCATATGGCTGGCCGCCAAATCCGAAAAGGTGGAAAGCATCGTAGAAGGAGACCCCGTCACCATAATCCGCGACGGCGAGATCGAACTGGGCAATAAAGGGAATTCCCCATTCGCGCACGACGAATTCTTCGCCGAAATGAGGGCCCAGAGCATCGAGCATATGGGCCAGGTCCGCATGGCCATCCTCGAAACCAACGGCAGCGTGAGCTTCTATTATTTCCCGGACGAAGACGTGAGGCCGGGATTGCCCGTCATCCCCGAATACTATAACGACCGCTGCGATACCGTTACCGAATCCGGCGAATACGCCTGCTGCTATTGTGGGCATACCCGCAAACTCCCGGAAGGAAAGCACCAATGCATCCGCTGCGAAAAGAATGACTGGGTGAAAGCGCTTGCCACCAAACGCATCACCTGACACCGGGCGCCCAAGCCTGCTTTTTGAAGGTCACCAGGAACGGTGGCCTTTCTTGTTTCCTATACTTCCGGGCGGTTAATCAAAGCCATTTTCAGGGAATCAGGTCAAAAATGTATAGGTAAAATCACAGGAAGTGTTGGCATTCCCGGAAGAAGTGATATAGTTTTGAGGTAATTAAAGAGAACATTAGTCAAAGCATCATTCGCCAAAATCATAGTGTATCCGCGTGAACGGCTGTAACAGCATTCGCCAATTTTACATGTAAGAGAACTGAAATCGTATCTACAAGCTAACCGCAGGCCCCGTCTGCGGAGTGGGGACAATTATTACCATTTATATGCATGCAGAATTAAACTGAGTACCGTTATGAAGAAATTTTACCGAACAACGCAGCCTGGCTGCTGCTTCTCGGATGCATCCTCTATGCCGTTCAGGGCGCCTATGCCTCGCCATGGCAGGAGCGGCCCGGTGTGGAAATCAAGGGCACCGTCACGGATTCCTCCGGCGCCTTTATGCCGGGCGCCACCATTATCGTTAAAGGCCAGCCCAAAATAGGCACGGCAACGGATCCCAACGGAAGATTTATCCTCAATGTGCCCGACGCCAACGCGGTGCTGGTTTTCCAGATGATGGGATACGTTTCCCAGGAAGTGCCGCTTGCGGGCCGTAAGGATATCCAGGTGATCCTGGGCGTCAACCCCGCTAAGTTAGGGAGGTGGTGGTCGTGGCCTTTGGTAAGCAAAAGAAACAAGACATGATAGGAGCCGTCACCTCCGTTAATGTGGAAGATCTTAAGATCCCGTCCAGCAACCTCACCACCGCGCTCGCAGGTCAAATATCGGGCGTCATCGCTTACCAGCGCAGCGGCGAACCGGGAGCCGACAATGCGGACTTCTTCATCCGTGGCGTTACTACTTTCGGTTATAAGAAAGACCCGCTGATCCTCATCGATGGCGTCGAAGTCACCACTACCGACCTGGCCCGGCTGCAGCCCGATGATATTGCCAGCTTTTCCATCCTCAAAGACGCTACCGCTACCTCCCTTTATGGCGCACGCGGCGCTAACGGCGTGGTCCTTATCACCACCAAGGAAGGGAAGGAGGGGCGTATCAACGTTACGGCCCGTGTCGAAAATTCTGTATCGTCGCCCACCAGGAACGTGGAACTGGCGGACCCAGTCACCTACATGAAACTGGGCAACGAAGCTGTACTGACACGTAACCCCCTCGGAGCGCTTCCTTATGCGCAAAGCAAGATCGATAATACCATCGCCGGCGCCAATGCCGCGGTTTATCCCGCTACGGACTGGCAGGGCATCATGTTCAAGAAATACGCGGTGAACCAACGCGCCAACCTCAATGCCAGCGGCGGCGGAAAGGTGGCGCGGTATTACCTGGCAGGTACCTTTAACCAGGATAACGGCGTGCTGAAAGTGGACGGCAGGAATAATTTCAATTCAAACGTCAACCTGAAGACATATTCCCTCCGTTCCAATATCAACATCAACATGACCAAAACCACCGAAGTGGTGGTGCGGCTGGCCGGTACGTTTGATGATTATAACGGTCCGATCGACGGCGGTACGCAGGTATATAACCAGGTGATGCATACCAACCCGGTATTATTCCTGCTTACTTTGAGCCTGACTCTGCCAACGCGCACGTGAAGCACATCCTGTTCGGCAACTATGGCAACGGGCAGTACCTGAACCCTTATGCCAACCTCATGCGCGGATACCGGGAATCTTCGCGGTCCAAGATAGATGCGCAGTTTGAGCTGAACCAGGATTTTAATTTCATCACGGAAGGGCTTACCGGCCGCGTTGTATTTAATACTTCGCGCCTGTCTAATTTCAGCGTATCCCGTTTCTATTCGCCGTTTTATTACATGGTGGGCTCCTACGACAGGAAGGAAGACATCTACCAGCTGATGCCGCTGAATGAAAGCACGGGCACCGAATACCTGGATTACCGGGAAGACGGCAAAGAGGTACGCGCTACCACCCACCGGAAAGCAGCATCAGCTATCAGCGCCTTTTCGCTAAAAAACACAACATCAGCGGCACGCTCGTGTCTATCATCCGCAACAGCCTCGTCGGCAACGCGGGCGACCTGCAAAGCTCCCTGCCTTTCAGGAATGCGGGTATTTCCGGCCGCGCCACCTATTCCTATGACCAACGGTATTACGCCGAATTCAACTTCGGGTATAACGGCTCCGAGCGTTTCTATAAAACGCAGCGCTTCGGGTTCTTTCCTTCCGCCGGGCTTGCCTGGAACGTTTCTAACGAAAAGTTCTGGAAGCCATATAAGGATATCGTGACCTTGCTGAAGTTCCGGGGAACGTACGGACTGGTAGGGAACGATGCTATCGGCGACGACCGAGACCGCTTCTTTTATCTCTCCAACGTAAACATGAACGACGGTACGCGCGGCGCTACCTTCGGCACAAACAACGGATATACGCGTACCGGGGTAACGGTTTCCCGCTATGCCAATACGGACATTACCTGGGAGCGTGCGCGCAAGATGAACCTGGGTTTCGAGATGGGATTGTTCGGGAAGCTGACGGTGGAAGCGGACTACTTCCATGAATACCGCTCCAATATCCTCATGAGCCGCAGCGCTATACCGCCAACCATGGGGCTTTCTGCCGTGGTGCGCGCTAATGTCGGGGAAGCGGCCGCGAGGGGCATCGATGGGTCGCTGGTCTATGCCGGCCACTTCGGTAACCGCGGATGGGTGAAGGCACGGGCCAATTTTACCTATGCCACCAGCGAATTCAAGGTATATGAAGAGCCGCAGTATAATGAGGCGTATCTCTCCCGCGTGGGCTACCCGCTTTCTCAACAATGGGGTTATGTGGCGGAGCGGCTGTTTATCGACGATAAGGAAGTGGCCAATTCCCCGGCAGAACTTTGGCGTTTACCAGGGCGGCGACCTCAAATACCGCGACATGAACGGCGACGGACAGATCACGACATTAGACCGCATCCCGATGGGTTACCCGACGGATCCCGAGATCATCTACGGTTTCGGATTTTCGGCAGGTCACGGGAATGTGGATCTCTCCCTGTTCTTCCAGGGTTCCGCCCGTTCGTCTTTCTGGATCGATCCGGTGGCTACGGCGCCTTTCAATAACGAAACGCAATTGCTGAAAGCTTACGCCGACGATTACTGGTCGGAAGATAACCGCAACAGCTACGCACTCTGGCCCCGCCTCAGCTCCAATATCATTGGCAACAATACCCAGCGGAGCAACTGGTTCATGCGCGATGGTTCCTTCCTTCGCCTGAAATCCCTGGAGGTAGGGTATACATTGCCGCGGACGGTCATGCAGCGGCTCCATTTGACTAATGCCCGTATCTACCTCAATGCCCTGAACCTTTTCGCGATCAGCAGCTTCAAGCTGTGGGACGTGGAAATGGGCGCCAACGGGCTCGGTTATCCCGTTCAGCGCACCCTGAACGCAGGCATACTTTTATCACTCTAATGCAGATTATATGAAACGCGTCAGTATATACATTTGGTTATATCTCACCTGCATGTGGGCGGGCTGCGGCAAGTACCTCGACGTAGTGCCAGACAACGTGGCAACCATCGAGAACGCCTTTGCGAGCAGGGCCACCGCCGAAAAATTCCTGTTCACCTGTTATTCCTATCTGCCGGCTCACGGCCATGCCGGTTCCGTGCCTTTATGGCCGGCGATGAATTCTGGCTGCCTTACCCGCAGGTGCCGCAATTCTACGCCAACTACATATTCGAAGGCGTGGCCATGGGCAACCAGAGCGTTATTTCGCCGCAGATGAACTATTGGGATGGCGCAAATGGCGGTAAACCGCTGTTCCGCGCGTTGCGCGACTGCA
This sequence comes from Chitinophaga sp. E66, assembly GCA_019285755.1. GTDB lineage: Bacteria > Bacteroidota > Bacteroidia > Chitinophagales > Chitinophagaceae > Chitinophaga. Next base: position 2,067,265 of record CP079103.1, read on the forward strand.
ACATCTTCCTGGAGAATATGCCCGGGGTGCCCGGAATGCAGGAGAGGGAGCGGAAGAAGTGGATCGCCGAGGTGAAGTTCCTGAAAGCATATTATCATTTCTGGCTGCTGCGTATTTATGGCCCGATTCCCATCATCAGGGACAATATCGATATCTCTGCCGGTACGGCCACCGTATCGGTAAAACGGGAGCCGGTAGACAGCTGCTTCAGCTACATTAACCAACTGATGGAAGAAGCGGCGCCAGACCTGCCACTGCAACTGGAGAACGAAAATTCAGAAGCAGGCCGCATTACCCGGCCGGGTTTGCTGGCCATCAGGGCCAACGTACTGGTGGAGGCGGCCAGTCCGCTGTTCAACGGTAATACCGATTTCGCCAATCTGAAGAATAAAGACGGCCGGCAACTGTTCAATACCGCTCCCGATCCCGCCAAATGGGCGAAGGCGGCCGCAGCTTGCAAAGATGCGGTGGATGCCTGCCATGAAGCGGGCTGAAGCTGTACGAATACAACCCGGCGGTTGTGTCGAACCAATTGTCCGACACCACGATCACACAAATGAGCATCCGGAATGCGGTAGCGGAGAAATGGAACAGCGAGATCGTATGGGCAAACACCAACAGCATGGCCTGGGAGATTCAACGCCTGTCTCAGGCTAAGATCGACCCTTCCCGCCTCAATAACCTGGGCGTGCGCTCTATGCTGGCGCCGCCGCTGAAAATGGCGGAACTGTTCTATACAAAGAACGGCGTGCCCATCAACGAAGACCTCACCGGGATTATGCCAACCGGTACGAATTGCGGGTAGCGGAAAATGTACACCGTTACAACCTCATCCCGGGATATGAAACGGTAGCGCTGCATTTCGACAGGGAGAATCGTTTCTACGCCGATCTCGCCTTCGACGGGAGCGTATGGTATGGGCAGGGAAGTTCGATGACAAAGACCCCTGGACCGTGCGCGCCAAGTTCAAGCAGCATGCCGGCAAAGCGGGCATTTTCCAATACTCCGTAACCGGGTACTGGCCCAAGAAGCTGGTGCATTTCCAGAATGTAATTGAAGCCGGCGATGGCGGCGCCTACACCGTAGTGGAATACCCGTGGCCCGTAATGCGTCTGGCAAACTTATATCTCCTCTACGCCGAGGCCCTGAACGAATCGCAGGGGCCTGTGGGCGAAGCAATGCATTGGGCTAACCTGGTGCGGGAAAGGGCGGGCCTTCCGGGGATTGCAGAGGCCTGGAGCACTTACTCCCGCATACCGGCGAAGTATACCACCAAAGAAGGGCTCCGCGCCATCCTGCAGCAGGAGCGTATGATCGAAATGGCTTTCGAAGGGCAACGTTTCTGGGACGCCCGCCGCTGGAAAAGGGCAACGGAGCTGTTCAACACTTCCATCCAGGGTTGGGACCTGGGACAAGAAGAAACGCGGCTGTATTACCGTCCGAAAACGCTGTACGTCCGCCAGTTCGGTACCCGCGATTACCTGTGGCCCATCAGCGAGAATAACCTCATCGTTAACAAGAACATGGTGCAGAATCCCGGCTGGTAAATGGAATTACTTACGATTAAAAGCAATTACATGAAATTACTCCAATATACAGGATGCCTGCTGTTCGCCGCCTTTGCGCTGGCAGGCTGTAAAGATACGCCCATCGGCCCCGGGACGATGGCTCCGGCGCTCCCGGTCCAGTAAGCCAGGTTCGTGTGGAAAGGTTGCCAGGCGCCGTGCGGCTGCAATACAATCTGCCGGGAGATAAAACCTCCAGCACGTAAAAGCCGTCACGGAAATCAACGGCCAGGTGCGTGAAGTGAAGGCGTCCGCCTATCACCGGGTGCTGGAGATAGCCGGCTTCGGCGATACGGCTGAACATGAGATTAAGATATATGCGGTTAGCCGCGCCGAGCAGCTCTCCACACCGGTTACCGTGAAAGTAAAACCGCTGGAGCCGCCGGTGATGTCGGTATTCGGGTCGCTGGCCATGAAAGAGGATTTTGGCGGCGCCACCTTTACAGTTTACCAACGATGCGGAGGCCGATGTCAGTATCGTCGTACTTACGAAGAATGCCGCCGGAGAATGGGTGGATGAAGATGTCTTGTACACCAAAAGGAAGAACGGCTTCTTCGCCGTGCGCGGGTTCGATACCATTCCACGCATCTTCGGGGCCTACGTTCGCGATCGCTGGGATAACAGGTCCGATACCCTGATCAGAGAACTGAAACCCGTATTCGAGAAGCAGCTCGACCGCCGGAAATTCTTCGAATACTACCTCCCCACCGATGAAAAGGCCGCCTGGAGCTGGTGGATGCCCAACATCTGGGATGGCGTCATCGTCAACAACTCCAACGTCGACAAGCCCGGTTTCCATACCGCGCCAGGCCGCTGGCCGCAATGGTTCACATTCAGCCTGGGCGTTAAAGCAAAACTGAGCCGCTTCCGTTTCTGGCAGCGCGGTGCATGGATAGCCTTTACGGACAGGAACATTAAGAAATTCGAGCTATGGGGTAGCAACGCACCCGCCGCAGACGGCAGCTGGGATGGCTGGACGCTCCTGCTCGAAGGAGAGTCCGTTAAGCCTTCCGGATTACCCATGGGTAATAACTCAGCAGAAGACCTCGCGCTGGTAGGCGCAGGAGAGGAGTTCGTTTTCCCGCCGGGGACGCCGGAGGTAAAATACATCCGTATGAAAGTCGTGGAGACCTGGGGAATAACGACAGCTTTTACATCATGCAGGTGGCCTTCTGGGGAACAGATCTTTAATAATCTATCAATGGCAAATTATGAACAGACAATATAAATGGTTCATCTTGCTGGCCGCGTTATGCATAGGTTGCAGCAAGCCCGGCCTGCTGGACGATGTGCTCAGCCAGGGAGAAATCGTATACCCCGGAAAGGCGGACACCGTCATCGTTAACGGCGGTAAAGCGCGCGTGGAGCTCATCTGGGCCACATCAGACAGCCGCATCTCGCATTACAGGGTGTTTTGGAACAACGGCGAAGATTCCGCCGAAGTAAAAGCCGCCCATCATCACGATCAGCTATCGGATACTACCCGGCTGCTGCTGGAGAATATGCCGGAAGCAAGGTACCTGTTTACCATCATCAGCTTCGATGCCTCCGGCAACCGTTCCATTGGCGCCGAAGGTGAAGGTGCTACTTATGGCGCCTCCTACCGCAATGCCCTGCTTAACCGCGGGCTCAGGAGAGCGGTGGTGGCGCCCGATGGGAACGCTGCACTGGAATGGATGCCGGCAGACAGCCTGGAAAGCATAACCACCCTGCATTATACCGATAACGCCGGAGCCAGCCAGACTGTGCAGGTTCAGCCGGGAGATCTGCAGACCTCGCTGGCCGGTTACAAAAGCGGCACCTCATTTACTTATAGCACCGCCTACAGGCCGGAGAAAAGCGGGCTGGATACCTTCCATGCGAAAGCAGATGAAGCCGTGAGCCTGGTACCTCTGGATAAATCGAAGTTCGCACCGCTGATGCTGCCCGGAGATGCAGGCACTGCTGGGGCTGGTTGCTGCCTTACCTGTGGGATGGCAGCATAGACGAAGGAAGGGGCTATCATACACCGAGCTCAACCTGCCCCAGCATTTCAATTTCGATCTGGGCGTAACTGCCGAGCTGCGCGAAATCAAATGGTGGCAGCGCCAGGGCGCCGGCAATCTATATAACGGCGGCAATCCCAGGCGGTTCGAAGTATGGGGTAGCAACGATCCTTCCGCCGATGGCAGTTATACTGGCTGGAAGCTGATACAGGACTGTCGCGGTGTGAAGCCTTCCGGTGCGGCCGTTGGCACCGTTACCCAACAGGATGTGGCATACGCCGCCGCCGGTGAATTGTTCAAATTCCCGGAGGGCACGCCACCATACCGTTACATAAGGATCAAAGTACTGGAAAGATGGTCGTCCACTTCAAGAAGCATTCATATGATGGAAGTATCGTTCTGGGCGAAGCCATTCTGAAACGTAAGACGAACAGACAATTAATTAACAGACCATGCAGATGAAGAAGATAATCGGAGTGCTGGCGATGGTAGTAGGGACAACCGGCGTTTTACACGCGCAGCAAAGTTCCCTTCAGCCGGCGCAATTAAGTTGTGAATACCAATCCCGGCCGCTGGGAATTGACATGCCTCATCCTCGCCTTAGCTGGATGCTGACCGGCATGGGCCGCAACCTCCGGCAAACGGCCTATGAGATCATCGTGAGCAGCTCAGCGGATAAAGCCCGTGCGTTGCAGGGAGATGTTTGGGAAAGCGGGAAAGTACTATCCGGGAGAACCTGCATATCGCTTTAGACGCTGTTGCATTACGGTCTTTACGCGCTATTGGTGGCGGGTGAAGGTATTTGACGGGAAGGGCGCCGCCTCCGCCTGGAGCGCGCCGCAATGGTTCGAAACGGCCATGTTGGCGCCCGCAGATTGGAAAGGCCAATGGATCGGAGACGGCAGCGCACAGTTCGAAAAGCCGGAAGATTTTTATAAAGACGATCCCATGCCTTTGTTCCGTAAAACTTTCCGCGCGGATAAAACCGTTACGGCAGCCAGGTTGTATATCAGTGGTATTGGCTATTATGAAGCCTATATAAACGGCAAAAGATCAGCGATCACCTCCTGGATCCCGGATGGACTTCCTACAGCAAGCGGGTACTATATGCCGTACATGACATTACGCCGTTGCTCCGGCCCGGCGGCAACACCGCAGGTATTATGCTGGGCAATGGCTGGTATAACCCGCTGCCGCTGCAAATGTGGGGCGCCCGTAACTGGCGCGGTTTTCTCGTAACCGGCCGCCCTTGCGTGAATGCGATGATCCGTCTCTCCTATGCAGATGGGACTACGGATGTGATCGCCACGGATAATAGCTGGCAGACGGCGCCTGGCCCCATCGTCCGGAACAATGTATACCTCGGCGAGCATTACGACGCGCGCCGGGAGGTAAAGAACTGGGCGGCAGACAATCCCGCCGGCAGCTGGAAGGGCGCCGTTGCCGTAGCCGGGCCGGCGGGGGCACCACAGGCACAAATGCAACCGCCGGTAAGGGTGACCAAAATATTACAACCACGCAGCATCCGGGAAGTTAAGCCTGGTACCTATCTGCTCGATATGGGACAGAACTTTGCCGGAGGAGTGCGTTTGCGCGTACAGGGCCCTGCGGGCCGGCAGGTCGTATTACGGTTCGGGGAAGATACGCTGAAGGACGGGCAGATCAACGTGATGACGTCCGTAGCCGGGCAGATCAAAGGCGGTAACGGCGGCCCTGGCGCTCCGCACATCGCCTGGCAGGAAGACCGCTATACCCTTAAAGGCGGAGGCGTGGAGACCTGGAGCCCGCGATTCACCTACCATGGCTTTCGCTATGTGGAAGTGAGCGGCTGGCCGGGGAGGCCCGGCGCCGGAGATATTACAGGCCTCCGCATGAATGCGGACCTGCAGCCAGGGGCAGCTTTACGAGTTCCAACGACATGTTCAACCGGCTGGATACCCTAATTCAATGGACTTTCCTCAGTAATGTGTTCAGCGTGCAATCCGACTGTCCTGCGCGGGAGAAGCTGGCTTATCCGGGCGATATTTTCTGCAGCGCGGGTTCATTCCTGCATCACTACCAGATGCCCGGATTTTACACCAAAACCATCCGCGACCTGGCCGATGCGCAAAGGCCACAGGGAGGCATCACCGAAACGGCGCCCTATGTAGGCATCCAGGATGCCAGTCCGGGAGACGGCTCCGGCCCGCTGGGCTTCCAGGCAGGATTTCCGTACCTCGTTAAGAAGATGTACGAGCATTATGGAGATAAGCGCATCATCGAAGAACAATACCCCGCGTTGCAAAAGCAGCTGCAATTCCTCTCATCACGGGCGAAAGACGATCTGTTCGCCGCCGAAGACCTGGGAGATCATGAATCCCTCGACGAAAGAGGCATCCCTTTGACGGCATCGGTCTTTTACGCCCTGCATGCGCAGTTCCTGGCAGAGTTTGCCGTTATCCTGGATAAGCCTGCTGACGCGGCGGAGTATACCGCGCTGTATGAGCAGATCCGCAGGGCTGTTGTTCGTAGATATTATCAACCGGCCACCGGAGCATTCGAGAACGGTACGCAAACAGCGCAGATCGTAGCGTTGTGGGCCGGCATGCCGGATAAGGAAGCGGAAGGGATGGTGGTGCAGGCCATGGTGAAGGCTTTCGAAAATAAAGACTGGCACTTGTCTACCGGTATCTTTGGAACCAAGATGATGTTCGATGTGCTGCGGGATAGAAATATGAGCGAATTGGCGTATCGCATTGCCGACCAGCGCAGTTTCCCGGGTTGGGGGCATATGATTGCGAATGGAGCTACCACGTTATGGGAAACCTGGCGGTATTCGGATAATACCTATTCGCAGAATCATCCCATGTTCGGTTCTGTAGGAGACTGGTTCTACCGCTCCTTGCTGGGCATTAACGCCGCAGCGCCGGGATTTCGTAAGATCATCGTAAAGCCGCAGCCGGCAGGAGATCTCAGTTTCGCCAAAGGATATGTATCGAGCCTTTATGGGAACATCGTCAGCGATTGGACTTTGCGCAAAGGCGTGTTTACGCTAAAAACGGAGATTCCGGCTAATACCGCCGGGGAAATTTACATCCCGCTCCGGTTCAGTAAATTGATAAAGGAAAGCGGTAAGCAGGTGAAGCCGGAACGGATCGAACGGGAGCATGCCGTATTCCCGGTGGGATCAGGCAAATATATTTTTACCTGTTATGATAAGCCTGTCTGAATGCTTTCGGGGTCAGGTGCTTCAGGGCTTTGAACTGTCGGTTGAAGTAGGCGATGTTGTTGTACCCGCTCATGAAGCATATCTCCGTAATGCTCACATCCCCGTCTATCAGCATTTTGCAGGCATGCCCGATCCTGATCTCATTGAGGAAATGCGTGAAGTTCTTTCGGGTATGCTTGCGGAAGTAACGGCAAAAAGTAGAAGGGCACATATTCAGGATGCCGGATATCTCATCCAGTGAAATGGGCTGGGTGAAGTTTTGCATGATGTATTCATAGATCTTGTTGATCCGCTCCGAGTCCTTCATTTGTATACCGGATGCGCCCTGGTTGCTGAGCGTCTGCAGATCGTCTGCCCCGATGCTGATCTGATGCAGGATATGTAACAGCCGGAGCAGTTTCTCCATCCCGTTTAAATGCTGGATGTCCAGCATCATTTCTTTGACCTTGCTGGAGGAAGAGCCGGAGATGGCGATACCAAGGCCGGATTTGTCCAGCAGCTTACGCACTGCATTAGATTCCGGAAGACCGAAGAAGCGCTCGCCCAGGAACTCTGCCGTGAACTGAACCACGACCGATTCCGCCATCAATCCTGAATCCGGTTCGTAATGGGCGGCGTCGCAACGGTACCAGTGCGGGATGTTAGGGCCCAGCAGTACAAGATCGCCCGGGCAAAAATCGCAGATGTGATCCCCACGAATCTTTTACCTGTTCCCTGCGTCACCAGCACCAGTTCGAATTCGGGATGAAAGTGCCAGGGCGCGGTGAAATGAGCGCTGCTGAATTCCTGCACGGCAAAAGAAGAGTCGGTAAACACCGGTACTTTTTGAAGGATCGCTTTCATAATGTGGGATGCTGTACCACAATATAAAAAATGTGCGCTTAAGTTTCGGATAATGGTCAAAATAGTACAGGTAATATCGCGCAAAGTATGGGCGGGCCGGTTGTATTTTAGATAGTTTTGAAAACTTTATACTTGATGGATATGATGACACCAGATGAGATGGACTATGCTCCCAAATGCCGGTAAAGCCATGGCCTATCGCCATCATCGGCGCGGGCGGGATTGTGCATGACGCGCATTTGCCGGCTTACAGGAAAGCGGGCTGGGCAGTGGCCGGTATTTGTGATCCCGCGATGGCAAAAGCGGAAGCGCTTGCGGCTGAATTTGGCATTCCCGCCGTATTCAGCGACCTGGAAACCATGGTAGCCGCCATGCCGGCAGACGTCGTCTACGACATTGCGGTGCCTGCCTCCGTTCTTCCAGGCGTGCTGGCGGGATTGCCGGAAAAGGCGGTCGTCATGATGCAGAAGCCCATGGGAGAGCATATCGCCGGGGCTGAAGAAATCGTGGGTATATGCAGGCGGAAAGGGTTTACGGCAGCAGTGAATTTCCAGATGCGGTTTATCCCTGCCGTGCAGCTCGCGAAGAAAGTCGTGGAAAGCGGACTGATAGGGAGTTGCATGACATGGAGATCCGGATGAACATTTATCATCCCTGGCATCTGTGGGAATTCCTGTTCGGCATTCCCAGGATGGAAATGCTTTACCATAGCATTCACTACATGGACATGATCCGCTACTTCCTGGGAGACCCCGCCAAAGTGTACGCCAAAACGCTGAAGCATCCTAAAATGGCGCAGCTGGCCTCCACGCGTTCCATCATCCTGATGGAATACGACGATATGGTCCGCGCATTCGTTAATACTAATCACGGGCACGAGTTTGGCCTGAAATACCAGGATTCATTCATTAAGCTCGAAGGCACCAATGGCGCCATAAGAACCACGTTGGGCATGAACCTCGATTATCCCAGCGGCGTGCCCGACACTTTCGAGTACGTAGTGCTGGAAAAAGGAAGGCGCCGGAATGGAAACCCGTCGCACTGAACGGCACCTGGTTCCCGGACGCTTTCACTGGCTCCATGGCCAACCTGTTGTGTTTCGCGGAAGGGACCTCGCCTGTTCTCACTAACAATATCGACAGCGCCCTCCGCACCATGCAACTCGTAGAAGCCGCTTACGCTTCCAGCGATCATGGCGGGACCATCGTTCCCTATTAAACACCTATAGCAACCAAGAACGTTATGGATAAACTGAATAAATACAGCAGAGTGCTGACGGAAGACGTCAGCCAGCCCTCATCCCGTGCCATGCTGCACGCGACCGGACTTAGCAAAGATGATTTCAGCAAGGCGCAGGTGGGCATTGTAAGCTCCTGGTTCGAAGGGAACCCTGCAATATGCACCTGAACGACCTGGCAGGCCTGGTCAAACAGGGGATAGAAGAAGCCGGCCTGGTGGGGATGATGTTCAACACCATAGGCGTGAGCGATGCCATGTCTATGGGCACCACCGGCATGCGGTTCTCCCTGCCCTCGCGCGATATTATCGCCGATTCAATTGAAACGGTGGTCAGCGCCCAATGGTACGACGCGGTTGTGCCGGTAATGGGCTGCGATAAAAACATGCCGGGCGCCGTAATGGCCATGTGCAGGTTGAACAGGCCTTCCATTCTCGTTTATGGCGGTACGATCCATTCCGGGAATTATAAAGGCAAAAGATCAACGTACTGTCTACCCTGGAAGCCTATGGTCAGCGTATAGCAGGTGAGTTATCGGCCGAAGACTTTGAAGGCATCGTTGCCAACGCCTGTCCGGGCGCGGGCGCATGCGGCGGAATGTATACCGCCAATACCATGTCTGCAGCCATTGAAGCGCTGGGCCTGAGCCTGCCTTACAGTGCATCCAATCCTGCCATCAGCGAAGAAAAGAAAGCGGAATGCCTGGCAGTCGGGAAAGCACTGTATCATCTTATGAAAGAAGATATTAAACCCAGCGACATACTGACCAAAGCATCGTTCGAAAACGCGATAACCATTACCATGACGCTTGGAGGTTCTACCAACGCTGTGCTGCACCTTATCGCCATTGCGCGTTCTATAGGTTTGGATCTCAGGCTGGAGGATTTCCAGCGCATTAGCGACAGCACCCCTTGCTGGCCGATCTTAAGCCCAGTGGCAAATACCTGATGGAAGACGTGCATGCTGCCGGTGGCATCCCTGCGGTCATCAAATCGTTGCTCGATGCCGGTTATCTGCATGGCGACTGCCTGACCGTTACAGGCCGTACACTGGCGGAGAACCATGCGGATATACAGCCATTACCGTTAGAATCGGGGATCCTCATGCCGTTTGACCGGCCTTTAAAGAAAAGCGGGCACCTGCAGATATTATTCGGGAACCTTGCGCCTGAGGGAGCTGTAGCGAAGATAACCGGTAAGGAAGGCGAGACCTTTGAGGGGCCTGCCCGTGTGTATAACGACGAGTTCAGCGCCATCCGCGGGCTGGAACAGGGAGAAGTAAGCCGCGGCGATGTGATCGTCATCCGGTATGAAGGCCCGAAAGGCGGGCCTGGTATGCCTGAAATGTTGAAGGTAACCGCTGCGGTTATGGGCGCCGGATTAGGCAATACCGTAGCGGTGATCACGGATGGACGTTTTTCCGGCGGTACGCATGGATTCGTGATCGGGCACATTACCCCTGAAGCGTTCGATGGGGCACGATTGCCCTGCTGCGGAATGGCGATATAATTTCTATCGATGCGGTGAACAACAGCATTATGGTTCAGCTCAGCGATACCGAAATCGCCCGGCGCCGTGCGGCCTGGACGGCCCCTCCTTAAAATACGATACGGGAATTTTGTATAAATACTGCCTTACCGTATCTTCTGCCTCGGAAGGCTGTGTGACCGACGGACCAGGCATCCGGAAGCATCAGGGCCATCCTGTTAATCAAAGCGCTTCATGACATTGATAGATACGCATCTTCACCTTTGGGACAGCAACCGGCTGCAATATCCCTGGCTGGCTGGTTTACCGCAGATCCAGGGGATGTTCTGGCGGAACAATATCAGGAGGCAACTGCCGGCTTCGCAGTGGATAAAATGATCTTCATACAGGCGGAATGCCTGCCGGAAGAGAACCTGGCCGAACTTGCGCTGGTACTTGAACAAATAGCGATCGATCCCCGGATTGCCGGAATGGTGGCCTATGCAGGGCTGGAGCAAGGCAAATCTTCCTTATCGCCTCTAATCGGCAATGCCTTTGTGAAAGGCGTGCGCCGGATGTATGACGACACGCCTGATGTCTGTTGCAGCCCGCTTTTCCTTGAGGCCGCGCGGGAATTACCGCGTTTGGGATTAAGCATGGATATCAGTGCAAAGCCGCTTGCACTCCCGTATACCGCCCGGATGATCGGTCAATGCCCGGAAACGCAGTTCATCCTGGACCACCTGGGAAAACCTGATATCCGAAACGGGGCTTCGATAGTTTCCGGCGGGATATGGACAGGCTCTCCCAATTTCCTAACCTGGCGGCAAAACTATCCGGGCTTATCACTGAGGCCGCCTGGCATCAGTGGAGCGTGGATGAGGTGGCGCCTTATATCAGGCATGCGGTCGGATGCTTTGGGAAGACCGGCTGATGTTTGGAAGCGACTGGCCGGTGGTACTGTTGGCCGGAACCTGGAAAGACTGGGTGCAGGTCCTGCAGGAGGTACTCGCGGAGTATCCTGCAAACGTCCAGGAGAAGATCTGGCACCTCAATGGAGCGCGCTATTATCGGATATCTTAAATTATGGCTTTGCATATTAAACTCATGGGCGCGGCCCTCTTTACCCTGATGGCTGTTACCGCGGCAGCCCAGCAAACGCTGCGTCTGTATAAAGACGCAGCGCCCGGGATGCTGCCTTCGGCAAACTCGGTGAAGGAGGACGTCCGGACCGATAAACAGGTGGGTTTATTGGTATCGCGTGTTACCGTGCCCACACTGGAAGTGTTTATACCTGCAAGGGGAAAGGAAATGGTACGGCGGTAATTATTTGTCCGGGTGGAGGGTATGGCGTTTTGTTGCTTAACCGCGAAGGGCGCGATGTGGCGAAGGCATTTAATGACGCCGGCGTTACCGCGTTCGTTTTAAAATACCGGCTTCCATCCCCGGCTACCATGCAAAACGCTTCATTAGCTCCCTTGCAGGACGCGCAGCAGGCGATCAGGATCGTGAGGTCGCGGGCTGAGGAATGGGGATAGATACGGCGAAAGTCGGTATCATGGGCTTTTCAGCCGGCGGTCACCTGGCGGCTACAGCGGGTACGCACTTTGGGCGGCCCGACCTGGCAGACAGCACTGGCGCTAACCTGCGTCCAGACTTCCTGCTATTGGTAAACCCCGTGATTAGTTTTACTGACAGCATCGGCCATATCGGGTCGCGTAATAACCTGCTGGGCGCTTCTCCATCACAAGAATTGATCCGCTGGTTCTCCAACGAGCTGCAGGTGACAGACAACACGCCACCGGCTTTCCTGGTACATGCGGGCGACGATACCGTCGTAGATGAAAAGAACAGTCTGCTGTTTTATCAGGCATTACGGGCACACCGGGTCCCCGGTTCCTTACATATATATCAGAAAGGGGAGCACGGCTTTCTCAAAGACCTGGGGTTCGCCGAATGGTTTGGCCGCTGCCTCTTCTGGATGAAACAGGCGGGATGGATGTAATCAAACTACGTTTATTTGCTTATATTCGGTATAAATAGCTTCCTATGCCTTCTAAATATTGGGTCATCGCTTGCCTGTCATTGATCCTCCCATACATAGCTTCCGCCCAAAAGCAGAAAGCCATAACGCCTCTGGAGCCAGTGTATCATACGGAAGCCCTTCAGCCCGGGAGCGCCGCCATTTACGGCAATTTCATCCAGCGGCTGGGGTTCAGCAGCGGCGGATATGCACAGGAAATCTATCTCCGCAACATCACCACCGATAAAATTTACTCTATGCGGGTTAAGGCCACCATGAAATCGGCCAAAGAGAACGTCTTTTGCTTCCACCTGCCACCCGGCGAATATGAGCTACGCCAATACTACTGGACTCAAAGCAAATGGTACGGCGGGATGGTCCACCTGGAACAAATCACCAAAAACTACTCTTTCGATGAGCTGGAGAAGCTGGCCAAAGAGGGAAAGAAGGAATATAACCTGGATCTTCAGCGCTTCACCTTCAGCGTACAGCCGGATACGCTCTATTATGTGGGCACCTGGCACTTTGAGTCGGCCACGGTGAGCTTCTCTGATGATAAGGCTGCCTTCGATCCCAAGCCGGCTAAATTCTATAAAAAGCTCGATTTCACGGCAGCGCAAACGATCCTGCCGCAATAGGGAACCGCATCAGGATTTGCCTTTCTGCTTCCCAAGGCCTACTTTAAAGTCGTCCGGCGTGCCGGAAACCTTAATGCTCATAAACCGCACCTTTTTATCCCGGTCGCGGTATTCAATGGCATCCACCTGATCGAGATCTACCTCATGCTGCTTTTTCCCGAACAGCGCCTGGAAGCCAACCTGCGTCACCATTTTCATGGGCACGCGCATATAGTATTCCATGGTCATATCGAGCGACTGCTTACCCGAAATCTCCATGAAGCCCAGTGAGGAATTGATATTCATGGTAGGGATATTCAGCACGCCGTTGGTAAAGGTAAGTTTGTTGCGCAAAGTGTCGAAGCGGACGAGGCGAAGGTTTTTGTCTTTGAAGTATCCCGCCATGGCCTGCATAGGCGCAAAGTCTACCAGGCTGCCGTCGCGCACTTCCACATCCAGTTCGGCTTTGGTGTCGTGCAGGATAGGTACGAAGTCGGGGTGGATCTGCACGTGGCTGCGAATAGTGCCGGTAAGGTGGCCTTTGATATTCTTATTGATGACAAAGTCTTGCCCGAAGTGATCCAGTTTGATGAGCATTTTTTCCATATCCACATTCTGTACCTTGATCCGGCTGCGGAAATAGATCTTCTCCGGATCGCTTCCGTTCAGGTATCCGCGCATGCCCATAACGCCGCCCGCTACTTTCATGCCCAGGGTGTCCAGGTGAATGTAATGGTCTTCCTGCACGCGTAGTTGCGCCGTAACGCCCTGTAGCCATAAGCGGTTGTACCTGAACTTGCCGATGTCTGCCTTTACTTCAAAAACAGGGAAGGGCACGGTAAAGATGTTGAATGCCTTTGCATGCGCTACGGAATCGGGGATGGCTTTGGTCTTTGCCGTTTTACTTCCGTTGGATGGGGGCGGGAGCGCCGGATGCGAAATTATACCCGCTCAGCTGGTCGGCATCCAGGAATTTACTGCGGAAGTACAGGTAGTTTGTGCGGTTTTTGATCAGCGAATCTTTGCCGTTGAAGAGGCGGAAGCTGATGTCGAAGTCCGTGCGGCCGATGGCGCCGCGCAAGGAATCCACCCTCAGGATGCGGTTGGCGCCGTAGAGGATGTTGCCGCGGATGCTATCGAGTTGGAGCTTATGTTGTTTCAGGGTGCCCGAGATATTGGCCAGTTTCACCTTCGCGAACCTGAAAGTTGTATCGTACCGCAGATCGGCCTTGGCGCGGAGCCAGATATTGGCGCCTTCTTCCTGTTGATAGCCGGGCGGGATGAATTGTTTGCTCCTCGGTCCGAGGAGGTCTTGCATGGCTAGTCGTGCCGATTTAAAATCGAACGCGATCATTGTTTTTCCCTTTTTTACCGGCTGGAACCACAGGGCGTAATTGTTCACGCGGCCCGACAGCCGGAAGTCGCTCTCGTCGATTTTGCCATTGAAATCCCGCAAGGTCAGCGAGGTATCTGCGATCTGCAGCGTAGCGGCGATCTTACGGAATGAATGGGGATATTGTTTAAACGAAGCGCTCAGTTCGTTCAGGGTCAGCGTTCCCTTAGGTAGTGGCGCCGGATTGCGCAGTTGGCGAACTGAAGATGAGAGGGATACATCAAACCGGAACCCGCGTATTTCTTCTGTAGCCTTACGGGCCAGTGCCGTATCCCCGGCAAAGATATCTGCCATGCGGATGTTCTGGCTGCCGGCTTTCAGCCGCATTGTGACGGGCTTATCCGGCGCGTGAATGAGGGCGATAATATCACTGATGCTACCGCTGGCATGGAAGTCTGAGCCGCCTACCCGCAGCCCCAGGGAATCCAACGTTACTTCACCGTTACGCATAACAGCGTGCGCGTTCATGTTGCGCACAGGGTGCGGATAACCTGGTATGCGGAAAGAAAGCCCTGTCACCGTAAGCTCGCTTTGCACGCCGCCTTTCAGCTGGCCGATATATTGTTCAGGTAGATCGAGGTCGGTGAGCTCTTTTACGTCCATATCCAGTTTCACTTTGCCGGTAATATGCTGTAGGTCGGGTATGCCGAGGAAGTCGCCCACGAAGGCCAGTTCCAGGTCGGATTTCAGCTGTAACAATACTTTCGGGTCGGTGAAGTCGCGTATCACGAAATTTCCGGCGAAGATACCTTTGCCCGGGCGCGCCAGCACATTGGTGAGCTTGATTTCAGAAGTCTGTAGGAGCGGCCGGCGCCGTTGGTATAAGTGCCGCCGAAACCCAGGCTGTCGATCCGCTTGTCGGACTCCGGATTGTGAAACCAGGCGTTCTCGCAGCCAAATGCCACTTCGATGAGCGGCAGGGTATCTTTGGCCAGGGGGCCTTTGATCTTGCCGTCGAAATAGATGCGGCCATCGTAGCGGAAGGGCTTTAGCATCGCGGCCGCATCTCCCGGGATGAATGCCGCCAGCAGGTTCATGTCGGGTTTGTCGCCTTTGACGGTGAAGTCGACCAGCGTGGGCGTTCCCAATACTGCCGTGCCTTCCAGCCGGAAGGCGGCGTCCTGCAGTTTTATTTCTCCGGTAGGGATGTTCAGTTTTTGTGTTGCTTGTCATAATCGGCATGAATGTCGAGTACAAGATGTTTATGGCGGAAGAAGGTAGTGTCCGCCGGACTGGTTAGGTCCGCTTCCAGGTCTGCATCGAGGCCCACGGCCAGTTCTAGTTCGTTGTTTTTAAAGGATGCCGTCAGCTTGCCGATCTGCGTTTTCACATGCTGGCCGCTGGCTTTATCGAGGTACGCGATGCGCAGGTCGCGGATCACCATTTTGCGAAGGTCGATGTCGAGCGTGGAGGAATCCGCCGGCGCGGGGGTTCTGAAGTTTGCTCCATGTTCTTCGCTTCCACGATGTTGAACCTCCCGTTGCGTTCCCGCACCAGCTCTACGTACCCGCCCCGGATGAATAGCCGGCGCACGTGGTATTTGCCGCGGAGCAGCCCCGGAAGGCTGAACCCCACATACACATGCTCCACCTCGTACAGCGGTTGCCCATGGCGCTGCTTATCCGGGTAAAACCTTACACCATGCAGCGCAATGGAAAGATTCGGGAAATTCTTTAGCAGGGTGATATTGCTGTTATCGACCGACAATTCGCCCTTAAACTGCTTGTTCAGTTCGGCCACCGCCATGGCGGTAATGCGTTTCTGTTGGGTAAAGAGTATAATGGCGGCAATGGCCACTAATGCCAGGAAAGAAGTAACGGTGATGATCAATATCCTCAGTATCCGTTTTTTCGCCGGAAAGGAAATACGCATGGTTCTTAATCTCGTTTTTCGCCCGCTAAACGGAGGCGTAGACAGCATAGGGGCTGCCCTTAATAGGGCGCCAAATTCAGCAATGGCTCAAAAGTATGACATCCTGCCCAGAATACATGTTAAAATAAAGCAAAATGTAATATGTGTGATATGTCGCCGGAGAGAAATTCGCTATATTAAACGTATGCAAAACACAGGCGTTATCATCATCGGCGCGGGGCTTTCGGGCCTTGTCGCGGCGGCGGAACTGGCCGCTTCCGGAATCAGGGTCCTGCTGCTCGACCAGGAAAGTGAGCGGCACCTGGGTGGACAGGCGTTTTGGTCGCTCGGCGGCCTGTTAATGGTAGATACGCCGATGCAGCGCCGCATGGGTATCCGCGACAGCCTGGAGCTGGCGATGCAGGATTGGATGGGCACTGCGGCGTTCGACCGGCCGGAAGACCATTGGCCCCGTAAGTGGGCGGAGGCGTACGTGCATTTTGCGGCTACGGAAAAGTATCCCTGGCTCCGCAAACAAGGCCTGCGGTTCTTCCCGGTGGTGGGATGGGCGGAAAGAGGTGGGTATGGCGCCGTGGGGCATGGGAATTCCGTACCGCGGTTCCATGTGACCTGGGGCACCGGCCCCGGCGTAGTGGAGCCCTTCGCTAACCGTGTGCTGGAAGCGGAGAAGAAAGGGATTGTT
Organism: Chitinophaga sp. E66; assembly: GCA_019285755.1. Classification (GTDB taxonomy): domain Bacteria; phylum Bacteroidota; class Bacteroidia; order Chitinophagales; family Chitinophagaceae; genus Chitinophaga. Next base: position 2,084,157 of record CP079103.1, read on the forward strand.
ACGATAAAATACCGGCACCGGGTAGAGGAGCTGATCGTAGAAAATGGGGTTGTAAAGGGTGTTAGCGGTAAGGTGCTGGCGCCGTCAACAGCGGCGCGTGGAGAGAAAAGCCCGGATGAGATTGTCGGGGACTTTCACTTTCCTGCCGGGCACGTCATTGTTACATCCGGTGGAATCGGTGCCAATCACGACCTGGTGCGAAAGAACTGGCCTGCACGCCTGGGGCCGGCGCCTAAGCATATGGTGTCCGGCGTTCCGGAGCATGTTGATGGGCGGATGCTGGGCGTGGCGGAAAGGGCGGGGCGAACCTTATTAACCCGGACCGTATGTGGCATTACACAGAAGGTATCGCCAACTGGTCGCCCATCTGGAAGAACCACGGCATCCGGATATTGCCGGGCCCTTCGTCTATCTGGCTGGATGCCGCCGGCAACCGGCTCCCCGTTCCCCTGTTCCCGGATTCGATACACTGGGCACGCTGGAACACCTTGGCCATACCGGTCACGACTACTCCTGGTTCATCCTCAATCAAAAGATAATAAAAAAGAATTCGCATTATCCGGCTCAGAGCAAAACCCTGACCTCACGGGCAAAGACTGGAAACTCGTCGTGAAACGCGCCTTTGGAAAAAAAGCCACCGCGCCTGTGGAAGCGTTTAAGGAACATGGGGCCGATTTTGTGGTGGCGGATACCCTGAAAGCGCTGGTGGAAGGCATGAACCGCCTGGCCCCTGATTTACCCCTCGATTATGCATCCGTTGAAAGAATTATTACCGCACGCGATAATGAGCTGCATAACGCGTTCTGTAAAGACGCGCAGATCATGGCCATCCGCAACGCCCGGCGTTACCTGGGCGATCGCCTGATCCGTACCGCCCCTCTGCATAAAATATTGGACCCCGCAGCAGGGCCCCTCATCGCGGTGAAGCTCCATATTCTCACCCGCAAGACCCTTGGCGGCCTCGAAACCGATCTCGGCGCCCGGGTGCTGCGCGCCGGTGGCGAACCAATATCTGGGTTGTATGCAGCTGGTGAGGCCGCAGGGTTCGGAGGCGGCGGAATGCATGGATATCGCGCACTGGAAGGCACTTTCCTGGGAGGGTGCATTTTCTCCGGGAGAACCGCCGCCCGGACGATCATCGCGGCACATTGACATTCGTGCAGGCGTTCGTTTTAGATGGGTGCTAATTTATCATGCGTTTTAGCAAAAAAATGTCAGGTTCTTCTAAAAAGGGTCGCTAGTTTAGTTGATTAAACAGGCGTGCGTGGAAACTAAGTTGTTGGAGGGCATTGCATCGGGCGACGAACTGGCGTTTCGCCAGCTATTCCGGTTGTACGGCGACAGGCTGTACCGCTTTGCATGCGGACTGCTGAACAACGAACAGGAAGCTGAAGAAGTCGTACAGGACGTATTCCTGCAACTCTGGCTCCGCCGTGGGCAAATCCTCCAGATCCAACATTTCTCTACCTATTGTTATACCTCCGTCCGCAATACCGCGCTCAACTACCTCAAGAAGCGCAATGCCCGTCCGCCGATGGATGAGCCCGAAGCGCTGGACGCCTGCATCGATCACTCCGTTTCCGGGTCAGACGACCTGCTCATCACCAAAGAGAACCTCCATGCCATCGGCAAAGCCGTGGAAGCCTTACCTCCCAGCTGCAGGACGATTTTCCGCCTTGTGCGCGAAGACGGCCTTAAATACCGCGAAGTAGCCGAGATCATGGGCATTACCCTCAGTACCGTGAGCGTCCAGATGGGTATCGCCACCCGGAAAATATGTGCCCGGATATCCGCCGGAGAGCATATTGATTTGTAGACCAGTAACAGGTTTTGGCTATTTTGAAAAAAAAGTTGCTTTCGCTTTAAGAGTTTTCATTCCTTTCGTTGTCTTATTTCCGAACACACATGAAATATTCAAATCCATCCGACGATTCCTCCCGGCAGTGGGAGCTACTGGCGCGTTTTATTGCCGGTGAACTGGAGAACGACGAAAGGCAGCAGGTGGAAGCCATGCTGGCGGAAGATCCCGTGCTGCGCGAGCGGCTGGATATCCTTCGCCGGACGCAGTTGCAGTCTTCCCGGCAGCTCTCTCCGGCCGCAGGCGAGCGTATGCTGGACGGTATCTTCGCCGCGGGCGCCCAACAGGCGGAGGGGATATAGTGGAATTGACACAACGCAGGAGGCCAGTCCGGATGTATATGGCGGCTGCTTCCGTTGTCATATTAATAATAGCCGGTTGGCTGGCCTGGCAATGGCGGGAGCCTGCGGCTGAATGGAGCATAGTACGGGCGAAATCTGGATCACGCTCCAGTGTCACCTTGCCGGATGGCACCGAAGTGACGCTGAATGCCGGGAGCGAATTATCGTACCCGACAGATTTCGGGAAAGGGCGCCGCCGGTACAACTGAAAGGAGAGGGGTTTTTTTAAAGTGAAGGGCGACCATGAACATCCATTCGTCATATCTACGCAGCTTGTTGATGTGCGGGTGCTGGGAACGGAGCTGAACCTGCGCGCCTGGCCCAATGAGACCACTACGGAAACGGCGCTCATCAGCGGGGCTTTAGAGGTGATCGTCAAAGATAAAAAGAGCAGCGGATCCTGCTGAAGCCGAATCAGAAAGTAGCGGTAGATAAACGATATATGGCGATACTCACCGACGAAGGTAAAGCGGCGGAGAAAGATGAACACGTTGCAGGCAAGGCCATCCGGGTATTGCCGCTGGATCAGGATATAGACAACGCCATCGCGGAAACGGCATGGCTCAATAATAAACTCGTATTCAAAAACCAACCGTTCGGGAACTGGCTGCCGCCATCGAACGCGCATATGGCGTGAGGGTAGAGTTCCGGAACGATCAGTTAAAGGACGTTAATTTTTCCGGCGTCATTAAAGATGAGACTTTGCCCGAGCTGATGGGCATCCTGCAGACCATGAAACCATTTCATTACACGTTAGATTCCGCTACAGTGATCATAGAATAAACAACCAATAATCGCATACTATGGACAACGCACCGTTCCACGACCGCAGGCTGCTGTCGGGCTAGCAGGCTTTTGCCCGAACAAAAACGGGAAATGCCAAAGCATCTCCCGTCCGTCAAGTTAAAAGGAAACCTGATTTTCTCAGGACCCGGTTTCCTATTCTCTGTACTTAACACATCCAAATTATGAAATTATCTGCAATTCCTGGCAGGTACGGGCTTCGCTTGCCTGCCGGGCTATTCCTTAAGATTATGAAACTGACTTCCTTCCTGGTGCTGCTGTTCCTCCGGTGTCTGCCACCGGGTATTCGCAAAAGCGGATACAGGTGAATTTCACGGATATCCCGTTGGACCGTTTCATGGATTACCTGGAATCCAACACGGGTTACCGTTTTTTCTATAACAACGACGAGATCGACATCCGCCGTCGCATCAGCGTAAAGATGCAGAACGCCACAGTAAAGGAAGTGATGACGCAGGTAGGCCGCCAGCTAAACCTGCACGTTACCGAGCGCGGCAAACAGGTGATCGTTCTCACCGGCGCTCCTTTACCTGTAATAGCCGCCACCACGGCGCCGCGTGAAGACTCCATGCGCCTGCGCGGCCGCGTATTCGATACCAAAGAGCCGCCCACTCCGCTGCCGGGCGTGAATGTGCTCATTAAGGGGACCAGCCGCGGCATGGTCACCGATGTGGACGGATATTTCGATATCCGTGTGAGCCCAGGGCAAACGCTCCTTTTCTCCTACACGGGCTTCAAGCCATATGAGTACACCGTCAATGCCCAGCGCGAAAACCTTACCGTTTCGCTCGAAGAAAATGTCAGCGGGCTGAACGAAGTGGTGGTGACGGGATTCTCGCAGCAAAAGGTAAAGCACCTGGCCAGCTCCGTTGGCACCGTAAACCTCTCCAATTTCCAGAATAAGCCCATCACCCAGCTTTCACAGGCGCTGCAGGGCGGCGTAACGGGGATTTCCGTGTCTCAGGGCTCCGGGCTTCCGGGTGGCGATGCTGCGGCGATCAAGATCCGCGGCGTAGGCACCTTCCTCAGCGCCGAACCGCTGGTGCTGGTAGACGGGGTTCCCTTCGATATGAACAAGCTGGATCCCAATACCGTAGAAAGCATCACCGTGCTGAAAGATGCGGCGGCGGCATCCATCTATGGCGCACGCGCCGGCAACGGGGTCATCCTTATCACCACGAAGCGCGGCAAACCGGGCAAAGTTGATGTGCAGTACAACGTATACACCGGTTTTCAGTCTTCCCCTACATCCCCGATTTCGTGGACGCCGCAACATATATGCGCATGCTGAATGAAGCATCTGCCAATACCGGCGGCGACCCTGTTTATACCAGGATGTCATCGACGCCACCGTTAAGGGAGACGATCCTGTCCATTATCCCGATACCCGTTGGAACGACCTGGTATTCCGCAAAAAGGCTAATATTACCAGTCACTCCTGGCTGTTTCCGGCGGTAACAACGTAGCGCGTTTCGCGCTCAGCGCCAACTACCTCAAGCAAGACGGCATGATCGCCCTGGGCTCTTTCACGCGGGCAAATATGCGCGCCAATACCAGCGTAGACCTCCGCAAGAACATCGTGGTATACATGGACCTGTTCGCTTCCCGCGACCAGCAGCGTGAGCCTTATAACTGGGGTTACGGCACAGGGCAGCTGATGGCGTGGACGTACAAGGCGCCTCCTACCATCGCCGCAAAATATCCCGAAAAGGCGGAGCGGCCGGGGTATACTTATTACGGCAACTACGGCGAAAGCTGGAACCCCGTTGCCAACCTGGAAAAAGGCGGGTTCACGGAGCGCATCCGTGATGAAATGCTCATCAACCTGCGCCCCAAATGGGAGCTCATCCCGGGCCTCAACCTGAAAGGACAATTCAGCTATCGCGTATCCTCCGGCGCCGACAAGCAGGACCGCGACTCTTACATCTTCTTCGATTACTTCACCAACCAGAAGACCGGCCGCGACTTTACGGCGGTGAAAACAGCGGGGGCCACCAATCGCTCCAGCTACTATTACATCGGTGGCAACCTGGATTATGACCGCACCATCGGCGACCATCGTGTGAACGCCATCGCCGGTTACTCCCGCGAAATGACCAATTCCGACGCCTGGACGGAGAAAGGACTGATATCCTATTTCGGTAAGCTGTATTATAGCTATGCCGACCGCTACCTGTTGGAAGCGGGCATCCGCCGCGATGGTTCCTCGCTGTTCGCGCCGGGCCGCAAATGGGGTAACTTCCTTCTGTAGCGCTGGGATGGAACGTGCAGAACGAAAAGTTCATGGACAACATTCAGGTCTTCGATCAGTTTAAGCTGCGGGCCTCCTATGGCGGACTGGGCAATAACAACATCGATCCTTATCAATATCAGTCTACCATCAACGCCGGCAATGGTGCCGAGAACACATTCGGCAATCCCTTCATCACCTGGGAAACCATCCACATCACCGACCTCGGTGCGGACCTGAGTTTCTTTAAGAATAAACTGGACATTACGTTCGACTGGTACAATAAAAAGACCAGCGACCTCATTTTGCGCCCTGCGCCTACCTTAACTTCCGCTATCGGCAGTACGGCGACCAACATTGGTGAGGTGAAGAACGTGGGATGGGAGATCAAGGCGGGGTACAACAGCGATCTGGCGGAAGGTATTAACCTGAGTGTGAACGTGGGTTATTCCCGTAATAAAACTACGCTCCTCAAATTGGCGCAGAACCCCTCATCGAAGGCGGCATCATACGCAAAGAAGGATACGATTTCGCGCAGCATTTTGGATACCGGACAGACGGGCTCCTTCAGCAATCGGATATAGACAAGGGCGTACCCATTTTTGCAGGCCAGGAGGCGGGCGACATTAAATACCTCGATCAGAACGGCGATGGAGAGATAGATGACAAGGACCGCGTGATGCTGGGCGCAACCGACCCCTATAGCAACTACTTCGCCAACCTGAACCTGCGCGTTCGGAACTTTGATTTCGAAGCACTGTTTACCGGCATCGGCAAAGTACCTGTGTTCTACTCCGGCCGGATCGCCCTGCCACTGAACGTGACCGGTGAAGGCGGTACCCCATGCAATGGCACCTCGATTACTGGACACCCCAAAACACCGACGCCCGCTTCCCGCGCCTGCGGCCCTCGCCGGGAGTCAACGGACTGGGCTCCGATTTCTGGATGGTCAACGGCGCCTTCTTACGCGTGAAATACCTCCAGGTAGGGTACAACTTCCCGCAGTCCCTCATTAGCCGCATCAAGCTCAGCAATTTGCGCCTCTACGTCAACGCACAGAACCCCATCACCATCACCAAAGTGAAGATGATGGACCCTGAAAGCCGTGGCGATGAAAGCACCTATCCCGTCATGCGCACCTTTACCGCCGGCCTGAACGTCCGTTTCTAACCTGATAAACTGATTGACATGAAAAAAACTGCATCATACTCCTCCTTGTCTGCCTGGCCGCCTTTGGCGCAGGCTGTACAAAAGAACTGCTGGAACAGGATCATCCCACCGCTACTACCGACGAAAAGTGGTGGAACCTCGAATCCGAATTGATCAGTGCGCTGGGCGCCCTATACGGCGGTTTGCCCAGCGGTACCTACGCCTACTTCACCAATGCACGTATGCACATGGCCGGTATGACCGACGAAGCCGTGCATGGCGGTAACTTCGGCGACTGGCGGAATTATCCGCTAGGCCTGGCCAACAGCCAGACCGGCTCCGCCCGTGATCTCTATACCCTCAACTACAATAATATCCGCAAGGCTTGCCGTTTCCTTGAGCATTACCAGAAAGCCTACGTGGAGAACGGCGAACTGAAAGCGCGCTATGCATCGGAAGCCCGCGCACTCCGGGCCTGGTATCACCTGGAGCTGTTCCTTATGTACGGGAGATCCCCATCGTGGACCATACGCTGGCGCCGGGAGAAGCATTCCAGCCCAAGCGGTCTAAGGAAGAGATCGTTGCCTTCATCGGCGCTGAGCTGGACACCTGTGCCACGGGTCTGCCGCCGTCTTACTCCGACGATGAAGCCTGGCGCATCAGCAAAGGCGCCTGCTATGCCATGCAGGCGATCCTGTATATCAACGCCGGCAACTGGAAGAAAGCCGCCGAAGCGTCAGATAAGGTAATCGGGCTGGGCGTATATGATCTGCACAAGGCTGCCGCCGCCAATGTAAACAGCTATGCGGACCTGTTTTCCTACAACGCGATGGTGAACAAGGAACGCATCCTGTTCCGCAGCGGCGCGCAGTCGGAAGTATTCTTCCGCAATGCGCCCAAGAGCCTCGGCTGCCAGGCAACCACCAATCCCACGGCGGCTATCGTAAATACTTATGAAACCCGCCAGGGTAAGACGATACAGGAACTAGGTACAGACAGTTTCAATATCTACCGCGCAGACCCCGCTTTCAAAAATAACCGTGATCCCAGGCTGAGCGCATCGGTATTGCTGCCCGGCGAGACATTCGTGAACCGTAAGCTCATGCCGTTCGACCGTACCTCGGGTAACGCAGACATGATAGGTCAGCCGCAATCAACGCTTACCGGATTCTGGATGAAAAAATACCTCGATCCCAAAGACGCCAGCTCCACCTACAGCGGCCGCCTGCACTTCATGATCATACGTTACGCGGAAATCCTGCTCACCAGGGTGGAAGCGCTGATAGAAGACGGGCAGTGGCAACATCCCGATGTGATCAAATACCTGGATATGATCCGCGAGCGCGCGGGCATGCCGAAAGTTAATGCAGCGGTTTACAACTCACAGGCAAAACTCCGTGAACTGGTACGCCGCGAACGGCAGGTGGAATTAGCCTTTGAAGGGCAGCGGCTCTTCGATATCCGCCGGTGGAAGATTGGGCCCCAGGTGCTCGATGGTTCGCTGGAAGGCGCGGTTGATCCCGAGACCGGTAAGCCGGTGATCGTGGAAGTCCGCAAATTCGACGCAAAGAGAGATTACCGCTGGCCAATTCCATTGGACGAACTGAATGCCAACCCCAAAATGGTCCAGAACGAAGGCTGGTAACCCGCCGCCTTCCGCCATTTACGCCCGCGGCTTTGTGCCGCGGGCTTTTTTATGGCCTAACTGTTATTCTGCCGTTGCCGGATCGATGATCGCATGCACCTGGTGTATGGCGGTGACGGGGAAACCGCCTTGTTTTGCGTGCTCGCGGATCAGGTCCTCATTGGGGAGAGATAGATGCAAAAGATCTTGTCGCCCGTGACATAGCTGTGGATCCATTGGATCTGGGTGCCGAGACTGTTCAGTACGTTACAGGAGGTCTGGGAAACGGCATGCAGCTGGTCCGCAGTCAACTGACCGGCTCCGGGCAGATCGCGTTCGATGACATATTTTGGCATATTGATGGGATTTGCTCCGCAGGCGATAATTGCAGGTTGATGCTGTTGTGCTCCGATGGGGTGATGATAAATGCTTCCTGCGGATGATTTTGCTACCCTAAATGTACTGAAAATTAGCGGTTTGAGATCAACGTTAGCGAAACGTTAAACCGCGTCCTTTTGCGGTTAATTTTGTAAATTTGTGATCGGTTTTTCGGAACGATATCATTAGAAAACAGAATATGAACGACGGCAACGGATTGGATAATATCAAAGGGCTTATACAGCAGGAGCCACTGCTGGTCTTTGCCCTGGAGTCTGAAGCGGCAGGGGAATTTGATCAGTACCACCCGCTCATCGTGGGGATCGGGAAAGTCAACGCCGCCTATCACCTTACCAAATACCTGCAATCGCACCGCCCCTCCCTCATCGTGAACCTCGGCTCTGCCGGCAGCCACACCATCGCCCGCGGTGAGGTAGTATGCTGTACCCGGTTCATCCAGCGGGATATGGACGTCCGGGGCCTGGGATTCCAGCTGTACGAGACGCCCCTTTCAGGCGAAGCGCCCGTCCTTGAATACGGTCTTACCGTTCCCGGCCTGCCACAGGGCATCTGCGGCACGGGCGACAGTTTCGAGATGGACCATAAAACCGACGACTACAATGTTATCGACATGGAGGCCTATCCGCTTGCCCTCATCGCGCGGAAGGAGGGGATTCCTTCCTGTGCCTGAAGTATATTTCCGACGGGGCAGACGGCAACGCTGCCGACGACTGGCAGGTGCAGGTGCACAACGCCGCCGTCGCATTTAAAAGGATCATCGGGGATGGCTGGAGAAATCCGGCATTCCTGCCTAAAAGAACTGTGATATGGATTTTGCGAATTACCTGCTGATTTTTGAGCACATCATTAACAATCCCGAACCGCCTGCGCCTTACAACAACCCGGACTATCTCAATTATGCCCGGCTGAACTTTCAACGGCAGCAACGCTGGTTCAAAACGGGCGCCATTACCACGGATATGCGCGAAGCGATGGCCCGGATCACCCAGCCGCAGCATTGGATCATCATTACCGAGCCCTGGTGCGGGGATGCGGCCCACAACATCCCGTTCTTCGAAATGATCGCCGCGCTCAACCCGCTGGTGACCACCGAATACCAGCTGCGCGACCAGCAGCCGTTCCTCATCGGGCAATACCTGACCAATGGTACCAAATCCATCCCCAAACTCATTGCCCGCGATGCGCAAGGGAACGATCTGTTTACCTGGGGGCCACGACCCGCGGGCTGCCAGGCGGTGTACGACCAGCTGAAAGCCGAGAACGCCGACTTCGAGCGTATGAAAACCGACATCCAGAAATGGTATAACGAAGACAAAGGGCAATCCCTCCAACGGGAGCTGCTCGCTGTCATGGCCTATGCTTAACGCAAAGCGACATATCACCCAGGGCGCCCGGTTCCGCATCATGCTACTGCTTTTGCTGAGCCTGGTCAGCGCTATGCCCGACGTTACGCCAGACGGCATGGGCCGCCTTATGGCACGTGCGCCCGAATCCATTCATCACGAAAACGAAATCCCCGAAGCCTGCCAGGTCAGCCTCCGGCTGGAGGCGCAAGCAGCACGCCAGCAGGTTCGCAGGCAACACGAACCAGCGGGCCTGGCTGTCTGCCCGGAACAAACAACCGCTGACCGCCAGCGCAACGGGGTAGCATGGCCACGCCCTGCCTATTACGCCCATCTTCACCGGTACAGCCTGTACTGATCCCTCCACAGTCTTATTGCTATTAGCCAACGGCCCGGTTTTTTCTGCATGTCTGCGGGCCGGGATAATTTATTTTCAGTAACTTATAAATCGTTTTACGATGAAATGCCCGAATTGTAACGAAACGTTGCTCATGACGCAGCGCAACAACGTGGAGATCGATTATTGCCCCAATTGCCGGGGCGTATGGCTGGATAAAGGTGAGCTGGACAAACTGCTGGAATTCGAAGAGCGCCGTGCCAAAGACGAGCCCCGCAGTTTTGACGACCGTAACCGCGATGAGCACCGCCGGTACGACGAGCGCCGCGACAAGGATTATTACGACGACCGCCACAAATCTCCCAAGAAGAAAAAAGGCTTCCTGGGCGACTTTTTCGATTTCGACTGAGAAAACACTATAAAAACCTATAAATGGAATTCATTACACCCGACTTCGCCGACCTGGGCGTCTGGATCAGTTTGCTGACGCTCTGCTTCCTCGAGATCGTGCTGGGGATCGATAACATCATCTTTATTTCCATCGTAGCAGGTAAACTGCCGCCTCATCAACAGCGCAAAGCCCGTAACATCGGCCTTAGCCTCGCCATGGTGTTCCGGGTAGCGCTGCTGCTATGTATCAACTGGATCATCGGTCTGAAAGACCCGGTGGTCGATTTTAAGTGGATCAACGGAACCTCCATACCGCTTAGCTGGAAAGACATTATCCTGCTGGCGGGCGGTCTGTTCCTCATTGTGAAAAGCACGCTGGAGATCCACCATAAGCTCTCCGAATCGCATGCCGGCGATAAGAAGACGAAGACCTTCCAGAGCCTCGGAGCGGTATTGTTCCAGATCGTGCTGGTAGACGCCGTCTTTTCTTTCGACTCGATCCTCACTGCCGTGGGGCTCGTGGAGAACGTCATCATCATGATCATCGCAGTGATCGTTTCCATCCTCATCATGATGCTATTCGCCGGCCCGGTTACGCGCATCATCAATAAGCAGCCTACGCTGCAGATGCTGGCGCTGACCTTCCTCATCGTTATCGGCGTAGTACTGATCGCCAGCGGGTTCCACCAGGAAGTAAGCAAGAGCATCATCTACTCCTGCCTTGGCTTCTCCCTCATCGTGGAGCTGCTCAATATCAGGCTGAGAGGGCGAAATGCGAAGAACATCGAACTGAATACTGCTGAAGTTGAATAATGTAAGCCCGTACAACATATACAAAGCCGCCCCTGAAGGCGGCTTTGTTTTTTACAACCACGAAATATGACACCGGCCCCACAATCCGGGCGTTTCCGGCATCGAGGGGTTTCGTAATTTTAGGATATGGACACCCGACAAACACTCCCGGCAAAAGGCTCTTTCTATGAGCAGATCAAAACCCTGTTCGCAGATAAGCAGGAAGCATCCGTACTGTACGAAGACAACGGCGTAACCCGCGCTAACGGCCTCATCGCCGAACTCTTCGACAAGGAAGGAGACCATTGGTTCCGGTTGGCCGACGGTACGGAGATCCGTATCGGTTCGTTGTATGCCGTTAACGGTACTTTCTCTTCGGATTACTCCGAATGCTGAGCTTTAACGATCATTAAAATAGCATACCCCGGCACTGCCGGGCTACTGTACCGCGCATGCCTGCATGTCGCGGTATCGCTTTTTAGAGCCGGGAATCCTTGCTGCATTTATACATCAGACGGTAGCGTATCTCCATTTCCTTTCCGCATAGCAGTAAGGACATTTGTATGGCAACAAACCTTCGGTCATGCAAACATCCGTTATAACCTTAACGCCCGGTCAGGAAGCAGCTGCGCTTGCACCCACGCTCTTCGCGGAAACCAACGGCCGCAGGCTGGCTTACCGCACCCTGGGGCAGGGGCCGCCCCTCATCCTCTGTCAGCGCTTCCGCGGCAACCTCGACGACTGGGATCCCGCCTTTCTTGCCGCGCTCGCGGAAAACTACCAGCTCTTTTATTTCGATTATGGTGGAATGGCTTCCTCCACCGGTGAGCCCCATGAAAGCATCACCGCCTTTGCTTCTGACGTTACCGCGCTGGCCGATTTTCTCTCGCTCGGGCGCTTCCTGTTACTGGGATGGTCTTTCGGGGATGGGTCGCACAAACGGTGATGGCGCTTTTTCCCGAGCGCGTTCGCCAGGTGATATTACTGGGCACCCGCCCGCCCGGGCCCCGGCATACGACCTGGACCCGCTTTTCCTGGAAGTAGCCTATAAGCCCGTCAATGACTTCAACGACGAAGTGATCCTCTTCTTCGAACCCGCTGATGCAGACAGTATTGCGGCCGCGCAACGGAGCCACGACCGCATCCGGGCGCGCACGGCAGAACGCGATGCGCCGGTGAAGCCGGAGCACTGGGCGTTTTATGGGAAAGGCGGGGAGGAGTTCAGTTCGGAAACCCAGCCATTCCTGCAGGCGATGAAGGATACGGCTATCCCCGTTCTCGTCATTTCCGGCGATCATGAAATCTGTTTCCCGCCAGAAAACTGGTTCGCCCTCAACCGGCAGCTACCCACCACGCAGGTGATCGTCTATCCCCGTGCAGGGCATGGACCTCATCACCAATACCCCGGTTTAACAGCGGCCTACATCCATGCCTTTGTATCCCAACATCCTGAACATTAACCGGCAAAACTGACATTACCATACGAGGTCAAATAAGGAAACCATGCCTGACAGGAAAGCCCCGCCCCGGGGCTTTTTTTATGCCTTCAGATACCCGTCCTGTAGTTACCGTTAACTCAAACTCCCCATTGATTAATTCCGGTAGTTTTTCAAAACTCCGGTTCAACATCTTTGCTCCCGTTGGTTAACCGCAACAATTTTTTAATTCATCAACCCCAAAAAAGATCCACATGAAAACGATTCAAATGGAAAAAACCATTTCCCGGCGTAAAAGGAACACAGTTCCCGCCATTGAAAACCATCTCTCCATCGGCGATACGATGGAAGAGAATTACCTGCTCAAATTCAGGCCGGGCACGCAACAGCTGGCCGACCGCGCAGCTTTGGCAAAGAAACTCGAAGAGAAGTTCAAAAAGAAGTTCGGTGGAAAAGTACAGGTGAAGGTAGAGCCCGATCTCGCGGAAACTGCCGCCATGCTGGAGCACATCAAGCAGATCCGCCAGCAGTTCGGCATCCAGTCACTAACCGATTTTGCACCGCTGGCGCTGAAGAAGGCGCGCTACCAGATCGGTAAAGGCGGGCATATCCTCGGCAAGCTGAAAACAGGAAAGCCGCTTCCCGCAGCTGGCGGAAAGATCAAGGCGGATACGGCCGTGATCATGGCGGGTACGCTGGATCTTACGAACACCACCATCGATATCTTGCCCGAAATTCATACGCTCACTATTATCGCGGATAAACTGATCTGCGGTAAGAACGCACGCATCACCTGGTCATGCCCCAAAGGCAAACCGGCCAACCGCCCCGATGACGCTTCGCTCGACGGACAAAGCCTCCATGGCATCGTCACCATCCGGGAACTATTCATGGCCGCGACGGCGAACCCGGTAAACGCGGGGCCGTGGGTGTGGACGGCGGTATTGGCCGTCCCGCGCCTCATGTAGAGGTTTGGGTGCGGGAACTGGTGAATGTGCCCAATTTCGACTTGCGTGGCCAGGATGGCGGCACAGGTGGTAAAGGACAGCGTGGAGGAAGCGGGGAGACGGCGCCGATGGACAAAAAGGCAAACAGAACATCTGGAAAAACCGCTGCCATTATAAGAACCCCGCAGGCAACGGCGGGCATGGCGGTGATGGCGGCCCGGGCGGCAACGGTGGCCGCGGCGGAAACGGCGGCGATGCGGGTACCATTCTCATCGCAGTGCCGGATGGCACGCTGGAGAAAGCGATCGACGGCAGCGTCTTTACGCCCTTGGTTACCGGCGGTGTTCCTGGCGATGGCGGCGCAGGCGGTGACGGCGGACCCGGTGGCCGCGGCGGTAAATCCGGGAACGTAGGCGCCTGTGCCACAGGTCGCGACGGGCAACCCGGCGCACAAGGTCAACCTGGTAAGTCAGGCGCGAAAGGCAAATCAGCCGGCGTAAACGGTTCGCTGGAGTTTTACTCTTTTACGGAAGACGAATGGGAAGCGCTGCTCAGCCGGCCTTTCATTACTGAAATACAACCGGCATATGCTTTCCCCGGTAATAAGGTCAACATCAGCGGCACGGCATTCGCGAAAGGAGATAAAGTGGTGATGGAAAATTACTCTAACCTGAAATCCACGCTCAACGCCGATCAGTCCATCACGGCTACACTGCCTGCAAAACTGGGAGGCGGCAGGCACATCGTGCGGGTGCTTCGCGCGGCGGATAAAGTGTATAGCAATCCCTTCTCCGTATGGGCCAAACCCTGGATCGATAAAGTACCGGAAGTGCTGTACCCGGAAAAAGTAATGCCCCTGACCGGACAGGCCTTCGTTAAAGGCGCGGTAGTGCTCATCAATGGCAAGGCTGCCGTGGTGACGACCGTTACGGAGACAGCCATCGCATTCCTGGTCCCGAAAGACGCGGCGAATGTAAAAGAGAATGAATGGCTCATCCGGTGCGGAACCCGGATGGAATGACCAGTAACGTAAAGTCGACGAAGAAAGTCCTGGAGCTGGGGATTCCCTTCCAATACGGTAAGCATAACTTCGCGTTTGCGAACTTCAAAGACGGCGTGCCTACCATGGCAACGTTCAAAGAAACGTTCGGCAAATCGGAAGTAGGGTTTATGTTCTTTAAACGTCCCCTGCTCACCGGTGCATTCTATAAGTTCTATGAAAAGTACCTGTTGGGCGAAGATAAAGGAGGACTGGCGACGGGTTTCTGCACCTCGATGTCGAGCCTCGTGGCCGATAAGTTCTGGAAAGGGGAAAACGATGCCTTCGTGACAACGAAAGCCAAGCTGCATGCCAGATTCACTGCCGTGCATGGTCGCCTGCTGAGCCGCGACAGCCTCATACATTTTCATGACCAGAGCCAAAAAGGGATTGATATGGTGGAAGCCACTGCCCGTTTGATCGAAACGGTATTCCTGAAGGGTTGCGATGGCGACCAGGCGCCGTTGTTGTTCTTCATTCCTTCCGGCGCGGTCTGGGATAAAGGATATTTCAGCAAACTGGGTTCCACGCATTGCATCATGCCCTATAAATTCCAATACCCGGCAGGCCATAAGGGCGCAAAGCTCAATGCGGCGAAAACCACGACGATAGATGATCTGCATGACGTGAAGCTGTACTGCTGGGATTGCAATCATCCCACCAACCCGGATTGCTACATTCAGTTCCGTAAAGAGAAAGACAAGCTGCACTTCGACTATCATGTGAAAGGGAATAAGCCCGAAATAAAGGTGTCCAGCGCGGAAGGGATCACCTTGGGCAATATGAGCAATGGCGCCTACCTGTACAGCGATCACGATATGCCGTTTACCGGCGCTTTCGGTCTCACGCGGTTTGTGATCGACTTCCTGCTAAGCCCCGCAGACCTGGAGATTACCGACGTTAAGGGCCGTAAAACAGGCCTGGTGAACGGAAAACTGCTGAGCGGCATTCCCGGTTCCATGCCCTGTTTCCTGGCAAAAGGGGCGTATATGTTGCCGGAAGGCGCGGCCCCTCTCGCCGGATCGTGGGCAATGGGAAAGGACTGTATACCTACAACTCCATCCTGCCGGACGGTACAACAATTAAGCTGGAAGGCGTGGAGACAAAACCGGGACAGGTAGACGAACTGAAGATGAATTCCGACGCTTCGCAGGTCAGCATTGCGATGGCGGAAGAGAAACCTTTCACTTTCACCTGCTCGCGCCTCGTGGGCGACCAGGTCCGCGCCCTGACCATAAGCGGCATCGCCGCAGGCGCGGGCAAGGCCTGCGAAATGAACGTGTCGCCGGAGCTGGATGAGCTGGATTTCGGCAACCGCCACGGCCTCCGCAACGTGCAGATCTTCGCGACCACTGCCATCTCAACTTCAGATAAACCTGCTGAAAAACAAATCCAGGTCAGCCTGCCGAACGATCACAGGCTGCGGATCAAAATACCGGATTGGACAAATCTGGCGCTTCAGACGACGACGGAAGCATTGTAAAACATGATTCCTGCAAACAAGGCCGTGCCTCCGGGCGCGGCTTTTTGCATTAACATAAACTACTGACATCCTTCAGTGATCCTTCAGTGGTGGTCAGTGCTGGCTTAGGTTTGAGGGTGTTTGACTGAAGGATCACTGAAGGATTGATGATGGTTTGATGTTCTCTGTCTGACCAAAACGTGACAAAACTCATATTTAATGAAACTGCTATTGCGTTGATTTTCAGTGGATCCTCCGCTCATCCTCCGTCCATCCTCCGTCGGCGTCCAGTGGTGGCAAGGGTTTGACGGTGTTTGGACGGAGGATGGACGGAGGATGAGCGGAGGTTTGACGATGGTTCATGCGATGCTGGCGGAATAGGCATCAGGTAGTTGACATCGTCAGGTAAAATGCGTTTCGTCACTACTTCCGACGGAGTACGTCCCGGCAATTGCCGGACTACGTCACAAATTTTCACGGCGTGTTTACTTGTGCTTTACTTTTGTTTTATGACGGAAAAAAGGTTTATAGCGTTGATAAACAGATAGTCGTTAGCGTAAGGATGGACGATTCTACGAAGGTCATGGATTATCGGCCGATAGCGGTAGTTGTGAGAAGAAAAATACGTAGGTTGGCGTATATCAAAATTAACTCCACTATGAAGAAAATCCTGACCCTTTCTTTGGCATTGTTTTGCTTTTCCATCACTGCTATGACCCATGCCCCGGCTACCGCCGCGCCGGTGGCAAAGAAAATGATGGCGCCTCCGCCTGCCGGTTGGCCGTTATCAGTGACATTCCAGATCTTTTACCACAGCGGGCTTCCGGGGATATCGCTCGTTTGGCCCATGCAGGCGCCGCCATCCTGGACAACGACCGTCACGTTTATGGGCGTTTCACAAGTGATTGATCCGACTGCGTACACGTCGGTGGGTTGGTTCGGTACGGCCTATACGTTGACGAGCGGTGTTACGTACGCCATCAATATTTCCGGCGTGGCGTATTACTTCCAGATCCCGCCGGGCGTCAGCGGTGGCTGGTGCACCATCACAGGGCATTCCTGATTGCTGTTCCTGAAGTGATTCCATCCTGGCAGCGCAAGTTGCCAGGGATTTTTTAGTCGGCCTGCTTTTTGGCGAACTTCATGAACAGTTGGGCGAGTTTATGCTGTTGGCCTTGTGGGTGGATGAAGTGGTATTTGCGGATGAGTTTGAACTGTTTGATGGGCAGCACTTTCAGGACGCCGCTTTCCAGTTCGTTCTGCACCGCCCGGAGGGAGAGGAATGCGGCGCAGGGGGCTTCCCGGAGATAGGATTTGATCCCTTCCGAGCTGCCCATATGCATGAGGATGTTGAGGTCGGTCAGTTTGAGGCCCAGTTTTTGAGCTCATCGATAATCACTTCCAGCGTGCCTGAGCCATGTTCGCGGACCAGCAGGGGATTTTGCGCAGCTCCTCCGTGGTGAGGGGCCTTTGCCGGGGCTTTGAAGCGGGCGTTGCAAATCAGGGCGATCTCGTCCTTAGCCAGTTCGGTGTATTTCAATTGCGGGTTGCGGGAAACGCCTTCGATGATCCCGACTTCGATGTCTTTATCCAGCAGCGCCTGTTCGATCTGTTCCGTGTTGCCGTTGATGAGCGAGGTGCGGATAGCGGGCTGTTCCTGGTTAAAACGGGCCAGGACGCCGGGCAGGAAGTATTGCGCAATGGTGGAGCTGGCGCCGATGTTCAGGAGCCCCGGAATCCTGTTTTAGCTGATGCAGGTCGTATTCCATATTCCCATACAGGAGGAAGATCTGGCTGGCGTATTGTTGCAGCAGTTTGCCGCCGGGAGTAAGCCGGATACGGTTGCCGATACGCTCGAACAGCGCAATGCCGAGCTGCTCTTCCAGTCCATGGATGTGCTTGGTAACGGCAGGTTGCGAAATAAACAACTCTTCCGCCGCCTTGGTGAAGCTGAGCCTTTTGGCGACTGTATGGAATACCTTTAACCTGAAATCGAACATGAGGTAAAAGTACGATTTGCAAAGGAGGAAATCAGCAGAAAGAAAATGGAAGGTTATCGGATCAGCGGGCAACTCCGGATGTCAGTACGGAGGTAGCGGCCGGGGCAGGGGAGGAAGGACCGATCATGCCAGTCTTCAACAGGATACACAGCGCTATCAGGAAAGCGCCCGCCAGCAGGAGGTAGCTGGTGTACTTGCAACGTAAGAACGCAGGATCGGTAAGCATGCGCATAAGTTTGAATTTTACGACTCAAATGTACCGCGCTCCTGCCTTCAGGGCAAATCATTTATACGCATACTGCATAACCTCAGGTTATAATGAACGGGTTTAAAATAACCTATAGGTATTTAAAGTGCCCGTGTTTACAATTCAGTAGCTGAAATCAACGTTTCGGCTACCGGAAAGTCCGCTTTGTTAAACGCGCCTGTGGGTTGAGCGGGAATATGGCTTTCTTTGTACCTTAGGACAATTAATTGTAATTGTTCAACTCCAAAAAAACCTCATCAACAATGAAAGCATTACGTTTGGTAATGTGCATGGCAGGCGCCCTCATGCTGGCGACCGCAGCCAATGCCCAGCGCATCCGCGTCACAGAAGGCAGCCTCGACGTGCTGAAAAATGAAAAAGACATCAACATCGAGTTTACGTACGACAACATGAAGGTCGGCAAGTTCGACAAGGAAGCCGATTACGTAAACAGCAGGGTTAAAGACCTGAACAAGAAAGAGGCCGGCCGTGGCGACACCTGGGCCAAGGCCTGGGTAGACGACCGCAAGTCGCGTTTTGAGCCTAAGTTCGAAGAGCTCTTCACAAAATCGACGGACCTCAAATTCGCCAACAAGGCCAAATACACCCTCATTTTCAATACCTCGTTCACCGAACCTGGTTTCAACGTGGGCGTTGTGCGCAAGAACGCTTACATCAGCGGCGAGTTCCTCCTCGTTGAAACGGCAGACCACAACAAAGTGGTGGCCAAAGGCACGCTTGAAAAATCGCCCGGCAGAACATTCTGGGACAACGATTTCGACACCGGGGAACGTATTTCCGAAGCTTATGAGATGGCCGGGAAAGCCCTCGGCCGGTACATCCGCTAGTTTTCCGCGGCCGTACACGAAAAATCCCCTCCGGGCTTAGCCGGGAGGGGATTTTCTTTATAGTACGGAAGGCTAGACTTCCAGCGCGTCGTACACGATTACTTTTTCCCAGAGGTGGCTGCACTTTTTGATGAACTCCTGGTGGATAGGGTGCACTGGTAAGCCGCTTCGCCGGCTACGTCGTCGAAGAAGATCAGTTCGGATACGCCCCAGCTACTGTCTACCACGCCACGGGCTTCGGTATTGGCTACCACGCCAACGCGGAGGTCGCGGATGGTGGGGATTTTAGCTAGTGATTTTACGCCGGCGATCAGTGCGTCGCGGTCTTCCTTTGATCCGGGATTCTTCAGCCAGAAGAATACGTGGTGGCACATTGGCGGCTTTTTGGCGGCATCGCCTTGTCCGGGCATGGCGGCAGCGGCGGTACCGGCGCAAAGGGCTGCCGCGGTGCCCAGGAACTTGCGTCTGTTGGTCTTGCTCATGGGTTCTCTGTTTGGTTTTAGTTGATGATCTGATGAAAATACATAACAATCCCCATTTTTCGCAGTCTCCCCGCTGATTTAGGTACTGATACCCATGAAAATGAGCATTGATGGTTATCCGGCCCCCTTTGCCGGGCGTAATTTTGCTGCAGAAACCATCAATCTTCATTACATGTACACCCCAAACCTCAAAAACTTCTGCAGGCAACTGGCCATGCCCCTGTTGATCATCGCCGCGGTAGCCTGCGGCGAAAAGAACGGCGATAAGCCCGGCGGCGGGCCCAATCTACCCACGTCGAGCATACCCGCCGAAATGGTAGGGAAATACTGGCACACGGGTTCGTTTTCCATGACCCAGTTCAATAACTACGACGGCAGCTATGCAGGACAGGCCTATGAAATAGCCACCGGCTATAAGTTCTCCGCCGATGGTACCGCGGAGCAGTATTTCTACTGGACCAATACCAGCGCTTATTGCCGGGAACAGGTGCTGGGCTACCGTAAAGGCACCGCGGTATTCGACGCAGAAAAGAAAACATTCCGATTCTATGCGGCATCCGGATTTTACCGCCGTTACAATACCTGCGGCTCCAGCCAGTCGCCCGGCTACGGTCAGCGCGTGGAATACGGAGCGGAGGATCTCCATCCTAAATATGTGGATGAACTGAAAACTGGTCGTTGGTGACGGAACAGGGCCAGCGGATCTGGCGTATTCCCTATGATGACGGATCTGTCAGTGAGTTCAAAACGGCAGCGATGCCAAACTAAGGGGAGTTGTTTTAAATGGCGCCCGCGCTACCTGGGAGGGACTCCGGGGCGCGGGTTTTTTATTGTCTTGATTCCGTCGTATATTCCGTACTTAAATATTTAACCCACATGAAAAAAATCCCTTACCTCTTATTGCTCTGCCTGTTGGCAGGATTGTCGACCCGCGCACAGGTTAGATTTGATTCCACCATTCTTGTGTATGCATCAAACGGTACACCTGTAAATGGCATTAAGATCCGGACCAACCTTCCATTCACTAATGCTTCCCAAATGCCGACGTTGATTCTGGAAGGCTACTGTTATGGTGCAAACGGAAACGTATCCGCCACTATCGGTATTACTTTAAACTACTATATCTACAGCGGAGTATTTTACAATTACCGGGCGTCTTCCTTCGGTAGTTATACACCGCTTATCAAGCTTGCAAATGAAAACAATAAGGTGGTAATTTTCATTGATAGTAAAGACTACTTTTGCGATTTAGTTTAAGAGCCTTCGCTACGGGGATGTTGGACGAAACGCCTGTGAATTTCACGGGTTGGACAACAATAGACGCTGCGCTGACCGGTACGGGGGTGGTAACTGTGCCTTACTTCAATAATTTTGGCGGCCGCGTGGCGATAGCGGCGCCAATTGCGTCAGCAGCGGTGCCACAAACTCAAGCTGCATTGCATGTTACCAACGCTGTACCATTGCCTTCAAATGCGGCCGATGGAGTTAACGCCATTTTCGGGAATTCTCACCGGCATTTTACTTACTTTGGCGGACTGGCCGGAGGGCGTATCCGCGGAGCGACGAACGGATATCTCGTAGTGGAATCAAATGCTGAAGGAACAGATAATAGCCTGTATCTGAATTATGAAACTCCTGGAAATGTACATATTGCCCGCGGTGGAGGAAATGTAACCATTGGGGCACAGGCGCCTGATTACATGGCTAACCCCAGTATAAACTCCAGGTTCTCGGTACTATCGGCGCCAGAAAGGTAAAAGTTACCCAGGAAACCTGGGCAGACGATGCCCTTCAGCCCGGGTACGATCTGCCGTCGCTCCCCGAACTGGCCGCATTTATCCGGAAAACGGCCACCTGCCGGGTATCCCGTCGGAGAAGGAAGTAAAGAAAGATGGGATCGATGTGGGGGATATGGATAGCCGGTTGCTACGAAAGATAGAAGAGTTAACCCTATATATTTTAAAGCAGGACGAGGCGAATACCGCAATGCAACGGACACTGGAGGAATTACATTCAAGACTAAAAAAGCTGGAAAAAGCTTCCGGCGACCGGGAATAAAGACGAAACATCCCCGAAAAGGGGATGTTTCGTTTGTATAGAATTGGGTTATTTCGCTCTGTACCCGGACGTGCCGATGGCGGAGCCCGCCAAAGGCTGGAAAAGGTTGTTGACATTTACGCCCGCAGCCGCAACGGTTGAAATCTTTGTGTTGGCCAGGCTGCCCGTGCCTTCGCTGGCCTGCGCGCCATTTTCCACATAGATGTAGTTCTTGGGATAAATGGTGCCGCTACTGGTTGCCATTGGCTGAATGAATGCATTGGCGTTTATGATCTGTAGCTGGATCATTCCTCCGTATCCATTCATGCGGAGGCAGTTGCCGGCGGGCCGGGCTACGGTATTATTTGTAAACTGCACGACCGTGTTCACGTCCATCCCGCGGAAGGATACGCCTTCATTCGCGTAGTTGTCGTGGAACAGATTGTTATGGATCACGTGCCTGGCGTTGCCCTCGCTGTTGCCGTAGAACTGGAGCATGTCTCCCCATCCGTGGTGCACATGATTGTCATGCACATTGGTATTGGTAGTGCGGCCGCCGACCAGGAGCCCGCCGCTGTGGTCCGGGTTTTTCATGAGGCCCCAGTTCGTGATCTCGTTGTTATAGATCTCCAGCTGGTCGATAGCGGCGGTTTGTAAACCGTCTGCCCCGATATTCTTCAGCAGGTTGTTGTAGATCTTTACCCCGCGCCATTTCAGCGGCTGTACATAGTCTACGCCGATTAAGGAACTGGGAGGTACGCTGTAGTAGGGTTGACTGGTGGTCATATTCCAGTAAGTAGCGGTATGGCCGATGTACATCCCTTCATTGCTGGTGCCGTCGATGATCAGGTCGTGGATGGAAAGATTGTAGAGCCAGGAATTAGGGTACCAGGTGGCCCTGTTTTCCTTCACGGGGCCGGTCTTGGCTACGATGCCCATGCCACCGTTGCGGATGGTGAGGTTCGCCAGCTCGAAGTTATCCGACATCCCGGATATATTGATGTTGAAGTAAGCCGGACGGTTGGCCTGTGTGGAACCATCAATAATGAAATCGGACTTTTGCTACCGGCAACCTGGATATAGCGGCTATTGGTGAATACCATTGCCGCAGCGCCGGCTCCGCCGTTCCAGGCGGGGTTGCCCACCCTGGTTACGGTATTGCGGGCATTCCTGAAGCTGATGGGCTTGCCTGCCGAGCCGCTAAGATTGGTTACGGATACGCCTTTGAAGTTGCCTTTCAGGTAAATGATGTCTCCTGGTTTGTAAGTGCCGGACTTGTTGTCGATATACAGCCAGCCGGTAGCATCGGGCGTAACGGTAAAGGTACGGCCAGCGGTAGTTTCGGATGGTGCGGGTGGTTTGCCGGATTGAGCAGAATCATCGACGATAGTGACAGAGTTTTCCTTCGTGCAGCTGGTAAATGTTTGCGCCAGGCAAAATGAACTAACCAGCACGATGGCTTGCAACGCTTTGTTGATCATGGTTTTTCTTTGGATTGATACGGTTAAAAAAATACGCTTTGGAACGTGTTATGCTGCGTTCCGGATATGGTTCCCCGGTTTTAACCGGATGTGCGCAAGTAAGCAAATTCCGTGCAGAATTTACCTCTTCCCGTATCGCTCCTGATGATGATTTTTGACTTATAAAATAAGCCGGCGCCGCAGACTGTATACTGCAACAGGCTTGCGGTCTAACGTGTAGCATTTCAAACGCAGCCGCCATGGCCGCATTTGCGGATACTGCATGTATTGCAAAAATAAATAAGGTATAAATTAGTTTGATATGTAATTTATTTTGAATTTTTTTACCCTGATAATAATTCTTCAATTATGCTTTTAAAGGAACTATCCCCTGAGGCCTTCGCCCAAAAACTGGCGGATCCGGCGGCGCTCCTCAAGCTGTCGTATCTGAACGAACTGCTGTTATGCAGCGAATATATGCTAATTCAATTCATGAATAAAAAGGGTGTCTGGCAAGGAACCCTTCCACCACCCCGTCGGGATGGCCGGACGCCTCCGCGTCGATCGATCTGGGCACTGTCTTGTACCTGTTTAACAATACCCCCAGATAAAGGATCAATGGATCCGCCAGTACGCCGGGTACGCCAAGACCATTCTCAGCCTGCCGGCATCTCAGCTCACCACCCCGAATTACAACTGGATCTGTTCCAACGTGCTGTTGTATGATGACGGCAGCGTGATTTCCGGCGGCGAATGGGAGACATACGACCAGGGATGGTTCGCCGCGTTCCTTAATATGATCATTTCCGACCTGGAAGACGGCTGGTTTGGCTGGCAGTCCGGCAACCCCGCGCCGGTTCAGCTTAAGCCCCGCAAAGACGAGTATGAAGTTGTGCTGGGGATCGTTGGGGACTGGGGAACAGGCGATAGCCCCGCCAAAGGAGTCATCAGGCAGCTGACCAATCATAACCCAAATTACATCATACACCTGGGGATGTCTATTATTCCGGTACCCCGTCTTCCGGCCCCATGGCCGGCCACTACTTTAACCCCGGGGAAGAACAAAATAACCTGTTGGCCGTATGGCCTAAAACGAGCAATCCTGATAACCTCGCCTTTACCCTTAATTCCAATCATGAAATGTACGCCGGGGCGAACGGTTACTACGGGGATGCTTTATTGTCTGCCGGTACGCCATTCGCCGCTCAGAAGGGGTTGAGCTACTTTGCGCTTAAACTGGGAGGGTGGACGATACTGGGACTGGATTCCGCCTATTTCGGCACCTCCCGCGACGCGTTCATGTCCGGATACCTGAAGAACTTCCTGCACCAGGAGCAGACAGACTGGATTGCCAGCCTGGACTGGACCCCACCCGGACGATCGTGCTCACGCATCATACCGGGTTCCAGTGGGACGCATCGGGTTTCATGACGCTGTGGGACGAGTTGACCGATGCATTGGGCGGAGATCCCTACGCCTGGTTATGGGGACATGTGCACAATGGGATCGTTTACAAATCACCGCTGACCATGCCGGGTACCAATGGCCAACCGCGTACCACCACCACATTTGCCCGATGCCTGGGCCATAGCGCATTGCCTTACGGTGAGGCTACTGTTTTAAAAGGCAATCCCGGTATCAGGTGGATGGAAACGGGGACAGGGCTGCTGCCTAATGGCTTCGGTACCCTCCGGTTTATCCTGGACGGCAATGGTATGGTGGTAGGCATTATGGAGCACTTTTTCCACCTGGGGACCACGGCGCCGGTGTTTTCCAGCCGGTTATTCTGATCAGGGAAGGGAAGTGGCTGTCGGTATTTACCCTTGTTTTTGTCGTTTTTGCACATGCTGGTTCAGCAAAACGTGCCGTAAGTTTGTATCGTCAAACACACACTAACTAAAACTGAAACATTCACCATTTAACGACAAATACTATGGAAGCTACAAAACAAGCGATCACGATCAGCAGCACCATCCAGCAACCCGCAGCAAAAGTTTGGGAATTATGGAACGGCCCGGAACATATCCAGCAATGGTGCGCCGCATCGGACGACTGGCATGCGCCCAAAGCCAGCAACGACCTTAGAACAGGAGGTTCATTCAGCACCACCATGGCTGCGAAAGACGGCTCTTTCAGTTTTGATTTCGGTGGTATCTACGACTCAGTGGAACCATTTGAAAAGATCGAATATACCATGAGCGATGGGCGCCGGGTGAAGATCACCTTTACGGAGAACAACGGTCAGACCGAGGTGGTAGAAACATTCGATCCGGAAGACACCAATCCGGAAGACATGCAACGTGCGGGTTGGCAGGCTATACTGGATAACTTTAAGCGTTACGCAGAATCCAAATAAGGAGCAGATGGCCCTCTACGCCACCCGCAAGGGTTTAAGCGCCATGAGGGCCATTTCTTTTCTTTTCCCCTCAGTTTGATGGACCCCAAAGTCATGACGTTGAATGCGCCGCCCAGGCGTAACTCAGATACAAGGTCGGCCGAGGCGATCACCTCTTCGTTAAACTGCTTGCACATGCCCTGGATGCGGGAAGTGGTGTTGAGTACGTCTCCTGAATATGTGATGTCGCGCTTAATGATACCGACCTCTCCGGCCACTACCGGCCCGCAATGTATCCCCGCTTTGAATTCCGGGAAAATGCCGTAACGCTCCGGTACTTCTCCTGCAGTGCGTTTATCCTGTCTTTAATATCGAAAAAGCATTGTACGCAGTTGCTTTCGGCGAACCCTTCGCGGTACCGCCAGGCGATGATGACCTCGTCACCGACGTATTGATATATCTCACCGCGATTTTCGAGGATGGGGTTGGTAATGTCTGTGAAGAAGTCTTTCAGGAAGGCGTGGTATCGTTTGTCGCCCAGGGTTTCGGCGATGGTGGTGGAGGCGTTGATGTCGAGGAACATAAAGATGCGCTTCTCTTCACGGGGCGTGTTGTATTTGCCGCGAAGTATATCCCGGAAAACGCCTGCCCCGAATTTACTATTGACCTGCAGGAAGAGCTGCGTAATGGCTACCACCACCGCCCAGATCAGTCCATTTTTGTACATGCGCGCCATGTCTGGCTGGTCCAGCTGGCTGAGGACCTTACCGACAACGAGGATCACGCAAACGAATGATATGGTGACGGTGCCGATGGTATAAGCGTAGGATTTATCGCGGAATCTTTCGTTGACGAAGAAGACGAGGATGCTGCCGCCGAGGATGGCCCCATCAGCCCTGCAGAGACGTTGATGATGATGGATCGCGTCAGGAGTAGTCTGCCGCGAAGCCTGCCGAGCCGCTGGTCTGCAAAACGAAATGGTCATACAGGGCTATCAGCAGCCCTATGATAGACCAGATGAGCATGATCTGCAGCAATTGTTGCCATTTCACCCGCGTTCTGGGATTCATATCTGTAGGTTTTACTCTAAATTATTACATTTCAATATTCCGGGCAATTGTAACGATTAGAAAATGCCATATTTTTGAAGGGATGAAAGCCAGTTTGGTTAACCTAATCATACCAGTTCCGCTCCATCAATAAAAATTAAATTAAAATTCCCTACTATGAAACGATTGCTGTTTTTAGTTATCGCCGTAACAAAGTTTGGCGTCACAGTAGTATCTGCGCAAGCCACCAATATTTATCCTGCCAGCGGCGCTGTAGGTATTGGTACAACGCAACCCGATCAAAAACTCACGATCTCAGCGGGTAACCTTAAGGTCGTTAATCCTGGCCCGTATCCTTATGGCATTGTGATTGACCAGGATTTTACGGGTAACTGGACCCGTGAATTCGGGCTATCCTATAAAGGCAAAGGGAAACTTGCCGCTTTTGGTTCATATGCAGTAGACAGTAACTTAATCTATGCATATATTGGAGGTAATACCTCTAATCATTCTCCGTATGGCCAGCCCTGGATGGTATTTGATTCGTCCAATAATGTTGGTGTCGGGTTTACCGTGCCGAAAGATTTATTGCATGCCCGCAGGGATCGTTTAGGTACAACCAGTATACATGTACAAAACAATGATAACGATTTTTCTTCGAGGGCAGGTATAGCAATGTCCACACAAAATGGTACATGGCGGTTAACGGCGGTTCGAGGGGAAGGATTTGCACTCAGTGCACCTTTATTGCCAGATATATTCTGGGTAACTAATCAGGGTAGTTTCGGTATGGGTACCAAGACTCCCGGTTCCTACAAGCTCGCAGTAGAAGGAACGATCGGAGCCCGTAAGGTGAGGGTAACACAGGCAGCATGGGCGGATTTTGTATTTGATCCGGGATACCGGCTGATGCCGCTCCATGAACTGGAAGCATATATCCGCCAATACCGTCACCTTCCTGAAATTCCGACTGAAGCGGAGGTAGTTGCCGATGGACTGGATCTTGGAGAGATCAATAAAAATTGCTCCAGAAAGTGGAGGAGCAATCGCTTTACATCATCGAAATGAACAAAAAGCTGGAAGCCTTGAGTGAGCGCCTGGCGCAGATGGAAGCGCGGGAATCGGGGGCGCAGCAATAAAGGTTTGCTTGCGCTGTATATCTAAATCGGAGGCCCAACAGATCGTATCGCGGTAAATCACCATTGTAGCAATGCAGTGTAATGATGATGTTCCGATAGGACTGGCGGGCCTCTTTTTTTAGCTAATGAGGTTGCCATATCAAACAATGTGGCATGCTGTGCATTTGGGTAATAACGCAAAAATACTAAACTTGAAAGATGCAATTGGACTATCTGACAGGTATCCGTGGAAACGGAGCGTTAACATATGCCGGTCCGGAGCGGCTGGTTCGTTTAAGCCGGTTCAGCGCTTCCGGTGCGGAGGCTTTTTACAGGGCTTTGCAGGTGCTGGCTGATGGAGCCAGGAGCAACTTTGGTTGGAAGACCTGCCTTTTGTTGAAGCCAATGGTTATTCAATGGTGTTCCAGGTTTCGGAAGTTGACGGACTGCTGGAAACGCCTGATGAGCGGGTCTTTTGCCTGAAGCAAACAGGCGGTGCATTTGGCAGGATGCTTCGTGCGGTGGAGCCTTTTTGCGTGGAAGGTGCGCATGGGATTGTCTGGCTATCGGAGGCGCCTGGCGGGATAGCGTTGCTATTGTCGACCGGAGGTTCGTGGTAACCATGGTTTCCTGGCTGATACCAGCTTCCGGTCTATATCTCAATCACTACCCGACCAACATGATGAACTGCGTACCAGCCGGCATTCAAAGCAACAACCAACCTATACTTATATCTGCACCTTAAAGGTTTATTATTCCCACATTCATTATTCTATCCTTACACATTGCTTAACAAGTGCTTAACTGCCGTTGTAGGCCGTTTCGCCGACATTCGATGTGTCAAAAAGCAAGCAAGCATTTCGCTTAGCGATCATCAATATTAAAGCCGGATATTCTATTCATTGAGCTTTGATGTCTTATTCATTGAATCATGATTGCTTCTCCGGAGATATGCATACATCTGACATTTTTTGTACTAGATTAGATCTGGAGCATTTGCCTGCCTGTGTCTACAGGAGGCTATAAAGTTCATGTTCCGGTTTCCACATTACACACAAACGTTGCCGCCAGCACATGACGTTTTCTCATAAGCAGACTATTCAATTTTTATCCAGATGTGACGTCTACGAGCGTCTATTTTAAGTCCGTTTTCGTTTGCTCCCCGTAGCCGGGTTTTCGGTAACGGGGAGTTTTTTTATACTATCCACTTGTATTAACGCCAGCGTCACACTTCCAGCGCCCGGCTAACATCCCTGATGCGAATTTGCCACATCCATCCCAGCCACGCCATTTGAAATGCCGCTATGGCTGCAATAACCCCCACAATCCAAAGTTTCCGATCGTCCCAGACAACTCCGGAACAAAAAAACAACAAAAGACACACCACCATTCCGGCCCTCGTTATTACTGACGTGACTGCAAACCATCGCATTCCTGATACATGCCTGCGCAGCATCTCCTGCAAATGATCCCCGTTCATTGACTTGCGGCTGAATATATACCCGGCCATATTCTGTACAATCACTAAGCCTACTGCTGCTACCAATAGCGCGTTCACAGACCAGGGGCGTCTTGCACCGTCGAAAAGTCATAGTAGACAAACAGGAACACAACGAATAATACAATTTCAATCACCATTTGCCTCCGCATTCGCATACGCGCCGGATGGCGGTGTATCATGCGACGCAATTCCGTCGGGGAGGTCATGTCTGCCGGCATCTCCTGCCAGGCTTTTCTTAATTCTTCCATGTAGGTTTCATTTAAGTTAGATTCAATGATAATACTTGTAGTAATTCCATTCCATTCAGGTCATATTTGAAGGCCAGTGTTCCGGTATACCTCATACCGGCATGCCTATCAACACTATGTCACGCGAAGGACATCTGTTACATACAAGCCCAGATGCATATCCCATACTTCAGGTAAAACGTTGCCGGATCTTCTGCCGTGCCCGCGATAACCGGGCGCCTGCATTGCTTTCCGAGATCCCCATCACACCCGCCATCTCCGCATAACTCAAGCCCTCCAGGTATAACACCATCAGCGCCTTGTCGGCCGGCGATAACACCGCCAGCATCTCCGCCAACCGGTCATCTTCCACCGGCGCCGCTACTTCCGGCATCTCCACCGGGTATACCACCTTTGGCCGGCGCTTACGGAAGTGTACCAGCGCCGTACTTAAGGCGATCTTATACATCCAGTTACTGAACGCACTCCGGCCCTCATACCCTGGCCATGCCCGCCAAAGCTGGTATACCATCTCCTGGAACAAGTCCTCCCTGTCCTCCGGCGTATCACGGTACAACCGGCAGATCTTATGTAAAATCTTTTGATGGCTCGTCAATGCTTCCAGGAATCGTGATTCGTCCATTTGTTTGCAATGCTTTGAAAGGTTAGTTGCGGGAGGGAAGGAGAATCTTACATGAGGGCAAAAAAACCGCGGTAACCCGCGGCTTTCGTTATTTCTTCTTTATGGCAGTTAAATTTTTAATTGGCGTCAGCTGCACTTTCCGGAACTCCACTTCCGCGCCCTCCGCCTGCAAGGCAATACTGCCGCTGCGCATCGTGGCATCAAAGCCGTCATTCACCAGGTCCCCGTTCACCCATACCCGTACCTTATCCCCAAGGCACTCGATCACCATCCGGTTCCACTCGCCCAGGGGCTTCTCCGACCCGTCCGTCCGGTTGCGCACGCGCCTTTCCTTTCCATCCACCACGCCCCAGTTCTCTTTAGGCCCCTGTACACCTCCATGCTGTCTACCGCGATATCCTCGCCGATACACCAGAAATCCCCGCGTTCTTATGCATCAGCTGCACCTCTACCGACCTGGGGAACATCCCATACAGCACCCTGGGCGTGGATGCATGCACCAATACCCCGCAGTTGCCGGGCTTTCCGGCAAAACGGTACTCCACTTCCAGGCGGTAATTCTCATGCCGCGAATCCGTGATCAGGTGCCCCTGCGGGTGCCCAGGCTCACCAGCAGCCCGTCGCGGACGATAAACGGGATGCGGAGAGAGGAATCCTTTTCAAGGTCGGGCACGTCCATATGCCAGCCGGAGAGGTCTTTACCGTTGAAAAGGCTGCGCGACTGCGCCAGGCATAACGTGGAGGCGCACAAGAGCAATGCGCAAAAAACTATTGGCTTCATATGGGAAAGATATAAAAATTAATGACTATTTTGTTCCGATATCCCAGCCACGTCATGATGCAGTACTTGTCTCCACTCGCCGCCTTCCGGCAGGGCTTTGTCGTACTCGTGCAGCTCCGCGCGGCTCCGGAAACCTCTTAATTCCGTAAAACTGAATCCAGCGTTATAATCGCATTTTATGAAGAAGCAACTGATCGTATGGTTACTGGCCGCCTCCATGGCGAACGCGCAGGAATGGAAACCCGTAAAGGGCCGTATCACCACCCCTGGGCAGACACACTGAAGACCGATAACGTATTACCCGAACATCCCCGCCCGCAATTCGAGCGCGGTACTTCTGGAAAAACCTCAACGGGCTCTGGAACTACGCCCTCTCTGCCCGCAATGCCGGCCGCCCGGAAAGATGGGAAGGGAAGATTCTCGTTCCCTTTGCCATCGAATCCGCCCTCAGCGGCGTTGGCAAAACCGTTGGGAAAGACAAGCTGCTTTGGTATCAACAAACTTTCACGCTCCCTGCGGATGCCAAAGGCAAGAAGACCCTGTTGCATTTCGGGGCGGTAGACTGGCAATCTGACGTGTACATCAACGGCCAGCTGGCCATCCGGCACGAAGGCGGTTTCGACCCATTCTCGGTAGATATTACCCCTTCCTGAAGAAAACCAAACAGCAGGAGATCGTCGTGAAGGTATGGGACCCCACCGATGAGGGGCCTCAACCCCGCGGTAAACAGGTGCGCAAGCCGGAAGGTATCTGGTATACGCCCGTAACCGGTATCTGGCAAACCGTTTGGCTCGAAACCGTTCCCGGTACATACCTCTCCGCCGTCCGGCAAACGCCCGATGTCGACGCGCAAACGCTCACGGTTCAATCTACTGTCGTGAACCCCTGGCAGGAGACCAGGTGAAATATACCGCGTTGAAAGACGGCGCCGTAATTGCGGAAGTAGAAGCCGAGCCCGGCGCTACCGCCGTGCTGAAGATCGGGTCGCCCGAGTTATGGTCGCCCGACAGGCCCTTCCTGTATGATCTCCGCATGAGCATCGTTCGCAAAGGAAAGGCGGTAGACGAAGTGAACAGCTATTTCGCCATGCGTAAAATCGGCATCGCTAAAGACCAGGCAGGCATCCAGCGCATGATGCTGAACAATAAATTCCTCTTCCAATATGGCCCGCTCGACCAGGGCTGGTGGCCCGACGGGCTTTACACGGCCCCTTCCGACGCCGCGCTGAAATTCGATGTGGAGAAGACCAAGGAGATGGGCTTCAATATGATCCGCAAACATATCAAGGTAGAACCCGCCCGCTGGTATTACCATTGCGACAAATTAGGCATACTCGTTTGGCAGGACATGCCCAGCGGCGACCTTGGCAACCATTGGGAGATGCGCCCGGGCATCTGGGGCCGCCAGACCGATAAAGACCGTACACCGCAATCCGAAGGCTATTATCGCAAGGAATGGAACGCCATCATGGACGCCCTGCATAACGTACCTTCCATCGTGGTTTGGGTGCCGTTCAACGAAGCCTGGGGACAATTCAAAACCAAAGAGATCACCGAATGGACCATGGCCAAAGACCCCTCGCGCCTCGTGAACAGTGCCAGCGGCGGTAACTTTGAGCTGACGGGCCCCATCATCGACCTGCATAATTATCCTGATCCGGTAATGCCCGATCCTGTGTATTTCGGCGAGAAACAGATCATCGTGCTGGGCGAGTTCGGCGGCCTGGGCCTGCCGGTAGACGGGCATGTTTGGCAGCAAAGGACAACTGGGGTTACCAGACGTTCAAGACGGCCGAAGAGCTTTTCAAGCGGTACGACAGCTATATGGAGCGTATGGAAAACTGATCAGCCACGGGCTTTCCGCCGCGGTGTACACCCAGACCACGGACGGAAATTGAGACTAACGGGCTGATGACGTACGACCGCCGGATCTTCAAGAACCCCGTGTCCGCGTTCTTTAAAGCGCATCAACGGCTGTATAAGCCCGGGTTAGTCAAATTTCCTTGAGCTCAACGGCGGGCGATTATTACCGGTTATCCGGAACCGCGTTCCGGAATCGCGGAATGTCAGTATATTGCCTGACTTTTCCTGCAAACCGTAAAATCGCATATATAAAACCAACAACCATTTATGAAACGAAAGTTTTTGTTGATGACGCTCGCGGCAGTGAGCGTCATTTCTCTGACAGATAGCCCCGTTAAAGCGCAGAAAGCAGCGGCGGGCGCTACGCAGTCGGCCGGTGGGGCAGGACAAAAAATCCCCGTCGATCCCGATGTCAAGACAGGGAAACTGAGCAACGGCCTCACGTACTATATCCGCAAGAACGCGGAGCCCCGCAACCGCGCGGTGCTTTACATGGCCCTGAAAGCGGGTTCCCTTATGGAAACCGACGCCCAGCAAGGCCTCGCGCACTTCACAGAGCATATGGCGTTCAATGGAACGAAAGACTTCCCAAGAACGAACTGATCAACTACCTGCAAAAAGCCGGCGTGAAATTCGGCGCCGACCTGAACGCATATACGTCTTTTGACCAGACCGTTTACCAGCTGCCCATTCCTACCGACAGCGCGGAGCTGTTCAAAAACGGGTTCAAGATCCTCGCCAACTGGGCCGGACACATCAGCATGCTGTCTCCCGACATCGACGAGGAGCGCGGCGTAATCGTGGAAGAAGACCGCCAGCGTGGGAAGAATGCACAAAGCCGTATGCAGAAGGAAGTGATGCCCATCCTGCTTCATGGTTCCCGTTATGCGGAGCGCATTCCCATCGGCAAGATCGATATCATCGAGAACTTCAAGCACGAAGAGATCCGTAATTTCTATAAAGACTGGTACCGCCCGAATCTCCAGGCCGTTATCGCGGTAGGTGATTTCGATGTGGCACAAGTAGAAGCCCTTATCAAGGAAAATTTCGGCAAGCTGACCAATCCGGCGAAGCCGAAACCGCATCCTACTTATGATCTGCCAGGCAATAAGGAGCCCCTCGTGAAGATCGTTACCGATCCCGAGTTTCCCTATAACGTAGCCTTCGCTTTTATCCGCCAGACAAATAAGCCGACCCAGACTACAGACGATATCCGTCGCGGTATGGTGCTTAGCATGGCCAATGCCATGCTCGGCGCGCGTATCAACGAGCTCAAACAAAAAGGCACCGCGCCTTTCATCGACGGACAAGCCACCTACGGCGCTTACCAGGGTGGCCTGGTGCCCGGTGTGGAAGCTGCCACCGTATTGGCAGTGACCAGGAACGGTGCTGAACTGTCCAAAGGGCTCCAGGGTATCATGGCGGAGTTCCAGCGGATGGTGCAGTTCGGGTTCACGCAATCGGAACTCGATGTAGTGAAAAAACAAACGGAGGCCGCCAATGAAAAGGCAAACCGTGAAAAGGATAAGATCGCGTCCAACACTTTCGTGCAGGCATATCTGAAGAACTTTATGTACGGCGCTCCGGTGATCAGCCCGGATTTCCGTTATGAGATCACGAAGAAGTTCCTGAACGAAATCACGTTGGCCGAAATCAACGCTGCCGCCAGGAAGATGACCGGCACCGAAAACCTGAGCATCGTAGTGCAGGCGCCTGAAAAGAGAAGGCGTCCCTGCCCACCGAAGCACAGCTCCTGGCCGCCATCAACGATGCGGGTAAAGGCCTGAAACCTTATGAGGACAATAGCGTTAATAAACCGCTGCTGGAGAAGAAACCCTGGCCGGTAAAGTGATCAATACCGAAAAGATCGAAAGCATCGGGGTAACCAAACTCACGCTCTCCAACGGCGTAGTGGTTTACCTGAAGCCTACCGATTTCAAGAACGACCAGATCATCTTTACCTCTTTCGCACAGGGTGGTACCTCCCAGGCTGCCGACCAGGACTTCCTGGCGGTGAATTACGCCGGAAACATCCCGTCTGACGGTATCGGTGAGTTCGACAACCCTTCCCTGCGCAAACTGTTGGCAGGCACTACCGCCAGCACATCCGTTTACCTGAGCGATCTCTACCAGGGCTTCAGTGGCGGCGCTTCGCCCAAAGACCTGGAAACGGCGCTGCAACTGGTATACGCTTTCGCTACCAATCCCAGAAAAGACCCGGTCGTGTTCAAGAAGAACCTGGAAGAATACGTGGTATATCTCCAGAATGCGAACGACGCTCCCGATAACGTTTTCAGTGATACGGTAACGGCCGTGCTTTCCTCCAACAGTGTTAGGGAAAGGACGCCGGAAGTGGCAGATATCAGCAAGATCAGCCTCGACCGTTCGTTCGACTTTTACAAGAACCGCTTCGCCGACGCCAGCGGCCAGACTTTCATCTTCGTAGGGAACTTCGACGTAGCCGGCATCACACCGCTGCTGGAGACATACCTGGGCGGCCTCCCGGCTGCAGGTAAAGCGGAGAAGTTCGTGGATCGCGGCGTTCGCCCGCGTAGCGGCAAGACAGAGCGTATCGTGAAGAAGGGTATCGAAGACAAAGCACAGGTGAAACTGTTCTTCTACGACAGCTTCGATTATTCCCCGAGAACAATATCCAGCTGAGCGCGCTGTCCGACATCCTGGAGTTCAAGGTGCTGGAGCGCCTCCGCGAGAAAGAAGGCGGTGTCTACAGCCCGAACGTTGGTGTGGGTTTTGAGAAATACCCCTATGGCAATTACAGCCTCGCCATCTCCTTCAGTTGCGCCCCGGCCAATGTCGATAAACTGGTAAACGCCGTGCTCGACGAGATCGAAAAGATCAAGAAAACGGCGCTACGGCAGACGATGTGACCAAATTCAAAGCGGAATACCGCCGCGCCCTGGAAGTGAATATGCGTGAGAACAACTTCTGGCTGAGCTATCTCAACGGCAAGTTCCGCAACAGCGAAGACCCGACTTCCATCCTGACCACCGACAAACGACTGGAACAGGTGACGGAAGCGAGCGTAAAGCCGCTGCCAACAAATTCCTCAGCAACGCCAACTATTTCAAGGCGGCGCTGGTTCCCGAGAAATAAACGGCTCCGTTCATACAAAAAAGCGCCCCGGTAATGGTACCGGGGCGCTTTTTTATAATTTCGCGGCCATGTTGGTGGAAACAGTCGTATTATGCCTGGTATCGTTTTTGCGGGATTCATTGATGCAATCGTAGGAGGAGGGGATTGCTGCAAACGCCTGCCATCATGATTGTGCTGCCGCAATACCCGGTCGCCACACTGCTGGGCACCACCAAGATCCCCTCCATTTCCGGAACCGCCTTCGCCGCCTGGCGGTATTCCCGGCAAGTGCAGCTCGACTGGAAGCTGTTGCCCTTCATAGCCCTTCTGGCCTTTGGCGGCGCCTTCCTGGGCGCTTATTGCGTCTCCATGATCGACAATAGCGTCATCAAACCCGTCATTTTCTTCGTTTTGCTGATCGTAGCCGGGTATACCTACTTCAACAAGAACTTCGGGCAAGCTAAGCCCACGGTCCACAGCCGGGGTATGCAGCTTGCGCTTGGGTTGCTCTGCGGCTTTATCATCGGATTTTACGACGGGCTCATTGGTCCTGGTACGGGTACTTTTCTCATACTTATCTTCATCGCCCTGCTTGGGTACGATTTCATACATGCTTCGGCCAGCGCCAAACTCGTTAACCTGGCTACCAACCTCGCGGCCATCGTTTACTTCGGCAGCACGGGGCACATCCTCTACCAGTTTGCCCTGCCGATGGCGGCCTGCAATATGGCCGGAGCGTTTTTCGGTACCAGGCTGGCCCTGCTGAAAGGGAACGCCTTCATCCGTATTTTCTTCCTCTGCGTCGTATTTGCGACACTTCTCCGCTTTGCCTGGGATATCTGGGCAGCAAATCACTGATTTCTTCTTTCGTTGAAACGGCGCGACTAATAGGAATTTACCCTGTTCTTAGCCATGGCGGAGCTATGCCCGCCGCCAGGCTATCGTATAGATACAGTATGCATCTTAGTAAAATGAACCGTATATGCCTCGGGTATGAGCCGTATATAAGCCGTACATAAACCGCCCCATAAATTAGGGCGGCTTATATGCGGCTTATATGCGGTTTATAGGCGGCTTATATGCGGCTTATCTCTTCCGGATGCCTACCGTATCCCTTTCGCAGGAATACCATGAACAGGTGTATTCGTGCCAAAGACAAAGGGCGCCCGTAGCCGGACGCCCCGATTGGTAAAGGGAAAATAATATTAGTTCGCTTTCGGAAGCTCCCGGATCCATTGGGCGATGAGGTCTACGCCTTCGCGGTGGATCACCGTACGGGCCAGTTCAGGCAGCCGTACCAGGTTCGGTGCTGTTCATCCTGAAATAGAGAATCGATGCGGCCGGATCGCCGGGTACTACGTCGTAATCCAGTCCGCCGGCCCCATTCCCGGCCGATACCGGTCCTTTGAGGACACCCAGCCGGGTGGGGCTTCCTGCCCGTATTCGAGGAATAAACCGGTATTGTCGGCATCGCCGCCTTTAGTGTGGCAGTGAGCGCAGTTGACGTCCAGGTAGGCACGGGCGCGTTGATTAACGGAATAGTGCGCGCTATCGTTCCAGACCGGGAATTTTTCGACGGTCGAAAGGTCGGGGACACCCGCCATGATCCCTGCCGCCGCCCATTTCTCCAGTTGTCCCAGGTGGTTGACGTTGCGCGATTTTGGGCCGATGGGGATCAGCTTGCCGCCGGAGGCGTGGCAGCGCTTGCAGTCGTTGGTGTTGGGGATCTGGTAATGGGTAGGGATCTTCTGCCCGGCGTCGTCGGTAAGGGTGATAGGTACTTGCGCACCGGTGATCCATTTTTCGGCTTCGGTCTGCTCGGCGTTCCATTTATAGTTCATGACCTTCCAGAGGCCGTCTGCCGGGTCCTTGTGCAGGAGGCGCGTTTCCAGCAGGATTTCTTTGCCGGTACTATCGCGGTAGGCGAAGTTTTTGATCAGGTACGTGCCATCGGGGAAACCGAGTGCCCCGGTGTCGGTATACTGCATCACGGCGCCTTCCGGCAGGGCGATGAAGCGTTTTTTTACGGTGTAGTCGGTGAAGAGCGGTGTAGCCAGCTCATAGGGGTGCACACGGCCGGCGGGCGATAAATCTTTCAGCTGTCCGGCGAAAAAGCCATAGTCCGATAGTTTATCGAGGAACCCCGCCACCGGGCGCTTTGCGGGCTGAGCGCAGCCCATCGCGAACATTCCGATCCATGCCAGTGCAATCACAATTCTCATGCGTCAGCGTTATTTACAAATGAAGGGTTGCATATCGGTGGCCGGTTTCCAGTTCGGCTGGCCGATGTTGAGGCCGTCGGCATTGACGAACAGGTTGTCGCCCGCCTGACGGATGCAAATAGAGTCCGGGTTTACTTTCTGCTCCTGTGTAATGACGTTGGTGGAGATGCCGTCGTATACGATAGGAGGGATCCGCTTGCCGAGGGCTTTTTCGATCCCCACCAGGATCTGGCCCGTATGGTGGTGGTATGCGGGTTCCGGAAAGGATGCCGCCATCTCGATGGTGTTGTCATGAATGAAGATATTCTTCGACACCGGGAAGTAATTGGCATTGATCTTCTCGCCGGCCTTCGCATCCACGAAGAAGCCGGACACGATGGCCACGGCGGCGGAGTTGTTGTTGACGATCTTGTTGTTATAAATCTCCACATTGGAGGTAGCCTGTATGATCACTCCGCATCCGGGCGCCGCATTGCCTACGCCCCAGGTGGTGCCGAAGCTGCCGGACTTGGCGAAGTTACGCTCGTTGTTGTCATGGATGTTATTGTTGTAGGCTTTTACCTCTCCGCCGCGCTGCGAAAGATCCGGCAGGTCGAACACGAGGAAGCCTGCGGTATTGCCCCAGAATTCATTGTCATATACTTCCGCGTTGGTAGTGTTCTCGATCTCACAACCGGCTACGTTTTGTAAGCCTTGCTGTTCCTCACGATGGCTTTATTGGATTGCCCGACGTAGATGCCTGCATCAGATGCGCCCTGCGCGTAGCAGTTCTCGACCAGTACGTTATTGCACAGTACGGGATATATGCCGTAGCCGCCGCTGGTGGAATCCGCCTTCTCCCAGATGGCATGAAGATCACGGATCACGACGTTCTCGCTCTTGTTGATCTTCAACAGGTCGCCTTTGGATTCACGGATGGTCATGCCGGAAATGGTAAAGTCCTTCAGCTCTGCCACCCGGATGCCTTCGCCGCCTTGCGTTTGCGCGGAGAAATCCAGTATCGTTTTATCTGGCCCGGCGCCGCTGATCTTAATGTGCTTCAGCTGAACGAGGCTGAGGTTGTTGAACTTGTAGGTGCCGGCTTTCAGTTCAACGGCGCTGCTGTCTGTCAGCGAGAGAAAGGCTTCCGTGATCTTAGCCTCTTCTCCGGGACCGAATACCAGCGTCTGCTTAAAGCCGTCTGCAGATTGCTTTTCGGGGCGCTGCACCCGGCAGCGAGGGCCAGTGCGAGCAGGGGAATGGAATATTTCATGTCGATGGTTTTAGAATACGTTATAAGCGTAAGTGATATAATACACCCCGCCGATGCCGGGGCTGCCGAAGCCGGTGTAGTAGTATTTGTTCGTCAGGTTCGTGCCGCCCAGTTTGATCCTGCTCTTCACTTTCGGTAATTTATAACTTACCTGTGCGTCCACCACTACATTGGCATCTATCGTTCCACTGGCGAAGCCGATGGAGTAGAAGTACGCCGGGCGGTAGCGGAGGGTGGTGTTGAACGAGAACAGCTGCTTCTTACCCAGTCCCGTATTACCGAACTCCACGTTAAACTTCCAGTTGGGCGTATTGAAGTTGTTGATCTGGCTGTTGTTACGGTTTTTGAGGAAGTCGGACGAAAAGTTCACCTTGGTCAGGAAGTTGTGTGACAGGTCTACGCTCACGCTGGCGGCATACCCGTATGTATTCACCTTCTCCGCGCCGTTGTAGGCAATGTTGTAGGCGATGTATTTATCACGGTCCTTGAAGTCCTCCACATTGGTAGAGCCTGGCGTGTTGGCTACGTTGACGTATCCGATAAAGTTCTTCCAGGTAGAATAATAACCCAGCACATCGATCAGTACGCGGCGGGCCACGAGGGCGGAATAACCCAGCTCAAATGCGTCTACGGACTGCGGTTTGATGTCTTTGGGATCAAATTTTTCCAGTACGGAAGGGTCGTTGGTCTGGCGGTATTTGTTCACGCTTTCCAGCAGGTAAGGCTGGTATTTGTCGAACTGATACTCACCGTAGAGCAACCTGGCCGATCCGCCGGAAGCGTATGAATTGTAATCAACCAATGTGCTCTGCAACGACTGGATGTTGGAGGGGAAGCTGTAGGCGTTTTGGTAAGAGAACGGAGGAATTGTTCTTTCGTGGTTTCCAGCACTGCGGAGAGGCGGGATGTGGTGCGGGGGCGGTCGAACAGGGTGTTCTTATCGAAGCGGAACGCCGCGCCCAGCTTCAGCTTGTTGTTGATCATCTTTTTCGAAATATGTGCGAAGGCACTGTATTCCGCTACATGGATGGGTCCGTCCTTGTCTGGGAACAGGGTGCTTTTGGAATCGAGGTTGTACAACCGGTAGTTCAGTCCCGCGATGACTTCCGCGAACTTCACCAGGTGGGTAAAGTTGTATTGGAACTCGGCGTTGTAAAGTTTGCTGCGGTCCTGGAAGAGGGTGCCGCCTTTGGAGGTGGGGATGGCGGAGATGCTGTCGCGCAGCCGGATGAAGTGGTCGCTGCCGCCCAGTGGCCTGCCGGTATCCGCCACGCCGCGCGCTTCGTTATGTGCGGCGGTGGTATCTTTCCCCGTGGCCAGTGCCTGGATGAGCGCGATGGTGTATTGCGGGTACCATCCGTCGCCCGTGGAACCGTCGTAGCTGGGTTTCCAGGCTTCGTTGATGAGCTGGGCCGTAGGGCTGGCGATAATCGTGTTACCAGAGTTCTCACGGGTGGTATAAGCCCTGATGAACCAGTTGTCGGCCCGCAGTTCCGCGCGGTATTGGGCCAGTTTGAAGCCATCGAGGGCATAGCGGGTGTCGTTGCTGTAAACGGCGGTGCCGCCTCCGTAGGTGCCGGAGAGGATGGCCTGTAGTCCGGGTTTGATGTTGTACCGTGCTTCCGCGTTGAATTTCAGCATTTTGGCGTCGTTGCTGAGGTAGCCATATTCAGGATAGCCGGTCTGGAAACGAAATTCGTGGGATTGGCGAGGAGCGGGTCCACGATAGGTGCGGTGGAGGGGTCCATGGCTTTGATGGCTTCCAGGAAGGGGTTGATGTCTACCGAGGTTTTGCTGCCGTAAGAGTTGACGCCATTGTAGTTGGGGTCGGTATACCGGGTGCCGGGACCGTTGGTGTTGCTGGTGTCTGCGGCCAGCCAGTCTTTGGCGCGGGTGTACTGCGCGTTTACCTTAAAGGCGAAGCGGTCGCTGACTTTATAGGCCCACCGGAGCGTCCAGTCGTAATAAGGCGAAGCGCCCATGGGGTCGTTCCTTTGCCCTTGCTGACGTGGTTGACGCCCTGGGTGATCTGGAAGCTGAGTCCCTGGTATTTGAAAGGGTCTTTGCCGGTCATGACCAGGGTGCCGTTCAAACCGCGGGAGCCATATAGGGCGGAGGAGGCGCCGGCGAGCAGTTCCAGGTTATCGACATCCAGTTCCGTCAGGCCGATGGCAGCCCCGAGGGGGAAGTTGAGGCCAGGGCCTGGTTGTCCATCCCGTCCACCACCTGCGTGAAATTGGTATTGCCGCTGGTATTGAAGCCGCGGGTCGTGATGGTGGTGAAGGTGAGGGATGAAGTGGTGATGTCTACTCCTTTAAGGCCCTGCAGTATGGAGAAATAGCTGGGCTGAGGGGAGTTCATGACATCCTTGTTGTCGATCCGCTCGATGGTAACAGGCGATTCGATCTTCCGCTGGATGTTCCTGCTGGCGGAAACGACGACTTCGGTGCCGAGGATCGAAGCGGGGTCGAGCGAGACTTCTATGGCGCCCGCACTACTGACCGTTATTTCCTTAGTGGCATAACCTACGGAAGAGAAAACGAGGGTGGCAGGGAGGGGAGCGCGCAGGGTGAAGCGGAAATTACCCTGGTCATTGGTATAGTCGCCATAAGGCGTGTTTCGGGCTTTTACGGAAACGGCAGGCACCGTTTCCCCGTTTGGCTGTTCCGTACCTTGCCCGTCAGCACGTGCTGGGCGTGGAGCGACCATGCAGACAGCATGGCGGTCAGGGACAGTAGCATCAGTTTGTACATGGGCGAGTAATTTTGGTTGGGATGGTAAGGGCGATATTAGCCATTTACCATGCACGGGGCGCCTGTACGATGCCGCTTCGGGGTGAAGGGTAAGTTTGCGGGGTGAAATTCAGCTATCCGGGGTGAACTCCTGCTGGAACCGGGGCAGGTAACTGGCCGATACCGGTACGGGCTGATCGTCCATCCCGTCGAGAAGCAGGTAATGCCCTTTGGCGTTTTTCTTGAATAACAGCACGTTGGATACGTTGACCATGTACGACCTGTGCGCCCGGGCGATCCCGAAAGCCGATAACTGGGGCTCCAGCTTTTTGAGGGACGAGCGGACCAGTTCCTTTTTACCCCGGCGCCGTTCCGGAAGTAAACCTGTACATAATTATCTTCCGCTTTTACCATTAATAAGCTGGCAGGCGGGAGGCTAAGGGCCAGTTTGTCATATTCATCGCGGATCAGGATGTGCTCTTTTTCCTTTTCGTCGGTAGTTGGAGTGACCGGAATTGGAATTTGGCTTGCTGGCTGGGGGCGCGGCTCTGGAACCAGAGCAGGGCGATAGAGTAAGGAAGGGCCAGTACCCCAAATCCATATTTATAGGTATCCCAGTATTCTGGCCAGGTAAAGTCGAGGTAATCGTGGAGGGAGACGTTCACGACGTTGACGATCCCTGCTACCAGGATAGATTCGCCCATGAACCAGGCCAGGAATTGCCAATGGCGGAGGGGCCTGTTCCCTTTCAGGCGCATCAGGCCGAACTGGGT
The DNA here is from genome assembly GCA_019285755.1 of Chitinophaga sp. E66. Lineage (GTDB taxonomy): Bacteria > Bacteroidota > Bacteroidia > Chitinophagales > Chitinophagaceae > Chitinophaga. Next base: position 2,126,970 of record CP079103.1, read on the forward strand.
AATGCTCAGCGCCAGGATGCCGCTGCCGGAGAACGCGGCAAACACGCCGGTTACCGTTACCGGGCCGCCATTATACCATTGGTTCATATTAAACGGCGTGAACAGGCACATGAAAAGAAAACTGAAAGCGCCGCAGAAAGCGATAAGCCAGATCCTGTTGCGGACAGGCTCCAGCAGCCGGAAAGGGGCGGCAAGCCATGCCGGGATGGCGGGGAGGCCCTGGCGGGAAGTGTTAGCGTATCTTTCATGATCCGTGGATTGTTCCGGTAATTTATCGATCTTTTTCGAAATTCCGCTATCCGCACCGCCCCGTTATTTTTATCGTACCTTTACCGCCGAATTTCAATAGAATATGTATAAAGTCGGCGAATATAACCAGCTGGAAGTCAAAAAAGAAACAGATTTCGGCGTGTACCTGGATGGTGGCGGAGATACCGAGATACTCCTGCCCAAACGTTACGTTCCCAATGGCACCCGCCCGGGCGACGAACTGACCGTTTTCCTGTACCACGACTCCGAAAACCGCCTGATCGCCACTACAGACAAGCCGAAAGGCGTAGTGGGGATATCGTTTCCCTCAAAGCGGTAGACATCACCCACCAGGGCGCGTTCCTGGATTGGGGCTGGCCAAAGATCTGTTTGTGCCACTGTCGCGCCAGATCTCCAAAATGCACAAAGGGCAGGACTACCTGGTCATGATCTACCTCGACGAGCTCACCAACCGCGTGGCCGCCACCGAGAAGATCGATACCTACCTGAGCAACGACCCTCTCACGGTGCAGGAGAAAGACGAGGTAGATCTCGTAATTTACCGTCGTTCCGATATCGGCTTCGTTACCATCATCAATAACCGCCACACCGGTATCCTTCACTATTCCGATGTATTCCGGCCGCTGGACATTGGCGACCGCCTCAAAGGGTTCGTTAAAGCCGTGAAGGAAGATAATAAAATAGATGTGGCGCCCGGGCAGTCGGGATACAACCGCGTGGAAGACGAGGCTACCCGAATGCTGCGGCTGCTCCGTGAGCATGACGGTTACCTGCCGTACCATGACAAATCCGACCCGGACGAGATCCGTGAGTTCTTCGGCATGAGTAAGAAGACCTTCAAGATGACGGTAGGCGCGCTCTACAAACAACAAAAGATCGAATTGACGAAAACCGGCATTAAGCTGATAGAAGAATAATAAACGACCGACAATGAAAGATTTCAAGCAACATTTCATAATACCGGCACAGCCCGAAGAAGTGTACCAGGCGCTGACCCGCGAGGCCACCATCCGGTTATGGACGGGCGATGAAGCGGAGATGAGCACTGAGCCGGGATCAGAATTCTCGTTATGGGACGGCAGCATCGCCGGCCGCAACCTGGAGTTCGAAGAAGGACGGAAACTTGTGCAGGAGTGGTATTTCGGCGACCAGGAGCCCGCTTCCATCGTAACGATCATCCTGCACCCCCACAAGAAGGGCACTTCTGCGGAGCTGCGGCATAGCAATATCCCCGACGAAGCTTATGATGATATCGTTGAGGGCTGGCGGGATGCGTATTTCGGTTCACTGATCGATTTTTATACGGCATAGTTGACCCGCCAACTGTATGAAAAAAAAGAAAACGAGGCAGAATTAAAGGCGGTGACGGTTCACGAACTGAAAAAGGAAATGCTGTCGCTGCCACATGCCGAGCTGGTGGAGATTTGCCTCCGCCTGGCGAAATTCAAGAAAGAGAACAAGGAGCTGCTCAGTTACCTGTTGTTCGACGCATCTTACCCCGAAACTTACCTCGACCAGGTGAGGGCCTATATCGACGCTGAATTCGATGCGATGGGCAATATGAATGCCTGGGCTGCGAAGAAGGTTATCCGGAAAATCCTGCGGGTCACCAATAAACATATCCGCTTTACGCAATCCAAGACCGCCGAAATAGAACTGTTGCTGCATTTTTGCAAGAAACTGCGCCGTTCCGGGGACCTGCTTAAGCAAAGTGTACAGCTGGGGAACCTGTATGCCCAGCAACTCAAAAAGATCGGGAAGGCGATCGATGCGCAGCATGAAGACCTGCAATATGATTATCTCCGCCAGCTGGATCAGTTGTTGAAAGTCTGAAATCTTCCAAAATAATAAACCCGCTTCGTTATGAAATACCCAAACCGGATTGTTTCCAGTCTTTTGCTTTGCACATTTCTTTTCATGAACAGTTACGCCCAGCAGCAGCCCGTCCGCGCCAGGGATCTTGGGATACCTTTTATCGGCAGGACAGGTAAATTCAATGCGATTACGGACGTGCCGGGCGTAAAAGTAGGGTTAACGACCCTGGTCTCAGGGGAAGGCCCCTGGTTACAGGCAAAGGGCCGGTACGGACAGGCGTAACGGCAATTTTGCCGCGTGGTAATACCTATGACCCGGTGTTTGCAGGGTGGTTTGCGTTGAATGGCAATGGGGAGATGACGGGTACTACCTGGATCACGGAGTCGGGATTCCTGGAAGGGCCGATCACCATCACCAATACGCATTCGGTCGGCATAGTAAGAGATGCCGTAGTAGAGTGGCAATATAAACACAAGCACTTTCTACCGCTGGAGGAAACCGACGGGCTTTTCTGGGCGTTGCCCATTGTGGCGGAAACCTATGATGGTCTGCTGAATGATATCAACGGAATGCACGTTACCAAAGCGCATGTTTTCCATGCGTTGGACAGCGCCGCTTCTGGTCCTGTAGCTGAAGGTAGTACCGGAGGAGGAACGGGCATGATCAGTCATGGTTTCAAGGCAGGAACGGGCACCTCCTCCCGGGTGGTGCGCGTTGGGGATACGACCTATACGGTAGGGGTACTGGTGCAGGCAAACCATGGTGCGTTCCAACATCTCACGATTGCGGGAGTGCCGATGTGGCCGGAAATGACAGCGCCGAAGTGGCGGATGAAATTCGGTGAGGTCAGGCCCGGTACAGGTTCGATCATTGTGGTGGTGGCAACCGACGCGCCTTTATTGCCCCATCAGTTGAACCGGATCGCCCGCCGCGTTCCGCTGGGTATCGCTAAAGTCGGTGGTAATGGAGAAAACTCATCCGGTGATATATTCGTGGCTTTCAGCACTGCCAATCCCCGTGCTTCCCGGCGAGACAAGGCCCCATGCTCAATATGCTTCCCAATGACATGATAGATCCGCTTTTCCTCGCTACAGCGCACGCAACGGAAGAAGCGATCCTCAATGCTATCGTGGCGGGCAGGGATATGACCGGTATCAACGGGAACTTCGTGCCTGGGTTACCTCACAATGAAGTGATAAGGTTGCTGAAAAAATATAACCGGTATAAGGAGCAATAGTATTCCGGCCACCATTCCTGGTAGTGATGTAAAACTGATTCTTTGACTTTGAAAAAGGAGATCCGCTGTTAGCGGTGAAACCTGGAACCGAAGATGTATCCAAGTACGGTAGTGAAGACGGGTAACAAAATGTTCAGTACAAATTTGAGATTGCTGAAGGCGAAATCCAGTTGTTTGTCGAGTTTTATAAACTGTTCTGGTGAATTTTGCCCGGATATTTCAATTGTTGCGGCGTTCGGAAGAGCAGGCGCCCTGCTTTGACCACAGCCATGCTCGAGGCATATCGTAGCATATAAGACGATCACTCCGCCGATCATCCATAATAATATTTGGGCAATTCGCATGCCCGCTTTTTGTTCAGCACTAAGTTCGCCTATATGTATTCGCTTTGCAACAGGCGGTTTGCGCTTAAATTCTATTTCTTTCATGGCCAAAATTTAAGTTTCGTCTTTCAATGTTCTGAAATGTTGTTGCATCACAAATGGTCTTGTCTTCTCCGCTCTTGTCAAGCGTGACAACGAGCTTTCCTGCGCAGACTTCATCCATTAACCATTTATAAATGGATACCATTTCTGAGCATAATTCGGAACGGTTGTAAATACCGGATTGGTGATGCATTTCCTGCATCAGATCATCATCGATAGTGAATGAAAAAGTCATGTTTTCAGTTTTGTAGTTAAAAATTGTTTTGCATTTTACTTTTTCAATGATAAATGATTTATGAATGCATAAATTATTTTGGAAGTAATTAATTTTATTTTTTATGTTCCATCCAGACGGACATCTTTATTATCGTGATTTAGCAATCAACGTGAGCAGATTTACCTTCACAAAATGTTTTTCGTCGGTTGTTTTTCCACCCTTCTTTTTCTATTATCTTGTATGTGTTAAACGTCTACGACTATGATGAACCGCAGAAATTTTATAGGTCTTTCCCTTAAGAGCATCGTGCTCATCGGCGCAGGTTCTGCCTTGCAGTCCTTCGCGCCGGGCGGCTTTGTATTACCACCGCGCAAAAAAGTAAAACTTCGCTTTGCCCTGGCTTCCGACGGGCACTATGGACAGCCGGAAACGCCTTTCGCCGAAATGCACGACAGTATGGTGCAACTGCTGAATAAAGAAGGTGCCGGCCGGGGACTCGATTTCAGCGTGATAAACGGGGATGTATTCCATAACGATCCCAAACTCATCCATCCCGCCAAAGCCGCGTGGGATAAATTATCGATGAAATATTACGTCTCGCACGGTAACCACGATATGATAGAGGAATCCGAATGGGAGAAAGTTTTCGGGACCGCCTGGCACCACGAATTCAAACACGGAGATAATGCATTCCTCGTCCTTAATACTGCTGATATCAAAGGCAAATACATTTGCCCGGATCTGGCCTGGACGCGCGATCAACTGGCCAGGCACCGCCATGCGAAAAATCTATTCGTCATTCAGCATATCACCCCGGTGAAATGGACCGAGCACGGTATCGATTGCCCCGAGTTAGTGGAGATGTTCTCGCAACAGTCCAATCTCCGGGCTGTTTTCCATGGTCACGATCATGCGGAAGACGGCATGAAGGAAAAGAATGGAAAGCATTATTTCTTCGACGGCCACCTCGGCGGCAGCTGGGGCAAGCCTTATCACGGCTACCGGATCGTGGAAGTCCTCCAAAACGGGGATGTGCTTTGTTACCAGGTAGATCCTAAAGTGGAGGCGCCCGTCAATTCCACTACCGTCAAGCGATAACTGCATTTTCTCCGTTGCTGGCTGAATCTTCGCACGGCGGCGGCAAAGCCGGAATATCTGATTATCTTCTCGTCCAATTACCACGATTATGAACATCAGATTTTCATTGCCGCTGCTGTGCGGAATGCTTTGTCTTTCCATAGGACTGCATGCACAGTTGCAATGGCGCGAAGTAATGCCCGGCGTCTGGAAGGGGACTGCCGGCGCCCCGAAAAGATTACCCTCCCGGGAATCGCGCAGAACAAACCCGACAGCGCGGCATTGGCTAAACTCCCCGCGCCTGCATTCCCCTGGATACGGCAGATATTGCCGTCAGATTATCTGACGGCAAAGTATACCTCCGCTTTCCCCTCGAAAGAGATGAACAGCTCTTCGGCCTTGGCCTCAATTTCAAGACCGTCAACCAGCGTGGCCGTGTTACCCAATTGCATGTAGACCACTATGGTGGTAAAGATGACGGCCGCACCCATGCGCCCGTGCCGTTGTATATATCCTCGCGCGGGTATGGCGTGCTGGTGGATGCCGCCCGTTATATCACCGTATATGCCGGCACGGCGGTGCGGGTAGACACAAAGCACCCGCCCGTGCTGCACGACCGTAACGGCAACAAGCAATGGGAATCCCAGCCTTATTCCGATGCCGTAGAGATGCTTGTACCGGCGGAAGGGGCGGAAGTATACGTGTTTGGAGGCCCTACTGCCATGAACGCCGTTCAGCGTTACAACCTGTTCAACGGCGGCGGATATTTGCCGCCCAAATGGGGACTGGGCTTCACGCAAAGGGTGCCTACATTGTACAGCCAGGAAGATATCATCCGCGAAGCAAAAGAGTTTGAAGCGCATAACTTCCCCTGGATTTCATCGGCGTAGAACCCGGATGGCAGTCCATGTCTTATCCCTGCACATTTGAGTGGGACGAGAAGCGGTTCCCCGATCCGGCAGGCTTCATCCGTCAGCTCGCCGGCATGGGCGTGAAGGCCAATCTCTGGATAAACCCATACGTATCCCCTAAAAGCGGCCTCTATAAGCCCATTAAACCACTTTCTGGCACTCATACCGTCTGGAATGGCCTGGTCGCTGATTTCACCTTGCCGGAGGCCAAAGCCCTCTTTCGGGAGCACTTCCTCAGGCACCACATCGCGCTCGGGGTGAGCGGCTATAAAATGGACGAGAACGACGGTTACGATAAATGGCTCTGGCCGGATGTGGCCACTTTCCCTTCCGGTACTTCCGCGGAACAGATGCGTCAGATCTACGGATTGGCCATGCAGCAGATGACCGGAGAATGGTTCCGGGAGCAAAACCGGCGGACATACGGTCTGGTATGCGCATCCAACGCCGGCGCCAGCAGCTTTCCTACGTCATCTACAACGATTACTATTCCCATCCTGATTTCATTACGGCATTGGTGAACAGCAGCTTCATCGGTGTGCTCTGGACCCCGGAAGTTCGTGCCTCCAAGTCCGCGGAGGAGTGGGTCCGCCGGATGCAGTCGGTCTGCTTTTCACCGATGGCCATGCTCAACGCCTGGGCGGACGGTACCAAGCCATGGTCGTTCCCGGAGGTGGAATCTGCCGTGCAGGACGTAGCCATGCTGCGTATGCGGCTGCTCCCTTACATCTATTCCACTTTCGCGCAATACCGTTTCGAAGGAAAGCCGCCGTTCAGGTCCATGAACCTGATCGACGGGTTCGCCTATTCGCCGCAGGTAAGCGGCGGCAAGCTGGACGCCACCCTGAACCCCTACGAAGCGAAGACCCGTTCCGAACTGAAAGATCAGTACATGATGGGCGACAATATCATCGTAGCGCCTTTCTTCGCCGGCGACTCCAGCCGTAAGGTGTATCTCCCCAAAGGTAAATGGTTTGATTTCTATACGGGAAAACTGGCAGGGGAAGACGAAGTGATTATTGTGCCTGCACGCCTGGACCGCATCCTCTGTTCGTTCGGGATGGCGGGCTGATCCCCATGATCCCTCCGCGCCGCCAGGCGCCTGCCCCGGGCGAGGCCCTGCCGCTGGAAGTGCGGGTATACGGCAGTGCGCCGGGTACATTCGAACTATATGACGATGACGGCAATACCTTTGACTTTGAAAAGGGACAATACTCCAAAGTCTTATTGAAAGCGGAGAAAGGCAAAGGGACGGTCGGGAAACCGATGGCTGGTAAACCCTTTGGTTATGCGCAGCGGGTCACATGGACTTTCATGACCGCACAGGCGAAATAATCCGCCTTTTATCCCATTGATATGGCAAAGCGCGATTTATTTCCCATATTGGGGATAAATCGCGCTTTGTTAATATATGAAATCAACCTTTGCCGCAGCATGCCTGCTTTGCTGCTCCGCCGTTTTCGCACAAAAAGCGGCATCCGAACCTGAATTGGTCACAGGCCCCGGCGCCGCCGAGCGTACCCTTAAGATAGACGCCTCGGTGACCACCAGCCACGAAGTCACAATTAAAGGCCAACGCGTACCTTATAAGGTAACCGCCGGTACGTTGCCGGTTTGGGACGATGAAGGCAAAACCATCGCCGGTGTGTTCTATACGTATTTCGAGCGGACGGGTGTTGACCAGGGCCGAGGCCACTGGTGTTCTCCTTCAATGGAGGGCCAGGCACCGCTTCCGTTTGGATGCAGATCGGTTATACCGGCCCACGGTTACTGAAGGTTGACGATGAAGGTTATCCGGTTCAGCCTTACGGCCTGAAAGATAATTCCAATTCCATCCTCGATGTGGCCGATATCGTGTATATAGATCCTGTGAACACGGGTTTTCTCGCATGGCGAATAAGGACGTGCAGGGATCGAAGTTTTCGGGGTGAACCAGGACGTTAAGTACCTGGCAGAATGGATCAGCACGTTCATCACCCGTTATAAACGCTGGGCCAGTCAAAGTACCTCGTGGGCGAAAGCTATGGCACCACCCGCGTTTCCGGCCTGGCGCTGGAACTGCAGAACGCGCAATGGATTTATGTGAACGGGGTTGTTCTCGTTTCGCCCACGGAGCTGGGTATCGAGCGGAACGGTCCTGCGGAAGGGGCGCTCCGCCTGCCTTATTTCGCGGCCACGGCCTGGTACCACAAAGCCCTGGCGCCCGAGTTGCAGCAGAAAGACCTCAACGCCATGCTGCCGGAAGTAGAAGAATTCACCATCCGCGAATACCTGCCCGCACTCGCACTTGGTGGTAACCTGCCGGATGCTAAAAGGAAAGAGATCGCTGCTAAAGTCGCACGGTATGCCGGTCTTTCCGAAAAGGTAGTATTGCAGAACAATCTCGATATCTCGCCCAATTTCTTCTGGAAAGAGCTCCTGCGCGACCGTGGCTTTACCGTTGGCCGGCTGGACTCCCGGTACCGGGGATCGATAAAAGGACGCCGGGCAGGGTGTTGATTACAACGCAGAATTAACCTCCTGGCTGCATTCTTTTACGCCGGCCATCAATATCTATATCCGGGAGGAGCTGAAGTATAAGACCGACCTGAAGTACAATATGTTCGGCCCCGTTTGGCCTTGGGATAACTCAATAACCGCACAGGCGATAATCTCCGCCAGGCAATGGCGCAGAATCCATACCTGCATGTGCTGGTGCAGAGTGGCTATTACGATGGCGCCTGCGATTACTTCAATGCCAAGTACAACCTCTGGCAAATGGATCCCGGCGGCAAGCTGAAAGACCGCATGTCGTTCGAAGGATACCGCAGCGGGCATATGATGTACCTGCGTAAAGACGACCTGGCGACGAGCAACGAGCACCTTCGTCAGTTCATCCTCAAATCCATTCCGAAAGAAGGCCAGGCAGCTAAATACTGATACCAGCAGAAATGAATTTTATCCGCCATCCCGGTTCCGGGGTGGCGGATTTTTTGTTGATGGGATTGTCAGAATAGAGAAAGCTGACCGGATTCGGGCCGTTCATCTCCGAAATTGGAGACGGTGATGCCCAGCAGCCGGATCTTTGCGCCTTCTTCTTCCGGTTCCGTCTTAGCGAGGAGTTGTTTGGCTGCAGTGGCGATACTGTCTGCATCGGAGAGCGGTTGGAGGGTGGAATGGTTGCGGGTGATCTGGCGGAAGTCGTTGTATTTGACTTTGAGGGTGACGGTCCGACCTTTCAGCTGGTGCTTTTCGAGGCGGGCGGCTACTTTAAGCGCTAGTTTGTCCAGTTCAGGGCCCATTTCGGAAAGGGTGGTCAGATCGTGCGGAAAAGTGTCTTCTGCTCCGACGGACTTCGTTTCACGATGAGGTTGAACGGGGCGGTCGTCCACGCCGCGGACGATGCGGTAATAAAACCGTCCGGCTTTACCGAAATGTTGTACGAGATCGTTTTCGGACAGCTTCTTAAGATCGGCGCCGTTGAACAGTCCCATGCGCTGCATTTTATCTGCCGTAACTTTTCCAACGCCATGAAACTTCTCGACCGGCAGGTTTTCCATGAATGATTCTACCCGGGAGGGACCGATGAAGGTGAGGCCATCGGGTTTCTGCATGTCTGACGCGATCTTGGCTACGAACTTATTGATAGATACGCCGGCGGAAGCGGTAAGGCTCAGTTCATCGCGGATGGCTTGCTTGATTTGTTGTGCAATGGCGATAGCGGAACCGATGTTGAGTTTGTCGATGGAAACATCTAGATAGGCTTCGTCAAGCGAGAGCGGCTCGATGAGGTCGGTGTAGCGCTGAAATATGGAACGGACGTGGCGGGACACGTCGCGGTATACGTCGAATCTCGGGTAAACGAAAAGTATATGGGGGCACAATTGGAGGGCTCTTTTGGAAGGCATGGCGGAGCGAACGCCGAATTTTCTTGCTTCGTAGCTGGCTGTTGCCACCACTCCGCCACGCCCTTCCGGTGAGCCGCCTACGGCGATAGGTTTGCCGCGGTATTCCGGATGGTCGCGCTGCTCCACCGATGCGTAGAAGGCATCCATGTCGATATGAATGATTTTGCGGAGCGTCATGTCCGCAAAGTTACGCAAGAAACGGTAACGGGCAGCGCGCCGGATGTCAGCGGGCCTGGTACTTCGGCATCACTAACAGTTTCACGACCATGTGCGCAATTGCGGAAAGCCCTATGGCAACCACGAGGATCAGCCAGCGCTTCACCGGGGTATCGAACACATCGATGACTTCGGAAGTGCCCTTGCCGGCAAACAGCGAGGCCATGGCAAACAGGATAGCGCCGCAGATCCATAGGGTCAGGTGAGACCAGAGGTATTTCTTGCGGTTGTAACTGTCTTTTCCAAAGGAAGTGAATAGGAGAATGACGTGTGCGACAAAAACAGGGCCGCTGCTGTGGCGAGTAGAACAAATGGAGTCATAGCATCAGGTGTTTAAGGATATAGTGACACCAATATAAGGAATCCCGACAACATTTATGGCCCGCCTTTTGTTCTTTCCTTAAATATTCTAAACCGTTTTCTATGCGTTTATTGAACATGATCCCTGTCTGGCTCCTGGCTTTCACGGCGTTAGCCTGTTCTTCCACGCAACAAACCACTTCCAGTTCGGGCGACAATATTTCCTCAATCGTTCCGGCCCGCAGCTACGTTTTCCGGGCACAATCCGTTTTGCCGATGAGCGGCCGTTCCCGCCAGGTTTCTGGTGACGGGTATGAGGTGATCGTTTCGAAAGATACGGTTAATTCCTTTCTGCCTTATTTCGGGAGGGCATATACCGCACCGATAGATCCTACGAATGGCGGGATCCAGTTCATTTCCACCAACTTCGAATATACGGAGGCTCCCCGGAAAGACGGAGGTTGGGAGATCACCATCAAGCCCCGCGACAACCGGGATGTGCAGCAACTGTTCCTTTCCGTTTCGGAAAACGGGTACGCTTCGCTGCAGGTGACCAGTAACAATCGCTCGCCCATATCATACAATGGGATAATTACCGCCGAAAGCGGCCGTAAGAAACGGAAATAGCTGTCTTCGCCTTTATCTCGGAAGGGGAGAGCCTGGGAACTCCAGCAACCGGCTGCCGGGGCGCTGGCTCTCATAATCGAGTTTGATCCAGTTGGCGTCTTTGGATTGGCCGATGACGCGCGCCTCATCCAGAATTCCGTCCCAATACCGACCGGCCTTATCAGGGAACTGGCTTTGGTTGCCTATGCCCACAGGATGGTCGTCTGATTTCCAGGGGTGTCAAACTTCTCTGTTTTTTCCAGTTTGCCGTTTACGTAAAGATGAACATAAGGGAAATCATGTACCCCCGTAATATGGTACCATTGTTTCAGGCGCATGTCGGTTTTGCCGACCACGCATAGGTCGCCCCGGGGCGAAGCTCTCTCTACGCAAATTTCGATCAGGTCGGCCTCCGGCTGGTGCCAGCTGCGGATGCCGAACTTCTGTAACCGCCAGGAGTTATCGCCTTTGGCGAAAAGGGTTTCATAGCCGGGGAGCACCCGTTTGGCTTCATCTCCTGCGTTTGCATATGCATCTGCATATGCCCAGATAGAGAAAGTAAGATGCTCAACCTGATCGAAAAGCTTTCTCTTGTCACTATCTACCTTGATCCATTGTTTTTCCTTGTACCGGAAGCGCTGGGCTTTGCCGAGCACTCCATTGACCGTATTGTAAGGCATCATGTTCACGCCAGTGGCATGCGCCTCATTGGCCGTAGCGTCGGCGTAACCATCGGGGAGGGTGTTGCCCGGTTCCTGGAGGTGCCAGACGCCGGTGAAGCCATCGCCGACAGGGAAAACCTCATGAGACCGGTCTGCCATAGCAGCGGACTTATTCCCCCAATGTATAAACAGTTGCTGGTTGTGGCTGTTGCCTTTGACGAGCGGCATCCGGACCCAGATGAGCGCTTCTTTGGCGGCGGGATCCCACCATTCGATGCTGTGCGGGAGGAATGGCCCGTCTGGCGTCTCTGAGAACCGGATATCTGCTCCGTTAGCGATGGCGGCGGAAAAAGGAAAGTTGTCTGCACGAAGAAAAACGGCCAGTGGATATTGAGCCACATCCCCGGTGATACCGGCGCCGGATGCGGTCGTATTCAGCCGGACGGCCATGCGGTGGCTCCATCCGTTTCGTTGCGCCAGGACCAGCTGTGGGAGCAACAACCATAAAAGAGGGAAAACGAGTCGTTTCATAAAATGGAATGTGGAAGATACTAAATTCCCTATTGATCCGCCCGCCTGTGAAATTACTCCCATACAAACGAACCCCGGAGCCCCGTGAAATGTTATAACGGAATTGGTTAAACGTGTTGCCTGGAAAATGCGGCCCGGCGAAATGGGGCGTCTTAAGAACTTTAGGCTGAATCCTAAAGAAATAATACTTTCGTGTTATGTATCACCACCAAATATCCGATAAATGAAAAACAAGATTACCCTTTTGCTTATAATGCTGCTCGCAGGCAGCATGGCGTCTTACGCACAGCTAAAAAGATTCAGTATTGGACCGTATGTGGAAACCGGTGTTCCGATCGGAGACTTCGCAGACGTCAATAATGCCGGCTGGGGCGTGGGCCTTAACGCCGACATAAAACTGGTTGCCGGCTTCGGCGTAACCGGTTCTATCGGCTACATGCGATTCGGCGGTAAAACGATCAACAACTTCGAGTTCCCGACCGTAGCCGCCGTTCCCGTACGCGTAGGATTGAAATACAAGCTGATTTCCATCCTGTATGTAAAAGCCGAAGCCGGCGCTGCCAACTATACCGGCGATCTGGATGGCTCCGCATTCCTGTTTGCGCCTGGTGTGGGCATCCGTGTCCTGGGGCTCGATGTACAGGCTAAATGGGAAGGCTGGTTTAAAGACGGCACCCGCAGCTTCTTCGGCTTGAAGGCGGGATATAACTTTTAACCTAAGTCGTTAAACAAAAAAGAATCCCCGGCGCATGATCTTGTGCCGGGGATTCTTTTATATATCGCTTTGAATGTGGCTGGTGTTATACATTGCAGGAACCATCCGCGCAAGTCGTGTCCGCATCGCCGGCTACATTCACTATCGCGGGGTGCGCTTCGCTCCAGACCTTGTCCAGCGTCTGGTTAAATACTTCCACGGGTTGCGCGCCGCTGATCGCATATTTCATATCGAAAACGAAAAACGGAACGCCGCGGATGCCCAGCTGTTGTGCCTGGGACTCATCCTGGCGGACTTCGACGGTAAAATCAGATCCTTTCAGCACATCTCCCGCATCCAGCCCGGCTTCTTTGGCGATGGCTTCCAGTGTCGCGATATCACCGATGTGTTTGCCTTCCGTGAAGTACTTTTTGAAAAGCAGCTCTTCTACTTCATCCTGCTTACCATGCTGCGCCGCAAACTGAATAAGGCGGTGGGCATTGAAGGTATTGGTATGGACGAGGTCGTCGAATTTGAAGTCGATGCCCACGGCTTTGCCGGCGGCCGACACCCGCTCGGAATTGGCCACAGCCTGCTCGCGGGTCATCCGTATTTAGTGGCCAGTAATGTATAGTGATCTTCCTTGTAATCCATTTGCGCGTCCGGGTTCAGCTCAAAGCTGTGCCAGGCTACCTCAACGTCTTTGGCGTGGGGAAACTTCTCCAGCGCGGCTTCCAGGTGGCGCTTGCCGATGTAGCAGAAAGGGCAGGCCACATCCGACCATATATCTATTTTCATATGCTCAAAATTTAAGCTACAAATATACGAAATATCCACCTAAAGGGGGTATTTGCGACAGGCTGGCGGTAGTTCATATGCGTTAAAAAAACGTTATATTCGGGTATGCTGTTCAGGGATAAGATCATGGAATCCATCCGCCAGGGGCGGGTAAAGCTCGCATACAGGCGCTGGAAGCGGCCTACCGTTAAAGCTGGCGGTACATTACTGACTGCCATCGGGCTGTTGCACATCGATGCGGTAGACGCAGTACCGTTGTCGGATATTACCGAAGCCTCGGCCAAAGCGTCGGGCTTCGTCACGCGTGCGGCCCTGCTCGCTGAATTAGACAAGCATCCGGGCATATTATACAGGATCCGGTTTCATTATGGAGGAGAAGATCCGCGGATTGCGTTGCGTGAAAATGATGAAATAGGGAAGGAGGAGATGGAAAAGATATTGAAGAAGCTGGAGGGGCTGGACGAACGAAGCCCATACGGCCCTGGGTCAAACGGACCCTGGGCATTATCCGGCAACGCCCGGCCGAAAGGGCTGGAGATCTGGCGGAAGCCTTGCGCATCGAAAAAGACTGGCTTAAACCCAGTATCCGCAAACTGAAGAGCATGGGTCTTACGGAAAGCCTGGAGATTGGCTATCAGCTAAGCCCTCGTGGCGAAGCCGTACTGGAAGCATTTAAACGCCGCTGACGGGAGCGCCGTTCATACCACATCGCTTTGTTTAACAAATAAATATCCCTAGTTTTCCCCTTTAACAACAGAATTATGCCTGCATTACAGCAAACGAAGCAATGGCTCGCCGCATTGGCGGGATGCATCTGCATCTTTTCCTCGGCCGCCGCGCAACAACCAGAATCCCGCTACAATCCCTACGAAGCGTTTAATCCGGTTTTTATCCTGAGAACGGCGACGACATTCGTACCGCCAGCGGCCGCCCGGGCGCCCGTTACTGGCAAAATGCCGCCGATTACAAGATCGACGTTACATTCGACGACGTCAAAGAAACCGTGTCCGGTTCCGTGACCATCACTTACAAGAACAATAGCCCCGAGAGCCTGCCGTTCCTCTGGCTGCAGCTGGATCAGAATATCTACAAGCTCTCTTCCCGCAGTGTGGCGGCTACTACGCCTACCGGCGGGCGCTGGGCCAACCGCAACTTCGATGGCGGTTATACGATCAGCAATGTTGCACTGATTCAGGCCGGCAAATCGCAGAAGGCGCAGTTCGATGTCAACGATACCCGCATGCGCGTTGATCTCCCGCAGCCGCTGAAAGCAAATGGCGGATCCATACAGGTACAGGTGGATTTTTCGTTTTCTATTCCTGAATACGGCACCGACCGCATGGGTATCCTTAACACCAAAAACGGCCGCATATACGAGATCGCGCAGTGGTATCCCCGGATGTGCGTGTTCGACAATGTGCTGGGCTGGAATACCCTGCCTTATATGGGCCAGGGAGAATTTTATCTCGAATACGGCAATTTCGATTATACCATCAATGCCCCGGCAGGCCACATCGTGGTAGGATCGGGCGAATTGCTCAATCCTGCCGAAGTGCTCACGCCCACGCAGCTGGCCCGCTGGAAGCAAGCTGCCGGAAGTGATAAAACCATCATTCTCCGTGATCTGAATGAGGTAAAGATCCCGCTTCCCGTCCGGAAAAGGAACGCCTGACCTGGAAATTCCGCTGCGCCAATACCCGCGACGTGGCCTGGGCCGCCAGCAAGGCGTTTATCTGGGATGCCGCGCGCATCAACCTGCCTGAAGGGAAGAAAGCCCTCGCCATGAGCGTGTACCCTGAAGAAAGCGCAGGCGATTCCGCCTGGCGCCGTTCCACTGAATTCGTGAAAGGCTGTATCGAACACTATTCGGAGAAGTGGTATCCCTACACCTATCCCGTTGCCGTGAACGTAGCGGGGATCGTTGGCGGGATGGAGTACCCCGGCATCGTGTTTTGCTCTTCCCGCTCGCAAAAAGGCGGCCTCTGGGGCGTCACCAATCATGAGTTCGGCCACAACTGGTTCCCCATGATCGTGGGAAGCAACGAAAGGCGATTCGGCTGGATGGATGAAGGCTTCAATACTTTTATCAATGGCCTGGCAGACAGGGCTTTCAATAACGGGGAGTTCTATCACCCGCGCGACCGCCACTCGCTGGCGCGCATGATGTTCTTCGACTCGGCGGCAGCCATCCTGCACCGTCCGGATGTGATCCGCACCGGCAGCTATGGAACGCTGGGGTATTACAAACCCGCAGTAGGGCTGGATCTCCTGCGCGATGTAGTATTGGGCGAAGCGCGTTTCGATAAAGCTTTCAAATACTACATCGATAACTGGGCGTTTAAGCACCCCACGCAATGGGACTTCTTCCGTGCGATCGAGAACAGCTCGGGCGAAAGTCTGGACTGGTTCTGGCGCGGCTGGATCATCAATAACTGGAAAGTAGATATGGCCGCGGGCAACGTTTCCCGGCGCAATGATTCCACCACAGCCATCCAGGTGCTTTGCCTCGAAAAGGCGCCCATGCCTGTAGTCGTGGAAATCACCGAGGCAGACGGAAAAACATCCCGCGTGAACCTCCCGGTGGAAGTGTGGCAGACCGGCGGTGCATGGACCTTCCATCACTTATCGAAAGGTAAAGTAGTGGCGGTTACCGTAGATCCCGACAAGGTGCTTCCGGATTTTAATTCTACGAACAATACGGAAAGCTGCCCCTGATAACAGGAACCCGAAATATTTCCATAGCGCCCCCGGCCGGGGGCGCTTTTTTCGCCCGGGATTTCCTAAATTACGGTAGTTCCACGATGATCCATGTTTAAGAAATTACTGATTCCGCTATGTCTGCTGGCATTTTGCCATGCGAGGGCGCAACAGCCGGCGTATCCCTTTACCAGTCTTAATATCCATCACGGCCTGAGCAATAACCAGGTCAATTGCATCTACAAAGACGATAAAGGGTTCCTCTGGTTTGGCACCCTCGGTGGCCTCAATCGCTTTGATGGTACCAATTTCCGGACGTTCCGGCACATATTTTCAGACTCGCTTTCATTGAGCGACGATTATATCGTTGCCTTATTCCCTGCGCCGGACGGGCGGATGTATGTGCGCACGCGTAATGGCGATAATCTGTACGACCCACGGAAGGAACAGTTCTCGCAGGCCGGCATTTGGTTAAAGGGCAGGGTTGCCGGAGTTTGGGTTGACATCGATGCTCTTGGTGGGAGACGTCTGCTGGGCTGCCTATGCGGATTCCGGGCTTTACAGGGCGGCGCCCCGTTCCCGGGCAACCCGGATCGCTTTGCCCATGCGTACCGGCGTCCGTATCGCCGACATACGGCAGGAAGACGACCGCCATCTGATGTTGCTTTGGTTCGACGGGGCATTGACCCGCCTGGATCTGCAATCAGGCCGCACAGTATGGCATTCGGAAGCCCTTGTGAACGACGTTACGCGCGCACCGGTCAGCCTCTCGCTGTTTATCGATGCCCAAAAGGATTGTTGGGTGTATATGCCAGGAAGCGATTTCGGCGTAGTGTATTTCAAACCCGCTACCGGAGAAAAACGCATCGTTTCCCGAAAGTCGGGAATTCTCAATAATGATATCGTTAACAGCGTCATACAGGACGACCGTGGCATGATATGGATCGGTACGGATCATGGCGGCGTCAATATCCTGGATAAGCAAACCTTCCAGGCGAGATTCTTCGTTAACCGGCCGGAAGATTCCAAGAGCATCGCCGAAAATGCGATCTATGCATTGTACAAAGATCAGCAGGGGATCGTGTGGTGCGGAACGTATAAAAGGGGCGTCAGCTATTTCGCGGAGAATAAAATGAAATTCGCCCTCCACGAATTCAAGCACGGTGATCCGCTGTCGCTTCCTTATAATGATGTAAACTGCTTCGCGGAAGATAAGAAAGGTAATATCTGGATCGGCACGAATGGGGGCGGATTGATTTACTTTGACCGGAAAGCGCAATCCTATCGTCAATACCGCCACAGGCAGGGAGATGAGAACAGCCTGAGCAACGATGTGATCGTTAGCCTGCACGTCGATAAGTGGGACCAGCTCTGGATCGGTTATTATTTCGGTGGGATGGGCTATTTCAGCAACGGTCGTTTCACCCATTACAGCCACTCTCCGCAAGATGCCAACAGCCTGGCCAATAAGACGGTCTGGAAGCTGTATGAAGACAAACGGAATAACTTTTGGGTGGGCACGCTCGGCGGAGGCCTCGATCGCTTCGACCGCGGCAACGGAATCTTTATCATAATAGCGCGGACATGGCCAACTCGGTCCATTCCATTACATCACCGCATTCGCGGAAACGCCGGAAGGCGATCTCTGGATCGGAACAGCCTACGGTATCGATGTACTCGACAAATCAAAGGGGATCTTTGTTCACCTGCTCCGCACCACGCATCAGCTCAGCAACGATAACGTAACTTCCTGCATTGCGATAAGCAAGGGCGCATGTGGGCCGGCACCC
This sequence comes from Chitinophaga sp. E66, assembly GCA_019285755.1. GTDB lineage: Bacteria > Bacteroidota > Bacteroidia > Chitinophagales > Chitinophagaceae > Chitinophaga. Next base: position 2,145,103 of record CP079103.1, read on the forward strand.
GTGAAGGGCTTAGCTATTATGATCCCGCCACCCGAATCTTCAGGACATTCCGGATGGAAGCGGGTTTGCCTGATAATACCATCGTCAGTATCCTGGAGGATGATAACGGGTATTTATGGGTGAGCACTACGAGGGGATTGTCGCGTGTGCGGGCCACGGGTAAAGGCAGCGAACTGGTGATCTCCTGCAGGAATTATGATGAACAGGATGGTTTGCAGGGCAAGGTCTTCAACGTGAATGCGGCTCTCAGATTACGGAGCGGCGAAATGTTGTTTGGTGGCGCGGATGGGTTCAACCTGTTTAACCCGGCAGAGATACGTGAAAGCAAAACCCCTCCGCATTGGTCTTCACCGGACTGCAACTGTTCAATAAAACCATTGCGCCTGGTGAAAGTTTTCGCGGCCATACCGTGCTGGAAGCCTCCTGCCGGAGACGGAGAGCATCGAGCTGAGATATGATGAGAATGACTTTTCGGTGGATTTTGCGTCCCTGAACTTCCGGCACGCCGATAAGAACCGGTATGAATATATGCTGGAAGGGTTTAACAAGGAATGGATGCTGACAGACGGCAAGACGCGCCGTATTTCTTACACCAACATCAGCCCGGGCAGTTACACATTGCATGTACGTTCTTCCCCGGAAGATGGCAATCCCACGGGCGGAGGCATCTCCCTGCCGATCAGGATATTGTCGCCCTGGTGGGCTACTGGTTGGGCTTACACGGGCTATATGCTCGTTTTAATAGTGGCGTTATACCTTGGCCGCATGGCGATCATTCGCCGCGCGCACCGGCGGTTTGCCCTGCAGAACGAGCGAAAGGAAGCGCAACGCCTCCACGAGATGGACATGATGAAGATCAGGCTGCTGACGAATGTGAGCCATGAACTCCGTACGCCTGTCTCCCTTATTTTATCCCCATTGAAGATTTTATCCGCCGCTCGGCAGACGAAAGCGAGCGCCAGCAGTTCCAGCTGATCCGTCGTAACGCACGGCGGTTGCTGAACCTCGTCAACCAGCTGATGGACTTCCGGAAAATGGAAATGCAGGAGCTGCGCACCGATCCTGTTGCGGGCGAGCTGATGAGCTTCCTCCGCGAAGCGGTACAGTCGTTTTCCGACCTGGCGGAACGGAAAGGCGTGACATTAACGTACCATGCGGATTCCGAAATAGCATATGCCCTTTTCGATCACGATAAGCTGGAACGCATCGTTTTCAACCTTTTATCCAACGCGTTTAAATTTACGCCGGTAGGCGGAGAAGTGGAAGTTACGGTGGAAGTTACTCCGGAACCCGAACGCACCTGGCTGGAATTACGGGTAAGGGATACGGGGATAGGCATTGCGCCGGATCGTATCGGTAAGATCTTCGACCGGTATTTTCAGGCCGATCAGCGGAGCGCGTTCGTAAGCCCCGGTAGCGGAATCGGGCTCGCCATCACCCGCGAGTTCGTTACCATGCAGGAGGGCGCCATAACCGTCGAAAGTGTCCCAGAACAAGGAAGCTGCTTCGTTGTCCGCATTCCTTATGACCTGGTTACAGCCGGTGCGCGACCGGAGATTCCTGCGCCTGCGCCCGCCAAACCGGCCGAAGACCGAATCTCGTCCCGCAAAGGGAAACGTAAACAAACGGTCTTACTCGTTGAGGATACGGAAGACTTCCGGTTCTATCTCAAAGAAAACCTGCAGCAATACTATCACGTTCTGGAGGCGGCCGACGGTGAAACCGGTTGGCAAACAGCGCTTTCCGTTCAACCAGATCTAGTAGTGAGCGATATTACTATGCCCGGCATGGATGGACTGACGCTTTGCCGCAAGCTGCGGAACCATGCCCGTACCCGCCAGATCCCCGTTATCCTGCTCACCGCCATGGGGGAGGAGGCCGTCCAGTTACAGGGGCTCGACGCCGGCGCGGATGATTACCTGGTAAAGCCCTTCAGTTTCGAAATCATGCTTTCACGCGTGCGTAACCTCCTGGAAAGGAAGGCGCCGGTGCAATGGGTGATCCCTAAAGACGCGGAGCCTGAACAGCTCTCCGCTGATGAGAAATTCATGCAAAGGGCGCTGGAGATCGTCGAAAAGCATCTTTCCGACGCCGACTTCTCCGTAGAAGCCCTCAGCCGTGAACTCCATATGAACCGCGTTTCTGTTTACAAGCGCATTTACGCTTTATCCGGTCAGCCTCCGATCGAGTTCATCCGCTCCGTCCGCTTACGGCGGGCGGCAGACCTGCTCACGAAGACGGAAATGAACATCGCGGAGGTGGCTTATGAAGTAGGATTCAATAACCCGAAGTATTTTGCGCGATACTTTAAAATGGCGTACCACATGCTGCCCTCGGCCTATGCCATGGCCATGCGCAAGGAATGAGGCAACAAAACGTACCTATGGAATTAACATTTTGACCCTCCGGCGGCAACATTTCTACCCCGGATTTTAAACAATGCGGTACCCTTCCTCTCGGGTAATCGAAATACTTTTATTCCGGCCTCCTGATCACCGGGTCCAGATTGGGTCCATGAACGATCATGCGGGGTCCACGTTTACAACTGTCAACCAAAATTTCGCGCATTCATTCCACACATTAACATTCTACGTATGAAAAAACTCAGTTTAGCGGGCAAGTCGCGCCCGGCCTGGTGGATGTTCCTCTGCCTATGGCTGGCGCAGGCTACGGTGCTTGCCCAGAACCCCGGACCAAAAACGTCCAGTTACCGGCCTCGTAACCGACCGTGATTCGCGGCAGCCTATACCAGGAGCCACTGTGTCTATCCGGGGCACTAACCAGGGCGTTGCCACTAATGCAGAAGGCAGGTTCACCATTCAGGCCAAAGCAGGGGATATGCTTGTCATTTCCTTTATGGGTATGACCTCACAGGAAATCCGCGTTGGCGCATCCTCCTCCTACAACGTTTCGTTGGAAACGGACAGCAAGACACTAAACGATGTGGTAGTAGTAGGATACGGCAAGATGAAGAAAACCGACCAGAGCAGCGCACAGGTGTCTGTATCTGCGGCGGACATTGGCCGTACGGTCAATACCACTATGGACCAGGCGCTCCAGGGCCGCGCTGCCGGTGTTTACGTGACGCAGAACTCCGGTCAGCCGGGTGGTGGCGTATCCGTTGTGATCAGGGGCGTGAGCACGCTCAGCGGGAGCAATGAGCCTTTGTATGTGATAGACGGGGTACAGATACAACCATCCACGGTTTCCTACGGAAACACCAGCTCGGTGAACCCATTGGCCGGCATTAACCCGAATGACATTGAGTCAATGGAGTTGTTGCAGGGGCCTTCCGCTACGGCGATCTATGGTTCCCGCGCTACGAACGGCGTAGTACTGGTAACTACCCGTCGTGGCCGCCAGGGCAAATGAAAGTGGGCTATAATTATTTATATACCCTGCAAGACAGGCCGTCGGAAGTATCTACCCTTAATCTCCAGCAATTCGCGATCATGAACAACGAGATCGCGCAACAGCTCAACCGCACGCCTACACCTGAGTTTGCGAACCCCTCCGTATTGGGAGAGGGCACCCGATGGCAGAAGGAGCTGTTTAAAACAGCGCCGCTGCAGCGTCATCAGCTCACGGTAAGCGGTGGAACCGAGCGGACAGGCTACTATCTCTCCGGTGAATACTTCGACCAGGAAGGCGTGGCGGTAGGATCTAACTTCAAGCGGTACAGTTTCCGGCTGAATATGGATAATAAACTCTTCAAATGGCTGACGCTCAGTACAAACGTGAACTTTTATCAGACAAAAGAGAAACTGGCTTCCACCAGTGAAGATGTGATTCGCAATGCCATCAACCTTGCTCCCAATATCGCCGTGAAGAACCCCGATGGTTCCTGGGGCGGCGCAACAGAAGCAGAGTACGGCAACAACGCCCGTTATGCTCCGTTGAATCCCGTCGCCATCGCCAATCTCATAGATAACAACCTGAAAAAGACAGGCGCCATGGGTGGTATGACGGCTGAAGTGAACATCCTCAAAGGGCTCACTTTCCGTACAAGCTTCAATGGCAATTTTGAATATTTCGATGGTACGAAGTTTACTCCCACGTACAGGCTGGGGTATCTCACCAACGAGAAGGCCAGCATGTCGGTCAATAATAATAAGAACTTCTACTGGAACCTTAACGAACTGTTACAGTATAATACCAACATCGGCAAACACGCCATCAACGCCATGGTGAGTCATGAAGCGCAGGCCTGGAATTATGAAGGTTACAACATCACACGCGTGGGATTTGCCAGCAATGAGATCCCGGCCATCAACCTCGGTGATGCACAGGGGCAAACGACAGGTGGCTTCAAAGGTTCAGGAGCGCTGGAGTCCTGGCTGGGCCGCGTCGTTTATACCTATGATGAGAAGTATATCCTGCAGGTTGCCGGCCGTGCCGACGGTTCCTCTAACTTCGGCGCTAACAACCGCTGGGGCTACTTCCCGTCTGTGTCTGCAGCATGGCGAGTTTCCCGCGAGCCTTTTATGCAATCGCAAGATCTTATCAGTGATCTGAAAATACGTGCGGAATGGGGTACTACCGGTAACAGCGGCGCCAGCAACGACCAGTTCAGTTCGCTCAATTCGGTGACAACGCCCTGGGGCGCAGGCTTCCGTACCGGCCGTTACGGCAACGACGATCTGAAATGGGAAGAAACAGAAACGAAGAACATCGGTATTAATATCGGTTTGCTGAAAGACAGGATCCAGCTGGAAGCGGATTACTATATCCGTAAGACCGACAACCTCCTGATGCCCAATCCACTGCCTGCATACATGGGCACCCAGGGCGAAGGGGCCATCACGGCGCCCACCGTCAACATTGGTAAAATGCAGAACAGGGGCTTCGGTATTACGCTGAATACGGTAAACATCAACCGTAACAACTTCACCTGGAAGACTAACTTCAATATTTCTTCCTTCAAAACGGAGATCACCAAGTTCTATTCCGATGCCGCTTTCCTGACCCGGAGTGCCTGGTACATGAACAACTTCACGGCCCGCTCCGCTATCGGGCAAGCGCCGTGGATGTTCTGGGGATATCTGTCGGATGGGGTATTCTCGTCGGAAGAGGAAATACGCAAGAGTGCGATCCCTACACAGTCGGACGGGTCGCCGCTGCCCATCCAAAAGGAAGGCGGCGTATGGGTAGGCGATATCAAATACCGTGATCTCAATGGCGACAACAAGATCGACTCGCGCGATCAGACCTATATCGGAAATCCCTGGCCCAAGCTGACCTTCGGCCTTACCAATACCGTTTCCTGGAAAGGATTCGATCTCAGCGTGCTGGTAACGGCCGCTTCCGGGAACGATATCTATAATTTCGTCCGCTTCAACAACGCCAATCCTAACAACATCAACCTGGGCCGCAATTTGATGTCGGAAGCATTCGACTATGCACGGATCGTGCAGGACGCGAATGGGAATGATGTATTGTCTAACCCCGGCACCAAAATACCCCGCATAGTAGGTTCAGACGTCAATGGCAACGGTAACCGGTTCACGGATTATTTCGTGGAAGACGGTTCCTACATCCGCATCAAGAACGTAACGCTGGGGTATATCCTGCCGGCGGAATGGCTGAGCCGCCAAAGGTGGTACGCTCCGTCCGCCTGACGATCGGTGCGCAAAACCTGCACACGTTCACCAAGTATTCCGGCTTCGATCCGGAAGTGGGCGCCTACCTGGGTAAAGAAGTGCAGCTCAACAGCCAGCTGATCGCGGTAGACGCGGGCCGGTATCCGCTTACCCGCATGTATAACGCAGCCGTGGCGGTTGATTTTAAGCACCCTTAAATTCCGAATTATGAAAAAGCAATCTTTTATCCGATATATTTTACTGCTTGGCTGCGGTGTGCTATTAGCTTCCTGCAGCAAAGATTTCCTGAACCGGGCACCTGAAGACGCCATCGTGGACAGGAATTTCTACCAGACGGCAGACCAGGTGCTGGCGGGCACAGCGCCATTGTACAACATTGTATGGTTCGCCTATAATGATAAGGCCTCGCATGGCATCGGCGACGGGCGCGCGGGCGTTCTGATGTCCGGCTCCTACCAGGTGGAAAACATCCGCATGCAAACTACAGACGTGACGCCTGAGGTCTACAGTTCCTGGACCGCCTTCTACAACGTGGTGGCGCAATCCAATATGGTGATATACAACGTCACGAAATACACCGGCGCTGGCGTACCTGAAAATATTAAGCAGATGGGTATTGCGGAAGGCCGGTTCATGCGCGCCATGGCATATTACTACCTCGTGCAAAACTGGGGAGCCGTACCGATCATTACCGATAATAATACGCTTTTGACAGATACCTCCATCACCAGGAACACCGTGGAAAGCATCTGGGAGTTCATCGTACGGGAGTTCCAGTTCGCTGCGGATAACCTGCCCGCAACGCCCGCGCAGAAAGGCCGCGTGACCAAATGGGCAGCTAAGGGCATGCTGGCCAAAAGCTATCTGACCCGCGCAGGATTGGGTGGCACCGGCCAACGTAACCAGGAAGACCTGGATAAGGCAAAAGCCCTCGCACAAGACGTTATCGCCAATAGCGGCGCACGTTTGATGCCGGGCTACGAAGACCTCTTCCTCATGAAGAATAATAATAACTCAGAAAGCCTCTTTGCCCTGCAATGGAAATATGATGGCGACTGGGGAACACAAAACAGCGTTCAGGCATTCCTGGCTTTTGGATCGGAGATCACCGGGTTTGGCGACGGCTGGGGTGGCGACATCGGGGCATCCCTCGACCAGCTGCAATTGTACGCGCCGAACGACAAGCGCCTGAAAGCCACTTTCATGTTGCCCGGTATGCATTATTCCTATATCCACCAGGCAGTTGATGATCCGGACAACCCCGGTAAAAAGATCGTCCAGGAGCTCCAGGTGCCCTGGAGATGGCAAGGGCAGGAGCGTTACAATAACAGGGCATGGGTAAAGAAGTACGTTGTAGGCCGGCCGGAAGATAACGATGGCAAAGTGACAGGACAACATACCGAAATCAACACTTACATGTTGCGCCTCGCTGATGTGTACCTCATCTATGCGGAAGCGGCACTTGGGAACGCTGCCTCCACGAACGACGTGTTGGCGCTCCAATATTACAACGCGCTCCGTAAAAGGGCGGACGTAGGTGAAAAGACCTCGATCACCGCAGATGACATCTATCGTGAACGCCGGTTGGAACTGGGAATGGAAGGGCAGGCATGGTACGACCTCGTACGGATGTATTATCATTCGCCCGCAAAAGTGATCAGGCTAATTGGCGAGCAGAACCGCGGCACCTACAAGATCGTTCCTGACAAGGAAACAAATGCTACGGCATGGGTTATCACCGAAGACGTCAAAGCGTTTTATCCGGTGACGGCAGGCAATTTCTTCCTGCCTATCCCCGCTGTAGAATTGTCTGCCGCACCCAACCTCCGGAAGCCTCCCGTACCTTATAAGTTCTGATCCACTTAAAACGAAACATCATGAATCGAAATATCAGATTGTTGCTGGCCGGCCTGTTAATGGTATTGCTGGCGGCTTGTACCAAAGATGACGCACCTTCCGGCCCGCCGGTAATCCACCGCGTCACCCTGCTGGATTCCTCGAAAACCGACAGCGCTTTCGCGCGGGCATTTCCCGGGGATATGATCCTTATTACGGGTGAAAACCTGCAAGGGGCATCTGCGGTGCTGTTCAATAATTACAATTCCTATTTCAATCCCGCGTATAATACCAATACGCATATCATCATCACGATCCCGGACAAGGCGACCACCGAAGCGACAGACCGGAACGTGCCCAACGAGATCCGTATCAAAACGGACCGCGGCGATGCGGTGCATACCTTTACGCTGGAAATCCCCGCCGTCGATCTTCGCGATTCACAATGAAAACGCACTTCCCGGCGATTCGATGATCGTCTACGGATCTGCGCTCTGGCTGATCGAAAAAATCACGTTGCCAGGTGGCAGGGAAGTGACAGACATAAAGGGAAACCTGGAAGGTACACGGGTGGCATTTATATTACCTGACCTCGGAAATGATACGGGCAGGCTCACAGTTGTAGCCAAATACGGTTCGGCAACGAATGATGGTCCCATCAATGATCACCAGAGCGGCGATGTGCTGAGCAATCTCACTAACTGGGGAGAAACCGGTGAGGAGCCCCGCTTTAACTGGTCGTATTGGGGCGCTGTTCGTACCAACGACGCGGCGAAGTTCCCCGGCACGAAAGGTTATTACCTAAACAACGTATTCGGCGGCGTAACAAAAGAAAACGGGGCATGGTGGGAAGGCAACCGATCCGGGAACTTCGACTCCACGGCCATGTTTTCACCTGCGATCCGTAGCCGCCAGGCTTCCGACTATGCACTAAAGTTCGAAGTCAGCACCAAAGAACCCTGGACTACCGCGCTCTGCCTGCTTCGCATCAGCGATAAATACGCAGTACGTTGGGAACCCTTTAAAGGAACGTCCGGTAATTCTTACCATACAGACCATCAATGGGTGACGATTACCGTTCCATTGTCTGCCTTCAGGGCTAACAACGGCGACGGGGAAGGCATGGGCGCCAACGCCATGTCTATGAGCGAACTGGTATTGCCTGACGGCCGCTTCGTGTTCGGGTACCGGTTTATTTCGACCGACAAACCCATTGATATCTTCAATGCAGCATTCGATAATTTCAGGATCGTCAAGATTAAATAGGAATGAAACATAAGGCAAGAGGGATCTGTTTACTGAGCATTATGGTAAGCCTGGCAATAGGTTGCGGTAAGAAATCGGCCGACCGTGTCAACGGTGGAGAGGGAGGCGATGGCGGGGATACCACCGGCCCGGTGGTGACGCCACAAGACCCGCCAACAGCCGCTACCGTAGGGTTGTTTATGGATGGCTGGAAGGAGAAGTCGTTTACGACGCCCGCTTTTGACGAAAAGGCCCGCCCGCTACCGCCCAGATCGCGATAACGGCGGACTTCTCTAAAGTAATCACGAAAGTGCCGCCCACCATGCTGGGCAATAACGCCAATATTTACATGACGCAGATGGTCACGGAACCTAAGCTGCTGCAGCAATTGCAGCAGCTTAGGCCAGGCCTGGTACGCTTTCCCGGCGGGAACCTCAGCAGCATCTTCTTCTGGAATGCCGCACTGGTAATTCCCCGGCAGACGCCCCTCCGCAGCTTACTGACGCCGATGGTATAACCAAGCCCGCAGGCTACTGGTTCGGAGGCAACACCGCGGGCTGGACGATGAGCACGGCTAACTATTACGCCATGCTGCAGCAAACAGGCAACGAAGGCGTTATCACCGTCAACTATGCATATGCGCGATACGGCACAGGTCCTGATCCCGTGGCGGCTGCGGCGCACCTGGCGGCAGAATGGGTGCGGTACGACAAAGGAAGAACACGCTATTGGGAGATCGGCAACGAAAGCAACGGCACCTGGCAGGCCGGTTACCGCATCGATCCTGCAAATAACCGCGACGGACAGCCCGCTATCGTCACCGGAGAATTGTATGGCAAGCATTGGCGGGTATTCGCCGATTCTATGCGGAAAGCTGCAGCAGAAATCGGGAAAAGCATCTTCATCGGCGCACAGCTGCTGGAACACGATCCGCCCACCTGGGCCACCGCTACCGATAAAACGTGGAACGAAGGCGTGCTGAAGGAAGCCGGCGCATCGGCCGATTATTTTATCATCCATAGCTATTATACGCCGTACAATACAAATTCCAACCCGCCCGAAGTGCTGGCCTCCGCGGAAGCAGTAACGAAAGCTATGATGGAGCACCTGAAAACCACGATACAGCGGCAGGGCGCAACGATGAAACCCGTCGCCCTGACTGAATGGAATATTTTCGCGGTGGGCTCGCAGCAAATGGTGTCGCAGGTAGCTGGGATGCACGCAGTACTGGTGATAGGGGAATTATGGAAGAACGGTTTCGGAATGGCTTGCCGCTGGGATCTCGCCAACGCCTGGGAAAACGGTAACGACCACGGGCTATTCAGTCAGGGCGAACCTGCTTCCGGCGAAGAAAAGTGGAATGCCCGGCCCGCGTTTTTCTACCTGTATTACATGCAACAATGTCTCGGGGATAGGTTGGTGGAAACCAAACTGCCCGCTTCCAATCACAATATTAATGCTTATGCTACCACGTTCAGCAACGGTCATGCCGGGCTTGCGGTGGTTAACCGCGCGGCCAGCGCACAGACGGTTTCGGTGGATATGAAGTACTTCCGGGCCGGGAGCGCTGCTACTGGTACGAGCTGACCGGCGGGGATGGCGTAAGCCACTTTTCCAGGAAGGTATTTATCAACGGCAACGGACCTTCCGGCATTGCCGGCGGGCCGGCAGACGCAGGGCGCATCAAAGCCTGGTCCGCCAAAACGAAGGACGGCCTTCGCTTTTCGTTGCCGCCGATGTCAGTAGTGTTCATCGTGGTTGAGCGTCAGTAGTATAACTCGATGCTTACGTGTTATGTAATCATATACGCCGCTGTTTTCAGCGGCGTTTTTTTGAGCTATCCCTGAAGCGATGTCCTCGTACTTCACCCTAATCCGACAGTTTGTTATCATTATGCATAGAGGTCGTGTGGTTCTGGCTATCTGTTAGACCTCACCCGCTTCTTCATTTTGGAAGGCAACTTTACAAGCTGCATGAGGATGACAAAGGTTCCTGTCTGGGCCGCTCCGTTAATCAGCAGATTCCATTTTACTTCACCATAAATGATGGGTATATGACTTAATACAACATAAAGCACATTTGCCGTAAAGATAAATGGGGTTGCAAATACGAGGAACGTAGACAGGGGATCCTTTTGATAGGCATGTTTAGCCTTGAAAATCATACTGTAAAAAGTTTTGAGTAAGAAAAGACAGTAAATTCCAATCATCGTAAATAACCAAATTAAATCATAAACAATGGTGTACTTAGATATGGCGGCTTCGCTGCTGCTTTGTGTAGGTTTTCTCTGGTATCTTTCATGGGACGAAGGGAAATTTCCGTACAAATTCAAGCGTTCCAGAAGGCCGGGAACCAGGCTTCCGCTGATGTATACGCTCCCTGAGCGCGATCGCTTGCTCCCGCCCGGAACTATCCGTGGCGGGATCTTTATTAAGGAAGTCAGCTTAATCAGCTGCTCGGACTTCTGGCTTGAGTTGTAGTAAAAAGTGAAGCCAAAAAGATCATTGATAAAGAATATCGCAGCGGCGACCGTGAAAATTAAAGCTGCTTTCTGCATTGAGGCGTAGTAGCGCTGAATAGCCATTCAGCGAACTGATCATAGTAATTCATGTAGATTTGATATTGGGTTAACAAAATGAAACACTGTATCCTACAGGTTTCTATTGATACGTAAGTTGGCTGGTAGAAAAACAAAAATGCGGCAGGCAGTCGGATGTATCATCCTTCAAACCTACCGCATTGAATGTACGGAAAAGTAGTACGTAAAAGTTTTATCAGGATATAAATATCCAGCTGACGATCTCCTCCAGGAAACGTTTGTCCGTTTCATCGAACGTGTTAAGGTCGGTGCTGTCAACGTCCAGCACGCCTGCAACTTCATTGTCCCGGAACACCGGTACCACGATCTCCGAGCGGGAAAGGCTGCTGCAGGCAATATGCCCCGGGAAAGCTTCCACATCCGGAACTACCAGCGTCTCCGCCCGTTCCCACGCCGCCCCGCACACGCCACGGCCTTTTCTGATCCGTGTACAGGCCACCGGCCCCTGGAAGGGCCCCAGTACCAGTTCTCCGTCTTTTACGAGGTAAAACCCGACCCAGAGCCATCCGAATTGCTCTTTCAAAGCCGCGGCGATGTTGGCGAGGTTCGCTGTGAGGTCTGGCTCACCGGTGATCAACGCCTTGATCTGCGGGAGGAGCGCTTCATATTGCTCGGCTTTTGCGCCTGGTATGATCTGTAAGTCTTCTGCCATGATATTTTGGTATTAAAAAGACGCCTTGTAAGGGGCGTCTTTCATGTTTATTACAAAAATCCTAATTCCAGTTTGGCTTCTTCGCTCATCATGTCTTTCGTCCAAGGCGGATCGAAAGTGAGGCGAACGTCCGCGTCCGTAACGCCGGGGATAGCGGAAACTTTCTGGTTCACCTCTTCCATGATGGAACCCGCAACGGGGCATCCTGGAGCGGTGAGGGTCATGATGACCAATACTTTGCCTTCTTCTTTGACTTCTATCTGGTATACCAGGCCCAGGTCGAAAATGTTCACGGGGATTTCGGGATCATACACCGTGCGCAGCGCTTCTTCTACCTGGTCTCTCATCGTTGTTTCCATGTTCCTCAGTTTTGCATTGATTTCGCCTGAAATGCGACGGCATACATTTTCATCTGTTTCAGCATGGAGAGCAGGCCGTTGGAGCGGGTGGGGAGAGGTGGCTCGTCAGGCCGATGGCATCGATGAAATAGATCTCCGTTTCCGCGATGTCTTTCGGCGTCTGCCCGCTCAGCACTGGATCACCAGGCTCACAAGCCCTTTGGTGATCACGGCGTCGCTGTCTGCGGTGAAGACGAGCTTGCCATCCTGCAGCTCCGCGTGCAGCCATACTTTGCTCTGGCAGCCACGGATGAGGTTGTCGTCCGTTTTGTATTTCGGGTCAATGAGCGGCAGGTCTTTGCCCAGCTGAATGATGTACTCGTACTTTTCCATCCAGTCGCCAAACACTTCAAAGTCTTCTATGATCCTGTCCTGTTGCTCTTTGATTGTCATGTTATTCCTCTGTTTATCCCAGCAAAGTTACAGCTTTCCGCACACCTTCCACCAGCTTGTCGATATCGTCTGTCGTATTGTAAACGGCCAGCGATGCGCGCACCGTTCCGGGGATACCGAAGCGGTCGCAGAGCGGTTGGGTGCAGTGGTGCCCCGTTCTTACGGCAATACCCTGCTGGTCGAGCAGTACGCCTACGTCCGACGGGTGGGTGTCGCCCACTAGGAACGAAATAGCGCCGCTGCGGTGTTTGGCTTCGCCGATGAAGCGGATACCTTCGATCTGTTTAAGTGCGCCTACTGCGTATTCCGTGAGCTGGTGCTCATAAGCCTGTATCTTATGGATACCGATCTTGTTCACCCAGGCTACGGCGGCGCCGAGGCCGATGGCTTCACAGATGGCGGGAGTGCCGGCTTCGAACTTCAGGGGTACGTCCGCGTAGGTGGTCCTTTCAAACGTCACCTGCTTGATCATATCGCCTCGCCCTGGTAGGGAGGCAGTTGTTCCAGCCAGCTTTCCTTTCCATAAAGGATACCGATACCCGTAGGACCGAACAGTTTGTGCCCGGACAGTGCCAGGAAATCAACATCCAGTTCATGGACCCTGATGGGGATATGTGCAGCAGCCTGCGCCGCGTCGAGCATCACGGGGATGCCTTGTTCGTGCGCGAGGGCAATGATGTCTTTAACGGGTTTACCGTGCCCATGGTGTTAGACACCCAGGCGATGGACACAAGTTTCACGCGGGGCTCAGCATGGCGCGGAAAGCATCCATATCGAGCTCGCCTTTATCGTTGATGGGGACCACTTTCAGCTTCGCGCCCTTCTCTTCGCAGGCGAGCTGCCAGGGAACGATGTTGGAGTGGTGCTCCATGGCGGAGATAATGATTTCGTCGCCCTCTTTCAGGAAAGCCTTGCGGAAGCCGGCGGCCACCAGGTTGATGGCGTCTGTGGTGCCTTTGGTGAACACCACTTCATGATGGTGCGCCCCGATAAAGGCGGCCACGGCATGCCGGGCGGCTTCGTAGGCCGCGGTGGCCTGCTGGCTAAGCGTGTGCACCCCGCGGTGCACGTTGCTGTTGTATTGGGTATAATATTCCTGCATGGAACGGATCACCGAAACGGGCTTCTGCGTAGTGGCGCCATTGTCCAGGTACACGAGGGGCCGCCCGTTTACGGTTTGCTGGAGGATCGGGAATTCATTCCTGATCAGTTCCACATCCGGCCAAATAATATCATGTGCAGTAGCTGTTCCCATGATCCTTCCGGGTTTTAAGGGTGAAGGCTAGGCGTTCAGGTATTGTGAAGCGATCTGCTCCACATGCTTGCGCACAGCCGGGATGGTCACCTTGGCGGTGATGTCGAATGCGAAGGCTTTCACCAGCAGGTTGCGGGCTTCCGCCTCGCCGATACCGCGGGCGCGCAGGTAAAACAGCGCGTCTTCGCTCACCTGTCCGATCGTACAACCATGGCTGCACTTCACGTCGTCCGCGAAGATCTCCAGCTGCGGTTTGGTATAGATCGCTGCATCCGGACTGATCACCAGGTTGTTGTTCTGCTGGAAGGCATTGGTCTTCTGCGCATCTTCATGCACATAGATCTTGCCGTTGAACACGCCGGTGGCTTTGTCCATCAGTACGCCACGGTACAGTTCGTTGCTTTCGCAGTGCGGCATGCGGTGGTCGACCGACGTATGGTTGTCGATCACCTGTGCGCCTGCAGCGATGTAGAAGCCGTACATGTGCGTTTCCGTTCTTTCCTCGTCGAGCGAAATGTTGAGGTTATTGCGCACGAAGTCGGAATCGGTGAGGGTGAAAGTATAGTTGTTGTAAAGGCTTTTGCCTTTCTGTTCCACCAGGTTTTGATTGATGAAACGGAGCAGGCTGTTGCCGGTCTGTAATTGATATTGGCTGAACTGGGCGCGTTCGGCCACGATCGACTCGGTCACGCTGTTGATGACAACGGCGTCTGTCAGGCCCAGTCCTGCTGCGGATTCCACGATTTTCAGCTCAGCGCCTTCGTTTACTACCACCAGGTGGCGGGGATTGAAGAGGCGGGGCTGTTTGGCGGCATACAGGTGAATGATCTGCACGGGTTGTTCCACCTGTGCTTTGGCCTTCACCTCGATGAACAGCCCGTCGTTGAAGAGGGCGGTGTTCAGTTGTGCGAAATGATGTTCACCGATGCGGGGGCTTTGGTTGAAGTACAGTTCCACAGCGGGCTGGGAACCGGCTTCGCTCATCTTGCTGATGGTCACCTGGCTGGCAGGGGGCAGCAGGGAAAGCTGGGGTTGGAGCACACCGTTTACGAGCACGAGGCGGAAGGTGTCGGGAAGGAGCAGGCCGGTAGCTTCGAGCTGCGCGGCCGTTACTTCCGGGACTTCCGGCAGGGTGATCTGGATGTCGTTCTTAAAGAAAGGCACCACATTGGTATATTTCCAGTCTTCCACCTTTACGGTCGGGATACCGCCGAGGGCGAGGAACTGCTCCAGTGCCGCCTGTCTGCCGGCGAACCAGCCATTGGCGGAGAACTGTGCGCCGAAGAGCGCGGGCAGGGCCTCGTTGAATGATATATTTCTAGTTGCAGTCGTCATGTGTTATTGTACAGGTTCTTCTAAACGGATGTCTTCTTTCAGCCAGTCGTAGCCTTTCTCTTCAAGTTCCAGCGCCAGTTCTTTGGTGCCGGATTTCACGATGCGGCCGTTGTAGAGCACGTGTACAAAGTCGGGAACGATGTATTCCAGCAGGCGCTGGTAGTGGGTGATCATGATGAAGGCATTGTCCTTATTGCGGAGCTTGTTCACGCCGGCGGAAACGATTCGGAGGGCATCGATATCGAGGCCGGAGTCGGTCTCGTCCATGATGGCGAGTTTGGGTTCCAGCATTGCCATCTGGAAGATGTCGTTACGTTTTTCTCACCGCCGGAGAAGCCTTCGTTGAGAGAGCGGTTCATGAGGTTGGCATCGAACTCCATGAGTTTCTGTTTGCTTTTCAGCATATCCAGGAACGCTTTGGCCTGCATGGGAGGCTCGCCGTGGTAGGCGCGGATCTCGTTAACGGCCGTTTTGAGGAAGTTGATGTTGGAAACGCCGGGGATTTCCACCGGGTACTGGAAGGCGAGGAACAGCCCTTCGCGTGCGCGCACTTCGGGGCTCATATCCAGGAGGTCTTTGCCGAGGAAGTCTACCGAGCCGTCGGTCACTTCATACGATTCGCGGCCGGCCAGCACAGAGGCGAGAGAAGACTTGCCGGAGCCGTTGGGGCCCATGATGGCGTGTACTTCGCCCGGTTTCACGGTCAGATTAATGCCTTTCAGAATAGCATTTCCTTCTACTGCAGCATGCAGGTTTTTAATATCTAGCATCTCTTTGTTTTTATAGGTTATCCTACACTGCCTTCCAGCGTGATGGATAATAATTTTTGCGCTTCCACGGCAAACTCCATGGGCAGCTGGTTAAGTACTTCTTTAGCGTATCCGTTCACGATCATGTTCACGGCCTGCTCATTGTCGATCCCGCGCTGGTTCAGGTAAAACACCTGGTCTTCCCCGATCTTGGACGTGGTGGCTTCGTGCTCCACCATGGCTGTATTGTTCTTCGACTCGATGTAGGGGAATGTATGCGCGCCACAGCGGTCGCCGATCAGGAGCGAATCGCACTGCGTAAAGTTACGGGCGTTGGTGGCGTTGGGGCCTACCTTCACCAGTCCGCGGTAGGTATTGTGACCATGACCGGCGGAAATACCTTTGGAAATGATGCGGCTTTTCGTGTTTTTGCCGATGTGAACCATCTTGGTACCGGTGTCTGCCACCTGTTTATTGGCGGTAACGGCCACGGAGTAGAACTCGCCGATGGAGTTGTCGCCCTGCAGGATAACGCCGGGATATTTCCAGGTGATGGCCGAGCCGGTTTCTACCTGCGTCCAGGAGATCTTGGAGCTTTTGCCCTTGCAGATCCCGCGCTTGGTTACGAAGTTGTAGATGCCGCCTTTGCCGTCTTTATCGCCCGGATACCAGTTCTGAACGGTAGAGTACTTGATTTCCGCATGGTCCAGTGCGATGAGCTCTACCACTGCTGCGTGCAGCTGGTTCTCGTCGCGCATGGGGCGGTACATCCTTCCAGGTAGCTGACATATGAGCTTTCGTCGGCGATGATGAGCGTGCGCTCGAACTGGCCGGTGTTTTTCGCGTTGATGCGGAAATAGGTGGAAAGCTCCATCGGGCAGCGTACGCCCTTGGGGATATATACGAAAGACCCGTCTGAAAACACGGCGGAGTTCAGCGCGGCATAAATATTGTCGGATTGGGGAACCACGGTGCCGAGGTACTTCTTCACCAGCTCAGGGTGCTCCTGAACGGCTTCGCCAAAGGAGCAGAAGATGATACCCAGCTCATGGAGCTGCGCTTTAAAGGTGGTGGCCACGGAAATGGAGTCGAATACCGCGTCTACCGCTACGCCCGACAGCATCTTCTGTTCTTCCAGCGGGATGCCGAGCTTTTCGAAAGTGCGGAGCAGTTCGGGGTCCACCTCGTCGAGGCTGTTGTATTTCACCTTGTTCTTAGGTGCGGCATAATACGAAACGCCCCGGAAGTCTACTTCCGGGAGATCGAAATTCTGCCAGTTGGGCATAGTCAGTTTCTGGAAGAGCTGGTATCCCTTCAGGCGCCATTCCAGCAGCCATTCCGGCTCCTGCTTCTTGGCGGAAATGAAGCGGATGATGTCCTCGTTTAGGCCCGGGGCGCAATATCCATTTCGATCTGCGTCTCAAACCCGAACTCGTACTCACGGCCTGCCAGTTCCTGTAATATGTCTTGTTCTGCGCTCATAAATAATTATATACTCTACTAATCGTTTATCTCGGTTGAAGCCAGTTACAAAGATAGTACGCTGTAAGCGGTAAATCCTCATCGTTGGCCTAAATTCAAGCCCCTACTTTAATTACTTGCTTGAAATCCCGACAAAGTTACGATATTTGCGAATAAAGCAAGTGTAAACTTGGAAAATTATAAGGCACATCATACCTCTTCCGTCGACCGGCTGTTACTGCTGCTCAAAACCAAAGGGCCCCTTACTACAGGGGCTGTTTCGGTGGAGCTGGGCATCACGGCTGAAGGCGCCCGTCAGCAGCTCCAGCGGCTTGCTGAAGAAGGCTGGGTGATCTTCGAGTCCGTCTCCCGCGGGGTGGGCGCCCATCGCTCCAATGGAGCATCTCCGACAAGGGCAACCGCCGCTTCCCCGACAGTCACGCCGAGCTTACCGTTCAACTTATTGATACAATTCGTGATGTATTAGGTGCTGAGGCCCTGAATAATGTCATATCTGCACGCGAGTACAAGGTACTGCTACGCTATTATGATATCCTGAAAGAGGAGGAAGGACTGGAAGCCAAAGTGCGCAAGTTCGCCGAGCTCCGCTCGCGCGACGGTTACCTGGCCGAATACCGTCGGGAAGGCGAGGGGTTTGTCATGATCGAGAACCATTGCCCCATTTGTGCCGCCGCTACCGCATGTCATGATATCTGCAAAGTGGAACTGCAAACCTTCCAGGAGATCTTCAAAGAATGGGGCACCATCGAGCGGCTGGACCATGTCCTTGAAGGGGCCCGCCATTGTGCTTACCGTATTATCCCCGCCGTTTCGGTACAGCAGTAATCATTCCCCGCCAACAATAGCAGGCATCTTGGGCCAGGAGTATAAGTTACCATTAAAGATTATCCTCAATAATTTCCTTGAAAATATAACTTAAATAATTGACTATTAATTTATAATAAATACGTATATTTGTAAGGTTAGCGGTGTGGGAGTTGCCCTTCGTCTGCCCTTCGTCTGCCCTTCGTCTGCCCTTCGTCTGCCCTTCGTCTGCCCTTCGTCTGCCCTTCGTCTGCCCTTCGTCTGCCCTTCGTCTGCCCTTCGTCTGCCCTTCGTCTGCCCTTCGTCTGCCCTTCGTCTGCCCTTCGTCTGCCCTTCGTCTGCCCTTCGTCTGCCCTTCGTCTGCTGACTTGTCCTAAAATAGGTTTACCACAAAATTTATTCTATGACAAGAACATACAAAGAGGGTCGTTTTTATCCTGATTCGTTTAAAGATCAGGTGATCCGTGAGTATCAAAGCGGGTACAGTATGAATTATTTACGGCACAAGTACGAAATAAAGGGGAGTGACACTATTCGTAAATGGCTGCATGCTAAAGGATTACGAACGTTTCCCCGAAAGAACTATCTTGTGAAGATGACACCCTCTTCAAACAAACCGTCCGAAAAGCAAAGTGGTCAGCAGCCTGATGTTGAGCAACTTCAAAAGCAATTAAAAGCCGCACAGCTTCAGTTGGAAGATGCACAGATCAAGGCAGAGATGCTGGAACGGCTGATAGAACTGGCTGAGCAGCGTCATCAGATCAGTATCAGAAAAAGGACAGTACCAGGTAATCCATGAAACAAAAGACAAGCACCCCAAATTGACGCTTGGGCGGGCTTGTCGATTACTTGGCGTGAGCCGTCAGGCTTATTTTAAGCATCAGCATAAACGTGTAATTTCTGCCAACAGACAGCAGTTAATCTTAGGCGAGGCCCTTGCTATCCGCAGCCGGCATCCCGACATGGGTGGGCGCAAGTTATTTGGCATGTTGCAGCCTGTTTTTGCCCGGTTGGGTATTAAAATGGGCCGTGATGGCTTCTTTGATTTGCTTTCTGATGCAGGGTTGCTCATACGTAAACGCAAACGGCATATGCGAACAACTTACTCTGATCATTGGATGCGCAAATGGCCTAACCAGATCAAGAACTTCCAGCCCACGGGACCTGATCAGCTTTGGGTGAGTGATATAACTTACTGGAAAGCAGGGAGTAAAGATTACTTCATCAGTTTAGTGACAGATGCCTGGTCACATAAGATCGTAGGTTATCAGGTAGCTGAGAATCTGGCTGGTATCCAGACACTGAAAGCCCTGCAAAAGGCGTTACAAGGCCTAAAAGGAAGTGCTCATCAGCTCATCCATCATTCAGATCGAGGTTGCCAATATTGCGCTACCGGATACGTAGAAACACTCCAGGCCCATGGCATTGGAATTAGCATGACGGAAACTGGAGATCCGCGGGACAATAGCATTGCTGAAAGGGTCAACGGGATTGTAAAAGGAGAATATTTGTATCATTATGAGATTAAAAACCTGGCACAGGCAGAGGCTACATTAGAGAGATCGGTTCGTTTGTATAACACGGAGCGGCCACATTTAAGCATAGGTATGGCAACTCCTGAGCAAATACACCGCGAACCAATCCAAACCAGGCGACTATGGAAGAACTATTATCCTCAGAAAAAACAGATTGTAAACCCATCCCAGGATTACGAGGCAGATGTCAACTAATACCAGGATTTATTCTTTAACCGGTAAACTTTTTTTTAGGACGGGTCCTGCCCTTCGTCTGCCCTTCGTCTGCCCTTCGTCTGCCCTTCGTCTGCCCTTCGTCTGCCCTTCGTCTGCCCTTCGTCTGCCCTTCGTCTGCCCTTCGTCTGCCCGGTCTTGTACTGATATAGGTTTACACCTGATGTTAGATAATACTGATATTGGTTTACAGTAGTCCAGGAAAATCTTGTTTCTGGTTTACAGGGTAAAATCCTCCTGTTTCTGACGGGGCGCTCTCCGAATCTGGTGACCGTTTGCAGAAACTGCATGGTCGGTGCTCGTTCATTTTTACGGTCAAATCACCCGATATACAGCATAGGGCACGGTTTTGTTGATTCTGTCATCCCCGGCACACCCTTTGGCCCCTTACCGAAAACATTACTATGCGCGACCATCGCCATTACCGCAAACCGGTACCGCCTCCCAACACTAAATGGATGTACTACATCATCGCGGGCTCTTTCGCCCTGTCGCTTTTGATCCAGATTATGATACAACTAACCCATTAATCATGTTAAACACCTACGAAGTGCCGGCAATGATAGAAGACGCACTGCCGGAGCTGCATAAAGCCCTGCGTCAGTTTCCATGCATTTTTCACCTCTACGAAACGATGGAATGCCTCCGCGACCATACCCTCCGCCAATGGCGCGACCAAAATCTCCATGCCCTGGAACGATGCCTCCGGATTGCCGGCCGCCTCTACGAACGAGGTAACCAAAAAGTCCGTGATGCCGTGGAACGCATACTTGTGCCGGGGATCTCCCGCGCGGAAGTAAACACCAGGCTGGTCGCATCCGGCTCTATTCACGGATCCCGGCATCATTGTACGGCGTCTTTATTCGTCAACATCTCCATACTTCAATACATGCACGCATTTAATTCCATTACCGCTCCGGAGGCGGAGCCTCCCGTCGGATTTGTCGTTCGTCCTGCTACGTTAGACGACGCTTACTTTAGTCGCCTCATCGCCGAAACCATCGCCTCTTCCGCCAAAGCCCGCGGTACCGGTATCGCCGGCAGAACGCCCGATATGATCCGCCAAAAGATACTCGATGGGAAGGCCGTCATTGCCCTCACCCCAAATGGTGAATGGGCTGGTTTCGCCTACATCGAAGCCTGGGAAGGCGGGAAGTTCGTTTCCAACAGCGGCCTCATCGTCCGGCCCGACCTGCGCGGTAATGGGGTCGCCGCTGCCATCAAGCAGGCCGTTTTCAGGCTTAGCAGAACGTTATACCCCAGGCCGGCATCTGCTCCATCACCACCGGGGCCGCTGTCATGAAGCTCAACAGCAGGCTGGGCTTCCGGCCCGTATCGTTTCCGGAAATTACCCAGGACGAACGCTTTTGGGAAGGTTGCCGCTCCTGCGTTAATTATGGCACCCTTTGCGCCCAGCATCGCCGCAACTGCCTGTGCACGGCTTTGCTGTACGACCCGGCAGAACATGTGACGCAAAGCGGGAATTAATGATATCCGGTAAAAGGACGGTAGTTTCTTATTATCTTGGAATTCAAATTCCCTACTTCATGAGAACCGTCACCTGTTTCGCCCTTGCCTGCCTTTTATCGTTTGTGGCCCACGCTCAGCTCAACGCCGTGCGGCTGAACCAGATCGGGTTTTATACCGGAGGCCCGAAAGTGGCCGCCATCACAGAAAAACCAGCATCGGATGTGTTCTTCATCACCACGGCCGACGGCAGGGATACGGTCTTTCGCGGAGCGCTGCAGGCGGAACGGCCATCTAAGTATTCGTCCACCCGCGTACGGCTCGCCAATTTCTCGGGTTTGCAACAGCAGGGCACCTTCGTGCTGAGGGCGCCCGGACTTCCGCCCTCATATCCCTTCACCATCAGTGATGCGCCTTACCATGATCTCGCTAAGGCGGTTATTAAAGGATTCTATTTCCAGCGCGCTTCCATGCCGCTCGAAGAAAAATATGCCGGCAAGTGGAAACGCCCCGCGGGCCATCCGGACACGCGTGTACTGGTACATGCTTCCGCTGCAGATGACAA
The DNA here is from genome assembly GCA_019285755.1 of Chitinophaga sp. E66. Lineage (GTDB taxonomy): Bacteria > Bacteroidota > Bacteroidia > Chitinophagales > Chitinophagaceae > Chitinophaga. The sequence goes on from CP079103.1 coordinate 2,167,231, forward strand.
GCGGCCGGAAGGAACGGTGATTTCCTCGCCCGGCGGATGGTACGATGCCGGTGATTATAACAAATACATCGTCAATTCTGGCATCACGATGTATATGTTGCTGGCTGCTTACGAAGATTTTCCCGCGTATTTTGGTCAGCTGGACGTTAACATACCCGAAAGCGGCAACGGCGTGCCAGACGTGCTCGACGAAGCACTGTATAACCTCCGCTGGATGTTGACCATGCAGGATCCTAACGACGGTGGCGTGTATCATAAATGCACCAATGCGGAGTTCGACCGCATGGTCATGCCGCACCAGGCTTCGAAATCACCGCGGTTCGTCGTGAAGAAAAGCCTTACGGCCAGTTATGATTTTGCCGCGGTGATGGCCATGGCGGCAAGGATATATGTCAAGTACGACAAATTCTTTCCCGGATTGGCCGATAGCTGCCGAAAGGCTGCACTGAGTGCATTCGAATGGACGGAAAACACGCTGCGCCGAACTTCAGCTACAGCCAGGTGGAAATCAACCGCATGAACGTCCCGGCAATTAATACGGGCGAGTATGGCGACAAGGATCCGGAAGATGAAAAAGCTGGGCTATTTGCGAGTTGTTTATTACAGAAGGCAGTATGAAATTCTTTGACCTCATCATGCAGCCTGCAGGTTATCAGGATATGCCTACCGGAATAATGTAGGTATGCTAGGTACTTTAAGCTTCTCTCGCTATGTGTCGGAACAACAGCGGGAGAACAAAGCCAGGTCCCTGAAGTTGTTAGGTGATAAACTCATCCTGCCGGTCGGAGAAAACGCCTTCGGTACCGTCATGGGCCAGACGGCCGGCGATTTCAACTGGGGCGGCAATTGCAATGCCGCGGCGCAGGGAATTGCGCTGGTATACGCTTATAAAGCATCCAAAGACCGCAAATACCTCGATATGGCCCTTTCGAACCTCGATTACCTTTTAGGCCGCAACGCCACGGGTTATTCCTTTGTAACCGGTTTCGGTTCACAATCCCCATGCACCCGCACCACCGCCCGTCTATGGCGGATGGTGTGAAGGACCCGTGCCAGGGCTCCTCGTGGGTGGACCGAACGTCAAGATGCAGGATAAGTGCGTGTATCCTTTTAAGGAAGTTGAGACAGCGTATGTGGACAGCGCCTGTTCATACGCTTCGAATGAAATTGCCATTAACTGGAACGCACCGCTGGTCTACCTCGTCAATGCCGTGGAAGCGCTGAAGGTGGAAGCGGGATATGTGAAGCCATAAACCTCTCAGGGCTTTGCGTATTGTTTGGTAAATTGCTGCCGTATTTCAATCCGACACTACATGGCAATAAGCATCAGTTGCATAGGATGGGTTACTGCGGTTACCGCTTCATGGCTGCAACCGGCAGACACGGTTCCCCGCGGGGATACGCTGCCGGTTTCGCAATTGGAAGCGCCATGGATCGAAAAGATCGGAGATATGGCGACAGTGAAGCTGACGGTTAGTGAGGATGTAGAGGAATTATCGCTGTTAACGCCCGATAAAGACCTTGAGCTTGTTCCAAATAATTCCGCCCTTGCACATATCAGTTTTTCCTACCGTTTCCTGACGATCGGTTTTAAAGTGGCGCCACACTTCCTGACGGGTGATGCAGAAGAAGACCTGAAAGGGAAAACATCTGCCCGCGGGTTGGGAGTGGGTTTCTCTTTCCGGCACTGGCAACAGGAGCTGAGCTACAGCCGCACAAAGGGTTTCTATCTCGATAACACGGCAGATTATGTGCCATCCTGGAAAGAAGGGATGCCGTATATACAGTTCCCGCAGCTGGTTTTTACCAGCTACCAGGGTATTACGGCTTATAATTTCAACCGGCGTTTCTCCGTGAATGCCGTGCTCACGCAAACGGAACGCCAGCGCAGGAGCGCGGGGAGCTTCATTCCTTTGCTTTTATACCGTTATTATATCATTGACGATCGTTCGGTGCCGGTGGGTTCCGGTGGCGCCAGGCAAAAGTCGAATAATTTCGAAGTGTTGCTTGGCGCAGGTTATCAGTACACGTTTGTCTGGAAAGATTTTTACGCATCGCTGGGCATGACGCCTGGTGCCGGATATATCTTCACGAAGCTGACGACGCGCTTTCCCGGGGAGCCGGTCGTTTCCCATAACAATACACCTGCTTTCCGGATCGACGGCCGGGCAGGATTAGGTTACAATGGCCCGCGGTTGTATGCAGGCGCATATATGAACGTCATCGCCAACGCTTCCGGGCAGCGGCATACCGCTATCATCAACAGCGACAGCCGGCTGATATTCCGGGTGTTCGTGGGGTATCGGTTTAAAGCGCCTAAGTTCCTCACGAATCAGATGGATAAGGTTACTGAAATGGGAGAACGTAAATTGCAACGATTGAAAGGGAAGAAATAATGGAAAAGTGTTTACTGCTGACCTCCCATTAAACGCAACTGCCAGTGCAAATTGCACCGGCAATTACCATTTTGTAAATGTAAAAGGACTATTTCAACCTCGCCTTCATCTCGTCCCAGGCATAATAATGGAATACTCTTCCATTACTCATCGCCACGAATAAGCCCCCTGGGAATTTACCTCCGAACGTCACCGGCGTGATATCCGATCCATCGCTTTCTACAGTGGATACAGGTACTTCGCCAACAAATGCGTTGTCGCCTTCCCGGCGAAAGACCATGAAAGTATTCGCCTGTTGGTTGGATACGAGGATATACCCGGTACTGTCGCCCGTAGGGTAGATGGAGATACCTTCGTGATCGGACTGGAAGCCCGTCTGACCGAAGAGGCCCAGTTCCTGATCTTCTTTGCGGTCCGGATCAGCGTAGTACTTGCGGACGCCTACCGTTTCGTCGGAGCAGTACACATAGCCCAACTTGTTATCTACCGAGATGGCTTCGATTTCTTTCTTACCGCTGTACTTACCGAACTTTCTTACAAGGTCGGCCCTAACCTGGCCCTTCCCGTTGTCCTGGAGGCGGTATTGCCAGAGGTATCCATCCAGTGGGCCATCCTTCCTGCTCACGATCACGAAGATGGCGGAATCCGTGGGGCGTGTATAGAGCGCCACGCCCATAGGGTCGCCCGGTTGCTCGCCGGCAAAGACAGGAATGCCGCCGTTGTCGACAGGTTGAAGATCGGGGAGGCGGAAGATGCGGATCTTTTTGGTTTCACGCTCCGTAGCGACCGCGATATCTGTAGGTTTACCTGCCAGCGGCAGGTCATAGGCGATGTCTACGTTATTGGGGCGCTGGAGGCGGCCCGTCTTGCGGACGATCTTCCCGTTCAGGTCGAAGGCGTAAAGGGCGCCATCGGAATCTTTGTCGGTACCGATGACGAGGCTCTGCATCGTATCCGCCCGGTTGATCCAGATGGCGGGATCGTCTGTGTCGTGGTTAGTCTGTTCCGTTACAACGGCCGGCTTCAAGGCGTTCTCTGCCACGGAGCCAGCCCGCCGTCACATGCGGCAAGCCCAAGTGCCATCACAGTGCTTACTATCTTTATCGTTCTCATTTCCTTGGTTGTATGGTTTACAGATCGAATTTGAATCCGAAGTTATACCGCGGACGGTAGAATTCAGCCTGCATCTCTCTCCCGGATGCCCTGGTAATAACGTAACGGCTGGTTGGTCAGGTTGTTCGCTTCACCGAAGAAACGCACCTGGCGCGTCAGTTTCACGGAGGCGTTCAGGTCGAGGAAGAACTGTTTGTCATAGAAGCGGTCTTCGAAATCATCTCCGCCCAGCTCATCAAAATACGACGCTGCGTAGTTGCCGGAAATTCGGGCGGTAAAGATCCTGTTCTCGAATGAAAGGGAGGCATTGAACATATGGGGAGCCGTGCCGGGTAGCGTCACGCCCTCGCGTTTTTCTCCGTCGCCGTTGTACACGCCGTCGGCTTTGGATTTGGTGAATGTGTAGTTTACATATATCCCGAACCCTTTGGCAAAGCCGGGGAGGAAGTCGAGCTGCCGTTGTAGGGCTACTTCAAAACCATAGACCTTCACTTTGTTGCCGTTACGCGCCTGGGTGTAGGACCAATTCACACCCGCGGGAACGGGGTTCGCCTGCCCCGGGAAGTCTGTCGCGAATTGAGCGGTGGTATATTGCTGGTCATTGTAAGTGTAGATAAAATCGTTGATGTTCTTGTAGAAAACACCGCCAGACAAGATACCGACGGATTTAAAATACTGCTCCGCCATGAAGTCGAAATTAGTGGCATAAGCGGCCTTCAGTTCGGGATTGCCGGCGCTAATAGCCTCGTCTTCCGGTACAATATTTAGGTAAGGCGCATTGTCGTAGTAGTTCGGGCGGGCGATGGACGTAGTTGCGGCCAGGCGCAGCACGAGGTTATCAGTTGCGTTGTACTTGAAGGTAAGACCGGGAAGCACGTTCAGGTAGTTGTTTTTAACGCTGCGGGTGCCTTTAAGCGTCTCTTCCTCTTCCACGATATTGCCGTCGTATTTCGTGCTGGTATGTTCAAAACGCACACCTGCGATAAACGACAGTTTTGTCGTGATGTCCTGGTCCCAGCGCACGTATCCCGCCAGGATGGATTCTTTGGCTTTATAGTTCACGGCCAGGAACTCAGATGGGTCGGCTTCCTTCTCGAACTTCGCGGCGTTGCCAAGATCGAGACCACCCAGGAACTCCGGTGAAACGAACCGCCCGGGTATATATTGGTTACCTGGCTGGAAGGGTTGTTTGTTCCAGGAGAACAGGGGCATTTTATCCAGCGTAGCGAAGTCGTCGATGGGCGTGTATTCAAAGAAGTCGTTCTCGCGTTCTTTGTCTTTGAGGCGGAGCCGTCCGCCGATGCGCATACGCCCTTTCTGACCGGGGACTACACTGAGCGGGAAGCGGAGGTTCAATTTCAAGCCCAGTTCGCTTTCTTTGGTAAAGTCCTTGTTTTCGGTGAGCTCGCTCAGGCTGAAGTCGCCGTCTGTCACGCCGGAAGCCAGGGCAAGCGGGCGGCGGGGATTTTTCATGTCTAAGGTAACGGGTACGTCTTCCGCTTCGTATTCGATATATCTTTCGCCGTCTTTTTCTCGCTGGCGGATGACCAGGAGGCGCTCCAGTTCAGGTCAACCTTCGGACTAAGCAGGTGATCGCCACGGAGGGAGTAGTTTTGTACGCGCTGTGTTTCGAGCCTGCGGTTCTTACCGCGGTCGCTGCCAATGCCGCCTTTATTCTGGCGGGTGAGCGTGCCGGTGTATCCGGTGATGTTATCATTGGCATCGTACTCTGGTTCAATGTCTTTCACGTTATAGGCGAAGCGGTTCTCGCGGTCGTCTCTCCAGTTATACATGGCATTGAAGAAGAGCGTGTTGGCGGGGTTGATCTTGAAATCTAACGCGGCAGAAGCACTGCGGCGGATGCGCTGCACGAAATACTGCCTGATGCCCAGTTCTTCGATGTACACGTTCCCGAAATCGTCTTTCTTCCAGGTGGGCTCGATATTATCGGAGCCGTAATCGTTGTTATTGTAGGATGCGCTCAGTATGGCGCCGAGTTTATTATGGAAGAAGCGGTTCCCCAATACGAGGGCGCCGTTGTAAATGGGTTTCTGGCGGATGGGATTGTAGCCGGAAGACAAGGTGGCGGAAACGCGCGGGCCATTGGGCGCGGCGCGGGTCACCAGGTTCACGGAGCCGCCGATGGCGTCTGCATCCATGTCTGGCATGAGGGTCTTGTTCAGTTCAATGGTCTGGACCATATCGCTGGGGATGAGGTCCATCTGAACATTTCGGTTGTCGCCCTCGGCCGAGGGGATGCGGTCGCCGTTGAGCGTCACGGAGTTCAGCTGGGGCGCCAGGCCGCGGATAATGATGTTGCGTGCTTCGCCCTGGTCATTCTGCATGGTAACGCCGGGTATTCGCTTGATGGCGTCGCCGATGTTGCCGTCCGGGAAGCGGCCAATCTGGTCGGCGCTCACCACGTTGGTCACATTGGGGTTGTTTTTCTGCTGGTTAAGGGCTTTGGCCTGTCCGCGCAGGCGGTCGCCCACCACGAGTACTTCCTTGCCGGCAATACCGCCGGCTTCCAGGGCGATGGATTGTTCGGCATTGCGGCCGGTAGCGACTGTCACTTGTTTGGTCAGTTTGCCGTACCCGATATAGGAGATTTCGAGCTGGTAAGTGCCGGCGGGTACATTAAGGAACTCGAAACGTCCCTGCTGGTCGCTCACGGTATAGTGATTACCCGGGCTGAGGCGGAGGGTAGCCCCGGTAGGGAGAGCCGCTGGTTCTTATCCATAATATGACCGGTCAGCAGGCCGGTTCCTGTGCGAATGCCCAGATGCTGCAGCAGCAAAGGATCATTACAGACAGCAATTTTTTCATGGTAGCTTTTTTAGTTTGGTTCGTGTCCGGAAGCAAGCGGCCGTCTTTTTCCGGTCACCCAAAGATGCGGATGAACGTCCCTCTTCGGCAAATTCCGGCCGTAAACAAAAAGGCAACAGCGTTAACAAGGGCGTGAACAATCCGGCAACAGCGTGAACAAAAACTTTTCAATGTGTTGGTATTCAATTGAATTGGCCGTAACAAAATGACTGTTAAGGAATTATTACCGTAACATGAAGCCCGTGTTAACCTCAGATGGACTGGATGAACGCGGTAAGGTTTTCCCCTGTTGCAACTGGAGTTTTTTCCGTAGCCGGTAGCGCACCACCCGGAGGCTGTCTTGCGATATCCCCATCAAAACCGCTATATCGGCAGAACTGAGGTTCATTTTCAGGAGGGCCACTAGCCTGAGGTCGCCGGGAGTGAGGGCGTCGCAATAAGCCCGGATCTTATCGAAGAATGACTGGTGGATCTGCTCGAAGATGCTGCGGAACTCATCCCAATGCTGGTCGTGGTTAAAATTCTGGTGGATGAGTTGCTGCAATTGTTTGAGCTGCTTTTTCTGATCGCGCCGCTCGTCGCTCACCATATCGGATAGTTTTAACCGGATCTCCTCCAGCAGCTGGTTCTTTTGGATGATGTGAAGGGTATGTGCGCCCAGGACCTTCGACCGGGTTTCCAGTTCCTGCTTGAGGTTTTCTTCCTGGAGCTGGAGGAGCTCGGTGCGGGTGCGGAACTGTTGCTGTTCCTGCATGCGGAGTAGGGCGGCATTGCGGATGCGGAGCCTTTGGCGGGAGATGACCATTACGCCCAGGGTAACGAGCAGGAGCGCGGCGATGCCCAGGAATATGGCGGAGTTACGGGTATTGCGCAGCCGGGCGATCTCCAGGTCCTTTTTGCCAGTATCGTACATGGCCTGTATGATAGATAGCTGCTTGCCGCTTTCGCGGGAATAGATATTGCCGAGGCTTTCGCGGCTGAGCTCCAGGTAATGGAAAGCGCTGTCGTTGCGGCCGAGGAGGTTGAAGGCGCGGGCCATATCGCGGTAGGCGCTGCTAAGCTGGTATTCCTCCCGCATATCGAGCGCCAGCCGGAGGGCGTTGCGGGTGAAAGCGAGGCTTTCGGCGGAGCGGTTGGTCTTGCGGAGGATGTCGCCCAGGTTATTATAGATCTCGATGGAGGCGAGGTTATCGTGGTTTTGAGGTTGATGTCCAGCGCGCGCTGGAAGTAATGAAAGGCGGAATCGTAGCGTTCCAGGTCTTCGTGGATGCTGCCGAGGTTTTCATAGATCTTGGCAATACCGGCCTGGTCTGAAGCGCTGGCGTAGAGCGTGAGCGCTTTATGCTGGTAAAAGGCGGCGGAGTCGTAGTCCTGCCGTTTTTCGCACAGGTGGCCGATGCGCCCGAGGGTTTGGGCCATGCCGGTGAAGTGACCTGCCCGGGTGTAGAGGCTGAGGGCCTCGTCGTAATGGCGACGGGCTTCCTGCGGCTGGCGGCTGTAATAATATAAGGTGCCTATGTCGTTGAGGTTTTGGGCCAGGGCCGTCCATTGCTGCTCTTTGCGGTAAAGCTTCCCCGCCTGGAGGTGGTAGTCGAGCGCCTGGGGTAATACCCGAGGTGGTAACATTCGTCGCCCATCCGGCTAAGGAGCCCCGCGGCGGCCACGGGATCTTTGCGCTGCAGGGCCTTTTCCAGGGAATCCTTCAGCGCCGGGAATCCCGGAACGGAATCAGGCGGCTGCAGGGCAGGGAGGCCGTAGGGCGATTGCGCACGCGCGGCAGGTAGCGTAGCGGCAATGAACAGGAAGAGCAGGAGCACATGTTTCATCCTGCAAAGGAAATCGACGCATGTTACCACAATGTTAACTCACGGCTAAGGGGAGCCGTTTCCGTTGATTCCTTATCTTCACGCAAATTTGTAATATGAAATCATGCCTGTTGGCGCTCCTGTCCGCCTGCATATTCCTGTCGACCCATGCCCAGACATCCCGCAACGAAATCCCCTTCCGGTGCTCCCTTCCGGTCATATCCTCCTTAAAGCCAGGATTGAAGGCGTGGAAGGGAACTTCATCTTCGATACCGGCGCCGGCCTTACTGTTTTTACCAAAACTTTCTTCGACAAACTAAAAAGCGTAAAGAAGGAAGACGGCGGTTACACGGGGTTCCGCGCTACAGGCGAACGCCTTGACATTGATCTCTATGAGGTCCGCGATTTCGAATTTGGCCCGCTGAAGAAGCCGGTAGAAGAAGTGAGTTTCCTGGATGCGAACCTCGGCGGTATCGACGGCATCATCGCCATCAAGCTGTTGGAACATCAACCTTTACAATCGACTTCACCAAAAACGTACTCCGTTTCGAGGATAAAAAATCGCTGGAGGGTGTCCGGAAAGTGGCAAAGGTGATCCCCTTGCAGCTGGAGCAGTCGCGTAATAAATCCCTGACGATCTTCGCGTACTTCATGGTGAACGACAGCCTGCGCCTGCAGTTTTCATTAGACAGCGGCGCAGGCAAAGACCTCTTTCGCATCAATGCCAAATACCTGGACCGCCTGCACGTAAATGTAAAGGACACGGCGAATGTGCGTAAGATCGAGAAGAAGAGCGAGTTCAACGAAAACTTCAAATCCGCCATCTATGTGACCAAACTACAGAAGCTCTCTCCGGAGGGTGTTGCCGGTATTAAAACGGGCCCTTTCCCGGCGCAGCTGGTGGAGGGATTGATCTATGACGGTATTATGTGGATCAGCTGGCTGGGCCCGAAATTGACGTTCGACCTGTCCGCTCCGGCATTGCTGGTGCGCCAGTAAGTAAATATTACTGCATATGAAGCCTGCCACGTGCAGGCTTTTTGTTTCCATTATGTCAAAGAACTGGGTCTTATACAGGAACCCTTACTTTACCCTTCAGTTTCTATGAATTTAACCTACAGTTCCCCAGACCGGAAGTTATCTTGCATTACCTATCATACATTTCAACGTTTAGACTGGTTATTTCGGGCGTGGCGTACTTTCAGCTGGTAGGATATTCTGATATTTTGCCGGCGAAATATACCCATCATGAGAAAGAATCCCGAGCAGGTAGCAGAAATGCTCGAAGCATCCCGTCAGCATCTGGACGCAGGCGATTACAAAGCCGCAGCGGAAGGTTTTATGAAATGTTTTCCTGCCAATGCGGAGCAGCAGACCGAGGCGGCACTAGGTTTAGGCATCATTTACGCGATGGAGGGGAGCCCGGAGCAGGTAGTTGAACGGCTATCGCCTTCAGCAAATACTTCCAATATAGTCTTGGGAAAGCTCGTGCATTTGCTGCTGGGATATGCGCATGGAGCCACGGGTAACCTGGCGGAACGAGACGCATGTTACGCAGCTTACACGAAATTGATCGTCCGGCATCCGCAATGGGATGGAGGAGATGAGCGGCTGGAGTATTTCGCGGAATATTTCCTCGATGTGCCGGAAATACTACAAGGATGGGCAACGTTTGCCCGGCAGCAGGACAGTGGCCAGCCGGTTGCCCTCGATCTGCTGAACTGGTGCGGGTTTGCATTCGCTGTTGTCATGTCGGGGATCTCCGAAGCACGGGAAACTGCATTCCGCTCGTTGGCCGATAACCTGCTGGATACTGTTTTGGAGATAGACCCGGGCTATGGCGGCGAAGTGTATTTCAGGAAAGGAGAGTGGCAGATAAATGTCGACAATGACGCGGCATATGAATGGTACCGGAAAGCGATCGCCGACTTCCCGATCATTACAACTCCCATCAGACACTGGGCCGCTATTTGCTGGGCGATGAAGAATATAGCGCCGCCGTACATCACCTGGAGCGCTGCCGGGAAATCAATGAAGCGTATGACTGGGAAGACAGCTCTTCCCTTATTTCCATGTTGACGACCGCATATTGGTTGTTGGCGGAGGAAAAGGTGCGGCAGGGTGAGTATCCAGATGCGGAAGCCTTGTTCCGCAAGTACCGCACTTGAGCACCCGGAGATGTTTATTGGGCCCGCCGCGGGGATCTATGGATCGCTATTGCTGAAGGTTATGCCAATAAAGCTTTCCCGACGGATCCCGGCGTATCCCGCGATGCGTTGGCGCTGCAATATGCGGATATCGCGGTGAAGGTTCATCCGTCACCAAAATCGTACGCGCTCAAAGGTATCCTCCTGAACAACCAGCAACAGCGGGAGGCATCGCTGGAAGTTTTGAAGGCAGGCCTGGCGATGGATGCAGAATATTATTATCTCCACTATGCCCTGGCCTGTACTTATGCGAAGATGGGCAAGCATACGAAAAAGGAAGCGCTGGCCGCTATCCGCAAATCACTGGAACTGAACCCCGGTTACCGGAATAATCTCCGGTATGAATCCGATTTCCTCGTGTTTGAAAAGGATAAGGAATTTTTGGAGATTTTTGCGCGGAAGAAAAAGTCATGATCCAAACCCGCAATCAGGAAGCTTGTTTGTATTTCGCCAGAGACGAGGCGATAATTTCCAGCAGCGCTTGATTGCTTGTTTTTAAACCGTTGGTATTGATTTGAACAGGAGAGCCATAGCTTTTAGTATTTGCTTTCAATAGGTTGCGCTTTAATCCGTTCGTTTCTCTTTCAATGTATTTGAGCGGGTCGGTCAATTCGATGATGATGAAATGCTGCTTAGAGAAAATTGAGGCATGTATCGATCTGATATACACTGGGAAACGTCTGACCAGGGTATCAGGCCAAAATTGAAAATAGTGGTGTTTTCAATGATGCCTTGCCGTTCATTATCACTCCGGGTTTTGAAGCAGCCACTTTTTTAGAGAAGAAGTAAATGCCAAAGACTCCCATTGCAATTCCGCCATAGGCGACAATTGACTTAACAATAATACTATTGATTATCGGGTTACTCGTCTGAGGGTTCTTTATAGCCAGCCAAAGGCCAATAAGCAGAAATAATACGCTAAAAATTAAAAGTTTAACCAACTTGGTTTTACTGAGTGGGATTTCAACCCGGATAGGTTCAGGCATAATAGGGATGGTTTAGTAGGAAAGGTACATAAAAAAGAAGTCATCATGTGATGACTTCTTTAGTGAACTCACTGGTACAGAACTCGAACTCTTTTTGGAAAATTTAAGGTGATAAAAATCGTACGTTATATATATTGTGGAAAGCGAAATGGAGCGGATTAAGAATAACCCCGATTTACAACATTTGATACAACAATAAGAATAGTAAGTAGGTGTATATGGCAAAAGGGTTTCAAAAAGCCCTTTTGTATTTACTAAATTGTAAATTTGTAACAGTGTTGTAAACGTAAAGCTGTAATGAAAGAAGTAATTGTACAATCATCGGTTGAACCCTTAATAAATTATTTCAATAACCTTATTCCGTTAAACGATGAGGAAACAGAACTCGTTTCTTCATATTTCAAGCCGAGATTATACCGTAAAAGACAATATGTGCTTCAAGAGGGCGATATTTGTAATCAATTCAATTTTGTAGTTCGTGGTTGTTTACGGATGTACAAAGTGGACGAAAAGGCAATACCCATATTATCCAATTTGCATCGGAAAATTGGTGGATGATTGATATAGGTAGTTTTCACGGTAGAAATCCGTCAGAATTGAACATAGATGCCTTAGAAGACACAATGGTTTTGCAGATAAGTTACGATAATCTCATCGCTCTTTACACACAGGTTGCCAAGTTTGACAGGATTTTTAGAGTGTTAATAGAAAACAGTTATGTTACCCTGCAAAACCGCTTATTGCAAAACATAAGCTCTACCGCCGAAGACAGGTACAATTCTTTCATTGAGGTTTATCCGCATTTGTCCAATCGTTTACCCCAAACACAAATCGCCTCATTCTTGGGTATCACGCCGGAGTTTCTTAGCAGGTTGAGAAACCGCCGTGTAAAATAAAAGTCTTAAACTACATTAATACTATTTCTTGACATAGTTCATTGGAGCGAAGCCATGCTTTGATGCAACTTTGCATTATCAATTTTATTGTTTAATTCTAAAAAGAAATAGTATGTCCATAACATCAAAAGTAGCCGTAATCGGCTTGGGAAACATCGGTAAAACAGTTGCTAAAAACCTTGTAAAAGGAAACAGACCCGTTATCATTGCAAGTAGGAAATTGAAGACGCCAAAGCATTGGCTAATCAATTAGGTGACCTTGCGACGTCCGCAGAAACAGCAGAAGCCATTAAGGAAGCCGACATTATCGTATTGTCAGTTTGGTTCAACACGATCAAAGAACTTTTTGAACAATACGCAGACGAATTTCAAGGCAAAATCATTATTGACCCATCCAACCCCATTGCACCGGACGAAAACGGAGGCTTCAAAAAAATCATAGGTGAAAGAGAAAGTGCCGGAAAGCTGAATGCAGAGATACTTCCAAAGGGTGCAAAACTTGCCAAAGCCCTTGGTACACTGGGGCTGTTTCATTGGCGGATACAGCTTTTCAAACACCGGAAAAATCGGTACTGTTTTATGCAACGGATGACAACACAATCGACAAATCCGTTGAGCAACTTATCGCAGACAGTGGTTTTGATGCCGTGAAAGTTGGGGCTTAGACCAGTCCATCCGTATAGAGGTTTTCGGTGACTTGCATGAATTTGGTGCTATCGGCAAGCCTGTAACTGTGGTGGAAGCAAAAGCCAAATTGTAATTAATATAGAGAGAAAGTATTTTTGATATGATGAAGAAATATAAGATAACCGCATTATTCAGTCTTTTTTGCTATCGTGGCATTCGGGCAAAACCTAACCTATAAAAAGCAGGAGTTTGAGCTGAATAACGTAAAGGCATCGGTTGTAAAACTGAAAGGACAAAAAGTACTGAAAATGGAAAGGGATTTAGAGGTACTTCCTTTTGAGAAAGACAACATGGTTTCTACCGTAGACGAACCTACTTACGCCAAGTTGAAAGGTGTAAACTTTGAAAACGGAATAATTGAAGTCAAGGTATTGAGCCGTTTGCTTGAAAGCGCACCCGATTTTGCCCGTGGATTTATAGGAGTTGCATTTGGAATTGACGAAAGCAATTCCAAATTTCAATCCATATACATTCGCCCAACAAATGGTAGGGCGGAAAATCAATTCCGTAGAAACCATTCCGTACAATATTTTTCCTATCCCGACTATAAGTTTGACAGGTTACGGAAAGAGTTTCCCGAAACATACGAGACTTATGCCGATATAGGTTTGGATGAATGGATTACGTTACGTTTGGAAATCAACGACCGTAAGGTACACCTGTATATCAATGGTCAAAAGCACCCTTCGTTTATTGTCGAGGAAATGAAAGGAGACACTAAAAGTGGCTCGGTCGCTTTGTGGGTGGATATAGGTACAGAGGGGTATTTTAAGGACTTAAAAATTATAAAGAAATAGAATTGCAGAACAGGATTTATTAAATCATCCCACTCTTGTTTCACAATTCTAATCAAGCCTCAAAACAGTACCGTTTCGAGGCTTGATTTTTATAAAACAATGCAAACAACAGCATCGGATATATTCAACAAATTAACAACAGGTAGAGGTGGTAATGCTTTATCAGCTCTATTTTATTATCTGGTTGTAACACATCGTAAAAATTACTTAGCAGAACTAAAGGTTTGAGAAATGGATAAATTTTACAATGAAACACAGTCTGAATTGGAAACGGCAATCGGTGAATTGGAAGTTGAAGCCGATTGCTCCATACAGCGAATAGAAGCTGTTATACACCTTATCCTCGAATGCCTCTACGAAGTAAAGGAGCATGTCTTAAAAAAAAGGGTTTAAAAATACTGACGAAGAAATCCGTTTTTTCAAATATCAGAACACTCCTTTTCCACTTCACATGATTACAAGGTGGCCAATATAATAGCCAATGATTTGATACAGGTTTACATCGAAGACCAGTTGTATAACAAATTCCAAAAAGACAAATCGAAAGCCACGAAAAATCTGAAATGGACATGTAGCAAGGTGGCATTGATAGAACTGATTTATGCCCGGCACTATCAAGGCGTGTTTGACAACGGGAACTACGATATAAGAGAAGTAGCCCAATATTTGAAAGTGCTTTTGGTATCGACTTGGGCAATTTCTATCAGACCTATTTGGAGTTGAGAAACCGGAAGATGAACCGTACTAAATTCCTCGATGCGCTTCGGGAGGAGCTTATCAAGAGAATGGATGAGCAGGATGGGAAGTAAAGTTTGGTTTAATAGATTCTACAAAAGTTATACGACCGACCTCGGAGGGTGTTATTATCACCTGTAAAGGCAAGTAGTTTTGAGGTGCAGAATTTATTTCGAGCATCTCAAAACATAACTTGCTCTGTTTAGATAAACAGGAAGTTTTCTTAGTCTTTTGAGATGGCTGTCAGTCGAGCTTGCTCTCTATCTATCAAGCCATACAACTGCCTTGATAGATAGAGAGCAAGATTGCAGGAAGGCATGACGGCTTTCAATATATCAGTCTGACCTCATTAACTTCTTTTTATTTATTCGGTAATGAGAGGAGGTGCTGTTTTGTTTCTCTATCACTACCTTTAATTGCTCATTTATTTATTCGTTCAAAGGTCGGAGTATGCTATGTTTCGTTTCATGGGCTAAAAGGTCAGTGTTTAGCTGAAACAAGGTTTTGACTAAAAAATACTATCCGCAGGTTGGAGATTTTTAGCAAACCGAAGGCTTGACCTTGTAAAGCGTAAAAACACTGATTTACCTTTGCCCGTGAAAATGAAACGAATAGCATACCTACTTTTCAATAAAACCCTATAAACAGTAAAGAAACAATAGTTTTAGAGAAAATAAGTAAAAGAGGGTTCGATGTTCCCTAAATTTCTGTCATTTTGCAAGACACAACATCGAACCCCGAAGATAAATTCAGTGTCAACGCATATCTGTTAGAATACCAGTAAATTATAAAGCAAAAAAATGGGACAAGTCTTTCTTTTTCAGACTTGTCCCAAGAGGTGACCCTGTAGGGACTCGAACCCTAGGCCCGCTGATTAAGAGTCAGCTGCTCTACCAACTGAGCTACAGAGTCTTGTTTGGTGGGTGCAAATATAATGATAAAATAATCAACAATCAAAATTCAACAGGTAGCCACCTTAAGTTCTGTTTTTGGCGGGGTATATCATTTTGATCCCAGGGTAATTTTTCCCATCTTGGTATCTATGAAATTCCCATTCCTGTTCGTGCTCCTTCTCGCCTCGGCCACCGGCGCTATCGCGCAGTCCAGGCCTCCTGGTACTATCGTTACCCATGTTCCTGCTGAGACGAAGACTTATATCGGTTCGCCGTCGATCGCCATTCTTCCTGATGGTTCCTACGTTGCGTCTCATGATTTCTTCGGTCCTAACAGTTCCGAGTTCGTCCAGGCAGTGACGCGGGTCTTCCGGTCTAAGGACAAAGGGAAAACCTGGCGGCAGGTGAGTACGGTCAACGGTGCATTCTGGTCGAGCCTCTTCGTGCACCGCGATACCCTGTATATGCTGGGGCCAGACCGTCATCACGGCACTGTGCTGATCCGCCGGTCTGTGAACAACGGTAAAACCTGGACGCAACCCACTACCCGGGAAAACGGGCTGTTGCTGGCCGGGATGTTCCATTGCGCTCCTATGCCGGTTATCGTGCACAATGGTCGTATCTGGCGGGCGATGGAAACGGCGCACGGGCCTATCCTGGATTGGGGGAAAAGATATGGCGCCATGATGATGTCTGCCCCGGCAGATGCCGATCTGATGAAGGCTGCGTCCTGGACCGTCTCCAATTCCATACTGTATGATTCTACGTTACTGAACGGCTACTTCACCGGTTGGCTGGAAGGTAATGCGGTGGCGGCGCCGGATGGCAGCATAGTCGATATCCTTCGGGTAGACGATCGCTCTTCGCCGGATGAGAAGGCGGCCATTGTACGCATCAGCGCCGATGGACGCAAGGCGACTTTCGATCCGGTTACGGGCTTTATTCCTTTTCCTGGCGGCAGCAAAAATTCGCCATCAGGTATGATTCAACTTCCGGCCGCTACTGGACGCTTTCCAATATCATCCCTCAGACCTTCCGCGACCAATATCCCAAACGTAATCCCGCCACGTTCCGCAATACGCTCGCACTTATGAGCTCTGCGGATCTGCGCAACTGGCAGACGCATGAGATCGTTTTGCAGCATCCGGATGTATTACATCATGGATTCCAGTATGTGGACTGGCTGGTAGAGGGTAATGATATCATCGTGCTGAGCAGGACGGCTTTCGGAGAAGGGGCTGGGCAGGCGCATAATAATCATGATGCAAATTACCTGACTTTTCATAGGATAGGGGACTTCCGGAAATTGTAAAGCAGTATTCCGTAAGCTTGTACATTCTTCATCCTGTTTGGCTGGAAGCGAATCCAGTATTGAATTGCAGGACGCCGATTAACGCACGGTTAACATGGCGTTGCAAGCCTGACGCTTATTTTAGCGCCTCAGTCGATTAATTTGCTACGAAATAACCCTCTCATTGATTAGTAATTTAAAAAGTGGACCTACGTTACTTATAGTGATGCGTATTAATTCCCCATATGTGTTTACGGGTATTTCACCAAGTCCAATCTTTAACAGGCGAAGGCCGCAGGCGAATGGAAGATAAGTTTGCACGACAATTGCGGCTCAGGCGGATCAGTATGTATTATTACAGCCTGCGGTTAATCGTTATGCTGTTATTTTGCCTGTTAATATTTACCTGGATCACTCCTCCACAGACGCTCTTCGCAGAAGGCGCGATGCCGCTTAGTCTGCGCCTTGTAAGGGCCTTTTACGATACTCCTATCTTTGGTCAGGTTACTATTGTTTTGGTTTGCGCAACGCTTATATGGCCGCTACAAAACCTTGTTAAAAGTACCTTAGCCATCATAGCGATTTACCATAGACGGTCTTGTTACCGCAAAAGGAGTGCATAGCAGGTATCATATAAGCACCCGATCCCTTTTGCCATCCATTGCAATTTTTATTTTGGTTATCCGTGTGTTAACTCGTTGATTAAATCCATGTTAGGTGAATTATTATACTTTACTTGCAATTAATATGCATCACAAAATAGATTCTTGTTGTAGGTGAGTTGCATATAAAGCCGATTTATTAAAACACCAAAACATGAATGTTTGCGTTTATCGTAGCCGGGATTCCCCGTTGGAACTCCCGGAACCCCTGTTCTGTATCCTAGTGCCAACCGATTGCTGCCGATAGCGGCATTTTGAAGTAACGGTCCCCATGTTCATCAGGCTTTTACAGCCTATTTCCCAATTTATAAATGAATGTTTTATATGAAGCTTTTTAGCTTTTGGTCATGTCATTCCATGATCTTTATTACTATTCTATTGATCTTATTCAATATCGAGAGCCACTTTCCCGATACCATTGAAATGACGGTTCAAACCTCGCCGGTAGGCCGAATATGGACAAATACATGTTTTGTATTATCGCGATTATTATCGCCTTTGTACTGCTGGCCGTCAACCGGTTTTGTTATGGCCTTATTTTCAGGTTGGAGTGCGCACCCCGGTTCAAGAATGATCTTGGCCTGCTGGTGGCGATGCTGCTAAAGTATACCGCGCCGACATTGGTAGCGATTTTCGTGGAATTCAATGAGAAATCCATCATTTACGATATGCCCGGTACCTACACTGTTTTCCGGTTGATTTTAGTGATCTCGCTTATGGTGGATGTTGTATTGTACTTGTTTAATTACAAGGAGGAGACCCTGATACCGATTAAGATCGCCGGCAGGGAGTTCGCCTTCCCGTGTAAATTTATTTATCACCTGGTAGTTTGGGTACTATGGGGCTTTTTTGCCGCAACCGTTTATCGTATTTATAAAGACCGTAATGATAATGACAGGCATATGAACTATTAAAAATCGTATCAGTATAAACAGCATCCGCCATGCGGGTGCTGTTTTGCTTTTGGAAACTGATATGGCATAACTTCGGCGTTTTTGCTATTTTAGGTGTGTTCCAGTTAGCTTAAATCCCGGATATGCCTCAATTGCAAGAAGATATGGCCGCCTGCAGGGAATGGATCATTCAATGTTTCGCCTCCATCCACCTGCCGCTGGATTACTCACCCGATAGTATCATCCATATTGATCAGTTTCTCGAAAAAACATCATTGACGCGCGCCCGGCGCCCGGTTCCGTACTGGAAGCCAACTTCGGTCAAATTCTCTTCGGATTGGGCGCCTATGTCGGCGAAACCATCGTCCGGCAGGTTCCCGGAGCACGTTGGGTGACGGACGACGAGGATCCCAGGGCGAGGTCAACGCCATGGTCGTATTGCCCGACGGCGGGCAGCTTCGGCCCATGATGAAGGTCATTAAGAGGGCGCAGAACGGGTTCGAAGATGCCTTATATCCATATGTTTTTCAGATAACGAAACCCTATATCAGTTTAAGTTTCAATACCAGATTCCGGGACATCCAGGCAGTGAGTAAGAAAAAGCCCTGGTATAAGTTCTGGCAGTCCTGATGCCAGCTAGAAATAAAAACGCCCGCAGGATGTTTGTCCGCGGGCGTTTTCAATATACGAAGCCTGGCTACTTCTTCGCGATGCGATATAATTTGCCCTGGTCGGTTACGGCGTAAAGGGCGCCATCGTTCCCTGGGTAATATCACGGAAGCGTTGTTTCTCGTTGGGGAGGATCAGTTCTTCACCTACCACCTTATTACCTTCGATCACGAGCCGTGCAATGTGCAGGCTGCTCAGGCCGGCAATGAACAGGTTGTTCTGCCATTCAGGGATCTGGGTGCCGGTGTAGAAGGTCATACCGCTGGGGAGAGCACGGGATCCCAGTAGTAGATGGGTTGTTCCAGTCCCGCCTTCTGCTGGATGCTGTCGCCGATCTTTTTCCGCTGTATTCGAGGCCATAAGTGATGGTGGGCCAGCCGTAGTTTTTGCCGGGTTCTACGCGGTTGAGCTCGTCACCGCCACGGGGACCGAATTCCGTCTCCCACAGATCGCCGGTAAGCGGGTGGAAGGCGAGGCCCTGTACGTTACGGTGGCCGTAAGAATAGAGCTCGGGGCGTGCGTTGGCATCGTTAGCCCAGGGATTGCCTGGTGCGGGTTTGCCGTCTTTGGTGATACGTACGATCTTGCCGAGGCCGGATTTGAGGTCCTGTGCCTGGGGCGGGTAGTCAGATCGGAGCGCTCGCCGGTGGAGACGATCAGGTTGCCGTCTTTGGCTACGAGGATGCGGCCGCCATAGTGAAGCGTACCGTCATATTCAGGGGTAGCGCGGTAGATTACGGTAGCGCCTTCGATTTTCTTTTCGTCGTCCGACAGCTTGCCTTTGGCCACTGCCGTCAGCGTGCCGCCGGGGCGCTGTTCGGAGAATACCCAGTATACCGTGCGGTTGGTGGCGAACTCAGGGTCTACACGGAGGCCGAGCAGACCGCCTTGTCCGTTAGAGTTCACCTTAGGAATGCCGGTAATGGAATCACTCAGTTTGCCATCGGTGGTGGCGATGCGCATGGTGCCGGTCTTTTCCGTGATGAGGAGGCGGCCGTCGGGCAGAGACGTAATGCCCCAGGGTTTGCTAAGACCTTCCGCAATCACCTTGCCTTCGTAGGGAGTTTCCGTTTTAACCCCGCCGATGCGGGTTTGTCCTTCGAAAGCAGGCTTATAATCCGTGTTTGCCTTGGCAGTGTCTACAGGAGGCAGATTAGCCACGTTTTGCCCGGCCTGGGCCGTGCTGTCCTGGTTCGTATTGCCGGAGGTGCCCTGGCCGCAGGATGCGATCACCACGGCTCCGCCTACGCACAGGGCGCGCAGGAGATGGGGAGTCGGATAGATGTTCATATTTACTTTGAGTTATTGGCTTGGAAAATCAGTGCTTAAATATAGTATAAGTTGTCAGTATTACACATATCGGACCGCTTTCCAACAATTCAGGACCGGACGGGCCCGGGCGTATGTGGTGGCAGCAGGGACAGGAAAATGCCCGTCAGCCCGAGCAACAGGATGTTCAGGCCCATTGCAGGCTGGTATGCCTGGGTGTAAGTGTGCCCGGATTGCAGCAGGCGGAAGAAAACCCCGCCGCAAATGCTCACGCCTAATGCTACGGCCGTTTGCTGGATGGTGCTATACATTCCTGAAGCGGCGCCCGCCAGCTCCTGCGGAATGCTTTTCATGGCGATGGTGAGCAGGGAGGGCAGCACCGTGCCGCAGCCCATGCCATAGGCGAACAGCACGGTTAACAACATTGTTTTATCCGGCCTGCCGCCTGCGAACAGCAGGAGATGCGCGCCCAGGGAAACGATCATCAGCGCAACGCCCGCCAGTAATACAAATTTACCCGACCTGAGGAGCAACCGCATGGCGATCACCGATGCCAACACATACCCGGCTCCCTGCGCCACGAAGTAAAGGCCGGTGGCCGTGGCGCTCCATCCGAGGCCGGTCTGCAACAATACGGCGTGTATGAGGAAATACGAATCCTGTACCATGAAATAACATAATGTGGCGCACAGGGCGATGCGGAAGTCCCGGATACCGAAGAGCTCCATCCGCATCAGCGGCTCCCTGGTACGCCGCTGCAACCATATAAACGCAGCCAACAGGGCAATGGCGGCCAGCAGCATCCAGACGCTCCATGCCGGCCAGCCCAGTTCACGGCCCCGGATGAGCGGGAAAACGAGCCCCATCAATCCCGCCGTCAACAACACTACCCCGCCAGATCAAACCGGGCATGTATTGACAGGGGAGACGCGGGCAGCTTGCGGGCCGCCAGGACAGCGGCCGCAATGCCAATGGGGACATTGATCAGGAAGATGAACCGCCATCCGGCCACCGGGCCGGGCATATCCGGGATTATGCCGCCCAAAAACTGCCCAATGACCGAGGCCGATCCGGCAATGGTGCCATATATCCCCAGCGCACGTACGCGTTCCGCATGCCCGGGATATAACTGGTGGATAAGCGCTATGCTTTGAGGAATGAGCAAAGCCGCCCCAGGCCCTGTATAAAGCGGGCCGCATGTAATTGGAATGGCGTGGCCGATATCCCGCAAAGAGCGGATGCGACGGTAAACAGCAGCATCGACCACACGAAGATCCGCCGCTTGCCGTAGCGGTCGCCCAGCCTGCCGCCAGTTATGAGCAGCGCGGCATAACCCAGTAAGTACGTTGCCACTACGAGCTGCATATCCGCATCGCTGCCCGAAAGCCCCGTTCTTATGGAAGGTAGCGCTACGTTGACGATGAATATGTCGATGACGGCCAGGAAAACGGCCGAGGAGATGATGGCGAGCTGTAACCAGTCGGAAGTGTATCTTTTCATTATTCGTACCTTTAAGCCGTCAAATGTCAGCCGTCTGCACGTGGCAGGCAAGTAGTCTGACGAAAGATACCGGGTATGAAAAAGATACTAATCAGGAAAATGGCGCCTTTGCGCAGCCCGCTGCTGCGGCCGCATTGCTGGAAAATAACTGTTCCATGACACTTGCCATGCAGGTGATCGGGGCAAATGGAAATTGTTGCTGCTGAACGCGATCCGGAAAGAATGTCCCGCCCGCTTCGGAGAGCTGCGCGCTAAGATGCAGGACATCACCCATGCCACGCTGACGGCACAATTGCGGGAGCTGGAAGCGGATGGCGTTATCGAAAGGAAGGCGTATGCGGTGTCTCCGCCTAAAGTAGAATATAAACTGACGGATTTAGGGAAGAAGCTGGTACCGGTGATGCAGGCGCTGTGCGACTGGGGAGACGAATACCGGCAGTTCCGCTCCGGGTCATCTGAGAGCATCGAACAGGGAGGTGCCGAATAACATGAACAGCACCAGTTGCCGGTCTGTGAACCGGAGGCGCAGTTGCGCCAGCGCCTTCGCCTTATGCTCTTTTACCGTAAATACTGAAATGCCCATCTGCTCCGCGATCTCCTCATAACTTAATCCTTCCAGGAATACCATGCTGAATACCTGCCGGCGCTTCTCCGGCAGTGCGGCGATCTCTTTGTATATAGACTGCATCAGTTCTGTGCGGATCATCTCCTGCAATACCGGAGCGTCGATAGCTTCGTCGTCCAGATATTGTGCTTCTTCGCGGAAGTGCGCTTTCACTTTCTCATGCCGGATGAGATTGAGGCAGGCGTTTCGGGTGGTGGTATAAAGAAAACTTTTGATGCTTTTGGGATGGTCGAAGCCGGTACGGCCGTTCCAGAGTTTGACGAATGCGTCTTTACCGCGTCTTCCGCGGCGGCGGTATTGCCGGTCAGTTGTTCGGCGAAATAGCACAATGGTTTGTAATGCTCCCGGAAGAAGGCATTAAAAGCGTTGGAATCACCTAGCTGGAACGCGGGAATGAGATCTTCCCCGGGTCCGCATGCGCTGACATAAGACTTTGGTTTAATGTGGAATTAAAGGCGAGCGGGCTAAAGTAGGTAATTCGGTTCATTCCGGCAAGCGGGCAGGCCCGGAAAAATATTTTTGGTTAAGACTAGTTCGATCGAATTATGAGCGTGTTCTAGCTCCAGTAACGCTCGAACTTATGATTAAAATACAATTCAGACATGTGACTGCGGCCTGCCTTGTACTGGCAGGCGTGTTGCAGGGATGTTCCGGACTGCCGGGGTGCCGAAGTCGCGCAGCAAGCTGCCGGAACCCGATTTCCCGGGTGGTGGGCCAAAAACCTGCTCATTTGCACAGGGAGATGCGGCATTCGCTTCCGGATTTGACGGGGAATGGTAGATTTGTCGGTCGATGGGACCGGCGCCTCCTGGCTGACCTTCCCGCTTCCGAACGCTTCCTATGACTCTCTCGCATTTAGCCTCGCGGAAACCTACCGGCCGGTTGCCGGGCCATTGATCCAACAGTGGGCCCGCAACAACGATAATGGCATCGTCCTTGACCTGCGCTCCGGCAACCACGGGGTGCAAAGGGCCACTTTCAGCGTGGAAACGCCCGTCCGCAGCATCCCCGTGGTGCTCCTCTGGGATCGTTTTTCCGCTTTCCGGGCTTCCGCCTACCTGCGTACCCTTAAAACAGTTCCTGGCATCAAAACGCTGTCTGGCGCTGCATGCTTCGAATAGATCATTCGTCCTGCGTTCTTATTCCCCAATCCATTATTAACAACCGAAAACATCGCGATGAAACGCTACGTTTATATCACTATTTCACTTGCCACCGTGCTCGCCTCCTGTGCGATATTCAAGGGCGGTAAGAAGGCTAAGCAAAGAAGGCCGCCGCTGCTACCGCCGCTGCCGCCAAACCGGCAACACCTCCTCCCGGTAAAAACGGCATCAAACCTTATGCGACCGTTCTAACTAAAAACCTCACGGTCAATAACGGGCTCTTTGGCGTTATTCATTCCAGGGAGATGGACAGTGTATTCTTTGAGATCGGAGACAATATCCTGGGCCGCGACATCCTCATGATCAACCGCCTCACCGGCGCCCCCGGCGGTATGGGAGTATATGCGGGAGAGGAGCTGGATAACCAGGCTATCTACTTTGAGAAAGGCCCCAATGAATCCATCCGTATCCGGGTGAACCTGGTGTACAGCCATGCGGATTCTGTAGACCTGATCAGCCGGGCGGTGAACGCATCCAACGTTAATCCCATCGTAGCGAGCTTTCCGATCAAAGCATATGGCAAGGATTCAGCCAGCTACGTGATCGATGTCAGCCGCTATCTCAAGGAAGCGGGCAGTCTGATCCATAGCCTGGACAGGGGGCAGCTGACCGGGGCCTTAGATGCCAAGACGCTGAAGGAACATGAGATCCGCAGTATCCGGACTTACCCCTGAACGTAGAGATCGCAACGACCAAGAACGGTAATTTTAAAGCCAATGCGCTGTTGGATAAGGTGGCTACGCCTATCACCATCGAAACCAATACCTCCTTCATCATCCTGCCCGAACAGCCCATGCAGCGCCGTTATGTCGATGAGCGCGTGGGGTATTTCACGGATTGGCTGATGGAATACGGCGATAACCAGCAGAAGACGAAGAAACGTGAATTCCTCAACCGGTGGAGACTGGAGCCGAAGCCGGAAGATATGGAGAAGTACAAACGCGGCGAACTGGTGGAACCCGCCCGTCCCATCGTACTGTACATCGATCCCGCCACGCCGAAACAATGGCGGAAATATCTCATCCTCGGGGTGAACGACTGGCAGCCTGCATTCGAGAGGGCAGGGTTTAAAAACGCCATCATCGCGAAAGAATGGCCGGAAAATGATTCCATGCGGATGGAGGATGCGCGGTATTCCTTCATCAACTATTTCCCTTCTCCCGTCGCCAACGCATATGGGCCGAACACGCACGACCCGCGCAGCGGCGAGATCATCCAGACGCATATCGGATGGTATCATAACGTGATGCAGCTGCTCCGCAACTGGTATATGGTACAGGCGGGCCCGAATGATGCCGGCGCCCGTAAACCGGTATTCGATACGGAACTGATGGGTCAACTCATTCGTTTTGTGTCCAGCCATGAGGTAGGCCATACCCTCGGCCTGCGGCACAACTTCGGCAGCAGCAGCATGACCCCGACAGACAGCCTCCGCAGCAAGACATACCTTGCCAAACACGGCCATACAGCCAGCATCATGGACTATGCCCGCTTCAACTACGTTGCTCAGCCGGAAGACAATATCCCACGCGAACTGCTCTTCCCCGCATCGGCGAGTATGACGAATGGGCCATTGAATGGGGATATAAGTTTACCGGCGCGGCTACACCGGCCGACGATGAAAAGATCATGAACAAGCTGGCGACGGAACGCCTGGCCGCCAATCCGCGGCTGTGGTTCGGCGACGGCGAAAGCCGCCAGACGGATCCCCGCTGTCAGACCGAAGACCTGGGCGACGATGTGGCCAAAGCGAACGCCCTCGGCATCAAAAACCTCAAACGCGTAATGGCAGGCCTGCCTAAATGGACAGCCGCGGAAGGCGGATTGAACGAGGAGCTGAAAGAGATGTACGAATCGGTAAAGGTCAGTATTTCCGCTATGTGAACCATGTCATCCGGTATGTGGGCACCACACAATATACTATCCGCAATGATGGCGATACCCGCCCGGCATATGAGGCCATACCGCGGGAGAAGCAGCTGTCGGCCATCCGTTTCTTCGAAGACGAAGTGATCAATACGCCACAGTGGCTCATGGACCCGAAAGTGTATGACGTAGTGGAAGCTGCGACCATGAAGAGCTTCGTGAACGAGCTGCAGGAAAAGACCGTGAACTCGCTGTTGGATGGACAACGGCTCAATTTCATGATCAACAATGAAGTGCGTTTTGTAACAAGACGCTGGGCGCGAACGAATACATCGGGCACATCCGCGCCGCAGTCTGGAAGCCAGTAATGGGCGGACAGGTGAAAGCGGACCTCTATCAACGGAACATGCAGCGCAATTATCTCGGCGCGATCATGGCACTGTTACAGTCGGCCGACCCGGCTGCATCGGAGTCAGAAGCGGCAGGGATCGCTTCCGGGGAAATGCTGAAAGTGAAAGGGATCATCCAGAGCGCCCTTGCGCGCACGACCGACCCTGCCACCAGGCTTCACCTCGAAGCCATGAACCGTAAGATCAAACAGCTGGAAGACAAGAAGAGCTAAACATGACGAACCGACCCAACCCGCACCACGACCAACAGGCGCTCGAGACAGCAGAAATGATCGCAGCGCTCCTGCACCGGAAGCTACAGGGCGCCCTGGACGCCGCTGGCGAAGCAGCCCTGGCGGCATGGCTCAATCACAGCCCGAAGGCGGTAATAAAGCCTATACGGAAATGATGGAACCGGCCGCCATCGAATCGGCCATGCGATCTTTTAACCGCTACGACGAAGCGGCGGCGCTGACGGATGTATGGGAACGCATATCATCTGGAGAAGAGAAACCCCGCGGGAAAGTGCGCCGTATATGGCTGCGTACCGTGGCGGCTGCGGTTGTGGTGCTGGCGGTCGGGACGGCGACGCTATACATTTTTCTCATAAGCAACGACAAACCCCGGGATCTCCCATGGCAGTGCGTTACAACAGTGACGCACTGCCCGGAGGTAACCGCGCCGTGCTGGAGCTGGCAGACGGGAGCCTCATCGGCCTCGACAGCGCCGGCAGCGGAACGCTCGCTATACAGGGCGATTCGCGCATCAGCAAAACGAAAGACGGGGTAGTGGCGTACGATGACGAAGACAACCAATCGACGGAGGCACAGTCGTGGAACCGCATATCCACGCCTCGCGGCGGGCAGTACCAGGTATCGTTGCCAGACGGGTCTAAAGTATGGCTCAACGCCGCCTCCTCGCTGCGGTTCCCCGTTGCGTTCACTGGAACGGAAAGAGTAGTGGAGCTAAGCGGTGAAGCTTATTTCGATATCGCGGCCAATGCCAACAGGCCTTTCCGGGTATCTGTTACGGCGCCCGGTAAAGGGCCGATGACTGTAGATGTATTAGGGACGCAATTTAATGTGCAGGCATATGCCGACGAGCCGCTCCGCACGGCAACGCTCGTGAGCGGGAAGGTACGCGTGAGCAATGGGGATGCAGGTAAAATGCTTATTCCAGGACAGCAGGCCGTGCTGAAAGGTTCGCATCAGCTGACTGTTCAGGAAGCCAACATCGAAGCGGCCACCGCCTGGAAAGCGGGCTCATCAGCCTGGAGAACGCATCGATCGAAGAGATCATGCGGCAGGTGGAAAGATGGTACGATGTGGATGTAGTGTATGAAGGCGAGGTGACGCAACAGTTCCTCGGAAAAATCCCCGCAGCATGAAGCTCTCAGATATTCTTCGCGTGCTGGAAAGCACGGGTTGGGTTCATTTTGAAATCAACGGACGTACGGTCACCGTGAAACCGTAAGATGCATACAAGAGACAGTAAACCAAAAATCTAAATGGCTTATCAGGCATGAAAGACATGAATGTTCGAAAACTATTTATCCCCGGCAGGCAGCAGGCTCCCTTCGGTAAGGGACTCCTGATGCTCCCCCTGGCCCTGCTTGCGGCATTGCCGCTTGGCGCGCAGACGGTCAACCTCACCGTCCGCAAAGCACCCATTGAAAAAGTCTGCAAGGAGATCGAAAAGCAGACGGGGTTTTATTTCGTCTACGCAAAAGACCTCAAGGAAAAAGAATTTCCGGTGAGCGTAGACCTCAAAAACGAAAAGGTGGAAAATGCCATCGCGAAGGTGTTTGAAGGCTCGCCGTTCCGGTATGAGGTCATTGATAAGGTGGTATCCGTGAATACCGCTGCCCGTGCCAAAGAAAATTCGGCAGCGCCGGCAGAAGATACGTTGCATGTTCGGGGGAGCGTTTATGGCGGTATGACAGCTCTGCCGGGCGCCTCCATCATGTCGACCAAAACCAAAAAAATGGTATTGAGCGATACGAGAGGTCAATATGAGCTGAAAGGCGTAGTGAAAGGGGAAGAGATCATAGTCACTTTCATCGGGTTCGAGCAGAAGCGTATGGTAGTGGGAGACGACCGGAATATCGGATTCTTCCTTAAGCCAGCTGCCAATAACCTCGACAATGTGGTCGTTAAGGCATACGGTACCACCAGCAAACGCTTCAATACCGGCAGTATCTCTTCCATCTCTGGAAAGGAGATCGAGAATATCCCTATCCAGAACCCATTAATGGCACTGGAAGGCCGCGTACCCGGGCTGACGATTACCAGGCTTTCGTCAGATCCGTCGGCGGCTTTCAAGATCGAGATCCGTGGGAGGAAGAACATTAATCCGAACATCCCATCGGACCCGCTCATCATTATTGATAATGTGCCGATGACCGTGCTTAACCTCACTACAAGAAGTACTCAGGCATACAATAGCAGCAATAATATTTCGCTCGGATTGGATCAATCGGGCGTATCCCTCAATGGAATCAGCCCTTTCTTCGGGTTGAACCCCGGGATATTGAATCCATTGAAGTGCTGAAGGACGCGGACGCTACGGCGATTTACGGCAGCCGTGGCGCTAACGGGGTCATCCTCATCACTACCCGCAAAGGTAAAGCAGGCCAGAATAAGGTTGAGCTTAGCCTGGCGTCCGGAATCAACAAAGCCATCCGGTTCCCGGAAATGCTCCATACCAGCGATTACCTGAAACTTAGAAGGGAGGCGTTCGCTAACGACGGCCTAACGCCTACTGCCACGCCCGGACCTGGATTTGCGCCGGATCTCATGATCTGGGATACGACGAAGTATACGGACTGGATGCGCGAATTATATGGACGGACGGCGATGAATAATTCAGCAAGCTTATCCGTTTCAGGCGGATCCGGAACTTCAACATACCGTATCGGGGCGGGGTATTCGAATTCCCGCTCTATCGAAACCGTTTCAGGAGGCGCTACCACGGCGGGCTTGTCACTCGCAATGGGCATGGTCTCATTGGACCAGCGTTTCCGGTTGAATTTTTCTGGTGGTTTCAACCAGGGAAGGAACGATGCGTCGCGGATGACGGGTTCCATTATGCCGGCGCCGAATGCACCGATTTATATAACTCCGAAGGGGAAATAAACTGGGAAGGTTATGCGGCCATAAAGAGTTTTCCATTCGGCGGCCTGGGTTCGCTCCAAAAATAGAAAGCAATAATCTCAATGCTTCCATTAATAGTGCGTACACTATTTTGAATGGCCTGAACCTGGAACTGACTATAGGGTATAATAAATCAATATCCGAATCCCGTTATGTCACCCCGCCAGTTCACAACCTCCGTATAACTCGTCGAAAACCAGGGGCTGGATGACAGTCGGAGAATCCAATAACTCCAACCTGAACATCGAACCGAGCATCCGATATGGCAGGGCGATAGGCCAGGGAAGCTGGATGTGATAGTCGGAGGAACCTATCAATCCAATAATACCGGGCTTTACGGACACACGGATCAGAATATACCTCCGACGATCTGCTTGGCAGTATCTCCAATGCGCCGAAAGTACAGGCGTCAGAAATGAATGGGCAATATAAGTATGCCGGCACCTACGCTAACATCGGGTACAACTGGGCGGGAAAATATGTTTTCAGCGCCAATGGCAACCGCGATGGCAGCAGCCGTTTCGGTTCGGGCAAACAGTTCGGGACTTTTGGTTCCATAGCCGGCGCATGGTTGCTAACAGAAGAGCCCTGGGCGAAGAAGGGCCTTCCGAAATGGATGGATCTAATTAAGTTCCGCGGTAGCTATGGCAGTGTGGGTAATGACGGCGCCGGTGATTATATGTACCTGACCCAATGGAGCAGTATGATACCAGGGAGTAATGTCCAAATGTTGCCCTATGACGATGTGTTGCCGTTCATTTCCCAGCTTCATGCTAACAACAGGTACCATTGGCAAACGACCATCAAATCTGAAGTAGCCCTGGAAACGAGGTTGTTTGACAGCCGCCTGGGTCTGGATCTGGCACTCTGGCAAGAGCGGTGCGATAATCAGCTGGTGAGTTTCCCTACAGGCTTTTTACGGGTTTCAGCAGCGTCTATGCCAATTCTCCGGCAAACGTGCGTAACAGGGGCGTGGATGCTACGCTCTTCGTACAAGTGTTGAGGAGCAAACAGGTAAACTGGAGCTTGTCCCTGATGCTGAACCAGAGCCGCAATAAACTGGTTTCCTATCCTTTCTTTGAAAAGTCGCCCTATTACACCACCAAGCAGGTGGGCCAATCGCTGGATGTATGGTATGCCTTCAATTTCCTGGGCATAGATCCCAAAACGGGGTACCCTGTTTTCGAAGACCGGAACAAAGACGGGTCAGTTGGTTACGAATCTTCACTTCCGCCATGGACGGGCGACAGATCCCTGGCACTGTTCACTTCTCCCGGTGGGAAGGTTCTGTCAACTCGCAGTTGAACTTCGGCAGGTTTACAATGAATGCATTGATTACCGCCAAGAAGCGGTACGCTTTTAACTCAATAGGCGGTTCAATAGGTAAACTGCAAAATATTCTGCAGTGGGAATATGACAACAGGTGGACGAAGGAAGGCGATATTGCACTGGTTCAAAAAGCGTCGACAACGAATCTACCGGTGTATAGCGCTTTTTCGATGTCTAACGCCAACTACAGCCTGATCCATGCGTTTCGCCTGCAGAATGTTGGCATAGGCTATGCACTGCCGGAGCATTGGACGAAACCGATAGGCATCAAACAACTGACCATCAGGGCAGATGCCAACAATTTGCTCCTGGTGTCGGATTTTACCGGTGTAGACCCGGATGTAAACTCCAACACGCCCACGTACCGTACCGTGAATTTTGGTTTGAATTGTTCACTCTAAGGCCGAAGCATCATGAAGAAAAATACCATTAGCTGGCTGATGCTGGCGATTCTGCCTGCATTTTCCTGCAGTAAACTGATCGAAATAGATCCTCCGATCAACACCGTCGGAACAGATAAAGTATTCCAGAACGATGAGAAGGCGAATGCTGCCCTCGCCGGATTGTATTCGACGATGATCAATACTACTGACATGAATACGTTATGCTTCGGCGGCGCCACGCTGGCCGGGAGCTTGTTGTCCGGTGAGATATATCCATCCCTGGGATCGATAGACGAAACCTATAATCCCTTGTATAATAACAATGTCCTGTCGGACAATGGCGGAATATTACCGCTCTGGAAAGACGGATACAAGTATATCTACATCGCCAATACATTGTTGGACGGGATCGCCGGTTCCAATTCCCCGGCGCTGACAGACAGTGCGCGCCGTCAGATCACCGGCGAAGCGAAACTCATCCGTGCCTGGGCGCATATGCAATTGGCGCAATTCTTCGGACCTGTGCCCTGGTCCTGACAAGCGATGTCAATCAAACCGCCCAACTTAGCCGAACGAAGCCGGAGGATTTGTATCCGAGGCTGGAAACGGAACTCAAAGAAGCCTGGTCATTATTGCAGCCCGATTTCCGGGTATCCGGCGGCAGAAAAATCCGCCCCAGCCGCGACGCCGCAACGGGGCTGCTGGCACGCCTGTACCTCTACCAGCAGCGCTGGGCCGATGCGGAAGCGGAGGCTTCAAAGCTGATTGATGACGGCGCATTTGCGCTGGAACCGCTCGCCAATACCTTTACGAGAGACAGCAGGGAGACCATTTGGCAACTGGAACGACTGAGCTCCAAACTGGAAATCGCCGAAATGATGGACGCTTTCAACTTTGTCCCCAATACAGGTTTTCGTTGATGCCGCCCGATGCGCATATGTTTTGGCTGGATAAGGATCTTTATGAAATGTTCAACGTCAATTACCGGTTGCTAACGCCTCCTTACTTGCTACATGAGTCGCTTAAAGCTGCGTTTGAACCGGGAGACAACCGGGGACCGTTTGGGTGGATTCGATTCCGCAACCGGCAGCCTCGCCTTACAACGGCAGGTCGCTTTATTATGTCAGCAAGTACCGCGGGGCGGTTGATGTTCAACCCGATTTATACCTTTCCATGCAACGCCTGGGTGAGATGTATCTCATCCGCGCCGAGGCACGTGCTCAACAAGGGACTAACCTCAGCGGCGCCGCATCCGATCTCGATGCCATTCGCGAACGCGCCGGTTTATTGCCAACCCACGCCGCCACCAAAACAGCACTCCTCGATGCTATCCTTCAGGAAAGAAGGGTTGAGCTGTTCGGCGAATGGGGCCACCGCTGGATCGATCTACGCCGCTTTGGCAAAACCGCGGAAATGGCCAGCCGGTTCCCGAATAAGCTGCCCTGGTCGGATACGAAGCTGCTGCTACCCGTTCCGGGTGAGGAAGTACGCATCAATCCGTCGCTGGGTCAAAACCCGGGATATTTCTGAGCAAGCCGCCATTCACTCATCTATACACCAACTGTTCCTGGGGATTTTTGCCCCGGGGAATCAATCAAGACTGTTCCCTTAGCCCCAACTGGTCCGCAGTCCGGGATTCCATCTCCCGCGACTGCAAATATTCCACGTTATCGAAGCCGCCACGGATGGGGCCGTGGTTGTCGAAGGTCGTTCTCACGATAGCCATGTGCTCTTCTCCGTGGTAATGAGAAAGGGTTAAGAAAAAGCCCCGGTATGTACGGGGGCTTTTAGTTTTTTATTCGTCTGTTTTTGCGGTGGTCAGGAAACTCACCAGGTCGCGTATTTCCTTCTTCGACAGTACGGCCTTCATATCGGGCATGCTGGAAGGAGAGTAGGTCTTCTTAACGATGTTAGCCGCGGCAAACAGTTGCTCCGGTTCTGATCCGATCTTCACTTTCAGGCCGGCCTTGCTTTCTTCATGTAAGATGCCGGAAACTTTCTTGCCGTCTTTCAGTTCGAGGACTACCATGCCGTATCCCGGAGCCAGCCGTGCGCTGGGATTGATGAGCGCTTCAAGTATCTGTTCCCGGGAAAGGCGGGCGCCGACACCGTTGAGCCGGGGACCAGCATTGCCGCCACGGTCGTCGTACGAGTGGCACTTCATGCACTGGGCGTTCTCGTTACGGAAGAAGATGCGTTGCCCGCGCTGGGGATCGCCGCCTTCCAGGCTGCCGGCGTAAAGTGCCATGAGTTCGCCTGGGGCGCGTTTGGCGCTGATGGTTTTATAGCGTTCCGCCAGGTCTTTAGACCGGCTGCTGTCTATCGCTTCGCCTAATTCCAGAACAGTGCCGGCCGGCAGGGTGCCCGCGGCCATTTGGTCGAGCAATTTGCCCAGCGGCGAGGCGGAATGCCCGGGTTGCAGTTTACCCAGGGCAAGTATGGCCGCCTGCTTTTCTTCCAGTGTTTTAGTGGCGATCACATCTGTTAGCAGGGAAGCCATGGTAGGCTGCGGGATTTTCATTTTGTCCAGCATGTCGAGCCCCGCTACGCGCACGTTCTTTTCTTTATCAGTGAGCGCCTTGCGGAGCGCGGTTTCCAGTTCAGGGGCCTGCAGTGCTACCAGGGCACGAAGCGTGGCTATCCGTACATCCGGGTCGGCATCCTTTTGAATGGCGGCCAGCAAGGCTGGCGCTCCGCTTTGTATATGCAGTTTTTCGATAGCCAGTGCGGCGCTCGTTTTAACATTGGATGCTTTGTCCGTCAGCAATTTGGTTAGGGCCGCCGACGAGGCTGCGATCACTTTTTATCCTCACGCTTTTGAGGGCCCAGCGGCCAGCCATCTACCCGGTTTAATACGGAAGGGTTGGGCCAAACTCCTATAGCCGCAATGGCGTCTGCCCGCATGGCGGCTGGTTTGGATGGATCGAGGGAATAGTTGATGAGCGTTTGCATGAGGGAGTCGCTGCCGGTTTGCAGACAGGCGCTGATCGCCCTGCGGATAAGCGGCTCGCTATTAAAATTGGTGCTGCCCAGCAGCTGGCCCAGTGCGGGCATGGCGGCAGGAATGCCTTTGTCGTCGTTGATAGCCCGGGCAGTTTCTGTTACGATGAACTCGTCTGCGTCTTGCAGGAATATTGCGATTTCAGGGCTCTTCATGCGACGGAGCGCAACAACCGCCGCAATACGAAGCGCGCGGGAAGGGTGGGACGACAGTGCTGCGAGGGGCTTAGCGTCACCGATGCGCGCCAGGGCCAGGGCGCCGGCGTGGCGGAGATAGACATCCTGGTCGTTGTTCGCTTCCAGCATGGCGATGATGCTTTGGCTGGCTGGCGCGTATTCCATTCTGCCGAGCGCCTCCGCAGCGAAGAACCTGGCGCGGCTGAAGGTGTCTTTCAGCAAAGGGACAACGGCCGCCGCAGCCGGCTTGTATTCGATGTCGCCCAGCCATTTGGCCGTCTGTGCGCGGATCTCGGGATCTTTATCCTGAAGGTATGGGGTAAGCATTGCGGCATGATCTTCGGATTTTCTGGCCATTTGCGCTATACCCTGGATGGCGTGCACCCGGGCCAGTTGCTGCGTCGTCTGCCGGATTGCGGCCTGGAAAGCTTCAATGCCGTCGTCGCCGCGGCGGGCCAGCTCGAACTGTGCCTTCAAGCGTACCCGGTAGTCGGCATGTGCCAATAAGGTACCTAGTTCTTCTGATTTCTTCTTATCAAAATCGGCAGCCAGGAGCATTTTCACCTCTTTCCGCATGGCATCCGCAGGGCCGCTGGCGTGATCCAGCTTCCAGATGCGGCCATAGCTATGCGTTCCCCATCCATCGATCCAGTCCGCAACATATAACGCGCCGTCAGGACCGAAGTCCATACCCGTTGCCAGTACGCCGCTAAGTACTTTCTTCTGTTCACCCAGATCAAAACCGGCGCCCGAAGGATTCAGTTTGAAACTATGAATCCCGGAGCCGGAGGGGTTACCTACGAATTCGGCAATGAAGAACGTGTTTTTATATTCCGGGCCGAGCGCTGTGCCGGGGTTATATACCATCCCGGTGGGGCCGCTTACGAAATTAGCGATGGGTGGCACGATATAGGCCGCCTGGCCTTCCCAGCGTGGGAGGTACATTTTTTCATCCATCCATACCTTATACGTATTGTTCTGCGGGTCGCGGTACTTGCCGTATTGCCAGTTGCTGCGCCAGCCCGCGTCGGATCCGTTCACCACGTATACGAGCCGCTCCTTTTCGCCGGGGTGGTCGCCATCATTGTCTTCACTGATCAGGTTGCCGTATTCGTCGAACACGAATTCATGCGTG
Source organism: Chitinophaga sp. E66 (assembly GCA_019285755.1). Classification (GTDB taxonomy): domain Bacteria; phylum Bacteroidota; class Bacteroidia; order Chitinophagales; family Chitinophagaceae; genus Chitinophaga. Next base: position 2,202,075 of record CP079103.1, read on the forward strand.
TTGCGCAAACCATGCGCGAATATCTCGAAATCGCTGCCGTCCGGGTTGGACCGGGCAATGACGCCGCAGTTCGGGAACTCCCATTTTTGCCGGTCTTGTCGGTTCCGTTAAACCCGATGTCGCCGATCTGCCAATAGATGCGCCCGTCCGGCCCCATTTCCACGCCAGACATACCGTGGCCGCTGAACCCGATATGCACGCCATACCCGTGTGACATCGATTCTTTTTCATCCGCGATGCCGTCTCCGTTCTTGTCGCGCAGCCGCCACATATCCGGGGCTACGGTTACGTAAAGGTCTTTGCCGTCGATCATCACGCCGCCGGCCACATCGGTAATTTCATCATGGAAATCTTCGACAACGAGTTGTGACTGTTCGGCTCTTCCGTCGCCATCGCGGTCGTCCAGGCGGTAGACAAGTTCGGTTTCAAGGGCGAGGTCGCGCCAGTCGTGCGAGCTGTCGCCATTGAGGTCTGTGAGCCATTTGTTGCGGTGGCTGTTTTCGGGGATAGTTCTTCATGCAGGAACTTCCGCCGGTCTTCCACGGTGGCCAGGCTGATGGAAGGGATCTCCCATTCGCGGTGCCCGCGGATGTCGAATTCGGAGTTCTTTTGCCGGTTAGTGGTGGTAAAGTAGATGCTGCCGTTGGTGTCGTCGATATCGATGGCGATGGGCGACACCACGAGGGAGTCGATCCCCAGAGCTGCATCGTCAAACCTTCAGCTAATACCGGCTTCACTTCGCCCTCTATGGCGGTGGCGATGCCGGCTACCCGGGCGGAATCCATTTTCCTGATTCTTGGATCTACAGCGGCGGGTTGTCCGCAGCCGGCCAGCAGGGCTGATAAAACAAGGGCGCAGGAGCTTGCCTGTCGCAAATCGGGTCGTTTCATGCTAGTTATCTTGACGTGGAGAAAACGTCCGGGCTTACCCGGACAACAGATCAAAATACGCATATCCGGCAAATATCACAATGCCATTCATCCAATTACAGCCCCAGCTTTGCCCGGATTTCCCGGGGCAGGCCATCCTTGTGGAGCATGACATAGATGGATTTCAGGCGGATATAAGGATAGCTCATGTACATATGGCCATTCCGGCAGGCTTCCGGCCCCAGGAGTTTTTGACCTTGAGATATACCTTTCCCTGCTGGTCTTTGACCTTCCCTATGATGTGCATGTTGTGGTCATCGACGGTGCGGAAGTTCTCAAATTCTTCCTGCCGGTATGCCTGTGAGATATCTTTCCGTTCGGGTAGAATTTTGCGGACGATGGATTTGGCGTTTGCAGGGTCTTCAGCTAACATGGCCACGCCTTCTTCTCCTGAGAATCCCGGTTCTATGGCGTCGGTATCCAGTGCGAGGGTAAAGCCACTGTCGAGCGCGTGGTCGATAACGGCCATGTATTCGTCCAGGGGTAGATTATAGAATTGCCCGTTAAGGTGATTGGCGGGGATTTCGAGAATGAAGGGCTTTGTAGAACGGGGCATGGGAAAAGGAGGTGATATTGACGTAATCTTCCGGCCGGATGCCCGTAGACGCCATGAAACTTTGCGGGGTGTAGGTTTGTCCCTTATAAGTGAAGGTGGCGGGTTCGGGGCCCATGTATTTGTCCAGGATAGCGGGAAGACCTTTTTCCAGGCTGCTCCGCGTTGTTGGCTGGCATCCGCCCAGGCTTTTACGCTATCCAGCAGCTCGGGGTACATTTTGGAATGGTTGTAGGTGGAATCACCTACTGTAAAGCCTTGATATGCGCTTTCTGGCATCATGCCATAAATCGGCATGCTGAAGATGGGGTCGTGGTTGCTGCCGCCTTCCGTGAAGCGGGACGCACCTTGCCTGAGCACATACTGATGCCCTTTGAGCATGTAGGCATTGCGGACGAAGTACATATCAGACAGATTGATGCTGTCGCCTGATTTTCGGAGCATTTCCGATTCAAGGAAGGAAGAGGTGGAAAAGCACCAGCAGGTGCCGGAATGCCCTGGCTTTCGACCGGCATCGCCGGAAGGCTGAATAGCTCGGTAAACTGATACTCGCTGGGTGGTTCCGGCTTTTTATCCGGTTCGTGGTTACTATCGCAGGCAGTGATGAGCGCAACGCTTGCGATCAGGAGAGAAGGGCGGTAGAATGGCATGTGCGTTGAATTTATCTTGGAAAAGTTATGCCCGGTTCAGGTTTGCCTGGCGACGATCAATACCTCATTATCCTGGATAGAGGTGATGGTAACGATAGTTCCGGTGTCAATGGCACCGGTATCGTCGGTCATAGCATCCAGCTCACGCCAGGCACCCTGGACCCGTAACGCCACCCTACCTTTTCCGGATCTTGACGCCGGAATCATTTGTTGAACGGTAGGTAATTCCCGGGCTTCATATACCTTTCGTTTCCTTTTAACCACCAGCAAAAGCACTGCGCAGAGGGTTATAACAGAGAAAAAGCGATTTCAGCGAACGGCAGCGGGCCAGACCAATCTGAGATTCTAACATATGAATCATCGGCGGGGATAATTGTCCGGAAGGAAGATAATGGATATCTGCTGTTTATGGAAACAGGCAGGCACAAATATTGCACAAGACAAGGCAAAATCTTTGCATATGAACCTCAAAAGGACCTTCGGGACGCTATTAACCTTACTGGGTATCGTGGGGATCTTGTATACGGGTTACGGATTTATTAAGCAGAACGCCAATTGGCGCGAAATACTGGTGATCGGCATCATAGGCGTCGTGTTCTTCTCGGCGGGCATCGGGCTGGTGCGCAACACTAAGGATGAGTCCTGAGCGGATTTTCGCATCCCCATAAAAAGCGCTAATTTCCGGTCATGATAGAGGCTACGGACATCAGGATCGGTAATTTGCTATGGTATTACGATTACCATATGGTCGAAACCGTGTTCCGCGTGGAGGGATTCACGAAGGATACGTTTTCAATTCCGGCCTGCCCGCAGCAAGCTCCCATTAGAGAAAACCAATCCCCTGAAGCTGGAGGTGCAATACCTCTTTCAGTTCGGGTTCCTGGCCGGTGATCCTGATTATAAAGAAGATCCGGATATTTACACTTATCGCTACAATCGCACAGACAGCATTTACCTCCGTGATGAGGGGGATAAATTCCAGCCGCTGGCGGCGTATGATGGAGGCTTTGTGCCCTATGGCCGCCCCATTCTCCACTTGCACCAATTGCAGAATCTTTTCTACGATCTTACGCGGGATGACGTGTTTATGCAGTAAGGATTATTTGCCATCATTTCATTCCCTCATCTGATTTTAACAGAGTACCAGCCTTTGAATATCCGCATGGTGATCTGTATTCAGGTTCATTAAGCCGACATAGATAATATGCCCATGTAGAAAGCGCATAAGGATATGGGGATTTTTCAAATTTAAGCAGGATTTTAATCAGCAGAAAGCCCACTGGGTTGATTATCTTTATCCCGACCATCAAAAAACAGTGAAATGAAATACCGCAGCCTTCTGCTGGCTTTATGGACGGTGCTGGGGCTCAATACCTACGCACAGTCCGCCAAAAGACCCAACATCATCTTTATTTTTCCGACGACCATGCCTTCCAGGCCGTAGCGCCTACGGCGGCAAACTGGCGCAGACCCCAAATATCGACCGCATTGCGCGTGAGGGGGCAATCTTTCGAAACGCCATCGTTACCAACTCCATCTGTGGTCCCAGCCGTGCCACGCTGCTAACCGGGAAATACAGCCATCGCAACGGCTATCCCCGCAACGAACAGCGGTTCGACGTGACGCAGGTCCTCTTTCCCCGCGTGCTGCAACAAAATCAATATCAAACCGCCTGGATCGGGAAGTGGCACCTCGGTAGCCTGCCGGAAGGTTTTGATTACTGGCGCATCTTGCCCGGACAAGGACACTATTACAATCCTGATTTCATCGAAAAGGAAAAGATACCGCCCGCGCAGAAGGGTATGTGACCAACCTGGTGACCGACTTCTCCATCGACTGGCTGGAGCACCGCGATTCGTCTAAGCCCTTCATGTTGGTGGTAGGCCATAAAGCGACGCACCGCGAATGGCTGCCCGATCTCCAGGATCTCGGCGCCTACGACCACGTCAACTTCCCCACGCCCGCCAACTTCAACGATACCTACGACAACCGCGAAGCAGCCCGTAACCAGGACATGACCATTGAAAAGACCATGACCCTCGGGTACGACCTGAAAGTCCACGCCAACTACAACGGCTGGATCTACAACCGCTTTACGCCCGCGCAACTATCCGCTTTCAAAGGGTATTACGAAGGGAAAATCTCCAAAGAATTCGATGAAAAGAAACTCGCCGGCAGCGCCCTCACCGCCTGGAAGTACCAGCGTTACCTGAAAGACTACCTGGCCACCGCCAACTCGCTGGACCGCAACATCGGCCGCCTCCTCGAATACCTTGACCGCTCGGGCCTCGCTGAAAACACCGTGGTAGTTTACGCCTCCGATCAGGGTTTTTATCTCGGCGAGCACGGTTGGTTCGACAAACGCTTCATGTATGAAGAGTCGCTTCGTACGCCTTTCGTGGTGCGTTATCCCGGTAAGATCAGGCCCGGTACGCAGGTAAAGGAACTGATGTGTAACATCGACTGGGCGCCCACTATTCTGGATTGGGCTGGTGTAGCTGCGCCTGCGGATATGCAGGGCCGTTCGTTTATGCCGCTGCTGGTAAAAGGCGGTAACAAGGCAGGTTGGAGAAAAGGGGCTTACTATCATTACTACGAGTACCCGGAGCCGCATAAAGTATCGCCCCATTTCGGGCTGCGGTCGGAACGTTACACCCTCATCCGGTTCTATGGGCCGGCCGACAACTGGGAGCTGTACGATCTCTCTAAAGACCCCGGCCAGGTGCATAATCTCATCGGCCGGAAAGGGTATGAAAAGATCACGGCTGATCTTAAAGCCGAACTCCGCCGCCAGATCGTCGAATACCAGGACGATGACGCCCTGCGGTTGTTCGATAAGGGATAAAACGAAAAAGCCCGGTAATCACTTACCGGGCTTTTTATTAATAGCGCATGATAGCCAGCAGCCGTGCATCGCCCGGCATCTTATCCACCGGAACATAATGCACTTCCGCGCCATTGAGCAGCGCCTGCGTGACTGCAGCATTTACCATGCATTCGTCTCCTTCGTTTTCCATGTCGTGCAGCTCCAGTTGGTTGGTCTCTTTAACGAACTTTCCCCACATGCGTGCGCCTTCAGATACTAGCAGCAGGTCTGTCCGGGCGTAAAAGCATGCCGGGATGATCTCCGCTGCATCCGAGCAGCTAAGGCTTGTGCCAGTGGCGTTATTATATCGCTCTATGGCTTTGTCGCGTTTGCCACAGAAATGAGGTTCCATCAGCTCACGGGCGTTTTTGAAGAGCTCGTTTACAGGCGTGTGCTCCATGTTGCCGGTGAGAGAGGCGTCTGAAAGGTGCCTGTATTTAGTGCGCTGACGGAACAGCGGGAGGATATACTCCACGCCGGCCAGTAAGAGGGGCATGTGGCTGTCGCGCAGCACTTCCTTCCAGAGCGTTTCGTCTACCTCATCGAGGTACATGGAGATATTGGCCTTGTCGTCTGGCTTACCGGCGCCGATGCCATGATAGTTGGCGCCTTGCCCTGCCCCTGAGCTGCTGGTCCGGAAGAGCTTCTGGTCGTCTTTCTCTTCGAAATGCACCACGTCTTCCACGCCACGCGGCATACCGGGAACGTCCACTTCATGCATGCCCCAGGCGTCTGCTTCGTAAAGCGTTGCCCGGTGCTTGCTGAGAGCCAGCAGGTAAAAGCGCTCGTCGGCCGTAAGCATCGGCAGCAATGGGCTGACGAAAAAGGTATGGTTGATATAGAATTCCTGTTTTACAGTGTAAGGAAGGCGGATGAAATGGCAATTTCCCGGCGCCAGGAAGATGGCCAGGCCTTCGCGCTGATTGCGCCAGAAAACCTGATCGTGCACCATGATCCGGGCGCATTCCATGAGAGGCCCCAGATCGTTGCGCGGAGCGCCTGGCTGAGGAGCGCCAGTTCCACCTGGCGGACCAGGTGCTTCAGCGCGATGCTGTCCTGCTGCTCGTTTACTTCCACACCCCGCTGGTGAGTGGGCAGGTACATTGAAATTGACCAGGGGGTGCGATGGCCGGCCAGTGAAGCGAAGGTGTCGCGGTCCAGCCGGGCGATTTCATTGATGCCTTCCGCCTGTTGCCGTTTTGCAGTGTGGGAGGGTGCGCCGGCTCCCGGTTTCGGCTCCGGGGCGGTCAGTTCCTCCTCGCCTTTGTGGACGTTGCGGTTGGGGTGCAACACACGAACGTTCGGCGCCGGCTTTTGCTCTTCCTGCGTATACCGCTCGGTAATGTCCTGATCCTGTTCCAGTGAAGTTCCTTCCAGATTCGGACGAAGTCCCAGCTCCGTCTCACGACCGTTGCCGGTCGGTTTTCCTTTCTGTGGGATGAATCTCCCTTCTCTGTCTTTTCCCATGATAAATACTGATTGGTGATCGGGAAATCCGGTACAAACTCCATACCCTGAAATGCGCCGTGCATACCGCCAAAGCTGTTTCCACGTATATCCTCACATTGCGGAATCCTTACACGACCATACCTGTGTTTTTCCTGCTGTTGCGCCACGCACGGGGTTTGCAGGTGTAATGGAAACGATTCCCTCAATTCAAAACTGATTTTATGAAAAACGAACAGGAAGAAATCCACGGTACCGTAGTGCAGGTAGACCGGGACGAAGCAGAACGCGGCTCCGTAGCGCCAGATAGTATTCCGGGAGAACAGACCGTTGAAGACGACGGCAGCCCTGTACCGGATGAGCAGGACCTCGAAGAAAACGACCTTTCCGAAGATGAAGCGGAAAATGTAGAATGGGATCCGGAAACCGGCGGCGAATCGGAAGGAACACCCTGAACATCACCAAATAAACTGTAAGCTATGAATGAAAATGCATCAACCGGGTCTAAGCCACCCGTAAACGTAGGCAAAGTGGAGCGAATGGTTTCCGGCGCTGCCGGTGCGGCGCTCCTGTTTAATGCCCTCACCGGCCACAAGGCACGTGGCGTAAAGGCGGCTGCCGGCGCTTACCTGCTATATCGCGCCATATCGGGCAACTGCCCTTTGTATTCGGCGGTCGGAAAGAAACGCCTGCCGGATCCTGTGCGGAACATAAACATCCGCAGTACGGTTACCGTTAATAAGCCGCGTGCTGAAGTATACGCGTTTTGGCGGAAGCTGGAGAACCTTCCGCTTTTCATGAAACATCTCAGCTCTGTTGAGCAGCGTGATGAAAAGCATTCCCATTGGGTGGCACAATTCCCCGGGTTTCCTTCCATCGTATCCTGGGACGCTGAGATCGTGAAGGAAGAAGAAGGCAGCCTTCTGGGCTGGAACTCGCTGCCCGACAGCGTACTGGATAATGCGGGCAAAGTTGAATTCCGCGACGCCGGCGATGGCGAAACGGAGATTCATGCGGTGATCAGTTACCGCGCGCCGCTCGGGCCCGCCGGCGAGTCCGTTGCCCGCATGTTTACGCCCCTGTTTAAGAACATGCTACAAGAAGACCTGCGCAATTTCAGGCGGTTCATCGAAACTGGAGAGCTGCCTACGACCGAGGGGCAGCCCAGTGGCCGGAAACCCAAAAAGACACACTTCAAAAAACAAAGCCCATGAAAGCACTTTGCTGGAACGGCACGCAGCGTATCGAACTGACGCATGTGCCCGATCCGGGAATCCTTAATCCCGGAGACGTCGTCATCAGGGTCGTGTTATCATCCGTCTGCGGATCGGACCTGCATTTATATAATGGCTATGTACCGACCATGCGGCATGGAGATATCATAGGGCACGAGTTTGCCGGAGAAGTGGTGGAGACCGGCCCGCAGGTGAAGCAGCTCAAAAAAGGCGACAGGGTGGTTGTCTGTTCGGTGATCGCATGCGGAGAGTGCCACCATTGTACCCATGATGAGTACAGCCTTTGCGATAACTCCAATCCCAATGGCCATATCCAGGAAAAGCTTTACGGTTATCCTACGGCTGCATTTTATGGGTATTCACACCTGTTCGGCGGCTATGCCGGCAGTCATGCCGAATACATCCGCGTGCCTTACGCTGATCAGGGGTGTTTCAAGATCCCCGACGGTGTGAGCTGGGAGCAGGCGGTATTCGTTTCTGATGCAGTACCTACCGGCTTTATGGCCGCTGATATGTCGGTGAAACCGGGAGACGTAGTGGCGGTTTGGGGCTGCGGCGGCGTTGGCCAGATGGCTATACGGTCTGCCTGGCTGAAAGGCGCATCCCGGGTGATCGCGATCGATAAGTATGATTATCGCCTGGCGGCGGCCAAGGAGCGTGCCGGAGCGGAGATCATCAATTATGAGGAAACGGACGTGTTTGAAGAGCTGAAGGAAATGACCGGCGGCCGTGGACCGGATGTCTGCATCGACGCAGTAGGCATGGAGGCACGTAGCGCTAACCGGTTCGAAGATGTTTACGATAAGGTGAAACAGGAACTAAAACTGCAAACCGACCGGCCCTCCGTACTCCGCGAAGCGATCCGCGCTTGCAGGAAAGGCGGTGTGTTGTCTGTTGTAGGCGTTTATGCGGCAATGGTCGACAAATTTCCTATGGGCCTGCTCATGAACAAATCCATCACCCTGAAAACAGGTCAGCAGCAGGGGCAAAAATATATTCCCCGGCTGCTGGAGTTTATCCGGGACGGGCAAATGGACCCTTCGTACCTGCTTACCCACCGCTGGTCGCTGGAGGGCGGGGAGAAGGGTATAAAATGTTCAATAATAAGACCGATAAATGCATGCGCGTGGTCTTTGCGCCCTGAGCCGGCGCCTTAAGGCTTGCCGGTTTCGTGCCCGCCTTTTAACTGAGGCGGCAATGCCTGTAACTGCTCCCATACTTTTTGCATGATGACCTGCCCTTCTTCCGAATTGCTTTGCGGCCGGAAGAGGGGCTCATCATGTTCGTCCGATACCACAACTTCGAAACCCTTACCGAAATCCTGCTGCAGGATCTCGCTGCCGGTGATGTTGTAAACGGTGGCGCCGGGAATACGGTCGATCTGCGCGTCCAGCATGTGATCCATGCCGTTGATCCTGATGATGAGCTGTCTGGTCATAACATTGATTTAATCTAAATGTGTCAAACCGCGGGCCATGCTTACAGCTGTTTGGCATGGCATGCTTTTCGGTCACATTCTTTATCGGAAAACCATTGTTCAACTAAAAAAGATTCATTATGCAATCAAATCAAACCGCCCGTCAACCGGTTACCGGGGGCGCCGTATCACTGGAAGGAAAGAAGATTCTTATTACCGGTGGGACCACCGGCATCGGCCGTGAAATAGCCCGCATATTGGCGGCAGATGGCGCTACGGTCATCATCTTCGGACGGGACGAGAATGCCATGCGAGAAGCCCTCGAATCGCTGAAGGAATCGGCTACAGGCGAAGCGCCAATCGGCTTCACGGCTGACACGGCTACGGAAGAAGGCATCCGCTCCATTTTCTCGGAAGTAGATAAAGCCGGAGGACTGGATGTGCTGGTCGCCAATGCGGCCCTTGGCTACGAAGGCATCATGTCAGGAGAATATAAGGACTGGCAGTATATAGTCAATGTAAATCTATTGGGTTACCTCGCTTGTACGCATGAAGCCGCCAGGCGGATGCAGTCTGCCGGTAAGAAAGGCCATATCGTTTATATCGGCTCAATGAGCGCGGATACACGTGATCCTAAAAGTTCTGTTTACGTAGCGACCAAATCCGGTATCCAGGGATTTTCAGCGGCGGTGAGAAAGGAACTCAATCCCAAAGGTATCCGCGTTTCGCTGATAGAGCCCGGCGCCGTGGATACGGATATGCAGGAGCAACCCACGGAAGAAAAGCGGCAAAAGGTGCAGGAGGGTAAAATGCTAACCTCGGAAGATATCGCGGAAGCAGTGCACTTCGTGCTCACGCGGCCGGAACGTTGCGACGTAGTGGAGATGAAAATCCGCCCTACACAGCAATTGATCTGACAGTCGGGGTTCCCCGTGGTGGGGAATGTTTACACGACCGTTTCGTAACAGATACAGGTTTATTGGCAACAACAGGAGATTGCCCGCTCGCGTATACTTGTTTCGTGTTGGAATGCTAATTGGCTTTAATATCGAAACACAATTGAAGACCCTAAACTGAAAAGACTATGTTTTACCATGTTAAGGAATTACAATTCAACGCCCGGGTATCCCGCCCGGACCCTGCGTTTGCCACGATGCTGCTGGAGCAGTTCGGTGGTCCGAATGGCGAACTGGCGGCGGCAATGCGGTATTTCACTCAGGCATTCGGCGCGAAGAACCCATTTCCGGATAAGTATGATCTGCTGATGGATATCGCCACCGAGGAGTTCAGCCATCTCGAAATCGTAGGCGCTACCATCCAGATGTTGCTGTCCGGCGTTAACGGCGCGCTGAAAGATGCGGCCGACAGCGCTGAGATCATGCAGCTGCTGGACGGCAAGACCGCCCGCGATTCCTTCATCCACAAAGCGATGGTTGCTCCGCAATTCCTCACCTCAACAGGTGGCGGCCCGGCGTTGACCAATGCACAAGGGGTACCGTGGACGGCCGCTTACATCAATGGCGACGCAAACGGCGACCTGACCGTGGACCTGCGCTCCGACATCGCGGCTGAATCCCGCGCAAAGATCACCTACGAATACCTGCTGCAATTCACCGACGATCCGTATGTGAAGGAAACGCTGAACTTCCTCATGACCCGCGAAGTTGCGCACTTCCAGATGTTCCAGGCAGCGCTGGATTCAATCCAACCCAACTTCCCGCCGGGAGTGCTGCAAAGCGATCCCCGATACAGCAACCTTTACTTTAACATGTCTAACGGTTCTGAGGTCAGAGGCCCCTGGAACGAAGGCCCTTCTTCGCAATTCGGTGAGTCCTGGCAGTACATAGAAGACCCTGTGAAGCATGTGCTGGAGACCAACGGTCTGCTGGATTGTGAACCCGTAGGCACCGACCGCCGTCCTGAGACCGTAGCGGAACAGGATGCGATATTGTCGAAAATGCGCAGTGAAGAAATCAAGGCGGCTACGCCGATGACGGATATGAAATGGAGCAACGAAGACCCGGCAAGCATCAATCCATAAGCATCAAAAATGAATACGAACCCGACTACAAGGTTACAAGTCACTATTTATACGGACCCGCTCTGTTGTTGGAGCTGGGCCATGGAGCCCGCCTGGAAACAGGTGCGCGAAAACTGGCAGGGTCAACTGCAATGGCGGTATTGCATGGGCGGACTGTTGAAAGACTGGTCGTCTTACCGCGACCCCGTGCAGGCCGTATCGCGCCCTGTCCAGATGGGCCCTTTATGGATGGAAGCTAAATATACTTCCGGGCAACCCTTCAATGAAAAGATCTGGCTAAGCGATCCGCCGGCATCCAGTTATCCCGCCTGCCTCGCTGTGAAAGCGGCGGAGTTGCAGGGTAGGGGCGAAGAAATGCTCTACACCCTCCGTGAAGCCGTCATGGCCAATGGCCGTAATATCGCCAGGCGGGAGATCATACTGGAGCTTGCCGGAGGAGCCGGTTTGGATGTGGCGCTTTTCAGTAAAGACCTTTCCGGTGATCTTGCGTTGCAGGCGTTGCGTGAAGATTTGAATGAAGCTGCCAGCAAAGGCATCCAGCGTTTTCCGACCGTTATCATCGCCAGATCGGGGCGTCCCGGATTGTTGTTCACAGGGTACCGGCCGGCAGATGTTTGGCAAACGATGTTGGAAGAGTATCTACATGAGTGGAAACCTGTGGCATAAGGCATTTTTCAACAGAACAGAATTGGCATATGAATGGATTTTCTCCCTGGTATCAGTTTAACAGCCGGCAGGCGGCCGGCGCCCTCTGGAAGCGGCAGACGAGTGAATTTGAATTTGAGGTCAGGCAGTCTGATGATTCGATGTGGGGCAACGTGTTTGTAAGGCGGCAGCCGGTACTGGCGCTTAGAGCGGCATATTTTCCCGGGACGGGTTTTAAACTGTTGCATACGGAACCGGGCGGCAATACATTTACCTTGCTGGCGGAGACATCGGTAGGCAGATTCCGGATCGAGATCTCCATGCCCGACCCATCGTATCCGCTGGTGCGCTGTATTACCCGGCTGACGCCGGGCGCCGACCTGCGAATCCCGTTCTGGCCGCGCGACCTCATGGTATTGCGGGCGCCGGATAAGAAAGAGGCATTGCCGGGAAAGCTGTACGTTCAACAGGAAGGCACCCGAACCGGGTGGCTGTTCGGAGGCATCGATTCCACCGACCCCTTCACTTTCCTTTATTTCCAAAACCTCACAGCATTAAACGACTATGCGCAAAGGACCAAGACGAGCCTCGGTGATACCGTGGGCGGTAGCTGGCCTGAATTAGGGATGGGCCTTCCGCCATCCCTGGAAAATGCTTTGCCTGCAGGTAAGGAAATTACAATAGGAGATGCTTTCCTGGGGATTGGATCTGCAGTACCCGAAAGATGAAAATGAACTGGCGGCAAGGTTCCTGGAAATGACGGGGCGTTTATACCTGCACATACCGTTGCCGCCTACTTCTTATAAGCCATGGCGAAAGATTTTAAAGTACAGTCTCCGGGATCTGGAAGTAAATTCCGGCTGCTGGTTCCGGGCTGGCGGGCATTCTTATCTGAACGCTTATCTCAGCGATTATGACACGGCGCCGGAAATCATGGTGCAGTTAGCCGTTTTGCTGCCATTAATGGATTATCAGAAATGGACTGGTGAACAATTAAAGGTCATCACCACTTTGACGGAAGGGCTGCCCGCGTTCTTCGACGAGAGGATCCATTCTATAGGCCGATGGCTTCCCGCTGCGGCGGATGATAAGCTGGACCGGTCTGAAGAGCATAAAAAGCCCCGCGTGATGGATTCCTGGTATCTCCACCATCCGCTCGTTAACCTGGCAAGAATGGTTAAAGAGGGGAAGGAAGAAGTGCGGGAAATTCTGATGCAATCCGTAGAATATGCTATTCGTGTCGCACATCATTTCAATTATGAGTGGCCGGTGTTTTATCATGTGGATACGCTTGAAAAGATCAAAGAAGAAACAAAACCGGGTGAAGGTGGTGAACATGATGTTGCGGGGATTTACGCGCACCTGATGCTGTTGGTGCATGAAATCACAAAAGATGAGCGATTTGTAGAAGAAGCTGCCGCCGCTGGCAGGTCAATGGCGAAAAAGGGGTTTCATATGTTCTATCAGGCAAATGTCACCGCTTTCGGCGCCAAGGCATTATTGCGGCTTTATCTCATTAAAAGGAGGAAGTATTCCTACAACTCAGCCTGACGGCGCTCGCCTGCCTGATGAGAAATACCGGCTTATGGGATTGCGGTTATGGACATGGAGCCAAACTGGCAACGTTCTTCGTGTTATTCCCCTGAATGATGCACCTTACGCCGCGGTATATGAAGAACAGGAAGTACTGGCCTCGTTCCATGATTATATTAAAATGGTGAAGGAAGCTGGCCTTCCTGACCACATCACATTGTTACTTTCTGAATACATCCGGTATGTACTGCACCGGGCATCGTTTTACTACCCGCCGCTGATAGACCGGAAGATGATGGTCGAAAAACCGAAAACGGGAGAGATCGAAAAAGAAGCCTGGATCCCGTTGGAGGACCTGCAGGACGGATGGAAACAATCCGGCGAAGTGGGGCAGGAGGTTTATGGTGCGGGATTGCCTTTTACGGTGGTGCCAAGGCACTACAAGGTGCTGAACGATCAGCGTTGCATAGTGTTCGTTGACTATCCTTCGGACGATCCGGAAATCGGCGCAGACGGCTCAGTTAGTTTCCGCATCACCGGGCATCCCGCGATGTTCTGCCGCATGCGTTTGCTGCCGCTGGATGGCCTGGAATTACCTGATGTTAGGGTAATGATAGGGGGAGGTGGCCAAAGGGCAACGCATGGACAACGGCGACCTGGAGTTCGCCTGCCCCGGCGCCTGCACGGTCCGGTTGACATTCTCTAAATAAAGCAATTTCATCCACCGGAACTTAGATACGTTTGAGCAATTGAAAAGGTGAAGAAAGCGGCTCCCCGGGCGGGAGCCGCTTCTTTGCTTAATGGGTACGCCTCAAAATGAAGCCTGAACCTTCACCACCAGGTTCCTCCCCGGACTGCTGATCCCTGACGCGAAAACGCGGTAATGTGCGTCCAGCAGGTTTTCCAATCCTGCCTGCACTTTCAGCCAGGGCAGCACCGGATACCGGGCGGAGAGATTGATCGTTGTCCATGCCGGCATACCGGCCGCTGTGGCGTAAACGAGGTTGTCTTCGCCATTCGGATTGTAATCTTTGCTTTCTTCCAACCATTGAAGAGCAGATAACCTTCCGTTTCCAGTTGCTTCCAGCGGTAAAGCAGCCCTGCTTTGCCGAAAACCGGCGGAATATGATCCATGGGCATGCGTTCGCCTTTGGCATCGGTATAGCGGCCATGGGTGTAGGTGACATTGCCATATACCCGGAAGTGGTCAAGCATTTGCCATTGCATCGCCGCCTGGAAGCCGCTGATCGTTGCCTTCGCTTTATTCTGTGCTGCTACTACCGGGGTGGATGCTCCGTTGTAGATCATGGTTGGCTGGCCATTAAAAAGAAATGCATCCAGCACGATGGCGTTGCGCATCCGGCTGTAAAAGCCATTTACTTCGATGAATAGCCGCTTGCCGAACTGGCGGGCAATTCCCAGATCGAAGTTCAACGTCTGTTCCGGGCCGAGATCCGGATTAGGGACCACCAGTTGCGTGCCGCCGGCAGATTCGAATACTTTAGCAATGTCATCGATGTTGGGAGCGCGGTAACCGGTAGCCGCATCCAGCGAGAACTTCGTCTGCGCATCGGGCAGGTAGATGAGGCCGAGGTTGGCGCTCCAGGTCATGTGCTGTTGGTTCGCTTCCGTAAAGGGCAGGTGCAGGATGGAGGTGTCAGAGAAAGTGGATCGCAGCGTCGTGTAATTGATACGGAGGCCGTCGTTCAGGATCAGTTTGCCGGGAACGATCTTGTACAGGTGCTGAGCGTAGGCGCCAAAGTAATGCATACGGTTGCGGCCGTCGGGATATCGCGTATCCAACCCCGTTTGTTTCTCTCCAAGCTGTACGTTTTGCCGGAAGGCGGTGGATCGCAGGAAGTTGAACTGGCCGTCACCGCCAACATTCAGTTCATGGCGGCCTTTGCTTTTGCGGAGGTCGAGGTGGAAAGCGGCTACATCGATGTTTTCTACCCGGTGTTCCCGCTGCGGGTTGCGATAAGCACGTTGCATCCGGCTTTCTTCCACCGACTGATAGCTGGCCCCGGCCATCAGCTGATCGAAGAAGCCGTTCAGCCGCGAGGTCTTAAATTGCCAGGCCGCCATAAGCCTGTCTTGCGGGCCATAATACCATTCGGCCCAGCGCAGCTTGCCGTTACGGACGTCGGTTAGCCGGTCGTACCGTGGAATGTCGCTGCTGGTTGAATATTGCACGTTGAACAGGTGCTCGCTGCCTTCCCGGGGCTGCCAGCGGAACTTTTGTAAGAGGTCGTACTGCCGGTAGGCACTCTGGCGCTGGATGCGGTCGTCCGGGTTTGCGACCATGGAATCAACGCCATTGATCTGCGTGATATATTGTTTGCGTTTTCCCCATTCTCCATCGTGCCGGTTTCGGTTTGCCCCCATGCGAAGGTCGCCGATGTCGGAGTACGAGAAAGATGTAAGCGAGGCGAATTTCCTGCCGCCAACGTTCACGTCGGCATGACCGGTAAATTCGTTATATGCGCTGCTGAACCGCCCGGAAATGTTTGTTTTTGTCTGGTTGAACTGCGGGTCGCGGGTGCGGAAATGGATGACGCCGCCCAGGGCGTCTGACCCATAGATGGTGGAGGCGGGGCCATAGATGATTTCGACCTTGTCGGTAATGTCATCGTCTATCGTGATAACGTTTTGAAGGTGGCCCGTCCGGTAAATGGCATTGTTCATCCTGACGCCGTCTATCACGAGGAGGATGCGGCTGGCCTCGAAGCCCCTTAATACAGGGCTCCCTCCGCCGAGCTGACTTCTCTGCACAAAGACTTTCCGCTTTGTTCCAGCAGGCCGCCGGTGTTGTTGGAAAGGGAAGCCCGGATCTCTGGGGCATGCATCACTTCCACCTTCTGGGCAACGTACCGGCTTTTTCTTCGAATTTATTCGCGGTAGCGATGACTTCGGTGAGCGGGTGAATGGAATCCCTGGCAGGGGGCCTTTCCTGGGCCGCTACCCGGACTGAAAAGACGGCAAGCAGGAGGGTTGATAGTAATTTGTGTTTTATTGTCATTGGTCGTTTTATATGGGTTTAGATCCGCACAGTTACTACGGTTGTAGTGCGGTATTGCTACTAAGCGATTACTAAGGCACTACGGTTCCAATACAGTTCCTATACGGTTCCACTACGGTTCTAATACGGTTACAATACGGTTACAATACGGTTAGACTACGGTTTTAATACGGTTGCAATACGGTTACAATACGGTTAGAAGCAATTTTGCGCACCACCAGGTATTGCAATTTTGGCACAAAAGCGGTATCCGGGTAGGATTAGGACATAAATAGCGGGCGCCCCGGGAGCGCCCGCCAAACATTTACCGTTGTATCACGAACCGGGAAGTTTCCCTTCCACCCGGCGTTTCAATCGTCAGTATATACATTCCGTTAGTCAGCATGCTGGTATTAAGCTGCCTGGTTGTCTGCTGGATAACGCCGAACTGCAGGAGCCGGCCGTCCATGTTGTGCACCCAGAACTTCACGGGCATTTTGGCGCCCGCCGGCAGCTGGATGTTGATGTATTGTTGGGCCGGGTTCGGGTACACCCGTACGTTGGCTGCTTTTTCTGCACCGGTAAGGGTGGAATCCGGCACGGCAACGGGCGATGGAGCGTAAACGTTGATTTCAGCCGCTGTAGCCCACGCTCCGCCCGCAACGGCAGACAATGTCTTCAGGCGTACGAAGCGGGCGTTACGGGCCGCAAAAGTGGCAAAGCGTTCACTTTTCCCGCTGGTGCTCCGGTGCCGGTGACTGCGGCGGTGCCCCAGTTTACCCCGTCTGAGCTTGTGTAGATCTCGTACCCGGCAATGGTACCGTTGGTGCCTGCGTCCTGGCGGGGCAGGTAACCGATGCTGCCGATGGTGGCGCAGGCGCCCAGGTCAATATGCAGTTCGTGGGGGTGAGTAGGCGTGGTCGTGTACCAGGAAGACGTCCAGAAGGTGCTGGTATTCCCGTCTATCGCATGGATGGCCCGGCCGTTGCTTGCTCCTTCGCCCACGGTTTCTTCAGACGAGAAATATTTGACCGTCCAGTTGCTCTTTGCGGGAACGGCGCCTCCGCCGCAGGCGGGGGCCGAGATGATATCGAAACGCCATTTCTGGGATGCGAGGTTCGCATCGGCGCCGATCTGTACGTTCGCGTTATCCGCGTTTGCGCCTCCGGCCACTTCCATGACCTTGGTCAGGTCGTTGGCCACCTGCAATTTATAAAGCCCCGCGCCGGCCCCGATGATCTTCCAGCGCTGCGCATTGCCGGTATGCTCGGCGTACATCTGCACGTTGGTGCCATCTGCTGTTCCGTTGGCGTATACATCCAGCGCCTTGCCTGCAACGTGCTGCGGTTTTAAATTGTAGTAACCGCCGCCCACATTGATGAGGCGCCAGCGTTGGTAGTTGGCGTTGTTGTCCGTCAGGATATTGACGTTGGTTTCATCAGCCGTTCCGCCGCCAGCTACGTTCAGGTTTCGCGTGAGGCCATGGCTGGGCTTCAGTTCGTAGATGGCGCTGTCGATCAGGCCATTGGTGCCGGTGATGGTGATGAAATTGGTTTTCGTCAGGCTGTTGTTGCCCTGGTCGTCTGTTACAGTCAGCGATACATTGTATTGCCCGGGCGCGCTGTATACTACTTTAGGGTTGCGCGCGGTGGAGGTGGCGGGCGTTCCGCCGGTGAAGGTCCAGCTGTATGCGGCGCTGGTTACCTGTTGTGCGGAGTTGTTGTAATAACGCACCGTGTCGCCCACGGGCTTGCTCGGCGCGTCTGCGGCAATAAGCGCTTCCGGCGGCGTAGCCTCGTACAGGTCGCTCACCCATACGCTCCTGTTGGTACCGTTGATGAGCTTGGCGTCTTTATAGTCGATCGCCAGGCGGGTGCAGAAGGTGAGTGCCGGGAGGCCGGTATTGTAAAGCACCCAGTCTGCCATTGTATTGTTCCGATAATATACCGCCCGTTTCGTGCCGATATACACGCCGCCATTGGTGCCCCGCTGGTGGATGATCTCCGTTATCTGTTCGCCGTTCAGAAGGGTAGTGCTGAGATTGGTCCAGCTGGCGCCGCCGTCGGTGGATTTGTACACCTTTTGTCCGTCTGCGGTGGTGTTTACGCGCGCCACCCAGATGTGGTCCGGATTGGCGGAGCTGATCGTGATATCGAACGCCACGCCGCTGCTGGAAAGCCCGGCAGGCGTTACATCTGTCCAGCTTGTGCCGCCATTTACGCTTTTCATTACTTTCTTTACCGTTCCCAGCGTAGCCGCATACATTACGGATGGATTGCGGTAGCCGACTGCGATACAGCCGATCTTTTCCCCGAAATCGTATACGGAAGAATAGGTAGCTCCATGGTCTGTCGATCTCCACAACGCGTTGCCTTCTCCCAACCAGATGGTATTGTAGTACTGCGCGTCCCAGATGATGTCGCTGCTCTGCCCGATGGTATAAGAGCGGTTCGGAAGTTTGCCATTGGGGAGGTCGACAGGCGCCGCGCCGCGGCTGCCGGTCAGCTGCTTCCGGCCGTAATCGAATACTACGATCCGGTCATTGGCATAAGATACTGCGCCGAGGTAGTTGTCTCCTCCTCCTGTGCTGATCCATCCATCGATGTATGCATTATTATCCTTCAGCAAGGTGCCGTTGTGGTAAGTGCCGCCCACCATCACGTTGTTGCCTTCCCAATTTCCTACACCGAATCCCCAGAAGTCGGTCCCTTTGATACCCTTCATGCGGATCTGGAAATTGGCGCCGCCATCGTTGCTATAAAAGATGCCGCCGTCGCAGGCGATCCATAGATCGCTGCCATAGAAGCGTATGTCGTGCAGGTCTGCATGCACGTAGTTTACTTTGTTGGAGTGGCTCCATTTGGCGGGGCAGGTCCAGGTAACGCCGCCGTCTGTGCTTTGCCAGCGGTTCACCGCACCGAGCTGTATGTTGTTCGCGTTGGTGGGGCTGACGTCCATGGCCAGATCGTAGTAGTATTGGCCGCCATCGTCTGAACCGTCGTCTGCCCAGGCCATGAGGTTCTTATTGGTGGTGGCGTTGGGCACGCCGCCAGGACCGGTACCGCAGCAGGAGAACGTCCAGGTTTCCCCGCTGTCGGTGCTTTTGTAAATGCCGTACAAGCCGCTGCCCCGTTGGCGGCGCCGGTTGCCAGGGCGTACACGATGTTCGGATTGGCGGCGGTCACAGAGATCTCGGTGCGTTTCTGTTCCTCGCCGCTGGCGGTGGGATTGGGCCACCCGGTGGTTTTGATGGTCCAGGTGGCGCCGCCGTCGGTGCTTTTATAGAACTCTGTTTTAACACCCGTCTGCCGGATGGCATAGGCGATGGTATTGGCGCCGGGTTTGAATTCGACTTCCTGGAAAATACCGGTCATGACCTGGGTGAAAGTTGCGCCCGCATCCAGCGAACGGTAAAGCCCTGGTTGGAGGCAACGAAGATCGTGTTATTGAACCCCGGCCGCGACACGATGTCGTTGATCGTATGGTTCACGCTGTTGAAGGTAGCGTCGCCGGCTTGTGAAAAGCTCGTGCCGCCGTTGGTGGATTTGTAAAGCTTGCTGGCCCCGCCGAAATATACGATATCTGCGTTCGTTGCATCGATCTCTACGCTGAGGATGCTGCTTACGAGCATGTTGTCGGTAAGGGCCGTCCAGTTGAGGCCTTTGTCGGTAGACTTGAACAGCCCCGCGTTCGCGGTGCCGGCATACAGCACGTTGGTGTTGCTGAGGGCTTGCTCTACCGTGTATACATGCGCTGCGCCGGCGGCGTAGCTGGTGCCGGAAGCGCCGTTGTCGAAATTAACGGGGCCTACGCATGTCCAGTTTGCAACGCCGCTCAATGCCCGCATTTGCGCGGTTTCGGATGAGCGTTGGAGGTAAGCGCGTCCCTGCTGGCGGTCGCGTTCGCTGGGGCCCTTATCTGGCGGTGCGGAGTAGGGGTTGCGGCTAACTTCGCGCATCCAGCGTTTGTAATACTGCGTGTATTCGTTCTTGACGAACGGATGGGTTTCGTAATACTTCTCAAACGCTTCCGTTACTTTTTCAGGATCAGGATTTTCGCCATACATGAGCCTGACCCAGCCAGGCAGGCGCGGATTTGAGGCATTGACCTTCATTTCCATGGATTGTGCGGAAGCGGATTGCCATACTGCGGAGAAGAGAAATGCGGCCAGGATGAGGGCCGGTAATGGGAAAGACAAGGTGTGGCGCGTTCGCATAGAACGGCCCAGGGCTTTGTAGACCATGAGGGTTTGTATTAATTGGTTGATGAATGCTTATCGTTATCTACAAACACGTCCAGGGTTCATGTGCAAAAGGGTATATCACAATTAACGTGGTCCGACAGGGTTCAGCTAGGTTGACATGAGGCCTCGGAAGTAAAGTACCCCGATCACTGCGATGCGGCGTTGTACCAGATTACGTTTTACATTCCGGTTACATTGCCCGGAAAGGATGCAAACTTATTTGTCAGCCTTCCGTTTTGACCGGCATACCCTTTCCGGGGTATCCGGCATCGGCATAAGCGCGGCGGTAGGCGAGGGGCTGTAAGAAGTAATGTCGCGGAACTGCCGGTTAAAGTTTGATAGGGTCTGGAAACCACTTTCATAGGCGATCTGCGCTACGTCGAGGCGTTTCTCCAAAAGGAGCTTGCAGGCATAGCCGATGCGGATTTCGCTGAGGAAGTCAGAGAAGGTCTTGTTGGCATGGGTGCGGAAATAGCGGCTGAAGGAGCTGGGGTCATGTTTGCGAGCGCAGCGGCAGCCTCCAGGCTGATCTTTTCCCGGAAGTTTTGCATTACATATGCATGAACGTTATTCATGCGTTCCGTATCCTCGGCCTTCATGGCGTTGGTATACCCGGCGCCGGCCAGCAGGTGGTAAGATTCTGTGCCGGATAAGAAGTGGAGTAATTGCAGGAGGCCCAGTACCCGTTCAAAGTCGCGCAGGAATGGCAGTTCTTTCATCTGCCGGGCGGCTTCCTGCTGTGCCGCACCGGTAAAGCGAATTCCGCGGCCGGACCGTTGAAGCAGTTGCCGGATGCGCAGGGATTCGTTCTTGGACAGGAGACCCTGGCCCAGGAGGTCGTCATGGAAATAGATAACCACCCCCTCCGTCTGCCGGGAGCGGTCGCCCTCGAAATATTCGGGATCGCTGCGCCAGAGGTGCGGCAGGTCCGGCCCTGTGAATACGAGGTCTCCCGGCGCAAAGGGCTCCACATGGTCGCCGATAAAGCGCGTGCCGGTGCCCTGTAATACGACGAATAGCTGGTATTCAGCATGGAAATGCCAGTTGTGGTCGAAGTGCGGCGCCCGGAGGTGCTGTACTGCAAAGGCACTGTCGGGCGATATGCGGGCTTTCTGAACGGCTTTCATGGTACCTTTTATTTGTCCTGATTAATGAGTAAAGGCTATTTTCATGACAAAATACAGTCTGAATCCGACAATATCGAGGAATGAGTACTTTTTTAAAATTGCAATTTGGGATTCAATTACGACAGTCATGAAAATGCGATTCCACGTCTTAGCAATGCTATTGGCGGTTACATTATTTACCGCCTGTGCCAGTGACCGCCAGGGGCCGTTGCAGGTCCTTTTCCTGGGGCACCCCTCCACCCATCACCACTCCGGGCAATATATGCCGCTGCTGGCATCGGCACTGGCCACGGAAGGTATTCAGTTCACCTATGCCGACGATCCGGCCGTTTTGAACGACTCTACGCTGGAACAATTCGACGTACTGATGTTATATGCTAATCACGACTCGATCACGCCCTCGCAAGAGTCCGCGTTGCTGGGGTTCGTCCGCAGCGGCAAAGGTTTTGTGCCGGTTCATTGCGCCAGCTATTGCTTCCGTAATTCGGAGGAATTCGTAAAGATGGTAGGCGGACAATTCAAATCGCACGATACCGCTACTTTTAACGTCATCACGCCCGATACCACGCATCCCGTCATGAAAGGGCTGCAACCTTTCACTACATGGGACGAAACCTATGTCCATGATCATCTCTCCGACGACAGGACCGTACTGCAGGAGCGGCCCGAGAACGGCTGCAGGGAACCCTGGACCTGGGTGAAGCAATACGGCGACGGCCGGGTGTTTTACACGGCATATGGGCACGACGAGCGTACTGGGGCAATCCCGGTTTCCAGCAGCTGCTGAAGAACGGGATACTTTGGGCTGCCGGCGATAAAGCCCGCAAGAACTGGGAAGCTTACCGTCAAACGATGCCCACGCTTCAGTACCGGGATGAAGCCAATATTCCCAACTACGAAAAGCGCGACCCTGCGCCGCGGTTCCAGTTCCCCCTCAGCCCGGATTCCTCCGCGAAACTGATCCGGTACCCCGGGCTTCGAACTGCAACTGTTCGCTTCTGAACCGGATATCATCAATCCCATCGCTATGGCCTGGGACGAAAAAGGCAGGCTCTGGGTCATTGAAACGGTAGACTATCCCAACACCGTCCGCGATACGGAAGGAGAGGGAGATGACCGCATTAAAATTTGTGAAGACACCGACGGAGATGGCAGGGCCGACAAATTCACCATCTTCGCCGATAAGCTCAATATCCCCACCAGCCTGGTATTTGCCAATGGCGGCGTCATCGTTTCCCAGGCGCCCTTGTTCCTCTTTTGCAGGATACCGACGGCGACGATAAAGCCGACGTCCGCAAAACGCTGATCAGCGGCTGGGGCACTTTCGATACGCATGCCGGTCCTTCGAACCTGCAATACGGCATGGACAATATGATCTGGGGCACCGTAGGGTATTCCGGTTTCAGCGGCAATGCCGGCGGCCGGTTCCAGGAGTTCAGCCAGGGCGTGTACCGCTTCGATCCCGACATGTCGGTCTTCGATTTTATGACGCCCACCAGCAACAACACCTGGGGCTTCGGGTTCAATGCGGCCAACGACATATTCGCCTCCACGGCCAACAACACGCACAGCGTGTATATGGGCATTCCTAACACCGCGCTTAAAGGCGTGGAAGGTGCTGCCATCTCCGGCAGTGCGAAGATCGACGGGCACTATGCCATGCACCCGGTAACGGCGCATGTACGGCAGGTGGACGTGTTCGGCGGCTTCACGGCCGCTTCGGGGCACTCGTTCTATACCGGCGCGCAATATCCGGCGGCATATAATTCCGCGGCATTCGTCTGCGAGCCTACAGGCCACCTCGTGCACGTCGCGCAAATCGTGAAAGACGGCGCCGGATTTAAAGAGAAGGACGGCTGGAACCTCTTCGCTTCGGCGGATGAATGGGTAAGCCCGGTAGAAGCGAAAACCGGTCCGGATGGCGCCGTATGGGTGCTGGACTGGTACAATTTCATCGTGCAGCACAACCCCACGCCCACCGAAGCGCGCGGTGGTTACGCGGCGGAGAACGGGAAAGGGAACGCGTACGAGAACCCCTGCGCGATAAAACCCACGGCCGTATCTGGCGCGTAGTGCACAGCAAAGCCAAATCATCACCCAAAATACAACTCGGGAGCACCGCGTCTTACATCGACGCATTAAGTCATGAGAACCTCTTCTGGCGCATGACCGCACAGCGGCTGCTCGTGGAGAAGAAGGACTCGTCCGCCGTGGCGCGCCTGGCCGAATTGTCGGCCGGCAAAGCCCCCGCGGCGCTGCATGCCCTTTGGGCAATAGATGGACTGGGAGCCACCGCCAGCCAGCGCTCCGTGATCGAAAAAGCGCTGAAGCATGAAGACGCCGCGGTGCGCAAAGCGGCCATTCAGATCCTTGCGCGCCACCGGTGGACCGACAAGCAGGTATTATCCTCCGGGGTGCTGCAGGAAAAGGATCCCAATACCCGGCTGGCTGCATTTGTGGCAATGGCGGACGTTCCGGCGTCCGACACCCTGGGGCGTGTGCTGTATGCTATCAGCAAAGAGCCGGTAATCAAGGAGGACCAGTGGCTGGCCAAGGGGCTGTACGCCGCCGCGGCGCACCATCGCAAAGGGTTCATCGCGGCATTCATGGCGGAACATCCCGGATTCGGCACGGATGCGCCCAAACCCGCAGACCGCTCCGGCATCGCGGTGAACGATAACAATTGGAAAACCATGCGCCTGCCGCAATACTTTGAAATGGCAGGTCTTAATATCGACGGGATCGTTTGGTTCCGCACAGTAGTGGATGTACCCGCAGACGCTGCGGGGAAAGCCGCAACCTTGTCGCTCGGGCCGATCGACGATTCAGACGAGACTTTCGTGAACGGCGTATCCGTAGGACGTACCGAAAAGAAATGGGGAGAACCGCGGAAATACGCAATTCGCGCCGGCGTGCTCAAAGCCGGCCGCAATGTGATCGCCGTTAAGGTGACGGACACCGGCGGCGGCGGTGGTATCTACGGCAGGCAGGAAGGTCTCTTCCTGGAGGCCGGCGGCAAGAAGATTCCCTGGCGGGCGACTGGAAATATGAAGTGGAAAGAGTCTTTAACGGAGATGGCGTGAAGTTGTTCGCCGATCGCGGCCTCGCTGAGACGTTCGTGTTCACCTACCTGAACAAACAGGATGCGGTGGCGGATGCGCCAGCAGGGAAAGCGGATCAGACCGTCAACCTGAAAGTTATTCAAAACGAAATGAAATACGACCAGGCGTCGTTTACCGTGAAGGCCGGAACCGTGGTGGATATTGTTCTGGAGAATCCCGACTTCATGCAGCATAACCTGGTGATCATTAAACCGGGCACATTGCAGACAGTGGGGCAGGCGGCCAATAAGATCGCCGCTGATCCGCGTGGCGCCGAGATGAATTACGTGCCCGACATGCCGGAAGTGCTGTTTGCCACGCAGCTGGTCAACCCCAGGAAACGGTAGTGCTGCGGTTCAAGGCGCCGGACGAGGCAGGGGATTATCCTTTCGTTTGCACTTTCCCCGGTCACTGGTCGATCATGAACGGGGTCATGAAAGTAACGCGTTAATCCACATTTTAATATTCCACGATTACAGGTCCCGGCAGGGCGGGAGCGGTGCGAAGAGCGCTCCCGCTGCCACCGGGCGCAGGAAAAAGCGAAGAACATGCAGAACATTACGTTGGGCGCGAGCACTGGCTCTGGACGTCCCCGTTCCAGACATCATCGATTCCGTTACTGCATAAAGTGCGGGAGATGGGTTTTGGGGCGGTGGAGATCCCGGTAGAATATCCTGAACAGATCGATGCGATGGCCGTGCGCCGCGCATTGGAAGAGACCGGCCTTACAGCCATTGTTTGCGGCGCCTTCGGGCCTTCAAGAGATCTCACGCACCCCGATCCCTCCGTTCGCGCAGCCAGTATTTCCTATATGCGGCAATGCCTGGAGCTTTGTGCGAAATGGAATGCGAAGGTCTTTGCCGGCCCTATGTACTCCGCAGTAGGCAAGGCGCGGCAGCTGCCCGACGCAGAACGAAAAGCGGAGTGGGCGCTGGCGGTGA
Source organism: Chitinophaga sp. E66 (assembly GCA_019285755.1). Classification (GTDB taxonomy): domain Bacteria; phylum Bacteroidota; class Bacteroidia; order Chitinophagales; family Chitinophagaceae; genus Chitinophaga. Next base: position 2,227,800 of record CP079103.1, read on the forward strand.
AAGGACTTAAAGAGGTCTGCGGGATCGCTGAGCAACAGGGCGTACGCCTCGCTATTGAACCCTGAACCGCTTTGAATCCGACCTGGTGAATACCGCCGAAGACGCCCGGCGCATGGCGGAGGAATTACAGCATCCTGCCGCTGGGGTGGGGCTGGATAGTTTTCACATGTCTATCGAGGAAACAGATCCCGGCGCGGCCGTTCGTGCCGCCGGGGAGTGGCTGGTGCATGTGCAGGTATCCGAGAACCACCGGGGCATCCCCGGAACGGGGCAAACACCCTGGCAGTCGCTGCGCGATGCCTTGCAGGAAGTGGGGTACAGCGGAGTGGTATCCATCGAAAGTTTTACGCCCGATGTGAAAGAACTGGCGGGCGCCGTTTGTATCTGGAAGCAGCGCGCGCCGGATCAGGATACCTTTGCCCGGGAAGGCCTTCGATTTTTACAGCAACTTTTCAAATCATGAGTCATGAATAACCGCAAGATCAATGTAGCCATCGCCGGACTGGGTTTCGGCGCCGAGTTCATACCCATTTATCTCAGGCATCCGAACGCCAACCTGGCCGCCATCTGTCAACGCACACGTTCCCGCCTCGACGAGGTCGGCGATGCCTTTGGCATCAAAAGCCGGTATACGGATTTCGATGAAATGCTGCAGGACCCCAATATAGATGCCGTTCATATCAACACGCCGATACCCGACCACGGTCAGCAGTCGATCAAAGCGCTCCGCGCGGGCAAGCACGTTGCCTGCACGGTGCCAATGGCCACTACGGTAGAGGAGTGTGAAGAGATCGTAGCGCTCAGCCGCGAAAAGAACCTCACTTACATGATGATGGAGACCGTGGTATATGCCCGCGAGTTCCTCTTTATGAAAGAACTGTATGATAAAGGTGAGCTGGGAAAGGTACAGTTCCTCAAAGCCAGCCACCAGCAGGATATGGACGGATGGCCGGGTTATTGGCCGGGACTGCCGCCGATGTACTACGCGACGCACTGTGTCGGGCCCGTATTGGGTCTCATGCGCAGTGAAGCGGAATATGTGTCCTGCTTCGGTTCCGGAACCATCCGTGAGGATATGCATGCGCATTATAATTCTCCTTACGCGGTAGAAACTACCCACATCAAGTTCCGCAACAGCGATCTGAGCGCACATATCTATCGCTCCCTGTTCGACGTAGCGCGGCAATACAGGGAGAGCTTCGAGGTATACGGCTCTAAAAAATCCGTAGAATGGCCCCTGATTGAAGGGCCCCTGGTAGTGCATACCGCCAAACGACCGGAACCCGAAATTCCCAGGCTACGGAGTGCCCGGATTACGCGCACCTGCTGCCTGAGCCGATACAGGGTTTTACGAGACATGGGGTATATGACGCGGAAGGAAACCAGCACCTGTCATTTACACAGGGCAGCGGCCATGGCGGCTCTCACCCGCACCTGGTACATAATTTCCTGGAAGCGCTGTTAAACGGCACGCAGCCGTATCCGAATGCGGTGCAATCGGCCAATATCACCTGTGTGGGCATCCTGGCCCATGAATCCGCCAAACAGGGCGGGGCGGTGATTCCCCTGCCGGAATTTACCTTGTTGAAATAGTCATAACGTTGAATTGGTAAGGAACCGGCCGGGCATATTGTCCGCCGGTTTTCCTTTGCGCCAGCCGTAAAATATAAATAGAAAACGGAGCACAGAAGTGCTCCGTTATTGCATGCTGAGGTTTCCACTTAAATCATTATTACAAAGATTGGCGCTCAGCCCGGTCTATGCCGGCCTTGAGACGGTCCCATAAGTTGAACCCTATTACCTGCACGATGTCGAACATTACCAGGCCTTCGCTCTGCGTGAGGCAGACATACACCTGGTCTTCGATATCTGTATGGTTAAGGGCGTATAAGCTGCCGTACATTTTGCAGGCGCCGTTGATGATGCGCTTGCCGCGTGCCAGGCCAAACTCGATCGACTCGGGATCGTTCATCCCATATGTCCTTTCGAGGTAGGTGCCGTTCATAAAAACATCCAGCTGCTCCGCGAAGCCCGCTTTGTTGTAGGCAGGCGATGCCAGGGTATTCTTTCGTGGCGTCGTATGTCTGGCTGGCCCAGTTCTGGCCGTTGCTGTACAAATGACCGTACCAGGAGGCCGCCCAGTACTCCAGCTGCACGTCTGGCTGCAGGGTTTTGATCTCCTTTCGTGTACGGGCGATGAAGTCGTGGATGACACCGGCGCGGAAGGCGAACCATTGCTTCGCCAGCGGGCCGTCCTTACGCACTTTCTGCCCGTCTGTGACCTCCCAGGTGAAGATATCTTCCGGGAAATGCGCCACTTTTTTGCCGATGTAAGTTTCAAAGCGCTGGCGGGTATAGTCGGAGAAATCATTCTCCACATCCGCGAAGCGGCAATAATCCAGTACATATCCGTCTATATCGTAGTTGCCCACGATCTCCCGGATGAAGGTCAGGGCATATTCCTGTACTTCCGGCATGAGGGGATTGAGGAAAGCGGCCACTTTTGTCTTGTCGTCCCGGATGTCTTTCATGCCTTTGGGCGTATGCTCTTTCGTGGTTTTCCCTTCGAGGCTTCTATCACGGTAGGCGGGGCCAGTACTGCTTTGAGGATGGCCGGCGGGGAAGATGGCGGTGGATACGCTTACCTTCAGATCCCTTTACGCGCTTCGTCAATAAATACCGGAGGTAGTCCCATTTTACGTTCCGCTTGTCTTTTCCTACCTGTTTCAACGGCTGCATGGTCTTCGTCTTCTTGTAGAGCACATCGCCATAAATGGGGCGTACGTCTATGACCACCTGGTTGAACCCTGCGGCTTTGGTCTTGTCGAGGTAAAACCGGATGGAGTCTTTGCTGGAGAACCTTTGGAAATTGGCTTCCGCATCGAACCACATGTATTTCGGCTTTTCGTTCTTCACAGGCCCGGGCCCGGCAGGCTGGCCGAGCAGGGCCATCATCAGGAGCGATTTTATCATCATTACCAGTCTTTATTTTGATCGAGTACGTTCGGGTTTTTATCTATTTCACTTTGCGGAATTGGGAAGAAGTACATCTTGTCGCTGAAGCTGCGGCCCTCCACTTTGATATAATTGAATACCAGCGTGCCGGAACCATTGCGGGTTACGCGGACGCCGTGGATGTCGGAACCGAGGATCTCCGGTCCTTTCTTCCAACGGCGGGCATCCCAGAACCGGTGCTTCTCAAACGCCAGTTCCACCGCTCTTTCGTTATGAATGCGCTCGCGCATCTGTTCTTTGTTAAGGCCAGCCGGTAGGTCTTGCGTTATGCCAGCGCGGCGGCGGATGGCGTTCATCATGTTATATACCTCCGGCATGTTATTGCCTGTTTCGTTCAGCGCCTCAGCGTAGTTCAGATAGATCTCCGCCAGGCGGACGATAGGGAAAACCGGCGGACGCCGCTCTGGTTGTTGGCGTTCTGGAACTTGCGCATGTAATAGCTGGTCCTGGACCAGTCTCCCCGATTGCAGGGTCCTGGTTGCCGCCCGGCAGCATGCTCAGCGTTACGTTCTTATGTACGGCGCCATGGTAATTGATGCTGGCATAGAACCCGGGATCGCGGTCTTTGTAAGGGTCCTGCGCGTTATAACCGCTGGCGGGATCGGTGATCTCCATACCGTTTTTCATGTTGTACTTGTCTACCATGTCCTGGGTAGGATTGGTACCGCCCCAGCCCATGCCGGCAGGGTCCGCGATCGCTTCGCTGAAAGCGGCGCGGTTGCTGGAAAGGATCACCTCGTTGTTGTCTGAGAACAGGAAGATGTTCGCGTAATTGTTGTGAAGGGTGTATTTGCCGTCGTCGATAAGGTCTCGCGCGATGTCTGCGGCGGCCTGCCATCTGTCTGTTTTTCCTTCCGGATTGAAAAGCGGACTGGCATAGAACAGGAGCATTCGTGATTTGAGGGCTTTTACGAGGGATTTGGTGGCCCGGCCGATATTGCCGCGGTTCAGCTCTTTCCCGTTATCGTCGTTGCCGAACCATACGAGGGGATTTCCGCATTGGCATAGCAGCTGTCCAGGTCGCGGAGGATGAACGTTACCACGTCGTCAATGGACGCGCGGCGGGTGTTGCGCAGTTCTTCCGAAGCGGCGTCGAGCGGTTGTGTGACGATGGGAACGCCACCATAGCGTTTCAATAGTTCCCAGTAGTTCCAGGCGCGGAGGAAGAATACTTCCCCTTTAATGCGGCGGGGCGTCAGGTCGCTCTGGGTAACCTGTCCGGCGTGCTTGTTAGGCACGTTGTCTATGTTTTGCAACAGGAGGTTGCATTTGCGGATGGTGCGGTAGGTGTAGGCCCAGATATCGTCCGGGTTATCGTTCGGGTTCCAGGAGCCGTTCTGGTACTTCTCTACGGGCGTGCCGCCGAAGGAGTTGTCCAGCTCGTCGGTACCGGCCCCGGTAGTGGAATTGCCGATGTCCATGAAGTTACCGGGCTTGGTGAAGGTGTACGCGTAGACGTCGGTGAGGAATTGATTGGTAAGATCGATGTCGCCGAAGACTTTCGTTTCGTCATAGTCCAGCTGCGGGGCCTGGTCCAGCACTTTTTGCAGGAGGCGCCGGCGATGCAGGCAACGAGCAGTATGTATGCGGATAATTTCTTCATTGTTGATGGATTGCGGATCAGGAATTAGAAACCAACGGTTGCGCCGAAATTGTAGATCTTCTGTTGCGGGTAGAAGGTACCGTTGCCGGAGGGCGCTTCGGGATCGAACTGGAAGTCCTTCATATCTTTCATGTGCGTCCAGAGGTTTTGACCGTTCACATAGAAGCGGATGCCCTGCAGTTTCATGCGGTTGACGATATACTTAGGCAGGCTATACCCGATCTCGAAATTCTTCAGGCGTACGTAGTCGGTTCTTTTGAGCCAAAAGTCTGACCCTACGGTGTTGTTTGTATTAAGCGTGGCGTGGAGCGCGGGATAGGTGGCGGTGGCGGCAGTTTCCGGGGTCCAGCGACCGAGGTGTTTTTCGGTCACTTTCCCGTTGCTGAAGAATTCGTATGCCGCAAATCCTTCCAGGCGGGTATAGGCGCCGAATGCTCCCTGGAAGAGGACGCTGAAATCGAATTGTTTGTAATGCACGCCGAAGGAGGCGCCAGGGTATGGGTCGGGATGTCGGTACCCGCAATGGCCATCTGGTCGTTGGCATCGATCACCATATCGCCGTTCAGGTCGGCATATTTGATATCGCCGGGGATCACCGTTCCGAACTGGGAAGCGCTCTTTTGGATGTCGTCCGCATTCTGGAAGAAGCCCAGAGATTTGTAACCGAAGTACTGGTTGATGGGATGCCCGGTGCGCATAAGCCAGGGTACAGGCGGGGAGGCTCGTCGGTGTACACCACCTTGCTCTTCGTGAAGTTGAAGTTACCTTTACGTGATAGCCCCAGTTCTTATTCACCTCGTTCTGGTGGATCAGTTCCAGCTCAAAACCATGGCTCCTCGTTTCACCCATATTGATGGCCGGCAGGGGGCCGCCGTAAGTGGCTACGATGGTGCCGGGGTGATGAGGATGTCTGTCACGTTCTTGGAGAACACGTCGAGGTTGACGCCCAGCTTGTCCCGGAAGAAGCGGGCTTCGAGGCCTCCGTTGAGGATCTTATGCTTTTCCCACGTAACGCTTTTGGTGCCTGCGGACCCTTCCGACAGGCCATTGATCCATACTTCGCCGTTCTGTCCGAAACTGTAGCCTGTGCCTGCCTGGTAGATGCTCTGCCAGAGGAAGCGGCGGCCGCCGATCTGGTCGTTACCCACCACGCCGTAGGATCCGCGCAGCTTCAGGTAATTGAGCCAGGATACGTCTTTCATGAAAGGTTCGCTGGTGAGGATCCAGCCTGCCGCTACGGAGGAAAGAACCCGAAGCGGGAGCCTTTCGGGAAGTTCTCGGAGCCGTCGTAGCGCCCGTTCACATCCACGAAATACTTGTTATCGTAGTTGTAGCTGAAACGGCTCATCACACCCTGTACAAAGAAGGGCTTGCCATATTGCGCTCCCTGGATCACCCGTTTGCGTTGGTTGTATAATACCATCCCTGTTACGTTGTGCTTGCGGAACTGGCGCTGGTAGTTGAGGAACAGCTCGAAATTGAGCGCATAGTTAGGAGAGCTGGATGCTTCGGTTATCGGTTCCAGGTTAGAGTCGTTCCCGAGCGACAGCTTAGAGGATTGTGTGACTTCGTCCCAGACATACATCCCGTATCCCTGCGTGCGGTTCATGCGATAGTTGAACGCGCGGTCGAAGGAATAATTGAGGCCGGCGCTCAGGCCCTGGGTAACGAAGTCCAGCTTGCGGAGGGCGCGGATGGTACCCTGCGCCGTACCGTCGAAGGTTTCGGTGTACCCCGTTCGGCTGAGGTCGCCGATGGGGTTCTGGGTGTGCGCGCCGGGTTGTGCGATCTTGCCGTCGGGCAGCAGCGCCAGGTAGGTTGGCTGGTACCAATACACCTGGCGTAACATATCCCCTTCAACGCCGGCGGTAGGCGCATGCTTGCTGGTAATGACGCCCGCGAGGTCAACAGCGATATTGAAGTCTTTTGAAAGCGCGATGTCGATATTGGAACGGAAGTTCCAGCGACGAAATACATCGCGCGTATCGTAGTCCGGGTTCTCGTATTTGCGGAGGATACCTTGTTGGTTGAGATATGCCGCCGATACGAAGTATTTTACCTTATCGTTGCCGCCGTTGATGCTCAGGTTGTAACGTTGGGTGGGGAGGTTTCGCGGAAGAGGAGGTTCACCCAGTCCGTATTCGGGTATTTCAGCGGATCGGAGCCGTCTTTATATTTCTGTAACGCTTCTTCGGAGTACTGGGGAGAGCGGCCGTCGTTGGCCAGCGCCTCGTTATACAACATGGCATGGTTGTAGGAATCGAGGAACTTCGGCAGTTGCGTAGCCTGGTTAATGGCGTAGTTGGCGCTGAAGTCCACTTTAGGAGGGCCTGCCTTGCCACGGCGGGTCGTCACTACCACTACGCCGTTAGCGCCACGGATACCGTACTGTGCGGTAGCGGATGCGTCTTTAAGCACGGTAATCGATTCGATTTCCTGCACGTCGATGTTATTCATGGTACGCTCCACGCCATCGATCAGGATGAGGGGGAGTTATCTCCTGACGTAGAATAACCCCGGATGAGGATACGGGAATGATCGGCGCCGGGCGAGCCGCTGTTCTGCATGGCGATAAGGCCCGGCAGGCGGCCTGCAAGGGCGTTGGACAGGTTGGAGGCGGGGCTCTGTTTCAGCTCGTCGCCTGTCACCGTTACCAGCGATCCCACGATGGAGATTTTCTTTTGCTTGGTGTATCCTACCACCACCACTTCGTCCAAGCCGCCGGCGGTGTTTTTCATGATCACGTTCACCACCGTTTCGTTTTCCAGCGGCAGTTCCTGCTTTTCATAACCCACATAGGAAAATATGAGTACGGAGTTGGCTGGGGCAGTGATGGAGTATTTACCTTCAGCATCGGTTACCACGCCGGTGGAGGTGCCTTTCAGCTGCACGCTCACACCGATGAGCGCGGTGCCGCCGGCATCTGTCACCTTCCCGCTGATCACGTTGTTGCGGGGTGCGGCTTCGGCTTCCGTCTGCATAGACTTGGGCAGGGGCACTTTAGAAGGGCGAACGGAGAAGTAGCGGTCTGTTTGACGAAACTCCAGTCCGGTGGCGTCTTTCAGATAGTTCAGGAGATTGAAAAGCGATTGGTTCTTCACCTGCAGCTTCACTGGTTGCCCGGCGTTGCAGGCAGCGGCATCGTAGAGGAAGCGGATGTCTGCCCGTTTTTCAATTTCGGCAAATACGCGTTCGAGCGGTAATTGTTCGTAGGGCAGGGAGATGTAAACTTTCTTGGTGTCTAATTCCTGGGCGCCGGCGCGTGCGGCCAGCGGTAACATGGAAATAAGAAACAACGCCGCCAGGAATAATTTGCGGGCAGTTCTCAGTGCGTAACATCGTGGAGCATGTTGCATGTTTCTACATGGATTTTGGTTTGTATACTTTGATACGGGCAATACAATTCCCCGCAGCGCATCGGCGCTGCCCGTGGGTTACGGATCGCAGGATGATTTGGTTTTTATGGTCCGGTAATATGCATATGTCTTCCGTTCATCATGGTTCCGTTATGGCCGGCGGCATGAGCCAGAGGGTATCGCCAGACAGCCGGTAGTGCACGTCGGCGATGTAGGCGATGTTGCGGATAACGAATTCGCGGTCTTCTTTGGTGAATTCCCCGTTACCTGCCACTTCCGGTCATACAGCGCGCTGTCGGCCGTAATATGGATATTATAATAGTTCTTTAGTTTGGTCATGACTTCCTCCATTCCCGCGCGGTTGAAATACAACACGCCGCTGCGGTAGGCTTCCGGTGTGGCGGGCGTTACCGTCCGGGAAGCGCCGGCATATCCCAGGGCGTCTCCGGGCTTCAGGTACATGCTGTCGCGCTCGCGCGTCACTACCACCTTGCCATAGCGCAGCCATACTTTCACTTCTTCAGACCCCTCCGGCGCGCGCACTTCGAAGGAGGTCCCCAGCGCCGTGGTCTTCACTTTACCGCTTACGACCGTAAACGGGCTCCGGGCATTCCCCTTACTTCGAATGCGCCCGTACCCGTCAGGTGCACGACGCGCTCGCCGTCTGCAAACCGGCGGGGAACCGCAGGGTAGAGGGCCCTTCCAGGAATACGACGGAACTGTCCGGCAACACGGTACGGAGCGATTGGCCAACCGCTGCCCGAACGGTCATGTCCCGCGGCTGGAGCATAAGCCGGAGGCCATACACGGCCGTGCCGGCCAGTAAAACGGCAGCTGCGGCCACGCTAAGCCGGCGGAAGAAAAGGTAGCGTACCGGCCTGCGGCCCGCTTCGATCTTGCGCCAGATGGCGTCCCGGTCGCCCGGAACCTCCGGATACCCGTCCGCTTCTCCGTCCTGCAACCACTCGGCTACACGGTCCAGTTCGGCGTCTGTACAACGGCCGCTGGTGAATCTGTCGATGATGTCTTTAGATAATTGCATGGCTGTTCAGGGAGTCCCCTGTATATAAGTTCCTTTTAAAAGGGAATACCTAAATGTTTTTAAAATATTTTTCTAAATAGTGCCGGAATGGTGGCGGAGAATTCCAATAATGCCACGAGGAGCGATTGGCTGAGGGCGCGGAGGGCACGGGAGACGTGGTATTCGACCGATTTTACGGACAGCCCGGTGCGGTCGGCGATTTGCTGGTAGGTGAGGCCTTCTTCCCGGTTCATGAGGTAGATGGCGCGGGTTTTCTCGGGGAGCGATTCGAGGGTCTTGTGTGCCACGGCACGGATTTCCTTTACTTCGAGCGGGCGCTCGGGCTCGGAATGGCGGTGGTGTTCCTGCAGGGTGTCTACCATGCCCAGGAGCGCCTGGTCCATTTTCCGCTGACGGATAAGATATTTAAGGGAGAGGTTCTTGGCGGCGCGGACGAGGTAGTGGTCCATATTCTCAATTGCCGACCGGTCGCGGTTGTTCCACAGTGAGATGAAAACCTCCGTCACCGTGTCTTCCGCAGCCTCGCGCGATCCGATGGTAAAGTAGCAGATACTGTATAACCTGGACCAATACCGTTCATATGTAGCCCTGAAAAACGCTTCGTCCATTATTTGATTCCCATGTCAGTGGAATAGGCCCTCCGGACAATACTAGCACTATTTTTAAGATTTCCTAGTGCCGGGGAATCCATACATTCGTGAAAACAACCTGTATGAAGCTGCCCTGTATCATCACCCTGATCCTCCTGTCTGCCGTGTCTCTTCAGGCGCAAACCAGTCCATCCGCCTACGATAAGCAGCTGGCCGATTCCCTCGGCGCGGATCCTTATGGCATGAAGTATTATGTGCTGGTCATCCTCAAAACCGGCCCCCGGCCTGCTGATAACAAGGATACCGTTGCCGCGTTGTTCAAGGGGCATATGGAGAATATCGGCCGCCTCGCCAAATCCGGCAAGCTGACGGTGGCGGGCCCTATGGGGAAGAATGACCGTAACTGGCGCGGGATCTTCATTCTCAACGTAAGCAACCTGGAGGAGGCGCAGGCGCTCCTGAAAACGGACCCGGCCATAGCGGGCGGGCTGCTCGAGGCGGACTGCCTCCGGTGGTACGGATCGGCGGCTCTGCCGATGTACCTGCCGTATCATGAAAAGGTACAGGAGAAAGGGTTTTAACCCCGGAAGGCAGGCGCCCTTCCAGCCAGCTCCTGAAGTCGTTAACGCGTTCCCGGCTGATGATGACGTCTTCTGAGGCGGCCGGCTCCAGCTGAAGGATGAAGCGGCTGTTGTAATAGGTCATGATCTTTTTGATACCGTCTATCTGCACGATGTATTGGCGGTTGATCCTAAAGAACTGGTGCCGGTCCAGGAGCTTCTCCATCTGGTCCAGGGAATAATCGAGGGGGAGGCGCTGGCCTTCGAACGTCACCGCCCAGGTGACGCCTTTGGCAAATTGCAGCCAGGCAATATCTTTCGCTTTTACGTAAATCAGTTGGTTATTGAGCCGGCCTATGAACCGTGCATGGTCGCGGCGGAGGAACTCTTCGGCAATCCCGGCGATGTCCAGCCGGTAGGGTTGCGCCGGCCGGAACTGCTCGAACTTGTCTAACGCCTGTTGCAGTTCTTTCTGGTCGATGGGTTTCATCAGGTAGTCGATACTGTTGAGCTTAAAAGCCTGCAGGGCAAATCCGTCATATGCGGTGGTGAAGATGATGGGCGTTCGCACTGGGCCTGGCTGAACATCTCGAAACAGTTGCCATCCGATAACTGGATGTCCATGAACATCAGGTCGGCAGGATGGTCTTCCCGCATCCATTGCAGGCCTTCGGTCACGGAGGCGATCACGCCGGTGATCTCGATGTCGGGCCGGCACTGCCGCAGCAACTGCGACAACCGCTCCGCGTTATGCATCTCATCTTCGAATATCGTTACTTTCATGGGAGGATGACCGGTATTTTAACGGTGAAAGTATCAGCAGAAGGGATCACTTCGATCCCTCTTCCGATGGCCAGTTCGTAGCGCTTATGGATATTTTCCAGCCCGATGCCGGAAGGTGTTTCCGGGTGGAGCCGCGTGCGCAACTGGTTGGTGACGACCAGCGAATCGCCTTCGCTTTTCAATTCTATCAGTAAAGGGTCGTTCGCGGAGAAGCGGTTATGCTTGATCGCGTTCTCCACCAGCAACTGCAGCGTAGCCGGAGGGATCAGTCCTTTTAGCTTCACCGCCTCATCGATCTCCGCATGGAAACGGATGCTGCTCTGGTGGCGGATGCGGATGAGGAAAGGTATGACTCCAGGAAATCCAGTTCGGTACGGATAGGCACCAGGTTCTCGAATTTCTTGTCGAGGATGTATCGGTATGTTTTAGCCAGCTGGGTGATGTAATCCGCTGCCAGGTCGGGGCTTTTGTACACCAGGTTGGTGAGCACGCTGAGGAGTTGAAGAAGAAATGCGGATCGATCTGGTTGCGGAGGGCGTCGTATTTGGCCTGGATGTTCTCCCGCATGAGGCGTTCTGTCTGCAACTGGTTTTCTTTCCAGGCCTTGTAGTAATACATGATGCCATTGACGGTGAGCAGCAGCAGGTAAAAGATCCAGTGCCGAAGATGAGATCCCAGCTGAAACGGCTCACGCTTTGCCAGGCTTCGAAGCGGTGGAAGAAGAGGATATCGAAAAGGGCGTACGTCAACCCGAAACCATACGCGGCTACCAGTCCATATGCCAGGAGCCAGGCCGCCAGAGGAAGAACTTGCGTTGGGTGAACTTCGGGGCTGCCCATCCCGCTACTTCCACGGCGCCTTGCCAGACGAGCAGGCCATACAGGACATACACGATGCTGAACATATGGCCGCGGAGGTTGAAGATGGTCAGGTCGGCGATGAACGACTGGTCAAACGATTTGAAGATGGTGGAAATGAGGTAGAGGATCACGATCCGCACCAGCAGGCGGGCGTATTTGCTGGAAAAATATTTGTCGTACGAATTAACTTCCATGGGCTGTCTTTAAAAATAGTCATTTTCCTTCAACCAGGCGCAGGCGTCCGTCACCGCGCGTTTAGCGGAAACATACCGCATGCCCAGTTCCCGTTCAGATTTGCGGCCCGAATAATAGTTCCCCATGCACAGGAGCCTCGCTGTCGTATTATTGAGCTTCGGCCGGCGGCCGGTGACGCTTCCTGCCAGGGAGCCTATCATGCCGCCCAGCCGCAACGCCCATGACGGAACGGTAAGCAACCAGGGCTTCCTGCCGGTTGCCTGGCCGACGATGCGGAAGAATTCCCGGTACGTGAGGTTCTCGCCGGCCAGCAGGTAACAATCGCCCGGTTTTCCTTTTTCGATCGCCTGGGCAATGCCGCGGCATACATCGGCCACATGCACGAAGTTTTTCCCGCCAGGCGGGCACCATACCATCGGCGACCTTATACCATGCAGGAGGAGCCTGCCGCTGCTGCGAACGTCGTATGGCCCGATGATGAATGTAGGATTGACGACAACTGCCGGCAGACCGTGTTTCTCTACCTGTTCCAGTATATACTGCTGCGCGAGGTACTTGCTGTTGATATACCCTGATCCGGCGGAGAATAAGGAGAACCCCGCCAGTTCGTTCCCGGGCTCTTTCTTCGTGCCATGGCCCAGGGTGTTGGCGGTGCTTACATAAATGAGTTTGCGCACGCTCCGGGCCCGGCAGGCCTCCGCGATATGCACGGTGCCGGTGAAATTGACGCGTTCGTATTCTTCGAAGGAAATGCCCCATTGCCCGGTGATGCTGGCCGCATGCACCACATACTCGCAGCCGGCCACGGCGTTGCTCACCGCTAAGGGATCGTTGATGTCGCCATGGAACAGCTCCGCCGGTATGTCCGCCAATGTGCGCAGGTTCGCCGTTGGGCGCACGAGCAGTCGCAGGTCATGCCCCAGGCGGTACAGCTCGCGGGTCAGGTTGGCGCCAGGAGGCCCGAGGCGCCGGTGATGAGTATCTTGCTCATATGCTGTACTGCATTTCTTTTTTACTTCCCGGGAAATGAGCCTTAGGCGCAATGTGCCCGGCATGAGCTGCATAAGGAAATGGCTGATCCGGTTGGCGATACCAGGGATAATCACTGGCTGCCCCGTCAGTGTGAGACGTATAGCTACGCGGGCTATCTGGTGCGTGGGCAGCAACCCGAGCCTTGCCTTCAGTCCCTGGCCAATGATCCTCCGTGCCGTTCCGGAATTGGTAAGGATGGGGCCGGGGCAGGCCACGCTGACCGATAGCCCCGTACCCGCGAATTCCTCCCGAAGCCCCAGCGAAAACGAAGTGATGAACGCTTTCGAAGCGGGGTAAACGGTTTTATATGCAATGGGTGTGAAGGCGGCCATGCTGGAAATGTTGAGGATGTGGCTCCGCTCATGCTGCAGCAGGTGAGGGATCATCATCCTGGTCAGCAGGGCCGTTGTCCGCACATTCAGTTGGATGATCCGGTCTATCTGGTCAATGGTCGTTTCCGCGATATTCGCCGTACCGCCGATGCCGGCGTTGTTGATCAGGAAATCTACCGGGAATGCGGAGAGGATTTCCGGCAGGTGATATTGCAGCTGCTCCACATCCGTCAGATCGAATTCGAAAGCCCTTGCATCTACCGGGAATTCATCCATGATATGCCGCGCCAGCGAGGGCGCCTGGCCGCCGGGGAGCGCTATCAGCACTACGTTCATGCCCATCCTGGCGCATTGGATGGCAAAGGCTTTTCAAGTCCGGCGCCTGCGCCGGTGATCAGTGTGTAAGTCATTGTTCTGCGAGGTGTTTGAATTGTGTCATGGTTTTAACGAGGTTCGAATGGACGATAGGGTCTGCCGCCCATCGGGGAGTTTGCGGTTCCGGTGGGTAGTAATGAAATACTGTACCTGCACCTGCCCTGAATGCCGCGGTTCCAGCAGCCATTTGCCCCGCACGCCGGTGAGCCTGGTCCGTCCTTCGGCGGGAGGGAATGCCGGGTGTTGTGTGCTTTCGAAGCGGATTTCCAGCGGGTTCTCCTGGTGGAAAGACAGGCAGCAGTCCTGATCTTCGAACGGCCATGGGATAGCGTACCGGATATAGTTGATCCAGTGGTCGGGCTCAGTGGCGGGCAGCACTTTGTACTCCCGCGCGGAGGGGTTCCAGCCGGGGCCGCGCTGCGGGTCGCGCAGCAGGCGGATGATGGCGGGCGTTTGCGCCTTTACCAGGAAAACGGCCTTCAGCTCGCGTACGGCCGCATCGCCCTCGCCGATCCAGCGCTCGTAGAGGAATATATCGCCGGATTGCTTTACCAGCCGGAAATCGGCCGCCCGCAGCGCCGTAATGGTCAGCAGTTGTATCATGAGGAGGAAGCTGGTCAGTTTCATAATCGGGTGATTTATCACAAAACTCGCCTGCCGCTTCCGCTAACCCTCCAATTTATCCATGAGTTGCAGGATCAGGGCCTTGAGTTGTGGATTTCCGGGAAAGCGGGGAGCCGATTGTGGCAATTATGCTACACGAAGCCAATCCGCCTGCGGCCGTTACTCCATGGCACGGTTCTTTCGCCCCAATTCAAAAATACTGTCATGAAAAAGAACCCGGAATCCCAGATGCAAGGCGCAACGATCCGTTGCCAGAATCCGAGGAGACGACGATAGACCTCCCGGAAGTGAAAGATATCCCCGGACAGGAACACATCCATGTTCCGCCCGCAGGCGAAATGGCCGATACCACCGCGTCATCGGCCGATGAAGAAGGAGAAGGCTTGTTAGACGAAGAAGATGATGATGATGATCTCGACCTGGAAGGCGAGGACAACGTGTCCGACCTCGAACGGGATTTATTAGACGATGCCGCCACCTCCGATCCGGACTATGAAGACGAACAGCGAATGCGCGGCGCGCAACCGGATAACACGGACGAGGATGGCGACCTTCTCAATGAAGACGACGAGCTGGACGTGCCCGGCAGCGAAGACGATGACGAACAGGAAGACATCGGCGCCGAAGACGAAGAAAACAACGAGTTCAGCGTCGATAAAAACAGCGACTAAAATTTACTTATATGGCAAACTTAATGGACAGCCACGGCGAAGGTAAAGTGGCGGAAATGATCGAAGACCAGACGGCGAAATTGCCGTCGGATACCTTCTTATGGGCGTCGGTAGGCGCAATGAGCATATCGTTGGCATTAACGCTGATGGGTAAAAAACATGCAGGTTTGTTTGTGGGGCAATGGGCCGCACCGTTCCTGCTGTTCGGGATTTACAACAAACTCGTAAAGCAGCAGGGGCACGATTGATGGTTTGGGATGATGGTATCGTGCAGCTAAAAAGTTGCAAGAACGCATCCTGAAAGGGTTATCTCAAAGTATTTGGGATAGCCCTTTCTTCTTTATTCGGAACGCGTCCAGGTAGTGGTGCGGCCGAACATGGGTGCGCCTACATAACCCCGGATCTCGAGCGTGTTGCCTTTGAGCTTCATTTTGCTGCTGTAAGTCTTGCCGCTTTTGGGGTCGTAGATCTTCCCGTCTTCCCATTCCTTGTCATCCGCGTCGTATTCAAAACCGGTGAGGATCACCAATCCCTGTAACGGCCTGCTGCGAAGGGAGGAATTGGTGTTCTTCGCATCACGGCGGGGCGTCTTGCCGTCGTCTTCCAGGGGGCGTGCCATCCAGATGAGCTTGCCGAAATACTGGTTTCCGTTTTTATATATCTGGACCTTCGCGTCTTTCTCTTCATTCAGCCATACCCCGTTCACGGCGTCTGCCTGGGCTTTAGCGGCAAAGGGGATGGCCGTCAGGAGAAATATCGCTGCGATAAATGCTTTCATGATGTATGTTTTGGTGACCGGTACCTGTAATTTAATCAAAAAAACAGTACGGGCAGGTGGGTGCAGGATAGTAGTACGGGATGAATATTATATTTTGAGCAGCACCGCTTGAAAACTGATAACGACATGCATATAAAATCCTATCTATTCCACGTTATGACTGCTGCGGCCCTGTCGGCCGCAGTTAGTCCCTATGCCGTGCAGGCGCAATCGTTTGTGCCGGAAAAGCTCACTACCGAGTATCGCAGCGCTCCGATGGGCGTTGCCGCCGCGCAGCCGCGGCTCAGCTGGCAGATCCGATCCGCCGGCCGCGATTTCCTGCAATCCGCATATGAAGTGCGGACCGGCGCCAACGCCGCCACGCTGGCAAAAGGCAAAGATATCGCCTGGCAAAGCGGTAAAGTCAGCTCGGGAGAGTCGCTGCATATTCCTTATAGCGGTTCGCCCTCACATCCCGCCAGCGTGTATACTGGCAGGTGCGGGTATATGACGCCAAAGGAAAGGCTTCTCCCTGGAGCGACGTAGCCTCCTGGGAAATGGGGCTGCTGCAACCGGCCGACTGGCAGGCGCAATGGATCGGCAGGGCCAACGATACCACCGGCAAACCCGGTCCCAGCCCCATGTTCCGCAAAGGTTTCGCTCTTTCCAAACCCGTGCAGAGCGCAAGATTGTTCGTAACGGCACGCGGCCTGTATGATGCATATATCAATGGCAAAAGGGTAGGGAAGATCACCTCACACCGGGCTGGACCGCCTACGACAAACGCCTTCAGTACCAGGTATACGACATCACGCCCCTGTTGCAAAACGGGAATAACGTGATCGGCGCCACCCTGGCGACGGATGGTACCGCGGTAACCTCGTATTCCTCAACCAGCGCAATACCTACGGTAAAACCGCGGCCCTGTTGTTGCAGGCGGAGATCACCTATCGCGATGGCTCCAAAGAAACGATCGCAACCGACGGTTCCTGGAAAACGGCAGACAACGGCCCCGTGCGCTATAGCGACATCTATAACGGTGAAACCGTAGACGCCAGGATGGAACCCAAAGGATGGGATGCTCCCGGCTTTAATGATGCCAGCTGGCAATCCGCCGCTGTGATCCCCTTACAAAAGATAACCTCGTAGCACAGGAAGGCCCGGGAATCCGCACCAGGGAAAGGTTAAAGCCCATTAAATTCATCACCACGCCGGAAGGCGCGACGCAGTCGTTGATTTCGGGCAGAACATGGTTGGATGGGTAGAACTGAAAGTAAAGGCAACGCCGGCGATACTATTACTATTCATCACGCGGAAGTACTGGATAAGGACGGTAACTTCTACACCGCCAATCTCCGCGCAGCCAAACAGGAAAACAAGTATATCCTTAAAGGCGGCGGCACCGAAACCTTTGCGCCGCGGTTCACCTTCCAGGGCTTCCGGTATATCCGCCTCAAAGGCATCCGCCAGCCCTGGATACCGCGATGTTTACCGGTGTAGCGGTGTATTCAGATATGGGAGAAACCGGCAGCTTCTCGACCTCGCACCCGCTGATCAACCAGCTGCAGAAGAATATACAGTGGGGTCAGAAAGGCAACTTCGTGGATGTGCCGACCGACTGCCCGCAGCGCGATGAACGCCTCGGCTGGACGGGCGACGCGCAGGTGTTCTTCAACACTGCCGCCTACAACATGAATGTGACCAGCTTCTTCACCAAATGGATGAAAGACGTGGCGGCAGATCAACGCCCTAACGGCGATATCCCCGTCGTGATCCCTGATGTGAAATCCATCCCTTCGCCCGGTTCCGCCGGCTGGGGAGACGTAGTGACCATCATTCCTGGCAGTTCTACCAGAACTACGGCGACCGCCGTATGCTGGAAGTGCAGTATCCCAGCATGAAGAAATGGGTAGACTATATCACCGCGCAAAGCCGCAACGAGCTTTGGAACCACGGCCCTCACTTCGGCGACTGGCTCTTCTATTCCGCGCCGTACGATAATGATGGCCGTTCTGCCATTACCGACAAATACCTAATTGCGCAGGCTTTCTATATCCATTCCACCCAGAATGTTATCAACGCCGCCAGGGTGCTTGGCATTAACGCCGATGTGGCCAAATATGAAGAGCTGATCACAAGGTTGAAGAACGCTTTCCTGCGGGAATACGTAACGCCTAACGGCCGCATGGTATCCAGCACGCAGACGGCTTATGTGCTCGCCCTTAACTTCGACATCCTGCCGGAAGAGCAGCGCGCTACGGCCGCGAAAAGACTGGTGGATAACATCGGCGCATACGGTAATCATCTGACCACCGGGTTCCTCGGTACGCCATACCTCTGCCATGTGCTCACGCGCTATGGTTACACCGATGTGGCTTACAAACTGCTCATGCAGGAATCGTATCCTTCCTGGCTGTATCCCGTAAAAATGGGCGCCACCACTATCTGGGAGCGCTGGGACGGTATCAAGCCGGACGGTACTTTCCAGGACGTGGGCATGAACTCCTTCAACCACTATGCGTACGGCGCTATCGGCGACTGGATGTATAAAACGGTGACCGGTATCCAGCCCGATCCCGCGGCGCCGGGGTATAAGCAGTTCCGCATACAACCCCGTCCGGGTGGCGGCCTCACGCAGGCGAGCGCGGAATTCAAATCGCTGTACGGCACCATTGCGTCCAAATGGAAGCTGGATGGCGGTAAACTGAAGCTGGAAGTGACCGTGCCCGCCAATACAACGGCGAAGATCGTGCTTCCCGGTGCGGCGTCGGCTTCGGTGACGGAATCCGGGAAAGCGGTACAGACCACGGCAGAAGGTAAGGATGCCGCGCTGCAGGTAGGGTCAGGCAACTACGCTTTCGAATATACAATGGCTAAATAAATAGTTCAGCATACATTCCCATAACTGTAACAATCAAATGCAAAAGGCCGCCCGTTGAGGTGGCCTTTGCTATTATATGGGTTGGCAGGTTTGTCTATTCGTCGTCGGGCGAGTAGTCGAGGATATCGCCGGGTTTGCAGTTGAGCTCGTGGCAGAGGGCTTCCAGCGTCTCGAACCGGATACCTTTCACCTTACCGGTTTTCAGGAGGCTGAGGTTGGT
Source organism: Chitinophaga sp. E66 (assembly GCA_019285755.1). GTDB lineage: Bacteria > Bacteroidota > Bacteroidia > Chitinophagales > Chitinophagaceae > Chitinophaga. Next base: position 2,246,696 of record CP079103.1, read on the forward strand.
CACGGAGATATCGATCCGCGCCGCGAGATCCTTCAGCGAGATTTTATTTTTGGCCATTTCTACGTCCAGGTTGACAATGATCCCCATTATACAAAAGCTTCGTTTTCCTGTTGCAACTGCATCCCGTAGCGGAATACGTCCACTATGATGTAAATGACCGCTGCAACAGCGATGTAAGGTAATCCAAAATTCCATGTCATCCGAAATGCCTGTTCCGCCTGTGGCACATAAGCATGCACCACTTCCGCCTGTGCCACGCTCAGTAGAAAGTTATACGGCGCCAGCAGGCCGATGAATAATGCCGTGTATCGCAGCCTGCGGATGGCTTCACCCGTAAAAGGGCTTTGCTGCACGATCCGCAATACGCGGCGGATGTTATAAATGGCGCCGATGATGAGGAATTCGAACAGGAAGAAGAACGCAAATGCCGTTACCTGCTGGAACAGGCTGGTGGGGATGCGCAGCTTCAATGTGGCCTGTTGCGCTTCAATAGCGCCGCCGGTAACAGGCATGGCAGACAGCGGCGCGTTCAGGCGCACCAGGGTGCTGAAGTCTACTTCCTGTTCTCCGAACAGCGTGCGGCAGAGGAAGTAAACCGCTAGGGCGATGAGCGCGAAGTTCGCATACCAGCAAAACTCCACGAACCCGCGGAAGGCGGTGAAGAATCGGTTGCGGCAAACGGGGATTGTGGTTCATATAAATTTCAAGGCTAGATGTTTCGTAATATGAAAATATACAATGCGCAGATAACGGCTTCACCAGCCAGCAAGGGCGGCAGGAATTTACGCATGGGCATCTGCAACGTGCCGGCCACATAGCAGACCAGGTCGGTCGGCGCAATGGGCGCGAAGGCCCATAAAGCTACGAACCACTGACCATACGGGCCCTCCAGCCGCTTGCGCATACGGGCCGTTTTCTCCGGGTAATGCTTGTCGAACCAGGCAGACAAGCCCAGCCAGCCCGACAGGCGGTATAACATGACGGACACAACGGCGATCGAAGCCAGGAATACGCCCAGCAGCAGCCAGGGTTCGTCGCGAAACAGGAGGATGCCGGCGGCGAGGAAGGGTGTTCCGGGAATGAGGGCGATGCCGCGCGCCACGCATATGGCGAAGAACACGGCGACCGTCCAGCCCGGGTAGCGCCCCACAAATGCCGTGAGATCTTCCGTGCTGAAGCGCCCGGCGAAGAAGGCATAAGCGGCGATGGCCCCAGCAGCACGGATACCTTGATGATGCGGAGCGTACGGCCGGTGGCGGATGCGTTATTTCTGGGCATAATAGATGAATGCGGGAGGAATATTGAGCAACGTAAACCCGTAGCAGACGGCGGGGAACTGCTGGCGGATGGCGGCCATGTCTTTGAGGGAATACTGGAACTGGATAAAGAACCCTCCGGGCTTCAGGGCCCGGTAACAACGCTCGAGCAGCTGGGTTTTGGAGCCGGTATCCAGGTTGGCAAGCGGGATGCCGCTGAGGATATAATCTGCGGATTCATCCGGAACGTAAGCCGCCAGACGGAGCACATCTTCGTTATGATGCGAGGCACGGCGGTCTTTACATGAGACAGCAGGCGGTAGAGATCCGGGTTGATTTCGAAGGAAGCAAGCGTGGAAGCGGGGCTCATCCGGCCGAGCAGGTGCCGGGTCATAACGCCTGTGCCGGCGCCGAGCTCTACGATAGACAGGGATTTCTGGAATTGGATGATGTCAGTCATACGCGATGTCAATACCGGCGAGCTCTCCATTACGGAGCCTGTTTGCCGGATGTTCCGCCAGGCGGCTTTGAAAAATGTGTACATGGCGTGGAGGGATTTGATTACACGACCAAGGTAAGCACATTTATTTATTAAACAAGCAATAATTTACGTAAAACGTAAAATGTGTGATGAAATGCATAAATATGGGTTAAACGCGCCAATTGTTGTGACAGACGCCCGGGAATGTGATGGATCATGCGAATAATTCTTTCAAATGGCTAAAATGGTTAACAAATGGCTAACTGTATTGGGAGAAATTATTCAGGACTTTTAGTGCAGCCATATACATTAAGTGAGGAGGCTTAGAGAAGCCTCCCAGAGGATAAACATATAATTAAAACAAAAATTTTATGTCGACCAACCACAGCCAACCTGACACGGGGATTATCCCCGTAAAGATCCCGGCAATCACGATCCCGGGTGTTTTTATCTGCTTGTTACTGCCATCTACTTTTACATCTGGTATCTCATCCTTGACGCATGCTTTAAATGATTCCGGTATCCGGAAAACTGACGGGGCAGGCGTCTGTGTGATGCAGTAATTTGGACATTTGAAGGGAGTAATGTGTTCATGTCGTACATGGTCAGGATGTGCGCAACCGCGATGTTTTCACTATTTGGGCATGGAAAATTCAGCGTCATGTCTGTTTCCGTAATAAAGTAACAGAATTTGAATGCATTCGTTGTGTTAAGCGGTTGCAAAGAGGTGGTTAAACAATATTAATGCAATTGATAATCAATTGTATGGACTAATATTTCGTTGTATGGTCTTAAAAATCAGTTTTCTTGATTCACCCTGCCTGAGAACTAAATAAACCTGCAATAACCGGAAAACCGCCCAAATAAAATAGCCCGTGTAAGAAACACGGGCTCTCATTTTTCAGCTTCATAACCATTAAAAAGTTCTTCCGGCATATATCCGCCGGAAATATATTCGACATCGCCCGCGGTTAGCGTGCAACGGTCTGGTAACAGGAATCAATTTGGAAAGAACGAATGATGAAAAGTGCAGCGACATCGATCGGTTCATTCTACTCGTCTGAATGTAGAGGCAAAGTACCGGCTATCCTTACGGATTGGCAATAGCATGGGGAACGAACATAAATACAGGGATGTCTAAATGCCGAACTAAGTATATGAAGCGGATTGTATCCGCTGGTTTTGACTAATTTTGCGGCAAATTATTGCGTACATGAATTTTTATACAAGGAAATGGGTGAAACCGGAAGACCTCAACGCCCACGGTACCCTCTTCGGCGGCAGCCTCCTCCGCTGGATCGATGAAGAAGCCGCCATTTACGCCATTATTCAGCTCGGAACGAACCGCTGCGTTACAAAATATATGTCGGAGATCAATTTCATCAACTCCGCGCGACAAGGAGATATCGTGGAACTGGGCATCAAAGCCACGAAATTTGGTAGAACATCCATTACCCTTGCCTGTGAGGTGCGCAATAAGATCACGCAGAAATCCATCCTCACTATCGAATCGATCGTGTTTGTGGCCGTAGATGAGAATGGTGTCCCCAGACCCCACGGCCGTACGGAAATCACTTATACGGACGAACGCCTCCGCGAAGACCCGATCTGATCCTCGAACAATACGTCCGCCAGCAACTGCTGCCGTTGCCGCAGCCACGATTCTATCTCGCGCAGATCATTGCCAAGGGTATATACTGCCGCCTTTACTTTTGCAGCGAAACATTGAACTTAACAGCCAGGTGCATCAGCTCTGGGTGGGGAATGCCTTGCAGTGGGTTTTTATGCCTTTTTCCATATCGGTTCCGTTTCCAGGCTAATATCAAAATTCCATGCCAAACCCGTCCCATCCTCAGGCGGGCCGGGAGCGCCTCCAGGAGCTGTGGATTTCCATCATCATCCCGGGGAGTGGGTTAGTAGGAGTATTGCGTCCAGTCGCCGTTTTCGGCAGTACGGCGCACGAGCCGGCCAAACCGGTCTGCCGTTTGGGTGAATTCCCAGGATTTCTGTTCCGCTACCTGTCCGTCCACCTTCTTCACCCAGCCTATCCGTTTGGGCAACCGCTCCATGCATTGGAGCACCGGCACGTTCCAGAGCTCGTAATGGGTATCGGTCAACAGGTAGCGGTTCACGAACGCCCAGGGCTCAAAAACGTAGCCGCGGTCGTCAGGCACAAAACTGAATAAATGTTCTTCCTGTTTACCGGTCAGTTTAGTGTTGATCTGCAGGAGCAGGCCTTTGTCGCTCCAGTTGTAACGGCTGACGGCCACGGGCGTGTAATCGCTGCCTTTGTAACGGCCGTAATCCATCTGTATGACCCTGCCATTCCCATCATATATAAAATCCAGCCGTGCTCCGCCTTCCTGTCTTAAACCCATTTCATATTCCTCTATCCGCGTAATGCGCTGTTGTGCGTTGTAAAAAAGGTGTCTTCCCTGATGGAAGGCTTCTGTACAAGCCCCAGCGTCCGGTCATTGTAAAGGAAATCACGGTCGATGGAGGGACTGGCAGGGCTGACGCCTTGTGTCGATTCGATTTTACCGTTATTGTCATATTTCCAGTCTTCCCGGGCGCCGTTTTTCCATTCAATTTTCCGGAGCAGGGTGGAAGGGTTTTCGGGAGGCGGGATGCGATGCCGTTTGCAGGCAAAAACAGTCAGGATGCAAATTGTGAGCATGAAGAGACGGGGCAAAAGCATGGTTTGTAATTTAGGGGCTGTACAAAGGTACGTTCCCCGTCAGCAGCCGCCTGTCACATAAACATGTGGTTGCCCGCCAATCGGTGTATTTTACCCATCAGATCAATCCACCCGTTATGAAGCTCACCTGGCTTTTCCTGTGCCTGTCCCTCTGCCTTCCCGTTGCAGCGCTGGCGCAGCCCGATTCACTGCCCGCGTCTTTCCGGATGCCGGCGCATCCCCGTATCCTATGGCCCGCCGCTGAAGAAGCTATTATCCTGAAAAACATTTCCACTCCGGGCCCCTGGAAGGATGTTCACAACACCATCATCAGCACTTCCGAAAAGCTGCTCGCGCAACCCGTACTGGAAAGACAGATGACCGGCAGGCGCCTGCTCAGCATTTCGCGGGAATGCCTCCGAAGGGTGTTCTTCCTGTCATATGCCTGGCGCACCGAAAAAGACCCACGCTTCGCCGACCGCGCAGTCCTGGAAATGATGGCGGTATCCGGTTTTACCGACTGGAACCCATCTCATTTCCTGGACGTAGCTGAAATGACGATGGGCATGGCTATCGGGTACGACTGGCTGTACGACCGGCTAACGCCCGGACAGCGCCGCATTATTTCCGCCGCGATCATCGAAAAGGCATGCAGCCATCCCTGGAAAAGAAAAACAGCGGATGGCTGAAAGACCATCACAACTGGAACCAGGTCTGTAATGCTGGCATGCTGTTCGGTTCGCTTGCCGTTTATGAAGACGATCCGGCGCTTTCGCAGCACCTCATCAACCGCGGCATCCGCAGCATCGTATTGCCCATGGAGGCATACCAGCCCGCGGGCGCTTACCCAGAGGGTTATAGTTACTGGGGGTATGGAACCAGCTTCAACGTGCTGTTCATCAGCGCGTTGGAATCCTCACCGGTAATGACTTCGGCCTCGCCGGCAAACCCGGATTCCTGAAAACTGCCGCCTATTATGAACATATGGCTGGTCCAACGGGTTTGCCCTTCAATTTCTCAGACGCCGGCAACGGCGGCAGCCTGGAGCCTGCCATGTGCTGGTTTGCGTCCCGGCTCCGGGATCCTTCGTTGTTGTTCGTGGAGAAGCAGCGCCTGCAGAAACCCGGCGCACACGCCGGCAACCGGCTGCTGCCGGCAATGCTTTTATGGGGAAAGACATCGATATGCAAGCCGTAAACCCGCCCGCACAAACCTTCTGGACGGGTGAAGGCGAAACGCCCGTAGCGTTGATGCGCAGTGCCTGGGGCGATTCGTCTGCATTGTTCATCGGTTTTAAGGCCGGCTCCCCGGTATCGCGCATGCGCATATGGACATCGGCTCTTTCGTGCTTGACTGGGGCGGCGTCCGCTGGGCGTTGGACCTGGGCATGCAGGATTACAATTCCCTCGAAACCCGTGGCCTCAGCATCTGGAACCGGGCACAGAACGGGCAACGCTGGCAGGTGATGCGATACAATAACCTCGTTCATAATACCCTCACGATAAATGGCGCCCATCAACTGGTGAACAGTGAATCGAAATTCATTGCTACCTCGGGCAACGGGAAGCTGCAATACGCCATCACCGATATGTCGGCCGCCTATGCCGGCCAGCTCGGTAAATCCCTCCGCGGCATCGCCCTGTTCAAAGGCGACCGCGCCGTCATCCGCGACGAAGTGGAGGCCGGCGCCGGTCCGGACACCCTGCAATGGCGCTGGCTGACGACGGCTGACGTTTCCATGGAAGGCCAGCACACGATCGTATTGCGGAAGAACGGCAAAACGCTCCGCCTCGTGGTCGAATCGCCGGTGCCCGTAACGCTCCGCACCTGGTCGACCGCCCCTGCCCATGATTGGGACGCTCCCAATCCAGGGACGGTCCTGACCGGTTTCGAAGCTATTCTGCCAGCAGGCTTCCAGGGGCTTTACAGTCCAGGTGTTACCGGAAGGGAAGCGCTTAAAACGGGTTCCGCAGCTGAAAGACTGGGGTAAATGGAATCCCTGAAAGCTTACTGACATCCTGCTGCCATCCTTCAGTGATCCTTCTGTGGTGCTCAGTGAAGGCTTAGAGGGTCGAATATTGACCGAATGTTGACTGAAGGAAGACTGAAGGAAGACTGAAGGAAGACTGAAGGAAGACTAAGGCATCGCTGATGGATCAATGAGAGATCAATGGGCTATTTGACCAGGACGTGACAATTAGTTTAATTGTTTGATACTTCTATTACCTTGATTATCAATTGAAAGTATATCTATCATCCGCTCAACCTCCGTCCATCCTCCGTCGATGTCCAGCCGTAGCAAGGGTTTGACGGTGTTTGGACGGAGGATGGACGGAGGATCGGCGGATGATTGACGTTCGCTTATCCTTCGCTCATCCTTCGTCGGTGTTCAATGGTGGCAAGGGTTTAACGAATCTCAAGCGAAGGATAAGCGAAAGATGAGCGAAGCCCGGGTCTTAATTGAAACAGGGGCGGAGGGCGGCGCAAGGGAAAACTTAGCCGTTTTCAGGCTTACCGATACGCAGCAGGATAGGGAAGTGGACCTCCCTTTCCGCCGGCTCTCCCCAGGCGGCCTTCAGGTCGGCCGAGATCAGGGCGATGGGGTCGTGAGACTGCGCTTTCATGTAATGCTGAACGGCTGACCAGGTAGACAGGTAGCCGGCCAGGTGCCCCCAGCTCCAGGTCTCCGTGTGCTCGAAGTAGGGCGTAGGGAAGGCGGGATAAGGAAAAGGGATGGTCATGTAGTTCTCGTCAACGTACTTCCGTTCGCGGTCCCAATAGGTGCCGAGAACGTCCACATACAAACGCCTGATAACGGCGTCAATTTCCGGGGTAATGTGCAAAAGGCCATACCCGATCACGGCGAGGATGCCACCCGGCCTGAGGGTCCGGTTTACTTCTCGGTAGAAGGCATCGAAATCGAACCAGTGGATGGCCTGGGCCACGGTCACCAGGTCGAACGAACGGTCCGGGAAATCAGTTTTCTCGGCAGGTTGTAAGGAGTATTGGATATTGGGGTGAGGGCGGGCCTTATCGAGTTGCTGGCGGCTAATGTCCGTTGCCCGGACCTGATCGAAACAGGCAGCGAGTTTTTCAGCTACTTGTCCGTTGCCCGTTCCGCAATCCCAGGCGCTTTGGCGGCCGGGTACGATGGAAAGCAGGAACTGGAAGAGCTCGTCTGGGTAATGGGGCGGAATTTTACATAGTCCCCGGACTGTTCAGAGAAAACATCTTTCATGGGGATTGGTTTTGTACAAAAATAGCCAATCCCGGGCTATAAAACTCCGCGGTGCAAAAGGTGACTTCCGTCACATTCCGGATGGGGAAAGCGCACTAACTTGGTGGTATAAACGGCTTTATATGCACCCGAATACCATTACCGACATGTTGGCGATCCGCTACCCGATATTCCAGGGCCCCATGGGGGCAGGGCTTTCCACCCCGGCATTGGTGGCCGCGGTATCGGAAGCGGGCGGTTTGGGCGGCTATGGGGCTTACACCTTGCAGCCGGAAGAGATCCGCGAACTGGGCGCCGATATCCGGAAGCGTACCAGCCAGCCCTGGAACCTGAATCTCTGGGTGTCTGACGTGGATGCGGAGCTGGAGACTTATACAGCGGCAGATTTTGATCGGGTAAAGACATTGTTCGGGCCGGTGTTCAATGAATTGGGGCTTACAGCTCCTTCCCCTGACATCAATATTCAAAGCAAATTCGAAAAACAGGCAGAGGCAATGCTGGCGGTGAAGCCGGCGGTGTTCAGCTTCGTGTTCGGCATCCCCGGTAAGCATATATTAACAGCATGCCGCAAGCAGGGGATCATCACTGCCGGCGCGGCAACAACGTTGGAAGAAGCATTCGCGCTGGAAGCGTCTGGAGTGGATGTAATCGTAGCGGCAGGGTTCGAAGCCGGCGGTCACCGGCCGAGCTTCCTTAGAAGGGCGGAGGACGCTGAACGGGACGTTTGCTCTGGTACAACAACTCGCGAAATCAATACGTAAGCCCATCGTGGCGGCCGGTGGTATATCAGATGCGGCAGGAGTGGAGGCGGCTCTTCGGCTGGGGGCTTCGGCGGTGCAGGTGGGGACGGCGTTCCTGGCTTGCGGGGAATCGGGCGCATCGGCAGCTTACCGCGACAGGCTGTTTTCTCCCGCGGCGAGGTTCACTGAATTAACCCGCGTTTATACGGGCCGGTTGGCAAGGGCGGTGCGCACGGAACTGGGCGGCAGGTTTGCAGGTATGGAAAGTGAACTGGCGCCCTTCCCCTTACAGTCCCAATTAATGGCTCCCATCCGCAAGACGGCGCTGGATAACGGATATTCTGAATATTCCGCCGTCTGGGCAGGGCAGGCCGCGGGCCATTTACAACACAATAAAGCGGTTGGCCTGATGGAAGAGCTCACCTCACTGTGGCGGAAGTAATTCCTGAAAATTAATTTGTATGCCAGAGGTTGATTTCCCTGTAATGTTCAGGTGAAAAACAGCTGTTTATGCCTTACCGTTATGAATTTCATTTTCCATCATATATATTTGTCTCTAATATCCCTTGAACTACTGTATCCCTGGAATCTACCTGTACCTATGTTGGACTTCCGATGCTCGTATTCAACGGTTTAAGACAGTAACGTGCAGCTTCCGCCCCAGCAATTCCTTGCCAATGAGCGACGGTTGTCCGGTTTGATTCATTGAATCCGTCACCGCATGATTAGATTTTTACGCTCCCTTTCCAGCCCGGTGTGGCTTTTATTGCTATTGATGTATGGTACTTCCTTCGGGCAGGACCGCATCGGCATTTCCGGCCGGGCGGATATGGCCCTGTTGGATAGCGACGGCTCCATGGCCGGTAATGATTTAGCAATTCCTATTACAATCCGCCCTCAGTTTCGGAGGCGTCGTCGTTTAGTATGGTGCCGGTGTCATTTAGTACGGTGGGTGTGACGAAGAAAAATGGCGGTTCCGTAGATTTTATCGTCAGGTTCCCTCAGGCGTTACCTGTTTCACAAGTAATGGGAAGGTATTTGTTAAACACTACCGGATCGATGAGTGGCTTTGTAACAGGGGTTATGAGCCCGGATGGAGGATTGACGCACCACGTATCAGCCGCTGTAACAGCGGCTGTAGGGGCCACGGGCACCGTTTCCCTGCAGTTTATCGGAGATGCATCTACCACACCGGCGACGGCGGCTGCGAATTCCGGAGCGGTAATTTATGAAATAGATAACAGGGCGCCCGTCTTGTCATTTACCACAACGCCGCCGGCGTTGGGTGGTTCGCAGGCAGTTTCATTCGGCGTGACGTCAGATGAAATGGTGACATTGTATAGATCCATTAACGGAAGCACGGCGGTCCCTGTTGTGGCGACAGAAACCATAAACCTGGCTTTCGGGTCTTATACGGCCATCTACTATGGTATAGACGCAGCCGGCAACAGGTCGGCCGATCTGACCCATTTGTTCGTGATCAGGGAATATCCTATCGCGACGTTGACTGCCACGCCACCCGCTAAGTCAAACAATAGCATGGGTAGCTTCGTGGCAACCGCGGATTATGCGCCTGTCTTTTACAGATGGTGGGTAGATGGGATGCTGCAGTTTGAAGGCGATGGTAATTTTACGACCATTCCGCTGGCAGATGGTCCGCATGTACTGGAAATGGCCGCGGTAGGGCCTACCGGCGTGGAACAGCCCTCGAAAGCTTCATATAGCTGGACGGTGGATACCCAACCGCCTTCCGTGCCAGGTTCTTTCGATTTGAGCAACGATAATGGTGCGAGCACGACAGACAGGATCATCGATTATAATGAGAATATCGGGTTCAGAGGCATGTATGCCGAACCTTCCAGCACAATAACGGTCGTGATGAACGGCTCAATTATACGGCAGGGGATTGTGGATGCAATGGGCGAATGGGAGGTGATATTTCCGCTTGGTCCCGGTTATGGATCACATTACGTTGAGGCATTTGCGAGGGACGAAGCCGGCAACCAGAGTATAAACTCGCAGAGGTTAAGCTTTACGATCGCGTCTCAGGGCCCCGTCGTTGCTTCGATACAACAGCCCGCCGCGGGTGGCTACCGTGCAGGGTACAACCTGGAGATGTTTGTGACGATGGATAAGCCCATGACCGGCTATCCCAACAGCGGCACTTTAAGTTATACGTATAACGGTCAGTCATACGATTTCGGATATGAAGGCGTGGAGAATGGGAATCAACTTATCTTCCGTTACCTCGTACCGGATGGCGCCCAACTCAATAACGTGCTGGGCGCGGGATGGACATTTAACGGCATCACGCTCGACCACGGCGATTGGAGAGACCTGGACGGCAACATGGCTGACTTTTCCACGGTTACCGCGCCCGTCATCACCAACAATATATGGATGGACGGCATCCGGCCGGCGCTCATAGGTTTGCCTGTCGTGACCGATGGCACCTATGGTAAAGGCGCGGATATCTTCCTGGACTGGGAGTTCTCCGAACCGGTGACTGTTACCGGCACGCCGAAAATTCCGCTTATCATCGGCGATACCTATCCCAATGCGGAATATGTATCCGGCAACGGCACCAATATCCTGCGGTTTAAATATACCGTGCCGGCAGATGTGGAAGGGCATTTGCAGGTGGCGACTTCCATCAATCCCGGGGCTTTATCAGGGATCTGGCCGGCAATAACCTGAACAATTTCGGAACTCCGGGGATGACTGATCATACCGGTGTGATGGTGGATTCGAAGGCGCCAAGACTGGTGTCTGCGGCGCTGGATAGGACATTATACAAGAGCGGTTTTGTGATGGCGCTGACCCTCACTTTCAATGAAACGCTCCAAAGCGGCGGCGCCACTCCGGCGCCATACGTCGAAGCCATGATCGGCGGTTCCGCCAGGCAACTGTCATTAGTAAGGGTCAACGGTAACGTAGTACTGTTGGAATGGACGGTCCCGGCGAATGTTGAAGATTACGATGGCATTGCGTTTTCGGACAGGATACATGGCCCGAATTTTTATCTCAGCGACGCGATAGGGAACAGGAGCGGCACCGTGTTCACGGATTCCATCAGGTTTACGGCGGCAGAGGCTACGGTCGACAGCCGGCCACCTTCCGTTACCGCAATTGAAGAACCTGCCGACGGATTCTACAGAGTCGGAGACAGGCTGGCATACAAAGCGACCTTCAGCGAACCGGTGACCGTAACCGGCAGGCCATATGTGCGTGTGGGCGTCGGCAGCAGTAATTACAAGTTCAATTACGAGTCAGGTACGGGTACGAATGAACTCGTATTCGCGCTGGTGTTGCCCGCTGGCATTAACGACCCGGATGGTATCGACGTTACTTACATCGATCAGACGATCACAACAGACAATATTTTCGACCTTTCCGGAAACAGGTACCCGCTCAACCTTCGGATAGACCTTTCGCCGCTGGTGCCCGCTACCAATAATATCATTATCGACAATACCGCGCCTGTTACCGGTGCGTTGATCAGCACTTCCGGCGACTACAAGCTGGGCGACGAGATTTCATTCTCTATCCCCTTCGATGAGCCCATGGTTATGCAAGGCTCCAGGCTGGCTATGCAGATTTTAGTGGGTACGACTTCGGGAACCACCGTCACCAGGAACCTGCCATTAACGCTTAGTGCCGATAAAATGTCGCTGGAAGCCACCTATACCGTTGTTGCCGGAGATCTTGACCTGGATGGCATTCAAATCGCAGGTCATGTCGTCTCCGAGGATGGCGCCAGTCATTTGACGGACAGGGCCGGTAATTTCTACTCGCAGTTTTTTGGAACGCCAGCTTACAATATCAGAGTTGATGCTACAACACCGGAAGTCAACCAGTTTCAGTTTAAAGCAACCCATCACTGGCCGGGCGATGTAATGACCATGCAGGTCAGCTTTACCAAGGCGGTTAACATCTCAGGTACGCCTGAGCTCGATATCCTGGTAAATGGCGTATATATACGCTGAGGTATGCCCGGACTAACATGGGCTTGCATGAATTTGAAATGACGGTTCCTTCAGGTGTTGTCTGCGGTTTCGTCGACGATGTCTATTTCTCCACCCTCACACGTTCGGGTTCGATTACAGATGGATTTGGAAACACGCCTGGCAATTTAGGCAATCAGCGCCCGCTGAATGCCGTTGCACTGGATAACTGCAAGCCGGTCATTAATCTGTTCAACGCTTATTCCACCGCTGAGCGGCCTGCTGCGGGCACGCTATTAGGGACGCTCACCGCCAGTGATATGCCGCTTTTCCCGCACGCCCTGACCTGGGAAATTTCCGGCCAGACGGATATTGGAGGCCATGGACTATTCCCCTGGATATTAACCCTGCGACCGGAGAACTGGCGGTGAAAGACCCCGATGGGTTCCGTTATAGCGCGCAGCCCACGGTTACCGCACAAGTACGCGTATCCGACGGCAAGTTATGGAGCGACTATGTAACAGTGACTGTGAATGTTCAGAATGTAAATGACTCCCCAACGGACATTCTGCTTTCCAGCAACACTATCATCGAAAAGGAGCCCATCGGCACAACAGTAGGTACATTGTCGACAACTGACGAAGACGCCGGCGATTCGTTTACCTATTCCTGGTAGCCGGAGTGGGTGCTACGGATAACAACGCATTCACCCTGAGCGGCAATACCCTGAAAACGAATACGCTGCTCGAAAGGCGCACCAAAGCCAGCTATGATATCCGGGTACGGACTACAGATGCGGGCGGATTGTACTATGAGAAAGCTATCACTATTCTTGTGGCCGATACTTCGCGCCCTATACTTAACTGGCAAACACCGGAAGACGGCGCCAGCAAGAATGGCCGTTCCATATCATCATTGAAAGTTCAGAGCCGCTGACAGGACTGTCGGTATCTGATTTCAATGTGCTCAACGTTACGGTGAGTGATTTGACGGTATTAAGCTACAACCGTTACCAGGTGCTGCTGTCGCCCGCAAGAGACATGACATTTACCATCTCCCTACCCGAGGGTGTGGCAACGGACGGGGCAGGCAACCTGTCGACCGGTACAGGTATACGGACTTTCCATTATGATACCCAACGGCCCACGGTTACCCAGAACATCCTGACCACATCGCCGACCAATGTGGCGTCTATTCAATTCGAACTGCATTTTTCCGAAAAGGTGAAGAACCTCAGCTACTACAACCTGGGGATCACCAACGGGGATGTGGTGCGGTCGTCCATTACGACTACGGATATGCAAAACTACCTGGTAACGATCGTTCCCGCGGGAGATGGTAATGTTACCTGGAGTTTAGTGGATAATACCGTGCAGGACGAAGCGGGGAACGCCAGCGTGGCACTTGGTAGTTTTAGTTTGTTATATGACGGAACACGCCCCTCCGGGACATTCATGTCTCACCCGGTTGGGCCTATGGTAAACGGTGAAGTATGGGTAAAGCTGACAATGAACGACGATCATGACATCCTGGATGAAGCTGATTTTACAGTGAAGAATGCAACGGTATCCATGTTCATACAGACTAACAGCCGGGTATATGATATGAAGCTGACCCCAATCGCGCCGGGGGCTTTTTCTATACAATTAAATGAGAATGTGACGAGGGATGCCGGCGGCAACTGGAATATGGCATCGGGAGAATTGGCATTTAATTACGACAATGTTCCGCCTACGGCTACCCTTGCTACTACGGCCGGAGCTGTGACCAGACTTTCCCCGTACCCATGACCCTGACATTCAGCGAGGAAGTAACGCAATTTGATATCTACAAGTTCAATACCGCGCATTCCGGTACGATACAGAATCTGAACACCACGGATAATATCACCTGGACGTTCGAATTCGTGCCGGCATACGAGGGAGATGTGGTCGTTGGGGTAGGCGGCTATATACCGGACCTTGCAGGCAACCCGTTGACCGACAACATTGAGCTGCGGTTTAAATACGATGCTACACGGCCTGCGCCCATCTTTACTACAACACCTTCCGGCGGCATCAACCAGCGGGTATATGTGCGGATATCGTTTATGGAAGCGGTCACCGGCCTGGATGCTTCTGATATCGTTGCGACGAACTGTACAGTTACGGATTTTGTACAGGAAAGCCCTCGTGAGTATACCCTTACCATTAACGGGACACCCGATACAGAAGGTAACATGACCGTGGCCCTGGCTGACGATGCATGCTTCGATCTGGCCGACAACAGTTCTCTTGCCGGTATCATTTCCGTTCCCTACGATGTGAGGCGCCCGCGCACCAGCTTCTTTAGACATGGAGATATGACCGTTACCGGGAATTTCCAGGTAAATATCATCATTGATGAAAACGCTACCAGGCTGACTGCATCACAGGTGATAGTTCATAATGGCACGGTTATCATGTTCGGCACTGCCGTGAATGCGTATGTAGTTACCATCAGCCCTGATCAGGATGGTGACGTGTATGTGGAAATGCCCGGCAACGCCGTATTCGATAACGCCGGAAATGGCAACCTTTCTTCCAATATAACGCTCCGGTACGACCTCAATCCTCCAACGGCAGTGATCAACCCGCTGTACGGTTCGCCGTTCAGTGGCGCTTTCCCTGTGACGGTCGATTTCAGTGAGAAGGTGACAGGATTCGATGCAGGTGATATTACCGTAGCTAACGGAACTGTGTCCGATTTTACGGTCGTAGACGACAGCACCTTCTCCTGCACGGTAACGCCGCTCGCGGAAGGCGAGGTGAAAATGAGTATTGCCGCCGGCGTATGTGTGGATGAAGTGTCCAGAGATAACCTGGCGTCTGCGGAACATGTGGTATTCAACGACCAGACCGCGCCTGTTCCCACCCTTACTGTTATTACCCTTCGCCAGCCAACGGCCCTATTGCCATGTCTGTGGCATTCTCCGAACCGGTGTATGGATTTAACGATGCGGATATTACCCTTACTGATGGGACGGTTTCGAATTTCCAATCATCGGATAATATCACCTATACCTTTACGGTGAACCCCACGCAGGAAGGTCCCGTTCACATCACGGTACATCCGCGGGCCGGCTCCGACAGAGCGGGCAATGGCAGTACTTTTGCCACAACAACAGTGGTGTATGACGTTACCAGCCCGGATGTAACGATCACTTCCGGCGCAGTTACGCCTATAAACGCGGCATTTAATGTGACCGTAACGTTTACGGAACCGACGGTAGGTTTCACGGCCAACGACCTTCAGATAACCAATGGCTCCGCCTCTTTCCTGACTACCAGCGACAACCAGGTTTACCAGGTGATCGTAACACCTGCAGGGGACGGAGAAGTGGTTGTCCGCCTCCCGGCAGCAGTTGTTCATGACCGGGCAGGTAACGGTAATGCGGCCGCCGCCGACTTCCGCATACATTACGATGGTTCAAAACCATCCGTTGTGCTCTCTACGGTGGGCAGCACCACTAATACTCCGTTCGTAGTGAGGGCAACGTTCTCTGAGAACGTCACCGGCCTCGATATGGCAGATTTTACGGTGACCAATGCTGCTGTTACGCAGCTGGCTGCAATCAGTGGCAGCGCTTATGATATCACGGTTACGCCCGCTATGGATGGAATTGTGACGGTTCAGTTGCCAGCCGGCCAGGTGCAGGATGCCGCTACCAATTACAGCAATACATCCAATCTGCTAATCATTAGTTACGATCAAACCGCGCCTTCGGTGACAATTCAGACAAGCGCCCCTGCCACCGTAAATGCTCCGTTTGATATTACGGTCAGCTTCTCTGAAGCCGTCTCGGGATATGACTGGAATGAGATCGTACTGACGAATGCCAGCTATGCGTTAATCAGCAATACCGGTACACAATATCAATACCAGATCACCCCGCTGACAGATGGCCCGGTAACGATCAACGTGCCTGCGGGTCTGGCCCGGGATGCGGCAGGCAACCCCAATACTGCGGCAACGGAATTGTCGCTGACAGCGGATATGTATGTGCCAGGAGTTACCCTGACCACAACTGCGCCTTCATTCACGAATGCGCCCATACCCGTAACTGCCACATTCAGCGAGGCCGTAACCGGGTTCGATATTACCGATCTGATCCTGGATGCCGGCACAGTAACTGCGATCACACAGGTGAACCCATACACGTATACATTCATCGTAACGCCTGTCGCAGAAGATACCGTGAAGATCCGCCTCGCAGCCAACGCTGCCCAGGATGCTGCAGGTAATGCAAGCTCCGCGTCTAACGAGCTGTGGATTATATATGACGGCACCCGCCCGAATGTAAGCATGGCGACAACCGCTGCTTCACCCGTCAGCGGCGCCTTTACCGTAACTGCCACTTTCACGGAGGATGTTACTGGTTTTACGCAGGCGGCTATCCGTACGGATAATGTAGCATCGGTTACCGCTTTTACAGCGGTGGATGCTAAAACATACACCTTCATCATCACACCGGCCGCAGATGGCAACGTGACCGTGTATATAGACGCAGATAAAGCAAGCGACGCTGCAGGCAATGGTAATACCACTGCCGCTTCGCTGTCATTGATGTATGACGCGGCAGCGCCTTCCGCCGTCATCAGCACAACGGCCGGCACGTATACCAGGCTGCGCCCGATCCCGTACACCATCACTTTCAGTGAAGCCGTTACCGGCTTCGATGGCCTTGATATTTCGGTAACCAATGGGACAATGGGTGGATTCTCAGCCGTGAGCCAAAGCGTCTATACCTTCCATGTTGATCCTACAGCCGGCCAGGCTGCCATCCAGGTAGCCGTAAATGCAAACGTAGCGCAGGACCAGTCGGGCCGCGGAAACACCGCCGCCGCCGCCGCTCAGGTGAACTTCGATGAGGAGCGCCCCGAAGCAACGATGTCCTCACCTAACATGTCGCCCATCACCGGTGCCGTGACGCTGGCGATCTCTATCAGCGAAGCGAACACAGGGTTCCGGGTAGGCGACCTGGTGTTGACCAATGTAAGCCTGACTCATATCCTGTCTACCGCTGG
The DNA here is from genome assembly GCA_019285755.1 of Chitinophaga sp. E66. GTDB lineage: Bacteria > Bacteroidota > Bacteroidia > Chitinophagales > Chitinophagaceae > Chitinophaga. The sequence continues at coordinate 2,264,077 of CP079103.1, forward strand.
TAATCACTTTTTCAATATGACGCCGCTGGCGGATGGTCCGATGCGCATCGAATTGCCGGAAAACGCCTTTACGGACCAGGCTGGCAATGGGAACATGGCCGCTGTCTTTGAGCGCGCAGCTGATATTACCCGGCCCGGCGCTGCTTTCACCACATCCGCTACCTCTCCGGTGAGCGCGGCATTTCCCGTAACGCTGACATTCACCGAGAAAATGCGCGACTTCGATGCGACCGACCTGTTGCTGGACAATGCGACCATCACAGGCTTTGCATCCGCGGACAACATTAGCTGGACGTTCATGGTGCAGCCAACTTCGGCAGGAAATGTCTCGGTGACGCTGCCGGCTAACGTAGCTACGGATACCGCCCGTCTTGCCAATACCGGCGCGTCGTTGGCCATGGTGTATGATAATGTCCGCCCCAGGCCACGATCACCACAACCGCCGCTTCGCCGGCTAACACGGCAGTGCCGGTAACGGTAACATTCAATAAACCGGTAACCGGCTTTATCCTTTCCGATCTTACCGTTATTAACGGGACTGTAAGCGGATTGGCCACTTCCGACAATATCACTTACAACTTCATGCTGACACCTGGTACCGATGGGCTGGTTACCGTGGGCCTGGCGGAGGGGCAGGTGACAGACGCGGCCGGAAATACCAATATCGCTGCCGCCGGTCTCAATCTGCAATATGACGCTACGGCGCCGGGCGTAACTATTACTACTTCGGCGACATCCCCGGTGAATAAGGCATTCCCTGTAACGGTCAGGTTCTCCGAAGAGGTGACCGGGTTCGATGCAACGGATGTGCGGGTGACGAATGGCGTGATCTCCGGGTTCAGCACTGTTGATGCCATGAACTATACGCTGGCCGTAACTCCCGCTGTAAATGGCGTTGTTACGGTAGATGTTCCGGGTGGCATCGCCGCCGATGCGGCCGGTAATCCGAATACCGCTGCCGCTACGCTCAGCTGTACGTTCGACGTTACCCGGCCGGGTGCTACGATCAGCACTACCGCCGTTTCACCTGTGAACACCGCATTCACGGCAACCGTAACATTTACGGAAAGCGTGACTGGTTTTACATTATCTGGCATTATGGCCGACAATGCGGCGTTATCCAGTCTCACCACTTCAGACAACCGCATTTATACCTTCCTGGTAACGCCTGCTTCAGACGGTGACGTTCGGATCAATGTACCCGCCGATGCCGGCAGGGATGCGGCGGGCAATGGCAACACACCCGCTACGGAACTGCGCATCCGCTTTACCGCCAGCAAACCTGCGGTAACCATCGCTGACGGTGGGGTGGTATACGTAAATGCGCCTTTCCAACTGAGCATTCAATTCAGCACGGCCGTAACCGGGTTTGACGTAACGGACATCAGGGCTACCAACGCAACCCTGTCCAATCTCAGCACTACAGATAACATCAGCTACCAGGTAACCGTTACCCCGGTAACGGACGGCCCGCTCACAGTGAACGTTCCTGCAAACGGCGCAAACGACATGGCAGGCAACGGCAATACGGCATCCAATACGGTTTCCCGTACCTACGACGCCACCAGGCCTTCCGTAACGCTGCAGGTCGGTCAGGCAACGGGCAGCAACTACACCGTAACCGCCACCTATTCTGAATCGGTGACCGGGCTTACCGCCAGCGGTATCAGCGTTACGAACGGCGTGGTATCGGCGGTTCAGCATACCGGCGGAAGTACCTGGACGTTTGTCCTGACTGCACTTGCGGAAGGAAACGCGTCCGTGAGAATCCAGGCAGGTGCTGCAGTGGATGCAGCCGGCAATACGAATACCGAAAGCGCTGAGGCAACTGTATTCCATAGCAACGGCGCCCCGGCGGTGACGGTTACATCTGCAGCTGCGGGAACGGTCAATAACGCCTTCCCGGTGGTGTTCACTTTCTCAAAACCCGTAAACGGCTTTGCCGCCGGCGACGTGGAGATCACAAACGGCACCCTGCAAAATCTCACTGCTTCCGGCGACCGTAATTACACTGCGAATATCATCCCGGCGAGAGACGGAGAAGTGCGCCTCTTTGTACGTGCGGGCGCGGCGACAGACGGGGGCGGATATGGTAATACGGTTTCCAATACGCTTATCAGGCAATATGACGGATCCCGTCCCGGAGTGGCAGTGACCACCACGGCCGTTTCACCTGTCAACGGCGCCTTTACAGTTCAGATCCGCTTCACCGAGAAAGTGAACGGCTTCACGGCCAACTGGCTCCAGTTGCGTAACGCCACGTCAAACCCCGTAACCACGACCGACAATATCCTTTTTACAGCTACGATCAGGCCTACCGGCGGCATTATCGAAGTGTCCGTCAAAGAGAACGCGGCCACTGATGCTGCTGGCAATGGCAACACGCCGTCTAATATGCTGACGATGGCGCATGACGATGGTATGCCGGTAGCCATGCTCACCGGGCGTAATAATCCGTATGCATTTGGTCCGTTCACGCTGACCATCCGCCTGAATGAGGCTTCGCCCGACTTCAGCGCGGCGGCTATCCGACTGGAGAATGGCCTGCTGACTAATTTCCGCAAGGTGTCAGAAACGCAGTATACCGCCACAGTAGCGCCGCAGTTCGCCGGACCGGTGCTGAAGATTACGATACCGGCAAATCAGTACTCAGATATGGCCGGCAACCGGAACCTCGCATCCAATACGCTGCAATATGAAACGTTGCAGTCGTACACGATCGAGAACCTGTACCCGAACCCCACTACCGGCAGCTTCGTCATTAAGTTCGGCGGCACCATCTATGAAAAGATGAAGATCCAGCTTGTGAGCATGAACGGCGACGTAGTGCATAAGGTGGAGGTAGCGCCCAATACTAACGAAGTCCGGATAGACATACCGGCCTCCGTACCGGACGGGGTGTATCACCTGATGATCGTCAACGGGCCGGTGAAGCGAAAGAATATCATTTTACTCAGGCCATAACGAAAAACGGTTGCCCTCGCAGGCAACCGTTTTTTTATCGGATAAATGAGCGGTTAAAGACCGAGATGGAATTTCAGTTCCGCAGCGGCATGCAATACCAGTGAACGCGTTTCTGGCAAATGGGCCAGTCCGTTCAGCATGCCCCAGTCGTGGATGACGCCCAGGTACCGGATGGTAGTAGCTTGTACGCCGGCTTCAGACAGCTTCCGGCCATAGGCTTCTCCTTCTGATCGCAGGATGTCGTTCTCCGCTACCTGGATGAGGGTGGGCGGCAGGCCTTTGAGCTGCCTGGCGGAGGCCTGCAGGGGGAGGCGTAGGGTTGTTCGCGCTGGGCGTCTTTCGTGGTGTACATGCTCCACATCCATTTCATGAGGGATGCGGTGAGGAAGCGTTGTTCTCCATAACGGCGCCAGGATTTTGTTTCGAAGTCCGCGTTTGTCACGGGCCACATCAGCACCTGGCACTTCAGCTTAGGGGCGCCGGCTTCGTTGCAGCGGATGGCTGTAACGGCGCTCATATTTCCGCCTACGCTGTTGCCCACGATGGCGATGTTGCTGCCGTCTACCCCGATCTCGCGGCCGTTCTCAGCCAGCCATTGCGTGGCAGCGAAGATTTCGTCTATGGCGCGGGGATATGCGGCGTCTGGCGTTGGGGTGTAGTTGACGAATACCGCGGCCGCGCCGGAATGTACGACCAGGTCGCGCACGAGGCGCTGGTGCGTGGGGAAGTCGCCCAGTACCCAGCCGCCGCCATGGATGAAGATGAAGCCCGGGAGTAGGGGCGGCGCCTTCAGGCTTTACGACATGCAGCAAAATGGTGAACTCACCGGCGGTGATGGTCTTTTCCGTGACGGTAACACCGGAGAGGTCTACCGGCACGCTTTTCTGGGCTCCGGTAAGCACATTGCGCGCATCGGGTACCGAGAGGCTCTCTACCGGCGGGTTGCCCGGGGCATTGAGCAGGCCGAGGAATTTCTTGACTTCGGGGTCAGGTGTGGGTCTTCTTTGTAATCGACGCCCTGTTCATTTTTATGGCTCATGTTAAATTGATTTTGGGATTGAATTACGAATGGCGTGCCGTGGATATAACGTGTTGATGGTGAAATGGTTTGCATGAATATTGGGTTGCAGGGGCAGGCGGTATCACGAATTGTCGTGGTGAATGCGCGAAATGACGTGACGTAAATCACACGAACAGAGCATAATAGGTTGCCCGGGGTGCAGTAATATTGCACCGCGAACAGACCGTTTTCGGGATAGCCCAATCGGATATACCTATGAATCTTATTAAATAATCCCTTACCTATATGAGAATTATCTTCAGCAGCCTATTAGTGCTACTCCATTTTGCAGCATTAGCCCAGTTTAAGGAAATCGCTAAAGGCCCGGCATTCACCGAGCCCGAGGAGGAGGTTTTGCCCGCATTATCCAGCTTAAGAATGGTAATACGGCCTTAGTTGTGGTAACCCAGAAGGAAGGTATCGACGTTCGTCTTTACGACGAGAAGCATAAAGAGAAATTTAACCGCAAGCTCAATCCGAAATACGGCAAACTACAAAAGCCTTCCGTAGAAGGTATGTTTGAAGTGAATGGGGATGTAGTATGCCTTATCCAGGAGCTTGATAAGGTTACGCCCACGCTCCACCGCGTGATTATCGACGGCACGAAAGGTACTATCAAGAAAGAAGATGTGATCGGCGAACTGGACCGGCTCTCCATGGGCAAGATGTATAGCATGGTCTACGGTGGAGTTCCGATGCCCACCTTCTACGTGAAGAAAGACCCGGATAGTGACCAATACGGTATTGTACTGTTCAATAGCTTTGAATCCGACCGTAATAAGCGCGTGGAAATAGTAACTTATCAGTCCGACCATGAAATAGCAGGCCGTGCATACCTCACTTCCCCTGATGACAAATTCAAATACCTCAAATACCTGGATATGGCCTTCGTTAATGGCGAAGCTTTGATCTTTGGTTATGGATACAATACCAAGAACAGCGGAGGGAGAGAAAATACGATGTTGCTGGGCTCTCTGAAAACGGATAGCAAGAAGATGGTGGTGAAGGAAGTGAAATTTACCCACAACAAAGAAGTGGAAATGGCCATCACTAAATTCAACAAAGCGACCGGTAACTTCCTGGTGCTGATGTTTATTCCTGATAAAGGCAATACCGGCGACATCTGGATGGTGAACTTCGATCCCAAGTCAATGGATGTAGTGAACAAAGAAGAAATGTATTTTAATGGCCCCGTAGAAGAAGCTAAAGCTGTATTCGGAAAGCGCAGTACTTTCCGCGGAACACCAGTTAATCTTTTCGTGCATAAAGACGGAAGCTATTCCGTGGCATTGGAAGAGATTTCAGTAGAGATCCGGGGCAGGGCGCAGGCTCTAGGTACATTACTACTATTGGAAGCCTGGTACTTGCCAATTTCGATGTTAACGGGAAGTTCGAGCAGTTCTATTACCTGCCTAAGGAGCATACGCATCTTACTGTAATTGCTAACCAGGTGCCGGGTGCGTTTTATCATCATTACCGCGAGAATGGCGCCTGGCCGCTGAAAAACGGAGATCAGTTCAAATCCTTCGTATATCTCCGTCATGACAAGAGCCAGTTTGTATTGTATAACGATTATGCGGAAAACCGTGCAAACATTCCGAATGGGAAACTGAAAAAGTGAATGTCGTCAGCGATTGTGATGCATATGGCTTCCCGCTGAAGGAAAACCGCTGCCTGTTGGTGAATACTTTTTCGGGGAACCGGCAAAGAAGGAACATAATCTGGCCCTTTTCGCTATTTCTGCCTATAGTGCCGATAAAAATCAGTATGTAACGCTCCGTCTCATTAATGAAGGGAAGAAATCGGTGCAACTGGTATGGATGGAAATCTGATAAATCTTACCTGTAATGAAGAATTTACTTTTTGGAAGCCTCTTGGTGCTGCTGCAAAGTAACCTGTTCGCACAATTCAATGAGGTCGCTCGCAGCAAATCGTTTCGTGAGCCGGCAGAAGGGTATATGGACATCGTTCAGTTGAAGAACGGGCATACTGCTTTGATCGTCAAGGAGCTGAAGAAGACCATGGAGCTGAAGATCTATGATGAAAAGCACTTGCAGAAGGTCAGCAAGCAGATCCGCCCGAAATTCCCGCTGATCGATAACGCCGGTTCCCGCATGCGGGCGGTGTTTGAGATCAACGGGCAACTGGTATTCTTTTTCAGAAATGTTGAAGATCGGGTCCCGGTCCTCCGCCGTATGATCATAGATCCGGCGAATGGCAGCATTGTACGGGAAGATAAACTTGGCGAACTAAGAAGGGAATTGTGGGGCTTTAGCCGAACCGACTTTTATATCATCAAAGATCCCAATAGCGACCAATATGCGGTGGCGCTGTCCAATGAATCCGAGAAAGAGCCCACAAAACGGCTGACCGTGATCATGTATAATGGTCGGCATGAGGAAACAGCGCGGGCGCGTTATGAGCCTTCACCTGATAACTATGACATGGTCAACTTTACGGACATTGGGTTTATGGGGCCAGATCTATACTGCCTGGGATTCGCTTCCAAACTCCGTTCAAAAGGGAAGGAGAATGTGGTGTTCACCGCGGCGCTGGCTGCCGGGCAAAGCAGCTTCCGCCACACGGAACTGAACTTTACCCTGAACAAGGATATCCAGCATGCGATGATGCGCTACAACCCCGTATCCAAACGCATCATGTTATTGACCTACATTCCAGGCAAGCAAGACTGGACAATTGGGAATACCTGGCTTTACCATCTGGAGCTTTCGGACCCCAACAACAAGACCGGTGAGGAAATCCAACCCGTGGCTATCCAGCAAATTGCTGCGGAGACTTTCGGTAAACGGGAAAAGTTCGATGGTGTACCAGTAAATCTTTTTGTATATGAAGACGGAAGTTACACCCTGGCGTTTGAGGATATTGAAGATCAGACACAACGGTTACCCAGTGCGCAAAATGCGATACCATTCCGCATAGGTGATCTCGGATTAATGCATTATAATGCTGACCGGCAGCATGTAAAAAGCTGGTTACTGCCCAAGGAGCATTTTATGTGGGCCGGAGGGCAGCAACCGTTCTACCACCACAGGCAGGAAGAATGCGCAGTGCAGTTCAACAGGGAAGATCAGTTCAAGACATTCCAGATCGCCCGGGTGGATGGCAAGGATTATGTATTTTATAATGATTTAGCAAAGAACGAGGAAAAGGTAGAAAAGGGAAAGAACAAGCGGATCATCGGCATCACCTTTTGTTCTGCCTTTAGCTTCCCGCTGGGGCCGATCCGGTTCCGAAAAGAAGCCTGCTTTTCGGAGAAGGCGAGGGGCCGGACGACCTGCGGGTGGGCGTAATGCCGATTGCGGTCTTTGACCAGCAACAGCGCCTGTTCGTAACCCTACGCCGCGACAATCGCAGATCAGATGAAATGCACCTGGTTTGGATGAAACCTTAATAGATTATACCTGTATATTATGCTGAATATTGCCGGCGGATACCTCATCCGCCGGCTTTTTTATCCCAAAAACTATTTCCGCACATCGGAAAACGAGGCCTATGAAATCAAAAAAACTTTATCTATTTTTAAATAACCAGCAACAGTGTGGACGAAATTTCCCACCTGTGGTACATCGTTTATGTCTATTGTAAAACAGTTAACCAATTTATTTTCAAATATTTAAATATTCGCCCCAACATTCAGGCCTAACATTTGTTATTTAATGTACAACACAACGCCGAACCATATGATACACGAGCAGTATACCATCATCCGCAACCTTATCTGGGAAAACAAGATCACCACTTACCAGGAATTGTACCTCGCGGTTCCGCTGGCAGAGCTTAGCCGCGATACGCATATATCCGAGTCGCAACTGCGCGAGTGGTTCACCGATATCGGCAGTGTTTCTGTCGAAGACGTGAAGCAGTTATCGGAGCTGCTGGAAATACCGGAATACCGCATGATGCGGATTATCGTGGCGACGCAACGCTTACAAAACTCTCAACTGAACTGATCAGTATAACCAACGGGCCGGGGCTTTCTCCCGGCCCGTTCGTATTTTTGCCGGGAATACATCAGTTATGGCCCATCATACACCAAAGCCCGGATTCGTAACCGTCCGCGGCGCCAGAGAGCACAACCTTAAAAATGTTGACCTCGAAATCCCGAGGACGCGCTCGTGGTTTTCACCGGCGTATCGGGGTCGGGAAGTCTTCCCTGGCATTCGGCACCCTTTACGCAGAAGCCCAAAGGCGCTATCTGGAATCCGTATCCCCTACGCCAGGCGCCTCTTTCACCAGCTATCCGTTCCCGATGTAGATGAAATAGACGGACTGCCGCCCGCGGTCGCCCTTCAACAGCAACGCGGAGCGCCTACCACGCGCTCATCGGTAGGCAGCGTCACCACCCTGGGTAACCTCATGCGGATGCTCTATTCCCGCGCTGGCACTTACCCCGCAACCAGCCCATCATTCACGCGGAAGCGTTTTCTCCCAACACCCCGGAAGGCGCATGCCCCACCTGCCACGGTATGGGCATGATCTACGACGCCACGGAAGCCTCCATGGTCCCTGACCCTCGCTCACCATCCGCGAGCGGGCCGTTGCCGCCTGGCCGCAGGCATGGTACGGACAAAACCTCCGTGATATACTCGTGACCCTGGGATATGACGTAGACAAGCCCTGGAAAGACCTGCCCAAAAAGGTGCGCGATTGGGTATTATTTACCGAAGAGCAGCCCACCGTTCCGTATATGCCGGATTCACGCCGGAAGAAACGAAACAGGCGGTGAAACAGAAGATGGAACCCAGCTACATGGGCACCTTCAGCGGTGCACGCCGTTACCTCCTTCATACTTTCTCCAACACCCAGAGCGCAATGATGAAAAAGCGCGTGCAGCAGTATATGGTCAGCACTCCGTGCCCTACCTGCGGCGGTAAGCGCCTGCGGAAGGAATCCCTGTCGGTGAAGTTCGCGGGACTGGACATTGCGGAAATAGCGCACCTTTCGCTGGAACAACTGGCCGCAACACTGGAGCCTTACGCCCATAGCCGACTGCTGGCGGACGCCACGCACCCCGAGCGCAATATCGTGGCGCAACGCATTACCGCCGACATCTGCGGCAGGCTGCAGGTATTGCTGGACCTCGGGCTTGGTTACCTCACGCCCGACCGCAGCACGCCCACGCTGTCGCCCGGAGAACTGCAGCGCCTGCGCCTCGCCACACAGGTAAGGAGCAATCTTTTCGGTGTGGTGTATGTGCTGGATGAGCCCTCGGCGGACTGCACCCTGCAGACACGGAAGCGCTCCTGCGCGCACTTAAAGGGCTGAAAGCCTCCGGCAATACGCTCTTCGTGGTGGAGCACGAAACCGACGTCATCCGCGAAGCCGACTGGATCGTGGACGTAGGCCCCGCGGCAGGGATGCATGGCGGGAGATCCTCTACAGCGGCAAACCAGATGGACTGGAGAAAGTAAAAGGATCCGTGACCCGAAAATATCTTTACGGCCGGCAATCCATCCCGGAACGGCCGGCATACCAACCCAAACACTGGCTGCGGTTAACGGGAATTACCCGCAACAACCTGCATGGTCTGGACGCCAGTTTCCCAATAGGCGTACTCACGGCAGTAACCGGCATCTCCGGCTCCGGGAAATCGAGCCTGGTGAGCCAGGCGCTGGTGGAACTGGTGGCTGGTGCGCTGGGGCATGCGGCTGAAGTGGAATCGGAAGAAACGGATATGCGACACGGTGCTGTTGGCGGACACATCTCCGCGGGTATGGAACATATTTCCCGGTTGGTGCAGGTGAACCAGTCGCCCATAGGCCGCACGCCCCGCTCCAACCTGGCCACCTACACCGGGCTGTTCGATTATGTGCGGAAAATATTTGCCGGTACGCCTATGGCTAAAAGCCGCAGGTACGACGCCGGCCGTTTCTCCTTCAATGTGGCCAAAGGCCGCTGCAAGACCTGCGAGGGTGAGGGGTTCGTAATGGTAGAGCTGCTTTTTCTGCCGAGCGTGTATTCGCCCTGTCCTACCTGCCACGGCGCCCGCTACAACGAGAAGACCCGGAAATTAAATACCGTGGCAAGAACATCGCCGAAGTATTGGGGATGACGGTAGATGAGGCATTCTCATTCTTTGAAGGAGAAGAAAGCGTACAACGGCCCCTGGGCGTATTGCGCGATGTAGGACTGAGGTACCTTCGCCTGGGACAGCCGGCCACGGAGCTTTCAGGAGGAGAGGCCCAGCGCATCAAGCTGGCGACCGAATTACAGCGCACAGGCCGCGGCAATACACTGTATGTACTCGATGAGCCTACTACCGGCCTGCACCCTTCGGACGTCGACAAGCTCGTCTTGCAGCTGGAAAGGCTCGTGGCGGCGGGGAATACGGTGATCGTGGTAGAGCATGACATGCGGGTGATAGCAGGGAGCGACTGGGTTATTGACATGGGGCCGGGCGCGGGAGAGAAAGGAGGGAACATCGTGGCGGAGGGGCCGCCTTCCAAAGTAGCCGCAACTAAATCCAGCAAAACGGCGAAATATCTTTCCGCATTCCTTTCATCCATGAAGTAATAATGGTACTTTTTAAGGAATGCCAATCATCATGATCCGACACGAATGTGCTATTCTTTCAGAATCCGCTGCTGAAGCGGATTCTGTATATATGGCTATTTTATCTTTTTGTTAAAAGGCCGACCGTTGATCCGCATTTAGTAGGAATTCTTAACGTGTTGCCTATTTTTGCAGTTGGATGAATTGCATCGCATACTCATGAGGATCAACAGACAAATATTGTTTTTACTGTTTCTTGTTTGTATCCAGCACCTGGCGGGATTCATCATGCCTGCGCATGCCGGCGTGATGCCAGCCGTTGCGGAAATGATCGTGATGGATCTGCACCCGGAAGTGGAAGTCCCTTCCGTATTCCTCTCTCCATCTGCGGAAGACGAGGATGCCAGCGTCAGGGCCAAGCAGTCCAGGCGCCGCGGCAGGTTCTACATCCCATCGGCCTTTAAGCAATACAACTTCGCGCAACAGGCCGCACCGGATCAATCAGACAAGATGTTCAGGCCGGTAAAGGAAGAGAAGAAAACTGGCGTGTATTGCCAGCAAGACGCTTTCCTGCCCGCCTATTACCAATTCCTCTTCCGGTTCACGCTATTCTGAGCTGAATCTTTTCCCCTGACTTACGACATTGATCACGCGCGCCCGTCCGGGCGTTAGTTCTGCATTTTTCTAATTGCGGCCGGAAACACACGTTCCTCCGGCCCTACAAACCTTTTTTACCTATTATGCACCAGATAACAGGAGGCATCGCCATTGCCCTTGTAGCCGCGTCTATTACCGGCTGCGTTACGAAAGGAGATTCCGGTAACAAGGAAAACGACCTGCAGTCGTTCCCTGTACTCAAACTCGAACAGACGGACACCGTCCTGCACCGGCATTATGTTGCCGATATCCAGGCGGTACGTAACGTGGAAATAAGGGCCCGCATCAACGGTTTCTCAATAAAATCTATGTGGACGAAGGCCAGCAGGTGAAGAGAGGGCAGATCCTTTTCAGCCTTAACGACGAAGAGCACCGCGCCGAGCTGGCCCGCGCCAAAGCCGCCCTCAGCAGCGCCATCGCGGAAGCCAAAGCCGCCAGCCTGGAAGTGGACCGCGTAAAAGTACTGGTGACCAAGAAAGTAATCTCCGCTACCGAACTGGAAGTAGCGCAGGCCAAGCTGGCCGCCTATAACGCGAAGATCGACGAAGCCCGCTCCGCCGAAACAAACGCCTCCACTCAATTATCATACACCAGCATCCGCGCGCCGTTCGATGGCTTCATCGACCGTATACCCCTGAAAGCAGGAAGTGTTGTCAGCGAAGGCGCCCTGCTCACTACTGTGTCAGACATCCATGAAGTATATGCATACTTCAACGTCTCCGAAACGGAATACCTCGAATTTATCCGCAACGGCGCCGACGCCCGCCGGAAAGTAGCGCTGGAACTGGCGGATGGCTCGGACTACAGGCACGAAGGCCATGTGGAGACCGTAGAAAGCGAGTTCGAAGAGAACACCGGCTCTATCGCCTTCCGGGCACGCTTCCCCAACCCGCAGCAGGTGCTCAAGCATGGCGCCAGCGGCAAGGTGACGCTGACCAACCGGATCGACAGCTGTCTGCTGCTGCCGCAGAAGGCCGTTTTCGAAATGCAGGATAAGAATTACGTCTATGTGCTGGATACGAATAACCAGGTGAAGATGCGCAGCTTTGAACCGGGAGCGAGGATCTCGCATTCCTACCTCGTGCAGTCTGGCCTTCAGCCCGGCGAACGCATCGTGTTTGAAGGCGTCCGCAACCTCAGGGAAGGGATGAAGATCAGCCCTAAGCTCGTGGCGGGCGACCAGGTAAAGGCTTTGTAAGACAGATACTCTTCGTAACCAGAAACAAAATGTAATGTTCGATACTTTTATCAGGCGGCCCGTGTTGTCGCTCGTGATCTCTTTGTTCATAGTGCTGCTGGGACTGCTGGCCCTTTTCGGGCTGCCGGTCACCCAGTTCCCGGATATCGTTCCGCCTTCGGTAACGGTGACCGCCAAATATACCGGCGCCAACGCCGAAGTATGCGCCAACGCAGTGGCCATCCCGCTGGAAAGGGCCATCAACGGCGTACCGGGGATGACGTATATGACGTCCGTATCCTCTAATAACGGTACCACCCTCATCACTATCTTCTTTAAAGTAGGCACCGACCCGGATCAGGCTGCGGTGAACGTGCAGAACCGCGTGTCTACCATCATCGACGAGCTGCCCGAAGAGGTAATCAAGGCCGGGGTAACGACCGAAAAGGAAGTGAACTCCATGCTGCTGTACCTTAACGTGATGAGTGAAGACTCCACGCTCGATGAGAATTTCATCTATAACTTCGCCGACATCAACGTGCTGAAGGAGCTGAAACGTATCGACGGGGTGGGCTTCGCGGAAATCATGGGCGCCAAGGAATACGCCATGCGCGTATGGCTGCAGCCCGACCGGATGCTGGCCTACAACGTGTCTGCCGATGAAGTGGTGCAGGCGATCCGCCGTCAGAACATCGAAGCCGCCCCGGTAAAACAGGGAGAGCTCCGATAAGGAAGCGCAGCTTCTGCAATATGTACTCCGCTATACCGGTAAATACTTCCAGCCGGAAGAATACGCCGATATCATCATCCGCGCCAACCCGGACGGTTCTGTTCTGCGGCTGAAAGAAGTGGCGGATGTGGAATTCGGGGCATTAACATACGGGATGGTGTCCAAAACGGACGGCAAGCCTTCCGCCTCCATCATGCTCAAGCAACGTCCCGGCTCCAATGCGCAGGATGTGATCAATAACGTAAAATCCCGGATGCAGGAACTGCAGGCGTCTTCATTCCCGCCGGGCATGACCTATAACTTCAACTACGACGTATCCCGCTTCCTGGATGCCTCTATCGCGGAAGTGTTGCGCACACTGTTCGAGGCGTTTATCCTGGTAGGTATCGTGGTTTTCCTCTTCCTGCAGGACTGGCGGTCCACGCTGATTCCCATACTTGCTATCCCGGTGGCGCTGATCGGTACGCTGGCGTTCATGCAGCTGATGGGTTTCTCTATAAACCTGCTTACACTGTTCGCCTTGGTGCTTTCGATCGGGATCGTGGTGGATAATGCCATTGTGGTGGTGGAAGCGGTGCACGCGAAGATGACGGAAACGCACCTTCCCGCTATGCAGGCCACGCTGGCGTCCATGAAAGAGATCAGCGGGGCAGTGATCGCCATAACGCTGGTGATGTCTGCGGTGTTTATCCCCGTGGCGTTCCTCAGCGGACCGGTAGGCGTGTTCTACCGGCAGTTCTCGCTGACGCTGGCATTCGCCATCATCATCTCCGGGATCAACGCATTAACGCTCACGCCGGCGCTTTGTGCGCTCATGCTGAAGCACGATCCCAATGCGCACATGCGCAGGAGCGTTATGCAGCGCTTCTTCAATGCGTTCAACCGCGGTTATAATAAAACTGAGAATAAGTACAAGCGTTTCGTGGGGGCTATCGCGGGCAAGCGCGTGCTCACGCTGATCATGCTCATCGTTTTCTTCGTGCTCACCTGGGGCGCGGCGGCTATTCTGCCGGGAGGGTTCATACCGTCGGAAGACCAGGGTATGGTATACGTAAACGTGACCACGCCCAACGGCGCCACGGTAGAGCGCACGGAAAAAGTGCTAGACTCGGTACAGGCCGCGGCGGCGGGAATGGATGCGGTGGAATCGGTCTCCACGCTCGCAGGCTATAGCCTGGTGAACGAAGTGGCCGGGGCGTCTTACGGGATGGGGATGATCAATCTCAAATCCTGGGGCGACCGCGAACAGTCGGTGAATGAAATCATAGAAGAACTGAAGGTTAAAACGAGGAACATCGCCGACGCTTCCATCGAGTACTTCCCGCCGCCCACCGTGCCGGGCTTCGGTAACGCCAGCGGCTTCGAGCTGCGCGTGCTGGACCGTACCGGCGCAGACGACCTGGAGCAGGTGTCTGAAGTAACCAACAAATTCATTGCGGCGCTGGAGAAACGCCCTGAGATCGGGAGCGCCTTCACGAGCTTCGACCCCGCCTTCCCGCAATACATGATCCATGTGGATCAGGCCATGGCGGCCAAGAAAGGCGTGAGTATCGATAACGCCATGAGCACCCTCCAGACGCTCCTCGGTAGTTTCTACGCCAGCAACTTCATCCGCTTCGGGCAGATGTACAAAGTGATGGTGCAGTCGTCCCCACAGTTCCGCACCAAGCCGGAAGACGTGCTGCTTCTGCACGTGAAGAACGATCACGGCGAAATGGTGCCCTTTTCCAACTTCGTGCGCCTCGAACGCGTATATGGCCCTGAGACCCTCACCCGCTATAATATGTATACCTCCGCCATGATCAACGGAGACGCAGCCCCGGGTTCTCCAGCGGCGACGCCATCAAGGCCATCGAGGAAACAGCTAAAGAGGTACTGCCGCGCGGCTTCTCCTTCGAATGGAGCGGGATGACGCGGGAACAGGTGCTCTCCGGCAACCAGGCGATCTATATCTTCGGTATCTGTCTGCTCTTCGTATACCTGCTGCTCGCAGCGCAATACGAAAGCTTCATGCTGCCGCTGCCGGTGCTGCTGTCTTTACCCGCGGGTATCTTCGGGGCATTTTTGTCCCTCAAGCTCGCAGGACTGGAAAACAACATCTATGCGCAGGTAGCATTGGTGATGCTGATCGGCTTGCTGGGCAAGAACGCCATCCTTATCGTGGAGTTTGCGGTACAGCGGCAGAAGCAGGGGCTGACGGTAGTCAGGGCGGCAATAGAAGGCGGCGTGAGCCGTTTGCGGCCTATTCTCATGACCAGCTTCGCGTTTGTCGCCGGCCTTATACCATTGTGTATCGCCAGCGGCGCCGGCGCCATGGGGAACCGTTCTATCGGTACGGCCGCAGCGGGCGGTATGTTGATCGGTACCATCTTCGGGGTGTTGGTGATCCCGGGGCTGTACGTACTGTTTTCCCGGATCAAAGTGAAAAAGAAGAAACCAAGGCCCGCGGTGGTGGCCGCGGCGGTGTTATTGGTATTCCTGGGAGCGTGTAAAGCGCCCCGGCCGCTACAAACGCCGGAACTGCCGGCTGTGCCGCAAAGGGAGAAAGACACTTTGGTGGCTGTCAATCTGCTGCCTGTGAAAGCATTCTTTAATGATCCCTATCTCCGGCAACTCCTCGATACCGCGCGCCGCAACAATGCCGACGTGCTTATCGCCATGCAGAAAATGGAAACCGTTCAGGCCCAGCTGGCCATGGCGCGCAAGGCATGGTTGCCATCACTCAATGCGGGCATATCTGCCGGTGCGGAAAAGTTCGGTAAATACACGATCGACGGGGTAGGGAACTTTGATACGAACCTGTCGCCCAATATCGATAAGGATCAGCGTATCCCCACGCCGGCGGTGCCCGATTATTTCGCGGGGCTCCGCAGCGCCTGGGAGATCGATCTGTGGGGCAAGCTCCGCCAGCAGAAGGAAGCCGCATATGCGAGGTTCCTGGCTACGGCGGAAGGCCGCCGGCTCGTATATACGCAGCTGACGGCGCAGATCGCCTCGCTGTACTACC
This sequence comes from Chitinophaga sp. E66, assembly GCA_019285755.1. GTDB lineage: Bacteria > Bacteroidota > Bacteroidia > Chitinophagales > Chitinophagaceae > Chitinophaga. The sequence goes on from CP079103.1 coordinate 2,280,185, forward strand.
ACCTGCTGGAACTGGATTATGAATTGTCGGTCGTTGAGAAGAACGTGATTCTGCAGGAATCCGCACTGGAAACGGTGAAGATCCAGCAGGAAGCGGGCAGGGCTACCTCGCTGGCAGTGCAGCAGTTCCATGCGCAGTTGCTGAACACGAAAGCCCTGGCATTCGGTATCCGCCAACAACGGACGGAGATCGAGAACCAGCTGAATGCGCTCGCAGGCCGGTTCCCGCAGCATATCGAAAGATCGAAAAGCCTGTTGGAAGCGCCCATTCCCGCGAAAGTTGCCGAAGGCATACCGGCAGACCTGTTGCTGGCGCGGCCGGACATCCGGCAGGCGGAACTGGAGCTGACCGCCGCGAAAGCGGATGTAAAGGCAGCCCGTGCATCATTCTTCCCCACGCTGACGCTCAGCGCTTCTGTCGGGTACAATGCATTCGACCCCGGATTGCTGTTCAAAAGCCCCGCATCCATCGCATATACCGCGCTGGGTGGGCTCACGGCGCCGGTGTTCAATCAAAACCAGATCCGGTCTAAATACAGGATCGCAACGGCCGAAGGCATGAGCGCGTTCTACGCGTACCGCCAGGCAATCGTGAACGGATACCAGGAAGTATCCACCTCGCTGCAAAAAGTCGGCAACAGCGAGCAGGCATATAAGCTCAAAGAAGCGGAAGTGCTCATGCTGCAACACGGCGTATCTACCTCCCGCGATCTCTTCGCGACGGGGTATGCCAATTATCTGGAAGTGATCAATGCCCAGAAGAACGTCCTCGATGCAGAACTGGCCCTGGCGCAACACCGGCGTGAAGTGTTCGACGGTGTTATCGCACTATACAGGGCCTTAGGCGGAGGTGCGGAATAGGGCAAGGGCCGGTCACTGGACCGGCCCCTTTTTTTATGTGCAACGTTTCCGCTTGTTATCTTTTCTTAAACCGGCTGATTATCAGCATATCATGTTTGGTCGTGGTAGTAGTGCCGTCAACCCTTTCGTCGGTAAAGAACAAATTCCGGCTGGTGAGGATCAACTCCCCGTTTACTATCGCAAACTTCGCTTTCATAGATGTGGACGGAACTGTCGTGGAGCCGCCGGCAGCGTTAGAGGCCGGTAAGCTGACGAAGCCTTTGTCGAAAAATACAGAGTCCGTTCCGATCAATTTATAAGTCGATACGCCGTTCGTTTTGGAGCAGTCCAGTTGATTGGCATGAGCAGTGGCTCTCCGTCGGAGACGCCATCTACAAATGTTTCGATCTTCCAGTTCGTGTTCAACTTATAGCTGACCCCGAAGACGTCAGCGTGCCATTTTCGAACACAGCCATACCGGTGTTTTCAGTGGTCGTGTACTCCATGTCTACAACCGCCTTAAATTCAAACAACTCATTTGAGATGGTTTCGGAAGTGCCTTTCACGTACAGGGATGCAAATTCATAGGTTCCGGAAAGTCCATCGCTAGCGGGTTTCGGGTCGTCTTTTTGTCGCCGCAGGCGCTCAGGATTAATGCGATGGGAAGGGTCAGGGATAAAATGCTTTTCTTCATAAGTAATTATTAGGTGTCAAAAGTAAACGCATTAACTTGATCGCCTATCCCACGTTCATTCCACTTTACCGAAGATCAGCGACATTACTCTTGATAAGATCAGGTAACCCGCACAGGTTGCAGCGCCCCAGGAAAAGAGGAACATCAAAGCGCCTTTTACGCTGGAAGGATCGATCCAGTTATAGGCCAGGATACCACAGAAAAAACTGTTGGACACGGTGGCAAACAGGAGCAACACCGCGAGGAATGTAGCGGATACGTTTTTCATAGGATAGTCGTTTGCTATAAATATATATTAAATATATAACATATGCAAGCCCCCGCTAGTATTCCGCGAAACTTTGATCCACATAACACCAGATCCACTTTTCCCCGGCTCTGCCGAAATCACCACCGGGTGCCCCGTAGCATGGTGGTGCGCGGTCATATGCCGGGAAGGGGAGCTGTCGCAGCAAAACGTGCCGCCGCATGTTTGGCAGGTCCGTAAATGCAGCCAGGTTCCGCCGTGTTTCACGCATTCTTCGCATTCATATTTCTTCGGATGGATCAGCGTCTCCAGCTGCTGGATATGCTGACAGGGTTTATCTGCCATATTGTTGGGTTTTATCAGGATTCAGCGAGGTATTTATGTACAAAACTAATGGCCATGGAGCCTTCACCCACGGCAGCCGCCACGCGGTTCATCGCGCCCGCGCGCACATCGCCGGCGGCAAAGATGCCGGGAATACTCGTTTCCAGGATATACGGATCGCGGCCCTGCTTCCATAATTGTTTGAAGGACGGATATTGATGGAGGTCGCGGCCTGTTTCGATAAAGCCTTTATCATTCTTGATGATCCCGTCACATATCCAATCGGTATAAGGGCGCGCGCCGATGAAGATGTACAGGGCATCCGCAGGCATTTCCACTTCGTTGCCATCGTTCAGGTCGCGCAACTTTAGTGCGGTCAGCTTTGATTCACCGATCCCTTGCGATATTTCCGCACAGGGCAGCAACCGGATATTGGGCGTCTGCGCGATCTGGTCGATCAGGTATGCGCTCATGGAAGAACGGAGGTCGGGTTTGCGGATGACGATATAGACGTTCTTAGCGAACTTCGACAAGTACATGGCTGCCTGTCCGGCGGAATTTCCGCCTCCCAGCACGAACACTTCCTTATCTCTGCACGAAGCCGCTTCCGTACTGGCTGCGCCGTAGTACACGCCTGCGCCTGTGAAGTCTTCGATGCCCTGGGTCTCCAGTTTACGGTAATCCACGCCCGTGGTGATCACGAGGGCTTTCGCATATATCTCGGTCCCGTCGTCCAGGCGGACCATCTTATACTGATCTTTCGCTTCTATACCGGCTACCGATTGGGGCGACAGGAACTCCGTTCCAAAGCGGGTGGCCTGTGTAATGGCGCGCCGCGTCAGGTCCGCGCCGCTCAGTCCGGTCGGGAAACCCAGGTAGTTCTCGATACGGGAACTGGTGCCCGCCTGACCGCCCGGCGCCCGGCGCTCTATCAGCAGGGTACTGAGGCCTTCAGATGCGCCGTACACGGAAGCAGCCAGTCCCGCAGGGCCGGCGCCGATGATCGCTACATCATATACCTGGTTGCGCACGGTCGGGTTAAGCCCGATGCGCGAAGCAATATCTTTCAGAGCGGGTTGCCTGAAAAGCGCGCCGTCTTCAAATATGATGGCGGGCAGTTCCTGCGCATTAAGCTGATTGGAGGCCGCTAGCTGCTTTCCCTGTTCGCTGCTTTCGATGTCCATCCATTGGTAAGGAATGAGGTTGCCTGCCAGGAAGTCCTTGATCTCATGGCTGCGCGGCGAAAACTGGTACCCGATCACGCGGATGCCTTTGAAATCCGGGCGGTAGTTGGCCTGCCAGTCGCCCAGGATCTCTTCCATCACCGGGTATAGCTTTTCTTCCGGCGGGTCCCAGGGTTTCATGAGGTAATAATCCAGCTTCACATCGTTGATGGCTTTAATGGCGGCTTCCGTGTCGGAATAGGCTGTGAGGAGGACGCGCTTGGCTTCCGGGAATACCTTCATGGCCTTCTCCAGGAAATGTACGCCGTCCATTTCAGGCATGCGCTGGTCGGACAGGAACAGGGCGATCTCTTCGCCCTTGTTCTGTAATTCGGTAATGCTGGCGAGGGCTTCAGATACGGAGGTGGTCGACAGTACGCGGTAACGGTCGCGGTACTGGTTGCGCAGGTCGCGGCTGATGGCGCGGAGCACCTGCTGGTCGTCGTCGATCAGAAATATGATAGGTTGGTTCATGAGCTGATGGAATGTGCTTCACCGTTGATAGGAAAGCAGATGGTAAATACGGTATGGCCGGGTTCGGAAGTGGCCTTCACGGAGCCGCGGTGCTGGCGGACGATATTCATGACCGCATCCAGCCCCAGCCCCGTGCCTTTGCCGATCTCCTTGGTGGTAAAGAAGGGGTCGAAGATACGGGAAAGGTTCTCGGGCGGGATGCCCGGACCGTTATCTTCCACGGTCACTTTCACGAATTCGCCGTCGCGTTGCGTGCGGACTGTCAGCCGGCCATTGCCTTGTTGTTCCAGGGCATCGGCGGCGTTATCGATGAGGTTGGTCCATACCTGGTTGAGCTCGCCGGAAAGGGCGTATACGGGCGGTAATGTTTCGTCAAATTCCTCTGTCACTTCAATCTTCCCTTTGCGCAATTTATACTGCATCATGACGAGGGTGTTGCGGATGCCCGTGTGGATGTCGATATATTGTTTATCGGCCCCGCCGTCCATATGCGTGAATATCTTGACTGATTTGACCAGTCCGGAAATACGTTTGGAGGCTTCGCGGATATCAGCCAGCATGCGTTCAGTAGTGAGGTGGCTGCTGATCCAGGAGAGCACGGTGCCGAGGTATTCCGCCGGCAGCCTTTGCGCGAACTGGTCCAGTTGCTGTGGGTGCAATCCGTAGTGACGGAACTGCTCTGCCATATCAGGGGTTTCGGGTACCTGGTGATCGGACAACCAATCGCTGATGGCGTCTTCCTGGCTGCTGCGCTCCAGCATACCCGGAACGGGGCGGTCCGCTTCGGCGAGCGCCTTCCTGAGCTGGTCGCATACGAAATCCGCTTCAGGTTCCGACAAACGGGTGAGCATCATCTTCCGGAAAGTTTCCGGCGCGCCGCGGAGGTGTTCCCCAGCGTGTCCGACCCGCGTACGATAGCCGCCGCCGGGTTGTTCAGTTCATGGGCCAGCCCCGCCGCGAGTTTCCCAGGGCCATCATTTTCTCGTTTTGCTGGGTAACGATGGTAAAATCCCGCACCCGGTTGGTCATCACGAAAACCAAAGCCTGCGTCAGTTCATAATGCCGGGCGATCATCTCCTGAGCTGATCCTTGGGCAGGGTGAGCATCTCCATGTCCGTCTTACAGCAGGAAAACGCGATGGAGCCGCGTGCCCTGGAATAAGGCAGGATGCCTGTTACCTGGTGGGCGGTCACATCGGTCACCGGCACCTTATTCCCGCTCTGGATACGGTAGAACTCTATGGTGCCGGAAAGTATGAAATGAACCCCGCGAATCTCGTCGCCGGGCTTATAGACGTATTCGCCGGCCGGGAAACGTTCGGTTTCACCGTGGTCGATCAGCCATTGCAATTGCGGTTCGGGTACGTCTTTGAGTGCGTCGAACAGTAGCAGGTCCTGGGTAGTCACGTTCAATATTCGCTGTTTGCTTAAAGATACTTAGAATCAGCCAATTACGCGCATGAAGGAATGGTTATCGCCATCACAATGCAGGGCCGCGGCAATATTTTCGCATTGTAAAGGTTTTCCTTGACACTTCCTGCTGGTTGCGGGTAGTATGCCGTATGACTACGGTATGACAATGGTAGGCATCCGGATGAGATAAGCCGCATATAAGCCGCCCTAATTATTAGGGCGGCTTATATGCGGTTCAAATACGGGTAAAGGGCTTTTCATATGCCACTTTACAAAACCGTGGGCTTGCTGTTGGTGCATGTGTATTATGCTTCTGCATAACGTTGTCCTGGGAGCAGGGAGGATAAGCATATGCACAGTGTGCACGGCCGGGTTGATGGAAATTGACCTCGGGGTAACCACGGGTACATGGGTTGAGCCACCTGCATTCAGGGGCATACAGAAATGCCGGCGATGACCGGGAGGAGAAGAAGACAGGAAAAGGTGCTTTTTAGCCCATTAACGGGCGAAACGGATGGTAAACAGGGTTTCCCGGGGCCGGGGAGTTTCGAGGCTAAATTGCCAGCCGTGGACCAGCAGGATGTCGCGAACTAGCATGAGACCGATCCCTTGTCCGTCGGGTTTGGTGGTGAAGAAAGGGGTGAAGACGTCGGCCGGGGTTTCTACACCGTGCCCTGTATCCGCGATCACTATAGCATCCTTTTGCTGGATGAGGCGGATCTGGCCATTTTGCCCGATGGCCTCCAGGGCGTTTTTGATGACGTTGATGAGTACCTGCTCCAGTTGCAGGCGGTCGGCGTTGACGATGGTGTCGTTGGACAGGAAATCCAGTTGGAGGTGTATATGCTTTTCCGCTGCCCGCGCTTCATGGAGTTGCATGGCGTGCCGGAGGAGGGATTGGATGGAAAGGGGCTTTTTATCCGGCGGCGGCAGCTTCACCAGGTCCGCGAAATTACGCATGAAACCGTTGAGGTGGTTGTTCCTTTCCGCCGCCACTTCCAGCGCTGCGCGATGCTCATCTTCCAGCGTATGGGCTTTGAGGGTGGAGCCGATGATGCTATTGACCGGGCCGATGGTATTGTTGACCTCATGGGCCATCATGCGGATCACTTTGCCGTAGACTTTCTTTTCCGCTGCGAGGATTTCTGTGGTGAGTTCTTCTATCATGACGAAATGCCGCGCAAAGCCCCGGTCTATAAAGTGCGATTTCTGAAGTTTGAAAGTATTGACGCCATTGATGGTCAGCGTTCGCGACTCGCCGCTCCCCAGCGCCTGAACGTCTTCCAGCAGCCGGGGCATCTCTTTCAGCAGGTCTTCCGCCTTGGGATTGGTTTGTTGCACTTCGCCGTCATAATCGAGGATGATGATGCCGGTGGGGAAGTGTAAATGAGTTTTTCGAGGAAGAAGTGTTGCTGCTCCTGCATGGTCCGTTCGTGCCGCAGCTGGTCGAGCATCTGGTTATATACTTTGATGAGGGCGTCCATCTCCGTTTGCCCGGTTTTGATGAGCCGCACGCTGAAGTCTTTATCTTTCAGCGCTTCCGCGCCTTCCGTGAGCATCTTCAGGGGCCGCAACAGTTGCAGGTACAGGCTCCTGGAAAACCAGAGCGATACCAGGATCAGCAGTTCGCTGACAAGAAAGAGCCACTTGTTTTCCCGGAACACGAACCACGACAAAGGTGAGCGCCACCGCGTGCAACACGATCACAAAAAGAAGGAATTTAGTCCGCAGCTTCATCGTAGGGGATATTATATTTTTCAAGCCGGCGATACAGCGCGCTTCGGGTCAGCCCCAGTGCCGCCGCCGCCCTGGCGATCTTGTTTTGATGAAAAGCCAGCGCCTTGCGGATCATTTCCACTTCCAGGTCTTCCAGCGTGATGGTGCCCACGCCTGGCAGTTGTAATTGCCCTTTGGCGGCGGGCGACAGCTCCAGCTGGCTCCGGAAATGTCCGATTTCCAGTATGTCTGTCGTATGTACGAGCATGGTACGTTCCGTGAGGTTCTTCAATTGCCGGATATTCCCGGGCAACGGAAGCGACTGCAGCCATTTCAGCGCCTCTTTGGATACAGTGAGTGCCGGCCTGTCGTACATCTCGCGGAGGTTGCGGATGAAGTGGTTGACCAATAGCGGGATATCTCCCGGCCGTTCGCGGAGGGCGGGGAGGTGTATGGTGATGAGGTTGATGCGGTAGAGGAGGTCTTCCCGGAAAGCGCCGTCGGCCACCATCTGGTGGAGGTTTTTATTCGTGGCGCATACCACGCGCACGTCCACAGTCTTTGTGCGGCTGCTGCCGAGCACTTCATAAGTACGGTCCTGCAGCACGCGGAGCAGTTTTACCTGGCTGGAGGGCTCCAGGTCGCCCGTTTCATCGAGGAAGATGGTCCCTTTGTTGGCCAGTTCGAACCGGCCGGTACGGTCGAACCGGGCATCCGTAAACGCCCCGCGAACGTGCCCGAACATTTCGCTTTCGAACAGTGAGGAAGATATGCCGCCCAGGTTCACCTTCACGAACGGGCGCGCCTTGCGGCGGAGTTATGGTGGATGGCTTCGGCGATGAGCTCCTTGCCAGTGCCGCTTTCTCCGGTGATGAGAACGGAAGCGTCTGTCGCCGCTACGCGCCCGATGGTTTCGAGCACCTGCAGCATGGCGGGGTCTTCCCGATGATCTGCCGGAAGTCGAAGTCTTTATCGAGCTGCTTGCGGGTGACGCCGCGGACGGGTTTCTTGTTTTGCAATGCGAGAACGGTGCGCACGGATTGCAGGAGGGCGTCGTTGCTCCAGGGCTTGGTGATGAAATCGGCAGCGCCGAGTTTCATGCCCTGTACGGCGAGCTCTATGCTGCCCCATCCGGTGATCAGAATGACTGGCAGGGTTTGGTCGTATTGTTTGATGCGGCTCAGGAGGGCCATACCTTCCTCGCCGGTGGTGCGGTTGGAGAAGTTCAGGTCAAGGAGGATGAGGTCCGGCCTTGTCTGAGAAATGGTTTCCATGGCCTTTTCCGGTGTGCCGACGGCGGAGGCTTCAAACCCTTCCTGCCGCAATAATAGCAGGAGGGAGGTACGTACTGCGATATCGTCGTCTATAATGAGGATCATATGCCTTGATGGTGGTAATCAGGTAAATAGCGGCGCCTAGACTTCTGCGGCAACCCTGGCATATTTGTTCCTGTATTCTACGGGCGTCAGCCCTGTTACTTTTTAAATGTGATCCGGAAAGCCCTGGTGTCGGAATATCCTACGTCGAACATCACTTCGCTTACATTTTTCCTGGACGCTTCGAAAAAGCGTTTGGCGGCTTCTATCCGTACTCTTTGGATGTATTCCAAAGGGGTATTGTTCGTGGCCTGGCGGAACCTCCGTTCGAAGGTCCTGCGCCCGGAATTGACGATGGCGGCTAATTCGTCGATCGTCATTTTCTCGGTGTAGTTTTTCTCTATGTAATCCTGGACCCTGATGATCTCTTCATCGGCATGCCGCTTTTGCCCTTTGAACACGGTAAACACCGCCTGGCTGCTGCGCCCGATGTCCAGCGCGAAGTTTTTGGATATCAATACGGCCGTTTCCCGGTCGGAGAACTTTTCAATGAGATATAAAATGAGGTTCCAGAGGCTGCTGGCGCCGCCGCTGCTGTAGATGTTCCCGACTTCGGTAATGATGGCGCCGTCTACTACTTCAATATCCGGGTATCTTGCCCTGAACTCATCCAGGTAAGCCCAGTGGGTGGAGCATTTCTTGCCTTTCAGCAACCCGGTTTCCGCCAGCAGAAAGGCGCCCAGGCACAAGCTGGCTACGCTGCAACCGTTATTGTATAGTTTCCGGATAAGGGGATGGCTTCGCTGTTGATCCTGATGCCTTCGATCAGGTCGCCATAAACGGGCGGAACGATCAATAGATCCGTCTTCCGGACATCCTTCAGCAGGCGGTCTGTCTTGATGGAGTATTCCCCATCATTGGCGGATACGTACTCCGAAAGCCCGGCATATTCCACCTCGAACAGGGGATCTTTCCTAAAGCCATGAGCATATCATTGGCCGCCTTGAATGACCGGTAGGGCGGCGTTACCGCTTCTATTACCCCTTTCTCCGGTGCGAAAACTGTTACCAGCATAGATTTGAAAGCTTATTAGTAAAGATAAGGCTTGCCTGTCGTTTTCCCCCTTTATTTGACGCATTCGTGCAGCATTGGATTCATTTTATTGAAGCACCTTTGTTTCATCATACCAATAACCTAAAAAACACACACAACATGGCAAAGAAAATATTTATCAACCTGCCGGTAGCGGACCTCAGCAAATCGATGGACTTCTACATGAAGATCGGTTTTACCAATAATCCTGTCTTTACCGACGAAACGGCCGCCTGCATGGTGCTTAGCGAAGAAATATACGCGATGCTCCTGACACACGAAAAGTTCTCCGAGTTCACCAATAAGAAGATCATCGACGCTAAAACCGGTATCGGCGTGATCAACTCTATTTCGGTTGACAGCGTGGAGGAAGTAAATGCAATGGCCGACGCGGCCCTGAGCGGCGGCGGCAGCGAGCCGACCCCGCCCAAGGATTACGGTTTCATGCAGCAGCGGAGCTTCAACGACCTGGATGGCAACCATTGGGAAGTATTATATATGGATATGAGCCAGATGCCCGGTTAAAAATGATGCGCCCTGAATCAGCTTTCGCGGTGCACCTTTCCTTCAACGGAAATTGCAGGCAGGCTTTCGACTATTACAGAACATGTTTTGGCGGAAAGCTGAGCATACAAACGTTGGCGGATACGCCGCACGGCAACGAGATGGATGAGCATATGCGAAATGCCGTTGTCTGGGCCACGCTGGAAAACCAGTATTTCAAGCTGACGGGCACAGACCTTACGGAAGACTGCAGCATTGTTCCCGGCAATAATGTCAGCATCCTTATCCAGTGCCTGTCTTTCAACGAGCGGACCCGGCTGATCAATAAGCTCATCAACAGGAATATCTGCGCAGCCGGTTATTCCGATCCATTAATCAACATCGTCGATAATTATCGTATCTGCTGGATACTAAGTGTTCAATTATAAACTTTACTACTATGAAAAAGACTAAAATTATTTTCTGGGTAACCACCATTTTTATATTCCTTTTTGATGGCATCATGCCCGTAAGCACCTTGTTGTTTACGCCGGAATATACCTACGTAGGTACGAGGCCCCTCGGCTATCCCGATTATTTTGCCCTTGCGCTGATCTTCTGCAAATTCGCAGGCTCCTGGCCATTTTGCTGCCCCGGGTAACAGGCCGGTTAAGAGAGTGGGCGTACGCAGGACTTACCTTCAATCTGGTTTTCGCCACTTTCAGCCACATAGTGGTCGACAAGAACATCGCTTACATCCTGACGCCCGTTGTGGTGATGGTGATACTGGCCCTGTCTTATACCAGCTGGCATAAATTGCAGGCGGCGAAAGAAAGGCGGGAAGACGGCGCTTATTTGCGCAGCATGGCTTAGTCCCCATACGGCTCCTTCCGCCGGAATACATAACGTGTTGTGCCTTTGAAAGCACAACACGTTTTTTTGTTTTAATCCTCATGTAAGGCTACCGCAGGGTAAATTTTGGCTGCCTGGCGGCCAGGATACAATGCGCATAGTGTAACGAGCAGGTATAGAAATGCTGCAGCCAGCAGGATGGAAACGATGTAGGTGGCCGCCGGGAGATCGAACAGGTGGAGCAGGGGAACTGCACCGCGAGGATGATCCCTAACAAAAGCGGGAGCGTTGTCAGCACCAGGGCTTCGCCTACGATCTGCCGGGTGATCCCGCCGGCTGTGGCGCCCACTGCCTTGCGGAGGCCCAGTTCAGCGCGGCGCTTATTCACACTGTACCATACCACACCGTAAATGCCCAGCGCTACGTTCAGGACCAGGAAGCCGCTGATGACAAGCATGAGGTATAGCGGCACGAGCGACAGCCGGTTGCGCACGACGCGCTTGTCTTCCATTCTTTCGATCTCAGCTGTGGCGGCGGGCAGGTGATGCATAATCGCTTTAAAGATCTTGCTTTCCGTGGCCGGAGGCGCGGCAGGCTGTATGCGGATGAGGGCCCTTTCGAACAGGCCGCTGTCGCCGCGGGAATAGTAAGCTGCTTCAAGTTCGTTATAGTCGCCTTTGTCTTTCAGGTTTTTGACAACACCCACGATTTTTGATTTGCCGCCGGCATCTATGACTTGCCCAACGGGGTTGGCCGATCCGAAGAGCTTTTCGGCCATGACTTCATTGATGACGATGGGACGGGTGGCCGCGGCGTCGTCCTGTCTTTCAAACCACCTTCCACTGGCCATTTTCGTTTGCATCACCGCCGGGAAGTTATCGTCCGCCTGCAGCACCTGGGCCTGCACAGATATATTGTTGTGCGTGATGTTGTTATTGAAGTCGTTCATCGTATAGGGACTGTTGTTGCTGCTATACGACATTTTGATAACTCCTGGAATTGCCTGTATGGCGCGTTTTAGGTTTTGGGCGGCCAGCGTCAGTGAATCGAGCGGGGCTCCTCCGCTGAGATTGGCGGGCATGGTGACAGACAATACATTGTGGTATTCAAACCCCGCGGCTGCTTCATGTTGCCATAATTGAAGACCAGCATGGTGAATACGGCAAACAGCACGAGGAATGAGACGAATAATTCCAGGAACAGCAGGAAGTGTTGCCGTTTTTTATTCCAGATGAGGGTGAGCAGATGTTGTAGCATACGAATTGTTTATACGTTTTTCAATGCGGTGGCGATCTGCATGCGGCTCATCCGCCAGGCGGATACACGCCGGACATGCAACCAAAGAACAGGCAGACGACAAGGCTAATACCCAGCACCTTGTAGTTAAGGGAGAATTGCACATGCGGAAGCAGCGCTGCCTGGTTAAGTATGCCAATTACGATGAACGAAAGCAGGATACCGATCAGACCACCTATCAACGTCAGGATTACGTTTTCTACGATGAACTGGATCACGAGCGTGCCTGACGATGCTCCGAATGCTTTCCGAACGCCGATTTCGGAGGCGCGCTCCAGGATGCGGCTCAGATTGAGGTTGACGAGATTGAGCGTAGGCAGCAAAAGGAAGAACACCAGGAAAAGCCCGAGGTAGAGCATGAGCGTGGTCGTTCCGTCGTGCTTGCCACCGGCCAGCAGGTCGCGGGTAAAGGTGGGCAGATAGGATTGCGCGTGCGCTTCCAGCTCCTTAAAGTTCTCGAACGGCATAGGCACTTTTGACATGGCATGGTCAAATTCCTTTTGCATGGCTGGCACTTCCGCTTTAGAAGGAGCCAGCAGGATGCCGAAGAAGTTGCCATTGTAGCCCTTATTGCCGGCGTGCTGGCGGGAGAGCGTCCAGGGAGATACATATCGCCAAATGCGAAAAGCTGGGTAATTGGCACGCTTTTCACAACGCCCGACACCCTGTATTGCACGTTGTCGGTCTCCAGTATTTTGCCCACCGCGGCAACACCTTTGCCGAAATACCTGTCACGGGTACTTTCCGTGATCACGGTCACCCGTTCACCGGCATCTATTTGTGCCTGGGTATACGGCTTGCCTTCCAGGTATTGGAACTGTAGAACATCCCAAAAGCCGGCGTTCGTGTACTTGATGTCGATGGCCAATTTCTTGTTATTAACGTAGGTATTCGACGGACTGTAGAATGAAGAGATGGCAACAGCTTCCGGGGTTTTCATGCTTTCTACATAAGTATGCAGAAAATGAAAGCTGAAGGGACCGTTCCGGAAGTTCTGGTTTTCGAGGTTGCGCATCTTCAAATTGAGAAGGTAGAGGCTTCTGTCACGGTGAACATCGGGATATGAGGCGCTAACGAGATGGTCGATCACGGAAGTCATCACCATGAGGATGGTAAGGGAAAAGCTGATGCCGAAAAGGGAAATGAACGTGAAGAATTTCCTGCGTTTCAGTACGGCTATGGCGATCTTAAAATAGTTCCTGAGCATGGGTAGTGGATTGAGGGATGTTATTGAACTTGTGCGCCGTCGAATAAGCGAACAAGGCGGTGGGTCTTTCGGGCCATTTGTTCGTCGTGCGTTACCATGACGATGGTGGTGCCGTCTTCTTTGTTGAGTCGCAGGAGTATGTCCATCACTTCGTTGCCCATGGCGCTGTCCAGGTTGCCGGTAGGCTCATCGGCAAGGATGATGGAGGGCCGCCCTACGATCGCCCTTGCAATGGCTACTCGTTGTTTCTGGCCGCCGGAGAGCTGTGTCGGGAAGTGCTTCATGCGGTTGCCAAGGCCCACTTTGCCGAGGGCTTCCGATGCCAGGTCGCGCCTTTCCTTAGCGGTGGTCTTGCGGTAGAGCAGTGGCAGCTCCACGTTGTCGAGCACCCGCAGGTCGTTGATGAGATGATAGCTTTGGAAGATGAACCCGATGCGCTGGTTGCGGAACTGTGCCAGCTGTTTGTCGCGCAGGTGAACGGTGTCGCTCCCGGCGATAGTGAGTTGTCCGCCGCTGGGAGCGTCCAGCAGCCCCATAATATTGAGCAGGGTGCTCTTCCCGCAGCCGGAGGGCCCCATGATGCTAAGGAACTCGCCTTTGGGCACTTCGAGGCTGATGCCGTTGAGCGCTTGCGTCTCTACCGTATCTGTCCGGTAAACTTTCTCAATTTGTTGCAAGTGTATCATAACTGATCTTTTTATTTTTTTCGAAATCGTATAGGGATAAATAGCGTAATTCATAATAAGCGCCCCAGAAATCCCGCAGCGCCAGCACGTAATCTCGCTTGGCCTGGTCTTTCTCCGCGAAGGCGATGCTGAGGTCGGTGATGCTGAGATTGCCCAGCACATACCGTTGCCGCGCGATCTCGTACTTCTCCGAGGCAATACTGTCTGCCGAAGCGCTCAGTTTCACCTGTTCCTGCATCATGGCGTAGAGGGTTACCTGCGTGGCTACCGCCTGGGCGAAGTTTTGCCGGTCCTGCTCCACTGCGTACCGGGTGAATTCCAGGTTAGCTTCCGCAGTTTTGGTGCGGAGCGCTGGCGGCCCCAGTCCAGCACGGGGATGGTGAACCGTAATTCCACCAGCTGTTGGTTCTGCGGATCACGGTATACTTTGCCCAGGTCCGCAGCGCTGTTGGAATAACCTAAATTGGCATTGAGCGCGGCGTTGAGGCCGTTCTCTCCTTTGGCTTTCGCCACGTCGCGGCGCGCTTCCCGGATACGGCGCTCGTAGGCCAGTGATTGCGCATTATTCGCATAGGCTTCTTCCAGCACCCGTTCCGGGCTCACCTGCATATCGATCTCGGAAGGCGGTAATGCAAGCTGTATCTTTCCGGCGGTTTGCATACCCGCATAGGCGCGGAGGTTCATGGAGGCGATCTCCATATCGCGGCGCGCCGTGCCGGCAGATTTCTCCGCCTTCAGGTATTCCAGCTGCAATTGTAAGATTTCATTACGGGATATTTTTCCCAGCTGGAATTTTTCATCCGCGATGCGCTGAATCTGCCGGGTGTTCTCCAGGTTGGTGGAAGCGATCTGGTAGTTCACCTGTGCCAGCAACAGATCGAAGTAGTAGGCGCTGGCCTGCACGCCGATGAACTCCATATCCTGGATGAACTGCTGCTTGCTTTCGGCGTATTTGAGCGGCGCAATGCGGTTGTCCCACTTCATCTGGTTGAACTGGAAGAGGGGCTGCGTGTACCCTATGGTGTAGGGGATGGCGTTGTAGAGGCGGGTCTTGGCATCGAAGTCGTCGAACCGTTGCAGCTGCGTGGCGCCGTAGATCTTGCCGCCTGTGGCCGTGATGCCCTGGCTGAATGATAGGTTAAGCGCCGAGTTGTTGTAATGCACCGGTTCGAATTTGATGGTGCCGTTGGGCTGGGTGACGGGGTTGAAGGTTTTCTGGAATCCCGGTAGGTTGCCTTCCAGCGCCAGTTGCGGCTGGTAGTTGGAGCGATGGGTCCGCCATTCCCAATATTTGGTCTTGCGCACGGTGATGGCCTGCTTGGCGGCAATGGAGCCGTTGCGCGCCATGTCTACCACTTCGGCCAGTGATAGCTGAAGTGTGTCCTGGCGCGGAGGAGCCCCGGCGCCGCGAGCAGGAAAGGTATAATAATGGCGAAAGGAGTCCGTGTCATTGAAGGTTGATTTCTTTTGCGTGACGGAACTGGCTCATGTCTGAAATAATGATGGTCTCCCGGGCTTCAGCCCGTCTTTGATTTCTACGTAATCGAAATTGACCATGCCGGTATGCACCATGCGGCGCACGGCCTTGTTGCCCTGCACCACGTAGACCGCCATGGGCGAGACGCCGCTGAACGCCGCGCCATTGGGCGCGCGCGTCACGTCGCGACCGGACGCCGTTACCGGATATACGTCAACTTTCAGGTGCGGACGGAGGGAAGGGTGATGGCGCTCGTCGAGCTGGATGTCGAACGTAATGGTGTTGTTCTGGATCGAGGGGTGGATGATTTCTATCCGTCCGCGGATCGTGGAATCCTGGATGCGGATGATGACGGGCATCCCGGCCGACAGCTTATCAGAGTAATTGTCGGCGATAGTGCCCGTCACCTTGAAACTTTGCAGGTCCGCGATCCGGACCAGCGGCTCTCCCTCTCGCACGGTAGTGCCGATGTTACAGTTCACCCAGGTAACCACACCGCTGCGGTGGGCAACGATGGCAGCACGGTCGAGCTTGCGTTGCAGCTCGGCCAGTCCCTGCGCCTGGATGGCGGATTCCAGTTCCGTTTCCCGCATTTCCACCTGCATGGCTTCCTGTTTGTTCTTTATCTCGTATTCCAGTTGTGCTTTTTCATGTTGCGCTACGCGGAGATTGGTTTCTGCCTGCTCCACGCTTTCCCGCGTGCCGCCGCCGGCTTTGTACAACCTGCGGGCATTTTCGACATCGGCCTGAAGTGCCTGTATGCGGAGTTGTTTGATATTGTTGCCTGTTTGCAGGTCGAAGTAGCTCTTGTCGAGCTGGAGGCGCAGCTTGCGGACGTTATTCCGGCTTTGTTCCAGCTGGAACTTTCCTTTTGGTATTCGGATTCTACCGCGTTGCGGTCCAGTTTGAGGAGGGGTTGGCCCGCCTGGATGGTAGCGCCTGCTGCGATAGACACTTCGAGGATGGAGGCGCTTACCGGGCTGGCAATGACTTCTTCGAACTCAGGCAGCACTTCGCCGGCGGCGGTAAGGGTATTTTCGATATCACCGCTGCTTACCTGCCCGGTTTGCACGGCGGCACGGTCTATGGAAGCGTGGAAGAATGAGCGTACGCCCAGCACCGCCACAACGATGATAGCCACGATGCCAAGGGCGATGATCCAGCGCTTTCGGCGCCGGCTGTTAGTGATAGAAGATGGAAGCGATCTGTCCATAGGGATGCTGAAAAATTTGACTTTCTCTTTCCAATACAGATGCCAAACGGAATAGCCTCATTTTCAACAGGATGCGAAAATCTGTATTTCAAAAAGCGTCCGATATCGGACAGATTTTCCGGAATCGGAACAAAACGGATCGCCGTCTTGCAGAAGGGAAAACAATTGGTTATTTTGACAGGATCAACAATTCCATGTTCCCTGATATGAAAATGTTTGTCTTATCGTTTTGGCTTGTAATAGCCAGTTATTGCGCCCTGGCCCAGGGTATCTCAAAAGATCGGGCGCGCAGATCGTCAATGGCCGCGGAGAGGCGGTAATCCTGCGGGGCTTTGGTCTCGGGGCTGGATGCTGCAGGAAGGCTATATGCTGAAAATCTATCGCGAAGGACAGCAATACCGCATCCGGGAACGGATAACAGACCTGGTAGGTGCGGAAAAAACGAAGGAGTTTTATGACCTGTGGCTCGCCAACCATACTACCCGGGCGGATATCGACGCGCTGAAGGAATGGGGATACAATTCCGTCCGCCTGCCCATGCATTTCGATCTTTATACTTTACCGGCGGATAAGGAGGCCGTGGCAGGGCAGGATACCTGGCTGGAGAAAGGTTTCGAACTAACCGATAAGCTCCTGGCCTGGTGCAAGGCCAACCGGCTTTACCTCATCCTGGACCTGCATGCCGCTCCCGGTGGTCAAGGGAACGATCTCAACATCTCAGACCGCGACCCTTCCAAGCCCTCGCTTTGGGAAAGCCCCGAAAACCAACGCAAGACCGTAGCGCTGTGGCGCAAGCTGGCGGAGCGGTATAAGGATGAGCCATGGATCGGGGCTTACGATATCATCAACGAGCCCAACTGGGGATTCACCGATCCAAAGAATGACCGCAATGGTACGAAAGAGAAAAATAACGCGCCTTTACGCAAGCTCATGACGGAGATTACCGCGGCGATCCGGGAGGTAGATAACAAACACATCGTGATCATCGAGGGAATGGCTGGGGAACAATTACAACGGCGTCTTCCCGCCGTGGGACAGCAACATGGTACTCAGCTATCACAAATACTGGAACTTCAATGACGCCGGCAGCATCCGCCATATGCTCGAAGCGCGGGACAAGTATAACATCCCGGTATGGGTAGGTGAAACGGGGAGAACTCCAACGTCTGGTTCACGGAAGCCATCCGCCTGCTGGAAAGCAATGGAATCGGGTGGGCCTGGTGGCCACTGAAGAAGATCGGTATCAATAACCCGCTGGAGATCGTTGCGCCCGAGGGGTATGACAAGATCCTCCAGTACTGGTCGGATAGCACCGCTCCGCGCCCGGATCCGGCAGCAGCCTGGGCAACATTACGGGCATTGGCCAATGCCACGAATTTTAAAGAGAATAAATTGCATAAGGACGTGGTCGATGCCATGATCCGGCAACCTTCCGATCCTCGGCGATCCCGGTAAAGCCGGTTTATCTCTCCGGTCAGGGCCGGTTATCGGCAGACATGTATGATCTTGGCGCTAATGGATACGCCTATTTCGACACGGACACAGCTAACTACCGTGTGTCCGACCCGAAACGAACCGGCGGCAACCGGGGAGGGTTCTGGCGTAATGATGGGGTAGACCTGACCAGGAGGCTTCCGGCGCATACATTACCCAGACCGAAACCGGGGAATGGCAGCAGTTTACGGTTAAATCGGGCGCAGGGGAGATGAGGCTTTCCATCACGGCCAGAGGCGGTGAAAAGGGCGGGCGCGTGTCTATACTGGTAGATGGCAAAACGATCGGGGACCGGTGGCCATTCCTCCGGGTAAAAGCTGGTCAGACATCCCTTTGGGAAGCATTCGGTTAGACAAAGGCATTCACAAAATTCGTATTATGGCTGACCAGGGAGGCTTCGAGTGGCAATGGCTGAACTGGAGGAAATAGCTAAATAATTACGGCGCAATTACGAAATAATAAAATAAATATATATATTCGGCCTGAAATCATATGCCTCAGCCCTCCACCAAGAAGCGCTTTGAGTCGTGTTGCGTAGCCTGCGATACCTGGATTATCGCCTACCACTCGTCTTCGCTCCCTCAGCCGGTTTACCTCGTTTGGTATACCGACCGGGCGAGCGGCGACCGGCTGCTCATGCACCGCAGCGGCCAGGTTTTCACGGCGCCGGCTCCGGAAGGGGTGGCCGTGAGTGCAGACGCGCAGTTGCCGGCGCTGGTATACCACCCGCGGTTTACGCAGTGGCTGGAGCGGGTGGTGGAACTCACCCCACGATCTGCAATGTATATGATGCCGATTATATCGAACAGGCGTTGTCCGGAAAGCGGAAGCTGAGCCTTAAGGCCATGGATGCCCTGTCTAACTTCATCGACCTTTTCGGTGATTACGCAAATAGCCTGGAGAACGTATCCCACCTGCAGGCTTTTCGTGAAAACCCCGTTATCGAATCGTACATCTCTCATTATTATCGTTTCATCTTCTGGCCGCGCCTGCAGCAGGGCGACCGGTTCAAGGATGCAGAGCGCCCAGCCCTGGAAACTGATCACAGCGCATTGCTGTCGGTGTTCCGTGAAATGAAGGCGCACTTTGAAGCTGGACTGAATAGCATATCCGGAAACTGATCATATTAAACCCTCACAAATGGAAAATCAAAACCTGTTCGACCTTCGTATCGATGACGAGAGTGCAAGCTTTCTTAAAGAAATCTCCAAATGGGGACGCTTTCTCTCGATCCTCTCTTTCATTGTTATCGGATTTTACATCCTCGTCATGCTATTCGTAACAATGGTGGGCAGCATTGCCAGCACCTCCATGGAAGCCGCATACGGTGGCGCCGCTAATCCGATGAGCGCGATGTTCGCGTCCGGCGTTTCTATGGTCTTCATGATCATATACATGGCGCTCCTGCTGATTCCGGTGGTGTATCTCTATCGTTTTCCACGCGCATCAAAAATGCGCTGGACAGCGGCGACCAGGCATTGGTGACTAACGCCTTCGGCAACCTGAAGTCTGTATTCAAGTTCTATGGCATCCTTTCGATCATTGGCCTGAGCCTGGTGGCGCTGGGCTTTATCGTTGCCATTATCGCCCTTGGGGTGGGTTTAGGAAACTAACAATCACGATAGTTTATATAAGAAGGAGCCTCCCCTGTGGAGGCTCATTTTATTTGAATAGCGAAAGCGCACATCCCATGTCCGGTGGGGCGTTTCATCGGGATAGAATGTCGCTTCCGGGGCATAGCATTTACGACGGAGCCCGTTTAGCTTAATATTGCCGCATGAATCCCGTTTATTCCAGATTCCGGCTGTATGCCTATTCGACTACGTTATATATTTTCGGCCTTCCGATCTTCGCTATCGGGATGGCGCTCTATCTGCAGAATAAACAATTGATCCCAAAGCAAATGGCTTTATCGCTGTATTATAAGATCATTTGCTTTTCCGCTTTAGTAACGGCCGTTTACTGGTATTTCAACACGCGTAAATGGATGGCGAAAGTGATCGTCGATCGTTATGGAATCAGGGCAAAAGGTTTTTACGGATTGGGGAAGATGCGGGAATGGCGTTGGTCGGAACTGGAAGGGTATGCGATCAGGAAGCGCTGGCAGAAATACCACGGCACTTTTGAAGAACTATCGGTGTTGCAGGGAGGAAAGGCCGTCCTGGTCATCGTAGAGCCTGTTTATGCGAATTATAAAGATATAAAAGACACCTTCGAACCCTACCTAAAACATATACCCGAATAACCAATAAAGGCCGCCCCCATCAGGAGCGGCCTTTGTGTATTATCTCATTCTTCAATCCTAGTTTGTCTGCGCCAGGCTCAGGTTGTAGGCGTGTACGCCGCTGAGCTCCTGCATAAATTCTTCCGCCCAATACTCGATATTGTAATGTGTCACGTTCTCGAAAAGACGTTGCATGCGGATCTGGCGCTCCTGCTTGTTCATGGCGATAGCACGGAGGAGGGAATCCGTCATGGAGACGTTGTCGTAGGGGTTCGTCATGATAGCATCTCCCAGTTCTACGGATGCGCCGGCAAACTCGGAGAGTACCAGTACGCCGTCGGAATTAGGGATCTGTCCCTGAGCGGCCACGTATTCCTTGGCAACAAGGTTGAGGCCGTCGCGCAGGGGAGTGATCCAAGCAATGTCCGCGATGGCGTAATAGGCCACTACTTCCTCGAAGGAGAAGGAGCGGAAAAAGAAATGGATAGGTACCCAGTCGATGGTGGAATACTGCCCGTTGATCTTACCGATCAGCTGCTCCAGTTCCTGTTGTACCTGTTCATAGATCTTCATGCCTTTAGCAGGAGGGGTACAGATATTTATCAGTTCCACCTTTCCGTGCAGGTTGGGATGTTCTTCGAGGAACTGGGCGTAGGCTTTGATCTTCTCCAGCGGACCTTTCACATAATCCAGCCGTTCGATGCTGAGGATGGTCTTTTTGCCCCGGGTGTTTTTCTTCAGTTGCGCAATGAGGTCTTTGGTGCTGTCTTGTTGCAGCAGTTCACCGATATAATCCACATGAACGCCCACGGGATTAGCGCCGAGCCTCACCTTGCGGCGGCCGGTATCGATCTCGCGGGTCATGGTGCCGGTGCCCATGGCGGAGCTGTAGGTGAGGAAGCGGGGGCGCAGTTCACCGTTTCGGTGATCTTCACGGGCATGAGGCTTTTGACTACGTCCACGAAGTTCTCCACGTACCTGGGGATGTGGAAGCTGACGTAGTCGCATTGCAGCAGGCTGTGAATGATCTCGGAGCGCCAGGGGATCACGTTGAACGTATTGGCCGCCGGGAAAGCGGTGTGGTGGAAGAAGCCGATCTTAAGGTCGGGGCGCAACTGGGGAGGTAGCCTGGTACCATCCAGAGGTTATAATCATGGATCCAGATCATGGCGTTGGGTGCGGCTTCTTTCGCGGCTTTCTCCGCGAAGATGCGGTTCACTTTCAGGTAATGCTCCCAATGTTCATAATTGAACTGCACCTTCTCCACGAATGCGAAGATGGCGGGCCAGAAGGCTTCTTTTGAAAAGACTTTATAGAAAATGTTGATGTCTTCTTTCTGAAGGGATACCGGGCTGGCTTCCAGGTTCGGGTATTCGTCCCGATCGATGTAGAAGTTTTCTTCCGGTACAGGGTTCTCCCCGTCCGCCTCCTGCCACGCGATCCACAAACCGGGGCGGCCGGATTTGAAGAAGTTGGTGAGGGTGGGGAGGATGCCGTTGGGCGATTTGGGTTTGCGGCGGATGAGCTCGCCATCTTCCACCACGGTCTCGAAGGGAAAACGGTGGTAGAGCATGACCAGCTGTGTGGATTCCGCCGGCGGAGCGGCAGGTTCCGCAGGGCCATAAAAGGTTTGAAGTCCGCGAAGTGCCGCAGCGCTTCGAGGATACCGCCGGCGCCGGGTGCGTTGGCGATGAAGGTGTCTGGGCGGCCTGAAACGGCACGTACGAGTGCGGGTTCTGCCGCGCCCACTACTACGCCGCGGAAACCGCGGTTGTAGAGCGAGAGGTCGTTTAGGTATCTCCGGCAACAAGGATTTCACTGTCTGGTACCTGCAGCAGGTCTGCCAGTTGCCGCAAAGTGGCACCCTTATTTACGGAAGGGGGCAGCACATCGAGGAATTTATTGGCAGATAGGATAATATCGCAGCCGAGGGCGGCTTCGAGGCGCGACACTTCGGATTTGATGGAAGGGTCGTCGAAGAAGAAAGAGCAACGGCGTTGCTGCGGTACAGGTTGCAGGCGCAGGCCTTTCACTTCATTCATTTGTTCCATAACCGCCTGCTTGCCCGGCCATTTCAGCTCGATATCGTTCTGGATGGGCTGGATGGGCATGAGGGTATGGCCGTCGAGGATAGTGGCGCCTACGTCGCAAATGATGTAATCGGGCGTGGGTATAACAGGGTCTGCCAGGAGCAGGAGAACCGTTTCTACGCCGCGGCCTGTTACAAAGATGAGACGGAAGTCAGCGTTTTGCCGGATCAGGGCATACAGTTGTTCTTTGTGGGTTTGACTTCCTCCCAGGAATGTTCCGTCTAAATCGGTAGCAAGGATCATACTAGTGTTTTTGGTGAATAGAATATGTCTGAAAGCCGCTAAAGGGCTGAATATGAGCGGGGTTACGGGTTGGATAGCGATCACAAAGGTACGAAATTATCCGGGAGGGGGTAGGTGACAACTTGGCGAAAGTGATGACGATTAGTCACCCGAAACTGTTGTTTCATCCGGCGAATTTTATTATATTGGCCATGATGATACAGCCAAAACGATTATTTGACGCGGTAGCTTACCAGCAGGAAAAATTCCCGAAGCCAGACATGCTGGCCTCCAAGGTAGATGGCAATTGGAAGCCTTATAGTACGGCAGCCGTACAGGAAAATGCGCTACGCCTGGCCGCAGGATTACTGGCTCTCGGTGTAGGCGGAAACGACTTCACTCCTGAAGGAGCAGACAAGATCGCCATCATTTCCAACAACCGTCCGGAATGGATCTTTACCGATCTGGCCGTTCAGCAGACAGGCGCGGTACTGGTACCGCTTTATCCTACTACCAATCCGCTGGAAGTCAAGTTCATATTGAACGATGCAGCGGTGAAGTACATCTTCGTCAGCAGCCAGGAGATGTACGATAAGATCAACGAGTTAAGGCCGGAAGTACCTTCGCTCAAAGGCATCTTCTCGTTCGATAAGCTTCCCGGCGTGCAACACTGGTCAGAACTGACGGCCAGCGCTACGCCGGAGCTGGAAGCAAAAGTAAAGGAAGTAGCCGCGGGCATACCTGAAGAACATCTTGCTACCATCATTTATACCAGCGGCACCACCGGTACTCCCAAAGGCGTGATGCTGACGCACAAGAACATCGTGAGCAATGTGAAGTTTTCCAAAGCGAGCTTCCCCTTCCCGGACGCGCCGGAGACACGCGTACTGAGCTTCCTCCCGCTTAATCACATCTTCGAGAAGACAGTTACCTATATCTATTTATTCAGCGGCATCAGCATTTATTATGCGGAAAGCATGGATAAGATCGCGGACAATCTCCGCGAAGTAAAGCCCGATGGTTTCACCACCGTGCCTCGTTTATTGGAGAAGGTGTACGAAAAAATCATGAGCAAAGGCAATGAGCTGACCGGCATCAAGCGGGGCTCTTCTTCTGGGCAGTTGCGCTGGGTAAGCAATACGACAACAACATCAGCGGCGGCGCGTGGTATAACCTGCAGCTCGCCATTGCCAATAAACTCATCTTTAATAAGTGGCGCGACGCCCTCGGCGGAAAGATCTCCTTTATCGTAACCGGCGGCGCCGCGGCATCGGAGAATCTTTTACGCATCTTCAATGCGGCTAAGATACCTGTTTACGAAGGCTATGGCCCTACAGAAAACAGTCCTGTGATCAGCGTTAACCGGCGGCATCCCGGAGGGCTTACCAAATTCGGCACCACCGGCCCGCTGCTCGACGGCGTGAGCCTGAAGTTCACCGAAGAAGGAGAGATCTGCGTAAGCGGCGACTCCGTGATGCTGGGTTACTACAAACGCCCCGACCTTACCGCAGAAACGGTGATCGACGGGTGGCTCCATACCGGTGATATCGGCACGCTGGTAGACGGTAAGTTCCTTAAAATCACCGATCGCAAGAAAGAACTGTTCAAGACCAGCGGCGGTAAATACGTGGCGCCGCAGCCCATAGAGAACAAGATGAAGGAAAGCCCCTTCATCGAACAGATCATGGTAGTGGGTAACGAGCGTAAGTTCGTCAGCGCGCTGATCGTACCGTCCTTCTCCCTGCTGAAACAATGGATGGGGCAGAACGGCCTGAACTTTACCAGCAACGAAGAAGCGGTGAAGAACCCACAGGTATTGGAGATGTTCCAGAAGGTGATAGATCGCTACAACGCTAATTTTAACCATGTGGAGCAAGTGAAGAAATTCGCCCTGATGCCCGCCGAATGGGGCGTGGATACGGGGAGATGACACCTAAGCTTAGCCTCCGCCGAAAGATCATCCTCGACAAGTATAAAGATATCATAGAAGGCATTTATAACGTCTGACCAAATAAAAAGGCCGGCGATGTTTCGCCGGCCTTTTTTCCTGTTTTCCCTTGCCTGTAAACCCGTTAACTTTACGTCATGATTCGCCCGGCAACCCCCAACGACGCACCCGTAGCAATTCCGCTGCTGTTCCTGGCCATGGAAGACGTGGCCCGCAAGATATCCGGCACCAACGACATGCAGGTGGTGACTCATATATTCGAGCACCTGTTCCGCGAGCCAGGTAACCAGTATAGTTTCCAAAATACCCTGATATACGAAAACGAGGATAACGTTGCCGGAATGATCATCGGGTACGACGGCGGCAAGCTGCACCAGTTGCGTAAACCCGTATTGGATTACATCCGGTGGCAGACGGGAGCCGGTATCTGTCCGGAAGACGAGACCCAGCCCGGTGAGTTCTACCTCGACAGTATCGCCGTGGCCCCGGGGAACCAGGGTAAAGGGATAGGCGGGCAGCTTATCAACGCCGCTGTGGAGCGTGCCGCAGGAGAGGGCATGAGCAGAGCGGGTCTTTTGGTTAGCACAGACAACCCGGCAGCGCAAAGACTGTACGAGCGCATGGGGTTCCGGTAGAATACACGATTCCGTTTGCCGGCGGGCGCTACCATCACCTCGTTAAAAAGTTGCCTTCCGCATAGTACTTTCCCGTATTGGCTGCGTCTCCGTTTTCACCTGACTATTTTCAATTCATGCTGAAACCCATTTTCTCGCTCCTCCTGGCAACGATCGCCCTGCCTTCGTTTGCCGTTCATCAGAAAACGATTGCATCCGAGGATTCCCTCCGCATCCAGGCCCTGCCCCGCGCACTTACCTTCGACGCAGCTAAAGGCAGTCTAAAAGCCACCGGGGCAATAGTTTCATCCTCCACGCCAACAAGAATACAGACCTCTACACTTTCGTGGATAGCAGCTTCTACGTTAACCACGTACCGATTGCCACGTTCGAAGCTGATCAACAGTTTATTTTCTCCGCCAAGCTGCGCCCGGAATGTAAAGCCCTTTACGACGGCGGCGCCCTGCTGCTGTATACAGACTCCTCCAACTGGGCCAAACTGCTGGTAGAAAGGATGGACGATGGACGCATCATGCTTGGCTCCTCCTGGTCACCGACCGTATGACCGACGACAGCTACCATCGAGCCGTGAACTCGGCGGAAGTTTATGTCAAAGTGGCCCGTTCCGGTAATATCTACGGCTTTTATTTCTCCGAAGACGGCAAGAAGTGGACGATCCTGCGCACCTTCCGTTACCGCCGGCCACAGGGACTGAGGATAGGATTCTACGCACAGTCGCCAAAAGGGGAAGGGATGGACATGCACGTGACGGACGTGCAATACCGCCCGGAGGCCTTTAAGAATTTCTACGCGGGCGAATAACATTCGATTGCCATTCATCCCATAATTCCATGTCTGAATGACAATTATCCTATTTTGTCACGATAACTTTGTAAATCGGAGACAAATTAGAGATGAGGAAATTAGGCTTATTGATATGGAGCATCATGCTCGCAGGAACCGTCGCCATGGCGCAGCAGCAACCGGGCGGACAACAGCAGCAACAGGCAGAGATTCTCGGCAAACTGATCGACGACCAGACGGGTAAACCGGTTGAATATGCATCGGTAGCACTCCTGAAATCCACGGACTCTTCCGTGGTAACGGGCATGTTGTCGAAAGGCAACGGCGATTTCGACTTCCGGAACATTGCACCGGGCAAATACATCCTTAAAATTTACTTTATCGGGTACGAGACCTTCTTCAAACCCGTAACTGTCCGCCAGAGCAGCGACGTCGGCAACATCCGAGAAAACTACTGCCACCGCGCTGAAAGGCGTGGAAGTGGTAGGCGAGAAGCCTGCTATGACCATGGAGATCGACAAACGCGTGTTTAACGTGGAAAAGAACCTCGCCAGCATGGGCGGTACCGCTACCGACGTATTGCGGCAGGTGCCCTCCGTAAACGTGGATATCGACGGGAATGTGAGCGTGCGCAACGGCAGTCCTACCATTTTCATTGACGGCCGACCCAGTACCCTTACGCTCGACCAGATCCCTGCAGACGCTATCCAGAGCGTGGAAGTGGTGACCAATCCTTCTGCAAAATACGACGCGGAAGGCATGAGCGGCATCCTCAATATCGTGCTGAAAAAGAACAGGAAAGCAGGTATAAATGGTCTCATTCAGGGTGGTTATACGTCCACGAAGAGCTCCAATCTGGGGTAGACCTGAATGCCCGCCAGGGAAGATCAACCTGTTCCTGAACTATAGCCTTAGGGATCGTCGTTCCCCGATGAAGCAGCACATGTTCCGTAAGAATATCGACGGGAACGATATAAGCTATATGGATCAATACCAGGACGGAGAGTTCGGCCGCAGGTTCCAGAACGGGCGCTTCGGGTTCGACTGGTTCATAGACAACCGCAATACGCTGACTGTGTCGCAGGGTATTACGGCTGGTGATTTCAATAACCTGAACACCCAGGAGATCTTTGATCTGAACGGCAACCAGGAGCGCATCCAGCGAGGGGTAGGCCGGAACGACAGCAAACATAACTTCCGCAACTACGCCACCCAGGTAGGGTATAAGCGTACCTTCGCTAAAGAAGGGCGGGAACTGACGGCCGATGTGACATATAACCGGGCCAACAACCGCCAGAACAACGACTACAGTCTGCAGTATTACGATATGGCCGGCAACCCGAGCAGCACGCCCAATGCGCCTGAATTGCGTTATGGCACCGGGGGCGGCAATACGACCTACCTTACGGCGCAGGTGGATTTCGTAACCCCATTGACGGAGAAATCCAAGCTGGAGGCGGGCCTTCGGTCCAATAACCGCCGGTTCAACAATATCCTGAGCACATATGGAAAGGATTTCACGACGGGGCTTTTGAATACGATTCCAGCCTGTCGAATGATTACCGCTACACCGAGCAGATCAACGCTGCTTATGTGAGCTATACGGGCGGTTATGGCAACTTTGGTTTCCAGACAGGACTGCGGGCGGAGCAATCGTTTTATACCGGTGAGCTGCGGAATGTGAAGGGCGCTTCGTACGAGATCGACTATCCCATCAGCCTGTTCCCCAGCTTATTCCTGACCCAGAAATTTAAAGGCGATCATGAATTACAGCTCAACTACAGCCGCCGCATCCAGCGGCCCTGGTTCCGTGACCTGCTGCCTAACATTGAATATAACGCCAACTCCGCAAGAAGGGGCCCCTCGCTGGCGCCGGAGTTCACGAACTCTTTTGAGCTGTCTTACCTGAAGGATTTCGACCGCAAAGTGAACGTTTTGGCGTCTTTATACTTCCGCAATACCAATAACGCGATCACCAACTTCTACGTGGATACCACGCTGGTGCTGGATGGTCAGGAGCGTAAGGTGCTGCTGAACTATCCGATCAATGCAGACCGCCGCAACTCATATGGCGCGGAACTGACGGTGCGCACGCAGGTGACGAAGGGCTGGGACATTACCACCAACGTAAATGCGGCGCAAACCAGCGTAAGCGCTCAGGATCTGGACAATAGCGGTTTTGTATGGTTCGGTAAGCTGAACAGCAATACGAAGCTGCCCTGGAACCTTACCATGCAGGTGACGGGAGAGTATGAATCAAGCAGATCCTTCCCCAGGGCGAGGAAGCGCCGGAATGGCAGATCGACCTGGGGTTGAAAAAGGATTTCCTGAAAAGAAGAACCTGTCGGTAATGGTGGGATTGAACGATATTTTCAATACGGACCGCGACCTCAGCTGGACGAAGACATCCTTTTCAGAGTCTGAGCGTTACCGTAAGCGGCAGTCGCGCGAGTTGCGGGTGAATGTCAGCTGGCGGTTCGGTAAGATGGACGCGAAACTGTTCAGCAAAAAGAAGCGCGGAGAAGAAGGCGGCGGCGACATGGGGGCGGCGATGGCTTCTGATCTCCGGATTTACGAGATTTCCTCTTCTCAAACTGAGATATTCCCGGTCATTTTACGATGACCGGGATTTTTTTGCGCTAATTTAGCGTCATTGTTTGCAACCTAAAATATTGTTTGTTATGCCGGAATGTTCAATGATGGCGGCTGGCGCCGTCAGGCCGATCGATGGCCGGGTGAGGGAGATGTTGTTACAGCTCCTGAAGTTATCCAACAAATTTGCTTTAGACCAGGGTAAGATTTGGGTGATCGGGATGGGGAAGGATGAACATGTATTGTTCTCGGAGTTGATTCACGTGGTGCACCCGGAACGGCTGTTTCCTGCGGTGTCTATGGTATTCTGGCAGGCGGTGCAGAAGCGCTGTGCCGGGGTGGTCGTAGCGAGGAGCGGCGCGCCGGGGGAATTAACGGCTACAGAAGAAGACCGGCGGTTCCTGGCAGACATGCAGGAGGCGGCTGGGCGGCAGGGTTGCCCATTGCTGGAATACTACATTTTCGGGGAGGGCGGTTGGTTCAGCGGAGTGGAAGAACGGCTGATCGTGCCGGGAGATTAACAGCATTACGCGACTTTATTTGGCTGGCTAAGGGATTGATTTCTCGTTTATTCGCGAAAAAGGGGTACCTTATTATCCAAACCCATTGTTTATTTCATGCTGACGCTAAATACCATCACCGATCCGGTCTACGTAAAGCCGGCCAAACCAAGCTATTTCGAGCGCTTTATCCGCGACCCGAGGATGTGCCGTTTATTTACCTGACGATTCAGATCACGCTGGTTTTGGGTATTACGGCCGTCC
This sequence comes from Chitinophaga sp. E66, assembly GCA_019285755.1. Classification (GTDB taxonomy): domain Bacteria; phylum Bacteroidota; class Bacteroidia; order Chitinophagales; family Chitinophagaceae; genus Chitinophaga. The sequence goes on from CP079103.1 coordinate 2,309,488, forward strand.
TCTTGTACATGCCATTTATTGATGGCTGGTTATGGGGAGTGACCGCTGCGGTGTACCTGGTATTCAACAACATGATATTCAAGGGTCCGTTCGGGTTGATGTTGCATTGTACTTCGCACAGGGCCTTTTTCAGGAAAGAATATGGTTTTATGAACCATTACCTTCCCTGGGTGCTGGGGCCGCTGTTCGGGCAGACGCCGGAAACGTATTACAGCCATCATATCGGGATGCACCATGCGGAGAACAATATGCCGGAAGACGAGAGCTCGACCATGAAGTTTCAGCGCGATTCGTTCGGTGGTTTCGGGGCATACCTCGGGTCATTTTTCTTCGCCGGTGTTTATCACCTCTGTACCTACTTTGCCCGTAAGAACAGGAAGCGCTTGCTGTACCGGTCGGTCAGGGAGAGTTTCTTTTTATCGCCATGTGTGTAGGGCTGAGTTTCGTGAACTTTCCGGCCACATTGGTGGTGTTCATCCTGCCCTTCGTCATCTCCCGCATCATTATGATGGTCGGCAACTGGGCACAGCATGCCTTTATCGATGCCGGCGACCCTTCGAATCACTACAAGAACTCCATCACCTGTATCAATACCAAGTACAACCACAAATGCTGGAACGACGGGTATCATATCAGTCACCACGTGAAGCCGAATATGCATTGGACGGAGCACCCGTGTTCTTCCGCCAGACGTTGCAGGAATATATTGACAATGAAGGCATTGTTTTCGATGGCATTCACTTCCTGCATGTATGGCTTTGGTTGATGACCAAACGATATGATAAACTCGCCCGTCATTACGTAAACATCGGCAACCGGTTCGCCAACGATGAAGAGGTTATCGCTTTTCTGAAAGAGCGGACGAAGAGGATTCCGGCTGACCAGTTGGAGTTGGGGGTGCTGCGGGCGTAGGACGTTTCCTTACCTTTTATTTAATCTTCGGTTTAAGTAGTATATTAGTTGAATATGGCCTTTATTCCCGGTCGATCTATACCTATTCCTATTCCCTGAATGCCAGCCCTTTGTCTGCCAACGCTTTAAGGAACTTAGGCCGGGATGAAGGCCCGATGCCATGTTGCGACATGATTTCTTTTTCAGTATGTTTTGACAGTTTTTCCGGGGAGTCGATCTTCAGGGCCTGTAGTGCTCTGCGGACCGGCGCCGTGAACTGAGACAGAAAACCGTCATCTGGTTTTGCTTCCGCTTCGCAAAGCGGGCAGGTGGGGCAGTCGGATGACTTGTAGTATTGGTGCCCCTTTGGGCAGGTGCGGAGTGTTTTTGTGGCGGTCATGGCGGGAGGGTTGATGGATAAGTAAAATTACCAATTAAAAATAATTCAGCATGAGTGGAACTAATTATTTGGGACTGATGTTGTTGCTTTCGGCCATGGGCTTATGGTTTGGAGTGTTGCTGCGGATACGGAGGGATGGTGAAGGACGGCCGCGTAAATGGTTGTTTATTACTTCGTTTCTTTCGGGGTGGTAGGATTTGTACTACTGTTAGATGGTTGTGGGAGCAGGTTTTGGCGAAATTTGAAATAAGCTTTTATGGGCCGAAGATTGATCAACTTGACTGGGATGAACCCTATGAAGAGATTGCGCTTGCAATGTCTATGTTCGTCAGGTATGGACAGGTATGCTAAGGGTACGGTATAGTATCTAATAGATTTCGTCATTTACTGACTATAGAATACTGGGCATGCTATCTTGAAATGTATAAGACAATATAATATAATACTATGCCTGAATTTGTTTCCCTAAACTACTATGTTATCATAGTTTTTTTCTATTATTTCTGCTTGTTCCCCTTAAAAAGGTAAGTTCACCTGGGTGAGTCTGATCGGTTATTGCATATACACAATTTGTTTGATCTGCCAGCATAATGCTTCACCAGGTATCTTGTTCAGATTGATAATCGCACACGCTGTTATCAGCAGTTTGCATTACTTGATCGTTCGTATTAGTTCGGTGGAAGGTGCTGTGACAACGACAACGAGTTACGGATATGATGCAAGTGGAAACCGTGCTTATAAGACATTTGCTGCCAATGGGGTCACTAAAACAACCTGGTACGTTAGGGATGCGCAGGGGAATCCCTGGCGGTATACAGCAAGGCCAGCGCTGCGGCAGACGTGATGTGGGATGAGCAGACACTTTACGGGTCTTCAAGACTCGGATTGTGGAAACCGAATATTAACTTTACAACACCGAACACGGCGCTTAATCCCTGGTTGGATGCAAATAACAAACAGTACGAGCTTTCTAATCACCTGGGGAATGTGATGACGGTGATGAACGATGGAAAGGCGATCGTCAGCCAACAGGATTATTATCCTTTTGGTAGCCCGATGCCGGGCAGGTATGGCTTGGATCAGTCTGGTATTCAACTTGCGGACGTTGGAGCTTCTGGATTTAGGTATGGGTTTAATGGAAAGGAGAATGATAATGAAGTGAAGGGTATTGAGGAAGCCAGCAGGACTATGGATTACGAATTTATGATCCGCGTGTAGGTAAGTTCCTAAGCGTTGATCCACTATCTCAAGGTTATCCTGAATTAACACCCTATCAGTTTGCAAGTAATACTCCTATTAGTGGGATAGATCTTGATGGGGCAGAGTTTTTATTCTACGCGGTTAAGCATACTAGTGAAAATGGTGAAACTAAATTCAAAGTAGACGGTCAGCCGTTTGCTCAACGAGATCCCAATTTAAAGATTACAGTAAAACAAACTCTTTTGCCTCCGGCTCCGGGAGGAACCGAGATTGCCATTCGACATGATTTTAATGTTCCAATTTCAAAAGTGAACATTAAAGCTAATTTTGTTCAGTATAAGGGAGAATGGGTGCGGATTCCTGAAGAGTATGATTTGAATAATTTACCACTGCAGACCGAAGGGGTTTGGGAGACATTTGAAACAGCAGCTCAATATAAGAGTAGGATTGAAAGTACGGCGAGAGATTATGTTGTTTCGGTTAGTGATATAAGTGATTACGCCGGAATTGTGAAGTCGGCCTCTTCTATATCCTCGATTGTTAGGAGCTCCCCTTGACATTTAAGCGGCGATACGACGGTCCTAAGCCTAAATATCATGTGAATGAGAAGCATGTTAAGCTTCGGAAAGGTCAAAATGCTACCCCTTTGCCAGATGATGCAGAGACAGTGTATAATGAAGCAATTCCTGACGATCCGGTTAAGCCTAGAAATTGGTATGGGAAGAATAAGGATGGCATACTTTATAGATATAGTAGCAGTAATGATGGGAATGCCCACTTCTCAGGAAGAAGTGATCAGGGCGATGGGGTTAGGAACTTGACTGAATATGCAAAAGAGAGATTAAAAAACGTAAATAACGAATAAGAATGAAAATTCACGGAGATAAGAAAATATTTGCGATACAGTGGGAATTTGATAGTTATCATGCTCCTTATTGCTATGGGTACTTTTGTTTTTGGATTAACGGGGAAAGGGTTGGGAATTATGAGGAAATTTCTACTTTATCTATCATAGCGAGTTTTTTATCTGATTTTATTAATTGTGAAAAAGGACATCGTTATCATGGATCAACAACAATGACCAAAGAGGAGCTTTTTCATTTAGTCTATTTTGGCTTTTTTGACGGTAGTTTTACGTCTACTACATCTCATTATAAAATGCACGAGCTCTCTGCCAAACATTGGCTGGATGAAGTGGGTGAATATAGTTTTAGAGATAAGATAGGGATGATACTTATAGATGAGCCTGAATTGGTCAGAGAAAGGATAATTTGGAGTGAATTGAATAATGGAATTGTAAAGGAATTTTTTATACCTGAAGGGTGTTTTGAAAAGGTGGGGCTAGATTTTTTAGATGGATTTAGTCGAGACGCTAGGCTTTCTTAATCGAATGTGCGAAGTGAAAATACAAGAGAAAGCATCAGCATGTAGGAGAGGTTTGGAAGTTGGGAAAGACTAATTTGGATGGACATGAGCCATATGCGCCAGGTTCGTATGAAAAAGGAATTTTCACCAGCGAACAATATATGAAGGAAAGGAGCCGCACGCTTTAATTAAATAAAACGCATTGATTGTAAATTATTATCATAATGCTGAGAGTTGGAGCCGAGCACAAAACGATGAGAATAAAGTGGCATTACGGCCTCCAGGAAATAAAGTAGATGAATAGGAAGGTATGAAGATGTATTTGTTTTTACAATCGATAGATGATTCGTTTATTGAAGACATAGTTAATAGTCTTACAGCGGATATTAATTCATTGAAAGCGATAGAAGAGATGGATATTCCTGAGATATAATCCGGTTACATCGCAATGGCGCAGCAGGCAAGAGTGGCGTCTGGTATTTATGCTAAAGTATTTGAATTGGATAGCAGAAGTGTATTTGATAGCAGCTTCATGAATAAGTTGAGGCTGGAGAAAGAAGATATTATTACGCAATGTGGCATGTAAGGGCAATATTACCGAATGGAGATTCAGTTAAGATGGCGGTTGTATTTGATGTAAAGCGTCAGCTTGCAGACGCAATAGCCGGCTTTGGAATTCAAAAGGATTCTGCATATATTTTTCATGTCGCTGGTTTTGCGCCTTGTGATTCAGATTTTCCTGGTTTGATGGGGTGTTCCTATGATATTGTAAGCAATAGATTGATGTTTGTTCCTCAGCAAATATCTGTTGTTGCTTAACTGTCGGCACCGCAAGCATCAATATGCATCAGGCAGGACCGCCATTCGAGTACACGGTAGAGCTGCAGGGCCCACCGGAACTGGATATTTTTGTCCTTCTGGCGATGATGCTTTCTGAATCCGATATGGTCGGCTGATCAGAAGATCTCCAGGATCTTACCGCTTCCCGCATATTTAACGCGCTGCATCTCGCCGTATTTATCCGGCATCCCCATTTCAATACCGATCCCCACAACAAATGACGCGCTGTCTGGCACTGTTTCGGACAATTGAACGGTGAGCTGAGACGACCCCGCGTTAGCCTCCTGGTGCCGCCATTCCGTCTCGGCCGAGCGCCCGTGCCCGAAACCGTCGAAGGTACTGGCAAACCCGGTTTCCCGTGAAGAATGTCTCCCGTAATCCCGAGCGACAGGATAATCCTGTAATACGGCGTTTTCCATGGCAGGCGCAGGTTGATGCCGGGTGCGATGGACGGCAGGGTGATCGTGGCGGACTGCTGCTCACGGTTGGCCTGAACGGGGATGTAATCCCGGAGAATGGACTCGAATGGATGCTCCTGTTCAGGGTGAACCGCTCACCATATCGCGGTGCCGGGAGAGGGAATGCTCCTGGCGCCACGGAGGGTTCCGGAAGGCATGTGCTGGATTTTCTTGAATAACTGGTTCAGCCGCCCGGTAAAGTTCGGGTCGCCCAAATGCAGCAACGGGAGGATGGCGTCACGAAGCCCTTTCGTCGCTTTAGTGCAGGCGCCGAAGTCGGACATGTTCTTCCGTGTTTCGTCAAAATTATAATCCTCCATGATCTGCTTCTTAGAGGGGCCGCCAGGTCTCCGAAGGATCAGTTTGTCTGATCCCCTTCGCCTATAGGCTGTCAGGTTACCTAACATGACAGCCAGATCAAGATTGGATATTGCTTTAGCCATAGTCTGGTTTGCTTCTAATAACAAAGTTGCCGCCTTAATGTTTTAGCAATTTCACAGGTTTGTTGTGCCAATATTGTAAGTATATCCTACCTATATCTTACCCTTTATAAGGGTAGGACATAGGTAGGATATAGGTAGGACATAGGTAGGATATAGGTAGGATATATCGAGGGGCCATGCTGTTTTTAAAGAATTTAAATGGAGATTAGATGGCCATCATCTAAGGTCAACCGAGAGGCCAACGGGAAAAAATCTTTAAAAATATTTAAAGCGGGTAGGAGTACGAAGAATTTGTCTGGAAGGGCCTAACTCATCATTCCACACTGCATTTGATGCAGTTAGACATATATTTATAATAATATATTATGTTTATAATCAATGCGTTGATAGGCCATGACGTTTTGAAATATAAGAATTAACCATATATTTACACCGCGGTTTTACTATCCCCGCAGCCTATGCAAACTGAACGTCCGATGATGCCCATGATGCTGCCCGGCAGCCTGCGCCCTTACTCAGCGGATGCCGATTTGCCCCAACCAACTAGCCAATAACTTAACTGACAATCGTATGGATATTATTGCGTACCAGGACTTTCACGCCATTCGCCTGAGCGATTTCTACGACGGTCCTGATTACCAGGAAGTGGAAGATTATGATTTCATGGGGAACTTTGGGTAGGGGAGCTCTGCGGCTTCAATACCTTCCTGCGCCCCGTATCGCTCCCCGATGAAACCCGTGCCATCTCTCTCGATTTCACCAAAGACCACGACGGCATGGCCCTCCGCGTCCTGGAAGCCCTCCAGATCCCCGTGCCCGCCAACTCCAACCAGTCGCAGATGACCGCCATCCTCGGCGAACCCAAAAAGTCATCAAACTGGCGAAAGACACCGTAACCATGGACTTCCAGGTAGGAGAGCGATTCCGCTACTTCATCTCCTGCACCATCCACCAGGTAAACGGGCTCATGTACCTCGACGTAGTCAACGAAACCGGGGTTTTACAAAAACACCTAAAAAGAGAAAAACTAAAGAGGAAAAGCTGTAATTTCCACGGGTAAATCCTTTGCCCGTGCGTCTCTATACCATCTGCCTTGTTTGTTTACTGACCCTGCCCGTCATCACCTCGGCGCAAGATAGCCTGCTCGCCAAAGCGCAGGCCCTCCCGATAAATACCTCAACCAGGTCAGGAGAAATCCCGGAAATATGAACGGCAGGTCGAAAACGGACCGAACAGGCACTCAACCGCATGATGAAACAGGAGCAAAACTCCAGGCTAAACTCATGAAGGTGGACTCCTCGCCGCCAAAAACATTTTCACTAATTCGCTGGATTCCATGAAAACCTGCAGAACAAGCTGAAAGGCAAGTCGCAGGCAATCACCAGCGCCCTCAACGGCAACACCGGCGGCTACCTCGATACCCTCACGAACTCCCTGACCTTCCTCAAAGACGCCAAAGGCTTGCTGGGGAAAGCCGGAGACGCTAAAGGCAAACTGACGAAGTCGCTCGACCAGGTCAAATCCCTGCAAGACAAACTCAAACAAGCCGAAAACGTCCGCAATTATATCCGCGAACGCCGCAACCTCCTTAAATCGCAGCTAAGTCAATATACCAACATGACCAAAGACCTGCAGAAGATCAATAAGGAAGCTTACTATTACGCCCAACAACTCAAAGAATATCAATCCGTTTTCAGCGACCGCAAAAGGCGGAAGCCAAAGCCATGGAATTGCTCCAGAAGCTCCCGGCCTATAAGGATTTCATGGCCCGCAACTCCCAGATAGCGCGACTGTTCAACCTCGCCAGCTCCGGCGGCGGGGGAAATGTCGAACAACAACTGGAAGGCCTTCAAACCCGCGCACAGGTGGAACAACTCATCCAGGAGCGCATCGGCGGCGGAGGCCCCAACGCCTCGCAAGCCATCCGCCAGCAAATGGATGCCGCCCGCTCGCAAATGGACGAACTGAAAAAGCAATTCCCCGATCTCGATAACGCCGGCGAAATGCCCGACTTCAAACCCAACGAAATGAAAACCAAAAGCTTTCTTTCGCGGCTGGAGTTTGGTACCAACGTCCAGTTCCAGCGTTCCAACCAGTTCTTCCCCTCTACGGGCGACTTCGCCGGACAGGTAGGCTACCGATTCAATAAAAACGGCATCATCGGCATGGGGCCTCCTATAAACTGGGAATGGGCACTGGCTTCAATAATATCCGGTTCTCGCACCAGGGGATGGGCATCCGGTCGTTCGCGGATTATAAGCTGAAAGGCACCTTCTTCGTCAACGGCGGCTTCGAGTTCAATTACAACGCCGCGTTCACCAATCCCGGTCAGCTCGCCAACTCCAATATCTGGACGCGCAGTGCGCTGTTGGGCATCGCCAAAAAAATATAAGATCAATAATAAACTCAAAGGCAATATGACCCTGTTGTACGATTTCCTGCACAACAGCCAGGTTCCCGGACAGATCCGGTGAAATTCAGGGTCGGATATAATTTTTAGTGGCGCTATACAATAGATAAAGCCGCCGGCTGCTTAGCAACCGGCGGCTTTTTAATGCCCTGGAATACGTATTAATTAAAATAGCATATAATATCGTTGCCAATAAATATGCAATAAATGGTCTGCATTTTGAATAAAAGTGAAATAATTAAAGTGAACTGATAGAAATATCTAGTCGTGACGTTAAAAAAGCTATTTTTATATCGAATCTGATTGAATAGCATGAATTGTAATGTGATGTCCCTTGCCTGGATGGCCCGAGGCGGGGAGACCGGCGGCAAACCAACTTGCATGTATGTGAAAGCCGTCTGGCGCTCTCTGCCTCAGGACCTTAAAACCGCCGCCGCTTTATGATCAGTGTCACCGCCGCCATACAGCAAATCGCCGCCTGCCGGACCAGCTGGGGAAATCCCCGATAGCCACGGCAGCCGCAACGGGCAGGGTGCTGGCAGACCTTCCGGCATTACCCTCATCCGAAAACGGTTCAACGATCCTCCTGCCAGCTCCCGGCAGCCTGCTTTCTTCCCGCCACATTGCGGCCCTCGCACACGCCCATATTCCCAACATCACCGTATATACGCCGCCTTCCGTCGTCTTCGTTGGCGTTGGAGAAGGGGAAGGGCGGACCGTGCCGGAAGTGAACCGGCTAACGGTGGAAGGTACGCTCGCGAAGTTCGGGGCTGTCTTGAGGGATGAATATATTGTTGCGGCAGGTTCTCCGGCCCTGCTGAAAGCAGTGGAAGAATCCCTGGATGCTGACCTGCTGGTGCTCTGTGGCAATATTCCGCCGAAGATCTTTACGGATGCGGGCGTGGAGCAGATCTTCAACCGCGTGAAAGCGCATCCCTGCCAGGCATTTTGGTTCGGGTATAGTCCAACGAAGACGCGGGTCATGCTCATGCCTTCTAATCCCTTTGCCGTGCAGGTGGCTTCCCGGCTATTCCTGGAATCGTACATCCGCGCCTGCTGGAATATGAAACCCTGCGCCCCTGGATGCTCCCCTTTGCGGAGCACCGTACGCCGGTTGCCGTGCACGATGAGTTCGTGCCGGCGCTGACATTTCACCGTAATGGCATGAAAGTAAGGGCCATGTCCTACACCGGGCAAACCGACTTCAGCCTGGCCGCGCAATCAGATGGCTTCCTCTGCCACCCCATCGACAACGGCAGCCTGGAGCCGTCCTCGCTGGTGCCCTTCTATCCCTGGAACGATCCGGCATAAATCATCAAACCCCTACAAATCAAACAACCCGTTACGCGGAGCGAATTTGCTGACGCATAACGGGTTGCTGTATGTTAATTTAAATTGGAGACTAGTTGAACAGCCGCACCTTGATGCCGAGGCCGAAGTTGCCGCCGTAGGCGTCGAGGCCGGAGCGCTGGTTGGTATAGCTGGCCTGCACTGGATGGAATTCTTGAACTGGAACCCGATACCGCCGGTCACCGCCTTGTTGCTGTGATAAAGACCGAACACATTCACCAGGTTGCGGGCGAAGCAAACCCTGGCGCCGGCATCCACGACGCTGTTGGAGTTCAGCATCGGGCGGAAGCTGATCAGCGGCTCGATGGAGGATATCTTATAGCTGCGGGTGCCGAACTTGTAAGAGGCCGTAACGGCGAAGGTCGACTGGCCACGGGGCTCTTTCTCGTCGATGTTCTTCAGCGTACGGGTCACATTGGGCATGGAGGCCTGCAGCGTAAGGTTGCCGTTGGTATAGGCAATACCGAGATCTACCCCGATGGCGTTTTTATACCCTTCATATCCTTTGAGGGCTTTCTCTTCAGGGGAGCCCGCTTTAAGGTCTTCCACCCGTTTATTATCCAGGGAAACGCTGGCGCCCATGTGCAGGAATTCCGTGCCTTCTTCATTGAGGGGCGTATGGAAAGCGTAAGACATAGCTACGCGGGTCTGCTTCAGCGGACCAGCCTGGTCATTAAATACCGAAAGGCCCACCCCGAGCGTGCGGCTCATCTGGTAGTCACCGGTAAGCGCGAAAGATACCGGCGCGCCTTCGGTCTCTTTCCAGGCTTTGCGGTAGCCCATGCTCAGGCTGAGACCGGTATCGGCCCCGGCCAACGCGGGGTTGCCGAGATATCTGTTTTCGAAATATTGCTGTGGAAGGGGATCCTGCTGATCGAATATGCGCTGGGCCTGCACCGCGGCGGGCAGCATCAGGGTCAGCAGTAAAAGGCAGAGTTGTGTAGAAATTCGTTTCATCTGCGTTCGTTTGGTACAGGAATAATGAGTTATCAGTATCACCCGGAAAAATGGTCCGGATAACAAATATAGTATTAAAGCTTAATTGAACAAAAATACGAATATGAAATAGGGCTTATGAAAGCCGCTATGGGGGCTATTTTGGGGTGAATTGATAATCTACGTGAATTGGAAGCTAATAGTTGTTAATTATTGATTATCAATAATATGTTATTTCTACAGGTGGCAATGTAATTAAATATAAAAAATATGTAAAAAAATTTCAGATTGTTGGTGGGTGAGGGGTTGATTCGGGCGTAATGAATTGGAGTGAAATGTGAAGTAAGGGGCGGCGGGACCGGTTAACGTCCCGCCACCCATGTAGTATTTTAGAAGGGATAGCCGATGGCGATGTTGAGGATCAGGTTCCTTTTCCTCCATTCTGAATCGCCGATATTAATTGCGTCCGGCAGCCAGAGAAAGCCCTTATCAAAAACCGGCTCCCTTAGCGGGAAGGCCACATCGAAACGGACCAGCAGGATAGAGGCATCGATCCGGAGACCTAACCCAGTTCCTACGGCGATCTCTTTATAGAACCGGTTCATTTTGAATACCTGGCTTTGGGATTCAGGGTCTGGCGGGGCTTTACCCAGCCAGATGTTACCGGCATCCACGAAAGCCGCGAGCTCTACCAGCTTTTGCACCTTATACCGTAATTCAGAGTTGTATTCCAGTTTAATATCACCCGCCGCATTGGCCAGCAGTATGTTGGTAGCGGGATCGTTCGGGTTGGGCGGGTTCTTGCCGCCAGGCCCAAGTGTCTGGCCCTGAACGCGCGGATGCTGTTGCTCCCCCTGTAAAGAATTGTTTGATAAAGGGGAGCGTGGGTGGAATCGTAGGATCGGTTACGTTTCGTCCATAAGCGTACCCGTAACCGAGATAAATCCGGTTCACCCACCGCAGCTTTTCGCCCAGCCGCCAGTAATGCCGGCCATCGACGTTGGCCCTGATATACTGGGCGAAATCCTGCCCAAAGATTGATTTAGCCCCTGTTTCTTCTTTCTTAGCAAACAGTCCGACAAGGTTACCGGAAAGGTCCAGGTTGAACTGACCGAAGAATGAATGATACCTGACTGGATCCTGGTTATTGAAGGTGAGTGTATAATTACTACCGAGGATGAACTGTTTGGAAATGGAATTCTTCAATGCGGGGTCCTGGTCGAGCTCCACCTGGAATTCCGGCGAAATGTTCGAGGGCAGCGTATAAGTAATCGATACCGGGTACAGCGTGTGATCCAGGTACCGGGTTTGCTTCCAGATATAACCATAGTTGCCCGTAAACGCGTTCAAGGTATACATCGCAGGCCTCCGTAACAACTCATAACTGAGGCTCACACGTGTACGCGGTACATAGGGCGTCCGAGGGTTGAAATATATAAACGGCGTATAGAACCGTGGCATGGTTAGCGCCACTTCCCCGCTCAGGCTATATGCGTTTGTGGAAAGCGTCGTTTGTTTACCACCCACCTGCGTCTCAAAACCTCCCCTAAACTGATCTCTAATATATTCGCCTTCTTTTGCAGGTTACGGTTCCTCGCCACGATCTTCATCTGGCTGCCTACAAACCCATTCGACTTAGAAGTACCGCTCACCTCAAACTGCAACGACCGCTTCGGATAAGGCGTCAGGTAAAACCTGGCAGCCAGCAATGAACTATCGCGCAAGGGCCGGAAGTTGCCCCTTACATATTGGAATGCTCCCAGGTTCACCAGGCGCTGCAGGGTAATGTTGTGCGCGCTCAGCCGGTAAAGGCTATCCTCTTGCAGGAACACCGAGCGGTTGAATACAACCGGCTTAAACAACGAATCCGGATCCACGACTTTAAACCCGCCGATATCATCCCCTTCACCGCCTTTAATGCACTGTCGCGCGTGAGGTCGTAGTTCGGGAACACTTCCACCGTGCGCATCCAGTATTGCCGGGTAGCGGTAGACGGTGTGCCGGGCTTTACCTTCACATATAGGTCCACCTGGCCTTTCAGCGTACTATCCACCTGCACCAGCATGTAGTCCGGCGTGAAGTAATAGAAGCCCTGTTCCTTCAGGTTATTATGGATGCGCTCGCGCTCGTCCTTGATCCGGTCAAGACTGTAGTAATCGTCTGGTTTGAGGAGCGTTTCCTTCGCTGTTTGTATAATTACTTTACTGATGACGCCGGTATCGGTATCGAACCGCACGCGGTGGATGGTATACCGGTGCCCCGGCTCTACCGTCAGTTTCAGGCTGGCTTTCTTTTTACCCTGCAGCCGGATGGAGTCTTCCACATCCACCTGGAAATACCCGTTGTCTTCTAAATAGCTTTCGAGGATTTGCGTGGTCCTTCTCGGGCGTACCTGGCTGAGGAGCACCGGGGCCTCGCCCCATTTGTTGCGCAACAGGTGATTGAGGCCTTTTCCTTTAGGCTCGTTGCCTAAGTTGTATAACCATAGCTTGATGGGCATGCCAAGGAAACGGCGGTTGCGGGAGGGGCGGACCCTTTCATCCATCCCCGACTCCAGGGTCGACATATCCTTCGGCCGGTCTTTCTTCTTTTGTTTCCAGTTGATATCATGACCTGTATACAGGCGGTCGCCCTCCGGCACAGTGCGGGTGGTGGAGCAGGCCGACAGTATAACGAGCCCTATGGAAAGGATGCGGATTGTGCTGTTGGTCATTGGTCTCTCAATTTTTTCGCCTTGGTCTTTTTGGCCTGTTTACCGAATATCTCTCTGAATTCATTGTAGTCCATAATCAGCATGAAAGTCAGCCCCGTTTCCACTACCTGCCCCTGTATCACGGCTTCCGTCACGTTACGCTGGTAAGCCCGGATGCGGTAGCGCCCGTCTGCGGTGAGCATGTACTCGGCAGACATATCGCCGATGATGGAGCTGGCGTCCTGCCCCTGGGTCTGTGCGCCGGAGATGCCGATGTTGGAACCTACGCTGACGGTCAGGCGGTCGTTGAACAGGCGTTTGGAAACGTCTACTTTCAGATTGGTGTTTTCTTCCTGGCTGCCGGCATCGTTATAGCCCTTCTCGCTTTCCAGGTCGAAGTTGATATCTACTCCTTTGATGAGGCTGCCGGCCAGGTTGTTCAGTTGCTGGGAGAGGATCTTGCTCACGGAGTTGCGGGCAATGTCTTCCGCCGGGTTGCCGCCGCTGCTAAGGCTTTCAAATGGATTATCCGAGATAAACCGGTTGAGCACCAGCAGGCCCATCACCTGTTTGTTCAGTTCCGATTCCACCTGGTTGATTTGTTTGATGCGGGTATACACTACGCCGTTCAGCACGCCCTGTTCCCGCTCGGGCATATCCAGTTCAAAGGCGATGTTGGGTTTGAGGAGCTCTCCCGTGATCTTGAGGTATACATACACCGGCACTTTCTGGCGGTAGCGGTTCTTGTTCCCGGTATCATTGGCCATGGCGTCTTCTACGAGATCGCCGGCTACGGGGTTCACGTCGTACCGCGCTTTGATGTTCACGTCGGCGCTCATGGGGTCGCCGGTCCAGATGATGGTGCTGCCTTTTTCTATCTGGAACTCCCGTTTGATCAGCTGGTTGAGCGACATGGCGTATTTCCCTTCGTTGATCTCGTAGCGGCCCGTGAGGCTCATCTTGCTGGAGGGGTCCATGGTGAGGTTGAGCGTGGCGGTGCCTTTAACCTCCAGGAAGTCGCCGTTCGACTGGTCAATAATCAGTTTCATGGTCGACTCCGGCGTTACTTCCACGTCTGCGCTCACCACGAAGCCTTTCAGACCGGAGGTGCGCCCGCTGGTATCGGGCTTGGGCCGCAGCGTGGTATCGAGCCACATGGCGGGGTCGATGAACTGGACGACGCCCGCCCGGTCGGCAATGCCCGGTTCTTCTTCCGGGATCATCACCGTGATCTGTGATTTCTCGCGCAGCTTCACTTTCATCTGTACCCGCGGCAGGTCGAGGGTGCCCCGGATTTGTGCCGTTACGTCCACGAAGGCGGGGCCGTAATAGAACTGGTCTTTATTCTTCGGGTCCGCCGGCCCCAGCGCCTGGAAGTTCTCCGCGTTGACGTCGAGGTTGAGGTTAAAGGATTCGTAGTCTTTGGTCCGGATATCGCCGGTGATCACCGCTTCGTTGCCTGAACTGTCGGCAACCACGAAGTTGTTGAACTTAACACCTGTCTCATCGAGCGTAATGTCTTCCGAAGGCAGGCGCATAAGGCTGTTGATCATGGCGATGCGCCCGGCAACCTTCTCGAAATGGATACTGCCGCGTATCTCGGGATCGTCCATGGTACCGCGCAAGGTGGCGTTGCCATTAATGTAGCCGCTCAACTCCGTTACGTTCCCGAACGTAAAGGGCTGCACGCTCTGCATGTTGAGCTTCTTAATATCGAGGCGGATATCCATGACATCGGCGTAGGTGCCGGTTACTTTGAGGTCGTTGTCGTTGCCCTGCCCGGTCAGCGATGCGTCCAGCACCACCGCCTTCTCTGCATTGGTGTTGGCGGTCAGCGCCAGGCGGCCGAGGGAGGAGCCCATTACGGCCAGGCTGTCGATCGTGAGCTTGCCGTCAATTAAAGGCGTCTTTTCGATATCGCTTACGGTAATGGTACCGTTGCTGATCCCTTCCGCCAGGGCCGTATCCTGTTCGATGAGCGATGTGACGGTACTAAGGCGGAAGTCTTTGAGCATAACGGTCAGGTCGGGCAGCAAGGCGCCTGCGGCCAATGGGGCGGTGGTGATCTTCAGTTCCTGCGCGCCCCGCTGCAGCCCGATGTCCGCAAAGGCGACGCCGCCATGCAGGATGAGCACTTTATTATCCCCGCTCACATTCCAGGCCTGCCGGTTGAGGACGAGGTCTTCTTTGAGTGAAATCAGCAGGCTGTCCTTTTGCCCGTATTGCACCAGGCCGCCCAGCTTGTAACGCGGGTTGTTGCGCCGGCCGGTGACGAGGTTCCAGTCGAGCAGGCCATTGGCCGCGGTGAGGTCGAGCCGCGTCCGGCCCAGGGGCATTTGCGGATGGCGGAGCCTGCCCAGTAATATATCCGCCGCCATCTTGCTGGTGTCTGCGCTGACGTTCATCACGAGCGTATCTACCCGGAAGGAATCATACCGCAGGCCAGGCACGGAGATGTTTGCGAACAGCAGGCTGCTGTCGGTGTCCATCCGGCCGTTCAGTGTCAGCGGCCTGCGCAGTTCGATATCGGGGAGCAGTTTGGCGAGGGACTTCGGGATAACGATGCTGCCGTTGAAGTGCAGCCATTGGCTTTTTCTTTCTTCGCGGCTTTCGCGGTGGTGGCCGCTTCAAGGTGTTGGGAGACCATATTGGCAGCGTCTGTCGCAAAGGTCTGGTAGTTGAAATCGCCCGTTGCGGTCAGGTACCCGAATGGCCCGGTGAGATCGATCTTTGCAGCCCGTCCACTACGCCTGCCTTTAACAAGATGGAATCCAGCATGTAAAGGTCCTTATCATCCGCGATCTGGATCTTGGAGATGGCCGCGAAGCCTTCCAGTTTGCGGGGGCTGAGATTGGAGATTTCCGCTTCCAGGCAGGTCCGGATGGCCAGGGGACTGGTGGTCCAGTTAGTGGCCATGAGATCGAATTTGTCCAGGTCGGCGCGCAGTACGATGTCCGGGTGGAGGGTATCGAGCCGGCCCTTCAGGTCGAACCGTGCCTGAACGCTCGTATCCCGGACGCTACCCTTAGCGGCATAGGCGCCGCTGATGAGGGTAGCGTCGAGCAGGATATTCTTATAGGTGTAACGGTTATAGGCAAACGAATAGATGTTGACGCCTGCTTTGATGCGGGCCTTGTTGGGGTCGGTGCCGCGGCCGTCTGCCGTTACCTTGCCGCTGAGGTTCCCCATGGCGGTATCGCCCAGTATCCTGCCTGCCTGCAGGTTGCGGGCGTCGAGGGTGAGCTGGTAACGGATCTTGTCCATGTCCGTGAAATCGGCCACTTCGCCCCGGATGTCCGCATTGCCCATATCTGTCTTAACGGCCAGGTTAGGCTTGAGGAGCTGCATGCCGCCGCGGATGCTGCCGTCTACATCCAGCCGGCCGGGCAGTTGCACTCCTGCGGGCAGGGTATTGGGCGGCAGCCAGGAGAGCATGCCCTGGCGGGTGGTACGGAGGGTGAGGGTGGTGATGTCCGCCCCCATCTTATCGGTATTGGTGACCTGGTAGGCGTCGCCTTTGATGTACAGGTAGTTCTTGTCATTGTCTTTGACCTCGATGCCGGGGATCTCCAGCTTCGCAAGGCTGCCGCCCAGTTTCCCTTTCAGGTCGATGCGCTTTTTCCATAACGGGGCCATGGAAGGGTTGCTGCGCATTTCCGGAACAAAGTATAGCGCCTCGCGTAACGTGAGTTGGGAGGGGCGGACATCCGCCTTTACCTGCATCAGTTCCGGGTTGGTGGAAATAATGTCCCAGGAAGGAGTGAGGAGCTGGAGGTCGGCCGAGATCTGGCTGGCGCCGGTCTGGAGGATGAAGTCCTTCAGCTGCGCCTCCTTAGGCGTGTAGCGTACCTTGCCTGTGAGGCGCTTCAGTTCCAGGCCGCTTTGTTCTTTGAGGGAGGCGTCGCGGACATGGACGAGCGTGGAGTCTGCACTATAATATATATCACCGGCATCGAGGCGGAGGCCGGTGAGGGCGAGGTAATTATAATCGATGGCTTCTTTAAAACCGATGCGTTTAGCGATGTGATTGTTCATGGCGAAATCCGTTGAGCGGATATTCACCTGCCGGGCTTTTACTTTCCGGTATTGGGGGAAGAGGTATCCGGCGACGCGGTGGTGGTGTCCAGGGCCTGGCGCATATCGAGGCTGGCGGTGGTCTTTTCCAGCGTCAGCTCGTCGGCATCGATGAGGGTTTCGGTGAGGCTGAACCGCATCTTGCGGAGCTCCAGTTTGCCCAGGGCGCCGGTGGTCTCGAGCCCGCTGCTCTGATCCGAATACGCCCATTGGGTGTTGCGGATATTGAGCTGGCGCACGGCCATGTTAAACACGGCGGCGGCCACGGAGTCCGCTACCGGCGGAGGGGGAGGGTCCGCCACCGGGCGGTATAACTGTTGGATGCTGGCGTTGAGGCCGTCCACGTCAAAGTTCTTCAGGTAATAGATGCCGTTCTCCGGCTGGAGGGTATCGGGCAGGGCTTCGAGTTTATTGAGCCGGACGTTGGCGAGCATGCCGCCGAGACTGTCGTTGAACCGCACGTACATGCGTTCCAGTTGCACCGAACCAATCTGGTATTTGAGGGTGGTGCCGGATTCCTCGATGAGGGTGTCTTCTTTCGGGCCGGGCCCCGGTGAGCTGAATGCGTCGATGATGAACTGGTAGTTGAAGGCGGAGTCGTTCCGGGGCGGTATACATTTACCACGGCATCTTCCCAGTGAAGGGTATGTACGTTGATCTCATTGCGGAGGAGCGACAGGAGGTTATACTTCACGGAGAGCTCGCCGCTGGAGAGGAGCGTATCTTTCCGGGTGTCTTCCACATACACGTCGGTGAGCTTCATGGCATTCCACCAGGAGAAGCGGAGCCCGCCTATGCGGACGTTGGTTTTCAGTTGCTGCTGCAGGTACGATTCGGCTTTTCCGCGCATGAAATTCTGTACCGGCGGCAGTTGCAGTAAGAGGAGCAACACCACGGGCAACAAAATTATCGTCAGCACTATTCCTATGATCCAGCGAAAAATTTTCTTCCGGCGGGGGTATTCACGTATTAATTACAGTTTTATATGGTGAAAGGTTAAACAGCTGCTTCAAATTCCGTACCTGCGGCAAAAATAAGGTATAAAATGAAGCGCCTTCCCGGAAGTATTGTAAATCATATATGTATAATTATAATGAAAGAGAAAAAATGTATAATTTCGTGCCCGGTTGCGTATGGACCCGGATACTTTTTGCCGGTTTGTGTCGTTGTATAGTTCAGTCACCGTAAAACCTTATCAAATTGAAAAGAATCACCGGCATTGTATTATTGCTTGCTGCCCCTTTTGTATCCAAATCACAGGACTGGCATATCGGAGGAACCGCCGGGATCAGCAACTACAACGGCGATCTCACGGAGAAGCGCGTTGATTTCACCACCACGGGGCCGATGATCGGACTGTTAGTGAAGCGGGACATGAACAGGTGGCTTACCCTGCGCGGGGCTTCAGTTTCGGCCTGATCAAGGCAGACGATAAGAATAATTCGGAAGCATCCCTGAAAGCCCGTAACCTGAGTTTCCGCTCGCCCATTTGGGAAGGGCATGTCGGCGCGGAGCTCAATATCCTGGATATCGACGATAAAGGATTTACCCCTTACATTTTTGGAGGCGTCGCTTTGTTCAGCTTTTACCCTTCGGCTAAGGATTCTTCAGGCGCCCGTGTTCCGTTGCGCCGGCTGAGCACCGAAGGCCGGGGCTCCCGCAGTATCCCGAACGCGGCGGACAGTATGCCCTGCACCAGATCTCCATCCCTTTCGGCGTAGGTTTTAAATACCTCCTGTCCGATAAGTTTACCATCGGTTTCGAGCTGGGCCTGCGGCCGACCTTCACAGATTACCTCGATGATGTAAGCACCACTTACGTGGATTACAACACTCTCCTGGCAGAAAGGGGCCAGCAGGCGGTAGACTGGGCCTGGAGAGGGGATGAGGTGCACGGCGGTACTTATCCGCTCGATGGCACGAAGCGTGGTTCGGCCAAGTACAAGGACTGGTACACATTCACCGGTATCACATTCCTGTATCGCCTCGGCGGCAGCTCGGGCGGGAACCGCAGTACGAATTTTTCAAAATGTTTCCGCATGTAATATACTTTGGCACGATGGTTGCATAATTGTCACCACAACAATGCCCCCAATCAAGTCCAAATAGAAAAAGTAAAAGACCGTCTTTCGCGACGGTCTTTTTTTATGCGGAATATTTTGGCGGATGAAGTGCGCGAAAAAGTGTGTAAGTGCGAAACACTATTGGGGAAAGGCTTTGGGGAGAAATATCTACATTGGCATACTTCTTGAATTTACGTATGCAAGTCCGGAACGGCAACCGCCAACATCAAAAGGGGATGCACGGAACGGGCCAGAACTAAAACCAGCAGGCTATGAAGAAGCTACTCCTCTTGATGCTCCTCCTCGGAGCCGCCTATGCCACACAGGCGCAACATGGAAGGTACGACAGAGAATCCCGTTATGACAGAGACAGAGATTACCGCCGTGATGATGATTGTGACGATGACCGCCGTGGAAGAGGTCACTACAAACACAAGCACCGCGGGCATCATCATCACCATGATTACCGCCGGTATGATCGCCGGGAAAGAGTGGTAGTGGTAAGGCCACGATACCCCTTCCCGCCGCCGCCCCCTCCGCCGCCATTACCGCGCAGGCCCAGGGTTACAGGCGTGATCGTTTTCGGTAACTGATCTTAACGCATCTTTTGTTATCACAATAACGTACCGAAAAAGGCTCCGGTTCCCCGGAGCTTTTTTTTTACTTGCCCGGTTTCTTTTATCGGATTTAAGTTCTATTTTTAATAGACAAGACGCCCGGAAACCCATGTTAACCTGTAACCCTTTATTTACCCAAAACTTAATTCCCTATGAAAAAAATGATGCATTCCACGAGATTTGCTATAGTTGTACTGTGCCTGCTTGCCAGCGCCTGTAGCAAACAACACACGCCCGAAGCACAGCCTGTGCAGCTTAAGGATGAAAAGGCCGCTGCCACGATGGACTGTTGCCTTGTGTCTATTTTGTTATATAACGGTATGGTATCTTTTGCTACCCCAGCTGGTAATCTTGTTTTACCAGCCGCATTGTTTAATCTGAATAATGTTCCGGTATGAGCCCAGGTGTTCCCGTGTGTGTAACGCCTTGTTCACCGCCCACGCCAGCTGAACAAAAATGGAAAACTGAAACGGAAGCTATTGTAGACGCTTTCAGAAAAGCAGGAGAAGCACCCCATCTCCTTGCCCTGGTCTCCGCAAACAATCTATATGGACCCTCAGGTGTTGTCCGCCTATTATTCAGCACTTTCTTACGAAGGAACTGCACGGCTGATGGGAGAAACATATAATGCGCTCGTTGCACCCCACGGCGGGCCCTATCTTCCTGCCATCAACGAATATGGTGCTATGGTCACGCATTTACACACGATGGTAGGCAAGTTCTTTGATTTCTATCCCGCCTCGCAGGCAATGGATGCAATGGGAAATGCCGGTAGCGACAATCTTGTCATTGCAGTGTATGTGGACCTGGGAGACGCATCTACAGGCGTCATGCGGTCCAGGGCAGCCGTGCTGATGCCTGGGTATGGCAATCAGGATGCGATCTCCTGGCCGGGCTATGGTACCCTAACCGCCGCAAGGGCTGCGGGGAGTTACTATGCCGGTGACTTCTTTGAAGACGATGATATTAAGGCAAATACGGTATACTTCGTATACAATCCTTATCTCTGCCATTAACGCCAGTTACCGGGCGTCTTCAACGGCAGGCCGGCGCATTCCGGCCTGCCGTTTTTTCATTCCCCATAAATTCTGTATGTTGCCGTTATGAAAAGACGGGACTTCCTGAAGCATTCGATGATAACGGCAACGGGTATGCTGGTATGGCCCTCGCTCGCGCACAGTGAAAGCCGCACCGCTGGTATAGACCCCGCCTCATTCCTGCGCCCCGCCCCGCAATTCCGCCCCAGGTAATGTGGATGTGGCTGAACGGGCATATCTCAGCAGAAGGGATCACGAAAGACCTGGAGGCGATGCAGTCCATGGGACTCGGCGGCGCCATTCTGTTTAATGTGGAAGCCGCCGCCGCGCGGGCCAATAGATATGGGCAGCGCACCTGGCGCGATTTGCTCGTACACACCATGCGCGAAGCGGAACGCCTCGGCCTGGAAATCACCCTGCATAATTCCGCCGGCTTTTCCGGAACGGGCGGCGCATTCGTGCAGCCGCACCAAAGCATGCAACAACTCGTCTGGCGCACGACAGAAGCCGTACCCGGTCAAACTTTACATTCCATCCCGCAACCCTTTTCAAAACTGGGTTATTATAAAGATATCGCCGTCCTGGCTTTTCCGGAAACTCCGTTCCTCCATTGCGCAGGATCCTGCGAAACGGCACCATGGATAGAGCCCCGCAGCTCTTCGATCAGGATCCCGAAACCGCTGTGCGTTTCAATAAAGAAGATGAACTGGTATTCGAGTTCGAAACCGCTGCCAGCTTTCAATCCCTCACTATCTGGCGCAGGCCCGAGCCTCCGGCCGATGTGTATAACGGTCCGCCGGATAACCCGCCTACATTTCAGCTCGACGCATCGTTCGACGGCATCCGCTACGCCCCCGTATGCTCCATAGCCATGCCACAGCTGCGAAAGATGAATGCGCCCGGCGCAGTGTCTTTCCCTGCCGTGCGGGCAAAGTTTTTCCGGCTGAAAACAAATAACAGCACCTGGCTGTCGGACGTGCAATGGCACCTGCACAGCGGTGTGTTCAACTGGCCGGGCAAAGCGAATTATTATCAATACATGCCGTCTGCGGCCCCGGAACCCGCCGATGAAAAAGGTATCCCGGCAGACCAGGTCTTAGACCTCACAAATCAATTGCGGGCAGATGGCACCCTGGCATGGAAAGCGCCGCCCGGCAACTGGACGATCCTGCGTATCGGGCATACGCCTACCGGACAGTCTGGCGCCTCGCAGCCCGCGGCCGGGGTAGGACTGGAGCTCGACAAATTCAGCCGGGAAGCGGTAGACGATTGGTGGCGGCATATGGATGAAACACTCTTCAATGCCCTCCGCCCGCTGCCGGCCTTCCGCGGTATCGAAATCGACAGCTGGGAAGTGGGCGTACAAAACTGGACGCGGCGCATGCCGGAGAAATTCCGGGAACGGAAACATTATGACTGGTCAAATGGCTGCCTGCACTTACAGGCCGCATCGTAGAGGACGCGGACGCCACCAACTCTTTCCTGTTCGACTTCCGGGAAACGCAAGCCACCCTCGTGGCGAAAGAATACTACGCCGGCTTCAAAGCGCATTGCATAGCGAAAGGATGGCACCTCTGGGGAGAACCCTATGGCGACGGGATGTTCGACAGCCTGCAGATCGCCGGCGAGCTGGACCGCCCCATGGGAGAATACTGGGCGCGTTATTCGCCAGGGACCATGAATACCGTGTCGGTGGCGCTGTCTGCCGGGCACGCGTCCGGCCAGCCGGTCATCGGCGCGGAGGCGTTTACTGGTTTGCCTGAAACAACGCGTTGGACGGAATACCCCTACGCCCTCAAAGTACAGGGCGACCATTTTTACGCCATTGGCATCAACCACCTGACCCTGCATACCATGGTGCATCAGCCTTACCGTTACGGAGCGCCGGGCTTTTCCATGGCGCACTTCGGGACGCACTTCGATCGTACCAATACCTGGGCGCCCTTCGCTTCCGGCTGGACGAATTACCTCACCCGCACCCAGTACATGCTGCAACAGGGGCATTACGCGGCAGATTTCGTGTTCTTCAAAGGCGAGGAGCCCGGCGCCACGATCCCCGACATCGACCACGTCACCCCTTCGCGGCCAACAGGCTACGGCGCGGATGTAATCGGGCCGGATGCGCTGTTTCAGGATATCAGGATCGGGGACGGCCGGATCGTGTTCCCGGGCGGTATGCGTTACCGCGTGATGGTACTGATCTCATTGAACAGGGTTTCCCTGCCTGTATTGCAAAAACTGAAAGCACTCGTGGATGCGGGTATGCTGCTGGCGGTCAACAAAAGCCGGAATCCGCTCCCGGGCAAAGCGGAGACAGTACCGCAATTCAATCCCTGGTCAACGAGATGTGGGGCGGCCTGGATGGCATTTACATCAAAGAACGACGCCTTGGCAAAGGGACGATATACCGTGGTAAGTTACTGGCGGACATCATTCAACTACCGCCCGATTTCGAATATACTTCCACCCAGCGCGATGCCGCCATCCGGTTCACACATCGCCAGACGTCCGATACCGATATTTATTTTGTGAGCAACCGCTTGCGGAGGCCGGAGCGCATTACGGCGGAGTTCCGGGTGAAAGGCCGGCAACCGGAGCTTTGGAACGCGGAGGACGGCAGTATCGCGGAAGCGGCCATGTATGAAGAAACGGCGCACGGCATCCGTATGCCGATGACGTTCTCTCCGGCAGGATCATGGATCGTTGTATTCCGCAAGCCACTCAACAGGCGTGGTATTCAGTCCATGACGCTGAACGGGAAAACCATTGCGGAGTCCCGCCCGGCAGTGATGCCTGCGGCTACGCAGTGGATGCACGTAAGGAATACCTTTTCCATAGAAGCATGGATCAAGCCGGATACGTTTGCCATGCCGGGCAAGGGTTATGTGGTTTACCCTCCGGAAGGAGAGGATATAGGCGGGAGGGGGTTTGCCTGTGCTGGCATTGCCGCAGGGCAGCAACAGGTGCGGATTTGCGAGCGCACGAAAGGAGCGGCTTACTTTGCAAAAGACGTTATTTCCGTTCAACAACCCCTTTCCGGATGGACGCACGTGGTAGCCGTTTACCGGGATGGTGCGCCTTCGTTATATATCAACGGGAAACTGGCGGGCAGCGCCGTTGCCAGCGGGTTTGCCATCTTGCCGGGAGTAGGCACCAAACCAAGCGGGGAATTGTATTCCAGCGTGTTTGAAGGGAACCAGACCACGCCGAAGCTGCACCACACGGCGCTGGGTTTGCAGCAAATCGGGGCGCTTTATGCCGCGGGGCTTCCTGCGCCCGGGCTTCCGGAGGGTCTGGACCTGCAACGGCAAAACGACCGTCTTGCTGCATTGGTTTGGCAAAACGGACGATATGCGGTAGATGGCAAGGAAATCATCGTTACGGATAAGTGTGCGGTGCAGGCCGTGAAAGGCTCCTGGAAGGTGCGTTTCGAGGAAGGCAGGGGCGCGCCGGATGCCGTGGTATTGCCGGCATTATCCTCCCTGCATTTGCATGCCGATATGGGCGTGCGGCACTTTTCAGGAGTGGCGGTATATGAAAAGCGCATCCAGGTAAAGCAATCGGCGTTACAGCAAGGGAAGCGCATCTGGCTGCATCTTGGCAGGGTAGAAGTGGTGGCGAAAGTGGAAGTGAACGGAAAGGACGCCGGCATCTGCTGGAAGGAGCCATATATGCTGGACATAACCCAATTCCTGAAGTCCGGCGCCAACTACCTTCGCATACAGGTAGCCACGCTATGGCCCAACCGCCAGATCGGCGACGAACTACTGCCGCCGGAAAATGAATACACTTCAGCAAATTATATCGCCTCATTGCCGGAGTGGTTCCTGGAGAACCGCCCTAACCCCGGCAGCCGGAGCACGTTTGCTACCTGGAATAATTACCGCGCGGAAGACCCGCTGCTGGCCTCAGGATTATTAGGGCCGGTACGGCTGGTTACAGCATGGTACTGGGAGGAATAACGATCAGTGAAGGTGCTGTAATTCGCTAGTATGCAATCGTTTGGCACAAACATGGCAGGCATAAATATGTCATGGGTTTTGCACTTTGGATATCTTTTCTCCCTACTTTTGAACGGTTGCTACAAGCTGAACCATGCGGATGGCGAATTGCCGGAAGCCTGGTGGCGAAAGAAATTTATGACCAGACAGAACACATAGGCTAAGAGTGCAATTGAAGATTGACCCCAAAAAAGTTGGTTTCAAATTTTTCCATGGGATTTCATGTTTAGGTTAGAAGGCAGTTTTCGATCAAGGCAATGGATAAATTGCTGTAGTCCTTTGAGCTGCTTTACATTTTTAAATACCGTCCGGGAAATCCGGGCGGTATTTTTTTGTCTTGCTGGTGCAGGCGCCCTCTTGCACAATCAAAAAGACGCCGTTGGGCGGCGTCTTTCTGTATCGATAGCGATGATTGCTTATTTGTGGATCTCCGACGAGAAGTGGAACTCGATGTCGGGGTTGTTGGCGCGTTCGGTATTGAGGTACCACTCCGATTGTGCCAGGTAAACGAGGTGCCCGTCCTTATCCTGCACCACGTTAGCGCCTTTGAAGCGGGTGAACTCCTCCAGTTTCTTCTTGTCGCCGGTGATCCAGCAGGCTTTGTAGAACGGAAGCGTATTGAACTGGCAAGAAGCGCCATACTCCTGCAACAGGCGGTACTGGATCACTTCGAACTGCAGGTCGCCCACGCAGCCGATGATCTTGCGGTTGCCGTTATGCTGTGTGAAGAGCTGGGCCACGCCTTCGTCGGTCAGTTGGGAGATACCTTTCTCCAGTTGCTTCGTCTTCATCGGGTCTTTGTTCACCAGCTCCTTGAACAGTTCGGGCGAGAAGCTGGGGATGCCGGTAAAGAAGAAATCTTCTCCCTCCGTCAGCGTATCGCCGATCTTGAAGTTGCCGGTATCGAAAAGGCCCACTACATCGCCGGGATAGGCATCGTCCACGATGTTCTTTTCCCGGGCCAGGAAGGTGTAAGGGTTGGCGAAGCGCACGTCTTTATCGAGGCGCACGTGGTGGAAGTATTTATTCCTTTCGAACTTCCCGGAGCACACCCGCAGGAACGCGATACGGTCGCGGTGCCGGGGATCCAGGTTGGCGTGGATCTTGAAAATGAAACCGGAGAACTTGTCTTCCGTCGCCTTTACTTCGCGTGTGCTGGCCTCGCGGTCGCGGGGAACGGGGGCGATGTCCACGAAGGTATCCAACAGGTCTTTTACGCCGAAGTTGTTCACGGCGGAGCCGAAGAACACCGGGGCGAGCTTCCCTTCCAGGTAAGGCTGGGCGTCGAACTCATCGTATACGCCTTCGATCAGTTCCACATCGTTGCGGATCTGGGCGGCGTCGGCTACGTTGAAGAGCTCGTCGACCTGCGGGCTCGAAAGATCCGCCAGGGAATGATATCATCGTCGGTCGCCTTGCGGTTGGCTGCGAAGGACACGAAGCTTTTATCATACAGGTTATATACGCCTTTGAAGTCTTTCCCCATATTGATGGGCCAGCTGAGGGGGCGTACGCGGATGTTGAGGAGCTCTTCCAGTTCGTCGAGCAGGTCGAAGGGGTTTTCCCGTCGCGGTCGAGTTTGTTGACGAAGATGATCACGGGGTGTCGCGCATGCGGCAGACTTCCATGAGCTTCTTGGTCTGTTCTTCCACACCTTTCACGCAGTCGATCACCAGTACCACGCTGTCTACAGCGGTGAGGGTACGGTAGGTATCTTCTGCGAAGTCCTTGTGACCGGGGGTATCCAGCAGGTTAACGAGGATATCGCGGTATTCGAAGGTCATTACGGAGGTAGCTACGGAGATACCGCGCTGCCGTTCGATCTCCATGAAGTCGGAGGTGGTATGTTTTTTTATCTTGTTGGATTTCACCGCGCCCGCCGTCTGGATGGCGCCGCCGAACAGGAGGAACTTCTCCGTGAGGGTGGTTTTACCGGCGTCCGGGTGGGCGATGATCGCGAATGTCTTCCTTTTATTGATCTCGTTGATGTACTTCATCGTTTTACAAATGGCTGCAAAGGTACATTTTTCCGGGAAAAAGGAGCGGGTCAAAGGCGTTTGGCATTGGTTTATATGTTATTTTTGGTTCATGCTATCTTCCCTCAAGATATTATGGAACAGTCTGAAAATGGCGCTGCAGGAGCTGCGCGTCAATAAACTGCGCACCTTCCTGTCCCTCCCGGGCATCACGATCGGTATATTCTGCATCATCGCGGTGCTCACGGTGACGGATAGCATGGAGTCTTCCATCCGGAAAGACCTTAATTCCCTGGGAACCAACGTAATTTATGTAGAGAAATGGCCCTGGGACGGTGGCGGGGAATGGTGGCAGTATGTGAACCGCCCCCAGCCGAAATACCAGGAAGTACGCCAGATCCGCGATAAAGTGGGCTCGGCAGACGCGGTGACCTTCACCTTTTCCACCGGCGGCCGCAAAGTGGAATACGGCTCCGATTATATGGACCAGGTCGCCCTCATCGCCACATCCGCCGATCTCGATAAGATGCAGACCATCGAGCTGGCTGCGGGAAGGTATTTCAGTCCTCGGAATTCAACAGCAGTTCCAATGCGATAGTATTGGGCTGGAACATTGCCGAAGGGCTCTTCGGGAATGCCGAACTGGCCATCGGAAAGGAGATCCGCGTATCCGACAGGAAGTGCCGCGTGATCGGGGTGCTGAAACGGAAGGGCGATAGCATGATCGGCGGGGTGCTGAACGATGACTGCGTGCTCATGAACTATCTCTACGCCCGCACCATCGTGGACGAGCGCAACTGGAACACCAACACCACCATCCTGGTCCGCGCGGCCGATGGCATCGCCACCGCTCAGCTGAAAGACGACCTCACCGGCGCCATGCGGGCAATCCGCCGTCTGAAGCCGGCAGACGGGAACGACTTTGCCCTCAACGAGATCACCACCGTACAAGGGGAGCTGACGACCCTCTTCGGTTACATCAATGCAGGCGGCTGGATGATCGCGGCGTTCGCATTGTTGGTGGGCGGTTTCGGCATCGCGAACATCATGTTCGTGACGGTAAAGGAAAGAACGAATATTATCGGCCTGAAGAAGGCCATCGGCGCCCGCCCGGGCGTTATATTAACCGAGTTCCTCATAGAATCCATGATCCTCTGCATGGTAGGCGGCGGCCTGGGGCTGCTGTTCGTATACGGGGGCGCGCTGATCGCCAAGAACCTGTTCAGCACGTTCCAGATCGGCCTGTCCATGGGGAACATCATCCTTGGCCTCACGATATCCGGGGTGGTAGGGATCATAGCAGGGTTTATCCCGGCGTACAGCGCCAGCCGTATGGACCCCGTGGTGGCGATACGGAGTAATTAAAACTTACTTCGAAAAAGTTTCGCATTGATTGCGTCATTACATTCATTGTTTAATGATAAACTTTGAATTGTTATGAAAAATTGCAGCGTTACTTGCCTGGCAACATTGATGGAATTTGAAAGACAGCCATTTGTTTACCTCGAAGATGTTCCACCGGAGATACGGCCAGCGTTGCATAACTTTATCGTCGGTGAAACGCTGACGGTAATTAATGGAAAGGTCAGGGTTCCCGGATATATGTTTAGGCTTTGGATGGGTGCGTTGCTGGACAATGCAGAAAGTGCCACGCAATTCGGATGGAGTAATGATTAAGGAAAGATGAGTTTTCACCTTTGGCACACCTATTGCCTTCGCACCATATCTTTGCACCCAATTTAAATCAACCGATGAAACATTCACTTCTCGCCGGCGCCTTGTGCGTAGCGTTATTTTCGGGATGCGAGACCACGCAGCAGATCCTCAGCACCTTGCCCAACACTACTACCGGCCAGCCGAACAGCTTTCAGATCGCCGCGGGCCTCAAAGAAGCCCTCACCATCGGCGCACAGAACTCCGCCAACCGCCTGTCGTCGACCAACGGATTCTTCGCCAATGCCATGCTTAAAATCCTCATGCCGCCCGAAGCCCAGAAGGTGGAATCCACACTGCGCAGCCTGGGAATGGGCAGTGTAGTGGATAAGGCCGTTCTTGCCATGAACCGCGGGGCGGAAGAAGCCGCCAAATCAGCCGCGCCCATCTTCGTGAACGCCATCAAGCAAATGACCATCACCGATGCCATCGGTATCCTCCGCGGCGGAGACTTTGCCGCCACCAATTACTTCAAACAGAAAACTACCGCCGCGCTGACCTCCGCTTTCAGTCCCGTCATCAACAACGCCCTGAAAAAGTTGACGCTACCAAATACTGGGCAGACGTATTCACTGTCTATAACAAATTCTCCAAAACACCCGTCAATACCGACCTCACCGCCTACGTTACCGAACGCGCCATCAGCGGTATCTTCCATGAAGTAGGGGTGGAGGAGCAAAAGATCCGTAAAGACCCCGCCGCCCGGGTGACCGAACTGCTGAAAACCGTGTTCGGCAGCTCGCTTGCGCAGGGCAACCAAACCACCAATACCACCGGTACCTACCCGGTGCAACGTTAGTTTTCATCCATTTCCCGCCCTTTTGGCGTAACTTCGCGGACTTATGCCGGTTAATATACTTGCCATAGAATCCTCCTGCGACGATACCAGTGCAGCCGTTATATCCGACGGGAAAGTATTATCCAACGTCATTGCCGGACAGGCCGTCCACGAGCAATACGGCGGAGTAGTGCCCGAGCTGGCTTCCCGCGCGCACCAGGAGAACATCGTTCCCGTGGTTGATCTCGCCCTCAAAAAGGCCGGCATCACCCCGGCAGAACTCAACGCCATCGCCTTTACGCAAAGCCCCGGCCTCATCGGCTCCCTGCTGGTCGGCAGCTGCTTCGCCAAATCCATGGCCCTGGCGCTAGACCTGCCGCTCATCGGCGTCCACCATATGCAGGCGCACGTGCTCGCCAATTTCATCGACGATCCTAAACCTTCGTTCCCCTGCCTCTGCCTCACCGTTTCCGGCGGGCATACCCAGATCGTTCGGGTAGACGGGCCGCTGGATATGAAAGTCATCGGCGAAACCCTGGACGACGCCGCAGGCGAAGCCTTCGATAAATCCGCCAAGCTCCTCGGACTGCCGTACCCCGGCGGCCCCTGGTCGACAAATACGCCAAAGAAGGAAATCCCAAAGCCTTCCGGTTCCCGAACCGCAGATCCCCGGGCTGGATTTCAGCTTCTCCGGCCTTAAAACTTCCATCCTCTACTTCCTGCAGGAAAACAAAGCGAAAGATCCCGCGTTCGTGGAAAATCACCTTGCCGATATCTGCGCTTCCATCCAGCACCGGATCATCACCATCCTCACCAATAAGCTGGTGAAGGCATCCCAGGAAACCGGCATCACGGAGATCTGCATCGCCGGCGGCGTAAGCGCAAACTCCGGGCTACGGAAGGCGCTCGAAGAACTGGGGCAGCAGCATGGCTGGAACGTTTATATTCCGCAGTTCCAATATTGTACAGATAATGCCGGCATGATCGCCATGATGGCACATTATAAATACCTCGCCGGGGCTTTCAGTCCGCCGGATACCGTTCCTTCGCCGCGTGCGGCATTTGAATAAGTGCGTTATGGGCAATTCCTGGTTCCAGTTTAAACAGTTCAGGGTAGAACAAGGCGGTAGCGCTATGAAGGTCTGTACAGATGCGTGCATTCAGGGCGCCTGGACGGCCCGCCGCCTCCTGTCCGCGCCTCCCGCCCGCCTGCTGGACATTGGCGCCGGTACAGGGCTCCTCAGCCTTATGTTAGCCCAGGAGATCCCCGCTTCCATAGACGCAGTAGAAATGGATCCGGCAGCAGCCTTACAGGCGAAGGCCAACTTCGCGGTATCGCCCTGGCACGACCGCCTGCGCCTTATAGAAACCGACATCCGGACCTTCACGTCCCCGCGCCTTACGATTTCATCATCACCAATCCGCCCTTCTTCCAGAACGACCTGCGCGGCCCGGACGACCGCAGAACAGCGGCCATGCATACTGCTACGCTGGACTACACGGCATTGCTCTCTTCCATCAGCTGGCTGCTGGACGATGAAGGCAGTTTCTCCGTGCTGCTGCCTCATACGGAGTTCCAGACCTTTCGCCGCCTGGCGGAAAGCGCCGGTTACCCGCTACGGGCCTTGCTGAATGTGCGGCAGACGCCCGCGCATGCGGCTTTCCGTTCGGTAGGTATTTTCGGAGCGGGTGAGGTTTCGCCGGAAGAAGAGCTTATCATACACGACGAGCAAAGGCAATACACGCCGGCTTTTTCAGCGCTGTTACAGCCGTATTACCTCCATCTTTAAAGCTTTTTCTGCGCCGCTGTCGCCTGCGACTTGTGGTAATTGGTGATCGCCCATGCCTGCAATTCCTGCATAACGGGTTTGAGCGCGAGACCTTTTTCCGTGAGGGCATATTCCACTGTCGGGGAACGGTAGGATAGGGTGTGCGGGTGACGATCTGGCGGTCTTCCAGCTCCTTGAGGGTCCGGGCCAACATGCGGGAATTAATACCGGAATGGATGTTTCCAGTTCCGTATAGCGCAGCACGCCGCTCATCAATGCGTTGATGACCGACATGGTCCACTTGCCTGAGAGCAGCTACATCGACTCCCGGAAGGGACAAAGTGCAGGATTTATTTTCGGGCGGGATTGCTTTGCCATGCTAAATACTTTACTCCATGTAAGTAAGTGACGGGCGGGTAAGCCCTTTTCAAATGTACAGCTTCCGCCTAACTTAGCGTCAAATACCGGCTTTATGTTAATAGAAAAGATCGAACAATATATCCGGGAACGACTACCCGAAACGACACGCCTTGAACATGGCGGCTATATCTTTTCTTTTACGCGTCTGACCAGATGGTACCTTACGTCTCTATCGCCATTGCGGACAATGAACATGACAACATATCGGAACTGAGCCGGGAAGGGGTGTTCCGGATCAACATCGGCGTGTCAAAAGAGACATTCGGCAACTTGTTCCCGGATGGCGCCGTGGAATGGGACTACGCGGTGCTTAACCAATTTCTGCCCCATCCGCATTACGCTGCGCAGCACTACGTTTGTATCCTCAACCCGGAGGGGGCAAGAGCGGATTGCATGTAGTTTGATGGAAGAAGCCTACGGTATCGCCAAGCGCCGTTTTCTCCGGAAAATCCGCAGCCGGGGCGTAATAGAAAGCCGCCCTGCGGAGCAAAGGCCCGGCAGGACGGCAATAAAGATGAATTATATTATAAGAACCGGATCGAAAGGTCCGGCTGCAAAGGATCGTTCGGGTAATCGAGGTCCGGAATGGGATAGGCCTCCGGTGTCTGGAGGATATCTTCCTGTGGGATGATGGTACGGCGTACGAGGGTAACTTCAATCACATCTGGGATCATCACGTCGTTGGCACTGTCGCCCCCAAGATCATAAGCCACGAAAGTGGGACTGTAGTTATTGCCGTGAATATGGACCAGCGCGAATTCAGGATCCAGCAGGCGCATGATATGTTCAACATCCCGTAGCCTGTTTTTCAGGTCATGGAACTCGAATATCAGCTGGTTGACCTGCGGAAGGCAGGCCAGGAACCTGGGATGATCCAGCAGCCCGTATTCCCCGCCTTCGATGTCGATCTTCAGCAGGAGCGTCTCGTCGCCGAGGCGGAACCTTTCAATATGATGCGCCAGGGTATCGTACTTGCCATTCTTTTCAGGAGATATGCCTTCTTCCACGAAAACCACGTTGCGGGTCTTCAGCTCCGCGAACTTCCGCTGCCAGAATTGCGTTTCGCGGCGCAGCGTCCGGGCTTCTTTCAGTTGAAGGCGTTTCAGCAGGCGGCGGTACTTCTTTGCATAGGCGGGCTGGTCGAACAGGGTTGGGTCGAACATCAGGACAGGCTTGCCCGTGCGTTCGTGAAATGCTTCTTCGAAGGAGGTTTCCCATCCTACACCATATGTCAGCAGGCGGTCGGCCGATTGCAGCGCGGGTCCGTATATCACGTAACCGCCGTCCCACGTTCTGCCGAGACGGATTTTGTTCTTCACATGGATGGGCGTCAGGAATGTAACTTTGTTCATCATTAATACGGTTGTTCAGGATTGTCTTTTGCTATGCTGCTATTAAAGTTTGACGGCAATATCTGAAAAATTGAAATACTATTTGCAGAAAACTCAGGCAGTACGTTTGATCAAGGCTTTTATTTGCCAAAGTAAAGCCCTATTTTAAGTCCGTAAAAATTCCACGTCATGAAGTATCTATTGTTATCTGTTATCCCGCTGTTCCTGGCGGTAATGGCCGCGGCTATGGGCGGTAAGGCCGTTCGCAACGGGCAGCTGATGGAAGTGACCTGGCCCGCCGGCGCTTCCCAAACCGGTAAAGCGGTGCTCGACCTCACACCGGGAAACCCCTTGTTCCGCGAGATATCCCTCAATGGCAAACGCATCGTTGCGGATGTGGACCCGGCGTTTGTAGTGACCGTAGGCATGCGGGATCTCTTCTCCCAAAAC
The DNA here is from genome assembly GCA_019285755.1 of Chitinophaga sp. E66. Classification (GTDB taxonomy): domain Bacteria; phylum Bacteroidota; class Bacteroidia; order Chitinophagales; family Chitinophagaceae; genus Chitinophaga. The sequence goes on from CP079103.1 coordinate 2,342,701, forward strand.
GGCTGGAACATTTTCTTCGATAAAGTGCCCAACAGGCCTTACGAGACATATCCGCTCACCATCGCGAAAACGGAAGCTTCCATGAAAACGGAAGGCAGCCGCACCGTTGTAACGATCGGACCTGTTTCCGTGGAAACTTTCCGGGGTAAACTGGAAATCACTTTCTACCATGGCAGCCCGCTGTTCAACGTCGCCGCTGTTATCGCAACGGATGCGGATGCAAAAGCCATCGTGTTCGACGCGGGCATTGCAGGAGAGAAACAACCCTGGCAAAAGGTAGCCTGGATCAACACGGGCGACAGCCTCATTACCACCCCGGTCCGTGCTGCCGACGATGCCCGCAACATAGCCGTGAAATACAGGACCATCGCGGCTACCGGCGCTAACGGCACGCTGGCCGTATTCCCACCGCCGCACCAGTATTTTTATCCGCTGGATGAAGCATTCAATCTTCAGTTCACCTGGTATGGAAAAAATCACCGAAGGACTGTAAAAGGAAGCGGCATAGGCATCCGCCAGGAATTGCAAGGCGACAAGCGCTTCGTGCCCTGGTTCAATGCTCCGCCCGGCACCTCCCAGCGCATGAATTTCTTCTGTCTCCGGGAGCCGGTGCAGACGCTACCCTGGCGGAGGTAAAACGTTACACGCATAATGATCAGTACGTTCCGCTGGATGGATTTAAAACAATGTCCAGCCATTTCCATAATGAATTCGTGATGAAGGTGATGATGGCCGGCAAACCGGTGCCGGAGCGTCCGGAGTTCGTGGATGTATTCAAGCGGCTCGGGGTAGACATCGTTCACCTGGCGGAATTTCATTACACCGCCGACCCGAAGGGGCCGGATGATAAACGCCTGCCGCAGCTGAAGGCGCTATTCGAATTATGCGAAAAGCAGTCTGACGGAAAGCTGCTGTTGCTGCCGGGAGAGGAGCCGAACGAATTCTTTGGCGGGCATTGGCTGAATATCTTCCCGCGGCCGGTGTATTGGGTGATGTCGCGCCCCGGGCAGACGCCTTATGTGGAAGACCGGCCGGGTTACGGGAAGGTTTACCACGTTGGGAATAAGCAGGAAATGCTGCAACTGTTGCAGGATGAAAAGGGTCTGGCGTGGACGGCGCACCCGCGGACGAAGGGTTCCGTCAACACCCCGATATCTATAACCACGAATCATTTTTTAAGTCGGATCGTTTTATGGGCGCAGCCTGGAAAGCGATGCCCGCAGATCTTTCGGAGCCGCGCCTCGGCAAACGGGTGCTGGACCTCATGGATGATATGAATAACTGGGGCGTGAAGAAAACGGTCATCGCCGAAGCGGACCTTTTCACGATCACGCAGGAGAACGAGATGTACGCGCACATGAACGTCAATTACCTCATGCTGGATAAACTCCCGGCATATAAAGACAGCTGGCTACCCATCCTCGACGCGATGCAGCACGGGCGTTTCTTCAGTACCACCGGCGAAGTGCTCATGCCTTCGTTGCGCATCAACGGAGCATCTTCGGGCGACAGTCTCCGCCTGAACAGCGCAGGCGCCGCGGATATCCAGCTCAGCCTCCGCTGGACGTTCCCAATGCACTTCGTAGAGATCATCTCCGGAGATGGCGAAAAGGTCTACCGCGACAGGATCACCTTATCCGATACGGAAGCATTCGGGGAGAAGGCGTTTCAATTCAGCGCTACGCTGGCCGGCAGGAAGTGGGTGCGGGTGGAAGCCTGGGATGTTGCAGCGAACGGGGCTTTCAGTCAGACGTTTTACATCCGGTAGGTGGTTGTGACGAGTCAGTTAAAGTGTGATAAATGCAGCGGGTTGGAGGGATATCCGCATCAGAGATAATTTAGGTAACTTATGATGTAAGCAGGGCCTCCTTCAGGGGGCCTTATAGGGTCAGGAGGGCGTCCTCCTGGCCTGGTTGATACTGTAGACCTACTGTTACCTTACCGGAACCCTGCCGGAGATATGAAGGACCGCTTAAGGAACTATGGAGAAAAGGTGGACTTGATGCGGAGGTGATCCGCACTTGATGTGTAGTTGAATTATTGCTTATATCAGGCAGGTGAAGTGGGGGAAGGGTGCGCGTAGCCCATGGCAATGCCAGAAGGAGGATGGCCTGCCTTGCAAATTCCGGGGTGCAATATGTATTGATAATGAAATGTTTAGGAAAAATTCTTCTTACAATGGGGATGGGCTATTCCCTTTGCGGGAAGTTTTGCCCTTCGGCTTCCGGAGCCGGGTTATCGGCCTGCAATGTTTGCGTTGATTGTATTGGCCGGTAGATATATGTTCTTACCGGTACCGCCGTCAGCGTTTTGTTTTCTACGACGGCGATAATGTCTGCGGCGTTGTAGATCCTGTTGAGGGATACGCTGTCTTCCAGGAACAATCTTACCTGTAAAGTTACCAGCAGGGTGCCTTTCCCCGGTAGGTCGACAGACAGTTCCGCCCCTTCGAAAGGCGTGAAGCGTTGCTCCAGGTCGATGTACAGCGCGGTGGCGTCGGAACCGGTTACCTGCTGGCTGGGAAAGTCGATCCGCGTGCCGATGAGCTTTATCTCCATGCGGATGCAACCGGCGGGGCTTCCAGCTCCTGTGCAGGGATGCGCAGTTTACCGTCTGGCGTAAAGACAGGCGTGGAGGTGAAGAATTTTTCGGTGCCGGTGTATTTGTTGAACCTGAACCCAGTGAGCCCGGCGTGGTTATTTCGGCCTGCTTTCACGATAGTTCTGTTCAACTGGTTGATGTACCCGCCATCGCAGAGGATGTCAAGGTCTGGCGACAGGGCGCTGCGGATAAGGGCGCCTTTGCGGCTGGCGGCGCCGAACCATTTGGCGGCGTGGCGCGTAGCCTGCGTCTGCCTCACCGTCTCCGGCCTGGAGCGCAGGTAGTATTTACCGTTGCGCTTGTAGCCGATGAGGCCGCCAACCTTGCCGGTAAATGTGATAGCTGAAGTGATTTTTCCCATTGTAAAAAAGAATTTTTGGTACAAGGAATATACGAAATTCATGCCATTCAAAAAGACCAAAAATGCAATAAATGGATGATTATGAATGCGTCCTGCACATAATGGGGCAGGAGGGGGAATAATGCCAGGCCGGATATGAGGGCTTAGAGAGGCTAAAAAAGGAGGTGATCGGGATGTGTACCGAAGCAGAAACGGGTCTCCATTAATTTTATACAAATAGGAAAATTTATTGCGGATTCAATAAAGAATCTCTACATTTGCAACCCGCGATAAGGCTTTAGGGCCGGATCGCATGCCCAGATGGCGGAATTGGTAGACGCGCTAGACTCAAAATCTTGTTTCGGCAACGGAGTGCAGGTTCGATTCCTGTTCTGGGCACCAAAGCAACCCCGTAAATACTAAAAAGGTGTTTACGGGGTTTTTCTTTTCCCCATATTCACCCTTTTGCAACAGATGCTCTCTTTATGATTAGCTGCGGCACATTGAAAAACCGCATGTTCACATTACGTTATGGAGGATCCATTAATTTACCCGTTCGGGATTAGAATTGACCATATTAAAACAGTTATCATAGATGACCGGGAGATGGAGTGTTTGTTTTCAATATGCAACCATCCGGGAATAAATTCATCTTTTCGGATACCGGGATTGAACCAACCCCTGAAAATCCTGACGAAGCAGTAGATATCGGATATATTTTGTACGCGTGGGCAGAGGCACGGCGGGTGTACAGGGATAAAGAAAAAGCCAATGATTAAGTAGGAAAAGGCTAACGCAGCGATGCTATCCTTTCCTGGATACGCATCAAATATTTCAATTTGGTATAGCATTCTTTTAGCAGGATCAACTGATTGCTGTCTGCCGTCCCGTTTGCGAATGCCGCCAGCTCAGGCTCCGCTTCTTCAACCAGCCTGTCCATCCATTCCGTGATCCTGCACCTTAGTTGCAGGACTGCCGATCTGTCCGCTGCATGCTCTAATGCAAACAGCTGGATGTTCAATTCCAGCATCTCGCTCATGAATATCTCCGGCAACGCGTGTTTCCCGGCAGGGCCCATTATTCCTTCGAATCTTTTCAGTACCTCCATCTGATTTTGCGAAAATGCAAATTTACAGTAATGTTGCAGCATTCGATCCAAACAACCCGAAACAATCATGGCTTCCTTACATATCGGACTGATCCGGGAAGAGAAAGTTCCACAGGATAACCGCGTAGCGTTCACCCCACAGCAATGCCAGTGGATCCTTTCCCATTACCCCACTGTCCAGATCACCGTGCAGCCCTCACCGCACCGGGCCTTCAAAGACGATGAATACGCCGCCGCCGGCATCGCCCTGTCTGAGGACCTGTCGCGCTGCGACATTCTGCTAGGTATTAAGGAAGTCCCCATAGACAAGCTCATCCCCGGCAAGACATACCTCTTCTTCTCCCACACCAAAAAGCTCCAGCCTCAGAACCGCGATATGTTGCAGGCCATCATGGACCGCAACATCAGCCTCATCGATTACGAGTGCCTGGTGCACCCGGACGGCCAGCGCATCCTCGGATTCGGCTTCTTTGCCGGCGTAGTAGGGGCACATAACGGATTATTGGAATACGGGCGGCGGACCGGTCTGTTCGATTTTAAAAGGGTGCATGAATGTCACGATTTCCAGGAGCTGATCACGCATTACTTTGGGGTCAAACTACCGCCGGTAAAGATCGTAGCCACCGGGTCGGGCCGCGTGACGGCAGGTATCCTCGAAGTGATGGGCCTGCTGGGCATCAAATACATCCCACCGGAAGAATTTCTCATCAACGAATATGCTTACCCGGTATATACCCAGCTCAAAGCGGGAGAGCTGTATCTCCGGCGGGCAGATAAAACTTATAGCCGGGAAGACTTTCATGCGCACCCGGAGCTGTACGATTGCAAATTCCTGCCCTTTGTGACCTGTTCGGACATTCTCATGAACGGCATCTACTGGGACCAGGACATTGCACCGCTTTTTACCTGGGAAGACCTGGCCAAAGACAACTTCCGCATCCAGGTGATCGCCGATATCACCGACGACCGTGGCGGCTCGGTACCCTGCAACCTGGGCGATGCAACTATTGAAGACCCGGTGTACGGCGTGCACCGCCGTAACAGGGAGCGGTTGGCGCCTTATGACAAAGCAGGGGTGACCATGATGTGCGTGGGGAACCTCCCCAACGAGCTGCCACGCGATGCCTCCCAGTTCTTTGGCGACCACCTCATGAAATATGTGTTCGACGACCTGGTAAATGGAGGAAGCGAAATGATAGAAAAAGCCACGATCGTTGCCCATGGCAGGCTAACCGATCGTTACGCCTATATGCGTGAATATGCTGCAGGCGAATAGGGCGGCAGATGGGTAAATACCCAGCTATCTGCCGTGCGGAAGAGATTAACTTCGGCCTTTATCATTTTTGGCACAAATTATTTTAGTTTCCTAAGAAAAGCGCCGGGCAGTCTTGTCCGGCGCTCGTAATAGGAGGCATACCCCATCCCCTGCAGTCAATTAAAAATTTACCTGTGGCAACTCACTATGCCAGATAGAAGCGTTAATTCCGGGCGGTCTAAACAATTTTGTCATCTAAAGCGTTGACTTTTATCATCCGAGACTGTATCCGGAACGAGCGAATACACCGGCGTTACCCCAATCATGCCCCGTACATATGCATGCCGTTCCGGATCGTGAAACCGAACACGAATCCAATCCTGATTGTCGTATGGCGAGAATGTTACGCAACCTTAAACTTAACACCCCTATCCCGGCTGTTTTACCAGGTTATCTGACTAGCGGCTTCCAGCTCTTGCTGACCGCTTTGTTCATGCTCGTGGTTTCCGGGAGCGTGCAAGGCCAGTCATGTACCGGTTCTCTGGGAGATCCTGTATTCCTGGAGACCTTCGGAACGGCGCCTTCGGCTACCCGGCCAAACCTCGGGCCTGCGTTGCCAGCCGGGCTTACCACATATATCCGTTATACTCCCGGCCTGGGCGGCAGACCTATGGGGCCATATCCCGGTCAATATGTGATCAGTAACACCACCAGGGGTTATAATAACACTTATTTCGTTGACCGGCCAGACCATACGACCGGCAACTTTACAGGATATTGCATGGTCGTGGACGCCGATGCGACGCCTGGCAAGTTCTACGAACGCACCATTACCGGCCTTTGCGCCGGCACCACCTTCGAGTTCTCCGCCTGGATCATGAACATCAACGGCAACAGCGGCGTTGCTAACCCCAGTCTCCGGTTTGATGTAATGGACGCCAATAACCCCAATGGCACGCCGCTTATCTCGGTACCCACAGGTACGGTTTCTTATCAGGCCCCAGGCACTGGGTGAGACTGGCGGGGCAGTTCCAGATGCCAGGGACCACCAGCTCCATCATCCTGCGCATTTTCAGCAACACGCCTAATAGTAATGGGAACGACCTGGCGTTGGACGATATCGCCTTTGCTGCCTGCGGTCCTCCGATCACCTTTTCGCAACCGTCCGGTACGGTCTGCGCCGGCGGAAATGCCACCCTCAACGTATCGCTTCCCCGGGAAGCTATTCGAGTTATTTCTTCGAGCTGCAACGCAGGCCATTGGGTACGGACGACTGGGAAGACGTGGGAGCCATTGTTAATAACGGCGTCAATAATCAATATACATTTACGGTAACCAACTCACAGGCAGGTTATGAGTATAGGCCGCCGCAGCCGGAGGGCAAGCGGAAATAGATAACGTGAACTGCCGCGTTACTTCGGATCCCGTAGAACTGAAGATTATAGATTTCAGTGTGGGGATTACAGGAACCAGCCCCATTTGTTATAATACGAGCACAACACTTACCGCCAATATTACGCCTGCCACCGGCACGGGAACACCCGCCACAGGCTTCACGTACGCCTGGGAAACGAGTGCTGACGGCACCAGCGGCTGGGCGCCCGTAGCAGGTCAAACCGGCGCCACATTGAATACCGGTGCGCTCATTGCCGCCCGGTTTTACCGGGTAACGGCCACGGTATCCGGATGTCAGGGCAAAGGTGTCTCGTCTGTTTTCCAGGTCTCTGTGGAACCACAGCTGACGGCTACAGTTGGAACGCTGGCAGCCGTTTGCCAGGGAGCCACTTCGGTTAACTTGCCTTATAACGTCACTTCCGGCGCACCGAACCGATATAGTATAGCAAGTTCGAATCTCCCGGGGTTCGTACCGGTAAACCTGGCAGCCTTACCGACTTCCCTATTCCGATAGCCATCCCTGCCGGAACGCCTGCCGGGACATACAACTTCACCATCACTTTCAATAAGTCCGCCGTCAATTGCAGTACTGCGGCCATTCCGTTTACGCTTACAATCAGCGCCCCGCCATCCGCCGCTGTGGCAGGTCCCGATCAGGATCTATGCGCAGTCACCTCCACCTCGCTGGCAGCTACGCCGCCGGTTGTAGGGCAGGGAGTCTGGACGCAGGTAGCCGGGCCCAACAATGCCGTATTCAGCAGTACAACCAGCCCCACCGCGACGGTTTCAGGGCTGTTGCCAGGGGCTTCATATACTTTCCGGTGGACGGTAAGCAACGGTGGTTGCCAGCCGGTGACGGACGATGTGGAAATCGGTATTAATCAATTACCCTCCGCCGCGGATGCCGGGGTTGATCAGACGCAATTCAATTCAGGGATTTTCGTATCGCATGGTAATACGCCCGCCGTTGGTTTGGGCACATGGTCCGTTATAAGCGGCAGCGCCAATATTTCGGATGACAATGACCCCTCCTCGAACGTATCACTGACCCCGAATACCAGCGCCACGCTGGTGTGGACGATCAATAATGCTAATTGTCCGCCGACGACCGATACGGTGATTTTGAATTACGTTTCTGAAGCCGACATCATAATAGAAAAGACAGTAGTGGAATCGGGTCCTTATCTGGCGGGCCAGGACATCACCTACAGGATCGTGGTTCGCAATGCAGGTCCCAGTAACGACCCTGCCGTATTTATCCGCGACAATCTGCCCGCTAATTTCGCGGTATCCGCGGTACATGTGACAGCGACCGGGTCTGCGGCTATACTTAGCAACCAATCTACCAACACGGCTATCGTCGTTAATGCAGACATCCCTGTTGGCACGTCTACGGTAGAGATTTTGGTGGAAGGAAAGATCGCTTCCACCTTCGAGGGGATCTGACCAATACGGCCACGGCCACATCGCCCGATGTGCCTGATCCTAACGGGGCAACGAGCACCGTTACGATCCCGGTGGTAAGACGGCCATTCTTCTCTTCCCTGAAACAGGCGCCTTCGTCTGCGGTGGCGGGCGAGGAGATATCGTTTATCGTGAGGACAGGAAATACGGGGCTGGGCGATGCGTTGAATGCCAGATTTGATGATTTCGTGGCAACCAGCATGACGAATGTGAGATGGTCGGCTGTGGCGACGGGGAAAGTGAACATTGTTTCCGGGGTTACGGGAACGGGGAACACGGTTTCAGTTATCGCTAATTATCCAGCAGGCGATACCGGGCATTTATTCGTGACCATTACGGGGACGGTGAGTTCCGGCGCTACAGGCGTTATTCCCAATACGGGCCGGATAACACCTTCGGAAACAACGGTAGCACCGTCTTTCTCCAATACTACTTCAACGCTGATCAGGAGCAGTCCGGGCCTCATTATTGATAAATCCGGACCGTTAAGTCATACGGCTACTGCCGGGGGCGATCGTTTACACGATAGTAGTGTTCAATAACGGACCCAGCGACGCCGTCAATACCGTTGTTACCGATAATATTCCGGTAGAGATATCTCAGGTGAAATGGACGGCGGTTGCGGAAGGGACTGCGTCCATAACGACGGGCGCAACCGGGAGCGGAAATACACTGCGGCTGACGGGTAATTTCCCGGCCGGCAGTACGAACAGGGTAGTTATACGTGTTACGGGAGTTGTGAGCCCCGATTACTCCGGCACTATCAGCAATACGGCTACCGCAACGCCTTCCGAACCGGGAACGACGCCGGTGAATGATAACGAATCGACGGTCGTAAGTAAGGATGTGAATCTGACGGTCGTTAAATCGGGGCCGGCGACGGCGGTGGCAGGCGAGCAGATCTCCTATACCATCCGTATTACCAACGATGGTATTTCCAACGCTACCGGTACCATAATCCGCGACCTTCTTCCGGCAGGGCTTACCAATGCAAGCTGGATTGCCACAGTTGCGCAAGGCACGGCGGTGATTACGGATGGCGCTACCGGAACGGGCTCTACCATCCAGCTGACGGCTAATCTGAATGCTGGCGCGGCCATTAATGTAGTGGTGCAGACTACCATCGTTCCCGGTGCCACGGGTACGCTGCGCAATACGGCAACAGCCACTCCGGCCGAGCCTGGAATTCCATCGGTAACTTCGAACGAGGTCGTTACTACGCTAACGTCCAGAGCTACGCTCATAATTCAGAAATCCGGGCCTGATACGGCGCAGGCGGGCAGCAATATCAGCTATGTGATTGTTGTGGGCAATACCGGCCCCAGCAATGCACGCAATGTCTCCATTACAGATGTGGTACCAGCGAACGTAATTCTGACCCAGTGGCGGGTGGAAGCGCTGGGTAACGCCACGATATTAAGTACGCCTTCCGGAACAGGAAATAACATTGCCGTAACGGCTAACATAGATGCAGGCACGGCCAACCGTGTACGCATCCTGGTAAACGGAACGGTGGATTACAATTTTAACGGAACGTTGACCAACACGGCTTACGTAATTCCTTCAAACCCCGCAAGCATAGGAGATACGGCGACCAAGGAAACCGTTGTGCAACGTACGCCGGTATTGAATGTAGTGAAGACTTCGGTAGACAGTGTGTTGGCGGGAGATAGTATTGTATACAATATCGAAGTGTCGAATTTCAGTACCGCCAGCGCGCAAAATGTACTCATCACCGATGTGGTGCCGGCTACAATATCCGGCGTCAGCTGGTCGGCCACCGTTAGCGGGCTAGCCAATGTTATAAGCGGCGGATCCGGTACGGGAAATAACATATCTATCCGGGCAAATATTCCGTCTGGCAGAGCTCATCGTGTGCTGATAACTGTAAAAGGCAAATCCAGCCCTGCGTTCAACGGGCAGGTGGTAAATATTGCGACTGCAACGCCATCAGAACCGGGTACTACCGCAGTCTCGGATACGGCGACAGTGGTTGTCAGCCGGATTCCCGAGTTGATCGTTGTGAAGGCCGGGCCGGACAGGCTGTCTGCAGGTCAGCAGATCGTTTATACGGTTACTGTTCGGAACAATTCTGCATCAAACGCGGATAATGTCGCCATTACTGATATTATTCCGGCCCAGGTTACGGGCGCTACCTGGACGGCAGTAGGGCAGGGCGCCACCACGATCGTCAGCGGCGCTTCCGGTACAGGTAACAGCCTGGCGGTGACGGCCAATATTCCAGGCGGGAACACGGCTAATGCCGTATTGATCACCATTACCGGAACGGTGGATCCGCTATTCGCGGGTACTTTCATCAATACCGCGATAGCCACGCCAACAGAGCCGGGTGCGGATCCGGCTTCCTCGGCGCAGGTAACGACAACCGTATCGCGGGTGACTTCGTTAGCCATCGCCAAATCAGGTCCGGCGACGGCCGCGGCGGGCGAAACCGTCAATTATACTTTGATCGTAACCAATGGAGGCCCCTCTACCGCACAGAATGTTGTTATCACAGACGCCATCAACACAGTATTGACTAACCTGAGCTGGACTGCTACGGGCGCCGGCGGCGCAACCATTACTTCCGGCGCTGCCGGAACGGGCAACAGCATGCGGGTTACAGGAAATATCCCCGCTGTGCAGGGCTCGATCACGATCAATATTACAGGGACTATCCGTCCGGATGCGACGGTGGATACGGTGCGCAACTTCGCTATCGCAGTATCTGACGAGGCTCCGGGGCAACCCGTAAATTCGGATACGGTAGTGACCGTGCTCAGCAGGGTACCGGGCGTGCTGATCAGTAAAACAGGACCGGCTACCATCAATGCCGGGGAAACAATCGTGTACCGCGTCCGCGTATCCAATACAGGGCCTTCCAATGCGCGGAATATCGTTATCCGTGATACCATCCCTGCTACGATTGTAAACCCGGCATGGACGACCTCCGTTAGTGGAAACGCCAGCGTGGTAACAGGCGGATCTGGCAGCGGAAGTATCCTGGCCGCCACGGCCAACGTCGCCGCAGGCTCAGGTAATGAAGTGACCTTTACGATCACCGGCAAGGTTGCCGACAATTTTACGGGAGTTATTACAAACCGTGCAGTAGCTGACGCCGCGGAACCTAATACTCCGCCAGTTACGTCTACAGTTACCACGACGGTAGCGAAACTTGCAAGAATCAAGATAGAAAAGTCTGGCCCTGCCGTCACGGAAGCGGGTACCCCGGGTGAGTACATTCTCCGTATTACCAATAACGGCCCCAGCCGTGCAGATAATGTGACCATTAAAGATGTATTGCCCGTGCAGATTCTGCAACCGCAATGGGTCGGCACCGCAGTTGGCGGCGCCTCTATTACGGGGCCGGCGTCCGGCAATGGCGACGTACTTACGACTGCCAGTATCCCGCCGGATCCGGGGCGATGATTGTCATCTTAGTGACGGGTGTGCTGGATCCTGCATTTGGCGGTTCTACTTTTGCCAATACCGCGATTGCGCTCAATGATCCGTCTGTAACGCCGGAAGGAGATACGGCCAGGGTGGTAACACTGGTGAACCGGGTGGCTAATCTCAAGGTTGTCAAAGCAGGTCCTGCCAACGCGGCAGCCGGCGAAGCGGTGCAGTATACCATACGCGTCCGGAACGATGGGCCTACCAGCATCCTGGGCGCCGTATTTTCTGATGTGGTTCCCGCCAGCTTGTTGAATGTTACCTGGTCGGCCATGGCATCCGGAAGTGTATCTAATGTTACCCCTGCATCAGGTAATGGCAACAATATTTCGCTGACGGCTGACCTGCCGGTGGATGACGCCAGTTATCTCGATATTACCGTGAACGGCATCGTATCGCCGGCGATGGTCAACGGCAGTACTATTTCCAATACTGCTACAATTAGCCTTCCGCCTGCCAGCAATGCAACGGATCCCAATCCTGCAGACAATGCATCGACCGTAATTACGATTGTTGATAACGATCCGGTGGTGCGCATAGCGAAGAGCGGTCCGGCGGTAGTGAATGTGGGCGACACGATTCGATATCGTGTCGTGATCTCCAATGGCGGGTCCGGTAACATTACGGGTGCGCTCATAACCGACCCGGTGCCGCCAGAAATCGGCGTATTTTCCTGGACTGCAACCGGGACAGGAGCGGCTACCGTTACGGGAGCTACGGCTGGCGCTACGAATAATCTGTCTACCACGGCCGATATTCCCGTGGGTGCAGCGAATACTATCGTACTCAACATCAGCGGCGTCGTATTGGAATCTGCAGGCACCACTGTAGTGAATACGGCCAGCGTCGTCGCTGGATCAAATAAAGAAAGTTCTGTTACAACGTCTGTTAACCGCTCTACCGATATTTCCATTCAGAAATCGGGGCCGCAGGCGGTGAACGCAGGCGAGGTGGTCAACTACGCGATCGTCATCCGGAACCATGGCAAAGTGGGGTCCAACGACATGCTGATTGAAGACAACATTCCAGCTACCATTACCAATGTAACGTGGACCGTGGAAGCTTTCGGTAATGCTTCAGTATTGGATACCAACCGGGTCGACAGTAGCGGGAACAACATTTCGCTTCCCGCCAAAATAGGGCCGGGCAGAGCCAATAATTACATCATCATACAGGTGCGAGGCGTGGTGAACCCTTCAGCCGGCGGCACTGCCATAATCAATACAGCCTCCGTCACCGGGAACGACGTCATTGATTACAACCTGCCGAACAACCAAAGCTCCGTGCTGACCGGAGTCGGGGCACTTACGGGCATGATTGTCCGGAAAACAGGGCCAACAACGGCCCTGGCCGGCAATGATATATCATACGACATCGTAGTGATTAATAACGGGCCATCGGATGCCACTGACGTTTCCATCAATGATGTTGTGCCGGCCGAGATAGAGAACGTAAAATGGGAGGTAAGCGTAACGGGGCAGCCTCTGTAACGGGGCCGTTTAACGGAACCGGCAATAATGTAGCTACTACCGCCAATATCCTGGCGGTTCCGGCAACCTTGTGATCATCGGGGTGAAAGGCGTTATCAATAGCGATTTCTCCGGCACTATCCGGAATACCGCGGTAGTAACAGGGCCTGGGTTACCCACTATTTCTGATTCCGCGGTGACGGATGTCGACAAGCAGGTGGCATTGAAGGTGCGGAAAGATGGCCCGGCTCGTGTGGGCGCGGGTGCGCAGATGCAGTACACCATCACCGCCAGCAATGCCGGTCCGGCGAATGCGCCAGGCGCCGTGATAACAGACACTATCGATGCAAGGCTGACCAACGTTGCCTGGACGGCAACCGCTGTCAACGGCGCCGCGATAACTTCCGGCGCAAGCGGTACTGGCACGCAGATCCGGGTGGTGGGGAACCTGCCGCCAACGCCAGGAGCGGCGGTTACCATTATTGTAACCGGCACGGTGTCGCCAGACGCTACCGGAACGATCGTTAACCGTGCTACCCTGACGGGTAGCGCTCCGGGGATGATCCTGTGGTATCTCCGCCGGTGAACACTATCATCGAGCGCAAAGCCAACCTGTCTATCGTTAAATCGGCTCCGGCAACCATGCATGCCGGTCAGTTCATGAGATACACCCTCAATGTTTCCAATAGCGGCCCCAGTAACAGCCAGGGTGTTGCGGTTACCGACCAGGTGCCTGCAATGCTGGAACAGGTACAATGGGTAGTGGCCAGAGCCGACGCGGGTGTAGTCGTGAATTCAGGACAGTCCGGCAACGGCAATAATGTGAATGTCAATGCAGATATGCCGGCCGGTAGCTCGATGCTGATTTTTGTTGAAGGAAGGATTGATTCCTCATTTGCAGGCACCTTGCTGAATACGGCGTATGTCATCCCGTCCGAGCCTGGTAATTCTCCCGATACTTCATCGACGCAAACTGTGGTGACGCTCTTGCCAGACGTGCAAATTGCCAAGGCTGGTCCGCCGACGGTAGCTGCAGGCGCCATCATCAGCTGGACGGTGACCGCTACCAACGACGGTCCCAGCCTCGCGAGAGCGGCCCATATCATCGATAATGTTCCGTCCTATATCACCAACGTGAGCTATCAGGCTTCGGTTACGGGTAATGCGACGCTCGCAGGACTGGGAGCCGGCGACGGTACCGTGATAGATATTGTCGCCGATATACCGCCGGGGAGCGCACATAGCGTTGTGCTAACGATCACGGGCAGGGTATCTCCGGCATTCAGGGATTCTATCGTCAACACTGCGATTATCCGTCCTTCTGAACCGGGCGCCCTGGCCGATACATCGACCCTGGTGACGAAAGTATTGCTCCAGCCGCAATTGCAGATTGAGAAAACGCACCTTCCGCGGTAACAGCCGGGCAGCCTATCCGGTATGTGATCAGGGTTACGAACCAGGGCCCCAGTGATGCCATCGGGACTATCATCAGCGACCTGATTCCCGCTTCGCTGACCAATGTATTCTGGACGGTTGTGCCTGCCGGGCAAGCGACTGTAACGAGCGGCAATGGCGGCTTCGGAAATAATATTTCAGTAACGGCCAATATACCGGCAGGAGCGGCTAACGCTATCATCATCACGGTAGATGGTTTAGTGGCAGCGAATGCGACCGGAACGATCGTTAACACCGCTACCGCTACGCCAGCTGAACCAGGCATTCCTGCGGTCAGCGCTTCGGCTTCTTCCTGGTAAGTACATTGGCACGGTTGACAATTTCCAAAACCGGCCCAGCGGTCATGAATCGCGGTAGTGTAACATCTTACACTATCAGCGTCGCTAACCTGGGGCCGAGCGATGCGACCGGAGTAGTTGTAACGGATACTATTTCCAGCGTCCTTGAAAACGTTCAATGGACGGTGCTGGCGCGCAATAACGCGGTGGTGACTGCAGGAGCTACAGGAACGGGGAACCTGGTGTCGGTAACGGCAGATCTTCCCGCCGCGGACACTGCGTCCCTTACCATCGTAGTTACAGGAACGGTACGGATGAACGCTCCGGACGGGGATGTGCTCAATACCGCTTACCTGCAACTCCCCGGCCAGCAGAAACAGCCGTCCAATACCGTCATCAGCCGGCTAGCCGCGGTAACAGACCTGTCTATCAGTAAATCCGCGCAGCATGAAGTATTTGAAGGCGGTACATTAACATACACGCTGGATGTGGAGAATCACGGGCCTTCCACAGCCAATGGCGCAATGGTGAAAGATACCATCCCTGTACAACTCACAAACCCCGTGGTTACTATCCTTTCCCAAACAGACGGGGCATCGGGAACAACTACCAGCGTTTCCGGCAACGCAGTGCTTGCCACGATCGGGACGCTTCCGCCGGGCGGCAAGGTATCGCTGCGCATCGTGGCTACGGCGGTGACGCCTGGAACAACGGTAAATGCGAGCCTCGTATTTACGCCCGCTGGCGTCCCAGACAGCGACAGTTCCAATAACGTCAGCGCCGTGCTTTCCAATATCCTGGCGAAGAGCCGGCTGGAGCTCGATAAAGCGATCGCGCCGGCGGCCGGGCCATATTATCCCGGTCAAACGCTGACTTATACGCTCACCGCCCGCAACCAAAGCAGCCTCGGCGTAAACCCGGTACAAATTACCGATACTTTGCCTCCGGCTGCGTTGATCACGGATCCCGTGTATAATGCGCCGTCGCAAGGCACGGTTACCTTTGATCCCGGTACGCGTATCCTGACATGGAATGCCGGGCTAGTCAATCCTTATGCAACTGTTTCCTGGAGCTACCAGGTGACGCTGAAAGATACGGGCAGGGTGCGGAATGCGGCCGCAATTGCCGGTCCGCCGGACGTATCCACTCCGGACACTTCCACCGTTATCATCGAGACCGATCCGCAGACAGACCTCCGCATCGTGAAATCAGGTACGCCGCAGGCGTACGTGGGCGGGGTTGTGACATACAGGCTGGAAATATTTAACGATGGGCCGGCTCCGGCAGATGGCGCTACCGTAAAGACACGCTGCCGGCAACGCTGACGCAACTGGCGATACGCGTGGTGTCAGCAGCGGGCGGTGCGGGTAATGTGCAGGCGTCGCTTGCAGGACAGATAGCCAGCGCGGTAATCGGGAACTTCCCGGACGGAGGTTCCGTAATCCTCGAAGTAACCGCCATAGCGCCGGATCAGCCCGGTACGGCGGTGAATACAGGTTGGGTGAATACGCCGGCAGGGCTGAAGGACAGTGACAGTTCCAATAACCGGAGTCAATCTATCAGCACAGCCATCATTGAAAAGAACAGGCTGGAGCTGAGCAAATCGGTTAATCCGCCAACCGGGCCTTATTCTACCGGTCAGACGCTCATCTATACTTTAAGCGCGGCCAATCGTGGAGCGGCATCCGTGAGCCCGGTAGTGGTGGTGGATACCATCCCGGCGGTAAGACTGGTATCCGATCCGGTATTCAGTTCTCCGCCACAGGGAACCGCCACCTTCGATCCGGCTACGAGGTTGCTAACCTGGAACGTTGGCCAGCTGAACGGTGGTCAAACTGTTGCCTGGACTTACCAGCTGACGCTGAAAGATACGGGTACCGTGCGTAATGCTGCCAGCATTACCGGCCCGCCGGAGATCTCCACACCAGATACATCCGTTGTTATCGTAGAAACCAAGCAGTATGCAAACCTGAAAGTGGTAAAGATGCGGTATCGCCGCAGCCATTGAACGTGGGCAACATCCTGCAGTTTACCATTACGGCCACTAACCAGGGCCCGGACGGCGGTACGCAGATCGAAGTACGCGACACGCTGGCGGCCATGTTGAGCGCCCCCATCATCCTCACAGCCAGCAAGGGTCAGATCAGCTTCCGGGAAAACGGGCGGATCATTATCTGGACCATCCCGGATATGCTGAACGGCTCCACGGAAACCGCCACCTTCACCGCGAAGCTCCTGAATGGCGAGCCGGTGACCAACAGCGTGGGCATCAAAGGGAAAGAGATCGACATAGACCTGCGCGACAACTACTACACCATCGCACAGATCCCTGTTACGGGAGATGACATCTTTATCCCCAACACCATCACGCCCAATGGAGATGGCCGTAACGATCAGTTCAAAATACCTGGTATCCAGCGATACCCGGGCTCGCAACTGACGGTCTACAACAGATGGGGTAACCTGGTATATCAAAATAAGAATTACGACAATACGGGATGGCGGAGGCCTCAGTGAGGGGTATACTACTATATCCTGGAACTGAAGACCCAGCAAGGTACAAGGCTCATGAAGGGCTGGATAGAACTGTTGCGGTAAGCCAACCTTCCCAGTAAAGGAAAAACCCGCGGATTGCCGCGGGTTTTTCTTATTTTAATTAAAATTCCCTGCATGAAACGCCTATACCTCCTTGGCTGCATCTTCCTGCTTCTACAGCAAACCTATGCGCAAAAAATGGAGTTCCTGCGCAAGTCCGAAACTTTTAAGAAAGAAGGCAAATCCACTGATTTTCATTACTGGTCAAATGCTACAGATACAGCTGGGCTTACCTGGGTAGGGACGATCCAGGCGAGAGGCACTGCAATGAATGGCGGCAAGACGCTTTATGAATTGTGGCTGGGTTGCGTCCTTAAAGGCCGGAAAGCCGGCGCTAATGCATTTATCTTCCGTTCGTTCGAAGACACCGATTCCACGCAGCCCGTGCTGGTCCTGGACCTTTACCTGGCTGATGACGCCGCGGTTGCGCGGAACGAAGACCGAAAGGAGCGGAGCGTGATTTATCTTTTCGGTAATAAAGGTAAACCTATGCCGGTGAAAGTGAATGGTGAAGAAACCGATATTCCGGCTAATGCCTGGTTACGGTACGAAACGCCAGT
Organism: Chitinophaga sp. E66; assembly: GCA_019285755.1. Lineage (GTDB taxonomy): Bacteria > Bacteroidota > Bacteroidia > Chitinophagales > Chitinophagaceae > Chitinophaga. The sequence continues at coordinate 2,360,674 of CP079103.1, forward strand.
TGGTAGTGAATTGAAGCTTTCGAAAGGAGGCGCAGGCGGTGCGCGTATCACGATCCGGCCAAAAGAAGAATCGACGGCGGAATACTTTTCAGTTTCAGGTTTCGGGCTGGGTGGCGCGGTGCCGCCTCCAGGCACGGTTGGACTAAGTGTAAATACCGGGCGCATTATGAACATGCCGCCTGATTTCGGGGATTAATGCTGGAAGTGATGCGAACGACTGCCGCTCATAGCGCTGCGTTGACGAGATAGTAGTTGCAATTAAATATTGCTTTGGCTCTCCGGTTTCCGGGGGCTTTTTTTATGCAGTTTAGACATGATAATGGGGTATGACCCATCACATTTCAGGTAGAACAGGGTAGTTTTGCGGGATGTGTTATGGTTGGCTGTCATCGTGCCGAAGCATGATGTCTGCCGGGATCTTTGTGTCTGGCTGAAGGTGCTGTACTACATACATTTTATCTCCTGCCGGGATTACTTCACGAGGAATCCCGTTATGGAACAGGCTCACAGGGCCGGTTATGCTGATGGATGCATGAAGGATCCCATCTTCGGCAATACTGTTGATAAAATCTTCCAGGAGGGACATTAATTGGGTGGAAGGGTTATTCTCCATAAGCATGGCTTGGGTGAAAGGGAAAGCGTGCTATATCAAAGACGCATTTATAGCAAGATAGGTGAAAAAATGCAGGGAACCTCACATACGAGGTCAATATATTTTATGCTTTTCTTCAATTTGGCCGGATGGATGAAATCCGGGACGTTAAATTGCTAAAAGCCCTGGGCGCGCGGTTCAAGCAGCTGCGCGAACAAACGGGTATGAGCAACCGCGAGTTCGCGGATCGTGCCGGTATCGGGCATGCGCAGATCAACCGGATCGATACCGGGCAGGTCAATGTCTCCATTAGTACGCTCAGCGCCATCGCCAATCAGCTGGGTATTTCACTCAGCGATTTCTTCAACGGACTTTAATGTTAAAGGAAAACGGCCACATGTCATATGCGGCCGTTTATGGTTAAAAGTAAGTTCTGTTTGCTTCAGGAAACGCCCAGCTGCCGCAGCGTCAGCCAGGCCATGAGGCCAGCTCCGATTTCAAGAGATTGCTCGTCTGCATCGAATGTTGCGGTATGTAGCCCCGAGGTAATGCCCCGGGCTTCGTTACGGACACCGAGGCGGTAAAAGCAGGCGTCCGCTATCTGGGAGTAGGAGGCAAAGTCTTCCGCGGCCATCCAGATGGGAAGGTCTACTACGTTCTCAGCGCCCATGTATTCCTCCGTCAGTTCGCGGATTTCAGCCGTTAATGCTTCGTGATTGATCAACACCGGATAGCCAACGTGAATATTCACGTTGCAGCTGCCGCCCATACCTTCGGCTATGGAATGCGCCAGGCGTTTGATCCGTTCGTGTGCGTCGAAGCGCCAGGTTTCGTCCAGCGTACGGAAAGTGCCATCGATGATCACTTTATCCGGGATCACATTGTGCGCGCCATCTGCGGTCACCTTGCCGATGGATAAAACCGAAGGCATGGTGGGGTTCGCATTCCGGCTCACGATCTGCTGGAAGGCGAGGATCATGTGGCTGGCGATGATGACGGGGTCTATGGTGGTGTGTGGCATTGCGCCATGGCCACCTTTACCGTAGATTTCAATGTAAATTTCATCAGCGCTGGCCATATATCTTCCCGGCCGCATCCCGATTTTTCCGACCGGCAATTCGGGCATCACATGCTGGCCCAGGATACGCGCGGGAGCAGGGTTCTGCAACACGCCTTCCGCGATCATCAGGCTTGCGCCACCGGGGATGCATTCTTCCCCGGGCTGAAAGATGAACTTCACCGTACCCGAAAACTCATGTTGTAACTGCTTCAGGATCTCCGCCACACCCAACAAAGATGTGGTGTGCACATCATGACCGCAGGCATGCATCACGCCCGGGTTTTGCGATTTATAGGACACTTCGTTGAGTTCCGTAATCGGCAATGCATCCATGTCGGCACGCAGTGCGATCACTTCATCGGAGTGTCCTTTAGTGCCCTTCAGGAGCGCCACCAGACCGGTGTTGGCCATCTTCTGGTACGGGATGCCAAGTTCATCGAGTTTCGATGCCACAAATGCGGCGGTCTTCTCTTCCACGAACGAGAGTTCCGGGTTGGCATGCAGGTGCCGGCGCGTGGCTACGGCTTTATCCTGCAAACTGCGGGCGATATCCCGGATCTTTTCCTTGAGCATATGCGAATTATATTTTGTCTTTTTCCAGGAAGGAGCGAACGAATGCATCGTCGGTCAGGTCCGGATACTCCCGTATCACACGGTCGATTTCTTCGGCTTGTCCGGGCGAGAGCACTTCGTGGTCGCTCAGGCACCAGGTTCCTTCCATCAGCCCCTGTCTTCTCAACACTTCGTGCAGCCCGGCAATGGAGCCTTTGAAGGAGTGGGAGGGGTCGAATACGGCAGCGTTCATGTCGGTCACATCGATGTTGGTGCTCATCAGATTCATATCTGACGGGTTGGCCTTGATGCGATCGAACAGTTCCACCACTTTGCTTGTCCAAACGGACCAGTGGCCCAGCAGCCCGCCGGCGAAACGTTTTCCACGATCTTCCCGTTAACGGGGAGGCGGTAAACGGTGAGCAGGTCGGCCACGATGTTATCGTCGTTCCCGGTGTACATCGCGATTTCGTCGCGGCGTTCTGAGTTGCATACGGCGCGGAATACATCGAGGGTCTGGTAACGGTTGAAAGGAGCCGTTTTGATGGCAAGCAGGTTGGGAATGTCCGCCAGTTGCCGCCAGCAATCGTAACTCAATATACGACCTCCTACAGAAGGTTGGAGATAAAATCCGAAAACGGGGATTACTTCGGCAACCGCGGCGACGTGTTTCACGAGCTGGTCTTCGGAGTAATCTTTCAATCCGCCGAGGCTTACGAGGCCGATATGGTATCCGAGGCCCTTAGCGATGGCGGCTTCTTTCACAGCCTGTTCGGTAGGACCGGCGATGCCGGCTACGCGGATGAACGGGCGGTCGAGCTTAGCCTTATCGATCTCTTCAGCGGCGAGGCGGAGCACGCGCTCATAGAGATTGTACTGCGGCCAGCGGATCTCGGTGGGTGGTGTGAACACCTACGGCTACGCCGCCGGCGCCGGAAGCGATGTAGTAACGGGTGAGCCTGCGCTGGCGGGCTTCGTCGAGTTGACGGTCTTCCGTGAGCACCAGCGGGTGCGCAGGGATCACGGTGCCGCTGTAAAGCAGCGATTTGACAGATGCGTCCATATGTTTTACGAAACGTAGTAAGTAGAGGTTAGAATTTACCGGTTCTGGTTTGGAAATGCGTAGGCTTCTTGATGGTAGCCCCACCGCTTTGATACCATTCAAGCGTCATGCGGATCATATCGCGCAGCGTCACTTTCGGGTAACCGAACAGGCGGAAGCTTTCGGCGGCATTATTCAGCAGTGCGGTATCTGATTCTTCATTGATGAACTGCGGTGTTTTGCCCGCCAGTTTACCGAACTCTTCTGCGATCCAGCGAACGGAAGCCGTTTCAGGCCCGGTGATGTTCAGGTATTTAGCGGGGGCGGCGGTGTGATGGAAGGCACGGAGTGCATACTCATTGGCATCGCCTTGCCAGATCACGTTCACGTGGCCCATGCGCAGATCGATAGGGGATTGGTTCACCACGGATTTGCAGATCTCCAGGAGTACGCCGTAACGGAGGTCATTGGCGTAGTTGAGGCGGTACATCAGCAATTCTGTGCCATATTGCTGGGAGAAGTGTTCGAAGATGCGTTCGCGGCCAAGGCAGGATTGTGCGTATTCGCCAACGGGACCGGGGCCATGCTTTCGTCTGCACCGCCGGAGAATACGGGAACCAAAGGATACACGTTACCGGTGGAATATACGACGATTTTCGCGTTGCGGTATTTTCCGCTACGCGGCCGGGGAGATAGGTATTCATTGCCCAGGTGAAGGCTTCCTTACCGGTGGTGCCGAATTTGGTACCTGCGAGGTAGAGAACGTACTTAGCGTCGGGTAGGGAGGCGAGGTCGGCTTCGTTCAGGAGGTCTGCGGCGATGGCTTCCACGCCGGCGGCTTCCAGTTCTTCACGCAGGCCCGGTTCGGAAAGGCGGCTTACGCCGATCACCCGGCGCGGAACGCCGGATGCGTCAACGGCCTGTTTGGCCAGTTTGGCGAGGCTGGGGCCGATCTTGCCACCCACGCCCAGAATGAGGATGTCGCCATCGAGGCGCGCAACGTCTGCTATCAGTGCTTCAGAAGGCTTCAGCAGCTCATCAACGGTCGAGAATATAGTGTCCATGTCGTATTGTTTGCTAATTTTTAAGAAAAGAATAAAGTTTTTACGTTGCTGATCATCAGCAACATCATGATAATGAGGCCAATCGCGCCGACGATCTTAACGAAAGGCGGGTTTTCAATGGCCCCATGATTTTTTCATCATTGGCGATGAGATACAATGCAACGCCGATGAACGGCACGACGAATATCGTTACCGCCTGTGCCAGCACGATCAGTTCCAGGGGCAGTTTACCGAATGAGATGGCGACAACGGAACCGATGACCATGATCACGCCAATAAAGAAACGTACCATGCCAGATTGCAGCGACCCGCCATAACCCAGGGCGTCGCCCAACAGCGTGCCTCCCAGCGCGGCGTTCCCTATCACAGAGGAAAAGATGCGCCGAACAGGCCAGACAAAAAGAGGGCGGAAGCGAAGTTGCCGAAAATCGGCTCTAGCGCTACCGCCATATCCGTAGCCTTTGTTACGGCGATCCCGCGGGTATTGAGAACAGCTGCACCGCATACCATTACGATAGCCGCGAGAACGCCCAGGATGATCATGCCGGGGATCGTCTCACGACCTGTTTGTTTAACGCCTGGATTCAGCCTTTTGCGTTCCTGTACGAGGTACGACTGGTATAGCGCACCCACGATCGAAAAGCAGGACGCAGTAAAAGCGATGACCAGCTGCATGGAACCTTCCGGGACTTTGGGTACCAGTCCTGCCGCCATACCAGATGCGGAAGGATGCGCAAACACGAATGTGGCGATGAATGCCAATAACATTAACGCGATCAATGCGATCATAATCCTTTCCATAGACTTATAAAAGCTGCGGAAAAACAGCATGAAGATCGCGAGTGCATTAAATACAATGATCCAAATATTAGGGTTGGTATGCGTGGCTTCCCCAACTGCGATCCCTGTCCCGATAGAATTACCGGCCTGAAAGGAGGCGCAAACCAGGAAAACGCCGATGCCTACGGCTGTACGGGCGCCTTTACCCCATTTGCGGCCGATGGTTGTAAGCACGGATTCGTTTGTAGCGATACCCACCCGCGCACTCATTACGGCGAATACGATCATCAGGAAGATCGCCGCTACAACCAGCCACAGCAGGCTATAGCCATATCTGGCTCCCATCATAGACGTGATGGTGATCTTGCTGGGCCCGAATACAAGCGCAGCAGTAATAAGGCCGGGGCCGATGGCTTGTAGCCATGCTTTACCGCGACTGGCGGTAGGAGATGAAGTGGTGGTACGGGCGGTAACTGTCGAATCTGCCATGAACGTTGTGTTTTAAGCTTTGACCTGGTTGTTTAATCTCGGGTGCGTACACGGAGGCTGTGTTGTGCCGCAGATGTACGTTTTGAAATAACGCGGGATGAAAACGTGTACGTACCCGAAAGTACAAGTCATAATTGGTAATAGCAAATAAATTTCGGTAGATATTTTCTTTTGTACAGGGTAGAGGCATTAATATATAGGGAGATGGGAAATATTTTTCCCAGGTCCTTTTCCTATGAATTCCGGAAACAAATGCCTAACTTCCGGGTGCGTACCCGTCGATTGCGGGTGATTTATCGCCAGGGCTGCATTTGCAGCTGTTTTTATACTTTTCATCGGGTACGCACCCGATTTTCGGATGCCATTCAGGAAGTAACCATTAACCGGCACATCATTAAAAGTAAGACATTCCACATGCTCAAGCGCTTCGACCGCAGACAGTTCCTTCAAACCATGACCGCCGCAGGTATCGGCGCCGGCCTCGCCGCCAGCCGCCCTTTACATGCGATGGCGCTAGCCGCCGAACCCATCCGGATCGGAATTATCGGCTGCGATACCTCCCATGCCGTTGCTTTTGCTAAAAGCTTCAATAAAGTCGCTCCCTCACCCGGGCTGGAAGGCTTCCGCATTGTAGCGGCGCTACCGGAAGCAAGCCCGGATATCGAAAACAACCAGAAGCGGATGCCCGGATTCGTGGAAGAGCTCCGGAAACTGGGCGTGGAGATCGTTTCTTCTATGGACGACCTGCTCGCGAAATCGGATGTCGTGATGGTGGAATCGAACGATGGCCGCCCGCACCTCCGTCAGGCGCTTCCCGCTATTAAAGCCGGCAAGAAAGTATTCATTGACAAACCGCTCGCCGCGTCACTGGCAGAAGGAATCCAGATATTTGACCTGGCGGCGCAACACAATGCGCCCATTTTCTCGGCATCTTCGTTACGTTATATGGAAAGCGCCCAGGCCGTGGCCGGCGGATCGGTAGGTAAGGTGTTAGGCGCAACGGCGTTCAGCCCCTGCACATTGGAAAAGACGCATCCTGATCTGTTCTGGTATGGCATACATGGCGTGGAAACGCTCTTTACAGTGATGGGAACAGGGTGCCAGTCAGTCTCCCGCACCAGTACGCCCGACGCGGACCTGGTAGTAGGGGTGTGGGACGGCGGCCGGATCGGCACTTTCCGTGGTATCCGCGGAGGTAAACAGGACTATGGCGGCAAGGTCTTCGGAGAAACGGGGATCGCTGATCTTGGCCCATACGGCGGCTATGAGCCACTTCTGCTTCGCATCGCTGAATTCTTCAGGACGGGTCAGCCGCCCGTATCCCGTGAAGCGACCCTCGAAATCCTCGCTTTCATGGAAGCGGCAGACGAGAGCAAGCGAAGGAAAGGCGCCTCCGTTCCCATCGCCTCGATGTTCAATAATGCCAACAAACGCAAACGCTGATAAATTATCTATCCAAACCATTCCCGTTATGAAGAAATCCCGCAGATTGTTTTTGAAGAACACAGCCAAAGGCGCGGCTCTCATCGCCGCCGGCGGCATCCTTCCCGGCTTCAGCGCCAAAAGTTATGCATCCATCCCCGGCGCCAATGAGCGCGTCAGGGTGGGGATCATGGGCGTAAACGCCCGTGGACTGGCACTGGCGCAGAACTATGCCAAACAGCCCAATTGCGAAGTGGTATCAGTGTCGGACGTGGATAGCCGGGCCAGCGAGAAATGCATCGCTAAAGTCGACGATATCCAAAGCGAAAGCCGGCCAATATACCGGACTTCAGGAAAGCGCTGGAGCAGAAAGATATGGATGCGCTGATCGTTGCCGCGCCCGACCACTGGCATGCGCCCGCCGCTATTCTGGCTGCGAAAGCAGGCAAGCACGTGTATCTGGAAAAACCCTGCAGCCACAACCCTCATGAAGGCGAATTGCTCGTGGCGGCGCAGAAGAAATACAGAACGGTCATTCAGATGGGGAATCAACGCCGTTCATGGCCTAATGTCATCAAGGGCATTCAGGAGCTGAAAAACGGCGCCATTGGCCGCGCGTATTTCGGTAAAGGATGGTACACCAACAACCGGCAGTCGATCGGTCGCGGTAAGGAAACTGCCGTGCCCGGATGGCTGAATTACGATCTCTGGCAGGGCCCGGCGCCCCGGAAAGCATTCCGTGACAATCTCATCCACTACAACTGGCATTGGTTCTGGAACTGGGGAACTGGCGAAGCCCTCAACAACGGAACCCATATGATAGACCTGCTCCGCTGGGGTATGGGCGTGGAATATCCCATCCGCGTTTCTTCATCAGGCGGCCGCTATCGCTATGAAGACGATTGGGAGACGCCCGACACGCAGGTCATCAACCTCGAATTTGACAATAGCACCAGCATGGTCTGGGAAGGCCGCAGCTGCAACGGAAAGCCGCTGGAAGGCAATACCGTAGGCGTAGTGTTTTACGGAGAGAAAGGGTCGCTCATGATCGATGGCAACGCATATACTATCTACGACCTCGATGGCAAGGTGGTGAAAGACGTGAAGAACGACCTGAAAATTGATGCCCGCAACCTGACCAATCCCGCTGAGGCCCTTGACGCATTACATTTCCAGAATTTCTTCGCCGGTATTCAAAAAGGCGCACCGCTGAACAGTGATATCCTAAGCGGGCACCAAAGCACGCTGCTCTGCCAGCTGGGTAATATTGCCCTGCGCACGGAGAGCACCTTGCATGTTGATCCCTCCAACGGAAGGATCAAAAACAACGCAGCCGCGCAAAAGTTCTGGAAACGGACCTACCAGCCTGGCTGGGAACCCACTGTATAAACGCTAAATCCATCCGGATGAAGACACAAAACGGCATGGTGGATCCCGGAGCGCTGAGTCGCCGGGATACGCGCATTTCTATACTCATTATAGGAGTGCTGTTTTTCATCTTCGGCTTCGTGTCGTGGGTGAACGCTATACTAATTCCCTATTTTAAAATAGCCTGTGAGCTAACCAGCCTGCAATCGTACCTGGTGACATTCGCGTTTTATATTTCCTATTTGGTGATGTCGGTCCCTTCTTCATACCTGCTGCGATCTGTCGGTTTCAAGAAAGGCATGATGATCGGATTCTGGGCGATGGCATTGGGTGCGTTCCTGTTTGTTCCGGCGGCGCTGATAAGGGCGTATCCGTTGTTCCTCCTGGGACTGTTCACACTTGGCATCGGGCTCGCCGTGCTGCAAACTGCGGCTAATCCCTATATCACGATCCTTGGGCCAAAGAGTCCGCCGCGCAGCGCATCAGCATCATGGGCATCTGCAATAAGTTTGCGGGTATCATTGCGCCATTGATATTTGCGGCGGTTATCCTGCGGGTAACGGACACTGACCTCGAGCGCACTTTACCTGGCATGACTCCCGCTGAAAAAGCGGCCGTGTTGGATGCATTCATCCGTCGCGTGATCTTACCTTATTCGGTACTGGGCAGTGTATTGTTCATATTGGGATTGGTGGTCAGGTATTCCCCCTTGCCCGAAATCAATACGGAAAACGAAAGCGTGGAAACAGCCGCGGTGAACAGCGGCAAGACGAGCATCTTCGATTTTCCGCATCTCATCCTCGGCGCCCTGGCGATCTTCCTGCATGTGGGCACCAGGTCATAGCCATCGATACCATCATTTCGTATGCGGGATCGATGGGCATCCCATTGCTGGAGGCTAAGGTATTTCCGTCTTATACGCTCGGCGCAACTATCATTGGATATTTCATTGGTATAATACTAATACCAAAGATCGTGAAGCAGGTTAACGCCCTGCGGTTCTGCACTGTTTTAGGGCAATACTCACGGTTTGCATCGTGAACATGCACGGAACGGTAACATATTTCGGGCATGAAGCAGATATTTCGATCTGGTTCGTGGTGTTACTGGGACTTGCCAATTCGCTCGTCTGGGCCGGCATCTGGCCGCTTGCGCTCGATGGACTGGGACGGTTCACCAAGCTGGGCGCGTCGGTACTGATCATGGGGCTCTGCGGTAACGCGGTGCTGCCACTGGTATATGGCTGGTTCGCCGATATGGCGGGAGAGCGTACTGCATATTGGGTATTACTGCCTTGTTATGGCTATCTCATGTTTTATGCTTTTTACGGGCACTGGTGCGCAGCTGGAAGCCTGTTCGTCCATCCATTCCATCAAAAGCAGGTTATGAACTTTCGGAAAACAAAAATCTTTAACGGAAGGATCATCACACCGTACCGCGTCATCAACGGTGGAACGGTGCTGACGGAGGGGACTCGCATCCTGGCGGTGGCTGAAGACGATATACCCGTAAGCGACGCGTTGGAAATCGATGCGCAGGGGCTCTACATCTCACCGGGTTTTATCGACATCCATGTGCACGGTGGTGGGGATAGTGATTTCATGGACGGTGATATTCAGGCATTTCTCCAGGTAGCGGATACGCACCTGCGATTTGGCACCACCGCCATGACCCCACCACGCTCAGCAGCGATACCGGCAGCCTGCGCCGGGCTGTTTCTACTTATGAAGCCGCCCACCCGGTGAATCATAAAGGCGCGGAATTCATCGGCCTCCACCTGGAAGGGCCTTATTTCGCCATGAACCAACGCGGCGCACAAGACCCGCGGTTTATCCGTAACCCGGATCCTGATGAATACCGGTCCGTTCTGGCCGATACCAAAGCGGTCGCCCGTTGGAGCGCCGCCCCGAGCTACCAGGCGCCCTGGAGTTCGGAACGTACCTCAGAAGCAGGGGTATCCTGCCCGCTGTTGCTCATACCGACGCCATATATGAAGAAATGCTAGACGCGCTGGAGCACGGCTACACGCACGCCACACACCTATATTCCGCCATGTCTGGTGTAACGCGGCGTAATGCATTCAGGTATGCCGGCGTGATCGAAAGCGCTTTCCTTTTCGACGATATGACCGTGGAGATCATTGCCGACGGCGTGCACCTGCCACCAGCGTTGCTCAAACTGGTATATAAAATCAAAGGCCCGGAAAAGACCGCCCTCATTACAGACGCCATGCGCGCAGCAGGTATGCCGCCGGGGAAAGCATCCTGGGAGACCGGAAGAACGGCCTGAAAGTGATCGTGGAAGACGATGTTGCCAAGCTGCCCGACCGTTCGCAGTTTGCCGGTAGCGTAGCTACGGCAGACCGGTTGGTCCGCAATATGGTCAAACTGGCGGACGTTCCCTGGCAGACGCGGTTCGCATGATGACCAGCACCCCAGCGGCCATTATGAACGTCTCCTCGCGCAAAGGTTCCTGGCTACCGGGAAAGACGCCGATATCCTATTGTTTGACAAAGACATCCGGATAGATACCGTTATCCGCGGCGGAGATATCCTGCACCGGCATACAATGCCGGTTTCCATCCTGAAAAAGCCATCCTTACCATAACGCTGCGGCAGCCACAGAGCGCCGTCCGGCAACAAACCTGTCATCATATGCATACATTTGAACGAATCAACGTACACCAGTTTGAGGACAGGCGCCGGATGGGCGCTGCCGCAGCGGTTGCGGTGTCAGCCTGCGTACACCGGCTCCTGGAAACGAAGGAGCGCATCAACTTGATCTTCGCCGCCGCCCCTCGCAACAGGAATTCCTCGAAGCATTCCGGGCCGATACATCCATTCCCTGGCAACGTATCCACGCTTTTCATATGGACGAATACATCGGCCTGCCGCAAGATGCGCCGCAGGGTTTCGGGAACTTCCTTAAAGACCGTCTTTTCGGCGTGGTGCCCTTCGGCGCAGTGCATTACCTCAACGGACAAGCAAACGACCCCATCGCCGAATGCGATCGTTATGCCGCGTTGCTCAATGGGGAACGGATATCGTCTGCATGGGGTGGGAGAGAACACGCATATCGCATTTAACGACCCGCATGTGGCCGACTTCAACGATCTCAAACTCGTAAAGGTGGTGGATCTCGACGCCGCCTGCCGGCAGCAGCAGGTAAATGATGGTTGTTTCGCCTCGATCGGCGATGTGCCCACACATGCGCTTACGCTTACGGTACCGGCACTGTTCCGTGCGGATCACATTTTTGCATTGTACCCGGGCACGCAAAAGCACAGGCCATCAGGCACACGTTATTATCTCCCGTAAGCGAACAATACCCAAGCACGATCCTGCGGAAACACAGGCATGCAGCGTTGTTCATCGATAACGACAGTGCTGCGTTGCTTTAGTTTTTGTAGTAAAGGAGATTTTCGCGGGTGATAATGTCGATGGGCATGAAATGTTCCTTTTCGACAGGTGCGCCCAGGACGAGGTGTTGGTAAAGCGTCATAATACCCCGGTAAGCCTGTTCCTGGGTTTCTGGCAGATCAGGAAGTCGATCATTCCTTTTTGCAGGCAGGAAACATTCGCCGGCAGGAAGTCGTATCCCATCAGCAGCACATTTTTCTCCCCGGAGGAAGCCAGTAGTTTGGCCACGAGATGGACGCGTGAGCTTGTGACGAATACGGCTCTGATAGCCGGATCGGCGGAAAGCGCGTCTATTACCTTCTTTTCGATGGAACGTTCGTTGCTTTCCGGAACTTCTGTTTTGATGATCCTCGCGCCATTCTCTCCCAAAATACGACCGGAACCCTTCTTCCTTCCGCAACAAAGGATGTAGCCCCTCAATTTGCCGGGTCATGTTTACGATCAGGATCTTGTCTTCGGGCCGGAGGCAATAAGACATCAGGTGTGCGGCGAGGTAGCCGCTGCGGAAAAGTTCCGGGCCTACATAGCTCAGGCTGTCTTGTCCTGGGAGGTCTGAGTTGACGAACACGAACGGGACGTTTTTTCCTTCAGCTGGTTGCAGAATTCAGTCGCTTCTTCAATGAAGAGCGGAGCCACCAGGACCCCGTCCACCGGGTTCTTCAGTAACTGTTTCGCCGCCTTTGGGAAAGAGGATCTGTCAGTGAAATCGTAATAGTACCGGTCGATACGCACACCCATCTGCCGGATCTCTTCTTCCGCCTGGTTTACACCGGCAAGGAGAATTTCCCAGTATTCCGTTTCGCTGGAAACGGCGGGTAGCAGGATGGCCAGGTTTAAAACCTTCCTGGAAGCCAGGCGGCTGGCGATAATATTGGGCTGATAATTCAGTTCCTGGATGATTTTTTTCGATCCGGGCGCGTGTTTTGGCTGATACGCCGGTACGGTTGTGGATGACCCGGTCTACCGTTGCGATCGATACCTTGGCCCTCCTCGCTATTTCCTTGACGCCGTTCGGCTGATCTGGTTGTGTAGGTTTCATGAATTGTGCTATGACGTGTACGTACCCGAAAGTACTGAAAAAGAATTGAAAGGGATATTTTATTTTGTGGGGCATGAGACCCTTTATCATTGTCCTGATGCTGATCCAGTCAGCATTGTGCGCCAAAGCGCAAAATTCCACGTTTACCAATCCATTGCTCCCTTCCGGAGCCGATCCGTATTCCTGCTACAAGGACGGCTGGTATTATTACACCCACACTACCGCTAATTCCATCGTGTTGTGGAAGACGCGCAGCCTGACGGATCTCGCAACCGCGCAGCGTGTCACCATCTACAAACCCACTGAGAACAATGCCTGGTCCAAAGACATCTGGGCGCCGCAAGTACAGTTTCTCCGTGGGAAATGGTATGCCTATTTTGCAGCTACCGGCGGTAAGAATGAACAACACCGCATGTATGTCCTGGAGAACCCGTCTCCAGACCCCATGACCGGCACCTGGACTTTCAAAGGACAGGTTACCGACGCCACCAATAAATGGGCCATCGACGCGGATATCTTTGAATACAAGAAGGAGCTGTACATGATCTGGTCTGGTTGGGAAGGGATAAGGACAAACAGCAGGATATCTATATTGCTAAAATGAAGAACCCCTGGACAATCGCTTCTCCGCGCGTGCGGCTTTCTGTTCCGGAATATGAATGGGAGAAGAGCGGTCAGAAGGTGACCGTCAACGAGGGGCCGCAGGCGCTTTTCCACAAAAAGACCTGATGATCGTCTACTCCGCCAGCGGCTGCTGGACAGACCACTATGCCCTGGGCCTCCTTCGCTATTCCGGAAAGGGAAGCATTCTCGATTCCGCCCAGTGGACCAAACACCCGGAACCGCTATTCAAGACTTCGGTTGCGAATAAGGTCTGGGCGCCGGGGCATAACTCCTTTTTCAAGAGCCCAGATGGCAAAGAAGACTGGATCCTTTACCACGCCAATTCCCAACCCGGCTGGGGCTGTGGCGGCAAGCGCTCGCCCCGCATGCAAAAGTTTACCTGGTCGAAGGAGGGAATCCCGGTGTTCGGGGAGCCGGTAGCCGAGGGGAGGTGCTGCAAAAACCATCTGAATAATTAATTTTACAAAATAAAAATCCCTTACCCATGACATGGAAATTTTTGCCCATTGGACTTTTGTTGACAATTTGTACAGCTAATTTACGTGCCCAGATACTAAACCAAACTGGGTTACAATCAGGCGCGAACTTTAATATAGGCGGGACAGGTGCGTCCTTTCGCTTCATTACAGCTCCAGACATTGCTAATTCTGGAGTTGATCAGCCTTTATGGACGCTATCCCGTCGAACGAGCGCTACTGAAACACCTTGGCGTTGGAATCTTGGGTATACAGGCCTCGAAACTGGAAGTGATGTTGGATCGGACTTCGCGATCTGGTCATATAATGACGCAGGTCAAATTTTACGCCGTAATCTAACTATCCGGCGGAGTAATGGTTTTGTAGGTATCGGAACTGCAACGCCGGGTACTTCGCTGCACGTCCAAGGTGGAAGCGTCCAGGTATTTAGCGGTGTCGATTCACAGGTAGGAGTCAGTATAGGTGTTACAGGAAATAACCGGTGGGCTTTAATCCGCAGGGCGGCAAATGAAGGGACAATTGGCAACGGATTTTCCATCTATGAAGACAATACCGGTATTTCGTCAGGAACCAGCGGAGCCCGCCTGCATATTGCACCTGGTGGCAGGGTGGGTATCGGTACCACTACCCCGGAATCCATTCTTCATATTGCTGCTCCAGGGCAGACTATCAAATTCGGCTTCGGTACTAATACATCCGGTTATGCGTTTGGTATTGGGCTAAACGATGAGGGCGTAAACATAAATAACGATTCTGGTATTCGGGGATTTAACTTCAATAACGCCAATGGCCGGTTAATTACTATCGCATCCAACGGAAATGTTGGTATTGGCACCAATAATCCTAATGGACACAAACTATGTGTTGCCGGTAGCGGAATATTTACTAAAGTAGTAGTAAAGCAGGTAGCAAACTGGCCTGATTTCGTTTTTGAAGAGGATTATCAGCTGCGTCCGATTGAAGATGTGATGGCTTATATAAAGGAGCACAAGCACCTCCCGGTATTCCATCAGCGCAGGAAGTGACGGAACAAGGTCACGATTTAGGTGAAATGAATGCTAAACTGCTCCAGAAAATAGAAGAACTTACCCTGTATATTGCTGAAATAAAGAAAGAAATCGATGCGTTGAAATCGGGCAGAAAATAATTTACCTCACTTGAAAAGAGAAAAAGCCGGGCATTTTGTCCGGCTTTTTCTCTTTATTAGTTGTGCGGAATCAGAGCCCCGTAATCGCTTTCGCCATTTGCGCTGCAACGAATGCGTTGCCTTCTTTGTTCAGATGCACACGGTCAGTTGTTAGCAGCCCCTTTTCTGCATTGGCTTTATTATTAGCCGTCTCGTAGTCGATGAACGCTTTGCGGAGATCCACCAGCGGCAGGTTTTGGTCTTTGCTGATGGAACGGATCAGGTCGCTGTATTTGTTTAGATCGGCGTCCTGCTCGTTCTCTCCGTCTTTCTTTTCGCCGATCACGGACGGGGTGCAGATGATCACTTTTGCGCCGTTATCCTGGATCTTTTTGATGAGCGCACGGTAAAAGCCGCCGAACTTGTCGAAATCAGTTCCGGTACGATGGGATGCCTTATGCCATACGTCGTTGATGCCGACATATATCACCACCACATCGGGCTTCTTTTCCAGTATGTCCTTTTCCATGCGGAGATAGAGATCATATACCTTGTTGCCGCCGATCCCCGCGCCGATGAGCTCATACTGGCCGGCATGCGACTGCTGTAACAGGGCGCCCAACTGGGTGATATATCCTTCCGGGCCAACTCCGGCCTGCGTGATGGAGTCGCCGAAGAAGATGACTTTCTTCTTCTCTTTGGCTAATCCTGCGGATATAAGCACAATAGCGCCGAGCGCAACAAGAAGCATGGATAGTTTTTTCATAATCGCTGAATTTAACGCTGATAAGTTTGAAGAACAAAATAGTAAAAAGTCCTTATCTGCGCCAGCGTTAATAAATTGTAGGCACCAAACCGCCTTCCACTGGATAGCGGCGCCATTGGTGGCTGCTGAAACCGGGCTGGCGATATAAGCGATCATGCTGGCGATCTCCGACACATCCGCAAACCGCTGGATGAGGGAGCTGGGGCGCATGTCTTTAAAGAAGTTCTTTTCGGCCTCTTCGGGAGATACGCCTTGTTCGGTGGCCAGTTTTGCCAGGAAGTCGAGGACGCCTTCTGATTTGGTAGGGCCGGGGAGGATTGTGTTGACGGTAACGCCGGTGTTCTTTGTCCGCTCCGCCAGTCCGCGGCTTACCGCCAGCTGGGCGGTCTTGGTCATACCATAATGGATCATTTCACTGGGGATCATGATGGAAGACTCGCTGGAAATGAAGATGATGCGGCCCCAGTTGTTGGCGATCATCTTCGGGAAGAAATGCCTCGACAAACGTACCCCGCTCATAACGTTCACCTCGAAGAAACGGTACCAGTCTTCATCCGGGATATCTTCAAATGCTTTTGGTTCAAAGATGCCGGCATTGTTGACGAGAATGTCTGTCGAAGGCAGTTTGTCCATCAGCTGCTGAACTTCGTCCAGCTTCGTGAAATCTGCAGCAATGCCAGACACAGGGCTATTGGGGACAAGGCCTTTCAGCTTCTCCACGGCTTCATTGACACGCGCATCGGTTCTGCCGTTGATGATGACGGTAGCACCTTCCTGTAAAAGGAGCTTAGCGGCGGCAAACCCGATTCCTGGTGCTGCCGCTGATGAATGCGGTTTTTCCTTTCAGATGTAAGTCCATATGCACAATTTTTAAGTTTAAAATTCTCCGCCTGCGCCTCCGCCGCCGCCGGAGCCACCTCCAAAGCGGAGGGATTCTTCGGGTTGCGGGGTATGTTGCATCGTTTCTGCGATGATGAGCCCTTCGAGTTGCTCGGCGCCAAAGCTTCGGGTATGCATCGCTTTAGTGGTAAAGCCTTTTTCGGCGTTTTCAAGTATCTGTGAACCAGGTAAGATACGGCGATCAGGCCAATTCCTCCTAATACCATCGCGGTTTCGATGGGCATCACGGCATGATATGCCCTAATGGTGAACACGGCTGCCGCGATCAGTACGAGCCCTGTGGCCGGGGGATCCTGTCTTTCTTTGCAGCCCCATCCAGATATATACCAGCGGCAGCAGAACGGATAATGTCCAGAAAAGCCATGGGACGGGAGGTTCGCCCTCCAGTCCTAACAATCCCATTCCGGCCTGGTGAACGACGTAGTAATTGCCTGCCATGTAAAAGGTCAATAGCCCCGCAAACCGTAAGACCGAAAGGGCCAGGTCATAGTGCCGGAACCGGAATTGCTTTTGCATGTGTGAGAACGTAAAGTACCCGGCTGCGGAAACGCCCATCAGCAAGAAAGGTAACACATACCTCGCTCCCGGCAGGTACCCGACGGCCGAGTATATGATCATCAGGATGCCGCATATCCAGACACAGGCCGCAACCACCGCGTCTGCCGTACGGACGATCAGCCAGCTGCCGGCCAGCGTCATCAGGAAGTAAAAGGGGATATTAAGGAGGCGTCTTCCAGCAGCCAGAACAACCCCGTCCCGATAAGAACGGCGGTCATCCAGGTGAGGCCATCATCTACCCCTGAACGATAATGATTGCGCTCTTTCATCCACAGTTCCAGGGCGCCATAAGTGAGCAGGCCCCAAATGAACAGGAATGTACCGAAGTTGCGGAGGATGCCGTCGGCCATGACCAGGGCAAAGAACCCGATGATGAGCATCACGCAAAGGATGGTGGCGATCATCAATCCTACGCGTACAAATATGTTCGGCGAATACAGTTTGTCCGGATGTGCGGCTTTGATCCGCGCCGAGGTCTCATCCGAAATGATCCCTTCCGCAGCGGCGTTGTCCGTATCCTGGCCGATCAGGCGGTTATCGAGTTGAGCGGTATTATAGATGAGCATCCTGCCTGAGTTTACGGTTGAGGTGAATGAGTAGCCTTGCCATGGCGATTGAAGAGAAGATCAGGTACAAGACGGCAATGTAGATAGCGCCTTCTTCCAGTACTTCCAGGAATGCATAAGGGCGAATATCACGAGGTATCCCAGCCCGATATATGCGTAGATCATAGTGATTAACAGGAAGTAGAACGAGCGCAGGCGGACACCCAGTTGATAATAAAACACGAGTGCTGCCATCAGGGCGGGCGTATAAAACAGCAGCCATCCATCTTCCAGGAACATGCCAGACAAGGCTCCGATGCAGAAGATATGTACCGCAAAGTTGTAATAGGTAAAGGCGAAATGCGCTTTCCTGTTAAAATGCCTGCTGGCTATCCCCGAGAGGGCAAGTATAAGCCCCACTATCAGCGCCGTATTGATCAGCCTTCGTTCCAGCCCAAATGCGTTATCCGTGAGGATATGCATGGGCGTAATGGCGACGCCCATCCACGCCGCGAAGTTCGTAATGGCGAGGCTCAGTACGCCCAGGTGATCGAAATAATAAGCGCAGAAAAACAAGACGATCATGGGGATGAAGGTTGCGCTCCCAATCGGTGCCCGAATACTTCGTATTGTCCCTGCAGGTAAGTGATGAACGATATGAACAGGAGGCAGCCCAGAAGCACCACGTAATCCCACCAGGCATTGGGCGATTCCGCCTTGCCCCAGGTAAAGGATTGCCGCTGCCGGTTGGCATACCAGAAGCACGCGCCGCACAGGAGACCGATACCGGCTAAGATCGCCTGGTGGCCGATGGTGTCGATGTTTTTGTAGATAAGGGCGCCAGGCCGCCGCTCAGGAGCAGCACGCCCAGGTAAAGCAGTGTTTTAAGCTCCCAATGGAGGGAGAACAGCCTGCTTACGGATTGCGCCTCCAGCCGGTGGCGCTCCGTATCGGTCAGTAGCCCTTCGTCGGACAACCGGCGGATAAATTCAATTCGCATAGGTGGGGTTTGGATGTGCTATCAATATTCGAGTGTCCCGAAAACGCCGTTGCGGTAATCTTCCAGCGCTTGTTCCACTTCTTCGGCCGTGTTCATGACAAAATTGTCTTTGGCCGCGATGGGTTCATTAATGGGTTCGCCTGTGAGAAAAAGGATGCCGGCGTCGCTGGAAGCAATTACTTCAATTTCGTCTCCAGCGGTATCGAAAACATATAACTGGTGCATGGCGGCGGGCGTGCCATTGACGGTCACTTCTCCACGGAAGATATACAACAGGGCCGGATCTCCCGGGCGGGCAGACAACTGAACGGCTTTACCCGCGTCGATAGTGCCGATGATGGCCGTGACAGGGGTAAAGCTCTTCATAGGGCTCCGTTTTCCCTCCAGTTCGCCGATGGCCAGCCGGAGCTGCACGCCTTCCTGTTCGAGGACGAATGGGAGCTGTTCCGCCGTGGCGGCCTGGTAATAAGGCTCGTCCCATTTATGGGCTTTGGGCACGTTTAGCCAGATCTGGATCATTTCCCAGTTGCCCCGCGCGCGAGCATGGCCTGAGTGGGGCCTTCGCTATGGAGGAGCCCTTTCCCGGCAAACATCCACTGGATACCGCCGTCTGTAATGGTACCGGTATGGCCGGCATTATCCATATGATAGCCTTCCCCGCTGATCATAAACGTGATCGGGGAGAAGCCGCGGTGCGGATGGGGTGGATGCGCATGGCGGCGCCCGGCGCTATGGTTTCTGGTCCGATATGGTGTATGACGATAAACGGATTGGCGAATCTGAAATCCTTATGGGGAAGCGGTTGTATCACCGTTTCTTCCGGGGTAATCTGCTTGGCCCTGCCGGTCAGTACATGGGCAATGTTCTTCTTCATGGGTTTCAGTTTTATGGAGCTAACAAATGTAGGGGTTTGACAGCCGTTAAAAAATACGATTGTCCCGGGCGGCAGGAGTTTTCTGCCGTCAACCGGCTGCCCTGAATAAGTAAGGCCCGGAAAACCGGGCCTTGTCGATACTTCAATCTAAAATAATGCTACTAATGATTACGGGTCACGCATGATAATTTCTGAGTGCTCGTGCAAATTAAACCCATTCTATCCACTCCAGGCAGCGAGCAAATACGTGATTACATGCGTATTAATACGCATTGTCCTGAAAGTTGCCGATGTCAATTAAAATACTTGACAATAGCAAATAAGTTGGTAATTTGCGGCAAATAGCAGAGATATGTCAGATCAGGGAATTATAGCGGATATCCGCCAGTTTAACAGGTTTTACACCGCCCAGCTGGGTCTGTTGCAGCAGCATATTTTTGACAGCGAGTATTCGCTGGCGGAGGTACGGGTGCTGTATGAGATCAATTTTAACAAACAGACCAAGGCAGCCGGTATCAGTGAGGCGCTCCAGATGGATGCGGGCTACCTCAGCCGGATCCTCCGCAAATTGGAAAAGGCAGGCCTGGTGCTGAAGCATCCGCTACCGGAAGACGGCCGTTCGTCATACCTCACCCTGTCTGACCGCGGCCGGCGGCTCATGACGAAAATGGGTACGCTGTCTGATGGTCAGATCCGCGAAATGCTGACACACCTTTCCGAAGATGAACAGCAGGCCGTGGGCCGGTCCATGCGTGAACTTCGCCGCCTGCTGGGTGCGCCCGGCGGCGGGATACAGATGGAGCAGGTTGAGATCCGGACCGATCTGCGTCCGGGCGACCTGGGGATATCATCAGTCTACATGGACAGCTGTACGCCAAAGAATATAACTACGGCCTGGCATTCGAACAATATGTACTGGAAACGATCCACGATTTTATGAAACAATACAGCCCGCAGCGCGACCGTATCTGGCTGGCGGCCAGTCAGGGCCGGTTGGCCGGCATGGTAGCGATCCAGCACCGGGAGAACAAACAGGCCCAATTGCGCTGGTTCCTGCTCCGCCCCGAGTTCAGGGGCATAGGGTTGGGCAAGGCGCTGATGCGGCAGGCGATGGATTTTTGCCGTGCGCAGCGCTTTAAGAAGGTCTACCTGCTTACGACTGAACAACAGACTACTGCGGGCGCCCTGTATAAGAAGTGGGGTTCGTGAAAAAGGAATCCATTCCCGCAAAGCTATGGGGGCACGATTTGTTTGAGGAACGATATGAATGCGTCCTATAGGTATCACACATAACTCAGCCACCAGCTGCGGTGGTTGCGCTTGTAGTTGGCAAAGCGCTTACACGGGACATACAGTACCGCAACCACCACTATCCATATCAGATAAACCACCGGTAGCGAATACCCGAATGCGGCGGGCCTGAACAGGAAGGGCGTGTTCGGGTCCACGATTTCGGCGGCGGTATACCCGCTGGCGAAAAACGCGACTACGGTAAGGGTGTGTATAATGTAAAAGTGAAGCACGTAGTAATAGAAGGGAACGCTCCCGTACACTTTGCAGATAGCTGTAAATCCGTTGCGCGCATGTTCAAGCGCAGCCAGCGCCAGGAGCCCTGGCCCGATGGTAGCGCATACATAGAGGAGCGAGGGGGATATTTCTGCACATTAAAGAAAGAGAACAGCGTTTGCTGCAGGGTAGGCCAGGCCTCCCAGCGCAGCGGGTCCCCGTAAATGTTCAGCGCTCTCAGCAGGAAGAACGTCCCGATCATTCCCGTGCCGGCCGTCACTAACACGGCCCTCCGCATCCGGGGCGTCACATCCCCGAAAATACCCTTCCGCAGCCATATCCCAATAACATCACCCCGATCCATGGGAGGAATGGATATAACACAATGGCCACGTGACCGGGAAATATCGTATGCGGCGCATACGTGGGCTTATGCGCGAACTCCCACAGCAAGCCTGGCCGGAAGCCCGGCTGCGCTTCGTAGAAATCCAGGATATTATGTGACAAGGTGATGGCTGCGCCTATGGCGAGTATGGCTCCCCATGGCAACCAAACGAGCAAAGAAAGCGCCAGGAAGCTGACCCCGATTGCCCAGATCACCTGCAAAAAGAAAACACTGAAGAGGGGATTGAAAGATAAGCCCAAAGAAACGATCGTCACTTCCACCAGGATCAGCCATAATCCACGGGTGAGCAGGAATTTGCTGATCTCTGCCTTGCTTTTGCGGCCGTTCATAAGGTATACCGAAAGCCCGGAAAGAAAGACGAATATCGGGGCGCAGAAGTGCGTGACCCAGCGCGTGAGATACAACGCGGTATGCGTGGTTTCCGGATTCAGCGGGTCGGAGGTCATGGCGCCCTCGTGGAAGAAATCGCGCACGTGATCCAGCGCCATGAGGATCATCACAATGCCACGCAGCACATCAATGGAATAGACCCGTTCCCGGGTGGGGTTTTGCAGTTCCATGGCATAGAATTATGCCCGAATATAACCAATTCCGGCCGGGTGAAATAATCCTATGTATTTTAAAATAAATATATATTTTCGTGCCTGATACCGGCAACGGTACTTTTAACCATTTCCTAGTTAGAAACGCCGCTTTTTAGCGGCGTTTTCCATTATGATTCAGCGTATTTGCGTAGCAGGACGATCTGGCCCAGGTGATAGGCCGCATGCTGCAGGATGCCCTGCATGTAGTAATAAGCATTGTGTTGCGTATTCGGCACGTTCGACCAGAGCTTTTCTTCCGGGAAATTCTGATCGTTTCCACCATATGGGTAACGGAGTGCCCGAAACGCTGGAGGGTGGCCTGCCAGTTGTTTTCTCCATGGTTCTCCGGGAAGTAAAAGTCGGGGAGGTCGCCTTCCTGTTCAGGTTTTTCACCTTTTAGTTTGCGGTCTACGTTCTGATGCCAGAAAATAAGGTGGTTGACCAGTTCCCAGATGTTATGCGAAGTGTCGAACCGGCGGGATGCTTGTTTGGCGTCCAGTTCGCTGAGGTGTTCCATGAATGTAACGTCGAGCCAGGGCTGCCCCTGGTACAGATGCTGCAAGGCTTCGGATAGCACTACGGGTAAAGACATATGGTTAGATTTTAGGTATAACGTGCAATTAATGTTCCACTTCTGTGGATATTCTTCCAAATTTAACACTACTTTAGAGATGGATCAGTAACATCCGGCACCTTTATCTATAACCATCGCGACGCCTGATTTCCATTCCCTAAATTCCCTTACATTTAATCCTCAATTCAAAGCCACATTATGGATATTAAGCAAATGGAATTCAACCGTAACGAGGATCAATTGCGCATGCTTGTCAGCACCATGAAACAACGACTGGCCGTGATAGAACAAGGGGCGGAAAGAAAGCCCTCGAGAAAGTGCGCCAACGCGGTAAACTGACTCCCCGCGAACGCATCCACCAACTTATCGATAAAAACACACCCTTCCTGGAGCTCGGC
Source organism: Chitinophaga sp. E66 (assembly GCA_019285755.1). Taxonomy (GTDB): domain Bacteria; phylum Bacteroidota; class Bacteroidia; order Chitinophagales; family Chitinophagaceae; genus Chitinophaga. The sequence goes on from CP079103.1 coordinate 2,383,838, forward strand.
GCTTTTACCGCATACGAAATGTACCCTGAGCACGGCGGCTGCCCCGCTGGCGGCACCGTGGCGGGACTGGGCCACGTCAGCGGCCGTCTTTGCATGATCGTTGCCAACGATATGACCGTTAAAGCCGGGGCCTGGTTCCCGCTTACCGGCAAAAAGAACCTTCGTATGCAAGAGATCGCCATGGAAAACAAACTACCCGTTATTTACCTGGTAGACTCCGCGGGCGTATACCTTCCCATGCAAGATGAGATCTTCCTGACAAAGAGCACTTCGGCCGCATCTTCCGCAACAACGCCAAATGAGCGCCATGGGCATCACCCAGATAGCCGCCGTTATGGGCAGCTGCGTGGCCGGTGGCGCTTATCTGCCCATTATGAGCGATGAAGTGCTGATGGTGGAAGGCAACGGCTCCATTTTCCTGGCAGGCCCTTACCTCGTAAAGGCAGCCATCGGCGAAGATATCGATGCTGAAACCCTTGGCGGCGCCGTTACCCACACTGAAATCTCCGGTATCGCCGATTATAAATTTAAAACCGATCAGGAATGCCTGGATCGCATCCGCAGCATCGTGTCCCGCATCGGTAAACCGGAATCCGCGGGATTCGACCGGATCGCTCCTGTAGCGCCGGAGAAAAGTGACGATGAGATATATGGCCTCATTCCGGCCGATAGCTCAAAGTCGTATGACGTCAGGGAAGTGATCGACAGGATCGTCGACGGATCTGTTTTTGAAGAATACAAGGAAGACTTTGGCAAAACTATCCTTTGCGGATACGCCCGTATAGAGGGATGGGCCGTGGGCATCGTCGCCAACCAGCGCAAAATGGTGAAAACGAAGAAAGGCGAGATGCAAATGGGCGGCGTCATCTACAACGACTCAGCCGATAAGGCCGCCCGTTTCATCATGAATTGCAATCAAAAAAGATTCCCTGGTTTTCCTGCAGGATGTAACTGGGTTTATGGTTGGCAGTCGCTCCGAGCACGCCGGCATCATCAAAGACGGGGCGAAGCTGGTCAACGCCGTAAGCAACAGCGTGGTGCCCAAGATCACCGTCATCATTGGTAATTCCTATGGCGCGGGCAATTATGCCATGTGCGGCAAAGCTTACGATCCCCGGTTCATCTTCGCCTGGCCCAACGCTAAAATTGCGGTCATGGGCGGCGAACAGGCGGCTAAAACGCTCCTGCAGATACAGGTAGCCTCGCTGAAGGCGAAAGGCGAAGAAATCACCCCGGAAGCGGAAGCAAAACTGCTGAAAGAGATCACTGACCGATACGACAGCCAGACAACCCCATACTACGCCGCTGCCCGTCTTTGGGTAGATGAGATCATCGACCCCCGTAAAACCCGGGAAACGATCGCTAAATGCCTGGAAGCGGCAGACCATGCGCCTGTTGAGGAGCCTTTCCGGACAGGGGTGATCCAGGTTTGAGGGTATGCCATCTCCTCTCTTATTACCATTCCCACGTGACCAAACCGTGACATTGTAAACGAAAAATGTTACTTCTTAACGATTGATTATCAGTAAGCTATCGTCCATCCTCCGTCGATCCTCCGTCGATGTCCAGTGAAATCAAGGGTTTGACGGTGTTTCGACGGAGGATCGACGGAGGATGGACGGAGGTTTGACGAAGAAGACGGGGTGTTTTGACTCCCTGGAGCGATCTATTTAACATGTACAGTTAAAATTCCATTATTTTGCGCCCTTAAACAGACAGGCATTGACGAACCAGCACTTGATCATTTATACAGACGGCGCGGCCCGCGGTAACCCGGGCAGGGGAGGATACGGCATCGTATTGATTTGGGGGAACATCCGCCGGGAACTTTCAGGCGGGTACCGGATGACCACCAATAACCGCATGGAGCTCCTTGCCGTTATCGTAGCCCTGGAAGCGCTTACCCGTGAAGGGCTCGCCATCCAGATCTATACAGACAGCCAGTACCTGGTCAATGCCGTGGAAAAAGGCTGGCTCTGGAACTGGGTGAAGACCGGTTTTAAAGACAAAAAGAACCGCGACCTATGGGAACGCTTCATTCCCCTTTACCGGAAACATAAAGTCAAATTCAACTGGGTGAAAGGCCATGCCTCCAACCCGGAGAACAACCGCTGCGACCAGCTGGCCACAGCTGCGGCCGATGGCGGCAACCTCCTTGTGGACGTGGGTTACGAACAAGGTGAATAATTCCGGAAAATATAGTAAATTAGTCACGTCTTACAGCAATTAACTATTTGAACCGTCGGGCTTCAACTTGAACCTTGAATCCTGACCATGCCTCAGATTTTTCCCGTCGCCGTCATCGAGCATTCCGCCATGTCGTGGCTTCCCCGCGTACAGGTGCGGACCCAGATGATCTACACCACCGTTTTACTGGCAGTGCTCCTGTGCCTGCTGGCGCTTCCGTTTATTTACGTAGACGTATCCGTGAAATCTGCCGGTATCGTTCGCCCTGTTGCGGAAAAGAACGAACTGCGCAGCCTCGTGGCCGGCACGATCGAAGAAGTGCTCGTCCGCGAAGGCGCGCACGTAGAAAAAGGGGACCTCATCCTTCGCCTCCAGGAAGATATTTCCAACAGCAAGATTTCCCAGGCTTCTTTCGAACTGCAACAGCGCGAAGCGTATATCGCCGACCTCACCCGGCTGGCCTCCGGCGGCGGCGCCCCCGCACGCCGTTATACCAACAGCAATACAGCCGGTTCACGGCCGCCATCAGCGAGCAGCAGGCAACGATGGACAAACTCGGCCGCGATCTCGATATGTACAAAAAGCTCTTCGCAGATAAGGTGGTGGCGGAAAAAGAGCTGCGCGACAAACAGTACGAATATGACCGCTCCGTCACCCTCTACCGTTCAGCCGTTCAGCAGCAAAGGAGTGCCTGGGCCGAAGAACTGAGCCGCTACCGGCTGGAAAGCAACCGCCTCGCCGCGGATGCAGAACAGCTCGAAAAGCAAAAAGAATGGAACCTCATCAAGGCGCCGGTCAGCGGTACGGTGCAGCAATTCAATGGCAAATATCCCGGCGGTTACCTGCAAACAGGCGAGCTGATCGGCATCATCAGTCGGACAGCAACCTCGTCGCCGAATGTATGGTAAGCCCTAAAGACATCGGCTACCTCAAAGCAGGCATGCCCGTCCGCTTCCGGTGGATGCTTTCAATTATAACGAATGGGGCTCGGTGGAAGGGACGGTGGAAAGCGTCGATAACGACTTTACCCTGGTGGAGAATCAACCAGTCTTTAAAGTGCGATGTAAGTTCGCCGCTACGGAAGTATCTACCGCCAAAGGCGTAAAAGGCCAGCTAAAGAAAGGGATGACCCTCCAGGCCAGGTTCCTCCTGACCCGCAGAAGCCTCTTTCAGCTGTTGTATGATAAGACAGACGACTGGATGAACCCCAACGTCATCGCCCAAAAATAATCTCCCGAAAGGCTAAACTCCGTAAGACCGGTAAACAAACGACCATGTCCACCAACACCAGACTCAAGAAAATGCCCGCGTCCGCCAGCGGACCTCAGCGATTGCGGCGCCGCCTGCCTGGCTTCTGTCGCAGCGTTCTACCACCTCGAAATTCCCGTCGCCCGCATCCGCCAGATGGCGGCAACCGACAGCAAAGGCACCAATGTGCTCGGCATGGTTGAAGCCGCCACCCGGTTAGGGTTCCAGGCCAAGGGCGTAAAAGGCCCCTTCGAAGCGTTGTACAATATACCCAAACCCGCCATTGCCCACGTGGTGGTGAAAGGCGTCCTGCATCATTATGTCGTGATCTACCGCGTGACAAAAACGGAAGTGATCGTGATGGACCCTGCAGACGGGCAGTACCATCACATTCCGCACGATGCATTCAAGGCGATGTGGACCGGCATCCTGGTTATCCTCATGCCCGGTGACGATTTCAGGGCCGGGAATGAGACCACCTCGCATGCCGCGCGGTTCTGGTTCCTGTTGCGGCCGCATCGTACAGTGGTCATGCAGGCGCTGTTCGGTGCTATCATTTATACAGTGCTGGGGTTGTCTACGTCTATTTACGTACAGAAGATCGTCGATAACGTGTTGGTGGAAGGGAACCGCAACCTGCTGAACCTGCTGGGCATCATCATGATACTGATACTTTTGCTGCAATTGTTCATAGGGCATGTCAAAAGTATATTTGCGTTGAAGACCGGCCAGCAGATCGATGCGCGGCTCATACTTGGATATTATAAACACTTATTGCGCCTGCCCCAGCAGTTCTTCGATACCATGCGGGTAGGCGAAATTACATCACGGATCGCCGATGCGGTGAAGATCCGTGTGTTCATCAACGACGTGGCGATCGGGTTGGTGGTGAATGTATTCATCGTGTTCTTTTCATTCGCGCTCATGTTTACCTACTACTGGAAGCTGGCGCTCCTGGTGCTGGCGATCCTGCCGGTATACGGCCTGATCTACTGGATCAGCAACCAGATCAACAAAAAGATGCAGCGCAAACTGATGGAAGATAATGCCGAATTGGGAAGCCAGTTGGTGGAATCGCTGAATTCCGTGGCTACCATCAAGCGGTTTGGGCTGGAAGAGTTCGCCAATATAAAAACGGAAGCGCGATTCGTACGATTGCTGAAAACCATTTTTTCATCTTCCGTCTCCAACTTGTATGTCGGGAATGCCAGTGGCTTCGTGACGAATGCTTTCGTGGTGATCCTGTTATGGGTGGGGTCGTACTTTGTGATGGACCGCCAGCTGAGCCCTGGAGAGTTATTGTCTTTCTATGCGCTGATCGGTTACTTTACCGGTCCGGCGATGAGCCTGATAGGCGCCAACCGCAGTATGCAGGATGCGCTCATTGCGGCCGACCGCCTCTTTGAGATCATGGACCTGGAGCAGGAAGAAACGGCGAATAAAGTGGCGCTGACCCCGGAAATGATAGGCGACATTCACTTTCAGCGCGTGAGCTTCCGGTATGGCACACGGGTGGAAGTATTCAAACAGTTTGATCTGCATATACCGGCAGGCCGGATCACGGCAGTAGTGGGAGAGAGCGGCAGCGGGAAATCGACCCTGATGGCATTGTTGCAGAATATTTATCCGCTGATGGAAGGCAGCATTATGATCGGGCAGCTGGATATACGCTATATCGATAACGACAGCCTCCGGCGACAGGTGTCTGCCGTACCGCAGCAGATCGACCTGTTTGCAGGGTCGGTGCTGGAGAACATCGCTGTAGGGGAATTTGAGCCGGATGTACAGCGCGTATTACATGTGTGCAAGCTGTTGGGTATTTTACAGTTTATCGAAAAGCTGCCGGAGGGGTTCAATACCCTGCTGGGCGAACATGGGGTCAACCTCAGTGGCGGGCAACGCCAGCGTATCGCTATTGCACGGGCGCTCTACCGTGATCCACAGGTGCTCATCCTGGACGAAGCTACTTCTTCGCTCGATTCCGTTTCCGATCAATATGTGCAAGACGCCATGCAGCAACTCAGGGACCAGGGCAAAACCATCGTCGTGATCGCGCATCGGCTTAGTACCGTTGTGAGCGCAGATAAGATCGTTGTATTGCAGGAAGGGAAACTTGTGGAGGAAGGCTCGCATTCGGAACTACTGGCAAATAATGCCGTTTATGCGCGGCTGTGGCAACATCACCAGGCGGTATTGGCATGATAAAACTTTGTTTATATAATTAGTATGAAAACATAAACAAAAACTGTACTCAAACCTATGTGTGGTTCGATAACAGCCGTAGCAAAGCGTTACGGCTGTTTTTTATTTTTAAAAAGTATGTTTTTATTCAACCATTTCGTAAAATTGCTTGTTCAATAATACAGGTAGTATACATGATGTGCCCCGTTTGAAACCCACGTAGCCTGTTGCCCCACATCATATAGGACTCCTGCCAATAAATTTTCCACGTGCCGACCTGACCAGTCTAAGCGAACTTTAATTACATGAAAAAACACCATTCCCGTTAGGGACTATAAAACCTATATGAAGAACCAAAAGCGCTGAGCATAGGCGTTAAGAAGTACGTTCCTGCATGAAACAAATCTACCCTACTCTTGTAAGGCAGGGGAAAGGAATTTCCTGTGCCCTGATTGGACTGTTTGCCTGGTTGATGCCTGTTACTCCCGTTAAAGCGGAGGGTAGTAAAGAGCTGGCAGCGCGCGGAGGATACCGCGCCTTTATGAATAGCACGACGGTTGTCGGCAGCGTGAATATCTTCCCGACACTGGGCACAATGAAGGTATTTGTGAATGCCGGAGAGCGGGTGTTCCCGGGTTCCAGTGCGCAAGGTATCGGTAACGGCACGATCCGGGTACGGCTCCCGAATGGCACCATTGTTTCCTCCGGAACCAGCACCACAGTTGGCCGCATCGTTAGCAGAACGCAGGAAGTGAACGGCCCTAACGGCGTATCGGGTATGACTACGGGTTATACGCCTTATATCCTCACTGCAACGGCAGCGACGGCAGGCGTCTGGGAGATCGACTTCGTGCCGCCAAACGTTAACAGCACCACTAGCCCTTCAGCCATCCTGGCCAGCAGCAACTGGACGCAACCCAGTACCACATTCGTTACCGCGTTTGACGTAACCGTAGTGAATTCATCGAACGCGGCCATCCCCGGACGTGCGTTTACCAACATCTTTACGGCCAACATGGGCAACTATCAGTATGGTTTTAACGGTTTGTTCTATGTGTTGACGAACGATGGTTATCTATACACGGTAGATAATAACGGGCAGACAGGATTTGGCTTTTCTTTCTTTGCCAATAACAAGGGAGCGCGGACATCCACAGGCGATCCGCTGTATAAAAGCGTTGATGTGCTCGCCAATGCAAATGTTCATGATCCACGGGCAAGAGATACCGAAACAGATATTACCCATAAGTTATTCTTCAATACACCTTCCGCTGACCTGCCGGAATCGTCTTCGTCGGTCAGGGGCACGGAGTGGCTGAGGGCCTCTCCACCTGCGCTTTCCGTGTCAGGCGTTTCGTTTACGGCGCAGGAAGGCAGTTCTTCTACTGCTTTGGGAACCTATCCGCTGGGTGGGGTTTTTACTTTTACTGCGGGCGTAGACGGGAACTTCGCCATCGACCTCGACCTCAATGGCAATGGCGTTTATACCGATGCCCAGGACCGGCGGCTTACCGGTACCGCCACCGCAGGTACTAACCGTGTATATTGGAACGGCCGGCGAAATGATAGCACCAGTTATCCCGTTAACGCGGCAACTTCCATTTCGAACCGGGTGCAGCTCTTTGGGGAGAGGTACATTTCCCGTTTATAGACGTGGAGAATAACGTTAATGGTATTATCATTACCCGCGTAGGAGGAAACAACCTCATCAACTGGGATGATACCCTATCACCGTCCAAGGCACACCTTCCAACCCGCGGAAAACCACGGACCCGGGTATCTCCAGTACCTCCAACGGCCACAGGTGGGGCTCTACGTCATATGGCTCTGCCGATTTCGGTGATGAAGTATTGCTGGATACCTGGGCGTACGTGCAGAGCAATCCCGCTACTACCACGCTGAGCCTGGCATTAAGTGAAGCAGATCTCGAAGTGACGGGTATCTCCGTCCCGCAAAGTTCTTATTGCGTAGGGCAGCAGGTTTCCTTTACCGTTACGGCAAGGAATAACGGGCCTTCCAACATTACCGGCGGCAGTGTACGCATCGTATTTCCGGTAGAATTGACGGGTGTGACAGTGACACCATCTGTAGCGGCCGGCGTTGCCAGCGTTACCAGCGGCGCAGTTTCCGCATCGCAATACAACGCCACCGTATCCATGAACGATGAAGGGGCATTGAACTTCCTGGTTACTGGAACGGTCAGCGCTCTTCCCGCTGGTGGCGCTCTGGCGGTTACCGGGAGTATCTTGCGGCCGGCAGACGTTACCGATCCGGATGCCACGAATCCTGACGGAGCCGCGCCAACAGATCCGCAGGCCGAATGCGATGCCGCTCCCTCGGGCACCGGTTGTAATAACATTAAAACGGCTGCCATTACCGTGAACGCAGTGCCGACCGCTTCGGTTGCCGGGCCTAATCAAACGCTTTGCGCCGTAACGACCGCTACGCTCGCCGGCAACACTCCCACGGTTGGTACAGGCACTGGACGAAAGTCAGCGGCCCGGGCACACAGGTCATAACGTCTCCCAATGCACCGAATACTACCGTTACGGGCCTGGCCACCGGTACTTATGTTTTCCGCTGGACCGTCACCAACGGCGCGTGCGCCGCAAGTGCAAGCGATGTCACGGTCATTGTGCAGCCCGCGGTGGCAGGTAATACGGTGACGGCGCCTTCCGTTACTTCGTTTTGCGGATCCGGCGACCCCGCAGTGATCACCGGCAGTACACCCACCGGTGGCAGCGGTACATACGTATATCAATGGCTGTCATCCACCGACAACATTACATTTACGCCAATCTCCGGCGCCACCAGCGCTTCCTATGACCCGCCGGTGGTGTCGGCTACAACCTACTACCAACGCTCCGCCACTTCGGGAGCCTGTGCCACGCCGGTGACCAGCAACGTCGTAACAATCACGGTACAATCGGCTATCACGAACAATACCATTACGGCGCCGGCCACGACTACCTTCTGCGAGATAGGGAATGCAGCGATAATTACCGGGTCTGCGCCATCGGGCGGCTCAGGCAGTTACCTGTATCAATGGCAGAGCAGCCCTGACAACAATACCTGGACCAATATAGCTGGCGCAACGTCGGCCAGTTATGACCCGGTGCAGGTGTCTTCCACGCAATATTACCGTCGTGCGGTTACGACGGGCTCATGCGTTACGCCATCCAATAGCAATGTGGTAACGATCACCGTTAACCCGGCGATTACGGCAGGGGCAGTGGGCGTTAGCCAGACTTTCTGTACCAGCGGCAACCCGGCCGCCTTTACGCAGACAACGCCACCAACTGGCGGCAATGGCACCTATACCTATCAGTGGCAGAGCTCTACTTCCGGGGCCGCCGCCGGATTTACGGATATTGCCGGGGCTACGGCCGCCGAATATGACGCGCCGGTACTCACGCAAACTACCTGGTTCAGGAGAATTACGCGATCTTCCGGATGTTCGGATGCCATCAGTAACGTGCTGACGGTAACGGTATGGCCCACGCTTACACCCGGCGCCATAGGCAGCAACCAGAACTTCTGCGGCAGCGGGGATCCTGCTATACTCACGCAAACTACAGCACCAACTGGAGGCAGCGGCGTATACACTTATCAATGGCAGACGTCCACCACCAGCGCCACTACCGGATTTGCAGATATTGCAGGCGCTACTTCGGAAAGCTACGACCCGACTGTCGTATCACAGAATACCTGGTACCGCCGGATCGTGCGTTCGGATAACTGCGCGGAGATCGCCGGCAATGCCGTGGCGGTTTCAGTAACCGCTGCGCTTGATGGTAATATCATTTCCGCTAACCAAACCGTTTGTACGGGAACCGCGCCCGCTGCACTGGCCGGCAGCACGCCCACGGGTGGAACCGGCAGCTATACTTATTTATGGGAGAGCAGCACCACCGGAACCGGCGGCTTTTCGGCGGCGCCGGGTGCTAATACCGGGCAGAACTATACACCGCCTGCGTTGACTGCTTCCACAATCTTCAGGCGGAGGGTAACCTCCGGCATCTGTGGGTCATCGCTTAGCAATATCGTGCAGGTTACGGTGACTGCCGCCGCGCCGGTGGCTAATGCCGGGCCAGACCAGGGGCCGCTGAACGCGACGACGGTAACGCTCGCCGCTAACGCCAGTGGCACGGGCACAGGATCCTGGGCACAGGTAAGCGGGCCTAATGCCGCCAATATCGTCAGCCCCGGGCAACCCAATACTGATGTGGGCAACCTGGTACCGGGCACTTATGTGTTCCGGTGGTCTATCAGCAACCCGCCCTGTGCAACAACGACCGACAATGTAACGATCATCATCAATGCGCCGCCCGTTGCCGGAAACGATGCGGCTGCCACCACGGAAGACGTACCCGTTACCGTAACGGTACTTGCAAACGATACGGACGCGGATGGCACCATCGCTTCGGGCGAATTGGTGGCAGCGCCTGCCAATGGAACCCTCGTGCTTAATGCCAACAATACCGTGACATACACGCCACGTCCTAATTTCTTCGGTACAGACGCGTTTACCTATATCATCAGGGATAACCTGGGCACCGTATCCAACACGGCTACCGTTACTATTACGGTGACGCCGGTTCCGGATGCACCTGTTGCCGGGAACGACAACATCAACGTAGAAGAAGATACCCGCCTCAACCTGCCAGCCCCGGCATCCTGGACAATGATACCGATGCAGACGGTGGAACGCTGGCCGCCAGCCTGATCACCGGTCCTTCGAATGGCACGCTGACCCTTAACTCGGATGGGTCTTTATCGTACCTGCCGAGGCTGGACTTTACCGGAACCGATCAGTTCACGTATCGCGTTTGCGATGCCACGGGCCTGTGCGATACGGCAACCGTTACCTTCAATGTAGGTAATGCCAATGATGCGCCTGTGGGACTGGCAGATAGTTATACCGTCAATGAAGACGGGGAGCTGATCATCGCGGCGCCGGGGGCTGGCCAACGATACGGATGCGGATGGCGATGCACTGACGGCAAACCTGGTGACCGCGCCCCTTCATGGAACGTTGCAATTGCAGCCGAACGGATCTTTCCGGTATGTGCCGGCAGCGGACTATAACGGTCCTGATAGCTTTACCTACAACGCCTGCGACGCAAGCGGAGCATGTACCCAGGCAACCGTGACATTGACCGTAACTTCCGTTAATGACAAGCCCGTTGCGGGTGATGATGGGTACAGCCTGACGGAAGACCAGCCGCTGACGGTATCCGCCAACGGCTTGTTATTCAACGATGCCGACGTAGATAATAATACGCTTACCGCCACCTTGCTCACACCACCGGCCAATGGAACGGTGACCATCAATGCCAACGGTACCTTTACTTATACGCCTGCCGCCAATTTCAACGGTATCGATAACTTCTCATACCGGGTTTGCGACAACGGCACACCGTCGCTCTGCGATACCGGGTTCGTAACACTTACCGTGGCCGGCCGTAATGATGCTCCTGTTGCCGCGAATGATACTTATACAACACCTGAAGATGGCTCCTAAGCGTAAATGCGCCAGGAATTTTGGGAACGACACGGATATCGAAGGAGACGCCCTGACTGTTTCGGTACTCACGCAACCCGCGAACGGAACGCTGGCCCTCAACGCCAACGGCAGCTTCGTATACGTCCCCAAGCCGGATTTCAATGGCTCGGACGTATTTACCTACCGGGTTTGTGATCCCGGAAGCGCCTGCGATACGGGCACGGTAACCATCACCGTAACGGCTGTCAACGACAGGCCCATTGCAGCTGACGCCACATTTGCCGTGCAGGAAGACGCGCCTTTGAATGTACCGGCGCCTGGCCTGTTACTGAACGACCGGGATCCCGATGGGGATCCGCTCACGGCATCCGTCGTGGTGCAACCTGCCAATGGTACGCTGACGCTTAATGGTAATGGCAGTTTCGTGTATACTCCGAATCCGGATTATAATGGCGCCGACAGGTTTACTTACCGTGTATGCGATAATGGCACACCGCAGCTTTGCGATACAGCTGTTATCACGCTCAATGTAAGCCCTGTAAATGATCCGCCTGTCGGCACGAACGATACTTATGCCGTCACAGAAGATGTGGTCCTTAACATTGCCGCACCCGGCTTGCTGGCAAATGATACGGATCCTGACGGCGATCCGGTGACCGCCTCGGTACTGGCCGGTCCTGCACATGGTACGCTGGCCCTCAATGCGAACGGCAGCTTCAGTTATACGCCTGCTTTAAATTATAACGGCGCCGACAACTTCACCTATCGCCTTTGCGATGCTGGCGGCACCTGTGATACCGTGACCGTTTCACTTAATGTAGCGCCGGTGAATGACGCGCCGCAGGCGGGAGACGATGTGTTCAATGGTCAGGAAGATGCTACGCTTACCATACCTGCAGGCAGTGGGTTATTGTTCAACGACTCAGACCCTGAAGGTGATGCCCTGACGGCTTCCGTAGTAGCGCCACCGGCGGAGGGACGCTGACCATCAATCCTAATGGATCTTTCACCTATGTGCCCGTACCTGATTTTAATGGAACGGTCACCTTTACCTATCGCGCATGCGATGCGGAGGATTGTGCGATACGGCAACCGTTCAACTGCGCATTGCCAATGTGAACGATGCTCCCATTACCGGCACGGACAGTTACACCGTTCCCGAAGACGGCAGCTTTAACATTGCGCCGCCGGGATTGCTTGCCAATGATACGGACGTAGACGGAGATGCGCTCACGGCCACCCTGCAAACGCAACCGCAGCACGGCGCTATCATCATCAATCCAGATGGAAGCTTCAGGTACACGCCAGACCCCGATTACAACGGGCCAGACAGCTTCACATACCTGGCATGCGACAGGACCGGCGCCTGTGTGCCAGGAACGGTAAACATGACGGTTACTGCCGGTAACGACGCCCCGGTAGCGCAAAATGATCTGTATAACCTGACGGAAGATCAGCCCCTGACGGTTACAACCAATGGCCTGCTGTTTAATGATTCCGATATCGATGGGGATGCGATGACAACTGCCATCGTCACACAGCCGGTTTTGGAACCGCCACTTTAAACCCTGACGGGACATTCGTGTATACGCCTGCCGCTAATTTCAATGGCAGGGACTCCCTTTATTACAGGGCCTGCGATGGTGCAGGCGCCTGTGATACCGCGCTGGCGGTATTTGTAGTGGCGGCTGCGCCGGATGCGCCTGTAGCGGTCGACGATACCTATAATATCGATGAAGACGTACCGGTAACCATCAATGCACCCGGTCTGCTCTCAAATGATACGGATGCTGACGGCGATCCGCTGACGGCTTCGTTATACACACCGCCCGCAAACGGGACGATGACCATCAATCCCAATGGCAGCTTTACCTATACTCCCAATTCGGACTACAACGGCACGGATGCATTTGTTTACAGGGTTTGTGATAACGGTGATCCTTCACAATGTGACACGGCGACGGTCAGAATTAACATCTCCCCGGTAAATGATGCGCCGCGTGCGGCAGACGACAACTATTCCGTTCGTGAAGACAATACGCTGACGGTTCCTGCGGCAGGTGTGCTGCTCAATGACCGCGAGCCAGACGGTCAGGCAATGACGGCAACTCTGATAATACCGGCAGCCAACGGCGTAACAACACTGGGGGCTAACGGTGCGCTCACATTTACACCCAACGCCAACTTCAACGGAATTGACAGTGTCACTTACCGCGTATGCGATGGAAGCGGACTTTGTGATACCGCTGTGGTCAGGGTAGTGATAACGCCGGAAAATGACGCGCCTACGGCGGTCAACGATAGTTATTCCCTACAGGAAGATATTCCGCTGGTCATCACTCAGGCCAGCCTGACGGCCAATGATACCGATCCGGATGGCGACGCGCTAACCGTTTCCAACTTTACGCAACCCGCCAATGGCACACTGACCGTTACGACAGGCCCGGGTGGGGTACCGGCATTGGCATACAGGCCGAGAACCAACTTTAACGGACCGGATCAGTTCACCTACACCGCCTGTGATCAGAACGGCGCCTGCTCGACTGCCACGGTAAGCTTGACGGTTCAGCCAGTGGATGATCCCCTGTCGCAAACGACGACCAATATGAAACCGGGCAGAATTCGGCGTTAACGGTGACCTTCGCGCAATTGCAATTGAATGATGTGAATGTAGACGGAGGCCCCACAACGGTCACGATTATAGAGCCTACTACTGTGGATGGCACTTTCTCAGTAGACCCGGGGAATAGCTTTACATATACTCCTTCAGCTACCGCAACGGCAACGCTTTCGTTCCAATATATCCTCTGCCGGAATACCGGACAGTGCGACACGGCAACGATCTCCATTAAAGTTGATGATGTCAACTTCGCACCGGTGCCGGCCGCCGATGCATATACACTGGACGAAGACTCGACACTTGTGGTTACAGTACCTGGCCTGCTGGCCAACGATACAGACCAGGACGGAGACTTGTTACGCGTGGAAATAGTGACCCCGCCAGCTTCAGGAACGCTGATCCTGCGCCCTGATGGCAGCTTCGAATACACGCCGGTGGCGAACGAAACTGGTCAGGTTGTATTTAGATATCGCGTTTGCGACGGCAGCAATGCCTGTGCCGAGGCGGATGTTACTTTGACTATCACGCCCGTGAATGACGCCCCGGTTGGCCAGCCCGATGAAGTGGCGGTAACCGAAGACGGTACGGCTACAGGTAGTGTGTTGACCAACGATACGGATGAAGAAGGCGATGCGCTTACCGCAACGGTGTTGACAGACGCTTCTCATGGTACGTTGGCACTTAATGCCGACGGTACCTTTACTTATACGCCGGATCTCAATTTCAACGGCACCGATGTGGTCACTTACGTTGTATGTGATAACGGGGCGCCGTCCCGATGCGATACGACGACCATAACATTCAATGTTTCCGCCGGTAACGACGCACCGATAGCAGGGGATGACGCTTACACGGGTACGGAGGATACGGAAATGGTTATCGCTTTCAATAGTGGTATCCTGGGAACCGATACGGACGCGGACGGCGATCCGCTCTCAACCGCATTGGTGACTGCGCCAAATCATGGTACGCTTACGCTGGCTGCAAATGGTTCATTCCGTTATATGCCTTACGAAAATTTCAATGGACTGGATACGTTCATCTACCGGGTATGTGATCCATTTGGCGCCTGTGACGAAGCCCAGGTGATCCTTCGTATCAATGCTGTTAACGACAGGCCTGTTGCCGGAGACGACAGCATTACTACCGACGAGGACGCAGCAGTCATCCTGGATCCCGCGAACCCGGCGCTCCTCCTGGTCAATGACCGCGACCCTGATGGAGACGCGCTAACAGCCACACCTATCGGGACGCTCCAACATGGTACCCTTGTAGCCAATCCGAATGGCACTTACACTTATACGCCGGATCCAAATTTCACTGGTACCGATTATATCTACTACCAGCTTTGCGATAACGGCGCGCCATCGCTTTGCGATACAGCCTTCGTAACTATTACGGTGAGAAATCTTAATGATGCGCCGGTCGCGCGGCGTGACAGCTTTACCGTGAGTGAAGACCTTATATTGTCAGTCCCGGCACCCCAGGGTGTATTGGTAAATGACAATGATCCTGACGGAGAATCGATCGTGACATCCGTTGAATCCGCTACATTGTTCGGCAGGCTGACTTTCAATAATGATGGCGCCTTTACCTATCAGCCAAACCTGAATTACAATGGAGTAGATTCATTCACCTACCGGATCTGCGATGCCGGCAACTTTGCTCCACAGCCGTTGTACGGATTATCGTAACGCCGGTGAATGATCCTCCGGTTGGGGTAGACGATGCATTTACCCGTGCGGAAGACACGACCATCACCTTTACCGGAGCAGTGGCTTTGATCAATGATACGGATCCGGATGGTGACGCCCTGAGCGGAAGGCCGATCGGCAGTCTTACAAAGGTTCTTTCACCACCAATCCTGACGGGTCTTACACCTACCGGCCTGCACCGAACTTCAATGGGGTGGATAGTATCGAATACCAGGTCTGCGATCCTGCAGGCCTATGCGATACGGCTATCATCCGGCTGACGATTGAGCCAGGAACGACGCCCCGTCGTCTACCCGGTAAGTTATGCGCTGAAGGAAGATATAGCGCTGGAGATACCAGTCCCGGGCTTGTTGCCCAACAGCGCTGACGTAGACGGCGACAACATGAGAGCGCCTCTTAAAACGCCGCCCAGGCATGGAACGATAGTCATCAGGCCGGATGGAAGTTTCCGTTATACCCCAGCATCAAACTATAACGGTCCGGACAGTCTTACCTTCCTTGTTTGCGATCCATATGGCGCCTGTGATTCAGGTAAGGTCTATTTCAACGTGGAGCCGCAGAATGATGCGCCCGTCGCCAACGGCGATGTTTATACCGCCGCCGAGGATACTCCGCTGGCAATTGCACTGCCGGGCATCCTGACAAACGACGCCGATCCGGACGGGGATGCATTGACGGCAGCCATTGTAGCGCCGCCGACCAGGGCACATTAGCACTGCAGCCGGATGGCAGCTTCCTATATACGCCCGAACCGGATTACAGTGGTCCGGATGAATTCGTGTACCGCGCATGCGATGGGCTGCTTTGCGATGAAGCAACGGTCCGAATTAATGTTCAGTCTGCGAAAGACATCCCGGTCGCGGTAAGCGATACGTTGACGGTGACGGAAGATATTGAATTCTCACTGCCGGCAGGCGTGTTGCGGAACGACCGTAACCCCGACCAGGGTGTATTAAGCGTAACGGTGGTTAAAGGTCCTGCCAAAGGGGACTTGACGCTTACGGGCAATGGCGGTATTACTTACCGTCCTGCGCTGAACCAGAATGGCGCAGACAGTGCCATTTACCGGATCTGCGATATCGATAATGATTGCACCGAAGCGAAAATATACTTCAACATTACACCGGTGAATGATCCGCCGGTAGGAATAGATGATAGTTTCATCCGGACGGAAGACACCGTGCTCACTTTCCCGCCTTCCGTAGCACTGATCAATGATACAGATCCGGATGGAGATGTGCTTTCCGGCGAACCGATCGGTCAGCTGACCAAGGGGACGTTTGTACGGAATCCAGATGGCACTTACACCTATACGCCATTAAAGGATTTTCATGGAATAGACAGCATAGAATACGTGGTATGCGACCCGGCAGGCCTTTGCGATACAGCTATCATCCGCATAACTTTGCTGCCTTTGAACGACAAGCCCGTGGCGGTTGATGACAGCTACACGATGCAGGAAGACGAGGCATTTTCACTTGCAGCGCCCGGTTTTATGGTTAATGATACAGATGTGGATGGCGATGCATTGAACCTCAGTTTGCTTGACGGCCCATGGCATGGCGCCATGACTATAAACGGGAATGGATCGCTCGTTTACCGGCCCGCACCAAATTATACGGGAGGGGATACCATGCGGTATATCATCACCGATGCAGGCGGGCTTACGGACACGGCGACGGTGATCATTGTTGTGAATGCGGTGAATGACCAGCCCACGGCGTTGGATAATGCCTATTCGTTGGATGAGCGTACCACGGCTGTGGGTAATGTGATGACAAACGATTCTGATCCTGATGGCGATCCGTTGACAGCAACTGTCGTAACAGGACCTGTTAATGGTACGCTCACATTAGGCCCGGATGGCAGCTTTTCGTATGTCCCGAATGCCGGTTTCCGGGATTGGATTCTGCCTGGTACCGGATCTGTGACAATGGAACGCCGTCCTTATGCGATACTGCCAGGATCTCTTTCTTCGTCAATAATGTAAACGATGCGCCGATTGCGGAGATAGATTCAATTAACGTCACGGAAGACGTGCCTGGAATAGGAAATGTTCTTGTAAACGATACTGATCCGGATGGTAATGGCCTCACCGCTAGCCTGGTAACGGCGCCTGTGAATGGGACAGTAGTGCTCAATGCCGATGGCTCGTTCACGTATACGCCGAACGCCAGTTATAACGGCCTGGATTCATTGGTATATCAAGTCTGTGACAATGGAACCCCATCGCTGTGCGACACTGCTATCGTTAGGTTCACCATTGCGGCGGTGAATGATGCACCGGTTGCGGTTGATGATACAGTAGCAGTCAACGAAGGCCAACCGGTTACCGGCAACGTACTGACCAATGAAGTGACCCCGAAGGTGATGGTCTCACTGCCAGCCTGGTAACGGCACCTGTGAATGGTACGGTGGTGCTCAATGCCGATGGTTCCTTCACCTATACGCCGAACGCCGGTTATAACGGCCTGGATTCATTGGTATATCAAGTTTGCGACAATGGAACCCCGTCACAGTGTGATACAGCAATAGTAAGGTTCACCATTGCGGCTGTGAACGATGCGCCAGCGGCAGTTGATGATGTGGTGGCAGTGAACGAAGGCCAACCGGCTACCGGTAATGTCCTGACCAATGACAGTGACCCCGAAGGCAATGGCCTTACCGCCAGCCTGGTGACGGCACCTGTGAACGGGACAGTGGTGCTCAATGCCGATGGTTCGTTCACCTTTACTCCGAATGCAAACTATAACGGTCTGGATTCCTGGTTTACCAGGTCTGCGACAACGGAACCCCGTCACTTTGTGATACTGCAATAGTAAGGTTCACCATTGCGGCTGTGAACGACGCACCAGTGGCGGTTGATGATGCAATGGCAGTGAACGAAGGCCAACCGGCTACCGGCAACGTCCTGACCAATGACAGTGACCCCGAAGGCAATGGCCTCACCGCCAGCCTGGTGACGGCACCTGTGAATGGTACGGTGGTGCTCAATGCCGATGGTTCCTTCACCTATAATCCAAACGCCGGTTATAACGGCCTCGATTCCTTGGTATATCAAGTCTGCGACAACGGCACTCCATCGCTTTGTGATACTGCAATAGTAAGGTTCACCATTGCGGCTGTGAACGACGCACCAGTGGCGGTTGATGATGCAATGGCAGTGAACGAAGGCCAACCGGCTACCGGCAACGTCCTGACCAATGACAGTGACCCCGAAGGCAATGGCCTCACCGCCAGCCTGGTAACAGCGCCTGTGAATGGGACAGTAGTGCTCAATGCCGATGGTTCGTTCACGTATACGCCGAACGCCAGTTATAACGGCCTGGATTCATTGGTATATCAAGTCTGTGACAATGGAACCCCGTCACAGTGTGACACAGCAATTGTAAGGTTCACCATTGCGGCTGTGAACGACGCACCAGTGGCAGTAGATGATGCTGTGGCTGTCAACGAAGGTCAGCCGGTTACCGGCAACGTACTGACCAATGACACGGACCCCGAAGGCAATGGCCTCACTGCCAGCCTGGTAACGGCTCCTGTGAAAGGGACAGTGGTGCTCAATGCCGATGGTTCGTTCACCTTTACTCCGAATGTAAACTATAACGGTCTGGATTCCCTGGTTTACCAGGTCTGCGACAACGGAACCCCATCGCTTTGTGATACTGCAATCGTAAGGTTCACCATTGCGGCTGTGAACGATGCGCCAGCGGCAGTTGATGATGTGGTGGCAGTGAACGAAGGCCAACCGGCTACCGGTAATGTCCTGACCAATGACAGTGACCCCGAAGGCAATGGCCTTACCGCCAGCCTGGTGACGGCACCTGTGAACGGGACAGTGGTGCTCAATGCTGATGGTTCGTTCACCTTTACTCCGAATGCAAACTATAACGGTCTGGATTCCCTGGTTTACCAGGTCTGCGACAACGGAACCCCGTCACTTTGTGATACTGCAATAGTAAGGTTCACCATTGCGGCTGTGAACGACGCACCAGTGGCGGTTGATGATGCAATGGCAGTGAACGAAGGCCAACCGGCTACCGGCAACGTCCTGACCAATGACAGTGACCCCGAAGGCAATGGCCTCACCGCCAGCCTGGTGACGGCACCTGTGAATGGTACGGTGGTGCTCAATGCCGATGGTTCCTTCACCTATAATCCAAACGCCGGTTATAACGGCCTCGATTCCTTGGTATATCAAGTCTGCGACAACGGCACTCCATCGCTTTGTGATACTGCAATAGTAAGGTTCACCATTGCGGCTGTGAACGACGCACCAGTGGCGGTTGATGATGCAATGGCAGTGAACGAAGGCCAACCGGCTACCGGCAACGTCCTGACCAATGACAGTGACCCCGAAGGCAATGGCCTCACCGCCAGCCTGGTAACAGCGCCTGTGAATGGGACAGTAGTGCTCAATGCCGATGGCTCGTTCACGTATACGCCGAATCCTGGCTACAACAGCCTCGACTCACTGGTATATCAAGTCTGCGACAACGGAACCCCATCGCTGTGCGACACTGCGATAGTTAGGTTCACCATTGTGGCGGTGAACGATGCGCCAGTGGCGATAGATGATGCGGTGGCAGTCAATGAAGGCCAACCCGCTACCGGCAACGTCCTGACCAATGACACGGACCCCGAAGGCAATGGCCTCACTGCCAGCCTGGTAACGGCTCCGGTGAACGGGACGGTGGTGCTTAATGCCGATGGTTCCTTCACTTACACCCCCAACACCGGTTACAACGGCCTCGACTCCTGGTATATCAAGTTTGTGACAACGGCACCCCATCACTATGTGATACTGCTATCGTTAGGTTCACCATTGCGGCGGTGAATGATGCACCGATTGCGATTGATGATGCAGTGGCAGTGAACGAAGGCCAACCGGCTGCCGGTAACGTCCTGACCAATGACAGTGACCCCGAAGGCAATGGCCTTATCGCCAGCCTGGTAACGGCACCTGTGAACGGGACGGTGGTACTCAATGCCGATGGTTCCTTCACCTATACGCCGAACGCCGGTTATAACGGTCTCGATTCCTTGGTATATCAAGTCTGCGACAACGGTACCCCGTCACTTTGTGATACTGCAATAGTAAGGTTCACCATTGCGGCGGTAAACGATGCACCGGTGGCGGTAGATGACGCTACGGCAGTGAACGAAGGCCAACCGGCTACCGGTAATGTCCTGACCAATGACAGTGACCCCGAAGGCAATGGCCTTACCGCCAGCCTGATAACGGCTCCGGTGAACGGGACGGTGGTACTCAATGCCGATGGTTCCTTTACCTATACGCCGAACGCAGGTTATAACGGTCTTGACTCGCTGGTATATCAAGTTTGTGACAACGGAGACCCATCACTGTGCGATACCGCGGTAGTAAGATTCACCATTGCGGCTGTGAACGATGCGCCAGCGGCAGTTGATGATGCGGTGGCTGTCAATGAAGGCCAACCCGCTACCGGTAATGTCCTGATCAATGACAGTGATCCCGAAGGAAATGGTCTCACTGCCAGCCTCGTAACGGCTCCGGTGAATGGGATGGTGGTGCTCAATGCCGATGGCTCTTTCACCTATACGCCGAACGCCGGTTATAACGGCCTGGATTCATTGGTATATCAAGTCTGCGACAACGGAACCCCATCGCTGTGCGACACTGCGATAGTTAGGTTCACCATTGTGGCGGTGAACGATGCGCCAGTGGCGATAGATGATGCGGTGGCAGTCAATGAAGGCCAACCCGCTACCGGCAACGTCCTGACCAATGACACGGACCCCGAAGGCAATGGCCTCACTGCCAGCCTGGTAACGGCTCCGGTGAACGGGACGGTGGTGCTTAATGCCGATGGTTCCTTCACTTACACCCCCAACACCGGTTACAACGGCCTCGACTCCCTGGTATATCAAGTTTGTGACAACGGCACCCCATCACTATGTGATACTGCTATCGTTAGGTTCACCATTGCGGCGGTGAATGATGCACCGGTTGCGATTGATGATGCAGTGGCAGTGAACGAAGGCCAACCGGCTGCCGGTAACGTCCTGACCAATGACAGTGATCCCGAAGGAAATGGTCTCACTGCCAGCCTCGTAACGGCTCCTGTGAATGGTACGGTGGTGCTCAATGCCGATGGTTCCTTCACCTATACTCCAAACGCCGGTTACAACGGTCTCGACTCCCTGGTATACCAAGTTTGTGACAACGGAACCCCATCGCTGTGCGACACTGCGATAGTTAGGTTCACCATTGCGGCGGTGAACGATGCGCCAGTGGCGATAGATGATGCGGTGGCAGTCAATGAAGGCCAACCCGCTACCGGCAACGTCCTGACCAATGACACGGACCCTGAAGGCGATGGTCTCACCGCCAGCTTGGTAACGGCTCCGGTGAACGGGACGGTGGTGCTTAATGCCGATGGTTCCTTCACTTACACCCCCAACACCGGTTACAACGGCCTCGACTCCCTGGTATATCAAGTTTGTGACAACGGCACCCCATCACTATGTGATACTGCTATCGTTAGGTTCACCATTGCGGCGGTGAATGATGCACCGGTTGCGATTGATGATGCAGTGGCAGTGAACGAAGGCCAACCGGCTGCCGGTAACGTCCTGACCAATGACAGTGACCCCGAAGGCAATGGCCTTACCGCCAGCCTGATAACGGCTCCGGTGAACGGGACGGTGGTGCTCAATGCCGATGGTTCCTTTACCTATACGCCGAACGCAGGTTATAACGGTCTTGACTCGCTGGTATATCAAGTTTGTGACAACGGAGACCCATCACTGTGCGATACCGCGGTAGTAAGATTCACCATTGCGGCTGTGAACGATGCGCCAGCGGCAGTTGATGATGCGGTGGCTGTCAATGAAGGCCAACCCGCTACCGGTAATGTCCTGATCAATGACAGTGATCCCGAAGGAAATGGTCTCACTGCCAGCCTCGTAACGGCTCCTGTGAATGGTACGGTGGTGCTCAATGCCGATGGTTCCTTCACCTATACTCCAAACGCCGGTTACAACGGTCTCGACTCCCTGGTATACCAAGTTTGTGACAACGGAACCCCATCGCTGTGCGACACTGCGATAGTTAGGTTCACCATTGCGGCGGTGAACGATGCGCCAGTGGCGATAGATGATGCGGTGGCAGTCAATGAAGGCCAACCCGCTACCGGCAACGTCCTGACCAATGACACGGACCCCGAAGGCAATGGCCTCACCGCCAGCCTGGTAACGGCTCCGGTGAACGGGACAGTGGTGCTCAATGCCGATGGTTCGTTCACCTATGCGCCGAACGCCGGTTACAACGGTCTCGATTCCTTGGTATATCAAATCTGCGACAATGGCCCCCATCACAGTGTGACACTGCGATAGTAAGGTTCACCATTGCTGCCGTCAACCACGCCCCAGTCGCAGTTGCCGATAGCGCAAATGTATCTTCCGGTCAACCCATCACTGTCGACGTTACTGATAATGACACAGACCCAGATGGCAACACACTTACTGCTTCCATCATAACAGACGGTAATAACGGCAACGCTTCCATCACTCCGGAAGGAAACATTACATACACGCCCCGCACAGGGTTCGCCGGCAGAGATACCGTGACATATCGCGTCTGCGACAACGGCAAGCCGTCGCTCTGCGATACCTCGATATTCATCATCATCGTGGCAGCCCCGGCTGATGCGCCCGCTGCCGCACTCGCCAAAGCCGCAGACCCGGCAGAACTGCAATCCGATGGCTCTTATAAGATCCGTTTCGTATTTACCATCCGGAACACCGGTAACACCAATCTTAAGGATGTCATGATCAACGATGACCTGCGAATTACCTTCCCGGCGCCAACATCCTGGACCGTCGAAAGCATCACCGCAAGCGGAACGCTCGTCGCTAACACCCAATTCAATGGCGCAACCGATATGCAACTCCTGCAAGTGCTCAGCACGCTCGATCAGGGCAGGAAGGATTCCGTATCTATAGTATTGCGCGTGCAGTCCAACGGGCAATTCGGTCCGTTCTTCAATCAGGCGACCTGGAAGGCGAAGAATATGAACGACGACCGTGCTATCAATGGCTCCTCCAAACCAGGCAGGGATCCTGAAGCCAATACAAATGGTCCTACCAGCTTTAACTTCCAACCCATGTCGGCTATTGGGCTGGCTAAATCAGCCGCCGAACCGAAACTGGAAATAAACGGCAGTTACACGGTGACATACACCCTGATCGTCCGCAATATGGGTAACACGGACCTTAACAATGTTAGCCTGACAGATGACCTGGCCCGTGTGTTCCGCACACCACAGTCATTCCGTATCGTTGGCAATGTGACGGCCTCCGGATCGCTGACGCCCAACCCTGATTTCAACGGCACTACAGACCCGGCTTTACTCATTGCCGGATCCAGCAGTATCGCTTCGGACAGACAAGATTCCGTGCGCTTTACGGTCAACATCACTCCGAACAAAACCTTCGGCACCTTCGATAACTTGGCGGAAACACGTGCCACCGCTGCCGTTACCGGACTACAGGTAAGTGATCTGTCAACCAACGGTAACCTTGCGGATCCCGATGGTAATGGCCGGCCGGATGAAAGTGTAGCTACGCCGGTAGTGCTGAGCCCGACAAGCCTGCGCATTCCTGGCGGCTTCTCGCCGAACGGAGATGGCGTGAATGACCGGTTTGTTATCGGAAATGTCGGAAACGATAAGATCCACCTTGAAGTTTATAACAGATGGGGTAATGTGGTCTATAAATCAAGTGAATACAAAAATGACTGGAACGGAACCTGCAACCTCGGGCTCCATTTCGAGAAAACCTGCCAGATGGCACGTACTACTATATCGTCGTCAATCAGACGACAGGAGAGAAGTACGTCAACTTTATCACCATAATCCGTTAGCCATGAAGAAACTGATAATCGCTATAGGGATGCTTTTGCTGGCCAACGATGCGGCCGCTCAACAGGAAGCCATGTATACGCAGTATATGTTCAATATGATGGCGGTTAACCCCGCCTATGCAGGCAGCCGCGATGTGTTGAGCCTCACCGCCATGTACCGGCACCAATGGGTAGGGGTGGAAGGCGCCCCCGCACCGGGACCGTCTCCTTCGATATGTCTACCCGCGACCGGAAAGTCGGGCTCGGTATTCAGGCGTTCAACGACCGGATCGGTATCGTCAAAACAACAGGCTTTTACGCTTCTTATGCCTATCGCGTTCATTTTGATCAAAAAGGAAGTACGCTGGCCATAGGTTTGCAGGGAGGTCTGAGCAATTACAGGGCGGAATACAGTAAGGTAGATCTTATCGATAGTAATGACCCCGCCTTCATGTCGAACGTGAATGCGTTGATGCCCAGCTTTGGAGCGGGTATTTATTTTAATACGCCAAAGTGGTATGCTGGTATTTCCGTGCCCAACCTTGTTAAAAGCTACCTGCGCAAAGACCAGTACTTGTATTCTACAGAAGTGACGGCCAGAAAATATATGCACTTTTTCTTCATGGCTGGCTATGTGTTCGATTTGAATGAGAACCTGAAACTGAAGCCGTCTTTCCTCATTAAATCCGTTCGCGGTGCGCCGGTAGAGGCAGATGTCAACCTTAATTTCTGGGTAAAGGAGATTATTGGCATCGGCGCTTCCTATCGCACGGGAGATGCGGTGGCAGGGCTCCTGGAACTTCAGCTGAGCAGGCAGCTCCGCATGGGATACGCATACGATCACAGTATTTCGAAGCTGGTAAAATATAATCAGGGTACCCATGAAATCATGCTGCGGTATGAATTCGGGTGGGACAAATCTGATGTCGTAAACCCGCGTTTGTTTTAATGATGAAACTTATGATCAGGCTGATATTTTTGCTTTAGTTATTATGATTTGCATACCGGTGTTGGTTTTTAGCCAGTCCGATGCCCGCGGCAATTGGCAGGTGGCATACGCAAATGTCAATTCCGGGCTAGACGAGGGTAACCCAGTAGTCTGGAACCGCGGATTGGCATTTATTTCCAACAGGGGCAGAACGACGGCCGGGAAATATACGGACCGTGCAACGAATGACAGATTCTGGCGGATGTATTATGTATATGATACGGCGTGGGTGAAAAGTGAGGCTGCACCGGAATGGAAGCATGATAATCTTTTGCGCCCAGCGGTAGTAAGGTCGTCACCTAATGACAGCCGCTTGCCTGCGGCAACGAGGCCGCCGGCCGAAATACCGCGCAACGTCAAACCATTGCCTAACGATAAAATGCCGCCTTTCAACCCAAAAATGAAAGATCGTTTCAACGAGGACCATTCTGCTTTAACGCGCGGCAAGATACGATGTATATCACCCGTAATCACCCTCCGGCGGGTAAA
Organism: Chitinophaga sp. E66; assembly: GCA_019285755.1. Classification (GTDB taxonomy): domain Bacteria; phylum Bacteroidota; class Bacteroidia; order Chitinophagales; family Chitinophagaceae; genus Chitinophaga. The sequence continues at coordinate 2,409,656 of CP079103.1, forward strand.
AGGAGTGGCACTTTGCGCATCCAGGCGATGGTCCTCCGTTATGGCGACTGGATCCCGGTAAACGCATTTTCTTTTAACAATACGGGCTATTCATGCGCACACCCCGCTTTGCATCCAGACGGTAACTTGTTGGTGTTCGTGTCAGATATGCCCGGGGAACAGGAGGGAAGGACCTTTGGATCTGTCAAAGTCAGATTCCGGCTGGACAGCCCCGCAACGCCGGCCCGCTTATTAACTCGTCGGGCAATGAAGCCTTCCCGACATTCGGGGCAGACGGTACGCTTTACTTCTCATCCGATCGTCCTGGTGGTGTAGGCGGACTGGACATCTACCAGACGCGTTTGCTGCCAGGCAGTCCCGTGGTGGAAGCTATTCCGCTTCCCGCGCCGTTAAATTCAATAGCGGATGATTTCGGGTTATGGCTTACGCCGGATGGGCGCTCCGGCTATATGACCAGCAACCGGTTCGGTACAGACGACATTCTCCGGATTTTCATGACATATTGATTTGCAAAACACTGGCTAAGGACCCGGATGTCTACCCGGGCCATGACTCCTGCAAACTAAAAGGCTTCCTTCTCTAATGAGGGAAGCCTTTTTAATAACATTTCGTTAAAAGTGGGAGACAAAAGCGAGCTGATTATTCAGCCATCAATCTTACTAATGTCTTGCCATCTTCTGTGCCGAGCGTCAAAACACCTTCAACCACAGACCATGTCTTTATTTTATCGGTTACCCCGAAGAATTTGGTTTCGTATTGCATTTTATCCATGCACATCATTTTCGTGGCAGCCAACGGTGTGAAACTGATCTTATTGGGCGCCTCCAGTTTAAAGCCGCCGTTGAACTGGTTGCAACCTGCGGAACCATGCACGCGGCTGTCTGCCTGAACAAAGGTTATCGCAGCGGGACGCATGAGCCCGGCTGTGTCAACGGGCAGGCCGTCGATCTCAACCATCCGCCAGGTTTTATACAGGTCAGCTTCATTATTGGCGCTGGCGCCGGTTGTTTTATTTGAATTGGAACAGGCTGCCATGAGCATAGTAGCAGCAATGGCGGTGCAAAAAGACAGGATTTTATACATATTCTCGTGTTTTTCTCCCTTTTATAACAATACCGGGTGGAAAAGGTTACAATCTAGTATTGACTATAGAAGGATTGCAGATCGCGGGCGAGGCGGTCGTAGATGGGACGGGTCAGTTCGAGGAACAGGTCCTGCGGGGTGGGGGCATAATATCTCTGCCCTGAATGAGCCTTTATCATTATCGCTTAGGGCGCGCTCATCGCCTCGGAAAGTGCCGAACTGGTTTTGCCAGGTAAAGGAACCGGGAACACGGTCTTGCCGGAGCACACGGTTGCCTCCGGCAACATCGATGATACGGTAATCGAGGAGCCCGGTCGATTCAACGGTTTTACGGGTCACGAAGATCGTGGCCTTCACGGTGATGTCGACCATAGGGAACTTTCCGGTACTGTCGGCTTTATTGCCTTTCACCTGGATTACTTTTGATACTTCCGTTGGGAGCGGTCGACATAGGTCTGCCCTACAATGAAGTCCATAAAGCGCATTTCCATATACTGATCGGGCCGGAAGTCTTTTTCACCGCGTACCCTGCGTTCATCATAAAACCGTACGAATGTATTGATGCGGCGATCTTCCAGGTTGCGGACCAGGGCATCGCGGAACTGATCGGCAGAAAACTGGAAATATGGGGAACGCACATCGATCTCGCTTACAACCACATGCACGAGGCCGAGCTGGAAAGCCTGGTCGCGGAGACTGCCGGCGTCACGAAAGTCAGGGCTGAGGCGCAATGCGGCGTCGAATTCATTGTAAGCCTCCTGGCGGCTGCCTTCGTTCGTTCTTCCATGAGCTGGATGCCTCTGTCGTACCGTACTTCGGCGGCATTTTCGCCGGAGGCGGCGATGGCTGAACTATAATCCTTAGGCTTCACCACGGCGTTGGCGGCGGGGAGCTGCGGATGACGTTGTAAAGCGCTTGCATGGAACGATATTCGTTCTTTACGTCTTCCCATTTGAGCGGATTATTGGAAGCCAGGGCTTGTTTGGCGCGGCTTTCATAAAAGTCTTTGGCTGCATCGTAGGCGGCAGGAAGGAGGCGGAGGGAAGTGGCATCCTGGGGGCGGCGTTGCAGTTTTTTAACAAAGGCTTCGACGGCGTCGAAGTAGCGGCCCTGGTTATATAGCTTTTCGCCGGACTTACAGGCAAATAGGATAATGACCGGCAGGCATACGGATAGGTAGCGGAAATACTTCAACATAAAGTTGTGTTTACGAACATATATAGGCAAACGGCGAGCCAATTCCTCGGAGAGGCTGGGGTCAGACTTTAAAATTGCGACGCAGCTCACGGTCAACTTCGCGCGCTTTGATGGAATCGCGCTTATCATGCAACTTTTTGCCTTTACCGAGGCCGATCTCGATTTTGGCCAGCCCTTTGTCAGTGATGAACATACGGAGAGGCACGATGGTGTATCCGCGTTCCTGCATTTTCTTTTCCATCTTGCGCAGTTCTTTTCGCTGGAGCAGGAGCTTACGCTCGCGGAGGGGATCGTGATTAGCGTAAGTGCCGAATTTATACTCGGCGATATGGAGGCTTTTGATGAACAATTCGCCTTTGGAGAAATAGCAGAAGCTGTCGTTGAAGCTCACCTTTCCGCCGCGGATGGATTTGATCTCGGTTCCGGTCAATACCATTCCGGCGACGTATTTATCTTCTATCGCGTATTCAAAATAAGCCGATCTGTTTCTTAATTCTGCCATGTGAGGGTTAAAAGTGGGCCGGCTGCGTGTGCAGCCGGCCGGAAATATTGTTTTAGTGTTTGAATAGCTGGAGGAGTGTTCCGAGCTTGTTCTTCAATTCTTTACGATCGGTAATGAAATCGAGGAATCCATGGTCGAGCAGGAATTCTGCGCTCTGGAAACCTTCGGGCAGGTCCTTTTTAATGGTCTCCTTGATAACGCGGGGCCGGCGAAGCCGATGAGGGCGCCGGGCTCTGCGGTATTAATGTCTCCCAGCATAGCATACGATGCGGTAACGCCACCGGTGGTGGGGTCTGTCATCAACGAAATGTAGGGGAGGCGGGCGGAGGCCAGTTGCGTCAGCTTGGCCGAAGTTTTTGCCATTTGCATCAGGGAAAACGCGCTTTCCATCATACGGGCGCCGCCGGATTTGCTGATGATCATCAGCGGCAGCTTATGCTGGATGCAGTAATCGATGCTACGGGCGATCTTCTCGCCAACTACGGATCCCATGGAACCACCGATGAAATTGAAGTCCATACATGCTACCACAAGCCCGTTGCCGTTCACTTCGCCTACGGCGGAGCGCATGGCGTCGGAAAGGCCGGATTTCTTCTGGGCGTCTTTCAGCCTGTCGCCATAGGGCTTCAGGTCATTGAATCCCGTGAAGTCTTTCGGATAGATGTTCGTGAAGAGCTCTTCAAAGTTATTATCGTCAAAAATGATCTCGAAATACTCGGGCGAATTGATACGGTTGTGATAATTGCACTTATCGCAAACATACAGATTCGCTTTCAGGTCCTTCATGGTGGTCGTCTTCTTGCATTTCGGGCATTTGTGCCATAAACCGTCCGGCGCTTCCTTCTTTTCACTGGTAGTGGTGGAAATACCCTGTTTAATTCGCTTAAACCAGCTCATACAGAATGTGTACTAAGTAATTAGATTAAAGATTAGTGGTGCAAGATACGATAAAATTAAATTTTTCCGTAAATCAAAAGCCCCCGCTTGGAAACGGGGGCTTTTGATATGGTAACGGTATGGTAATTACGCGTTACGGTTGATGCAATTGAGGTCCGTGAAGGCTTCTTCGAGACGTTTTACGAAGGATTCTTCGCCTTTACGCAGCCATACGCGGGGTCGTAGTATTTTTGTTGGGCTTGTCCGCGCCTTCGGGGTTGCCGAGTTGCGCCTGGAGGTAGCCTTCCTTGTCTTTGTAGTATTTCAGGATGCCTTCCCAGAAAGCCCATTGCATATCGGTATCCAGGTTCATTTTGATAACACCGTAGCCGAGGGTTTCGGATATCTGGTGCTTCGGAGAGCCGGAACCGCCATGGAACACGTAATATACCGGTTTGGGAGCCGTACCGAACTTTTTCTCGATATAATCCTGGCTGTTTTTCAGGATTTCGGGGCGAAGTTCCACGTTGCCGGGGCTGTACACGCCATGTACGTTGCCGAATGCGGCCGCTACGGTAAAGCGGGAGCCTACCTGGCTCAGCTGCTCGTAAGAGTAGGCCACGTCTTCAGGCTGGGTGTAGAGCAGGGAGTTTTCCACGCCGGAGTTGTCTACCCCGTCTTCCTCACCGCCGGTAACGCCCAGTTCGATTTCGATGGACATGCCCAGTTTATTCATGCGCTCGAAATATTTCTTCGAGATTTCAATGTTTTCGTGGATGGGCTCTTCCGAAAGGTCGAGCATATGGGAGCTGTACAGGGGCTGTCCGTTCTCTTTCATGAACTTTTCGCCGGCGTCCAGCAGCCCGTCTATCCAGGGCAGCCATTTCTTGGCAGCGTGGTCCGTATGGAGCACTACGGGCACGCCGTAGTATTTGGCAACTTCATGTACGTGCTTTGCGCCGGAAATACCGCCGGAAATGTTCGCCTGCAGCTTGTCGTTCGGCATCCCTTTACCAGCGAAGAATTGCGCTCCGCCGTTAGAAAACTGGACGATCACCGGAGAATTCACCTTCGCGGCTGTTTCGAGAACGGCGTTTACGGAATCCGTGCCTACCACGTTAACCGCGGGCATGGCATAACCACTGTCCTTTGCATCCTTATAGAGCGCTTCCAGCTCTTCGCCGAATAATACGCCGGCTTTGTACTTTCCCATAGACGATGTAACTTTTAATTTTTAAAGGAAAGCAAATATAGGCATTTCAATTTTTAGATTTCTCTAAACTTATGGCCCCAAACGGGCGTTCGGCGTTGATTTCATTCATTCGGGCAGGCAAATTTGTTTGGATTGCCGACGGAAGCAGAGCCGGTTTTGCCGGCCCGGTGGGCTGATCAGGTAACGGTCAGGGTATTGCCATTGATAGCTACGGTATACTTCGCCAGCGCCACGGTAGCGGGCCCCATGGCTACGGTGCCATCCGTATTATACTGGCTCCCATGCCCGCAGGAGCTGCCGCATACGATCTTTCCGCCTGAATAGCCGGATAAGGTACAGCCCTGGTGCGTACAGGTGCTTGTCAACGCGGCAAAAGAAGCCGGTACGTTGCCCGTCGCCAGCCGTATCAATACCACGCCCCGGAGATCTTAAAGCTGCCTACTGCCGTCATTTCATTGGCCAGATTAACCGTCAGCCGCGGATTATTACCGCCGCCTCCGCCGCCCGGCGGGTTAGTCGGAGCAGGATCATCGCCTTTCCCACCGCAGGCAACCAGGCCACCTGCGCAAATAACCGCTAGTGTAGCGCTCATGCCCGTTAAAAATTCTCTTCTTTCCATAGTGTGTGTTCAGTTGTTCCGATAAGGTTACGCGCGGTTATCGGGCGCGGTTGCCTGCATGGGAAAAATTCATTTCCTAAGTATAAAACGGAACAAATAAACTGGGAGAAGCGTGAACAGACCGGTGGTCTACCGGTATTTGTCCAGGAATGCTTTGCAATAATCAGGCGCGTACATCAGCCGGCTGCCGTACCAGGAGAACATCTCACCGTCTACCAGCGCGATCTCCGCGTCCGGTACATATTCCCTGATCTCTTCGATATGTTTGGATTTGAAAGGAAAAGGCTCACTGCTCAACAATATCAGTTTTACGCCGCTGGCGGCCAGCTGGGGTAAAGTTACTTCGGGGTACCTGTCCAGGTCTTCGAATACATTGCGTAACCCGCAACGGAGAAGGATATCGTTGATGAACGTATCTCCTCCGGCGGTCATCCAGGGTCTTTCCAAATAAAATAAGCGACGGGTACGGCAGGGAAGAGGGGCCTAATTTGAGCGAACCCGCCGGCAATACGCCCCGCGATCTTCGCCGCCGCCTCTTTTATCCAGTATTTCACCGAGCGTGTAAATCATTTCCCGGGATTGCTCCAGCGTCTGGATGTCGCTCGTCCATACCGGAAACATTTGCGCGAGAGCCTCTATCTGGCCCTTCTCGTTCTCCTCTTTATTGGCAATGATCAGATCGGGTTGCAGCGCTTCGATTTTGTCCAGTGCAGTTGCTTTGTTCCTCCTATGCGCGTTTTTGTCCGGAACCACTCTTCGGGATGAATACAGAATTTTGTAATCCCCACCACATCGGCTCCGAGGTCATAGAGTAATTCCGTTTGCGAAGGCACTACGGAAACGATGCGCACTGGTGGCGCATGCAGCGTGATCGTTCGCCCGATCTGGTCTGTGTATTGCATGTGATTAGTTCCCCAGCGCCTGGATGATATCGTATTTGGTAACGATGTGATAGTTGCCGGAATCGTCTTGCGTAAGTACGGCGCCGTTTTCTTTATTGATATAAACCGTCAGTTTTTCAATGGGAGTGTCCATTGCCACAACGGGAAATGCCTTTTGCATCACGCTGCTCACCGGCTGCTCTTTCAGCTCCGGCTGGTCGATGAGTTTGTTGAAAAGCCCCCTTCCGACAGTGCGCCGATCATTTCACGGTCTTTCAGCACGGGCAGGTGTTCGATGTCGAATTTCTTCATTTTACCAATGGCGTCGCTCACTTTTTCTTCGGGCGAAATAGTTACCAGCGGAAGGTTACGTCGCCCATTGACTACGTCGCGCACGGTTTTCACATCCAGGAACCCACGTTCCATCATCCATTGGTCGTTATACACTTTCCCTACATACCGGGAGCCATGGTCATGGAAGATCACCACTACCACATCGTCTGCCTTCAACCGTGTTTTAAGCTGTAGGAGGCCCGCCACAGCGGATCCGGCAGAATATCCCACAAAGATACCTTCTTCCTTGGAAATCCTTCTTGCCATCACCGCTCCGTCTTTATCCGAGACTTTCTCGAAATAATCGATCACGCTCATGTCATAGTTCTTCGGCACAAAATCTTCCCCGATGCCTTCCGTAATATATGGATACACTTCGGTCATGTCGATTTCGCCTGTATCAAAATATTTCTTCAATAATGACCCGTAACTATCTACCGCCCATATTTGTACGTCCGGGTTCTGTTCTTTGAGGTATTTACCGGTGCCGGTTATGGTCCCACCGGTTCCGGTGGCTACCACCAGGTGAGTGATCTTCCCCGGTCTGTTCCCATATCTCGGGCCCGGTCTGCTCATAATGTGCGTCGCGGTTGGCGAGGTTGTCGTACTGATTGACGTAAAAGCTGTTCGAATCTCGCGCGCCAGGCGGGCGGAGACGGAATAATATGACCGTGGATCTTCCGGAAGTACGTTGGTCGGGCACACGATCACTTCGGCGCCCACGGCCTTCAGGATATCAACTTTCTCTTTAGACTGCTTATCTGTAGTGGTGAAAATACATTTATACCCTTTGATGACCGCCGCCAATGCCAGGCCCATGCCGGTATTTCCGGATGTGCCTTCAATGATCGTCCCCGGGCTTCAGCAATCCCTTTTCCTCCGCTTCTTCCACCATGCGCAGGGCCATGCGGTCTTTATGGAGTTGCCGGGGTTGAAGAATTCGACTTTGGCGAATACCGGGCAGGGCAGTTCAGCGGTTACGCGGTGTAATTTGACCAGTGGGGTATGGCCGATCGTCTCGAGGATATTTTCACAGTACTTCATAATCTTGGGTCTTGGGTAACGAATTTAAGGTAATTGGTTGAATGATGATTTATATTTGCCACTATGAACAACATCTTCATCACCGGAATCGGTACCGGCGTGGGCAAAACCGTAGCGGCCGCCTGTGTGGCGGAAGCGCTGGGTGCGCAGTACTGGAAACCGGTGCAGGCGGGGTTTGAAGACGGGACAGACACCGAAACCGTGCGCTCCCTCACTTCCGCGGCCGTTACCGTTCATGATGAACTGTACAAACTGGCCATGCCGGCATCTCCCCACCTTGCCGCCCGCGCAGATGGGATTATCGTGCAGGAAGACCGTATCCTGCAACATGCGCGCCAATTGCAGCAGCCCGGCAGACCTTTGGTCATCGAAGGCGCGGGTGGACTAATGGTGCCCCTCAACGGCAACTATTTCTTCCTTGATCTTGCCCGGGCACTTGATGCGCATGTGATCGTGGTGGCGCAGAATTATCTTGGCAGCATCAATCACAGCCTGCTCACGGCCATGGCGCTACGCAGCGCAGGGCTGAACGTTACCGGGTGGATATTCAGCGGCGATCATCATACCAACGAAGACGACGTGGTGTCCTGGAGCCAATATCCGCTCATTTCCCGTATCCCGAAATCGCTGCGGCTCGACAAGGCTTTCATTTCCCTGGAGGCCGAAGCTATGAAACCGATGTTGGAAGAATTGCTCCGCCGATGAATAACGCCGAAAAACAAGCTATCCGGAAGGAATACCGGCCAAAAGAAAAGCCCTCCCGCCCGAAGAAGCCCTCCGGCTTAATAAAGCGCTGCTGGTACAATGCCGCTCGCTTCAACTGGGGACCCCTTCGTTCATCCACCTCTTCCTGCCGATAGCAGCAAAAATGAGGTAGACACTGGCCGCTTGCCGACTGGCTTCGCCAGCATTACCCTGCCGCAAAACTCGTCCTGTCGCGCTCGTTCATCGCCACAGGCGATATGCAGCATTTCGTGTGGGACGAAGATACCACCCTCATCGAAAACGCCCTGGGCATCCCGGAGCCGGATAACGGAGTGCAGGTGCTGCCCGGACAGATCGACGTGGTCTTCGTGCCGCTCCTGGCTTTTGATTCCGCAGGCCACCGTGTTGGGTATGGGAAAGGTATGTACGATGGTTTCCTCCGGAAATGCAAACCGGATGTGCTGGCAATTGGGCTCAGCATGTTCCAGCCCCTCCCGGAGCGGATTGCCGACAGTTGGGAGGGGATGTGCCCCTGAGCGCCGCCGTTACTCCGGAAAAGGTTTATTACTTTAACGACGAAATCAAATGAAAAGTCCTGTGTGGCAATATCTTAGTTTATTACTCTATCCCTTCGCTTTACTTTACGGTGGCGTTCTCTGGGTCCGCAACCTGCTCTATGATGCCGGCATGCTCACGTCAGTAGAATTCAGCGTCCCTACCATCTCCGTAGGCAACCTGTCTGTCGGCGGCACCGGCAAAACGCCCCATGTCGAATATCTGATACGCCTGCTGAAGGAACGCTACCGGGTTGCCACCCTCAGCCGGGGATACAACCGTAAAACCAAGGGTTACCTGCTCGCCGGGGCTAAAACCACTGCCTCCGATATCGGCGATGAGCCCATGCAGTTCCACCTCAAATTTCCGGAAGTGACCGTTTGCGTTGGCGAGGAGCGGATGCTGGCCGTACCCCAGCTGATGAGCGACCGTCCCGAGACGGAAGTGATATTACTGGATGACGCCTTTCAGCACCGGTCTATCAAGCCGGGACTGAACCTCATGGTTACGGATTATAGCCGGCTATTTACCCGCGATCATATCGTTCCCGTCGGACGGTTGAGGGAGGGGAGAAAGGGTTATCACCGGGCAAATGGGATCATCGTGTCGAAATGTCCGGCGGATCTGTCTGCCGCCGAAAAAGAAAATATCCGCCAGGAAATCAATCCATTACCGCATCAGCAATTGTTCTTTACCACGCTGCAGTACGGTGTCCCGGCCGATATGCTTACCGGGAACCGGTATTGATCCCGGAAAATGCAAAGGTGCTGGTGGCCTGCGGGATCGCAAGGCCGGAACCGCTGGTACAACATTTGCGGCAAAGGCACGGGAACGTAAGCCTCCTGTCTTTCCCCGATCATTATTATTATACCCGGAACGACCTGGAAAAGATCCGGCTGGAACTGGAACATATGAACGGTAAAGGCCCGGCTTTCATCGTTACCACAGAAAAAGACGCGGTAAGGCTCAACCTGCTGCGCGATATCATCGCGAACATGCAGCTGGCTTTTACCGTTATACCCGTGGAAGTGGCTTTCCTCTTCGGGGAAGCCCCGGCATTCGACCGGTTTGTGATCGGATACACGGAAAATGCATTGTTGGCGGCAAACGAAGACCCTATGGCAACATAGGCGCCGCATCCCCTAAAATCATGTAAATGACCAAGAAGAAAGAAAAGAAACCGAAAAGCAGCAGCCAGAAAAAGACTTATAAAGGCATTGTGGACGTCACCCGCTCAGGCATGGCGTTTGTCGCGGTAGAAGGCCTCGACAGCGATATCATGGTGAAACAGAAAAACCTGGGCTCCGCATTGGATGGAGATGAAGTACTGGTGGACGTCATCCGCCAGGGCAAGAGCATGGGCCGGATGGAAGGCCATGTAACTGATGTGCTCGTCCGCAAAAAGACGGAATTCACCGGCACCATCCAGCTCAGCAAGACCTTTGCCTTCCTCATCCCCGAAAAAGGCGCATGGCTCCCCGATATCTATATCCCCGAAAACTCCCTTAAAGGCGCTAAAGACGGCGACAGGGCCGTGGTGAAGATCGTGGCCTGGGGCGAAAAGTCCCGCAAACCGGTAGGCGAGATCGTCGAGATCCTCGATGCCACCAACGCCAACGACCTGGCCATGAAGGAAATTCTCGTGGAAAGCGGATTCCCCCTACAGTGGCCAAAAGACGTCCTGGATGAACTGGCCGCAATGCCCGGCGCGGGAAATCTCAGCGCCAAAGACCGGGAGGGCCGGAAGGACTTCAGCAAAATACTCACATTTACGATAGACCCGGTAGATGCCCGCGACTTCGATGACGCCATCTCCATCCGCCGTCTGAAGAACGGCCAGCTGGAAATTGGTGTCCATATCGCCGACGTGAGCCATTATGTACAGCCCAATACGGCGTTGGACAAAGAAGCCGAGCACCGCGCCACTTCCGTGTACCTGCCAGACCGCGTGCTGCCCATGTTGCCGGAAAAGATTTCGAACGAGCTGTGCTCTCTGCGCCCGCATGAAGATCACCTGTGCTTTTCCTGCGTGTTCCAGATGGACGATAAGGCCAAAGTGAAGCAATACTGGATGGGACGGACCATCATTCACTCCCGCCACCGCTTCACATATGAAGAAGTCCAGGAGATTATCCAGACAGGAGAGGGGCCGTATTTCGAAGAAGTGCTCCTGCTGAATAAGCTCTCACAAACTCTCCGCGCAGCGCGCTTCAAAGCCGGAGCCATCAACTTCTCCAGCCAGGAGGTCCGCTTCCAGCTGGATGAGAATGCCAAACCTATCGGGGTTAAGATCAACCAGAGCGACGAATCGCACCAACTGATCGAGGAACTGATGCTGCTGGCCAACCGTACAGTGGCTGAATATGTGTCCAAGCAGAAAGTGAATAACAATCCCATTCCTTTCCATACCGCGTGCACGACACACCGGATGAAGAGAAAATGCACGTATTTGCCGTATTTGCCGGTAAATTCGGTTATAAATTCGACGCTACCAGCCCCGAAACCATTGCCACATCCTTTAATAAGATGCTGACGCTGGTGCAGGGCAAGCCGGAACAGCATGTACTGGAGACCCTCGGCATCCGCACCATGGCCAAAGCGATCTATACTTCCGATAATATCGGGCACTATGGACTGGGATTTCCGTATTATTGCCACTTCACTTCGCCCATCCGCCGTTATCCGGACGTGATGGTGCACCGCATCCTGGCGCAGGTGCTGGCAGGAGAAGCGAAAGCGGATAAGCAGCTGGAAAAGCGCTGCAAGCACTCGTCAGACATGGAACGCAAGGCCATGGAAGCCGAAAGGGCGGCCAACAAGTACAAACAGGTGGAATATATGCAGGACTTTGTGGGTGAGACCTTTGAAGGCGTAGTTTCCGGCGTGGCGCATTTCGGGTTCTGGGTGGAAACCGTGTTTGCCAAATGCGAAGGGCTCGTCAGCGTTCACGGCCTGCGTGAAGATTATAAGCATTCCGAAACCGAATACGCGCTGATCGGCATGCGAACAGGTAAACGCATCCGTATCGGGGACAAGGTCACCATCCGCGTGGTGGGCGCCAGTTTACCCAAAAGGCAGCTGGATTATGAACTGGTGGAAGAGGGAACGACCTGCCGCCCCTGAAGAAGGGCAGCAGAAGTGGAAGCGACAGGAGCGAAGGGCGTGATCGCCAGGACAGAAGCAGGAAGACAGGCAAGGCGCCGCAAAATAAATCAAGGAAGAAAAAGAAGTAAGATGCATTCATTCAAAGAATTATCAGCGCAATTCGAACAGCAGTTCAGTCAAAGACAATTTCCCGAAAAACCGGCCAACCTGTACGATCCCGCACAGTACATCCTCGGGATCGGCGGAAACGTATCCGGCCCGTGCTCTGCCTGCTGGGCAATGAGCTCTTTGCCGACCTGGAACCGGATGCATTTCATGCCGCCAATGCCGTGGAACTCTTTCACAACTTTACCCTCATTCACGATGATATCATGGATAAAGCGCCTCTGCGCCGGGGTATGCCTACCGTCCACACCAAATACAGCGATTCTGCCGCCATCCTGGCGGGCGATGTGATGCTCATCCACAGTTACGAGCACCTCAACAAAGTCGCCGGTAAATATCGCCAGAAGATCGTTTCCGTGTTCAACCGCGCCGCCCGTGAAGTCTGCGAAGGCCAGCAGCTGGATATGGACATGGAGCAAACCGCTCCCGAACAGGTGAAATACGAGGATTACGTGAATATGATCGCGCTGAAGACCTCCGTACTGCTGGCTGCCAGTCTCCAGATGGGCGCAATCTGTGGTGGCGGGAGCGAAGGGAATCAGCAGCACCTTTACGAGTTCGGTAAGAATGTAGGCATTGCCTTCCAGATCCAGGACGATTACCTCGACGCCTTCGGCGACCCGGAGAAGTTCGGCAAGCAACAGGGGAGACATCCTGGTCAATAAAAAGACTTTCCTGCTCCTTAAAGCCCTCGAACTCTGCAATCCCGTTCAGCGCCAGAAGCTCCACGAGCTGCTGGAAGGGAGCCCAGCCGACAAAGTATCCTCCGTGCTCCAGATCTTCCGCGACTGCCGGGTAGACGACTGGGCGGAAAAGGAAAAGGAGCGCTTTTCTGAGATCGCCTACAGCCATCTGGACGCTATCGCGGTGATATCGGGGCGCAAGCAGTCCCTGCGCGAACTGGCGGATTTTCTCCTCGTACGGCAACATTGAGTAAGGATTATTTTTATATTTGGCCGTTATTGGCAGTTTTGGCTGCCGGTAACGGCTTTCTAATATCAACCCTTAAACGCAACAAATGTCTAACTCGCTTTTCAGGAAAAAATCCCTGACCAGCATCCTCCATGAAGCAAAAGCCGGAGACGGCGATGCGCATGTCTCGGGGCTGAAGAAAGTCCTCAACGTTCGTGACCTCACGCTCATGGGCGTGGCGGCCGTGATCGGGGCGGGGATCTTCTCCACCATTGGGCAGGCGGCTTTCAACGGGGCCCTGCGGTGATTTTCCTGTTCGTTCTCACTGCCATTACCTGCGGCTTCACTGCGCTTTGCTACGCGGAATTCGCCTCCAGGGTACCCGTGGCGGGGAGCGCCTATACCTATTCGTACGTGACCTTCGGTGAAATGGCCGCCTGGATCATTGGCTGGGCGCTTATCCTGGAATATTCCATCGGTAATATCGTGGTGGCGATCTCCTGGAGCAGTTACTTCAATAACGTCCTCGAAGGCATGGGGATACACCTGCCTGCCTGGCTCACCACCGATTATAACACCGCAAAAGCTGCCGCAGGCGATGCCTGGAACTCCGCCCCCATCATCGGCGGCTGGCACGTCATCCTCAATATTCCCGCGTTTATTATCGTTGTCCTGGTCACCATCCTGGCTTATGTGGGTATCCACGAGAGTAAAAAGAGCGCCAATTTTATGGTGGGACTCAAAATCGTGATCCTCCTCATCGTTATCGCAATCGGCATGTTCCATATCAACACCGAAAACTGGCAACCCTTCATGCCCAAGGGCTTCGATGGCGTGCTGATGGGCGTTTCTGCGGTGTTCTTCGCCTATATTGGGTTCGACGCCATCTCTACAACGGCTGAGGAAAGCGCCAATCCACAGCGCGATATGCCACGTGCCATGATTTATTCGCTTATCATCTGTACGATTATCTACGTGATCGTTACGTTGGTCATAACCGGCATGGTGCACTATTCCGAGTTCGAGCACGTGAGCGATCCGCTGGCGTATGTGTTCGATAAGCTGAACATGCGTACCGTGGGGTATGTGATCTCGATCAGCGCCGTGATCGCCGCCACCAGCGTGATCCTCGTGTTCCAGATCGGTCAGCCCCGCATCTGGATGAGCATGAGCCGCGACGGGCTGCTGCCGAAGAAGTTCGCCAAAGTGCACCCGAAGTACCATACGCCCGCATTCTCCACCATCATCACCGGCGTCATCGTGGCCATCCCTTCGCTGTTCGTTGAGAGCGGCATCGTGACGGACCTTACCAGCATCGGCACCCTGTTCGCTTTTGTACTGGTTTGCGGCGGCGTACTGCTGCTCCCGAAGGTGGACAAATCCGAAAAGAAGTTCAATCTGCCTTATATTAACGGCCTGTTCGTGGTGCCCGTCCTGTTCGCGGCGTTTACCTGGTTTTTCCGCGACCGTATAGCCGAAAGCTTCGCCGGTATCGCAGCGCTCGATCACGACCGTGTCCTGTTCGTCATCTTCTATATCCTGGCTTGTGGCATCACCCTCGCCACCATGCTGAAAAAGCTCTCCCTCATTCCCGTGCTGGGCATGCTCTGCTGCCTGTACCTGATGATCGAGATTCCAGTGCGCAGCTGGGTGGTTTTCTTCGGTTGGATGGCCGTAGGGCTGGCGATTTACTTCCTGTATGGTTACTGGAAGAGCAAATTAGCCGTTAAGAAAGCATAACACACTGAAAAACAGATACAATGTAAGGCGGGCCGCAGTGCCCGCCTTTTTCGTAACTTCAGGGTAGTTCTTTTCACCGCTAAAACTTTCGTTATGAACCTCCTGCAACGTATCGAACGGTGGGGTGATACACATCATCCCAAATGGGTAGACGGTTTGCGGATCTTGCTGGGATTGTTCCTCATGTGGAAAGGCATCCAGTTCGTCGATAATATCGACCTGCTGAAGGCCCGCATCGCGGAACAGCCTTTCCTGACAGCGCTATCGTTCTGGCTGGCTCACTACATCGTTTTTGCCCACATCGTAGGCGGATTGTTCATCGCACTGGGACTACTCACCCGCGTGGGCGTTATCGCCAACCTCCCGGTGCTCATCGGCGCGGTATTCTTCATCAATTCTTCCACTAACCTGTTTAGCGTGTATCCCGAGATGAGCCTTTCCGTGCTCGTACTGCTGGGGCTTTTGCTGTTCCTGGTAGAAGGCAGCGGCAGGGTTTCCGTGGATGAATATATGCGTACGCACCCGGAGAAAAGCCCCGCCTGATTGCAGTAACCGCGGCTTTGCTTAATTTTGCCTGCTATGAAATATACAGTAGGCGACAAGATACTATTGCTCCATTCCAAAGAAGAAGGGACAGTGCTGGATATCATCAACGATAAAATGGTGCTCGTTGAGGTGGGAGGCACCAAATTCCCCGTGTACCTCGACCAGATCGATTTCCCTATTTCCACCGTTTCATGAAGAAACAGGCCCCGCTGCCGCCCAAAAGGACGCCCGGAGAGGAAATCAAACCGGAAAACCCCAACCCAGGGTCAACAAGCCCGAAAGAGGCGTCTTCCTCACCATGCTGCCCGTATGGAGCCACGATGGCTGGGACGATGTGGTAGACACGCTTAAATTCCACCTCCTTAACGAAACCAACCGCGCCTACACTTACCGCTTCGAGATATGGCTCAACAACAGCCTGTTCCTCGAACTGAAACAGGAAGTACCCGCGCAGCAACATATCTACCTGGCAGATCTGAACTTCGACCAGCTCAACGATAAAGCCCGTTTCGAATTCAAATTCCAGCCGAAAGAGGCCGACCTGACGCTTGCCCTCAACTGGAGAAAACCTGGAAAATAAAGGCTAAACAGCTCTTTATGCAGCTGGAGAAAGTGAGGAAGAAGGGAAGGCCACTATCGAATACGAGCTCTTCATCAAATATCCGCTTCGCCAGGAAACCGACTCCTTCGGGTTCACCCGCAGGAAAAGAAGAAACTCAATACCCTGACGGACGTACGGCAGCTGAAGTCTCCCGAACGGCTGGACGCGCGCTATGAGATCGACCTCCATATCGACCGCCTGGCCGATAACTGGCGCGACCTGAAGCCCCTGGAGATCTGGCCATCCAGCTCAATGAGTTCCAGCATTACCTCGACCTCGCCATCTCCCAACGGCTTCACAGCATGATCATCATCCACGGCGTAGGCACCGGCAAGCTGCGCGACGAGCTGCACGATATCCTTAAAACCGTTCCGGAAGTGAAATTCTTCGTAAATCAATACCATCCTTTCTACGGATACGGGGCAACAGAGATATTTTTAAGTAATTTCGCCGTTCGTTTTACGTCACCCGGCGAAGTGGTGCTGTCGTTCCGCTTTATGCGGGGAAGGAAAGTCCGGACAGCGCAGGGCAACGCACCACCTAACGGGTGGGGCGCCCGGCAACGGGCGTACAGAAAGTGCCACAGAGAATAACTGCCCCGGAGCAATCCGGGGTCAAGGTGAAAATGTGGGGTAAGAGCCCACGCTGGTGGCGGGTAACCGTTATCAGGGGTAAACCTTGCGTGCTGAAATGCCATGTATACGGTCGATTGAAGGCGGCCCGCCTGATGACCGAGGGTAGGCAGATACAGGCGTACAGCGATGTGCGCCGCAGATAAATGACAGTAACGCCTGCTTCGGCGGGCGGACAGAATCCGGCTTACAAGCTTCGCCGGGTGACGTAAACCGAACAAAAAAGCGGCGCATCCTTATGGGTGCGCCGCTTTCGATTTATGCTTTGTTGCGATCAGTCGTTCTTCAGGTTGACTTTCGCTTTATCTTTCTTCTTGTTCTCACCCTTGGTTTTCGCCGCCAGTTTGATGGCTTCATAAGCGTTCACCATACCGCCGGATTTAGATAGCTCGGAAAATTCGATCTCCTCGTCTTTGGAGCCGGGCTTGTTTACCTTGGCGCCATCGGGCAGGGGAGTGGCGGATTTTCGATGATCTGCTTCAGTTGGCGGGCGCTGAGGTCCGGGTAGTAAGAAAGTATCATAGCTGCCAGGCCGGCCACAACCGGGGAAGCCATGCTGGTACCGCTGGCACTGCCGTATTTATCGCCGCCGGGAACGGTAGAGTAGATCTGCACGCCGGGAGCGAACACATCCACTTCCTTCTTGCCGTAGTTGCTGAAACCCGCGATCTTGCTGCCTACGCGACCATTGCTGGAAGCGCCTACAGTGATCATGTTATCGGCTTCCTTACCGTCTTCGAAAGTATCTTTCGGATAGTTTTCGGTCTGGTCGTTGTTAGCGCCGTCGTTACCCGCTGCATGAACGAGCAGCACGCCTTTTTCCTGTGCGTAGCGGATGGCATCGTCTACCCATTGTTTCTGGGGAGAAAAGCCTTTACCGAAGCTCATGTTGATGATCTGCGCGCCATTGTCTACCGCGTAGCGGATGCCAAGGGCTACGTCCTTATCGCGCTCGTCGCCTTCGGGAACCACCTTTACGGTCATGATGCGCACGTTGTCGGCCACGCCGTCCATACCCGCGTCATTATTACGAACCGCGCCGATGATCCCGGAAACATGCGTGCCGTGGAAGGCGAACTGCCCCATCACGTCGCTGTTGCCGTAGTAGCGGTCGTTGATGTCGTTGATGTTGTCGCCCACGATGGTCGTGCGCTTGTCAACGGGCTCTGCGCCGGTCACTTCCGCTTTCTTCTTCAGGTCTTTGATGTACTCACCGAGATCGTTTTTCAGCGCCTGGTAAGTCATTCCTTCTTCGCCGGTGCTGCCGAGGAGGCGGAGTGCGAAGCCGCGGGCGAACATCACGTCGGAGTCGCCGTTGCGCAGGGTATCGAGCTGTTCTTTGGAGAAGTCGTTGGTCTTGAGGTATTCGGAGAGGACGCTTTCGCATTTCAGGAGATTCTCCTGCACTTTAAGCATCATCTTGTAATCGGTTTTAGCCTGTGTGGAAGGCTTCTGGCTACGGTCTTTCAGGCGCGCCCAGTAAGCGTATTCCTTGGATCCGGGCTGGAGCGCGGAGTCGGGGTCGCCATAGAGGCGGCGGTAGCGGTAGAATTCGCGGGTGGCCTCGTCGGAGTCTTCCTTCACGGAAGAACCGTCTTTGGCGCCAAGGAAGTTCCAGCCGTAGACGTCGTCTACATAGCCGTTCCCGTCGTCATCGATGTTATTGCCTGGAATCTCCTTGGGATTCTTCCAGAGGATGGACCGGAGATCTTCGTGAGTGGTGTCTACGCCGGAGTCGATCACGGCTACGATCACCGTTTTACCGGTTTTACCTTTTAACAATTCGCGGTAGGCTTTTTCTACGCCGATGCCATATACGCTGTCGGTTCCGTAGTCCAGCAACTGCCAGTTTTTCGGAACGGATACTTTGGATTGTCCGTATCCGGGGAAGTGATCAACATGGCAACACTTGCTCCAATGGCCAGGGCTCTGCAGATGCTATTCATTGTTCTTTTCAAATTTGTCAGATTGTTTTGCAATTCGGGTACCGCAATTCGTTAAAGATATGATAAATGCGTTATAACAGCTACCGGGTTGTGGTGAGTGGCGTAGCAGACGGACCATTGGTTGGTTTTTAACTTGGAAATTTCGTCCCTTCGGCTTGTCCAGTTCTGCCAATTCGCCCCATATCCTGCCCCTTCTGTCACATACCGCACCGGGTAGCCAGACAGTTTGACTAATTTTCCGATGACGTTAAGGCCGCAAAGATCTCTTTTGCATGAAATAGCGCGCTGCTTTAACATTTTATTCACTAAATCACATACTTGTATGTAAAGCCTTTTATAAACCAAATCTTCCGCCATGTTTAAAACCATTCTGATGTCACTGGCTTTGTGGGCCAGTCCTCCTGATCCAGGCACACCTTCCCGCGCCGCAACCACAGTTATTTTCGTGAACTGCGCCGAGCAGGGTAAAGGTGAACTTACGCCGACCGGCCGCGGCCAGGCCACGCTATTGGTCAGCTTTCTTGAAAACGAAACCATCAACGCAGTTTATGCGCCTTTTGATCCCTGTCTCATAGCCACGGTTAAGCCGCTGGCTGAAAGCAGGGGGCAGGAGGTTAACTATTTCCGTGATGCCTGCGGGGATGATGAGGCCGTCATGCGCCATATCCTGGACGTGATGGTTGAGAAAATGAGGGCAAAACGATCGTTGTATGCGCAAAGCCCGCCAGTATCGAAAAATGTCGAAAATGCTGGGTTTAGCCAAAAAATCGCTGAAACCCAATACCGGCGCTTTTGGAGAGGTGCTGATCGTCAACATTTTATACAAAGGTGAAGCCGTAGCACAAAAGTTCAATATGAATTTTCAAAAAAAAGTGTAATATTTGGCTCAGAGAGTGTAGTAACTGCATCTCTGCAGTTCGCACTTTCTCATAAGCATGGTTTCCGTTTAACGAAAAAGCGGGGTTCTCCAACCCCGCTACTCTCTTGCCTGTCACACTTTATTTTCCGTGTTTCCCGCCACACCTTTTACGAGCAACTTATTATTAAATACGCTTTGATGCATTCCTAACGATACAAGCCGTTTGCTGAATGCCATCTTCGGGCATTTTCAGCTCAAATCAGACGTTTTCACTTGAATTACAGCAAAAGGGCTCCTTTTGTAGAAGATCTCCCGGGAATTGGCCGGGAAATCATATAAATACTACACCCCGTCCTCTTCGTTAAACCTACGTCAAACCTCCGTCCATCCTCCGTCCATCCTCCGTCGAAACACCGTCAAACCCTTGATTTCGCTGGACATCGACGGAGGATCGACGGAGGATTGCTGATACTTGATTGATAATCAATACAATGCATGACAATATTTTTATTGATAATGTCACGGTTTGGTCACGTTAATCAGCACCCCGGTGTGTTAGTAATAAAAATCCCCGGCCAAAGACCGGGGATCGCCATTTAGCGGCCTTAAGGTTTAGAAATCGAATTTGATCCCCTGCGCCAGTGGCAGTTTCGTGCTGTAGTTGATGGTATTGGTCTGGCGGCGCATGTAGGCTCTCCAGGCATCGGAACCGCTTTCGCGGCCGCCGCCGGTTTCCTTTTCGCCACCGAAGGCCCGCCGATCTCGGCGCCGCTGGTGCCGATGTTCACGTTGGCGATACCGCAATCCGAACCCGCCTGCGACAGGAACTGTTCAGCTTCCCGGAGGTTCAGGGTCATGATGGCGGACGACAGGCCCTGGGGCACGCCGTTTTGCAGGGCAATGGCCTCGTCAAGGTCCGAGTAGCGGATCAGGTAAAGGATGGGGGCGAAGGTCTCGTGCTGCACGATCTGGTAGTCATTCTTCACCTCCGCGATAGCCGGCTTCACATAGCAGCCGGATTCATAACCTGAACCTTCGAGTACGCCGCCTTCTACGATAAACATGCCGCCTTCCTTTTTGCAGGCTTCGATGGATTTGAGATAGGCTTGCACCGCGTCCTGGTCGATCAGGGGCCGACGTGGTTGTTTTCATCCAGCGGGTTGCCGATGCGTAGTTGGGAATAGGCGTTTACCAGTTTATTTTTGAAGGTATCGTATACACTGTCGTGGATGATGAGCCTGCGGGTGGAAGTACAACGTTGGCCTGCTGTGCCAACGGCGCCGAACACGCAGCCGATGAGGGACATATCCAGGTCGGCGTCTTTGGAAATGATGATGGCGTTGTTGCCGCCCAGCTCCAGGAGCGCACGGCCCAGCCTGGCGCCCACAGCAGCGCCTACGGCCTTGCCCATGCGGGTGGAGCCGGTGGCGGAAACGAGGGGTACGCGGCCGTCGGCAGACAGCCATTCGCCTACTTCACGGTCGCCCGTAATGAGGCAGGAAACGCCTTCAGGGACATTGTTGGCGGCGAATACCTTCGCGGTTATATGCTGACAGGCGAGTGCCGTGAGCGGCGTCTTTTCAGAGGGCTTCCAGATGCATACGTCGCCGCATACCCAGGCAAGCATTGAATTCCAGCTCCAAACCGCCACAGGGAAGTTAAACGCGGAAATGATGCCCACGATGCCGAGGGGATGCCATTGTTCGTACATCCGGTGGCCTGGTCGTTCGGAATGCATGGTGAGCCCGTGCAGCTGGCGGCTGAGACCTACTGCGAAATCACAGATGTCGATCATCTCCTGTACCTCACCGTACCCTTCCTGGAGGCTTTTGCCCATTTCGTAGGATACGAGGCGGCCCAGCGCTTCTTTATTTTCGCGCAGGGCTTCGCCCAGCTGGCGGACTAAATCGCCGCGGCGGGGCGCCGGCCAGAGGCGCCATTCGTTGAATGCATCCTGCGCTGTTTTGATAACTTCGTCGTAATTGGTCCTGGAGGCGCAGGTCACGTTAGCGATCGCCTTGCCGTCTACCGGCGAATGAGACGTGATCTCAGCCCCTCCGGCCTTCAGTATCTTGCTTCCGGTGGAAACGCCGCTATTGTTGCCGGCGATGCCGAATTGTTGCAGAATCTGCTCCATCTTGCTTGTGTTTTTGTAATTTTCGTTCATGAACTTATTAAAGTCTCCTGGCCTTGGTATATCGCCGGACCGCTCATCGGACTATCGGTGCCCTTGTTGATGCTCATCGGCAATAAAGCGCTGGGCATCTCTTCGTCGCTCCGGCATATTTGCGCGGCCTGTCTTCCTGGCAAAATTCCGTTTTTTCAGTATGACTGGAAAAAGAAAGCTGGAATCTCTGGTTCGTGGGCGGCATCGCTCTGGGGCGGCGTTTGTGCTGCTGTTCTTTCACAACAGTGAACCGGTTGCCCTGAACCCCGCCACAATCGCCGCCCTAAGGGCCAACGGTGTGCAGGAATTTGATGAGCTACTGCCTGGCGATATCTTCAATTGGACCAATGCCTTTAACGGTACGGGGCTTTTATTTTTTGTCACTGGTGGCTTTATGGTCGGCTTCGGCACACGTTACGCCGGTGGCTGCACGTCTGGCCATTCCATTTACGGTATTTCTACACTGCAATGGCCTTCGATGGTAGCAACCATTTGCTTCATGGCCGGCGGTTTTACCATGACCAACCTGATCCTTCCATCACTTATGCGCTGGCTGTTATTATGAAAAACATGAAATTTCTCATCGCCGGCATGCTGTTCGGTATTATCCTCGTAAAGGCGGAAGTGATGTCCTGGTTTCGTATCCAGGAAATGTTCCGGCTGGAATCGTTCCACATGTACGGCGTTATCGGCAGCGCGATCACCACTGCCATGCTGGGGTAATGCTCATCCGGAAGATGGGCTGGCGCAGCATGAGCGGGGAGGAGATCGTAGTCCGGAAGAAGCCGTTCAACAAAGGTATCGTCTTCGGTGGGCTCATCTTCGGTTTAGGTTGGGCCATCACCGGCGCCTGCCCCGGTCCGCTCTTTGCGCAGGTGGGTAGCGGGTTTACCGTGGTATTGATCACTTTGCTGAGCGCCATTGCCGGTACCTGGGTATATGGCCTGCTGAAAGACCGGCTACCGCATTAATCAGCTTCCTTTACTGGTTTGCGCCGCGTAGGTGCTTTCGAATATCTTGTCCGCATTGTTGGCCTCGAAGCCTTCGCGCCGGTGCTCGCGGCGGATCTCTTCGGGTTTGAGGTGCGCAAACTGCGGCAACACCCTTCTTTCCGCGAACTCCACGTAGGAACCTGAAATGGCGTGTGTTTGCCCTCCCGCGAATTCAGCTTCGATCATACGCGCCACCGTACTGCTTTGCAACAAAGCCTGGTCGGGGCTGGTCTTTGTCTTACCGCCCGAGTCGTTGAGACGGAAGCCTTCTTTTTCGAGGAAGTTGTTGAAGTCCGCCACCGTATTATAACCGGCGGGCAGGTTATGTACGCTTACTGTAAAGTGGTTCAGGTAGTAGCGGTTGTAGATCACCCATGCGGCATATTCGCTTTCTTTCGCCAGCAGCTGGTAATCGGCCAGGGTAGGCGTGCGCCAGAGGCCGCTGTGCAGGAAATGATCCACTGCGGCGCCGTCATCCAGGTTGAGCGCGTCTACCGGGTCTGAAGTAACTTCGTCCGTATAACTATGAATGGTCTGCTGCGCGGCTTCGGACAGGTCTTTTACGCGGAGCTCCGAGATGAAGATCCGGGGATAGGCGTCGGAAGGGGCGCATACCAGTATGCATCGAGTTTCTTTTCCGGGAAATTGTAATAGTCCATTTTGCGGTAGCCGTAATGGAGGAAGATCTTCTCCAGGGAGCGGATGCCGAGGTGCGGCACACCCAGGGTCCGGAAGGCGATATGGTCGTTCTCGATGTCGGAGGCCTTTTTGATAATGCCTTCGCGGATCATGGCTTCGATAATAGCGCCCACGTCGGGAACGCGTTCCTGGTAACGGCTCATCAGTCCGTTCAATACTGTTTCCAGCGTTGTCATCAGCTTAGATTTAGTAAAATGTTGTGGTGTGTGGATGCGGAAATAGCAGGGGCGGGTTCATGGCACATGCGAGCAGGTACTGCGCAGGTACGACAGAAGTGAAAGTTGTATGTTGATCATCGCATTCACGGAAGCGAATATAACGAAACCGCGGGAATTTGGACCGGGAGGCACAAAAAGGCCCTCCCGGGTTGCGGGAAGGCCTGGTATTTTACGGATAATACGCCTAGTATTGCTCGTTGTCGTTTGGGAAATCCCTTCCCTTTACGTCGCCGATATATTGTTTGGTAGCTCCAGGATCTCATCGTACAGGTTGAGGTAGCGGCGCAGGAAACGGGGTTTAAACTCTTTATTGATGCCCAGCATATCGTGCATCACGAGTACCTGACCGTCTACATACTTACCCGCGCCGATCCCGATCGTGGGTATGGTGAGGGCTTCAGACACGCGTTTACCCAGTTGGGCGGGGATTTTCTCCAGTACGATGGCGAATGCACCGGCTTCCTGGAGGAGTTGCGCGTCTTTGATGAGCTTGTCAGCCTCGGCGTCTTCCGTGGCGCGTACGGCATAAGTGCCGAATTTATAGATGCTCTGCGGAGTTAGGCCCAGGTGGCCCATTACCGGAACGCCGGCGCTGATGATCCTTTTACGGATTCAATGATCTCTTCGCCGCCTTCGATCTTTACACCGTGGGCGCCGGTTTCTTTCATGATCCGGATGGTGGAGTTGAGCGCCTCCTTCGAGTTGCCCTGGTAAGAGCCGAAGGGGAGGTCTACCACTACGAAGCTGCGCTTGATGGCGCGAACTACAGAAGCGGCGTGGTAGATCATCTGGTCGAGCGTTATGGGGAGCGTGGTTTCGTGACCTGCCATCACATTGGAGGCGGAATCGCCCACCAGGAGAATATCAATACCCGCGTCGTCGAAGATACGGGCCATGGAAAAGTCATAAGCGGTCAGCATGGAAATCCGCTCTCCGTCCGTCTTCATCTTTTGCAGCACATGGGTGGTGATGCGTTTGATTTCTTTGTTTACAGCAGACATTGCATTGCGTATTTACGCCGGGCCCCTTTGCCCGGAGCGGCACAAAGGTTGGAATATTTACCGGATTTGCCTACAAATATTTGATCTACGGTCTGGCCAGCGCGGAAATCTCCTTGTACAGGGAGCGGACGAGCCCGTCCGCCAGGCCGATCTTAGGCACGAATATCTCCTGGATATCCGTCCACCGCATGACGTTCACATAGATCTGCAAAGCGGGCACGATCACGTCTGCACGATCTTCGCGAAGGTTGTAGAGGTGGATGCGCTCTTCCACTGAAAAGCTGCTGAATTCCTTATAGTAATCCTTCAGCTGGTCCAGCATCAGCGGACGGCCTTCTTTCTTTTTGGAGAGGGAAAATATCTTGTTGATGTTCCCGCCGGAGCCGATGGCCACCACCTGGTTATAGCCTTTGAGGTTTTGGCGGAGGAACTCTTTCATTTGCTGCCAGTGGTCTTCTTCCACCTTGCCCTGAAGGAGGCGGATGGTGCCAATGTTAAAAGACTCCTTGAAGATGAGGCGGTTGCCATTGAAGAACGTCAGCTCTGTACTGCCTCCGCCTACATCGATATAGAGATATCCCCGGGTTTTATCGAGGTTCTCGGCGATGTGGTTCTCGTAAATGTAATTGGCTTCTTCCTGCCCGGTAATGATACGGATATCCATGCCCGTTTCCCGCTTCACCCTTTCCAGTATCTCGGCGCCATTGGCGGCGTCGCGCATGGCGGAGGTGGCGGCAGTTTTGAGGTATTTGACTTCGTATACGTCCAGCAGGAGCTTATAGGCCTTAATGGTATTGACGAAGCTTTCGGCTCTTTTCTCAGAAATGGCGCCGGTGGCGAACACATCCATCCCCAGGCGCAAAGGTACGCGCACGAGGTTGACTTTCGTGAAATCCATGTCTCCGTTCGCCTTGGGCGACGCTTCTGTGATGAGCAGTCGCGCCGCGTTGGATCCGATATCAATTGCTGCAAGCTTCATTCCTGACTAAAGACCGGTTTTGGTGTGCCGACGCTCCAAAGATATTAAAACACAACGACTTCCCCGCGGCAGTTGTCAATTATACGTCTTGTCGTGCAGGTACCGGAAAATCTCCAGCTGCGCCCGCTGCTTACGGCCGGTCGCGGGCTTGTAGGCATTGCGCTGTTCATTATCCAGTATCCTGACTTTCACATTGCTTAACAGCTGTATGTTCAATATCTCGATGAGCTCCTGCCGGATCACGGGATCGGTGATCTCCGCGGCAGCCTCCACACGGTGGTCGAGGTTGCGGACCATCCAGTCAGACGATGCGATGAAGACTTTTTCCTGTCCGCCGTTATGGAAGACAAAGACCCGTGCGTGCTCGAGGTATTCGTCCACGATACTGATGGCTTCGATGTCCTTCTTCCACTTCTTGTTAGACGTGTAGGCGCAGCAGATGCCGCGGATGATGAGCTTCACCTCCACGCCCGCACGGGCAGCCTCATAAAGTTTCTCGATCATAATATCATCAGACAAAGAATTCATTTTCAACGTAATAGCAGCTGCTTTCTTATGATTCGCATTACGAATCTCTTTGTCGATCATTCGTATATAAGTCTTGCGCATATTGTGCGGGCTCACCAGGAGGGTGGTGCATTGCTGGAGGATCTTTTCATCGTGGCGGGGCTTTCCAGGTAGCGGAAGATCCGGTTAATGTCTGCCATAATACCGCGGTCGCTCGTCAGGAGGCAGTGATCGCCGTACACTTTGGCCGTCCTCTCATTGAGATTCCCCGTGCTCACGAAGCCGTATTGTACGGTGGAGTTGCCGCTGCGCTTCTTGATGACGCAGATTTTGGCGTGCACTTTCATCCCGGGCACCCCGTACAGCACTTTAACGCCTTCTTCTTCCAGTCTCTCCTTCCATTTGAGATTGGCTTCTTCATCGAAGCGGGCGCGCAGTTCCAGCACCACGACCACCTGTTTGCCATTACGCACGGCATTGATGAGGGCGTTGATGATGCGGCTGTTCTTAGCCAGGCGGTAGGCGGTGATCTTGATGGTGGTTACCAGCGGGTCCATGGCGGCCTCGCGGAGAAGGTCTATGATGGTATCGAAAGAGTGGTATGGCGTGTGCAACATCACATCCTGTTCCCGGATGACACTCATCACGCTGGGCACGTTTTGGAACAAAGGGTGTATGATCGTCTTGCGGCGCATGCGCTCGCGGGTAAAGACCTCATCGGGGAAGTCCATGAAGTCTTTGAAGTTATGGATACGTCCGCCGGGCAGGAGATTGTCCTTTTTTGAAAGGCCGAGGCGGCGGATGAGGAATTCGAGGATGTAAGGGTCGATCTGACTATCGTATATAAACCGTACCGGCTTGCCCTTGCGGCGGGCCTTGATTCCTTTTTCCAGTTGGTGAATGAGGGAAGTGGCAACGTCGTTATCGATGTCCAGTTCCGCGTCGCGGGTAACTTTGATGATGGACGAGCTGAACTTGTCATACCCGAAATAGGAGAAGATATGCGGCAGGTTGAAGCGTATCACATCTTCCATGAGCATGATATCGTGCTCACCTTCCTTGCTGGGCAGGATGAGGAAGCGGGGCAATACGGTAGTCGGGATCTCGATCAGCGCGTAGGTCTGACGGACAGAGTTATCCTCTTTAGCCAGTACTACCGCCAGGTAGATGGATTTATCGCGGAGGTAAGGCAGGTTTGGAATAGACTCGATCATGAGCGGAATGATGTTGGTGCGCACCTGATCATTGAAGTAGTTTTGGACGAACTTCTGCTGCTCCCGGTTGAGATGCTTTTCAGTGCGGATGAAGATATGCTCGTGCTTCAGCTCTTCCTCGATCTCTTTCCATATACGATCGAATTCCTGTTGTTGGGTGATGACGGTGGACTGGATCTCGTCGAGGATCAGTTCCGGGTTCTCCTCCATGTGCATGCGGGCGCTGCGGCCGAAGGCAACCATACGTTTAAGTGTGGCCACGCGGACGCGGAAGAACTCGTCGAGGTTATTGGAAAATATGCCGAGAAAGCGAATTCTTTCGTAGAGGGGAACGGTGGTATCTGCCGCTTCCTGTAATACCCTGGCATTGAAGGATAGCCAGCTGATGTCCCGCACGATGGTCTTCTTTTTGGAAATGACCGGTTTCAGTTTCGTCGTCTTCTTCACCGTTTTGGATTTAGGGGGCGCCGGGAGTATCGCGGCTGCGGTCGAGTCAGATCTCATAGATGCACATGATTTGGAGCGTTGGCGAGGCCAGTAATAATGATCGCAAAATGAGGAAAACCCGGGCGCCGGAAGCCCGTGCCATGTTAACTTACCATTAAATTACGTATTTCTGCCCTCATTAGTTGGGCAAAAGAACGCATTAGCCGGCAAAAAGAATGCCGGGCAGGGGAATGAAACACCGGAAACCATTATTTGGGTTCTTCGTTTCCTTTTTGTTGTAAAGGGAATAGCGGCCATGCTGCCGAAGCCGAGGACCAGCATTAACACCGTCTGCGCCAGCCAGATGATCCACCCGAAAGCGAAGCCGATGGTGGCGGAGATGCCGTACAGTACGAGGATCTGCTGCACGATGTACTGGTATGCGCCGATGCCGCCCTGAGTGGCGATCATGCCAATGCTGCCGAATGCAAGGATCGACATGGCGGCCTTAACGCCCAGGCCGATCGTATCTTCCAGGCACCAGAAAGCGATATAAACCTGGGAGAAGTACAGCAGCCACATGAGAATGGTGTAGAAGAGGAACCAGCCTTTATCTTTCAGTTTCCCCACAGAGAGGATGCCTTCCACGATACCGCGCAGCAGGTTGGTAAAAGAAATGCCTGCTTTGGTATGCTTGAACCGGCGCAGCAACCAGGCGATCAGCGTCACGAATAAAGCGCCGCCGATGATAATGATGATCCATGTGGTCATGGATACGCCGGTGAATTTACCTGACAGGGGCACCCAGATGTATTCGCTCACGAATGCGCCGACCACATCTACCTGTATCAGTACCGTGACGGAGAGGAGGACGATGAGGCAGACCAGGTCGATGCCGCGCTCCGCGATCATGGTTCCGACCAGCCGGTCGACCGGTATCTTCTCATAACGTGACAACACTCCGCAACGAGCTACTTCTCCCAGCCGGGGAACGGCCAGGTTGAGCAGGTAGCCGATCATTACGGCGAAGAAGGTATTGAGTTTTTGGGGCGCGTAGCCAAGTGGAGCAAACAAAAGCCGCCAGCGGATGGCACGCACCCAGTGGCTGGCGATGCCCAGCGCCATTGCGGGTATCAGCAGCCAGTAATTGGCCTGCCGCATAGCGCTTTTGATCTCTGAAATCTGTTGAGGGGAGAACCCGCGTACGGTCCACCAGATGATAAGTATGCCTAATCCGAGAAAAACAGCAAACTGAATGATGGTTTTGAGCGTTTTCGGCATAAATCAGGGGAGGATAAGCGGGTAGCGGATTATAGTTTGTTGCCTTCTTTCGGGAAAACAGCGATGGGCACGAATTGCTTGGCTGCTTCGAACTCCAGTGTGCAGTAGGAGATGATGATGACGATATCGCCCACGGCAACGAGTCGCGCGGCGGGGCCGTTCATGCAGACTACGCCGGAACCGCGTTTGCCTTTAATAATATATGTCTCCAGGCGTTCGCCATTATTCACGTTTACGACCTGAACTTTCTCATTAGCGATCAGGTTGGCGGCATCCATCAGATCTTCGTCGATCGTGATGCTGCCCACGTAGTTAAGGTTGGCTTCCGTGATAACCGCGCGATGGATCTTCGATTTTAAAACTTCGATCAGCATATTTCTGGTGTAGTCCGCAAAGGTAGATGAATTTCCGGGAAATAACCTATAAGCCGATGGTCATATTGTCAATCAACCTGATATCTCCCAGTTTGGCAGCCACGAGGATAGCCATAGGCCCGTTTGCCGGTTCGTCGAGCAAGCGGAGGTCGTCGGCCGAGGCCAGGGCAGGTAGTCCGGTTGGAAACCGGCGGCATTGAGGCGGGCGAGGCCTTCTTCCCGCAATTGCGAGAAAGGGCGGGAGCGGAGGTTGTCCTTTACCCATTGCAGGGTTCGGCTAATTTCCACGGCAGTTTCCCTTTGTTCGTGGCTGAGGCGCATATTTCGGCTGCTCATGGCCAGGCCGTCGGGCTCGCGAAGGGTGGGACAAATATATAATGATGTACTGATGCCGGTAATTTCCAGTAAGCGTTTGATAATCATGCATTGCTGGAAATCTTTTTGTCCCATGTAGAGATCATGGGGCTGAACGGCCTGCAATAATTTATGAACGATGATCCCAACGCCCTGGAAGTGGTTAGGGCGGTATGCGCCTTCGAGGACGGTTTCTATGTAACCGAAGTCATAATGTGGATGAGGGGCTGCCGCGCCTTCGGGATACATTTCGGCCACTGAGGGCAGAAAGAGGTAGTCGGTTCCGGCGGCGGTGAGCATGAGGATGTCCTGCTGTATGGTGGAGGGATACTTTTCGAAGTCTTTGAGGTCGTTGAACTGTGTTGGATTGACGAAGATGCTGGCTACGACTATGTCCGAATGCTCTTTAGCTGATTGGATGAGAGAGATGTGCCCCTGATGCAGGGCGCCCATAGTGGGGCGAATCCGATTCGTTTTCCTGCCTTTTTTTCCTGTTCCAGCGCTACCCCAAGATCCGCTGCCCGCTTGAATAGATACATAAACCTTTGCTTAAAAGGATGTTAAAAGTGACAAATTGGCCAGTATTACCTAAAAATTTCGTAGTTTTGCATGCCAAATTAAAAATAACTGCATTAATAATCAGCAATAAATGTCCACAAAGAAAAGAATTCTTTTTATTGCCCGGAAATGTCCCCTTATCTGGAGTTATCCGATTATGCGGACATGGTCAATAAGATGGCGATCAAGTCGAATGAGGCGGGCCTGGAAGTGAGGGTTATCATGCCGAGGTTTGGAAATATCAACGAACGGAGGCATCGGTTACATGAAGTAGTAAGACTGTCAGGCATCAACATCGTAATTGATGGGGATGACTACCCGCTGATCATCAAGGTGGCATCGCTGCCAAACGCTCGCCTGCAGGTTTATTTCCTGGACAATGAAGATTATTTCAAGCGAAAAGGTGTTTTCGGAGAAGAAGAGACGCCCTTCTATGACGACAATGCGGCCCGTATGGTGTTCTTTTGCAAGGGCGCCCTTGAAACCGTAAAGAAGTTCGGATGGCCTCCCGACGTCATTCATTGCAGCGGCTGGATGACGTCCCTGATTCCCGTTTACCTGAAAACGGCCTATAAAAAGGAACCCGTGTTCGCGCAGACCAAGACGGTATTCTCCATGGAGCCCAACAGCTTTAAGGACAAGCTTGGCGCTTCCTTTATTAAGAAGGCGATCATCAGCAACCAGATCAAGGAAAAAGACCTCGAATTGTATAAAGAAGGCACCAATACGGCCCTAAACCGTGGCGCAGCCAAATATGCCGACGCAGTCATCATGGCAGGGGAGAAAGTGGATAAGAAGACGATTGACGAAGTGAAGGCGGAAAAAGGCAAGGTAATACTGCCTTATAAGAAGGATAATGAGGATCTGGCGGATTACCTCCAGCTATATCAGCAACTGTTAGGCGTAAAATAAGTCCGGGAAAAATTAAAAATGAAAAGTTAAAACTGCCGAAGGGATACGCTTTATCCGGGCAAACTTTTTATTTTTAATTTTTCTATTTTAGTTAGTCAACAAACCGAACAAACCAATTACGTGAAGATTCAATTCAGGAACCTGGGCTTCGCCACCGCCTGCCTCGCCGCCCTTTATGCATTTTCGGGCTGTAACGAGGCGACCGTTCTCGGCAAGGACCTCATCCCCGGCTCAGACAAGGTTGTCGTAAAAGACACCACCATCAATAACCTGATAACGCTTAACATTCAGCGGACCGATTCCGCGATCCGAACAGGATATGTTTTCTATGAGGGCGTACTTGGCAGCATCACGCAAGATCCCATTTTTGGCAAGTCTCACGGCTTCCTGTACACACAGTTAGGGCTGCCCAACTCGGAGTTTACTTTCGAAGGCACCGGCTGGTCGCTCGACTCCGTAGTGCTTTACGTAGGCGTAGATACCGCATGGTATGGCGAAAACGCCCCCTCAACGTGAAGGTCTATAAGATGAACGAGCCTAGCTTCAAAATGGACACCACTTACCTCTATAACGAGCCCCGCACGATCGATCTGTCCAAACAGATCGGCAATGCCACCATCTGGCCCGTTTACCCGAAAGACTCCCTGTCCATCTACGGCACCAAATATGCTCCCCAGCTCCGGATCCCCCTCAGCCCCGCCTTTGGGCAGGAATTGCTGCAGCAGCGGGCAGACGGCGCCTTCAAGAACGACAGCGCCTTCCGCGTATGGCTTAACGGTATCGCCATTGTTCCGGATACCACCAATGGACGGACGATGTTATATACCAAGATCAACAACGGGGAGACCCGCATGACGGTGTACTACAAGAACTCTGAGAAGGATTCTATCATGGCCAACTTCAAGTTTGACGCCAACAGCAGCGGGCATGCGCACTACTTCACCAGGAACTATACCGGTACGGAAGCGGCCAGCCTCGTAAACACGAACAATCCGCTTGGCGACAACGTCGTTTATATCCAGGAAGCGCCAGGTATCTATACCAACATCCAGATCCCGAACCTGAACGATGTTCCAAACGCCGTCATCAACAAGGCCGAGCTGGTTATTACCGAAATCAACAGCGGCTCCGCCGGAAGAGACGACCTGTTCCAGGAACCGAACCGTCTGATGCTACGCCGTTACCTGACGCACGACAGTCTTGGCTACCTCTTCGACTATGGCAATCCTTCCCAGCCTGAAGCCGAGTATTTTGGAGGTAATAAAATTGTCATTAGTGACCTGGGCCCCTTTAAAGTTGTTCAATATAAATTTAATATTGCACGGCATTTGCAACTTGCCCAGCAGAAGAAGATTGAGAATTCAGTGTTGAGATTGGAAGGCTGGTCCAGCAGGTACATCGATCTGCCCCGTCTGAAAGCGGGTGGAGGCAGCGCAACGCCCCGGCCAACGTTAAACTCAGGATAATTTACACAGAACTATAATCTTTAGCACTCATGCCTTACTTATTTACCTCAGAATCCGTATCTGAAGGGCACCCCGACAAGGTTGCCGACCAGATATCGGACGCGCTCATCGATAACTTCCTTGCGTATGACCTTAATTCGAAAGTCGCTTGTGAAACCCTTGTAACGACCGGGCAGGTAGTGCTGGCGGGAGAAGTGAAATCAGAAGCGTACCTCGATGTGCAGGACATCGCCCGTGAAGTGATCCGCAAGATCGGCTACACTAAAAGCGAGTACATGTTCGAGGCCAACTCCTGCGGGATTTTCTCCGCCATTCACGAACAATCCCCGACATCAATCAGGGTGTAGACCGTTCCAGCCCTGAAGAACAGGGCGCTGGCGACCAGGGTATGATGTTTGGTTATGCTACCCGCGAAACCGAAAACTACATGCCCCTCGCACTGGATCTGGCACATAAGCTCCTCATCGAGTTGGCCAACCTCCGCCGCGAGGGTAAAGAGATCGGATACCTCCGTCCCGACGCCAAAAGCCAGGTGACGATCGAGTATTCCGACGACAACCAGCCCATCCGTATCGATACCATCGTTATCTCTACGCAGCACGATGATTTCGCGCAAGACAAGGAGATGCTGGAAAAATTAAGCAGGACATGATCAATATCCTCATTCCGCGCGTTAAAGCCCAACTGAAACCGGAATTACAGGCATTGTTCAACGATAAGATCACTTACCACATTAACCCGACCGGCAAGTTCGTAATTGGTGGCCCTCATGGCGATACCGGCCTCACCGGCCGCAAGATCATCGTAGACACCTACGGTGGTAAAGGTGCACACGGCGGTGGTGCTTTCTCCGGTAAAGATCCTTCCAAAGTAGACCGCTCCGCTGCCTACGCCACCCGTCACATCGCCAAAAACCTCGTGGCCGCTGGTGTGTGCGACGAAGTGTTGGTACAGGTTTCCTACGCCATCGGTGTAGCCAAGCCCTGTGGCGTGTTCGTAGATACCTACGGTACTGCCAAGGTAAACCTGACCGACGGTGAAATCGCCCGTAAAGTTGAGCAGATCTTCGACCTGCGCCCTTACGCGATCGAGCAGCGCCTGAAACTGCGCAACCCGATCTATAGCGATACCGCTGCATATGGTCACATGGGCCGCGACAATAAAGTCGTAACCAAAGTGTTCAACAAAGGCAAGAAGAACGAGAAGAAAGTAGAAGTGGAGCTCTTCACCTGGGAGAAACTCGACTACGTTGAAAAAGTAAAAGCAGCCTTCGGCCTGTAACAGGCTGATGCCATATAACTTAAAAGCCTCCTGGTATGACCGGGAGGCTTTTTTTATGTGCATAGGTTATACAATTAATTGAGATTACCTGAACGAAGGTATTGTACGATCATGGGATTAACGAGTGCGGGCTGTTCATAATGGGGCATATGGCCAGCCTGGTCTACCTCACGGACAACAAGGCCCGGGTAATGGCGCTGATAGCGGGCCACGTTTTCATGCGGGAAATACACGTCCTGCAGCCCATATATGAGCAGCAGTTTGCCTTCCGGTACCTTATCCAATAGCCGGAGCTGATCCACGCTCATCATATGGCGCCATGAGGAAAGCGTAATGTCTTTATAGCCTTTAAAATTCATGAAGTAGCGGAGCCGTGTGGCATACTTTTCAAATTCGGGCTGATTAACGAATTCTTTTCTTTGATTTTCCACGGACCTGGGGTACCAGTACATGGTCATCAGGAGCCTGTCGAGCAACGGGACAGACAATAGCCTGCTAGGCTTTAGGTCACCACTGATGGCTGGCGCCAGTAACGCGATTCGTCCTATACGACCGGGATGGCGGCCGGCAAAATCCAGCCCAATTGCCGCCCCCATCGACATAGCTACGATATCGAATTCCCCAGGCGCCCGGATAGAATCGAGCAGTGCATCCAGCTGGCGGCCAAACAGGCTAAGATCGTATTTAACCGCCGGCCTGTCTGAGTAGCCACGGCCGAAGAGGTCGTACTGCAGCACGCGGTATCCATTTGCCAGGAGAAAAGGGACGTTATTCTTCCAAACTTCAATGCCCGTTGTGCCGCCGCCATGAATCAATACAATGAGGCGGGCGGAATCCGGTCCGTCCAGCTTATAATGAACGATGCCATCATCCATTTGCAGAAATCGACCCGGCGCCGCCCGCCTTGCGGAATCATCCAGCCGGGCCGTTTCTTGTCTTGCAGACATCCACCAGAAGGCTATGCCGACGATTAGAACGCATGCAAGGCCCAGATAGAGGAGATAAGTAAATAGTCGCCTCATCTTTTGAATTGAAGAAGCCATTCATAAATACTCACGCCTTTTTCACGCCAGTTAGGATTGAAGTATTCCTCCCAGCAACAATGCCCATGATTGCCGACAGAAAGCCTGACAAGGCCGGGTTTATATTTGTTGGTGCTGTCGATATACATCTGCGTACGTTCTTTGAAGAAAGGTTCGCCCGTACCGGCAAAATACCATACATTCAGGTTTGCTTTGGCTACGTTTTGGAAACTCTTCATATTAGGCTCCTCGATCGCAGCCGGCGACATGTTTACGCCGGCCGCCAGTCTTTAGACAAAACCGCGTCCGTTGAGGCCATCGCCACTGCCCAGCCTCCGGCGCTATATCCTGTGATATACATCCGTGTAGAATCGATCGGATAGCGCTTCAGTATATCATCTAGCATGACGTTGACCTGATCGGGCGGCAGACCCCAACTTTCGGCGAGCGGGGCAATGACGATAAACTTGTAAAGTTTGCCGTCCGCCTTGTTGACTGCTTCTATCTTTTTGCCTTCCTTCATTTGGCGGGTTACACCCTGTTTGAATATCTTATGCAGGTCATTACCGGCGATGCTGCGCCCATGCATGCAGATGATAAGCGGAAGCCTTTCGCCTTTGGCTACCGGGGAACATATATGAGCGCCGGCCGGAGATGCCATGGCGTGGTGCGGACCTGAATCGCGGTAAATGGCTCGAAGCCTGATCCGGCGGCTACCTTGGGCGATTGTGCCATCAGCGATAATGGCACAATCAACGAAAACAAAAACTTCATAAAGAAGGCATTAAAGTTTTACCAGTACTTCTTCCATCGTCATACCGATGATTGCTTCCAGTGTGAGCTTGGATTCGCGGAGATCGCGCTCCAGGGTGATCTTGCGCACCATTTCAGTATTGTAAAGGCGATAGGCAGCGTTTAATGCATCTACTTTTGCGTCTTCGCCTTTAGAAAACCGGGCTTCCTCCTGCTTGTAAGAGGTGTATGCATCTTCCAGCAGGGGCAGATGCAGTTCGAGCATTTGCTTGTTGGCTGAATATTCCTCCCAGGCGCGCAATACGGCGGCTTTAATTTCCAGTCCGTCGCGCTCTTTCTGCGCTTCATACATTTTCTTGTTGGTCTTGGCGATCTTCACATCGGCAGGGATCGATACAAAACGACCGAAGGGAATGATGACCCCAAAGTTATAACGGGGATACAGCAAGTTATTGTTGCCGTTGTTACCTGTTTTGTTCTCGATGGTAAACTCGTTGAGGTTACCTGCGGCGGTAAACATATTCAGCCATTCCGCTTTTGCGCGTTGGGCTTCATACTTCGTGATTTCAGCGCGGTGATCCAGCACTTTAAGCGCCGGGTTGGCAAGCGCCAGCTCAACGAGGCGGGCTTTCAGGCGCGCTACTTTAGGATTGTCAGCGGGAAGTGCCAGCAAAATGCTTGTATCCTTTTTTGTTGTGCCTGGGCCAGGCTGCCGAAGCAGACGCAAAGCAGGGCGAAACATACCTTTCTCATACTGTTTTCTTGTTAGGTGATAATAAGTATCTGGTTTTAATAGTAATGCCGGTAAATGCATAGATCATGATCGCTGACTCGAAGAGGCCGGTGGCCTCCTGGGCGTATTGTCCGACCACCACGGCGAAGAACGCCCCTGCCAGCCCAATAAGCAGCAGCTTGTCGACATCGTCTCTCGCCTTGAAATAGTTCGTGATTGAGTAATGCATGATCATGTAGAGGTACAGACAGACGATGATAAGCCCGATCCATCCCTGCTCAAGGGCAGTCCGGAGGTAACCACTGTCTGGCGGGAACCCGGCCAATGTATGGCCTGGATTGTATTTTTTCTCCTTCAACGCCGGCAGACATCAATCCGCCACCGATAGGGTGGGAGTATATATATGGTTGAATACGCTGACGGTTTACGTCGCGAACGTTCAATGATGCATCCGATTTTGAGCCGGTAAATGCCGTACGCACACGGACAATCGTAGGGTTGCTGTGGAACGGACCAAAAAGAATGGCAAGGAAGCCCACGCCAGTGACCATCGCCGCGAGGATCGTGTTCCTGTTATGCAGGTTGGCCAGGAAAAAGATGGCCAGGCCCATGGGTACCATTACATATCCGGTACGGGTACCGGAATAGCCGAGCGCGAGCATTTGCAATATCAATGCGACAAATAGGACCAGTTTTCTGCCCCAGGAAATGTCCTTGCTTTTGGCCGTCAGCAGCGGCGCGATGATCACCACGCAACATGCCATCAGGATGCCTAATACCGCAGGGTCTGACATAAAAGAGAATACCCTAACCCCGGTAAGCAGAATAACCGTCCTGAATTTATCGGGGTACATCGCCACATAATTCTGTTCAAACGGCATGAGCCCGAACCAATCCTGTAAACAGGCATAGAAAGCGGCCAGTGTACACAGCACGAACCAATATTTAAAAAGTTCCGCAGATCCGCCATCGAGTTTATCATCCGCATTGTAAGGAACAGAAGGATCATATTCCTGATAAATACACGGATAAAGAGTTGCGCGCCGGCCGTAGAAACTGCGTTTGGGTTCAGGAACTGCAACAGCATATAGCAGCCGTAGAAATAAAAGATAAGCAGCAGGGGATCGCGGAAAGCATCTACCTTAATCACTTTTGTGCGGCTGCGGCTGAAAATAGCACCTACCAGTGTACAGGCCAGGAGGAGGTCCTGGATGGCGCCAACAGGCATCTCCGTTACCGCGAGCCTTTCGAAGGTGCGCACGCACATGCAGATGGAAATTACCAGGTAGTAACCCACCCTGTAATTAGTCATACACAGTACGCACACGCCCAGACCGACAATACCCGCTGCTACCATAAAGCTGTTCTTCACATCCTTTGCGGCAAACCAGGTCATCGCTGTTATGATCAACGCCAGCGCAGAAAGCACAAGCGTAGGAACGATATTTCTTTTCAGTATTTCCATCCCGGATTACAAAAACATGATTTTAATTGCAAGCATGATTATCACGATCGCAATGAACATCAGGATCAGAAACTGATGCAACTTGTGCGATATGACTTTCTTTTCTTTTTGACCATCTTAATGTAGTTTAATTACTGCCGGACGATACACTAACCCGCTGTTTCCTGAACAGGTTCCCTTTAAACAGCCACCCCATCCTCAGGAAAATCAGCGTTCTATAAGCGACTATCGACAAGGCAATAGATGCGGCGATCAAAAATACCAGTAGTACGATCGTGGTTGCAGGGGTGTCGAACAGCCCGGTGCGCAGCAGTGATACCCGCAATGCCGAAGATATGACCACATGCAACAGATAAATATAAGGGAGTATTTCCCTATCACCTGTAACCATTTGAAGATGCCCCATCTTACCAGGAATATCGACAAAGTGATGGTATATACACTTCCCACTACGGCGACGATCATATACAGATACAAGTTCATTCCCACGTGATTTTGCAGGTAGAGGTACTGCATGCCGATAAACAACGGCAATAAAGGAAGCAGTAATCTTCCGCGTGATATCCTGTTTTGAATATTTTCGTTCAACAACCACGTAGCACTGAACTGACCGATCGCAAAGAATATATAATGCAATGCTATATCATAGAACGTGCTGATCTCGCTCATCAATGGCGCCAGGGCCAGCAGACCGAGGCCGATAAACAACTGCCACTGCGTATGCGCCCGCAATAGCTGCGAAAAGAGGAGGTACAGCGCCGTTACGTTAAATAACAGGAACAAATACCACAACTGGTCCAGCGCCCGGGGCTGCGTGAGGATGTACAAATAATCTCCCAAAGAGCGTTGTGAATTGGCGTAATTCGAGAAAATGATCTGCAGTGTGATCTGTATGACCGCCCACAACAGGTAAGGATACAGGAGGGTGTTGACCTTGTTGATCAACAGCTCGCGTGGCCCGTGCCGGTGAAGGCTTTTTCCAAAAAAGACGCCTGAGAGCATAACAAACAACGGGATGCGGAAGCTGTACAGCATATCATTAAAATCCTTGACCCAATCATACAGCGGAACGTTAGAACTTAGCAGCCCGTATGCGACATGGCGGTAAACGACAAGTATGATGGCGATGCCTTTGCGCAATCGATCCATTGATACCTGTTGGGTTTAACCGGTTCTGCGAAATGGGGTTGTCTGGCATGAAGCGGATAGTTATAATTCAAGGTAATCTTCATTTACCTTATTCAACACTGCTCCGACGAACTTGTCGCCCAGCTGGTGCAGGAACGCTATTGAATCTCTGTCGATCTGTTTTAAGGTTGCCCTGGAAGAGAAGACGGCAATGACGCCATCTGCATAGGCGGATAATTCCTTACTATCGGTATAATCATTAAGCGGCGCACCTTCCATGAGAATAAAGTCATAGTGTTTTTTGAGCTCAGGGAGATAATTCAACAGGTGGTTCCTGGGAAGAATCTCCGACGGAGTATAATCACCTCCTTTACATCCGATGACTTCGATGTTGTCAACGGAATATGTCGTCACGATTTCTTTTACCTTTTCAATGCTGAATTCGTTTGGCGGAACGTCGAATGTTTCAAGCATGGGGCGGGCTTCCATCTGCACGGTGATGTCGTTGTTACAGAAATTTGTATCGATAACTAGCACACGTTTGTTGCTGAGGCTAAGGCTGTATGCCACTGCCTGCGTCAGTGTGGTTTTACCCTGCTGCGGTTCTGTACTGGTAAAGAGGAATACTTTCTTTCCGCTGGATTCCAATACATAACGAAGCTTTCGCAATAATTCGCGGAAGATATTCTGCCGCTTTTGCGTTTCTTTTCCCGGTCTGCTTTGGAGCACTTCCAGCACGCTGTGCCGATGGAGATCTGCGCGGTTAACGGTACTGATTAGATTGAGATCAACGTTCTTTCCGAAGATAGAAGGCGATTTGATAGACCCGTCCAGGAATTCTGTGAGGAGAATAGCCATTCCTACAAGCAGGAAGGCAGAAAACCCGGAGAGGCCCATGATCAACAGGTTGTTGGACGGCTCAGGTTTAAAGGCCGGCTGACCTTTAAGCGTCTGCCGGAAACCATCCTGCGGCACCGTGCGGTTATCAAGGGCAGAGTTCAGCCGTTCTTTCAGCTTGGTATACTCTTCCTGCGCCATGGTCACTTCCTGCTGGAGCGAGGAAACGGTGGCTTCCTTGTTTGCGAATGAGCCCACAGAGGAACGGAGGCGCGCTATTTTGGCTTCCAGGTTCGTTATGTTGAGATTTGAAGCGCTCAGCTCGGCCTGCAGGTTCTGTTTGCGTGCGGTAAGCTCTTCTTTTGATGTTGCCTTGGTACTTGTTCCCGTGCCATCAATAAGTGTTTTCTGAAGTTGGCCGCGAAGTGTCTTGATTTTCTCAGCCAGCGCTGCATCGCTCGATCCGCCTCTCAGATATTGGTCGTTCAGCTCATTTATCTGTTGGCGAAGTGCGACAACGTTACTGTTGCCTGCATAAACGGTCTTTCCACTGCCGAGTTCGGCGATTTGTGAAACCACGTTGTCGAGCGAAGAGCGGATCGTGTTATTATTCGCCTTCTCGTCGAAGAGTGATTTCTCGAATTGCTTGATCAGGTCCCACTCGTTTCCACTGGCAACATCCACGTTAAGCACGCCCTGAGAGGCTTTATACAAGCGGAGTGCCTCCAGTTTGGTATCGAGCTCGGCTTTCTTTTGGTTAACGAGCTGCTCGAACGTTTCCACGTTTTCGATGGAACGTTCTGAGCGAGAGCTCCGATAATAACGGAGAAACTCCTTAAACAGGGTGTTCACCACGTAAGCGGACAGCTCTGGGTTAGGGGAGCGGTATACGACGTCTATATAATCCGTTTTTTGCAGACGGCCTACATACAGCATTTTCCGGATAGATTCGAAATCGTATTTATAAAGCTTCAGATACTCCATGATCTTCCGTTCTTCGGGATTATAGGAAGAAAGGATCTGGAGCGAGTCCAGTTTCGCCTGGCAGATGCGGAGCGCAGCTTCGCGGTTGAATTCCTTGAAGGCCTTGCTTTCCTTATCCTGTGTTTTAAGTTCGATGAACGGCTTATTGCTGGTCAATTCGTGCAGCAGGAGGTTGCAGGAAAGAAAGTTGATAATAAGCGGGGAGTTAATGGTTTGAATAACGTTGTCGAACTTGACATCCGCTTCAATGAGGTTAACGTTCTCTTCACGCAGGCGTACCTGGTCACTGGTGGTAAATCCTGTAGAAATCTGGGAGTAGGATACATACAGCCGCGGTTTGTTCATCGTCAGCACGAAGGCCAGGCAGACAGCCGCCACAGCACAACCAATGAGCCACCATTTCTTTTAAGAAGCGCCTTGATGAAATATGAAATATCCATAAATTTTATTTTCTATTCTAATATGTTCAACTCCAACACTGCGCAGCTATGCCAATGACGATTGACAATCGCGTAACGCGTTATTGCAAGAAATTCAAAGGAAGGTTAAAAAGTCAGCACGTCTGGCTGCAAATGGAGGCTTTTGGGAGGATAAGGCTGGTTGCTTCGGCAAAAGTAAGTTAATACTTTGATAATGTGAAGGGAAATACCACGTATGGGTCGTAAGGCAGATATATCCGCCGTGGGGTCATACATTAAGGCAGCCCTTAGTCATTGGCTGTTTTTGGTATATCCGGTTCTGACAGCGAAATTAAAGCAAGCTTCACATAGTTTGATATTTTTATGCGAATGAAGGATTTTGGTTAGGGAACGTTGGTTTTAGAGGGATGAAATAACAAGAAATGCCCGGCAAATATACCGGGCATTTCCTTTTAATTCATAAAGCGTTATTATCTACTGCTTGATGATTTTCACTACTTTATTCTCGCCAGACGGGGTCGAAATACGGATCATGTAGATCGATTTGCCTGTCAGGAAGTTGGCGGTATTATACCGGAGTGTAGTTTTACCAGCCGGGAGATTTGTTTTCACTTCCTTATAAGCCGGGCGACCAAACACATCTACGAACTCGATAACCACACTGGTTGATTTAACCAGTTCTATATCAACCGCAAGCATATCACGCACAGGATTCGGATAAGCCGTCAGGGTAAAGTTGGAAACTGTCTCCTGTTTTGTGATGGCCATATCGATATTCGCAGTACGGGCTGCCATTACGGTCTGAGCCTGCTGCGTTCCGCCAGTAGCAGCTACATCCACTTCAATGGCATTGAGGAAACCTACCTGGCCGCCGGTGGGCACTGCCATTACGAAGGAGATCTCTCCATTGGCGTTCGGCGTCAGGTTGTCGAACGTAACCACGTTAGCGGTGTTATTGTGCACGTACAGCGATTTTGTAACACCGTTGATCGTATAATTAGTGGAACCGTTGTCCGGAGACGGCGCCCACCATTTGCTACTGCCGAAGAATTTCAGCGAGTAAGTGCGGGTCGGGTCGAGACCTGTCAGTTTGCCGGGGATGGAGTTGGGGGCAGAGAACACACCCGGCAGTGTACCGAAGTAAAGGAACTCGGCCATCACCGCATCCGGATAAACACCGCTGTTATTACCGGTCACAGCACCCTCATTGTAAGTGCCCCACCAATAAGTGTCGAATACCAGGCTGGCGGTAGTCGTTTCGCCAAGCGTGTTGACCAGGTTGCTGGTGGTTTGACCGGCCGCGTTGTTCCAAGGTGCGGCAATGGTGTTTTGGAACTTCATACTGATCAGGAACTTGTATCCAGGCATGGCGCCTACAGGCGTTACCTCCAGGTTGA
This sequence comes from Chitinophaga sp. E66, assembly GCA_019285755.1. Lineage (GTDB taxonomy): Bacteria > Bacteroidota > Bacteroidia > Chitinophagales > Chitinophagaceae > Chitinophaga. Next base: position 2,452,337 of record CP079103.1, read on the forward strand.
AGCTCACCGTATCGGCCAGCCCCTGCGGATCCGTAGCAACCAGTTTGATAGCATTGTAAGTGCCAGTATTACCAGCTGCGGGTGCTATGCGTACCTGGTTACCTACGATCGTCACGAAAGACGGTGCGTTCAGCAAGGAGTAGCTAAGGTTATCTCCATCAGGATCAGTAGCCGTGATGTTCACATTGGTAGTGGTACCTGCAGTTACCGCCTGGTTGTTGATAGATGTGAGCTCGGGAGCGTGGTTCACCGGAGGCGCACCGCCGCTTTCACCGGCATTGATCTCTATCGCGTTCAGGAAGCCAGCCTGTCCACCGGCCGGAACGGCCATCGTAAAGTTGATTACGCCATTGGCATCCGGAACCAGGTTACTAAATACTACCAGGTTAGTCGTATTGTTATGAACATAGAGCGACTTAGTTACACCGCCAATTGTGAAGTTTGTTGTTCCATTGTCGGGAGACGGCGCCCACCACTTGCTGCTGGAGAAGAATTTCACCGAATACAGGCGGTTTGTCGGCAGACCGGTGATTCGCCCGCTGATCGTATTGGGAGCGCTGAAAATTCCGGGCAGAGTACCGAAGTACAGGAAGTCGCTGATTACGGCATCGGGGTATGCACCGCTGTTGTTGCCGGTAACCGCACCTTCATTGTGCGTGCCCCACCACCATGTATCAAATATCAGGTTGGCGGTAGTTGTGGCGCCGAGATCGTTCACGAGACTGTTGGTCGTTTGGCCGGTGACATTATTCCAGGGAGCCGGCGCAGTGCTGTTGGCTTTGATATTGACGAAGATCTTGTATGCAGGATCTACGCCAGCCGGGGTCACGGTAAGGTTGAAGCTGATTGTATCTGCCGCATTCTTACTGTCTGTAGCGATAACGCGGATGTTATTGAACGTTCCGGAGTTACCTGCAGCCGGAGCCAGGTGCACATTACCGTTAACGATGGTAACGAATGCAGGAGCGCCAAGCAGGCTATAGGTCACCGGGTCGTTGTCTGGGTCGACTGCGCTGATAGCTACATCCTTAGTCGTACCTTCCTGAACGCTTTGATTGGCGATGGCTGTCAGCACCGGGGCATTATTTACCGGCGGCTCGCCGCCACCGGCACCGTTTGCGTTTACTTCGATGGCGTTAAGGAAGCCTACCTGGCCACCAGCGGGAACGGCAAGAGTAAAGGCAATTTCACCGGAAGCGTTCGGTGTGATGTTCTCGAATATTACAGCGTTTGCCGTGTTATTATGTACGAAGAGCGGTTTAGTTACACCGTTGATCGTGTAGTTCGTAGTACCGTTATTTGGCTGAGGTGCGCCCCATTTGCTGCTTCCAAAGAACTTCACCGTGTAGGTACGGTTTGTTTCAAGGCCGGTCAGCTTGCCGGGGATGGAGCTCGGCGCGTTGAACACGCCGGGCAGTGTGCCGAAATAGAGGAATTCGCTCATCACAACGTCTGGGTAGAGGCCGGAATTATTGCCGGTTACTGCGCCTTCACTGTAAGTGCCCCACCAGTAGGTATCGAACACGAGGTTGGCGGTCGTTGTTTCACCACGGTCGTTCTTAAGGCTGTTGGTGGTCTGTCCCGTGACATTGTTCCACGGAGCAGGAGCATTTTGGTTAAACTTGATGTTGATGAAAAGCTTGTAATTAGGCGTCGGGCGGTCTTCGATCGTCAGGGTAAACGTTTTCGTATCGATGGCGCCACGGCTGTCGGTTACTTTAACTTGTACCGTATAAGTGCCAGCATCCGTATAATTCGGCGTCACCTGTAGCTTCAGGGTATCATTCGTTGACACAACGGTTACAAATGAAGGCTTTTGTGTTACCGTCCAGGTGAACGTTTCACCTGCGTTCTGATCCGCGGCGCTGAGCACCAGCATGGAATCTACGCCTTCTCCGGTTGTAATGTTGCCGAAGTTATTAATTACCGGTGCAAAGTTATCATTCACTTCAAGGTTGAAGTAAACGGTGTCTGCTGCGTTGTTTGCGTCTTTTGCAATTACCCCGATATTATTATAGTTCCCGAGATCGGACTGGAGGGGGCAGCAACGAGATGCGGTTCCGGCGTAGCCGACAAGGTGAGGAACGCCGGCGCGTTCAGCAACTGGTAAGTGATCGGATCATTATCCGGGTCTGTCGCACTGAGAGTGATATTGTGCGTTGTTCCATAACGGACACTCTGGTTGTCTACTGGAACGAGTACCGGCGGATTGCTGAGTGTTTTGGCGGAGTCTGCGGTAGCGTAGGCTGAAGGGCCTCCTTCACCGATCGCCCGGACGCGATACCACACAACCGTATTGGCCGAAAGCGCGGAATCGTTCACGGTAACGGTATTGGCTGCAACGGTCTTGATCAGAGAGTAGTTGTTCTGATCGTTGAAAGACCGGTAGATTTCGAAGCCCGATTCATTGGTGGAAGCATCAGCCCACTGGAGCTTCACAACTGCAGGTGAAAGGGCGGTAGCAAGAAATCCCGTCGGAACCGCCGGAGGCGTAGGCTTGAGGCCTGTCAATGCATTGGCTACCGCTGTAAAAGCAGATTCGCCGTATTGGCCGATAGCGCGGACTTTATAGTAGTAGCGGGTATTTTCAGTCAGCGCAGTGTCGGTAAACACTTTTATGCCCGCCGCTACAGAACCTACAATAGTATATATACCGCCACTGGTAGCGCTGCGGTGCACTTCGAAGCCCGTTTCGTTGCTGCTATTGTCTGTCCAGGACAGATTAATCTTGCTCCAGCCATTCGCAGCGGCCGTTAAAGCGCTGGGAGCAGTGGGAATCGTGGTGCTGCCGGTATTTGTTACCGTATCCATATAGTATTGGGCCGGGATCACCTGTTGCGTTACGCCCAGGGTCGTATTGGTCCAATAAACGTTCATCGCTGCTCCGCCAGTTGCCTGGAAGAAAGTAATAGCGATGGGATAAACACCGGCTGTGAGGTTTGTAACAGTGCCAGAAACGATCTGCTCGCCATGTGCGCCGTCGTTATTCACTGTGGCAGTAGCGGAGTTGCTGTAAGTTCTGTTGAAATACAGCTTGCTGCCATCATCCGATCCGGTGGCAAAGGTATAGTTACCATCTACCGGAATGTGAATGTAACCGGTCCAGAGGAAGCCATAATTTGTGGTACGTCCTGAAGGAACGGGAACCAGATCAACGATGGCCGTCTTTCCACTTTTAACAGCGGTCAGGTTGGCAAAATTGGGCAATGCGCTCCAGGTGCCCTGGTAATATTTGTAAGACAGATTTGCCTTGAGCGTTTTGGCGGTCACCTGGTTACTTTGACCAGACAGTTTGCCGGCTGCATCTTTTGCTTTAACGTAGAAGTTATAGAATGTGCCTTCAGCAAGTCCGGAAACCATCGTTTTCGTCACATTCGCCGCTACGGTGGTTTTCAGAACACCATTGGCATAAATTTCATAACCAGCAAGGCCAGCGTCGTCCGTGGAGGCAGTCCAGCTGAGATAGCCAAACGTATTACCAATACTTCCGAGGGTGAGTACGGGAATGGTGGGCGGTGTAGCGTCACCGGCGGTCGTTCCTTTCACTTCAGCGGAAACCGGACCAGCTGCGTTATCGTTCACAGGACGAATAACATAGAAATAGTTGGTGCCGGGAACGAGATTGTTATCCGTAAAAGTCAACACATCGGCCGCGTTCTTGCCGATGAGCGTGTACGCTCCGCCGGCTGATGCGGCACGGTAAATCTCAAAGTATTTTTCATTATATGCCGCAGCTGTATTCTGGCTCCAGGAAAGCGACACGCTTGTTTTCGACGTAGCGGAAACGATAAGATTATTAATGCCATCAGGGCCATTGGCCGCATTTGCGTTTATAATCCGGAAAGTGTCCGAATAAGTTCCGACACAATAGTTCGGGGCTTTCACTCTTACCACATAACCACCAAGAGTAGAAGCGGTCAGGGTATTGGTGGTGCTGATAACGGTAGTGGTGCCGGTGCGGATCCATTCATAGGACTCCATACCCGCGGGAACGCTCATAGCCACGTTTGTTGCGCCATTAGGTGCCGGCAGTACGTTGGTAGCCAGGGCAGGCATCGAAATCGTTTGTTGCGGGCTGGCCGGCTTGGCGGAGATAACGAGTGGAGCTGGAGACCATTCTGACCATCCCTGCGCGGCAGTTTGGGCACGCACGCTGTATGAACCGATGTTGTCGTAGGAAACGGTGATGGAATTACCTGTACCGGCGATATCAACTCCGTTTTTACGCCATTGATATGCCAGGAAGCCCGGGGCGATACCTATGGTGGTACTTTCTCCGGGACAAAGTTGTGTTTTATTGAAAAGGGCACGTGGATTCAGGCGGTTAAACCGTAGCATGTACGCAAAAAGTCCGGTTCGGCCCATGCGTTATACCATACATCATGCCCTTTATTGGGATAATACGAATAGGTGACCGTGCCGCCGGCGTTAGTAATAGCGTCACGGAGAAGGCCGGCGGTATAGGGGCCGGGTTTGTGTCTAGTCCGCCCTGGAACATCCATACGGGCATGAATTTTACCTTATCGGTATACGAACTACTGTAATAAACGGTAGAAGCGGCGCACATGGGTAGCGTGGCAGCCGTCATCCAGGGTAGCGGAAGGTCCAGTCCCGGTACCGAGGCCGCCATGGGAAAGACCGTTTACACAGATGCGGTTCAGGTCTACTTTCACCTGTACCGCCATGGAGTCGAGCAATTCTTTGATCTTGTCGAAATAGACATTGCCCCAGGTGCCGTCCAGGCTTTGAGGATAGATCAGATAGCCGTCATAGGTGCCGTTTTCAACGGCATTTTTCATCAATTCACCGCCGTGCAGCAATTGAAATTCGTTGTCATAAACGGAGCCGGCCTCACCGACGCCGTGGAAGAATACCATGACTGGGTACTTTTTTCCGTCGTTTACGCCATGCTGGTAAGATTTTGGGAACTTGACGCGAAAGGCCATGTTCTGGAAGATATAGGACTTGTACAGGTCGGAATTCCAGCTCATCCTTACCGTCCGAACCCACTTTACGATCTTGTTGTAATCGGGAGTGGCGGGGGATTGCCGGAATTGTACGTCACGATGGGATCAGCGGGATTAAGCTGCGCCACCGCCTGCACGGAAAACAGCACGGTGAGCTGTAATAGCAGTAAGTGTAGAATTCGCTTCATGGGAATTATGTTATAGAAATGATTCTCAATGTCATTTATGTCACTGTGCGACTTTGGGGTAATGACCGCAAACGGTAACCACCGCGCAATTGCTAGTACAAAAGGCGATTATTCAGGAGGAGATGGAAAAAATCATTCTAAATGCGTCAGGATAAGCTTTCCCGGCGATTTATGAGGCTTTTACGGAGGATATGGGTTAACACATTACAAATTCACCATGCTAAGGTAAATACTCGCCTGATATTTTTCCTAAATATTTTGTGAATGACATCAAAGTGGCGGTAAATGGCGCATTTTTTACGGTTGGTGCAAAATCATGGCTGTGCGGAAGGAATGCTTCGGCGGGAACGCTCCCATGCGCCCGACTGCCGCCTGCCTATAAAACGGAAGAATCCATGAAAAACCGCCCAGTTCATAAACAAGAAGTAAAAAGGTACGTAGAGGTATTTGACTTTTATCTGCCTGTGCGCGAGTATCCATCCCGCAAAGGCGGCCAGATAAAACAGCACCTGAACTGCCAGGAGTAGGCGGGCAATGATATTATCACCTTGCAAAACAACAATTATATTGGAAATCAACGCTATAGGCAATGCGAGGGGAGCCAGCGTCCAACGCAGAACGCGGTGTGAGATATACTGAAAGGTAATTTTGGGATACCGGAACGGGTTGAGAAGCGGGAGCAGCATTCCGATCGACTGAAACCCACCGGCGCTGATCCTGATCTTCCTTTTGTATTCATCTCCCAGTGAGGCCGAGGCAGTCTCTGAAGCATAGGCTGCAGGTTCATAGGCTACTTTATAGCCCTGCATATTGATGCGGAATGAAATGATGAAGTCGTCCAGGATGCAGGAAGAGGGGATAGGGGCATATAAATCCGTACGGATAGCAAACAGCTCACCGGCTGCGCCCATCACGCTGTAAAGTTCGGCATCCCATTGTTTAAGTTTGGATTCGTATTTCCAATAAAGCCCTTCGCCCTCACCTTCGGCGCCGCTGCTTTCAGTGGAAAATACCTTCTTTTCGCCTGCTACCGCACCAACTTTGGGATCTCCAAAATGAGCTGCCAATTTACGGATGGCCTGGGCGTTGAGCAGGGTATTGGCGTCGCAATATACCGTCACCGGATGGGATACGTAAGACATCGCCCTGTGAATAGCTGCTGATTTCCCGGCGCGGGCGGGCTGGTGTAGCGTCTTAATGCGGGGGTGTTCCGCTAGTATGTCCGGGGTGGCATCGGAACTCCCGTCTGTAATAAATATGATCTCCAGCTTATCAGCGGGATAATCAAGCGCGAGGGTGTTGGCGATCTTCTCCCGGATAAAATCTTCCTCATTATAGGCCGCAACCACCAGGCTAACGTAAGGCTCTGCGGCGGGTGCCGGGCTTTACGGCCCAGGATACGCCGAAGCCTTATTATTATATATAAGACCGCCGCATAGCCAATATAGGTATAGAACAGGATGCAGATACTGAGAGCCAGGAGGGAGATCCAGAAGTACATAATGCTGACGGATAAGTCTTTATATGATTATTGAGGAGTTAATAACGGCATAAAGGTAATCGATCCCCGAAAATTCACCTGTCTATATTCTGCAGTCGCCCGCTTAATCCGGAATTTTCATCGTTTACCTCGTGAAATTTGTATTTCACAAAAAAATATTTTCAGGAAAAAATTTATGTGACTATTTTTGAAACATGAAAGAAAACGAGATAGCATATTGGTCCAATGAAACGATTTAATTGTTATCTTAGCTGACATGTAAGCTTAACCCGACCTCAATAATTTTATTACCATCTCCAGCGAAGAACTTGAACCAAGTTTAAATTATCCACCGACCTTATCCATTTAAAGCCTGACCTGCGATCTGCTTTTCAATTTAACAATTGTCTTGCAGGAGCGATTTAACGAAAAAATTACTTTAAACGGAAAAAGAGACGGTAATGAAAAAAAAGATATTAATCATTGACGATAGCATGCCCATCAGATTTTTGCTGGAAGCGATGCTTTCTAAAAAATATAGCACCATTTCGGCACAAGACGGATTTGTTGCAACGATGTGGTTGATGAAAGGAAATACGCCTGATGCTATCATAACGGATCTGGCAATGCCGAATGTGAATGGTTGGGAGCTGTTGGAGTTCCTGTCGGAAAGCAACCTGTATCGCGATATTCCGGTACTCGTGCTTAGCGCCAGCCTTGAGAACGACACCGCTACCATTATCAGTAAGTACCCCAACGTAGTAGAAGTTATCGCGAAACCTTTCGATCCCGTAAACCTGCTGGAAAAGGTCGAAGCCGTATTGAACAACAATTCAGAATACATCACATCCTGATTCGAGCAATGTAATTCTTCAAACCCCTGGATTCGTATCAATATCATTTTTATGGAAACAACCGCACCTATTATTACTTTACCCACGATGGCATCGCAGGCAGACCTGCGTGCGGAAAGAATCGCTCTTTTCATCGGCTCTGCGTTCCCGGAACAGAGCTGCAGGATAGCTGCAGACTTCTCGAAGCTTCCAACGCAACGCATGGCCAGCTGAAGATTTCCGAGATCCTCACTAAAGAGCGCCGCGTTCCCTACGTTATCCTGTTGGACTGGGCCAGTGCCCGTCGCGACGCCGCCATCTGGGAAGCGTATTTCCGGGACCATAAAGCGCTCAAAGCTATTCCCCTCTTTTTGCTGTTGGAAGAAGTGAATGAAGAAGCCAGGGAATTTGCGAAGCAGTGCACTTTCATAGATGATGTCGTGACTTCTTGCTGTTCGGTGCCACAGCTGGAACAAAAGATCCAGTTTATTCTGAAGATAAAACGAATGCAGGCATTGCCGGTATTCAGCAAACAACCGCCTAAAGCCCCTGGAACGGCAAGCCGGTTAATAATTTTCTCAAACGTTCTCTCGATATCTTTGTGGCATCTACGCTTCTTATAGCTGCGGCGCCGGTAATGGCCGGCATAGCACTGGCCATTCGCATGGAGTCCAAAGGGCCGATTTTTACGCCGCCAAACGGGCCGGCCGTAATTACCGCATCTTCCGGTTTTATAAATTCCGGACAATGGTTCCGGATGCCGATAAGAAACTGAAAGAGCTCCAACACCTCAATCAATACGATACCAATTCGGCCGGACCGAAATTCTATAAAGTCTCCAACGACCCCGTGTTACCCGTCTCGGTAATTTCCTCCGCAATTCCAGTCTCGATGAATTACCGCAACTGGTTAATGTGCTTAAAGGAGATATGTCGCTCGTTGGAAACCGCCCCTTCCGCTTTACGAAGCAAACACCCTCACTACCGACGAGTGGACGGAACGTTTCCTTGCGCCTGCCGGCATTACGGGATTATGGCAGATCAGCAAACGCGGTAAGAAAGAAATGTCTGTAGAAGAGAGGATTCAACTCGATATCAACTACGCAAATAAGAACACATTCGCCTACGACATGTGGTTGATGGTCAATACACCATTCGCACTCATACAAAAGGACAACGTATAATGATCTTTTTTTTAGAAATAGTTATTTACACCTACATCGCCGGATGCGTCTTCTTTAACTTCTTCTTCTCACTGGCCGGGAAGCTGTCCCGCCGGAAACAACCTGCGATCACAGACGCTTCACATTACAAGCGAATCGCTATCCTGGTTCCAGCTTATAAAGAGGATTCCATCATTTTGTCTGCTGCGGAAAGCTACAAACGCTTGAATTATCCGGCCGACAAGTACGATATGGTGGTGATCGCCGATTCTTTGCAGCCGGAAACTATTACCGCACTGCAGTCTGCAGGCGTGCGTGTCATGCCTGTATCGTTCGATGTGAGCACGAAAGCACGCTCGCTTAATGCCGCTTTCTCGCAACTGGACGACAGTTATGACTGGCATTGATCTGCGATGCCGACAACGTACTTGAGAAGGATTTCCTCCTCAAAGTTAACCAGGCAGCGCTGGAAGGGAAAGAAGTGCTGCAGGCGCAACGCGTTGCCAAGAACATGGATTCGCCGATGGCGATCCTGGATGCGGCCAACGAAATCGTCGCCAACCACATCCATCGCAAAGGTGCAAACGCAGTAGGATTATCCGCATCCGTGATTGGTTCCGGAATGGTCTTTCCCTTCGCGTTTGTTAAATCTGTTCTGAACGAAATTGAAGCAATCGGCGGTTTCGACAAAGTGCTTCAATTGCTTGTCGTAGAAAGAGGGAAGAAGATCCATTACCTGGAAAACGCGCTGATCTTCGACGAAAAGGTGGAACACGCCAACGCATTCCAGAACCAGCGCCGCCGTTGGATTTCCGCACAGTTCGTTTATCTTCGGAAATTCTTTGTGCCTGGCGTTAAAGGTTTGCTGAAAGGCAGATTCGACTACTTCAACCTGGCCGTCACGCAAAATATTCTGCTCCCCAGGATGTTGCTGCTGGTTGCCCTTGGGTTCTGCACGCTCCTCTATTTAGCATTGGGCCGTTTTCTTCACATCAGCGTATTCGCCTGGCTCACCGCCTCCGTCCTTTTGCAATTGCGCTGCTATTGCCGCTGCCGAAAAAATTCTTCACGCATTACTTTATTACTGCCATGAAGGCGCTACCACGCGTACTGGCGATCATGGTTGCTATCATGTTCCGCCTGAAAGGCGCCAATAAAACGTTCATTCATACCAAACATACCAAAACCGGTATCGATAATCCCCTGTTAGATGGCACCGCAAGCTGAAATAGAAGCCCCTCTGGTGTCGATAATTACGGTTAATTATAACAATGCTGCCGTAACTATAGACCTGCTCAAATCAATTGCTAGGAATTCCTATCGCAATGTTGAAGTGATCATTGTTGATAATGCATCCAGGGAAGATGCGTCTGCCGACTTCAAAGCCGTTTACCCGGAAGTAAAGATCATCCGCAGCGCAACCAACCTCGGCTTCTCCGGGGAATAACCTGGGCCTGCGCGTGGCCACGGGCGAATTTCTCTTTCTTGTAAATAATGATACCGAGTTCACCGATGGTCTGATCGAAGGCCTGACGGATATCTTCCGGAAGTATCCCGACGCCGGCATCGCCAGCCCTAAGTTTCACTACTTCTTCCATAAAGGAACGATTGAATACGCAGGTTATCATGCCGTAGATATCCTGACGGGCCGCAATAGTATGATTGGCTGCAAGGAGCCTGATAATGGGCAATATGATCAGATAACCGAGACAAACTATGCCCACGGCGGTGGTATGATGATCCCGGCAAAGGTATTGAAGGTGGTAGGGCTCATGCCGGAAGTATTCTTCCTCTATTATGAAGAATTCGACTGGTGCGCTCAGATCCGCAGGAAAGGGTATAAAGTTTATTATCAGCCTAAATCACTGATTTATCATAAGGAGTCGATGACTACCGGTAAAAACAGCCCGCTGAAAACCTATTACATCACCCGCAACCGCATTCTCTTTATGCGCCGGAATGTAAAATGGTTGCATAGGGCGGCATTCATGTGCTATCTTACGGTATTCACGATCCCCAAAAATACGCTTACGTTCCTGGTACGTCGGGAACATGCGCACCTTAAAGCATTCTGGAACGGCCTGTTCTGGAATATCAAAAACCTAAAAAAAGTTAACTGATGTGTGGTATTGCCGGTTTTGTTGATTTCAGGCGCTCCTCGGGCGAGGATGTGCTGAGTGCGATGACCGATGTGTTGCAGCACCGCGGCCCCAACGATGCGGGATATGAACTGGTTAAAGGCGAATCCTCCCATATCGGGCTGGGGCATCGCCGGCTGTCCATACTCGACTTATCCAGTTCAGGGCACCAGCCTATGACTTTTCGTGATCTGACTATAATTTTCAACGGTGAAGTTTACAACTTCAAGGAAATACGCAAAGAACTTGAAAGCCACGGTTATGACTTTTCTTCCGGTTCAGACACCGAAGTGCTGTTGAAAGGATGGGATCTGTGGCAGGAGAAGGTGCTCGATAAATGTATCGGCATGTTCGCGTTTGCCATACTCGACCGCAAACGGGACGTCCTGACGCTTGTCCGCGACCGGGCAGGCGTTAAACCGCTTTATTATTACTGGAAAGACGGCCTCCTCTTATTTGCTTCTGAGTTGAAGAGCTTCCATGAGCACCCACGGTTTGCCAAAGAAATCGACGTTAATGCGCTTTCACTGTTTTTGCAATACAGCTACGTACCTGCGCCTTACTCCATATTCAGGGATACCGGAAATTAATGCCCGGTCACGTCCTGCGCATATCGTTAAAAGGCGGCGAACCAGAAAAAGAAAGCTATTGGAGCGTGCTGGACGCGTATCACCAACCGTTGTTGAAGGACAATGAAGAAGAAGTGCTCCGTAAAACGGAAAGCCTCCTGCAGAGCGCTTACAAATACAGAATGGTGTCAGACGTGCCCGTAGGTGTTTTTCTCAGTGGCGGATACGACAGCACCAGCGTAGCTGCCATCCTGCAGTCCGGCACCGCATCCCGCATTAAAACTTTCACGATAGGCTATAAGGAACAGAAGTTCGATGAATCCGCCGAAGCGCGGAAAATTGCTATGCACTGGGGACGGACCACCACGAGTGGATCGTAGGTCCAGAAGACGCGAAAGGCGTACTTCATAAACTCCCTGAAATATACGACGAGCCCTTCGCAGACAATTCAACTGTTCCTACTACGCTGGTGTCTATGCTGGCGGCTCGGGAAGTGAAAGTAGCATTAGGTGGAGATGGGGAGACGAATTATTTGCCGGCTATAATAAATTCAACCAGTCGCTTTCATTCACCCGCCGATTCCCACGCCCGATCCAGGCGATTGCCAGCGCAGCTATGGACTGGTGGACCCGGAGCATCTTCCGTACTTTAACCGGAAGTATAACTTCGCCACCAGGTTCGAGAAAATGAAGCTGATCTGGAAGTCCGGCCGCCCGGAACTGGCTATGAAATACATCAGCCAATACGTAACTGAATCGGAAAGTGATAAGTTCATCGATGGGCCGGTAGAACGGTACAGAACGAATTTCGACCTGAATGGAAAATTAGCAGGTGTTAATACCCCTGAACCGCCTTCTGGCGATCGACTACCTCACGTTCCTGGTCGATAATAACCTGGTGAAAATGGATCGCGCTACCATGAGCGTGAGCATAGAAGGGCGCGAGCCGATGCTGGACCATCGCCTGGTAGAGTATCTGGCGCGTGTTCCGGACAGCCTCAAGATGAAAAACAACGTGAACAAATACCTGTTGAAGACCATCGTTCACAAGTATGTTCCGAAATCCATCATGGAAAGGCCTAAAATGCCATTCATCGCGCCGCTTACGGAGTGGTTCCGTGACGAATTGCGCGAACAGATGGATTATTATCTTTCTGAAAGGAAGCTTAAGGACACCGGGTTGTTGAGCAGTACTACGATCCGCTCGCTGCTGCAACGATACCAGCAGGGAGAGAAGGTTAACCACCAGAAACTATGGAACGTACTCGTGTTTCAATTATGGTATGAACGATGGATGCAGTAACAATGAGCCAGCCAAGGAAAATAAAAATACTCGAAACGATCCGCCAGGGTAAGGTAGGGGCGGCGAAAGCCATGTGCTCGACCTGGTAGCCCATCTCGACCGGGAGCGGTTCGATCCCGTAGTACTGTCATTTACCGGCGGTCCCATGATTGAAACGCTCGGGAAAATGAATATTCCGGCACACGTCATAGAAAGTGAAAAAGCATTTGACCTGCGGGTATGGAAAAGCGTCAAACGGTTTATGCGTTCACAGGGGATACAAATCGTACATGTGCACGGTACGCGAGCGAACACGAACGTACTTTGGGCCGCCCGCTCACTGGGCCTGCCGGTGCTTTACACGATACACGGATGGTCATTTCATGATGGGTTATCCGGTTGGTCGCGCCGTGCGCGCGTGCTGGCGGAGAAAGTCATCACCGGGTTGACGAGCCTCAATATCTGCGTTTCCGAGTCTAACAGGCAAACAGGTATCCGGGCGTTTGGCAGCTTCCGGAATGCTAAGGTGATCCGCAACGGCGTTAATTTGTCCCATTTTAACCCCGAAGGTGAGTATGCCGACCTTCGCGCACATTACGGCGTACCAGAGAATCATATCTTACTGGGATATATGGTAAGGATGACCTACCAGAAGGATCCCCTGAATATGATCCGGGCATTCGCAGAAGTGGCGAAGAAACGGGATGATATTACACTGCTGATGATCGGTGATGGCGAGCTCAGACAAGTTGCCATTCAGCTTGCCGGAGAACTCGGCCTTACCGGCCGGATCCGTTTCGACGGGTTCAGGCTGGATGTTCCTGCGGTACTTAACGCTGTCGATGTTTATTGCCTTCCATCCCTTTGGGAAGGTTTCCCGATAGGTGTGCTGGAGGCAATGGCAATGGGAAAACCGTGATAGCCAGTGATGTGGACGGGACCAGGGAGGCTGTGGAAAATGGCGTCAACGGATTCCTGGTACCGGCATCCAACCCGCAGGCGATGGCTGATGCCATTCTGAAGGTGGCCGGAGATCCTTCATTGCGGGAAACCATCAGCCGGAACGCTATCCGGACGATACGCGAGAAATTCGATGTTGCCAGTATGACGAAGGAGATCGAATTGGTTTACGAACAACTAGGCAAATAGTATAAAAAGTTTTATTAATCTTTACATTCAATATTTAAAGCCCAGGCATACGCATGAAAATAAGGAATCCGCGATCCCGTTTCGATATCAACGTCAAAAGTACCGATAAGGTCCTGGAAGTTGGCGGCGGTCACAATCCTCATCCAAGAAGCAACGTTGTCGTCGATAAATATGCGGACGACAATTACCACCGCAGCGGCAATATCCTTGTCCGTAAAAATCAGCAGTTTTTGTCGGCGGATGGCGAGAATCTGCCTTTTGAAGATAAGTCTTTCGACTATGTGATCTGCAACCAGGTACTGGAGCACGTCCCTGACCCTGCCCGGTTCCTGCGCGAACAATTCCGTGTGGCAAAAAGGGGGTACATAGAAACGCCTTCGTTGCTGGGAGAATTCCTTTTCCGAAAGCCTCCCATAAATGGGTACTCATGGAAATCGATAATAAGCTGGTGCTCATAGAAAAGGCGAAACTGCACTTCGGACATCCGCATTTCGATTTCGGGAGCTCTTCCTAAACCAATTACCCAAACGCTCTATCGGGTATAAGATATTGGAAAGAACGCATCCCGACATCCATACCGTACGCATTGAATGGGAAGAAGGTTTCGACTTCGTGGTAGAACCCACTGATCCTGAGATCCGGAAGTATTTCGAGCAGCCCTGGGATGAAGAAATGGTACTTCGTCACTTTCCCCGCCGTTCCTGGGGCTGAGCTATGGGAAGCAACTGCCGCATTCGGCAATATTGTACAGACTATTTTCAAATCGCGTGTATTGAAACGCACGTGATACTGTTGTAATACATGAACAAAAGGCTCCCGCGGAGGGAGCCTTTTTATTTACGTCGATTATCAGCGGGGCGCCTTGCGCATTACTTTACCCAGCAGCACACGGCATTCTGCCATGCCCAGGTCCAGGATTTCCTTCAGGGAAAAATGCACATACTTCCTTAGAAAATAATACCCCATTATCACACCAGCAATGAGGTTGATGACAGAAACAGCCGCCACTGCGCGGATATCCATAAACCACCATAGGAATAGTACATCCCCTACGACGTTTATCACCAGCTTGAATGCGCTTTTATAGAAATTCAAATGCGGTTTGCCGATCATATCCAGCGTAACGCCCAGAAACCTGTCGATCGGGTAGAGTATAGCAGAAAGCAGGAAAATACGGACCACGTCGGCTGCCTGTAAATACTCCTGACCAGCCAATATAATGATGCCTAGTTTAGTGAAAGCGACGGCGCCCAGGATAAAGGGAATGATCAGCAGCGTAACCACCCCGGTGTAACGTGAAAACGCCCTGGAAACGGCGCCCCAGTCGTTGCTATTCACGGCCGCGGCAATAGCGGGCTGGGCCGTCGCCACAAAGCTCCGGAGTATGATCTCTATCACTTCCATGAATTTCTGGGGTATGCTATAAATCGCAACGGAAGGGGAGTTGATCATCGTCCGGATTAAAAAGCTGTCCGAATAGTTCAGCGCCGAACCTGTCAGCATACTACCGACGATCAGCCGGCCATACACATATAACTCACGTACCGCTTGTTTCGTCCGGAAGAAGATCGCCCGGATCTGCGTCCACCGGTAGAAGAGGCTATACAGGCTGGTGATTGCAAGCGTGGCGCCGTAAGCATACAATACATTTGGCAACGTGAACTGCTTCATCAGATATAGCAGGCAGAGCAGGACCAGGAAAGTACAGTTTTGCACGATACGCAGCTGCAGAATCTTATCGAACTTATGAGCGGCCTGCAACAGCCAGGAAGCGAAGTTGAAAGGAAGTGACAGTAGCAGTAAAGGACCGAGCCAGGCAAGGAATAATTGCCAGATAGCGGAAAGATACTCGGGTAGTATAAACGCGAGCACACTGCCCGCAACCAGGTAAATGAAGGTCAATATAAGGGCTACATACCAGGCAGCGCCTACTACCTTGCGCCCCCTCCATGCAGATACGCCCGCATAATACCTGATGAGCCCTGATTGCAGCAGCGCGGTCCGCATGAGATCCAGCATCGTATAGGTAGCCAGAAATAACACCCACTCGCCGAAATCCTGCTTATTCAGCACCCTTACAAGGATCGCAAAAGAAAGTAGATTAAAGAAAGCCGAAACAACGTTTCCCATCAGGGAACTAAAATGCTGATTCTTAACAGCAGCAATGAGCTTGTTAGCCATGTATCCGATTAATTAAACTCGCAATGACGGCTTTACAGAGGATGAGGTTAACCCGAAGGCAGCAAATAATCATTTGCCGGTCACATTTAGCAACGCTCAAAGGTAATCGATTTTATCAAAAAATTAAATGTTACAACCCCGTTTTCGGGTATAAAAATGAACGCCTTCTCATTACAGCTATTGATTTTTAATAATTTATTATGAAACCTAATCTATATAAGAAAAATATATCATTTATTACCGTTTAATCATTATTTTAGGCATAGAATTGGCTGAAACCGCCGATTTCTTGTGAAGCCTTGCCTATTTTGAAACTGTATAATGACCATAATTCAATAAATGAGAAACCTTTACACGAATCCGCAACAAAGAGGAAGGCGTCGTATTAGTAGGAAATTGGGGGATTGGTAATATATGTCTTCTGCATCTTATGTGCCGCTGCCAACGCAGCGCCTTTGTCTGCTGCTCCGCCTAAAAGGGTAGTATTAACTTCAAACGCAGATAAAGGATTCAGTTATCCGAACGCAATGGCCACGCTGGGCCTTCAACCGGGAGACACTATCGTGGTCCCCGGAGGAGATTATGCGTACCTGCATCTTGGCAACATTACCGGGACCGCCGCAGCGCCAGTGGTAGTCATCAACCAGGGCAGGTCAGGCTCGGCATCAATAACAAATTACCGGGCGGCAACACAGTAATGGCCATCAGTACCTGCGCATTTATGGAAATCTCCGGCGCCGGCACTCCAGGAGTTGAATACGGGTTTGATATCTACGGTCGCAACGTCAATAATGATACTGAATTCGGAATTTATCTCGGCAAAGGTTCTACAGACATTGAAGTACATCATGCATATATTCACGATTGCGGTACGTTTATAGTAGCCAAAACCCTCCAGTCCTGCGCCGCTCCGCAATGGTTGGAAGACAAATACGTAATGCGCAACGTCAGCATCCACCACATTAAGGGGCGCAATTCCGCTTTCGAAGGCTTTTACATCGGCAATACCAATTATTTCTGGAACGATGGTTCCTGTACCAACCTCAAAACTCACTGGATAGAGAATTTACAGGTATATGAATGCGACCTGGAGAATATGGGGAACGACGGTATTCAGATCTCTGTTACCCGAGATGGCGACAATCGCATCCACAATAACCGTCTGGTAAACTATGCGACGAACGGCGTAGATTCCCATGGATATGGCATCCTTTGCGGCGGGGGCAGTACGCTTAAAATTTACAACAACTATATCAGCAAAGGCTTTATGCCGGCCGTCACCATTTTCGGCTCCGGCACTCAGGAAATTTATAACAACCTGATCACTGATATAAAGACCGAGGGTATCGTGGTGTATGATAAGATCCCCGCCGGTGTAGACGCCTGGCGCTTCCCGGCCGCGGTGGCGCGTATCTACAATAACACAATCCACAAGGTAGATCAGAACCGCGATGGCATCAAAGTATATGCGTATCTGACTACCCAACCGCATCAGATCTACAATAACCTGCTCCTGGTAAACGGAGCCGCGGGCGACTATCCCAGCAGCGGAATATACGCCAAAGGCGACAAGCTCGTGCTCGTACAGGCAGGTAACAACCTCCAGTTCAGTGACATCACCCAGGCGAAGCTGGCAAACCCCGACGGCGGGGATTACCGGCCCACATCCGTATCTCCGGTTATCGATAAAGGCGCCAACATTTCAGCGATCACATTTGACCTCGACGAGTATTCCCGCCCGGTAAACGGTGTGTTTGATGTAGGCGCATATGAATACCGCGATGCGCCGGATGTCAACATACCTCCGGTTGCCAAAGCCGGCCCCGATCAGACCATCAAACTGCCTGAAAACACCGCCACCCTGGACGGCTCGGCTTCCACCGATGCAGACGGCCGCATCACCGGCTATAACTGGTCAAAGGTAAGTGGGCCCGCAGGCGGAGAAATCAGCGATCCCGCTGCTATCAAACCCGTCCTTACAGCCCTCGGTCAGGGCACTTACGTCTACCGGCTCCAGGTTACAGACGACCAGAACGCCACCGCTGCAGACGAAGTGACCATCACCGTGCAGGCCGCAACAAATGAAGCGCCCTGGTCCAACGCCGGGCCCGACCAAACCATTCAACTTCCCATCAGCTCAGTAACGCTCGACGGATCGCTTTCCGTGGATAATGACGGCACCTTCACATTTGCCTGGGCTAAAATTTCCGGTCCGGCAGGCGGCGCAATCAGCAATGTAGCGGTTGCGAAACCAGTCGTATCAGGATTGCAGGCCGGCACTTATATTTTGAGCTTACCGTTACGGATAACCTGGGCGCTTCGGCAAAAGACCAGGTAGTAATTACGGTAAATCCGGCAGCCAATAAGTTGCCCATTGCCAACGCCGGCGCCGATCAAACCATAAAATTGCCTGTATCCACTGCCACATTGGATGGATCCGCTTCCGAAGATGAAGACGGCAGCATTGCCTACAGCTGGGCCAAAATATCCGGCCCTGCCGGAGGGATTTTATCAGACGCCGCCATCGCCAGGCCCGTCGCAAACGATCTGCAGGCAGGCGTTTATATTTTCGAACTAACCGTTACCGACGATAAGGGCGCCACGGCCAAAGACCAGGTGCAAATCGCAGTCAATCCTGCAGACAACATCCTACCGGTAGCCAATGCCGGACAAAATCAGATCATCCAGTTGCCGCTCAATACGCAGACTTTGGATGGCTCATCCTCGTCCGATGAAGATGGACGGATAACGGCCTGGAAATGGGTGAAGGTATCCGGTCCCTCCTCAGGAGGCACACTGTCTGACCCCTCCATTGCCAGACCCGTTGCTTCAAATCTGCAGGCTGGAGTGTATATCTATGAACTGACGGTAACAGACGACAGGGGCGGATCCGCCAAAGACCAGGTAAGCATTACCGTGAACCCCGCAGACAACATCCTGCCGGTGGCAAATGCCGGACAAGACCAAACTCTCCAGCTGCCGGTTAACCTGTTAACGCTGGACGGCACGCAGTCCTCAGACGCAGACGGCCGTATTGTCAGCTATGGATGGGTGAAAGTTTCCGGGCCCGCAGGCGGCAGCCTCTCTGACCCGGCGCTTGCCAGGCCAGTTGTTACGAACCTCCAGGCCGGGGTATACATTTACAGTTTAACGGTCACAGATGACAAAGGCGATACAGCTACTGACCAGGTTAGGATCACCGTTAACCTGGCCGACAATAAACTGCCCGGGGCCAATGCTGGCGCTGATCAGACGATACACCTGCCTGTAAACTCACTGCAATTGGATGGGACGCTGTCGGAAGATACAGACGGCACGATCACATTCTTATGGACAAAAGTGTCCGGCCCCGCGGCAGGTAGTATCGCGAATAGCAATACTGCAAGGCCAATGCTGAACGGACTAGTGGAAGGAACTTATATAATCGAGCTAACCGTAACGGACGACCGTGGCGCATCGGCGAAAGACCAGGTTAAAATCACGGTAGGCCCGGCAGAGAATAAACCGCCGGTTGCCAACGCTGGCCCTGACCAGGCGATCCGCCTCCCTGTCAATTCCACGACACTCGACGGCTCTCTCCACTGACGAGGATGGAACATTAACGTTCTCCTGGACCAGGATCTCCGGTCCGCAAGGAGGGGCTTACCAATGCAACCGCGGCCCGGCCGCTGGTATCCGCATTGCAGGCGGGCACCTATGTGTATGAGCTCATCGTTACTGATAACCGCGGCGCAACCGCGAAAGACCAGGTGACGATCACCGTGTCTCCTGCCGCCAACATACCTCCGGTTGCCGTGCAGTCGAACCGTATCATCACCCTGCCGACAGACTTCCTGGCGGTAGATGCCGGCGCTTCCTTCGATGAAGACGGTACGATCGCTCAATATAAATGGGAACAGGTTTCCGGGCCTGCGACAGCTGTCATCCTCAATGCAAACAAACAATATACCTGGCTGCAACAAATGAGCAAAACCGGGCTCTATGTATTCCGCCTTACTGTTACGGATGACAAAGGCGCTGCGGCGAGCAAGGAGTTTTCAATTACGGTGCTGGAAAATAAAGAGAATCATGATAAGGATTCGCTGGTACTGTATCCCAATCCGGTCAAACAGCATCTGAACATCACCATCCAAATCAATAAACCCGAAAGCCGCATGCTGCTGCAGGTATTCAATGCCCTGGGCGTGCTGGTCCATAGTGAACAGTTCAGCGGAGACGGCCTCTTCCGCAAAACGGTGGATATGCAGAAGTTCCCGGCGGGAATATATGTTGTGAAGATTACGTCGCCACAAGGATACGCGGCAACGCGGCAGATCATCAAGATCGAGTCGGGAGTAGGGCTTTAAGCCTTTTCCCAGGCGCCCGTCGATTCATTATAACGTTTGAGGATCCTGGCGGGGTTACCGCCTACAACGCAAAAGGGAGGCACATCTTTAGTGACCACGCTGCCGCCGGCCACCACGCTGTGGCGCCCGATGGTAACGCCCGCCGTCAACACGGCGTTTGCGCCGATCCAACAGTCATCTTCCACAACGATTTCTGCGGTAGATACCGGCTGCAGAGAAACCGGGACACTGATGTCTTCGTATCCATGATTCAAGCCGGACATCACGACATTTTGTGCAATGATGACATTGTTACCTATCCTCACGGGGCCAATCAGCACATTACCAATACCGATCCTTACGCCATCCCCGATAACAACGCCGCCAACGCCATTGTTTACCGTGGCGAAGTCTTCGATCGTAGAACCCGCGCCGATATGAAATGGGTTAAAGGCAGCACGTCCATCCGCGTACGGCGGCGCACCAGTGCCCCCTGCCTTTTTATGAAAGAAAGGGTTCACGAACCATTTGACCCAGGTACGCGGTCGCGCCTGGCCTTTGGGCATCAGTGCATATAAAACAAAAGCCTTGACACGCGGGTCCTTTTTAAGCTTATCTTTCAGGCTCATGCTGTCTTTTTAGGTGAAAGTATGGCAGAATAAATGTGCTTGACCATGTTTTCCCAACTATGGCTATGCGCGAAACGGATCCGTTCCTCAGCCATACCGGGCGCCGTGTCTCCCAAAGCGCCTTCAACCTGTTGCAGCCACACTTCCGGAGACGCTGCCAGCCGCACGTGGTCTTTGAATATGCTCATCGCTTCCGTGGTGGTGGCAACGGTCGGCTTTCCAAGTGCCAGGTATTCGTCTATTTTCAAAGGGTAATTCCCGATAGTGATCGGGTTTACGATCTGGGGATTGATGCAGACATCGAACGACTGGATGTAGGAGGGTAGCTCGCTGACGTCTTTCCTGCCCAGGAAGTGAATATTGGAGATCTGGTGTAACTCGCTGGTGGCAAAAGCATCATCTTCAGGGCCTACCAGCACCAATTGCCAGTCCGGCCGTGCCCGTGCGATATGCGCAAGCAACGGAATGTCCAACCGCAGTATATTCAAGGCGCCTACATAACCGATACGCGGCCCTGGCGGCAGCGCGGCTACGTCTGCCGGAACCGGCCGGTCTATTGTAGCATCGAAAAGCCCCAGGTTACATCCTGGCCAACGCAATAGCTATTGGGGTTGGCTTTCAGGCAAATGTCCTGTATCCAGGGGTATTGGCCACGGCCACGTCCGCTTTGGCGATATGCTGCGGTTCCAGTGTTTCACCATGCTTCTTCCAATAATCCACACCAATGATGAAATCCCGGTACAGGTACACATACTTATCCGGCCGGAGCAGTTCAGGAAAGTAAAAGCCCCTGAAAATATCATTATCGTTGAACAGGATGATATCCCTAAACCCGAGCTGGGTGATGGCTTCCTGTATATCGCAGGCTAATCTTTTATTGTTGACCCGGTTGAACCAGGAGAACAGGGTAGTGGAGGGGAGCCAGTTAATGGACTCGGCCATGCTTTTAGGACGGAGGTTCCATAAATTGTCGCTGATCTTGCGGATATCGTTCTTCCCGGAGCGCACGATCTCCAGGTGAGCCGCCAGGTTGGGATCCGTCTTCGCCTGGAGGGCGGTCTTACGGTCCATCGGGAGGTCAACATACAACACGCGGTTGTTTTTCGCGAATTCCTGGGCAATATTCTTACAAGTGCTGCCTACAACGGTAAACCATTGCTGCAGGCCAATGATTACAAAGTCTCTGTTCTTGATCAGCATAAGGATGATTGATGTTCGGGGCACAACGTAGTGCGGCACAATTTCACCGCAAATGTACCATCTTATTCTTAAATTTCCCTATGCCGTTACTCCGGCGCAACTTTTGCGTGATATGGGTGTTATTGGCTATACATCTGACAATCCGAGTTTTATGGCAGAAGAAACGATTGACATCCGGTTATTGACCGAAGAAGACTACCGCGACCTTAAAGAATCCATGATGAGCGCCTATGCGGACATGCCAGTTACTGGCGCGAAGGCACCATCCAAAGGCTCATCAAACTGTTCCCCGACGGACAGATCGCCGTTACCGTCAACGGCAAAGTGGTAGGCTGCGCCCTTTCCATTATCGTTGACTATGAGAAGTTCGGGGACGATCACACCTACGAACAGATCACAGGCTATTATACCTTCAGCACCCATAATCCCAAAGGCGATACGCTCTATGGCATCGAAGTGTTCGTACACCCGGATTACCGCGGCAAGCGCCTGGCCCGGAGGCTGTATGACGCCCGCAAGGCGCTGTGCGAGAACCTCAACCTGGAAGGTATCGTGGCCGGCGGCCGCATCCCCAATTATGAGAAGTATGCCGACCGCATGAGCCCCGGGAATACCTCGAGAAAGTACAGGATAAGGAGATCTACGACCCCACGCTGACCTTCCAGTTCAGCAACGATTTCATCGTCAAAAGATTTTACGGAATTACCTGCCGCACGACACCTCGTCCAAAGGCTTCGCCACGCTGCTGCAATGGTTCAACATCTATTACGAGAAAGACCGAGACACCATCCGGTATAACAAATCCACCGTCCGGATCGGCCTCGTACAATGGCAGATGCGGACCTATGGCAGCATGGACGGCCTCCTCCAGCAGGTGGAGTTCTTCGTGGATGCCGTAAGCGACTATGAGGCCGATTTCGTAGTCTTCCCTGAGTTCTTTAATGCGCCCCTCATGATCGAGTTCAACCAGCTAGATCCCGCGGCGGCTATCCGTGGCCTGGCCAAATACACCGAGCCCCTGCGCGAAAAGTTCTCCGAATTCGCCGTCAGTTATAACGTCAATATCATTACCGGCAGCATGCCGATCGTCATCGACGATCTCCTCTACAATATCAGTTACCTCTGCCGCCGCGACGGCACCGGGAATCTTTCCGGAAGATCCATCCCACGCCCAGCGAAGTTTACAGCTGGGGCATGAAGGGCGGCAACGAAATAAAGGTCTTCGACACAGATTGCGGAAAGGTCGGTATCCTTATATGCTACGATGTGGAATTCCCCGAGCTGGGCCGCATCCTGGCCGAGCAGGGCATGCAGATACTTTTCGTCCCGTTCCTGACAGATACCCAGAACGGCTACAACCGCGTCCGCTTTTGCGCACAGGCCAGGGCCATCGAGAACGAGTGCTATGTGGCGATCGCGGGCTGCGTAGGCAACCTGCCCCGCGTCAACAACATGGACCTGCAATACGCTCAGTCTGCGGTGCTTACGCCGTCCGATTTCGCATTCCCCGTTACGGGCGTAAAGCTGACGCCACCCCAATACCGAAATGATCGTGGTGGCAGACGTTGATCTCGTACTCCTCAAAGAGCTCCATGCATTTGGCAGCGTGCAGAATCTGAAGGATATTCGCAGGGATTTATACGAAGTCATCACCCGGAAAAAGTAAACCATGCATCAGCATCAAGTGAACCTGGCCCTGCAGATCGTGCCGCAGGTGGCCTCAGAAAAAGTATATGCAGTTGTAGACGAAGCCATCGCCGTTATCCAGAACAGCGGACTAAAATACCGTGTTTGTCCTTTCGAGACCGTCATGGAAGGGCCGTACGACCAGGTGATGGAAGTCGTGCGTCTGGCCCAGGAAGCCTGTTTCAAGGCGGGAGCGGGGCAACTGCTGGTATATGTGAAGATCCAGAATAACCAGGAGCGGCCGGTCAC
This sequence comes from Chitinophaga sp. E66, assembly GCA_019285755.1. Taxonomy (GTDB): domain Bacteria; phylum Bacteroidota; class Bacteroidia; order Chitinophagales; family Chitinophagaceae; genus Chitinophaga. Next base: position 2,476,374 of record CP079103.1, read on the forward strand.
TATCGAAGATAAAACCGGCAAATACGATTAAGCACAAAGCCCGGCCTGCCAACGCAGACCGGGCTTTTTCAGACAAGCTTTGTGCACATATTATTCGTATTCGTACGTCACTTTCGCAGATACGTCTCCCGCATCCTTCTCTACCGCTGATACCGGATAACCCTGGGCATCATACTGGTATTCGTAGGTAGTCACCATGTTGACCTTTACGTCCCTGTTCCCGAGGCTCATAGCCGTCATCTCGTTCTGAGCCTGCAACATGAACAGTTGCGTCGGGTGCATCAGCGGCACGCGCGCGCCGGCAAAGGGACTTGCCTTTTTCCGTATGTCAGTTGCGAAACACCTACGGTATCTTTCCCGTTAGGCTTCATGGAGGCGATGTAGGTCAGGTTATCTCCTTCATATTTGTAGATCTGGTGCGAGTTTTCCGACGGCTCTTCTTTGTTTTCTTTTTTGATTTCGATCACTTTCCCGTTCTGAATGGTGAATTGCCAGTTAATTTCAAAGCTTGCCTCTTCACCATCGTACGCTATCTCCTTACCCTGTGCAGTATTGCCGGAATAGGTATATGAAATGACATGCTTTCGGCCGTCGTGGTGGTAAGTCAGGTTGGAAACCCGCCCCTGCGCATCATACGCTAGTTGCTGGCCACCTTCTTCACCTTCTTTTTGGATACCGGTGAGGCGATGCTGCCCGTCATAGGAAAAAGTAACAACCTCCGGCTCGTCGTCCGTTGCCGTGCGGACAAATTTCTTCAAATACTTGACGGGAGCCGCGGCTGCGGGGACGTGGTTTGGGCAGCGGTGGAATCCCCATTGGTGGCGTTGCCGCTTTGCTGACAGGAAAGTACCAGGATTACGGCAGCCGAGAATGTCAGAACAGGAGTAATTTTCATGATGCAGTATTTAGTTGGATGTAGCCGAATACCCGGCACGTATTACGAAATTGAATATTTTTCAGCTGCGCAGCCATAGATATGCCGTGAACTGTCGTGGCGCAACCATGAAAGAGCGCTTTCTGGCTCCTAAGTGAAGCGGTCAGGGTTTATATGTAAAGGTGGTACGGGACGAGTCCGTTTGACCCAGCGCCACGGAAGCGATATACACCGGGTAACCGTCGGCATCCGCCCTGATGACGGACGTGTCTGCCGGTTCTTCCGTAAATCTCAGGTCTGTCCGGAACTTCGAATGCGACTTCGTGACCATGTGGGTATTGTACAAGACCATATGGATCGACGGGCGCAGGCACCATTTCAAACGGTAGGCATACAAGGGGCTTTTAGCCTTCCCGAAAGAAAAGGTCGCCTCCATAAAAACACCGTCTTCATCTTTTACCACTTCCCGGATGATGTTCCCGTCTTTGTACGTGAGCTCGGATGTCTGATCCAGGCCATTGCTGCCCTGGATACGGATTTTCGTAACCTTCTTGTCGGAAACGGTGTATTGCATCGTGACCGTGCTCTTCGTGCCGGTCTGGATATGCGTAATGACCTCTATGCCTTGTTTCGGCTCACCATTGGTTTGGTATTCATAAGTGATCTCATGTGAAAAACCTCCATAGGCGAACTTTTCACCGGTCAGGTTCATCTTATCATCGAAAAAGTGTTCCGTTTTACCGACTTCTTCCTCATCAAACCCGGTCAGATCATTGACAGTTTCAAATCCCTTAAACTTTCCGTTGGCATCCAGCAATACGTTAAAGCGGGTTGCGGAATTGTCTGGCTCAACCGTACGGTAGCTTTGCAGATATTTGATTACTTCCTGTGGATCCGGTTCGCCGCCGGGAGGGCCGGAGCGATCGTCGTTTTTGTATTTCGAGCAGGAATACAACAGGCAACCGGCCATTGCCAGTATCGCTAAGAATTGGATTCGCATGTGGGGTATTTTTGTTGATGTAATGATGGTTCCGGATACGAATATGAAGGATGGCAGATGTAAAAGCAAGGTGTAATACGTGAACTGTCGGATTGAACGAATGAACAGATGTAATCGGGTAATGAAAAAAAGCCCTCGCCCGTAGGGGCGAAGGCCTGCGCTTATGCGTATCGTAATATTTACTGTTTGTAGATAAATGTCATCCGGGTAGAGTCTCGCTGACCAACCGTTACGGAAGCTGCATAGACGGGATAGCCTTGCGCATCAGCGCGGACGATCGTCGTATCCCGCGTGATCAGCTCATCTGTAAACCGCATATCAGGTTCCGCCAACGCCAGGCGTACGGTAGTTCCGGTTTCGAGATTGGCATTGGTAAATACCCAATGCCCGGATGGCCGCAACATCCATTTAAACCGCCGGGCGTAATACGGGCTTTTTCCTTGCCAAAGCTCCATTTGATCTCCGCTACGAACTTGCCCTGATCGTCTGTCACATAGTTACGGACAAGGTTCCGTCTTTGTATTCCAAAATGGAAGTGTTGAGATATCCGTTAGGTCCGGTGGCGACGAATTTAGTTACCTGGTTGTTTGTTACCGTGAATGTGTGGTTCAGCGTGCTGGATATGCCCGTCGCGATTTCTGTAACGATCTCGGTTGCCCTCGTCGGGATGCCCTGTGCGTTATATTCATAGGTAATGTCGTGCTTGTAGTCTCCGCGGCGAACCGTTCCCGGATCATGTCCCCTTTTTCGTTCAGGTCCCAGAGTATCTTTCCTTCTTCTTCCACGAAGCTTTGCGGGTGGAGGCCAATAACGGTTTCGTAGCCATTGAATTTGCCGTTGTTATCAAATGTAGGGACTATGCGATTCGTCTCGCCTCCGGGGTATTCCGTCTCTATTCTCACCAGTTCTTTGATGACGTTCTGTGGATTAGGATCGCCGCCCGGGGATCGTTCGGATCGCCATTGCTATCTTTTTTGCAGGAGCCCGCAAGACCCGCCGATACTGCGATCAGTCCGAATGTTAAGAAGCGCTTCTTCATTTTTGGGGTGATTTAAGCTTTAAAAATGGTTTCCATCAATGAAGATGAGCCTTCAGAACGGGAAAGACAATCACCTGCCAGTGAATCATCTCCTGGCAAGTTTGAATGGTAGTCTGATCGGGGTTAAATAAAGAAGCCTCCGTCCGGATGGACGAAGGCTTCCGCCTAATGCAAATATTTTAAGCTTAATTAAAGAGAACCCCGCCAAACACCAGGTATGCTACACCGAGCGTCAGCAGGATATTAAAGATTTGCGCAATGATAAACGCCATTGCGGGCCTTCCGTTCTCCATTTTGAAGATATCCGTGAACTTCGTCTCCAGGCCGATGCAGGTAAACGCGAGGGCGAAGAAACAGGTCTGCAATTCCTTGATGGGTGTTTTAATAGCCTTCACCGTAGCAGGGGAGAGCAGGAATGAAAACATGAGCGAAACCAGGATAAATCCGAGCACGAACTTCGGGAATCGCTCCCAGATCGTCTGCAATCCGGGCTTGGGCTGATTGTCCGTTTTTTGGAATATGCCCACCAAACCGAGATGAAGAATGCTGCGGCTCCTAACAATACGTTTTGCGAGAACTTCACGAGCGTAGCGTATTTGAGCGCTTCTTCGCCCAGCAGCGTGCCCGCTGCTACAACGGCTCCGGAGGTATCGATCGTGCCCCCAGCCAGGCGCCGGCCATTTCAGGCGGCATCCCCATCCATTGGGCGATGTAGGGCATGAAGATCATCATCGGGATGGCCACGATCAGCACCAGCGATATCACGTGCGACAATTTCTTATTATCCCCTTCAATTGCTCCTGATGTGGCTATTGCCGCCGAAACGCCGCAGATGCTCACCGCGCTGGAGATCATCATCCGGAATTCATCATCCAGCCCGAACTTCTTGCACAGCCAGAAAGTGAAATACCACACGCTGAATACGACTACCACTGACTGCAGTACCCCAAGGCCGCCGCCTTTCACCAGCTCCTGGAAGATAATACCCGATCCGAGCAGCACCAGGCCGGTCTTAATGAACAGCTCGGTCTGCAAAGCGGGTTTGATCCACTCAGGCAGCCCCAGTACGTTGCTGATAAAAAGCCCCAGCAGGAGGCTGAACAGCACGATCTCGATACCGAGGTCTTTGATGGCCGCGTTGCTGGTAATTACCTGTGCGAACATGGATATGGCGAAGATGGCCAGCGCACCGGAAAACAAACCCGCGGGCACCTTTTTGCCGCCAAGGACATAAGCAATGAGCAGGGCGCCGAGCACCCAGCAGAACATGCCGGCCAGTTTACCGTAGTTGCCCAGGTCGGTCAGCCGGGCGAGGAGGTCGCCCCCGCCGGCCCAGTCGAATTTCGGCATGGCGGGCTTAATACCCAGCATAATGAGGAATATGGCGGCGAACGCCAGGATAACGGAGATCCAGTCTTCGTGGAGCGCAAATTTTTTCTGCATCAGTCAATGGTTAGTGAAAGAAAATATATCCGATACATATCGCGGCGATGATACCCACCGCATCCGCAATAAGACCGCAGGTTAAGGCATAGCGTGTATTTTTGATATTTACCGAACCGAAATATAAAGCCAGTACATAAAACGTCGTTTCCGTGGAGCCCTGCATAATGCAGGCGAGGCGGCCTACGAAGGAATCCGCTCCGTAAGTTTCCATCAGTTCCGCCATAACACCGCGGGCCCCGCCGCCGCTGAATATTTTCATGATCCCCACAGGCAAGGCAGGGACGAAGTCTGTATTCAACCCGGCAAGCGCCACCAGGTAGGAAATGCCGTTGATGATGACGTCCAGGCATCCGGAAGCCCGGAACACGGCGATACCTACCAGGATTGCAACAAGATAGGGGATGATCATGACCGCGGTCGTAAATCCTTCTTTGGCGCCGTCAATGAAAGCGTCGTAAACGTTGATCTTTTTGATCATGCCCGTTACCAGGAACGACACGATGACCGAGAAAATAACGATCCCGCCCAACATGGCTGTCTTAACGGCGATCTCTTCAGACGGCATATTATGCATCCATAGGTACAGCAGCCCCATTAAACCAATAAACCCACCAACAAACACCAATACCGGCAATTTGAACAAATTGATCTTCTGGTAGATCGCCACTGCGATCATCCCGGATATGAACGAAATGAACGTTCCGATCATGGTGGGAATGAAGATGTCTGCCGGGTTGGCGGCGCCCTGCGTCAGCCGCAATGCCATGACCGCTGTAGGGATCATGGTAATGCCAGCCGTATTCAGGACCAGGAACATAATCTGCGCATTGGTCGCCGTGTCCTTTACGGGATTCAATTCCTGCAGCTCTTTCATGGCCTTCAACCCCATAGGGGTAGCCGCATTGTCCAACCCCAGCGCATTGGCGCTGAAGTTCATGACGATCGACCCCATGGCGGGGTCTCCTTTGGGGATGCCCGGGAATAACCGGCTGAAAAAGGGTTCACTCCCCGTGCAAACACCGCGATCATACCGGCCCGTTCGCCGATCTTCATGATGCCCAGCCAGAACGCCATGATGCCCGTAAGCCCCAGGGCCAATTCCGCGCCTGTCTTCCCGCTATCGAACAGCGCTTTGGTCATGGTACCAAAGATCTCCGCATCCCCATGAAAACAAGGCGAAACAGCGCTACCGCGAAGGAAATCACGAAAAAGCGATCCAGACGTAGTTTAAGGCCATAGAATATTCGGCGGTTTAAAGTGATTAAGCGGCCAAAATACGTTTTTCATCCGATCTCAGCCATAAAATGTAAATGTAGGCCACAAGATAACACGTTGCGGAAATATGTGATGTAGTCCATCGATTGCCGTGACGTGCTTCGGTGGAAGTGGTGATGAAACGCATTTTAGCTTCCAGGAATGCCCGGTTTTGATACGCTCCGGTCTTCAAACCTTCATCAAGCCCTTGCTGCAACCGGACAAAAATTGCGAAAAACAAATCGAGGATCGACGAAGCATAGCCGTCCGTTTATCCTTCGCTTATCCTTCGCTTATCCTTCGCTCAGGCTCCGTCAAACCCTTGCCAGTACTGAACACCGACGGAGGATAAGCGAAGGATAAGCGAAGGATGGTAGTTGGATAGATTGAAAATCAATTAGATAGATAGCCTGGTCCGCTGACGCATTTGTCACGTATTGGTCAGGTGATTAACTCGGGACTTTCAGCGATCCTTCAGTAAACCTTCAGCGAAAGACCATCAAACCTAAGCCAGCACTATACACCGCTGAAGGATCACTGAAGGATGGCAGCAGGATGTCAGTAGTTTATATAAATTTCGGATGATGTGTTAGGGGATTGATTAAGTGGCGATAGAATATTTTTCATACCTTTGCGCAAATTTTTTAGAAAATGGCCTTGCAAGCAGGAATTGTCGGTTTACCGAACGTAGGGAAGTCTACCTTGTTTAATGCTGTGTCTAACAGCGCTAAAGCCGAAGCGAGCAACTATCGCTTCTGCACCATCGAGCCTAACGTTGGACTGGTGGATGTACCCGATGAGCGGATTGACAAGCTCGCCGAGCTCGTTAAACCCAACCGTACCGTACCCACCACCATGGAGTTCGTGGATATCGCCGGCCTCGTGAAAGGCGCCAGCAAAGGGGACGGCCTGGGCAACAAGTTCCTCGCCAACATCCGCGAAGTAGACGCCATCGTTCACGTAATCCGCTGCTTCGAAGACGAGAACATCCTGCGAGACGAAGGGCCCATCAACCCCGTAGGCGACAAAGGCATCATCGATACCGAGCTGCAGCTCAAAGATCTCGAAAGCGTGGAGAAGAAAATCGCCCGCACCGAGAAAATGGCGAAAACCGGCGGCGATCCCAAAGCCAAAGCCGAATTCGAAATCCTCAAACGCTGCCAGGAATTCCTCGAACAAGGCCGCAACATCCGCGAACTGGGCCTCAGCAAAGAAGAGAAATCCGCTATCGCTGACCTGTTCCTGCTCACCGATAAGCCCGTTCTCTATGTTGCCAACGTAGACGAGGCTTCCATCCTCACCGGCAATAAATTTTCACAGGCGCTCGCAGAAGCCGTAAAAGCGGAAAATGCGGAAGTGATCGTGATGAACAATACCATCGAAGCACAAATCAGCGAACTGGAAGACGCAGGCGATAAAGAACTGTTCTTCTCCGAATACGGTCTGACCGAGCCCGGTCTTAACCGCCTGATCCGCTCTACCTACAAACTGCTCAACCTGATCACCTACTTCACCGCCGGCGTGCAGGAAGTACGCGCATGGACCATACACCGCGGATGGAAGGCGCCCCAGGCCGCCAGCGTCATCCACACCGACTTTGAGAAAGGCTTCATCAAAGCGGAAGTGATCGGTTATGAAGACTACGTGAAATTCGGTTCTGAAGCAGCGGCGAGAGACAACGGCCGCCTGCGTATCGAAGGCAAAGAATATATCGTGAGCGACGGTGATGTGATGCATTTCCGTTTCAACGTGTAAAGATACTCCTGAGGCGACTCATGAGGGTTACAACAAAGAAGGCCCCGGTGTAAAACCGGGGCCTTCGCTATTATGGCAATATTCGAAAAAACTACAGGTTGTAACCGAGCGATGCATATGCCTGCGTGCCCACGGTAGGGTTGCCCCAGGACTGGATATACTTCTGTCCTGTCAGGTTCGCTGCGCCGATCTTCACGGTTACCTTCGGTTTGGGGAACAGGTAAGAAACCTGTGCATCCAGCGCACCGTAAGCAGGGATCTCGCCGAGGTTGTTCACGCGCACCAGCGGGCCCACAAAGGAGGAAGACCAGATGAAAGCTTCCTGCCAGCGCCAGGTGATGTTGAACCCGAAATTGCTCTGGGCAACATTGCGGTTGCCGAAATTCAGGTTGTAACGATAGCGCGGCGTGTTATACATGGCCTGGAAGCCGCCCAGGTCTTCTTCATTGCGCATCTTGTTGTAAGACACGTTGCCACCCACGGTAAAGTTCGCCGGCAGACGGTAATCCAACCCCAATGCCCAGCCCCAGGATTTGATGTCCTGATCGTAATTCACGGGAATGCTGTACACCTCGCGGCCGGTAGCGGTCTGCTTAACCAGCACCTGGCTGCCGTTGAAGTTCTTGAAGGTATTGGTATAAACATACGCGTCGATCAGCAGCTTGCTGCCGATGAGCGCCTTATATCCCACCTCGATGGCTTCCACCTTTTCAGGCTTGAACTCCTTGAACTGGTATTGTTTGGGTGCGCCCGCCTGTACGGATTCCAATGAAAATACGTTGGGGCCGTTCAGGCCGTAGCGGTCGCGCAGGAAGGGGAGGCCTCCCAGCAGGCGCGCCTGCGGCGTCAGCAGATCGATGTACTGGTCCTGGCAATGGGGATCCGGAAACCGGTCTGGTAAGACGCGCGGATATTGTGCGTTTTCAGGAATGTGTAAACGGCGGACAAACGGGGGCTGAACTGTCCCTCGAAATTTTCGTTCTTATCATAACGCAGCGCAGCGCTCAGTTTCAGGTTATCTTCCAACAGCTTTTTACCGACCTGCACATAACCGCCATACTCGTGGATGCGGAACTCATCGCCGTTATCGTCTACGGCAAAAAGCGTCTTTTCAGAGTTCAGGGCATACACGCGGTAGTTGCCGCCCACCATCAGTTCCATGAAGCTGATCTGGTTCTTGAAGTTATACATGAACTCGCCCTGGTAAAGGTTGGTCTTGTCCATGAACTTGGCGCCAACGCCGGAAGCGTCGCCGGGAATAGGCTTATCGCGTACCTTCTCCGCCGCGTCGTTGAACTGCTGGGTACCGGGCATAAACCGGCCGTTGTCGGCAACGGCACGCGCGGCATCGTGATAACCGGAAGCATTGCCCCGCACGGTTGCGGATGCGTTCGCAAAAGCAACGTTAGGGGCCTGGCCGGCTCCCATATTCTGCTGGAAGTTCTGGATCAGCGCAGGCAGCGCCGCGCCGGCGTAAGTACCGAAATACTGGGTGAACCAGGTGGTGCTGGGCTTCCATGCTTCGTTGATGCCCGCGCCCAGCGTTCCTACGGCATACGAGTCGCCTGAACGCTCCTGGGTTGTATATGCGCGAACGTAAAAGTTATCGGCGCGTAATTCCAGCTTATATTGTCCCATCCGGAAGTTCTTGATGGAATACCGGTCTGCGCCGGTGTACACCGTTGTGCCCGTACCATAGCTGCCTTGTGCGAGCAGTTCCAGGTTGGGGTTGAACTTGTAGTGGAGAGCTGCGTTCACTTTCAGGTTCTTGGTATCGTAATCGGCCAGGTCTCTCTCATTGTACCCCGTACGGGAAACGAAGGAGTTGACGCTGTCGGGCATCATGGCGCCGTAAATAGTGGGCGCCGGAATGCCGGTAGCCTGGGAGAATTGTGCGATGCCTATGCCGAGGGGATTGTTGGTGGACATAGCGGTGCCACGCAGGGTACCCACCATATTCACGTTTGTTTCGTCGCCATACAGGTTTACGCCGTTATAACCGGGATTCTTCCGGGTGCCGTCCAGGCCGTACCCGTTGAGCAGGCTCTGGTCGCGGTCGTCATATGCCTGCCAGTCGTCTGCTTTGATATATCCTAAGTTAATTTTGAAAGCGAATTTATCATTAAGGGCCTTCGCATAACGAACCGCCACATCATAATAGCCTGTTGTTCCTTTACTTCTGCCAGACTCGCTCAGGATACCCGATTTCACGACGGCGCTGAGGCCCTGGTACTGAAAGGGGCTCTTGCTGTTCATGAGCACGATGCCATTGAGGGCATTGGGGCCATAGAGGGCGGATGCGGCACCGGGAAGCACTTCCACGTTGTCCATATCCAGTTCCGTGATACCCACGATATTGCCTACTGAGAAGTTGAGGCCGGGGCCTGGTTGTCCATCCGTCGATCAGTTGCAACATGCGGGTGTTGCCGTTGCTGTTGAAGCCGCGGGTATTGACGGATTTAAAGGTGAGGCTTTGGGTGCTGAGCTCCACGCCTTTCATATTGGCCAATGCATCATAGAAGGTTGGCGCGGGCATGGCTTTGATGGCCCGGCTGTCGATCTTCTCGATCGTTACGGAGATTCCAGCGCACTCTGGGCCGTACGGTTGGCGGACACCACCACTTCCTGACCGAGGATCTCGGTGGAAGAAAGCTGAACGTTTACCGAAGCCGAAGCGTCCGTCACCGTCTGCTCGATGGGTTTATAACCTACAAAGGAGAAAACGAGGGTCAGCGGCAGGCGATGTGTCGTCTTTACGCTGAACTCGCCGTTTGCGTTGGTTACGCCGCCGGCATTGGCGCCTTTAACAGCGACAGTCACCCCGGGAGGGCCTGGCGGGTCGTGGCGTCTAAAACGGTTCCGTTAATGGTATTTTGCTGTTGGGCCATGGATGTGTGGCAGAGGAAGACCAGCAATATGGTCAGCCAGTGGAAACTAGGTCTACATACTTTCATAAAGTGCGAATTTGGTGATCGGATAGGCGCAGGTTCTGGATTATTGTTTAATTGAAAATGAACAGGTTAAGGAACAGTATCAGTTGCTGTAGAGAAGTTAAGATTTTTTTGAAAACCAAAAATTTTTCTATTAGAAATATGGGTAATACAAGGATGGCCGGCATCCACTGAAAAGGTTGGATCACATAAAATATCATACCGGCCGGTAGGGGAGGATCAGCGTTCTTCCAGGAATTCCTCGAGGATACGGCCGATCTTTTCGAACTCGATGAGGAAACCATCGTGCCCGTAAGGAGAATCGATCTCGTGGTAGATGCAGTTGTGCATATGGCGCGCCAGGAGCATCTGCTCTTCCGGCGGGCACAGGATATCGCTGGTGATCCCGATCAGGAGGGTCTGCTGCTCTATCTGGCGGAGGGTAGTGGCCACATCGGCATGACGGCCGCGGGAAATGTTGTGGCTGTCCATCGCCTTGGTCAGCAGCCAGTAGCTCTGGGCGTTGAAGCGGCGGACGAGCTTGTCGCCCTGGTAAATGATATAGGAGGAAGCCCGGAAGTTGTCGGTTTTCCGTTGTCTGGGTCAGACTGGGCGGCCATGAAGGTCTGGTAATTACGGTAGGTGAGCATGCCGATGGCGCGGGCGGCTTTGAGGCCTTTGGCGCCGGCGTCTTTCCGTGGCTCTTCCCAACTGCCGTCAGCTTCGATGGCCAGGCGCTGGGAAGTATGAACGGCGATGCCCCAGGCGCTTTCTGCGGCGCCGGTGCAGAGGAGGAACAACCGGCCGATACGCCCGGGCTCCATCAGGGCCCATTCGAGCACCTGGTATCCGCCCATGCTCCCCCGCCAGGAGACGGATGCGGTCGATATTGAGGTGTTTGCGCAGCAGCATATGCGCGTGCACGATGTCGCGGATGGTGACCTGCGGGAAGTTACGGAACCAGGGCGCCCCGGTGCCCGGATCTTCGCTGAGCGGGCCGGAACTGCCGTAGCAGGAACCGAGGATATTGGCGCAGACGATGAAATGCTGCGCCGGGTCGATCACTTTGCCTTCACCTACCAGTCCCGTCCACCAGTCTGCCACATCGGAATTTGCGGTAAGGGCATGGCAGATCCAGACAACGTTATCGCCCGTGGGACTCATGGTCCCGTAGGTGTGATAGGCAATCTCGATCCCCGGCAATACCGCGCCGGATTCCAGCGTAAATGGCTGATGGCTATGGAAGGTCTGCAATGACAAAAGCGTAAAAAATTTGCGCAAACCTACAAAAGTCAGCGGCCATTTACAAATCCGGCCTGACGAACCACGTTTGTCACCTTTATGTTATTCATGCAGATAATTTATCTTTGAGAAGCCGCATAACAGTTAATTTTACATCAAACCGAACAAAAGATATGAAGATCGCTTTACAACGCATAGACGACGGGTTTAACATGGAAGCCGTAGACGAGCAGGGTCATAAGGTATTAATGGACTCCTCTGTCGAGAACGGTGGCAAGAACAACGGCGTGCGCCCCATGCAGATGCTGCTCATGGGCCTCGGCGGCTGCTCGGCCATCGATGTGGTGATGATCCTCAAGAAGCAACGCCAGGAAATCACCGACTTCCGCATCGAGATCGAGGCGGACCGCGAAAAAGGAAAGGAACCGTCGCTCTGGGAAAAAGCGCACGTCATATTTCATATTTCAGGCAGGGTAGACGCCGATAAGGCGCGCGCGCCGTGGAGCTGTCCATGAACAAGTACTGCTCCGTCGCCGAAACACTCCGCCAGGGCAACACGCAGCTGACCCGGGAAGTAAAACTGAATGCCTGATATCCAACCGAACAATGAAGAAAAGAAAGATAAAACCGACCTACCGGCCAGAAACCAAGGCCGTACGCATACAACCTGGCAGAACGCCGAACATGGAACACAGCAGCCCGCTTTACCTGACCTCCAGCTTTTGCTATGAGGACTCCGAAGCCATGCGGGCCGCCTTTGCCGACAACGGACGCCTACATCTACTCCCGCTTCAGCAACCCGACTGTCGAAGAGTTCACCCAGCGCATGAGCGCCCTGGAAGGAGCGGAGAGCGGCTTTGCCACCGCCTCCGGAATGAGCGCCATCTTCGGCAGCTTCATGGCATTCCTCAAAGCGGGAGACCACCTGCTCAGCAGCGCCTCCATCTTCGGCTCCACCCACACCGTGATCACGAAGTTCCTGCCCAAATGGAACATCCAGCATTCCTACTTCGACCTCACCAAACCCGAGACGATCGAAGCCCTCATTCAACCCAACACGAAAATGATCTTCGTCGAAACGCCCTCCAATCCAGGCCTCGACCTGATCGACCTGGAGCTGGTGGCTAAGATCGCGAAGAAGCATAACGTGCTGCTGAACGTCGACAACTGCTTCGCCACCCCGCCATCCAGCGGCCCCTCGAACTGGGGGCAGACCTGGTTACGCACTCGGCGACCAAGTGGCTCGACGGACAGGGCCGCGTACTGGGTGGTATCGTACTGGGCAAAAAGGCGCTGGTAGACGAGGTATATGCCTTCTGCCGGAGCACCGGCCCCTCCCTGAGCCCCTTTAACGCCTGGGTACTTTCCGTAGCCTGGAAACCCTGCATGTCCGCATGGAACGCCACGCCGGAACCGCCCTCAAACTGGCCGAAACGCTGGAGGGCAACGCCAACATCGAATGGGTGAAATACCCTTCCTGAAATCGCACCCGCAATATGAGATCGCCCTGAAGCAGATGACTGCCGGCGGAGGGATCGTTTGCTTCGAGATCAAAGGGGGCCTGGAAAAGGGCGCCGTTTCCTTGACCAACTGGAGCTGCTGAGCCTCACGGCCAACCTGGGAGACAGCCGCAGCATCGCCTCGCATCCCGCTTCCACCACGCACGCTAAACTCAGCGAGGCGGAAAGGCTGAAAGTGGGCATCACACCGGGGCTGATCCGCATCTCATGCGGCCTGGAGCACCCGGACGATATTATCGAAGACATCCTGCAGGCGCTGGAGAATAGTAAGTAACAGCCGCCCTGCGCATTAATAATGAATGCATGTAATTGGGAAGAAATATGTAAATTCCTTCCCGATTACATGCATTTTTCGTTAAAACCCATACCGCATGCGTTTTGTACTCGCCATTTTATTAACCGCCCTGCTGGGCTATATACTTGGACTCTTTCTGCCCTGGTGGGCGATCGCCATCGCAGCATTCATCGTGGCGCTGCTCTGGCAGCAAAGGCCGGGTAAGGCATTCGCCAGCGGGTTCCTGGCCATCTTCCTGCTTTGGGGCATCCTGGCCTTTGTGGCGGATATCCGGAACGATCACATCCTGGGCAATCGCATGAGCGAACTGATCGCAGGAAGCCACATGCCCTGGGTGCTCATCCTCGCATCAGGGATCATCGGCGGACTGGTAGCCGGCATGGGTGCGCTTTCTGCCAGCGTGCTGCGCCCCGCGGCCCGGAAGGCGGCCTGATCTGTTCTTGTGTGTTAAAGTTTGCCTAAAAGGCTCTGAAGCGCTATACCCGTGTAGTGCCAACCGTTACATTTGACGCATGATGAAAAATCTGATCCCGTTCTTCCTGTTCCTGTTTGCCCTTCCCGCATCCGGCGCCCAGATCCGCGGCGTCGTTACCAATCAGTCCGGCGAACCGCTGCCTTTCGCCACCATCATGATCAAAGGCACCACGATCGGCACCATGTCCAACGCCACGGGGCCTATGTACTGGAAGTGCCCGGCGGAACGCAGATCATCGTCTGCCAATATATGGGCTATAAGAAGGCCGAAAAGAGCGTTACCGACGGCGGCGTGCTGAACTTCACCCTGGAGCCCGTGAGCCTCCAGGTGAAAGAAGTGGTCGTAAAATCGGGTGGGGAAGACCCCGCCTATGCCATTATCCGGCAGGCCATTAAAAAGCGGCCGTATTACCTCTCGCAGGTGAAGAATTTTACCTGTGAATCCTATATCAAAATGCTCGCCCGCATGCGGAACATGCCCAAGCGGCTGCTCGGCACTAAAATAGACCCGGCAGACATCGGGGTGGATTCCTCCGGCAAAGGGATCGTAGCGCTCACGGAATCGCTCACCAAAATCGCCTGGAAAGACCCCGACATGAAGCTCGAAGTCATATCCAGCAGATCCAGCGGAGGGGGCTTGGGTTCGACATCCCCACCGTCATCAACTTCTACAAAAACAACGTGGAAGCCATGCAGACGCAGGTTGGCCCGAGGGGATTCATTTCTCCCATCTCCGACAACGCAATTCACTATTATAAATACCGGCTGGAAGGTACCTTTGTGGACGATGGCAAGCTCGTCAACAAGATACTCGTCATTCCACGGAGAAAATACGAACCGCTATTCGCCGGGCATATTTATATCACGGAAGACGACTGGCGTATCCACAGCACCGACCTAATGCTCACCAAAGAGTACCAGCTGGAACTGATCGATACCCTGGTGATCCGGCAGACGCATGTGCCCGTGGCGCCAGACGTATGGCGCACCAAAGACCAGGTGGTGTACCTGGCGGCCAAGATCTTCGGGTTCGATATCACCGCCAATTCCGTTAACGTATATTCCAAATACGACCTCAATCCCGTATTCCCGAAAGGCTACTTCAACAAAGTGGTCATGAAATACGACAAGAATGCGGAGTGGCGGGATATTAAGTACTGGGACAGTATCCGGCCGCTGCCATTGGAGGCCGACGAGCTGCGCGACTTCCAGGTCAAAGACAGCACCGCACGCGCCCGCCGCGATTCCGCCAAAAGCCGCCAGCAACTCGATTCCCTCCGCACCAAACCGCAGCCGGTAAAAGTGATGGACGTGCTCTGGGGCGGCCTTAACCACCGATGGTATTTCCAGGGAGACACCTCGGTGCAGTCGCACGCAATACATATACCCGGGCTCATCAAAGGGCTGAGTTATAATACCGTGGAGGGCGTGGCTTTGCAAATCAGTCCAACGGTAACTTTCAGCCTGCCCGACCGGCGAATCCTCTATTGGAATTCCAGCCTGCGGTACGGGTTCTCGAACACGCACCTCCAGGCGCAGACCGGGCTCACGCTCACGCGGGCGCCGGAAGGAGGTATCGGGGCGCGCAATACCTGGTCGGTCAGCGGCGGCAAGCGCATCACCCAGTTCAACCGCGCCAATCCCATCGGGCCGGTGATGAATTCTCTCTACACCTTGTTGCTAAAAGAGAATTACATGAAATTATATGAGAGCCGGTTTGCGCAACTGGCTTTCAGCCGGGTATATGAAAGTTCGCTGGCGTTCAGCGTGAATGCGGTGTACGAAGACCGTAACGCCGTGGAGAATACGACTGACTTTACCCTCTTCAAAAACGATCCTAAATCCTTCACGCCCAACCACCCGGAAGAGCTGGCGGGCATTCCATTCGGGAAAGAGCAGGTATTGACGGTAGGCGGGAGCATCAGTTTCCAACCGGGGCAAAAGTACATCGAGTACCCGCGGGGCAGGAGAGGGATCGGTTCCACATACCCCACGTTCTCCGCTGGCTACCGGAAAGGCCTTATCGATGCGAATTTCGATAAATGGAATATAGACGTGAGAGACGAGATGAATTTCAAGTTATTGGGAGAACTGAAATACCATTTGGGTGCGGGCGGTTTCTGAACAGCCGATCTGTTTCCATACCTGACATGCAGCATTTCAACGGCAACCAGACCTTTCTCAATATCCGATACCTCAACAGCTTCCAGCTGGCGCAATATTACGAGTACAGTACCACGGCCCGCCTGTTCGCAACGGCGAACGTCGAGCACCACTTCAACGGGTTGCTGACGAACCGCATTCCGCTCTTCAACCGCCTGAAATGGCATTTAGTAGCGGGGACAAACGCGTTTTACGTGAACCGGGACAATAATTACGTGGAAGTGTTCGCGGGGCTGGAGAATATCCTCAAAGTGTTCCGGGTAGATGTGGTGGCGGGCTACCAAAGCCATTCCGATACGCGGATCGGCGTGCGGCTGGGCTTCGGGGAATATTAGGCGGAGCGTTCAGAGTGGAGTAAGGAATGTATAAAGAGAAAAAGGCTGCTACCCGGTATCCGGGCAGGCAGCCTTTCCTTTTTAGCTTGCCAAAGCTCGTATGGTGTTGTCGTCAGGCGCGGACGCGGATACTTCTCCGTTTGCCGCGGTCTGCCGCTTTCTTCAGTTTTACTTCGCTGTTTGCATGGTAGGCTGCGATGCGGTAAATACAGAACATAACAATGGCCAAAATGATGTAAATAGTAGTGACGTTCATACAGGTGATGTTTAGGGTTAAAAATCTCGAACTACACAGGGTCAATTCCACATACATAAATCCCTTTTTCCAAAAGCGTGCCATAATTTAACTGCTGTAAGGGGGCAATTGTTCGATACGATTGAAATAATTGACGAATGTGATTTGACAGACAGGCAATTGTTAATGATCAAACGGACAGGGAAGGAAAATTTTGGTATCTTTGCGCCGGCTGCGCGTGGCAGGAATTACTGCCACAAAGCTTCCAATTGACAATCAATATATTAAAGAATTTTGTTCCACCGGCGTTGGTCCTTAAAATTCAATCATGGTTCTTCACAACAGAGTATCTGCCACCGAGTTAAAGCAACGGTTGGCTGCGGAAACCTTCCGCCGCGTTACGGTATCCTTTTACCAGTACGCCAAAATTACCGATCCACAGATTTTTCGGGATGAATTGTACCTGGCCTTGAACGAAATCAGGGTATTCGGGCGCATCTATGTAGCGCATGAAGGCATCAATGCCCAGATCAGCATCCCGGAACATAACTTCGAGGCTTTCCGCGATCGGCTTTATTCCGTCCCTTTCCTGAATGGCATCCGTCTCAACGTGGCGGTCGACGATAACGGAAAATCTTTCTGGGTTCTGAAAATCAAGGTAAGAGATAAGATCGTCGCCGATGGCATCGACGATCCCACTTTTGACATGGACAACCGCGGCAAATACCTCGATGCCCGTGCTTTCAACGAACTGACGGAAGACCCCGACACTGTGGTCATCGATATGCGCAACCACTACGAATTCGAAGTGGGCCATTTCGATAAAGCCATAGAAGTACCATCAGACACCTTCCGCGAGCAGTTGCCCATGGCGGTGGATATGATGAAGGAAAACAAGGACCGCAACATCATCATGTATTGCACAGGCGGCATCCGCTGCGAGAAGGCGTCCGCGTACATGCTGCACCACGGCTTCACTAACGTCTTCCACCTGGAAGGCGGCATCATCGAATATTCCAATAAAGCCCGCGAACAGGGCCTGCCCAACAAATTCCGCGGTAAGAACTTCGTGTTCGACGACCGCCTGGGCGAGCGCATCACCGATGAGATCATCGCGCAATGCCACCAATGCGGCGAACCCTGCGACACCCACATCAATTGCGCCAACGAAGGTTGTCACCTGCTTTTCATCCAGTGCGAAAAATGCGCGAAAAAGTATAATAAGTGCTGCAGCCAGGCCTGTACCGATGTGATCGCCCTGCCCGAAGAGCAGCAGGCGGAATTACGCAAAGGGATCGACAAGGGGCTGATGTTATTCAACAAACGCAAAAGGCGGCGCCTTCCTCCTTCCAATAACTCAACGCTTTAGATAGCGGTTCTGCAGGATCTTTTCCATGACCTCGTCGCGCAGCGTGCGGGAAACAGGCACCTCGTGCCCGTTCACGAAAATCGTATGGCCTTCGATACTGTCTATCTGCGCGGCGGCAACGATGTACGATTTATGCACCTTGATGAATTGCTCCGGCGGCAGGTATTCTTCCACGGATTTGAAGGTGAGGTAAGCAATATATTTACGCTGCGTGGTATGCAGGGCGATATAATTCTGTAGCGCTTCCACGAACAAAACATCCGCCAGCCGGATCTTTTCGATCTTGTGTTCGCACTTGATATAGAAATGGTCCGGCGGGTCGGACTTCCATTTTGCTTTCGCCTTATTCGCTGCCTTCAGGAACCGTTCGAAGGAAACAGGTTTGAGGAGGTAATCCAGCACATCCAGCTCAAAACCTTCCAGCGCATGATCTGGGAAGGCGGTGGTGATGATAGTCAGCGGCTTCAGGGGAAGGGTGCGCAGGAATTCAATGCCGCTGAGACGGGGCATTCGGATATCCAGGAACAGGAGGTCTACGGGTTGCTGGTGGAGGAATTCCGCGGCTGCGACGGCGCTGTCGCATTCGCCGGCCCATTCCAGGAAAGGCACGTCGGCGATGTGTTCCCGGAGGCCCTGCCGCGCCAGCGGTTCGTCGTCCACTACCAGGCATCGTAACTTCATATCTGCAAGGTTAAGGTGACTGCAAACTGCGCCGTTCCGGGTTCGATGCGGAGCGCATGCCTGCCGTTATACAATAACTCCAGCCGCCGCTTTACGTTGCTCAAGCCGATGCCGCCGGGAGCGCCGGGCAGCGAAGGCTCACAGGTGTTCTCCACCATGAACGTAAAGCTTCCATTCGTTCTTTCCATCTGAATATGAACCGAGTTGGCCGCCCTGTGCGAAATATGCTTGAAGGCATTTTCCACAAAAGGCATGAGCAGCAAAGGCGCGATCTCGAAGTCTTTCACACCGGCAGCCTTGCTAAACTGAACATCATATTGGCCGCCGTGCCGCAACTTCTGCATGGCGATGTAATTCTCCACGCAGGCTATTTCTTTGGCGATATCGATCTTTTCCGTATTGCATTCATAGAGCTGGTACCGCAGGAGGTCTGAGAACCGCAGGAGGGTTTCGCGGGCGAGAGTATTGTCTTTATGAATGAGGAAATAGATCGCGTTGAGGGAGTTGAACAGCGAATGGGGATTGATCTGGGAACGGAGGAACTGGAGTTCCTGCTCGGCCCCTGCGCGCAGGGCACTTTGCAGCCGGTGCAAAGTCCGGATCTGGTCAATGTAGAATTTGGTGCCCGCCGCCGCACCTACCATGAAAAACAAGGGGATATATACGTCATATAGCTGGCTGTTCAGGGTAGCGTTCGGCCAATGCGTAATGGTAGAAGCGTAAGGCCACAGGATCATGTTGAGCAAACGGATCACCAGGTATCCGGTCGCGCCCACCAGTGCGGTAAAGCTGAGGACAAAGGCGAGATAATGTTTCTTATACAGTAACCGGGGATGAGCACGTAATTGGTAAAGTACACCGCCCCTGCAAGGGAGAGGACCTTCAGGAGCCCTGCGAGGACGGTAGGGGTAAGGTCAGGATAATCGTCGATCCGCAAGGTGATCCACACCACGAAAAATGCGATCCAGAACAGCACGTGATGCAGTCGCAAACGGGTGATATGCCGGAGGATGTCCATGTTGGCTTCAATATAAATGTACGCAATTTGACGGGCATATCATTTACACGAACTGCGGAAAAACCTGACGAAATGCTTTTGGCGCTATGAAAAACGGAGGGAGGCGATATTCGGTACCGGCCGGAACTGACCTGACAAGGTACAAATTTGAATTATCAATAATTCCGGTTATATTGTAAAACAAATCCAGGCTTGACCCTTTGTCGTCTTACTTATGAAAATGCAAATCCTTCCACCGGCGTTGGACCCGAAACGCCTCGTTTTGTTAATCATGTTGTTTACTGCCGCAAGCAACACATCGATTGCCCAGCACCAAAAATTGTTCCCGTAACACCGGAAGCTGCCGCGCTGGCGAAAGCGAACAATTACGAAGTGAGTATGAACACCGGTGTTCCAAATATTGGCATACCTTTTTCGAAGTGACCTCCGGTAGCCTGAAACTCCCTATCGGTATTAGTTACCATGCCGGCGGGTTCAGGATTACTGAAAAATCGACCAGCGTAGGGCTGGGATGGTCCTTAAACTGTGATTTACAAATCACGCGGACTATCAATGGTTTAGATGACTTTGATGGTAATGGCTACGCCAACAACACCCTGATAAGATCCGGATATACCAACTCCTCGCAGGATATATCTGCTAGTTATAATTTCAGCACTAACTGGGCGCGTACATATAATATGGCAACCGGCCAGGAAGATGGCGCGCCTGACAAGTTCAATTACCGGCTATTGGGCAAATCCGGTTCATTCTACATCCAGAAGAGCAGTGACGGTTATACATATTCATTTGTTTCCGCACCTTATGAGAACATAAAGATAGTGATGTCGAACAGCCAGTTCACCATTACTGATACGGACGGCACCATATACACTTTCGGTCAGTCGGGGAATGCCGGGAACCGTCCAGCTATAAAGAAGCAACCGGAAAATCCATCAGTCAGATCGGTGGCTGCGACGAGTGCAGAACAACCACCTGGAAATGCGTGTCCGTCGTGTCCGCGTCCGGTATCGACCGTCTTGATTTTGAGTATACAGCGAAAGCAATATCAAGAAGCACAGCTTATCAGGATTATGTTGAATGGTGGACTAATCCGAGTCCCTGCAACCTGGGTACCACAAACGCATATTATACCGGATCCTATTTCAATACCAGCTCCACGCTGTCTGCCATATTATCACAAATACCCTGGTTCTCCCTATCATCACCAAAATGGATCGAACACTTCGGGTGGGGAGAAGTGAATTCCATATGCCCTATCTGAACGGCTCAACCATTGTAGACGCCAAATTCCATGACGACCGGGCACAGGGCGCGCCAGGCAACCGATCTTATTTAGCAGGCCTTTCGCTATCGAAAATAACATTCCGGGGTGGATCAGTCCTTTTCACCGGCAGCGATCAACTCTCGACCATTCAGCTCAGGAACGCTCAACAGCAGGTGGTGAAAAAGTAACCCTCTTTTCACAATATACTCCTCCCACGAATCTGACAGACGCCAGGTGGCATAACGGAGATAACTTCAATGGCACATTGTATCTTGATTCGCTGCACCTTGGATCGGCCTCACTACCGGCAGAGCGGTATGCTTTTCTATACAAAACGAAAGTTTGCCTGGGAAGCCATCTCCTGGGTGGTGATACCTGGGGTTCTATAATGATAACACGAAGGATTACTACATGCGGTATAACAGCGACTATACCCTCGATATCCCGAAACAGTCGATACCGTATTTCTATGTATCCAGTATATCAAGTGCTTGCTCGGGAGTCGGCACAAACGCCACTTTCTCGTTCGGGAATGACAACCTGAAAGAATATCCCAGTGAGGTCAAGGCACAAAACGGTATGCTGCAACGCATTATATACCCTACCGGCGGTTATACGGATTTTGCTTTTGAGTTGAATCAGTATCGCTTACATCAAACATTCGGTAGTTATCAGTCGTTATTGCCCCGGTATGCAGGCGGTCTTCGGATAAGAACCATCAGTAATTTCAATGGCATCGATCCGCTTCCGGTTTCCCAAAAGTACTATGTATATGGGGAGAACGAAGATGGGACGGGACTGCTGCGGACAAATCCGTCCAGTACTTTCCGCCCCAACTCAACCGGATTCGAGGCTACATCCAGTGCGCAGCATACACTTTATTTCGATGGAGGATCATCACCCTCTGCGCCGCCGTGCCTAAATAAAACCTGCATGAGCATCAAGACTTCCGAGCGAAAGGTTACATATTTCCCTGCCAGCAACCAGGATCTTACTTATCAGAATGGATCACCGATCTACTATACTCAAGTAACGGAATACAACCGCGATCACGGAGCTGTATCCGGAAAAACCGTTCACAAGTATATGAGCCCCTGGGCTTTCACCTTCTATCAAAATATGCCTTCATTAGTAACAGGCACAAATATCCCCTACTATTATTCCGATTGGCCAATGGGCGCCCTTCAGTCCGTTACAGCCTTTAAGAACAATAACGGATTGTATCAACCTGTACATCAACAATCGTATACTTATACCGCTGTATTTAATCCACAGCAGGTGAGGGTTGTGTATGCCTATTTACAGAACATATACAGTCCATTGCCTGGAACATTAAATGGTACACTAAATCCGCAGATCCTCTATGATATAAACTTTGAATTCAATTCTGGTACGCAGTTAAGGACACAATCGGATTATATTGCCGGCCAGTATCAGATTAAAATAGGCAAGTTGCTGCCACAGACTACAGTAGAAACCACTTTCAGCGGTTTGGAAAGCCTAACGAAAACCAACACCTATTACTATGATAATCCGGATATCTGCAACCTACGCGCATCGTGACCACCAATAGCAAAAATCAGTCTGTGACGCGACTGCTTAAGTATCCATACGATTTTACTTCTCAAACGACGTATGCGAATATGGTTACGAAGAATATCATATCGCCGGTGATCGAAGAAACAAGCACCGTTAATTCATCTATACGCAAAACAACTACGAACTATGGCCTATTCACTGGCGGGACAGGCAATTACGCGCCGGCCTCCATCCAAACCTCGATCAATGGCGGTGCCGGGGTCACGGAAATGACATTCGACAGTTATGACCCAGTGGGTAACCTTACTCAAAAGACAGGAAAGGATGGGATCATTACCGCATATCTATGGGGATATAATTCATTATATCCGGTAGCGGAAGTAAAAGGCATGACACACGCTACCGCCTCAAGCCTCGTTAATCCTTCTGTCCTGGAGGCGCCGCCCGGTGAGCCCGAACTGATCGCCGAACTAAATGATCTCCGGACAGGCTCCGGCAACCTTGTCAATTCATTCACATACCTTCCATTAATTGGAGTTACCAGTATGACAAGCCCGGAAGGCAATACTAATTACTACGAATACGATCATTTTGGCAGGCTGGCGCGTGTCCGGGATTACCAGAAAAAAATCATCAAACAAATGGACTATGGCTATGTTGATGCGTTCTCTACAAACGCCATCAATCTCTGGTACATGGCCAATACACCCCGGATGGCAACATTCTATCAACTGGACTGTCCACCCAACTCCGGATATTACAGTTTTAACAGGGTACTGTTCGGCGGCTCATTTACGCTAGGTTCAACCGATTATCAGAACGATAACCTGGAGGCTCAGTTGAATGGTGGGACCGGAGAGGTCATACCTGTACTTGGCAGCCAATGTCCATCACCACTTCAGCACGTACGGCTCAAGCATACCGGCATATGGTTTGCCGATGCGCCTACAACGATTGACGTTACCCTGGTGCAGGACGAGCATACCTTTTACAGGAGGCAGTTCAAACCTGTTATGTCCGGCTCTACGGAAACGTCTTATGTACCCGTTGGGACCTTTAAAATCATCTGGAATCCCAACCCTGCTTTTGCCCGGACCTTCTGCGGATTTTGGTTGAGTGACGGCACCACTTTCCAGCAGCTCAAATCAGGCGACAACGTCACCTTCCTGCCAGGTGTTAATTATGAAATTACCTCTTTTGACAATATGTAAACAGGCCGTCAGCCATAAAAAATCCCCGGCGCATTGCGACCGGGGATTGATATTTAAATCTGTTTTATCAGCCCTGTATCTTATCTTCCAGCTCCATCACTTTCTCGAAAGCGGTTTCGTATTCGGTTGTTGCTTTCGCCAGTTCTGCCGAAGCGGTTTTGTAGCTGGTTTCTGTGGTTTTAAATTTGGCCTTGTCGGCATAGATGTCCGGGTTGGCCATGTCGGCTTCCAGCTGCTCTACTTTGGCTTTCAGGTCGCCCAGTTGCTTTTCCAGGTTTTGTACCTGGCGTTGTTGCTTCTGGAGTTCCTTTTTCAGGTTATTATCGACCGGCGCCTTTACCGGTTGCTGAACGGGGCGGGGCGGATTTCTTTTCCTTTTCGGGCTTGGCGGGCGCGGCCTGTGCGGCCATGCGCTTCTTCCACTCTTCCCATTCGGTATACGTGCCGTCGAATTGCTTGATCTCACCGTCAACGATCTCCCAAATCTTATTGGCGGTGCGGCTAACGAAGTAACGGTCGTGGCTCACGAGCACGAGGCTGCCTTCGTATTTACCTAAAGCGTCGATGAGCATGTCTACCGAGTTCATATCCAGGTGGTTCGTCGGTTCGTCGAGCAGCAGGAAGTTGGCTTTGCTGATGATCACCTTGGCCAGTGCCACGCGGGCTTTCTCGCCGCCGGAGAGGATACGGATTTTCTTGAAGACATCGTCGCCCTGGAAGAGGAAAGCACCGAGAAGCCCGCGGAGCTCCATTTCGGTGTTCCCGCTGGCGCAGCTTTTCAGTTCTTCGAGGATCTCATTGTCGAGGTGCAGTGATTCCAGCTGGTGCTGAGCATAAAAGCTGGGCACCACGTTATGGCCCGGCACGCGCTCGCCTTCGAAGCTGTCGGTACCGGCGATCACGCGCAGGAGGGTGGATTTACCTTTACCGTTTGCGCCTATGAGGGCTATCTTATCGCCCCGGTTGATCTCCGCGCGGGCGTTCTGCAGGATGCGCAGGGGGCCGTAGGCCTTGGACACGCCGTTGAGGGTGCAGAGGATCTTGCCGGGGATCTTGTCTACGCTGAAGTTCATGCGGATCTTCGACGGACCGTTATCTACCTGCTCCACGCGTTCCAGTTTGTCCAGGCGTTTCATGATCGACTGCGCCTGTGCGGCCTTGGAGGCTTTGGCTTTGAATCGTTCGATGAATCGTTCCTGTTGGCGGATATAATCCTGTTGGTTCTCGAAAGCGCGCTGTTGCAGTTCGCGGCGGAGGGCCTTTTCGGACTCGTAATCCTCGTAATTTCCGGCGTAGTGATGCAGTTCCTGTTGGTACAGCTCCACGATCTTATTGACCATGCGGTCGAGGAAGAAGCGGTCGTGCGATACGATGATCACGGCGCCGTCGTAGTTGGAAAGGTATTTTTCCAGCCATTCGATGGAGGGAAGGTCGAGGTGGTTCGTCGGTTCATCGAGCATGAGCACGTCGGGATGCTGGAGGATGAGCTTCGCCAGCAGCACGCGCATGCGCCATCCGCCGGAGAACTCGCTGTAGGGGCGGTCCAGATCCGCGGTGGAGAAGCCGAGGCCTTCCAGCACGGTGGCGGTTTTGTGGCGGATGTTGTAACCGTCGAGGATATCGAATTCGTGGAGTTTCTCGCTGTATTCCATGAGGAGGGCTTCGTCTTCCGAAGTCTCCAGCTTTTTGGTCAGTTCTTCGAGTTCCTTTTCCACTTTAACGGCCTTTTCGAAGGCGGTCATGCCCACGCTGAGGATGGATTCGTCGGATTCGAAGCTGAGGAGGTCCTGGTTGAAGAAGCCGATGGTAAGATCTTTGGCTTTATTGACGCTGCCTTTGGAGATGGTGTATTCTCCGTTGATGATACGGAGCAGCGTGGATTTGCCGGTCCCGTTAAGGCCGATGAGGCCTACGCGGTCGCCGGGTACGATGTGCCAGGTGCTGTCTTCTAAGATGGTCCTTGCGCCGAATTCGAATGTGATGTCCTGCAGTGCTATGAGCATGTTGAAATCGATATAAGCCCGCAAAGATAGTCAATTTTTTCCATCTATATTTGTTGGAAACTATGATTCTATGGGCGGGAAATTAACGTTTTACGGGAGCATGATACTACTTGCGGTTGCGTCCTGTACCCAGCCGGTGAAGGCGCCGGCGGGAGAAGGGGAGAACCCGGTGGTGGAATTCTCCGGCATCGCGATCCCTGCGATGCTGAAAGACTCGATGCACGGGGTGATGGACGGGTATAAGATCCTGTCTGACGCACTGGCGGCGGGGATACCCTGCTGGCGGATGCCGCGGCCCGGATCATGCGGCAGCGGATAGATAGCCTGCCGTTGTATCGTAGCGGACTGGATTCTGCCCATGCGGGCGCCCTGGAATTGAATACCGGGAGTATTTCGGCGGAGCTGGCGGGGTTGGAACTGGAACATGGTGGGATCGAGGGCGGCGGCATTCTTTCGAAATGGCTTCGGAGCAATTGTATGACCTGTTGCGGCAGACGGGTGCCGTTGGCGTTACGGTATACCGGTATCATTGTCCGGAAGCTTTCGGTGGACATGGGGCTTATTGGCTGGGGATACTTCTTATCTCGACAACCCTTATGGTACAAATTCCACATGTATGATCCCCAAAGATACCATCCACTAGTGCCTGATGAAGGAATACCATAGTTGCCATTACATGCAAATTATTGGCTCACTTTCAGGGAACGCCGGGCAGACGAAGGGCAGACGAAGGGCAGACGAAGGGCAGACGAGCGGCAGACGAGCGGCAGACGTGAACATTACAATAAGGGCATAAGCCGCTATTTTCCAGCAGATTAAAAGCAAATCGCCCCAACATGATAAAAACTGCGATCATCCGGTAACAATATGTCAAAGAACTATTCCAAATGTAGCGGTAAGCCCGGGCAGGAAAAAAAAAAACGCCGTATTCACTTATTTTGTAGCGTTTTGTAGTATAATTTAGATAACCTATTGATTACGTTTCTTTTAGGATTCCTTAAGATGAAAGCCATATCTGCCTGTGGGGTAAGGAATCCCTCCTCTTTCCCTCCTCTTTCCCTCCTTTTTCCCTCCAAATCCTTTACTGTATTGACTGGAGTACCATTTGATATACACTAGATATACATGAACCCTACAGTATCCCTTACTTTACCCATAGGTTTGCCCTCCTGAAATACCGGAAATAGAGATGCGGTACAGATACGGTATTGGTATTACCATACGGATATACTATGGTTTTAATACAGCTGCAATACGGTTACCATACGGTTAGATGACAATTGGGCTGAGAATTGTCATGATGTCTTAACGCCCGTAAGCCAGTGCTTCCAGGTACTTATCGATATACAACTGCTTGCTTTTCAGTTTATATTGCATGATAAAACGGGGATGCTCGAGGGGAATGAGCTTTTGAAGAACCCTCCGCCGCGTTCACCTTTTCCACAAACGCTGCATTCTTGCCTGTACCCAATACATATGCTACTTCCCGGTCCAGGCCGAAGTTCACCTGTTTGCGGAGGCTCTCAACCATAAATCCGTAAACCGCCGAGGTGAGGGGCTTGCTGTCGTAGTAGTTGTAGTTGACTTCCTTACCTCCGGGCTTTTGGATGGTGAAGCCCGGGGGCACATGGAGCCAATGTAAACATCCCGGTAAAAGGCTTCCGGTCCACCAAAAGCGGCGACTACATCGTATACGAAGACGGAGGACACTTCGTACGATTTAAAACCGGGGTACGAGATGCCGCAGGGGGCTGCAAGGCGGGCGGAGTCTGTGAACGGCACGCCGGAGAGCGCGGCGCCGAAGCGGCCGGGATTGATGCCGATGATCATACGGCGCTGATGATGGTCGCCATAGAACTTCCGGTAGAACTGCTCCATGACCGGGATGACGGAGGGTTTTCCGCGAAGGGGTTCATGATGCGGATACCTGCCGGGAGCTTGCCGTGGTAGGAAAGATGGGTATTGAAGTCGATAATCTTGTCGGCCATGGTCTGCATGGCGCAAAAATAGGAAAACCGGGGCAGGATAGGGGCGGCTGCATGGACAATTCAGGGGCATTATCGTAATTCGCATGCATTCGTATCCCGCTGATTTAAATCAATTCACGGGGATTTTCAAATTCGTTGCGGATTTTGTAATTTCGCATGCATTTTATTTGAGAAAAGGATTTATGATCAACATTACATTCCCGGATGGCGCTGTAAGACAGTATGAGCAAGGCGTAACTGCACTGGACATCGCGAAATCCATCAGCGAAGGGCTGGCCCGCAAGGTGCTGGCCGCTAAGGTTAACGGTCAGGTGGTAGACGCCACCCGCCCCATTTCGAAAGACGGCACGCTTCAGCTGCTGACCTGGACGGATGCGGACGGTAAGGCTACCATGTGGCACTCCTCGGCGCACCTGATGGCGGAAGCGTTGGAAAGCATGTACCCGGGAGTGAAATTCGGCTACGGTCCCCGCTGGAGAACGGCGGCTTCTTCTACGATGTGGACCTGGACGGCCGGCAGATCTCCGACGAGGAGCTTCGCCAGCTCGAAGCCAAAATGAACGAACTGGCTAAACAGAATAACGCCTACGTTCGCAAGGAAGTGGGCAAAGCTGACGCCATTGCTTACTTCAAGGAAAAAGGAGACCCCTACAAGCTGGACCTGCTGAAAAGCTGGAAGACGGCTCCATTACCTTCTACACCCAGGGCGCCTTTACGGACCTCTGCCGCGGGCCGCACATCCCCAGCACCGGTTTCATCAAGGCCGTTAAACTGACCAACATCGCCGGCGCTTATTGGCAAGGCAATGAAAATAACAAGATGCTGACCCGCATCTACGGGATCACGTTCCTTCCCAGAAGGAGCTCGACGAATACCTGACGCTCATCGAGGAAGCCAAGAAGCGCGACCACCGTAAGCTGGGTAAAGAGCTGGAACTGTTCGCCTTCTCCGAGCGCGTAGGCCTGGGCCTGCCCCTTTGGCTGCCCAAAGGCGCCATGCTCCGCGAGCGCCTGCAGTCTTTCCTGCAACGCGCCCAGGTAGAAAGCGGGTACCTCCCCGTTGTGACCCCTCACATCGGCAGCAAACAACTTTATGTGACCTCCGGCCACTACGAGAAATATGGCAAAGACAGCTTCCAGCCCATCCACACGCCTGAAGAAGGCGAGGAGTTCCTGCTGAAGCCGATGAACTGCCCGCACCACTGCGAGATCTACAAAGCCTCTCCCAAGTCGTACAAAGACCTGCCGGTCCGCCTCGCGGAGTTCGGTACCGTGTACCGTTACGAACAGCATGGCGAGCTCCACGGCCTGACCCGCGTGCGGGCTTTACCCAGGACGATGCGCACCTTTTCTGCCGTCCCGACCAGGTGAAAGACGAGTTTATCAAGGTGATCGACCTGGTGCTGTATGTATTCAAGAGCCTCAACTTTACGGATTATACCGCCCAGATATCGCTGCGCGACCAGGAAGACCGCAGCAAATACATCGGTTCCGACGAGAACTGGGAGCGTGCCGAGCAGGCCATTATCGAAGCGGCCGCAGAAAAGGCCTGCGCACGGTGGTGGAATACGGCGAAGCCGCTTTCTATGGCCCGAAACTTGATTTCATGGTGAAAGACGCCCTGGGCCGTAAATGGCAGCTGGGTACCATCCGGTGGATTATAACCTGCCGGAGCGCTTCGAGCTCGAGTACATCGGGCCCGATAACAAGCCGCACCGCCCCGTGATGATCCACCGCGCGCCTTTCGGCTCGCTGGAGCGCTTCATCGCCGTACTGATCGAGCATTGCGCCGGCAAGTTCCCGCTGTGGCTGACACCTGTTCAGGCTAAGATCCTGCCTATCAGCGACAAGTTCGTGCCATATGCAGAAAAAGTCGCTGAATTGCTCAAAAAAGCCGAAATTCGCGCTGAAATTGACGATAGGAACGAAAAGATCGGTAAGAAGATCCGTGAGTCCGAACTGGCAAAAATTCCATACATGCTGGTGCTGGGCGAAAAAGAGGAGACAGACGGCAAAGTGGCAGTGCGCCGCCAGTCGAAAGGAGACCTCGGAACCATGGACGTTGACGGCTTTATCAGCCTCGTGCAGGATGAAGTGATTAACAGAAAACCTTTTGAATAATCCTTTTGTTCTTAATAAAACAATTTTAACCAATGTGTGGTATGCCGGTTTAAACTAGTCCACCGTCAGCATCACTCTTTTTACTAACAAACATTTTAATGCAACAAGGACCAAGACCAAATTTCAGGGGCAGAAACCCCAACTTCAGAAGAGAACAACAACAGGAACATCGTACCAACAGGATGATCCGCGTTCCGGAAGTAAGGCTCGTGGGCGATAATGTTGAGCCGGGCGTTTACAGCACAGAGGAAGCCCTCCGCATGGCGCAGGACCAACAGCTTGACCTGGTGGAAATCTCCCCCAATGCCGCGCCTCCTGTTTGCCGGATCATCGATTATAATAAATTCCTTTACGAGAAGAAGAAGAAGGAGAAGGAAATGAAGGCCAACGCTCATAAGAGCGAGGTGAAGGAAATCCGCTTCACGCCTAATACCGACGATCACGACTTCGACTTCAAGGCTAAGCACGCCGAGAAATTCCTCAAGGAAGGCAACAAAGTGAAAACTTACGTGCAGTTCAAAGGCCGTGCTATCATGTTCAAGGAGCGCGGAGAGCTCATCCTGCTGAAGTTCGCCGAGCGCCTCGCCGAAGTAGGCGCCCTCGAAGGCATGCCCCTCATGGAAGGTAAGCGCATGATCGCCATCTTCGCGCCCAAATCCAGCAAGAAGGCGACGAAAGCTCCCAAAGAGCCGAAAGAAGGCGGCGACCAGCCCGCACCGCAACCGCGTGAACCCGGGAGCCCCGCGAACCGCGTGAGCCCCGCGATCAGCAGCCTTCCCAGCCGCAGCAGCCGCCCGTACGCCGTCCTATCGAGATCAAGTACGCCACGCCCAAGCCTGACGCTAACAAACCCAGCGGCAACTAATCCCTGCCCGCTACATGATATAGCTGACCGGAGCGCACAACGCACTCCGGTCAGCTTTCTTTGCCCTAAGCGCGACAGCGCCTTCAGCGTTTTCTTTCCCCTGCTGACGAATCCCGGCGTTGCTCCCCGCGCAACTGATCTTCGATCAGCAACACGATCTCCTGCCGGATATCCGGGTACGTTTTCGCCAGGTTGGCCAGCACCGTCATGGAGAATGCGCGCACGGCCACCTTCTCCTGCGGGTCTTCCAAAAACCGGAAACACACATCCATCACCCGGCCATGCAGCGGCTCCGGCACTTCCAGGAACTGCAACACCCGCACCACGTTCCGTTTAACCGATACCGGTATGCCGGGATCATCCATCCGGCGGACCATCACCTCCAAATGCGGCGCCACCATCTCCGGGTACTTTTCCGCCACAAGGCTCAGCGGCCAGGCGGCGCGCTGTACCACCCGGTACTCATCGTGCAGGAAGAGATCCACCAGTTCCGCCATGCGCGCGGCGCTTTGCCGATGTACGCCATAACCGCCAACGCCTGTTCGCGGCTGTGCGCTTCAAAAGCAGCGATCTGATTTTCATAGCCCTAAAGGTAATTACCGCGCATTTAACAGTTTTTCATTTTCTTTGTTCTTAGTACAACAAATCTACCCGAATTGATCAGGAAGGAACTCCGCATTATTCTGCTTTCGCTCGGCGTCAGCCTGTTGCTTACCATCGCGAAATTCGCGGCGTACTTCCTCACGCATTCCGTAGCCATCCTTTCCGACTCCCTGGAATCCATCATCAACGTCGTAGCCGGCGCATTCGCCTGTTACAGCATTTACCTCGCGGGCAAGCCCAAAGACGAAAACCATCCTTACGGGCACGGCAAAGTGGAGTTCTTCTCCATCGGGTTCGAAGGCGCCATGATCTTCATCGCCGGCGTGCTGATCCTCTTCAAGGCGGGGCAGTTCTTCTTCGCGCACCCCGGATTGGAGCAGATCGACAACGGTTTGTGGATGATCGGCGGAACGGCCGTAGTCAACGGGCTGCTCGGGCTCTTCCTTATCCGCTCCGGAAAGAAGCTGGGTTCC
The DNA here is from genome assembly GCA_019285755.1 of Chitinophaga sp. E66. Classification (GTDB taxonomy): domain Bacteria; phylum Bacteroidota; class Bacteroidia; order Chitinophagales; family Chitinophagaceae; genus Chitinophaga. The sequence goes on from CP079103.1 coordinate 2,508,073, forward strand.
ATTACCCTTTCCGGCAACGGGCAGCACCTCATGACCGATATGTACAGCTCCCTGGCGCTCATCGTGGCGTTGCTGATCCTGAAGTTTACCGGGCTTACCTGGATAGACCCGCTCGTGTCTGTGATCGTTGCCGTGCTGATCCTTCGGAAGGGATACCAGCTCATGCGGCAGTCCATCAGCGGGCTCATGGACGAAACCGATATGAAGGTGGTGGACAAGGTGGCGGACATCCTCAACCGCAACCGCAGGCCTGCCTGGATAGATGTGCATAATATGCGTGTGCAGCAATACGGGAACAACTATCATATAGATTGTCATGTAACCTTGCCCTGGTACCTCAACCTCAGCGAGGTGCACGAAGAGCTCAAGATCATGGAAAGCTGCGTAAGCCGCGAGCTGGGGGCAAATGAAGTGGAGTTCTTCATCCACCCGGACCCCTGCATCCCCAAAGCTGCCGCCATTGCCAGATAGCGGACTGCAAGGTCCGGCAGTTCCCCATGGAGGAACGTATTGAATGGGCGAGGGGAATGTGCTCCCCAACCGCAAACACCAGCGCCATTCCGGCCATTAAATCATTTTTTCCTAGATTAGCGCCATGCAAAGGATACTGATCGTAGAAGATGAAGTGAAAGTAGCCAACGCCGTGCGCATGGGGTTGGAAGAGAACGGCTTCGAAGTGGAAGTGGCCTACGACGGGCGCATGGGCAAAAGCCTCGCCACCAGCGGCGACTACGACCTCGTCATCCTCGATCTCAATCTCCCCACAGCAACGGATATGAAATCTGCGAGCTCATCCGCCGGCGCAACAATAAAGTGCCCGTCATCATGCTGACCGCGCTGGGTGGTATGGACGACAAGATGCAGGCCTTTGAACTGGGGGCGGACGATTACCTCGTAAAACCCTTCGACTTCCGCGAGCTGCTGGCGCGCATCCGGGTGTTTCTTAAAAGAGCCGGCGCGGAGGTGAGCCATGTGCGCAACGATAAGCTGCTTATCGGCGACCTGGAAATCGACAGGGAACGCAAGGAGGCCTGGCGCGCCGGGAAAAAGATACCGCTAACCGCCAAAGAATACCAGCTGCTGGAATTGCTGGCGCTTCATAAAGGAAAGGTCATCTCCAAAATGACCATCGCAGAAAAAGTCTGGAACATCGACTTCGATACGGGCACCAACGTGATCGAGGTGTACATCAACTTTCTCCGCAAAAAGATAGACAAAGACTTCGAAGTAAAATTACTGCATACCAAAACGGGGATGGGCTATTTCCTGTCGGACGAATCCTGACGCCGCTTGAAGATCAAATACAAAATAGCGATTTACTATACGCTGTCGGCCGCCTTCCTGCTGATCGCATTCGCCGTGCTGGCCTATTACTTTTCCGCCAAATCCCGGCGGGACGAGTACTGGAGCGCCTGGAATACCGCGCCCGCTCCATCGGCAGCGTGATCATCGAGAATGACCAGGTGCAGATCGGGCTGCTGCGCAAACTGGATAAAACGACCTTCCAGGACCTTTACCAGGAAACGATCCTCGTTTACAGCGACAACTACGACCTCCTCTATACGAACGTCAAGGACTCCGCGCTGCGCGTACCCCGGGCGTTGCTGGATCATATTAAGGCCAATGGTTCCTTTATCCGCAACGAGTCGCAGGGGAGCTGGCGGGTATATACTATACGGAAGGGAATATCAGCGTGCTGGTGCTCGTTTCCTCCTTCGATAAGTATGGATTCCAGAACCTCCAGAACCTGCGGCGCATCCTGCTTTTCGAGTTGATAGTAGGGGTAGTGCTGCTCGTTGGCGTCGGGTATTTCTTCGCGCGGAAGATGGTACAGCCCATTGACCGGCTCGTGGAGCAGGCGGATTCGATTAACGCCAACAACCTGCAGGACAAACGCGTGGAGATCAAAGGCAGCGACGAGATCGCGCAACTGGGGAACAACTTCAATACGATGCTCGCGCGGCTCAGCCACTCGTTCGACCTTCAAAAAAGCTTCGTAAGCAACGCCAGTCATGAATTGCGAACGCCGCTGGCCTCTATCATCAGCCAGTTGCAGGTAACGCTGGCCAAGGAACGCACCGGGCCGGAATATGAAGCGGTATTGAATTCCGTGCTGGAAGACGCGGAGGGGCTGAGCGAACTGACCAATGGTTTGCTCCAGTTGGCGCAATCCGAAATGAACCGGCAGGAGTTTGCATTCACGCCCGTGCGGGTGGATGAACTGTTGTGGGATACGGCGGACTTTGTGCGGCGGAAGTGGAAATCTGTCGGAAAGGTTGACATCCAGTTTCTCAGGGAGCCTGAGCAGGATGAGATGATCACATGCAACGGGAACGAGGCGCTGCTGAGGATTTTATTCATCAACCTGCTCGATAATGCCTGTAAGTTCTCTGAAGACGCTTCGGCGCGGGTGATCATAGATTTTAATGACAAATACATATTGGTGCATATGAAAGACCGCGGGCCAGGGATCCCTTCCGGCGAGCAGGAGAAGATCTTCGAGCCATTCTTCCGCGGCACCAATGCCCAGCAGGCGAGGGGCCATGGGCTGGGATTGTCTATCTGCCGGCGTATTACCGATCTCCACGACGGCCGGTTGACGGTATTCTCCATCCCCGGAGAAGGCAGCACGTTCACGGTGCAGTTACCCCACATTATATCTTAAAATTATTTTTAAGGTCTTTTTAATTCGCTTTAAAGCCGGCTTTAATGACCGGTATGGAGCTTTGTGTCATGAAAAGGCTCATCGTTCTCCCGTTTATTTTCTTCTTCACCCTGAAAGGATTTTCCCAGGAGGCCCGCAAGCTAACGCTGGCGCAGGCCGAACAGGAATTCCTGCAACGCAACTTCCGGTTATTGGCCGAACGGTACCGTGTTGATGCCGCGGAGGCGCTGGCAGACCAGGCGAAGAAGTGGGATAACCCGACCTTGTCAGGGACCTTAGGCTTCGGTTCCCTCGATAAGGTGCAGCCTTTTCACATCGGCGGCGGTGGACAGCTGGAAGGTAATGTGGAACAGATTATCCTCCTGGCAGGCAAACGGAACAAGCAGGTGCAATTGGCACGATGGAATGCTTCAGCGTCTGCCGCCGCTTTCTCTGAACTGATGCGCACCCTCCGCCTGGAGCTCCGCACCAGCTTCTACCAGCTCTACTTTCTGAAAGAGTCCGAAAAGACGCTCCGCGACCAGCTGAACAATCTCCAGCGCATCCTGGAAGCCTACCGGAGCGCAGACGCCAGCGGGAGCGTGGCGCATGCGGACGTCATCCGTTTACAGGCCCTGCAGGTCGGCATCGCCAATGACTACACCGACCTCCGCCAGGAAGAAATGGCCGCCTCCCTGCGCCTCCAACTCCTTATCGGCAGCACGGAACCCGTGGAACCGGATGCTTCGCCCGATGTGCTGCAGCGATATAATATGGCGGCGCTCAACCTTCCATCCCTCACAGACACCGCGCTCGCTAACCGGCCAGACCTGCAACTGGCAGACCGGCAATTGCAGGCCTCGAAAATGAACAACCGCCTTCAAAAGGCGCTCGCTGTGCCGGACCTCCATCTTGGTGCCGCTTACGACCGCCGGGGCAGCTACATCGATAACTTCATCGGGCTTACCGTAGGCGTAGATCTCCGCTCTGGAACCGGAACCAGGGCAATATAAAAGCCTCCGCGCAAGAAGTGAAGGCACAGACGGCCGAGGTGGACCAGCAGCAACTGACCGTTCGGGCGGAAGTCGCCAACGCGCTGCAAAAGATACAGTTCCTGGAAAAGGGCACCGAATGGCCAGACCTCAAATCCTTCAACGCCGAATACACCCGGCTTATAGAAGAAGTGGCCGCAAACTTCAGGAAGGGCAATATATCCTTGCTGCAGTTCATCGATTACTTCAATAGTTACAGCGAGCACATCCTGCACGCCAACAAGTTCCTCAGCGACCGCGTCCTCGCATACGAAGAACTGAACTATACCACCGGGACGCAATTATTCAACACGTTGCCATGACACGCATGAAAACATATACGATTCCCCTGCTGCTGGCTGCCGCTGCGGCCGCTTTCGGCGGATGCAAGCACACCCAGGCGGAAGATACCGAAAAGACCGCCTTCGCCCTGAGCGATACCATGCTGGCTACCATCCAGATAGACACTACGGCCATCCGGCCCGTGGAAAATGAACTGCGCCTGTCCGGCAAAGTGTCGCCCGACCTTAGCAAGGTCCTCAAACTCTATCCCATCGTGAGCGGCTACGTGAAAGACATTAAAGTTCAGCTCGGCGACTACGTCAAAAAGGACAGGTACTCGCCGTGATCCAAAGCGGTGAGATCGCCGACTACGATAAGCAACTGGCCGATGCCAACTCTGACCTGGCCATCGCGGAGAAAGGGCTTAAAGTAGCGCAGGACCTCTACCAGAGCCAGCTCTCCACCCAGAAAGACGTACTCAACGCAGAAGAAGAGCGCAACAAAGCGCGCGCGGAAATCGGCAGGCTGAACGAGCTGATGAGGCTGTACCGAAAGGGCAGCGGCTCTACATCTATCGTCACGGCGCCCATCAGCGGATATATCATAGAGAAGAATATTAATAACGGCATGGAGCTCCGCGGCGACAACAGCGCCCATATGTTCACCATCTCCGAACTGGATGAAGTCTGGATCATGGCCAACGTTTTTGAGACGGATATCGCCAGGGTTCAGGAGGGTTACCCTGCCGAAGTGACCACCATCAGCTACCCCGATAAGACTTTCCATGGAAAGATAGACAAGGTGTACAACGTGCTGGACCCCGAAACAAAGACCATGCAGGTCCGCATCCGCCTCAATAACGAAGGCATGCTGCTGAAGCCGGAAATGTTCGCTACCGTGCTGCTGAAATACCGGGAAGGCGCGGAGCTGCCGGCGATCCCCAGTTCGGCCGTCATCTTCGACAAGGGCAAGAATTTCGTGATGGTATTCCGCGACCGGAATAATATCGACACCCGCGAGGTGAAGGTGGCCCGGTCGCTCAACGACATCACCTACATCAGCCGCGGCCTACAGCCCGGAGAGCGTGTCATCTCCCGGAACCAGCTGCTTATTTACGACGCCCTGAACGACTAACCACATGAACAAATTCATTAAAAATATAGTAGGCTTCTCGCTGCGGAACCGGTTCTTCGTGTTCTTCATGCTGGCGGTGCTGACCGTAGGCGGGGTTACCGCCTATCTCCACACGCCTATCGAAGCCTTCCCGGATGTAACCAATACGCAGATCATTATCGTATCGGAATGGAACGGGCGCAGTGCGGAGGAGGTGGAACGTTTTGTGACCACGCCGCTGGAGATATCCATGAACGGCGTCCAGAAGAAGACCAGCGTCCGCTCCATTACCATGTTCGGCCTCTCCGTCATCAAGATCATCTTCGACGACGATGTGGAAGACTTCTTTGCACGTCAACAGGTCAATAACATGCTGCGGACGGTCTCGCTGCCCGACGGGGTGGAGCCGGAAGTACAGCCGCCTTACGGGCCTACAGGGGAAGTGTTCCGGTACTGGCTGAAAAGCCCCCACCGCGATTCCCGCAGCCTGCTTACATATCAGAACTGGGTGATCGACCGGCAGCTGCGGAGCGTTCCGGGCGTGGCGGATGTTGTCGCCTTCGGCGGACAGGAAAAGATCTATGAAATCACCGCCGACCCCATCAAACTGGCAAAATACGACATCACCCCGCTCGAGCTTTACCAGGCCGCGGCCCAAAGCAATATCAACGTGGGCGGCGACGTGATCGAGAAGAACGGACAGGCGTATGTGGTTCGCGGGATCGGGCTGCTGGATAACATCCAGGACATCGGGAATATCATCATAGAAAATATTGACGGCACGCCCATTCTCGTCAAGAATGTGGCCAGCGTAAGGGAGACTTCACTGCCGCGCGTAGGACAGGTAGGACTGGACGATAAAGACGACGTAGTGGAAGGGATCGTGGTCATGCGGAAAGGAGAGACCCCTCGGAAGTGCTGGCCCGGATCAAAGACAAGGTGCACGAGCTGAACGAGAAGGTGCTGCCGTCAGACATTAAAATGGAGACCTTCTATGACCGGGACGTGCTCATGAAATACTGTACGGACACGTGATGCATAACCTGCTGGAAGGGATCGTATTCGTCACGGTTATCGTATTTCTCTTCATGGCCGACTGGCGGACGACGCTGATCGTGGGGATCATTATTCCGCTTTCTTTGCTATTCGCCTTCATCTGCCTGAAGCTAAAGGCATGAGCGCCAACCTGCTCAGCATGGGCGCCATCGACTTCGGGATCATCATTGACGGGGCGGTGGTGATGGTAGAAGGGATATTCGTGATGCTCGACCATAAAGCGAAGCATTTCGGGATGGAGAAATTCAACCGGATGGCCAAGCTGGGCTGGATCAAGAAGACGGGAGGGGAACTGGGCAAAGCGGTATTCTTCTCTAAACTGATCATCATCATTTCCCTGATACCCATCTTCTCTTTCCAGAAGGTAGAAGGCAAGATGTTCTCGCCCCTGGCCTGGACGCTGGGCTTCGCGCTGCTGGGCGCGCTGCTCTTTACGCTCACGCTCGTGCCGGTATTGACATCCATATTACTCAATAAGAACGTCCGCGAGAAGCACAACCCGGTGGTGAACTTCTTCAACCGCATCGTCATGGGCGGCTTCAACTGGACGTACGGTCATAAGAAATTATCGTTGATCATAGCGGTATTGTTCATGGGGGCCAGTTTCGGTTCCGCGAAATTTCTAGGCTCAGAGTTTCTGCCACAGCTCAATGAAGGGGCGCTGTGGGTGGAGGCGAAACTCCCCATGAGCATGTCGCTTAATGAAACCGTGGAGTTCGTCCGCAAGTTCAGGAAAGAACTGGGCAGCTTCCCGGAAGTGAACGGGTGCTGTCGCAGACGGGCCGCTCCAACGACGGCACAGACCCCAGCGGGTTCTACTATGTGCAGTGCCAGGTGAACCTGAAACCCAAAAAGAATGGGAACGCAAGATCACCATGGATCAGCTGGTGGAGGAAATGGACAAGAAGCTCAGGCAATACCAGGGCGTCGTTTACAACTATTCCCAACCCATTATCGATAACGTGGCGGAAGCCGTTGCGGGGATTAACGCCAGCAATGCCGTGAAGATATATGGCGACGACCTCAACGAGCTCGACCGCATCGCCAACCAGGTGATCACACAGATACAGGGTGTGCGGGGTATCAAGGACGTGGGGATATTAAGAAATATCGGTCAACCCGAAATGAGCGTCCGCCTCAGCGATACTAAAATGGCCCTTTACGGCGTGAAAACGGCAGACGCGCAGGCGGTGATCGAAATGGCGATCGGGGGAAGACGGCCACCCAGCTCTACGAAGGCGAGCGCAAGTTCGACGTAAGGGTGCGGTATGACGCTTCTTACCGGAAAGACGAGGAAGACCTGCAAAACCTCATGGTACCGGCTATGAACGGGAAAAAGATACCCCTGAAAGAGATCGCGACCATATATACCCAGACCGGGCCGGCATTTATTTACCGGGATAACACCAAACGCTTCATCGGCGTGAAGTTCTCCGTCCGCGACCGCGACCTGGGCAGTACCATTGCCGAAGCGCAGGCCAGGGTGAATAAGTCCATCCAGTTGCCCAAGGGTTACTCCATCGGCTGGACGGGCGAGTTCGAGAACCAGGTGCGGGCCACGAAGCGCCTGGGGCAGGTGGTGCCGGTGAGCCTGGTGGCAATCTTCATCATCCTGTTCATTATGATGGGAAGCGTGAAAGACGCGGGCCTCATCCTCATGAACGTCCCCTTTGCGCTGATCGGCGGGATTCTCGCACTGCATGCCACGGGCATAAACTTCGGGATCTCGGCGGGAGTAGGGTTCATTGCGCTGTTCGGGATATGTATCCAGAACGGGGTGATCCTGATCTCTGTGTTCCATAAAACCTCCAGGCCCGGATGCCCCTGAACGAAGCGATACGCAGCGGGGTGGAAGAACGGGTGCGGCCGGTGGTTATGACGGCGCTCATGGCGGCAATAGGTTTGATACCTGCCGCGGTGAGCAGCGGAATCGGTTCCGAGACGCAGAAGCCGCTGGCGGTGGTAGTGATAGGAGGGTTGATCACGGCGACGATACTGACGCTCCTCATCTTCCCGCTTATTTTCTACTCCGCCTATCGCAGGAGATACGCAAAAACGATTTGATTATTTCACCATAAAAAAACAAACACGGGAAAAAGTCATGTTTCCCACAACTATACAGGTTTTAGTTCGCATAAATAGGTTGATAGAATGGCCGGCGGACGTTTTCCGCCGGCAACAATCCTCTCCGCCCTGCCTGATCTTAGCCAACGCAGGGCGGATTTTTACGTTTGTTAAAATACTATTACAGAATGAGAAGATAAGGCGCACCGATGAACGTGATTCTCACTACTTTAGTTCACATCCCACGTGATGAACACGTCAACCAAACAAGAACAGGACTTACTGATACGGTTATCGGAAGGTGACAGCGCCGCTTTCGCCGAATTATTCCACGCATACAGCGACCGTGTCTATGCTACAGCACTCCGGCTGATGGGCAGCCATACCTATGCGGAGGAAATCGTACAGGAAGTTTTTATGAAAATATGGCTCACCCGCCATACCCTCCACCAGGTCACTTACTTCCGCGCTTATCTTTTTACCACCGCCCGTAATCATATATTCAATTGCCTCAAACAACTGGCCAGGAGCGGACAACCGGTCTTTCCGTGGTAGAGCCCGCCTGCAAGGGTACGGAAGAGCGGGTACTTTCCCGGGACTTTGAACGGGTGCTGCAAAACGCAGTACGCCAGCTGCCCCCGCAGCAGGAACGGGTGTACCACCTCAGCAAAGTGGAAGGGCGCCCCCGGCACGAAGTGGCCGACCTGCTCCAGTTATCCCCAGAAACCGTTAAAGTTCACCTGGCCCGCGCCATGCGCTCCATCCGCGAATATTGCACTGCCCGCATGGACATTCCCGGTCTGATCCTCCTCTCCATAATGAACAACGGAATATTTTTTCTCCTGATGTAACCCATCCGTATTTTCCTATTGTCTCATATCATAACAAGCAAGCATTGCATGAAAGCTTCGAGATTCGCGCATTTATTCCAAAGGTATCAATCCGGACAGGCTACTCCTGAAGAGGTAAAGGAATTCCTCGACCTGGTAGCGGCTTCCGGACAGGATGACGCGTTGAAAGAAGCCATCGGGGATTTACTGGAAACAGAACCTGCCGATGCCGACCGCATGCCGGTAGAAAGTGCCGGTAAAGTGCTCAGCACCATCATGGAAGAAGAACCGCCCCGCCGCAACCGCACCCGGATCATCGCCTGGAGCGCCGTAGCGGCCGGCCTGCTGCTGTTCCTGGGGCTCACTGCCCTTTGGCGTGCCCAGCGCAACGGAGGCGGCGATAATGCGAATATCGCCCGCAACGCCATCACGCCAGGGAAGGACCGGGCCGTGCTCGTGCTGGACGACGGCAGCGAGATCGACCTGGAACGCTCGGGCAATGGCGCCATCGGCGTGCAGCATGGCCTGCAGGCGCAAGTGAGCGGCAATGCCGTTCAATACGACACTACCGCCAGCGAGCAGCCTACGTTCAACACTATCCGCACCCCGCGCGGCGGGCAATTCAGGGTCGTGTTGCCCGACGGGTCGAGGGTTTGGCTTAACGCCGCGTCGTCCATCCGCTTCCCGACCGTATTCAGCGAAAAAGAAAGAAGGGTGGAAGTAGAAGGCGAAGTATATTTTGAAGTAGCTTCGCGCCCCTGGCAACCCTTCTACGTGAAAGCGGACGATATGCAGGTACAGGTAACCGGAACCCACTTCAATGTGATGGCTTATGCAGATGAATCCGGTATTGAAACCACACTCATCGAAGGCGGCGTGCGCGTGACCGGCAGGGGAGATGCAGCCTTGCTTACTCCCGGCCTCCAGGCAGTCATGGGCCGCTCGGGCAACAGCATCAATGTGCGGAAAGCTGACGTAGACCGCGTCATCGCCTGGAAAGAAGGGCGTTTCGAATTCAGGGAAATATCAAAGGTATCATGCGGCAGATAGCCCGGTGGTACGATGTAGATATCATATATAAAGGCGACACCGAAGGCAGAAACTACGGCGGCGCCATATCCAGGACAGAAAAAATAGAAGATGTGCTGAAAATGCTGGAAGCTACAGGAAGCATACATTTTGAGATCAACAATAAAGCCGTAACAGTAATTCCTTGACACCTAAATGATGAAGTAACAGAAACAATCACCACAACAAAACACTGAAGAAAAACTGGAAAACCAGTCCCGTGGCCACGGGAGGGGATCCTATGACCTTTACGATTCGCGCAACCAAAATTCATTTCCCAATGCAACGATTACGCTTCCCCACGAAGGCGTTGCTGTGGCTGTGTATTGCCCTGACGTTTAAATTCCAGGCCCGGGCATACGCACAACAGGTAACGATCCACGTTAAGAACTCATCGCTCGAAGATGTGATGAAACAGATCCGGCAACAAACCGGGTATCTCTTCGTCTTCGACCTGGACATGCTCAGCGAGGCCCGCCGCGTGTCTGCAGACATCAAAGGCGCGCCGCTTCATGAAGCCCTCCGCGACATCCTGAGCGACCAGCCATTTAGCTTTTCGGTAGTCGACAAGACCGTGGTGCTGAAAAAGAAAACGGATAGTCCCGCCACCACCAAAGCCGCAGGCAAGTTCGTGCCCGTCCGCGGGATCGTTTCTGACGAAACGGGGCAGGTGCTGCCGGGCGTCACCGTCCACAACAAAGCTAACAAAGCCAACGCCCTCACAGACGCGCTCGGTACATTTAGTATCGAAGCCTCCAAAGGCGATTCCTGCTCTTTACCATGATCGGCATGCAGCCGCTCACTGAAGTGCTCTATGAACTGAAGCCCCTGAAGATCGTCCTGAAGCAAAAGGTATCCGATGTAGGCGAAGTGGTGGTGGTTGCTTATGGCACCCAGAAGAAAAGCAGCATGGTGAGCGCCGTTACATCCATCAACCCCAAAGAGCTGAAAGGCCCTACCAGCAACCTGACCACCATGCTGGCGGGCAGGCTGAGCGGGGTGATTTCTTACCAGCGCTCGGGAGAACCGGGCAAAGACAACGCCAGCTTCTTCATCCGTGGTATTACGACCTTCGGTACCGGTAAAGTAGACCCGCTCATCCTCATCGACGGGATGGAGTCTACCACTACCGACCTGGCGCGCCTGCAACCCGACGATATCTCAGGGTTCTCCATCCTGAAAGACGCGACCGCATCCAGCCTCTACGGCGCCCGCGGCGCCAACGGCGTAGTGCTCGTGACCACCAAGAACGGGGTAGAAGGGAAGACACGCTTTAACGTAAGGTTCGAGAACTCGCTGTCTACCAATACCCGCGCCATCAAATTCTCCGACAACATCACCTATATGCAGCTCGCCAACGAGGCCGTGGCCACCCGCGACCCCTTGGGAGAACAACCCTATAGCCAGGAAAAGATCGAGAAGACGGCCGCCGGCGCAGATCCGCTGCTCTATCCCAACAACGACTGGATCAAGCAGATGATCAAGAACTACACGAACAACCAGCGCCTCAACTTCTCCATGAACGGGGCGGCAAGATCGCGCAGTACTATATCGCGGGCACCTATAACATAGATAACGGCATCCTGAAGGTCGACAAGCTCAATAACTTCAACAGCAACATCAAACTGCGCAACTATTCCATCCGGTCTAACATCAATATAAACCTGACGCCCACCACCATCGGCATCGTGCGCACCTATGGGCAATTCGACGATTACAACGGACCCATCGGCGGCGGCGCCCGCCGCTTCGAACAGGCGATCTGGGCCAACCCGGTAGACTTCCCGGCAGTATACCCCAAAGAATACGCACCGCAACTTAACCACCCGCTCTTCGGCAGCGCCGTGATGCGGGGTATGGCTCCGGTACGCTGGATGGTTCCAACCTCTTCTTTAATCCTTATGCCCAGTCGGTTTCAGGCTACCAGCAATACAATACCTCCAACCTGCTGGCGCAACTGGAAATCAAGCAGGACCTGAAGTTTATCACTCCCGGACTGAACGCCCGTATCATGGCGTATACCGAAAGGTATGCATACTTTGAAGTGTCTCGCGGGTATTCTCCGTTCTACTATAAGCTTACGCCCGGCATTGCCGGCGACAAGCCCAGGCTGGTGGCGCTGAACAATAATGGTACAGAATACCTGAACTATGCGCCGAGCGACAAAACCACCGCCACCACGTCTTACCTGGAAGCGGCCACCACTTACGCGCGGAAGATGGGCGACCATTCCGTTTCCGGTATGCTTATCGGCATTTTCAGGGGCTACCTGACCGGTAACGGCCGTACCCTGCAGACTTCATTGCCCCACCGTAACCAGGGCCTTAGCGGCCGCTTTACGTATGATTACGACGACCGCTACATGCTGGAGGCCAACTTCGGTTATAATGGTTCAGAACGCTTTGCGGAAACGCACAGGTACGGTTTCTTCCCATCCATTGGCGCCGCGTGGAACGTTTACCAGGAAAGCTTCTTCAAACCATACACCGAATTCATCGACAAGCTGAAGATCCGCGGTACGTTCGGGCTGGTCGGGAACGATCAGATCGGGCGGGACGAAGACCGGTTCTTTACCTCTCCGATGTAAACATGAATGATAACGGCCGCGGCGCCTGGTTCGGGAGAAGTACAACATGTATATGCCGGGCGTATCCGTTCGCCGCTACGAGAACCGCAATATCACCGGGAGCGTTCGCGTAAAACGAACATAGGGCTGGAACTGGGCTTGCTGAACTCGCTGACCATCGTGGCAGACGCGTTTATGGAACACCGCTCCAACATCCTCATGCAACGCAGCACCCTGCCCTCCACGCTCGGGCTGAACGTACCCATCAGCGCCAACGTAGGCGAAGCGGAAGGGAAGGGGATCGACTTGTCCATCGACTATAACAAAACATTTAAAAACGGGCTTTGGCTGCAGGCAAGAGGTACTTTCACCTACGCCACCAATACCCTGCTCGTGAATGAAGAGCCGAAATACAAGGAAGACTACCGCTCCCGTGTCGGAAATTCGCTTAACCAGAACTGGGGTTACATCGCCGAGCGCCTATTCGTAGACGACCAGGAAGTAGCTAACTCTCCTGTACAGAACTTCGGTGGCCGCGTATATGGCGGAGACATCAAGTACCGCGATGTTAACGGCGACGGTATCGTGAACTCTTCCGATATGGTGCCCATCGGTCTGCCGACCATGCCGGAGATCACTTATGGCTTCGGCTCTTCCCTGGGATGGAAGAACATCGACTTCAGCTTCTTCTTCCAGGGATCGGCGCGCTCGTCTTTCTGGCTTAGCCCGTATGAAACCCAGCCCTTCGTACAGAATGGCGGCGGGCAGCACGGTTTGCTCAAAGTTATCGCGGAAGACCACTGGAGCGAGAGCAACCGCAACCTCTACGCGTTCTGGCCACGCCTCAGCAATTACTTCGTGCCGAATAACTTCCAGACCTCCACCTGGTGGATGCGCAAAGGCGACTTCCTCCGCCTCAAAACCGTGGAGCTGGGATACACCCTGCCAGACAGGTTACAGAAACGCTTCCGCATGACCAATACCCGCGTTTACGCCAATGCCATGAACCTCTTCGCCATCAGCACCTTCAAGATGTGGGACGTCGAAATGGGCGGCAACGGGCTCGGATACCCGGTACAGCGCGTGTACAACTTCGGCCTTAACGTTGGTTTATAATGCAGGTTAAAACGGATTGACATGAAAAAATTTTTGATACCCGCCGTCTGCGCCCTGATGATCAGCGCCTTCGGTTGCAATAAATTCCTCGACGTGGTGCCGGACAACGTGCCCACTATCGACAATGCCTTTACCATGCGGCAGGAAGCGATGAAATATCTCTTCACCTGCTACAGCTACATGCCCCTTAGCTCAGACCCCGGTTCTAACCCGGCCATCGCGGCGGGCGACGAATACTGGGTAAACCGGCCTTACCCTATCAGCGAAGAACCCGTGCAGATCGCGATGGGCTTTATGTCTCCCGGAACGGTTTACATGAACGACTGGAACCGTTACTACCGCGCACTGCGCGACTGCAACATCTTCCTCGAAAATATCGGCAAGGTGGTAGACCTGCCTGATTTCGAGCGCATCCGTTGGGTAGGGAAGTGAAGTTCCTGAAAGCCTTTTATCATTACCAGCTGTTCATCCGCTATGGCCCTGTGCCGGTGGTGGATAAGAACCTCCCCATATCCGGGAGCCAGGCGGAATATAAAGTGTACCGCACGCCGGTGGATTCACTGGTGAAATACATCGCCGATCTCATGCTCGACGCGTCAAAAACACTGCCTCCCGAGATCGCAGACCGCTCCACCGAACTGGGGCGCATCACACAGCCTATTGCGCTGAGCATGCGCGCCAAGGTGCTGGTTACGGCTGCCAGCCCGCTCTTTAACGGCAACCCGGACCATGCGGGCACCGGCAAGGGCGAGCGCCCGATCTTCGCCACCACGTATGATCCTGCCAAGTGGGACTCCGCCGTGTCTGCCTGCAAACTGGCTATCGAAGCCTGCAATTTCGGCCGTCACAAACTGTATACCTTCAGCGATCTCGGCACTTCGCTCTCCGAAGCGATGACCACACAGATGAGCATCCGCAACGCGGTATGCGAAGACTGGAACCCCGAGATCATCTGGGGCAACTCGCAGGCACGCACTTATACCATGCAGCGGCTCTCGCTCCCCAGGCTCGATCCTGATCACCTGAACAACGAAACCGTTTCCGGAGCGCTGGGGCCCACGATGAAAATGGCAGAACTGTTCTACTCCGAGCATGGCGTACCCATCCAGGAAGACCATAGCTGGGATTATTCCGGCCGCTTCAAACTGCGCACCGCCACCGCCGCCGAAAAAGAATTCATCCACGAAGGATACACCACCGTTGGCCTGCACTACAACCGCGAATCCCGGTTCTATGCATCCCTCGCGTTCGACGGAGGCGTCTGGTTCATGAAAAACAAAACATTCCACATCGAGAACAAAGCAGGGCAGTGGCAGAGTCGTAAAAACATCTACGACAACAACCTCACTGGATATTACGCCAAGAAACTCGTGAGCTGGAAAGACGAGATACAGGCGGATCACCGCTTGTACGTGGAGCAGTACTCCTGGCCCGAGATGCGCCTGGCGGAACTTTACCTGCTCTACGCCGAAGCGCTCAACGAAGCGAAAGGCCCCGTGGCGGAAGCGCTGGACTACGTTAACCGCGTCCGGGAAAGAGCGAAACTGCCTTCCGTACAGGACGCCTGGACGAACTGGTCGAGGCAACCCACCAAGTTTACCACCAAAGAAGGCCTGCGGCAGATCATACAGCAGGAGCGCCTCATTGAACTGGCGTTTGAAGGCCAGCGCTTCTGGGACCTCCGCCGCTGGAAGCGTTCAGTAGAAGAGCTTAATAAGCCTATCAACGGGTGGGATATGGTTCAGGAGAAAGCGGAGTTTTATTACCGCCCGCGCCTGGTATTCCGCCAAAGCTTCCAGATGCGGGATTACCTCTGGCCGATCCATGAATACGATCTGCTTATCAACGAAAACCTCGTGCAAAATCCCGGATGGTAACCCTTAAACCGAATGATCATGAAAAAACTATCGCAAATCATAACGCTCGCCCTGCTGGCAGCTGCCTGCGGGAAAGAAAAGCATGAGCCGGTCAACCAACCCGGCGGCGCACCCGCACAGGTATCCAACGTGCAGGTCGAAAACCGGAACGGCACCGCCCGCATCACTTACAGCCTGCCGGACAATGCAGACGTGCTGTACGTCAAAGCCGTCTATGAGCTCCGCCCCGGCAAGGTCCGTGAAGTGAAAAGCAGCTTCTATAATAACTTCCTCATCGTAGACGGGTTCGGTGATACCCTCAAACATAACATCAAGCTGTATACCGTATCCCGCAGCGAAGTAGCTTCCGCTCCGCTGGATGTGGAAGTGCAGCCCAAAACGCCGCCGGTGCTCCTCATCCGCCGCAGCTTCAAGGTCCGGGAAGATTTCGGGGCATCAACCTGACCTTTGAAAACACCAATAAAGCGGAAGTAGCCATCTTTATCCTGACCAAAGACTCCGCCGGCGTCATGAAGGAAGCCAACGTACGATACACCAAAGCCCCTAATGGCAGCTACTCTATCCGCGGCTACGATGCCGAGGACCGGGAGTTCCGCTTCTTCGTGCGCGATCAGTTCGGTAACTTCAGCGACACGCTCACCGGTACCTGGTTACCTATATACGAGCGCAGGCTGGACATCACCAAGTTCAAAGAAGTCATCCTTCCGGGCGACGTACCCTTCGGCTGGAACGTTTACCCCATCCCCAACCTCTGGAACGGCACCATGTGGCACTCGGCCGATAAATACGACGGTATGCCTATGTGGTTCACCTTCGATATGGGAGTGGTGGCTCAACTGAGCCGTATCTCTATGTGGCAGCGGCCAAACGAATGGCTCTACCTCCAGAACAACGTGCGCAAATTCGAGGTATGGGGCATCGCCACCACGCCACCGTCAGACGGTAGCTGGACGGGCTGGCAAAACTGGTGGAGCACACGCTCATTAAACCATCGGGATTACCGGTAGGCCAATTGTCGCAGGAAGACCGGGACAAAGGAGCGGAAGGAGAGCATATGGATGTGCCGCTGCTGGCGCCCAAAGTGCGTTATATCCGGATCAAGATACTCCGCACCTGGACAGACGGCGGATATGCGGCCAATATTCAGGAAATGCGATTCTACGGTAACGATAAGTAAAACAAAAAGCCTACGATCATGCGTAAATATATTGCCCTGATGCTCCTGGCTGCCGCGGTATCGCCGCCTGCCGGAAGCAGGACGACTACAAAAAATACCTGGAAGGAGGCGAGCACCTCTATACCGGAAAGGCCGACTCGATGCGTGTGCACCCCGGCCGCAACCGCGTACAGGTTTCCTGGCTGCTGATCGCCGACCCCAAAGTGGCCCTCAGCAAACTCTACTGGAACAACCGGAAAGACTCCGCCATCATACCCATCAACCGTACCAAAGGTGTAGATACCATCCGGTATATCATTGATAACCTGGAAGAACGGATCTACGAATTCGAAGTGATCAATTACGATAAAGCGGGGAACGTATCCATGACCAGCCGCGCGGCCGGCCTGGCATATGGTCAGTTGTACGAATCGTCCCTGCTGAACCGCTCCTACGAAACCATCCAGGCGCGGTTGGGAAAGACAGATATTAAATGGAACGATGTGGATTCGGCGGACGGCATCCATTCCCTGGAAGTGCGCTACACCCAGAAAGGCGGGCGGATCGTGGATACGATCGTGAAAAGTATCTCCGAACAGATGGTCACCTCACTGCCCGACCTGGCAGCCAATACGAAGATCGAATACCGCACGCGGTACCTGCCAGACACCCTGGCCATCGATACCTTCCTGACCGACTGGCAAATCTACCAGATGGAGCCCGAGCTCGATCTTTCAGTAGAAGTATTCAAAAACCCCGGATGGCCTTTCAGGCGCGTAGGCTCCGGCGATGACCGTTTCGGACAGATAGCGGACTGGAACACTAATGCAGAAGCGGCCCGCAACGGCACCACCGACCAGATAAATGGGGCAGACAATCGTTACCTCACGCTTTGGATCTGGGATAACGGAACGATCACCAACGGCAAGATCTGGCAGACGGTAACATTACCCCGGGATCATACCGCATGGAGGCCATGCAGCAGAACATCGATGGAACATTACAGGCCACCTACTTTGCAGTGGCGCCCGGAGCAGAATTGCCAAATGTCGAAAATATCAACACTGCCATCGCAAGTAAGAAGCTGACAGACAACAGCGACAAGCACCATGTCGTGAATTTCACCATTACTGCGCCCACGCAGGTGAGCGTAGGGTTCGTAGGCAGCTACTCCAACCCGATTTACCAAACCCTCCGGATAGAAGGGGTCAAGTTCTTCCAGGTCAACTAGATTTTCCATTTATACGCCAGAACGAAAACGCCCCGGTGAAAACCTTGGGGGCATTGTTATATCAGTTGTTCAATCGTGTACTTATTCTTCGCCGGCTTCCTCACCGTCGCCATGACCGAGGATCTGCCGCAGGGGGCGGACAACCTGGTAAATGCCGCGGTTATAGCGGTTGCCGAGTATAACGAGGGTAGTGGTATCCTGTACAAAACGGTAGAACACGGTATTGTTGCCATGCCACCAACCGTTGTGGTAAACGATATTGCGGGAGCTGTCCGGGTAATTCATTAATCGCCAGCCGAGGCCGTAGTTGCGTACGCCGGGCTTTTCGTTGGAATAGGGGCGGTAAGCTTCCGCGAGCGTTTCAGGTTTGAAGAGCTTCCCGGAATAGATGGCCTGATCCCACTTCAGCATATCTCGGACGGTGGAGTAGATGCCTTTATCGCCCGTAACGCCATCGAAGCTGTTATCGGCTTCGGCGCGCCAGTTGGAGAGGTGGGAGACCGTCTGCCCGGTTCTCGGCGCGGCGGTTGGGTCGGCCACGAAAGTGTGCGTCATTTCCAGGGGCCGAAGAAAGTTTGCTGCAGGTAGTCAGCATATTTCTGACCGCTCACCTTTTCGATGATGGCGGAGAGGATTAGATAGTTGGTGTTGCAGTAACTGAAGTGCCGGTCGGGCTGGTATTGCGATGCCGGTTTGTGGACGATCATCAGGTTGATGACTTCCTCGTTGGTGAGGAAATGGGACTTGTCCTTATTGAGGCTGTCGCAGAAATAGAGGTAATTGGGCAGGCCGCTGCGGTGGTTGAGGAGCGTGCGGACGGTGACGCCAGGTACGGGAAGTCCGGCCACCATTTGGTTACGGGATCTTCCAGGGAGAGCTTTCCTCTTTCTACGAGAGAGTGCCGCCATGCCGGTAAAAGTTTTGGATACGGACGCCAGCTGGAAGGAGGAGGAGTCGGTAACGGGTACTTTGGAGACGTGGCTCTCGAGGCCCTGGTAATGTTCGTAGAGGATAACGCCCTTTTTAGCGACAAGCACGGCGCCGCTAAAGGAGGAGTTCGGGAGCCGGCGACGGACAAGATCTTCCACTTCCCGGCTCATCCGCTGGCTGCGGGGATTGTCCAGGATGGCTTTCATCTCGTCTTCCGAGAGCCCTAAGGTGTATTCCGATGTTTTGGCCGGAGCCTTTTTATCTTCTTTCCGGTGGGCAGAGCTGCTGCTGCAACCAGAATATATAAATAAGCCAGAGATGGCCACAAACACAATTGCCTTCGACCCGTTCATTGTATAAGCTGCTGAGTATGTTGATGCTGAATGTTATCTTCTTAACAATTTTCATGCCCGTTAGGGCTAAAACGGCGAAAATAATTTAAAAAATACGAATTGAGAGGGGCTTTTTTTGCGTTATGTCGAATTCAGACGGGCCCATATTTGAATTCTCCTTAAACTGGACTAGGTTTGTGACACTTTTTGATGACAAATACGTAAGTGCAATTGTCATTATTTTGTAATCAGCAGATATATATCCAACACCATGAGCCAAAAGAAATTAACGAGTTACCCAAAAGAAAAGATCAATATCCTTTTGCTGGAGAACATTAGTGACGCCGCGGTGGCCGAGTTCATAGACGCCGGTTATGCCAACACCCGCAAGATCACCGGCGCCCTCAGCGAAGAAGATCTGATCCGGGAAGTGAAAGACGTCCATCTGCTGGGTATCCGTTCCAAGACACAGGTGACCGCCAAAGTGCTGGCCGCCGCCAAGAAGCTCCAGGGCATCGGCTGTTTTGTATCGGCACCAACCAGGTAGATCTGAAGAGCGCTACTGAGCACGGCGTGGCCGTATTCAACGCCCCGTATTCCAACACCCGCTCCGTAGCTGAACTGGTGATCGGCCTGTCCATCATGCTGATCCGCCGCATCCCCGACAAAAACGCGGCCGCCCATAAAGGCACCTGGATGAAGGAAGCCACCGGCGGCAGCTATGAGCTCCGCGGCAAAACCCTCGGCATCGTAGGCTACGGCAACATCGGCAGCCAGGTGAGCGTACTGGCGGAAGCCCTCGGCATGAACGTTCTTTATTATGACGTGGAAACCAAGCTACCGATGGGTAACGCCTCCCAGATCCGCACCATCAAAGACCTGTTCTCTCAATCCGATATCATTTCCCTGCACGTACCGTCTAACCGCAGCACGGCAGACATGATCAATAAAGAGACCCTCCAGCACGTGAAAAAGGGCGCGATTTTCCTGAACTACGCACGTGGCGAGGTGGTGGTCCTCGAAGACCTCCGCGAAGCCCTGGAAAGCGGACAGCTCTCCGGCGCCGCTGTAGACGTGTTCCCCGTAGAGCCGGAAAAGAACGGCGCTGCCTTCACTACGCCGCTGCAGGGCCTTCCTAACGTGATCCTCACCCCGCACATCGGGGCAGCACGGAAGAAGCCCAGCACAACATCGGCCTGGACGTATCCTCCAAAATGTTGAACTACCTGGAGAAAGGCGCCAGCTTCGGCTCCCATACCGTGCCGGCCCTCAGCGTGCCCGCGATCGAAAACACCCACCGCATCCTGCACATTCACAAGAACGTGCCGGGGTGCTTTCCTCCATCAACAGCGCCCTGTCCTCCAAAAACATCAACATCGTGGGCCAGTACCTCAAAACCAACGACCAGATCGGCTACGTGGTGCTCGACGTGGATTCGAAGCTGTCCCAGGAAGCTTTTGCACTGCTCAAAGATGTAAACCATACTATCAAGACCCGGATGCTGTACTAAGCTTCGCCGGCCTTAAGCATATGCAGCCCACCCATCAGCGGTGGGCTGTTTTTATTGGGTAACCCGGACAAAACCCACAAAAGGCCAATTGGAGAGAAATCAGCTTAAAGGATTGATACTAAGACAATATTGTTATGTAGAACAAATCAAGTAATTATCTTCCAGTGAGTTATCGGTGATCCTTCGGCCATCCTTCGGCGGTGTTCGGCGCTGGCTTAGGTTTGAGGGTGTTTCGCCGAAGGATGGCCGAAGGATCGTTGGAGGATTGATGTAGGTTTGATGCTGGTATATGGGGAGAAAGCAGGCAATTATAAGGGAGTTTAAAGCCGACGAAGGGCAGACGAAGGGCAGACGAAGGGCAGACGAGCGGCAGACGAAGGGCATTTATCACGCTGAAAATCAGCAGATAAAAACGTGCTTTATCATAACAAGGTAAAATACGGTCGGAGGAGGTTAAATAGGGAAGAATGCGCACCTTTGCGCCATATTTCCGACAAGATGTCCAAATTGCTGAAACTGGAAGAACTGGCGATGTTTCTACTCGCCATGTTGATGTTCGAACAACAGTGTACAATTTCGTGGTGGTGGTTTTTCGGCTGCCTTTTGTTACCCGACCTGAGCATGTTGGGTTACCCGGGAGGCCCGCGTACCGGCGCCTTCTTTTATAATCTCTTCCATCATAAGGGCTTCGCGCTGCTGGCATACTTTGCCGGGACCTGGTTCGCCTGCGAACCGCTGGCATTTGCAGGGATCATCCTGTTCGCCCATTCCTCGCTCGACCGCTTCTTCGGTTACGGCCTGAAACTGGTGTCCGGTTTCCAGGACACGCACCTGGGCCGGATCGGGAAGGACTGACCCCTTACTTCACATACAACGAATCGATAAACCCTTCCGGGGTGTCATTATTAAACCTGAAAATCGCCGGGCCGGGGTCTCCTATGGCCAGGAGAACATGACGTCGCGGGCGGTGGAGGAATGGCTGCAGTCGGGAACCTGCGCATCCCGCCCCAGGGTGGAAATGACCAGCGTATCACCGTAAGTAACGGTATGCAATAAAGCGACATCCTCACATGGGCCGGCCAATACCGTTACTTTAAGGCTGACCGTCTCGCCGCGGCGGATGGAATCGGGGCCTTCCATGCCGGTGACTACCAGCTGCCGGACAACCCTTTCGGTCTCCGTTTCCTTATCGCATGCCCAGATCATCATCATGGCGGCCACGGCAAGCGCCGGGAGGAAGGTTCTTTTCATCAGGATAAAATTCTACCTAAATATGCAATTTTTATTTGACATATATAACGTTTAAAGAAGAAGGCCGTCCAAATGGACGGCCTTTTCTATTCAAATATTCCTGTCAAAAATTATCGGACTACGGTAACATCGCCTTTGATGATGAAGGCAGGGCCGAAGGCGGTTTTCTTGTAAGTCAGCCACCAAACGAAGGTGCCTACGTCTACCGGTTTGCCTTTGTACATACCGTTCCATCCTTCGTGCTGGTCCTTGCTGATGAATACCATCTCGCCCCAACGGTTGTAGATGCGGAGCTCGTATTCATACATCGGGCCTCTCAGTACGGGGCGGAACAGGTCGTTCTTACCGTCGCCGTTGGGCGAGAAGGCGTTGGGCACTTCAGGTTTGCTGTCGCATTCCTTCACGTCGATCGTGATCTCATCCGTGGTGCTGCCGCAATCGTTGAAGGCAGTCACGGTGTAGGTTCCCGGTTCGGTCACTTCGATGTAGGAGCTAGTGGCGCCGGTGTTCCAGAGGTAGCGGCTTGCATTGGTCGCATTGGCTTTCAGCATATGGCGGCGTGTCTTACAAATGATCGTGTCGTTACCAAGGTTCACGGTCGGCGGGCCGGCTACGGCTACTTTGATGCTGTCGGTCTTGTAGCGGTCGCAGTAGCGGTCGAGCACTCCCAGAACATAAGTACCAGGCTGGGTGATGGTCTTCACAGCATTGAGATCGCCGTCGTTCCAGCGGTAAACGTTCACATCGGGGTGCCTTGCGTCTACCAGGATGCTGCCGCCGGGGCACATGTAACGGTCGGGGCCCAGTTCCAGTTTGATGTCGGGACGTTCGCTCACTCTCACGGCTTCTTTCACCACGCAATTGTCTCTGTACACTGCCACCTGGTAGGTGCCGGCCCTGCTCACGAGGATAGAGTTGCCGGTTTCGCCGGTAGCCCATTGTACGCGGCCTGCGTTCGTGTTTACAGTCAGCATGACTGACTGGCCGGGACAGATAGTGGTGTCTCTGCTGAGGGTCACATCCGGCGGCGGATTCACTGTTACGTTCACGGTATCGATGGTGATACATCCCAGTTTGGTAACCCGTACCCAGAAGCGTTCCTGCGTGCTTACCGAGATCACCGGCGTGGTGGCGCCCGTGCTCCAGAGGTAAGTGGCGTTGCCTGTTACGGTTGCGTCCAGCTTAACGGTCTGGCCGCGGCAGATGGTGGTGTCTTTCAGATCGATGAGCGGCATGGGGATCACGCCTACTTCGATAGAATCAGCCGCTTCGCACATACCGTTGGAAACGGTCACTTTATAAGTACCTGCGCGGGTGATGCGGATGCGCTGCGTCGTTTCGCCGGTAGACCACCTGATCTGGTATCCGAAGTTGGCCGGGCCCGCATCGAGCACCATTCCGTTACCGCCGCAGAGGCTGGTATCGGCGCCCAGGTCAACCACGGGCATTTGCAGGTAGTTGATGGTGTAGGTCATGGTATCGGATATGCATCCGGTGATACCGTCGCGGACGATGAAGGATACCGAGGTAGCACCGTTGACGTTGAAGCGCGGGTTGCTGGACGACATCGGGATGCTGATCGCATTGGCCGGCGTTGCCGCCACCAGGGTATAAACCGGTCTGTTCACGTTGCCTTTGGTTCTCAGTGTGATGAACGGATTGGTAGAGCAGTTGGTGAATACATCCGCTTCCAGTTCCGGCTTCGGACAGGGCAGCACGTTGATGCGCTGGATCACGTCGTCTGCCTGGTTGCCGCAGTTGTCGGCCACTCTCCATCTCCTGATAATGGTGTATCCGTTGCACAGGTCAGGCGTATACGGATCGATGGTATACTGTACCTGTTTCGGGAAGCCTTCGGAACAGTTGTCTGTTGCGGTGAGGCTGATCGGATCTGTCGGGATGCGCTGGCCGCAGGTCAGTGTAATATCTGCCGGGGAGCGGCGATCACGGGTTTCACCGTGTCGATCACCGTTACCGTCTGGCGCATTTCGTTGGCGTTGCCGCATTCGTCTATCGCCGTCCAGATGTTGACTACCTGGTAAGTGCAGGCGCCGGGTACCGTCTGGCGGATGGAGCGGAAGGAGATCCTTACGCCACCGTTCGGCGTACAGTTGTCGGTCGCGGAGATGCTCACCGGCGCCGGGAGATCGTCGCACATTACCGTGGTATCAGCCGGAGCAGCCATGGAGAACGTGGGCCTGGTGGTATCCATGACGGTGATCACCTGGGTGGCGGTGGCCATGTTACCGCATTCATCGTAAGCTTTCCAGGTGCGGGTCAGCTGGTAATTGTATGCGCAGATACCGGACAACGGGCGTTTAACGAAGCTGTACACGATACGTACGTTGTTACCGGAACAGTTATCCGTAGCGGTCATCACCGGCGCGGCAGGCAGCTCGCTGCAAGACAGCGTGATGTTGCTCGGCGGGAGGGTGGTGAACACAGGAGCCGTTTTGTCCTGCACCGTGAGGGTTTGCGTTACCGTGGTAGCGTTGCCGCATTCATCGGTAGCGGTCCAGGTGCGGATGAGGCGGTAGTTGTTCACGCAGGCGCCGGGGATGTCTTCGCGGCGTTCGTATTTCACGATGGTGATGTTCGCAGAGGGCGAGCAGTTGTCGGTGGCGGTGAGGTCCTGTTGTACGGGAACCGCATCGCATTCTACTGTCGCATTTGCCGGAACAGGCATGTCAAATACGGGTTTGGTGTTATCCACGATGGTGAGCACCTGTGTAACGGTGCGGCTGTTACCGCATTCGTCTGTTGCCGTCCATGTGCGGATGAGGCGGTAGTTGTTCGCGCAGGCGCCGGGGATGTCTTCGCGGCGCTCGTTCTTCACAACGGTCACATTATTGCCGGAGCAGTTATCTCTCGCAGCCAGGTCGGGCTGAGCGGGGATATTACTGCACTCGGCCGTAGCGTCTGCAGGAACGGTGGCCGTGAACACGGGGCGGTGGTATCGGTTACCGTCAGTACCTGTTGTACCGTGGTTGCGTTGCCACACTCGTCGGTGGCGGTCCGGTACGGATGAGGCGGTAGTTGTTGATACATGCGCCGGGGATGTCTTCGCGGCGTTCGTTCTTCACAACGGTCACGTTGTTGCTGGCAGAGCAGTTGTCTGTTACGTTCAGATCAGGCTGTACCGGGATGTTGCTGCATTCTACGGTAGCGTTGGCAGGGATGCTGCCTACGAAGGTGGGACGGGTGGTGTCCTGAACCGTCAGCACCTGAGTAACCGTGCGTGCGTTGCCGCATTCGTCGGTAGCCGTCCAGGTACGGATGAGGCGATAATTGTTCGCGCAGGCGCCGGGGATATCTTCGCGGCGTTCGTTCTTCACGACCCTGATAGCGCCGGTAGGCGTACAGTTGTCGGTCACGCTAAGGTCGGGCTGCGCCGGGATGGCATCGCAGTTCACCGTTACGTCTGCCGGAACCGGCATGGTGAAGTTCGGGCGGGAAGTATCCTGTACCGTGATCACCTGGGTCAGCGTGTTGCTGTTGCCGCACTCGTCGGTGGCGGTCCAGGTGCGGATGAGGCGATAGTTGTTCGCGCAGGCGCCGGCGATGTCTTCACGGCGTTCGTTCTTCACGATGGTCACGCGGTTTTGTGCGGAACAGTTATCGGTGGCGTTGATGTCTGGCTGTGCGGGCACGGCGTTGCAATCTACCGTTGCATCCATCGGAACGGGCAGGGTGAACACCGGGCGGGTGGTATCCTGTACCGTTACTACCTGGCGAACGGTATTGGCGTTTCCGCATGCATCCGTTGCCGTCCAGGTACGGATGAGGCGATAATTGTTCGCGCAGGCGCCGGGGATGTTCTCACGTGTTTCATTCTTCACAACCCTCACGTCGCTGGCTGCTGAACAGTTGTCGGTAGCCGTCAGGTCGGGCTGCACGGGGATGGCGTCGCAATTCACCGTGGTATCTGCCGGGATGGGCAGGGTGAAGGTGGGACGGGTGGTATCTCTTACCGTGATCACCTGGATCACTTTAGTGATGTTACCGCATCCGTCGTTGGCCGTCCGGTGCGCAGCAGCCTGTAATTGTTGGCGCATGCGCCGGGGATGTCGATATGTTCTTCTTCGAACTGAACATTGATAACGCCTGCACAATTATCCGTAGCCGTGATCACAGGGCGCGCCGGGATGGCGTCGCAGTTCACCGTGGTATCTGCCGGGATCGGCGTCGTGAACACTGGTTTGGTGCGGTCTGCCACGATGATGGTCTGGGTGAGCGTGGTGCTGTTACCGCAGACGTCGGTGGCCGTCCGGTACGGATCAGGCGGTAGGTGTTGGCGCAGGTGCTGTCGATGCGCTGTTCCGCTTTGGTCACTATGACGTTGCCGGAGCAGTTGTCGGTAGCGGACAGGTCGGGTTGTGCGGGCACCTGGTCGCACTCTACCGTTGCATTGGCAGGAGCGGGGGTGGTGAACACAGGGGCCGTGGTATCCTGCACCGTAATAGTCTGGCTCACGGTGTTGAAGTTACCGCATTCGTCGGTGGCTGTCCAGGTGCGGATCAGCTGGTAGTTGTTGATGCAGGCGCCCGGAATGTCGCGGCGGGCTTCGTTGTAGCGAACCGTCACGTTGTTGCCGGTGCTGCAGTTGTCGGTAGCGGTCATGTTCGGCGCAGCGGGCACATTGTCGCAGTTCACGGTAGTGTCTGCGGGTACGGCGCTGGTGAATACAGGCGCTTTGGTATCCACGACGGTGATCGTCTGGGTTACCGTCTGGGCGTTTCTGCACTCGTCGACTGCCGTCCAGGTGCGGATCAACAGGTAGTTGTTCGCGCAGGCACCGGGTATGGCTTGCTTGTTCTCGTTCTTGAGGATCGTCACTTTATTTGCCGGGCTGCAGTTGTCGATGGCGGTGAGGTCGGGCTGTGCCGGGATCTCGTCGCAGTTCACCGTTACATCAGCAGGTGTCGGCATGGTGAATACCGGCGCGGTCCTGTCTTCAACGGTCAGCGTCTGCACGAATGTGGTGGTGTTGCCGCAGAGGTCGGTAGCGGTCCAGGTACGGCGCAGGCGGTAGCTGTTGGCGCATTCGCCGGCGGTACGGAGGGTATCTGTTCTGAGGGTCACCGTCACCCCGTTTACAGGGCTGCAGTTATCCGTTGCATTTACCACGGGGCTGCAGGGATGTTGTCGCAGCTAACCGTTGCGTTGGCCGGTTGGCCGGCAGGGAAGCTGAACACAGGTCTGGTGGTATCCTGTACGGTCACCAGCTGCACGTGGCTGCTGAAGTTGCCGCAAAGGTCGGTAGCGGTCCATGTACGGCGCAGCTGGTAATTGCTGATACAGTCGCCTGCGTTGCGCAGGGTGTCTGTCCGCAGTACGATGTTCACCATGTTGTTAGGCGTACAATTGTCGGTAGCGGTCGGCATGGCAGGAGCGGGCACGGCGTCGCAGTTCACGGTCACGTTCACCGGACGGGCCGTCCAAACCATCACAGGCTTAGTAGTATCCTGGACGGTTACTATCTGCACATGCGAAACCGCGTTACCGCAAAGGTCGGTGGCGGTCCGGTGCGGCGCAGCTGGTAATTGTTCACGCAGGCGCTGGCGGCGCGTACGGTATCCTGGGTATAAGCCATGTTGATCTGGCTCACAGGCGTACAGTTGTCGGTTGCGGTGGCGATAACGGCTGCCGGGATGGCGTCGCAGTTCACGGTCACGTTAGCCGGACGGCCGGCAGGGAACATCAGGGTGGGACGGGTAGTGTCCTGAACGGTGATCACCTGCTCACGAACCTCGACGTTACCGCAGAGATCCATCGCTCTCCGGTACGGCGGATGGTATAGTTACCATCGCAGGCGCCGGGGGCACGGGTGATCACGCTGTCTATGAACAGGCGGATCTGGTTCGACGGCGTACAGTTATCTGTAATTACCGGCATTGTTCTGCCAGGAATATTATCACAGTTCACCGTCACGTTAGCAGGGGCGCCGGTCAGCCATGTCATGCGCGGACGGGTTGTATCACGCACGGTGATCAGTTGCTCCCATGTAGCGACGTTATTGCACTGATCGGTAGCCGTCCAGATGCGGCGGATGGTGTAGTTGCTGATGCAATCGCCCGGGTTGCGGGTGATCACGGAATCGCGTGTGATAAAGATCCTGTTGGCCGGCGTACAGTTGTCGGTAGCCGTCGGCATCACAGCGAAAGGAATGTTATCGCAGTTCACCGTAGCATTTGCAGGAGCGGCGCCGTTCCACACCAGGGTGGGGCGGGTAGTGTCCTGTACGGTGAGGACCTGCTCCCAGGTAGTGCTGTTGTTGCACAGGTCGGTGGCGGTCCAGGTGCGGCGGATGGTGTAGTTGCTTACGCACATACCCGGTACGCGGATGATCACGGAATCGCGGCGGATAGTGATCTGGTTGGCCGGCGTACAGTTGTCGGTAGCGGTCGGCATCACAGCGCCGGGGATGTTATCGCAATTTACCGTAGCATTTGCAGGAGCCGCGCCGTTCCATACCAGCGTCGGGCGGGTGGTATCCTGTACAGTGATCAGCTGCTCGTAAGTAGCGCTGTTATTGCACAGATCGGTGGCGGTCCAGATGCGGCGGATGGTATAGCTGCTTACGCATGCACCCGGTGCGCGGGTGATCACGGAATCGCGGCGGATCGTGATCTGGTTTGCGGGAGTACAGTTATCTGTAGCCGTCGGCATCACAGCTCCGGGGATATTGTCGCAGTTTACGGTTGCGTTAGCAGGGGCCGCACCGTTCCATACCATCGTTGGACGGGTGGTATCTCTTACGGTGATGAGCTGCTCCAGGTAACGCTGTTATTGCAGAGATCGGTAGCGGTCCAGATGCGGCGGATAGTGTAGTTGCTGATACAGCCGGTAGTGGGGCGCGTTACCACAGAGTCGCGACGGATCGTGATCTGGTTGGCAGGCGTACAGTTGTCGGTTGCGGTCGGCATTTCTGCGCCGGGGATGTTATCGCAATTCACCGTTATGTTAGCAGGACGGGCGCCGTTCCACACCAGGGTGGGGCGGGTCGTATCGCGAACGGTGATCAGTTGCTCCCAGGTTACGCTGTTGTTGCACAGATCGGTAGCGGTCCAGATGCGGCGGATGGTGTAATTGCTGATGCATGCACCTGTCGCGCGGGTGATCACGGAATCGCGGCGGATGGTGATCTGGTTGGCCGGCGTACAGTTGTCGGTTGCAGTAGGCATTACAGCGCCGGGGATGTTATCGCAGTTCACCGTGATGTTGGCAGGACGGGCGCCGGTCCACACGAGGGTGGGGCGGGTCGTATCCTGCACGGTGATCAGTTGCTCCCAGGTTACGCTGTTATTGCACAGGTCTGTAGCCGTCCAGATGCGGCGGATGGTATAGTTGCTAATACAGCCGGTAGCGGGGCGCGTTACCACAGAGTCGCGACGGATCGTGATCTGGTTGGCCGGCGTACAGTTGTCGGTTGCGGCAGGCATCGCAGCGCCGGGGATGTTATCGCAGTTCACCGTGATGTTAGCAGGACGGGCGCCGGTCCACACAAGAGTGGGGCGTGTAGTATCCTGTACGGTGATCAGCTGCTCCCAGGTTACGCTGTTGTTGCACAGATCGGTAGCCGTCCAGATGCGGCGGATGGTATAATTGCTGATACAGCCGGTGGCGGGGAGCGTTACCACAGAATCGCGACGGATCGTGATCTGGTTTGCGGGCGTACAGTTATCGGTTGCCGCAGGCATTACAGCGCCGGGGATGTTATCGCAGTTCACCGTGATGTTGGCAGGACGGGCGCCTGTCCACACCAGGGTGGGGCGGGTGGTGTCCTGAACGGTGATCAGCTGCTCCCAGCTTGTGCTGTTATTGCACAGGTCGGTAGCGGTCCAGATGCGGCGGATGGTATAGCTGCTGATGCAGGCGCCCGGAGCACGGGTGATCACAGAATCGCGACGGATCGTGATCTGGTTAGCCGACAAACAGTTGTCTGTTGCGGTCGGCATCACAGCGCCGGGGATATTATCACAGTTTACGGTGACGTTGGCAGGACGGGCACCGTTCCACACCAGCACAGGGCGGGTGGTATCGCGCACGGTCACCATTTGTACGTGGGTATCGGTGTTACCGCAAAGGTCGGTAGCGATCCAGGTACGGCGGATGCTATAATTGCTGACGCAGGCTCCGGAAGCTCGGATGGTATCCAGGCTCACGGTAATTCTTACCTGGTTGAGCGGCGTACAGTTATCGGTTGCGCTGGCGGTTACGGCAGCAGGCACGGCATCGCAGTTTACGGTCGTATCTCTCGGGAGACCGTTGGCAAACGTAAGTACCGGATCTGTCGTATCCTGCACGGTAATCAGCTGCTCGTATGTTGCGATGTTGTTGCAACGATCGGTAGCGGTCCAGATGCGGCGGATGGTATAGTTGCTGATGCAGGCGCCGGCAGCACGGGTGATCACCGAATCACGACGGATCGTTATCTCGTTGGCTGCCGTACAGTTGTCGTTCGCCGTCGGCATCACTGCGCCGGGGATATTATCGCAATCTACCGTTACGTTGGCAGGAGCGGTGGTTGCCCATACGAAGGTGGGACGGGTGGTATCCTGTACGGTGATCAGTTGCTCCCATGTCACGCTGTTATTGCAACGGTCGGTAGCTGTCCAGATTCGGCGGATGGTATAGTTGCTGATGCAGCCAGTGGTGGGGCGCGTTACAACTGAATCGCGACGGATCAGGATCTCATTGGCAGCCGTACAGTTGTCGGTTGCTGTGGGCATTACCGCGCCGGGGATGTTGTCGCAGTTCACCGTTACGTTGGCAGGACGGGCGCCGGTCCACACCAGGGTGGGGCGGGTGGTATCCTGAACGGTGATCAGTTGCTCCAGGTAACGCTGTTGTTGCAGCGGTCGGTAGCCGTCCAGATACGGCGGATGGTGTAGTTGCTGATGCAGCCGGTAGTCGGACGTATAACTACAGAGTCGCGACGGATCGAGATCTCATTACCAGGCGTACAGTTGTCAGTAGCGGCCGGCATTACAGCGCCGGGGATGTTATCACAATTTACCGTTACGTTGGCAGGACGGGCGCCTGTCCACACCAGGGTGGGGCGGGTAGTGTCCTGAACGGTTATAAGCTGCTCCCAGCTGGTGCTGTTATTGCAACGGTCGGTAGCGGTCCAGATGCGGCGGATGGTATAGTTGCTGATGCAGCCAGTGGTGGGGCGCGTAATCACGGAGTCTCGACGGATCGTAATCTCATTGCCAGGCGTACAATTATCGTTGGCGGTCGGCATTACGGCACCGGGGATGTTATCGCAGTTAACGGTAACGTTGGCAGGTGCGGTAGTTGCCCACACAAGAGTGGGGCGGGTGGTATCCTGAACGGTGATCAGCTGCTCCCAGCTTGTGCTGTTATTGCACTCGTCGGTTGCCGTCCATATGCGGCGGATGGTATAGTTACTGATGCAACCCACGGTCGGGCGCGTCACTATGGAGTCGCGGCGGATCGTCACACTGTTGCCGGGCGTACAGTTATCGGTAGCGGTTGGCATTACAGCGCCAGGGATGTTGTCGCAATTTACCGTCACATTGGTGGGAGCAGAAGTAGCCCAAACAAGTGTGGGTCGCGTGGTATCACGAACGGTCAGTGTTTGTACATGCGTATCCGTATTACCGCACAGATCGGTAGCGATCCAGGTACGGCGGATCTGGAAGTTGTTTGCACAGTCACCTGAATTGCGGAGCGTATCAATGCTGATGGTAACACGAACCTGGTTGGTCGGTGTACAGTTATCAGTAGCGCTGGCGGTTACAGTAGCAGGTACAGCGTCGCAGTTCACGATAATGTCTGCGGGACGGCCGCCGGAGAATGAAAGAGTCGGCCTGGTCGTATCCTGAACGGTGATCAGTTGCGTATGAGTAGCCACGTTTCCGCAAAGGTCGGTAGCTCTCCATCTGCGCTCAATAGTATACCTGCTGGGACAAGCGCCTGTTCCGGTTGAAGCGGTGATCACGGAGTCGCGTACGATGGTGATCTGGTTGGCGGCCGCGCAATTATCTGTAGCGGTCGGCATAACAGCACCAGGGATGTTGTCGCAGTTAACGGTAATATTGGCGGGGCACCGGCGGTACCCCAGTCGAACGTAGGTCGGGTATTGTCTACTACCGTGATGGTCTGGGTATGGGTGGCCACATTACCGCACAGGTCGGTAGCCCTCCATCTGCGGACGATGGTGTATTCGTTTGCGCAGGCTCCGGCGCCTGTGGAAGGCGTAACGGTAGAATCCTTCACGATGGTAATGAGGTTCGCGGCCGCACAGTTATCTGTGGCGGTCGGCATCACTACAGCAGGGATGCTGTTACATTCCACGGTGATGTTGGCAGGCGCACCGGCAGTACCCCAGTCGAACGTCGGGATGGTATTATCCACCACTGTGATGGTCTGGGTATGGGTGGCTACGTTGCCGCACAGGTCCGTAGCTCTCCATCTGCGGACGATGGTGTATTCGTTTGCGCAAGCGCCGGCGCCAGTAGAAGGCGTAACAGTAGAATCCTTAACGATGGTAATCTGGTTCACAGCCGCACAGTTGTCGGTTGCGGTTGGCATTACCACAGCGGGGATGTTGCTGCATTCTACGGTGATATTGGCAGGCTGGCCGGCAGTGCCCCAGTTCATGGCAGGAGCAGTATTGTCCTGTACGATGATGGTCTGGGTATGGGTGGCTACGTTGCCGCACAGGTCCGTAGCTCTCCATCTGCGGACGATGGTGTATTCGTTTGCGCAAGCACCGGCGCCAGTAGAAGGTGTAACTGTAGAATCCTTAACGATGGTAACCTGGTTCACAGCCGCACAGTTGTCTGTGGCGGTCGGCATCACTACAGCAGGGATGCTGCTGCACTCAACCGTAACGTTGGCGGGCGCACCGGCGGTACCCCAGCTCATAGTAGGAGCAGTATTATCCTGAACGATGATGGTCTGGGTATGGGTAGCTACATTGCCGCACAGGTCGGTAGCCCTCCATCTGCGGACGATGGTGTATTCGTTTGCGCAAGCACCGGCGCCAGTAGAAGGCGTAACAGTAGAGTCCTTAACGATGGTAACCTGGTTCACAGCCGCACAGTTGTCGGTTGCGGTTGGCATTACCACAGCAGGGATGCTGCTGCACTCAACCGTAACGTTTGCGGGCGCACCGGCGGTACCCCAGCTCATAGTAGGAGCAGTATTGTCCTGAACGGTAATGGTCTGGGTGTGGGTAGCTACGTTGCCGCACTGGTCGGTAGCTCTCCATCTGCGGACGATGGTGTATTCGTTTGCGCAAGCACCGGCACCGGTAGAAGGCGTAACGGTGGAATCCTTAACAATGGTAACCAGGTTAGTGGCCGAACAATTGTCGGTAGCGGTCGGCATCACCACGGCAGGAATGCTGCTGCACTCAACGGTTACGTTTGCAGGTGCTCCGGCGGTACCCCAATCGAACGTTGGAGCAGTGTTGTCCTGAACGATGATGGTCTGGGTGTGGGTAGCTACGTTGCCGCACAGGTCGGTAGCCCTCCATCTGCGGACGATGGTGTATTCGTTTGCGCAAGCGCCGGCCCCTGTGGAAGGCGTAACCGTGGAGTCTTTGACGATAGTAATAAGATTCACAGCCGCGCAGTTGTCGGTGGCAGTCGGCATCACCACAGCCGGAATGCTGCTGCATTCAACAGTTATGTTGGTGGGTGCGCCGGCAGTGCCCCAGTCCATGGTAGGAGCAGTATTGTCCTGAACGATGATGGTCTGGGTATGGGTGGCTACATTACCGCACAGGTCGGTAGCTCTCCATCTGCGGACGATGGTGTATTCGTTTGCGCAGGCTCCGGCACCTGTGGAAGGCGTAACGGTAGAATCCTTCACGATGGTAATGAGGTTCGCGGCCGCACAGTTATCTGTGGCGGTCGGCATCACTACAGCAGGGATGCTGTTACATTCCACGGTAATGTTGGCAGGCGCACCGGCAGTACCCCAGTCGAACGTCGGGATGGTATTATCCACCACTGTGATGGTCTGGGTATGGGTGGCTACGTTGCCGCACAGGTCCGTAGCTCTCCATCTGCGGACGATGGTGTATTCGTTTGCGCAAGCACCGGCACCAGTAGAAGGCGTAACAGTAGAGTCCTTAACGATGGTAATCTGGTTCACAGCCGCACAGTTGTCTGTGGCGGTTGGCATTACCACAGCGGGGATGTTGCTGCATTCTACGGTGATATTGGCAGGCTGGCCGGCAGTGCCCCAGTTCATGGCAGGAGCAGTATTGTCCTGTACGATGATGGTCTGGGTGTGGGTAGCTACGTTGCCGCACAGGTCCGTAGCTCTCCATCTGCGGACGATGGTGTATTCGTTTGCGCAAGCACCGGCGCCAGTAGAAGGTGTAACTGTAGAATCCTTAACGATGGTAACCTGGTTCACAGCCGCACAGTTGTCTGTGGCGGTCGGCATCACTACAGCAGGGATGCTGCTGCACTCAACCGTAACGTTGGCGGGCGCACCGGCGGTACCCCAGCTCATAGTAGGAGCAGTATTATCCTGAACGATGATGGTCTGGGTATGGGTAGCTACGTTGCCGCACAGGTCGGTAGCCCTCCATCTGCGGACGATGGTGTATTCGTTTGCGCAAGCACCGGCGCCAGTAGAAGGTGTAACAGTAGAGTCCTTAACGATGGTAACCTGGTTCACAGCCGCACAGTTGTCGGTTGCGGTTGGCATTACCACAGCAGGGATGCTGCTGCACTCAACGGTTACGTTTGCAGGCGCACCGGCGGTGCCCCAGTTCATGGTAGGAGCAGTATTGTCCTGAACGATGATAGTCTGGGTGTGGGTGGCCACATTACCGCACTGGTCGGTAGCTCTCCATCTGCGGACGATGGTATATTCATTTGCACAAGCACCAGCGCCGGTAGAAGGCGTAACGGTGGAATCCTTAACAATGGTAACCAGGTTAGTGGCCGAACAATTGTCGGTAGCGGTCGGCATCACCACGGCAGGGATGCTGCTGCACTCAACGGTTACGTTGGCAGGTGCTCCGGCAGTTCCCCAATCGAACGTTGGAGCAGTGTTATCTATTACCGTGATACGGATGCTATGCGTAGTTTCATTACCACAATTATCGGTGGCGGTCCGGTGCGAACCAGCACATAGTTATTAACGCAAGTGCCTGTGAAAGTGGCATCACGAACAGTATTCACGACAACGTTCACATCTCCGTCTACTGTACAATTATCTGTTGCGCTGGCAGTTACTGCGGCAGGAATGGCCGAGCAGCTCACCGTGATGTTTGTGGGTGTCACTCCACCGGGGAATTGCAATACCGGGCGGGTGTTATCTACTACGGTTATTGTCTGGGAAGTGCTCACAGACAATCCGCAGGGGTCCGTTGCAGTCCAGGTGCGGGTAATGGTGAGGCCGCAGGTCTGGGTAACGGTATTATCGGAATGGGTGATGTTCAGCGGCAGGCCCAGCGGATGCTGGAACGTGGGGGTGCCGAACAATGTAGTATAATCGAATCCTTTAGCGCACTCGCGGGTAACGGGGCCGGGGGTAGTTAAAACGGTCGGCGGCTGATTGCTCACCGTAATTCTTACCACATCTGAGATATCCGAGCAGGCGCCGGAAATCACCACCCTGCGGAACCAGGTCGTCTGGTTCAGCGCACCGGGCTGATAATTCTCGCCGGTAGCGCCGGGGATCGTCGTGAAGCCGGCAGTAGCGCTTGTTGTGCTGGATTCCCAACGGTAAGTAAAAGTACCGGTACCGCTGGAAGGATGGCCGACGGAGTATATCTCGTCCGGGGTTTCGCCAGGACAAATTATCTGATCTTCCCGGATGATGTTCTGATTGATCTCATTGAGATTGGTCAGGACCACCTGGTCAAATACGGTTGTACAAGCACCGTTGGTGATCGTCCAGGTCAGTGTGGCCGAAGTACCTACGAATACGCGCGCCGTGGCGTTCGGATCGTGAATATCGGAGAACACGACGGAAGCCGGGTTGGCGGTCCACGTACCTACAGCTCCCGGAACGCTGGGGGCGGAGGCGGCCAGCTGGAAGAGCTCTTCGTTACATTTCTCCTGGTCGGGGCCGGCGTTAGGTGTAGCCGGCTGCTGGAACACGGTAACACTGGCGTTGGCGCAGGCGGTGTTGCCGCAGGTAGCTGTCGGGCCAACTGCACGAACGTAATAAGTAGTGGTTGCAGTGGGGATACGGTAATTGAACTTACGCCTCTGGCGATTTCCGTACCCGTTGTGCAGTTACCGGTGTACCATACCCACTCGGCATTGGAGCCCAGTGTACCGGAAGCGATGGACAACGTCGTGGATTCGCCCGCGCAGATCTGCGCATCGCTGACGTTGATCGTCGGCGTGGTGGATGGCGTATTCACAGTTACTTCAATCTCTTTCGAATCCGTACAAACATCGGTTCCTATCAATACCCTGCGCACGGTCATCCGGAAGCGGTAAGTACCTGCAGCCAGGCCGGCCGGGTAAATGATCGTCAATGTCCCGTTAGCGTTGGAGAGTACGGCGTTCGTGATATTGGTGAACCCAGGCATGGCCGGGGAAATCGCTTCGAAATCGTAACGGGTGGGTGAACCTGTAGTAGTATATGGAACCGTGAAATTAAACGGCGTACCTACGCAAACAGCGACAGCCGGATTGGTGAGGGTCAGGGTAGGACCGTCGTAATACCGGAGGTTGACCGTAACGGATGCTGTTCCGCAAAGGGTAGCGTTAGGGTTCCGCTTACGGACTTCCCATCTTACGCGGCCGAAAAGCGGTGTAGGCATCGTAGGGCCGGAGTAGGTCGCCACCGCATTTGGGTTGTTCAGGTCTGCCGCTGGAATTGTAACCGTAGCAGGCGTAACGATCACCCAGGTACCAATTAAAGAAGTATCGGTAACCGGTACAGCGCTCAGCTGGAAGGTTCGCGAGCACTGATAGATGTCAGCGTCGTTTACTGCTGCCGTAGGCTGCGTGTAGGTGATATATTCCTTTTCAACGGAAGAGCTGCAATTGGCGATCGTTGAAGCGATGGTCATCCGAACGCGAACGGGTACGTTCGGCGTCATGTTGATGAGCGTTTTCTGCATAGGATCTCCCGGAACGTCTACCAGGCTCGCCCCGTTGGCGGCGCCAACGATTTCCAGGTAACGGTATACGGCGTCTTCATGCCAGCCAACGAGGTGTTGGAGGTAAGTGTAAGAGAGGTCGTTACCGGGTTGGTACATGGGCCTGCTACGTCTTCCAGGGTGGCGTCGGGTATCCTTACCGTTGTAATCTTAACGGTATCAGAGCGTAAGCACTGTCCATTTACTACATCAATATACGGTTTCACAGAATCCCCGTCGTTCATGCCCGGTGTTACGGTAATCGTGCGCGTATGCGCCATGCTGGGATACCAGGTGAGTGTATGGGCGGTGTTTGCAGCACCCGCATCGAGCGTTACCTGTGTGCCATGACATACGATATGGTCCGGTCCGAGATCGACGACAGGCGGTTGGTCCACATATATAGTAATACTATCTTTCCGGGTACAAACCCTGGGCTGCCCGTTTGCATACATGCCATAATGGGCGGTCCTTCCACAATATATTCGGAAGTGACGTCCGGCTGAATGAGGATCTGGTTCTTGGGCTGAGGGCCGGAGGGCCAGGGAATTATATAGTTACCTGTGAACAGGAATTCTTCGTAACCACGTTGTGTCGGCGTCCGGAGGTCATGTGCCGTCAATATGAGGGTTTCACCCTTGCAGAGGACGTCTTTAGGCACACGGATCTCGGGCATGTCCAGTACCTTAATGGTAACCGGGTTGGAGGGCGTGTAACATTGTCTTTGCCCGGCAGACAGGTTGCCTGACTCGATCACCATGAGGCGGAACTGCCAGGTCTCCAGCTCAGCCAGCAAACCTTCCGGCACGGTTAGTGTCGGCGAGTTGATGCCGGTGATGCCGAGGCCTGCAGGAATGGAAAGCCATGGGGTGGAAGCGAGGGTGTCTTTACGGTATTCCCATAGATAAACGGGCGTGGTAAAATAACCTGCCGGCGTAATCCTGGAAGTAACGGTAAGTCCGGCGCCGGGGCATACTTCTTCAGAAGAGCTATGACCGTCTATATAGGTGTAGATATCCGGGGAGCAGAATTCAAAGGCGATGTCATCCACGGCGATGTCGTTACCGCAACCACCCGGGTTCCGGTTCTTGATTTCCACGACAACGTCAGTAACGCCGGGAGGGAGGGTAACGGTCCCCCGAATTTCTGCCATCCCAGCAAGCGTTTTGCGTCTGCGGTTGTGTCCACGCGGCGAAGGTCCATGGATACGTCGCCGGTATAGAACCGGCCGATCACTGCGCCGCCAACTTTATTTTTAACGATGAATTCTACACCTGCGTACTGGTAACTGGCATCGCCGCCGGCGCAGGTATAGGAGAGTACCTTATGGGAGTTCAGGTTAATGAACCAGGCGGAGAAGTTATATTTAGCGCCCGGGCAAAGACTGGGTACGTCTCTGCTATAGAAGGTTTTAGGATCGTGAGATGAATTGGCGATGAGCATACCGCCCAAACCATCATTCGTATGGTCATTCACGTCGTCCCATTCCGGCCGGCCTCCCCTGATTGCATTGTAATATACAGTATACCAATCATCTTCCAGCGGCCAGCCGTTGCTGGTGTTGGTTGTAGAAATGAAAGGGTTGCCGTTATATCGGTATTCGATCGTACCTGTTGTCACCTGGGTACGGGGACCATTAGCTGTGAACTGACCGAAGTTCTCTATGAAGTTCGAATTTGGTTTGTAGCTACCGTAGCAGACGCTCATGGTACAGTCGATTACCCGGATAGTACGGGTTTTCGTATTGGTGTAAGTAACCGAACCGTTTCTGTTGCGGCCTTCATAAAACGTAACCTTGACCGTCCATAATCCGACCTGGTTCATGTCCAGCATGATGCTCTGCCCCCTCCTGATCGGACCGTCGCCGTAGTTGGCGGCGTTGTTGGCATACAGGTAAGGTGCGGGCCGGACGGCATCTGAAGCTACCCGGAAACGGGATAACACCCCGGCAGGCGAGGTGACTTCCCACATGACACTGTCAGGCGCGATGTAATCGTCCTCGTCGTCGTCCCAGTTATCCCTGTAGAACGAATGCAGCGAGGCATAGTTGTTCAGGCAGACGGTGTCCGGATAGTTCATGTATACGGTCCGGTTCTGTGCCTGGACCATGGAAACGGCGGATAATAGGATAATAGATAATAAGAGTAAAATTCGTCTCATTGTCGCAAACAATTAAGTGAATGAAAAGCCGACGCCCCTGTTAGCGGACAGGGGAGTGGAGGGTGTCAGAACCGGGGTGCCGGTTTGACGACTTGATAAATTGTTTGAAACAATGCGGGACGATTGGTCCGGCGCTCGTTTTCATAGGCGTACAGAATCGATTTCATAGGCTTCGGTTAAATTCAGTCAATACCGATATGGACAAATTTTAAAAAATCTGAAATTAAAATTAAACATAATATAGTAAGATACAAAAATATAAATTTGACGGTCACCGGCAAAATTGCACTTAAGTATGGTTAATAGAGTATTGGCGGATTGAAATTCAAATGTTTATTGCGGTGGAAAAAATGTTAACTTTTTTTTATGCATGGCAGCAATATTTTATTTTTTTGACGCTGCTGTGCTATTTGTAAAATAATTAACTACCTTTGCAGACCAAATTCGTAGTAAGATGCCTAAAGTAAAGACTCATAGCC
This sequence comes from Chitinophaga sp. E66, assembly GCA_019285755.1. Classification (GTDB taxonomy): domain Bacteria; phylum Bacteroidota; class Bacteroidia; order Chitinophagales; family Chitinophagaceae; genus Chitinophaga. The sequence continues at coordinate 2,547,863 of CP079103.1, forward strand.
GTGCGAAGAAGACGTTTACGGTGACCGGCAGCGGAGCGATCAAACGTCCGAAAGCATACAAAAGTCACCTGTTGACTAAAAAGTCCAACAAAAGGAAGCGTTCTCTGAGAGGAAGCAGCCTGGTAGCTGACGCCAATCTGAACCTGGTAAAGCGTATGCTGGTACTTCGCTAGCAGAATCAATTTTGTCAAACAAGTTTTAAAAAGCATAACATGCCTCGTTCCGTAAACGCAGTTGCGTCCAGAGCCAGAAAGAAAAAGATCCTGAAGCAAGCCAAAGGATTCTACGGTAAACGTAAAAACGTATACACCGTAGCCAAAAACGTACTGGAGAAAGGGCTCACATATAGCTACGTAGGTCGCAAACTGAAGAAAAGAGAATACCGGACACTGTGGATCGCGCGTATTAACGCCGCCGCCCGTGCCGAAGGAATGACCTACTCTCAGCTCATTCACAGACTGACCGAAAAGAATGTAGGTCTCAACCGCAAAGTTCTGGCTGACCTCGCCATGAACGAGCCTGAGACTTTCAAATCTCTCGTAGCTTCTGTAAAATAAGTCGATTCAACATCGCTATAAATGAACCGGTTACATCGTGACCGGTTTTTTTATGCACTTACCCCTACGTTAAAGGACCGCAAAGATATACTAACCCTATCATAAACCCACACCTGCGCTAACTACATATCTCACTATTTTATTCCTTCAAAAGAAGACTGATATTATTTTAACGATCTATAATGATTATCCAGAACTTCCATACACCGCCTGGAAACGTCCATTACGACACCCGGTTATAATCCAGTGCTGGCGACGTTATCCATACACAATCCGCTGACTATTCGGGCCCGTAATAGATTTATCAGACAGCAAAAAAGAACTGAAAAGAGGATTTTGCACCATGCCGAAACAGCCAATACGCGTCATAAAAAAGTGTGCTGAAAAGAAAGGAAAATGTGAAAATAGTATAACTGGAGACTTATCCCCTGAAAACGAAGTAGCCTTCCGGCCATTTCAAGTCCGGCAGCTTTCCTGCCTCAAAAATCCCAAATACTGCGGAACCGCTCCCGCTCATACTTGCATATTTCGCACCAGCATTGTACAAACGATCTCGTATCACGGCAATCTCCGGGTGTTTCGTAAAGACAGGTGCCTCAAAATCATTCGTCAACCGCCCTTTCCAGCTCGCCACATCCTGCCAGTCGATCTCACTGAGCGGCACCACCGGCGCACCCGGCGACAGTTGCCCGAACGCCCATCCCGTGTTCACGTGAATCCCAGGATGAACCAGCAGAAACGAATAACCGGAAAGATCCAACGCAAAGGCTCCAGGATCTCCCACGCCCTTTTCCCAGGCTTGGAACATTCCGGATGAAAAGGGGCAGTCGCTCCCCAGCCGCGCGGCATACGCCTCCAGCAGGGCCTCGTCCAGCCCCAGGTTGTATTTTGAATTTAATAAGGTCAAAGCAAAAGCGCCATCGGAGGAACCGCCGCCTAGTCCGGCCCCGGTAGGGATTACCTTATGGAGGTGCATCTGCACCGCCGGCAAGCCCGGAAAGTCGGCCTTTAAGAGCTCATACGCCCGCATGCAGAGATTGTCTGCCGCGTTACCAGGAATAATGATCCCCGATTGACTAAAAGCCGTGGCCGGCGCGGTGATCACTTCCAGCGCATCACGGACGGGCAGGGGATAGAATACGGTTTCCAGGTCATGAAAACCATCATCCCGCTTCCGCAGGATATGCAGGCCCAGGTTAATTTTGCAATTGGGAAAACGATCACGTCCGGTTATTTGCTTTTACGGCTGTTGATCTCATCGCGGATCGCGATGGCGCGGATGTAGTCTTCCTGCTCCAGCACCTCTTGCAGCAGGGTGGTCAGCTCCTCGATGTTGAGGGCTTTGAGGTCGTCTTCCGATCCTTTTTCGTGCTCGGAAATGGAAGGCGTGCCGGATGCTTTGGTAGTCTTCTTGCCGGGATCATCTAGCAGGATGCCCGCGCTGTTGAGGATATTCTCGTATGTGTAGATCGGGCAGCCGAACCGCACGGCAAGCGCCAGCGCGTCGGAAGTCCGCGAGTCGATCTCGATGGTATCGTCGTTATTGGAACAGACCAGCTTGGAGTAAAAGATACCTTCCTGGAGGTTGCTGATCACTACTTCATGAAGCTCAATGTTGAAAGCGTTCATGAAATTCTTCATTAAATCATGGGTCAACGGCCGGCTTGGCTGCATCTTTTCCAGCGCTACCGCAATGGCCTGGGCTTCAAACCCTCCAATTACGATGGGAGCCTTCTCAATCCGTTCACTTCTCCAAGTACAACGGCATAAGAATGGGTTTGCGTAATACTGTGCGACAGTGCGACTATTTCCAATTCTATTTTTCTCATACGGTCATTATGCGTAAGCGCTCACAATTAAACGTGTATAAGACGTGAAGTTAGAAAAATATTCGATATAGAAAAAGCGTGACTGCCGCCGATCGCGCAGGAAGCCGGTTTTATTTTTCCGGCTTCCGCTGCGCGAAGGGGCGGCAGTCAGCACATTATCATTAATTCCCTTTATATTTCTTTACAGCTTCGGTCAGTTTCGGTACTACTTCGAACGCATCGCCCACGATCCCATAATCCGCGGCCTTGAAGAATGGCGCTTCAGGATCTTTGTTGATCACCACGATGGTCTTGCTGCCGTTTACGCCTGCCAGGTGCTGGATAGCCCCGGAGATACCGATAGCGATGTACAGGTTGGGGCGTACGGTGAAACCGGTCTGGCCAACGTGCTCATGATGCGGGCGCCAGTCGGCATCCGCCACGGGACGGCTGCAGGCCGTTGCCGCACCCAGTACATGGGCGAGATCTTCCACGATCCCCAGTTCTCGGGGCCTTTCAGTCCGCGGCCGCCGCTTACTACGATCTCGGCCTCCGTCAGCGGCACTTCGCCGCTTACGGTCTCTACCTTCACGGTCTTGATCCGGTAGTCAGCGTCGGTAAGCCCGGCGGAGAAAGCCTCCACGTTAGCGGTACCGCTGCCGGCAGAAACGGAAAAGGTATTAGGCATCACGGAAACGATCTTCTTGTCGGTCGTAATGCTCACGTTCGCAAATGCCTTACCGGAAAAAACGTTCTTCTTCACCACGAAGCCCGCGGCGGTATCGGGTAGACCGATAGCGCCGGCTACGAAGCCGGCTTTCAGTCTGGCCGACAGCTGCGGAGCGATAGAGCGGCCGGCGAAGTTGTGAGAGAATACGATCACGGAACCGTTCTCTTTCGCTACCGCTTCGGCCATTACCTTGGTGACGGCGCCGGATTCCGGTTCGTTGAGGCGCGCATCGGCCACATGCAGCACTTTTGAAGCGCCGTACTGGCCTAATGCGGAAAGCTCCGCGCCGTCTACTTCGCCCACGGCTACCGCGATGGCCGGAACGCCCAGCTGCTGCGCGATTCTGGAGCCGTACTGAACGGCTTCGAGTGCGGACTTCTTAACTTTTTCCTGGAATTGATCGGCAAATATGATGACTGACATAAACTTCTTTTTTAATAAATTAATGAGATGGAATAGGGAGAAAAGGGTTAGATCACCTTGGCTTCCTCATGCAGCAACCGGGCGAGCTCTTCCACCTGGTCTGCCGGGATCAGCTTCACGCCTGCCTTGGCAGGGGGCAGCTCGAAGGATACGATGGAGGTCAGCGCATCCACCGCCACCGGCTCCACTACTTTCAGGGGCTTCGTACGGGCCGCCATGATGCCGCGCATGTTGGGGATACGCGCTTCCGCCATGCCTTTCTGGGCGCTCAGGGCCAGGGGCAGGCTTACTTCCACTACTTCCTCTCCGCCTTCAATCTCACGCTTCAGGGTGGCGGTGGTACCGTTTACATCCAGCTTGCTGGCGATTGAAACGAAAGGCAGTCCCAGCAGTTCGGCGACCATGCCGCCTACGGAAGAGCCGTTATAATCGATAGTTTCTTTACCTGTAAATATTATATCGTATTGTTCCTGTTTGGCCACCGCCGCGATCTGCGAGGCGATATAGTAGCTATCCTGGCTGTCTGCGTTCACGCGGAATGCTTCGTCGCCCCCAAGTGCAAGCGCCTTGCGGATTACTGCTTCGGTATCGGCGCCGCCCACGGTGATCAGGTGAACCGTGGCGCCTTGTGTTTCCTTCAGCTCCAGCGCCCGAACCAGCGCATACCATTCGTCATAGGGGTTGATAATAAACTGCACTCCCGCCTCACTGAATTTCGTGTTGTTGTCTGTGAAAGCTATTTTTGCAGTTGTGTCGGGCGTTTTGCTGATGCATACTAAGATCTTCATATCCGTTTACTGGTTTTGGTGAAAAATGCAGTATTTACAAATATATGGGATTTCAGGGTTCAGCCATCAGAAGGCAGGATACGTTTAACATATTGCTTAGAAATCGACAGATGGATAAAATCGCACAAATAAAATCGTTTCTCGAAGGGTCTCCGGCCGACAGCTTCCTGCGCCACGCCCTGGCCCTCGAATACGTGAAAGTGAACGACGACGCGGCCGCCCGCCAGACCTTCGAACAGCTCCTGACCGACGATCCCGGGTATGTGGGCTCGTATTTCCACCTCGGCAAGGTGCTCGAACGCCTGGGCGAAAGAGACGCCGCCGCCGCTGTGTACGAAAGGGGAATGGACGTTGCGCAGCAACAGCGCGACATGCACGCATATAACGAACTGCAGGCCGCGTATGAAGACCTTTAATCCCTTCGATGCCGCCAGCTTCCGCGATGCACTCCGTGGATATATGGAGCGCGAATCGCTCCTTCCAGCAGGCGCAGCCGTACTGGTAGCCGTAAGTGGCGGCGCGGATTCTGTAGCACTGGCGCACCTTCTCCATACCGCCGGCATCCCTATCCGGATCGCCCATTGCAACTTCGGACTAAGAGGCGGGGAGTCCGACAGGGACGAGGCTTTCGTACAAAACTTCGCTAAACAGTTAGGTGTTCCTTATCATGTCACCCATTTCGACACAAAGGAATATGCCGGAAGCATGCGCCTCTCTATCCAGGAAGCCGCGCGCCAGCTGCGGTACGCCTGGCTGGAAGATATCCGCATACAGACAGGTATTGCGCTGGTCGCCACCGCGCATCATATGCAGGACAGCGTAGAAACCCTTTGGATGAACCTTTCCAAAGGCACTGGCATCTCCGGCCTTCACGGGATCCTGCCGAAGCAGGGCGCGCTGATCCGCCCGCTGCTCTTCGCCACCCGGGAAGACGTTGCCGCATATATGGTTGCCGAGCAACTGGCTTTCGTGGAAGACAGTTCCAATGCATCCGATAAATATACCCGCAACTATCTGCGCCACCACATCCTGCCACCACTCCGCGAAGCATATCCGGATGTGGTAAGGCAGACAGGCGCAACCATCCAACGCATCCGCGAAGCGGAAATACTTTATATGCAGTCTATTGAAGGCTACCGGAAAAAACTGGTGGAACAAAGAGGAGAGGAGTTCTTCATCCCGATACTTAAATTCAAACAGGTAGAGCCCCTTGCAACCATCGCCTATGAGATGCTGAAACCTTTCGGCTGCAATACCCACCAGGCGGTACAGATAGTAGAACTGCTGGATGCCGGCCCGGGGAAATTCGTCTCCACCGCTACCCACCGCATTCTGCGCGACCGCAAGTGGCTGATTATCTCCCCTTCAGGAAGACGTCTCCGCGCATTTCCTCATCGAACAGGGCCAACGGGCGCTTTCGATCCCCGGCCACAGCCTTTCCATCCGTGAAGCTGCATACAATGGCCATCCCATCCCGCGGATGCGGACACGGCGTACGTCAATGCCACAGGACTCAAATACCCGCTGCTGGTCCGCAAATGGAAGCAGGGCGATTACTTTTACCCTCTTGGATTAAATAAGAAGAAGAAACTCAGCCGGCTGTTCATCGATCAGAAACTATCCCTTCCCGCCAAAGAAAAAATCTGGGTGCTGGAATCGGACAAGCGGATCGTATGGGTGATGGGCATGCGCCTGGACCACCGCTTCCGGGTGACGGAGCACACAGAGCAGGTGTTGATCTTAAAGATGGAACCGCGCCCCTGATCAGGGGTTCATTAACTGGGTCAGGAAGATCTGGATTACCCGGGGCTCGATAATGATGGGAAATATAATTCCTAAAATAGCGCCGAAGAAGTGCGCGCGGTGATCGATACCATCTCCGCCACGTTTGGACATATAGACCGAATAAACGAGGAACAGTACCGCATATACGATGAACGGGCAGGGGATGAGGAACACGTATATCGTCTGCCAGGGGCAAACATCATACAGGAAAACAGCGCTGCAGAAACCGCGCCAGATGCGCCTATCGACGCATAGCCACTATAGTCCTTGTATTTAAAGTAATTGTACACATCCGGCAGGATAAGCCCCAGCAGGTACATCAGCGGAAAATACCATTTGCTGCCCAGCACAATTTCAAAAGCTCTCTCCAGCGCATTCCCTACAAAATATAAAGACAGCATATTAAACACCAGGTGCATGTAGTTGGCATGCACGAATCCTGATGTAAGGAAGCGGTAATACTCATTGAAATGATAAATCCGGTACGGGAAAAGCTCAACTTTTCCATGTCCATCGGGCGGGAAAAGGTAGTAATGGAAACAAGGCAGGTTATGATGATGATAATCAGGGTAATAGTCATGTTCTGTTCGATAATTAATCCGTAAATATAATCATTGATGGTGATACTTCTCATTGTTGAGAACGGTATAAGCCCTGTAAAGCTGCTCCGTCACAATGAGCCGTACGATCTGGTGGGGAATGTCAACGCCGAGAGAGACATCGTCAGGTTAGCGCGTTGCAGCACAGCTGGATCGATGCCGAAGGCTCCACCGATCAATACGATCAGCTGGCGGGTGCCGGCATTATCGCGCTGGCGGAGGAAGTCGGCCATCTGCAGCGTAGTCATCGCTTTGCCCCGCTCGTCGAGCGCCAGTAGATAGTCTTGCGGCTGCAACATATCCAGGATCATTTTCCCTTCCTGTTTTTTCAGTTCGGGGATGGAAAGGCTGGCCGCCTGTTTCACGGTAGGAATGAGTTTGATATCGAAACCGGTATAGTGCTGCAATCTTTTCCGGAATATTTTAATTCCTTCATCGATCCATGCGTCATTTTCTTTCCCTATGCTCCAAAGCTGTATTTTCACGGGTTTCAGCGTTTTGTTCCTGCCGTCAAATGTAAATGTAAAATGTAACTTGCTGAAAAAAAGCGCAGAAAGATTTGCAGAAATAAAAAACTTCCCTACATTTGCATCCCGTTCAGCACGAACGGCATGGCTCCGTAGCTCAATTGAATAGAGCATCTGACTACGGATCAGAAGGTTTCTGGTTTGAATCCAGACGGGGTCACGAAAAAAGCCCTCCGGTAATTCCGGAGGGCTTTTTCTTTAGTTGATGTCACAACAATTTCCGGCGCATCTCAGATCAATTTCCGCTGCACCGCCGCCATGATCAGCTCCGCGGCATTCTTCACCTCCAGCTTCTGCATCATATTACGGCGATGCGTCTCTACTGTCAGCGGGCTTAGATGTAATTCCTGCGCTATACCGGTTGTGGTTTTTCCTTCAGTAACCAGTTGCAGAATCTGCTTTTCCCTTCGTGTAAGCGCCGCCGGTGCACGGAGCTCATCCTGTCCCGGGCGGGCTAGTATCTCCCGCACCTCCCGGCTAAATGCCACGCCGCCGGCGAGCGCTTCTCCAAGACACTGGCGAAATTCGGATGCGGAAGCATTCTTCAGGAGATAGCCGCTGGCGCATTCCGGAGTATTTGTAAGATCATGCTTCGCTCTGCCTGATTACTGACCGCCAGTACGATCGTGTCTGGCGCTGCCCGCTTGATATCTTTACAAAGTTCCAGTCCGTTTACATCGGGCAACATGATATCGAGGAGCACGATGTCTACTGCATTGTTCCGGAGCCATTCCATGAAAGCGGCGCCGGTGGAAAAGTCGTGCATGCAGGATATACCCGGCGTGCCCCGGAGCAAAGTGCGCAGGCCTTCGATGACCACCGGGTGATCATCCACGATCGCGATGCTGCGTTCATTGATCTGCTTCGACATGTAATTCGATATTGATAGCGGTGCCTTCGTCGATGACAGAGGATATGTCCAGTTTTCCTTTCAGGTAACGTACGCGATTTCGGATGTTGGCAAGACCGTTTCCGGTGGAGTTCTCCTTGTCCGGCACGCTGAACCCTTTACCATCGTCTTCGATAGTAATAAAAACAGGTGCCCGCTCTGACTGCATTGCAGAAGCACTTCCTTCGCGTCCGCATGCCGGATGGCATTTGCCAGCGCCTCCTGTACGATGCGGTATATAGTAACCTGTGTTTGCACCGGCAACTGAGACGAGATGCCCAGCGCCTGGTAGCTGATATGAGTCGAGGGAGTGGACAAGGAATCGCACAGATCGCGTAGTGCGGTATCCAGCCCGAATTTGAGCAGATTTTCCGGCATCATGTTCCGCGCGATGCGCCGCAATTCATTCACGGAATGATCTAACTGGCCAATTACCTGGTAAAGGGTGTTGCCCTCATTGCCGGCCGCCATGCCCGAGAGCCGGATCTTCATGCCGGCAAGCATACCGCCTAGCCCGTCATGCAGGTCACGCGCCACGCGCCGCCGCTCCCGTTCTTCCCCTTCGAGCATAGCATTGGAAGTAGCGAGGAGTTGCCGCTGCTCCAGGTCTTTGAGTTTTTGCAGGGCTAGCTTTCGGCTATTTCGGTAATGGAAGTAAATGAATACGGCGGACGCGAGCACCAGGGCGCAGGCCACTGCCAGCAACCAGAACGACAACCGGGCATTGTCGCCCGCCAGTTGAGACTCGCGGTTCTTCCGCTCCAGGGTCGCTATTTTTTCGTGCTGCTCCGCGTTGCGGTAACGGACCTCCAGCGCATTGATCTCTTGTTTTAGTCGGCTGGTATTAAAACTATCGCTGACGGCGCTGTATTGCCGCTGCCAGGAAAATGCCTCCCGGTTGTGGCCAAGAGCGGCGTGCGTGTCTGCCAGGGCAGCATACACCAGCAACCGGTTCATGACGATTGCCATCATCTCCGGCTGCCGGAAAAGGTGTTCGATCACCTGCAATGCCTCCCGGTAATTGCCAGGTTGTGCAGCGCATAGTATTGCTGCAATTGTAGGCGTTGCTTCTCATAAGCCTTATGAAGGCGCGCCGCGGAGGCGATCCCTTTCTCCAGGCTTACCAGGGCCGCCTTCCAGTCTTTCTTTGTATTGAAGTACAGGCTTTCAGCGGCGTAAAAATCTACCCAGTGATCGGATTCCGGGTAAGGGCCGAGCAACACCCGGGCGCTGTCCAGCATAGCGGGGCCTGTTCATTGTGCTCCCACAAGCTGTAATTCTCCGCCAGCCCTATATACGTTACGATCTGCTGTTCCGGCGCGGCTCTGCCTTCTCTGAGCACCCGGGCGGCCGTCTGCATATAGGCATCGGCAACATCGTGCTGCCCATGGTTGCGGAATACGTACCCGATGCCCAGGTAATGCTTACCGATAAGGGCGCTGTCGCCCGTTTTTCTGGCAAGGGGAATGGCTTTATTAAGGAGGATGTCGGCGAACTGCCGGGGATCGTCCTGCATGGCCCTGAGGGCGCCATATCGGTGAAGCGCTTTGGAGCGGATGGCGAGGGACAAATCATCAGTATAAGGAGCGAGCAGGAGTCTGCCCGGAGGTAAAGGCGCGCGGCATCTTCGGGATCGCTGAGAGTGCGGAGAACAGCGGCATAATAGGGAAGGAGCGCCCTTGTTACGTAAGACTTTTCTGCCCAGCGTGCACCCTGGTCCAGGTACCGGGAAGCCAGCAGGGTATCGCGGGCTACCAGGTGCTCCGACAGCTGAAATGCCAGCACCGCCCTGGCGCTATCGGTTCCGACGGCGGCAATAGCCGTTCGGAGGCTGTCCTGGTACAGCCTGCTGTTCAGTTGTTGTGCTCTTGTTGCCATACCGCCCACCATCACCAGGGTGCAGGCGAAAAGATTCGCTTCATACGGAAAAATTCCAATCACGAATCTACGCAACGCATGCACACCACCCAATACCGGATTACCGGTAGAAAAAATCCCCGTTTCAGGCGATTGCCGTCGGACTTTGGCAACGCTAATTTTGCATAACATCCCAACTCAGGTTGACAGTTTAACCGTCCCCAACACGCGGACACCATCACATGCAATGCCTAATCCGGGAAACACCCCGGCAGGATGTCAGCGAAACCCATGCGCCCGGATTCTCTCCGGGCGTGGTTTTTAGGTAATGCTCAAAAATAAATGCACGGTTTTGTAAAAAGATTTGCGCAATTATAAAAAATCCCTACCTTTGCATCCCGTCAAACACGGAATGGCTCCGTAGCTCAACTGAATAGAGCATTTGACTACGAATCAAAAGGTTTCTGGTTTGAATCCAGACGGAGTCACAGAGAAAGGTCTTCAGGCAACTGAAGACCTTTTTCGTATTACCGATACGACCTAAAACAGCAACGCCCGCAGGAACTGATTCCCGCGGGCGTTGACATATAATGGAAGATGTATGATGCGTTCTTAATTGTACACAGGGCGTTGGTGCAGTATCTCATTACCGATCTGATACAGAAACTGCAGATCAAAGTCCTCTTCATGGTTCAAAGGCCGTAAGCCGCAATGCCTGTCGCGTGTGTATGCGATCTCCGTGCCGTCAACCACCACGCTGATCTTGCAATAGGGGCCTGCCAAAGTAATTTGTACCGGTAGTTCGAACGTCCGGCCGTCGTATTGCATGCTAATGTGATACTGTTCGGTTGTCATAAGGATCTGGTTTGAAATTTATAGATCGGTTATCCCTTATCCGAGGAACATCCAATAAAGTCTCATCAACAAAAATGCCAGCATTTGGCGCATTACCGGTAACAGCGGTATGATCAACACAAAAATGACGATCCACGAAACGGTGGCGGAGGAGAGCGTCCAGCGTGTCTGACGGGTGTGTGCCCGGGGCGGATGTGCGTAAATCATGAGCTACAGCTTTACAGGTGAAGGAATCGCTTAATGGTCCACTGGAGCTTAATATTGATGCTGTCGGGTCTAGCCAAATATAACCCGATTTCCCCGTATTTCCACGATTAAATAAAGCGCCCCTCTTTATCAGGGCGCTATCCGATAACTATTATACGTATGTGATTTTATGATATACTTCAGTTTGTGGAGCGATGTCTACAAAAGCGCCACACCTTTCACCATTGGCGGCACTACTTCTTCCAGGAGCAGGAATATATCCGGCATGCTCACCATGGTCAGCACCCGTTTCTGCCCCAGCGCGATGTTATGGTCATGCCCCAGCGTTTTCCAGAGCTTCAGGTATTCCGCCTCGGTATTCACCGACAACAACAGCTTGTCATCAATAATACCTTCCTGGTATCCCGCTACGATGATCTGCCCGATCATGGCGGCAGCCTCTTCGAGCTTCGCTCGGGAAGCGGTGTAATCTTCCCGCAATACGGTCTCCAGCCCGCGCAACACTTTGAGCATGGCGGAGGCTTTCATTTCACCGCGGCGGACGGTCACCTTCTCCAGCGTACAGGGATCGATTCCCTTTTCGGCGGCCGACCATTCCGCCCGTAACAGCTGTAACTGGCTCTCCCGGTCGGGTAGGCCACGGTCTTTATAGTCTGCGTTCACCCGGTCCAGCAGGGTACGCAGGGCCGCATCGGTATCGTAATCCTTACGGCTGTATTTTTCAGTAACGGAATTGAGCCCGCCGAGCAACGCGGCGAGATCTTGCCGGATCTGATGATGAAACCTTTGCATGAGGGCGGTTTATTCGAATTCGACAATTTGCTGATCCTGGCCAGTCTCTTCATTGCGCACCGTTTTAACGAATACGCCCTCTTCCTGGATCTTCGCCTTGATGGTAAATACGGTCGCGTCGCTGCTGCCGTTTTTGACGATATTGGTCTCCGGGTTCACAAGCAGGTTCTCCATCTTGCTCTGCGTCACCATGGTGTATTCCCTGATGCGCGTCACCACTTCCGCCACCATCTGCGTGAACATCTCATTACCGGGATATTGTTCTTTATAGAATGCGCTCAGGCCATACTGGACGAGTCTTGCATTGAAGATCTCCGCCAGGCACACCTGCGCGATGTTCTCCGGTTTCGTAGGCTCGCTGTTTTCCTTCAGCAGCCGATAAAACTTGACGATGGGCTCCTCAGCCGGCACGCTGGCGGCGATGGCCTTACTGTTTTTCTTCAGCCGGGTGTTGGCGGTAAAGGAAGTTTCGTAATTGGTGGGCTGGCGGAAAATTGGAATATCGAACACATCGTCTTTCACGTTCTCCGGGCTCTGACCCAGTTTTGATTTCTGGATAATGAGCGACTGGATGGCGGAGTTGACACGGTTGTTGATGTATTTCGTAAAGTCATCTGCCGGCATGGTGAATGCCATGGCATTGGAGAATTTGGCGGAGGAGATGAGCACGGGGATGGTGAGCTCCATTTCCGGGATCTTGAACCGGGAACCGAAAAGTGCTTCAGCACGTCGTCTTTGGAATATGCGATGGCCATATCTTTCGCCACGCGGTCTGCATGATCGCGGGCACGGGTGATCTCGGAAAAGATAAAGCCGACGTAATCTGCCAGGGTGATGTTTGACATGTTGCTTGCTATTGAAATCAAATAGGAAAAAGCGGCGCCCCGGCTCTCCCGGAGCGCCGGTATGAGATTATGCAGAAAGCATACCGAGGATCCTTTCCAGGCCGGCGGGCATCTCGTCCTGCACGGCTTTTACATTTACGTTCAGTGCGAATTCCTTCTTTACTTCCACACCTGTCACCGATTTACGTTGATAGGACGCGGAAACTTTGAAGTTCACCGGGCCCCAACCCACTTTTAATTCGCCGCTCACGCCGATGTCTTCACTTACTTTGGATGACTCCACGGAGTTCAGCTTGGCATTAAAGTCGATGATCACGTGCTCGATGCGGAGGCTGGGAACGGGCAGCATGGCGATGAGGGTACTTTCACGTACACCTTCTTCTTCACTTCTTCACCAGCCTCGTTCACGTCGCTTCTTTCGTGGGTGAAATCGACCATGATGAGCTCTTTCTCGTCGCTTCCTTCGGCTTTGCTGAAGCCTACTTCATTGATGAAGTTCACGGTAGCGAGGGCGCTGGCCACCTGGGCGTCTACAGCAGCCTGGAGGGGACCGCCGATCATTTTCTTGAAGTCGATGGCGTTCAGTTGCGACACCAGGTCGGTGTTGATGGCTTTAGCCATTGGCGCACGGCCGGAGGAAACGGCGCGGGCCAGTTTGGTTGCAGATGCAGCGGCTACGTCTGCGGCATCGCTTACAGCAGGTACGGATGCGGGGTAACGGCGCTTGCGGGCGCTACGCGGGGCCGGGGTTAGAACGGCTTTTCGGATTGATCTTTGCCATTTTTTTGACAGTTTAATTATTGAATAAATAGAAGGTACGGTGGGGTTAACCGGGCTGAACGCCCAGTTCTGAGAGGAGGGAGGCCGGCAGCTCATCCTGTACGGCGGTCACCTGCATATGCATTTCGAAATGTTTCTGATTCGCTCCGCTTTTCTGATATGCCGGAGCCGCTTTCACGCGACCGTTCACCTTTTCCACCTGGATCATTTTCACGTTGAACGAAAGCTTCGCCTCGGAGATGCGCAGCGACTGAACAGGTACCAGAGAAATCAGGGGCACGCGTATTTCCCGGGATTCGCCGTTGCTGATATGCGTAAAATCCGCCATAGCGATCTCCCGCTGACCGGGAACCGGTTCGTAAAAACTGATGCGCTGCACGAGCTCCGCCGAAGCGAGCGCCGAGGCGGTCTGCGCTTCCATCATGGCGCGGAGGGGTGCGGAAATCATTTGCTGGAGGGCCAGTTGGGAAACAGGCAACTCCTGCGGAGAATCGTTTGCCGGGGTCATAACATGCCTTTATGGGAGCCTTTGAAGAGGCTTTGCTTTAACGCAAGTGGTCCGTCGGGGTTATTTTAGATGTATGCATGAACGGATGCACATGTGCGAAAGCGGGGTTACATTTTTAATACGTTCCGATGATACAATGAATAGCAGGAGCAGGAATCACGCGGGTTGGGGCTTTCTCACTCATCATTCGGGGTTACTGTTTCGTTGCGTGTACTGTTCCGTATTTCGAGTGCAATGTTAAAAGGAATTTTCAATCGCACAAATAAAAACCTACGAGAAAAGGAGCGGCCACGGCCTGAAAGCGTTGCCGCGGCCGTCCTTTTTACCTGGCGGGCAGCACTGGATTTCGGCGCCGGCATGCCAGTATCTTTGTTCCGGAGAATAATATAGCCCGGCGCAGCCCGCCTGTGCACGGTACTTTCCGGCAAACTCCGCTTTGAGGTCGAGGTGCAGTATCTTACGTTCCCCGGTTTGAAATCCCGCCAGTACAGCACGAGGTAACCGTTGAAGATTTCATAGTACGCTACCTCCCGGCGCTCCGTCCATTCCTTGAGCTGCCAGGGTTGTAATTGCAACCCGCCGGGTATGGCGATCTTTGCAATGGTCATTGCCTGCTCTTTGGCTTCTGTGTTGCGTACTTCGATTTTCATGCGCACCATTCCGCCGACGGACACCGTATCCTGTCCCAATTGCATCAGCATTTCTATCGGCGCACCTTCCTGCGAAGGCGGCAACTGTACGCGCCAATCCGCTTCCACCAGGTAAGGCTTACCCATTCCCTGCTCCGGATAACGGATCGAGACGGTGTGTTTATCCGGGAGCAATACGGAATCCTTACCGTCGGCAAATATTTTGTTCCCATCCAGCGCGAAGGCTATCGGATCGGCCAGATCCTGTACCCTGAACTTCGCATAGGCCGCAATGGCTTTTAGTGCGAGCACGGTAGATTGGGTAGAACCATATCCATGTTTATATTTCCGGGCCATGATACTGCCAATTTCCCGGGCGATCTTCGGAACTGGAGGCTTGTCCATCTTTGCGTATACCAGTGCCCTGAGCGCGGCAATCTCCGTTAAACGTGAGGCGCCCCAGGCATGGAAAGGCGATTCTCCATCATAAGCCAATGCATCCATCCTGTCGGCAAGCCGGTTAAAATCGTTCATCCTTCCCATCCGGTGCGCCGCCAAGGCGATTACGCCGGTTTCAAACGCGTTCTTCCTGCCAGAGCCCTTTGGACTGCGGTATCGTACTCCGGCCTGATCGCATCGCCCAGTCCGGCCTCCGTCATGGCATAGACGATGTAACTGTTGGATGCATAGGTATGTGCAGTAGGGTGTTTATCGACCCAATCTCCATGCAGGAACCCTCCTTTGCCATTACGTCGGTTGAGCAGCAGTTCTCGCGTTCGCCGCAACAGGCCGCTGTCGACCGCGATATAATGTTGCATGTCGGTAAACTCCAGCAATCCATACGCGGTGAGCAGCGTGTTGGCTTGCCCCTGTCCGAACCACTCGAATCCACCGCCGGCAACTTCATAGGCCTTCAGTTTCCCGTACCCCGATTCCGGGTACCCGATGGCCCGCTTGCGGGTAGCGGGGCGCAGGTTCCCGGAGGCTTCCATGATCCGGAGGATGAAAACACCGGGGTGGGTGGTGGAAGACAATTGCTCGAAGCAGCCGTGCGGTTCGCGCAGCATGGCCTTCAGGCCTTCTTCCAACTGTTCGTCCGTATGCTGGAATACGCGAGCCGAAAAATGGAGGCTCCCCGGCACGATACTTTCTGCTGTAAAGGTATGTGTAGCCGTTTGTTCGCCCATGAAGCTCCGGGATACGGGAACCCACGTTCCCGTGCCGTAATGGGATAAGATTTCCGGTCCTTCCTTCTGGAACCCGCGTCTGTTATCACGACGATTTCTCCATAGCCTTGCTGCTTTACTACAACGGGGATATCAAATACCCGCAAGACGCCAGGCTGTAGGGAGTCGGTGAATTCGGCATCGGGCAACTGGATAAACCACGCCGGCACCTCCAACTTCACCGTGACCCGTTGCGGTTCGCCGCCATTGTTTCTCAGGTGCATTTGCAGGATCGCCGTATCTCCGGATAGCAATTCCTTCGGCACCCGCATTTCTGCCGAAATACGGGCCGCTGCGGCGTAGGTTTCTTCTGCGCGCCCGGGCGTACCTTCATAGCCAATTCCTTCCGCAATCATCCGGAAAGTGGTATTTGCATCGGAATTCCGGAAGGAGACAGTGGCTTCGCCTTTTGCATCCGTAAGAATCGTAGGGTCCCAGAAAATAGTTTCCCGGAAATCATCATGGATTGCCCGGTTGCCGGATTCATAATAAGGATGATAAAATTTTTCCGCATAGTCTGCAACCACGTAGGGCCGCATCCCGCCATTGACAGCAAAGCCACGGGGCTTGTATAAGCGGAATCGTTTCCAGTCCCAGGTGCTGAGATTCGTATTCACGAGTATAACTCCGTTGGCCGCCCGGGCGCCATAAATCGCCGTGGCAGCAATGTCTTTCAGCACGGTCACGTTCGCAATATCAGGCAACTGCTGCTGCACATCTGACATCGTTGCCGTCATTCCGTTGATAAGCACCAGCGGCTCATTATTTCCGGATAACGTAGCATTCCCACGGAAGTATGCCCGGCCTCCGGACAGCGGGTTTGCAGGCCTTGTCACCTCTATGCCGGCAATAACACCCTGTAAACTGGTAGTAAGTTCCACACCCCTCATCATGCGGGGCGAATAAAGCGTAGTCACGGAACCCGTCATAGACTGCTTCCTGTCAAGACCATAGCCTATCACTACAACGTCTTGCAAGAACTTCTCAGGCGATTCAATGATATTATACGCCAAATCCCCTTTTAATAGCCCCGCTTTAGCTGGCAATTCTTCCGCCGGCGCCACAACCATCGGAGCCGGTGCGTGTTCCTGGTTAACCGCTGCATGTTTTACGGGCGGTTCCGGAAAGTCTTCCTGGTTATATATACTGATAAAAGCTCCGCTATCAGTAGGGAACGGACCGGCGATTGCGGAATACTCCAATCTCGGTGAAATATCCTTGAATTCAAACCGTCCTAACGAATCGGTCATCCCCACTGCCGCAGTGGAATTATTGCCGGCATGGTACAGGAATACTTTACCCTGCAAAGGCACCCTGTTCTTTGAAAACACCGCACCAATGATGCGATATTCGTCCTTTAGTGCAAACGGCGCCCTGCCAGTCTGGATAAATGCCGGTACGGGCTCAAAGTAACGATATCCATGCGTCAGCATTACCAGGTCCAACGCAGGAATCGCCTGTGGCTCATTTTCTTTGAAATAGAAAGCCGGTTCCTCAACCTTACCCCGTAATTCAGAGCTGAACAGCAGCCATGACAACAAGTTATCCTGCCGGTCGTCTGCGAACGTCCAGAGCTTATCATCCACCACAGACAGCGATAAATTTGCCGGCAGGGGCCTACCGTCCATGTCGGCAGTCTTCAACGTCAGTTTGACTATCTCCGCGGTAAATACTTTTCCTTATCGGTCTTCAGTGAAACACGCATCCTTCGTTCACTGCGGACAAATACCCGGCGTTCCGCAACGGGAATACCCGCCAGTGTTTGCAAACGGATGCGCAAGATCCCAGCAGGGAAGGAGTCCGTCGGAATTCGGATCTCCGATCTGCCAACTTTCATCCGGACTTTATGCGATTGCAACTGCCGCTCCCGCAGGTGGATCGTCACATTAAACTCACGGTCGTCATTACCCTCCAACATTACACGCACCATCCGCCCTTCCTGGAAACAACGCATCACCATTCCGGTAGCCGTGGGCGTGGGGAGGAGGTAGATCGTGTCATTTCCCTGCCGGCCAGTCAGTTTCGCGTAGTAGCTTTTCCCAGGCTCCGGAGTTAAGGTAAATTGCCCCATCCCATACCGGTAGGTATCGAACGCCGCAGCACCTTTGCCGTGCTGGTCAATGATGATCCCTTTTACCTGCGCTGGTTTGCCGAACTCATCTACTGCCCGGAAGGCGATATTTGAAGCAAACCCCGCCACCAGGGCACCTCCCTCCGGCAGGAACTGCAAGTCGATTTTATTCAGAACTACAGGCACGCTGCGCGCAATACTTTCCGTGATATCATTTATCTTAACCGTTAGCAATAATTGTACATCCGTAGAACGGAGGGAATCAGGCAGCTGAAATCGCACGTCCGCCTTACCGTCTGCACCGGTTTTGAAAACTGAGGTGATAGCAGGGTTCCTTCCACCAGCACCGAATACTGTACGTCGCGGTTGAATACCGGCTGATCATCAAGGGTACGGGCCTGGAAAGACGCCGTCACCTCCGCACCGGGGCCGTATCCTTTCTGTGGGAAGTCCAGCTGCAGAAGGATTCGCGGTGTAACAACGCGTTGGAGCGTTATCTCTTTAGTAAACCAGGTGGAGTCTTCCTCATTGCGCATCGCATCGCTATACACTCGGACCTTGTATATCCCGCCTTTTTCCTCCCCACCGAAGCGGAAAGAACCTTCCGCATATCCGTCATGGGCAAGAAATCGCTGATGCCGCATCAGCTTCCCGTCAGGGGCGATCCAATCCACATGCACGCTGCCAGACCGGAAAGACGGCCGCAGATCAGCGCCCTTCGTCACATAAATCTTGTAATACACGGCATCGCCTGGGGAGAAGAACGTATGATTGAAATGAACGTACACTTTTTCCTTCTGCGCCGCGAATTCCCTAAGCTGCGCCACGCTACGACCCATCGTCAGGCAAAAAATCGATAGTATAAGAAGTAAAATTTTCATGAATCAGAATTGGAGGTGAATGGAAGCTCCGTAGCGCCTGTCGGAAGGCAGACGGAAACAATCGAGGCCGGAGAAGCTCACCTGGTCATAGAGCATTTGCCCTGGCGACGCGCCTGAGTAATCCTGCCAGAGAAAGATATTCTCCGCAAAGATGGTCAGGCTCATTTTCTGCAACAGCTTTTTGAAAGGCACATCATACACAACGCCCAACCTTCGCAGGCTCAGATAGTTGTTGGATTCGATATAGTTTTCACCAACGCCTCCCGGCCCGTATCTCGTCCATCGGTTGGCATATACAGACTGCTCCGGGTCATAGAAGGTGACGGCCTGGGTATTCGGATGGCCTGCCAGTGTGACCCCATCGAACACATATCCGCTCTTTGTCCGCAATACGGCTGAGGCCGCGGACCGACCGTAATAATCGAGGGAAGCGGCCGTACCGTTCCAGATATCGCCGCCCTTTTGCCATTCCAGCACCGACTCCAGCCGGAACCTGCGCCAGCCTACCGCGTTGGTGAGCGTGAATATAAACTCCGGCTTGGCATTGGCGATGATCCGCGTTCCCATTCCCATCAACGGGTAACCATCCGTACCGACAATGATCCTCCCTATAGCGTCGCGCTGCCAGAATGTTCCCCGATCGCGTCCATAGGGTAGCCTTCCGCAAATATGTGATACACATCCCGAAACCCGGAAACGGGCAGGTTGTCATTACCGGCATAGGCTTTTGTTACAAGGTGTTGCCAGGTGTTGAAATGGAGGGTGTGCGACATATTCCACTGCTTCTTTTGCAGTTTATGGAACCAACTTTTATTGTATTGCAGTTCCACCTCCATTCCTTCGCGGATGTGATCGCCAATAGGGCGTAATGCCAGGTGATCACCCTCAGGCAGGCCCACGATATCACCTATCGTTTGCCGTTGATAAAGCGTCACGGCAACGGAAGGGCCGCGGCTTATATTGGCCGTCAGCCTGCTATTCCATTCCGATTGCCGTATAGCGGGAAGCCCATCGAATGTGCGCACCTCACGTAAAGGCATGAAGCTGCCGGAGTTATAGCTTTCGGATTCCAGCAGGCCCTGCGTGGCGAGGACTCCTCCTGCCTAAGTTCTATCACTTCTTTCCGGTAATTCAATGCAGCGCCGAAGCTTACACCCAATGGCTCCCATATTGCTCTTACGCCAAACCAGGGCAACAGAGGAACGGACCCGGGCAACGTATTGGAACGATACATCGCTACGCCACCTTCAACGTCAACATCCAGATCGTAGTTGATTTCCATATCCATGCTACCGGAAGCCGTCAGCCGGTGACTGCTGCGCTGGTAGTTATACGGAGCGCGCGGATCCGTGCCCTGTAGACCAATGTGCGTTTTGTCATCATTCAACACATAGCCGATCTGAAACGTCAGGTTGTTCAGCATATTCGATCGCATATCTACATCATATCCAAGAGAAGTACGCAGCTGGCTGAACCTGTCCCGCTGCATGCGCAACAGCGAATTGCCTTGCGGATACATAGCCGAGCCCGCTTTGTAATGCATCATGATGTTGTCTTCCGACCAGCGTAAAGAGGGTTCTACCGACACGGTGAAATCGCCCTTCTCATACCGGGCGTTCATTTTCACCTGGCGGCCGAAGGTCCGGGCATATTGCCCATTGCCGTTCAACAGGAACAAGGGGTTGTCCATACCGTCGCCGAAGGCGCCTTTATCTTCGTTATAGCGTAGGTCGAACGTAGCGGGGGCGAGGAGCGACTGCCGGTATACATATTGCAGGAAGCCGTTGCGGTTGGGATTGGAGAAGCTGGTAGCGGTGTATTGGAAGTCGCCTCCTAACGTCCAGTATTTCCGGATATACCGAAAGGAAGTCATGAACTGCTGTCGACGGTTGCGGTTCTGCTGAAGTGTGAGCGCCTCCTCCTGCTGAGCGCCTTCCACCCGCCACCCGATCTCCGCCCCCTCGTATGTGTTCATCCGGGCTTCGAACGACAATTCATGCGACAGGGAATTACCCCGCCGGAAGAGGAGGTTATTATAAGGCGTCACCGTCCCGGTTGTGCCGGAGCCCTTTGGCGCGAGACGGCCGTTGGGGTCATAGGCGTAGGCGTTCTGTCTATCGTACCCCATATCCGACAGCCTTGGGCCATAGCTGAAGACTTCGCCGGTTTCGGCCCCAAACCAGTGGAGTGAGCCACCGCCGGAGCGCCCTGTGTCCAGTCGCCCTGCACCGCCGGCGCTTTACCTACCATACGGGTACCGGCGGAAATAACGTAATTAGCGCGGATGTAAAGGGTCCGGGAATTAATTTTCTCGACGGTGAAACCGGAGTCCGTCTCACTGACGCCGATTAAGATATTCCCCCTGGTGAACCGGATGGGCTTCCAGCCTGGAGGCGTCGGCTTCAGGGCAGTCGTATCCGCATAGATCAGGCGGAGATATTCCGGCAAAGGCTGCTGGGCATAGGCCGGGGAGGGCAGGAGGATAATCAGCAACAGGGTGCGCATGGTCAGGGAGTATGCTTTTGGTTGTACCTCCCGGATGCATGGAAAATCCGGATTCCATAATGTCAGTTAAAAAAATTGTATCTTGGACCAAGATAATGTTCCTACAACTATTTACTTACATTAGCGAGACGAGATAGCAGAACAATAACCCACATGGAAAACAGGATCCTGGCCGACGATCACTGCTTACGGATATCCTGCAACGCTGGATCCAAACCGGCACATCGGGAGTCGATAATCCCCGGGTGCGACGGGGCATCGTCATCATCAATACACTATCGCTGCTGACGGCGTTCCTGATCGCCGTGGTGGCATCCCTGTTGTACTGGTTTACCGGTTCCCTGCATATCCTGATCCCGGCGGCACTGGAATGCGCCTGCTGGATAGGCGTCATTTGGCTCAACCACCGTGGCAGATACTCCCTCGCCAGCCTTTCCACACTCGTCATCCACTGTACCTTCGCCGTGTACTTCGGCTCGATGCTCGGCAACGCCATGCCCATCGAAATGATCACGGCCTTCCTGCTGACTTTTCTTATCGGGGCTTCGTTTATCGTCTTCAAGCACAAAAACCTCCGCCTGGTGACCATACTGGCCGCGCTGGCGCTCCTGCTGGCCGTGGAAGCCAACCATTATTTCGGCATCGTGGAACCCATATACGTTGTACCCGCCAACATGCCCATCGTTAAAATGGCCTGCTGGGCCGGGATGCTCGCCCTGATGGGATATGTCACCTATTTCATTATCCGGCAGAACGATATGTTCCTCCGGGAAAACGAAGCGCTGTTAAAGGCGCTACAGGAGGCAGATGCCGCCAGGACAAAGTTCCTCCGTGAAACGAGCCACGAGATACGCACGCCGCTCAATGCCGTATTCGGTATCGCGCAATTGCTCAACGACAGAAAGATGCAGATCACCGACCCCGTGCTGCGGGAAGAGATCGGGTACCTCTACGCCGCCAGTCACCTTTCCCGCGAGATCGTGAACAACGTACTGGACCTGGCCAAGATCGAAGCCGGGATGCTCGACGAGCCGCAACCCGCACCACTCCGCCTGCGCGACAGCCTCGAAGCCAGCGTTGCCATCAACCGCTATGTCGCCAATACCCGCGGCGTGCGCATCCAGTTACTGATCGCTCCGGCATTGCCGGAATGGATATCCACAGACCGCATCTTCCTGGCCAAGATCGTCAATAACCTGCTGTCGAACGCCGTAAAATTTGCTCCCGCCGGCTCACTTGTAACTGTGCAAATGGACCAGGAGGGGACCGTCTGACGGGAACGGTGAGCAACGACGGCACCATCCCGCAGGAGAAACTGGCGGATCTGTTCCAGCCTTTCGTGGCGGAACGGAACGGTGAAGTGGAGGGCACCGGCCTGGGACTACAGATCACCCGCCAGCTCACGGAGCGCCTTGGCGGGGAAGTATCGGCCGAAAACCTCGGCGGGCAGACCATCTTCCGCTTCACCCTGCCCCTCCTCGAAGCAGATATGCCGGCGGAGCATATTACCGTAACCCGCCGCGCCGCGCTTCAACGGCTATACCGTGATGGTAGTGGAAGATGATCAGATCAGCCGGCATGTGATGCAACGCTACCTGACAGACGCGGGCGCCGTAGCGCTGGTGGCCGAAAGCGGGGAGGAAGGGCTTCATATGCTGGAAGTAACCACACCCGACCTGGTTATCTGCGACAGTCACCTGCCCGGTATGCAGGGCGCGGCCTTGCTGGAGCATATCCGCAACCAGCCCAGGCTCCGCAACCTGCCGGTCATCATCGCCTCCGGCGACGCGTTCACTGAAGCCCGGGAAAGCATGATGCGCCTCGGAGCCAGCGATTACCTGGTAAAGCCGTACCTATACAGCGAACTCCAATCCCTCCTCGAAAAGCACCTCCCTGCCCGCAAATCTCAGATCGCCTGAAGGCCGTTTATGAGATAACGCCGTGATTTCCTGGTGAAATTGCTATTTTTAGTGAAGACAGATTTTCTCCACCCGTCTATCACTAATAAAAGTATGTTTTACCTATGCAAAACGGCGGTAACCGCCTCCATGCGCGAATTGTACCTTATCTGGCGATTCATCAACAATGACATCTGGGACACCGTCATTCCCTGTATGATCACGTTCATCGCCGCCTGGGTCTACATCGGCCGGCCCATGTCTGAATTCCCGCAGTATTTCTTCTATTCGGCCGTTTACACGCTGTTGTACATCCTCACATTCTGCATCGCCAACCAGGTGAATTCAGTGGAGGAAGACCGGATCAACAAACCCGACCGCCCCCTTGTCCAGGGGCTGGTCACCGAAGCCGAAACGCGCCGCCGCCTGACCGTCTACAACATCCTTTTCCTGGTCGTGGCAGCCTTCCTGCATGTGTTGCCTCTGGCAGCTGCCTGGATGATCGTTACCCGCATGCTTTGCAAATGGGGCTGCAGCAACCATTGGTTTACCAAGAACGTGGTCTGCATCTCGCTGGGCACCGTTACCCTGCTGGCAGCGGAATGGAGCATAGTGGGCGAAGTGGGCGCCAAAGCCTGGTGGTTCATTATCGTTATCAGCCTCTGGGCGGGATTGGGCCTTCCGGTACAGGACATGCGGGATCAGACCGGAGATGCCATCATGGGCCGCAAAACCCTTCCCCTCGCCGTGGGCGACAAAATGGCCAGGTCCTTCTCAGCGCCTGGTTCCTCATCGGGTCGCCCTTCGTATACTTCTGTATCTTCTGGTCACAGGCCTCCTGGGGCGAAATCACTTCCAGCTGGCTGCTATCGGGCATCCTCATAGCACAGACGCTCTGGCACTGGGGCATTGCGCTGCGGCTCTGGCTATATAAAACGCCAAAGGCAGACGATCAGACGTATCACTGGTTCGTGTACCTTTTTATCGTAACCATCCCTATGATCTGCCTTTTCCCGCACTGACGACAATCAGCCTTTGGCTGTCTACCGTCATTTCCCGGGCATGCAGGGGCATGTACTTTTGTGTTATCAATTCATCGATTAAAACTGAATGCTATGAAGAAGAATCTGAAAACAGCAGCGGTACTTGGCGCCGGTATGATCGTAGGCGCTGCATTGGGAGTTTTGTACGCCCCTTACAAAGGCGCGAAAGCCCGCAGAAGGATTGCAAAGTGGACACAGGACAATAAAGACCTGCTGATGGCGAAATTCCGTCAGCCGGACCTGACGCATAACTAAATGATATTATTTCGGGGTTTGTTTTAAACAGGATCGCCGGCCCGTATGGGTCGGCGATCTCATTTCCGGATAAACGGTCAACTCGCGGCTGCCGCTTTCTTGCGGGTAGCCTTTTGTGCGGTCGTTTTCTTTTGGGTGGATGATTTGGCGGTAGATTTACGGGTAGTCCCTTTCTTAGGCCCCGGTTTGGACGCCGCCTTGCGCGTCGTTGTCTTCTTTGTCCCGGATTTGGCGGTGGATTTCTTAGCGGTGGACTTTTTCGGTCCTGGTTTGGCGGCCGCTTCCTTCGGCACTTTGCCGCCTTCTTCGCGGGCTTCGCTCAGCCCAATGGCGACGGCTTGCTTAGGATTAGTGACCTTCTTTCCGCTACGGCCGCTTTTCAGCTTGCCTTCCTTCATTTCATGCATGGCCTTCTCCACCTTCTCCTGGCTCTTTTTACCATACTTTGCCATATATTTGATTTTATCCGTAAACGCCTCAAAACACAGGCCATCATCGTGGCACATCTTTTCTTGATTACCCAAAATGAACATATGACCCGGAAAAGTTACCTCACCCTCCTGACCGTTTCCATGCTTATTTCTCTTGGCGCTTCCGCGCAGGCGACCTACAAAATAAAGCTTACCAATCTCGAAAACAAGAAAGGCGATGTCTACATCGGATGGTACGTTAATTCCTCCGACTTCATGAAGCCGCAAAAGGCAACCATAGCCAAGATGGTATCCGTCGACGGGAAAGGCGACGTGACCGTGACCTTCGACAGCGTGCCTTCCGGCAAGTATGCCATCAGTGCCTTCCTGGATGAAAACGGTGACAAGGACCTCAACCTCAGCTTCATCGGCAAGCCTACCGAGAAATATGGTTTTTCTAACAACGTACGCCCCGCCATGCGCCCGGCTTCCTTTAACGAAGCGTCCTTCGACGTGAACGGAAAGAACGGGGAAATGAGTATCGAACTGAAATAATAGTGTGGAAGGATCACCCCATCCTGCACAGGATCACCGCAACCAATCCGCCATCATGGTTGTTGTAATAGGCAAACCTGGTCTCCGTATATGCGATACCCCGCTTCCTGTCTCCTGATCCTCATCACCACGCTCTCAGCAGCACAAACACCCGTCAAACAGATCACGGACAACCAGCATGTCTGGCTTTCCGTCAATTCCACCATGCGGTTCAGCGACCGGTGGGGCGCTATCGCCGACGTGCATGTCAGGCGCACCAATTATATCGCCGACCCCAGCTTCTATTTCGTTCGTGGCGGCGCGAGTTACTGGATAGCGGATAACCTTTCTGTAGTGGCGGGATATGGTCATATGTGGCTGGCATCGGTCGTCAATGGCAAGACCGCCTTCGCGGACGAGAACAGGCTCTACCAGCAAATCCTCTATAGCAGCCGCATCGGGAAGGTAGGCGTACTCAACCGCTTCAGGAACGAACAGCGCTGGCGGGAGAATCTGAGTAACGGGCAATCTACGGGCGACTTTTCCTTCTCCGACCGCCTCCGCTATCTCATCAGCCTGGGCATACCTATCTCTAAAAATCCCAAATACCCGCAGATCAGCATCGCCAACGAGGTCGCCGTTCAGTTCGGCAAACCGATCGTGTACAACACCTTCGACCAGATCCGCCTCTTTGGCGGCATCCGGCAGGGGTTCGGCAAGGGATGGTCTTACGATCTGGGTTACATGCTGGTTTACCAACAGGGCGCGGCTGGCAATACCTATTCCCGCAATCATACCGTCCGCCTCTTCTTCTACTATACGCTGGATACCAGGCGCAGGAAGCCCGCGCAGGAAACACCGCCGCTGCTTTTCGAAGACGAGTGATCAGGAAGCCTTCAATTACCCCGGATGGTTTTGTACACTTCGAACCAGGCTACGCTCACAAATGATACCCCGAGGCACAGGAGCCCGTCCTGCAACGTGATGCGCGTCATCCCGAACAGGTTGCGGACGGCCGGCACGAAGTGGATGATGCACAGGAATAGGACGGAAGCCCCAGCACCAGAGGCGCCAGGTTATTCTTATAACGGATGGTATGGAAGAAGTTCTCCGAAAAGGAACGATCCGCAAACGTGAGAAAGATATTAGCCATCACCAGCGTCGTGAAAACAACCGTGCGCGTCGCTTCCAAAGAATGATCGGGCATATAGGCGTAATAAACGCCTAATACACCCGCAGCGATCATCACGCCCTGGATAACACTGATCCATAACTCGCTCCGCTGAAAGAGGCTCATATCGCTTCCGCGGGCGGGCAGCTCCATAAGGTTTTCTTCCGCAGGCTCCCGCTCGTAAAAGATGGAACAGGTAGGCCCCATGATCAGTTCAAGGAATATGACGTGAATAGGTGTAAAAATATTAGGATATGCCCAGCCCCCCAATACCAGGGCAGCGTTGCCGTCAGGATTATGGGGATATGAATTGAGATGATATAACGGATCGCTTTGCGCAGGTTGGTAAATACTTTGCGGCCCTGCTGGATCGCAACAAGCATACGGTCGAGGTTATCGTCGGTAATCACGAGATCGGCAGCCATTCGCGCGATATCCGCACCTTTCTTACCCATGGCTATCCCTATGTGCGCGGCCTTCAGCGCCGGACCGTCATTGACGCCGTCGCCCGTCATAGCCGCGATCTCTCCGTTGGCCTTTAAGGCTTCCACCACCTTAACCTTCGCATCGGGGAACATGCGGACGAACAGGTTCACGCTCTTTACCTTCTCCCGAAGTTCCGCATCGCTCATGGCCATTACGGCATCGCCGGTCTCAGCATGATCCAGTTTGCGGATACCCACTTCGCCCGCGATATGGCGGGCAGTTGCAAGATAGTCTCCGTAATCAGTTTGACTTCGATCCCCGCGCGGTAGAGCGCTGCTATCACTTCCCGGGCGTTTTGGCGGGGAGGATCCTGAAGGCTGACCAGTCCTTCGAACCGCCAGGCGAAATCGTCCTGCTCAGCAGGCCATTCTCCGCCGGGGTGGATGGCGCTGGCTACGCCCAGCACCCGGAAACCTTTAGCCGCCATACCGTCCGCATAGGCCGCCACTTCCGCGGCCTTATCCTCTCCAGTTTACAGACCCTGATGATCCGTTCCACCGCACCTTTAGCCGCAACAGTATTTACGCCATCGAAACGATACACGTGCGTCATCATGGGCGGACGCCCACCCAGCGGGTATTCATGAACCATATCGGGCAGCGGCTGCCCCAGGCTTCGAGTATGGCTTTTTCCATGCTGTCGAACGGATGCTTTTCACTGGCGAGCGCCGCAAAGCGCAGCGCATGATCGCCATACACATCCGCCACACGCATGACGTTCTCTGTGATCGTACCGGTTTTATCCAGGCAAAGCACGTTCACGGCGCCAGGTTTTCGATCACCTGCGGCTGCCGGGGATAATGCCCCGCCGGCTCATATACAGCGCCCCAGCGCCATAAACGACGAAAATGCGACGGGAATTTCTTCCGGAATAGCGGCCATGGCCAACGTGAGGCCCATAAGGAGGCTCTCGGCCCAGGCGTTGGTTCGGAGGTAATTCAGGATGCATACCATGGCGAATGCCAACAGCCCGAATACGGCCAGGCGTTTTACGTATCTCCAGGTTTGTTGCTGGATAATGGTCTGCGGGCTGGCGGTTTCGCTCACCTTACGGCCCAACTTGCCCAGTTCGGTTTCATTGCCGGTCGCGGTCACCCGCGCAACGGCCTGCCCGGCGTTTAGCTGCGTCCCCGGTATATGGGCTGGTCAATTACCCGCGATACCGGCAGCGATTCCCCTGTAATGACCGATTCATTGACGGACAGATCGTTGGCCAGCAGCAGCGTGGCGTCTGCCGGAACGAGATCGCCCTCGCTGAGGATCAGCACATCCCCGGCACCAGGTCCTCCGTCTCCACATCCACCGGCTGCCCATCGCGCAGTACACGGGCGCGGGGAGCCGTAAACGCCTGCAGGGCTTTCATGGCCTGGTTGCTCCGCGCTTCCTCGAAAACCCGATGGCAGACACCAAGAGGATAGCGGCGAGCATCAACAGGCCTTCCGATATGCTGCCCAGGATAAAATAAAGCAGGCAGGCAGCCAGCAACAGCAGGAACATCGGTTCACGGACCATCCCCAGATGATCACCAGGAATCGGGGCGCCTGCTTCGAACGGAAGGTATTCTTGCCATGCTGCCGGAGCAACGCTTCGGCTTCGGAGCTGCTGAGGCCGGTAAATTGTTCCGTGCCGGGTGTCTGTTTCATCGATGCGTTATTTCGTTACCTTTATCCTTCAACCTCAACAATCCAATCCTGCTCATTGTTAACTTTATTCTAATCAATATCATATGACTACTGTTAAAGCTTATGCCGCGCAGGACGCCACCTCCGCGGTTGCGCCCTGGCAATTCGACCGGCGGGATCCCAGGCCGTTCGACGTGGAATTCGACATCCTCTATTGCGGCGTTTGCCATAGCGACCTCCACCAGATCCGCAACGAATGGGGAACTCCATTTTCCCCATGGTGCCCGGCCATGAGATCGTGGGCCGCGTGACACGTGTGGGCGATAAGGTGACGAAGTTCAAACCGGGAGACCTGGCGGCGGTGGGCTGCCTTGTCGACAGCTGCCGTAAATGTACGAACTGCAAAGACGGAAACGAGCAATATTGTGAGAACGGCTCTTCCGGCACTTATAATTCCTACGAACAGGACCATACCACCGTTACACAGGGCGGATATTCCAGCATGATCGTGACAGACGAGGCCTTCGTACTGAAAGTATCCGACAAGCTCCCGCTTGCCAACGTAGCGCCGCTCCTCTGCGCCGGGATCACCACCTACTCGCCCCTGCGCCACTGGAAAGTAGGCAAGGGCCATAAAGTGGCCGTAATGGGCCTGGGAGGCCTGGGGCATATGGCAGTGAAATTCGCGGCGGCCTTCGGAGCAGAGGTGACAATGCTCAGTACCAGTCCGAAGAAAGAAGCGGACGCCAAAGCACTGGGAGCACATAAATTCATCCTGACCACCGATAAAGCACAGTTGAAATCCGTCCGCAACTACTTCGACTTCATCCTCGATACCGTATCCGCCCCGCACGATTATAACATGGCACAGAGCCTCCTCCGTACCAATGGCGTACAGATCTGTGTGGGGTACCGCCCACGCCCATGGAAATTGCAGGGTTCAGCCTCATCGCCAACCGCCGCAGTATTGCCGGCTCCATGATCGGGGGATTGCCGAAACACAGGAAATGCTCGACTTCTGCGCCGAACATAATATCGTGTCTGACGTGGAGGTCATCAACATGAGTTATATCAACGAAGCCTACGAGCGCATGCTGAAAGGCGATGTGCACTACCGCTTCGTGATCGATATGGCCACGCTGTAAAACGCCTGCTTTTCGTCAGTTTTCCGCATGATCCCGGCCCATGATTTGCAGACGCGGATCATTGCTGCAGGGAATAGACCGCCCTAATTTTGCCCAAAACCTCGAAATATTCATGGAAGTAAAGTACATCGACGCGGCCACCGCAGTGGCCCATATACAATCCGGACAACGTGTATTCCTCCACGGCAGCGCCGCAACGCCCGAGTTGCTTGTTACAGCCCTGCAAAGCCGCTCCGCGGAATTAAAGGACGTGGAACTCTGCTCCATCACCACCCTGGGCAATGTCTCGTTCGATCAGCCCGACTGCCGCAACAGCTTTTTCTTCAACTCACTTTTCGTTTCGGCCGCTACCCGCGCCGTTGCCAACAGTGAATCCGGGGACTACGTCCCCATTTTTCTCAGCGAAATACCGCAACTTTTTACCGCAACATCCTCCCGCTCGATGCCGCCTTCGTACAGGTATCTCCCCGGATGCTCATGGATACGTAAGCCTGGGAACCTCCGTAGACATTGCCCGGGCGGCGGTGGATACGGCGAAGTACGTAGTGGCGCAGGTAAACCCCAACATGCCGCGCACCCATGGCGACGGGTTCATCCATATCAGCAAGATCCACGCGATGGTATGGCATGAGTCCGCATTGCCGGTGGTGGATTATTCCGCCGGCGTAACGCCCGCCATCGAAAGCATCGGCAGGAACGTAGCCGCGCTCATCGAAGACGGCGCTACCCTGCAGCTGGGCATCGGCACCATCCCCGATATGGTATTGCGCAACCTCACCACGCATAAAGACCTGGGACTGCATACGGAAATGATGTCTGACGGGGTGATCCCTCTCATCGAAAGCGGCGTTATCAATAACGCACGTAAGAAACTCAACACCGGCAAGACAGTTACCTCCTTTATGACCGGCACGGAAAACTCTACCGCTTCGTGCATGATAATCCCTCCATCCGCGTGATGGACATCAGCTACGTGAACGACACTTCCGTTATCCGGAAGAACCCCAAGGTAGCGGCCGTGAACAGCGCCATCGAGATCGATATCACCGGGCAGGTATGCGCCGACTCCATCGGTACTTACCAGTATTCAGGGATCGGCGGGCAGATGGACTTCATCCGCGGCGCTTCGCTGTCGGAAGGCGGCAAGCCCATCATTGCGCTGCCATCGGTTACCAACAAAGGTATTTCCCGCATTACGCCTTTCCTGAAAGAGGGCGCAGGCGTGGTGACCACAAGGGGGCATATCCATTGGGTAGTGACGGAATACGGGTCCGTAGACCTCTTTGGCAAGAACCTGAAACAACGCGCCAAATCGCTTATCGGCATAGCGCACCCCGACCATCGCGAGGCACTGGAAAAGGCTTACTTCAACAGGTTCGTGAAAGGAAAAGGTTAATCGGGTGGATGTAACTGCACGGCGCTCAGCCACCCCGCCATAAACTGGAAAATCTCCGGGCGCTGGGGCTCGTTGTGCATCTCATGATAAAGGCCGTCCCATTCCTTATAGGTGACCATATGGGCAGGGGCCAATTTCGCAAAGCGCCGGGAACCCTCCACGCTGGTAAATGCATCTGCATTGCCATGCATGAGCAGGAAGGCACCTGCAGCCGGTCGGCATGCCCTAAGCACCATTGACCATTACTGACAAGAATATGCATGAAGCGAAGGCTCGCGAACGGATGCCGCAATGGATCGTTTTCAAACTTCGCCACTTCGGTTTTATCGTGCGAGATCTTTTGAATATCTAAAGGCGTTTTAACACGCAGATGGGGCAGGAGCGAAGCCCCCGCGCGAAGGAGCCCCGCAACAGCGCATTGGGCTTTGGGGCAGGATGAGCGCGGGCGCGGAGATCACCGCCGCCTGCACATCGGGGTGACGATGCAACAGCAAGCCCGTCAGCAAACCGCCGCCCATGGAATGGCCATACAACACCATCGGCCCGGGATGCGTATCCCAGGTATATTGCAGGAACGCTTCCAGGTAATCGAAGATCTCCTCCAGCTCCAGCGCGTCCCCACGCTTGCCATCGCTTTTACCATGACCGTAATGGTCGATGCCGGTGACTAGATAGCCTTCTTCATTGAAAAATTCCGCCAGCGGCGCATAACGCTCCACATGCTCCCCGATACCGTGGATGATGACCATTATACGGTCGAACCGCGCAGGCTGCCACGTGATGCCGTGGAAATTACGGCCTTTATATTCCCAGGTAAAATCTCGTTGCATATTTCAGTATAACCCCGAAGCTGCAAATTTGTTGGCGGCAGCGATGACGGGAATCATTTGTTTTATTCCAACCATAAACGTAGGTTTGCATCGCATTTGGTTGCAAACCCCTCTTCGGGGCGCGCATTAAAAGGGAATCCGGTGCAAAACCGGAGCTATCCCCGTAGCTGTAATCCTGCATGCTTTTTACCGGCAACTCACAAGCCACTTTCTCACAGAAGGGAAGGCCCGCCGGTAAAGCAGGAGAGCCAGAAGACCTGCCTCATGTTTTTACCATTCAACGCTTTCGGGTGAAAAGCCAGGGATGTAAAGCCTCACCAGGCATTATATTCTCATTAGTCGAACCCTCTTTGCGCATAGGGACCGTCATGCGCCATAACTTGCAATCTTATTTGCGGGAATGGTACGTGCATCCCGGATGGTTGTTTCGGAATAATTAAATCCAGATAATGAAACAACATGTACGCATCGCGCTCGCGCTGGCCTCTGTGGCCTTTGCAGCCGCCTGTAACAAAAATGATGACGTTAAGCCTTTCGGGCCTAAAGTCCACATCGCCCGGCCGGAACAAACCGTAGCCGTAGGGCAGTCGCTCGAACTCAAACCCGAATTCACGCAGAAAGCGGGCATCACATTCAGCTGGAAAGTGAACAACGAAGAAGTCGGCAAAACGGCCACCTATACTTTCAAACCCCAGCAACACGGCAACTTCAGGATCACCTTCGTTGCCGCTACCCAAACCGGGAAAGACTCCGCCATCTACAATATTACCGTGCTTGGCCAATACGCCAACGGCATTTACCTTCTCAATGAAGGCTGGATGGGTACCGAGACAGGCAGCGTTTGGTTCTGTCAATACGGCGCAGACACGCTCGTGCCCTGGGTATACCACGCCGTGAACCCCGGCAAGACGCTCGGAGGCACCATGAACACGCTTCAATACGGCGCTATACATAACGGCAAACTTTATATGGTCGTAAAGCCGGCGGTCCGCTGGTAGTGACCGACGCATCTACGTTAGTAGAAACGGGCCGTGTGGCGAATGTAGTATCGGGAAAAGGCATGACCTTCCTCGGCCTGGACGCTTCCCGCGGGCTCATAGGCGCCACCGATGGCATTTACCCTATCAACCTTGCCACGCTGGCCATTGGCAGCAAGATCACCGGCGTTTCCGGCGCCACGGGCGATATGGTGAAGTCCGGCAACTATGTGTACGCACATAACGCCACAGACGGAATGGTGGTGCTTAATGCTACAACCTTCGCCGTTGTGGACAAGCCTTTCAAAGCCACCATCGGATTCGTGAAAGGAAAAAACGGCCGGATTTACGGCGCGAAGGATTCCCTGCTCATGTCCGTTCACCCGACGACGCTGGCAAAGGATTCCATTAAAATGCCCTTCAGGGCGGTATCGCCTTTCGGCGCCTGGAGAAGCGTGCAGATGACGGCTTCCACCATCAACGATCACATCTTTATCATTCAGCCCGGATCGGGATGGTCTTACGGTAAGAAGCTGTACCGCTATGTTGCAGGCAACACGGCTTCCATGAACGAACCCTTCATCACCCTTCCGGAAGACCAATGGTTCTACGGCTCCGGCGTCAATTACGACCCGCATACGGACGAGCTGGTGGTGACCACCATCAACGGCGCTATGACCGGAAACGTCAACAAGCTGGCGTTCTACAACGCACAGACCGGCGCCCTGAAGAAAACGATTACCTATAACGGCTGGTACTTCCCGGCTATGACCGTCATTCAACCATAACCATGACGCCCTACTGGAAAATCCGCTGCACCGGAGCCTGCCTGCTCATCGCAGGCAGTGCTGCCGCGCAGCAAACGCACGACACCGCCAAAGTCCGCGACCTGAGGGAAGTACAGATCACAGCGCCACGGCCCGTCCGCGAGATATCGCCCGGTCAAACCCTGCAGGGCGCGCAGCTGCAGCGCCTGGGCGCACAATCGGTCGCCGATGCCATCCGGTATTTCTCCGGCTTGCAGATCAAGGATTACGGCGGGGTAGGCGGGTTGAAAACGGTGGACGTCCGCGGGATGGGCACCAACCACACCGCCGTTTTCTATGATGGCGTGCAGCTCGGCAACGCCCAGAACGGACAGATAGACCTGGGCAAATTCTCTATGGAGAACATGCAGGCAGTTTCCCTCTACAACGGGCAAAAAAGCAATACGTTCCAGCCGGCGAAAGACTACAGCGCCTCCGCAGCGATCTACCTCTCGCCACTGCGCCCTGAATTTAAAGCAGGAGAGACGCACCACCTGAAAGGCTCCGTAAAAACCGGCTCTTTCAGCCTGTTCAATCCTTCGGTTTTGTATCATCAAAAACTCTCGAGCACTATTTCCTTTTCGCTC
Organism: Chitinophaga sp. E66; assembly: GCA_019285755.1. Lineage (GTDB taxonomy): Bacteria > Bacteroidota > Bacteroidia > Chitinophagales > Chitinophagaceae > Chitinophaga. Next base: position 2,582,284 of record CP079103.1, read on the forward strand.
AATACGGAATGGGTGCATGCCGGCGGACAATACAAATTCCGCTACCGGAAGGTCAACGGTTACGACACCACTGCCATGCGAAAGAACGGCGACATCGACGCCTTCCGCGCGGAAGCCTCGCTCCATGGCCGCATACCCTCCGGAGAATGGCACACCCGGCTCTACTACTACGATTCCGAACGAGGCCTGCCGGGCTTCGTGGTGAACGGGGTGTTCGGGCATATCGACCGGCAGTGGGACCGAAACTTCTTCTGGCAGGGCCAGTTGCGGAAAGACCTCTCCAAACGCTACAGCGTATTGCTGAATGCCAAATACGCCAACGATTACACCCGTTACCTGGCGCCGGATACCCTGCTGCTATATGTCGATAACAATTACCGCCAGCAGGAAGCCTATGTGTCCCTGGCGCAACAGTATGCCATAAGGCCCTGGTGGACGGCCGGCCTGTCGGCCGACTACCAGTTCAACCTCCTCAACGCCAGCCTTACGAATTTCTCCTACCCGAGGAGGCATACGGTACTGGGGGCCCTCAGCACATCGGTCACCCTGCCGCGCTTCAGCGCACAGGCGGCTTTATTGGCCACGCTGATGAACGAGCACGTAAAGAAGAATACCGCTTCCGAACCGAAAAAGAGTTCACTCCTTCGCTTGTAATGGCCTGGCAGCCCCTGCGGAAAGAAGACCTGCGGGTAAGGGGATTCTACAAGCACATCTTCCGTATGCCAACTTTCAATGACCTGTATTACACCGACATCGGCAACTCCCGCCTCGACCCGGAATATACCCGTCAATTTGATGTGGGGTTCACCTGGGATAAGGTCCGCACAGGCCGCGTGCCGGAGTCCCTCTTCCTGGAAGCGGACGCTTACTATAACGAAGTGACCGGCAAGATCGTGGCGGTGCCAACGGTCAGCCAGTTCCGGTGGACGATGATGAACCTCGGCTTCGTGAAGATCCACGGGCTGGACGTGCGCGCCGGGGCAACTATCCTGGCCTGGGATAAGTTACGCATGGGTACCAGGCTCTCGTATACCTTCCAGCAGGCCAGAGACTTCACCGACCCGCACGACAGCTTCTACGGCGATCAGATCGTTTATTTGCCCCGGCATGCGGGCTCACTTATTGCCAACGCGGATTATGGGGACTGGGGCTCAATTACAGCCTCGTCTACACCGGCGAGCGCTACAATGCCAAAGCCAATATCCCCGTCAATTACATGCAGCCCTGGTATACCAGCGACCTCTCGCTGCGTCGGGCGCTGAAAATATCGAAAGCGGAAGTAACGCTCACTCTCCAGGTGAATAACCTTTTCAACCAGTATTACGATGTAGTGCTGAATTACCCGATGCCCGGCCGGAACTACAAAGCGGTACTGTCCGTGCAACTGTAACAAACCAATCGAACCATGCAAAAATACACCTCCCAATATTGGCTTTATGCTGCCTGGCGGCCACCGCCTGCAGGAAGGGCGACCAGATCGTACCGCCCGTCGTGACGCCCGTGGATTCCGCCCAGGTACAGGGGTACCGGGTTTTACCTGCTCAATGAAGGCAATATGGGCAGCAACAAATCTACGCTGGACTATTACGATTACACTACCGGGAAGTACAACCAGAATATCTATGCGACCGTCAACCCGAACGTGGTGAAGGAGTTGGGGATGTGGGCAATGATATCCGGATCTATGGCGGCAAGCTGTATGCCGTCATCAACGTATCGAACAAAGTGGAGGTGATGGACGCCCGCAGCGCCAAACGCATCGGCCAGATCGAAATCCCCAATTGCCGGTACCTGGCGTTCGCCAACGGGAAAGCATACGTGAGTTCCTATGCAGGCCCCGTGGTGATTGAGCCCAATGCGCCCATTGGTTATGTGGCGGAGGTGGATACCACTACGCTGCAAGTGACCCGGAAAGTAATCGTGGGATACCAGCCGGAGGAGATGGCCGTGGTGGGCAATAAGCTCTATGTGGCCAATAGCGGCGGATATCGTGTGCCAAACTATGACCGCACCGTTTCTGTCATCGATCTGAACACTTTTACCGAAACGAAAAAAATAGACGTGGCCATCAACCTGCACCACGTTAAACCCGACCGCCATGGCGACCTGTACGTCACCTCGCGCGGCGATTATTACAGCGTGCAGCCCAGCCTGCACGTGATCGACACCAAAACGGACCAGGTAAAGAAATCCTTCCCGCTGGCGTCCAGCAACCTCTGGATAGCGGGAGATACGGCCTACATCTACGGATCCGCTTTCAGTTACAACACCCATGAGTGGACGCTCAGCTACAGCCTCCTGGATGTGAAAACGGAGACCGTGCTGCCAGGGAGCTTCATCACCGACGGCACCGAAAAGAACATCAAAATGCCCTACGGTGTGGCGGTACATCCCGTTAGCAGGGATATCTACGTCACCGATGCCCGCGACTACGTATCACCTGGCACGCTGTATTGCTTCGACAAACATGGGAAAAAGAAGTGGTCCGTTATTACGGGAGACATCCCTGCCCATTTCGCCTTCCTCCCTGTTCCTTAATCGCACTTTAATAAACAACCTGTAACAATATGAAAAGACATCTACACTGGCCTGCTATGGCCTTCCTGCTGGGAGCAGCAGCCTGTTCATCCAACAACGAAGCCAAAGACGTAAAGCCCCTTCCGGTGATCGACTTTAAGGCCCCCTCGGGCGGATACACCATCCACACTTCACAATGGCTCCGCATTGCGCCCGAAGTGAAGCATGCCGAAGGCGCCACCTACGTCTGGACACTCGATAAGGATACCGTATCCCTCGAGCGCGACCTGCGCCACGTTTTTGCCGCCGCAGGGGAGACCACCTTCCAGCTGAAAGTTAAAACCGCCGCAGGGGAAACCACCCAATCCGTAAAAGTGGTTGTCAATGCCAGGCTTATACCAACGGCGTCTTCAAAGTGCACGATTTCCAGCCAGCTCCTGCCCAGTTCACCAACAAACTGCCCCTCTGGGCAGAAGGCGACACCGAAGCGGCCATGATCGCCAAGGCGGAGGCAGCCATCAAGAACAACAGCCTGGTTTGCCTCGGCGGCTTCGGCGGGTACATCGTAATGGGCTTCGACCACACGATCGTCAACGTACCGGGCCAATACAACTTCCAGGTAACCGGCAACGCATTCAATAACTGGGCGGAGCCCGGTATCGTCCAGGTAGCGTCAGACGTTAACGGTAACGGCCTCCCAGACGATGAATGGTACGAGATCGCAGGGTCGGAGTATAACAGCCCGAAAACCGTCCACAATTACGAAATCACCTGGCACCGCCCCACGGCCGGCCATGTGGCTACGCCTGACGAGCAATATCCGTATATCACGGACAAAAACTACATCAAATGGACGGACAACAAGGGCAATACGGGTTACATGGAGAAGAACTCTTTCCATTCCCAGAACTATTTCCCGAACTGGAAGGGTGACAAGATCACTTTCAAAGGCACAATGCTGGATCCGGACAGGATCAAGGACCAATCAGGCGCAGGCTCGTTCTTTATCTGCCCGGCTTATGAGTACGGATATGCTGATAACTGGGCTAATAACGATGAGAAATCAGGGATCAAGCTGGATTGGGCGGTAGACGCCAATGGCAAGCCCGTCAAGCTGAAAGGCATCGATTTCATCCGGGTACATACCGGTATGCGCGCGCAGGGCGGCTGGCTCGGCGAGGTCTCTACCGAGATTACCGGGGTAAAAGATTTAAATCTGAAGTAATATTTAACAAATTGTCCCGGTGATAACTGCCGGGACAATTTTCATTTTGCGTACTTTTGTAGCCATGATGGTAATAGATCAGGCTACATATAACCAAAAGAAGATCCGCAGGCAGGTACTGATTTTTATCTGTAAACTGCTGGTATATGCGGTAGTCGTTTGGTTTAACCTCACGCAACAGTCCTTTTCAGGAAATACGAAGCACTAAGCAGCATTTCTAATGCCTTGTCTCTTTTTCTAGGCGCCAACTTGCTGATTTCTGTCGGCTGGCTGGTAATGATCAGCTGGTATATCCGCAAAAACCACCTCAAAAGGCTCACCCGCGACAACTTCGTGCTGGGCATCAACCGCATCAGTTCCGTGCTCAATACCATTGTGGCAGTGTTGGCGATCATGGTTCTTTTCAAAATGAATCCCGTCAACATGTTCTTCAGCGTCAGCATTGCTGCGGCTGCCTTTGCGCTGCTGTCGAAGGACTATGTAACCAATATGATCAACGGCCTCATTATCATGTTCTCCGACCAGCTTTCTTTGGGCGACCAGATTCGGGTAGGGAGTTCAAAGGAAAGGTGCTGGATATTACCCTGATCAACGTCGTTCTCCAGAACGATGACGATGACCTGGTCCTCATTCCTAATTCCGTCATCTTCTCGACCATGGTGCTCAACCAGAGTAAGCAGAACATCAAGAAACTGACCATAGAGTTCGAGCTGGACCTCAAATACCAATCTTCCCCCGACGAGCTGGAACAATCCCTGAAAGGCGTACTCCGGCCATTTGCCTCTAATATCACCGAAAACAGTTTTTCCCTGAAGATCCGGAGATCAAGAAAGACCTCGTGCATTACAAGGTGCAGTTCCTCATTCCGAGGCCCGACAAAGAAACGGAGCGGAAGATGCGGCGGTTGTTGATCAATACGATCCTTTCTTTTTCTGGGAGAGAGGTGAATGCGACGGAGAATGATTAATTTGGTTGGAAATAACCAGAATTAAATGGAAAATACTTGATTTCCCTTTTAAAGCTCTATGGCGCAGCATTTGCAGGATTTGTCCCCATTAGCTTACTGACAGGCATTTGCGCATTACTGGGGTATGATGCTATTAAATTCAATAACGAGTACATCCATGGTCTTAAAGGATTATTGATATCCGTATTGCTTACGCCTGTTTTTGCATTGATGGTTACCATATTTGCCTGGACATTTTTAATGCAGGAGGTTTTTGTATGATATCGCAGCCAGGTGGCAGAAACCCAAAACTCCCAGCAGCGACAGGTCAACTATATAATGCTGCATGTAGATGAAGCAGTTCATCATTCCATATGATTTCAAAACATCTGTCTGGTGCATATTCCTACCTTACCTGCTGACTGACCCGCATCAACATGGAACTGTATACAATTATAATGGAATTCAGAACTGCGACCTACATAAACCAGGTGCAAGCCTCTGATGTACTTTCAGCGATTCATAAATGGGGGACATGCTTAATACGGATAATATCGATCATATGGGTCCCAAAACGAAAAAACAGATCGTCGACATACTTTCTGAAAATAGTGAAATGCCTGTTGAAATAGGCATATTAAAAAATGTGTGGCTAATGAGTTTCGCAACCAAGGCCGGACATCATGTCCTTCACATTATTAAAACTGCAGCTGATTAGTCTAACTTGCAGATACATTCCTTATATTAGGCACCTAAATTCATAAGACATGATGGAAGAACTGACCGCAGGCATCGGTTCCCGCGTGCAGCATGCACGTTTTGGACCGGGCGTGATCATCGGCGTGAAATATGCCCAGTATGTAGTGACCTTTATTAATGAAGGTGTCCTGGAAGTTGATAAAACCGACCCCAAATTCGAAGTGCTCTACTCGGAAAACCGCACCACTGAAATAGAAACGGCTTCCGAACTGGAAACCTCCCTGCTAAAGATCCTCCGCCTCTGGAACGGCTTCTCGGAAGTAGTTCCCTGGGCGACCGCTGGACGGGCGGCACCCTGACCCTCACGCCCAAAGACACCACACAGAAAGGAAAAGACGTGCCCATCGAGGTGTTCTTCCACAAGATCGTTATGGTCCGCGACCGGCTCCGCGTGCTGGAGCAGCAGATCAACGCCCACAAACTCCTCAGCGATGAAGACAAGGTGAATATGCAGCAGTACATTACCCGTATATATGGATCACTGACCACGTTCAATGTACTGTTCCGTGATAAGGAGCATTGGTTTACAGGTGAGAAAGGAGGGAAGGAGGATTGACAAAGTACTTGTCATTTAAAGCATTCGATCGGTAAACAAACCATATCAGCCTGCTATCTAAAAATGGCAGGCTTTATTTTTCCCGGTCACGTCTCATAAAACCTCCCTGTAGAATCAATCTCCCAGATGGTAGTTCGAAGGATCTTTACCATGCTTTCATGAATCTTCATCCTGGTATTCGGCATCCGAAAATATCGTACTTCAATTGCATTGAAGCGTAAGTCTTTATAATATGCAAACGCAGGCAGCTCTTTCGGGTCACAGGCATGGCAATACCGCAGAAATGCTACAGCATCAATGAATACCTTGGTTTGCTTATCATACGTTGCATATACCTCATACCCACGCTTGTGATTGCCTGCCCGAAAGTAGAACAGTAAATAATATCGTTTCCTGACCACGGATTTCCCGATATATTGGGCATCATTCGGGAAATGCGCATTATTGCCTAACCGGACAAACTTCCGCACCAATGAAGCAGGAATATCACTTTCCCCGCGTACCATCCTTTCCCAGGCGCCAAAAGATGTACTGTCTTGCTGAATGGCGTCAGGTAAGGTCGTCATTTCAGGACAGGCATTTTCGCGGGTGGAATCGGGGCTTGCCCTCCGGCCAGCAAAAGCAAATTAAAAGTTATAGGGATCATATGCATACAAGTTAAGACGCATTGCCTGGCTTTATCCATAAATGGGAAAGTTTTCTTCCCGGCTAGGTCTCTTAAAACACCCGCAACACCTTTCCGCCACCGACTCTCTTCTCCCGCGTGATCTCGTTCAACCGGTCAGGGCGCCCTTGTTCCACGCCTATCGCCAGTATCAGTGACATGCCCTCCTGCATTTCCGATTCCAGTTGCAGCTCGATTGTAGTAGCGGGCGCCTTGGATAAGACGCTCGTCCATGGCGTTTCATGGATCTGCATTTCCGTGGTTTTACCCGGCTTGTAGCCCTTTATGATGCCCCCGTTGTCGAACATGACATCTTCCACGATACCCAAAGAAACCACCAGCCGGTAATACGGCGCGTCGGCATACGGGAACAGGTTCACGTCCGGGATCAACTCCGGGATGGAGATGGTGGCCGACCGGTCGCCCCGGCTCACCTGTACCCCTAAAGGCTGCCTGACAAAGCCATCGAACGACTGGTACTGGTTCAGTATCATCCCTTCGATCATCTTCCCGTGCCGGGAAAAGTAGACCTGCCGTTCTCCCAGCGGGCTTCCCGGGTCCAGCTCCTGGATCCTTTTGATCACCTTGTTCAACGCCCCGGTGAACCCGGGATCGGAAAGGTGCATCACGCCATGCATCCCAAACCGGATACGCCGCGTGAGCAACATCGCGCCCTGGTGTTCCGAATTATATAACCGCGTCACCCCGAACTCGGGCGCGGTCTTAATACGCTCCTTACTGGCGCCGCCCTTCCGGCGGACGATTATCTCGTCGGAACCGTACCGCTTGTACGCCGACAACTCCCCAAAGGGCCTTCAAATTGTACTGCTCCTTTAATGCTTGCCATAATCAGTAGGTTTTAAATATAAGAGTAGTAAGCCGTTGAAAAGGGTGAAAGGGATATAACAGGAAATTAAACCGTATTTGAACCGTATATAAGCCGCCCTAATAATTAGGGCGGTTTATATGCGGCTTATAAAGGCGGTTTATAGGCGGCTTATATGCGGCTTATCTCATCCAAAAGTATACTGTATCCCTGCCTAAATACGACTGTTTCCATACCTTTTCCTGGTGGTTCCTCCGTTTCTGTGAAGCCGGAATATTGCCATTACCTGCCATAGGATTGGGACTTTTTGGGAGATAGGGAGGCTTTTCTGCGCTTTGGAAAGACGCAATGCCGCCCCTCCAGGTTCAGGTTGACCAAGCCGCCTGAAGCCCGATCGGCACTCATTTGCTATTGAAATCCTGATGAACGATTTCCGCTGCGGCAATGCTTACCTCATGCGGCTTCGTCAATTCCGTTTGGTTAACTAATCCCGCCTTTACGGCATCAACGAATCAGCAATTCCGCAGCCTTTGCGGAAAAGCATCCCAAAAACCTATTTGTGTAAAAAATCCCGGAAAATGAATTGGAACTTAGCGTACAGCAGATCAACGCAGTATGCATGCAGGGGAATATGAAAGGGTCATTTCCCTAAAATATTTGCGTAAAATGTACAGGATTACAAAAGCAGTCAGGAAGGGCGTAATACGTCAGAACGTATAGCCGACACCGAAGACCATGCTGTAGTCCGAAGTACCGTTTGCCGCCACGGAAGGACGGCTGTCGTACGAATTATAAAAAGTAATGTTCACATTGAAGTCGGAGATGATCTCCCAGGCCAGGCGCGTTTCGCCCTCCAGCCGCGTGCGCCCGTTCTGGTTGATGCCGAAGAAAAGGCTCTGGGTAGTGGACAGGCTGATATAGGAAGGCGAGGTAAACTTGAATGCATTGAAGAATAGCGTTACCGGCACTTCTTTGAGATTGGAGCTCGTCCGCCCGTCAACATATCTTTCCTGGTTGAAAACGATGCCCGTTACCACCCGGGCATGGATCCAGGGGTTGACGAGCAGCTTGGCCCCCATACCGGCACTCTGTGCAAACCGGCGCACCAGTCCAAGCTGCATATTGCGCTCGTAAGCGAGCGTTACGGCGGGGAAGAAGATCGGGGTAAGGTCGTACAGCACCTGGAGGTTGACGTCTTCCCGCTCCCGGCTCACCGAATCCCCGGTTAAAGCTGGTGATACTGGAAATGGTGGGCCTCACTTCATACCGCCGCTGCTGCAGCCTTAGCGCGGCGTCCGTGTTCAGCCGGCCGGTTCCGGAGTTGCGGGTAAAAGAGTACCCCGCCGATACATTACCCTGCACCTGCCGGAAAAGCCCGCTTCGGAAGTAATTAAGGGTATATATGTCGGTCAGGGAATGTCCCGGCCCATCATCACGACCTGCCCGCTGTTTTCAGAAGGAAGCACCTTGCCATAATAGAACTCACCTGCCAGCGTTTCCACCTTGTAGTCATGAACCTTGGCGGAAAGCGTCCGGATATTATGCCGGCGGATGTTCAATACGGCGGAGCCGTTGGCCTTGAATTGCACGATGCCCACGGAAATGCTGCGCAACTCACCCACGATGCGGGTGCCGTTGACCATCCAGAGCGTATCTATCCGCTGGGAAAAAGCCGAAAGGGAAAGCAATAGAAAACAGGCGACGGTGATATGTATGCGGGTCCGGATATTTCAATGGTTTACAGTATTACAAACTGCTGATAGAAAATGTTTTGAAGCAGGGGAAAGGGGTAAAGAAAAGCGGTCCCGATAGCACGGGACCGCCATATTTCAGCAGGTAATATCGTATTCGGTGTTCGGATAAATCAGTAGTAAGCGGGCTCTTCGCCTCGCAAGGTGCATTCGATCTGGTGTTTGACAGGTGCGCTGAAACCTTCCAGTTCAATGTTAGGACGCTCGTCCAGGCAAATCCTGATCTTGCCGTTCTCGTTGACCATCATCTCATGAATGGGCTCCAATAAGGCAAACAACATGCGCCGGCCGCTTTCCGCGATCTGGTTCATGATGGAATCCTCCAGGCTGACGAACTCACGGTTCTTGTAAGAATAAGATACTGTAACCATTTGCTAAGTTTTTCAATAGGATCATTGATAACCTAAAAATACGACATTTTATAAATTGTCAAAATTTTATATGAATAATTTCTATAAAAGTCATGCATATACGTACTACGTACAACGACGTAACTTTTCATTGCCGTTTATACGAATTCCCTGCGGCCGTTCTCCGCGGAACCCTTATTTTTATATCTTATCATTTACCTCAAACCTGGATATGCAACCCATACGTTACTTTTTATTGCTTTGCGCCCTGGCGGTTTCCATCGTTGCCCCGGCACAGGACGTTCAGTGGAACAAAGCCGGCAACGCCTTTTATCTCGAAACCGACGGCAATATCGCTTCCATTCAACTCCCTGGCCGTCAACAAACAACGATCGTTCCGGCTGCAGTACTGACGCCAGCGGGATCCAAAGAGCCCCTGGCCATCAGGAGCTTCCAGTTCTCCGAAGACGAAAAGCAACTACTCATGTATACCAATGCCAAACGTGTTTGGCGCTACGATACCCGCGGCGACTATTGGCACCTGGACGTGGCCACCCGCAAGCTCCGCCAGCTCGGCAAAGGCCTCCCGGCCTCATCGCTCATGTTCGCCAAGTTCTCGCCAGACGGCAAGCGCGTGGCTTATGTAAGCCAACACAACGTGTACGCGGAAGACCTCGCCACAGGTAAGATCGACCAGCTTACCAAAGACGGCAACCGCCGGCTTATCAACGGCACGTTCGACTGGGTATACGAAGAAGAATTCGGCTGCCGCGACGGGTTCCGCTGGAGCCCGGACAGCAAAAGCATCGCCTACTGGCAGATCGACGCCCGGCAGATCCGCGACTTCCTCATGATCAACAACACCGATTCCATCTATTCCTTTACCATCCCGGTAGAATATCCGAAGGTAGGAGAGAGCCCTTCGCCCTGTAAAGTGGGCGTGGTAAGCCTCGCCACCAAAAAGACCACCTGGATGCAGGTACCCGGAGACTCCCGTCAGCATTACATTCCCCGCATGGAATGGGTGCCCGGCAAAAACGAGCTCATCATCCAGCAACTGAACCGTAAACAGAACGCTTCGAAGGTCATGCTGCTGCAACCCGCTACCGGTGCGGCCAAAACCATCCTGTCCGAAACAGACGAGGCCTGGATCGATGTGAAATCTTACTGGGATGATGGCGATATCACCGGCTGGGACTGGCTGGAAAAGAATAAAGCATTCGTTTGGGTCAGCGAAAAAGACGGTTGGCGCCATCTGTACAAAGTATCGGCCGATGGTTCCAAAGAAACCCTGCTCACGCAAGGCAACTTCGACGTCATGCGTATTTCCCGGATCGACGAGGCCAGCAACCGCGTGTATTTCCTCGCGTCTCCCAGAATGCCACCCAACAGTACCTGTACTGGGTGTCCCTGGATGGCGGAGCCCCGCGCGGTTGTCGCCCGAAGGGCAACCGGGCACGCACGAGTACAACATTGCCCCCGGCGGCAAATTCGCGCTGCATGCATATAACAATCACCAGCTGGCGCCCGACCAGGAGATCATCTCCTGCCTGGGCATGAAGGCCTTAGCGGCAAGGACTTTACCGCCCGCGCCAAAGCATCAGCGGCAACGGGGAGCAAGTTGCGGTACTTCCAGGTGACCACGGCCGAAGGCGTAACGCTCGACGGCTGGATGAGCCTGCCCTCGAAGTTCGATTCCACTAAAAAATACCCTGTCGTATTCTACGTATACGGCGAGCCCGCGGCCTGCACCGTGAAAGACAGCTACGGCAACGGCTCCAATCCCCTGTACGCAGGCAGCATGCCCGACGATGGTTACATCTACATCTCGCTGGACAACCGCGGCACGCCCGCGCCCAAAGGCCGCACCTGGCGCAAGAGCATCTACCGCAAAGTAGGCATCCTCAACGCCCGCGACCAGGCACAGGCCGCCACTGAGATACTGAAATGGAATTATATCGATAAAGACCGTGTGGCAGTCTGGGGCTGGAGCGGCGGAGGTTCCATGACGCTGAACCTGCTCTGCCAGTACCCCGATATCTACAAAACCGGCATCGCCGTAGCGGCGGTCGCCAACCAGCTCACCTACGATAATATTTACCGGGAACGCTATATGGGCCTGCCACAGGAAGACCTGGAGTCTTTCAAAGCCGGTTCCCCATCACTTACGTGAAGAACCTCCGCGGCAAGCTGCTCTATATCCATGGCACCGGCGATGACAACGTGCATTACCAGAACGCCGAAATGCTCATCAACGAACTCGTGAAATACAAAAAGACGTTCCGCCTCATGAGCTATCCCAACCGTTCGCACGGCATTTACGAAGGCGAGGGCACTTCCGAGCACCTGTCTGCCACGTATACGGAATTTTTGAGGGAGAATTGTCCTCCGGGCGCACGTTAATCCTCATCTGACTAAAATCACCTTCCTGAAAGGGGAGGTGATTTTTCTTTCGGAGATAACCGCTTACTTTGCGGGTTCATTTCAAACCGGAACATGTCAAGAAACGTCATTATCGGCCTCATTGCCGTCGCCATCGTCATCATTTGCGCATTTTTACCCTGGATCACCGTCCGGGCCGACGAAGGCCTGCGGACCTATACCGGCCTGCAGAGCGAAGGTTCCAGCTTTGGGGAACCGGGCAAGCTGAACATCTTTATGGCGGCGTTGACTGGCATTTTATTCCTCATCCCGAAAGACTGGGCGCCGAAGGCCAACCTGTTCACCAGCGCTTTCCTCGCTGCCTGGACGTTCCGGAACATGCTGCTGTATTCCCGTTGCGAAATGGGGATCTGCCCGGACCAAAAGATCGGGCTGTGGCTGTCTATGCTGGCAGCTATCGTCGCCTTCATCTGCGTGCTGATGCACCGTAAGAAATACGTGAAATAAACCGGGAACGGTCTATATAACAACAGCCGGCGCGGGTTATCCTGCGCCGGCTGTTGTGTTTTATGTCGTTCTTTAAATGACGGAACTGATGAGGTAAGACGCCAGTACCACGATGCCCCGGTAAGGAGATACCGCATGGTGAGGCCGAGGAGGCGCTGACCGGTGATGCGGGACTTGGCCCACCCGAATACCAGCAAGGCTATACCACTGAGTACCAGGCTGGTGCGCCCGGCTATTGAAAAATCCTCCTGCATAAGGAAGGGAACAAACGCGATGAACCCTCCGAGGAGGAAAAAGGCCCCGGTGAAGAGGGTGCTGCGGAGAGCGTGGCGGAGGCCGAACTCGCGCAACGGCACTTCCTCCGTTTGCAGGGTCGCTTCCCATTGGGCCTGATCCTTCTCCATTTCACCGGCAATATGGTTGATGGTGGGCTGGGAGAGGTCGAGGTTGCGCAGCTTGCTTTCCTCTTCCGGCGTCATGACGCCTTCATCCTCTTCGCCCCGGTTGGCGCGGAATACCGCGACCATCATGAGCAGGGTAGCGGCGCCGAGGATGATAAGGTGAAGGGTATAGAAAGCCTGCACCGTTAGGTTCTTCGTATAAAGCACCTGTGTAGTGAAAGGAGCAGCAGCACGCCGTCCGGGAAACCGATCATGAGATCGGTCCGCCAGCCGGAGCTGCGTATGGCTTTTTGTGATGTGCTCATGCGAGGGCTTCGAGGCTTTGCTGGATAATACCCACGCATTCGTGGATCTGATCTGCGGTGATGACCAGCGGCGGCGCGAAGCGGATCTTGTCGCCATGCGTCGGCTTGGCCAGCAGTCCGTTTTCCTTCAGGGCCAGGCAAAGATCCAGGCGGCATCGGGATTGCTATGCTCAATCTCGATGGCGTTGAGGAGCCCTTTGCCCCGGATGGTCCGGATAAAGGGGATTGAATGCTTTGCAGTCCCTGGCGGAGCAGTTCGCCCATTTCGCGGGCGTTATCCGCCATGCGCTCGTTGCGCAGCACCTCAAGCGCGGCGATGGCCACTTTGCAGGCCAGCGGGTTGCCTCCGTAGGTGGAGCCATGTTCTCCGGGCTTAATGGTGAGCATAACGGCATCGTCCGCCAGCACGGCGGATACGGGCAGCATACCGCCGGAAAGGGCTTTACCGAGGATAAGCACATCCGGGCGGACGTTCTCGTGATCGCACGCCAGCATCTTTCCCGTACGGGCGAGGCCGGTCTGTATCTCGTCTGCCAGGAAGAGGACGTTAGCGTCGGTGCAATACTGGCGCACGGAAGAGAGGTAGCCGTCGGCCGGAACCTTCACGCCTGCTTCGCCCTGGATGGGCTCCACGAGGAAACCTGCCACGTTCGGGTCCTGCAGGGCGCGGGCCAGGGCGGGGGAGGTCGTTGAAGGGAATCACCTCATAACCGGGCATATAGGGGCCGAAGTCGCGGCGGGCAACGGGATCGGTACTGAATGAAACGACATTGAGGGTGCGCCCGTGGAAGTTCTCGGAGCACACGATGATTTTCGCCTTATTCTCCGGAATCCCCTTCACCACATACCCCCAACGGCGGGCTAGCTTCAGGGCGGTTTCCACGGCTTCCACGCCGGAGTTGACGGGCAGGACGCGGTCGTACCCGAAATACCGGGTTACATACGAGGCGTATTCTCCAGGAGGTCGCTGTAAAAGGCGCGGGAGGTGAGGGTGAGGCGGCTGGCCTGTTCGGTGAGGGCTGCCACGATCTTAGGGTGGCAATGCCCTGGTTGACGGCGGAGTACCCGGATAAGAAATCATAATACCTTTTCCCGTCCACATCCCATACGTGCACACCCTCGCCGCGGGTCAGGACGACAGGCAGCGGGTGGTAATTGTGCGCGCCGTACTGGTCTTCGAGGTCCAGGAAATGCTGCGTCTTGTCACTGATCGTATAATTGGGTACCATACTCAAAATTACTTATTCTTCAGTTGATTCACGAGATCAATATATTCCTGCATGGCGGCTTCCTTCGCCTTGCCTTTCAGGCTGTTCCACGCGTCGTATTTGGCTTTGCCCACGAAGTCGAACATATTGGCGGGAGGCTCTACGTTGATATCGCCTTCTGTTGCCTGTTTATAGAGGGAATAGAGCTGCAGGAGCACGTCATTATCCGGTTTAGCGTCAAGGGTTTTGCTGGCCGCTACGGCCGCTTCGAAAGATTGTTGCAGTGCCATGGTCGTTATTTTAGCTTTAAAAGTAAAGAAATACGGGCAAAAGGCGGTTTGCCCCTTTAAAGAAGATTAAAATTTAATACCTTTGCGCAAATAATTAATTACGGATTGTCGACCGCGGTAAACGTACGTTTACGCGAAGCACGCGGGGAGATGGTTCGTAATTTGTCTTTATATGAAGAATATCCGGAATTTCTGCATTATCGCGCATATCGACCATGGCAAGAGCACCCTGGCCGACCGTTTACTGGAGTTTACCAAGACCATCTCCGACAGGGACATGCAAGCCCAGGTGCTGGACGATATGGACCTCGAGCGGGAGAAGGGCATTACCATCAAGAGCCACGCCATCCAGATGAACTATACCGCCAAAAATGGCGAGAAATATACGTTTAACCTGATCGATACACCGGGCCACGTGGACTTCTCCTACGAAGTATCCCGTGCGCTGGCCGCCTGCGAAGGCGCCCTGCTGCTGGTAGACGCCGCCCAGGGCATCCAGGCGCAGACGATCTCCAACCTGTACCTGGCACTGGAAAACGACCTGGAGATCATTCCCGTCATCAATAAAATCGACATGGCAGGCGCCATGATCGAAGAAGTGAAAGACCAGATCATCGACCTGATCGGCGTGAAAGACGAAGATATCCTGCTGGCATCCGGTAAATCGGGCATCGGCATCGAGGAGATCCTCGAAGCGATCGTGACGCGCATTCCCGCACCGGAAGGCGATCCCCAGGGCGCCCCTGCAGGCCCTGATCTTCGACTCCGTGTTCAACTCATTCCGCGGTATCATCGCTTATTTCCGCGTATACAACGGCTCCATCAAGAAAAATGACCTCATCCGGTTCGTGAACACCGGCGAAGAATACGAAGCCGCCGAAGTCGGCATCCTCAAACTGGGCCTCGAACCCAGGAACGAGGTGTTTGCGGGCGACGTAGGCTACATCATCACCGGTATCAAGAACGCCAAGGAAGTAAAAGTGGGGATACCCTCACTCAGGCCAGCCGCCCCTGCGAAGAAGCCATCAAGGGCTTCGAAGAGGTGAAGCCCATGGTATTTGCGGGTATCTTCCCGTGGTAACCGAGGATTTCGAGGAGCTGCGCGATTGCATGGATAAACTCCAGCTGAACGATGCGTCGCTCACCTACGAACTGGAAACATCCAGGCGCTGGGCTTCGGTTTCCGTTGCGGCTTCCTCGGGATGCTGCACATGGAGATCATCCAGGAAAGGCTGGAACGCGAGTTCAACCAGACGGTGATCACTACCGTGCCCAACGTAGGCTTCATCGCTTACGACAACAAAGGCACCAAGCTCATCGTAAACAACCCATCCGAGATGCCGGACCCTACCAAGATGGACCGCATCGAAGAACCCTGGATCCGCGCGCAGATCATCACCAAACCCGATTACATCGGTAACATCATGACGCTCTGCCTCGGCAAGCGCGGTATCCTGCTCAACCAAAGCTACCTCACCACCACCCGCGTGGAACTGATGTTCGAGCTGCCGCTGACGGAGATCGTGTTCGACTTCTACGATAAACTGAAATCCCAGACCCGCGGATATGCGTCGTTCGACTATACCCCGATCGGTTTCCGCGAAAGCGACATCGTAAAGATGGACATCCTGCTCAACGCGGAGAAAGTGGACGCCCTCAGCGCCCTCATCCACCGCAGCCGTGCGCATGATTTCGGCCGCAAGCTGTGCGAGAAACTGAAAGAGCTCCTGCCGCGCCAGCAGTTCCTCATCGCTATCCAGGCCGCCATCGGCGCCAAGATCGTGGCGAGGAGAACATCTCCGCCATGCGGAAAGACGTAACCGCCAAGTGTTATGGCGGCGACATCTCCGTAAGCGTAAACTGCTGGAAAAACAGAAAGAAGGTAAGAAACGCATGCGCCAGATCGGTAGCGTGGAAGTACCGCAGGAAGCATTCCTGGCCGTGCTTAAACTGGATGATTAATCCTTCCCAAAATATCATTTGTTCCTGGAGCGGCGGCAAAGACAGCTGCTTTGCGCTGATGACGGCCGTCAAACAAGGCCACAAGCCGGTTGCGCTCCTGAACGTATTGAACGAGAACGGGCAGATATCCCGCTCCCACGGACTGCCGCCTTCCATCCTGGAACAGCAGGCCGCGGCGCTGGGGCTGCCCGTTTTGCTGCAACCCTCCACCTGGCAGGATTACGAGACCCGCTTCGTGCAAGCCCTCCGCCGGCTCAAATCTGAACATCACGCCACTGCCGCCGTATTCGGCGATATCGACCTACAGCCGCACCGCGACTGGGAAGAAAAAGTTTGCGCCGCCGCCGGAATGGAAGCCCTTTTGCCCCTCTGGCAGGAAGAGCGTAAAGTACTGGTATACCGCATGCTGGAACAGGGGCTTAAATGCAGGATCGTTTCCTGCAATACGACGCTGGGAGAGGATTTTCTCGGCCGCGAAATGGACGATGTGCTGATTGCCGACCTGGAAGACGCAGGCGTGGATGTATGCGGTGAGAACGGGGAGTTTCATACAGTGGTAACCGACTGTCCCTTGTTCAAAGTGCCGGTGCAACTGCCCCTTATGAGAAAGTGCGGCATGAAAACTACCACTTCCTGCAATGGAAATAAGGGTATAAGACAAGCTATAAACAGAAAGGGTCCCGATAATGAACCGGGCCCCTTTCTTTATTCAATGTGTTAGTAACTATGCGATGGTGGTTTCGCGCTTGCGCACGAACACGGGTTTCAGCACTTCGTAGGCGCCGAACAGGAGGGCGCTGTAGAAGACGTTGCCCATGATGGTGTTAAGGAAGAAGCTGCCGAACAGGTCCTGCTTGTAGAACGGAATTGCCGACCAATAGCAGGTCAGCAGGCCACTCAGGGTGTGCGGGTACATGTCGCGGAAGAGGAAGGTACCGAGGTTGGACATGAGGTAGAAGACCACACCGGAAGCAACGGCGCCGAGGAATACGCGGCCTGCGGTTACTTTGCGGATGAGGGTGCCCAGGAAGGTCACCATCACGAAACCAGCGTACACGAACAGCATCTCGCCGCCATACACGCCCTGGATATTGGTAAAGAAATGAAAGAAAAGATCGCTGAGCAGCAGGGATACCAGCGGCACGGCGTACGCATATTTCTTGTCTTTGATCATCACGCCTGCGAAGAGCGCGCCTGCGCCCATGGCGGTGAAGTTATAGATCTCGAAATAGTTGGTCACCAGCCGGCCCAGTACGCTGATGAAGATCAGCACGCCACCAGGATAATGTTAGATAAAGTTTCTTTCTTCATAAATGCGCGCGTTTGCTTAACACAAATATAACCAATTATGGAATAGCCGCCTTGAAAATCACCAGATCCACGTCGCAAACAACCTTGTAGGCTGTGCCAAATGGCGCGAACAGCGTCTTACCCTTAGACAGCGGCAGCACATTACCTCCGGGCCCTTGCGCCTTGCCCGTTCCGGAAAGAACGATCCAGGTTTCCGGGGCTACCGAAGTGTGGCTATACGTTTCTCCCGCCTTCAACGCAATGCGGCTCAGCACGAAATCCGGCGCGGGGTGGGATAGATGCGTTCTTGTCCGCCGTGGATTTCTTCGCCTTTGAGGATATGCGGGTGCACGGCTTCGAAGCGGGTGTGCTTCAGCAGCTCGGGCACGTCAATATATTTTGGAGTAAGGCCGCCGCGGAGCACGTTGTCGGAGTTGGCCATGAGCTCGGCGTTTTGTCCTTCAAGATAGGCGTGCGGGATACCTGCATCCTGGAAAACGGCATCTCCCGGTGCGGCATATACGATATTGAAGAAATAGATCGAAAAGATGCCGCGGTCGAGGTTATCGAGGCCACGGGGATCGTTATCGATGGCGCGTCCTGTCCAGAACGCGGGATCATTTTTTTGTAGGAGCCGGCGCGGTAGGCGGGGAGGGCTCTTTCGGCGAGGGGGCGCAGCAGGGCGTTCACCTCTTCCTGTCCTAATTCCATCACTCTTTTATAGAGACCGAAATAACCGTCTTTTTTTTCGAACACGGGCGCGAGGGCGGCAAATTCAGGCACTTCGGAGAGCACTTTGCGCAGTCGGTCTTCGGGCAGGAAGCCGTGGAGCAGCCAGAATTCGCTGAGGGCCACCATGATCTCCGGTTTATGGTTGGCATCTTTATAATTGCGGTTGGATGCGTTCAGGGGATGCCGGCTTCGTTCTCGCGCGCGAAACCTTTCTCCGCTTCCGCTTTGGTGGGGTGCACTGGATGGAGAGCATGTCTTTCACGTCGAGGATCTTGAAGAGGTAGGGCAATTCACCGAACCGTTGCGCCGCGGCGGCGCCGAGGGCGCCCGTCGGGTCTGCTGCGATCCAGGCGTTGAGGGTTGGGGTTCAGG
The DNA here is from genome assembly GCA_019285755.1 of Chitinophaga sp. E66. GTDB lineage: Bacteria > Bacteroidota > Bacteroidia > Chitinophagales > Chitinophagaceae > Chitinophaga. The sequence continues at coordinate 2,601,327 of CP079103.1, forward strand.
CTGCTGGAGGATGGAAGGCGCGCTCTGGTGGGCGCCCATCCAATATTCGGCGCTGGGCTGATCGGTCACCGGCTGGCCGAGCAGTTCGGGATATACCGGAAGCCGCCCCAGGCGTAGTGCTGTACTTTTCCTGTCAGGTAGAATAGATTCGGGTCTCTCATACATTTCCATTATTAGGCCGTAAAAATAGACAAAAACACATGGCTTGCGACCACCCGCTCGGGAAAATGGGGAACAACTGGCCGCGGAGTATTTACTTGCGCATGGGTATGTCATTTTGCACCGTAACTGGAAAGCTGGGAGAAAGGAGGTGGATATTATCGCGCGGCAGAGCGGTGTAGTGATCTTCGTAGAAGTGAAGACCCGCAGTTCGGATGCGTTCGGGATGCCGAGGCGGCGGTCAACTGGAAGAAGGCGGAGCATGTCCGCAAGGTGGCGGAGCGGTGGCTGGAGCGGTATGGGAGCGGGGTAAAACATATCCGGTTCGACATATTATCCATCTTTGCCATACCAGGAAAACAACCAGAGATCCTTCATTTGGAGGATGTCTTCTAGCCGGTTAACACGGAGTTAACAAAATTGAAATATGAAAGAATTTAAATAGTTGTATATTTGGGCATCCAATCTAACCATCTCCTGTACAAGAACCTGAACAGCCTAAATGGTTCTGTATGCAATACTGGAGTCTATTATTTTTCATCCATCTACACCTGACCGACCCGGAGTTGTTAACTGTGAACAACGACACGCTCCGTATACAGGTCCATACGCTGGAAACACATGCGGGAATGATTCCCTGTACGATCTATGACGGACGAGACATGCCCGTCAGGATCATACCGCTGGAAGGCGGACACCGAAAAGGTGCCTATACCATCCGGCTCAACTCACTGCCCGAAGGTGACTATTCACTCCAGGTCAGCGACTATAAGAAAAGATTCCGGCTCAGCCGGCCATGATATTATCATTACTATCATCATCCCCCAAACATAGATCCTCCCGGTAAAACGGGAGGACTTTGTATTTTAGGCCCTACCAAAAAGAAATCCCCCGATAAGCGGGAGGATATCCAAGTGAGTATGCGTGGTGTTGATTACAAGCCATCTACCAGTACTTCATAGAGTTTTACTTTCAGTTCTTCCAGTTGCACGTTCTGTACCAGTTGTCCATCCTGCGCATAGGAGATCGTTCCCCGTTCTTCAGAAACAATGATCGCCAGGTTGTCGCTGTGCTCCGTAATACCTACGGCGCTGCGGTGCCGCATCCCGATCCGCGTGGGCAGGTTCGGGTTTTCTGATACGGGCAAAATTACCTTGGCGGCGAGGATCTTATTGCCGACTACGATCAGGGCGCCGTCGTGCAGCGGACTGTTCTTCTCAAAGATACTCTCGATCAGTTTGGCGCTCACGTTCCCGTCGATCGCGATGCTCGACGCCGTGTCAAACTTCACGCGGTAGGTGGTGGAGATCACGATCAGCGCGCCGGTCTGGCTGGCGGCCATGTGCCCAACGGCCACGATGAGCTCGTTGATGATATTCTCTTCTTCCTTATAGCTCTTGAAACGGTCGGGCAGGAAGAGCTTGGTGAGGAAGGAGTCCTTGCTCAGGGGCGTCTTCTTTCCCAGCACCAACAAAAACTTCCTTATTTCCGGCTGGAAGATGATGATGATGGCGATGAGGCCGATGTTGATGAAGTTCTCTAGAATATTGGTCAGGATCGGCATCTGGAGCGAGCGCACGAGAAAGTACGCTGCATAGACCATGAGCAGACCGATGAATATATTGAAAGCGAGACTGCCTTTGAGCAGCCGGTACAGCTGGATAACGAGAAAAATCACGATCAGCAGGTCCACAACATTCAGCCAACGAAACTCAAATCCGTAAAATTGGTATACATCCTTCATAGCTGTAAAAATAGAAATATTTGGCAACTACGCACTTTCCATGAAAGAAACGATGCGAACGGCCTCTACGGCCGCTTTTACATCATGTACCCGCAGGATGTGCGCTCCCCGCTCCAGCGCGGCGGTATGCAGGACGGTCGTGCCATTGAGCGCCTCGGCCGGAGAACTGCCTAATAATTTATATACCATGGATTTGCGCGACACCCCGACGAGGAGGGGACGTTCGCCAGGTGGAGCATTTCCAGGCCGCGGAGCAGCTGGTAATTGTGGGATAGGGTTTTACCGAAACCGAAACCTGGGTCCAGGATGATATCATGGATGCCGGCGGCGCGGCAGGCTTCGATCTTCTGGATGCAGTAGTCCAACACTTCCGATACTACGTCCTGGTACTGAGGGTTTTGCTGCATGGTGGCCGGAGTGCCTTGCATGTGCATGGCGATATAGGGCGCCTGCAGCGCTGCAACGGTAGGGATCATTTCGGGGTCCATATCGCCGGCACTGATGTCATTGACGATAGCGGCTCCCGCCAGGACGCACTTCTCGGCCACGGTGGCATGCCAGGTGTCTATGGAGATCAGGGCTTCCGGGAACTTATACAAAATGGCGTGGATAGCGGGAACGAGGCGCGCAGCTTCTTCTTCGGGGCCGACGGTTGGAGCGCCGGGGCGGCTGCTTTGGGCGCCAATGTCGAGGATGGCGGCGCCATCGGCCAGCAGCTTTTCCGCACGCACCACTGCATCGTGCAGCTCGCGGCTGCGGCTGTCGGCGTAGAAGGAGTCGTCGGTCAGGTTAACGATCCCCATAACGAGGGGCTCGGCGAGGCTGACTAACTTTCCCCGGCAGCGGATAGTGAAATCTTTCCGTAATGATGTACTTTTGAAACGCAAGCGGCTGTGATTATGAGTGTGATACAAAGCCGAAATTAAGCAAATTAAACCAGCAATTGAATGACATACCAGCAGGTGATCGACAGCAGTAAGGACATTTTCATTAAGAAGACGAAAGATTACGGCACATCCTGGCGCGTGTTGCGCCCCATTTCCATCGTGGACCAGATCTTCATCAAAGCCCAGCGCATCCGCACTATCCAGGAAACGGGCGTGCAGAAAGTGGCTGACGACATCGCCGGTGAGTTCCGGGCCATCGTCAACTACGGCGTTATTGCCCTCATACAGCTGCAATTACCGCAAGACGATATCTATACCGACCTTCCCGCAGACCGCGTGTCCGTATTATATGACGAACAGGCAAAGTTCATCCGGGAAGTGATGGAAGCCAAAAACCACGACTATGGCGAAGCCTGGCGCTCCATGAGCCAGGAATCCTTCGTGGACCTCATCCTCACCAAGCTCCTGCGTATCAAACAGATACTGCGTAACGACGGCAAGACCCTCATTTCCGAGGGGATCGACGCCAATTACGTAGACATTGTCAACTATGCAGTTTTCGCCCTTATCCTGCTTGAAGAAAAGCATTAACATTCCTATCTTTAACCACTATGAAACCAATCATCACTATTTTCCGCATCATCGTTGGGGTGCTTTTCATCTTTTCCGGGCTGATCAAGGCCAATGACCCTTTAGGCCTGAGCTATAAGATGGACGAGTTCTTTGAAGTGCTGCACATGCACTTCATGATCCCCTTTTCCCTTGCCCTGTCCCTCATCATGAACGCTTTCGAGATCATCGCGGGCTTTGCCGTGCTTATCGGCTACCGGATGCGGTTGTTCTCGGTGCTTTTATTAATCCTCATTATCTTCTTCACTTTCCTGACCGGTTTCGCGCTGTTCAGCGGGCTCATCCGTGAATGCGGCTGCTTTGGCGACTGCATCAAGCTCACAGCCGATCAATCGTTCTGGAAAGATATCATCCTGCTGGTGATGATCCTCGTGATCTTCATGCAGCGCGACAAGATCCAGCCTTTGTTCGGCTCACGTGTAAAAAACGGCATTATGATCATCGCCGTTTTAATCCCGGTCGTTATCCAATGGTATGCGCTGACGCACCTGCCCATCGTGGATTGCCTTCCTTATAAAGTCGGCAACAACATCCCGGAGAAAATGAAAGTTCCGCCCGGATCCACGCCAGACGTGTATGAAACCGTTATGATTTACGAAAAGGATGGTAAGCAGCAGGAATACACCACGGAGAATTATCCCTGGCAAGATACTACCTGGGTATTCGTTGACCGTAAGGACAAACTCGTTAAAAAGGTAACGCCGAGCCTGCCATCAAAGACTTCATCCTGAACGACTTCAACGGCAACAACATGAACAGCGGCGTGCTCAACGAGCCTCTGCCCATGTACCTCTTCCTCGTTCTCGACGTCACGAAAGCCGGCAAAGGCTGGGAAGAGAAAATGAAGAAATACGAACAACAGGCCGCGGAAGGCAAGATCGTGCTGATGGGCGTTACCAGCTCCAGCCAGGCCGCCGTGGAACAGTTCAAGGCGCAGCGCGGCATCAACTTTGAGTTCCTGCAGATGGATGGCACCGCCATCAAAACCGCAGGCCGCAGCAATCCCTGCCTGCTCGTGCTTGAAAAAGGCACCATCAAGGCCAAATATCATCATAACGATATCCCGTAAGCAATATGCTGCGATTCCTTTTCCGCAAAACCGGCTATGGCCTGCTCGTGCTCTTCGGAGTGGTGAGCATCGTCTTCCTGCTGTTTAACGTCCTGCCCGCCGACCCGGCGCGGATGACGCTGGGGCAGCGGACAGACGTGGCCAGCCTGGAGGCCGTACGAAAGGAGTTGCACCTAGACAAGCCGGTGGGCGTACAGTTCATGTATTATCTGCATGATCTGTCGCCCATCGGCGTGTTGAACGGGCAAGAATACAAAGAAACCTCCGGCGCCCTGGCCATGTTCGGCGTGGGGAGGATAAGAACCTGGTCCTGAAGACGCCCAACCTCCGCCGCAGCTACCAGAGCAAGAAGCCCGTCTGGGAGATCCTAACGGAAGCCCTTCCGGGAACGCTCGTATTAGCATTGGCCGCCATGCTCTTCGCCACCGTGGTGGGCATCGGGCTGGGGTGCTCTCCGCCATGAAGCAGAACACCTGGCTGGACACGGGGCCGTATTTGCCAGCGTAACGGGCATTTCCGCGCCGTCATTCTTCGCGGGGATCGTGCTGGCCTACCTGTTCGGGTTTGTACTGGCAGACTGGACGGGGCTGCATATGACAGGAGCCTTTACGACATCGACCCGTTCCGGGGCAGGGTACTGAACCTCCGCAACCTGGTACTCCCGGCGCTTACACTGGGCATCCGGCCCTGGCCATCATCGTGCAGCTCACCCGCAGCGCCATGCTCGACGTGCTGAACCAGGATTATATCCGGACGGCCTACGCCAAGGGGCTCCGCCGGCGGGTGGTCCTCTTCCGCCATGCGCTCCGCAACGCCCTCAACCCCGTGATCACCGCCATCACGGGCTGGTTCGCGGAACTCCTGGCTGGGGCCTTTTTCGTTGAATATATCTTCGGCTGGAAGGGGATAGGCAAAGTGACGGTAGACGCCCTCGAGAAATTCGACTTCCCCGTCGTAATGGGGGCCGTGCTGTTTACCGCCGGTATTTTCGTCATTATCAACCTGGTGGCCGACTTCCTCTACTCGCTTATTGACCCCGCATTCGCCTAACCGCCTGATTTACAGGTGAAGTAAAAAATATTCCTCTTATTTTGTAACAAACGTAATTGGCAGTCGTCTTCTTTTTGTAACAACGAAGGAACCGCCTCCTTCTGCCATTCTAAAACGACCAAATGACATCCAGCGCATTTCAAAACCTTATACTTCCGCACAGGCAAAAGCTGTATTGCTTTGCTTACCGCCTGCTCGGGAACGAGGAAGATGCGAAGGATGTAGTCCAGGACTGTTTCATCCGGGTATGGAACAGCCGCGACAAAATGCCGGAACTGCAAAGCCTGGAGGCATGGTGCATGCGCATCACCCGCAACCTTGCGCTGGACCGGCTGAAGAGCCGCAAGTACCGGGTTACTGATGACCTGGACAGGGCGGGAGAGGTGCCCTCCGTCACCCAGACGCCCCATCAGCATGCTGAAAAGAGCGATGTGATGCGGAGGGTGCACGGGGCCATCGCGCAGCTGCCGGAGAAATATCGCACTGTACTGCAACTGCGCGATATGGATGGATTAAGTTACCAGGAAATAGCCGACATGCTGGAGATTGCGCTGTCGGAAGTAAAAATCAACCTGCACCGCGCCCGTAAACAGGTGCGCGAGCAGTTACAAAACCTGCAAGTATATGGAGTACAATGACATCAGGGCCCTGTTGGAAAAGTACTGGGCCTGCGAGAGCACAGAAGCGGATGAACAGGCGCTGCGCGTTTTTTACGCCAGCCATGAAGGAGCGCTGCCCGCAGACCTCCTGGAGGCCGCGCCATTGTTCCGATACTTCCATGATTGCGGCGGGGTACCGGAAATGCCAGAGCTGTTCACCGACCGGCCCGCGCCCTGGGACGAGCACCAGGCGCCCATAGTCCGCAGCCTATGGCAGAACTGGATGAAATACGCGGCCGCGGTGCTCGTGGCGGCGGGGATGCTGTATTCAGCAGACAGCTTCCGCAACAAGCAGGCAACGGAAGTGGCCTTCACGGATACGTATTCCGATCCGAACCTGGCCTACAAACAAACAGAACGCGCCCTGCAGCTGCTGTCCAAAAACCTGAACCGCGGCAAGACGCAGATGGAAAAGATCGGCTACTTCGATGAAGCCACCGCCATCGTCCAGGGTAAGAACTAAAGCCATTCTAAAACCACCATAACCTTGATTGATTCATTAATTCAACGCACATGAAACGTCTCATTCCACTGGTCGCCTTACTATGCCTCTTGTGCAGCAGCCAGCTGGCCGTGGCGCAAACCACCATCGACAAGTTCTTCCAGAAGTATCAGAACGACCAGTCTTTCACGGTCATCAACATCACACCGAAAATGTTTTCCATGTTTTCGAAAGTGAGCAGCGATGACCCTGACGCCAAGAAGGTAATGTCGCTCGCCAGCAAGCTCAAAGGCCTGCGGATATTGATTAAGGAAGACGCCAAAGATGGCCAGCGCCTCTACCGCGAAGCCGCGCAGTTCCTTACCGGCGGCATGGAAGAGCTCATGAGCCTGCGCGACAAAGAAACTGACCTGAAGTTCATGGTCAGGGAGAACGCGAAAGGCAACATCGCTGAGCTCGTCATGCTCGTGGGTAGCACTGACCAATTCCTGGCCCTGCTGCTAATGGGCGACTTCTCCATCGAAGAGCTCTCCGAAATCGCCGGCAACATGAACATCGACGGTTTCGAGAACCTCGGCAAGCTCGACAGCAAAGGCCCGAAAGGCCCTAAAGGCAAGAAGTGACGACCTGACACCGGACAAGCCGCCGTCCTCCATCCGCGGCCGCTTTTCCTTCCATCCATCCTTTACCTTAAAACTTATACTCCATGTTCCGTTCCCTCATGATCGCCCTCGCCTGTACCCTCATCGCCACCACGGCCACCGCACAACGCAAGACGCTGCGCAAGTTCATGGTACAGCATTACGACGTGGCTTCCACGCATAAAATCGGCCTGGGCTTTTTACCTTCCGCGTTGTGAGCTGGTTTATTCCGGACCATGCGTTCGACGGCAAAATGAAAGACATTAAATGGGCGCTGAAGAAAGTGAGAAGAGTACGGTTCTACGCCCTTGAAATGGACTACGGCTCCTTTACCAATGAAGACATCTCAGGATTGAAGCAACAGCTGGAGACAAATAACCAGTTTGAATTACTGGCGGAGATCCGTCAGAAGAATGCGAATATCCACCTGCTCAGCAATGGCAGGAACCAGGACAGGATCGATAATCTCGTTGTATTGGTGCAGGAAGACGGGGAGATGATGATGATGCACCTGCGTACCCGCCTTACCATGGACGATATCTCCCGGATCGTTCAGGCGGTATCCGACGAAGTGAAGATTACGGTTAACGGATAATTACTTCCGTGACTACTTTTTCCCCAGCATTTCATTCACCAGGCCGGCAATGCGGTCTTTGGAATAGTTCAGCTCCTGCTTGAGGGGAGCTACGGTAGTAACGATAACAAGCTTACCATCGTACAGGTGAACGCTCTCGGTGTACCTGGCGATCGTTTTACCCACGATCTCCTCCCAGTTCTCCTGAACTCGCACTTCCATCAGGCGCGGCTTCAGTTTGCTTTTGTTCAGGTACTCCCGCAGGGCGTCGCCCATGCTGACAAGATTGTTTCGCATCCTGCAAATGTAGCGACATTTCTCCAGCCTTCCGTTACTTTTCCGGCATCAGGCCGTGCTCCTTCATCACCTTTTCTTCGTCGCCCGTGACATATGCAAAGATCTCCGGCTTGCCGGAAACGGTGGTCAACATATACCAAACGTAGAAGTCGATCTCGATGATCTTCCCGTCTTTATCGTAAGCGGAATCCCAATGTACCTTTGCCATGCAATGAAAATCATCGATTTTGGTTACATCCAGCCCGATGATGCGCATGCTTTTGGTACCGATTTCCCTGTAACGCGCGTAGCCTTCTGTCATGGCCTTCCGGAAAGAATCGTCGTTCTTTCCGCATTGAACGCCGGCAGGGGTGGATTGCACATAACAATTGGCAAACGAGCCGGCAAAGGCTTCCACGTCTTCGGTGCGGCCCTGGATGGCGTCATTAAAACGTTGCTCGTAGGCCTGGAAGAAATCTTTGATCTGATCCATGGTGAATGGTTTGATGAATTTTCACAAGATTCGGGCCACCGGCGGTAACAACCGTGAAAAAATCGCGTAATTTCCTGCTATGAAGCATCTATTTGTTCCCCTGTTACTGCTGCTTGGCCTCCATGCCACCGCGCAGCAAACGCCCGCCAAATTCTCCCTGGACGTGCGCTACCTGCTAGCCCTCCCGGAAGGCTATGACGCAGACACCACCAAACGCTGGCCTTTGCTGATCTTCCTCCACGGCTCCGGCGAAAGCGGCCTTGATCTCAATAAAGTAAAGGCGCACGGTCCACCGAAGCTCGTGGAATCCGGAAAGAAGCTCCCCTTCATTGTAGTATCTCCACAATCCGACTATGGCGGCTGGGACGCGGGCATCCTGCACCGCCTGCTGCTCGATCTCAAAAAGAACATGCGCGTTGATCCTGACCGCATCTATCTAACCGGCCTCAGCATGGGCGGCTTCGGCAGCTGGGAGTTCGCTTCCCGGTTTGCCGGTGAACTGGCGGCCATGGCGCCCATCTGCGGCGGCGGCGACCCGGCCGATGTCTGGAAAATGCGCTATGTACCAGTATGGTGCTTCCACGGCGCAAAGGACAATGTGGTACCGCTTGGTTCCAGCGCTCGTATGGTAGAGGCACTGAAGCCCTACCAGCCCGGCGTAAAGTTCACCGTATACCCCGAAGCGGGGCACGACAGCTGGACGGAAGCCTATAACAACGACAGCCTCTACACCTGGTTACTGGCGCAACGCCGCCATAAGTTCCAACAGGCGGATATTACCGAAGCAAAGATCAACGCTTATGCCGGCACCTATGTGCGCAACGGCAGCGATACCGTTGTGCTGAAGCCCGCCGGAAAAACGCTAACCCTGCAGGCGCATCAGCAAAACATAACCCTTCGCCCGGCGTCGGAGACGGTTTTCTTCTGGGAAGAGAACGCGCCGGTGGATATCCAGTTCAACAAAGAAGGATTTTTGCTTCGCGGATGGGAGCAGGAGCAGTTCAAAAAAGTGAAGTAGGGAGGATGCCGTCAGAAAAACGTACCTTTGCGGCCTTCTAAAGCTAAGACGCAATGAAACTGCCCGAAGATCTGAAACTGCGCAGCAATAACAGCTGCGAGCTATGTGCCGCAACCGGAACGTTAGCCGTGTATGAAGTTCCTTTCTCGCCGGAAGCCCGCCGGGATAATGAACTTGTGGCCTGCGAAAAGTGCCGTGCCCAACTGGAACGCAAGGAAGCGCTCGACGCCGCCCACTGGCAATGCCTCACCACTTCCATGTGGAGCGAAGTGCCGGCCGTACAGGTCGTATCCTGGAGAATGCTCAACCGCCTGCGCAACGAGTCCTGGGCCGCGGAGCAACTAGATATGATGTACCTCGATGATGAGCTCCTCGCCTGGGCAAAAGCCTCCGGAGACCATGAGAATGACGACGTCGTAGAGCTCCCCTGGACAGCAATGGCGCCACCCTCCAGAACGGCGACACCGTTGTGCTCACAAAGTCACTGGATGTGAAAGGTTCCACCCTTAACGCCAAGATGGGCACCGTGGTGAAGAACATCCGCCTGGTGCCGGACAATACGGAGCAGATCGAAGGGAAGATCGAGGGACAGGTGATCGTGATACTTACCAGGTATGTGCGCAAGCAAAATGCATAACCAGTAACTCCTGATAACAAAAAGGGCGCTCCATCTCCGGAGCGCCCTTTCTTTTTGACACATACCGTCATGCCAGTTGACCTATATACAGGCGCGTCGTATACATAAATTTTACCATGCCGTTATGGGCATATTTAGCGAAGAGGTCTTCCAGATCGCCGATCATGGCTTCATAACGGGGATGACCCGGTTGTGGGGCGTAGGAGGCGGATTGCATCCGCCCTTTCAGGCCTTCCAGGTCGAGCTGCTGGGCGTTGCGGAAAACATGGGCGCGGTAGACGGCGGGGAGAAGAAGGCCGACAGCTGGGCCGGTCCCACGTTGCGGTGATTGGTTTCCCGGTAGTCGACCGCATTGGATTGCAGGAGGGCTTCGTAGGCTTTACCCAGCTCGTCTTGCAGATCCCTTTCGTTCCACATGAGCACGGTGCAGGCTCCCGGTTTGCCGATCCGCACGAACTCCGCACAGGCCGCGGAGCCGTGGAACCAATGGAATGCCTGGGCCGCCACGATGAGATCTGCCGAGGCGTCTGGCAGGGTGGACTTCTCCGCAGTTCCCGCTACAGCACGGAAGCCGGGATAGCCGGTAAACAGCCGCTCCGATGCCAGCCGCATGTCAGCATTGGGCTCTACGGCGAAGACGCTGTTCCCGTTTTCCAGGAAGGGGATGCACGAGATGCCGGTTCCGGAACCGATGTCGGCTACCACGGAATCTTTCGTAAGACACGCCTCCTGCTCCAGGCACGCTATAATGGCGTGCGGGTAATGCGGGCGGTACTTGATGTAATGCTCAGCCCTTCCGCTGAACCGTTCGGTGTTTTTCATACGCAATGGTTGTTCCAAGGATTTCATGTCTGATGTCTAATGTAAAAACGGTGAATATGCTTGTTTAACGCTACAGTAACAAATAAAAGTTCGGGTTGTTTGATGTATTATTATATCCGCATCCATTTTTAACGCTTCAATATGAAAAAACCTTCTTTTCCCTGTGTTGCACGCTACTCGCAACAGGGCTCTACGCACAGACTGATCTGGAACTTTCCCGCCTGATCCTGCAAAAAGACAGCCTATTTTGGAACGCTTACAACCAATGCGATCTGCCCGGCATGCGGTCATTCTTCATCTCCGACGTAGAATTCTACCACGATAAGAGCGGTGTTTCCCTCGGGGCCGATAAGCTGGTGAAAGATTTCGGGGATGGCCCCTGCAGACCCGGCAGCGAGATCCGCCTGCGCCGGGAAGCCGTGCCCAACTCCGTGCGGGTGTACCCCATGCGGCGTTCAGACACCTTGTACGGCGCCATCATTTCCGGCAGTCATTATTTTTATTTGGTGAAGGACGGTATCTCCAGCCGTAATGGCCTGGCGCAGTTCACCCATCTCTGGATGCTGCAAAACGGAGAGTGGAAAATGACGCGCGTCCTCAGTTTCGACCACGGGCCGGCGCCTTATGTAAGTGAGAGAAAAGAAGTGAAGTTAACACCCGCACAATTGCAGCAACTGGCCGGCACCTATAAAGGCCCCATGTCCGACCTGAAGATCACTACCAGCAGGGAGTGGCTGATCCTGCACACGGGCAAATCCCTCGTGCCGATATTCCCGGAATCCGACACGGTGTTCTTCATGAAAGAAAGGGATCTTACCTTCACCTTCACCCGAGATGCCAACGGCAAACCTGTCCAGCTGACCGTCCGCGAGAACGGCCAGATCGCCGAGACCCTGGATTTCAGGCAATAGGCGAAAAGATTACTGCTTACCGGATCTATACGCGGCAGCTATCACCAACAAGGCAATGATGAGGATAAAACTATATTCGCTGCCGCCGGAGCCATGTTCCCCTACAAACCAGCCCAGCTCTCCATGAATGAGGATGATGCCGGTCAACAGCAGGATGATGAATCCAGGCTTAGGCAACATACGTATTTTCCCGCGGCCAACAGCAATCCTCCCGCCACCTCGAATACCGTGATGAGCCAGACAATGGCTTCTCCGGCAGGGAATCCTTTGCCTCCAGGAAGCCCCGAACCGTGGGATGGTGCCGTTCGCGATGCGGACAATGGCGTGTGCCAGGAAGATGATAGCGACGGATATACGTAATAATACCAGCGCATACCGCAAAGACAGAAAAGGAAATCGCATGGAATAATATTTAAATGGTGAAGCCGGCCTTTACTGGCCGGCTCTCTTACACGACATCAGTCACCCCTGCGTTCAGACTAGAATACGATCTGGGTGCCGGCGGAAAGCGCGGTACCACTGGAAGTGCCCGTTTTCTTTAAATCACCGTTCACATACATCTCTACTTTGAGGGTAGACCCGGCATTAGGGCCAACCGCTCCTACCGTGCAGCTGCCTCCCATGGCCGATGCGGGAACGTCCAGCACGGGGCTCTGCCAGGTATTGCTATTGATATCGGAGGCGGTGGTAATCTGCGTATCGTAGCCGTACACCACCATTTTGATTTGCACACCGGCGCTGCCGCTGGCTTTGAATTGCACCTTTTTGGCGGTTCTTCCGGGCGTGGGGTCATCATCTTTTCCGCCGCAGGCAAACATGCCTATAGAAAGAGCTAACAATGGCAACAAGAGCATTTTCAATGATTTCATATGATTGTGTGTTTTTGATGATAGTCAGGTTACCGGTGTACCGAAGCCGGGTTTATGCTGCACCTCACAAAAGTAGGATGGACAGGCGCCTGCTTCAATACCCCGATTCTGGTGAAATTTTCTACTGGTTTTCCGGTAGATGCAACGGAAGACGCGCCGCTGATAACGAATAATTGATATTTTTGATCCGCGGGAATCATCCATCCCGCCGCCACCATGTCCGGAAACGCCATACAGATCGCCATCGTCGACGACCATCCGCTCATCCTCGAAGGGCTCCAGAAACTACTCGCCAACACGCCCGGCATGGAAATAGCCGGATGCTTCGGTAATGCCGCTGAATGCCTGGCATTTCTTCAGGCTCACCACGCAGACATTCTCCTTCTCGATATCGGCCTCCCCGATACCAGCGGGCTGGACCTCTGCCGCGAAGTGCAGTCCGCTTCCCCGCCACCCGCATCATCGCACTCAGCAATCATTCCGAGCGCAGCATGATCCTCCAGATGCTCCAACAGGGCGCCTCGGGTTACCTCTTAAAAAATGTTGCGGCAGACGAGCTCATCCGATGTATCCGGGAAGCGCACGACGGGCTGCTGACCTTCAGCAAGGCCGTCCGGGAGATCATGGCCAAACCCTCCGCCGCAGAACTCCGTGACACGCCGCAGCTTACCAAAAGAGAAAAGGAAATCCTCCACCTCATCGCCGACGGCAAAACCACTACAGACATCGCCACCATGCTGCATCTCAGTCCGCTCACCGTAGAGACCCACCGCAAGAACCTTCTGCAGAAATTCGGTTCTCCTAACGTAGCCGCAATGATCAAACAAGCTGTGCAGCAAGGGTTGATGTAAGGCATAAAAAGGACGCCCGAAAGCGTCCTTTTCCTTTTTCCTGCTTATCACCAAACCAATCATTCTCCGATAAGCTCCTTCAATTTTGCGTCCAGTTCATCTTCAGCTTCTTTTCCGCCGCCTACCAGTTTCCAGACGATTTTCCCGGCAGGGTCGAGGAGGAACTTGGTAGGGAAGCCTGTAACACCGTACTTCTGCACGAGATTCAGTTCCTTTTTGCCATAGTTGTTCATGACATGCACCCAGCTGATGCCGTCTTTCTCAACGGCGCCTTTCCAGAACTTCTCCGCATCGGTGATGTTGGCCGTCTTCTCTTCAGAAATGCCTACGATCTCAAAATTTTTACCTTTGTAATGATCGTACACCTTGCGCATATGCGGATGGCTTGCCCGGCAGGGGCCGCACCAGCTGCCCCAGAAGTCTACCAGTACATACTTTCCTTTTAAGGAAGACAGGGTGAAGGCATTTCCCTGGATATCCTTTTTGGTGAAATCGATGGCCTGACTCCCCAGTGCCGTAGCCTTTGTGCTTTCGATCTTATTAGCGACCAGCTTTCCGTAGAACGACTGCTTCCAGGTAGGGGCCATCTTGTCAAACGCCGCCGCATAGGCATCGGGGGTATAATCTTCGTACATCGCCGCCAGCAGGTACATGCTTATGAAAGAACCGGGATGCTTTGCAATGTATCCGAGCCGGAGGGCTTTGCGTTTTTCTTCCAGCGCATTGCCTTCCTTTCTTAGGGCCGAAGCGCGCGCCGTGTCGCCGCTTTTGTAGGCGGTGGAGCTTTCTTTCGTAAGGGCCCACTTCTTATCGATGATGGGCAGTTCCTGGCTGTGCAGCTTCGAGAATTCCGCATTCAGTTTACCGCCTTTGGCCTGCGCCATGTACGATTTCTCAGAAGTGCCTTTCAATACGGTTCGCCCTTCTTCCAATACGAATTCCAATACCGGGCCCGGTATGAACATCCCGCCCTTCGACATCTCGAATTTGCTGGCAGGGTTGCTGTTGAACACTACCGCTACGGCAGGCTCTTCTATCATTCCGCTGAAACGGTAACCGCCGTCAGGCAGATGCTGGGCTGTATCTGAATGCCGCTCTCCGTTGCTAACGTAGCTCAGCGTCAACCTGTAACCTTCCTGTCCGGTCAGGTACAGATCTACCGTATATTTTTGCTGGGCAGACACGTTCAATGCCGTTGCCAAAGCAATTACCGATAATATTGTTTTCTGCATGACTGTTTAGGATTACATGGACATTGCCTTCATTACCTTTCTTTCACCCTCGGGCTTAGCAGCCAGACCTTTTCAATGGTCGCTTTGATGACTTCCTCCGCTTCAGGGCTGTAACCGGTGAACTTGGTCACGATCTTGCCGTCACGATCGATCAGGTAGAGGGTGGGAATGCCGGAGAACTGGTAGAGCTCCATGGTCTTGTCCTTGTTATCGCTCAGCAGTTGTTCCCACGGCATTTTTTCATCCGCCATGGCTTTTTCCCAGGCTTTCTTGTCGGTATCGATGGAGATGCTCACCACTTCCAGGCCTTTCGCCTTGTACTGATCGTGCAGCTCTTTCACTTTCGGGATGGCCTGACGGCAGGGTCCGCACCAGCTGGCCCAGAAATCAACCAGGAGGTACTTGCCTTTGTATTTCTCCAGGCCCTGCAGCTTACCGAAGTTGTCGGGGTAAGAGATGGAGGGCGCGGGTTGACCGGGTTGCAGCTTCATCATCTGCTGCCGGTTCTTGATAATGGTATTTTTCAGGTTCTTTGCTTCGCTCAGCCAGGGATACAACTGAATGAGGCGAT
This sequence comes from Chitinophaga sp. E66, assembly GCA_019285755.1. Lineage (GTDB taxonomy): Bacteria > Bacteroidota > Bacteroidia > Chitinophagales > Chitinophagaceae > Chitinophaga. The sequence goes on from CP079103.1 coordinate 2,616,862, forward strand.
CCAGCTGCTTCAGTGTGGCGGCGTACTGGGTGGTGTCATTGGGACTGCCGGCGCTGCGCAGTGCGTAGATCAGCACGGGTCTGTCCTTGTACACCTTCATGAGCAGATCTTCGCGCTGGTCGTTGTCTTCGCGGATGGGGTTGTAGCGGCGGCGGCCGTTCCAGTAGTTGGCCCAGGCGGAATCACCGGTTTTCTCCTTATGTTGTTTCGCATAATACTCCTGGTTGTACTCGTCAACCGAGCGGAGGTAACCATTGGTGTTATTGAGCTCCACCTGGTTGATGAAGTTGTTGTCGGAAGAGCCGTCTACAAAATAGAAATGCGGGATCTTCATCTTCATCTTGGCGGTGTCATACCCACGGGAGGCTACCGTAACATCGGCATCGCTCCAGAAGGAGATGTGGTCCCAGTACATGACGTTTAGTTTGTAGATGCCGGGATGGTCCTGTTTGATGCGGAAGGAGTAGGTGAGCTCTTTGCCGAGCTCAACGGAATCTACGACAACGGGTTTGCCGGTGCCATTATCGCGGCTTAGCCAGATCTTGCGCGGCTGGCCTTCGGGCGTGGCGAATTTAACGGAACCTTTTACCGTAATTTGTTTTGGTAGGTTGGCTTTCTGGGCCACCAGCGCTGCCGGACTCAGCAGCAGCGCCAGTAATGCGGGTTGCAAAATTGCTTTCTTCATTCCTGTATGTTTGATATTTCTCAGTAATCGTCGTTCTGCTCAATTGTCGGGTTAAGGGTAAACAGTCTTTCCGGGATCGGGAACAATACATGTCCCGGAGGCTGTTGCAGCCCGTCCAGCCAGGGAATGGCTTTGCCGAAGCGGCGCATATCGCTCCAACGATGGCGTTCGCCTACAAATTCGCGGCGGCGCTCCATTTCGATGGCATCGAGGAAAGCGGCAGCGTTAGCGAAATCGCTATTGGCGCTGACGGAGGCTTTGCGTTTAGCGCGGAGCTCATTGTACCGGGTTACGTCTACCGTGCCGGTCCGTGCTTTGGCTTCCGCGGCAATAAGGAAGGCCTCGCTGTAGCGGCAAACCGGGTAGGCGGGCTGCAGTTCTTCCGGGAACTTGGTCAGGAACCAGACTTCGTCTGCGATATCTCTTCCTTTTACTTTCACGTAGAACGCTTTCCGTATATCCGCATCTTCGTATGACTTTACGAGGTTAGAATCGATCCAGATGGTACCGCCCCTGCGCTGCCACCGCCGGGACCGAATACCCCGGGCAATCCCTGTTTGGTGTTATTGGTTCCGCTGGACACTTCAGCGATCGTATACACCATTTCTTTGGAGGCAGTGCCGCTCTTGAAGATGTCTCCGTAAAGATTGTCCTGCAATGCTAACTTCCTGAGGTGATCACCGCATTGGCCAGGCGCTCCGCGTCGGCATGTTTTCCACTATTGAGATAGAAACGCGCCAGGAGGAGCTGGGCCGCCTGCTTGCTTCCTTTCAGGGGCTTGCCTTCGTGATCGGGCAGCAGTTCCGCCGCTTTTAGCAGGTTACTTTCGATCTCAGCCTTCACTTCCTCCTCGGAATTCCTTGTCGGATAGGTTAACGGGTTTTCCGTCCCATCCATGATGGCGACTTTCCCAAACTGCTCGTTCAGCAGCATATAAGCATATGCGCGCAGCAGGAACGCTTCCCCGGCGATCGGCCGCAGGGCGGCTTCATCCGTATGCGCATTGTAATACCGGATCACCATGTTGGCGTTGTTAACGCAGGCAAAAGGGTAGCGGTAAGCCAGGGTGATGGAATTGTCCGTAGAAGGGATGTTGCACAACTCATACGCCTGCATCCCAGCGGTCTGCACATCGTCTCCCATGATCTCGGGAAGGATATAGTAGTTGTAGAACGCGCTGTTAGTTAGCGCCAGTTTGGTGCCGTTGAGCACCAGGGCCACATTGCTGCTGTTAACCTGGTCGGGAGATACCAGCGTGTCTGGCTGAACGTCCAGTTTGTTGCTGCAGGAAGCCCATCCTATAGCAGCGCAGGCAGATATATAGAGGAATGTTTTCTTCATGACGGTAAAATTTTAGAAGGAAAGGTCTACCCCCAACACCATGCTCCTGGGATTGGGAAGATTAGAAGAAAGGATGCCCGAATTGTTAGCCGACTCGGGATCAAAACCGATATAATTGGTAATGGTAAACAGGTTCTGCGCAGCCGCATATACTTTGCAGCGGCTGATGGTAGCCTTATCCAGCAATCTTTTCGGCAACATATAAGCGATGGTCAGGTTGCGCAGGCGCAAATACGATGCGTCGTAGATGAACTGCGTAGACGGACGGTAGTTCCAGTCTACCGATTTGCCCGCTCCATGCACGCCTGTAATGGCACGGGGAACGCTGGTCTTGTCATTCGGCTTCCGCCAGCGGTCATTCACCACATCAAACTTGTTGGGCATGGCGCCGAACCAGTCGAGGTCGTAATTGCGGAGCGATTGCTCGTAGTAATCATAGATCTTGTTTCCTACTACATAGGAGAACAGGGCTTCAACGGAAATGCCTTTGTATCCTGCGGAAAGTGTAGTGCCGCCAGTGAATTTGGGCAAGGCGATGGGCACATAGATATAATCCTTCGCATCCCATTTGCCGTCCTTGTTCCTGTCTTCATATATCATATCTCCTGTCTGCGGGTCTACGCCGAGTGAATTATACACCTGTACCGAACCAACCGCCTGGCCTACACGGGCCTGTGACTGAGGGCCGCCGAAGATGAATGTGCCGTAGCTCAGTACTGAATCGGAGAGGGATAGTATCTTGTTCCGGTTCAGGTTGAGGTTGGTTTCCACGCGCCAGCTGATGGCGGCATTAGGATTGCTGCTTACCGCCAGTTCCACGTCGAACCCTTTGTTGCGGATATCGCCTACGTTGTAGGGCATCGTCTGCGCGCCGAACTCCCAGGGCACAAAGCGGGTGCTGATGAGGCCGGAGGTGGATTTGTTATAATAATCGACCGTCAGCGTAAGGCGGTTCCTGAACATGCCGACGTCGATACCGGCATCGAACTGTTTGGTTTCTTCCCACCGGATGTTGGGGTTGCCGATCACATCACGGTAGCGGAGTGCGGGGTCGCTGAGGTTGGAAGTGGCTTGCATGAGGTGCTGGGTGGTAAAGTTGTTCACTGCACGGATGTTGCCGCTCAGGCCGTAGCTGCTGCGGATCTTGAAGAACTGGAAGAGCTTCTGATCCTGCATGAACGCTTCCTGGGCAATGTCCCATCCTGCCGAAACGGAGGGGAACCAGGAATACCGGTTATCCTTGTTCAGTTTGGAAGATCCGTCCGTCCGAAGGCTGGCTCCCAGCATATACTTATTATCCCAGTCGAACGCAACGCGGCCGAAATAAGCTTCTGACGTTTCGAGGTAATTGTTGTTGAGAGCGCTGATGCTGCCGGTGCTGCCATATGCGGAGGCCGCCCCGCCGCCGTCGATCACATCTACGCGGGGAAGTTGTTCAGGTCGTACCCCAGGCGTTGGTCTCGATGCTGTAGAACGTATACCCGGCGGTTGCATTCAGGCCCAGTTTGCTCCAGCGGTTGGTATACGTAAAATAGCTATCGAAGTTATAGTTCAGGTTGTCGCTTCCGCCCGTTTTAAGGTAACCTTTCTGGAACTGGCCCAGATAACCGAGCGGTGACTGATAATCCCGGTTGAAGGTATTGTATTTGTTGGCGGCGAAAGCGGAGCGGAACTGGAGGTTCTTATGGAGCTTCAATTCGGCTGCCAGGTTCCCGAACCATGTCTGCGTACGGCTTTTGTTGTTGTTTTCCGTCATATCGCCCAGCGGGTGCTGTTGTTGGCCTACATAATAGCCCAGCGATCCGTCCGCATTGCGAACGGGTTCTTCCGGGGTATCGGGGCGGGCGTTGAAGGCGTTGACCAGCGGGTAGGAGTTATCCTTGTTAACTGATTGCGTCAGGTTGATGTTCCCCATAAGCCGCAGCCAATTGTTGACCTGCTGAGACACGTCGATCTTAGCGGTATATCTTTCAAAGCGGCCCGTTCCGATGGAAGCAATCTCGGAGTAGCGGCCCAGCGACATATAATAGTTGGTTTTGTCGCCCCCGCCGCTCATGCTGGCCTGCAGGTTGTTCAACGGCGCATTATGGTGTTTAACCTTATCGATCCAGTCTGTGCTGCGGTCGGCCATGTTCAGGCCGGTCACCTGCCCGGAGAGGCGGGTACGTTCGTTTTGCAGCTGGCTAATCTGCACGGGCGTGAGGCTGCCGGGGTTTGCCAGTTGCGCGTCGATATCGGAGATCCGGTTATTACGGGAATCCGAGAATGCGGAAGCGTACTCCTCTGTATTAAGCATCCGGCGCGTGGTAGGCACGTTGTTTACGCCGGTGTAGGCATTGATGGAGAAATAAGGCTTCTGACCTTGTTTTCCTTTCTTAGTTGTAATGATGATAACGCCGGAAGAACCTCTGGCTCCGTAAATAGCTGCGGATGCCGCGTCTTTCAATACGTCGATGGTTTCGATATCCTGCGGGTTGATGGAGCTGAGCGAAATGCCGGGACCTTCCATCACGAGGCCATCGATAACGATCAGCGGATTGGCATATTGCGCGCTGGCAGATTGCACCCCGCGTATGAGGATGTTCGGCGTGCTCCCGGAGCACCAGAAGAAGACGCTACGAATACGCCCGCCACGCGGCCCTGGAGGGCTTTACCCACATCACTGACAATATTGTTCTCCGGCGCCAGCTTGCGGGAATCGATAGAAGAAATGCTGGTGGTAACGCCGCTGCGCTGACGCGTACCATAACCGATAACTACCGGCATTTGCAGGGTTTGGGCGGAGGTAACGAGCATGATCGGCCGCATGACGGCGGCAGCGGGAATCTGCACCGTTTCGAATCCGATAGATGAAATACGAAGCTGGGTGTTGGCTGGTACCCGAAGCTCAAATTCCCCTTTTTCATTGGCGGTCACGCCGCCGGTGCCATTCACCACCCTGATGGTGGCGCCGGGAACCGGCGCTTTGGTGAGCGAATCGCGCACCGTTCCCCTGATAACCTGCTGGGCAATAGCCCCGGTACTTAACATACAGGCAAGAGATAGCAGATAAACTTGTTTCATAAACACTACTGTTTGAAAGTAAATGGTTGATTACGGTTGATTTTCGTGATTTGGCATTTAATACCCTGAAGTGAGTCCCATGATCCCTCCAAAATACCTTCCCGGCGCCATTCCCGGGCCAAAACTGTACGTACCGGCTTACCGCAGGTACATTCCGGCAATGGGCGGGGATGAAAAAATATCGTACGTAATGCCCTGTTATAGCGTATCTTAGCCCTGATGCCGAAGCAAGGAACATATAGATACTGGATACATCTCGCCGTTTGGATGGCGCTTGTGCTGCTCTACATTTTCCCCATGTTGAAAGGGAACCTCCACAGCCCCTGGGCCTGCGGTACACAGTTACCCGCTTCCTCGTCTACGGCTTCATCAACTACAACCTGTTCTACATCCTGGCGTTCCTCGTCTTCCCCTGCATGCCCGCCAGGGCGTCACGCGCTCTCTCGCCATCGCATCCGGCGTTATCCTCGCCTTCTGCATGGGTAAATATGCCGTGGCGCATATCTGGCCAGACGAGATCCTGCAGCTGGGAATCGCCATGATCGGGTTCAAAAAGACGTACCATACATTCTGGAGCTATTTCCGGCTGAGCCTGCAGACGGGCATCCTCGTGGGCCTCGCCGCATATGCCTATTACGTGTTCCTCATGTGGCGGGCGGGCGACCGCCAGAGCCGCAGGCTGGAGCTGGAAGCGGCCGCCGCCGGGAAGCAGTTTTCCCAGATGCAGCTGTCTACCAGCCTGCTTTTACGCAAGCTGAAAGCCATCAAGACCCTGCTGGAAACGGAAGAAAAGCGGGAAGGAGAAGGCGCCGAGGCCATCCTCCAGCTGTCTGAACTGCTCCGCTATATGCTGTACGACAAAGGCGTGAAGCTTGATAAAGCCCCTCTCGAACGGGAGCTCTACTACTTCGATATTTACCTCAAACTCCACAACCGCCTGTTCCCCGCCAACAGGTGAGCCTGCATGTCACCGGCCCAACCACAGGGCGTTACGTCACCCCGCTGCTGCTGCAAACCGCGGCGGAAAAACTGCTTACCGCCCAGGATCATGGCCTGCCAGTTGTGCTGCGGCTCGACATCGGCTCCCACGCGCTGGAGCTCAGCTCCGCCGCACGCGCCTCTTTCCTTCAAAGATTGGCCCTTTGGCTGCCGGGCGCAGCCGATATGCGCCGGTTCAAAACTCCGCTATATGCCGGACCAGCCTGACCGATTCCGGCGTATCCGTGAATTCCTGGCGCTGCTCGTGCTATGGATGGCCGTGATGTATGGCCTTAGCATGCTCGGCATGCCCAAAGCATTTACCCCGGCGTCGTTCCGTAACCTCCATGTTACCAGGGGCGTATACGGGCTGCTGAACTTCGCCCTCTTTTACACGGCCATCAGGCTAACCTTCCCCAGTTTCTCGCATCCCGGAACTGGATGCGCCTCGTGGCGGGCGTTTTGTTGTTGGTATTTGCTGCCACACTGATCAAGTATGTTATTGCCGACCGCTTCTTCAGCGAGGAGATCCTCATGGGCGGATACCGCAATGGTAAACCACTCGTCAAATCCTTCTGGCAATACCTCCGCACAGAAACCTGGACCAACGCCCTGGTACTGTGCGCCGCGCTGGCGTATGTGCTGTTCTTCGCCTGGCTCGAAGAAGACAAGCGCCGCAAACAGCTTGCCCTGCAAAAGCAGGACGCGGAATTCGCCATCCTGAAGATGCAGCTGAACGCGCACTTCCTCATGAACAGCCTCAACAGCATTTACAGCCTGGCGCTCGTGCGCTCACCACAGGTGGTGGATGCCGCGCATACGCTGTCGCAGATACTGGAATACATGACCGAACAACCGCCTGTGGCAGGGTACCGGACCAGGCTATCCGACGAGCTGAGGTACCTGGAAGATTTCATCGCCATGCAAAGGCTCCGGACGGGATGCAGCGACTGCGTCCGCCTGCGGGTATCAGGAGATCCCGCGGCCTTTGGGATAGCGCCGCTGTTGCTGGTGCCTTTCGTGGAGAATGCCTTCAAACATGGCGTGGCCAACCGGCCGGAGCAGCCGGTGGAGATCAGTGTGGATTGTTTGGCCGAAGGGATGGCATTCAGGGTGCATAATTTCAAGACCCGCAAGCGCAAGGACCAGACTGGCGGCATAGGGCTCGTCAACGTCCGCAAGCGGCTGGACCTGGTGTATCCCGGGCAATATGTGCTCGACATCCGGGAAACCGAACACGAATATTCAACTCACCTGCAAATACATTGGGAAAATGGCCATGCAATGCATAGTGGTGGACGATGAGCCCCTCGCGGTACAGGTTATCACCGAATTCATCCGCAAGATGCCTGAGCTCTCGCTCGCCGGTACCTTCAACAACCCGCTGGAAGCGCTGGCCTTCCTGCGCAACGAGCCCTCCGTCAAACTCGTATTCCTCGATATCCAGATGCCGGAGCTCTCCGGCATAGAGTTCATGCAACTCAGGCAAGCCGATGTGGCGGTGATCGTGGTTTCAGCATATGATGAATATGCCCTCGACGGTTTCCAGTATGATGCAGCAGATTACCTGCTTAAACCCGTCCCGTTCGACCGCTTCGTGAAAGCCGTACAAAAAGTGACCGGCAAGCCCGTACCGCAACCTCCCGTGCCGGCACAACCGGATTTCATCTTCATCCGGACAGATAAGCGCATTATCCGCCTCAACTTCAGCGAGATCCTTTTCGTGGAGGCCCTGCGCAATTACGTGGCCATCCAGACGGCCACCCAGAAGATCCTCACGCTCCAGAACCTCCGAAGCTTCGAGGAAGCCCTGCCGCCACGGCAGTTTATCCGGGTGCATAAATCCTTCATCGTCGCCATGAACAAAATAGACAGCGTAGAGAAACAACGTATTTTTATGGGCGCGCACATGGTTCCTGTTGGCGACACCTACGTCAAACTGTTCTACGAGGCCATGGGGATGAGCTGACCGGAACATTTCAACCACTCATCTGTTAATAGTATCGATGTCGACTTACCCGCTTGCTTCTCCTAAGGGCCGTAGCGTTATGGCCGCTACCATCCTCGCTTCGTCCATGGCGTTTATTGATGGCACGGCACTCAACGTAGTGCTGCCGTCTCTCCAAAACCAGCTACAGGCCAATGCCGCCGGACTGTTCTGGGTACTGAACGCCTACCTGCTGATGCTGGCCGCGCTCATACTTGTTGGCGGAGCGCTGGGCGACCGCCTGGGCCGCAAGCGCGTCTTCATGTGGGGTATCATCATATTCATTGCGGGGTCTGCGGCATGTGGACTGGCGGGCACCGTAGAGCAACTGGTCCTTTTCCGGGTGGTGCAGGGCGGGGGCGGAGCGCTCATGATTCCCGGGAGCTTATCGTTATTATCCTCCTCCGTGCTGGAAGAAGAAAAAGGCAAAGCTATCGGTACCTGGTCCGCCTTTACAACGCTGGTGACCATGGGCGGCCCCGTATTAGGCGGCGCGCTGGCAGACGCCGGGCTATGGCGCTACATCTTCTTCATCAACATCCCCCTCGGGCTTATTTCCCTGTTCATCCTCCGCCGGCATGTACCGGAACAGCGCGATGCTTCGGCTACCGGGCACATCGATTACCTGGGCGGGGCGCTGACGGCTTTAGGGCTGGCCTCGCTGACTTTCGGCTTCCTGCGTATGCCGGAGTATGGCTTTTCCCATTGGCAGTCGTGGGGAGCGATCGTATCGGGGGTATCATTGCTGGGTATTTTTGTATGGGTGGAATTGACGACCGCCAGTCCTATGTTACCCCTGCACCTTTTTAAGAACCGCACTTTCTCAGGAGCCAACCTGCTGACTTTCTTTCTTTACGCAGGGATGGGTACCGGTATGCTGTTCCTCTCGCTCAATATGGTGCAGATACAGGGATATAGCCAGTTGCAGTCTGGCCTGACTTTCCTGCCTTTTACGGTGCTCATGATATTACTGGCCAGGCCCGCAGGCAGCTGGGCGGATAAGACCGGTCCGCGGCCTTTCCTGGTAGGCGGGCCGCTGCTGGCGGAACAGGCCTTTTCTCATGTCGCTCGTCGGGGATACCGCCGGGCCTTCCGCTTACTGGACGACCTTCTTCCCGGGGATCCTCGTGTTGGGGCTTGGCATGTCGCTGACGGTGGCGCCGTTGACGGCTACGGTGATGGGCTCCCTTAGTCCGCAGTTATCCGGTACGGCATCGGGCGTCAATAATGCGGTGACGCGCATCGCGAGCGTGTTCGCCACGGCGATATTCGGGGCGCTGGCGGTGTTGTTGTTCGCTGGAAGTGTCAACAGGCAACTGGATCAAATAAAATTGAGCGATATGAAGAAAGACGCAATCGTTGCTGAGACGGTGAACCTTGGCAATGCGCATCCGCCCGCAGATCTTCGTGCAGACGCCGTAAGCACGGTTAAAGCGATGTATAAGGAAGGATTTGTTTCCGCATATAGAAAGATACTGCTCATCTCCGCTATCCTGGGATGGCTTTCCGGGCTGATCGCCTGGTGGATGATCCCGCTAAAGCAGCGCCTCCGGCCGCATTAATTACCTGCTGCCGGCAGCCGGGATTCTCGTCGCAAAGCAGGCTCAGTAGGGCCATCGTAATACTGAAGATTGACGAGATCACGTACCCTCCGCACCCAGCCCCATATGCGGGGCAATGTATTCATATCGCAGACCAGTTTTTTCCTCCCCAATAAAGCCAGTCCGGCAAGATCATCCACTCCTTTAGTTTCATGCCGCAACTGCCGTATGGCCAGCCACCCCATGGCATTTAATGCATGTACGGTCTGTGCATATTCCTTTCTTTTGGAAGCCGGATAGGATAACCGGTCCAGCGCCTGGTTGAAACGCGCGCTTTCCGCAAGGAATCTCCTTTCCAGCCGCCCGTACCGGCGGTAGAGTATGGGAACGGTATAGATCCCGGCGCGGATGTCTTTCCAGATGTCGAACACATCATTGGTTAGTTGCAGGAGGCCAGCCATAGGGAAAGTCATTGCCGTTTCCGCGGGCGAAGGGTACTTATCGAACGCCGAGTAGAAAAGCAACACCGAATGATAGCTTTTATGATAGCTGATGCGGAATAGCTCCGCCTCTGCGACAGCCGGGTCTTTTTGCTTCAACGAAGCTTCCTGCCATTGGCAGACTTCGCAGAAATGGGTCACCATTCGTCCCGGTTCCGGCGTGCTTTCCAGCAGCCGTATATATGCTCTGCGGAAGAGCCCTTCGCCCATACTCCGTGCTTCGCCTGAAGCAGGCTGTTGCGTGAGCCGGCGGATGTGCGCGATATCAGGGCACGCTCGTCAAACAAGTCGTCATACAAAGGAGCCATAACCGACAACAACACCAGCCGCCGTTGCTCCGCATCGGAGAGCCGCCGGCCCTGCATGCGGGCAAGGGCTCCACAAACCACGTATTCCGCGATCTCGTGATACCTGAACATGCGCTGAAGGGTAGAAGCGGGGAGGAAGCCGCGGCCTCCGGATGAAGGTCTGCCAGCATGCGCGTCAGGCAATGCCGCAGGCTGCTGCGTTGCAGGCGCATCCTGACATAGAGCCGGGACAGGTGAAGGAATGTTTCCGCCAGGTGAACGATCGGATAGGACATAACGGGCAGGGATATAGGGATTTCCGTTCCCCAAGATAACCAATTCCCCGTAAAAAAAGCCCGGAATGGTTACCGGGCTTTTGCGTCGTGGAGCTATTCAGCAGGTTATGGCTTACTTCCAGGAATTGTTGTAGGCGAGGGTCACGATGTCGTACAGCGGCCGCCAGCCGTCTCCGATGGAATGGATGGTCAGCGCCAGTTCCACTTTGTTGGGCAGTTTGACGATAAGGTTCTGGCTGCCTACATCGCCGCGGTTCAGCCCTTCTTCTTCATTACGTCCTACATACAGGGCGCCATCATGCCCGTAAGCCAGGCCTCCCGTTACAGCGAACCGCGCGATCCAGCCGAGGCGGTTATCGTCCATCAGCTTGCGCTCCGCCTCAGACAGGATATTGTTGCTATGCGTGAGATATACGATCACGCGCGACATTTCCAGGGTAGTAAGCACCCATCCGCCGCCGCCGCATTTTTCCGTCCAGTCGCTGTAATCGCTGCCTATAAGCCTGTCGGGCGCCTCAGTCATCATCATCGTCATTTTACCCGTTACCGGCGCGCAGCCTCTGGCCGGTATGCCGGCTTTCGACAGCACCTGCAGGTTCACCAGGCGGATGTATTCCTGGCTCATCCATTTCCGGAACTCCGCGGGTGCAAGTTTCAGCTCCTGCGAACGGAACTTCACGGAATCATGCAGCTTGGGGATCATGGCGCGGAACAGCGCGTAGTTGATATTGGAATACTCGCCGGTTTTAGGTGCGGTGATAGGCGCCGCCACGGTGTTCATGAGCGACTCCCATTCGGTAGCGGCGCCCCGGATGCCGGAAGTATGCCGCATAAGTTGCTTAAAGGTGAGGTTGCGGGCGCTGTCATGTATAGCCCAGGAAGCGGGTAACCATCTCCCGATCTTCGAATCGATCGTAACGTCTTTCTGCATCAGGTATTTTATGGCCGTAGCGGCGGTCAGTGTTTTGGTGACGCTGGCAATGTTGACGAAAGCATTCAGATCCGCCGGTGTGCCGGATATATCTCCAATGCCGTATTCCGCTGTGTCTTTGATCTGTCCGTTTTGGGTGATGACAAACTCGTACCCTCTGGCGCCAATAAGCGCTGCCTTGAGGTTCTTCTTGAATTCGGAACTACTGAATTTTTGTCGTTCGACTGGATGGGAAGCTCTTTCTCGCAGGAAGCCAGTCCGGCGATCGCTAAGGCAGCTAAGGCGGCCATTGCGAGGGGTTTCATTACGTGTTTCATTTTTTGAGGTTTTACAGTGATGGCACCAAAGGTAATATCACCTTACTCCGGCAATCGGCGCCGTTTCATGAAACAGGAATATGGGTTAACGGAAACGGTCAGCGGTTTCATAGGGGCACGTAATTCCCCATGAAACCGCCGACTATGTAATTGCAATCAGGATTTAGCAGCAGACAGGATGTCGAGATAATGCTGATTATACATTACGCCCAGGACATTGCCAAAGGGGTCGATGACCGAGGCGGTCACGAACGCCCTTTGCCGCCGCTATGGTCCATAACGGGCTGGTATAATGTGGCGCCGAGTTCCAGCAGGCGGTCGAGCGTAGCCGGCAGATCGTCTACATGCCAGTATAAAATGGAGCCGCCGGGACCAGGTTGCGCCGAAGGCGGCTGAAATTTCCGGTTAATGATGCCGATCTCGTGCTGATAATCGCCCACGCGATATTCGATGTAAACGGGATTGGAAGCGTCGGGCCGCTGGAAATAGGGTTCCATGCCAAAGACTTCATTGTACCAGTTGCGCGCAGCGCTAACATCGTCGGCCCAAATGCTGACATTGGCCATGCCACGGATAGAAAGGTTCGTTTTCATATATTTGGTTCATTCGGTTTGATAATGTAAAGGTATACACCCGGATTGACAGCCTTATGTCAGCAGTGATTTGTCCCATAAAAAACTTTTTCAAACTGCATATATCAATTCCTGGGCTCATACCTGTATGGGATCAACTATCTTTCCTTTACAAATTTCCATACCCATGACCCTCCCAGAACAACTCTCCCAACATTTCCGCGCCGTGCATACCGGCGGCAACTGGACGTCCGTCAACCTGAAAGACCTCCTGGCCGACGTTACCTACCTGGAAGCCACAACGCCCGTAAGCAACCTGAACACTATCGCTGTACTGGTATTTCATGTCAACTATTACGTCAGCGCCGTCCTGAAAGTGCTGCAAGGCGAAAAACTGCAAGCCAGCGACAAGTTCTCCTTTGATCTGCCGCCTTTACAAAACGAATCCGGCTGGCAGCAACTGGTAGCCAAAACCCTCCGGGAGGCCGAAGCCTTTGCGGCGGAAGTGGAGAAATTACAGGAGGACCAACTGACGATCGTGTTTGAGGATCCCAAATACGGGAACTATTACCGAAACATTGCCGGCATTATTGAGCATACGCATTACCATTTAGGACAGATCGCGGTCATTAGAAAGCTCCTGCGCCAACCACTGGCCTGACAACCAAAGTCCCTCGAATGGTACGATAACTACATCATTTGACGGAACGTAATACTGATACGTGTTTGATCCGTAACAGCCGCCGGGATGGCGTTTTCTATTGTACAAAATGTTAAAAATATACCCGTTTACGTGGTTTAACTATTCTTTAAATTCTCGAAGTTTACCTTCGGGCAAAAGTTTACATCCCGAAAACTATAACCGCTATTCATAATCCAATTACCATCCCATCGTGAAAGTATACCTAACAACCATTGGCATTACCCTACTGGCAAATTCCCTGCTCGCTCAACGCAGTGAACCCAATGATAACAGGTTATCGACCGACATCCCCGTCATTGTACTATTCAAACCACGTCCGGCAGACGCTCCCCGATGACGAATACGTACAATCCGACTATAGTCGTACCCTCAGACAGTGGATTCACCAACCTGCCGGCCGACTGCCCGAAACATATCATCCGGCAGTTCGCACTTAGAAATGATCAGGCAATTTATGAGCGCATGCTATCCGGGGCCATATCCAGGAGCGGTACCTCGAGCTGATGAAATGGCAGAATTTCGATACAACAGTTATATCCCAGACACCTGAACCGGGCAACACATATCATATATTCGCAGGGCTCAATCCAAAGGGTGAGAAAATCGTTATTTTCGATACTAATCAGGATCGGGATTTTTCTAATGACGAAATACATCGTTTTGACACATCATATTTTGACAATTATAAAGTAAAGCTTCCTCCCTTACCGCAGCTTGTATTGCAAAAACCAGAAGGACCACTTTCTCTGCAGTTCACGCCTTACCAGAGCCATTTCACGCCAGAATCCTACAAAAGCCGGTTAGAGCAGTTGCTGGAGATCAGCATCATTGGCAACATGAACTGGGTGGGCACATTAAATGCGGAAGGCACAAACCATAACATCAAACTCATGGATGAGTCCAACAGCCTGCATCCACGCAGCTACTCACAACGCATGAGGCTTCAGTTCGATTCAGACAGTAGTACCAAATATACTTACAGCCAGAACGAAAACATACGGCTGGGCAACGGCCTCTACAAATGGGAAAACTTCGCGAAACCGTCTGACCCGGTTCCTACAATTTCATTTCGGAAAATACGTGACATACCTTCATTCAACCCATTGCCCGGAAGTTTCGTACCGCCTGTCGCCGCAATTGATTTTATGACCGGTAATAAAATACATATGGTACGCAATAAAGGGAATTACACGATACTGGATTTCTGGGAACCTGGTGCGGGCCCTGTATGCAACTTGTTCCTGAAATGGTTAAACATCACGAGAAAATGAAAAATAGGCCGGTGACCATGATCAGCGTAGCGCTGGATAAGCAGGCAGACGAAGACCTGTTAAAAGCAACCATCCTCAAGGAGAAAATGGAATGGAACCATATCTGGCAGGTGCGGGAAAAATACCGGGAAGATGACAGCATCACCAAGCTGTTCAAAGTGCTTCAATATCCAACATTTATACTCATCAATCCGGAAGGCGAGATCATATACCGGGGTGTAGCCGCAGCCGGATACCGGGAAATGCTGGAAGTCCTGGATAAACATCTGACAACCCAATAACACCAAACGGCCCGCCATTACAGCGGGCCGTTGCTTTTGGTAACTATAGCGAACTTTACAAACCATATCTGAGCGTGGCGCCGAACGTACGCGGATCGCCAAGTACGGCGGCATAATGCCCCGCGTTGCCCGCACCGGGCAGCAACTGCTCGAAGTAATTCTTATCCAGCAGGTTCCTTGACCATAAAAAGAATGAAAATCCGTTCACCGCCTTGAACCCTGCGCGGGCGTTCAGGAGGAAGTAGCCATCCACCCTTAGGTATTTGGAGGGGGAAGGATTGGAGGAGAAGTCGGAGCGATAGTAGCCATCGGCCGCGAAGAACCAGCTGCCTAACTGTCCGAAGGCCTTACCCGCCTGGGTGACCTCACCGCCTGCGGAAGCCGCCCATTTGGAAATGCCCGGCAGTTCACCTCCGGAAATATCCTTGAAGGTAGGACCGCCAGTTTCTTCCAGCGGGGGCGGAGCGTTGGTAAAGCGAACATATTTGCCTTCAGTATAGGCCAGTGCGCCAAAAAGAGACACGATATCACGGATGCGGATGTTAGCGTCCAGCTCGGCGCCGCGTACCCGTACTTTTTCCGCATTGGCCAGGTAGCCGCGGTTAACGGACAGGTCGGCCGCCTGCACCTGGGTCTGGTATTCAGAGATGTCTGTGTTGTAGACCGTCAGGTTGACGGTAGCATTATCGGCCGGGGAGGTTTTGATGCCGATCTCGTAGTGCCTTACTTCTTCCGGTTTGATCACCGCAAGGTCTAGCAAGGTTTTTCCAGCTGCGGTGGGCAGGCCGCCGAGGTTGAGGCCTACGGGCTTGAAGCCGGTCGAATAGGTAGCGAAGGTATTGATCTGCCTGATGGGTTTATACGCAAGCGTGATCTGACCGGAGAAGTTGGTATCGTCGATGTCGGTTTCGAATGCCTGGTTGGTATATACCAGGTTCTTCAGTGCAATGAGCGCAGGGTCTTCTGTCTGAAGGCCACCGTACGTTTCCCGGCGGAAGTTCACTTTCTTGTCGTCGTAGTTATAACGGATACCGGGCAACAGGCTGAGCTTGTCGGTGATGGCCCAGTCGAGCTGACCAAACACCGCGCCGCTGAATGTTCTCAGGCTGGGGTAAGATTTGATGCCGTAGCCATCGAACAATCCGGGTGTTTCCCAGAGTGCACTGGTAGTGCTTTTGGAGAAACGCCACTGGTCGCGGCCGGATTCTTCGATGTGGGCGCCGTCGGCATCGAGTTTCTGGCCGAAGGCGAACACGCCGAACACGGCGGATAGCTTAGGCAAGAGGGAACCGGCCCAGCGAACTTCCTGCGACCATTGGCGGTGCTTGGAAGTAGCTTGTGATTTGGCGAGCGCCTGCAGGCCGGTGAAGTCACGGTCATTGAGGGGTCCCAATTCCAGTAGCGCCAGGCGGTGGTGGAAGTGAGTCGGCCGGAGCCTAGTTTGAAGTCGATATTGAGCGAAGCGCCTCAAGGTCCTGGAACGAGCGCCAGGGCGTGTCGTGATCAATAACACGATCGAATGGATTGGTGCTGGGGACTTTATAATTCAGGTCTGCCGCAATAGCGTCGAACTGGCGGTATTGCGCGCGCAGCGTGGGCGCCGTTCCGGCGTATACCTGCGCATATCCATCAGGGCGCTGGCGTGTAGCGTCTGCTGCCAGGATCACTTCTACCTTTTCAGACGGCTTGAAGAGTAATTGACCGCGAACGCCCAGGTTGCTGAGTGTATTGGTTTGCTTGTCTGTCTTCTCATTGTAGATGGTACCGTCGCGGTGCGTGCCGGAGAAGGACACCCTGGCTGCGAACTTATTGCCGATAGGGCCGGTCACCGAAGCCTTGGCCTGCACGAAGCCATAATTGCCATAGCTGACTTCGAAATTGGCGCCCGGGGTAAATTTCGGTTTGCGGGTGGTAACGTTGAACGTGCCTGCGGTGGTGTTTTTCCCGAATAAGGTGCCCTGCGGACCACGCAGTATCTCTATCTGTTCGATATCGAGGAAGTCGAGCGTAGTAGCGGCTGGACGGGCATAATATACCCCGTCCACATAAAAGCCCACGCCGGGATCGATACCATCGTTGGTAAGCCCGAAGGTGGTGCCGAGACCGCGTATGCTAAGGCCGGTATTGCGGGGATTGGAGGAGTAGAGTTGAACGGAAGGAACGAGTTCTTTGAGTCGGTTCACATTGAAAGCGCCTGCATCTTCCGCCTGTGCGCCGCCTACAACGGTAATGGGGATGGGCACGGCCTGGAGAGATTCCTTGCGGCGGCGGGCGGTGATTACCACTTCGCCGAGGGCATCGTTCTTATCGAGAGTGAGTTGTATATCGCCACCGCCGGCTGTGTATTGTATTTCATTGGTTTTATACCCTACGAAGCTGGCGATCACGAAGAAGGGGGATCGCGACGGGTTTCGAGGGAGAAGCGGCCCAGGAGTCGGCCTGTGCAAAGGAGTTGGTCCCTTTGATGCCGATGGTAGCCCCGGGCAGAGGCACGCCGTCTTTGGAGCGGATAAGCCCTTTCACGACGACTTGCGCGGTTACGGCAACAGTAAGGAACATCGCTGGCAATGCCAGCAACAAGAATTTCTTCATGGTTGATAAAAATTTAATGGTTGCGGAAATAATGGGAATGTTCGTTACCGAACGGGCTTGTCCGGCTGGTTGGCGCCGCAACAATAAGGCCTTATGAATAATCTGTGTGTTTTCATGAATGGGGCTTCTGATCTGCGATAAAGATAAAACGTATTTTTCTTATTTCCTACTGATTTAGTAGACTAGTAGAATAATTTGGCATTATGCATTGATAATGAAACATTAATTCTATAAAAGATTTCTCATCTTTCATATAAATAACCAACATTCTAACCTCATCGGCCTATTCTTATCGACAGAAAACATTCAGACGGTAACTGCCACAACCGTGATATTCGGATGCTCCGCAATGATCTCCATTACGATTTCAAAGTACGTTTTCCCGACTCCCTTCTCCAACGCCTCCAATTCCTTCAGGAAGTGCTCCTTGTTGAAAGGTGAATCGGGGAGGAGCTTGCTTTCATAGTAGCTTTTCGTTGCCGTATACCCCAGCGCTTCGCGGCTGTGGGCCATGTCTTTCCATTCGATCACGACGGGGATTGTCCGTAATCAGCCCAAATCCACCGTATAGCAAATCATTGAGTGCGTCCAGGCTTTGGCTGATTCGCCAATCTTCCCCGGACATAAACACCCGGTTGATTTCGTCATAAAACGAAGCAATGTCATGGATGGCGCCACCTTCGATTGTGATGTGTCGGGACATGATGCTAAATTAGGCAATTCGGGGATGGGCCGTCCGCCAGCGAACGGAAACTGTCCGATTCCGGACGTTTCTGCTGGCCGCGTTGAGCTGAAACTATCGTCAATAGCGGGCAACGGTATATGGCAAGGTGCTTGATCAGCAGGGGCATATCTTTGTCTTATGGTCAGGAATTACATCAAGATAGCTTTCCGCAACCTATGGAAGCACAAATCCTTTTCGGCGATCAACATCGCTGGACTGGCCGCGGGCCTCACTGCCTGCTTCTTCATTCTTTCCTACGTCCGCTTCGAGCTGAGCTATGATAACTTTCATAGCAAAGGCGACAGGATCGTCCGCCTGCGGGATGATGTCATTACCCCAACTGAAACTATCGAGAACGGAATTTCCCCTTACCCGGTAGGCCCTGCCATCGCGGAAGAATTTCCAGAGGTGGAATCATTCGTCCGTGTAGCGCGGCAGGAACTGATCTTTGTGAATGGCGATAAGAAGTTCAAGGAAAAGGATATCGTCCTGGCGGATTCCACCTTCTTCCGGATTTTTGATTTCCCCTGGTTGAAGGGCTGCCGCAACATGCGCTGGCCGCGCCTAACAGCATTGTGCTCTCGGAAGAGACCGCCCGCCGTTATTTCGGGAGGCATCCGCACTGGGGAAGTCCATACAGGTCCCACTGGAAGACAAGACCCTTTCCTTACGGTAACCGGCATCATGGCGCCCATGCCGGAAAACTCCCAGATCCATGCAGACGCCGTCATATCCTTGTCGACATTAAGGGAAGCCTATGAAGGCTCCTTGTCCAACTGGACGAACCACGCGCCCTATACATATCTATTACTGAAACCCGAAACGGATTATAAAACCCTCCAGGCCAGGTTCCCGCTTTCCTTGAAAGGCGCATCGGCAAGATGATGGACGATTACAAAATGCACTATACGTACCATCTTACCCCATAAAAGATGTATACTTCAGCTGGGCGCCTTACATCTACGCGGGCGTCACCGGCAGCATTGTCAACGTCCGCATCTTCACGGTAGTGGCGGTGATGATCCTGCTGATCGCCTGCTTCAATTTCGTCAATCTTTCCACCGCCCGTGCTGCAGAACGGGCGCGGGAAGTTGGAGTGAGGAAAGTAGTAGGCGCGGGGCAGCGCCAGCTCGTGGTTCAATACCTGGGGAATCGGTATTGCTATGCTTGTTCGCTTTCATGGTCTCGGTGGCGCTCTGCCTGTTGCTGGCGCCTCTTTTCAACGATCTGGCGGGCAAGCCCGTTTTCGGGCAGTCCTTTACCGGCAATGCGGATTTTGGATACCTGTTCATCGGCGCAATCGGCACTGGCCTGCTGGCCGGTACGTATCCGGCCTGGGTGCTGTCATCCTTTAAACCCATCAGGGTACTGAAGGGAAAGATAGTGACGGGGAAAGGCGGGGTATCCATGCGCAGGGGCCTCGTGGTGGCGCAATTCACCATCTCGCTGTCGCTGATCATCGCCACCATCATCGTTTACAAGCAAATGCGGTTTATGCAGCAGCAGGATCTCGGCTTCCGGCCGGATCAGACGCTGGTGCTCAATACCGGGACCACCCCGGCGGCGGAATCCTTCCGGCAGGCGGTAACCGGGATGCCCGGCGTGCAATCGGCCAGCCGCTCTTCCAGCGTACCGGGACGAGATCATGCCAGTGCTTATTCGCAACTGGAAAACGTGCAGGAGATTTCCAGCAATCCAACCTGGATCTATACTTCGTGGACTTCAACTTCATACCGCAATATGGGCTGCAGCTGGTAGCCGGCCGCGGATTTTCAACCAGTTTCAGCACAGACTCCACCAAGGCCATGCTCATCAATGAATCCACAGTTAAAATGCTGGGCTACCCCTCCGCAGAAGCGGCGTTGGGTAAAAATTCAAGCAATGGGGCCGGGAAGGACAGATCATCGGCGTGTTGAAGGATTTCCATTACCATTCCCTTCAAAGCGCCATAAAGCCCCTTACGATGCGAATAGAACCCTCTTCCGGGAGCTATTATCCGTAAAAGTGAAAGCCGACGCCATGCCGGCCACGATTGCCACACTGGAGAAAAGCTGGAATGAGCGGTTGACCAATACGCCGTTCAACTACCAGATCTTCGACGACAGCTTTAACCAGCAATACCGCCAAGACGAGCGATTCGGTTCCCTGTTCTTTTACTTTTCCCTTCTGGCCATCTTCATTTCCTGCCTGGGACTACTGGGCCTGGTGGCTTACAGCACCATCCGCCGCGCACGGGAAATCGGGATCCGCAAGGTGCTGGGCGCCTCCGCTACCAGCGTGATGATGTTGTTATCGCGCGAGTTCGTAGTGCTCATCGGGATATCAGCGGTCATCGCCATTCCTGTTGTCTGGTACGGCATGCAACAATGGCTGAACGGCTATGCATACCGGACGGGCATCTCCTGGTGGGTATTTGCCCTGGCAGGGGTGTTCACGATGCTGGTGGCGCTCGCAACGGTAAGCTTCCATTCGCTGAAGGCGGCGTTTACCAACCCGGTTAAATCGCTGCAATCGGAATAACACTATTACCGCCCCGTTTTACATCACACAGTACAATTCCGACAGCTGACCCGGGACATATCCATTCATTTTCATGCGTTTGATTTTATTGCACCATTAAAATCAATTCGATGAAAATATCAGCTCGCTATGCATCCATCAGCGGTACTTCACTGGATGACTGTTTTATCATTGCCGAACGTTTTCCTGAGCAATATGGCCCGGGGCGGGACGGAAGCGAATATTGTGTGCTTGCCGCGGAGCCTGAAAAACCTTCCCGGCCCAGGATGGGATCTACCTGCAAATTTTCAGGCGTGTGGTCATCGGGAGACGGCCAGGGTTGGGCGATCTCGGATGATGGTGAAATCGCCCGTCCCGGCGTTGATGAAGATCCGTATGAAGTAGACAGCGTGCCCATCGGCATCTGGGGCCTGAACGAAAACTGCGTGTTCGTATGGGGCGGCAGCTGGGAAGAGCCAAACCAGGTGTTCTTTTTCGACGGTAATGAATGGCAGCAGATAGAAGCGCCCGACTTTCCGGTGCGCACCATTCATGGATGCGCGCCAGATTGCATTTACGCAGCCGGCCGGGACAGTGGGATTGCTAAATGGGACGGAGAGTCCTGGGAGTATTTTGACGTACCCGTCGACGAAGTGTTCACTTCCATCTTCGTTGTATCGAAAAAGAACAATATGCAGTCGGATTGTATAATTACGTTTTGCAGGGTAACGGAAAGAAATGGAAGGAGATCGCCCGTGGACCGGTTACCAACCCTATGATGCAGCAACCGCTGACAGCCGTAGCTAAATGGAAGGACCAGCTATGGATCGGGGCCAGTACTTACGGCCTGATGCGCAAAGCGGAAAAAACAGACAAACTGGAAGTCGTTCAACCTTATGTTAGGCCCAACGCCATCGATGCAAGAGGTAACTTACTGGTAAGCTGTGAAGACCGCATCCTTGAAACAGCGGATGGCAAGACCTTCACTACCGTTGAAATCAAAAAGTACACAGATCTCCGCAAAGGAAAGAAATTAGGCGATTTTAGCGCTCACAAATAAATACGCACTGATAATCAATCTAAAAGGGCTGTCTCTCTGGGAGACGGCCCTTTTTAATGCCCGGCTTCAAACCCCGGCGCAACGCCCGCTAACCCTAGTCTGGCCGCTATATGATCACCTGGTTAAAATCATCTGCCCTGGTATATGTCTTGCCTATATCTTGCCTATATCCTGCCTATGTCTTGCCTATATCCTGCCCTTAAAAGAGGCAAGACATAGGCAGGATATACCCCGACATACCCGCAACAAATGCATGACAAACAGCAGACATCCTGCCGGTAAGTGGCAGTTTTAAGGCACCCAGGAAAGGGTTTAGACTATGATTACCAGGCGAAAACGACAGTACAGGACAGTTTCCAGCGTGCCCTGCTGTATATTGGAAAAAACTAGCTGCCCGATGATCCGTATCATCCTCATTTCCACGTTGTTGTACGTTACAACCGCTTCTGCCCAGCGTAGGGCGCCCTCTGGACTAATGACCGATTTACTGGCTGATCCCGGCTTACGGGTGGAGCATGGTTACCCCGTTCCGCCGGGGTACGCATATACCGGCGGTTCACCTTTGCAGGAGGTACGGGTGGGTTCAGAGCGACCGGCTTTCAGTTGGGTGATCGCTGTAGGTAGGATGCAAACTGCATACGAGATCCGGGTGCAGACGGCAGGGGGAAGGAGACCTGGAACTCAGGGAAGGTGGCCTCCGGCCAGTCGGTAGCGGTGAATTATGCAGGCGATACCTTGCCAGGCGACAGCGCCTACACCTGGCAGGTCCGGTATTGGGACGATAACGGAACGGAAAGCTCTTTTTCCGCCCCGCAGCGCTTCCGTATGACGAAAGCGCCATTGGACTATGCAACGGCCAGGTACCCGCTGTTAAAGACCGATCAGCTGCCTGTTTCGCTTGCCCGGAAGGGAGACACCTGGCTGGCGGACTTTGGGAAGGATGCTTTCGGTCAACTGGCCCTGACCCTCACCAGCGGGAGCGGTGCCGATACGGTGACCATTAGTTTAGGCGAAGCGCTCCGGGCCGATGGTTCCATTGAACCCCGGCCAGGCGGAACCATCCGGTTCCAGGAGTACCGCCTGCCCTTGCAGGCGGGCACGCATACCTATCGGATCCGGATCAGGCCGGATGCCCGCAATACCGGGGCGCAAGCGATAAAAATGCCGGATTACATCGGGGAAGTATTGCCGTTTCGCTATTGTGAGATCGCCGGGTACGGGAACCACTGGTGAAAGGTCAATTAGTAAGATCCATGGTGCATTATCCTTTCAACGACATGGCCGCGCATTTTAGCTCTTCAGACACCACGCTCAACGCCGTATGGGAATTATGCAAATACAGCATGAAGGCGACCTCCTTTGCCGGCGTGTATGTAGACGGCGACCGGGAACGCATTCCGTACGAGGCAGACGCATACATCAATCAGCTGGGGCATTACGCGACAGACCGCGAGTTTACCCTCGCACGCCATTCTCATGAATACCTGCTGCATCACGCCACCTGGCCAACGGAATGGATCCTGCAGTCGGTTCTCATGGCCTGGCACGACTATCTCTACTCCGGTGATCTGCGGTCCGCCGAAAAGCATTACGCAGACATCTCCGCCAAACTCCTCATTCCATTGGAAGATGCCAACGGCCTCATCAGCACGCGTACCCGTAAACAGGAACCCTCTTTGCTGCAATCCATTCACTTCACCGGCGGCAATCTCCGCGATATCGTAGACTGGCCGCATACCGGCATCCTCGGCCTCGGAAAGGCCGAAGGCGGGGAAACGGACGGATTTGTATTCAACAATTACAACGCGGTGGTGAATGCCTGGTATTACCATGCTTTACGGTCGATGGCAAAAATGGCCGCAGCCATGGGGAAACGGGAAGACGCCTCGGCCCTGGAAGCCCCGCGCACAGCGGGTACGCAGCAGTTATCGGAAAACATTCTTCGATCCCAAAGAAAGATCTTCCGCGACGGCGACAGCACCCAACATGCATCGCTCCATGCCAATATGTTCGCGATGGCATTCGGGCTGGCGGCGGATGCGGATAAGCCGTCCATCTCTGCGTTCATCCGTTCCCGCGGCATGGCGTGCAGCGTATACGGCAGCCAGTTTCTAATGGAGGCGGTGTATGATGGCGGTGATGAAACGTATGGTCTGTCATTGCTGGCATCGCAGGCAGAGCGCAGCTGGTATAATATGATCCGGGCGGGCAGTACGATCACCATGGAGGCCTGGGATAACAAATACAAACCTAACCAGGACTGGAACCATGCGGGGCGCCGTTCCGGCGAATATCATTCAAGGAAGCTGATGGGCATCGAGCCGTTGCAACCAGGCTTCTCCACTTTCCGGGTGAAGCCCATGCCGGGGAATTGTCGCAGGCTTCGCTCCAATTGCCAACCGTGCGCGGCAACATCCTGCTTTCCTACCAACAGGAAGAAAACCGATTCGCGATGCAGCTGGAAGTGCCCGGCAATGCCACGGCAATGTTCTACATCCTCAGCGCTTCTCTGTAAAAAACAAACAGGTAAGCATCAACGGCAAACCCATGCAACAGCAACGCGACGGGGCTTTTCTTCTGCCCAGCGGGAAGTATTCGATTGAAATAACCAGGTAAGGCTATGCATGAAAAAGGCGGCAACCGGGAGGTATGATCCCTGTTGCCGCCGGAGTGCTTTGGGGCTGGTTACACTGCTACCTGCGGTACCCTGCGGGTGGCTGGACGGAAGTACCAGGACACGACCGTCAGGATGAGCGCAATGAGCGAGGGAGTATCTGGCCGAAGGGATCACCCGAGATCGTATGGGAGATCACGGCGCCCGACATGGCGAAGAAGAATCCGGCGTACGCCCATTCTTTTACGACAGGGAATCCGGGAACCAGCAGCGCGATAACGCCCAGTATTTTCCATACGCCCAGGATGGACACGAAATAAGCCGGGTAGCCGAGATGAATGATACCGCCAACGGCGTCCTTCATTTGCAGCAGTTGGAAAATGCCGCCGGAGAGCATGCCCAGCGCAAGCCAGATCGTAGCGATCCAATAGATGATTTTACTTCCTTTTTTCATAGTGTGTGCGTGTTTTATCAGGTTAAGTGGTAGGTGATTCCTTTTTGTAGATGCTAATCGTCGAGCCCTTTGCCTTTAAGGATCTGGGGATGTATTTCTCTACACGCGATTCCCGTGTCTTGGCTTGTTTCGCGGAGCCGAAGTACAGGAGGTATCCACGTTGACGGCCGGGCGTCAGGGATTCGAAGGCATTGCGGAGGGCAGCGTTTTTATCGAGCTTCGACTGAAACTCTTCCGGTACGGCAAAATCCTCGCTTTTCTTATACGCAGGGCGTAATCCTGGCTTTCTACGGTGATGGCTTCGAGAATATAATTGCGGAGTACCGTTTTCAGTTTATTGATTTGTTTGACGTCGGTGAACCGGATCTGCCGGCTGACCTGCACATTCTCCGTCTGCTGCACCAGCAGGCCGTTCGGATCGCTGAGCAGGGACCCTTTGAAGAACAACAGCGCGCAATAGTCCTTAAACCCATGCATCAGCACTACGTTGGTATTATCGAACATGTAGGTGGGAACGCCCCATTTGAGAGCTTCCGAAAGCTGGCAATCGAGCAGGATATTGCGCAATGCTTCGAACTCCTCCTGCCATTTGTCGGCCCGGCCGATGAAAGCATCCACTTTGGGATTGGTTACGACATGTGCCATGGGATGTTATTTTAGTTTGTTAACGACGTCCTGCAATTTGTTATGCGCCATGTTGATACCCTGCGCGAAAGGCAGTTTCAGCATCTGGTCGCGGTCTGCGGCTGATTTATACACGATCTTCATCACAAGCCTGCTGCTGTCATCATTAATAGCTTCAAATTCCGGGAACTCCAGCTGTACGGGGAAGGGAGTGTTTTCCATCTGGAAGGTCCGGGTAATGCGTTGCTGCGGGATGAACTCGTGATATACGCCGTTCATGCGTACCTGCACATTTCCTTTGGGATCGCTGGTCTCGAACTGCCAGCCGCCGTGCGGGCGGTTCTCCAGTTTCAATACGCGGGTATTCATCCATTGCTCAATGATTTCGGGCTCTTCGTATGCTTTAAAGAGTAATTCCAGGGGCAGTTCAAATTCGCGGGTGATGATCAGTTCCTGCGTGCCTTCTTCAGCGGTGAGTTTGGTTTTTCGTTCCATAAGATACTATTTTTTAGGTGTATAATTTTTCATGATCGCTTCCAGCTTGTTGAACCGGTCGTCCCACATCTGGCGGAATGGCTCGATGAAGTCGGCGATCTCTTTCATTTTTTAGGGTTGAGGTGATAGATCACTTCACGGCCGTTCTGCTGCGGTTCCAGCAGTTCGCATTCCGTCAGGATGGCGAGGTGCTTGGAGACCGTGGGCCTTGCCGTATCGAAATTGGCGGCGATGGCGCCGGCGGTCATGGACTGTGAGGCTACCAGCAGTAGAATGGCCCTTCTCGTCGGGTCCGCGATAGCCTGGAAAACGTCTCGTCTCAGATTCATTGTGTAGCTATTTGACTACAAATATACATGTAGCTATTTAGCTACGCAAATTTATTTTGCTATTTGGCTACATATTTTTAAGCAAATAGATTAAACTTATTCAATAATAGAATCAATCAATTATATTTATAACTCAAAGCCACTACTTTTACTCCCGAACTACAACCTCCGGAAATTGTTTCTATTAATACGCTAAACTTATTTTAAACATGGGGAAAGAATCCAACGACATCAGCAAATGCCCGTTCCACAATGGAAGCCTGAAAGACAACGTAGGCGGCGGCGGAACCCGAAACCGCGACTGGTGGCCTAATCAGTTACGGCTGAACATCCTGCGCCAGCACTCCAATCTGTCGAACCCGATGGAAAACGACTTCGACTATGCCGAAGCCTTCAAAACCCTCGATCTGGCAGCCGTGAAGAAAGACCTTCATGCGCTGATGACCGACTCGCAGGACTGGTGGCCGGCAGACTTCGGTCATTATGGCCCCCTGTTCATACGCATGGCCTGGCACAGTGCCGGCACCTACCGCGTAACCGACGGGCGCGGCGGGGCAGGATCCGGGCAACAGCGCTTTGCGCCGCTCAACAGCTGGCCCGACAACGTGAGCCTCGACAAAGCCCGCAGGCTCCTTTGGCCCATCAAACAGAAATACGGCAATAAGCTCTCCTGGGCAGATCTTCTCATCCTCACCGGCAATGTTGCCCTGGAATCCATGGGCTTCAAGACCTTCGGGTTCGCAGGCGGCCGTGCAGACCGCTGGGAAGCCGACGAAGACGTATACTGGGGCTCTGAGAGAACCTGGCTCGGTGGCGATATCCGTTATGCCGACGGCTCTGAAGGCGTTGCCAAAGCGCACGGCGTCGTGTCTTCCGATGACGACAGGGATGGCCATCCCCATAAGTCCCGCAACCTGGAAAATCCCCTGGCAGCAGTGCAAATGGGTCTTATTTATGTAAACCCGGAAGGCCCGGACGGCAATCCCGACCCTATCGCGGCAGCTAAAGACATCCGTGACACTTTCGGCCGTATGGCCATGGACGACGAAGAAACCGTTGCTCTCATCGCCGGCGGCCATAGCTTCGGCAAAACGCACGGCGCCGCTCCTGCCACCAACGTGGGCGCAGAACCGGAAGCGGCAGACCTCGCCGAACAAGGCCTGGGCTGGCATAATAAATACGGTTCCGGCAAAGGAGCAGACACTATCACCAGCGGCCTGGAGGTAACCTGGACCACCACGCCCACGCAATGGAGCAACAATTTCTTCGAAAACCTCTTCGCCTTTGAGTGGGAACTGACCAAAGTCCTGCCGGCGCCCATCAGTGGGTAGCGAAAGACGCAGGTGACATCATCCCGGACGCATTCGTGGCCGGCAAGAAACAACGCCCCACCATGCTGACCACCGACCTGTCGCTGCGCTTCGATCCCATCTACGAAAAGATCTCCCGCCGCTTCCTGGAGAATCCGGACGCATTTGCGGATGCCTTTGCCCGCGCATGGTTTAAGCTCACGCACCGCGATATGGGCCCCGCGCCCGATACCTGGGACCGGAAGTTCCCTCTGAAGTGCTCATCTGGCAGGATCCCATCCCAGAAGTAAACCATCCGCTCATCGACGAAAAAGATATCGCCGACCTGAAAGCGCAGGTACTTTCCAGCGGCCTCACCGTTTCCGAGCTGGTGCAAACTGCCTGGGCATCCGCCTCCACTTTCCGCGGGTCAGACAAGCGCGGCGGCGCTAATGGCGCACGTATCCGTCTTGCCCCCATGAAATTCTGGGCAGTCAACAACCCGCCGCAATTACAAAAAGTGCTGGGCAAGCTCGAAGAGATTCAGAAAACCTTTAACGGCGCTCAACAGAACGGCAAGAAAGTATCTATCGCCGACCTGATCGTTATCGCCGGCGCAGCAGGAGTGGAGAAAGCCGCCAAAGACGCAGGCAATGCCATCACCGTGCCGGTAACGCCCGGCCGTATGGACGCCTCCAGGACCAGACAGACGTGGAATCCGTAGGCTTCCGGAGCCCATGGCCGATGGTTTCCGCAACTACCGCAAACCGCAGGTACCCGTAACCACGGAAGCTCTGCTGATCGATAAGGCACAACTGCTCACGCTTTCCGCACCCGAGCTCACCGTGCTGATCGGCGGCCTTCGCGTACTGGGCGCTAACTTCGACGGCTCCAATTACGGTGTTTTCACCAACAGGGCCGGCCAGCTCACCAACGACTTCTTCGTGAACCTGCTCGACATGGGCACCGCCTGGAAGGCAACTTCTGACGCCCGCGAGATCTACGAAGGCACTGACCGCGCAACCGGCAAACCCAAATGGTCTGCCACCCGTGCCGACCTCGTATTCGGTTCCAATGCCGAACTGAGGGCCATCGCGGAAGTATACGGCAGTTCCGACGGACAGGCCAAATTCGTGAAAGACTTCGTTACTGCCTGGACGAAGGTGATGAACCTGGACCGTTTCGACGTCAAATAGCGCAAACAAACCACTTATAACGAAAACAGCCTCCGGAGACGGGGGCTGTTTTTATTTGGGACCTGCATTAATACCATTTTAACTAAAACCGCGACTATCTTGCCGCACGCTTTTGTTTTAGGGTGAGGCTGACTATTTTATGCGGGCATGGAAACCAAACAACTGCTACAATCTCGTCAGCACTTCGAAGCGCTGGACGGTCTGCGCGGGCTGGCAGCCCTTTCGATCGTCATATTCCACCTCTATGAATTCATAACGCCGGATTATACGAAGAGCCCGATCGGCCACGGATACCTCGCGGTCGATTTCTTTTTCTGCCTGTCGGGCTTCGTGATCGGCTATGCCTACGATGAGCGTGCGCAGCAGCTGGGCCTGATGACGTTCTTCCGCAACCGCCTCATCCGCCTGCACCCAATGGTGATCTGGGGCAGCGTGATCGGTCTCATAGGTTATATCTTTGACCCTTTCAACGGTGCGGCTGATGTCGCAAATGCGGGCTGGGGATCCGTCTTCATGGCATTCATCGCCTCCCTGCTCATGCTGCCTTTCCCTGGTTGCCGGGCAGGGCTTCGGGGCTATTTCCTATAACACTCCGGCATGGTCGCTGCTCATGGAGTATGTCATCAACATATTCTATGCGCTGGTGTTGTTACGCCTGCCGAGGAAATGGCTGCTCGTAATGCTCGGTGCTTCAGCAATCTGGATCGCCGCCGTGGCGCGGCACCGGGGATGGATCATCACCGGCTGGGACGCGCCTACTTTCTGGGACGGCTTTGCAAGGGTATCTTTCTCCTTCCTCGCAGGGCTCACCGTATATCGTTTCAACCTCATCATCAAAACGAAACTCAGCTTCATCATCCCTGCGCTCTTGCTCATAGGGACCTTCATCGTCCCGCACTTCACCAACGACTGGCTCATGGAAATGGCGCTGGTAATGATCGTATTCCCCTTGCTGCTCGCCATCGGCGCAGGAACGGTCGTAACAGGCTGGCTGCATTCCTTCTGCGTATTCACCGGCCGCTTATCTTACCCGCTTTACATGACGCATATCTGGATGGTGTGGCTGTTCGGCAACTACCTCACCGCCCGCAAACCCGAGCCGCTGGAAATGTACCTCGTTGCCGCTGGCGTATTTGTTGCGAGTGTCCTGATGGGCTGGGTCGCGTTGCGTTTCTATGATGAACCGGTAAGGAACTGGCTCATGCGGAGGAACAGGGAACGGCTGGAGAAGAAGGAGAGGAGAATTGTTGAGAAAGAGGCAGTCACATTATCGTAAATAAAAAAATATTCCAATCAAAAAGCCGCGCCCGTATATAATTGGCGCGGCTTTTCTGTGTAATTCTATGGCGGATGCTACTCCGTTTCTCCACCTTCATTTTCCACGAACCATCCGTTATACAGAAGCTGCGCTTCAGCATCCAGTTTGGTTTTGTCTTTGAGGATCGACTCCTCTACTTCCAATAATTGGCTGGGCTCGAATTTCAGCATGGCGCAAAGGCAAGTAAGGCGGCCGACGAGACAATGGAACGGAGGTTGTATTTGAAGGTCAGGCTGTTGCAGTTCCGCTACCGTTTCAGCAACAGCCGTTGCCCCGGATCAGGGCTTCGTCCGCATCGATAATGGTCATTACCGGTATATGCAGCAGCTCACAAGCCAAAGCATACAATGCCCGGTGCGCCGGCCCTGTTACGAGGTGCACCCCGGCGCAATCAACCAAACCGGCCAATTCTGACCCGATGAGGACGCCGCTCAGGTAGAAATGATTCTGTTCGGGCGCCTGCTGATACAGCAGCTGGTTCGTCCGCACCATGAATAACTCATGCAGGAGGTCCCCGCTTATGCCAGCCTGCAGCCCTCGTGCAAAGGCATCTTTGTTTTCTTCAAGCTTACCTACACCGCAGACGCTGGCCGCGAGCACGCTTTGCTTTGACAGCAGATCAAATATCTCCCCGGTCATATAAGTCTTCAATCCCGTCACCTGACCGCCTTTCACCACGATATGCTTGGGATGCGTTCCCGGAAGAAGAAGCCATTGCTCCACAGCTGACCTTTCAATCATTCCATTACATCCAACTATCTTCGTTTCCTCGCCACGCATTACATCATCATTGCTACAGACGCCGGATATAATGCCGAACCGTCCGACGCGGTGCACCGCCAGCCCGGCGCCATCCAAGCCAACCGGCAGCCTTGCGTACGGTAATTCCAGCATCCCTATACTGGAAGACGCCATGCCTGAGAGCATCACCGGCACGTCATTCAACGCCAGCCCAGCTTTCACTGCCAGCGCATCTATCCGGTGGTTCAATATATCACCGAAGAATGCCTCGCGCAGTTGCCCCGAAGTCGTCCATTGGCGATGCGTCTCCGCTATCCCGGCGCCCGCGGTGTCTTCCGCGATGATATCCAGCGTAAGTAAATTAACCAGCCTCAGCCTGAAGGAACTCGTCCCCAGTCGGCGCTCAGGAAATAATTATGCATGTCCCTCATCCGTTTTTGATTTGATCCGTTCCACATCGCCTACTAAAAACAAATAGGAGCAGGCGCCCATCAGTCCCAGCAATGCCACGAACACCAGCGCCGGCTCAAAACTGCTGCCGCTGGCCAGCCATCCTATCACCACCGGCACCACGATTCCCGCAAGCTGCCCAACGAAGTTAAATACGCCGCCCGTCAGGTTGATCAGGTGTTTCGGCGCCAGTGTAGATACAAAGATCCAGGTGATGGATGCGAAGCCCACACCAAAGAACGACAGCGACATAAAGAAAATGATCAGCGCCGGCGTATCCACATAATTCGCGCCCAGGATACTTGATGATACCAGCAACCCGATGATGATCGGCCGCTTACGCGCCTTTGCCGCGGATACTCCTTTCTTCACCAGGTAATCCGAAAGAAAGCCGGAGCACAAAATGCCCGTAAACGCCGCCAGGTAAGGGATGGAAGCGTAATAACCGGATTTGATAAAGTCCAGCCCCGGTAATCTACCAGGTACTTCGGGAACCAGGTCAGGAAGAACCACAAAGTGGAATTCACGGCGAACTGACCAATGTAGATCCCCATAGCTTGCGGTGCGACAGCACTTCCTTCAGATCCTCCCACCGGAAAGCGCGTGTTTTTGCGCATCCTGTTTATCTACCAGGCCACCGCCGCTTTCGATATGCGCCAGCTCCGCCGCATTGACTTTCTTATGCTGCAGCGGATCCCGGTAAAAGATGTACCAGACCACGCCCCAGACGATCCCGATCATGCCCGTCACCACGAACAGCCCCTTCCAGCCTAATTCCGCCTGAATGGCCGTAAGTACCGGCATGAGGAACGCTAACCCAAGGAACTGCCCCGAAGTGTACACCGCGATGGCCGATGCCCTTTCCTGGTCAGGGAACCAGTTGCTCACCACGCGGTTGTTGATGGGAAAAGCCGGCGCCTCGAAAGCGCCTGTGGCCATCCGCAATCCGAACAGCGTCACAAAGCCCCTTGCGAAGCCCTGCATTACCGTCGTAAGCGACCAGGCTATCAGGCTGAAGGCGTAAAGTATTCTTGGCGAAAAGCGGTTTACCAGAATGCCGCCAGGCACCTGGAAGGCGAGGTAAGTCCAGCTGAAAGCGGAGAAGATCAATCCCATCTGAACCGGCGTAAACTGAAAGGCCTCGTCAATTTCGGAAGCTGCCACGGCCAGGTTGCTCCTGTCCATGTAATTGATCACCACGTTCACGAATATAAGCAGCAGCACCCGGAAGCGTATGCGCGTGGGCTTGCCTTGTGTTGTTATGGTTGCCATAAGATCGTTGAAATACCGGTTTACCATTCTGCCACAGACCCGTCGGCATGCCGCCAGACGGGGTTACGCCAGTTATGGCCGGTTTCGGCCATTTTACGGACGTGTTCTTCATTGATAGTGATGCCCAGTCCCGGCCCCGATGGGATGTCTACATAACCGTCCTTATACAGGAAAACGGTCTTATCCGTCAGGTAATCGAGCAGGTCGCTGCCCTGGTTGTAGTGTATGCCCAGGCTTTGCTCCTGGATGAATGCATTATGGCAGGTGGCGTCTACCTGCAGACAGGCAGCCAGTGCAATTGGCCCCAGCGGACAATGCGGCGCCGCCGCCACATCGAAGGCCTCCGCCATGGAGATGATCTTTTTGCATTCGGTAATGCCTCCGGCATGCGACACATCGGGTTGTATGATATCTGCGTATCCGTCCTGCAGCAGCGTTTTGAACTGCCAGCGCGAGAACATGCGTTCGCCGGTGGCGATAGGTATCGCAACATGCCGGGCTATTTCCCGCAGGTCTTCATTGTTTTCCGGCAGCACCGGTTCTTCAATGAACATGGGCCGGAAGGCTTCCAGTTCTTTGGCCAGTATCTTCGCCATGGGTTTGTGCACACGGCCATGGAAATCTATCCCGATACCAAGCCCCGCGCCGCCGGCTTCGCGTACCGCGGCGATACGCGCGATCGCGGCGTCTATCTTTTCATAGCTGTCGATGTACTGGAGCTCTTCGGTAGCGTTCATTTTCACTGCCAGGAACCCTGTTCTGCCATCGTTTTCGCGGCCTGACCTACTTCTGAAGGACGGTCGCCCCGATCCAGGAGTAGACTTTCATTTTGTCGCGTGCCAGTCCGCCGAGCAGCTGGTAAACGGGAGCATTGTAGAATTTCCCTTTAATATCCCAAAGCGCCTGATCGATACCTGCGATGGCGCTCATCAGGACAGGCCCTCCGCGATAGAATCCCCGCGGTACATGACGTTCCAGTGGTCCTCGATGTGCATGGGATCTTTGCCGATGAGGTATTCCATCAGCTCGTCTACCGCAGCCTTAACGGTAGCCGCTTTGCCTTCGATGACAGGTTCTCCCCAGCCGATGATGCCTTCGTCTGTTTCTATTTTAAGAAACAGCCAGCGCGGCGGCACCTGGAAGAGCTCGTAGCTTTTTATTTTCATACGTGGAATGTTTTAATGTCAGGACTGAAGGGCACGAACGAACTGTCGCGCCTTTTCGGTGAGTTGTTGCAGGTATTCCGGGGTAACTGCCGCTTTTGCATTGACGAGCGCGCTGCCGATACCGAAACCCGAGGCGCCCGCCTGCCTGAAATCCCGGATGTTCTCCGGCGTGATGCCGCCAGTGGGCAACAAATGCATTTTAGGCAGGGGAGCGGTAATGTCTTTAATGTAGGAGGCCGAAGTAGCAGGGAACACTTTGATCATATCCGCTCCCTGTTTATAGGCGGCGTAAATCTCTGTAGCCGTATACGCCCGGGAATGCTGACCACGCCCAGTTCCCGGGCGGTGGCGATCATTTCAGGGTCCAGGATGGGAGAGAGGATAAACCGCGCTCCTGCAGCGGCCGCCTGCCGGGCGGTGGCGGCATCCAGCACAGTGCCGGCGCCAATGATCATTTTATCGCCCATAGTTGCGGATACTTCGCTGATGACTTCCAGTGGAGCCTCGGAGTTCATCGTTACTTCCAGCAGCCGGATCCCGCCTGCATACATGGCTTTCGCCATTGGTAAAACATTGGCGGGCGCCACGCCGCGTACGATAGCGATAATCTGGTGTTCCAGGATGTGTGAGAGCGTAGACATGGAATTTTCGGGTTGAGTGGATACGGGTAAGATAGGGATATATGCCGTAAAGAAAAACCGGCCCCGCGACAATGCGCAAAGCCGGTTAACAAAATAGGGTGATCAGGCTAGCTCTTCGGGGAATATACTTTGATAACGCCGTCGTCTTCGCTGCTTACGATGAGGAGGCTCTTTTTCGTGGGACTGTCCTTCGCTGCCACAAACAATACGCCTTCGGGCGCGTCGCCTGTCTTTACGATGGTGAGGAATTTAGGGGCCTGGGGATTGGTTACATCGTAGATAGCCACGGCATCTACCCGTTCCATACCTGCGAACACGATGGTTTTATCGCCCATTTGCCCCGGTGCGATGCCTTCCGGCTCAACGCTTTTATCGTCGCTGCGGGCATCGTCATAAATACCGGCTTCTTTGGCTTTCTGGTCCAGCTCGTTTTTGCTGTCGAACACCTGCGCGCCGGTGTTGCCGTTCCATACGGAAAACGAGCGGCCGCCGAAGGAGTAGAGCGCTTCGTACAGACCGTCGCCATTCGCGTCGCCGAGGGTCTTGGTAACGGTGAGGCGGCCAAGTGCGCCGTCTTTCTTCAGGTCGGCGGCGTTGGGGAAGGCAACCGGGTCGAGCGCGAGGTCCTTTACGCGTGCGTTTTCAGCGTATGCGTCCCATTCACGGACGTCGCCTTCGTTTACGGTAAAGAGGTAAGGAACGCCGGAAGCCAGCAGCACAGCGATGCCATCGGGCTGATACATGCCTTTAACGGGCACTTTCTTAAACTCCACTGCATTGTCTTTATCGGAAGCGTCTATGCCGGTGGCGTCGGTATTGTAATCCTTGAAACCCAGCGGGAAGATCTCCGTGATGGTTTTGGCCGCCAGGTCGATTTTAGCGATTGCGTTGTTTTCCTGCAGAGTTACCCAGGCTGTTTTTGAATCCGGGGCCACGGTGATGTATTCTGGTTCGATGTCCTGGCCGAACGCGGAGCCAGGGCCGAATCTGCGGAACCCTTTCAGCCGGAGCGCCGCTTCCTGCGTGGCGAAACCGGAAAAGTCGAGGTGCTTAACGGTGTAGTTTTCATCTACGCTGATGATAGACACCGTTCCGGCCGGATCTGCGGAATAATCGGGGAGGGGCTCACCTTCGTTGGCCGTGAGGATGTATTTACCGTCTGGCGAAAAGGTCACCATATCGGGCATTGCGCCGGTAGGGACGCTTTTGATGAGGGCGTAGGTGCCTGTATTATAAACTTCCACACGGCCGGCCAGGTTCTTGCTGGCGGCTTCCACGGCGCAGGCGAGCTTCCCGTTGCTCACGGCCACGCTGTTGACGTTGCCGCCGGTGGTGAAAATGTCTTTATGAAGGTCCACGATCTTTGTCGGATCGGTAAGATCCAGCACTTTGATCATATTGGTGCCGTCGTTCTTGACAACGAAGAGGCGTTTGGTGGAGGGGTCGTAAGCGCTGATCTCGGCTGCGCCTTTCTCCCCGATATCGATGGTACCGATCTCGGCGAAAGTTGCCGGATCTTCCTTGATGGGAGCTTCCGGTGCGGGGTGATCGTTTTTGGAACAGGCGGCGAATGCCGTCATAGCCGCAAGCGGCAGGAGGAACTTGATGTTAGATCGCATGAATCATATAGGTTTTAACGCCGCAAGAGTAGACAACGCATGTAAACGGTATATGAAGGATACGTTATGATTATGTTACCAGGACTATCGGGCCACTTTTGTCACCCATTTCTGCGTGGCTTCAACAAGCAGGAGATGACGTCCGTCTTACCTGCCTTGAAGGAGTGATCGGCCCCTTCAAGCCTAACCAGCGTGGCCTTGGGCAGGCCGTCGCATACGGAAGCGATGAGGTCCCAGGTGGCGAGGGTATCTCTCGATCCCTGCAGGAACAGCATAGGGATCTTAATAGCTTTCAGATGTTCCGCCCGGTCAACCGAAGGCTTCCCGGCCGCATGCAGCGGAAAACCGAAGAACACGATCCCCTTAACGCGGCTGTCCGGGTTGGCGGACAACCATTGCGAGGTCATCCTTCCACCGAATGATTTGCCTGAAGCGAATAAGGGGATTCCCGGTGCCAGGGATGCCGCCTTGTCAATAGCGGCCGCAATGGCAGCCTGCGCCACCGCCGGGGAATCGGGTCGCTTTTTCCCCTGCTCCGTGAATGGAAAGTTAAACCGCAGCGTAGCGATGCCGGCTTTAGAAAGGGCTTCCGACAATGTTTCCATAAAGGATGATCCATGCCGGCCCCGGCGCCATGGGCAAGCGTAAAGATGCATTTTGGCTTTGCAGGCGCCATATACCTGGCGGTGACCGTGCCGGATTCCGGCGAAACTTTGAGCTGGAGGGTTTTAGTTGCCATCGTCCGGTAAAGGTACCGGATATAACTTCGGCAAACAAAACGTTAAATCACCCCGCCGGGCTGCATATTTCCGTAAAAGTTTCCCATCTTACCAACCTAAATTCCCTACGGATTCCATGAAAGCAATATTCCTTTCCTTGTTACTCGCTGGCGCCACTATCAGCGCAGCAGCACAGACATCCCGCGCCGACAGCATCCTCAAAGTCATGTATAAGCAGCCCGACCAGGTGCTGGTAGCTGCGCACCGGGCAGCGCATGCCGATTTCCCGGAGAATTCCATTCCTGCAATCAAAGAGGCTATCCGCCTGGGAGCGGATATCGCCGAACTGGATGTGCAGCGCACGAAAGACGGCGTGTTCGTGCTCATGCATGACAAAACGATCACCCGCACTACCGGTCAACCGGGCGCCGTGGCCGATTACACCCTGGCGCAGCTGCAAAGTTCCGCTGCTGCACAATGGCAATCCTACGAAAGAGCGGATCCCTACATTCCGTGATGCGTTGCTGGCCGCAAAAGGGAAAATATTAGTGGATGTGGACTTCAAAGTAGATGGAATTGACGCCGCCAAGGACGCATACAAGCTCATCCATCAAGCGCAGATGGAGCCTTATGTGTTATTCTTCCTCTATGATCACCCGGACGCTAAAACCCTGCTTGATTACGATGCCTTTATTCCCATCCTGCCCCGTGTCCGCGACTCCGCCGCCACGATGGAAACGCTAGGTTACGGTCTATTCCCGGCCCTGCACCTGGATGAAACTTTTTACACGGACGCATTGGCGGATACCCTCCGCGCCCGCGACACCCGCGTATGGATGAACGCCCTCGGTGAATTCGACAAAGAAGAAAAAGCCCAACCCGGGGCAGGATTCGATCATTTCTTCCGTCAATTCCCGAAAACCGGCATTATCCAAACCGATCTTCCCGGGGAACTGGTTATCTACCTCCGCAAGCTGGGTAAGCACCGGTAAGGCATCCAATATCTCTACGATTCTTCGCTTATCCTTCGCTTATCCTTCGCTTATCCTTCGCTCAAATACCCTCAAACCCAAGCCAGCAGCGAACACAAGCGAAGGATAAGCGAAGGATTGCCAGAAGTTAACTGAAACTCAATCAATTACGAGTCAACATTTTAATTGACATTGTCACAGAATGGTCACAAGGTATTGCCAGCACTTATTACTGAATGCTTAAGCGCATACCGAAGACTTTGGCGATGGTATTGCTGACATTTATGCCACCCGTGAGAGGGTTTTTCTTGCCTGGCTTCAGCCATGTAACTGGCAGACAACTTTGTAATGCTAATTTATTTAGTATTTTTGCTAAAAGCATTCGCTCTAGTCAAATCACATGTCAGCGGCACAACACGATATTATCCAGCAATTGCGAAGGGAGATCCTTCAGCTCCAGGGCCTCCGGGAGCCGAAGACGGAGTTGCCGGATGATTTCGGGCTGGCCGCCATCGGGCATGTGTTCCCGCAGGGCGTATTTCCGACAGGAGTGGTACATGAGTTCACCGGGCCGGAGGCTCCGCAATCAGCCGCCAGCGGCTTCGTTACATTCCTGCTCAGCCGCCTCATGCAACCAGGCACGGTAGCTGTATGGGTCTCCGCCCGTCGTACATTGTTCCCGCCCGCATTGGCCGCTTACGGCATTATTCCGGACAATATCATCTTCCTGGATGTCGCCAGTCAACGCGATGCCCTCTGGGCCATAGAAGAAGCCCTTCGCTGCGATCAACTGGCCGCGGTGGTAGGCGAGGTCCGCGACTGGATTTCACCAGCTCCAGGCGCCTGCAACTGGCCGTCGAGAAGAGTAAAGTAACGGGGCTAATCATACGGCCAATGGGTAGCGCCCTTCTCCAGAACGCCTGCGTTTCGCGGTGGGATATCGCTTCCGCGGCCAGCCTGCCGGCCGATGGCTTGCCCGGCGTAGGGCATGCCCGCTGGAAGGTGGAATTGCTGAAAATGCGGGGCGGTAAAACCGGGAAGTGGGAGATGGAATGGGCGCCGGAAGGAATCCGGATCGTAACGCCTGCCGTCATTCAACATACAGCCGCCACGGCACGAAAAATCGGGTAGTATGGAACAGCGGTATGTATCGATATGGTTTCGTCACCTCCTGACGGATTGGATGGCCATCCGCACACCCGGGCTATTAGGCGCCGCCTTCGTGCTAACAGAGAAAGACCGGGGCAGGAACATGGTTTCGCATGCCAGCCCCGCCGCATTGACCGCCGGTATTACGCCCGGTATGCTGCTGGCAGACGCCAGGGCAAGGGTCGGCGGACTGGAAGATTTCGAATACCAGGATGGCACCACAAGGCAGGTACTGCACAAGATCGCCACCTGGTGCCTCCGGTACACGCCCGCAGTGGCGCTAGATGAGCCGGACGGACTACTCCTCAACGTTACCGGCTGCGCCCATCTCTGGGGCGGAGAAGCGCCATATCTCCAATCCCTGACCGAAAAACTATCAGCTTTTGGGTACACTTTGCAGGCAGGAATGGCCTCCACCACAGGCACAGCCTGGGCAGTGGCTCGCTTCGGGAGCCGGGGCAGATCGTAGGCAGCGGCGAGCACCTTGCCGCACTTACCTGGCTGCCGCCGGAAGCATTGCGCCTTCCGGAGAACGTAACTACTAAGCTCCGCCAACTGGGGCTCGAACAGATCACCGATTTCATACGTATGCCCAGGCCTATGCTCCGCAGGCGGTTCGGGCAACAAATACTGACACGGATAGACCAGGCCTGCGGAGGAGAGCCTGAACCGCTGTCCTACATACAGCCGCCCGCGCCATATGAAGAGCGGCTGCCCTGCCTGGAACCCATCATGACCGCCACCGGTGTCAATATTGCGCTGGAACGGCTGCTGGAAGCTATGTGTGAAAGGCTACAGGCGGAAGGAACGGCATGAGGGCCGCTACCTTACTGGCATTCCGGATCGACGGTAAAACGGCGCATATCTCCATCACCAGCAATCACCCTTCCGCCAATCCTAAGCACCTGTTGCAATTGTTTTCCATCCGCATACAACACCTGGAACCAGGTCCCGGCATTGAGCTTTTCGCGTTGCAAGCGGCAAGGGTGGAACCGGTGGCATCTATGCAGGAAGGCATCTGGCGCAGCAACGGGGATTAAAAGACGTGGCGATCGCTGAGATGCTGGACAGGGTAGCCGCGAAGCTGGGCAACCAGGTGATTGGCCGTTACCTGCCACAGGCGCAACATTGGCCGGAACAATCCTACAAAGTAACAGAAAGCCTCAGTGAACCGCCCACATTGGCATGGCCAGAGAAACACCGCCCGGTGCAGCTATTGCCCAAACCGCAACCGATAACCGTCACGGCTCCTATACCAGACTACCCGCCCATGCTATTCATCATGAATGAAAAAGTCCATACCGTTAAAAAGGCCGACGGGCCGGAAAGGATAGAGCGCGCCTGGTGGATGGATACCGGCGAGCATCGTGACTATTACATTGTGGAAGACCAGGACGGCCGCCGGTACTGGATCTTCCGCCTGGGGCACTATGATCCTGAAAAGCCAGCGGGATGGTTTATCCATGGTTTCTTCCCTGAATAAAAATGCAAATCGTGTCGTATACGGAATTACAGGTCACCAGCAATTTCTCCTTTTACAGGGAGCCAGCCACCCGGAAGAACTGGTGGAAGCAGCCGCATTGCTGAAGTACCCATCCATCGCCATCACCGACCGCAACACCCTGGCCGGAATCGTACGGGCGCACACAGCCGCAAAATCTTTCGGGATAAGGCTCATCGTAGGCTGCCGGCTCGATTTCACCGACGGGCCCAGCCTGCTGGCTTACCCTATGGATGCGGCAGGGTATGCGCAGGTATCCGGACTGCTGTCTACCGGCAATATGCGGGCAGAGAAAGGGCGTTGCGAACTAAGGCGGGAGGATCTGTTCGCACATGCCAAAGGGAGTAAGTTTATCGTTCTGCCGCCGGATACCCTCAACCGTTCATTTGACTTCGACCCAGCCTTCGAAAAACAGCTGGCCGGTTATCGCGAAGGATTGGGAAAACAGTTGTACATCGCCGCCAGCCGGGGTTATCATGGAGACGACCGCAAGCGGCTCTTCCGCATCCAGCAACTGGCCACGCGTTACGGCGCTCCCATGGTGGCCACCAACGATGTGTATTACCATATGCCGGAAAGGCGGCAATTGCAGGATGTGCTCACCTGCATCAGGAACCGCTGTACCATCACGGAGGCGGGCTACCTGCTGCATCCTAATGCAGAACGGCATCTGAAATCAGGCAAGGAAATGATACGCCTGTTCCGGCAGTTTCCCGATGCCATAGCCCGCACACAGGAGATCGCGGAGGCGGCGCGCTTTCAGCTGGATCAGCTCAATTATGTATATCCCCGCGAGATCACACGCGAAGGGCGCAGCCCGCAGGAAGAGCTGACCGTCATTGCCTGGGAAGGTGCGAGGGAAAGATATAATGGTAAAATCCCGGAACAGATCGCGCAGGATATAGGTAAAGAACTGGCCTTTATTGAAAAGATGGAATATGCGCCGTTCTTCCTTACCGTATACGATGTGGTACGTTACTGCAAAGAAAATGAGATCCTTTGCCAGGGGCGTGGCTCCGCAGCCAATTCTACAGTTTGCTATGTAACCGGCATTACTTCCGTAGACCCCACCAAATTCTCCCTGTTATTCGAG
This sequence comes from Chitinophaga sp. E66, assembly GCA_019285755.1. Classification (GTDB taxonomy): domain Bacteria; phylum Bacteroidota; class Bacteroidia; order Chitinophagales; family Chitinophagaceae; genus Chitinophaga. The sequence continues at coordinate 2,658,131 of CP079103.1, forward strand.
CGCTTCGCTTCCGCAGCCCGCCGTGAACCGCCGGATATCGATCTCGACATCGAGCATGAACGCCGCGAAGAAGTGATCCAGTATCTGTACCGCAAATACGGCCGGGACAGGGCGGCCATCATCGCCACCGTCACACAGCAACGCACCAAAGGCGCCATTCTCGATGTCGGCAAAGCCATGGGGCTTTCCACGGAAACAACCGGCAAGCTCAGCGGACTGGTATGGGAATACGACGATGAAAACTTCGGGAGCAGACCATGCAGGAGCTCGGCCTCAACATCCATGACCCGCATCTGCAAAGGTGTTGTCGCTCACGCGGCAGTACATCGGCTTCCCGCGGCAATTGGGGCAACATACCGGCGGATTCGTGATAACCGACGGAAGGCTGTCCGATCTCTGTCCCGTTTTCCCCGCCCGCATGGAGAACCGCAGCAACATTGAATGGAATAAAGATGATATCGAAGAACTGGGGTTTGTAAAGGTGGATGTGCTGGCACTGGGTATGCTGACCTGTATCCGCAAGGCGTTCCAGTTAGCGAAACTGCATTACGGCCTCGACCTCACGTTGGCCAACATCCCGCAAGACGATCCGGAAGTCTACCGCATGATCAGCGCGGCAGACACTATCGGCGTGTTCCAGATAGAGAGCCGTGCTCAGATGTCGATGTTGCCGCGACTGGCCCCCAAGACGTTTTATGACCTGGTGGTAGAAGTGGCCATCGTCCGCCCGGGCCCCATCCAGGGCAACATGGTGCATCCTTACCTGCGCAGGCGTATGGGCAGGGAGCCTGTCACTTACCCTTCGCCCGACCTTGAAGAAATTCTCGGCCGTACGCTGGGCGTACCGCTTTTCCAGGAGCAGGCCATGAAGATCGCCATCGTAGCAGCAGGGTTCACTGCCGAAGAAGCGGACCTCCTGCGCCGCAGCATGGCCAGCTTCAAAGTAAACGGCACCCTGTTTAAGTTCGAGAAGAAACTGGTGGAAGGGATGGTATCGCGCGGATATGACAGGACGTTCGCGCAGAGCATTTTTGAGCAGCTGAAGGGTTTCGGGAGTTATGGTTTCCCGGAAAGCCATGCCGCCTCCTTTGCTTTGCTGGTATACATTTCCGCCTGGATCAAATGCCATTATCCGGACATGTTTGCCTGTGCACTGCTGAACGCGCAGCCCATGGGCTTCTATGCCCCGGCCCAGCTTGTTGCCGATGCGCAGCGCCACGGTGTGGAAGTGCTGCCGGTGGACGTCAACATCTCCATATGGGATAACACCCTCGAACCTCATAAAGGCCGCTACCGGGCGCTCCGGTTAGGATTCCGGCAGATCAAGGGCATGCAGCAGGAGGAAATGGAAATACTGGTAGCGAAAAGGGGAGCAGGGTACAGTCGCGTATCCGAGCTGCGGGACAAAGGAATTAGTCAGGCTATGATCGAGAAACTGGCCGGTGCGGATGCATTCCGGTCGATCGGCCTGGACCGCCGCCGCGCCCTCTGGGAAGCCGCTGCGCTGACAGACAGGCCTACGGGGATGTTCACCGGTCAATCAGTGGAAACGCAACAGGAAGGCCAACTCTTCCTGCCCCTGATGAGCGATGCGCAGCATGTGGTGCAAGACTATGCCACCACGTCGCTCTCCCTAAAAGCGCACCCTCTCAGCTTCCTGCGGCCGCGGCTGGAAATGCTGGGCGCCGTTACATCAGGCACGCTGAACGGCCTGGCGCAGGATGCGCAGCTGAAACTTGCAGGCCTGGTGCTCGTCCGCCAGCGACCGCCCACCGCCAAAAACGTCACCTTCATCACCCTTGAGGACGAACAGGAAGCTGCAACCTGATCGTATACGAGAAAGTGTTTGAAAAATACAGGCAGGCCATCCTGCAGTCTGATCTGTTGCTGGTGGAAGGGAAAGTGCAACGGCAGGATAAGGTCATGCATATCGTGGTGACCGCCTGTTATGATATCAGTAAAATGCTGGCGGGGTTATCTAAGTCCGGGGCGAAGGCTTACTATGGCGACCCCAGGCATGAGGAACCTGCGAAGAAAAAGGCATTCCCGGGGTCTAGGGATTTTAAGTAACCGTTGCGACCTGCATCCAGGTATGACTCCAAAAGTGCGTCATGATGCCGTGCTCACCGAATTGCTTAGCTGACCTGATTTCCGCATAATCAAATTCGAACACATCCTTAACAGCCAAAAGCTGTTGCGACGTGACCGGATGGCGCCGTAATGCAACTTTCATCCGGAACGGACCTGAGTATTGTGGCGTGTACATCAACTCTCTTTCACCACGTACATATGTCTCTACAATGTCTTTCGTTAATTCAAGCAGGAATCTTTCCTTTTCCATGGCAGCGAAATATTCCGATGCCAGCGTGCCGTTCGAAGGATCTAATAAGAGCTGTCCTGTCGGGCATTCCTCATGCAATGCCATAAATTCCGCTGGCCTATTCAACTGTATGTCCCAATCTGCATAATACCCACCGTAATGATATATGATGAGGTACCTTGCGATATCGCCGGCTTCAGCGAGATTACGGGCATTTTTAAATGCGGGAAGCGCAAACTCGTAATGTTGATCGATAAACAGTAAAATCGACTGCCGGTCCCAAATCCGTATATTGAAACCATACGGCGAAAGGGACTCCCAGGACCGTAAGCACCCAGCGATGAAGTCGTTTGGCACAACTCCCATTATCAGATGATTAATAACTTTAGGTACCATTGCATGTCTTTTCTTAAGCGACTCCGGCCATTTCCTGCTCAGGCGTTTCTATAGGATCATAAATTCCGCAACATCCTTCAAGGACCTGTTGCGCCATACTTGCTATGAAATCGTCCGAATAATGATATTTCCTTTGAATTCCGGCCAGCACTTTCAATATCCACCGGCGTAATTTACCGATTCTATCAGGCGAATTGAAATACTTAGGCCCATAATTGGAAATGATCGCCACATGAATCGCCAACTCGGCGGACGTATAAGTAATCCTCAACTTGTCCAACTCATCAACTATCAGCTCTGCTGTCATTTGCAACTGTTCCTTATTATGCCGCCGGGAGCTGTTATCCGTGTGCAACCGGTAATATGTCAGCGGCTCCGGAATATTCGCCATTTCATATCTCTCCAGTATCCGGAACCAAAGCGTATAATCTTCAGCAAAGCGGTATTTGCTGCTATACCCGAATCGTTTCAATACTTCTGACCGCATCATAACCGAAGGGTGGGAGAATGGATTTTGAAATAGTATCAGGGCTCTGATGTCGGGGCTAGCCACAGGATATTGCTTCAGGCCCGAAAGTTTGCCGCTTTCAGTGATAATATAGTGATCGCTGCCCACGATGGCAATACTGGCGTTTTCCGGCCGTTCCAGGAATGCGACCTGCGTCCCCAATCGCATCGGGTGCATCTTATCGTCCGCATCTAACCGGGCGATATATTTACCAGTAGCACGCCCAATTCCTTTGTTCAATGCAAAGACGATGCCTTCGTTCTTTTCGTTGAAAGCATTACAATCCTGCAGTCATGAAATTCCCGGAGGATTTTTGCGGTATTATCTGTAGAGCCATCGTCAACTACAATCAGTTCAAAGTGGATATATTGTTGTGCCAATACACTTCCTATGCATTCTTTCAGGTATTTCTCTGCATTGTGACAGGGTAATATAACGCTGACCAGTGGTCCATTGGTAAGAATTTTGGGTATAACGGCCGCAGCTTTCCTATACAACTTCACTGTTTCTGTTACCATTCTATCTATATTGAAGTGTAATTCTCCATGTTTCTTTGCGACCGCTGCATATTGCCGGCCGATGTCGGGATTATCCAGCAGGAATCTTACTTTTCCTCCAGATCATCCGCGTCTAAACGCGCATTACCGGCTTCCAGGTTCAGCTTCACTTTTAGTCCACCACCCACAGGCACCACCTCCGTCAACCCATCTACATCTGCTACAATTAATGGCAACCCAGCGCCAACCATTTCAACTGCGGTATAACTGCATTGTTCTATGAAAGAAGGAACGATACCGACATCGGCCATCCGGTAAAACTCTCCCAGCGTTTGACGATTAACGTTACCAGTAAGAGTAATGCGGGACCAAAACCGGGAAATCCGACCCAGGAATCTGGCGTGTTCACCGCCGCCGGCAATCAACAGCCGGACTGGCCTGCCCGATAAAACCAGTCGCTCAACCAGTGTAATCAGGTCAAACGCACCTTTACGCTCACTCACTGTTCCGGCGAAAAGCAGGATTTGCTCATCCTCAGAAAAACCATGCTTTTGGCGCAACACAGCCTTTTCGGGATAGTCGTTCTCACTATGCTGTACGCCGTTGCGGATAACCGTTAACTTTTCGGCCGGCACATGCATAAGTTGCTCCAGGCCACGACAGGCAAAATCGGAGACACAGGCAATATGATCCACCGACGTATAGGCTAACTGCTCTCGTTGCAGCGCAGGATGGAGCTGGCGGCCGTTTTCACCCGACAATAGTTTGCAGTTAATCAGGCGAAAGAGCGGATAATTATTGGTAATGTTATCGCGCCAGGGCATACAGTGTTTGGTGAGCACCGTGGTACAGGGAATCCTCTCCTTTAGCAACTGAGCGATTGGGCAGTGGTTGATCCAGTTGAAATGAAAGACAACATTCTCCCGCCCTGATATTTCTCTGGCAGGTAGTCTGCGATACAAACATCAAAGTTAAGAGGATCATTGCCCACAGCAATATCCCGGGGAGGTGATAATGCTCGGTGCCCTTATCATCGGTTTCTTTCGAGAACTCGCGGAACCTGTTGCTTTTAGCCCAGATGTAATGAAGTTTCAGCCCTTCAGTTTTTGTCAAATATGTGCCTAAAAGGTTCACGTAAGTGGTAAGCCCACTGCTCGCCTGATGGTAGTAATCGATAAGGTATAGGTGAATCATAACTAATTCAAGGGGGATCCTAGGATAAGCGTTTTATCTGCCAGTGATGATATCCAGCTGACGGGGAAAACTGCACCCGGACGGTTCCGTCTTTTTGATTTGCAATATAAATCCTTACATTAGTACTCATCGTCCTGTTAGTATCGTACGACCGGCCGGGAACCCAAGATGACGCATGTATTTTCAGTAACTTACTGATTCTTCGGGTATATTCCGAAGTCTTTCCTACAATCAATTCAAGGCCTGACAACACACCCGCTGCGCTAACGTCTCCCGAAAAACGACAATCGTGTCTTCGTTGTTCCGGAATCTTTCCGGAATCGCCAGAAGATCTGCCTCTAGTTGAGACAGGTTGCCCTTGAAAATTGCGGATTTACCGAGCGGCATTCTTTTAGGCCGCGCGACCAGTTTTCCGCTGCACGATTGATACAGGCTATACACCAGGGAATCCCTGTATACGGCCACGCCGCTGATCTGGTGCGCAGTACAGGAATCTCTGCTTTCTGCTTCTGTATTGGTACGGGGCGACTGGGGTAATGTCAGGCCCGGATGTCTTCGGCCGAAGATATCGTTATCTACGTTATAATTAAGGTCGTAATATTCCATTTTCATATTGTAGGAATCTTCCCGGAACTGCACAAACGATGCGGAGGGGTGCCTAAATCATAATTAATTTGAAGCATCGATATTTCGGGCCGAATACGGAACAGGGATCGGTTTGATGTATCCAGGACTGTTACTGTGTGTATGCGCTCCCAATCTTTAAGGGGTCTGAGCGGCTTTTTCTGCGCGCTCAGACCGTTAAAAAAGAAAGAACAGAAGAATAGAATTAATAACCTTCTCATCATTTCAGTTTATAATAAATTATCTGACCGATCGTATAATAATTATCTCCCATAGCGGGAGCCCCACCATCCCTGAAGGCAGCTTCACTGCTGTAGTCTGTCACTTCACCTGTCGCTCCTTTAGCCGTAAATGTTCCATCAGGATTCACGACACCCGCATGATAGGCCATCTGGAGCGGATCGCCATAGTTTCGGTAAACTACGGCAAGGGTAGCATCCGCCGCGGAGCATTGCTCATACATGGAAGATATTACAGCATCATAGGCAGCACCTTCATTAACGCCTCCGGTAGCAGGATTATCGAAGAACCAATATTCGCCTCCGGCGGTTGCATAACCGAAGCAATTGGATTTGAGATTATCCGTTAATGGAACGGGATTACCGTTTACATCACAAGCTTCTACCACCTTATAACCAATAACATCCGTCCCATCCTTGGTTTTCATGATCACAGGTTGCATTTCCAACTGAACCGAACCAGCATCGTACATGATTGTGTTACCTGTGTTTGTAGCGATGATATTACCATTGGCATCCCGCTTAAATGGCCCATCATACGGATCTGCCGGAGGTGTCGGAGTGTAATCGGAATAAGAACTGCTGGTCAGAGAAGTATACATGTCGAGGAAGTAATTGAAATCGTATGAACCGTTCATGCTGCCATAATCCCACCCTGATGAGTAATCGCCACTGTCGTTCCAGCCAGTATCACCGCTATCTCCGCTAGGCGGCCAGTCTCCGCTGCCACCAGAAGAGTTGCCGCTGCCCACGACTGTAATACCTGATAGTGTTCCTCCGTAATGGGGAGCATTAGGATCCCGGTTCCGCTGCCATGCCAGCTCCATCCACTGTCTCCCAGGTCCAGTAATCTCCTGAACCATTATTGAAGTTGCCGGATCCTGATGCAGGCCCCATGCGGAATAGTTACCACTGGAATCCTGTGAAAACTGGAAACCGATATTGGTAAAGTAATTGATCACGTCATCTGTGGTGAATCCGCCTTTGATGGATTTTAATTCATCGGCTGTATCGATAGTCATTAATTCGTGCTCCAACTGAGCAAATGCGAGCTTTAGCTTTTTCTTCATGGGATTAAAGGGATTGATTATAAATGAGTAATTCAAGGCACTATATCCTTTTTATCATGTGGAGTTCACGGGCAAACATCAACAACTGTGCTTTCAAAGTGGAACTGCTACATCTTTACAAGAAAACGGGTTTGCAATCACAACAAATCAGGGACACCTCAATATAAAACAAGTATTGCAAATTTCATTTACTTATTTTTGATATTAGCATAATTAAACTATCTTTTTGCCATAAAAGATTAACCCTTTAATATTTCCACCCTATGTCTAAGCAATTTCCCTGTGACCGACAATTGGATACAATGGATTGTGGCCCTGCATGCTTGAAGATGATTGCAAAACATTATGGCAAATATTACAGTCTCCAATACTTACGCGACAAGTGCGGTATCAGTAAAGAAGGCGTTTCATTCCTTGATCTGGGCCATGCAGCCGAGGAAATCGGGCTTCGCAGCCTGTCGCTCAAATGTACAATAGAAGAGCTCCTTATAAAGATCCCGCTTCCTGTAATCGTTCATTGGAACAACAGCCATTTCATTGTAGTATATAAATCAAATCCACGTACCGGAACGCTATATGTATCCGACCCCGCCAGAGGGCATGCACGGTACGAAAAAGAAGCATTTGCAAAACATTGGATACGTGACCAGGAAGCTGGCAAAGGCGTACTCATGGTACTTGAACCACAGTCCGATTTTTATCAGCGGGAAGGCGCGGAGCGCGCGGAAAGAAGAAAACGTTCGAGAATTTCCTGGGGTACTTCCGGCCTTATAAAAGAGCTTTTTCAACCTCCTCGTAGTGATGTTGGTGGTAACCATTCTCCAGGGCCTCCTGCCGTTCATCGCAAAAGCTGTCATAGATGTCGGTATTCAAACAAGGGACGTGGACTTCATTAACATCGTCCTTATCGCCAATATCGCGATTTACGTTAGCATTTTATTAAGCAATATGGTGCGAGACTGGATACTGCTGCATGTAACTTCGCGGGTAAATATTGCACTCATTTCCGATTATCTTATCAAACTGATGCTCTTGCCGATTACGTTTTTTGAAAACAAAATGCTGGGAGATATTCTTCAGCGAGCGCAAGACCATGAGCGAATCAGGAGTTTCATTATGAATAATTCCCTGAACATGGTGTTCTCAACACTTACTTTCGTAGTGTTCGGAATAATATTATCGTTTTACAACGCCACCATCTTCTATATCTTTTTAGCAGGAAGTATGTTGTATGTGGCCTGGGTCACAGGTTTTCTACGCCTGCGGCGTAAACTCGACTGGGAATATTTTGAACTGGTATCTCGTAACCAGAGCTACTGGGTAGAGACAATCAGTGGTATCCAGGACATAAAAATCAACAATTACGAAAACCAAGACGTTGGAAATGGGAAGATATTCAGGCTCGTTTGTATAAGGTGAACGTCCGGTCCATGAACATTAATAATGTACAAAACCGGGTGCTCAATTCATCGACAATATTAAAAACCTGGCGATCACCTTCTTTTGTGCCAAAGCTGTCATCCGTGGAGAAATGACGTTCGGCGTCATGATCTCCACGCAATTCATCATCGGAATGCTAAATGGGCCGGTCTCTCAATTTATTCAATTCATCGTTTCCTTCCAATTTGCGAAAATGAGTTTCCTGCGGCTGAACGAAATCCATCAATTGGAAGACGAACACGAACATGTTGGAAGCAATCCTATCGACCTACCTGAGATAAAAAGCCTGGTACTCAATAACGTATCCTTTGCTTATACAAGAAATAGCCTCCCTGTGCTAAAAACATCCGGCTGCTCATACCAGAAGGAAAGGTTACCGCCATCGTTGGCGACAGCGGATCCGGCAAATCCACCCTCCTCAAACTCATCCTGCGACTATACAAGCCCTCAGCCGGAGATATCCTGATAGGCAACATGAATATCAATAACATCAGCCTTAAACAGTGGCGGGATAAATGTGGCGCCGTCATGCAGGACGGAAAGATCTTCAACGATACTATACTGAATAACATAGTCCTGGACGATGAAAAAATAGATTACAATAAACTAAAAAAGCGCTGGAGACCGCCAATATAGCCACAGAAATTGAAAAGCTCCCCTGGGATATCAGACCATGATGGGCGAACAAGGCAGAGGGTTAAGCGGCGGACAGAAACAACGGATACTCATTGCCCGGGCGCTCTACAAAGATCCCGATTACCTTTTCTTCGACGAAGCAACCAATGCCTTAGACACCATCAATGAGCAGAAGATTGTATCCGCACTAGACAATGTCTTCAAAAACAAAACGGTCGTTGTCGTCGCTCACCGGCTCAGTACTATCCGGAAAGCAGATCAGATTGTCGTCATGCAGGACGGATTTGTCACTGAAGTCGGTAGTCATGATCGTTTAATGAAACTCAAGAACAGGTACTTCCAACTGGTACAGTCACAGTTAGATCTAAGCGCGCCGATACTTAAAACAGAAAGTGCCGCCCCTGAAAATACCCCAGCACTTACCTTAAAAATGAGACCACTCATGAACAATAAGCAATCTGCCAACCATGTAGCGGTACAATCCAGCCATTTCGGGACAGACCGGACGGAAGAAGTAAGGGATATCATTGAGCGGATGCCATCTGGATTTGGGCTCAGGGTAACGGCTATCGTTTTATTCCTGTTTGTAACAATGATCGCATTTGGCTGGCTGATTCGCTATCCTGATATAATCCGGGGAAAGCTCACCGTCAATACGCCTGTTGCTCCAATAAAACTGGTTGCAAATGCGGCGGGTAAAATAAGGCTGAATGATATTTCTTCGCAATCTGATGTTAAAAGCGGCGATGTGGTAGCCTGGATAGAAAACGCCACATCGTACGACACCCTCCGGATGATCAGGCAGATTTTAACCGGTTTCGATCCTAACAATGCACGCAACACAACTATTCTTTCCCGCTTACCGGCAACCGCCTCCCTCGGAACGCTCACCACGAAGTACTATGTCTTTCTCGCAAGCTTGCATCAAATGTCAAACTTTATAAACGATCAGTTATATGACAAACAGATAATGGCGCTCCAGGATCTTCACAAACACCAGGTCAGCGAAATCACTTTCAGTAGCGAGCGGATCGGTATTAATACACGCAGCCTGGAATATTCAGGAAAATTCCTGAAACGCGATTCTTTACTGTTTGCCGGCAAGGTGGCTGCAGAAGCAGAGCTCGACCGGACCAGCATGAGCTATCTGAGCTCAAGGGCCGGGGTTTCCATGGCATATAGCAGTCAGATAGACGCTAAAAAACAGGCCCAGCAAACCATGAGTAGGATCGCAGAGATAACGGTGCAAAAAAGTGAAAAGCAAAAAGAATTGGAAATCGGATTACTGGCCGCCTATAACGACCTGGTAGACAATATAACATTATGGGAACAACGTTATTTGTTCCGCTCCCCATTTGAAGGGAAACTGCAGTTCCTGAAGTTCTGGACAGATAACCAGTACGTGCAAGAACAGGAGCCCGTGTTCGCTGTGGTACCTACAGACCGGTCGCCCTATGGACAAGTAACGCTGCCGGCGTTCGGAGCGGGGAAAGTGCAGATCGGACAGGAAGTGATCGTTAAATTAGACGATTACCCATATAATGAGTATGGATCCATAACCGGCACCGTGCATGCCATTTCCCTGACGACCAATACCGAAAGAACCAATCAGGGCGATATAGAGACATACCTTGTGACGGTGCATTTTCCAACCGGCCTTATTACGAATTATGGCAAACAAATCGCATTCAGGCACGAATCGAAAGGGGAAGCCGAAATAATTACGCACGACCGGCGGCTTATCGAACGCCTGTTCGACAATCTTAAATATGCTTTGAATAAATAATTGGTAAAACTTTGGGGTTGCTGGGCCTTACGCCAGCCATCAAGACCGATATTCTCCACACTTTCGCGGAATGAAGACCATCCGCTACTTGGCAACATTCGGCGAACAACAGCGCAAAGTGGAACTGAAGGAAGTCTCCGGCACCGGAGGCCTCTGGTTTCTACAAATTGACGATTTCTACCTCGCACATTTCACCCGGTCTCAATCCCGGTGGTCATGCTGTTTTCAGGAGGCCCCGGAATGGGTAACAGCCGCAGACATGCAGATCCTGTGCGATATGGTGGCCGATGCCGCCCACGCAGGCGCAAACGGATGATACGGCTGGTGGGATTTTTGCATGATACATAACGATAAAGCGATCGTTATGAAAGAAAAGCAGACAGGACTTTACCACTCCGGAACCAGCGGCCTCGTGCTGCCCGTCCCCAATAAACAGGCATTTCCACCCGCATACAAGGATAAAAGCAGGCTGGCATATTACGCATCCTTATTCAACAGTATCGAGATCAACCGCTCATTCTATACCGTGCCAATGGCCAATACGGTAAAACGGTGGACGGAAGAGGTGCCCGCTGGGTTCACTTTCACCTACAAGCTTTGGCGCGGCATCACCCATGTGAAAGACCTCGCGTACCGCGACGAAGACGTTACCCGGTTCATGAGCGTTATAGAAGGCGCCGGCAGCAAAAAGGCTGCCTGCTCGTGCAATTACCGCCCGCGGCATCCGTACAGTTCCTGGAGAAAACGGCCCGCCTGTTGTCTCTCATCCGCTCTGAAGACATTTCCGGCCAATGGAAAATAGCCCTGGAACTGCGGCATGCTTCCTGGTATACGCCAGAGGCATACGCAATGGCCGATGAAGCGGGCGCCAGTATCGTACTGCATGATATGCCCCGCTCAGCCAACGAGCGCCTTAACCCCGCGGCGCCGTTCGTTTACCTCCGCTTCCATGGCCCCGCCGGCGATTACAAAGGCGGATATGCCGCTACCCATCTCCGCTTCAGGTGCAGGCAGATACGGGCGTGGCGAAGGGAAGGCAAAGACGTATTCGTCTATTTCAATAACACCATCGGAGACGCCATCCACAACCTTACCGAACTGAACCAGATGGTGTCCCGGTAAATGCCTACGCTTTCATCAATGAAATTTGTAACCCAGTCCTGCCGTCCATATCCAGGCATCGGACTTATTATGAAAAAACGCCGGCACGATCAGCACCAGGCTCCGGTAATCCAAGCGTGGCCCAATTCCAAGCCGTGGCTCCGCTTTGCCGCTTACGATCAACAACGAAGGGAAAGCGGCCAGCGCAATACCGACGTCTTTTCCGACTTTCAGTTTCAGGTGGGGGCCGCCTACGTTAAACGCAATGGTACGATCGCCGAAAGAGACGCCTGCCATGCCTTCCAGTCCAACGGACACTTTACGGCGCGTACGGTTGACAGTCGAATCGGAGGATTGTGCAGACAGCAAATGGTTGGCCATGAGCAGCAGGCTCATGAGTAAACAAGTCTTCATATACATGTGGTTGATGGATTAGCAATCAAGGGAACAGCGCTTTCAATGCGATACCCGCCAGCGCTGCCAGTAGAATGATCAGAGGCTCCGGCACCTTTCGGGTACGATAGAGCACCAGTGCCGTTATTACTGCCAGGCCAATGGTCCAGCCGTCGGTCAGGAGCGCCTCCCCAATACGATCACCGCGCCGGATATAGCGCCTATCGCAGCCGCGGTCACCCCATCCACGAATGCTTTAATAGCAGGATGTTTCCCATATTTACGGAAATACGGCGCCGGCAAAACGGTGAATAAATAACAGGGGAAGAAAGTAGCGAAACTGGCAACGCATGCGCCGGGAAACCCTGCTACCAGGAACCCGATAAACCCGACGGTAATCACCACCGGGCCGGGGGTGATCATAGCCACGGCTACCGCATCCACAAACTGCTGCTCATTCAGCCAGCCGTATTCCTTCACTACCCCGCCATATAAAAAAGGAACGATGGCCAGCCCGCTGCCGAATACAAAAGCCCCCGCCTTCGTGAAGTACAGCAATATCTTCCACAAAACGCCACTGTTGCTTTCCCCTGCGCCCTGCAGCAGAGGCATTAACACCAAAGAAGCCGTACCCCGGCCGGACCACCGGATACCTTTAGGCGGAGATTTCACCCACCAATACAACACGCCCGCGCCCAAAAACAACCAGACGTTCTCCGTTTCGAAGATCACCGTATAGGCGGCTGACAGTAAATACAAGCCAATAAGCCATTTATTTCCGCCTACGGACTTGGTCGTCAGTTTCCAGGCGCCTATGGCAATTATCCCGATCACGGCCGCGCCGACGCCGTAGAATACTGCCTGCATGAGGGGAATTCCTTCAAAAGGGTATACACCCAGCCCAGCGCCAGCACCATCAAGAATGAAGGTAACACGAACGCCAGCCCGGCCAGCGTTGCGCCCCATATCCCGTAATGAACGTAACCGATGTAAATCCCCAGTTGCGCGGCCAGCGGACCGGGCGCCAGCTGCGCCAACGCCATGCCTTCGCGGTAATCTTCCTCACTGATCCATCCTTTGCGTTCCACGAGGTCGCGGTGCATATAGCCGACCAGCGCCACGGGGCCCCGAAGCCCCGGTACCGAGGCGGAGGAAATACACAAGAAGGTCGCGGAGCGAATACTGCGGAGCAGATTTGAGGAAGCGTTCATACCTGCAATTTCGGACGGTTGGGCATCGGAAAATAGCACGTAAATAACTCCGCTTTGTACGGATTTTACTTTTGAGGAAGTTGCTTCCGGAATTCGGAAGGGCTTTTGCCAGTATGCTTTTTGAATATGCGTGTAAAATGGCTCTGATCGGAGAAACCCGTCAGGTAAGCGATCTCGGTGAGGCTATGCCGGGTTTCCAGCAGCTGGATGGCTTTCTCGATGCGCAGTTTGCGGATGTAATCGCCGAAAGAAAGGTTATCGAAGTACTTGGAAAACTCGCGGGAGAGATAGGAGGGTGTACCTGCAGGGTATCGGAGAGGCCTTTCAGGCTCAGGCTGAGATTAGTGTCTATCTGGTCCTGAATGAGCTCCCGGAGTTCCTTTGCCCAGTCGGGCACCTTTTTGCCTTTAGATGCCTGCTGATGAAGAAACTTCTGGAACACTTCCAGCAACAGGTTCTCGAACGGCTGCTGGGTGTGGCTGACATGCCGGAGGTGCTGTGCCCAGCTATAGAGCGCATCATACAGGAGCATGCCTTTTTCCAGCAGGCGCTGATCGTCGGGTTCGTTGTAGGCAAGTCCGGCGGATATTGCCCAAAGTCCGGACGCCTGTGCCGCAAGTTCGTGCCGGTCGGTGTCTGCACCACGAACGATTGGCGCCATCACCTGCACTGCCGGATCGGAAATATTATGCCGGGCAATAAGGTAATCGAAGGTGCATTGGTCTTCGTGATGGGTGTATTCCACACAGGGAATATCGAAAGGCGTGGCGCCGAGAGATGCGGCAAGCGGGATGACCTGGTCGAAAGGCACATATATTATCTCCGCGTCCGCGTCAATAAACCGGCGGATGAGCCATGGGCAGGCAAGTCTGTCTATCTTGGGGCGTTCCCGGGTAATCCATTTCATAACCATTCCAAATATAGCGCAAATAGCCGTTTATGGGATAATTACCCCTTGGGAAGAATGTCCTATCTTCGGCAAATGAAAGTAGCCACCTATAACGTGAACGGCGTAAACGGCCGTCTGCCCGTATTGTTACGCTGGCTGGATGAAAGCAGGCCGGACGTCGCCTGCCTGCAGGAGCTGAAAGCCCCGGAAGAGAAATTCCCCCTGCAGGCTATCCAGGACGCAGGGTACCAGGCGATCTGGCATGGCCAGAAAAGCTGGAACGGTGTGGCCATCCTTTCCCGGCACGGTATGCCGGCAGAAATCACCCGCGTGCTGCCCGGCGATCCGGAAGACGTAAATAGCCGCTACATCGAAGCAGAAGTGCAGGGCATCACCCTCGGCTGCCTGTATCTGCCGAACGGAAATCCCGCACCGGGACCTAAATTCGATTATAAGCTCAGCTGGTTTGCAAGGTTCCATCTCCATGCACAGGAACTCATTTCCTCCGGAAAACCGGTGGTGCTCGCGGGCGACTATAACGTCATCCCCACAGAACGCGACGTTTATAAACCCGAACGCTGGCTTGACGATGCGCTCTTCCGGCCAGAGACCCGCGCGGCATACGAAAGGCTCCTTTCTCAGGGATGGACCGATGCTCTCCGCAAACTCTATCCTGAAGAAACCATCTATACTTTCTGGGATTACTTCCGCAACGCCTTCGGCCGTAATGCCGGGCTGCGTATCGACCACTTTCTGCTCAGCCCGTCTATACAAAGCAGGCTGAAAAACGGCGGGGTCGACAAATACGTCCGCGGCTGGGAGAAATCCAGCGACCATGCGCCGGTCTGGATCGAGCTGAAGGACAAATAATCAGAAATACTTCTCGAATGTCAGCCCGTAATTCATGAACAGGTTTTCCCGTTCCGTCCGGTTGATCTTGTTGTAATTCAAAGCCGCCGTCAGCGCCAGCCATGATCGCAACTTAACCGACAATGCATTTGTGCTTTTCAGGATGTAATCGTCCAGGTAACTTAAAGATTGCTGGTAATAATGCGTGCCTTCCAGTACGAAGATCTTACTAATGGTAAATTTATATTGTACGCGCAGGGAGTTACGGAAGGTATGGTAAACGTCCTGTATCGTGTCTTTCAGCAGCAGGTCGTTGTTCTCGAACAGGATGCCGTTGCTGATATTTAGTCTTGCCACGGGCTTATCTATGAGTTCATACGCCGCACCCAGGCCGCCCTGGAATTGGTCGTTTACTTTAAGTGAGTAACTTTTCAGGTAACTGGTCAACCCCAATAATAAAACCGCCGCTCTTCGCCCGGGTAAAGATTGAAGTTCAGGGAGGCAGAGAAGTCGCTGTTGGTACGGGCGTCATCCTGCTTGCCAAAGATATATCCCATATCAGCGTTCAGTACGATGTTCTTCTTGCTCACTTTGAAGGTAAGCCCGTTGTTGAGCAGGTACGAGGCGCCGTCCTGCGTCTTGTTGACGGAGCCGGTGGAGCCGTATTTGAAGTAATAATGCGTGGAATCCGAAAACTGTGCATGGACTGTACAAACCACAAACATCAACAAAAAAGCTAATCCCAATTTTCTCATAACCCGGCAGGCCGCAATTTGCGTGCCGCTGATATCTCTATCTTCTTGAAATACAGTATTTCAGGGACGCCGGCATTATTGCACTGACCTTATAAGAATTTCGACATAACAATAGGGTCGCTTCCATTTTCACCGTTATATAGTCAGACCGGACCGTCAAACGGCCATGCGCTTATGTTCCGGCAGCATATAACAACAATTTACCGGCCCAATTCACCACTTCAGGTAATAGATTTTAACAGAATATTATAAATTGATTCACAATAATCTATCCTTAATTGTGTTTTAGAAAGGTATTTTTGTATTTTGTCACGCAACCTACAACTTGTGCCATTTTGAGTATAGTTCTCTATTACCTGCTGCTACCGGTCGTTTACCTGATCAGTATTCTTCCGTTTCCGCTGCTGTATTTGTTGTCAGACGTATTTTTCGTCCTGATCTATCATGTTGCGGGGTATCGTAAGAAAGTCGTTCGCCAGAACCTGGCCAATTCGTTTCCGGATAAAACCGAAGCGGAGCGCGACCGCATCTGCCGGGATTTCTACCGTTATTTCTGCGATCTGTTCCTGGAAACATTCAAAACACTGACCATCAGCAAGGCTGCCATGCTCCGGCATTGCGCCCTCACGCCGGAAACTGTCGCCCTTTTCAAGCGGCTGCATGCCGAAGGGAAAAGCGTAGTACTGGTAATGGGGCACAAAGGCAACTGGGAATGGGCGGGCAATTCTTTCAGCATCCTCTGCCCGCAACAACTGTACGTTGTATATCATCCGCTTGGCAACAAGCACTTCAACGGGCTGATGTACAATATGCGGACTCGCTTCGGCACCAAGCTCATCGCCATGCAGGACACTTTCCGGGAAATGGTAAAGCTCCGGGGAGAGATCAACGCTACCGCCCTGATCGCTGACCAGTCCCCGCGGCCGGATACTGCCCAGTGGGTGCCGTTCCTCCACCAGGACACACCCGTTTTTACCGGCACCGAGCGCATCGCCTCTAAAATGAACTACCAGGTAGTGTATGTTTCCGTCACCCGCCTCAAACGCGGCTATTACTCGGTTTCCGCAGAAGTGCTCGTTGAAAGCCCCGCACAGGAAGCCCCGGGCAAATCACTACCCTCCATACCGCCAGGCTCGAAGCCGACATCATCGCCCAGCCGGCTACCTGGCTGTGGACGCACCGGAGATGGAAGCATAAAAGACAACAACAGACTGAGACACCAACACCAGCCACCGTTTAAAAGCACGCAATGTTAGAAGGAAAACAACTGATTCTCGCCACCAAGCCATTCGCCCAGGAGAAACGCTCCCTGAGCTGGTGGTACACGCTCTCTACTTTATGCCTCCTCATTGCGTCGCTGACCGCCACGCTGATGATCCCTTACCTCGGCGTAAGGATCGCCTTCAGCGTACTGTCCGGCCTGCTGATCGTTCGGATGTTCATCATCTACCACGATTACCTGCACCATTCCATTCTGAAGAACAGTCCTGCAGCCAATGCCATCATGACCATATTCGGCATTTACATCCTGGCACCCACCAGCATCTGGAAACGCTCGCACGACTATCACCATCAGCACAATTCCAAGCTCTATAGCGCCAGCATAGGCTCTTATCCCGTGGCCACGGCGGAAGGCTTCGCCAATATGAGCCGTAAAGACCGCAGGATGTACCTGTTTACCCGCCACCCGCTGACGATCCTCTTCGGCTACCTTTTTATGTTCATGATCGGGATGTGCGTTAACTCGTTTGTCGCCAGCCCCCGCCGTCATTATGACGCACTGATCGCGCTGGTAGTGCATATCGCGCTTTCGGCCGTAGTAGTGATCACTGCCGGCTGGATCTCCGGATCTTATTCCTGCTGGTACCGGTATTTATCGCCTGCGCAATCGGGACATACCTGTTTTACGCACAGCACAACTTCCCCGGCGTAATTTTCAATACGAAAGAGGAATGGTGTTATGAAGACGCTGCACTGCTGTCGTCCAGCCACATGGTGATGAGCCCGCTGATGGCGTGGTTTACAGGCAATATCGGCCTCCATCACATCCACCACCTGAATGCCCGCATCCCGTTCTACCGCCTGCCGGAAGCGTATGCGCAGATCCCCGAGCTGCAGACCGCTACTACCACCTCGCTGAGCTGGAAAGACATCCGCGCCTGCCTGCAACTGAAAGTTTGGGACCCGCATACGCAGAAGATGACCGGCATCAAGGAAATCCGCCGGCAAACGGCCTACCGTACCCGGAAAGTACAGCCCTCGTTGCCCAAGCCCGCGGCAGGTTGATAAACTCTATTGACTTCAATTTCTTCCGATATAAAGGTGGCACTCCCAATGCCACCTTTTCCTTTACCAGCGGGCCCTTACCGCATCGGAGATCCGCCCCGTCCGGGAGTCCTGCAACCACCCGATCACTTCCCATTGCTCCCCGGCCGCGCCTTGCGGTAGTTTGAACCGGGTTTCCTTGCCCGAGACCGTCTTCAGGTCACGGACGATTTGGACATGGGCTAGTTGCCTGCCCACATTCTCACCCGCCTTTACCCGGCTCTCTGCCTGCCGTTGTACCAGCGCCAGCAGCAATTCCTTACCCGCTTCCGGTTTCGTATCAGATGAAACGATAACTTGTTGCCCTTCGGCATGCGCTTGCAGTTGTAATTGACGGAAACCGGCTGGCGAAGCGCCTGGTTGACCGCGGCAGACACCGCGTTACCGTCTGACCCGATATGCTCGCTCTGCCCGTTAACGATCAGCTGGGGCGTGTATACCGTAGGTACATGAAGCCAGCGTGCATACTGCTGCTGCCGCAGGAGAAAGCCCTGTCGCTGAAGCGGTCTTTCCAGCCCTGGTGATCCCAATAATCAACGTGGAAAGATAGAATATACAGCTGCCCGTTAACGTCCTGCTGCTGCAACTCACTGATCAGGGCATCCGCCGGGGACAGCTGGAACACCCCTCAGACGTATACAGTTCCACAACGGCAAACCCCTTACCGTCTTCCGGATCAATATCCACTTTATTATCCGGGTATCGGGCGTAAAATGCCCCGGTGCCAACCAGCAATGCCAGTAATAAAACACTTTTGCCAATATTCTTTATCGTGTTCATATGCATTTGATTTATTCCCAAAACTATCGCCACGTCGGCTTGCAGGAAAGGACAGTTACCCGCAACCGGACGGATTACCCCTTTAAACAGGCATTCTCAACCTTCAATATTTCCCAGCATTTACCCATCGGCAGGTTCATTGGGATGGACTACTTTTCGAGGCTACCGCTGTCCGGTTCGCGGCGACAAGTGTCCGGCTCCCCGGCATCGTCCTCGGCCCTTACCTCAGCGGCAGATAGATTTGCTTAAAACCCATGCACATGCAAACGAATAAACCGAAACGCAAAAACACCTCGCCTGGAAAATAGCCGCCATTCCGGTTGCTTTGCTCGTAGTCCTGCAATGCATCCGCGAACCGCTTGAAACCAGGCCTGTAATTGCGGAAATACAGGCGCCGAAGGAAGTGATGGCCATATTGGAAAGGTCGTGCTACGACTGCCACTCCAACAACCAGGAACTACCCTGGTATAATAAGATTGCGCCAATTTCCTGGCAGGTAAACGCTGACGTGGAACGCGCCAGGAAGTATTGAATTTCTCCGAATTCGGGAAGTTATCTCACAAAGAACAGGTCGGCAAATTCTGGAGCATCCTCAATATGGTGAAGGCTGGAAAGATGCCCATCGCACGCTATGCCGCCGTGCACCCGGGCGCCCGGGTAACGCCGGGGAAGTAGAAACGATCCAAAACTACGTCGTTTCCATTACTGATAATAAGCTCGCAGACAGTAATACCGTTAAGGCTGCCAATGCCGCATATGAGCGCTGGAGGGATTCTAAATCCCAACGCACGGATGCACCCGTGTCGCCCAACGGCATCGTCTATTCAGATGCTTTCAAATCCTGGAAAGTAATCAGCATGAGCACGCTCTACGATAAGTCTATGCGCGTGATCTATGGAAATGATATCGCGGTTAAAGCGATCGGTGATGAGCAGTTCCAGCCCTGGCCCGATGGCGCCGTTGTTGTCAAAGCCGTATGGGAGCAGATCGAAAATCAATATGGAGAAGTGCGGCCGGGGAAATTCATCAATGCGCAGTTTATGGTCAAAGACGCCGCGAAATACAAGGATACCGAAGGCTGGGGCTTCGCTAAGTTCAATGGCGACAACCTGACGCCCACAGGCAAGAACGCCCAATTCGCCGTCACTTCCTGCATCAGCTGCCACCGCCAGCTCGCCAAACCCACCGGATTCCTCTTCAACGTTCCTTTAGCTCTCAATCCTGCAAAATAATATGAAAACAATACTTTTTACGGCACTTGCCATCACCGCATTCATTGCCTCCTGCAAACAGGTTCCTGAAAACAATAAGACCCGCATCGTCTATGACGCAGGCGACCAGCACGTTATTTCGCATGCCGTCAATAAGCAACTCGAAACAATGTCCATCCTCTATGGCAACAAGACCGCCTATGATGCCGCGCTTTCCGGAAACGGCAGCCACCAGGCAGGGGAGCGGTACACTTTCGTTACCTGGCGGTATCACGATAACCCAATGTGGTACGGCAGCAAGATCAACGGCGAGTTGCTGAGCGTGGAAAAACTGGAGGTCTCTGCCGCCGACGGGGCAATACGGTACCATGTAGAAGAAGGAAATCCACCGCCCGTCAACGGCCACATACAGGATAGCACAGCGCGCATCCGCTATCTGCTGGAATTCAGGCCGTCGATGATGCCGTAGATGTTTCATACACAATAAACAAAGCCTCCTGAATATTCCAGGAGGCTTTGTCAATAAACTAGAGCGTCATCCCTCCATCGATCACGAATTCGCTGCCCGTAATAAAAGAAGCCGCGTCATCGCTCAGATAGGAGACCAGTTTCGCTACGTCTTCCGCCTCACCTAATTTACCCAGCGGGATCACCTCACCTGCGGCTTTCTCGTAGTAAGCGTCTACTGTGGCGGCATCCCAGCCACTGTTTGCCAATACGGGCGTTTTCGTGGGCCCGGGGCTAACGATATTGACGCGGATCTTCCGGGGCGCGAGTTCCACTGCAGCGGTCCTGGCAATGGAATTCAGTGCCGCTTTGCTGGCCTGGTAGATCGAGCTTTTGGCCTTTGTCACATTGGCCATGATGGAAGACAACACCACCACCGAAGCGCCATCCGCCAACACCGGAACGAATTTGCTCAGCGTGAAGTAGGCACCCTTGAAGTTGATATCCATCACATTATCGAAGTTTACCTCTGCGGCCTCTTCAATCAGGGTGCTTTCTCCCAGTACACCCGCGTTGATAAATAGTATATCCGCCTTGCCATGCTGCTCCCTCACGTGGTCTACCAGTGCGTCAATGTCACTGAGGCTGGACTGATCCGCCACAACCGGTAAAGCGCCTATTTCCGCTGCCGCCTTTTCGATCGCTTCCTTCCTTCGGCCGGTCACCACCACTGTTGCGCCGTCTTTTACCAACGCCTGTGCCGTTGCATACCCGATGCCGCTATTGCCACCGGTTACTATCGCTACTTTGTTGCTAAACTTTTTCATCTGTAATATTTTTAGCAAAGGTACCGTCGAAATGGTATACATTTGTAACCAGTATCACCAAGTATACCACTATGAGCGAACACGTAATGCATAGAAACCAGGCAGACGAGCTGCGTGCCCTGCAGGACACGCTTTATTTCATCGGCGGCAAATGGCGCCTGCCGATCATGAACTCGATTTGCGCCGGCAACCGCCGCTTCCGGGAGATTGAGCGGAGCATTCCCGGGATTACCACCCGCATGCTTTCGAAGGAACTGAAGGAAATGGAGATGAACAAACTCGTGAAGCGGACAGTTTACGATGCATCCCCGGTGCTGGTGGAATATGAGCCGACCGAATACTGCCACACGTTCAGCAACATCATCATGGCCATGATTCAATGGGGACAGGATTACCGTAAGATCGTCACCAAAAAATAGCGCGCCCGGCTGTCTGCCTGGCGCCCCGTTTGTCCGTTTCCCCTAAAAAGACTGGCCTGCCCGCCTTTCCTTCCTCAACTTCGTGTCATCAAATCACTCAAAACACAAAGATCATGACACGCACTACCACCCTCATCGCTTACTGGACCGGCGCCATACTCTTATCCCTCTGGTTTGGCGCCAGCGGCCTTTTCGAACTGACGCGCAACCCCATCGTCTGGGACATTACCCGACAACTCGGATACCCGTCCCACTTCATTTATATCCTCGGAGTTTTCAAGCTGACAGGCATAGCCGTACTGCTTGTACCCAATAAACTGCTCCGGCTCAAAGAGTGGGTGTTCGCAGGCATCTTCTTCGATATCCTGTTCGCCTTCCTGTCGAAGATCGCGGTATTGGGACTTTCCGCAACTATAGACGCCATCATCGCATTTACTATTGTCAGCATCACCTACACTATGTTCCGGAAGCTTTACCCGGTCACATACGCACCGGCAATCTGACGCCCCCTCCAAATAGAAAAAGCCTGACGGACATCCGTCAGGCTTTTTCTATATCAGCATTATATTAACGAGATTCCATCCAGGATAGAAAGTCGTGCGACTTCTCCTTATTCACCGTCAGCTTATCCGGAGTTTCTACAGACAGCTTCACCAGCAGCTTACGCAGGAAGTATGGCTCCACTTCTTTAATTGCCTTAAAATTCACGAGGTTTTGCCGGTTCAACCGGTAGAATTGTCTCGCAGATACGGCCTGCGCTATCTGGTCAAGCGATTGGCTGATTGGATATTGCTGCTTATCGAAACAGAGTATCCAGGTAGCGTCGTACTTGATATAGAAAAGCGCAATATCGTCTACATGTATGGTCTTGTATTTTTGATGCTGGAAGACGAGGAAGGTAGTCTTCCCGGTTGGAGGAGGCGCCAGTTTTGCCAGCAGGTCGGTGAGATCGGGCGTAGCCTTCTGCTGGAAGAAGTTCTTCAGCTCGTCCACCTTCCGCAACGCTTCGCCTATGTCTTCTTTAGTAAAGGGTTTCAGGATATAATCCACCCCGTTGCTTTTAAAAGCCTCCAGCGTAAACTCGTCAAAAGCGGTGCAGAACACCACCGGGCAGGTGATCTTCACCTGCCGGAATATCTCGAAGCATCGCCCGTCCGCCAGCTGGATGTCCATAAAGATAAGATCGGGCATCGGGCCTTCGGAAAGGGCCTTTACGGTGCTTTCCACGCTTTGGTAGCGCCCCGCGATCGTAGAGGAAGGCTTGAGGGACATGATCGTCCGTTCCAGAGATTGCGCCGTTTTCAGTTCGTCCTCAACGATGATGATCTGCATATATCAATGGTAATTTAATCTGGAATAATTCAGGACCGTTCACTATCTCTACATCCGCGCCGCTCAGGTGGCTATAGCGCTGACGGATGTTTTCGAGGCCCACGCCAAGCGAATCGTCTTCGCCGGTCTTACGTTGCACCGGGTTCTCCACAACTATCTTCCCCGGATTCATACAAGCGGATATGTAATGGCTTGTCTAATGATACCACATTATGCTTGATGCAGTTCTCCACCAGCAATTGCAGCGTAAATGGCGGCAGGAGGGTGTCCATCACCGCTGGCGGCAACTCGTTATGAAACATCAGTCCATCTTCGAATCGGGCCTTCTGGAGAAAAAGATATGCGCACAGGATGTCCATTTCCTCGCGGACGTGTATCAGATCCAGCTTTCGGCTTTCCAGGGTATACCGGTAGAAATTGGAAAGCTTGATAATAAACGGGATCGCCTCTTCTTCTCCGCTCTCGACCATGGCCTTGAGCGTATTGAGGCTATTGAACAGGAAATGCGGGTTTACCTGCTGCTTAAGCAGCTCGTATTGCGCGCTGAGATGATCTGTCCGCGTGCGCTCCAGCTCCATGCTCACATGCTGGTTCTCATGGTTCTGCTGCAACAGATGCAGGAACATGTAAAACACCAGGTTGATGAGAATCCCCGCACTTCCACCATCAGCATCGTAGGCCCGAACTCAATATGGGAGAGGATCAGTTGCTGGATATATGCCAGCACGAACATCACCACGAGCCCGAACAGAAGGCTGCTCAAAAGCTGCTTGTAAGATATCCCCTGCTTACGGCGCTTATTCGTCCGACGCCACAATACATAAATATTAAAATACCACATCAAAAGGGCAAATGTGGCTGTAATGGCTGCATTGACCGCGGCTTCCGCTGCATTAAATTGCCGGGAAGCGAGTTGTGGTACGGAAGAGAGCAGCCCCAACAGGATGGAGCTGATCCATATCATAGCCGGGGATATCTTCAGCCCCGGGGAAAGTTTATTACTCATGGTACACGCTGGTCTGGCAAATTAACTGATTATTCGTCATTACTGAAAAGCCTTTAGCAGGCTGTCCTTATACGCGGCCGACACCTCCACCTCGGTACCGTCGTTCAGGTGCACATACCCGCCCGCGCCTTTATGATACGACTGCACGTAATGGATATTGATCATATGCGATTTATGGACCCGCACAAAAGGGTGGGGCAGCATCTCAGCGAAATGCTTCAGGAAACGGCAGACCATCTTCCGGGTACCGTCCGATAGATATACATCCGTAAAGTTACCGTTGCCCTTCAGCCGGACGATCTCCTGCATCTTCACCACATCAAAACCATCCAGGGTAGGGAGGATCACCTGCTGCATGGCGGATTGCTCTCGCGGGAGTTTTCCATGATGATCCGGTTGCGGTTGATCCATTGCTGCTGCTGGAGTTGTTGCTGCACCTTATTCACCGCCAGGATAAGCTCTTCGATGCTCACGGGCTTCAGCAGGTAATACGCCGCGCTCTGATTGAGCGCCCGCAGGGAGTATTCAGAAAAGGCTGTCACGAAGATGGTCTCGAACCGGAGATCCTGGCAGCCGTCCAGCACGTCGAACGCATTGCCGAACGGCATCTCTACATCGAGAAATACCAGCTGCGGCTGCAGGGCATGCAACACCTCCACCGCCTCCCGGCTGTTTTGGGCCGTGCCCACGACTTCCACCTGCGGACAAAACTTCCGGAGGTAATTCTGCAACGCCACGATGGCCGCGGCTTCGTCTTCAACGATGACCGATGTGATCTTTCCTGTTTGATGCATGTTTGTCCATTAAAGGGAGTTGCAGTACCACCCGCGTACCGGTGGCGCCGGTTGCCGGGAGATCCTGCATATCCAGCCGGATATCGAGGCCATAAATATCATTCAGCAGGTGGATGCGTTCCCGGGTATTGGTGATCCCGCGCGACTGGTGCGTCTTCTGGTGCACGGTCTTCAATGCGAGGCTCTTCTCCAGGCCGATGCCATCGTCTTCAATGGTGACGGAGATGGTCTGTCCGTTTTCCGGAAACAGACCTGCAGGAGGCCTTTGGTTTCCTTATACCGCAGACCATGCCATACCGCATTCTCCAAATGGGGCTGGATAAGCATATTGGGGACCATAACGGCGTCGGGATCCAGGGTTTCGTCGATATCCGGACGTACACGAACTTATCACTGAACCGCAGCTGCTCCAGGTCCAGGTACCGCCGCAATTGCTCTGCTTCCACGGCCAGGGCACAAAGTCCTTATTCGAATGCTCCATCACGTTCCGCATGAGCCCTGAATAGGAGGTGAGGTATTTATTCGCCTCCATCTCATTATTCTCGGCGATGTATTGATTTACGCTATTGAGGCTATTGAAGATGAAATGCGGGTTCATTTCCCTGCGCAGCGACTGCAAGGCGATCTTCTTGTTCTTATACTTAATGGCCCGCAGAGAGCGGATAATAAAGAACATCAGCACCGCCATCCCGAATACGGATGCGATCAGGATATAGTTCAGCGTATTCTTGTTGCTGATCAGGGCCAGCTGCAATGCTTTTTCGCGCTCCAGGTCTTTGATCTTTCCTTCGGTGATGTCGAACAGGTTGGCGTCTACCAGGAGCTGTCTGTACGGATGAGGGAATCGAGGTTATGCAGGAAACTATCGTACCGGGAGATGGCCACGGCGTCTTTACGTTGGCGCTTATAGTAATCCGTGAGCGCCAGCAGGCAGTCTTTCGCCCTGGAGGTATTGCCGCTTCTGAAAGCCAGCATATATGCCTCTTCCAGCAACTGACCCGTTTTATCCGGCTGCTGGTCGGATAGGTACAGGCGGGCAAGGTCCTGCAGCTGGAGGATCTGCAATTCGGTGTTCTGATCTGCTTTCGCCTTGTCCAGGATGGCCTCGCTGTTGCGGATGGCCGCGTCCACATTATCTTCCGCAACGTATGCATCAGAAATGGCCTTGCTCAGCTCCGAGATCTCACCTGTATTTTCGCTCTTCTCGATGGCTTTCTTATAGTTATCTATGGCTTCCTTCTTGTTATCTTCCAGGAAGAGGCTGTTCCCCAGCTGCCTGTAAGCATTGGCGGCTTCGGCAGGCTTGCCTTCCTTCTCGAAAATAGTGACGTTGGACTGGGCATAGTCTCGCTGCGCACGGGGATTGCCTGTATTCAGCAACCTGTTGGCATCGTTGAAATTCGCCTTCCCCAGCAGCGTATCGTAACTGAGGTTTCCTGCGGCCTGGTAATTCATGATCGCAGACTTTATCTTTTCTGCTCTTCCTGCACTGGGCAAGGGCACGGCTGGCCGGGGCGGCATTGGAATGGCCGATGCGGTTATAGATGTCCAGCGCTTTCTTGTAATACTCCTCCGACTTTGCGTATTCGCCCTTGACCGCCAGTTCTTTGGCCAGTGCCTCATAGTCTATCGCCGTTTGCAGTTCGTTGTTGTCTTTGGATAAGGAACGGCTGAGGCTACCCGCCGCCTTGGTGACCGACTTTTTGGTGGATCCTTTCTTATTGTACAGGGAATCCTGCGCGGCTGCTCCGACGGATATGCTCATCCATCCCGCCAACATCATCATATATATTCTGCCGCGTACCATAGCCGTAAACTTTCATGCAAGATAAGATATTCCCTGCCCGCCAGGGAAGGATTCACCCAGTCAACCCCGCCATTCACCAAGTGGCGTCATTTCGAAGCCGGATGGCAGTTAATTTCAGGGCATTAACTCAATCCAAACATTATGAAAGCTACACTATTCGCCGGAATTTTACTGACATCGGGCTTCCTGGTATGGAAATACGACATCTCCTCCCAAACACCCGGAAAAGATCAGAATGCCGTCGCGTCCAGTACGGCTACGCCTGCAGCGCCCACCGTTACGGTAAAGCCGCCCGCTTCCCCGAAAGACAATACCCGCATCCAGGTAGCCCTGCTGCTGGATACTTCCAATAGCATGGATGGGCTCATCGACCAGGCCAAATCCCGCCTGTGGAACATCATCAACGTGCTCACCACGCTGAAGTACCAGGGCAAAACGCCCGATATTGAAATCGCCCTGTACGAATACGGGAACGACGGCCTTTCATCCGAGACCGGCTTCATCCGGCAGGTAACCCCTTAACCACCGACCTCGACCTCATATCCGAAAAGCTCTTCGCCCTGCGCACCAATGGCGGACAGGAATACTGCGGCACCGTCATCAACACGGCCGTAAAAGCCCTCGAATGGGGACAAAACGCAGCGGATATGAAGCTGATCTATATTGCAGGCAACGAGCCCTTCGACCAGGGCAATCTCAATTATGCCACCGCCACCGGGCAAGCCCGCGAGAAGAATATCTTCATCAACACCATCTTCTGCGGCAACTGGCAGGAGGGTGTTTCCACCAAGTGGAAAGACGGCGCCGATAAAGGAAAGGGCAAATACTTCAACATCGACTCCGACAGGAAGGTGGCCTTCATCGAAACACCCTTCGATGCCGAAATAGCCCGGATCAACGACCGCCTAAACGATACCTACATCGGTTACGGCTCACTCGGGAAATCCAAAAGAGCAACCAGCTGATGCAGGACGATAACGCCAAATCCATTTCCAGCGCCAACTCCACAGAGCGGTATGTGAGCAAATCCAAATCAGCTTATAAGAACGATAGCTGGGACCTCGTGGAGCGCAGCAAGTCGGATACCCTGATCTACAGCAAGCTGAGCACGGCGGAACTTCCCGATGAGCTGAAAGGAAAATCAAAAGCGGAGATCAAAGAGATCGTGGCTGCGAAGAGCCGGGAGCGCGACAGCCTCCAGCGGAACATGGCTGCCCTGGGCAAGAAGCGCCAGCAATTCATCGATGATGCGGCCAAAAGAAGCGGCACTTCAGACGATCTCGGGTCCGCCATCAACCAGTCGATCCTGCAACTGGCCGCCACAAAGGGTTATACCGCGGAGAAATAACGTCACCATCCATCCTTCAGTACCCTGAACACGAGTTCCCTGTACAGGTTGCCGATGGGCAGCTGATGCTTCCCGATCTCGACGTCCTGCGCCGTGAACGCCGTTACCTTGGCAAGGTTCACGATAAAGGAACGGTGAACTCTCAGGAACCGTTTATCCCTGACCGCCGCCTCCATGTCGCCGATCTTATATTTGGCCATGAAAGTGGTCCCATCCGCCCGGTGAAGCACTACGTAGTCCTTCACACTTTCAATGTAGAGCACATCGTGCACGGGAATTTTATTGAACTTGTTGCCGGTCTTGATCAGGATATGATCTTCTTCCGGCGCCGGGCGGTTCGGGACGGCGGCCTGCTCACTGGGAGAAAAGCGGGTATAATAGCGCTCCACGGCCTTAAAGAAACGTTCGAAAGTAATCGGTTTGAGGAGGTAATCCACGACATCCAGCTCATACCCATCCATTGCGTACTCGCGGTAAGCGGTGGTGAAGATTACCGCCGGGGCTGGCGAAGCGTACGGAGGAATTCGATCCCTGTGATCTGGGGCATTTTAATATCGAGGAAAAGGAGATCTACGGAATGGGTACGCAGTTCCCGGGCGGCCTGTAGGGCATTGGAACAGGTAGCCACGACCTCCAGCGTCCCCAGCTGGCTGATGTGGTTTTCCAGCAGGGCGATGGCCAGGGGCTCGTCATCTACGATAAGGCATTTAATTTTCACACGGGCCGGTTTAGACGTAGCGACAGCTTTGCGGTAAAGACGTGCTGCGCTACGGATGTCTCAAAAGTATGGGTTTCCGGGTAAAGGAGGGCCAGCTGCTTGCGGATATTCTGCAAACCGATACCCGGCTGCGGTTCTCCTGCGCACGGAAAGTATTGCTGATCGTGAAGGTTAATTGGTCCTGGTGCTGGTGCAGGTTGATGTGGATCTCCGGGCTGCCGGCATCCTCGCCGGCGCCATGTTTAAAAGCGTTCTCCGCCAGCGACAGCAGGATCAGCGGCGCGATGCCCGCATCATCAGTAGTGTGGTGATCGAAGGTAACGACCAGGCGGTCGTCGTACCGGAGCTTCTCCAGCTCGATATAATTCTGCAACAGCGCGATCTCCTGCGACACCGGCACATACATGCCGCCGGAACGATACAGCAACGTATCCAGTATCTCGGAAAGGCGTGCGATGGCAGGGGAGGTGCGGGGCGACTGCATCACCGATAATGAATAAATATTGTTCAGCGTATTGAACAGGAAGTGAGGGTTCAGCTGGGCCTTTAGCGCCATCAACTCGATATCCGCCTTCTGTTTTTCCAGGTCCAGCGCGCGTTTATTAACCACGTACTGATCTTTCAGCAGCTTGATGAAGATGAAAACGAAAGCGTAGGCGAAGGAATGAATGAAGTAATTCCAGAACAGGTAGCTGACATCGGTAAAGATCTCCCCAAAGACTCCTGGCTGAACGGCCTGGGGCGGATCAGCGGCTCCAGGATATGCACCACGCCCGCGCGCGACGCCGCGCTCAATAAATAGAGCACCACCACTGAAATGACCAGCGTCCGCAAATAATGCTTCCCCGACAACAACCGCGGCAACACGAAATAAGCCAGGAAATACGTAGTAACGATCGCGATACTCAGGAAGAAGAAGCTGTTCAACAGCGACTCCCCGGTCGTAAACTGATGTTCTTCATAGTAATTATACCGGCCGATGGCAAGTATAAACGTACAGGCCCAATAAACGATATGCGAGAGGACGCGGTGCTTCGTGGTAAATGCTATAAATCTGTCGATCAGCGGCATAATGGTAAAAATACCAAACTTTCCCTCTCATAACAGTCGCCGTCGACGAAACCGCCCGCGCCGCATCCCAAATCGCTCCCATCGCATCCGGGATTGTTTGCACCCATACTTATACCGTCTGTCTGCGGCCCGCCCGCTTCGGACGATCAGCCGGAGATCCCCTCATGGAATCCATCACATTTGCACAAACACCCGTTCCATGAAACAGCTTTCCGTGCTCCTGTGGTGCCTCATTACCACGCTTCCCGCTTTCAGCCAGTCGTTTACCTTGCAGGGCAGGGTAATGTCAAAAGCAGACAAGTCTCCCATCCCCGGGGCTTCCATTCTGCTCCAGGCCAGAACAGACACCACCCGCAAATTCCAAACCGCCAGCGGTCCCGACGGGCATTTCCGCCTCATGCTGCCTCCCGGAGAATATACCCTGCAAACCGGCTCGTTTAATTTCACCCGCCAGTCCAGGACGCTGGCAATAACGGCGGACCTGGATCTTGGTAACGTCATGCTGACCGAAGACGTCCGCCAGCTGGGAACCGTGGAGGTGCAGGGAGAAAGATCGACGATAGAACTGAAGACAGATAAAAAGGTCTTCAATGTCGGGAAAGACATCCTCTCGAAGGGCGGAAATGCCAATGATGTGCTGAACAATGTTCCGGCGGTGAACGTCGATATCAGGGGAACATTCCCTGCGCGATAATCCCAATGTCCGCATCCTCATCAACGGCAAGCCATCGATGCAGACGCAGAATAATGGGCTGTCGCAGATACCGGCTTCCAATATCGAGAAGATCGAAGTGATCACGAACCCTTCATCGGCCTACGAGGCCCAGGGCAGCGCGGGCATCATCAATATCATCCTTAAGAAAAACGCCTCCCAGGGCTTCAATGCCTCGTTGCAGGCAGGGCTTGCCAGCCCGAAGAACTCCAGCGTCAACCTGAACGCCAGTTACAAAACTTCCGCCGTCAACCTTTTCACGAATATCGGGTACCGCGATCAGTCGTTGCTGTTCCTGGAAGAGATCGAACGCGTCAATAAAAATCCGTATGCTCTCCTCCGCCAGAATAACCGCGCCGATCTCGACTTCGACAACATCAACCTGTTCGTCGGTACCGATTTCTATCTCAACCCCTTCAACACCCTCACCGCCAGCTTCTATCGCACCAAGGTCAATAACTTTAGCCGGACGGCCTACGATTATCGTTATTTCGACAAAACCGGCAAGCAGGACAGCGCCATCGACCGGTTCGAGAACTACCGGGAACCCCAGGTCTTCAACGAGATCGAACTGAGCTATTCGCGCACTTACAAACAACCCGGCCGCAAATGGACGACCTACCTGCAATATGACTTCTGGAACGACGATGAGAACCAGCAGATCCGCGAGACCAACCCCGCCGCCCGAACGTACGATATCATTACCCGTGATATCGAGAGCAGCAAAGACCTCTACCTCCAGAGCGATTACAAGCTGCCCGTCAAAACCGGCCAGTGGGATATGGGTATCCGCGGCCAGTGGCGCGCCATCCGCAGTGAGTATTCCGCCGCGCAGGACGGACTTCCGATGGAGGGCTACAACAACAAACTGTATTACGATGAGAACATCTACGCCGCCTATACCCAATACGGTACTAAATGGAAGCAGCTGGAAGGGCAGATCGGCCTGCGCGGCGAGTTGTCCCACATTCACATCAGCGACCGCGGGCAGACGATTAACAATCGCAAACGGTACCTCGATCTGTTCCCGACCCTCCATCTCCAATACGCCCTTAAAAATGCCTGGGCGCTACAGGGCAGTTACAGCCGCCGCATCAACCGCCCCGGTTCTGGCAGCTGAATACGTTCGGAGGCTTGTCGGATCAGCGCTTCCTCCAGCGCGGCAACCCCGATATCGACCCCATGTATACCAGCTCCCTGGAACTGGCGGTTCTCAAACAGGCCGGCAAACTGACCATCAACCCTGGTATTTACTATCAATACACCAGCAATTACTTCGGCGCCGTCATTGCGCCCGCGGGCGACGGTACCTTCCTGCGAACCTGGGCCAACATGGGCGCCGAGCGCCGCTACGGGGCAGACATCTCGGCTACTTACAATCCGCGCAGCTGGTGGCGCCTTTCCTGGGATATTAACGCCTACGCCTATTCCCAGCGCGGCGAACACGCCGGCCAGGCATTGAAAGTTGATAATACAATGTGGTTCACGACGCTGCGTTCCGGCATGCGGTTCCCGAAGGTCATGAACATCGACGGCAGCTTTACCTATCGCGGGCGGCAACAGGAACTACAGGTGCTGGTGTCCGAACAATACCGCGCCAACATCGGCCTGTCCAGGGATTTCCTGGGCGACCGGCTATCACTATCGTTCAGCGTCAACAATATCTTCAATTCCAATATCAACGAAGGGGAGCTGGATGCGCCGGGGTATTCCATGTATTCCTATACACGGCAGGAGGGAGTGGTGTTCACCGGCACGGCGGTTTACCGGCTGAACCGGAAGAAGGGGCAGGCAGACCGGATGCCGGCGGCGAAATAAATCAGACGTTAAAGACTTTCCAGCAGATATCGTTCCGGAGGCGCTGATCGTCCAGTACCAGGTCCCGTATGGCTTCCGGCAGGCGGTCGGTCTGCCATTGCCATTCCCGCAGGCGTACATGCTCTTTCTCATCGTCCGGCGCTGCGGCCATTGCGGCGCGGATCGCATATGCGGCGGCGCCGAGTTGATGGGCGGCCACGTGGGCAACGGCCACGGCTTGCCCGGCGGAGAGGGCGGCCAGCTTAGCCGCGCCGGAAACTGCCTGTCCGGCCGCGTTGGAGGCGAAGGATGCGGCATGTGCCTCCTTCATGGGAATCTCCCCGTTCACCCAGGCGTGGGTTAGCTCCAGGGCTCGCCGGGGCGGTCGTCGGTGGGTTGTACTGTTTCGAAGTAATGTAAAACGTGTTGAGCGCATTCTGCGGCCCAGAGGGCGAGGAGGTGGTGGTGTTCGTCGGTTAAGGTACCGCCACGGCGGATGGTAATGAATCGTTTATCCCGGATTTTGGGTAGTATCATGGTGGCGCTTAGTTAGGTTTCCATGGCAATGATCGGAAAATTATCTGGCTCATCCCATTTTGATATCTTTACTGACCAATTCTCCGGTTAAATCATAACGCATGGACAGGCATTTACGCATCATCGCAATTTGTGGAAGCACCAGGCAACAATCCACCAATCATACGCTCATCAACATCATTTCGGAGATGTATGCCAGTACAGCAGAGATCACTTCGTTCGAAGGCCTTGCGGAACTTCCTCATTTCAACCCCGACCTGGACAATCAGATGCCTCCTCCGGCAGTATCCGCTTTCCGTGATCTGCTACGCGCGGCAGACGGCGTACTGATCTGTACCCCGGAATATGCGATGGGCGTACCCGGCAGTCTCAAAAACGCGCTCGACTGGCTGGTCTCCTCCATGGAACTATCCCAAAAGCCGGTAGCATTGATCACGGCCTCTTCAGTAGGCGAGCTGGCGCACCAGTCGCTCACGGCCACGCTGCGGGTAATTGAAGCCGATATGCCCGATAGCTCGCGTCTCCTGATCCCTTTCGTAAAAGCGAAGGTGCAGGGAGGGCGGATTGTGGATGAAGGGACGCTGCGAGACATAAAGGAGGTGATGGGCTCGCTGATCAATGCAATTGCAAAAATCGACTTCCTTAATACGGCAATCCCAGCTTCTCGAACAACATCCTGTTCCTGCTCCTGGCGTCTTTCAGGAGTTTTTGATAGGAGATCACTTCAATATACAAATTGAAGCGTTTGTGAAAACTATAGTATCCCATTCCATCCGGAGTAGGATTAAAATCCTTAATATCTAAAATGCCTCTGGCGGTTTTATTGAAGTCGCAAATGATGTAGGCATAAATTGGCGTTTTTTCTTTATCAATTTGAATCACTTTTCCTTTTCTATCTGTCGCTACCTGCTCTCTAAGTGTTGTAACGTATGAAAAAACCTGATCCACCGGATTCTTTTTCTCCTCCCAACAATTGTAGTCCTTGCGCTCCGGCCGCTTGAATTCAATCAGGATGATAGAATTATGAGGAGCATGATCATTGACAAAAGCAAAAGTATCATTGTAAATGAACAAATCCGGCCGGTCAAGGCTTTCCAGACCGGCAATATCCCGGAATGATTTATCCGACGCCAGATATGAGTGATAAGCCAGGCGTTCATCGATCAGCCAGAGATTCTGCTGCTCGTAGCTGATATCGTCCGATTCTCTTCTAATGGGAAAGAAAATCCGATGTATCGTTTCCTCGGTCTGGAACTTACCTTCCTCATCATGTCCCAGGAACAAATCCAGCAATTCAATGACCGCCTTCCGATGTACAATGTAACTGGCAGGTTCGATTTCCCGATATCGTTGAACTTCTCGATATAATCATTGTACATTTCCTTATATTCTTCGGTATCACGCACATCCTTTGTAACACCCAATACTGCTTCACTCAATTCCTTTACCTCCAGCTCCAGTTCACTTTGCAGTTTGAACAGCTCGATGTTCAGTTTATTGGCCGAAAGATTGGGTTGTATCCGGCGAATGGATTCAGGTTTATACTTTATGATCGCCTTAAATTGCGGGGCGGAATAATGAATATGTTCCTTGATGGCAGCCAGCTTACTTTCCCGGATGCCTTTCAGATATGGCGCCAGCAAATCCTCAACCGCGTCCACGACACCTTTCCTGATATCCTTCAGGGTTAACCCGTCCGTCGGTTGATCATCATCTGTCTCCGAATCACCCGTAGGAAAGTTAAATCCCGTTCTTTCCGGGTCAACGTTACCGTCGAGGTACTTGCCGGTCACATAACACTGATAAGTAAATAACTCGCCGATCTGATCGTGAATCTGCTTGCCCAGGTCGGGAATATGCTTCGTCAAAGAATCATCCATTACTTCGCGTTCATTGGCGCAGTAACGTATCTTATGCGATCCCTTTGAAGCAAAGAGTTTCACCAGGTGAATATCGAAAGACTTCCCCTGACATCGAAAGTACATTTCTCAATAGTCGTCTTGATCGTAGTACTATATAAATCCTGCAGGCATAATTCCCCGCCGTTACTATCGGTCAAAGTGATCATAGGGCATTTCTCAATACAAAGTACACCAGGAAGTGCTCAATGATCCGTTCCCCGATTTCCGCCATGAACTTCGGAACATGCGCCCGGTATTCTTCCCTGAGATAATTCAGCACAACGGTGGTACCGGTTTCGCCGGCATCTGCCGGAGATACCCGGGATCGGAAATACCATTTCCGGAAGGGATCAGCTCGAATGCGCGCAACATCATGCCGCCATCGTCCGACCGGTAATAACTATCCACTTTAACCGTCCGGTACGCCTTCAGGCAAACGAAACGCCCGATACCTTTTGCGCCTTTATCCATTTTATACTCCGATTCAGCGGTAAGGAAGGATCTGTAATTCTCCTGTTGAACCCGATACCGTTATCTCTGACAATGATGGACCTGATAAAAACTCATCGACTTTCCCATACTCGGTCAGTGCTGCAGCGTCGCCATTACGAACGAGTGTGATATTGATCTTTCCGGACGAGAGATTCTTCTTGTTTCGATGGCATGAACGGCGTTGCTGATGATTTCAAACAACGGCCACAGCGCCCGGTTTTTCGGAAGCCGGGTATTCCTGACCTTACCTGCTATGTTAGTGATAAATTCATCTTTATGGATCGTGGATTCCATATAGGGGAAAACAATTAAAAGTGGAAAATTGGTTTTGATATGGTTCGCAATGTAAGGAAATAGAACAATTGAAAAATTTATTCGCTAAATATTTTCTTTCAATGTCACTGATCAAATACCGGCCGTATTTGCTTCAGTCGAAAACGTCCACAAACACGATTGTTCCGCGATGATCACACCTCCTTGATGCATCCTCTCGCGAAAACATTTCACCTAACTTAACGTGAACTAAAACACAAGCTATCCGGCAGGTAACCGGAGCCGAAATACCCTATAGCTTGCCGGTGATACCGCTGACTCTTTCGGAAGCTGTTTTTCGGGAAGTTTCTGCAAGGGACCTGCAAATGCGGAGTCAGGGATGTATGTATGGCGTAAGCGGCTGCGATGCGCTGGTCGCCGGCCAGGGTAGCCCTGCCGATTGTCATTCACGAAACGCCTGACTGAATGACTGCTTTTAGCTGGCTTTTCGGAATATGAGCTTTCAACACTCGTTTGCGGGACTGACGGTGTATACTTTGGCGCTGGTGGATATACATAAGTTACTTCATCTGTCAACGCTTCTTGTTGCGGGATACTTTGCCGGGCTGTGGCAGCAGTCTCAACATCTACGCCCGTCAGCTGCATCAGGTTGAACTGGCTATCCAGGATAGGGTAGTATGTTCCATTCTCCAAAGTCATGAATTCAACCGCCATCGCGATGAACAACGGAGTACTGGTGCCAGCCGGTATCTGCGCAGTCAGATCTTCCAGTTTGATGGGTTTCCTTCCCTTGGGAACAGGAGTGGAGCAGGCGGATTCAAACGTAAACGTTTCCTTTTCAAAGTCCAGTGCGGCAACTCCCATCTTCAACCGGGCATGCGTGGCATGCTTCGGGAACCGGATTACGTCGGCCGGCGTAAAGGCGGTCATGCCTATACACACTGTTCCGGCAACTCGGTTAACCGTAGGCTGAAACGGCAACCTGACGATCATTCCGAGCCTGCCTGCTGGGCTGAAGTTGAAGTCCTTCAACAGCGAGAGGTCGCCACTCATGAGCATGCGGCTGCCCCTCGGGTTACCGGAATCCGAATTGATCACTTCTTTACAAACCTTCGTGAGCCGGCTATGCAGCTCATCATTTGCGACCTTTGGCATCATGGTACGAAAGGCTCTGCGGATCAGAGCGCTGCCTTTGGCCGCCTGGCCGAATTCGCTGGTGTTGATCCGTGCCTGTGCGTAATTGGGGTCTTTGGCAAATCTCTTCGCCGTAGGACCGCCTTTTCTTCTGAGTCCGTATTCGCCGTTTCTTTTCCGGTAAATACTCATGTTTTGCGTTGGCCCCAGCATCTGCAGGAGGCCGCTTTGGGCATTGCTTGCCATAAGATTGTTTTTGGTATTAAAAATATGCGCATCGGTCCTTTTGAGGTCTTTTGCGTCTTGTAATTCAATGTAATAAGATACGGAATCCTCACCAAAAATTACTGCGCTTTTTGCGGTTTTTGCGCTTTTAGGGTCCAAAAGTTCCGATTTGGGCATATT
Organism: Chitinophaga sp. E66; assembly: GCA_019285755.1. Taxonomy (GTDB): domain Bacteria; phylum Bacteroidota; class Bacteroidia; order Chitinophagales; family Chitinophagaceae; genus Chitinophaga. The sequence goes on from CP079103.1 coordinate 2,695,375, forward strand.
TGGGTCGATTTGGCGCTTTTGGGTAGTTTAGGTAGATTGGGGTCTTCGGGTTACTGTGTATTCGCTGTCTTGATATAGGGAAAAAGGCAGGTTACAAGCGTCACGTCTGCCGCTCGTCTGCCCTTCGTCTGCCGCTCGTCTGCCCTTAAAGGCCTTGTTCCTCCTTCATTCCGGCCTGATGCTCCGGTGAAGCCTCACCGGTCATTCATTGCCCTGCAAGCCTCCGCGCACTCCTTACATATCCTCGCGCATTCCTGACAGTGCTCATTGTCATGTTTCCCGCACTCATCCGCACAGGCATCGCAGGCATCCGCGCAAATGACACACATACGGGAAGCATGTCCGCTTCCAGGCTCAATAGCTGGGCGGTGGCGTAACAGATCGCTGCGCACTCCATGTCCAGCTGGATGCAGCGGGCCATATGGGCCACATCGGGTTCCTGCGTACAGGAACTCGCACAGTGATTACAGACTGCCGCGCATGCGAGGCAGAGATCGATGCAATTTTTGTCTTCATGATAACCAGACATAAGCTTGCGTATTTAACGTTAAGGAATCGTATTTACGGATTGCCGGAACCGCCCGCCGCACCATAGATCTGTCCGTTGCTGTAACTGGCGTCATTACAGGCGAGCTGAACGTAGATGGACGCCAGCTCCGCCGGTTGGCCCGGACGGCCCATCGGCGTATCGCCGCCGAATTTCTCCAGCTTCTCCATCGTGGCGCCGCCGCTGACCTGCAAGGGCGTCCAGATAGGGCCGGGGCTACGCCGTTGACGCGGATGCCTTTAGGGCCCAGCTGCTTGGCCAGTGACTTTACATAATTGGTAGTGGCCGCTTTCGTTTGCGCGTAGTCATAGAGGTCTGCGGATGGGTCCATGGCTTGTACGGATGTGGTACCAATGATGGAGGCGCCCGGCTTCAGGTGCGGCAGCGCTGCCTTAATGATCCAGAAGGGCGCGTAGATGTTGGTCTTCATCGTGGCGTCGAAGTCTTCTGTTGTGAGGTCGAGAATTGACGCTTTCACCTGCTGGCGCGCGGCATTGCATACCAGGATATCGAGCCCTCCGAGGCCGGACACTGCTTTATCAACAAGCTCCTTACAGAATGGTTCGTTGCGGATATCGCCGGGTATCGCTACCGCCTTGCGTCCCGCTTTCTTAATAAGCGCAACCACTTCCTGTGCGTCGGCCTCCTCATCCGGCAAATAATTGATCGCTACATCGGCCCCTTCGCGGGCATATGCGATCGCGGCGGCCCTGCCCATACCGGAATCTCCGCCGGTAATAAGTGCCTTCCTGCCGGCCAGCCTGTTATTGCCTTTATAGCTGGTTTCCCCATGATCGGGAACGGGTTCATTTTGCCGGCAAGCCCCGGCCAGGGTTGCTGTTGCCGCTGAAATGGAGGCTTGGGGTACTTAGTGACGGGGTTCTCGTCCGGATTAGTCACGGAAGCGGCGGCCGAAGCAGTCACCGCGATCGCTGGCGCCACGGCCAATGCCGCAATATTGCCGATTGCCTTACGGCGGTCCATTTTGTGGGTGTCTGACATGTTGTTGGATTTTACGCGTATAACACCACTAAAAAGAGACCATCATCCTCCGGCGATACCTATCCTTTTATCATCCAGTGCGTTACCTGCTGTTGAGGAACCCGGGGCTGAGGATTTTCAACGACAAAGCGGGTATGAAAGGAGCGGGGTATGATGTTTGCACCCGGGACAACCGCAGAACATCCGGAAATACAGTATTTTCATCTCTATGAAAGCAACGCTCTATTCCCATGACACACCGCTAGGCACTATCGACATGAAAGAAGTGGACAGATCGATGGGTGTTGTGGGGGCAACCTAACCCCAAGCCCCGCGTATATTCGAATGCAACACCTATTCAGGCAATGTAATGGGGCATATACCGATGCCGTACAACAGCTAAAGCTGAACATACAGCTGGATAATGGTTGCTTCCTGCAACCTGTAGCCGGGTACTCGATTACGGATATGGAAGAGTTTCCGAAAGAGATATCTGTAGACGTCGTTGGATCAAACTATTATTGCATTTTTGAGGACATCGGCGAAACGCCCGAGCCTTTTGTTGAAGAGCCATGGTATACATTAACCATCGCGTCCAAGCTGGCGTTGGAAAACGAACTCAGAAAGGAAATTGATCTATCCTCAAACCACTCGCTCTCATCGTACGCTTTTTTGCGCTGGCCGACTACGGTCCAAACGACGATGTATTGTTTATTGTTAATGGAAACCCCATAGCCCTCTTTGCTGTCATCCACCTTACTGGACAGGCAAGCCCGAAAACAACCCTGCATTTCCGCGAATTACATGGTACGAAACATTCGCCGACTTCAAAAACAAAGAATGCTTCCCGATATTTTGGCATGGGAGTAAGAACACAAGCCCGTAATGAAAACGCCGGGGTAACTGGTCTACCCCGGTTATCCCAAATCTGGACTGTCCCCTTCATCCTAAACCTCCTTACCTTTGCCGCGAAATCACTAAAGATCTAAGCTTCTTAAAAATCAACCGATACATGCCCGCACCACGCGATAAGACGATCATCATCCATAGCAAAGTCTCCTATGGCTACGTAGGCAGCAGCACCACCGCGCTGGTACTCCAGATCGGCAGGCAGGACGCCATAATCGTCCCCACAGTGCTGTACTCCAACCGCCTGGGGCTTCCCACCGTCGGCGGAGGGCCTACGCCCACACCGCTGTTCGCCTCCATCCTGGAAGGCATTCTCCAGCTCGATATCCTCGATGAAGTATCCTCCGTCATCACCGGTTTCATCGGTTCCACCGAACAGGTCAACATCGCGGCAGACTTCGTAGGGAAGATAAAGGAACGATACCCGTCTATCACCTATCTCTGCGACCCCGTAATGGGCGATGTAGGCGGGCTTTATGTCCCCCGGATGTACCGGAAGTGGTGGTCAACCGCCTGGTGCCCTGGCAGACGTCCTCACGCCGAATTACTTTGAGCTGCAACTGCTGACGGGCCGGTCTTACGATACCCTGGCCGACATGGAAGCTCACCTCCGGGAAAACGACCTCTTCGCCGGCCAGCAGCTCGTAGGCACCAGCTGCCAGTTCGGGGACACACCGGCAGGATATATCGATATCGTTTCTTATGCGAACCGGCAGATAGGGTTAAAGCGGATCGAGAGGGTAGAAGTAGACCCTCCCGGCACCGGGGAGCTATTTGCCGCACATTTACATTTGCAGATGCTGCATGGAACGGACTTCCAGACAGCCATTGAACGTTCTGCCAGGGTGATGCACGGGGTTTTGACGAAGATTAAAGCCGAAAACAGGCGGGAAATGGCCCTGCCGGACATCCTGCATTCTATAGACCTGGCCGCCCGTTAAGATATATTTACCGAACTTTGCGCAATATGAACATTCTGGATCTGATAATTACCGACCGGGAAAAAGTGCTGCTGGAAGATGTCTACCTGGACGCCGCCAGCCGTACCATGTGCACCCAGCTGATTAAAGAACACCAATACATCGCTGACCTCCATCAATATGGACTACCCGTTAACAATAAAGTGCTGCTGCATGGCGCTTCCGGCTGCGGCAAGACCATGACGGCCAAAGCCCTGGCACACGCCCTTAACCGCAACATCCTCATTCTCAACCTCTCCAGCATTATCAGCGCCCGCATCGGGGAAACCTCCCAGCACCTGAAACAGGTGTTCGATAAGGCCGCCCGGGAGAATGCCGTCCTTTTCCTGGACGAGTTCGACCAGATCGGCAAAGCCCGGGAAGACGATAAAGACGTGGGGAGATGCGCCGCCTGGTAAATACGCTCATCCAGCTGATCGACTACTTCCCAGAAAAGTCGCTCCTCGTCTGCGCCACCAACCACCCCGAAATCATCGACACCGCCCTTACCCGGCGCTTCCAGCTCCGGATCGGGTTCAGTATGCCCGCCGATGAGGTGCTGGACACGTATTATGACCAATTATTATCCCGCTTCCCGGAAGATCTCCGGGAAATAGACCGCCGTTACAATATCTCCTTCGCCGAAGCGAAAGACTACTGCTTCACCGTCGTAAAGGCGGCGCTGATCGGTAAGCTGGAAAGGGAAAGGGCGCTCCGGCCGGAGCAGGCCCTTTAAAACGTTTTACTGCACGTTCTTGAACATCACCGGCGAATTTCCGTAAAGCGGCGTTCTTCCGTCCCATTTCTCAATAAACTGCTGTTGGATGAGCAAGGGGTGAGCGACTGCTGCCTGAGCTGGTTAGCCCTCGATTCGGCCTCTGCCTGCACGATCAGTTTCCGGGCATTGGCTTCCGCTACCCGCAGCTCATTTTCCACCTGCATAGCCTGCTGTACGGCGCGGTTCTTCGCGTCTATGGCCTGGGTGATGCTCTCGGGGTACTGGATGCCGGAGGTTAGTTGCTCCGGTGGAAGCCTTCTTTGGTCAGCTCGGCAGACAATTGCGCCTGCACGGCATTCTCGAACCCTTTACGGTTGGAGATCATACTGTCGGTCGTGAAGTCGTTGAACTGTATGCGGAAGGCATCCCTTACATAGTTATAAAGGGTGGTGGAAGTGATCTCTTTGATGCCTTTGCGGTATTTCTGGAAGATGGACGGGGAACGGCCGGCAATTACCTTAAAAGTGATGGTAGGGTCTACGGTGAATACGGACCCGTCTTTCGCATTGACGGTAAAAGGTTCGTAATCGGCCGTCTGCACGAATACCGGGAACTCATGCACTTCCTCCGTAAAGGGGTTATAAAACACACGGCCTGTAACCAGCGATACGTCCTGCACGCCCTTGTCGCTGCCGTACATCTGCACTTTAACGCCCTCGTGCCCCGCATCGATCCGGGTACAGGAAGAATAAAAGAAAATTATCATAACAATGAGCGCAATGCCCGTCCAGATAAGGCCTTTGTTCATGCGGAATCCGGATTTGAAGGTTGGCGGTACAGGTTTCATAGGGCGAAAGATAGTGATTTGCACTGTATTCCCCTTCAATGTCAATATAAAATCGTACCTTTGTCAAAATTGCATCAGGCCCCGCTTTCGCTTTTTCTGACTAAGTCTGGATTTCTTCTTTTCTTCCTCAGTCCGCGCTTACCCTGCTGCCTTATAACTGAACCGACAGACGAACATATCTACTATATTTCTTATCGCAATATTGCGCATTACTAAAACTCAAAAAATGGGTGAATCTTTTTCTAAAAAAGACAAACAAAACAAAAAAGCAAAAGCCAAAGAGGCTAAAGCTCAGAAAATGAAAGACCGGAAGATGAACAACGACAAAGGCAAAAGCCTGGAAGAAATGTTCGCTTTCGTAGACGAATTCGGCAACCTTAGCTCCACGCCTCCCGGCCAGCGTTCCGGGAGATCTCTGAAGAAGAGCTGGCGGAAATGGCCACGGGAGTTAGGTCCAGACCACCGGAAGACCCCACCAGGACGGGGATCGTCACTTTCTTCAACACCACCAAAGGATTCGGGTTCATCACCGATGACAACGGGAAAGACAGCGTCTTCTTCCACTCCAACGACCTCCAGCAAATGGTGAAAGAAAAGGACAAAGTAACCTTCTTCCGCGAAAGAACACCGAAAGGCTATAGCGCCCGCGAAGTGAAAAGAGTCGATTAGTATGGCCCGCAAAGCCACACCATAATGAAAAACACCTGCCAAGGCAGGTGTTTTTTATGCTCATATCAGTACTTATTCCCCACATTGCCCGTCTTCACCTCCCCGGCGCGCTTGTAATTCGCTATCACCACACCGCCCGGCGTTACCGCCTGTTCCGTTAAAGTAAACGCACCAGGGTGCGCCTCTTCGTCGAACAGCTTTTTCCCTTTGCCCAGGATCAGGGGTGGACCTTCAGCCAGAGCTCATCCACCAGGTCATGCTTCAGCAGCAGGCGCACCAATTCCCCGCTGCCATGAACCTGAAGATCGCCCCCGTCGGAAGACTTTAACTCCCGGATGGCATCCAGGCCGGGCAGGAAAACCGAATTGTTCCAGCCGGAACTGTTGCGGGTGGTGGACAATACATATTTCCGCACTTCATTCACCCCGGCCAGACATCCGCGTGCGACGGCCAGTAGCCTTCGAAGATGTCGAAGGTTTTACGGCCAAGCAGGAGATCAGAGGGCTGGAGCTGCTTTTCTATCAGCTGGCCGTATGCTTCGTCGAAGTACGGCGCTACCCATCCGCCGTAGGCGAAACCTCCCGAAACATCTTCTTCCGGGCCGCCCGGCGCTTGCATGACGCCGTCCAGCGACAGCATGGATAGTACGATGATCTTTCTCATGGTGATCCATTTTTTGTGTGATACGAATGTCGCACACAATTACCATGCTGTCACTGTGCGATTGCGTCAATCCGGGTAGCCAAATGCGACAATCCTATTGTTTTACCACCTGCAGGGTCGCGACTGTCTTGCCCGCAGCCACATCATACACCTGCAGGAAATACATCCCCGGCGGCAGGTTTCCGCCATTCATGGCGGCGGTCTGCTGCCCGTAGATCGTTTTGCTGAACAGGGGCTGGCCGGCAGTATTATGCAATGTCAGCTGATAACGCCTGTCGGCATCGAGGCCCTGCACGTTCAGCTGGCCGGCGAAAGGATTAGGATAGGCCTTCAGCGTGAGGTTTTCTCGTTTTTCAGGCGCTTCCAGCTTCGCCACCGCCTGTGTTTCCACGCCGGGCAACACGTTGAAGCGTACCTGCATGGCTACGGAATCCAGCGGGTGCCGGAACTGGATGCGCAAGTAGTGCATACCAGGTGCGTAGGAAGCGGGGTGGATGGTGAAAGTACTGTCTGCCGCTACGGCCAGCTGGGTCTGCCCGTCCAGCATTACGATCGTCTGCGTACGCCATTGCGCGATGGGCTTGTTCAGGATGCGTATCCTGTCTGAAGCGACCGTGGCGGCATAATTTGAATCCAGCCCTGATATCTGGGGCGGGAAATGCAGTTCGGGATACGTAATGAAGGTCAGTGCCGCGATGTTGGAATACTCCGTGCCGCTGTTCCTCTCCACCGTACCGTATCTGCGCCTACCTGGCCTGTGATGGGGAGGTAATACAGGCTATCCAGCTGGTAGCGCCGCAATATGCTGGGCGCGGCCACGCCGTTGGCCAGGTACAGCTTTCCGAACCGGGGTGCTGGGTGATCTGGACCTGTTCCAGTCGCCCCAGCGCGTCTTGCGGACCGCTGTACATCGATGCAAATTCTTTCGCACTGAGGTACCTGGCGGTCTTGTATTTCACTGCCACCGTTCTGTTGGCGGCGGAGAAGTTGTTATTAGCCGTTGTATCCAGCCGGAAGAGCACATGCTGTTGCGATACGAACCATTTGCCGTCGTTATTGAAGAACCTGTTCCAGCCGCTACCGAGCGTCCGCCTGCCGCCATTGGCGGGCACATAATCGATCTGGGACCCTACGCCCGTATTTACCAATACGTCGTTGCGCGGACCAATGGCCAAAGGCCCTCCAAACCTGTTCAGTATGGTGTCATATATTACCCGCGCCGTATCTCCCGGCAGCTTTAGGTAGAGCCCGGCAGGGATTTTAGGATCCAATGTTCTATAATTCATCCAGGCGAGGCGCCCGCTGTCCAGCTTTGCCTTATCCTGTGTAAAATAACTGTACATGTGATCCGTACGCATGAGGAGCGGGGCGGAACCGTTGTTATACAGCCGCAGGTGCCAGCCGCCGCCGCCAGTAAGGGTATTATAGGCAATTTGTCCACGGTCCGCTATCATCCAGTCCACATCCCTGTTATTGGTGAAATCATAATATATGCGTTCTGCAACCCCGTTAGCGAACCGGTTTAAACTATGATCCCTGCCGGCGTAAAAAAGCGTACCGTCTCTGTCGATCGATATTTTATCCACGTCTGTTGCTACCATTTGCACAGGCGCATCCATACTGGCTTTATAATACAGCGTATCCAGGTATTCCGACGTCCAGGCAACCGCATTGCCGCCATATGCGACTTCTTTAGGCCGGTAGCGCAGCTGTACCGGCATATTGCCGGGTTTCCAGCTATAGATCTCCCAGCTGTAAATGCCTGCAAAATAAACCCCTTCATCAGTGATCCGGGCACTGGTGCTGGTCAAGGTATAATTGGTGGGGTAGGGCAGTGTGATGATGGCACGTGTAGCCGTATCTATATAATGCAGGTACCCGTAAGACGCCGCGAATATCTTGCCCTTGCGCACATCCAGGATAGTGGACCCGGGCGGCGCCACGTATGCCAGTTTAAATCCGCTACTGGTATGAAGGACGTAGGGGATGCTTTTGTAACCTGTCTGCCCCGGGGTATCTACCGCGATTGCATTAAGCGGTTTATTATCAAAGGAGTAGCATCTATTATAGTATCAATGGATGAGCCAGGGAATTCAAGCGTTTTTTCGTTCGCCTGCAACCGGATAGCCCGTACCGGACCATTGTCGGCACCCCGCACCTTAATGCGCATCCATGGCCTGGCGATGCCGGTCATGACCGTAGTATCGATCTCGATCCGCGGAATCGGATCGTAGAATATGTTCACTACGGTATCATGTATGTTTCCGGGTGCATCCCTTGCTGTAATACGAAGGGGAATGATCCCGGGCGTAGCCCTGGCAGGACTGATACTACCGCCGAACTGGGGCAATACTCCGATACGCATATCCTGCGTATCTCCCGGAACGGAGGCCCGCACGGAAATGATCGCACCGGCAGAAGAACGTACAGTTCCGCAATCGTAAAGTCAGTATTGATGTGCTGCCCGCCCGTTGGAGCAGTAACGATAATCCTGATCTGGGCAAAGGAAAGGTGGCCGATGCATAACATCAGCAGCAGGGTGTAGCATTGCTTCATAAGGGAAAAGGCTTTTCATGGTTTTCAATAAAGTGGGCGACGATCGTAACTATTGGACGGGGAACGCTACAAAATTACCGGGAATTCCCAACCACCGGTATTACTCGAACCAGTAGAAATATTCCCGTTCCAATGCCATTGCATCCCTCACTAGATACCTTTACGGCAATAAAAACTGAAACAGATTGTAACCTTATGTAAGTTTTTATAACTTACGACGCTACTTTTTCTAACTACCATTTAATCTATAATTCCATGAAGGCGACAAGCAAGTTCCAACGATTCATTTGCCTGGGCATGTTAACCGGACTGACCACCGCAGCATTTGGCCAGCAGCCCCTGTGGGACAAAGGGCAGACCTTTACCGAAGCCCCAGACCCCGTACCCGTCAACGCGCAGAGCTGGCAGGGCATTAAACCCGGGCTACACAGCGCATTCGGGTCTATCGACAAGCGTTATCTCAAATCCGAATCCCCGGCGCCCTGCAGCAGCGTGCCATTAAGGTTACAGGCTGGAAAGGGGGCGCGTCTCCGCCCAACTGGTCCTCTGGACCGCAGACTCCATCCCCGGCGTTAAGGTGCAGGTAGCGGACTTCAAAGGGAAAGGCGGTAAAAGCCTCGGTAATATCGGCTATGCCCGTTTCGAGCGCTATATCGTGACAGACACCTATGGCCCCGGTTGCGGCCACCGCAAGCCGGGCGATTTCCCCGCATCTTTATCCCCGATATGCTGGACGACTTGTCTGCCTTCGGCCTCAGCAAACAAACCACCCGTCCCGTCTGGATCACCATCGAGGTGCCCCGTAACGCGGCGGCCGGCGCATATACCGCCAAAGTACAGGTGACCGCCCCGGGACTGAAAGCGCAGGAACTGGAGATCGCCCTGGAGGTGATCGGCCTGGAACTGCCCTCACCGGAGCAGTGGAGCTTCCATCTCGACCAATGGCAGCATCCCGCCGCCGTGGCCCGCGTCAATAAAGTGAAAGTATGGAGCGAAGAACACTTCCGCGCCATGGAGCCCCAGATGCGCATGCTGGCCGCAGCAGGCCAAAAGGTAATTACCGCCACCCTCAATAAAGACCCTGGCACGTTCAGACCCTCGATCCTTACGAAGACATGATCATCTGGACCAAAGGCGCCGACGGTCAATGGTCGTACGACTACCAGGTGTTCGACAAATGGGTGAACTTCATGATGGGCCTCGGCGTGAAGAAAATGATCAACTGTTATTCCATCGTGCCCTGGAACAACGAGATCCACTATAAAGACGCCGCTACCGGCAAGTTCGTGGATGTTGTGGCCAAACCCGGCACGCCGGAGTTTACCACCTTCTGGGAGCCTTTCCTGAAAGATTTCGCCAAACATCTGAAGGAGAAGGGCTGGCTGGAGATCACCAACATCGCGCTGGACGAGCGCAATAAAGACGAAATGGGCGCCGCATTCGCCCTGATCGAAAAAGTGGCTCCCGGCCTCAATGTGGCTTATGCAGACAACCAAAAACATATAAACGCTATACGAACAGCAAAGACGTGAGCACTGCCGTGCAGCACCCCATAGATGCCAAAGACCTGGCGGAACGCAGCGCGCGGGGCCTCAACACCACGTTCTACGTATACTGCGGCAATAACTTCCCGAACCAGTTCACTTTCTCCGACCCGGCTGAATCTGCCTACATGGGATGGTATGCCGAAGCGGCTGGTTACAACGGCGTGCTGCGCTGGGCATTCAACTCCTGGGTGGAAAACCCGCTGGTGGATTCCCGCTTCCGCACCTGGCCCGCCGGCGATACGTACATCACCTATCCCCAGGCCCGCAGCTCCATCCGCTACGAGCGTCTGCTGGAAGGGGTACAGGATTATGAGAAGATCCAGGTGGTGAAGAAACTGCTGGCGCAAAAGCAGGATGCCGCACAGCTTAAAACCCTGAACGCCGCCATCGCGAAGCTGAACAACAACAAGCGCCACGACGGCTGGAACAATGACCTCAATGCCGCCAAGGAGACGCTGAACCGCATCGCCGCAACGCTGGGGAAATAACCATCAAAAGAGAGATACAGAATAGGAGGGGCCGCAAGGCTCCTCTTTTTATGGGGAAAATATCAGATATTGAGGCGCCACCAAACGCAACGCCTATCATGAAAACATGGCTGCTGGCCGCAGTATCCCTGCTGCTCCGCTTATCCCTTTCCGCTCAAACGCTCCCTGACGTTAAACATCCCTTCGTCGTCATCGCCCACAGAGGCAATCATGCCGAAGTGCCTGAGAATACCGTAGCAGCGATAACAGCTACTTACGCATGCGGCGCCGATTATGCCGAGCTGGACCTGCGCACCACTAAAGACGGACACCTCGTACTCCTTCACGACGCCACCGTCAACCGCACCACCAACGGCAAAGGCAAAGTCTCCGAACTTACCCTCGCTGAAGTCCGGCAGTTGACCGTTAACAGTAAAGACGGCAGGATATACCGCATCCCCACCTTTGCGGAAGCGCTTGCCGCCGCCAAAGGGAAGATCAACATCTATCTCGACTTCAAAGACGCGGACGTCGCCGAAACCTGGCGGCAGATAAAGGCCGCCGGCATGGAGCGCCGAATCATCGTCTATATCAACGAAAAGGAACAATACCAGCCCTGGAGAAGCATCGCGCCGCAATTGCCACTGATGACCAGCCTGCCCGAAGACATGCACACGCCAGCCGGCCTGATCAGCTTCCTGGACAGCTTCGCCGTGTCTGTACTCGACAACCTGACAGACAGCTCCCTGCTGACTATCGCCCGCCAGCGGAACATATCCGTCTGGCTGGATGCGCAATCTCCATCAGAAGGCCCTGCGGCCTGGAGGCTGTGCTAAGTAAAGGCGTTCAGGGCATGCAGAGCGACAACCCCGGGAAGCTCGTGCAATACCTGCGGAACCATCCGGTCCGGCGCAAGGGATTACCCGCGAATGGAACGGATCGCTAAAGTCCAGCAGACCACCAGCAGCACAATGCTGGAAAGTATCATCCAGGTTCCTGTATTCCGGGTTTTGGGAGCGAATGCATATCGCCGTGTGCCATCCGGCAGCGTCTTCTTAGACATCCGGACGAAGGCGCCGATGAAGATGCCCAGGAAGGAAAATATCCACGCGAACGGTATCATGATCGTCAATGCCAGGAAAGGCGAACAGAAGCCTATTACCTGCCAGATGACAGGCAGGTCTACCGGCTGCGCCAGAGTCTCCAGCCGGCTGCTCCGCAGTTCTTCCATTTGCGGTTCGGTATAGGTAATGCCCTGCTTTTCCAGCAGTGCCAGTGCCAGCTGGTAATCGTAGTCGCCCCATTCGTCTTTCTTGATAATAACATCCCGGAGTTCTTCCGTCGTAAACGAAAGCAGGTAATAATCAGGCTCCACGTCTTCCATCGAAATGGTGATCTGCTTCTTCAGCAATTCGTCCGCCTTCGCGAAATAATCTGCCGGGATCTTCACCATATGCGGGGATCAAAGTTCTGCCCGGCGTATATTTTATCGAGCAATACGACATCCTGTTCATATTGAACGGGGATCTGGTGTTCCTGCAAAATGGTAATGACCTGGGATGCCTGTTCGGCGGTGGAATGCCTTTTAAAGGTGAGGAGTTGTGCCATAGGTATACTTATGGGGACCTTAAAGATACTGCGTACACATCAAACCCGCAAACAGGCAAAAAGAAAGGCCCCTGTCGGAGCCTCCTTTGTATCGACATCAAAAATCCTTTCGTTTGTAAAAGTAGGTTAGGACGGTCTTCGCGAATAACGCGTATCCCTGTTCTTCCATAAACCGGTCCAGTTCGGATCCGATCATCTCTTTGAGGGTAGATCATTTTCCAGCAGCACCAGCCTGGGCCGGTATTTCTTCCAGTTATTGGATCGCAGCACGTTGAAGTCCCATCCCTCCACGTCTACCGACATGAAGTCAATCGCCGCGCTCTTGGGCAAATGCTGATCCAGGATCGCCTCCAGCGTTTGTGCTTGTATCTTTACCACCTGCTCAACTTTGTAGCCAGCTACTTTACTGCGTTCCTCCGCCATGGATTTGGAAAAGGTGTTCAGAGCGCCTTCATTGAACACGTAATAATCCAGCAATTCGGGCTTATCTGACACGGGGATTTCCAGGTTGATATCTTCCGGTCTTACCATCCGGAAAACATCCATGCTGCCGGGCGTAGCATCGATATTGATGCCTTTCCAACCCAGTTTATAGAATTTATACGTATTGGAAAAGCGTTGCGGGTGATGGGCGCCTACGTCCACAAAGAAGCCGCCGGGCTGGTATTCGAATATTCTCCCCAGTACGAGATCTTCCCCTTCCGGGAAAAGGACAGATTCTGAAAGGGCTCGGGTTTGGGTTCTAGCTTGAGTAATTTCCTGGTAAGGCGTCTTAATCCCATGGTACTAAATTGCTTTATGTGATCGATTGGAATGATACTGATTGCGCTAAAGGTAACCTTGCGCCCGGCTCTCAGGTAGTTACGGCGTCCGGGATGTCGGAATCTGTCCGCAACAGGCGCAATTACCCCGTTGAAATGTCGCATACCGCCACCATCCGAAAGCAATATTCTTACCAACTTTATCCTGCTAAATAATTCACTATATGCGAAAACTGAAATTACAGGTCCACATCAGCGTAGACGGCTTTGTTGCCGGCCCAAACGGGGAAATGGACTGGATACATACGGGCGCCAGCCCTCAACCGGTCATCGACCTCGCCAACAGCTGCGACACCGTCTTGTTAGGCCGTAAAATGGCCCCCGGCTTCATACAATACTGGCAAGGCCTGGCGGATAATCCCGGCGATCAGCCGCAGCCCCTGGCGCAGCAACTGGCCGGCATGCGCAAGATCGTATTCAGCCAGACGCTGACGGAGATGCCCGGCAGGAACGTCGAAGTCACTACCGCCGACCTCGCCGCCACGGTGAACGCCCTGAAAAAGGAACCAGGAAAAGACATCCTCGTTTATGGCGGCGCCACGCTCGTGAGCTACCTGGTAGACCTGAACCTGATCGACGAGTACCACCTGTTCACCAAGCCCGTGGCCCTGGGAACCGGGCTCCGGATCTTCAATAACCGTAAGCGCCTGACGCTGATATCTTCCGTGTTTCATGATCAGCTGGTAACGATCAACACCTATGTTCCGGCTTCGTTATAATCAAGTAATTTCTGGTAAAAGCAAACCCGCGCCGATCAAAAGATCTGCGCGGGTTTGAATTTTATGTCAGCCTGCATGCTACCAGGGCAATTGCCTGATAAGCGCCGCCATGTCTACCTGTGCGGGAATCTTGCAGGGATAATCAGGGATCAGCTGGTTCAGGGGTCGCGCCCTGGGGCGTACCCATTCCTTAACCCCAAATCGTAACTCCAGCCCCGTGTTCGGCAGGTTGACGGAATAGATCTCCCGAACTTCGTAGGATGCGCGTGCTCCGGTATCTCGCCGGCCAGCGGCGCCATTTTGTTATCTTTAACCAGCGTGGCGAACATCATGGCGCTGGAGAAGGTGGGTTTCCCTACCAGCACGATCACTTTCCCTTTAAAGCGATAAGGCGGTTCCGCCGGAGTGATCACTGCCGATGCGCTTTGCATAATCTCCCCGGGTTGCATTTTTCGTAGGCCTCGTCGCTGAATCCCCACGATTTGAGCCGTTGCAGGTATTCATCGCTCCGTTTCCAGTTCATGGAATAAGACTTGTACGGCTTGCTGTAAAAGCGGTCTATCAGCATGTCGCCCACGCCGGAATGCCCGCCTTCGTTGCGGCTTACATCGATGAGCAGGCGTTTGACGCCATCTTTTGATCAGGTTGAAGATACTGTCTATGTTGCGTTCATACACTTGCATATCATCCCGTCCCGGCCGTGTCCCGAACGAACGCGCGTTGATGTACCCCGTATTCCCGTAACGTGTGTACGAGATGTTGGTAGCTACACTGTCGGCATAGTCGATTTCTTTACGGGCGCCGGGAGTGTTCCGGTCGGACAGCCGGGAATGCTCATCATCCAGCGGCAGCAGCGCCGCCGCCGCCTTCCGCTGAAAATCTGCCGTGCTCATGGGCGCCGTAAACCCGGCTTCCAGCGAATCGAGATATTGGTTATACCGTTCTTTCGTGAACTTAGAATAGGGATTGGCATGCACCTGCAACATCTGTTTGCGTAAATACCGGAAGTCTTCCTGCAGTTGGGCCGGTGAATAGGTTTTTTCCTGCGAAAAGGAGACTGCCGCCGGAAGAAAAAATGTAACCAGGCAGGCGATAGATTTGAACATAGAACAGCGTTTCGCGTAAGATAATCGTTCATAAGGTAAAATTAAAGTGCAAATACCGCTGGATAAGCTGGCTGATGGCCGGCCCCGGGATTTTAAGCACATTTTAACTTGCCGCCCGGCGATTCTTTGGGACCTTTGCGGGATGAACAGGATCCTGCTCACGGAAGATGATAACCGGGTTGCTTCCTTCATCCGGAAAGGACTGGAGGAAAACGGCTACCTCGCCCATGTAGCCATCACGGGCACGGATGGGCTGACCGAAGCCGGCTCTACAGACTACGACGCCATCATCCTCGATGTCATGCTCCCCGACATGGACGGATTCGACGTATGCGCCATACTCCGCAAGCGCGGCATCACCACGCCCGTGATCATGCTCAGCGCCCTCAACTCGCCGGAAGAAAAGATCAAAGGACTGCAATGCGGGGCCGATGATTACCTCTCCAAACCGTTCCTTTTCGAAGAACTGCTGGCCCGCATCCAGGCACAGTTAAGACGGATGGAATTCAACCGCGGCATCACCGACATCCAGCGGTATGCAGGGATAGAGATCAACATGGCCGAACAATGCGCTTTCCGCGACGGAAAAGACCTGAAGCTCTCGCCCCGCGAGTTCAAATTGCTGGCTTTCCTCGTCCGCAACCGTGAAAAGGCCATCTCCCGCCCGCAGATCGCGCAATCCGTATGGGATATCCATTTCAGTTCCAATACCAACGTGGTAGACGTGTACATCAATTACCTCCGCCGCAAGCTGGACAAGGATTATACCCATCCGCTGATACATACCGTCAAAGGGCGTGGCTACATGCTCAAACAGAAAGACCATGAGCCTGCGTCGTAAGCTGACCTTACGGTCTGCCGTAATATTTGCGCTTACCCTGGGCTTCGTGTTGCTGGGCGCTTATTTACTGTTCCGCCACTACACCCGCGAACTTTATTACCGCAAGCTGGAAGAGCGCGCCCGCACAGCGGCGATCTTCTACCTTGAAAAAGACGAGCTCACCGGCAGCAGGTACCGAGAGATAGAGGAGAAGTACCGGCAGATCAGCAACGAGCCTATCCGGCTGTACGATGCGAACGATCTAAGCATTTACATTGACGACCGGGAAGACTATACGCTTTCGTCCGCCCAACTGCAGTCCATCCAACGCCTGGGCGCGCGCATGTTCCGGGCAGGGGAGCGGCAATGCGCCGGCATTTACTACAAAGACAACCAGGGCGATTTCATCGTGGTGGCCTCTGGCCCGATACAACCGGCACAGCGCAGTTGCTGGTGCTCCGCTGGATGCTGGCGGGCTTCTTCCTTTGGGGATGCTCATCAACTACTCCATGACCCGGTGGCTGTCGTATCGCACATTCCGGCCCTTTTCCCGCCTCATCCGCAAAGTCAACGCCATCACGGCGGACAACCTCCATACCCGGCTGGATGTCCCGGACAGGAAGCCTGATGAGCTCACCGCGCTCATCACCACATTCAACTACTTTCTCGAACGCCTGGAATCGGGCGTGCGTAGCCAGCGCAACTTCCTGCGCAATGCGTCACACGAACTGAAAACCCCGCTGGCCGCCATGATCGGCGGGCTGGACGTTACCCTCCGCCATCCGCGCAGCAACGATGAATACCACGGCCAGTTACAACTGCTACGGCAGGAAGCGCTGCACCTGCAATCCATCACAGAAGGTCTGCTCGCCCTCTCCGGACTGGAACTATCTCCACCGCCCATGAACGACGTCCGCATCGATGAAGTGCTCTGGAACGTGCTCGAAAAGGCCGCGGCCGATTATCCCGGCGCGGAAGTACATGCCGACCTGGACGACGTGGCGGATGAGGAGGCCCTGCTGACCGTTCATGGCAACAGGGAGCTGCTGTTCGTAGCGCTTTCTAATCTCGTCGATAACGCCATCAAATTTTCCCGCCCCGAACCGGTGCAGGTGAAAGTGACCGCTGAGAGCGGGCGCCTCGTAATCGCCGTGAGCGACCGCGGCCCGGGCATATCGCCGGAGGAGCAGGCGAAGATCTTCGAACTGTTTTACCGTTCTCCCGCCACGCGCATGGTACCCGGCCACGGCATCGGGCTGCACCTCACCATGCAGATCCTTGGCCGGCATCGCATTACGCGGGAAGTATGGGCTGCAGAAAGTGGAGGAACCGTCTTCCGCCTGTTGTTCCCGTCGCCATTCTCATCATTTTCTAATCTGGCGTAAAAATGCCTCTAATGCGGGCGCAATAGTTTTGCGCCTGATATGTTACGATTCGCATTTCTTCCCCTGCTATTATTCTCCATGACCAGCCCGGCGCAGCAACCGGCAGACACGCTGCAGTACACGCCAGCGGAAGCGGAGAGGGTCTTCCTCGAAAACAACCTGGGCCTCCTGGCCGCCCGCCTCGATATTTCCCGGGCGGATGCCCGGATACTGCAAGCCAAAGCCTGGCCCAATCCCAACTTCACGCTGGATGAAGTGAACCTCTGGGCAACGGCCCGCCAGCGCAGCGGAGAAACCGTTTCCCCGGCGTTTCCCGGGGCTGGGGTAAAACCAGCAGTTTGCCCTTCAGCTGGAACAGATGGTACAGACGGCCCGCAAAGGGGCAAAGCCATCCGGCTGGAGACAGACAGCAAGGCATTGGCGGAGAAAACATTTATGGAACTGCTCCAGGTCATGCGGCTGGAATTGCGTCAGTCGGCCGCGGAACTTTCCTGCGCCCAGGCCCTCTGGCGGGATGTGCGCGACCAGCTGGTATTGACCGACAGGCTACTGCAGGTCCAGGTCATGCAGGCGCAACTGGGCAATGCCCCCAGGCGGAGGTCTACCGCTTACGGGCACTGCAACAATCCCTCAAAGCCACGGCCAACGAACTGTTGGAGGCCGCCGGCGAAAAAGAACGGGCGTTGAAGCTGCTGCTGGCTACCCCGCCTGCCACGAGCGTCCAGGTCTCCTCACCGGCCAGCATTCCTGAGATACGCATCCCGCCGCTGGATACCCTGCTGGCGCATGCGGAACAATATCATCCTCGCTGCAGACGGCCGCCGCCAATGTGCAGCTGCATCAATCCGCCTATGCGCTCGAGCGCGCGAAGCGGGTTCCCGATCTGCAATTCAAAGCGGGGTACGACCGTAACGGCAGCACGATGCTGGACTTCTTCGGCATCGGCGCCTCCATGGACCTCCCCGTCTTCAACCGCAACAAAGGCAACATCCGCGACGCCCGCCTGCAATGGCGGCAAAGCGAAATCAAACGCGATCAGGCCCTGCACGCCCTGCAAACCGACGTGGTGCGCGCGCGGCAGGAACTGGAACGTTCCGTATCCGCAGCGCAAGGCATGGGCGGCGATTACCTCCGGCAACTCGACCTGCTGCTGGAAGGCGTATCCCTGAACTTCCGCGACCGGCACCTCAGCCTCGTCGCATTCCTGGATTACTTCACGGCCTTCCAGGACAACAAGCGCCTCTATCATGAAGCGCTCCGCAACATCATCCTTAAACAATCCGCATTGGAATATTTAACCGGCAACACCTTATGACATCATTTCGAACTTACGCGCTGGCCGTAACCCTGGCGGCAGCCGGCTGTAACACACCGCCGCCGCCCGAATCAGTGCCTGCCTCACGGCCCTGCATAGCGCCCGAACTGAGGGAGCGCATAGAACTGTCTATGGTCCGCCAGGCTCAATGGCAGCCAAATCTGCCGTTAACGGGCATGGTAAGCTACGACGAAGAGAAAGTATACCGCTTCGTGCCCTTGCTCAGCGGCGTTGTAAAGCAACTGAACGTGAAACTGGGCGACCGTGTCCGGAAAGGCCAGCTGCTCATGGAGATCCAAAGCCCGGAGTTGAGCGCCATGGCCACAGAACTGGAAGTAGCCCGCGCGCAGCTCGCTTTCGCCGAGCGAAAGCTGCAGGCGGAACAACAACTCCGTCAAAGCGGCGTATCCGCCGATAAGGATGTGCTCGAAGCCCAGTCCGAAGCCGCGGCGGCACGGTCGGCCATCGCCCGCATCACGCAGGCTGTTTCTATCTACGGCGGCAGCCTGGAGAAAGGCGCCCTGCTGGTCCGCGCGGCGCTGGACGGCTACATCGTGGAAAAGAACATTGTGACCGGCGCGCAGGTGGAAGCCGGGCAGGCGCCGTTGTTCGTGCTGTCAGACCTGGAGGAAGTATGGGTGCAGGCCAATATTTACACCGGGCAACTTGGTGAAATAGAAAAGGGCCAGTCGGTGCAGATCACCACCACGGCCTATCCCGGCAAGATGTTCGAAGGACGGATAGACCGGCTTTCGGGTGTGTTCGATCCGGAAGAGCGCGTGCTGAAAGCGATCATCACCCTGCATAACCGCGACCTGCGGCTCAAGCCCGGCATGATGGTAGAAGTGAACGTACGGCAATCCGCAGCATCCGCGGCCGCGGTGCCCGTATCCGCAGCCGTGTTCGACAATAACCGCTTCCATGTGCTGCGTTACCATAGCGAGTGCGAGGTAGACATCATCCCGGTCGAAACCGCCTTCGAAACCAAAGACACCCTCTACATCCGCAACGGCGTTGCGCCCGGTGATACCATTATCACCCGTAATCCGCTGCTGATCTATGCCTGGCTCAAAGACAACTGAACATGACGAAATTTGTAGAACGCATCGTAGGCTTTGCGCTGCGCAATCATATCCTGGTATTTTTCCTGACCGCGCTGCTGGCGGCCGGCGGCGTGATCAGCTACCTCCATACCCCTGTGGAAGCCTATCCCGACGTCACCAATACCCGCGCCCGCATCATCACGCAATGGCCGGGCCGCAGCGCAGAAGAAGTAGAGAAGTTCGTGACGCTGCCTATCACCAAGGAGATGAGCACGATACCCGGTAAAACGGACGTCCGTTCGATCTCCCTGTTCGGGCTGTCGGTGGTGACGGTCAACTTCCGGGATGATATCGACGATTTCTACGCCCAGCAATATGCCGCCAACCGCATCCACAACGTAGACCTGCCCGAAGGTGCCGATGCGGAAGTGGAACCGCCCTATGGCGCCACGGGTGAGATCTTCCGGTATGTCATCAAAAGTAAAGACCGTCCTATCCGGGAGCTTTTCTCCTCCAGAAATGGATGATAGAACGTGAACTGGTGGCGGTACCGGGCGTGGCGGACGTGGTCAGCTTTGGCGGGGAAGAAAAGATCTACGAGATCCGCGTGAACCCCGTGCAGCTGGCCAACTATAACCTCACCGCGCTCGATGTGTTCGAGGCGGTCAGCAACAGCAACATCAACGTCGGGGAGACGTTATCCAGAAAGGTTCCCAGGCGTACGTAGTGCGCGGCATCGGGCTGCTGGACAAGATCCCCGACATAGAAAGCATCCTCATCCGCGACGTTAAAGGCACCCCGTACTGGTGCGCCATGTTGCCGAAGTAATTGAATCCGGCAAACCGCGCCTGGGCCAGGCGGGGCTCGATGGCGCCGATGACCTTGTGGAAGGTATCGTGGTCATGCTCCGGGGCGAGAACCCCAGCGAGGTGGTGGAACGACTTAAAGCCCGCATCGACGACCTCAACAACCGCCTCCCCCGCCGGATGTGAAAATAGTAGCCTTCCACGACCGTACCGGTCTGGTCGATAAAACCGTCAACACCGTGACGCACAACCTGGTTGAAGGAATCTTCCTCGTGTCTGTCGTGGTGTTCATATTCCTCTTCAACTGGCGCACCACCCTCATCGTGGCTTCCGTCATACCCTGGCATTCCTGTTCGCATTGATGATGCTCAGGATACAGGGCTTGTCCGCTAACCTCATCTCCATTGGCGCGGTGGATTTCGGGTTGCTGCTGGAAGGAACCATGGTGATCGTGGAGCACGTCTTTGTAGGGCTCGACAAGCGCGCCGGGAACTGGGCATGGAACGGTTCAACCGGGTGTCGAAGCTGGGCATTATCCGCAAGAACGCACGCGCGGTGGCCAAATCGATCCTGTTCGCGCAGGTCATCCTGATCGTGGCGCTCATGCCCATCTTCACGTTCCAGAAAGTGGAAGGCAAGATGTTCGCCCCGCTGGCCTTCACGCTCGGTTACGCCCTCCTCGGGGCGCTGCTGCTCAGTCTTACCTACGTACCCGCTATGTGCAAGGTGCTGTTGACAAAGAACGTGCGCGACAGGGAGAACCCTGTCACCAACTTCTTCCGCAACAATATCTTCCGGCTTTTCCGGTTCGCCTCGCGGTATAAGAAAGGCACCATCCTGGGCTTCTTGGCGCTTTTGCTGGCTTGCGGATTCGGCTTCACAAGACTGGGAACGGAATTCATCCCGCAGCTTAACGAAGGCGCCCTCTATATCCGGGCCAGTTTACCCAACAGCGTCAACCTCGACGAATCCGTGCGGCTTACAAAAGAAATGAAAGAACAACTGCTGCACTTCGATGAAGTGAAGTTCGTACTGACGCAAACGGGACGCCCCAACGACGGTACAGACCCCACCGGGTTTTTCAACATCGAGTTCCACGTGCAGCTGAAAGACGCGTCCGACTGGCGCCGTAAAGTGAAGAAAGACGTACTGCTGGCAGAAATAGAATCCTCGCTGTCTGCTTACCCCGGCGTGGTATTCAGCTTCAGTCAGCCCATCATGGACAACGTGGCCGAATACGTGGCCGGTGTAAAAAGCTCATTGGTAGTGAAAGTCTTCGGAGACGACCTCTACGCCCTGGAGAACACGGCAGACAGCATCGCGGGCGTACTGCGGACGGTCGACGGCATCACGGACCTCAACATCTACCGCAACATCGGCCTGCCGGAGCTGCGCATACGCCTCAGCGAGAGCCGCATGGCCCGCTACGGTGTAAGCATGCGCGATGCGCAGGCGGTGATAGAGCTGGCGATCGGGGGAAGGCGGCGTCTACTTTCTATGAGAACGACCGCATGTTCGATATCCGTGTGCGGTACGATAAGCCTTACCGCGAATCCGGCCAGGACATTAAGAACATCCTTGTACCCGCCGCGGGCGGCGCAAAGGTGCCGCTGTATGAGATCGCGGATATCGGGTCGTTTACCGGGCCGGCGTTCATCTACCGCCAGGGTAACAGCCGGTATATCGCCGTGGGCTTTTCTATCCGCGGCCGCGATCTGGGGGCACTATCGCCGAGGCGCAACGGAAAGTAAACGCATCGGTGAAACTGCCGCCTTCTTACGGGATGGAATGGGCGGGTGAGTTCGAGAACCAGCAAAGGGCTACCAAACGGCTGGTGGTCATCGTACCGATATCGCTGTTACTGATCTTCTTCCTGCTGTACCTGAACTTCGGGAATCTCAAAGACACGCTGGTGTCCTTGTCTACATTGCCATTTGCCTTTATCGGCGGCTTTTCTCGCTATGGGCCACCGGCACCATCTTCGGCATCTCCGCCGGTATCGGTTTCATCATTCTGTTCGGTGTGGGCACGATAGACGGTATCATCCTCATTAGCGTCATGAAGCAATACCTCCAACAGGGAATGCCCCTGCGCCAGGCTATTGCCGACGGAGTATATGAGCGCATCCGGCCGGTGTTCATGATCGCGGTCATGGGCTCGTTGGGATTGTTGCCCGCGGCGCTGTCTTCGGGCATGGGATCGGAAATTCAAAAGCCGCTGGCCATCATGATCGTGGGCGGACTGCTCATCTGCATGATCCTTAGCCTCATGGTGCTCCCGCAGCTCTTTTACTTTGCTTACCGGAAACAAAAGGTGTAGGGATTAACGTGGACAAACACCCGGCCTGTTCTCAGGCCGGGTTATTTTGTTTATCTTCCGGTTACGTTATAAATGCAGCAGTAACGTTCGTACCTCAACGAATAAGCCCCTCATGACGCCCATTCCGTAGGCGCTTTCCCGTATTTCTTCTTAAAGGAATGGGAGAAGTGCGACAGGCTCTCGAATCCCAGGTCGAGATAAAAGGCGGAGGGTTTTCTGTTTTCTTTTCGATCAGGTGCATCGCTTCTTCCAGCCGCTTCTCCAGCAGCCATTGCCGGGGCGGCAGGCCGAATATTTTCTGGAAATCGCGCTTGAAGCCCGCGAGGCTTCTGCCTGTCAGCTGCGCGAATTGTCCGATGGGGATATTGTAATGATAATTGCTGACCATGAACTTCTCCAGGTCGATCTTATACGGTTCCGAGAAATCGAACAGGAAGGCCTTCAGCTCAGGCATCACATCCAGCAACAGGTATACCGCTTCCCGCACTTTCAGCATCCCTACCGCCGTGGTGACCTTCCGCTCCGGATGGTTCACGTACGGCAGCAGGGACTGAAAGAAAGCGGTCAGAAAGTCATTGCTCTGAATTAGTACGTTTGATAGGCCTGCATACTTCTCCGTAACCCCGATATGCTCCTCCAGCGCTATCCTGCGCAGCAGGTCTTCCTGCAGCCGGATCACGATGGTCTGGTAGGTGTCTCCCGGCTCCGGGACCTTGGTAAGCTCTCCCAGCTGGTTCTTGCGCACGAGCAGCATCTGACCGCCTTCCATGTCTACCCGCTCGCTGGCCGTTTCCAGCGTGAATTGCCCCTTTACCTGGAGGATGAGGGTATTGTCATGCATAAAGGCCACTTTCTCCTTCCGCATGTCGGAATAGTAGGAAAAGAAGATAACGCCGGGAAGTAATTCGGTAGGTTGCAACATGCCGTAAAGGTACTAAAACGCGGCCTACCGCTGCAGGTAGGTGCCGCCCAGGATAGCGCCCGGTGCGAAGTGTGTGTTTAATAGATCCAGTTCTTCGGGCGTAAAGGTGATGCCCATGGCCTCCATGTTCTCCGGCAGCCGGGTCCTGCGGCTCATGCTCACTAATGGCATGATATGTTCACCCTGCGTGTTCACCCATGCGATGGCGAGTTGCGTAGGCGTGCAGCCTTTCTGTTGGGCCATTTGCTTCAGCACCTCAACCTTCTCGAGGTTCTTTGTAAGGTTGCTGCCCTGGAAGCGGGAGAAGTGGAGCTGATAGGCGTCTTTAGGTAAGGGAGCCTTCATATCCCCGGTAAGCAGCCCTTCCGCAGTATTGGCGAATGCAACAACGGCTATGCCCAAATCCCTGGCGGCCGGCAGCAAGTCAGTTTCTATCTGGCGGTCTGCCAGCGAATACCCGATCTCCAATGCAGCCACCGGGTGAATGGCATTGGCTTTCCGCAGCTGATCAGCGGTGATCTCGGAAACGCCCAGGTAACGTACTTTGCCTTCTTTGATCAGATCGGCCACCGTACCGATGACGTCTTCCACCGGTACGCTGTTATCCAGCCGGCAGGGTTGGTATAGATCGATGGTATCTATGCCGAGGCGGACCAGCGAATAATTGATGTAGTTCTTGATAGACATGGGGCGGAGATCCAGCCCCAGCATCTGCCCGCCATAAAACACGGCGCCGAATTTCACGCTGATGAAGGCATCGTCTCTGCGGCCTTTGATCGCTTTGCCAATGAGCATTTCGTTGTGGCCGCTGCCGTAAAAGTCACCTGTATTGAGGAAATTAATGCCGCTGTCCAGCGCCTGTTGAATGGTGGCGATGCTTTCATTTTCATCGCTGCCGCCGCGGCCCCACACGGGCGACATGCGCATGCAGCCCAATCCGAGCTTCGATACGAGGGGGCCATTATTACCTAATGGTATCTTTGGTATGGTCTTCATAATGCCGTTTTTTTGTTTTGCAAGACAAAGATCAGGGTTTACGGCAGACAGGACTTGCCTCCATAGTTCATTTTACTTGCTCAGGCGGCTCAGCCCTCAAACCCCAAAATCCCGTACCTTTGCGTCCCAGAAACGTGTATATGACCGAAGCAGGAGCAGGGAATCATGGGAGTGCCTTCACCCCATACAAAGACCAGGAAGCGGCGCGCTCCCTGGCGGAAGGGCTCGTCTTTCAACCAGATGGCCCCGTTCATCCCCTCTGCGAAATCGCCGTAGCCAGCCTGCAAACGCACCTGACCCGGCAAACCGGCTGGCAGCACAATTTCGGTTTAGATAATGGTGGCAGCGGCGCCGTGATCGGGAAGATGTTCGGCGTGCTGGCAGTAAGAACCCGGGTTGGCGAACTGGGTTACCTCGCCGCATTTTCCGGCAAGCTGGCCAACGCCAATCATCACCCCAATTTCGTAGCGCCGGTATTCGACAGCCTGCAGGATGATGGATTTTTAACGCCCGGCATGATTCACCTTTCGGAGATCAACCGAGAGATATCCAGGCTGGAGCAGGAAGGCGCGATGTTTCACCAGCAGCAGATCCGGCAGCTGAAAGCGGCCCGCAGGGCGCATTCCACCGCCCTGCAAAGAAAGCTGCACGAGCATTATCAATTCAGGAATAAAGGCGGCGATGTCCGTAACCTCATAGATATCTTCACTACCCATGGATATAAGCAACCGCCCGCAGGCGCAGGCGAATGCGCTGGCCCTAAGTTGCTACAACATGCCTTCCTTCACCAGATGGAACCACTGGCATTGGCGGAGTTCTGGTGGGGATTGTCTCCCAAATCCGCCACCTGGAAACATGGGGAATATTATAAGCCCTGTAAGGAGAAGTGTTCGCCGATACTGGATTTTATGTTAAGTTAAAATAGAGAAGGAGCCTTACCGGCTCCTTCAGTTTTATACTAGAGGTCTACAATCGCACTCCGCTTATTACACCGCGTAATCAACTGCACCTGCCATTTAACATTCGGGTAATTGGTCTCCATACTTTGCTGCGGGCTCTTCCCTGGCGCGCAATCGTACAGGTAGATGGCCACAACGCCCTCGTTCACCGTGCCCGACAACAATTCCGCACTGTAACCATTGGCCGCAATTTCGTAACGGGTGGCGCCCTCCATAAAGAAATACAGCCTCACCGGGTAACAGGTACCCGCCATATCACAGGCGCCCCGCTCCGCGTAGGGCAGAATACCCGGCCCGTCCGCTTTGAATGCCACTTTGATCATCAGCCCCTTCGGACTGCAATCCAACGACAAGCCCAGGATCTCCGGGGCATTGCCGCAGGGAGGCGCTACAATAGCGGAAATCGTCTGCAGCGGCTTTTGTTTATACATGACCTCCAGCGTTGTCAGCTGATCGGCGGATTCATCGTGGCTCAGCGTCAGGTCAAAATCTTCCGTGCCTTTCAGCATGGTGTATTGTACCTTATTGTTGGAGTTGACCAATGTCACGTCGTTATAGTTGACAGGGATATCCCGACCGTCCGCATT
Source organism: Chitinophaga sp. E66 (assembly GCA_019285755.1). Taxonomy (GTDB): domain Bacteria; phylum Bacteroidota; class Bacteroidia; order Chitinophagales; family Chitinophagaceae; genus Chitinophaga. The sequence goes on from CP079103.1 coordinate 2,721,644, forward strand.
CACCAGTTTAAAGGTCTTTTTCTGCCCGGAGAAGAAAGTAGGCTGGTAAGGTACGGCGCTGCCGTCTGCCAGCACCAGCTTCGGTTGCATGTATTGCAGGGTGATGTCCTGCTTGGCGCTGGGGTCCCAGTCGTCACCCGAGAAGGCGTAGCGGGCCGTCAGTTTCGTATACTGCTCATAATCGGGGATCGTTGTGGGATTGAACTTAAAGGTGACCATCCCGTTGACGGTGGACGTAAATTTGGTTTCCATATACACCGCGTCCGGGGTGCCCGGCTTCACGAATGCCATATCGATCCCTACGGGCTCTTTTGTATAAGGCAGGCCTGTAGCTTTCTCCACCAGCGTAAAGGTCAGCTTGATTTCTGTGTCCGTAACTTCATCATACGCCAGGTCAGATGCTTCATGGAAGGGAACCAGCTGCACGTCGGGCCGCAGCCTTTCCTTCAGTTCCGCTATCTCTTCGGCCAGCTGCTTTAGCAATCCACCGAGAATGGATGTCTCGAACTTATATCCTGACACCTTACCCTGTATGCTTTTCAGGAGCGAACTGAGATAGTTGTAATTCGCCTCCATGCTTTTGACCTGCGCTTCGTTCGGTTGCTGGCTGCCGGCATTTTTCACGGACTCCAGGCCCTTTACGATCGCCGCCTTGATGGCCGCGAGGGTAGGGTGGGTGTCGTATGCCAGTCCGCCGCAGGCAAAATAATCCAGCGAATTATCGACCGATTTACCCAGGTCGCCGGAAGGCTGTGGCTCTATGCAATTGTACACCCGGTCGCCATCTTCTTTCAGCGCGTTAAAAGCCGCTGTCTGCTTGCCGTTCTCGAAGTAGGATTGCACCAGCACCTCGGAGGCCCCGGTTTCCCAGTTAAGATCCAGGACAGACATGGTAGACCGGGTTTTGGAGATATGGTTCATCTCCACCACGATATTACCTTTCTTTCCGTTGATCATGGTGTACATCCGGCTTTTGGAGACCTGAGGAACATCTCCGTCACCAGCAATTCGGTATTACCTTTCTTGGCCAGCACGGTGGAAGTAAGATATTGGAGCTGCCCGCTGCCGTTGATCTTGCCGTATCCGGCCAGCGTATCGCCGTTGACCGCCATTTTGAAGACGAGCTGGTTAGCCGCATTAGGCGTGAGCTTTTCTTCGAGGAAGACGTTGCCTATGCCGGGCGTGATGTTGTTATTGTATGCCGCGTCGGCTTTGCGCTTTTCGGCTAACGTTTCTTCTGGTTTGGAAGGCGCATCCTTTTTGCCGCAGGCGGCGAACCATAAGAGGAAAGCTGGTATTAGCAGGCGGAGAGACCAGGCACCCCGCTGCCGGGAGGAAAAGTAGGTATTCAGGCGCATATCGGTGTGGTATAGTAAAGAGCAAAATTATCACCCGGACTTTCAATCCCCAATACTCATTATTAGGTATTTCTTCCGCGCCGGGAGTTAAAAATTCATATTCAGCTAAAACAGAGAAGGAGCCGTTACAGGCTCCTTCTGCTGATATCAGAGGTCGACAATAGCGCTTCGTTTGTTGCAACGGTTCATCACCTGCACTTGCCAGCGATAATTGGGATAATTCAGATCCAGGCTTTCCTGGGCCCTTTACCGGTGATGCAGTTTTTGATATAGATCGCCACCACGCCTTCATTCACGGTGCCAGACACCAGTTCCACCGAATATCCGTTAGAGGCAATGCTGAAGTCCGTGGCGCCTGGGCTAAAGAAGTACAACCGTACCGGGTAGCAGGTCCCTGATCCGCACGCGCCGCTGCCGCCGTAAGGCAGAATACCAGGGCCATCGGCTTTAAAGGCGATCTTGATCATGATCCCCTTCGGGCTGCAATCCATGGTAACCCCTGTGATGACAGGTTCGCTTCCGCAGGGGGCGTCACAACGGCAGATATCGTCCCCAGCTTCTGCTGCTTATACATAACGTCCAGGTTGGTGGCCAGGTCGTAGGTCTGGTCGTGGTTCAGGGTGAGGTCAAAGTCTTCCGTTCCTTTCAGCATGGTGTACAATACCTGGTTGTTGGAATTCACCAGGGTCACGTCACTATAATTAACCGGGATCTCCCTGCCGTCTTCATTGACCAGCTTGAAGGTCTTTTTTACGCCCGTCTCGAAATTCAGTTGATTTGGGAGGGCGCTGCCGTCTGCCATGACAACCCTGGGCTTGATGTATTGCAGGGTGATCTCCTGCGTGGTGCTGGGATCCCAGTCATCACCGGCGAAGGCGTACCGCGCCGTCAGTTTCGTGTACTGCTTATAGTCGGGGATCGTTGTGGGATCAAATTTGAAGGTCACCAGCCCATTGACGGTAGAGGTGAACTTCGTTTCCATGTACACCGCGTCCGGTGTACCCGGTTTCACGAAAGCCATGTCGATACCAACGGGTTGTTTGACGTAGGGGAGACCGGTAGCCTTTTCCACCAGGGTGAAGGTCAGTTTGATCTCCGTATCGGTAACCTCATCATAAGCCAGGTCTGACCCCTCATGGAAGGGGACCAGCTGCACATCCGGCATCAGCTTATCTTTCAGCTCGGCGATCTTGTCGGACAGTTGTTTCAGCAAACCGCCGAGGATCGACTTTTCGAATTTATACCCCGATACTTTACCATCGATGCTTTTCAGGATGGAACTGAGGTAGCTGTAATTGGCCTCCATGCTTTTGATCTGCGCCTCGTTTGGCTGCTGGTTCCCGCGTTCTTCACGGACTCCAGGCCCTTTACGATGGCCGCCTTGATGGCTGCGAGGGTAGGGTGGGTATCATAAGCGGGACCGCCGCAGGCGAAATAATCCAGCGTATTATCGACAGATTTGCCCATATCGTCCGACGGTTGCGGTTCTATGCAGTTATACACCCGGTCGCCATCTTCTTTCAGGGCGTTGAATGCGGCGGTCTGTTTACCGTTCTCGAAGTAGGATTGCACCAGCACTGGGATGCACCGGTTTCCCAGTTAAGATCCAGGATGGCCATGGTAGCGCGGGTTTTGGAGATGTGATTCATCTCCACCACGATATTGCCTTTCTTTCCGTCGATCATGGTGTACATCCGGCTTTTGGAGACCTGCGGGAACATTTCCGTTACCAGCAGCTCGGTATTTCCTTTTTTGCCAGCACGGTAGAGGTGAGATACTGCAGCTGGCCGCTGCCGTTGATCTTGCCGTATCCGGCCAGTGTATCGCCGTTGATGGCCATTTTGAAGACGAGCTGACTGGCGGCGTTGGGGATGAGCTTTTCTTCGAAGAAAACGTTGCCCACGCCCGGCGTGATGCCGTTATTGTACGCCGCGTCTGCCTGGCGCTTTTCAGCTAAGGTCTCTTCCGGTTTGGAAGGCGCGTCTTTTTGCCGCAGGCGGCCAGTGTTAAAAGGAAAACAGGCAACAGCAGGCGGAAGTGCCGCTGCAGGAGGGAGAAACAGGTATTCAGGTGCATATCGGTACGGTATAAGTAATGGGCAAAAGTATTGCCCCGTACTTCAATTCCCAATACCCACATTTAAGTATTTCCTGATATTTCCGACAGGAAATACGCTACCTGCCTATGATATTTAGTATACTGATCACTTTAGGGTAGTAATACTTGGAAATCGGCACATTTACATTTCCCACTTTCACTTCATCCCTGTCAACTTCAACCAGGTGTGCGGCAGCCACTGCAAAACACTTATGTGTCCTTATAAACAGGTTTTCCGGTAAAACAGCCAGGGCTTTATCAAGCGACGTACGGACCATATAAGAAAACTCCATAGCGTAGAATCTGATGTAGTTCCCCTCTGTTTTTATCAGGAGAATATCATCAAGTTGGATTTTTATCAATTTACGATCGTCCCAATAGAAAAAGGATGGTTTGTTCATGAAGATATTTTGGCGTTAACGATTGTGCTTAAACGGGTTATGTACAAATATAACAAAAATACCATTCAAAGAGCCTACTGACATCCTGCTGCCATCCTTCGCTTATCCTTCGCTTGTGTTCGCTCGCTGCTTGAGTTTGAGGGTAGTTGAGCGAAGGATAAGCGAAGGATTACCGAACGATTACCGAACCACGTAAATAGTAAAATGGACATCAAAACCAGGAAAAAGGAGATAAAAAAATGCCGTAAATGCGTGATATCACCACTACATACCTATTACGTCACCACTTCAAGGGACTTAGATCACATAATTCTTAAACGTATTGTTCTTCCGGATACTTTTGTATTGTCGATCGCTGAAAAGGAAGCACCACAAAGATGTACGGGGAGTTGTGGCTCCGGAAATCTCCTTCCGATTTGGCATTGGCGTTACGTAAAATCTATTTTTTAAACTTTTAAAACAACAATTACAAAATGGCTAACATTAATGATAATTTACTCGTAAAAGGAGCAAGGGGAAACGTAGCAAAACAGTTCGTTTACCGTAAACGTGGCAATAAAACCTTCATCGTGAAGATGCCGCAATTAAACCCCAACGCTTCGCAAGAACAGCTGACCCAAAGGGAACTATTCTTCTTCAGCTACAATGTACGCTCAGGGCGCCTTGCAAAACGCCGACCTGAAAAAGCATATAATCGCAAAGCACCTCCGGGTAGCAGTGCTTACAACATGGCGCTCCGCGATTTCCTGAAGGCACCTGTCGTCAGGAAAATAGATACCAGCCGATACACGGGTACGCCCGGATCCACCGTCATCGTGCAAGCGAAAGACGACTTCCGGGTGGCGGCTGTCAAAGTCGGTATCTATATCGTTGCGACCGGTGCAGTGGTGGAAGAAGGCAACGCTGTCCTGGATCCTATCACCCGGGATAAGTGGAACTACACCGCCACGCAAGCCCACGCTGCCGTCCAGGAACTGAAGATTGTCGCCACCGCGACGGACCTTCCCGGTAACACGGGCACGCTGGAAGCAGTGATTGGCTGATCTTAAAAAAGCCGCCTCAAACGTACGGTTGAGGCGGCTATATTTTTCTATAAGTATTGTACTTCGTCGACCACCTCTTTCCTGTTGTGAATGACCTTTTCGAAAAGCTCCGGATTCAGGAGATCTTTTACGGAAGAGATCACAAAGTCGGGCTGGTAACTGAAATGACGGAGATCTTCCGCCTTGGTCACACCAGACAATGTAAGCACCGTCGTGAAGCCCATGGATCCTGCGCCGAGGATGTCGGTGCCCATGGTGTCGCCGATCATGACGGCCTGATCTGTGGAAAGGCCCAGTTTCTTACGCGCCATGCGCATCATCACCGGACTGGGCTTACCGACGCTGAACGCCTGTTTGCCCGTTGCGCATTCTACCATCGCCACGAAGGCGCCGCAGCCGGCACGGTACTTCCGTTGCCCACAGGGCAGTTAGGATCCAGGTTGGTAGCGATGAGTTTGGCGCCGTTCATGATCATGTTGATGGCTTTATCCACCGATTCGAGCATGATGGTGCGGCCTTCGCCGATGATGACATAATCAGGATGATCATCCACGATAGAAAATCCGGCCGCGTGCAGCTCCGCCAGCAAACCGCCTTCGCCGATCACATATGCCGTTGCATTGGGTGTGCGGGAAGCGAGATAACGGGCGGTGGCCATACCGCAGGTAAATACGTCTTCGTCTTCTACATGAAAGCCCAGCTTCCGCAGTTTGTAGGATACATCGCGGTTAGTGCGCTGGGAGTTGTTGGTGAGAAAAAGGAAGGGGAAGCCCTGTTCGCGCAGATTGTTGATAAATTCTACAGCACCGGGGATGGTTTCTGTGCCACGGTAAATGACGCCATCCATGTCGATTAGAAAGCCTTTCTGATTCATTATTTTGGTTTTAGTGCGGCCGCAGGCGCATCGTTCGGGACAACAGTTCAGTATCCCGGCAGAACGGAACGGCCGGTAAAATGGAATGTGAAATCAGATTTGATGCGTGGAGATTAAAAAGGCAGGATTGAGCCCGGGCACTCGCAGGCACTGAATCAGTGTGCGATACGTAAATATACAAATAATATTGAATGGTGTATACAATCCAGGAATAATTAGATTTTTTTCAAACATCTTCTATACATCAATTTAGGATACCGGTCTCGGATAAACGGAAAATTTTAATTATTTTATGCGATATGAGATTACAATTAAACCCAAAACTGACCCTTATTGCCTTGTTACTGCTGCCTGTCTTTGTTTGCGCCCAATCTAACACGACTGCCCTGAAGTCAGGGACGGCCATGGTTACCGGCGAAATATCGATCCCTGAAGCTTTTCAAAAGACAGCGTCGGATTGCGAATAATCATCCCGCATCCATTTACCGGAGAGAGCAAGTCGTATAAAACGCTGACCGGAAAGGACGGGCGATTCAGCCTACAGGTCAACACGCAGACAAACATCAGCAGATGTATTATCCAGACCGACCTGAACGAGGGCGTATGGGCTACCGTTTTCATAAAAAATGGTGAAGAAAACACGATGTACCTGCGATATACAAAAGACCGAATGATTGACAGCATCAGTATCAGTGAAAGCGCCGGGTTCCCGGAAGAAGACCTGTTGGCCGGTTTTCAAAAGTTCGAAATGTTGCTGTCCAGCAAAACAGACAGGCCGAAAGTAAAACTGTATGATAAATCCTTCGCTTTTTACGCAGACGACGCCGTTAAAACCATGCAGGAGCGTAAAACAATTCTGAAGCAGCCGCCCTGGTTGTCCGAAGAAATGCAGCAACTCGTGTATCGGGACTATGAACTGGCGATGTATGCCAGCTTCATACTTGATTACCGGAATTCGCTCATCAGGAACTATCTCAACACCAATAATCAGCAATCTCCCGACAGCGCCGATATCTACACGCCGGTACGCGCGGATTACAAAGTATTGAAAACGCTCGACCTGAATGATCCGCAAATTGTTCTTTGTTTTACCTATGGCGATTTTGTGCGCGAACTGCTACTGAACAAAACCATGAATATTCCCCGGATAGGCGAAACTCCAGTTGCCAAATGGGCCAGGGAGGCGAAGGCATTCCTGTCTCCATTGATCGGATCAGACAAGGGTATGTTTTATGATATGCTTGTCGGCAATGCTTATGCCCTGCAATTCGACCTGGAGCTGCAACCCTTGTCGCCCCGGCAGATCGCCAACATCCAGTCATATTACAAAGGTGGTGATATGGAAAACTGTTGCTGCGGAGAAACGATGAAATCCTGCCATCGGCACGGGCAAAAGAAAACCTGAAAGTGAACCATACGCCCGAGGTGCCGAATGACGCACTGATGAGCGCCATTGTTTCAAGATACAAGGGCAAAGCCGTGGTCATGGATTTCTGGGCCACGTGCGGCCCCTGCCTCGAGGCGATCGTACAATCCAGAGATTTCAAAAAGCAACTGTCCGGCAAAGATGTGGCATTCGTGTATGTCAGCGGCCCTTCGTCCCCGAAAACACAATGGGAATACCATATTCAAGGCATTGGGGAGAACAATACTACCTGACCAAAGCGCAGTGGGAATACATCACGGAAAAATACGATTTCACCGGCATTCCGACTTACATGCTGTTCGACAAGCAGGGCGAGCCCTTCAAACTGTTTACCGGTTACCCCGGGAACGATACCATGCAAAAACTAATCAGGGAGGCGATGGGAGAGTGACCTGCTTTGGATTATCCGCCAATAACCCATAATTTAAGCGATCCCTTTTAAATGAAACCATCATGCTAACTAAACTCAGACTCAGCCTGTTGATCCTGCTTACGCTCTGCATTTCCGCGCAGGCGCAGCATGGCAAAAAGGTACGCCTCTTTATTATCGGCAACAGCTTTTCACAGAATGCCGCAGACTTCCTGCCCCAGATTACCCATGAAGCAAAGATCAACCTGGAAATGGGCCGCGCCGAACTGGGCGGTTGCTCGCTGGAAAGGCACTGGAAGCTGGCGGAGTCCGGGGAAAAGGCCTACAAAGGCAAAGCCCTGCGGGAAATGCTGGCAGACGGAAAATGGGACATCGTGACCATCCAGCAATACTCCCTGCTTTCCGGAGATTCCGCCACGTACGAGCCCTATGCCCGCAAGCTGGTAGATATGATCCGGACACTGCAACCCGGGGCAAAGATCTTCATTCACCAGATCTGGGCTTACAGGAACGATGCGGCGGCCTTCGGAAAAATCGATGGAGAACATCGGGCAAAGAGCGCGGAAGAGATGCACAAACACGTAAGGGCCGCCTATCACCAGGTAGCGGCAGACCTGGGACTGAGCATCATCCCCACGGGCGACGCCTTCCGGGCCATGGACGCCGATCCGCGCTGGCATTACAATAAAGACACCACTTACGATTTCAAGCACCCGAAACCCGGCCAGCTGCCCGATCAGACCAACTCCCTGCATATCGGGTATGTGTGGCGCGACGGCAAGCTGGTATTTGACCCCAACCACGCTAATGCCGCAGGCTGTTACCTGGGCACCCTGGTATGGTTCCAGACGCTGCTAGGCGGCGATGTGAAAAAGTTACCTTTAAGCCCGCCGAAGTGTCCCCGGAAATGGCGAAACAATTCCGCCAGGTGGTCGCGGGCCTGAAATAACTTACATGGAAGATAAGATTGCTCATAAACGTGCGTTGAAGGATTACTGCGAACAGGTCGTCCTTCAGCGCATTGCCATTACACAGCAGGCTATGGATGCCGCCCAGCAGGCGGCAAACCAGGAAAGCAAGAGCTCCGTGGGCGATAAGTACGAGACCGCCCGGGCCATGAGCCAGCTGGAAAAAGACATGCACGCCCGCCAGCTGGCGGCGCACCAGCAAGACCTCCACGCCCTGCGGAGCGTCAACGCACAGGCGATGTATCAGCAACCTGCCGCCGGGGCGTTCATACGGGCTTCCACGGCCAGCTTCTTCATCTGCGCCGGCCTGGGAAAACAGGCCGTGAACGGGGAAACGGTCATTTTCCTTTCCCCATATCCCCGCTGGCGCGGCAGCTCATGCAAAAAAGCACCGGGGACGCATTCGAGTTTAAAGGAAAGAACACCATCCTGGAGGTGTATTGAAAGTTGATTCTGTATTACCTTTGCGAATTACAAAACGTATTCATGAGTCAATTTCCGCATATACACCTGCCATTACGCAATAAACTGACCTTTACCGCTAACCCGGTCAACGTGATCCCCTGCCCAAAGGGGAGATCCTCATGAACTTTGCCAGTCAGCCCCTGCTGACGAAGCTGGACGCCGGTTTTGAGATCGTATGGGAGAAAATCATGCCCGGATCACAGGCCAACTACGCCAGCAGCAAGCTTTCCACTTCGCCGGACGGCCGCCTCATAGCCATCGCCGGCATGCGGGACGTGCGCATCCTGGATGCGGAAGCGGAGCATGTCCTCCATATAGTGGAGCATGGCCCCTGGGGATGGGTGCTGGGCGCGGCCTGTTTCTTCTCAAAGGACGGGAAATCGATCTGGTACGTTTTACCCGGCGAAGGCGATGACAACGACACCATCCAGGTGATGGATGCGGTAACTTTCGAAGTGATCGCGACACAGCCGCTGATGGATCGCCACCAGCGCGTATATACCTTCCACGCCACACCTGATGCGGGGATTATTCTGCTGGAGATCTCCGCAGGGCAGGAAGCTTCAGGTATTAGAATTGTCCCTGCAGGAGGGTACCGTTACCCTGAGCCCGGTTCCAGATTGCGAAGACGTCATTTTCGGCAACTTCGCGCCTTCGGGCAGGGAATTCTTGGCCGCGCCGCAGAATGACGGTCCGCTGGACTTTTTCGCCTTTCCGGACATCAGCAAGATCGCCAGCCAGGAACAGGAGGCCATCTTTGCCGGCAGCGAAGACTTCCCCTCGGCGGAGCCTGACAATATCAATTACACCGCCTTGTTCGTGGATGATCACAGTATCCTGATCATGTCCCATTACGGAAGGGTCCTGCTGTTGGACAGGCAGACGCTCCAATGCAAGGCGGAGGTGATGCCGGAAGGGATCGAATTCACCGCTCATGACGAACTTGGCAATCCTACCACCGAACCTGAAGAGACCTATGATTATAGCAGCAACATCATCCATGTAATGATCGTACATGATCAACTGCTGCTGACCACGGCAGACGGTGAATTGCGGCGGTATGACCTGCCGGTGTAAGCCGGTAGCCCATTCGGTAATGCAATGTTAACGCAGGCCAGATCCGCGCGGCCGATGCGGTAAATTACAGACATTTGTACTGTCATAATTCCGTGCCCCCAAGGTAACCCCATACGGCAGGCGCCGCCGTTTATCGCCTATCCTCCGCGCCATATGAAAAGCCAGGACATGATCATCGTTCACGTAAAACTGATATCATATGTCTCGGTCACATTCCAACAACGCACCTTCCCGCCGCGACTTTATCGGACAGGCCGCCATAGGCGCAGCAGCGCTCGGACTGGCGTGGCTTTCTTCCCCATTACCGGCGGTTGCCGCTGAAAGCGCCGCACTGGCAGGCCCGGCCGACGAATGGTTTAAAAAGATCACCGGCAAACACCGACTGGTGGTAGACGCGCCGCGCCCGCACGGTATTTTCCCCTTCGCCTGGCCGAAGGTCTTCCTCCTGACCAATGCCATGACAGGCACGCCGGAAAAAGACTGCTCGGTGGTGGTGGTCCTGCGGCACGACGCCATCCCGTATGCCCTGCATACCGACCTGTGGAGCAAGTACAAATTCGGGGAAATGTTCAAAGCCGAAGATCCCGCCACGCACGCGCCCTCCGTACGCAACCCCTTCTGGCAGCCGGGGCCAACGATTTCAGCGTACCCGGCGTAGGGCCGGTGGAGATCGGCATCGACCAGCTGCAGAAAAGCGGCGTATTGTTCTGTGTATGCAACATGGCACTGACGGTTTATAGCGCCGTTGCCGCCCAGCAGACGGGCATGGCCGCCGAAGCCGTTAAGTCCGAGTGGCAGGCGGGTGTGCTGCCGGGGATACAGCTGGTGCCATCGGGCGTGTGGGCCATCGGGAGGGCGCAGGAGAAGGGTTGCGGCTACTGCTTTGCAGGATAGTTTATGCACCGCAGCCTGATCGTGCCGGCGCTCTTCCTGGCGCTGACCGCCTGCCGCCGCCAGCAGCATGCGAAGGCAGAGGTATGGTTGCCCCGGACACCACTTCCATCGCCCGGTTGCCCGACGGGGAAGCCATCCGTTATGGGCGTATGCTCATTATGCACACCGCGAGGTTCTTCGGGCCGGAGGGGTCTGTGTCCCGTTCCACCAATGGGATGAACTGCCAGAACTGTCACCTCGCCGCCGGTACGCAGCCCTGGGGAATAACCTGTCGGCCGCCTGGGCTACGTATCCTAAATACCGCGACCGCAGCGGCAGCGTGGAATCGCTGGAAAAGAAGATCAACGATTGTTTCGAGCGGAGCCTTAACGGCAGTCCTATCGACAGCACCGGCCGCGAAATGCGGGCCATGACCGCATATATGCGGTGGCTGGCGCAGAAAGTTCCCCGCAACGTGAAGCCGGCAGGCAGCGGCATCATGCAGTTGCCCTGGCTGCGGCATGCCGCGGATCCTGGGCGCGGGCAGCTCGTTTATATGTTGCATTGCGCGTCGTGCCACGGTTTGGATGGCCGTGGCCGGAAGGCGGGCGAAGAATACCAGTACCCGCCGCTGTGGGGGCGGCACAGTTTCAACACCGGCGCTGGCATCTTCCGCATCAGCAAAATGGCCGGATATATTTACAACAACATGCCCTGGGCGCAACCTGGCAAAAGCCGCGGCTTAGTGCGGACGAAGCGTGGGACGTAGCCGCATGGATCGTATCGCGCCCACGGCCAGGCAAGGCATACCCGGCCGACTGGCCAGACATCCGAACAAAACCGCCCGACCATCCCTTCGGGCCATATGCCGATACCTTTTCCGAAACCCGGCACAAGTACGGCCCCTTCGGGCCGATGATGCCGGCATCAGCTAACAAACCATAAACGATAAAAATGAAAACGCTGATCTCCCTTTTATTACTGCTGACCGGCCTTTCCGCCATGGCCCAACAGACGCCTTACAAGGTGATTTTCGACCTCACCAGTAAAGACCCCGCCAACCACCAGGCGCTGGTGCGGCAGGCAAAGAGCATCCTGGACGGGCGGCCCGACGCGCAACTGGAAGTAGCCATTTACAGCGAGGCGCTTCCCTTTGTATGTAAAGAAAAGTCGACCCTTAAACCAGAGCTGGAAGCCCTGCTGCAAACGGGACGGATCAAGTTCAAAGTATGCGGCGAAACCATGAAAAGAAGGCAGGTAGCCGCCTCCGATCTGATCACCGGGGTAGAAGTGGTGCCAGATGCCATTTATGAGATCATCACCCGGCAGAAGGAGGGGTGGGGTTATATTAAAGTGGCGCAGTGAAGCGGGAAGCCGGAGGAGTAAATAGCTGCCGGACGAAATGCAAACTAATCAATGCGGATGCCCTGTATATTCGTATATACAAGATAGTTTCAAGACAAATCACTGGGATATAGAAAGTTATTTCCCTATTTTGGTCTGCTTTTTAACCAAAATAAAAAATGATGAAATTATCCCAAATCTCCCTGTTAGTCTTGTTAACATCCGCAGTATTCCTGGTAACCTCATGCGGCAAGGACGGCGAAACCGGTCCTGCCGGCACCACCGGCCAAAAAGGCGATAAAGGCGACAAAGGCGACCCGGGTGCTCCAGGCGCCCCTGGCACTCCCGGTACGCCCGGCGCTCCAGGCAATACAGGTATTATCTATTCCGCCTGGCTGGATGTAGCTTACAAACCAGACACTATTCACACTTCCGGCGGGGGCATTGACACCATCGGGTATTATGCCGAGATCCCCGCGCCGAAGCTGACCGCGCAATTGCTGGCTACCGCTGATGTGAAACTTTATATCAACCTGTCTACCGCCGCAGCCCCTGTGATCGCGCCTTTGCCCTATAACGACCGTAGCGGGATCTTGATCAGATTCGTTGCGTATACGGGCGTCCTGGAAATCGATTCAAACATCGATGGCAGCACCTATGTTGACAGGAACGGCGCGAAAAACCTGCAGTACCGCTACATGATCGCTCCCGGAGGCACAACGGCCCGTAAAGCCGACATCAACTGGAACGACTATCAGGCAGTAAAAGCTTACTTCGGTCTGCAGGACTAATCCTACATCCGCCGGATGAACAACAAAAAAGCGCGGTGCTCATGCACTGCGCTTTTTTCATTGAGGCCGGCAGCATAGGGATAAATTTTTCCCTATGCCCCGTTAACCGGGCATGCGGTATATTTGGAACTAAACCATTGCAAGATGTATCAGAAGAAAATACCCGAGATGCTCGATTGCGGGCTGGCAGTATCCGTGAAAGTGATCGGCGGTAAATGGAAGGCCTGGATCATCGACTGCATCCGGCGGGGGTATCGCGGCCAAGCGCCATCCATCGGGAAATGAATGTCGTGGCGCCAGGATCATCAACCTTAACCTGAAAGAGCTGGAGGAGATGGGTATCATCTACAAGGAAGTGTTTGCCGAGGTACCCGCCCGCGTGGAGTACCGCTTTACCCCGGTAGGCGCCAGCATCCTGCCTGTGATCGACGTACTGGAACAATGGGGCAATACGCATAAGGAGCACATCAACCGCCATCATGACGGATATGAGGTAGGAACTGCCAGTTCAACCCGGCCGTTAACTGACCTTCCGCAACACTTTAATGATAGCGGCATGTTCTTCCTTGCCATACCCCGCATCCATCGCCCGCTGGAAGATATCTGCGGCAAACCGCGGCAGCTCATCGTTAATCCCCGCCTCGGCGGAATGCTGCACCAGCAGGTGCAGATCGCGGCCGGTTGTATCCACGGTGCTTTCGGGATCAACGAATGCATTGTCCGCAATCACCTTGCCCATATGTTTGGACTCAAGCGCCAGCATGGGTGAAATACTATGAATCAGCTCCCGAACTTCTCCGGGCTGAAACCTTCCTGCTCGCTGATCAGCGCCCCATGCACGAACCCGATCCAGCTGCCGGCCAGGTAAGAAAGTACTGCTGCGAACAGCACCGCCGAAAATCCGGGATCCGCTCCCAGGAAATCGGTATTGCCTAACGCCCGAAGCGTGCTTTCATGGGCTTTATATAGCGCTTCATGCCCGCTGAACGTGATCGTGGCTTCCGGGGTACCGATCTGCCGGGGCCAGGCCAGGATATCGCCATTGAGGCACGAAGCCCCGTGCCGTTGCGCCCAGGCATCCAGCGCGCGGGCTTCTTTTGGGGTACCGGTGCTTAGCTGGATGAGCGTCTTGCCATCAAGGATGGAGGTTACTTCGGGGGTACGGATGATCTTATCTGCCGTGGCATAATCTGAAACGCATATCACCGTGATGGGACTGGCGGCAATGGCATCAGCGGCGCTGGCAGCGGCAGCGGCGCCTTTCTCTATAAAAGCTTTCAATTTGTTCTGATCCCTGTTCCAGACGGTCACCTGCCCACCGCTGGCCAATAACGCCTGCGCAAGCGCCGATCCCATGGAGCCTAACCCGATTACTGAAACTTTCGCTCCTTTGCTGTTTGTTGTCTGTGTCATATTGATGCACTTATTTGGTTACGGGAGCAAAGCTAATCCAGTCGGAAGCCCACATCAATACGGGATAAAAGATTCAGGTGGGGAAAAATTTGTCCTGGCCTTACACGTCAAAATGATCTTCACTGACCAGTCCGCGGATAAAGGTTTCGAAGTTTTTAGCCAGAAAGGTCTTTTTGAATTTAGACTCCTGGTCGATATGCACGACTTCCGGCTCGCCGGCCTTTCCACATTTAGAATAATCGAGGAGGATCATGTCGTGGCCGGCGGAAGGGCAGTCGCAAATGTATACCCCGATAGCCGGATACCCCCATTCTTCCATCATAAACTTACTCCCCAGGCTACCGCACAGGGAATAGGGTTTTTCCTTCCGATACCCATAATCCCGGTAATAGCGACATGATCGTCGGCCCATGAAGTGGGTTTCTTAGTGGGGAAGCAATTTTTGACAGGTATCCCGCCATTGTGGAGCTTCATTAATTCGATGTAAGCGGCAGGAAGTTTATAGCCTAGCTCCGCCTCGATGGCGACGATCAGATCATCCGCAGGAGGTGCTTCCACATAGTCCTCCAATGCATATTCGTCATCGTCCCAGAAGTCAGTGAAATCAAAGTCCTGGAATATCTTAATTTCCATGCAAATATTGATTTTATTTCCGTCCCTAAATTATTGCTTAATAACAGATGCTTACCCCTGAATTCGTGCATTTCAGCACAGAAACCATGCATTCCGGCACATAAGCCACATCCCGTGAGCGCTTCCCCTTAGCTTCGTGGGTATCCACGAACCATATCAATACCGGATCATGATCGGAAGTTATCTCAAAACAACCATGCGCGTAATACTGCGCAATAAGCTGTTTTCTTTTATCAATATCCTTGGCCTGGCGATCAGCATGTCAGTCGGGTTATTGCTGATCGCCTTTGTGCTGGATATGTATTCGTACGACCGGTTCCATGAGAACAGCGGGCGCATTTACCGCGTTTCCAGTAACGTGATCCCGGGCGGGAAGAAAGCGGCCGGTACGCTACCGCATCTGCCAGCGCCGGTAATCATATACGCGAAGAAGTATCCGGGATAGCAGCGGTTGCGGTATTGCGAAATAACTTTTCCGGAGATGTGCGGACGGGGATGCAGTCTTGCCAGTTACAGGTTATTGGACGGAGCCATCCTTTTTCCGGATATTCAACTTCCCTTATATAGCGGGCGATCCAGCTACGGCTTTACAGGCGCCATATTCCATCGTGCTGACAGAAACAGCGGCAGAGAAACTATTTGGTAACGCAAAGGCGATGGGCAGGACGGTTACCATCGATTCGCTGGCGTACCAGGTGACGGGCGTCCTGAAAGACGTGCCTTTTTTTCTCGCATATCCGCTTTGAGGCACTGGTGTCGCTATCCACGGCGGAACAGATCTACAAAAGTGACAAAGAATATAGCGACTGGGCGAACTTCTGGTCGCATTCCGTGTACATCCTCCCTGAAAAGCAGACGGATATGGCGGCTATCCGGGCGCAGCTGGGCGCAATTGCCAGCGAGGAAAACTCAGCTGGGAATGACGCCCGGATTACGCTGGACTTGCAACCGCTGCACGACATCGTGGTAGGGAACGCCTGCGGCAGCCGGAGGGAGGCCCGGGTTCGGGGACCGCATCTCTCACCCGTGATGCTATGGATCCTGGCGGGATTGGCGGGCATTGTGATCCTGTCTGCCTGCTTCAATTATACCAACCTTTCCATAGCCCGCGCCATGCGCCGCGTGAAAGAGATCGGGCTGCGCAAAGCGATCGGGGCGGGGAGGAGACAGGTGCGCATGCAGTTCCTGTCGGAGGCCGTGATGATCTCGCTGGCGGCGCTGGTATTGTCTTTCGGGTTGTTCCTTCTTTTGCGGCCCATGCTGATCAGCATGGCTCCGGAAATGCAACAGATGGTAAAGCTTGAGATTTCGCTGCCCATGGCCGGGTGCTTCATCCTGTTTTCACTGGCGGTTGGCGTTGTTGCGGGGATGATGCCGGCAGTGTTCTATGCTAAAGTGAGCCCGGCGAGCGCATTCGGAGGAAGTCTCCCGTGAAGCTGTTCAGTCACCTCGCGCTCAGGCGGGCTTTGGTAGTGCTCCAGTATACGGTGACGCTCATCTTCATTACCACTACCGCGATCGGTTATGTTCAGTATAAGCATATTTTGACCTTCGATCTGGGGTTCGATACCGCCAATATCCTCAACATCAATATGCAGGAGCATGCGCCGGACGCTATGCTCCAGGAGCTGCAAGCCATGCCGGAGGTAACCGGTGTTTCACGGTCGTTCATTACGACCGGTGTCGGGAATGCCTGGGGCGGGAATATGAAATACAGCGACTCCCGGGACTCCGCGCTCGTTATGACAAATCACGTCGATGAGAATTACCTGCCGCTTCATGTGTACCGGCTGGTAGCCGGCGGAACTTTGTTGCCCGTCCGGTAACGGCCGAGGGCGTCAGTGAGGTGATCGTCAACCAGCAGGTGGTGAAGCGCTTCCGTATCGCCGGGGAATTCCCACGGAAGCGATCGGCGAACAGATTACGCTCAATGGCCGTAAACTGACGATCGTGGGCGTGATGCAGGACTTCCATTACGGTAAGGTGGACAACCTCATCGGCCCCGTCGCCTTCATCCCCTGGAACCCGGCAGACAGGACCATTCTCAGCGCCCGGATCCGGTCGGCCGACATGCCTGCTACCATGGCCAGGATCGAAGCGGCCTGGCGGAAGACGGACCCCATCCACCCCTTAACAGCTGAATTCTATGACGAAGCGATCGCGGATGCGTACAGCGAGTATTCCACGATGATCAGGATCATCGGTTTCCTGGCGGTCCTGGCGATCTCCATCGCATCGATGGGATTGTTCGGCATGGTAGTGTTTACGACGGAAACGCGGCTCAAAGAGATCGGCATCCGCAAAGTAATGGGGGCGGGTACAGCGAGCCTGCTGTACCTGTTGAGCAGAGGGTTCCTGGCGCTGCTGGGAGTGGCCGCGGTGATCGCGCTGCCGGTGACCTACTTCCTTTTCGACAGGCTCATGCTGCGGAAGTTACCTTATCACGCACCGGTGCGGTTCCCCGAACTGTTCGCGGGATTGCTGGCGGTAGCGGGGATCGCGTTCCTGTTGATCGGATCACAGGCCTGGAAAGCGGCAAAAAGCAACCCGGTGGCAGTATTGAAACGGGAATAGGGAAATTTCGTTTCGGAGACGGATATACACAGTCCAGGGCGCCGGTTTGTCTTTCTGCCCGGCAGACCGGCCTGGATGCGCGCATGGGGGTTAATTTCGTAGGTAATAATACCCATGCGCATGAAATACTTGTTTGTACTCCTCATCGGCGGCGCTATGCTGACCATCACCCTGGCCACCCGGCCATGGGACATCTTCTCCACTTTACAAATCGACCGCGAAGACCTGCCGGATTATATCGAAAGGAACTTCGAGGACGGAGAGCTTCGCTATCCCAATACAAAAGCGCTTAAAAAGCTGGAACCCGCCAAACGGGCATCGGCCGTAAAAGAAATCGGCGATTTTATCAAGCAATATATCCAGTCGCCCGTATATGCCAAAAAATTCGCCAAAGACAGGGAGAAAGCCAAGCCCAAAAGCAAGGCGGATGAAATAAAAGCGGAGATCGCCGAACTGGAGAAGTCTGTTCCAGAAGCGGAGAAAGACATGAAGGCAGCCACGCCTGATACCAAAGCCCTTTCGGAGTCACTCTACAAGATGCTGAAGGAAAAATACGACGCCCTCAAAGACCCGGCACATCCCAAACACGATATGTACGTCATGACCGTAGGCGGGATGATGGATTATGCCAACGAAGCCGAATATCAGGCGGCCGTAAAAAGTGGGAAGCGGAATACCCCGCTACGCCGAAAGACATGATCCGCAAACGCCTGCAGGAATTCCTGCAATTGACGGCCGACATCAACTTCGATGCAGCGCTCACAACAGACCAACATGGCGTAAAACATTTTGCCGATGAAGAACTGGAACGCAAAGACTACAACTGGAAACTTTGCTTCCGCAGTGGAAAGGAAACCGTGACGGCCGCAAGGGCTTACGCGGAACAGTGGTTAAAAGAATTGAAATAAATATGAAAAAGATCCAAGTAATGGTTTGCCTGCTCCTGGTAACCGGAAGCAGCGCCTACGCCCAGCGATTCCTGAAGAACATGGCCAACAGGGCCGAAAACGCCGCCACCAACAAAGCGGGGAACGCCGTCGAGAAAGCGGTAAACCAAACATCCGACGAGATACTGAACGGCCCTAAAAGAAAGATGAGCCTGCCCCTAAAAAGGGCGCAGCCACCACAACGGAGAAAACAGCCCCGGCCGAAAAAGCCAGCGCCGTTCCTGTTCAGGCATACTCCAAATTCGACTTCGTGGCGGGCGAGCAGGTGCTGATCGCCGACGATTTCTCGCAAGACGCCATCGGTGAGTTCGCCATGCACTGGAACACGAACAACAAAGGGGAAGTCGTAGCCATGAAGGATAATACCAAATGGTTAAAGCTGGCCCAGGCCGGCACTTACACCTCGCCCAACTCCAAAATGCTTCCGGAGAACTTCACCATGGAGTTCGATATGATCCTGGACATGCGGTCCAAAGGCTACCTCTACCCGGATATGACCTTCACCCTGTTTAACAGCGGGGCAGAGTCGCCCACGGGGAACACGGTGTTCAAGAAACTCCAGGAAAACAAGGCGGTGCAGATGAACTTCTTCCTGGGAGAAGGCAATAATACCCGCAGCACGCTGTCGACCCACGCCAAACACTATGAAACGTTCAAGACGGCCGTGCAAACCGTGAAGGTACTGGAAGACAACTACGGCAAGCCCGTTCATTTCGCGATCAGCGTACAGAAAACGCGCTTCCGGATGTGGATCAACGAGCAAAAGGTGTACGACATGCCCAAGATCATCGACGATCAGTTCAACCAGCTGGCCATCGCTATCAGCAGCTCCAACTATAAAGACGATGAGCTGGGCTTCTATATTTCCAACTTCAAACTGGCCACCGGCTACCCGGACGTCCGCTCCAAACTGCTGATGGAAGGCAAGTTCAGCACTACCGGCATCACCTTCGATGTGAACTCGGACGTGATCAGGCCCTCCTCTCTGGGCGTCATCAAAGAGATCGGTACCGCCCTGGCCTCGGACCCTTCGGTCAAGATCCGTATTACCGGTCATACCGACAGTGACGGCAGCGCGCCACCAACGACGCCCTGTCTAAAAAGCGTGCGGAAGCCGTAAAGAAAGCGCTGGCCAATATCCATGGTATAGCGGCAGAAAGGATGGAAACGGAAGGGAAGGGGGCTACGGTTCCCTTGGCGGAGAATACGAGCCCGGAAGGGAAAGCGAAGAACAGGAGGGTGGAGTTTAACAAACTCTAGCATAGGTGTACCTTCAACGTCCGGTGGTGTATTAGGGAAACTCAGTGCTTAAAAAGAAACCTGCATGATGTGCAGGTTTCTCTGTTTTAACGTATCACAGCTGTCAAGAACGCATCAAACCATGATGGTAATTTTGACGAACACCATGCCTGACGGCCCGTTCTCCTGTGTAAGAATGCAATTGAACGGCGCACTGACGGTCATGCCCGGGAAAGTGTAGCTGCATAAGGGAACGTCTGACGTGGATTTGTACATCGTGGTCCCATATGAATTATCGACGCCCACCGAAAAGATCGACTGGGTGCCCGATAGTATTTCAATTCCGGGGCCCGTACCGTTCAGGCCGCGGCCATAACATATATTCGTGTTTGTATCCGCGATAGCGCACCCTCCTGCAAATTGCTGGGCGCCGTATGCAGGAATGGTATACTTTACCAGTGGGAAATTCGAACCCGTATCGCAGCCAGTGCCCACGAGGTAGTTGAGGGTCAGGTTGAGCTGCAGTTCCAGGTTGGTGAGGTTCTGGACGGTGATGATGATGGTTGCCGCAGAAGGAACGAGGTTGTTGGCATCGAACGTCAGCAAGCCCTGATATTCAACGGGCAGGTTCCATCCGTTTAGTCCCCTGAAGAAGCCCACGGTACTCATGCCGTTTTGCCAGGCGAGGTGCATGACGTTTTGGGCCACGGTCGTCGAGTATTCGTTCTGCGTCTGGTCGCCGTTGTCCATGTAGAAGTTCCCGTTTTGCCATCCCTCACCTTCCAGGGCGCCGTAATTGGTGTGCATGGTGGCATTGATCTTATATCCCGTATTGGCAGGCATCAGCGTTTTTAATACGCTGAGCGCATACGCATGCAGCATCTGTGTAGTATCCATCGCCGTCATGGTAGATGGCCAGTACAGCGAAGCCATGCCTGAAGTGTTCTGGATCATGGCGGCGACCGCCTGTACCTTTCCCCAGTCGGCCAATATCATCGTTTCCACCTGTCCAAGGGCGGTGCCCAGCGCTTCGAATTCGGCCAACAGCATTTTCTGCAGGCCAGACACGGTCATCTCGTAGTTATAGAAATCGTCTTCCGCCTTCTGCAGCGCGGCGATCTCTTTGGATACGGGTGCGCCGGGCGTCTGCTGCGCGGCCTGGAAGGTGTCAAAGCCGGTAGACATGATGTTGGCGAAGCAGGGAAACCGTTCTTTACGGTCTTCGCGGCGAAGGATAGTTCCGTTCCGGCTTCGGGATCGCCGATGAAACTGCCCGCCACATTGAGGGCCGTGTAGGTAATCCCTTCTATCAGGTCGCCGATCCAGCTCTTTTTCTTTTTAGGTTTGGGCGGAGGCACGATGGTTTTGATGCCGTTGGGAAGCGCGCATGCGGTGATCATTTCCTCCAGCGTCATGACCTGCCCCTGGCTGAGGGACAGGTATAGTGCCGTGGCCTGCTGGAACAAGCCCTGTACCGCCACAACGGCGGCAATTTCCCGGTTCAGCCGGGTAATGACGTTCCCGCAGTTCTGGATCTCCGCCGCCGTGGGCGTTGAGCCGCCGGATTTGATATTATCGAACAGCATGCCGGTCAGCATCAGGTTCATTTCAGACTGGTAGTTGTTCAGCGGCGCCGCCATGTTCATGTATTGGCTGCGGACGCCGTCGGCCAGCCCCAGTTTGGCGCTGATCTTCTGGTAAACGGTTAGTGCGTCGCCGGTAAACGCAGGGAACGGTAGCATGGGTTGCTGGAGAACGGCCTGTAAAGCCATACCTGGCGCGTATTCCCATACCTGCCAGGAAGTGCCGGGGTCGGTTGCGATCGTTGCCGTGATAACATTGGAAGCGGTGACCGGCGTGGAAGTTGGCGGCGGGATCGTCAGGGCCTCGCCGTTGAACCTGTTGATGATACAGCCTTCCGGCGTAATGTCCCACAGCTGGAACGCCTGCGGCCGCGGCTGACGGGGATAGGCCACCACGTTGCTCGTATAGGCAGGCGCTACAGGGTTCCCGTTGGCTTCCGGCTCCAGAGACAGCACGATATCATCGTTGGCGTTGTTGACGAGATAACCGGGAAACTGGTATTGCCACATGGAAAAGGTTGGGCTGCTTTGCGTGCCGCCTACCTGTATTTCGTATCCGCCCGAAGTATCCGCTTTGTCTACCATCGACAAAAACAGGCCCGGGCTGTTGCCGTCTCCCGCATTCCGGATGGTGGTACTGGAGCCAAAAGGCATGGCATGCGGCAGCGTATACCACAAATCATTGCCGGTAATACCCGACGCGGGCGGCGAGGCCAGCGTGACGGCGCTACCCAATTCACCGGAGACGGTCAATATCGTGGTCTCCTGCGCGGGAGAAAGCGTACCACCTACCAATTTCTGTTTACCTGCATTGACGGCTACCATCTGGCCATTGCCCCAGTTCCATACCTGGCCGGTATTACCTGCGGCCAACGGGCTGACCGTAAGCGTTCCGCCGGACGAAGGAGCGGTGAGCGCCATATTGGGAATGGCGGCGCTGACGATATTGCCCGCCTGCGTTCTTTTCCATAGTTGATTGATCGACGCCGTGCCGCCGAGGATTGACGTGTTGCTTAACGGCGCGTTGACGATCAGCGCCCCATCTGCGGTTAAGGTCAGTAATGCATCGGAATAGGTACCGGTTTCGGACATGGCAGACTGGATGGTAAACCATAAGCCCTGCAGCTCATGCGGCACCACGCGCCACAAAGCATTATTGGCGCTGGTGGCATAATAAGAAACCAGCTGCGCGCCGGATGAGGCATAGCCGCCGCCCGCCACGTTGGCATAATACAGGAGCCGGAAGACCCGATCGCTAACCAGCCGTTGGGCAGGAGCTGCCAGTTTTGGAGGGAGGTGTTCAGCTGCTCTAACGTCATGGCCTGATCGTTGCCAGGCGTGGTCGTCAACGCCAGGCTTGCATCCTGCGCGCTCACGATATATCCATCATTATTAACGCGCCAAAGTTGGTTGAGGGAACCAGGCTGCAGGGCATCGAGCACGACCTGCGTGCCGGCCGAAACAGTGCCGCCGGGGACCGTGATCACATATTCAGCATTATCCCCGCTGGCATCCGGCATTTGCGTCTGAATGTAAAAACAGGTTTCCTTCGGCAGGCTTTGCACCGGCACCAGGAACCATTGCTCATTGGCCGTGTTGGTGTATGGATAGGACGCCACACCAGCGCCGCTTTGCAGATCGTTGTTCCAGACATTCAGGTAGTCGACCTCCGAAGTCCCGCCATCCGTTGTCGTCGATAACATGCCATCCGTATAGTTCCAGATCTGCCCTGCATTGGATGGGTTTGCACTGCTGACGGATACAGTGTTGCTACTACCGCCGCTGTCATAGGTAGAAGTTAAAAATAGTGACGCGTCTAAATAAGGGGAAATGGTATTATCGTCATTTACGACCCATATCTGCTGTTGGTTGCCGATGCTCCATTGATCGATGACAACGGTGTATTCCGGGGAGGAGGCAGTGTACGAGGAAGACAGCACATACGGGTTGGCGTTAGTCCCGGGCGCGCCGCTCAGCGCGGACATGATGTAAAATTGATTCGTCTGCAGCGTTTTCGTTATATCCAAAATGCTGTTGGGGGTGGTTAATTCCATTAGGATATGTTTTGAGTTAAAGACGTTAAAAATAGGCTTTAAAGTTATTCACCTCCCGGCGCGGCGACGTGTTAACAAAAGCGATCTTTTTCCGGCAGTTTTGTTAACCACGGCAATGTTAAATTTTCAAACAATGGCCCTGATGAAACTGTCAGGCATACCAATTGCTGCATATGACCGATCATCACACACAGCATATGAAATACTTGCTTATAATCTTCCTTGCCGGCACAACGGCTGTTACGGCGAATGCACAGGCCGACCGGCCCGTCCTGGACGTCATGTTAACTAACTACCAGTATCCTTACGAGGTGCAGTTCCTGAACATCGCCTCCCAGCGGGAGGATCTGAAAATGGCGTATATGGACGTCCGGCCGGAGCATCCGAATGGGAAAACGGTGGTCCTGCTGCATGGCAAGAACTTCAATGGCGCGTATTGGAAGACCACGATCCAGGCATTGGCGAAGGATGGTTACCGGGTGGTTGTTCCCGACCAGGTAGGTTTCGGGAAGTCATCCAAGCCGGTAAACTATCAATTCACCTTCCAGCAGCTGGCACAAAACACCAAGGCGGTGCTGGATCACCTGAAACTGGACAAGGTTTACCTGTTGGGGCATTCGATGGGAGGGATGCTGGCCGTCCGCTTTACACTGATGTACCCGGAGGTCGTGGAGAAGCTGGTGCTGGAGAACCCCATCGGCCTGGAAGACTGGAAAACCGCAGCACCTTACACCTCCATAGACCAAAACTATCAGACCGAACTGAAAGCCAGCTATGAAACTACGAAGCAATATCAAAGTAGCTTCTATTACGATAACAAATGGAAGCCCGAATACGACGAATGGGTGTACCTGCTCACCGGCTGGACGAGGCACCCCGATTACCCCACCGTAGCCCTCGTGAACGCCAGGACGTCAGATATGATCTTCACCCAGCCGGTACTTTATGAATTCTCACAGATCAATACGCCCACGCTGCTCATCATCGGCACCCGCGACCGCACGGCTATCGGGAAGGCCTACGTGAAGGATCCGATTGCCCGGGAGAAAATGGGACAATACCAGCTCCTCGGCAAAACCACGCAACAGCAGATTAAAGGCTCAAAACTGGTAGAACTGGATGATGTGGGGCATCTGCCGCATATCGAGGTGTTTGAGCGGTTTATGGGGCCTTTAAGGGCATTTTTAGGGAAGGATAAGCAGTAAAATCCCACCATTCAATATTTTGCCTGCGAAGAGCAGTTCGGGACGCTATACTTAGCGTTCATCGCCCATATATGCATTTCATCTGCCCACAGACCTGTTTGTAGGAAAAATACCGCGCGCGTGTCAGTAACCCTGACATTTACAGTTATGAAAAAATGCTTGTGATAGGCGCCCTTATATTCCTGGCAGCCTGCGATAAAAATGACAATACCGGCGTTCCACCAGACCCCGATCCCGATCAGGACGAAATAATGGCGATTAAAAGCTCTAAGAACAAACCCGGACTGGGCACCAATACGGAGGTTCCTTTCACCCGCCCACTAACGGTTGCCCCTGGCGTTAAGATCGTCAGAAGAAGTACCTTTCCGTTTAATCCCGCGATTTCATTGCTCCATGGCAATATGAACACCTTTTATGTGGACGTTAACATCGTGAATGAAACGAACGCAACGGTAAAAGTGGACTTTCCCATGGGTACCATATTTCTCCCTATACAACCTAATAGCAGGCGGCAGAGAGGCATGACAACGACCGATATCAGCATCACCGTACCGCCAACCGGCCCTAACAAAGACACTACCACGGTTTATTTTGGCCTGGCCTGCCTTAACAAAACCTTCGACTTTCCCTATGGTTTTGATCCAGACGCGTGGGATTATCCTATTGCCAGGGGATATGTACGAACTGGAGGGCATTACCACAGACAGCAATCTGCTGGACTTCTGCATCCTGCTGACAGATTACCCTAAACTGAAGCTGACGCAACACTACGATCCGGCTGTGCTGGATGGTCCCGCATCAGAAATTCCCGAATGGTTGAAGATCTACCTTCACCTCCAGGATATGGTTTGGGAAATAACGGATAACGACGGGATTGATGAAGCCGAAATGAAAACGTTAAAGACTGCGCTGGCTCCTTACAAAAAATAATACGGGGTAAAAGGATCACCTATTCCTGGACCGCGCGCAGTATTAACGGCATCCCCACTGCTATGATACGTCTTCTCGTCATAGCGCTACAGCTGCTTGTTAAAAACGCGGGAGCCGCTGATATTCCTGACGGCGGCAATCATTGGCCTGCTGATCAAAGCGTATGTTTACACAACGCGGCCATGACCTTGTGATATTCTTTCTCCAGCTCCAGTGTATTTGTCCCGGCTATCGTACAGCAAAGTCAGTTCCATGTATTTCCTTAGTAGAAAGCAACACCTGCTGCCAGATCACCTGCTGCCGTCACCCTGACTGCTCCGTGCGCGCACGGGTGACGGCTTTGCGCTTGCCGTATGCGGTCGGGAAATCCAGCGACTGGATCACCGTCAGGTCGTTCTGATCACCTGCAGTAGCCGGGTATCCCTTCATATATTCTTATTCCACACGCGGGTCCGGTAATGTGGTGCCGACCCTATATTGGACAGCATCCCCTGTTAATTTTTCCTCAAAAACCGGACTTTTGAACAAAGTATATTTGGACTTTTGAACAAAGTCGCCCATTCCACGGCAAAGTAATTTTGTTTCATCATCAACGATAAAAAAATCACTGTCATGAAACAAAACAATTACCAGGGCGCATTGCAAACCCCATTACATTCCGGCTTCAATGCCGCATCCACAACGGCAGACGTTATTAAGGGCATTGACCTAACCGGGAAAATCGCCATCGTAACCGGCGGCAATACCGGTATCGGTCTGGAAACCACCGGCACTTTGGCGGCAGCCGGGGCAACCGTGATCGTTCCGGCGAGGGACGTCGAAAAGGCGAAACGGAATCTGCTTGGTGTTCCCAATGTGGAAATCGCGGCGATGGATCTCATGGATCCCACATCCATCGACAAATTTGCCGGCAGCTTCCTGGCATCGGGCCGGCCGCTGCACCTGCTCATCAACAACGCCGGCATTATGTGGGTGCCCCTGCGTAGGGATAGCCGGGGCATTGAATCCCAGCTAGCAACCAATTACCTGGCGCAATTCCAGCTCACGGCCAGGCTGTGGCCTTCCCTCAAGAAGGCAGATGGCGCGAGGGTGGTTAATGTTTCGTCGCAAGGCCACCAGTTTGCGCCGTTTGATTTTGAAGATCCCAACTTCCTGTACCGCAATTATGAAACACTACTAAGCTACGGCCAGTCGAAAACTGCAGTAAACCTCTTCACGATGGAACTCGACAACCGGGCCAAAGCCAGTAATGTAAGGGCTTATTCCGTTCACCCCGGATCTATAGGCGGCACAGAGCTTGGCAGGGAAGCGCCACTTGAGCTTTTCAAAAATGGGTTTTGCGATGCCGATGGTAACATGCTTCCGGAAGTGCTGGCCTCACTGAAAACCATTTCCCAGGGCGCCGCCACCACGGTTTGGTGCGCCACCTCGCCTTTGCTCAATCAAACCGGCGGCGTGTATTGTGAGGATGCCGACGTGGCCGAACTGGCAACCGTCGAATCCCCCTCTGGAGGCGTGAAGCCTTACTCTCTCAACGAACCCGGCGCCAAACGCCTATGGACGCTCACCGAAGAAATGATCGGCTACAAATTCAATTGCTAACCTTCAAACCCTGAAAAATGAAATCATCAAGTTCAAAAATTGCCGTTGTTACCGGCAGCAACAGCGTTATCTGATATGCCACGGCGAAAATGCTTTCCGAAAGCGGGTCTAAAACCAGCCGATTCTTGTTATTTTTAGATGGAGCAGATCTGCAAACCCGTAAACATGGAATACAAGGCAAAATACATCACAGATGATATAAAGTTGTCGTGCTATGAAGACAAGTTCTTCAAATCTGACATCATGTTCGAGCACCACATGCTGGTTTGGTTCATTTCAGGCGAAACCAAGATCGTTCAGGCGGATGCCACCTACTTTTTCGGGAAAGGAGACATTTTCCTCATACCCCGTAATCAACTGGCAACGATAATTAATTATCCTAA
The DNA here is from genome assembly GCA_019285755.1 of Chitinophaga sp. E66. GTDB lineage: Bacteria > Bacteroidota > Bacteroidia > Chitinophagales > Chitinophagaceae > Chitinophaga. The sequence goes on from CP079103.1 coordinate 2,749,294, forward strand.
AAACTTGCAGCCACATAAAACGGTAGTCATGCATTTAACGGAGGAGAGATTGCGACGCTTTTATGCATCGCATCCTTCAAACCACAAACCATGCGACCACAGCAGATCTACAGCTTCAACAATCACCCTTTACTCGAAAGCTGCCTGGCATCCCTGATCCCTTATTTCGATATGAAAGACCTACCGGAGGATATCGCGTATTTGAAAATCACCGAAGCGATTAGCATTCTACGGACGATCGATAGGAGCGTAGACAACGTGCTGGCCAATTTCGAAGAACCCGGAAAGATCGACCTCGCAGATTTCATGGAAAAGAATTTCATGTTCAATTTGCCGCTAGAGAAATTCGGTTACCTGACAGGCAGAAGCCTCACTACTTTCAAACGGGATTTCAATAAAACGTTCAACAATACACCGCAACGTTGGCTAACGCAAAAAGACTTGCGCTGGCGCATTACCATCTCAAGGAGAAGAAAAAGAAACCGGTAGACGTATGCTACGAAGTTGGATTCGAGAATCTTTCCCATTTTTCGTTTGCATTTAAGAAGCAATTTGGGTATGCGCCTTCGAAGTTATTGGAATAATCAGGCGCTTTATTTTAAGCACGTAATGATTAAATACTTTTTTTTGCACTCAAAGAAAAGTTATCGGTTCGTTCTTCCCTGAAAAATGTGTGCATGATGGATTGCAACCTCGAACCGCTCGAACCATCGCTTTCTGCGGGCTGATACTGAGCAGATCTGAGGGCACGTGCGCATCACAGCCAGACCTCACGGCGCTCCAAGCTGCAGGAACGCGCTCCTGGTAACAGCCCTTCTACACGATGTCCGAAGAATCACGTGGGAAACCCGGCCCTTGCCAACAAAACGCCCCCGCCACCAACTCGCCATGCGGCGCATTAGGGATCCACTGAAACAGCCGGAGCAAAAGTAAGCACTTTAACCCATATATCGATTTAGGCAAATGGTTCCCAATTAACCCATCCCTTCATCTAAAATTGATCACAATCAATTTCCTTAAGACCGTGATCATTTCCCGAAACCTGGTAATGAGGGAACTTTAGAAAACTTCAATCAATTTCAAAATACGAATGGTATGCAACTCGTACGTATTTCCAACAACCTAGTCAGGAGCCTGGAAGTAATCCTTCTTAGCGGAGCACTCTTATATTTCGGCAAAACGCTATTCATCCCTTATTCATGGGCCTCCTGATCTCAATGATCATGTACCCTGTATGCAAAAAGCTGGAAAGTCGTGGCGCCTCCCGTATTATCGGTGTTACCATTTGCCTGTTGATTGTCATTTTCCTGTTTGCCGCCCTCGTCGCCTTGCTTTTCTGGCAGCTACGCGCCTTCGTCAGCGACTGGCCAGCACTTTCAACAAAACTGGACATAGCCCTTTGGGATTTCAGGCACTGGCTGGCCGTGCATTTCAAAATCACGTTGGAAGTACAGGACAGCTGGCTGCATGACCAGGCGAGCCAGATCATGGGATTCGTTGGCCAGCTGCTGCAGGGCACCATCAGCTTTACGATCAATACGATGTTCACGCTTTTTATGACGCCTGTATTTGCCGCGCTATTCCTCTATCATCGGGGCTTTTTCATCGCCTTCCTGAAGAAAATCGCCGGCGATCACTATGGAGAAAAGCTGGAAATCATTCTCCAGCAGGTGATCCGTACCTACTTTCATTATATCAAAGGCATGATCATGGTCTACCTGATCGTCGGCGTGCTCAATACCATCGGCCTTTATGCGCTCGATATCCCACATGCGCTCCTGTTCGGTATGCTGACAGCTATCATGACGATCATCCCTTATTTCGGCATCATCGTCAGCGCCTTGCTGCCTATTTCCGCAGCCTGGACCGTTCATGAGTCTATTTGGTACCCGCTAGGAGTGATCGGCGTATTTTCCTTCGTTCAATACCTCGAAGCAAATATCATCTTCCCGAAGGTAGTCGCTGCCCAACTGAACGTAAGCACCTGGGCTACGCTGGTGGCAATTTTGGCCGGCGGCATCATCTGGGAGTCGCCGGAATGGTCTTGTTCATCCCGTTCGTCGCCATCGCAAAAATTGCCGCTGATCACCTGGAAGCGTGGGAACACTGGCGCCTCCTGCTTTCCCGTACACCCAACGTCAACACCTAAAAACACGATATGGAAAACTATATTAAGGATTTTACCGAGATACGCCTCGCCAACCTGCAGGATGTAGGCGGTAAAAATGCGTCATTGGGCGAGATGACCGTAGCTCTTTCGGGTCGGGGAATCCGGGTGCCGGCCGGCTTCGCGCCCTTACCACGGCGGCGTTTCGGGCATACCTGGACTTTAACGGGCTGTGGGATTGCTTTCAGATGCTGCAAGGGCTCGACCGAAAGGATTTTTCCAACCTCCATCTACTCGGTACTGCAATCCGCCAGAAAATGTTATCGGGTGTGATGCCTGCGGCTATAGCAGGGCAGTTGAAAAAGGCGTACCGGAAAATGGGCTCGCCTGCATTGCCGGCGGTGGCAGTCCGCAGCAGTGCCACTGCGGAAGACCTCCCGACAGCCAGTTTCGCCGGCCAACATGAATCATTCCTGCATATATGCGGAGAAGAAGCGTTGATAGACGCAGTGCGCCGCTGCTTTGCCTCCCTGTTTACTGACAGGGCTATAAAATACCGCGAAGAACGCGGCATCGAGCACAAGTCGGTCGCCATATCCGTAGGCATCCAGCAAATGGTGGACGCCGGATCCGGATGCTCAGGCGTTATTTTCACGCTCGAACCGGAAAGCGGCAACCGGGAGATCATCCTGGTGACAGGCGTATGGGGATTCGGGAAAACATCGTACAGGGCACCGTGGAGCCCGACGAATACTATTTATTCAAACCAGCGCTACGGCAAAACAGACGGGCCATTTTCCAAAGTAAAACGGGGCAAAAAGAGACGACGTTAGTTTACTCCGCCGCCGGCAAGCTGGAATATATTCCCACTTCAGCCGCCCTCCGCCAACAGCCAGTTCTCGATCCCGCCGAAATCCGGCAACTGGCAGAATGGGCCATGGCGATAGAAAAACATTACGGCAGTCCGATGGACATTGAATGGGCCAAAGACGGCAATTCAGGCATCCTTTACGTGCTGCAGGCCCGGCCGGAAACCGTGCATACCTGTACCGAATTAAACACCCATACAACCTGGCGCCTTTCCTCAAAAAGCAAGGTGCTGGCGCAAGGTGAAGCGGTCGGGAACCGCATCGCTTCCGGCCAGGCGCGCTTGTTACGGTCTCCGCTGGAGGCTGACGCTCTGCAGCCGGGAGATATCATCGTAACCGCCAATACCACGCCGGATTGGGACCCGTTACTGAAAAAAGCCGGCGGAATCGTCACTAATTCCGGCGGGAGGACGAGCCACGCCGCTATCGTAGCCCGCGAAACCGGTGTCCCCGCCATTGTAGGCACCGGCAATGCCACTCCTCGATAACCAACGGGGCGCCGATTACCATTTCGTGCGCCGAGGGCAAAACCGGCAGCGTTTACGAAGGGTTATTGCCTTTTGAAACCATCTCAAGCACGGAAGAACAGGAAAAATTGCCGGAACGGACCAAACTGATGCTCATACTCAGCGATCCAGACCAGGCATTTCGACTTGCCTCGCAACCGGGAGCGGGCGTAGGCCTCCTGCGAATGGAATTTATCATTACTCATACCGTGAAGATCCACCCAATGGCGCTGGTGCACTTCCACGAAATCACCGACCCGCAGGTAAATGCACTGATTGAGAAGCTGACTTCCGGATATGAAAGCAAAACGGATTACTTCATCGAGCGCCTCGCTTCCGGCATCGCCACCGTGGCCGCCGCTTTTTACCCCAGGGAGATCATCGTCCGGATGAGCGATTTCAAGACGAACGAATACGCACAACTCATTGGAGGACAGGAATACGAGCCCAAAGAGGAAAACCCGATGCTGGGGTTCCGGGGCGCATCCCGGTACTATCACCCGCTGTACCGGGAAGGCTTCGGCCTGGAATGCCAGGCGATCAAGATGGTTCGGGACGAAATGGGGCTTACGAACGTAAAAACGATGATCCCGTTCTGCAGAACTGTCGGGAAGGCAGGAAAGTGCTGGAAACCATGCGCACTTTCGGGCTGGAGCGTTCCGTCAACGGGTTGGAAGTATACGTGATGGCGGAAATACCATCGAATGTGATCGATGCAGCCCGGTTCGCGAAAATTTTCGATGGGTTTTCCATCGGTTCAAACGACCTTACCCAATTGGTACTCGGCATCGACCGCGATTCCGCCATCCTTTCCGGTGAATATTCGGAAGATGATTACACTTGCAAGTCCATGGTGGCGCAAATGATCAGATCCGCCAACGAAGCCGGCGTCCCCGTCGGGCTTTGCGGACAGGCTCCCAGCGACATCCCCGGATATGCGTCATTTCTTGTGGCAAACGGTATCACCAGCATATCGTTCACACCCGATGCATTTTCCACCGGCCGGAAGATGGTTTATGAAGCCGAATTGAAAATGAAACATTATATGCTTGGAGCGATACCTGAAAATGAGGAGTAAGCAGACCAACAATCTGCGCAGGCTTAATGATCAGATGGCGGCTGCGAAAGAATTTGGGATGATATCAATCAAGCTCCTGACGAATCCGGATCATTCGCCATAAAATCGCCAAGGGATAATTTCCATGTACGAAATTTTCATCTCATCACATATAAATCTAAAATATCATGAAAACGCTTTCTTCAAAACCCGACACGCTCTTCCCGCATTGTGGGACGAGTTTTTCTCAGGCTGGCTCGATACCAACGGAAAAAGAACAAACCCTTCGTTACCGTGCCTGCCGTGAATATCAGCGAAGAAAAAGAGGCATTCAAGATCGCCCTGGCCGCCCCGGGCATGAAAAAGGAAGATTTCCGGATCGATGTGTCAGACGATTTGCTGACCATCAGTTCCGAACAGGAATCGCAACAGGAGGAGAAAAAGACAACTACCGGAAGCAAGAGTACAATTACAGCAGTTTCACCCGCTCCTTCCAGGTGCCGGAAACGGTGATCGCCAGCAAGATCGGGGCAAAATATACAGACGGCATCCTGGAAATCACCTTGCCCAAAAAGGAGGAGTCCAAACAAAACCCAAGCGTCAATATCGCAGTGCAATAAATATACTATCTGAAAAAGCCCCGCCATTGCGGCGGGGCTTTTCGTTGTAGGATAACGCCCTTTAATGTACGCCGGCACGGTGCCGCTTATTACATAGCGTTCCTATTTCTTCCATCACCCTACCCATCTTACCGGGAGGGATCGCCGCTGCCGTGAGCACCTCCGGCTGATCCTGAACATCGCTGCATAATACGACGTTGAGGTGCAGCAGCCTGGACTTTCGTAATGGCTTAACGTGGTCAGGCAGGTAACCGGATAGAGCTGCTCCAGGTCGATAATGTCTTTTAGACCGTTGCCGGAAGGGTAATCCCATGACAATTGCCGCAGGCCTGCGCATTTACCGTACTTCAGGGCATCGGAAGAAAAGCGGGTATTGGTGATCAGCCATCCGGCCGTCTTCCCCTCATTTCTATGGCCGGACGAGCGCGCGATGTCCTGGAATCGCGCATGAACATACAGCGCCACCTTAACGTCGCATTTAATGCCGGCCTGGTGGTACTTGCATTCGACGAAATTGCGCTCATCTGCGCCAATCGCAAGTACATCCACTTCATGATTGACGCACAGGCCTGCGATGAACTGATTGGTTTGCACAGTGTACCCTGGCGCCGAAACACTTCCCCAATAAATTGTTCAAAAGGGAAGCCGGAGGGCCCCAGTTCCAGGATCGCCCTTTTGAGATGATAGCGCGCTGCTGCGGGGCGCATGAGGTCTTTGAGCATCCCGAAAGCCTGATCGTAAATCTCTCGGGTGGTGATGCCCGGGTATATTCTGCCGCGCAAAGAGGTAAGGATCCCATCTGCTGCTTCGTCCGTAGCTCCCGAACGGGTCAGGGAACGCCGGAGCTTTTTTTCAGAGAATGGCACCAATTCGCCATCCGCCTTGCGGACATACTGGATCGTCTGCAGATCTTCCATATCGGTTATTTGCAGTAAGGTACGAAGTCCTTCTACCCCGGACACTGACTGCAATACCATCCCGCGGTGATCGTAGTCAACGCTTTCCCTCAGCAATCTTACCAGCATCATTCCGATACCGTTTGCCGTCATAGTCCGCCCGCGGCGGTTCAACTAGCTTCACTTATGTAAAATCCACGGCCATGTTGCACTATCCTTTTATACAAATATTCCTGTCGGCAGGCCTGATTGCCTCCGCTTGTACAGAGCAGCAGGAAACCATCCGCCGCCTGGGGAAAGAGCATGTAGACACCTTGCCTTCGTACGCACTCCCGGTAAAAGACTCCTGCGGGTAGATACCGCCGCCTGGCACAGCATATTGCGCCACCTCGCGCACGGCGCTCCGGTTACCTGGTGGCCTGCCGGGGAAGACGGTCCTCCGCTGCCAGGCGCGTTATTGCCCTTTAATCGGATCGTAGCGTATTATGGAAACTTGTTCGCGCCGGCCATGGGCATCCTGGGGCGCTGCCCGAAACGGCACTTTTCGACAAACTTAACGCAGAAGCCGCGCGATGGGAAGCTGCCGACACCTTGATCCCCGTGGTGCCTGCATTGCATTACATCGCCGTCACCGCCCAGCGGGCCCCGGAAAGGATGGCAAATACCGCCTGCGCATGCCCCATGCCGAGATCGACAAGATCATCGCCATGGCCCGCCGAAATGGCGCCATCGTTTTCCTGGACATTCAACCCGGCCATAGCGATGTGCTTACGGAAGCCAGGATGCTCTCATCATACCTCGTACTGCCCGACGTGCACCTCGGCCTCGACCCGGAATACAACATGACCTACCGCCAGGTTCCGTGCTCAGCCATCGGAACGCTGGACGCCGGGGCGATCAACGAAGTGTCCGCCTTTCTGGCAGGCGTGGTCCGTGAGCACCGTCTTCCACCGAAAATCGTTGTGGTCCACCGCTTCACGCAAGCCATGGTCACCAATGCACACAACATCACCCGCAGGCCGGAGGTGCAATTTGTTATGAATATGGACGGCTTCGGTTCTCCGGCAAAGAAAAAGATACATATAAGGCTTACATCGGCAAGCATCCTGTTCAGTTTACCGGGTTCAAACTCTTTTACAAGGTCGATCCGCTTCCGGCACCCGGCTGATGCAACCCGAAGAGGTCCTGCTCCTGCAACCATCCCCGGTATACATTCAATATCAATAACAAATAGCCATTTTATGAAAAAGATCATCATTGCCTTCGATGGCACCAATTACTCCGCCGGCGCGGTTTCATTTGCCGCAGACCTGAACAAACGATCGCCCATTCTGCTGGTAGGATCGTTCCTTCCCCAGATCGATCTCTCTTCGAGCTGGAGCTACGCCATGGGCGGCGCCGGACTCTATAACCCTTTGGTCGAGGACTTTAACGCGGAGGCCATCGAAGCTCACGTCCACCAGTTTGAAAAGGAATGCAATAGCGAAGGGATTGAATGGCTGGTGCATAAAAACCCGTTCGATCTCGCCATCCCAGAAATCCGGAAAGAATCCCGGTTCGCGGACCTGCTTTTGATCGGAGGGGAATCGTTTTATCGTCAATATGGAATGGAACGGCCCAATGAGTATCTGCGGATGACGCTCCAGGAAGCCGAATGCCCCGTAATCGTAGTGCCTGAAGACTTCCCGTTCCCCGACCGTATCATGCTGGCCTACGACGGCAGTGAAGATTCGGTATATGCCATCCGGCAATTCGCACTCCAGTTCCCGGAACTGGCCAGGATGCCCGCAACGCTTGTATACGCTACTACCAGGAAACATAGCGGCCTGCCGGAAAAGGATTACATCCTCGAACTGTGCTCACGTCATTTCCCTGACCTCACGGTGAAAATGCTGGAATCGACCACCCGGAAACAATTCGGCGAATGGCTCAACGGGCACCAGACGACCTTACTGGTATGCGGCGCATTCGGGCGTAATGACATTTCCATGATGTTCAGGCGCAGCTTCGCGGCCGGGGCCATCGTTGACCACAAAATCCCCGTCTTCATCGCCCACAGGTCATGAAAAGGATGACGAACGTCATCATTGAGGCAGCTACCATCATTCTTCCGGGAAGGAAGTCGTTTTAACTTTCGTAAAAACCTGCAACATGAAAAAGATTCTTGCAACTGTTGATGCGCTGAATTTTTCCGAAAATGAGCTGAAAAGCTATAAATACATAGCCGACAAGGCGCGCGGTGCTTTAACGGTCTTGTTCCTCGAAAACATCGCCGGCGAGGCCATCCATTCGCCACACTGGAGTCCGGTGCGCTGGATTACCAGGAGATATTCGCGAAAAGCATGAAGGAAAGGAAGGAAAAATCGCTGGAAAACAAGAAACGCCTGCAGGATTTCTGCCGCGACAGCGGGATGGACGTAACCATTCGCGAGCTTCCAGGCGTGCCCTGGCCGAAGCACTGGAAGAAAGCCGGTTTGCAGATCTGCTACTGGTGCGCACCGACACCACGTTCTCAGTTATCCAAGACTCGAATCCCACCCGGTTCGTAAAAGACCTGCTGGTAGAGGCGCAATGCCCGGTAATGGTAGTGCCGGAAACGACGCACTATATCCGGGAGATCCTTTTCGCCTACAACGGGACATTCTCTTCCACCTTCGCCATCCGGCAGTTTACACAGCTATTCGGCGACGCCTTCAGCGAAACGGCCGTCAAAGTCGTTTACATCATGGAAAACGACGACAAGAAAATCCCCATGGCAAAATCTTCAAAGAATATCTGAACCATCATTACGAAGAAGTGACTTATCATACGCTGGAAGGAAAGCCCACCGCGGAACTGCTCGCCATCACGCTGCAAAGCACCAACGGTATTATCACCCTCGGCGCCTATGGCAGAAGCAAGGTGTCCCGCTTTTTCCATCAAAGTGATGCAGATACTATCCTACGGACAGCCAACATTCCCATCTTCATTACTCACCCATAAATACCTCCTTTATGAAAGGACTGATTGTTTATAAAGGCAAGTATGGAGCTACGATGCAATATAGCATCTGGCTCGGCGCGGCGTTGAATTGCCCGGTCGTTAAGTCGGACTTCGCGCGGCCGGAGCAGATTACCCAGGCCGATTACATCATGATCGGTTCCAGCGTCTACATCGGGCAATTGCAGATCAAACAATGGCTACAGACGAACCTTCCGTTGCTGGAAGGGAAGAAGCTGATCTTCTTCGTAGTGGCCGGCGGCGTACCAGATAAACCCGAAGAAGTGCGCTCATATTTCGAAAAATGCGTACCGGCGACCCTTCGAAGAAACGCGTCCTGCCACTACCTGCCAGGACGGCTGAACTATGGGCTTTTATCCCTTAAAGACAAACTGTTGCTCCGCGTCGGCGCCTGGTTTGCCGCCAGGAAAGGAAAAAAATCGGGCTTACGGATTATAACCATGTTAGCCGGGAACACCTGGCACCCGTGATCGAAGCTATACGGCTGCTTAAAATGACATCCTTCACTCCACAAAAGTCGGCAATATGAAAATCCTCATCACGGAAGAGTTCCTGGTGCGCTCGATACAGGACGAGTTCCACTTCCGGTACCTGCATCTCAAGTTAGAGTTCTTTCGCCAGCCGCACGGACTGCACCAGGCGAGCCCTGCTTCAGAGCGCGTCCATCCGGACACCCATATCGATAAAATCCGCGATTTTCACTGCTCCGCGTGGATCGATATCGGGGAATACACGACGGTGGCCGAATTGGAAGAGCAGTTCGCCCACTTGCTGGGCCTCAGCGTACAGGTGTTCCGGAAATCTGGCAACATCTGGTTGGAAACTACCGAAACCGACGACCGTACCCTGGGCGAACTGGAAGCGCTGGGCAGCTATGAAGCCCCGGTAGCAGAAATCCCCGATGAAGATTTAAACGATCAGACATGAAACAACTTGCTTTTTACTTGTTGACGGCCTTGCTGTTGACGTCTTGCTATTCCACGCAGCTCACCGGCTTCAACCAACCAGCCACAAATCTTCCGTTGCTTATAAAAAAATCCTGGTGCTGGGCATGATGCCCGACAGCGCATTGAGGAAGCGCATGGAATCGCATGTGGCGGGCGATCTTACAGACGCCGGCATCACGGTGGTGACTTCGTTCCAGGGATTTGACGCCTTCGAGTTCCTGAAAACGGAAGACAAAGTCGTGAGCCAGCAATTTTCCGACAAGGGGATCGATGCCGTGCTGACCATTTCCCTCGTCAACAAAACGACGGAAGGCGCATTTTTGCCTCCGAGCCTATACCGGCTGCTGACCGATCAATATGCGAACGAATATTTCTGGATGCTGGCCCCGGAGCTGCAAAAGCTGGAAACCCGATATGCCTGGGAAAGCGGCCTTTACGACGTGGCGGAAGGTACGCGGGTGTTTGCCGTGCAGTCGGTTTCCTTCGACCCTTCCTCACAAGAGCGCATGGCGCATGAATATGGGAATGTGCTGACGCGAGAGTTGATCCGGCGTAAAATCATCTCCCGGCCCAAATGAGCCGGGATTTTTTTATACATGACTGATAAACAATGCTTTTGAGACATATTTAGCCAATGGGTCTGCGTGGCTGGGCGAAAAGAAAGAAGACCATCCACTGCGCCCGTAGGCGCCCATCACCATCATGAGCTTGTCTTTTCCTAACACATATTCCAACAGGGCCGCCCGGCTGTCTACCCCGACATTTACAAAATCCACCTGCCGGAAATTCGCACGGAGCCAGGCCGCCATATGTTGAATTTCGTTTTGGTCACCTTTGCATCGCCGTGTGCTGTCAGTACGGTCAATTTTCTATCTGCCAACCGGGAAAAAATCGCACAAAACCGCTTGATGGCGAACACGGATGAAGGGCTTCCATCATACGCAAACACGATTTCCTCCAGGCCATCGAACCGCTCGGGCATAAGGATGACAGGGCATTCCGCCTGCGCCAGCACATTCCTCACGAACGACGGGGAATGCCCCGCCGTGGCGATGCTCAGGCTCATGGCGGGGTCTATCAGCAACAGATCCGCGTACCGGCATTCCAGGAGCACAGTCTCAACCAGGTGATCATTGATGATTAACGGATTGGCATTGATGCCCGTTTCCTCGCAGGCATGCTCAAAAACGCCAAGGTTTCGGCGAATGCATTCATCCTTCAGCTCTGTTAACGGCGCATCACTGCTAACAGTGCTCCCGCTGCAGATCATTTCCTCACGCAATGCCGATTCGGAAGCAGCGTCGCGAGGTGCCAGCTCTACTAGCAACGCGGTCAGTGGAGCGCTCAGCAGATTACACACAAAACCGGCGAATTCGAGTGGATGCCGGTCTATCTTGTAGGCGTCTGCCAAATAAAGGATCTTTTTCATGGTGGAATGTTTTCGAAAAGTTACTGGCATTCACCACACTGGTCAATGACGCCCATCACGGGAAAGGGTGATAGAAAGAAGTTTTACGTCGCTCGCCATCACCCGAAATCGTCCGGTCTTTGTGTAAATTAGACATATGAAAAGTATACTGGTAGTCATCGACGGACTGAACTTCGAAGCTGAACACCTGGACCCGGTGAAATATATCGCCAGGATCACCAAAGGCAGGATCACGGTGGCGCTGCTGGAACACGCCCCCGGCTTTTCCACCACTTCCACCCATCATTGGTGACGCGTTGTATTACAATCCCGAATCGGCCAATCAGCACTTGCGCGAACAGCAGGAACAGATCAGGAAGAATACCGAAAAGCTGCGGACGGCATGCCAGGAAAGGGAATTGGACATCGAGTTGCATACATTTACCGAAGACATGCTGGACCAACTGTTGCATGCCAGCCGGTTTACCGACCTTTTACTTGTCAGGCATGGACACATCTTATCTCACAGTCCTGCAGCACCACCTTCACATTTTATGCGGGAATTGTTGGCGCGGGCGCAATGCCCGGTCCTGATCGTGCCGACGGAAATGCAGGTTATCCGGGAAATTTCGTTTGCATACAACGGTACGTATTCTTCCATATATGCCGTCCGTTTGTTTCTACAGATCTTTCCGCCGCTGGCGGCCCGCAAAGTGACCGTCTTATATGTGAAGGAAAACGGACAGGACGGGATCCCCGACGAATTGATGTTGCGCCGGTACCTGGATGTGTATTGTCCCAAAGTAGAATACCGGGTTTTATCCGGTGATGCCGCGAAGTCGATCAAGATCTGCCTGCAATTCAAAAAGCATTCGTTAATAACGTTCGGCGCCTACGGCAGAAGCGGCCTTTCCCGGTACTTCAACCAAAGCACAGCCGAAGATGCACTGGGCTTGCTCCACACCTGGATCTTTGTCACCCATCCCTGACATATCCATTATTCTCCCAAAAAGATGAATTTCTTGAAAATCTTCGTTCGCTTCGCATGGTACTTCAGCAAGGCGGTCTGGCGAAGGTGTGCAAGGGCCTCCTCGATATCGTCGGTTATGAGGAATAGCTTCAGATCGGTTTCCGCTATCATCTTTTCCTCCAGCATCCGGTCGAGCATGGAGTTTATCGGTTCCCAGTAACGGCTGCCGAAAAGGACCACCGGGAAGTCGAGCACCTTCTTTGTCTGGATGAGCGTGAGTGCTTCGAAGAGCTCATCCAGCGTACCGATGCCACCCGGCATAATCACGTAACCGTAGGAATATTTGAACATCAGCACTTTCCGCACAAAAAAGAAGCGGGAAGTAAAGTACTTGTTCAGGAACGCGTTGGGGCGCTGTTCCATGGGCAGCCGGATATTACAACCCAAAGCGATGCCACCGGCCTCCCGCGCACCGCGGCTGGCAGCCTCCATGATCCCGGGGCCGCCACCCGTCATCACTGCGAACCCGAGCTGGGCGATGCCAGCGCCCATTTTCACCCCTCATCGTAGTGCGGCGTACCGGGCTGCACGCGTGCCGAACCGAAGACCGCGACGCAAGGAGGGGAAAAGTGGAAAACGCGGAACCCCGGATAAACTCCCAGCAGATTTTGAACAGGAAGAAGAACTCCCGGGCCCGGGAGCGCGGCCCTTCCAGGAAATACCGCTCCTCTTTGAACTGCGCTTCCCTGTCGGCAACCGAGGGCTGGCCATTGCTTTGGTCGCTCATGGTAGTGATTTCCCGAAAATTAGGCTATATGGGCAGGCTGACCAATGGTATGCATCATGACTAAAGCTGATGGTTGTCACCCCCTTCAGTTTACCATCCGTTCCAACTTGCGGACGTCTTTGAGGTAAATGGCACCGTTTAAGATTTCGATACTACCCTCGTCCCGGAAATCACCCAGCGTGCGAATTAGCGATTCTTTGGCCACACCGGCGATAGCGGCGATGTTATCCCTACCGATATCCAGCCCCGGGTTCAGATCGCCCTGGCCGCTGCATTTGCGATGGAGATACAGCAAGGCGTCAGCAACGCGTTTGCGCAGCGAATTATAAGCGACGCCCAGCAGGTGCTGCTGGTTTTCCGATAAGTTAGTGGTGAGCAACTGGATGAATTTCCGTACCACGTCCATATTGCTGTATGCGAGCGACTCAAAGTCGCTCCGCGGGATTAGCGCCACTTCGGTCGGTTCGATGGCCTCCGCTTCATCGTCGTACACTTTGTTTTCGAGCAGGGCTTTGTACCCCAGGAACTCGCCGGGGCCGTACACCCTTGTAATGATCTCTTTGCCTTCCTCGTTATGCAAGCTCGTTTTCACACGCCCTTTATTGATATAAAAGAGATGGGCCGGGTGATTGCCTACCGACCAGATCAACTGCTTCTTCTTGTAGGTGTTGGTATTCCGGCCTTCGTGCAGCCCCTCCAGCAACGTGGCGCTATTCGCCACTGTCAGCAACGACTGCAGGCCAGACATGTCAGGTGAAAACGACGACCTGAGCTTTTTGCTTTTATTCAACCGTACTTCCACGGCATGTAACAGCTCCAGGGAATCGAACGGCTTTACGAGATAATCGTCGGCGCCCATATCCATGCCTCTTCGAATTTCCGATTTGGCCGACATGGCGCTCAGGAAAATAAACGGCGTGTTCCACACTTCTTCCCGCTTTTGCAGCATATGCAATACGCCATAGCCATCGAGCAACGGCATGCAAATGTCGCAGATGATAAGATCAGGCTTTTTTTCTGTGGCAACCCGGACCCCCTCCAGTCCATCCTTAGCGTTGAGAACGTCGTAATTGTCCAGTTCGAGAATTTCGGTGATGTTCGCCAAAACGTCGGGGCTGTCTTCTATCACAAGTATTGTAGGCATGGGCATAAATTTGACCAGAACAGCTTAAATCGAACGATATAAATCTATGGAAATAACGCGACCGGACGATAGATTGTTCTGATCATAATATATAACAATATCTCATGCGACTAATTTGCCAGTTGTTTTCGATTCGTTTTGAATAGAATGACAAGACAGGCGCCCGATAAGATGATCGGGGCAGGAAATGCGGCACCTGCGCCGAAAGGGACAATTGCCCAGAAAAAGATCAATGCGCAGAACAAAGACGCTGTTCGCCATGGCCCGCTGCCGAACAAGGCCGAGGCGATAAGTAATTGCACGAGGGAAATCGAAATGACAATTGCTGATTCATTTGCACGGAAAGATTCGCCAATAACACGGACATACCAATCATATACCGCAACTGCCGACAGTTGCATAAAAGCCTCCGGCCACCCCGCGAGCACCACCAGGTTGATGATGGCGCTAACCAGGAAAACAAGCCCTATTGCTATCGCCGCCTGTGCCGGCCGCCGGAACGAAAAAAAAGAAGATGACCAGGCAAATACCGTTGATCACAAAAACGCAGGAGAAAATAGGTTTGCCATAACGTAAGATTTACGCACAATCTACCAAGTTTAAGCTGCACGTCCTATGATCACCGGACCGTGGGGCATATGATATCCGTCATGGTGAAAACGGCGTCCCGTCATTGAACCGGCGCTGGTAACTTCCTAACTTTAAATTATAAATTCAAATGTTATGGCACACGCAATTCATCATGGTCCCACTTATCCGGCTCCTGCATACCCGAAGCCCACGACCGGGGTGCTGACTTCCCGTGAAATATCCTGGGGTGTCGTTTTACTGCTGGCCTGGTTGGGATGGCCGGTAGCAAGGGATTTTCTCGTGTGGATGCTGCTGAAGGCATATGACCTCTATCTCACGTATGTTCACTAATCTCAAATCGCCGCCCATGAAAACGGAAAGCTATGTGATAACGGTAAGATTTGGCGGGAAGCAATGGGAAGTGCTGGTCCGGATCAGTAACGGAGGTCTCGGCCAAAAAATAGCTGCTGTACTGGAAGGAATAGAGATCTGTTATGAGAGGGATGATCACGATGGTTTGAGGGCCATCAATCATCATGCGGACTTCGATCCGGAGCTGCTTTACCAAATCGGAAAAGGTATACAGGAACAACGGTTATAAACTTATTCGCTGAAATTTATGTATCCGGTTATCACCATTACGCTCAACCCGGCTGTCGACGTAAGTACGTCCGTACAATCAATGCAACCGGAGAAGAAACTGCGATGCACGCCCGCCGTTGTGGAGCCCGGCGGCGGAGGCATCAATGTGGCGCGGGTGCTCCACCGCTTTGGTGCGCACGTTCTGCCTGTTTATTTCGCGGGTGGATGTGCGGGGGCAGGCTCACGCAGTTGCTGACGGCCGATGGGCTGGAAGCCGCCCCGTGGACATCGCCGGGGAAACCCGGGAAAACATGCATATTTCCGATGTCGCCAGCGGCCGTCAGTACCGATTCGTTCTTCCCGGGCCGACGATTACCCACGCGGAGCACCTTGCGCTGCTGAACAAGCTGGCAGATGTGATGCCAGGCGCACAATTCGTGGTGATCAGTGGCAGCCTTCCTTTAGGTACTAGTCCAGATTTCATGGATAAACTAGCGGCCCTGGCAGACGTACATGATTGCCGGCTGATCGCGGATCTGAGCGGCGACGGGCTCCGGCAAGCTACGATGGCCGGCGTGTACCTGATCAAGCCCAACCTGGGAGAACTGGCGGCACTTGCAAATAAGGAAGAATTGTCAGAAACTACGGCTATCGAGTCTGCCCGCCGCATTATCTACGCCGGTGGGGCAACGTTGGTCGTGGTTTCGATGGGCGCGGCCGGCGCCATATTGGTAACGGCAGACCTGGAGGAACGCTTGCAAGCGCCGGTCGTCAAATCCGTCAGCACGGTTGGCGCCGGAGACAGTATGGTAGCCGGCATCGTGTGGGGTTTACTCAACGGCGAGCAAATTTCAGCGGCCGTCAGATATGGTGTGGCATGCGGCACAGCGGCAACGCTTTCCGAAGGAACAGGGCTGTGCCGGAAGCAGGACGCCGACACGTTATACCGGCACATCGTTACGGGAAACCGGCAGACTGAATAAACGCAAGAAAAAAGTCGTATGTGAACCTTATTATATTAATGCAATCCCTCGTAGCGCGACTGGATGGACCAGAAATGCAGGTTCCCATGCTTTAGGCCCGCGGTTCTCTTTGCCAGACAGAATACTCTTCTCATAATGTTGCATCAAAAATTAAAAAAACTTTTACTTCCTTTTGTCACACTCTTTTCAGAAAACGCTACCAAAAAAACATCTCCCGCATCCGAATACATGCGCCAACGTAAATAATACGGGTAGCGAGCAGACCGGACCACCCGCTATGTTCTCCAAATGATTTCAATTGACGCAAAGAAAACAAGTTCATGCCTTATTTATTTTCATTAAATTACTGAATATCAATAAAATAAAAGCAAAATAACAAAGTCTCAATATGCATACTGAAGTTCACTAGAAGAACTAAAAACTACATTTCCCCCACTCGTCCCAATAGTTTTTACATATCTCATCTAATTGGCCGACTGTAATTAGTTTATTATTTTGGTCATACACTTTAATATCATGACAACAAATTGACAAGCTTCCACCACAATAGTCAAAATCCATATCGTGTTGATGACAGATAATAACTACTTTTTCATTATCAATTTCTGCCGATAATATATTAAGTTCAGCTTCAAAAATTTCTGCTATTTCCGTTTTAGCTACTAACTGTAGGCTAATAGGATTAGGCCAAGGCATTAGTTCAATTGTATCGACCTTGAATAGTGAGACATAAAACTGTTTAAATGATTGATCTATACGTTCAGCTAAATATGCACAATTGATAGTCAAGATCAACAAATCTCTGTTGCCACTCCAGGCAGAAATCGTTCCATCATGGAAGATCGAGAAAATGTTTCTAATTTCATCTATCGCGGTCATTCAAAATCATATTGGCAGCGTACTGCTAGATATTTTCTTTTTGATTGTTATTTGCCCCAATAATTTGCTTGCATTTTGGTCGAAATAGTAAGTAGTTCCTGAATTAGTCAACCTGTTTTGAAGATATAAACTTATTAGTTCCTCTCCATTCATTTCTTCAATTCTCTTTCTTAATTCCTTCCAGCCAATAACTTCAAAATACTGTTTCTGCTCATCAGAGTTCAATGCATCATGAATGTGAATGGTCAAACCAACATTATTAGACCCTATTGACTTCTTGCATTCGTTATTTGGATCAATGGCTTCAATTGTACTTTTAATAAGAGGCAATTCAAGTTCAGGATCTAAATAAATGTCCTCTCTTTTAGAATATTTTTAAACAACCTCCTTAATAAAATGGTGTCTTCCTCAACACTCTTACTATCATACTGATGTTCAAGTCTATTAACTTGAAAATGGGTTAGTACAACCTTTCTGGGAGCAAGTTTTACAAATACTTTAAAAATGCAATTGTTCGTCCAACTCCTGGCAAAGTAAATTATATCATTCAAAACAAAAACATTCCACTTTTCGTCCATACTCGTTGCAAAGATTCCCATTTCAAATATTTTGTACTCTGCAATTGAAATTTCGAGGTCAAGTCTACCGGCTTCATGGGTACTAGGAAACGAAGTCGCTATTTTACTTTTTTCATTTTCCTGCATAACGATGTAAAACTAATTGCTCTATTATACGCACCCCTGTCATCGATTGAGATAAAAATTCTTATATTTAGCTAGATATGTCAAGCCAGATATAGGATCAAGTTGAAAAGTTGGGGGAAGTATTAAAAAGTCGTTGTTTTACATGCTATATTGAAAGATTTCCGTGGACCAGACTTATAAACAACTCATCGAACTTCTACTGCCGGCCGGCATACTCGAATATTTTGACCTGATCAAAACTACTCAATCGCCCAATGGGCTTCATATTTATCTGGAAGAACGCAACGAGGCCCCAGAGGAATACAAAGATGTCAAACTGCATTCTAAGGGCCTGCTTGACGAGATCAGGGTGCAGGATTTTCCTATCCGGGGCCAAAAGGTGACCCTTGTCATCAAACGGCGGCGCTGGGAGATTGTAGAAACTGGTCAAATCATCAGTAGAGACTGGAATCTGGTCGCCGACGGAACTCGAATTACCCAAGAGTTCGGTCTTTTTTAAAGAAGGCATTTAGATAACAGTCCCATTAGCCCGGTCCAGCTGGGACAGCTTTTCCACGTTGACGGTAAACAGCTCCAACAACAATACAAGCACCATCTTAGCGACTTTCCTGTTTGGGAACAGAAGGAACATGCTGAGCACTGGATGCTATTTGAGCAGAATATCAGCCCTTATTTGAGCATTGATGAGACAGCCTTCTCCAGCGGAGAGTTGTATACGATTGTGACCAATAAGCTGGCTAAAGGTCGCAAAGGTTCTATCGTAGCGATGATAAAGGGGACTCAGGCTGATTACCTGGTAGATATCTTGAAGAAGATACCTAAACGCGTCCGTAATACTGTGCAGGAGGTGACGCTGGATATGTCCGGCAGTTTGAATCTGGCCGTCAAAAGATGTTTCCCTAACGCCCATCGTGTAACCGATCGTTTCCATGTGCAGCAACTGGCGTTTGATGCTGTACAGGAGACCCGGATCCATTACCGGTGGGAAGCACTCGAGCAGGAGAACCTGGCCTACGAGCAGGCTCGTAAACTACAACAGGCTTACCATCCAGAGGTTTTGCCTAATGGGGACACACTTAAACAGTTGCTGGCTCGCAGCCGGTATTTGCTTTTCAAACACCATCGGCTCTGGACCAGAGAGCAACAACAGAGAGGCGAACTTCTTTTTAGCCGCTACCCCGTTATTCAAAAGGCGTATCAGTTGTCTTTGCGGCTGGGAGAGGTCTACCGGGTGTCTACCTGTAAAGAGCAGGCATTTAAGAAGCTGGCTTTATGGTATAATGACGTGGAAGAAGCGGGACTTGCGTCCTTCAGAACCCTTGCCAGGACGATAAAGAACCATTATCTGGGCATACTTAACTTCTTCAATAATAGAGCAACCAATGCGGCCGCTGAATCATTCAATGCGAAGGTCAAAGCGTTTAGGAATAGCTTGAGAGGGTGAGAGATATTCAATTCTTCCTATTCAGGCTGGCGAAGTTGTATGCCTAAACTTAGAATCCCCAGGAATTTGACTTGATCCCAGATATAGGAGTGTATTCTGAATTGCTTTAGTGAATGTTTATAGAGCAAATTATAGAGTAAAAACAAAAAACCCGCGCTGTGCGCAGGTTTTAAGATTTGTTTGTGATTCCGCTGGGACTCGAACCCAGGGCCCATACATTAAAAGTGTATTGCTCTACCAACTGAGCTACAGAATCATATCCGTTTCGTTTGGGATTGCAAAGATAGGAATTTATTTATTCGTTCCAAATATTCGCATGAAATATTTTTTCGCAACTCGCTCATCCTCACTTCCGGCGCACGTTGAAGTTCGAAATTTCCTGAATTAGCTGCGCACGTCCTTTCTCCGGTCGATCCAGGAAAACATGGTGCGATCCCTCCGGCAATGTTACGAACTGTTTACGCGGACTGTTCACCAACCGAAGCTGCAGCGCAAGCAGATCCTCCTGACGGCTCCAGTTGTCGTATTTGCCACGGATGTAGAGCACCGGCACCCGAACATCCTTCGCATGCCATTGCCCGCGGCCCTGTGCGGTATAGAACGCCTCAGCACGATATCCCCCGGCACCGCCAAAACACTGTCTTCATAAAAACCTACGGCCGTCTTGCCGAAAAGCTCCGCTAAAGCAGGGTCGCGCCAGAGGGCTTTATTGCTGTCGGGGATGGAGCGGTCCCAGGAATCGAGCAGCTGGGAGCGCGTGGCGCGGCGCAGCACGGGCGTGGAAGCGTAATTGAATTGCGTGGTATCGAGCGGGGAACGGAAGTACGCCGTGAAATCCCAGGGCGCCTTTTCGTTGTAAAGACTGTTGAGCATGATGAGGGCAGACACGCGGTTGGGGTAGATGCAGGAATAATATCCCATCCATTGCCCGCCGGTAGCCCAGCCAAATAAGGTGACCTGCTTCACGCCGAGGCGGTCGCGGATGAAGTCGATCACGGCATGAATGTCGTGCGAGATCTCGGCAGAGGAGCCGGTGATGGTCCAGCGGCGGAGCGTATCGTAATCGGGCCGCGTAGAAGACTCCCAGCCTCGGGCGTCCATGATGAATACGTGCTGGCCTTCGCGGGCCAGGTCTTCGGCCAGCGATCCGCCCGCCACCGGTAAATCAAAGAAGCCACCGCGCCTGAACCTCCGCCATGCAACATCAGGATGGGCGGCTTGCGGCTGCGCTTCTTTACGGTGATCTCCTGACGAAGATCTTTACGCCGGGGTCGCTGTCTATCATAAAATCCTCACGGTGAACCGTCTGGCCATAGGCCAGTCCGGACGACAGCAAGGGTATTACGAGCAAGGTTTTCCACATAATGTTTTTCGAGGTTCCGGGGCAAAAATACGATAAATTGCGGGCATGACGGACACGTATATCCGCCGCGCCACGGAAGCCGACCTCCCGGCGCTGGCTTTACTCGAATACCAGACATTCTCCGACGCATTCAAACACCATTACGCGGAGACCGACTTCAACGACTTCCTGTCGAAGCATAAAAGTCCTGCAGCGGTGGAGAAAGCCTTCCGGCAGGAGGGGACCGAATACTACGTTGCACTGCAAGGCGATGAATACATCGGCTTCATCCAGCTCAACTTCAACAAGCAGCCCGACAACGGCGCCCTGCTGCCAGAGCCCGCCATGGAAATCGAAAAGGTCTACGTCCTGCAATCCACCCAGAGCAAAGGCGCCGGCAGGCAACTCATCCACTTCGCGCTCGCCCTCGCGGAAGAACGCCATATGCGCTCCGTATGGCTCGGCGTCTGGGAAAACAATCCCCGCGCCCGTGCGCTCTACGAAAGGGAAGGCTTCTCCGCATTCGGGAACATACCTTCCAGGTAGGCTCCCAACAAGACCGCGACCTGCTGCTCGGCAAAGTCATCACCGGCACCCGTTAAAATCCTATTACCATCCGGTAAAACCCTTACCACGTTCCCGGATTATATCCGAACTTGCTGTCAGTGCAATCGTTTGCACATAAAACGAATTCCATGAGAAAACTGCCCTTTACTGACCGCGCTCCTCAGTGCGCCGTCTCTTTCGCACAACAGACAGACAAAGACGCCCGCATGCAATGGTGGCGCGATGCCCGCTTCGGGATGTTCATCCACTGGGGCGTGTACGCCGTGCCCGCCGGCACCTACAAAGGCTTCCCCATGAACCGCGGCGGCGGAGAATGGATCATGAACCGCAGCAAGATCCCCGTTGCCGAATACCAGGCTTATGCGCAGCAGTTCAACCCAACTGAATACGACGCGGAACAATGGGTGAAAATGGCAAAGGATGCGGGAATGAAATATATCGTTATCACCGCAAAGCACCACGACGGCTTCGCGCTGTTCGACTCCAAAGCCAGCGCCTGGGACATCGCCGACGCCACGCCCTATAAAAAGATCTCCTCAAACCACTCGCCGAAGCCTGCCGCAAGCACGGCATCAGGCTGGGATTTTATTACAGCCAGGCGCAGGACTGGAACAATCCCGGCGGCTCCGCCGCCCGCAAGGAAATGCATGAAGGCTGGCCTAACCCGGACAGCAACCGCATCAATGCCTATACAAAGCCCACAGCGGCCATTGGGACGCAGCACAGGAAACCAAGACCTTCCAGCAATATATCGATGAAGTGGCCGCCCCACAGGTCCGCGAGCTCCTCACGAACTACGGCGACGTTGCCGTAATCTGGTGGGACACGCCGACCAATATGACCGACGAAGCCGCGAAGAAGCTGCAAGCCGAACTGGCCCTTCAACCCAACGTCATTACCAACGACCGCCTCAAACGCCCCAACTTCCCCGGCGATTATAAAACGCCGGAACAGAAGATCCCCAACCTCAGCGAGCTCGACGGCACCGACTGGGAAACCTGCATGACCATGAACGGTACCTGGGGCTACAAAGCTACGACCACAAGTGGAAGTCGGTAGAAACAATGATCCGCAACCTGGTAGACATCGCCTCCAAAGGCGGCAACTATCTCCTCAACATCGGCCCCATGGCAGACGGCACCTTCCCGAAGCCAGCATCCAAAGCCTGAAAGGAATAGGGAGTGGATGAAAGTAAATGGCGAAGCGATATACGGCACGCAGGGCAACCCGCTGCCCGTGCAAAAGTGGGGCAGGATAACGCGGAAAGCCAATGGTAAAAATACCACGCTCTATCTCTCCGTTTTCGAATGGCCGGCGGATGGGAAGCTGCTGGTAGATGGCCTCACCGCGAAAGTGACCAAAGCCAGCCTGTTGGGCGGTAATGGCAAGGTGACCGCGGCCCCCAATGGCTCCGGCACAATACTGAGCGTTCCGGCGAAGGGAACGAACGCCATCGCGACGGTAATTAAATTAGAAGTAGAAGGGAAGTTATAATCACCGTAATAGTAAAGGGCCGGAAGTGGAGCGTTGCCTGCGTCCGGCCCTTTTTATTATGCATATGGATATTACATCGAAAATTTATCCGCATCTCTTGTTTAATCCAAAATATTGATCTTACTTTGTAGCTCAAAGTAGAATACAGGAGGCAACTCCCTTCTTTTTGGCTCACACACTTTGTATTTCAAAGTGCTTTTAATATGAAAAATAGCCTATCCCTTAAACAACGACTCACGGATTACCGCTACCTGGTCTTCTTCTCGGCCCTGATGCTCAGCTTATTGCTTTTCTTCTTCGGCAACACGCTGAACACTGAAAACGATAACACCTCCCTGACGCTATTCTTTATTCACGCCGGCCTTGCCATCCTTTGTCTGATCGGATACATTCAATCCGGTGAACCCAACAAAAAGACGTCCGCGCCATTGCTTTCCTCACAACCCTGATCAGCTGCTACGCCCTTAACCGGGAGTTCACCATCTTCCACGACACCACGCCCTGGATGGCCGTAGCGCTCCTGACAGCTGGCGCCACGTTGTTGTCGTTCCGCTACGCCGACCTGATGCCGGGGTGGGCGAGGGCCGTCACCGGCGTGTTGTCAGGCGCCACAATTTGCCTGTACCTCTACCTCGCCATCTTCCTCATGCCATATTACCTGTTAGGCCTGTTCGCCATGCTGGGCCTGGCCATTGGCTTTCATGTGTTCGTACCGCTGCTCCTTGTGTACCATACCATCTCCGCCACGATACACCTGAAACTGGCAAAGCCCGCCATCATCGGGGCGGCGCTTTCCCTTATTTTTGTTGCGGCCTTTTGTGCGAAGTATTCCCTGACCGTCCGCGACATCAATAAAATCTATAATCGTAACGTTGTGGAAGCCGGGAAGGCCTTCCGGTTTGGGTGGAAACCTCCCGCTCCCTGCAACCCGGGTTCGTCACGGAACGCGTATTGAAAACGGGGCTAACCTACCAGACTGCAGAAAACTACTGGACGCTGTTCGATATCAATGTGCCCCGCCGCAACTTCGACGACCGCCGGTACCACGATCCCCTCATCGTGATCGCACAACTTTTCAGCGGCCACATCCACCCGCCCATTAGCGACCGTATCAAAATACTCGAAGCCCTGCACGACAGCCGCCACCAGGCTCAGGAGCGCCTCTGGTCGGGCGACAAGCTCTCCACCACATTCATCCACACCCGCGTGAAGCTCTGGCCTGAACAACACCTGGCCTACACAGAAAAAGCAATCACCGTCTATAACCACGACCAAAGCACCTGGCGCAACGGGCAGGAAGCCATTTACTCCTTCCAGCTTCCCGAAGGCGGCGTCGTTACATCGCTATCGCTCTGGATAGAAGGCAAGGAAGAAAAAGCCATCCTCACCACGAAAGAAAAAGCAGACTCAGCCTACAGAACCATCGTAGGCGTAGAATCCCGCGACCCGTCCGTAGTGCGCTGGCAGGAGGGCAACACCGTATCGGTGCGCGTATTCCCCGTGAACCCTACGGAATCACGGGTCTTCAAGATCGGGATCACCGCTCCGCTTAAAATGGAAAACCGGAAGATGGTCTACGAGAACATCGCCTTCCGCGGCCCCGTCTTCGGCAACGCCACTGAATACACCAGCATCGAAAACGAAGGCAGCAAGCTCGTGGCCCGTAAAGTACCAGGCTTCTCCCGCAACGGAACAATACTGGAAGGGAAGGGGCCTACCGCCCGGACTGGCGCCTCGAAATGGAAGCTTTGCCCCTCCAGCCCAGGAGCTTCTCTTTCAACGGACATGCATACACCATCATGCCCCACGAAACCCAACGCTCCACCGTCACCACTTCCGCCATCTACCTCGATATCAACCAATCCTGGACCTATGGCGATGTACGCCGCATGATCAACATGGCGGGCGACATCCCCGTCCGCGCATTCATCGGCGGCCAGATGGCCGACCTCCCCGACAGCGGTTTCCACGATGTCATCAAACCTTTACTGAACGACCGATTCAGCCTCTTCCCGTTCCACCGCCTCCCTGACCCCGCCGGCGCGCTGGTCGTTACCAAAAGCACCGACGTTTCGCCCACGCTGGCCGACCTCGACCCCAGCGATTTCCGGAAGCGCCTAAGCGAAAAGCTAGCCGACCCCGCGTTCCCGAAGATCCGTCTCTACGACCTCGGCAGCCAGCTATCACCCTACCTCTCCAGCCTTCGCGCCTCCCGCGCGTTCCGCTATGAGAAAGGCTCGCAGGAACAACTCCGTGAACTCCTCAACAAAGGGCTCTTCGCCGACGACATGGAAACGGCCGATAAGGTCATCATCCACGAAGCCCAGGCGGCCATCACCCGGGAGGCCGACAGCTCCTCCGGCGGCACAGGCCCCGACCACCTCATGCGCCTCTTCGCCTACAACCACATCCTGCAACAGACAGGCAAAGGCCTCATCACCGGCAGCGCAGGACAGGAACACCTGGTAGCCGCCGCCAGAGAAGCCTACGTAGTGTCTCCGCTAAGCAGTCTAGTGGTGCTGGAAAAACAGGCCGATTATGACCGCTTCGGTATCAAAGACGAAGGCAACAGCCTGAAGAACGCCGCTATGAACGGCAACGGCGCTGTGCCGGAACCGCATGAGTGGGCGCTGATCATCCTTGCTTTTGTATCCGTATACCTATACCTCAACCGCCGCAGATGGACCGTCTACAACGCATAATACCCGCCTTGATCTGGACGGCCCTTTACGCCGGCATCGCGCTGTTTGCCCTGGATGATTATATGGAGTGGGGCTCCAACGGGTTTATCCTCGGCGCGGCGACGGTGCCGGTCGTACTGCGGGCGGATGCGGCACAAAAACGCAGCCTGCGCTTCTTCTACGCGGCCCTGGCCTGCTGCGTACTGGCCTGGATGGCTCCGGCCAAAACATTACTTTTCGCCACGCTCGTGCTGGCACTCTGCTTCCTGGCAGACAGCCTCTTCGGCAAGATCAATGCCCTGCCCGTGATGGCGCTGATGCTCATGGCGCCCGTATTTCAGTACGTCACCAACATCTTTACCTTTCCTATCCGCCTGCACCTGACCCGCTTCGCCGGAAGCATATTGCGGCTGGCGGGGCGGCAGGTGACTACAGAGGGCAATGTCCTTATCCTGGATGGCGCCGAGTTCTCCGTAGACCCCGCCTGCATGGGCCTCAGCATGATGGTCACCGCGCTGCTTTGCGGGATCGCGGCGGTAGGCATTGCGCAGCGGAAGACGGGGAAGCTGCTCCCGTTCTGGTTGCTGCTGGGATGGCTGGGAGGTATCCTTGTCCTCAATATTGGCAGCAACCTGTTCCGCATCGTTTTGCTCGTCCAGTTTCATATCCTGCCCGGCAACTACCTCCATGATGTAATAGGGCTTCTCTGCCTGGGGCTTTACGTCCTCATACCCGTCTTCTACCTCACCCCACGGCTGGTCAACCGCTTCGGGCGTAAGCCGCTGGAAAAACAGACCGCTGAGCAGCAGCCGCGCGCATCATCGCGCAGGCACACCTTTCATTGGCGGCGTGCATCTTCCTGCTTGCTTATAAGGTAACCCTGCCAAAGGAGGCCATGGCCCTCGCCACGCCCGTAGTGCCGGGATATACCGTCAACGCCATGAAAGATGGCGTCACTAAGCTGGAGCGCGAGGGCGCGCTCGTATATGTGAAGCGGATAAAGGATTGCTATTATACCGATCATCACCCCACCATCTGCTGGCAGGGGAGTGGGTTCGCTTTCCGGAAAGTGAAGGAAGAAAATATCGCCGGAATCACCTTGTTCACGGGCGTGCTGGAGAAAGGGAAGGACCGGTTATACACCGCCTGGTGGTACGACAACGGCGCCATGCAAACCGTTTCCCAGTTCGAATGGAGATGGAACGCCCTGCTGACCAGGAGCCATTTTTCCCTCGTAAATGTAACGGCAGAAAGCAAGGAAGCCCTCGCGGCAGAAATCCTCCGCATGCGCAAGGACGGCTCCATTAACCTGGCAATGGGAATGTGATCAGTTCGTCCGGGCCGCGGGATCCTGCTTAAAGATCTCGCTGAGTAAACGGTAAAGCTCCGGGTGATGCTCCTGCATCCTGTCCGGCTTCTCGAAGAAATACTCCGACACCACTGCCAGAAACTCGCTTTCGTTCATGGCAGCATAAGGATTGATGTCGCTATGCCCTGATTCTATCCGGCGGATCTCTTCATGCATGGTCTTCAGCCAGGGAAGGCTGGCCACATTGTGCAGCAGGGATTCCGGGAGGCCGTCCACATACCCGTCGGTTTTATCGACCAGGTGCACGAACTCATGAATGGCAGTATTACTCTGCCCGGCGTGTTCGGAGAACCCTGCCCGCAGGGCGCTGCGGGAAAGGAGCATTTGTCCGTTCATATGCCCGCTGCCCACCATGCCCAGGATATTGCGGCGGTCGCCCTCGAACTGGTAATGCTCGTCGAACGTATCGGGATAGAGAATGATATTGGTTAGATTTCGGTACTTCCATCCGGGGAAGCTGAAGATGGGGATGACGGCGCTGGCGGCGATGAGCACCTTATCAAGATCCTCCACCGGCGTGCCTACGCCTTCGATGTTGACGCGCCCCAGGAAGCCGTCTACTTCTTCCACGAAACGCTGCTGCTCGCCGGCAGTGAGTTGCTGGTAATAGCGCACGTGCTCCTGCAACATGCTGGCCGTGTTGGCGGGAACGGCGCCGGGCGCGGCTTTCTTTGGCCGGTAAAACCACCAGAAAAGGAAAAGGATCACCACGATAGGGATCAGTACGGGTAACATCCGCCCAATTTCGTAATTAAATGGCATTTGGAACAATTTTAGCAAAGAATTGTTTTTAATTACGAACAATCAACTGACCCATACATGCCCCGTTGGTTAAGAATTACCCTCATCTCCGCCGGTAGCCTCGTGGTACTGGTCATCGTACTCTGGCTCATCCTGGCGCTCGTCATCCGTAGCCGCAAGGCCGAAATCCTCGCTGAGATCAGCAGCCAGCTGAGCGACCGCCTCAACGGACAGCTCACCATCCGCGACATGGAGCCATCACTGGTCCGCAGTTTCCCGCAGATATCCGTCACCCTCAAAGACGTCATGCTCAAAGACAGCCTGTACGACCGCCACAAACATGCGCTGCTCGACCTGAAAGAAGTGTATGTAAAAGTCCACACTTTCGCCCTCATACGCAAACGCGTATCCATCCGCGAAGTGAGCCTGGAAAACGGGAACATCTACCTCTTCACCGATACCCTCGGCTACTCCAACGGATACCTCCTCAAAGGCAAAGAACGTAAAGACTCCGCCAAAGCGAAAACCTCACCGGTCATTTCCGAGTTCACGCTCACCAATGTAAAGTTCACGCTGGAAAACCAGCAGAAATGGAAGATGTTCCGGCTAGACGTCAAGAAGCTCGAAGGCAGGATGACCACCAACGATTCCGGCTGGCAGGCGCGCATAGAGCCGGAGATTCTCATCAACGACATGCAGTTCAACACCTCAAAGGGCAGCTACGCGAAAGACAAAACGCTCACCGGCCCCATGACCCTCGATTATTCTTCCGCCCACAAGATCCTCAGCATACCGCAACAGACCATCCGGTTCAACCAGCAGCCCGTGCAGTTGGAAGGCGCCTTCGTCTTTTCTGAAGCCCCGCCCGCATTCCGGCTCAATATCAAGGCAGACGCCATTCCCTTTAAATTCGCATCCACGCTCGTAACACCGAATATCTCCGCCAAACTTTCACCTATCGACTTTGAAAAGCCGCTGGACGTAGTGGCCGAGATCCGCGGGCATATGAAGTTCCGTGATACGCCCTACGTCCGCGTAAGCTGGGTAGTGCGCGACAACCGCCTCACCGGCGCCAACGTAGCCCTGGATAAAGTGAACTTCGACGGAGCTTTTCTCAATGAACTGGTACCCGGCGAAGGCCATAACGATGCTAATTCCCGGCTGAGCATCTACCGCTTCAACGCGGAATACGACAGCATCCCCGTAAAGGCAGATACCATCCGCGTCATCAACCTCCAGAAACCCGTGCTCACCGGCCGCTTCCGGTCAGACTTCCCGCTGGTGCGCCTGTCGCATGTGCTGGGAAGGCACCTGTTCAATTTCACGTCCGGACACGCGTCTGTAGACCTCCGCTACGCCGGCTCCTGGGACGCCAAAGATACCGTGCCCGGAGAACTGGAAGGCTCCGTTAAGATCCGCGACGGCGCATTTACCTACGTGCCCCGCAACATGACCGTCACCAATACCAGCGCTACGCTCGATTTTACCCAGGGACATCTCTACTTCAAAGACATCCACGCCCAGTCCGGCGCCAGCAAGGTAGATATGGACGGCAGCATCCTTAACATCCTCAACCTCTACTTCTCCGCGCCGGAAAAGTTACTGCTCAGCTGGAACGTCCGCAGCCCTATGATCAACCTTAACGAGTTCCAGTCGCTGCTGGGCAGAAGGGCAAAACACCAGTCACATGCCCAGGCAAGGCAAAAGAAACACATGCGCGCGAGGTTCGTCCGCCAGCTGGATACCATGCTGGAGCTGTCTACCGTACATATGCAGATAGATGTACAGAAGGTCCGCTACCGCCAGTTCAACGCCTCCAGCGTGAAAGCGGATGTACATATGGCGCAGGACGGTATGCGGTTCAATAAGATAGGGCTGAATGCCGCCGGCGGGCAATGCTCCTCAGCGGCGCCATCCTTCAGCAGGCCAAAGGCGACCGCTTCAATGTGGACGCAGACATCCGGCAGGTGCAGGTAGATCAGTTATTCCATGCATTCGAGAACTTCGGGCAGGATGGCATCACCGCGCAGAATTTACGCGGGGTATTTTCCGCAAAAGCGAAAGTAACGGGCGGCATGAAAGAAGACATCAGCATCCAGCCCCATTCCATGAACGGCGCCGTTACCTTTACCCTCAGCCGTGGCGCCCTGCTCGATTTTAAGCCGCTGGTGAACGTTGGGAAATTCATCTTCCGCAAGCGGGATATGTCCAATATAACTTTCGAAAAGATCAGCAACACGCTCGATATCCGCGGCAACAAGATCTACATTCACCCCATGCTCATCGCCTCCAGCGTCTTAAACGTGGAAGTGGAAGGAACATATGGTATTCCCAAAGGCACCGATATCAAACTGAAGGTACCGCTGCGCAACCCGAAGAAAGATGAACTGGTGACCGATACGGAAGAACTGAATAAACGCCGCAAGAGCGGTATCGTCATCAACCTCCACGCGGTGGATGGCGATGACGGCAAAGTGAAACTGAAACTAGGGAAGGGGATTAACCCGGAATGAGGAAATTCAGCCACGCTGTAAAATGCTTACCGGCTGAAGATCAATGGGAAAGGTTTTTGCAGGTTATAGGTTTTAGGTAACCTGCTAAAATCAAGCATCATGGAAAAACAATCATTGCAAAACAAGCAAGTAGCCGTACTGGTAGCCAACGGGTTCGAAGAATCCGAATTCACCGCACCCGTGGAAGCCCTGAAAAACGCAGGCGCACAGGTGACGGTCGTATCCCTCAAACCCGGTAAAGTGAAAGCATGGGCCGAAAAAGACTGGGGCGGAGAATACGAAGTGGACGAAACAGTGAAAAAGCTTCGTCCGAAAACTTCGACGCGCTGGTATTACCCGGCGGCGTCATGAACCCGGACCTGTTGCGCGTGAATGAAGAAGCCGTGCGATTCGTAAAAGGTTTCGTGGAAGAAGCCAAACCCATCGCCGCCATCTGCCACGGGCCCTGGACGCTCATCGAAGCCGGCGCGCTGCAGGGGCGTAAGGTAACTTCGTATCCTTCCATTAAAACGGACCTCATCAACGCCGGGGCCGACTGGTCAGATAAGGAAGTGGTGACAGACAACGGACTGGTAACCAGCCGCAGCCCGGAAGACCTGCCGGCATTCTGCGCCAAAATGATAGAAGAGATCGCCGAAGGCCAGCACCTCACCCGTAACCGGGGCATACATCAGCTGGGATAGGAGCGAACCCTGCCGTTGCCTGATGTGTTATAACGACAGCATCCATCTCAAACCATCATATGAATCAAAATAACAACCGTCCCCGCGCGGGCACGCTCTACGAACAATCGACCGTCATCAACGTATCCAAAACCGGCAGGATCATCTCCTCGGCGGCCGGCGCCTCCCTGGTGTACCTCGCCGTTTGCGGCATGAAGGAATCGCCCGTTAAGAACATTGGCCGCCTTCTTATAGGCGGATATCTGCTCTACAGGGGCCTTTCGGGCAACTGCCCGATCACCGCTGCCATAGACGATACCCACCGGCCCCGGCATACCCGCGCCGTTAACATCCGCACCTCCTGATCGTGGCCCGCCCCGGGGCGAAGTGTACGCCTACTGGCGGCAGCTGAATAACCTGCCCCTGTTCATGGCGCACCTGCACGATGTGGAAGTGCTGGACAGCAAGCGATCTCACTGGACCATCAAGCTGGCCGGCAACGTAAAACTGGAGTGGGACGCGGAGATCACGGAAGACAAGCCCGGCGAAGAGCTGGCCTGGCGTTCTACGGAAGGCGCGGCCATCGCCAACGCGGGCAAAGTGCGCTTCCGCGACACGGAAGAGGACAGTACCGAAATCCTCGTCACCTTCACTTACCGGCCGCCGGCCGGGTTCGTAGGGGCGGGACTGGCAAGACTGATGAACCCTGCATTCGCGCAACTGGTGCGTCATGATATCATCCGTTTTAAGCAGCACTGGAAGAAATTCCGCAGGCGGACAATACCGCGCACGGATGATATATTAAGAGCAAATCTCCGGATCACTAACCCATAAGAAAATGGCTGTCTCCAAAGGAAACAGCCATTTTTCGTGTAATCCCGAACATCCTGTATGCTATGGCCTGAAAGTGCGGAATGTGTCTGGCCGCGGCGTGTTGGACGTATCCTCGCGCTCCTTGCGGTCTTTCTTTTTCTTCTTTTTCGGCGTGGTATCGCCCGGTTCCATGGGCACGGTGTCTGTCCAGTGGATAGACGGGCCGGATCCTGAAGCGGCGTTCAGCCCGCCGTTGTTACTCCAGGCTTGGCTCATCGCTACCACCACGAAGGCGATGATGAGGCTCAGGGAGTGATCGTCGATTTCATGTGCGTGATGTTTAGGTGATCAAATTATGGATATGGCTAATAGAGGGCTAATAGATCTTGTAACTGCGGACTACATCTTCCCACCGCTCTTCTTCTTCCGTTTCGTCGTCGTGGACGGTACGGGTATCGTTTGAGCCGGGGTCGCGGTCGTTTTCGATGTACTCATCAGCCTGAGGGTCTTCCGGCCATCTTTCTTCCTCTCCGCCGGGTTTAAAGTCGGTGTTAAGGGGATTGGTGTTCCGGGCAGGCGTCCGTTTGTCCTGCGGGTTGTTTTGATGTTGCATGGCTTAACGGTTTTTATGGTGATACATTTTCCATAAAAGGGGCAAAGACCGGTCCATGCGGTTTGAGAAGTAACAGCAGGAAAAGGTAGGGCGGAGCCGGTACACACTGTGTAATTGGCTCTACTGACGGGGAATCAGGGCAATAGTTGTTTGCTGCGGAGCGCGTCCAACAGCTTTAGGATCAGCTGGTGCCGTGCTTTGTTGAAAGACACGTCTGTCCGGTTACTGATCCATAAAGACACCATCAGTTTCAGGTTCGTGCCTTCGATGTTCTCGAACCAGACTTCCGGGGCCTTTTTCACAGTGCCGGATTTAAGTTGGTTAACGACGCTCATGGCTGTTTTGATGAGATCGTCCAACACCGGCGCGGGGTCTTTGGCCAGCGGGATGAGGAAATGCAGTTCTATTTTCCGTTCGGTGGTGAGGGAATGGTTGATGATCGGTTTCTGAAATATGTCCTTATTGGGGATGATGAGGTGCTGCCCGTCTGACGTACGCATGGTGGTGGAGCGGAACTGGATGTTCTCCACCGTGCCGGTGAAGCCGTTCGTTTCGATGACGTGCCCGGTATCAAAGGGTTTGCGGAAGGTGATGTAAATGCCGGATATGAAGTTGGACGTGAGGTCCTGGAAGGCGAAGCCCAGGGCCAGGCCGATGATCCCGGCGCCGGCCAGGAGGGAGGACACGGCTTTATCCAGCTTCAGGACCTCCAGCGCGGAGAAGAGCCCCACGGCAAAAATGATGAAATACGTGACGCCCGCGAACAGGTTGCTGATGGCCTGCTTGTGCGACAAGCGGCAGGAGAGTTTGTAGATCAGGTTCCGAGCGAGCCGGGCCAACAGGTAGAAGATCAGGAAAATGACCACGGCCAGTGCCAGGTTGGGGAGCATTTTTATGGCGGCCTGCCCCCAACGGTTTAGTTTATCGAATATAAGGTTTGTCCATTCCATGCCGGAAAGGATACAAATACTGCACCACAGCCGTAAAAAGGCCCGCCTCCTTGCCGGAAGCGGGCCGCCCTTGGTTCCCGGCGTCACCGGCCGGGAAGTATGTCATATTATCTTGGGAAACGCCTAGAAACGTCCCGCAATACCGATCTTGATCCAGGTTACGTCGTACCCTACTTCAGAATACACACCGAACCCTTTCGTGAAGAAGTAACGGGCGCCTGCAATGAAACCGATGTGGAAGTCTGTATCTTTAAAATTCCAGTTCACGTCGCCATAATCGGCCCTGCCGTTATACTTATTGCTCGTGAAGCGCGCGCCCAGCTGCAGAGCGCCGTACAGATCGAGGTTTTTACTTTGATGAGGTCATTGTTCAGGTGATAAGCGCCGCGTAATGCGATCACGGAAGTGTTATGCTTCCATTTGCGGTTTACTTCCACATCCTCGTAATCTAACTCGGTGAATTGGCTTTTGGTGGACCGGTAAGAAGCCGTGATCCCGGCACCGAAGTAACCCGGCCCCACCTTGAAGGGCAGGATGCGCTCATAAGTAAAGTTGAGGGTCGGCATACCTTTGAGGTCGCCATATCCGGCTGTACTGTAGGTGGTTCCAAAACCGATGCCGGCCTGTACTACATTCTTTTGATCCTGGGCGAATGCGCCACCGATGGTCATGCTAAGC
This sequence comes from Chitinophaga sp. E66, assembly GCA_019285755.1. Taxonomy (GTDB): domain Bacteria; phylum Bacteroidota; class Bacteroidia; order Chitinophagales; family Chitinophagaceae; genus Chitinophaga. The sequence continues at coordinate 2,783,190 of CP079103.1, forward strand.
AGAAGAGCTGAAACTAATTTTTTCATGTTGTTCAAATGGTTTCGTGAATTGACGTTTTTGGGATTCGGCTGCAAAAATATGGCTGTGAACCAATGTAAATATCCGTAGCCCTACCTATTTTAAAAATTGAGTAGTTCCCACATGCCCCGGTAGTAGTACGCAGATACACTGCGCACGATGCCGTATATTTGCGGCATGTACGCGATAGTAGACATCGAAACCACAGGCGGCCACGCCAGCGCGGGGAAGATCACCGAGGTAGCCATATTCCTGCACGACGGCATGCAGATCACCGGCCGGTACGAGACGCTGGTCAACCCCGGCATCCCCATTCCCCGGTACATCCAGGCGCTGACGGGCATCACCGACGAGATGGTCGAAAACGCGCCCCTGTTCGAAGACATCGCCGAACATGTCTTTAACCTCCTCCAGGGCCAGATCTTCATCGCGCATAACGTCAACTTCGACTATTCCTTCCTCCGCCACGAGCTGGACCATTGCGGCTACAAGCTCCAGGCAAAGAAACTCTGCACCGTACGCCTCAGCCGCAAGGTGTTCCCGGCTTCCCGTCGTACAGCCTCGGCAACCTCTGCCGCCAGCTGAATATCGGCATCACCAACCGCCACCGCGCCTCCGGAGACGCTTCGGCTACCGTCCGCCTCTTCGAAATGCTCCTCTCGGCAGACAAGGCCGGCGCCATCGCCCAGGCCCTCAGCGCCCGGTCCAAAGACAAATGGCTGCCGCTCCACCTGTCTCAGGAGTATGTGGACGATCTGCCCGGGACACCCGGCGTATATTATTTCCATAACGAAAAAGGGAAGGTCGTGTACGTGGGCAAAGCCCGGAACATCCGTAAGCGGGTGACCAGCCACTTCACCGGCAACAGCGCCGGCCGCCAGCGGCAGGAGTTCCTCCGCAACATCCATAGCATCACCTTTGAGAAGACCGGCACCGAGCTCATGGCCTTCATCCTGGAATCCATCGAGATCCGCAGGCTCTGGCCGCAATATAACGCTGCCCAGAAGCGCATCGAGTCCAAATTCGGGTTCTATACGTTCGAGGACCAGCAGGGATACCTGCGCCTGGCCATCGAAAAGAGAAGAAAACACACCACGCCGGTGTTCGCCTTCAACCTCCTGGCCGAAGGCCACAGCATGCTGCGCCAATTGATCCGCGAGTTCGCGCTTTGCCCGAAGCTCTGCTTCCTGCAGACCAGCCCCGAGCCCTGCACCGGGCTGGAAGACAAATCCTGCAAAGGGGCCTGTGAGAAGAAGGAAAAGCCCGCCAAATACAACCTGCGGGTCCAGGAAGCCATCGCGCACCTCCAGTCCCAGCAACCCTCGTTCCTCATCCTGGACGCCGGCCGTCAGGCCACCGAGCAAAGTTGCATCCTCATGGAAAAAGGGAAGTTCTACGGCATGGGGTACGTCCCCGCGACGTAGCGGTCTCCGACACTACCATGTTGAAAGACTGGCTCACCCAATACCCCGAAAACGAATTCATCCTGAATCTTTTACGCACCTACGCCACCAACAACGCCGGCAGACTGGTGGAGATGCCAGCTTAACCGCTCCATCTGATACGGTACCAATGCGATATCTATACCAGGTCAATACGAAGGTATTACGAAAGCAATACGGTTCCAATACGGTCCTAATACGGTCCTAATACGGTTACAATACGGTTACAATACGGTTACAATACGGTTAGACTACGGTTTTAATACGGTTTCAATACGGTTACAATACGGTTAGATGACAATTGCCGGGCATAATCCCCGATTTCATGACAATTCGCCCAACTAAGTAGTTACCCTCCAGACAGCTCCCGCCAACCCGTTGCCTTTTTATCGGCAATGGCCTTTTCCTTCTCTTTTTCGGCGTCCGCATCATTAATGCAGGTCTTGACCTCAATTTGTCCTTTCGTGCCGGATTTACCGTACCTGATGAAGATTTTGGCGCCGTTGGCGGTGATCTCCCAGAACTTCTCCTGTTTGCCCTCGCCGCTCAGGAGGCGGACAGTCCCCTCCGGCAACAGCTCTTCGGCAGTAACAACGGTACCACTGGCGGAGGATGGCTTACCCAGGCGCTTCAGGATATCGCCGATCACCTTTTCCGGTTCGGACAGCCAATCTTTGGCGTAAACGGTCATCGTCCGCCAGCCGAACGTCTCCATGACCGCCGGGCGCTGGTAGTATTGCTCCAGCACATTGTCATGCTGGTACCAGGCCTCATCGTCTACCTGGATCCCCAGGGCATATTGCGCGTCTTCAGGCTTCGCCTTCACGGCCAGCGAGCAGCGGAACCCGCTCTGGCCCACTTGCTCGGCTACGGTAATGCCTTCTTTCTCCAGCGCTTCGCGTATTTCCTGCAGCACTACGGTGTCGCCGCTGCGGAAGCGCCCCTGTGGACGGGCGGTCGTAAGGCCATCGAGAACGGTGCGGGCCTGCTTCATATTGCCGGCGCTCACCTGCTCGGCATATTGCAGGAAGCGGGACAGGAAGTTAGCCCCGGGGTTATAGAGGTTGGTGATCTGTTCGTGTTTGATGGAGCTGACGATCGCCATGTGGCGGCGGGCGCGGCTAAAGATCACGTTCAGGCGTTTTTCACCGCCCTTCTTGTTGATGGGGCCGAAGTGCATGGACATCTTCCCGCGGGCGTCAGGCGCATAGCAGACGCTCATGATGATGATATCGCGCTCATCGCCCTGCACATTCTCCAGGTTCTTGACGAACAGGCCGGTGAACTGACCGTTTTCCGTGCGGGCTTGTGCTTCTTCGAGGAGATCATCGAACGTGGGGTCTTGCCCGGCGAGCGTATCGAGTGCGGTGTTGATAGCGTTTTGTTGCTCCTGGCTGAATGCCACGATGCCGATGGAATCTTTGGTCCGCTTCGATAACAGCTCCCTGACGAGATGTGCGATATAAGTAGCTTCGGCGATATTTCCGCGTTTGGCGTATATGCCCTGCGCGATATGATGGAAACTGATGCTGCGGTCGAACAGGGTTTTGATGTTGAACATCGCGTCTGACGGTTGCGCTACGCTGATGGTGGGGCGTTGGGCAGCATGTTCGCTACGGTCAGGAATCGTAAGCAGCGCGGCATCGTAGAATGCGTGGTTACTGTAACTGATAAGCGTTTCGAAGTGAGAACGGTAGTGCCAGCCCAGCAGGTAACTGTTCATTTTGCGGGCGCCTTGCGTGAGCAGGCTGTCGGCATCTGTACTCAGCAGCTCATCGTCGGCAGCGTCAGCGCCGAGGTCGTCGGGATCGCCGGTGCGGGCGGAGAAGAAATCCGTTGGCGGCATTTGTTTTCGTCGCCCACGATGATGGTCTGCGGCGCACGGTATAATGCCGGAACGCCTTCTTCCAGAGTGATCTGGGAAGCCTCGTCGAAGATCACCGCGTCGAAGAAGGGTTGATCCAGGGGAAAGGCATCGCTCACGCTGAGGGGGCTCATCAGCCAGATGGGCTTAAGATCCAGCAGCACGCGGCCGCTGGCGCGGGAGCAGAGTTCCCGGATGCTCTTGTAGCGCATGCTTTTGGAAAACTCATTCTCCAAAATGCGGCGGCCTTCCATGTAGGTCTCATCAGCTTTCTGGCTGCGCTGCACGTTGTCGAGGAACTGCCGGCGGATGTTGGCGCGGATATATGCCGCGTTCAGTTGCAACAGTTCCCCGTAGCAATGCTTTACCGTGGCCACGGCCTGTTCCACGTTATGCGCACTGGTTTGCGCGAAGGCTTTATTGGAGCGGTATAATTGCCGGAGGGATTTGCCTGCCATGCCGGCTTCCAGTTCTCCGGGCGTCCAGGGAGGCGGCGGAGCGCGGATTTGAAGGCGGCGGGCAGTGATGTGTAATTACCCAGCACAGGCAGGAGCTCTTCCAGTGCGGGGGCATTGAGGCGGATGCCTTCCAGCAGGTCGGCCAGGTCGCCGAAAGGCTGGGGGCAGGGTCTGCCAGCGTTTGCGACAGCAGCGTTTCCAGCTTCAGTAACGGCTCCTGCAATGCGGATAAAGTACGCACGGTTTCCGCCGCCTGCGGGTGATGGAGGAGGTATTGGAGGGAGGGCTCATGCAACTTCCCGCGGAGCCTTTCCACCGCCAGCCAGGTCATTTCCAGTTGTGCTATGCGATAATCCGTTTCGAGCGATTGCCGCGCGCGCTGCGCCGTAGCCGCCGCTTCGTATTCCTGTAGCAGCTGCGCTAAAAGAGACACAGCGGTAGGAGGAACGGCACGGGCGGAGAAATCATACGCCGCTTTCAGCGTTTTGCTGAGCCTGCGCCATCTGCCGGATAGGAAGCGCCAGAAGGAATCCTCGTGCCGGCGGGCCACTTCCAGCCCCGCCATGGTATCCTCCACGGACAGCTTCCTGTGCCAGCCCGTATTTTGCGCGGCCGCTTCCTCGGCCGCTTTCTGTAATTGTTTTACTTCCGCATAGCGCATTTCAAATGCCTGCGCATCGGGATGCGCCGGGTCCACCAACCGCAAAAGCCCCGCACTGGCCAAAGGCAACAGCAAGGTAGCCTGCAACGCGAGCGATTTCAGCTCATCCAGCCGGGTAGCATGTTCGCGGGCGGATCGTAGTGTTTCCACGAGTGCGATGGCATCCCCGGTCTGCTGGCGGAGGGTATTGATCGGTTGAGGGAAGCGAAGATGGCTTCGTTCACGCGGCTCAGGGGTGACTGGCAAACACGGGCTCCGCGCCGGTTTCTTCCAGCGCCTGGCCCAATTGCTCCACCACGTTGCCAAACTGGATCCATTGCAGGTAACCCGGCACCAGTTCTTCCGTTTCCGCATCCGTGGCCGGGATCAGGGGTTTCAGCGACAACAGCCGCTCTATGAGCGTCCGCACCGGCACGCCCGCCGAATCCGTTTCGCCGGCATGCGTATCGTGAAACTCCTGCAGCAACTGCAGTTGCCTCCGCAGGTTGTGGAGCAGCGCATCACGGCGGAGGGTGATCGTATGCAGGTCGGTATCCGGTTTGAGCGCCGTCTCGTAACTCTGTTTAAGGTCTTTGATGAAGGTGCGCTTGTCGCCCTGACTGTCGTGGATATACGAACATAAATCCGCCAGTCCCTGCTGTTGCAAACGGTGATACACGACATCGAGCGCGGCGCGTTTCTCGCAGACGAAGAGCACCTTCTTCCCCGCGCCACGAAGTCAGCGATCAGGTTCGTAATGGTCTGGCTCTTGCCCGTTCCCGGAGGCCCCTGGATGATATAACTTTCCCCTTTCCGCGCCTGCAGGATGGCCCGCGTCTGCGTAGGGTCCGCCTGGATGACATGGAACCATTCTTCCGGCAATGCGGGCAATTCTTCCTCTTCCGCCAGCGGCCGGGGATGGTCGCTGAACAGGTGGTCGAACACCCCATGCCGTTGCTGCTGCTCGATGGCGGCGTTATAGTCGCGCACGAGGCTCATCTTCTTGTAGTTAAAGTTGCCCAGTACCATCTGGCAGGTATCGAACTCCCAGCGATAGGGATTCGCTTCCGCTTCCGCCCATTCGAACAATTCCTTTTCCGTTACCTCGTCTGCTTCCGTGGCTTCGGGTTTCGGCACATCCGCGCCCGTCTTTTACGGTACTGCTCGGCGGTTTCGCGGGCTTCTTTGTAGATCAGCCGGATGCGGGGCTTGCGGAGGTATTGCAGCACGATGCCGCGGTTGGCGCCTTCCACCTGCCTGCGGATGTGTTCGCAGAAGGTCTCGGGGTTCATCTCTTCGAGGTCTACCCGGTCTGGCAGCTCGATGCCGAACAGCTCCGCAGGCGGTTGGCCAGTACGGGGTTCACTTCGGCGTTGTTATCGGTCACGGAGAGAACGTATTGATCGCCCCCGGTTTGTTTCTTCTTTTTCAGTTCCACGGGCAACAGCAGCAGCGGGCTATGGATACTTTCCTGCGGGTCTTCCGCCAGGTTATGCCATTTCAGGAAGGCCACTACCAGTTTCAGTTGAGAAAAGCCAAACTCCTGCACATCGCGCTGCGCCTCCAGCCGGATCTTGTTGAGCACGCCGGGGAGGTAAGGGTGGTCTTCGAAACGAAGGTATTTATTGAGGAAGGTCGCCCATGGCGATCACTTTCGCCTCTATATCGGAGTTCCAGGTAAAGAGCAATTCTGAACGGATGCTCTGGTGGTGCAATACCATAGGCACGCTGCCGAAGGTAAGGTTGGCAAAGCGGGCGTTGGGTTTGTAGAACAGGAGCCGGTTGCGGCGGCTGACATCGAACAGGCGGTTGCGCAGTTTATGTAGAATCAGCTCCTGTTTATCGTTGCGGTTATGCGTTACCCACCCCGCAACCTGGGCGAGGTCGGTTTGTTTTTCGGGATCGAAGTCGCGGTAGTTTTCCAGGCGGTGGATGGCTTCGCGAAGGTCCGCGGTGCGGTGGCTCCTTTCCAGTTCGGTCATTTCCGTGATGAGGGTGCCGAGGGCGGGGTGGAGGGGCCGGTGGAGCAGGGGCGCTCCCGCTGGGCCACCAACAGCGGCAGGTTATCCGCTTCGTGGAGGTCCAGCCCCAGCGCCAGGCTCGCCAGCACGAGGCCCAGCACGAAGATATCGGTCTGCTCGTCGTGATGCCCCAGGAGCATTTCGTAGCCCTGGTAACCGGGTACGTAAGCCGCGTGGCGGAGGGGGCGGCCGGTGTCTGTATGGACGCGCAGGGTCTCGGGGCCTGGCCTTCAGGAAGCCGCAGCTTATCGATCACCTCGAAGTTGGGATTATGCCCGTTGAAGAGGGCATCCACCTTCCCGGGCGCCTGTTGCGGAGGGATTGCGCCTTCGGGGTTTAACCGGAGGCTACGGGCGTCTGCGAGGATGGCGGTTTCCGGGCCGAAGGGAGCCACGAGGCCTTCGTCGTGCAGCGCCTGCACATCGCGGAACAGCGGCAGTACGGCCGCTATGACGTCGTCGGTAGTATATGGTCCGTGCTGGAAGGCAGTTTGCAGGAACTGCCGGAATGAGATCATCGTCAAAGTAAAAAGTTAAGCGCCTGGGCCGGGGTTCAATTGTCCGGCCCGCCAAAATTACCAATAAAACCACCCCGCTCAAAACCCGGGAAAGGGTCATTTTCCGCTTCGATGTAAATTCTTTCGTCTTCCCTGCATTCCGTTTTCACGGCAGCGTGGAGGCGGATAATATTGCATTGAAAATGAGGCGGGAATGAACTTTCCGCCGGCATGAACAGTTGGGAGCCGGTCGATAATAACGCCTTCCCGGGGCGAATTATTGGCCGCAAACCCGATCATTTATACACAAACACATCAAAAACACACTAAATTTCGCCCTTATGTCCACATTCCTACGAAAGCATGCTGCCAGGATCATAGTAACAGTAATCCTGGCCGGGGCAGCCTCACTGCTGGGCCTTGCGATGGCTTCTTCCTTATTTGCGATTTACGTGGCCGGAGCAACGGCCCTGTTCCTTCAACTGCTCTGGTACATCCTCTCGGTAATCCATCGCGCTTTCGACCGGGTCCTGCCTTTCGAAAAAGCGAAGCGGGAAGGATCATTATCCAATTGTTGATCGGGGTCCTGGTCGGCGGAGCATTTTCTGCTATCGGCATGGTGTTGTTCCTGACGCACATTGCATACATCGCACCATTGGGATACCCGATCATGTATGCGCCCTATCTGTCTGCCATCATCAATATCGTCATGATCACGCAGCACTACTTCCAGGCCTGGAAAACCAACGCCGTTAAAGAAGAACGGATCAAAGGGAAAAGGCGCAAATGGAACTGCAGCACCTTAAAAACCAGATCGATCCCCACTTCCTGTTCAACGCCTTCACAGCGCTCGACAGCCTCACACAGACCAATCCGCCCCTGGCTTCCGAATTTATCCGCCACCTGTCTAAAATATACCGCCACGCCCTGGAGAATAAAGACAACGGCGTTACCCCGCTGGCCACGGAGCTCGACATGCTGCGGCATTACATTGCCCTTCAGCAAATCCGTTTCGGCGACGCGCTGGAGATCAACATCGACATCGGCACCACGCACGAAGACCGGGGCGTAGCGGCGCTTTCGCTACAAATGCTCATCGACAACGCCATCAAGCACAACGAGATCCACCGGACCATCCTTTACGGATCCGCGTGTATGAAGAAGACGGTTATATCGTGGTATCGAATAACAAACAGGTCCGCAGGCAGCTCATCATCTCCAGCAAACAGGGACTGCAGCAGCTGAAACAGATGTACGGATTGTTAGGAAAAAAAGAAGTGACGATCAAAGACGGCGAAACCCGGTTCACCGTATCCATGCCGCTGTTATAAAAAGCACAAGATGAACGTACTGATTTTGGAAGACGAGCCCCTCGTGGCGGCAAACCTCATACAACTCGTACGCCGGCTGGAGCCGGAATGGCGGATCACGGGCCCGGTGGCCAGCCTGCGCGAAGCGCTGCTGGCCATCGATCCACCGCCAGACCTGATACTGGCGGATATCCAGCTGTCAGACGGCATCAGCCTGGATCTCTTCCTCACCTCCAACCCGCCGTTCCGGTCATATTTACGACCGCTTACGATCAATACGCTATCCGGGCGTTCAAGATCAACAGCATCGACTACCTCCTCAAACCCATCGATCCGGAGGAGCTGGCCGCCGCCTTCCGCAAATTCGCGTTGCTGCGCGATAAATACGCCCATCCCGGCTACCTCCGGGAGCTGCTGCATTTCGTCCAACACCAGCAGCAGGCTGCGCGGTACAAGCAATCCTTCACCGTGCAAACCGGCAGAAGCGTATATGTATTTCCGTTAACGGAGATCGCGGGGTTCTCCAAAAGCGAGGTGATCCGCATCCATCATTCCGACGGCCGCAGCTGGGTGGCCGATTACCGCTCGCTCGATGAGATCGGGGAGTTGCTGGACCCGCAGCTTTGCTACCGCGTCAACCGCCAGTTTATCGCCAACCGCGCATATGTGGCCGGTTTCGGACGGACAGACGACGCCAGCCGGCTGACCCTGCACTTCAAGGCGCAGAACATCCCGGAAGTGACGGTCAGCAAAGATAAAGCCGCCGCCTTCCGCGCGTGGTTCGATTAATCTTTAGTTTGAGAATTGCAGTTCGCTAAGGCCACGGTAGAGGCCTTCGGATTTGCGCATGAGCTCATCGTGCGTGCCGGATTCCGCTACGCGGCCGTTATCCAGCACCAGGATCCGGTCTGCCCGGCGCACCGTGCTGAGGCGGTGGGCGATGACGATGGAAGTACGCCCCTCCATGAGTTTGTCCAGCGCTTCCTGCACGAGCTTTTCGGATTCGGAATCCAGTGCGGAGGTGGCTTCGTCCAGGATGAGGATACGGGGATTACGCAGCACAGCCCGGGCGATGGCGATGCGTTGGCGCTGGCCGCCGGAGAGCTGCACGCCGCGTTCGCCCACGATGGTATCGAGGCCTTCAGGGAACTGGCGGATGAAATCCCAGGCGTTGGCCTGCCGCGCGGCTTCCATAAGCGCCTCTTCCGTTGCGGCCGGGTCGCCGTAGGCGATGTTCTCCCGGATAGTGCCCCGAACAGAAAGACATCCTGCGGCACTACGGCCATCTGGGAGCGGAGCAGCGAGAGATCGTAATCGCGGGTGTCCTGGCCGTCGATGAAGATATGCCCGGCCGAAGGGTCATAGAACCGCAACAGGAGATTGACGATAGTGGATTTGCCCGCGCCGCTGGGCCCTACCAGCGCGATCTGCGATCCGGGCTCCGCATGGAAGCTCACGTCCTGCAGCACGGTCATATCCTGGCGGGTGGGATACTGGAACCCCACATGCTGAAAGCGGATCTCGCCTTTGAAGTGCTGTTTGCGGTCTTCCGGCGCCAGCGGACGGATATCCTCTTCCGGCTCGTCCAGGATCTCGAGCAGGTTTTCGGAAGCGCCCAGGGCTTTCTGGATACGGGTGAAGGTTTCCGCCAGCCCGGATATGGAGCCGCCGATGAAACCGGTATATAATACGAAGGAGAACAAATCCCCACATCGAAACCTTCGCCGATCATCAGCGCACCCTTCCAGATCACAGCTACCATGGCGCCGAAGAGGCCGAAGATGATGAAGGAAATAAACATGCCCTGGTAGGTGCCGGACTTGATGCCGGTCTTGACCACCTCATTCGTTTTGGCTTTGTAGCGGCCAATTTCGAAGTGCTCGTTGGCAAAAGCTTTAACGTTAAAGATCCCCTGCAACGTTTCTTCCACGATGGTATTGGAATCCGCGATCTGCCCCTGCACCTGCTTGCTGAACCGGCGGATGAATTTGCCGAACACCACGGCCAGGATACAAATCGCCGGCACGATGGCTAACATAAAGAGGGTCAGCTGCCAGCTGGTATACGCCAGCAGCGCGATACCGCCCACGATGATGATCACCTGCCGGAGGAATTCCGCGAGGGTGGTGGTAAAGAGGTCCTGCAACTGGGAGATATCGGAAGAGATACGGCTGTTCAGTTCACCCACGCGCCTTTTGGAAAAGAAATGCATGGGCAGGCGGATGAGGTGGCCATAGGTGGCTTGCCGGAGCGCCGCCACGGTCTTCTCGGTGACGGATACGAAAATCCTGATACGGAAGAAGGAAAAAGGGATTGCAGCGCCAGTACGGCTACCAGCATGATCCCGATGCGGTTGATGTGCAAATGGAGCTCCGCTGCCTGCGCCGCGTTGATAAGATCGCCCAGCAGCTTCGGAAACGCAAGGCTCGTGGCGCTCGATAAGGCCAGCATGAGCAGCCCCACGGCAAACTGCCAACGGAAGGGTTTGGCGTATTGATAGAGCCGGGATGCCTTACGGATGCCTTCGAATGATACTTTTGCGCGCTTTTGCTGTTCCTCCATACTATGAAATTAACGTTTCCTGCTGGAGAAGACGGGCGAGGGCGGCAAATATTGTATCCCCGGGCAAATTAACTATACTTCATGGCTTCCGGCATCCGCTTCGCTTCTATGAGCGCCGCCGTGAGCGCCAAGGCCGCCAGGATGAGGTCGAACGTGAGGATGCCCACTCCGTCGCGCACGCTGCGCGGCACGATAAAGCTGAGGCACATCATTCCGAAGGATCCCCAAAGCCCCGCTGCGCGCGTCTTCGAAAAGGCCAGCAGGCCCAGCATCACCGCCTGCAGGAGCGGGATCATGAGCACCAGCTCGTCGGCCATCTCGCGCCAGAAAGGATAGCGGCTCAGGCGGATGTGGAATTTCCCCGGCGCCAGCAGGCCAGTGGAGGCTGTATATGCCCATCGCACTGCGAGGAAGCAGGCTGCGATATCTAAGTATAACTGGCGGAGCAGCAGGGCGGCCCGCTTACGGTTGGCTACCGGCAGGGACAGGCCGGTCTCGAAGATCTTGTTCATAATGACTGGGCGTTAACGGCAGTAGTACCGAATGTAATAAATGCCGCTGTTAATTTGTATCAGTGTCTGATGTCTGTATGCTGTATGTCGTTGTTCATTCAAATTCCCGGAAACCCTTATGATGCGCCAGCGCCAGCATTTCACGGTCGCCGCTGCTGTCGCCGTAAGCGTATACCGCCTGGTAGGGCGTAAGGGTCACCGCCTCCCGGATGCGGCAGACCTTTTCGTTGCCGTTGCAGTTTTTCCCCGCCAGCCTGCCCGTGAGCCGTCCGTCGCGGATCTCCAGCCTGGAGCCCAGTACGGTGATACCCATCGTTTCCGCCCAGGGCGCACCCAGTTCTCGGCGGAGGCCGTCACGATATACACTGCGTGGCCTTCGGACTGGTGCCAGGCCGGGCGTTTACGGCCCGGGGCGCAGCAGCGCGGGGAGGCGTTCCCGGCAGAATGCGTCGCACTGTTGCTGGAATTCGCTTAGCGGGGTATCCTTAAAGTAAAAGCGCAGCACGATCTCTTTCATCCGCTGGTTGCCGATCAGCTTCAGTTTGAACATCACCAGCAGGGGCGACAGGATGGCCATGCCGGCATACAGCGCCGCGGCCCCCTTATGAAAACGGATGATTTCGAAAAGGGTGTCGGCCCGGGTAATTGTACCATCGAAGTCGAAAAAGGCGATCGCTTGCTTCACAGTTTTTCTTTTTGAAGATCGGCTCGGGCACGTTCTTAATGATCATCATGATATATCGCCAGAACCACTTCGTATACAATACGTTTTCCTTTTCTCCGCCGCCCTGAAAATGTCTGCCGCCACTTCTTCCGGCTGTGCCGTGAGCAGGGGCGGGAGCGTCAGGTGCTGGGTCATCTGCGTGGCCACGAATCCCGGTTCCACGGTCATGACGTGCACGCCATGATGCCAGAGGCGGTTGCGGAGACCGGAAAGGTACGCCGTGAAGCCTGCCTTGGCGCTGCCGTAGAGATAATTGCTCTGCCGGCCGCGGTCGCCCGCTACGGAACTGATCCCGATTATGGTTCCCTTACCGCGCGCCGCCATATCTTCCGCCACCACGTTCAGCACGGATACCGCGCCGGTGAAGTTGGTATGGAGGATGCGGGACGCCTCCTGCCAGTGGCGTTGCCCTTCTTCCTGGTTGCCCAGGTAGCCGAAGACGCAGATCACCACATCGGGCTTTACGGGCAGGGAGGTATAAAAATCGGCGTGCGACGAAAAATCGAGCGCGTCGAAGGCATGTACGGTAACGCCGCTATGGTGGCGGATGCGCAGGTCCTGTTCCAGGGGCGCAGCTGTTCGGGGTTGCGGCCGGCAAGCTGAAGGGAATAACCGGCGGCGGCATATCGTCGGGCAAGGGCAACGGCCATATCTGACCCGGCGCCCAGTATTAGTACGGTAGGCATATCGTTCGGCGGGCAGCGCGTGGCGCCCGTTGTTTTTATGCGAATTGAAAGTTGAGCCGGTCCGATTGCGCGGAACGGAATTTACCCCAGGGTTCCAGGTCTTAACGATCTCCCGGAACTTTTCAGCGTTGGGATAACTGTCCCAAAACACCCGTTCCTGCATCCTTGCGTCTTTGGTCAGGTACAGGCGGCCGCCGTATTGCAGCACCAGCGAGTCCAGCTCGTCGAGGAACGCGAACAGGCCCTTGCGGACGGGGAAGTCCAGCGCCAGCGTATAACCTTCCATGGGGAAAGAGATGAGATCGTCCTGCTTGCCGAAGGTCTTCAGCACGGCCAGGAACGATCCCCAGCCTTTGTCGCTGATCTTCTGCAGGATGGCCACCAGCCCTTCCTTTTTATCCATGGGCAGCACGAACTGGTACTGCACGAACCCGTCTTTCCCGTAGCCGCGGTTCCAGTGGAGGATGGCGTCCAGCGGGTAGAAGAAAGGCTCGTAGGGCACGGTGTTCTCTATGACGCGCCTGGTATTCTTGGCATAGTAAAGCGCGTTGAATGCCTTTACGGTGAAGTTGTTGAGCACGAATCCCGGCAGGTTGAAGGGCAGCGTGAGCTTCATTTTCCGCGGCAGCGCCAGCGGGGCCTGCGCCGCTTTTGGGCTCAGCTCCCCGGGCGTGGCATGCTCGCCAACGATGAGGATGCTCCGGCCGAATGCGTCGCCTTTCTGCAGGCAATCGATCCAGGCCATGGAGTATGTATAATGTTTATGTTCCTCGAACAGCCGGATCACTTCGTCCAGGTTCTTCGCCTTGATCTGTTTCTGCCGGATATACGCCGTTTCGATCTTCTTCAGGCGGAACTTCACCGTGGTGATGACGCCGGTAAGCCCCATGCCGCCGCAGGTAGCCCAGAACAGCTCGGGCTCCAGGACAGGGGAGCATTCCACCAGCCCCAGGCCGGTCAATACTTTCAAGGAAACGATGTGGTTGCTGAAGGACCCTTCAGAGTGGTGGTTCTTACCATGCACATCTGAAGCCACGGCGCCGCCTATGGTGATGAACTTGGTGCCAGGCGTAACGGGCAGGAACCAGCCGCGGGGAACGATGATATCGAGGATCTGGTCGAGCGTGAGGCCCGACTGGCATTCGAATATACCGGCAGTTTCGTCGAAGGCCGTCACCTTATCGAACCGCAGGGTGGATATACTATGTTCGCCGAGTGAGGCGTCGCCATAACAACGGCCATTACCCCGGGCGATGAGGTGGTCGTTGTTATTTACATACTGCAACAGCTGTTCCTCCATGGAGAAGGAAACCTCTTCACAGTTCTGTACGGGATAATTGCCCCAATTCGAGATGTTTTTTCGCATTATTCAAAAAAACTTTTATTCGTCGGTAAATAAATGATCACATAAAAGCTTAGAATCCACAGGAGAATGGTCAGTTGAATAAAGCGGTCTTTGTATAGGATTTTGGTGGGAGAACCAGTGTCGTTATCGACATAGGTTATTTGCAAATATCGTAATAATCCGGCAATAACAAAAATGCTGGTATAGTAAAGACGATAGGTGCCGAAGTGGCTCATAGCCTCCGGGCTCATGGTATACATGAGATAGGCCACGATGATCACGGCGGATACGAGCGCCAGGGATGCATTGAGGAAGTCCAGGTTGTACCCTTTGGAGGCTTTGCGGAGGTCTTTGCCCGACTGTATCTTCAGCAGCACATCGTCGCGCCGTTTGGCGAAGGCCATGAACACCGCCAGGAGGAAGACCATGATGTTGAGCCATTCCGAGATCGCCACATCAGCCGCCACGCCGCCCGCTTTCACCCGCAGCACGAAACCCGCGGCCAGGATGAGGATGTCGAGGATGGAGATATTTTTCAGGCCGAAGGAATAACCCAGGTTCAACAGGAAATAAATACCCAGCACGAATACGAACTTGGTGCTGATGAGCATCCCCAGCCCGAAACCCGCCTGTACGCAAACAACGAAGACGGCCAGGCCGGCGGCGGGGGAGACGGCCCCTGATGCCAGCGGACGGTTCTTCTTCACCGGGTGCGCACGGTCTGCCTCCCGGTCCATATAGTCGTTAATGACGTAAATGCTGCTGGCGACCAGCGAGAAACAAACGAACGCCAGCGCCAATACCTGGAGTTTCTCCACACGGAAAAGCTCACCTGCAAAGAAGAGGGGGATAAAAGGAAAAGGTTCTTTGCCCAGTGTTTGGGCCGCAGTAATTTCAGATATTGCACGGGGATATACAATTAAACAAGGCCTAAATTACAATGTTTATCAGGAAGTCCCTACTTTTGAGGCCTTGAATTTAGATGGCTTCATATTAACTTTACCCGGAAATACTTCCCCAACATGCCTCATCCCTTCCTTACACCCCGCAGGGCAATGGTCCTGGAGTGTTTATTGATCGTAGCGCTTGCCTGTGTGCCGCTTTTCGCCTCGTTTCCATATCGCGTGAATATTTTCCTGTCGTGGGAAGGCGCATACCGCATGTCCGAAGGCCGGTACCGTTCCGGGATTTCGGGCTGCCGCTGGGGTATGGGTATTGGATCGTTCCGGCCATTTTCTTTAAATTGTTCGGCCCCAGCCTTTTCTCCCTCATAAAGGCACAGGTACTGCTGAATATCATCGGCGGGCTAAGCTTCCGGTATATCCTGCAAAAAATGCGTGTGTCCCCGGCGTGAGCCTGCTGTCGCTCATCGTATTCCTGCTGTCTTATTCTTTCGTGAACTTCTGGCCCTGGTATAACAACACCGTGATCATCTACCAGCTGGCAGGGCTTGCCTTCCTGTTCCGCGGCCTGGAACCCGGCCGCTGGAAGTGGCCGGCGCTGTTCCTGGCAGCCGCCTTCACCTTCCTCAGCTTCTTTACGAAGCAGGACGGCGGCGGGCTGGCGCTGTTGCTGGCGCTGGCGTTATTAGGCTATCACAGCCTCAACGCCCGCAGGTGGCAGGAGCTGGCCGGGTTCCTCGGGAGCTATGTACTGGTGGCGCTGGTACTGATCCTTCCGCTGACGCAATACGGATTCGGGTACTGGTTCAACCACGGGCAGCCCCGCATTCGTCGCGCCTGTCCGCCATGGATTTCATCGACGTGCTCCTGACCGAGTCCCAATGGATCAAGTTCTATGTGGCGCTGATCGTAATACTGATGCTCCCCGCACTGAAGGAGCCCAAAGCCCTGTGGCGCAACCGGGAGCTGATGATGTTCCTGCTGCTCACGGTGGGCATCCTCGTGGAAGCCGCGCTGTTCCAGGTAACGAGCTACACCCCGCCTGATAATAATATCTTCTTCCATGGCTTTGCAATCGCCTTCATCCTTTCCCGGCTGTACGAGCTCACCGCCATCCGCTTCGAAAGCCTGAAGCCGCTGCTGGCCGCGGCGGCCGGCGTATTGCTCTGGTGGTCCGTCTCTTATTACAAATACATCTTCCGCGTCCTCGCGCAACTGAACCCGCAGCAAACGGAAGCGCCCGTGGCAGGAGGGGAGAACGTGGTGAACCGGCATAATTACATGGTGTCGCTGGATACGACAGACGTCCCAACCAGCCAGTGGACCTTCTCCTCCCTCCCCGAATTCCGCAAAATCTATATGCCGCCCTCCACCGTAGCGGGATCGACCGTATCATGGCGCTGCCCGAAGCGAAGAAAGGCAAAGACGCCAAAGTCCTGAACCTCACCGAGCTCACCCCGCTCAACCACGCCATCGGGTACACGATGGAAACCGGGACCGACATCCCCTCTGGCACCACCTGGGCGTAGGGATGTTCAACCGGCAGCTGGCGGCGTATACGGATAAGGTACGCAGCAAACACTACGACCTGGTCCTGTATGAACACGCCCCTACGCTGAACAACTTCTTCCCTGGGCGCTGCGCGGCGAACTGCAGAAACATTATCGCAAGATCGATTCGTTCCACGCGCCCCGCAGGCCAACGAACGCTACCATAGAAGTATATGTACGGTAGTATGCCGATATTTCACGAAGGGGCCACCATCGCGGTGGCCCTTCGTCATTTCCGGATGATCTGACGACCGCGTTTGATCATTTGGCCATCTGATTATTCACGCGCGCGCCGTAGCTTTGCGGGCCGGCAGCATGCCGGACTGAAACCATGCAACAACGCACCCAACGTTCCAAACTGATCCTGGCCCTGACGCTCGTATACATCCTGTGGGGCTCCACCTACCTGGGCATGAAGATCGCCACGCAGGTATTACCGCCCTTTTGCTGTCGGTCATGCGGTTCATCCTGGCCGGGGCCTCATGATGGCCATCGCCTACGCGGTGGAGAAGCCCAAGCCCACGAAACGGCAATGGAAAAACGCCTCGCTGCTGGGATTCCTGCTCATCGGTATCGGTAACAGTTCCGTGGCCTTTGCGCTTGTGTATATGCCTTCCGGCCTGGTAGCCTTGTTCATCGCGGCGTTGCCGGCGTGGCTCATCGGGCTCGACTGGCTCTTCTTCAGTAAAAAGCGCCCCGCCAACCTCACCCTGTGGGGTTTATTCCTCGGCTTCGCGGGGCTTTTCTGCATATTCGACCCGTTTTATCTCATGCACCCCGCCAATGTAGTCCGCAGCTACCCCCTGTGGCCCATCTGGGTCCTTACGTTCGGCTCCATCTGCTGGGCGCTGGGCTCCCTGCTGAGCCCCGGCTGGATACGCCGCCGCAACTGACCTCCTCGGCCGTCCAGATGCTATCCGGCGTACTGATCACGGCACTGATGAGCGTGGTACTGGAACAGGGCGAATGGGATTCCATTCACCGCATGACGGTGGATACCTGGCTGGCAATAGGGTACCTGGTAGTGTTTGGGTCTTTGGTGGGTTTTACGGCCTATAGCTGGCTGGTAAACAACGCCCCGCCGCAGATCTCCGCCACCTACGCATACGTAAACCCCGTGGTGGCGCTGATCCTGGGCTGGGTATTCCTGAAAGAAACCCTGGCGCCGCATGCCATGGCCGGCTCGGCGATCGTGATCGCGGGGTGGTCCTGATGACCCTGCGTAAGAAGTAAGCTATTTCGCCAGCTCCACGGTAAACTTAATGACGTGGTAGTTTGCCAGCAGCGCGTCGTTGACGGCTTTGAGCCGGGCGGTGGAGCCCGTCAGTTCATATTTCCCTTCATAGATGATGCGCCCGCTCCGCTTCGGTGGATTTCGTGGTGGATATGGCCAATACCTTCAGGTGGTGGGAGCGGAAAAGGCTTTCCAGGGATTCGGGGCTGAGGGCCGTTTCGGCGTACTGGATGGCGTAGTATTTCCGGTCGCGTTCCTTCATGATGATCCTTTCAAAATAAGAGAAGCTCCAGAGGGCAAACAAGGTAAAAAACACGGTAAAGGCCGCCAGGTCGTACTTCCCTACGCCCACGGCCATCCCGATGGCCGCGGAGATCCAGATGACCGCGGCGGTGGTGATCCCATCGATCGTAAACCCTCCCCGGAATATGACGCCCGCACCAATGAAACCTACGCCGGTAAGGATGTTACTGGCGATGCGGTCGCCCGACTGCATGCCGCCGAAGTGGATGCTCAGCATGCTGAAGAGGGCGGAGCTCATACAGATGAGGGTAATGGTGCGGACGCCGGCGGCCTTCCGCTGGACTTCCGCTCCAGCCCCAGTAAGAACCCGGCCAGCATGGCGGCGGCCAGTTTAACGATCATGGCGTATTCGATATGGAATCCTGTCATTTTAGCAAGTTTTGGGAACGGGGAGGTGGTTGACGGCCACGAGGCGGTCGAGCCGGAGCTCCCTGCCGGAGTCCGTCAGCAAAAACTCTGCCTTGTTGCGAACATAGAGGTCCTGGATTACGGCCGTTTCGGCCTGCGGCTGCCCGGATTCGTCGAGATACTCCAGCAGCACGGGTTCCCGGAGCGTGGCCCAGGCTTCCAGGCGGTCGTAGTAGTTGCAATCGATGGGTTGATAGGCGGGGTTTTGGCGTTCCATAAAAAGCTTTGATTTTTAATGCTGACTGGCCTATTTTTGCAGCACTTTCAAACAGGTAATCTATTAAAATAAACCGGAATGTTAGAATCTGCATTTAAATTTCCGAACCAGACAGCCTTTTACAAAGGTAAGGTACGGGACGTGTATACCATCGAAGACAAATGGATGGTGATGTTTGTGAGCGACCGTATCTCGGCGTTCGACGTGGTGCTTCCCGCCCGATCCCCTACAAAGGACAGGTGCTGAACCAGATCGCGGCCATCATGCTCGATGCCACTAAAGACATCGTACCCAACTGGGTGAAATCCGTACCCCTGCCCAACGCTACCGTTGGACTGAAGTGCGAGACCTTCCCGTGGAAATGGTAGTCCGTGGCAACCTCACCGGTCATGCCTGGCGCACCTACAAGAGCGGCAAACGCGAGCTCTGCGGCGTAACGCTGCCCGAGGGGCTGAAGGAGAACGACTTCTTCGCTTCCCCCATCATCACCCCCACCACCAAAGCCCACGAAGGCCATGACGAAGACATCTCCCGCGAAGAGATCATCGCCCAGGGCCTGGTGAGCAAGGAAGACTACGAGAAACTGGAGCAATACACCCTCGCATTGTTCCAACGCGGCCGCGAGCTGGCTGCCGAGCGTGGTCTCATCCTCGTGGATACCAAATACGAATTCGGCAAGATCGGCGACACCATCTACCTGATCGACGAGATCCATACACCGGACTCTTCCCGTTTCTTCTACGCGGAAGGTTACGAAGCCAAGCAACAGGCCGGCGAGCAGCAGAAGCAGCTCAGCAAGGAGTTTGTACGCGAGTGGCTGATGGAGAACGGCTTCCAGGGCAAAGAAGGCCAACAGGTGCCTGAAATGACCGATGAATTCGTAAACAGCGTAACCGAGCGTTACATCGAGCTGTTCGAGAACATCACCGGCAAGAAGTTCAAAAAAGAAGACTACAGCAAGGAAGACCAGGAAAAGGTCATCCTCGATACCCTCTCCAAACTGGGTTAATAAGAAAGGAGCAGCCGACCGCTGCTCCCTTTGCTTTTTATGCGACCTGTTTCTCTCCGCAATCGCTACATTTGTATAGCTTTATGAAACACCTCGCAGCTTTAAACAAATTTTTCGTCCGATACAAATGGCGCTTCCTGCTCGGGATGCTCTTCACGTCGGTCTCCATCGTCTTCAGCGTTTTCCAGCCCATTCTCGTCCGCCAGATCTTCGACCTGCTCGAACAGAACCTGAAAAGCTACCGCATGCTCAGCGACACCAGCCTGAAGGGCGCTTTCCGCGCCGTATTCAGCCAGACGCTGGCGTTCTATGGCCTTTCTATTCTCGGCCTGGCACTGCTCAGCGGGTTCTTCATGTACCTGCAGCGGCAGACCCTGATCGTCATGAGCCGGCACATTGAATATGATCTGAAGAACGAAATCTACCAGCAATACCAGCGCATGGACCTGCATTTCTTCAAGCTCAACCGCACGGGAGACCTCATGAGCCGTATCACCGAAGACGTGAGCCGGGTCCGCATGTATGTTGGGCCTGCCTTGATGTACGCCACCCGCACGCTGATCATGATGGTGATGATCATCTGGCTCATGTGGGCGGTGAACCCCATGCTCACGCTCTATACGCTCAGCCCGCTACCCATCCTGGCCCTGACCATCTACTTCGTCAACCGCATCATCCATAAGAAAAGCGAGCGCATACAGGCGCAATTATCCAATATCACCTCCGTGGCGCAGGAAAACTATTCCGGCATCCGCGTGATCAAATCCTACGTACAGGAAGACGCTTCCGCGGGGCATTTTGAAGAGGCCAGCGAAGCGTACAAACAAAGCAGCATCAGCCTGGCCAAAACAGACGCGCTCTACCAGCCGGCCATGGCGCTCATGATAGGGCTCAGCGTGATCCTCACCATCTTTATCGGGGGCATGCAGGTGATCAAAGGGAATATTACCGTGGGGAACCTCGCGGAGTTCGTACTGTACGTAAACATGCTCACTTTCCCGTTCTTCAGCATCGGCTGGGTGGCTTCCATGATACAGCGTGCTGCGGCCTCGCAGCAGCGGATCAACGAGTTCCTCCTCCTCGAACCGCAGATCCAGGACGCTCCAGGCGCCAAAACCGAAGACCTGAAAGGGGAGATCCGGTTCTCCGATGTCAACTTCACCTATCCGCATACCGGTATCCAGGCCCTGAAGCAGTTCAACCTCCACATCAAACCCGGCCAGAAGATCGCCGTGATCGGCCGCACCGGATCGGGCAAAACCACCATGGCGCAATTGCTCCTCCGGATGTACGATCCGCAGGGAGGAAAGATCTCGATAGACGGGCACGACATCAGGGGCCTCAAACTGCATAACCTCCGCAACCAGATCGCCTACGTGCCGCAAGACGTGTTCCTGTTCTCCGACACCATCGCCAATAACATCCGCTTCGGCGAACCTGCGGCCAACGATGCGACCGTTCAGCAGGCGGCGCGGCAAGCATCCGTAGAAAAGGATATCCTGGGCTTTCCGGACGGTTTCCAGACCGTGGTGGGGGAGAGGGGGTAACGCTCAGCGGCGGCCAGAAACAACGCGTATCCATCGCGCGGGCGCTTATCCGGCAGCCCAACATCCTGCTGTTCGACGATTGCCTGTCGGCCGTAGACGCGCGGACGGAAAAGGAGATCATCGGCAATCTGTATGCTTACCTGAAAGACAAAACGGCGATCATCATCACGCACCGCATATTCGCGTTATTTACGTTTGACCAGATCATCGTACTGGATGAAGGAAAATCGCGGAGGTGGGAACCCATGAACAGCTGTTAGCGAAAAACGGCTATTATGCAGAGCTGTACGCAAGGCAGCAAACAGGGGAAGAAGAGCGTGTAAACGAGTAGTTTTCACATAGTTGTAAACAGCCATTTCATCCTCCTGCGCGGAATATAAGATGATTTTCTAAAATCATTTAAAATTATTTTGATATTTGTAAAACAATAGTATATTTGTTGATTATTGATCACTCAAACAGGATTTGATTCGTTAACACTTAAATCTATCAACTGTGGCGTACGAAAACAACAATCAACAGGAAAGAAACAATGACAGCATCTTTTCCAAGCGATTGAAAGCGGGCAAACGGAGAACTTATTTCTTTGATGTAAAGACCACTCGTGGCAACGATTACTTTCTCACTATCACGGAAAGCAAAAAGCGTTTCAACGACAACGGTTACGACAGGCACAAGGTGTTCCTGTACAAAGAAGATTTCAACAAGTTCCTGAATGCACTGACGGAGACCATCAACTACGTGAAAACCGAACTGATGCCCGACTTCGATTTTGATGCTTACAACCACGACTATTCCGACGCTCGTGAAGACGAGCAGGACAGCGACGCTGTGGAAGCCGTAGCGGTTGTTCGTTCCGAAATTGCCGAGGCGCCCGCGCCCGCACCTGCTGCTTCTTCGGAAGACGTAGACAAATGGTAATTTCTTATTCTCTCCCTGTCAACGATAAAATTTGAAGCCCCGGCATTTGCCGGGGCTTTTTCATTACCGCAACCCTGGCTGACCGGTCAAAAAAACCGCCGGCTGTGTAGCCGGCGGTTCATATACCGATGTTGTGATCTGCTATTGACGCATCGCTTTATACGCGTTGATCAATCCATTCGTAGAAGCATCATGGGAAGTAACCTCCTCATTGCCGCCCAGTTCCGGCAGGATGCGGTTGGCCAGTTGCTTGCCCAGTTCAACTCCCCACTGATCGAAGGAATAAATGTTCCAGATCACGCCCTGCACGAAGATCTTATGCTCGTACAGCGCCACCAGCATGCCCAGCGAACGCGGGGTGATCTGCTTAACGAGGAATGAGTTGGTTGGACGGTTACCCGTAAACACCTTGAAAGGCACCAGGCTCTCCGGGGTACCTTCCGCCCGCACTTCCTCTTCGGTTTTGCCGTTCATCAACGCCTCCGTTTGTGCGAAGAAGTTAGACAGCAGCTTATTATGATGATCGCCTACGGGATTGTGGCTGATGGCCGGCGCGATGAAATCGCAGGGGATCAGCTTGGTTCCCTGGTGGATCAGTTGATAAAACGCGTGTTGACCGTTAGTGCCGGGCTCCCCATACGATGGGGCCCGTTTGCCAGTCTACCGACTGCCCGTTGCGGGCAACATACTTACCATTGCTCTCCATATTACCCTGCTGGAAGTACGCCGCGAAACGGTGCATATACTGGTCGTAAGGCAGGATGGCTTCGGAAGCCGTATCGAAGAAGTTGCCGTACCACAGGCCAATGAGCGCCATGATCAACGGGATGTTCTCTTCCGCGGGCGCCTGCTGGAAGTGGAGATCGGCCGCATGGGCGCCGCTCAGCAGGGCGTGGAAATGATCGTAACCTACGGTCAGGGCGATGGACAAGCCAATGGCGGACCACAGGGAATAACGGCCGCCCACCCAATCCCAGAACGCAAACATGTTCTTAGGATCGATGCCGAAAGCGGTCACGGCTTTCTCGTTGGTAGACAGTGCCGCGAAATGAAGGGCGATGTCTTTTTCGGAGCCGCCGTTGGCCAGGAACCACTCGCGCGCGGTGTGCGCGTTGGTCATGGTTTCCTGCGTGGTGAAGGTTTTGGAGGCGATGAGGAACAATGTTTCATCGGCCTTCACTTTCTTCAGCGTTTCCACGATATGCGTACCGTCAACGTTCGACACGAAGTAAGGCTGGATGCCTTCCACCCAATAGGGTTTGAGGGCTTCCGTCACCATAACGGGCCCCAGGTCGGAGCCGCCGATGCCGATGTTGACGATGTATTTAATTTTCTTTCCGGAGTATCCTTTCCATTCGCCGGAGTGGATGCGGCGGCAGCAGTCCTGCATCTGCGCAAGAACAGCGTTCACTTCTGGCATCACGTCTTTGCCATCGAGCAGCACGGGCGTGTTGGACACGTTGCGCAGCGCGGTGTGGAGCACGGCGCGGCCTTCGGTGGCATTGATCTTTTCGCCGGCGAACATGGCTTTGCGGGCCTCGTCTACCTTGCATTCCCGGGCGAGGTCATGCAGCAGCTGCATGGTGCCTTCGGTTATGATATTCTTGGAATAGTCGAACAGGATGTCTTCCAGTTGCAGCGAGAACTTGCGGAAGCGCTCGGGGTCTTCGGCGAAGAGGTCGCGCATCTGGGTGATGCCCATCATTCCTGCATGGGCGAGTAGGTCTTGCCAGGCTTCGGTGGCGTCGGGCTGTACGGATGGGAACATGTTTGCGCTTTTAAGTTTTGATCGCGTCAAAAATACACATCGGGATCGATAAGTGCGAACGTTTTATCAGATGAGCGGTCGTTTTCGCAACAGTTGCATGATTATGGACAACCCGAGCACGGCGATGATGATGGTGCCGGCGGCGACGATGGGAGGGGAGTCCGGGCTGGCGACGGCGTCCCGCTTGAGGATGATGCCATAAAGGCCCAAACGCCGGTGAGGCCGTACCAGATATTATTGAAGCGGAAAATCATGAGGAGGCCTGCCAGTGTGCCCAGGATCATGCAGGCGATGGTCCAGTACACGCCGCCAACGCCCCAGGCGCTCCAGCCCATGGCCACGCCCAGCGTGGTGATATTGGCAAGCAGGGCAATGGTGATCCAGCCGAAATAGACGCCGAACGGGAAGAAGATAAAGGCTTTTTCGGCCAGCGGCGCGTTCGGGTCGGCGATGCGGAAACGCTGATGGATGCGGATAAGCGTGAAAAGAATGAAACCCATGATGAGGACGGACAGCCACATGAGATCGTAATGCCAGGCGAAGAGCCAGCAGGCGTTACCCAGACAGTTCAGCAGGAACCAGTGGCCCATGCGGGCCATCATCCGGGCAAGATCCGATTCGTGTCCGGATGCAAAGGCCAGCCAGAGCTGGTATCCCGCGAAAGCGAGGAGGCCCAGGTAAATGACGCTCCATACGGTAAAGGTGACGCCGGCGGGCGTGAACAGGTTGGGATACATGTCGGATATCTCACCGGTGGTGCGGCCGTTCAGCGTGGCGGTATTGGCCATTACGTTAACGCCAATGACCACCAGCAGGGCGATCAGATTGAAGGAGGCCTGCTGCCGGAAGTGAGGTATGCTCATGCGGGTTTCCATACGGGTTACGTTTGATGACATTCTCGCGCAAAAATCTTTCCAATCTGAATTTACGCATTAAAAATGAATTGATTATCCACCATAATCCATTTTCGTATTTCGTTAATAATAATTTATCTTTGCGGACTTATGACAACAGAACAACTTAAGGCTATGAGGGATCGTTTGTACGTCCTGGGAGGTTTTCTTTAACGTCCAGGACCGTATAGACAAGATCGAAAATGATAAGCAGATGACCCTCGCTCCCGGATTCTGGGACGACAATGAAAGGGCGACCGCCATTCTCAAGGAAATCAAGGTTAACAAGTTTTGGGTAGACCTCCACGATGCCGTGCGCACCTCCATCGAGGATAGCGCCGTATTGCTCGACTTCCAGAAAGAAGGAGAGGCCACCGAGGAAGAAGTGAACGCGGCTTATGATGGCGCCCTTCAGGCGCTGGATGAACTGGAGTTCAAATCGACCCTTAACCAGCCGGAAGACGAGATGCCGGCCGTGCTCACGATCAACTCGGGAGCAGGCGGTACCGAAAGCCAGGACTGGGCCGAGATGCTCCTGCGGATGTACCGCATGTACGGCGAGAAACAGGGATGGAAAGTCTCTGAGATCGACGTGCAGTACGGCGATGGCGCCGGGATCAAATCCGCCACGCTGGAATTCGACGGATCGTTCGCCTACGGCCTGCTCAAAGCGGAAAGCGGCGTACACCGCCTCGTTCGTATTTCCCCGTTCGACTCCAACGCCCGCCGGCACACTTCCTTTGCTTCCGTGTTCGTGTACCCCTGGTAGACGATACCATCGAAGTAACGGTGAACCCGGCAGACCTGGAATGGGAATTCTACCGTTCCGGCGGTAAGGGAGGCCAGAACGTGAACAAGGTGGAAACCGCCGTAAGGCTGAAGCACATCCTCCGGCATCATCATCGAATGCCAGCAGGCGCGCACGCAGGGCGAGAACCGTGAAAAGGCGCTCACCATGCTGAAATCCCGACTGTATGAAGAGGAGATCCGCAGACGAGAAGAACTGAAGAACGCCACCAACGCCAACAAGCGCAAAATCGAGTGGGGATCCCAGATCCGGTCGTATGTGTTCCATCCCTACAAAATGATCAAAGACCACCGTACCGACTTCGAGGTCGGCAACGTGGGGCCGGTGATGGACGGAGAACTCGACGGTTTCATCAAGGCTTACCTCATGATGCAGAAAGAAGACGAAAAAGGCTGACGCTAGCCTGAAGTGAACAATATTGATAACCGAAACAACAATCTAAGCCATGCAT
The DNA here is from genome assembly GCA_019285755.1 of Chitinophaga sp. E66. GTDB lineage: Bacteria > Bacteroidota > Bacteroidia > Chitinophagales > Chitinophagaceae > Chitinophaga. The sequence continues at coordinate 2,809,279 of CP079103.1, forward strand.
AACGCTTATTTTGACTTTGCAGCACCAACCAACGAGCCGGTTCTTTCTTACGGTCCCGGCACCCCAGAGAAAGCAGCGCTGAAAAAACAACTCGCGGCCTACAAAGCCGAAGAGATGGACATCCCGATGTACATCGGCGGCCAGGAGGTTCGTACCGGCAAAACGGTCGACATCCGCCCCCGCATGAGATCAAACATAAGCTGGGCCACTTCCACATGGGAGAAGCCAGCCACGTAACGGACGCTATCAACGCCGCGCTGGCCGCACGCCAGCAATGGGCCGATACCCCCGGGAACAACGCGCCGCCATCTTCCTGAAAGCCGCCGAGCTCCTGGCCACCAAATACCGCGCGCATACCAATGCCGCCACCATGCTGGGCCAGAGCAAGAACGCCTACCAGGCTGAAATCGACTCCGCCTGCGAGCTGATCGATTTCCTCCGCTTCAACGTACATTACCTTACCGGGATCTACCGCCAGCAGCCCATCAGCTCGCCTGGCGTACATAACAGACTGGAGTACCGTCCGCTCGAAGGCTTCGTGCTGGCCGTTACCCCTTTCAACTTCTCCGCCATCGGCGGCAACCTGCCCACCTCCGCAGCCATGTGCGGCAACGTAGTAGTCTGGAAGCCCGCCAACACCCAGGTGTACCATGCCGCCTTCTTCATGAAAGTGCTCATGGAAGCCGGTCTTCCCGCAGGCGTCATCAACCTGGTGTACTCCAGCGGCCCTACCGTTGGCGACGTATGCTTCGCGCACCCCGACTTCGCGGGCATCCACTTCACCGGTTCCACCGGCGTGTTCCAGACCATGTGGAAGACCATCGGCAACAACATCGCCAAATACAAGACCTATCCCCGTATCGTGGGCGAAACCGGCGGTAAGGACTTCGTGCTCGTGCACAAATCCGCCGACGTAGACGCCGTTGTGACCGGTCTTGCCCGCGGCGCCTTCGAGTTCCAGGGTCAGAAATGCTCCGCCGCTTCCCGCGCTTACCTCCCCAGCAACCTGGCGGAAGAAATCAAGACGAAGCTGATCGCCGAGCTGAAGACCATGAAAATGGGCACCACCGAAGACTTCACCAACTTCATCAACGCCGTGATCGACGAGCGCTCTTTCGATAAGATCGCTTCTTATATCGACAATGCGAAGAAAGACCCCGCAGCGAAGATCATCGCCGGCGGTAACTATAACAAAACGGAAGGGTACTTCATCGAGCCCACCGTGATCGAGGCTTCCGACCCGAAATACGTGACCATGTGCGAAGAGATCTTCGGCCCCGTGCTGACGATCTACACATACGACGCGGAAAAATTCGAAGACGCCATCGCCCTGGTAGACGGAACCAGCGAATACGCCCTCACCGGCGCCATCTTCGCGCAGGACCGCTACGCGCTGGACCTGGCCACGAAAAAGCTGGTGAACGCGGCGGGTAACTTCTACCTGAACGACAAGCCCACCGGCGCCGTAGTAGGCCAGCAGCCCTTCGGCGGCGGCGCGCGCTTCCGGTACCAACGACAAAGCAGGTTCCCAGCTGAACCTCTATCGCTGGCTGAGCGCCCGTACGGTGAAAGAAACCCTGGTATCTCCGACAGATTACCGTTATCCTTTCGTGAAGGAAGCATAACCGAAAAGCATACATTTTCCGCAAAAGCCGGCCCGAAAGGGTCGGCTTTTTTGTCCGTCTGCCGCTCGCGTGCCCTAAATTCCTGCTAATCGGCCTGTAATTGGCCTCTAATCTCCCTGTAATCGGCCTGTATTTGGCCTGTAATCGGCCTGTAATCGGCCTGTAATTGGCCTTTTGCGGTTTTTGCGAATGACCTGCAGCAAGCTTTTGCGTTTATTGCAAAATTTAGGCGCCCCGGTCCGGAGCGCCTTTTCACCAAATTTCGTGCGGTAAAGATTACAGCTTTTTGATCGCCGCCAGGGCTTCGTCCACGTGCTGGGTAGCCTGCGTCATGGAGTTGAACTGGTGAACCACGGCGCCTTTACGGTCCAGCACGTAGGTAACGCGGCCGGGGAGCATCATGGTCTTAGGCACGCCGAACAGCTTGCGGACCTCGTTCTTCTCGTCGGCCAGCAGGGTAAAGGGCAGCTTATGTTTCTCGGCGAATTTTTTGTGGGAAGCAACGTCGTCGGAGCTGATGCCGATCACCTGCGCGCCGGCGTCGGTAAAGGCGGCGAAGCTGTCGCGGAATGAGCAGGCTTCCTTGGTGCAGCCTGGCGTATCGTCCTTCGGATAGAAATATACGACTACCGGTCCTTTCGCGAGGGCTTCCGAAAGGCGGAATGTTTGGTTGTTCTGGTCCTGCAGGGAGAAGTCGGGCACGGTTTCGCCCGTTTTGATCTGGCCCGAGGTATCGGAGAACAGGCCGAACAACGATAAGGTGATGAGCATGGTTTTGAAGATTTTCATGACCGGATGCGATTTACGGATCAAATGTACGCCAACGCGCCGCTTCGGCAATCATTTTTATTCCGGTGCTTCATCCTTATTTTTGACCTTTAAACTTCATCCGATTTGAAATCAATCTTGACAGACCGGCAACTGGCGATTACGATCGAAAGGCTGAGCCACCAGCTGGTGGAGAACCACCTGGATTTCAGGGACACCGTGGTGATTGGGCTCCAGCCCCGGGGCATCTTTTGTCTGACCGCATCTACGCGCACCTGCAAAAGCTGGTGCCTTCCGCCAATATCCCTTACGGCAAACTGGACATCACCTTTTACCGCGATGACTACAACAGCGCAAAAACGCTGCATGTCCCCAATGAGACCGACATCGAATTCTCTATCGATAATAAAAAAGTGATCCTGATAGACGACGTGCTCTACACGGGCCGCACCATCCGTTCCGCTATGGACGCCATGCTCGATTTCGGCCGCCCGGCCAAGGTGGAACTGTGCGTGCTGGTAGACCGCCGCTTCAGCCGGGAGCTGCCCATACAGCCCGATTACACCGGCCGTACGATAGACGCCATCATCACTGAGCGCGTTAAAGTATTGTGGAACGAGCGCGACGGGAAAGACGAAGTTGTGCTGATTGCTTAAAACCCATTATATTTGCACCTTAGAATGTCACTGTCTGTAAAACATCTGCTGGGTATACGTGACCTGACGCGTCAGGATATAGAACTCGTCTTTCAAACTGCTGATCAATTCAAGGAAGTATTGCAGCGCCCGATCAAGAAAGTGCCCACCTTACGGGATACCACCATCGTCAATGTATTTTTCGAGAACTCCACCCGCACGCGGCTATCTTTTGAGCTGGCGGAAAAGCGCCTTGGCGCTGATGTGATGAACTTCTCGGCTTCCGGATCGTCCGTTTCCAAAGGCGAAACCCTCATCGATACCGTCAACAACATCCTCTCCATGAAAGTGGATATGGTCGTGATGCGGCACTCGGCCACAGGGGCGCCCCACTTCCTCGCCAAACACATCAACGTACCCATCGTCAACGCCGGAGACGGTATCAACGAGCACCCCACGCAGGCCCTGCTCGACGCGTTCTCCATCCGGGAACGACTGGGCAGCGTGGAAGGCAAAAGATCGCCATCTGCGGCGATATCATGCACTCCCGCGTAGCCCTCTCCAACATTTACTGCCTGAAGAAACTGGGCGCCGAAGTGACCGTTGTAGGCCCCCGACGCTCATTCCCAAACATATCGGCAACGCCCTGGGCGTAAACGTTTCTTACGATATCAAAGAAACCCTCCAATGGGCAGACGTTGCCAACGTCCTGCGCATCCAGCTGGAGCGCCAGAACATGCCGCTGTTCTCCACCCTGCGCGAGTATTCCCTCGCTTACGGCGTAAACAGAAAACTGCTGGACAGCCTGGGCAAAGAGATCGTCATCATGCACCCCGGCCCCATCAACCGCGGCGTGGAACTGAGCTCCGACGTAGCCGACTCCGGTCAGAGCATAATCCTCGACCAGGTAGAAAACGGCGTGGCCACCCGCATGGCGGTATTATACCTCCTGGCCAAAAAGGAAAACTAACCACTCACACGAAATATTCTTCGAAGCTCCCGGCGCACCGGGAGCTTTTTATTTCCCAAAAATGTAAATTAGAGCATGCGTACAATCATCTTGCTGCTGATCTCCAACGTCTTCATGACTTTCGCCTGGTATGGACACCTGAAAGACACGAACGTGCCGCTATGGAAAGTAATACTGGCCAGCTGGGGCATCGCTTTTTCGAGTACTGCTTCATGGTGCCCGCTAACCGCCTCGGATACCTGGACGGCTTCAACGGCTTCCAGCTGAAGATGGTACAGGAGGTGATCACGCTGACGGTCTTCTGCATATTTGCCGTGGTCTGGCTGAAGGAGCCCCTGCGCTGGAATTACCTGATTTCCTTCTCGCTGATCCTCGGCGCCGTGTACTTCATGTTCAAAAAATAACTCAAACCTATCCCATGTTCCGCTCATTCCTGATCTCCCTGTTCCTGCTCCCCGCGCTGATGGCATCCGGCCAGCAGACGACCAACCGATGCAATCCCGGCTGGACCGGAAGGTCGATTCCTGGTACGCGCCGCCTATGCCCGCGGCGAATGCGTGGGGCTGATGATCGGCGTGATCGATGGCAACAAGACCTACACCTACGCATATGGCGAAACCGCGCTCGGCAACAACAAATTGCCCGACGAGAACACCCTCTTCCAGATCGGCTCCCTTACCAAAACCTTTACCGGCATCCTGCTGGGCGCACAGGTGAGCAGAGGCGAGATGAAGACAGACGACCTGATCTCCAAATACGTTCCGGATACCGTTACCCTGAAATGGTACGACGATAAACCCGTGACCATGCTCATGTTGACGAACCATACTTCCGCCATCCCGCGGTTTGAGCCTGTGATGATGAAGTACCCCGGCGCCACCATGGCGCAACCTTATGCGCATTTCAAAGATGCACAGTTGTTCCATTTCCTGAACCATTACACGCCCACGGAAGCCCCGGGCGTCAGATACGACTATTCCAACATCGCGGCCGGCCTCCTTGGCGAATTACTGGCCCGGAACGCCCATACCACCTATGCTGATTTGCTGGCTAAAGAAATTACCGGTCCCCTGAAAATGAGCGACACCCGCATTACCGGGTCACCCGAACTTCCGCGGGCATGGCGCAGGGTTATAACCGCAGCAAGAAGCCGGAGCAACCCTGGATGCTGGGAGTCCTGGCCGGCGCCGGCGGTATCACCTCAACGCTGGCCGATATGCTGCGCTATGCGCGCGCCAACATGAACCCCGGGACGGAAAACCTCGGCAATGCCATCCGGCTGAGCCAGCGGCAGACCTTCGCGGACAGCTCCGCAATAATGGGCATGGGCTGGCATATCAGCCGCTTCCGGGGCCATACGGTGGTGCAGCATGGCGGCCAGACCGGCGGGTACAACGCCTACATCGGCGTAGATCCCGAGGCGCAGCAGGCCGTTGTGGTACTGTCGAACCTGGCGGCGGGGAACCAGATCGGCTGGCCTTTGCAGGTGGTGCTCATGCGGTAAATGATACCGCCCATATTAATCCACCAGCGGCAACGCGTTGCAACATTTAATCCCTATTTTTGACGACTGACAAAAAATTGGTAACTATTTCATGTTGAACATCCGAACCCTTAAGGGCCTGGCTGCTGCTTTACTGCTGGTTGTTGCCGGCGCTAAAGCGCAAACGGCCCCGGTCATGCATGCGGCCGATATCCAGCTCCAATTGCAGAAACTGAATACGCTCGGCAGCGTGCTCTACCTCGCTGCCCACCCTGACGATGAGAACACCCGCCTGCTGGGCTTCCTGGCCCGCGAAGGAAAGTACCGTACCGGCTACCTTTCCCTTACCCGCGGCGATGGCGGCCAGAACCTCATCGGCAACGAACAGGCTGAATTGCTGGGCCTCATCCGCACGCAGGAGCTGCTGGCGGCCCGCCGGATCGACGGCGCCGAGCAGTTCTTTACCCGCGCCAACGATTTCGGCTTCTCCAAGAACCCGGAAGAGACCTTCACCATCTGGGAGCGTAAAAAGGTGCTGGGGACGTGGTGTGGGTGATCCGCAAGTTCCGTCCGGATGTGATCATCTGCCGCTTCCCGGCAGACAGCCGCGCGGGCCACGGGCACCATACCGCCTCCGCCATGCTGGCCGCGGAAGCCTTCAAGGCTGCGGCCGACCCCACTCAATACCCCGAGCAGCTGAAATCCGTGGAAGTATGGCAGGCTAAGCGCCTGCTGTGGAACACGTTCAACTTCGGCAGCAACAATACCATCTCGGAAGACCAGTTCAAGATGCAGGTAGGGGCGTACAACGCGCTCCTGGGCAAAGGGTACGGCGAGATCGCCGCCGAGAGCCGCAGCCAGCATAAGAGCCAGGGATTCGGGGTGCCTTCCGGGCGCGGCAACGCAACGGAATATTTCCAGACCATCCTCGGTGACGCACCTGCCAAAGACCTCATGGACGGCATCAATACCACCTGGGCCCGCGTTCCCGGCAGCAACGCCGTGGCGCAGCAGATCCAGGCGATCAACAAGGATTACCGGGCAGGGGATCCCTCCGCCAGCGTGCCTGCGCTGCTGGCCGTGCGCAAAAGCCTGCTGGCATTGCCCGACGGCTACTGGAAAACCCAAAAGCTGAAAGAGACCGAACAACTGATCATCGCCTGCTCCGGCATCTGGGCGGAAGCGTTTTCATCTGCCGCAGAAGTAGTTCCAGGCGGCCCCATGAAAAGCCAGCTGCAACTCATCAACCGCAGCAACGTTCCCGTTCGCCTGGAAAAAGTAACGTATAACGGTACCGGGAACACGTCGCTGGCCAGAGACCTTGCCTTCAACGAGCTCAATACCATCCCGGCCGACTTTCCCATTCCCGCGGCAACGCCCACTTCGCAGCCTTACTGGCTGCAGGACGCACATCCGCTGGGCGCATATATCATCCGCGACAATGCCATGGTAGGCTATCCGGAAAACAAGCCCTCGCTGACGGCCACGTTCTTCCTCCGCTTCGGAGACCAGACGATCACCATCCAGCGGCCCTTCATTTACAAATTCACCGACCCTGTAAAAGGAGAGGTGTACAGCCCGCTGGTAATGGCGCCGCCCGTAGTAGCGTACCTCCAGAACCAGGTATACGTATACACCAGGCCACCGCGCAGGCCGTTCCTGTAAAGGTCCGCGCCATGCAACCGGGCGTTTCAGGAACCGTGAAGCTCCGCCTGCCGCAGGGGTTCACTGCCGATCAGCCCGCTATCGCGTTCAACCTGAAAGACAAAGGAGACGAGACGGAAGTGGTATTCCGGTGAAGCCGCTGAAAGTAAACGGGCAACAACTGACCGATACGATGAGCGTGGCGGTGGAATTCAACGGCAAGGAATACACGAATAGCATGACCGTCATCGCCTATGACCATATCCCCGCCATCACGCTGTTCCCGCCAGCGGAAGCGCGGCTGGTGACGCTCAACCTGAAGTATAACGGCCGCAACATCGGCTACATCCCCGGAGCGGGCGATAAAGTAGCGGAAAGCCTCCGGCAAGTGGGCTACACCGTGACGTTGCTGGGCGAAAAGAGATCATGCAGGGCGACCTCTCCGGGTACGATGCCATTATCACCGGCGTCCGCGCCTACAATACCCAGGAGCGCCTGCGCTACTGGCAGCCCCGCCTGCTGGAGTACGTGAAGAACGGCGGCACGCTGCTCATTCAATACAACACCAACGGCGGCCTGGTGACCAACCAGCTCGGGCCGTTCCCCTTCACGCTCTCGCGCGACCGGGTAACCGACGAACACGCCGCCGTGACCTTCCTCAAACCGGAAGATAAACTGATGACCTATCCCAATGCCCTGACCACCGCCGATTTTAACGGATGGGTGCAGGAACGGGGACTATACTTTACGGCAAATGCCGACGGCCAGTACATGCAGCCCTTCAGCATGAAGGACCCGGGAAAAAGACCTTTCCGGCTCCACGCTGGTGGCCCGTTACGGGAAAGGGAAGTATGTATATACCGGCCTGTCGTTCTTCCGCCAGCTGCCTGCCGGCGTGCCGGGCGCCTACCGTTTATTTGTGAACCTGATCGCTAAACAGGATTGATTATGAGTACGAGAAATAGCCGTGTTACGCTTTCCGCCGGCCTGTGCATCGCCATCGGGCTGGCCATAGGGTTCCTGATCAAAAGAGTCCACATAGGCCTGTTGATCGGCCTCGCCCTCGGTTTACTGGGAGGCGGATTACTGTCTAAACGCAAATGATGATGGAAGATCCACAATACGAGAAACCGCCGCTGTTTGCCCGCTGGAGCACCTGGTACCTCCTGGTGACAGGCTGGCTTATTGCGCTGATCGTTTTCTTTTATTTCTTCACTAAACACTATTCATGAGTTATGCCGACTGGGCCGTCCTCGGCCTCACCCTCGCCGTCATTATCCTGTACGGCGTCTGGAAGAGCCGCGGACAGCAGAACCTCGACAGTTACTTCCTGGGCAACCGGTCCGTGCCCTGGTACATCGTGCTCCTGTCTATCATGGGCACGCAGGCCAGCGCCATTACCTTCCTGAGCGCTCCCGGGCAGGCGTATGCAGACGGCATGCGGTTCGTGCAATATTACTTCGGGCTGCCGCTGGCTATGATCGTGATCTGCGTGGCGTTCGTCCCCATCTATCACAAGCTGAAAGTCTACACCGCGTACGAATACCTCGAGAACCGCTTCGACCTGAAAACCCGGACGCTCACTTCGTTCCTGTTTTTGCTGCAAAGGGCCCTGTCGACCGGGATCAGTATCTACGCCCCAGCATCATCCTGTCTTCCCTGCTGGGTTGGAATATCTATTACACCAATATCTTCATGGGCGGCCTGCTCATCATTTATACCATGTACGGCGGCACCAAGGCCGTATCGTATACGCAATCGCTCCAGCTGGGGTGATCTTCGCCGGGATGTTCCTGGCGGGGTATATGGTGGTGAAGCTCTTGCCGGCGGATATCGGGTTCTCTGATGCCCTGCACGTGTCGGGGAAGATGGGCAAGCTGAATGTGATCGTGACCGACTTCAACCTGAAAGACCGGTATAATATCTGGAGCGGGGTGATCGGCGGGTTCTTCCTGGCCTTATCCTACTTTGGGACGGACCAAAGCCAGGTGGGCCGTTACCTCACCGCGCGCGACCTCACCGAGAGCAGGATGAGCCTGCTGATGAACGGGCTGGTGAAAGTGCCGATGCAGTTCCTCATCATGCTGATCGGGGCGCTGGTATTCGTGTTTTACCTGTATTTCCGGGCGCCGCTGAACTTCAACGAAGGCCTCGTGCGGCAGGTCCATACTTCTGAATACGCCCCGCAGATGCAGGCGCTGGAGCAACGTTACGACTCGCTCGACGATGCCCGGCAGGTGCAGGTAAAAGCCCTCGTCACTGCGCTGGACGCGAAGAACGAGCCCGCCATCCGCGACGCGCAGGCGGAACTAAAGGCTTCTGAAACCGTGTCCGAACAGATCCGGGGAGAAGCGAAAGACCTTATTAAGACGGCCATCCCCGCGGCGGATACCAACGACACGAATTATATCTTCCTGCATTTCGTGGTGCACAACCTGCCGAAGGGGCTCGTGGGCCTGCTGATCGCGATCATTTTCCTGGCCTCCTGGGGCAGTATCGCCGCGGCGCTCAACTCGCTGGCCTCTACCACCATGGTCGATTTCTATAAACGGATGTATAAACCCAATGCCAGCGATCATGAATACCTGCGTGCCTCCAAGCTCTGGACGCTCGTCTGGGGCGTGTTTTCCATTGCCGTGGCGCTGTTCGCCACCAATCTCGGGAGCCTCATCGAGGCGGTGAACATCCTGGGCTCCCTGTTTTACGGGACCATCCTGGGGATTTTCGTGGTGGCATTCATGATGAAGTGGGTCAAGGGGAATGCCGTGTTTGCGGGAGCGCTGATCGCCGAAGCGCTGGTGATCCTCGTTTACTTGCTGGATATCGTTTCCTTCCTCTGGCTGAACGTTATCGGTTGCGTGCTGGTCATGTTCTTCGCCGCGCTGCTGCAACCGTTTATGAAACTGGTCCGCAAGCCGGAATAGCATGCACGTCAGATAAAAACTAAAAAGAGGATGGCCCTGCAGGACCATCCTCTTTTTACGGTAACAATCGGAAATAGCTTAGAGCGTAGCGGTCAGCTTTTCGTTCAGCGCTACGTAGTCGGCGTTGTTGGCGGCTTTAGCCAGTTCGGTGGATTTGGCGGAGGTCGCTTTTGCGCCTGCTTTGTCGCCGGCTTTTGCCTGCATGCGGGCTTTCTGGTAGTACATCCAGAAGGCTTTGGCGTTGGCGGGTTCTGCCAGGGCCTGGTCCATCCATTTGATCGCCTGGTTCACATCGCGGCCAGACTCGAAGTAGTACATGGCGGCCTGGAAGTAAGGCTTCTTGTCGGATTTCATGCCTTCTTCGATGGAAGCCATGATCTTGCTGTCGATGTCGGCAGTGATCTGCACGGGCACCATGGTACGGTCCCACAGGATCATCATGGTCATGGAGCTGGCGGCAACGTCGCCGAAGGTGATCATGAACGACTCGATGGGGAAGGGCATTTCCGTAACGTCTACATTGAAGCGCACTACGTCGTCTGCCTGGTTATAGCCATCGATACCCCAGTTTTTCAGGCCTTTGTTCACGATGATTTCCCAGCTGTTGCGGTTGGGAATGGCATAGAGCACGTATTCGCCTGCGGGAACGGGCTTACCGTTCAGCTTCACGTCTTCGCCGAACTTGATGCGGGTAGCCTGGTTGGCTCCCATGCGCCAGATCTTGCCGTAAGGCACCAGGTCGCCCATGATGGTACGGCCTTTCATGGCGGGGCGGGAGTAGGATACTTCCACGGAAGAAAGGGCGAAATCCTGTTTGATGGTCTGGGCGGGGCTGGGAGCGGGCAGCTTCACCTGCGCCTGAGCGGTCACCGACAAAACGCCGATAGCCGCCGCGGTGAGGAACGCGGATAGTTGTTTCATATTGATTTTGTTGTTTTTATGATGAATTGCGTATTCCTTGTTGGCTATTCGATGAGTCCGTTCCTGAAGGCATAGAGCACTAGGCCCACGGTATTTTTCACGTTGAGCTTTTCCAGCAGCTTCTGGCGGAGGCCTTCCACCGTCCGCGGGCTGAGGAAGATCTGTTCTGATATCTCCTGGGTGGTCTGTTCCCCGCAGATGAGCTTGAGCACCTCCAGTTCGCGGTCGGTCAGCTGCACTTCGTTCTTGAAAGTCGGCTTAAACTGTTGCTTGTTCTTGTGGAGGACTTTCTTGAGCAGGGCCAGGTTGACGTTCTCGTTAAAATAGAATCCTTTCTCGAAAGTAGTACAAATCGCTTCGTAAATCTCTTCCGGTTCGCTGTTTTTGAGCAAATAGGCGTTAGCGCCATTCTCTACGAGATGGACGATAAAGTTGTCGTCTTCGTACATGGTGAGGATGATGATCTTGACCTGCGGGAACTTCTCCCTGACCTTGATGGTGGCCTGGATGCCGTCCATTTTGGGCATCTTCAGGTCCATGAGAATCACGTCGGGTTGTTGTTCCTGCATGATCTGCAGCAAATGTTCACCGTCTTCCGCTTCAAAAACGACGTTGATGTTTTCGTACGGCGTAAGGGTCTGGATAACCCCGCTCCTGAAAATCTTGTGGTCGTCTGCGATTGCGACCTTAATAGGCGGCAGCATACATGATATTGGTTTTAGCTAAGCAACAGGCTGATAATTATCCACCCTGATCTCGGCAATAGTGCCTCGGGGTGAATTCTTTACAAAGTTGATGTTTCCGCCGATAATATTCAAACGGCTTTCGATATTTTTAAGCCCAGGTGCCCGGTCTTCTTCCGGGATTCTTCCAGGTTATCGATCAGCAGCCCGTTGCCGTCGTCTTCTACGCGGACGGTGAGGGTTTGCGGGTGCTTTGCCAGGTGATGAGCACCTGCCGGGCTTCGGCGTGTTTGAGGATGTTGTTCATCAGTTCCTGCACAACGCGGTAAACGTTCAGGGCTTTTTCGCGGTCTACCGGGTGGGTGGAACCGTCTGTCCGGAACTGGATGGCGATCTGCCGGTTTTTATTCATGAGGCTGGCAAACGAGTCCAGCGCGTGGCTGAGGCCCAGGTTTTCCAGCGTGGTGGGGTGGAGGCTTTGAGAGATGAAACGGAGCTGTTGGATGATACCGTCCGTAAATTCCTTTGTTTCCTTGATCTTTTCCTTTTCGCCGTTGCCGGCCAGCTGCTGGAGGTGGTTGAGGCTGAGCTTGAGGACAGACAGCTGGGCGCCTACTTCGTCGTGCAGGTCTTCCGCGATCCTTTTGCGTTCGGTTTCCTGGCCCTGGAGCACGGCCACGAGGCGTTCTTTCTGGAGCTGGAGGTCTTTGTCTTTGAGGATGAGTTTATATTGAATAACCTGCTTTTGTTGCAACACCACCATGATGACCACGAAAATGCCGAGGCTCATCATAACGATCGTACCCGCCAAAATTAACTGCAGCGTGTTCATGATCTCGCTTGTTTGATTTTTGGAGGCCAATATAAAAACTATTACCTGAATAATGCCGGCGATCCATCCCAGGCCCTGCGTGATCCGGAAAAGATTAATGATTTCCGGGCCGGGCTCGTCGGCCAGCAGGAAGTTGAAAGACAGGTAGAGGATGAAGTTACAGCATTGATAAACGAAAATACCGGAGTTGAACCAGAATTCGGGGATGGAGGTGATATAAATGGAGCGTTCGATAAGGAGCCGTCGCGGACGAGCTGTACAAAGAACAGGATGCCATATATGATGAGCAGGAAGGTCCGGAAGGATACGAATATGGAGCTGAAGCCGCGGGGGCCGCTGATCCAGACGAAGTCGGCGATGAATAACGCGGTGACGACCGGCACCATCCAGAGAATGATCTTGCGGGTAAGGGGTTTTTGAATGACTTTGAGGTAAAAAACGCTCAGCAGGTAATAGGAGACGAGGTACATTACCGCATGCCATGCGAGGTTATGCCGGAAGATCCGGGCGAGGGCTTCGGCGCCGATGCTGAGCACGGCCGAATAGATGGCATACAGGTAGATGAGTCGCTGGACCTTATTGAACAGCTTATAATTTAATGTGAAGGGGATCAGAAGAAGGACTTCGATCCCCATCATGAAATAGAAAATGTAGTGATGCAGCGGCACGTAATAGTCTTTATCCTTAGGGATTACTCAGAATCAGAATTGAGGGGCCAGATTTGGGGGCAGTCGAAGGGGCAGAAGCCGTCGGTCATGAGCGCACCGGTGTTTGCCTTTTTGGCGGCGCTGCGCGTCTGGGGCTGGGGCTCTTCCTGGGCAGCGGGCAGAATATCGCAACCATCCGCATCGCAGGCGGTGAGAACGAAGCGCTTATCGGCTTTACCGTCGCCATCCACATCGAGGCCATAATAGATACGTAGACCGGTGGCGCCTTCCTGGGAGAGGAGCTCCTGGATCTTTTCAATACCGAAGAACTGTGACATCATGGGATCTTTGTGTTTTTTGCGTTCGAGCTGATCTACACGATAATTCTTGGTGATTTTGGCGGCACTGGCGAGGTCAACGAAGAACCCGGTGTCTTTTGAAAATTTTGCCATTGTTTAGCATTTAGGAGTTAGTAATAATGAAAAAAAAGTCGGGTAAAATTATCATAAAATCCGGATCGGCAAACCCTTTCGTAATACCCGTATATATGCCACACTTCGTTAAAATCAGGAAGTACTGCCGCCACTGCGGATTTCGGCGGCAAAACGGGGCGGGGAGGGCGGTCAATTTGCGTGGTCTCCCGGCAAAATGCGTAGAAATACGCATTCGGTATTTACCGTGATAAGACGCTTGATTAGGGGAACAAATTCCTCAACCTTTGTGAAGTGAATTATGATCCAGTAGACAAGCGCAACAAGGCCTTTCTACCATAGTTTGTTTCGTTAGTATGCAGAGGGCCCCGGTGCCCCGAACCGGAACAGTAACACAGCGTAGCCCCAAAATGTAAAGTCCAAAAGTGAATCGCTATGAGTTACCTATTGATCGGCAACATCTCTGCGTTGATCTGTGAGGAGTGCATGGAACCCCTGGCCGACGCGCGCATCAGGATTTACCTGCCCGAAGGCCCGCACGACCCCGATGTTCTGGCCCGCGGTATCTTCAAAGATCTGCGACAGATCCCCGGCACCCAGGTGAGGGCAAAGGCAGACCGCCTCCTCGCCGAAGCCGACCTGGACAGCAATGGCAATTTCAGCCTGTCCTGGGACGAGATCCACCTGTTCACCGAACCGCTGGAACTCGACATTTGCCTCAACAGCGTGCCCGGTGCACGCAACGCCAGAGCCGGAAGCGCCCAGTATCACCTGAGCACTTTCGTGCCACATTGAAAAGAGACCGCGACAAGTACCTCGCCGCCTTCGCGTACGTTGTACCTGCCGAAAAATGGTCCCTCATCCGCCGCGAGTTCGGCGCATGGGTAGTCGCCGGAACCGTCCGCCATGCAGACACCGGCGAAGCCCTGCGGACCGTCAGGGTGGAAGCCTACAACGCCGTCAACGACAAACTGCTTGGCCGCGGCTATACCAACGAGCTGGGAAAGTACCAACTGTACTTCTCCCGTGATTCGCTCACCGGAAGCCGAATGCTGCAGATTATCAGAGAAGGCCGTTACGGGATTTCCGAATCGCCCGACGTCTATTTCAAAATCTTCGACCGGGGCCTCCCCTGTTGGAAGAAGACGGCTCAAAGGCCAGGCAACCCGGCCGCCGGCGGATCGCCCACTGCTCACGGCAGAACCTGCAAGCCAGGCCTGCAACCCAACCCAGAAGAACCGGCACCCTCTCCGGATGGATCAACGGATTCATCTCCGGGAAAGCCAAAAGCCCCCATAAGGACCGGTACGTCATGTACTAAAACGAACCCATGTTGGAAAGCCCCAAATACGACAACAGCTACCTGTACTCAGCCAAGCCTCAAAGGGTAGCTGTTTTTTCCCTTTCTGACATAGACAAGTCCCTATAGCTCCCCAAGCCCCGGCAGGTCCCAGGACCACCGGGCGTTCCCTGAAGTCTGGTCAATTAAGTTTGTGATTTACGATGGTATCCCGGGTGGAAAGTCGCCAGCGTGTCCCGCAGGAATTCGCGGTTCAGGTGGGTATAGATCTCCGTAGTGGTAATGCTCTCATGGCCCAGCATTTCCTGTACGGCCGAGAGGTCAGCCCCGCCCTCCACCAGGTGCGTGGCGAAGGAATGGCGGAAAGTATGGGGAGATATTCTTTTTAATGCCTGCCAGCTCCGCCAGCTCCTTAATAATAATAAATACCATCACCCGGGTCAGCCCCTTGCCCCGGCGGTTGAGGAACAGGATGTCTTCGTGGCCCCTGGCGATAGGGAGCTTCGACCTGAATTCGTCCCGGTATTTCTTAATGAGGTTAATCGTTGAACCGCCGACCGGTATCAACCTTTCTTTATTCCCTTTCCCGGTGATGCGCACATACCCTTCTTCGAAATGCAGCTGGGAAATTTGCAGGTTTATTGCCTCGCTAACGCGAAGGCCGCAGCAATACATCGTTTCCAGTAAGGTGATGTTACGTTCCACGAGGTGAGGGTCTTTGCAAACCACGTTCCCGTGCTTATCCGCGGTGTAACCGATATAATCCGGCACCTTGGCTATTAACGCGTCTATTTCCTCCACACTGAGAAAATCCGGCAGCTTGCGGGGTATCTTCGGCGTTTCCAGCAGCTGCGACGGGTCGTGCGTGATCATATCCTCCAGCAACAGGTACCGGAAGAAGGTCCGGAACCCCGAGATCATGCGGGCCTGGCTGGTGGCCGTCATCCCCAGTTCTGCCACCCAGCGGATGCAGCCCTCCAGGTCCTCCAGCGCCACCGCCTCCGGACCAACAGGTTTGCCCACCAGCGCCAGGTAACGCGTCAGCCCCTTCACATCCCGCTCATACGCCTCGATCGTATGTTGCGACAACGAACGCTCCATCCGCAGGTGAACCCTGAATCCATTGATCGATGCCTTCCACATGCACGCAAATTTACCGGATTGCCTTTACAATTATTATTACATTAACTTTTTCCATCATTAAAGCGCTGGCATTGGATAAATCCACCTTAAAGACCAACTTGTTTGAAAAAAATCAACAAATTGGTTTGAAAGTTTAGAAATAAACAAAGAAAAAACACATTCTTTTACTACTTTTATCCCCGCTGAATTTTAGCATTAATGTTAAATTGATTGTCTGAACTTACCACAGTTATGTCTGATTCATCGCTCAAAAGGATACACAAGCTGTTAGTGGCCAACCGCGGCGAAATCGCCGTCCGGATTTTAAGGGCAGCATCGGAATTACGGATCAGAACCGTAGCGATCTTTACGTATGAGGACCGTTACTCCCTCCACCGATATAAGGCCGATGAGGCCTACCAGATCGGGAAGGATGACGATCCGCTGAAACCTTACCTCGACGTGGAAGCGATCATTCACCTGGCCAAGAGCCAGGGCGTGGACGCCATCCATCCGGGATACGGTTTCCTCAGCGAAAACGTAACGTTCGCCCGCCGGTGCAAGGAAGAAGGGATCATTTTCGTAGGGCCCGATCCCGAAGTAATGGCCCAGCTGGGTGACAAGGTAGCCGCCAAAACGCTGGCGCGCCGTGTAAACGTCCCCTGATCGAAGACAGCCAGGTAAAACTGGAAGATGTAGCCACCGTGAAGAAGGAAGCCCTCCGCATCGGCTTCCCCATCATCCTCAAAGCCGCGGCAGGCGGCGGCGGGCGCGGCATGCGCGTTGTCCGCGAAGAATCCCAGCTCGAGCGCTCCTTCCTGGAAGCACGCGGCGAAGCCGGTAAAGCCTTCGGCGACGATACCATCTTCATCGAGAAGTTCATCGAAGAGCCCAAGCACATCGAAGTGCAGCTCATGGGCGACAATTACGGCAACATCGTTCACCTCTACGAGCGCGACTGCTCCGTGCAGCGCCGCTTCCAGAAAGTAGTGGAGATCGCCCCTTCGCCAAACCTCCCCATAGAGACCCGCGAAGAAGTATATAAATACGCCCTCGCGCTCGCGCAAGAGGTAAAATATAATAACGTAGGCACCGTGGAGTTCCTGGTAGACCGCCAGAACAAGGTTTACTTCATCGAAGTGAACCCCGCATCCAGGTAGAACATACCGTAACGGAAGAGGTGACCGGTATCGACATCGTCCGCTCCCAGATCCTCATCGCGAAAGGTCACCACCTGTCCGATCCCGAGATCTTCCTCAAGAGCCAGGACGATGTGCGCCTCAACGGCTTTGCCATCCAGTGCCGCGTTACCACAGAAGATCCGAGAACAACTTTACGCCCGACTACGGCACCGTGATCGCCTATCGCAACGCAGGCGGCTTCGGTATCCGCCTGGACGAGGGCAGCGCCTATTCCGGCGTGAAGATCTCGCCCTTCTTCGACTCCATGCTGGTAAAAGTAACTGCCTCCGGCCGCACGCTCTCCGGCGCCGCCGGCAGGTTGCACCGCACGCTGAAGGAGTTCCGCATCCGCGGCGTGAAAACCAATATCCGCTTCCTCGAGAACGTAATTACGCACGATACTTTCCGCAAAGGAAACTGTACGGTAGGCTTCATCGACCAGCATCCCGAGCTCTTCAAGCTGTCGCCCATCCGCGACCGCGCCACCAAGACGCTCATGTACCTGGCAGACGTGACGGTAAACGGGCATGTGGACGTTAAAGGCAAGCATGATGGCCGCAAGTTCCGGGTACCGCACGTGCCTTCCTTCGATCCGCTGGCGCCCGTTCCG
Source organism: Chitinophaga sp. E66 (assembly GCA_019285755.1). Taxonomy (GTDB): domain Bacteria; phylum Bacteroidota; class Bacteroidia; order Chitinophagales; family Chitinophagaceae; genus Chitinophaga. The sequence continues at coordinate 2,827,055 of CP079103.1, forward strand.
GAAGGTACGCGCAACAAGCTGCTCACGCTCGGCCGGGAAGACTTCTCCCAATGGCTCCGCAACGAGAAACCCGTATACTTCACGGACACTACCTACCGCGATGCGCACCAAAGCCTCCTGGCCACGCGCGTCCGCACCAAAGACATCCTCGCCGTAGCAGAAGGATATGCCCGCAACAACCCGCAGCTCTTCTCCATGGAAGTGTGGGGCGGCGCCACCTTCGACGTAGCCATGCGCTTCCTCCACGAATGCCCCTGGAGAAGGCTCCAGCTCATGCGCGAAGCCATGCCCAACGTGCTGCTCCAGATGCTGTTCAGAGGCTCCAATGCCGTGGGGTATTCCGCTTACCCGGAAAACCTCATCGCCAAATTCATCGAGAAAGCCGCCGGCAACGGGATCGATATCTTCCGTATCTTCGATTCCCTCAACGACATCGATGCCATGACGCCCTCCATCGGGTTCGTGCGCAACAACACGACCTCCTGGCACAGGCCGCCATCAGCTACACCGGCGATATCCTGCATAAAGACAATAAGAAATACACGCTCGATTATTACGTTTCCCTCGCCAAACGCCTCGAAGACGCCGGCGCCCACATGCTCTGCATCAAGGACATGGCCGGCCTCCTCAAGCCGCAGGCCGCCACCGTTCTGGTTGGCGCCCTGAAAGACGCGGTGAAACTACCCATCGTCCTCCACACGCACGATACCGCCTCCGTTCAGGCCGCCACTTACCTGAAAGCCATCGAAGCCGGCGTGAACGCAGTGGATTGCGCCATCGCCTCCTTAAGCGGGCTCACCTCGCAGCCCAGCCTCAACGCCATGGCCGCCATCCTGGAAGGGCACGAGCGCAGCCAGCCCATGAACCTGGCTTCCCTCAACGAATACAGCAACTACTGGGAAGACGTGCGCGAATACTATTACCCCTTCGAGTCAGACATGAAGGCCGGTACCGCGCAGGTATATGAGAACGAAATTCCCGGCGGACAATACTCCAACCTCCGCCAGCAGGCAGAATCCCTCGGCCTGGGCGATAAGCTGGAGACCATCAAGCATAACTATGCCGTGGTAAACCAGCTGTTCGGCGACATCGTGAAGGTGACGCCCAGCTCCAAAGTAGTAGGCGACATGGCCCTGTTCATGACCGCCAACGGCCTCACGGCAAGCGATGTGATGGACGAGACCCGCAACCTGGCATTCCCCGCCAGCGTACAGGGCTTCTTTAAAGGCGAGATCGGGCAGCCTTACGGCGGATTCCCGAGAAGCTGCAGAAGATCGTCCTGAAAGGGCAGGAGCCCCTCAAAGGCAAGCCGAACGCTCACCTGCCCGCGGTAGATTTCGAGAAGGACTTCGCCGCCTTCCAGCAGAAGTACCCGCTCGCCGAATTCCTCGACTACCTCAGCTACCACATGTTCCCGAAAGTATTCGAAGAATACTACCAGCATGCTCAGGTATATGGTAACGTGGAAGCCATCCCCACTCCGGCCTTCTTCTACGGCCTGAAACTGGGAGAGGAGATCCTCATTACCCTCGGCAAAGGCAAGACCATCATCGTTAAACTGCTCTACGTGCTGCCGGCCGACGAAAGCGGCATGCGCACCGTGGTGTTTGAGCTGAACGGATACGCCCGCCGCGTACAGGTGCGCGACCGCTCCGTGAAGAGCGAAGTTCCCACCAACAAGAAAGTGAGCGATCCCAACACGGAAGTTGGCGCGCCGTTGCAGGGCAAACTGTCCAAGATCCTCGTGAAAGCAGGTGATACCATCAGCGCCAACACGCCGCTGTTCATCATCGAAGCCATGAAGATGGAAACGACGGTTACGGCCACACGCGATTCTAAAGTAAAATCCATCCACCTGCGCGAAGGCACCATGGTGCAGGGCGAAGACCTGGTGGTGGAGCTCGAATAGTTTTATTTTTAAGATTGGTTTACAGGCCTCCCGGCATCGGGGGCCTTTTTATTTCCCGCGCCAACAGTTCAAACCCAACTTCCGCACCTCATCCCAAACATCCGACATTTCAGCGCCAGCATCCCACACCTTCCACCATCCTCCTAGACATCCCGCTTCCGCACTTATACATTTGTGCCCCGGAAACCGTCAGCAATTACGGACCCCAAATACCTTTTCAACCTTCAAACCAAGATGAACATGAGATGCAAGAATGTATGGATCTACTGCCTGGCAGCTTTGCTCTTTGCGGCATGTAAAAATCCGACGCCCCCGGTGATAACGATCCCCGGCCGGAGCCGCCGGGAACAGGTGTCGTAACTCCCGTTGGCCAGCCCACAGCCTCACCTGTTAAAACTGCCACTATCGGCGCAGCAGGCGGTCAGCTCTTCTCCAACAACAGCAGCCTGAAAGTGATCGTCCCCGCGGGCGCTTTTACCAGTGACCAGCAGATCAGTATCCAGGAAATCAGCAATAACTGCCCCGGAAGCCACGGCGTTGCTTACCGCATCCTCCCGGAGGGTGTTACTTTCGCCAAGCCGGTGACGCTCCAGTTCCGCTTCAATATGACCGATAGCGTGAAGATGGAACCCTCGCTTATGACGGCTGCTTATCAAAACAAGCAAGGCGTTTGGATGGCCATGCCGGGAGCGGAAATTAACGCGGAAGGGCGGTACTTTACAGTCAACACCACCCACTTCAGCGACTGGACCGTCGTATCCGGCGTAAAGATGACCGCGAACCCGGGTATCGTAAGTCCTGGCGGCAAAACCAGGATGGTAGTATATTACGCGGAAGACCTGCTGGCGCCGCTGGTCAAAGAAGAATTCCCGATACCCGGATTCATTGAAATGCCTGCATCTGACGTACGCAACTGGCGGGTAACGAATGGCCTGGGCTCCATTCAGCCAGACGGCGGCAAGGCTACCTATACTGCTCCAGCCTATCAACCTACAGAAGCGAAAGCCACGGCCACTATTTCCTGCGAAGCAGAAACCAGTAATGGTAACTGGGTAACACTTCAAGCCACCGTAACCACAGTAAACGGCTATATATCTTTCCGTGTGAACGACGCCGGCTCGGAAATCGTGCATAGCGGAGTCGTGCAGAAATACCGCTATAATATGGGAGAAGGGCAGGCCGGCGACCTCTACTATGCCATTTACGGCAACGCGACCGGCAGTACGTCCAGCGCCCCGATATGGATCGAATGGACAGGGAAGCCGGGTGTTTCGCCCTTAAAAGCAACATTCCCGGAAAGGGTGATCATCCACTTTTGGTATGGCAACAGGCACTACCATTGCGTTTACCTGACAAACCAGGGAAGTACGGAACTTTTAACAAGCCCCGGCTATGTGAAGATTAACACCGACCATACCTACGATGGTTACTACACCGGCGAATTCGAAGTAGAAAAAGCCAGTCTGTCTGCAAATGCGGGCGAAGCCTGGAAAACGATTAAAATCAAAGGGCACTTCCGTGTACCCACACGCGTAGACCCTGTTCAGCCGATTCCGTTTTAAATATTGCAAGTAGTACTACTGGCGGCTTACAGCCACATGCCGCAACATAAAGAAAAGAGGATTCCCTTTGCCCGGAATCCTCTTTTCTTTCATAACCATTCATCTTACGGGACTACGATTCATGCTGGTCAATCCACCAGTGGCGACATAATGCTGGCGCCATCCCGCATACCGGGGTAAGTTTGCGTCTTTACCGGGCTCAGCACCGGAAATCATGCAACCTCAAACCCCATCATTATGTTCAGATCCAGATACTTGCTGCTGGCATTGACAATACTTTGCGCCTGCGGCAAGAACGACGGCCCCGCGCCCGACGATACACCCGGCGACGACAATCCGGCGGTTATAACAGGAACGCCTACCGCTAAAGGCGAATCTGACGGCTCAGAAGCCACCCAGGGCCTGATCGGCCCTGACGGCGGTTCGCTGGCATCGACGGATGGCAAGCTGACCGTCACATTCCCTCCAGGCGCTCTGACCGCCAGAACGCTCATCATGATCGGCCGAATCACCAACCAAAACCCTTTAAAGGTAGGTCACGCCTACCGGTTGACGCCGCATGGAACCACATTTGCCAAACCGGTGACGCTGACGTTCAAATACCACCATAGCGACTCCCTCGCATATCCCATGGAAGCGGCGCGCGTCGCCTGCCAGGACCGGAAAGGCGTGTGGCAGGCTATTCCCAATGCAGTCATCAACGCCGCGGAAAAAACGGTAAGCGTGCAAACCACGCATTTCAGCGACTGGTCGCAGTTTGCCGCCATACGCATTGCAGTAAAGCAACCGGCCCTCGCGCCAGGCGCCGCCACACCGGTGGAGCTGCTCCTGGCCGACGACTTCCTGGCGCCCTGACGAAAGAAACACCCATCAAGGCAGCATACCCCATAAAGCCGGAATTCATAAAATCCTGGCGCGTGGAAGGAGAGGGCAGGATTCAGGGAATGGCGCACGCGTCAATTACATCGCCCCGCCGCCCATTTCTACCAATCCCATGCAGACGGCCAAAGTAGTAGCCGAAGTGTATGAGCGCCTGGGACAACCGAAAACCATCCGGCTTACCGCCGACATCCGTATCCTGGAAGGCTGGCTGAAGCTCCGGATCGACGGCGGTGATGAAATTACGCTGAAAGCGCTGCCGATTGTGAAGTTGTCCGGCGATACCTGGCAACTGGCCACTACCGGCTTACAGGGGTCCACGGGCGTGGTGCTTTCATGGCCCTGGGGCGTGGGAACTCATGGATTCAGCATTGAGCCCAGGCAGATAAAGCGGTGGTTTCCCTTATTTACAATGGTAATAATTATGGCCATACCTATGTATCGGGCGAGAATACGCCGCATGCCAGTCCGGGCTACGTAAAGGTGACCAGCATGGGTGTGATCGATGGGCTCGTGACCGGGACCTTCATTGTAGAAAAAGCCGGCAGGTATCCGTTGTTGAAAAATATGATCAGTGTGGAAGGCAGCTTCCAGACTACGAAGACCGTACACTAGTTTGTTAACGCCAGATGCTGAATGAGGGCTCCCTGCGCTGGGGAGCCCTTTTTGTTATCCTGTTCATTTCAGCCCGATGGTTTCCATTTCACCACGCCCGGGCCGCATGCCGAAACTTTCATGCTACAATCTGACGGAGATGGTTCCACTTTGGCGCTCCCGCTACATACTTTCGCTTTTCAGACGGACCATCTTAACCCCCATTACAAAACCGAATTTATGCGCACCTCACTGATTCCCTTCATTTTCAGCTGCACCATATTGTTTTCCGGTTGCAGCAAGAACAGCGACCCCGGAGGCGGGAACAATCCTGAGCCGGAAGAACCCGGTACGCCCGCTATTACCGCTAAAGGCCAGCCCGACGGGTCGGCACCGGCACAAAAAACCATCGGAGCAGCCGGCGGAACACTGGCTTCGATCGACGGTAAGCTGACGCTCACGGTTCCCGCGGGGCATTTACAGCGAATCAGAACGTCAGCATCCAACGGATCAGTAACACGAATCCCTCGGCGGCCGGCGCTGCGTACCGGTTGTTGCCGGAAGGTGTCACTTTCGCCAAGCCCGTTTCCATTACGTTCACCTGCCCGAATGTGGACACTGCAATCTATGCCCCGAATACCTTCGGGGCTCCTACCAGAAAGCCAATGGCAGCTGGTGGAAGTTGCCAGGCACTATAAATACTACGGCGCGGACCGTCACCGTGCAAACAACCCACTTCAGCGACTGGAGTGCCGTGAGCGACCTGAAGCTGGTGATCGAGCAGCCGGTACTCCCCGCGGAGGGACGAAGCGGCCTGACCGTTTATCATGATGGAAATCCAGAACCGAAACCCGGCAAGGAATTAGCGATATACCTGCCGAAGATGTTACCTGATACCTATGTAAGACGATGGAAAATAGAAAAAGGTGGAGGAAGGCTGTTAAGCAGAACTTTCAAAGAAAACCCTATTGGTTTTAGGGCAGACCGCCCTGTTCCCAAGCCTCCCAATGATTTAACCACTATATCCGTGGAGGTGCAGCCTGATCCAAAAGACCCTAAAACCGTTAAGCTTCAGGGAAATATACGGACCACTTTAGGAATGCTTTTGCTTAAAATCAATGATGGTAACGATATTGAATTTGTCGCAGATTATGCAGTATATGATAACCTCGGTTACTGGTGGATCAATGGTCGTACGGAAACCTGGGGTAATGCGTTAGTGATACAATGGCCGGGAGGAGTCGGCGACTTCCCATTTACGGTGGACCCGCGGGTTAAAAGCGCCAGTGTAACCGTTACCTATAATGGGAATTCTTATGGCTACACTTACGAGACGGAAAAGGAGGTGCTTGCAAGCCCGGGTGGGGTATACTGCAAAAACACAGGTACAGATGACGGTTATGTAAGAGGGGACTTTACGATAAGTAAAGCCGGCAATGTACATGACATGAAGAAAACCGTGAAGATTGTAGGCTCTTTCGCGGTGCCCAGAATAAGGGACTGAAGAACAATAAAAATTTTCATAAGCATATGTTGATTCGCATATGATTTTTTGTTGATGATGAAGCAGGTCCCCGGTCGCGGGGACTTTTCTCTGTTTCACTTCAGCCGGCACAGAATTGGCTGGCATCCATCATCCGACTATTAACACACCCGGTCTGCCAGTTCAACGTTTCAATATCCATATCCGATTCGCTCCAGGCTACTTTTATGCTTTTCGGCCCGTCATTCCGGGATACCATTGCTTATCAATACACCTCAATATGAAATCCATTCGCCCCTTCTGCTGGATCATGCTCTTGCTGATCGTTTCCGCATGTAGCAAAAAAGATACACCCGGTACCGAAGAACCGGGTCCGGACCCATCACCGGGAACGCCCACGGTCACTGAAGCCGGCGTACCCGACGCTACGCCCGCCGTACAAAAGGTGATCGGCGCCACTGGCGGTTCGCTCGTTTCCCAGGATGGCGGTATGACCGTCACTGTACCCGCAGGCGCGTTCAAAACGGACCAGACCGTAAAGATCAAACGCATCTCCAGCACCAACCCGCTTGGCGGAGGGCAGGGGTACCGAATCGAGCCGCATGGCATTACATTCGAGAAACCGGTAACGTTGACCATCAAGGCGGGCGACAGCCTTTGACGGAGACATTCAACAATGCTGTAGGTATTGCCTACCGAAATGAAAAAGGAATCTGGATGGCCATGCCCAAAGCGGTTGTCAATGAAACGGCTAAAACCGTTTCCATACAAACCACCCACTTCAGCGACTGGGAGTTTTTTAAAGGCGTCAGGTTGAAGGTACAACGGGATCTGCTGTACTTACTGGAGACTACAGATCTGAAAGTCTATGGCAATATTAATATTTTCAATAACCCGCTTGAAAAAGAACACCCCCTCAGCGCATCCCTCATCGAGCCGAAATACATCAAAAGCTGGAAGCTGAAGACCGACTATGGCAGCCTGACCACTAAAGGTGCGGAAGGGACTTTACCGCACCGAAATATCTGGCAAGCGCGCCGCACAATCCTAATACCGTCATAGTTGAACTGGCTGGTCCTAATAACGAGAAACGCATTTTGGAAAAACGAATCCGTGTTGCGGCCGGTTACTTCACATTCGAAATAGCTGGTGGAGAAGGACAGGATTTCTGGGCATCTCCTCTGATGAAAGTAGGCGACGTGTGGACGGGGTACGATGCGGAAGACGATGCCACGGGCGGTGCCGATATCAGCTTTGGCATAAATGGGAATATAGTTGCGGGAACTACTTATCCATTTACTTTCCCGACGGTTCAAAAGGGCACCTATATGTATATTACCATCAACAATGAAACCTGGCACGCCATATATGACGATCCCACCACGCCCATAAATGATCTGCTACCCAGCCCCGGAGGCATCACTATCAAAACCATTGACGACAAAACGGGGTTTGTGCGCGGTACTTTCACCGCCACGAAAGCAACGACCGCTTCCTCCCAGTTCAAAAGGCAGACAACGATGAAAGGTAACTTCTGGATCCAGAAATTACCGCAGTAATATACTATAAAGCAAAAATAAAAGGGGCTGGCCTTTCGCAAGACCAGCCCCTTTATCGCTTATTCCCGGAAAACCGGATTAGAACTTCTCCAGACCGGAGAAGAAGAAGTTGCCTTCGATCGCTGCGTTCTCGTCGGAGTCGGAACCGTGAACGGCGTTACGGCCGATAGATTCAGCATAGATCTTGCGGATGGTGCCTTCCTCAGCCTGTGCGGGGTTGGTAGCGCCGATCAGTTTGCGGAAATCTTCCACCGCGTTCTCTTTTTCCAGGATCGCGGCAACGATGTGGCCGCTGCTCATGAACTCAACCAGTTCGCCGTAGAAGGGGCGCTCTTTGTGCACAGCGTAGAATTCGCCGGCTTTCTCAGCGGAAAGACGGAGTTGTTTCATCGCTACAATGCGAAAACCTGCCGCGCAGATCTTGTCCAGGATGCCGCCGATGTGTCCGTTTGCCACAGCGTCGGGCTTGATCATGGTGAAAGTTTTGTTGCTCATATTGGTAATTGGTCGTTATACGTGAGTAATGCCTTTTGCGCCGCAAAAGTAATCACATTTTGTTTACCCGTAAAAAATTTTGAAATTCTGGCTTTAATGGTGAACTTCGCACTTCATTTGCTTAAACGAAAATAACCGCTGCTAGCAGCCGCAACCTTTAAAAATCATCATTTTAGGAATGAAGCCGATCGAGGATATTAAGCCACTGCTGGAAAGCCCCAAAAGGTGGTCATCACCATGCATCAGAAACCCGATGCCGACGCCATGGGCTCTTCGCTGGCCATGTTTCACTACCTGCGGCGCAAAGGGCACGACGTCACCGTCATCTCGCCCACCAACTTCCCAGACTTCCTGAAATGGATGCCCGGCTGCGAACTGGTCCTGGATTTCGAATCCCAGCACGAAAAGGCCGTTAAAGCCCTCGATGGCACCGAAATCCTCTTCTGCCTCGACTTCAACGCCATGAGCCGTACCCGGAACATGGAACCTTTCCTGGAAAAGATGCAGAGCGTGAAGGTCCTCATCGACCACCACCTGGAGCCCCAGCCCGTGTTCGACTTCGGCGTGAGCGATACCACCGCCGCCTCCACCGCGCAACTGGTATATGAGATCATCTACCGGCTGGGCGACGAGCATTATATCGATAACGACATTGCACAGTGCATCTATGCCGGCACCATGACCGATACCGGGTCTTTCCGGTTCGCGTCTACCAGCGCCGGGTCCACCGCATGGTGGCCGACCTGCTGGAAAGAGGGCTGGAGCACGAATACATCCACCAGGCCATTTACGACAACTTCCTCGAAAACCGCCTCCGGTTCATCGGCCATAGCCTGCTGAACCGTATGGAAGTGTTTTACGAGACCAATACCGCCATCATGGCCATCCCTTACAGCGACCTGAAAAGGTTCGACCTGGCAACGGGGGATACTGAAGGACTGGTAAATTTTCTTTTATCGATCCAAGGCATTAAATTAGCCGCCCTGATCATCGACCGGAATTCGGAAGTAAAGCTATCTTTCCGTTCCAAAGGCAATTTCGACGTAAATACCTTTGCCCGGAAATACTTCGAAGGCGGCGGCCACTTCAATGCGGCTGGCGGCAGAAGCTCCGATCCGCTCGACCGTACCGTGCAGCGCTTTATCCGCGCCATGCATGAGAACGAGGATCTCCTGGCATAAAAAAGCTTTAACCGGAAGCCGGACAGGCCCCGGTTGATACACACGTTCATAAACTCAATCGTAAAGATGAAAACAAACAATCTGTTACTTGTTGCGCTGGGAGGTCTTGCTCTGGCCAGCTGCGGTAAAAGCGGCCCGAGAAAACCCCGGGCGGCATCGAGTTCATCGTTCCTAAAGAAGGTAAGGGCGAAAAACTGAAAGAAGGGGATACCATCCTCGTTCACTTCTCTTCCTATCTGAACGACTCCTCGCTGATGTCTTCCCGCGAGCAGGCGCCTGCCGGCATGCCGCTCATCCTGCAAAAATCCATGAACAAGTACGATCTCATGGACGGTTTCGCCATGCTGACCGAAGGCGATAGCGCCGTGTTCATGCTGCCCGTAGACTCCATGCCGCAAATGCCTCCCATGGCTAAGAAAGGCGACGTGATGAAAGTTGCGTTCGTAGTGGAAAGCAAATACTCTTCCGCCAAACAGAACGAAAAAGACGACAAAGAGATCGCTGAATACATCAAGAAGAACAACCTGAACACCCGCAAGTCTCCCAAAGGCGTTTACATCGCTGAGACCGTAGTAGGCACCGGCGTACAAGCCAAAGCCGGCGACGAAGTGAGCGTGAACTACACCGGTAAGCTCCTCGATGGCACCAAGTTCGATTCCAACACAGACAGCACCCTGCGCCCCGGCATGCCGCTGGAGCCCTGAAATTCAACGTAGGCGAAGGCCGCGTGATTCCGGGATGGGACGATGCGCTGGCTCAGCTGAAAGTAGGCTCCAAAGCCACGATCGTGATCCCGTCTTCCCTCGCTTACGGCCTGAACGGCTCCGGCCCCTTCATCAAGCCGAACAGCATCCTGGTTTTCGACGTGGAACTGCTCGACGTGAAACCCGCAGCCCCCGCAGCAGCACCCGCAGCTCCGGCTCCCGGCAAATAAGTAGCAATAGATTGCACATATGTAAGCCCGTCCAGGTACTCCCCGGACGGGCTTCTCTTTATTGACAATTCGGGAATATTGCCACGAAAAAGCCCTGTCCTCCGAAGAACAGGGCTTTACTATTAAAATCAAATGTATTACAGAAACTTCCCCGGACCTAGCATCCGGGACCATGCAGGCATCCATCTTCCCAAACCACCGGTACCGGTTCCTGGCGATCCAGTCGTACACCGCGTTGCGGATGAACGGCGGAACGATGATAAAGGTCCATAAGAGGCTCCAGGGGAACCCGAGCCCGCGGGCCACACGTAGCGCCGCCGAGCTCTTTACAAACGCCTTTTGACCCGCGATCAGCACGAAAGAATCAGTGTTAGCCGGATCGATGCCATGCTGGCGAAGGAGCGACTGGCCGGTCTCTGATTGCAGGGGCGCGAAACGGAAGCGGTCTTTCCCATCGTGGCGGATGACCATGTTCACGCTGCCGTTGCAGAAACGGCATACGCCATCGAACAATATGACGGCCCGGTCGTCCATTAGTGGATACCGGTATAGTTATGCGGCGTGATGGCTTTCAGCTCCTTTTTCAGGGCGGCGCTGATCTTCAGTCCATCGATGAACTTATGCATCGTTTTCTGCGTGATCGCTTCACCGCCGCGCGTCAGCTCCTTCAGGGCCTCGTACGGCTGGGGGTAGTTTTCCCGGCGCAGCACGGTCTGGATGGCTTCGGCTACCACGGCCCAGTTGTGCTCGAGGTCTTCGTGGAGCTTGGTTTGGTTGAGGATGAGCTTGTTGAGACCCTTATCGAGGCTCTTCAGCGCCAGGAGGCTGTGCGCGAAGGGAACACCCACGTTGCGGAGAACGGTGGAGTCCGTCAGGTCGCGCTGGAGGCGGGAGATGGGCAGTTTGGCCGCCAGGTGCTCGAAGAGGGCGTTGGCGATACCGAAGTTGCCTTCCGCGTTCTCGAAATCGATCGGGTTTACTTTATGCGGCATGGCGGAGGAACCCACCTCGTTTTTCTTGATCTTCTGCTTGAAGTAATCCATCGAGATGTACGTCCACACGTCGCGGGCAAAGTCGATGAGGATATTGTTCACGCGCTTCAGCGTATCGAACTGGGCGGCGATGTTGTCGTAATGCTCGATCTGGGTAGTGTATTGCATACGCTGCAGGCCCAGGATATTGTTGACGAACTTGTTGCCGAATTTCTCCCAGTTGATGGCGGGGAAGGCAACGTGGTGTGCGTTGAAGTTACCGGTGGCGCCGCCGAACTTGGCCGCGAAGGGGATCTCGCCCAGCAGTTTAACCTGGCCTTCGAGGCGCTCTACGAACACCTGGATCTCTTTACCCAGGATGGTGGGAGAGGCGGGCTGGCCGTGCGTGCGGGCCAGCATGGGAACCGCTTTCCATTCTTTGGCCAGCTTCTTCAGGTGCAGGATCAGGTTGGAAATGGCGGGGAGATATACATGCTCGATCGCGTCTTTCCAGAGCAGGGGGTGGCGGTATTGTTCACGTCCTGGGAAGTGAGGCCGAAGTGCACCCATTCCAGTTTATCTTCCAGGCCAAGGCGTTTCAGTTCGTTTTTCAGGAAGTATTCTACGGCTTTCACATCGTGGTTGGTCACTTTCTCGGTGTCTTTCACCAGCTGGGCCTGTTCTACGGTGAATTCGCGGTAGATGGCGCGGAGCGCGGGAAGTTTGGCTTTGGGGAGAGTGAACAGCTTCTGTTCAGCGAGGGCGATGAAGTATTCCACTTCCACCTGTACACGGTACCGGATCAACGCATATTCGGAAAAATAAGGGGCCAGTTCTTCCAGCTGCCCTCTGTAACGCCCGTCTACCGGGGAAATCGCAGTTAAAGCTTGTAATTGCATCATGTTATTATTATCCTGTCAATAAAGCCCCGGTTATCCCAAAGCAGGTAATTGCGGGAATTACTTTAATTTAGCAGGCTCAAAATTACAGAAATTGGAACGGAAAGTAAAAGTAGCAGCGGTGAGTTATCTGAATACGAAGCCTTTATTATATGGTTTCAGGGAGCACCCGGTACTGCGCAAGATGGATCTGACGGTAGATTACCCGGCCAAAATAGCCGGTCAGTTGATTGATGGATCGGTGGATGTAGGGCTGGTGCCGGTGGCGATCATCCCCAGAATGACGGAGTCGCATATCATTTCCGACTTCTGCATCGGGGCCGAGGGCGCTGTGGCGTCTGTATGCCTGTTCAGCGAAGTTCCCCTGCAAAATATCAAAAGAATATTCCTGGACTACCAGAGCCGCACCTCCGTGGCGCTCCTGAAAGTCCTCATCAAAGAATACTGGCGCCTGGATGTGGAGCTCGTGGAAACTACGGGCGACTATCAGCACTTCATCACCGGGACCGACGCGGCGCTCGTCATCGGCGACCGTGCCCTGCAACAGCGGCTGATCTCTTCCTTCATCTATGACCTGGCCGAGCACTGGATCCGCTTTACCAGCCTGCCTTTCGTATTCGCTGCCTGGATCAGCAACAAAGCGCTGGATATCGAATTCATCCAGCAGTTCAACGACGCCAATGCCATCGGCCTGAACAATATCCCCGCCGTGGTTGCCGAGAACACCTATGGCCCGTACGACCTCACCGTCTATTACACCAAGAACATCAGCTACCGCCTTACGCCCAGCAAGCGCCAGGGGGCTCCAGCGTTTTTGAGTTACCTGCAATAATCCCGCAGGATTTGCTTAAATTAGGTTTGAGCAAATCTGTTCGGTATGAAGATGGGCATCCTCGGGTCCGGCGACGTAGGGATGACGCTGGCCGGCGCTTTCCTGCAGCGCGGCCACGACGTGATGATCGGGACCCGGCATACGCACAAGGAAAGCCTGGCAGACTGGCAACGGGAGCACCCGCGGCCAAAACAGGCACTTACGCTGAAACAGCGGCCTTTGGAGACATCGTGGTGCTCTGCACCGGGTGGACGGGCACCAAGGCGGCCATAGAGCACGCCGGCATCTGGAATTTCAAGAAAAAGTAGTGATCGATGTGACCAACCCGCTGGACGGGCGCGGCCCCGACGCGTCTGGCCGCCTCCACCTCGCGCCCGGCAACGCCAAATCCGGCGGGGAGCAGGTGCAGAACTGGCTGCAGGACTCCTGGTCGTCAAAGCCCTCAATTCCATCGGCAACGCCCTCATGATCGCGCCCAGCTACCGCGAAGGCACGCCGGCCATGTTCATCGCCGGGAACGACGATCTCGCCAAACTGGCCGTAACCGACCTGTTGGGCCAACTGGGATGGAAAGACGTCATCGACGCGGGAGACATCGCCATGAGCCGGCACCTCGAATCACTCGCCGTGCTGTGGTGCGCCTACGGCTTCCGCAACGGTACCTGGGACCATGCCTTCGCCCTTCTCCGCAAGTGAATCATTTGATTTCGAATGTTTTCTGAACGCCCGGATGGCGAGCATCGCCGCCGCCAGCGTCAGGATACATGCCAGGGCAAAGGGCGCGGCCGGGAAGTAAACCGGCGAGCTTTCCTGCGTACAAAATGGAAAAAACCCGTCATCAGGAGGGGCCGACGATATTGGTGAGACTGATCAGGCTCGTGAACGTTCCCTGCAGTTCGCCCTGTTCATTGGCCGGTACCTGGTTGGAAATAACGCCCTGCAGGCTGGGCCCGAAGATACCGCCCAGGCCATACAGGAACAGGATGGGGAACATCATCCATCCTTCTCCGGCGATGGCGAACAGCAGGAAGGAAGCCCCGTAAATGAGCAACCCTATATACACCGCCCGGTGATAGCCCAGTTTAGGCAATACGATCCGGATCAGCCCTCCTGAACGATCATCAGCATCAGCCCCGCAAAGGAGAGGGAATACCCCACCATCGTCTCCGTCCACTTAAACACGAACATGGTATAATATGTCCAGTTGCTCTGGATCGCATGGGCCGCGATGTAAATAAGCGTCACGGAACCCAGCAGCGGGTAGATGTACCGGTATCGCTTCAACTGCCGGAGTCCGCCCCAGGGTTGGCGCGCGACCAGTCGAACGGCCGGCGGTTTTCCGGTTTGAGCGACTCGGGGAGGATAAAATACCCGTACAGCGCATTCAGGAGGAAAGGCCCGCGGTGAGGAAGAAGGGCGCCCTGAGCCCCAGGTTTGGCTGACCAGTCCGCCGATGACAGGGCCGAGCATGAACCCGATACCTACCGCCATACCCAGCAGCCCGAAGTTCTGGGCCCGCTTTTCCGGGGCGCTGATGTCTGCGATATAGGCGGATGCGGCGGTCATGCTGGCGCCGGTGATGCCAATGAATATCCGCCCAACGAACAGCCAGAAAATAGTGGGCGCGTAAGCCAGGAAGAGGTAATCGATCCCCATGCCGGCCATAGACAGTAAAGCACGGGCCTGCGGCCGTATTTGTCGCTCAGGCCCCGAGGATGGGAGCGAAGAAGAACTGCATGAAGGCGTAGGCGAAAGTAAGCCAGCCGCCGTACCAGGATGCGTCGCTTTCGTTACCCCGATCAGCTGCTCGATCAGCCTGGGCACCACGGGCATAATGATCCCGAACCCGATAAAATCGATGAGTAACGTAATGAAAATGAAGGTCAAAGGACCGGAGAAACGCCGCATTGTGTGGTAAAATTTGCGCAAAACTACAGGAATAAGGGAAGGAAACGGCCGCTAAATGACATATGGCATTCATGGAATGATGTTTGCCAAACATTCAGTATAGCAACATTGTTTCACCTTAAAACCCTTTATTATGTTACGTTGGGCAGTTATTTTCCTCATCATCGCCATTGTGGCGGCCATATTTGGTTTCGGCGGCATCGCGGCGGGCGCCGTGGGCATCGCCAAGATCCTTTTCTTCGTATTCCTGGTATTGTTCCTGATCTCCTGATCAGCGGCCTTATCCGCAGATAGCTCAGGCCTCCTGCATGGAGATCAGCTGGATGGCATCCGGGCATGCGGCAAAAGCATCGCGCAGCCGCTCGCCATGGGTGTCGGTAATGAACACCTGCCCGTAATCGGGCCGGAGCACCAGTTGTATAAGCCTGGAAACCGCTCCTGGTCCAGCTTCTCGAAGACATCGTCGAGCAGCAGGATGGGAGGGAAGCGCTTATGCGCGCGAATCGCCTCGTATTGCGCCAGTTTAAGAGCGAATAAAAAGCTCTTGCGCTGGCCCTGCGAGGGCGCTCGTTTTCATGGGATGCTCGTCGAGCAGGAAGAGCAGATCGTCGCGGTGAATGCCCTGTGTCGTGCGCTGGACCTGCTTGTCGCGCAGCCGGGATTGCGCCAGCAAAGCAACGAACGGCTGCTCGTTGAGCTGGCTCTGGTAGCGGAAGGCGACGGTTTCATGGCTGCCGGCCAGGTAATCGTAGCGTTCCTGCACCTGGTCGATGAACGCGGGCAGGAAGGCTTTGCGGGCTTCATACACGGGCGTGCCGTGTTGCACGAGCTGTTCGTCGAAGATATCGAGCAGGGGATCCGGGCTGTGGATCATGGCGGCCATGGCCTTCAGCAGGGAGTTGCGTTGCTGGAGGACTTTATGATAGGCGAGGAGATGGTCGAGATAACCGGGCACGAGCTGGGAAAGGAGGCCGTCCAGCCACTTGCGGCGGTCTTCGCTGCCGCCGAGGATGATCTCGGCATCGTCCGGCGCGATCATGACGGCGGGGAAATGGCCGATGTGGCGGGAGAAGCGGTCGTACGGTTCATCGTTGAGCGCGATGTCTTTCTTCCGTCTTTGACGGTGCACACGATCTTTTCTTCCTGGGCGTGGCGCAGGAGGGCGGCTTCGATGCGGAAGCCGTTCATGGTGTACTGGACATTCTGGCTTTCGGCGGTGCTGAAATAGCTTTTGGTGAAGCAGAGATAATATATGGCGTCGAGCAGGTTGGTCTTACCTGAACCGTTGCGGCCGGTGATGCCGACGATGCGGGAGTTGAACCGGAAGACGCGGTGCGAATAATTCTTGAATTGCGTGAGTGCTATGGAGGATACTGTCAACAAGCTGTTCTGATGGTTTGATGGCCCCGAATGCCGTCTGCCGCAATGGGTTAAGACATCCTTCTGCAAAATTGCTTGAATTTGCAGATTTTCCTGTTATATTTGCGAACAAATTTAGAAATAGTGCAAACTTTAACAGACGTGAAAACGAAATTCACCAAAGAGACATATCTGTACTGGTACGAATTGATGCTGTTACTGCGTCGCTTCGAGGAGAAGGCAGGGCAATTATACGGAATGCAGAAGATTCGTGGTTTCTGTCACCTGTACATTGGTCAGGAGGCGATTGCTGCGGGCGCTATGACGGCAACCAAACCCGGCGACAAGTTCATTACGGCATACCGCGACCACGCTTTGGCGATCGCGAAGGGGATTTCAGCGAAGGCTTGTATGGCCGAGCTGTATGGTAAAGCTACGGGCTGCTCCAAAGGTAAGGGCGGTTCCATGCACTTCTTCTCTAAAGAACACGGATTCTTCGGCGGTCACGGTATCGTGGGCGCACAGATAGGCACCGGCGCAGGCCTGGCTTTCGCCGAGCAATACCTGGGCACTGATAATGTAGTGCTCTGCTTCTTCGGTGACGGCGCCGCCCGCCAGGGCATGCTGCACGAAACGTTCAACATGGCCATGCTGTGGAAACTCCCGGTGATCTTCATCTGCGAGAACAACCACTACGCCATGGGCACTTCCGTTGAACGTACTTCCAACGTACTTGATATCTACAAACTGGCAGACGCTTACGAAATGCCCGCCGATTCTATCGACGGCATGAGCTGCGAAGCGGTACACGAAGGCATCGCGCGCGCGGTAGCCCGCGGCCGTGAAGGTGGCGGACCCACCCTGCTGGAGATCAAAACATACCGCTACCGCGGCCACTCCATGTCCGACCCGGCTAAATACCGCACCAAGGAAGAAGTGGAAGAATATAAACAAAGAGATCCGCTGAGCGTAGTGGAACAGACCCTCCTCAGCAACAAATGGGCTAAGCAGGAAGACCTCGACGCTATCGCGGAAAGAGTGAAAGCAGAAGTGGATGAGTCCGTACAGTTCGCAGAAGAAAGCCCCTGGCCGGATGACAACGAGCTGCTGAAAGACGTATACATTCAGGAAGATTATCCCTTCATCGTTGACTAATCCGTTCCCTGTCTACCTATTATACTATTATGCAAACAACCATGGCAGAAAATAAAGCAAACACCAAACAGCCTGAGAAGGCGGTGAAAAACCAGGACTTTGACCTGCAGGCCACTGCAGACAGGGCTACTGATTTCTATGGCAAGAACAAGAAAATCATCAACGCAGTCCTGATCGGCTTTGTGATCGGCGTGGGTGCATATTTCGGTTACAAACGCTTCGTGAGCGCCCCTGCTGAAGAGAAGGCCCAGGTAGCCATCTTCCAGGCACAGAACTCTTTTGCCGCAGACTCGCTGAGCAAAGCGCTCAACGGCGACGGTAACAATTATGGCTTCCTGCAGGTGATCGACAAATACGGCAGCACCAAAGCCGGCAACCTCGCCCGCTACTATGCAGGCGTTTGCCATGTTCGCCTCGGTGAATACCAGAAAGGCATCGACCAGCTGAAGAAATTCTCCAGCAACGACCTGGTAATTTCTTCCATCGCTAACGGCCTCATCGGCGACGCTTACATGGAACTGAACAACGCGAACGACGCGGTGAGCTACTACAAAAAGCAGGCGCATCAGACAACGAGATCACTTCGCCCATCTACCTGCTCCGCGCAGGCCTGGCGCTTGAAAAAGCGAACAAACCCGACGAAGCGATCGCCGTTTACCAACAAATCAAGCAAAAATACCCCGCACCAACGAAGGCCGTGAAATGGAGAAATACCTGGCAAGATTGGGCGTGGTGAAATAATCCGGGAAATGTCCGTACACAATCAGACTTTACTCAACGACACTGGCATTCTTCATCTGGAGGGTGCCAGTGTTGTTATTGTTTCTACAGAATGGAACGATTTCGTCACCAATGAACTGGTGGCCGGCGCAGAGCGCACGTTGACAGAACGCAAAATTGCCTTCCGCACGCATACCGTGCCCGGCGCGTTCGAACTGCCCTTCGCCTGTAAACAGATCTGGGAGCAAACCCGCGGCACAGGCGCCCAGCCTTCCGCCATTATCGCATTCGGCTGCGTCATCCGCGGCGAAACCCCGCACTTCGATTATGTCTGCAACGCCGTAACAGACGGTATCCTGCAACTCAACCTGGAACTGCCCGTGCCCGTGATCTTCGGCGTACTGACCGTCAACACCGTTGAGCAGGCCACCGAACGACTGGGCGGCGCGCATGGGCATAAGGGAGAAGAAGGCGCGCTCACCGCACTCAAGATGATTGCATTTCAACGCAACCTGGCAAAAAGCGCCAGATAATGGAGAAGTTTACGGCAGTTTGAATTGTTTACAGCCCGTAACTTTGACAGCTCATTACCCAAACTGATACCCATTAGCATGAACGTACATCTTTTCATACCGTGCTTCGTAGACCAGCTCTTTCCTGAAACCGCCTTTAACATGGTGAAAGTCCTGGAGAAACTCGGTTGCACCGTGCATTACAATACCGATCAGACCTGCTGCGGGCAACCCGCCTTCAACGCAGGATACCAGGATGAATGCCGGAGCGTAGCTACCAAATTCCTCAAAGACTTCCACGTATACGATTATATCGTGGCCCCCAGCGGCTCCTGCACCGGTTTCGTCCGCAACTATTACGGCAAGCTCTTCGATAATTCCGCCGCGCATAACGACGTGAAACTGCTCCGCAAGAACCTTTACGAGTTCACCGAATTCCTGGTAGACGTGCTCGGCGTAACCGATATCGGCGCAACCCTCGAAGGCGTAGGCACTTACCACGACGCCTGCGGCGCATTGCGCGAGTGCGGCATCAAGGAAGGGCCGCGTAAACTGCTGGCCAACGTTAAAGGTCTGGAGCTGCGCGAGATGAACGAACCAGAGACCTGCTGCGGGTTCGGCGGCACCTTCGCCGTGAAGTTCAAACCCATCTCCTGGGAATGGGCGAACAGAAAGTGCATAACTCATCAGACACCGGCGCGGATTACCTCATCTCCACAGACCTCAGCTGCCTCATGCACCTCGACGGTTACATCCGTAAACACGGACAGCAAATTAAAATCATGCACATCGCGGACGTACTGGCCAGCGGCTGGTAATTCCGTGAACATAAAGTTATCCGAATGCAATATTGGTTAGTGAAATCGGAACCGTTCAAATACTCCTGGGACCAATTCGTGAAAGACAAGCAGACGTTCTGGGACGGTGTCCGCAACTACGCCGCCCGCAACAACCTCCGCTCCATGAAAAAAGGGGACCAGGTATTGTGGTACCACAGCAATGAAGGCCTCGAGATCGTCGGGATCGCCAAAGTGGTAAAAGAATCCTACCAGGACCCGACCACGCCCGATCCCGCCTGGCTGGCGGTAGACCTGGCGCCGGTGAAAAAGCTGAAGAAGCCCGTCACCCTGGCGCAGATCAAAGCCGAGAAAAGCCTGGCCAACATGGACCTTATCCGGCTGGGCCGGTTATCGGTCGGAACGGTGAAGCCCGAAGAATTCGAAAAAATCATGGAAATGGCAGGCATGTAAGCCTGTCATTTCTTTTAAACCCGATAGTCATGAAACCCAAACTGGTCGTGCTCACCGGCGCTGGCATCAGCGCCGAGAGCGGTCTCCGCACCTTCCGGGACTCCGACGGATTGTGGGAAGGCCACGACGTTTACGAAGTTGCCTCGCCCATGGGCTGGCAGAAGAACCCCTCCCTGGTGCAGGATTTTTACAACCTGCGCCGCCAGGACGTACTGGCCGCACAACCCAACGCCGCCCATACGGGCCTGGCACAACTGGAGCAGTGGTACGATGTGCGAATCATTACCCAGAACATCGACGATCTCCACGAACGCGGCGGGTCTACCCGTGTGCTGCATCTGCATGGCGAGATCCTCAAAATGCGCAGCGTGCATGATGAGACCGTGCTGTATGATATCCGGGAAGATATTCAGATGGGGCAGCTGGCGCCAGACGGCGGACAATTCCGGCCGCATGTGGTGTGGTTCGGGAAGACGTGAGCATGATCCAGCCGGCAGTGCTGGAGATCGTGCAGGCGGATGTGTTCGTTCTGATCGGGACATCCCTGAACGTGTATCCCGCGGCGGGACTGGTCAATTACCTCCGTCCGGACGTGCCGCGGTATATCATCGACAAGAAGATCCCCGCGGTGAGTGATTCCCATGACTGGACGCTAATAGAGAAACCGGCAACGCAAGGGGTGAAGGAATTACTGGAATTACTACGGCAATAACTGGTTCCATAAAAAAGGCAGCGGGTTCGCTGCCTTTTTCGTTGACGGGGATTAAAGAAAGCCGTCCCGCGCTTATCGGGACGGCCCGTTCATTCACATGTTCAACCTCCTCTAGCTAGGAGTAGTCATAGGAAAAATGACCTGATCCCGTAAGGGTTGTGGTTGAATCGTTGGCTGTTAAGTTGTGTCGATGATTAATCGAAAGCTTCCTCGAACCTGATATCGAATTCCTCCAGTTCCCGGAGGACGGGATTGTAGATTTCGGGCATGACCGGTATCTGAAGTCCTGTGAGGCTTACCTGCCCGGAGAGGACCAGTTTGGCCAGGATGCCGAGGGGCAGTCCGACGGTTTTTGCCATAGCGGTGCGCAGGTTATCTTCTCCCTGCACGATCATATAACTGGATAATTTCGTGCTCATGTTACGCCGTTCGAATTCGATTTCGTGCAGCATAACGATCATGTCTTTGTCGGAAGGCTCCATTCTCAGGCGGGCTTCGAGAACGTGCTGTAAAACGCCCGCATTGGTTTGTTCCCTAAGTTAATCAAATCCCCGTTCAAAATGCCCAAAAATTTCAGCTGGCGGATGACTTTGCTTTTGCTGCTGACGCCCGGGAAGCCCGCGATGTTTTCCTCGTGGCTGAGGGATTCGTTGACCGGGATGTTCTGGGCGGCCCAGTTGAAGTAGGGCACCTTGTCTGTGGGGCGTTTCTTCTTATCGTCCGTCAGCCCCAGCCGCACGAGCGCGTTCCAGCCTTCGCAGAAGTCGGGGTACCGGAGGGTGGCGCGCATGAACGTGGGTACGCCGGTGAGGTTGTAGATATCGACATAGTTGAGGGAGTCGCGGTTGGGATACCAGGCGAGTTTGCCAGGCCGGGCACCTGGATGGTTTTGGACTGGTCGAACAGTTGTTCGTATTCCACTTCCTTCACCTTGCCCTTTTCGCGGTATATGGCGCCGGAAGCACCTGCCAGCACAACGTTGCGGGCGTTCCAGGAGATCTTGTATTGCCAGGGGTTGTCGTTGCTTTCGGGGAGATGAGGCCGCCGCAATAGGAGCGGAAGCAGGAGATCTGGCCGCCTTTCTTTTCGATGGACTGGATGAGTTTCATGGCGGACATATGATCAATCCCGGGGTCCAGGCCCATTTCGTACATGAAGAGGAGGCCGGCCTGTTCTATTTCTTTTTCGAGCTTGCGGATCTCCGGGTCGATGTAAGAAGCGGTGAGGAGGTTCTTACCGAACTCGAGGCAGTCGCGGGCCACCACGATGTGGAGGGCGGGGGCAGGAGCGATATGACGAGGTCGGTCTCCTTCACGAGGGGTTGGCGGACGGAGGGGTCTTTCACGTCAATAGCCGCCGCTGTGGCGTAATACGACTTACCGATCTTGGATTTGATCAGCATGAGGTCGTTGTCCACCACGGTGATATGCCATTTTGCCGGGGCGCATTGGCCAGCAGGTAATCGATCAGAACGGTCGCTGACTTGCCGGCGCCAAACAATAGAACATGCTTCATAAGAGACTCGATGGTTAAAAACTACCAAACGAAAACAATAAATTCCGGCGAATGTTCAGACAAGTGAGTTTGCGAGCACATCCGATGAATTGTTTTCATTCCGGTATACGGGTTGATTTTCATAGGGTTATAAACAAATTGCCTGCCAATTTCAAATCAGCTGGTATATATCTATTTTAAGATATATAGAACATTTACCGGAGATGACGCGAAAGTAGGAATATTCCCCATTTTTATTCACAATTAGCCCCAAAGGGCCTGAATACGGCCTTAATTCGTTATATTTGCTCTTTATTTAAGGATACGGAAAAACCTGTAAACCAATAACATAATGATAGAGAATACGGACAATCAAGGCAATCAAAAGGAAGGTAGAATTGTTCAGATCAACATTGAGGAGCAGATGAAGACCGCGTACATCGATTATTCCATGTCGGTGATCGTGGGCCGGGCGCTGCCGGATGTAAGAGATGGTTTTAAACCTGTTCACCGCCGTGTGCTGTATGGCATGTACGAGTTGGGGAACACGCACAACAAACCTTACAAGAAATCTGCCCGTGTTGTTGGGGACGTAATGGGTAAATACCACCCGCATGGCGACTCGTCCGTATACGACACCATGGTGCGTATGGCCCAGCCCTGGTCGCTCCGCTACATGCTGATCGACGGTCAGGGTAACTTTGGTTCCATTGACGGCGACATGCCTGCGGCCATGCGTTATACGGAGGTGCGCCTCCAGAAGTTCGCGGAAGCCATGCTGGAAGATCTCGACAAGGAAACGGTAGATTTCACCCTCAACTTTGACGACACCCTCCAGGAGCCGCTCGTGCTGCCCACCCGCATTCCCAACCTGCTCGCCAACGGCGCCAGCGGTATCGCGGTAGGGATGGCCACCAACATCATGCCCCACAACCTCTCCGAACTGGTAGACGGTCTGGTGGCCATGATCGACAACAAAGACATTACTACTGAAGAGCTCATCAAATACATCAAAGCGCCGGACTTCCCTACGGGCGGCACCATCTACGGCTTCGAAGGCGTAAAGCAAGGCTTCGAGACCGGCCGCGGAAGGGTTGTGGTTCGTGGAAAGGTTACTTCCGAAACGTCCAAGACCGGCAAGGAAAGGCTCGTGATTTACGAGCTTCCGTACCAGTGAACAAGGCTGTGCTCCACCAGAAGATCGCACAGCTGGTGAACGATAAAGTAATCGAAGGCATCTCCGACGTGCGCGACGAGAGCGACCGCGAAGGCATGCGCCTGGTGATCGATCTCAAACGCGAAGCCATCCCCAACGTGATCATCAACCAGCTCTACAAATACTCCGAGCTGCAGACCTCTTACGGCATCAACAACGTTGTGCTCGTGAAAGGCCGCCCGCGTATCATGAACCTGCGCGACCTCCTGGTGGAATTCATCGAGTTCCGTCACGAAGTGGTGACCCGCCGTACGCAGTACGAACTGCGCGAAGCGGAAAAGAAAGCCCACATCCTCGCCGGTTACCTCATCGCGCTCGATCACCTCGACGAAGTCATCTCCTGATCCGCAACTCCGCCACGCCAGACCTGGCGCGCGAAGGCCTCATGTCCAACTTCGGGCTGAGCGAGATCCAGGCGAAAGCGATCCTCGAACTGCGCCTCCAAAGGTTGACAGGCATGGAACGCGATAAGATCCGCGACGAATACGAAGAAATCATGCAACTGATCGGCAGACTGAAGGAAATCCTGGGCGACGAAGGCCTGCGGATGGAGATCATCAAAACGGAACTGGAAGAAGTAAAGAAGAAATTCGGCGACGAAAGAAAGACCGAGATCCAGTACCTGGCCGCAGAAATGCGTATCGAAGATATCATTGCCGAAGAAGACGTGGTGATCACCATTTCTCACCTGGGCTACATCAAGCGTACTTCCGCCTACGACTACCGTCAGCAGAAACGCGGCGGCCGCGGCGCCATCGGCGGCAAAACGCGCGACGAGGACTATATCGAGCACCTGTTCGTGGCCTCTACGCACCATACCATGCTGTTCTTCACCGAAAAAGGCCGTTGCTACTGGCTGAAGGTGTATGAAATCCCCGAAGGAGAAAAATCCAGCAAGGGCCGCGCTATCCAGAACCTCATCCAGCTGCCGTCAGACGATAAGATCCGCGCGATCATCGATATCAAGGACCTGGGCGACAAAGACTTCATCAACAACCATTACATCGTACTCTGCACCCGCAACGGTATCATCAAAAAAACCCTGCTGGAAGAGTTCAGCCGTCCCCGCACAAATGGCGTGAACGCGATTACGGTAAACGACGGCGACCAGCTGCTGGAAGCCAAGCTCACCAACGGTAACAGCGAGATCATGATGGCCGTGAAGAGCGGCCGCGCGATCCGCTTTCCTGAAAATACCGTGCGCGACACAGGCCGCGGCGCCATCGGGGTACGCGGTATCGAGGTGGATAATGAGAAAGATGAAGTGGTTGGTATGATTTGTGTTGATAAGGAAGACAAGACGAAAACCGTGCTCGTAGTTTCCGAAAAAGGCTTCGGCAAACGTACCGACATCGAAGAGTATCGTATTACCAATCGCGGGGGCAAAGGGGTGAAGACTATCAGCGTAACCGAAAAGACCGGTCCATTGATCTCCATCGTAGACGTTACCGAAACCAACGACCTCATGATCACCTGTAAATCCGGTATCACCATCCGCATGGCGGTGGCCGATATCCGCGAAGCAGGCCGCGCTACGCAGGGCGTAAGACTGATCCGTATGGACGAGTCTGACGAGATCGCCGCAGTAGCCCGCCTCGATGAGCAGGAAGAAGATGAGATCGTGGAAAACGCCGAAGGCGCTGAAGGTACGGAAGCAACGGAGGGCGCTGAAGGTACAGAAAACACTGCCGGCGAAGCAGCTGAAGGCGAAGCAGCCGGTCAGCCTACGGAAGAGTAAACCACTAACAATTAACGATAATTATTTAAAAACCTGAGCCACATGAAAAAACTATTTGTAACGCTTCTCTTTTGCGGCGCCGGATTTGCATCCATGGCGCAGAAAGCGAAAGTGAACAGTGCAGATGAATACCTGAAAAGCGACAAGATCGACCAGGCGAAAGCTGACATCGAGGCGGCGCTCGCTCATGAAAAAACGAAGGACGACGCTAAAACCTGGTACGTAAAAGGCAAGATCTACGAAGCCCTCGCCACCAAGAATAAAAGCGCGGCCGACGCGGAAGTTGCTTTCGAAGCCTTCAAAAAGCCCTCGAGATCAACCCCAAACTCCCGGAAGCCCTCCTGGAAATGAACAACCGCATGTTCAACGTATACGCCACCATCGGTAACGCCGGTTATGGCAACCTGAACGAGCAGAAATGGGATTCCTCCTTCGTTTATTTCAAGAAAGCCGTTGAAGTACGCGACTATTACAACGGTAAAGAACTCGGCGGCAAGATCCCTACAGACACCGCCATGGTATTCTACGCCGGCTATGCCGCTCAGCAGGCCGGTAAGAAAGACGAAGCGTTCGACCTGCTGAAAAAGCAGCCGACCTCCAGTTCAAAACCGAGCCCGCCCTGTACGTAGTACTGGCACAGGCTTATGAAGAGCGTGGCGACAACGCCAACTGGCTCGGCACCATCGAAAAAGCGAAAGGCCTCTTCCCGGCAGACAAGCGCTTCAACGATATGGAAATGCTCTATTACAGCAAAACCGGTAAAACCGATGAGCTGCTGAGCATGCTCGAGAAAAAGGTGAACGACAATCCCAGCGATTTCAACCTCGTACTCGATTACGCCATCCGTCTCGATAACGTAGCGAACCCCGCGATGAGAAAGGCAACGATATAGCGAAACCCGCTAATTACGATGCGCTGATGAACAAAGCGGAAGAAGCCTACAAGAAGGCGCTGGCCCTCAAAGCCGACGACGCAACCGCCAACTTCCAGCTCGGCGCACTTTACTTCAACCGCGCCGTTGCCAGCAACAAGGAGCTCAACTCCTGACCAGCAAGGAACAAACCGGCCCCAAAGCAAAAGAACTGCAAGGGAAAGTACAAGGCCTGATGGACCAGGCGCTGCCCTTCTTCGAAAAAGCTGACGCAGGCTTCACCGCCCAGGGCGCAAACCTGGAAGCAAGCGACAAACGCACTTACGAAAGCGCACTGTACGCCCTCCAGAAAATCTACGCTATCAAGAACATGAACGATAAAGTAGAAGTAGTGAAAAAGAAACTGGAAAGCCTGTAAGCAGGATCTTCTCCAAAAAAGAAAGGCAAGGGGCAACCCTTGCCTTTTTGTTGCCCGCCCGGCCCGCTTGTCCCAAACTGCCGCAATATTTCCACAGTCGTTTCCTTACACAAACAAGTAGGTGATTCTCATAGTGTTGCGTTAGTGAATTGTTAATCAGCCTGTATCATTTTGGATTCTTTTATATGTATAACTCCCGGAGCATTGGCATGGTAATTACCGTAGTTGTCATGGAAGACATTGAAACTGATTCCATAACCATATCAAATCCTTACAATTATGGTCACACGAACAAAACCTACTGACATGCAGGAGCAACATCACGAAAACATGCTGATGAAAGACGCCAACAGGCAGGAACGTTACGGAGAACAGGAATACAATGACGACAAGAACCAAAAGCTGGAAGGCTATGACGAAAACGAACTGGATGCCACCGATCGTCGGAATCAGCGTGAAGCGGAAGTAGCCGATGGCGATGCCGCTGCTCATGGCGAAACACAAAACGCACGCCCAGCAGAAGGGGCTTTGCGGCAATGGACAAAGAAAACAACGCGCGATCGCCAGCAAAGGCGGTAAGGCTTCCCATGGCGGTGGCCGTAAACCCAGCAAACCCCGCTGAGGCGCATAGGAACTTTTTAAAGCGTGTACCGGTAAGCGGTACACGCTTTTTTGTGCCCCGCCGGGGATTTTCCGTAAATTGACCTTCAATCCGTTATCGTATGAAAGCTGTAGCAGTGAATCAATTCAAAGGCACGCCCCAGGTCATGGACCTGCCCGAGCCGCCCGTTAAAGACGGCACCCTCCGCATCCGGCTCGCCGCGGCGGGGCTCAACCCGTTCGACTGGAAGCTGGTAGACGGCATCCTTGAAAACCACATGCCCCACGTGTTCCCGCTCATCCTGGGGTAGACGGCGCCGGGGTCGTGGACGCCGTCGGGGCCGGGGTTGACCGGTTCAGGGCCGGCGATAAAGTATACGGGCAAATGCTGCACAACCCGGTAGGCGAAGGCTCCTATGCTGAGTTCGTGACCGTGCCGGATACGGCCGCTATTGCGTTAGCGCCACACTCCATTTCCCTGGCAGACACAGCGTCGCTGCCTACGGCGGGGATGACCGCCCTGCAGATCCTGGAACGGTCCGGTATATCCGAAGGGCAAAAACTCCTGGTTATCGGGGCTACCGGCGGCGTGGGCTCGTTCTTAACGCAGATCGCCGCAGGCAAAGGGATCCATGTCATCGCAACGGTTTCAGATGAAGCGTCTGCCGAAAGGATCCGGAAGCTGGGCGCTGCGGAGACGATCAATTACAAAACCTCCCCGGTGGAAGAACAGTTCGCTGGCGGAGCCGATGCCCTGATCGATCTGGTGAGCAATAAAGCGGGATTTGAAAGGATGCTGCCGCTGGTGAAGAAAGGCGGGCACGTCAGCACCACGCAGTTCGTGGCCGACAAAGACCATATCCATGAACTGGGCCTGAAAGGCGGCAACTTCGAAACCCAGGGCACCACGGCATCGCTCGATGCGCTACGGGAACTGGTGGATAACGGCAGGCTTACCGTGCCGGTGGATCGCCGGCTGCTCCCTGGACCAGGCGCCTTTAGCCATCACAGACAGCCGGGCGGCCAAAAGCAAGGGGAAGACCATCCTGCTGATCGACCCGTCGTTAGATTAAAGTATAGCTCATGTATATAGGAACCGCCGCGGTTTGGGTGTACCCAGGCCGCGGCGGTTCGCTTTTATCCCAACTGCTCGCGGACCTTTTTGGGGAGCTTGGCCACCACGAGATCGTATGACTTGCGGGTCCATTCCAGCAGGAGGCGATCCGGGATGGAGCCGTCGAACAGGATGGTATTCCAATGCTTTTTATTCATATGGTACCCCGGCTGCACGGCTTCATATCTTTCGCGGAGCTCTTCCACTTCCTCGGGGTCGCATTTGAGATTGACGCTTTCGAAGGCATCCACATCTACCAGCGCAAACATTTTACCCATGACGGTGAACACGAGGGTCGTTTCCCCGAACGGGAATCCTTCTGCCGTACCGGGAAGGGACAGACAGAAATCCTGGAGTTTTTCGAGATTATGGCCACAAGTTACGGAAATCCCCTGTCGGAAAAAGACGGGCAAAGCGGATAGGAATCCTCATTTTCAACAACAATATTGTTCATTGATTTACACAGCATAAACGTGGACTATTCAATATTTTTATGAAGCTAAATGGCTGTAACCTAAGGTGTGCTTACAATTAAATGTGAAGCACTGCCTTGTTTCTCCGGCTTTATTTACTGCACAAATTCAAATGACCCCATTCATTAAAATAAGCGCCAAAGCGTTAACAGGTACAGCCGTTTAGACGCAAGAAGCGCAGGAACGGATCGCACGACCCCGAAAACGGCTTTTAAGGGAGCCGAAAACACCTTCCGGCGATAGGGCGGGGATACGAAATTTACATCAGTGGTTATTCGGAATATGTGGTGAAAAACGGTAATTTGGATCACCTTGAAAACCGTAGGCAAATCCCGTATCCTTCCACTTGCATGCAATAACAACCTATATGAGTACATTTAAATCAATCCTGATCCCAGCCCTGACCCTGGCCGCCGGCGTTGCGGCAGGTTACTGGTGGGCCAATTCGAATGGCGCCGGAGGCGGCCATCGGCCACCCGCCACAGATTCCTCGGAGTACGTCTGCAACTCCAAAACCATCGTACCGGACGAAGCGCTGATGTCGGTAGATACCGCATTTGCCATGATCGCCCGTTATGGCGCCAAGATCCCCAGGATTCGGCGCACACCCGCAGCATCTGGTTCTCCACGGAACGAATCCACGCCCTGCTTTGCGTCATGCAGCGCGATAAGATGAGCGGGGTACGCTTTTACCTCGGCAATTACGCGGACAATTACCCAACGCCCAAACCGGAAGGCGAGATCGGCCACATCCCGGTGAAACCGTACTGGGGGCACACCACCATGGTCATGGTTACCACCCGCGAAGAGAAGAAAGGAAACACATCGACCACATCCAGGTGAAGCCGGACAACCACCCGCACGTGGGCATGATCCTCACGGCGCCTCCGATCGATGATGATCCTGAAAACAACGGCGAAATGTGCCCTCCGCCTAAAAACTGCTTTGCCCGTGGCGCGCTGTTCATCGCCCCGAATGTCGACAGCACTAAAAAAATACATCTATAAATAATGCACTATTTCACCGTCAACACGGTAATTGAATGGATCTGCTTCCTCACCGCCCTTTTCTGCCTCCGGCGGGATAAGGACCCGGTGTGGAGGCGGTTCCCATTCTACCTTTTTCTTGTTTGCCTGGTCGAGACCGGCGGTATTTACATGCGGACCGTGCTGGAGGCGCCCAATGCGCCCCTTTATAACTTCTACCTGCTGGCCGAATGCTTCGTCATCACCACCTTCCTGTACCACCTGATCAAACCTTACGGATTAAAACCATGGGTCCCACTGGCCTGGGGAGCCGTCTTCCTCGCCGCCTGGGTCACCGAAACCCTGTCTGGCGGCTTAGCTTATTACTCCCGGCATACGGCCATCCTGTTGTCAGTTGCCGCCGTAATCGCCTGCCTGTATTATTTTTATCATGTGCTGCGCGACGATAAGTACGTCCGCCTCGCTACCCATCCGCCGTTCTGGTGGGTGAGCGGGACGCTCATGTTCTACTTCGGCGGCATCGCCACTTACGTTTTTTTCATTACCTCCTGGAAGCTTCTTCCGTGGAAGGCATCCGGTATTCGCTCCGGTATGTTATATTTAAAGTCCTGAATGTGTTGCTATATGGCAGCTGGACTTACGCTTTTATATGCAGGTACCGACAAACGAAATATTAACCCTCATCATCTGGGTCAGCGCCATCTTCCTGATCGCCCCGGTGTTCCTGATCGTTTACGTCAGCGTCTATAACGCGCGGAAAAAGAAGCACCTGGAAGAAACGGAACGCATGCGCAACGCTTTCCGGACAGAACTGCTGCAGACCCAGATGGAGGTGCAGGAGCAAACCCTCAAAACCATCGGCAACGATCTGCACGACAATATCAACCAATTACTGGGACTGATGACGATCACGCTCAGCGCGGTAGACCTGTCAGACAAGGAAAAGGCCGCAGAGAAAATTGCCGCGGCAGAAGCCCTGGCCAGGAGGTCTATCCGGGAGATCCGGGCGCTCTCGCGGCTGATGCACGGGGAGGAGCTGGTAGGAAAGGGGTTGCAGGATGCCATCGCATTCGAGCTCGACTGGCTGGAGAAGTCCGGCCGCTACCAGGTCCACCGCAAAGGCAGCCTCACGGGCATGCCTAAACACCCTGAAACTGAATTATTTGTCTTCCGGATATTCCAGGAAACGCTGCACAATATCATCCGACACGCCCAGGCGTCAAGCGTAACGGTAGAGCAGGCCTGGCTGGATAACACCCTGACGCTCACGCTCACCGATGATGGCGCCGGCTTCGACGTTGAAGCCGCGCTGGCGAAACGGTCGGGGATGGGCCTCCAGAATATCCGCAAACGCGCCGCCATGATCGGCGGCTCGGCCCATATACGGTCGGCGCCCGGCAAAGGCTCGTCCGTCACCATCACCGTTCCCCGTTTAAATCAGCCACATGCAACATAAAACCATACACCTCGCTATCGTCGACGATCATACGCTGTTCCGGCAGGGACTGACGCTGCTGCTGTCCGAATACCCGGACATCCGGCTGGCCTTCGAAGCATCGAATGGCGCAGAAATGAAAGAACGGCTCATGAGCTCGCCGGCGCCCGACGTGGTGTTGATGGACATCAACATGCCCGTGATGGACGGCTTCGAATCCACCCAGTGGCTCAAACAGCATCACCCGGACGTGAAGATACTGGCACTCAGCACTTTTGAGGACGACAAGCCCATCATCAAGATGCTTAAAAACGGCGCTGGAGGGTACCTGGTGAAGGAGTCCCGCATTGCAGACGTAGTCCAGGCCATCCGGACCATCCACGAACAAGGGTACTTCCTCAACGAACTGATCTCCGCCAAAATGCTCCGCAGCATCCAGGACAATCCCACTCCGGGCGCCCTGCAGGTGCAGCTGAGCGATAATGAGATCACCTTCCTGCGGCTGTGCTGTTCCGAGCTGACGTACAAGGAGATCGCGTCGGAGATGAAACTAAGTCCCCATACGATCGACAACTACCGCCAGGAACTGTTCGACAGGCTGGCGATCAAATCGCGCACAGGCCTGGTACTTTTCGCCATCAAAAACGAGCTCTACGCGCCCTGAGGCTAAAAGCCGCTTCGCATCACATATTACATCCCCGGTCTGCCATCAGGCCGGGGATCGTTCTTTATGTGTACCCATTAAAAACCCCGGTCTGCATACTGACCGGGGATGGCTATTTGTTTGCATGGAGATGAAGAAACCGGCGCGGGAGAACCGGCGCCGGTGCTCGTTTCATGTGTGTTACTTAGTGAAAACTGAAGGTTTATGGAAAACAGGGATCAAATAGGACGCAAAAATGCAATCAGATGACAGTTGCCAGCATCAGTGGTTCCATGAAACCGGCCGGCGAATTGGCGACAGTGAACCATTCGCCGTCGGTTTCATACTTGTAGGTACAATAACCTGATTTCCAGGCGCTATCCAGTTCCAGAAAAATTTCCATATTAGGTTGAGGGATGACATTGCTGAAAGGCCGCGCCAGGTAAGGCATGCCCATGATAATCAGCACGTTGGGGAATTCTACAATGGGAGAGGCCGGCGTAGCGAAATAATATCCTTTCAGGAAAGAAAGCCCGGACGCGGGATGAAGGTCCCCGGATTTTAAATGCCCGGTACCTGTGATCTGCCGCGTGCGCTGGTCCACGGTCAGCGAAATATGCAGGACCGGAGACCCGGGCTGACTGGCGCCAATGTCGATCTGGACGGCGAACAGTCCGGGCGTAGAGGGTGTGTCTGAGTGGATAGATGTAAGCATACAGAGAAAAACGAACAGTTCAAATTTCCAAAATACCGTCCGCCTGGGAAAGGCTGTTTTCATCCTGGCGCGGGGGATTTTCAGCCTTGCTCATGTTTCGATTAGCATGGTTTTCCACCAAACCAAATGAATGACCCTGATAAAAGGGCAGGAAGCCTTTCAACATGCAAATGGAAAACTTTCCCAGTAGTGTTTGCGTAAAACGCATCATCCATGAAATGTACCAAATAAACACATTAAGGAGAGGGACCGGGAAAAGCACTATATTCTATTTAACATAACGTAAATTATCATAGAAAATAGGAAGAACGAGGGATAGAGGTAAGTTAGCAATCAATGCATTATATCCATGCTATAATTTGCAGGATTCCCGGTTTTATAAACTTTGCGTCGCCGTTGGACTTTAAACGAACGAAACCGGCCGCACCGGCATAAATCCCGCAGGATACCATGACAATTCCTTTAAAATCTATGCAAACAAATTTTATTTTAAATAACTCACGTACAACGCATTAAATCAATTCAATTAACCCGGAACTAAAACAACCGAACCTGGAAATTATTCCGCCAGGAATTGTCATGATTCCTGGCGGGAACCCCTCGCCTGCCTGAACCGGCGATTTCAGGCCCCTATCGGTCAAATCCACGAAAAGTCCCATACGCAAACGGGCGACCTCTTAAGAGATCGCCCGCTATAAGGAGTTGCTGGTTTAATATGAAATCCGGCTATTCTATCAGCTCCCGCTTCTTCAACTCCGCCGCCGCCTCGATCAGCATGCAGCCGGAAAGCTGGGTGCTCAGGTCTACCGTAGATCCCATAGCGTTCCATTTGCCACCGAAAAGGATCTGTGGACGGGTGGTTGCCTGGAGCCATAACGTCTCGGCATTTACCTTCAGGAAGCTCACGAATTTGCCCGCGTCAGCCGCCGGCACGTTGCCGTCGGTGATCAGGAGCATCAGGTAACGGACGAGGATGCCTTTAAACAGCCCGCCGTCGCCCGCGCCTTCGTCCTTCATGACATTGCCCTGGGTCAGGTCGCCCGTGAGGGAATTATTGGCGGTTTTGAGGGCATCGTTCAGGTATACGGCCTCGCCGGTGATCTTGTAAAGCTCCACGGCATTGCCGATGAAAACGCCCTGGTTATAAGTGAATTTCCAGTTTTTGTTGGTGCCGGTACCGTCCAGGCCGTCCCATACAAGGCCGGTAACAGGGTCTACCAGGTTGTTCTTTTGCCACTGGTAGATCTTCCGGGCCCAGTCCAGGTCTTCGGGCTTGTGGTTGAGCAGGTACAAACGCGCCGCGATGATGCCGGCGGGCGCGTTTGCGGGCGTGTTTTTGTTCTTGCGCTCCTTGTTCCAATAGATCCCGCCGCCCCAGGTATCGTCCCAGCCGCCCTTGATGTCGGTCCACAGGGTTTCGGCAACGGTTTTGTACTTCGCATCGCCGGTTACTTCGAAGGCACGGATACAGGCCAGCGCCATCCATTCCATATCATCGTAGAAATGGTTGATATAGGTGTTGCCGTTCTTAACCTTCATGCCCTCCAGCAGATCGTCCATCCGGGCCTTGATCTGGGGATCGTTTTTCCGGATATACGCATCCAGGAGCACATCCAGCCCATGGGCGTTGCGCCAGTAATGGAACGTGGTGTTGCCGCTGTGGTTCTCGTTAAAGTACCTGCCGGTGGCATTATAGAAACCGCCCATCAGCGAGTTGTACGTGGAATCGGCGATCGACGGCCAATTGAAAACGTAGGTCTTCTTACCCGCGCCCGGCCCCGGGCCATCGTCCACCGGCTCTTTCAGGCAGCCGGTGAACGAAACGGCCATCATGGCCAGCGTAGCACTATATTTAATGATTTTCAGCATGTTGCGGGTTTGTTATTTGACAATTACTTCATGAGTATACGCCTTATCGGCCCGGAAATACACGAACACGTCACAGGGGCGGGTATCCACTTCGGTCTTGAACTTGTAGCAGAAATTCCAGCGGTCGTTGTTGGAAATGGGCCGCAGTTCCCAGAACGATAAGGGCGTGGCGGAAGTCGGGCGCTGGTTGTCGGCGTTCGAGCTGCCTACCCATTCCTGGCCGTCCACTCCACCGTTCTTTACGTTGATGCGGAACTTGTAGCGCTCGTCGCGGCCCCAGCTTTCCTGCCTGAAGGTGATCACTTTATCGGTGAACGACCAGGTGCTGTTGCCGGCGTAGGTCAGTTCGTGCATGATCTGATCATTGGGCGCGAACCACAGGCCGATGCCCGGGATCTCGGTAACGGTAACCGCTGCGTTGTTGAAATCCAGGCGCAGGCGGTACACTTTAGTGCCGCCGGCATGGGTGTTTTCGCCGCCTTCCTTGATCAGGCCGCCGTCCAGCGAAAAGACGTTCGGGGTACCGGCGTTGCGGTCGGTGAACTTGTACTTGCCGTCTTTCAGCGAAGTGTAGATCTCGAACACGCCCGCGGTCACGGATTTGAGTTTCATGGCTTTGGAGAGATCGGCGCCCTGTTCGGTAGCATCTCCGGTGAGGTATACGTCCACCGGGATTTCTGCGAAGCCGTTCGGGCGTTCCACTTCAATGGAGCGGGATTCTTTCGCCGGCTGGATGTTGAAACCTTTGGATGCCAATACGGTCCATTTGATCTTACCGGTCCCCAGCGCGGGAATCCCCGCTTTGCCGGCCAGGCTGTTCAGGTCTTTGTGAGACAGGTTCAG
Organism: Chitinophaga sp. E66; assembly: GCA_019285755.1. Classification (GTDB taxonomy): domain Bacteria; phylum Bacteroidota; class Bacteroidia; order Chitinophagales; family Chitinophagaceae; genus Chitinophaga. The sequence continues at coordinate 2,862,384 of CP079103.1, forward strand.
CTTATTCTGCACCCCGCCGCCATCGGAAGGGATCCGGGCGATGGGGTTGCTGAAGTCGCCGCTCTCTTTATCGAAGGCCACTTCATATAATACCAGCGATCCGTCTTCCGCGCGGGCCTGGTCCCATTCGAACAGGACCGACGCGCTGGTGGCGGGCTGGAGCTTGGTGAATTTGTTATGAAGCGGCGCGGTGAGTTTGCCGACCGGCTGGATGTTGGTATTCAGCGAGTAATCATCCTTTTGCATCCGCCAACCAATACCGCGGCGAGCAAGGTTACGATGGAAAGTATTCTATACATGACTATGCGATTGAATTTGATGGTTGAATATTGTTACCACTGGGGTTTTGACCCAGGTTCCTGTTTTGGTCGCGCTCGGCGGTGGGCACCGGCCAGAGGTAATGTTTCGGGTTCTCGAAACGGCGGTTCTCCACGATGATGTACCCGTTGGGGTCTTTGTTGAAAGCGCCGGAGGTCACCTTGATCCCGCGGACCGGCTTAGCCAGCACGGTCTGAGCCGTCTTCCAGCGGCGGATATCGAAAGCCCTGAGCCCTTCGAAAGCCAGTTCGGCCCTCCTTTCGCGGCGGATGATATCCCGTAATGCCTCTTTATCGGCCCCGGCCGGGAATTCGGTAGCCCCGGCATCGGTGAACCCGGCCCTGACGCGCAGCGCGCGGATGGTCTTGTTCGGTGTCGGCATCCAGCTGGCCCAGTTCGTTCTTCGCCTCGGCGAAGCCCAGCAGCACTTCCGCATAACGGATCAGCGGCAGGTTGAGCCCGGAGGCATAGTTGGCGGCGGTGGGGTCGTAATGTTTCCGGAAGTAGTACCCGGTAGGCGAAGCGCCCTGGTCGTCCACGCTGTTGGTAGCCGGTACGGAACCCGGTTGCGTGAGGATGGTCTGGGTAGCGCCGTTGAAATCTACGATGGTGGAGCCATGATGGAGGATCGTGGCATTGAAACGCGGGTCGCGGTTGGCGTAAGGGTTGTTTTCATCATACCCCGAACCGGCTTCGCGGATGCCTTTCCCGTTGGTCATAATGTAATCGTCTACCAGGTCCTGCGTGGGCACCAGCACGCTCCGGAGCAGCGCCACCGTCTGCGGCAGGAAGCTGCGCTGGGTACTGTAGGTGCGGCCGCCGCCATATTGCAGGTCGAAGATGGTTTCGTTATTGAATTCATTGGCTGCTTTAAACAGGTTCTCGTAACTGCCTGAGAGCCCGTAAGTTCCGTTTTGGTTGCCGTTCATGAGCAGGGCGTATTCCTGGGCGGCCAGGTCCCATTCCCCTTTCCAGAGGCGTACCCTGGCAGCCAGGGCGATGGCGGCGCCACGGGTAACGCGGCCACGGTCCTTTTCCGCGTACTGGGAATTAGTGGGCAGGTCGTTACGGATGGCGGACAGCTCATCGAGCACGAATTTGGCCACTTCGTCCCGGCCGGTGCGGCCGATGGTGCGGGAAGCGTCTACGGAGATGAGGTCCAGGTAGAACGGTACGCTGCCGAACCAGTCGGTCATATTGAAGTAAGCCCATGCGCGGATGAACCTCGCTTCCGCCACGATCCGCTTGCGGAGGGTTTCGTCCATATTCGGTACGCGGCCGATGTTGAGGACCACGAGGTTGCATTTGCGGATGGCGCGGTAATGGTGGCCCCATTCTTCACGGACGCGCGGATGCGCGGGTCATAGCTGCCGCCGGCAATGAGCGACACGCTGCTGAAGCCGGTGCCGGACACGAAGGCGTTGTCGCTGAGGGCTTCGTTCCCAAAGTAAAAACCGTCGGCGTATATGTTTTCGTAGCAGCTGGTGAGCGCATCGAGGGCATCCTGTGCGTCGCGCCAGTAAGCTTCTTCCGTGAACTCGCGGGTGTTGGGCTGCTCCAGTTTGCGGCAGCCGGCGGCGAGGACGGACAAGCATGCTATGGTGAGGATCAATTTTTTCATAACGGTGTGTTTATCAGAATTTGATGTCGAGCCCGAAAGCGTACGTGGCCGCGTTCGGATAGTTACGTCCTGCGATGGCGTTGTAGTTGGCGAAGCCCATCTTGTCGTCGAACTGCGTGAACTCGGGGTCTACGCCGATTTCACGGAAGCGTTTAGGCATGAGGGTCAGCATGTTCTGCCCGGTGAGGTAAATCCTCGCCCCTGGATCTTTACGCGTTCGGTGAATGATTTAGGCAGTGAATAACCCAGTTGCAGGTTCTTCAGGCGCAGGTACTTGCTGTCGAACATCCAGTAGTCGGAATAAGCGAAGTTGTTGGCATTGGCCGTGCCGATGGTCAGCCGCGGATAGGTGGCGCCGGGATTGTTGGGCGTCCAGCGGTCGAGGTGCTGCACCATGGCGTGGTCTTCATTATTATGGAAGGCTTCCACGATATCGCCGCGCAGGAACTGCGAGCGCTTGCCCACGCCTTGCCAGAACATGGTGAAGTCGAAGTTCTTCCAGGTGAGGTTGTAGCTGAGCCCGAAGGTGTAACGCGGAAAGGGATTGCCGAACACGTAACGGTCGTCCGCATCGATCACCCCGTCTTCATTCCGGTCGATGTATTTAACGTCGCCGGGCATCACCGTCTGGTTGAAAGCGAAGGGCACTTTGGGTGCATTTTTCAGGTCGTCCAGGTTCTGGTAAAGGCCGTCAGACTTATACCCGAAGTAAGAAGCGATCGGGAATCCCTCGCGGATGATGTAGGTGAAGTCTGACCCGCGGATGGACTCCTGCCCGAACTTCACCACTTTGTTGAGGTTGTCGGACACGTTGCCGCTGATATTATGACTGAAAGCGCCTGTTTTGGCACGGTAGGAAACCGAAAGTTCCCAACCCTGGTTCCTTACTTCACCAGAATTCTGCAGGCTGGAACCGATGCCCGCGGTGCCGGGCACTTCCTGGAAGAGGTAGATGCCGGTGGTCCGCTTGTCGAAGTAATCGAACGAAACGCCCAGTTTGTTCTTAAAGAATTCCGCGTCTACGCCGTAGTTGGCCATGGCGGAAATCTCCCATTCCAGCAGTTCGTTATACGGCGAAAAGTCTGCGCCGGGGTTGGCGGTGTTATTGAACGGATATTTGTTCGGGTTGATGGACACGCGCGCCAGGTAATTGAACCCGCCGATGTTGCTGTTGCCCACCTGTCCGTAGGAATACCGCAGCTTGAAATCACCCACTTTGTCCCGGAAGTCCAGGAGGAAAGGCTCATCGGTCACGCGCCAGCCCAGGGAGAACGCCGGGAACATCTGCCACCGGTGGCCGGGGCCAGCTTGGAGGAGCCGTCGTACCGCCAGGTGAATTCCGCCAGGTAGCGGTCTTTATACACGTAGTTCAAACGTCCGAACAGCGAATTGAGCGCGTAGAGGTTCGGGTTGGTCAGGTCATTATACGTACCGATCGTCGCGTAATCGAGGGTGCCGTCGGGCTTGGGGATATATCCGCCGCCGATGCTCCAGTCCGCATCCAGGTTGGTGGTACCGAAGCGGGTGGAACGCAGGCCGTAGCCTTCGTTCATGGCATCGCTCCTGCCGCCTACCTGTGCTTTCACGTAATGGTCTTTGCCGAAAGTATTTTCGTATTCAACCGTTGCGTACACGTTGGTGGTGAGGTCTCTGTAAGATGAATTCGACTGCTGGTTGTAGATCGGCGGATTGGCCGTGGTGTAATACGGCGCGTAGCTGTATTTGTTCTGACGGTAGTAGTTGTTATTGGTCGTGTAATTACCGGATGCGTTCAGGTTCACCTTCAGGTGTTTGAGCGGGGTGATGGTAACGTCCACGCCGCCGAGCAGGTTATCCCTTTCGGTTCGGTTGTACCCGCCATATACCAGCTGGGCGATCACGTTGTTGCTGTTGAGCGCCGGCACCACGAAGTTGCCGAGGGAATCTTTCACGGAATAGATCCGGGGTGCGCATGGCATCGCGCATGAGGATGCCGATATCCGCCTGCTGGCGGTTGAACCAGGATTTGGTGTACGCCATGTTCACGTTCACCTGTACGTATTTGCTCACTTCCACGCTGATATTGGCGCGGGCGTTGTAGCGGCGGTAGCCGAGGTCCAGATCGTCCGGCACGTATTTATTGGCCAGCATGTTTCCCTGGTTCACATAACCGACAGACAGCAGGTAGCTGGTGCTTTTGCCGCCGCCGGTAAGGCTGAGGCTATGGTTCTGCTGCGGGGTGGATTTGCGGATCATCTCTCGGAGGTACGCCGGCTCGGAGCCGCGGGCTTTCCAGTCGCTGATCTGCTGGGGCGTGTACTGGGGCGTTTTGCCGGAGTTCACGAGCGCCTCGTTTTTGAGGGACATATACTCCCATCCTTCCACCTGGCGCGGCAGCGCCGTCGGCGTTTGCCAACCGTACATCCCGTTGTATTGAACGGAAGGCCGCTGGTCTTTGGTGCCGCGTTTCGTGGTAATATAGATAACGCCATTGGCCGCCTGCGAACCGTAGATAGCGGAAGACGCCGCGTCTTTCAACACCGAGATGCTTTCCACATCGTACGGGTTGAGGTTCTGGAGGCCGTCGCCCTGGGTCTGCACGCCATCGATGATGATCAGGGGCGAGTTGCCCGTGAGGAGCCTACGCCGCGGATGTTGAGCACCAGCGAAGCGCCCGGTTCTGCCGTGGCCTGCTGGAGCGTGAGGTTGGGCGCGGTGCCCTGCAGCGCCTGGAACATATTCGTTACCGGGCGGCTTTCGATATCCTTGGTGGAAATGGTGCTGATGGCGGCGGTCACCTGTTTCTTCTTTTGGGAACCATAGGCCGTGATCACCACCTCGCTGAGGTCTTTGGAATCGGTGCGCAGCAGTACGGTCAGTTGGTTGCGGCCGCCGATGGGCACTTCGGTGGAAAGATAGCCCACATAGGTGCAGACCAGGATGCCGTTGGCGTCTTCAGCGGGTACTTTGAGGGTGAAGTCGCCCGTCTCTGAGCTGACGGTGCCTACAGCAGGTTTGCCTTTGAGGCGGATATTTACTCCGGGAAGACCTTCGCCGTTTTCACCCACCACCCGGCCGCTAATGGTGTGATTTTCCTGCTGTGTGAACACGACGATTCCTACGTTTCCCTGTTTCAATATGATCTTATTGTTGATCAGCTCATAGCGGATATTGAGGGGCGACAAGAGCATGTCGAGTATCTCGTTGAGCTGGCGGTCTTTCACCTGCAGGGTGATTTTGCGGGAGATGGCGATCTCGTCGTTGGAATACACGAAGACATAAGGCGTCTGTTGTTCGATACGATCCAGGACGGCGGAAAGCTTCTCGTCGCGCACCTGGAGGCTGAGACGGTTTTCCGTGGGTTTGCGGGGATTGTCCCGCGACTGGTCCTGCTTTTGCCGGGAGCTGTTGGCGGCCCATGCGTCCTGCGCGTGGAGGTCCAGCATGCACAGGAGTGCGGTGCAGAACACGGCGGCGCGGAGCAACGAACGGAAGGGACCCGGCTTGCATAGCGGTCTTACTTTCATAACGTTAAATGTGTTGATAATAGGAACGGATTCATTTATTCACTGATCAGCAGGGTGCTGTCTGTGATGGTATATCGGAAATTTTTGGATCGGGAAAGGTAGAACAGTATCTCCGGGAGACTGTTGTTCCGGAAGGCGCCGGTCATCCTGAAATGGCGGGGCGCGTCGGAATCGAACTGTACTTTTTGCCGAAGGTGCGTTCCAGTTCGCGGCAGATATCTTCCAGGGATGCGTCGCGGAAAACGAGGCCTCCGTCTGTCCAGGCACGGTCTTCTTCGCCGGAGGTCGTGGATTTGGCGGGACGGATATCATCGGCATGCCAGGTCACTTTTTCGTCTGGCGTGATGTAAAGGTGTCTGGCGCACGGGCGTCGTTGTATTTCGGGATGAAGGCCACTTTGCCGGTGCTAACTGAAGTCTGGACGGGCTCGTTTTCATATGCGCGGACATTGAAGGAGGTGCCCAGCACGCGGATGGTGCCTTTGTTCAGGTGGACGATGAACGGTTTCTGCGGTGAGCTGGCCACCTGGAAGAAGGCCTCTCCGGTGAGGAATACTTCGCGGGAATGAGCGCTGAACTGTTCGGGATACGAGAGTTTGGAATCGGCGTTGAGCCATATTTTGGAGCCGTCGGCCAGTTCGAGGACGGCGCGGATGGCTTTCCCGTTCTGACGGTGGAGCCAGCGGACGGTATCGGTCTCGGGATGAAAGGCCGTGAAGGTGATCGGTTTTGTTGATGATGGGCCCCAGAAGGTCCAGGCGCCTCCGATGAGGAGGAGGATGGCTGCGGCGGCGGCGGTCCAGCTTATCCAGGCGCGGTTGCGGCGGATGGAGGGTGCGGCTGATTCCGGGGATGAGGCAGCGCTATCGGAAGTTTCTGCCGGCGACGTTATGGATTCATTCAGAACGCGGCGGCCGGCGGGCATTTCGGTGGAACCGGCGGCGGGGTCACCAGGCAGTGGTCCATTGGGAGCGGCGGCGCGTATGCGGGCGAGGGTGCGTTCGAGGGCTTGTTCGGTATCGGCGGATGCGTGGGCGGGAGTATCGTTGAAGTAGCGCTGGAGGATGTGGGCGCGCGATTGCTGCGAGGGGTCTTGTGCGAGGAGGGTCTCCAGCTCGCGCATTTCCGCGTCGCTTGCTTCGCCGGCCAACCTGGCCGCCAGCAGCTGTGTGATTCTTTCTTCGTTTGTCATCATATCATGTGGGCCTTCCTGATTCTGTGAATAGTGCTTCGTTTGGTTTGCTTCTGCTTGATCGCGGTGGACACTACCGCCTCTCCCCTTCTATTTTGAAAATTTCCTTTTGATAGAGAAAACATTCAACTCCTACAACATCTCTATGTGGTGCTCAAGTGGTATTTAACGAACAGCCGGACTTCCTTTTCCTGCCGGGTATTGAATTAATCAGTCATGCCCCTTCTTTCTGCCGTCAGGAAAAAGTGTCTTGCCATATACCCTTTTACCGTTCATCCCGCCCTTGCGGAACTTATCTGGGAGCCACTGTCCAACGGCGGCCTGCAGGCGGCGGACGGCCCTATACAGCTGCGTCTCAACCGTTCTGGGCGATATATTGAGGATCTGCGCTACTTCCCGGTAGCGGAAGCCTTCTTCTTTGATGAGGCGGAACACTTTGCGGCATTGGTCCGGGAGTTGATTTACTTCACGGTCCAGGCGCGCGGCCATCTCCTTCCATTCCAGTTCCTTACCCGGGTCGCTCATATTCGTCAGTTCCCATTCCCCGTTTTCCATGGAGGTGACCCGCATGACGGAGTACTTCTCCAGGTAATTATAAGCCTGGTTGCGAACCGAAACGAACAGGTATACTTCCAGGTTGGCAATATCCTTCAACTGCGCACGGCGCTCCCATATCCTGACGAACACGTCGGATACCACTTCTTCCGCGGCTTCCCGCGATTGCACGTACTGCATGCAAAATCGAATTAGCCGATCATACAGCAATCTGAACAGTGACGCAAACGCGGACTCACTGTCATAACGTGCAATTTGGTCTTGCAACTCCCGTATGTGTTGGTTGCTGTCCGGCATATGCCTAACCCCTTGTCCTGGTTTTTGGCTGATTGTATCAGTTAATAATCTCGATAAATATTCTCTGTGTTGACCGATCGAAACGGCGTGGAGACCGCTTTCGAATGTAGGACCGGCAATTTTGGAAAAATACTTACAAGGAAGAAAAAATATTTTGGAGGAGGGACAATTCCCGGAAAAATGACATTTCCCTGGCCGCTATGACAATGTAAAAGCCGCCCCTACTGTATAAAGGCGGCTTATTCGTTATCGAACGGTTCGTCTCTTTAGCGTATGATATCCAGCTTCCATTTAAGGATTAAATGGTAATTAGCAACATTCAAAATTAAATCCCTTAAGCGCCCTCTCAGTATCCTCAAATATTAACTTAGCCATAACGGCAAATTCACCTAAGTATATTTTACTTAATTCAAAATCTCTCCAAACAACTTTGGCAGGTGGATCGATCCAGCCAGTCATACAATCCCACAGTGCGTCAAGGTTTCTTCCATAGTGGCTGGGAAATTCCAGTTGCTCACTGATTGCTTTGTGAAAATCATCAGCTGTTCTTATTTCTTTACCTTCCAATATAGCTTCCATATTCTCTTTACAATTAGACAATCACTTTATTAATGATTTGTCCCTTTCTACGGGCCCGCCGGAGTCCATCCTTCCCTCCTGTCCGTAATTACATATAAAACACATTAAACCGGTGCCCGTCAGGGTCCGCAAACACGAACCCGTAATACCCCTCTCCAAATTCCTCCGGTTGGGAAACGACCGTCCCACCGGCCGCCGCCACCTCTTTCGCCCAGGCATCCACCTCCTCCTTCGTTTCGGCAGACAGGGTAAAGATGATCTCATTGCCCGCTTTGGCGTCAGAAATTGGCCCCTTCATCGCCGGCTCCAGCACATCCTTCAGAAAGAAATGTATAACGAAATTGTTATCCCCGAAAAAGAAGCTCGTCAACTGCTCCGACGCGCCGTTATGCCTGAATCCTAATTGCCGGTAAAAAGCGGTGGTCCTCGCCAGATCGCTGACGCTGTAATTGGCCCAGATCTTCCTTGTATTCATAACATTCGTGTTTTGAGGGTTGTGAATCGTTATTCAAAAATACCCCATCAACTACATAATTTAGGAGGCGGTTTGTGAAAACCTATGGGGTGTTTCAGCCAGTTTATTTGCGTAGGGAGTTGTTAAAAGTGAGACAGGAAATAGCCTTCTACATCATCCGCCAGCACAAAGCCCTGATCTTCCGGATCCATGACATCGGCGCCATCCCGGATATAGGGATCTATACTGAGGTACATGCCCTTTTCCGTCTGGAGAAACTTGTATTCGCCAAGGAAATCGACCGTGTTATGTTTACGGCCATAGAACTGGAATTCCTGAATGCCGGTAAACCGCAACATGACCGTTCTGCGCACTTTGTCATGTTTCAGGGTGATGTAAATATCGATAACGGGCGCCCGCGATGCGTCGAACCGCTGAATGATGCTTTGTACTTCTCCGTCCAGCAGTGTAAGCGTATCTGTCAGTTTAGCAAGGAGCTCTTCGTTACGGCCGATGGAAATCATACAGGTAAATTACACTAATTAAAACTCCGGTTGCGATTATTTTCTCCTGCATGCGCCCCCGTCAATTGCAAAGCTAAAATTGCATCCAACAACAATACTATCAAGCTATATCTGAATCCGTTAGCAATCCCTGCATCAGTTGGTTTCTTCGGCTTTAGACAAATTGTTACCCGGCAGGAGTCTTTCCGGTAGCCAACCGGAACTAAAACTTATCACGTAATTTACTATTACCTCCCCGCTGGCATGCCTGATCCTACCCGGTACCTGGCGGGCCGTAACCAAACCGCCTTGCATCCTGCAGGCCATTGAAGCCGACGAGCGCTGGCCGCACCGCCTGCCCGCCTACAACGGCCGTCCGTATCCCGTTTTCCCGGCAGCCGGCCCGCCCGTCTGCGGACATGCAGCTATAACAGGCAAAACCGGTATTACCAGCCAGATCCTCTGCCCGCGCCTGTACGTTGATAGTACCTGCAACCACATGCGCTTTAGCCGTACGATACACCCAATCCATATTCCCGGCGCCCATCACCGCCTGCCCTTCCTCCAGCAACCTGCCATTTGCATCCGTCAACCGCACCGTTACCCCTTCACCCTGAAATCATCCACGGCCCGGATGCGTACCGGAACCCCGCCTGCCCGTGATACCCCGACATATCTATTCGCCTGACTTCCGGCGCTTTCATGGCATCCCCAGGGCAATGGTATACCCCGCCATGCCCCGCTTTTTCGCCACCGCGCGATATTGCGCCGCCAGGCCGGGCTCCCTCATGGCCCCGGAGGCATATGCAGACGCGTCCCGGAACCGGTCGCGGGCTTCCCGCTGCGCCGGCGAAGGCTTGTACCGCGAAAAGTCCGGGTACTTGCACAACAGCGCTTTCCCGTTCACTTGCCGCACTACAAACTGCTTCCCGATACCGCCATGCGCGCCATGTAAAACTATATTATTGGTGACTATCGCCATAACCCGAAATTCGGGATTACCGGCACAAAAAAGCTTGCAGGAAAGGAGAAAAAGCTGACAGGAAAGGAGAAAATGACAACTGCGGCAGAAGGAGAAACAATGTCCAACCCAGCGACGACTGAAGGGAGACTGAAGGAAGACTGAAGGAAGCTTAGGGGATGATACTACCCTGGCCCTGCCTTCACCGGCATAAAAAAGGCGATGGATCGCTCCATCGCCTTCAGAAATTTATATTTACCGCTTAAGCAGCTTTCCGCGTCTTCTTGGGAACCGCGATCTTAGCCGTAGCTGTTTCACGCAGTTTGATAATACCAACGAAGTGCATAGCGCGCATTACCGGGTAAGTAGGATCGAATTCGAACCATTTCTTAGCGAAGTTTGCGCTGTCTTTATGCTTATGGTGGTTGTTCTGGAACAGTTCACCCAGCAGGAAGATACCCCAGGGCTCAGAGTTGCGGGAATGGTCGCCGTTATCGAAGTTGCTGTAACCATATTTGTGACCGCACCAGTTCACGATTGCACCCTGGATAGGGCCCATCAGGAAGTGGATCGGCAGCAGCAGGTACAGCCACCACATCGTGCCGGCGAAATAAATATAGAAGGCAACGTATGCAGCCATCCAGGCAATACGCGTAAAGCGGCTGTCACCGAACTTGTCCAGGCTGCCCCAGATAGGCAAAGGATCATTGGTGAACTTGGCATCAGGCAGTTTCTTGCCGGAAAGGAAAGCCGCATAGATTTCACGGGTGTGGATCATCATATGCCAAACGTCTTTAAAGAAGTGCGGGCTATGCGGATCGTGCTCGGTGTCGCTATATTCGTGGTGCATACGGTGCATAACGCCATAAGCGCGGGGAATCAGGTATGATGAACCCTGGAAGAACCAGGTACAAAAGTAAAATACGCGCTCCCATCCTTTGCTGGTATCATACATCTGGTGAGATGCATAACGGTGAAGGAAAAATGTATGGAAGAAGAGTGACAAGAACCAATGTGAAAAGAAGAAGATCAGTATCGCAGTCATGAACGCCTCAATTTTAGTGTTGAATAGAAAGGGCAAAGGTAACCCTTTAATCCGGGCTTACCTAATAATCAAGCCCCCGTCAAAAATTAACGCCTTCTTAATGAATATATTAATAGGGTATATGTGCTAAGGGCGCTTTTCCACGATGCGTACCCTTCTCAGCTCCAGCGTATTCAGCCCGTCGCTCCACAAACCCTCCACTTCCGGCTGCCGGAACCGCATCACCATGTCGTAAAACACGGGCACCACCGGCGCATCCGCCACCACCATCCTGTCCATTTCCTGGTACAGCAGGTACCTGGCAGAATCGTTCGTTTCCTGCAGGGCGCGCTCGTATAGTTTGTCGAACGCCGGGTTGTTGTACCGCGTATAGTTCGGCGGCGCGGGATTTTTACTGTAAAACATCGCTAAAAAGCTCTCCGCATCGGGGTAATCCGCTATCCAGCTGGCCCGGAAAAACGGCACGGCCGATTTGGCCACCTGGTCGATCAGCGGGCCGCGCTGCATCACTTCCACCTGCACCCTGATCCCCAATTCCTGCAACTGCCTTGCGGCATAATCTGCCAGGTCGGCATACAGCGGTATAGACACCAGCGTGATCACCGGCATCCCCTTCCCGTTCGGATACCCTGCTTCCGCCAGCAGTTTCCTGGCGCGCGCAGGGTCGTAATGGTACCCGCGCACCTTCGCCGTATCGAAAGACGGAAGCCCTGCCGGCACAAAGCCCGATGTGGCGGGTATCCCCTTGTTGTTACGCAGGTATGTGACCATCTTCACCCGGTCGAACCCGTAGTTCACCGCCTGCCGCACGCGCAGGTCGTGCAATGGGCTGTTCCTCACGCCCGGCTTTTCCGAGTCCATGACGATGCCGAAATACTCCGTGCTGAGGTAAGGCGTTTTCATCATCGCGATCTTGCCCTCCCACTCCTTTTTCAGCTCGCCCTGGCGTGTGAGCACTTCGTCTTTGAACGTGGCGTCTATTTCATTGATGAAGCTTAATTGTCCCTGACGGAACAGCAGGAACTCCGTGCCCTTGCTGTCCACAAACGATATCTGGACCGCGTCCAGGTAAGGGAGGCGGTTGCCTTGTTCGTCGGATTCGTGGTAGCGGGGTTTTATGCAACACCAGCGCCTGGCCTTCGTCCCAATAAAAGAACTTAAACGGGCCCGTCCCGATAGGGTTCTTGCGGAAATCCTTGCCGTAATGCGCCACGACCTCCTTCGGCACCACGCTGCAGTATTGCATGCTCAGGATCCCCATGATGGGCTGGAAGGGCTGGAGCAGGCGGAGGCGGAAGGTACTGTCGTTCAGCGCGGTAAACCCTGTTTCCGGGTCCACTTTCCCGTTAAACACCCAGGCGCCCGAGGAGGCGGTGGCGGGGTCCATCACGCGGCGGAAGCTATATGCCACATCATCCGCCGTCATGCGCCGGCCTTTGCCCCGGGGAATACGGGGTGGTCGTGGAAATAAACGTCGGTATGGAGGTGGAAGATGTATTCTTTCCGGTCGGCCGACACCTCCCAGCTTTTCGCCAGTGAAGGCCTGATGTTCAGGGCGCTGTCCGTTTCAACGAGGGTGTTGAAGATCTGGCGGACGGCCCACATGATCGCCTGGTTTTTGGCGAAGGCGGGGTCCAGCGTGGGGATGCCGCCTTCCTGGTTGTACCGGAACACCATTTTGCCGCTGTTGCGGCGCTGGCCGCAGGCACACAGCAGGATCAGCAGGAGGAAGATGGAATACTTCATAGATTGAAGCCATCAAGGTAATCAGAAATCAGGGGATAGACAAGGCCGGCGACCGCCCGTCAAAAAAATGGCCTGCCGTCTGCCAGAGCTTATTTATATTGCCGTTTAAATCTTTACCTGTATGATGCGGCTCCTGCCCTTCCTGCTGATGCTGTTCTCCTCCTTCCAGGCCTTCAGCCAGCACAATCAACGTTTCACCCGCCAGGATACCCTGCGCGGCACGCTCAGCCCGGAGCGCACCTGGTGGGACGTAACTTTACGACCTGTCTATCCGCGTGTTCCCCGATACCAAATCCATCGAAGGCAGCAACGTCATCCATTACCGGGTGACGGGCGCGCCCGCGCGCATGCAGATCGACCTGCAGCAGCCCATGGAATTGCAGAAAGCCGTGCAGGACGGTAAGGAACTGACCTTCACCCGCGAAGGCAATGCCTTCTTCATCGACATGCCCGCCAATCAGCCCAAAGGCAAGATCAAGCAACTGGCGCTTACCTTCTCCGGCAAGCCCCGCGAAGCGAAGAATGCGCCCTGGGACGGCGGCATCGTCTGGGGTAAAGATTCCCTTAACCGCCCTGGATCGCCAGCGCCTGCCAGGGCCTCGGCGCCAGCGTGTTCTGGCCGAATAAGGACCACCAGTCCGAGGAGCCCGACAGCATGCGCATCGCCGTCACCGTACCCGGCGCGCTTACCAATGTCTCCAACGGCAAGCTCCGCTCCGTAAAACCCGGCCCTGACGGCACGCGGACGTTCACCTGGTTCGTTTCCAACCCCATCAACAACTACGACGTAGCCCTCAACATCGCGCACTACGCGCATTTCACCGATACCTTTAAAGGCGAGGCAGGTACGCTGCCACTGGATTTCTGGGTGTTGGATTATAAGCTGGACGTTGCTAAAAAGCACTTTGGCGTCGTGAAGCCCATGATGCAATGCTTCGAACACTGGTTCGGCCCCTACCCTTTCTATTCCGACAGCTACAAGCTGGTGGAAACGCCGCACCTGGGCATGGAGCACCAAAGCGCCGTGGCCTATGGCAACCAATATAAGATGGGCTACCGCGGCAGGGATCTCTCCGGCTCCGGCTGGGGCTGAAGTGGGATTTCATCATCATCCATGAAACCGGCCACGAATGGTTCGGGAACAATATCACGACCAAAGACATCGCCGATATGTGGGTGCATGAATCCTTCACCAACTATTCCGAAACGCTCTTTACCGAATGCCGCTACGGCAAGGAAGCAGGTAACACATACCTTCAGGGCATCCGTAAGAACATCGCCAACGATGTGCCCATCATCGGCCCCTATGGCGTGAATACGGAAGGCTCGGGCGATATGTATTACAAAGGTTCGAACATGGTACATACCATCCGCCAGATCATCAATAACGATGAAAAGTTCCGCCAGATCCTGCGCGGGCTGAACAAGACCTTCTGGCACCAGACGGTAACCACGCAACAGGTGGAGGAATTCATCAACAAAAAATCAGGTATCAACTTCGATAAAGTGTTCGATCAATACCTGCGCCATACCCAACCGCCCATATTCGAGTACAGCACCGCCGGCGGCCAACTCAAATACCGCTGGGTGGCAGACGTGAAGGGTTTCGACATGCCGCTGCGCGTCAGCACCGGCGCGGCAAAGCCTGTCATGTTGCAACCCACGCAGGAATGGAAGACGCTCCCGCTAAAGGATGCCGACAAGTTTAAGATCGATCCGAACTTTTATGTGATTGCGAAGAAAGTGTAATCACGTTTTGATAAAAAAAGCGGGCATTCAGCTAATGAATGCCCGCTTTTTCATTTCGTGCAATGGATCACTTCAGTTCGCGAACGGTAATCTGCGCTTTACCTTCCATTTCCCAGCGGTCGCCCGAAACGGTAAGGGTATCGCCTGCTTTGGCGCTCCTGTATTGGGCATGATCTTTCAGGTTAGCGTGGGAGATCGTTACGTAATATACGGAGTCTGCTGAGGATCTGATCTTTGCGGTGTAGCCGTCTTTCCCTGGGTTACTTCTTCCACTACGCCGGAAACGAATCCGGGAGCTGCGGGCGCCGGGGCGGGTGTTTCTACGAGGGCGGCAACGGAGTCGTGCGACTTTTCTTCCGTCGGGTTTTGCGAGCCGCTGTTGCAGGCGGCGAAAGCAGAGAGGACCGTTGCGGTCAGGATCAATGTAAACTTCATGAGGTTCCGTTTTAGAAGGGGAAATTAAGGAATCTTCTACAAAAAGGGGCCGCGCTGGTGCGCGGCCCCTGAAGTATGCATATGATCGGAGGATTAGTCTAACGTAGGGTTGAAAGTACCGCCCCAGTTGTTGTTTTGCTGCAACTTGAGTTACGGTCCAGCACGTCTTTCTTTATGGGGAAGAAATAATACGTGTCTGGCACGGAGGTTACTTTTACACCGGTGCGGGGCACTGGAGCAGGCTGTACTTGAAGTTGGCTTCTGTCAGCTGGTTCAGGTTGGCTTTGTTACGCGCTTCGCTGATCGCCATTTCAGTACCATCGGCATTGATCGCGATGGCTTCCACACCCCATTTGGTAATGTTGTTCAGGCGGTCGAGCATACGGAGCCTGCGGAGGTCCCAGAAGCGCTGGCCTTCGAAGCATAACTCGATGTTACGCTCGTTCAGGATGGCTTCGCGCATTTGTTCGCGCGTGGTGGCGGTTATGCCGTAGTTGCCATTCGTTCCGGGTTCGATGCCTGCGCGCTGGCGAAGCTGTTTCAGCATGTCCAGCGCTTCGGCGATACGGCCGGTTTCATTGGCGGTTTCTGCATAGTTGAGCATTACTTCCGCAAAGCGCATCAGCACGAAGTCTACGTCATACTGCTGTACTTCCGCCTGTTTGAGGCGCAACAGGCTGTTCTTCAATACGAAGAAACCAGTATAGCGGTCGAGGTTCGTGGAGTTGATCTGTGCTTTCGGGTTGATGCCGTAATCGTCCAGCTCATGCGCCACGCCAAGGGCGGTGTACTGGCGCTTCTCCGCTTTACCTGAAACGGCGTAAGGCTTGCCGTTCCAAACCACGGATTTATTGAAGCGGGGATCGCGGTCTTTCCAGTAGTTCTGGAGGAAGTCGGCGTCTGTTTTGAAATAAGCGCTCGTTGCATCGTTATATTTCTTGCCGTCTTTCATGGGGAAAGTTTTCACGAATTCCCGGTAGGCACTGCAAATGCAGGACCGCGGCTTTCAGAACCGGGGCGTACGCCGTTATCCCATTCGGTGGTTTTGTTCGGGTATTGGTTTACCACTGCGAAGACGGTTTCGGTATTTTTTCCTGCAGCGCGATGTTGCTGTAATCATCCACCAGTTTAATGCCCAGCGCTTTCAGGTCGTCATACGCCTTTTTGTTGGCGGTGTACGCTTCTGCCCAGTAGGCGTTGCCCCAGGGGTTGGAAGGGTTAAACTGCGGAGATGCTTTGTATAGCAGTACTTTCGCTTTGAATGCCAGGGCGAAGGCGCCATCGATACGGCCATAATCGGCCGAAGAAGTGGCGATTTTCGGAGGCAATTTGGCGATGGCATCGTCGAGGTCTTTGATGATGAGGTCAAAGCACTCCTTGGTGGTGTTGCGCGGCGTATTCAGGTCGTCTGTTGCGATATCCTGCGGCTTGGTAATATACGGTACGCCGCCATGGTAGGTGACCATATCGAAATACGCGTACGCGCGCATGAAGAGCGCCTGGCCGAGGATCCTGTCTTTAACATCCTGTTTCAGTCCACCAGTTACTACCTTAGTAGCTGCTTCATTAATGAGGCGGATGCGGGTGTAATTCCAGCTTTTGAACTCGTCGTTTGTAATAGTGACACGGTCCGGATAGAAGAAGATGCCGGCCATTTGTTCACTTTTCTGTTCGAGGCCGGGGCTCCAGTTCCCGAACATGGGATAGATATTGGTGATGAAGGCGTTGGCGAGGTTCTCATCGTTCCAAACCTGTTCAGGGCTATAGCCCTCAAGGTCGTCGATCTCCAGCACCTTCTTACAGGAAGCGAACATGCCGCCCAGCAGTAGTATAGCTAATAATGTCTTTTTCATAATCATGCGTTTTACTAGAATCTGATGTCAGCTCCGATGGTGAAGGTTTTCATGAGAGGATAAGAATCGTAGTTCTTTTGTTCCGGATCATGAAACTCGTTCATGGGCGAAATAGCGAACAGGTTGGTACCGTTGAAGTACAACTGTGCGCTGGTCAGGCCGATGGTGCGCACCCAACTCTTGGGTAGGCTGTAACCGAGGTTCAGCATTTTCATACGCAGATAAGCGCCGCTGCGCATCCAGAAATTGGTAGCCACGCTGCCAGATTCCTGCCAGTTGCTGCCAACAGGACGGGGGTACTTGGCGTCCGGGGTTTCCGGTGTCCATACATCGTCTGCCCAGATGGGATAGTACGGACGAACACTACCGCCGTGCTGACGCATACCTGCTCCTTCCTGGTTGCTGATCACACGGTCGTAAGCAGTAACGCCCTGAAAGAATGTCTGCAAAGCCCAGTTCTTGTAGGATAAGTTGAGGCCGAGGCCAAAGTTCACGCGCGGGGTGGCGTTATCGGACAGCAGTTGCATGTCGTTATTATCGATCTTGCCGTCAGGACCGGGCGCGTAGTTCTCGCCACGGATATCCTCAAAAGGATAGCGCCGAGGTAAGGATTGCGGCCATATTGCTTGAAGCCTTTAGCCAGCAGCCCGTCCAGTTGCTCCTGCGTACGGATAAGACCAAGGGAACGAAGGCCGATGATCCTCGTTTCCGGGCGACCGATACGCGATTCGAAGTTACGCAGTCCGTTGGGGCCGAGCGCAGCATCTTCGTCATAAATATCCCAGCGGTCCTTTACATAACCTACGTTGGCATTGATGGAGTAATTGATCTTGCCGGAAGCGGCTTTGTCTCTCCATTCGAGCGTCAGCTCACCACCTCTCCACGAACGTGCTGCGTAGTTTTCAGGCGCCAGCGCCTGGCCATAGTTATCCGGTACGCGCACCTGGCGGTAACCAAGGATGTCCGTTTCTTTGCGGACAAACACATCTACCGTACCATTGAAACGGCCGCGGAGGAGCGTGAAATCGATACCTGCATTGTAGGAAGACGATTTTGCCCAGGTCAGGTTCGGGTTGGGCGTAGCGCCAGGCGTGATGCCCTGATAAAGGCGGTCGCCAAACATGTAAGCGCTACCGTTCACGATACGCTGACGGAACGAGAAGGGCGTGATCCTGTTGCCCGCAGCATCCAGGTCGTTACCTGTAGAACCGTAAGACGCACGGATCTTCAGGTCATCGAACGCACGGGTAGCGTTCTTGAACCAGGTTTCTTCCGAGAGGCGCCATGCAATAGATGCCGACGGGAAGAAACCCCAGCGGCTATTCGCAGGGAACAGGGTGTTACCATCGTAACGGAAAGAGAATTCCGCAATATAACGACTGTCAAAGTTATAGTTCACACGACCGATCCAGGACTGGCGCGCACCTACGGAATCCTTACCGCTGGAGTTGCGAAACTGGCGGTCAGACGGGTATGCGATGAACTGATCGTACGGCGTGATGGGATTTTCGGCGCGTGCATATGCTATGCTGCCGCCGGTTTCCGACTGCTCGAATACCATCAACGCGTCGATGCCATGCTTACCGAAAGTACGGTTGTAGTTGACGAACCAGTTCAGTTGATAGCTCCACCAGGCAGACAGGTTGTAATCCATGAAAGGCTGATTGGAGCTGAAGGTGAAGATATTGGTCTTGTTCGGGTCTGGCGCAGCGGGAATGAAACGGTTGCCATCCGGATCTTTCGGATTGAACACGTAGTTCTTCTGATAAGTAAGGAAGCGTTTGCGGTTATAGTCTTCCGCCAGATAGCTGCCGGTCACTTTCGTGGAAAGGCCTTTCACATATTTCCCAAGGTCTATGTCGATACCGAGGATGGAATTCAACTGACGGTTGCGCGTTTTAATATAGCGGTTACCGATTACCTGGTCAATAACGCTCCAGGCCTGCCAGCTACCCATCGGCGTTTGCACGGGGTAATCCGTTACGTGGTTCACCGGGGTGCCATCGGCTTCCGTATAGAACGGGAAGGTCTTGGGCCAGTTGAAGGTTACGCGGTAAAGATCGGATACATCAAAGTCATCATCACCGGTGAAAGGCCAGTAGAAACGGTCGAGGTTCTGCTGGTTTGCGGCAATGTTGAGGTTGATCTTGATCGCGTCAGATACTTTGGCGGTCACGTTGCTGCGGAGGTTCACCTTGCTGTTATCCAGGCTTTTGTATGAGCCTTGTTCACCGCGGTAGCTGAGCAGCGAGTAATACGTGATCTTTTCACTTCCGCCCGCCACGCTCAGAGAGTGGCGGTGGCTGGAGGGATTGCGCCATATGAAATCATGCACGTTGTAGTGCTTGTCTTTGAAGTAGTCGAACTCTTCCTGACCGTTGGGTTTCGGGGTGCCGAGGAAATCCGCAACGCGGTTCTGGTACGTGAGCTCGTCTGCCGCGGTGGTTTTATCAGAAAGCAGCTCGCGTGTGGGGCGTGCGGTGGTGTAATTCGACTGGAAGCTGAACACCGGTTTGCCGAGGGAGCCTTTTTGGTGGTCACCAGCACAACGCCGTTACCGGCACGGGAACCGTATACGGCGGCAGTGGCAGCGTCTTTCAGGAAGCTCATCTGGTCTACTTCCGCAGCTTCCAACGCGTCAAACGCTTCTTTATCTCGCACCACACCATCGATCACATACAGCGGCTCAGCGAAGGCGCCGCGGATACGGATGCCAGCGGTAGAACCGGAGAGGCCGGAGGTGTTGGTCACGTTTACCCCGGGTGCGCGGCCGGCGAGTGTGTTAGAGAGGTTGGCGGGTGCCATGTTCACCAGCTCTTCGGCACGAACGGCGGTAACGGGACCGGTGAGGTTCGCTTTCTTCTGGGTGCCGTAACCCACTACCACGAGCTCATTAAGCCCTTTGGCGGCGGCGACCATCACCACGTTCACCTGGGCCTGTGTGCCCACGGTAATCTCCTGGTGTCGTAGCCCACGAAGCGGAACACGAGGACTGCGCCATTGTCTGGCACAGTAGGGAATACTCACCGTTAACATTGGTAACGGTGCCGGTGGATGCGCCCTTCAGGGCGATGGTCACCCAGGAAGCCCACCGCCGGTGCCGTCTGTTACGCGGCCGGTGATTTTCCTGTCAAATGCCGCGGCTTCGTAGGGCGCACGGGCCATGCCGGGCGTAGCGTAGCCCAGCATCAGGCAGGCAGAGAGAGCAACCGGGACGAGCCCCGCGATGCGCCTTACCGTCCGGTTACAGCCTTCTGGCTGCAGGGATTTCGATTGATGGAATAGCATATCGGTTTGGTTTGTGAAAAAGCGAATAATGGGAAACAATCGGTTGCAGGCATAGCGCTGCCGTTCGGCGTGCTGCACGTCGTTTTTCAATCCCTAAAATTTGTCTAATGTTCCGTTAAGAATTAATACGGCACCCGCAGGCATACGCTGCGGAGCATGGCTCACTGTCCAATATATGCATCATACTTCGATCCGATTTGTTCCTTAAATAGTAATAGACTTTAGCACTGTGCTGTTGGTCCTATGTACAAAAGCTGACGTCGAATTATTGTCATACATCGTAATACAGAAAGTCAGGCCTGTTACGTTGATGATTGCTGTAATTTGAATGAATTCTTCCCGATTTGATTACGTGTTTCATTTCCTTTTCACTGTTACAATTGCCCATGCTTCGATTCGATTTAAATTGCTGTAATTGAAACGGCTCTAACCCGGCGTTGCGCA
The DNA here is from genome assembly GCA_019285755.1 of Chitinophaga sp. E66. Taxonomy (GTDB): domain Bacteria; phylum Bacteroidota; class Bacteroidia; order Chitinophagales; family Chitinophagaceae; genus Chitinophaga. Next base: position 2,882,929 of record CP079103.1, read on the forward strand.
AAGGCTAGTGTGGCATTTCCTAAAATATGGTCCTGATACGGCGGAAGCAACTGCTATAACGGTTTTCACTTGTCTCGGCTTTCCCTGGCCCGTATGTCGATTTAGTTCTTTAAACGTGTTTTTACGATCAGAATTTGGCTACGTTGTCGCTCCTCACAAATATATTCCTTAAACTTTCTAATTCTAACTTTTTTTTAACACATCCAGATTATATTTTCTTTCGGTTTATTAAAGTCTTTCAAACTTCATTAAAATAATTGCAAAAGGCCCGTTGCCGGGCCTTGCTTGAAAAGTTGGTGGTTATGAAGATCAGGGATAAAGCAGGTATTTTTTCCGCATTTGCTTGTATTGGCCAAGTTTAGGCTCCCAGCTTTTACGGATGTCCGCTTCGGAAACTCCGCTTCGATCTGCTTACGGAAGTCGCTGGTGCCGGTTAAGAATTCGATATTGCCGATCTGTGGGCTCAACGAGCGGTCGAAAAATTTCGATTTATCGGGATATGCCTTATACATCTCGATCATCCAGCTGATATTGATCTGCCCCTTCTTACGCCAGGGCGTGATGTCGAACGTGCGGAGATCGAGGCCGTAACAGGTCTGGTTCATGTACAACGGCGATTCGCTTCTCCCGGGCATGCTCACGGGGGTAAAGGTGAAATCGAACTGCCCTTTGAGCTCCGGCGCACCCAACACGGTAAACGGCATGTCGGTACCGCGGCCCTGGCTTACACGGGTGCCTTCAAAAGGACAAAGCGAAGGGTACAATACTATCGACTGCTGCGTGTTCAGATTGGGCGAAGGCGGCACGGGCAGCACGTAATCCATATCATGGCGGTAGTTCTTCAATTTAATGACCGTAATGCGGCACTTCTTCTTATTACGCATCCAACCCTGGCCATTGATCATCTGCGCAAATTCCCCGATGGTCATGCCATGCGCAATGGGCACGGGAAACCTTCCTATCCCCGATTCATGCTGCATATCCAGCACCGGGCCGTCTACAAAGCCATTGGGATTGGGCCTGTCCAGGATAAGGAGCGGCTTGTCGGCGTCCGCGCAAGCTTCCATGATCTCGCGGAGCGTATTGATGAGGGTGTAGAAGCGGCAGCCACGTCCTGCAGATCGAAGATCAGCACATCGAGCGCCGCCATCTGGGCGGGCGTAGGCTTGCGGCGGTTGCCGTACAACGAGATAACGGGAATACCCGTCTGCTTGTCCACTTCATCGGCTACCTCCGTCCCATTGCTGGCGTTGTTGCGGAAACCATGCTCCGGCCCAAAGATCATTTTGATCTTAACGCCGCGGTTGAGCAGGCTGTCTACGATCGGGGTGGAACCTATAATAGATGTGGGGTTGACCATCATCCCGACCCTTTTTCCTTTCAGTAAGGGCAGATAGGTTTCCGTCTGGTCGGCGCCCGTCAGGATCGGCTGTTGGGCCTCCACACAGGAGGCTGTCATCAACCCGGTCAATAGCATTGTTGCGAATATCAGCTTCATACGATTGTTTTCTGTTTCCTTTCAGACAAACTTAGCGCTTACCGCCGTTATTTCGCAAGGAAAGAAAAAATGGCGCCATGATGGCGCCATTCCCACACATCCAACTTCAGCATTTGTGTCACGGCAGTTCTTTCAGCCATTGCTCCGCATACGCGCGCGCGGCTTTTACAGCTTCGGGGCCCGCACGGAAACATTGCTTCCAGTCGCGGCTCCGCTTTTCCAATGCAGGATCTTCGAATATCATCTTGTTGCCTTTCCTGATCAGCTTCGCGTTGAAGTCGATATCGGCCGTCATGGCCAGGAACGCCTTCAGGCGTAGTTTAAGCATCCCTTCCACGGTGCCGGGATACGTGGCTTCGAACTTTGCCAGTTCGGCCTTGAAGGCGGCGGTCGGCGGACCGGGCACCTCTCCTACCATCGACTGCACATAAATCTTATGCATCTTGTGTTTAGGGTCTTTCAGGGCAGCAATGAGATCTTTCATCGTTTTGAGGGCTTCGCCATAGCTTTCCTTGTATTCGGCTTCTGCGGATTCATAGATCTTCTCCAGTTCCTGATAATCTTTCTCGCTTTTACGAATGGCGGCCTTTAGTTTGGCGTTGGCGTCCTTAGGCGCTTCCTTCTCCAGGCCTCCACATAGGCCGCTTTATACTCTGGCGATGAAACATAGGCTTTAATGTAATCGCCCATCTCTTTTATAGCCTGTATGCGCTCTTCCTGCGGGAGTTGTTTTGCTTTGTACAGGGCAATGAGATCGAGCTTCCCCGACAGCATATTACGGTCGATGGTCTTGTGGGCATCCTCGTCGGAGACGCCCAGCCTGGAAATGATGTTGTTGGCGGAGAGGGCCACTACGCCGGCGGCCACTACGGCAATGATTGTTTTCAGCATGGCGGAAAAATGTTAGGGGTTACCAATACGCAAAAGTAGCCCTGCTGCTGCATCCTGGAACACACGACATGATAAAACGCTTCTTCCGCCTACCGAAGCCGCAATTTCCGCCACTGAAATGAAAAGCCCCCAGCCCGGGAGCGGGCCGCGGGGGCATATATGTGTAACACCAGGAAAGTGGGGCGCCTCGCTAATTGCGCACCGGCTTGTGGCGCCGAAGCCGCCATCGCCATGGAACCAGCGGGCCGCCTGGCCGGTAAGCCAGAGATAGTAATCGCTGGCCAGATCGGCGTCTATGCCGATGAACCTGCGGTCGCCATGCAGGGGCAGCTCCCTTCCCGGGCGCATTTATAAATGGCAGTACCTTCGTCGATTTCGTCGAACATAGCGACGTACAGCGAGCGGGCGCCGGAAATCTTCGCTCCTGCCACCTGCTGCCAGAGGAAGTCGCCCTTGTTGCGCGGAATGGAATTGTATTGCGCGGGATCGTTCTTCAGGTTGCCCCAGCTGAAGCCGGGGAATGCCAGGGAACGTACGTCACTTTGTTGTTGTTGCACCACTGTACGTCTGCAGCCAGCTCTACTCCGGCCACCTGGGCGTAGTTACCGGGGCCATAGCGGCCCACGGCCCAGGGCATGACGATATCCGATTTCTTGATGAGCGCATGCAGGCCGGGGTTGTTCTCCGTATCGTTGCGCATGCTGCGCCAGTAATACGGCACGCCCAGCATCACGGATACGCGTTTTTCCGGTCCTTTAAGCCGGTCTACCAGCGCATCTACGTTAGCGGTGGTATAACGGCGGCCGTCGTTGAAACCCACGCCCCAGAGCACTACCAGCGGCTTTTTGTTGTGGCGCAGGTAGGTGGGATGGGTCTTGTTATTGAAGAGGTCAAAGGTGGACTGCAATTCTTTCCAGTCCTTTTCAATATAGGCCACATCTTCCGGACCGCAGCCGCTGAGGTCATACATCACGCAGATGGCCCGACCGTATTTCTTCGCTGCCTTCAATGCGTTCTCCAACACTTTGTTGAAGTGGCGCTTGCCTTTAGGATTGGATTCCTTCACTTCCACCACGAAGCGCTGCATAAACACCCCGTCGATCCCGTAATCCTTCATCCATTTGAAGTGCAGGTCTACGGTGGATTCGTCGTACGGACTGTACATATACACGTCCGATCCGTCGGGATATTTGAAATCGGTCTTGTACTTCTGGGTGTACTCTGTCATATCGGGGTAGAAGTCAACGGCCGAGCATCCCGGTTTAAACCCGCCGCAGGAGCCCATGCCGAGATGGTACCAACCGCGGTCGGAAGCGTCGCCCTGTGCTGCGAACCAGCCCTGGTAGCCGGCCATGACGAGGTTATCGTACGAGGTATACAGGCAGCCGGTTTCGTCGTAGACGATTTCCTTTACGGGCGGAGTGGGCGGAGGCGGTTCCTGGTTGCCAGAGCCGCCGCTCTTGGCGCAGCTCAGGGCCATGATCGCCACGATGGATAAGAAAATGGTTTTCATGATGAGATCGGAAGCATGGATGCCTGCGAAGACATACGCCTCCGCAGGCAAAGGTTTACAGATCGAAAGACACGGCTTTCGCGTAGTTCGGTTTGGACTCCGTGGCATCGATGAGCGCACCGATGCGGAAGTAGTACGTACGGCCGGGTTTAAGGATGTCACGGACGTTAGGGGCCGACAGGTCGATGGTCAGCGTATACGTCGTGTTCGGGTCGGATACGGCGTTGATGTCCTGCTCGGAGGCTGTCAGCCGCAGCGACTCTCCCACCCTGAAATCACTGTGCGCATACAGCCCGATCTTACGGACGTTATTCGTTACCTGCTGCTGCAGCTTAAAAGTTGCGGTTACGATGTTGCCGGCCCTGGTGATCGATGGGTTGACAACGCGGATGTAGGGCGTTACGTTGAAATCGAGCTTGGTACGCCCCGCGATGCGTATATCCTGCGGCTCCACGGGGATGAAGTTGCCACGGACGGGCGCCACGGTGTAATCGTTCTCGAACAGCAGGGAGTTTTCGTACTGGCCGTCGGTTTTAAAGATGAGCCATTGCGGTTGGACGTTGTCCCATCCGTGTTCTTTGATCTCCACCACCGAGCCGCGGATAACGTCCTGCTCCAGGAGCTCCTTGGTGCCGGCGTCGAATATGCTGCCGTACAGCGCCGCGGTCGGCGCGTCGTAGTTGTCTTTCTCGCAGGCGGTAAAACCGACCAGCAGCAAGCCTAATATAAATGCGGTTCTTTTCATGTTCGTAATTTTTATCGGATCAATACTGCGGGTTTTGCGTGAGCCCGTTACCGGCGATGCCCGGGATGGAGCGGTAATAAGAGCGTTCGGAGAAGGTCTTGGGCGTATAGTTCGGTACCGTTACCCGCACAAAGATGTACTTGGTGGCGGGCAGGGCGCGGAGGTCCTGCAGGGGCAGGATGGAGTGCATCACACGGTTGTTGAATTCGGTATGATACTCGCGGCGGCGGATGAGGTCCCAGAAGCGCTTGTTCTCGAAAGCCAGCTCCACTCTCCTCTCCCGTTGCACGTTGGCGACAGTCAGAGGAACGGTGGTGGTATGGCCCGCGCGGCGACGGATATCATTGATGGCTTTGGCTGCCTCAGCCGCGTTGCCGGTACCGCTTTCCACCACGGCTTCAGCGTAGTTCAGCAGTACTTCCGCGTAGCGGAACTCGATATAGTCGGACGTGCTCTGGTTCCAGCCTGCTGTTACGGGCGCGGTGTGGTTCATAAACTTCTTGAAAGAGAAGCCCGTGCGCGTGTTGTTCCCGCCATATGAATCGAACCCGGAATACTGCGAAGTGTTGGCCGCGCCATATGTGTAGTAGGTTACGCCGTTGATGGTGGTCTCTGCTTTAGTTCGGATGACCGCCTGCCCGTTGGGTTGTACGTAACCCGCCTGGATGATAATGGGCGTTCCTTTCCAGGAAGTGCCGGGCAGGATCGCGGTGCCCCAGAGCCTCGCGTCTTTCCCTTTGAAGATATCATTCGGCGAATCGAACTGGATATAGTGGAGCGAGGGATTGAATCCTCCGTAATCGTTCACATCACCTTCGGTGGTAGTTACTATGGGCGAAGATTGGCCCGGACGGTCATAACGCTCGTACAGGTCCACCAGGTCGAGCGTAGGGTTCATTCGCCCGGGGTGCGGCCAGCCGTTGGCGGATTGCGCGGGCTGATACCAGATGTCATAGTTATGACCTGTAAAGTTTCCTGGCAGTGTGTAACCTTTGATAAGGATGGTCTCTTTGTCGCCTCCGTTAGGGTTGGCGAAAAGCATGCGGTAATTCTCCGCCGCTTCTTCCGGCGAAGCCGGGGTAGCTCCATAGAGCGCGAAAGCGCCGGAATTGATGATGATCTCGCTGGCCTGGATGCAGGCGGTATAATAGGCAGCAGCATCGGCAGGCGTCATACCCACCAGTTTCTCCGTCACGGCAGTGCCGGACATGGGCGCCTTGCTCCAGAATTTGGCTACGGAAGCGGCGTGCAATGCTGCGCGGGATTTCAGCGCGGCGGCGGTGTATTTGGTAGCGCGGCGGCTCTTGCCATCGCCGGGTTCCAGGTTAGCAATGGCCTGGTCGCACAGTTCCATAACATAATCCCAGGTAGCTTTTTCAGTGCTGCGTGGTACTTTCAGCGCTTCTACGTCGCCGGTGTACTGCTGGGTCTGCTTGATGAGCGACACGCCGCCATAGCGTTTCGCCAACGCGAAATAGGCGAACGCTTTAATGAAGGCGCTCTCCCCGATCAGCTTTTTCTTGTCTGCCTCGATGACGTCGAGGGTGGGAATTGCATCGATGAGCAGGTTTACGTCACGGATGAGCTTATATCCCTGCTCCCACCATTGGAAGTCGCCATCGCCCACGAAGTCGCCGAATTCCGAATGCACGGATTCATCGGTCACCATGGCCGGCGCGAATCCGCCGTTATTGGGATCGCCGCCGTTTTGGTTAAAGCCGGCGCGAAAGAAAGCGAAGTCTTCGATCGGCAGCTGATAGTAAAGATTAGCCATATAGAGCTTCACGCCTTCGGGGTCACCGAAGAGGTCTTTGGCGAGGATCTTGTCGGTAGGTTCGAGATCCAGCACGGACTTGCAGCTGAAGAGCAGCACGGCCAGCAGGCATGTCATTATTTTTACGGTAGTCTTCATAAGTTCCCGTTTTAGAAGTTAGCGTTGATGCCGAAGTTGTAGGTCCGCATGAGGGGATAGTTGAACCCGGCGTTGAAGAGGCCTTCCAGTCTTTCAGGATCGAAAGGTTTCACGAATGAATCTGCGAAGGTGAGCAGGTTGAAGCCGCTGGCGTAAACGCGGATGCGCTCCAGCCCGGCCTTGCGATACAGCCTGTTCGGCACGGTATAACCCAGTTCCACGCTTTTGAGGCGCAGGTACGAGGCGTTGCGGCGCCATACGTCGCTTTCGGCGTACATCATGCCCACGTTGTAATTGAACCGGGTGGCGGGCCATTTGCCGGCGATCCACTTGCTGTTGGGATCGTATGCGTCTTCGCGGTGCCAGCGGTCGAAGAAGTAGGCAGGCGTGTTTCCACGGAATGCCAGCACTTCGGCATATACTTCACTGAAACGAACGGTGTACATGGCCGCGCCCTGGAAGAGCAGGTTCATGTCAAACCCTTTGTAGCTTGCCCCGAGAGAAAGACCGTAGTTGATCTTGGGATTCTTGCCGCTGGGGTTCTGGTTATCGTTCGTGCCATTGGCGCCCAGCCAGAGGGGCAGCATGTCGGCATCATTGATCACGCCGTCGTTATTGGTATCCTGGTATTTGAAGTCGCCCGGCAACTCGCGGGTATTGGCCTGGTCGCCGCCCTGTAAAGGATAGCGGTCGATCTCCGACTGGCTCTGGAATTGCCCGAGATAAGTATGACCCCATACTACGTCGTTATACCGGTTGGTACGCCCGTTGCGCCAGCGCTCGTAGCTGTTGCGCGGCAGGTCGCCCTCCTGGTAGAGGTTCATGATACGGGAGTAGTTGAAGTTGGCGGAGATGTTATACTGGAACTCGCCGATGCGGTTGTTGTGCCCTACGGTGAAGTCGAAACCCTGTACGCGGTCGCTGTTGAGGTTTTCTTCCGGCAGGGTGCCGCCGAAGGTATTGGGCAGGAGATGTTCCTCCGTGCCAGCAGGCCCGTCCTGTTCCTGCGGTACACATCAAACTCCAAAGTGAATTTATTCTGGAACAACCCGAGATCGATACCGATGTTGGTGATCTTGGAGGTGAACCAGGTAAGTTTCTCGTTTGTGATGCCCGGAGAAGCCGCACCACCGGTCATGGCGCCGTTGGCAAACTCATAGGAACCGCCGCCGTCTGTCGAGAAGCCGGCTATGTATTGGAAAGGAGCGCCCGCATCCTCCCCGACTGAACCATACGAAGCGTCCAGCTTCAGGTTCGATACGAAAGGCAGTGCCTTTTGGATGAAGGGCTCTTCAGAAAGCCTCCAGCCGCCCGTTACCACCGGGAAGAAGCCCCAGCGGCGGTCGGGGTGATAGCGGTACGATCCGTCTTCCCGGAATGCAAATTCCACGATGTATTTGCGTTTGTAATCGTAGGAGAAACGGCCGATGTACGAGAGGTTCGCGAACTCGCTTTCCATGCCGTTGTTCTCCATCCGGGCGCGGCTGGCACGGTCTATCTGATCGTTGGTGAAGAAGTCATAATACCGGCGCAGTCCTGCGTCGCGGCCCCAATACTGTTGCTGTTCCACTACGAGCGTGGCGGCTACGTTATGGTCACCGCCAAAGGTACGGAGGTAGTTGGCCTGCCCCTGCAGGGTAACGCGGTTGCCGTTGCCATAGTTATTGGAGATAGTGCTGGCGCCGTCGCGCTGGCGTTCTTTCAGATATTGGCCGTTCACATACTTATACAGGTCGTACGACTTGCTAAGGTCTTTATTGGAATAGCTGTTCAGATCATACGCCGCCACGCCACGCAGGCTGAGGCCCTGAACGAAGGGAACGGTATAAGTCAGCGATCCGGTGGCCTGCACATTGCGGGTTACGCTTTCATTATATCCTGTGATATCGCGCTGGCTGAGGATCACCGGGTTCTGGTTGCTGGGCGACACTACCGCCGGGTATTCCGGGTTGTTATTGGCGTACACGCGGTCTGTGGGCAATGAAACGCGCGTGCCTTTAAAGATGTTGAAGAAGTTCTCTCCAGGCACAGTACGGTTATCGTACCGACCGGCGATGAGCAATTCGGCCTTCAGGTTGGGGTGCAGCATGGTGGTGATGTTTGAGCGCAGGTTAAAGCGCTTGTACCACATGTCGCCACTGCGCAGCAGGGAGTTTTCGTCCGCATAACCGAAGCTGAAAAAGTATTGCGTCTTTTCATTTCCTCCGGAGGCCGACAGGTTATGTTGCTGCTGCATCGCAGTGTTCTTCATGGCGGCGGCGTACCAGTCGGTGCTCTCGTAGCCGGGTTCCTGATTGATCCATTTCTGGAGCTCGTCTTTCGGGAGGTAGGGCGTTCCAAGGCTGAAGAGGTCCGCCTCGTTGCGCATGGTGAGCCATTCGCCGGCATTGGCCATACGGGGCACATCGGTAGGTTTCATCACACCTACAACGCCGGCGTAGTTGAAGTTGGCTTTGCCTGTAGCGCCTTTCTTGGTGGTCACGATCACGACGCCGTTGGCGGCGCGCAGACCGTAGATTGCGGCGGACGCATCTTTGAGGAAGCTCACGCTTTCGATATCGTCCGGGTTGAGGCGCTGGAACTCGCTGGCGCCGTCACGTGCGATTCCGTCGATCACGAACAGCGGCGTACCGAAGCCGCGGATATTGATCATGTTGTTGAAGGTGCCTGGCTCACCGCCAAGCTGGCGGATCTGGAGACCTGCCACCTTGCCCTGGAGCTTTTGGGCCAGTGAGATGTTGGTGGTGGTTTGGATTTCCTTGCCGGTGATGTTGCTCACCGCGCCGGTCACCACTTCTTTTCTTTTGGTGCCGTAACCTACTACTACCACGCCAGCAAGCTGTTCTTCAGTAGAGGTTAGGCTGACGTTGATGGTAGTTCGGTTACCGATCGTTTCGGTGACGGAAACCATGCCGAGGAAGGCAAATGTTAGCTGTGTGGACCCTGCGGGCACCTGTATGAGGTATTCGCCCCGGGCGTCTGTGGTGACGCCGGTTCTTTTCCCGGCGGCGTCTGTCGTGTATACGCTCACGCCGGGTAACGGGGTACCGTCTTTACTTTCCTTCACCTTACCGCCGATCTGCCGCTGCTGGGCGATCAGGCTGAGTGGCACGAGGAATAGCATCAGTAGTAAATGGATTTTCTTCATAACGTAAATGTTTTCATGCTGTTCTTTTGGAAAGGATGATAATCGTGTGTTCACTCCTGGAATAGCCGCGCGCGGCTGATCCGGATTAAGGTGGAAACGTGGTTGCATAGTGCATAAGGGAGTGTTGATCTTGGTTAATAATGTTTTCGGAAACCTTTTATTCTGCGCCCAGCTTCTTATTGGGCAGTGGTCCCATTTCCAGCTCCAGGTGCCCTCCGGCCATCAGGTCGGCGTGGGTGAACGAGAGCTTAGGTAACGGCTTGCCATTAAAGCGTGCGCTTTGGATATATTTATTGACGGTGGAACTCTTGGGTGCGGAAACGCGAAAGGTTTTTCCGTTCTGTAACCGGATCGCCACGCTGCTGAACACCGGGCTGGCGATGGCGTATTCCGGGATCCCCGGCGTCACCGGGTAAAAGCCCATGCTAGCGAATACGACGAAAGCAGACATACCGCCGCCGTCTTCATCGCCGGGGATGCCGAAGAAGTTGTCTTTAAACCAGGTATCGAGCAAAAAGCGGATGTGCTTCTGCGTCTTCCAGGGCGACGAAGTGTAATTGTAGAGGAATGGAATATGAAAACTCGGCTCGTTGCCCATCGAAAACTGCCCTACCAGCCCCGTTGCATCGGGGAATTTGCTCCAGAATTCATATTTCGAGCGGTCGAGCCCTTCACGGAACAGCTGATCCATGCGCGCTTCGAAGGCTTCTTTACCGCCGTTTAGGGCGATGAGGTCGGGAATATTTTGCTGTACCTGCCACATGTAGGTCCAGCCGTTGTTCTCGTCATAATAATCACGCCCGCCCATGCCGCCGTCGAACTTGGGATCGATGGGGATCCATTGGCCCTGGTCATCTTTGGGCAGGAACATCTTCTTCTCCGGGTGCCAGAGGTTCCGGTAATTCAGTCCACGGGATGCGAACAAAGCGGTGTCCGCATGCTTGCCCAGTTCTCCGGCCAGTTGTCCGAGGGCCCAGTCGTCGTACGCATTACCCAGTGTCACCGCCACTGCCTGCCGTTTCTCAAAGGAATGCACCTTTTCGACGGTTTCTTTTGCGCCTGGCGCCAGTGCCGGAAAGTATCCTTTCTCGTGGTAGAAATCGTCCAGGACGGTTTTGTCTTCATTCCGCCAGGGCAGCATGGTGCCGCTTACCGCATTCTTGCGCGCACCGGCATAGGCATTCTCCATATCGAAATTGCGGAGGCCTTTGCGCCAGGCGTCCAGGAAAGTGATGGTGGAATGGAACCCGTTCATGCAGGCATGGTCGCCGAAGAGCACAGGGAACGTGGGCATCCATCCGCTCTGCTGGTACATTTTCACATAGGATTGCAGCATGTCTTCCTCTGCTTTGGGATCGAGGATCGTGCGGAGGGGATGATGCGCCAGGTAGGTATCCCAGGACCAGTCATCCACATAAAATGGGCGGTCTGTTTTTTCCACGCGCTTGCTGTAGCCGCTGTAGTATTGTCCATCTTCCGTGATATCGGTCATCCGTTCATAGCAGCGGTAGAGCGCGGAATAGAATGAGCGCTGCTGCGCCGGGGTACCGCCTTCCACCCGGATCTGCCCGATGGCGCGGTCCCAGGCTTTGCGGCCGTTATCCACGAACTGCGCAAAGGTGGCTTTAGCAACTTCCTGCTCGAAGTTCTTCTGCGCCTGTTCGGCGCTTACATAGCTGACAGCGTATTTTAGTTCCAGGGAGCGTGCGGCAGAGGGGAAGGTCACTGCGTGGCGGGTACCCTCCTGCATGGCCGGAGTGGAAGCTTCGCTGAAGGCGCCGTACAGATACACCTTCACATCGCCCTGCCATGTTTCCATGCCGCGGATACGGCTGCCGGGGAGGAACTCCAATGAGGAGGGGCCCTGGTTATATGCATCGAACAACAGCGCCTTAGGCTTCCCTGCCGGGAAAGTGAACCGGAAAATACCCGTCTTCCTTCCCGCTGTAAATTCTACCTTTATCTCGTCGTCGATCAGATAAGTGGAATAGTACCACGGACGGTTCACCTCCAGCTCATGATCCCAGGTCTGCTTTTGCCCCAGCTGTCTTTGGTGACCGGCTGAATGGATGGCTTTACGGCAAATACCTGCCCGAGGCGGTGTGATACGACGTTCAACGGGAAACTCGATATCTGGTCGTCCAGGAAATCTTTCCTTTGCGGCGTAAACCTGATCATCTGGTTGGGCAGCTGCACGGTCGGGCGCGTCGGTTCCAGGAGCGCTCCTACCGATCCGATGGTCGGGTCTACGCGCTGTAAATACCCCGGCTCATTATTCACCTGGCCGTAGCAAGCGACAACAAACAGGTTGCCCGCCAGGAGGAATTGCATCATTTTTTTCATATCCGTTCGTGGAATTGTTGATTGTTGATGCAAGTAACCCGCAACCCACTAACAAACCCATTAACGAAACCACTAACCGGGAAATTAATTTTCAAATATTTTACAACTAATTGATTAAATAGAATTAACGAATATATTAATTTCCTCAAACTGTACGATTTTCTATCTCCGACAGTAGGATAAAAGCACGATATCCCGGAAATTCCGTTCCCTTTTTGCGTTTATTCCTCATTTTTTTGTTCCTTTAGAACGGATCGGATTTGTATGATGTAAAAGTGTCAAAAAGACGTCCACGTAAATATTCAACCAAGACTATTCGCCTCCGATGAGGAAGTATATATATTGTATCGTTGCCATTTTGTGCCAGGGGTTGTCCGTGCTGGGTCAATCACATGGACTGGAATTTTCCAGCCATGAAGTGGTGCCCGAACACCGCACGGCACTAGACCTCACCCCGGCGCTCCGTATTGCCTGAAAGGCGGGCAAACGGAATTGTCCTTTCAATTGGCTTTCCGCCCCCACCTGGAAACGTATTTCGGGTATATATTAAGGATGCTGACGGACGAGAAGCAGAATATCGACCTGGTGTACAACCAGCGGACGATGACCATTCACTTCGTCATTGGCGAAACGATCACCGGCAGCGCCCCGCTCGATAGTTCGCTGCTGACCGGCCAGTGGCTCCGCCTGCGGGTAGTGCTGGACGCCGCTACACAGACTGCGTCTTTCTATTGCAATGATAAACCGGCCGGCAGCGGCAGGATGTCTTTCGGCAAAGGCGCCTGCTGCCGTATCTTCTTCGGGGCCATCAAGCACGAAGGCTTCCAGACGCTCGACGTTCCTCCCATGCGCCTGCGCGACGTGCGGCTCCTGGAGAACGGGACCATTGAGCGCTTTTATCCCCTCAATGAATCCTCCGGGCAAGAGGCCCGCGACGCCGAACAGGGCCCGGCCGCCCGCGCCACGAACCCCGTATGGATCAAACCCCGCCACCAGCAATGGGAAAACCGTCTGACCCTGGAGACCACCGGCACGCCGAGCGTGGCTTATAACGAGCGCGACGACCTTTTATACATTGTAACCGACGATACCCTCTTTACTTACTCATTCCGCAACGGCGCCCTCCGGGCAGACGCAGCCTCCAGGGCAACCGCATCCTGCCGGCGGGTAACCAGTCCGTTTACGACCCGCAGCGCAACCAGATCGTTAATTTCTATATCGACGAAAAAAAGGCCGCTGTGCTGGAACCCGGGACCGGTCGCTGGTCCAACACCTTTTACTCCACCGAGCTCACAGAATGGTGGCAGGCGAATAAGTTCTATTCGCCGGTCGACAGCAACCTCTATATCATTGGCGGTTACGGACAGCTGCATTATAAAAACGGCGTTCAGCGCTACCACCTGCGCGATAACCGCTGGGATTCCCTTCCATCTCACGGAGATGCCTTTTCACCCCGCTACCTTGCGGGCCTGGGGCTCAACGCCGCGGGAGACACGGCGTTCATCATCGGCGGGTACGGAAGCAACACGGGCGACCAGGCCGTGAATCCACGCTTCACGTACGACATGCTGGCTTATAGCGTTCGCACCGGGACGTTCAGTCACCTGTTCACCCTCCCCAGCCCGAACATCATTTCTGTTTTGCCAACTCGCTGATCATCGATTCGGCGAGCCATGAATACTACGGCCTCATTTACCCGACGGACAGGTTCCAGTCGAGCCTCCAGCTGGTACAGGGCTCGCTGTCGAAGCCGGAGTTCCGGCTGATGGGGATTCGTTGCCTTACCAATTCTATGACATCGGGTCTTTTGCGGATCTGTATTATAGCCCGAGAAGCCGGCAGCTGATTGCCGTGACGATTTACAATGGTAAAGACAGCGTTTCAGCCGTCCGTGCCTGGTCGCTGGACTTTCCGCCCAATGCCCTGGTGCCGGTGGCTCCTGTTCAACGTTCGAAGCCCTGGTATTGGATGGCGCTGGTTCCGCTGGCGCTGGCCATCTGGCTGCTGGTACGGAAGAAAAAGAAACTACCCGCGCCGTTGGAAGCACCCAGGGATAATGCTCCCCGCGAGGTAGAAGAAAGCGCGCCCAAGCGGCCGGACAAATCGGCGATTTACCTGTTCGGTCAGTTCGAGGCATTCGACCGGGAGGGAAATGATATTACGAAGCAGTTTACGCCTTTGCTGAAGGAGTTGTTCCTGTTGCTGATCGTTCACTCGATGAAGGATGGCAGGGGATTTCTTCGGAGTCGTTGTACGAGGCGTTGTGGAGTGATAAGGCGCCCAAGGACGCGAAGAACAACTTCTCTGTGAATATGGTGAAGCTGAAGGGCGTGCTGGAGAAGATCGGCGGATTCCATATCGGGAAAGAGCCTGGCCGCTGGAAGCTCGATGTGCTGGAGGATTCCGCCTACATCGACTATGAAGCGTTCATGAAGCTCACGCAGCGCATCGGCGTCGAGGCGCCCGACAGGGCCATGACGACAGCCGTGCTGGAGATCGTACAGCGCGGTGCGTACTTACGCACGACTCACTACGAATGGCTTGATGACGTCAAGTTCGAGATCGCCGGCCAGGTGACGGACTTACTGCTTCGCTATATGTCTTCGGCCGACAAACACGCTGAGGCAGATTTCATTCTCCGTTCCGCCAACGCTATCTTCCTGTTCGACAACCTCAATGAGGAAGCGCTAGCGTTCAAATGCCGGAGCCTCAACCAACTGGGGCGGCACAGCCTCTCCCGCGACGCATATGAGAAGTTCGCGAAAGAGTATAAGGAAAGCTACGGGCAGGAATACGGGACACCGTTTGTGGAGGTATCGCAGCATGGGTGATATACTACTCTATTTACAATTTGATACCGGCCTATGAAAGAGACTACAACTACAAAATTCAAATGATGAAAGTAAGAATAGTACCGCTCCACTACTGAATCCCAGTTACAGGCGTGTATCTAATTTTGCGTTACAATTTGTCAAAGAGCTTTTACCAAAGTTATGAGCAATTGTAGTCGTCAAAAAGAAAAACGCCGTATACACTTATTTTGTAGCGTTTTGTATTACTTTCATCACAAGTTGTTAATAATTACCGACTTAGGGACCATACTGGGGCTAATCCAAGGTAAAGCATGGGGTCCTTATGGGTAGATGAATAGTACCTCTTTCCCTCCTTTTTCCCTCCTATTCCTTTACTGTATTGACGCTAGTACCATTTGATATACATTAGATATACATGAACCCTACAGAAACCCTTACTGAGCCCTTCTTTTGACAACCCGGAAATAACAAGTGGCGCTCTGTCTCCTCATAACATCAGCTGCTTCACCACATGCTTGTAATTCTTACCCAGGGGTAATTCTTTCCCGGATTTAAGCCGGATCATGTTCCCTTCAATTGACCGCACGAACCGGCGGTTGAGAATGAAGGATTTATGAATACGAATGAATTGCTCCCGTGGCAGGGATTCCTCGAAACCAGACAGCGTTCGCGGGGTGAGGATAAAGCGCTCCGATTCCCAGACCTTCACGTAATTGCCGAGGCTCTCCGGTACTGCACCTCACTCAGGTCCAGCTGGATCCACCTTCGGTCGCTTTTCACGAACAGGTGCTGCTGGTCAACCATCCCATCCGGTACGCTTTGTTTTCCACCTGTCGCCTGCCCATCGCCTGGTTTTCCTTTTTGGAGAGTTTTTTTATCTGCCGGATTATCGAGTGGTTGAGGGGATGCGTCTCCCGGAGTGTCCAATGGGTCCGCAAATGTATTTGTTGCACCCTGCGATGCATCCTGTTGTTCCTGCACGGGGCCATGTGGATTGGGAGTTTCTGACGTGATGACCTTTTCTGGCAAGCGCTGCTTGAGTCTGGCGTCTTCGTTGCGAAGCCGCAGCATCTCCTGCGCACGGTTCACGGCTTTGAGGAACCGGTCGAAGCGGAAAGGCTTCAGCAGGTAATCACAAACTTCCAGTTCATAACTCTCCAGCGCATGTTCTTCATGTGCCGAGGTAATGATGACCAGCGGACGATGTTGCAGCGTGCGCAGGAAGTCCAGCCCGCTGAGCCGGGGCATCCGGATATCGAGGAATATCAGATCTACCGGTTGGCGGTTCAGGAACGCCAGCGCTTCGGTGGCCAGGTAGCATTGGCCTGCGATTTCCAGATCCGGCAGATCGCGGGCATATTGCAGGATCACGTCGTGCGCCAGTGGTTCGTCGTCTACGATGAGACATTGCATGCTCATGAAAAATCAATCAATAGTTCCGCAATAAATGTATGATTTTTGCAGTGGTCTGGAGCGTATGCCGCCCCGGGTATAACAAACCGAGCCGCCTGCGGAGATTGGATAGCCCTATCCCCGGGAGCCCCGCCGCATCCGGCACGAAAGTGTTCTCGCACCGGAAACGCAACTGCGCTTCGTCGCAATATAGCGATATATGTAACATCGCGCCCCCTTCCGAAGGCGTCACGCCATGCTTGAAGGCGTTCTCAACCAAACCTGCCAGCAACAACGGCGCCAGCTGCCTGCCTTTTTCCCGGATGTCCTTTTCGAACCGGATATCCGCCTGCCGCTTCAGCCTGATCGTTTCCAGTGCGATGTAATTGTCGAGGTACTGCACCTCTTCCTCCAACGCTACTTCTGCCTCCTTCCCACGGTATATCACGTACCGCATCAGTTCCGACAATTGCAGGATGCTTTCCGGCGTTTTCCCGGACTGCGTGAGGCTAAGTGCATACAGGTTGTTCAGGGTATTAAAGAAAAATGAGGATTCAGCTGTTGCTTCAGCAGGTCCAGCTCGGCCTGCGCCTTTTCTTTTCCAGCGCGGCAATCTGGTTGTTCTGCCTCCCCATTGAATGGCAACCACCACCGGCAGACTGATCAACATGATCATGATGGCTGCGAAGGCGTTTTCCAGTTTGAACGGGTTGGAATGAAATACGCCGCCCAGCATATCGTTGACCGGCAGCCATAGCAACAATTGCGCGATGACGGGGTACAACAACGCCGCCACCGCCAGTACAGCGCCCGCATACAACACTACGCCGTAAGGCTTCAGCACCTGTGCAACCAGCACGCGGCTGTTGATATAGAAGAACAGATATCCGCCGGCATACATGATACAGAACTGGAGCGCCAGCGAAAGAAAGGTCCACCAATGCCGGAAGAGCGCCGAAAAGCTGAACTCGAACCCGATGAGCAGAAAACCCGAAGGCCGGTACTGCGGATCGTCCATGCTAGACACCGCCATTGCAGCCAGCGTTACCGCTATCAACCCGATGGTGAACAATATCGCACGATCCAGGCTGATCTTACGAAACCATCCCGAGCCGCCGCCGGACCTGCGGAAATACGCATGCGCCTGCACGACAAGCTCCAGCACCAGGGTGCCTGATGCCGCCACTACGAAACACCCATGCAATATCCCCGGAATGCGGATATGTTCCATGATCAATGCAGGCAACCACAACAGTACGCTGAAGATCATCAGCCACCATAATATACGACGCCCGGGAGATAATCCATCCAGCCAACGCGCGCGGCCCGCCAGGAAGACCCAAACGGGCGACTGGCTCAACGCCACCAGCGCAAAGATCATTGTGTACAGCAGCCATCCGCCTCCCGGAGATTCGAGCGTATAAAGGACCGCGATCCACGCGAACCATCCCGCCAATAACCATAACTCCAGCCGGCGCAGATCGAGGTGAAGTAGGTCTTGCTTTTCCTGCATTTTCATCAGGTTAAAAGAAAGAATTATGCGGATGACGGTCAAAAATTAATGACGAACGTACTGTTTTTCGTGACGTAAGTAAGGAGAGCCTAACGTCATGGTATTTATACCTTTGCCATCATTTCAGGATGGTATGTCCGTCTCATTTCAGGAGTTGAAAGGGCGCGTATAATTTTCCGCAAAACTAATCACAATGCCTCGCCTCCACATTCATCAGCTAACAAAAAAATACGGCAGCGTAACGGCGCTCAACGGGCTGTCGCTATCCCTTTCCAACGGCATGTTCGGGCTGCTGGGCCCCAATGGCGCCGGTAAATCCACCCTCATGCGCACCCTCGCCACACTGCAACCACCGGATGCCGGGCAGATCCTCTTCGACGGTACCGACATCCTCCGCAACCCCGCTTTCCTGCGCAGCAGGCTCGGTTACCTGCCGCAGGATTTCGGCGTGTATCCCCGCATCTCCGCGCTCGAACTGCTGGATCATCTCGCCGTACTGAAAGGCATATTGCATGCCGGCGAGCGCCGGGAACAGGTGGAGGCGCTGCTGCACCAGACGCATTTGTATGAAGCGCGCAAACGGTCTGTCAGCACCTATTCCGGCGGCATGCGGCAGCGCTTCGGCATCGCCCAGGCATTATTGGGCAACCCGCAATTGCTCATCGCAGACGAGCCCACCGCCGGGCTCGATCCACTGGAACGTAACCGCTTCCACGATCTGCTGAGCGAAGTGGGCGAACAGATCGTCGTGATCCTCAGCACGCATATCGTGGAAGATGTGCATGACCTATGCCCGGATATGGCGATCCTCTCCGGCGGCAGCATCATCCTCCGCGGCAAGCCTACGCTCCTGGCGCAGCAGCTACGTGGCAGGCTATGGCGCAAATCAGTGGCGCATGATGCTGCAGCCGCCCATCAGGCCGCCTGGAACGTTTTATCAGTAAGGCTTTCCGGCGGCGGCAAACAGGTATTCGTAGTATCCGACACCGACCCGGGACAAGGATTCGCACCGGTGGAGCCGGGCCTGGAAATGGTGTATTTCGCAGCACTAAATGCCGCCGTACGGCCTGAAAAGGAGGTTATCGCATGCTAACAAGGCTCATTATTTTCGAAACCGGATATCACATCCGGCAAACGGCCTGGTGGCTGGCGGCGGCCGCGTTCCTCGCACTGGGCATCGTAGCTTCACGGGGCAACTTCGGGGCGACGAAGTACATCGCAATTCACCTTATGCCATCACGGTCGTCATCAGCCTGTTGTCGCTCTGCACGATCTTCGCCGCGACCGTCTTCAGTGCGGGCGCAGTTCTGCGCGATAGAACCTACCGCATGGATGCCCTCGTTTTCAGCACGACTATCCATAAAACAACTTACCTCTTCGTGAAATTCGCCGGTCTGTTAACGGTAGTGTTCCTGTTGCTGTGCCTGGCAGCGACCGGGGTCTTGGCCGGAAGCTTCACGCTGGATGCTACGCAGCGCGGACCATTCAACATACTCCATTACCTGCACCCCTTACTGGTTTTCGGCTTACCGAACGTTATCCTTACGTGTGCGCTGCTGTTCAGCATGTCGATGATCACCTGGAATGCGAAGGCCGTATACGCCGGCGGTGTGCTCCTGTACATCCTGTACCTGACTGCTTCCATCGCCGGCGGTTCCCTCTCCTGGCGGGCTCCACAGGTACCGGCGTAGGACTGCCGGCCACGCTTTCCGATCCCTTCGGCCTGGCGCCTTTCTTCGGAGGAACGCGCTTTTGGACGGTCGTGCAACGCAACACACAACTATACCCCTTATCCGGAGCGTTGCTTCTCAACCGTACGGCCTGGATGGCACTGGGCGCGGGCTTTGTATGGCTGACCTTCCGGCGATTCCGGATGTCAACCAATCCCTCTTCGTCAACCAGCGCAATTACTGAGGAAGATTCTATTACTTCCGGCTCCGCATATACGACCGTATCAACGCACACAACCGGCTTCCGATACATGGCAACGGCATTTATAACGCGCCTCAGGCTGGAAGTGCGGTCGGTTTGCCTGCACATCCCGTTCCTGCTTATGATGGGCCTTTGGGCGTTTTATATGATCGTGGAGCTGAGCGAATCGTTTACCGGCTTTTATGGTATTACTACCATCGCAGGGAGCGGACAGATAGCGCAGCATATCATGTCCGTTCGGCCCGCTATTTTATTGATCATCTTCTACGCGGCAGAACTTACGTTCGCGGAGCGCGGTTATCGAATGGACGGCATCATCGGCAGCACGCCAATTCCTGTCGGTGTACTCTGGGGCGGAAAGTGCGCCGCGCTGGGCGTGATGGCCTTTCTCATTGTTACCGTCAACATACTGATGGGACTTGCCACACAGATCCTCCATGGCGTATTCCCCATCGACTGGGGTATCTACGCATCCCTGTATTATTATTCCGCGTTGCCGCTCGCATTGCATGGCGTACTCGCGATCTGTATCCTTACGCTCGTGGGCAGGAAATTCCCTGGCATGGTACTCTGTCTCTTGGTGGTGATACCCGTCCTTTTCGGGTCGCGCTTTGGGATGGGCCATCCTATGTTACGGTATGCCTTACCGCCACAGTTTAAATGGACCGACATGGACGGCTTTGGGCGGGAAGCGCTGGCGTTTGGCTGGTGGATGTGGTACTGGGGTCCCTCGCCACTGTGTTGGGCGTGGTGACCGTAAAGGCCTGGAAGCGCGGGGTGAAGGGGCTGTTCGGTGGATGGGGCGCTTCAGCCCGATGGTCTCTCCCCGCCTGCTTGCTGGTATTTTTGGCGACAGGTGGATATATTTTCAAGCGGATGCACGGGCCGGGCGGGTATCAGAGCAATGCGGCCGCCATGGCATGGATGGTTGATTATGAGCAATCCATTCAGCCGCTAAATCCCGATCACCTGCCGGATATCACTTTTGTAGAAACGGACGTTCAGCTTTACCCAGCAACCGGGCGCTATTCAGTTGCCGGGAGGTATACTATCTGCAATAATACTGCTGTACCGATAGATACTTTATTGCTGGGCGTTAGTCCCGAAGTGAGTTCGTGGCAGTTTCGCGTGGAAAATGCAGACGTATTGCGCGAAGACCTTCGGTTGCTGGTACGGTGCCTGAAGTTGCGGCAGCCTTTGCGGCCCGGCGATTCTATGTATGTGGGATTTAAGCTGGAGGCCGACCGGTCGGGGTTCATACCTTACAACAGCGAGCACGCCGTAGCCCGTAATGGCAGCTACATCGAGCTGGATAAACAGCTCCCTTACTTCGGATATAATCCTGGGTATGCGTTGGATGATCGTCACGACCGCATGCGCAACGGGTTGCCTGCCGTTGCCGTTGTTCCTTCTCCCGATAGTGCGTATCGCCGTGTCCGATATCATACTACCATTACTACTGATGTAGATCAGCGGGCCCTGGCGCCGGGGAGGCTTTGGCGCAGTTCGGAATCGAACGGCCGGGCGACGTTCGAATATCGTACCTCCGGCCCTACACCAGAAGGACTGGCCATCAGTTCCGCCCGGTATGCCGAAAAGACCATCCAGGCAGGGAGGCATGCGCTGACGGTGTATTACCATCCCTCCCATTCCGCTAATCTTCCCGCCATGCTGGACGGTGTGCGGGCCGCGATGGAGTATTGCGAAGCCAACTATGCGCTTTATCCGGAACAGGCACTCATACTGGCTGAAATCCCTGTGTACCCTGGCGCCGCCACCGCCTACCCGGGAATTATGTTTGCAAAGGAAGCGGTTCTATTCACGGCAGATTACACGGATACCTCCAGGGTTAACCACGCCTTCGCGACGGCCGCCCACGAGACGGCGCATCAATGGTGGGCGCATATGCTTACCCCTTAGGGGACTCGTCTTATAAATTCCTCACAGAAACCATGGCCAAGCATGTGGAAAGCCGCGTACTGGAGCAGCGATACGGCCGGGCCAAACATGAGCAATACCTGGCGGCCGACAGGCAATACTATTACCAGATGCGCCCGGCGGCGAAGGAACTTCCTCTGGTGAAATCCGCGGACCAAAATTGGGTACATTACCAGAAAGGCGCACTGGCCATGGATACGCTCGTACAAGTCATGGGAGAAGAGAAGGTGAACACGGGGATGAGGGAACTGATCCGATTGCATACCCCGCCAAATAACAAACCAACAGGGAAAGCCTTATGAAAATATGGGAAAGAAGCGCCACCGCGAAAGAAAAAGAGGTGCTGGAACGGTGGTTCCGGAGGGCGGAAACCCTCCCATAAACTTAAATTATTTACTTCATGAAAGAGGCTTACATCAACGACCGGATGTAAGCCTTTTGCTTGGGATGACATATTCATGACGAGCGACACCTCCTTCCTCTTTCACCCAATTGTCAAATCCCCGCCTGAATTAGACTATCCGCAGAAAAAATCGAGAAAATGTAAATATTTTTAACAATTTTACAGTTACATTACATAAATCGTAAAAAATGAGCCAACAACCCGCTACATTATTTGACAAAGTATGGGATGCGCATGTAGTCCGGAAAATTGAAGACGGGCCGGATGTGTTTTTCATCGACCGGCACTTTATCCACGAAGTTACCAGCCCCGTGGCTTTCCTTGGGCTCGAAAACCGCAAGCTGCAGGTGATGTTCCCCAACAAAACCTTCGCCACCGCGGACCACAACACTCCAACCATCAACCAGCACCTCCCGGTTCAGGACCCGCTGTCTGCCAACCAGCTCAAGGCACTGGAAACCAACTCCGCCAAATACGGTATCTCCCACTGGGGCCTCGGAAACCCTAAGAACGGCATCGTGCACGTGGTTGGCCCCGAAAACGGGATCACCCTCCCCGGTATGACCATCGTTTGCGGCGACTCCCACACTTCCACGCACGGAGCCTTCGGCGCTATCGCGTTCGGTATCGGCACCTCGGAAGTGGAAATGGTGCTCTCCTCCCAGTGCATCATGCAGCCTAAACCGAAGAAAATGCTCATCAACGTGAATGGCAAACTCGGCAAAGGCGTTACTCCTAAAGACGTTGTTCTCTATATCATCTCCCAGCTCACCGCCGCAGGCGCTACCGGCTACTTCATCGAATACGCCGGCGAAGTGTTCCGTGATATGAGCATGGAAGGGCGCATGACCGTGTGCAATATGTCCATCGAAATGGGCGCGCGCGGCGGCATGATCGCACCAGACGAAACTACCTTCGCTTACATCAAAGGCCGTGAAAAAGCCCCGCAGGGCGAAGCATGGGACAAGGCCCTCGCTTACTGGAAGACGCTCAAAACAGACGAAGGAGCAGCCTTCGACGTTGTGTACGACTACAAAGCTTCCGACATCGAGCCGCAGATCACTTATGGTACCAACCCCGGTATGGGAATCGGTATCTCGCAGCGCATCCCGACCGCGGCAGTGGTGGGCGGTAGCAAAGCCAGCTACGAGAAATCGCTCGACTATATGGGCTTCCATGAAAACGACGCCATGCTCGGTAAGAAGATCGATTACGTGTTCATCGGCTCCTGCACAAACGGCCGCATCGAAGACTTCCGTGCTTTCGCGTCTATCGTGAAAGGGCGTAAGAAAGCCGACCATGTGACCGCCTGGATCGTTCCCGGTTCCCACATCGTGGAAGCGCAGATCCGTGAAGAAGGCATTTACGATATCCTGACCGAAGCCGGCTTCCAGCTGCGCCAGCCCGGATGCTCCGCCTGCCTGGCCATGAACGACGATAAGATCCCGGCGGGCAAATACGCCGTGAGCACCAGCAACCGCAACTTCGAAGGCCGCCAGGGCCCCGGAGCGCGCACCTTGCTCGCCTCCCCGCTCGTAGCAGCCGCTGCGGCAGTAACCGGCGTGGTTACCGACCCGAGAGACCTCATCGCTTAATCCTTCCAAACAATTCAGAGACGCAAACCAATGGCATACGATAAATTCACCGTTCTCACCAGCACCGCAGTACCCCTGCCCATCGAGAACGTAGACACAGACCAGATCATCCCCGCGCGCTTCCTCAAAGCTACGGAGCGCAAAGGCTTCGGCGATAACCTGTTCCGCGACTGGCGGTATAATGGCGACGATACCCCGAAAACAGATTTCGTTCTCAATAACCCGATCTACTCCGGCAAGATCCTCGTTGGCGGTAAAAACTTCGGCAGCGGCTCCTCGCGCGAGCACGCCGCCTGGGCCATATACGACTACGGATTCCGTTGCGTGGTGTCCAGCTTCTTCGCCGACATCTTCAAGAACAACTCCCTCAACATCGGCATCCTTCCAGTTCAGGTAAGCCCTGAGTTCCTGGACAAGATCTTCCGTGCCATCGAGGCAGATCCGAAAGCGGAAATCACCGTGAACCTGGAGCAACAATCCATCACCATCGCCGCTACCGGCGAAAGTGAATCGTTCGCCATCAACAGCTACAAGAAGCATAACCTGATGAACGGATACGACGATATCGATTACTTACAGGCGATGAAGGAAGAGATCCGGACTTTTGCCGACAAAAGCATATACTAGCAATGCCCGCCCAGCGCTATCTTGAGATCATGGACACCACGCTTCGCGACGGTGAGCAGACCAGCGGCGTCTCCTTCTCCCCTTCGGAGAAACTGACCATCGCCCAGCTGCTGCTCACGGAAGTGAAGGCCGACCGCATCGAGGTGGCTTCCGCACGCGTGTCTGACGGAGAAATGGCCGCCGTAAAGGCCATCACCAAATGGGCGAAAGCCAACAAGCTGCTCGACCGCGTGGAAGTGCTCACCTTCGTGGACGGCGACGTATCCATACAATGGATGCAGGAAACAGGCGCCAAAGTGATGAACCTCCTCACCAAAGGCTCCCTCAACCACCTCACCCACCAACTCAAGAAGAAGCCTGAACAGCATTTCGCCGATATCGCCGAAGTGATCGCCAAAGCGCGGAAGAAAGGCCTGCTTGTCAATGTATACCTCGAAGACTGGAGCAACGGTATGCGCCATTCGCGCGATTATGTGTTCCAGTACCTAGACTTCATCGCCACGCAACCCGTCAAACGCGTAATGCTGCCTGATACATTAGGCATCCTCACTCCGGAAGAGTCTTTCACCTTCCTCGACGAGATCGTGCAACGCTACCCGAAGCTGCATTTCGATTTCCATGCGCATAACGATTACGACCTGGGCACGGCCAATGTGCTGGAAGGCGTAAAAGCCGGCGTACAGGGCATTCACCTCACCATCAACGGGATGGGCGAAAGAGCCGGCAACGCGCCCCTCGCCAGCGCCATCGCTGTCTTGAATGATTTCATGCCAGGGTAAAGACCAACGTGGCCGAGAAATCGCTTTACAGCGTCAGCAAGCTCGTGGAGACCTTCTCCGGCATCCGCGTACCGGCCAACAAACCCGTGGTAGGCGAAAACGTGTTCACGCAAACGGCCGGCATCCATGCCGACGGCGATAAGAAAATAAACTCTACTTCAGCGACCTCATGCCCGAACGCTTCGGACGCCAGCGCAAGTACGCGCTCGGCAAAACGAGCGGAAAGGCCAATATCGAGAACAACCTCCAGCAGCTGGGCATCCGGCTGTCGGAAGATGATCTCCGGAAAGTAACGCAGAAGATCATTGAGCTGGGCGATAAGAAGGAAATGGTCACGCAGGCGGATCTGCCCTACATCATCTCCGACATCCTCGACAGCAATACCATCGAACAAAAGGTGCAGATCGAAGACTACGTGCTCACCCACGCCAAGCACCTCAAACCTTCCGCCACCCTGCGCATCAGCGTGCATGGCGAACAGTATGAGGAACACGCGCAGGGCGACGGCCAGTACGATGCTTTCATGAATGCGCTGAAGAAAGTATACAAGAAACGGAAGGAAGAATTGCCGCAGCTGACCGATTACACCGTGCGTATTCCGCCCGGGGTAAGACCGATGCGCTCTGCGAAACCGTCATTACCTGGCGCATTTCCAACCAGCGGGAGTTCAAGACCCGCGGGCTGGACAGCGATCAGACCGTTTCGGCCATCAAGGCGACGCAAAAAATGTTGAACTTACTGTAACAGATCAATCACAACCGAATGGCAACAAAGCATATATTAATCGTTCCCGGAGACGGATCGGGCAGGAAGTAACTGCAGAAGGCAAGAAAGTATTGGACAGGATCGCCGCGAAATTCGGCCATACTTTTACGTATGACGACGCGCTCGTGGGCCACGCGGCCATCGAAGCCACCGGCGACCCGCTGCCCGCCATCACCCTTGAAAAGATGCACAAGGCAGATGCAGTGCTCTTCGGCGCGGTAGGCCATCCTAAATACGATAATGACCCCTCCGCCAAAGTACGCCCCGAGCAAGGGCTGCTCAAAATGCGGAAAGAACTGGGCCTATATGCCAACCTCCGTCCTATTAAATTGTTCGACGAGCTGCTGGAAGCTTCCAGCATCAAACCGGAGATCCTCCGCGGGGCAGATATACTGTTCTTCCGCGAGCTGACCGGCGATATTTACTTCGGCGAGAAAGGCCGCAAGAACAATGGAGATACTGCTTTCGACATCGCGGAATACAGCCGCTTCGAGGTAGAGCGCATCGCCCGCAAAGCCTTTGAGGCCGCGCGTACCCGCCGCAAGAAACTTTGCTCCGTAGATAAAGCGAACGTGATCGAAACCTCCGCCTCTGGCGCGAAGTGATCCAGAAGATCGCACCGGAATATCCCGATGTGGAAGTGGAACACCAGTTCGTGGATGCCACCGCCATGCTGCTCATTAAAGATCCCAAGCGCTTTGACGTGGTGGTGACCGCCAACCTGTTCGGCGACATCCTGACCGACGAAGCCTCCCAGATCGCGGGCTCCATGGGCATGCTGGCCTCCGCCTCCATCGGCGATGGTACCGGCGTATACGAGCCTATCCACGGCTCCGCGCATGACATCACCGGTAAAGGCGTAGCCAACCCGCTTGCTTCTATTCTTTCCGCCGCCCTGCTGCTGGATATCTCCTTCGGCATGAAAGCAGAGTCAGAAGCCGTGATCGAAGCAGTAGACAAGGTGCTGAAAGCAGGCTTCCGCACCGGCGACATCGCCGATGCGAAGACGCCCAAAGACAAGATCCTGGGTACCTCCGCTATGGGCGACCAGGTACTGGCGCAATTATAAGCTGACATTACCCGAAATAAAAATCCCGCAGGCGACACCTGCGGGATTTTTCATGCCTGTCCGGGGAGCTATACCGCCACCGGCTGACTCGCCGCAACATTCCGCGGCAAAGCGAAGTAGAAGGTATTCCCACCCCAGGCTCGCTTTCGGCCCATATCCGGCCCTGCATGCGCTCAACCATATCCTGGCTGATGATCATAGCGAGGCCTGCGCCCTTGAGGCCGTCTTTCGCCGCCAGGCTCCGCTGTTCGGGGTGGAAGATCTTTCTGATTTCGGCGTCGCTGAGTTCTTTTCCGTGATTGGTAATGGCGGTAA
Source organism: Chitinophaga sp. E66 (assembly GCA_019285755.1). GTDB lineage: Bacteria > Bacteroidota > Bacteroidia > Chitinophagales > Chitinophagaceae > Chitinophaga. Next base: position 2,910,120 of record CP079103.1, read on the forward strand.
CGAGGCTGTTACCCTCTACAAAGGCGCGAATTACGATGGGTTTGCCCCGGGAGGCGTATTTGGTGGCGTTATTGAGAATATTGCGGCAAATGAAGCCAAGCATGTTCTTTTCGGCGTATACTTCCTGTCCGTGAAGACTGTCATCCAGCACGAGGGTGACGTCTTTTTCCGCCTGTGCCAGTGCATAGAATCGGTTGGCATCCGCAGCACATCCTCCATCCTGAATGATTCCGTCTGGTACTTGCCGCCTTTTCGCTTGGTGCCGATCCAGGCCAGGAGGCCTTCCATAAAGCGGATACTATCTTCCGAGGTCTTCTTCAGGCTGGCCATCATGGATTCTATCTCACGGGGCGTAAGTTGTTCCGCCATTTTGAACAGTTCGGATATACCGATGATGCTGGAGAAAGGCGCCCGCAGGTCGTGCGCCATTACGGATATCAGCATGCTGTGGAACTGGTCCCAGTCTTCCAGTTCGCGGTTCCTTTCTTCTGTCTTCTCCTGAGTTCCTGCTGGATGCGGGCCACTTTGCGGCTTTGCCAGCGCGAGCGGTAGACGAAGAATAACAGTCCGCCTGAAACGAGCGTAAGGAGGATAAGCAGGTAAATCAATTGCTTCTGGGCCGCCTGCCGGGATTGCGCTTCCCGCAAGGTACGTTCGTTGATGATATAATCGAGGTACGTAAAACCGGAGGATTGCAGTTCCTGCGCCGCTTCGTTGGATTGCGTGATCTGTAGCTGGGCATAATGGAGCGCTTTAGCGGTATCACCCATGTTTTCGCAGAGGCGCATCATTTCCGGCAGCAGCAGGCTGCTGACATAAAAGAATTTCTGGCGCTGCGCTATATCGAGGCCTTCTGTATAATGCTGCATCGCCAAGGCACTGTCGCCCCCATTTCCAGGATCATATTGCCGATGTCAAGGTTGAGGAATGACATGAAGCTAAAGTTGCCCTTACGTTCCGCATCCTCCAGCAACGACCGGAAGGTGGCCAGGCCCTCCTTTTAGCGCCCATGTCGTATAACCGCTTTGCTTCGAGCTGGAGGCAGTAATTAAGCATGACCTCATCCTTCCATTTCTCTGCGCTTTTACGTGCGGTAACGAGCATGGAATCCCGCTGGCGTTTGCTGAGGGAGGTATCTATATCGATGAGGTTGAGCAGGGCGATGGTACGGACGCTGTCTTTCGGCGCATGGCGGGCTACCCGCTCGGCTTCATATAGCTTAGCGATGCATTTGGCGTAGTTGCCGTCGAAGATGAAGTTGATGGCGATGTTATTGAGCAGCAGGGATACCCGGGTGCTGTCGCCGAGCTTGCGGTACATCCGCAGGGCATCGTTATTGAACCTGGAGGAGAGGTAATTATTACGCGTCATATAATAGACGCCTTTGCCGGTGAGCGCCCCGGCGATGCCGCGATCATAATCATGGCGCTCGGCGATCTCCTGGGCAATGTCGGAGTAATAGCGCACGCTATCCCAATGGCGATAATGGTAATAATCGGCCAGATCGTTGAGGGCGTCTGTGTAGGCGAGGCTGTCCTTAATGGTTAAGAGGGACTGCTGCAAATGTCTGATGTGGCTGAGCTGACCGAGACCCTTAGCTGCGAACAGGATCATCCATGCACAACAAAGCATCCAAATCCGGGAACATCGTCGGTGGTGCATATAGCGTTATATTTCCATCGGTGAAGGGGGCCATCGATCATTCGGTTGTTCACTTTTCTTCCAGTAGGTTCAATTCGTCTTTCGGGGATGATTGATCCGGGGCCCTTATTCGCTGTTACTGTCAGGCCGAATAATCAAAACAAATGCCAAATTCCTGGCCACCCCTTGCACTACAAATGTAAGCTATCGGCACAAAAAAACGACATCTCCGCCTCCGGGGCGAAAGATGTCGCTTTGGTCATGGTTTCCGCTTAGACCAGTTATTTCACAACCCACTCAGCTACAACGGCCAGGTGGTCGGACGGGTAAGGTTCTTTAATGACTTCCGACTTAACGGGATACCACCCGCTTTTCTTTACCGCCAGCACGAAATCGATTACCCTTTTGGGGCTATTGACCGGGATCGTGTAGCCGCAGTCGGTGCAGGAAGGTTGGTATTTCTCCAACAGCGTGGCGAAGGCGGTGGTGGAGGGCGTGGTATTGAGATCCCCGAAAGGATCAGGGGCAATGCCAGGGTATCGGCGATGGTATTAAGCGCCGCTACCTGCTCATCCCGGTTGGCAGGAGTACTAACATCCAGATGGGTGCTCCCGATGGAGAGCTTTTTCCCGTTCCGGAAGGTAATATCTGCGATGGCCACCACCCTGTCTTCCGCCGCGGGGTTGGAAGTCTCCGGCAGGCGCAGGGTCCTCCCGTTGCGCAGGGGGAATTTTGAGAGGATAGCCACTCCGTAATCCCCGCCATCGTGGTCGATGGATTTGCCGAAGTAAACATGCATGCCAGTCTTTTCCGCCAGCGCGGCTGCCTGGTCGAGGTTGCTGCCGGAGCGGCCTGTGCGCACGTCTACTTCCTGGAGGGCCAGCACGTCGGGGTGTTGCTGGCGGACAACCGCCGCAATGGCGTCCACGTCTATCAGTCCGGGTTTGGTGGGCGGGTTGCAATGATGAATGTTATAAGTCATCACGCGGAGCGTATCGCCGGTTGTTGCCTGCCTTGGAGCTGCCTGCGGATCGTTGTTCGCGCAGGCGGCCATCAGGGCGGCGGTAATAAGCCAATTCATGAATATCGTTGATTTTTAAGTGGCAGGATTATTCCCATCCCGGGTTCTGCGGCAGCAGGTTCGGGTTACGCTGCGCCTGTAACAGGGGCACGGGGAAGCGGTAATGCTTTGGCTCCACGAACTGGCGGCCGGACATTACGATGATATAGCCTTCCGCGTTCGTTTTGAAGTTGGCCACATGCGCGGGCACCATGGCGAGGGACTTTTTCATCCCCAGCACGTCCTGCGCCAGTTTGGCGCCTTCCTTCCAGCGAACCATATCGTACCAGCGGCCGCCTTCGCGCGCCAGTTCGATGCGGCGCTCACGGCGGATCTCCGTGCGCATGTCCAGCCCATTGGCCGCCACATGGGCAAATGTCAGTGGCATCATGCCCACGCGCTCGCGGATTTTGTTGATGGACAGATCCAGGTCTGCCTGGGTGAGCTTGCCCTGCTCGAAGCGCGCTTCCGCCCAGGTGAGCAGCACTTCCGCATAGCGGAGCACATGGATATCGTTGGCATCACGGCTTACGGCAGCAACTGCCGGGATCTCCACATACTTGGTATAATAGTACCCGGTGATGGTTACGCAGCCCTGCTTGTCTGCGAGGAACTTAGGTGCGGTGAAGGTGGTCTGGTCGGTATTGTTCGGATTACCATCCCTGCGTCCTCCCCATTTGCCACCGGGCGCCAGGATCGTCATCTTCATGCGGGGGTCGCGGTTTTCGAAGATGTTGGCATAGGTATCTTCTTTATACAGTGGCGACTGAGTGATAGGGAGACCATCGGAGCAGAGGTACGCATCCACCAGCGATTTGGTGGGGTTGTACCGGCTCGCCTGATCTGGCACCTGCGATTCGCGGCTGAGGTTGTGCATGCTGTTATCCAGCAGGTTGATGCGCGCGATGATGGTTTCTTTGTTCGCACCGAGGGCCAGTTTGCCTTTCCAGGTGAAGAAATTGTAATAATCTTCAGCCGGTTTGCCGGTGGAATAGAGTTGATACACGTTCATGTCCATCACACGCTTGGCGGCGTCTTCCGCCACGTCGAAGCGGTCGTCATAAAGGGCCATGCGGGCTTTGAGGGCCAGTGCCCCTCCGCGGCTGATACGGCCGAGCTTAGCGCCCGTCATGATCGCGGGCTGCATGAGGCCGGCGGCTTCTTCCAGTTCGGAAAGAATGAAGTCCACCACCTGCTTCTTAGGGTTCCGGGGCCGTACAGTTCATCGATGTTCAGGGGCTCGGTGATGAGCGGCAGGTCGCCGAAATACATCACCAGGTTCATGTACATATAGGCACGGATCACCTTCGCCTCCCCTACCATCTGATTCAGGTTAGCTTCGGGAACGCCTTTGGCGCGGGTGTAGTTCTTCAGGAACACGTTACAATCGCGCACGCCGGAGTATTGGGATACCCATTCGTTGTTCACGGCTGCCAGGTCGGTATCGAAGTTGCCGCTGCTGAAGATGCGATAAGTATCGCCGGTAGAGGAGTTGATGGAGTTATCTCCCATCTGGTCCATCGCTACGGTGTTTACGTTCTTCACGTTGGCATAGAGGGCATTGAGCGCAAGCTGCAACTGCTCTTCGTTCTGCCAGAACGTTTCGTCGGAGATCGCGTCCTGCGGGGCGCGGTTCAGGAAGTCCTTGCGGCAACCGGTAGCCGTAATAAGCAGGATGGCGGATATGCTGAGAAAAATCCTTTTCATGATTATTTAAAATTGACATTTAAACCAAATACGAACGTTTTCACCTGCGGATAATAGCCGCCCAGTGTGAGGGGCGTTTCAGGATCGTAGCCGTAGAAGAAGTCGGTTTTCGTGAGCAGGTTGTCTGCAGAGAAGTAAAGGCGTACTTTTTCCGCACGGAAGCGCTGCGTCAGGTGTTTGGGAAGCGTATATCCTACCTGCACGTTTTTGAGGCGCAAATATGCCGCGTTCTCGAGCCAGAAAGTAGACAGCTGCTGGTTGTAAGAGTAACCGTATGCCAGGCGGGGGTACGTGGCGTCGGGGTTCTCCGGCGTCCAGCGGTCGAGGTGAATCTCCTGCGGGTTGGAGCTTTCGTTGATGAAAGCGTGGCGCGCCGCGCCGGAGATGAAACCGTCCGCCTTGCCTACGCCCTGGAGGAAGAAGCTGAAATCGATCCCTTTATAACCTACGTTGCCTTTAAAGCCATAGGTATAACGGGGAATGGAGTTCCCGATCACTTCGCGGTCGTCTGCCGGGGTGATCTTGCCATCGCCGTTCAGGTCTTTATACATCATATCGCCCGGTTGCATGGGGAAACTTTCGTTGTAAGGGAACAACGGGGTATAGACTCCGTTCTCGTTCTTATAGTCTGATACCTGAGAAATGCGCTCCGCCACATAACCATAGTAGGCATCGATCGGGTAACCCACCATACGGATGCGTTCTCCGGGCGTACTGGGCGCGTCGCCGAGGCTCACCACCTTGTTGCGCACATCGGAGAGGTTAAAGCTGGCGCCGTAGCTCCATTCGCTGATACGGTCCTGCCATCCGGCCATCAGTTCCCAACCTTTGTTTTGCACTTTACCGGCGTTCTGCGCGGGATATGCGCTGCGGAGACCGAGCACATCGGGCAGGGGCACTTTCAGGAGGATGTCGTTGGTATTGTTAATGAAGTAATCCGCGGTGACGGTCAGTCGGCTGTTCAGCATCGCCAGATCCAGGCCGATATCTTGTTTTACGACAGATTCCCAGGTGAGCAGTTCGTTTGGAACGCCCGTCTGGCGGTAACCTACGGTGATCACGTTGCCGATGGGCATGGTAGCCACGGAGTTGATGGAAGACAGGTAGGCGAAGTCGTCGCCCACTTTATCATTCCCTGCGTACCATAAGACACGCGCACTTTACCAAAATTAATCACGCTTTTCAGGGGCTCGAAGAAAGCTTCGTTGGAGAACACCCAGCCGGCGGACCCTGAGAAGAACCAGTTCCAGCGAACGGGACCTGCGAAACGGGTGGAGCCGTCGTAACGGAAGTTACCTTCCAGGAGATACTTGTCGTTATAGGAGTAGTTCAACCGTCCAAAGAGGGACTGCAGCGCATTCTGACCGGCATCGGAGTTATTGAGCTGGTTGAGCGTGCCCAGGTTAATGGAACCGATCTCCTGGGTAGGCAGGTTTGTGCGGGTAGCGCTGAAGTTACGGTTTACGTTCTCTTCCGCAGACGCAGCAGCCATCGCTTTCAGGTAGTGGCCTCCGTTGAACTTCTTCTCGTATTCCGCCATACCGATGATGGTCTGGAACAACCCGGTATAATCACGGTTGTCGATCTTATTGGGATTGTTGGACTGGTAGATGAGCGAATTATCGACCGGGCTATAATAGTTAATGGTCTTGGAGAAGATCTCACGGAGGGAGTTATACTTCACCAGGCCGTACTGCGCGCGGAGCCTGAAGTCTTTCGTTACATTCAGGGTAGCCTGCAGGTTAGCGGTGATCTCCTGCGAAGCGAACTTGTTGGTACCGCCGTCTGTGGTGATAGCGATGGGGTTCTGGGAACCGCCATGGTAGCCCCAGCTGCCGTTGGTGAACCGTACCGGGATCAGCGGGGATATCTGGTGGGCGGAATAGAGCGGGCCTGCGTCGAAGTCCACACCGGCGCTGGATCCGCTGTTGAGGCGGTCGATGTAGCCGATATTGGCATCCAGCTGGAGGATGTCGAACACCGTGGTGTTCACGCGCAGACGGACGTTGTGGCGCTTGGCGCTGAAGTTATCGCCCGTTACCAGGCCACCCTGTTTGAGGTAGGAATACGACAGGTAATAGTTGGTGTTATTGGCGCCGCCCGACAGGTTCAGCATATGGCTTTGCTGGGGAGCGCTTTTCTTGTAGATCTCTTCGATCCAGTTGGTATTGGCGAAGTAATTGGGATCGGAGCCATTGCGAGCGGTTTCGATCTGCTCGTCGGTGAACGTGGGGTTCTGACCGGAGTTCACTTTGGCTTCGTTTTGCAATGTCATGTAATCAACCGAGCCGAGGAACTTCGGTAATGCCGTAGGCGTCTGCCAGCCGAAATAGTTGGCATAGGTAAGCGATGGCTTCGCGTTGCCTTTACCTTTCTTGGTGGTCACCAGGATAACGCCGTTAGCGCCGCGCACACCGTAAATCGAGGAAGAGGCCGCGTCTTTAAGGACAGTTACCGTCTCGATATCGTCTGGGTTGAGGATGTTGAGGTTACCGCCGGGGATTCCGTCTACCACCACCAGCGGGTCTGGGTCGTTAAGAGTGCCCACGCCGCGGATCCGGATCTTGGTGGTGTTATCGCCGCCGCCGGGGATACCGGAAGCGCTCTGGAAGGTAACGCCGGGCATCTGGCCCTGTAGGGCCGCCGTGGCCGAAGTTACCGGCCGGCCGGCGAAGTCTTCCGCGGTCACGGTGCTTACCGCACCGGTGAGGTTGGCTTTTTCTGCGTACCGTAACCCACTACCACAACAGCGTCAAGCGCGGTGGTGGAGGGTTTGATGGAGAGGCTGTAGGAAGCGCGGTTGTCTGCGGTGAAAGCCACATCCTCATAACCCAGCATTTTCACCACCAGTTTGTCGCCTTCGGAAGCGGCGATCTTAAATTCGCCCTTTTCGTTAGTGATGACCGACTGGTTAGTGGTCTGGTTCCAGATGCGGGCGCCGGGGATGGGCGAACCTTTTCATCGGTCACCTTTCCGCCGATATCGGCCCTTATCACCGCCTTGCGCTGCACGACGATGGTGTTCTGGTTAATGGTGTAGGTCAGCGGCTGACCTGCGAAACATTGCTTCAGTACTGCTTCGAGGTCCGCATCTTTGACATGAACCGTCACCGGTAGCGCATCTTGCAGCATTTCTGTGTTGAAGAGGAAATTGAATCCGGACTGCGCCTTGATCTGGCGGAAGATCTCGCGGAGCGGCGCCCGGTCTTCCGACAGGGTGATCTTCTGTGCATAGGCGGCAGCGGCTGCCTGGAGGGACAGGAACAGCACCAGGGCCGCCGTGATGCGCATCACTCTGCGGACTTTACCGGAAAATAGCCGGCGCTTCGCCTTGGTGGAGACGTTAGATTTCATACGTTTACTGATTGTCTTTGTTAAAGCTTAAAGCTGGTTGACGTGCGTATTTGTGAATTGTCTAATGCATGACGATAATCGTATTGCCTTCCACCCTGAACTGAACCGTTCCGGTGAGAGCCAGCATGTGCAGGACGTCCTGCACATTTTTAAAGCGGGAAATGGAGCCGGCGAAGGAAAGCGTGGCGTCCGGATGCTGGAAGCGCACGTCCACATCATACCAGCGGGATACTTTCCGCATGATAGACGGGAGCGATTCATCGTTGAAGATGAACATCCCGTTCTTCCAGGCCATGGCCTGCTCCAGGTCGGCCTGGCGGACCTGTATCTTTGTCCTTCCGCAAACCGGCCCTGTTGCCCGGGCTTCAGCACCACCGCGTTGCCGCCCGCGCTGAGGCGAACCTTGCCTTCCAGCAAAGTGGCCTGGACAGCGGGCTCATCGGCATAGGCCATTACGTTGAAGTGCGTGCCCAACACGTCTACATCCAGTCCGCGGGCTTTAACGCGGAATGGCTGGCGTTCGTTACGGGCCACTTCAAAGTAGGCTTCCCCATCCAGCTCCACGATACGCTCGGCGCCGGTAAAGGCGGACGGGAAGCGCAGTTTCGATGAAGCATTCAGCCAGATACGGCTGCCGTCGGGCAGTGTAAGGCTGTATTGGCCGCCGCGCGGGATGGAAATAGTATGAAAAACGGGTTCGGCGGGCGCATCGCCGGCGCCGGAGTAGACGATTTGCCCACCGGCGGTCTTTTGCACCAGGGCGCCACCCTGGTGTGCGATCTGTCCGGAATCAGCGTCAGACAGGGATATTTCTTTTCCGTCTCCCAGGATCAGCACGGCCTTATTGGAACCGGGAAGGATGGCGAGGGAGGCGGTATCATGTGAAACAGCCGTAGTAACGGCTAATTGTGGAGCGGGCCGGATGAAGGCCGGAGCAGGAAATAAGCTGCGCCTGCGGCCAGCATTATGGCGGCAGCGGCGGCGATACGTTTCCAGGGAAGAGGCGTTTGACTTTTTCCTCGCGGGCGATGGAGTCCGTCAGGCGGTCGTAAAGGGATTGCGGCTGCGAGGGATGGTCCCACTCCCCGTCTACCCATTCAAAATCATCGTTATATTGACGCAACTGCTCCAGCTCCTGCGGCGTACATTCGCCGCGGAGGGATTTTTCGTACAGTGCGATGAAATCGTTTTTCGAGAGCATACGTGGACCTCTTTCCTATATAGAGCCATTTATCACATCGCACACACATACTTTTTGAAAAAATTGTAATTTGCCGCTACCGGTAACCATTAGCACGGGTAATTCACTCATCCATCACCCTCATTCATAATTATTTAACGCAGGTTTTCTTATTTATTGGACCAACTTTGGGGCATGAACAGGATCGATGCAAATACGGCGGATGCCGTTTTGTGGCTGGAGGTAAGGCAGCATGACAGGAGGGCGTACAGGGTGCTGTTCGACCGCTACGGCGGCGCGTTGTACCAGTCGGCCTACCGGATGCTGCAAGACCGGGAGGCCAGTGAGACCGTGGCGCATGATATTTTCCTGAACTTATGGCTAAAAAGGGAATCCCTTGAGATCCGGGATTTCCGTTCCTATATCATGACCGCGGCACGGTATCATGTCTATAAAGCCCTGCGCGCCAGGGCCGCATCACCGGAAACAGCTGTAGAGACGGAGTTGATGGAAAACATATCCGGCAGCGCGATGAACACCGCAGAGGGGAAAATGGCCGAGCAGACCGTGCGCGACCTTATCGGCCGGCATATGAACGACCTTCCCAAACGTTGCCGGGAGATCTTCCTCCTCAGCCGTGAGCAGCACCTCAGCAACCAGGAGATCGCCGAGCGGCTCAATATCTCCCGGCGCAGCGTGGAAAACCAGATCACGTTCGCTCTCCGCCACCTGCGTATGCATATGAAAGAGTATACCCTGCTGGCGGCCATTCTTATGGAGATATAATTGCCTTTTTTGTATATATTACTTCCAAATTATCATTTATACGATGATACTGGAAGTTGCCATCCTCGACGTCATTCCCACAAGGACGGAAGCGTTCGAGCAGAAATTCGAGATCGCCCAGCGGATCATCAGCCGGATGGACGGCTACGCGGGTCACCAGTTGCGCCGCTGCATGGAGCAGAAAGGACGCTATATCCTGCTGGTAAACTGGGAAACGCTGGAGCACCATACCGTGGGGTTCCGCGGACATCCGCTTTACCAGGAATGGAAGGAACTCCTCCATGAATTCTACGACCCCTTCCCCATCGTGGAGCATTACGAGCCCCTATTTGCCTTTTCAGGACCGGCTTTTCAGCCCTAGATTAAACGCCAACTTTCAGGGGAACCGTGTTCCCGTACTATCATACGCTTCAAAAATCAGCTGGTTCAGTGAATCCACTCCGATGGACAGGCGCGGGCGGCCGCGGTCGTCGCGGAGAAAGAGGCCGAAGGCGCGGTTTTCTGTTTTGCCGACGAAGAGGCGCTCCTGCCCGATGAGCCCTTGCGCCTGGTAGCCGCGCAGAGTGGCGGCCAGGAGGGCTGTGTCGTTGAGGGCCTTGAGGGAATCGTGGATGCGGATGAGCTTGCCGGTCGGGAAGTCATCGTTGCGGTCCCACATCTTGAGGCCGTAGTGGCGCCGGCCGGCTTCGTCCTGGTACTGCAATTGTACGATCTGGTCGTTGGCGTACTGATCAAGGGAGAAGCCCATATCTGCGGCGCCTTTCTCGCCGGACCATACGTATCCGCCGCACTCGTCGCCTTCGTCGTTGAAGAAGATAAAACCGGCGCCGCGGTCGCGCATGGGGAGAGACTTGCCATCCACGATGCCGGGATGCTGGCGTTCGCGGTTTGCCATTACGATGCGCAGGGTGCCGTCCTTTTCGACGATGTTGATCCGCTCGGCAGTGACCTCTTTAAAATGACCGCCGTTGCCATTGTGAAAGAATACCTGCCAGACGAGCAAGGCTACGATGAAAGTCAGGGCTACGCTGTAGACCTGCAGGAATTTAAGCTGCCGGGGTACGTGGGTTGAATGGGATTGCATATAGTTCAGGTTATCGCCGAAAATACGATTCTTTCCACTGAATTCTATGCCTTTAACTGATTACCGACATGATTGGCGTATATACCCGCTGATAATACAGCCGCCTGTTTATCTTTCTCAGGCGAAAATGTTTATAGAAGCGCCGCTTCAATTGCTTTCCTCCGGCTGAAAAATCATACTGTAAACCATCGCCCCATAATAGATCGTCAAATTCAACGGTCAGTATGCTGTCTTTGGCGTTCCAATGAATATCCGTTCCGTACCGTTGCCATTGGGCCAGTAATACCGAATCCTCCTTTATTAGTTTCTCCATTTTCATACGGATATCGCCGGTGTCCAAACTTGCTAATCTTTCGCGTAGGGAATCACAGAACCGGGCCGTCTCAACGGGATAACGTTTAAGATTCCGGCGATAATTACCGTCGCCAGCAGACATGACGAAACAGGAAGATAATGGCAAGTATAATGCAGCAAAAATGATAACGGAATAGCGGCAAGGGATCATCACAGGGGATTATATTCGATATGAATATAATAAAGAAACCGAATAGATGTGCATCTTGCGGTTCTTGTCGCAATTCACCCAGTTATTGTCGCGTTTGCACAGTGCGCACTGCAAGAAAGCGCCATAGATTTGTACTGTTATTAAACTCCATAAAACCTTTCCATATGCAAAAGATCACCCCTGTCTGTGGTTCAATTTCAATGCGGATGAAGCATTGGCCTTTTACGAAACCGTATTTCCCGATTTCAAGATCATCAGCAAAAGCACCTACGGCGAATGGGGCGGCGCCAATGCCGGCAAGCTGCTGGTAGCGGAGTTCGAGCTGTTCGGTTCCCGGTACCAGGCACTCAACGGCGGGCCGCAGTTCCCGTTTACAGAAGCAATTTCATTGTCTGTGAGCTGCAAAGGGCAGGAAGAAACGGATTATTACTGGGATAAACTCACCGCAGACGGCGGAGAAGAAAGTATGTGCGGATGGCTGAAGGATAAATTCGGGCTCTCCTGGCAGATCGTGCCCCAGGAAGTGATCGCGGCTGTCACCAATAAAGACGCTGAAAAAGCTACCCGCGCATCGCAGGCCATGATGAAACAGCGGAAACTTATTATCAAAGACATCGTAGACGCAGCCAACGGCGTCCCGGCTTGACGGGTTTATTTGGTTTCGCGGGTTAATCCTTCGCGGATACGTTGATACATGCTTTTATCGTCCAGCGCCTGTTCCAGGTCTCCCAGGATGCGGAGCAGGTCGCCGGCCGACTGCTGCAGCCATTTGCGGTTCTCCTCCCGGATCACATTGAGCATGGGCCCGATGCGCTTATGCATGCTTTTACCGCTGGCGCTGAGCGACAGCATCCGCCTGCGCGCGTCCCTGGGATCTGGTGAGGCTCTGAGCAGGCCTTGTTCCAGCATCTGGTCGGCCAGTTGTACCACGGCGGGGTGACTGATCTGCAGCGCTTCAGAAATTTCCGTAACGCCCATGGTTTTCCGGCGGCTGAGCAGTTCCAGGATGAGGAACCACCTGGCTTCAAAATCGAGCGCTGATTCTTTATATATCCGGCTGACATCCTGAGACAAGCGCTCCCCAGCCTTTTGAGCCGGGTGGCCAGTGCGAGTTCTTCCAGTTCGTGGACGATATTCATGCCTTAAAAATATTCCTTTTTAAGCGTTGCCCCACACTTTTACAAAAAAACACATGCTTCATTCTTCCGGAATGTTGATTAAGATCGCTGAACCATACAACCCGGGCGATGTAGTGTCATTTCAAGATAAACAGATCAGCCCGCGCGGCTTCTCTTCTTCAGCGCCGCCCGTACGCCTGCGGGGGCCTTGCTGTTGCCCGCCGAAGCGATAATTGAAAGTGAGCGTTGCCACTCGCGTATCGCGGAACTGGCGGAATGCTTCGGAGTAGCCCGTGAGTTTCGTAAATGCCTTCACCCTTCCTGTCAGGAAGATATCGCTCACATTCAGCTTAAGCGACCCTCTCCGCTCCCAGAAAGTCCGCTGCGCGCCGATACCGAGCTGCCAGTTACTGTACACATCCAGGAAGCCGTACCAGCTGCGGCTCTGGTAATTGCCGTTGATCTCCAAAGTAGTTTTGGGATTGAGGGAGATGGTGTTGCTGGTATTGAAGGTCAGGACAGGCGGCCTTCATTGAGGTTGGTGTTGACAAGATTTCCCCGGTACCGGCCATAAAACGCCACGAAGGTATTGTTGCTGTTGAGCCATTTGAGGGCGGTTACCGGCACGCCGATGGTCATATGGTAATAGTCGTACCGCGCGAGGTTGCGCATGGTCTGCAAGACGCTGTTGGGCTCTATGTCCGGCGCCAGCACGGACAGGATATTGTCTTTCGTTTTGCTATAGCCAGCCTTGGCGGTATAGACTTCCTGAACGTATACACGAGTTCATAGGAGTCAGTGATCTCCGGGTTCAGGGCCGGGTTGCCGGCTGAAGACGTCAGCGGATCAAGGAATACCCGGAATGGGTTCAGCTGGCGGTACGAGGGCCGGTTGATCCGTCGGCTGAGCGTTATGCCCAGGTCGTGCGTTTTACTGAACTGGTAGCCTGCATAGCCACTAGGGAACAGTTGTACGTAGTCACGTTCAAAGGTCTCCTCCCCGATCACCTGGCGGCCGTTGGCATGGGTATGTTCCATCCGCAGGCCAAACTGGTAACTGAGCTTTTTCCATTTGCCAGAACCGTTGAGATAGGCGGCGTTGATGTTCTCTTTGTAGATGAACCGGTTGCTTTTAGCCGCGTCCAGTTCGTACCCGCCATGACTGCGGTCAAAGAAACGCACATCATTATCCGTGCGCACCCAGCTGCTCTTCACTCCTCCTTCCAGTTTCAGGCCCAGTGAGGCCACAGGATGCACGTAATCCATCTTTGCGGAATAGATATCCAGATCGCCGCTGAGGTCGCCAAACAGGCGAAAATCGGGACGCGTGGGGTATTATTCAGATCGAGGTATGAGGTCTGGTAGTTCTGATACTCCCAGCTGCCGAAGCGGGCATAGTCCAGGTCTGCGGTGAGCTCCCGGCCCAGGGTATCCAGCTGCCGGCGGAAGTTGCCGTTGACGCTGTAGTTGCGCCGGTGGAGATCGTTATTGCCGAGGGTATTGAAATGTCCCGTCATCTTTTCGTCCGGGTCAAAGGATTGCGCCCGGCTGTCGGACCGCACGAGGCCGTCGTTGACGATGGCATTGGCGGAGATGCCGATCGTCGTACGGGCGTTGGGCTGGTAATCCATACCTGCACGCGCATTATGGGTATTGAAGCGGAAACCGAAGAAGTTATCGTAATCGTTGCCGCCAGTTTCCACGCCTTCCGGCGTGAAGAACTTGCGGTGGATGTTAAGGTCGTTATAATCGCGGCGGTGGCTGAAATTATACGAAGCGAAGTAATTGAATGCGCCTTTCTTGTGGTTGATGCTCAGCGTGGGGTTGAGTTTCGAATAGGCGCCCTGTCGAGGCTGAGGCCCACGGTGCCGTTGGTACCGTTGCTCCTTCCTTTTTTAAGCCGGATGTCGATGATACCCGCGTTGCCGGCGGCGTCGTAGCGGGCGGAGGGATTGGTGATGAGGTCGATCCGGTCTATCTGTGCCGCGTTAAGGGAGCGCAGGTAGGCGGCGAGGTCTTGTCCGGACATGGGGACCTGCTTCCCGTCGATCATCACCAGCACGCCCTGGCGGCCGCGCATGGCGATATTGTCGTTCTGGTCTACCGTTATACCCGGGGCTTTCTCCAGCACCTCCAGGGCATTGCTGCCTGCGGCGCTGATAGCGCTGGATACGTTGAGGACGGTCTTATCATATTGCTGTTGAACGAGCGGTTTCTGTGCCACTACGTTCGCTTCGCGGAGCTGCCTGGCGGCGGGCTCCAGTCTTATCTCACCGAGGTTCGTGGCTGTGGTGTGGGCAATCTCAGGCGAGAGGTAGCGGTTATAGGCCATATGTTGGATGGCCACCTGGTAGCGGCCTTCGCGGATGCCGGTGAACGCGAAGTTCCCCTGCGCGTCGGCGTACTCCATTTTCACCAGCTTCTTATCGCCCGCGCTCAGGAGTTGCACGATCACGTCCGTGGGTTTGAAGTCCGCCCCGCCGGAAACCTTCCCGCGGATGGCGCTTCCCTCCTGCGCCCACAATGCCGCAGGCCAGGCAAGGATACATAAAATGAAGAGCTTCCAATACATCGATGGTTGAGAATGACGGTTCATACCGGGGTGTTTTGAGGTAGATTATGGAAACGAAAATGAGACGATTCCCGGGTCCGCGCAACCGATTTTACGTAAGCGCTTACTATTAATTTCCACTGTCCGCTTCCGGACGGCTGCCGGCTATCCGCAGAAGGCACCTCTCCACTCCTCCGATACGACCATTCAGCGCCAACTTACCGCCCTTCATCCTGCGGAAATGACGCTTCGGAGGATGCCGACAGGAACGTATTAACGGGGCTTACCCCAGGAAAGACGCCGTCCGGGCGGAGCGGCTGAAGCGATGAAAAATATAGATGAACGGTATGAGGTATACATGGGGCTGTCTTAACCTAATCGACCTGAGAATTGCTTTTGTTTTCGGGCCAATCGGCATCCAGCCTGCTTTAAGTTACCTGGTCGTCAGCTTCAGGCCTGCCGTTTGTCATGAGTTTGTCTTAACTATATTCGATGTATATCCTATCTATATCCTACCCCTTTAAAGGGTAAGACATAGGTAGGATATAGGTAGGACATAGGTAGGATATAGGTAGGACATATACGAGACGCCAGAGAGACAAAAGGGAGTATAAAAGGGGTTAGATAGCGATTAGAAGCGCATTAAGCCGCCCGGAGCACCTTGATCATGGCAGACAGCTCTTCGCCCGCCAGCCCCATATCCGCGGCCTGTTTAAACATACCCGCAAGGTAAGCGGGGAAAGCCCGGTTGATGCCGGCATCCTGCGCTTGGAGTATCCGCGCCGTGGCGTCTACCGAAATGCTCAGGGGCTTTCGGACTTGGCGAATTGGTTGTCGTGCACGAGTTGCCCTTCGTATTTGATGAAGTCGCCGAAGGTGCTGAGGATCCCTGTCAGCAAGCCGGCGTATTTTTCTACCGGGAAGCCGGCATGCTCCATGATCCGGGCGCCGTGGAAGAAGCCCATGAGCGTGCCGTAAATGCCCGACAGCGTGGCGAGGTCTACCGAGGAGGCGAGCCCCGCGGGGATACCCAGCCATTCCGGCGTGCCGGCAAAGACTTTCAGGACCGGCAGGCCCTGCTCCCGGCCGCGGCTTTACCAGAGATATACAGCGGCGTGTCTTCCCGGCCCATCTGTTGCGGAGCGGCCTGGATGGCGCCGTCGAGATACCGGGCGCCGAGGCCTTCTGCCCATTGCTCCTGGCGTTCGCTTCCGCGGGACTTCCGGAGGTGAGCTGAATCAGTACTTTATGGTTCCAGTCGGCCTGTAGGGTTTGCGCGAGAATGGCTTCGGCGGCGGCGTAGTCATGTACGCACATCACGATGACGCTGGCGGCATTGACCGCATTGGCCGGCGAGTCGGCAACCTGGGCGCCGGCGGCGGCAAGCGGGGCGGATTTATCTGTGCTGCGGTTCCATACCGTTACCTGGTAACCTTGTTCGAGGAGGAGTTTCGCCAGTGTGGCGCCCATCATGCCGAGGCCGAGGACGGCGGCGGTTTTTGTGTTTGCTTGTTGCATCTGTTTTCGTTTTTGTTGAAACAAAGGTGCGGCGAAAGGGAACCGTGGGCAATAAGGGAGAAAAGATTCGGTAGGGATAAAAAGTTCCCTATGGCGCCCGGGACCCCTTGCGGAAAAAGGGGTACCTTTCCGTAAAGATTAGCGGTATGTACGAAAGAAAGATATCCGAGAATTTGGACTGTGGCGTGAATGTGGCCAACAAGATCGTGGGCGGCAAATGGCGCGCCTGTATCATCGACTCCATCGGCAGGGTATTTCCCGGCCAAGTGAATTACAGCGCGAGATTCCCGAGGCACCGTCGCGCGTGATACAGATGCACCTGCGCGAGCTGGAAACGCTGCAGGTCATCCGGAAAGAAACGTCGGGCGGCTTCCGCTAAAGGCCGAATACTTCCTGACCGGACTGGGCGAATCCGTATTGCCCCTCATCGCCGCCATGGATGCCTGGGGCAACGCCAATAAAGCCATTGTGCAGGAGATCTATGCGGGTATGGAAGAAACCCTTGGCAACTGAGCATGAAAGTCATCATCGTGCCATATGATCCCCTGTGGCCAGAAGCCTTCGAAGCGCAGCGGCGCACCATCGCCGGGGCGATCGGGCACCTGTTCCCGGAGATCGATCATATCGGGAGCACGGCGGTACCCGGAGTGGCGGCCAAGCCAGTGATAGACATCCTTATCGGCGTGGCGGCGGACGAATTATTGAACCAGACGATAGCGCCATTGACCCAACGCGGATTTACCTATTTCCGCAAATACGAACCAGGCATGCCTTACCGCCGGTTCTTCGCGCTGCTGGGCATGCCGCCCGGCGAAACGGCGCCGGCTCTCATTGATATCGGCGATCCTTTTGTTACCGGTGGTTCCATTCCTTCGCTGGTTAACGTACATGTAATGGTGAAGCATACTTATCACTGGAAAAGGCACCTGGCGATGCGGGATTTCCTGCGCGCGCACCCTGAAATAGCCGATGCATATGCGGCATTGAAAATCGGGCTTTCCGCCCGGGAGTTCGGAGATACGAACGAATACAATGCCGCCAAGGATAGTTTCGTGAAAGCCACTGAGCAACGCGCCCTCGCCTGGTGGAAAGGCTGACAGGCCGGCCAATGTTGTTCCCATGGGCGTAAATGCGTAAATTGAACAATAAACCATGCCATATGTCGCAACCCAATCTTCCCTGACAGACGCCGATATCCGGCAATTTATTACGGAAGGCTACGTTCGCCTCAACGGTGCATTCCCTCGTGAACTGGCGCTGGAAGCGCAGGATATTCTCTGGAAGGAGATGAACCTCCGGCCCGATGCGCCTTCGCAATGGAAGCAGCCTGTGGTCTGGCTCGGCGAGCACGACCAGGAGCCATTCGTAAAGGCGGCAAACACCCCTGTGCTGCATGCCGCGTTCGATCAGTTGGTGGGCCCTGGCAGATGGGCGCCGCGCGCAAGCGTGGGCACTTTCCCCGTACGCTTCCCCAGCAAGGAATCCGCGGGCGACGATGGCTGGCATGTAGACGTGAGCTTCCCCGGCCGCGAAGCCGCGCAGGACCCGGGGAATTTCTTCAAATGGAAATCCAACCTCCACTCCAAAGGCCGCGCCCTGCTCATGCTGTTCCTGTTCTCCGATATCGGCGACCATGACGCCCCCACCCGCCTGCGGGCCGGTTCCCATCTCGATGTAGCGAAGATGCTTCGCCCGCATGGCGATAAAGGGCTCACGGCGCTCCAGATAGCTGACAAGCTGGGAGGCACCGGGCACCGAAAAGAAGCACTGGCGACCGGGGAGGCAGGCACCGTCTATCTCTGCCATCCTTTCCTGGTGCATGCCGCACAGGCGCACAGGGGTACGCAGCCGAGGTTTATGGCGCAGCCTGGCCTGCATCCGCGCACACCGTTTTCGCTCTTCAATAAAGCAGGGAATTACAATGCGGTAGAATCCGCTATCCGGCTGGGCATCGGGCTGGATAAGGAAGCCTGAGTCAATTGAGTTTATGGAACCCGGAGGAGTTTGCATCATGGGAAAACCATGTTATGCAACGGATCTGTTTATTCCTGTGTTTTCTATTTCTGTTATACTGCGGGCAGCCTATGCCTGAAATACGTGAATACAAACTGGACGGCTACACGCTTCGGGACACGATACTTCCGGGGACAGTCCGGTTCATCCCCTACGATGCCTTCGCGCGATATGGCATTTGCTATATCGGTGGCATGCAAGATATGATCAGTACCGGCCGACCCATCGGCCATTTCGGAAATATCCCCGTACCGGAAGGTAAATGTACCAGGAAATTTGACAGTCACTATATTACCATTGAAGTGGATACTTCCGCCACACAATTGCAGTTCGATCATTATAAATACGACACTATAACGCAAAGCCGCACCGTTGATTCAACTTCACTGTTTGCTGCCATGCGCGTTACCGTCAAGAATATCTCCGATTCGTTACTATACCTCGGAAATTCCAACACACTGGAATATATGTTCCTGGAGATACGGAACGGCGGCAATGAATGGATTGCCCTCGAAAACCCGTCCTGGCGATATGCTGGTTGCGCAACAGGCGTACGGGACAACTATCTTCGGCCAGGGGATATCGTCATCGCGAAATTTCCGCGATATGAAGGAGAATATACGGCTAAATACAGGCTGGTTTGGCAGCGGCCCGGAGGGGCGAAAATAGTTTCCAATGAGTTTGTGGCGCCCAGCAATGAATTGATTTCAAACATCGTGGATTTGAAAATGAGCGATAGATGAATTACTCGCCACATTGCCTATCTTGGGCATTCATGAAAGACTGACATGGACAAATCTGCAGCGAAGAACAGACTTTTTAAAACGCGAAACAATGCCATTCTACCAGGAAATCATACGACTGCCAGGCAAACGCCGGGGCTTTCATCTCATCACGGAAGAAGTGTTGCGGGCCATACCGGCCATCCGTCAGTTGCGGGTGGGGATGTTGCAGGTATTCATCCAACACACCTCCGCGTCGCTGACGGTGAATGAGAATGCCGACCCAACCGTGCGCCGCGATTTCGAGATGTACTTCAACAAAGCCGTCCCTGAAAACGATCCCGACTACGAACATGACTACGAAGGGTCAGACGATATGCCCGCCCATCTGAAATCCTCCCTGCTGGGCTGCTCTGTGCTGATACCCGTCCGCAATGGCGCACCCGCGCTGGGCACTGGCAGGGCATTTATCTCTGTGAGCATCGGGACAATGGCGGTCCGCGGCAACTGGTCATCACCCTTTGGGGCGAATAACGTATATTTGAAAGCTATGCTCATCCAGCCTGCTATCACCCTGTTACGCCATCAGTTGCTGCCCGATTTCCCATCGGGCTCCGCGCTGGCCTTTACCGATGGAAAGCTCTACCTCGTGGGCGACGATGCCCGCGAACTGCGTATCCTCGATACGCAATACCGCACGGCGGGATCCGTCACCCTCTTCACCCATCCCCAGTATCGCATTCCCAAACCCGAGAAGGCGGACCTGGAATCGGCTGTAGTACTAAAGCATAAACAAGCCACTTACCTGGCGGCATTTGGTTCCGCCAGTCTTGATACCCGCCGGCAGATCCTGCTGGTGCCCCTGCCCTTCCGTACCAGCGATCATCCCGTTATCTATTCGCATTATGCGGACGACTTCTGGAGCTGCTCGGGAGCAATTGCGGAGATCAATATCGAAGGAGCCGCCATCGCGGCGAATCAATTGGTACTGGCCAACCGCGGGCATGAAAGCAATCCACATAACACGCTCGTGATCGCCCGCCCCGATTGCTGGAACCCCTTCGGGAAGACCGCCCGCATTTCCAGCAGATCAAACTGCCCGATTCGGGCAAGGGCTTCTGTGGCGTGAGCGACCTCTGTTATATCCCCGGGCGCGACGTCCTGCTGCTTACCTTTACCACCGAGGCCACCGCCAGCACATACGATGATGGCGTCATCGGCGACAGCTACCTGGGCGTTATCCGCAACTACGCCAAACAAATGAAAGCCGGTGAAGTGACACCCGACGAAATGATCAGCCTCCCGGCCGTGGCGCCACAGTTCGCCGGGCAAAAGATCGAGGGAATCTGCCTGGAAAAGACCCGCCCTAACGACCTGCTGCTGCACCTGGTGGCAGACAACGACGCCGGCAACAGCCACCTCTTCACTATCAGCGCCGCGCTGTAAAGCGCCCTTTGGCCGTTCGCCCGGCTCGCCTTACCTTTAGGGCCTACTAAACTGGTTTTATGCGGGACATCAATCTGTCGAATCTGCCCATCGCCGTAGCTCCCTGGAGAGAAAACGCCGCCGAAGTGCTTTACAGCCTCCAACAGGTATATCCTGACATGGACATCCTCCTGTCTGCCGAAATGGAACAGCTCGCAGAAATGCGCGAAGGCGACGACCAGGAAGACGCCATGGATTACATCGGGCAGGCCCTCAGCGTGTACGGCTACGCGTTATACAAGATCGATTCCCTGCAGGAAGAATTCTGGTACGCTATCCTGTCTACCGACGAAGAACCTTCCGAATCCGGCTTCTACAATATCAGCGAAGAAGAGATGGACCAGGAAGGCGTGGCGGAAGAAGCGCGTAAGACTTACCGTCGCCGGGAAGCCACCCTCTGCAAGCTCTTCGACCATGAATGGGGCGAACAGTTCTGACGTTCCTCCCGGCAGGAAAGAATATTTTTATTAGTCTACTATTTTTGTAGGTTATTTAGAAAAGAGTATTATCTTTGATGCGAATTACCGGTAAGCCGTAATTAGAATCGAGGGATAGTTGACCAGAGAGACCAACCAGAGACTATCAGTGGCATGAGGCAACCGCCGGACCGAATCTTTTCAAAAAACCAACGCCGATGTCTTCCTTTCTTACATTTCCCCGCGATGTCGGGTCATGCGACCCTGTATGCCGTAAGGCATTCCGTTTATCATTCGTGTAACCGTACATTTTACTGAAGCGCCGCCCTATCGGGGCTTCGGAAGAAGTTGTATGCACTTGTACCGCCGCATTCCGCGGAGCGGGGCGGCCTTCTGTTGTCGTATCATTAATCAACCATAGCATGTTCACATTTTTACCGACCATGCCGCGGCGCCGTCATGCCTGGCGGGTACCACTCTTCGCGGCATTACTGATCCTGACGGCTCTTGCGGGCCATGCGCAAACGCAGCCCCTTATTAATTCCCGGCTATCCGGACGGATTGTTGACGGTAAATCCAGGGAGCCCGTTCCCGGAGCTACCGTTCAGATCAAAGGCACCACGCATGGCGTGGCCACCGATTCGGAAGGCAGGTTTGCCTTCGTGACGGGGCAGCCCTTTCCTTACACCCTCATCATCACCTCCGTGGGCTACAAGCGCCTGGAATTAGTGGTGGAACAGGGGCAGATCGAATTACCCCTGGAACCTTCGCAAAGCCAGCTAAACGATGTTGTCGTGATCGGTTACGGTACGCAAAGAAAAGCGACCTGACGGGGCTATTGCTTCTGTGTCCGGTCCGCTGCTGAAGCAGCCTGTCAGCTCCTTTGACCAGGCGCTCAAAGGCGCGGCTCCGGGCGTACAGGTAACGCAGACCTCGGGGCAACCTGGCGGCGGCGTGAGTATCCGTATTCGCGGGGGCGCTTCAATACAGGGCGGAAACGAGCCGCTGTATGTCATCGACGGGTTCCCGGTGTATAATAACGCGGTGACGGCAGGCACAATCACTGGTACGCCGACAAATCCGCTGAACGGGATCAACCCTTCCGACATCGAATCAATTGACATTCTCAAAGACGCGTCCGCTACGGCGATCTATGGATCGCGTGGCGCGAACGGCGTAGTGATCATTACAACTAAAAAAGGGAAGGCTGACAGAAGTGTGCTTTCCTATGAGGGAACATATGGGGTGCAGTCGCTCCGCAAGAAAGTAGACGTATTGAACGGCCGCGAATTCGCCAGCCTGCGGAATGATGCCCTTTATGATGTAAACCCTGCCAAAGGGCGATTCCAATATCTTTCACAGGCACAGATAGATAGCGTGGGTGAAGGAACAGACTGGCAGGACGCGGCTTTCCGCAATGCGCCGCAGCAGAATCACCAGCTGACCCTCAGCGGCGGCAGCGCGAAGACGCGGTATTTCTTATCCGGCAACTACTTCAAACAAGACGGGATCATCGAGCATACCGACTTCACCCGCCTGGGCATCCGCGCCAACGTGGACACTCAGCCTTTCGACCGCCTTAAGACCAGCGCCAGTATCACCGCTTCTCGCTCCGACGCCAACGTGGCGCCTTCTGGTATCATACAATCCCTGTTGCTCATGCCGCCTACGGCCACCATTTACGACCCCAACGGCGGATATACCCTGCGCAATCCTTTCGAAAACATCTTCGCCAACCCGTATGCGACCATCACCGAAACCCTGAACAAATCCACCACCAATCGTTTCTTCGGCACTGCGTTCGCGGAATACAAGATCCTGGAGGGCTTGCAGGTGAAAGTATTGTTCGGGGCAGACGTGAATAATACGCACGAGAAAAGCTATGTCCCATCCACTATCTACGAAGGCCAGCAAACCAAAGGCAGTGCGGGTCGTGGGGAATATACCAGTTACTCCTGGCTGAACGAGAACACTGTCAGCTATGCCAAACAGCTTGGCGTGCACAGCTTCGACGCACTCGGCGGCTTCACGCAACAGGAGTTCAGCAGCGACGTAGTGCGCACCGGCGCGCAGCAATTCGTCTCAGACGCCCTCACCTATAATAACCTCCAAAGCGGCGCCGTGCTGGTGCGCCCCTGGTCGGATGCCACCCGCTGGGTGCTGCATTCTGGCTGGGCCGCGTAAATTACAACTACGACAGCCGTTATTACTTCACCGCCAGCGTACGCGCCGACGGCTCCTCCCGCTTCGGGAAAGGCAACAAATGGGGATACTTCCCGTCTGCG
This sequence comes from Chitinophaga sp. E66, assembly GCA_019285755.1. Classification (GTDB taxonomy): domain Bacteria; phylum Bacteroidota; class Bacteroidia; order Chitinophagales; family Chitinophagaceae; genus Chitinophaga. The sequence goes on from CP079103.1 coordinate 2,933,543, forward strand.
GCGGCGTCCTGGCGCGTGAGCAACGAGCCTTTCTTCCACGATCTCTCCCGCACCATCAGCGACCTGAAAGTCCGCGCCAGCTTCGGCACCACCGGCAACCTGGAGATCGGGGAATATCAATCGCTCGCAACATTATACAGCCTCACCTATTTGTATGGAAGCACTATTGCCACCGGGTTTGCACCTAACAGGCTGCCCAACGACCAGCTGGGATGGGAAACCACCGTACAATACAACGCCGGTATCGATATAGGGTTCTTCGACAACCGGCTTGCCATTTCCATCGACGCATACCAAAAGAAAACACGCGACCTCTTGCTCAACGTGGAGATCCCCTGGACGAGCGGTCAGACCAGTTCGCTGCAGAACTTCGGTTCCGTATCCAACAAAGGCCTTGAACTAACAGCCAGCAGCAAGAACGTCCTCGGTGCATTCACCTGGACCACAGACGCCAACGTCTCCTTCAACCGCAACAAGGTACTCTCGCTGGGCAACGGCGCACAGTCGTACATAAGCGGCAACTATATCATCCGCGTGGGACAGCCGCTGGGCAGCTTCTACGGCACCGTGACCAACGGCATCCTGCAAACCGGCGAAGAACACGAAAAAGGTAAGTATACAGGTAACGCCGCGCCTAAGCCGGGCGACAGGCTCTACAAAGACATCAACGGCGACGGCGCCTTTACAACTGCGGCCGATCGTACCATTATCGGCAATGCGCAGCCGGATGTGATCCTGGGGTTGAACAACAACTTCAGCTGGAAAGGCCTTTCATTATCCGTATTCTTCCAGGGCACTTTCGGCAACCAGATCCTCAATGCCAACCTGCAGGCGCTGGAACTCTTTACCGGCCAGCAGAACGCCGCCGGTTCCGCCCGCGACCGCTGGACGGAAAGCAATGCCAGCCAGACGGTCCCACGCGCTAAGCTGGATCCCGCCCCGTATTTAGCGATCGCTTCATCGAAGACGGGTCGTTCCTGCGGCTGCGCAACATCGCGCTAACCTACACTCTTCCCAAACAATTTACCGGCAGGCTTTCAGCCGTGCAGGTGTATGTCTCCGCGCAGAACCTCGCCCCTGGACCAGCTACAGCGGCTTTGATCCGGAAGTGACTTCGGGCAGCAATGTGTCGCCCGGAACTGACCAGGGCATTTATCCCGTATCGCGGACATTTACGGGCGGACTGAAAGTATCCTTGTAATTATCAAACCGAACATCATGCAATTCACCAAACGATATATCCTTCCTGCGCTGCTGATCGGGCTCTCCGCCTGCAGCAGCCTCGACGAGCACCCGCAATCGCAGCTGGTCACGGACGAATTCTACAAAGACGGCGCACAGGCGGACGCGGCCGTGACGGCGACTTACCGTAAGCTCTATGAAACGGGCCAATCACTTTACAACAGTCTTTTCCAGATCGGCGTGGAGATGGCCACTGATGATTACGAAGCTGGTCCGAGGGCCAGGAACGCGCATGTACGCGCTATTTCCGGCCTTACCCACGATGCTTCCAACGACAGGATGGAGCAATTGTGGCGGCAAAGTTACGATGCCATCAATGCGGCTAACATCGCCATCGACCGGATCGCATTGATCCCGGGAGATAAGATTACGGCGGTGCTGAGGAGCGGCTGACCAACGAAGCGAAGTTCCTGCGGGCGCTGCATTACTTCAACCTCGTGCGCTGGTTCGGCGATGTGCCCATCGTGCTGCACGAACCCAGAGACCTGTCACCGGAAGCCCTATATGTGGCCAAGAGCCCTCAGGCAGATGTCTATAAACAGATCATCGCCGACCTTTCATCCGCTGAAAACCTCCCCGCGCCCGGTCAGTACGGCAAGAACGACATCGGCCGTGCGACCGCCGGCGCGGCCAAATCCCTCCTTGCGAAAGTCTACCTCACGCAGCAGGACTGGGCCAAAGCGGCCGCCAAAAGCAAAGAAGTGATCGATGCCGGTTGGTATGACCTGTTCGATGAATTCGCCGATGTATTTAACCTGGCCACCAAGAACGGAAAAGAACACATCTTCTCCGCGCAGTTCATCGGCAACGCCGGTTACCAGGGTAACAGCCTGGCTAGCAGAAGCGCCCCGAACGAAGTGCCCGGCATCAATGGCGACTACGCGGACGCTTTACACAAACAGGGTAAACTCTATGAAAGCTTCAGCGACAACGATACACGTAAGGCGGTGACTTTGTTACCAGCATGGTGAGCCCTACGGACGGGCGCACGTATACTTTCGAGCCGCATTTCCATAAATACTACGACCTGGCGGTGGTGGGCAACCAGGGACAGTCGTCAAAGAACCTGCCGATCATCCGCTATGCAGAAGTGCTGCTTATATATGCGGAAGCGGTGAATGAAGTGGGCGGCCCTACGGCGGCGGCGTACGCAGCCATAGACGAAGTGCGTGAGCGCGCGCATGTACCGAAGCTCTCAGATATAGCGCCTTCGCTGAGTGTGTCGGATTTCCGGGACAGTGTATTCCAGGAGCGGCGTAAGGAACTGGTATATGAATACCAGCGATGGTTTGACCTCGTCCGCCGCGGACCGGATTATTATGTGGCCACGCTGAAGGCGGCGGGCAAGACGCTGGCGGCGCCCCGGCATATTCGTTTCCCTACGCCGCAGCGCGAGCTAAGTCTGAATCCCAAGTTGAAGCAAGACCCATTATGGATTAATAACTGACGTAAACAATGAAGACGATCCTCTTATCCGCGCTGGCACTGCTGGCGCTTGTAACCGCGGCCTATCCGCAAAGCGCCCGGCGGCCCAACATCATCCTCATCATGGTGGATGACATGGGATATTCCGACATCGGGCCTTACGGCTCCGAGATCCGAACGCCTAACCTGGACCGGCTGGCCCGCGAAGGGCTGAAACTGCGGGAGTTCTACAACAACTCCATCTGCGCTCCTACCCGCGCCTCTCTCATGACCGGGCAATACAACCATCGCGCCGGCATCGGTTACTTCGATGTCAATCTAGGTTTACCCGCGTACCAGGGCTATCTCAACCGCCATTCGCTCACACTGGGCGAAGTGCTGCAACAATCCGGTTACACGACGCTGCTGGCCGGGAAATGGCATGTTGGGAACGATAGCTTGTCATGGCCCAATCAACGCGGATTCGATAAGTTCTACGGATTTATCGGCGGCGCGAGCAATTACTACGACATCGGCTCCTATGCAGACAAAGCGCCACCGGTAACACTGGTGGAGAACAACAGGCCCGTGCGGCTGCAACCGGGTCAATACCTCACCGATGAGATCGCGGGGCACGCGGTGCAATACCTCGAAGAAACCCGCAACTCTAAAAAACCCTTCTTTCTCTACGTAGCTTATAATGCGCCACACTGGCCTTTGCAGGCGCAGCCGGAAGACATTGAGCGATATAAAGGACGTTACCGCATTGGCTGGGATTCGCTGCGCACACAGCGCATCGCGCGGATGAAGGAACTCGGGATATTATCACCCAATGCCACTATCTCCGCTGATCCGGAAGTACCGAAATGGGAAAGCCTCACCTATGATGAACAGCAACTCTGGGAGAAAAAGATGGAAGTCTACGCCGCGATGATCGACCGGTTAGACCAGGGCATCGGCAAGATCCTCAATAAGGTGAAAGACCTTAAGCAGGACGACAACACGCTGGTGGTGTTTATTTCCGACAACGGCGCGCAGGGCGGGTTCATCCCCTTCGGCAGGAAGCGCCAGCGCAACAGCGGGCCCATCGGAACTGCCGGCTCTTACGATTATCAGGAACAGAGTTGGGCGCATGTGTCCAACACACCCTTCCGTGCATATAAGGCCACCGCGTATGAGGGCGGCATCAGCTCTCCCTGATCGCGTGGTTCCCCGGGAAGATACCGGCGGGGACTACCGCACGGGGCACGGCCCACCTGATCGACCTCGCGCCGACCTTCTATGAGATTGCCGGTGCGAAGTACCCTTCCGTTTATAAACAAACCAATGCCTATCCGCTGGCGGGCACCAGCCTCGCCAACCTGTTCTTCCAGACGAAAGAGATAGAGCGGCCCACGCCCCTGTTCTGGGAACGCGCCGGCAACCGTGCGGTACGCAGCGGCAAATGGAAGCTTGTTTCTTCCTATCCTGCCAACGTATGGGAACTATATGACATAGAGTCTGACCGTGCCGAAACAAAGAACCTCGCCGCGCAGCAGCCACAGTTGGTAGCCGAGCTTTCGGCCGCTTACGACAAATGGGCGAAGCAGAACGATGTGGTGGAGTACGATAAGATCAGGCCCACAGGCAACTCCGGGTTTGCCGGTCCATTCCAGAACCAGCCCGCCGCCGGCGGCAGGCGCTAATCATTCAGCAACTCAAACAACATGAAAACATCATCGCTCATACTGGCGGCGCTCCTGCATGCGGCGCCGTTGTTCTCCCAAAAGCCGAAACAGCCGAATATCATCCTCATCATGGTAGACGATATGGGTTATTCGGACCTGGGGAGTTATGGCTCGAGATCCGTACGCCCAACCTGGACCGCCTTGCCAAAGAAGGCCTGCGGCTGAGGGAATTCTACAACAACTCCATTTGCGCCCCTACCCGCGCATCGTTACTCACGGGGCAATACCAGCACAAGGCCGGCGTCGGGTATTTCGATGTGAACCTGGGGCTGCCCGCTTACCAGGGCTTCCTCAACCGCCAGAGCCTCACCATTGGCGAAGTGCTGCGGCAGAACGGTTACAGCACGCTGCTTTCCGGTAAATGGCACGTAGGTAACGACAGCACAGCCTGGCCCGCGCAGCGCGGCTTCGACCGCTTCTTCGGCGTGGTGGGCGGCGGCGCCAACTACTTCGACCCGGAGCCCATGCCCTGGGAGGCCGCCAATACCCGGTAGTTCTGCTGGAAAATAACCGCCGCGTCAAACCCGCTGCCGGCTCGTATTACTTCACCGACGAGATCACGCGTCACGCTGTGGACTTCCTCGATGAGCAGCACAAATCCAACAAGCCCTTCTTCCTCTACCTCGCCTATACCGCACCCCACTGGCCGCTTCAGGCGCTGCCGGAAGACATCGCCAGATACAAAGGCCGTTACGACATCGGCTGGGACTCCCTCCGCACCGAGCGCCTCGCCCGCCAGCGGAACTGGGGCTCCTGCCCGCAGGGCAAACCGTTGCCCCGCGCGACTCTACCGTGCCCGACTGGGATAACCTGACCTACGACCAACAGCAACTCTGGAAGGCGAAGATGGAAGTCTTTGCCGCGATGGTAGACCGGATGGACCAGGGCGTGGGACAGGTGCTCGCCAAGCTGAAGTCCCTCGGCGTAGACGACAACACGCTCATCGTGTTCATCTCCGATAATGGCGCACCGGCGGAAGACGTGGCCCATTTCGGGCAGAAGACCGGCCGTAATTCCGGGCCCGTGGGTACGGCGGGATCGTTTGAATCGCAGGGGAAGAACTGGTCGTTCGTTTCCAATTCTCCTTTCCGGGCGTTTAAGAACAACATGTACGAGGGCGGCATCAGTAGTCCTTTCATCGCCTGGTTCCTGGCAGGATCCAACAGGGGACGATCGCAAAGGGGACCGGCCACCTCATCGATCTGGCGCCTACGTTTTATGAAATCGCCGGAGCAAAGTACCCTGCTACCTTTAACGGAGCCACGCCCCATAAGCTGGCCGGCGTTAGCCTGGCGGGCCTGCTGTTCGACAACCGCGCCATCGACCCCGAAAGGCCTATCTTCTGGGAGCGCGCCGGTAACAGGGCGGTGCGCAAGGGCAAATGGAAACTCGTTTCCGGCTACCCACAGTATCGTTGGGAGCTATATGACCTCGATAAAGACCGTGGCGAAACCACCGATGTGGCGCAACAAAACCGCCAGGTGGTCAACGAATTGTCTGCCGCTTACTTCCAGTGGGCGGAGCAGACAGGCGTAGTGCCTTATGACCAGATAAAGCCGGCTTCCGTTTTCGGAAACCAGCCTGCCCGGCAAAGCAGGTAACGATTGCATCCGGGCTCCTTCACACGGCCTGCTTCCACCTTTATGCGGCGGAAGCGGGCCGTGCTTGTTACCGGCAATCGAAAGAATTGTTTAATTTTATAGGAATTACTAATCACCCGATACCCATGTCCCTTATCCTGAAGCCCTGCGGGCAGCAAAGCAGCGCATACCTGATGAAATACAGCAAACGAACGAAGCACGATAGCACCCCACGGCAGCCCTCCCGGCGCTTCCGGAACGAAAGAGACAACCGAAGTGAATTTTAACCCCAAAAAGTATCCCGTTTTACCGGTAACGATCGATTATGCCTATCAACGAACTGCATCTTTACGGCACGCTCCGCCCCAAAGCGACCGACGTGCCCGGCCTCGAACACCAGGCCACCTTCCAGCTCAGCGGCGCGGAGCGCGGCACGCAACAGGATCACGTACTGCCCCTGGGCGATGAACATATCCTTTCCCTCACGCTCGACGACGGCACCGTGTGGTATTGCGACCCGCTTCGCTGGAATCCCTTTTCCCCGGCATAGCGGCACAGTCGCGCGACGGTAATGTGTTTTACCGCCTGCCCGGCACGCTTTCTTCCGACCTGCCGGAACGCGGCGCCCTGCCCATGCTGGCCGTGAAACTGCTGGAGGTATTCGTCAGGAAAGCCGCCGCACCCGCCATCCGCGACCTGGCAGTGGAACTGGAAGACAAACAAACTGGCGGACGGCTGGGCCTGCATATCGTAGCCGATGATTTTAGTTTAAAGAACGGCGATCTCGTAGCGGTGGATAACTCCCCTTACCTGCTGTTCCTCCACGGCACGGCCTCCAGCTTCGAAGGCGCCTTCGGCGATCTGCGCGGCACTGACACCTGGAATAGCCTCCGTAAAATGTATGGCGACAGGATCATCGCATTTCAACACAGAACATTATCCGAATCCCTTTACAGAATATGGTGGATCTGGCGGGCCAATTGCCGGAGCATGCGGAACTGCATGTGGTGACGCACTCGCGCGGAGGATTGTTGGGCGATATCCTTGCCCGATATTCCGCAGAAGGCGGCCGCAAGGGATTCCATACCCTCGAAAAGAATTACCTGGGCAAGCACGACCGCACATCTGACCTGGCAGCCATCGCTTCCCTTGACGATATTCTCCGCAAACGCCATATCCGCGTGTCGAAGACCGTGAGAGTGGCTTGTCCTGCCAGCGGCACCCTCCTGGCCTCCAAACGGCTGGATCATTACTGCAACGTAGTGATGAACCTCCTCGGCATGGCGACCGGTTTCCACCCGGCTTTCCAGGCCTTTAAGGCGTTGCTGGGGGCATTGGTGGCCGCCAAGGGCGATCCACAGGCATTACCCGGGCTGGAAGCACAACAACCAGCGTCTCCTTTTATCCGGGCGTTAAATAACCCCTGGCCAGAAACGCTGATCGATTCCCCGTTGTACGTGGTGTCCGGGATCAGCCGCGTGAGCGTTAGCTGGCGGGGATTAGCGGCCATACTCGGGAAGTTGTATTTCCGTAGCGGCAACGATCTGGTGGTGGATACCGCTTCAATGTACAATGGCGCGCGCCGTGCCGCACACAGGGTACAATATTTCCTGGACCAGAGCGGGACCGCCAGTCACTTCAACTACTTCGCCAACAACAGTACTACATCGGCCCTGCTCCTTGCCCTGCAGTCTGATGGCGAAGGAACGGTTGCCGGGTTCAGTACCGGCGCACAGATGGCCGGAGACGCATTGCGAACCGGCGTAGCAGCCGGCGGCAAACTCATCCGGGATAAAGTATCCGGCAGCAAGCCGGTAGCGTTCCTCATACCTGGACTCCTGGGCAGCTGGCTAAGCGACGGGCAACGAACGCTCTGGCCGGATTACCAGTCGTTACTGCAAGGCGGGCTCACGCAGCTCTCCATGGAGCATACCCACATCCTCGCCGAAGCCATCCCCGCTTCCGCATATACCGAACTGGCGGATGCCTTATCCGCTTCGCACGATGTGATTACCTTCCCATACGACTGGCGACATTCCCCGTGGCATCCGGCTCGCTGCTGGCGGAAAGAATTGCGCCGCTGCTGCAACAAGGTTTGCAGGTGCAGATCGTGGCGCATGGAACCGGCGGGTTGATTGTCCGGGAACTGGTGTACCGCCATCCCCAGATATGGAAGGCGCTCCGGTCGCAGTGCGCCTGCAGCGCGCTCTTGCTGGGAAGCCCATTAGGCGGAACGTACCGTATTCCGCAACTGCTCTTTGGGGAAGACGCGGTGATCCGGCAGCTGGCGGGGCTGGATCTGTATCACTCCACTGCAGAGCTGACGGCGGTGTTTGCAGGGCTCCCGGGCCTGATGTGCCTGCTGCCCTTCTCCACTGCCCTCACCGATTATGCGGACCCTGCAACCTGGGAAGCCTTGCGGACAGGCTTGCAACGTCCGGAATGGCCCTTACCAGACCCGGCAATGCTGGCACTGTTCGATCAGTACCGTAAAGACGTTACCGAGGGTATGGCGCATGCTGCGCCCGGCGGTGTGGCTTTCATAGCAGGGCAATCGCCCGCCGGCCACCTTACGCCAGACGGGCACCGCTTCGAAGCTGATGGCCGCCTCTCTTTCACCGGTACCGCCGCCGGCGACGGCAGCGCGCCCTGGGCGGATAGCATACCTGCATATCTTCAATCCAGCGGACAAGTATACTACACCGACGTACCATACGGCGCGCTCCCCTGCGACAAGCGCCTCTTTACCGCCATCCGCGAGATCCTCCAGGCAGGGGCTACTACGCTGCTGCTTACCGAGGCCCCGGCAGTAAGAGGCATCGGCAAAAGCCAACCGCAAAAGACGGCCGTCTCGTTCGGGTTATCGCCCGAGAACCTTGAACGCTCCATGCTGGGGCTGCCACAAGACACCGTGTACCGAGAAGGCGCGGTGCCCATTACCATCTCCCTCAGCAACGGCGACTGCAAATTCGCGGCGCACCCGGTGCTGGCAGGCCACTTCCTGAACGACGGCCTCTTCTCCGCCGAGAAATCCATCAACCGGTACCTGCAAGACGAATTGGCCAAACGGCATGGCCTGGATTGTACCGGGAGAAACGGGCACGAGCGAGACCTTTATCGTTGAAAAACCCATGCCCTTCAAAGGCGCCATTATCGCGGGGTTGGGACGGCAAGGGGAACTGACGCCCTGGCTGTTGGCGCAGACCGTGGAAAAGGCCGTGCTCAAATACCTGTCGATATTTAACAGTCCGATAGCGGTGCCCGCATCCGTGGCCACCAACAAACGGACCGTAGGCATCAGCGCCCTGGCGATCGGGTGCGGATACGGCGGGCTGAGCATCGAAAGTTCGGTGCGGGCGGTAATCGTTGGCGTGCAGGAAGCCAATGATAAGATCAACGACATATACGACAACGCTATCACAGTAGGCGAAATAGAATTCATCGAGATGTTCCGCGACAGGGCTATGGGCTGCTTCATGGCTATCAACCACATCGCCGAAGAAGAAAAGCAACAGCTCCACATTCTCTGGAAGAACAGGTCTATCGTGAAGCGCCCAGGCAGCAGGGAACGCATGCTGATAGACAACAACAGCGACTGGTGGACGCGCATCCAGGTGCGGCGGACAGACGATGCCGAAGACAAAGACGGATCCGATGAACTGCGGTTCACCATGTCTACCGACGCGGCCCGTGAAGAAGAGCGCATCCTCCATATTTCGCGCAGCGGCTTGCTGTCGCTGCTCAATACCATGAGCGGGCAAAACCGCTGGAACCCGCAGCTGGCAAAGTCTATGTTCGAGATGCTGATCCCCAACGATTTTAAAGAACAGATCAAACGGCAGAGCAACATCAACTGGATAGTGGACACCGAAACGGCCGCCTACCCTGGGAGCTTTTGCAGGATGCACTGTCAGACACCCTTCCCCTTAGCGTAAATGCGGGTATGGTACGCCAGCTCGCCACGCGCGACTACCGCATCAAAATCAATCCCGTTGTTGCCCGTGCCGCGCTCATCGTCGCTGATCCCGATCTCAAAGGCTCCTTCAGCCAGCTGCCGGGCGCCCGGCACGAGGGGGCGAAGGTGCAGCAGCTCCTCGAAGCGCAGGACTACAACACCTGGCCGCTGCTTAACGCGGCGGATGCGGACATCCTCTCCACGCTCTTCGCCCGTGACTACAAGATCATCCACCTGGCAGGCCACGGCGTCTTCGATCCCGGAAACTATCTCAAAAGCGGGATGCTCATCGGGCCGGACGCCTGTCTCAATACCACGCACCTCCACCAGATGCCGACGGTTCCGGAACTGGTGTTTGTGAACTGCTGCTTCCTCGGCGCGATGGACAGCGGCGCGGAGAGCCGCTATCAGCAACGGTATCAACTGGCGGCTAACTTCGGGACGCAACTGATCAACAACGGCGTACGCGCCGTGATCGTAGCGGGATGGGCGGTGGATGACGCTGCCGCGCTCGATTTCACGGAGAAGTTTTATGAAGAGATGTTTGAAGGGAAGAACTTCGGCGACGCCGTGAAAGCCGCCCGCCGGCATATCTTCGAGCTGCACGGCCACCGCACCAATACCTGGGGCGCCTACCAGTGCTACGGTGATCCGTTTTACGTGATGGAGCAACGCAGTCATTCCCGGCAATCTTTCGGACAGTTCCTGCTGGCAGACGATGCGGAGATATTGCTATCCAACATCCTCAGCGCCCTCGATCTGGGCGACGGCGATCCGCAATACACGCTGCGCCAGGTGGAAGATATCTGCAAACGTGTGGACGAGAACAAGATCCGCACGCCGGCCATTACAGAGCTGGAAGCCTTGATCTATGCCAGTTTGCGGCACTACGGCCCTGCCATTCAGTTGTTCGCGCAACTGCTCCAATCGGAAGCCGCGAACTTCTCAGGCAGTACGGTAGAACGGTACTGCTCCTCCCGCCTTGCCTACCTCATGCAGCAATACCAAAACGATCCCGCGCAGCGGGCAACTTTCGCTGGCCAGTTAGACCCGATCATCAGTGATATCGTGTTCCTGCGGAATATGGGCACCACATCGGAGCGCCTGCACCTGCTCGGCAGCGCGTACAAGCGCAAAGCCTACCTGAGCGATGGCAAAGCCAAGAAGGCCGCGTACCGCCTCTCGGCCGGCTGCTACCGGGAAGCCGCCGGCATGAACGCCAATGGGTTGAAGACCTACAGCCTGTCCTGTTATTACCTTTTACAGAACGCCCTCTGGCTCGCAGGATCACCCGGCATTGCCCGGGAAACCGCCGAAACTGAGCTACAGGAAGCCCTCAGAACACATCGCCAGCTGCCCATCGATCTGCTCGACGGACAAGCCTACCGCCACCTGGTCACGGAAGCGCATTTATTGTTGGGCCTGCACTTGCTACAGCCCTCAGACGCGGTGTTCAGCGAGGCAGAGGCGATGTATCAGTCTGCTGCGCAGCAGGCCGCCCACCCTGCCATGAAGCAGGCGGACGCGGGTGTATTCGAGTTTATTGACGATGTATTGCAGATGGCGGTCAAAAGCAGGGCTATCCGCGCGGCTAAAACCAGGGAGCAGTTGCAATCCCTTCGGAAGCTGATGCCGTAAAAGGCGGGCGTCAGAATAGTCACGCTTTTTGGATCGCATGGCTTTGGTGTGCTGGAGCTTAGGGTCTTTGCTGAAACGCTCATATTCCGGGGTGCCTTTGGCGTAAATAGCAATCCGGCCCTGTTCGTCGTAGTGAATCCCCAGCCGTAACGTTTGCCTAAGGGAGATGCGCGAAGGCAGGCACGGCCGGTCTGGAAATATTCCTCACGTGCTTCTTTACGGGCTTGCCCGGCGATGCCTTCCTTATCGGCATATTGGTTGAAGATGATGTCGTCTGAGGTATACTTGTAGGGATGAGCGATGATCATATCGAACTGGTAGGACGCTACGGTTACTTTGTCTCTCTTTGCTGTCGGCACTTCTCCTTCCGCAGCCGGACAATCATCCGCTACTTCGATGAAGGCGTTGAAGTAATTGGTAGTTTTCATGGTAAGCTGTTTTGTGTTCCGTTTATAACTTTCGTTGCACCCGCCCGAATTTCGGAATAATAATCCGTTGAGAAGAATAAATCCCGGCATGGCCGCTGCAATAGTACGCGACCAGACAGGCTGCCCCAAAATAAATGACGTTTTGTGCGCCGAACAGCTCCACGCCCATGAGCGTACAGGCGATGGGTGTGTTCGTAGCGCCGGCGAATACTGCGATAAAACCTAATCCCGCGAGGAGGTCGACAGGCACGCCGGAATATATGGCGATGGTGTTGCCGAGGGTGGCTCCGATGAAAAGAGCGGGGTCACTTCTCCCCCTTTGAACCCCATCCCCAGTGTCACCACTGTAAATACCAGTTTCCATAACCAGCTGAAATCGTCCACGCCGCCCGCATGGAATGCGTTCACGATGGAGATGCCGTCTGGTGTGGAAGGAGTAACACCAGGCCCAGGTAATCTGAAGTACCGGCGATGAACGTAAGGATGATGACGATACAGCCGCCTGCTGCCGGCATGAGCCAGGGCGTCTTCTTGAATATCTTTCCGGACGCATCCTTCAACCGGTGCATGGCATATGAAAACAGGCGGCTGGCGAAACCGAAAGCCGCGCCTGCCGGTAAAACCTTAGCGAACAGCAACAGGTCAAACGTTCCGTCAAAAGCAATGTGATATGTAGTATGCCCGACGCCCCAGGTATGACAAACCCAATCAGAAAGGTAGGCGGCCAGGAGGCAGGGGATTAACGCCTTCCAGTCCCCGAATTTGCCGATAGCCAATACTTCGAGTGCAAATACCGCCCCGGCCACCGGCGTGCCGAAAACCGCCCCAAAACCACCCGCAATGCCCATCATGAGCAGGATACGCATATCCTTCGCGTCCAGCTTCATCCAGAAACCGGCTTTATAGGCCAGGCTGCCGCCCATTTGGACGGCGGTGCCTTCCGCCCGGCGGAGCCGCCGAAAAGATGCGTGATGAGCGTGGTGAGGAGCACCAGGGGCGTCATGCGCAGGGGCACGCCGCCTCCCGGTTCATGGATTTCGTCGATTATAAGATTGTTGCCCGCGGCTGAGTTCTTGCCAAATTGATGGTATATCCACCAGATGAAGACACCCGCCAGCGGCAGCAGGTACAGCAGCCAGGGGTATTCCCAGCGCGTTGTGGTGGCCAGGTCGAGCAGGACGAGGAACAAAGCCACAGCAGAGCCGATCGCCGGGAAACAGGCAATGCGATGAGCAGCCAATACACGAAGTAAAAACGGGGACCGGATATGTCCAGGGGCTGGGAAACTGACGATCTTTCATACCTACAAATAGTTTACAGGCGGCCGAAGCCGTTAAAATTTGTAGGCGCCATCAGCTGTTGCCAGCGGTTTGGGTCAGGAAGACACCATTTCCTGTGAGATGGGTGCAAATTAGGAAAATTACCCGGGCCTGTCAAGCCCCTCAGGAAGTCTGCCGCTTACCCAGCGCTTCCCGGACAGCGGGGGCCACGCGGGTGCCAAACAGTTCGATGCAGCGCAGTACCTTTTCTGGTTCAATATACCCTTTCACCAATTGCCCCAGGAATCTTGTATGACTGAATAGCTGGTGCTGGTATAGGATCTTCTCCGTCACTTCCTTCACGCTGCCGACGAACAGGGGCCCGTCTGGCAGGCGGAGATATTCGAACTGTTCGCGGGTGATGGGCTGCCAGCCACGATCGAGCCCCACACGGTTCATGAGCGCTTCGTAGGACGGCCAGAATTCATCGGCCGCCTGTTCGGAATCCTCCGCGATATAGAGCTGGCTGTTGATGCCGAATTGCAGTTTTGACAGGTCATGCCCTGCCTCCTCCGCCGCTTTCTTATACAGGTTCATAAAGGGTACGAACTGTGCAGGGCGGCCGCCCAGGATAGCTACGATCAGGGGCAGCCCCAGTTTGCCGGCGCGCACGGCCGATGCAGGGGTACCGCCTGCCGCGATCCAAATGGGCAAAGACGCCTGGTATGGGCGGGGATACACGCCGCGGTTGGTAACCGGGGCGCGGTGCTTGCCTTTCCAGGTGAGGATTTCGTTATCGTTGATCTCCAGTAACATTTGCAGCTTTTCGATGTATAGCTGGTCGTAATCGCTGAGGCTGAAGCCGAACAAGGGGAATGATTCTGTAAAGACCCACGGCCCGCCATGATCTCGGCACGGCCGCCGGAAATAAGGTCCAGCGTGGCAAAGTTCTGGAAAGTACGCACCGGGTCCGCGGAACTGAGGACGGTCACGGAGCTGGTTAGCCGGATATGTTCGGTAACCGAAGCGATGCCGGCCAGGGCTACTTCAGGGGCGGAAATGATAAAGTCGGGGCGGTGATGCTCGCCCAGGGCAAATACATCCAGACCGGTCTGGTCGGCCATGCGCGCTTCCGCGATGAGTTCCTGCATAGCGAGGAAGGATGCGCGGGCGCCGCCGCTCACCCCTTCCGGTCTGATTTCTCCGAATGAGCTGATTCCTAATTCCATAGTTCCGGTTTGAGTTACAAAAGTAAGGCAATCCTCCCACGTCCGGCCTACCGCTGACCTGCAGGTAACTGCCTGGAGGCAGTGTTATTTTATCACAAAATAGATATGAATTGAAAATCAGCTTATTGCATTTAATACACAAATCAAACAGTTGCTTATGAACCCAAAACGACGCCAAAATCTGATTCTCAAAAATGTTAACTGATTTAACCGCAGGGTAGGCAATCCCCCACTATCAGCTGAAAATAACCGCATTATACCTTCCATGACAAACGGGGAATTGTCAAACTTACTGACATCCTACTGCCATCCTTCGCTTATCCTTCGCTTGTGTTCGCTGCTGGCTTGGTTTTGAGGGAGTTTGAGCGAAGGATAAGCGAAGGTTAAGCGAAGGTAAAGCGAAGGTTAAGCGATGAATCGGAAGCGTTTCATGGATTACCAGAAAGCCTCTTTTCAGTTAAAATAACATCAACCTAAGTAGAAAAGCCCCCGTTCCCGGGGCTTTTCAAATCTCTTGTTGCGTCTCGTAACCGGAATATTACTGTTTGTGATCCATGCTGACCATCCACTGTATACCAAATTTATCAGCGCACATACCGAACATCGGGCTCCAGAAAGTAGGCCCCAGCGGCATGGATACTTTGCCGCCTTCGGAAAGGCCATCGAAAATACGTTTGGTTTCAGCTTCGTCGGCCGTGGTCAGGAAATGAAGCTGGCGGTGCCCTGGCTTACAGGACCGTAGGCCGGCGGACAGTCGCTCCCCATGAGGATATTGCTGCCCACGGGTAAGGCCACGTGCATCACCAGGTCGGCATCTTTGGGGTCTAGCGGGTGCTCGGGCGAAGGCGGCGCGTCTTTCATACGCATCATGCCCGGCCCTACGAATTCACCGCCGAGGATGGATTTGTAGAACTCGAATGCTTGTGCGCAGTCGCCGTTAAAGTTCAGATAAGGATTCATGTGTGCCATGTGGTCAGGTTTATATGGTGATAGATTGTATGATGTCTTCCAGAACCTGCGCATGGTGCCCGTATTGCCGCAGCAATGCGATCACCGCAGCTGCATCAACAGGATGCTCTTCGCGGCAGACCCGCAGGATACGGTCGCAGTCTTCCAGGTCGAAGTTGGCCCGCGTACCGGGAAGCTCCCGCACGATGACGGAAACCATCTGCCGGGCTGATGCTGCCGAAACTACGTCTGTTTTAAATACTTCAACCATGCGGAGGGAATTAATAACGCAAAAATAGCAGGCGGAGTTCAGACATACGGGGTGTAAAAAGGCAAAATACGGGGTGGATTGCGCCAATTTTTCTCCCTATTTTTGAACCATGAAGCATATCTCCATTCTCGTTCCCAAAGGCGCGGTAGCCCTCGGCTGTATCGACGGTTCCAACCGCGTGTTCTCGCAGGTCAACGAAGTGCTCAATTCCACCGGCGAAGACCCGATCTTTACCGTGCAGATGGTGGGCATGAACCAGGATGCGCAGGTATATGACCGCTTCTTTACCGTTCAGCCGGACGCGACCATTCACGATGTCCGTAGAACGGATCTTATCATCATCCCCGCCGTCAACGGCGACATGGACGACGTGATCGCCGCCAATGCGGCGTTCCTTCCTGGATCCGCGAGCAGCACCGCCGCGGTGCGGAAGTTGCCAGCCTTTGCGTGGGGCGTTTATCCTCGCCGCCAGCGGACTGGTAGACGGCAAGAAATGTTCGACCCACTGGCTCTCCGAGCCCCTGTTCCGCGAGATGTTCCCGAAAGTGGAGCTCGTACCGGACCGGATCATTACCGACGAGCAGGGCATTTATTCCAGCGGCGGCGCTAATTCCTTCTTCAACCTCCTCCTCCACCTTGTCGAGAAATATACCAACCGCGACATCGCGATACTGTTGTCAAAATACTTCGCCATAGAAATCGACCGTACCAGCCAGAGCGCATTCATCATGTTCAAAGGGCAGAAAGACCACCCGGACGATTCCGTGCGCGAGATCCAGTCTTACATCGAGTCCAATTTCGCGGAACGCATCACGGTAGACCAGCTCACCTCCCACTTCGCCATCAGCAGGCGCAGCCTGGAGCGGCGCTTTAAGAAAGCGACCCGCAATACGGTGACGGAATACATCCAGCGGGTAAAGATCGAAGCGGCGAAGAAAGGATTTGAGACAAGCCGGAAGAATATCTCCGAGATAATGTACGAAGTGGGCTATTCAGATAACAAAGCTTTCCGGACGCTGTTCAAACGCACGACCGGCCTTTCGCCCGTGGAGTACCGTAAAAATACAACCGCAACGTGCCGGTGCCCGCGCGATATTAACCGCGGCGATTAGTACCGGATTACACTTCAACATAACAGACCGTCACTTGGCCGGCCCTTCACGGCAGTTACGCGCATCTCGCTGCGATCCTGGTTCCCCGTTCCGTACTTTCAGCACCTGAAATTACAGACCGATGAACCGTCCAATCGATGCCAGCGACCACTCTGCACAGCAGGGCTACCATTCCCATATTTCTACCCTGCTCGGCGCGCTGGCGGCCGGGGAAGCCGGCAAGGCGATGCGGCGCGATGGACAGTCATTCCTGCTTTGCCAGGGCTCCCGTATCATCCGGCTAAATATTGACGGCGCATACGTTCGTGCAACTGTGGCCATTGCGCGGGCGGAGGAACCTGGCGTTCCGCTGATGCGTTACCTCCTCGAATCGAATTTCCCATATACGTTTGCGCGGTTTACGTTGGATGGGAGCCTTATCCGTTTACAGTTCGACGCTGACATTTCCGTTTACGGACCGGAGCGGATAGAAAAGGGGCTGCGCGAACTGGCGGAAGCGGCGGAAATGCAACATCATACTTTATTAACGCAATATGAAGCGCTGACCGATACGGATACCGCGGCATTTCATCCGGCAGCCAGCCAGGTATGTGAAGCGCAATACAAATACTTCGGGGCCTGGATTGCAGAAGCCATTGAAGCAACCACAACACTCGATCCGGTACGTCATCGCGAAGGCATTTCCGACATTCTGTTGACGGCGTTGTTACGGATAGACGCGCTCATCCGGCCGGAAGGGGAATTACGTTTCACGATACGCCAGCTGCTGGACGATTTTATCTCACAAAAGCATAGTACCAGCTGGGAGGCTCAGAACACGGGCCTGCGTAAAAACCTGGAAGATCTGAAGGCATGGACGCCGGAGGCATTTACATCCTGTTGCGGGCATTACCCGCGCGCATTTCTACCTGGGGAACAATTTGATCCGAAAAAGCCAGGCAACCTGCTGCAATACACCAACAGCTATCTCCTACCTACCGGAAAACGGATACGGTGATCTTGAGAATAAATCATGGGAGTACCCACTGGCTATCTTGCGTTATCAATACCGGTTGCCTGATCTGCTTGCCAGGATAACGGACATCTTCTACCAGGTCAATTATCCGGTGTATTTCATGGAATTACATCAATTGACCGAACTCACGGATCCCGCGACCCGCATTCCGAATGCCGGGCTTATTATAGGTGCGTTGGAAAAGGCCTTCGGCGGCAACGTTCCGTTTCCCACAAAGCGGCTCCGTTTCGGATCCTTGCAGGAATTCAATGCGTCGCTCATGCACAGGCTGGTTGGAAACAACTTCCCTGCTAACAAAGCACAATCATGACAAAACAGGAAATCATCGAACATTGCAGGCCGTCTGTTCTGCCGGTCGCCGCCGGTAATTTATTGGGATCTGGATTCTATTGCAGCGATTTCGGGTTGTTCGTGACCACGGCCCGACTTGTAGAAGAAGCCTCCGCTGTCGTCCTGACGAGCGAACATTTTGGCCGCGTATCTGCCCGTGTCGTATACCGGGATCCGGTAACAGATATTGCATTCCTGATCCTGCCGCCGGCGCTCCCATCACCCGGCTTGGCGCTGTCTGGCGAGGATATGCCGCACAAAGGAGCCCCTGCTTCCGCCGTCACCTGTATGATGAGCGGATGGCCCGCTGTGCACCAGGGATCAGTGGATCGAACTGATACCCAGGCAAACGGGAGTATTGTAATACGGACGCAAGGCATTACCTGGCCGGACGCCGGCAACGGCGCATTACTGGACGAAAACGGCAATGTGATGGGCCTGACCAAATGTGAGCTGGTCGAAGGAAAACCGAATGGATACGCTATTCCGGCTTCCACCCTGCGCGAAGCTTTTCATCTATACCAACCGTACATGGGCGAGCTGGCACTGCGCTGTCCTTCCTGCCGCGCGCTCGTCCTCGTCAACGACAGGCAATCCGCAGCCGTATGTAAAGTTTGTGGAACCAAAACACGAATCCCGGTTACCCTACCGCATGCGCCGCTGACAGGCATGCCGGGCATTGTGGAAAAGGCACTGAACAGATTGGGTATAGATATACTGACGAGCCGAACTGATATCGATGCCTGGTCCATCACAGACAGCGGCACTAGTACTTTACTGTACTGGGACCCATTCCGCGTGCAGATATTTGCTTTCACCCACCTCTGCAACCTGCCGGCAGCCCCTGCCGCCATCGAAGGGCTGTACCGTTATTTACTGGAGGAGAACCGCGGGCTGGGGAATTCTCCTTTACGGTCGTCAACAATATGGTGAAGCTAAGATATCGGTTCCCCATCCGGAGATGAGCGAAGAGAAGTGCTACCTAACCCTCCACCGGCTACTGGACACCAACCGGCATTATGCCCCGCAGCTGAAAAGGGATTTTGGTTGCCAAGCTATAAGGTTCCATTGAAACAAAAGAAAATTACTATCTTAGAGATCGAAATTATAAATACCGCCGTGCAATTCCATTACCCTTCCACTCCTCCTCCTGCCGTGCTGCTGTAATCGCAGATAAGTCACGGATAATTCATCGACTGCATTGTACGCGGTCAGGTTTACCATTCCCGCAAAGGTTGTCTGATACAGCATTCCCCGCTTAGAAACGGCGTGGCTTTACTATGCCCGTCCATTCCTGTATCCGGAACGCGAAATGCGCTCCCCTACCCTTTGATTTCGATGACCAGATATATGATCATGGTATTTGCCGGCGCGTGTAGCTACGGCATGTTGTCTACTTTTGTAAAACTCGCCTACCGCGAGGGCTACGGCCCGGCCCATATCGCTTTCTTACAAGCCTTTACCGGTATGTGTGTTCTTTGGCTGATCACCCTGCTACGCGAAAGGGCCCCTTGCGCATCAGCCTGCCGCTGCTGGCCACCGGGGCCACTATCGGCCTCACGACCTTCCTGTATTATCTTTCCGTGCAGTACATCCCTGCTTCCTTAGCCATCATTTTGCTCATGCAATTTGTCTGGATGGGCATAGGGCTCGACTGGCTGCTGTTCCGCCAACGGCCCGGCCGGCAGCACCTTTTCTGCCTGGCGCTCATATTCGCTGGCACCCTGCTATCATCCGGGGTGTTCTCCGACACTGGATCCGTACAACCTGCGGTCTGGAAAGGCGTGGGACTGGCGCTGCTGTCTGCCCTGTTATATGCCATTTTCGTCGTCGCCAATAGCAGGGCCGGCAAAGACCTGCCCCCGTTCGCAAAAGCGCCGTGATGATAACGGGCGCTTCACTGGCCATAGCGCTCGTCAATTTCCGGACGCTGGCCTGGTCTCCGCTCCCGGATGCCGGCATACTGCCATGGACGGCCTTCCTGGCACTGTTTGGCACCATTGTCCCGCCGTTGCTATTTGCCAAGGGGATTCCAGGATCGGCGCCTCCATGAGCGCGTTGATCATGTCAGCAGAGTTACCGGTAGCGGTATTGTGCTCCCTACTGCTTTTGCATGAAAAAGTGGATGCGGTGCAATGGAGCGGCGTGGCGCTGATGCTGCTTGCCATTGGATTGCTACCCAAAAGCGAAGGCTAGAAACAGCAACGGCTGCCCGAGGGCAGCCGTTGCTGTTTTATTATGATTCCAGGTAATTATTGTGCAGCGCGGATGGAGTCTTTACGGTGCTTCTCCGCTTCCTTCTCCAGGCGCTTCTGCTCTTTGGCCTCCGCTTTATCGCGGCGGCGGAAGAAGCCCCGCAGCAGGAAGTTGTGCTGCAGCGCTTCCATGTTCTCATCCAGTTTATAAGTGCTGGATTCCAGGTTTTGGATCGTGGTCTTGAGGGATTGGGCCGTCTTCTCATCATTCAGTATCACCCCTGCCGGTGTTTTATCACTTTGCAGGTTGTCGTTCACGCTCGCGCTGGCCGATTGCAGGTTCTGCATGACGCTGTCGATTCCTTTAGAAGCGTTCTCTATCTGGTTCATGGAAGCACGCAATTTGGAGAACACGATGGTATCCGAAATGAGATCGTTGGAAAGTGATCCTTTGCGTTGCAACTTGCTGGTGTAATCGGTCAGGTTTTCGGTGATGCGGCTGGTGTTCTGCGTGGTGCGCTGCAGGCTGGCGATAGCGCCTTTCAGGTCGTTGTACACCGTATCGCTGGAAATAAGCCTGCCCAGGAGCCTTCACCATCCGCGATCTTCTTTGTGATCGTTTTCAGGTTGCCGGTGATCTCCACGAGGCTCTTGTTATTGACCTGAAGGGTTTCGAGTAGCTCATCGCTGCTGATGGCGGTGGCCACTGCGATGGTATCCCCGTCCTCCACAGGCGGCACGCCAGCCGTTCCTCCTGTAAGGGCGATTATCTTATTGCCGACCAACCCATCGGAGCTCACCTTTGCAATTACGTCCTTATGAATGAAATCCCTCGACTTCTTCTCGATCTCCATCTTCACCTGAATCCGGTCGTGCCCCAGGAAGGTGATGGATTTGATGGTACCGA
Source organism: Chitinophaga sp. E66 (assembly GCA_019285755.1). Taxonomy (GTDB): domain Bacteria; phylum Bacteroidota; class Bacteroidia; order Chitinophagales; family Chitinophagaceae; genus Chitinophaga. Next base: position 2,954,783 of record CP079103.1, read on the forward strand.
CCTTTACGCCGGAATACCATACGTTATCCCCTTTGGCGAGGCCGCCGATATCATGGAACACGGCGATGACGCCGAGGCTGGACATGAAGGTTTTTTTTGTCCTCCAGGATGAGGATCCCGGCTACGAAGATGAGCATTCCGAAGGCTACGAATATCCCTACGATGACGCCTCTTTTTTGCTTTTATCGTTCATGGCTTACTGAGTGAAATTGTAATCATAAAATTCCCGGATCAGCTCGTCGCTGCTATCGGAAAAAACCTCTTCGAAACTTCCTTCCCGTATGAACTGCCCTCCTTTCATCACGGCGATCCTGTCGCCCGTGGCGCGGGCGCAGGTGAGGTCGTGGGTGATGATGATGGAGCTGGTCTTGAATCGTTTCTGTACTTCGTTGATAAGCGCGTTGATTTCCGTGCAGGTGATGGGATCCAGTCCGGCGGTGGGCTCGTCGTACAGCATGATCTCCGGCCGGAGGATTAGCGTGCGGGCGATACCGATGCGCTTGCGCTGGCCGCCGGACAGTTCTGCCGGCATCTGGTTGATCGTCTGCGACAGCCCTACTGCGTCCAGTACGATATCTATCAGGCGTCGGCGCTGATCGGCGGTCATTTTAGGATCGTTTCTTTTGAGGGGAAAAGCGAGGTTTTCACCTACGGTCATGCTGTCGTACAGCGCGCCGTTCTGGAAACAGAATCCGATTTTAAGGCGCAGTTCGCGCAGTTCAGCGGTTCCCAATCCGGGAACTTCCTGCCCCAAAACGTTGACGGTTCCCTGATCTGGTTTGAGCAGCCCTGCGATGATCTTGATGAGCACCGACTTCCCTGTGCCCGAACGCCCCAGTACCACGATGTTCTCGCCTTTGTGAAGGTCGAGATCGACGCCGCGCAGCACGTGGTTGTCTCCGAAAGACTTGTACAGTCCACGGATGCTGATGACGGTGTCGTTATAATCTATTTCTGGCGTAAATGGCTTCATATCTGTTTTTTACCGGATCGAGTTGATAACCTGAACGATCACCACTTCTTCGATGAATATCAGGAACATGGAAATCTACCGACACGTTGGCGGCCTTACCCACGCCTGTTGTCCCCTGCGTGGCGTTGAAGCCCTGGTAACAGCTCACCACTCCGATGGTAAAGCCGTAGCAGACGGATTTAAAGAACGAGGAGAACAGGTCGAGAAATGAGATATTGGCGAAGGCCTTCGCGAAGAAGGCGGTGATGCTGGTTTGTTCGTTGAGGTGGATATCAAGGTAAGAACCCATCATCCCTACCAGGGCCGTATAGGACATGAGCAGCGGCAGGCAGACGGTGCAGGCCAGTATCCGGGTAACCACCAGGTATTTGAAGGGATTGATTGCCGAAACCTCCATAGCGTCTATCTGTTCCGTTACTTTCATGGACGCCAGTTCCGCCCCGATACTGGAGCCGACCTTCCCGGCGCAGATGAGCGCGGTCACGAGGGGCGCCAGGGCGCGGATCACGGCGATGGAGATGAGGGAAGGCAACCAGGAGGTTGCGCCGAACTCCGCCAGCGAAGGGCGGCTTTGTTTAGTAAATACGAGGCCGGTGATGAAACCGGTGAGGCTGATGAGCGCGAGCGATTTGTAGCCGACCATGAAACACTGCCGGATGAACTCCTGAATTTCCAGCGGAGGGCGCAGCACTTCGCGGAAAAAGCGGCTGATGAATCGGAAAATCTCGTAGATGTTCAGAAAGAAGGCATCTACCTTAACGGATATGACTGGCTTTTCCGGCTGCTCGTTGGGTGGTTCCATTTGCTGCATTTTGTCCAATACTATTACAATTTCATGTAAGGAATTGTTAACATTTCAAGAAGGGCAGGCAAATGTCATGCCCAATGTCAGGGCCGGACCGATTTTCCGGTCTTCGCGGATATTCTTGCCGCCTCCAGGATACGGACCACCATCACGTTGTTTTCCAGCGAATAGAAGCTCCATGGCGCCACAGCTTCTTTTCCGCTCACTACCGCGGCGAGGTACACGAAGGGGTCTGTATAAACCTTCGTTTCCGCCGGCGTAAGTTTAGACTCCTGCGCCCGGCCGTCGGGGCCCCGGCGGATGAGGGTAGCGGCGTCCGGAGCGGACAATGCGGCTTTATCGCCGTAGAGCTCCATGTCTTTTCGGTTGAAGGTCCAGTTCCACGATGCCTGTATCACCGCCTGCGCGCCGGGGTAATCCACGACGATTGTGGCATCGTCATCCACTTTGGGATAGACGGCAGGTTTGAAGCGGCGGGTGACGGCCGAGACGGACACAGGCGTTTTGCCCCGCATGATGGCCGTCATGATATTGGCGCCATAGCACCCGAAATCGTTCAGGGCGCCTGCGCCGTTTAGGACAGGATCCGTGAGCCAGGCCAGGAACTCGGGGCCGCAGCCGATCTCCTTGGGGCCCTGGTGGCCGTGGTTGAAGCGCGCCATTCGGACGGTACCAGGGCGTTGCTGTCGGCCGCCAGGCGGAGCGACTGATGCACCGAGGGTACCAGCTGGTTTCGTAATTAGTGAGCAGGTGGATGCGGTGCTTCCGCGCCAGCGCTTCCATCTTTGCGCATGGGCGGGTTAGCCGCGAGCGGTTTCTCAACCATGACGTGGATGCCCCGGGGCGCACAGGCTTCGGTGACTTCCAGGTGGGCGTAGACGGAGCCGAAGGCGAGAACGGCCTGCGGCTTCACGGCGTCCAGCATGGCGGGGAGGCTGGTATAAAAAAGATCTTTAGGAATGTTGTACTGGCGCGATGCCCTGGCGGCGAGGACGGTGTCTGGCTCCCAGATACCGGCAACCAGGACATCGCCCTTGGCTTTGCGGCCCAGGATCCAGCCGGAATGGCCGTGCGAGATCCCGGCGACAGCCACGCGGAGCGGGGCTCCTGGGCTTGGGAGCATCCATCAAAATGAAAAAGAATATGGTTAGCAAAAGGAACGGTCGGAGCTGCATGGTGGATGGGTTTTACCGGGACAATATCTAAAAAAATTGTAACATTCTGAGCTTCCGGGCCGTTTGAGAACAAACCTGGTTTATGAAACTCAACAGTATCCCCAACCCTGCCTTTTTCCTTATCGCCAGTTTGGGCCTCGTATTCATAACTATTACAGCCTGTCGCAAATCTAACCCAGTGCTGACAGCCACCGTTGAGGGCGTGTTATTAGAGCATACTACGAAAGAACCCTTGCCCGGCATACTTATCCGACTCGATCATTGTGCGCGAAGCGGACCGTCCACCTGCAAAGTATTGAAGGAGACTTACACCCGCCAGGACGGCACATTCAGCATAACATATACTGGCCGGCAAAAAACAGATTACTACGTCTACGTACCGTACAATGATACGCTCTGGAATAACCCAAGGGAAGAAACACATCCAGACTGGGAAAAATATCAAATGCAATTAACGGTTACCAAACTCACCAAAGCCCGGCTTCGTATCATCATACGAAAAAATGAAGCAAAGGGAGATGTGTGGGTGGAGAACCACCATTTACCTAAGGGTACAAAAGATACGGTCCTGCTCTTTAAGGGATCGCCCGATGTAATAAGAGATATACCTATTACCGTCATGGATTCGGTGGCAGGATACAGGCGAGGCACCTGGGCGCCACTCCTTTTCAAACGGGATCACTCGAATATCCAGACCATTGAAATTCCGGATATGCAGCAATTGCAACGCGTGTTATAATCATTTAGAAATGACAATAGCCTTCTCAATAGCGAAAGAAGCCCCCGGCCGGGGGCTTCTCCTGTTACAGCATGGTTAATATGGAAGTATATCAATAACGGTCCCAGAACGGGGCGGTTCGATGCCCAGGGCGCGCAGGTATACGTAACCTTGTCCACGGTGATGGTTCTCATTATCCAGGAAATAAAACCAGGAACCATACATGGGCTGTTCCCCGTAACCGAAGGCATTTACCGTTTCCTGCCAGCGGCTTTCCGGTATCTGAGGCCATACACGGTCGATCTCAGCGGTGATATCATCCCAGAGCCGGAGCAGCTCCGCCTTGGTGGCCGGAGGGGTATAATCTTTCACGCGGGGCGTAACGCTGTCTGACGTAGCCACATCCCAGTTATCTGTCAGGAAACCATTGATCCCCTGGCGGCGATAACGGAAAGTTCCATGGCCATAGCGGCGAAAGTCCGCATGCCGCCGATGGAGAATTCAAAGAGCTCCTTTTCAGGGAAAGCGTCGATCACGCGGCGCGTAAGCCCACGGTGGCCCTGCCAGTGGAAGCGGATCAGTTCGGGCGTCAGGATGGAGGCGGTTGCCTGGATAGCAGTGTTCATATGATGGTATGTTTTGTTTGTAGACACAAAGCAAAAACTGGCAAGTGACAGCCCTATGTCAGCAGGAAAAAATCTTTTTTCTCTGTTTCTGCTGACATAGGGCTGTCAAACCCCGGTCGGACATTTGTATCAACAAACAAAAAACCACGATCATGCAAACCGCTTACGCTACCTCCGCTCCCGCTCTGACCGTATCTGCCATGCTGCAAGACTTCGCGTCCTATAACCTCTGGGCCAATACCACGCTGACCAACTGGCTGCGCAGCAAGCCCGATGATAATATGACCATAACCGTCCCCTCCAGCTTCAGCAGCATCCGCGCCACGCTGTTGCACATCTGGGCAACTGAACTTTACTGGCTGTCCATGATCTGTCAGCAAGAGTACACCCCGCTGGACACGGACCATTATGAAGGTTCCTTCGATTCCATCATAGATGGCCTGTTGGAGACATCGGAACGCCTCGTGGCCTTTACCGATACCCTGGAAGACGACGTAGCTACCGGCGAACTGTATTATGACTCCCCTGGGTAAAAGGCTTCCGCCCCTGGTGCAATATGGTCTGCATGTGTTTAACCACAGCACTTACCACCGCGGACAAATCGTAACCATCGGGCGCGGTCTCGGCTATAAAGATGCACCGATGACGGACTACAACTTCTACAATTTCTTTGCGAAATAAGGGCGTATTTGCGCCAAAGGAACGGGGTGCTCCTGCGGAAGGGGGACCCTGTCGTTTTTTGTCCACCGGGGCGCAAACGTGCCGGTGTGTTATTGATAAACAGTACGTTACCCACAAACATATGGGTGTCGCAGGACGAATCCGCGCCAAAAAGAGGGGTGTTTTGTGACAAGTGAATCCTTTACCTTTACTGACGTTAATGCACGAAACACCATGAAAACTGTATCACTGGTCATTTATGAAGAAGCCATCCTCTCGGCCATCGCCGGCGTGCTGGATGTGTTCGAAGGCGCAAATGCGCTGGCGGTTCAGGCAGGCAAGGAACCTCCGTTCAAAGTGGAGTTGGTGAGTGAGAAGGTTAAGCATATACAACTGAATGTGCCTGCATTGTTTTTTTGTTATAAATCTATGGCAGACGTCCGGGAAACGGACCTGGTGATCGTGCCGGCCTTCCATGGGCGGCCAGACCAGGTATTACAGAAGAATGCGGGGATAGCGCCCTGGTTGTCGGAAATGCGGAACATGGGGGCTGAGGTGGCGAGCCTGTGCCTGGGGAGTTACTTCCTGGCGGAAGCGGGGCTCCTCAACGGCCGTACATGTACCAGCCACTGGCAGGCGATCCCTGATATGCAACAGCGGTACCCCGGTGCGAAAGTGTTGTCTGACAAGGTGATCACGGATGAAGACGGGGTATATACGAGCGGAGGGGCGTTTTCCAGTCTTAACCTCGTATTGTATATGGTGGAGAAGTTCTGTAGCAAGGATATGGGCGTTACGCTCAGCAAGATGTTTTCTATTGACATCGACCGCGTGAACCAGGCGCATTTCATGGTATTCCAGGGGCAGAGACGGCATGAAGACGATCAGATTCTCCGGGCGCAGGTATTCATTGAAGAGAATTATCACCTCCCTATCTCTGTGGAGCAGATAGCGGAAAAGAGCAGTATGAGTAAGCGGAACTTCATCCGCCGTTTCAAGAACGCCACCAACAATACCCCGCTTGAATATCTCCAGCGCGTGAAGATCGAGTCTGCCAAGAAGGCACTCGAAAGCAACGCACAGAATATCAGTACGCTCATGTATGACGTGGGGTACAACGACCTCAAGACTTTCCGCTCCGTATTCAAGAAAGTAACGGGCCTCACCCCGCAGGAATACCGTAAGAAGTATTGCCGGACGGTGGTCTAGCTCAGGACGCCAATCCGTTCCATTCCCGGTAGAACTGCTGCAGGTAGCGCTCCATGAACAAGTGGCGCTCTTCTGCGAGAGACTTTCCGGTGGCGGTATTCATCCTGTCTTTAAGCAGCAGCAGTTTTTCGTAGAAATGATTGATGGTGGGGGCGGCGGAAGATTTGTACGCCTCCCTGGTCATATGCATGTCAGGCGCGATATTCGGATCGTATAGCGGCCGGTTGCGGAAACCACCGTAATTGAACGCCCGGGCAATGCCGACAGCGCCGAGCGCATCCAGCCGGTCGGCGTCCTGCACAACGGCCAGCTCGTTGGACCAGTAAGTCCGCGCCTCATTTCCTCCTTTAAAAGAAATATGCCGGATGATCTGCGTCACTGCTTCGATCACCTGCTCACCTACGCCCTGTTCCCTTAAAAATGCGGTAGCCTTCGCGGGCCCGGCTTCTTCGTCGCCATTGTGGAATTTAGAATCTGCGATATCATGCAGCAGCGCCCCAGTTCCACGATCAGTGTATCCACCTCCTCATGTTGCGCGATCAGTTTTGCGGATTGCCAGACGCGGTATATATGCCACCAGTCGTGCCCGCCTTCCGCGCCGGCTAGTTCTTGCTGTACATACTGTGCTGTAGTGTTGATGAGGATTTGGTTAGGGGTGAGATATGTGGTTGACATGCAAAAAACTACATTATTTATTCTTAGTTCGATTTTCTTCTTCCCTTATTTGCTTTATTATTGTTAACTCTCTCACATCTGATTCGTCTTTGGGCCGACCAATAATTATCTTATTTTGTATCAGATGATTGATATGCAGAAACGGAACTTGCACAACATCAAAGTCTGCTACTGATGCCATGTTTAAACATTCTTCAAACGTCAGATTCTCTAATCCTTTCATGGTCGTCATGATATCAAGTTCAATATTAGATCCTATCCGGAAACTTGTCCAACCCGCCACAAACTGCATTGATTCCGGTACTTAAAATCGCTTTCTTTACCATACCCGAGTTTGATGAACGACTGAATTAAATGCTTGCGATTCTCCAGGGTATCCTCTAACCACATATCCAGATCATCGGTATTTCTGTCTACGCCATGAAAGCGGGTAGCAAATCCTCCGACCATTATGTACCGGACGTGGCTTTCTGTAAGCGCTTTCCAAAAAGAAAATAACTCTTCGTCAAGAATATCCATTTATTGAAAAATGTTGTGATTAAGGCTTATGGATTACTTTCGCTCTTTTGTAGTAATAGTTTCTTCTGAGCATTTGGGTAAAAAGTTGCAACTTCTCCAAATCGGAACGATATACATTTCTTTTGATTCGTTCTAATTCATCACCAGAGATGTCCATAACTTTGGGCAATACTTTATTTTCCCGATTAACTTTATCTGACATATATTATAATATTTTCAGTTAAATGCTGTTTCAAAGATAACATATTGGAGGATACCACCATTACCCTAACTTCAAAATACAAAGTCATTATCTTTGCCATTCACCTACAATACAGTAACATATGAAAAAGAGCCTGACTATTTTGCTTTCAGCTATATTTGTTTTTTCAATATCATGCAGCAAAAATGAAGCGGAAAACGTTGTGGATTGTGTAGCGGAAAGCTTGACTGTGAGCATATCTGCAACGCCGGATCCGGGTAATCCAAAGAAAATCGACTTCAAGCTCAATTATACCGGCAGCCACACGATCCGGAAAGTAGACTGGACGTTCGGGGACGGGAACAAAGCCACCGTAAACGGCACCACCACTTCCCACACATACGCCGCTGCTGCCGGGTACACGGTTAAAGCCAAGGTTGAAATCGTAAATGGCAGCGCTATCTGCTCTCCCGAGCCATTGCGTAACATTACCGTGAATTAATCCAATGGCTATCGACCGTTCATCCCTGCTTTCTTCAGAAATATAAAACTTTGCAAAATTATGTAACACTTCTGCCGAAACGTCCGCTTACTTTTGTGATGCATGAAGAAATTCCTCACACTGATCCTGGCAATGCTCTATATGGGCACCTCCACCGGCGCCACTTTCCACATGCACTACTGCATGGAAAAACTGGTGGACGTCAGCCTCTGGCATGATGAGGAGACACATGTGTGCGACTCCTCCTGCTGCAAGAACTGCTGCAAGGATGTGCACCATACCGTCAAACTGGAAAAGGACCAGCAGCTTACCGTAAAAACGGTGCTGGCCATGCAGGCCGTTTCGATGGCCGTTGCATTTCCGGCAATGAGCCTGCCGGTATATGAAATCTCCGCCCCAGCGCCCCTGCCAACCCCGCTCCCCCCCCTGGTACAGGTTCCGCGCACATTCTCCACTGTCACTTCCGTATCTGATACCGGTTACCCTGACCGTTTCGTATCAAAACCGACCTATCCATTTCTACATTATTCCTAAACGCATGATCATGAAAAAGATACTCTCTTTCATAGCCCTTCCTTTGTCCATATTCGCTGCGCAAAGCGCATTGGGACAATCCTCAAAACCGATTCCTTCACCGTTTCCGGCAATTGCGGCATGTGTAAAAAACGTATCGAGAAAGCCGCGCAGGTACCAGGCGTAAGCAGTGCCGTGTGGGATGTGAAGTCCAAAACCATGACCGTCAAATTCGATACCGGCAGTGTCAAAACGGATGATATCCGCAAGAAGATCGCGCAGGCCGGCCATGACTCCGGTCCGTTTAAAGCATCCGATTCCGTTTACGCGCAACTGCCGGGCTGCTGCCGGTACGAGCGTCACTAATAAACTGCGCTGACATATGATACACAGGATCATCGAATGGTCCGTCCGCAACCGTATCACCGTATTGATACTGGCGGCCGTACTATTCGGGTGGGGATGGCATGCCGTGAAAACGAACCCGGTAGACGCCATCCCTGACCTCTCCGAAAACCAGGTGATCGTTTTCACCGAATGGATGGGCCGCGGCCCCAGCTCGTAGAAGACCAGATCACCTATCCCTTGGTCACCAACCTCCAGGGGACTGCCAGGATTAAATACGTGCGCGGCTCTTCCATGTTCGGCATGAGTTTCATCTACGTCATCTTTGAAGACGATACCGACATCTATTGGGCCCGCGAGCGCGTCCTGGAAAGGCTCGGTACCGCCACCCGCGCCCTGCCGGAGGGGGTCAGCCCACAGCTGGGCCCAGACGGTACCGGCGTAGGCCATATACTCTGGTATACGCTCGATGCACCAGGGATGGACCTCGGCGAGCAGCGGGCACTGCAGGACTGGTACATCAAATTCGCCCTGCAGAACGTCAAAGGCGTCAGCGAGATCGCTTCCTTCGGCGGCTTCCAGCCCCAGTACCAGGTAACGGCCGATCCGAACAAATTACTATACTACGGCCTGACTCCTGCGGATGTGATTGCTGCAGTACGCGCCAACAATAATGAATCCGGCGGCCGCAAGTTCGAGATGAGCGACATCGGTTACATCATCAAAACCACCGGCTACCTCGGTTCCATCGCTGATATAGAACAAATAGCGGTGAAGACCGTAAACGGCATTCCGGTGCGCGTGGCAGACGTCGCCTCCGTGCAGATGACCGGCGAACCACGGCTGGGGATCTTTGACCAGGACGGCGAAGGCGAGCGCGTAGGCGGTATCGTAGTGATGCGATACGGAGAAAACGCCGCCGAGGTGATTGAAAGGGTTAAGGAACAAATGAAGGAAGTTGCCCGCGGAATGCCAGACAACGTGAAGTTCGACATCGTCTACGACCGCGGCGAGCTTATCAAGGAATCCATCAGTTCCATCCGGCATACGCTGATCGAGGAAATGATCGTAGTGTCGCTGGTGGTATTGGTATTTCTGTTCCACTGGCGCAGCGCGCTCAGCATCCTCATCCAGATCCCCATCACGCTGGCGGCCAGCTTCATCCTGCTCAACGCATTCGGGATCTCTTCCAATATTATGTCGCTGACGGGCATTGCCCTGGCCATTGGTGTGATCGTGGATAACGGGATCATCATGAGCGAGAACGCATACAAACATTTATCCGAACGGTATGCTCAGTGGCAGGCCGGACAAAAATCGCAGTCAACATGAAATTCATAAAACGCCTGTTCCGCCGCGAACCCTCCTGGATCAGTGAGGAAGAGCGGCTGGATATCATCGCCAAGTCGGGCAAGCAGGTGTCGCGCGGGGTGTTCTTCGCCACGGTGATCATCATCACCTCGTTCCTGCCCGTGTTTTTGCTGACGGGGCAGGAAGGCAAGCTGTTCCATCCGCTGGCATTTACCAAGACTTTCATCATGATCGTGGATGCGGTGCTGGTGATCACCCTCGCGCCAGCGCTCATCTCCATCTTCATGAAAGGGAAGTTCCGGCCAGACAGCGCCCATCCCGTCACCCGCACGCTCGAACGCATTTACGAGCCTGTCATCCGCGTAGTGCTCAAATGGCGCAAGACGACACTGGCCATCAACATCGCGGCGCTGATCATCGCCATTCCCTTGCTGAAAAGCCTGGGTACGGAGTTCATGCCGCCGCTCGATGAGCAGAGCATCCTCTTTATGCCGGTAACACTGCCCGATATCTCCAATACGGAAGCCAGGCGAATCCTGCAGGTGCAAGACCGGCTCATCAAATCCGTACCGGAAGTGGATAAAGTACTGGGTAAAGCCGGCAGGGCAGCCACAGCGACCGACAACTCCCCATCTCCATGATCGAGACGATCATCATGCTTAAGCCGCGTGAAAAGTGGCGGGAAGGGAAAAAGAAGGAAGACGTGATCCGGGAACTGGATAGCCTCCTGCAGATCCCCGGCGTAGTTAACGGCTGGACGCAGCCCATCATCAACCGCATCAACATGCTGTCTACCGGCATCCGTACCGATGTAGGCATAAAAGTATACGGCCAGCGGCTCGACAGTATCGCCAGCGTTTCAGAAAGAGTGCGCAAGGCGCTGGAAGGCACGCCCGGCGTAGCGGATCTGTATGTAGAGCCAGTAACGGGCGGCAAGTATCTCGGTGTGAACATCCGCCGGGGCGACCTGGCCCGTTACGGCCTCAGTGCCGACGACGTGAACCGGACCGTAGAAACCGCACTGGGCGGCGCACCGATCGGCAATACCATCGAAGGCCGCAGGAGGTTTTCCATCAGCCTCCGTCTGGCGCAGGATTATCGTAACAGCCTGGATCAGATCCGCAGGATACCGCTGAATTCCCCGCCTTTGGGGAAGTTCCGCTGTCGGCCGTGGCGGATGTGGAACTCGAGGACGGTCCGCCGATGATCACCTCAGACAATGCCATGCTGCGCGGAGCGGTGCTCTTCAATGTACGGGGCAGTGATCTGGGCAGTACGGTAGAGGCCGCTATGCAGAAACTGCGCTCGGAAGAAGGGTTGCTGCCGCAGGATATTTCCTGGAGTGGAGCGGGCAATACGAGAACCTTGTGCGTGGAAAGCAGACCCTGATGTGGATCGCGCCCATTGTGCTGATCATCATCTTCGCCTCGCTGTATTTCGCCTTCAAATCCATCCGCGAAGCGTTTCTCAGCCTCATCACCGTACCCTTTGCACTCATCGGCGGCGCATATATGATCTGGATCTGGGGCGCCAACCTTTCTGTGGCCGTGGCTGTGGGCTTCATCGCGCTTTTCGGCATCGCGGTGGAGACGGGGATCGTGATGGTCATTTACCTCAACGACGCCATGCAGCAACTCGTGGCCCTCAAAGGCAACAGTGCCGCCACCATTACGAAGCAGGACCTGCGCGAGTATGTCATCCACGGCGCGGCGAAGCGGCTCAGGCCCAAGCTCATGACCGTATGCGTATCCCTCTTCGGACTGATACCCGTGCTCTGGGCAGGCGGCGTAGGCACCGATGTGATGAAGCCAATTGTATTACCCATGATAGGCGGCGTGCTGACCAGCTCCACGCACATTCTGCTGGTGACGCCGCTCATCTTCCTAATGACGAAAGAATATGAATTACGCAAATTCGGTAAGCTGGAAATCCATCCTACTGGCCATTAACATACTTCTGCTTCACTTAAGCGCAGCTGTGGCGCAGACATTGCCACTGGACAGCATCCTGTCGCGCATAGACGGCAACAACCTCCTGCTGCGCAGCTACGGGCAAAAGGCGGAAGGGTTCCGCCACAGCGCTGATGCCGCCACGGCCTGGATGGCCCCTATGGCCGGTGTGGGCACCTTTATGACGCCGTACCCCGGCCAGATGATCATGGACGGCAGGGATAAAGGCAGCCTTATGATCCAACTGGAGCAGGATATCCCCAACCCGGCGAAACTGCAGGCTAAAAAGCGTTACATCGCCTCGCAGGGCAACGCGGAAGCCGCGGCCCGCGGCGTAACGCTCAACGACCTCCGCGCACAAGCCAGGAAGCTATACTACGCCTGGGTATTATCCGAACGAAAACAGCAATTGCTGCGCACGAATGAAAAGATCATGCACATGATGCTGGAGATTGAAAAGCTGCGGTACCCTTATAACCAATCCCAACTGGGCAACGCGTTCCGCGCGGAAGCTAAGCTGGAAGAAAATGCGAATATGTTGCGGATGGAAGAAGGGACCGTTGTGAAGTCGCGCGCATGGCTAAATAGCATGATGAACCAACCGGGCATGACGGAGTTCGCGGTAGATACCGCCTGGGAACCGCAGTTCTCTCCCGCCATGCACGATACCGCAACCATCGCGGCAGCGCGGCAGGATATCCGGAAAATGGAAGAGAACATCCGCTCCATGCAGCTGGGCATCCGCTCCATGCAGGCAGAGAAAAGCCAGACTTCCGGCTGCGGTTTGATCATATGTTTCCGCTGGACAAGGCCATGCCGAAAGCTTTCAGCGTGATGGGCATGCTTAGTATTCCCATTGCACCGTGGTCGAGAGGGATGTATCGCTCGGAAATTAAATCCATGGAGCTGAATATCTCGGCGATGGAACATGAGCGCAGCGCCATGTTGCAGGAAACACAGGGTATGCTGTACGGCATGCTGGCGGAGATCAGGCAGATGGACAGGAGGATCGAGTCAATGGAACGCGTGATCGTTCCCTCTCTCCGCAAAGCCCTCGACGCCAACTTCGCCGCCTACCAGGAAAACCGCCTGCAGTTGCCGGTGGTGATCGATTCCTGGGAAGCGCTGACGATGACAGAAACCGGCATATTGGATGAAAAATTGAAACGTTACGAAATGATCGTGGAATATGAAAAAGCGCTATACCGTTAACATACTCATCGCCCTGGCCACCGCTACGCTGGCGTCATGCGGTACAGCGTCCCAAGAGCAGCAACAGCCATCCGTTAAAGGGCGACCGACTCGCTTCCCCTGCTGCAACCGCAGCGGCAAAGCAGGATCGTGGTGATGGAAGCCCCGGAGCCGTTCGCTACGACAGCCGCAACCGGGTGATCCTGCCCGTTCGTGTAACCGGGCGCATAGAAAAGCTATACGTCCGCTACAACTACCAGCCTGTACGTAAAGGACAACTCATCCTGGAAATATACTCGCCCGAACTGGTGGCGGCGCAGCGGGAATTGCTCGCCGTAAGCGGAGATAGCCAGCTGGAAGCCATGGCCCTCCGCAAGCTCGAACTATTGGGGATGCCCGGTACCCAGGCACGGGAAGTACTGCAATCCCGCCAGGTGCGCGTTAATATCCCTGTGTACAGCCATGCAGACGGGTATATCCTGGAATCTTCCGTCGCAGCTGCGTCCGTGGCAGAGTCCACTCCGGCGGCGCCTTCATCCGGTGGAGACGCCATGGGCAATATGGCGGCGGCCGCGCCGATGTCTGCCTCCGCTGCGCCGGCCCTGTGCAGCCGCCGGTGATGCTGCGGGAAGGACAATACGTTTCCACAGGGCAGAACCTGTTCACCATTTACAAATCCGGCCGCATGATCGCAGAGTTTGCCTTACCGGCGGATATAGCGGCCGCCGTGAAACCGGGCAGCCGGGTATTGATCGGGCAAGGGGATCAGCTGAACTTTGTTACGGTAGACCTGCTGGAGCCTCTGTTCGCCAACGGCGAGAAATTCAACCGCGCGCGGGTGTATCTCAACAAACAGCTACCAGCCGGGCAATTGCTGACCGCCTACATACCTGTGTATTTCAAGGAAAGCTGGTGGGTACCGGCGTCCGCCATAGTAAAGCTGGGGCGTGACAATGTGATATTCAGGCGCGAAGGCAATACCTACCGGGCCGTGAAAGTCCGGACAGGCGCTGCTGCCGGCGGAAGGTGCAATTGCTGGAAGCCGTGACCGACATCGCTGCCAATGCCGCCTATATTGCCGACAGCGAAGGATTCATCCGGCCGGAAACAGCCAACCAACCATTACATCCATAATCAAAACATATGGAAAGAAGACATTTTCTCAGATCGCTGGCCGTTGCCGCAACAGCGCCAGCAGTACTACTGGCTGCCTGCGGAGAAACGAAGGAGCAATCAGCGGCGGCACAACAGACCTACACCTGCCCCATGCACCCGCAGGTGGTGCAGAACGCACCGGGCACCTGCCCCATTTGCGCGATGGACCTCGTACCGTTCGATAAAAACAGTACCAGTACTTCGCTCCAGCTGATGGACAGCCAGGTCAGCCTCGCCAACATTACCACCGCTATCGCCGGGGCGGGCATGCTCACACAAACACGCAGCCTTAATGCGCGGCTCATACCTGATCCGCAAAGGACAGGCATCATATCGGCCCGCATCGCGGGGCGCATCGATCGTTTATATGTCCGTGAAACGGGCGTGCGGATCAAAAAGGACAGGCATTATATGCCATCTATTCTGAAAACCTTGCTACGCTTCAATCGGAATACCTTTTGGCACTGGCACAGACTAAAAAATTCCTGACGATGCCCGCTTCCGGCAGATCGCCGAAGGCGCAAAGCTGAAGCTGGAACGGTACGGGCAAAGTGAAAACGATATTCAGCTATTGGCGGAAGAGAACGCCCCTCGGCCCATGGTAACCTTTCATGCGGAGCAGGACGGGCTGGTGACGGAGCTGTCGGTTACCGAAGGACAATATGTAGCCGAAGGCGGTGCGATATTGCAGGTCGAAGACTATAGCCGTTTGTGGGTAGAGGCAGATATTTATCCGTCGGAAGCGGAACTGCTGAAAAAGGACAAACCTTGCAGGTGATAGTACCGGGCTGGGAAAACGAGCCGCAGGCGATGCAGGCGGAATTCGTCTACCCCGCATTGCAAACCGGCCGCCAGACGCTCCAGCTCCGTGGAACGATCGCCAATCCGGACGCGAGATGGCAACCGGGCATGGCCGCTGCCGTGCTGCTCCCCGTGGCATCGCGCAGTGAAACGATGCAGCTGCCGATCGATGCCGTGATCCGCGACGGCGCTTCCGCACACATCTGGATCGAAAAACCGAAAAATACCTTTACCCCGCGAAAAGTGAAGACCGGACTGAAACCAACCGTTCCATCGAGATCATGGAAGGGTTGGAGGACGGTGAAAAAGTAGTCGTAACCGGCGCATATTTATTGTACAGCGAATTTGTCCTGAAAAGAGGAAAGCAACCCGTTTAAAAAATTTCATCATATTCATCACTCAAAAACACCTGACATTATGAAACATTGGATCCTTCCCGCTGCATTGATCGTATTTGCATCCTGCGGTGGCAACGCCTCCAACCAGGCGGAAGAAAATCAGCACGCAGCAGATTCTACCGCTGTTATGACAACGCCCGCCACGGCTTCCGTGACGCTTAAGAACGACGCGCTCAACGCCGTGTTTGAACATTACGAAAAACTCACTGAAGCCCTTGTGAAGGGCGATGCCGCCGCCGCAAAAATATCCGCAGCGGCCATTGAAACCGGCGCACCTGCGGCAGATCCGTCCGGTAAACTGGGTGAATCGGCTAAAGCGATCGGTGCGGCCTCAGACATTAAAGCCCAACGCGATGCCTATTCAGTGTTAAACCATACTTTTATCCAACTGGCAAAAACCTCCGGCGTAAGCGGCGGCGAGCTCTATGTTGAATTTTGCCCCATGGCGCTGGATAACAAAGGCGCACAATGGCTCAGCCGTTCCAAAGAGATCCGCAACCCGTATTTCGGTGACGAGATGTTGAATTGTGGTTCCGTGGAAGAAACCCTGCAATAAGGTACCATGTTGATAGTCGGCACAGTCTGACAAAGAAAGCCGGCCCCGGGGCCGGCTCTTCTTTAAGCTGGAATAATACGTTATGCAGCCTGCGCAAGATAACCCGGGAGCGCATGGTCGAGGAAATGTCCCCAACCCTCCATAAAGCTGCTCCGCACGAAAGACGGATGATCCTGCGGAAAGCTTTCCAGGCCGGTGTGCGTCAGCACAAGGCGGGTGCCGCCAGCTTCTTCGAACAGCTCCCATGTCACTTCAGAATTACCCGGATAGTCCGCGTAACGCCAGGTGTAAGCGATCTTCTGTCCGGGTACGACTTCGGTAACCTGGCAAAGATGGCGGAATACGTTGTCTTCATGCGGACAATCAAACGAGAAGTTCGTTCCTTTACAGCTTTAAAACCTTCCATGGGGAAATACCATTGCCGCATCTTGTCGGGATTCGTAATGGCGTCCCAAACTTGTTGGACAGGCGCCGCGTAGGTGCGTTCTACGATCAGTGGTTCCTTTTTCATACGCTGAATTATTATAGGTTTTAGAATGTAATCATTTTTCTTCCCCGGCCAGGAAATCGCCCAGCGCATCCAGTTTCTGCGACCAGAACGCCTCGTAGCGGGCTGTCCAGTCGCGCACTTCCCGCAGGCCGCGGAGGTCTGCATGGCAAAAGCGTTCCCTGCCTTGCTGGCGGATGACGATCAGGCCGCATTCCGTCAGAATGCGGATATGTTTGGACACGGCAGGGCGGCTGATAGGAAAATGTTCCGCAACCGCGTTCAGGTTCTGCGGGGCGCCAGCCAGCAGTTGGATGATCTCCCTCCTGGTGGGGTCTGATATCGCCTGGAATACGTCTCTTCTCATAACTTAGTATCTTATGTAACCAATCGGTTACAAATATAGGTAACCGATCGGTTACGTAAAAATTATTTTTGAGCCTATGCATAAAAAAACAGCGCATGCAATGTTTGCATGCGCTGTTTGCTGGACCATTAACAATTAATAATCAACTAATTGACGTCCCTGCCGGTCATTTCTATGGCTGAACCGATTTCCTTCGTTTCCTGCGTTTCATTGTCTGCACCCTCTTCAAACCAGTGCGATGCACCTTCATTGTCTTCCTTCCTCACAAGGTAGAGACTTTTCCACGGCAGCGAAACGAGGAAGAGGTTGTCTTCTTCCAGCGAGACCGGGATGTCGTGGCTCCTGTAGCGGATGTGAAATGTGTTCATAACAACTATGCAGCAATCCTTGTGCCTAGATGCGGTATGCCACCCCAAGCGTAACAAAAATATTATACATGGGGAAGTCCATTCCTTTGAAATCCGAGGGGAAAATGGGGCGTAGTCCCCAATTGAGGTTGGCCATTACCCGTATTTTTTTCCCACGCGCCGTTCAGCTCCGCCTTGCAGCCCTGCGTCAAAACGGCGCATGTCTGTCCCGAAGTCGAATTCAGCCTCGTCTACTGTCACTTTCTCACCCAACGATCCGCCATTCCGGATATAACCATCGCTTACGTTGCCATAGAAATTGGCGCTGAATAGCCAGGCAGCGTATGCGCCAGGTTGATGCGCCAGTTGTCGTTGGGCGTATAGGTAGCGCTGATCGGGAAGGCGACATACGCATTGCGGACGGTGGTTTTATTCTTACCGGTGAAAGCGCCTTCGAACTCGCTTTTCCCGGAAGCGTCTTCCATCGTGATCATGGTATGGAAATACATCACTTCGTCTTTCGTGGTCATGCCCTTGTAATCGAGCTTTACGCCTATGGCGGCGCCCCATTTATGGGAGGCCGACGGGCGCCAGGACAGTTCATAGCCCAGCGAAGGAGAAAATTCCGGGCGATAGGAATTAATCTTTCTAATTGTGGCGGGCAATCCGACGGGAGCAGTGGCCCCGAGGTTGAAGCCGGCCTGGATGCGATGCTCCGGTGGATCTGCCCCTGTGCATGGAACGCGGATACGAGGAAAAAAAAGGAATATGTTGCGGATGTTCATGTGTGCATTTTACTGAATGATGGTAAGACTATCGATGACGAGCCGGCTGCCGATGGCGCCGCGGTACTGGTCGCCGTCTTTGCTGGAAGAGGCGACGATGGCCATCATCATATCCCTTGTGGTGGACCGGCCGGGCAGGTAGGTGAATGGAATATCGAAGCGGGTCCAATTGCCACGGCCGGAGCCGTCGGGTAGTTCGGCACGGGCTACGATGCGGTCTGACGTATGAATATTGGTCGCATCCAGGCGGGTGCGGCCGGTGTACAACACGGCGTAGATCGCACAGGAATCCGTGACGCCGGGTACTGCATTACCGGCTTTGTCCTGGTAAGTGGCGCCAGGGGTATACTTGTAATACCCTGTGAATCGTGTGGCCCTGCCTGTGTAAGGTTGACCGAACTGCGTTGCTTTCAGTGGTTCGAGAAGCGCGTTGCTGATGTCGAAGTTCCCCAGGAAGAGGGATCCTGCGAACAGCTTAATACCAACCAGGCCGGATATCACCGTACCTTTGAGGGTCACCATTTCCGCGGCATAGGTACCAGACTCCGAGTCGTTGGTAGCGCGGAGCGGATAGGCATCCGGCCGTTTGGAAACGCCGCTGATAGCGATTCCGGGGTTGCCGGAAGACCACACCTGCTTGCCGTCTTCCTCTACCACGTATTGGTATTTATCCTGATCGTGGATCAGCCAGTGCTCGAATCCCCATTTCCATTCGCCGATAGATACCACTTCAACGGTGTATTGTTTCTGGTTTTCGCCGCTGGCGGAGGTTACGGTATAAATGTTTTCGCGGTCGAAGTGGATGGAATCCCCGGACGCAGGCGAAATACCTGCGCCTTTGGAGGTGGTGATCACGGGAGCAACTCCGCTTTCGAAGGCTTCGGGCTCCAGGTAAAGGAGGATCTTGCGGTTGGACTGGTCGATGAATATATCGCCGGTGAGCAAGGAATCCGGGAGTGTAAAAGTTTCGATGTCAGCCTCCGGATTAGGCGGTTCATCTTTAATGCATGCCTGGAGTACCGCAAAGGCGGATACGACTGCCAGGGCTTGCAGGGAGCGTATGAATTGATTGTGGGTCATATCTTGATAACAGTGAAACGATCAGTAAGTTTAAACGGAAAACCCGTCAGGGTAAGTGACGGGCTTGAATCCGGAGGGTTATCAAAAGCAAGGATCCCGTTGCGGACAAACAACGACTAGTATATAATTTCAACAACCCTGCCTACCTGTCCGTCTTCCAGCCTGACTTTGATCCCTCTGGAATGGTACGCAGCGGAAGTGAGCAGGTCCTGAACGATCCCATATGTCACCTTTCCGCTGCGTTGGTCTTTCTTTAGGACGATGCCGACTTCGAGGCCGGGTGTGATGTTTTTTCTGTATTGTGCGTCTTCCCTCATGCTGGTTGCAAATTTTCGCGCGAAGGTACGAAAATCAGCCCAGGAACCACTGTAGCCGAACAGATAACTGAACATGTGAGGATTGACAGCCTTCTCGCGTTTTACGGCTTTTTTACAAAGGAGGAACCGGACATTGCCGGCGGCTTCGAGCGAACCGGGATTGGTTTTGCCCTTTTCGATATTGAGCACAAACTGCGCGTGGTCATCGACCACTCCGGGTACCGGCTCGATGTAAGCGGGGCATCCTTCCACGAAACCAAGTGAATAGCGGTCGGCCGCCACATCTCCCTCATTGCCATGAACGCAACAGGGAACAAAACCATCGACACAACTTCCACTGATCCTGAATTCTAACGGACCATAGCGTGAAACGAGTTGCCGGATTAATTGCATAGCCGGCCTGGCGGCTACGATTCTGGAGTCAGTCATAAGGACAGTTATAAGTACAAAGAATCCGTGCTGATGTTTCTCATAGGATGTGCTGCATGTCTTCGAACATCATAATGCTAAATTCACTTAAAAAAGAAAAAACAGCTTTACGTTCGTACTGATTAATAGCACGATTGTACCTGACTTCGTGCCACTTTCGCTAATTATTCCTTATTTTGAAATAGTTATGTATCGCTATGGCCCGAAAACACCTGTTAGAGCACATTGAGTTGATGCCCACCAGAATGTTGAAAACACTGGTGGAAAACCGTCGCGTTTTCAACCTGAATAACTGCGAACTGAATGTATTTGAATGCTTCGAGACCGCCTGGGCGGTACCCATGCAGTTCAATGAGTTCATCATTACCAGCATGGTTCGCGGCAAGAAGGTTATGCATTTACCTAACCTGCCCAGTTTCGATTATCTCCCCGGCGAAACCGTCATCTACCCGGCGAATGAGAAAATGGCGATCGACTTTCCCGAAGCATCTTTCGAAAATCCTACCCAGTGCATCGCCATGGCGATAGACGCATTGTATGTGCGGGGCACGATCGAGTACCTGAACAGCTATTACCAATCACCCGACGAACGCCGTTCCTGGCGGCTGCAATTTAACCAGTATCACTTTGAGAACGATGATGAGATCTCCGCACTCATCAACAAGCTCATCCGTATTTGCTGTAGCGGCGACAACAGCAAGAATATCTACGCAGACCTTAATCTCAAGGAACTGCTCATCCGCCTCATGCAAAGCCAGCATCTCACGCAGGTGATGACAGAATCGGCCGTGAGCAACAACCAAAGCCGCCAGCACTTTGTACTCAACTACATCCGCGAGCACCTTACCGAACGCATATCCGTTGATACGCTCAGCAAAAAAGCCTACCTGAGCCGCAACCTGTTTTCCGCTGGTTCCGCGAGCAGTTCGGCGTGACGCCTTTGGAATATGTTAACCGTGAACGCATTACCCTTGCCAAACGCCTCCTCTCCCAGCCCGAACATTCCGTGAGCGACGTGAGCGAATTATGTGGGTTCACCGATGTCAACTACTTCATCCGTATGTTCAAAAAAGTGGAAGGCATCACGCCCAAAACCTATCAGACCATCAGCTCCGAGCACTTCCGCTTCCTGGCAAATAAACAGCCGTAGTACGGCAGTGGCATATCGTTTGATTTCATACCTGAAAATCAGGCATATGAAAATACTGGGTATTATCCTCATCATCGCGGGGATCGCCATGGTGCTGATCCGCGGATTCAACGTACAAACCGATAAAGAGATCCTCGACGCCGGCCCCATAGAGATCACTAAAAAGAAAACCGCTGGATCGGCTGGCCTACCTATGTGGGCGCCATCGTGGCGGTAGCAGGCATCGTGCTGGTTGTCAGCGGTAAACGCCGTGAGGCATAAAAACCGGGCCCCTGCGATCAGGGGCCCGGTGGATTGCTTCCATATTAATCATTACACATTCTGCGGTCTGAAATCGGCCAGGGTCCGGCGCTTCCCGGGCGCGGCGCCGTAATGTCCCCGGCCGTTGTCTTTATCTTTTTCCAGTAAATAGCCTTTCAGCCATTTACCGGCATGTATCCGATCGTTTTCGCCTGCCGCACCGAAGATGAGCGTCAGTCCCCATTCACGCCCACCAAGCGAGAATAAGGGGCTTTTTCATCTACTCTCCACACGGCATATCGCCCGGTACGGAAAAGCAGGCGGCAGTCCAGGTAAAGTAGTATGGTTGATCGGCAGGTGGCGTAACCGTGGTTTCGTATCGCTTGTGATGAGAGACGGCGTGGTCTTTTAAGAGCCTGCGGCTGAAGGTGTCTCCCGGTATCGCATGCCGTTTTTCCGTTTTCGTTTCCGGCGGCCGGTAGAGGTGTTCCTGGAACAGATCGAACCAGAGGCGCTGCACCTGGTGGATGTGTTGCAAAAAGCCTGCTTTCGGCACGCCATCAAACTGAACGGCCCAGCGGTTAAGCGTTGCCGGCCTGAGATACAACCGTACGCCCTGCCAGTCTTTGTAGCTAACGCCCGTATTTACATATCGCGAGAACCCCAGCTTCCAGAGCCGCTGCGGATCGATGGGGATAGGCTCCAGCTCAGGCAATAAGGTGTTGAGCGAAGCGTAATGCTCATTCCGGATTTGCATGACCTTACCGTTGCGGTAGAATAGCCCTCCCAATGCTATAGCTTCCAGTTCTACCATGGCCTTACCGTTTACGTAACCGCATTTCTTTCCGGTCAATGACTACGGGCCACTACTCCCCATATCTGGAAAGTATCGCTGTCGCGAATGACGATGGGGTCGTAGGAAGCATTTTCAGGGTAGAGCATCCATCCGGCGGAGGATTTCACGAGGGTCTTAACGGTAAACTCGCCATTAAGGACGGCCACTACGATATCATTAGGCATAGGCTTGAGGGAGCGGTCTACCACCAGGTAGCTCCTGTCGGGCACGTGGGCGTCCGTCATAGAGTGACCGTCTCCGGACGATAAAAACGGACGGTTTGTTCATGCCCAGGAGGTTAACGAGGTCGATCTCTTCTTCCATATAGTCCTGCGCGGGCGAAGGGAATCCTGCTTTCAGTGGGGTCCAGACATAGGGAACGCTGATCTCTCCGGTATCTCGGACGGCGTAAAATGATAGGCCGCTCCGCTGGTTAACTGCATACATGGCTACTAATATTTTTAGCAATACTAGCTAAATAAATTAGTATGAACATTGGGTATTCACCCAGCAAAGGGGGAATAACATAAGTAAATGTTAAAGAACAGCAATATCTCACACAAAAGTGGTACCTTGATAGACGCTACCTTCCATTCATTTGTACTGCTCACCCCTTCATTTTTGAAAAACCGAACATCATGCAATCACGAATTCTGCTAATCACACCCAACGGGCCATTATGCTTTGTCGACTATTTGACAGTAGGTGAAGGCAAAGCCGTACTGGAACAGCTGAAGGAAGCCGTGGATTTTAACAGGCTGACTAACCTGTTTTATGAGTTCAGGTTATTAAGGATGATGAAGGACAAACTGATCAGCATCGACCGGCTGTTACTCCCCGCTTCGACAGAAAAAGCGTCAGCATCTTCCTGGACAGCTCCTGGCCCGCTGCCATCTTATAACAGTAGCCCCGCCAACAAAAATCCCATTACAACTGATACGATTACCGCTACAAAACCCGGCCTGATAAAGCTGTGGTTGACAAGATATTTCCCCACGCGTGTGGTCCCTGTTTTGTCAAATTCCATTGCTGCAACCAGTGTGGGGTAACCCGGCAGCACCCAGTCGCCGTTGGCTGCAGGGAACATGGCCACCAGGTGCGGCGCGCTGATGCCAGGCTCACGCCCAGGGGCATAAGGGCCCGGGTGGTGGCCGCCTGACTGAAAAGAAGGCCACAGAGCACGAACAGGGCGAAGGAAAAGGTCCATGGATACGTCTGCACCATGGAACCAAGGCTGCGCTCGATAAGGGCTTCATTGGCCAGCATGAACGTGGCGCTCATCCAGACCACGCCGAATACCGAGATAGTAGCCTGCGCCCCGGAAGTGAACAGGGAAGCCTTGGCAACAGCGGCCGAAGATCTTTTACAAAGGAGGATAATCAACGCCAGTACAGCCAGCATGACCATCTGGATCATTGCGGCCATCCGGATTGTGCCGTCTGCCCCTACCACCATATTCGGCACAAACCCTTCCACATCTGCGAAGTTGGGCAAAATCCCCGGAAGGAACCGATTAGGATAATCAATAGTACCCCGGCGCCAAACAACCCTACGGAGAGTTTCGCGCCCTTGGGCAATTCAGGGCGTTCACGCTGTGCGCCTGCATCCAGCGCCGCCGCAAACGCAGGGTCTTTCATCTTCTCCAGGAACTCCGGGTCTTTATCCAGATCCTTTCCCATTTTCAGCGCCGATAACACGCCCGCCAGGATACCTATCATTGTAGCGGGGATGCAAACGATCAGCACATCGCCGAGCGATATGCCCTGATCTTTAGTATGCTTACGAGTGTGGCCGTTGCCGCGGAAACAGGGCTGGCCGTCAATGCCAGGTGCGAGGCGATCACCGAGATGCTCAGCGCCCGCTCCGGGCGGATGCGTTTGCGCGCAGAAATTTCAGCGATAATCGGCAGGATGGAATAATTGATATGCGAAGTGCCAGCGAACAACGTAAAACTGTAAGTCGCCAGCGGCCGAGGAAAACGATCTGCCCCGGCCTGCTCTGGAGAAGCTTTTCCGCCAGCCTGACGAGGTAATCCATTCCACCTGCCGCCTGTAATGCCGCCGCAGCGGATACCACGGAGAGAATGATCAGCATCACCTCTACCGGCGGGTCGGCGGGTTGCATATGAAAGATGAGCGTATAAATGAGCATGCAGATCATACCCATTACGCCCAGTCCCACTCCTTTGATACGCGAACCGATGAGGATACAGGCTAGTAAGATGGCGAATTCAATCCAGACCATGCGAAGATTTTCTCAAACAACATCTTCGGAGGCCGGAAGGTTTTCGGCGGAATACAAGTTTCTATTCCGAACGCAGGCTTTTGACCGGATTTGCCGTGGCGGCACGAAAGCTCTGTACGCTCACGGTCAGGAATGCTACGAACAGAACGATGAGCAGCGGCAGCACGAACGGCAGCCAGCCCACCCCGGTCCGGAAGGCATATCCCTCCAGCCATCGGGAAGAGAACCACCATGCCAGCGGCGCGCCCATTCCGAATGCCCAGACGATCAGGGTAGCGTATTCGCGATAGAGCAGGCCGAGTATCTGCGGAACGGAGGCGCCCAGCACCTTCCGCACGCCGATCTCTTTGGTTCGCTGCATGACCGTGAAAGATGCCAGCCCGAAGAGCCCCAGGCAGGCAACAAAAATGGCCAGTCCGGTGAACAGGCCAAACACCTGACCAAAGCGCTGATCGGCCTGGTACTGATTGTTGAAGTATTGATCGAGGAAGAAATATTGGAACGGGTTATCCGGGAACAGCGCAGCATATTGCCGTTCCACGGTAGCGATGGCCTGTTGGGCATTAGCGGCGGTGATTTTCATCGAAATGGCGCCTTTGATCGCCGGATCGTAGCGGAACACGAGCGGTTCGATGGTTTCCCGGAGGGATTGCTGGTGATAATCATCTACCACCCCAACGATCGTATAGAACCTATTCCAGAAATCGATCTGCTTGCCAATGGCTTCTTTAGGATCGGTGAAGCCCAGTTTGCGGATGCCGGTCACATTAAACATGACGGATTCCGCTTCTCCACCGAACTGCTCCGAGAAATTCCGGCCGGCGGCCAGCTTCAGGCCGAAGGCGGGCACGTATTGATCGTCTGTAGTGATTACTCTGTATTCTTTCCCCATCTTAAAATCCTCCCCACGCAGCCGGATGCCCGCTGCATTGAATTCCACCGGCTCGCCGGGGATGTAGGAAGATGCCGTCATATTCTGCAGGATGCTCTCATTGCGAAGGTTTTGGCGGAGAGCTCCAAGTTTCTGACCGTACAACACGTCATCCACCGCCATAGGCGCCTTTACTACCAGGGTCTGCTCCATCTGGAATCCCAGCTCCTGCGCACGCATGAACCGTATCTGCTTAAAAACGATCAGGGTGCCCACGAGCAGGAACAGCGATGCGGCAAACTGGAATACCACCAGCGCCTTGCGCAATCCTGCTCCCTGCCGCGCGGAGATCACGCGGCCCTTCAGCACCACCACCGGCTTAAAGCGCGAGAGCACGAACGCGGGATATACGCCCGAGAGGAGCGATCCTGCGACGTATAAACCACCCAAGGCTGCCCAGAACGTCGCGCTGCCGAAAAGGGACATCGAAAGCGACTGCCCGGACATAAGATTAAACAAAGGCAAAACAGCTGTAATGAGCAACAATGACAATCCTACGGCCAGGGCGTTCAGCAATGCCGATTCAAAGAGGAATTGCCAGATCAGCTGGCTCCGTTGAGAACCCACCGCCTTGCGGACGCCCACTTCCACCGCGCGGTTCAGCGCTCGGGCAGTAGCGAGGTTGATGTAATTGATCCAGGCGATGACGATGATGAACATTGCGATGGCCAGCAGCAGGTATACCGTATTTCCGTCGCCGTTAGGCTCCGCTTCCATGCGGCCATGCGAGTAGAGATGAATATCTGACAAAGGCGCCAGCGAATATGACACGTGAACGGGGGTGCCATCCTGCATTTTAGCCAGTCTTTGCACCATGGGCTGGAACTTTGCTTCCAGCGCCCGGGGATCGGCGCCGGGGCGCAGCAGCAGGTATGTCAGGCAGCCGTCCCAGGTCCAGGTAGTCTCCAGCCCGGGGCTCTCGGCATCTTTACGAAGGTGACGAAGGAAGTGAGGGTTTGGGGATGGATATGGCTGTTTTCCGGCAGATCCTCATAAACCCCTGCCACGCGAAAGGCCTTTCCCTGGTTGCGGAGGACCGTCTTGCCCACAGGATCCTCTTCCCCGAACAGTTTTTTTGCGACGGAGGCCGACAGCAGCATGGTATGCGGTTCTGTGAGTACGGTCGCCGGGTCCCCTTTCAGCAGAGGAACGGAAAATACCTTCAGGAACGAAGGCGAGGTCCAAAATGCCTGTTCGAGCCGGACGCCCTCCCCGCTTTTCCCCTGCACGCTGAGCAGCAGCGGCGATGCTTTAACCAGTCTCACAAAATCCTCCACCTCCGCGAATTCATTCTTCATATGCGTGCCCACGCCGAATGTGCCGGCAGCCCACAGCGTGGAGTAATTATTGCTTTCATCGAAGCGTTGCTGGTGCAGGCGATAGATGCGGTCTCCTTCTCATGGAAGTTATCATAGCTCAGTTCGCGGGAAACATATTGTAGGATCAGCAGTGATGCGGCAATGCCTATTGCCAGGCCAAGGATGTTGATGATGGAGAACATCCGGTTGCGGCTGAGGTTGCGCCAGGCGATTTTAATATAATTCATCCACATAGGGAAGGATTTGCCTGACGGCTGCAAACAGGTTGCCATAAAAGGCTATGCAATACCGTGGCGGGTTTCAGGATCGTCCGGCCGGGAAAGATGTCCGGAATCGGACAGCGTCCGTCCGGCCGCGGGCGTTTCGCATCCGGCGGCGGCTTGCAGAAACGGGTGGGTTTAAATATTTTTATACCCAGATGAAAAATACGAATAAACCGATTCTTGTCATAAAATTCGGTACGGCTTCCATAACGCATGGCAACGGAGAGTTGAATGAATCTGTCATTGCCGAGATCGCCAAACAAGTGGCTGCGGTTCACGACCGGTACAATGTAGTGCTCGTTTCTTCTGGCGCAGTGGCGGCGGGCAAGCGTTTCCTGAAAGACTATACCGGCACGATCAGTGAGCGGAAAGCAGCGGCCGCCATCGGCAACCCGCTGCTGCTCAACAGGTATACGCATTACTTTTCTCAATACGGCATCCCTGTGGCGCAGAGCCTCTGCGAACGGAGCCACTTCTCCAACCGCAATCAGTTCCTGCAACTTCATAAGACGTATGAAGAGCTCTGGGCCAGCGGTATCATCCCCATCGCCAATGAGAACGACGTGGTGAGCGACCTGGAACTGAAGTTTTCCGATAACGACGAACTGGCTACCCTGATCGCCGTAGGCTTCGGCGCCTCCATGCTCCTGTTCTCCACCAGCGTGGGCGGGGTCCTGGACCGCGAAGGTAAGATCGTACCCCTGATCCCCGTGATCGATGAGCAGGCCTTTTCCTCGCAGATACCAGCAAATCCAGCCTTGGGCTTGGAGGAATGGTCTCAAGCTGACTTTCGCCCGGCTGGCGACCCGTATGGGCATCCAGGTCGTGATCTTCGGCATCGGTACGCCGGAAGGGGTATCGCTGGCCGTAGAAGGCAAGACCGGCACCCTCTGCCCCCGCAACCCTGCAGCATGCCGGCCCGCCGCAAATGGCTCGCCAGCGGCAGCCTGGTAACGGGCAGGATACAGGTAGACGCCGGGGCGCAACAGGCCCTGGAAAGGCGGCATTCCCTCCTGGCCGTGGGCGTTCGGCAGGTACTGGAGAAGTTCGAATGCGGCGAAGTGATCGAAATTGCCGGGGAATCCGGTGAAGTATTCGCCGTTGCCCGCGCCAAAGTGAGCTCCGAATCCCTCGGCCAACGCGCCAAAAACGTGGAAGTGGCCCATGCAGATGAAATCGTGATCCTGTAAAAATGACTATTATGACGACCATCATACCCCTTCTCGAAGGTGCACAAAACGCTTCCCGCTCCGTAAAAGCGGCAGCAGACAACGCCAAACAGGCCATCCTGCGCCGCATCGGCGCCCTGCTGCTGGAAAACGCCGGCGCAATCCAGGCCGAAAACCAAAAGACCTGGACGCCATGCCCGATGGCGACCCGCGGAAGGACCGCCTCCTGCTCAACGATAGCCGCATCGGCGACCTCGCCCTCAGCCTGGAAGACATTGCCCGGCTGCCAGACCCTTCCGGTCAGCTGCTGTCAGAAAAAGGCTGGAAAACGGTTTGCTCGTCCGGAAGGTAACGGCGCCCCTGGGCGTGGTGGGCGTCATTTACGAATCACGCCCTAATGTGACCGTAGACGTCGCCGCCCTCTGCATCCGCTCCGGCAATGCCGCCGTGCTTCGGGGCGGGTCCGACGCGTTCCATACCAATACCATTCTTGTCACCCTCATCCGCCGCGCACTCGAAGAGAACGGCGTTGACGCAGACTCCGTGGTGCTGCTGCCAACTGACCGTTCCCTGGTAAATGAACTGTTGACCGCTACCCAATTCGTCGATATCATTATTCCCCGTGGCTCCCAGCAGCTGATCGATTTCGTGCGGCAACATTCCCGCGTTCCCGTGATCGAAACCGGGGCTGGTGTTTGCCACACATACGTGGAAGCTTCAGCCGACCTGGAGAAAGCCGCCCGGATCGTCACCAACGCAAAAGTGAGCCGTCCTTCCGTATGTAATGCCCTGGATACGGTGATCATCGACAAATCCATAGCCGCTCAGTTCCTCCCTCTCCTGGCGCCTTCGCTGGCTGGCTATAATGTAGAGATCTTCGCCGATGAGACGGCCTGGCCGATACTGCATCAAGCCGGGTACCCTTATCTCCAGCATGCCGGCGAGGCCGATTTCGGACGCGAGTTCCTGGATTTCAAGTGCTCGGTAAAAACAGTGGACAATGCTGATGACGCATTTGCGCATATCCGCCGCTATTCCAGCAAGCACTCCGAAGCCATCATTACGCAGAATGTCGCACTGGGCGATCGATTTCAGCAGGAAGTGGATGCAGCAGCCGTTTATGTAAACGCTTCCACCCGTTTCACCGATGGCGGTGTCTTCGGCCTTGGCGCCGAAATCGGCATCTCCACCCAGAAGCTCCATGCCCGGGGCCATTTGCCCTGGAAAAGCTGGTGACCGAGAAATGGATCGTAACCGGCGACGGACAGACCCGCTAATCCCCTTCACGAACAAAAGGCAGGCTAAGGTTGTTCTCCTTCAGAACAATCCAGCTTTCCCATGTTAAAAGATCAAATGCACACGCTGGCCCAACCCCAGGAAGGGCCCTGTATCACTATCGCGCTGGCTACCCACCGCACGCACCCGGATAACCAGCAGGACGCGATCCTGCTCAAGAACCTGATCAATGAAGCCGAAGACCGGTTGCTGAAGAACAATGACCGCCGTAGTGTGGACAAGCTCCTCAAAAACCTCCATGCCATTGAACCGCAGATAGATAACCGCCTCAATGATTTCGGATTATATGTGTTCGTTTCCGCAGATACCACAGAATTTGTTCGCACCATGTGGCCGCCCGCGGAAAACAAAGTATATATCGACCAGGAATTCGCCCTCAGGGATATTATCAAGGCTTATAACCGCTCGGAAGATTATTACATCCTACACCTGAGCCAATCCGGCGTGCAGTTATACGAATCCCTCAACGACCGCATCTACGACGAGGTGAAATCCAATGGCTTTCCTTACCGCGATAACCCACACTACCTCACCGACCGCCAGGCCAAAAGCGATCCCAAGAAGGTGGACAATCAGATAAAAGAATTTCTCAATACGGTAGACAAATCGATGGTGGCCGTACATGCGCTGCATCCGCTGGAGATCATCGTGGCTTCTACCCGGGAGAATTTCGACTACCTGTTGGAAGTGGCCGACCAACCGCAGATCTACTCGGGGCATTTTACGATAGACGCCGGACGGGCAGACATTCATTACCTGTCGGACAAAGCCTGGCCCGTGGTGAAGGACCTTCAGAAAGCGCGCCGGGCCGCCGCGATCGATGAGCTGATGGCGGGTATTTCCAGCGGGAAGGTGCTGACGGATATGCAGGAAATCTATCAGGCTGCCCGGGAAGGGCGCGGAGAACTGCTCCTGGTGAAAAGCGATTACAGCCAACCCATCGATATTACTTCCCGGGGTTCGAATTCGTGCAGGACGCTACTGTACCCGGCATTAACGACGATATCGTGAACGACATCGCCTGGGAGGTGGTCGACAAAAAGGACGGGTATTCTTTACCGATCAGCCCGCGCTTCGTCAGCTGGGCGACATCGCTTTGTTGACACGCTACTGATAATGAAATCCGGTGTATGTGCGCCGAATTCGTTTTCTTTGCACTGCATGTCGCTTTATTTCACATCGCTCAATTCAGGCAGCAACGGGAACTGTTATTACATCGGCAACGACCGTGAGGCGGTGCTGGTGGATGCGGGTATTTCGTGCCGGGAAACCGAACGCCGTATGTCGCGCCTCGGCCTGGATATGGGTAAGGTGAAGGCGATCGTGGTGTCTCACGAGCATGTGGACCACATCCGTGGGATTCCCGTTCTCAGCAAAAATACAATCTCCTGTATATATTACCGAGGCTACCCTCCGGCATAGCGGCATGCAGCTGGAGGGGCGGCCTTTCAGCATTGCCGGGCCCATCCGCATCGGCGACCTGGAAATCACGCCGTTCGTCAAGTACCACGACGCTGCCGATCCCCATAGCTTCCTCATCAGTTGCGGCCAGGCACGCGTAGGCGTGTTCACAGATATCGGACGGCCCTGCGGCGAGCTGGCACGCCACTTTGCCTTGTGCCACGCCGCTTTCCTCGAAACGAATTACGATACCGAGATGCTCGACAAAGGCCGCTACCCCAGCTTCCTGAAAAACCGGATCAGAGGGGGCATGGCCACCTATCGAACAGTGAAGCGCTGGAGGTGTTCCTACGTCACCGTACCCGGCACCTGAGCCATGTGTTGCTGTCCCACCTTTCACAGGACAATAACGACCCGGATCTCGTGCATTCCCTCTTTGCCCGTCATGCTAACGGAACGGAGATAATCGTTGCCGGGCGGTACGCTGAGACACCGGTGTTTCACATCAATCCCACTGAAGCGCCATTAGCGGTACATCCGGCAATATACCAGCAACCGGCCGTTGTTCTCCAATCTTCCCGTAAACCTGCTTCACAAAAAAACCGGCCTATTCAGACTTCTTTGTTCTGAACAGACCGGCAACACTTTGCATGGTAACCTGCTAACCCACTAAAAATATCTTGGGCTGACCTCGCGCACGCCTCTTCTGGGCATGAACAGGCTGATAGAAATCTCGTGAGATCCGGATTGGTAATTCCGTAATCCACTGGTCGTAAAATCATATGCATACCCGATACGCAGCCATTTGGCCGCCATGAACTCCACCATGGCGGAGGCCGCATCACGATTCGTCAGGTCCATATTCTTACCCGAAGCATCCCAGATGCGGATACCCGTCCGGTAGGAACCGCCGAGCCACACCAGCTCATGGATCATCAGGAAACAGGACAGGTCTACGTTGCTGGGACCTTTGAAGTCGTCTTTCCAGAGGAAGGATGGCTTCAGCTTGAAATGCTCCGAAAGGTTAACGACAGTTCCTGCGCCCAGGTAGATATGCGGGTTGCGCTCCAGGGTACGGAAGTAATCGTCGTTCCAGTTGAAGCCTTTCACGCCGGAGGTCTGCAAAGGTTGCGGATGGATGCCGTGGCGTACCAGGTGGGCGTGTAATAAAACACCCCGAAATTGGCGTCCGGCTCAATGTGTGAGGCGTTCGTGACGGGGATGCTGTTATCGTGCTCATCTACATAGGTCAGTACGGTACCGTCGAGCCGGTACTGCGTGAACCCTGCGCCAATGCCGAAGCAAAGGCGCTTGGCGCCAGATTCGTCGATGGGAATGCGATATGTGTAGCCTGCTCCTACGCTGAGGGTCTTTTGCGGCCCCAGTTCCTCATGCAGGAAACTGGCGCTCAGTGCCATTCTATCTTCCGCGGCCGGTGTCAGCCAGTCGATGGAAGCCCCGGCCGTCTTGGGGATCCGGGAATCCCTTCCCATTGGCGCCGGTAGGTAGCGTTAAAGCTGGTGCCCCGCGATAACCCGCGTATGCCGTGTTTACGTTCAGCATATTAAAGACGTACTGGCTGAACTGCACGTCTTGTTGCGCTTTGGCGTTTTCGCATAGGAGCATGGTCCAAAGTAACAAACAAACAGGGTAGTATTTTGCCATAAAGAGCGGTTTAAGCCAGCCGGTGCGCCGGCAATCTCTCTCTATAACAAGCGGATTCGCAGATGGTTGTAAAAATTGTCAGGAACTCTGAATCACGAGGTTGAAATGTTCGTCCAGCACAAGTCGCCCTTCCTGCTCACCCTGGGGAGTAGTGAGGCCTTTGATCTTCCCGGTTTTGCCTTTGATGAGTATATCTTCCAATTGCTTATCGGTCAGTTTTTTCCCGAAAGCCTCGAAGGGTACTTTGAAACCGCAGGCGGCGAAATTGCTGCATCCATAGGCCGTGTTTCCTTTCTTGACAGGGTGCGATTTACACTTGGGACAGGTGGCCGCGGTAGGGTCGGCGGGCTTTTTGGGCGCTTTGGGCTTAGCGGGGCAGCTTCCTTATCCTTCTTTTCCTTTGGTGGCGGTGTGGCAGGCGCAAAAGAAATGGATTTGCCCGTGTTGTTTTTTACGTCGCGGATGAGGGCGATCACCATGTCGGTCAGCTCCTGGCGGAAAGTGTCCATGGCGTATTCCCCTTTCTCCATGAGACGCAGCTTGCGCTCCCAGGCGCCGGTGAGCTCCGGGCTTTTCAGGAGCTCGTTCTCGATGGTATCGATGAGGTCGATGCCGGTCTGGGTGGCGAAGATGTTCTTTTTCTTCTTCTCGATGTATTTACGGCGGAAGAGCGTTTCGATGATGTTGGCGCGGGTGGAAGGCCGCCCGATGCCATTGTCTTTCAGCACCTCCCGCATTTCCTCGTCTTCCACCTGCTTGCCGGCGGTTTCCATAGCCCGCAGCAATGTCGCTTCGGTGTATGGCTTCGGAGGCGATGTTTTGCCTTTGTGGATGCGGGGTTCGTGCGGCCCGCTTTCTCCTACCTCGAAAACAGGCAGTATCTTCTCACCTTCTTCCGCAGGCTCGTCGCCGTCTTTCGGGGCGGGCGCATCATTTGCATATACTTCCTTCCAGCCGGGTTCCAGTATCTGCTTACCTGTGGCTTTGAATTCCACCTGCCCTGCTTTCCCCAGTACGGTGGTATTGGAGATTTTACACTCGGGGTAGAAAGCGGCGATGAAGCGTCGGGCTACGAGGTCGTAGATACGCTTTTCATCGAGGTGCAGGTTCTCCGGGTACATGCCGGTGGGGATGATGGCATGGTGATCCGTTACTTTTTGTCGTCAAAGACAGACTTCAATTTCGGGATGGGCTTTTCCAGCAGGGGCGCGATGAGGTTGGCGTATGGCGTCATGTCCTTCAGGATGCCGGCGATCTTGGGATGAAGGTCTTCGGAAAGGTAGGTGGTATCTACGCGGGGTAGGTGACCAGTTTCTTTTCGTACAGGCTCTGAATGTACCGCAGGGTATCGTCTGCCGAATAGGCGAATTTCTTATTGGCTTCCACCTGTAGCGCGGTGAGGTCGAACAGCCGTGGATTGCCTTCTTTACCTTCTTTCTTTTCGAAGGAAGTGATTTCGAAGGAGTGTTCCTTGATATAGGCGAGGCCTTTTTCGGCGCGTTCTACCTGTACGATACGGTCGATCGTGGCAGTGAATTCCACTTTCTTATAGATCGTCTTCAGTTCCCAGTATTCTGCGGAAACGAAGGCATTGATCTCTTTCTGACGGGCCACGATCATGGCGAGCGTGGGTGTCTGTACACGCCCGATGGAGAGGACGGCCTTTCCTGCGCGAACTTCTTGGTGAAGAGGCGGGTGGCGTTCATACCAGGAGCCAGTCGCCGATGGCGCGGGCGCTGCCTGCAGCGTAGAGGTTATCGTACTGGGCGGCGTCTTTGAGAGCCTGGAAACCGTTGCGGATGGCTTCTTCGGTGAGCGAGGAGATCCAAAGGCGTTTTACGGGTGCGGCGCAACGGGCTTTGAGGAGCACCCAGCGCTGGATGAGCTCCCCCTCCTGTCCGGCGTCACCACAGTTGATGACTTCTTCGCATTGCTGGATGAGGTTCTCTATTACGCGGAATTGTTTTTCCACGCCGGCATTTTCGATCAGTTTGATACCGAACTGGTTCGGGATGATGGGCAGGTCGGACAGCGACCAGTATTTCCAGTGCGGGGAATAGTCATGCGGCTCTTTGAGGGTACAGAAGTGCCCGAAGGTCAGGTGACCTGGAACCCGTTACCTTCATAATATCCCTCTTTCCGGGTTTTGGCGCCCAGCACTTCAGCGATATCGCGCGCAACGCTCGGCTTTTCCGCAATACAGACTTTCATATCAGCCGCGAATTTCGGGCAAATGGATGAATTTGTCAAAAGGATTCCTTTGCAAATATACCGTGGCTTTCAGGGTGTGATGGTATTAATACCGCGCCCGAAAATGGCAAGAAAATAAACAGCCCGGAAAAATTTTCGTATGGAATTACAGTTTACATTCGGCGAAATTCAATCACTTAAAAATTCTATTATGGAAGTTAATGTGAATTTCAAAAAGGATATATGCAAGAGCTCCTTAAAAAGTCGAATTACAGCGATGCATCTATGTTGACGGCCGAGTCTGTTGCGATCATGAAATGGGCGATAAACGAGACGATTGGAGGAAGGATAATTGTGGCGCTGGATCTGGAAACAGAAGAGGCCAGAGAAATCATCTCCCCGCACTCCAATTTGCCAAAAGTCAGAGAGAAACCAAACCGCAATCGGAGCGATCCAACAACAATCATATGTAAAACCGGATATTTATGTCCATTCGTTTGAATAACCCAGAATACTCCGAAGTTGGAGCGGAACCGTATAGACACAGGTTCCATTTAGTATCCTTTGTCCTACTTACGATACTAATCTCCATCATCGGAATTGGATTGCTGCTGACTTATAAAACATTTGACGCTTCCAATATGCAGTTTTTACTTTCCGACCGTGAATCAGATGCGTTCATGGGTGCTGTGTCACGACCTGTTGATAGTGTATTGCACAGGCATCACATGGAACTTGCGGGAATCGCACAGGTCGAAAAGAAAGAATACAGGGAATTTTTCCTGAAAATATGCCAAATGATCCTATTGAATCTGCTCCTACCAATCCTTACCGCGACACTTGGATACAATCTTGGTAGATCGAAACCGGATTAAAAGCATCCGCCAACAATTGAAATTTGTTATATAACCGGCATATATTGTTGACAAACTTCGGACTGATAGTTATTTTCGCAAAAGGTATGGATAAGCACCCATATCAATCTAAAACCTACTATATGAGTAACCATTCCAACAGCAAAAAGAAAATAGCTGCAGATCAACAAGCAGCTTTGCTGAAAACCCTCCAGTCCCGCTTCGGGAAAAATATGCAACGGCATAAAGGGATCTCCTGGGATAACGTACTGGAGAAACTTGCATCCAACCCGGCTGCGCTCT
Source organism: Chitinophaga sp. E66 (assembly GCA_019285755.1). Taxonomy (GTDB): domain Bacteria; phylum Bacteroidota; class Bacteroidia; order Chitinophagales; family Chitinophagaceae; genus Chitinophaga. Next base: position 2,990,717 of record CP079103.1, read on the forward strand.
GGTCGCTCAACGAGATGGAAGAGACCGGCGGCGAACCGGATGTGATCGGCCTGGATAATAAGACCGGTGAGATCATCTTCTGCGATTGCTCCCCTGAAAGCCCCAAAGGCCGCAGGAGCGTCTGCTACGACTATGAAGCCCTCCAATCCAGGAAAGAACATAAACCCAAAACCAGCGCAATTGATATGGCCAACGAAATCGGTATCACTATATTGTCGGAAGAGCAATACCGCGACCTTCAGCAGCTCGGAGCATTCGATCTCAAGACATCCAGCTGGGTTAAAACTCCGGACAACATCCGCGAACTTGGCGGCGCTATCTTCTGCGACCGGCGGTACGACACGGTCTTTATGTACCACAATGGCGCGGAGTCTTATTACGCTGCGAGGGGCTTCCGGGGAATATTGCGGGTAAAATGACCATCGTAGTGCGCCCTTCTAAAAACCGTAAGACTTCGGAAAGGTTTTTGAGGGATACAAGGCACATCAAAACCTCCTCCCATGGATTTGTCCGCCATCATCAAAACTCGTGAAACCGCCGTCCGAAACAGGGACATCGAAGCAACCATCTCCTGCTACCATCCGCAGGTCATTTTCTTCGACGTCGTGAACGAACTGCATTATCACGGCGCACCCGCTATGCGGGAGCGATTCAGCGAATGGCTATCTAGCTTATCTGAGGTCATCGATTTTGAGATCAGGGTATTACAGACCAATCAGCAAGGGAATATGGCGTGGGCCGCCACACTGAACCACATCCTCGCAGAAACATCGCAAGGCGCCAAATTGGATATGTGGTGGCGGGAGTCTGTGATATATATCCAGGAACAAGGGCAATGGCTGATACATCACGCGCATAGTTCGGTACCGTTTGACCCGTCTACCGGTAAAGCCTCGCTGGAACTAAAGCCTTAGCCCCCGGCATCATCGCAACAACCGCATCCGGTATGCATTCATTGCCGTCTCGCCAAGGCGGGTCACCAGCCGGTAGTTCACAACAACGCCCACCGCAGCGCCGATAACCGGCATCAGTTGCGCCATCTTAGCGATATCGAGGTAATCGCGGTACTCCTGCTGGAAAGCCCTCCAATCAAACGCCTCCTCCTTTTCCGGAAGCGCCCCGATACGGCGGTCCCAATCCTCCATCTGCGCAAACACCTGTCTGCGGTGATCCTGACTGCTGAACGCCAGCTGGAATATAAACAGAATGTATAATCGCTCCCGGTAATCCTTTACATCATACCCGTACATCGTCGCGATATCGAACAGCAACTTCAATTTCATGGACAATAATATCGGGAAATCCGCCAGGCCCAACAAAATTCCGCCCGCCCCCGTAACGCCGCCTTCCGCCGCGGCAGTATGCTTGTAGAAATCGATGCGCTTGCGCACCGCAGTCTCCATATCAGCAAATGAGGGATAATCCTGCTTTCCGGGGACCGTATATGAAGAACCATATAATACCCCGCGCACCATCTGTTTGATGGTCACCGTAATTGCCTGATGGACTTTCTCCGGAATAATACGATTGATCCGCGCCTGCATAGTACGCGATAGCCGCTGCACCATGTTGGGCGCCTTCCGCATGCGGAGTTTCCAGGTTTCCATTTCGGCGCGCCTGCGCCTGCAGTGTACAGCATATTGAAGTAACGGGTTAATTAATTGTGGAATTGACTAAATATGCACTACCAGCTTGCAAGGCAACTGGATGCTCTTTGCCGTATGCTCTTCGCCTTCCGTCTCACGTATACGGGCAAACAGCTGCATGGCCGCTTCGAGCCCCATTTCCCGCGAGCCCTCTTCAATCGAGGCAGCCGGCTTATGATCGAGGTAGCCAAGGATGGGCAGATTGCCGAACCCCGTGAACTGGAACGTCTCCAACAACTGCGGGTGATACTTCTTTAAGTAAGCGATCCCGTCCAGCGCTACGTAATTCTTAAATGCGAACACCGCCGAAGGAGGCGTCTCCAGGGCAAGCATGCGCGATAACGCAGATTCTGTATTCTCCCGCGTGAAATCTACAACCTCCACAAGCTCCTCCCGCAACGGGATATTATGTTCCTCCAGCGCCAGGCGGTAACCTTCGTACCGCGCGTTTCCCGTACGCATGCCTTCAGGCCCGCGGAAGTGCGCGATATGCCGATGCCCCTGGCGGATAAGGAAGTCCGTCGCCAGGCGACCGCCCTCTACATTATCGCTCGACACGAAGTCGAACTCCGGCGTTGCGGGCTCCCGACCGATGCACACCACCGGAATACCCATGGAAAGCAACTTCTGGTAAGGCCCCATATCCGTCCGTGTCTTGGAGATCGCGGCCACAACCCCGTCTACCCGGTTGCGGATCATGAGATCGATTATCCTTTCTTCCTTCTGCTCATCTTCGCGCGACTGCGCCAGCATCACATGATACCCTCTTTCCTCCGCCGCGGCTTCCACGCCATTGGCAGCGAAAGCGTAATACTGATCGAGGATATCCGGCACAATGAGCCCCAGGGTAAACGTACGGTTCAGCTTGAAATGCCGCGCCGCCTCGTTGGGAACATAGTTTAACTCCCGCGCCAACGTCTTTACGCGTTCACTCGTCAACGAACTGATCGTCGCATCGTTATTCAGCGCTTTGGAAACCGTCGACACCGACATATTCAACTTCCGCGCAATATCTTTGATCGTTACACCCCTTTTCATAATTCAAAAAAACGATTTCAAACGTTGTAGTTGACTTTTTTACCCTTCGTATAAAGTTAAATCGATTGCAAATACTAATTTGGTAAAAGAACATTGAATAACCGCGTTTACAGGTATATATTTTTTCACGTTAAAACACGTATCGTTTTTACCCGTCCATTCGAACCATATTTAACCAAGCGAACTATATATATTTTTCACGTTTTGAAACTGGATATTGGTCTACCCCGCTATTCGGACCAAGTTACATCACGTTTACGGTAATCTATTTTTTCACGTTAAAAACTGACAATGGCTTAACACGTCTTACAGACCATTTATTCACAGGACATTTAACACTAACACGTCGATATTACCATTTCTAAATCCTTAATCTGATCTACCATGACAATGCGTATCGGAAGGAGGCCTTATTGGCCCTCCCCGGCGTGCTGCGCCCTGCTACTCGCGCTATCGGCCGGAATACCTGCCGTCAGCGGCATGCATGCAAACGTTTCCATCTCCCCTGCCAGGATGGCTAAAGACATCAGCGGCATCGTCCGCGATAAATCCGGCGCCGCGCTCCCCGGCGTGACCGTCGCCATCGAAGGCACGTCCAAAGGCACTACCACAGACGCCCAGGGCAAATTCACGCTCCCTGGCGTGCCCGACAATGGGGTGCTCGTTTTCAGCTTCATCGGCTATCAATCCCAAAAAGTACCCGTCGCCGGTACCAACAACTGGACCATCATCCTGCAAGACAACGCTACCGAGCTCGATCAGCTCGTGGTAGTGGGATATGGCACCCGCAAGAAATCCGACCTCACCGGCGCCGTGGCGCAAGTTCAGCTCGGCAAGCTGGAAAATGAAAATCCTGCCAACGTACAGGACGCGCTCCGTGGCAACATACCCGGCCTGTCCGTCACCTCTTCGAACTCCGCCAAAGGCGGTGGCGATCTCCAGATCCGTGGCCGCTCTTCCCTCAACGCCAGCAGCGCCCCGCTGATCGTACTGGATGGGGTAATCTATCCCGGCGCACTGTCAGACATTAACCCGAACGATATCCAGACCATAGACGTCCTCAAAGACGCCAGCGCCGCCGCCGTATTCGGCGCCAAATCGGCCAAAGGCGTCGTGCTCATCACAACCAAAAAGGTTCCTCCGGCAAACCCACCGTAACGCTGAACAGCAACATCGGCCTGGCGACCCTCGCCATGGACCAGCCGCTTTACGATGGCAACGGATTCGTGGCCTGGCGCACGGACGTGCTCAAAAGCATGAACGCCAACGCCAAGCCCTACCAGTTCGACGATCCCCGCCAGCTGCCTTCCGACATCACTATCGATCAATGGAAAGCATATGACAACTCCCGGGAGATCCGTCGATATCTGGCTCAACCGCCTGAAGATCCTCTCCCTAGAAGTAAAGAACTATAAAGCCGGCAAAGAAACCGACTGGTACAGCCAGATGTTCCAGACCGGTCTGCGCCACGACCACACCGTGAGCGTAGGCGGCAGAACGGATAATACCTCTTATTATATTTCCGCCGGGTATACCAACAACGAAGGCGTCATCCTCGGCGATAAATTCAAAACCTTCCGTACCCGTATCAACGTGGAAGCAAAAGCCGCAAAATGGGCCACCATCGGCATCAACATGCAGTTTGCCGACCGCGATGAAAGCCAGGTGACGGTAGACTGGGGCAAATGATCAATGCCAGCCCCTGGGGCGAAAAATACAAAGACGACGGCGTGACGCTGCGCGATAGCCCGAACGACGATATCGGCAACAACACCAACCCTTTCCTCAACTATGCCTACACAGACCGCCTGCAGAAGTACCACACACTGTTCGGCAGCCTGTATGCTAAGGGCGACCTGGGTTATGGCTTCTCCTACCAGGTGAATTTCACGCCTAACTTCGAATGGAACAAGTACTTCAACGCCAACCTGGCTAAAGATTTCCGTTATGCCGCCCGTAAGGGATATGCGGTAAGAAGACAGGAAGAATATTTCAACTGGCAGATCGATAACATCCTACGCTGGAACAAAACGTTCGGCGATCATGATTTCGATGTAACCCTGCTATATAACGCGGAAAAATATCAGAGCTGGCGTAACCAGATGGAGAACGAGGGATTCGATCCCAACGACAACCTCACCTGGCACAACATCGGCGCAGGCATCAAGCCCGTGATCACCAGTTTTGATTCCCTGGCCACAGGAGACGCGATCATGGGGCGGCTTAACTACGCTTACCAGCAGAAATACATGCTGACGGCCTCCATCCGCCGCGACGGATACTCCGCCTTCGGGCAGTCGAACCCCAGGGCCAGCTTCCCTCAGTCGGCCTTGGCTGGGTATTCACCAAGGAAAGCTTCGTAAATATCCCTGGCTCAATCTCGGTAAGCTGCGCGCCTCATGGGGCGTGAACGGCAACCGCGATATCGGACGCTATGTGGCGCTGGGCGACCTCTCCACCGGCAAGTACCAGTACATCATGCCTAACGGCAACATCGTGCTTGTTTCCCAGCTCTATGGAAACCGCATGCCCAACCCCGGCCTCAAATGGGAGAAAAGCATGTCTTACAACCTGGGACTCGACTTCGCCGTCCTGGACAACCGCCTGTCGGGCACCATCGAGGTGTATAAGAAAATTACTACCGACCTCCTCGTGAGCAGGACCATCTCCGACATTACGGGCTATTTCAACGTGATCTCCAATATCGGGAGATCCATAATAAAGGCGTAGAGCTGAACCTGAGCAGCGTGAACGTACGCACGACCGATTTCGAATGGGGCACCAACCTCAACTTCTTCACCAACCGCAACAGCATCGTGAGCCTCTACGGCCCCGCGCCTTTCAAGGGTGCAGACGGCAAGATCGTAATGAAGGAGCAGGACGACCGTGCCAACAAATGGTTCATCGGCCGCGATATCGAAGAGATATGGGACATGAAAGTGCTCGGCGTGTGGAAAACCACCGAAGCCGCGGAAGCCGCTAAATACGGCGTTAAACCGGGCGACTTTAAACTGGAAGACACCAATGGCGACGGGAAGTATTCCGACGACGACAAGCAATTCCTCGGCTACCGCTCTCCCCGTTACCAATGGACGCTCCGCAACGACTTTTCTTATAAGGGCCTCTCCCTCTCGTTCATGCTTTATAGTCACTGGGGCCACTACAAGGAATACGACCGGGCAAAGAACAATACCGGCTTCATCGACCGTCAGAACTCCTACATCATCCCTTACTGGACGCCGGAGAACCAGATCGACGATCATGCCCGGCTGTTCTCCAACAACGGGAGCATCGGTTTCACCAACTGGCGGAAGGCAAATTTCATCCGCCTGAGCACCGTTGCGCTGGCCTATTCCGTTCCGAAAGCCATCAGCAGCAGGGCCGGCATCAACTCGCTGAAGGTATACGCCAACGTGAGCAATGCGGCCGTTTACCAGCCCAACTGGATGTTCTGGGATGCCGAGTACGGCAACACGCCGCCCGCCCGTAACTGGTCATTGGGTATCAACGCCACTTTTTAAGCCTCGTAAAAGAATCATCATGCATAAGAATACGCTACAAATCGGTACCATCGCGCTGTTTGCAGCAGCGCTGTCTATCGCTCCGGGATGCGGGAAAGACTGGCTGAAACCAAAACCGCTCTCCTTTTATGAGCCAGACGAAACCTTCGTGGATGCGGCCGCCATGCGCGCCGGCCTCGTGGCATGCGCGCGCAATGCCCGCATCGAATACTACGGCGACAATCCGCCCATCCTCACCGAAATGCTCTTCTCCGAAGTAACCGTGGAAGGGGTAACGGACAAGTCTGGTCCCCGCAGGACCTGAACCTCCTCATCACCCCGGATGGCGCTAATGAGAACAGCGCGGACAGGGCACGCATTTACCACTATTGGAGCGAGGGTTACAAGGGCATCAAATACGCCAATACGGTGATTTCGCGTATCGACAACGCCACATACGCCAGCGCCGACGAGCGCAACGCCATCCTCGGTTCCGCATATTTCCACCGTGCGCTGCGCTATTACCGCCTTTGCATGCAATTCGGCGACGTGCCAGCGCCCATGCAGGAAATCGTTGCGCCGCGGACCGATTTCTTCACCACCAAGCGCGACGTGATCCTCGAATACATTAAGAAAGACCTCGATTCCGCCAAGGGATGGGTGTCTGATAACGTGGCCCGGGGCGAAGTGACCAAAGGGGCGGTACTCCATCTGTTGACGAAAGTGAACCTGGCATTGGGTAAGTTCGATGATGCCATAGCATCATCTACCGCTGTGATAAATGGCGGCGCATACAGCCTGATGCGGCAGCCCTTTGGCGCTACCAAGAAGAATGTGATCTGGGATCTGCACCGGCCGGAAAACAAATCGATCGGCGAAAACAAGGAAGGCCTGTTCCTGGTGATCGACCGGTTCGGCGATGGCGGCTATGATGGCGGGATGCGTATTATGCGGCAGGCGGTGCCGTTCTGGGGCTCCAACATCAATACTCCATCTGGCAGAAAAGGCACCAACGACAATACCAATCCCGCTTTCATCCAGAGTAACCTGTACGGCCGCGGTATCGGCCGCTGCCGCCCTACGCCTTACAGCCTCTACGAGATCTGGGACGACCCCAACGATCTCCGGCATGCCAAAGGCAACTGGATGAACATGGAAGATCTCGTGTACAACGATATGGGCCTCAAAAACAACAACGACCCCTACTACCTCAAGCCCCTGCAGCTTCGCAACGATGCCGGCGGCCTGTTGTGCGTAGATACCATCCGTTGCTGGTTCGGATGGCCGCATTACAAGATCTTCGTACCAGACACTGAAAATTCCCCATGCAGGGCGGCCACTCCGACTGGTACATCTTCCGCCTCGCGGAAACCTACCTTCTCCGCGCGGAAGCCTATTATTGGAAAAATCAGTTAGGCCTTGCCACAGACGACCTTAACCAGGTGCGTACCCGCGCCGGTTGCGCACCGTTCACCGGCACGCTGGATATCGGCACCATCCTCGACGAACGCGCCAGGAACTGTTCTTCGAAGAGCCACGCAAAACGGAGCTGACCCGCATTTCCCTCATCTTCGCCCGCACGGGTAAAGCCGCTCCCAACGGGAAGAGCTATTCGATGGACCGCATCTCTGATGAAAACTACTTCTACGACCGGATCATCGCTAAAAACGACTTCTACCGGCTGGGCATCGTCACCAATCACGGCGATAAATTCACCATCAGCCCCTATCACATCTTCTGGCCCGTTCCCACCAAAGCCATCCAGGCCAACGTGCACGGCGTCGTGAACCAGAACAAGGGATATGTGGGCACGGAGCGCAACGAACCGCCCAAAGACGCGGTAGATCAACGGAAAGATTGATGATTAGCATATACATCCCCTTTAGCACAATTAAAGAACAGCGGTCGCCGGTATCGGCGACCGCTTATCGTTTAGGGCTTGCACCGCTGGGAGCAATTCTTTATTTTTAAGGATATCAATTCAAATTCCACGTTCCATGACCCAGTTCCATATCAACCGCCGCCACTTTCTCAAAGGCGCGTCCGCCGCACTGGCGCTTTCTGCTTTAGGCGCTTACGGCATCGATGTCGTAAACCCGGCCAAACCTTACCGTGTAGGCCTGATCGGTACCGGATGGTACGGCAAAAGCGACCTGTTCCGTTTGATTCAGGTAGCGCCGGTGGAAGTGATCGCGTTGTGCGATGCGGATGAAAATCAATTAAAGGAAGCCGGAACATTGGTATCCCAGCGCCAGAAATCCGGCAAAACGCCCAGGCTCTACCGCGACTTCAGGAAGATGCTGTCCGAAAACCAGCTGGATATCGTACTGGTAGGCTCCCTGACCATTGGCATGCCCTCCTGACCATCGAGGCCCTCAAATCCGGCGCCAACGTATACGTTCAAAAGCCCATCAGCGTAGATGTGCTGGAAGGCGAAGCCATGCTGGCGGCCGCGCGCAAATACGGGAAAGTAGTCCAGGTAGGCACCCAGCGCAAAAGCACCCCGCACCTCATCGACGCAAAGAAGAATATCGTAGATGCCGGCCTCCTCGGTAAAATATCCCACGTGGAGATGTGCTGTTACTACCATATGCGCGCCAACGGCAACCCACCCGTGCAGGCCGTTCCCGATCATTTTGATTATGAGATGTGGACCGGCCCCGCGCCGCTGCGCCCGTTTGATGGCATGCCGCACGTCCGCTGGTGGCGCACTTTCATGGAATACGGCAACGGTATCATGGGCGATATGTGCATCCATATGTTCGATACCGTCCGCTGGATGTTGCAGTTGGGATGGCCCAAACGCATCAGTTCTACCGGTGGCATTTACGTGCAGAAGGAAGGCAAATCGAATATCTCAGATACCCAATCCGCCATCTTCGAATACGACGGGCTCAACTGTACCTGGCAGCACCGCACCTGGGGCACGCCGGCAGATCCCAAATACCCTGGGCCTTCACGCTTTACGGGGAAAACGGTACGTTAAGAGCCAGCACCATGTCGTACGACTTCACCCCACAGGGCAAAGTCGAGCCCATCCACAAAGATGTGGTGTATGAAAAGGAAAAGTACCCGGAAGATGTGAACGAGAAAGGCATCGAACTGAATGCGGCGCCGGCAACCCGGCTGCATATGCTCAACTTCCTGGATGCCATCACCACCAAAGGCAGACCTGTGGCTGATATCGAAGAAGGGCACATCAGCACCGCCAGTTGCATCCTCGCTAATATCTCCATGCAGACCGGCAGGCCCTGGTCTATGATCCGGGCAAACGCATCATCGTAAACGACCGCGAAGCGACCGCCCTGTTGCAACGCCCATACCGTGGGCCTGGCAACACCCATCGGCTCTGCTGGTATAAAGCCCATCATGACGCTTAGGCTTCATAAAGCTCCAGCGGAAGCCCGTCGGGATCGGTGAAGAATGTAAATTTCTTGCCGGTAAACTCATCTGTGCGCACCGGTTCGCAAGTGACGCCATGCGCGGCCAGCACTACGGCCGAAGCATCCACGTCCTGAACGGAAAAAGCCAGATGCCGCAGCCCCTGGCCTCCGGGGAAGATACCCGGGCAGGCGGGTCAGGAAAGGAAAACAGTTCTATGCTATACTTGCCGTTGAGCGCGAGGTCCAACTTCCAGGAGTCGCGGGCGGCGCGGTAATGTTCTGCCGTGATGGTGAATCCCAGCACTTCCGTATAAAAGCGTTTGGAACGTTCGTAGTTGGAACAGATGATGGCGATATGGTGGATATTTTGCAGTTGCAGCATAACGCAAATGTAAGGAATCAGCGGATGAGGGTCACCGTTCCTGGCGGCTGAACTTCCTGCCGTTGTAGTCCGTCCCTTCTACCATCCAGACGTAAGTACCCGCCGAAGCCGGCTTTCCGTTCACTTCACCGTTCCAGGGGTCGGAAAGGGCGCGCGTCTCGAATACGATCCTCCCCATCTGTCCCATACCCGCACGAAGGCCAGCTGCGGCACACCGGGAGCAATCACCCGGAAACGGTCGTTGACGCCGTCGTTATTGGGCGTAAATGCAGTAGGCACATAGAACTCCGGCCCCGTGTATACCTTCACCATTACTTCATCTTCCTGCACACAACCTTCCGGCGACCGCACGGTCAGGCGGTACAACTGGTCCTTATCGGGAACGGCGATCAACCCGGGCGAGTTGGCGTCGCTGAGGCCGGTCGTGGGCCACCATTGGTATTGAAGATTATCCCCGTAGGTCTCTGCATGTAGTTTCAACGGCTGTCCGCGCGCAATAATGGTATCCCGGCCGGCATTCAGGCCAATGTCGGTGACCGTGGCTTCCAGTGCAACGGGTTTGGCCAGGCAGCCGTCTTCAGACAGGGCCTGCGCCACAACGGGATATTTACCCCGTTGCGCAAACTGGTACCCGGTGTTCTGCCGCGATATCGTTTCGTGGTTATTGATATTCCAGGTCCACTCCGCGATGGCTATCCCCGGCGTCATATTCCGTGCCTCAAGTATCGTCTGCTCCCCGATACAGGCGTGCGCGGCGGTAGCCGAGATCACCGGAGACGGGTACACGGTCACGGGCCTGGTGATCGTGGCGCCGCATCCTTCCACGGAAGTAGCTTCCAGTGTAACAGGGTACGTTCCTGGCGCCGTATACGGCGCGTTAGGGTTCTGCCAGGTACTGGTGCGGCCGCCGCCAAAGCTCCATTTCCACTTGCCTATGGTGCCAACCGCCACTTTCGAAGCGTCCAGCAACTGAAGCGGCGTGCCCAGGCAAAGGGAGTCGTGCGTGAAATCCGGTTCCGGGTAAGAACCGATCGTGACGATATTCTTCAGCGTGTCGGAAATGCAACCGCTATTGTCTTCTATCACCATCTTCACTTCATACTTCCCTGCCTGCGGATAAGTATGCGCCGGGGAAGCTTGCTGGTGAGCTTCGTGCCGTCGCCCAGATCCCAGTACCACCGCTGGATAGTGCCAAAGGAACTGGAGTTGTCGCGGAAGGTGACGGGTGTGCCGTCGCAGAAGATCTGTCCGCCGTCGAATTCGAATTCAGGCCGCAATGCCGCGCAGAACTGCTGGAGATTGGATGCTCCCGCGGTGGCGCCCGCAAAGCCCCAGAATACCATCGGGTCGTTACCGAAAACATCCGCCACCAGGTCTATGGTAGCGCTGGCGCGAAGGTCATGGTCTACCCAGACTTCCAGCTGGTGGGTGGTCGCGTTCCAGCGGATGCGGAACAAGTGCCATTGGCAGTCTTCGATGTTATCATGCCCCGCTGCTACCTGCACCGGACCGGCAAGGTTTTCTGGCAAAGCGTGGTTAGTTTCTCCGTTGATCTGGATCGACAGGTGATCGAAAGCCGGATCGTTTTCATCAGCGTTGTGCCAGGTGTCAATGATAATGCCGACCGAAGGAGTGATCCCTTTGAACCCGATGCCTTGTCCGTTGGCGCCCAGGTTGGTCCCTTTGGTTTGCAGGATAAAACCGATGCCGTCTGCCCCTGTCTGGTCTTTGCAGCCGAGATTGATCTCGAATGTATAATCGAAAGAATTAAGCAGGCTGATCTTGTTCTTATTCCATACCGAGCCGCTGGATTGCAGCTGGTCGGGTGTCAGCACATAGCAGTTGCAGCTCTGCTGGGAAGCGGAGCCGTTCAGGATGTAGGGCTGCTGAATCTGTGCCTGTGCTGGAACCCCTGCAATAAGCAAAAAGGAAATAAGTCTGATGATGCTCTTCATGACGGTCGGCGGCGGTATGCTGTGTACAAGATAGAAAAAATGCACGGGATGGTCCGGCAGGCGGGAAATTTAGCGGAGAATTTACTGGTTCAGGTAAGGGATGGAAAGGATGAAGGCGATGGTTTTGACCCGTTTAAGGGACCCCGCCTGCCGGCAAAATGATGGCAATTGCCGTAATCGCCGGTGGGAAATGGCCCGATTGACCCGAAAAAGTCTATTTTAGCACCTCCAAGATACGTGTATATGGAATTGAAGAACGGCAGCACCTACCAGGCGGCTGCAAATGTAGCGGCAACCATCGAGCAGCACTTTCTGCGGCACCAGGACGAAGCCCGGGCGCAGCAGGAAGACAACGGGCTGGCATGCGTGCCCTCGGCCCGGCAGATCGAGCAGATCATCGACGTTGCCTTCTGGGCCAGTTTACGGAAAGAGGAAGGCCTCCCCACCCGCATATCCATCGCTTACCTGCAGCCTTCGGAAGCGGGCAAGCCCCTCCTGTTCGAGCACCGGCTGCCCTATTCGCCCAAAGTGCTGGCAAAGCTGGCGCCCGGGGTGGAACGTGCGGGCGTCCACGTGGGCATTTGGGAAGAGGACGGCGAGCTATATATCTGGGGCACCACCCTCACCCTTCCTAAATACTGCTTCGTGCTCGACGTATCCGAACCCGGCCTGCTCGTAGTAAAACACCGCCGCGCCGCAGGGCTCGGCAAGTTCATCAACGTAGCCGTGCTGCAGGGAGATTCCGTAAAAGTCGTGAACGAACAATGCGGCATCCGGACAGATTGCCCCAGCATGCTCACCTCCCTGCTGGGCATCCATTCCTCCCCGCTGTGGAACCACCCGGTGAACGTGCTCATCCAGATCGCCGTGTCTATGCGGGCGCACCGCCGCGGAGGCACGCTCCTCGTCACCCCGCACCAGCACGAAGGCTGGAAAGACTCCATCGTACAACCGCTCACCTATCCCGTGTCCCCGCTTTCAGCGGCGTGGCCGACCTCATCCGGCAAGACGGCGAAGCTACCAGCGAAATATACTGGCAGAACGCCCTCCGCCGAGAAGTAGCTTATGTTACGGGACTCACCGCAGTTGACGGCGCCACCATCATCAACGACCGCCACGAACTGCTGGCCTTCGGCGCCAAGATCACCCGCGCCGCCAGTTCCCAACCCGTCGAAGAAGTGCTCCTCACAGAACCGGTGACCGACCGCCAGCCGCTGCTCATGCACCCGTCCCGCCTCGGCGGCACCCGCCACCTCTCCGCCGCGCAGTTCGTCTATGACCAGCGCGACGCACAGGCACTGGTGGCCTCACAGGACGGATACTTCACCGTCTTCTCCTGGTCGCCCGAATCTCGCATCGTACTGGCGCACCGGATCGACGTCTTACTAATCTGATCTAACATCTCCTGATAAAATCATTATGTCACAACAAACGATCGACAGCCTACGCGAGGCGTTGAAATTTTCGCCCGACAATGTGCCGTTGCGGTTGCACCTGGCAGAAACGCTCCTGCAAATGGAACGTTACGATGAAGCCGAACAGGAGTTCCGCGAAATCCTCGCAAAATCGCCCGGAGACAAGCCGCTCATCGGTCTTGCCAAGGTCTACTACCGCAAAGGCGCCTACGCCACCTGCAACGTGATCCTGGAAGACCTCCTGCGCACGCAACCCGATAACCTGGACGTACTGCTCCTGTATCACGCTCCTCGCTGAAGGAAAACCATATGGAAAACGCCATCCGGACCTATCAGCAGCTGCTCGACATCCATCCCGAGTTCTCCGATCCCGAGCTGGACAGCAAGCTGCGGGTTCGCAGTACTTCTGGGGATTTCTCCGATGATGAAGATGAGTTCGATGAAGACAACCTCACCATGTTCATGCAAAAACCCGATATCACGTTCAACGACGTCAGCGGGATGGAGCATGTGAAGAAAGAGATCGACGTCAAGATCATACGGCCCATGCAACATCCCGAACTGTACAAAGCGTACGGGAAGAAGACGGGCGGCAGCATCCTCCTGTATGGCCCTCCCGGCTGTGGGAAAACCATGATCGCCAAGGCCACCGCCGGACAGGTGAACGCACGGTTCATTAACGTGGGCCTCAACGAGATCCTCGACATGTACCGGGCAACAGCGAAAAGAACCTCCACCGTATTTTTGAATACGCGCGCGACAACACCCCTGCGTCCTGTTCTTCGACGAGATAGACGCCATCGGCGCCAACCGGAACGACATGAAACAATCCGCCGGCCGGCAGCTCATCAACCAGTTCCTGCAGGAGCTGGATGGCGTGGAATACGACAATTCAGGCATCCTCATCCTGGGCGCTACCAATACGCCCTGGCATATGGACCCTGCTTTCCGCAGGCCGGGGCGCTTCGACCGGATGATCTTCGTGCCGCCGCCGGATCAGCCCGCGCGCACGGCCATGTTGCAAAAGAAGCTGCAGAACAAACCAGTGGAGCAGATCGATTATGAATCCATCAGCAAACAGATCCCCGAATTCTCCGGCGCCGACATCGAAGCGGTGATCGATATGGCGGTGGAAGCCAAGCTGGAAGAATCCTTCAAAGACGGCGTGCCGCAGCCCATTAAGACCAAAGACCTGCTGACGGCGGCAAAGCGCCACCGGGCCAGCACGCGCGAATGGTTCTCCGTAGCCAAAAACTTCGCGCTGTATGCCAACGAAGCCGGGCTGTACGACGATATCCTCCTCTACCTGAAAAACATGAAATAACATGGATCACCAACTGATCGAACGCGCACTATATCTTCTTCAGCATAGAAAATTCCGCGAAGCGGAAACCGCCATCCAGCAAACACTGGCCCGCTACCCCATGGATACCAACGCCCTGGGGCTGCTGGCCGAAGTTAAGATCCAGCTGGATCAGCACGACGAAGCCCTCCAGATCGTCAACGACACCATCGGCATCGATCCGGCAGACGACCGGCTTTATTACCAACGTGCCCGCATCCACCTCAACAACGAAGACTTCAACGCCGCCGAGGCAGACCTGCGCGAAGCCATCCGCCTCGACCCGCAGGAAGCCGGGTACTACGCTACATACGCCATGCTGCTCAACCAGCGCAAGAAGTTCACCGAAGCGCTGTCGTTCGCCGAACAGGCGCTGCAGGTAGACCCCGAGAACGTATATGCCCTCAATGCCCAGCAGCACGGCCCTGCTGAAGCTGAACCGCAAGGAAGAATCATTCGAAGGGATCGAAAACGCTTTCCGGCACGATCCGGAGAACGCCTACACGCATGCAAATTACGGCTGGGGCCTCCTCGAGAAAGGCGACTCAAAAAAGCGCTGGAGCATTTCCGGGAAGCGCTCCGCATAGACCCCTCCATGCAAATGGCACAGGGCGGCATGATCGAGGCGCTGAAAGGCCGGTACCTCGTGTACCGCCTGTTCCTGAAGTACGCCTTCTTCATGGCCAAACTGAGCGAAAAATACCAGTGGGCGGTGATCATCGGGCTGTACCTGGTAACGAAATTCCTGAGCAGCACATCACAATCCAACCCGCACCTGGCGCCCTACCTCATGCCCATCGTGTATATCCTGATCGCCTTCGCTTTCACGACGTGGATCATGGAGCCAATGAGCAACCTGTTCCTGCGGTTCAACAAGTATGGCAAGTATATGCTCGACGATAAAGAGATCAGCGCCTCCAACGGGGTGGCCGTGAGCCTGGCGGTGGCCATCGCGGGAGGCATCGGTATGATCGCTACGGGCGGCGGCGCCGGATGGCTGGTAATGACGTATGCAGGCATCGCCTGCATGATCCCCCTCAGCGTCCGGAACAAAACATTCCGGCAGCCGATGGCCATGCAGATCTTTATCTGGGGATTATGCGCATTGGCCGTGGCGGCCATTGCGGCCGGCTTTGCAACAGGAAATCCGTTCAATATCCTGTCGATGGGATTCCTCATCGGCTTCATCGCCTTCCAGTGGGTGGTGAACTTCTCCATGATCCGCAGAAGCAACCGGTAATCTCTTTACATTTCCGACAAGATAATATGCCCGCGGCCCACAGCCGCGGGCTTTTTTTGTGCCGGCGGCAGACAATCTTACCGCCCACCGCCGTTACCGTGGCCACCGTTTTATTTACGGATACGGCGCGGTATCTTGGGGATCATGAAAACATGCTTTTGCTGGCTGCTCGGCGCCCTGATGCCCATTGCGGCCGCCGCGCAGGATACGCTCTTCCGCTTTGCGCTGGTGACGGATACCCATGTAGGCACCCAGACCGGACTGGACGATCTCCGCCGCACCATCCACGACCTCAACGGACAACCCGATATCGGTTTCGTCATCTTTTCGGGAGATGTGACCGAATTTGGCTCGGACGCCGAGCTGAAAACTGCCAAACAAACCATGGACAGCCTCCGAAAGCCCTGGCACGTCATCCCCGGCAACCACGACACCAAGTGGTCGGAAAGCGGGTGTAATTCGTTCCGCACCGTCTTCGGCGATGAGACCTTCCTGTTCGACCACAAAGGCTACCGCTTCATCGGCACCAACAGCGGCCCCAACATGCGCATGGGGCCGGGACAGGTACCCCGGGAGAATATGGTCTGGCTCCGTAAAACGCTCGACCGTACCCCGGCAAAGATGCCCATCGTCTACATCAACCACTACCCGCTCGACGAAGGCCTGAACAACTGGCTGGACGTATACGCCATGCTGCGGGAAAAGAATGTGCAGGTGATGCTCTGCGGCCATGGCCACGCCAACCGCATTTATACCCGCACCGCGATCCCTAACGTCATGTGCCGCTCCAACCTCCGCGCGAAGGATTCCGTAGGTGGTTATAACCTCGTCACCATCCGGCAGGACTCGATCCTGTTCGCGGAGCGCCGCCCCGCCGTGCAAACGCTCGCCGCCTGGCACAGGATGCCCATGGCAACGGGAGGCGCGGATAAGTTCCCCACTATCACGGACGACCTGGCCAAACGCGTAAACGATTCCTTCCCCAACGTGCGGATCAAATGGCAGATCCAGGAAGACGGCGATATGGGCAGCGCGGTGGCCGTGGCGGACGGGAAAGTCATTTATACGACTACCAACGGCGATATCAAAGCGGCCGACCTGGCTACGGGTAAGATCCGCTGGCGCTTTAAGGCCGGCGGTAAGATATACTCCACCCCGCTGGTGCACGCCGGCAGGGTAATTGTGCCTTGCTCCGACGGAAAGGTATACTGCCTGCAACTCTCCAACGGCAAACGCGCCTGGGTTCGGGAAACCGGCATGGCGATCGTCTCTTCTCCCGCCCGCTCCGGCGATCTGGCTATTATCGCGGGGTCGGACGGGCACTGCCGGGCCTGGAACATGCAAACGGGCGCCCTGGCCTGGGACCATCCGGGCTGACGGGCTTCGTGGAAGCCAGGCCACTCATCTATCAGGATAAAGTAATTTTCGGCACTGGGGCAACCAGCTCTATGCCTTGAACGCCCAGACGGGTCAACCCGCCTGGCAATGGACCAACAGGGCCGCCAACAGGATGTTCTCACCCGCCGCGGTGTGGCCGGTGGCTACGGGCGGCCGCGCCTGGATCGTCTCGCCGGACCGGTACATGACGGTAATCGATACCGAGACCGGGCAGAACGTATGGCGCTTCCGGGACGATGCGCAATGGGTAAGGGAATCGCTGGGGATGTCGGAAGACAGTGCGCGGGTCTACGCCAAGACCATGCAGGGGAACATTCTCGCATTCCGCACGGATGGCCATGAAAGGCAGGTAGCCTGGCAATCCCCGTGCAATTGGGATACGAGATCTGCCCTACGCCTATCACAGAAAAAGACGGCGTGGTATTTATTGCAGGGCAGTCTGGCCTGGTGACTGCGATAGCTGCCACGGATGGCTCCCTGCGCTGGAAGCACCGGTTCTCCAATTGCCTCATCAACACCGTGCAACCGGTTTCCGGCAACCTGGTGCTCGCTTCTTCCATGGATGGCAAACTCGTTTGCATAGAAGCGAAGCCATAACACGCAAACTTTCTTTCTTCTTCCGGAATACCGAAAGCCGGTGGGAATCTCCTGCCGGCTTTCGCATTTTATAAACGGGTAAAACCTCCAGATAAATCTGCTGTCGGTTTGACAGAAAATTACATGTTTAACCATGCATATCTCCCCTAGCAAAATTTTGTCAAGTAATTCATAATCTGCATGTTATACAACACTTAACGCCAATGTTATTTATCATGTATAAAAGATTAGGATTCATAACTTACATTAACTTTTAGTATGGCATGAGTTTCGTATATTCCATGTCCAACAAATTCATTTTCAATGGCAAAAATCACTTCAGCAGTTACATTTACCGGTAAGGTGGGTGGCCTGATCGGCTACAAACGGAACGGTAAATATTTCCTTCGCTCCGTGCCCGGGAAGGTCCGGCAGTCGAAGGCGACCAAACGCGCCGCCAAACGCTTCGGCGCGGCCAGCCGCAAAGGCGCCCTTATCCGCAGCGCCCTGGCGACAGAGCTGGATATCCTCTGCGATGGCGCACATGTCAATCAATTGAACAAGACCATCCTGCATGCGGGCCGCGATAACCACGCAGGCCTGACCGGGTTTCGGTTCAACAAGCACAAGCGCGTGAGAGACTTCTTCTCCACCGAACTGGAATTCACCCCTAACGGCATCCTTCACATCCCCGCCCAGCAGATCTGCGCGAAGGAAGGGGCCGTCCGCATGGAAGTAAAGCTCATCGGCACCCGCATCGACTTTACCACCGGCAAGGTAACCGGCTCCGACGCCTCCGCGATGTACATCGACCTGGAAGGCGCTTTCACGCCCTTTACCGGCGCAGACATGTCGATAGAAGTTCCCGGCAAGGGCACATTGCTGGTAACGGTACGCGTACGATTGTTCTTCGAATCCGGCCTATCCTGGGCCGCAGGAACAATGCCGCGGATATCATTGCAGTGTTGGATGAGCAACCGCCGGAAACCGTCCCATCAAAAGGCAAACCCCGTCAAACGCCGGCAGGCAATCAGCCGATGCCAATCGTCAAGCTGCACCGCGACGAAAACGGGCAATCCTACATCCAACGGGAATAGGCCCGCGCCATTGTAAGAAGAATTTGTTGTAAGCTTTTCATTATCACATCACGCGAACCCAACAGCTGAACGGCAGGCTCCTCCTCCGTCAGGCATCGCCATGCGCTGCCGTCTCATGTTTTGCGCAATAGCCGATTATTAGCCCCGGTATTCCAGCTTTAGATCATCTCCTCTTCATATTTACTTCATCTCCACCTCTTCTCCGGGGATTCCAGTAGGTTCCTGCATATCTCCGGTAGGGATCCGGCAGGGTAACAGTAGGTCTGCGGTATTAACCAGGTATGGAGGACCCTTCCTGATCCTATAAGAACCCCATAAGGAGATCTTAAGGATATCCTACTTAACCATAGCTTTGATAATCCTTTGCCGCCCGACAAATGCAAATCCCTTTCCAAGTTCGAGCATAAACACAGAAATCTTTTGCGTAAGAGCATACTCTATTTCCCGTTCCTGAGCATCATCTTGTAATCCCAGAAAGTCAAAATGACAGGGATCTTTAATGGTTTCAATAGCCAGATCAGATTGCGGCTTTGGTAAAGTCGATTCAAAATTATGATCTGCTGTTCCAGCTCTTAAATGAAATCCACTTTTTACATTTGCTTCAAGCGTATCGCGAGACCAATTATTCCTATGGGTTGCAATAGCATATTGTATTAGTATTTCAAAGTCCTTTACCTTGGAAATCAACTCCCACCCTTCACCCCACCTCCTCAAAAGGTTTCGGATACTCCACCTGCCCCGCTTTGCCGGTAAGGGCGCCGGGTTTTAACTCCAGTGCCATAAAAGCTTCATCAGGTACGTCGTAGGCCGTGCGGATGTTGAATTGCGACGCGGGAATGAAGCCGAAGCGCGGGTAATAGTCCGGGTGCCCCAATACGATGATGGAATCGAAACCCAGTTCCCGGGCTTTTCTATAGCATAGCGGATCATTTGTCCGCCGATGCCCATTTGTTGCAGGACCGTTGTTACAGACATAGGTGCGAGGGCAAGGGTTTCGTACATCTTGCCGTCGTCTCCCCGCAGGGGTAGCCGTGTGAGCATGATGTGGCCGACGAGGTGCGTGTCGGCAAGGGCTACGACCGATAATTCAGGGATGTAATACTCCGTTTCGCGCAGGGCATCGATCAGGCGGCTTTCACCGTCCTGGCCAAACGCGAGGGCGTTCTGTTCGAAGATAGCCTGTCTGTCTGCCGGCGTTTCCGGGCGGATGTTCAATTTCATACTCGTCTGTAATGTGTTTGGTGATGGATGCGGGTTAACGGTTGCTGGTGTGGTAACCGCCTCAAATGTAATGGATATAAATCACAGAACCACCATAGACAAAAAAATGCGCGGGCTTTCGCCCGCGCATCCGCCATGTCAGGCGCTGTCCTATAAACCCTGATATTGTTGTCCTTTGGGATGTTTGACGGTGTAAGTCATCCGCAGCGTTTTGGATTCGCCGGGCTTCAGATCCAGCGTCCATAACAGCTCGCCGGTTTCTGCGTTGACGTTGGCGCCGGAGGCTTCCGTCAGTTCGATCTCCACGCTCTTATCGGTAGATACGGGATGCTGGTCTTTCAGCTGCATGCTGATGGCTTCTTTCTTGCCGTTGCGCACGCGGATCTCATAGGTGTATGTTTTACGCACGTTGCTGCCGATCATTTTCGAACCGCTCATCTGTGCCATCAGTTCCCGGCGTACTACTACCTGCCTGTCGCGGCCGAGGCTTACCTGGAGGGAATCTTCCGTGGCTTGCGGGTTGATGTATGTCTTACCGGCATAGAGGTTCCCGATCATGATATTCGCTTCTCCGGGCAGGAGGTTGTAGGCGGCGAAGTCTTTTACGTTCGCCACGAGGAACGCATCCTGGTCCAGCTTGGGAACGGAGAAATAGGTGTACCCGGCCGGCATTTCCATCTCTTTCAGTACAACGGAGTGATTCTCACCGTTGCCCGCGATGTCGTAAGGGATATCGATATCGAAGCTGGCGCTGGTCTGGTGTTGCACGATGGCCGTAGGGACCGCTGCCACAGGAGGCGGAGGCGGCGCCACCTTCGCTTTAAATTGCGCGTTTCTGCCAGCCGAGCTGCCATATCCTACTACCACTACTTCTTGTAATGCTGCACCTGTAGTGACCTCCATTTGCCTTGAGCTCTCGAACTGGGTTCCCGAATGCGAATTACCGGGCTCAAAAACCACGTCGCCAGTTCAGGCGCAGTACCTGCGCTGGAGGGATTCCCTGTATTCAATGTCAGCTTTACATGCTTCCAATCCAGGCCTGTCTCCTGCCGCACGTTGGCTTTATAAACCAGTTTGAGGGGTTTTGAAATGCTTTCGAGTTTGAGGTCGTAATGAGAATTCCACCAGGCATTGCGGGCCACGTAGCGGATCTCCATCGTGCCATTGGTCTCGGAAGTGGCGCTTAATTGCAGGATGATTTGTCCGCCGGCAGTTTCGGGGTTGGTTCCCAATTCTGCCAGCTTCGCTTCTATCCTTTCGATGTCCTTTTCAAACGCCGCTTCCTTCTCCTTCAATCCATAAATACTATTGCGCAGTTCGGTTTGCTTGGCCGTATAATACTCCGCCAGCTTCGTTAACTCCGCTACGCTTGCATTCGGCCCGCCGAGCGCCTGGTTTTTATCCAGCAGTATGAGCGTTCCCTCTTGCGCCGTGCGGGTATTGCGCACTTTGGACTGCGACAGTTCCAGGGCCGTGAGGCTATCCTTTAACCTGCGGTATGCCGGCTGGTCTGTGAGGTCAGTAGCCAGGTTTTGTGCAAAGGTGGCAGACAGGATGGTCACATTACCCGGTGCGCTTACCTGGATGCTGCTCTCGTCGATATTATTGGCCACTTTCGTCACTACCACCCTGCTCGCGCCTTTCGTCACCGCCAGCGGTGCTGTATGAAACATTTCGGCGCCGCTGCCATATACCGTTACGGCCTTCAGGGTTGCCCCGAATATTGCTGGCCGCTGGCCCGGAGGGCCGCTATCGTCAGGAGGAAAATGCAATTCTTTTAAACATATACCGTGCTTTTTTACCTTCCGGATGCACTATTTTCTCCTTTTCCATAAATGAAATGTTAAAAAAACCTAAAAGGCGTTGCAACATGATATTTGTCATAACCGGGGAAAGGATCGGGGTACATTTGCCTTACACCAAAACGCAAGCCCATGAAGCGATTGATATTGACTTTGTCCGCAGCCATGTTAGGTGTGGCATTCGTACTCCCCGCCTCCGCGCAATCCGCTAAAAACGGTCTTTACCTGTCGGACGCAGATTTCGCCGCAGGGAAAATCAGCTACGGCGCCGGTCATCATACCATCAAACCGAACGTTCCCCTTCGCCATAATAAAGTGAAAGTGAAGAACGGCCAACAGGAAATGATGCTCGACAAAAGCCAGCTGTACGGATACCGGGATAAGAAACAGCAGGATTACCGTTTCGTCGGCAACAACGCCTATAAGATCCTCGACGCCAAAGGCTTCAACATGTACAGCCACGAGGTCGAAGTCTCCAAAGGCAAAGGCCGTATCAAAGAAACGAAGTTCTTCTTCAGCGCCGAACCCGGCAGCGAAGTGCTGGAACTGACCATCGACAACCTTAAACGGGCTTTCCCCGAAAACGGGAAATTCCACCAGCTGCTGGATATGCAGTTCCGCTCCAACGATGAGCTGGCGGGGTACGATGCGTTCTCAAAGATGTTCAAACTAAAGACGATATATAACGAAACGATTTAATCAAAGAATCATCAGCAAGTAAGTGTGAGCGAAAAGGAATCGTGTGAGTGTTTTCAGTAGAGGATTAAAGGCCGGCTTTATGCCGGTCTTTTGCTTTTTACATGAACGGAGATACAACCGGGCCGGCAATTGTGTATTTTGGCCCCTAACCCGGAAACACATCAGACTTTGCGACGACTTATTCCATGTTTACTTAGCTGCATATTCACGCTCCAGGCGGCGGCTCAGAAGAAAAACGAGAACTATCGCCTGCCCATGCGCAAGGCCACCTCTCCCATCAAAATCGACGGGATAGCAGACGAACAGGCCTGGCAGGATGCCGGCACCGCTTCGGATTTCTTTATGATCCTCCCGATGGACACGAGCTTCGCCAAAGTGCGGACAGACGTGAAGATGACGTATGACAACAACCAGATCTATCTCCTCGTCATCAACTACAATGGCGCACCCGGACCGTATATGGTGGAAAGCCTCCGCCGCGACTGGGCCTTCCTGAAGAACGATAACTTCCTCATGTTCCTCGACCCTTTCGACGATCAGACCAATGGCTTCGCCTTCGGCTCCAATGCCGCCGGCGCACAGTGGGACGGCCTCATGTACGAAGGCGGGAAAGTGGACCTCAGCTGGGAAAACAAATGGACTTCCGTCGTAAAGAACTACCCGGATAAGTGGGTCTTCGAGGCGTCCATTCCCTTTAAAACCATCCGCTACAAGAAAGGCATCAAGCAATGGGGCGTGAATTTCGGGCGCAACGACCTGAAGACCACCGAAAGAGCAGCTGGGCGCCGGTGCCCCGCCAGTTCCCTTCGGCCTCCCTCGCCTATACCGGCGTACTGGAGTGGGACAGCGTTCCCCCAAAGCCGGGCCGAATATTCCCTCATCCCCTACGTCCTGGGCGGCCTGAACAAGAGCTACGTGCCGGGCAGCCCCACCAAATGGCGCGGGGATGCGGGCCTGGATGCCAAGATCGCCGTCACCTCCTCCCTGAACCTCGACCTCACCGTGAACCCCGATTTCTCGCAGGTGGATGTAGACAAGCAGGTAACTAACCTCGACCGCTTCGAGCTGTTCTTCCCCGAGCGGCGGCAGTTCTTCCTGGAGAACGGGGACCAGTTCACCAACTTCGGCTACAGCACCCTGCGCCCGTTCTTTTCTAGGCGCAGGGCTGGGCACGCCCATCCATTTCGGCGCGCGCCTCAGCGGCAAACTGGACCGCAACTGGCGGCTGGGCGTCATGAACATGCAGACGGGCAGCAAGTCGGAAGTAGGCCTGCCGGCGCAGAACTTCACCGTGGCCGCCCTCCAGCGCCGGGTATTCTCCCGCTCTAACGTGGGCGTGCTCATGATCAACAAGGAATCCATCAATTATAATCCCGATAAAAGAGAGGCCGGCATGCCTGCCTATTCCCGCTACAACCGCAACTTCGGGCTGGAATACAACCTGGCTTCCGCCAATAACTTCTGGACCGGGAAGGCGCTCGCGCTGAAATCTTTTCGCCCGGCCTGAAGGACAAAGACTGGGCGCACGCCGCCAACCTCCAATACACGAGCAAAGTGTGGAGCATCGGCTGGCAGCATGAATATGTGGGCAAAAACTATCGCGCGGAAGTGGGTTACGTACCCCGCACGGGATATATCAAGTTCGCACCCACCGCTACCCGCCTGTTTTTCCCTAAGTCGGGCGCATTGCTCAGCCACGGGCCGCAGCTGACGTCTACCAACTTCTTCACCGAAAAGATGGAGCGGACGGACAACGAGCTGATGCTGAACTATGGTATGGTGTTCCGGGCCAGGAATACCCTCAACGTATGGGCCAGCACCACTTACATCCAGTTGCTGCAACCCTTCGACCCATTGAACCTCGGGAAAGACAGCCTCCAGGCCTTCACCAAGCACAGCTGGAATACCGTAGGGGCAGATTACGTGTCCAAACCGCAGAGCCTTCTCACCTACGCCCTCAGCGCCCGGTACGGCGGCTATTACGCCAACGGGAAGCGCTTTACGGCTACGGAGAGCTGGGTTACCGCTTCCAGCCATACGTGAGCATCGCCATGAGCGCCAACTACAACCACCTGAGCCTGCCGCAACCCTGGGGCGACAACGGCTTCTGGCTCGTAGGCCCCGCCTGGACGTGACCATGACCAACACCCTGTACTTTACAGGCTTCGTGCAATACAACGAGCAGATGAAGAACATGAACCTGAACACCCGCCTGCAATGGCGCTACCGTCCTGCTTCCGACCTCTTCATCGTGTATACCGACAACTACCTGCCCGAGCCCTTCTATGTGAAGAACAGGGCGCTGGTGGTGAAGCTGGTGTACTGGCTGAACCTATAGCAAAAAGAAACCGGGCGCGTAATGCGTCCCGGCTTTCGTTACCATTTATTGAACCTACTAAACACGCCTGGTCATTACCACACGTACGTGCCCACCGCTCCTGGGGCCAGTTCTGTGGTCACTTGCCTGCCCTTGTACTGGATGTTGAACGGTTGCGCGTTGCCGCCGTTGTTCAGTACGATGAGCACCTTTTTCCCATCACTCGTTTTAAATGCCACGTTCAGCAGCGATCCCGGCTGGTTAGACCCGATGCGCACCGATCCCGGCCGCACGAACTTCGACGCATGCGCGATGATGTAATACGCCACGTTCCGGGTATAATCCGTTCCGATGGTCAGCGCACCGAGGCAGGTGGTGCAGCCGCCGGGTGTGTGGGGCTTGTAATCAGCCGTGGCGGCCAGGTTCCATTCCAGCACATTGCGGCTCCAGTTACGGGCGCGCCGATGATGAGGTTGGCAATGTGCCACTTCAGGTCTTCCCGAAATTACCGGGCCCGCCCACCCATTGCTCCGTAAAATACACGTGCTTGTCGGGAAAGGCATTGTGTACCTCCGTTAACGCGGAGATGTTGCCTCCGTACAGGTGAAACGCAGCGCCGTCTGTGTACTGCGCGGCTTTCGCGTCCTGCAGTACCGTGGCGGGATAATCTGGCCGGTCAGCGTTGTGATCGTAACAGATGATCTTCGTATTAATGCCTGCCGCCTTGAACGCCGGGCCCAGATGATTGCCGATGAAATCGGCCTGTTCGTTCGCCTGCATATCCAGGCTGGGATTGTTGCCCGGGTGCAGCGGTTCGTTTTGCGGGGTGATGGCGTCGATGGGAATCCCTTCCGCCTGCATGGCCTTCACATATTTCACGAAATACTGCGCATAGGCCGCATACCATTCGGGTTTGAGTTTGCCGCCCTTGAAATTGTTATTGGATTTCATCCAGGTGGGCGGCGACCAGGGCGAACCAAGGATTTTGATGGCCGGGTTGATCGCGAGTATCCGCTTCAATACCGGTATCAGATCCGTTTTCTCCACCGCGATGGAAAAGTTCGCCAGCGTGGGGTCCGTTTGCCCGTCGGGAATGTCGTTGTAGCTGAAAGTATTCGCGCTGAGGTCCGATGCGCCGATGCTGATGCGCAGGTAGCTGACGCCGATGTGCGTACTGTCCCAACGGAACAGTTCGTCCAGCAACGCGGCTTTGCGCGCTTCGGGCAAGCCGTTGATGAGCGTGGCGCTGCCGCCCGTGAGGGTATAACCGAACCCGTCGATCCCTGGAAGGCCTGCGATTCATCTACCGTAATATTAGGCCAGGCATTGAGCTGGTCGCTGAAGTTGAGCGTTACCGCCTGCTTCGCGAAGAGCGCGGATTTATCGCCCTGGTGAGCCAGAACGCAACGTCAGACGGACCGCTGTGCCCCGGCGGTTCTGCCGGGCCGGGGCCGTCGCTTCCTTTGCAGCTGAACACGCAGCAGACGAAGCCGAGTATGATTGTCTTTACAGGGAATTTCATTTGTCGATCATTTTATAGGCCCGTACATAGTCGATCTCCATGGTAGCGGGGAACACGCTGTCGTCTACCCCTGCTGCCCGCCCCAGTTGCCGCCTACGGCTACGTTGAGGAGGAAATGGAATTTCTTGTCGAACGGCCAGGCCGCATAACCTTTGCCTTCGTTGGTAAATGTGAACAGCAAGGTACCGTCGATGTAGCCGCGGATAGCGTAAGGCGTCCAGTCTACCCGGTACACATGGAATTCCGACATGACGGTCGGGACCGTGCGCGTGGCGGTTTTCTGGGTGTTGATGGAATGGTTGTACGATTCGGTATGCACGCTTTGATGGATGCGGTTGGGATCGTAGCCTACATGCTCCATGATATCGATCTCGCCGGATTTCGGCCATCCGCCGTATGCCCAGTCTGTCGGCAGCATCCAGATCGCCGGCCAGGTACCTTTTCCGGAGGGTAGTTTCGCTTTGATCTCGAACCGGCCGTACAGGAAATCGCCCCGGCCTTTGGAGACCAGGCGCGCGGAAGTGTAGTTCCGGTTGTCGAAGGTTTCCTTCCGTGCGGTGATAGACAGGATGCCATTGGCCACCTGAGCATTGGCCAGCTTGTCTGTGTAATACTGGAGCTCGTTGTTGCCCCATCCGCCGCCGCCGATGTCGTAGGTCCATTTGGCCGGGTCGGGCAGGCCGGTGTTATCGAACTCATCCGCCCAGGCGGGCGTGGTTTCAAACTGCCAGTTCTTGTCTTCCGGTGTGGGCGGGATGAAGGGAGGCGGCGTGGGTTCGTTATTCTTGCCGCCGCAGGCGAGGATGTTCAGGCCGATCAGGATGGCCGGCAGGAAGTGGATCGTTTTCATATGAGATAAAAAGCGGGGCCGTTATGGCCGGCCCCGTATAAGTTATAACTGTTCTTCGAGAAATTTCACGTCATCCAGCTGGATGCCCCTGTGCCGAGGGTGCCGCCGCCGCTGCCGGCTTTGATAACGATGTAGATAGTGCCTGCCGCATCGAATTTAATGATGCCGCCTTTACCCGTACCGGAGCCGTCGCAGCCGATGTCGTTGATATCCCCGTCGAAGGGAACTTTGCCGCAGCCCGCCCAGGTATTGAGCGACAGGAACTTGTTGGCGCTGTAATCGCTGCCCTGCACTGGCGCTGACGTTCCAATGATCACTTCGAACCAGGTGTTGCTGGCGCCGTTGCCTTTGACCTTCCCGGAGAAGGTGTATTCCACGTCTTTCTTCACGGTAACGGCCTGATATATGGCACCATTGGAATCTCCCGTGTTGGAGAATACCAGCTTTCCGTTCACGAACTGGATCGCCGTCTGCGTACCGCCCGTATTAAGGATGGTCCAATGCGCATCGGCCCCTGTTTCCATGTTGCCGCCTTTGAGGATATCTATCTTGGGGATCTCCGCTACCGTCACTTTCTTCGAAGCGGTGGCAGAGCCGCCTTTCCCGAAAGCCCTGAGCGAGATCACGTACTCGCCCGCAGCGGGAAGGTCAGTGTGTCTTTGACGCGGTTACCGACAGACGCGGTGGCGATGCCATTGTACCACAACCAGCGGAAGGTGCCGGGCGAAGTGTTTTCAACGATGATCTTGTTGGGCCTGTTAGGCATAGGGGTTGCAGTGAAGGACACTTGCGGCAGCGGGCCGAGGTCGTTATCGCCGGAGCCCGGCGTGCAGGCAGACATCCCCAGGACGGCCGCCGCGATATATAGTCTGAGTTTCATTGATGCATGTTTTGTGATGAAGGATTATTTCGAGCCGCCCCATTCTTTGTTCTGCTCCATTTTCGTGCTCTGCAGGTCGTTGAAGGGGATCGGGAAGACGTAATTCTTCTTCTCGTCGAAGCCCCGGATCTTCAGCACCGTTTCCGCCTGTTTGGTACGGATGAGGTCGAAGAAACGGTGCCCTTCGCCGGCCAGCTCTTTTCTTCTTTCCAGGAAGATATTATCGATAGTGGCATCGATGGGCGTGAGCCCTACGCGGGCACGCACGGCATTGAGCAGCGCATGCGCGCGCGATCCCGCGCCGCCGCCTTGTCCTTGCCTTACCAGCGCCTCCGCCTCGAGCAGGTAGGTATCCGCCAGCCGCATATCGTAGATATTCTGCGGGAAGTTCAGTTCCGGGATACCGCTGGGCACGCGGTTAGACACGCGGCCGGCGAATTTCTCCAGGAAATACCCGGTATCGTCGTGCCCCGGGGAATACGATGCCTTTCCGCCGCCACCAGAGCCTTCAGATCTGCGATGGTATAAGGGAACCGGGGATCGTCCTTCATCACGGCATACAGTTCTTTGGTCACCGTCAGGAAGCTCCAGCCTGACACATAATCGGGCGCGTCAGCTGTTTTAGCCGTGTAGCTGCGCGGACCGGTCATGATGTTGAGGACGTTGCCTTCCGTACAGGCCACGCAATCCCAGGTGCCCTGCGAAGTATTCGTATAAGAGATCTCGAAGATGGACTCCTGGTTGAACTTATAATCGGGGGTAGACTTGAACAGATCCCCGAAGTTGGCGACAAGTTTATAGCCGTAAGTAGGGTTCTCTATGCCGGGGTACCGTTTACCAGCGCGAGCTCGGCTGCTGCCTGCGCCCATTTCTCCTGGTAGATGTACACCTTGCCCAACAGCGCATGCGCCGCGCCTTTGGTGACACGCGCCTTCTCGTCTCCCGCGGGGATGCGGTCCGGCAGGTTGGTTTCGGCAATGGCATCCTTCAGGTCTTTTTCGATCTGCGCCCAGACATCGGCCGGGGCCACCTGCGTGGCGTCGAACATCTGGTTAAGCTCCACGGGTTTAGTGAACAGGGAATGTTTTTGAACATGCGGACCAGGTCGAAGTAGAAGTACGCGCGGAGGAATTTGCATTCCGCCGTGAAACGCGCCTTCTTCGCCTCGCTCATGGGAATGTCGGGCAGTTTTTCCAGGAGTTTGTTGGCGCGGAAGACGCCGGAGTATCCCTTGCGCCACAGGTCATTATGCGGGCCGATCTCGGGCGTCAGTTCCCAGCGGGTCATCACCTGCAGATCGTTCACGTCGCTGGAACCGCCGCCGCCGGCATAGTGATCATCGGATGCCGCGTTGGCCATACCGGTGCGGGTCACATATCCCCGCCCTGCCAGCCTACTACATCGTATACGGCGACGAGGCCTTTGAAGGCTTCTGTTTCATTCTTATAGAAATTCTGTTCCAGGTCGGTGCCGCGCAGTTCGGGCTCCAGCCAGGAGTCTGCGCAGGAGCTCAGCGTTAAACCGGCTGCCAGCGCGCATATGATGGGAAAGTATCTGGATTTCATGTGTCAGTCTTCTTTTGCGATTAATAGGTAAAATTCAGTCCGAACATAAACGTGCGCGCCTGCGGATAAATGCCGCGGTCGATGCTCAGGATGCCGCCCCGATCTCGGGATCGTAGCCCGTGTACTTCGTGAAGGTGAGCAGGTTCTCGCTCATCACATGCACGCGCACTCTTTCAAATCCGGCCTTCTTCACCAGCTGCGTGGGCAATGTGTAGCCCAGCTGCAGGATCTTGATGCGGAAGTAATCGCCGTCTTCGAGGTAGAACTGCGAACCGCGCGAGTAGTTGTCGTTGTCGTCCGTGAAAGTCATCCGGGGATGCGTGTTGGAGGTTCCTTCGCCATGCCAGCGGCCCAGCGATTTGGTCTGCCAGTTGGCATTGAGGATATCGAGCCGGCGCAGCCCCTGAAAGATCTGGTTGCCCGCGGCGCCTGTCCGAAGATCACGAGATCGAACCCTTTCCAGGCGGCGTTGATGGTCATGCCGTACGTCCAGTTGGGCGTAGGGTTGCCGATATAGTCGCGGTCGTCGTCGTTGATCTGCCCGTCGCCGTTAATGTCTTTCCACTTGAAATCGCCCGGCTTTGCCTTTGGCTGTATCTTCTGTCCGTTCTTGTTCACGTACGCGTCTATTTCCGCCTGGTTCTGGAAGATGCCCATATGCTCAAACATGTAGAACGAGTTGAACGGACGGCCGATTTCCGCGCGGGTGATATTACCCATGTTCTGGAAAGAAGCGGAACCGAGGTAAAGGAACTGCCGGTTTTCACCCAGGTAGGTCACCTTGTTCTTCATATAGCTGACGTTGCCGTTCACATTGAAGGTGAAGTCCCCGAAGTTCTCGTTGTAACCCAGTTCCAGTTCCACGCCCGCATTTTCCATGGAGCCGATGTTGGCGTTGGGATCGCTTACGGAGCCCACGTACCAGGGCAGCCTGCGCTGCATGAGGATGTCTTTGGTGTTCTTCTTAAACCAGTCGAACTGAACATTCAGTTTCTTAAACAGGTAGGCTTCGAAGCCGATATTGGTCTGATGGGTTTCTTCCCATTTCAGGTCGGGGTTGGCGGGCGCGTTAGGACTGGAACCCTCCGCGCTGGTTAACCCGGAGCCGATGGTATAGTTACGGCCGCTGCCCACGGTAGGCAGGTAAGAGAAATCGCCAATGGCATCGCTGCCCACCACACCGTAACCACCGCGGAATTTCAACAAATCGATCACGTTGTTCTGCGGCCAGAAGTTTTCGCGGCTGGGCACCCATCCCATCGAGAACGAAGGGAAAATACCGTACTTGTTATTGGCCCCGAAGCGGGAGGAGCCGTCGCGGCGGATGATCCCTTCCAGCATGTACTTCTCATCGTAGTTATAGTTCAGCCGCGCAAAGAGGGACGACACCATGTGATCGATGCCTTCGCTGCCGTCTGCCCGGCGCTTGTCTTTAGCTACTTTGTAGTTGAAGGAAGCGTCGTCGAAATTGGTGGCCGGCACGTCGTCGAAGAAGATCTCCGAGCTGCGGGCGCCGCCTTCCTTGTACGCGCCCTGCCCCACCAGCACGGTGGCCGTATGGAGATCGAGCTCCCGGGTGTAGGCCAGCGTGTTCTCGATGTTCCAGAAGAAAATATTGTTAACGCCGCGGTTGAAGATCGCGATGGTCTGGGAAGTGGAAGAGTTCAGCAGGAACTTCGGCGTAAAGGCTTCGTGCCCGTAGAAAGCCAGTTTGGAACCCACTGACGAGCGCGCTTTCAGGCCTTTCACCGGTTCCGCTTCCAGGTAAACGTTGCCCACGATGTTGTGGCTCCAGTTGTAGTTGCCGAGGCGGGTGGTGATGTACGCCAATGGGTTGGTCATTTCCTGGGTTACTTCCGAAGATATGCCGTACGGCTGTCCCAGTGCGTTTCTCCGCACATCCGGGTGATTGTAAGGTTCTGCGTTGATCTTTGCCGGGTCCGTTTCGACGATGGGCGTGATGGGGTCCAGGTTGATCGCAGAGCTAAGGGGGCCGCCGAACTCGGAGTTGGTATTGCCGAGGCCAACGGATTTATCGTATGAATACCCCACGTTCTCCCCGAAGGTGAGCCATGGCGTGATCTTGTAAGTAGAATTGATACGTGCGTTGACGCGTTTGTAGTTGGAGATATCGCTGGCCACGATGCCTTCCTGCGAGAGATATCCGAATGAAGTATAAAACGTCGACTTCTCGCTGCCGCCGCTGATGCTCAGCTCATGGTTCTGGCGAACGGCGTTGTTGTTGAAGATGGTCGACTGCCAGTCGGTCCCTTTACCCAGCGCCGTGGGGTCTGCATATTTGGGCGCTGCGCCGTCGTTCACGTTGGCTTCATTTA
The DNA here is from genome assembly GCA_019285755.1 of Chitinophaga sp. E66. Lineage (GTDB taxonomy): Bacteria > Bacteroidota > Bacteroidia > Chitinophagales > Chitinophagaceae > Chitinophaga. The sequence goes on from CP079103.1 coordinate 3,022,881, forward strand.
CCATCGTGGCATATTCGCGGGCGTCCATGAGGTCCAGCTTGCGGGCGGGTTTAGAAATACCGTAGTAGCCGTTATAATTGATCTGGAGCTTGCCTGCCTTTCCTTTCTTCGTGGTGATGAGGATTACCCCTGCGGCAGCGCGGGCGCCATAGATCGCCTGGGAGGCCGCGTCTTTGAGCACCTGGATGGATTCAATATCGTTTTGGTTGAGGAACCCGATGCCGCCATTGTCTACCACCACGCCGTCTACCACCCAGAGCGGGTTGTTGTTGTTGAATGTGGTGAGGCCGCGGATGCGCACCGTGGCGGCGGAGCCGGGCTGGCCGGAATTGGAAGCGATGATCACGCCGGAAGTACGGCCCTGCAGCGCCTGCTCTACGCGGTTGATTGGCATGTTCTCCAGGTCTTTGGCACGGACGGACGAGATAGCGCCCGTTACCACGGCTTTCTTCTGGGTACCGTAGCCCACCACCACCGTTTCGGTGGGAGGTTTCGGAAAGGGCGAGCTCCACATCGAGCGTGCCGCCGCTGGTGCCGAGGGTTTTGGTCGTATAGCCAAGGATACTGAATGCCAGTTGCGCGCTCTTGCCCGGGGCTTTGAGGCTGTAGCGGCCGTTCACGTCGGAAGTGGTGCCGATGGACGTCCCCAGGACGCGGACGGTCACCCCGGGCAGCGGGGCTTTCTTGTCATCCGTTACCACCCCGGTCACCGGGAAAGTGGTATCTGCCACGGGCGTGGGTTGTTGCATGGGGCGGATGACGATCTTTTGACCTTCCATGGTATAAGCGATGGGCTGATTGAGCAGCAGCAGGTTCATGGCCTGCTTCACCGGTACGTCCACGATATCGATGGTGACCTTACCGGCGCCGGCGAGTGATTTTTCGTCGTATACGATCGACAGCCCCGATTGGCGGGATATTTCTTTCAACACCTTTTTCAGGGGGCATTACGCTCCTTGAGGGTGATCTGCTGCGACCATCCTTTGGCGCTGATCTGCAAACAGGCGACGAGCAGTAATAAGGTGGTGATTTTCATAACCATGCAGAATTTACCGAAGCGTTCCTTCCATGTACCATCTCCCGGGATAACGTGGATTACGGGATAAACAGCGCGGACGAACCGGACAAAGGAAGCTCCGCCGCTAAAGTTAAATTTCATACTTTTGCAGTGTTTGGGAATTACGAGATAAAAATGCTTTCAAGGTCTTTTTACCGGACGGCCCAAATGTGCCGGAAGTGTTGCGAGCGCTTCCGGTTTTTTATTGCAAGGCGTCCGTTAGTGTCATGTGGTGGAATGTTTGTTCATAACGTTGCGTTTAGTTTTGGTTTATGTGATTGAATGGTAATCTGATATTTTATAAAACGATGAGGTTCCTGCCTTCCAGGCTGAACTTCGCCCCGTGGGCTTCCAGCATCTTCAGCAGTTCGGACAGGGGTAAGTTCCGGCTGATGCGCCCGCCAAATAGAATCTGCTTTGCTTTCCCCGATAAGTTACATCTACATCATACCAGCGTGCCGCCTGGCGGAGGATATCGTCGATATCGGCATTGTCGAATTCGAAGAAGCCGGTCTTCCAGGCTATCGCCTGCTGTACATCCGCCGGCGCTACGGTAATGGTGCCGGTAGCATGTTCCAGGCGGGCCTGCTGTCCGGGTTTCAGTTTCACTTCCTTCACCTTCACGGCCCCTTCCACCAGGGTGGTGTTCATGGTTTTTTCGTCCGGGTAGGCCATGACGTCGAACCCGGTGCCCAGTACTTCCACGTTGGCGGAGCGGGTTTGGACGATGAAGGGTTTCTGCGCGTCTTTGCTTACGTCGAAATACCCCTGTCCTTCCAGCTCCACGACCCTCCTGCCTTCGTTGAAGGCGGTGGGGAAGCGGAGCCTGGAAGTGGAGTTCAGCCATACGCGCGTGCCGTCCGGCAATACGATCTGGAACTGTCCGCCGCGGGGCACGGTCAGGGTATTGAAACCCACGGCGGGCTGGGCGCCGTTGCTGTAGAGCAACTGCCCGTTCTGTTGGCGCACGAGCGTTTCGCCCTGGCGGATCACCTGGTTGCCGGCGCTGTCGAGCGTCACCACGGATCCGTCTGCCAGGGTGAGCTCGGCTTTGTCGGACCCGGGCGCGATGTCTTCCGCGGAAGCGGGAAGGGCCCGGGCGATGGGTTGCTTAGTAATAGATGGACGGGTAAGGAAAAGCAGGGCCCCGGTGCCGAGGAGCGCCAGGATAGCCGCGGCGGCGGCCCACCGGCGTACCGGGAAGCGGCGCACACGGGTAGCGCGGATGCTGTCGAGCAACCGGTCTTCCATGCGTTGACTGATGTCTGGAGCAATTTCGGGGCGTTCGGCCACCAGTGCGGAGAATTCCTCCTGCATCCGGTGCAGCACCTGGCGGTGGTTACCCGTTTGCCGGAGCCATTCCATGAGCTCAGTGGCCTCATCGGGCGTACAATCGCCGTCGAGGTATCGTTGCAGCAGTTTTTCGTGGTCCGTGGATGTTGACATATCAGCAGGCCCCTTTTACGTGGTACCTGCATATAATATCCCGGAAATTAAAAAGAGGGTACCCCGGCCGGAAAATAATTTTTCAGGGCGAAGGTCAGCGCGAGGGAAATGCCGCCGTAACGGAAGATATAATCGTGGATGAAGCGCATGCCCAGCACCATGTGTTTCTTCACCGCGTTGCGGGAGATGCCCAGGATTTCGGCGGCTTCGTCGTAGGTACGGCCCTCCTGCCGGCAGAGGCGGAACACGTTGAGCCGCTGGGGCGGCATCTGGTTGAGGGCTTCGTGGAAGAGGCGGTCGTATTCTTTGGAGCTTACCACCTGCTCGGGCGTGGCGCTTGCCGGCGTTACGCTCAGCTGCGCAAGGATCTGCTCGCGAAGGAGCGGTCGGTAGCCGCACGCTGGAGGGTTTTAAAAACGTGATTGCGGGCGATGCGGTACAGGTAGCCGGTAAAAGGAAGATCTGGCCGGATGCGGTCGCGGATTTCCCAGATTTTAAGAAAGACGTCGTGCACAAGGTCCTCCGCCAGTGAAGGTACTTTGCAATAACGCAGAATAAAGACATACAGGGATGGGTGACACTGACGGTAAATGGCGGTAAACGCTTGTTCATCGCCGTTCCTCATCCGTTCCAGCAGATCCGCCCCGGAGTGATGATGCTCCATGCCGACTATCAATTTTGGTTGTCTGGTCCGTTGTAAAGCTAACTAAATTCGTCTAATCGCCAAATCCGGCATAATGCCTACATTTATATCCCGGTTTAACCGGGTTTGGATATAACCGACAGCAGATGAAAGAGATAAAACTGAGTGTACTGGACCAGTCCGTTATCCGGACCGGCAGTAACGTACGGGAAACCTTGCTGGAAACCATGGCATTGGCGCAACTGGCAGATGAACTGGGGTATGCGCGTTTCTGGGTGTCTGAGCACCACAACATTTCCACCATTGCCGGCTCCACGCCGGAAGTATTACTGGCCTTTCTTTCCGCCCACACGCGGCACATCCGCCTCGGCTCCGCCGGTGTGATGCTGCCTAACCACAGTTCCCTGAAAGTGGCGGAGAATTTCCGCATGCTGGAAGCCCTGGCGCCGGGGCGAATCGATCTGGGCGTGGGGCGCGCGCCCGGGGCGACCGCCTCACCGCGCGCATCCTTAACCCGCAGAATACTTTCAGCGATAAGGACTTCGTACAGCAGATCATGGATCTCCAGCATTTCCTCACGGATAATGCGCCCGAGGGAACCTTGTATGAGAAAGTGAAGGCCATGCCACAGGCGGAGACCTGTCCGCCGATATGGCTGCTTACTTCCAGCGGCGGCAGCGCCAGCGTTGCGGCGCACTTTGGCACGGCGCTTTCCTTCGCCCACTTCATCAACCCCAGCGGCGGGCCGGAAGTGGTGCACCAGTATCGCGAGGGGTTCCGTCCTTCGGAAACCCTCTCCGCTCCGCTCGCCAACTTCGGCATCTTCGCCTTTGCTTCCGAAAGCCCTGAAACGGTAGACCGCTGGCAAACGATCATGGACTACCGCCTGCTGCAGATCGAGCGCGGCAGCGACCGTGCGCTCCCCTCCTACGAGGAGATCCGCGCACAGGAGTACATGCCGGACGAGCAGCTGCGCGTTAACTACAACCGCCGCCGCATGGTCTGCGGATCACCGGAAGAAGTAAAGCGAAGCTCACCGCTTTGTGCGGTCAGTATGAAGTGGATGAAGTGGTGATCAGCACGATCGCGGAGAGCCTGGAAGAGCGGCTGGAATCATTCCGGTTGCTGGCAAAAGTATTCGGGCTGCAACCCCGCAACTGATTTTAACATTTCGCTAAGGTTACGTTTATGGCACGTTGGGTATAAAGAGGAAATCCTCCTCTTTATGCAACGTAATTCCATGTTGTGGGCAGCCGCGCTGTTGCCCGTACTGACCCTTTATGCCTGCAACGGCGTAAACCAACAAGAACGCGCAGCGTATGCGGCAGACTCTGCGTATTCCGAAGCTTCCGCTCCGCAGGACGTATCCCTTAATGCTACCAGCATTCCCGAAAAACGCGTCAAAAGCGCCGATATGCGCCTGAACGTAGACAATGTGGTGCAAAGCGTAATGCGCATGGAACAGGTGGTAAGGCGCGCCGGTGGCATGGTAGAAGAAAGCGAGATCAAACAGGGCATCGGCAGGCAGCACGACGCCCGGTACACCTCCGATTCGCTCCGCCGCGTTACTTTATATTCCCCGGAAGCCACTCTCCGTTTGCGCGTACCTGTGAGCCAGATGGATTCCGTCGTGAATGCGATCACGCAAATGGCCGCATTCGTGGAATACCGTACGCTGAAAGATACTGACATGTCGCTCCGCCACCTGCATAACAAGCTCCTCAACGACGCCGCAAAATCACAGGACCGGCCCGTCTCTCACACAAAAGAAAACAAGGAGCTTGATGTGCGGCAATGAAGAAGACGCGCAACGTGGCGCAGTGGGCCGCACGATCGAAAACCTGGGGATCGATCAGCTCTCCAACTTCTCGACGCTCACCGTCAGCCTCAGCCAGCCCAATATGGCCGTGGTAACCATCATTCCCGACCCCGAACGCCTTTCGAAAAGCTATTTCTCCACAGACGCCGGAATAGCGCTGCGCAGCGGGCTGGATGGTTTCCTTACCGTATTCGTTTTCTTCCTGAACATCTGGCCTTTATTGCTGGTCATCGCCTTTACCTGTTTCGCTTACCGCAAATGGTACCCGAAGCTGAAGGCTTCTTTACAGGAGAAATCCAAAGCGTAGGTTCACCACAATGAAAAAGGCGGTCCCGGTACAACCGGGATCGCCTTTGCATTTCTTATGCGACGAGATCAGTAACTATTCTTCCAGTATCCGCACTTCCGTACGGCGGTTTGCCTGGTGCTCTTCGACCGAACAGTTCACGCCGTTGGAGCAGCGGTTGACCAGCCTGGATTCTCCATAACCTTTCCACTCCAACCTGCTTCTCGAAATGCCTTGCTGTTCGAGGTACTGCACGGCAGACGCTGCGCGGCGTTCAGACAGGCGCATGTTGTAATCGTCGTTACCACGGCTATCCGTATGGGACTCCAGTGAGATCCGCATGGTGGGGTGCTCTTTCATGATCACCGCCAGGAGTCCAGCACGCGGGTCGCGTCCGGGTAGCGGATGGCGTATTTATCGAAGTCGTAATACAGGTCTTTCAGCACGATCACTTCTCCTTCTTAGGCGGAGGGGGCGGCGGAGGTGGTGGCGGTGGCGGAGGGCGGCGGCGGGGAATGATCGCGAATGCATAAATATCATCGCTACCTTTGCCGCCCGGGCGGTCAGACGCGAAGTACCCGCTCAGGGTATCCGTCTCTATGAAATAAAAGTCATCCCTGCCGGAGTTGAAAGGCGCTCGTAAGTTACGGGGCCGACCAGTTCGTTTCGCTGCCGGTAGTATTGAAAATATCTAACCCACCCATGCCGGCATGCCCTTCGCTGGCGAAAGACAACGAGCCGTCTGGCTGGAAGACGGGGAACATTTCATCATCTGGAGTATTGATGCCTGTGCCGCAGTTGATGGGGCTCCCCAGCTGCCGTCTGTCCCGCGAACGGAGTACCAGATGTCGGCGCCTCCCTGTCCGCCGGGGCGGTCGGAAACAAAGTAGAGCGTTTTTCCATCGGGGCTGATGGCGGCGTGGCCTACAGAGAAGTTTTTAGGATCGTTATAGGGGAACGGCGTAATGGTTTCCCCGGAGATGAGGAACAGTTCCAGCCGGCGGGTTCCTACGCGGAGGGCGCGCTTCCACCCCATCCTTTCCGTTTCGGGCCGGCCCGGGCGGCTGACGGTGAGGTAGGCAGTGTCTCCCCGTAGCAAACCGGACCTGCGTGGAAGTCGCTCACATTGAGCACCTGCGCCAGGTCGTCCACATTCACGCGGTTGCCGTCCGCCTTTTCCTCGTTCCAGCGGAAGACGGCGAAGTATGGCAGATGGGTTTGCTTGGATATCTTTTGATCCAGTGAATGTAGCCGGTTGAAGTTGGATGTGTAAGTGAGCTGCTGCCCGTTGCGGATGGCGCCCCAGTCTGAATAAGTAGAATTGATCCGGTCTTCGTTGCGGACGCGGACGGTTTCGGGGTTGGCGAGCCATGCTTGCGCGGAATCACACCCGGCCATGCGCACCCTCACGCGGGCGGCTTCGGGGCCTGTGGCGGGGTAACGGGCGTATGCCTGGCGGGCGGAGTCGTACTGCTCCTGCATTTTATGGAGATCTCCGATGCGGATCCAAAGACTGTCCGATCCCGGGTCTCTGGCGATGCCTTCGCGATATGCGGAGATGGCGGCTCCGGGGTCTCCGTTCATTTCAGCCGAGTATCCCAGCCGGTAGAAAACGTAGGGTTTGGCCTTCTTATGGCCGGCCAGCTTCTCGTAGATGGGAGCGGCTTTATCGAACTGCCAGGTGACGAAATAGCGGTCGCCCAGCTGTTCGTAAGTGGGTTGTTGCTGTGCGGAGGCGGACAGGGTTAAAAATACCCCAATACACCGAGGGCATAGAAATGCGGCTTTTTACACATCGTTTTGTTTTTCATGTAACCTATCATAATAACCCCCATTCCGTAGAATTGTTTGTTTTTGAGGCTACCGGGCATAACAAAGGCGGCCCTTTGGATTGCTCCGGGTCCGCCCTTTGTCATGTATAGATACCCTTTTCCAGGCACTATATTGGTTTTATCATAGGAATATGGTATTCGTTATTGCGCCTTGCCGAAGTGCGCCGGTTCTACGCGGAAGTACTTCCGGAAGGCAATTCGGAAAGCGGCCACCGAATCGAACCCGGTATTGGATGCGATAAGGGAAAAGGGCGTCTTCGTGGTCATCAGGGCACGGTGTGCCACTTGCATCCGGCGGTCCAGGATAAGCTCCGGGATGGTCCGTCCGTAGCGGGCGAAAAGGAGGCTTCCAGCAGAGCGGGATCCAACATAAAGCGGGCCGCCAGCGTATCTGCTGAATGATGCCCTGTAAAGTTCCTGCGTATGAAATGGTAGCAGGCTGCTGTCTTTTTCCGGTTTTTGGCGGCCATGCGGAGATCGCTGTTGCCCAGTTGAATGGTGCGGAGATACACCGTTAGCAATGTTACCGCCTGCCGGTGTATGTAATATTCGGGGGATCGCCGGCCCGCCGGGAAAGGAGCATGTTCTTTAATGCGTGCCGGCATACTTCGTTGATGGGAACGGCCCGCCCGTTGATACGCCCTTCACCATTAAGGATATCCGGTGTGAGGAGGCGCTTCAGTTCGGGAAATTTCTCCAGGATATCCGCGGCGCGTTCCGGCCGGAAATGAATATAAAAACTGCCTGACCATCGTCCCCGTTCGAGGGGATCCATGTTATGGAAGGTTTTAAGATTGCACAGGCCTAACCGGTAATTTTGGAGGGCGTCTGCTTGCGGTTCTCCGTCAGCGCAAGGACATTACTGACAGGCATAAGGTGGAGGACGATGTTGTCATCATCTTCATTCCAGAATTTAGCGAGGGGCAGCAGGCCCTTCAGGTCGTTTGCCGGAATACTGGCGATGGGCATAACCATACGATCCATCATACTTACCGTATTTTGGTCATAATTGCGTATTGCCCAAAGCAAAATTGGAAAAAAATTTAAAACGGGGTGCTCATAGCATAGTTTGTCGGTGCGGACGTCACGCGTAAGTCAAACCGGAGAAAACAGCATCTACTAGAATAGATCTTGTCGTTTCGTATGTTCTAATAATATAAATGCAAAAACATACCCTCTGGGGTGTATCCGTTGAGAAAAATATTTTCATTTCGATAAAAAAAGCGGCGGAAGACCTGGGTAGGACTTCCGCCGCCTGGCGATAATTTCATTGAGAGGATCAGTTCAGCGTGTTGATCCAGCTGGCGATGCGGAGTGCATCGGCTTTCGGCACTGGGGCATGGGCGGCATTTCGGTAGCGTAGCCGGCCAGTTTTCAGGATTCGGGTTATAGATCAGCTTTACGATCATATCGTTAGTGTACTTTTTACGCGCGATGTCCTTGAAAGCGGGGCCTACCTGTTTCTTGTCTGCGTTGTGGCAGGCGGAGCAGGTATATTTCGCCAGGAGGGGCTTTACTTCCTCGTAGGTCGCGGCTTTGGGAGCGGCCGGCTTGGCTGCGGCTGTTTCGCCGGGTTTGGTGGCAGCTTTGGCGGGCGCAGTTTTCGCTTTCGCGGCTTCCGCTGCTTTCGCTTTGGCGGAGGCGGCTTCAGCTTCTTTCACCGAGTTGCGGGTGCTCACCTCGCTCATGGCCAGTTTGGCGCCGTCGGGGATATTGTTGAGCGTATAGTAAGCGCTGGGGTGCACGGCCGAATAGAAATAATCTTTCTCGCGCACGCCGTCTACAGAAATATGGTGGATGTAGTACTGGCGCAGGTTATCGATAATCAGGCGCACTTTGGTGCCGTCTTCCGATACTTTCACACCTTTCACTTCGCTTTTCGGTGTTCACGGTAGGGCTGCCATATACAGGATGGTACTTGTAGATGAAGCTTTCCACGGAGTAAGCGGCCAGGTCGGCGGCGGATTTCTTGTCTACCGGCAGGGTAAACTCGATTTCGAAGCCATCGGGCATTGCTTTAACCGTTTTCATTTCGAAGGGGATGCGGTTGTTCCATGCCAGGCGCTGCAAACCTTCGTTCGCATCACCGGCGGAACCCCAGCCGCGGTTGGTTTCGCCTACGTACAGGGAACCGTCTTTCCCCAGGCCATGCGCAGCACGCCAGACTGGAAGCCGCCCGGAAATCGAAGGCTACGCCCTGGTACTCACCTTTTACTTTTTCCATCACCACCCGCATGATCTTGCTCTGGCCCTGGTCGCCCACGAGGATCTGCCCGGCGAAGGGACCGAAGGTATTCTCGGGGATGGGGAGGATCTCGGAGTTGGAGATACCCAGTACGCCGTGCGGAAGCCACACAGCCGGCAGTTTGATCTGCGGGATGGCTTTCTTCACTTCGAAGAGCGTTTTGAACTGCTCGTCCACCACGTTCTCAGGCTTCACCATACGGCCCTGGTCGTTGCGGATGCGGCGCTGGTCTACCTGCTTGTATAAGTCTTCGTCTTTCAGTTTGAGGGGGAGTTCGGCATGTCGGTCCACCGGAGGCCGGCGGGGTGCCCAACGAAATCGCCTTTCCGTACCTGCCAAACGCCACCAGAGCCCATCCAGTCGCCCTGGTTCTCGGAGTAGAACAGTTCGCCATCGATCATACCGAGGCCACAGGGGAGCGCATGCCGGTTGCCCAGGGCTCCATCTGGCTGCCATCCGGGGCGATGTGCATCACCCAACCGCGCCAGGGAACGCGGCTTTCACCGCGCCACCATTCTTCGTTACCGAAAGCAACGTTGCCGGATACGAAGAAGGATCCGTCGGGCGCCAGTTTAGGCCCGAAGCTGTATTCGTGATAGTGACCGGAGAGCGGCCAGGCGTATACGGTTTCATACACGTCGGCTTTACCGTCGTTATTGGTATCGGAAAGCCGGGTCAGCTCACCGCGCTGCGCGCAGTAGAGATCGCCGTTCTTATAAGCGAGGCCCAGCACTTCATGGAGGCCGGAGGCGAACTTACGGAAATGAGGGCGGCGGCTGGAGGGGTTCTCCACGATGTAGATATCGCCGCGGCGGGTGGCCACGCCAGGTCGCCGTTAGGCAGTACGGCAAGACCGCCGACTTCCAGGAGCGTACCTTCCGGCGCACTCACTTTCAGGATGCGGAAATAGTCTTCTTCTTTCGGCGTTTCCTGCGCTGAGGAAGACAGTTGCGTCATCAGCGGCAGCAGGCACATCGCCGCTTTTTTGATTATATGCTTCATTGCGATCATTCAGTCATTGGTTAGAAAAGGATGGAATAGCTCAGCTTGCCGCGAACGGGAACGATCAGTTCCTGGCGGTTGCCGGAGGTGCGAACCACGGGTTTGGCGCCGCCGGCGTCGGTTAGGCGGAGGTAGAAAGATTTGCCGTCTACCACGTACAGGTCTTTATCCACCTGTTCGATCTGAGCGCCTTCAGCGAGCCTGGCGAAGAGATCGGCCGCGGGTGCGTTCACTTCCAGGTAGCGGGTGAAGCCGGAGCCGTCGGGGAGTACGCGGATGGCGTCTGTCACCGCGCTGCCGAAGATCTGGTAGCGGAATGTAGGACGGTCCTTATCATCGAGCACATATCCTTTGGGGCGGAACCCGGAGCCGGTGGAATCTGCATTCCAGGCGGCGCCGGCGTCTGCCAGGCGGTTGAGGGTGAAGGCGGGCATGCCAAAGCGCTGGAGGGCGCCGATGGGCCGCGCGGTGCCGTTGCCGCGCTCGTGCCACATGGGGGTAGTTTCGAGGAAGCGGCCGCGCCATACCTGTACGATAGCGCCGTTATCGAGATCGTAGGTGTAATGTACTTTCTCGGGGCTGCCAACGGAAATGGCGTGGGTGATCTTTTCGCGCCCGGGTACATCCATAAAGCTGCGGAGCAGGGTATTCTGGTCTGCTTCCACGAGGATGGGGTCGGTATCGTCCGGCGTGATGGGATCGCCGAAACGAGTTTCGCGGAGGCCGTTGCCGGCGATAGCGAACCCGAGGGTGGGCGCACCCCAGTCGCCCTCGCGGCCGTAGATGATCTCTACATCGGAAGCGCCGGCGGGAAGGGTAACTTTACCTCTGCCGTTGCCGCCGTATGCTGCAATGTATTTGCCGTTAACTTTCAGGCTGGCGCCGCCGCCGGAGGCGATCACCGCTACGAAATAGTCGCCGGCCTGCTGAACGTTGAGCTTACCTGTGTAGCGGAGCTGGTAGCCGTGGGTGAAGGGGCCTGCGTTGGCGGTGAGCCCTGTTCCCGAACCTTTTGCTTCGGCTTTAGCGGTGGAGGGGTCCAGCTCGCGGGCGTTGGCTACTTTGTATACGGTGTATTCCAGGCCTGTGAGCGTGGGGCGCGGGGCGGAATAATCGGTGATGTTGATATTGCGGAATGCAACGGCGCCATGGTCGCCCTGGATGCGCAGGGGCCTGTGGCGGCTTCGTTGCCATCGGCGCCGCGGGTTACGCCCTGGAGCTCAACGTTTTCGTGGATGGTTACGCCGTTGAGTTCGGCGCGGATGATGCGTGCGTTTTCAATTTTATTACCGGCTGCGTCGAAGCGGGGCGCCTGGAAGGAGACCTTCAGGTGTTGCCAGAGGCCGGGGCCTTGCTGGCGTTCTGGCGGGGGCGTAGCCCTGGTACCCTTTCTGGCCTTCGGGTTTGGAATCATCCCAACGCTCGTAGATACCACCGTTATCGCCTGCGCGTGGGGCGGGGTTGCCCCAGCTGTCGAGCAGTTGCAGCTCGTAGCGGCCCTGGAAGTAGATGCCGGAGTTGGAACCCGCGGCCATCATGTAATCCAGTTCCAGGTCGATATCTCCGTGTTGGAAATTGGAGTAGAGATCCTGCCCATGCTGTTTCTTACCGGGAAGGTTCACCAGTACGCCGGTGCCTTTTACGGTTTCGAGGGCATCGGGTTTGTTCAGTCTGGCGGACGCGTCGCCGGCGATCTGCCATGCGCCGCCGGGTTGGCGGAAGGCGGACAGGTCCGTCAGCGCCCATTTTCCGGATTGCGCCGCAGCAGGCTGGGCCAGCATCATGCCGGCGCCGCATGCATACAAAAAGCCGATCATGGACCGGCTTACAAAACTGCGATTCGATTTTTGTACCATAGTGGCTCAAAATAACTATTGTTTCCATCCCCGGGCCGAAAATCCACGGGTGGTAAAGCGTGCGGGTTACCCTTGCTCAAATGCCCGGCTATATCGTTTTAGCATTAAATCAGCGGAATGCAGGAAAACGGGGGCCTTGGCGTGGCAAAACGAGGGTATCAACTTGTTTAGCAGGTGCTTGACGGGCGGGCGGGATTTGTTACATGAACGGAGGGAATGCGGGGCGGGCGGTAAAACTTTACGGGTTGGCGGGCCGGCAGGGAAAGCAAAAAACCGGCAGCACAAACGGCTGCCGGCGTGGATCTCTCCGCACGCATGCCTGCATGCAGATCGTTTATGCCCGCTCTAACCGGGCGGTCCTTGCCTGGAAGAAAAGTAAAACAGCGCCTGCGATAAACAGGAATGATTCCGTCATAAGCCATTGCTGCCCGAAAGCGCCCAACGGCCCCTCCATGCCCAGGGTCATCAACCTCGACAACGCGTAAAAACCCCATAACATCACCAGGAACAGCAAGCCCTGCTTCTCGTCGCGGAAAGCCCAACGCAGGAGCATCACCACGATCGTCAACCCCACCCCGCCATACACGCCGCGGATAGAACTGAATGAATCGGGATTCGGCAGTTTGACCTGCACCAGGTCCATCACTGCCTGCGGGCTTGCAAAGGCCATTATGCTTACATATAGCAGGCTGATGGCGGAAAAGATGATATAAATGCGGGAAAGGATGCGGAGTGTTTTGTGTTGCTTCATGATGCGTGTACATTTTGTTTACGCCACAAAGGTGTATCTGCGGCACAAAAAAATCTTGGCGCCTGCCAAGATTTTCAAGTCTTTCGATACAGATCAGATTATCACTTTCCATACACCTTTGCCAGCAACGCTTCAGGCTGCATTGGCTGCCTCCCAAGTATACGCTCCAGCTCCGGCCCTGGCGTGTCAAACTCTCCCGCTTTGATGGCCAGCGCCCACGACAGTGCGGCATCCGCCGCCTCGGCCGAAGCGCCCTGCTGCCGTAGCGTGGCCAGGAACTCCTGCGGTTCCGGTGATACGTATTCGATCTTGCGGCCCGAGATTTTACCGATTACGCCGGCAATGTCGCCATAGCTCCAGGCGGCGGTGTTCGAAAAGTTATACGACTGGCCGGCATGGCCATCGGATAATAAGATATTCGCAGCCGCCTCCGCCATATCCGCCCGGGCGGCGAAAGCCGTTTTCCCTTCGCCGGCGGGCTGATAGATGACCCCGTTATCCACGACATCTTTGCCAATGAAGAACGGGACGAAGTCGAGATAAAGATTATGCAACAGGAAAGTAAACGGCAGGCCTGACGCACGGATCGCCGCCTCTGTTTTTAAATGCCCCTCGGCCACCGCGGCGATGGGCGACCGGCCCGAGGTATCCTTCCGCTGGAAGCTGGTGTAGATGATCTGTCCCACCCCGGCATCACGTGCGGCGTTTACCACGTTCAAATGCTGCTCCAGCCGCCGCTCCACATCGTTGCCCGACACGAAATACAGGCGGTCCACTCCCTGAAGGCGTTCACCAACGATGCGGGATCGTTATAATCCGCCTGCCTGACCGCCACATGCAATCCTTCCGCCTTCGCCGGGTTCCGCGCCAGCGCGGCTACGTTCGCCGCATCCGTACGTTGCAGCAGGTGGTGTAAAACCAGTTTTCCGAGATGGCCGGTAACGCCTGTAACTAATATCATAACCGATTCATTTAAAATATCTTGAATCCAGACAACTATTCCTCCGGATGCCTGTTATAACTCTGAAAAAACAACACGCAAATGGCCCAAACTGTTGCAGAACAGATCGTTCAAATGCTGCGCGACGCGGGTGTGGAAAGAATTTACGCCGTAACGGGCGACAGTCTCAACCATCTCAACGACGCCATCCGCCGCGATGGCAACATCCAGTGGGTGCACGTCCGCCATGAGGAGACGGCCGCTTACGCCGCCGGTGCGGAAGCGCAGCTGACGGGAAAGATCGCCTGTTGCGCGGGCAGCTGCGGACCGGGCCATGTGCATCTCATCAACGGGCTGTATGACGCGCACCGTTCCGGCGCCCCTGTGCTGGCGATCGCTTCGGCCATTCCGTCCCGCGAGTTTGGGTCGGGGTACTTCCAGGAAACGAACATCCACAAGCTTTTCGACGATTGCAGCTATTATTGTGAAATGGCGACCACCGCCGCCCAGGCGCCCCGGATGCTGCAAATGGCCATGCAGACGGCCGTGAGCCGCAGCGGCGTGGCGGTGTTTGGCCTGCCGGGCGACGTATCGGAGATGGACGCTGAAAAAGCCGAATCCTCCCATTCCATCTTCCCTACCCGTTCCGGCATCATCCCATCCACCGGCGAGCTGGCGCAACTGGCCGAAACGCTCAACGCCAGCGAAAAGGTGACCATCTTCTGCGGTATCGGCGCTACCGGCGCGCACCCGGAGGTGACCGACTGGCCAATGCCCTGCAGGCGCCTTTAGGATACTCTTTCCGGGGCAAAATGGCCATCCAGCACGATAATCCTTTTGAAGTGGGCATGACCGGCCTGCTGGGCCTCCTTCGGCCTATCACGCCATGCACCATGCCGATACTTTGCTGCTGCTGGGGACCGACTTCCCTACACCCCTTTCCTCCCGGATAACACCCGCGTCATCCAGATCGACGCGCAGGCCGAACGGTTAGGAAGGAGGGCGCACCTGCACCAGGGGCTTCACGGCACCATCCGGGAAACACTCGCCGCATTATTGCCGCTCATTCAGCCCAAACCCAAAGGCAGCTTCCTGGACGACGAGCTGAAGCTATACGCCAAAGTAAAAGACCGCCTGCAGTCTTATGTGAAAGACGCCGGCGGGGAAAATAAAATCCACCCCGAATTCGTGGCCGCAACGATCAACGATCTGGCCCCGCCAGATACCGTTTTCACCGTAGATACGGGCATGACCTGCGTCTGGGCGGCACGCTACCTCTCCTCCACCGGCGCCCGCGATCTGCTCGGCTCCTTCAACCACGGCTCCATGGCCAATGCCCTCCCGCAGGCCATCGGCGCGGCGCTTTGTGCGCCCGAACGCACCGTGGTGGCGCTCTGCGGCGACGGCGGGCTATCCATGACCACCGGCGACCTGGCCACGATCGCGCAATATAAGCTCCCGGTGAAGGTCATCGTGTTCAACAACCGTTCACTCGGCATGGTGAAACTGGAAATGGAAGTAGCCGGGCTCCCCGACTGGCAGACGGACATGCATAACCCGGATTTCGCCATGTTGGCGCAGGCTTATGGCCTCCCCGGGATCACCATTTCCCAGCCGGATAAGGTAAAAGAGTCTATTAGCCAGGCCCTGTCCCAGCCAGGCCCCATCCTGTTGAACATTATGACAGACCCCAATGCGCTGGCTATGCCACCGAAGATCCAGCTCGCGCAGGTCCGCGGGATGGCAGCTTCCATGACAAAACTGATGCTGAACGGCGAGTTCGAAGAAGTATGGGAAACCATCAAGAGCAACATCCGCCACGCAAAGGAATTACTTTGAAAACCCTGAAACCACGCCAGTCACCCCTGGCGAAAAAGCCTGTCTGCCGGAACCGCGGCGACAGGCTTTTGACTTATTTACCTTTTTCCTTCCCTCAACATTCTATCAACCTTCAGTTAAAATTCGGTCTTCCTTCAGTCTTCCTTCAGTCTTCCTTCAGTCAACGTTCGGTCAACATTCGGTCTGCTTTTAGCCAAACACCGACAAACCCTTGACTGAAGGAATGTTATTAAATGATTGATAATCAACACTAAATAATCTAATCCACTATCAACAATGTCACAGTACGGTCATGAGGTTAAAGTAATTACGTCCAATGGCATGAATTTGCCGGAGACGGTTCTTTACTTAGCCCTCAATCTCGTATGTGTGTGTTCCCGGGCCGGCGTTAATGGGCGTTTTCCGGGTAATTCGAGGGTTGCGGAGCTGTTGGGCGGGATGGTCATGGTGTACTGTACTTTTTCCCTTTGCGCTTCCAGGAGGAGGTGATGCGGCCGTAGGGGCCATCATGATGCGCTTCGAACTGACTGAGGCCTTTTACGAAATTGGGTTTCATACGCACATGTTTGAAGCCGGGATGACGCTCGTCGGGGAAGATGCCGCCCACCCCTTTGTACAACCAGGCCCCGATCTCTCCGAACATGATGTGATTGAGGGAGATATCGCTTTTGGCATTGATGGGCCAGTTTTCATACAGCGTGGTTGCCCCGTTTTTGATCCACCAGCCCCAGCTGGGATAATCTTCCTGGCCGGCAATTTTCCAGGCCGCATCGGCATAACCATTTTCGCTGAGCGCGTTCAGGATCGCCTTGCTGCCGATGAGGCCAACATCCAGGTGGAAGTTATCGGCTACTACCCTTTATAAAGGTTTTCCGCTACTTTCGCGCGGTAAGCATCCGGCACCAGGCCCCAATACAGCGCAACGCTTAATTCGGTTTGTACCCCTTGTCCGTAGATTCCTTTATCACGATCGAGGTATTTGTCGTTGAACGCATCTTTAATGCGGTTGGCAAGGGCGGTATATTGTTCATGGTCCGCCGATTTACCGAGCAGCTTCGCCGCCCTGGCAAGGATCGTAACGTCGGCAAAGTAAAAAGCGGTAGATGTGAACGGTACCGGCGTTTTGGATTTGACGGGTATCCAGTCGCCCAGGCCCCAGGTGGTGATGCCGGAAGGCGAGATCTCCGTGATATGGTCTACATAGCGGCGCAGGGCATCGTAAGAACGGGACAGCAGCGTCGTGTCTCCATAAAAAGGTAAATGTTCCAGGGGATGATGGCGATGGTGCTCGTCCAGTCGGGGCCGTTCCCCATTCATATCCCCACCCGCCCGTCGGGATGATGGACGGGAACACGCCGTTGGGCTGTTGTTCGTCGAAATGATCGTTGAGCCACTTTTCGTACACAGTAATACCGTCGAAGTTATACAGGGCCGTTTCGATAGCCTGGTGAGCGTCGCCGGTCCAGCCGTTCTTTTCCCGCTGCGGGCAATCGGTCGGATAGCCGAAAAGATTAGAGAGGTAAGAGTTATTGGTGGCTTCCCATATCTTGTTCATCACCGGGTTGGAGGTATGCACATAGCCCTTCGGTTCCACGCGGCTATGCAGGAAGTATCCGGTCAGGCTTTCCTTTTTCAGTTCCACGGGTTGACTGCTTTCCACTTCCACGTACTGGAAACCTTTGTAGTTGAAGCGCGGCATGAAGGTTTCCTCCCTTTGCCGGAAAGGATGAAAATGTCTGTCTGGAAAGGGTCCTTATCGTCTGTGGGCCGGTAATGCACGTCGATATTGGATTGATCCGTGTGCCCGGCTGAATCCAGCCTTTCCGCATGTCGCAGGCGCAACACCGTTCCGGCGGGGCCTTTCAGGGTGATCCGGGAGATACCTGAGATATTCTGACCGAGATCATATAAGTAACGGGAATCGCTGAATTTGCGGAAGCGCTTCGCCGGCAGGGTATCACAGGCGGCCACGGGGGCCATCGCCTGGGCGGTAACGTTCATGGAAGGCGCGGCGCGCAGCAGTACATGTTGCCAATCTTTGTCGTTGAACCCCGGCTTCGCCCAACCTTCTTTTTCGAGGCGGGCATCGTAATGTTCCGCAGTGTAAATGCTATTGAAGATGACGGGGCCGGTAGCGGTTTTCCAGTCTTTCCCGGTGGTTACCGTTTCCACGCGGCCGTCGTCATAAGTAATGCGAACGTCCATACAGAAAGCGGGGCGCGCGCGCCGGGGTATGAAAATCCCATACGGCGGTGGATTGGTGATTGTACCAGCCATTACCGAGCATTACGCCCAGCACGTTTTCGCCGTTCTGCAATTCCTTCGTGACATCCCAGGTTACATATAGATTCCGGCGGTCAAAGCGGGTATACATGGGATCGAGCCGATGATCGCCGATGCGGGTACCGTTGACATACAATTCATATAAACCGGCCGTGGCGATATATGCACGGGCGCTGCGGATCTTCCCATCTGTTTTGAATGCTTTCCGGAACAGGCCGGCCGGTTTCAGGTCCACGTCGTTGACATCGCTGATCCAGGCGCCTTTCCAGGCGCGCTGTTGCAACATACCGGTTTCGAAGGTTGCGCTGGCCGTAGCCTCTGCGCCTTCTTTATTCCAAATGGTGACGCTCCACTCATAGCGGGTAAAGGTTGCAACGCAGGCCCGTCATACCGGAGGAAACCTACATCGCTGCGCATGACGGGAGAAGCCCAGACCTCTCCAATTCCCGAGCGAACGGTTACCTTGCAGGCGGATTGATCGCCGTTCAGGATGCTCCAGGTAAACCGGGGCTGCGCCGCGTCGATGCCCAGCGGAGCCGCCAGGTGCTCGCAACGAAGTGCGCCGGGCTGCTGAGCGGCGGTTTGCAGTGCGGCAAACAGGCCACAGAGAAGGAAAAAGCGTTTCATGGCGCCTAATATATAAAAACACCGGGGTTAACTGTCCCGGTGCGTCCTGCTCCGCCGGATTACTTCCCTTCTTTGGGCCATTTCACATCTAGGAACTCCCATTCCCGGATGTGTGCGGGCCGGTGTTCCTTTTTGACGATGGCGTCGAAAC
This sequence comes from Chitinophaga sp. E66, assembly GCA_019285755.1. GTDB lineage: Bacteria > Bacteroidota > Bacteroidia > Chitinophagales > Chitinophagaceae > Chitinophaga. The sequence continues at coordinate 3,041,658 of CP079103.1, forward strand.
GCGCCAGCAGATCGGGATACTGTGCAGACAGGTCTTTCTGTTCAGCCGGGTCGCTTTCCAGGTCGTACAGCTCCCGGGGACGATGCACATCCTGCTTCAACCCGGTTTTAACGGCTTTCCATTTGCCCATGCGGATAGCGAGCTGACCGCCTTTTTCGGGATACTCGAAATAAAGGTAGTCGCGGGCGGCAGTACGTCCGGGTTTGCCCGTCATTTCCGGGAGCAACGAAATACCGTCGTTTTCCGGGGCGGGTATGCCGGCCAGGTCGGCGAAGGTTGCCATAAGGTCGTATTGCACGGAAAGCAACTGCGACGTTGAGCCTGCGGCTATTTTACCGGGCCAGCGCACGAGCAGCGGCTCGCGGATGCCCCTTCATACAGATCCATTTTCAGGCCGCGCAGGCCGGCCACGCTGTTGAAGAATGCGGGCTGCACACCGCCGTTGAAGGTGGCGCCGTTATCGCTGGAAAAGAGGATGACCGTTTCTTCGTCCAGCCCCGCTTTGCGGATGGCGTCCATCACGATGCCCACCTGCGAATCCAGGTAGGTGATCATAGCCGCGTAAGTGCTAAGCGGATATTTTGTGGCGGAGTAGCCGTTATTGCCATAATAGGGTTTTTCATTGAACTTGCCTGCATATGCCTGCACTGCGCTGTCTGGCGCCTGGAGCGATACGTGGGGTAATGTATAAGGCAGGTAAAGGAAGAAAGGCTGATCAGCATTCCGGTGGATAAAATCCAGGGCCTTGCCGGTCATTTTATCGATGGCATATTCCTTGCCTTTGAACTTGTCAAAGTCTTTATCTGTCGCGGTGGATGGGTTGACCGGTGTATGGACGTATATGTAAGGATTATCCAGGCTGTCGTACCGGCCGTTTTCCCAAAGGTGCGAAGGATAGAAGTTATGAGATTGTTTCTGGTCGTAGTATCCGTAGAAATAATCGAAGCCCTGTTTGTTGGGGTCTCCGGTGGTGAAGTGCATGCCAAGCCCCCATTTGCCGATGGCGCCTGTTTTATATCCTGCCTGCCGGAGCATCCGGGCGATGGTCATGGTGTTTTCGGGGAGGGGCATTTGCCCGCCTTCCAGGGAATCGGCGAAGCCGCCCATTTCATAATTACCGCGGATATAGCTGTGACCGCCATGGCGGCCGGTCATGAGCATGCAGCGCGCGGGAGCGCATACGGGTGTACTGGTATAAAACTTCGTGAATTGCATGCCTTCTTTGGCGAGGCGGTCCAGGTGCGGGGTGGCGATCTTTTGCTGTCCGTAGGCGCCGACCTCGCCCACGCCAAGATCGTCGGCATAGATCAGGATGATATTGGGCTTTTTGGCGGCGGGCTTGCGGCGCTGCGCCATGGCCTCCTGCGCCAGGATACCCAGCAGGAGAAAGATGCTTATCATACATTTCATGTCATGAAGATAATAAACCACGATGGCTCGTGTCATGATATTTCGTGGCGGCACCGGCATTTCGCGGAATCCGCCGGATCCGGCATGCTCTACATTTTGCATCAAATCCCCTCCTACAGGCAATTACAACGAATGAACATCCGTCTGGCACAACAATCGCAAATCTATGGGCCTAAAACCCATTCCCATGCAAGCACAGCATACGCAGACATTCCGGCTACAGCCGCTCCCCGCCCGTACCGGCGGCGCATCCGATGAGATCCAGCTGGTGCACCTGACACAGGGCGCCTGCCTGTTCGACAACCAGATCGTTCCTACAGAGGGGCTTTACTTCATCCGCAGCGCCGCCTCGGGCGAGGGCGCTTTTTCCCGCGATGCCAAAGGGCATTCCTATACGTTCACCCACGACTTCATCCATTACATCCCGCTCGTGTACGAGCTTTGCCTGCTTGGCGCCGCGGGCAGGCCCGTGTTGCGCATCGATGCCGGTAACCGCCCGGAAGCCTTCGAGCTCCTGCAGCTGATAAGGGCAGAATGGGAGTCTGACCGCCCTTACCGCCTCGATATGATCCGCGACTACCTCAAAATCCTCCTGCGCCAGATCGCGCGATGCCTGCCCGCACCGCGTACCGGTTATGCGGCCGACCGGAAAACGGGGCTCGTCCGCCAGTTCATTTCCCTGCTCGACCAGCAGTTCATCCTGCTGAAGAAAGTGACCGATTACGCTTCGCACCTGCACGTTACGGCGAACCATCTCAACACGACGTTAAAGGACCTGACCGGGGTAACGGCCAGTGAGCACATCCGCCGCCGCATCCTGTCTGAGGCCCGCATGCTGGCCACCCACAAAGAGAATTATTCCATGAAAGAGATCGCCTATCACCTGGGGTTCGAGGATAAGTCTCATTTCTCGAAATACTTTAAAAACGCTTCGGGCAGGAATTTTACCAATTACAAAAAGAGCTGTCGATGGAAGCATGATTTCCCTTAATTTGGGAACATGCTTACCATTCAATTGTCGCCCGTCCCCAGATCCAGACGCCCAGGTTATTGCTTCGCCCCATCCGTCATGAAGACGTGGAAGACATGTTTTATCTGCGGTCTAACCCAGCGCTCATGCAATTTATACCGCGGCCGCTGGCCACCAGCCATGAAGATGTGCTGGCATTAATTAACCGCTTTGCGGAGCTGGCGGAGAGCAATACCGCCATAAACTGGGGTATCACGATCGCCGGAGAAGACAAGGTTATAGGCGTGATCGGTTATGTGAAGATCGATGCGGCGAACCACCGCGCGGAGGTCGGTTATATGCTGCACGACGGGTACCATGGCCAGGGCATTATCCGTGAAGCGCTCGCCGCCGTGCTCCGGCAGGGTTTCGATACGTACGGGTTCCATTCCGTTGAAGCCATCATTGACCCGGCCAACACGGCCAGCGAGAAAGTACTGACGGGCGCGGGGTTTGTCAGGAGGGGCATTTCCGCGAGGCGGATATTGGCAAGGCCGCTGGGGAGACATCGTCGTGTTTTCCCTGCTCACGCCTCACCGCGGCCAACAGGTTAACGGCAAATAGCGTAATTTAGCTGCCACATGAGCAGAACTTTTGCGATCGGAGATATTCACGGTGCATACAGGGCACTGCAGCAGATAATCGAACGGATCAGGCCCAATACGAACGACAGGCTGATATTTTTAGGCGATTATGTAGACGGCTGGTCCGAATCAGCCGAAACCATCGCTTACCTGATGGAACTGGACCGCAGGTTTAACTGCGTTTTCCTGCGCGGCAACCACGATGCCTGGTGCGAGAACTGGCTGGGCGGCGACGCCCTCGACCTCTGGCTCCAGCACGGCGGCAGGGCCACCGTGGCGAGTTATGAAAAAGTCCTGCCGGAAGCCCGTAAAGAGCACTGGCCTTTTTCCGCCGCATGCGGCAATTCTATACCGACGAGCACAACCGCCTTTATATCCACGCCGGCTTTGCTTCCATGCACGGCCCCGAGTTCGAGCGGTATCAGTATAACTACATGTGGGACCGCACCCTTTGGGAAATGGCGCTGGCGCTCAACCCGAAGCTCAAACCCGATGACGTCAGCTATCCAAGGCGGCTGCGCCTCTTTCCGAGATCATAATCGGCCATACCCCAACCATCAATTACGGCGAATTCAACCCCATGCATGCCGGCAACGTCTGGAACGTGGATACCGGCGCAGGGTTCAACGGCCGGCTGACCGCGCTTGACCTTCGCAGCAAGGATTTCATCCAGAGCGACACCGTCATGTACCTCTACCCGGGCGAAAAAGGCCGGAATACCTGATTTTTCGTAATTTTGCGGCCGCGATGGTTAAGATTGACAACATAACGCTGCCCGAATTCCCGCTCCTCCTGGCGCCCATGGAAGACGTGAGCGATCCGCCGTTCCGGGTGGTCTGCAAGGCCAACGGGGCAGATCTGCTGTATACGGAGTTCATTTCCAGCGAAGGACTGGTAGGTGATTCGGCGAAATGCCGCCGCAAGCTCGACATCTTCGACGAGGAGCGCCCGGCGGGCGTTCAGATCTTCGGCGGAGACGAAGGGCGGATGGCGCAGGCGTCTGCCATCGTGGACCTCACGCAGCCGGATTTCCTGGATATCAATTTCGGGTGCCCGGTAAAGGGGATCGTGTCTCAGGGCGCGGGCTCCGGCGTCCTTAAAGACCTGGACCTCATGACCCGCCTCACGGCAGCCTGCGTGAAAGCCACTTCCCTGCCCGTTACCGTGAAAACGCGGCTCGGCTGGGACGAAGACTCAAAAACATAGAAGAAGTAGCAGAAAGGTTGCAGGACGTGGGCATCAAAGCCCTCACCATTCACGGCCGCACCCGCTGCCAGATGTACAAAGGCGAGGCCGACTGGTCGCTCATCGCCAAAGTGAAAAACAATCCCCGCATAAACATCCCCATCTTCGGCAACGGCGATATCGACAGTCCGCAGAAAGCGCTGGAGTACAAGAACCGTTTCGGGATCGATGGCATCATGATCGGGCGCGCCGCTATCGGCTACCCTGGATCTTCCGGGAAGTCCGTCATTTCCTCAACACCGGCGAAGAATTGCCGGCTCCCACAGTTGCTGAACGGATATCGGTTTGCAAGCAACACTGGCCAAATCGCTCCAATGGCGCGGCGGCCAGGCGGGTATCTATTCCATGCGCCGGCATTACCTCACTTATCTTAAAGCGCTCCCCGGCATTAAAGAATTCCGCAACCGCCTCGTAACGCTTGCCGATCCCGACGAGATCAATGCCGTACTGGACGAGATCCTCGTCAAATACGAAGGTTTCGAAATGGAGAAGGCGCCTATCCAATTAGTTAATTACCACGAAAATTGTCCGGTCTGACCGCTATTTGCAGTCGGTTTTGGAGTAAGGAGAAGGATCGAAGCGCAGGCGCGCATCGTCTGTTGCAAAGACAGGCACGCCATTGGCGTCTGCACTGTCTGCCAGGGCCTCGTACAACTGATCGCCCATCATCTTGAAGATCACCGGCCGGTCGCTGGTAACGCCCTCGCTGGTGAAATGGTATTTGCCACGGAAGATATTATCTTGTAAAATGCCATCTACCGTACCATTGTTTTTGTCTTTCTCGTGAAAGTTATACGCCAGCACACCTTTTACATCTCCGTCATTCACCACCAGTTGCAGCTCGAACGTATCGCGCCCGGTTACCTTGCGATAGCAATGGGCGCTGGCCTCGCCTTCCGTTGCGGCGGCTTGCTGGCTGGAGGGAGCAGACTGACAGGCGAAGAATATGAACGGGATGGATAGTAATACAACAGTGCGCATGAAGTGGAATTTTTTAAATCTACAGAAAAAAATGCGAAAGCTGCTGACATAGGGTTGTCAAACCCCGCCGCCATCTTTGTATCATCAAACCAAAAACCTATTATCATGGCAACTATTCCTTCTTTATTACAAGAAATGGCCCGCGAAGCCGTTACCACCCGCAAGATGCTGAGCCGCATCCCGGCCGATAAGCTGGACTGGCGCCCCCATCCCAAAAGCATGGACATGCGCAACCTGGCGATTCACATTGCGGAGCTCCTTCCTGGGCCAAAATGGCCATTGAGACAGACGGGATCGATTTTGCGGCGATGGAATATACGCCCCCGGCGGTCAGCAGTGCAGACGACCTCGTGGCCATTCACGAAAAGGCGTTGAAAGAAGGCGCCGCCAGCCTCGAACAGGCAGATGAATCCACCTTCGGCCAGCCCTGGACCCTCCGAACCGGCGACCAGGTGCATGGCATAAATCCGAAATCGGAGATCATCCGTATGGCTTATAATCAGATCGTACATCACCGGGCGCAGCTGGGCGTTTACCTCCGTCTGCTGGATGTGCCTATCCCTGGCAGTTACGGTCCCAGTGCCGACGAGCCTGCATTTTCCTGATGTCTCTCATCCGCCACAATAGAAAAGGGAAGCGAAAACGCTTCCCTTTTTTTTTGCTTGCCTAAATTATCGTAAAGAAAGATAGAGAATACTATTATTTGTGGATCCACTTTTCATTGAGGAAGAAAGTTCCGAAAGGCACTACGGACGCGCCGAGCGCTACGGCTGTTTTCTTCATGGACCATTGCAGCACCGTTTTCAGTTCGATGGCCAGTACCACGTACAGCACGAACAACAGGCCATGTGCCATGCCAAGCTGCTTGTTGAGCCAGGGCTCCCCGAAGAAATATTTCAAGGGCATGGATATGAAGATGATGGCAGGTAAGACAGGCCCTCCAGCCATGCGATGATACGGAAACGTTTAATGGATCGGGCGTGCTGCTGCCCCGTCTGTTGTTTTTCCATGACGCAAACCTACATCGGAATCCGGTTCCGAAATATGATTATGATCAGTTTACCGGTAACCGGCCGCCTGGAGCGTGAACAATTCTTCGTACCGGCCTTTTTTGGCGATCAGTTCCTCATGGGTTCCTATTTCCAGGAGCTCGCCGCCTTCCAGCACCAGGATGCGGTCTGCCATGCGGACGGTCGAAAAGCGATGGGAGATCAGTACGGCCGTTTTGCCGCGGGTCAGGTCGGCGAAGCGCTGGAATACTTCATATTCCGCACGGGCGTCGAGCGCGGCGGTAGGTTCATCAAGGATAAGGAGCTGGGCATTTTTCATATACGCCCTTGCCAGGGCCACCTTTTGCCACTCACCACCGGATAGCTCTACGCCGTTGCTGAACCGGCGGCCCAGCATCTGGTCGTACCCGGCAGGGAGCCGGCTGAACAACAGGTCTGCCATGCTTTTCTCCGCCGCCTGTTCTATCCGGGCCATGTTATCTACTTCTGCGATATTGCCGACGGCGATGTTCTGCGAAAAGGTCATCTGGTACCGCTGGAAATCCTGGAAGATAACCCCTACCTGCATCCTCAATTCGTTCAGGTCATATTCCCGGAGATCGTGGCCATCGAGCAGGATGCGGCCTTCAGTGGGGTCATAAAGCCGCGCCAGTAATTTCACCAGCGTAGTTTTGCCTGCGCCGTTTTCCCTACCAGGGCCAGTTTCTCGCCGGCATGGAGGGTAAAACTAAGGTGACGGTTGGCCCAGCGCGTGGCGTTCAGGTATTTGAATCCCACATTCTCGAACACGAACCCCTCCCGGATGGGATTCGGGAAAGGCCGCGCCTTTTGCGGCTGGGTGATACGGGGCGAAATCTCAAAAACTCGAACAGGTCGCGCAGGTAAATAGCGCCCTGCGTAACGCTGGTAAAACGCATCAGTACGCTTTCCAGCAAACTGCGCAACTGGCGGAAAGAACCGCCCAGGAATGCCAGGTCGCCAATGGTCAGTTGCCCGCGGACGGTCTGCAGGATGATGATGACATATGCGGCATAATATCCGGCGCTGCCGATCAATGAAAACACCACTGCCCAGATATTATAGCGGACCGACAACGCTTTCTTGTCCTTGTAAAACTTATCCGACAACGACCGGAAGCGGTCTACCAGGTATCGGCTGAGGTTGAAGATCTTCACTTCCTTGACGGACTCATCGCTCGCGCCCAGGAAGCGGATATAATCCAATTCGCGGCGGGCGGACGTTTCGCCCCACGCCAGTGCGTAAAAGCGGTCATTGAAGTGCGTTTCTGAAAAGAAGGAAGGCAATACGGCCACCAGCAAAAGCAGGATCAGCCAGGGCTGAAAGTCAGCAATCCTGCGGCCAGGAAGATCATGGTAACTACGTCCTGCACTGGGTGAGCACCTGGCTGAGGAGCTGGGTGCGGCCGGCGGTCTGCTGGCGGGCCCGTTCCAGTTTGTCGTAAAAGGTAGAATCCTCGAACTGGTCCAGGTCGAGCGTAGCGGCATGTTGCATGATACGCACCGAAGTATGGTTGGCGACCTGTTCCCCGAGCAGGCCATCCACCAGTGAGATAGCTCTGCCCAAAGCGCCTGAGACGACCACCAGCGCAAATTCCGCGGCAACCAGCTGCCAGAGGTGCGTATAGTCTTGCCCGCCCGTAGATTGCGTAAGGCGGACCACTTCATCGATGATCAGTTTGCTGATATAAAGCAGTCCAAGCGGGGTAGCAGACTGTGCCGCCCTCAGGAGGATGTTCGGTGGTCATCCATGGACTGGTCTGCCATACCAGCCGGAAAAATGCTGGCAAATTCTTCAGCGCCGCCATGCGCTGCCTGAAGCTTACATCGGGCTCTCCGGGTTTTCTGCTGGGTCTTCTCATGCAAAACGGAAGTTACGTAAATATCCGATTACCCGTAACAACAACGGAAGATGCGCCGCTTCAAGACGTGGCGAACCTGGTCGGAAATTCCAGCGTTATGAATGTACCCTTTATGGAAGACTGCACGTCCATGGCACCCCAAACGCCGCTACGCGGGCCTTCAGGCTGAATATCCCGATACCCGTTCCTTCTTTGGAGCCATCGATCCCCTTGCCATCGTCTTCAACGGTAAGCGCAAAGCTTTCTTCGCCGAAGTTCAGCTGTACCAGCACATGAGCAGCCTCCGCATGTTTGATCACGTTGCCCAGCAGCTCCTGCAACATCCGGTATACCATCAGTTCGAACTGGGGTGAAAGCGCCGGGGAATGCCGTAGGACTGGTATTCCACTTCGAGCGAGTTGTTCCGCCCGAGCTTTTCGCAGTAAGCGCCGGCCGCGGGCTCAATCCCCTCCTCAAACAAAAGCCTTGGCATCAGGTTATGTGACGTATCGCGTATTTCCGTCACCGCATCACCTAGTAGTGCAAGGCTATTATGGTAAGAAGATGAGTTGGCCAGTTCAATATGCTGGTTGCCAAGTGAGGAGAGGTACAGTTTCACCCCTGACAAAATCGATCCGGCGCCGTCGTGCAGATTACGGGCGATGCGGGCGCGTTCCTTCTCCTCTCCTTCCATGGCTGCCTGCGCCATTGCCAGTTCTGACTCCTTTTGCATCAGCTGCATCTGTTGCGCCTGGAGCTGTTGCTTCTGCCGGAAATGCACGAACAGCCCGGCAGCTATCGCTACCACGAGCAATAGCCCGCCGCCCAGGAGGATCAGCTGCTGGCTTTTCTTCCGCAGTTCCAGGTCTTTAGTGGTGATAGCCAGCTGCTGATCGGCGAGCGATTTGTCTTTCTCCAGCGATTTATACTTCAGTTCCAGTTCGGTCACCTTATCCGCCACGTCTTTGCGCTGGAGGCTGTCGCGGTACAGGATGTATTGGTTCAATGATGCCAGTGAGGCAGCCTTGTCGCCCAGTTGCAGCTGGATGCGGGTCATCAGCAGATGCGCGTCCATGATGGCGCTTACCTGACCGGATTGCGAGACATATTGCAATGCTTCCCTCATGTACCTTTTTGCCTGGAGGTAGTTATGCTCCGAGTAATAGACTTTTGCCAGCCCGGTATACAGTGTGGCCCGGTGAAGGGGAACCACCGTAATACCATCTTTCAGCATGATTGCTTCCGCTTCCTGCAGGGACATCCTGGCAGAATCGGCTTTGCCCGGAATGCCGGAAAGCAGGTCTCCGAGGCTGGTGCGCCCAATGAACCTTCCTATATCGTATCCGGACAAATCACTGAGCCGGATCACTTCCCGGCATGCGCCGGCCGCATCCACCAGTTGCCCGCTTTCTTCCATCAACCCGGCACGGTTGATGAGTGATTTAACGAGATTATCCGTGTCTTTCCGCAAGGCATACAATCGCCCGCATTCCAGGTTATAATAAAGCGCCTTTTCCGGTTGTCCCATATGCGAGAATGCCAGTGAAAGGCCGTTGTAGGGATGCGCCTTTACCAGCGAGTCCGCCACCGATATGGTTTCTATCGACGAAAGAAAATACCCGACGGCGGAGTCCAGCTTACCGGATTCGAGGCAGGCATATCCCATGCCTGTCAGTACCCGCGCCATATTCTCGCTGTCGCTGATCCGCCGGTATGCGTCCAGCGCCCGCAGGCTTGCGCGCTGACTGGAATCAAAAAGACCGCTGAACAGCGCCAGTTGCGATATCATCTGGTTAGACCGGCCAATCCCGTAAGTGAAGTTTTTACGTTGACTGAGCGCCAGGGCTTCATGCGCAACGGCATAAGCCGAATCGGTATTCACTTCAAACAGCGCGATGGCATATTTGACCAACCTATTGGCACGGGCAGTATCGCTGGTAGCTTCGTTTATATATCGGCGGTGGCCGGCAGACAATTCATTCACCGATTGGGATCGCGCTTTCAAAGCTGGCAAAAGCAGCATCGCCGGCAACCAACGAAGAATAAAAACAAAACACCTGGTATAATGCATGTTCGGAAAGGTTATGACACTTTTAGAGATTTTGTTACTGCCGGGTAACTGCTATACCTGGCCAACCGTATGCTCCAGCGGCACAGGGAACTCCAGTGTAATGGAGGTACCTTGTGGAGAGGATTGTACGTCCATCGTACCACGGAATGCTTCCACCCGGGAATTGACGGCGAACATGCCGATACCCTTACCGGCGCCCTGATCACTCATCCCCTGCCATCGTCTTCCACCGTCATGGTGAAAGTATCCGGGCTGAACGCCAATTGCACCAGGACATGCTTCGCTCCGGCATGCTTCATTACATTTCCCAGCAACTCCTGCAATGTGCGGAACACCATCAGTTCGAAATCGATATCAAAACGCGCAGGCTCTCCATAAGACTGAAATTCGACCTCCAGGTTACCGCTCCGGCCGATCTTGTCGCAATAATCATGAATGGCGGTATGGATACCTTCGAGATGGAGCGTTTTGGGCATGAGATTGTGGGAAGTTTCACGGATTTCTGTAACGGCTTCATTGAGGAGGCCGATCGTATCGCGGTAGGCGGATGATCCGGCCAGGTCCTGGTATTGGTTTTCGAGAGAGGAAAGATATAGCTTCACACCTGATAAAATGGAACCGGCCCCGTCGTGAAGGTTCCGGGCGATGCGGGCCCGTTCTTTCTCTTCAGCTTCCATTGCGGCCTGCACTTTCGTCAGTTCCGCTTCCCGTTCCAGGGTGATGACTTTCTGGGCAGATAACATCTGTTTCTGCCGTATGTGCAACATATAGGCCCCGCCGCCTAACAGCAGCAGTAAAATAGCGCCAGACAATGTCAACAGCCCGATATTCCGGGTGCGGATATCCAGCTGCCTGTGCGCAAGATCCAGTTCTTTGCGGGCCAGTTCGGCGTCTTTCTCCGCCGTACGGTATTTCGTTTCCAGCTCGCTGGCCGTTTTCGCCATCTGGATATCGTTCGCGCTGTCGCGATAATCATTGTATAAATTGTAAGTCCGCAGGCTTTCGTCCTTCAACCCTAACAATATATTCACTTTCGTAGCCACGCGGTATTCCTTAACGAGCATGGCGAGGTTCCTAGTTCTTCGGCCATCTGTGTGGATTTCAGGTGATACTGCCTTGAAAGTTCATATTGCTCTTCCATATAGTAAAGCCGTGCGAATATGGAATACAACGTGTGGAGATAGGGTTTCTGGATGGTAACTTTCTTTGAGATATCTTCCGCCTGTTTCAGCCATATGAGCGCTGAATCATTTTTCATCACTGACAAATATCGGTCGGCCATCGCCAATCTTCCGTAAAATCTCCCAACCGTAAAACCCGATTGCTCGCTTAACGCGATCGCCTCCTGGTATATCGGGGTAGATTCAGGATAATATACATAGCTGCCGTGGTTGATAATTGCGCGTACGAGGTTGCCGGTGTCCTTATTGATCCGGTATTGCTCCTGTGCCTTCAGGCAATACTCGATCGCCTTATCCCTGGGACATCCGGTTGAAAGCGATGCCGATATTATTGTAAGCTACGGCCCTGCCGCTAAGGTCGCCCGACTTCGTGAAAAGTTCTATGGCATACAGGCAGGCATCCACCGCTGAATCCGAATCACCCGTTTGCAGGAAGCTGCCACCGATGCCGGAAGCCGCCCTGCCCGCGAGATAAAAGCTGTCCATCGACAAAAATATTGCAGCGCCTGCCGGTAGAACTCTCTCCCCAGTAAATAGTTCCCGGTATCGATCACCCCATGCCTCTTCCCCAAAGGCTTACCGCAATGCTCGGTATCTTTTGCAGCCAGGCCAACCTTATACGTTGAATCGAATATGAACAGAGAGGAATCCGGGTACTTGTCGGCTATGCTTCTTGCCGAGCGGATGAGATTCCGGAGGAAGCCGTGTCTGCAAGACCGGCTTTAGCGCTGTTCTCTACTTGCGTGGAACCATGTTGCCGGCATGAGCCAGCCAACAAAATAGTGACAGCCGCGAAGGCCGCTAAGAATACATTGAGAAATGTCAGGCGTTTGCGGAGCATGATGATTGGTTAGTTGTGAATACTTCCATAGACCCGATAGCGCAGCCATGCAATTCGAGACAGGCTGAGCAATACAAATCGGCGGCGATTCCAGAATTATTGACAGGAGAGAAATTGGCGTTAAATGCTTGTTGGGCGATACCGGCATTTAATGCACGTGTGTCCCGCAAATTGCAGGCGGCCATCGATACGACGGCTGTTACAACGGCTACAGATAGCCGAGGGCTTAATGAAGAGAGGATACGGAACATACCTGGTGTTCTATAAAGGTTGATTTCAAATGATTCCATCGGGATGCACACCAGTTTGCTTTCCCGGACGTATGAAGCTGTATATACACAGCGGTTAGTCGGAAATTATCCGGAATGCGCCCGACTGCTCTAAAAATCCAGGAATATGCTGCTAATAAAAAGACTGCTTACAAGGGAAACGTAGGTTCACTGCGTAAACTGCACGCTGTCTCAAGTCCGTAAATTTACTCAATTTCTGACATTATGGGAGAGAATTTCAGGAAGCGAGGATAACTTTCACGCCCCGATCCTGCAGCATTTGTACCGTTCCCGCATCAACCTGGTTGTCGGTCACGATATAATCCACCTGTTCCAGGCTACAGATGCGGCCAATACCGCGACGGTCGAACTTGGAGCTGTCGGCCATCACGACTACCGTTTGCGCCAGTCCGATCATCTTCATGTTGAGGCTGGCTTCGGCCAGGTTGGTAATGGAAAGGCCGAATTCAGGATCGATGCCGTCAACACCGACGAAAAGGACCCCGCACGAGATATCGTCCAGCAGCCGTTCGGCAAACGAACCCGCGGCGGCGGAAGAGCTTTGATGGATGAGCCCGCCGATCTGCAGCACATCTACATTCGGGCGGTTGCATAGCTCCAGCGCTACTTTGAGCGCAGGGGTTATGACGGTAATATGTTTGGAGGGATGCAGGACACGGGCCAGTTCAAATACGGTGGTACCTGACCCGATGATAATGGAGTCGTTATGCCCGATCAGTTCCATGGCCGTGCGCGCGATCTTCTTTTTCTCCTCCATGCGGATGAATTCCTTTTCGTTGATCGGGCGCTCGATGGCATAGGGGTTTTGCGTGGAGCCGCCGCCCTTGGTACGGAAAAGGAGCTTCTTTTCCTCCAGCAGTTTGAGGTCTTTCGAATGGTAACACCCGAAACCTGGAGCATATCGCTCAGTTCCTGGATATCTACTTTTCCCTTTTCCTGTAATTCCTGGAGTATCAACTGATGCCTTTCCGTGATGTTCATATGCGTGGCGGCTTTCTTAATGTTAAATTATCTTTCACCAAATGTACATTCTTTACGACAATATCCCCAATTACTGTTATTATTTCCATGTTAACCGTTGATTTGCAAGTAAAACTGCCATCGATGGCAAACTTAACTTTATTTTAATTTTGTTTAATTAAGTTTACTTTCTACTTTTAGGAAGTTTCAAATCAATTCCGATCCCATTTCATTCCACGAAACACTGATACTACCATGAACACTTTAGAAAAAGCAGGCATCCCGCGCCAACTCGTCTGGGGCTACCTCGGCGTTATGATCTTCATGATGGGCGACGGCATCGAACAGGGATGGCTAAGCCCTTATCTTGTCGATCACGGCATGTCCGTTCAGCAATCCGCAACCCTCTTCACGGTATATGGCATCACCATTGCCATTTCCGCCTGGTTCTCCGGCGTACTCGCGGAAGGCTACGGCGTCCGCCGCACCATGGCCCTCGGCTTATTATTGTATTGCCTGGGTACGGTCGGCTTCGTCGGCTTCGGCATGCCGCAGCTCAATGTCCCGGTAATGCTCCTCACCTATGCGCTCCGCGGATTCGGATATCCCCTGTTCGCCTATTCCTTCCTCGTCTGGATCGCGTACAGTAGTCCGCAGCAGCAGCTCGGCCGCGCCGTGGGCTGGTTCTGGTTCGTGTTTACCGGAGGCCTCAATGTTCTCGGCGCTTACTATTCCAGCTGGGCCATCACTAAATTCGGGCACCTGAATACGCTATGGACCTCCCTCTTCTGGGCGCTCCTCGGCGCCGTGTTCGCCCTGCTGCTTAACCGCAGCAAGCCCTCCCGTCAGTCTGCCGGCGGTTCCAGGATGGAAGAGCTGATTAAAGGCCTCACGATCGTCCGGGAAGAGCCGAAGGTTTTACTGGGAGGGATCGTTCGCATCATCAACACCACCGCGCAGTTCGCTTTTCCCGTTTTTCTCCCCATGTACATGGCGCGGCACGGATTCGATACCACGGAATGGCTCACCATCTGGGGCACCATCTTTACCTCCAACATCATCTTCAATCTCATTTTCGGCTTCGTGGGCGACCTCTTCGGCTGGCGCAACACGATCATGTGGTTCGGCGGGGTTGGTTGCGCGCTCAGCACCCTCCTGTTTTCTACGCACCGCAGATCTGGGAAGGCAGTTATTGGGCCGTGATGACCGCCGGCGTGCTTTGGGGCGCCCTGCTGGCGGGATACGTTCCCCTCACGGCGCTCGTACCCTCCCTCGTTAAGAAAGATAAAGGCGCAGCCATGGCTATCCTTAACCTGGGCGCCGGGCTCCCCGTGTTCGTTGGTCCCGCCATCGTAGGGCTCTTCATCGGAATCGTAGGTGAAGAGGGCGTCATTTGGATACTGGCGGCCTTATATATCGTAAGCGCCGTCATCACCCGCTTCATCACCCTGCCCAACAACGCTAAAACCATTCACCACACGCAACCAACAGCAGCAACTCAACCGATATAAACATGCGCATTTTAATTACAGCTCCTTACCATCAGCAAGGCATCCAGGAAATAGACCAGCTTTTCGGAGAATCGGTATACCGGCCGTGGAAGCCCAACGGCCGCGCCTGGAACGAAGCAGAACTGATACAACTGCTGACGGATTCCCGGGCAGACGCGCTCATCACCGAACATGACCATGTAACCGCCGATGTGATCAAAGCGTTCCCCAGCTGAAGTTCATCGGGGTGTGCCGAGGCACTCCCAGCAATGTGGCCGTTGCACAGGCCTCCGCACTCGGCATCCCGGTATTTTTCACGCCGGCCCGCAATGCGCAGGCCGTAGCGGAAATGTTCATCTCCAACGTCATCATGCTCCTGCGCAATACCATCCCGGGCATCGACTGGCTGAAAGGCCGCAACTGGCAGGCCGGGGCGCACGACTCCTACCTTCATTTCAAAGGCAACGAACTGGCCGGGAGAACCGTGGGCATGGTGGGGTTCGGCGCTATCGGGCAACTGATCGCCGGCATGATCCGCAATTATCCCTGTGATATCCGGTTCTTCGATCCATACGTAACGGAATATGATCCGGTATACACGAAATGTTCGCTGGAAGAGCTTTTCTCCACATCCGACGTAGTATCCGTTCACCTGCCCGTAACGGAAGAAACGAAAGACATGATCGATGCCCGCGTATTGACATTGATGAAAAAGACGCCATTTTTGTGAATACGGCCCGTGCCGCCGTGGTAAAACGCGAAGACCTGCTTGCCGCCCTGGAATCAACGCTATCCGTGGAGCGGTATTAGACGTGTTCGACAACGAGCCGCCCGACGAAACAGATTACCGCATCATCGACCATCCGAACGTAATCGCCACGCCGCATATCGCCGGCGCTACGTTCGAAGTGGAAGACCACCACGTCGCCATCATGAATAAAGCCCTTATACAATGGTTCGCCAACGGCAGCCGGAACATCCGGGAGCTGGCCAATCGTCAAATACTTCCAACTCCCGTCAATGGATAAACAACCCGCATACATCATTGCAGACATCGGCACAGGCAACGTTCGCGTAGCCGTTGCCACGCCCGGCGGACAGGTGCTCGGCGTGTCCCGCGAAGACATCCGTTATGAAAAGGACCCGCTATACCCGGACGCGCTCCACTTCGACCCGGAAGCGCTCTGGCAACAGATCCTGCGGCTGGCCCGCCTGTCTCTTGCATCGGCGCCTGGTGCAGACATCCGCGCCATAACGGCTACCAGCCAGCGCGAAGGCATCGTGCTACTGGGAGACGACGGCACATCACTCACCGGGCTACCCAACATCGACCACCGCGGTCGTGAATGGGAAAGCACGCTTAACGACAAAAGCCGCGTCTATCAACTCACCGGCCGCTATCCGACCTCGCTGTTCTCCGCGTTTAAGCTGGTAGGCATCCGAGAGCGCAAGCCTGAGATATGGTCTAAAACCAGGTCATTCCTCAGCATTTCCGACTGGGTGGAATACAAATTTTCCGGCGTCGCGAAATACGAGCACTCCAGGCATCGGAGACCCTGCTCTTCGATGTAAAACAAATGCAATGGAGCGATGCGCTTTGCTCGGCATTCGATTTGCAGCCTTCTCTCCTGCCGCCGCTTCGCCGGTCCTCGTCTGTATTAGGGCCCGTGCTGCAGGAAGTAGCGAATACATTGAATATTCCCTCATCCGCGCTCGTCATCGCAGGCGGTGGCGACACGCAGCTTGCCATCAAGAGCACCCGTCCCGCCGTAGACGATATGGTCATCGTTTCCGGCACTACCACTCCCATCGTAAAGCTCACAGGCGATTATACCCTCGATGCCGGTGAACGCACTGGACCAGCCGCGACATCGTTGCCGGCCGCTTTGTCTTCGAAGCCAACGCCGGCGTCACCGGTCTCAACTACCAGCGCCTGAAAGAAATCTTCTATCCCAACGAAGGCTATGATGTCATCGAAAAGGAACTAGCCGAAAACCGCCACACCTTCTGCATGGCGAGCCTCGGCTCGTTGCTGGCAGACGAAGAAGTATCTCTCACCCGGGGCGGCTTCATCTTCCCAGCGCCGGTCTCTCACCTCCTCACCCGTGGCAGTTTCGTATGGGCCACGATGGTCGACATCGCATGCTCCATCGTTAAGAACTATAAAATTCTTGCCGAAGTAGCCGGCCACCAGCCCGATTACATCTGGGGATGCGGCGGCGGACTGCAAAGCCTGACGCTGCGCCAGCTCATCGCCAACCTCACCGGCAAGAAAGTGCAGATGCGCGCCGGATTCCAGCAGTCGTCCGCCGTTGGCGGAGCGCTTATCTGTAACGAAGCATTGGGGATCGACGGGCAAATGGACGGCTCCGTTGAAACGGTGCACCCGCAGGAAGAGGCGCATTACGCCGCCATCTATGCGGAATGGGAAAAAACACGGGATTATTTCAGGAATATGAACTGATCCCGCCCTTTAACAGTAAAACACTCATGGAACATACTTTTATCGGGCTAGACATTGGCACACAGGGCGTCAGGGCCATTCTCACCGATGCGGATGGCGGGGTACTGGCTTCACACAGCGAAACCTTCCCTTTAAGCGCCGCATCACGGGAAGAACAGCAACCGCAAGCCTGGTGGACCGCCTGCGAACGCCTGCTGGCACAACTGGCATTGCATCCGGCCGCAGCAAACCTCCGCGCCATCGGGGTTACCAGCACCTCCGGCACCGTGATCCCTATCGATGCAAACGGCTCTCCCCTGCATGCTGCCATCATGTACAGCGACGCCCGCCAGTCGGCCGAAGGCCTGCGCTGCAAGACGCTGGCGGAACAATACCACCCGGAAGGCTACACGGCGTTCAACACCACCAGCGGTTTGCCTAAAATGGTCTGGTTCGCGGAACAATTTCCGGAAAAGGCCCGCCAGATCTACAAATTCATTCACGCCGCCGACTTCATCACCGGTAAACTCACCGGAAATTTCGGCGTCACTGATTTTACCAATGTGTTAAAATCGGGGTACGACGTAGCAAACGAACGCTGGCCGGAATATATTTGGAACCAGTTGCCGGTACGCAGGGATTGGCTCCAGGATGTAGTGCCCTCCGGCGCGCCGGTCGGTGAGTTATCTGTCCGCATTCCGGGCTTACCTGCAAATGTATTGGTGACGGCCGGCATGACAGACGGATGCGCATCTCAGATCGCTTCCGGAGCGGTAACGCCCGGCGCCTGGAATACCACCATCGGCACCACGCTTGTGATAAAGGTGTAACCGAAAACCGGTCCATGACCCACTGGGCAGATTATATAACCACCGCCATCCGCAAGGTTTATGGATGCCGGGAGGCGCCAGCAATACCGGGGCCGACTGGATATCGAAGCATTTCTCCGGCAACCTTGACGCCCTCAATGAAGCCGCCGCCGGGTTTATCCCTACCGGCAAGCTCTATTGGCCACTGGAACAGCAGGGCGAGCGCTTTCCCTTCGTAGCGCCTCAGGCGCGGGCTTTTCTGTCCACCGGACTGGAAGGCGCGGAAAAATTTGCGGCGGGCATGGAAGGCGTGGCCTATATCGAAAAGATGGCTTATGAAATGATAGGATCGCTTTCAGGTGAATCGGTAAAAGCCGTTTACACCGCCGGCGGCGCCAGTAACAGCACGTTATGGCTGCGCATCAGGGCGTCCGTACTGGGCGTTCCGGTCCATAAGATGCAGGAAGTGAGCGGCGCGGCGGGCGCGGCCATGCTATCCGCGTCACAGACGTATTATGGTAGTATCGCGGAAGCCGCGGCAGCCATGGCACACATCGAAAAGACCCTGTTACCCGAACCGGAATTGGCGGAAGCGTACGGAGAGGGATACCAGGCATTCAGGGAAAAATTGAAAGAAAAAGGATATGCTTAAAGTTTACCTGCTCCGGCATGGCCAGACCGCCTGGAACGCTGATAACAACCGGTATTGCGGCCGGACCGACATTCCGTTGACCGCCAAAGGCATCGCGCAGGCCGAAGCTGTGCGCGAACAGTTGCAGGGCATCGCATTCGACGGCGTGTACTCTTCACCCTGGAACGCGCCTTCATGACAGCCAACATTGCCACCGGCGCCTATGTAAAGAAAGATGACAGGTTGATAGAAGCAGATTTCGGGGATGGGAACGCAAAACAAAGGAAGAATTCATCGCGGAAGCGCCGGAGCACTGGCAGCGCTGGATGGAAGACCCCTACCTCCACCGGGCCGGCGGCACCGGCGAAAGCGGCCGCGAGATCGTGGAACGCGTGGATGCCTTCTTCACGGACATTCACCGCAAACATCCTTCCGGCAATATCCTGGTAGCCGCGCACAATGGCGTGAACCGCCTGTTCCTTGCCTACAAGCTCGGCATGCCATTGCGCAATTACCGCATGCTTGTCCAGGAAAACGCATCCATCACCATGTTTACACTAGACGCCAGCGGCGCATTCACCTTAGAACATCTAAATGCCAAATTCAGATAACATGAAAAGAATCCTCCTCAGCAGCGCACTGCTTTGCGGCGCCATCGGAAGCTTCGCGCAGTCGGGCCTGCATGTGCTGAAAATAAAGAACGCCAAGGAGCTACGCTCCTTCTTTCATTATACCGGGAACGATATCCCCTTCGTCAGCGGCCACCGCGGAGGCGTCAATAAAGGCTTCCTGAAAACAGCATCGAAGCCTTTGAAAATACCCTCCGCCACACTCCCGCCACCTTCGAGATCGATCCCCGCCTCACCAAAGACAGCGTGATCGTGCTCATGCACGACGCCACGCTGAACCGGACCACCACCGGCACCGGTAAAGTAGGCGACTATACCCTGGCAGAACTGAAGCAGCTGCGCCTCAAAGATGTGGAAGGCAACGTCACCGATTTTCGCATCCCCACGCTCGAAGAAGCCATCAAATGGGCAAAAGGCAAAACCGTCCTCATCCTCGATAAGAAAGACGTGCCCTTTGAAATGACGGCCGCAATCATCAAAAAGAACAAAGCGGAAGGCCATGTGATGGTGACCGTTCATACCGCCAAAGAAGCCAAATGGTACCACGAACGCAATCCCGAGATCGTGTTCGAGGCATTCGTGAAAACGCAAAAGGCGCTGGAAGAATATGAAAAGGAAAGCATTCCCTGGACGCACATCATGGCATATGTTGGCCCAGACAACAAGCCAGAGCTCAAGCCGCTGTACGACAACCTGAATAAACGGGGGTGATGTGCATGATTTCCACGGCGCCCACGTACGACAAGCTTCCTGATGCAGGAGAGCGCAGCAAAGCTTACCAGGCCATTATTAAAGACGGCGCCAGCCTCATCGAGGCAGACCGTTCACTGGAAGCAGGCGAAGCCATCCTGCCGCTGATTCCCGCCAGGAGCCCGAAAAAGAAATTCTTCTCCATTACGAAATAATGAAGCCCTATTCATTTAACCTGTAACGTGTATCGATCGCCGGTCCTTTTCTGGGGACCGGCATTTTTTGAACAAAACGGCATTAAATTGGGTAAATTGACAGGAAAGACCGTACGCCTATGGCTATCATCATCCTGATTTTCATTACGCTTATCGCGATAGAACATTTGTACATCCTGTGGCTGGAAATGTTCGCGTGGACCACCCGCGCCCCAAAGTGTTCCGTCAGATCCCCAAAGAGATGTTCGAACCCACCAAAGCGCTGGCCGCCAACCAGGGACTATACAACGGTTTTCTGGCGGCGGGTTTGATCTGGAGTATCTGGATCGAGATCCGGCCTGGCAACAGCACGTAGCCGTATTTTTCCTGCTCTGTGTAGCCGTGGCCGGCATCTATGGCGCGCTTACCGCCACGAAGCGTATCTTCTTCGTGCAGGCGCTTCCCGCGCTGATCACGCTCTTATTGATCTGGTTGCTGTAAGCCTGCAACGCTTTCACGGTATTTCCTGCGGAACCAGAGCATCGCCAATACGGTTCCCGCGATCCCCGTGATTCCTGCAATCTTTACGAGGCCGGTGTAGAAGTCCAGCCAGTTCAGCTCCAGCCGGAAGACCGACTTCGCCAGCATGACGCCTACACTACCCAGGTAACCGAATGAATCGGCGATGTATATGAGGAAGCCCACGTTCCCGGTGAACCGGAACGCGGCAATGAAGCGGTCGAACAACAAGCTGTTGAAAGGAATATACACCATGTAGAGCCCCAGACCCGCGAGGAGCATCCAGGCATACATTCCCAGCTGCCCGGCGGAGAAAAGCATGGCGCCGGCCAGCGTTACCACAAACCCCGCCAGCATGATCCATTGCGTGACGAGGAAAGCCCTGAAATTATGCTGCAGCCAGCTCATGGCGGCGATCATTACGAGGATGATCAGCGAGATCAGGCTCTCCGTACCCGCGAAAACACCTGGCTGAAAAGCTTCGCCGGAAGCCCGCCACATATCGGCCATGAAACTGTCGCGCACTTCGCGCAGGATGGTTACAAGGATATAGATCACTACCAATAAGGCAATCCCCGGCCAGAAGCGCATCAGCAGGGCGCGGCGTTCCGGCGCTGACATCGGCAGCCTTTCCATGCGCTGCGCCTTGTCTGCAGGCCCCGGCGGAGGGATCTTTTCCAACATCCATACAAAAACGATCAATACCGGCATAAACACACACCCTACCACAAACGGCATGGCGTATTCACTCACCCCCATCCTTCCATCACCCATTGCGCTACGCTTTTGGCCAGTCCGGATGCGAAAATAAAGCTCACGGCCAACGCGGCGCTGATCATATCGGTGGTGCGCCGGCCTTCGATATATGAAAACACCACCCCCACAACATCCCCAGCGGAAAGCCGTTCAGGAACAGGCACCACCAGTTATAAGGCGGCGGCACGATGGCAAAAAGCCCCAGGCCAGCCAGGCCACGCCCGTCAGCCCGAAGATCAGCCAATGCCGGTTGCTGCGCTGCATGCCCGCGATAAAACGGATACCATAAAATTTACTGAACATATAGCCGAACACCTGCGTTACCACCAGCACGGTCTTGTAATCCATGCCCCAAAGCGCATATCCTCCGAAAGCGCCCACATTGAAGGCTTTACGGAAAGAGAAAATGGCGGTATAAGCGCAGAAGGCGGTAACGGCGGCAAAGGCCGCCACGCCCAGTTCCCGGCGGGTAAATTGCATGTACGGAATATACGCTGAATTCCCGGAAATGAAAACAGGACCGTCGGTCAGACGGCCCTGTTTCGCTCATGTATGGTTCTGGATGGATCTGCCTTAATGCCCCAGTTTGATCACTTTCAATACCTGGCGCACATTGCTTTGTATGATTTCGATATAGTAAATGCCCGGCTGGTAATTACCGCCCAGCGATACCGTGCTGTTAGCCGCGAGGCCCTGCCGTGCCTCCACGAGCGCGCCCGCGTTATTGTATACGCGGATGCCTACCGGTTGCTGCACCTTGCTGGCCAATACCAATACGAACTGATGGAACGAAGGATTCGGTAAAACCGTAGCCGCAAGCCCGTCGCCATGGGTCCAGGGCTTATTGCCCGGTACCAGCACATGCGTTGTCTGAACGCTCTGTTTACCCGCGGTATCGGTGGCGGTTACCGTGATCGTATATACCCGTCCATTGCCCAGGGATTACGCTGCGCGCGGAGCTTTACCGTATTATCGTTTATGATTTCGATATCGGGGCTGCCATATGCGGGCTCATTGCTGGTCACCGTAACGGTGCGCTGCACAGGACTGCAATCTGTCACGGAATAATCCAGCGATACCGTCACCATCTTGTTATTCGGCGTGCTCAACAGCGCCGGTGATGCCGCGATCTCCGAAACGACCGGCGGCAAGGTGTCGCTGATATGGATGGCGAATGAAGCCGTATCCGATTTACCACCGGCATTGGTGGCGAATAAATGCACCATATCATTTTGCCGCACCCGGCTTCCCGGCACAGGATATTGCGTGATGACCACTCCTTCCGGATTATCTACCGTGGCTGAGTCGCGGTAATCGGGTAAAGAAGCGCCGCAATCCGCGTCACCTGTCAGCAATTGATCGCCCGGCCCCTGAAGCGTAGGCGCGAGATTCGCGGCCAGTCCGGAGCGGGCGCTTTCGTTATGGTAGCGGTCTAACGCAGTGACAGCGTAGTAATAGGTAACACCCGGCTGCGCCGAAGTATCTACATAACTGATGGAATCCACCGGTGTAATGGCCAGCAGCTGATCTACGGAATTGGTATCAATGGAAGGCGTGGCGGACCTGTAAACCGCGAACTGGCGTGCCCGGTTCAGCTGGTCTGCCGGATCGCCGTTGTGCCACCAGATCAGGCGTACATCGTCGCCGGCCTGTTCCGCGTAAAGTCCGAACGGGGCCGCCGGCGCGATGCTGTCGCGCCATTTCATGGCCGGGAGCAATGCCGGCTTCGCGTACATGAATAAACGCAGCGAATCCCGGAATCCTTTGCGGGTGTTCACCCGCATACTGGTGGTGTTATAAACCGACTGACCGTATACGTTGGCATGACTGCGGTTCATCCTGATCTGCCGGGGTATCTGGGTGGAGTCCGTCCAGCCCGCTCCTGCCGCCGCATCGCCCATCTTATAACCGGCGATGCCGATATAGATATGACGGCCCGCGGCCTGGTTGTTCCACCAGGGCACAATGACGCCGTAATTGGCGCCCGGCTGCCCGATCCACCAATACACCTGCGGCATGATATAATCCACCCACCCTTCCTGCAGCCAGCGTTTCGTATCGGCATACAGGGTAGTGTAGTGTTCCAGTCCTGCGGTGGGTGAACCGATGTCGGGATTGGTGCTGTTGCGGTAAATACCCGATGGACTGACGCCGAATTTCACCCAGGGCTTAAGCGTTTTGACGCTATCGTACACCCTTTGGATCAGGAGGTTCACGTTATCTCTCCGCCAGTCGTTCTTTACGGTAAACCCGCGCGGATAATCGGCGAAAGTCGCCGAATCGTTGTAGGGCGCCGTGCCGGCCGGAGCATTAGGGGATAGAAGTAGTCGTCGAAATGGATGCCATCTACGTCATAACGCCGTATGATATCGCCGATTACCGCGGAGATATGATCCCTTACCGCAGGCAATCCCGGGTCCAGGACGCGGAGGGAGCCCTGGCTCAGGAGCCATTCGGGATGGGCCCTGGCCACGTGGTTGGCGGCGAAACCGGGCAGGTTGTTGGAGTTGCCTGCCGCGCGGTAGGGATTGATCCACGCATGGAATTCCATTCCCCGCTTATGGCACTCCTCGATGGCAAAAGCCATGGGATCCCAGAACGTGGAGGGGGCGTTGCCCTGCGTGCCCGTGAGGTCGGCCGACCAGGGCTCCAGTTCGCTGTAATACATCGCATCGCACTGGCTGCGCACCTGGATGTAAAGGGCGTTCAGGCCGGTGGCCTTGTGATGGTCGGCGATGGCAATAAAAGCGGCCCTTTGCTGGGCGGGTGTCTGCGACCGGTTTGGCCAGTCGATGTTCAGGTAAGTGGCTACCCAGGCGCCGCGAAGTTCACGTTTCGGGGCGACTGCGCGAGGGTGATGGCCGGGAAAAGGCTGCAAAGCAGCAGGTTGCGTAAAATTCCTGGCATATCGGGGTGTTTGGTTGATGTGATGAAACAGTTTTTCTGTATGATAAGAGCGATTGACCACTCTTAACCGTTATGCCTTCTTAAAAATAATTGCGGCTTTTACAACAAAAAAAGGGGCCGTCTCATACTTTGAAGACGGCCCCGCTGCGACACAATGCCCGCAGTGGATGTGCTCAGTGTAGATGGTTCTTCTGGCGGTTCAGGGCAGCCGAGCGATCTTTTCTGCCAGGGCCGCACTCAGGATATGTCCATTTGTAACCTCCCATATAGCGTCCTGGGCAACGGCAAGGCTATGCACATCTTCCAGGGATTTATCTCCCAGCGTCAGCAATAACGCCTGAAGATCATAGTTGTCTGCCACGGGGCCGAAGTGGTATGCGCCCCGGGCCCGGGCTGACGAATGGATTCGTTCAACGCGAACAGGTCCAGGTGATAATGCCCTACGGTACCCGCAGGTACGGTCAGCGTCACCGGGCGTGCCAGCAATGCATCGCTGGCGCGCTCGGAAGCGTTTCTGAAAACCAGTCCACCAGGCAGCACCACCTGTACAGCTGCCGCGGTATGATTACGCAGGCGGAAGCGCAACCTGACCATGCAGCCATCGCCATACCGCTGCACCTGGTGCGCAGCGTCACAGGAGCATTCAATGGCATGATGCCCTTTCATGGAACCCGCGGCGAGACTGATCCCCGCGGGCAGGCGGAACGTGTTGCCGGATATTTGGATGGGCCGGGATACCGGCGCGGAAACGGGCGGAGTTGATGCCGGTTGCTGCTTCAGCCGGCTGGACCGCTTGCCTGCGGCCGTTGCCAGCAAGATCAGCGGAATAATCGTAAGGAATAGCAGGGTTAACTTTTTCATGTTGTCGTTTTTGTCGCCGCAAAGATAGACCACCCTCCCTTCCCTGCTGCTACGCAAAACGGAGCAAAACCTACGGCAAACGGATTTCCTCCGGCCTGCGCCAGACGCCGCCCGCGCCTTAACCGTTCCTTTCATCCCTATACCCGGCCGGAATCCCGCCTACAGCGGATTCCGGCTTCTTTATGCTCCCAAAAGCATGGCGCTGGCCGATTTAATGATGAATCGTGCCCGCAGTGCCGGATTTATCCTTATCTTTACATATTACCTATATTAAAAAAGCATATATACATTGTATTTTCACGAATTTGATTTTGACGATGATCTGTTGGATGGTATAGATGCGATGGGCTACAAAACCGCTACGCCGGTTCAGGAACAAGTTATCCCCGTCATTTTATCCGGCCGGGACCTGATCGCCTCGGCGCAGACAGGAACCGGAAAAACGGCAGCCTTCCTGCTTCCCACCATTCAGAATATCCTCTCCCATACAAAAGACGACCACCAGATCAATTCCATGATCATCGTTCCCACACGGGAACTGGCCGTTCAGATCGCCCAGGCTTTAGAAGGCATGTCTTACTTCACCAACATCAGCTCCATTGCGGTGTATGGCGGGGCGACGGCGCCTCGTTCGCCATTGAGAAGAAAGCGCTGTCTAACGGTGCGGACGTTGTCATCTGCACGCCCGGCCGCATGATCGCGCACCTCAATATGGGATATGTAAAACTGCAGAACCTGAAGTACCTGATCCTCGACGAGGCAGACCGTATGCTCGACATGGGCTTCCACGACGATATCGAGAAGATCATCTCCTTCCTCCCGAAAGATCGCCAGACCCTCCTCTTCTCCGCTACCATGCCGGAAAAGATGCGCAAACTGGCCCTTAAGATCCTGCAGGATCCCATCCAGGTGAACATCGCGATCTCCAAGCCGCCAGAGCGCATCAAACAGGAAGCATTCGTCGTTTTCGACGAACAGAAAGTGCCCTGGTCAAGCATATCCTCACCAGCCGCAAAAAGGAAAGCGTGATCGTATTCTGCTCCCGGAAGCAGAACGTTAAAACGCTCGCCGCCGTGCTGCACAGGGCCAAATTTGCCGTGGAAGAGATCCACTCTGACCTGGAGCAGGATAAACGCGAACAGGCCCTCCTGAACTTTAAAAACGGTAAATCCAATATCCTCGTGGCCACAGACATCCTCAGCCGCGGGATCGATATCGAAGACATCGACCTGGTGATTAATTACGACGTCCCGAACGACGGGGAGGATTACATCCACCGCATCGGCCGTACCGCGCGCGCCGCCACAGACGGCACCGCCTATACGTTCATCAGCCCGAAAGAACAAGGCCGTTTCGCCCGTATCGAAGAGCTACTTGGCAATCCCGTCGTAAAAGCCACCGTTCCCCGGAACTGGGCCCCGTTCCCGAATATGCCCCTAAATCCCGCAAATCCGGCGGTGGAGGTGGCGGGCACCGCGGAGGCGGCGGAGGCGGTCATCGCGGCGGCGGAGGCAAAGGAAAGCCCCGTAACGGCAGCGGAGGCGGCAACAACAAACGCAGAAACAACAAGCCCGCACAACAGAAAAAGCCATAAGATCAAATCTTATGGCTTTTTTCTTATTGTCCTTTTCGAAAACCCTACTGGAACTTCAGCTTCACGATGCGGTTGGCCGCCCGGCCATCAAAATAATCGAAGTTGCCGACCATGATCACCGCATTTTCTCCTTTTACGTTGATGATCTCCATCACCGTACCGTCGTCAGACGCCGTGGCGTAACGCAGGCCGCCGATGGCGTTATAGGTGGGATGGAGCGTTCCGTCGCTGTTCAGCACAATGAAGTTATTGCGTGCGTAATTACCCCATTTACGCCAGGTGCCCGTCAGAATTATGGCCCCGTTGGGCAGCAGCCCGATCTGGTCCACCTTATACCCGTCTGGCCCCACGCCCACGTTAAACGCAGGATCTACCGCGCCGTTGGCATCCAGCCGCACGACACGGTTGGCCGCAACGCCGTTGAACCGGTTGAAACTCCCCGCCAGGATGATCTTCCCGTCTGGTTGTACCAACAAATCATAAATAAGCAGGTCTGCGCCCGACCCGGGATTAAACGAATTATCGAGGGTGCCGTCTGCGTTTAGCCGCGCAATACGCGCCGCCGGCTGACCATTGTAGGTCGTGAAGTTGCCGGCAATGAGCAGCTTCCCGTCTGGCAACAGGTGCGATTTGTAAATACGCCCGTTCACCGTTGGCAACCCGCGGTGTTCCGTAAGGTCGTAGTTCCAGGAAGTATCCAGCACACCGTCCGGATGCAGCTTGATGATGTGCTGCACGAAAGTGGAATCGAGATGCATGGAATCCACGCCGCCGGTAGACACGAGGTTGAAATTCGGTTTCACGTAGTACCGGAAATCCCCACTGCCAGCACTTTACCGTCGGGCAGCAAATGCAGGTTGTATATGGTGCCACGGACGCCGCCGGCCAGTGATGAAGCAATGGCGGTGTTCTGGGAAGGCAGCTCGATGATCGTTGAATCGATCTTGCCGTCGAAGCCCAGGCGCGCGATGCTGAACACGTTTTGCGTGCGGGCATACCGGTTAAAGCTCCCCGCTACCAGGAATTTTTGTTCGCTTTCCAGGTAAACGGCCGAGTAAACGTCGCCCTGCGGCCCGGTCTGATAGCCATATTCCAGGCATTGTCGATGGCCCCGGTAGCCAGGATGCGCGCGGCACGATTGGTACCGCCAACCTTATTGGCATTGTCGTAGTTATTGAACCTTCCGGCAATGAAGTATTTGTCGTCATTAGCAGGAATGATGGCGGTGACGAGCGCGTTGGCGCCGGGTTGACTGCGGAAGAAGGTATCCATCTGCAGCCCGCCGAAAACCTGGAAGAAGGGGCCGTAGTAAAACTCATCGCCCACCCTCACGTTGATGGCACCGGAACTGCCCATGGCCGGTATCTTCACTTTCACCGAAGTATCCGTAGCCTCGATGATCTCAGCTTTTTCGCTGTTGAACATTACCTCCAGCTTGTCTTTGTGCTTGAGGAAACCCGTTCCGCGGATCAGCACTTCATCATTTACGTACCCTTTGGCCGGGTTCACGGAATTCTCCGCAAAAATGATGGAAGGCAACACGGGATCGCCATAGGGATTCTTCCCGTTACTTTCGACCACTTCCCTTGTACAGGCTGCCGACATTGCGATCATCGCAAATGCCAGCCATTTTATTTGTATGTTGATTTTCATGGATTGCATTATTCTTTGGTCCGTAAATAGTCTAACGCCAAACGCCTGAATTCTGCAGGACGGAAGCCCATGGTATGCTGGTAATGCAAGGCATGGATCACCCCGTTCCGCGGCTGGATGTCTGTAGAGGCCACGCGCACGTAGTTATTCTTCCGGAAATCCGTAGGGTCGAAGGTGACGTCGTTCAGGTAAAGCAACCGCGGGCCTACGGCTTCCACGCCGCGGTAGTCGGTGTACTCCAGGCCGATGTTCAGGATGTAACCGTTCAGCATCACGTAGTTGATGCCCGGGAAGGCGCGGATATTATCGCGGTCAACCCTGGGGAACGATCCTGCCAGTCTTTTGCCGCGGAGGATGTACATGCTGATGAACTGGCGCCAGATTTCCGGGCCGATATCCCTGATGCCAACCGAGTCTTCGCGGTTGGAGAAACGCTGGTAATTGAGGTCGTCCATCGCTTCTTTGATGGCATCGTCCGTAAAAGCGAAAAAGGTGATCGTGTCTTTGACGAACATGTCCTTCATGCCGGCCAGGTCGATGATCAGTTTAACGCTATCGAAATACAGGGTCTTTTCAGTGAGATAGTCGTACATGGTGCCATCGTAGACCGGGTTGGCGAGCCCCCGTCCTTGAAGTATTCCTTTTTGCAGGAGGTGAACAGCATGCAGCCGGCTACCAGGAGCAACATGCAGGCAATTATTTTTTCATACGCTTCTGTTTACATGTTTAGTTAGCCCAGTAGGCGGTTTGGGTGATTTTGGGGTTCTTGCGCATGGCTACAACCGGGATGGGCCATGTCCAGGCGCCACGGTCGAACTCATCCTGCGACAATGCGTTTTCGCACTGCGAGATGTCGGTAACGCGGCCGGTGCGCACCAGGTCGTTCCACCGATGGCCTTCGCCCCAGAGCTCTCTTACTCTTTCGAGGAAGATGGCGTCTTTGAGCGCAGGGCCTTCCACGCCCAGTACTTCCAGCGCCTGTGCCCTGCGGCGGATCTCGTTGAGCAGCTCGCGGGCGCCGTCGTCGTCTCCCAGGTTGGCGAGGGCTTCTGCACGGAGCAGGATAAGGCCGGCGTAGCGGAAGATGATCATATTGGCGTCGAAACGGCGTGCCGCCGGGTCGGATACGCTGGCGTATTTCTTGTACATCTGCGATTGGGGGTTCACGGAATTGTACGGGTCGTCGAACCACAGGTCGAAGCGCTTGTCGGATTCGCCCGGCGGGTACAGGATGTCCGGTACTCGCGCTTGATGGTGATCTCGCTGCCCAGGCCGCCGTAAACGTTGGTGGCGGAGTTGATGATGGGCTGATGCAGCACCCATTGCGAGATGAAGTTACCCGTGATGTTACCATAGTTCACGTCCATGGATATTTCCCAGATACCTTCTTCAGAACGCCCTTTGAATATTTCCTGGACGAGCTCTTCCTCATACGGGAGCAGTTTGTAGATGTTCAGGTCCATCACTGCCTTGCAGGCGTCTGCGGCATTCCTGTTCAGCTCGTCTGCCCGCGTTTTGTCGAACCCTGCCTGCCACATGTACATGTGGGCGATGAGCGTCAGCGCGGCGCCTTTGGTAGCGCGCACGGCCCGGTAGGTAGGATCGTTATAGGCCACGGGCAGCACATCCGCCGCCCTGCGCAGATCGGCGATGCAGGAGTCGAGAATGCGCACCTGGTCCATTTTAGGCTTCAGGTCGATCTCATACGGAGAAAACTGGAAGGGCACATTGCCATAGGTCTGGATGAGGCAGTAGTAATCGTAGGAGCGTACGAAGCGGGCCTCACCGATCAGCTGCGCCTTCTCCTGTGGATTGATCTGCTCGTCATTCATCGCGCCGATACGGGCGATGGCGAGGTTGGCCGCAGCGATGGACTTGTACCACTGATCCCACCCTTCGCGGGGATGTTGGCCCCGTCGGTACCGTTGACGAACGGGCTGCGCAGATCGTTCTGGGCAATTGCGCGGAAGTTGGTCTTGTTCCAGAAATCGTAGTTACCCGGACGGAAATCCGCAAAATTATACTGAATGCAACGGGTATACTGGTCGCGCAGCAGGGAATACGCCGCGTTCACGCCCATCTGTGCGTCGCCCGCGTTCTTCCAGTAATCCGCGCCCGTGAAACTGTCGTTGGGCTTTACGTCCAGGAAGTCCTTGCAGGAACTTAACCCGGCGCCGGCTATCAAACCGGACAAGCAACATATAGTGATCCACCTTTTCATGTTCATTTTTTCTTCGTTAAAACTCAGCAGTTACACCCAGCGTATAGCTGCGCGGGGTAGGATAGCCATTGATATTGTCGCGGCCCAGCTGGCTCACGTTTTCCGGGTTGGGGCCGGAATACTTAGAGAAGATGGCCACGTTGAACGCCGTTGCATATGCGCGCAGCGAACGCAGTTTCACCCGCTTCATGAACGCGAAATCACGGAAAGCATACGCCAGCGTGATCTGGTTGATCTTGAAGTAGGAGCCGTCTTCTTCCCAGAGCGACTGGTCGGCGCGGAACGGACGGATCTGCCCGTTTCTCCAGACGTAGTAGATGTTGGGATATTTGGCATCATCGCCCGGGCCTTTCCAGTAATCCAGGAGGTCGAGGTCGTAGATGTTGATGGAACCTCCCCGGGACCGGAATATTCGAGGGCCGCGGGCTGTGTCAGCTTACCAAGGCGTGATACCATGGCGGTATTGACGAGCGTACGGTCTAGCAGGTATGAGGCAAAAACGTTCAGCGTGAAGTTTTTGTAGGTCCAGGAAGAGTTGATACCGCCGGTCATTTTAGGCTCGGGATCGCCGGACACCATGTTATCGTCGCGGTCGTCCAGGAAATAGTCGCCGTTGACATCCCTCCAGCGCGGATCACCGGCCTGGAAGTAGGTCATGCCGTTGCCGCGGTTGGTTTTGTAACGCACACCGCGCACGGGATCTACCGGTACATCGTTATCATTCTGGTAAATGCCTTCTGTCTGGAAAACATAGTTGCTCCAGGGGTTGCGGCCGATCTTACGCGCCAGGTCGATGGAAATGGCCGCGTCGTCGTTGTGCCGGAACATCTGCATATCTCCCGGCAGTTCGGTCAGCACGCTGCGGTTGAGCGCGCCGTTGAGCGTCAGGTTCCATGAAAAGCCCCGGCTTTGCTGGAGACGAACGGACGGGTCACCAGCACCAGCTCGTGGCCGTAGTTTACCACGGCGCCGCCGTTCACCTGGATCTCTGAATACCCGCCTATGTCAGACAGCGTCTGGTCGAGCAGGATGTTGTAAGTCTGTTTGAAATACGTATCGTAGTTCACCGAAATCCTGCCTTTGAATATGCTCATATCGAACCCGAAATTGTACTGGTAAGCCTTTTCGGATTGCAGGAACGGGTTCGGCATTTTGGTCCATGCCGGCCCGATGGCGGGCATGTTGTTATAATCGGAGTAAATGTTGTAAAACCCGAGCGAGTTCACGCGGCTGGCCGACGGCCGGCTGTTTACGCCGTACGAAGCGCGGAGCGAACCGAAGTCGATGAAATTGAGATCGCTGAAGATCGACTCCTTGGTAAAGTTATACCGGATGCCGGCGCTCGGGTTGATGGCATAACGGTTTTGCGTACCGGAAGCGGAGTTCCCGTCTGCCCGGTACGACAGGTCGAGGTTATACTTGGTACGGAAGTTATACGACACGCCCGCGGCAAACGATGTGGCGTGGTAAGTAGCGCTGGCGTGCGTACCGTTGACGTTCCTGCCGTCCACATCGTTCCAGGGGTTGCCGGGATAGAAACGGGGCTGTAGCCACGGGGGCCCCAATAGTAATCGCTGGGGCCGTTGCGCATGTCGCGGATGTGGTCTTCCCGCTCCTTGATGGCCGTTTCGTTGAACGCGGTCACCAGCAGGTTATGCCCCTTCTCGCTGTTCTCCTTGTTGGTGGAGAATGTGTAGGCGAGGCCATTCCGCGTGTTCAGCTCGCCGCGGCGGGAAATGAACCCATAAACGATCGTCTGGTTGTTATTGCTGAACGCCTGGTTGAAGCGGTCGCGGGTATCGGTGTAATAATCATATGAAGTGGCCGAGGTAAGGCGGAGCCCTTTGAATATCTCATAGTCCGCACTGAGGAAAGAACGGATGTTGATGGTATTGTTATCGTCCACGTTCTCGATATAGGCCCTCAGCTCGGGAAGTCCAGGAAGTGGGAAGGACCGGGCAGCAGGGAGCTGGAGAAAGCGTCTCCCGCGCCGTTGCCCGTCAGGCCGCCGCCATTGCCGCGCTGCTTCTGACCGAGGCCGGCGTACAACTGGCCGCTGATCCGCAGGCGCTCATTAGGCTGGAGGTTCAGCTGGAGGTTGGCCGTATAGCGGTTAAAACCGGTGTTCTTGATAATACCTTGTGCCATCTGGTAACCCAGGTTAGCCTTATAGTTCATCTTCGGGTTGCCGCCGCTGATCTGGAGGTTGTGGTTGGAATTGACGGTGTTCTGGTAAAACAGCCCCTGCCAGTCAGTGCTGTTGTTGAAAAAACCGTTCAGGCTGTCTGTCAGGAATATGGCACCGCCAAACTGCCCCTTCGCCAGGAAGTCGTACTCACTGTGATTGAGGATGGTATATTTACGGAACTCCCGCTCCAGGTTACCGCCCCATACCGGCCGCAGTTGCGGCGGCGTGTTGAGGAACACGGCATTGTTCAGGTTGATGATGGGAACGGCGGAATTACCGCGGCGCGTAGTGATCACGATCACCCCGTTTGC
Organism: Chitinophaga sp. E66; assembly: GCA_019285755.1. Lineage (GTDB taxonomy): Bacteria > Bacteroidota > Bacteroidia > Chitinophagales > Chitinophagaceae > Chitinophaga. Next base: position 3,074,994 of record CP079103.1, read on the forward strand.
CCCGCGGGAACCGTACAGCGATGCCGCCTGCGCGTCTTTGAACACCTCGATGGATTCGATGTCTTCCGGAGGCAACATGGAAAGCGGACCGGTAGCGGCGCCGGGTTGGAGCATGGACTGATCAAGACCGCCGTCATAGTCGATCGGTACGTTATCGATCACCAGCAGCGGGTTGGAGCTGGAAAGAAACGCTTCGTCGCCCGAGCCGGAAACCGTCAGCTGCGAGATGCCGCGGATGGCAATACTGCCGCCGAAGCCGGGTGCGCCGGTGAGGTTCTGGATGTTCATCCCGGCCACTTTACCCTGCAGCAGTTGTTCCAGGTTGGTCACCGGTACGTCCTGGATGTCTTTCTTGTCGATGATAGACACTGCGCCGGTCACCGTTTCCTTCTTACGGGTCTGGTAACCGATCACCACCGATTCTTTCAGGAATTTCTCGGCCGTGGCCATCTGGAGATTGAGTTCTGCCTTGGTCACTTTCACGGATTTATCGTCGTATCCGATAAACCTGAACAGCAACGTTTTATTCATTTCGATGGTAACGGAGTAATTACCGTTAGGATCTGTTACGGCGATGGCTTTTTTAAGGTCGGCGTCCACGATGCTCACACCGGGAATTCCCGCGTGCGACTGTGCATCGGTGACCCTTCCTTTACCGTGATCTTCTGCTGCGCCATGGCGGCTCCGCCGGCAAAGAACAACAGGATCATACAGAGCGCTACCGTTTTCAGGTATATATTTCGCATTTCAGTTTCTTTTTGATTGGGTGTTTACGATATCAGTCGTCCTCGAACTTCGGCCATTGCCTGAATTTGACGGCTACGGTCCAGTTGCCCGGTTCCTGGATGGAAAACCTTACGCCCACGTTGCCTGCTTCCTGCCGGCCGAAATTCACGCGTTTGAACCGGAAGTACATCTCCGCCATGTCCAGCCCGCCAGACACGTCCGTCAGCACGGGAAAGGGATTGGGCACATCGTAGGTGACGATGGTACTGTCCGTATCGAATTGCCGGTTGAAGCCGAACTTCACCTGTGTGGCGGCCTGCGGGCTATAGTAATAGAGGCTGTCCCAGTGTTGCATGTCGAACACGGTAAGCGGGATGATGCTGGAATCGGGATTGAAGAACCGGAACGATACCGTATTACTTGCAGTACCGGTCTTCACGAAGAACACGTCGATGCTGTCTCTCGGCATGATCCGCTGCAGGTAATCCCTTACGTTGCTGGCGCTGCTGGCTTTCACTACGCCGCCGCTGGTCAGCGGTTTTGTATGCCGGTGATATCGTCGTGCGTGTAAGGCTCAAACGGGTGCGGCCGCCGCACATCCAGTTGCAGGCCGGTAAACACGCGTTCCCCGCCGTTGTTCTTCACCCGCACGTCGAAATAATAAATTCCGGTGGGCACCTTGAAGGAATCCACGTTCCAGAAGATGAGCTCTCCAGAGTTTTCGCGGATGTCGAAGATGGGGCGTTTGGTGATATAGGTTTTAGACATGATCTCGTCGACCGTCTTTTCATGCCCGCTATACCAGGTTTTCCACTGCCGCGTGTCTACCAGGTCGAGGAGGAAAGGTGCGGCCGACTTATCGCCACGGCGCACATTCTCTATCTTGAAGGTCATTGGCTGGGTGGAATAGTCTGCGTTGAACACGTTGATGAAAGCGTTCGTTTCGCCCAGTACGGCCACGAAAGATTCCGTCGTATAGTTCATGTTATTGCTGAAGTGATCCTTTTCTTCGGGAAGAAAATCCTTATAACAGCCGGAAATACCCGTCAGCACAGCCAGCAGCGACACGGCGGCGATGATGTGCTTCCAGTTCCCTGTATATTTCTTTTGCATGGTTGCTGTTTTTACTGGGGAATGAATTTGAATTTGTACACATTGAAACCGGCAACGTCTACCGAGAACTTCAGGATATGCCGGCCTGCGGTCAGGGGCACCACAGGACCTTCCAGGTCTTTGTAAACCCCGTATCCGGTAGTATTTGGTGTGGCAATGGTACCGGTCACGTTCGTCCCGTCGATCTCCATGTGAACCCTGCCATTGGCGTTGTTTCCGCTATGATTAAGCACGATCTTATAGTTCCCGGTCTGCTTCACGTCTACCGTGTACGTGGTCCATTCGCCATTGGCGGTGTGGCTCAGCGCATACGTTCCGGGGACAGACGCCATTCTTTCGCAATCCGGGCCTTCAAACACACGGTATTCCGCCTTGCTGTTCGATTTGTTGCCGGCGTCTACATCGTAATACGATTCATTGGGCAGGCCGAAGTCGAACTCCGAAGCCAGTATTTCGCCGGGGATGCTGTGCGGCTGGATATTGTAAGGCACCCTTTCTTCCGGGATGAATGCGAAACGGCCCGCATTGTACCCCCTGTTTCGAGGAAATGGTAAATGGTCTGAACGCCTTCCGTCAGCTGAATACCAGGAACAGTCAACGTTCTCCAGGTCTGGTAGCCGCCGGTTTTCGGTACGCCCAGGCTGCCGGACACGTTCACGTCGTTCACCTCGATGCGCAGCCTTCCATGATCGTTGGGCGACGCCACCATGCAATACAGGCGGTACCTGCCCGTCCAATTGATCTTCACCGTAAAGCGCAGCCACTCGTTGATATTGGTATAGCCGGTATTGTAGAGCCCTTCTGTACAATTGTCCAGATCCACGCCTTCGTCTTTACGGAAGTTGGCCGTTCCCCGCTGCGCGATCTCGTTGTCGTGATAGGCCAGTCCTTCCCCGCCGATGTCATAATACCCCAGCTCAATGTGCCCGGGGATGTTCATCGGTTGCGAAAGGTACGGGCGGCGGACCGCAGGGTATGCCAGGCGGGAGAATGAGGAAAACCCGAAAATGTGTTTGGGTTCCAGCATATGCACTACGCCGGTGGTCGTTTTGAGATTTGCCGCTTCCGTAGTGGTCATCACCCAGTTCTTCATGATACGGCTCTCGTTCTTGTCGGAATATTGGATCACCATCGACCCGCCGTTCTCAATGCCGGAAGCGGTGGTAATAACGGCCTTGCCGTTCATTTCATAACCGTAAGGCGTAACCAGGTTCATACCGTCCGCATAACGCAGCGTATCGAGGTCGTAATTGCCTTCCAGCATGTAGCGGGAAAGCAGGGTGTCCCAAAGGCCCAGACGAACGCTGTCTACGGTCCAGTTGCCGGGATCGCCACGCTTTTCACGGGAGAAGTTGAGATCGTACATTGCTGAAGCGATGGAAAAGTCTTGCGGGACGAAGAAGGTCACATGGCCCGACTTCAGCTTTTCCGCCAGGCCGGTTTTGTCCAGCAGGTAAATCAGCGTATCGTATAATCCGCCTTTATTGGCGGTTTTCAGAAAGTCGTAGGTAGACATTTTCACTTCCCTGACGGGTTGCATATCACGGAATTCCACGTTCTTCTTTTCACAGGAGAACGTTGCTGCCATCAAAGCGGCGGCAAGAACGGGTATGCAGAATGAATACTTGTTCATATAATCCTGTTTTTACTTCCAGTAATTGGTTTGTACGAGTTTGGGATTGAGGCTGAGCGCTGCGCGCGATATCGGCCAGTAGATGGCGCCGTTATCGATATCTGCCTGGCTTAACCCGGTATATTCGGATACTTTGCCGAAGGTCACCAGGTCGTACCATAACCACCCCTCCCCGATCAGCTCGCGGCGGCGTTCCCAGAATATCTCGTCCAGCAGCTGCGCTTCCGTTACGGAATTGACTACCGGCGAGATGTTGCGGTTAGCGCGCGATTCGTTCAGCAGGCCGAGCGCTCCGTTGAAATCCCCGTTCTCAGCATGCATTCCGCCTGCAGGAGCAGGAATTCCTCATACCGGAAAACCGAAATGGCCGAGTTAAAGAACCGCAGCGTAGGGTTCTTCACGGCGTTGTTCAGCATCTTGATCTTGTAAAACATCGGCTGCATGGCGCCAAGGTCGGAGAAGAAAGTATTGATACGGGTATCGCTGGCATTGGGGAATATGTTAAGAATGCTGTCTTTCGACACATACAGGTCCGCTTCTTTCTTGGATACTTCGGGATACCGCAGCACCCAGTTTTCGATCTGGCCGGTCGTAGAGATCTCGGCATGGTCGAAGTTCATATCCAGCTGGAAGATATTCTCATTCCTACGGCCACGGAAAGTGCCGCCGTTGCTCGTCAGGTCGGTGACGGAAACTCTTCCGTAAGCCGTTTTGCCACTGTTGGTCCGTACGATTTTCAGGGCCTCCAACGCTCCTTCGTAATCCTTTTGCCAGGCGCGGATGTGCGCCTGCAGCGTGAATCCAGCGCCTTTGGTAGCCAGGATACCACGCCAGTGGCTGATGCCCTGTCCGCGGTAGTTGCCGGGCTGCTCCGGGTTGGTTCCGTCGAACTGCCAGGGTAATTTGAGGATGGCGTCGCGCGCTTCGTTGAACGCGAAGTTCAGCACTTCGTTCTGGTCCGTGCGGGGATGCGCCGTAAAATCACCATTGCCCACTGTTGTGATCAGCGGCACATCGCCCCAGATACGCACCATATAGAAGTAGGTGAATGCGCGGATAAAGCGTACCTGCGCCAGGTCCAGCTCCATTTCAGTGGAAGAATAACGATCATCCTGCGCCGGGATCCCCGGTAGCTTCGCGATGGCGAGGTTGCACTGGGCGATGGTCGCATAAAACTTGCGCCAGTCGCGCCAGGTATCCATGGTGGCAAAGTTGGCGGTTAGCCGGTTATCGCGCACGGCCTGGAGGTCGCCGCGTTGGGTAACGGTGAATTGTCCTGCGCGGAGATCCCCATGTGCCCAATAAGCGTTTTCGTTGCAGAGGGCGGCGCGGAGCAGCCCGTAACAGGCAAAGCTGCCGGCCCACGCATCGTTCTTGGTGGCCCACATATTCTCCTCTGTAACCGCACGGGTGCTTTCAATGTCGAGCATGTCCTTACACGACTGCCCGCCGGCGGCCAACAGCAGGAAGAGGCCGCCTATGAATATATTTCGCATGAGATTGCTTTTTTGCATTAGAACTGTAAGTTGAAGCCAAGCGTGAAGCTTTTCGGTTGCGCCCAGTTATAGCCGCCCTGGTCGTACCCCAGGTAGCTGAAAGCTTCGGGATCGCCGCCGCTGTAACGCGTCCAGGTCAGCAGGTTGTTACCCGTCGCATACACGCGCAGCAAGCTCAGGCCCCGTTTGGCCAGCCAGGGCCGCGGAAGTTGTAGGTAAGGGTTACGGAACGCAGCCGCACGAAGGAACCGTCTTCCAGGAACAGCGTCTGGTTCACCTGGTACGGGCGCACCGCGCTCCAGGGGTTGTAACGCGGAATCCTGTCCATATCGCCTTCCGGCTCCGACCAGTAGAATACTTCTTTTACGGCGCCGATATCGTCAGCTCCCTCGCGGTTCGCGAAATCGAAGCGCGCGGCCATGTTCTCGTTGATCAGCTTGCGGCCGAATGCGTAGCTGAGCAGGAAGTTCAGCTCAAAATCGCGGTAACGGATAGTATTAGCCCATCCGCCCTGCACTTTGGGATTGTGCGAGCCTTCCATGATACGGTCGTTATCGTCAATGGTATTATCTCCGTTACGATCGATCCAGACGGGATCCCCTCCTTTCATGGCAATACCTGGTAGGTCATGCCCGCGGGCACATCCGCATCGGAAGCATAGATGCCTTCATTCTGCAAAAGCCAGAAGCGGTCTACCGGCATGCCCACTTCAAAACGGCGGTTACCCAGCACTACGGCCGTCTGACCGCCCGGTAGGGCCAGCAGTTTATTCTGGTTGAAGGAAGCATTAAGCGCGGAAGACCAGGAGAGCGTTTTATGCTGGATGATGGCCGCTTCCAGCGTCAGTTCAACGCCTGAGTTGCGGATATCCATACCATTCTGCCACATCCCCGAGTAACCGTATTCCTGCGTTACGGGTGTTTTCAGCAACAGGTCGCGGTCGGTACGGGCATACACGTCAACGGACGCCTTGATACGGTCTTTAGCGAAACCGAAATCCAGGCCGCCGTTGATCTGGTCGGTATAGGCCCATCCGATGCCGGGGCCACATAACCGAGTTCATACGCGGCGTTAAGTACGGGAAGGCGTTGTAGGTAGACAGGTTGGGCGTTCCCTCCCATCCTATTTCAACGTTGTAAACGGGACCGTCTTTGTAGTAGTCGAGCGAGAAGACCTTACCGATCCTCCCGGCGCTGCCCCGGAGGCGGAGCGTGCTGAAGGTCCTGGATGTTTTAAGGAAGTTCTCGTTCTTAACATTCCATGATGCCGCAACCGTGGGGAACAGCTTCCAGCGGTTATCTTCCTGTACGTTGGAGCTGCCGTCTTGCCGCAGGTATACCATTACGCTATACTTGCCATCATAGTCATAGGCGAAGTTGCCGTAGAAACTGGCCAGCGCCGCGCGGATGCGGTCTTTGAAGTTGGCCGTGAGACGGAGGTTGTGCGATCCGTTGTCGGGATTGCCCGCTTCGCTGGGATCGTATATTTTGATATAATCGCTCTTCCCGCGGTAGCCTTTGCCGTACATGTAGCGCCAGCGGTCCCATTGGTTGAACTGGCCGGCCGTTATTGTCAGCTGGTGCTTCTTTCCGAAGTAACGCGAAAACTCGAGCGAGTTGTCGAACGTCATGCGCGTTTGCAACCCGTCAAAGTTAGATGCGAAGTTGTTGCCATCGCTAACGGTGCTGGGCACAAACAGGTCACGGAAATTCTGGCTGTAGTCGATGGAAAAGCGCGAGTTGAATTTCAGGTACGGCGTAAAGGTATACGTGAGGTTGTTGAGCGCCCGTACGTTGTTGTTACGGTTGCGGTCGATGCCGTTTTCCAGGTACCCGTAATAAGCTTCGAGCAACGACTTGTTGGGAGACGGCGGCCGGTCGAGGTTAAGGATATAATCCTGGTCGCCCATACGGTCGCGCAGCGATTGATTACGCTCGCGGTTGACCATGGCGGCGGAGAGGTAAGTGCTCCAGTCGAGCCGCTTTACAGGAGATATATTAATCCCGAAGTGAACGTTATACCGGCGGGCCATGGTATTATCCTGCGCCTTTTGCGAGGCCTGTCCAACGCCGAAGCGAAAGCTGGCCAGTCGGGAGCCGCCGCTGACGCCGGCGTGGAGGCCCGTCATCCAGCCGTTACGGTAATAGGCTTCGTCCCAGTCTGCCGCGCCATAGTATTGCGCGTTGGTGGAGTCTGCCAGGTAAGCGGGGAAGCTGCGGTATTGTTCCGCGGTGGCATATTTGTCATAGAAGGGCAGCCGGAAATCGCGTTCCCAGCGGCCGTTGATTACTTTCAGAGAGGGTTTGAGAGACATGCCGGCGTAGCCGTCTACTTCCACGCGGAGCTCGCCGGTGCGGGGGCCTTTGGTGGAGATCTGGATAACGCCGGCAGAGGCGGCCGGGCCGTATTTGGCGGTGGCGGCCGCATCTTTCAGCACTTCTATGCTGCGGATGTCGTTAGGATCGATGTAGGAAAGGGGGTCGATTTCGGAGCCGATGCGGTTGAAGTCGAACCGTTGGATGTCATACGCGAAGGCATGATCGTATTGAATGGGCATGCCGTCTATCACGTAGAGCGGTTGTGCGGCGAAGATATCGCCGTTTTTGAGCAGGAGGCCGGAAGCGCCCCTGATGAAGAGTGCGTTCCGCTTGCCGGGTTCTGCGGTGGGCGTGCGTACATCTACGCCGGCAACGCGGCCGGAAAGGAGGGCATTGACCCCGAAGTAGGGTAATTTGCGCGCCTGGTCGAGATCCGGCGAGGAAATGGCGCCCCTGTTGCGGAGCATCATATCCGTATTTCGGATATAACCGGCAGTGTCTAGTACGGAAACCGGGAGTTGTTTGAGCCGCTCAGTGGCATCACTGGAGGCAGATTTGGAGCTGTCTGCCTTATTGAAGACCTTTTTCTGCGCGGCGGCGCCGGTTCCCATCATCAACAGCGCCAGCAGGAATACCTGCTTTTTGCGGGTGGATGGGTAGAAATATGTCATATGGAGCAATTGGTTGTTATACGAAATAGGATCCCCTGCCCGCAATTGCCGGTGCAATGGCAGGAATTGGCACGACGAGACCGGGCGCCCTTTGGGAGGCCGTCTGCATGTATGCCTTTGAATGGTGGTACTATAAAAAAAAGTGAACCCTCGATGAGAACCGGAAATCCCCTTTGGCAATTCGTGTTCGCGCGACAGTACCGGTATTACGTGTATTCGTATTGGTTACTGTCTTTTCATAGTCTGTGTCGGGGCCGGGGTAAAACCGGGAAATCAGGGTTATCCGAATCTGCGGTATATCGTTGCCGCTGGTGGTAAATGGTACATGTTATAAACGTGGTTTGTTATTATGAAGGGATATTATCCATTCTCTTCAGTTATACGATCTGCGATACAAGTTGGATTGAAAGATACATCGGCAGATCAATCCCGTCAAGCATGGAAGGTATTTTGCATGCAAAATAAACGTTAAATGTTAAAGTTTATCTAAAGCCCGGCAATATCATATGATATTAGATCATCATGGTAGTTTAAATGTATTAAATAAGATTTAATCACCGTTTAATAGTACCATTAAATCCATGTTATCTATAAGGTTTTTTAAAAGAGTGAAAGCATCCATAAATCCCCTCATTGTTCCCCGTTTTGCACAATCGATTTTTGTAAAAACACAATCGATTTCAATTTGCAAAGTTAATTGGCCCACGGAATCTACGATCCATGAATCACTGAATAGACAAGGTTTCCAAGAAATGAAGCATCAAAAAGCAAAATGAAAGCTGCACTTGCACGCTGAAAGCGGCAGCTGGTGTGTATTCCGGACGCTTATTCATAAGGAAACCGCTCATCTCTCCTGCCGGGAGTTCCTGGCGGGCATTTCCGCCCACTACAAATACAATACAAAACGCTACAAAATAAGTGAATACGGCGTTTTCTTTTTCCGGACTACTGGTTTCCCGACATTTGGATTGTTGGGCTAACAGCGCTTTGACTACTGAAAAAAATATTCCGAAGTTGTCCGGATTTCATCGCAGTCCGGCACTATATTGAAAAACAATGCAACCCATGAAAAAATTTATGTTCCTCATCCGGGAAGACTTGTCCAAACTGGCGGCCATGTCTGAAACCGAGCTACAGGAAGACATTGCGGCCATGACCGCCTGGGCCGAAGAACTTGCCGCCGGGGCCACCTCCTCTCCGGCGAGCCCCTTGAGCCGGATACCCGCTACCTGCGCAAAAACCACATTGCGACAGACGGCCCCTTCGCCGAAGCAAGGGAATCCGTCAGCGGGTATTTCCTCATCGAAGCGGAAGACCTCGACCATGCCGTGAAACTGGCGGGTGGCTGTCCTTCCCTGCAGGCAGACAAAATCGCCATAGAAGTCCGACCTTTGATGACTTATGCCTGATGCGCGCGATATGCAATTGACGCCCCTCCTGCAGCAGCTTTACCGCCAATGCTTCGGTAAGATGACCGGTCATTTGCTGTTCATGGACCGTTCCTGAGCCTGGCAGACGCGGAGGACATGGTGCAGGAGGCATTTACTGCCGCCGCGGCTACCTGGCCGCGGGCATCCCCGGCCAGCCGGAAGCCTGGCTGTACGCCACCGTGCGCAATATGAGCCGTCGCCGGCAGTCGCGCAACCCGGTTATCATCCCGCTTACGCATATCCCGGCCGGCCCGGCGCCGGAGGGCCCTCCGGCCGATGGCGACCTGGAGCTGCTACGGCTCCTCTTTGCCTGCATGCATGCGAAGTTCCCACCCAAGGTGCAGCTCATTACGGCGTTGCGGTATGTATTCAGCCTGCAGGTGCAGCAGATCGGGGAGCTCCTGGGCATGGAAGCCGACAGCGTTTCCAAAGTGCTGTACCGGCAGCGGCAGCAGTTAAGGGCCGGGACGTCGCATTCCGGTCGGGGTTCGTGTGGTGGAGCAGCGATAAAGTGCAGCTGGCGCTGAAAGTATTGTATATGGTGTTTACGGAAGGCTGGAAGATAATGGACGAAACCCTCTGCGAAGACGCCCTCAGCCTTACGCGGAGACCATCCGCCGGGCGCGCGTCCGCGTCACGGACGCCAAAGCCTTGTATGCGCTCATGCTTTTCCAGTTATCCAGATGGGAAGCGCGTACGGGCCAGGCGGGGAACTGTTGGAATTGGAGCAACAAGACCGCCGCGCCTGGAACCGCGATATGATCCGGGTGGCGGCTGATTACCTGAAGCAGGCGGCGGCATCGCCGGGAGAAAGCCCTTATCACTTTGAAGCCTCGATCGCTTACTTTCATGCCACCGCAAACTCATTTGCTGAAACGCCCTGGTTGCAGATAGCGGGACTGTATAAACAACTCGCAGCGCTGGCGCCCTCTCCTTTCATAACGCTCAATCATGCCATTGCGCTGCATTTCGCGGGGCAGACGCGGGCGGCGATGGCGATGTTGGCCGGCTTGTCTGAGGACGCTTACCTCCGGCATCATCATTTATTACACGCAGCCCTGGGCCGGATCTATGCCGACCAGGAGACATACCGGCGTCGTTGAAGCATTACCGCAAGGCATTGCAAGGGAAACCCACGGCTGCGGAGGCGGCTTTCCTGCGGAAAAGGATCCAGTCGTTCCTCCAGGGCGGCAATTAAATCGATAAACAGGAAAAAATTTTCAGGCCCCGTTAACTCCGGCCCGCACCTCCAATTTAATTGCGGCACACCACCTGCGCGCTGAGAATCGTTTATACGCATTTTTATCCGGACAGGCACACGAATATGACGCTCAAAAGCGCCATGCGCTTGCTTCAAGTTAAAGTTGAAGTGGTGATACCCGCTGCTGGTCAGCGTTTTATACTAAATAATCGGGAAAACCAATACCGGTGCGGATTTTTATTTATTCACTGTGTCTAACATTTTTTTCTGTTGTGGCCTGGCCTCTTATTTTTGCACCATGCAAAGCTTCCAGCACAAATCTGTCGTTATCACAGGCGCTACCTCCGGTATCGGGAAGGCGCTCGCACTTGCATTTCTCCGTGCAGGCGCCCACGTTTCCGTGTGCGGCCGTAAAGAGGAAACACTCCGTGCCCTGCAGGCCGAAACGCCTGCCCTGCACGTGTTCCGGGCGGATGTGAGCAACGAGTCGGATTGCCAGGCGTTTATCGCCAGCGTGCTGGAAAAGTTCGGGAAGATAGACGTGCTCGTCAACAACGCAGGCATCAGCATGCGCGCCCTGTTCCGGGACGCAACGCCCGATGTGCTGAAGACCTTGATGGACATCAACTTCTGGGGCACGGTGTATTGTACCAAATACGCCCTCCCCTCTATCCTGGAGCAGAAAGGGACCGTAGTGGGCGTGAGCAGTATCGCGGGGTACCGCGGGCTGCCGGGGCGGACAGGCTACTCAGCCTCGAAGTTCGCCATGCAGGGGTTCCTGGAAGCGCTGCGGACCGAAAATCTGCATACAGGCGTAAACGTGATGTGGGTATGCCCCGGCTTTACCGCCTCCAATATCCGCAACACCGCGCTCGATAAGAGCGGCCATTCCCAGAAAGAGACCCCGCTGGACGAAGGCAGCCTCATGAGCGCGGAAACCGTTGCCGCACACACGCTTAACGCCATCGCAAAACGAAAACGAACGCTGGTACTGACCTCGCAGGGAAAGCTGACCGTGTTGCTGAGTAAACTGCTACCGGGACTAACGGATAAACTGGTCTTCAACCACTTCCGCAAAGAACCCGGTTCACCGCTATCCTGATAGCGTCTGGCCCCGCTTTTGCACTACTTAGATTTAATTCCTTTTTTTTTCATCATTGCAGGGAAATAATGCCTTTCTTTGCAGGGATTCTAAACCCCTGTGGAAAGCGCTTCCGTTGAACTCATTATGCCCATCGTTACGCTGACATCAGACATTGGATTGCAGGATTACCTGACAGGCGCTATAAAAGGCCTGCTGCTGCAGCATTGTCCGAATGCCCAGGTCGTAGATATTTCGCACCACATCTCCCCATTCAACCTCCCGCAGGCCACCTACATCTGCCGCAGCGCTTTCCGCTACTACCCGGCAGATACCGTCCACCTCGTGCTCAACAACCTGTTCGACCGCAAGACGGACTTTATCCTCCTCGCACGCCACCAGGGCAATACATCTGCTGCGCAGACAACGGCCTCCTTACCATGATCGCCGGCGGCATGCCTGAAGAAGTGTACCGCATCTCTTTGCAGTCCGCCGAAACGCGCAATACCCTCGGCATCGTCACCATCATGGCCGCACCCTCGCCCGCCTCTTCGGCGGCGAATCACCGGAACAGGTCGGCGAACGCGTCAGCGAGATCCTCGTGAGGAACAACCTGCAGCCGTTAACCGGGGAGGATTATATAGAAGGACAAATCATCCATATCGATAACTTCGAGAACGTAGTGGTGAACATCACCCGCGAGCAGTTCCATGCCCAGCGCAACGGCCGCCGTTTCGCCATCTTCTTCCGCCGCGACGAGATGATCACCCAGATCTCCGAAACCTACGCAGACGTGGCCGAAGGCCAGAAACTGGCGCTCTTCAACGCCGCCGGTTACCTGGAGATCGCCGTGAACAAAGGCAACGCCGCCGGGCTGTTCGGCCTGCAGGGCTTCCGCAGGGACCAGCTGCAGCAGGGCGCCTACCAGCAACTGTCATTCTACCAGACCGTCAGAATCCTTTTCGAATGATGATCCGTATCGTACAACTGACCTTCGCAGCCCCCATTGCGCCGCCTTCGAATCGCTCTTCGAAACCCTCCGCAACGATATCCGCCACTTCCCCGGCTGCAGCCACCGGAACTGTGGAAAGACCGCTCGCGCCCCGGCGTCTATTGTACCTACAGCACCTGGTCTGGCCCCGAAGCGCTGGACGAATACCGCCACTCCGACCTGTTTGCCAAAACATGGTCTACCATAAAACCGTGGTTTTCAGGGAAACCCGAAGCCTGGAGCCTCGACAGGATTGCATCCGCAAACTTGTGAATCTGTTAAAATATTTATAAAAAGTTAAAACTGTACCGGCGATTAGCTTAATTGCTTAGTTTTTCTATTTTTGTCGGAATTATCTAAAATCGACTTATGAATTTCAACAGGATTAATAACATTACAGGCTGGATCGTATGCATAATAGCCTGTGCTGTTTATCTGATGACCATGGAAGCCACGGGAAGCCTGTGGGATTGCGGGGAATTCATTTCCGCGGCCTATAAAGTACAGGTGCCCCACCCTCCCGGCGCCCCGCTGTTCGTCCTGATCGGCCGGATATTCACCCTGCCCTTCAGCCCCGGCTCCGCCGCATTGGGCATCAACATCATGAGCGCGCTCTCCAGTGGCTTCACTATCCTGTTCCTTTTCTGGACCATCACCCACTTCGCCCGCCGCATCTATACCCAGCATGGCGGCGAGCTCACCCGTAACCAACTCATCGTGGTAATGGGCGCCGGCGCCGTTGGCGCGCTGGCCTACACCTTCTCCGATTCTTTCTGGTTCTCCGCCGTGGAAGGCGAAGTATACGCCATGTCTTCCCTCTTCACCGCCGTGGTTTTCTGGGCCATGCTGAAATGGGAACATGCGGCAGACACCCCGCGGGCGACCGTTGGATCGTGCTCATCGCTTACCTCATGGGCCTTTCTATCGGCGTCCACCTGCTCAACCTGCTGACCATCCCGGCCATGGTACTGATCTGGTACTTCAGGAAAAGCAAGAAGACCACCGGCTGGGGCGCTTTCTGGGCCTTCGTGATCGGCTGCCTTATCACCGGCGCCGTACAGAAGTTCGTTATCCAGGATACCATAAAGGTAGCCGGCATGATGGACGTTTACTTCGTGAACTCCCTCAGCCTGCCTTTCTTCTCCGGGTTCATCTTCTACTTCGTTGGCATCCTCGTCCTGCTCATCATCGGCTTCTTCAAACCGAAACTGGGCATGTACGCGCCGCTGATCCTCGTCGCCTCCGTAGTGCTCATCCCCGCGTTCCCCGAAGGAGCAAGCGGCATGGCGCGCGCCGGCCGCATCATCTTCGCCATCGCCGTGCTGGCCATTCCGTATATCGTGAAGTCCGCCGGCGTAAAGATCGATTACACCAAACTCAAATATCCCGTTCAGCTGGTAAACTCCTGCATTTTCTTCCTGCTGATGGGTTATTCCACCTACATCACCACCATGATCCGCTCCTCGGCCAACCCGACGGTGGACATGTACAACGTGGACAACCCCGTATCGCTCGTAGGCTACCTCGGCCGTGAGCAGTACGGCGACTTCCCGCTCATCTACGGCCAGGTGTTCACCGCCCGTCCGGAATCCTACAAAGAAACCGGCAACATCTACGCCCGCGCCGGCAACCAGTACATCGTGGCCGGTAAAAAGCAGGTGCCTGTGTACGCGCCCGCCGATATGATGCTGTTCCCCGCGTTTGGGACGCTTCCAACGACCAGGGCACGCTGACTACTACAAGGCGTTCCTGGGGCTGGGAGACGGCGAAAAGCCCACTTTCGGCGATAACATCAAGTTCTTCCTCGGGTACCAGGTATGGCATATGTACATCCGTTACTTCGGATGGAACTTCATCGGCCGCCAGAACGACACCCAGGGCTTCGGGAACCCGCGCGACGGGAACATGCTCTCCGGCATCACCCCGCTCGACAACGTCTTCCTCGGCGACCAGAGCGAAATGCCCGACAGCCTGAAAAACAACAAAGCCCATAACACCTTCTTCTTCCTTCCCTTCCTGCTCGGCGTGCTCGGATTCATCTTCCAGTACAGCCGCCATCAGAAAGACACCCTGGTAGTAGGGCTCCTCTTCTTCTTTACCGGTATGGCCATCGTGCTGTACCTCAACCAGGCCGGCAACCAGCCGCGTGAACGTGACTACGCATACGTAGGCTCTTTCTACGCCTTTGCCATCTGGATAGGGCTCGGCGTCATGAGCATTTACTCCTTCTTCGAGAAGCGTAAACTACCCGCCGCCGCCGTGCTCGCTACCGTGATCAGCCTCCTCGCCGCCCCCGTGCTCATGGCGCAACAGGGTTGGGACGATCACGACCGCTCCAAAAAGTGATCGCCCGCGACGTGGCCAAAGATTACCTCGAATCCTGCGCGCCTAACGCCATCCTGTTTACCGTGGGGATAACGACACTTACCCGCTCTGGTATGCCCAGGAAGTGGAAGGCATTCGGCCGGATATCCGGGTGATCAACCTCTCCCTCCTCGGGGTAGACTGGTACATCGAGCAGGCCCGCGCCGCTACCAACGCCAGCGCCGCCATTCCCATGACGCTGACAACGGAACAATACCGCGGCGAAAACCGCAACTACGTGATGTTCTTCGATAACGGCAAAGTTCCGCAAGACCGCTTCTACAACCTGAAAGAAGTGATCGCGTTCCTGGGCGATGACAGTCCAAATGCCAAAGTGCCCTGCAATCCGGCGAGAGCGTGAACTTCCTGCCCACGCAGAAGCTGTTCATCCCCGTAGATAAGGCAGCTGTGATCGCAAATGGTACGGTAGATCCGGAAGACAGCATGCGCATCGAATCGCAGGTACCGTTCGTCATCAATAAACAGATGATCTTCAAGAACGACCTGGCCGTGTATGACATCATCGCCACCAACGAATGGAAGCGCCCGATCTACTTCACTTCCCCGATCGACCTCGGCTTCAATGACTTCCTGTCTGTTGAAGGCATGACCTACCGCCTGTCGCCCACCCGCCGCAACACGCCCGACCAGATGTTGCCCGGCCTGAACGACCAGGTAAATACCCGCCGCTCTTTCCAGACCATCATGGAGAAATTCAAATATGGTAGTGTAAACGTGCCCGGCGTATATTTCGACGAGCCTAACCGCCGCATGCTGCAGACCATCCGTAACGCGCATACCAAAGTGGCCGTTGCCCTGGTAAATGAAGGCAAGAAAGATAAAGCGCTCACCATCCTCAACCGCCAGGACACTATGTTCCTGCCCGGCAACATGCCTTACGCCATGACATCTCCGGGCAACATGCATAACCTGTGGGGCATGGAGATCGTGTATGCATATTACATCGCCGGCGACGCCAAGAAAGCGCAGGACATCTCCGCCCAGATTATCAAGGACCTCGACCAGCAGATGCGCTACTACCGCGCCCTGCCGGCTTCCAAGTTCACCAACGATCTGCAGGACGACGCCCGCCGCGCCGAACAGTTCAAAGGCATGCTCCAGCAATGGCAGCAGCAGTTCACCGGAGACAGCGCCAAAATGCTGGAAGGCGGTCAGCCTTTCGGCAACGCCCCGCAAGCTCCGCAAGACTCTCCGAAAGGAAATTAAGGTTCCATACCCAGATAAAGAGAAAGCCGGTTGATGTTTGTCAACCGGCTTTTTTATGGTAGGATTTGAGACGTAGGCGAGACATACTTACGGTTGCTCATCAATCCGAAAACCTTTCGTCCGCAGGCGTATTCCGATCCGCTTTAAACTCTTCCATCAACGCCTTGGTTACCCGCCGCTGCGAACGGAACTTCGCCAGCCAGGCGATGCCGCCGCCGAATACGATCACCATCATGAGCAATACCGGCCAATACAGGTCGTCCTGGCGGAACTGCGCAGACCAGAAGTCAGAAGTCACTATCGGCGAAAGCCCTGCGAACGCAAGGATAGCCGCTCCCCAGGCCTGCCGGTGCCATTTCAACAGCAAAAGGCCAGCGGCAAAACGAACAGTGGCAGGATATGTCCCCATAGCATTTCTCTTACGTAGCCTACCATATACTCGTCGTTCCAAACAGGAGGCGTGATGTTACCGACCCAGGCTGTCATCAGTATTGTGCCGGCACCTAATACGAACCAAAGGGCCGTATCGAAGAAGAGCTGTCCGTAATCGCCCGGCGCTTTCTCCCTGAGCGCGGTGTAAACAGGAATAAAAATCAGGATAATGATGCCATATACCATAGGCAACTTGTAGAGCAGTTCAAAAATGTAGATCATAGGATAGGTATAGTTAAAAAATGGGAAGATCAGCCTTGCGCCTTCCGGCTGTAAAAATAGGTAGTCAGCAGCAAAAATCCAGTAAGCAGGCAAAACGTACCGGTTGGGAACTCCATGTAATAAGACCAGCTACTGCTACTGATGGCACCCTCTACCCACATGTTCAGGATAACGATGATCACATCAAAATACATCAATAGGAATAAAATGGCGGACAATGCCAGCATCGCTATTGGTTTACGTTGTTTCGCCCCTATTGTCAAGGCTGCGATAGCCGTCAGGCAAACCGTCAGATACAGCACTTGCCAGATGACCCATCCTAATCGCTGCGGCTCCCAATACCTGACGAGTGCCGGTATGGCAAATAATCCCGCCGCAATCAGGGCTAACCACGATAATAGATCCAGACCGCTCTTTCTGAGCGAACGTAAACGGGCCATCCCTGCGGTAAGCAACAACCACGACAGGATTGCCCAGGCGACAGCAGGAGTAAGGGCTAAGTATAAGGAGGATAAGTGGAGCAAAATTGCAATAACAAAGGTGAATCCCAACATAGGACTGAAGTTTTGAAGCATTATTTAATCCTGTAAGAATTCCACATCCACGCCATCGCACAGCAGACGCCTGCTACCACCACCACCGTAACGAGCAAAACTTCCCAAGGGCAAACTATCATCCGCCACCCGGACATTGCCAATCCGTTTGCATCCACACGATATATGAAGGGCCCTCCACCCTATAGCACCACGATCAGGAGCAGCAGGAATGCCGCGCTCCCCAGACGGAGCGGTGCTTTCCTGAAATCAACAGCCAAACCAGGCACAGCACGCCTCCCGGGGCGTCAATAGTTTCAGGTAACCAAAATAAAACAGCTTGACAAAATGTTGCATGACAGGCACGATCGCACTAATCAAAGCTAGAATGGCGAAAAGGGTCTGAACCTTTACCGTATACTGCCTTCGGGCTGTAAATGCCGCGAGTACCGGCCACCAGAGCAAAAGACAGATAATCATTACAGGTAACATCATTAACAAAATGCCCTGTATGTAGGCTTGCATTTCCATAGGTTGGGGATTAAAAAACGCCGGACAACATGCCCGGCGTTCCTAAATTAACCTTTTTCCTTATAACTTCGAGATCATCTCCCGCACGTTCTTCACGCCTTCGGCGATCTCGGGCCAGTTGCGCTCCCAGTGGTATTCATATTCCGCGCTGAATACGCCCTTGAAGTTCTGCTTCTTCAGCTCCGCCAGCACGCCCGGAATGTTGCACACGCCGGTGCCCCAGGGCACGTCGTGGCCTTTGGGGCTTTTCTCGTGCAGATCCTTGATATGCAGGCTAAACACATGGCCGTTAAGCTTCTGGAGGCATTCCACCGGGTCCAGGCCCGAACGTACCCAGTGACCAATATCGGCACAGGCGCCAAGGTACTGGCTGCGGCCTTTGATGTTCACCAGCACGCTGTCCGGATGCCAGTAATGGCTCGGCTTGGGGTGATCGTGGAACGCTACCTTGATCTTGTACTCGTCGGCCAGGCGGCTCAACGCGTCCAGGTCGGCCAGGCGCGGCTCGGAAGTAATGATCTGGATACCCATCGCTTTGGCGAACTCGAACATCTGCTTCCAGTCTTCCTCACCATTGGGCGATACCACGCCAAAGGCCACGAGGGTCTTCTTTTTCTTCTTGAAGAGGTCTTTCACCTGCTCCCGCTTGGCCGCATCCATTTTGTAATCCATCTTCCTTCGATACCGCCTCCGATGGTCTGGCCGTTGTAGCATTCCACGTATTGCAGGTTGCAGGAGTCCAGCCGGTCGAGGGCTTCGGAAAGGGTGAATAGCCTGAATGAATAGGCCTGGGCGCCGAGCTTCCATCCCAGTTTGGCTTCCTTCTTCTGTGCCAACGCCGGTTGGGCGAACACGATTGCCGCCGTTCCCAACATCAGCAGCGATTTTTTCAGTGAGATCATAGACGTGTATTTTAAAATAACCGTTGTATAGTGTACAAAGTACACGGTACCGTCCACATTTACAAGTGTTTGCGGACAAATGGTCCTTTTTCAGGGGATGATACGCCCATGACAAAAGATTGCGTGTCTTGTTTTTCCGTAATTTAGTTGGCTATGAGAGGGTTTATATTCACCCGTTTCAACCCATCAGACGACGGCCGGTCTAATTTCGAGAAGCTGCTGGATCTCTTCACCCAGCTATTGACATACACGAGCGGCGATGTATCGGAAGCCCTGCATTGGCTCACCGAACTGGACAAGGAATTTCAGTTGACCAGTGAGGATTATGGCATCGGGGATTTCATGCAGGAACTGAAAGACAAGGGTTACATCCGGGACAACGAAGAAGAAGGGACAATTTCCATAACTGCCAAAACGGAGCAATCCATCCGCAAGCGGGCGCTGGAAGAAATATTCGGGAAACTGAAGAAATCCCGCATCGGGGACCATAATATCCGCAAATCCGGGCAGGGCGACGAGCAGAACGCAGAAACCCGTCCATACGCCTTTGGCGACGCGCTGGAGCAGATCGACATGACCGCCTCCATCCGCAACGCGCAGATCAATCACGGTATCGAGACTTTTTCCATGCAGCAGGACGATCTGGAGATCCGGGAAACGGATTTCAAGACCCAGACCTCCACCGTGCTCATGATCGACATCTCGCATTCCATGATCCTGTACGGCGAAGACCGCATCACGCCGGCCAAAAAGGTGGCCATGGCCCTTAGCGAGCTCATCACCACGCGCTACCCGAAAGACACGCTGGACATTATCGTTTTCGGCAACGATGCCTGGCAGATAGAGATCAAGGACCTCCCTATTTACAGGTAGGCCCTTATCACACCAATACAGTAGCGGGGCTGGAACTGGCGATGGACATCCTGCGGCGGCGGCGCAATCCCAACAAACAGATCTTCATGATCACCGACGGGAAGCCCACCTGCCTCAAACAGGGGAAACAGTACTACAAAAACAGCTTCGGTCTCGACCGCAAGATCCTCAACAGGACCCTCAACCTCGCTGCCCAGTGCAAAAAGCTGAAGATCCCCATCACCACGTTCATGGTGGCCACCGATCCCTGGCTGCAGCAGTTTGTCAACGAATTCACGGAAACCAATAACGGTAAAGCATTTTTCTCCGGCACCGACAACCTGGGACAGTTCCTGTTCCACGATTTCGAGAACGGGAAACGGAAAAAGTTATAAAGCAATGGAACATATTAAAACGCTCGGAGAGCTGAAGAAAAGCGGACATACACTCAAATCCGTTAAAGAAGAAATCAGACAGAACCTTATCGCCAGGCTGAAAAGAAAGGAAAGCACCTTCCCCGGGATCATCGGGTACGACGAGACCGTTATACCCGACACCGAAAGAGCCCTGCTTTCCCGCCACAATATCTTATTCTGGGCCTGCGCGGCCAGGCCAAAACCCGCATGGCGCGGCAGATGATCGATCTGCTGGACGAGTTCGTGCCCATCGTGGCCGGCTCCGAGGTCAACGACCACCCATTCCAGCCCCTCTCCCGTTACGCGCGCGACCTGGTAGCCAAAATGGGCGACGACACCCCATCGAATGGCTCCCCGCGAAGCGCGGTATGGAGAAAACTCGCCACGCCAGACGTGTCTGTAGCCGACCTCATCGGCGACGTAGACCCCATTAAAGCGGCCAACGAGAAGCTTAGCTATGCCGACGAGCGCGTGATCCACTTCGGCATCATCCCCGATCCAACCGCGGCATATTCGTCATCAATGAACTACCTGACCTCCAGGCGCGCATCCAGGTGGCTTTGTTCAACATCCTGCAGGAAGGAGATATCCAGATCAGGGGTTCAAGGTGCGCATGCCGCTCGATATGCTGTTCGTCTTCACGGCTAACCCGGAAGATTATACCAACCGCGGCTCCATCGTGACGCCGCTCAAAGACCGTATCGAAAGCCAGATCATCACCCACTACCCGAAAACCATAGAAAACAGCCTCCTCATCACCGAGCAGGAAGCTGCCGTGCATGCGGAACAGCAGGATAAAGTCACCATGCCCGATATCATCAAGCGCATTATCGAACAGGTGGCGTTCGAGGCAAGGGGCAGCGAGTATGTAGACAAGAAAAGCGGCGTTTCGGCCCGCCTGACCATCGCCGCATTCGAGAACGCGGTGAGCGCGGCGGAACGGCGGACCTTCCTCCACAACGAACCTTCCACTTACGTGCGCATCGGCGACCTGCAGGGCATCGTTCCCGCCATCACCGGCAAGATCGAACTGGTGTATGAAGGCGAACAGGAAGGCCCCCTCCAGGTGGCGCTCAACCTCCTGGATAAAAGCCTGCGCACCATATTCGGACAATACCTCCCGAACCCGGAGTCCTTCAAGAAACGTAAAGCCGGCGGCGCGCCGGATGGCAACCCTTACCGTCCCGTCATCCAGTGGTTCGACGCGGGCAATGCGCTCCAGCTGCCGCAGGACGCATCAGACAAGGAATACGCAAAAGCGCTCACCAGCGTCAAAGGCCTGCCCGATCTGGTGGAACAGCTCTTCCCCGCGCCAACCGGCAGGAGCAGCTGCTCATGATGGAAATGGTGCTCCATGGGCTTTCCGCCCACTCGCTCCTCAGCAAGAAATCGCTGGAGAATGCCACCCGGTTTTCCGATCTGCTGGGAACGATGATGAATTTCAGCACAACGGACGAAGAACTGGAAGACGACGAAGAACTATAAAGGGAATTTTTTATCTTGTCTGCATAAATCGATTTTTCTTTTCCACGTCAAAACATGAAAACATGCACAGAAGGAACTTTTTGTTCAACACTTCCGCGTTCCTGGCTGGTTCTGCCCTGTTGCCTTCCTCCCTGCGCGCCATCGCCCCGAGCGACCGCGTAAACATCGCCGTCATCGGCGTTAACGGGATGGGCTGGAGCAACCTGAACGCCCTCCTTAAACACCCCGAAACCAACTGCGTGGCGCTCTGCGATGTAGACGAGAACGTCCTCAGCAAACGCGCCGGCGAACTGGCGCAGAAGACCGGCAAAAAGCCGGCCCTGTACGGCGACTATCGCAAGCTGCTGGAAAGCAAGGATATCGACGCCGTGGTGATCGGCACGCCCGACCACTGGCATTGCCTGCAAATGATAGATGCCGTAAATGCCGGAAAGGACGTCTATGTCGAAAAGCCCTGCGGCAACTCCATCGCCGAGATCCGCGCCATGGTGAACGCACAGGAGCGTACGGGGCGCGTGGTACAGGTGGGCCAGTGGCAGCGAAGCATGAACCACTTTAACGAGGCCATCGCCTACGTTCACTCCGGGAAACTGGGTAAGGTGCGGCTGGTGAAGGTCTGGGCGTACATGGGATGGATGAAGCCCGTAGCCGTGGCCTCCAATGCCGCGCCGCCGGCTGGTGTGGATTACAAAACCTGGCTGGGCCCGGCGCAGATGCGCGACTTCAACGCCAACCGCTTTCACTTTAACTTCCGCTGGTTCTGGGATTACGCCGGCGGCCTCATGACAGACTGGGGCGTACACCTGATCGATTATGCGCTCTACGGCATGAAAGCCACCAACGCCAAAAGCATCGTAGCCGCAGGCGGCAAATTCGCCTACCCGGACGATGCCGCCGAAACGCCTGACACCCTCACCGCCCTTTATGAGTTCGATGACTTCAATATGCAGTGGGAACACGCTACCGGCATCAACGGTGGCCCTTACGGCCGCGACCATGGCATCGCCTTCATCGGCAACAATGGTACCCTGGTGCTCGACCGCGGCGGATGGGAAGTGATCGCCGAAAAGGATAAAATGGAAAGTATCGCCCGCCAGAAAGCCAGCGACAACGGGTTGGACAAACACACGAAGAACTGGCTGGAAGTGATCAAATCCCGCAAGCTGGACGACCTCCACTGCGATATCAAGACCGGCGCCAACGTGGCTGTCAACGCGCAAATGGGCAACATCGCCTTCCGTACGGGAGAGCGGATTTACTACCGCCCCTACGAAGGCAAGTTCGACAACAAGAAAGCCAACGCCTTCATCACACCCGAGTATCATAACAATTACAAACTTCCCAAATAACCGACATGCAACGGATCACGAAACTCTTCCTCTGCGCAGCCTTCGCCGCGCCAGCCCTGCACGCATCCGCGCAGGACGCCAAACCGCAAGACACCGAAGTATGGGAGCCCGTGCCCCGAAAGTAACGCCCGGAGCCACCAGTTCCAGCGCACCTTCAGACGCCATCGTTCTGTTCGACGGCACCAACCTGAATAACTGGGTATCCGATAAGGATGGCAGCACCGCCCCTGGACCATCAAAGACGGCGTGCTCACCGTAGCGCCCGGTAAAGGCGGCATCAAAACCAAAGCCTCCTTCGGCGACTTCCAGCTGCATATCGAATGGCGCGCGCCCTCCGTCGTAAAAGGCGAAGGACAGGGCCGCGGCAACAGCGGCATCTTCCTGCAGGAACAATACGAACTGCAGGTATTAGACAACTATAACAACAAGACTTATTCAAACGGTCAGGCTGGCAGCCTTTACAAGCAGGCCATCCCCTGGCAAATGCCTGTCGCCCCGGAGAATGGCAGACATATGATGTGATATACACTGCCCCCGCTTTAAGGACGACGGCACCGTGGCTTCTCCCGCCCGCGTGACCGTGATCCACAACGGCGTGCTGGTACAGAACAACTATGAACTGCTCGGCAAAACGCTCTACATCGGCAAACCGTTCTACGAAAAACACGGCGATCTTCCCCTTGCATTACAAGACCATGGCGACCTCGTGAGCTACCGCAACATCTGGTTGCGTAAGCTCTGATCTTCCTGGCGTAAATAACAAAGGCTCCCCGGATAACCGGGGAGCTTTTCGTATCTGGTAAAAAAAAGAGGAAAAAACTTATTTGCCGCCGCAATTGGCATACTCGATGGGCAGTTCGTAATACTCGCTCACTTCGGAGCATCGCTTACCGTCACCGTAGCGATAACGCTGTAGAATCCAACGGGCAATGAAGCCGGCAGATACACCGCGTTCGTCTCCATAAAATTGTACACGTTCCCCTGCGAAACGATGTTGCCGAAGCCATCCCACACTTCATAATGCAGGGTGATGTCGCCCACATTGAACGGCAGGTTCAGCGTAGCCTGAAAGGTGTTCGCATAATCATCGAAATCATACGGATGGTTGCAGAGCGTGGAGCCGCCGCCCAGTCCGTTGGAACTGGATTCCATGTAAGTGATCACATAGTTGTTGCAGGGATCTGCTGCGTTCTTTGCGATTGCTCATACGCCCGGGATGCTTTCACGACTTCTGCGACGTTGCTGCTTTGGGCTTTTAGGAGTGCGGGCATGCACAACAGGGAAATGGAGGCAAGGGCCAGGTTCAGGACTGATTTCATGGGAGTTTGTATTGAGGGTTCAAAAATGCGGTTTTTCCAGGTTACAATACAGATCGGTCAACGCAACGGGCAACAATCTACACCCATCCGGGCGCACATCAACCCTAAATCCCATTAAGAAATTGAAAAGTTTAACAAAACGTAAGGCACAACGCGGATATCAATACAATTTAATCAATTTTTAATACATTTTTAGTTAACCTAAAACTTTTCATAATAATTGATAAGGGTACGCAATAGCTATCAAAAGATAAAACAACCATAGGAATACAGCCAGCCTCCGGGAGGCTTATTTCATCCGGAAACAGGACGCAAGTCACCTACCAGCTGTGCGAATAAAGGCAATACTAGCATCAGTATTCCGGCATGGAAATAGTTTAAGACAACTGCGGCGGTGTTACATTGCAACCAATTTGAAGGAATTGCGTTGTTGAATTGGGAGAAAAACAAAACCCGCCACGAGGGCGGGTTTGCGAAGTTGCTGAGGTACCGAGCGGATTCGAACCGCTGTACGAGGTTTTGCAGACCTCTGCCTAGCCACTCGGCCACGGTACCTTATTTTGTGCCCTTCATTTTTGATGGACTGCAAAAGTAGTAAATTTTAGATATTTGCCAAATCTGATTACAAGATATTTCTTTACGGATAAAAAAATCGAGGTATGTCTACAGGAATCGCCGCATCAGAACTGATTCTCAACGCCCGCGGGGCCGTATATCATCTGGACGTAAGACCGGAAGAGATCGCACACACCATTATCACCGTGGGCGACCCCGACCGCGTAAAAAACGTCTCCAAGCACTTCGACCGGATAGAGGGGCAATACCAGCACCGGGAGTTCGTCACCCACACGGGATACCCGGGCAATACCCGCATTTCCGTGGTCTCCACAGGCATCGGGACAGACAATATCGACATCGTACTCAACGAACTGGATGCCCTGGTCAATATTGATTTTGAAACACGGCAGATCAAAGAAGAACTGACGTCTCTCCGCATTGTACGGCTGGGCACTTCCGGCTCGCTGCAGGAAAGTATTCCCGTGGATAGCTTCGTGGCTTCCACGCATGCTATCGGACTCGATAATTTGCTGCCCTATTATACCTGGCACAATTCTCCCGAAGAGCTCCAGCTCCTGGAAGCCTTCCGTGGCGGTACGCGTTCAGCCCCATGCTGCGCGCCCCTATCTCTTCGAGGCGGCGCCGGAGTTGCTGGATCGTTTCCGTGAAGGGTTTCATGCCGGTATCACCGTTACCTGTCCGGGTTTCTACGCCCCCAGGGCCGGCAGCTCCGGGGCGCGCTCTCTCACCCCGAACTGATCGATCAGCTCGGCACCTTCAGCTTCGAAAACCAGCGCATCTCCAACTTCGAGATGGAAACATCGGGGATCTACGGGCTCGGGCGCGTTTTCGGGCACCGCTGCCTTTCGCTCAGCGCCATCGTGGCCAACCGCGTACGGGGAGAGTTCAGTGCAGACGGTAACGCCGCCGTGGAAAAACTCATCACCACCGCATTGCCGATTATCGCCGCTTGAATCCGACGATAACAATACGTAACTTTACACCATCATGCAGATCCATTTCTATAAATACCAGGGAACAGGGAACGATTTCGTCATCCTCGACAACCGCTCCGGCGAATACGCCGGCCTCACCACCGAACAGATAGAACATCTGTGCGACCGCCGTTTCGGTATCGGGGCAGACGGGTTGATGATGCTGGAAAATGAAGAAGGGTACGACTTCAAGATGAAATACTACAACTCCGACGGCCGCGAGGGTAGCATGTGCGGCAACGGCGGCCGTTGCCTGACCGCATTCGCCCGCCACATGGGCGTTGCCGGAGACACCCTGCGCTTCATCGCTACAGACGGCGAGCATGACGCCAAATTCCGCGACAACGGATGGGTGGAACTAAAGATGAAGGACGTGGACCAGGTCGAGAACGGCAATACTTACTTTTACCTCAATACCGGCTCCCCGCACTTCGTGCGCTTCGTGACCGACATCCAGGAAGTGGACGTTTACGAAGAAGGAAGGGCCATCCGCTACAACGAGCGCTTCGCCGCCGTGGGCACCAACGTCAACTTCGTCCAGGAAATCGATAAAGGCATCTTCGTACGCACCTATGAACGCGGCGTGGAAGACGAAACCTATTCCTGTGGTACCGGCGTAACCGCCGCCGCCCTCACCGCCGCTCCCGGCGAAGCCGGGCAGTACGCCATCCCCGTGGAAACACTGGGCGGCCACCTCGAAGTGCGCTTCCTGAGGACGGGCGAACGCAGCTATGAGGACATATGGCTCTGCGGCCCCGCCACGCCTGTATTTGAAGGAAATATTAAAATTTAAGGCCCCGCCATTTGGTAAATTAATTCCGTTACCTTTGCGCCCGGAATGATCCAGTACTTTATAAATATCGATGCCCGTACGGTTGAAATCAAGGAGCCGGACAACGGCGCCTGGTGAACATCACCCCGCCGTTGAAACAATCCGAATTCGAACAGCTGTCGGAAGAACTCGATATCCCGCTGGACTTCTTAACCGACTCTCTCGACATCGACGAAAAGAGCCGTTTCGAACTGGAAGACAATGTAAAGCTCATCGTAATCAAGACCCCTACGGAAAACAACTCCATCAACGAAAGCGATGCCTACTACATTACCATCCCCATCGTGATCATCCTCACCCACAACCAGATCGTTACGGTCAACTCCTTCGACAACGCCGCCATCAAGAAATTCCTCAACACTTTCCATAACCGCCATCCCGAAAAGCGGAACATGATGGTACTGAAGATCTTCGAGAAAGTGGTGATGAACTTCTGGATTACCTCAAGGAAATCAATCAGCGCCGCAACCTCCTGGAACAAAAACTCTACGATTCCAACCGTAACGAGGAACTGCTGTACCTCATGCGGATCCAGAAGTCGCTCGTATACTTCGTCACCGCCCTGCGCAGCAACGAGCTGCTGCTCATGAAACTGGAGCGTACCAACTTCCGGGCCTCAACGAAGACGAGAAGGAATTCCTCCATGACCTGATCGTAGATACTTCCCAGGCATTGGAAATGGCCAATATTTACACCAACATCCTTTCCAGCACGATGGATGCCTTCGCCAGCATCATTTCCAACAACCTCAACTTCGTGATGAAACGCCTTACGTCCATCACGATCGTGCTCACACTGCCCGTTCTCGTGGCCAGCATCTATGGGATGAACGTAGAGATCCCCTACGCCCATTCCCAATACAGCTTTTACATACCTGTCACGATCGCCATTATCACAGCGGTTGTCATGAGCTGGTATTTCATGAAGAAAAAGTGGTTCTAGTATTTCGCTTTGACGATATCCGCCAGCACCTTGTCGATCGGCAGGGTTACCGCCTGTGAGGAGAATTCATCCCAATCCACCCATCTTACGCCTTCCACCTGATCGGCTCCTCCGGGATATCGAACCCGAACGGCTTTTCCAGCAAAGGCGCCACGAATGGCGAAACAGGTCTTACCAGGTAATAAATGGAGATGATCTGGTTAACCTCGTCGAACGCGGAGATCTGGAAGAAATCGGTGGTGTAGATATGTTCCACCACCTCCACGTCCTGGTTCAGTTCTTCTTTCCACTCGCGGACCATGCATTCCAGGGTGCCTTCCCGAACTCGAGGCCGCCGCCGGGGAACTTGGTATAATAACCGCCGCGGATGTACTCATCACTGACAAGTACCTGTTTCTTTTCATTGAACATGATGCCGTACACACGGACCGTAAACTGAGGCATTTCGATAAATTATTAGCGGTTCATGGCCGCGCGTTTCATTTCCGCCGCCAGGTCGTGGCCCAGGTATCTTTCAATGATACCATGTACCCAATAAATGACCGGCGTCAGCACGATGGCGACTACGAATTTATAGATGTAATTGATGATACAAACGCTGATGACGAGCCCCGGGGCCATGCCTGTCCTTTTGCCCCATCAGCAGCGGGAAGAGGTGGAACGCGCAGAACAGCACCACGAACGAGTCGATCAGCTGAGAAACGAGCGTGGAGCCCGTGGCGCGGAGCCAGATCTTTCCTTCGCCCGTAACTTTCTTGATCTTGTGGAAGGTGAACACATCCACCAGTTGGCCCAGCAGGAAGGCGGTCAGCGAGGCGATGATGATCATGGAGCCTTGCCCGAGGATCTGGCCGTAAGCCTTGTCCATATCCGGCACACCGGCTTCGGCCTTGCTGGTCACGAAGAAAGCGGCGGGCTCGAGGCGGATGGCGAAGTAAAGATGATGAATGCAAAGGCGATGAGCGCGGCGGTGAGGTACGACAGGAAGCGGACGCCCTTCACCCCGAAATACTCATTGATGATATCGGTCATAATGAATACCACGGGCCATAGCAATACGCCGGCGGTCATATTGAAACTGTAGGCGTCACCAAAGATCAGGATGTTCACCGGGCTCATGCCGAGGGTGGCTTCCAGGAAAGATCTTGACGCCGATGATTTCGGCGATGAGGGCGTTGGCGACGAAGATGCCGGCTAATATGATGAAGACCCGGGTGGGCTTGTCTTTCAATATGTTAGTGATCATGTGGGGATAGCAATTGAAAAAGCAAAATAAGTACATTCAGCACAAATACGTATGGATGGATGTCGGCAAAGCGCACCTTTTTCAACAACAGCATTACGATGGTAATGAGCACGGTGATGATATTGAGGGCGCCGCCACCAGCCAACCCAGGATGGTCACGTGTTTGGTCAGGAAGCTCCAGGCCTCCGGATCGCCCATCATACGGACGCCGAAGCCCAGCAGGAAACAGATATTACAGATAAAGCTCAATTTTATCAGAAAGCGGACGAGCCTCATATTGAAATTTCGGATAAAATACAGTTATTTTGGATTCTTTTGTAACCAAACCGGAAATACCCGATGCAACAATCCTGGCAAAAGGCCTTTTGAAACATGTGTATGCCATCCTGATCTTCCTCGGGCTCGCGTTTTTGTTCTGCTCTCCCGTGTTGAATAACATGGAATTGCGGCAGACGGACAACGTGTCGTGGAAGGGCATGTCGCAGGAAGCGCGCGCTACCACGACAGCACCGGCATCAATCCCATCTGGACCAACGCCATGTTCGGGGTATGCCTACATATCAGATCTACATGTCGCAGGACAACTACACGTATTACCTGCACGAGATACTCACGTTGGGCCTGCCGAAGCCGGTGAACTTTTATTTCCTGGCGATGCTCGGGTTTTACATCCTCCTCTCCGTCATGAATTTCAGGTGGTGGATCACGGTGCTGGGGGCCGTCGCCTTCGGGTTCGGGTCTTACAACGCCATGATCATCGCGGCGGGTCACGATACGAAGATGTTCACCATCGCGTATATGGCTCCCCTCCTCGCGGGCATCCTTCTCGCCTATCGCGGCAAATACTTCATCGGCGGGATCATTACCTGTATCACGCTGTGCCTTATGGTCACCTCCGGCCACTACCAGATGTTGTATTATATGTTGCTGGTATGTCTCTGTATTGGGGTTGTATACCTCGTTAACGCAATCCGGAATAAAGAAGTGCCCCGGTTCCTCAAAGCCACGCTCACGCTGGTAGGTTTCGGCATATTGTCGGTTCTTCCAAGTACGGTTACTTTGTGGACCACTACCGAGTTCGGTAAATACACCATGCGCGGCGGCCATAGCGAGCTGACGCCCGAAGCCGGGACCGAAAGCGACAAGACGAAGGGCGGCCTCGATAAAAGCTATGCGTTCAATTGGAGCGAGGGCATTATGGAAACCCTCACCATCGTGGCGCCTAACCTGTACGGCGGCCCGTCTACCGGCCCGCTCCCCGAAAATGGTGAAATGCACAAGCAGCTGACCAACATGGGCGTGCCGGAAGCGCAGGCAGACGAGTTCGTAAAACAGATGCCGCGCTACTGGGGCAGCCAGCCCATGACCGACGGCGGAGTTTACTGGGGCGCTATCATCCTGTTCTTCTTCGTGTTGGCGCTGTTCATCGTAAAAGACTTCAACAAATGGTGGATCGTGGCCGCCTGCATCGTGGGCGTAGTGCTTGCATGGGGCAGCAACCTGTCTTTCATCAACTATTTCCTGTTCGACCATCTCCCTTATATAATAAGTTCCGCGCACCGGCGCAGGCGCTCGTCATCCCGCAGGTGCTCGTGCCCTTCTTTGCATGCTGGGGCCTGAACCAGTTGCTGTCTGACGTGCAGGATAAAACGCTGGCGCTGAAAGACCTCAAGAAAGCGCTGTATGTTACCGGCGGCCTGGCATTGCTCCTGGTTCTCGGCAGCTTCGGCATGTTCGATTTTACGCACAACCAGGACTTCGCACTCCAGTACTTCAACCAGTTCGTGGGCGGCAACCAGGAGATGCTCAACCAGATCATCAGCGCCCTGAAAGCCGACCGCGCTTCCCTGTTGCGGATAGATGCGTTCAGGAGCCTCTTCTTCATCGTGGCTGCTTTTGCACTCTGCTGGGCCTGGCTGAAGGGCCGCCTCGCCGCTACGCCCGTACTGGCCATCCTGGCCGGCCTCGTGGCGCTCGACGTGATGTGGATCTCCAACCGCTACCTCAATAAAGACAACTACGTTACCCCGCAGGATTACAGCGCCATCTTTGCGCCGTCGCCCGTGGATATCGAGATCAAGAAGGATCCGGATCCTTATTACCGCGTGTTCAACACCGCCCGTTTTGAGGACGCCATCAGCTCGTACCATCATAAGAGCGTGGGCGGTTACAGCCCGGTGAAGCTTGCCCGTTACCAGGACCTGATCCAGCACCAGCTGTCTAAAGGAACGCCGGGCGTAGTCAACATGCTCAATACCAAATACGTCATCTTCCAGACCCCGCAGGGCCAGCTGTCGTACCAACGCAACCCCGAAGCGCTCGGCAACGCCTGGTTCGTGGACAGCATCCAATGGGCGAAGAACGCCGACGAGGAAATGAAAGCCCTCGATAGCCTGAAGACCGGAGACGTAGCCGTGATCGACGAGCGCTTCCGCGCTTCCCTCAACGGGTTCACTCCCGGCAGAGATTCCGTAAGCGGCATCGAACTGACCCGCTACGGCCTCAATGATCTCTATTACCGCAGCCACAACAGCCGCGAAGGCCTGGCCGTGTTCTCAGAGATATACTACCCCGCCGGCTGGAAGCTGTTCATCGACAACAAGGAAGCTGAAATCCTCCGCGTGAACTACCTGCTGCGTGCGGCGAAGATCCCCGCGGGCGATCATATCATCTCGATGAAATTCGAGCCGCGCTCTTACTATCTCGGCAACAAGATCACCGGATTCTCTTCCATCGCCATGCTGATCCTGCTCGCACTGGCCATCGCTTTCGAAGTGATCCGCCAGCGTCAAATGCAGATGAAGTAACTGTAGATGATAAAAAGACGGTCAAGAAGTAATTACAGAACAACCGCAACGGCCCGGTAGTCGAAAGACTGCCGGGCCGTTGTATTTCAGTTATTTCTTAATACCACAAGCGCGCTTCCGTTTTCTTCAGGTAAGCGCGGGCGTTGTCGCCCAATGGCGTCCGCGATCGGTATCCGCGAGATCAGTTTCCAGCCGGCCTTCCAGCCACGCCAGTCCCACCCGGTTTTCTTCAGATACTCCAGCGACCACATCATAGCGGTTGAATAGAAACAGCGTTTCGGGAGATAACGGTACGCGACTTTCGCTTTATTCACCCAGAGCATCCGCATCTTATCGGCATGCGGGGTGCGCCCAGGGCGATTCGTTGTGCATCACCACGATATCTGACAGGTAAGCGATCGAATAGCCCTTATCGATCACGCGGTCCGTCGTATTCTTCCATGCCATAGAAGAAATCTTCCGGGTAGAGGCCCGCCTTGTCGTACGCTTCTTTGAGAATAGCATGGCCGGCGCCAATGTAGTAAGGCGCCAGGAAGAAGGATTTGTTATGGTATTTTTCGAAGTTCTTTTGCGGGAAGGCGTTGACCTGCATCTGGCCCGTACTGGCATACAGCACTTTAAAGCAGAGCACCGCCGCATTGTTGCCGCGCAGTTGTTGTCCGGAAAATGCGTCTGCGATAGCTTGCAGGGCGGTATCATCGCGGAACGCATCATCGTCGATGGTGACGAGGATGGGAGATTTGGCAAGCGAAATGCCCAGGTTGCGGCCCCGGGCCACGCCCTTGTTCTCCGGCGAATCGATGTAACGGAAATAAGGAAACCCGGACATGAAGGACTTGACTTCGCTATAGTCTGCCGTGGAGGCGTTATTGATGACGATCACCTCTTCCAGCAGGGTGTCTGCTTGTTTTTGGGCAGCCAGGTTGCGGACGAGCATCCCGAGGTCGTCGGGACGGTTATACGTGATGATAATGACGGATAATGGCTTCATATCAATTCGACAAAAGGCTGCGGTAAGCGGCAGCAAACGCTTCGAGGCTGAAATGTTCGCGGGCGTAGGCGATGTTGCGGTCGCGCATGGCCGCCAGCGTTTCGGGGCCTGCTTCGCGCAGCAACCGCGCCCCTTCCGCCACGATCTCCGCTTCCGGCTGCTGATGCGGGATCAGCCAGCCATTGACGCCTTGTTGCACATGATACGGAATATCTCCCACATCGGTAGACAAAACGGCCAGTCCGCGGGCCATGGCCTCCATGATGACCATAGGGAAACCTTCGCGCTCAGAGGTTATGACGATGATGCGGTGTTCGCGGTATATACGGTCTATTACGCCCGCATCCGACTGCTCCCCGTAAAAACGGCAATTCCCTTTCAGTTCGTCTGCAATAACCCCTTCCAGCGGCCCCAGCATGCCCGCCTGCTCGCCTGTGGCTTTGGCGATGGCCGCCACCAGCCAGGGCGCTTTTCACTGGTGCCCCGCCCTGCATACAGCAGGCGCGCTGCCTGCGGCAGGGGCGCCACATCTTCCTGAATGGGGATGCCATTCATAACGAGGCGGATCCTTTCTTCGTATGCGGCCGGGATATTGTATTTGCGGTACAGTTCCGGTGCTGCCTGATGCTGTCGCGGCTGATCATCACCGTGGTCGCATAATATGGGATGAAGGGTATCCGGATATAGGAAAAGCTGCAAAAGGAATGGATAAGCTCTATCTGGCGCACGCCCCGCGGCACGTGCGGCGCGAGTTTATACGCGAAATTGCATTGCCCGTTGAAGACAACCGGCCGCCGTTCCTGTTTGCTGATATATTCGGTGATTATGCCCCGCCAGATGAGGTTGTTCCAATATTGAAACTTATTGTCGGTTTGCGGGGAGATGTCGCGCACGGTGATGTTCGGTCCTTTGAACTGGCTTAAAAGCGCATCGCCCTGGGATTTCTTTGTGAAGAAGATGATGATCTTTTTCTGCGGGAACAATTGCGCGATTTGCGCGTGTACCTTTCCGCGCCGCCTACGTGATAGAAAGGGAAGAACAGGAACAGGTCATACTCCTCCCCTAACGGCCGCATGCGGCCGATCAGCCTGCCCAACAGGGCAAACGGGAAGATCGCGAGGGCTTCGATGCGCCGTTTCAGGAGGAGCAGTTTATACATTTCGGCGGGATTTAATTGATTTGACCATCGCCGTTACCGCATCGCCGCACATGCCCATCAGCACATGGAAGTCGAACATGCTCCACTTACCCTGTGAAATGCGCAGCGCCAGGTAGCGGCGTTTGCAATGGAAATGCCGGAGGAAAATATTATTCTTCTTGATGACCGACACGGTTACCGAACCGGAATGCACGCGGTACAGGAGCAAGGGAACGGGTAATTTTTCCATCACCTTCCCGTCTCCGGCCAGCCGCAGCCAGAGGTCATAGTCTTCGATATGTTTCTGGGACGCGCGGTAGGGGTATTCCCGGAATACTTCCGCCCTGGCCATCACGCCGGGATGGGCGATACAGTTGAAATGCGGCAGCGCGCGCCGGATGTCTTTATTGGTAACGGTGGCGCGGTCTTCCGGCCAGATGCCCGTTTCTTTTCCATTTTCGTCGATGAAGGTGATAAAGCACCCCACCACTGAAACATGCGGCCGGTCGTTCAGTAAAGACGCCTGCTGCGCGAAGCGGTCTGGCAGGCATACATCATCCGCATCGATCCGCGCGATATACTTCCCCTTCGCTACGGCGATGCCCCGGTTAAGGCTGGCGATGAAACCCTGGTTCGTTTGCGGGAGGTAGCGGATACGGGGGTCGGAGAAAGAAAGGATGATGGCCTCGCTGTCGTCTGTAGAGCCGTCGTTGATGATGATCAGTTCAAAATCCCCGAGAGACTGCCCCAGCAACGCTTCCAGCGTTTCCCGCAGAAAAGGGCCGCCGTTGTAAACGGGTAATATGACGGATATGAGCGGTGCTTTTTCCATGTATTCCTATATTCTTTCCCAGTCTGCCGGTACAAGGTCCTGGTCGTTAAGCCCCTTTTCCGGGAACCACCGCTTCGGCGCGGTGACCCGTTTGCCATCGTAACGGTTCAGCCAGGCCGCCCACCAGCTATAGCTGCTGTTGGCGATGATCTGGTGGCGGCAGCTGCTCATGAGGAAAAGGTCCTCATATTGCGTGCTGCTCAGCGATCCGCTGAGGATTTCAAAATCGATGCCGGCGGGCAGGTTGTTCTTCACCCATTCAGGATCGTTGGTAAATATATAAAATGTAGCGCCGGGATAGCGGGCGGCAGCCTGCTGGTAATATTCCGGTTCGCAGAAGCCGTGGTAAGCAGCTGCGGAAGAGCTCGTATAATCGCCCCGGCGAAAGTGCATGGCCACGCTGTCGCTGTTGCGCAGCGCTTCGGCTTTCGCGAGTATTTCCTGCGGGAAGCTGATGTTAAACGCAAATTCTTCCCGTATAACGTCCTGCACGGGCGCAAAATACTTCCAGCTTTGCCAGTAGCCTTTCAGGTATACGGGCGGTTTAACGGAGAAGAAAGCGGGATCGAAGTGAAAATGCGCTTCCCGGAAAACGGAGCGCATGGAGACGGGCGCCAGGCGGTTAATTATCTTACCGGCTAAGCCCACCCGCGGGATCATGTCTTCGGTGGCGGAGGCGGCCTGGATCTTCAGTCCGTCGAGGCCGTACATTCCTGCCTGCCGGGGTTCGTAACTCCCCTTGTCGAGATACAGCGGAGCATGATGACGCAATGCCAGCGTACGGCCGGCGGCGTATTGAAACATCTGGTTGCCCAGTCCGCCTTTTAGTTGCACAAGGATCAAGTGGGATCGTTTTTGGCGCAAAATTATCCTTTTTCGGGCATTAATCCGATCAGCGTATGAGGGTAACGGTTCCTTTCCGTTCCAGCGGACCGCATTCCGATTCAATGCGCAGGAGATATACGAACGTCCCGATGTCGAGCGGCACGTTTTTATAGGTGCCGTCCCAACAGGCCCCTGCCTTCGTTGTCCGGAACACCAAGTTGCCCCATCTGTCGAACACCTGCAGCTCAAACTTCGTTACCGGCCCGGATCGCTTCACCCCGAAACAATCGTTGACGCCATCGCGGTTGGGCGAAAAGGCGTTAGGCAATTGAAAATGCGGCCTGGGGCCGGTATATGATACCGCAACCATGACGGAATCTTCTGCCGTGCAGCCGTAATAGTCCTTCGCGGTCACATAATACATTTGAGACGCGACGGGCGACACCTGCTGGAACCGCGAGGCGGGATCGGTCACTCCCGGTCCGGCAGACCATTGGTATTCCGATGCGCCAAAGACGGTAAGCGTCGCCGTTCCGTTCATACAGTCGATATCGTTGCTTTTGAATATCTGCAGATCGGGCGCCTGACGCATATTCACCGGCAGCGTCATGCGGCGCTCCTGCCCGCATATGAGATCGCGGAGGGTAACGTGATACACCGTAGTGGCGGTCACCGGGGCGGTTACGAGGCGGTCGCCATTTCCGATGACCGTAAAATCAGCCGCTTCCCAGATCACTTCGTCCGCACCGTTCGCGATGAAATCCGCCTTTTCCCCTTTGCAAACGTATGAATATCCGGGCGATACGTCCATGTCGGTCGGCTGCCTTACCTGGACGGGCAAGCGGATCAACTCATCCACCTGGCAGGTGGCGTTCTGGATCCGCACGCTATAGGCTCCGCTCGCCGGCGGAGTCACCTGCAGCTGCCCTCCTGTTCCCACGATGTTCTGCTGATCGTCCGTCCAGGTGATATCGCCGCCCGTGGCCGTAAAGGTGACGGAAGCGCCAGGCAGATCGCGGCGTTGAGGGCGTCACGCTCACCGGCGGGCGCGGGGTCACCACAACTGGCAGTGTGACGGTCGATCTCTGCTGGCAACGGTTTTCAGTAAGTACAGCTGTATACTGCCCGGAAGCCTGCGGGGTCACGGTCAAAGCGTTGCCGGTCCCCAGATCTGCGCCAGACGGGCCGGTCCATGAAACATTATCGGCCCCGGAGGCGGTAAAAGTAACGGGTACGCCCTGGCAGACATCGTAACTCCCCGGTGTAACGCCCATCACCGGCAACGGGTCTACCCTGACTGTCACCGTATCCCGGCTATGGCATCCGTTTGCATGTTCGGCATATAAGTAAAAAGAAGTAGTGGCGGCAGGATTGGCGGAAGGGTTGGGAACATTGACGGCAGTGAGTGCGGCATGAGGCTCCCACAAGTAGCGTAAAGCCCCTGTGGCCCCGAGTTGCGTATTCCGCCCGGTGCAGATGACCGCATCTGCGCCGGCATTCACTTTGGTGATGTTACAGGTTTGAACGATCGGTTCGAGGTAGTCTTCCACTTCTCCGTCCGCCGCCAGTCCCCCGCGGTTTCCACCGCCGTGCGCACAGACGCGATACGGAAACGGAAGGCGCACGGCGCCGAAGGGCCGTCTGCCAACGAATATGGGAGGCCCGTCCAGCTGAATACTGCGCTGGTTGCACCCGGCAATACCGGCACCACGATCCCTTCCGCGGGGGTGAACGTCCCGTCGCGGTTCCAGTCCATCCAGCCGCTGGCGTAAGCGGTAGCGCCTGTCTGGTTAGATACGGCCACATTAAGGGTATATGTACCTGTGCTGCCGTTATATTCCGGGAATGCCGATACGCCCTCCTCATCCGCGCCTTCCAGGTTATCGTCCGCACCGGTAAGCCCGTCGGGATCCGCGATAACGCTTCCAGGAACAGGCGCGACTGCGGAGCCGGGGACGGGCCCGGGGCGCAAAGCTGCAAGGGCTGGTGGCGGCATATGTGACCGTGTGCTGTGCCAAAGGATATGTTGCCGGAAGATCGCCCCGGTCGAGGGGCGACAAGATACCGAACGTAACCGCCATACCGCCTACGGCGCTGGACGTACGCGTGATAGCGGTGGAGACCCGCAGCGGCCCGGCCCCGTTGGAGAAAGTGGCCATCATCGGGTTCTGGCCCTGCCCGGCGCTGCCGCCATAAGTATTATTGATCTGGATGATTTGCGTATTGCAACCTGAAAGCGGACTGGGAAGGCCCGTCATATTCGTGAAATACTCCACCGTCTGCCAGGCGCCCCCGTTGTCGTGAATATCGTCACCTCCTCCGTCACCGACGCCTCCGCGTCTGCGGCTACCAGGGTAAAGGGAATGGATATACCGTTCCGTTGCGCGGTGATTTCCATATCGAACCGGACGTTGTCATTGGTGGCCCTGCTATGGAGCGAGGGGCGTATATTCCCATCGGAGAACTCGTAGAGATTATGCAATACTGCGCCGTACCAGGTATTCATTACGTCGGGTACTACGCCCGGACCGGAAACATTGCTGAACCGGATGGTGACCGTGATGCCGTCGCTCGTGGTAATGGTTTTGGTAGCGCCGTCCGCCACGGTAAAACCGCTCCAGTCGAACCACCAGATATAAGGCTTCAGCTGCCCTGTGCCGCGATCGGCATATTGCGCATGGGCCGTATAGCCGGTGATAATGAAAAGTAAGATCAGGAAACAACGAAAAACAGGCATGGTATGTCTATGAGGTAAGGGAATGTCATGGGTATATCCGGTATGGGATGTTACCATCAAAGTTAATAATTCCCCGGCAAACCAAAATCGAACTATATTCGCCGTTAAGTTTCAAAGAAATGGGAATCATCCGCAGTCAAAGTATCCGTACCTCCATCATCACGTTCCTGGGTTTCGGCATAGGGGCATCACCATCCTGCTGGTTGCCAAATATGTAGATCCGGAGGTGATGGGACTGACGCGGTTCTTCATCAGCGTGGCCACCGTCGTATATGCCTTGTCGCATCTGGGGTCCATTACCATGATGAATAAGTTTTATCCCTGGTACCGCGACCTGCTGCCCGCTCCGAAGCGGGATATCTTCGGGCTTGTCCTGATTCTCTGCGGGATAGGGTTCCTGCTTTGTACGGGCGGGTTCTTTCTTTCCAGGATCTCATCATCAAAAAGTTCGGCACCAAGAGCGCCTATGTGGTGGATTACTATTTCTACCTCATCCCCTTCTCCCTGTTTTACTTGCTGTTCGTCGTTTTCGAAAACTTTTCCTACAATCAGTATAAGAGCATATATCCCATCATGCTCAAAGAGGTGGGCTTGCGGGTAGAGCAACTGGTGTTGTATTTGCTCTTCCTCTTCGGTGCGCTTTCCCTGCCGCAGTTCGTCATGTCGTATACGCTGGTGTATGCGGTGCTGCTGGGTTTGCTGATCGTGTACCTGTACCGCCAGGGCGACCTGGTGTTCTCCTTTTCCGTCAGCAGCGTTACGCGCAAGCTGGCGAAGCGGATGGTAACGTTTAACGCCACATTGTACCTGGGCGCCGTGATCAGCGTAGTGGCCGCCAATATCGACAACTTCTCCATATCGAGCCGCGACGGCCTGAAGATGGGCTTCGTTTTCGAATTCGCTACTTATGTAAGCACCTTTATCCTTCTGCCACAGCGCAACGTGGTGGCCATCGCCATTCCCGTACTGGCGGCCAACTGGAAGAACAGGGACATGGCGTCTATCGGGAATATTTACCGCCGCTCCAGCAATACCATGCTGACGTATTCCGTCCTGCTCTTCGGCCTTATCTGGCTGAATGTGCATAATACTTTCGAAATCCTGGCATTAAACCCGATCTATTACGCGGGCATCCCCGTAATTATGTACATGGGACTGAAAGCCGTGGTGGAAATGAGTTTCGAGTGGCCAGCCAGATCACGGGCACGTCCAATTACTGGCGCGTGGAATTCTATTCCACCCTGGCCCTCGGCGCCATCGCCATTCCGTTCAATATCTGGTTCAATAAGCTGTTCGGCATACAGGGTAATGCCATGGCTAACCTGGTATCCGCTATCGTGGGTGGCATGGTGCGTTTCGGGTTCCTTTACTACCAGTTCAGATTACAGCCCTTCACGCGGCGAACGTTGTATATCGTCTTAATGGGCATTGGCAGCTATTTCATCGCGCAGCTCATCGATGTCGCCAATCCCTGGATCAACGTCATGCTGCGCACGATCACGTTCTGCGCCATCTACGGCGGCGCGGTGCTCGCTTTCCGCCTGTCGGACGATGTGACCGAGGCGTTCAATAAAATTATCAGAAGCAGGTTAAAGCCATAGGCTGCGGATCCACGCGGCAGACATGAGGGCTTTGGAGGCGGCTCCGTTGCGCAATACCGCGTCGGGCACGCGGCCCTGCGCGTTAACGATCTGCCGGAATACTTCCGGCACGGGTGCGCCGGCGCAATAACGTTGCAGGGACTGCTGGTCGCGCACGCCGAAGTTCCGTATCATCCGCCATAGCAGATCGTACAGCTTCCAGCCCTGATCCGCAAAGTGGGGTCTTTACTGAATACATGCGCCCATTCGGGCAATACCACCGCAGGATCATGCTGCACCGCTTCCGTGACCTGCATGGAATGCACGCCGATATTCAGCAGGGGCTTCTCGATGTAGACCGCAAGGCCCTTGCTGCGCAAGGCGATATAGAAATCAATATCCACCAGCCACTTCAGGAAAGGATCGAATTGCTGCTGCGGGTACCGGCGAAAGGTGACTACGCTGGGCGCGCCGATAAAATTCCTTAGCAGCAGCGACTCCGGACGCCGGTTGAAGGTTTCCAGCTGTCGGGGGCTCGTGGTATTGGGGCTTTCCGTGTTGTTGGGGAAAATATTGACGGAAGTGGAAAAGACGAAAGACGCATCCGGGTTTTTATCCAGCGCTGCAACGGTGAGCGCGAGGGCTGAGGGGTCGCGGAACCAGTCGTCGTGGTGAAGGATCTTGACATATTCCCCTTTCGCCAAAGCCAGGCCGGCGTTCCAGTTTTCGGGGAGCCGAGTGCGGAGGGGTTCTTTTCATACCGCAACGGGAACCCCGTCCTGAAATCCCGGACAAGGTCCGCCACGGAATCATCCGGGGAATCGTCGGTAACGATCGCCTCAAAGTCCGTAAACTCCTGCAAACGCAGGCTGTGCAAGCATCTTTCCAGCAGTAACGGCTGTTTGTAAGCCGGTATGCAGATGGAAACCCGTGGATTATTCATGTAAATGATATATTTTGCAAAGATATATTTATCGTTCACATTACATGGCCAACTCCTCGAACAGCGCGCAATCCCGTTCCATGCTGGGGCAAATTCTTAGCGGCGTAAGAAAGAAATTCCTGCCGAAGCAAACCGCGGGCGACAGGCTTTCCTTCTGGACCGTCAAATACCTGAAGCACCTGCCCCAGGGGCCTTTACAGCATATCGGCTGGAAGGGCGGCAAGATCTGGTTCACCAAATCCACGGGAGCTCATGCATTCGTTCGACGAGATCATCACCCAGGAAATATACCGCTTCAAAGCAGATACCGACGCGCCGCTTATCCTCGATTGCGGCGCTAATATCGGCCTCAGCGCCCTTTACTTCCAACGCCTCTATCCCAAAGCGCGCATCATGGCCTTCGAGCCGGACACGCATAACTTCGAATTGCTGACAAAAACGTGCAGGACAATGGGCTGACCGGCACCGAAGCGTACCGCGAAGCCGTCTGGACGAACAACGGCACCATTACCTTCGCCTCTACGGAAGGCCGGGAAGCCACATCCAGGAGGGCGGAGCCGGCACCGTCAGCGTTCCCTGCCGCCGGTTGGCCGATCTGTTGCAACAACCCGTCGACTTTCTGAAGATAGATATAGAAGGGGCGGAATACCCCGTCATCCAGGATTGTGCGCCTTATCTCCACAATGTGCGTTGCCTGTTCCTCGAATACCACGGCGCCATCAGCCAGAGCCATGAACTGACGCATATGTTGGAAATTCTCCATCAAAGCGGTTTCGAGTATTACATCAAAGAAGCGGCAGACAATATCGCCCACCCTTTCACAGCCCCAAAAACAGCGGCGGCTACGAACAGCAGTTAAACATTTTTGCCAGGAAAATCAGTTAATTCTGCCGGCGCCGGCATAATACCTTACCCAGTAAGGTTCGCGGAGGTCGCTGATCATGACGCCGTTGCTGGAAGATGCATGCACGAACCGGTCGTTGTCCGGTACACGCCCACGTGCGAAATGCGCTTTTTACGGTTGATAGCGAAGAAAACGAGGTCTCCGTACTGAAGATCGCTGCGTTTGGACAGGCGGTTCACCTGGTGGTATAACTGGCCTGAATTTCCGGAAAGCGTGATCTGGAACACGGCCGACATAAAAGTATTCACGAAATTGGAGCAGTCGATCCCCTCTTTAGAGCTTCCGCCCATACGGTAAGGAACGCCGTACCATTCATCGATAAAGCTGAAAAGTTTTTCGTTCACCACGGTTTCCACAGGGAGATCGAGGAGCTGGGCGTATTTGAACTGCCACCAGCGCGCTTCTTCGATACCGCCTACGCGGCCGGGGATTCCCGGAGTACCGTATTACGATTTTTATGGGCATGATCGCTGGTTTTGGGATCACGGGAGATAGCGATGCCGTCTATGAACTCCATCTGGCGGGCCTGCGCGGGCTTCTCCGCGGCGGTCTGCTGCGGCTGCTTTTTCAGCATGGCACAGCTTCCCAGCATCAGGGCGCCTACTGGCAACATCATGTACATTCGCTTTCCCGTTCGTCTCATCATTTCCGGCGTTTTTTAAAATTGGTTGCAATATAAAAAAATCCGATTTTTGCCCTTTGGCAATCGCTGAAAAAACCACCTCAATTAAGAACCGACGATGAAGTTTTCACACCTGCACGTGCATACGCAGTTTTCGCTGCTGGACGGGGCCGCCGACATCAAGGGGCTCTATAAAAAAGCAATGGGCGACAATCAGCCCGCGCTTGCCATCACCGACCACGGTAACATGTTCGGGGCTTTCCAGTTCGTGGCCGAAGCCTATAACCACCGGCTCAATCCCGAAGATCCTAAAGATAAACGCCTGAAAGTGAAGCCTATTGTGGGCTGCGAATTTTATCTCGTGGAAAACAGGCACAAACGCCAGTTCACCCGCGAAGAAAAAGATATCCGATACCACCAGGTGCTCCTCGCCAAAGACGACGAAGGCTACCGCAACCTCATCAAACTCTGCTCCCTCGGTTATATGGAAGGCCTCTATGGCAAATATCCCCGTATCGATAAAGAGCTCATCCTCCAATATCATAAAGGCCTCATCGCCACCACCTGCTGCCTCGGCGCCTCCGTGCCAAAGACCATCCTCAAAAAGGAGAAGAAGAAGGCGAAAAGGAATTCAAATGGTGGCTGGATATATTCGGCGAAGACTTCTACGTTGAAATGCAGCGCCACGGCATCCCAGAACAGGAGAAAGTGAACGAAGTGCTGGTGCGCCTCGCAAAGAAATACAACGTAAAGATCATCGCCTCCAACGACTCCCACTACGTAGACCAGTCAGACGCCAACGCGCACGACATCCTCCTCTGCATCAACACCGGCGAGAAGAAAAGCACGCCGTCGATGAAGGAGTTCTCCGACGATGACGTGATCGGTAAAAACAGGCGCTTCGCATTCTATAACGACCAGTTTTACTTCAAGTCGACCGACGAGATGACCAAACTGTTCGCCGATCTGCCCATGGCGATCGATAATACCAACGAGATCGTTGACAAGGTGCAGTTGCTGGACCTGAAGCGCGACATCCTCCTCCCAAACTTCCCCATTCCCAAAGAATTCTTCACGCAGGACCAATACCTCCGCCATATCACCTACGAAGGCGCGCGCGCCCGCTATGCGGAGATCACCGCCGAAGTGGAAGAAAGGCTCAACTTCGAGCTGGATGTGATCGAGAAGATGGGATTCGCGGGGTACTTCCTCATCGTATCCGATTTTATCTCCGCCGGGCG
Organism: Chitinophaga sp. E66; assembly: GCA_019285755.1. Taxonomy (GTDB): domain Bacteria; phylum Bacteroidota; class Bacteroidia; order Chitinophagales; family Chitinophagaceae; genus Chitinophaga. Next base: position 3,118,479 of record CP079103.1, read on the forward strand.
CGAGCTGGGCGTGTTCATCGGGCCGGGCCGTGGTTCGGCCGCGGGTTCCGCCGTGGCATATTGTATCGGGATCACCAACATCGACCCCATCAAATACGACCTGCTGTTCGAAAGGTTCCTCAACCCCGAACGTAAGTCCATGCCCGATATCGATACAGACTTCGACGACGAGGGCCGTCAAAAGGTAATCGACTATGTAGTTGAAAAATATGGAAAGCAACAGGTAGCCCAGATCATCACTTACGGTACCATGGCTGCGAAAATGTCCATCAAGGACGTGGCGCGCGTAATGGACCTGCCGCTGCAGGATTCCAATGCCCTGGCCAAACTGGTGCCCGATAAGCCCGGCATCCAGCTGTCGAGGATATTCAACGCGCCGCTGGACGGCGACAAGAGCCTGCAGGATAAGGAAGGCCTGGGCCCTGAAGACATCGAGAACGTCAAGAAACTGCGCGACCTGATCAAGGGGAAGACCTCCAGGGCGAGGTGCTCCGTGAGGCCTGCGTTCTGGAAGGCTCCGTGCGCAACACGGGTATCCACGCGGCAGGGATCATCATCGCCCCGCAAGACCTTTCCGAACTGATACCCGTTACCACTGCTAAAGACTCGGACCTGCTGGTAACGCAGTTCGAGGGGAACGTGATCGAAAGCGCCGGCGTAATCAAGATGGACTTCCGGGTCTGAAGACCCTCACCATCATCAAAGGCGCCCTGCAGATGATCAAAAAGAACCATGGTATCGATATCATCATCGACAATATTCCGCTGGACGATCAGAAGACCTTCGAGCTGTATCAACGGGCGGAAACCAACGCCACGTTCCAGTTCGAAAGCCCCGGCATGCAGAAATACCTCCGGGAGCTGAAGCCCGATAAATTCGCGGACCTTATCGCCATGAACGCCTTGTACCGTCCGGGCCCGCTCGAGTACATCCCCTGTTTATCCGCCGTAAGCACGGCCTGGAACCGGTAACGTACGACGTGCCGGTGATGGAGGAATACCTCGCGGAAACCTACGGGATCAACGTATACCAGGAACAGGTAATGCTTCTCAGCCAGAAAATGGCCAACTTCTCCAAAGGCGACGCCGACATCCTGCGTAAGGCCATGGGTAAGAAGCAAAAGGCCGTGCTGGACAAAATGAAGGCCCAGTTCATGGAAGGCTGCAAGCAGAACGGGCACGACCTGAAGATGTGCGACAAGGTTTGGACCGACTGGGAGGCATTCGCATCCTACGCATTCAACAAGTCGCACTCCACCTGCTATGCCTTCGTGGCCTACCAGACCGCCTACCTGAAAGCCCACTATCCTGCCGAATACATGGCCTCCGTACTGAACAACGCCGCCAACATGGAGAAGATCACCTTCTTCATGGAGGAATGTAAGCGCATGGGGCTGGACGTATTGCCGCCGGATGTGAATGAATCGTTCAAAGGCTTTGCGGTAAACCGCCGCGGCCAGGTGCGTTTCGGTCTTGCCGGCCTCAAAGGCGTAGGCGAGGCCGCTATCGAGAATATCATCGAGGAACGGGAAAAGAGCGGCCCTTATGCCAATATGTTCGATATGATCAAGCGCGTAAACCAACGCGCGGTCAATAAGAAATCGCTGGAGGCGCTGGCCATGTCCGGCGCGCTGGACTGCTTCACAGAGCTGCACAGGGCGCAGTATTTCCACAAGCCCGACGGCGATAACACCACAGGGCTGGAGAAGATCGTGAAATTCGGGCAACAGGTGTCTGCCGGCAGCGCCACTTCGGGCGGGCTTTTCGGGGATACCCTCATGGCGGAGATCGTGCCGCCTAAGATCCCCGCATGCGATCACTGGCCGCTGACCATCAAGCTCAATAACGAACGCGAGGTAACGGGGATATATATTTCCGGCCACCCGCTCGACGACTACAAGTTCGAGCTGAAACACTATCATATGAGCCCCTTGTCTGATCTCACGGAATACCAGAACCAGATCAGCGGGGCGTCCGACAATAACAAAGGCAAAGCGAAAGACTTCCGGATGGCGGTATATGTGAGCGGCGCCGTGGAGCGTATCTCACGTAACAACAAACAGTTCGGCATCATGACGCTGGAAGACTATTCTGGCAAGTTCGAATTTGCACTGTGGAGCGAGGATTTCCTGAAGTTCACCAACTACTTCAAACAGGGGCTTTGCCTGTATGTGAACGGAGGCTTCAAACCCCGGCGCTTTAATGAGAACGAATACGAATTCAAGATCAACAGCATGCAGTTGCTCCAGGAAGTGAAACGCAACCAGACGCGCAAGATCGGCCTCATTACGATGCCGCAGTTCATCACGTCGGAGATGGTGGATTTCCTGGCAGACAATGTGTCACGCAATCCCGGCAAAAGCGAGATCTATTTCCAACTGGTGGACCGCGACGAGAATCTCTCCGTTCGCATGCATACCTTCAATAAACACGTGGAAATGAATGACGAATTGGCACACTGGCTGGATAAACAACCCGACCTGGATGTCTGGATAGATATCGCCAATAAGTAAGTAGATATTTCCTATATCTAGGGATGTCAAAAAGCAGTAGTTTTACATCGGATTGGTTTTTGTGTATATAGCCACGCATAGCAATCCGCCAATCATTAAATTATAAACTTTTAAATCTATACAAAATGGCTTTAGAATTCACAGATGCGAACTTCCAATCCGACGTCCTCAATTCAGAAAAACTGACCGTGGTGGACTTCTGGGCAGAATGGTGCGGTCCCTGCCGCGCGATCGGTCCGGTTATCGAAGAGCTCGCAAAAGACTACGATGGCAAGGTGAACATTGGTAAAGTGAATGTGGACAACAACCCGCAGGTTTCCATGAACTACGGCATCACCAGCATTCCCGCCATCCTGTTCATCAAAAACGGCCAGGTTGTAGACAAACAAGTGGGCGCTGCTCCCAAATCCGTTCTGGAAAAGAAAATTCAGGCAAACCTCTAATCAGGTTTGATCATATTGAAAAGCCGTCCCGGTTATCCGGGACGGCTTTTTTATGCTTTGTTGCCCTTCCGGGCTATGTTAAAATAATGTTAGAGGAGGCTTCATCCTTCCTTGTTACTACCATCAATTCCCCTTATAAAAGGCCGCTCGTCTGCCCTTCGTCTGCCCTTCGTCTGCCGCTCGTCTGCCGCTCGTCTGCCCCTTTCCTGCATTTTACCAGCATATAACTTTGATTATCAATGCTATTATCTACGCAATGGGCTGCTTCCCCGGCAAAACCGCTTCTGATGTAAGCAAATGACCGACGGCTAATACTATTTTACCTTATCAGGTCAAAAGTCCCCTTCTTATCCTGCATTTCTATTTTACCGTCTGCCTGCCAGAAGCCGAAGCGGATGATATAGACGTAGGTCCCCATGGGCGAAGGCTCGCCGTTGAAGGAACCGTCCCATCCTTTCCGGTGGTCGTTGGTCGCGAAGACGAGATTGCCCGAACGGTTATAGATCTGCATGCTGAAGGCCATTACCGCTTTCGATTTGGGACGGAAGTAATCGTTCATCCCGTCATTATTGGGCGTAAACGCGTTGGGCATCGAGAGCATGGAGGAATAATCGATCATCACGCGGACCGTATCCGCCGCGATACAGTTGGCCCCGGTAAGGGTGCGCACGATGTATTGCGTGGGCACCAGGGGCCGGGCGGGCGTTTCCTGGCAAACCGGGCAGGCGATGTTCCCTCCCGTAATAGGGCTCCAGATGTAATCGGGCGCATCGCCGGCACGGAGCAACACCTCGTCGCCGATGGAGACGATGGTATCGGGCGTCAGGATATTCATCCGGCCCAGGTTCAGGTTTGGCACGTAAATACTGGCCGAACGCGGGCAGCCATTGGCATCCATGAGGCTGGCGCTGTAAATGCCCACGCCAAGGTCCCGGATAATATTACCCGTCACCACATTACCGTTCCAGGTAAGGCTATATGGCGCCACACCGCCCTGCGGCTGCAGCTCCACCCAGCCGTCCAGGCGGTTGCAGGTATCCTGATGCGCGGTAAAAGGCATGAGCAATGCCGGGGTTGTGTCAATGTAACAAACTGACTGTCAAGACACCAGGCATTCCTGATGTACACTTTATATGAACCGGCTCCCAGGTTCTGGAAGTCGGGCGAAGCGCCGAAAGCGCCTGTATTCAGGGCAAATTGCAGCGGCGTGGTGCCCTGGCTTACCTGCGCCAGGATGGAGCCATTGGTGAGGCCGAAGCAGGTTGGGTCCGTGCTGGTGGCACTGGTCGTCAGCGTGCGCAGCATATCCCGGGAAATGGCGAAGGAATAGGTGCCGGTACATCCATTGTCGTCCCGGATATTGATCACATAGCTGCCGATCGCCAGGTCGTCGAACGTTGGCGATGATGTGCTGGTTCCGCCATTGAGCCGGAAGGTATAAGGCGCGGTTCCGCCGGTCACCTGCAGATCCAGCCTGCCCAGTTCATTATTGCAGTCTACATTTTGCTGGGTAGCGGCAGGTATTACAGGTGTGGTGATAAAAATGTCGATATCATGAGAAACACTACATCCGCCATTAAATACCGTAACGCCATAGTTCCCGGAGGTGGTAACGGTGACGAAGCGATCGTCTTCCCCATGGTTCCGGAATAGCGGAATTGCGGCCCGGCGCCTGCGTCCAGGAGTACGGGAGAACCGTTGCAGATCACGATATCGTTCTGGCCAAGGTCTACCACCGGCCGCGGGAGCACCACCACCGGCTTACAGAAGAAGCGTTCGGACGGGGTATTGCGGCCGGTAATGAGGTTGATGTGATAGGTTCCCGCCGCGGCCGGTGAGAAGGCAGGCGGGTTCTGGCCGTTGAATATCGGCGCAACTGGCGTGGCGCAGCCATTCATTGTCAATACCCCTGTACTGGAGTTCGCCGGGTCGCCGTTGGTAACTACTGCGCGGATGTTCTGTCCGTCGCGGTAGAGTCTGGATATACCGGAAGGCATCGCCAGGGTACCGCCGGGATTACCGTATGGCACTGCCGTAGCCGCGCCGGTTAACCCGCCGGCGAAATTGAGGCGTACGATCGCGTTATTCCCCGAGCTGGCCACCAGCGCAAAGGTTTCACCGCAGTCCTGGTAAATGGAAATATCTTTAGCCGCAACGATCTGGCCTGAGAAAGTACCAGGTTCGTCACGACGGGCGTATTGGCCAGGGTTGTTCCGAAATCGAGCCGGTGGATACCGCTGGCTGCGGCTACGAAGCCATACCAGTTGGGACCTTCTTTATAGAGTTTGAGCCCTTCGGGAAGCACGATCCCCCGCCCAGGTTCCCCATGCCCGTCATAGCAGGTGCCGCGGAGAAGTCGGCCCCGAACTCCAGCCGTACGAACATGGCAGGCCCGCCCTGGTTGATGACGAATCCATAATATTGCCCGTTATCGTCGCGGGCGATGGCCAGGTCCGCGCTGTTGGCCAGCAAGCCGCCGGGGTTGCCCCAGTCTATGCCCGTTACAGCGGCGAAATTACCCCAGTCGTTCCCGAAATCGATGCGTACAATGTTGCCGCCAGCATACTGGTTGCTGCCGATGGCGATCAGGTGCTTGCCGGCAGCATCCTGCACTGCCTGGATGCCTGAGCAACCGTTGGGCAGCAACGGGAAGATCTGTGAAACTGTTGTCGGCGTCCCTACGTTGGCGAGACTGTTCCCGTAAGCCTGTTGCATGATGCGGGGCACGGTGGCATTGGTCACATAGGCGTAGTAAAAACCGCCTTCTTCCACGATAACGCTATGATCCGGCGACTGAAAGAAACCAACGGGGTTGCCGTGATTGACGATCGCCGGCGGCTGAAAGGAAGCGCCCGTGCAGAAATTCCATTGCCAGGTGCTGACACTGGTGGATTGATCCGTGATGGTAACCGGATCACCGATGCAAACGGTGTCCGGAGCCATAAAGCTGGCTGTTTGGGCGTGCAGGGATTGACTGAGGACCAAACAAATGAGGTATAGGTATAATCGCATTACTTGTGACGATTCAAATATGATTCGGAGAAGGAAAGATATTATTTTTTTATTATTTTATTCCAGATTTATTTTCTTTCCTTATTTTGCCGGGTGTATCACTTCTTGTCTTGACCTTATCTTACTATCATACCGCATGTTACATTGGGAGAATATCGCCCGGGGCGCGTTGGGCATGACATTTCTTGTGCTCGTTTGTTACCTCCTCAGCAACAACCGGAGAGCCATTAACTGGAAATTGGTAGGTTTGGGGATCTGCGCGCAGATCATGTTCGCCATGGGCGTGCTGGACACGCAGGCGGGCGGGCAACCGGTATTCTGGCTCCTTTTCGGCATTGCGATCACTGTATTTACCGTTCGCCGGATCATGCGGAAGGCTAAAGAAGGGTTCGGGCTGACGGGAGACCCGTTGCCTGGGCGTTGGCGCTGGCCGCGTTGGCCGGATTTTTCTTTGGGATCATCCGCAGCCAGCATTATCCGCTTCCGGCGGTAGCCTTTGCGGCAGGATTAGTGCCTATATTGCTCATGGCGAGATACCTGCCCCGCAGGAGCGTGGAGCTGGTAAAATGGACCGTGCTTGCGGCTTGCTTCCTGCTGACCATCTCGGTGTATATGAACTGGTGCCCCCTGACGTGTTCCGGCGTTCGCTCAGCACCGTATCTTCCGCATTCGTCGATCTGATCAACATCAGCCATAAAGGAACCGATTTCATGTTCGGCAAACTGGCCGACCCCTCCGGCAGCTGGGCGTATATCTTCGCGGTACAGGTCCTGCCCAACATCATTTTCTTTGCCGCACTGTCTTCCATCCTGTACTACCTCGGTATCCTTCAAAAGATCGTTTTTGTATTCGCTTACCTGCTGAACAAGATGAAGATCTCCGGCGCGGAGAGCCTTTCCACTGCGGCCAATATCTTTCTCGGGCAAACGGAAGCGCCCCTCATGATCCGGCCTTACCGGATAAGATGACGCGTTCCGAGATCATGTGCATCATGGTGGGCGGATTCGCGAACACCGCAGGCAGCGTCATGGCGGCATACGTCGGCATGCTGGGCGGGAACGACGAACTGGCCAAGGAATATTTCGCGCTGCACATGCTCAGCCAGAGCATCATGAGCGCCCCGGCAGCCATCGTCTGCGCCAAGCTCATGTTCCCGAAACGCAGGACCACCTCATCCAGAAAGACCTCACGATACCAAAAGAAAAACTGGGCGACAACTTCCTGGACGCCATCTCCTCGGCACTACCGACGGCCTGAAGCTGGCCGTAAACGTGGGCGCCATGCTCATTGTGTTCACCGCCATGATGTATGTCGTAAACGCAATGCTGGGATGGGTCGGTGATCAGACGAACCTCAACGCCCAGATCGCCACCATGAGCGGTGGACGATATACCGCCCTTTCGTTAGACATGATATTGGGATACATCTTCTCCCCGTTGCCTGGCTCATCGGCGTGGCCACGGAAGACATACTGGCAGTAGGGCAGCTCCTGGGCATCAAAACCGTGCTGAACGAATTCCTCGCTTACCAGTCGCTCACCGAAATGAAGCAGGCCAACGTCATCCGCGATCCCAAATCGCTGCTGATCGCCACTTACGCCTTGTGCGGATTTGCCAACTTCGCGTCTATCGGCATCCAGATCGGGGATCAGCCAGCTGGCGCCCAATCAGCGTAAAAACCTCACGGAACTGGGCGTAAGGGCGCTCATCGGAGGTACCATCGCATGCCTGATGTGCGGATGCATTGCCGGCGCGCTCAGTTAAAATCCGCCTTTTACAGGATTGTGCTGCAAATGACGTTTTCCTGTTTACATTTACACTATATCCTATAACTATAACTATCACTATAACCAGATTCGCTTGCGTATATACCTCCTGATCGCTCTCCTGGCCTTATCCTCCGCCGTATCCGCGCAACGCAAATGCGGGACGGACGTGGTGCTGCAACAGAAACTCCGGGCACAGCCGCAGCTGCAGGACAAACTCCGGAACATGGAGCAGTCGCTCCGCCGATCCAAATCCCAACCCGGCCCCTTCCGTACTTTTTCCAGGGCCACCATTCCAGTTGTGGTTCACATCGTTCTGCCCGACCCTACCGTCGTAACCGATGAACAGATCCTCGACCAGCTGGAAGCCCTCAATCTCGATTATACCGCACAGAATACTGACGTTTCGCAGGTACCCGCCGTATGGCAGTCGCTTACCGGCAACCCGGAAGTCCAGTTCTGCCTCGCCGCACGCACGCCGGACGGAGATCCCACAAACGGGATCATCCGCACTGTTTCCAACCGCTCCTTCCCTATCGACGGATCGGCGCGACAGGTAAAATATGCCGCCACTGGCGGCGCAGCCGCATGGGATGCAGACAGGTATCTCAATATCTGGGTTTGCGAGCTGGATGAAAACTACCTCGGCGTAGCCACATTCCCCCAACTGTTCGTACCGGAAGAACAGGGCGTCGTGGTGCATTACCGCGCCTTTGGCCGGATGGGTTCCGCCCGCGCACCATTCAACCTGGGCCGTACGCTCACCCATGAGATCGGTCACTTCTTCAGCCTGTACCACATCTGGGGCAGTACCGACAACAACACCTGCTCCGATGACGATAACGTGGCCGACACGCCGCCGCAATATATCCAGACGTATGATTGTCCGGCGGGCGTACTGACCGACGTGTGCACCAACACGGCGCCGGGCATCATGTACATGAACTACATGGATTATGTGAACGACGCCTGCATGCACTTCTTTACCAGCGGACAAACAGACCGCATGCGGACCTCCCTGGAAACGCAGCGCGCCTCGCTCCTGTTTTCTGACGGGTGCCAGCCGGTGAACCTGAAAGCAAATGACGCGTCCGTGCTGGAGATCGACCGGCCTTCGGGATATTTATGCGAGGCCGGGCAGACGCCGCGGGTAGTGTTAAAGAACCGGGGCTCCGCTTCGCTGACGCGCACCACCATCCGCTATACGGTCGGCAACACCGCGCCCGTGAGCTTTAACTGGACGGGCAACCTGGCGTCGCTGGCGCAGGCGACCGTGGAACTGCCACAGTTTACGGCGCCGCTGGGAGATGCCGTAGTGAAGATATGGTCCGATCTGCCCAACGGCGTGGCGGACGAGCAGCCGGAAAATGACACCAGCGCCACATCGGTACGGTTTGCGCAACCGATGGGGTATCCTTTTGCGGAGGGGTTTGAAAACGCCCTGTTTCCGCCTACCGGATTCACCATCGTGAACCCGGACCGGGGCACTACCTGGCAGCGGACCGATTACGGCAGCGGCAGCGGGCATTCCGTGGTGTTGCGCAACTTCTTCTATGATATCAACGACGCGAAAGACGACCTGTTGCTCCCCGGCATGAGCGCTCCGGGCAGCGATTCCATCCGGCTCGTATTTGACGTAGCCGCCGCCACCACTACGCCCATCGGTACGGCCAATAATTTATGGGACACGCTGGAAGTCTTCGTGACTTTCGATTGCGGGGAAACGCTGGTGCCTACCGGGTACAAGAAATGGGGCGAACAACTGGTGACCCGCCGTGCGCCAACAGATACTGAATTTTACCCCACCGCGGGCGAATGGCGGAAAGACACTGTAGAGCTGACGCACCTGCTGCAGGGGCGCCCTTACCGCGTGGTTTTCCGCAATACCTGCAACTGGGAAAACAACATATACCTGGACAACATCCGCCTGGAAAGCCGGCCGGTTCATCCGGATCTGCGGGAAAAGGGTTTGCTCATATGGCCGAACGCGTTCAGGGACAGGTTCTTCGTAGAGTTTTTACAGTGGCCGGAAGACCTGCGCGGCATCGCGGTTTATGACGCGCTGGGGCGCGAAATGTACCGCCGGGAGAAGCTTCCACGCAGCGGCAACAGGGTGACAATTGATTTGGTAAATGCCCCAAATGGTGTTTACTTTGTAAAGTTATTCTATAGCCAACAGGTAAGGACTTATAAAATAGTGAAAGCAAAATGACGACGAACTCAGGACCGAAACCGGCACTCGACACCCTCCTTGCAGCAACGACGCTCGACAAACAGTTGAAAACCATAGCAGACAAGGTGATGGCGAAGGAACGGATTTCGCAGGAAGACGGCATCGTGCTGTTTGAAAAGGGAGATATTGGACTGCTGGGCGCCCTGGCCAACCACGTTCGCGAAAGCATGCACGGGAACAAGACTTACTTCAACCGTAACTTTCACATCGAACCCACCAACGTTTGCGTATTTACCTGCAGATTCTGCTCCTATTCCAAATTATACAAAAACCGCGAAGAAGGCTGGGAACTGAGCGTTGATGAAATGCTCGATATCGTGAAGAAGTACGACGGTCAACCCGTGACGGAAGTCCACATCGTGGGCGGCGTTCACCCGAAGATGCAGATGGATTTCTTCATGGACCTCATGCGCAAGATCAAAGCGCACCGGCCCGACCTCCACATCAAAGGCTTCACCGCCGTGGAACTGGATTACATGTTCCGAAAAGCCAAAGTGAGCACCGAAGAAGGCATGCGCCTCATGCACGAAGCCGGCCTCCAGAGCATGCCCGGCGGCGGCGCTGAAATCTTCCACCCGGACATCCGTGCGCAGATCTGCCACGATAAGGTAGACGGTGAAGGATGGCTTGCCATTCACAAAGCAGCCCACAACACCGGTATGGTCACCAACGCCACCATGCTTTACGGACATGTGGAGCAATACTGGCACCGTGTAGACCATATGGAAAAACTGCGCCAACTGCAGGACGAAACCCATGGCTTCAATACCTTCATCCCGCTTAAGTTCCGCAACAAGGATAACGAGATGGCGCACGTACCGGAATCTTCCATCGTGGAAGACCTGAAAATGTACGCCGTTGCCCGTTTGTACATGGATAACTTCCCGCACCTCAAAGCCTACTGGCCCATGCTTGGCCGCAGCACCGCACAGCTCACGCTTTCTTTCGGTGTAAACGACCTGGACGGCACTATCGACGATACCACGAAGATCTACTCCATGGCCGGCGCGGAAGAACAGAAACCTTCCATGAGCACCGCGGAACTGGCGATGCTGATCCGCCAGGCAGGCAGAGCCCCATCGAGCGGGATACGGTATACAACGAGATCGCCGACTTCTCGGATGTGGAATTCACTGACGATGCCGCTAAAAACTAACCGAACTGTTAATATTTCAAAAGAGGAAAGGCTACGCTTTTCCTCTTTTTTTTTTACTACCTTCAATCCTCAAAAATTCCGAAAAATGAAGCAACTCAACCTGGTACTGGCCCTCGCGGGCGCCCTGTACCTGGCAGCCTGCCAGCCCAACAACGGCCAACAGGCCAATAACGCGGCCGGCGCAGACACCGCCGCATCTTCCGGCACCACCACCACGCCTGCCCCTGCGGCAGACGGCCCGGTGTTCACCAAAGAAGGCGTGTTGTCGTTTATCAGCAAAGCAAAAGGAGACACGATCAAAACGATCGATATCGAACTGGCACAGACAGACGAAGAGCGCGCCCTCGGCCTCATGAACCGCAAAACCATGGAAGACTCCCAGGGTATGCTGTTCATCTTCGACTTCGCCTCCGAGCAATCGTTCTGGATGAAGAATACCTACATTTCCCTCGATATCATGTATGTGGACGCTAACATGGAAATCGTATCCATCCGGAAGTATACCACGCCCCTCAGCGAAGACGGCGTGCCGTCCCTCAAACCGGCGCAATACGTAGTGGAAACCAATGCCGGGTTCTCCGACAAATATCATGTTCAGGTGGGCGACAAGATCGCGTTCACCAAGTTGAAATAATCAGACAAGCCCGCGCTTGTAAGCTTCCTTGATCAGCCCTGCGGCGTTCTTTACCTGCAATTTCTGAATGATGTTGAAACGGTGGGTATCAACGGTCCGCAGGCTGACAAACAGCTTGTCCGCGATCTCCCGGCTGCTGAACTCCCGGGCTATCAGTTCCAGTATCTCCGTTTCCCTGCGCGTCAGCACATCTTTTTCCGCACGCGCTTGCGTTGCTGAAACAAATCTTCCAGCAACATCGTCTTCACTTTCGTATCAATAAACTGCCTCCCTTCAAATACCGTTTCCACGGCGGCCAGCAGGCTATCTTCGTCCATACTTTTAAGCAGATATCCCGTGGCGCCGGAGCGCATCACCTGTTTGACCTGTACGGTCTCCTGCGTCTGCGACATGCCCACGATACGGCATTCCGGGAAATCCCCCGGAGCTGCCTGCACAATCCGGAAACGTTCTGATCCGACATCTGCAGGTCCAGCAACAATACATCTACGGCTTCACGGCTCATAGCGGACGAAAGTTCGCGCAGGTCGTTAAGCATAAACACGGTTTCAATCTGAACATGTGGTGAAAGCATGGCCGCTATCCCCTTGCAGATAACCGGGTGGGTATCCACTATTCCCAGCCTGATCTTCATACAAATGGCGTTTTGAGGTTTGAATGCAATATTAGCGATCAGGCCCTGAAAATGCATGGGTTAGCGAAAGGGTATCACATGGTTATGTGGTAGGGTTACTACTTAGATACGGAATTAGGAAAAATTACGCGAAAGTGCGTAAAACCCTCGGCCCCGGCATGGATAATTTTGCGGCAAACCTCTCTCATGAAGCGACCTCACACCGCACTTATCACCGGCGCCAACGCCGGCATCGGCCTGGCACTCGCAGGCAAACTGATCGGACAGGGCTACCGCGTGATCGGCACCTCCCGCACCGGCTATATCGATGCGCTCAGCCATCCACAGTTCTTCTGCCTGCAACTCGACGTCCGCGATCCCGCATCCATAGAAACCTGCCGGCAATCCCTCTCCCGCATGGCCACTTCCATCGACCTGCTCATCAATAACGCTGGCGTGGCGGATGATGTATTCCAGACCGTCCCGGAAAGAGCTTCGTTCGAGAATACTTTCTCCACCAACGTCACCGGCCTGGTGTTCTTCACGGAAGCCGTGATAGGCCTGGTCCCTCCCGGCGGGCAAATCATCAATATCTCTACAGATATGTCGCTGCTCACGGAGATCGCGGTGAACGGCCCGGCCTACCGCATGTCCAAAGGCGCGGTGAATATCTACACTAAAATGCTGGCGCAGCGGCTGATGGAAAAGCAGATCACAGTGACGGCCGTGCATCCCGGCTGGGTACGCACGAAGCTGGGCGGAGAACAGGCGCCCCTGCTACCGGAAGCATCAGCCGCGGGGATATTAGATATTATAACAGCGCAGAAAAATAGCGGAGAGTTCCGGAACGTGGCAACCGGTAAGCATTTCGCGTTGTAAGTCAGCTACTTCAGCTCCTCCATGGTAAACGACTTCTGACGGCCCTTGTACTTCTTGCGAACGGCCTGGACATCGCTTTCCGTAACCTTTTCGGCTTTATTGCTCCAGGCGTTGCGGATAAAGCTGAGCAACTGGGCGATATCGCCATCGGAGAACTCATCGTTGCTGGCAATGCCCGGCATATCGCCGTTGATTTCGGGGATTTGTACAACTTGCCATTCACCTGAACGGGGCCCGTGAGGCCATACAGCACGATGGCGATGAGGCGTTCTTTCTTACCCGTAACCAGCTCGGAATGATTGAGCGGCGGCGCCAGCGACTGGATGCCGTCGCCATCCGCGCCATGGCACGTCTGGCAAATGGTCTTGAAGAGCAGGTTGCCGCGGGGGTATTCCTTGATAAGGGCTTCGTCCAGGCGGGCCTTCCGGTGATTGGAAATATCAACCAATACTTTTTCGAGCCGGCGGCGGACCACCAGGTTCGTATCGGTGTTCCATGTAGTGATGGCCGTCAGCAGTTGTTGCTCTTTATCTGCAACGTTGCTGATCACGGCGTCGGCGATCACTTTATCGTTTGGATAGCGTTGCCAGATGCTGGTCAGGATAGCTTTAGCGCCTGACGGATCATATTTCGCGAAGAAAGGCAGTATATAGGCCACTGAGGGAGCTGTCTCCTTCGCAACAGCGGCTGCTGCTATCTTGTCTTTCACTTGCTTAGCGAAAGCCGGATTCATGACAGAAGGCAATACAGCCAGCGCCTGACGGCAAAGCGCTGCATTCGTGGTATCCAGCAGAGGCAGTACATCTGCGGAGGCGAGCGCATGAAGGCCTTCCAGGGCCCAGAGTGCATGTACCTGCCCAATGCTTCCCTGCTGTTGCAGGAGGGCCCGGAGTTGTGGTACGATATCTGTCCGCTGCGCGTCAACGACCAGTTGCTGCGCGATGTCCCGGATGGCGCCGTTCGGATGGCCGAGCGCCTGGATCCAGTCTGCCGGGTTATCGCTTAGTTTTACGGTTACAGGCTTTGCGCCTGCCGGCAAGATGCGGTAAATGCGGCCGCCATTGAGCGGGTTGCTCAGGCTGCGCGTGCCGATCTCGTTTTTGAGATATGGTGTGAGATAGGTTTTGTGTTGGATGATGCCCCGGTACATATCCAGTACATAAAGGGCGCCGTCCGGCCAGGTAACAGTTCACGGGGCGGAATCGCTCGTCGGTGCTGGCGAGGAACTCCCGGCCGGCGTAAGCTTGTCTGCCACGAACGAAGTAGCCGCTGTCGTGCAGGATATTCCGTTTGATGAGGTTCGCGGAAGGCTCGGCTACAAATGCATTATTGGCGAATGCCGCGCCAAACAGATCAGCGCGGTAGATCACAGGCCCGCAGGCGGCGGTGAAATTGACGAGGCGCAGGCTATCGTCCAGCACGCCTTTCATATATCCGCGGTTCACGCCGGGCGTGGGGCGGATGGGGTACGTCCGGTTGTCGGGCACGATATTCTGATCGAAGCCTTCCACCCGGCGCTGGTTGGGATTATTACTGCCGAGGCCCGGCGAGAAATAATCGCCCAGGAGGTTCTCCGAGTTGTTGTTAAAGTAGAGGCGGCCCTGATCATCCTGGGTAATGCCCCATTGCCCCGGAAGTGCGTGTCTTCTTTTTCCATTGGCCATTCTCCAGGCGGTAGCGTTTGGAAGATTTGGCGGAATAGATCCAGTTGTCCATTGCACGGAGGAGGCCGTTGGGCTGATGTTCCACGTTGCCGCCTTCCGTATAAAGCGAATCGACGAGCGTTCTGCGGCCGGGTTTGTCATTAATGATTTCCACGTACCATAGGCGCGGCGGTTCCGCTACGAGCAAGCCGTTGCCTACGATGGCGAGTGCGCGCGGCAGTACGAGCGAGTCGAGGAACACCGTGCGGGTATCTGCGGCGCCGTCGCCGTTGATGTCTTCGAGGATGACGATCTTCCCGTTGGGAATGTCTTCGCCGGTCCCTACGGTATCGGGCATATAGCCGGTCATTTCCGCTACCCACATGCGGCCGCGCCGGTCGAACGTCATGGCGACGGGCGTGCTGACCTGGGGCTCGGCGGCTACGGTCTGGATGGTGAATCCTTCTTCGAGGCGAAAGGCTTTGAGGGCTTCGGCAGGCGATAGCACCGGGCTTTCAGCAAATTCCCGGCGCATGGCCAGGGAATCTTCCTTTCCGTTTGAGCCGCTTTGCTGGCAGGCCGCCAGCCCGCAAACGGCGATCATCCCCGATATATGAACGAATCCTGGTGTTAAAGCCTGCCTTCATGCTAAGAAATCGATTGTATTTAGCCGATAATATACAAATCCTGCCTCGTTAAGTCAAAAATCTGCGGGGGCTAAATTACGGCGCGTAAGGGCAAAAACGATGTAAATATTGATTAGTGGTTGGGAACCCGGTTCAGGTTCCCGGATCATAGCTTATGCGGCCGTCAATATCCGGAATGAGGTTCCGGAACATTTCCTCCAGCCGTCCGAAGTCTTCTTTACTGTCGGCATAAACGTTTAGTATGTCCAGCGGTGTTTCGCCGGCATCATTTAAAAGTGAGATATCTGCTCCGTTTGCAAGCAAAATCCCGATCATTTTCATTGTTGCGGGGTCAGGGGCATCCAGGTTTTCCTGCATGACGCCGTCTATCGCAACGTCAATTAAAATATGCAGCGGCGTCTGCCCGTCTTCGAATGCGGTATTTACATCCCCACCGGCCTTGATAACTGATTCCAGCATATCCGGATCATCGCCTAATAAGGCAATGAGCAACGCCTCCGCTTCATAATATGCTTCTTCTTCGTGGCCTGGTGTTACGTTCATGCTATTAGCTTTAATTTACTGCCAATGTACAAATTCATCCGTATCAAAAAAATTTCCGCCTGAATACATCCCTGATATGGGAATACCCGTTCATGAGGCTTCCTATCACAAAAAGCTCTTTCAGGTTGCTGCGCACCGTACTGCGCATGATACGCACCACCACGTCCTTCTCCACCTCTCCCCGCTCCTTCACCTTCGCCAGCAGGTTCACCGCCACCAGCGCCAGCACCGCGCCGATCAGGAAGAGGAAGTTCCAGTCCTGCAGCTCAATGATGTGCAGGGATTTCGTCCACCGCGGGCCGCCCCACTCGGCGTCTACTTTTAGGTGACGGCCAGTGAAATAGTCGGCCAGGATACCACCGGCCAGCGGCGCCAGGGCAGAGAACACTGCGGTAATGATGTTCTTGGCGGAGAGATAGATGATGGCGTCTGCCGTTGGCGCCAGTTTAAGGCCGATATTAGTGAGGCTGAGCGTAATACCCGCATTGGAGAAGCCCATCAGGATATGAATGAGCCCCAACAACAGCAGGTTAGGCCACATATAAGACCATATCCCCACGAAACACCAGGCAAGCAGGCAAATGATATACAAAGGCGCCCCGATGGCGATGATCGTCTTATTGCTATAACGGTCAGCAAACTTGCCCCAGATGCGGATGGTCAGGATACTGCTCACCTGGCTGAGAATAGTAAAACCAATGATATACGACAGTGGCAGGTTCATGCTTTTCATCATGAACACATTGAAGAACGGCGATGCAATGTTCACCGCAAACACCAGGCCGAATTGAACACCAGCAACCGCCGGAAGTTGGGGTCCTTTAATGGACGGCGCAACATGACGAAGAGGTTCTCCCGCGGAAGTATCTTTTTAGGTTCTGGCGTGGATGCCAGTATGGAAGAGCCAATCAACCCGGAAGTTCCCGCCAGCACAAACATCATCCCGTAACTCTGCATCTCCCATTCCGGGTGGTTATCCTTCACGAAATCAAGCCCCAATGCTATCAGGAGGCTCAGCACCACGTTGAGCGATTGCATAAAAAGCGCTGCGCCGCCCGAAGAAAGCGCCCAGCCGGTTGTCCGGGATAAGGTCCTTCATCCAGGGAATTCCAGCTGGCGCCGGCAATGGCGCCAGAGAGATAATAAAAGAAAAGTACGGGTATAAGTAGTTCAAGGGTAAGGAAACCGGGAAATAAAATCGGCACCATGCCAATGAGCACGAGCGGTAAACGCGCCAGCAGGGAGCAGACAACGGTAATCCCCGCCGGTTATTGAATTGCCGCACCAGCCAGATGGAGATCAGCTGGAACATGTTCACCATGGTAGGCAATGCCGCGATGAGACCCAGCTGCAGGTTATTGGCATCCAGCAGGATGGCCATGGCGATGATAAAGGCGCCGCCGGTAAGGGTCGTCATCGCTTCGGAGAATAACCCGTCCCACACTACTCTCCGCAGGCCTTTCTCTACTTCCTGTTCCGTTAAGACTTCTTTCGGCTGTAAGTTCATGCTCCCGGTTTGGGGTTGGTGCGCAATCTTTATGCCGGATAAAGGTACTTAACGTATTGGTATTAAACGCGGCAGGCGCCCCTTCCGGAGGCGCCTGCCGATATCGCATGTAATGTCTGAAATCTAGTTGAGGCTGCGGAAGTCTACCGGAACAAGCTTGCTCACGCCCGGCTCCTGCATGGTTACGCCGTAGATCACGTCCACAGCAGCCATTGTTTGCTTGTTGTGCGTAACGATGATGAACTGCGAGTTGTCGGAGAACTTGCGAATCATGTTGGTGAACTTGCCCACATTCGCATCATCCAACGGCGCGTCCACCTCATCGAGGATACAGAACGGCGCGGGCTTGATGAGATAGATCGCGAACAGCAGCGCAGTTGCGGTGAGGGTCTTCTCTCCGCCCGACAGCTGGGTAATAGCCGCCGGACGCTTACCTTTCGGTTTGGCGATGATCTCGATGCCGGTGTCCGCCAGGTTGGTGGGATCGTTGAGGATCATATCGCACTGGTCTTCTTCGGTAAACAGCGCCTTGAACACGCGGATGAAGTTTTCCTTTACCTGGTTGAAGGTATCGAGGAACTTCTGGTTGGCGGTAGACTCCACTTCCTGGATGGTTGCCAGCAGTGATTCCTTCGCGTTCACGAGGTCGTTCTTCTGCTCGAGGATGAACTCGTAACGTTTCTTCATCTCCGTATAAGCTTCGATCGCGGTAGGGTTGATCTCGCCCATGTTCTCCAGGCGCTTCTTCAGGCGTTCTGCGTTGGCCTGCAGGTCTTCAACTGATTGCGAACCGGTACGGTCTTCGTCGAGGATCTCGTCGAGATTAACCTTGAACTCCACGCTCAGGCGCTCCTTCATGGAGGCCAGCTGCAGCTTCAGTTCGTTCACCTTGTCCTTGATCTGGTTGAGCTGCTGGTCGAGCAGGTCGCGTGTTTTCTGCTT
The DNA here is from genome assembly GCA_019285755.1 of Chitinophaga sp. E66. GTDB lineage: Bacteria > Bacteroidota > Bacteroidia > Chitinophagales > Chitinophagaceae > Chitinophaga. The sequence continues at coordinate 3,137,008 of CP079103.1, forward strand.
GGAGCGCAGCACGCTTTCCAGTTCCTGGAGATGATTACGGAAGTTATAGTATTCCTGGTCTTTTTCGTTTACGGCTTTCTCTTCTTCTTCACGGCGGCGGAACAGTTCCACCAGTCCGTCTTCCGAAGTATTCAGCCTGTCTTCCGCGGCGGCGATGTTGCCGGCGGTATCTTCCAGCTGTTTGCGGTTGCTTTCGATCTGGGTATGGAGGTCAGAGAGCTGCTTGCGCTTGAATTCCAGTTCCTGTTTGAGGGCCTGCACCTTGCTTTGCTGGCGTGTGTGCTGGAGGTTCTGGTTGTTATACTGAACGCTGGCCTGGTTAAACTGTTGCTCCGCTTCCTGGCTGGCCCTTTCCGCCGCAGCAATGCTGTCTTGCAGGCTGTGGACGCGGTCGTTCAGTCCATCGAGCTCATCGCGCACCGAGGAGATCGACTGTTCATTGGTGGCCAGAGATGCTTCCATTTCCGCGAGGCGCTTGTTGCCTGTCTCGATCAGGTGGTGGAAGTTCTCGATGCGGTTCTGCAGGCCGAACAGCTGGTTATTGAGTTGATTGACACGCTCGCGCGCGGCGTTGATCTTGTTTTCGTTTAGCTGGCTGTTATAACCGAGCACTTCATCGTGTTTCGCCTGCAGCTTTCCTTTCAGTTCGCTCACGATGCTTTCCAGTTCACGGATCTCGGCGTCGAGCTTTTCGAGGTTCTTGGCGCGGCCCAGTTTCTTGCCTTCGAACAGTCCAACGGAACCGCCGTTCATGCTGTACTTACCGCGGTGCATCTTACCCGATTTCTCGGTGATGAGCACGTCCTGGTCGGGCAGTTCGCTGAAGTTGATAGCGGCGAGGTCTTCGGCTACGAACACTTTACCAAGGAGGTAATTGCCGAGGCCTTTGTATTTCTCGTCAATCTCCACTACTTCGAGTGCGGGCATGGTGCCGGGTGGCGTAAAGAGCGCGCCGGCCTGGTGGTTGAACTGGTCGAGGATGAAGAAGTTGGCTTTGCCTTTCTTATTGCCGTCGAGCAGGCGGATGGCCTGGATGGCTTCCTCGGCGTTGTTGACCACGTAGTAGTTCAGATACGGCTCCAGCAGGTTTTCGATGCAGGTGCGGTATTCTTCCTTACAAAAGAATATATCGGACAGGATGGGCGCCTTGTTGTTCCATTCGTTGTTCTTTTTGAGGAACTTGATGGATTCCGGGTAGCCTTCCAGGCTGTCTACCAGTGATTTGAGCAGGTCGTACTCGTTCTTTTTGGAGTCGAGCTTCCGGTTTTCGTCTACCAGGCGGTCGCGCAGGCCCTCGATCTCTCCCTGTGCGGTGAGGATCTTGCCTTTGGTCTCTTCCTGGAAGGCGATCATATCCTCGAGGTCTTCCTTAGCGGTCTGGAGGTTGTCCTGCAGCGTGGTCTTTTCTTCTTCCAGTTGCTGGATCTGGGCTAGGCGGTTGGTCTTTTCCTCCTGGAGCTGCTGGATGCCGCGCTGGAGGTTCTGTACCGATGTATCGGCCACGGCCACTTTCTTCTCCGCTTCGAACTGCTGGCGTTGCCATTGTTGCTGGTCGCGGCGGAGGTTTTCGAGGTGGAGTTTCTTTTCTGAGAAATGTTCTTTCTTCTCGTCCACCATTTCCTGGAGGGTCTCCAGTTCGTCCTGCATGGACTCGAACACCTCGGCCTCGTCGGTCACCTGTGTTTCGGTGAAGGCGATGGATTCGGTGAGGCCGTTGAGCTGGCCTTCGGCGTTATTGAGGAAGTCGGTGATGCCTTTTTCCCTTTCACGGAGGTAGGTCAGCTGCTGGGAAGCGAGGTTCTTGTCGTTTTCTTTCGTCCTGATGGTGGAAACCAGTTCATTGAAGGAGCGTTGCAGGACCTGGAGCTCTCTTTCCTTGGCGACGAAATGAAGCTTATCCTGTTCCACGGCGGCTTCGTCTGTCGATATCTCCGCTTCGATGGCGAATTTCCGGTCGGTTTCCTGTTGTTGCTGCTCGGTAAGATCGCGGAAGGTGATGTTAAAGCCTTCCAGCGCTGCCTTGGCGAGCTCGATGCTGGCTTCTTTATATTCCTTTTTGACTTCGTAATAGCGTTCGGCTTTTCTGGCCTGGCTTTCGAGGGTCTTTAGGTTGTTATTGATTTCGAAAAGGAGGTCCTCGATCCTGTTCAGGTCGCCTTCTGTGGCGTCCAGTTTGGATTTGGCTTCCTTCTTACGGGTTTTGTAGATGGAGATGCCGGCAGCTTGTTCGAGCATGCGGCGGCGGGAGTTTTCCTTGTCCTTGATGATATCGTCTACCATGCCCAGCTCGATGATGGCGTATGAGTCGGTAGACACGCCGGTGTCGAGGAAGAGGTTGTGGATATCCTTGAGGCGGCAGGCCACGTCGTTGAGGCGGTACTCGGAGTCGCCGTTCTTATAGAACTTGCGGGTGATCGTAACCGTGGTAAATTCCGTCGGGAGTACGTTCTTGTTGTTCTCGAAGGTCAGGCTCACTTCGGCCATACCGGAGGCGGAACGGGTGCGGGAGCCGTTGAAGACGAGGCCGGACTGGTTTTCGGAGCGGAGGTTGGAGATCTTGTGCTCGCCGATCACCCAGCGGATAGAGTCGATGATATTACTCTTTCCGCAGCCGTTCGGGCCGATAACACCGGTCACGCCTTCGTCGAAATGAAGTACGGTCTTGTCCGCAAAACTTTTGAAACCCTTGATCTCTAATGTTTTTAAACGCACATTTGTCGGATTACGAATTACGAAAGATGGTGCAAAAAACGCTGCGGGGTTGCATTCCCTGAACATTCCTGCGCCATGATTTGGCCGCCAAAGATAATCGAATTCTGCTGATTACAGCATTGAGCGGGGTTGCCTGCCGTGGCGGCGGTTTTCAGATATGGCAACGGGGCATTCGATCACAATCAGTAAGTTAATCGCAAACCTCATAATGTGGATAAGGAATTTATACACACATGGGGATAATTTATACACCACAACTTCAGACAATATCGACTATCTTACTGATAACGAATATTATACGCTCACAAACGAATAAGCTGCCCACTAGCCCCCGAACGGGGCGGATGCCGGCTTTATTCGTAATTTTGCCCGCAATGCAAGAACGTTGGACCAAAGAAGCGAAAGCCTTTATATTTAGTTACCATTTCAGCAACGGACTGCGCACTACGCTGAGCGTGGTAGTTCCTTCCTTATTTTCGGCCTGAGCGGCCACCTCGTTACCGGGATCGCCATCTCCATGGGAGCGCTCTGTACCGCCCTGGCGGATGTTCCCGGCACCATCATCCATAAACGGAACGGCCTCATCATCAGCACCATCCTCATCTTCCTCACAGCCCTGGGCACCGGGCTCCTCCTGCCCTACACGCCCGCCCTCACCGTTTGGGTAGGATTATGCAGCTTCTTCTATTCCATGCTGCTGATTTACGGCAACCGGGGCGGCAATATCGGCGTGGGGGCCTCCTGGTAATGGTCTCCATCATGGCCGAAAACCTCTCCTGGCAACAGGCCATCCACGTTTCTCTTTATACGCTGGCCGGCTCCATCTGGTACGCCGTCCTGGCCCTCATACTCTGGCAGATCCGGCCATACCTAACCGTTCAGCAGACGCTGGGCGACTGTATCCAGCAAACCGCGAAGTACCTCCGCCTCCGGGCCGACTTCTACCGTCCCGAAAAAGACATTACCACTACTTATAGGGATGTTCTCGCCCAACAGGTGATCGTTAATGAGAAAATGGAGGCCGTGCGGGAGCTGCTCCTGAAAATGCGCTCCGCCCAGCAGGGAACTACCTCCATCTCAAAGAGCATGGTGCTCATCTTCCTGGACCTGGTAGACATGCACGAGCAGTTCATGGCCTCCCAGATCGATTATACCTCCCTCCAGCAAAAGTTCGCCGGCACCAGGTCATCGAACAGCTGCACCATGCCATCGTCCAGTTCGCCGATGAACTGGACAACATCGGCATCGCCGTTTCCGCCGGCCAGCGCTCCCTCCCGCATGTAAACCTCAAACTGGAACTGGAGAAATCCCGCAGGGCGTTCAAAACCTACCAGGCGTCCCTGCCTACGCTACGCGAACGGGCAGACCTCATCCCCTTCGACAGTATCTTCGATAACCTCGACCACATCGCACAGCGGCTCTATAACCTCCACCGCCTCACCCGCCTGGACGCGCCAAGGAAGCCTCGTTCGACCATCAGCTGGAACTCTCCAAATTCACCACCCGCCAGCGGTACGACGTTGAAACCTTCCGTAACAACCTGACTTTCAACTCCCACATCTTCCGCCACGCCGTCCGTACCGCGCTGGCCATGATGATGGGCTTCCTCTTAGGCCACCTCCTCCACCTGAGCAAGACCTACTGGATACTGCTGACCATCATGGTGATCATGAAACCCGGTTTCAGCCTCACCAAAACCCGCAGCTACCAGCGAATCATCGGCACCCTCATAGGCGCTTTCTGCGCCGCAGGCATCCTCTGGATCACTAAAAACGACGCCGTCATCTTCACGATCATGCTCATCTGCATCCTGGGCGCCTACAGCTTCCAGACGTACCACTACGTTACCAGCGTGGTGTTCATGACGCCGTTCATCGTCTTCCTGCTCCATTTCCTTCACCCGGCCGACTTCGAGAATGTGACCCAGCGGGTGCTGGATACCGTCATCGGCGGGGTATCGCCTTCCTGTTCAACTATATCTTCTGGCCCAGCTGGGAATACCGCTTCCTGCCAGATTATATGGTTAAGACCATGGCCGCCAACCGGGCTTATCTCCAGGAGGTAACGAACCTTTATACGAACCAGCCTTTCAGCCTCATCGCTTATAAACTGGCCCGCAAGGATGTTCACGTGACCACGGCCAACCTTACATCCGCCTTCCAGCGGATGCTGTCCGAGCCCAAAAGCAAGCAGAAACATGGTTCGCAGCTATACCACTTCGTGGTGTTGAGCCATTCGCTTTCCAGCCATATCGCGCAGCTCTCCGCCTACGCCCTGCAGCACCGGCTACAGTACCAGCGGCCGGAATACAAGGATATCCTGCTGTATCTCAACACATTAATGGACCAGGTGACCCAATACGTCAATTCCGGGGCCTGGGGAGAAGATCCGGCAGCCCCCTCGGCCTTCCATTCCCTGGAAGACCGGCTCACCCAGCTCATCACCGTGCGCCAGGAACAGATCAACCAGGGCCAGGGGCATACCACTGAACGCGAGGAAATGCTGGAGATCAAGCATGTGCGCGACCAGCTCCAGGCGCTCTATACGGTCCTGAAAGACATGAAAAAGGCCGCGATTCACGCGGCCGATATAACTGATTAAAGAAATTTGCTATTCCAGTTCCGTGACGATGATGAACTGATCGGTCACCGGGATGGAGAATTGCAGGATGTGATCGAAGAACGCCGGCCCGTATTCCGCGTAGTACGGGAGGAAGTTCTCCTTCCTTTCCTGTAACGAATTGCCGGGAAACAGGCGGTCTTTCAGCGTCTGGATCTGCTCCGTCTGCCAGGCGAACTTCTTCTTCTCCGCCCGCAGGAACTTGTGCTCCATCTTTCCGATCGACTTAATAGCCCTGGAACGCTCGGCGTTCACGCTGGCTACGAGGGTCACGTCGATCTGCTTCGCCTTCTCCTCTAATTCATTGAACAGCTTTTCCACCGCCGCATATTCTTCCCGCAGCACGAGGCTGGCGTTGGTATGGGCGTGAACGAACTTGCTGACCAGCAGGCCCGTGTCTTCGAACAATGCATCTGGCGAAAGCCCCAGCTTTGCCAGCCGCGCATGCTCCTCGCGGCGTACCCATAAAAACGAGTTCCGGAGCAAGATCACCGGGTAAGGCACCTTATGGTATTGGAAAAGGTCTTTCAGTTCGAGCCAGTATGCCACCTCGCCGCCGCCGCCGATGAAAGCGATGTTGGGAAGGATCGTTTCCTGCAGTATTCCCCGCAGAATAACATTGGGGCTGAACCGCTCCGGATGGGCTTCCAGTTCGTTCAGCAATTCGTCGCGCGTAAAGGACAATGTTGTGTGTAGAACTTTCCACAGTTCCCCATCTTTCACGATCCGCTCACGCTTGTTATCAATCAGGTAGAAAAGATTTATTTCTCTTGGTGTCGCCTGAACCTTGAAATGGGCTGACAGTTTGTCGATCGTTTTGGACACGATCTGCTCCGAGCTTTGTTGCAGCAGTTCGTCTTTCATGACGGGGATCAGCTGCCGTTTGAAGTTCGGATGGTCCGGTATAAGCACCACCAGGCCATAACAACCGAAGAGCTCATTAACGAGGCTCAGGGTGGCCTGTTGTATGTTTAGCTGTTCGAGGTATGCCTTGCGGAGGATCTCCGTGAGCTGTGCGCCATGAGGCATGAACCCGATGCTGTCGCCGATCTGCCGGATCATGTCTTCCAGGCCTTCCGTATGCATACGCCCTACCGCGCCTGTCTGGTCCGTCTGCCAGGTGAGCTTCTTCCCATCGAGCCAGATGGAGCCCAGCTCGTCCAGGTCGGCGTCTTCGCTACCCATATAATAGACGGGGACGAAGTGCTTGCCGGGGTATTGGCGGGCAAGTTCCTGCGTCAGTTTGACGGTCTGGAGGATTTTATAGGCGAAATAGAGGAAACCGGTGAAAATATTGGGCTGATGGGCGGTACAGACCGTAAAGGTGTTGGTGGCCTGCAGCAGTCCGATGTTAGCGCGGACTTCCTCCCGGATCTCCAGGTGGCCGTATTGCTGATAGAGCGTTTCTGCCAGGATGTCCCGGCGCAGGGGTTGCCCTTCCTTGACCTTCATGGCCATGGCAAAATCAGGCTCTATGGGGCTGTAAGTGTAAAAATCCCGCAGCGGAGGCTGTCCGGACAGGAAGTTGGCGATAATAGGACTAAAGTAACCTGTCTCTGCAATCGGTATCGTATGGAAAGCTATGCCCGGATGTATGTGTTGGATCACTGAATCTTTATTTGAGGACACGAATTTACGTCAATTACGCATTACGAATCTACACAATTCCCGACTGCCATTTCTGCCACTTATCATATTTGCAACGATTGCTATTGATTGTGGCACAACAATCTGGCGTCAGATTTGTAAAATCTACGTTGACCCAGACAGGAATTCTACACTTAGCTTTTAAAAACTAGTTATTCTATGAGAATTGCATATATAGCCTCGTATTACCCCGTGAGTGCGGAATAGCGACCTTTACAGAACATCTGATCAAGGCCATGCGGTGCCAGGAAGCATCGCCGGAAGTAAGCGTCATCGCCATGAATGACGAAGGACAGGTTTACGATTACCCGCCAGAGGTCGCCTTTACCGTCCGGCAGCAGCATATGCAGGATTACCTTGACGCGGCAGACTGGGTGAACAACAACGGAATCGACCTGGTAGTGGTTCAGCATGAATTCGGCATATTCGGCGGAGAGAGCGGCATTTTCCTGCTCCCTTTCCTGAACAGGCTGAAGGTTCCTTTCATCGCTACCTTCCATACGGTATTAAAAGAGCCTTCATTTAACCAGAAGAGCATCGTCCGGGAAATATCCCGATTGGCGGAGCGCGTAGTGGTGATGAGCCGGCTGGCCATTTCCTTCCTGGAGAATATTTATGAAGTCCCTTCAGATAAAATATCTCACATCCCGCACGGCGTTCCCGACTTCGAGAAACTGAAGATCAACGCCGATATCGTGCCCGATACGCTGCGCGACCGGAAAGTGATATTCACCTTCGGGCTCCTGAGCCGCAATAAAGGCATCGAAACCGTGATCAACGCATTGCCGCAGGTAATTGCCCGGCACCCAGACATCATGTACGTGGTTGCAGGAAAACCCATCCCGGCGTTCTCCGCAACTCCGGTGAGGAATATCGCCACAGCCTGCAACGGCTCGCGGCCGACCTGGGGATTTCCGACCACGTGATGTTCCTGGACGAGTTCCTTTCGGAAGACGATCTCTTCGCCTGGCTCACCCGCAGCCAGATTTATGTGACGCCTTACCTGAGCGAGGCCCAGATTACCAGCGGTACTTTGACTTACGCCCTGGGCGCCGGCGCCGCAGTACTGTCCACGCCTTACTGGTATGCCAGCGAACTGCTGGCCAATGGCCGCGGCAAGCTGTTCGGCTTCGCGCAGCATGAAGCCCTCGGGCAAATGATCCTCTCGCTGTTCGACGAGCCCGCCAAACTGGAAGCCCTCCGCGAGAACGCCTTCGAGTATGGCCGTGAGCTCCAATGGAGCCGGATGGGCGGCCGATATCTGCAGCTGGCAGTGAAAGTCCTCAGCACGCCGCGCCCCGCCGTGCTCCCCGGCCCCATGCCCGACCCCGCCGGCCTTCCGCCCTCAACCTCACGCATATCCGGAGGCTGACAGACGATACCGGCATCGTACAACACGCCAAATACGGCATCCCCAACCTGAAAGAGGGCTATTGCCTCGACGATAACTCCCGCGCGCTGATGATGGTCCTCATGGCCCAACAATACCGCAAAGGGAAAGAAGGTCAGGATCTCCTCCCGGTATACCTCAGCTTCATTCACTACATGCAAACGCCGGACGGCAACTTCAGGAACTTCCTGAGCTTCAGCCGGCAGTACCTGGATGAAGTGGGATCGGAAGATTCTTTCGGCCGCACCGTATGGGCGCTGGGATATCTCATCCGATTCGCCCCCAACAATTCTTACCGCGAATTTGCGTATGAATTGTACCACCGCTCCATCCAGCACTTCGACGCGCTGGAACACCTGCGCGGCAGGGCCAACAGTGTAATAGGCGTATGTCATTATATACTGCAGCACCCTGCAGACGAAGGAATGATCCATATCCTCAACCGGCTGGTGCAACCACTGGTCGATGCCTGGAACAAAAACGCTACGGAAGACTGGCGCTGGTATGAGAAGTCGATGACGTACGACAACGGCATCCTTCCCCTGGCCATGCTCCACGCGGCGGAAGTCACCGGCAACGATAAGTGGCGAGAAATCGCGCTCGACAGCCTATCCTTCCTGGAAAACCTCACCATGGCGCATGGTTATTTTTCGCCCGTGGGCAACGATGGCTGGCATTGCGAAGGCGGCGCCTGTCCACTGTTCGACCAGCAGGCGATCGAAACCATGGCCATGGTCCTCTTGTACCAGCAGGCGCACACCATGACCGGCAACAGCGAGTATCTCCGCAAGATGTACAACTGCTACCAGTGGTTCCTCGGTGAAAACGTGCTCCGCATTCCGCTGTACGACCATGAGACCCATGGCTGCTGCGACGGGCTTTCCCGCGAAGGCCTGAACCGCAACCAGGGAGCCGAATCCACATTGGCATACTTCATTTCGCACCTCGCCGTACTGCAATCCTGCGAAGCGTTGCCAAAGCCGGAAAAGAACGTTCGGACTACCATTATCACGGCCAACGTTGTAAGTAAAATAAGTTAACTCGACATGAAAATAGCTATTCTCGCTCCCGTAGCCTGGCGGACACCACCCGTCCACTACGGGCCCGGGAACAGATTGCGTCCAGCGTCACGGAGGGATTGGTCCGCCGTGGCCTGGACGTAACCCTGTTTGCCACAAACAACTCGCTGACCAGCGCAAAGCTGCAGGCCATCTGCCCCGTCGGCTATGAGGAAGACCGTACGCTCGACGCGAAGGTGCAGGAGTGCATGCATATCAGCCTGCTGATGGAAGAAGCGCGTCACTTCGACATAATTCATAACCACTTTGACTTCCACCCGCTGACCTATAGCAGGCTCATCCGGCCGCCGATGGTAACGACCATCCATGGCTTCTCTTCGGAGAAGATCCTGCCGGTCTTCCAGCGGTATAATGCGAATTCGCATTACGTCTCGATCAGCGAATCGGACCGCCATCCATCACTGCGTTATGCCGCAACGGTGTATAACGGAATTGATCCCTCACAATTTGATTTCGTCGATACCCCGGGCGAATACCTCCTGTTCTTCGGAAGGATCCATCCGGACAAAGGCGCGCACGACGCGATCCGGATCGCCCAGCTGACTGGCAGGCAATTGATCTTCGCCGGCATCGTGCAGGACGCGGATTACTTTAAGGAACAAGTGGAACCTTTCATTGATGGCGAGCAGATAAAATTCGTTGGCGCCGCCGGCCGGAAGAGCGCCGAAGGCTGATGGGCGGCGCCCTGGCGCTGTTGCACCCCATTCATTTCGACGAACCTTTCGGCCTTAGCGTAGCGGAAGCCATGATGTGCGGAACACCCGTTATTGCCTATAACCGTGGCTCAATGCCCGAGCTGATCAGAACAGGCGAAACTGGTTTCCTGGTAAAGATGTCGCGGAAGCGGCGGCTTCCGTAGCTGATATACCGTCGATAGACCGCCGGCAGTGCCGAAAGTGGTCGGAATCGCGGTTTAGCGTAGACAGGATGGTGGATGATTATGTGGAGGTATACAGGCAGGTGCTGGAACAATCTCCGCACCGCCTGCAAAGGGTGCCTGGATAAGGATTACCCTTCTTTTACTTTTTGCAACAGATCTTTCAGATGTACGGTCGCGAAGGTGGAGGCGTAGTCCGACAGTCCATATGGTATGAGCAGCTCTTCATTATGAATGAGGGCGCCGCAGCTGTAGAGGACATTGGGCACGTACCCTTCGCGTTCGTCTTTATTGGGGATAATGAGCGGTTCGCGCAGCCGGCCGATCTCGATCTTGGGATCCTCCAGGTCAAGCAGCGTGGCCCCAGGCAGTAGGTGCGCATGGGCCCCTACCCGTGCGTGATCACGAGCCAGCCTTCCGGCGTTTCTATGGGTGATCCACAATTACCGATCTGGACGAACTCCAGGGGTATTTCGGGGTTTGCAGGATCTCGGGGTTCTCCCAGATATTGATCCTGTCAGAATACATGATATAGTTGTTCATCCCGTCGATGCGCGACATCATCGCGTATTTCCCTTTGATCTTCCGCGGGAACAGCGCCAGGTTCTTGTTCTGTGCGCCTTCGCCATAGAGCGGCATGATCTTGAAATGATAAAAATCCCGCGTCTGCAACAGCTTCGGCTGGATGGTCACCCCGTCGAATGCCGTATAGGTCGCGTAATAGGTTACCCCGCTTTTATCTCCCGTATATTTCACGAAACGCGCGTCTTCTATACCCCGGCTTTCCGCGTCGGAATAGGGGAAGATCACCCGGTCGGAGATATCGGTATCCAGCGAGAAGTTGATTTCATAATAGCTGTCGGCCAGCCATAACAGCCTTTCGAGGTTGCGTTTCAGCAGATGGTCTACCTGGTAGCGCTGTTGCATCTCGCGGATCACTTTCTTCAGCCCTACGTAATCAAACGTATCCGGCAATGACCCGGCCACTTCCCGCAATACGGAATCGGGCAGGCTGATAGATACGGCGTTCTGGAAGAATACCTGTTTGTGGTAGATGGTGTTGCGAATTATATCCGGTTCGTCGACATAATTCCCCGCCGGGATGATGGTAACGTTGTTATCGCGGTCCACTATAGCCTGGCGGAACACGATGGAAGATACGTGCCCTTCCCCTACCGCCCGGAAGCTGAGGATGACGCGTTTTCTCCTTCTTCCAGGTTACTCTGGTCGGGATCTTCGACGATGGAGGGATTGAAAAATGCAGCCGATTCGATGGAGAACTCATTGGTGAAATAGGAACCGATGAGCAGCTTCTTCTTCATGTCTATCTGATCATAATCCAGGCCCAGCGCCTGTACGAGGGGCTTCACCTTTTCAGCGTGCCGCTCAAATATCCGGGTGATATTCCTGTGCCGCCGCGAGAAGTCGCGGAGCAACGGAATGATCGCCTTTTCTACATCCGTATCGGACATTTCCGTTACTCTGAGGATAATGCCCTTTGCCCGGGCGTCTCCGTTAAAGAAGAACCGGGCCACTACCCGTTTGAGATCCGGGGTGATCTTGGTCTTCTGCCTTTCGATGGGTATGCGCATATTCGGTAGTTTTAAAGCCCTGCGCCCGCCGGATCAACATTGGAATCCGTCGTGCAGCACAGCCCCTTTCTTCACAACAACAATGCCATCCTTCACTGTATACTTTTCGAAATCGCCATCTTCCAAATGCTTGCCACCGTTGATTCTTACATCATTCCCGATGCAGGCGTTCTTGTCGATAATGGCGTTGTTGATATAGCAACGGTCGCCTATGCCCATAGGCGGACGGCCTTGTGATTTTGCCATGTTGATATCGTCCAGCGTCTGATAGCTGTCGTTCCCCATCAGGTACGCATTGCTGATGGTAGTCCCTTTCCCGATGCGGGTCCGGATCCCCACTACGCAGCGTTCCAGTCTGCTGGCATTAATGATGCAGCCGTCCGCGATGAGGGTTTTCTCCAGCGTGGTGCCCGAGATCTTCGCCGGCGGCAACATACGGGCGCGGGAGAAAATGGTCCGCGTATCGTCGAACAGGTTGAACTGCGGGATATCGTCCGTAAGGCCCAGGTTCGCTTCGAAGAAGGACGAAATGTTCCCGATATCTGTCCAATAGCCTTCATATTGATAGCTCACCACTTTATGCTCGCCGATGGAATTGGGAATGATCTCCTTTCCGAAGTCGGTCGCGTCCGGCTGACCGGTCAGCAGTTCATACAGCAGTCCTTTATTGAAGATGTAAATCCCCATGGAAGCGAGGTAATTGCGGCCTTCGCGTTCCATATCAGGGCCGGTGTCGGAAGTCCATTCGGGCAGGAGCTCCTTTTAGGCTTTTCGATGAAAGCGGAAATGAAGTTGTCGGGATCGGTTTTGAGGATGCCGAACTCGGTGGCTTCGCGGGCGTGCACGGGAATGGTGGCGATGGAGATATCGGCGCCTTTATCGATGTGGTTGCGGATCATCTCCCGGAAATCCATCTGGTACAGCTGGTCGCCCGAGAGGATGAGGATGTATTTATAATCGAAGTTTTCCAGGTGCCGGAGGGTCTGCCGCACCGCGTCTGCCGTGCCCTGGAACCAGGTGGGGTTGTCGGGCGTCTGTTCGGCGGCCAGGATATCCACGAACGCTTTACTGAAGCTGCTGAAGTGGTAAGTGTTCTTGATGTGCTTGTTGAGCGAAGCGGAGTTGAATTGCGTCAGCACGAAAATACGGTGCAGGTCGGCATTCAGGCAGTTGGAAATAGGAATATCCACGAGCCGGTATTTGCCGGCAACGGGTACAGCTGGTTTGGAGCGGCTGCGGGTCAGGGATAGAGACGCGTGCCGGCGCCTCCGCCAAGTATGATCGAGATTACTTCGTTAGACATAACGTATGGTGTTTATGTAAGGCTGGTATAAAGGTCCATATTGCCGGGCGGCCTTGTTCCAGGAATGATCCTGTTGCATGCCGGTTTTCCGGATTTTGTTGAATGTTGTTTTGGCGCCAAATAGCGCTAATGCTCTGCCGATGGCATGCCCCAGGTCGCCGGATGTAGGCTGGAAGAACCGCACGCCGGTACCGCCTTCGTCCCCGAAATCCGTCACCGTATCGCGGAGGCCGCCCGTGGTGCGGACGACCGGGATCGATCCGTACCGCATGGCGTACATCTGGTTCAGTCCGCAGGGCTCCACGCGCGAAGGCATCAGCAAAAGTCCGCCCCGGCGTATAACCGGTGGCTGAGCGCTTCGTTATAACCGATGTACACGCCAAAGTGTTCACCGTTCAGATGCCGCGCCTGTTGCATGAGCCATTCGATATGCGCGTCGCCGCTGCCGAGGATCAGGCAGTTAAATGCGCCGGGATGCTCATATAAAGCCCTGCCCACCGCATCGGGGATCAGGTCGGCGCCCTTGTCTCCCACCAGCCGTCCGATAAATACGAACAGCGGCAGGTCCGGATCGAATTTGTATTCTTCACAGATACTGAGCTTGTTGGCTTTCTTTCCCTTAGTAACATCTTTTATGCCGTAATTGGCGGGGATCATCGGATCGGTCTTAGGATCCCATACCTGGTCGTCGATTCCATTCAGGATCCCCGCGCCTTGGCGCTTTCGGCGTTCAGCAGTCCCTCCAGTCCGTTGGCGGCATGGTACAGCTCTTCCATATAACTGGGCGATACCGTGTTGATCCGCCAGGCGCATTTGATCGCGGAGGCCAGGGGATTGATGGCCCCGTTCCAGTCGAGCAGCCCGCTCTTCCAGAGGTCGAACGAAGGGATGAGGTACAATTTATCCCACCCGAACTGTCCCTGGTACTGGGCGTTGTGAATGGTCAGCACGCTGGGGATATGCTGAAGCCCGGCGTATTTGCGTCCGTATTTTAACAGGAACGGGATAAGGCCGGTATGATGATCGTGGCAATGGACGACATCGGGTTGATGCTGCCATTCGCTGAGCCAGTCCAGCACGGCCACCTGGAATGCCAGGAACCGTTCGGTATCGTTGGCATATCCGTAAACGTTGGGCGTGTCGAGCAGCCCGGGGATATCTACCTGGTAAAAATCGAACCCGAGCGCGTTGCCGCTTTCTTTCCAGACATTAAAGTGAAACCAGTCGTGCCTAACCAAAGCCCGCCCTGGTGAACGAGCTCGAAGGTGTGTTTCCGCTTTCGCGGAAGGGGTTCCGGTAGGCGGGGATCACCACTTTGGCAATGGCCCCTCCTGGGCCTGGTATTTGGGGAGTGCGCCTACCACATCTGCCAGGCCGCCTACCTTGGCGGCCGGGTAACATTCCGCGCTTACGTGCAATATTTCCATACTGATTATAAATTAATCCGGAAACTCCAGATTACAAAGGAAACGTGTATAAAAATATGATCTTCAGCCACCAGTGTGCAAAACAATCTGGCACAGTATTTCGTTTTTAACCACATCACCATTAAAACCTGACGTTATGATCCTCGAATCCCTCCGCGCCGAATTCGAACAGGAAGTCAACAGCACCCGCAGGCTCCTGGAAGCGGTCCCCGAAAAAGACATTCAATTCAGGCCCTCCCCGTCTCCTGGACCATGGGCGAACTGGCCCAGCACATCGCCACGATCTATTACTGGTACGCAGGCACGCTGACCCAATCGGTCTATGACCTCTCGGCCGACCACCTGGAACGCGGCGCCCCTGCAGACATCAAAGCCACCCGTGAGCTGTTTGAAAAGAACGTAGCCCTGGCCCGGGAAGCCCTGCAAGGCATTACGGAAGCCAGCCTCACCGAAGACTGGACCATGCAGGCCGGCGGCCGGACCGTATTAGGCCCTATGCCCCGGGGCGGTGTGATCGGGGATTCCTGTTCAATCATATATACCACCATCGCGGCGAAATGATCGTATACCTGCGGTCTACCGGCAATAAGGTACCTGGTCTGTACGGACCGACTTACGAACAAAGCCAGGCGCAACTGGGGAAATAAGCAACGAACCGTAACATTTGACAGGCAATTTCCGGCAATTGAACAGGGCGCCCTTCATTCCATAATGCTAATCAGACCGTTTGCGCACCTGTATGGATGGCCCGGATGGCGATGATAGCCCGTTGGTTGCCATAAGGCTACATTTGGCGTTATGGCATACCAACACTATTTCCGGTTAATCATTGGGCTTTCCCTCTGTATCAGCACCTTTTCCTGCTCCAAATCCTCCCCTCAGGATGAGCCACCCAAAGAAGAAGAAGTACCCGGCACGCCGGTGATTACGCCCGCGGCGCCACTACCGGCGCAGCAGTAACCGCCAGCATCGGGCCGGGAGGAGGGCAACTGTCGACAACTGATAATGCCATCAAACTGGTAGTTCCGGCGGGGGCGCTGACTGCCAACCAGACTTTCAGTATTCAGCCGGTGGAAAATATGCTGAGGCCCGATATGGAAGGACGGGCAGCTTATAGGCTTATGCCAGAAAACGTACAATTTGCCAAACCCGTTATCGTTACCATGAAATATAACCTGGTAGACCTCACGCCCGGCACCGAAGACGTTTTAAGCATCGCCTACCAGGGATCAAACGGAAAATGGATGGGAACCAACGCCTCACTCGATAAAGCCACTAAAACGCTGACGGTAGAAACGACGCACTTCAGCGACTATACCTTCTATGAAGCCTACGAGATCTTCTCCAACAGGAAAGAACTGGGCGGAGGGGAAGTAGCAGACATCCGGGTGGGCGTACATGCGGTACACCCCGTAACCAGGAACTATATGAAATCCTCACAAAAATCCCCGCTTCCCACTCCCGTGACAATGAATTATCCTATAGTGAGGCATTTCAGCCCTATGTAACCGAGGTCACCGGCTGGAAAATCATTACCGGCGGCGGCCAGATTGAGCCGCGCGACAATTTTGCCATGCTGAAAGCCAATGCCAAGTACTTCTCCCCTGAGGTCATCGATAATATAACTACCGCAACCGTGGAAGTAAATCTGAAAGGCCTGAAACCCATACCAGACTATCGTGCGCCACGGGGCGGCCGCGAACTGGGACAGCTGATCATGCGTAAATCCATCACCCTGGTTCCTAACGCATACATGGTACTGGAAGGAGCCGGGAAATCAGTTACCATGCGGGACAGTGAAATTGACGCGTTCGTTGCAAACGGTCTGACAGGAATAACAGGAATACATCCCGTTACCGGCTGGGGCATCGCATTGAATTTCGGCGGTACCACTGTCGGATCATATGATTGCGGGGAAACTGAACCCAATAACAGGAAAGCGTTTATCAGCTTTCACTTCAAAGGAGCTAATGGCACGGAAGAATTTGCCGCGAGCGGTTACTGCCAATCAAATGGCAATACGCAGGAAACTAAATACTCATCAGGCAAAGTGATCATCAAACGGTTCGATAATGATATGATAGAAGGTGAATTTAGCGGACCGCTGTATGCGCGCAAAACCAACCGGCGGGTGCGAATACGATGTCAAGACTGTCAACTGTAGGTTCAAAATACGGCGCAGATAGCCATCTTTCCAGGCGATTCCGGGGTTTTCGTATTTTGCAATCATGAAATTTGGCCAGATCGACGAGGCGTTGCTCAACGCCACCGACTTCAAGCTTCCCGCAGAGCCTGCGTTCAACCAGGCAGTCCTCCCCGGCAAACCGGCAGCGCGGCCTGTGATCCGCTTAGGCTGCACCACCTGGAACCGCAAAGACTGGGTGGGCGATATCTTCCCGAAAGGCACCAAAGAAAAGGACTTCCTTACCGAATACGCCCGCTCCTACGCGAGCGTGGAACTGAACGCTACCCATTATAAGATCTATGGCGCAGACGCCATTGCCGGCTGGGCGGAGAAGGTGAAGAACCCCGATTTCCGGTTCTGTCCCAAAGTGCCGCAGTCTATCAGCCATTACAGCAATCTCATTAACGCCCGCGAATCTACCACCGCTTTCCTGGAAGGCGTGCTCGCTTTTGGGGAGATGCTGGGGCCCATATTCCTCCAAGTCGGCGAAAACTTCGCCCCTTCGCGCAAGGACCAATTGTTTACCTACCTGGCTTCCCTGCCTACAGACCTCCCGTTCTTCGTGGAACTGCGGCACCCGGATTGGTTCGCGGATCCGCATAACAGTCAAACCCTCTATAATACCCTCCGCCAGCTGAATACCGGCCTGATCATCAGCGACACCGCCGGCCGCCGCGATGTGGTGCACATGCACCTGCCGGTCCCCAGGGCCATGGTGCGCTTTGTAGGCAACAGCCTGCACCCGACCGACTACCAGCGGGCGGACGACTGGATCAACCGGCTCCATTTCTGGCTGGAGTACGGACTGCAAGAAGCCTACTTTTTTATCCACCAGCACAATGACGATGGCGTCAATGAACTGGCGACCTACTTCGCCGAACGGCTGGAGAAGATACCAGGACTGGAGATCCGCAAGCCGAAAAGCTTTAAAGGGAACACACTGTTTTAATACGGCACGGCTGCATTTCATTGGTGCCACGACCCTCCTCCAACAGGTTAAAATACTATCATAAACACCAGAAGCGGCCAACCTGAGGTGCATTATCGCTTTTGCAGACCGGCAACACCTAAAATAACTAACTATTCAACCGCCTTGACTGCCACGCATGGCAAAATACTTCACAAATAATTGTATGCCAGCTCCTAATAATTTACACGCATCTATAATTACAGGTACCTAAATGCAACATTAAACAAGCATTCCCGATAGCGGGCATTAAATAGTATTGATAATCAATATTATACACTGGCAAGATGTAGGCTAGGGGCAGACGAGCGGCAGACGAAGGGCAGACGAGGGGCAGACGAGCGGGAGTTAGCAAGCAGTCGATAAGCAGTTAAGCGGGAGACGAGCGGCCATTAAGATCCTGTTTAAGTAATAGCATTTTGATTGGAAAACCCTACCCCTCTTTTAATGCTCCGGCCAATGTATTAATTTCGCCCTATGATCAAGCGAGACGAGCTATTACAGCTGGGCCAGGAACTGAAAGGCGAACTGTATACAGACGACACCATGCGGACCCTCTATGCCACGGACGCATCCGCTTACCGCGAAATGCCCCTGGCGGTGGCCATCCCGCAGGACGAATCCGACCTTAAAACACTCATCCGCTTCGCGCGGCAACATAAAACCTCCCTCATCCCCGTACCGCAGGCACCTCCCTCGCAGGACAGGTAGTCGGCAACGGGATCATTACCGACGTCTCCCGGACATTTACCAAAATACTGGAAATCAACACCGAAGAACGGTGGGTCCGTGTACAGCCCGGCGTTATCCGCGATGAGCTGAATATGTTCCTCAAACCCTACGGCTTCTATTTCGGACCGGAGACTTCCACCGCCAACCGCGCCATGATCGGCGGCATGGTCGGCAACAACTCCTGCGGTTCCAACTCCGTAGTTTACGGCAGTACCCGCGAGCACCTCCTGGAAGTAAAAGCCATCCTCAGCGACGGTTCCGATGCTACATTCGGCCCCCTCTCGCCCGACGAGTTCCACGCCCGCTGCGAGGCCAACGACGGACGACTGGAAACGGCCGTATATAAGCAGATCCGCACCGTCCTCGGCAATGCCGCCAACCAGGCGGAGATCCGCAAGGAATTCCCCAAACCGGAGATACTCCGGCGCAACACCGGGTACGCCATCGACCTCCTCCTGGAAACGGCCCCTTTCACCGCCGGTAAAGAAGACTTCAACTTCTGTAAACTCATCGCCGGTTCGGAAGGAACCCTCGCTTTCCTCACTGAGATCAAACTGAACATCGATCCGCTGCCGCCGAAAGAAACGGGGCTGATGTGCGTTCACTTCAATACCATCGACGAATCCCTCCGCGCCAATATCATCGCCATGCGCTTTAAACCCAGCGCCAGCGAACTGATCGATCATTATATCCTGGAATGCACCAAGGATAATATCGAACAAAGCAAGAACCGGTTTTTCGTCCAGGGAGACCCTGGCGCCATCCTCGTGGTGGAGTTCTGCCGCAATACCCGCGAAGAAATCACCGCTATCGCAGACCAGGTGAAAGCGGAGATGCTGGCCGCGGGACTGGGCTACCACTTCCCTCTCCTGTTCGGAGACGATACTAAAAGATCTGGACCCTCCGCAAAGCAGGCCTCGGCCTCCTCGGCAACCTCCCCGGCGATGAAAAAGCGGTACCCGTGATCGAAGACACCGCCGTTTCCGTGGAAGACCTTCCCGATTTTATCGCGGAGTTCAACGTTATCCTGGAAAAGCACGATCTGCATGCGGTTCACTATGCCCACGCAGGCAGCGGGGAGATACATCTCCGGCCCATCATCAATCTTAAAACCGAAGAAGGCAACCGCCTGTTCCGCACCATCGCGGAAGAGATCGCGACCCTGGTAAAGAAATTCAATGGCTCCCTCAGCGGCGAGCATGGCGACGGCCGCCTTCGCGGAGAGTTCATCCAGCAGATGATCGGGCCGCGCAACTACGAGCTGCTGCGCCAGTTAAAATATACCGGGACCCGGAGAACATCTTCAATCCCAACAAGATCGTGGACACGCCGTCCATGAATAGCATGCTGCGCTACGAACCCGGGAAGAAAGCGCCCGATATCAAGACCATCTTCCATTTCCCGGAACAGACCATCCTGCAGCATGCGGAGCAATGCAATGGCTCGGGCGACTGCCGCAAGACGCACCTCAGCGGCGGTACCATGTGCCCCAGCTACATGGCCACCCGCAACGAAAAAGACACCACCCGCGCCAGGGCTAACATCCTCCGCGAGTTCCTCACCAATAGCAACAAGGAAAACAAGTTCGACCACGACGAGGTCTACGACGTCCTCGATCTCTGCCTCGCCTGCAAGGGCTGCAAGGGTGAATGCCCTTCCAACGTAGACGTGGCCAAGCTGAAGATGGAGTTCCTGCAGCATTATTACGATGCCAACGGCGTTCCTTTGCGTACCCGCATGATCGGCAACTTCACAAAGCTCACGGGCCTTGCCGCCATAGCGCCGGGCGTGTATAACTTCCTCGTGAAGAACAACGCCACGTCGAAGCTCATCAAGCGGTTCAGCGGGTTCGCCCTGGCCGTTCCATGCCTACGCTGCAAAGCACGACGCTCCGCAAATGGCTGCGCCGCAACCCCGCGCCGGCGAAAGGCGGAAAGAAAGTGTACCTGTTCTGCGACGAGTTCACCAACTATAACGATACCCATATCGGCATCAAAGCCGTTCAGTTACTCCGCAAACTGGGATACGACGTAACGCCGGTAGACCATCCGGAGAGCGCCCGCGCGCTGCTCTCCAAAGGCTTCCTGCGGCAGGCGAAAGTCTTTGCGGAAAAGAACGTTTCCCTGTTCGGCGATATCGTAACGGCAGATGCGCCCCTCATCGGCATCGAGCCCAGCGCAATCCTCACGTTCCGCGACGAATACCCGGACCTCGTGGGCGATGCGCTTCGCGATAAGGCCAAAGGCCTCGCTAAGAACGTGTTCCTCATCGATGAGTTCCTGGCCATGGAAGCCGATAAAGGAACCATCCACAGCGGCATGTTCCGCGGCGGCGACCGCAACATCAAACTGCACGGCCACTGCCAGCAGAAGGCGCTGTCGTCCGTGCTGCACAGCAAGAAAATCCTCAGCCTGCCCCAGGGTTACACCGTAGACGTCATCCCCTCCGGATGCTGCGGCATGGCGGGCTCCTTCGGATATGAGAAAGAACACTACGAAGTCTCCATGAACATCGGCGAGCTCGTGCTCTTCCCGGCCGTTCGCAAAGCCGGAGAAGCTTCCTGATCGCCGCTCCCGGCACCAGCTGCCGCCACCAGATCAAAGACGGCACCGGCGCGCATGCGATGCACCCGGTGGAGATATTGTATGATGCATTGATATAAGCGACAATAAGGAGTTAAATCTAAAATACCCCGGCCACCATCATCTGTCCGGGGTATTTTAATGAATATGCAGTTCAAGTCCAATCGGATTCATTTTAAACTATTCGAAATTGATGAGTTTAAAACATTCGGAAGGATGCTACTTCCATTTCCCGGCCAGGCTAGCTGACCGGGAGTATTTTATTTATCAATTCCCTTTTTCCTGGCAGGACTTTCAAGAATAGCAGGATTCACCAAATGTCTTTGAAGAGACGCCAACTGACTGATGGCAGCTTCTCTCATCATTTCGTAACGGGCTTTCTTTTCGATCCCCTGCCGGATCCAGGTCGCATTCAGATTTTCAAGATTGGAAAGTACGATCAGCTGATGCGTGTCAGCACTATCCCTGATGGTCTTTTTCTCCGCTCCTTCGTTCTGGTGCTTTTCACGCCATTGCTTTGCCGTAAGGCCAAATAAAGCCAGATTGATCAGGTCAGCTTCCTCCGCATAAATAAACACATCAGATTTCTGAGGGTGTCTGCCCAGGGAATCAGGCTTTCCTTTATAGCGTCCGTATGAATCCTGTAGTTGGTAGCAGCCAGACTCCGTCTGAAGTTCCATTCAAGATGATGCGTATCGCTCTCGACTTCTTTCAAACGCTGAAATTCCTTAATCAGATACAGCTTAAATGAAGGGCTAATCCAGGATGCAAATTCAAACGCTATATCCTTATGCGCGTATGTGCCCCCATACCTGCCTGACTTGGCTAAAATACCTACCGCGTTTGTTTTCGCAATCCATTGCTTAGGCGATAACGCAAACCTGTTCGTACCCGCATCATTTTTAAACTCTTCGAAATCGAAGAGTTTAAAATCAGGATTATTTAACTGCTCCCACACACCCAAATACTCAATAGTATCCTTTTTCTAAGCCAGTTACCAATAACCAAATGGCTATTAGGCAAGTTTTTGGCCATATCGGTCAACGAAATATAGTCGCCGTTCTTATACCCGACAATACTTATAACATTATCATTTACTGTAATCTCTCTGTTCTTTGCCATTTACCACGTTATTGAAGTAGTTATTTGAATCAGGTAAATGTCAAATACCGAAAAGAAATATTGACGAAAAAACGGCGATAATATCTCCGAATAAAAGAGAAGTTCTCCGATATGCGGATAATCTGGCTAAAATGCCTCTCCAGTAATAAAAAACGCAGCAGGGATCGCCTGCTGCGTTCAATGCTTGCGGGGTTAAATATCTACTTCTTCACAAAAAACTGCCCGCCCGTAGGGCCGTCATAGCCCACCATCCATTTCCCGGCCAGGCTGTCCGGGCGCTCGAGCACCGCTTTAAAAGAAAACTCATTGTCCGTACCAAGATCGTACTTGTAGCGCGCGTACAGTTTCTTCCCGTCGCGGATGTAAGTGCCGCGGGCGACCATCGTCACCGTAGGCCCTTCATCATTAACGATCAGCGTGCCGTTCTGATAAAATTCCATCCGGAAATGACCGAACCATCCGGCAAAGGTGGTATCTCCTTCCTGGTTACCGTAGGAATAGCCGTACCTGCCGGTCCGGTACCCTGGATACCCTGCGGACCCGGCTGCGGTTGGGGTTGCCGGGATTTCCTGCACGAAAACAGCGCCATGGCGGCGCACAGGATCATAAAGCTACGAAGCATAAGCATGGGGTTTAAAAGGTCAAAATTAGACCGCCTTCATAGGGGAAACAACCACATAAATATGTGACCCTCACGAACAAATGAAGGCGCCTCCATGTTAAAAAGGAGAATATGAACCCATCAGCCCGACTCATCGCCACCTTCCTATGCTTGCTGGCCGGTCCTGCCCAAACGTTACGCGCCCAATCGGGCGAACTGCGGCTGGAAGACTGTTTCCGGCTCGCCCGCCACAAGAACCTCGCTGTGGAGCAGGCCCGCCGCTCGCTCAACGCCCGGCAATACCAGCTGGAAGCCGAAAAAGCCACGTACTTTCCGAAAATCGACCTCCTGGCCGGATACAACTACCTCAGCCAACCCCTGGAAATCAACCTCCAGCAGGTGAAAGACGGGATCGTGCAAGGCTCCTCTTCGCAAAGCGTCAACACCGCCAATGCCGTTTTCAAACAGATAACGGGCAACGACCTGCCGCAGAACGTGCAGGACGTCATCTATAAATCTTCCGAAACCATCATCGGTACTTTATACCCCGACTATAACCCGGCACTCGCCAAGCAAAGCTATTTCACCGCCGCGCTGGCACTGCGCCAGCCCATCTACCTCGGCGGCAAGCTCGCCACGGCCCGCAACATCGCGAAGGCGGAATACGACGCGGGGATCGTGAACCTGGAGCTGGTGGAAAAGCAAATGGATTTCGCCCTCGCGGCCGCTTATATCAAAATACTGTACGTCAATGCCATGATGGCATCGCAGGCAAGGATCGTTTCCGCCATGGAACGTAATGAACGGTTCGCCATCTCGCTGGTTAAAAACGAGATCATCCCACCGTACCAGCGCAACTGGGCCACCGTGGCCCTGACGTATGCCCGCAGCCGTTTGAATAACCTGGAACTGGAAAAGATCAACGGGTTGGTAGAACTGAAGCGCCTGATGCAGCTGCCGCAAGACACGATGCTCCTGGTCACCGATACGCTCCGGTACGCCCGCGTTCCCGATCCGGCGCCGCCTCCCGGCTTCTGGCGGGGCAACCCCGCCTGGAAAGCGGTTGATACCAAAACAGCCCTGGCCGAAACCACCGTCAAAGCCTCCCGATCGCTGCAACTGCCCAATATCTTCGGCATCGCCAATCTGAACCTCTACCAACGCGACCTCCCCGTGACCATGCCCCCTGGATGGTGGGCGTGGAAATGCAATGGAACCTCTTCAGCGGCTTCTCCCGCGAGAAGCGCGTAAAGGCCACCAAACAGCTCGTGGAAGAGGCGCGTATTGCGTCGGACAATGCACAGGCATTGCTGGAAGCCTCCGCCACCGTGGTCCGCAATAAAGTGACCGTGCTGGAACGCGACCTGCAAAGCCTCCTCCTGGCGCGCGACCAGGCACAACTGACCACCACCCAGGTGCAGGAGCGCCTGGCGGAGCAACTGGCCTCCGTCAAAGACGTGAACGAAGCGCTGCTCGTGGAAGAAGAGCTGGGCAAAGCTTATTACACCGCCCTTTTCGGCTATTTCCTGGCAGCCGCAGAATATTATAATCTATTAGGTACACCACAACAAATCTCCGCTTTGATACAATGAAAAAGTTCTTCACGCAATACTGGGCGCTCCTCATTCCCGTGGTTATCCTGCTGATCGCCGTGCTGTTCCTCGTCCGGCAATCGCCGGCCTCCGATAACCAGTTCCTCGGCATGGTAGACGCCTCGTACGTAGACGTGGCGGCGGAATTCCCCGGCCGGCTGGATTCGCTGTTCGTGGAACAAGGCGATACCGTGAAACAAGGTCAGCTGCTGGGCGTGCTGCGCACCACAGAGATCAACGCCATCCGCAATCAGGCGGAAGCCGCCATCGAAGCCGCACAGTCACAGGTGAAGCTATTGGAGAAAGGCGCCCGCCCGGAGATCATCACCAATGCGGGCAACCTGTATAAGATCGCGCAGGAACAATACGACCTGGCCCGCAAGACCTACGAGCGGATGGAGCGCCTGTACAACGACAGCGTGGTATCCGGCACCGAGCGCGACGTCATCCACTTCCGTTTCCAGGCCGCAAAAAAGAAATGGAGATCGCCCGGCTCAACCAGCAGATGCTGGAGAAAGGCACCCAGCCGGAGATCATCCAGACGGCCACCGCCATCCTCAAACAAGCGGAACAAGGTTATGAACTGACCAAAGCCCTCACGGATAACACCCGCATACATGCGCCGGCAGACGGCATTATTTCGTCGCTGGTAATCCACCAGGGCGAGATCGTCAGCATCGGCTACCCCATGATGACCCTGCAAAAGAACCTGTCATATTTCATCCGGTTCAATATCCGGCAGGATAAAGCCGCGGCTTATCCCCTTGCCGCCAAAGCCCGTGTCAAAGTACCCGGCTGCGATCCGGAGACGTTCGAGGTGCAGGTGACATCCGTATCGCCCTCGCTGGAGTTCGCTAACTGGGTGCCCACCAAAGAAAAGGGAGCCTTTGAACTGCGTACGTTTACCATAGAGATGAAACCCGTCAACGTCACCGGCATACAGGGCCTCCGGCCTGGTATGACCGCATCTTTGATCACGCCATGATCCGCGCCATCGCACAGATCGCCGTCCGGGAATGGAAACGCATCCTCACACGGAAAGACCACTACATCGTGCTGCTCGTGCTGCCCGCGTTCCTGTTCTTCTTCTACGCCCTCATCTTTGACAAGCAACAGGCGGAAGATCTCCCCGTCGCCATTTGGGACGACGACCGCTCCCCGTTTCCCGACAGATCACTTTCCTGCTCGAACAAACCGCCAGCATTCATATCACGCGGTCCGTTTACAGTGAAACGGAATTACGGCAGCTCATGCAGGAAAAGAAGATCATCGGCGCCGTGCATTTTCCGAAGAACATGGAGAAGGACATCAAAAGCAGGCACCCGGTGAAAGTGGCCGTTTATACCAACGCTTCGGCGCTCATTCCCAGTAAGCTGGTGTATAAAGACGCTTCCACCGTCATCATAACGGCCGGATCCGGCGTCAACCTCCAAAGTTCATGAAAACGGGCATGACGCAAGGCAAGGCCATGGCGTTGATCATGCCCGTCAACCTGCAGCTGTTCACGCTATACAATCCCACGTACAACTACCAGACCTACCTCGTTCCCGGCCTCGTGACCGTGGCCATGATGATGATGATCATTATGGTCTGCGTGCTGATGTTCAACAAAGAATGGGAAGAAGGCACGGTTAGCGAACTGGCTGAGATGGGACGGGGCAACGCGGGGATCATATTCACCGGCAAGACGCTGGCGCACCTCACCGCTTCGTGGATCAATTTCGCGCTGGTATTCGGGATCATCTTCCCGATCTTCTCCATGTACCATCCCGGCACCTGGTGGAGCCTGTTCGTGATGTTCAACCTCATGTCGCTCGCGTGTATCGGGATCGGCGCCATGGTGTCTGTACTGATGCTGGACGTGATGCTGGCACTGGACTTCGGCATCTTTTACACCTCGCCCGCATTCGTGTTCAGCGGCTTTACCTTCCCCGCTGGGGCATGCCCTGGTACGATCAGTACTACGCGGCCATCATGCCTTATACGCCTTTCCTGGATGCCTTTTTCAAACTGTATTTCATGGAGCTGCCCCTGCGGTATGCGGGGCCGGAAGCCCTGCGGCTCCTGTTGTTCATAGGGTTTACATTCTTCATCGCCGTGTTCTTCCTGCAGAAACGGCTGCAAAAAATACCACATGCTGCTCCGCTTGCTGCTTCGTGAAGTGAAAAGAGTGGCGGCAGACCACAGCCTCATCCTGACGCTGCTGCTGGCGCCGCTGGTGTACGTATTCTTCTACGGCAGTATTTATCAATACAAGGCCGAGGAGGAAGTCCCCATCGCGGTGGTGGACGAAGACCGTACCGGCCTCTCCCAAACGCTGATCACGCAGATCGATAACTCCCAGATGGTAGACGTAGCCCTGCGCACCACGCTGGAAGGCGCAAAGGAAAGCATGTACCGCGGCCATACGCAGGGATTCCTGTATATCGAAAAAGGAATGGAACAAAAGGTGATGTCGCTCCAACAGGCGGATATGGTCCTGGCCGTGAACGCCGCGCGGTTCCTGCCCTCCAGCGAAGTGGCGGGAGCGATCACGCAGATCGGCCTGACCGTTGGCGCGGGCGTACGGCTGCAGTATTTGCAGAAACAAGGGATGAATACGGAGTCCAGCATGCAGGAAGTAATGCCCGTGAACATCGACTACCGGCCTATGTTTAACAGTCGTTCCGACTACGGCACGTTCCTGCTGCCGGGATTAATCGCCATGATCCTTCAGCAAACCCTGCTCATCGGCCTGGCAGGCGGCTCCGCGGCGGAGCGGCAGCGCGGGTCGGTGCATGAATGGCTGCAAACGGCCGGCGGCAACGCCTCGGTCGCGTTGTGGGGAAAGGGCTGTTTTACTTCCTACTCTTTTGCGCCTACGCCTATTTCTTCCTCACCGTCAACTTCCGGGTGCTGGAATTACAAATACTGGGCAGCGGATGGGAACTGGCCTTCATCACCGTGATATTCCTGCTGTCGCTCATCCCCATGGGCATATTCACCGGCCTGCTGTTCAAATCGCAACTGCTGGCCACGCAGCTCATGGTCTTCTCCACCTATCCCATTTTCCTTATTACCGGCTATAGCTGGCCCCTTTCGGAGATGCCCCCATTCATCAAGGCGGTTTCCTATATGTTGCCCATAACGCCCTTCCTGGGACTGTACCAGGGCATCGTGCAGCAGGGCGCCACCATTACCGACAGGCTGCCCGACCTGTATCATTTACTCGGCCTCTGGTGTTTCTATACCGCCATCTGCCTCTGGAAGATGCGCTCCGTCGAAAAACATAACCCCGTCGCCCATGCGGTCTAAAGGCGGCATACTCGTTACGCTCATGCTGGGGACCATCATGGCCTCGCTGGACAGCTCCATCGTCAACATTTCGCTCCCCATCATGCAGGAGCAGTTCGGCAGCCGGATGGACGAAGTGCAATGGGTCGTAACCGCATATATGATGGCGTTCTCCGTGTTCATGCCGCTGACCAACTGGCTGAAGAACCGCATCGGCTTCTTTAACCTTTACGTGGCCAGTCTTTCCATATTCACGGTCGGCTCGCTGTTATGCAGTTTGTCGGATTCGCTGGAAGGGCTCGTTGCCAGCCGCGTGGTGCAGGCCATCGGTGGCGGCGCATTGCAGCCAACGGTACTGGCCATGCTGACCTATATCTTCCCGCCGGAAATCCGGGGAAGATGATGGGCTGGTGGGGATTCGGCGTGGTGATAGGGCCGGCACTGGGGCCCACCCTGGGCGGGATACTGACCGAGCGCCTGGGCTGGCCGTCTATCTTCTGGATCAATGTGCCCATCGGCATCATCACGTTGGTCATGTGCTTCATCTACCTGGGTTTCATGCGCGACCAGGAAAAAACGAAGCAGCGGTTCGATACCCTTGGGTTTATGCTGTTGACTACTTTCCTGGTGACCCTGCAGTTAGGTATCTCCCGGCTGGAAAAGGACAGCAGCACGCTGTATGGCTTTATCCTCTACTTCTCCGCGGCGGTGCTGTCGCTCGTGTTTTTCATATTATGGGAAAGGAACCGGCGTGACGGGATCTATGATATCCGCATCTTCCGCAACTGGCCGTTCGTTTCAGCGTTGATGGTGACCGCCGTGCGATCGGCGGCTTTGTTTGGCGGGGTGTTCCTCCTGCCCTTCCTCCTGCAGCGGCATATGCATTTTCCGAAATGACCGCCGGCCTGCTGCTCCTCCCCGCCTCCGTGACGCTGGCCATGATGATGCCCCTGGCCGGGAACTGGGTAGATCATCATAGCCCCAGGGGCATTGCCATCACAGGCCTGTTGCTTTTATCGGTGACCATGGTATTGTTTGGCCGGATGGACGTGGGCAGCAGCGTGACCTTCATCGTCATCACCATGCTCATCCGCGGCCTTGGATTAGGCTGCCTGATGACGCCGGTTACCGTGGCCACGGTGAATGCCGTGCCGCGGCCCCTCATCACACAGGCTTCTTCCCTCAACAACCTCGTGCTGCAGGTAGCGGGCGCCACCGGCGTGGCGGTCTTGTCGGTCGTGCACCAACAGGTGGGCGATCACTTCCTGGGGCGCGGATATAGCGAACAAACGGCGGAGCACCTGGCTTTGCAGTACAGTTTCAGCGTGTCAGCGGCCTTGCTGATCGTCGCGATAATCCCTGCCTTATTTATTTCCAACCGCCGTGCGCAGAAGCATGAAGGGGCAACGGCAAAAATTGCGTAATTTGGCGCATGCAGAAGAAACCAGGACCAATCGGGGTGTTTGATTCGGGATATGGCGGGCTTACCGTCTTGAAAGAAATCGTAAAGACCCTGCCGGAATATGACTACATCTACCTGGGCGACAATGGCCGCGCCCCTACGGCGGCCGGTCCTACGAAACAGTTTACCATTACACCCTCGAATGCGTGCAGCATTTGTTCCGCATGGGCTGCCACCTGGTGGTGCTCGCCTGCAACACGGCGTCTGCCAAGGCGCTGCGCACCATCCAGCAGAACGATCTGCCGAAAATCGATCCGGAGCGGAGGGTGCTGGGGATTATTCGTCCAACCACCGAGATCGTAGGCGATTACTCGCGCAGCCGGAACGTGGGTATCTTCGGCACGGCGGGCACCGTCAACTCCCAGAGTTATCCTATCGAGATCGAGAAGTTCTTCCCGGATATCACCGTGTACCAGCAGGCCTGCCCCATGTGGGTGCCGTTGGTGGAAAACGCGGAATACGAAAGCGAAGGCGCGGATTTCTTTATTAAGAAATACATCCGGCAGCTGATGGTGCAGTCGGAAGACATCGACACCATTGTGCTGGGCTGCACCCATTACCCCTTGCTGGCCGATAAGATTAGACAATACCTTCCGGGGATGTGACGTTGCTGTCGCAGGGCACGATCGCCGCGGCAAGCCTGGCCGGTTACCTGGACCGGCATCCGGAAATAAAGGAGAAATGCAGTACGGGGGAACGCGTACTTTCTATACGACAGACGATACCCAGACGTTCGACCGGCAGGCGGGGATATTTTTCGAGCACCCGGTAGAGAGCCGTCATCTCGTATTGTAGGGTTGCAAAAATCCGTACATTGGACGTAGTACTTTTCATCTAAATTCTATTCGACTATGCTAAGTAAATCCATTCAGGAAGCGTTGAACAAACAGGTGGCGCTGGAAGCGGCGTCTTCGCAGGCGTATCTGGCGATGGCTTCCTGGGCCGATATCCAACCGGGCCTGCAGGGTGTTGCCGACTTTTTCTACCAGCAATCCGACGAAGAAAGGGTGCATATGCTGAAACTCTTAAAGTTCGTCAATGAGCGCGGCGGATTTGGCGTGGTACCGGAACTGAAGCAGCCGATCATTACCTTCCTGTCGCTCAAGCGCGCGTTCGAGGAATTCCTCACGCATGAGATCAAGGTATCCGAAAGCATTAACGACCTGGTGCACCAGGCGCTGCAGGAGAAAGACTATGCCACGCACAACTTCCTTCAATGGTATGTATCCGAGCAGATCGAAGAGGAAAGACTGGCCCGTACGCTGAACGATAAGCTGGAGCTTATCGGCGAAGATAAGAGCGGTCTCTACCTGTTCGACCGCGATATTCTGAACTACCGTGCCCAGGTTGCCCGGGGCGGTAAATAGGGAGCACATAAAATCATGATCCGGACCGGCGCCATGCCGGTCTTTTTTTTTGCCCTGTAGGAAATAAAAAACCACGCAGATGCGTGGTTTCATGCGCTAACTAAGTCGCGGTAGACTGTCAACTTAGATGCCGGACAGTGATGTTTATAAATTTCATGCAAACGTTTTCTTAATCTTCATCATCTTCATTGACGGCATCGGCTGCCATTTCGCGGTTCTTCATGGCGCGGATGGTTTTCATGTGGCCGGTGGGTGTTTTGCCGTAGTGTTTGGTAAAGATGCGGGAGAAGTGCGTTTGGTCGGAGAAGCCCGTCATATAAGCGATCTCGATGAGCGTGTATCTTTCTTCTTCCATGAGCTCCAGGGCTTTCTCGATGCGTTTCTTGCGGATGTATTCGCCGAAGGTGAGGTCTTCGAAGTCGCGCGAGAACTCTTCGTTCAGGTACATGGGATTGGCGTTGAGGCGGCGGGACAGTTCTTCGAGGCTCAGGGAGAGGTTGGTATCTACCTGGTCCTGCACGACTTCGCCGATCTCCAGTACCCACCGCGGCTTGGTGGCGCGGTCGGAGTATTTTTGGTCACGAATCTGTGGAAGACTTCCATGAGGGCTTGTTGGGAGTATTCGGGCGTCTGGCCGAGACCGGGAGATTACTGGCCCAGGCGTACATGGCATCGAAATAGATGATGCCCTGGCGGGTCAGTTCTTCTCCGGGGAAAGTTGGCGGCGAGCCCATCCGCGATGGCCCTGAAACCGGCTGCCTGCGGCAAGGGGTCCGGCTTGTTCAGGGCGATGCTTTTTACGATGGGAGCCATTACGTCCAGCGCGGGATCCGCGATCGGATGCTTGCGCAGGAAGAGGGCAAACAGGCATTGA
The DNA here is from genome assembly GCA_019285755.1 of Chitinophaga sp. E66. Classification (GTDB taxonomy): domain Bacteria; phylum Bacteroidota; class Bacteroidia; order Chitinophagales; family Chitinophagaceae; genus Chitinophaga. The sequence goes on from CP079103.1 coordinate 3,168,411, forward strand.
TCCTTATATACGAAATAGTCTGTGCCGGCATCGTCATAAGCGATGGCCTGTTCATGCTTGCCGACCCAATAAACGCGGTGCTCCGGGACGAAGCGGATCTCGGCTTCGGGATCAATAAACTTGCGAATCAGCCAGACACAGGCGATACGGTCCAGCTTTGGATTTTCTCGGGTGACCCATTTCATAATTAGACGCGGTTTATGATATGATTTGAATATGGTTATTGAGTAGAAAATGGAACTTTTCAGGCAGAAACCCTGTTAACCGATTCCTAATCGGCTAAATTCATCCCCGAACCCGCTATGATACGGCAATTGCGCCCCTTCATGTCATTGGAACACAATCCCACGCAGGGCAATTCTTCAAAATAAATTTGGGAATGCCGGAATAATTTTATTATTTGGCTTAAAATGCAAACGATTGCACTTTTATGGTGCAAACGATTGCACTTAGACAGGACTCAACCAAAATTACACGTTATCTAAAATGCTAAAATAGTACCAGGACAGCTGAATTCCATACCATGTTGTGACGATCTCCGGCAAAGCGTTATGAAAAAACATCCAACTCGGCGGTAAGATCCATTCGTTCCACAGGAAAAGAAGCTTTTGTCAGAAATCTATGAAATATTCGCCGGTACTGCGTTCCGGCCTAATCGCCATACAATGCTAATCACAATCACCAGTCAAAACTGATTATTGATGAGAAAATTTCACGTTAGTAAGCTGCTGCTGCTGCCCGGCGCAAGCTTCCTGGCTGCCGGCCTCTGGGCCTTACCCGTCCAGGCCACTCCCCTCCGGGCTCGCCCACAGCCGCCAGCGCCCCTGGGCCGCCATCAACGGCTCCGTCTCCGATGACTACGGCAAACCCATCGCCGGCGTCACCATTCAACGAAAATCAGGCGCCGGTAAAACCATCTCAGATGCCGAAGGGCATTTCTCCATCGCCGCCGAACCCGGAGAAACCCTCGTCCTCTCCCATCCCGGATACCGCCTCTCCGAAACCAGGATTCCCGCTTCCGGAGACGTTCACGTGCAACTGCTGCCCTCCCTGCAAGACAACGACTCCCTGTACCAAATCCTCTACGGCCAGCAACGCAAAGCGGTTTCCGTTCAGGCCATCTCACAGGTAGGCCAGCGCGACCTCAACCGCACCTTCTCCACCAGCCTCCATGGTATGCTCGCAGGAAGGCTTGCCGGATACAACGTCTCCTATGCTCCCGGCATCCCCGGCGATGAGACATTCTCGCCAACGCTCCGTGGACAGTCGCCCATGATCATGATAGACGGCAGCCCCGCGCGCAACATCACCAGCATCAACCCCGAACAGATCGAATCGGTGACGCTGCTGAAAGACGCGCTGGCCACCACCATGTACGGCATGCGCGCCTCCAACGGCGTGCTGCTCATCACCACCCGCAAGGGCGAGAAAACGAGCGGGCAGCGCATCTCCTTCACCGCAGGCGCCGGCATCTCGCAGATCCTGAAAAGCTACAAGCCCCTCAGTTCCTACGACTACGCCCGGCTCTACAACGAAGCCCTCGCCAACGACGGCCAGCCCGCCATTTACTCGCAACAGGACCTCGACCATTACCGCAACGGCACCGACCCTTACGGTCACCCCAACGTAGACTGGCGCGATGAAGTCCTGAAGAAAAACGCCCTCACCCAACGGTACGACCTGAACATCTCCGGATCCCGCGGTAATGCGCGTTATTTCGTGGACCTGAACTATACCAACCAGGCCGGCCCATTCCAGACCGCGTCTTTCAATAAATACAATACCAACGCCGACATGCAGCGGTACCTGGTACGCTCAAACGTGGACGTTCAGATCAACCGCAGCATATCCGCCTCGCTGAACCTCCATGGCCGCATCCAGAACAACAACGAGCCCGGCGGGTTCGGCCCCTCCATCATGCAGGGCCTCCTCAATACGCCGAACAACGCATACCCTGTCCTCAACCCGGACGGCTCCCTCGGCGGTAATCCCGCTTATCCGGACAACCTCTACGGCGAAACCGTAAGAAGCGGATACGCCAACCTCTATGCCCGCGAGATCAACGCCGAGCTGAACATCAAGGCAGACCTGGGCGACATCACCAAAGGCCTCTGGTTCCGCATAGGCGGATCTTTCTACACCAACTTCACCGAATACATCGTGCGCGTAAAGCAGAACGCCGTATACCAGCTGTATGTGGACCCCTCCAGCGGCGGCACTACCTACCTGAAAACGGGCGAAGACACAGACATGGGCAACGTCCGCGAATCCAGCAGCACCGAACGATTCTTCTACACAGACGCGCAACTGGGCTGGACGCGCGGCTTCGGCGACCACCACTTCAACGCCCTCGTTGGCATGAACTACGACAACCGCATCCTCGGTTCCCAGCTCCCGCAGTTCTTCCTCGGCGGCAACGCGCGCCTGCAATATGATTTCAGGAAAAATACCTCTTCGAGGCCGCCCTGGGCTACAACGGCACCAACCGCTACCACCCGGACCGCCGCTATGCAGCATTCCCTGCGTTCGGGCTCGGCTGGAACATCGCCAAAGAAAGCTTCATCAACGCCCCTGGCTCAACATGCTGAAGCTGCGGGCCACCTACGGCCTCACCGGCAATGCCTTTAACGCCACCCGCACATCCGGCTCGGGCGAGTCGTATTTCGTGTATAACCAATACTACGTGAATGGCACCGGCTACAGCTTCGGGACTTCCCACTCCGCCGTAACGGGCGTACGGGAAGGGAGCCTGAACAATCCCTTCATCTCCTGGGAGAAAGCCCGCAAATTCAACGCAGGCGTGGATGTAGAACTGCTCGACGGCCGCCTTGCCTTCACCGCAGAATACTACAACGACCTTTACTACGACCTGCTGCAGGCCCGCGGCACCAATACTTCCCTGCTCGGCATCGGCTACCCGGAAGAAAACCTGGGCAAGCAACGCCGCAAAGGCATGGAGTTCACCGCCGCCTACCGCGGTACCGCCGGCAAGCTGAACTACTACGCATCCGGCAACATGGCCATCTATCATGGCGTGGAGGAGTTCTTAGACGAAACGGCCCGCCCTTACCCCTGGCTCTACCGCACCGGCAACTTCACCGGCATGAGCTATGGCTACCTGGCGGAAGGGCTTTTCCAGTCGGAAGAGGAGATCAACCGCAGCGCTTTGATCGATGGATACCGCCCGAAGCCGGGGATATCAAATACAAAGACCTCAATGGCGACAACCGCATCAATGCGTTCGACCAGACCCTCATCACCCCGAGAAGCCGCGCATCAATTACGGCCTGAACCTCGGCCTGGGCTGGAAAGGTTTTGACCTGGCCCTGCTGGTTCAAGGTATCGCCAATAAATACGACAACGTGCGCATGGCGGAGTTCCTCGACAATGGACAAGGCAACGCCTGGGAACACCACCTCGGCCGCTGGACGCCTGAAACGGCCGCTTCCGCCACCTATCCCCGCCTGACCGTAGGCACCAGCTTCAACAACTCCCGCGCTTCCAGCTACTGGATCCGGAACACCTCCTACCTGCGGCTGCGCAATGCGGAACTGGGGTACACCTTGCCGGAGAATTTCACCCGCAGGCTTCGCCTCGCATCCGCCCGCTTCTTCCTCAACGGCACCAACCTGCTGACCTGGTCGAAGTTCAAAGATTCCGATCCGGAAAACCTGTTCGGTTCATTTCCGCCCTCACGCGTGATGTACGCTGGTATCAACATTAAACTCTAAAGCGCATCCACATGAAAAAACTCTTCTTTATCATACCCGCATTCGCCCTGTTCGCCTCGGTAGGATGCAACAAGAACCTGGAAGAAGGCCCGCTCGAAAACCTCGACTCCTCCTTCATCTGGGACCCGGTAGACAAGAACGGCACTTACGCCGAGCAATACCTGAACGACATCTACGGCAACATGCCCAACGGTTGGAACCGTATCGGCAATTCCATGCTCGACGCCGCCACCGATGACGCCGTGCCCTCCCAGCGCAACAGCACCATCGACGATCTCCGCTTCGGCCGCATGGACCCCTTCGGCAACCCGGACGATGTCTGGAACTCCCGCTATACCTCCATCCGTAAAGTGAACGTCTTCCTCGCGCAGGTCGATAAGGTCCCGATGGAAAATGAAACCAAGGGCTACTGGAAAGCCGAAGCCCGCTTCCTGCGCGCTTTCGCGTACTTCGAGCTGTTGAAACGCTATGGCGGCGTGCCGCTCATGGGCGACAGGATCGCCACGCTGGCAGACGATCTCCAGCTGCCCCGCAACACCTACGAGGAGTGCGTGAATTACATTTCCGGCGAGCTGGATGCCATCAAGCCCCTCGTCCGCCAGTTCCCCGTTTCCGGCGGCGATTTCGGCCGTATCACGAACACCGCCGTTCTGGCCCTCCAGTCCAGGCTGCACCTCTACGCCGCCAGCCCCTCTTTAATGCCGGCAACCTCGCTGCCTCCAACAAGGAACTGACGGGTTACACCGACGTATCTGACGCGGCGGTGAAGGCCCGCTGGGAAAAAGCGGCGTCCGTAGCCAAAGAATTGCTGGACCTGAACGTGCATATCATCGAGCCGAACAACCGATATATCAACATCTTCATTACCCGCGACAGTAAAGAGATCATCCTCTCCTACCTCCGCGCAAACACCAGCGATGTAGAACAGAATAACGGCCCTGTCGGCTATACGAATTTTGGCCACAGGGGTATACCAGTCCAACCGAAGAACTGGCCGAAGCTTTCCGGATGACCAACGGCAAACTGATCACCGATCCCACCTCCGGGTACGACCCCACTAAACCGAACGTAGGCCGCGACGCCCGCTTCCAGCGCGTGTTCTTTTACAACGGCGTACAATGGATGAGAAGGCCCGTAGAAACGTTTGAAGGAGGGCTGGACCGTCCGGGCGGCAACGTCACCCAGACGCAGACCGGCTACTACCTCCGCAAGTTCATGTACGATGCCGGCAACGCCACTTCCCTCGGTACGCAACCGCATAACTTTCCCCTGTTCCGCTATTCGGAGATCTTCCTGAATTACGCGGAAGCGCTGACGGAAGCCAACGCCACCGTTCAGACCGCCGCCGTGGACGCACTGAACAAGATACGTGCGAGAGGCAGTATCGGCAATGTGACGGCGGCTTCGGTGAACAAGGCGCAGCTCATCGACCTGATCCGCGCGGAGCGCCGGGTGGAGCTTTGCTTCGAAGAGCACCGCTACTGGGATATCCGCCGCTGGAAAACCGCCAAACAGGTACTCACCGGCGACCTCCACGGCAACCGCATCGTCCGCAACGGCGACGGCTCCCTCACCTTTACGAAAGTCGCGGTATCCCAACTGAGCTTCCAGGACCGGATGTACCTCTATCCCATCCCCAAAGCGAGCTCTACAGAAACCGCAACCTGAAACAAAATCCCCTTTGGTAATCCGATAAAGCCTCCGTTATGAAAAAAATATTTTCTACCCTTCTGCTGATCTGCATGCTCGTCCAGCTGATGGCCCAGGACGCGCGCAGAACTGTCAGGGGCACCGTCAGGGACGCCAACGGACCGGTTCCCGGGGTGACCATCTTCGAGAAAGACGTGCCCTCCAACGGCACCACTACCACCGAAACGGGCAGCTTCCAGCTGAGCGTACGCGGTAAAAGCAATATCCTCGTATTCAAATTCGTGGGCTACCTCCAGCAGGAAGTCAGCATCGCCGGCAAAAGCGATATCTCCGTTACCCTCCAGCAAGACGTGAAAGGCCTGGAAGAAGTGATGGTAGTGGGATATGGCCGCACCACCAAACTGAGCAATACCGTAGCCACCAGCTCCGTGACCGGCGACGAGATCCGCCGCGTTCCTACGGCCAGCCTGCAGAACGCCCTGGTGGGCAAACTGCCCGGCTTCCTGGCCATGCAGCGTTCCGGCCAGCCGGGGCGCGATGGCGCGGAATTCCTCATCCGCGGCGCTTCCACCTTTCCAATAACCGGAACCTTACGCCGCTTATCATCGTGGACGACGTAGAATTTACCGGCAACTTCTCCGACATCGACCCCGAGCAGGTTGCCAGCGTAACCATCCTTAAAGATGCGGCCTCCGCCGCCGTATACGGATCAAGGGCGCCAACGGCGTTATCGTGGTGACCACCATCCGCGGGCAAAGCGGCAGGGCGCAGATCCGGCTGACGAGCAACTACGGCCGCCAGGCTAATAGCATCCGCCCCCACTTCCTCAGCGCCTATGACCACGCCCGCCTCCGCAACGACGCACTGGTGAGCGACGGCCTGCCCAAAGAATATACCGACGAAGACCTCAACCACTGGAAGAATGGCACCGACCCTTACGGGCACCCGGACGTAGACTGGTGGGATGTGCTTATGCGCAAGTCTACCACCCAGACCAAAAACAACCTCAGCATCACCGGCGGTTCCGATAAAATGAAGTACTTCATTTCCGTGGGGCACCTGTTCCAGAACGGTATCCTGAAAGACTTCCGCGAGCCCGGTTCTTCCGTGAATCCCAATTACTACCTCAAACGCTATAACTACCGCAGCAACCTGGACTTCCAGGTAACGCCCACGCTTGACCTTGGGCTGGACGTATCCGGTTACTTCGGTGAGGAAAACGAGCCCAATACCCGCGGCCGTGCCAACCGTAACAGGATATGGTTCGAGCTGTACGATTACAAGGCCCTCCGCCCATGGCATACCCCATCTACAACCCGGACGGCTCCTTCGGCGCCGCTCCCGAGACGGTGGTGACCGGCAACGGCGCAGGCAACAACATCGTGGGCAGGCTGATGAAAGGAGGATACAGGAGAGATTTCGAGAACGATATGCAGGTGAACCTCCGCGCCTCCCAGAAACTGAACTTCATCGCAAACGGACTGAAACTCTCCGCCCTCGTGAGCTATTCCAGCAACCAGGGCTTCAGCCGCGACCTGGGAAGGACCAACTTCCTGTCGTTCATCTACAACAGCAAAACGCAAACCTACACACCCCTGCTGCCCAACACCTACCGCGACGAGAAATACACGCTCGGCAGCACGGCCACTACGGTGGAAAAGCGCCTCAATACGCAGCTCTCCCTCAATTACGACACCACCTTTAACCGCGACCACCATGTGTACGCGCTGGTGCTGCTGAACCAGTTCTCCGAAACGGAAGGCGCCGCGCTGCCGGAAAACTTCCGGGGTATACGTTCCGCCTGGGATATGACTATCAGAAAAAATACCTCATCGAGTTCAACGGCGCGTATAACGGAACCGACCGCTTCAAGGCCAGCAACCGTTACGGCTTCTTCCCGGCGGTTTCCGGCGGATGGAACATCGCGGAAGAGCCGTTCTTCAAACAGAACGTACCCTTTATGGACCTGCTGAAGATCCGTGGCTCCGTGGGCATGACCGGTACCGATGATATCGACAATACCTATCAATACCTCTACGAGCACGTATACAACAGCGGCCTGGGATATAACTTCGGCGAGAACCAGAAAGCATTCAGCGGTATCTACGAAGGCGTGCTCGGCAACGAGAACGTAAGCTGGGAAAAAGAGCTGCAATGGAACGTGGGAACGGACATGAACTTCTTCAAGAACAAGCTGTCGTTCACCGCGGAAGTGTTCAAGAGAAAGCGGACCGACATCCTCCTTCCCCGCCAGAGCCTCAGCGCCATCATCGGTATCGGCCTGCCGCCGTCTAACCTGGCACAGGTGACCAACCGCGGCTTCGAGATGAACCTGGACTACCGTAACAAGATCAACCAGTTCAACTTCCGCATCAATGCGAACATGTCCGTAGCCAAGAACCGTATCGACTTCATGGACGAGGGCACTCCCCTTATGCCTGGCTGCGCCAGACCGGCGGGCAAACCAACCGCGAGCTGGGTTACGTGAACCAGGGTTTCTATTACGACCAGGACGATGTCAACAAGAGCCCTCTTCCCGTGGGCCCCAAGCCACTGCCCGGCGACCTGAAGTATAAGGATCTGAACGGCGACGGCAAGATCGACCCGTACGACATGGCCTACAACAAATACAGCAACACGCCCACCACGCAATATGCCATGACATTGGGCGGCGATTGGAAAGGCCTCAGCTTTTCCGTCACCTTCCAGTCGGCCACCAACTTCGTGCTGAGCCAGTTTGCGGAAGCGGTAACGCCCTTCTTCGGTAACCTCCGCGATGTGCACCTGCAGGCCTGGACGCCGCAGAACCGCGACAATGCCAAATTCCCGCGTATTTCTACCATGGACAACATCAGCAACGCGCTCAGCAACCCTTCCGATTTCTGGACGGTGAAAGGCGATTACATCAAGCTGCGCAACGCTGAGATCGGTTACACGATCCCGCGCCGCCTGACCAGCTCGCTGCGCCTGCAACAGGTGCGTGTGTACGCGAACGGCTCCAACCTCTTCACCTGGATGCTGGGCCCCAACCTGTACGACCTGGATCCCGAGGTTACTTCCAAAACCGAAGGCGGGGTTTACCCGACGCAAAGAGTGTTCAACTTTGGCCTGAACGTTAACTTTTAAAACACCGGAACAACATGAAAAGCATCTATAAAATCTGTTTCGCCGCCATGGCCAGCGCAGGCATCCTCGCGTCCTGCGCGAAGAAAGACCTGCTCGACCCGACCGTGGTGCGCACGCTGAACGAAGAACTGACCTTTGGGGACAGCGTCCGCACGGTAGCCTTCGTGACCGCGATCTACAGCGAGCTGGGCGCAAATTCCTTCAACATCCGTTATGGCAACGGGGGCAGCCTGGCGGAAGGGTCCGACGAGTCCGTTTCCCGGCTCTTCGGCGCCACGCAGGCATGGGTACCGCTCATGATAGGCACGCTGAACTCCACGCGCACCACCCCGTACGAGAAAGTCTATAACAACGGCTGGAACAACATCCGCCGCGCCAATACCTTCATCAAGAACTTTTCGAAGCTGCCGCTGGCGGAAGAAACCAAGAACCGCCTCCTGGGAGAAGTGAAGTTCCTCCGCGCCTGGTATTTCTGGTCGATGGTGCAGCACTTCGGAGGCCTCCCCATCATCGGCGATAAGCTTTATACGCTGGACGATACCATCCTGGAGCCCCGCGCTACGTATGCGGACTGCATCGAATACCTGGTGAAAGAACTGGACGAAGCGGCCGACCTGCTGGAAGCCCCGGACGTGCAGCGCCCCGAAGATTATGGCCGTGTCAACAAAGGATTCTGCATGGGCCTCAAAGCCCGTATCCTCCTGTTTGCCGCCAGCGACCTCTATAACGGCGGCCAGGAGAGCATCGCCAGCGCCGAGCAGAAACCGCTGATCGGCTACCCCTCACGCGATGCCGCACGATGGACGAGGGCGCGCGAAGCGGCGGAAGCGCTGATCAATACCGGCTGGTATTCGCTCGTTGAAAACAATACGCCCACACCGGGAAGAGGCTTCTACGAGCTTTTCATCACCCGCAAAAACGATGAATTCATCTTCCCCGCCATGGCAGGCAACAACCGCACTATGGAAGCCAACTTCCTGCCCCGCTCCCGCAACGGCAACGTGAACGGATGCCCCAGCATGAACGCCGCCAAACGCTTCGGTACCAACACCGGCCTGCCCATCACGGATCCCGCTTCGGGATACGACCCTGCGCAGCCGTTTAAAAACCGTGATCCCCGGTTCAATAATACGATCATCAACAACGGCGATAAGTGGCGCACCAGCTCCACCACGCCTACGCCTATCTGGACGTACATCGGCGCCGAGACCGATGGTGTAGACGCCAGCCTCGTGTATACCGGCATGTTCTTCCGGAAGTTCTGCAACGAAACCTCCACCGCCAATGCCGGCACCAATACAGACCGCGTAATGCCCATCATCCGATATGCCGACATCCTCCTGATGTATGCCGAAGCCGCCATCGAAGAAAATATGTTCGATGAAGCCGCCGAAAAGATCATCCTGGTTCGGAGGCGCGCCGGCATCAAGGCTGGCGACGGAAGATACGGCCTCAAAGCCACCGGCGACCTCGCCTACTGGAGAAGCATTATCCGCAACGAACGCGCCGTAGAGCTTTGCCTGGAAGACTCCGCTTCTGGGATGTGCGCCGCTGGAAAACAGCGCCCGTAGAGCTCAACACCACCATCATGCGGCTGATGATCACCAAAGTGGCAGATGATCAGTACACCTATGCCGAAATTCCGGTAGACAAAACCCGCTCCGCGTTTTCCAGTCGCACCACTACTTCTTCCCCTGCCCATGACGGAGGTAATGAAGAATACGAAAATGATTCAGAATCCAGGCTACTAGCCGATCCATATCCAGTCAAAAACAAAAGACCGGCTCCTCGGGGATGCCGGTCTTTTTGCCCCGCCGCAGCCAATACTACCCTTTTTATAGTACCATACATTCGGTGCGCAGCTTCCAGGCGTCCGTAACCTGCGTAGCTTTGCATTGTAAAACGGACAATCATGAAAACACTCGTCATCGTAACCCATCCCAACATCGAACAATCCGTCATCAACAAGAGATGGATCGCGGAACTGGCAAAATCCCCGAAAAATATCATGTGCATGAGTTATACAAAGCATACCCCGATGGTAAAATAGACGTTGCCAGGAGCAGCAACTGATTGAATCTTTCGATAAGGTCGTGTTCCAGTTTCCTTTCTACTGGTTCAACTGCCCGCCGCTGCTGAAACAATGGCTGGATGAAGTGCTGACCCATGGATGGGCCTATGGCAGCAAGAGCGGCTTTAAAGCGGGCGGCAAGAAAATGGCCCTGGCCATCTCCGCCGGCATCGAAGAAACCGGCTACAGCAGCACCGGCAAATACAAATACAGCATGCAGACGCTCACCACGCCGTTCGAACTGACGTTCGATTATATCCATGCAGACTACAAAGGCAATTATGTCTACTACGACATCGAGCAGAACGTAACGCCGGAATGGATCGAGGAAAGCGTGGCGCCGTATCTTTCATTTATCGATAACCTGTAAATAAAAAGCCCGTCCGGGTAGTACCGGACGGGCTTCCATATCTCTTACCGGCTGATCAGGAGGCCGGCGGCACCTTTACCGCCTGGCGGCCGATGAGTTTCCATTGCTTGCCGGATTTCGACCACACCAGCATCACATACAGGTTCACCTTCCTGGCTTTCCGCCGTCGGCGGTATCTCCCTGCAACGTATGGCGCACGATAGCGGTATTGCCGGTGATGAGGATCGTCTGGTCAGACAGGTCCATCGTTACGAAGTCGCCCTTCCCGCTCACGAGGTAATCCACGAACTCCGCCTGGTTCTCTATGCGGCCGTTGGAGTGGCCGTAGGTCAGCGTAGGGCCGGTCAGCGATTCCAATGCGGATTTATTGGCGCCAACCATGGCATCGCGCAGCTGAAGCACCGCGGCAGCCACGTCTTTCTCGTCTTTCGATTGCGCATGCGCCAACAGGCTACAGGCAATCAGCGCTAAAAGGGATACGATCTTTTCATGTTTTCATATTTGTGGAAGTGGGATCAAAATACAAAAACTTCCACAATATCATCCCTCCGGCGGGAAGTTATATGGCATCCATTCCGGCAGGGACGACAGCTGTTTTTCCACTTCGTCGCTGATGGGAATACCCCATTTCTCGAAGAAAGGCGCGATGTTGCGGCCGCTTACTTTGGAGAAGGTGCTGGCCCAGAGATCCCGTTTCTTCTGGTCGCCGCGGGCGTAGCTTCCCGATGGGTCAGCCACCGCGAGGGCCTGGTATTCGCGGAAGAACTTTTTATACGTTTCCCATCCGAAGGCTTCCTGCAACTGGCGGAACATGATGAGGCCGAGGAAGGGGCTTTTCTGCCATTTCGCGTACTCCGGTCCGTCAGCGAAATATGCTTTCATGGCTTTCTGGGTTTCGTCGTTGGAAACGCCTGTATGCGCATCGTCGCGGCCGCCGCAGAGGCGGTCGAACATATAGAGCGAGAAGAAGTTGCAGCTTACTTCCGTGGTGCCGCCGAATACCCAGTCGTTATTCTGCATATTATGACCGATCTCGTGGAAGAAGCCCCAGTTAGCGCCGCCCTTGCTGCCTTTCATAAGCTTCTCCGGGTTGGCGATCACATCGGCCGACAGCATGTTCCTTGAAGGCGAGTGATGGATCATGATCGGATAACCGCTATGCATGAAACCGCCGCCGATGTGCTCGTCGATCACCATGCGCTGCGGCCGGTAAAACGGCTGCGGGATCTGCGCCAGTTCCATCTCCCCGCCTACGATCATATCCCAGAGCTTCAGCACATGCTCCGGATCGTTCACCTGCCGGAGGATGGAATCGGGGATCGAGGATCACTTTACCGGTGGCCAGCTCGCCCCAGGGCGCCTGGCTTTCGGCCAGCTGCCGCTTCCATTCATCCGCCGTGGTTTTGCCGGCGATGAAGAGCGGCGCTTTACGGCCCGGGAGATCTTCACTCCCGCGCTCCAGGAATCAGACCTGGGCGAAGCCGTCACATAAATGAGGCCGCCGAAGGGCGAGGCGATGCGGGTGGTCTTTTTCCGCAGCGTATCTACCCGGACGATCTCCGGCAACCGGCGCCAGTCTTCCCCACCGGCCACCCACTCGCTGAGCTTGTCGGAATGCGCGCCGATCTGGATGCAGACATCCTTATTCAGTAATTCCTCTGGTACAGTTACCTCGATATATTCACCCGCAACGGCATACAAGCCCGTGCTGTACATGTTGTTGCGCCAGGGTTGGGAATAACGCAGCGTCGATACCACGGGCGCCAGCGCATCGCTGATCTTCCGGTGGTCGATGTTCACGGTTTCGCTGACCCGGGCGGCCGATTTGCCTACAGTGCCGGGGAATACCGCCGCGGACGGGTGCGCGGAGATCCTGGCGTACTGCGTGGAGGCAAGTTGCTCCCTGCTCCAGTCGCGCACCGCGTTGCGCATGTCTTTGTCTTTAACGGAAAGCCTGTTTTCAGGGGTAATGAGGATGGCGGCGGGCGTCAGTTGTTGTGCGCCGGCCGTCAGCGCGGCCAGTAGCAACGCGCCGCTCATGGTGGTGTGCTTTAACATAGAGTAGTCATCTTTCAGGTAAGATACGGAGCAGGAAAACCGCCGCCAGCTTTTCGGGATGAGCGGCAAAAAAATGGCCGGCTCCCCTTTTGGAAGCCGGCCGGCAAGCATAATCAGTGAAATCAGATTTTGGCGAAAGCCTGCGCCAGGTCGCCTTTGATATCGTCGATGTGTTCGATTCCGAGTGAAATACGCAGCAGTCCCGGCTCTACGCCTGCTTTGCGCTGCTCTTCTTCGCTCAGCTGCTGGTGGGTGGTGGTGGCCGGGTGGATGATGAGCGTTTTGCTGTCGCCCACGTTCGCCAGGTGGTAAATGAGCTGAAGGCTCTGCACCAACGTGTCCGCCGCTTCTTTACCGCCCTTCACCTTGAAGGACAGCACGCCGCCGGCCCCTCTTTTCAGGTACTTCTTCGCTACCTCGTGGTATTTGTTGCCGGGCAGGCCGGGGTAATTCACGAACTCCACCTGCGGTTGCTGCTGCAGCCATTCCGCCAGCGCCTGCGTGTTCTGGATGGTCCTGTCGACCCGCAGGCTGAGGGATTCCAACCCCTGGAGGAACAGCCAGGCGTTCTGGGGCGACAGCGAGGGCCCGAGGCTCCGGAGGCCCGTTACGCGGGCGCGGATGATGTAAGCGATGTTGCCGAACGGGCTGTGCGATCCGAAAACTTCCCAGAACTTCATGCCGTGATAGGCTTCGTCCGGTTCGGAGAACTGCTGGAACTTACCGTTGCCCCAGTTGTAGTTGCCGCCGTCCACGATCACGCCGCCGATGCTGTTGCCGTGCCCGCCGATCCATTTGGTAGCGGCCTCCACCACGATGTTGGCGCCGTGCTCCAGGGGCGGAACAGGTAGCCGCCCGCGCCGAAGGTATTGTCTACCACCAGCGGCAGGTCATGCTTCTTCGCGATGGCGCTGATCTTTTCGAAATCAGGAATGGCGAAACCGGGGTTGCCGATGGTTTCAACATATATCGCTTTGGTCCTGTCGTCTATGAGGGCTTCGAAGCTGGAGGGATTGTCGAGGTCCGCGAAACGCGCTTCCACGCCGATCCGCTTGAAGCTCACCTTGAATTGGTTGTACGTGCCGCCGTAGAGATACGACGAGGTCACGAAGTTATCGCCCGGCAGGAGGATGTTGTGCAGGGCAATGAACTGCGCCGCCTGTCCGGATGCCACGGCCAACGCCCCCACGCCGCCTTCGAGCGCCGCGATGCGCTTCTCGAACACGTCTGTGGTAGGGTTCATGATCCGGGTATAAATGTTGCCGAATTGCTTCAGCTGGAAGAGGTCCGCCGCATGGGCGGCATCTTCGAACGTATAGGAAGTTGTCTGGTAAATGGGGACTGCTGCGGCATGGGTGACGGGGTCTGGCTGGTAGCCTGCATGTACCTGAAGCGTCTCGAATCGTAAGGAGTTGTTTGACATGATGTATGCTTTTATAGTCTACAATATAACTAGACTAAAATGATTATCAAAATAAAAGCGCAGGAAATTAACGGTTCGTCAAGCCGGTTACACAGGTCATCAAAGGCTTTTGCGCGGCTGGCGGGGATTTGCGTGTTTTGGGGCACGATATTTCCTCACCTGAAAAATACGACCCATGCAACACAAGCTCCTTTTTAAGATCCTGGCCGCCCTGACGGGCGTGCTGGCCTTCGCTACCCTGCGGGCAGGCGGCGGCGCCGATTCGTTTAAGGTCTATCTCAACAACAAACTGATCCACGAACAATGGGTGGGCCAGAAGATTTCGCTGGACCAGCTGCCGCTGGATGAAAGCAACCTGAACGATAAGCTGACCTTCCATTACAGCCATTGCGGCAAGATCGGTACGGACCGGAAGCTGATCGTCAAAGACGCTGACGGCAAAACGATCCGTGAATGGAAATTCGCCAATGCCGAGGGCAAACAATCCGGCATGGTGGTGCCGGTTAAAGAATTGCTGCAGGTCCGCCAGCAGAACGTTTCCTTTTTTATACCGCATCAGAACTGCCCAAAGGGCAACTGATGGCCTCCTTCCGCCTCCGTTCCGCTCCGATTTCCTGGGCCCCGGGCCAGTCTGTTTTGGCGTTATTGTGTTAGATTTACGGTATGTCAAGCACATACCGCATCCGCCAGTCACAACTTTTGCCGGTGGGCATGGACAAGGCCTGGGAATTCTTCTCGGACCCCAACAACCTCCAGCACATCACGCCGCCCCGGATGGGCTTCACAGTAACCAGTGAGCCCCATCAGGGGCGGATCTATGCCGGGCAGATCATCGAATACCGCCTGAAGCCCCTCTTCGGCATCCCTATGTACTGGATGACTGAGATCACGCGGGTAGACCCCGGCCGCATGTTCATCGACGAGCAGCGCTTCGGCCCCTTACAGCTTCTGGCATCACCAGCATCACTTTGAGCCGCAGGGCTCCGGCACCCTGATGACCGACATCGTCCACTACCGCATCCCGCTGGGCTGGCTGGGCGATTTCGCCAATACCCTGTTCGTCCGCCGCCAGCTCGAAGGCCTTTTCAGCTACCGCACCTCCGCCGTTGAAAACTCCTGGAAAACAAGGGCGGATAATACTGGCATTTTCTGGGGGAATTGACTATTTTGATGCCCTTACCTTAGCACATGAAAACTGATCGTATGTTCCGTTCCCTACTGGCATTGTCCCTCCTCGCCTGCAGCGCGGCCGCGCCCAGGATCAGATGATCCCGCAGATGCACACCCGCGTTTTTATCATGGAAAATCCGCCCGTGGCCGAAGTGCATGCCTCCACCATCGTAGAGCTCGATAAAGGCCGGCTCATGGCCGCCTGGTTCGGCGGTACGCAGGAAGGCAAAAAGGACGTCGGTATCTGGACTTCCGTGATGGAAAACGGCACTGGAGCGCTCCCGTGGAAGTCGCCAACGGCGTCATCAACGATACGCTCCGTTATCCCGCCTGGAACCCCGTACTGTTCCGCACCAAAGCCGGGAAGCTCTTCCTGTTTTATAAAGTAGGCCCCAATCCCCGCGAGTGGTGGGGCATGAAGATGGCCTCTTCCAATAACGGCAAATCCTGGGGCAAGCCCGAACGCCTGCCAGACGGCATGCTGGGCCCCATCAAGAACAAACCCTTCCAGCTGGAAGACGGAGACATCCTACCCTACCAGCACCGAAAGCGTAGATAAGAACATCTGGAAAATCCACCTCGAAAAATCAGATAAGAACGCCGCCAACTGGTCGCACATCGCGATCCCGAACGATACCTTCCAGGCCATCCAGCCGAGCATTTTGCGCTACCCGAACGACAGCCTACAGCTGCTCTGCCGCAGCAAAAACGACCGCGTGGTGCAGTCCTGGTCGGCCGACAACGGTAAAACCTGGAGCACCGTCACCGCCACTGCGCTTCTCAATCCCAACTCCGGTACCGACGCCCTCACGCTGCAAAACGGGTTAAAGCTTATCGTCTACAACCCCGCCACGCACGGCGGCAAATGGTCGGACGGCCGGGCGAAGCTCTTTGTCGCCATCAGCAAGGACGGCGTTCAGTGGCAGGACGTAGCCATCCTGGAAAAAGGCGATAAAGGGGAGTTTAGTTATCCTGCCGTCATCCAGGGGACAGAACGGGCATATCCACATTACCTATACGGCAGACCGGAAGAATATCCGGTACGTAATGATGCGTATTGAGGGCCTGATGCGCGAGTAGAGAAAACGAATCCTGTATACGATGGGTATGGTGTACACAACGCCATACCCATTTTTATGCCGGTGTACCCTTACTTATTTACGCCGGGATTTTCTGCGGGAAGGCTCACTTGGCAAGGCGCCTTTCCAGGCAAAACGGACTTTCCAGAGGGCGCGTATATAGAGCAGCGTTACGCCGATGGTGAAAGTCTCCATCATCAATAACATCCACAGCTTCCGGCGGAACAGGAACAGGTCGTACCCAAGGATGCCGACGAACACCAGCAACACGCCCGCCGAGGCAGCTATCGACAAGGGCACTGCCCAGCGGTATTCCATAAGCAGGCCCGCCGCGGCTACACCGCTGGCAATACCGGCAAATATGAAAAGTAATTGGATGAGTTCATCAGATCCGAAGGGCTGTGGCTGGGTGATGAATTCAAATAAGGCATAGCAAAAGAACAGCGAAAGCAGGAAGATGATGGCCGCCAGCCCTTTGACCCAACCGGGCAGCAGGTCGATCCGGTAGCCGGGGCATCGGGAAAGCTGGTCAACAGGTCGTCAGTATGCAGCATGTCATTCATAACGCAATGTTCAGGGATTAGCGGGATAATTTTTGCAGGCCGTTGGCCGGGCCTTCTATATAAATATAAATAAATTCCACCATTTGCGGAGGGACTATCACCACTGTTCTATAAAATTATGAATGCTTCGTCCACCGGCCGGGGGCGCCGTATTCCACCGTTTGCTGATGCGGAATGCGTAGATGGTCCAGGCGATAAGGGCGGCTATCCATGCCAAATTGAGAAAGACACCGAACCCCACCATCAGGTGTAAACCTGCGAAATTCAGAGAGAATAAGATACGGAAGATCCCAAGTGGTTTGGCCCAGTATACCGCGTACTTTTTAAGCGTAAAGAATAAAACCGCCGGTATAACATGCATCATGCATATGGCATCGAAAATGAACAGCCCTTTAATATAACTCGCTAAACCCGGTTCCAGCAGGTGCGATAACGCCCTCTGGAAACTATGCAGGCCAATGAGTACCAACAAACCGTTGATCAGCAGGAACCAGACAGGCAGCAATTGCCTGCGGGATTTCTGGGCTTTTTCTTCGAATGAACCGAGGAGATCTTTTTCTTCTGTAGGTAGGGTTTGCATGAAAGTTTATTTACGTGAACGGAGTTTCCATTGTTTCCTGATATACAACAAACGGGCGGTAAAACCAGCCTGGACTACAAAGCACATTATCGCGAAAGACATGGCAGTCAGGTCCGTGGCATTAACCTGCAATTGTGCTATAATAGGCGTCAACAGGAAAATTGTCGTAATGATTGCCGGGATCAGGAAAAGACGACCGCATGCTTCCATCCACTCCAGAGTAATATCATCCCGGTGATCACATAGCAGCAGAAAATCATCAAACCTGCAACACCAACCAACATCAGGTAGAAAATCGTAGTACCGTTTGTATTAAATTCATTGATGAACGTCTGAACTCCTGTTGCTATGATGCCGATGTTCAGTAATATCAATAAGCTCATGAGTACATGCGTATACCACGTCAGCAATTGCCTGCGCGTACCAGTGGGCCGCTCGTCAAATGCGGCGAGAATGTCTTTGTCTTCGGATTGTATAGGGAACATAGGTTAATTATTACAAAACCGTCACCGCCACCGCCCATTCTTTGCGGATACGGAATACATGTATCACGGCGACCGTCAGTACCACCAGGTTGAGGATGTTGAATATGATCCGCCAATGCATTTCCCCACCGGGGAAGTAATAGCCGACCAGGGTAACGATTGCTGCCAGCAGTGAAATTACCAGTATCGGCAGCCCGATCCGAGTAGCATTTTTGAGCTGACGGTAAAACATAAAGCATGTCGCAATTATGCCCACCGATAGCATGACGTACATAACGTAAATGCCCAGCGTAACGGTGCGCTCAGGCCCCGGCGTTGTGCTCAGTGCCCTGAACCTGTTAAACAGCTGTACACAGCCCAACAATTCCTTACCATGAAAAAAAATGAGAAAACCCAACCCGAACTTGAACCAGATAGGCAGGAGAAGCGCGCGGTAGGAGTCTTCGCGAAAGTCTTCGTCCTGCAGGAGATCTTCAGAAGGATGTTTGTCCTGCATATATTCGGTATAAGGGAATAAAATTTACGGGAAGTTACACAATTACCACTTCAATGCCCATATCCTCCAGGAGTTTTACCATATGTTCGGAAATACCTTTGTCGGTGATGATCTGATCCACTTCTTCCAACCGGCAGATACGGCCGAAACCGCGCTTCCCGAATTTGGAGGAGTCCGCCAGCACGATGGTTTTCTGGGCCGCGCGGATCATTTGCTGGTTGAGGTGCGCTTCCGCGATACTGGTCGTGGTAAGGCCGAACTCCACGTCGATCCCGTCTACACCCAGGAACAGCTTGGAGCAGGAGAAGTCTTCCAGTATCTTTTCGGCATAAGGGCCTGCAACAGAAGAGGAATTGTTACGGATAACGCCGCCGAGCTGCACCACCTCGATCTCGTGGTAACGGTTGAGCTCCAGGGCCACGTTGAGCGCGGAAGTGATGATCATGAGCGGGCCGCGCGGCTGAAGCTGCTTGGCCAGCGCCAGGACCGTAGTGCCGGACGCGATGATGACGGCGTCTCCGGGCACGATCAGCGATGCCGCCATCTTGCCGATGTTGTGCTTCTCCTCCCGGTGGATCTTCTCTTTCTCGTTTACAGGCTTGTCGTTCGTATAGGGATTCTGTATAGTAGCCCCTCCATGAGAACGATATAAGAGCGACTTATCTTCGAGCAGCTTCAGATCCTTTCGGATGGTTACGCCTGAAACATCCAGTTCCTTGCATAACTCCACCACGTTGACATATCCTTTTTCATACAGTCTGCTTAAAATGAATTTGTGCCGCTCCGCGATATTGATCATTGACATTGGGTATTTATTTCGGTTAAACGTAGAATCCACGAATCAGGTATACTGAGAATCAATCTTTTCTCCTCCGATAGCTGTTTGGCGATCACCTAAAATACGGTTGTTTTCCCGAATTCCGATGAGGCATTCAACAGCGTAAGATAGTTTAATATTTTCTTAACGGTCGGAAATCAATCACTTACGCTCTTAATCTTTCT
Organism: Chitinophaga sp. E66; assembly: GCA_019285755.1. Classification (GTDB taxonomy): domain Bacteria; phylum Bacteroidota; class Bacteroidia; order Chitinophagales; family Chitinophagaceae; genus Chitinophaga. The sequence continues at coordinate 3,188,215 of CP079103.1, forward strand.
CCCGCTCAATCCGTTATGCCGTTATTCCGCTCTCCTTGCCATACAAAGATGCTTTTTCCCAATTTACTTTCAATTACTTTTGTTTTGTTTTTATTTTATTAGTTTTGATCCGAAACGAAAGAACATAAAAGCCGAAATCGATATATAACAAAACACTGATACAAGTACCGGAACATGCCAATGCCACGTCGTGACCGCGCCAACGCAGCCGCGGTCCACATCGTCAACCAGGAACTGATCACTTATAAAACACGTTAAATCAATGCATATGAAGCTTGCCAAGCGATCCCTCCTATGCCGGCTAAAGGCCGTAGCCTTCGGGATCTTCTGCACCGCGTCGCTGCCGCTCTCCGCGCAGGACGTCCCCTTACCGGGAAAGTCACCTCCGCCGCAGACGGCTCCGCCCTCATGGGCGTGAGCGTTCAGATCCAGGGAACATCCAAAGGAACCGCCACAGACATCAACGGCGATTTCAAGATCTCCGCCCCCACCGGCGCAGTCCTCAAATTCTCATTCATCGGCCACATCCCCTTCGAAGTGAAGGTCACCAAAGCCGCCACGCTCAACATCCAGCTGCAGGAAGACGTGCAGAAGCTCAATGAGACCGTAGTGGTAGGGTACGGCACCAAGAAGAAGGCCACCGTCACCGGGGCCATCTCCATGCTCGACGCCGCCCAGATCGAAAACAGGCCCGTTACCAACGTTTCCAACGCCCTCTCCGGCACACCCGGCCTGTTCGTCAACCTCGGCAACGCCCAACCGGGCGTAGACCGCTCCACCATCCGCATCCGCGGCATCGGTACCCTCAACAACGCCAATCCGCTGGTGCTGGTAGATGGGATCGAATACTCCATGGACGAGCTCAACCCCGCCGATATCGAATCTATCTCCGTACTGAAAGACGCGGCCGCCGCCATTTACGGCTCCCGCGGCGCCAACGGGGTGATCATGGTCACCACCAAGAAAGGGAAAGGCAAATCCAAAGTGAACTACGGTTACTACCGCGGCTTCCACAAAGCCACCTTCCTCCCCGATGCCATCAACGACCCCATCGTATACATGCGCACCAAGAACCAGGCGCTCCTCAACATCGGAAAAGCCGCGGAATACTCCGACGCCAATATCAAGGAATACGAAGAGAACATGGCCAGCGATCCTTTCACCTACCCTGCTAATGACTGGTACAAGATCGCGGTAGACAACGGCTCCATCCAGAAGCACGACGTGAGCATCTCCGGAAGCTCGAAGCTTACCAGTACCGCCTCTCCCTCGGCTTCCTGGACCGCGACGGTATCATGTTCGGCCCCGCCAACCACAACAAGAACTACTCCGTGGGCCTCAACGCCTCCATGAACGTGAACAAACGCCTGAAAGCGGGCATCACGCTGGATGGGTACTACCGCAACTACACCCAGCCCACATACAACACCTTCTGGCAGGCCATGAGCCGTACGCTGCCCATCCTGACCGATACGCTGGCCGACGGCCGCTACGGCAACTCCTGGCTGCGCACCGAAGGCCGCAACAACTGGGAACATCCCGCCTGCATGCCTACGGCGCCCTCACCACCAAACTGGTGCAACGCTTCCTGGCTACCGTGTTCGCGGAATACCAGCTGCCCTTTGATATCAAATACAGCATCAAGTTCGGCGCGGACAAATACGACGGCCTGCTGACCACCAACACGCCCCGCCTCCAGACCTTCAACCCGAAGACCGGCGCCGCCACCAACTGGAACTCACCCGCCACGGCGCCACGCAATGCCAAAACGGACGAAAACGACCTGGCCATCCACTTCTATAACACGCTCGACTGGCAGAAAACTTCGGCAAGCACCTCGTGAAAGCGATGATCGGCTCCAGCTACGACAACTATGATAAGGACCAGTTCAACGCCAGCATGACCGGTTACCTCGATAACGCCATCACGGCGCTCGACGGCGGCCTGGTATGGAACGGCACCGGCGGCAACACCACCCGTGACGTCATCATGTCTTACTTCGGCCGCGCGGAATACGAGTACGATGAAAAGTACCTGTTGGAATTCACCATGCGCGCAGACGGCTCCTCCCGCTTCAACCCGGGCAACCGCTGGGGATACTTCCCTTCCGCATCCGCCGGCTGGCGCATCGACCGCGAGTCTTTCTTTAAATCAAATTTCATCGATCAGCTGAAGCTCCGCGCTTCAGTAGGCGCCCTGGGCAACCAGGCCATCGACCTGTATAAATCGCTCCCGACCGTGGCCACCGGCCAGGACTACAGCTTCGGCGGCACCCGGGTGCCGGCGCAGCCATCACCGGCGCGGTAGACCGTGACGTTCACTGGGAAACGACCACCTCCTATAACGCCGGCGTGGATATGGGACTCTGGAAAAACCGCATCGGCGTAACGCTGGATGCCTACCTGAGACAAACCCGCGACATCCTCTACGAAACCTCCCTGCCCTCGCAGGTGGGCAACCTCGCCGGTCCTACCCGCAACATCGCCGCGGTAGACAATAAAGGCATCGAGCTGACGCTGCAATACCGCAATAACGTACGGGATTTCAATTACAACATCTGGGGCAACGTATCTTACAACCAGAACGAAGTCACCGATGTGAACGGTGAACAGATCATCAGCGGCGCTACCATCCGTAAAGCCGGATACCCGCTGAACTCGTTCTACGTACTGCAATCCGACGGGCTCTTCCAGAACCAGGAGGAGATCGACAAGCACGCCACCCAGCCCGGTAATCCCCGTCCCGGTTTCATCCGTTTCAAAGACATCAACAACGATGGCATCATCAACGGAGACGACCGCGTGATCGTGAACGCTTCCGGCGCGTTACCGAAATACAATTTCGCTTTCGGCCTCAACCTTGACTGGAAAGGCTTCTCGCTGACCTCCGCCTTCCAGGGCGTGGCCGGCATCAAGGTATACCCGCGCGCCAACCTGGCCGTTCCTTCAACAACGGGGCCAACGCCACCTGGGAATGGACCCGCGACACCTGGACGCCAGAGAACCCGAACGCCCGCCTGCCCCTGCTGACCATCGGCGACCAGGCCAACTTCACCCAGCTGAGCGACTTCTGGCTCCGCAGCGGCGATTACCTCCGCCTTAAGAACCTCCAGCTCGCCTATTCCATCCCAAAATCCGTGATGGACCGGCTGCATATGTCTAAAATCACCATTTACGCCAACGCCGAAAACCTGGTTACCTTCTCCAAATACAAGGAAGCGGATCCGGAATCGCTGGTGAACAGAAACGATTTATACACTTACCCGATGATGAAAACCTTCACCGCGGGTGTTAACGTAACCTTCTAATCCATATTAAATACGACACCATGAACAAGTTGAAAATATGGGCCATAGCCGGAGGATTGATGACCGTGGCAGCGGCCGGCTGTAATACTTCCCTTCTCGACGTAAACCCGACCGACCGGTACCTCGATAATACCTTCTGGCAATCCATGGAGCAGGCCAATGCCGGACTCAATGGTTGTTATAACATCCTGCGCAACGACGGCATCTTCGGCGGCAAAGGCGCCAACAACGCCACGCCCCTCTGGGAAGAATGCATGACGCCTAACCTCTACGGCAACACGATGAACTTCGGTACCATCGCCCGCAGCGACCACAGCGCTTCCACCGGCGGTATCATCACCGCCCGCTGGGCAGACGCATATGGCGGTATCGGCCGTTGCAATACCTTCCTTGAAAAAGCCCCCACCGTACCGGGCATGTCCAAAGCGAACCTGGACCGCATGAACGCGCAGGCCTGGTTCCTCCGCGCACTGTATTACTCGTTCCTGACCACGTATTACGGAGACGCGCCCCTCATCCTCACCACGCCAGACGCGGATAAGGATGCCTTTTTACCCCGCACGCCCCGCGCACAGGTGCTGGAGCAGGTATTCAAAGACCTCGACAGCGCGGCCAAATACCTGCCCGTTAAATACACCGCCGCCACCGATAAGGGCCGCGTGACCAAAGGCGCAGCCCTCGCACTGAAAGCCCGCCTGCTGCTGTTCGAAGCCAGCCCCTCATGAACCCGAACAACGACGTCCAGAAATGGAAAGACGCGGAAAATGCCGCCAAAGCCGTGATGGACATCGCCGCGCAAGCGGGATACGGGCTGTTCGACGATTACCGCGCACTCTTCCTGCCCACCAACGAGAATAACAAGGAAGTGATCTTCGACGTACAATACATGTGGCCCGAACAAGGCAACTCATTCGACCTTATCTGCCGCCAGTATAATACCAACGCGCCGTTGCTCGATCTCGTCATGGCATACCCCATGGACAATGGGCTGTTCCCCAACGAGACCGGCTCCGGGTTCGACCCCGCCAAGCCATACGAGAACCGCGACCCGCGCATGTACGCCACCCTCACCTTCCCCGGCGATATGTACATGGGCAAGATCATCGATGACAAGCGCTTCGCCATTACCGGCTTCGGGATGAAGAAATTCTCCATCTACGACAAGGAAGCGCCGCCAGATGATAAGGCTTCGCTGGTAGACCGTCAGTCGGAAACCAACTTCATCGTACTGCGTTACGCCGACGTTCTCATGATGTATGCGGAAGCGCGTAACGAGACTTCCGGCGCTGACGGTACCGTATATGCCGCCCTGAAGGAGATCCGCGACCGGGTAGACATGCCGGAGATCAAGGCTGGCCTCAACCAGGCGCAGATGCGCGAAGCCATCCGCACCGAAAGAAGGATAGAATTCGCCGGCGAGGCGACCTATTATAACGACATCCGCCGCTGGAAAACGATCGAGACCGTGATGAACTCGGACGCGAAAAAGTACAACGGCGCCTTCCTCGAAAAAAGGAAGTTCGATGTAAAAGGGATTACTGGTGGCCCGTTCCCACAGCGGAGCGCGACCTCAATCCCAAACTGGATCAGAATCCGTTCTATTGATATACATAGATTGGAGTAACGTGGAAAAAGAAAAGCGGAGTGTTCTCACTCCGCTTTTGCTTTATACGCCAATACAACAAGATCACATCGCCTGTTGCATGACGCCGATGAGTATTTTACGGGTACCGTCTGACAGGGAGGCCGGCGGCGTAAGGGAATCAGAAGGCACGAAGTGGCGCTTGAATGCCTGGATGGCGGCCGTGGTATCCTGGAGGTCGTAGCCGATGAGGCGCAAGGCCTGCAGATGGTTGAAATTATCGGGGACGTTAATGCGCGCCGTATCGCCGTACCAGAGCCCGAAGCCTCTTTCTGCGAGGCGGTTCCAGGGGAAGAGGACGCTGGGGTCGTTCTTGCGGCGGGGCGCAATGTCGCCATGGCCGATGAAGTTGGTGGCGGGGATGTTGTACCTGCGCTTCAGGGTATCGAGCACCACGAGCAGGCTGCGGATCTGGAGGCTGTCGAACGGCTCGAAGCCGTTATTATCCAGCTCGATGCCGATGGAGGTGGAATTAATATCCGTCATGCTGCCCCATTTGGACAACCCGCCATGCCATGCCCTCAGATAATCGTTGAGCATATGATGCACCGTGCCGTCGCGGCAGATGACGTAATGCGCGCTAACCTGGGTACGCTCCAGCGTAAAGGTCTTCAGCGTTTGTTCGCAGGAGTTTTGTGCCGTGTGATGGATGATCACGTAATTGGGCTTCCGCAGGTTAAAGTTGACGGTGCCCGCCCAGGCGGGGGCGCAACGGCGGTAACCGGCACGTTTTCCGGCTGGGCCTTCACCACGCCCGACCATCGTTTGGCTTCCGAACGGTATACTTTGTTCGTAGCCTTGTAGGGCTGCGGCGAACAGGCGCCCACAGCTGCTACGGTTGTTACGATCAGCAATTTCTTCCACATCCCTGAATATACGAAAATTAACATACAACGCCGGAATAGGTATTATCAGGTATTGTCCGGGTGGCGATTATTTCCGTTCTTTGAGGACCCATGAAAACGCTATTTTGGTATACCCTGAAAATCTGGCTGATAGCCGCATTGCCCCCTGCCCTTTTGGTTTGCTGGTTCTATGGCGCCATGACGCCCGATACTACCCAGTCTGAGCTGTGGTTGATGGCCTTATCCGCATTCTTGTACATGTCTCCCGCTGCATTATTTGCCGCTTACTGCGCCCAAAAAATCAAGACCGCAGACATGTCCGTTTACCAGCGCAAAGCCATGATCTGGTTATGTAACGTGATGGGCCTGGTGTTGATGACGATCGTGCTGAGCCGTTCGGAAAGCGGCTTTGCGACGATGTCGGTGATGTATGTCAGCTCCACGGTCGCGATATTGCTGGTGAAAGCCCCCGCGTCCCTGCAAACCCATTTGCAACAGCCATTGAAAGGCCGCCATGTTACCCTCAAACCAGAAAACGAGATCAATCCCTGGCGCGGCATTGTTGTTTCCGGTATGCCGGCGCTTCCCATCCGGCTCAAGTTCGGCCGCAATGCCCCTATCCCCAGTTAGAATGCCACTCCCTCGAAAAGGAAGATATCTTCAGCCTTATTTCGGACTACGTTCCGGTTCGCGTGAGCGCATGCCTGCCGGGAGAAAGCAAGCCGCTCTTCTCGGCCATCCTTGAAATCGACCACTCACTCAATTAGCCGGTGCATTTTTTGCTGTATAAGGGCGTCAGGCTTCCAACACGACCAAATTTTCTGTAATTTCCGGAGTCTGATCGTCTGATAAACAGCTGCATATGTCTCACCTACTGTCGCCCCTCCGCACTGTGCTCATCTATTTCACAGCAGGCGTATTTTGGATACTGTTAACGGATTCCATCCTGCAATGGCTAGCAGAGCATTCCTTGCCCACGCTGCTGAGAATTCAGTACGCCAAGGGTTTCCTGTTCGTGCTGCTGTCTTCGATACTGTTGTTCTGGCTCCTGTCTAAATCCCGCAGCTCGGTGCGCAGCCTGGAAATGGCCTATATCCGCATTTTCCGCGAAAGCCCCCAGCCCATGTGGATCTACGACCGCAAAACGCTCGAATATGTGGATGTTAACGACGCAGCCGTTCACCTCTACGGTTATACGCTGGAAGAATTCCTCAAAATGACCATCCTCCACGTGCGCCCGAAAGAAGAAATCCCAAAGCTGTTAGACGCTACCCGCTTCGCCACTACCGGTTTCCAGAACTTCGGCACTGGAAGCACCTGAAGAAAGACGGCTCCCTCATATACGTGGATATCCGCACCTTCGGCACCCATTATAAAGGCCGCGAAGTGGAGATCGTCAGCATCGCAGACGTAACCGACAAGCACATCGCCTTCGAAGCGCTCTCCCGCCAGGAGCTTCTCCTGAATTCCATCATGAACAGTACGGACGACCTCATCTGGGCGGTAGACGACCGGAAACACTACACCGCCTTCAACAACGCCTTCCGCGACGGCATCCGCATGTTCAAGAACCAGGATGTACATGTGGGCGGCCCCCTCGTCAAAGGCGACACCGAAGAAGAGATCAACCGCTGGAATGAATATTACGAACGCAGCCTTGCCGGCGAAGCGCATATGATCGAAGAGTCCATCGAGCTGGAAGACGTGGGCCTGGCCTTTTCGAGATTACCTTCCACCCCATCCGGAAGCACCAGCGCGTAGTGGGCGTATCCGCTTCGCCAGGGACATCACCCAGCGCAAGCAGCAGGAGCTCAGCCTCCAGAAAGCCCTCAGCCGCTACGATATGGTCACCCTCGCCACCAGCAACGTCATCTGGGATTATGATATGGTCGCCAACACCATGCACTGGAACGACAATCTAACCTCCATGTTCGGCCACCGCAAGACCGATGACACCGAAGCCTGGTGGGAAGAACATGTGCACCCGGAAGACGCCCGCAGATCATCTCCGGCCTGCAACAGGCCATCGCCAACAAACGCAGCACCTGGGCCGCGGAATACCGCTTCCTGGCGGCCGATAACCATTACCGCCATGTGCACGACCGCGTATACATCATGTACAACGAAACCGGGCAGCCCATCCGGATGATCGGCGCCATGGAAGATATCACCGAAAAGAAACTCTACATAGAAGAGCTGCAGAAAGTAGCGCATATGAGCTCCCACAGCCTCCGCCGCCCCGTGGCGTCCATGCTGGGCGTGGTGAACCTCATCAATAAAGACAATCTCACCGATCCCGCCAACCTGCCGCTGCTGGCAGGCATCGAAAAGATCGCCGTAGAGATGGATGAGATCATACATACCGTGGCCGACAAATGCAACCGAATCTTCAAAGACGTGGAAGACAACTAAAATACTCTGCACTGAAAGTGCAGAGGTTTGGGTGTGCCGGACTAAAGTCCTACTCCAGCATTAAATTTTCAGCATTAGCACTGGGTCATCCTTGTGGTGATCCAGGTAATCTTGCACCATTTGGTCTGTTATATTACCCGTACTCCACGCCCCATAACCAATTGCCCAAAAGTGACGGCCCCAATACCTATAGTGTAACTTGGGAAATTCTTGCTGTAACTTCCTCGATGTCAACCCCTTCAATCGCTTTACAATATCACTTACACTTTGTTTGCAGGGGTATTCAATATGCATATGGACATGATCCTTGCTCACAACTCCCTTTAAGATCCGAATGTCCTCAGCGTTGCATATTTGTATCAACAATGCTCGACAGCGATGCTGAACATCTCCTTGTAATACGTGATATCGATATTTGGTCACCCAAACGATATGAACCGTCAATCGGCTTACTGTATGGCTACCATGGCGCATCATCTACCTAATTTAGATAGATTTTCTCGCATTACTAAAGCCCTCGCACTAAAGTGCGTAGTTTTCAACTAACGGCTGGGACCAATAAAAAGGCCCCGCAAGCGGGAGCCTTACTTACTTACCAATTTATACAGGATCAGGTCAGTGCATCCCGGTAACGGTCGCCTTCCTTCCCGGTTTTCTCCGTTTCCAGTACGATCACCTGCGGTTCCTTCAGCTGTTTTTCCGTAAAGTGAATAAGGTATTCGTTCTTCGCGATCTCTTCCACGCGGTAAGATTTGCCGCCCGAACGCGCGGAGCGGATCTTCACCCCGCCGGTCACCTTCACTTTCAGCAACCCGGAAACGGGCTGGTTAAAGACGATCATATTGACGGACGAGCTCCCGTTCTTGCGCGTAAAGTATCCCCAGTCCTGCTTCTCCCATCCGGCGTAGCCGCAATCCCAGATCACCTCGCCGTTTTTCGCCATCCAGTTACCGATGCTTTCCACGATCTGCCGCTCTTCCTTCCGGAAGCCTCCGTTACCGTCCGGCCCGAAATTCAGGAGGAAGTTGCCGCCCATGGAAGTAGTATGCACCACCATTTCCAGCAATTCCAGGGGCGATTTAACGTGGCTGACGGTCCAGTTGCGGTGGTACCCCATTGGTTCTCGGGAACGGTCATGCACGCCTCCCAGTCCCATTTGGTGACCTGCAGGTCTTTCACGGGATTGGGCAACCGGCGCTCGTAGCCGGACTCATAATCGCCCATGAGCTGGTTATTGGAATCGAAATGCCGCTTGCCGAAGTCGTCGGCCCGCAGGCGGGAGTTGACGATCATACCCGGGCGCACGGACTTCAGCATCTCTTCCACCTCCAGCGTCCACCAGCCGTTTTTCTTGATGGAAGAATCCCAGGTGCCGTCGAACCAGAAAGCTTTCACGGTGGGATAGTTGGTGGCAAGCTCTTTCAGCTGGTTACCTGCAAAGTCCAGGAATCGCCGGAAAGCCACGCTGTCTGCCGGGGATGTGATATCGTACCGCCAGTCGGGATGGTGCCAGTCGAGCACCGAATAATAAAAGTTCACATCGATCCCTTCCGCGTTATACGCTTCCACGAGCTCTTTAAGGATATCGCGGCGGAAAGGGGTATTGCCGATATGGAAGTCCGTATACCGGCTGGGCCAGAGGCAAAAGCCTTCGTGGTGCTTGGTCGTGATGGTCATGTAGCGTACGCCCAGCTTTTTGGCCATTTTCGCCCAGGCTTTGGCGTCGAACTGCTGCGGGTTGAACTGGTACATGAGCGAATCCCAGGTGGAGGTAGGGATGCGGGCGCTGGATTTGAGGAACTCGGCGGCGTAGTTGTAGGTCTTGCCGTTCCAGACCCCGCCGGGGATGGCATACAGCCCCAGTGGATGAATTGCCCGAACCGGTTGCTTCTCCATTGCTGCATGGCCTGGTCGGTGCGCTTGCCCGTGTACTGGGCGCCGTATTTCAGGGGCGCCTGCTGCTGCGCCTGCGCATTTCCCGCGAGTGCGAGGGAAAGGAACAGGGCCGAAAGAATGTGTTTCATATCAGTGGTATAATCTTTGACTGCCGTCAAAAATAGCCGTACCCTATAGCGGAAACACCCTTCATTTGCAGCATTTATACCGGTGAAATGGATCATTCCCCTTTCCCCGCGCCGCCCTGCTGGCGGCTGACGGCATATTCCTTCGGCGTGCTGCCGAATTCCGCCTTGAACCACTTCCGGAAATAATCCACGTCAGAGAACCCGACCATATAAGCCGCTTCGGTTACATTATGCCCTGTTCCCAGCAGCTGCGCAGCCTTTTTCAGGCGGTAGCTGCGGATGAACTCGATGGTCGACTGATTGGTCAGCGCCTTGATCTTCCGGAGCAGGGTGATCCGGCTCAGGTTCACTTCCCTTGCCAGCTGCTCCACGTTCAGGGTGGCTTCCATGATGTTGTCGTCGATGAACTGCATCACTTTGGACAGGAACTGCTCGTCGGCCGAAGTGATGGCGATATTGCGGGGCTGGAGGGTGACGTCCCGGCTATAGCGCTCCCTCAACAGCGCGCGGGACACGAGCAGGTTATGCGCCCTGAGCTGCAGGAGGCCGATGTTGAAGGGTTTGGTGACGTAATCGTCCGCCCCGTTTCCAGGCCTTCCATCTGGAAGATCACCGGGCTGCGGGCAGTCAGCAATATCACGGGTATATGGCAGGTACGCTCGTCTTTTTTAAGCTGGCGGCAGAAGTCAGTCCCGCTCATGCCCGGCATGGTCACGTCGGAGATGATGATATCGGGAGCACGCTGGTGGCGATGCGCCATCCTTCCTTGCCGTCTCTCGCTTCGTGAACGGTATACAGGTCCCGGAAGTGCCCCGCGATAAAGCTGAGCATTTCTTCATTGTCTTCCACGATCAGCATCACCTGCTTGCCGTCTGCCGCCCCGTTTTCTTCCGTTTCGGCCGCTTCCGCCACGATGCGCGTGTCCGCATCCTCTCCTGCCAGGCGCCCGGTGAAGCGTTCTCGCTGCGGGTAAGCCTCCGGCCCCGGGGCAGCCGGATAGCGAAACAGGTCTGCCCGGCTTTCTCCGCCTGCGCAGGCGCGCTCTCCACCGAAATGGTCCCACGGTGCAGCGCAACGAGCCCTTTGGTAAACGCCAGCCCGATTCCAGTACCTTCGTTTACCTGTCCCTCCGCATTAAAATGCTGGAACATGTCGAATATCTTACCGATGTGCTTTTCCGCGATGCCTGCCCCGTTGTCTTCCACCATCAGCAGCAACTCCGCTCCTTCCCGCTTCACGGACACCCGGATACGGCCGCCCTGCGGCGTAAATTTGAGCGCGTTGGAAATGAGGTTGTACAGCATTTTCTCCACCTTATCACGATCCAGCCAGGCCGGCATCTCCGGCTCCTGGGAAGTAAGCGTAAGCCTTACCCCTCGCTGGCGGGCGTAAGCGTCGAAAGACAGCACCACTTCGCGGACCAGCTGCACCGCATCCTGTTCCATGACCTGCAGCTGCATATGCCCCGCTTCCAGCTTCCGGAAATCGAGCAGCTGATCGGTGAGGCGCAGGAGGCGCTCGCCATTGCGCTGCATGAGCAGCAGCTGGTTGAGCAGCCTGGAATTGCCTTTTTCCTGGTCCACCAGCTTGTCTAACGGCGCCAGGATGAGCGTAAGCGGGTTTTGATCTCGTGGGAGATATGCGTGAAAAACGACAGCTTCCTTTGCGCCAGTTCCCGGTCTTTCTCGCGCGAGCGCTGCTGCATCTGCAGTTCGTGGCGGAGGCGCGCGGTTTTGAGGAATATTTCCAGCAGAAATACAAAATGCCGCCCGCCACCAGCACATAGCAGAGCCAGGCATACCAGGTTTTCCAGATGGGCGGCAGCACGGTAATGCGCAGCTGGGTGTATTGATCGTTCCAAAGCCCGTCGTTATTGGCCGCCTTCACCTTGAAGACATATTCGCCCGCGCCGAGGTTCGTGTAGGTCGCCTGTTGCTGCCGGCCCACATAGTTCCACTCCGGTGTGCCGCTTAGCCCCTCCAGGGTATACGCATACTGGTTGCTGCCCGGTTTTATATAATTCAGCGCCGCGAACCCAATCGTGAAATACGCCTGGTCGTGCGGGAGGGTGATATGATCGGAATAAGTTATAGCCTCCTGCAAAGGAGAATGCTTCCCGCCGATCTCCACCGGCTGGTTCTTGATGAGGAAAGACGTCAGCACCACCGGCGGCGGCACCGTGTTACTGATCAGCTCTTCGGGCGAGAAATACACTACGCCCCGCTTCCGCCGAACATCAGTTCCCCGGGAGGTCCTGCAGTTGGCGGCCAGGAACTCATTGGCGCTGCTGCCGCTGGTCATGGGATAATTCCTGATCTCCACATCCTGTTTCGCAAACGGACCGGAAGCCTTGCGCAGCACCAGTCGCGTAATGCTCCTGTCCTGCGAGATCCAGTAATCGCCCCTTCCGTCCTGGCGGATGGCGCGGACGATATTGGAAGGCATGCCGTAGGTGGAATCGATGGTATGGAAAACGCGGCGCTGCTTGTCTAGCACCTTGAGCCCGTTGCGGGTGCCGATCCAGATCTGGCCGCGGTCGTCTTCATACAGGGCAATGATCGCGTCTTTGTTGTAAATGGAATCATATGCGAGGGGGTAATTGACGAACCGGCCGCTACCCGGAGGAAGACATGCGAGTCCCGCCTCCGTTCCCGCCCAGATCGCGCCCGCCCTGTCGCGGATGATGACGTTTATGTCGTCGAATACCAGGCTTTGGGAGTCGCCTTTCCGGTTGCGGTAATGCGTCAGCGAACCGTCGGCCTCCCGCCTGATGAGCCCCGCTTTGGTGCCGATCCATCGGCGTTCGCCATCCGCGATCACGCTATAGGCGACTTCATCGAGGTTATGGAGTGGCGTCTCCCGGAGAGGATGGCGCTGCATCTGGCCGGAAATTGTGTGGTAGCTATAGAGTCCGTCGAGTGTAGCGATCCACAGCACGTCGCGGTCGTCCAGGCAAATCGATTTGACCATCTGGGGATTGATGGTATGCTGTGGGCCGTGACCTACCCGCACATGCCGGATGACGCCCTGCTGCCGGTCGTAATAATTGACGCCCCGCCTTCCGTCCCGATCCAGAACCGCCCGTGGCGGTCTTCCACGATGCTGCTGGTTACGCGGTAGCTGAGGCCGGGCAGCGGGCTCGTTCTGTCGGAGATGAAGCTGAAGTTATTGTTGCCGGGATGCAGGATGCTGGCCCCTCCGGAGAAGGTGCCGATCCAAACGCTGCCGGCATTATCCTTCATGAAGCTTAATATCGAATTGGAGGAAATGGAAGAAGGATCGTCGCGCGAGACCACGAAGTTGCGCACCCGGTACCTGTCGCCCGAAACCACGTACACCCCATGACGGGTTCCGATCCAGGCATCGCCGTTGTGAAACCCGATAGCACGGACCATCTCGCTGCTCACGGCCTTATCGCCCGAGTCGGAATGGAAGTTCTCGCAGCTGTCGGTAGCGCGGTTCCAGACGATGAGCCCGTCTTTAGCGGTACCGATCCAGAGGTTCTGCACGCTGTCTACTTTCATGGATTGCAACGTGCTCTTATTGTAGTACGGATTATTGGCCAGGCTTTGCGGGATGGGGAGCATGCGCCGGGTTTCGGGGTTGTACCGGCGGATGCCGGAATATCCCCAGCCAAAGTATCCCCGCGGCGTCTTCCGCGATATAATTCACCTGGAATCGACCTTCTTTGGCGGTGATCTCCCGCACGAGGCGGCGCTGCCGATCGTCGTATCGGAGCAGCCCGATGGTGGAACTGGCCCATAGCTGGCCTTCGCGGTCTTTGAAGAGGGTCTTTACGTGCCGGTAAGGTATTTCCGCGCCGCCGTCGAAAGCGGGCACGCGGTGGAACTTTTCGGTGCGGGTATCGAAGAGGTCGAGCCCTTGGTCGCTGCCGATGAGCAGGTTGCCGGCGGCGTCTTCCTGGATGGAGAGCGGATCGTTGCTGTGAATGGAAAAGGGGTTGGAGGGATTATAGGAGAAGTTTCGGAAGCCGTATCCGTCGTACCGGCTGATGCCCAGGCTGGTACCCAGCCAGATGAACCCTTTACTGTCCTGGAACATGCAATAAACGGAGCTCTGCGGCAGCCCCTGCGCGATGCCCAGGTGCGAGAACCGGACGTTGGCAGATTGGGCATGTATTTCCGTGCGCATTCCGCCAGCCAGTACCAGGCAGCACAAGATCGTTCTCCATAACCGCTTCATCATACCTGAAAAGTAATAACTGCGCGGCATTGGAGCAACAGGGCGGGGCGGAATGCGCGTTTAGAGGAAGGATCGGTTAATATTCTACTATTGAACAGGCGCGGGCGCCGTCAGTTTCTCCGTTCGCCAGTTCGCGTCATAATACACGAAGAAGTACAGCCAGATGGTACGGCTGAGGCGCATGAGCAATGGCTGCATCACTACCAGCATGGCGGCGTTGACGCCCAGCCAGTAGAGGACGCTGTCGTCCTGCAGGCTGAAGCCGATCAGTACCCACCAGGCTACGAAAGTGGCTACGGATAAGGCGATTGAAAGGGCATAGCTTACATACCCGGTCCCGAAGAAGAAGCCGGTCTCCGGCTCGCTGAGCTGGCCGCATTCGGGACAGCGCTCGTTCATCTTCATGAAAGAAGTCAGTTTATAGGGATTGGATTCCTGGAACAGGCGGCCTCTCCTGCAGCGCGGGCATTTGTTCTGCAGGGCGCTGAGAATGACGTTGGGCTTGTGATCGTTTCTTTCGGCACACATATTTTTCAGTTTAGACTTTTTCTGAATTCTTCGGGCGACTGCCCCACATACTTGCGGAAGAACCGCGAGAAGTAGCTGTTATCGGGGAAGTTGAGCTCCCCGGCTATCTCGGAGACAGACTTCTGCTCGTTGGTGAGCAATCGTTTTGCTTCCAGCAACACCCGCTCCCGGATGATCTCGCCGGCCGTTTTACCGAGGAGGTCCTGGCAGAGGGCGTTGAGATGGTTGGGCGTGATGTAGAGCTGTTCGGCATACTCGCGGGGCAGGCGCATGGAACGGTAATGGCGGTTGATGAGGGCCATGAAGTTCCGCAATACCAGCTGCTTCTGCTGGGGAACGCCGGGCTCGCCGTCGCGGGCGATGTGGCGGTCCGTATCCAGGAACAGCTGGAGCAGCAGCGCGCGAACGAGGTCTGGCTCGTTGTCTGCCCCCGCCTGCAGGATCTGCTCGAATACCGACCTTATGGCCGGGCGGAGCTTTTCGGGCACTTCCATCACCTGGTCCGCACTCTGCCCCGAAAAGAACGGGAAGCGGTCGAGGTAATCGGGGTTGGCGAGGAAGGAACGGAAGAACGCGGTGGAAAAATGGACCACGTAACCGTCCGTTTCCGGGCCAAAGTGCCAGGAATGCACCTGTCCGGGCGTCATGAAGTACAGCTGCCAGGGCCGCACCGGGTAGCGGGTGAAATCCAGCGTATGGGAACCGCTGCCGCCGGTAAAAAGCACCAGGTGGTAAAACGAATGCCCGTGCTGCTGGTGAACGCGCTGGTAGTTCTTCTTCAGGTAAGAACCCAGCCGCTCCGTGAGCAGGTCCGGATGGTTGTGACCGTCTGAAACGGTGCATATGTCGTATACCGGGATGGAAGGTTTCATGACATCACAAAGGTACGGAGGATCGGGAGATGGTACTTTTCACATTTGGGGCTTTTGCGGTACTTTTTACCGGTGAAGGGTGTGATCCGGCAAACGTTTCCATACTCCGGGGAATTCCTAAATTCACGGCAGTTATGGACAGCATCAAAGAACAGCTTCGCCAGCATTTTTTACAGATCGTTAGCCTGACCGATGAGGAATTCGAATACATCTGGTCGCATTTTACCATCAGGAAATACAAAAAGCGCCAGTTCCTCATCCAGGAAGGCGAAACCGTTAAATACCACTTCTGGGTATCGAAAGGCCTTCTCAAATCCAGCTATACCGATGAATCCGGAAAGGAGCACATCCTGCAGTTTGCCATGGAAGACTGGTGGATCTCCGATTACCTGGCCTTGTATAACCATATGCCGGCCTCCCTGTCGGTCGATTGCATCGAAGACAGCGAAGTGCTGGCTATTTTAGAGGACGACCGCCAGAAGCTGGCGCGGGAGATACATGCCTTTTCCAACTTCTTCTTGCAAAAGAAAAACGGCGGTTACGTAGGCCTCCAGCAACGGATATTGCTGCTGCTCTTCAAGAACCCCAGGGAGCGGTACGAGCGCCTCCAGCAATTGCAGCCCCGCCTGTTGCAGCGGGTGCCCAAGACCCTGCTGGCGTCTTACCTTGGCGTTTCGCGCGAGAGCCTGAGCCGGTTGTACCAGGGAGCTGTAGGCCTGTGACCGCGGTCACAGCATTTTAGTGCGCCTCCGCAACTTTTGCTTTTCTGCACTGTTCTACCTTTGTATGGTCGATTCGGCCGATACGACGATCTGAACAAGCAAAAAGCAAGATTATGAACGTCCTCAAAATTCTCATTGTACTGACCTCCCACAGCCAGCTGGGCGACACCGGGCATAAGACCGGCTTCTGGGTCGAAGAATTCGCCGCCCCCTACTACGCCCTGGCGGATGCCGGCGTAGAGCTCACCATCGCTTCTCCGCTCGGCGGCCAGCCGCCCATCGATCCCAAGAGCGAGGCGCCCGAATCCCAGACGGAAGCCACCCGCCGCTTTTACGGAGATAAAGCCCTCCGGCAGAAACTGGCCAATTCCGTCCCCCTCAGCCAGGTGAACCCCGCGGATTATGATGCGGTATTCTACCCTGGGGCCACGGCCCGTTGTGGGACCTCACCAACGACAAAACCTCCATCTCGCTCATCGAGCAGTTCTATAACAACGGCAAGCCCGTAGCGGCCGTATGCCATGCTCCCGCAGTGCTGCTTCACGCCAAGAAAGCCAACGGCGAACCGCTGGTAAAAGGCCTGAAAGTAACAGGGTTTTCCAACGCGGAGGAAGAAGCGGTACAGCTCACGAAAGTGGTGCCCTTCCTCCTGGAAGACGAGCTGAAGAAAGACGGTGGCGCATATAGCAAAGGGCCCGACTGGGGCAGTTATGTGCTGAAAGACGGCCTGCTCATCACCGGGCAGAATCCCGCATCTTCGGAAGAAGCGGCGAAGCAATTGCTGGCGCTGCTGGGCAAAAATAATACCCACCAGGGTTTCATATTCAGTTAAATACGCCCGGGGCTAAGGCCTTCGGGCTTTTTCTATTTTGTTCAAAAATTTCTAAAATGATGACAAATGTCATCATTTTGAAGCGCTTGCATCCGATCCGGTAGCGGTTTCGTAAATTTATTTATTGCAACCACTTTTATTGAAGAATCTCATGCATTTCATTGTACCCCTGCTTTGCAGCCCCAGGCAACAGCGACGACTACGGAAAATCCACTGCCCTTTCTTGCCGGCAGCACGACCAGCCTTATCCATGGGCCATTCGGTGAAATCTATTCCCAGGAGTTTACCGGGAAGGATATCTCCGCCTACCGACACGCTTTCCGCGTAACGATGCCGCTACATGCGCAAATGGTTATCGATAAACCGGTAGTCGCGATGTTGTATGTCCTGCAAGGCTGTATCCCGCTGGAACTTAAAGGAGGCCCCAAAAGCTTCTTGCTGGAAGACACGCAATATCTCTGCTACCTGCCTGCCGGGCAACATCCTATTAAACCGGGGCCGCGCGGATCAGATATGATACAAATCAATTTCGGGCCGCACCTGCTCGAAGAGCTGTCGCTACGGCACCCGCATATCCGGGATGTATGGCAATTGGCGGTAAGCGGCGCCGATGGCGGCCTGATGCCCGATGCTCCGCCTATGACGGCCAACGCGCGCACGATGCTGGAGATCATGTGCGGGAACAACCTCCATCCCGAAGAATTGCCCGCTTTCATGCGCGCCCGCATCAATGATCTGTTACTGGAATATGCCAGGGCTCCCCGGGAGGAAGATTTCCAATACAATACCCGGTATAACTTCTCGCCTTCAGACATGGAGGCCATTCAGCAGGCGGCGACCATCATCGCTGAAGATTTCAGGCTGCCGATACAACGCCTGCCGCTCAGCAAAAGGTTTGCCTTCACCCTAAAAAGCTGACGGAAGGGTTCCGGCTTATTTTCGGCTGTACCATGAAGGAGTTTCAAACATCGATGCGGATGCAAAAGCAAACGAGTTGCTGCTGGATACGGGCGCTACCGTCCGTGAAATAGCCTGGGAGCTGGGATATGAAAACGACACTGCCTTTATCCGTGCATTTACCACTTTCCATGGCGAATCCCCGGCTATGTTCCGGCTCTTAATAGAAAAGGCGGCCGCCCCTTTTGAGGACGGCCGCCTGGTGACCAACAATACGCTTTTACAACGTTTTTCTTCTACGGTTACATTACCGGCCATGTCCGAAACCGCCGCCCTGATACGGGTTCCCGTAAGCGTGGTATTGGCCTGTGTGGCTGTGTAAAAGAAGTCCACCTTGTTGTCGCTCACAACCGCGGCTCCTGTTTCCAGCAATGTTCCGTCTGGCAAAAAGATGGAGACGACCACTCCTTTCACCATGAAATCATCGAAGGCCCGGACTCGGATACCGTCTCCGGTTGTGCCGGTATACAAACCGGTGTCGATCGTGCGGATCTCAGGCGGATTGAAAGCGTCCGCCATTGCCACGTTGTAAGCCGACTGTCCGTCCTTAGCCGCTGCTTTGTACGCGGCGTAAGCTGTCGGATCGTTTTTCACTGCCTGCGCGTAGTTGGCGCTGATCTGGAACTTCTCGCGAACTTCCTTCTGCTCCAATGTGGGCGGCAATAAACTGCGCCTGGGGCGCCCTGCCAGATGGATTTTCCTGAACGTTGACGGATAACCAATTGTCCGCCAATCGTGCCTGATACACCATGCAGTACCAGGTTTTGAGTAGTTGATGCCATTTTTAAAAGGCTTTTTAAATTTAAATAATTGCCGTCCTTCGCTGCAGTCGATATCCGGCGTTGACAATTCAAAATTCGGGAACCGGCAATTGAAAAGGCTTGCAGGAAAGGAGAAAAAGCTGACAGGAAAGGAGATTTTTGTATTTTCCGGCCTTATTTGATAATTACACATTGCAAAACATACTTTTTTCCCGCAAGGCCCTGCATACGGGCATTCTATTCAGCATCCTGCTATGGACGTCCTGCCTGCAATCCCCTCCCGGCCTGCCCGCCAGCGATCCCTTCGCGGAACTGGTACCCAAAACGGAAGGGCATATCTACTTTGCGAAAGACACTACCTTCTTGCTAAAAGACTATGTATCTAAAATACTCTTCCGGATGAAGGAGCCTGACTTTGGCGATTATAAAGGAAACCGGGACTTTGTACGGTTCGTATGGCTTCCCTCCTTCGGGAACGCCATAGTAGTACGGGCGCACCGGCTGTCGGATACGGTATATGCACATATTAAGGAACTGAAGAACGACTCGGCTTTAAATACCATCCTGAAAGACACGACCATCCAGCTGGGTATCCAGCATTGGCATACGTTTACCCGCCCCTTGCAGAAAAACCGCTTCTGGACGATGGCCATCCGGCCGGCCGAACTCAGCCAGGACGGCGCCACCTGGTTCATGGAAAGCAAATTCAGGGAAGATTACCGGGTCATCGAAGGCTGGGACACCGGCAAGATGAATTCAGATATCCTGCGCCTGTACGCCAATCCGCTCATCTTGTTTGCGGAGAAGTACGTGAACCTTCTATCATCCAAAATCAAATAACACCTGTCGGATATGCTGCAATATGTTTGGGTATTCAATAGTGCGGACGCACGCTTTCCCGGAGGTATCTTCACCAGCCTGGACAACGCGGAGCGATGGATCGGCCTGCACCTGTTGAGCGGAACGCTCACCCGGTACCCGGTGGATATGGGCGCTTATGAATGGGCGATTGAGAAGGGGCTTTTCAGTGTTACGAAATCGGAACACACCTCACCGGCGTTCATTGGAGGCTTCACCGACGCTGGACAGGAACATTTTCATTATGAGGATGGTAGCAGGGCGTAAATAAACTTCTCCCAAAAATTATGAATCCTCTCAGAAAACCGTTAGTAAAAGAGCTGGCGTTAATAAAACTCCTGGTGCAAAAAGCCAACCTCGCCCTGCCAATTGACTGGCATATCAAACTCTGCGTTCAATTGATGAAAGACGGAGGCATGGGAAGCCTTCTATTACTTCCTGACGGAATTACCACCAATGATCGAAAAATCGGGAAGAGAATAAGCGAATACCAGTTCCAGGATGCCGATGGCGTTCAGGTAATAGCGTCATTGAATCTGGATACTAACGGTCATTTATATGAATTAGATCTCTGGAAGACTGATTTTAGCCCATTGATTCGTTATCCTGAAGAATAAAATATTCCAACTACGAAGTCAAACATCCCGGGCCTTTTGGCCCGGGATGCAAATATTATTTCAAACCTTGCTATCTGCAAACTTCCTGGTTGGCTAGTTGCTGGCCGTTTGTATTAAATATGATCCGCGCCTGATCGTCTGCATCTTCCTGGCTGACAAGGGAAATGACTGTACCCATTGGTAAAGTGTAATATACGCCTCTGGAGTACTGGTTGGCAGGACAGGTCTTCGTAAATGACCCGGATCTCGGCGCACTCATAAAAACATTTGGCCCGGCCGTCATAGGAAGATCGCAGGAAGCTGAGCTTCATAAGGCGGATAATAAGGTCCTTGTCCCACATTTTGCTGATTGGGTTCCACCAGTACCACTTCTCCACCTACCCGCTTTCTTCGCTGGCCATATATGCGCCATCCAGTTGCAAACAAGTGAGGAACCCTTTCAACAGAAACAATACTCATACCATTACGGTAACTGGTTTGTTGCGGAGACATCATGATCGTACCCTCATAATCAACATGACTATCTCTCAGGAAACCGATTGTCACCGGCATATCCGTATAACCACCGCCCGCAAAATGAATTACCAGTTTAACGGTAGCGCCATACCTCCACTCTTTGGAGTCGCGGTAAATCCTGAATTTTGTTACATTATCCGTCCCTGGTTCCGTCCAAACCTGGACCACACTATAATCGCTCTTTTGGGGCACATGCCCGTAATCCAACGAAGTCTGGCAATACATTCCGTACGGCTGCCATACCACTTCCGTTTTGGGCCGGCATTCTCCATAAGTATTCGCATAGTTCTGGCTATTGGCCGCAATATCGGCGGCAGCCGCCGCATCCGCGGCAGACTGGCTGACGAAAGACATATACGTCCGTCCCGGTACAGTGTATGTCATTTCAGTGCCGTAGTCAGTAGAAGTACAATTATTCCGTTTCAGCGTAACGCTCGAATATGCGTTATAGAAAGTCACAGGCAACGTGGGGCTTAATCCACCGCCTTTATCCAGGTCGTACGCGAATTGGCGAAGAATGCGGTTTTCCTTGTCGCGCACCAGCTTCAGGCGCTGCAGTCCGTCGAATTCATAACTAACGACATCGTCTCTCTCATTGATCTCTGTAGAGACCTGGCCCGAAGGATCATAAGCGATCGTTTTTACCATGGCGTCTTTAGGCATGATACGCAGTTCGTCTATCTTTGCATTGCTGGAGTTGACGTAAACTTGCTGCCCCGTGGGCACCGTTACCTGGTGCGTATGCAGTTTCAGTCCTTTAGCATTGGCCGGACCTATAGAAATGGGAGCCGCACCATTTACGGCGCAGGCTGTGGCGGACCAATACGTAACCAGGTAAACGCCGGCTGGCATATTCTTATAGATGCTGTTATTGAGGGCGAAATCATAAGCAAGCGTGCCGGACACGGTGGCCGCAGGCAACGCCGATACGGCCGTTTCGCTATATACCCATCCCCTTTGTCCGGGTCGTCAAGAAGTATAACCGATCTGGTTGCCATTCGACTGGTCGGCTTTTGCCGTCATGAGCATGCCCCGTGCCCCCAAACAAGCGCATGCCGGAGGTTCGCATCGTCCATATAATATTCGGTCGGGTTGTTCCGTGCGTCTAACGCGCTAAATGTAAGACGCCGTTTATATACCGACGGTGGGATAAAGTTTCCTGACGCATCGATCGCCGCATAAGTATAGCTAGCTAACGGGGTGCTTAACTCCATCTGGTATTCTTCCCGTAAAACAGGTTTATCCGGGAAAAAGGTTGCGATCTTACCGCCGGTCAACACCGAAGTGCCGGCCCTGTCTATGCCCTGCAATGTCTCGATGGGAACTGAAAGTATATTAGATTCAAAGAGGCGCTTGATACCGAGCGCGGCGTCGTTACCGGCGCTCCCTGTATTGTACTGATTGGCATACCGCATCATCTGGAAAGTGGCCTCTCCTTTAGAATTAGTTTTAGTGATCCTGGAGGGTTGAAGAAATCCGTTATAGGCATATTGAATATTATTCTCCAGGGTTAATCCATTCTCATATATTTTTTCGGTGGTAGAGACCAGCTTATAGGCCCCGGTTTTGAGGGAATAGAACGTGAACACGAAAGGAGACTCCCACCCTTCCAGACCGCGCTGCACGTTTTCCGAAACCGTCCCCGTGCGTTTAATCCGCTCGGTTATCAGGAAACCGACATCGGGATAAGTTGCTTCATTGAGTACCTGGTATCCGTGAATAATGTCTTTCTTTAGCTCAAAAGTAATAGGAGATGTTTGCTTGAATTCCTGCTGCCGTTGCAGGTGGCCCCGTTTCCAATGAGAAGTGAGCGTTCCGGGCATGAATTCGGGGATAGTGGCGATCAACTGGTCCGTCTCATAAGAATACTGATAGGTGATCTTCCCCGTCGTATTGCCAGGCGCGCCAAGATATTCGGTCACGAAGGGATAGTAAACCATGGTGCCGTCGTAGTCATTATTATCCACCGTTGGATTGGAACTATACGTATGCGTTGTGTATTCGCAAATCGGCGCCGACAAACCGAATCCGTTCATCCCCATACCTGGTACCTGGCTTCCCTATGATGAAAATTGACCGGTAAAACGGAATTCAACACACCATTACCGCTCTCGTCTCCGGGGTTCATGCCATAATTGTAGGTTCTAATCAATGGCTGACTCCTTCCTGTGGAAAACTGTAGATAGATTTGATGCGGACACCGCCACCCAGTTGGGGCTCAGCAACACCGTTTGCATATTGATGCGGCTCATAGTTAAACAGGGTATACCCCCTGTGGGGAACTGGATTCTCCTGAGCATGCCCATTTGTACAAAGGAAGGGTCGGGTTTCCGGGAGTTGGGATCATTCCCTAATGTGATCGGAGCGCCATAGGGAAACCACGTAGAGACGCCGGGGATCAAAGTAGGATTGCTTCGCCCGTTATAATATCCCCAATAATCTTTCGATTTGGAATTCAACGGCACCACATCGGATGTTTCATACGCAAAGCGATATACCATCTTTTCTGTAGCAGTGGCAGACACTATGGAAATTGAATCCAGCCGCAACCGGGGCGCCATGCCGCCGAAGTAAGATTGATGGAACTGCACTGTCCGCAACAATTTCATCACTCCTTTTTCCTTGCCATATACATTGATTTTATCGAGGAGCGCGAGGACAGATCGGTGCGGTTGGTAGCGCTAAGCACAAACTCGACTTTTCCATTATCATACAGAATTTCCTTCATCAGTCGTTGCCCGGTACTGTAAGACACTTCCAGTGTACCTGGCGTAACGGATTGGGTGGCGCGCACCCCACTCCCCATTGCTGAATGTTCCCCTTCAATGTGAGGTAATCTTCAAATTCCGTAAACAAATTCATGCTCTGATATGGCTGATAGCGAAACAGGACCGAATCCGTATTGTCCGCAGAATTAATTGTGGTAAGTGGCCAGGCCGACCGATAACCCAATGAGGAACTACCTCGATTGGTGATTGACGATTCGAATATTGGTTCTCCATTAGTATTTCCGAAAGTATATAACTTACCGGCTTCGTCCGTTAACTGTAGATGCACGATTTCGGAATTCGCATTCGGATCCATCGTCCGGGAAATTTTCACCGGGTCATAGGGAACCGTCACCGCCTGCTGTCCGTATCCGGGCCAAAAAAGTGCCCGTACTTTCCGGGGACTTTGTAAGAAAAGATATCCGGTTCGTTATCCATGAACTTGTCCATTACACGCAACAGGTAGGCATACCCATCGGCGCTGCTGGTACTGATCTCGTTGGGTTTACGCAGGTAAAAATCGGAACGGAAATAGGACATCGGCCAGCCATCGTCCAACCCTTTCACCTTATGCCCAACAAACCCTCCGGCGTTTACACTCCAACCCAGGCCAGCCCAGCTGGCCACGTCAGTCACTTTGATGCCAGAGGCGTGGTAAGACAAAGTGATTGGTACGGTGTGTTGCCGTGTTTTTACCTCATATAGCGGAATGGTAATGTCTGGCATTCCCGGAACATATCCACGGAAAAATTGCCGTATCGTTCCATAGCGGAAACGTTGGGGATTTAGGCGGGTCAGGAATCGGCCTTTTATTTTCCTGTGCGGCAAGAGATAATGGTATAAGGGCTAAGGCAAGGAACTTAAAACGCATGGAATTATGAATAAGGGTATATAAATCGGGTTACATTTGGTATGGGAATACATCAAATTACATTTCCTTCTTCGTATTACAAAAAAATATTCCGGCATTTCAGGATATCACCGCCCCAAGCATAAATTGACACACGTTTTTAACCGTTTCAGGGTTCCTAAGTACGCATTTGAACAAAAAATCCGGCACACGCAAAAAAATACGACCGGCAATTTATGCTAACGGTTGATTTTTTTCTTAAATTAACGTGTGAAGTTGCATTAACCCGATTGTCCCTGATTTACCCGATTCTAACTGACAAGTTCCCGTACTTATGACCAAACGACTCCTTTTATCCCTGTTGTTGCCTGCTGCTGCTTTCGCCCAGCAACCCAATTCCAGCACACCTGCCGCTAAAACCGCCCGGCCCGTGCCCACTGCTTATGCTTCCGGTACCAAGGTAAACTACGTCCGCACCTGGACGCCTAACCAGCCGTTGACAGACCCTGCGCTCGTAGTATCCGCGACAGATGTGGCAAATGTGCCCCAGGCTACCTCCTACTTCGATGGACTGGGCAGGCCATTGCAAACAGTGGCGAAAGGAGTCTCCCCTGTTACTAAAAAGGATTTAGTTTCCCCGGTAATATATGACAACCTGGGCCGGGAGTCCTTCAAGTATCTGCCTTATACCAGTACTGCGGGCGACGGGGCATTTAAAAATAATCCGTTTGCTGACCAGAAGACTTTTTATGATGGCTTCCTGACCACCGGTAATAATAACAAAGAAGATATTTATTATGGTGAAACCCAGTTTGAGGCATCACCATTAAACAGGGTAACCAAAACAATGGCTCCCGGCAATAACTGGACAGGTTCGGCACGTGGAGCTGCGACACAATACCTTCTCAATACAATTACCGACGAAGTGCGTATCTGGAATGTGAGCACGACCCTGGCAGGCAATATTCCCACTTCCACAATTGCCTCTCCCGGGGCATATGCGGCAGGATCGCTTTATAAAAACATGGTCACAGATGAAAACGGGAAACAGGTAACTGAGTACAAGGATAAAGACGACAGGGTCGTCCTCAAAAAGTGCAGATCGCCGCAACGCCAGGCACTAACCATGCCGGCTGGCTGTGCACCTACTATGTGTACGATGATATGAATAACCTCCGTTTCGTGCTCCCGCCCCGTGCAGTGGAGCGACTGGCGGCGGCAAGCTGGGTATTAAGCGCGGAAGTGAGCAAGAACCTTTGTTTCCGTTATGAATACGATGGCCGCAACCGGATGATCATTAAACAGGTTCCCGGCGCAGAGCAGGTAGAAATGGTATATGATCAGCGTGACCGCCTGGTGCTCTCCCGCGATGGCAACCTGAAGGCCGTGACAGGCAAGTGGATGGCCACCCTGTACGACAACCTGAACCGCCCTACCGCGACAGGTATCTACTCCAGCACACTGAGCCATGACGCACTCATTACCGCCATGAACGGCGCCACGACCAGCACAACGATAACGACCAATACGCCCGCTATTGATAACCTGGTCGTTTCCCAATACCAGACAGGCGTTAATGAATATAAGGCCCGGGTAAGCGTAGAGCTCACAGATGGCTTTGAAACCCCTACCGCTGGCAGTACAGATGTATGGGTAGACCCGGCCATGACCGGAACATCCGAAAACCTTACATCCACGCTCTCGCTACCCAACCTCGACGGAAACTTTTATGCGCTGACCTATACTTATTACGACAATTACACTTTCGCAGGCGCCAAGCCTGCCCAATCTGCCTATTTTACCAAGCCGCAGGCGGGCGCTAACCCCTACCAGGAAGTGATTGTTCCCAGTTCTCAGGTAAAAGGAATGGTAACAGGCACTAAGGTTCGGGTATTGGACACGGACCAGTTCCTCCTCACCACGACTTACTATGATGCGAAAGGCCGTCCGGTACAAACCCTTAGTGATAATATCCATTCCGGATTTGACATCGTCACTACCCTCTATGACTTTGCGGGTAAAGCCCTCAGCACCTACCACCATCACAACAACCCGAAGGCCGGCGCGGCAGGATCTGTCCGGATGCTGACCAACATGGCATACGACCATGCTGGCCGCGTTACCAAAGTCACCAAGCAGCTCAATGACAACGCCGCCTATACCCGGGACATAGCCACCAATACCTACGACGCCCTGGGGCAATTACAGCGCAAGGAGTTTAAAAATGCCGCCGGTACCGTGATCGAGAGCATGGATTATACCTATAACATCCGTGGCTGGAATAAAGGCATTAACCGCAAGCACGTCCTTGGTACCGAGACCCATTACTTTGGCCAGGAGTTACATTATGACGAAGGCTTCACCAATAAAGACTATGCGGGTAATATCGCCGGGGTAACCTGGAAAGGCACGAAGGTAACCACCGGCACGGCGCCCACCGCCAATGCACTGGGATACACCTATGATGCGGCCAATCGATTCTTAAAGGGATATTTCACCCAGTCGACCACCGGCTCCACCGCCTACACCCGTACTACGGTTAATTACGACGCTTATATGGGAGACGGCGCCGACCCCGCTACCGCCTATGATGCTAACGGCAATATCAAACGGATGCGCCAATGGGGCAAAAAGGCACCGCGGAAGGCACGCTTATTGACGATCTTGCTTATGTCTATGATACCACCGGCGTTACCGGCGGCAATAAGCTCTATAAGGTGACCGACGCCGCCAACGACCCCGCCACCACGCTGGGCGACTTTGCGGACCAAAACACTGCCGCTACGTTTGATTACGCGTATGATAAGAACGGCAACCTTACCAAAGATGAGAACAAGAAAATCTCCGCCATTCACTATAACCTGCTGAACCTGCCTAAAACCATAGCCATCACCGGCAAGGGCACCATCAGTTACATCTACGACGCCACAGGCCGCAAACTGGCTAAAACTGTCGTTGACCAGACAGTATCTCCGAATAAGACCACCCGGACCGACTACATGGGCCCGGTGATCTACGACAACGACGCCCTGCAGCTGATCAGCCATGAAGAGGGGCGTATCCGTCCGCTGGCCGCAGGTGGCTTTACCTACGATTACTTCATGAAAGACCACCTGGGCAACGTGCGCATCGTGCTGGCGGAGACCAATCCTCCCCAGCAGCTATACCTGGCCAGCATGGAGACGGAAAAAGCAGCTGTAGAAACAGCAACCTTCAGCAATATCGACGAATCCCGGACGGATAAGCCCGTGGGCTATCCGGAAGACACGCAGACGGATAAGAACGAATTTGTAGCCAAGCTTAATGGCAAAGATGCCGATCGCAGGATCGGGCCGAGCATCGTCTTAAAGGTGAAATCCGGGGATACGGTTCGATTGGGTGCGAGGGCTTTCTATAAGTCACAAGGACCAGACAAAGCGCAGAAGACCACCGCCCCTGCATCAGATATGGCCGCGGCGCTGGTAAGAGCATTCGGCAACCCCGGCGCTGCCGCTGCCGCAGGGCACGGAGGCACTGAAGGATCGAACGGTACTCCCTTCAACAACAACTTCGTAGGCGACAGCTGGAACAGGATGAAGGAGCGGGACCCCAAATCCCCAACAACCCGGACCGCCCCGCGCGTACCTGAATTTTGTGCTGTTCGATGAAGACTTTAACTTAGTGGAAGGCTCCAGTGGTGTGAAACAGGTTGCTGCCCAACCCGATGAGCTGCAAACGCTGGCGACCGGCGATGTGGTAATGGAGAAATCCGGCTTCCTGTATGTTTACACCAGCAACGAGACCCAGCAGGATGTGTTCTTTGATAATGTGGCCTTAACCCTGAGCGGGACGCCTGTGCTGGAGGAGACGCATTATTATCCGTTTGGGTTGGCGATGGCGGGCCTGAGTGAGAAGGCAATTTATAATCCGCTAAACCGCATCCAGTTTAATGGTAAGGAGTTGCAGAATAAGGAGTTCGCGGGAAATAGTGGTAGCGGCTTGGAGTGGTACGATTATGGGGCGAGGATGTACGATCAGCAAATTGGAAGGTGGCATGCTCTTGATCCATTAAGTGAGGAGTACATCCAGTATTCGCCTTACAATTTTGCGACAAACAACCCTATTTATTTCTATGACGAAGATGGACGCTTTTTAGGGACTTTTATAGGAGCTGTAGTTGGAGGTGTTGTTGGTGGGGTAAGGGCTGCAATCAGGGGTGAAAACGTAGCGAGAGGTATCGGGCGTGGCATGATATCTGGAGCTGTAGCGGGTGCTGTGGTGGATCTTACAATAGCAACCGCAGGAACTGGTACAATCGCGCTGGTGGCGGCCGGTGCGTTATCAGGTGCTGCAGGAAATGCTATTGATCAGGGTTTTAATATCCACGACGGTAAGCAGGCTTCATTTGAGTGGGGTCAATTGGGTATTTCGGCTGGAATTGGAGGAGGATTAGGCTATGCTGGTGCCAAGTTGGCGCCTTGGTTTTCAAAAGTATTCAATAAGACAAGCGGAGGTAAAACGCCGGTAGTTGAAATTGAGCAGCCGACTATCACGCAGTTTGGTGAGCGAGTTGTCTCGCCGCCTATTGGAGGTAATGCTAATCCAGCTGCGAATCTTGGAGGAAGAGGGGCGCCTAAACCGTCTCCTAAGTTTAAGCTCCCCACTAACCCACCGCAATCACCTCCGGCACAAGTTCCACCGGGATATAATCTAAGGGTGATGCCACCTACTCAACAGTATCCCAATGGTTATTGGGTACTTGAAAAGGCAATGCCACAAGGAGGCTTCCAGAAAGTCAATCCTTCTACAATGAAACCAGGGCCTAATCCCGATACTCACGTTCCGTTACCAGAAGGTTATTGGTAATTCTTTATAAAAATAGTGTTATGTACTTTATACCGAAAGAGTTTGATTTTTCACAGTTCAAAGGAGATTATATACAGCAAATATGCTTTAGCATAAACAACATTGTTCTTTTTTTTTGAAAGGAAAGGTTATATAAAAATAGAAGGAAGATTTACATTGGTAGATGAACATGGAAGCCCCTACGTATATGAAATCTATCCGGTTAATGAAGATTTTGGGTTAATAAAATTGCTTGAACAAAAAATAGACGCAGTAAGCACAAATGAAGAGCGAAGTAATCTTATTATTAGTTTTGAAAATGGCTTTGTATTAAAGTTACTAGGTGAAGAGGGGTATGAATCATTTACTTTGAATATAGGAGAAGATAGGATAATAATATAATCCTTTCTATTTATTCCACATAATCCCGCACGATCCGTGGCGGCTTTTTACGCAGGGCGACGCATGGAGTAGGCACAGGCATATGTGTTACTGCAAGACCTGTAAGTCTGGTTAGGACCACCGCACCTGCAGCCGATAAGGCAGCGGTAGTCCCAATTCCTCCTATCTTACGGGCGGTTCGAGCTGGAAAAACAACAACTTTGTTCAGGGCAGTCTCTAATGCGGAGTTAGATGACATAGCCTTACATGGATTACGAGCACATGAAAACGGCTACGCAATATCTAAATTATTCGCTACCACTGCCGAAGATGCGGCAAGATATGGAAAAGTTTTTATCAAGCCTTCGATAAAACTCCCAATACAATTATCAAAGTAAAAGTACCCTCATGAACGATTCGGTATGCTGAGAAAATACCAATGGATGGAATGAATGCAGTAAGTATAGGAAGGCTACAAATGGGATTACCTTTAATGGAATACTATCGCTCGATTGAAAATGCGGGAACGATCACTGGAGCAGCTCCCAGGATGCTAGATCAAAACAACAATCCTATTCATCCAACATGGGTTCCTCAAGTTGGTAAAATCAAACTAAGTGAAATGAAAGTAATGTATATTTTTTTAGTCTACCTTACATCTTGCACAGTGACCAAACAAACGGTCAAAGTAAAATTCAATTACTTTAGTGGTTTGCAGCAACAAAAAGTGGTTATATCCATCCCCAAGGGTTCAAAGTTAATCCGAATCACCGCCGGCGGAGAAGGTGAAGAACATCGCTATTTGTTCTCCGACTCATCTGTAATATACTTATCTGATATGACAGGCAGCGCAACTTTAAATACGTCAAAGTTTAATTTAGATCCTCCTGCTTCATTTATGGAACTCACGGCAGATACTCTTTCACATGCCGAAATTGATAATCAAGGATACTACTGGAAAGAAATAAAAAAAGGTTACTTGAGATTCGGATATGCGCATATTTCGCATATACGAAAAAATGACTTCGACAAAGCAATAACATCATTAAGATGTAAAAAATGTCGGTAGTATTCGTCCCCTTGCCGGCAAGGCGTTCTCCTGTAAAAACAATTACCATAAAACATCGCGGCAAATTGAAATAATTTGCACCAGTGAAGCAGGCGGCCATACAATTGCCTATACACTGAAAATGACAGACAATCAAAATGCATATGATAGCTCCACCTACTCCCCGACCGATCTTTTTGAATATGACAGTACGGCCATCCGGCTAAACAACTGGACTACCAATATCACCTGGCTACAATATTTTAACAACAACGGCCCCTATAGCCCCTATGGTGGTATGTTTCGGCTCCAAACCTGGCAATCATGTTCAGTATTATGACTTACCAGACAGTAAGGTAGTCCTCATCAATGGATACAATTTTTATTGTAACGGCTCTCATTGCAGCAATTTCAAGGTAATCGTACTACAGGAAATAAAGGACAATCAGGTATACGCCGCGGTGTTGGATTATCCCGGCGTTTATCCTCACACTTTCGGTAACATCCGGATTTTCAGGAGCAAAACGGACAATTCACCATCTATTTACCTGGTAAAAAGCAGCAAAAACGGTAAACAGACGGAAGACTTTCAAGCACTCAGCCTAAATGACCTGCTATCCGCCTCGCCTAAAACGGCTAAATTAGATATAAACTAGTCTCTTAAACTATATTCCTTCCCTCAATTCCTAAAATACCTGTTTGGTTAATAATCCCCAGCGCACATATGAAATCACTTGCTAATTATACGACGGCTTGCTTCATGATGCTGATGGTATGCAATCAAGTGAAAAAAGAGAACAAAAATGAAGTGATGCTTTATAGAGATTCATCAGGCAGCGAAATTCATGGAACTTTACCCGATAATATCAGGCATTTATCGGACACAAATCCATATACGCTTGATGAAGAATTGCTTCGTGTATCAGGATGGTCTGAAGACAGTACAACAGAAATCACCATGTCTATTTGGCCGTCTGAAGATTACAATAAACCCCAAAGATTTATTGATTGGAGAATCAGAACATTTAAACAATCTGTACCCACGCTTGCCTCTTCTGTGGTTAGCAAATTCAGCCACTTCACGATAACGACAGTACAGGATTCTATCCGGCATCTGCAATCCATACATATATTTCAAAGCAGTTTACGCTAAAATACTGGCTCAGCAACCAGATCACCATTCAAAAACCCTTTCCCATGTCAATCCAATCCACTATTTATATCACATACTTAGCGCTCCTCTCAGGATGCACAAATGGTAGTCATGACAAACCAGCAACAACAACGCTTTACCAAGACAGCACCGGCTTCATACTTACATCCGTCTTACCATCCAGCTGGAGCATCATCCCTACGCTTTACCCTGAAGTAGAAGAAGATCGGTTTGAAATTACATATGGTGAGAAAGACCGGTCTGCATATATAAGAATTGAAATTCCACCAGCTTCCGAAAAGGCATTTGATGCTCAGTATATCAATAAGCGCCTCAATACTGCCATCAAACTATTAAATCAGAGTGATTCGGGAATTGTCTATCTCAGCAATAACCAGCTAAACACTACTAACGGAATCAGTATAGGTTACTTTGATTACTATTATCTCGATACCCTAAAACAACGTAATTTTTTCAGAAAATTGATATTCACCAAACACAACACAACAGGCATGCTCGAAGTTTTCTTATTGAAGGACAGTTTACGGTTTATCCAAATTGCGCACGAAATAACAAAAACTTTGCATTAAGCTTTATTGTAGCATAAACGAGAAGATGCATCTCAAGCAATAGCATTTAAACTGAATAATATGTTAATACGGATCCCATTCCTTCTACTTATGTTTTGCGGATGCAAACATACAAATGTAATAGAAGTCCCCATCTGTGATGCTGCATTCACTATGTCGGTTCCGAAAGACATCAGGGAGAGTAGCAAGCAGCTTATCCTTTTCGGTGATGACATATTATGCACGAAGCAATTCAACAATATTGATTCCACAAGTTATATCGACATATCAATATATAAGGATACATCGAAAAGATCCTTGGATAAGTTCATGAATGGACAAATTGATATGTTAAAGCACTTATATGGGAATCTGGTCATTCTAAATAAGGAAGTAATCAACCAATCTGGAAATGATATGCTTTCCATCACAGTTGAATTGCCGTTAACTGCAAATATCCTGGCGGTATTGTTGAGCAAAGAATGTTTTACACACAAAAAGGAAGAGCTGTTGTAGAAATTATTTGCCTTTTCAAGAACACTGATGACAGAAAAGTTGCTTTAAAACTTGTGAACAAAATTGCAAACAGCATACGAAATATCAAGGTTAATCTTTAAAACCATATAATAAGTTAACTTTATCAGTAGTACAAAAAAACGGGCGCCTCAACAGGCGCCCGTTATTGTTAATTCCAATTAGAGCTATCAGTCTTGTTCATTAAAGACTTCTTTAATGGTGAATTTCTTCTTCCCGCCCGGCACCTGCCACATCACTTCCTGGCCCTGCCGGAAACCGATCAGGGCTACGCCTACCGGCGCCATAACGGATATTTTGCGTTGTTTAATATCGGCTTGTTCGGGGAGCACTACGGTCACCTCCATTTCCTTGGGGCGGTCCGTTTCCTGGATGATCACACGGGAGTTGAGACGCACTACGTCTGCGGGGAACGATTCCTTGCTCACCAGCCTGCCCTTCCTGAAATCCGCCAGCAGCGATTCCACGACTGCGGGGCCGAAGGCACTCTCCCTCGCTCCCTCCTGCAGGCAGGTCTGGATCACGTCATAGTCATCCTTCCTGAAAATAGGTTGCTGTTTCTTTTGCATGGTAAAAGATTTAATTAAATGAATGAAAACGGTCTTCCGGCGCGGTCTTACGGCTTCGCACCGGGATTTCTGAACAATATGGTCAATAACACTATCAGCAGCAATGGCAGGGATATATACAAAGCCCGGTACCAGCCCGCGTTGTGAACCAACCCCGCCTGTAAGATCAAGGCAGTGGCCAGCACCAAAACGAGCAAAATCATGCCGCCGATGGAAACCTTATCCTGATTTCGCATCTGAGCAATTCAATTTAGCATCGAAATAAAAGCAGTAAGTAAAACCCTGAACCCGGAGACACATTTTAGCGGTTCAGGGCAAGCGTATTGAAGTCCTTAAAGTTTGAGAAGTAGTACAACTTCTTGCAGAAAGTGCGGAAAGACACGCTATTGCAGGCATACAAAGGCCCTGCAACCGGCGTGGCATACCGGGCGCGTAAGCATCTGGGCTGTATGGTCAATCCTGACATAAAGCAAATATACTAAATTTTTGGGAAGACAAACCGGCGGGCCAACTACCGCTGCCCCGCCGGTCATATTACTAAAATTTGAATCGGATACCGGCGTTGAGGCCCAGTCCCCGATATTAATATAGGATTTCAAATCATTGGCAGGCGCATTATCGTCCTTATACGTCGTACGAGAACCCGATGTGCCCGTAGGCGTATTAGAGTTTTGGTCCAGCACCGTCACATATTCGGTGTGCCGCTCGGCATAGCTGAGGTCGTTGATCGTACGGCCCGGCAGTTCGCTCAATACCGCATCCGTCTGCAGGTTCACGACTTTATTGGTCTCATTGTACTTCGTGACCTCCTTCTCCTTGCTGCGCACCGGCACATTGCGGTACTCCGCCTCCACGAAGACGTCTATCCGGCGGGAAGCATTGTAGTTGAACCCCAGCGCCCCTGGAAACCGAAAGTGGGATTAGGCTTGATCTCTTCGGTACGCTGGATCTCCGTCCGCACCATAGCGCCCGCAGGCAGCGGTACACCCTGTGGACGGCTCATCCGCATCGCCTCCGTTTCAATGATGAGCTTGCCCCATAACGGCACTACGAAGCCGAAGCGAACATAGGGATTGAACTTCTCCAAACCCGGGCTGAAGACCAGGCTCGGCGCAAAATCGAAGGCGTTCACGTGCCCGTCAGACTCAATTCTTGCGGCGTCCTTGTTCAGCCCCTCGAATACGCTCACATTGCGGGTCATGAGGTTTTCCTGGCTGTGGAAATAATTGAAGGTTCCTTCAATGGCGATGTACTTGTTAAAATTGTACCCAACGGTAATGCCGCCCCGCATGCCTTCACCGTAAGATCCCGTCAATACCCTTTCGGATAGTTCCGTGATGGCGCCGGTGGCGGGGTTCACGGAATTGCGAATGTCTCTCGGGGATAAGGGCCTACGTCGGGAAATTGTCCGGGCGAAACGCTGAAAAAGTAGCCGCCCGCCGCTTTGAGATACATTTTTTGGGGATGTTCTGGGCGAGTGCGCCCTGGGCCAACAATAACGCCGTCACACCCAGGATTGCATGGTATATCCGGTTCATATGCGTGGTTGTTTTGGTGACAGAATAAACGTACTTCTCCTAAGTTAAGGATTTTCAGCCGATTACCGGTCACCATTAACGGTTGGGCAAATACGTCCAACGGCTGTTGCAAAAAAATTCCCTGGAAACAGGGGAACCAATAGTGCTTATGATGCTAAGAATTAAAAGGAGACTACTATGAACATGATCGGAATCGCCCGCCTTAATGTGCTGAAAGCAAAAAGGGAAACTTCCGGCGGATTGCGATCTGACTGCAATATCCCCGACGGATGTTTCCCTGTGTTATCCAGGATGAAATTAATGTGAAAACTGCGCCTCCGGCTGCGGCCACCGCAAAAACCTGCGCGTGAGTATCTGCCACACGATCAGCAGCCACAAAATGAGGCTGGGCATCGCTTTAGCCGCATAAGGCAGCACCAGGTTCTTCTTCACCAGGAAGTCACCAGGTCGCTGTGCGAGAAGCTGGTGCCGATGAGCAGGTAAATAAAGAAAATATTAGCCGCCTTGCTCCGCGGTTGCAACAGGTACCATATACACGCCGCCGGGAAGGCGATGATATAAGTGGGCGACTCCGAACTGCTGGAATACAATACCGTGAACAGCAAGGTAGAACAGAGGATCAGCAGCTGGTAACGCACGTCGTCTTTATACTTCAGCCAGATGTATTGCGCCGCGAACAGCACCAGCGCCGGCCCGATCACATAGAGGTTCGGCAGATACGGCAGGCGGAACGTCCGCTTGATGAAGCCCATCGCGGAAATATCCTGCATAACGACGCCATGATCGATCTGCGCATTCTTCACGTTCTTCACCACCAGCGCCTCGTACCACTCGCGGTAGCTGCGGAATACGAACGCCGGCGAAGAAATGGCCATAGGCAGCACCAGCCACACCGCTCCCCAGAAAACGAGGCTGGCGATGAGTTTTAGTTTATGCCGGGAAAAGAAGAAGAATGCCAGCCCCACGATGCCATATAACTTGGAGAATGCCCCGAACATGATGAAGGCCGCGGCCCAGAAGTCCTTTTCCTTCCGCATCATCGTATAGCCGAAAATGATACAGGCCGCGATGATAGGGTTGAACTGGAAGTAACTGCTCGCCGCCATGAGCTCATGGCTGGCAAAGATCATGATCAGGTTCTGCTGGATCCGGTTGAGCGGCAGCTGCCGGATGGCCAGCATGAGCACCGCTGCATTCAGCAATACCCATAATACGCTCCCCAGCCAGTCGGGCAACAACGCGAACGGTGCGATCAGCACGCTGAACAGCACGCCGTAGTTATTCACGTCGA
This sequence comes from Chitinophaga sp. E66, assembly GCA_019285755.1. Taxonomy (GTDB): domain Bacteria; phylum Bacteroidota; class Bacteroidia; order Chitinophagales; family Chitinophagaceae; genus Chitinophaga. The sequence continues at coordinate 3,224,836 of CP079103.1, forward strand.
AATACTCGGGATAAGGCCCGTAAAGCGTCTGCCCGTTGATCGTGTGCAGGTAGACGTGCTTGAAGATCGTATAGTTGTTATAGTTGTTGACGGCGAACTCCTTCACCCCCACAATCATCGACAACCCGAACCAAAGCAGCAACGCCAGCCATTCTTTTTCACCCAGCCAGGCCAGTGTGATCCTTCTCTTTGACATGATAATTTTATTGAATACGGCCGCAAAATAGTAAAATCAGGTATCTCTTTCACTATTTCGCCGTCGCGATCTTGATGACGATCTTGCGCACCGGCGCCGATTTGCCGGAAATCAGGTTAGGCATGTGGAGGTCCGTGGGCCAGAAGATGGCGAAGTCGCCCTGGGACAGCTTGGTGTAGAACGACGGCCGGTCGGCATACAGCATGAAATCGTCGTTATCGTCGTACGGCCGGCTGACCTGCTGCCCGCGGAGCATATCGTGCCCTACCAGCTCTTCGCCAGACACGATGTATTGCACATCTATATGTTTGCGGTGGGATTCCATTTGTTCTCCATCCGCGGGGATGGTATCGTATTCGTTGACGATGGCGAAGATACGGTTGCCCTCGATGCTGTGTTTTCCTTTCTCAACGCCGGCCAGGTCGGTTTCCCGGAGCCAGCGGAAGGCGGTCTGGAAACGTGCTCCCAGTCCCGCGTACAAATCTGCGTTCGCTAATGTGTCGATGATCATGGATAAAAGATTGGCGGGCAAGATACGCCGTTTCCCCATCCGCAAAACCTTTCGGTCACGCCCCGCGCCGCGAACGGTATTGCTGGGGCGCCATGCCCATGAGCTTGCTGAACATGCGCGAGAAGTAATATGGGTCTTCGATCCCCACCGCCCAGGCGATCTCTTTGATCCGCATATCCGTAAACAACAGGTATTGACAGGCCTTCTGCACTTTGAGGTGATGGAAATACTCCAGGCGAGTAGCCCGTCCGCTTCCGGAAAATAGCCGAATAATGGCTGACAGACAAATTAGCCGAGCCCGCCAGGTCAGACAAGGTAAGCATGGCGCCCAGGTGCTCGCGCATATGGCTGATGGATTGCTCGATCGCATCGCGGCTGGCGAGTTTCTCCGACAGGCTGAAAGGCTCCCGTACAGGAAACCCGCCAGGTAATGCCAGAGGCACATGTTCGCATATCCAGGTTGTCGCTTCCATAACCGCGCTCCAGGCTGGCGTACATGTCTTCGAACAAGGCCAGCCGCTTCTGCTGGAACGTTACCTGCCCCATATGCCCGTTGAACTTCCGCGCCATGGCCGAAGCCGCATCTGCCGCCCGGGGCCCTTTAAAATGTACCCAGTAGATCGTCCAGGCGTCGTTATCGTCAGACGCATAATGATGCGCGCTGCCCGCGGGAATAAGAATAAAATCCTCCGGCCCCAGGGTATACTGCCGGCCGGCGATGGTCGCGGTGCCCTTGCCCTCGCGGCAATAAATAAGAATATGCTGGTCTATCCCGTGGCTGCGCTGCCGGAAATGATACCGCGCCCGGGGATAATACCCGATGTCGGTGATGTAAAGGCCGTTGATGAGCGGATCCCCGCACAGGGCCCCGCGATCACTTTCCTCGGCAGCACGATCGCCCGCTGCCCTTCGAAGCCTTCCTTTTTACGGATCATGAATGAGACAATTTCACCATAATAAAATCCATTTCGCTTACTGACACATATTGCTTTGTGTAAAGATAGCAAATAAGCGGAATCATAATATTGTCCATCATTACCATAAGAATGCCCATTGAATCCCGGCCCGGCAAATCCAATATTTGTACCATGTCATTCCACACGACCATTCATTTGTCTTTCCACGCCGCTTAAAAAGCATGTTATGAAAAAATCTTTTACCTCTTCACCTTCCTGCTCCTATGCTGCTCCTTCCACCTGGCGGCACAGGTCAGGCCCGTCTCGGGCAAAGTCACCGGCCCGGACCAACAACCGGTACCCATGGTATCGGTACAAATCAAAGGCAGCTCCACCGGGGCTATCACCAACGCCGAAGGCGTATTCCAGCTGCAGGCCCCTGCCGGAGCTGTGCTCGTTATTTCATCCATGGGGTTCATTACCCAGGAGATCCCCACCGGCAGTAAAACTTTCATCGCCGTTACGTTACAGACAGACAACAAGACCCTCAACGACGTGGTGGTGATCGGTTACCAGAACACCAGCCGCAAGAGCGTGACCACATCCATTGCCTCCGTTTCCTCCAAAGACATCGAAGCTTACAATACCGGTACGGCCGCCACCGCCATCCAGGGCAAGCTGGCCGGCGTGCAGGTGCTCGCGGCCGACGGTAACGTAGGCTCCCAGCCGCGCATCCTCGTGCGCGGCCTTAGCAGTATCACCGCTAATTCCAACCCGCTCGTGATCGTGGACGGGATGGAGGTAGGTTACAATTTCATGAATACGGTCAACCCCAGGACATCCTCAGCATGGACGTCCTCAAAGACGCTTCTGCCGCCGCCATATACGGCGCCCGCTCCGGACAGGGCGTCATCCTCATCACCACCAAGAAAGGAAAAGGCGCCCCAGCATCCAGTTCTCCGCCAACTACGGCATGAGCCAACTGCCCAAAGTAAAGATCGCCGGGGCGCAGGAGTATGCCACCCTCATGAACAAGATCGCCGAAACCAGCGGCGGTACCGCGCCCTTCCCGGATGTAAACGGGTTGGCCAACACCAATTACTGGGACGAAACCTTCGGCACCGGCACCCGCCAGCAATACAACCTGAGCGTGTCCGGCGGTAAAGACGGCCTCAGCGTTTTCGGCAGCCTGGGTTATTACGATGAAACCTCCGTGGCCGGCCGCAACGCAGGCGAATGGAAAAAGATCACCGGCCGCCTGAACGTAGACTGGGACGTGAACAAAGTGGTAAAATGGGGCCTGATGATGGCGCCCCGCTACGAGAAATACCCCACGCCCCGCTGAACCTCACCTGGGGCGCTTTCGCCATGGACCCCACGGTGCCGGCTTTGCGCTCCCGCGAAGAGGTGCTGGCCTCCCTCCCGCCCCTCAACGGCGTGTTCGCCGATTTCATGACGGCACTCGATCCCTATTACAGCATGGTAGGCCGGTCTTTGTTCAACGGCATGGTAAGCCCCGAGTTCAACAAACGCGCGAACTTCGACCAGCGGGAATATTTTGGCGGGCAGATCGGCACCTACGGAGATCCGCCCCCTCCGTGGACTGATCCTCAAATCCGCCATAGACGCCACGGCGAATTTCTCCCAGACCAACAACTACGGACCTAAATATTACTTCGCCCCCAACAGCTACGCGGCGCGTACCACGGTCTCCTCCTCCACCGGGCAAAACAGCAGGATGAAGATCACCAACACGGCCGACTACACGCTGCCCCTCCCGCAGGAGCATAGCGTGAACGTACTGCTGGGCCAGAGCTACGACAGCTACTCCGTAAAGAGCACCAGCGCTTCCCGCGAGAACATCCCCTTCGACGCGGAACCCTTCCGGTACATCAGCGCGGGCAACCTCGTGACCGGCGGCAGCGGTGGATTCCAGCCCGGAGCAGGGCCCTTTGGCAAGATGCTCTCTTTCTTCGGATCGCTGCGCTATAACTACAAGAGCAAATATTACCTGGCAGGTACGATGCGCGCAGACGCTTCCTCTCTCGTGAACCCGCTGTACCGCTGGGGCTACTTCCCCTCCGTGTCCGGCGCATGGGTGATCACCGAAGAGCCGTTTATGGAGAATATCAAAGACCAGGTGGGCTTCCTGAAGCTGCGCGCCAGCTGGGGCAAATCGGGCGGCAACCTGCCCGGCGGCGTGGGCGATTACCAGTCGTACGTATCACCCACCACCTACGTTAACGTAAATGGCGGCGTAGTGAACGGCTACACGCCCGGCTCCTTCAACAACCCGGAACTGAAATGGGAGATCCAGCAGGACTATACCATCGGTATCGATGCAACGCTGCTGGACGACCGGCTCAGCCTCTCCCTGGAGCGCTATGTCCGCAATCCCAATAACCTGCTCCTGCAGGTGAAAGTGGACCCGGCGCTGGGATACCCCAGGGTTACATTCCTTTCCAGTACGCCAACATCGGCAAAATGGAGACCAAAGGCTGGGACCTCGCGCTCGGGTTTAAAGACAACCCCGGCAAAAAGTTCAGTTACAGCGCCAACCTTACGCTCACACATTTCAAGAGCAATGTAAAATACCTCTCCACCTCCGACCCGATCATCGGCGGCGAAGCCAATGAGCTGATCTCCACTTTCCGCTCGCGCACTACCGTTGGCCATGCGCCGGGCGCATGGTGGGGCTTTATCGTGGATGGCGTGTTCCAGTCAGATGAGGAAGCCGCAGGTTATGTCAACAAGAATAACGAGCGCCTGCAGCCCGCCGCCACCGCGGGCGACCTGAAGTTCCGCGACTTCAACAACGACGGCAAGATCGATAACAGCGACCTGTCAGACATCGGTTCGCCGTATCCCGATCTCTCCGCCGGACTTACCATCACGCTGAACTATGCTGGGTTCGATTTCCGGACGGATCTCTATGGCGTGTTCGGCGCGGACAATTTCAACAACTACCGCCGCAACATGGTGGCCGGCAGCAATTATAACTTTCTTTCGGGATTCCAGGACCAGTTCTGGACTGGGCCCGGCACCAGCAATTCCTTCCCCGTGCTGCGGAAGGCCGATCCAAACGGCAACTTCACGAAGATGTCTACCTTCTTCCTGGAGAAAGGCAGTTTTGTACGGGCCAACCTCATGCAGCTGGGATATACGGTGCCAAACAACTTCATCCGCGGTATCAAAAACCTGCGCGTGTTCGTTTCCGCCCAGAACCTGTTCACCATCACCAATTATTCGGGCCTGAACCCGGATGTGCCCTGGTATTCCAGCATAACGTATTCCGGTATGGACAATTACCAGATGCCGCCCGTGCGGACGTATATGTTTGGTTTGAATCTTTCCTGTAATCCGAAAAATGAAGTCATGAAACGCATTATCATCTACATATTCGCAGCTGGGCTCCCCCTCGCCGGGGCCGTGAGCTGCAACCTGGACCAGGCCCCGTATGGCAGCTCCATCGTGGCCGGCGAGTTTTATAAAACGGACGAACAATGCAACGGCGCCACACAGGTGGCGTACCGTTACATCAATTATAGCAGCTGGTGGGAGATCCTCAACTGGCGGTACCTGGCAGGCGAAGCTTCCAGCGACAACGGCTGGATCGGTAACACCTACCAGGCACATCCCACCTACGACGCGGCCGGGCATTACTTCATCGATGCCGGCAACGACCGCAACGAAGCGCAATGGGTAAACCTCTACAAAAGCATCGGCCGGTTCAACAGCACCATGGAAGGCATCGGCGCCGCGCCCATCGCCGAAGCCAGTAAGAAGCAGTACATCGCCGAACTGAAGTTCCTCCGCGCCTGGTGCTATTTTGACCTCGTGCGTAACTGGGGAGGTGTGCCGCTCATCCTGAAAGTGCTCCCGCCCAACGAGCACCCGGCCCGCAACTCCGTACAGGAAGTATACGGCCAGATCCTGAAAGATCTTAACGAAGCCGCCGGCGTGCTGCCGAAGAAAAGCGTATACCCCCGCGGAGCGCTTCCGGGCTTCCGCGGCGCGGCACTGGCGCTCATGGCCAAGATCAGCCTTTATATGGAAGACTGGGCCAAAGCCGAAGGCTATGCGCAAACCGTCATCAGTGAAAACGACTACGACCTGGAACCGCAGTTCTCCGACCTCTGGCAATATACCTACCGCATGGGTCAGGAATCCGTCTTCGAGATCATGAACGGATCGTCGCAGGTGCCGGCACTGCCGTATAATGAATTCGCGGTGGTGTTGAACAGCGCGGGCGACGGCGGCTGGGGATATTACTCCGTGACCAGCGACCTGGAGAACGCCTATAAATCGGAAGGCGACAGCATCCGCCTGCAATGGACCATCAACCGCCACGGCCTCCCCGTAGCCGGCGATCCCAACGCCCCCTCCTTCGATGGCCGCCCCTTCCCGCACAGGCCCATAGCAAATCCGCGCGGTTCAGCAGGAAGCATTACGTTCCGAAGTCACAGCGCCCGGCCAACGGCCGCTCCGCCCTCAACGATAAGATCCTGCGTTTCGCAGACGTGCTGCTCATCCACGGAAGCTTGCGCCATGCAGCAGAAATACGGCCCCGCGCTGAATTCCCTAAAGCGCGTGCGCGGCAGGGTGCTTCTCGAAACGGATATGGCGCTCACCGGCTGGCCGCTCATCAACGCCATCCGCAAAGAGCGCCGGCTGGAACTGGCTTATGAGGGCGACCGCCTCTATGACATCCGCCGTTGGAAAGACGCCGCCGGCGCGCCGGTCATCAACAGCCTCTTCGGGCCGAACGGTTCTTTCGTGAAATACAACACGGAAACCAGCACCGATCCTTTCGAAACCGCGAACACGACCGAGGCGCAGGACAAAGGCGCGAAATACGATCCGAAAATCCACGCGCTGTGGCCCATCCCAGCCAGTCAGGTTTTGCTGTCTGAGGGAGCGGTGAAACAAAATCCGGGTTATTTTTAAGCCATGCTCATGAAGATCTTAAATATTCTCAGTCTCGCCTTCCTGTCGTCGTTCTGCTCCAAAGCAGGCGATGGCAGCGGCGGCGGACAAAACCCCTGCCTCTTCCTCGGCGTAGACACCTGCGCGGCCAACGCCCCGCAGACCGTCACCATCCGCCTGCAGGACAAACGGCAGGTCATCCATTCCTTCGGCGCATCCGACTGCTGGACCGCCAAGTATATCGGCAACTGGGCCAACGAAGCGAAGAAGAACCAGGCCGCGGATTATCTCTTCAGTATGGATACCGCGCAGGACGGCACGCCCAAAGGCATAGGCCTCGCTCTGGCGCTTCAACATCGGGTCCGGGAGTTTCGAACAGGGCGCCGGAAGCAACATCACGGACGAATGGCGGCGGGAAGAATGCTTCCAGTCGGCCGACGGGAGTTATGACTGGACCAAGTCCAAAGGCCAGCAATGGTTCCTGCGGGCGGCAAAGCAACGCGGGGTGCAATACACGCTGGGCTTCTCGCTTTCTCCTCAGGTACACCTGACCAATAACGGCAAGGCGTACAACGGGACCACATCCCCGGCCATGAACATTCAGCCCGGCAAGATGCAGGAATACGCGGATTTCCTGGCCGAAGTAACGAAGCATTTCGGGTTCGATTACCTGAGCCCCGTGAATGAACCGCAATGGAAATGGGGCGACGGGAACAAAGCCAACCAGGAAGGCACCCAGGCTACCAACGACCAGGTGGCCGACCTTTCGAAACGAACGGCCCAAAAGCTGGCAGGCAGCAACGCGCAGATCGTGGTGGGCGAATCCGGAACGCTGGAGTTCCTCTACGCCAAAAACGAAGATATGCGCGGCGACCAGATCAGGCAGTTCTTCTCTCCTTCCTCGCCATACTACCTGGGCAACACGCCCAACATCGCTAAGATCATCAGCGGGCATAGTTACTTCACGACCTGCCCGGACAACAACCTCGTATCCGTTCGCCAGCAGGCTGCGTCCATGGCCGCAAAACGGACGCCGGGCTGCAGCTCTGGCAAACGGAATTCGGTATCCTGGGCGATATTTGCGGCCAGTACAACGGATCGCCCCGCAACACCGGCATCGATTACGGGCTGTACGTGGCAAAGTTGCTGCACTACGACCTCGCCGTGCTGGGCGTTACCAGCTGGCAGTGGTGGCTGGCCGTAAGCCCTTACAATTACAGCGACGCGCTGGTGTATATCAACGACCCCGCCGGACAAATGAACGTGTCCAATTGCAAGACGGACGGCATCGTGCTGGACTCCAAGCAACTCTGGGCCTTCGGACAGTTCGCGCGGTTCGTGCGTCCGGGAATGCGGCGGGTGGAGACGGCCGTGGCAGGGAACAATGATCCCCTCGTGACCGCTTCTACTTTGATGATCTCGGCGTACACATGAAACGACGAAGGAATTTACGACGGTGATGATCAATTTTGAGAACAAGGAAAAACATATACAACTGGAAGGCGTGAACGTGGCCGGCAAACAACTGAACCAATACACGACTGATGTAATACGGAACTGCAAGCGCTCCTGGGCCAACCCGGCAGACGTGGTGCTGCCGCCCCGGTCCATCGTTACGCTCACCGGTAAATACCAATAACACACATGAAAGGAAAGTTCGCCTGGATATGGTTTTTATGGATGGCGCCGATGATGGCGCTGGCGCAGGATACGAGTTATCTCGCCAGCGTGCGTGCGGAACTGCGCAAGACCTGGCCCAACAACCGCGCCGTGCAGCTGGTGTTCCACGGGCATTCCGTACCTGCGGGCTACTTCGCCACGCCGGCCGTGCATACCCTGGAAGCCTATCCGCAACAGGTGCTGAAAGGCGTCAAAGCCCTTTACCCTACGGCGGTGGTCAACACGATCGTGACGGCTATCGGCGGGGAGAACGCCGAACAGGGCGCTAAACGTTTTGAAGCGGAGGTGCTGATCCACCTGCCCGATGTGCTGTTCATCGATTACGGCCTAAACGACCGGAGCATCGGCCTGGAGCGCGCTAAAGCAGCATGGGTGAAAATGATCCGCGCCGCGCAGGCTAAAGGGATCAAAGTCATCCTCCTCACGCCTTCGCCGGATACCGCCACCGACTGGAAAGCTTCCAATAACCCGCTTTTCCAACATGCCGCACAGATCCGCGCGCTGGCGGCGGAGTTTAAAACAGGCCTGGCCGATAGCTATGCAGCATTTGCGAAACAGGCCGACGTAAAACCTTTAATGGCCCAAAGCAATCACCCGGACGGCGAAGGGCACCAACTGATCGCTAAAGAATTAATGAACTGGTTACAATAACAACAGACACATGCACACAACGACAACGACATTCCACCACCGCTACATCCTGGGCATCTCCTTCATATCCGCGCTGGGAGGTTACCTGTTCGGCTTCGACTTCGCCGTGATTTCCGGGGCGCTGCCCTTCCTGCGCCAGACCTTTGAACTGAACGCCTGGTGGGAAGGCTTCCTCACCGGCTCCCTCGCACTGGGTTGTATGGCAGGCTGCGCGATGGCAGGCGCGCTGGCGGAACGCTTCGGGCGCAAGCCCGGGCTGCTCCTCGCCGCGCTTATCTTTACCCTTTCATCGCTGGGAATGGCGTTCTCCAATACCTTTACCGTCTTCACCACCATGCGGTTCGCGGCAGGTATCGGCGTGGGCATGGCCTCTATCCTGAGCCCGCTTTACATCGCGGAGATCTCCCCGGCGCATATGCGCGGCCGCAACGTATCCATCAACCAGCTCACCATCGTGATCGGCATCCTCGTCACCAATATCGTCAACTACTTCCTGGCCGAAAAAGGTGAAGATGCCTGGCGCTGGATGTTCGGGCTGGGCGCCGTTCCCTCCTTCATCTTCCTGCTGGGCGTGAGCCGCCTGCCGGAAAGCCCCGCTGGCTGGCCGCCAACGGCCGGCCCGATGAAGCCGCGAAGATCCTCGCCCGTATCGGTACCGGCAACTTCGCCGCCAACACCCTGCAGGATATCAGATCATCACTGGCCGGGGAAAGCCGTCCATCGCTGTCCATGGTGTTCAGCAAAGCCGTCCGCCCCGCGGTGATCGTGGGGATCGTACTGGCGGTATTCCAGCAGCTCTGCGGTATCAATATCGTATTCAACTACACCTCCACCATATTCGCCTCCGTGGGCGCCGACCTGAACAGTCAGCTGTTCGAGACCATCTCCATCGGGATCGTGAACCTCGTATTCACCCTCGTGGCCATGTGGCAGGTAGATAAACTGGGCCGCAGGCCGCTGATGCTCATCGGATCGCTGGGATTATCCGTCGTATACATCGTGCTGGCACTGCTCCTGAAGCAACAGGCGGCCGTAGGGCTGGTATCCGTATTCGTGCTGGCCGCCATCGCGCTGTATGCCACTTCCTGGCGCCGGTGACCTGGGTACTGATATCGGAGATCTTCCCCAACAAGGTACGGGGACTGGCCTCTTCCGTAGCCATCGTGGCCCTGTGGGGCGCGTACTTCGTGCTCGTCTTCTCCTTCCCCATCCTGGCTGAAAAGCTGGGCACATACGGGCCCTTCTACCTCTACGCCGGCATCTGCCTGCTGGGCTTCTTCTTCGTCCGCAGCAAGGTAGCCGAAACGAAAGGCAAAACACTGGAACAACTGGAACATCAAATAACAGGACATTAATAAAACCATTAAAGGCAATGAGCGAAAACATAGTGAAGGTCTGGGAGGAAAGCATCGTCATCCCGACCTACGGGACCGGTAGCCCCGACAAGAACCCCATGTTCTTCGAAAAGCGCGTGTACCAGGGCTCCAGCGGAGCAGTATACCCAAATCCGGTCATCGAAAAGATCCTTGATGAAAAAGAGGACGTGAGCTGGAAAGCGGTATTCCTGGAAAACCGTTACCTGAAGATCATGATCCTTCCGGAATTAGGCGGGCGCGTACAAATGGCGTTCGACAAGATCGGCAACCGGCATTTCATCTACTATAACCAGGTCATCAAGCCCGCGCTGGTAGGCCTCTGCGGACCGTGGATCTCCGGCGGCATCGAGTTCAACTGGCCGCAGCACCACCGGCCCAGCACCTACGAAGCGGTAGACTTCCGCATCGAAGAACATGCAGACGGCAGCAAGACCATCTGGGTGAACGAGATCGAAAAAATGTTCCGCACCAAAGGGATGGCGGGCTTTACCCTGCACCCCGATAAAGCGTACCTCGAGATCAAAGGAAAGCTCTACAACCGCACGCCCCTGCCCCAGACCTTCCTCTGGTGGGCCAACCCCGCGGTGAAAGTGAACGATCATTACCAGTCCGTCTTCCCGCCAGACGTACATGCCGTATTCGACCACGGCAAGCGCGACGTATCCTCTTTCCCCATCGCCACCGGCACCTATTACAAAGTGGATTACGCGCCCGGAACGGACATCTCCCGGTATAAGAACATCCCCGTCCCCACTTCCTACATGGCCATCCGCTCGGATTATGATTTCGTGGGCGGGTATGAGCACGATACCGAGGCCGGCGTCCTTCACGTAGCCAACCACCACATCTCGCCCGGTAAAAAGCAATGGACCTGGGGACATAGCGATTTCGGGAAAGCCTGGGATAAAAACCTCACCGATGAAGACGGTCCGTACATCGAACTGATGACCGGCGTCTATACCGATAACCAGCCAGATTTCAGCTGGCTCATGCCGTACGAAGAGAAATCCTTTACCCAGTACTTCCTCCCTTACCGTGCGCTGGGCCTCGTCCAGAATGCGAATAAGGACCTGTTGCTTCACAGCACCGTAACCGGGAATACGCTCCAATTGAAAGTATTCGCTACCGGTCCGGAGAATTTACAGTCCCTGGAAGTGCGCGTGAACGGCGAACAGATCTACAAAGACGTGTTCAGCGTATCGCCGGAAGATATCTTCGAAGTGAAGATCCCCCTGCCCGCAGGCGCCCCGAAAGCGCCGTGGAAACCATCATCCGCGGAACGGACGGTAACGCCCGCCTGCGCTACCAGGCTTCCGCACCTAAAGAAGCCACTATCCTGAACCCGCACAGGCCGCTAAATCACCGGCAGATACGGAAAACAACGAACAGCTTTTCCTCACCGGCATGCACCTGGAGCAATACCGCCACGCCACCTATTCGCCTGTGGACTATTACGAAGAAGCCCTGCGCCGCGACCCGAAAGACGTGCGCTGCAACAACGCCCTCGGCGCCTGGTACCTCCGCAGGGGCCGGTTCGCCAAAGCGGAAAAATACCTCCGCAAAGCCGTGGAAACCCTCACCCAACGCAATCCCAACCCATACGACGGCGAAGCGCTCTACAACCTGGGGCTCTGCCTGCAACTGCAAGCGCGCCTGGACGATGCATATGAATCCTACCATAAAGCCGTTTGGAACAGCGCCTGGCAAGATAGCGGGTACTTCGCCCTGGCACAGATCAGCACCAGCCGCGGGCAATACCTGTCCGCATTGGAGCAGATCGACTGGTCCATCGACAGGAACGGCCGCAATAACAAGGCCCGCGTACTGAAAGCAGCCATCCTCCGCAAGCTGGGCCTGTACGAAGAAGCCCTGGCCGGATGCGCCGAAGGCCTCCGCCGCGATGGCTTCAACCTCGGGCTGTACCACGAGCAGATGCTTTCCCACGAAAAGATGGGCAACGCCCGCGAAGCTGGTATCTCCGCAGCAACCTGCTCAAACTCGCCCGCGACCATGCCCCCAATTACCTCGAACATGCGCTGGACGTCATGGCCGCCGGACTGTACGACGAAGCCATCGCCTGGCTGGGCATGATGCCAGATAATGCTTCGCCCCTCAAATACTATTACCTGGCCTGGTGTTACGACCGTACCGGAGACGCGGCCGCGGCGCTGCAGTTCCTCCGCAAAGCGGCAGCGGCAGATCCTTACCTCTGCTTCCCCAACCGTATGGAAGACGTGAACATCCTGCAGTCCGCCATTCAAAATAACCCGGCCGACGGCAAAGCCCCTTATTACCTGGGCTGCCTCTGGTACGACAAGAAACAATACGACGAAGCGATCGCCATGTGGCAGGAATCCATCCGCCGCGACGATGCATTCCCGACCGTTCACCGCAACCTGGGCATCGGGCTTTTCAACAAACGCAGCGATGCCAAAGGCGCGCTGGCGCATTTCGAAAAAGCCTTCGCGCTGGATACCACGGACGCCCGCGTGCTCATGGAGCTGGACCAGCTGCACAAACGCCTGGGCTCACCCGCCCGGGAGCGCCTGTCACGACTGGAAGCTCATCCCGCCGCCGTAGACTGGCGCGACGACCTCTACCTGGAACGCGCGGCCCTGCATAACTTCCTCGGTGAGCACGACACAGCGTTGCAACTGATTCTCCAACGCAAGTTCCACCCCTGGGAAGGCGGCGAAGGCAAGGTATCCGGTCAGTACGTGTACGCCCTCACCGCCCTCGCCCGGAAAGACCTCGCGGCCGGTCTGCCCGAAGCCGCGCTGGAGAAACTCCAACGCGCGCAGCAATGGCCAGATTCACTGGGAGAAGGCAAGCTTTTCGGTATCCGCGAAAACGATGTGCATTACTACATGGGGCAGGCACTCACCGCCATGGGCCAACACGAAGCTGCCGCCAATTACTTCCGCATGGCTACGGAAGGCTCCTCTGAGCCTACGGCTGCCATGTACTATAACGACGCCCCGCCCGAGAAAATCTTCTACCAGGGCCTCGCCTGGCCGCGCTGGGCCGGAAAGACAATGCGGAAGCCATCTTCAGGAAACTGATCAGCTACGGCGACAGGCACGCAAAAGATGAAGTACGCATCGAATACTTCGCCGTTTCCCTGCCCGACCTGCTCATTTTCGAAGACGACCTCAACGAAAGAAACCGCCTGCATTGCGTATTTCTGAAAGGACTGGGCTATCTTGGCCTCGGCGACACCGCAACGGCAACCGCCGCGCTGCGCGAAGTGCTGGAAAAAGACATGCACTTTGCCGCCCGTGCCCACCTGTCCATCATCCAGGAAACGACAAAGACAGCATCCGTATAAAACCAACGACAGACCATGCCAAGAATCTTTATACTTTCGCTATTCATCTTCATCACCGCCACGGCCGGCGCACAGTCGCTGCCGCTGGCGGGTACCTGGCAGTTCGCTACCGACTCGCTCGACAAGGGCCTGTCCGAGAACTGGCAAAACAAAACCTTCCAACAGACGCTCCGCCTCCCCGGCACGCTCGACGATGCCGGCGTAGGCGATAAGCCCGCGCTTTCCGCCGATTCCCTCACCCGCAACGTGCTGCTCATGCTTTCGCGCAAACACCGTTACGTGGGGCCGGCCTGGTATGCGCGCGACATCGTGATACCGGCGAACTGGAATGGCAAACAGGTGGCGCTGGAACTGGAGCGCGTGCTCTGGACCACCCACGTCTGGATCGACGGTAAGGCTGCAGGCGCCCGCAACCTGCTGTCCACCCCGCACCGTTACGATCTCTCCTCCCTCCTCACCCCGGGCAAACACCGCATCGTGATCCGTGTAGACAACCGTAAACAGTACGACATGAGCTCCAACAACATGGCGCATGCGTATACGGACGGCACGCAGATCATCTGGAACGGCATCCTGGGTAAGATGGAGCTCCGGGCCCGCGCGGCTGCACACATCACCGATGTGCAAACCTGGCCCGACCTCAACCGTAGCATACTTCGTATAACAATTAACGTTATGAACACGGGGTCCGTTTCGTCCGGCGCCCTGTCTCTGTCTTCCGGCAAATTGCAACACCGCCTGCCGGTGCAGCTGCAGGAAGGGAACAACCGTATTGAAACGGAGATCAACATACCGAAAGGCTTTGCAGAATGGGATGAGTTCAAACCTGCTGTCCATACCCTCACGGCAGACCTGAAGGCCGGTCCCTCGGCCGACCGCCAAACAGGTGAAGTTCGGCTGGCGTGAGATCACCAATAAGAACGCCCAGCTGCAGATCAACGGCAAACGGATGTTCCTCCGCGGCACGCTGGAATGCGCCATCTTCCCCTCACCGGTCACCCGCCCATGGACCGTAAAGGCTGGGCGAAAGTATTCACATCCGCAAAGCCTACGGCCTGAACCACCTCCGTTTCCACTCCTGGTGCCCGCCCGAAGCCGCGTTTGCGGTGGCGGATTCCATGGGCTTCTACCTGCAGGTGGAACTGCCTTTCTGGAACAATAACGCCGGTAAAGACACCGCCATGAACGCCTGGCTGGCATTGGAAGCGGAGCACATCAGCCGCGAATACGGAAACCATCCCTCCTTCGTATTCTGGAGCATGGGCAACGAACTGGAAGGCGACTTTAACTGGCTGGAAAGTATCGTAGCGAAACTGAAAAAGAAGATAACCGTCACCTCTACAGCACTACGTCCTTCACTTTCCAGCAAAACCACGGTGCCTGGCCGGAGCCGGGCGATGAGTTCTTCATCACCCAATGGACGAAAAAAGGCTGGGTACGCGGACAGGGCATCTTCAACACCATCGCACCTTCGTTCAATAACGATTATACCAAAGAAACCGAAGGCCTCCCCGCGCCGATCATTACGCATGAGATAGGTCAATATTCCGTGTTCCCGAACATGGAGGAGATCAAAAAATACACCGGCGTCCTCGATCCGCTGAACTTCAAGGCCATCCGTAACGATCTCCAGCGCAAGGGCCTGCTGCACTGGCCCCGCAGTTCCTGCATTCCAGTGGTAAGTTCGCGGCGTTGTTGTATAAGGAAGAGATCGAACGGGCAATGAAGACGAAGTATTTCAGCGGCTTCCAGCTGCTGGACCTGCACGACTTCCCCGGCCAGGGCACCGCCCTCATCGGCATCCTCGATGCCTTCTGGGACAGCAAAGGCCTGGTGACGCCAGCGGAGCACCGCATGTATTGCCAGCCCGCAGTGCCGCTTCTCCGCTTCGAAAAGGCCACCTGGCGCAACGGCGAAACCTTCACCGCCAAAGCGGAGACCGCCAACTTCAGCGGCGGAACCCTGAAAGGCATCACCCCTTCCTGGACGGTAAAAACCGCGGCAGGCCAGCTCGTATTCAGCGGCAAACTGTCCAAACAAGACATCCCCGAAGGCACCGGCCAGCAACTGGGAGAATTCAGCTTCCCCTGGCGGGCATTGCAAAAGCCACCGCCCTGACGATCACCCTGCACATCGGTGAGCGCCGCAATGAATGGCGTATCTGGGTATACCCCGAAAAACAAACGGATACTTTCGATGACGTACATTACACCCGCTCCGCCACCGAGGCCTTCGAATGGCTGCAACAGGGCCGTAAGGTGCTCCTGAACCCCGATACCGCGCAGATCCGCGGGGTAGACGGCCGCTTTGCCCCGGTGTTCTGGAGCCCGGTTCATTTCCCGAACCAGCCTGGTACCATGGGTATCCTCTGCGATCCCAAACACCCCGCGCTGGCCGACTTCCCAACGGAGGCATGGTCCGACTGGCAGTGGTGGCACCTGATCACCGGCTCCAAAACCATGATCCTGGACGAATTACCCGCCATCGACCCGGTAGTCCGCGTGATCGACAACTTCTTCAAGAACCGCAAAATGGCCAACATCATAGAAGCCAACGTGAGCAAAGGCAAACTCCTGCTGGTATCTGCAGACCTCTCCCCGAAGCCGCCAGACAACCGGCCGTGGAGCAGCTCAAACGGAGCCTCGTCGCGTATATGCACGGCGCGCGCTTCCAGCCCAAAACCACGCTTACAGCGGAGCAGGTACAATTGCTGCTTAAATAAAGATTGTTTGTATTTCTATAAATAACCGGGCCGGGCCGGCGGTGACTATACCGCTGATGCCCGGCCCGGATGGTTATGGCGTTAGCTATTTGACGAGAATGAGTTTCACCGTTCCCCAGAATGCAATCATCATAAGTACAGCATACATCCAGATGACCCGGTGATTTTTCTTCCAGGACACCCACCCTCCAACTGCAATAAAAAGTAGCATAAAGAAATATATTAACTTCAAAACCACTACCGCATCCTCATCTTCCTGCATCAACTCCGGATCCCATTCATACTTGTAAGGAGACAAGAATATGGTGATAAATAAAAAGAAAAATATAACGGCGAGCAGGAGGATATGTATAACGTATTTCATGTAGGGAAAAAGTTATTGGCTTAAATACCCGATAAATTACAAAAATACTATCTTCACAATATCTAATTCCCGGTAGCCTCTGAAGAGATTCAAGCTATCGGGTATCGTTTTTTAACCGTACAAATGATTGTAGTACGTACATTTCATCTCAACAGGTACAATTATTCTCCCTTTCCAATACGCTTGAAATACAAAAAGCCGCCATCAGGGCAGCTTTCATATTCATTATATACAAACTTTCATTTACCTAAAACTAATTTGCATCTGCTTTTCGGAGGTCATTTTGAATTGTTTGAAACTCAATTACTTTTTTAGCAATTAAAGGAAGTCCATGTGTTAACCAATTCTTTTTCAATGCAGATTCATGCGCCAGTACAACCTGATTGTCTTCTAATTTAACGAGCAGGGTAGGCTGACGCATACCATCATAAAGACATATTGCCTTAAATGTTGTAAAATAACTATTGATATGCTCGAGGTTTTTTCATATACACCTTTGATTGTTCTCGCATCCACGGCATGTCCACCTTCACTCACCCTTTGCCTCACCCGCTGTTCGCAATCTTTCACTTTATCCAGACACAAATAATTCAACTGAATCTGATACCCCTTAGATTCAAAACGGTCAAGATATCTCCAATAGTCAGGATGAGATAAAGGGGTTTCAAGCACAAAATGCTTTCGCGTTTCAATTGCTTTGTTCATTTGTGCGACCAGAAAATCCTCCATCATTTTGGCGGAGCGATCTTTAATTTCTTCAGAAGATAAACCTTTGCCTTCTAATTCCTTCTGATAATTTGAAGGTTAAATCTCTATCAAACGGTAACACCCCTTCAAATAGCTCAGGCAACATTGATTCTATATGCGTAGATTTTCCAGCTCCATTAGGACCTGAAATAACTAGAAGAGTAGGTATGGAATAATCCATCGCTTATTTTATTTGCATTCTAACTTCTTCAGCTTCTATATCTGTTAAACGCCGCACAAAGTTCGTCTCGATTTGCGCGCCAACAGTATAAACTTCCCGAATTTCAATGTGACCATCTGCAAATTCATAGTATCCCTGTCCTTCGGGTAACTTATCAGATAAAATTAAGAATGGAAGATTTTTACTGAAATTCCTCGCTCTTAATCTCTCAATAGTCAAAGCAAACTTTTTCTCCTGTAAGGATATTTCGCGTTCTAAAACTGTCATGTGAAATCAGGTTTTTACAACTGTAAAAATACGCTGTAAAGATAAGCTAATTCATCCATTGGAACAACTCTATTAGCGATGAAGGGTTATTTTATCTTTCTAATAATCAATCTGTTACAACATTAAAAACTCCATAAAAAAAAAAAGCCTGCAAGAGCAAAAGCGCTCCCACAGGCTATAGGAAAAGGAAAGAGGAATCAGGGTTTATCCTGGCGGATGGCTTCTTCGATCACATGGCCGATGTTACCGCTGGGCATCTGGATGTTCAGGAGGGCGGCTACGGTTGGCGCAATGTCCGTCATGCCAATGGTGCGGTAGCTCCTGCCGCCGCTCTTAATGCCCCAGCCCATCCATACCAGCGGGATGTGGGAATCATATGGATACCAAAGGCCGTGGGTGGCGCCGTTGCGGCTGCCGTTCTTTACTCCGGAGTTCATGACGATCACCACATCGCCACCGCGCTTCCGGTTGTAACCGTTCTCCAACATCTTCTGCAATGGCTGGTGCAGGCCGGCGCTGCCGATCTCAGGAAGGTAAATGGCATCGGAGACTTCCGGCACTTCACGAAGACGGCTGATCACCAGTTTGGCGACCGTTTTCATGTCTACGTTCTTCGCCGCGAAAGCAGGGCGGTCGAGGTAAAGCTGATCTGCCGCCGTGGCCATTATGGCGTTCTTTACCCCATAGGTATTTTCCAGCTCGGCGTTGATCTTCGCGATGATGCCTTTACCGTCGAGGGTGCCGGTGGGCAGATTGTGCTCTTCGAGGTAGCCGGGAGAATGAGACACGCCGTGGTCAGCAGTGATGAAGTAGGTCCAGTTGCCTTTGCCGAAACGCTTGTCTAAGTATGAGAAAAAGTCGGCCAGGTCTTTATCGAGGCGCAGGTACACGTCCTCCGTTTCGATGGAGTTAGGCCCGAACTGGTGGCCCACCGCATCGGGGAAGAAAAGCTTACGGCCAGGAAGTCCGTCGCTTTGCCGGAGCCTAATCCATATCCTTCAATGGCGGCTTTCGCAAACTCGAAAGTGAGCGTGTTCCCGTAGGGCGTGGAACGGATGGAGCCGTTTTCCATGCCTTTGAAAGTATGCGGGAATACGGGCGCCTGTTCGTGTTTGAATTTGTTTTCGTAGTCCTTATCGTCCGCCTCGCTGAGGGTGTAGGTGGAGATGGGGTACAACGTCTCCCATCCACCGGCCAGCAGCTTCTCCGGCCGTTTCGATGCGTTGAACTTTTGCGCCCAGTCGGGCAGCTGCTGCATGTAATACGTGCTGGTGATCCAGTTGCCGGAATTGCCGTCGTACCAGAATGCCCCGTTGGCCGCGTGGCCCGCGGGCAGGATGGAGCCCCGGTCCTTCAGCGCCACGCCTACCACTTTGCTCTGGTAGTTCGTGGCCATGCGCAGCTCGTCGGTCACGGTGGTGGTGAGCATGTTACGGGGCGACATTCCTCCTTTTTCTGAAGGAATGCCCACGGGGCGCACCGAGCTGTCTTCGGTGCAATACACGCCGCGGCTCTTTTCCCGGCTGAACCAGTAATTGTCCATGATCCCGTGTACGGCCGGCACGCTGCCGGTGTAAACGGAGGTATGGCCGCAGGCGGTTACCGTAGGCGCGTAATCGATGTAGGTCTGTTCGCAGCGGAACCCTTCGCGGAGAAGCCTTTTAAACCCGCCCTGACCATACCGGCCGGCATAGCGGTACAGGAAATCCCATCGCATCTGGTCTACCATCATCCCCACCACGATCTTCGGACGGGCGGCGGAGGTGTCTGCGCCTGCGCCTGCGCGCCTGCCGATGCCAGTAGCATCAGGGCCAGGGGCAGTGCACGGCGGAAGTTGGATTGTATCATGTTGTGTCTGTTGCTGCTTTATTCGATCACTTTCAGGTAACGCGCCATCCAATAGGGCAACAGGTATTCGTCGCCCGCCAGCTCCGATCTGCCGCCGTTGCCGCCGTCCAGGTCAAAAGCGTTGGCATTGTGGCGGTGGAGCGGCTGTTCATCCAGGGGATGAGCGTTTCTGTGGTCTGGCTGCGGAAGTTCCAGGGCAGGAAGGTGAGGTCTTTGCGATGGGAGTTTTTGATCTTCCAGCTCACCATATCCATAGGGAAAGTCTTCAACCACCAGATCGTCGCTTCTTCATCGAAATCGCCCACGAGCGCTTTGGTGATCAGGTTCCATACCGCGTTCTTTTCCGGCCGCTCTACTTCCCAGTGATTGCGGATGGCCCCTGCGTACTGGCGCTTCAGGTCGTCGTTGTAGGCATAACGGTACAGCACCCAGTAGGTCAGGAAAGCCATCTCGTCGTCAGAGTGGTTCCAGGGGCCGGTACCCATATCGATACCATCATGTATGTAGCCTTTGGTGGGCGCGATCTTGCGGTAGTCGATCTGGATGTTCTGAAGATAGTGATGTTTGTTGAGCAATTTCATACCCTCGGTCTTGTATTTCTCTTTACCCGTTAAAGCGTAGGCCAGCTGCAGGCCAGCTACGATGGTGGTGCTGCCCAGGCGGCGGTCGCCGATGGTTTCGGGATACCAGTTGATGTATTCCGGGTTCCAGCGGCCCCAGAGGGTGGGTTTGTTATCGATGTCTACGAGGTAGTATTTATTGTCGATAATGTGGGTCATGATCTTGTCCATGAACGCGGCCACGCGCTGTTTCTCATCGGCGGTCTCGGCTACCATTTCGTTCAGAACGGCGGCGATCCAGATGTAGGCCACGAATTCATCGGAGCTGGTATGTCCTTTCCATTCCCATTCGGGATCGGGCGAATCGCGCCAGCGCTCGGGGTCGGAGTTCTTATAGCCTTTCCTTTCGAAGGTACGGCTGGGGAATCCTTTCAGCTGGTTGATGGACAATATCCTTTCGAAAGCCTCGAACGCCTCCCAGGCATAGCGTTTGGCTTCCGGTTCGCGGGTGGTGGCGTAGCGGAAGGATTGGCTGCCGAGATAGAAAGCGCTCCACAGGCCGTCGTTATCGGTGTCAGACATCTGCGCGGTGCGGAGGTCTCCCGGCGTAAGGAGGTGGATGTTGGAGATGAAGCCGTAACGGATATGCCGCAGGCGGACCTTGCGCTCGAAGTAAGCCGTTTTTTCCGCCAATGACTGGCGTTTAAACGCGATCTTATTAAGCCCGGAGGAAGTGAGGATCCAGATGCTGCCGTCCTTATCGGAAGCCATATCCTTCACCTCATCCTGGTCCAGCCAGCGCTTCGACGCGAAGTACCGGTATCCCCGGTCCGTTCTCCATAAAAGCGCCTTCGGGCGTACCGGCCCACCTTCCCCGGCTACGATGAGCCGGGCGATGGCGGGTACCGGCAACTTGCTTTGCAGGCCCATGGCCGTGTCGCCGTTCTCGCGGCGGATGGCGCGTAGCCTGCGGGCGTACCCAGTAAAATATCTTTATCGCGGAAGGCCACGGTGCGCACGTCTTTCCCGGCATGCAGGCGTTGCAGCTGCCCGCCGGCCACGCGGTAGAGCGCACGGGATGTCAGGGCGTAGAAGATACCGTCGTTCACGAACAGTTCGCTCACGCCTTCCTCCGGTGCGGTTAATGATTGGATCTTTGCGTTCTCCGCCAGGGCGAGCTTTCCTTTACCGGAGAGCAGCGCATTGCCGGCCGCGTTTACCACCGCGCGGTCGTAGCTGCCGGCGGGGAATGTTACATAGGGAACGCCGGCATATCCGTTGGTAATGAGTTTGTCAGCGAGCAGGTAGTACAGGTGGCCGTGGGTTTCCTGTGCGGTCACGTCTACCGGGATCTTATCCGCCAGCGGCCGGAACCGCACGTCGCGCACCACATCGTTCTCCGTGAAGTAATAAAGCCCTTCTTTGGCGAGCACGTGGACGTTGTTATTGTAATCCGTCACGAGTTTGACGGGATGGATGCCTTTGGGCAGCGGGAATTTTTCGGATACGGGTTGAATGAAAGGTTCATCCGGCCCGGCAGCCCATGCGGGTGCTGAGAATGCCAGGAGGCAAAACAGGATTTTATGCATTTTGGTTGCTTTGTTTTAACGTTTGATGAGCCATACCTCCGCTACGCGGAATGCTGCCGCCAGTTGAGGTGCTCTTCGTCGATGGCGTCCCGGTGAGGACGAGGCTGCCCGTTTTTGACAGCTCCTGCGGAACGGGGAATTCTTTGATCTCTCCTGTTCCTTTACCATAGACTGTGGGTTGCAGCCGCTGTCCGTTGGCGAGCAGCAGGCTTTCCCCATACCCGGTTACGCGCACGGCGTATTGCGCCGTAGTGTCCAGGCGTTCGTATCGCATGGCGGTGGGCCAGCGCATGCTGGTCATCCAGGCTAATCTTTTCCGGCTCATGCCGCCCTCCCACCAGTCGAATCCCGGGTTATCGCCGCGGCGCATGAGGGGATCGGTATTGAGGGCTTCTCCGCGCACCACGTGCGGGCTTTTGCCTACGTGCCCGATGTCGTCATAGAAGCTCCCCGGCCCGGGGTTCTCCCAGCGGGCGAGGGTGTCTATGGCAAGGCGCTGTTCCGCCGGGGGCAATTGTCGGATGCGTTTAAACTCGTCTTCGAGCCACCAGCGGTTGTTGAGCGGGCGGTCCACGAAATCCAGCACAGCACCTCTTTCCGGCCCGGAAGCCTTGTATTTCGTTACGCTCGTCTGCAAAGCCACCGAGCGGAAGAGCGCCTCGCAGAGGGACACGATCTTGTTGCGCCAGGCCGGCATCACGGAAGAATCGGCCCGCTTCAGTATGTGCTCCGCTTCGCCCATCGCGGCAGGACCGGCCAGCAACGCCCTGCAGGCCGCTTCCTCCAGTTCCGTTTCGCGTACCTGGCGAAGGCGGGTATATGCATCGTAATAAGCGCGCAGCAGCATCATCTGCCATCGCCAGTCGCCTTTCAGCGCAGGCGCCTCAGCTTCCAGGCGTTGCCAGTGGCTCAGCGTGGCGGCGATGCCGCCGTTCTCCACGATGGGGCCTTCCCAGTTTTCTCCAATGCCAGGATGCCATCCGCCGCCGCGTCGCGCACATCGGCGCCCCAGAAGAACCCGGCGTATTGGCGGACGGTCTCGCGCGGATCGGCCGCTGTGTTCCAACCCAGCTGGTTCCAGATCATCTTGTTCAGATCGTCGTGCGCACCGTCGGAGTAACCGACGAAGCCGTCGATATAAGGTTCAATGGCACGATAGGCCAGGGAATAGTAATAAGGTTGCGGATTCACCGGCTCCCTTCCAAGCGTGAAGGCAAAAGCCGGATCGAACCAGTACACCGGGAAATCGCAGCGTACGGTATGCGTGATGTCCGGGTAATGGCGCAGTTGATATCGCGGGGAAATGGCGGCGCGGGTGTCTTCAGGCGAAGGGCTCCCCGGGCCAACGACCAACCCCGCCAGCCATGTAGGCTGTTTCGCGCGGATGTAATCGTACACGAAACGGCACTGCGCTGGTTCAAAACCCTGCAACGATAACCAGATGGCCGCCCTGGGGTGGAATTGCTTCAGCGGCCCCGCGAGGTCTTCCAGCAGGGGATTACCAGTTCAGGCGGGTTATGCCGGGATCGCCTCCGGGAAAGAAAACCGCGTCGAGGCGGGGACTTTCACGGAAGGGTATCGAACTGGCGGAGGAAGTAATTGCGTTTGGCGGTGTCTTTCAGGTCGAAGGTAGCGGGCGTCCATACCCAGTAGTCTGCGTCGTAACGCTGGCAGCTCTCCGACATCTTCTTCGTCATCTCGCGCGACGAAACCGTGAAGTGCGGCGATGCCGGCATAAAAGGAATGGCTTCTATGCTGTTGGCGCCAAAGATGATCTGTTCGCGGATGTATTGGTCGTATTGCGCGGGCGACCATCCGTCATAAGAGTTGGCGAGGTTGCGGTATCCGATCTGATGCCCGCGGATCTTCTTTTCGGGTGCGGACCGCTCATCCACCACGGCCGGCAGCGTCACCGATCCTTTCCCCATTCCATCAGGCGCAGCAACCGCCCTGCCCCGTACAATAATCCCCTTTGCTGAGATCCCCCGATGTGCAGCACTCTCCTGCCCCCGGCTTTCCAGCCGCAGCGCGTAAGATTCCGCCGCCATCGGCCCCTCTTCCATCACCACCACATCCCCGAAGCGGGCAGGGTGGCAGACAACGGCCACTTCAGCCCCGTTTTCCGGAAGATCTCTTCCTGTAAAACGGTACCGGCTATATGTCCGGGCCGGCAAACGATGGTCGCCTGCTTCCACAGTCCGCCCGGCGTGTTACGGATGGCCAGGCAGACGTGCGGAAACAGCAAGAGGGTCAGGAGGATTCGTCTCATGATTTCTTCAGATTCTTCAGCGCATTCTGACGGCCGGATTGCTTTGTCAGCTCGAAAGCGTCGTGCAGTTGACCGTCAACAGTGTAAGAGTTGTAGCGTATCGATTTGTCATCCACATGGATGACCTGGTAAAACTGCTCATGGGAGCACGTTGCCGCCATCCAGGGGCGGGGTCCACTTCGTACATCTTCGGACCGCTCACGGACACCACGTATACCGGCCCCTGGTTGCCATCGCGGCCGCGGGCGTAGGTGTGATCGTGGCCGGTAAGCACGAGGTCTACCTTGTACTTATCCAGTAAAGGTTTGATATGCCCGCGGATGAACTTGTTGTCGCGGTTCTTTTTGGTGGAGAGCACCGGGTGGTGGAAGGTGACGATCGTCCAGCGGGATTTGTTTTCCTGCAACACCTTCTCCAGCCAGTCGCGCTGCACTTTCAGCAGGCGTTCATTGATCTCGATCTCCTGTGAGTTAAGCGAGATGAAGCGCACGCCCTGTACATCGGTGTAATAGCAGGTTTCTTCCAGACCTGCGGGCCCGTTTTCCGGCAGGGTAAACTGCGGGCGCCAGAACACGGATACCTGACCGCTATCGTTCGGGTAGTGGTATTCGTGGTTGCCGGGCGTCATGAGGCCGGGGATGGAGGCGTGGACGAAGCTGCCCGCTTCGAACCATTGCTGCCACTCGGGGTAGCTGTTGCCGCGGTTGACGAGGTCGCCCGCGTGGATGAGCAGCCTTGCGTCCGGGGCGGCGGACCAGGCCTTGCGGATGGCCCTGGACCAGAGCGACAACAGGTTGGTCTGCGCGTCTCCCAGGTAGATGAAGGAGAAAGGCTGACCAGGGAGGCCGGCGGTGCGGAACTGGAACCATTCGCTCCAGTCGTCGCCTTTTCCTACCCTGTAGGCGTATTCCGTATTGGGCTGGAGGTCTTTGAACACCACCGAATGATAACGCGCCGCAATGGTATCCGACATCACGCCGGACGTGGCCGCGGGAACGCGGATGGCTTTAGCGGTAAATGCGGGATCGGGTGAGGCCACGGCGATCTCGGCATAGCTGCTGTCTGTCGCGGCATTGGTCCGCCAGTTCACGGCGGCCGACCGGGCGGGGTCTGCCGTGACGTTCAGTACGATGTTATCGGGCCTGGCTTTCTGGGCTTGCGCCTTTGGTAAGAAAAAGCAGGTGGCGAGGAGCCACCTGCCTGCATAGTGTATGTTCATAGATAGTTTACTTAAGGTACCACATGAGGGTGGTTTGCTTGTCTTCTCCGAATACGGACACTGCATTCCGGTAAGATTCACCGTTCAGCTTGCTTTCCGTGTCCGGGTACATATAGCGTTTGGGCAGTTCGCGCGAGGCAGACTGGGGCCGAGCACGAACACTGGGAAACCGGTACGGCGATGATCGAACCATCCTTCCGCGCCTTTCAGGAACATGGCGATCCATTTCTGGCCGATGAGCTGCTGAAGCGTACCGTTATACTTAACGGAAGCCTGGTCGAAGTAATTCGCGGCTTCTGCTGTCGCCAATACGCCGTAATAACTCATGTTGGCTTTGATGCCGTCATAATACAGCGCTTCGGCCGTCTTGCCCGGAACGGTGATCTTGTTGGCCTGTACCGCCTCCGCGAGAATGAAGCACACTTCGGCGTAGGTCATCAGGGAAGCGGTGAGCTTAGTATCCTTGTTCAGGCGGAACAGCGGCGCCAGCAGGGAGATCTTATCGTTGCCGCCGTTATAGTCGTACGGCGCCTGGATGGCATTGGGAACGCCTACATATTCGTTCGGGTCTGTAGTGCCCCGGGAAACGACGGGCGCCACCCAGGCCTGCAGGCGGGGATCGTTGCGCTGCATGAGCGCGTCCACGATCTCTTTGCTGGGCTTGCGCTTGTCGAACTCGTCGAGGCTGTTGGCCAGCGGGCCGCCGGGCCAGGCGTTCTCCTTGTTCGTACCGGGATAAGGCATATCGGCATTATCGCCGTTGCCCTCGAAAATTGGATTATTCGCTTTGTTGTTTACGATCGCCTGCATTTCCGTAAAGGCGGCGGGATAATTCTTCGACATGCGCAGCAGCAGGCGGAGCCGGAGCGAATTGGCAAACTTCCTCCATTTCATGGCGTTGCCCGCAAACAGGGGTCCTGTTTACCGTTGATGGTCTTGGTTTGCGCGGCCAGCTGATCGTTGGCTTCGCGCAGTTCTTTCACCAGGTCCACGTAAATGTCCTGCTGGCGGTCGTAGGCCGGCTTGCTGTTATTACCCGACTTTGCGCCGAGCGCCTGTGAATATGGTATATCGCCATACAGGTCGGAAGCATAGGAAAAGTTGAACGCCCGTAATATTCTTGCAAACGGCAGGTATTCCGGCTGCTTGAAGTAATCGATCATATCCAGGAGGCTCTTATTGTAAGAGAGGCGGCTGTAAATGCCGTCCCAGTTCACAGGCCCCAGTTGAACTTGTCGTTCCCTTCGTTGCGCACCATGGTTATGTAGCGGCCGGCGGATGCGGGCTTGTCCATGTATGCGTCGCGCTGATAGTCACCAGCGGTGGAAATGATCACCGAAGACAAGAGGAATTCCGGGTTGATGTTCTCGGCTCCGTTTTCGTTGACGTTGTATTTCTCGATGTCTTTGCCGCAGGCTCCCAGCATCAGCAGGGCAGAAAAAGCGGCGAGGTATTTAAAGGGTATGCGAGGCATGACCGTTGGATTTTCAGTTTAGAAATTGAATCCGAGCTTGGCTCCGAAAGAACGGGTGTAAGGCAAAGACCAGCTGCCCACGCCCTGGCCAGGCCGCCGTTCGACAGTGTCATGGCGGTTTCAGGGTCGTAGCCCATGTCAGCGGACGTCCATGTGAACAGGTTCCGTGCTATGAGCGACAGGTTCAGGTTGCTGATCGGGAGGCGGCCCAGTATCTTCTTCGGGAAATTATAGGTGAGCGACGCTTCGCGCAGCTTTACATACGTTGCATCGAAGGTGGAGCGGCTGAGGTAATCCCAATAGTAAGTACCGTAGAATGCTTCCGGATCGAGGATCTTGTCGTTCAGTTTGTACTCGCCGGTGGCGTCGTCCAGCACATAACCGTAGAGGATGCTGCCGTCGTTGCGTTTTCGCCGCTGCCGTCTGTCCAGGGAAGGCCGCCGGTGGCTTCGTCGCGCCCGGGCAGGGTGGTTTTGGTGCGGCCGTCGCTCAGGAGGTTCTTGGCCACATAGCTGTGGAATTGACCGCCCTGGCGCCAGTCGATCAGTACATTCAGCGCAAATCCTTTATAGCTGAAAGTATTGGAGAAGCCGACCATGAAATCCGGATTGTAATTACCGATCTTGCTCCATACGCCCAGGCGGGTGTATTCACCGCCGTCATTGATCAACGGCTCTCCTTTATGCGGACCGTCGGGTACGGTGGCCCAGCTGCGGGCGTACATATTACCCAGCTCTTCTCCTACCCTTGCTTCGAACTGCACGCCTTCGGAGCTGCCGAGGATGTATTCGGTCATGCCATCGGGCAGGGAGAGTATCTTATTCTTATTCTTCGTGAAGTTAGCCGTAACATCCCACTGGAACGCGCCTTTGATAGGCGTACCGGTGATCAGGGCCTCGATGCCGCGGTTGCGGACACGGCCGCCGTTGATCAGTTTGCTGTTGAAGCCGGATGCCATGGTGGTGCTGATGCGGACTACCTGGTTCACGGTTTCGGTGTTGTACCAGCTGAAGTCCAGGCCGAGCCTTCCGTTGAAGAAGCGAACGTCTGCGCCGATCTCCGTGGAAGTGGAAATGAGCGGTTTCAGATTGTAGTTCTTCAGCGTTCCATCCTGCGTAGCTTTCTTCACGGCTTCCCAATCTGTACCGAAACGGAAGATGTTCAGCAGCTCCAGCGGATCGGGTTTGCCGCCCACCTGCGCCCAGTTGGCGCGGATCTTCGCAAAGGAAACGGGACCGGATTTGATTTGCAGCATATCACTGAGCACCCATGCCAGGGATACGGAAGGATAGAAATAAGAGTTATTTTCTTCCGGCAATGTGCTGGCCCAATCGTTCCGCGCAGTCACGTCCAGGAAGAGGTAGTTGCGATAACTGGCCTGCATCATTCCGTATACACTGTTGATACGTTGCTCCCAACGGTAGGTATCGTTGGTGACGGATCCTGCGGCGGCGTTGCTGATGGTATAAAGACCGGGTATCGCCAGCGCGCCGGCGCTTTGGAAGGTAGACTGGAATTTCTGGTGCATGCGGTTGGCGCCTACGGAAGCGCCGATGGAGAAGTCCTGGTTGGCTTGTTTGCGGTAAGAGAGCAGGAAGTCGGTATTCCTTTCGGTAAATTTCTCAGTTTCCAGGAGAACGCGCCGGAGGGTTGCGAACGGAACCAAATGGACGGCGGCTTTCGCGCAGCTCGTTGTAGTTGTCCATCGCCGTACGGCCCATCAGCGTCAGTCCTTTCGCCAGTTCGATGTTCACTTCCACGTTGCCCATGAGGCGGTCGCGGTTATAACCGTTTACGAACTCATACGCCACGAAGAACGGGTTGTCCAGGTTGCCGGGCACGTGCGAATACTGCTTGCGGCCTTCTTCACCGGGCAGCCAGTAATTGCGCAGTTTGTTGATATCTATGTTGGGCGTGGTGGTATATACGATATTGCTGGCGCTCTCGCGGTTGAAGGTAGGGCGGTTATCGCTTTGGTTATTGGAATACCCTACGTTGGTGCTCACCCTTACCTTGGGGTGAATGGTATAACCCGCAGCCACGTTGAGCGTGTTACGGCCCAGATCGGTATTGGGAATGATACCGCGGTTTGCCAGGTTGGTGTAAGACAGGCGGAAATCACCGTCTTTATTGGCGCCGGTAATGGCGATATTGTTCGTCAGCGTGCTGCCGGTCTGATAGAAATCCTTATGACGGTCAGGATAAGACACCCAATCGGTAGGGATGCGCTGACCATTATTATCCAGGGGACTGTCCCACTGAATATGCTTCGTACCTATATCCAGGCGCGGGCCCCATGATGCGGTAGAGATGGTTTCCGTAGTACCGGGGCGGTTGCCCGCACCAAACTCGTTCTGGAACTGCGGGAACAGCCAGGCCTTGTCGAACATGGCGGAGGAGTTCACGGAAACGCCGAGGCCTTTGCGGCCGCTGCTGCCGGATTTGGTGGTGATAAGGATCACGCCGTTGAGTGCGCGGGAGCCATATAGCGCGGAAGCGCTGGCGCCTTTCAGTACGGAGATGGAAGCAATATCGTCCGGGTTGATGTCGGAGATGGGGCTGCCATAATCTACCACACCGCGGCCCACGGGTTCCTTCGGATTCCGTACGCCTGCGGCGATGGGCACTCCGTCTACCACATAGAGCGGCTGGTTGTTGTTGTTGCTGTTCATATCGCGCTGGCCGCGGATATTCACGAATACGGAGCGCCCGGGTCGGAAGAAACGGCGCGCACGTTCACGCCGGCTACTTTACCGGAGAGCGCGTTGGCCACGTTCACTTCTTTCACGGTGGCTACCTGGTCGCCTTTGAGCGTAGCGATAGAATAGCCGAGGGCTTTCTCTTCGCGTTTGATACCCAATGCGGTTACCACCACGCTGTTCAGCTCTTTTACATCGGGCGCCATGGTCACATTCACTTCTCCACGGCCTACGGACTTCTCCTGCGTGGCAAAGCCCACGGAGCGGAACACGAGCACGGAAGAAGAGCCGGCCACGCGGATGCTGAAGCGGCCCTGCGCGTTGGTGGCGGCGCCGTTGGAGGTGCCTTTTTCATGCACGCTCACGCCGGGCAGCGGCTGGTTCTGGTCGTCTGTCACCAGGCCGGTTACCTGGAGGTCTACCGCTTTTGTAGTGGCGGTGGCGGCAACGGTGCGGATGGCATAGTCGCGCTGGGAGATCCGCACTGCCTGGAGGCCTGCGGGGGCGAGGGCTTTGGACAGCTGATCTTCCAGCTGGGCGGCGGGGATACGGGCGAACTTTTCAGCCACCCATTTGCCCTCCACCTGCGCGGCGGAATAGCTGAAAGCCACCTGCAGATTGTTTTCAAGGGCGGTGAACATCTCCTTGAGGGAGATCATGCCGGCATGGCGGCGGGCATCGTTGCCGCGCACCATGGCGTCCTGCGCGCGCGATTCCGCGCAAGCCAACAGGATGCATAGCACCGCGCAAAGCTTCGTAAAGCTCTTTTGCA
The DNA here is from genome assembly GCA_019285755.1 of Chitinophaga sp. E66. Classification (GTDB taxonomy): domain Bacteria; phylum Bacteroidota; class Bacteroidia; order Chitinophagales; family Chitinophagaceae; genus Chitinophaga. The sequence continues at coordinate 3,255,111 of CP079103.1, forward strand.
TAAGTGTAAGTTTTAAAGACCTTTATTCGAAAATGATCGTATCGTTTTCTTCCCGCATCTTCAGCCCGTGCACCGTGCACACGGCTTTCATCAGCACCTCGGGCAACTCCATGGGCGCCGAGCCGGTAAACGGCAGCGCTTCCATGCCCGGGCGTGCGAAGCGTACGCGTTTGCCGTAGATCTTCCATCCGAAGGGCCACCGTGGCAGGGTACCGTCCCGGATCACCACGCGCTTGTCCATCCAGGCCGTAAAGCCGCCCGCATGGGCATTGGTCAGCGTAATGCCGTGGGCGCTCTGCTGCAGGAGCTGGCCAGGTTTCATCTGTCTGCCCGCGGCCGTTACGCTGCCTTCGGCGAGGGCGATGGCGGCGGAGTCGTGCCGGTGGTAGACGTTAAACGCGGTGCCGGTCACTTCCACATCCGTGAGGGCCGTATGTACTACGAACCCGGGATGCAGCCCTGGGGGCGCGCTTCACTTTGAAGTAAGCCTCGCCCTGCATTTCTACCCTGCGGGCGCTGGCGCTGCTGAAATGCGCGGGATAACGGATGGATGAGTTGGCATTGATCCAGACTTCGGTACCGTCTTCCAGTTGGATGGTCGTCGTTTCTCCGAAACCGGTGCTGAGCGTGAGCATCTTTTCTTCAGCCGGGGGCGCATCATGACGAGGAGCCCCGTGAGTACCGCCGCGGCCGCCGCTGTGCCAATGAGGAACCTCCGGACGGGAAACCGCCGGTTTTTTTACGGTCTCCGGCATCCAGCACATCGTCGATGGCCGCTTTGACTGCGTCCATGTCTGCAGGGTCAACTTCAGTGGCATGAAACCTGAACGAGCGGACCATCAACTGCGCCTCGCGCGCAGCGCTTTTCGGGATGCGCCGCGGCCCATTGCTCCCAGAACCGGGCGGCCTGCTCGTCGGTGCGCTGCACCCAGGCCTGGAAGGAAGCATCCGCCGCAAAGTCCGCCGCTTCGTAATCTTGATATGACATAATTAAGCCTTGTACGAAAGAAGGAGGCGCACAAGTGAGGAAATGCCCTCAGGGAATAAGCACTTTTTAAAAATATTTTCTACCGGCTGTAGAGCAGCGTTTCCGCCCCTGCCAGCAAAGGCTTCAGCTCGGTGAGGGCGCGGTAGATCAGGGTACGGGCATATTTTACCGCTTTCAGCTGCATGATCTCGGCGATCTCGTCGTAGCTAAGGCTTTCGTAGAACCGGAGGTACACTGCTTCCTTCTGGCGGAGCGTCAGCCGGTCGAGCGTTTGCTGGATGTGGCGCTCCGCCAGCGCGGCAGATTGACGGCTGATAAGATAACTTTCGGGTGAGAGCTCGAGGTGGAAGGATGGCGCTTCGTCGTCCGGCAGCTCGCGCGACAACACCGTTTTCCCCAACACTCTAACCAGTTTGCGGCGCACGGAAACCAGGAGGTAGCTCTTGGGTTTATCGGGCGTCTGCAAAGCTTCGCGGCGGAGGTAGAGGTCGGTGAAGAAATCCTGTAATGTGTCTTTGACCAGGCCGGCATCCTGTGTAAACCTGCTGCAATAGCGGAACAACGGCGGGAAATACCGGCGGTAGATTTCGCCGAAAGCTTCCTGTCCCCTTCCCGGAGGCGGTCCCAAAGGAACTTGTCGTCTTGCTGCGGATAATTGGCGCCGGTGTTCATAAAGCGAGATTTAGGAATAGGAATCAGGAATGCAAACTTACATCACCCTTCGCTGCCGATTCAGGCAATCACCGAAAATAACCATTTATTAATTTCTAAAAAGCGTGGGACGTTGCCGCCTCACGGATGCCCAACCGCTGGCACCAGCCTTTAAAATCGGCGTGAATGCCCTGCAGCACTTCTTTCTGCTGCGGCGTAAGCTCCAGCACGTGCGCCCGGCTGATCGTGCGGACGGGTATGCCCCTCAGTTGCAGGAAATACTTCGCGCTCATCGGGTATGCAATGTGAATGAGCGGGTCAACCCTTCTCAGTTCTTCCTGTATCCAGGCAACTTCGTCCGCCTTCGCGGGATCGTTGGCGTTATTGCAGAGCCATACCAGGATCTCGGGATAGAAGTTACCGGAGATGGAGGACATGCCGGCCGCTCCCATGCGCAGGGAATCCACTGCGTTGGGGGTATGCGCGTCATAGAACTCGAACTTCGGGTTGTTGATGATGGACAACTTCTCCTTCACGCTTTCTACCTGGCAGCTGGTGTCTTTATGATAGATCAGGCGGTTGGAGTCCAGCAGGGTCTTCAGCACTTGGGCCGACAGCACCCGCTTATACGGCGCGGGGCATTCGTACAATCCCAGGGGATATCGCCCGTCAGGTCGCAGAATTCATGAAAGCGGTCGATGAGCACGCTGTCTGGTTCATCTACGTTCGCGAAATGCCCTGTGATCATGATCACCGCGTCTACGCCCGTGTCGTGGATATTGCGGGTGAACTGCGCTTTATCGGGGATGGTGAGCCCGAAAGAGCCCGTTGCCACTACGGGAACGCGGCCGTTCACGTAATTCACTACGTGGCGCGTCAGTTCCAGGCGCTCGTCTTCGCTGATGGAGTACATCTCGGAGGAGAGGCAGTTGGCGAAAAGCCTTTCACGCCCGCTTCCAGGTAGAAGTCGATCAGGTGCTCCACCATGTCCAGGTCGATGCGCGCTTTCAGGTTGAAGGGCGTGATCATCACCGGTACGAATTTCTTTTGCATAACAAACAGGGTTTTTATGATTGGGAATGTGCCCGGGGCTGCATCCGGGAGAAGAGCAGTCCGGCCAGGAAGATCGCCAGCGTTCCCACCACGATCACCATGTGGATGTGGAGCGGGCTTTTAAAGCGCTGAAGATCTTCAGGTAAATATTTCGACAAGCTCATCCAGAGGATGACGAGTATCCCGGTGATGGTGGCGGCCACGGCGGCGGCGTTCTTTGCTTTGGAAATGATCCCCAGCAGGAAGAGCCCCAGCATGCCGCCGGCGAAGATGCCGGATAGCTCCCACCACATATCCAGGATGCTTTTCACCCCGATCATGGCGATACCGAAGAAGATGGAGAGCACGCCGGTGACCACGGTGGCCAGGTGAAGGACTTTCATCTCCTGCTTCGGCGTGGGGTTCGGCGTAACGTAGCGCTGCCAGATGTCTTTCAGGAAGACCGTGGCGGAGCTGTTCATGCCGCTGCTGAGGGTGCTCATAGCGGCGGAAAGGATTGCAGCGATGATGTGGCCCAGCAGGCCGGCCGGTACTTTCTGCACCATGAAGTAGGGTAAGATCTTGTCGCCGTAATCCGCCGGCGACAGTGTGGCGGCTGCTACGCCACGTTCCACCGCCGCCTGCTGGCGCACGGCCTCCAGCATTTCGGGATGTTGAAAGAAGTAAGCGTAGAGGGCGGTGCCAATGAAAAAGAACACCGCGCTCACGGGAACGTACCAGTACACGCAGAGCCATACGCTCCTGGCAGCTTCTTTCTCGCTGCGGGCGGCATGATAGCGTTGTACGTAGTTCTGGTCCATTCCGAAGTTATTGAGATTGATAAAAATCCATACAGGAACACTACCAGGCCGTTGAGGTGCTGAAGTTGGTGAGGCTGAGGCTGCCGAGGAGAACTTCCCTTCCGCCGCGCCTACGCTGAAAATATCGCTGACGCCGCCTTTCATCCCGTCTATCACCAGCCAGAGGATGATAATGGCGCCGGCTGTTTTGATAAGTCCCTGCAGCACTTCCGTCCAGATAACGGCTTCCATGCCGCCCAGCACGGTGTAGATGATGATGCAGACGCCGGTCACCGCCATGATGGTGCGCATGTCGAGCCCGGTCAATGCCTGCAGCGCCAGCGCCACGCCGAAGAAGATGGAGCCCATCCTGGCGAGTTGCGTGAGGATGAAGCAGACCATGGCGTAGGTACGTGCCCAGGGGCCGAAGCGGTGCTCGAGGTGCGTGTATGCGCTCACTTCGCCGCTGTTGCGGTAGAAGGGAACGAAATACTTCGCGGATATCCAGGCGGCGGGGATCATCGACAGGCTGAACACGAACGCGTTCCAGTTGCCGCCGAACGACTTGCCCGGTACGCCCAGGAAGGTATTGCTGCTCAAAAAAGTGGCGTACAGCGAAAGGCCGAGCGCCCATCCGGGGATGGTGCCTGATGCTGTTGTAAATTGTGCCGCGTTCTTATTCTTTCTCGAAAAATATACGCCGATCAAAATCATTCCGAGCAGGTACGCTCCGATTACCGCCAGGTCTGTAATAGGCAGTTGCTGCATGTCTTAATGCTATCAGTTGGTTGACATTGCCATTCCTCACGTGGATATTTAAACACCGGCGCTTGTTGTCCGATCGTTGGCAAGTTGGGACAATTTTTCTGGCTAAACAATGTTGATTGTTATGAAAAGAATAGCTTAAATTACTGCCGTGAAGAGCCAAACCAACGCCAACAACTCTACTGCATGGACCTTGCCGGAACAGCTACAACGCAAGCTGGACGTACATCCGCTGGGCCGCAACCTCTACATTACCGCTATTCGTTTTTACCCGGAAAATGACACAAAGGAATGGGGCGAGCCGAAAGGCGCGCCGGTGTACAGCCTGTTATATTCCGCGCATGGCGGCGGCTGGTACGAGGTGGAAGGCGAGCGCCACGCCATCAAGGCCAACCAGTATGTTTTGCTGGCGAAAAACGTCCCTTTCCGCTGCGGCCCCGATCCCCGCAATCCCTGGCGGCTGTACACGGCCCAGTTTACGGGGCTCCTTGCGGATGAGCTCTGCGACTACCTGACGAACGGCAAACCCATCCATACCACGCCACCGCTGGTAGGCCGCATCGCGCAGTTCTGGGACATCCTCCACCACCTGGATCTCATGAACAACATCGAGAACCTGCTGTACGCGAATTTCAGGTTCTACAGCTTCCTGGGCACCTTCCGCTTGTCGGTGTTCAATTACATGAAACAGGGATCCGACAACCAGATCGAGCAATGCATCCAGATCATGAAGCAACAGCTGGATAAAAACCTCACGCTGGCCGACCTGGCGGTACAAGCGCACCTGTCCGCCTCCTATCTCTCCGCGCTGTTCAAAGAAAAGACGCGCTACTCCCCTATCCAGCTCTTCACATCCCTGCGCATGCAGAAAGCAAGCCAGCTATTAAAAGAAACCAATCTGACGGTGAAGGAGATCTCTGAGGAAATGGGGTACCCGGATCAGTACACGTTTTCGCGGACTTTTAAGGGGATCATGGGGGTGTCGCCTAAGGGGTTTAGGGAAAGGAGTTGAATAATTAAAATTTGAAGTTGAATTTTCTAACGTCTAGGTCAATATCAACTTTAATGGGCGCTAAATTCTGATCCTGTTGCCGGTTACATCGTAGGTATAACTGATCGTATCCTGGTTGCTCTTGATGATCCTGGCAATCTTACCGTATACCGTCCAGTCGATCCGGTTGATGCCGGAAGCGGCGTCGCCGGTCAGGTTGCCGATCTTGTCGTACGCGTAGTTATCTGACGATTGTGTATCAATATCGTCCGGGTAATTGCCGGCTGGAATCTTGTCTTCGATGCTGGACAGGCGGTTCGTTCCGGGAACGTATTTGTAAAACAGGCTGTCCATCGACAAAGGCTTGCCGGCGTAAGAATGGTTGCCCGCGCGCTTCAGTCGCAAGATGTTCCCGTTGGCATCATAGCTGAAATCTTCTTTAAAGTCTTCCAGCAACGAGGGCGCCCAGTTGTTGGCCACCGTATCCAGGTTCCGGAAAACCTGTTTGCCGGCGATCCTGTTCAGAACATCGTACTCATAGGCGTTCAGCAACGGTTCCCCTACTCCCGGCATCGCCAGGCTGATAGCCGCGATATTGCCGTTGAAGAGGGGCCGCAGGTTCGTCCCTAATGGCGTTACAGATGCAAAAGGACGGGACCCCGGCCCGATCGGCTGGTAGTCATTACTGAAACCCTCACACTAAAGTGCGTAGTTTTCAATTAACGGCCAGGACCAATAAACTGAAAAATACTTCAAGCAATTCGCCGTATCTAACACCTTCACAATACCAAACTCAGGATTCAGTAATGTCATCTGACATCAGCTTTTGAGCAATAGATATCTATAATTCAATTTATCTTCTTGAAAAGGAACGTTACTGACTTTTGTAATAGCATTATAATTTATAGGAAACTTAATAAAGTCGACTTGGTTGGTTTCATCATCGGCCATAAAGATGAAATTATAGTAATCTGAATACTCTTCTCCGCCTACTAATGCAATCACATAATCCCGATACAACGTCCGGACATGACTCTGCAACCTCAGCTCTACCGGTAAAATTGTATACTCCAAATATTTGCAAAGAAACTCAAGGAACTGTTTTTCACCTTTAGCAGCATAAGTATAGGCATCCTGCGCCGAGTCAATCAACACCACCTTAGCTGAGGTTAATTCAATACCAAAATCTAAGTTATAATTACTATCACGCCCAAAAAGTAAAAATCTATTGTCTAGCTCCATCACAGTCGCAAATTGGAAATGGCTTAGCACTTGTATTATATCTGCAAAATTGCTGTGCTTCAATAATGCCATAAACAAATTATTATACGCATCATTATTAAATTCATCTTCTGAAAATTCAATTATAATCTCTCCAAATCCATCTTCAGGTTCAATTGAATCAAACACTTCCCTAACCTGGGCAAATATTGCATATTGATAAAGAGAAATTAGTTCTTTCGCTTGTAATACATTCATTTAATCCACTTTAAGTTGTAAAGTACTGTGTGCGCTATTCGCAGGCACTGCCTCTGGCTTCACTAATTCAACGACATTTACAGGAGAGAATCCCCTCGTACCATTTTGTTGAAAAAATATAACGGCATGGGTAACCGGTTTATTGAGCCTAGCTGAAGCGTGTGATGCATTTTGATAAAAGAATTCCATCCGCCCGTCACAAACGTACCTGGCGCGGCTTTCGAAATATTAAAAACTGAAAATTCGCCATTTCGTCCTGTGTAGCATAGTAAATACCTACAGTTCCAGGGCGCATAGAACCCGTCCGCGAGTTGTTACCTGCGGCAAAACGGGCAACCTTAGCATAATCGTTTTGTTTAAGTCCGTATTCTGCTATCATCAATTCGTCTTCGTGCCATTTTGCATCAGTAAATTCTCCGACCAATAACGGATCCATCCCATAGGTTTGCTGATATACCGTAAGCATCATTCCGAGTACACTAGCACCCATACCGACTTTATGCCACATTTTGTAATACATCTTCGATCTGTGAAGATCGCGAGGTAGCGCAATTCCAAATTTATTTTCTTTATTCAAATGGTGCATTTCCAATGTCTGATTCTTAAATTCACTAAATGCCGGAAATTCAGCTATAAATTCTGCATCGGCAATCGGCGCAATACCATTATCTATTCTCCATTTATTTCCTTTACTCCAATTGATGGACGGATTGCCATTACGGACCTCATCCCAATACCAAGCCGGATTATCCTTTATCCCATTAGCCCTAGTTCCTGTTCTTTTTTTCACACCATTAGCCGTCGTATGGGATTCTGGCATCTTCGACAAATCAATTTTTAGTCTTTCATAAATGTATTTATCAGGATCTTCTGTCGACGCTCCATTCTCATCTATAAACCGTATGGGGTTATTAGATGCATAAGAGTAAGGGCTTAGCCATGCAAATTTACTGCTATATGGATCAATGGAGGTAAATCGCCCGATTCTTGGATCATATATCCGAGCTCCAAAATCCACCTGGTTCCCTTCCCCTTCACCTCATTATCATTCTCCTTGCCGTTAAACCCATACCTATACCCCCACCCAATGACATCCTCCGCCCAGGCATCCCACTACCAAACGCATAATAATCCGACATGGACCGCACTTCCGGAACATAATACGCGATATCCGTTTGGTTTTCAGAAACCCCGAACTTCTTGTCGCTTACCGTTGCACGGACGTTCCCAGGTGGTCACTCAATTCAAAGAACTTGCGACCCCTAATATAACCCGAATAATACCCTTTCCCAAGACCCGGGATCACAATTTCCTGCAAGGCCGCCGGCGTCTCCACGTTCGTCTGCAATTCATAAAGCCCTAAACGGGAACTTCCATACAGGTGAACCTCCGTCCTCGACAGTTTACCTTCAGCCACCGCAGCGTCTCCGGCGCTGTAAACGCTTAGCACGTTCCCTGGGCGTCCCTTACATACCAAGTCGTTTTCCCGTTAACGGTCTTACTGATCCTGTTGCCGGTTACATCGTAGGTATAACTGATCGTATCCTGGTTGCTCTTGATGATCCTGGCAATCTTACCGTATACCGTCCAGTCGATCCGGTTGATGCCGGAAGCGGCGTCGCCGGTCAGGTTGCCGATCTTGTCGTACGCGTAGTTATCTGACGATTGTGTATCAATATCGTCCGGGTAATTGCCGGCTGGAATCTTGTCTTCGATGCTGGACAGGCGGTTCGTTCCGGGAACGTATTTGTAAAACAGGCTGTCCATCGACAAAGGCTTGCCGGCGTAAGAATGGTTGCCCGCGCGCTTCAGTCGCAAGATGTTCCCGTTGGCATCATAGCTGAAATCTTCTTTAAAGTCTTCCAGCAATGATGGCGCCCAGTTGTTGGTCACCGTATCCAGGTTCCGGAAAACCTGTTTCCCGGCGATCCTGTTCAGAACATCGTACTCATAGGCGTTCAGCAACGGTTCCCCTACTCCCGGCATCGCCAGGCTGATAGCCGCGATGTTGCCGTTGAAGAGGGGCCGCAGGTTCGTCCCTAATGGCGTTACAGATGCAAAGAACGGGACCCCGGCCCGATCGGCTGGTAGTCGCGGTCGCCATAGTAATTGAGGCTGAACCCAAATGCATCCTTCGCTGCAACGCCCCGTTTGCGCCGTCAGCGCCCATGTCCCTCGCTGCCGAGGCGGTCGTGCTGTTTACGCCTTTCAGCCAGCCTTGCAAGGTATACGCATAATCGAGCCCCTGCACCTGCTGCTGCCCCACCACCTGGCGCGACAGCGGGCCATGCTGATAATACTGGTACCAGGCATCGTTTTCCCAATAGATCCGGTCCTGGCTGGTTTCTACGTTCCTACGCGCCACGCCATCAAGACCAACCAGTATGTGTTGCTTTCAAAAAACGTCCCTTTCCGCTGCGGTCCCGATCCCCCAATCCCTGGCGGTTGTACACGGCCCAGTTTACGGGGCTCCTGGCGGATGAGCTCTGCGATTAGCTCATGAACGGCAAACCCATCCATACCACGCCGCCGCTAATAGGCTGCATCGCCCAGTTCTGGGATATCCTCCACCACCTGGACCTCATGAACAACATCGAGAACCTGCTGTACGCGAACTTCCGGTTGTCAGTTTTCAATTATATGAAACAGGGATCCGACAACCAGATCGAGCAATGCATCCAGATCATGAAGCAACAGCTGGATAAAAACCTCACGCTGGCCGACCTGGCGGCACAAGCGCACCTGTCCGCCTCCTACCTATCCGCGCTGTTCAAACAAAAGACGCGCTAGTCCCCATCCAGCTCTTCACATCCTGCGCATGCAGAAAGCAAGCCAGCTATTAAAAGAAACCAATCTGACAATGAAGGAGATCTCCGAGGAAATGGGGTATCCGCATCAGTATACGTTTTCGCGGACTTTTAAGGGGATCATGGGGGTGTCGCCTAAAGGGTTTAGGGAAAGGAGTTGAATGTTGTTCAGCATTCAATGTTCTACTAGTACTATAATTTATAGGGAATTTAGTAATATCGGCCTGATTAGTTTCATCATCATCCATAATATACACTTAGAGTTTTCGGCATATCCTTCTCCAACTACCGATGCAATCATACAATCCCGATACAATGTCAGGACTTGATTCAGCAACTTCAATTCAGGAAGTTGTAGGTTGGCATGGTGATTAAGACAACGCCATTCGGCAGAAAGTAATAATCAGCCGCACATTTTATTCAGCTTTCAGCCGTTGAATTATTCCTTTGCTCAAACCCGTTAAGTCCATGATTTCCTTTATTGCGTAGCCTTTCACTTTCATTAGCCGCGCCATTTCACGGGCTTTATCGTTTAGGCCTGTCTTATGACCAATCTGCTTGCCTTCCTTCACGCCCATCGCCTTTACCTCGTACTCCAACATATATTTGGTGCTCAGTTCCAGCTCAGCTAACAAGCCGTCTTCCGCAAAGCTGAAATACCCTTTTTCGCTGATGATGAAATGATCCAATACCGGCACCTTCAGGAGCCGGCCGCACTGGAGCATTCGGTCCGTCATGTCCTTATCAGCAAGGGAAGGTTTCAGCAGGCCGCTCGGGTGATTATGTACCAGGATGATCTTTACGCTCCGTTTCTGCAAAGCCAGGCTGTAAATCTCCATTGGCTCGGCGATCGTGCGCGTAAATGACCCCTTACTGACCAGCTCAATCAGCAGGATGGTATTGTCTGCAGCCAGCCCCAAAACCCAGAGATGTTCCCGGTTACGGTCGACCTTTTGTTCCCGAAGCAACACGGTGCGCATGATTTCGTATACGTCTTGCCGTGCATCAATTTTTGTTTTCTTTACCTTACTCAATCTAATCTCCATTTAATGTACAATCTGAAGTCAACTAAACGTGGATCAATTATATTATTCATTATTGTTCAGGTTCAGACACCGGCCTTGGGGTCAACAAGAACATAAGTTCACAAAAAAGCCCAACATCAATTTGAGACAATTCTCTCTCAAACAGATATTAGACTCTGAGTTACAATAACATATTAGATATAAGTTATATCCTTAAAAATCGAAACAAAGAAATCGGAAGCATGTATATTTATATCTTCTAGGTAGGTATTTTTGCACAATATCGATATAGAGTCGCTGAAATGGTTGGAAGAGATCGAGCTGATCAAGGAGCTGAGGAAGGTGGTGTTGTTTGATTTAATTGATACTTATATCCGGGGAGCGAAAATTAGGAAGGCGCATTTATTATAGCTAGCGCCGTGAAGAATAGATAATGTATCGATAAAGGCTGAACTGATTCACCTACCAAACTTAACGTTTTAATTAACTTAAACTAATGGATATATCTGTGATAATTAACTCATATGAAGCTGGTTTTAGAGTAAAAAATGAGCTTTTATATACAGGAATCAGAAAGATAAAAGGGTGGCGTTATATATGGTAAGTATTTAATCAAGAAAATAATATGATTTCTGAAATAAAAATAAGACCATACATTTTATCATTTTCACTTAACGAAGAGTACAATATTCGATATATAAACGCAGGTGACCAATATCTAACACTTTTCTTTAAAGCAAGAAAAGCACCTCATTACACAATCACTTTCAACAATAACTTTTATGAAGTTATCGTGCATAAAGGAAACAAAATCTCTTTTTCAAAAACTCACAGCAATTTGCAGCGATGTCAGAGTCATCAGTAAATATAAACTCCATAAAGGAAATTTATATCCAAGCTGATGATGATACTGATATAGCATTTCTAGTTACGCTTGTTTTCGCCATCAAATCAACGTCAAATATTAATGATGATGGCGATATTAATTACAGTTTGGGTAATATCGGACCAGAACTAAAAAAATTTAATGATCTATGGGTTCCAAATTCAAAGCTTCCTTACTGATTTAATAACAACATCAAAAAGTTTCCTTTGGGCGACATAAGCCCCCTCAGGCTCATTCCCTCCCATGGCATTAATGAATAATATATACTTACCAAGGTCTACCACACAAGTTGTCCCGCCAAGATGTGTAGCATCTGTAAGCATTTTATAGTCTAACGTAATTGAACTCAAGCCATTTATACTAAACGGAATCGTACTAACCAATTGTATCTCGTCAAACCCGCCTTCTAATTTTTGCAAAAAATAGTTAGCATAGGTTGTTAGAGGAACGCTATCCTTCCTTAACACGATATTTAAAACAATGTTAGGGCAAAAACCTTTCCTGTATCACAATTCATTTTGCAAGCAAACAATGCACTGCCGCCTGAGGCTAAAGAGTATGTCCTCGGCCACATCGATATGATGATCAGGGATTTTAAAAACAAAAAAGCGTATGGTAAATAATGCATCTAATAGAAAAAAATAGGAGGAGCCCAAATCAGACACCTCCTTTTACAAATTTTATTTTACGTTCAATAAACATCGTTCTATAAACACCCCAATCATTTTCCTATCCTCAGAAGAAAGTAACCCTACATCAAAATCCTTATTCTTAATATGACTATAAAAAGCCGAGTCAAAAGACTTTAAACCATTCTTATTTAAATAATAGACGTAATGACTAGGCCATAGCCATTCACCATCGGAAAATAGCATATAGGGACCAATATATTTTCTGTCATCAAACAAGGACAATGTAATTGAAAATACTCGCTCTGCCCGCTCCATATAATCCAACACCTTCACTTTCTCGCTTTCCTCTATTTCCATAACTACTGAACCAAAACCGTCGGACAAATATTCACCCTTTACAACCTTACTGTCCATTTCCCTTGAAAAACCAACTACTTTCATTTTACTGCATTAAACAATTTAAACCAAAGGCCATCCCCTACTAAAAACTTACCTGCGGGGTAAATGCCTGCTCCATTTGTTATTGACAACCAACTTTGGGGAGCTACAACCGGCGCGTTAGCAAGTTTCGATAATTGAAAGGCGGCACCTTCTGTAAGAGAACCCGAATAACAGGACATTAATCTTATTGCCGAACCTTGCTTATAACCCATATTAACCATTTGGTTATACAAATCATCAGCCGACATACGTAACCCATTTTGAGTAAACGCCAATCCATCTTCCGTTCCATGAATCACTACATCGTACCAACCTCTTCTAGGAGCAAGATTAGCTACGTTTTCCAAAATAGCAGCATCGTCCCCAAAACCAGCCAATCTACTCCCAATACCAATACCTGATGACCTCGCAAGAGGTATCTTTCCCATCGGAACAAGTGTCGTCCCTACTGTTACAAATGCTGAAATATTTTCGTTCGTATTCGCGAGCCCCCTCCCAAATGAGATGCATAGCTTGCTCCGGTCAAATGCTTCGTAAATAAATTTTGGCCAGTAACATAGAAGCCATCTGCAATACTATACGCAAACTGATCTACTATATCCTCACTCTTGCTCCATCTTTCCATAGCACCGGGAACATGCTCTCTAACTTCCCCTTCAGGCCTAAATAATCCTCCATCTTTATTAAATCGTTGGTTTCTTATTTCAACATTAAAAACATTCCCAAGGCTATAGCTGCTCTGATATTTTACCGATATATCCCTTTTCCAGTAATTCTTTATCTCACCACCATGCTCTTTCTGAAAACTACGAGCAGCCTTCCGTTGATCTGAACTTGATCCAAATGCACCGAAGAACAAAGCTCCATTTGGATCAACGTTCAGAATCGGGTTATTTCCCAAAGTAGAATAGTCACTAATTCCTACATATGGTTTCGGATCCAAATTCCAACGCCGTCCTATTCTCGCATCATACTGCCAAAACTCCGCCGTATAGGAGTTTTCTCCACCATCGATCTCCGTAGATTTCTCTTGCCCGTTAAACCCATACCTATACCCCTCACCCAATCTCACCCTCCGCCCAAGCATCCCACTTCCAAACGCATAATAATCCGACATGGACCGCACTTCCGGAACATAATACGCGATATCCGTTTGGTTTTCAGAAACCCCGAACTTCTTATCGCTCACCGTGGCACGGACGTTCCCAGGTGGTCACTCAATTCAAAGAACTTTCGACCCCTAATATAACCCGAATAATACCCTTTCCCAAGACCCGGGATCACAATTTCCTGCAAGGCCGCCGGCGTCTCCACGTTCGTCTGCAATTCATAAAGCCCTAAACGGGAACTTCCATACAGGTGAACCTCCGTCCTCGACAGTTTACCTTCAGCCACCGCAGCGTCTCCGGCGCTGTAAACGCTTAGCACGTTCCCCTGGGCGTCCCTTACATACCAAGTCGTTTTCCCGTTAACGGTCTTACTGATCCTGTTGCCGGTTACATCGTAGGTATAACTGATCGTATCCTGGTTGCTCTTGATGATCCTGGCAATCTTACCGTATACCGTCCAGTCGATCCGGTTGATGCCGGAAGCGGCATCGCCGGTCAAGTTGCCGATCTTGTCGTACGCGTAGTTGTCTGCCGCTTGTGTATCAATATCGTCCGGGTAATTGCCGGCTGGAATCTTGTCTTCGATGCTCGCCAGGCGGTTCGTTCCGGGGACGTATTTGTAAAACAGGCTGTCCATCGACAACGGCTTGCCGGCGTAAGAATGGTTGCCCGCGCGCTTCAGCTGCAGGATGTTCCCGTTGGCATCATAGCTGAAATCTTCTTTAAAGTCTTCCAGCAATGATGGCGCCCAGTTGTTGGCCACCGTATCCAGGTTCCGGAAAACCTGTTTCCCGGCGATCCTGTTCAGAACATCGTACTCATAGGCGTTCAGCAACGGTTCCCCTACGCCCGGCATCGCCAGGCTGATAGCCGCGATATTGCCGTTGAAGAGGGGCCGCAGGTTCGTCCCTAATGGCGTTACAGATGCAAAAGGACGGGACCCCGGCCCGATCGGCTGGTAGTCGCGGTCGCCATAGTAATTGAGGCTGAACCCAAATGCATCCTTCGCTGCAACGCCCCGTTGGCGCCATCAGCACCCATGTCCCTGGCCGCCGAGGCGGTCGTGCTGTTTACGCCTTTCAGCCAGCCTTGCAAGGTATACGCATAATCGAGCCCCTGCACCTGCTGCTGCCCCACCACCTGGCGCGACAGCGGGCCATGCTGATAATACTGGTACCAGGCATCGTTTTCCCAATAGATCCGGTCCTGGCTGGTTTCTACGTTCACCAGCCTGTTTTCGGCATCATATACATACCGGTGCGAGAATTCATCGGCAGCTCCCGGCTGATAGGTTACCTGGTTCACCGTTCCGGACACCAGGTCGTAGTTGTAGGCTATTTTTTTGAACCGGTTGCCTGCCAATGCCATCACACCGGCTTTATAATCCTGCAACAGCGTATCCACGTTCCCATGAATATCATAGCTGAAGAATTGCGCGGATGCATAGTTGAGACCCGCGGCATCGGGCGCGGTATTAAACAGCGCCGTCCAGGACACCCGGTTGCGGAGGTATTTTGCTTTCAGCGCCACGTTCGTTAAAACAGGCGATGCCAGGTCGTAGTGCGTCCGGGATACTTGCGTACGGCTCGGACCGGCATCCGTCATCCACTGCCCGAGCGCTGCATCGTTCCTGGATATCGCATCGGTCATAGCCGTGGTGCTGGTTAACTCGCCCACTTCAGCGATGCGGCCCAGGTAATCGTACCGGGTATAACTGAACAGGTTATAGTCCAGCTGCTTCGCATTCTGGGACACAGCCATCCGCCCCAGCCTGTCGTACCAGAACCGGGATATCCCTCCATCGGGCGACTGCTGCCAGATCACCGCACCCAGGGAGTTATAACGGTATTGTGTGATTAAAGTATGGGCAGGTACTTTTACAGCACCGGCAGCCCTGGCCGCCTTCACCTGGTTTGTCCAGGTCTTGGTCATATCTACCACTGCACCCGCGGGCGGCACCGTTTTCACGAGGTTGCCTGCCTGATCGTAATAATATAAAGTGTAATGATACTCACTGGTGTTATACGACAACGTGAGCAGTTCGCTGCCTGGCGCTTCCATAGCGGCAGACAGGTACTTATCGTCGAAAGTGGTAAGCAGCGAATCGCGGTAGGCTTTGTAAAGTTCCGTTCCCGTGGTCACGGCAAACCAGGTGCTGTCCGAACAGTCCGACACTTCGTTTACATCTACCGGCTTAAATACTGGCTCGGTATTACCACAGAGCAGCGGGCTGTTGGAGATCATGAAGCAATCTTCCGTTGCACAGCTTTCCCGGGCTTCCGCCGGCATGCAAGGCACGCCGGTGACAGTGATCTCGAACGGGCGCGCCGGCAGGTAATACCTTCCATATCCGAAGTTCCCGGATACGTTAGAAACATAAACGGATGTGCTGGTAACGGTGGCCGCTGCGTCTACACAACCCGTCAGGCCGGCCGTATCCAGCTGCACCAGCATGGATCTGCCAATGGAGGCGCCACTGACGTTTACGCCCCCATCCGCACCGAGCGCCAGCCTGTAGGGACTTTGCCCACCGGGAACAACG
The DNA here is from genome assembly GCA_019285755.1 of Chitinophaga sp. E66. Taxonomy (GTDB): domain Bacteria; phylum Bacteroidota; class Bacteroidia; order Chitinophagales; family Chitinophagaceae; genus Chitinophaga. Next base: position 3,271,259 of record CP079103.1, read on the forward strand.
AGCCGGTTGGTGGATAAAACAGTATTATTATAAGTCAGTTTAGTAAGATATAAGTCTTCCGGCGATCCGTTTACAACGGCGCCATGCATCAGCCAGAAGCTACCGTCGCGGCCTGGCATTACGTTAGTAGCGGCTGGGTTGGTACCGGAAGGCACAGACAATGTCTGCGCGCGGATGGCCACCAGTTCGCTGGTGATATCCAGTATGGATGCCCGGCCATTGGATCCCCAAAACCAGCAGAATTATAAACGAGTATCTTATATCCTTCCGCCGATTTAACGATCGGCCCTACCCAGTTAGTGGCATAGTCAACGTCATAAGCCGCGGATTTTATCACATCTCCGTTCAACTTATTCAGCTTCACCACAGCACAGTTATAGGGACTGTTCCCTACCCCGGTATGCCCTGCCAGCACGAGGGCATCTCCGTCTTCAATCACATTCACACCGGCGTCATCCGTGCTGCTGCTATTAAGATGTTCCATCCAGACCATTTCCCCCTGGGCGGTCAATGTACCGGCAAACCAGTCTACCCATCCCGGGGAATAATTGTAAGCCCCCACGAGCGCATATGCCGGAACGGAAGACGAGGCCCTGGCGTTCGTCGTAGTTTTTGCAGCTCGATGGCGTGGCCGCTGATTTCTCCGCCGGAGGTACCGAAGCCGACTTCACGGCTCCATGTCACAACTCCGTTTGCATCTGCTTTAACCAGGAACATCCCGCCCTGCGGCTGTCTGTAAGACCGGGTGGTGCCGCTGGCGAGGAAGCCGCCGTCTGAGGTAACCACCACATGCCCGAATTCGTCATTTCCACTACCGCCGTATGTCTTGGCCCACATGAGGTTACCGTTCCTGTCTGTCCGCACCAGGTAGGCATCCTGCCCCCGTTCGTGCATCCAGTCGTATAACCCGCCAGGATGAACCCTGAATCGCCCACCGCGGCAATCGCCTTGAGCATATCCGTCCCCCGTTATTAAACACATGCATGTAGGCGCGAGAGCCATTCGTGCAGACCATGGAATCTTTGGACACTACCAGCTGACAGCTGTCGCGGAACGCCAGGTACTCCCAGGCTTCCTTGCTAAACCCGAAACGGGCATTCATAAACGCGGCGAAGAGATCATTTTTCGCCACTGCGGTATCCTCCCCGATAGTAGGCACGATCCGGGATATTTGGCGCTGAAAGTCGCGATTCCGTCATTGACCTGCGTACAGGTTATGCATGCCGGCGCCGTACCGCATTGCATGATAGCGGGGATCACCACGCCCGCGGGAAGGTACGAACAGCCATTTGCCGTATTGTTGCAGGAATTATGTAGGATGTCGAGATCACTTTGCAGCACCAGCACATTCCGCGAACGGCGGATATATGCAGACAGGTTTACGTCTTCCGCTTTCTTATACCGGTTGTACTCCGCATCCAGCTGCGCCAGCTTGCCGCATTCGCAGTCGTCCGGCTTAAACCAACCTTTGTTCCCGACCGGTAATTGTTTATCATACGGCTTCGGGAAGGTGATCATATATTCATTACAGACTACCGGGTTAGTGATCCCGTTTTGCCTGTTATACTCTTCCAGTACGGCCTCAAAGCTTTTATACTGGTATTTGCTCCCGGGACGAACCGTGCTGGAACCATACAGGTGATTGGCGTCGCCGCCTTCCTTACACACTTGCATCAGCCGTGGAAGGATAATCGTTTCCAGGGCGGTGGTGCTATAGTTACAGGGGCCAACTGTTGCATCCAGCGAAGCGCGTTGCTCCGGCAGTTATCGGCTATCAACCTGTCGAACCCTTCCTTTACACTGTCTTTCCCCTGCGCCTCCGTGGCGCCGTTCAGGTAAGAAAGACCGTGGGCGGCCATGGCTTCGGATGCGGAGGTAAATTGCGATTGCTTTCCCGCCGCCATTAACAATGACGGAGAGGGAACGGTTACGCCCGGACAGTCGCCATTGCCCACGAGCGCCTGCATCAGCACTTTTTCTTCTGGAGGTAAAGGTTCCGGAACGAACGCCAGGCCATATCCTGGTCCGGGGTGCATAATCCGGACGTTTCGAAAACATTATCGCCCCGGTTATAGGTATTGATACAGTTCAAACCGCCATCGGGACACTTCACGCTCATGACGGCAATACTCCAGATGGAATACGCAAAGTCGTCCCCGAACCGCTGCATTTCCCCTTCCATCCTGGCTTTTACGGATTGCCCGCCCACTACGGGATTTTGAATGTAGATAGGGTCTATCTTATTGACAGTGTACGGATATGCGGTGTTGCCGATAGGGTTCAGGTATCCTTTGGCTTTTGCTTCCGCATACGAATCCGTCAATTCAAAATCCCGGTCGTATTCATGAGAGGTCTTATATTTTTCATGCCCCAGCAACTTGCAGTATTCAGGGTGAAGCGGCAGCAGGGATTCCGCCCATGACGATTTGAACTTGTCCGCAAACTGTTCTGCCGACAAACTGTTGGGCGACACGTATTTTCCGATAGATTCATCGTACACGAGGTCTTCCTCCCCGTTTTCATTAAGGTAGCGCACGGTGCCCAGCTGATACGGCGCCTGCACGCCCACGGCACTGCGGTAGAAGATAGAATATCTGAAAAGGCTGTCTTCCAGGTTGGCATATTGCCCCGATGGCGCCATCATATCATCGAGCATCGCCGTCCGGATATCATCAATCTCGCTGGTTTTTCCGCAGAGTGCATCACAGTTCTTCAGCGCGCGGGCGTAAGCCGTTTCGGCGGCGGGCCGGGCGGCGGCGGAGTCTGCCGTGCCAATACTTGCCTGCGCCATATATTGCGACCTGAAATGTTCCCAGTTGCCCAGGCTGGCGATACAACTTTCGCAGGTGGGCGCACAATTGGTTTTGACGAACAGGTCTTTTTGCTGTTGGATGAATTCCTCCACGAGGGTACGGCGGTTGATCTTATCGAAGAGGCTATCCCTGTAATAATCCATCCCTTCGCGGCTGATGCTCAGCTGCTTGGTGATTTCATATTGCCCTTTGAGGAGGCGTTTGGTAAATGTAAAGTCCAGATCGGCGGCCGTGAAATCGGCAGGACCATAGTTTTTAATGATGGTATCAAACGGCTGCCCGCCCAATAACTGATTGTAAGCATCGTCGGTAATGGTGATCCTTAATTCATAGAGCGCCTTGAAGGGCACATCGTTCCCGGCGCTGTCTTTCATGGTCAGCACGGGGCCTGAAGTTTATACCGGAACGAGTAGTCCCCGTCTACGGGCACCAGTTGCGATTTCTTCGTCTCCATCACCCAATCCTTCAGCTGCGTGCGGCCCTGGCCGGAGAGTGTATCCAGCCGGCCGAAAGATGCATATCCCGGCAGGTCTCTCATCGCGGCGCTGTCTGGCCGGCCGGCCAGTGCCGTGGCAATGGTGCGGCCCTTCATGTCCAGGTAGCTCACGGAATACTGGCCGTTTGCATCGCGCACCATGTTCTTGAAATAGTGCTTCTCATCACCTGCTTCGGTACCGAACATCGCATCCAGCTCATCCTGGGCGGCGCCGGCATAGTAGTATTTCGTTTCATGCTGGCTGCCGAGCTTAAACGTGGAACCGGGCTGGCTTTGCTGGCTGATCCTCCCGGTATTGTCCTGCGTATAAGAGATTTCCACGAAGGGATACCCCTGCCCGTCCGGGATAAACCGAGCGGGACCATTGTTCTTATCCGGATTCTGAGCGGAATAATACTTACCGGCGCCACTAACGGAGCCCAGTGGCCGCGCGCTGGCGGAAAGGAACTGGGCGGGGCTGCCGAGGCTGTCGTACATGCCTTTCGTATACTCCGAACCATCTTCGGCAGTATTAAACATGCGGTTATACTTGATAACCGGCTGATAGGTAGGCGCAGGGAGTACCTGTATCACGGGCCGTCCCTGGTAATCGAGGAAGTTCTCCGTGGCAAGGGTTGTTTCCCTGGTATTGTCTTTGGTCACTGTCTGGCGGCCATAAAGGCTGCCGTCGCTGTATTGCACCACAGCCTTATGCTTTCCGCCTTCGGCGTAAGAAACGGTCGACTGCCAGTTCAGCCGGCGCTGGTGCCCGCAAAAACTGTAATCGCCCATCCCGCCAGGAAAGTCCGAGCTCCAGGATGTCTCCACCCGCTGCCATTGTTCCTTCTGCTGCACCGCCCGGACCCGGTAGAACAATTTCCCCGTTATCATACAGCAAAGGGATTTTAAAGCTATTGCCGGCTGTCGTTATACGAGAGGCATTATTCCGGAATATCAGTTTGGGGTTGACGGGATTTCCATAACGGCCCAGCGCGCTGGAATCGATATACGCCCATTCCAGGTCATATTCGTCGGCGCCCGTCACCGCCGGCCACGACACCAGGATGGCATCGGTGGAGTCGGTATTGGGCGGATTGTTGGAGTTGATCGTCCGGATAGCATCATCCACACAAGCCAGTTTATATACGGGGAATGCCTGCATCTCCACGTCCAGCATGAGCGACTGAATCGCGGAAGGTGTGCCCGACTGAAAACCTAGTACTTTTACGGTCAACCTGTGGGCGTTCTCGAAAACGAGGTAATTGCGCCCGGTGTATACGCCCGCGGAGTCGTAGTTCACCTGCAGGTGCGTGTCTACGGAATCGATGGTATGATCCGGCTTGGTATAGATCAGGCGAAACTGAACATCCGCCGCATAGGCGGACGGCTGGTACCGGCTTGCATGCTCATTGATCCGGAAGGTCACTACATTCCGTACTTTGTACGGCAACTCTAGCCGGTTTTGCTGCGCCGGGTCAAAGAAAATACTGTCCTGCACCGTCACCGATGAATCCGTCGACAACTGTCCTTTAGCGCCTTCCAGCGACTGCCTGAACACGGTAATGTTCTGCGCTTTCGCCTCTGACAGGAGCAACATGGCGGCCAGGGAGATCCAACACGTTAGCAACCAACGTTTGCCCGATTTTGTAATATAAACTGGATTCATAGGGTATTCATAGATTGGGATGTCCTGCAAATATTTGATAGTCTTTGTAACCGGGGTTACTTTCATGGTATCTCCGTCCGTTCTGAAATACCTGGCTGTATCAAAAGCATCGAATTAGCCGGTTTAGTGAAGTTGCTGTATCGGATGCTCAGCACCGCGCATTCTCCGGGCTTCAATTGCCCCGCCTCCACTTCGTCGCCTAGCATGTCTGGCTTCACCAGGTAACGGATCCACTGGAGGTACCCGGTCTGGGAGTCGACCTGCACTAACATTTCCTTATAAGGAGCCTCCGGCAGGAAGGTGACCCTGTAGCTGGCCAGGCCGTCAGACTCCTGCATTTCACAGGCGGCGACGGCTGCCTGTTCCAGTATGGCGCGTAATTGTCCGGCGGGCTCGTCGGCGCCCCGGGAACTGTCTACCCGGGTTACGTACATAATCTTATCGTCGGCAAAAAGCATGATGCGGAACTGTTCGTTGATAATGGTCTCCATGCTGTCGATCCGGTTATAGATGCGGCGCCCGTCAAACACCGTCTGTCCCTGCATCTCTTCCAGCACCCGCGCCGGATCTGTTTCGGGCGTGTAGGTATATTTTACTTCGAAGGACACCGGCTGCGCCGTATATAAATCCTGTAATCGCTTCATTGCCGTCACCAACGCATCCAGATCTTTCCCCTTCTGCGCCACGGCGGGCAATGCGAACATGGCACATCCGATCAGCAGTAAATAGATAGACTTTCTCATATTGATTAATTTGATGGCGCCTCTTTCAGGAGGCTGGACCTGGTTTCCCGGATAGTTTTGATACCTCGCTCCGTCTCTTTTTCAGGCGGATCAGCGTGCCGTCATCGTCGTACTCATACAGCGTGGCATAGTTATTTTCATCCAGCTCCGCCATCAGCCGGAGGTTGACCGGGTGATACACGAATGATTTCATATTTGCGTTGAAGGGGTGCACGCGGATATCGTCGAAATGGACGTCAGCGTTGGCGGTGGCGCTGAGGAAAAGCGCAAACCTGACCGCGTCCGCCGGCACATCGGCCACCAGTTCTATCCGCTGCCAGCCTTCGATAATGGGGCCCGCCGGCTGAGCCGTTACTGCGATGCTGTCTGCACCATTTTTCACCAGTACCACCAGCTGGTTATTGCTATAACTGGTGCATTTGCAGTCTTGCGCTTCCTTAACCCAGGCGCTGACCAGCACTTTCTTTCCCGCGAGCGGGGAAAACCCCTGGATGATGGCCTGCGAGTTGATGCGGATATCTTCGAGATACTCGCGCGTCTTCCCTCCGAAAATCCCGCAGGGTCGGGATGTCTGGCGGAAAGTGAAGTTGACCGCTCCATCCTGCAAAGGCTGGATGGCGGCAGATATCCCTACGGAAGTTCCGGCGGGCACTTTCAGGCTGTACAGCCCGGTGTGTTGCTCCAAAGTATCCAGTAAAGAAATGTTGGAAGTAAAATCGAGCGCCCGGTTTCCGCCGCAGTCGCCGGTAGGGCAATCCGTATTTCCCGGGTTATAATCTTCAAATCCTTCATAGGCGCTTTCCCGGAGGCGCGCATTTTGCACCACTGCAACCGGAACCGTTTCGTCAAATCCATACAATTCCGCGCTATAACGCCCTAATGCGTCTACCGTCTCCAGTTCAAGCCCGCGGCGGTTGAAGTTCGTCACTTCGGCGTTCCACGCCCACCGGAGCGTATCGTATTGCGGCCGGATCCTGGCAGCCTGACCGGCCGCCCAAAACGGGCGGAACGACTGATAAGCTCCGTAGGTCCGGATATCCGTTACCGCGGCGCCCTCCGTTTCTGCACGGGGCACGTAGTAAGCGTAGCTCCTTGCGGCACGCCAGTTACCCACGATGCCGAAGGTGTAGGGGTTGACGGTAGTATCCGTCACGGCGCTGTAGCATTCGGTGGAAGTAGCTTCCGAGCAAATGAAACAGGAGTCCAGCTCCAGCTGCGCCTGCACCGTGCCGCCAGGCCCGGTATAAGGTACATTCACCGCGTTATTGCATACACCGCTTACCAGCTGGAGAAAATTCACCGCACTGCTGCTGGCAGAATGGATAGACACGTTGCAGTCCCCCAACCGGGCGCGGTAAACCTGGGAAACGCTGTCTGCCGTTGTCGCATAAAAGGGCTTATTGATGTTTTCGGCCAATAAGGCGCAGGACTGTGGATTGAAGCGGAAGCCCGCGTAATTCGCGTCCTGCACGAGAAATCCTATCGTTACATTTTCATCTTTCCGGGTAAACAGCCGTTTGGATTGGATCAGGTAATCGAAGAAAGGCTTCAGGCAATTGCAGGAGCAGTCTCCGCCCGGCTCAGGTTCCGGTGCCGGGCCGCCGGGCAGCAAAGTGAAGGTGACTTCCATCAGGTTATGATCTTCGGACATATCTTCCAGGTAAGCCCAGTAGGTACGGTCCCAATACTCTTCCCAGGATTTAAAGGACATGAGCAACCGCATTTCGGGCCCGTTGCAATAGTAGGACTGGTTTTCGTTCGTAACATTGGTACTGGGTTGGCCGTCTATCCAGTTAGTGTGGGAAATTGTCTGCTCTATATGCAGGGGAAAATTATTCACCGCAAACGGGACCGTACAAGCGGCATCAGCATAAAACGATACGAACAGTTCAGACTTCCGGAAGGTTTTATATTCATACTTATTAGTTACTGTTCCCGCATCTGTCTGATGCAGCCAGAGCTTCGCATAAAAATCCACGCCGCCTACGGTCGTGTATTTCACCGGTACGCCCTGCACCTGCGCCCGGGCATTGCTCAGCAGCATTATCAGGCACGTGGCGATCCAGCCGATTCTATATATTATCCAATTCATGATTCGGAATTGTTTGATCAGTTGACGATAATGTACCCGGTCCCTGGCGCGAGTTTGTACCGGTAATTGGTGGTAACGACAGGATTCGCCTCTATCTCCTGCTGTTGCCCGTCCCACCTGCGGGTGGATATCTCCTGCCAGGTCATCCGGCGGCCCACCAAAAATGTCTGGCCGAAAGTCTGGTAGCTTTGCGTTGCTGTATTAAAGGGCGGCTCCGTTGTAAGCACGCCTTCATCTACCACCTGCGTCTCAACGGTTGCAAATACATTGACCGTCAGCGAACCGGGTTCTACCGGTATCGTACAGGCAGCGTCTGAAAAGAACCGCACGGCTATATCGTGCGTGGTGGTCTCGAGATATGCATAAGACACTGTTTCATACACATTTTGCATATTCAGCAAAAGATTTTCGCGTAAACATTCGTCGGTATCGGGATACATGTACCGTTGATATTGGCATATTCCTGGCCGTCGTAGTTCACGGCGTCTATCGCCTTTTGATCGGCATCCGCCTGGCTGATGGTGGAGGTATATATGCCCGCGGGCACCTCATAATAGACAGTAGACCCATTTCCATTAGAGGAACAATTGTTCTTCACGAAGTTCTTTCCATATGCAGCGTTGTACCATGCGCAGGTACCGTTGGCGTTAGCGTAGGCTTGCCCTCCTGCGTTTAAGGCGGCTATAGCCATCTGGTCGGCATCTTCCTGACTGATGGTTGAAATATAAGTGCCCGGTTCCACGTAATAGTACACCAACGACCCCGTACTACCTCCCGTACAATCGTTCTTCTGGAATGGTCCATCTACCCAATTGTTAAAAAATATACAATTACCATTTGCGTTGGCATATGCTTGCCCATCGGCATACACAGCATTTCGGGCCTTCTGGTTAGCATCCGCCTGGCTGATAGTGGAAGAATAGGCACCCTGCGGTAAAGCATAGTGCACTAATTCCCCCTCACCTTCTAAGCAATCGTCTTTATTGAAGTCGTCACCGAATGCGGCGCTGTAATAGGTACAGGTGCCGTATGTATTGGCCCTTGCCTGTCCATTCGCAAGTTGCTCCTGTTCTGCCTGTGCATCTGCATCCGCCTGGCTAATGTTTGAAGAATACTTACCGGCTGCCACCGTGTAATCATAAGTTCCGCCCACATTCCCCGTCCCGCAATTGTTCCGTGTATAAGTCCGGGTATTCACAGCGTTGGTCCATACGCATGTGCCCAGACTGTCAGCAAAGCGTTGCGCATGCTGTTGGATATCTTCATCCGCCTGCCTGTCGGCATCGTCCTGACTGATGGCGGAAGTGAATTTGCCCGCTGCAACTATATACACATAGCCGGTAGCGGTGCCTCCCGAACCGCAGTTGCGGAGTACATTCACGGACATATACCGATTCTGGAAGCCGCAATTTCCGTACAGATTGGCATTCTCCTGCGCGCGCTCATTGGCTTCAGCCAGCGCCTGTGCATTGGCGTCCGCCTGGCTGAGGGCCGAGGTATATTTTGCGGCGGGAACCGTATAAGTGACGGAAGAGCCGGCCCCTAAGCCGCAGTCGTTTTTAATTTTGGTAACCGACTGGACTTCGTTATAAAAGAGGCATTCCGCCTGGAATTGGCATACGCCTGTCCGTTGGCATCGATATCGGCCATGGCCATCGCATCGGCTGCGGCCTGGCTCACATTGGATGCATATATACCCGCCCAAACGGTATATACCACATCTTTGGATTGCATGCCCGCGAGGCATTCCGTGCTATGGAACGATTTGCTGACCTGCCTGTTGGTGAACATGGGTTCGGGACAATCGCCCAGGCTCGCCAGGTAGTTTTCATAGGATTGCGGCACGCAGTTGGTGATCGTCCGGAGCAGCTTCTTGTCCGTTACTTTCCAGATATCGCTGAATTCTGCCGCTGACGCCTGCAGCACGCGGGTATCGGCATCAAACACCAGGGTATCCTTTCCATTGATTCGCCTTACCGGGTTTTTGAGGGAGGTCACCTCCCCTACGCTGGCGGAGATGTTCCTCCGGCCGGAGCGGATTACGCGCATGTTCGCGCTATGCCCGGAAAACGGTTTGCCGTCCCGGTCCACGAAAAAGATATCAGGTCCTGTTTTAGTAGAATCGAGATAGTTGGCGTCTACCGCCCATATCTTCTGCCAGTTGCCAAAGGAGGCGAACATCTGGTTGCAGATCGTCCCCCGTGCGCTGCAGCGATTGCACCAGCACTTCGTCTCCCGCCACAAAAAGCTCGTTGGCGGCAAAACGGGAATATTGCTCGGCCCTTCCGCCGTGGATCTCCCTGATTTTAATGCGGTTATCTATATTCTTGTAAGCGCCCGACATGCCATCGTATGCCCAGGCGGCAGGATAATTGAACCGGTACACCGGGTCATTGAACTCGTTCTGTACATTACTCAGCACCACGTTGCCGGATTCCGCTTCGAAGACCAGGTTGCGTGTTACTACCTTGCTGCCTTTATCGATCGCCACGACACTATCGAGAATACCATGACGGCTGATAACTTTGGTGGTAGCCACCGAGCGGAACTTATTCTCTTCACGCTGCGCCATATTGATCAAAGTCGGTATCAAAAATGGAAAGATGCCCACAGTAAAGAGGTCGCCATTGAGAGACAGGTTGTTACCATTCGTCACCTGCCGGTGTTCGCGCATGTCTACCATTAGTTCCACATCCTTCCCGATGGTATACCCGGATTCCATCAGGCCGGAAGCACCCATGGTCTGCGCCGTATTGACCAGGCGTTTTTGCGTGGCATGCTGGTTTTCAACCCGGTAAAAATGTTCCATATACTGAATCGGCGACGATGCGTCCGTTTCGGCATAAACGGCGGTAGATTTCAGCTTACCGTTCATATCATTGATCTCCACCTTGAATCCCTGCGTCAGTCCTACAAAATGCTTCGCGTTGATCTTCAGGAATTTGGATAATACGGGCCGGTACCGCTTTTTGCCATCCGCCAGGTTGGTGCGTTCTGTGAACGTCGGGAAATCGTATGACGTATAAAACTGCGTCTCCGTATACCCGTTGGCAGATCGCACTTTCTTGGTATGAATCGAGCGGGAAGTCACTTTGCTATAGCCGACGGACGCGCCCGGGAAGAAGGACTCTCCCGGGGTTCTTCGGTGTACCCCATATTGATGGGCGCCAGCGGCGCCAGCTGTTCTGTGTATTCTATGGGCAACCGCCATGGGTTCTCTTCTCCACCTATTCCAGGCTCCCAGGCCGCCACGCCGCTGCTGACCGTCATATTCTTTCCGTTTACGACGCGGTTGGTCGTATACCCGTATTCCGTACCATACATAGACTCCCGCTGGCCTGTCATTGCATTCCAGTGGTCGTAGATGACGATGCGCTTTACGCGGTGGCCGCCGCCCATCTTTTTAAAGAAAGGATTATTCAGGCGAACGAACGTCCGTGAAAGATCTACCTTTTTCGCCCAGCCCCTGCTCCTGGCCGTGAGATCATAACTATGAATGGCATTATGCACATTATCGGCCATCGAAAACAACAGGTTCATCGCCTCCACGGGCCCTATGTTGTCCCCGATATCCGATCCGGGATATGCCTTTGACGGCAGGTTCATCCGCAGGAATTGTACCGCGGCTTTGGCCATGGGGCTCATTTTACCGACCGGTGCGCCATCTTTATCTACCGGTTTCACTTTAAACCAGATGGTATTTCCGCTATTGATGTATCCGTACCCTCCTTCCAGATCCAGCCTGGCGTAGGTCGGAACGTTTTCGAATCCGCTCCCCATTTGTCTGACGGCATTTTTACATGCAACCGGAAATGCGTTTTCTCAATGCCTTCCGGTACAGATGGTACACATCCTGTTTGCTGGATACCGGTTGTGGAACATGCACACCCACGTACATGCAGTCTGAAAACCCGCTATACAGCTCCGGCTTCAGATCGCTGACTGGCCGGGCACGTCGCTGGAGAAGCCCGCGACGCTGAACATCTGCATTGCCCGCTTATGCTGTACAAAAGCATAGTCATCCGACTCATAGGTAATTTTCATCCTGCTGCCCGACGGCATTACGATGGAGTCCAACGCCCATGCAGCGGCATTTGCGGCCGCTTTGGCGCTATCCTGCAATGCATACGGGAATTCAGCATTCGTGATTACATTACCGGCTACAGAACCCGGGTTCTGCATAGGTTCCTTATACGTGCCCCAGCGGTCGGAAGATTGCGCGTTGTACCTGGGATTGCGCTGATTGTACTTGAATATGTATGGATTTCGCTCGCCTTTCTTGTTGCCGTTGTAGGTAAACCATACCTTCTGGAGGGTCAGCTTACCGGTCACATATCCCGGCCCGTTAATACCCGGGCATAATTCATAACTATACTGGAAGTGAACGGTCTTTATTGGCGTGGCCAGGACGTTGTATTTCTTGAAATCGGCCTTGGTATAGACGTTGATCTCCGCAGCCTCTTCCCTTGCTTTGTATTTGTCCGGACGCCGTTCATGGTCATGGACCGCATGTCGTCCCGGTCGTCCAGTACAAAGGTGGCGATCATGTTTTTGGATTCGATGGAATGGAGATACCAAAGTTCCTTCTCGCCGTAAATATAGTTGCCCCTGTCGTCGCGATTGTCTGTTAGGAGCCCTTCGCTGTAAGACGCGCTGTCTGAGGAAGGGGCCCTCCATCCATAGGGATTGGCGGACGAGGCGGTGCGGGTGTAATTGAACTTCACGGCCTCTCCGGCGTCATCGTCAGTGATACCGTCGCCCTTCATATCTACATAATCCGCGGAAACGATCCCGGTCAGCAGGAAGGAATGAGCGTAGGCCGGTACTTCTTCCGCGCTGAAGTATTGATCGCGTTCGATGTTGTTATCCATAGAATCATCGACGCCCTTGGTGTATCCCACCATACCTTCGGCAACTGTCGCCCGCGAAGCGTCTACGGAAAACGTGGCTTCCTTTTGTTTCAGGTTGTAAACAGGCAGGCCATATACATAGCGCTTTCCATCGGCGTTCAGTACCGTTACTTCCGAGAGGTGCCCGGGCTTGCGTTTGCCGCTCACCCGCCTTTCCAGTGTCAGCGCTTCGTTGACCTCATACTTATCAGGCCTCGGGGTAGAATAGAGATACTTTTTAGGGATGATCTGTTCGGGTTGATTGGGCGGGATCCATTTCAGGCGCATTGCCGCATGGCCTGGCCCTGGTCGTATTCCAGCTTGACGTCGTACATTTCGCCCGCCACGAGATTCAGGTATCCCTGGCAGCCACCACCGGGTGCTCGCCCCGGTTATCTATCACCTGCTCGTTGTTGATAAACAATTCTGAAGCATCGTCGCTTTCTGCAATAAAGACATATGTGCCGGTGAGCGGCGCTTTAATGCGGCCCGTCCAGCGGACCGAAAAGTTCTCCGGCCCTACAGGTATGACCACATGCGGCCATGCTGCGGAAAAAGATTGGGGATCAGAAAAATTAACGACGGTATCCACATGATTATAATGGTCGTCCTTCCATCCCTTGCCGTCGTAGTACCATCCCCGCAAACCGTCTCCTTCCCCATCAACTTGATCAATGGCATTATCTCCGCAGCTATCCAGGCTGAACTTGTTTAGCGCATGCACCTCGATAAACCGCGACAGCGCGCCAGCGGAGGCCTCCTCCGCAGTCAGGTAGCTGATGACCTGGGTCCGTTTGTCGCGGTCCTTTTTAACGGCGTTCTGTGCATTCAACACCAGGTTGCCGTGGTGACGTTGGTTTTTATACCGGCTGAAAGAATTGGTAGCCATGATCATGGAACCGCTGAGCGGCTGGAACAGGTTGGCCGTTACCACATCGTCGCCGCCAATGGCGTCGTAGAAATCCCGGGTGTTGACCGTCAGCTCTCCCGGGTTTCGGAAATAAGCTGCTTCGTTGGTATTTAAGGGTTTGCGAAAGGCCAGCGTGCGGGACAGGGGTTTTCACTCACCCAGGGCCCCGCTTCGGAATATGCGCGGGTTACATTGAGGTCTACCCTGCGTGGGCCAAATTTCCTCCGCCGAGGTCTACGCTGAAGCGGCCGGAATGGTCCCTGGTCTTCATCTGGTTGTCGTGCACATACCCGATGTCTGTCCGGTATGGCCTGAAAGTACCGCCCGTACCTTCACCGGTAATGGTAAATACATCGTAGGTATAGGCTGGCATACCAATGTGCGGCATGCCCGGTTTTTCACGATAGTCGACATCCTTTTCGCGGTTAAAGTCGAGCAGCACATCGGGCCGGCTTTCGGCATCCTGGAAGTTGAGGTACCCAAATGCGGGGATCACCTTCACCCTGTCGTCTTTATCGATAAACTGGCGGGTGAGATATCCGGATATGAACAAATTGGGATCTATGCCAAACAGCTCCGATCCTCCCTTTATGGTAATCGTATAGCTATGGTTGGTATATGGCATATTTATGTCCGGAGTAAATGTCTGGTTGGCGAAAGAGATGTTGGAATTCATCAGATTATTGACCGATCTGGCAACGGTCAGGTTATTCTCGTGCCCCTCCCCTTGCAGATTGGAATTGATTTCCAGGCTGCGTAAACCATACCGCGAATTATATGGTAAACCGACTGTCATGGTACCTCCAATTCCCCCTTTCGCCGATATCTTTTCTTTATTAACGCGGTAACCGATCGTAGGCTTGACCCCAAAACCATCCTGGGAACTATTGGTTATCGACAGGCCTGCCGCCATTTGGTCAACTCCCATTGCACCGCCATTTATGGAAGCATTCACGGCCGTCTCTAAACCCCACCCCGATAGGCATTATGAAATACCCCGAGGCTAAGGCCGACATTTGGCGACAGTGGCAAACCGTAAACTTCCACATCAAACCCTGCCGTCACACCCACTGTCTTGTTCTCTTTGATATTCATCTCCTTCCTGACGGAATCGGTTCCGTTAAAATCATCGGGCAACCCGCGCATGTTCCGCGTAATGGTACCGGGATTGATATTCCAGCCCAATCCTACCCAGCTGGCATCCTGGTCCATGGTAATCCCACTGTTATATCCCAGTGCGATTGGGTAACCACCCACTTCTACCAGCGGTATGGAATAATGAAAATCCCCACTGAACAGGTCTACCAGGTTGGCATCACTGACCGATGAAAAGGATTGCATCTCCGGCTGCCCCGGACCACCGTTATCGGCAGGGGACACTTCGTCAGCCGGCATTTCTACCGGTTTGGACGAGGCAGGTGCTCCCAGGTAAAAAGATCGCGAATTGATCCCGCAACCGGTGAACTGCCGGGCATGCGCGGCGAGAGCGGAATTGCGGCCGTTGCGGTGGCAGGACAAAGCATATCCGCATACATGAGCGATAAACAACCTATCGCGATCGCTTTCCTTCCTCTTGAAATCAACGCCAAAATCATGGAATGATATTTTTGTGTATTGGTCTTTTGCTTTATTGCTTGTGCCGGATAAACTTCAGTTGCCAGTTTTCTCCCCGGCTGTTCCGGAGACTGAACAGATAGATCTTTCCGTATTCCCACTTCCCGTTCCGGTCAAGCGGGATCTCGATCTGGTTGCTTCCCCGGTGTATGGGCATCGTCCGGCTGAAAACCGGTTTGTTTCCCCGCTCAGGGTCCAGCACTTCACAAAGTGCCGTGGTATCGGCGGTTTCGTTGTCGTATCCTACCCGGATCGACTGGCTGCAATCCACCACGGCGCCGTCCGGATCACGCTTCAGCCGCACGTAGACGCCTTTGTCGCGCGCCTGCTGCTCTTTCCCTTTGAACCGGAATGACCATACTTCCGCTTGCCCGGAAAAAACATCCTGGTTGCGGGCTAATACTGTCCAGGCGTACTGCCTGGCCGTATCCAGCTGAACGGCGAATGCCGGGTAGTTGAGAAAATTCTTTTTCAACCGGGTGGCGCGGTATACGGGAATGTTCTGCTGGATGGCAGATTCCGGCGTTTGCCCGTTGTGTACTTCCGTGAGCAGGAACTCGTATTGCAGATCCGAAAAAGCCTTTAACGGCGCCGGCGGCAGCCAGCTGAATTGTGGGTTGGTGGTTTCGACGACACTTTTATGCGCAGGGTAATTCAGCAGCGGCGGGCTCAGCGGTTCCACTGTAAACGGTACGCAATCTTCTCCCGGCTGGCTGCCCGATTTATCGTTCGCCACCAGTAGGCTGTAACAGGCGATATAATTCCCCACGGGCAGCAGTCCGTTCAGGGTCCGGTCGATCCCCGGGGAGAGATATTCGTATTCCGCCACCAGGGAGCGATTGGCGCCGATGACGGTTATTCCCTTATGAATGATGACTTCCGGGGTGAGCCCCGACATCACCGGCTGCCGCGTCTGCGCGTCCAGCAATCGCAGCGACACCTGCACCACTGTAGGCCGGTCTGAGGCCGACAGCAGCGACACCTGCCACAACTGGGATTTTATCAGAACGCCTGCCGGCGGGAGCTGAACCGTCATACTGACCTGCGCGGTTACCTGCAGGCCCATCAACAAGAAAGCTGACAATAGGTATTTATGCATTTTCCAACGAGTTAAAAGACTTTTGTATAGGTGATCCGCCCCGTCCGCACCTCTTCCAGTTTCCGCTGCATGCCCGGCACGAAGCTTTTCTCGGCCAACAGGGAAATTTCTCCGATAAAGGGTATCTGAACGGTAGTATTGCCGGTGAATCCGGTGGCACTGTATCCGGGATCTGTCTGACGTACATGCTTCAGCCCTCCTCCGATCCGGAGCCAACGGGTGACTTTCATCTGAACGTCTCCTTCCACGCCGTAGATCCGGTAATCACTGTTGGCAGACAGTGTGGCCCCCGCGGTAAATGTGAAGCGGTTCCAATCCATCGACTGCTGTAGCATCATGTTCGTCGAATTGAAATAAACGAAGTTGGAATCACCCCTTTGATTGAAAAATTTGTTCACGGTAAACATCGAAACGAAGCTTGCCGCACCGCGATCGAACATATAGCTGGCAGTACCGTTGAATGAATTGAAGAGTTGTTCGGTGTACTTCCCTTCACCGATCCGGATAATCTGTACACTGGGAAAATAACCGGCAGACAGCACCGGCCAGCGTTTGCGCCGGAACGTGGCCTGGAGGCTTTTGAAGGTGGTATTGCTCCGGTACATGGCCCCTTCCATCAGGCTGGTATAGACATTTTTCCTGATACCGCCGGTCAGCGTTAACTGCCGGCTGAAGAAAGGCTGCTCCGCCTGGATCATCCAGATACTCTGACCGGATCCGGACGCATAGAGGCTGAATGACTGGAAATTAGCGCCCAGCCGCTTGAACATCCCGGTGAATACGGTTGATGTCCTGGGCACTATTGATCTGAAACTTAGCGCCAGGCAGAATTTTCCTTAGTATCCATTGTAACGAGGCCGCTTCCGCCATGGCTCTCCCGCGCATAATTTGGCAACGAAGACCTGGCAACCTCACCCATGACAAACGTGTTCCTGTTTACCTGCCATCGCCCTTCCAGCGACAGGCCCATGATCGCATGATCCGGTGAAGCGGCGGAGCTGTCCGTATTAAAATTGTATATCTGCTTACGCCCGAAGTAGTAAGACAGGATGATGTTATTCCGTCCCGCATGCCCCATCCGACCCGGGCGATGTTGAGGTATTGCCGGAAGCGGTTCCCGCTGTTCATAAAATCCCTGAACCGGTAATCCACGGCTCCGGATGCGGCGGCGACGTAAAACGAAGGATTATATTCCGCCTGGAAACCGGTGATACGGATGTTCCTGGCGGTAAGTTCTGAGTAGTCGACATGGGTGGTACCAATGCCTGCCGACCGGAAGGCCAGCATAGATTTGTAACCTTTCGGCAAGACGGAATCCGGCAAGTGGAGCCGGTTCAGCTCATCCAGCATCTCCCGTTCATTCTTTGCATTTTCAAGAACGGCCAGCAACTGTTCCTTTTGCCCCGTCAGCCGGAGCTTTTGCTTTTGATAACGTCCGTCAAGTATCCGGATGGCCTGCCGCAAACTATCGATCCGCTCGGACAGGCTTTTCAAATCGATTGTTGAGTTTGAAGCAACCTTTACTTCAGGGAGAGCCGGCAACCCGGTGCTGATACCGAGGCGAATGAGCGAATCGCGGATACGCCGGATATACAAGCGCTCAACGTCCTCTATCGATTCCTGTATGCCCGGTGCGCGATGACCCGGCATCTCCAGCCCGGCGACCAATGCTTTCAAAGAATCGATTTGCAGCTTCAATTTCTTCAATCCTTCCATCTGCACAGGCGTAGCGGCTTCCCACATCCCTTGCGCGCCGGGCCAGGTGTTGCAAAGCCAGTTGCCGGGTGAACTGCAGTCCAACGCCGGTAAAGTTCCGGAAGAGGCGGGAGTTGCCCTGATTGGTACTAAAGCTCAGCCGCATAGGATACCGTTCCCTGATACTGATCTCTATGTTCGTTTGAACCGTATGTTGGTGAATTTCTTTTTCCGGTGGGTGCTGTCTTCGTTGGATTGATAATATCCCATATAGGTCACATTACCGTGCATAGTTAATAAGCGCGGTTTGCGGGCAGGAGCTGGATGCGGTAAAGTATCAGCTTTCATTTGCCTGTCGGCAACAACGCCAGATATGTAAGTAGTCTGCCGTTCAAATGGCAAAAAAGCAGCACGGCCGACTTACAGCCTCTGCCGCGCATATACACGGCCATCGTGTCTATACCGGCGCCATCTCCTATCACCTGCGCCTGCAAAGGCAAGGATAACAGCAGCAACCAAAATGATATGTAGGATATATGTTTCAAACAGGTTATACAAGGCAAGGGAATCCCTGTTGCCGGCAAATCTTACGGGCATACGGGCGTAATAATCAGAGAATCCTGCTTACATGACAAATCAGGTCGCAGCTACAGCACTGACAGACGCAAAGCGCTGTAATGCGTATGGTTGCAACACGGGTATACTAATAACTCATGGTAATGTTGGGCACAGGAATATATCAAAGCACTTCCGTTCAGTGATCTGTTAACAATCAAAGACTATATGCATGAAGAGGCCTGGGAATAATTGCTACTCAACACTAAGTAATGGGTAATTATTTCTCGATTTTCGAACATAAGGGAGATAACTGCATGGTGCGGTTATCGGGCTTCATAGGTCATAATTCATGGTTTTTAAAATTCTGGACTGGTTATAAGGGACAATCGGTTAACCGTAACAAAGATTAATATAATTCGCTATACATCCAAAGAAATTGCGGATTTTTTTGCACAAAAAGAACGATCAAAATTTAAAGATTCCCATCCTAATTTATACTTTAGTGTCAATACAACATTTAATAATATTCCACGTATGAAACCAGTTCACTCCAGGTTGGTGCTCAACCTGTTCATTCCCATGTTATTATTTGCGTCATGCAGACAGGGAAAACCGAAAAAGTGTAAAATCCGCCTGTGGCGCTGACGGAAGCCCAACTCCGACAGCCCGAACATGCCGCGGAAGGCCTCAAAGCGAGGGAGGGCCTGCAAATCAAATTATTCGCCAGCGAGCCAATGATCACCAACCCCACGAACATGGACATCGATGCCCGCGGGAGGGTCTGGGTTACGGAAGCCTACAATTACCGCAACCAGCTCAATCCCGGCCATCCCTACAAACAGGAGAAAAGCGCATGAAAAGAGACGGTTTATCCGCAAGAATGATCGTGTAGGTCATCGGCAGCAACCAGGACAAAATAAGCCGGGAGCTGTTGCAATCGGTCATGCTCGGCGCTTATCCCTTCCACTTAAAGGTCGCCGCCACGCAAAATTGGGCAGCAGCTGGAACGGGTTCGACCAGCTTTGGACACTGGTGGAAAAGAAGAGATTGCCAAAAGAACTGGATACGACGGCGAAGGAAATTCTAATCCATGCATGGCGGAAGGATGTGAAGGCGTGAAAAATTACCCTAAACAGAGATTTTCACACCCGTATCTTAACCTGGTTTACATCAGTGCAAACCATCAGTCCCTGGTCAAAAATCACAAAATTATTACCCGCCACATGGAGCGAACTCCTGAATTTAATACCGCTAACACCAGTGTAAATCTTGATAAACTCACATATAAACTGCGTAGGAATGTATTCTAATTCAGAGTCATACCGTCTCATCGGTTTAGACAAATCGGCGCTTATTTTTTGCTTGAGTAATGTCGATTTGATTCTATTGCCAATTCTGGAAGGATGAAAGATTGTAATCGATTCGGTAAAATCTGAAATGATTACGGGTTGCACAAGATTTGGACTTACCGTAAAAGTCCCGACGGAAACCTCGTCGAGATAAGAAGCCCTGATCTCATATAGTATAGTCTCTGGATTGTCGCTTAGATACAGATAAGGTATACCAGCAGGGTTAGCCCTTCCGGCAGTTGAAAATGCAGCGGGTGGACAGTACATCTCTCCTATTACATAGGGAGGCTCTCCACTATTGTGATGCAAACGGGCCCGATACAAGGGCTGCCCTTGAGGAATTTCAATCTGGCTACTAAAAAAACCGTCCCAACCGAGTTCATCGGTCAGATAATTAACGTCTGTGATGTATCTGTTCCTGGTGAATAACTGTTGCTTTAGTGTTTCCCAATAACCCACATTTTCAAGAATCTCATCACTGAAATTAACAAGTTCATCAGCATGCGATAATTGCGTCTGAACATTCGAAAGAAAATGGTTCAGAATCAAGTAACCCTTTTCCAGTGAACTGAATAAGCTCCAATTCCCTGGATGAGAGATTTAAGCATAGTACCATTTCCATCAGGTTTGAAATGGCCAAGCAGTTCAGAGAAGAAATCAAACAATTCATCGATCTTGATACATGCCGCGACTTCCGCCCTGCAAAAATCACAGGCACCTGACCTACCCTGGCTATTGATAAAAGCAACCAGCTCCCGATCTGTAAAACACTGGGCACAAACATTCGCCATGCTATAAGCTTAAGAAACTGTTAATCACCAGAAGATGATTCTTGATAGAAATTTTTTTAACAGTACCGAGTCCTGGATACTTGAGACTGCTGTAGTATTCTCTTAATTCCTCCACAGCTGAATTATCCAACGGATATGTTTCACAAAATTCGATGGCTTTACCCGCCGCTTCTGCAAATTTCCCTGGACGTTAGCAATCGAATCGTTCGTTTCCGATGTAAAATGCCTGATCCATATTTGATTCTCCTCTTGCGAATTGATATAGCTTAGGTGAATTACTACTGCTCTTGGTGTACTACCACCTTCAACATATTCGCCAGGCAAAACGGTGAAATCTGAAAAACCCTGGTAGCCATCCTGCTGATAATACAGGTGCTCTTCAGAAAGTTTATGTGCAGGAATATTGAGATAATTGGCATTTTTCTCCTGCTTCTCAAACAAGTCATCCAATCGGATATATACCTTTCCTATACCTTTGATGTACCGATCCAGGCTACGATTCTTCTGAGGTTCTAAAACCATCACATGACTGATGGATGCGCTTGCGCAAAGCTCCCTTAATTCGGCATCATCTGTAAAGTGCGAGTAGCAGATAAGCATCCCCGCGGTAAAGTTGAACTTATTTATTGTGGCGTTAATGAAGTCATAATTGTTACAATAGTGAAAAGCAGGCAAAAAACCTGAATTCCCGAGCGATGCCAGATAAGCACTGAAATATTCATTGTCCCCTGGCAGCTCACCGACCAGCGGGTTAAGGATCAAATAAGCCGTTTGCCCATTATTCAATAACGCATTATTCGCCAGATTCAGGCTACTGATTGACTCCTTTACCGGCTCCAGCACAGGGATAACGTTGTTTCGGATCGAGCCTTCAGCCGCCAGCTCTCTAACTGCAATAAGCTCGAATTGCCGCGCTCGTAAATAGGGATAATACATCAAGAGATGATTGTACTTAAGTTAGACAATAATTGATGTTTTTGACTAGTAGTGTAATTCATGGACAAGAACAGCTGATTAAATTGATATTCCCTCCTGGAAAATTCATTGTGAATTCTCCTTGTCTTCATAAGTTTAACGAACAGCTTACTCAATGCAGGGGAAGGAATCTGGCTTATCAAGTCCTTACAAACCCCGAATTTATTAAAATCATTCACCTGAGGCTTACTTCCGTAGTACTCCTCGACTATCTTCATGTATTCATGCGTATGTACGACCTCCATTAAAACTGTCGCATCAATCTCCTCATTATAAGATGCCTCTCTGATTAACGAAAAAGTTCTGTTGGTTTGATCATATGCAATGATTCCTGTAGTTGGGTTTCGTTTCAGGTACAGATTTGATTTAGTCTCCGGAACAATCAGGTACACCTCGTTAAATAGACGACAATATTGCTCCAACTGATTGCTTAATCTTGACTCCCTATCCAGCAAAGTTTTAATCTCAAAACTTTTGAAACCCCATTGAACATGGCGAGGTCTGCAATTGCCTTACCAAGCCTTAACTCATTGAAAACAATAGAATCACCTTCGCCAAGCTCACGCAACAACCATTTATTTATGAATTCATTCTTATACACATACTCATTTGGATACTCTTTTTCAAGTATTTTATATATCCGTTTGAGATAGGTCAGATAACTACAGTGTTTTTTCAATAAAGACGGATCATACCGATCTATCTTCGTTCTCAACGAAG
Source organism: Chitinophaga sp. E66 (assembly GCA_019285755.1). Lineage (GTDB taxonomy): Bacteria > Bacteroidota > Bacteroidia > Chitinophagales > Chitinophagaceae > Chitinophaga. The sequence continues at coordinate 3,293,648 of CP079103.1, forward strand.
ACCAGTCGCTTTTATACCATCGCATCACTTCGCTGCGGGAAAACAGACTGGAATAATCCCGCAACTGGTTAATATTATTTGTTTTATCAGGACGCATCATCTAGACAAAAATATCAATTTATACCGGCCTGGCAACGCAATCCGGCATATTCGCAGCATCTTCCCAACAATTGAGCCATCAGGTAATCGATGGAGAACTCCAATTGCAGGCGGATTACCACCTTAAAGCTATAAATAATCACAAACGAATATAAATCATTTAACTATGATTCTAAATAACTATAATAACCCGATAATGAGTCCGTTTGGCCCCCTCTGCGCCACTGCGCCTCATGATACTTTCAGCCGCTGGATAACCGCCTTTTCCAACCCGGTCAATTCCATGATCTCGTTTACTGCATAGCCTTTTGCCTTCATCAACCGTGCCATTTCACGGGCTTTGTTCTTCTCCCCGACCTGCTTACCTTCCTTCATCCCCAGCGCCTTTACCTCATATTCCAGCATGTACTTGGTGCTCTGCTCCAACTCGGCCAGTAACCCATCCTCTGCAAAACTGAAGTATCCTTTATCGCTGATGATGTAATGGTCCAGCACCGGCACCTTTAACAGCCTGCCGCATTGGATCATCCTATCCGTCATTTCCTTATCGGCCGCAGAGGGTCTCAGCAGCCCGCTCGGGTGGTTATGTACGAGGATGATCTTCACGCTGCGCTTCTGCAAGGCGAGGCTGTAGATCTCCATCGGCTCGGCGATCGTTCGCGTAACCGACCCCATGCTCACCAGCTCGATCAAAAGGATGGTATTATCCGCCGCCAGCCCCAGTACCCACAGATGCTCCCGGTCCCGGTCGATTTTCTGCTCCGCTTCAGCAGCATCCGCATGATCTCATGCACATCTTGCCGTGCCTCTATTTTTGTCTTCTTTACTTTACTCAATCGTATCTCCATTTTAGGGTTCACTTTGAAGTTAACAATACAACTTTGAAATTAACAATATATCCGATGAACCCGTCTGTTCATTATTGTTCATTTTTCACAGCAAACTTCAACGCGATAATTCTGGCATAGCCAGGAGACCTACGAAGGCGTGATGTTGAAGTTTAAAGGCGGCAGCACGATGTTGGGATATGTTGCCTATGAGACAGCGGACAAGGTTGAATTGAAGATGATAGGCGGAAGTGGCGTTTAGATGAATAAAGATTCGACTCGCAAAAAAATCCCGGCAATTTTCATTGCCGGGATTTGTATAATTCTGGTTCCCTTCAAGTGCTATTCCTCCAATATCGTAATCTCCGTCCGCCTGTTCTCCTGGTGCGCCGCTTCACTGCATGTGGAACCCGCAGAGCAATCACAATGATTGATCAGTTGAGATTCTCCATATCCTTTCGCCACCAGCCGGGACCGGTCGATTCCCATCTTCACCAGGTATTGCACCGCTGACTCAGCCCGCCGTTGCGACAATTGCTGGTTATATGCAGCTGTGCCCCTGCAGTCTGTATGAGAACCCAATGAAATTTTCATCGTGGGATGCGCCAGCAAGATATTCACAAGTGAATCCAGGTCAGTGGATGCGTCTTCACGGATATTCCATTTATCAAAGTCATAGTAAATATTCCGCAGGGTAAATGTACTGCCTTTCCGGAGGCCTGGCTCTGCTTTATGCAAGACGATCGTCACTTTTACGGTATCGGTATTGCGCGGATCAGGAAGTACGACCGAAGCGGTGTTGCCGGTGTATCCTGTTAACTCAGCGGCAATATCAAATCCTTTTGAGTTTCCGTCAATTGGTAAGTATTACCTTGCTCGTCTGTCAACCGTGTCCAGGTAAGGCTATCGGGCAATTCCATGAGCCGGACGCTGGCGCCGGGCAAATGCTTCCGCCCTGGTCCGTTACGGTCGTCTGCAGGATTAAAGGAGTAATGCCAGGCAATACCGGCGGCGGCGCATTATAAACTACTTGATAAATATCGTCGCTTCCTTTACCTCCCGGCCTGTTGGATGAAAGTAGCCAATATCCTTCCGTACTTCCCGTAAAACAAAAATCATCGCCTTCGGAATTCACCGGGCTCTTCATATTGACCACGGATTGCCACTGGTCCTTCTCCCTATGGCATAAAAAACATCCAGTCCGCCCATATTGACATGGCCCTTGCTGGAAAAGTACAGTCCTAGGCTGTCGTTGACATTGGGAAAGTCGTCCTGTTCAGCGGTATTTATGACAGGGCCGCAATTCCTTGGCGCGCTCCAGCTACTGTCCGCCTTCAGCTCACAATACCAGATGTCACGGCTACCATAACCGCCCGGCATATCGCTCGTAAAATACAGTACGCGCCCGTCCCGGCTTAGCGCGGCATGGCCTAACGAGAAAGAATCCGGCTTGTTATGCATAAACGGTTCTGCTTTTCTCCATACGCCATTTTCCTGTTTGCTGACAAACAACTCCAGCCTGCGGTCACCTACCCGGACGCCCCTTTTCTCCCTGACATAATGTATCCGTTCCACGTCTGTCACCGTAAAATAAGCAGTCCGATAATCTGATGAAAAGGTGATAGGCCCGGTATGGAATTTATGCCGGTTGAACGATGGCGCCAGACCGTAAATGAGATGTGCGCGTGAACTGTCTATGGCATAGATCTTCGCAAACGGCGTCATGGTCCGTTTGTCGGGATAAGCCACTGTTTTGGCTTTGGGATCCAGCATATCATATCTTGGGTAGGTAGACGTGAATACCAGGGCTTTCCCGGGGAAGGCCACACCTCCCCAGTCTGCCGAGGTGGTATTGGCAGCTTCAAAATTGTTGACAAGATACCCTTCCGGCAAAGCCTTCCAGGCTATTGCCGAATCGCATCCTGCAATCCGTTCGCCTGTTCTCAGGAGGGTATCGCTGCCCGCGTTTAAAAAAGCGGACTTTGCTTCTTCATACCTGGCGAGGCTTTTCAGCATTTCACCGTATCCTATCCAGTCCTGCGCCTCCACATCCGGCAATTTCGTGATCTGCGACCAGGTATCTGCCGCCTCTGCATAACTATTGACAGACTGGTAAGCATAAGCAAGCTTACGCAACGTAGCTTTATCAGCTTTCTTCCGCACGATGTCTTTGTACAACGGAATTGCCGCAGCGTACTGGCTCCTTGCAAAACGATCGTCTGCCACCTGTATCATGGGCTTTTGTTCCTGTGCGGAAGCCTGTATGCAGATATACATTAACAAAGAGGTCTGCAAAAACAATTTGATCTTCATAACTAAGCGTTAAAACGATATAATTACGGGAAACACGATCAGAAGAACCTCGGATTCTGCATCCGCTCTTTACCTGATTTGCCGGGGAATACGATCCCTACAGACACTTCATGCGTTCCGTTCTGATAACTGGCCATACCGTTCGTCGTAATGTCATAGGCATAACCGATACGCAAGTGCTCGGTGGCAAAGAATTCCATCATCAGGCTCACTGCGGCGGACGATTCCAGGTCCGGCTGATAACCGCTTTTCGATGATGAGCTTACACCCGTGCGGAATGAACCGCCCAGCCAAAACCGATCGAGGAACAAAGCCATCAGGTTAAAATCTACGCTTGTAGGTCCCTTAAAGTCTTCTTTTACCATAACAGAAGGCTTCAACGCTATCTGTTCAGACAGCCGCAACATGGTACCCACCGTTACATACAAGTGCGGGTGCTTACGCAGGTTGGCGAAACTGTAACCCTGGCTATAATAGATCTGCCTTTGCTCGCTGAAAGAGAACATATCAAGCAGCGATGCGCCTGCATAGAATTTCGGGGTATAGTAATACACGCCGAAATTAGCATCCGGGACAAAAGTATTGACCCGCGTATTCGGCAGTTCAGGATCATCCGGATCGGTGTAGTTGAGCACTCTGCCATTCAGCGAATACTGGGTAACACCACCGCTTAATCCAGGCACAATCTGCGTTCTCCCGTATTGTCGAGCGGGATGCGGTAGGAATAGGAAGCATACAGCGAAAGCGCATCCTGCGGCCCGAGTTTATCCCACATCACCTGGCCTCCCAGCCCCACCTTTTCGTTCTTCACCCCCGTTAATCCGTCTACCGCTACATATACCGTTTGCGGGGATCCCTGTATGCCGACCCATTGCTTCCGGAAAGTAGTATTAAAATAAGTGGCGCCTTTATACCCCGCATATGCGGGATTTACGATCAGCCCGTTGAAGACATATTGACTGAACTGAACATCCTGTTGCGCAAGCGCGGTCCCGGCTTGCATGGCCAGTAACATCAGTATCCAAAGTGATCTTACCCGTTTCATACTTTTAACTTTTTATAATGACGAATCACTTCCTACATCGCATATTGTGAACTACCTATACTTTTTCTCCAACAAGATCCACCCGGTGTATACTTTGACACCGCTTGTGGTTTTCAGTTTCAGCAGATAATAATATGTACCTGGGTTAAGACCTTGCCCGTTCCAGTTGTTTTGATAATCCAGGCTGTGATACACTTCATTCTGCCACCTGTTGTAGATGAACAATTCCGACCCGGGGAATTTATCCAACCCGGTGATCACAAAATATTCGTTCTTGCCATCGCCATTGGGAGTGATGGCATTGGGAATGAAGACTGAATCTGTTCCAAGCACGCGTACCAACATGCTGTCTGTCGTAATACACCCGGAAGCCATTGTCATTGCGATACGGTAGTCGGTTGTCCCGGTAATTCTTGCCACAGGATTAGCGACAGCCGGATTGGACAAGCCGGTGGCAGGGTTCCACTGGTAAGCGGTTGCCCCGATATTCCGGGCCTGCAATTGCACGGGGCTGTTCGCTACCGTGTTCACTGTCGCCAGGCGCAAGCCCGGTTGCGGCGCCTCTATGGTAACCGTTGCTGTTGTGCTGTCTGCCGAAAGCGGGCAGAGCACCGGCGTAACCTTCAATTGTACCGCATAAGCGCCGGTTTGAGCGTAAGTGAATACCGGCGAGCGTTCCGTGCTGGTATGTCCCGCATTGTCCGTCCATTGGTAAGTAACATCGCCGCTTCCGGTAGTAATAGACTGATCGGTGAAAATTACCGGTGTATTCACACAACTTCCGCTTGTCGTAAAGGATGCGATGGGTTTGAATATTTCCTGCACCACCGTGCTGCCGGTCTGATTTGTGGAGCAGCCTTCGCGTGTTGAGGATGATATGGTATATGTCCCACCGCTGCTCACGAAGAGCACGGAGCTGGTGCCGCCGCTTACAGCCGATCCGTCTTTGTACCATTGATAGGAATCGCCGCCCGATGCAACCAGCATGACCACGCCGCCTTCGCATAGCCTGGTTCCTTTCGGAGCAATTATTTCAGGGGAAGGCGAGGATTTACCTCGATGGCGTACCCGCCCGCATCGTCCAGGGTACATCCGGCCGGGGTAACCGCATTGATCGTTATCGTGGAAAGGATCGAATCAGCATACTGATTGCGCGCGACAAATGACGGTATAGTATTGATACCACTGCCCGGCAGACCCACTGCCGTGTTGTTGTTTGTCCAGTTGTATTGCGTACCAGCTACGGGCCCGTTCAGCGTCAGCGCACTGACGGATGTGCCGGCACATATTTCGATGTCCTGGAGCACACTGGAGATGGAAGGCGCCGGGTTCACAACAACGGAAATAGTCTTCGTTTCATGGCAGCCTTCATAATCCGCCGTCAGTACATAGTTAACGATCACCGCAACATTTCCTGTGTTCACCAGCGTTTCAGTAATAGCGCCGCTACCGGATGCCGCCGGGTTGCTGATGCCGGGAACCGCAGCCCTGGTCCATGTGAAGCCCACGCCCTTGGCACTGCTGCCCGGAGTATAGCTGAACGCTTTGCCTGAGCAGATGTTCATCGTATCCGTACCGCTTGTGATCAGGGGCGACGGATTTACCGTAACGCCTACGCTGTAATTACCTACGCACCCGGCGGCGCTTAATGTATACTCATAAGGCACATAAACCGGGGCATTGGTAATGTTGGTAAGCGTTTCATTGATTCCGCCCGTTCCAAACGCCGGCGTGTTACTGATGCCCGCAACAGGATTCCTGCTCCAGAAGTACTGTACCCCGGAGTATTGCTCTGCGGAGTAAAGGTGAATATTGCATTGTTGCAAATGGCCGTGCTCAGGTTACTGTTGCTCAGTACCGGCTTAGGCTGAACGGTAACCAGCACATTCGCGGTTGTACTACATCCACCTGCGATAATAGTATATACGTAAGTTACTTCAACCGGCTGGTCGGTAGTGTTATCCAACACTTCTTGAGGATTACCTGTGCCACTTGCAGCGGCGTTCGCAATTCCCGCAACGGCCGCTCTCGACCAATTGAACGTTGCGTTGCCCACATTACCCGACGGCGTGTAACTGAATACCGCGCTGTCGCAAACCGACCTGGTCAGTGGTGAAGTTAATACGGGTGACGGCAATGCCCCGATCGTGAAAGTAGCGGCAGACCCGGTACATCCGTCTGCGGTAGCGGTTACCGTTATCGTCGCTGAATTGACGGTAGCGCCTCCGTCCTGAACATTAAATGAGGGAATATTCCCGTACCGGAAGCAGCCAATCCAATGGAAGGATTATTGTTCTGCCAGTTGAAAATAGCGCCAGGCACCGTGCTGTTGAAGCTGATAACTTGTGTAGGCAAACCTTCGCAGAGCAACTGGTCGCCTACGCCCGTGGTGACTGGCACCGGCCTTACGGTAATAGTGAACGTCTGCGCAGTGCCTGTGCATCCGTTGCTCACAGGCGTTACCGTTATATTTGCTACGATGGGCGTCCCGGTATTGTTCAGCGCAGTAAACGAACTGATACTGCCGCTGCCTGTGGCGGGCAGGCCGATCCCGGGATGGTCGTTGGTCAATTGTAGGTTGTGCTCGTTATACCGCCGCTGAAGTTGATGTTCGCGGTCGGCGCACCAGCACAAACGGATTGCGCCTGCACCGGGTTTACATTGGGCTGCGGGAATACCAGGACATTCTGCGCGATCACCGCGGTATATCCCCGTTCACCGGTGACGGTCAGGGTAACCGTATAAGCGCCGGCCGCCGCATAACTATGAACCGGGTTTTGAAGGGCACTGGCAGCACCGTCGCCAAAGTCCCAGCTGTACGCAACAGTGGCGCCGGGCGCGGTGGTAGTCGTATTGGTGAATGTGAAGCTGTTTCCGCTGACGCATTGCGCCGTCGTATCCACCGTAAATCCGGGCACTATATCCGGGTCTTTGGATACTGTGAGCTGATGAGTTGCCGTGCCCTGGCAATCACCAGGACCGGTAACGGTGAGCGTCACCGTATAATTGCCGCTGGCGGCATACGTATGCAACGGCGCGGCTTCGGCAGACGTTGTTCCGTCCCCGAAATCCCAATTGTATACAAGCGGCCCGGCGCCCGCCAGCGAAGTGCTGGTGAACTGATATTGATCTTTTGTATTGGACGATACCACGCTATATACAAATCCGGCAGTCGGTGTAGGATTCACTACAACTTCCAGAGTGGCGGAATCCACGCAACCGGCCGGGTTCGCAACAACCAGCGCGACAGTATAACTGCCCTCCAGCCCATAGCTGTGCGTAACGCTGGCGGTGTTGGCCGTAGTGCCATCACCAAGATCCCATGCGTAGGTACCGGCACCGGAAGCATTGGCGAATGTATACGAATTGCCGTTGAGGCATTGTGTTGTATCGTTTACGCTGAACGCGGCAACCGGCACGGGGTTAACAACTACCTGCACCTGCTGTGGGGCGCTGCTGCATCCTGCTGCCGTCAGTACATACTCATAGGTGACGGTAACCGGCTGGTTTGTGGTGTTAACGAGTATCTCTGCAGGATTACCGTTACCATTTGCCGCAGGATTGCTGATGCCTGGCACTGCCGCCCTGCTCCAGGCAAACCGGGTGCCGGCTGTAGCGCTCGCCGGCGCATACACAAACCTCTCCCCGCTGCAGATTGCCGGCGGCGTTGTGGTGGACGATAAGGTCGCTGTCGGGTTCACCGTCACCTGTACGGGGAAAGTAACCGGGTTCTGGCAGCCGTTAGCAGCCAGCGTATAAATATAAGTTACGGTAACCGGTGCGGCAGTCGTATTTACAAGCGTTTCCGCCGGATCCCCGTTGCCAGATGCCGCAGGATTACTGATACCGGAAACTGCGGTCCTGCTCCAGCTAAACACGGTGCCTGTCACGTTCGAAGCAGGGGCATAGCTAAATGCGCTGTTGCTGCAAACGGCGCCTGCTTCTGCCGGGCTTGTAAGAACGGGCAACGGGTTTACCGTGATATTGAATGCGCTTTCGCACCCGCGCATCCCGCTGCCACAGGGGTTACCCTGATTGTGGATACGGAAGGCGTATTGCCGGCATTCAGTCCGGTTACCGCCGGAACGGTTCCTGTACCGCTGGCCGGGATACCTGTTGAGGTATTATTGTTAACCCATGTAAAGGTACTTCCTGCTACATTACCGGTAAAGGTCACGGCAGCGGTCGTTTGCCCGGCGCAGACCGCCTGGTCTGTGAGAGACACAACATCCGCCGTGGGATTTACGGTGATCGTAAACGTTTTCGCCGCACCGGTGCAGCCATTGGCTACCGGCGTAACGGTTACCGTTGCAGTGGCCGCCGCGGTGCCCGTGTTAACTGCCGTAAATGCAGGGATGTTGCCGGTGCCGCTCGTGCCGCCGCCGATATCGGCGCTCATCGTCCAGTTGAAGCTTAATCCCGGTTGCACGGGCTTAAAGAATACAGGCTGCGTGGGTGCCTGGTTGCAAACGGTCTGGTCTCCCGGTTGTTGCATATCAGGCGTCGCAAACACGATAACTGATTGCGTGGCCACATCCGTGAATGTGGTAGGTCCATCGTGGCCGGTTGCCGTAAGCCTTACCACATAAGTGCCTGGCGCACTGTAAACATGCACGGGGCTGGCAACGTTACTTGCCGGCGTGCCATCACCGAAATCCCATACATATCCGTCCAGTATGGTAGTGCCGCTGACCGTAGTATTGTTTGTGAATGTGAAACTGTTGCCAGTTATACATTTCGCGGCATTGTCGATGGTGAAACCGGCGATCACATTTGGATTCTTGCTTACGACCAGCGTTTGGCTGATGGAAGCCGTGCAACCCAGCGCGCTTGTAACGGTCATGGTAACGGTGTAATTGCCGTCTGCCGCATATGCATGCACCGGATTTTGGTCGCTGCTGGTAGCGCCGTCGCCAAAATCCCAGCTATATGCCGTCAATGCGCCGGCGCTGACGATCGAACGGTCGGTAAACTGGTATTGATCGTTACTGTTCGGCATGATGCTGTTATAGACGAACTGTGCGACCGGCGAGGGCGTTACCAGCACCGGGTGAGCGACAGTTTTCACACAGCCCGCGGCGGACGTAACGGTCAGCGTCACGGGATAAGCGCCGTCCACAGTATAACTATGCGCCGGATTGGTACCGCTGGCGGTAGTGCCGTCTCCGAAATCCAGGCATAAGTAGCCGCGCTGGTATTGGGGTTAAGCACGAACTGGAAGTTGTTCCCGTTAAGGCATTGCGGCCCGTTACCGGTGAAATCGTCTGCCGGAACGGGGTTTACTACCACCTGCACGTTCTGCACAGCGCCGGTGCATCCATTCGCCGTTAGTGTATAAGCGTAAGTAACGGTGATGGGGCTTGTGCCGGTGTTCTGCAAGGTCTCCAGCGGGTTACCTGTACCGGACGCGGCAGGATTATATGCGTCGGCGGCTCTCGTCCAGCTAAAAACAGTACCAGGAGTAGCGCTTTCAGGAATATAACTGAAAAGTGAATTGTGGCAGATCGCGGGGGCCGTTGTTGCAGAGCTTAGCGTAGCCGAGGGGTCCACGGTCACTTTAACATTGTAAGCGGTACTCGTGCAACCGCTTGCCGTCAATGTATAGACATACGTCACCTCTACCGGCTGCCCGGTGGTATTGACCAATACTTCAGCCGGATTGCCTGTACCCGTTGCCGCAGCGTTGGATATACCAGTAACCGCCGCGCGGCTCCAGCCGAAAGTAGTGCCTGCAATGTTTGCTGCAGGTGTGTAATTGAACGCAGTTCCACTGCATACGCGGCCTGCATCGGCGCCGCTGGTCAGGGCCGGAACGGGATTCACCGTAACGGAGAAATTCTGCAGGTCGCCGACGCAACCATCAAAAGAAGGCCTTACGGTAATATTGGATACCTCGGGCGTTGTGCCCGCATTCAGGGCAGTAATGGCAGGTATTGCACCTGTGCCGGAAGCGGCGAAGCCTGTTGCTGAATTATCGTTTATCCACGCGAACGTTGCGCCTGGAATATTGCTCGTGAAATTAATGGCGGCGGTAGGTGAACCGGCGCAGACCACCTGGTCGGAATAACCGCTTACGGTCGCTTTCGGTTTTACTGTTATGGTGAACGTTTGCGCGGCGCCGGAGCAGCTGTTTGCCGCAGGCGTAACGGTAATGGTTGCAACTACCGGAGTATTACCGGTATTCACGGCAGTAAAGCCGGGATCGCGCTGCCTGTTCCATTAGCGGCTAACCCAATACCAGGTTGATCGTTTATCCAGGTGAAAGTAAGGCCCGGTACTGAAGGCTGGAATCGCACGGGCTGCGTAGATGCGCCCGCACAAACAGATTGGTCCGCAGGATCATCCATTTGCGGTGTCGGATAGACGGTCACGGATTGGGTGACGATATCGCTGTAGCCGTTCGCCGCGGTTACCGTTAGCGTAACGACGTATGTTCCGGGCGTCGCGTAAACATGCGTTGCATCCTGTGAAGTTGCCACCGGGCTTCCGTCACCAAAATTCCAGGAATAACCGGAGATTACCGTTCCGGGAGATGCGAACGTTGTATTAGTAAATGCAAAACTATTCCCGGACAGGCATTGTGCCGGCACGTTCACCGTAAATCCTGCGGTCAGGTTTGGCGCCGTCGTAACCTGGATAATTAAAGACGTCGTATCTGTACAGCCGTTATTGCTGGTTACTTTCAGTTTCACCGTATATGCGCCAGGCGCCGTGTAGGTGTGCTGCGGTTGCATAAGGGCGCTGGTAGCGCCATCGCCGAATTCCCAGAAATAGCCCGTAATGCTGCCTGCCGCAATTGTTGACCTGGAAGTGAACTGATAATTATCGTTGCTGTTCGGAGAGATGACCTGGTAATTAAAACTGGCGTTGGGTTGCACATACACTTCCACCGAACTGCTGGCGGCGACTGCCTGGCAAACTGGATCCGTTGTGGCCGTTGTAAGCGTTACCGTATATACTCCGGGTTGGGTGTAGCTGTGCGTCGGATGTTGCCCGGTCGAAGTTGTACCATCCCCGAAATCCAGGCATATGTCAGGTTAGAGCCGGCTGCGCTCCTGTCTGTAAAGATGAAGGAGTTTCCATCCAGGCATTGGGCTGCAGTATTGATGCTCAAAGCCGGAGCCGGGGTGGGGCTTACGGTTACTTTCATCGTCATTGCCAATCCCTGGCATCCGTTCACGACGGGGGTGACCGTAATATTTGCAGTTACCGGAGACAAGGTAGGGTTGACTGCGACGAAAGCCGGCAGGTTGCCCGTGCCGGAAAGCGGCAGGCCGATCTGCTGGTCAACCGTCCAGTTATACACTGTGGCTGCGGCCGGACCGCTGAATGCCGGCAAAGTAACCGTCGCATTCGGGCATACGGTGGTGTCGCTGATCCGGTTTACTCCGGGCGTAGGCTGCACAGTGATCGTGAATCGCTGCGGCGTGCTGAGGCAGCCGGAAATCGGCGGACCGTCTTTCACCCCTTTTATTGCGACGTAATTACCCACCGCTACCACTGAAATATTAGCTGTCAACGGCGCGTCTGTATTGTTTGCCGTCACAAAGAAGCGATGTCGCCGGTGCCTGACGCAGCCAGGCCAATGGCGGAATTGTCATTCGTCCAGATAAAAGTTGCGCCTGGAATGCTGCTGGAAAACGGCTGAACCGCCAGCAGCGCATTATTGCAGGCCGTCAGCGACACAGGCGGGGGCGTAACTGCCGGAACGGGGTTCACTTTTACCTTCACCGTATCCAAATGCTGGCAACCGCCCGGAGCGACGGATGTGTACACATATTGCACTTCAACTATTGAATTAGTGGTGTTGGTCAGTACCTCGTTTATGTTACCGGTACCGGAGGTAACGGGTTCCGCGATCCCGCTGGCCGCAAGCCTGCGCCATGTCAGTGTAGTGCCCGCCACGCTGCTGGTGGGCAGGTAAGCGAAGGCAGTGCCGGAGCAGGTGCCGGTTGCATTCAATGCGCTCGTTAATCCCGCCGCCGGGTTTACGGTAATTGTAAATGTCTCGTCACTGCCTGCGCAGTTGCCGGCGCTGGCCCGTACGGTTATCGTTGATGTTATCGGAAGATTCGTATTGTTAATAGCTATAAATGACGGGATATTCCCGGTCCCGCTACCCGCAAGGCCAATGGCTGTATTGGAATTGCTCCATTGGAAGGATGCAGTTGCGACGCTGCTGGTAATATTGACTGCCGGGACGGTTGCGCCTGTACATACGGTTATATCCGCGATCTGATTAATTACCGGCGTTGGATTCACCGTGATCGTGAAGCTGACGGGCGCACCGGTACAACCGTTCTCCACAGGTGTAACGGTGATCGTTGCGGTGACAGGCATAGTACCGGTATTGATGGCAGTAAACGGCGCGATGGCTCCGGCGCCTGAAGCCGGTAAACCAATGGAGGGATTGCTGTTCACCCAATTATATACCGGCTGCCCGGACAAGCTGCCAAAGCTGATGGGCCGGGTCTGCATGTTGTTGCACAACGCCTGGTTGGCCACCGCAGACACCGAAGGTGTCGGGTACACATTCACTGATTGCGAAACCACGTCCTGGAACCCTGTGCTGGTGGTAACGGTCAGCGTTACCGTATATACGCCAGGCGAAGTGTAGGTATGGGATGGCGACACAGCGCTGCTGCTTCCCCGTCTCCGAAGTTCCAGGCATACCCTGTGATCGTAACGCCATTTGCAGCAACCGTTGAATTAGTGAATATAAAATTATTGCCGTCCAGGCATTGATTCGCGTTATTGATAGTAAAACCAGCTGTTACGTTCGGTTCCTTATTCACTACAACTGTGTCTTTCGCTACGGCCGTGCAGCCGTCTGCCGTGGTGACGGTCAGCGTTACTTCATAAGTGCCGTTTGCCGTATATGTATGGGTGGGATTGGGCTGCGTGCTTGTACTGCCGTCCCCGAACTCCCAATAATATGCCGCAATTGCAGGATCCGGTGTTCCGCCGCCCACGGTGAAGGCGTAATTGTCGTTGGAATTTGGGCTTACGATGCTATAGGTAAATGCCACCGAAGGCATTGGCAGCACGTTGACAGAACCATTATAGATACGTTCGCAACCGCTGGGCGTGCGCGCGCGGAGGGTGTAATAGTGTATGCCGGCAGACAGGAAACTATGGCTGGCGTCTTCCGTTGTTACCACTGTGCCGTCGTCGAAGTTCCAGGTATAGTCCACCGCTTCGCCGGGCGGTATTTTTGTATTGTTAGAGAATACAAACTGGTTTCCTGTCAGGCATTGCGATGCATCATTCACATCCACCAGGATGTCAGGATATGGGTTCAGTTTGTAAGTAAATTTGCCCGGCTGTCCTTTACAGCCGTTCGCCTCGGGCGTAACCGTTACAACGGCAACTAATGGGCCCTCCCCGGCGGGCAGTTTGAAGGGGAATGAAGGAATATTTCCAGTGCCGCTTGTGTTGTACCCTATCTGCTGGTCCATCGTCCAGTTAAAGACAGTTCCGGGAAGGGAGCCGGAGAATTGAACGGGTATGCTGCCGGTAGATCCGGCATTGTCCGCGCAGCTTTCCTGGCTTGTAACGGCGGCTACATCGGGAGCGGGATGTACGGTAACCGTAGCAGATACGATGGTTGAACAACCTCCTGCCGCGCCGGCAACGGTGTAACTGATAGTTGTTTTGCCCGCTGAAACGCCCGTCACCACGCCTGCGCTGCTTACGCTGGCGATGGAGCTATTAGCACTGCTCCAGCTGCCGCCTGCGGTAGCATTGGTCAGTGTCGAGGTAGCTCCTGCGCACACGTCCGTTGAGCCCTTAATAGAATCCACCGCCGGTCCGGGATTTACGCTCACCTGCGCCGAATTGGAAAGGGCGCAGCAGTTAAAGTTGCCGGTAGTTACATTGACCGGATTTCCTACAACCACACGGTAGAACCCGGTTGCGGCAGGCCGGCTCAACACATTCGAATTGCTGCCGGGCACCTGCGACCAGGATTCCCAGGAACGCAGATCGCCTGTTTCGCTGTAATACCATTGATAAACGAAACCGGCGCCAAGGCTGCCATCGTCCGTATAGTTCGCGGTTAAGGACAAAGTTTCGCCCGGACAGTATATTCCGCCGGCTTTAAGCCCGGTTATGGTAACGGGCGGCAGGCATGCGTATACCGCGATGTCATCCAGTGCAATATCATTGCCGGTGCCTCCGGGAGCATTGTTGATGATACTGAGCGCTACTGCGCTCAGGCCCGTCGGCACGGTGAAATTCAGTCCATATTGCCGCCAGTTCTTATCCGCGTTTGGAATATCGCCTGTAAAAAGTTTGGCGAGCACCTCCCCGTTACGGGATTGGACAGTACAAAAGTAAGATTAGGGTTGATGCCCCGGTAGGGTTCCTGAACATGCTGATCGCCCAGGCCGAGAAAAACAGCTTCGTTCCTGAGCAAAGATTCTTCAACGTATCCGCATAAAAAGTACCCGGCGCGAGATCTGCGTTGAAGATAGCCATGTACCCGTTTCCGGAATGATCTGTCAGGAAGTATACCATTGTGCAAATCCATTGCCATTCGGATTCTTTGAAATAGAATACTGATTTGTCTGCGGCGGAAATTTGGCGGCTCCCGCGGCGAAGCCGTATGTGGTGGTTCCCGGAGGCAAGGGGTGCTGCTGTAATTCGGGTCCCCGCTTTATTACCGCCGAAATCGTCCAGCATCAGCAACGAACCTGTAGCAGAGCACCCGGACGGAGTTAGCGCTCCGCATACGGCGCTCACCGTTACATCTACCTGCTTCGCAGTGCCTGGAAGATTTTCACAAACATTGGCATTCTGTACCGTAACATAATAAGATTTATTGGCGGAAAGCTTCGGTGTTGTAAAGGTTGCGGTAGTGGCCAGGGGAACGCCGGTCAGCTGAGGGTTGTCGTACCATTTGTAGGTTGCTCCCGATAAAGTGCTGGAAGCTGTCAGCGTTGCGCCCACATTGCTGCATACGGAAACATTTGCCGCCGTTATTACGGCGGCGGTGCCTGATGGTTTCACCGGAACCGTTACAACCTGCGTATTGAGGCAATTGCCCGCAGCAGATGCTAACGTAAAGATATATTCGACGTTTATGGTAGAACCGGTCGTATTGATTAATTGCTCCGTAATTGCGCCTGTACCATTTGCCGCGGGGTTCGATATGCCAGTTACGGCATTGCGCGTCCACGTATAAGTACCCGCCGAATTCAACGCAGGCCTATAACTGAAAGCGGCGCCAGAGCACGTCGCAGGTTGCACGAGGGAACCGGTCAATTGCGGAATCGCTCTCACTGTAATGGTAAAACTAACAGGACTGCCCGCGCAATCGGAAGCATTGTAAGGTGTGGCAGTGATCGTAGCCACCAGGTCGGCGGATGTATTATTAACGGGATTGAATGCAGCAATGTTCCCGGTACCGGTAGCGGCAAGGCCGATGTCTGCGTTACTGTTTACCCAACGGACATACGCCACATCTGTTCCCGTAAAAGCAACGCCGCTACCGGAAGCCCCGGCACATAACGCAATATTGGATGGCGTATTCAGCGTTGCCGCGGTGGAAGCCGAAATATAAATTGTTATAAAGCCTGTGCTGCTGACAGATGCGGGAGTTGCATCGTCGCTGATGACATAGCTCAGTGAGATCTTACCTGTCCCTGTACATCCGTAACTGGCGCCGTTGGGCGTAAAAGTCAGTTTACCTGAAGGGGCATCATAAACAAAAGATCCTTTTGCAGCATCCGAAGCATTGGTAAAGTAAACGTTAGTCAGAAAGATGCTGTCTCCGTCGGGGTCGCTGTCGTTTGCCAGCGGAAAAATATCCACCGGTTTGTTGGAAGGAGTAGTTGCATCGTCAGGCGCGCAAACCGGCGCCGCAAGTTTATGGAATGTGGGGATTGGAAAACGAAGGGGCGGAAATTGCCGCGTTCGAGCAGCAAAGGAAAGCGGCCACTGAAACAATGAGGGTAATGCTCTTTCCCATAGGATTAGTCTTAAATTTTATTAAATCACTATCAGATCATGCATTTTAATACCTATGCACATGGGGTATCCTGATCACGGGCTGCCAGTCCGCAATAACCAAAAGGCACTTAGTAAATGCCCTTGTATTCCCGACAGATCTCAATAAATAAATTAGTATTGCATCTCAATGGTTTTTTGAGATTAGCACTTCCAAGCTAAATCATCCAACGTTCAATACTTGTTTTGGTATCTACGATCCGGTTGCATTCTACACTTCAGGGTTTTACGTAATTGGTGGTTTCTTTTTGATGTAGTGCTATGCTGTTATGCGAGGGTTGTTAAAATCAATAAACGCGGTTGTGTTAAAAATTGTTTGCCGCGTTAACAAAATATTCAGTGCCTGTAACATTATTATAGTACTTCCATTATTCAAACCCGACCGCATTCTTAACGGCTTTTAAAAAGCAACTTTTACATAAATCTAAATTAGCCGGGATACCCATCACCCCCATTCACACTGGGCGATCTCTACCGCTGAGGCTTATAAGGATCCGGTGTGCCCATGGGAATTAAGGGGTATTTCTTCGTGGTCTCTTCAAACTGCCCCACAATTTTATAAATTGGCCCGATCACCCACGTTTGGTCGAAAGGTTTGGAAATATCTTCAGTAGGATTGGAAAACAAATCAAACAGGTGTGGTATACCCAGTTTAATGGAAGGAGATAACATCGTCTCCTGTTCATAAAAATGCACCTTGTAATGCCTCCACTTCACTGCTTGTAGCCTGTTATCCACCCAGACAGGAAACCCTTCCCGCCCGGACTGAGGCTGTTGCCCTGTGAAAAAGCCCGCCATATTGAGGCCGTCGATGGGCCGGTCGGACGGTACCTTCGCCCCGGTAATCGCTGCCAGGGTCGGGAAAATATCTACTCCCGGGGCTCATATTTACCGGTAGGGATGTATAG
Source organism: Chitinophaga sp. E66 (assembly GCA_019285755.1). GTDB lineage: Bacteria > Bacteroidota > Bacteroidia > Chitinophagales > Chitinophagaceae > Chitinophaga. The sequence continues at coordinate 3,310,849 of CP079103.1, forward strand.
CTGATAACTCAGCAAAAAATCCGCTCTATCCCGGTGCCAGCCTAGTTGTATGGGTTGGATAAAACAGTCGGTTAGCGCAAAACTACTTTTTGAGTCGATGTTACTTGCCTGGATCCGGTTTACGATAAACGGGATCAATACTGACCCGCCGAGGTTGGCGCCCAGTACTTTTACATTCGTGACCCACACGGGCCCCAGGCCATTGGCGTAACTGGTGAGGCTAAAATCGTCGGCCAAAGTCCTCCCGTTTCCTTTCAGCTTCCCGGTATTATAGAGGTAAAGGGAAGTACCATAGCCGATATTGATGGTTCCGCCTGTGTTCCGGCATCAAGGCCGAAGAAACCTAACAGGTGTGAGCCTCGCAATTGTGCGGAGGCATTTCCGGAGACAATGCATGAAATGCAGCATAAGGCGAAGACGAGCCGTTTGGGGGAAAGGAAATACATAACATCCATTTGACCGCCGCAAACGAAGTTTAACGGCGTTGAGTGAACAAGTCGTTATTGATGTTGCTGTTATGTATGCCTGGAGGGATAAGGGGATGGGCGCCTGGAATTACAAACAAGTACAGCCGGTGAAATGTTCGGCCGGATTGATATTCTTTCAAAAATGCGGTATGAGCGCCCGCGATTTTTAGCAATATGCAAAAGATTGAGGAGGCAGAAGATTAAAATCACTTTTAAGGCATTTGGAGCGTTTATATCTTTTTACCCTTTTTATTCTTATGGCGTAGCCTTGTTCTTATAGGTGAGTGGCATTCCATAAATCGTCCAGCGGACTGTTTATGATTTGTGGTTATTTACATACTTTATTAATCTAAAATTAAACCACACTATTTCAAAAGATACTTACTATATAAAACTATTTTTTTGTTTTTTGCATAAATTGATCATTTTTCAAGAAAACATAGCTATTTTTGAGTGATAAACGGATTAAAAACGTTTCAACCCCAACCATGATTGTAGAATTCAGCATTGCCAACTACAGGTCATTCAATTCACTCCAAACGCTTAGTTTCAGAGCTACCGGTCTTACGTCGGAGGTCGATTCATTAAATATCATAATGCTGGACGAAAAAACCAGGCTGCTTAAAATCGCAGGCATATACGGGCCGAACGCAAGCGGCAAAAGTAACCTGGTTAAGGGCCTGTCCTTTTTCAAAAAATGGTTTCCAGCTCCTGGAAGCTGATAAAACGGGCCAGAAAGGCTATAATCCGTTTAGGTTGTCTGCTGGCATGAAACAGGACGGGGGTATTTTCAGATCGTTTTAATGCTGGAGAACAAAAATACCGATATGGATTTACGCTTCATCCGGATGCCACCATCCAAAGCGAGTGGTTGTTTGGCCCTGCCCAGGTGAATGAAACTTTCTATTTCAAAAGAACCGGTAATGACGTGCAAATTAACGAGGAATACTTTAAAGAAGGCGCCGGCCTGCCACTGGACAAGCTCCGGACGGAAGCCCTCTTCCTGACTTTTTGTAGCTCTTACAACGGCATAGTTGCTGAAATGATAAAAGATTTTATTTCAGAAAAGATATACATTGAAAGAAGGAGACTACCGGCTTTCATGGACGACGGCAGCAGAGCCGTCACAGACAGCCTGATTGAAAGTGGGCATAAACCGGTTGTACTGGATTGGCTGAGAAGCGCAGGGCTCACTTATACCGACATTTCATTAGAACCAGTGGAAATTGCGGAGGGATTGACCATCAAAAAGGTGACATTGTACCGGCATATTTTTGACGGCGACAAAGTATCCGGGCAGGCGATCATGGATCTCGACGCGGATGAATCGGACGGAACAAAGAAGTGGTACGCATATATCGGCAAATTATATAACCTGTTTCAACATGGCGGAGTATTCATTGCGGATGAGATCGACAGCAATTTCCATTCTTCTCTGTTGAATAAACTGATCAGGTTATTCCAGCATTCAGGCGTCAATAAAGAGGGCGCACAATTATTGTTTACAAGCCATGATACGAGCCTAATGGACCCCGGCTGCATGAGAAGGGACCAGTTCTATTTTACGGAAAAATCAACGCAGGAAGAAACGATACTCTATTCGCTGGCCGATCTTAAAGGGATTAGAAACAATGCCGATTTTGCGCGGCAATATCTGGCAGGCGTTTACGGCGCACTGCCGCAACTTGGAAATTATTTAACCATTCCCGATCCCCTTCTGCATAGTCAGAGCATCCTATATCCATGATGCAAAAACAACCATGGGATATCAGAAGCGACGATTCCAGAAATGAAGACAGTCTTATCACATTTATAATATTCTGTGAAGACGAGGTTTCCGAACCCACCTACTTCAGGACCTTTAACTCCGGCAACGTTAAAGTGAATGAAATTCCCGGGCAACGCAATAAGAAATTGCAATTAGATAAGACGATTTCTACTTGTACCGACATGGGATTGGTTCATTTTTACGATGGCGGTCATAAAGTGGACGAAAAGATCGCTATCACTACCGGCACAAATGCGGGCCTACGGGTGGCCTGGAGCAACGATTGTTTTGAACTATGGGTATTGCTCCATTTCGAAGATATCTGTCCATCACTTTCCTATCATAGGGAACACCTGTATAACAGGTTGACGGATATCTTTAAGAATCTAAAAGGAACTATCCAGGAATTGACGAAATCGTTCAACATTCCAGATTCAATTACAAGGGATCGTTTAAACGCAAGGAGAATTTTACGTTATACGTGCTTCCTTTTTAAAGGATCACAGCAGGCGAAATAATGCAATTCAGCGTGCAAAAGCGTTATATCATCATCACCATAGTAAAGGACTGGCATATCACACACGCAATCCCTGCACGCTCATTTTTAATTTAGTAGAGGCATTGCAGGCAGTATAACACCTCTGCCGATTACTTATCAAACTCAATCATCTCCACTCTGTTCCCAAACGGGTCCCTGAAGAAAGCCCGCTCCGCCCTTCGATCTTTGAAGTATAAGCGATCGCGATGCCGTGAGACTGGAGATACGACTTCGCCGCCTCCAGGCTTTCTACTTCGAATGCGGGGTGGCGGCCGCTGAGGAGCTCCGTGGTCTTCTCTTCTTCTACCAGGTGTAACTGGATGTCGGCTATCTCGTACCAGATAGCGTTGCGGGGATGCTGCCCGGGTATTTCTTTCAATTGCAGTATTTCTCCGTAGAATTGCCTGGCGGCTGCCTGCTGACCCGTCGGAATCATGACGGCCACATGGTCGGTCTTCGTAAAACGTATCATCCTCTCGGGGATTTTTCTTTTCCCGGCGCAAATATCCGACAAACGCAGGAAAAATCCGCTAAAAGTTTAGCAAACCCACCTTACCCGGTGTCCGGGAGGCAGTAACCACACCGGATTGCATCCGGCCGTCCCCGGTAGCCGACTCCCCTGTCCGCAAAGCCTGCCCGCCAACACCGTTCGTCCGCATCCGGCTTTCGCGGCTGCTGACCCGCCCGGTCGTGGAGATGAAAATACAGGAAACACCGGTATTTCCGGCCAGGTCCGCTGCCTCCGCCTGCACATGGATAATACCCGTATAGGCATGATCTTTAACAGTGCGATATACCCAGTCCGTATTCCCGCCGCCCATCACCGCATGCCCTTCCTCCAGCAACCTGCCATTTGCATCCGACAACCGCACCGTTACCCCCTTCACCCTGAAATCATCCACGGCCCGGATGCGCACCCGGAATCCCGCCTGCCCGTGATACCCCGACATATCTATACGCCTGACTTCCGGCGCTTTCATGGCATCCCCAGGGCGATGGTATATCCCGCCATGCCCCGCGTTTTGGCCACCGCGCGATATTGCGCGGCCAGGCCGGGATCCTTCATGGCCCCGCAGGCATATGCAGACGCGTCCCGGAACCGGTCGCGGGCTTCACGCTGCGCCGGCGAAGGCTTGTACCGCGAAAAATCAGGGTACTTGCACAACAGCGCTTTCCCATTGACCTGCCGGACCACAAACTGCTTCCCGATACCGCCATGCGCGCCATATAAAACTATATTGTTGGTTACTATCGCCATAACCCGAAATTCGGGCTTAGCGGCACAAAAAGCTTGCAGGAAAGGAGAAAAAGCTGACAGGAAAGGAGAAAATGACCAACGCCCAAAGGCAGGAGAAACAACGGCTAACCCAGCAACAACCGAACGATTACTGAAGGAAGACTGAAGGAAGCTTAGGGGATAGCACTACCCTGGCCCTGACTTCACCGGCATAAAATAGCCGTCCGGAAAACCGGACGGCCTTTTCCACACGTCTTTACGTTACAGTCAAAGGTATGATTTGACAGCTTCTTAAGTAAACATTCGCTTATAAAACGCGGCGCCTTCCGTAGCCATCTCATCCGCACTCCCCGCCAACGGCCGCCAGATGCAGGCGGCGCGGGCCAGTTCCTCAGAAGGCTCACCGAAAGTCTCCAGCACTACCGCGCCACGGTACCCGATCTCATCCAGCGCCTCCCGGATCGCCTGCCAGGGCAGGTGCCCCGTGCCGGGCGTCCCCGGTCGGATTCATTGGCCTGCACGTGCAGGAGCAGGCCGCCCGCTTTACGGATGGCAGCGGGAATGTCCTTCTCCTCGATATTGGCGTGGAACGTATCAAAGGAAAGGCGCAGGAAGGGTGACCGGCCTCGGCGATGAGCGCCAGCGCCTGGTCTACCGTGTTGATCATATCCGTCTCGAAGCGGTTCAGCGGTTCCACTCCCGGGAGGATCCCGTGGTCTTCCGCGGCCCTGGCGGCGATGCGCAGGTTCTCCAGGCACCAGGCCCGCTCCTGCCGCTTCTGCTCCGCCGGCACGATGCGGGTTTTGCCCACGGCGGAATACAAGGGCCCTCCGAACAGGGGCTCCCCGTCTTCTCCGCCAGCCGGATACATTCCAGGATGTAATCCAGGCCTTCCTTACGGAATGCGGCATTGTCCGAAGAGATATCCCTTCGCGGACCGAAAGCCCCGCTGAGCGTGATCTGCAATCCCAGGTCGCGCGTCATGGAAACGAGCAGGTCCCAGTCGATGAGGTCCGCCTGTTCCACGGCTACTTCCACGATATCGTACCCGGCCGAACGGATCTTCGGCAAAAGGTGAAAGTCTGCCGTTTTAAAGGGCGAGGCATAGACGAAAGTGCTGATGCCTGTCCGGATAGTGGTATGCTGCGCCATCATTCGAAATCGGGGATTTGGATACGTTTACCGCCGTTCATGGCCGATTCATGGGCGCAGATGCCGGCGCAGGTGTAATTGGCCGCGAGGTGCGCGTCCACCGCAGACTCCCGTCCTTCCACGATCGCCGCCACGAACTCCTGTACCAGGTGCGGGTGCGAACCGCCATGGCCAGCGCCCTGCAGGAAGGATACGTGATTGGGATCATCGATCTTCTCCCGCTTGGTGAAATGCGCGATCTCGGGGATGAGCTGCGCGTCGGTGTCCGGGCACTCCATCCTGCGGGCGTTCTCACCGCCGTCGAATACGGAATGGCCTTCGTCCTGTAGCTGCTCCCATTCAAAGGACATCTTCGTGCCATATACGTCGTAGCTCTCGCGGTACTGCCGCACCACATCGAACAGCGAGCGGGTAGCCTCGGCCACCACGTCGGAATTCTTCAGGGTAAAGGTGGCGGTCTCCACGGCAAACGGACTGTTGTACCGCGATGCGAGGTCATCGCTCAGGCGGCCGGAACCGTGGCATACCACAGATTCGGCTTTGGTATTATTGATGCGCAGCAGCGGCGAAATCGCGTGGGTGCCGTTGAGCATGGGCGGGTATCCTTCCAGTATTCATCCCATCCCGGCATGCTCATATCCTGGATGTGCGAGCCGCGCACGAACTGAATGCGCCCCAGCTGGCCGGTCTCTGCGAGGTTCAGCCCATACAGGAACTCGCGGGTATACAGGGCCGTTTCCATCATCATATACACCTTGCCGGATTTGCGGCGCGCTTCCACGATGGCTTTACAGTCTTCCACGGTCATGGCCATGGGAATGGTGCAGGCGGTGTGCTTGCCGGCATTGAGGCTGGCCAGCGTCATGCGGGCGTGCTCGGGCACGGGCGTTACGATGTGGATGGCGTCAACATCCTCACGCTTCGGCACATCTTCGTAATTGGTGAAAATGAGATCGTCGTCGAGGTTGAAGCGTTCCTTCAGTTCCTTCAGCGTTTCCGGGTTCCGCGTACAAATACCCACCCGCTTGATATTGGGGTGCTTTTGATAAATGGGGATAAATTCCTTCCCGAATCCCATCCCTACGATTACAACCGTGATCTGTTTCATAATATCCTGATTTTTATGTGTGATGAATTAACGGCGGCCCGCCCATTTTACGGCGTTCCGCAGCAGCGCCTGATAAGCTGCCAGTTCATGGGATTTTTCGTCGTGCCCGAGCGCCAGGCCCACGATACGCGCCTTCGCGTTCTCCACGATGAACACGGCGGGGTGGCTCACGCCCTTGTCATTCGTGCTCTGCGCCAGCACGGTGATCTTCGCCGCGGCGGGGTCTGCGTTGAAATGATACAGCTCATCGTCCAGCGTGAAGGTTTTCGGCACTTTGCGGGTAACGGGGTGCTTGCCCTGGAGCGTAACGGTGAAAGGACCGTACTTCTCATGGGATTTGCTGCCCCCGCCCACCATGCGGGCGTTATATTCCGGCCAGTCTTTCCAGTTGTACCAGATAGCGGCATGCGCCAGCACGAGGCCCTTCCCGGCGTCCACATGCGCAAAGATGGCGTTGCGGGCCGCGGGGTCTTTGATGGGCTGGTTGTTAGCAAGGAGCAGTACATCCGTATCCGGCAACAGGGAAGTGATCTGGCTGGGATCATCCGTGTAGGTCACTTTGGCGAGGCCGTCGCGTTCCAGCGTGGCGGCGTCTGCTTCCTTGTACCAGCGGTTGAAGTCGTGCGAGCCGCCACCGCCCACGATGAGCACGCGGAGCGGGCTTTCTGCGCGGCCAGCGGCAGGGCGGCCAACATCAGCGCAAAGGCAAACAGTTGAAAGAGGAAATGTTTTCTGTTCATGAGATTTATTTAACGACTTGAAGAATTCCGTTCATCCCCGCCAGTGGCCGGGGAAGGTGCATACGAAAGGATAATCGCCGGGTGTTTTCGGCGCGGTGAACGTCAGGCTCACCGTTTCCCGGGATTGAGCAGCTTAGTGGCATGCAGCACTTCCGGCACTTTCGGCACGTATTGCATTTTAGAAGCGTTCGGGTCGCGGACCATCGCATCGGCAGCAGCGCCAACTTTCTCTAAAGTGCCGGGCTTAATGATCAGCAGATTGTGCTGCATGCCGTCCGGGTTCTCCAGGCGGATGGTCACCTTCTGGCCGGCCTTGACGCTGAGCTTTTTCTTGTCATACTGCATGATGTCTTTCACGACCTTCAGGTCGATCACCATGGCGGGCACGGCTTCAGCGGAAGGTTTAGGCGCGGAGCGGTCGAGCGAGACGGCTACGTTGCGCAGCTGTCCCGCGAAGCGGTCTTCCGTTCTCCAGCCCTCTATTTTCGCGGTGAAGAGCCCCGGCGCTTTGCGCTGCCGGCGGCTTCGCCGTTCACTTTGAGGCGGATGGCCCCGTTCTTCTGGAGCTGCGCTTCCACGTCCGCCTTTTCGGGAGGTTATCTGTGGAGACGGCGCTGTACGTCTTGCCGTTTTGGGTGACGTCCATTTGCAGCTTGCCGTCGCGCACGGCGAAGGTGTAGCCGTTGTTGGCGTCGCCCTGTGAGAGGATGGTACCGGAAGGCCCTTTCCCCTCCCGGGAAGCACCCACCGCGGCCCTGATCGTTATTTCCTTACCTGTTACGTCGGGCGCGGCGGGCATGAATCCGCGGGGGTCTAATGCATAGTCTTCGTGATATAACGCTTCCGTCAATTGCTTCGTAAATGCGCCGGCGGGCGAGGTCGCCTTTTCTGCTGCCGCCAGGAAACCTTTTTCATGGCGCACGGCGGCAGCCAGCAGCGCTTTGGCGAGGAAGGGGTCTTTCCGTTCTGCGCCACCGCGCTCATGCGGTATACCGCCGCGCCGAGGGATTCGGACACGGGGAACTCCACCATCTGCCTGATGGCAGCCAGGCGCACCTGCAGGTCTTTATCCTGGAGTATGCCGCTGCTTAATAAGGCCGCCTGTCCTTTCGCGTTCTCCGGCAGCACTTCCACGGCCGCCTTCCGTACGCCGGGCGCGGGATGCTTCAAAGCCGCCACATAGGTCTGGAATGTTGCCGCATCATCGAGCCCCAGGCCGTGGAGGGTCCAGAGGGCATGAACGGCAGGACTATTCAACCCTACCGCATCCACGCTCCTGTTTGCCGCGATCTTACGCAGCGCGGGCGCCATGCCGGAGTGCTTGTTCTCCACGATGAGGCGTTGCGCCGTCATCCGCCAGAACATATTTTCATGCTGCAATGCCTTCCGCAGCGAGGCGGTGTCTGAACCGGACAACTTCACCGGTTCATAAGGCTTTGCATTCTTATAAACGATCCGGTAAACGCGCCCGTGCGACACATCGCGGTGCTCGCTCTCGAAGGCATTGCCTTTACCGTGGGGCTGTTCCGTAAAGGGAAGGATAGTTTCCCGGGGCCTGCTCCTTCACGAACACATTGTGCTGGATGATGAAGTTATACCAATCCGCCACCCAGACCGCGCCGTCGGGGCCGTTTCCGCATGTACGGGGCCGAACCATTCATCAGAGCTGGCCATGAGGTTCCAGCCGTCTTTCTCTTTAAAACCGGCGCCGTCTTTCTCTATGACCGCGTTATGCACGAGGCGTACGGTAGGCTCATTGATAAATGCCACGCGGTTCCAGTATTCTTTCGGGAAGCTGCGGGCCGTATAGAAATGGTGACCGGTAGCCGAAGTAAATCCGCCCATTACATCCACCTGGCGGAGGTTCGGCGTCATGGCATGCACATCGTAGTGGCCGTCGATCTTCTGCACGGGATCGGCGCTGCCCACGTCCAGCTTCCGCTGCATGTACCAGAACGGCATGGAATACCAGGCGCTGTGGGTGTTGTTGGCGGTGGAAATGAACACATGGTTATCTTCCGTGAAGCCCAGTCCCAGGTGTTATTGGAAGTACGGCCGAGGAATTTGAAATCCGACCCGTCGGGTTTGAAGTGATACACCCCCTGCGGGAACTTCTGCCGCTCGCCGTTGATGGTACCGTCGAATCCGGAGTATCCTGTCACGCCCCATATCTTGTTATCGAAACCGTACTGGAGGTTCGATGGACCGGCATGCGTATCTTGCTTGCCCCAGCCGGTGAAGATCGTCTTGCGCAGATCGGCCTTATCGTCGCCGTCGGTATCCTGCAGGAAGAGGAAATACGGCGCCATGGAAACGATCACGCCGCCGTTGGCGAAGGTGATGCTGGTGGGGATGTTGAGGCTGTCGGCGAAGACGGTGAACTTATCCGCTTTGCCATCGCCGTCGGTATCCTCGCAGATCTTGATACGGTCGTTGGCGGTGGAGTCTGTCTCCACGAAGTCGTTGGGATAGTCTACGGTCTCCACGATCCACAGCCGCCCTCTTTCATCCCATGCCATGGCGATGGGTTTGGTGATATCGGGCTCCTGGGCGAACAATTGTATTTCGAATCCCGGGGCACCTGCGTGAGCTTGTTGGACTCCTTAGGCGGCAGGGCGTCCTGGAATTTGGGGACGTTGTAGCGTTTGGTATAATCCGCAATGGTGTCAGAATTATAGATATCGACATCAGGGATGTTCGCCGCCGCGATACGCGCCCTGGCGTCTTCCCCGATGGCTTCCATGACGTTGTTGCGGATCTTGTCGAGGAAAGCGACCTGTTTCCAGGCGTCATCAGTTTTCCCTCCGCCCAGGACGATCACGCGCCCTTTGCCGAGGTTTCCGGATTGCTTCGGCAGCGTGGTGCCGCGGAGGCCATCGGCTCCCTGGTGAAGAACGAGCAGCCCCTTCCCTCCCTCCACGAATGTGCGGAGGGCGGCCTGCGCGGCGGCGGAAGGCGGTTTGGCCGTGCAGTAGATAACGGCGTCGTAAGCTGCGAGCCTGGATGGCTGGAGGTCGTCCGGCCGTTCGGTGTACGTAATATTGACGCCGCTCTTGAACAGCTTCGTGGCCAGCCAGGTGGCCTGCACGTTGCTGTTGCTGCCGACGAACAGGGCTTCCGCCCTTCTTCCCGTATCATTGCCGGCGGGCGTAAAGGCCCAGGCGCAGATAATGCCTGTCAGTAGTATCAGTATTCGTTTCATTGTCGTCAGTTATTTGATGATGGATTGCCTTCCGCAGGCGGCAGCAATACCGGCCGGTACCCGCCTCTTCTCCTGAACCACAGGATTATCCCCACATAGCATAGCAGCATAATGACTGGGAAGACGGATACGGTGCGGAGGGCGTCTTTCTTAGCGCCTTCACGGACGCCCCGGATGGTTTCTTTGGCTGCTTCGGGCGCGGTCTCCAGCCGTGCGTTATCAAGCACGCGGTATTCGCCGAAGAGGCTCTCTCTTTCCTGCGTAAGGTAAGTGGCGTGCAGGGCGGACTGGTGTTCTGCATCGTAGCGGACGAGGTTGTTATCCAACTGCTTGTCCTGTACGAAGCCAAGGATCACCGCGCCGACCACGCCCACGCCTACCTGCCCCACGGCCCCTGTGAAGTTCAGCGCGAGCACGCCGCCTTTCGGGAACTGTTCGGCGACCACGCCGAGCATAGTGCCCCATAAGAACGTCTTGCCCAGGGCATATACGGTGGCGGCCACGAGGATCATTATTCCGGAAGACCAGGACAGGAAATTAAGCCCCGCAAATGCGATGGCGGCGCTGACGGCCAGGAGCCCCAGCGGTGAAAAACGGTGACAGATGGGGCCGGCATAAAAGCGCAGCACTGCCATGATCACGGAAGTATAGATCAGTACCCATCCGCCCTGGAGGCCCATCCTGGCCATCTCAGGCGTCATGAGGTCGGTGATCCAGCTATCGGTTCCCAGCTCGGTGGTGGCCAGTAAGACCATCACCAGCAAGAGGAGTATGAACATCGGCCTTCCCCACGACCGTACCACGAAGGCGGCGGCGAGGGTAATACCGGCCGTTACGGCGATCTTGCCCGTCAACGACCAGTTCAGCAGGCTGCCTGCCTGGAACACGCAGAGCGACACGATGAGCAATATGCCCAGGATGCCCACTTCCCGCACCATGTCCAGGTACGACACGCCGGCCTGTACCCTTTCGCTGACAGGGAACTTCTTCCCGGCGATCATCCATCCATAGGCAACTACCGGCAAGAGGATGCAGCCGATCATGATCTCCCAGCGCACGTGGAAATGAATGAGCGCGATGCCCAGCAAACCGGCCAGCACCATCCCCGCCGGCCACCCGGCATGGAGGATATTGAGCCACTTCGTTTTCTCGCGCGGGTACATGGTGGCCACCACGGGGTTCACCACCGCTTCCGCCGCGCCGTTGCCCAGCGCAAAGAGCAGCGTCCCGAAATAAAGCATCCAGTAACCGGTGGCCATGATGGTGAGCACAACGGAAGCGCAATGACAGGCGAAAGCGAAGATCATGGCGGATTTATAACCTACGCGGTCTATGACGAGGCTGAACAGTACGATGCTGATGCCGAAGGGCCAGAAGCTTACGCCGAAGATCTCGCCCTGTTGCGTCTTGCTGAGGCCGAACTGCATACCCCATCCGTCCATCAGGAAGGAGCGGAAAACGAACCCGAAAGCGGAGGCTACCAGCACAGTAAAACAGCCCCAGAAGAGCAATGAGCGGTCCCTGCCGCCGAGGTCCGCCGCAGCCTTGAGGGCATGCGGCGGGGCGGTTGAAATCATATCCATACTTGTAGTTTTTTAGTGTCTCTGCCTGCTATCTGCCCAGCGTCAGCTTCCGGATGAGGGCGGTTTCGGAAGGGTCGTACGGACGGCCATCGGGCCGGAAGATGTCGTGGAACCACACCTTCGGCTCAGCGCCGTCTTTCATGGGCGTGTCCAGGCGTAAATAGTGTTCGATTTGCCCTGCACGAGGCCCCAGTTGATGGCGATGATACCGCGCTCTTTGAGGCCGGGCAGCGAGTTGGCGAAATGGCTGTTGCGGGTGCGGGCCATGTACTCCGTACAAACCAACGGCTTGCCCGTTGCCTTCAGGAGCGAGTCGGCCACGATGAGGTGGCGGTCTGTGTAGTCGTGGTACGTGATAACGTCTGAATTATCCAGTTGGAAGCGGGTCAGGTTTTCAGGTTGAAGTTCCATACGCCCGCGCTCAGCGGCTGGCTTGGGTTAACGGTGCGCCCCATTTGAAGACGTTCTGCAGCAGGGGCATGGATTTATCGCCCCAGTTGGAGTTGCCCGGCTCGTTGTACAGGTCCCACAGCAGGATGCGGCGGTCTTTGGCGAAGGTGGTCAGTACGTCTTTCACGTATGTTTCCAGCGTAGCCATGAGCGAGGGGTCGTCGTGGATGAGGCGCCCCGGGTCCTGCACCCATCCTGAATTGTGGATGCCCGGCTTAGGTGCAGGCTGCGTTCCCGCGGCGTAAGTGTTGTTCCAGCAGTCGTCGAATATCACGAAGATCGTGCGGATGCCGAAGCGGTCTGCGATGGAGAGATAGGTATTCATGCGCTGCCTGAAGCCCGCCTTGTCGGCTTTCCAGGCCAGGTGATGGAGGTACACGCGCATGGCGCGCATCCCGATACCGGCGGCATAGCCGAGGTCGCGGGCAATGGTAGCCGTGTCAAACGATGCCGCCTGCCACATCTCCAGCTGGTTGATGGCCGTGGCCGGATAAAAATTGGCGCCTGCCGCCCAGGGCGTTGCCTTATGCCACTTCCACGCCTGTTCTTTGGACCACACGGCCCTCTCCTGCTGCGCCTTCGCCGGCATCGCCATCGCGACCAGGCAAATCAGCCATACATGCACAATCTGTCTTTTCATAATACTCGTTTAATAAATATCAAAGGTTGATCTTGGTGACGGGGTAAAAATCATGTCCTCCACTCCCTGCAGCTTCAGCCCCACCCGCGCGAAGATGTAAGACTGCGCGGGCACCAGCGCCGGGATCGTTACTTCCATCGACACGTTCGCCGGATCGGTGATGGCGCCGCTGTTCTTCTGCGACGAAGCGATGCTGTAATCGCCGCCGGAAGAAACGAAAGCCGTCTTGTTGATGTAGAGGTTCACGCGCTCGATGTTCTTGCCGTCTGCACCGTTCACGATCTTCTCCAGCCCGAACGTGGCCGTAACCTTGCTGTTGGCGGCGCTCATGTTCACGTTGCGGATCATGTAGAAGGGCGTCACTTCCAGGTCGAGCTGCTGATCGCCCTGCATGCGGATGGTCACGGTATCGGGCCTGCCATCCGCCAGCTTTTTCCAGAGGAAGGGCCCCTGGCCGTTGGGGACGGTCAGCTTGTACTCCCCGTCGAACAGTAGCACCGAGAAGGTACCGTCTTGCGTGAAGGTGGTATTGGAAACTGGCCCTACTTTCCCGAATCCGAACTGGTACAGCTGGAACGGCACCTGGTTGAACTCTACCGGGATGCCCCGCCCTGGTACATCAGCCGCCCGTGAAGGCGTGCCTGCGGCGGATCGTAGTTGTCTTTCTTGCACGATACGGCCAGCAAGGCCAGCATGGGAAGGATATATGCGAAAGTTCTTTTCATGACTGACGATTTAAGGGTTTAGTCCTGGTTCGGATTGGGAACGATCTTCGGGTTGTTGGACCTGATATCGTTGTTGATGAACGAATAGTAATTACCGAGCCTGAAGCGGTTGGTGCCCGTTACCAGCGGCGATTTGATGATCCGGTAGATCCATTTACCGTGATTGGGGCTGCCCGGGTTATGTACTTTATAAGGCCAGAGCGAATACGGCTGTGTGTTGTGCTTGGCGGGCGACCCGATATTGCTGAGCAGGTCGGCCTCGTTCATAGGCACGCCATCCCAGAGGATGTGGGCATTGCGCCATCTTTTCTGGTCGAACACGATATGCCCTTCAAAGGATAGCTCCGCGCGGCGCTCGTGCATGATGCGGCCGAGGTCGATGTCTCCCGCGGAGAGGGAATGGTCAGACCGCGCGCTCGCGCACCTGGTTCATGTAACCTGCCGCCACATCGGGCTGCCCCAGTTCAAACGCTGCTTCCGCGGCATTCAGCAGTACTTCGGCATACCGGTAGCGGATGAAAGGCACTTCGCTGCCCGTACCCCTCGATCCGGAGCCTACGGTAGGATCCTGGTACTTGCGGAGATAAAAACCGGATTGCGCGGTGTGCTCCTTGCCATGGATAGGCCCGTCGAAGCCCACTACCTGCACCGGCTGTGTTTGTCCCGGCAGCACTTTCTGCGAACCGCGGTCGTCGCCCGTTACCACGGAACCATCGGCCAGTACATAACCGGCCCAGATGTCAACAGTACGGCGCTTGAAGGAAGTGCCCGGGAGCATCACGGTACCCGCCAGGCGCGCGTCGCGGCCGGCGAAGATGTCTGTCTGGTTGGTATAGTAGATCGGATTGCCGGAGCCGTCTGTTACGGGCAGCGGCGCGAATGTATTGTCCAGTTTCTCGAAAGCCTGCACCAGGTTCAGGGAAGGATTGATCCTCCGCCTTCTTCCTCTTCCGCCCCGAAGCGCGGCTGGTTCCTGGGTAAAAGCATGCACCTTTCCGCTTTTCAGCTTGAAGTCTTCGATAAAGATGCTTTCGGGATTGCTCACCTTGTCGTAAAACAAGGCCGCGAAGTTCTCGGAGAGGTCCGCATTGCGTTTGTAAAGCCCGTAAGTTCCTGCGCTCCCACTGATGATGAGTTGCGCGGCGGCGAGGGATTTGGTGTAGTAATCCTGCGCCTTGGCGGCGGGGATCCCTACTTCACCGCCTTGCGTGGAAACCGAAGGCGTCAGCCCGCCATACTTCGCGATAGACCCGGCATACAGCGCCGCACGGCACTCCATGGCCAGGGCCGCAGCTCTGCTGGCGCGCGACTTGACATTGAGATCCGCAGGCAGATCCATCCGGATGGCCTGCATCTCCGAGATCACGAAATCATACATGGCGGACTCGGTGGCGCGCGCATGCTGCAGATAGGTAGGGTCTCCTTGTAATCCCATACCATAGGCTCCAGGATCAGCGGCACGCCGCCCATGCGCTTTACCATTTCGAAATAGTAATACGCCCGCAGGAAGCGCCCTTCCGCCGCGAAACGCTTCTTATCCTCGTCCTTCAGCTTGGTAGCTGCATTCAGCCTTTGCAGGAAGAGGTTGAGCTCGCGGATGAGAGTATAGTCCCGGTGCTCCAGAACCCGAAGTCCCACTGGTTGCGCTCCACGATCGTTTTCGGGCCGCCGTTCTGGGAAGGAAGCTTTCGCTGAAGTCAGCCATCGACTCCCAGTTCTTTACGGTGGAGAAGTCGGTCTGGCGGTTGTAGAAGTTCGCCAGCATAGACAGTACCAGCGCAGGATCGTTAAACGCCTGCTCGTTATTGAGGATGTTCGTAGGGTCTACGGTGAGGAATTCGCTCTCCGGCTTGCATCCCCGCAAACATCGACGCTACTAATATGATGGAAAATAACTTTTTCATAACGGATGATTGAATGGATTAGAATGAAAGGCTGCAGCCTACGTTAAACACCTTGCTCTGCGGGTATTGCAACCCGTTGGTATCCGTGATCTCCGGATCGGTGCTGTACTCCTTCATGTTGTCCAGGATAAAAAGGTTGTAAGCGTTCACATAGAAGCGCGCTTTCTGGATCTTCGCGCGGTTTACCAGCGGCGTGGGCAAAGTATAGCCCAGTTCGATGGTCCTGGCGCGGAAATAAGTAATGTTGTGATTCCAGAAGGTGGATGCGCGGTTGTTGCTATGCCCTGGTCGTTGTAGCGAAGCGCAGGATACTTACCGGACGTCCATTGGCTGTTGCGATCATAGATATCGGAACGGTGCCAGCGGTCGGTGAAGATCTTGTTCAGGTTACCATCATTGATGAAAGGCACCTTCATTTCCCACTCCTGGATCCAGGTGTAGTGGGAAGCGCCGGAGAAATCCGCCGCGAAGTCGAACCCGCCGTACCCCAGTCCGATCTGCACACCGAAGTTCATGTTAGGCTGCTGGCCGGAGGCCCAGCCCATCGGCCGGCGGTCGTTATCCGTGATCCGTCCGTCGCCGTCCACGTCTTTGTAGATGATATCCCCGGGCAAGAGGCTCCTGTTGCCTTTGCCGTCGATATTCACCGGGTAATTGTCGATCTCCTCCTGCGTCTTGAACTGCCCTACGGCTTCCCAGCCCCAGGTAAAGCCCTGCAGGCGGCCTTCCGCGGAGTTGAAATAACGGTCTACCGAATTGAAGAAGATGGGATTGAGGAAACGAATTGTCCGCGGGAATAGGAAATATTGCCACCGATCCGGTACGACAATTTCCCGGCCTTGTCGTTATAGCTGAGGGAGAAGTCCTGCCCGAAACGCTTGTCTTTATTGATGTTCTCATCAGGCAGCGCATAACCAAGCTCCGAAGGCAGCAGGATATCCTGCTTGCGGCCGCGGAGGCCGTTGCGCTGGCGGATGAAGTAATCGAACGCGCCGTTCAGCCGCCCGCCCAGCATGCTGAAGTCGAAGCCCACGTTGGTGATGGAGCTTTCCAGCCAGCTGATGTTGGTGATGGGCACGCCCCTGTCCCGGGAGCCTACCACGGCCACACCGTCGAGGATGGCGATGCCGTCGTTGTAGTTATACCCTTCGTAATAGGCGAATTCGGCCAGTCCGAGCGCTTCCCCGTCGTCACCGAGGATGCCATAAGAACCCCGTACTTTAAAGTCGGACAGTATCCTGCCGTTACCTACGATATTCTTCATGAAACCTTCTTCTGTCAGGCGCCATGCGGCAGATACGCTGGGGAAGTAACCCACACGGTTGCCGGGTGAAAACAGGAACGAAGCGTCGCGGCGCATGAGGCCTTCGATGAAGTACTTGTTATCGTATTCATAGTTCAGACGGCCGGCTATGCCGGTACGCGTCTGGCGGTTATCCTGGTCGGTGTAGGTATCCGAAGTGTTGAAGTAGATCAGCGGCAGCTGGTTAGAGATGGGCACAGCGTGGATCCAGTTGCGTAGGCGCTGGTTGTTGATGCGCTCGCTCACCACCATGGCGTTGATCTTATGCGCGCCGAATTTCCTTTCGTACCCGATCCTCACCTGCGAGCTCTGGTTGATCTGCTTCTCCTGGTTGCGTTCGCGCCAGGGTTTGTGGAACCGCCGGTTCGGGTGTAGGTATCGCTGGAAGGATTGTAGGTATATGTGTCATAGGTGTACTCGTGGTTATTGAGGATGTTATCCGCCATGTAATACGAGTACAGCCCGCTGATTTTGAGGCCTTCCACGAAGGGAACGTCCCACTCCGCGTCGAGGTTCATCTGCAGCTGGCGCCAGTCGCTTTTGAACTTGCCGGCATACCGGGTATTGAGGTAGCCCCAGTTGGTTTCGTTGTGTTTGATATCGTTCAGATATGCGGGGTTATCATTGGCGAAAGGCCGCTCCATAGGCGTATTCCGCAGCACAGCGAAACGCGCCTGCCAGTAATCGTCCGTGCCAGGTACACCGGGGTTGTCGCGTGTTTCCACGCGGCCGTTGATGCTCGTCCCAACGCGCAGGCCGTTGGCCACGCGGGCGGAGATGTTGCTCTGGATGTTGGTACGGGTGAATTTGTATTCGCGGCCGAGTACGGAATTCTGGAAGGTGCGCGTAGCCGATACGTAATACGATACGCGGTCGGTTCCGCCGGTGAAGTTCAGGTTATACATGTTCAACGGGGTATTTTCCTTCACGATGAAGTCTTTCCAGTTGAAGCTTTTATAACCATACTCCGTACCCTGGCGATATTTCTCCAGTTCTTCGGGCGTAATGTTGGTGGTGATGGGGTTGCCGCCGATGTTGGGGAAACGGTTCATTTCCGCTTCCGCCTTGAGCGACATATACTCGTGCGAATTGTCGAGAACGTCGATGAAGCGCGTCCAGCTTTGCCAGCCCCAGTTGGCATCGAGGTTGATGGAGCTGCGGCTGCCGAGGCGCCCGCGTTTAGTCTGCACCACTACTACCCCGTTCGCAGCGCGGACGCCATAAATAGCAGCGGACGCGTCTTTGAGGAAGGAAATACTTTCAATGTCGTTAGGTGAAATGTTGTTGAACTGACCTTCGTCCTGCTGCACCCCGTCGATCACATAGAGCGGCCGGCCGAGGTTACGAATCTGGATGGAGGCGGAAGCGCCGGGGCGGCCGTCGGGCATGCGGAAGGAAACGCCGGGGACCTTTCCCGCAAGCGTGGTGCTCACGGTGGCGCCGCCGCGCACATTGCCTATGTCTTGCGCGGAAACGCTGGAGATCGCGTTGGTAAGGGATTTCTTACGGGCCGCGCCATAACCTACGATCACCACGTCCGTCAGTTCCGTGGCGGAGCTGAGCAACCGCACGTTCATGGCGGCGCCTGGCGTGGCGGCAAGCTCCTGGGTACGGAAGCCCACCATGGTAAATACGAGGATGGCGCCGGGTTTCACCTGGATGGAGAATTGTCCGTCGGGTTGCGAGCGTACCGTTCCTGGTACCTTTTTCATAAACGGTGACTTGTGGGAGCGGTGAGCCGGCGCTGTCGCGCACGAAGCCCGATACCTTCTGCGGGCCCGACTGTGCAAAGGCCCCTGCCCAGGGAAGGCAGAGCAACAGCAGTAACAAAACTTCCTGCTACGAACCGTTGCCACTTTTTGTAGAGCAATGTCGTTCATACGTGAAATGGATTTTGGGTGATTAAAGGATACTGTCTCAATCCTCCGGCACAGGCCGGTGTTTCATACCGTGTTTTTGACTAACCATTAGACGTGTGATGTGTTCATGCCTTCGCGATACGCAATAGGGGCCCTGTCCGGCCGTGGGACCGGTTTTCGCGGTGGGCATTTCTATCGCTGGCTGATATCAGTTTTTCTACTACGCGGTTCAAAGATGGAAAAAGAAAAAGGAAAGCATTGGCCGATTCATTTCAATTTTTCGCCATTTCGTTTCAATCCGTCGTCTTCCTCCCGGATATGTTTATATTTACGTAGCCTTATAATTCCACTACGTTGCAGTCGATCGTTTCCATACTGACCTTGCTATGCCTTCTCCTGACCGTTCCCGCGGCGCGCAGCAGTACTATTTCCGTGACTACCAGGTGGAAGACGGCTTATCGCATAATACAGTGTTCTGCGTAGTGCAGGACAAACAGGGATACGTCTGGGCGGGAACCAAAGACGGGCTTAACCGGTTCGACGGGCGGGAGTTCCGTGTGTTCCGCGAGAAACCGGGGACTCATCCGCCATCGGCAACAATTTCATATTCTCATTATGCGTGGATGACAACGGACAGCTGTATGCCGGCACTGGCAATGGATTATACCGTTACCTTGCCGCCACGGAAAGCTTCGAAAGGGCGCCCTCTCCCGCTGGTCAGGATGCCAACGCGCTCCGGGCAGACCGCCAGGGAACCTGTGGTACCTGAGCTGGGGCGCCTTTACCGCTACGATCCCACACGCAATGCCAGCGACCCGGTTACCGACAGTTACATTCCCGGCGGGCTCAGCGCCCTGCATATCAGCAAGAAGGGCAATATCTGGGTGGCAAACGGCGGCGGGGAGATCCGCATGCTGGGAGACTCCGTCCATCGCTGGGATGTATGGCGCCATTCCCCAAATCCCTAACCCGCCATATCACCCATATGCTGTCCATGCCGGACGGCAGGCTGCTGATCGGCACCGCCAACCAGGGCCTGAAACTTCTCGATCCGGAGAAGGATACATATGAAGACCTCCTGACCTGGTCTGACGGGGATGTGGGCGTTTATGTGCGGTTCATGGCCCATTACGGCGGCGATGAATACTGGATCGCGACGGAATCGGGGATTTACATCATCAACATCGCTACGAAAAAGTATATCAACCTGCGAAAGCAATACAACAATCCCTATTCCCTCAGCGATAATGCCATCTACTGCATCCATCGCGACCGTGAAGGCGGCATGTGGGCGGGGAGCTATTTCGGGGCATCAACTTCTATCCCAAACAATACAGCTACTTCGAAAAATACTGGCCGGACAATACACAGCAAACGCTCAGCGGCAACGCCGTGCGCGAGATTTGCCAGGATATGTACGGGAACATCTGGGCCGGCACGGAAGATAACGGCGTGAACCGGGTAGACCTGCGGACCGGGCACATCCGCCAATACACGCCCCGCAACAGCAGCGGGAAAGCCCCTCCCACACGAACATTCACGGACTGTATGCGGACGGCTACCGGCTCTGGATCGGCACGCTGGACAATGGCGTGGACGTTATGGACATACGTACTGGGAAAACCATCGCGCACTATTCCGCCGGACCCGAATCCTTTTCCAGCAACTTCATCCTCTACTTCTACCGCACCCGCGGCGGCGATATGCTCGTAGGCACCGGGCGCGAACTGGCGCGTTTCGATTCCGCCGCCGGCAGGTTCCGGAAAATAGACGAAGTGCCGCATGGCAGTCAAAGAAGTATTGCGGAGGCGGCAGACGGAACGTTGTGGATGGCGACCTCAGACAATGGCGTCCACTGGTACCGCAAGCATAGCGGTGAGCACGGGGCTTATTTCCACGATCCTAAAGATTCATTTTCACTCGCGGGGAATAACGTCAACACCATCCTGATCGACAAATCCCAGCGCATCTGGGCCGGAACGGAAGGGCGCGGTATCTGCCGGCTGGACGGGACGGCCGCTGGCGGCGGTACACCACGACAGACGGGCTGCCCAGCGATTACATTTTCAGGCTGATGGAAGACCGTAGCGGAAAGATCTGGGCGACCACCTCACGGGGCTCGTGAGCCTGGAGCCGGAGTCTGGCGCGGTAAAGATATTTACGACCAGTCACGGCCTGCTCAACAACCAGTTCAATTATAATTCCGGGTTCCAGGATAAGGACGGCAACATGTACATCGGTTCCGTGAAAGGGATGATCCGCTTCAACCCGGATCAGTTCCTGCCAGACACCTCCGCCGCACCGGTATATATTACCGGGATGGAAGTGCGCAATCTGGAAATGGGGCCGGACGAGAAAAGAAATATTCATTATTCGAAAAAGATCATGCTGCCTTATGATAAGGCGAATTTCAGTATCGCGTTCGCCGCGCTTAGTTTCACGGCGCCGGATATGATTTCGTATGCATACCGGATGGAAGGGCTCGACAACGACTGGATCTGGTTAAAAAGCAACCGTACCGTGTATTTCACAGATCTCAAGCCCGGGCGCTATACCTTTTGGGTAACAACGACAGACGCGAACGGGAAGCGCCGCCCGAATGCGGCTATGCTGGAGATCGAGATCACGCCGCCGTTCTGGGCTACCTCGTGGGCATATCTGTTGTATGCGCTGGCGCTTGTTTCCGCGGGTTATTACGCCATCGCGCGGTATCACCGGCAGCAAACCATGAAACAAAAAAGACGGATGGAGGCCTTGCAGTTGAAGAAGGAGAAAGAATTATACCAGGCCAAGGTGGATTTCCTCACGAATGTGGCGCATGAGATCAATACACCGCTGACGCTTATTAAAGGCCCGCTGGAAGAGATCATGGATCATCCGGGAGCGCTGGAGGAGAACCGGCACCACCTGGCGATCATGGAACGAAATACCAACCGGCTCGTGCAATTGACGAACCAGTTACTGGATTTCAGGCAGACCGAATCGTCCGGCTTCCGGCTGGATTTTGAACTGGTGGATCTGCGCAGGGTTTTACAAGATACATACGACAACTTCCGCCTGCCCGCGCAACAACGAAAGCTGCAATTCCACGTTGACCTGCCCGATGAAGCCGTGAATGCCTGGGCGGACGAAGAAAGCGTCAACAAGATCTTCAGCAACCTCTTTAGCAATGCCATTAAATACGGGCAGACGATCGTAGTGGCGAAGCTGGAAGCTGCCGATGGGCAGGTTCGCCTGACAGTAGCCAACGATGGACCCCTTATCCCGGAAGATATGCGGGAGCGCATATTCGCCCCTTCGTCCGGCTGAAGGAAAACGAAAAGCAGAAAGGCACCGGGATAGGGCTGAGCATTTGCCGCTCGCTGACCGCCCTGCACAAAGGAGAATTGTACGTTACTACCGAAGACGGTCTCAATATTTTCAACTGGAGTATCCCCGAAGGGGCATTCATCAAACTGGAAAATTAACACCTATGCAACCTGTTATACTGCTGGCCGACGACAATGAAGAAATCCTGGATTTCGTATCATCAATCCTACAGCCCGAATACCAGATCCTGCGCACCGAAAACGGCCGCGAAGCCGTGGCACTGCTGCACCAGGAAAACGTTGACCTCGTCATTTCCGATGTCATGATGCCCCTGATGGACGGATTCGAGCTCTGTAAAACCATCAAAACCACTTTCGCCATCAGTCACATCCCCGTTGTGCTGCTGACCGCGAAAAACACCCTGCGCTCCAAAATCGAGGGACTGGAAACCGGGGCGGACGCTTATATTGAGAAACCCTTCTCCCCGCCCACCTGAAAGTCCAGATCGCGAACCTGCTCAGCAACCGGAATAAAGTCAGGCAGTACTTCGCCAGCACGCCGCAGGCTCCCATCCAGGCGATGGCGCACACGAGCGAAGACGAGCAATTCCTCAATTCCATCCATCATTTCATTTTGCAGGAACTGGAAAATACCGAACTCGACGTGGAGCACCTCTCCCGTCATGTAAACATGAGCCGGGTGAGCTTATACCGCAAAATCAAGGCGATCTCCGACCTCACGCCCCATGAACTGATCAATGTGACCCGATTGAAGAAAGCGGCCGAAATGCTGGCCAGCCGCAATCTCAAAATCTATGAAGTGGCCATGATGGTGGGCTATAAATCCCAGACCCATTTCGGCAAGAACTTCATCAAACAGTTCGGCGTCAGCCCCAGCCAATACATGCAGCAACACCGCGGGATCATCGTGGAATAGTATCCCTTTATCAGTTATTATTTATTGTTTTTCGATAACTATATTTTGTAATTCGGAAAACACGGTATAGCTTTGTCCTAACAAAAACACATTCCCCATGCAAGGACAAAGAACATTCGACATCGTCCGGGTGGTTGTCAACGTCGTATATTATGTGGTGGCACTTTAGCGCTGCTGGTGGTGATATTGAAGTCCATGGCGCTGGTGATGGGCACGCAGAAACTGACGGATGCGTCACACCAGCTAACCGTCACCTTCGACGTTAAGGCATTCCCGAAAAAGGATACCCTTACTCCCAAATTCATTTATGGCAGTTTGCCCAATGCCGCACTGGAAAAAAAGCAGGACATGTATTCCCTGCGTGCCACGAGCCGTTCGCCACTGGGCATTTACAGCTATATCATCACATTGCTGGGATCTATTGCCGTTGTGACCGGCATGGGCTGGCTCCGTAAGATCTTTGCAGATACAACAGCTGAAGAGCCCTTCCGCGATATTAATGCGGTTCGGATACGGAACATCGGCCTGTTACTGATTGCGGCTGACGGGGTGCGCCTGATCGGCTATTTTATCTTCAACAGCATGACGAGATCGCATTTTACACCGCCTTTCCAACAGCTGGTGGATGTGGGGAACAGTTTCTGGATGGGTTTGCTGTTGCTGGCGCTGGCCGTTGTCTACAAGCGTGGTGTGGAAATTTATAAAGAAAACCAGTTAACGATTTAATATGCCTATCATCGTGAATCTTGATGTCATGCTTGCTAAACGCAAGATGCAGCTGACAGAACTATCGGACCGGATGGGCATTACCCTCTCCAACCTGTCCATTCTGAAAACCGGAAAAGCGAAAGCGATCCGGTTCTCTTCATTGGAGATGATCTGTGAAATTCTCGAATGCCAGCCGGGCGACATACTGGAGTATGTGCCCGACCGGCAAGACAAGCGCTAAGATCAGCCCATGGCCTTTCGCAGGGCGTCCACGCTTTTTCGAACGCCGCTTTCCGCGGCTTCCTTTCCTTCGAATTCGATGGAGATATAGCCTTTGTAATTCGCTTCGCGGAGGATGCGGATTATACGCGGGTAATCGAGGTCCAGCGTGTACCATTCACCGCCGCCATAATAGGTTTTGGCTTGCACGAAATCGGCGTGCGGCGCAACCATAGTTAATTTGTCGTAGGGGTTTTCCAGGAAGTTGCCCGTATCGAGCAGCAGTCCCATCCATGGGGAATCGATCGCCTTGCGGATGCGCAGGAGGCCTTCGGGCGAGGAAGTGAGCCCCAGTGGTTCTCCAGCGCCAGCACCACCCCGCATTCGGCGGCCTTGTCAAGGCACTTCTGGATACTGTCGATGCACCATTTGAACGCATCATCTTCCGAATAGCCTGGAATAGCGGGCTCCACGCCGCGGGCGGCCATGAGATCGTCGAATGATTTGATGGTTCCCCAGCGCCCGGAGTTCAGGCGGATGCAGGGAATCCCCATTTTATATGCCAGTTCTATACACCTGATGGTATGGTCGATATCCTTCTGCCGCTCAGCGGCGTCTGGCGAAACGAAATCCTGGTGAATGGATAAAGACACCAGATCCACCCCATTGCGGAACGCGTGGCGCTTTAATTTCTGCAGGTAAGCATTGTCCTCGCTTTCCATCTGCCGGTGCAGTATATCCACACCTTCCACGCTCAGCGCAGCGGCTTCATCGATCACTTTTTCAATGGGCACCTTAGGCGTCCGGAAATGCCAGTAGGAGTAAGTGGAAATAGCCAGTTTGAAGGGTAAGGCCGGCGCGGCAGGGCTGGTTGCAGCAGCAATAGCGGAAGCTGCAGGAAGGCTCATGAGCGCGGCGCCGCCAAGGCTGTTGCGCATAAAAGCACGACGGGAGATAGACATGTTTCACTGTTTTAATGGGTTCACCATTAAAATACATAAATTCCGGTATGCCCGCCACGGCATTTTTTTGATACAGGTTTATTATGAATGTCATCCTCCAGGCCATCGAGAACTTCACCGACAAGGCGCATGGCGAACAAACACGGAAATATTCCCGGATCGCTATATCGTTCATCCCATGCGTGTGATGCGTATCTGTGAAAAGTACACGCAGTCCATTCCCGTGCTGGCAGCGGCCATCCTGCATGATGTCCTGGAAGATACGCCCGTCACAAAAGCTGACCTATCCGCCTTCCTGGAAGGCATCATGGATGCCAGGGACGCACAGCGCACGCTACAACTGGTAGTTGAACTCACGGACATATATACGAAACCGAATTACCCTACGGAACCGCCGCAAGCGGAAGGCCGCAGAGGCGAAACGAATTGGAACAAACAGCCCGGATGCCCAAACCATCAAATATGCCGATATACTGGATAATTGTACGGGCATGTCTGCCGAAGACACTGATTTCGCCCCGGTATTCCTGCGCGAATGCAGGCAGCTGCTAAAAATGATGGATAAAGGCAACCCTGACCTCAAAAAGCAGGCGGAGGCGGTCATCTCCGACGAGCTAGAAGCGTTGGAAAACAAACGTTAATGCACGAAACTCTCCAGGAACAACTTCGCAAAATCTGAAGCTTCCACATACTTATTATAATCTTTCTTAAGCGGATCCCGCCGGGCAGGCAGGAACGGGGCCGGTTGCACAAAGTGATAAAACGGCCGTGAGAGATACTGCGAATTGGCCAGCGCTATAAATGTAAGGTTGCGGTCGGGCAACTTGAGAAACAGCGCAGAATACCCAAGCCACCAACCCGTATGCCATACGACCCTTTCACCTTTATATTGCTCCGTAAACCAACCTTGACCGTAAGAGATGTATTTTCCTTTTGAGGTCTCAAAGGGCAGCCACATGGTATCCCATTGACCGGGCGTCAGGAATTTCCGCTCGTCAATCGCGATGGCGTATTTGGCGAGGTCGGAAATATTACTCACCAAACCGGCGGCGGGCCCGAATCCGTACTTGAAATCCTTTACTTTTACCGTTTTCCCTGCCCGCTTATCCCAGTCGTACGGCACAGCCATCGTTTTGACATAAGCCGCGCTATCGAAGCCGGAGAGCTGGAAATTGGGGGCATCATCTGGACTAGGAGCCGTTCCTTTCATCCCCAGGGGCCGTACAATGCTGTCCATCAGCAGCTCCCCGAACGTACGGCCGGAAGCCTGTTCGATGGGTTTACCCAATTCGTTATACCATGCCCCATTGTATATGAATTTCCGGCCGGGTTTGAAACCGTTGAAATCGTTCCCTGCGGCGGTATGGGTAAGGAGATGCTTGAGTTTGATACGGGGATCGCTGCCCCATCGGGCGCCCAGGTTGATGCCGTACTTGTTGATGGGGTCGTTGATGGATAGTTTTCCATCGTAGGCCAGCTGCATGAGCAATATCGCCCCGAAAGTTTTGGTAACGGATGCGATCTGGTAATTGGTATGTTCGTTCGGAACGATGTTTTTTCGACATCCGCGAAGCCGAAGCCCCCGCGCCAGACGAGCTGTCCATTATGAACGATCCCTACGCTCATGCCGGGATGTGGTACCGCTGCCTGATTTGTTCGGTTTGCTGGCGAAAGGAAGTCATGAAGGCGGAATCCCCAGCCGGGAAGTCTTGTCGCCAGCCTGCTGCGCTGAGACCTGCAAGGCCGTCAGGAACAACAGTGCGGTAAGTAGGATAGATCTGCGAAACATAGGGGCAAACTGTTTAAACTGTAAACGTCCGCATCCCCGGTTGTTACCAATTCGCAAATCCCGATGCAATCGTTCAAGCACCTAAATATATGCGTAAATTATGTGCTTGTCAATTCTTTTCAGCAATTTCCTTCAGGGTAGCGAGCGCTTTAGGCCATATTTTCTTAAACTCTTCCGCCCATTCGCTTTTATCATCCACATCCATTTCAATCAGTACGCGCGTACCGCCGTCGATTTCCTGGAGGCGGTAATCCTCATGCGCGCCTGCCCATTGCGCAACTGCCGGACTGGAGGTATCCTCCACCCCGCCCATAATAGTGCCCAAATGCTCGATGGACATAAACTCATTAGGAATATTTTCCGCGATACGGGAAACCATACCATCGCCGTTGGAGTCGGTAAACAGGGCGCGGCTACCTACTTTCCAGTCGGTTTCCACACGGGAATCCTCGTTGAAGGCTTTTGTCCACTGCGGATAGGTTTCCTTTCCCCAGAGAATATCCCATACTTTTTCGCGGGGCGCGTTGATGTCTATCTGGTGTTTCTGCTTTTGCCTGTTCATGATGCTGGATTTTGCGGTTTAACAATTGCTTATTGCTTCTTCACAAAGATGAAGAAGTCCTGACAAACAAGCACGGTGCGCTTACGACAAAAAGAGGGGATTTAAGCCATAAAACCGCATTGTGCTTTTCTTAACATAAATAAGCCTACCTTCACCGGGATAGAAACTCACTGAATTCTACTCTTATTACCGTCAATTTTTAGTGCCCTCTCTATTCTAACGACGGTCTTATCTTCTGAATTTGCTGCATTTCAACAGATTACAACATCCAAAAGGCGGATTCGCACAATGCTTATTTTACTTTTTTTTATCCTACACTGGTATTTGTCATTATTTTCGCAAACATTCTTTCAACACAGATACGCATCCCATCGTGCATTTCATATGAACGGCTTCTGGGAAAAATTCTTCCATATTTTCGCATATCTGACCCAGGGATCCTCGTATATGAGCCCGCGGGCATATGCAATTATGCACCGCATGCACCATGCTTACACAGATACCGAAAAAGATCCCCATTCCCTTCGTTCTCGCCCAATGTATTTGCAATGATGTGGCGTACGCGCCGGGTTTACCTTGATATAGTGAAGGGAAACGGTGAAGTGGAAGAGCGTTTTCTGAAAGGATTACCCGAATGGCCTGCCTTTGACCGCTGGGCAGGAAGCCCATGGAGCAGGCTGATGTGGGTGGGTATTTATATACTGATTTTTGCCCTGTGGGCCAGTTCGCCCTGGTTGTGGCTGTTATTGCCGGTGGTTATCGCCATGGGTGCGGTGCACGGCGCCATCATCAACTGGTTTGCGCACAAATACGGCTACCACAATTTCGAAGTAAAGAATACTTCCCGAAACTTGTTCAACCTGGACGTGTTCATGCTCGGAGAATCCTACCACAACAACCATCATAAACGCCCTTCTGCTGTGAATTTCGGTTTCCGCTGGCACGAGATCGATCCGGTTTATCCTGTGATCCGGTTGCTGGCATGGCTGAAGATCATCCGGCTCAACAAGTTACAGCCGGTTGAGGCACATTAATCTTTCATTTTTTCATTTCAAATAAGTTCAATTATGAACCTGTATGTATCTAATCTCATGTCCCAACTGAGGGACGAAGATATCTTCGATATTTTTCCCCCTTTGGCCGGGTTGAATCCTGTAAAGTAATCATCGATCGCTATACCGGCGTATCGCGTGGTTTTGCGTTCGTGGAAATGCCCGAGCGCCAGGAAGCCCTCGACGCCATCCGCGAGCTGGAAGGCAAAATGATCGAAGGTCGCCAGATCACTGTATCTGAAGCCAAGCCCCGCGTGGAACGCGAGCGCCGGTACTAAGCTTCGGAGTATATCTAAATAAGTTCCCTTTACCACGGACCGGTCCGTGGTAAAGGGTTTTTTGTTTCATTTATCGCTACTGATGGACGTACCGGTAAGCAAAACGTGCATTAGGCGCAGCGTCTCCTTATCGAGCCAGCCGATCCCTCCGGCTTTCATATCGAAATTATCCGTCCATTTCACCTGCAGGGTGAATTTATTCCCTTTGATGCCCAGTATTTTCTTCGGCACGGCCACTTCCATCTCCTGACCTTGCTGCCGGCATTGCACCTGCCCGGCGGCGGCCCAGCCATTCCCGGAGAACCGTTGCACCACAGCGCTGTTAGCCTGCTGCGCCGAGGGCTGAACGGTAAATCCGAATCCTTCCCACTGCGGGCCCTCCTGCCTTTCTACCCTGATAAACAATCGCATCCAGTCAGGATCGGTGCGTGGCGACATATCACCCGCCGTTTTCACATAAAAGTACACATGATCCGCATCCGACGCCACCGCCCCGGCCACGATATCGTTCCGGCCGGTCGTGTTGGTATACGCCCTGATCCGCCCCCACCCGGGATGATCCCGGTGCAGCACGTCGCCCCGGTCGTCTGAATATCGGGTGCCGATGTTATCCCAATCACGGAATGCCCCGTCTACCCGGATCTTATCCTTCCCGGAAGCGGCCAGGGCTGGCGGGCCCCTTTAAACTGGCGGATAAAGCCGGCTAACTGATAGTAATAGTGGTCGGCCGTCACCGCATTGGCAGGTTCCGCATCGCGGCTGAACTCGGCGTCGTATAGATCAACGAAAACGTCTCTCCTTCTTTGGCCTTTTTGCCCGGAAGTCTTGTCCCGCCGGACCGGCCTTGAACCGCATGGCCACCCATTCATTCCAACCGGTGATGAATACGAATTCGGGATCCACTTCCAGCGCGCTTCCATTGTTCATTGAAATACAATCCCCGTTCTGTTTGCAATACTTTGGGCTGCTTACCGTCGTGGAAGCTCCGCCCGATGTTGGACACAGGGTGCTCCGCTACCGATACGCTGATCTGTTCCGGCTTATCTTTCGACTCGTGCCATCCGTATGATTGTGGCGTATGATCCAGCCAGGTCCATTTGTCTTTCCCGTCGCCGAACCACTTCTGCCCTTTACTCCAGGCCCACGACTGCCGCACGCTGAAGAACTCCCCGATTTCGGGTGTCACCGCTTCGGGCGGGCACAGCAGCAGGGGCTTCCCTTTCCAGTAAAACCACAGATCCTGGAACAGCCCTTTCTTGTAAATCGAGTTGTAAATGTTCTGCACGGTCTGTTCAGGCGAGCTGTTGACGATAAACGAGATCGACGGCGCCGCTTCCCCTGCCGCCCGCAGCTTCCGGTAGGTCTCCGCGATTTTGGTCACCTGCGGCAGGTAGACCGGACCGTTGGTAACATCGAAGATAATGACGTCTACCCCCGCATCCGTGAGCATCTGGGCATGTTTGCGGATGATCCACTCATCTTCTGGCAGGTAATACCCGAAATAAGGCTCGCCCCAGTGATGGAAAGCATGTACCGGACCGTATTGCGGATCGCCGGGATCAGTCTTCAGCATTTGGGTAATATCGTACGGGCTCACCGTATCCCCGGGCGATTTAGGCACTACTCCCCGCCGGGCCCGCCGGCAATGTGGCGGTCATAGCCATGCGCGCCCTGCCAGATGAAATAGAAGATCCCCACATACTTACCGTCTCTGGGCGCAGGATAAGCGCCGGGAGTAATGGCCCTTCCCAGCCCGTCTGTAGCCGCCCATTCGTCGGCCCGGTGCGGGGAAACCGCCACGGGGTAGACTTTTGCTGTGCAGAAACCGCCTGCGCGGCCAGGAAGGCGGCGCAGGCGGTGAGAATAGTTTTATTCATGTAAATGTGCATGGTTTACGTTATTCGTTCCAGCCCGGGTTCTGCCAATTGACGCCCGTCAGCTGCCGGATCTTATCAGCTTCATTCTGATCGATGGGATACAAGAGGAAGCGGTCGGCATTGGAGGAGCGGTCTTCGAAACGGAAACGTTCGTAAGACAATACGTCATTGGTTTTGGTGATTCGCATGCCGGTTACGAACTTGTCGGTCTCGGCCAGTATCTTCCAGCGGCGCACATCAAAGAAGCGGTGTTCTTCGAACGCCAGTTCCACGGCGCGCTCGTTACGGTATTTCTTCTCGAAAGCTTCTTTTGACATCCCTTCCGGGAACCCGGGCATACCCACCCTGGCGCGAACGGCGTTCACCGCTTCGCGTGCGGTCATGCTGAAGGCGCCAACCGTGACTTTCACATCCGGACCTACGGCCTGGTTGGCCGCTTCCGCGAAGTTGAGATACAGCTCTGCCAGGTGAATGAGTCGAACTGAGCCATCGGCATTACCGTTCTGTTTGGACTTCCAGTTATTGAACTTCCGCACATAATACCCGGTACGGGTAAAGCGCCGGTTATCGGGATTGATGCCTTCTGCGCCACCCACGAACGTTTCGATCTTCTTCCCGTTCGGTGCGTCGAGGTTACGTACAGCGCCGTTGTACCAGATAGATGCATAGAAGCGCGGATCACGGCCAACATATGGGTTCTGCGGATCGTATCCGGAAGCGGGGTTGATGATAGGCTGCAGGCGGTCGGCATCGCTGTAGCCTGTAATGGGCGCTTCACCATTGGACATTTCGTAGCGATCGATCATTTCCTGTGTAGGATTGGGCCCGGATTTGGACATGCTGGGCGTGCTCGGCAGGCCGGCATTCTGCCACATGGCCATAGTTCCTCCAGTATGCAGGATGGTTTCCTTATCGCGGGTGCGCATGTCGTTGGAAGTGATCAGATGGTACAGCGCGTAGCCGTTTTGTGCAATATCTGCAGCCGGGTTTTCATTGAAGAGGCTGAAGCCGTTAGCCAGGCATTCTCCAAGCGCCTCGCCGGTTGCATTGGCCACCTGCTGCCAGGTATAGGAACCATCGTTCCAAAGCGGACTGGCGGCATACAACATCGCCTGCGACCGCACAGCGTAAGCCACCGCGCGGGTCATGATGCCGTACTGGTTCTCGTAAATATCCCAGTTGAACCCCGGTCTGCCGGTGGGTACCATCAGCGCGGAATCACATTCCTTGATGATGAAAGCTACCACGTCAGAGAACTTGGCGCGGCTGTCTTTAGAGAAGTCGTGCCCAATAGGCAGCGGCTTATCGAAGATGGGAACGCCTCCATATCTTTTGATCAGCTGGAAGTAGTATAATCCCCGCAGCGTATGTGCCTGCGCGATCCAGGAGTTGCGCTCTTCCGGGAGGCAACGATATTGGCCCGGCGCATGCCGTCGAGGAAGACGTTGGTTTTACGGATGCCTTCGAACAGGCGCTGCCAGGGCTGGCCGTCGGCCGACTGCCCTCCGTAGCTGGAAGCTGTTACATCGCCGGCATACCAGGCGCGGTATTTGGAATTGGCGGTGAGGTCGTCACAATCCTGTGCTTCGTCGGTGAAAGACGAGCGGTCTACATGCGGGCCGGGAACGAATCCGTAGCAGGAGTTCAGGTAACCGCGGGTATAATCATAGTCGTTGAAAACTTCTCCCAGGGTAATGCGGCCGTCCTGCGGGAGGTCGAGCTGCTTGTTGCATGCCAGCGTGGCGGCAGCCAGGAGAAAGGGGAATATCTTTTTCATGTCGTTGTTTTTAACATGTCATCGTCTCGGTGATTAGAATTGCAGCTGAACGCCTGCGTTGAATACCCGGTACACGGGGAAGGCCCGTAACCGCCGCTTTCAGGTCCGAAGTCGGACGTGGGCAGCTTATCCCAGGTGAGGAGGTTCTGTCCGCTCAGGAGTACGCGCAGCCGTTGCGCGGCGAGCCTTTGGCCACGGATTCCGGCAGCGTCCACATGAGCTCTACGTTTTTGAGGCGGAGATAAGAGCGGTCGTAGAAGTAGAAGGTATTCGTTTCGTGGTTGACCGTCTTGATCAGCGAAAGGGCCGGATGCGTGATCGTTTCGCCGGCGGCGTAGCGTTCGGGCGTCCAGGCGTTGCGGTGGATGGAACCGTACACGCCGTCGAATTCCGTTTCGCGAACGCCCATACCGGAATAGGAAGACGCATACTGGGCGGTGCCCTGGAACAGGAAGTTCAATTCCAGCGAGCGGAATTTCACCCCTCCGTTAACAGCATACTGCTGGCGTGGCGTATTGCCGTAGCCCATGGGCGCCTTGTCTTTCTGGTCGATGATCTTATCGCCGTTGAGGTCGGTGTACTTCAGGTCGCCGGGGCGCGGAGTGCCGAATGAATAGGTAAGCCCGCTCTGCGTGATTTCGTCTTGCGAGTTGAAATAACCGTTGCCGTTAGACTTATCCACTACATACCCGAACTCCGTTCCCAGCGAATATCCTTCTTCCCAGTTGCGGTAAGCGTAATCCGCCGCGCGTTTCGCTTCGTTCCAGCTGATGATGGTGTTTTTCGCCTGCGCGAACCATCCTCCCAGGTTAAAGCCCCAGTCACGGTTCAGTTGCTTTGTAAAGGAAGCGGAGATCTCGAATCCTTTATTCTCGAATACCCCATATTAGTCCGGGGATAATTGCCAGGGGATACCCTGGTATTGCGGGATCTTGTTAACCGCGCCCACCACCATGTTGGTCATCTTTTCGTTGAACACGTCTGCGGTGATGTGTATGGCATTAAACAGCCCCAGGTCGATACCGGCGTTTTGCTTGGTGGAAACTTCCGCACGGATACCGGGGTTGCCCACCAGGTTCTCGGTGATGTTGTACTGGAGATATCCCAGCGGCCCTCCGCCTCCGAAGGTCACGTTATCGAGGTAAGCAAAACGGGGAAGGCCACTGCGGTCGTTGGCCGTTTTGCCCAGGAACCCCGCAGTTTCAGCAGGCTCAGCCAGCCGGCGTTTTCCATCCAGCGCTCACCCGTTACCAGCCAGGCCGCGGAAACGGCCGGCGTGCTGGTGAAGCGGACGTCGCGGGCATACTGCTCGGAGCCGGAACGGCCCAGGTCGAATTGCAGGAAATACCGGTTGGCATAGTTATACGTCACTTCTGCTCCCAGGTTCAGGCGGTTGTAAGGCAACATGCCCGGCGCGCCATTGTCTGCCGTGGTGAGGTTCTGGAAGTAACCGAAAGCCGTTGCGCCAACATGATGCTTCCCGAAGTCGCGGCTATAATCCAGTTGCGTATGATAGGTCAGATGGTAATAGTAGCTGTGCGTTTTGCCATATGCCAGCGGCGTGTTGGTTTCGCCGCCCTTCTTCACGAATGCCAGCGTATCCCGGCGGTCTGTCCGCATCCAGCGCTCGTAATTCTGCGTGGTAGACAGGCTGCCCACGGAGTTGGTCTGGTAAGCGAAGGTCCCTGTCAGCGACAAACCCTTCGTCAACCAAGACAAATCCGCTTCCACGCCTACCTGCGAATTAATATTCACCACGGTATGGCGGAAGTACCCCGAACGGTTGAGCATGCCATATGTCGGCGAGCCTACTTTCTCGGTGGTCACTACCTGGTCTCCGTAGCTGTTTTACCAGGGTCATTGACTACCGGCGTCAGCGGACCGTAAGCGGTAACCGGCATCTGGAAGAGGCTGGAATACACGGTGGCATTCCCTGATCCCGGGGTACGCTCGCGTTTGATGTTGCCACTCAGCCGCAGAAAGGCTTTGATGTATTTATGCAGCTGCATATCCAGGTTGGAGCGGTAGTTGACCCAGATGTTATTGGCGTCCGACTTGTACTTATCGGTATCGATGTTCCATTGCCCGCCCTGGTGCATGACGTTCAGGTTCGAGAAGAACTGTACCCGGTCATTCCCGCCGCTAAGGCTTACGTTCACCCGTTCCATCCGGGCATAGTCGCGCATGTAGCGGTCGTACCAATTGTTTTCCGGATATAAGTTGCGGTCAGAACCGGTACGGAAGCCCTCGACCTGCGCTTCGTTGAAGATCGCATAATCGCCCCGGCCGTCGTTTTTAGCGGCCTGGTTGCGCATGATGGCATAATCGTAGGAATTAAACCAGGCAGGCCGCGTTGTCACTTCCTGTAACGATTGGTCGAGGCGCACGTCCACTTTTAGCGGTCCTTTCCCGCCGCGCTTCGTCGTCACAACGATGATGCCATTGGCTCCCTGGATGCCGTACAGCGCCTGCGCCGCGGCATCTTTCAGCACGGAGACGGATTCGATCTCGGCGGGCGTAATGTATTCGAGCGTTTGCTGGCTGTTGTAGGATACGAGCGTACCGTCCATAATCACCAGCGGCCCCTGCCGTCGGGCGGAAGACTGCCCGCGGATGAACATGTCCGTGGTAGCACGCGATAATTCAGAACCGGACTCATGGGTATAAAACCCCGGTAACCTACCGGCGAATGTCATCCCCAGGTTGGCTACCGGCGCACGCTCCAGCTCTTCGCCCGAAACCGTGGCCACAGCTGCCGTGAGCGCGCGGCGGGATTGGGTGGTGTAACCCATATATACCGGCTCGTCCAGCTGATGCACGTCTTTTGCAGGACGATATCGCCTGCCGATGAAGCTCCGGGCTCCAGGGTATCGCGGCGGTAGCCGCGCATCCCGGCGGTGAGGCGGTCCTGGCTGGTGCTTATGGGCAGTGTAAACCGGCCATTTACGCCGGTAGAGGTGCCGGTACGCCCGTCCAGCGTTTGTACGGAAACGCCGGCGAGCGGACGGCCCTGCGCGTCGGTGACGCGGCCAGTACGTGCGGCCCCTGCCTCCTGCTGAGCGGCGGCGGGGATCGCGGCGCAGGCGAAGCAAGCCGCCAGCGCCAGCGCGATAATATGTTGATGTTTTTGTTGCATGTGGATTCTTATTGCAGTCAGAAAACAATCCCGCGCTTACCAGCCGGGGTTTTGCCAGTTTTGCCCGGTGATGGAACGCAGGCGGTTGGCCTCGTCCAGCGGCAAGGGGAAACACAGGAACTTCGCAGTGTAGTTCTTGCGCTCTACCTCCCTTACCGGCCGGCGTTTATATGTATAAGTGCCGTTAGCGTTGCGGGTGATCTCCATGGCGGTCACCCATTTGTCGGTCTTTGCCAGGTCGCCACCGGGGCCGTCCAGCGGCGGACGTCGAAGTAGCGGTTCTCTTCCAGCGCCAGCTCCACTCTTCTTTCATTACGGATGCGGGTAATCAGTTGCCCTTTCGTCAAACCTGTCGGCAGTTCTGGCATACCGGCGCGCAGTCGGATCTCGTTTACCGCAATTCTCGCTTCATCCAGCTTGCCGGCTTCTGCCGCGGCTTCCGCGAAGTTGAGGATCACTTCGCCCAGGCGGTACCATTTATGACCGGGACCGCCTACGGCGTTATCGTCTCCGGAAGTGGGGTACAGGAATTTACGCTCGTAATAACCGGTACGGGTGGCGCTTCTCCGTGAAGCATGGATGCCCGTAAATGGTTCGCCCACGTAAGTGGTAATGATCCGCGTGCGATTGCCTATACCGGCGGGATAATTCTCCGGCGATTCGGCCGTTTCCGCAAAACCCCAGCGTGCTTTCCGTTTGGAGCCATTGTAGTAAATCGTGGCATAGAAACGGGGATCGCGGTTGGCATAAGGATTGGCGGGATCGTACATCGTATTGTCAGGATTGTAGTTGGGCTGCGTATGCTTCTCGTCGATGTAAGGATTGTCGAGATTAAGAACCGGCTTACCATCTGAAGTCTCGTATGCGTCTACCAGTTCCTGCGTGGGACAGGTACCCGACTTATAACCGTTCTGCGCTCCAATGCCGTCTACGTGGAAAATATTTCCGGTTCCGCCGCGGTGCTGGTAAATGGTCTCTTTGTCGATCGGGTTATCGCCATGTTTCATCGACTGCGTGAAATATTCATTGTACAGCGCGGTATGCGGGTTAAGGTTAGGCCGAGGTAGGCATCTGCCACGAGGTAAAGGTGGGGCAGGTTAACCTTATTATATAGTTCGTAACCGTTGGCCCGTAAACTGGCAAGGGCTTGTTTATTGACGTTGTATGCTTCTTCCCAGTAGTTCTGACCGTTATTGTAGAGCGGGCTGGCGGCAAAGAGCATCATGCGGCTTTTGATGGCCGCGGCCATCGCCTTGGTAAAGCGGCCGCTTTCCGCGTCTACGGTAATGCGCCAGGGCACTTCCGGCGTTGCCAGCGCCACGTCGCAATCCTCCATGATGAATTTTACCACTTCATAATAAGAAGCTTTCTTCAGGTTAGAAAAATCATCCGTGAATTTGTGAGGCGCTTTTTCGATGGGTATGGAAGGTCCATACCATAGCAGCAGCTCCGTATAATAGAAGGCCCTGAGCAGGTGTGCTTCCCTTTCCAGCGGCTGCGCTGGGCGGGGTCAGTTACTGCTGCCGTATCGATACGGCTGATGAACAGGTTGATGTTGCCGATGGAATTCCAGTAGCGGTTCCAGTAGTTGCCGTTCCCCTGATCGATGGAGGCCACGTTATCCAATGGATGGGAACCGGGCGCGGCATCGCCATTGTACATACGGCCGGCGATCAGGGTAGGCTCCGCTTCGGCGTCTGTGTCCCAGGCGTCGTCGGTTAAGACAACCGGTCCGCGGGAGGTAAAATAGTAACCCAGTCCCTTGCTGGGCACGTTGGCGTAGCAGGAGTTGAGGAAAGCCGCCACTTTGTTGTTGTCGGCGAAGATCTCATCCATAGCCAGCTTCCCGTCCGGCGCCATATCCAGCGCCTTGTTACAGGAGACCGCCACAAAGGAGGCTATCAGCAGAAAGGCATATATCGATTTCATGTTAGACAGGTTTGAATGATCAGAATGAGGTGTTGAAACCAACGCTGAACGTCCGCGTGATCGGGTAACCGATCGCACTGTTCCCTTCCGGATCGAGGTGCGTCATCACGAAGTTTTTGGACCAGGTAAAGAGGTTTTGTCCACCTACATACACACGGGCAGATTTCAGCCCGATGGGGCTGATCCAGGACTTCGGCAGATTTACGGCCACTTCCGCATTTCTTAAACGGGTAAATGCCCGGTTGGTGATGAAGAAATCATTGGCCGTAAAGTTGGTGTTGGATTTGGTGCTGAGCGCGGGATAGGTGATCTTCTCCCCTGCCGCGTACCGCTCCGGCGTCCAGGCATTGCGGTGCATATCGAAATAGGTACCCTGCTTGATGATCTCATACACCCCGTTGTCGGCATATCGCCCGGAGTATTTGCCAACGCCCTGGAAGAAGACGGTCACATCGATCATTTTCCAGGTGGCGGCGAAGGTAGCTCCCAGGTGAAGCCGGGAATATGGCTGTAGCGCAACGGCTGCATGTCTTTATCATTCACGACGCCGTCGCCGTTGAGGTCTTTATAAATGAAATCCCCAACGCGCGGGCTCCCGAATCCATAGGTCGTCTTCGCCAGGTAAGCGTCCAGCTCCTGTTGCGAATTGAAGTAACCGTTGCCGTTGCTGCGGTCGATCTCATACCCCCATTGCTGCCCGAGCATATAGCCAGTGCGGCGGAGACGGTATACGTAAGATTCATCGTTGATGGCTTCATCGATAAATCGCACTTCATTCCTGTTGGTGCCGTAGTTGCCGCGGAACTGCACGAACCAGTCGCGGTTCAGCTGGCGGTGGTATTCCAGTTCGATCTCGAAGCCTTTGTTAAACACTTCGCCCATATTCACTTTGGGAATGTTGCCCAGGGCACGCCCTGGATGGCGGGAATGGTACCGCGCGTAATGAGGATCTTGCTGCGGTCTTCGGTAAAGTAATCGAAGGTGATGGTCAGGTCGCGGAAGAGCTGCAGGTCGAGGCCGATGTTTTTCTTCAGCGCTTCTTCCCAGGTGATATCGGGGTTGCCGAGCAGGCCCTGGTTTACACCCTGGCCGAGGCCCAGGCTGGGCAGCGGACCGCCGCCCATGGTGATGTTACTCTGGTAGAGGAAACGGGCGCTGCCCAACCGGTCGTTCCCTACTTTACCATACGAACCACGCACTTTCAGGTTGGTTACGATATCGTTTCCTTTCAGGAAGCTTTCATTACTGATCACCCAGCCCAGGGATGCGGCGGGGAAGAATCCATAGCGCTTGTTGGGGGCGAATTGTTCCGACCCATTGTATCCGGCATTCAGCTCCGCGAAATAGCGGTTGTCATAGCCGTAAGCCGCACGGGCGGAAACACCGATCACGTTATAAGGGATTTCCCCGCCGGTGGATTCCCAATAATCCCGTTGCGCCAGCACCATGGCGGAAACGTCGTGCTTGCGGGCAAACTGGCGGGCGTAGTTGATCCGGCCCTGCATGTTGATGTTGTAACGGGAGTCCGCACCTTTGGCAAGCCCCAGGCGGTTTTGGCCGGTGCGCTTGATAGAGTA
Organism: Chitinophaga sp. E66; assembly: GCA_019285755.1. Classification (GTDB taxonomy): domain Bacteria; phylum Bacteroidota; class Bacteroidia; order Chitinophagales; family Chitinophagaceae; genus Chitinophaga. Next base: position 3,349,636 of record CP079103.1, read on the forward strand.
GACCAGTTCATCGGTAGCATAGTTGACCTGCGCCAGGTACAGCGGTTCCAGCTTGCTGCCCTGCATGGCCGTAGTACCGCGTGAGTCGAACGAGATCATGCCGCGCATGCTCAGGCCGGGGTGATGAGCTTGCCGAGGTCCCAATCCAGGCCCAGGAGCTGTTGAGATTGGAGCGTACCTCGTTGCGGTAGCCCTGGCGGTTCATCACTTCAAAAGCGGAACGGTCCAGGTAACCGGGATCGATGATCGCCCCTTCCGGTACCCCGAAGCCCGGCAATGCGGTGGGGCCGGGAGTAATGGGGATGATGGTCTGCGCCTGGTACATGAGGTCGGAAATCATCCAGTCGGTACTGCTGTTCGGATAAACGTTGGCCGATGGCATGTTCACCCGCTCGATATAGCTGCCGATATTGAGGAAGCTTTTCAGGAGTTCGTAATCTTATAATCAAGGTTGGAACGGAAGCTCCAGCGGTCCATTTTTGCCGATGGGTCGTAACCCAGCTTTGATTTCGGTTCCACATTGAGGTTGCCCCCTGGTGGAGGTAGTTGGCATTGGCGAAATAACTTACTTTATCGGTACCGCCGCGGATACCCAGGTTCACGCGCGTCTGCGGCGCGAACCGTTTGATCAGCTCGCGGTAGTAATCGTGATCGGGATACATATATCTCCGTACCCTGGCCTTCGCTTCAAAGTCCGGATCGTTGGGATCGAGGCCGGCGAGAGGGTCGATGTATTTGGCGATCACTTCTTCCGGGAACGGCGGATCCACGATCCCGTCATTCTTCGATGCCTCATTGCGCATCCGCATGTAATCCACCGAATGCAGGCGGGCCGGCTCATGTGTGAACGATGCCCAGCTCTGGTCTACGCTGAGGTTCAGTTCGGCCTTGCCGGGTTGACCGCGTTTGGTGGTAATCAGGATCACCCCGTTGGCGCCGCGCACACCGTATACTGCAGTAGCGGAAGCGTCTTTCAGGATGCTGATGGTGGCCACCTCGTTAAAATCCAGGGTGCGGATATTATCCCGGGGCACATCGTCGATCAGGATAAGCGGACCGGCGCCATTGGTAGTAGCTACGCCGCGGAGGTAAAGGGTTGCATCGTCGCGGCCAGGCTGGCCTCCCGCCGATTGTATGGATGTAAGGCCGGGGAGCTTGCCCGCCAGCGCAACGGCAAGACTGGCGGACGTGGTCATCCTTAGGTCTTCCGAGCCGATGGAAGCCACAGCGCCGGTTACGGACAGTTTCTTCTGCTGGCCATAGCCCACTACCACCACTTCGTTGAGGCTTTCATTGGTGGCGGAAAGGCGGACGCTAAGGCTCGTTCTCCCCCAGCGCCAGCTGCTGCTGCTGGTATCCGATTATGCTGAAGACCAGCACTGCATCGGAAGGAACGCTGAGATTGAAACGTCCGAGGGCATCAGTCTGTGTGCCGATGCTGCCGTTCTGCACGCGGACCACCACGCCCGGCAGGGGCGACAGGCCGGCGGAATCGGCGACCGTTCCCGTAACGGTTATTTTGTTTTGCGACCGGGCCGGCAAGGCAAAAGCATCACCGCCAGGAACATACAGCATGTTACCCGGAATCGAGTATTCAGTTTCATCATGACGTGGAGAATTTTTCTTTTACATGTTGTGGATTTGTTGACGATATACGTAGTTATTCAGCGTAAGCGTAGTTGAATCGGCCGGCCGGGGCAACGTCTCCGTTGACGAGGAAGTCCATAATGTTGCCGGTTTCCTGCATATTATCCGACCATTTGAACTGGAACCGCAGCGGCCCTTTCCCGAAAAGCTTCCGCGGGATGCGGACCTCCATCCGGTTGCCTTCGTAGCGGTAGTCGACGTCAGCGGTTTTCTGCCATTTCCATCCGCCGGTGGATTTTTCCAGGACCGCCTTTTTTTCCGGGGCGTTTCGGTTGAGCACGAGGTCATATCCTCCCAGCCCGTCTTTGCATTGTTATCGGTATCGATGAAAAGGCGCATCCAGGCGGGATCGGTGTGCGGAGTGATGGGCGCGGCCGTCTCGATATAGAAGTAAACATTTTGCGCATCGCGGCCACGCGGGCGGCAGTGAGGTCGTTGCGGCCCGTTGTATTGGTGTAATGCGTGCCCTTGAAGCCATCATAGTCGCGATGAATGGTGCTGCCTTTATGCGCCTGGTAGTTGGGGCTTACATCCGCCCAGTCGGTAAAGCTGCCGTCTATGCGGATCGTGGCGGGAGCGGATGCTTTTTCTTCCGCCGGCATGCCCTTGAACTTTCTGATGTTGGTCACCAGCTGATAGTAATAGTTATCGCCATGCCCGCCTTTCATGGGCTCGATGTCGCGGCTGTGCTCGGTATCGAACTGGTCGGGGAAGGCATTGGGCTGTTTCATCCATACGTCATACCGCCCGGCGATCCACTCGTTCCAGCCGGTTACGAACACCAGCTCCACGTTCTGTTGCAGGGCATGGTCCCACTGCTCCTGGAAGTTCAGGCCATACTTATGTGCATCTGGCCGTGGGTCCTGCCCGTTTTTATCGGTGTAGCTGCGGCCGAAAGAGCCGGGCATGTTCATGGCGCTTAGGCCGTTGTGTTTGGTCCAGTTCTGGGATACGCCCACGGTCATTTGTTCATAGCTGCCGTCAGCGTTCTGCGCGAAGCCGTGCTGCGGGAAGATCTCCAGCCAGCCCCAGTGATCCTTGCGCTGGGGGCCCTTGTCGTAGACAGGTTGCCCCGGGCGGAAGGTGAAGAAATTGCGGATTGCGGGGTCTTCGATGTTATCGGGGTAGGCCATGATGAGTGGCTTCCCTTTCCATTGGAACCATAAGTCTTTATAGAGGCCCGGCTGATACAGATCGCGGTAGATCTGCTGAATGGCGCTGAGGGTATGTTTACTGGGGCCGAAGCCGAGCATAAACGCGATCTGCGGGGTGCGCACACCGTCTTTCCGCGCTTCGGCGAACACTTCGCACAGGGTCATGTAGGCGGGTTTCCAAACAAGGTCGCCGTTGGTAGCGTCGAACATGATCATATCCACACCGGCGTCTGCGAGCATTTCCGCGTGTTTGCGGATGACCCATTTATCCATGTTGGTGTAATACCCGAATAAAGGTTCGTTCCAGAAGTTCATGATATTGGCGGGCCATTTCGGGTGCTTGTAATCATGGAGCGCTTCAGGATATTTCTGCAGGAAAGCGGTGGTGTTATTGGGCGCCAGGTGGGCCTGGTGGTAATGCCAGGTCCAGTAGAAGATGCCAACATATTTCCCTTCTTTTTCAGGGCCTGTTTCGGCGCTGGCGGGGAGCTTCCGGCCGAGGGCGTCTGTTGCGGGCAGGGCGGCGGAAATATTACGCAACTTGTCCTGCGCATGCGAAGACAACCCTAACGACAATAGCAAACATAGACCGGCGGCCTGCCGGAGAGCGGATATATACATACTAAAAGAATAAGCAATAGTCGGTGACGCCCCTTTAGCTAAATGGCGCACTGTTTTTCATACGTGGCAAATCTGTGTTCGGCTGATTAAATCGCGGCGACAGTATTTTGCGCGTGGAAATTTCATGTCTGATGTATAGGAATGCGATGCCCTCCGCCCGCCTTGTTTCGCTGCAATGCCCATACTCACAGGGTTACCGGGCTTTTTGTCCTTATCAAGTCCGCATCCGTCTATTCAAGTCTTTCACTCAACGATTCAATAATACTCGATTATATTTTCCCCGCAACCTGCTCCATCCTGCCTTCCATCCTGCACTGTCCTGCGCCGGAACACAAAACGGGCCATGGCCGCGGATCGCAGCGTCAATGGCAAGGATATTTTTTCAATGTTCGATAAAAAGGATTGTACGTGCAAGGTTTTCGTGTTGCTAAAACTTACTGCGGCATGGTTACAGGAAAGCGGACGTATAAGCGTTATCGTTGCGTGTTGGTTCGGGCTGCTTCCGGGTGAAAGGGCAGATAGGAGCCGGAAGGGTCTGCGCCGGGGGCGTGCAGGATGAGGCCTGTGCAGAACATTTTCTGGTTAACTTCAAACGATATGCCTTCAGGGGCGGTAAGCATGCGGATGGTATCGGCGCCCTGGCGGTACCAGGCTGTCTGGGTGAGGTTGAAGCTCCGCGCCAGGTCGGCGAGCGCGGCTCCGGTGCGGGCGTTTCCGGAGGTTCGGTATCCGGGGTCGGTAGTACGGAACATTTTAATGCGCGGTATCTCATCTACCCCCATGTTCCTTTCGGTAAAAGGGAGGTCTGATGCCCGTTGATCTTCCAGATGGCCATCGCTTTACCCATGGCGGCATCTCCGCTGTCGGGCTTGCCGAGCCGATTCATTTGCGGGCCCGCATCGGCGCCAAGTACAAACGGGCCGGCAGATTTACCGGGCTCCACGAGACTATCGGGTGAAATAACATCCGCTACGACGGCGGAATCTTGTAGTGGTGGAACGGCGTCTGCATTGCTGGTGTCGGGACCGGCATGGCAGGCGGCTAAAACGGTGAGGGCTGCAACGGGAATCAGGTTTTTCATGAAAGAAATTGCAGCAAGAATCCTGCCATCAGCAGCGTTAGCCGGATATTAACCGGCCATCCATCCTTCATGGTCATTCACTGGCCGTGGCAGCCGGCCTTCCAACCATTCCAAAGCCAAGGCCGGGGTAAAAGCCGGGTCGGTAGACTCGATGATCCAATAAAGAAAGTCTTCAGGTCCTCCATTCATGTACGGCGGAGCAGACACCGGGTAAAACCGGGTAGGCAGCCTTTCTTCCACCGAAACGTAATTCAGTACGTGTCCTATTTCCTGCACCACATGCCAGGACAGGTGATTGTGAATGTCCAGCGAGAACTTGACCCACCAGTTTTTGTCAGCATATGTACCGTTGGCAATATTTGGGTTTACAGCAGGGATTTTGCACATATACGCCAATAGGGACTCCATGACTTCGATTTTAATGAATCCGCAAGATAAGGATCGGGGATTCATGTACATGCAGTAGTATCAATTTGAATATCGCTGGTTTAAAAGCGGGACACGGGTATCGCATAACATATATTCAACATAAACTCGTGCCAAATACTGACAATCCTTCAGCCAACCTTCGGCGATATTCAGCACTGGCTTGGGTTTGACGGTGTTTCGCTGAAGGTTGGCCGAAGGATCACCGAAGGTTGGCCGAAGGTTAGATGATAATAGGGTTGATATTCAATGCATTACGGCCATTAAATACAAGCAAGGGGCAGACGAGGGGCAGACGAGGGGCAGACGAGGGGCAGACGAGCAGCATTTTAGACTAGGGACCCGTCCTAAAAAAAAGTTTACCGGTTAAAGAATAAATCCTGGTATTAGTTGACATCTGCCTCGTAATCCTGGGATGGGTTTACAATCTGTTTTTTCTGAGGATAATAGTTCTTCCATAGTCGCCTGGTTTGGATTGGTTCGCGGTGTATTTGCTCAGGAGTTGCCATACCTATGCTTAAATGTGGCCGCTCCGTGTTATACAAACGAACCGATCTCTCTAATGTAGCCTCTGCCTGTGCCAGGTTTTTAATCTCATAATGATACAAATATTCTCCTTTTACAATCCCGTTGACCCTTTCAGCAATGCTATTGTCCCGCGGATCTCCAGTTTCCGTCATGCTAATTCCAATGCCATGGGCCTGGAGTGTTTCTACGTATCCGGTAGCGCAATATTGGCAACCTCGATCTGAATGATGGATGAGCTGATGAGCACTTCCTTTTAGGCCTTGTAACGCCTTTTGCAGGGCTTTCAGTGTCTGGATACCAGCCAGATTCTCAGCTACCTGATAACCTACGATCTTATGTGACCAGGCATCTGTCACTAAACTGATGAAGTAATCTTTACTCCCTGCTTTCCAGTAAGTTATATCACTCACCCAAAGCTGATCAGGTCCCGTGGGCTGGAAGTTCTTGATCTGGTTAGGCCATTTGCGCATCCAATGATCAGAGTAAGTTGTTCGCATATGCCGTTTGCGTTTACGTATGAGCAACCCTGCATCAGAAAGCAAATCAAAGAAGCCATCACGGCCCATTTTAATACCCAACCGGGCAAAAACAGGCTGCAACATGCCAAATAACTTGCGCCCACCCATGTCGGGATGCCGGCTGCGGATAGCAAGGGCCTCGCCTAAGATTAACTGCTGTCTGTTGGCAGAAATTACACGTTTATGCTGATGCTTAAAATAAGCCTGACGGCTCACGCCAAGTAATCGACAAGCCCGCCCAAGCGTCAATTTGGGGTGCTTGTCTTTTGTTTCATGGATTACCTGGTACTGTCCTTTTTCTGATACTGATCTGATGACGCTGCTCAGCCAGTTCTATCAGCCGTTCCAGCATCTCTGCCTTGATCTGTGCATCTTCCAACTGAAGCTGTGCGGCTTTTAATTGCTTTTGAAGTTGCTCAACATCAGGCTGCTGACCACTTTGCTTTTCGGACGGTTTGTTTGAAGAGGGTGTCATCTTCACAAGATAGTTCTTTCGGGGAAACGTTCGTAATCCTTTAGCATGCAGCCATTTACGAATAGTGTCACTCCCCTTTATTTCGTACTTGTGCCGTAAATAATTCATACTGTACCCGCTTTGATACTCACGGATCACCTGATCTTTAAACGAATCAGGATAAAAACGACCCTCTTTGTATGTTCTTGTCATAGAATAAATTTTGTGGTAAACCTATTTTAGGACAAGTCATAGGTAAAGAGGGGTTAAAGAAGGGTTGAAGAAGGGTTCATGTATATCTAGTGTATATCAAATGGTACTCCAGTCAATACAGTAAAGGATTTGGAGGGAAAAAGCAGGAAAGACCATATCTTCCTGACCCCTTGCTGTACCCTGAAGGAGCCCTTCAGCTAATCCTAATGAACCTAACCAATTACATTTCAAGCATTTAGAAGAAAAACACTACAAAACGCTACAAAATGCGTGTTTACGGCGTTTTTCTTTTTTGGGGCGGCAGTTCCCGGTAGATTTGATGCATGAATCGTTCTTTGACATCGTGGAAACAGGCATTTATTACTGAAAGCTGGCGGAGGTCTGTTCAGTCAACTTATTCGCCATCTGGGTATTTTGGGTACCGTGGAACCCGGACCATCGGGATACCTTCATCCCCGAAACCAATTATACCCCTATGATCCGCCATGCTTTATGGGCTATCGCCCTGATGACCCTGGTCGCCTGTAAGAAATCGTCTAAACAGAACCCTGGTCCCGGTACGCCCCCGCCCCCGGCTACCGGAAAACCCTTCACCACCGCCCTTGGCGCTCCGCCGGAGCAGTGACCTCCGCCTCCATCGGCGCGGCAGGCGGACAGCTCCAGACGCCCGACGGGGCCGTCCAAATCCAGTGCCGGCCGGCGCCCTTGCGGGCAACCAGACCGTCAGCATACAGGCCGTGTCGAACACCCTGCGCCCAGACAGGCATCTGTTCGCTTACCGCCTGCTGCCGGAGAACGTCAATTTCGCCAAACCGGTGACCGTGACCCTGAAGTATGACCGGAATACCCTCACTTCCGGTTCGGAAGACATGCTCATGCTGGCCTGGCAGAACGCGGACGGCACCTGGCGCCCCCTGCCCACGTCCCTCAACAAAGGCGCAGGCACCGTCAGCGCTACCGTCAACCACTTCTGCGACTTTGCCCTGTACGAGCAATTCGAACTGTTTGCAGCAAAATCCCAGGCTAAACCGGGACAAGATATAGCACTGCGCTGCGGCGTGCAGGAGATCAGCCCCAACCAGGATTCCCTGCTCGCGCCCCTGCAGCATAAGATAGACGACAACACCTTCGGCCGCGACATTTCCAGCAATTACGCCCAGTTGAACGGGAAATACGCCGCCCGGGCCACAGGCTGGAAAGTCCTCAGCGGCCCAGGTACCATTACGCCGCAGAAAAACGCCTTCGGCCTGGACGCCAACGCCGTCTATAAAGCCCCCGCTACCATAAGCTCCGTTGCCTCAGCCCTTATCGAAGTGACCCTGGAAGGCATCGCCGGCGTAAAGGACCCCTCCGCCTCCGGTGGCACCCGCAAACCGGAGAAACTGGTACTGAGAAAAGCCATCAACCTGGTGCCGGGCGATGATGCGACTTTCATGAAAATTGAAGTGGATAATGAAATGGTGGATCTGATCGCTCCCGCACAGCCCATGTATGCTGAGTGGATCGACAATGACCCACCGAACTATGCCATCTTCCAGGCAACGGGAACAAATGGGCGCGAATGTAAAATCGTGCTTACCAATCCCAAAACGGGCAGCTGGCCCTGCGGATCGGGTATGACCGCCGAAACGGAAGTGCTCGTCGAATACAAATTCGACGCTACGCGATTTGCCGAGGCGCGTTACTGCCAGAAAGTAAATGGTGTCGCTGAACCTCGTTACTCCGCCGGCAAGCTGACAATTACCAAAAAGGCAATGCCAATGAACCGATAGAAGGCGAGTTCGTCGGGAAAATTTACCAGGCGACCGATGTTGTTGATTGCGGCTTCCAGGTATTCAATCTGAAAGTAACCTTCCGTTTCCTGCGTAGCTCCTGATACCATTACAACCGAGACAATAGATCGCGGCTCCCGGTACGGGGGCCGCTTTTCGTTTCGTTGCATTTGGTCAAACTACAGCCGCCGATGGTCAATCGGAAAAGGGCCGCTAATCCGGGTACCGGTAAGTTTGCATCAAATCCATGAATATGACAACCCATCCGGCAAACTTACCTCGACTGGCTCCGCGTATCCGCGATCTTCGGTGTGCTGCTGTACCATGCCGCCCGTCCTTTCCTGGTAGACGATCCTGGCACATCAACAATGCTACAGGCAGCGAAGTCCTGACCGAGTGCGCCTTCTGGCTCAGCCGCTTCCGGATGCACCTGCTTTTCTTTATCTCGGGAGCGGTCACCTGGTTCATGATGCGGCGGCGCACGGCCGGAGGTTTCGTGGGATTGCGGTTCCGCCGGCTCTTTATCCCCCTCGTGGCCGGCATGTTCCTCATCGTACCGCCGCAGGTGTATATGGAACGGGTGACGCAGGGCTTTACGGGGAACTTCCGGACTTTTACGGTAAGGTATTGCAATTCCAGCCCTACCCTGCTGGGAACTTCAGCTGGCACCACCTCTGGTTCATCGCCTACCTTTTCCTGTACGACGTACTGTTGGCACCCTTCTTTGCCTGGGCAGCCTCTCCAAAAGGGAAAGCCTTCGCCGAAAAGCTCCGCTGGCTGGCGGCGGGGAAAAGGATCTACCTGCTGATGATCCCTTCCGTAATCTGGTTCTCCGCCACCGTCATGAAATACCCCGCCACCAACGATCTCATCCATGACTATTGCTACTTCCCGTACTGGATGCTGTTCGTCATCGCCGGATTTCTTTGCATGATGCAGCCCGCGCTGATGGACAGCCTCGAACGCAACCGGCGGACTTCGCTGGCGGGAGGGTTCGTTTTATTGCTAGGCATCAATTACCTCCGGTGGAACGATATCGAACTGGAAAGCTGGTTGCCGGATTGGGAGACGAACCCGGTTACGTACCTGTATGTTGCGAGGTGGCCGTTGCTGTCGTGGTGCTGGGTAATGGCGCTCACGGGATACGGAAAGCGGTACCTCCCGGTTACGCCCCGTGCCGGATTATGTGAACCAATCCGTATACCCGTTCTACATCCTGCACCAGACCATCATCGTCATCATCGCATTTTACGTGGTGCAAACCGATGACACCATCGGGACGAAGTATGTCTTCCTGACCATCGCGTCGCTCCTGGCGTCGGTGTTCATCATCCACCTCTTTATCCGGCCCTTTGGCTGGGCGCGGTTCTTAATGGGCATGAAAATCAGCGGCGGAACGGAAAAGGCGGCTGTAACGAAAGGCGTTCCGGCGCCGCAGATATCCTGAATTTTGGTTAACTTGAAAGATATGAACGGTTTCTTCTGGCGGCGGATATTCCCGGTATTGTACGGACTTTGCATCTATGCGAGCGTGCGGCTGGTGAACGACGTCATCTCCGAATCGCGCTTCTGGGAACGGCATTGGAGCATCAACGCCTGGGAACTGGGAACCTGCTTCATCGTCAGCTACATATATTTCTACGTGCTCCTGTGGCTCATGCGCAGGCGCCTGCGGGAAAACCGGGTGAGCAACGGCTCCCTGGCCCGGGAGCTTGGCGAAGCGGCCTTGTACATCACGCTTATTTCCTGCTGCACCCCCTGCCCCTGGCGGCTTTTACGGACGACGGCTGCCAATGGTACGACGTCGTGAACCTGAACCTCATCCCCTGTTATACTGGCTCCTGTTTTACGCCTTCGTGCGGGGAAATGCCTGGGTGCGCAAAAGCTATGAACAGCAACTGCTCATCGAGCAGATCAATAACGACCGGCTGCAAACGGAGCTGCGCTTCCTTAAAGCACAATATCATCCTCATTTCCTCTTCAATGCGCTCAATACGGTGTATTTCCAGATGGATGACGACGTGCCCCAGGCCAAGCATACCATCACCGCCCTCTCCGATCTCCTCCGCTACCAGCTGTACGACCGCCAGCAAACGGTTCCCCTGCACAAAGAGCTCCAGCATCTGGAAGCCTATATCGGGCTGCAGCGCCAGCGGATGAACGAGCACCTGCAACTGGAGGTCACATTCAGCGACCAGCTGTCTGACCAGCAGATCTATCCGCTCCTGCTGCTCCCGCTGGTAGAAAACGCTTTCAAATACGCCGGCGGCGATTACTGGATCCGCATTCATGCAACGCTGCAGGACGATACGCTCGTTTTCACCGCCGTTAACGCCAAACCGCCCGTGGCAACAGTTACGAAAGACGGCGGCATAGGGCTGGAGAATCTCCGCAGGCGGCTGGAGCTGCTTTACCCGGGCCGGCACTCCCTGCAAACAGACGATCAGCCCGCATCCTATTCCGTCACCTTAAACATCCGGCTATGACCATCCGTTGCGCAATCACCGACGATGAACCGCAGGCCCGCAAAGGGCTCAAAGGATATGTGGAACAGGTTCCCTTCCTCGAACTGGCGGGCGTCTGTGAAAACGCCATGGCGCTGAACGAATTGTTGCGCACACAGGAGATCGACCTGGTATTCCTCGACATCGAGATGCCTTATCTCTCCGGCATAGACCTCCTCAAAAGCATCAAACATCCGCCTAAGGTCATCTTCACCACCGCTTTCGAAAGGTATGCGCTGGAGGGGTTTGAACTGGAAGCGGTGGATTACCTGCTGAAGCCCGTTACCTTTGAAAGGTTCCTCAAAGCCGCCAACCGTGCGCATGAGCTGCTTTCCGCCCAACCTTCAACGCCCGCGGCGGATCACCTCTTCATCCGGACAGACGATAAGTTCATCCGCATCCAATGGGCGGACATTCTGTATGTGGAAGGGATGGAGAACTACGTCCGCATCCATACCAACGGCGGCACGCACATCACGCACGCCACCCTCAAATCCGTGCTGGAACACCTGCCCGACCCGCCTTTCCTGCAGACCCATAAATCCTACATCGTCAATTCCACCAAAATAACCGGTATCGAAGGCAATGTCATTGAACTGGGCAAGATGCAGGTACCGCTGTCCCGCACGCTGCGGGATTCGGTCCTGGAGCGGTTGCTGAAAGACCGGTTGTTAAAAAAATGAACTTGTGTGCAACATGTGCCTGGTTCCTATTTTATGCCCATCTCAACGGAATTTCCTTATCTTTACCCCTTCTTTGCCACTTTCAGCCATCACACTACAGCCATAATACCCGCATCCATTGTACCCGCTGACGTATATCGCATACATATATGGTGAAAATTCTTTTGATTGAAGACGAACCGAACGTCATCTCGCTCATTTTGCGGGGCTGAATACGGACGAATACGAAGTAAGCGTGGCCATGGATGGCCCATCCGGGCTGGAAGCCTTCCGGCGGCAGTCTTTCGGGCTCGTTATTCTCGACATCATGCTCCCCGGCATCAACGGCCTCGAAGTGTGCCGCGCCATCCGCCAGTCGGACGCGCACACCCCGTGCTCATCCTCAGCGCCCTGGGCACCACGGAAGACATCGTTACCGGGCTCGATTGCCTGGCAGACGATTACCTCGTGAAGCCCTTCAAGCTCGCGGAACTGAGCGCGCGCATCCGTACCCTCACCCGCCGCGCCGCCTCACAGGTTCAGGCGCCGCAGAACGCACTGCGGCTGGCAGACCTCGTGGTAGACCTGGATAAAAAAGCCGTATGGCGCGCAGGCCAGGCCATCGTGCTTACCGCCACCGAGTTCCGGCTGCTGGAATGCCTGCTGCGCTCACGCGGCAACGTGCTCTCGCGCGTGCAGATCCTGGAACAGGTATGGGGCATCGATTTCAACATGGGTACCAATGTGGTAGACGTTTACATCAATTACTTACGCAAAAGATCGACAAGCATTTCACACCCCGCCTGATCCATACGATCATCGGCATGGGCTACGCAATGCGCGAACAGTATCATGAAGATCCGGTATAAGCTGACGCTGGTGTTCACCGGCCTGATGGCCGCCATCATCCTGCTGCTCAGCATTTTCATCTATGTATTCTCCGTGCAGAACGTACGGCAATCCTTCTTCAAGCGGCTGGAAAAAGCGCCGCCATCATCGGCCATGCCACCCTCGAAGAAGATGAGCGGAGCACCGCTATTTACTATGAAGTGAAGGAAAAGCACCTGCAAGACCTTCCCAACGAAAAAGTCTACATCCTGCGCATCAAGAAAGGCGCTACCGGTCTCCGGTACCCTTCCCCCTCCCGCTGCCGGATGATTTCTACAGCCGCGTTATCCGCGAGGGCAAGCAACATTTCCAACTGGGCGGTATTTCTTACGGGGATGTACTTTAAGGACAAGACCCACCCCGATGATCTCATGGTCATTACCTACGCCAGCGACCTATACGGCCGCCAGGAGCTGGGGCACCTGCAGTTCCTGCTCATATCCGGGTTCCTGCTGGCGGTGGCGCTCGTCTTCACCATCAGTATCCTCTTTTCCCGGCAGATCTTCCGGCCGGTGCGGGAAATGATCCGCGAAGTGGATAACATCAACGCACAGAACTTAAACCTTCGCCTGCCCAAAGGCAACGGGAAAGACGAGATATCCGAACTGGCCGCCACTTTTAACGGCATGCTCGACCGGCTGGAGACCGCCTTCCGCATCCAGAATAACTTTATCGGCAATGCTTCTCATTCCCTCCGGACGCCGCTGACCGTCATCGGCGGCGAAGCGGAACTAGCGCTCTCGCGCATGGATCCCGGGCATGAACTGGGGTACTCGTTCCAGGTGATCGCGCAGGAAAGCGAAAAGCTCCGGCAGATCGTCAACAGCCTGCTGAGCCTCGCCGCCACGGGCTACGATGGCAAGCGCGAGTATTATGAAAACGTCCGGATCGATGAACTTTTATGGACCGTTAAAGAAGAAGTAGACAACCTGGCGCCGGAGAACCAGGTAATCATCGATTACAACCAGTTGCCGGAAGACGAATGGTGGCTGTCGGTCAGGGGAACACGAACCTGCTGAACCTCGCTGTTACCAACGTTGTGCTGAACGCCTGCAAATATTCAGGGAATAACGTGGTGGTGATGAAACTGACGGCCAATAACGACGGGATCGTTATTTCCGTGAAAGACATCGGCATCGGGATCCCCGCTTCGGAAGTGGAGCAGATCTTTACACCGTTCTTCCGCGCCTCCAATACGGCGCTGTTCCATGGGTACGGGCTGGGGCTTTCGCTGAGCCTTAATATCATAAGATTGCACGGCGGGTCCATACAGGTCTTTTCCGAAGAGGAAAAAGGGACCGATGTGCGGGTGATCCTCCCCGCGGGCAGGCTGCCCGATGGTTTCTAATCGCATTCTAATTTCATTCTTAGACCGTCTTAATACGGCCGGCATAATCTTGCACCATGAAAGTTGCAAAGGTGATGTCCGGCTTTTTTTTGTGCGTGGGAATGGCTGCCCATGCGCAAAATGCGCCGGAATACGGCGATGGATTAAAGATCAATATCGACGGAAAGAAAGAAAAATACATCCGCTTCATGCTCTGGAACCAGATATGGATGCGGCAGATAGAAAACAACCCGGGAACGATGATCAACGACGTGCCGAAAAGCAGCACGTTCGACATCGGCGCCAGGAGGCTCCGCCTGCTGACTTACGCGCAGCTTTCCCGCGGTTCATCATGATGGCGCATCTCGGTATCAACAGCCAGACCTTTATCAACGGCGGCGCTGCCGGAACCGGGGCACCGGCGGATATGGCGCTGGCAAGAAACCAGGCATTTTCTTCCATGATTTTACGAGCGAATACGCCATCGTACCGGCGGAGGAAGGGAGAACGTTTAGCCTCTCCCTGGGCGCGGGCCTGCATTCCTGGATGGGATTGAGCCGCATTACCATGGCCAGCACCACCAACTTCCTCACGGTAGACTCCCCGGTGTTCACCTGGCCCACGGTGGAGAACAGCGACCAGTTTACCCGCATGTACGGCATCTACCTGAAAGGAAAGGCAGACCGGCTCGAATACCGCCTGAGCCTCAATAAGCCATTCGCGACCAATATGCAACCGGCAACGGGTACCGGCGCAGTGGATAACAACGGCGCCAGCGAGCCTTCTATGGGCGGATACGCGGAATGGCAGTTCCTGGACAGGGAATCGAACACCCTGCCATTTAAGGTGGGCACTTATTTAGGAACGAAGCGCGTCTTTAATATCGGCGCGGGGTTTTATGCGCAGAACGACGGAACACGGTCGCTGGCGGCGGATGGGAAAACGCAATCGCATAACATCCGCCTGTATTCGGCAGACGTGTTCGCGGACCTGCCTGCCGGCAACCGGAAGATGGCCGTCACCGCTTACGCTGCATTCTACCATTATGATTTCGGGCCGGATTACATCCGGTATATGGGGACGATGAACCTCGGTTCCCGCGATCCCCACTTCAACGGCGTGCCTTCCCTTGCAGGACCTGGCAACGCAATGCCCATGATCGGCACGGGCAACAATGTGTACCTGCAAAGCGGGCTCCTCCTCCCCGACTGGACGGGCCGCGACAAAGTGCGCCTGCAACCCTTCGCCGCCTGGACCTACAAAGCCCTGGACGCCCTGGAGAAGAACGGGCATTACTGGGACGCGGAGCTAACCTTTTCATCCAGCAACACCATGCTAAGATCACGCTGCAATACTCCGCACGGCCAGATTACACGGCGCCCGGCCATATCAGGGGCACCGGGGCGAGTGGGTGCTGCAATTTCAAACATTCTTGTAAAAAATGAACCTATGCGCTTGACACCAAGAGAAACAGAAAAGCTCATGCTCCACCTCGCGGGAGAACTGGCCGCCAAACGGCTGGCGCGAGGCGTGAAGCTCAACTATCCCGAAAGCATCGCCTACATCAGCGCACGCCTGATGGAAGAAGCGAGAGACGGACGGTCCGTGGCCGACCTCATGCAATGGGGCGCCACCCTCCTTACCCGCAAACAGGTCATGGAAGGCGTACCTGAAATGATCCACGACGTGCAGATCGAAGTCACCTTCCCCGACGGCACCAAACTGGTGACCGTTCACAATCCTATCCGCTAACGCAATTACCTTAGACATGATACCAGGCGAATACATCGTTAAAAAGGCGAAATAAAGGCCAATGAAGGCCGCAGGACCGAAAGGATACACGTGGCCAACACGGGCGACCGCCCCATCCAGATCGGCTCGCATTTCCATTTCTTCGAAGCCAACAAGGCCCTCCATTTCGACCGGCCCCGCTCCTCGGCATGCGCCTCAACATCCCGGCCTCCACAGCCGTGCGCTTTGAACCGGGAGAAAAGAAGACGGTCATCCTCGTGGAGATCGGCGGCAAACGCATCATCCAGGGCTTCAACAACCTCGTCAACGGCGACGTATCGAAGGAAAACATCCGCAAGAAAGCCTTCTCCAGGGCAATTCACCTCCAATTCAAAGGCGCTTAAAACTACTTACGACATGACTACATGGAACAGAAGGGAATGGATCAGGGTGGTAGGGCTCACCACCGCGGGCGTAGCAGCCCTGGGCAACCAGGTAAGCGGCCGCGACCCTCCGCCGTAAAATATATTGACGGGGAATTATACATCCCCGCGACAAATACGCCGCCCTCTTCGGGCCGACCACCGGCGATAAAGTCCGCCTGGCAGACACCGAGCTCTTCATCGAGATCGAGAAAGACTTTGCCGTGTATGGCGAGGAAAACAAATTCGGCGGCGGCAAGACCATCCGCGACGGATGGGCCAGAGCGCTAACGCCACCCGTGACCAGGGCGTGCTGGATTTCTGCATCACCAACGTCATCATCATCGACCACAGCGGCATCATCAAGGGCGACGTGGGCGTGAAAGACGGCAAGATCGTCGCCATCGGCAAAGCGGGCAACCCCGACGCGCAGGAAGGCGTATCGCCCAACATGATCATCGGCGCCAGCACGGAAGTGCACAGCGGCGCGGGAATGATCCTCACCGCCGGCGCGGTAGACACGCATATTCATTATATCAGTCCACAACAAACAGAGACCGCCCTCTATTCCGGCACCACCACCCTCATTGGCGGCGGCGCCGGACCGGCAGACGGCACACTGGCCACCACCGTAACCTCCGGGAAATGGTACATGCAGAAAATGCTGGAAGCCTCAGAAAGCATCCCCATCAACATGGGCTTCTTCGGCAAGGGGAACTGCTCCACCTTCGCGCCTATGGCCGAACAGATCGAAGCGGGAGCCCTGGGGCTGAAGATCCACGAAGACTGGGGAGCAACGCCCGCTACCATCGACATGGCGCTGCAGGTGGCGGATAAGTACGACGTGCAGGTGGCCATCCACTCAGACACGCTCAACGAAGCCGGATTCCTGGAAGATACCATCAAAGCGATCGACGGGCGCGTCATCCACACCTTCCACACCGAAGGAGCGGGCGGCGGCCATGCGCCGGACATCATCAAGTCGGCCATGTATCCCAACATCCTCCCCGCATCCACCAATCCTACCAAACCCTATACCGTCAACACCATCGAGGAGCACCTGGATATGCTCATGGTCTGCCATCACCTCGACAAGAACGTGAAAGAAGACGTGGCATTTGCCGATTCGCGTATCCGCCCGCAGACCATCGCCGCGGAAGACATCCTCCAGGACCTGGGCGTGTTCAGCATCATGAGCTCCGACAGCCAGGCCATGGGCCGCGTGGGCGAAGTGGTAAGCCGTACCTGGCAGACCGCGCACAAGATGAAGATACAGCGCGGCCCCTGGCGGAAGATACGGGCCGGGAGAACGATAACTACCGCGTCAAGCGATACGTCGCCAAGTACACCATCAACCCCGCCAGGGCGCATGGGATCGCGCAGTACGTGGGTTCCATTGAGCCGGGGAAATATGCGGACATGATCCTCTGGAAGCCGGCCATGTTCGGCGTAAAGCCGGAGCTGATCATCAAAGGCGGGATGATCGTGGGCGCCAAGATGGGCGATCCCAACGCATCCATCCCCACCCCGCAGCCCATTATTTACCGGCCCATGTATGCGGCCTTTGGGCGCGCACTGCAGAAGACCTCCTTCAACTTCGTATCGCAGGCCGCGCTCAGCAACGGCAGCATCGCAAAGCTGAAACTGCACAAGACCATGCTGCCCGTGAAAGGCTGCCGCAACGTGTTCAAGAAAGATATGGTCCATAACAACGCTACGCCGCGCATCGACGTGAACCCGGAGACTTACGAAGTGATGGTAGACGGACAGGTGCTCACCTGCGAGCCGCTGAAGGAAGTGCCCATGGCGCAGCGTTATTTCTTATTCTAAAAACTTACAGCATGATTTTAATCGAAAACATTATCGGACATACGGGCCAGGTATCTACAGACGGCCGCACGACGGACGTGCTGGACATCGACTGGTTCGACGCGGGTAAATCCACCATCCGCAAAACCACCCGCGCCGGCGTGGAAGTGGCCATCCGGAAGGATACGGCTACGCCCTCTCCGAGGGCGACGTCCTTTTCATGGACGACACCGCCATAGTGGTGCACATCCTGCCCTGCGAGTGCATCGTATTCAAACCGGCAGACGTGCGCGAGATGGGCACCATCTGCTTCGAGATCGGCAACAAGCACATGCCGCTGTTCCTCACGGACGAGCTGGAAGTGATCGTTGCTTTCGAGGATCCACTGTTCAAACTGCTGGAACGCTCCGGCTATGCGCCCCGTAAGGAATCGCGCCAGCTATTGCGGACGCATGCCCTGAAGGTACACGGGCATGGAGCGGAAGAAGTGAATTGATATGCAGCCGCTACTTACCCTCCTCCAGATCAACGATTCCATGTTCCCCATCGGCGGGTTCACGCATTCGTATGGGCTGGAGACGTACGTTCACCGTGGCCTCGTGAAAGACGTGGCAACGTCCGAAAGCTATGCCACCGCTATGTTGCAGCATAACGTCCGCTACAACGACGCGGCCTTCCTGCACAAGGCATACCTGCTGTGCGAAAAGAAGCGCGGATGGGAGAAGTTCCATGAGCTGGACGAAGAGATCACGGCACTGAAAGCCCCGTCGGAAATCCGGATGGCCAGCAAGAAACTGGCGATCCGGTTTTTGAAGACAACGGCGGACATCAGCCCCGTGGCGCGTTGCAACAAGTACCTGCAGTCCATCAAAGACGGCGACCAGCACGGGCATTACCCGGTGGCATTTGCCATGTACGCCCAGGCAAAGGGATCTCCCGGGAAGATGCGCTCACGGCGTTTTATTACAACACCCTCAACGGCATCGTAACGAACTGTGCCAAGATGGTGCCTATCAGTCAAACCGCCGGCCAGCAGATACTCTTCCGCCTGCAACCGCTCATCCGTGAGCTGGTGGCGCAGCAGGAGGCGCTGGATGAAGACCTCACTGGCCTTTGCTGCATCGGGCAGGAGATCCGTTGCATGCAGCACGAAAAACAGTACACGCGATTGTACATTTCCTAACATTTAAGTCTTACCACATGCAAAAGAAATATGTGAAGATAGGCGTGGCCGGGCCTGTGGGCTCGGGTAAGACCGCGCTCATTGAGCGGCTGACCCGCCGCATGCTGAACGATTACAGCATGTGCGTTGTCACCAACGACATTTACACCAAAGAAGACGCGGAATTCCTTATCCGCAACTCCCAACTGCCGGCGGAAAGGATCTCCGGCGTGGAAACCGGCGGATGCCCGCATACCGCCATCCGGGAAGATGCGTCCATGAACCTGGAGGCCGTTGAAGACCTCGTGACCCGGTTCCCCGATACGGAGATCGTATTCATCGAAAGCGGAGGCGACAACCTCTCCGCCACCTTCAGCCCCGACCTGGCAGACGTGACCATTTACGTGATAGACGTAGCGGAAGGCGAAAAGATCCCCGGAAGGGCGGCCCCGGCGTTACCCGCTCCGATCTCTTAGTCATCAATAAAACTGACCTGGCACCATACGTGGGCGCCAGCCTGGAAGTGATGGCGCGCGACTCCGCCCGCATGCGCGGAACAAGACCTTTTTATTCACCAATCTTATGAGCCTGGAGGGGCTGGACGAAGTGATCGCCTGGATCAAAAAGAACGCTCTCCTGGAAACCGAAAAAGCCGATGCTTAAAAGCCGAATAGTTGTGAGCACGGAGCAGGAAGGGCCGCGCACCCTGCTGAAGGAGAGCTATTACAACGCTCCCTACAAAGTGGTGCA
Source organism: Chitinophaga sp. E66 (assembly GCA_019285755.1). Lineage (GTDB taxonomy): Bacteria > Bacteroidota > Bacteroidia > Chitinophagales > Chitinophagaceae > Chitinophaga. Next base: position 3,369,305 of record CP079103.1, read on the forward strand.
TTACGGCTCTCCCTGTTCCATTCCCACCTGGAGCTCATTATCATGAGCTCCTCGCCGGGCGTGCTGGATGGAGACGAACTGGATATGGAGGTGCATGCCTGCGACGGCAGCCGCTTGCGGCTATTCACGCAATCATTCAACAAACTGCACCCGATGCGCACGGGCGCCCGGCAGCATATGTCGGTGGCGCTCGGCGCCGGGAGCGTTTTCCAATACATCCTCCACCCCGTTACCCCTTTCGAAGACTCGGTGTACAAAACAGTGAACACCATCCGCATGGCGCCGGATGCCACCCTTATCTGGGGAGATATCATCAGCGCCGGCCGCATCCATATGGGAGAAGCCTTCAAATTCACCCGCCTGCACAGCGTCACGAAGATCTACCGCGGCGATAAGCTCGTGCTGGCAGATAACCAGCTGATGGCGCCGGGCGAACAGCCCCTGCAGGATCTCCTCTTCTTCGAAGGCTACACCCACCAGGCCACCCTTGTATACGCCTCTCCAAAAGGCAACGCCCTCAAAGCCGAGCTCGACGAGATCCTCGATGGCGCTTATGAAGAGATCACATTCGGGTTTACGCAATGCGCGGACGGGATGGTGATGATCCGTGCGCTGGGGAACGACGGCGAGATGCTGTACGACTGGCTCTGCACCATGGGCCAGCTATGCTGGGAATATACCCTGGCCGAATCCATTGCCACGACCTGAAAAACAATGCGTAACATGAACAAGATTTTCCTCACTATACTCGCCGCGCTGCCCTGGGCGCCGTGGCGCAGGACAGCCTGAAGGTCATGCACCTTGAAGGCGTCCGTATCGTAACCGCTCCTGGCTAACGTCCAAAGTGAATAAGCTGGACGTGCCGGTGCGGTACCTCCCCGTTTCCATGAGCAGGGTCTCCCGAAGCAATTGCAGCTGACAGGGACGGACGAAATGACGGGCGCTTTGCAATATGTATCCGGCGTGCGGCCGGTATCTACCTACGGCGGGTTCCAGCAGTTCAATATGCGGGGCTTCGCCGATTTTTTGCTGATGGTAGACGGCTTCCGGGATGAGCGCTCCAATGCAGCGGGCAGCGCGCCGCTCACGAACATGGCGGGTGTTGAAAGCGTGGAGGTATTGAAAGGCCCTGGGTCCGTGCTGACAGGCCACTCCGCGGTAGGCGGCATCATCAACGTCATCCGCCGGCAACCTTCAGACACCGCGGTACTGGAAGCGGGACTGGCGTATGGCAGCTTTAACACGAAAAGGCTCCGCGTGGGCGCGGGAGGCGCCATATCAAAACAACTTTCTTACCGGCTGGACATTGGCGTTTCTGATGAAGACGGATGGCGGGGCGCGGGATCGTCGCGTAACTCGGCGTATTTCGCGCTGGGATGGAAACCGACGGACAAAGACCGTTTCACCCTGCAAATCGGCGCCAATAAGGACCGGTACGATTCCGATGCGGGCATTCCCACCATAGACGGGAAAGTGTTGCCCGGCATCAGGTCTGATACGCGCTACAACAGTGCGCAGGACCGGATGACCAATGAGCGGTCCGACATCTCCCTGCAGTACGACCGCCGCATCTCCCGGAACCTGACACTGACCAACCGCATCGCTTATGCAGCAGACGACATTGAGCATAATGCCGCGGAAGGGCTGGCCATCAATGCCGCGAGGGATTCCGTGTCGCGGAAGTTCCTGCAGTTCAACCACCGGACCTTTCCGCTGCAGAATATGCTCGACCTGCACTGGCGGTTTAAAACCGGCTGCATCGAACACAGGATGGTAACCGGTTGGTCGTTCAACCTGCTGAAGCGCCAGACGCAGTTCGACCGTCGCTTCCGGACGGGGTATGCCCACTCCGTATCGCTCTACGATCCCGTAGACATGCAGGGCGCTCCGCCGGTGCAAAACACCGACCGCACCAATATTAACGAGATCATGAACGGCTTTTACGTACAGGACTGGATCAACATTTCTCCGCAACTGAAAGCCCTCGCCGCCGTGCGCTTCGATCACTTCAACGGCCGCTACCGGCCAGACGATCTGGCGGCAGGTACACGAGGGGTAACGACAAAGCGTAATGTGAACGTGGCCACCTACCGCGCAGGGCTCGTATATGAGCCGTTACGATATTTATCTTTCTATGGTTCCTGGAGCAATTACTTCCGGCCTGCCAGGCAGATCGCCGCTGCCACAGACATCAACCTGCAACCGGAAACGGGCTATCAATATGAAGGCGGCATCCGCCTCACCCACCGCGACCGGCTCAGTCTGAACGTGGCAGGATTCTACCTGAAGAAAAACGACATCATCGTGAACCTCGGCGGCGGCCGGTTCGACCGGGGCAGCGAAGCAGACTCCCGCGGAGCGGAAGTGGATCTGCAGGTGGAGATTTTACCGGACTGGAGCTTCCAGTCGAATTACACCTATACGGATGCGAAGTATAAAAAATACACCGCGGCCTCCCAGGGCGGAAAAGACCTCAGCGGCCGGCAGCTCGTATTTGCGCCAAGCATCAGTATAGTTTCATGACAACGTACGACTGGAAGAAAACGACCTTCCTGCTCAGCGGCTTCGGCATGAGCGACAACTTCGCCGATGCGGCCAATACCGTGCGGCTGAACGGGTATTTCGTGCTGAACGCGGGCCTGTTCTACCAGTTCGACAAAGTGCGCATCGGCGCCAACGTCAACAACCTGCTGGACCGTCGCGGCTACTACACTGCCGCCAGTTACAGCACGCAGGTGTACAGCGGGATGCCCATGCACTACCTCCTGAGCCTCCATTATAAAATGTAAACGAATCATATGAAAAGTGCCATCTTTCAATTGCATGCGGCCGTGTTGCTGTGGGGATTTACCGGGGTATTGGGCCGCGCCATCGATCTGAGCGAGGGCGTGCTCGTTTGGTACCGCATGCTTATCGTGAGCATTGTGCTGTTTTTCGTGTTGCTGGTCCGCAAGGAGTTCCGGGGCTCGCAACCGCGGCAGGTATTGCCGATCGTGCGAGTGGGATTGCTGCGGATGGCGCACTGGTTGCTGTTTTATGCGGCCATCAAATATTCCAACGTCTCCATTGCGCTGGTGAGCGCATCCGCAGGCGCGCTCATTACGGCATTCATGGAACCGTTGCTCATGAAGCGGAAATTTGCACCGGTGGAGTTTTTACTGAGCATGCTCGCCATCAGCGGCATCCTGCTCATCTATCATTACGACGCGCAACATAGCCTGGGTATGATGCTGGGCCTGCTGTCCACTTTCTTCGGCGCTATCCTCACCATCTTCAACAAGCAGTTGCTGGAAAAGCACTCCGCGCCCGTGGTCATCTTCTATGAACTGGGAACCGGGTTGCTATGCCTTACTTTGTTGATGCCGGTTTATCTATACTTCCTGCCGACCGATAAACTGATCCCCACCTTCACGGATTTCAGTTACCTCATGGTGCTCAGCATCCTGTGTACGGTGTTTACTTTCCTCATGGCTTTCCGTGCGCTGAAACAGGTGTCTCCCTTTACGCTGAACCTTACGATGAACATGGAGCCGGTGTATGGCATCCTGTTCGCGTTCTTTTTCTTCGCGGAAAACGAGATGCTGCACCCCTCGTTTTATGTGGGCTTCGGGTTGATATTCCTCAGCGTGGCTCTGCAAACGCTGCGATCGTTCCGGCCGGCAGGCAAATTGCCATATGCGCCCGCAGGCTGATACCCGTATCTGGACCGGCAGCCTCCTGGCGCTGGCGGGAGCGGCACTGTTTTCCACCAAAGCGATCTTCGTAAAATCGCTCTATGGCAGCACACAGGTGGATGCCCTGACGCTCCTGGCGCTGCGGATGCTCTTCGCGGCGCCATGTTATGCCGTGCTGCTGTGTTTGCAACCACATCCGCAGATACGCAGGAAAGATTGGGGTGGATGGCGCTGCTGGGCGTATCGGGATATTACGTGAGTTTGTTACTGGATTTCGAAGGACTGCGGTATGTGAGCGCCAGCCTGGAAAGGTTGCTGCTCTACCTCTACCCCGTTCGTGCTGCTGATCGGCTGGCAATGTTTTGGTAAGGAAGTCAGCCGGCGGCAGATCATCGCCGTGGCGCTATGTTACGCAGGCATAGCGGCGGCAACGGCCGGTGAAGGTGGAAGCTTCCATCTTACCGGCGTGCTTTTCATCCTGGGGTCGGCCGTGTTGTATGCGGCGTACATCGTTGGCAGCGAGCGGCTGATCCCGCGGACGGGGCGCTGCATTTCACCTGTTATACGATTCTCTTCGCCACCGTGGCCGTAACCATTCATTGGCTTGCGGCGCCTTCGCCGGCTGGCTGGTATGCCAGTGGCAAAGTTTTCTGGATGAGCGCAGCGATGGCCGTCGCCGGTACCGTGCTGCCCTCCTTATTGACGGCCGCAGCCGTGAAACGGGCGGGCGCCGGGCAGACGGCCATCGTGTCAGGCGCGGGGCCGGTGTGTACGATGTTCCTTTCCGCAGGATTGCTGGACGAGGTGATCACCTGGCAGGGGATCGCCGGTACGGTGCTGGTGATCGCCGGCATTGCGATGATCAGCATTCCCAGGCGCAGTGTCGGATAATTGCGGGAAAGGATGTATTTTGACGCAAACCCTTAATCATGAGTGATTCCGTTGCCACCAACAGGGCCCGTATGCCAGAAGGCGCCAATGCCGTCTTAGACCGCCGGACGGTCGAAACCGATAACCGCAACTTATTGCCGCTGCTCCAACCCGGCATGCGCGTCCTCGATGCAGGATGCGGATCGGGCGCTATCACGGCCGGTATCGCCGAAAGAGTGGCGCCCGGAGGCAGCGTAACAGGGATCGATACGGGAGAAGGGCTTATCGCGCAGGCGCAGCAACAGTTCTCGGACGTGCCCGGACTGCGTTTCGAAGTGGCGGACATCCACACTTATGCGCCGGCGGAAAAGTTCGATCTCATCACCTCCGCGCGCGTACTGCAATGGCTCCCCGATCCACTGCAGACGCTCCGCAGCATGCGGGCGCTCCTCCGCCCCGGCGGCATCATTTCCATCCTCGACTACAACCACGAAAAAATCTCCGGGACCCCGCGCCCCCGGCCTCCATGCGCACATTCTACGACGCGTTCCTCCAATGGCGCAAAGACGCCGGGTTCGATAACGGCATCGCCGATCACCTGGTGCACCTCTTCCGCGAAGCAGGCTTCACGAGTATCGCTACACAATCCTGTCATGAAATATCCATGGCGGAATCACCGGAATGGTCCGCCACCGCCGGCATCTGGACTAAAGTAGCCGCCAGCCGCGGTGTACAGCTTGTCAACGACGGGTATGTGACCGAAGCGGAACGCCTCGCCGCTATCGCCGGTTACGACCAATGGGTAGCAGGCACGGGCAAATCCATGCAGTTATACCTGCTTGCAGTAAGTGGTAAAAATCCTGAATAAGGCTAGAACGATTCAGCGAAGACAGTTCTGCCGTCGTTGCGGCGGAATGCCATAGAATCTACGGCGCCGGTTCCATCGAACCGGTAGCTGACGCCAACGAGCTCACCGGCCGGTTTGCGGTAGGTGTGGCGGAAGGCTTCTTTCCCGTTCACGAACACGATGGCCTGCCGGCCTTTTACTTCCAGTTTCAGGTTCACCCATTGCGTAATATCGCAGCCAAGGCCGGAGAGGTTGGCGCTGTTGGCATGAAATGAGGTATCTCCCAGCATGAGGAACATATCGCCTACGCAGCCGGGCCTGCCGAGCGGGATGATGTGCGCGCCTTCGGTGCCGTGCAGGATGATCCGCACGCCGCCGCAGATGGCGGAGCCCTGCACGTATTCGTTCCGCAACGCGGATTCGAACGTGAAGTCGTCTGCGCTGAGGCCGTCCATTTTGTCGATGTAGTAAAGTTTGGTGACGGGGGATTGGGCTGAAGGGGAATGTTACGTTCCTGCAATTGCCGCGGCGTCACCCGCCATGCGCCGTCGCGGATGGTTTCCGCATTGGCGTAGTACACCGGCACCGGTTCCTGCTCCACGGCAGTGAGCCAGCCGCCGGAGGGGATCAGCAGGTATTGTTCTTTGACGATCTCGTCGCCCACGATCAATTTGGCCTTGAAGTGGCCGGGATAATAATAGATAGAGGTATACACTTTGCCCGCGGCAGGTACCGCTACCCGGCGGCGGGGATCCCAGGATTGCTGGAAGAAGACGGAATCATTGCCCGCTGCCCGTGCATCGTAATGGAATACCACGGAATTGGGTATTCCTTTCGCCAGCGGCTCCATGGAAAACGAATAGACGCCCTTCGCGCGGGCGGGTTCTCCTTTCAGCCAGCTAAATACCAGCCAGCCCGTCAGCACCAATAACACCGCCGCCGCCACTGCCCAAACCTGGCGGGCCTTCCACGCCCCGGCGCTTCAGATATTCCGGATTCCGGGATATCAGTATCGCCGGATTCGTCTTCTTCCCCGGAGTGCAGCTGTTGTTTCAGTTCTCTCCAGCCGCCATGCCCTGCAAATTTCGCCAGTGTGTTTAGCGTCGTGAGCGACGGCAAGCTTTCATATTTCACTTTCCCCATACTCTTTTCAGCGTGCTGACGCTGAGCATCACCCCGGTTTCTTCCTGGATGCGGGCGGAAAGCGCTTCAAAATCACAGCGCTGCCAGTCGGAACTCTGGCCCCAACCCAGCCGGGCTTCAATCTGCCGGCAACATTCCTGCAAAATCTGCTGATTATTCACGATTGACTTTCAATTATTTAAAACCTTGAACCTGATTTGAACGCGATTGATCTCCATATGCGGGGCTTCTTTTTCGGTGGAATTTATCTTGCCGTCAATCACCATCCCAAATTACAAATTTCATCACATGTACCGCATCCTGTTTATTTTTCTTTGCTTCGTTGCCCGGCCGGCGTTCGCCCATCAACCCGTTCCATTCGATTCTCCGCGCTGGAAGTATTCCGGAAAGGCAGTCCGTGAAACCTACATGGGGAAAGAAGCGCTCCGCCTTCAGCAAGGCGAGGCCGTGTTAACCGATGCCAGCTTTAAGAACGGGACGATCAGTTTCGACCTGGCATTTAAGAAAGCGCGTTACTTTCCCTCTATCCACTTCCGTATGCAGGGCCCGTCCGACTTCGAGGAATTTTACGTGCGGCCGCACCAGAGCGGCAACCCGGACGCCCTCAATACATGCCGGTATATAACGGCGTTGGCGGCTGGCAATTGTATCATGGGCCGGGGTTCAGTAATGCCGTCGACCTTCCGGCCGACAAATGGCTGCATGTCAGGATCGTCATCAATGACACCAGGGCCGAGGTATTTTTCGACGACAATCCCGAGCCGGTACTTTTCATCTCCCGCCTGAAACGCGCACCTATCGCCGGTAATATCGCGCTGTCGAATTTTGCGCCGGAAGATGCCTGGTATGCCAACGTCTCCATCACGCCCGAAGAAGGGCTCCCGATACTGAGCAAATCGTTACCAACGCCTCCCCTTCCCGCCGGGGCTATCACCGGCTGGGAAGTTTCTCTCCGTTCAGCGAAGAGCAGATAGCCAGTCAAACCCGCCTCTCCTCCGCCTTTTTATCGAATCTCTCCTGGGTGAAACTGGCCGTCGACGAAGCCGGCACCGCCGACCTCTCGCAGCTCCATGCCGTGACTAAAAGCAGCAACACGGTATTCGTTAAAACGGTGGTGATCGCCGAACGGGACACGGTACGGAAGTTCTCGTTCGGCTTTTCGGACCGGGCAAGGGTATTCCTGAACGGGAAGCTTTTGTATGCCGGTGAGGATAACTTCATGTCCAGGGATTACCGCTTCCTCGGAACCATCGGGTACTTCGATGCCGTCTGGCTGGATTTGAAGAAAGGCCGCAATGAAATCCAAATGGCCATATCGGAGAACTTCGGCGGCTGGGGCGTGAAGGCCCGGCTAGAGTAACAGCAACAAAAAACGCGGGCAGATGGCGTGTTTCCCCTCCGGAAATGTCGCGTACTGCCTGCGTTTAATGTGTGGTGTGGTCGGGAAAGATCAACGTCCGGTTTTCTGCCAAACTGCTGAAAAGCGAAAACAAAGGCGGCTGGACCTACCTCATCTGGCCAGATTCCGTCGCCTTCTTCGGCACCCGTGGACTGGTAAAAGTCTCCGGAAAGATAGACGGTCACCCATTCCAAAGCTCCTTTATGGCGCTGGGCAACGGAACGCACAAGCTGCCCGTTAAAGCAGACCTGCGCAACGTTCTCGGTAAGGCTGCCGGAGACACGGTGACCGTGGTGCTGGAGGAACGGCGCTGAGGTTATATACCCAGGAACTTGAAAGGTTGCGCCTTTTTGAAGTCCTTCCCGGCGTCTCCCGCATACGTTTCATCTTTAGTGAGCGGCAACATTCTTGTGCCTGAAGCCGGTGAGAAGTCCAGTTTCTTAAGATCCACCCAAAGGTATTGGGCGTGCGCGCCGTCTCGAAGTAATATACGAGGTTCTTCATGTCTGACACGGAGCGCCAGCGCGTGGATGAGATGTTAGGCTGGTCGGGCGTGGTGATGCCCAGGGTACGGAGCAATTGCGGATGACGCTGAATACGCTGGCCACCGCTACACGCGTGTCATCTGTTTTGGGAATGGCCGTGGCGTAGAACGACGCACGTACGAAGCGGTCGGCCGAGCGGTTGGTACCAGGCAGCATAGTGGTGCCGCCGATCTCCTGCCAGTACTCGTTTAGCGCAAGTTGCTTCTGGAAGATGGGAGAATTGGTCATTACGTTGTATTCCACGCTGTGGTGGATATCGAGCTTGCCGTTGATGAACTGGAAGATGGCATTGTCGCCCGAGGGGTCGGAAACCGATAAATGGAGATTAGCGAGGCGGTCCATCCCCGGGATCTTATCGGTTACGATGACGAAAGACTCCGCGCGCATGGCGTCCACCACTTCTTTGACGGTAGCGAAATTATCGAGGATGTATTGCGTCCAGGCGGCGATGGAAAGGCCGGGCTTATCGGCCGTAAATGGCGGGTATTGTGATTCCGCCAGGAAGAGCAGGTTCGCGACCAGGCCTTTTTCATTCATCCCGTCCGTCGTTGAAATATCATAACCGGACGAGATCACGCTGCCATATCTGGACGTCCATTTCACGGTATTGGTCCCCGTTTCCCCATTGCGCTGCATGCCGCGGGGGAAGATCCAGAGATTGGTTTTGATATCCTCTTTCCAGTCCATAGACCGGGCCGTGAGGATCGTTCCGTTCAGTCCTTTGTAAACCACACGGGTGCAGGCATTGCTGACGGCAACCGGGGTTGCCGCTGCCAGCGCACCGGTCAGGAACAGTGTTCGCAGAGATAAGGCCATAGTGTACGAGTTTCCAATACAACAGCCTCACCGGGCCAAAAGTTCTTCCATCCCTTCCCAAAATCAGTAAATTAGGGCATTAATATCCGCCCCATGAAGAAAGTCGACGCCTACTTCCAACAACTCCCCGAACCGCAGAAAAGCTGCCTGTTAGCCGTGCATAGCATTATCCTGGCGCAAGACCCCAACGTTACCCCGAATGGAAATACGCCATGCCCATGTATTGTTACAAAGGGAAAATGTTCTGTTACATCCGCATAGACGCCACGCGAAAGGAACCCTACATCGGGATGGTGGAAGGGAAAAGGCTGGACTACCCCGGCCTGGAGCAGGGCACCCGGTCGCGCATGAAGGTCATGTTCTTTGACCCGGAGGCGGACCTGCCTGCAGATCTGCTGCATGATATGCTGAATGAGGCCCTGGATTTTTATCGCAAGGGCGTCATTCCCGTTAAGAAAAAGTAAGGATCAGTCCACGCATTCGTCGAGGAGATAAACGATCGACTCATAATTCTTTCCTACGGCTTCCGACATGGCCATTTCGCAGGTTTTAGCGCTGGAATAATACCCATCGTGGCAACCGCCTTTAATGTCATTCGCTTCAGGACGTGTAGCGGATGCGGTGAGCTCCGGGAACAGGAATCCCCTGTCGCCCGCCATCCCGCAGCAGCCAGCGTTTACCGGGATATCGACTTTCTCCGCCAGGGCTTTCGCGACCAGGGTAAATTTGTTTTCGATACCCATCTTTTGCAGGGAGCAAACAGGGTGCAAAGCGATGCTCGGTTTGCGGCGTTTCACATCCACGCGCGGCAACACCTCTTCCAGCAGGTATTCGATGCTGTCCAGGATGCGCATGGCATCGAAGCGGGACTTGTTCTCCGGCGTAAGTGCGGGCCGGCAATCGCGCAACGTGTGCGTACACGATGTGATATCTAAGACAACGGGGATCTGCCTTCGTTGGTCCACTTCCAGAGCTTCTCAATGGTGGTATTAACGGTGTGCGTATAGGCGGGGCCGAAACCTTTGGAGGAATAGATCTGCCCGCAGCAATTGCCGCCTATGTCGTTGGGTTGTATGAGGGAGATTCCCGCTTTGCGGGATACGGAGGCGAAGGTATCTGTGATGTTCTTTTGCCTTTCTCGGAGCCGCCCATGATACGGTTGATGCAGGACGGGAAGTACACGACCCTGGGGCCGTCACTTTCCGCGACGGTACCCGCGGCGGTGGGTTTCCAGGTGGAAGGCCGCAGGTGCGCGCTCCACAAGGGCATGGCGGGGATCACTTTGCGCATGCCCTGGTGAGCCCTGTCATGGCGTGTTCTCCGAATACGGCGTTCACCGCGGCCCCGGCTTTAAGGCCTACCCATACGGCTTTGGACACGAAGTTGAAGTTCTTGGCCACCTGCAGGGCAACTTTATTGGAGAAGCCGCTGTGGTTCTCCCGGCGGAGGCGCTTCACGAGCATGCCGGTGTTAATATCCACCGGGCAGGCTACGGCGCAGAGGCCGTCTACCGCGCAGGTATCGAGGCCGTCGTATTGGTATTCTTTAAGCAGTTGCTGGTAGTCCTGTTTCCTGTTCTGGTGCTTCAGCTTCACCAACGCCCGACGCACCACGATGCGGCGGCGCGGGGTGAGGGTAAGGTTGCGGCTGGGGCATTTGTATTCGCAGAAGCCGCATTCCATGCACTTGTCGACTTCCTCTTCCACCCGCGGCAGTTCTTTGAGGTTGCGGATATGGGCTTCTTTATCTGCATTGATGAGCACGCCGGGATTGAGGAGGTTCTCCGGGTCGATGGCGGCTTTCAGCGTCTTCATGACTTCGTAGATACCGGGGCCCCATTCGGTTTCCACGAAGGGCGCCATATTGCGGCCGGTGCCATGCTCGGCCTTCAGGGCGCCGTCGTATTTCCCGGCGATCAGTTCCACTACGTCGCGGATGAATGCATCGTATCGTTGTATTTCAGCGGGCGTGTCGAAGGACTGGGTGACCACGAAGTGGATGTTCCCGTCTTTGGCATGCCCGAAGATGATGGCGTTTTCGTAACCGTATTTGGTGAACAGCACCTGCAGGTCGAGGATGGCGTCTCCCAGGCGGGCAACCGGTACGGCGATGTCTTCCAGAATCACGGTGGTCCCGCTTTGCCTTACGGCCCCAACGGAAGGGAACATGCCTTTCCGGATCTTCCACAGGTAGGCCTGCTCTACGGGATTTTCCGTGAAGCTGGGGGCACGATGAGGGAGATGGCGCCTGACAGGGCGAGGAATTTGTCTTTCTTGACCTGCAGCTCCGCCTGCGTGTTGCCCTGGTATTCAACCAGGAGGGCGGCTGCCGCTTCGGGAGGGTTTTCACCAGCGCTGGGATGCCGGGCAGGTGCTCTACCGAACGCAGGGAAGCCCTGTCCATCAGCTCTACCGCCTCCGCGCCAGATTCCGTCAGCGGAACGATGGCGGAGCAGGCGGTATGGATATCGGGGAAGTACAGCAGGCCGGTGGATTTCTCCGGGTAATCGGGGATGGTGCGCATCACCGCTTCTGAGATGAAGCCCAGCGTGCCTTCGGCGCCGATGAGCAGATGAGCCAGGATATCCAGCGGCTCATCGAAATCGAGCAGCGCGTTCACGGAATAGCCTACGGTGTTCTTTGTCTGGTATTTGGCCCGGATGCGCCCGCGGATATGTTCGTCTGAGCGGACGCGGTCGCGCAGCCCGATCAATGTCAGGTACAAGTCGCCGCATTGCTCGCGGAACCGGGTATAATCTTCTTTGTTCTCGGTGGTGAAGGTCATGCCGTTCGGGAGGATGAAACGGATGTATTGCAACGTGTGGTAAGAGTTCTTTGCGACGCCGCAGCACATGCCGCTGGCGTTGTTGGAGAGGATGCCGCCCATCATGGCGGAGTTGATGCTGGCGGGATCAGGACCGATCTTCTTCCCATATTGCCGTAACCGGGCGTTGACGATGCCGCCGGTGATGCCGGGCTGTACCCGGACGGTGGCGCCTTCGTTTTCAATCTTCATGACCTGCCAGTGCCGGCTGAGGTCGGCCAGGATGCCGTCTGTCACGGACTGACCGGAGAGACTGGTGCCGGCAGCGCGGAAAGTAAGCGGGATACGGTGCTGATGGGAAAAGCGGAACAGGGCCCGGACTTCGTCTTCGCTGACCGGTTGTACGACGGCTTTGGGTTCCAGGTGATAGAATCCCGCATCCGCGGCGTACGATAAAATGTCGATCAGTCTCGTTTTAATGCGATCCGCCGGAAGAATTGCTTCCAATGCGCGTCCGATAGCCTCCATGTCCTGTCAGATTAGTTTCCTGGTTGAGATAAAAACACCTCAAGGTACGTGTTTGGCGCAAATATGCCAATGCCCGGGCGGGAAAGGCTGATTTAGCGGGCAATTCTGGCAGTCCGGAGCACAGGACAGGCACTCCGGAGGCGGCCGTTTGGCAAACGCCCTAACCTGCTGCTAATTTTCGGTTTGAGGTTACGAAAGATATGATCCAATTATTCCTGCTGAACCCCGATTTCCGGGACCACAAATACCCGCCTTCCGGTCAGACTTATTACTGTCCTTCCAGCGCCTGGCTGGAGGGTATCCTGCATTATTATCCCTCACTGCGCAATGAGATGCAGGTGATTTATGTCGACTTCCCGCGCCCCGGGTAGCGCTGGAGGCGGTACTCGGTCCGCAGTACACGGATTGCCCGGCGCTGGTCTTTAGTCCGGAGGACGATCCCTGGCCCCTTAGCGGTCAGTTCACCTATGCCGGGGGCGTCATTTCACGAACGATATGATGGTGATCGCGCGTTTTTTCGCGGAGAAGTGGGGCGTTTCGCTCCCGCATCCTTGATCCGGCCCAATCGGCCTGAAATCTGATACGGTTACAATGCGGTATCCATACTAAGGCATTACGGCGCCAATACGAAACCAATACGGTCCCTATACGGTCCTAATACGGTTACAATACGGTTACAATACGGTTACAATACGGTTACAATACGGTTTTAATACGGTTGCAATACGGTTACAATACGGTTACAATACGGTTAGATGACAATTCACGGGCGTATTGCCCGATTTGATGACAATCCCTCCGATAAGTAGTCAACCTGCTACTTATCAGGCAGTTACCTACTCCTAATAACCCTCGCGTCTGCCGCTCGTCTGCCCTTCGTCTGCCCCTCGTCTGCCCCTCGTCTGCCGCAATCGCCCTTTAACTGGCCAGTAAATTGCTCAATATAGCAGCATACTTCCGATGACAATTCTATCATTACTTGATGACAAAACTTTTGAGTTTCCGGTAGCCTGATAACCGACGTTTGCTGTCCGCCGATGTACGGAAGCTGTCCGATTCCGGACAATTCCGCCCTGAGCTGATCCCGAAACGCCCGTAGATGCTGCATGCCCCCGATTGGCATGCGGCTTGCCGCCAGCCCGGCATGCTCATGAACTACTTCCGGACCGCCTGGAGAAACCTCCTCCGGCACAAAAGCATTGCCGTCATTAACCTGGCCGGTCTTTCCATCGGCTTTACATTCTGCATGCTCATTGCCCTTTATCTCCAACACGAGCTGCGTTATGAGGACTTCCAGCAAAAGGGGCACCGCATAGCCAGGGTGATCATGGAGTACCGGTTCGGAACGGAAGGACAATCAAGCAGTGGCGATTTTACCAGTATGAAGGTAGCCCCTCATTTCCAGCAAAATTTCCCGGAAGTGGAGTCTGCCGTCAGGATGAGCAAGGCTAACCGGGTGATCCGCAGGGGCGAACATCTCCAGGAAGAAAAGAACTTTTATTACGCAGACTCGACCTTCTTCCGGATCTTCACCTATCCCCTCCTGCAGGGGAATCCGCAAACCGCCCTGGTTGGTCCGGACAAAGTAGTGCTCACTACTTCCACAGCCCGGCGTTATTTCGGTACCGAGAATCCCATTGGGAAAACCATTCTTGTGGGCACTGGCGCAAAACCTTTTGAGGTGACGGGCATCACTGCCGATTGCCCTACCAATTCTATGATCCGGTACGACTTCCTGGCGTCGTTTACATCTATAGGCATTCAACCCCATGACCTTACGACCTACTGGAATGCGAATGTCTCCACTTACCTGCTCCTGAAAGACGTGCCCGCTATCGCTACCTTGCAGGCCAAACTCCCCTTTTATGAAAAAGGAATCGGAGGGCACCGGCGCCAGCATCAATTTTCACCTGGAGCCCCTGCGGAACATCCACCTCCATTCCGAACACGACGGCTTTGAACCGGTAGGAAGTATGACGGTAATTTATGTACTCGTGGCCGTAGGCTTGCTCATCCTGCTCATCGGCTGCTTTACCTACATCAACCTCAGCACTGCCCGCAGTATGGAAAGAGCCCGGGAAGTAGGGGTTCGTAAAGTGCTCGGCGCGGGTCCCAAACAACTCTTCTGGCAATTCATGATCGAATCCGCCATGTTGTGCCTGTTGGCCATGGCGTTCAGTATATTGCTGGCTTCCCTACTGTTGCCTTACTTCAGCTCGCTGACGGGAAAACGCTGTCGCTCGCTTCCCTGCTCTCAGGATCGTTTATCGCGTTTGCCCTTGCGGTGGCCCTTTTTGTGAGTATAGCCGCCGGGAGCTACCCTGCCCTCGTCCTGACCGGTTATCAGCCCGTAAAAGTCCTGAAAGGGGCCTTCCAGCGTACGAACACGGGACAATGGGTGCGCAAATCGCTCATCACGTTTCAGTTCGCTATTTCCGTGTTCCTCATCGCCTGTACCCTCATCGTCCGGCAACAGCTTCAATTCATCCAGCATAAAAAACTCGGATTCGACCGTGAACACCAGATCGTATTGCCAATCGACAGTAAAATCCAGCCGCAGTACGAGTCCCTTAAACAGTCATTCAAAGCTGTCCCGGGCGTTCTGGAAATGGCCCGGTGCGTCCGTACGCCTATAGAGGGCGGCGGCGGGCACAATATGAGAACCGCGGACATGCCGGAAGATCAGCAAATGAACGTAACCGCTAACCCCGTAGATCAAGATTTTATCCGGACAACCGGTATGCAGCTCATTGCCGGCACCGGCATCACAGAACAGGACGTAAAGGACATCAATACCGAAGATCAAAAGTCTCCACTGTACCATTTTGTCCTCAATGAAACCGCCGCCCGCCAACTCGGCTGGACGCCCGAACAAGCCGTAGGGCAGCGCCTCTGGCTCGGCAACCAACGGCCCGGCATCATCAGGGTGTCGTAAAGACTTTCACTTCAAATCATTCCACCATGCCATCCAGCCATTCGTGCTGTTCCCACTGGAGTATAGCGCGAAGATCATCGTAAAGCTGGACGGCCGCAATATGCAGCGCAGTATCGCGCAAATGGAGGCCATCTGGGCGAAAACTGCGCCACACCGGCCATTCGTTTATTCATTCATGGATGAGGACTATAACCGCATTTACGCCAGCGAGATCCGCCTTGCCAAAAGCATGGATTTGTTCGCGCTCGTCGCCATCGCGCTTGCCTGCCTGGGATTATTCGGGCTCTCTGCTTATACCGTGAAGCAGCGTTTCAAAGAGATCGGCATCCGTAAGATACTGGGCGCTTCAGCCCAGGGCATTCTCGTTTTGTTGTCGGGCGGATTTGTGCGGTTATCGCTCATCGCTATTTTTATCGGGCTACCGCTGGCTGGTGGGCCTCAGGTCTTTGGCTGGAGGAATTCAGCTACCGGGCGCCCGTCAGCTGGCTGATATTCGCCATAGCAGGCGGCATCCTGTTGCTGCTGACCATCGTCACGGTAGGGTTCCAGGCAATGAAGGGCCTTACGGCCAACCCGGTTAACAGCCTTCGTTCTGAATAAATATTCCCAGTTTTAATCGTCGTATCATGCTCATCAATTACATCCGGATTGCGCAACGAAACCTGTTGAAGCACCGCTTCCACTCAGCCCTCAACATTGCCGGCCTTACTACAGGCATCGCCTTTGCCATGCTGGTGCTGGCGTATGTGTGGAGCGAGCTGCAGGTGAACCGTGGATTGAAGAACGCATCCCGCCAGCATATCCTGCTCAGCAAATGGAAAGACCCGAACATGGGGTTCGAACTGGCGACTTTTGGTAATATGGCCGTGGCACTGAAAGAAGAATATCCCGCGTTGGTGGAGAACTATTACCGCTGGGATGGCGTCACCGGGCAAGTAAGTATCGGTGACAACGCATTTCGTGAAGGCCTCCAGATCGGCGATAGCACGTTGTTGAAGATGTATGGGTTTAAAGTTATTTCGGGAGATGCTTCCCGGGCGCTGCTCTCGCCCATGTCGGTAGTCTTAACTGCCAGTAAGGCGAAAAAGTTTTTCGGCGAAACGGATGTAGCTGGCAGAACGATCGGGATCGACAACTTCGCGGGAAAGCGGCTGCAGTTCAATATTGACGCCGTCATTGCCGACCCCGCACGCAACACTGTCAATAACCTCGATACCCGTAACGACAATGGCATATTCCTGCCCTCGGCTGCGCTGCCCTACTTCGGACGGGACATGAATAACTGGACCAGTCCCTTCATCGTAGACCTGGTTGAACTGCGTGAAGGCGTTACCGCCGCAGACCTTGAAAAGCCGCTTGCCGCTTTACTGAAAAAACATACTAACGCCGGGGTTGCCGCCAATTTGCGCGTGGAAGCGGTTCCGCTGACCGACTACTACCTCAGCAGCAACAACGGTCTCGTGAAACGGATGCTGTACACGCTGTCCGGCATCGCGCTGTTCATCCTGCTCATGGCCATCGTCAATTTTGTGAATCTCTCGGTTAGCAGGGCATCGTCCCGTTTGAAGGAAATCGGCGTAAGAAAGGCATTAGGCGGGCGAAGGCAGCAACTGATCTGGCAGTTCCTGTTAGAATCCGGCCTGCTGGTGACGGCCTCCGCCATCGCTGCTACCGGTCTTTATTTCGCGCTGAAAGGGCCTTGCGGACAACTGCTGGGCAAAACCTTACCGGGGCTTACTGACTTCCCGGCCTGGTTCGCGTTATTCCCGCTTGCACTGGTTGTGCTGACGGGCCTGGCGGCAGGACTGTATCCCGCTTTCGTCCTGTCCTCTTTCCGGGTGACGGATGCGCTGAAAGGCAAGCTGAAAGTTTCCCGCGAAAAAGTGAGCCTGCGCAAATCGCTCGTGGGCTTCCAGTATATCACCGCGGCCGTAGTGCTCGTGGCTGCGTTCATCATCAGCCGGCAGGTGCAACTGTTCTTCAGCAACAACCTCGGGTATGATAAATCCTACCTCGTTTCTTTACCGCTTCCCCGCGACTGGACACCCGAAGGCGTCAGCCGCATGCAGAACATCCGCGGGCAACTGGCACAATTGCCGGAAGTGCAGTCAGCTTCTCTTTCCTTCGAGATCCCCGACGGCAATAATTCCGGTAACATATCGGTATATGGCGCGGGCAGGGATTCCGCGAATGCCATCACCACTTACCAGTTGTACGCGGATGAATTTTTCGCCCAAACATACGGTATGCCCATGGCGGCCGGCCGGTTCTTTGTGAATCCGGGGCAGCAGGTGCCGCCCGGTACGATCGTCATTAACGAGACACTGGCGCGCCTGTTCGGGTGGCAATCGGCCACCGATGCCATCGGGCAACAGCTTAAACCGGTAGGATTCAACATTGCGCTGACGGTGAGCGGTGTGGTAAAAGACTTCCACTTCTCATCCATGCAGCAAGCGGTACAGCCCATCGTTTTCGTGCACCCTTCAGCCACCAACATCTACCGCTATATGTCCCTGAAGCTGGCGCCCGGCGCGGGATAACGGCACAGATGGAGACGGTCCGCAAAAAGTGGTCTGAACTAATGCCGGGTGCGCCGTTCGAGTACAAATTTACGGACCAGATGCTGGAGCGTATGTACGATACCGAGCTCCGCCTTAAATACGCCGCTTATGCCGCTACAGGCCTGGCGCTTGTCATCGTTCTGCTGGGTGTGATGGGCATGATCTCTTTCAGTATCGAAAAACGCACCAAGGAAATAGGCGTGCGCAAAGTGTTGGGGGCTTCCGTAAACGGGATCATCAGCCTGTTCGTGAAAGAGTTCGTCCGCGTGATCACCATCGCCATGTTCATTGCTTTCCCCGTCGCCTGGTTCATCATGAACAATTGGCTGAACGATTATGTGTACCGCATTCCCATCACACCAGCGCCCTTTATCGCGGCCTTCGTACTGCTGGCTGTAGTAACGGCAATGCTGATATTCGTGCAGACCTTCCGGGCGGCTAATGCCAATCCCATCAAAAGCCTCCGGACGGAATAATACAATTCACAGGTGCATTATATTTAGCGAACATAGAAAAGCCTCCGGATACTCCCCGGAGGCTTCCTTTTTATCCAATCAGTTATTTTTTTGCGGATTTCCTGTAACATGAGCGGATAAGCCGGGCCCGGCATGTTGCCGTGGTCGTACCCGTCAAATTCGTAGAGACGGGTATTTTTATGACCGGCGAGCTGCATCATACGCGCCCAATAAGCGTTCTCTTCATAGCGGCCCATCATTTCCTTTTCGCGGTCGCCCGTGTAAAGGAACAGGGCGGCGCATCGGCGCGGACGTGGTATAGGGGTGCAAAGGCATCTATGACAGGCGTCAGCTCAGCGATCTTCCGCTCATTGCGGACGGTAAAATGGGTAATGGCCTGCGAACTGAAAGGGAATAAGGCCGCAATGCGGTTGGCGTCAATGTGATACGGTGCCAGCCATTGCTTGTCGAGGCCCACCATGGCCGTGAGGTAACCTCCGGCGGAGTGGCCCGCAACATAGATGCGGTTGGTATCTCCCGAACTCCGCCGCATGCCGGAAGGCCAGGCTACCGCGGCGGCGGCGTCTTCGATATAGGCGGGACAAGTCACTTTCGGGCTGAGCCGGTAATTCACCGCCATCACGATTACGCCCTGCTGCATCAGTTCTTTCGGAATGAACTTATTGCCGCCTGTAATCCCTCCCCATGGAACCATACGATCACCGGCAGCTTCGCCGGTCGAACGGGATAATAGACATCCAGTACGCAACGCTCCCGCATATATGCGTCGGTTTTTCCACTGCGGTAGGGCACGTTGTCTTTACGTTGATAGGTAAGCGTATCCTGGCCGGAAACGGCGAGGGTCAGCAGCAGGAAGAGGCAGCTCAACAAGTGTTTCATACCCGTTAAAATAGAAAAATATTATGGTAAAACGGCATTACCACCAATCGGTGTTGTCGATGATTTTGCCTTCTTTGTCGAAGACGAGCCTGATGTCGTCAGGGTACCGTCCAGCTCGATCTGATACAGTTCCGTCTTGTCGCGGGTCACTTTCTCCGCGTCATCGATCTTATAGCCTTTATATTGGGTGCGGATGGCTTTGGACACTGCGGGCGGCAGGGCGCCGGCACGGACGTCGCACTTCCAGGCGAGCAGTTTGCCGTTGGGTTGATAGAGCGCTTTGTGATCTGTGCGGGAGACGTCGAAGTCTGCCTCGAGGCGTTCCCCTTCCGCGCCCATTCCACTTCTTTGGCGTTGGGGAATTTCTTCTTAAAGTTTTTCTCTACGGCGGCAGGAACGCCATGCTGCACGCGGATATCCTGCGCAAAGGCGCTTCCGGTCAGGCAGCATGCCAACATCAGCAATAATGCTTTCATTTGCGAACGGTTTATGTACCGTATGAAGATAATCAAATCCCCTAAATGCCCTCCTCCTGAAAATCTTTCACTTTCGGCCGCAGCGTCACAGCAACATCACCACCGCGGCCAGGATCACGACAGACATCAGCGCGAAGTCGCGGCCCAGGTTACCTGCGTCGGTAGACCGGCCCAGCCAGCCTGTAATCAGTGCGCCGGAGAATACCCCGCCCATGTTCATGATGCCATATGCGGTAGCGCGGCTGCGCGGGGCCACGAACTGGCAGAGGATGGGCATATTGTTGGCATCGAACATCCCGAAGCCCGCACCGAAGAAGAATGCCGCGGCAACGAGGAAGAATACCGACCCTCCCAGCCCCAGGAACAACAAGGCGGGTATGGTTAGCGACAGCCCGATGGCGCTTGTATAAACCCTGCCGCGCACATTGCGCTGCACCCAGCGGTCAGACAGCATACCGCCCGCCACCACGCCGATGAGCGAGGAGGCGGCGATGGTGATCGTCGCCAATGGGCCCGCTTCGCTCATGGGCACACCGAGACTGTTGGAGAACAGGGTCGGCAACCAGTTTTTTATAGCCCAGCCGGGAATGCTGGGAATGGAGAAGTAAAGGAAGATGACCCAAAACGGCAGCAGCCCCAATAAGCCCCTCAGCCCTCCGAACAATGGCCGGGGCTTGTCGTGGATGGAAGCCGCAGGCATTTCCGGCCGCTTTTCATGCAGGAACGCCATGAGTACCACGGCGTAGCCGATACCGATCAGCCCGAACCAATGGAAGGTAGCCTGCCAGGAGGCCGCGGCGGCAATGGTGGCGCCGAACCCGCCGAGGGCCTGCCCCATGTAAAGGCCGGTCATATGGATCCCTACGGCCAGGGAGCGCGTGGTACCGGTATGATAGTCCGCAATGAGCGATAAAGCCGCCGGGATATACAGCGCCTCGCTTACGCCCATGATGGCGCGGAGGAGATACAGCTGCCAGAAATCGCCGGCATAACCCATGAGCAGCGTTACGGCCGACCAGACGAACAGGCTGCCCGTGATGAGCCATTTGCGGTTGAAGCGGTCGGCCGCGAGGCCGGACAGCGGCGACATCAGTCCGTAGATCCAAAGGAACACCGCCATCAGCCGCCCGAAATTGGTGGCGCTTTCCAGCTCGTGGATATCCAGCTGGATGGCGGGCTTCATGGTGGAGAGCATCTGCCGGTCGAGGTAATTGAGCAGCGCTACGATCCAGAGGAGCGCCACTACCAGCCATGGGTAATATCTTGCGTTTTTCATCATGTCCTTACTACCGTGGGAAGTTTTAAAACTAGTCAAATAAAATCACTCCGCCGTGCGCACGCGGGGCGTCCGGGTACCGGGGCGCACTTCGCCGCCGGGCAATACCAACATGCCGTTCCAGTTGACCAGCGGCGTGGTTACCGGGGCCCAAAGGCTGCCGTTGGGCTTCTGCGGCGCGTCTGCCAGCTTTTGTGTGGGGATGTGGCCACTGAGCGCCCAGTCGTCCTGCTCCGAATTGTAAGCGTAGATCGTATCCGGGAAGCCTGGGTGGCGTTCACGTAACGTAGACGCCTGTGCCGCGTCTGCGCCGGAATCACCGCCGAAGACGAGCAGCCGACCGTCTTTACCCAATGCTGCAGGCGTTGGGGCCGCGACCGTAGCCGCAGGCATGGGCGCGCAGGCACGCCAGCCGCTGTCCGGATGATAACGCCATGCATCGCGAAGGTACTCGCGGGCGCCATCGTGCAGGGCCGTGCCGCTGAAGAGGAAAACGACTGCCCCGAGGCGCCTGCAACGCTCAGCATTCTCGCCGGACCGGGCCATACTGGTAATGCCTGCCATCCACTGGCAGACGAAGTATCCGAAAGATCCAGCATAAAGAAGTCATGTGCCGCCCTGGGGCTATCCGGAGCGCGGAGGCCACCGGCAACATAGATGCGATTGCCTGCCAATGCCCCGCAGCTGTTGGCGAGCGGCGCTGGCAAGGGCGGATACTGCGTCGTTTCAAGCCGGCCGTCTTTCCATTGCAACAGGAACACATCCGCATAATGCCCTCCGGCATTACTGCCGCCGATGCAGAGCAGACCGTCTTTCGTAGTGATGGAAACGCCGTAACCCAGCGGGCGCGGTAGTTTCCCGGCTTCCTTCCAACGGCCGTTCCGCTGCTCCAGCACGAATACATTATCGTACCAGGTCTTCACACCGCCATTCCAGGGCGTTCCGCCATTTGGGAAATTGGCGCCGCCTGCTACCAGCAGGGCGCCGTTGGAAACACCGGCAAATGATCCCGCAAATCCCGTTTCGTCAGGGATGGGCGGAAGCGTATCCCAACGATACGCCGCCTGCCCTGTTTCCGTTTCACGCATCGTGCAACTTTCCGTCATACAACAGGTCCATATAAACATTAAGAAAAGAGAATACTTCATATATTACAATTGATGCAGCGCCTGCACTTCCGCTTCCGTCAACGCTTTGCGGTAAATGATCACGTCATCGATCTGGCCCGTGAAGTACGACGAGTTGGACGCCGCGCCTTCCTGGAACCCGATCTTGAAATCCTGCGCATTGGAGACCGTCCGCAGCGCGGGCGCCGTAGCCGTTCCTACCCGCACGCCATCGATATACAGCGGTATTTGTACCGGTACGAACGCACACCACCTGGTGCCAGGCGCCATCGTTCACCTTGCCGGTGCCCCCAGGTTCACGAACGTAGAGCCCACGCCGTCTTCGATGCAGAAACGCATCTGACGGTCCGTTCCATTATCGTTAAGCCGCAGCCAGGTCTGGTTATCTTTGCTGCCATTGCGCCCGGATTCCTGCCAGAGCATCATCCGTGTGGCGGAGGAAGACTTCATCCATAGCGCCACAGTGTAATCACCCGTACCGAAGTTCGTGGCGGCATGGTCCGCGAGCTTAATGCCGGAGGAGCCGTTGAACGTAGCGGTACGCCCTGCGGCGCCGAAACGGTCCGCATCCGTAAACGTCACGCCCCCGCCCACAGCAGACACTTCTATGGCATTGGGGCCCGCGTCTTCCGGCATATTATTGAAAGGCAGGAAGGCAGACAGATCGCCGGAGGGGACCACCAGCAGATAGCCGTTTGCCGATTTGGTGGATGAGTTGTAAGGGTTTCGTACGGTGAGGGTAACCTTATACCGTCCCGCCTGCGCGAAGGTGAATTCAGGGTGCTGTTCGTTGGAAGTAACCGTTTCCGCACCTTCTACCTTCCATTCCCAGGCACTTACGCTACCGACAGACACATCCTTCAGCTTGATCTTACCCCTGCATAGGTGGCAGGACGTTCGCTGGTAAATTCAGCGCTGATGGAAGACGGGTCGAGGATACGGATAAAGTTCTCCTTTACGGCCTGATCCGTGAACTGCGGATTGGCAGCCGTGAGCGAAACGCGGTAATACCCGTGTCTGTGAAGCGCATCTTCGGATGCTGCAGGCTGGAGCGCAGGGTGGCGCCTCCTTTCACGGGCGTGAACTCCAGGCCCAGGTCTGCGGTTTGCCCGCGCTGGTGTCACGGAATTCCACTTCCTCGTTTTGGAAATAAACTGCTGCGGCCGACTTAAAATCGGTGCGCACGCGGTTATAATCCACTTTGATATACGACTTCTTCGTGAGCACTTTCTCTGTACTTGCGTTCCGCACCTCCAGCGTCACTTCATAGGTGCCCGGGGTGGCATAGATCACTTTGGGGGCAGACATGGCCGAGGTAGCCGGCGTACCGCCCTGGAAGGTCCATTTCCAATGGGTCACGTATCCGTCGGAAAAGTCCTTGAACACGATGCTGTCGCCGGCGCTGATTTCCTGTTTATCGGATTCGAACACGACTTCGCGGATGACGTTGTCTGTTGGCGTATCATCCTTTTTACAGGCGGCGAGCAACAGCGCCGCAAGACAAAAAAGCAGGTAACGGGAATGTTTCATGTATTAGCTTTTGTGAGGGGAATGATGCCCGGCCGCCACGCCCTCGTGCAGGGAAGCCCCGCACTGCGCAACGTGTCCGCGAACCGGATGTCTTCTAGATACTGACGGATATCTTCCGCCTGCTGCGGGCTCAGTTGCGCCAGCGGCAACCTGCACGGCCCGAGGTCCGTGCCAAGGATTTTCATGATCGCTTTTTGCGTGGGAATGGGTGAATACCGTCCCAGGCAACGGATCATTCTTACTGCTTCGTATTGCCATTGCTGCGCCTCCGCGATCTTTCCCGCTTCAAAGCATTCCACTACCTTCCGGTACAGCGGGGCGGCAAAAGTGTACGTACTGCCGATAGCGCCCTTCGCGCCCACGGCCAGCGCGGGCAGCAGCAGTTCATCGTATCCGAACAGGATATCGAATTTTCCGTTGCCGTATTGTACGCAGGACTGGTATTCATGCAAGGTAGACGCCGTGTACTTGATGCCCGCCAGGTTAGGGATCGTAGCTTCGGCCAGTTGGAGGAATTCCAGCAGGTCCATCGCCACGCCCGTGATAGCGGGGATATGGTAATAGTAGAAAGGCATATCCGGCGCGGCCGAAGCGATAGCGGCCATGCAATCGGTCAGGTTCTTTGCGGACGAGGGTTTAAAGTAAAATGCGGCCACGGCGGAAATGGCGTCTGCGCCGATGCGTTGCGCATGTTCCGCCAGCTTCCTGGCTTCCGCAATGGCAGGATGGCCTACATGCACCAGTACGAGGCAACGTTTATTCACTGCTTTCACGTACGCCTCCGCTATCTGCATGCGCTCTTCGATGGTCAGGTTCGGTCCTTCTCCGTTGGTGCCGCAAATGAAGACGCCCTTTACCCCGTCTGCGATCAGCTGGTCTACCAGCGAGGGGATTCGCGTCAGGTCGGGTGTACCGTCTGCGTGAAAAGAGCTGAATGTAGCGGCGATCAATCCTTGTATTCTCATGGTGTGGTGTGTCGGTTTTAACGGTTTATCCAATTGGTATAAAATTTTTTCAGTACCAGGCTGTAATTCCAGCCCTTGTTATCTTTCGTATTGGTTTCGTAGAGGCAGTAGATGATGTTTCCGGGGCCTGCGGCCAGGTCGCTGTAACCGGTGGCGCCGGGTTCAAGGACTTTCGATACGGGCCAGCTCTGCCCGTTGTCGAACGACGCTTTGGCGGTAAGGTTGCGGCGCGGATGCTTTTCGATGTCTTTGCTGTCCGGGTTGACAAACACCAATGCCGGCGCTCCTGACGGCGATTTCACCGATATAATGGAGGCCATGCAGGTGGGGTCGAACAGTTCTTCCGCGAAGCGCACGGCGCTCCAGTCCGAAATTCCATCGGCGCTCACACTGAAAGCACGGCGCTTCACGGCCGAGGGGCTACGGATGCTCATAAGCACCCGGCCATCGGGTAATTGCACGGGCTGGCTTTCATTGGGATTGAGATCGTAGCGGAACTGTCGGCTATAATATCGCCCCGCTGCCAGGTTTTGCCGTAATCGTCGCTGTAAACAGTAGCTACACAGGAAGGATGATGGCTCCTGCGCGGGGTGAGCTTCTGCGAATTCGCCAGCCAAACGGCAGATAGCAGCCTCCCGTTCTTCAGCTGGATACCGTGCCCGGGGCCCGGCGCCACCACCTTCCAGTCGTATTCCGGCCGGAATTGTGCGAAGACAGGCGTAATATCACGGGGCTTCGACCAGGTTTTACCATCATCTTCGGAAGAGATGTAATACGCGTCTTTATAGTCTTTCTGATAAAGGAGGTGTACCGTGCCGCGGTCGTCTACGATCGGAACGGGATTGCCGACCGGACCTTTTTGAAGCTATCAATACGTGAATATCGCTCCAGGTGCGTCCCTGGTCGGTACTACGGCGGAGGGCCAGTGCATATCCGCCCAATCACTGGCGCCCGATCCTCGCTTCGCAGAATGCCAGCAGCGTGTGCTTCTTCGTGACTACCAGCGCGGGGATCCGCATGGAGGCATACAACGCGCCCGGTTCAAACACGACGTGGGTTTCTTCGACAGGCGCCTGCGCCGTGGGGCGCTGGGTACCACAGGCAGCAAATGCCAGTGCCGCGACCGCCATCATCATCTTTATATTTCGGTTCATACTCATGCTTGAAATTATTTGATATTGGCAATGGGCACTTTCCGGAAAGCGATGCCATTGAAATACTTCGCCAGTCCGCCTTCGAACAGCAGTCCTACATGCGTGTCCGACAATAACACCAGGTCCGAATAGCCGGAGGGCCCTTCAAATACGGCGTTCTTCTTGTCCCACTTTGCGCCATCGTCGCCGCTCATGCGAATGGTCATGTTTGTGCGCGTGGTGGAGGCGGGGTTGGAGAAAAACAACCGGTGGCTGCCGTTGACCATCGCAGACAGCAGGGAGCCCTGGCACACGGGGTCGGTCAACGCCGCTTCGTCGTATGCCTCAGACCAGGTCATGCCGCCATCGGTACTGATGCTGGCGAGGCGTTTGTAATCGTTGCCGCCTACTCGCATGTTCAGCATAAGCCGGCCGTCCGACAGTTCGGCGACCGTGCTTTCGTTCGGGTTGAGGCCTGAGATCTGGGGCACCTTTCCACCGAGCTTCCAGGTCTGCCCCGCATCATCGGAGTAAATTACGTGAGAATTCCCTCTTCTCCCGCTCCCACTTCGATATAATCACACGGCACGATCATCCGGTCCTTAAAGGTCCCTTTCGTGATCTGGATGCCATGGCAGGGCCCTGTTGCATACCAGCCCCATCCGGGGCTTTTACGGCCGTAGTGATCTCTTTAGGCGTATCCAGGTCTTGCCGTCGTCTGCGGATGACGTGAGGTAGACGCGGCGGGTATCCTTGCTGGTACCGGCATTGATGGTGCCGATGTCGTCATGACCGTAGTTCCAGGTCATGAGCAACCGCACGTCGCCAGTATTACGGTCTACCACCGGCGCGGGGTTGCCGCAGGTATTCTCCCCATCGCTCCATACTACCTGCAGCTTGCTCCACGTTCTACCCGAATCCGGGAGCGCTTCATCACGAGGTCGATGTCTCCTTCGTCGCTGCAATCATTTTTTCTCCCTTCCGCAAATGCCAGCAGTTCGCCGGATTTGGTCATGATGATCGCCGGGATCCGGAAGCAGCTGTACCCTTCCGTTCCCTGTTGGAAAACATAAGGCAGCACGGAAGATGGCGGCTCCACCTTCGGGAAGATCTTTTCCGGATCATCGTTACAGGCCCAGGCCAGGGGCGCGATAAGGAACAGGGCAAATAGCTTATTGATGAATTTCGTCATGGTACTGGTTATTTATAGCCTTCCGTTTGATCAATATTGGGATTATTGGCCATTACCGTGGTGTTGACCGGCCAGAACAGCGGCGTGGTCTTGCCGATAAGATTGGGTATATACTGGTAGATATCGAGCGTGCCTCCTTTGTGGAAGCGCACCAGGTCCCACCAGCGCTTGTTCTCGAAAAACAGCTCCCGTCCCCGCTCGCTGAGGATCTCCTTTTCGAGCGATAACTTATCCGTAGCTCCCTTTATACTCACCCGTGGCAGCGCGGGCGCGGACCTTGTCCGGTATAGCTTCGCGTTGGCGCCATCGTTCAGTCCCGCATAAGCTTCCGCTTTCAGCAGGAAGAGATCCGCCAGCCGCCAGAGGATGATGTCGTTATCGGATACGCGGTCGTCTGAATACTCGGTGCCGGGGTATTTGTTGATCCAGGCTACTTTGGGGCCGGAGGCCTGCAGTTCCACTACCCAGGTATACCTGCTACGCACATCATTGGCATCGGCAAACAACGTGCGGGAAAGAGGGCTGATCTGGTATGCGCCCTGACCGTTGGTGGAAGCGTTCGTAAAGGAAGGGAATCCTTATTCAGCGCACCTTCAATAATGTCCTTGAAAGGCAGCGCGTTCTTGGCGTAATTACCTCCCGGCACTTCATCGCGATGGTAGTAAGCAGCCATCAGCACTTCCGGGTTCTCCGCCGCGCGTTTCCGGGCAACGTCTTTGAAATCCAGGTTGAGGCGCACGCCGGTCGTCTCGATCTCTGTAATGGTCTCGATGGCTTGCCGGAATGCGTCATCGCCACCATTGAGCACTTTCGCTTTCCAGAGCAGTGCTTCGGATTTCAGCGCCAGTACGGAACCATAGGCAAAGCGATAGCGCGAGGGATAGGCCGTCTTCGAGAAGCGGGACATTGATTTGAACAATGCCACGGAAGCATCCGCATCTGCCAGTATCTGGGTCATGACGTCTGCTGCGGGGAGCGCGGCAACTGGGGCACGTTTTCATCCACCACGGCCTGCAACATCAACGGCGCATCGCCGATCACGCGGATGAGGTGGAAGTAAAACCAGGCGCGCAAGGCATGCGCCTCCGCCTGTATGCTCTTCTTCAGATCGGGGTTCCCGGCGAAGGGGAAAGCTTGTATCTTTTCCAGCAACAGGTTGCAATGACCGATCCCGCGGTACCATTCGGCATAGTTCACCGCGCCTGAAGTGGGCGACAGCGTATGCGACCAGGCCACGGTAAACCGGGAGTTGGAGGCGGACACCAGCTCTTCGCTTCGCTCCATGCCATAGGTCACGTTATTGGCCAGGCTGCGGAGCACGGTATAAATACCCACTACATTGGGCTCAAAATCGCTTTCGTTGCGGAAAACACTTCATCCGTAATGCTGGACTGCGGTTCCACTTCCAGGATGGCGTCGCACCCTGTGAGCAGGAAAGCGGCCATGCATGCGGTCCAGATTCGTATCGTCCATTTTTTCATAAACTGCTATTGTTACGTTAAGCAATTAAAATTTCAGGTTGGCGCCAGGGAAAACTGCCGTGGACGGGGATAGCCTCCCGGGTCGAAACCACTGTAGATCTCGGGGTTGAGCCCTTTATAGGAGGTCAGGTAAGCCACGTTGTACACGCTGGCATAAACGTTCAGGCCTGTAGAATGGAAGCGCTTCAACCATTCGCGCGGGAAGTCGTATGTCAGGGTAATTTCGCGCAGTGCAAGGAAGTCTCCTTTTTCGAACATCACGGACACGTCCGAGTTGTAACTGCTGTTGTTGCCCAGACTGCCGTTGCGCAGGTAGTTCCTTTGCCCGAAGTCATAATCCGCGAAGGAAAAGCGCGCGTACTTCTTACCGGCATCGCCCTGATTCACACGTCCGCCCCCAGCGCCTCAGAAGGAGCGCCTTCGTTAAACGCGCGGCCCTGGCCCATCGAGCGGGCAAGCGCGCCGTTGCTGATCATATGCCCGAAAGCATAATCCGCATTCACGCGCAGCGAAAAGCCCTTGTAAGTAAACGTATTTTGTATCCCGCCGATCTTATCCGGATTGCGGTAGCCGATGAACACCTGGTCTTTCATATCGATCACACCATCGTTATTCACATCTTCAAAAATGAAATCGCCCCCACGCTTCCCGATGATGATGCCCTGTGCCGAAGCCAGGTTGTCCTTTACCTTGGAGTTCCAGGCCGCCGCTTCTTCGTCAGACGCAAATACGCCCAGCACATTGAAGGCGTAAACACCATAAGGGCGCTCACCTTCCGCCAGGCCTCCCGCTTCGATCAGCTGGCCCGATGCTTTGTCGAACACAAAATCTCCGCCCTGGCGGTTCTTCGCACGGCCATTGTCCGGCAGGTCGGTGATGGTGGTGCGGTTGTAGGCAAACGAGAAATTAGTCTGCCAGTTGAAATGCTTCCCACGGATGATGTTGGCCCCGATCGCGATCTCTATACCACGGTTGCGCAGGGCGCCGTTGTTATACGCGATTGATGTGAAAGGCGATTCTGAAGGAAGGGGCTTGGATGTGAGGCGGTCTTTCGTCAGTTTGTCATACACATCTACCGACAGGTTGATCCTGTTATCCAGGAGCCCCGCTTCCAATGCGATGTCTGTAGTAATGGTAGACTCCCAGCGCAGCCGCGGGTTGGCAAGGCCGGAACGCAGGATGCCTGCGTAAGTGCCGTAAGCCACTGCCGTGTATTCACCGTAGGTATCCACGATACTCAGGCCGCTCAGGCCCGCTTTACCCAGCTGGCGCGCAGTTTCAGGGCGCTGATCGTCTTATTGGCATTCCAGAAGTTCTCCCGGTCAATGTTCCACCCCGCGGAGATAGATGGGAACAATGCATACTTGTTCTCCGGCGCGAAGTTGGAGAATCCGTCGTACCGCAGGGTACCGCCTACCATATATTTCGCTTTATAATCGTAGCTGAACTGACCGAAAAGACTGGCGGAACGGGTCTCGCCCAGGGCGGTCCGGAAGTCGCCGACGTTGGTCACTACTTTACCATCGATAGTGGTAGTCGGGTTTTCCTCGATGGTATAGATGTAATCGTTCGTCGCCCTTTGCGATCCCATATCCTTGGAGTGGTTGGTGTTGCGGGTGAAGTTCATGCCCGCGAGCACTGTCAGGCGGTGGTCTTTGTTGAAGTCGGTATCGTATTGCAGCACTGGTCCAGCATCAGCTGGCGGGATGCATTCGTATAATCGTCTTTAAACCGCTGCGCGGAGGGCTGCACCTCGTCGGGAGGGGTAGACTTGCGCATGGTGAGCTCTTTGTAATCATCCAGCACATAAGACAGCGAGGGTTTCCAGTGCAGGCCTTTGATGATCGTCAGATCAGCCGCCACGCGCGATACCAGGCGCTCCGTGGAAGTGCGGATATCGTCGTATTTCAGCAGGTGGAAGCGGTTGCGCACCGTGTAGTTCTCACCGGGCATGGGGTTGCCATCGTCCTTGAATGTGCGGATCAGCGGGGTGATGCGGATCGCGCGGACGAGATCGTTCTGGTACGCATCCACATAATTCGGATCGGTGTACTGGTAATTGATCATAAAATCGAGCCGCAGCTTATCTGAAGCCTGATACCCGAAATTCCCAGGGCGTTGTAGCGCTTGTAGGCGGTGCCTACCAATACGCCTTTCTGATTGGTGTACCCCATGGAGAAATTATAATCTGCTTTATCATTACCGCCGTTGAGTGAGGTTCGTGTTGTTGGAGAGGCCCGTTTTCCAGAGTTGCTGCTGGTACTGGTTGTCGGCATAAAGCAGTTTGGTGCCGGGATTGATGGGGTCGTCCATCACCCGCCATCCGCGGGAAAGCAGGTTGTCTACATACGCCTGTCCTTCCACCTGCAGGATGTTATCGTACAGCGCGGTGAGATACGTGCTCTTGCCATAGTCGCCAGGCCTGGTGAAGACGCGCGTCCCGGCGGAGAAGCCACCGTTATACAAGAGGTTGTTTTTATCAATGACGTCAGAAGTATTCGCTACCGTCACGCGTGCGAGGCGGAGGTATTCTTCGGCCGACAAATAATCGTAATCCCTTGCCTGCGTTTCCCAGGTAGTGCGGTGCGTGAGTGTGATGGTAGAACGGGTATTCAGTTTCCCTTTTTCGTTTTGATGACGATAACGCCGTTGGCGCCACGGGCGCCGTAGATAGCGGTAGAAGCGGCGTCCTTCATTACCTGGAACGACTCGATATCGTCCGGGTTAATATCATTCAGCGAACGGAATACCCCATCTACGACTACCAGCGGGTTGCTCCCGTCAGACGAGCCGATGGATGCGCCGTTATTATTACCCAGGCCCGAACCATATACGTTCGGTTTGGTACCGCCGCGAATGATGATATTGGTAGCGCCTACGCCAGGTTGTCCCTGCGTGATAGGAATAGACACCCCGGCGATCTTGCCCTGCATGGACTGTACCGGGTTGGGATTGGGATTGTTCTTCAGTTCGGCGACGTCCAGTTTGGAGATGGCCGCGGTGTTTTTACGGGTCGACTGTTCCGTATACCCCACGATGAGGACCTCGCCCAATTGGGAGGAGGTCTCGGCGAGGTCCACATTGATCTCGCGGCGTTGGCCGACGTTAATTTCTTTCAAGGCATAGTTCATCATTCTGAACAGTAATGTTTCCGTACCGGACTGTACCTGCAGTTTAAAGCGGCCATTCACGTCGGTGACGGTGCCCCGTGAAGTGCCTTTGACGGACACGCTCACGCCGATCATGGGCTCGCGCGTGGCGGAGTCGCGCACGATGCCCGATACCGCCCATTCCCCGGTTTGACTGAAGCCTGGCAGCGCCATCAGCAGCAGCAGGCAGCAGCAGCATAATCTTAGCAATGTCATGTGTGGAAGTTTTGTGTACATAAGATTGAATGAAAATCCCGCACCGTAATCGCTTGTACGTTGACGGCAATAGCCAGGCGATACCGCCATTCACAGGCAGTGCGGCCGCCGGGCGGCGGTTGTTTGGATGATTAAGTGATGGAGGATGGTTACAGCCCCTCTAACGTTGGAATATCGTTGATCATAACGCCTTGGTATCTATTTAGTAGTTATGTTCTACATATTAAAAGTAGGCATTTTTGGAATTTGCAATATTATTTTTGTGAACGGCAGGTATAAAGAAAGAAGCCCGCCATGGAGGCGGGCTTCAGCACATTATTTTGATTGGCGCAACCGGTCCAGGTGTGGCTGCAGGTGGGATGCCATCCGTCCTTAAACGCCTGAACGGTGCCTTTT
This sequence comes from Chitinophaga sp. E66, assembly GCA_019285755.1. Taxonomy (GTDB): domain Bacteria; phylum Bacteroidota; class Bacteroidia; order Chitinophagales; family Chitinophagaceae; genus Chitinophaga. The sequence continues at coordinate 3,401,682 of CP079103.1, forward strand.
TGAGTATTTTGACCAGGTCTTTATGGGTGATTTTCCCGGAAACATACTTTTTGTTTTCCAACTTCATCACGTAACCGAATACCGGCAACAACAACGTCTGAAAGCGCTTCATGGTCTCGTTACCGGTCATCTCATAAAGCTTGCCGTGAAAGGCGATCTCATTATTGATACGGAAGTTATCTCCTTTCACTTCCCGCGCTACGATCTCTTCCAGCTCTTCTATGTCTTGCGGAGTTTTATGAATAAACAGCAGATCCGCGATGCCCATTTCAAGTACCAGCCGCAGTTCGAAAAGGTCTTGCAGGGTGGCTTCGTCCATGATCTCGGGGTAAGGACTTTCTCGAAGGTCCCGACGATGTCGGGATTGCTGATGACCATGCCGGTCTTCTTCTTCGTTTCAATGATGCCCAGCATTTTAAACCGGCTCAGCGCTTCGCGGACAACGTTCCGGCTTACGCCCAGGGCCGCCGCCAGCTCCAGCTCGGTGGGCAACGGATCGCCCGGCTTGAAATTCCCTTTCGCAAAATACTCCCGCAAACTGGCTTCCACGCGCTCGGCCATGGATTTAGCGCCAATCGGCTTAATACCGTTCAGCATAGTGTTAGTTTTGTACTACAAGTGGACAAATATAGGCATTTGCCCCGGATTCCCTGTAGCCCGTATATTTTTCTATTCTTCATTACCATGTGCCAGCTCCTTCCTCCCCAGCCCCAATTCACGCCCAGCATGGTAAACAGGTTATCCTTCACGCCGAAATTCTTCCCGAACGTTCCGAAAAGGAACAGGGATCTGGAGACACGGTACTGCAGGATCCCGACCGTCCGTTTGCTGTCTTGCCCCGCACTGCCATTGTAGCTGCGGCGCACATGTTCTATGGATACGGCCAGGTCTTTTCGTTCGTACCCTACCCTAAAACCAATATCCATGGCGGACTCCCGGTTGAAAATATTTTGCGCTGTGTCGGTCAGCAGGTTATCGCGCAGGTAGCGGAAGCTGGCGACGGCAAACACGTAATGATTCGCCTGCTTATCTACCCGCGGATGCACGGAGGCATTCACCCATACGGCACTGCGGTTGAAACGTTTATTCTCCCGGTATTCTGGTAAAAGCTGGATGACTGCGCCCAGGCGCCATCTATCACCAGCAGCGGAAGGATTTCGGAGATCTTCGTCTCGTTGGTGCGCCCGGCTTTGCGGATGCTATCCACCACCACCCGGAAAGTATCCGGGTCTTCCACCCGCTCCGGGAACAGGGCTTCCGCCATCTTGCGCTCATTATGCCGAACGGCCAGTACTTCCCGCATGTATTTGGACCGCGCGTCGCCCCACCAGGTCAGCAGGTTGGTGCGAATACCGATACCGGTATAATTGGTATTAGGCAGATAGTTTTTGGAGGAATCGTTGAACCAGGTGGCGGCGGAGACCGTCAGCTTCCGCAGGATGCCCGTGGAAACGGGGCTCTTTCCGGTTTTGCGGATACCGAGGTATTTGTACACGTTCTCATAGCGGTGCCGCACCATCCAATACGGGGAAATTTCAAGGGAGAAGTTCTTGGGCAACGCCCCGCCCGACCCGGTGAAGTTGAGCATCGTGAGCCCCAGGGCCCTGGGGCTGTGGGGCGTTCAACGCTAGTGGGCGAAAGGTCGAGCACGCCGAAAGCAGGCGATACCGGCATCCGGAAATCGCTCAGTTCCAACGTGGTATCGCTGGCATCCTGGGCCATGGCAGGGCCCGCCGCCAGCGTGAGCAGCAGCAGGCACATTATTCTTATCGGGTTCATAGCTGCGGAGCGTTTAAATGAATGGTAGATACGATTACGACCGCCAGCTTGTCGGAGCTCGCGCGCTTGTCGGCCGGGTCGTATGCGTAGGTCCGCGGACCGGCAACGCCGCCGGTAAAGGAATATTCCACCAGGATGTTATCGATCACCGACTGGCGGTTTTCTTCCCGGATAAGATCCAGCTCGAAAAACGTTTTGATCTTCAGCACGCGGCCGGCGAGCTGCACGCCGGTGCCGATGAATGTCTCCGGAATAATGCCATCGGCTTCGTCGGAGGAAAGAAGGACCTTCCAGGAGCTGTCGGGCTCAACGATCCGCACTACTGAGGTCGCTTCTGATGGAGTGGAAATGTGAACGGCAAGGGTTACCGGCGTTCCGGCAACCGGCACAGGATAAAAATGGGCCATATAGGTAAGTTGTCAGATGAAGTCATCGCGTTATGCAAGTAATTTGGGGTATCGGCCTCCGCTTGTTTTATGAAACGGGCGGGATAAATGTAGGAAAAATCGATGAAATCAATCATTTAGCCTACTTTTGGATTACACAAGCCCCGGAGCAGCCGAACGGATCAGTATATCGAACCATCAGCCCCCAAATAACACAAAACCCCGGTCCATACCCTTCGCAGATCGTTTAACCGAATCATAATTATTTACCGTTCCACCAAAAGTGGGCGCAACCTGAATTCCATGCGCAACATCCGCCGCAAACCGACAGACGCTTCACGGAAACCTCCGCCCAGCCGTCTTTCTTCAACCCGCCGCATGCCGCCGGCATCCCGCAGCAATTAGCCGCCACCCATGGTAAAGGCGCCCCTCTGCCCCAGGAAACCCGCCGGTTCATGGAACGTTCCTTCCAGGCAGACTTATCCAACGTCCGCATCCACACCGGCCAGCCCTCTGCTGAACTGAACCAAAACGTGGAAGCAAAAGCCTTCACCTATGGCTCCGACATTTACTTCGACCATCAACAATACCAGCCTTATACCCCGGAAGGCCAACACCTCCTGGCCCACGAGCTCACCCATGTGCTCCAGCAAAACGGCACAGGCAGGAAACGCATCCAGCGTGCGGATATTTATCACCGCAAGCTCTCCTGGGCAGACTTTACGGGCGACGTCCCCAAGAAAGACAAAGGCTTCGAAGCCGCTACCAAATCGGACATCGAAAAACTCGACGTCTCCGCATACCCCTTCAAGAAACTCACCGAAACAGAAAACGGAACCACCTTCCAGTCCGGCAAAACAGTGACCGACTGCGAAAAAGGCAAGGATAAAGACAAGAAAGCCGCCGAGCACCCGGAAAAATTCAAAGCCTATAAGGTTAACATAGAAGGCGATACCAGCAAACTGAAAGCAAAAGCATACATGCGCCAGGAAGATTCCTGGGCTAAAAAATGGCTGTACGACCCCAAAGAACGTGAAGCCCATGCAGACACCACCGTCACCAAGTGCGAAAGCTATTTCAACGATAAGAATAAATCAGTAGGAAAGGCATGCGACACAGATGTAAAGTCCTGCGCTGCGAACATGAAGAAGAACAAATGGTCTTCCTTTAAGCAATACAACACCACGGTCACCGATCCGGCGGACTGCGTCAATATAAAGCCCAATTGCGTGAAAGACCGCATGTCAGGCTATACGTACCAATGGAAGAACCACAACGGCGTAACGGTAGACGGAAAGGTAGGCGAATGCAAAACCACGTTCAAGAAGAACCTCATCGGGACCGGGCTGGCGGATTCCAGTTCGTCGCTCCTCAACCATGAACAACGGCATTTTGACATTACCCATGCCGTGGCCGAGAAGATCAGTACGGAACTGCAAACCCTTGCTTCCTCGTTCACCACGAAGGAAGTGGAAGCCTGCGGTAAAGGAAATGCGCTGGCGGCGGCGGAAAAAGCGCTCACGGGTCAGCGTAAAAAGTTGACGGACAAGATGGCCGCCATCAAGAAAACCCTCAGCACCTATCAGAATAACTATGACTCGGAAACCAACCACAGCAAGGTGGTAAAGGCACAGGACTGGTGGAACAGCAATATCGACGCGGGCTTGCCGAAATCATCGGGTAAGAAGGATAAATTCATTTAGTTACCGGGGCTCGGTTACCTGTCTTTCGCATCCGCGATCATTGCTTCGAAAACCAGGTGATCCCCGCAGCCGCATATCCCAGCAACCGCGAATCATCCCCAGTTCGGAAGATACGATCTGCGTCTTTTCCCGGATCTGCGTCATGCAATAGGTGTTGATCGCCTGCTGCATGGGCAGCGTAATATATTGGCGGGCCGCCGCGATCTTGCCGCTCAGCACCACCATTTCCGGGTTGAACAGCTGGATGAGGATAGAGATCCCTTTGCCGAGGTTCGTCCCGATATTGAAAGCAGCTGGATCGAATACTGATCCCCTTTATTGGCCGCGCGGATGATCAGCTCCGTTTCGATGCGGTATATTTCCTTGTTGGATAGGTCGTTGATGATAGAATTCTGACCGGACAGGATGCCTTCCCGTGCCATTTTGGACAGCGTCATACCAGATGCTACCGTCTCCAGGCACCCATATTTCCCGCAATAACAAAGCTCTCCGTTTTCCACGAAAGGCATGTGCCCCATTTCGCCGGAGAACCCCGAACTGCCATGCTGTACTTTGCCGTCCATGATAATGCCGAGGCCTATGCCCCAGTCCATCAGGATCACCAATACATTCTTGCGGCCGGTAGCGTGGCCATACCGCAGTTCGGCGAGCGCGGAGCCTTTCACATCGTTTTGTATGACAACAGGCATTTCCAATTCCTGCTCGAAGGCCTCCCGGAGGGTGAGGCCGTCGGTCTCATCCAGAAGGTAGCTGTAGTTTTCCCCGGTTTCCGGATCGATGAGGCCCGGCATCCCTACGCTGCAGCCTACGATGCGGGATTGTTCGATGTTGGCGGACCGGATCAGCTCCTGACATGTTCGAACAGCGTTTCGAAGAAGACCTTCCGGTTACGCGACAGCGCCAGCTGCACGGTATTGACCTGGGTAACGAAGTGATTGTTGTTATCGACGATCGCCAGGCGGGTCTTGAAAAGTTCGATATCGATGCATATCTCGAACAGTACATTCCGCTGTAGCCGGAAGAGGTCGGGCTTCCTGCCGCCGATAGACTCTCCCCCCGCGCTTCTCCACGATCCGCTCCCGCGTTAATTCGCTGAGCATTTTAAAAACCGTCGGCGCACTGATGCCAATGGTATCGCACAGGGACGAAATGGATGAGGGGCCATGCGTATAGAGGTGTTGCAATAGTTTGTATCTCAGCTGAATTTGCTTTTTGCTTAATGTCGGATCCAGGGCAAATGGTTCCCTATTTAACAATTTAACGTTCATAGCTCCAGTTTTTACCTATTGAGTACAAATCTTTAAAAAAATCTTTAATGAAGTAATTTGTTTTTATTAAAATATCTAAAAAGATTCTCGCAACGCAAAATTAGTCCGCATATTTGATTTGCATACTTGAAATAATCTGAAAGTAAAAGAAAAGGATAGTTAAAACATACTTAAAGTTTTTATCAGACCAACTGCCTTTCCTGTGGAACAATATCATCCAAACCACCGGACGGTGAGCTTTCATTCATCCAATACCTGCTGACCTGTAACGAAGTATATCTCTACCGGGGCTAAAAAGCCTCCTGGCATTCTTATGTCTTGAAAATACGCAGCTGTGGCGCCATGAGCGTCCCGGAGAGGCCATGTTATGTCGTAAAACAACGGAAATCTTTCAACCAGTCATAATTGTTATGAAGTATCTATTCCTATTTTCATCACTATTACTATGCCTGCTACAGGCAAGCGCACAGCAGCGTACTGTCAGCGGCAAGGTGTCTGACACCACCGGCGCCCCCATCCCTGGCGCCACGGTCATTGTAAAGGCACAAACATCGGGACGGCCGCCGGCGCCGATGGTACATTCCAGATCAACGTCCTGGCAACAACGCCGTCCTGATCGTCAGTTCCATCGGGTTCCGGGAAAAGGAAATGCCTGTAAACGGCCAGAACAGGATCATCGTCAGGCTTCAGAGCGGGAAGGACCTGGAAGGTGTGGTAGTGATGGGTTTCTCTAAAGTAGAAAAGCGCCACGTGGCATCGTCTGTCGCCGAGATGGATATGAAACAGGCCAAAACCCGTCCTATCGCCAAGCTCCAGGAAGCCTTTTCCGGCACCATTCCCGGTGTGACCATGATGCAGGGGAACAACCTCCCAGGAAGCGTGCCCGGCTCCATAGCGATTCGGGGTATCAGCACACTCCAGAACGCAGACCCGCTGGTCATCGTAGATGGAATGGAGATGTCGCTCACCGATGTGGATCCCAACCAGGTTAAAAGCATCACGATCCTCAAGGATGCGGCCTCCGCATCCATGTACGGCTCCCGCGGCGCCAACGGCGTTATCATCGTGGAAACCGAACGCGGTACTACCGGTAAATTCAAGGTAGACCTCAACTCCTGGTACGGTATCTCCAAACCGATCGACCTTCCAAAATTCGTAAACGGCGCCGATTACATGCGCCTGAATAACGAAGCCCGCATCATGCAGGGCCAGACCCCTTCTTTCACCGAAGACTCCATTCAAAAGATGGCCTCCGGCCAGATTCCGGATGTAAACTGGCTCGATGAAGTGATGCAACGCAATGCCACCTCCTCCAATACCGCTCTGAGCGTATCCGGCGGCGGCGGTGTGGGCACTTTCAATCTTATGTTGGGATACCTCAACGAAGGCGGTATGAATAACATCGAAGGTTCCCAGAAATTCTCCGCTCGTTTCAATACCAACATCAATATCGCAGATAAGTTCGTACTGCAGGCAGACTTCTACGCGCACCGCCTGCAAGTTGACCGGTTGCAGGCCAACGACGACGGGCATGGCCTTTATCAGCTCGCCTGGAGAATGAACTCCTCCCAGCAGGTATATTACCCGAACACCGGGCTCAATATCCCCGAACATTACCAACTGCATAACAACATCAACCCCGTAGCCTCCATCAACCGCGGCGGCACGAAGAACTATATGCACGACTGGAGCACCATCAACCTCCGCCCCGGTACAATATCACCAAGAACCTGAACATCGAGGCGAACGTATCGTACCTGATTAAAAAATCTGCGGAGAAATGGGAACGCCCTACCTTTAAATTCTATGACGGCAATGGTAAACCCGTCACCACCTGGACCAACTCCGTTGGCGCAACGCAGAACGTCGCCGAAAGCCAGCTCACATCCCGCCTGCTTGTGAACTATACGGCCAACATGCGCGGCAACAAGGACAAAATATACTTCACCGCGGGTACGGAAGCGATGAACTGGGTCTTCTCCGATTTCAGAGAGATCAGCAAGGCGTCCTTCTTCGGTAAAATGAACTACTCGTTCGACAGCCGTTATATCCTCGAAGTAACCGCCCGCGGCGACGGCAGCTCTAAGTTCGCACCTAATAACCGCTGGGGCTTCTTCCCCTCTGCGGCGCTCGCCTGGAACGTAACCAATGAGAAATTCATGAAACCGCTGGTATCCGGCGGCGCCATCAACAACCTCCGGTTCCGCGTCTCTTATGGCCTGATCGGTAACGAGAACGTAGATCCTTATCTCTGGGAAGAGATCGTGAACACCTGGGGCTGGACCATGCGCATGCCGAACCCTAACTTCTCCTGGGAAAAACAAAAGCAGTGGAACCTCGGTATGGAACTGACCACACTGAACAACCGCCTGACCTTCGGCGCAGAGGTATATAAAAAGCACTCCTTCGACCTGATCTACGACGCATTCCCCGTACCGCCGCTGACCGGCTCCCATACACTGGAATCCGCCGTTAATATTGGCGAGGTGGAAAACAAAGGTTTCGAACTAAACTTCAAATGGAGCGATAAGATCGGCGATTTCACCTACTCCATCGGCGGCATGCTGTTCGATAACAAGAACCAGGTACTGAAAGCGGGCTATAGAGCTACCGACACCCTGATCTTCAAGAACACGACAGATAAAATCTGGTATCCCGGCATCGGTATCGATAACTTCTACGGCTACCGTTCTCAGGGATATTTCCGTGACCAGGACGATGTAGAAAAAACAGCTGCGAAACTGCCCAATACCCTTCCCGGCGATATCAAGTACATCGATCAGAACGGGGACGGCATCATCAACAACCTCGACCGCATCAACCTGGGTGATCCCTTCCCCACATGAACTACGCCATCAACCTGAATCTGGGTTATAAGCGCTGGGACTTTGGCGTGATCGGCCAGGGCGTCGGTAAACGCATCGGCCGCCTGGGCGGCATGGAAGGCTATCCCGTACATGTGGACGGTGGCACTAACAATCTCGGCGCCCCCGTCAATACTACGCTGACAACCGCTGGACCCTGAAAATCAGAACAGCCGTTTCCCCGCGTATGGAATGGCGCCAGCACTAACACCTACCTGAGCGATGTATGGCTGAGCGATGCGTCCTTCTTCCGCTTCAAAATGATCCAGTTGGGTTACACTTTCCCGAAAATCGGCAACAGCATCCGCAACGTTCGCGTTTACGTAAACGCACAGGACGCAATCACTATCACCAAATGGGAAGGTCTCGAGCCCGAAAGAAACGGCGGCGGAGGAACTATCCCCGTATGGCCGTATTTAGCATCGGATTAAAAGCTACCATGTTCTAATCTATTTATTCTGCAAAAAATGAAGAAACTATTATATGCATCTTTGATCGCCGGCGCTACTGCGTTGGCAGGATGCGAAAAATTCCTCGATAAGACCGACCCGACCGCTACCAAATTCGACGAATTCTTCAATACCGAAGAAGATCTCCGCCGCGTGGTATACTCTTCAATGGTCGACGTGTTCGCCGGTGTAGGCCTGAACGCCAAGCTTCCTTACCAGGAAGATGGTAAATCGGACAATGCCTACAGCCGCACAGAAGGCCATCACCACCAGCTGATCGCCAACGGCAACTTCAACTCCAATACCGCCGCATTCCTCTACTACTACGAGCTTCACATGAAACATCTCGGCCGCCTGAACGTGTTCATCGCCAACGTAGATATCCCCTATGTGGAAGACGAAGCAGTTCGCCAGCGCTACAAAGGCGTATTGGAAGGCATCCGCGCCTGGCATTATTTCTGGCTGGTATCCCGATGGGAAAATATCCCGTTCTACCTGCAGCCGGCAGATCTCGAATCGGCCACCCAGCCTGCAAAGAGCAAAGAGGAAATTCTCAATCAACTCTTCCCCATGGCGGAAGAAATCGCCAACAGGCTCCCGCCCGATGTGTATACTTCCAACGCGTACATGTTCAACCAATATTCCCTTAAGTCCATCATCATGCGATATTACCTGCAATTCGGACGATGGGAAGACGCCGCCAGGGTAGCAAAGATATCATGGACAGCGGAAAATTCCAGCTGCACCCGGTTTATGGCGACCTGTTCAACTATAAAGCCGATAAAACAAACAAGGAATTCATCTTTACGATGGACATGGAAAGCCACAACAACACGGCTACGAATTCCTTCCAGCACTGGCCCCGCAGTACCGTACCGGTAACGGCCAATCGTTTGTTGTACCGCTGAAATCGCTCGTAGACGCTTACTGGACACTTCAGGGCGACCCGATCGACAACAGCCCCAGCACACCAAGGAAGAATACGAGCTCAATCCCAAGCTGAACCGCGACCCCGGCTTGCAGCAAGCATCTATATGCCCGGCGATATCTTCGTAAACGACCCGATCAAAATATACGATCCAAATGATCCCATGTATTTTGAAAGACCGCGCGCCAGCCGCTCCGGCTACTGGTTCCGTAAGTTCGTGGATCCTGCCGACGCATTCCGTACCGGCGGAAACATGCACTTCCCTACGTTCGTTACGCAGAAGTGCTGCTGACTTACGCTGAAGCGAAGATCATGCAGAACCAGATCGATGACCTTGCCAAAAATGCATCAACGACATCCGTCGCCGTGCTGGACTGGATATGACCCAGGCTGACGTCACCCTGCCCAAATATGCAGGCTATACCCAGCAGCAATGGATCGACCTCATTCGCAACGAGCGTCGCATCGAGCTGGCAGCAGAAGGCCGCCGCTATGACGATATCATCCGCTGGCGCATCGCCGAAACGGTGCTCAACGAGCCGCCCTCGGCCACACCCGGATCGTGAACGGACAGAAAGTTTCTCTGAAAATCGAAGACCGCGCCTTCCGCCCCAACAACTACGTATGGCCGTTCCATGAAAACAGCCTAAAAGTAGAACCGGGACTGAGACAGAACCCCGGATACTAACCGCACTCACAATAGCAAGCCGCATCCGTAATTAGCAAAGAGGATGTAAACTTGGAAACAGCCGGTCGTTTGACCGGCTTTTCCTTTTTCCTAACTTAGAGATCCATGCAACCCAACATCCTCAACCAGCTCATCAACTTCTTCTGGACCATCCTCTGCTGCGCGCCACTGGTCTGGTATTGGTATACCGCCGGCTGGGACCGCTGGGCCAGCGTATTCCTCGCCGTTTCCTTTGTTACCGGCCTCCTCCCCGCCGGTTCCTCCGGTGGACGACCATCGCCCGCTCCCGCAAAGGCTTCGAGCAATTAGGCGTCAAGGTCTTCCGCAAGCTCACCCAGAACGGCGACTGGGCCAATGCAGCATCTGGCTCCTCCGGCAACATCGCAGGAAACATGGCAGCAGCGGAAAAATATCTGAAAACGATCGACATGTACGAACGCTTCCACCTGATCTGCGGCTGCTTCTTCCTGCTGACCAGCATCCATGCTTTTGCCTGTGGAGCCTGGCTGGCAGGGGGTCTTATCCTCGCCGCCAACGGTATTTTCAATGTGGCGGCTATCATCCTCCAGCAATATAACCGCCTCCGCATCCATCGCCTGTTACGACGGAGGGAGGATTAAAACGAAAAAGGCCGCCCCTCAAGGGACGGCCTTTGCGTATTGCTTTCCTTGCGATTATTTTATTTTCTCACGGATCTGTTCCAGCGAGACGTTTTCCGCTACCACGACCCCTTTGGCATCGAGCAGGAACATCGCGGGAATTGCTTTCACCTGGTAAGCGTTGGCGATCTCCTGGCGGTCGAGGAAACTCTTCCAGGGAAAGGCTTCTTCTTTGTCTGCCTTGGCCCAATCCGCATCCTTCTTATCTATTGATACGCTGATGATCTCAACGTCTTTGCCATGTTCCTTGTAAAACTCCTTCAGCGCAGGTACCGCCTTGCGGCAGGGGCCGCACCAGGAAGCCCAGAAATCCACGATCACATATTTCTTCCCTTTGGCGATAGAAGCAAAAGAAACCGGCTTTTTATTTACGTCGGCAAAAGCCAGCGAAGCGCGCCTGCTGCCCGATGTAGCTTTTCGGGAAGAGATCGTCGTAAACGACCTTGCCATAGTAGCTTTCTTTCGCTTCTTTGGAGAACTGCTCGTACACGGGCTTCTGCTCCGGCGTAAAGTAGCTGTAGTTCGTCAGCATGAGGAACGGCCCCACCAGGTATCTTTATTGGCGGTGATAAGCGCGGAGATGGAGTCTTCTACCGTTTTAAAGAATTCATGCTCTTCTTTCTCAAATTGCTTCCATGCGGCGGAGGCCATGATCTCTTTTGGGCAACGGTATCTTTCGCATTACGGGCTGCGCTCAGTTTGTCGGTCACTTCCTTGCCGCGGGCATGATAGGCGTCGTACAGGACGGACAGGCGCTCGCGCTGGGAGCTCTTCTCCAGGTACTCGGCATGCGATTGGCTGCCGGCGACTTTACGTCCTTGAACTGACGGCTACCGTCTTGCCCGGCGTCCGTCTTACCGGTCACCGTAATGTCCGCATTCTCCACCATCACCGGGAAGCCGCTGTAGGTGCCAGCGATGCGCAGGAAGTAATAACGCGGCCCCGCTACACTGCCGGAGAAGGTAAACTGACCGGATTTCACTGTAGCCGTGCCCACCGGCTTTTCTTCCTTGTGGCTGCCAGCCGGGATCATTTCGATCACCGTGCCATCCGGCAGCTCGCTGAACTGGCCCGTAAGGGTGTATTTGCCTTTATCCTGGAAGGCGGAGAACATCACGGCAAGCGCCAAAGCCGCCGCGGCGAAAATGGATCGGTTAAAAAGTGTCTTTCTCATGATGGGTTATTGATTTACGTTTTGAGTGATGGTGCCGTTACCGGGATTGTTGATGGCGCCCTGCGGGAAGGGCATGGTCCACATATGGGAGTCGGGCTTCAGGCTCAGGGCCGTGCCGTTCTCTGTTTTGGTGAGGGTACGCGCGTATTGGGCTTCCTTGTTAAAGCGGCGCATGTCTGCAAACGACACAATTGAAAACAGCATGGCATTCTCCTTCGTGCGGCGGATCATAGTGATGGCGTCTGCCGTGCTGGCTGCCGTCAGCGCCGTATACTGCGCCGGCAGGATGCGTTTCACTCTAACGGCGTTAAGTGCATCCATGGCGCCGCCAGGTCGTTCTTCCGCGCCAGGCACTCCGCTTTGATGAGGTACACTTCCGTTGTGGTTATACCGCCGTCGTTGAAGCGGCCGGTCTGAATAGCGTAGTAATAAGTATCCGTTCCGATGGTGCGGAGCTTCCAGCGGGCCAGCAGGCTGGCATCACCGGCTTCGAACCTTGCGGCCCTGTCTACACGGATGTTGTATTCCCTTTTGCTGTAAACAGCATCTTCATGGCCGAATATGTAATTCTCAACTGATTCGTAGTTGCGGGCGGAAGGCAGGCTTGGATAAAGGCCCGCTTGCTCGATCTGTGTTTTGTAGCTGTTGAAGTAAGCCACCCAGTCGAACAGCTTATCATTGGCCGCCAGGGCAGCATTGGCCGCCGCCAGCGCCTGGTCGTAATTACCCATCTGGAGATACACCCGCGCCAGGAATGCCTGCGCCGCGCCTTTGGAGCCGTGCAGGATGGTAGCGCCTGTGGCAGGCAGGTCGGGCAATGCTTCGTTGACGTTGCGGAGGATGTAGTCATACATTTCCTGGATGGTTATCTGGCGGTAAGGCGCGCCGATGTCCGCACTTTCGATTAATGGAATGGATAGTTTGGTACCTGCGCCGGATGCTTCATACGTATCCGCATAATAGTTCAACACATGAAAGTAGTGCATGGCCCGGCCCAGTTTGGCCTGCGCCACCAGTATCTTCCGGTCGGCGTCCGTGGCTTCGGTTGCTTCCGGCGCGTATTGCACGATCAGGTTAAAGTTAGAGATCGCAGCATAGGAACTGTAATAAGCGCCCTCATCGCTATTGTTATAAGTGATGCGGTTGGTCCCTTCTTCCCACATGTAATTCGCCTTGCTGAGTGGCGAATAATTGAGCGCCTCCGTCCGTTCGAACCGGTTGTTCAGCAGGTAGATCGCCTGCAACATGGGGTAGCGCTGGTTGCCGTATTCGTCGCGCACCAGCGCTTCGAAGTCCGCCAGCGTAGTCGGCATTTTCCTGCCCTTGGGCACGATGTCGAGGTACTTGCTGCAGCCGGCAGACAATACCATGCCCACCAGCAGGGCGATGTATATGTTCAGTCTGATAATTCTTTGCATAGCCTTTTGCTTTTAAAGGTTCGATGATTACAGCCCGATTTGCAGGCTCCACACATAATTAGGCCTTACATAGCCGCCCATGAGGTACTTAGCCGTTTTATTCCCGCGATGGTAAACGCGTTCTCTACGTTGAACTGGATCCGGGCGCTTTGCATGAAAGCATGGCGGACGAGGCTCGCCGGCAGGTTATACGCCAGCGAGATGTTCCGCATGCGGATATTGGACGCGTCCAGCACGTTGATGGAGGCATTGCTGTACATGGTGTATGTATCGGAACTGAAGGCGGGATCCTCCGCGAATACAGCCCTCGGCACATTGGTCGTTGCCTCGTCACCGGGCTTGCGCCAGCGGTTCACGATGTCGCGGTTAACGGGGCTGAATGTGGTCATATAGCTGAACATGCCGGAATTATAGGCGTTGCCCAGCATGGGGAGGAAGGAGTTGTTCTTCATTTTATGCCCGCCTTCGTACGTCAGCAAAAACGCCAGCGTGAAGTTCTTAAAATCCAGGGAGCTGCTGAAAGAGCCGCTGTAGGTAGGCACGGTGGAACCGAGGTACCTGATAGCATCCAGTTCGCTGGGCGAGAAATTTACCGCCTTTCCGGTCTCGTCATATACCTGCGGCAAGCCCTCCGCGCTGAGGCCCGCCCATTCATAGCCGTAGAGCGCCTGGTAGGGGTTGCCCACGCGCGGGTATGCCTGCGGGTAATCCAGCTGAAGGAAGTACACCGGGGCCTCCACGTTCACATAGGTCACCTTGTTCTTATTGAAGGCAAACAATCCCGTCAGGTTCCATTTCCAGTTTTTGGAACGGATGATCTCCGCACTGATGGTCGTTTCGATACCATGGTTGGTCATCTCGCCGTTGTTGATCTGGTAGGTGGAATAACCGAATCCTTCGGTAGGCACGCCCATGGTGTTAGCCAGCAGGTCCTTACCATTCTTGCGGTAGTAATCCACAGACGCCGTGATCCTGTTATTATACATGGTCACATCCACGCCGATGTTGCCGGTGAATGTACGCTCCACGACAACAATGGATTGGGCCGGCTGCTGATGGTGCCCTGGATCCCGCCCACCTGGAAGTTAGGGCTATAGTATGCCGTCATATACGGCGCCGCGCTCTTGGAAATATTACCGCCCACACCGTACGATCCCCGCAGTTTCAGGAAAGTCACGAAGCCGGGCGTGAAGAAGGATTCGCGGAAGATGTTCCAGCCAGGCCGGCCGACCAAAGCGGCTTATTTTGATATTTGGAATTTGTGCCCCATAAGTTGGAACGGTCCCAGCGCAAGCTACCGGTCACCAGGTACCGGTCATCATAAGAATAACCCACGTTTCCATAGAAAGACACGAAGCGGTTGATCACCTCCTGGTCAAAGCCCTGGTCCTGGGACGAAAAGCTCCCGTTAAAGAAAGTACCCTGCGGATTGGCGAGCTGCTTCGCATCGATCAGGTCGTATGACAGCACATGCGGATCGTAATTGTACTGCGTCTGGTCATTCAGTTCCAGCTTCATGTTCCTGGTCTCGGACCCTACGATGGCAGTAACGTTATGATATCTTCCGAACCGCTTGTCGAAGTTCAGCTGCTGGCGGAAGTTATAGGCCGTGTTCAGCTGGGACTCGCGGTTGTAGATATTCCCATACGGCAAGAGGTAAAAAAATCCCTTGTCGGCCGTATACCCCGCAAAATTGTTGACCCGGCTGCGCACGTAATAGCTGTTCTTATCGTACAGCGTATTGCCGCGCATGTTATTATTTTCGTATTGGAAAGACACCT
This sequence comes from Chitinophaga sp. E66, assembly GCA_019285755.1. Classification (GTDB taxonomy): domain Bacteria; phylum Bacteroidota; class Bacteroidia; order Chitinophagales; family Chitinophagaceae; genus Chitinophaga. Next base: position 3,416,779 of record CP079103.1, read on the forward strand.
GGTAGTTCAGCCATTTCGCGAACTTCACGTCGAGCCTGGCATAGCTGCGGCTCATGAAGCTGTTGCTGTTTTGCAGGTTGCGCCCCATCTCATCGAGCGGGGTGATGTCCATGTTATAAAGGTTGTACTGGTTGATGATGCCCATGGTATTCGCATTCAGCCTGCGGTCTGCCGTCATGGTGAAGTTGGATCCATCGGCGTTCTTCAGTACGTCGTAAGGCATCACGCCATACCCGGGCGACATCGGGCTATAGGTCTGCCGCTTCCCGTCCGCATACTGCAGGTAGGTGCTCACCTCAAAATCCAGCCAGGGCGTCAGGTATGCGGTGTTGCGCAGGTTGAGGCCGAGGTTTTTATTGGCTGTGAACTTGTCTTCCAGCGCGTTGTGGCGGTAGGTAACGGAAGCGTAGAACGCATTGCGGTCGCTGGCGTTGGCCACGTTCACGTTATATTGCTGCAGGAGCATGTCGCGTTTGGCGTAATCGGCTACGTCGTCGTAGAATTTGTAGCCCTGTCCCGCCAGTCCGCCGAGCTTCGCATCCAGCTGCTGCCGGGTGATCTTCCCGGCATAAAAGTTCATGTAAGCATCAGCGCCCTGGCTGATATACACCCGGTTATCCAGCAGCGATTGCGCGTAAGCCGCCGCATCCGGCCCCTGGAAGTTTGGGTTGGTGGTTGCCCATTCCTTCTCCAGGTCGAGGATCTCGGTGGAGTTTGTCAGTTGGCCGGTATAGTAGTTGAAAGGACGGTAAGTAATGGTGGATGATGCATTCACCTGCGGGCGTCCTTTTTGGCTTTCTTGGTAATGATCACCACCACGCCGTTGGCGGCGCGGGCGCCGTAGATGGAAGCGGCGGCCGCGTCTTTGAGGATGGTGATCTTTTCGATATCCTCCAGGTTGAGGCCCGGCAGGCTTTCGGTGATGGAGCCTCCGGAATAGGTGGTATTTTCTACCGGGAAGCCGTCTACCACATACAGCGGGCTCGTTACCCCGTTCATGGAAGTAGTACCCCGGATGAGGCCGTTGTTGTACCCGGCCACGCGCCCTTCCAGCAGGGAGTTGAGGTCGCTGAGGCGCTGCTGTTTGAGCGAAGAGGCAGTTACGGTCGCAAACGCGCCGGTAGATCGCTCCTTGCTGAGCGTCTGGTAACCGGTGGAATAATTATTAACGGTGATCGCTTCAAGGGAGTCTACCATCATGGTGAGCAGCACTTCAAAGCTGAGGAGGACCCGTCGCCCGGAAGGCGTTTCACATCAGGAACGGAGCCGCCGGCCGCCAGGCGCGACAGCGGCACCTCCTTCATCTGGAACCCGATGGAAGAGATCTGGAGCACCGCGTTCTCCGGTACGGCGTTCAGGGTGAACATCCCTTTTACGTCAGTGGAAGTCCCGGTCTGCGTGCCTTTGATGCGGACAGAGGCGCCGGGGAGCACGTCGCGCTCCTGGGTGTACACGATGCCGGAGACCTTCACATCCGCCACGGCGCCTCAGCGGCGGCAGGTTGGGCAGACAGGAAGATGGTCTCCACGGAAATGCGGTAGTTGAGGGATTGCCCTTTGAGCACCTTGTCCAGGAATTCGCCCAGGGGCATGTCTTTGGCGGAAATGCTCACCGGTTGCTTATCGCGGATAAGCTGTTTGTTGTACATCACCACATAGCCCGCCTGTTGCTTGATGACGGAAAACACCTTTTCGAGCGACACGTCGTTGCCCGAGAAAGTGATGTTCTGGGAATGTACTTTCCCGAAACAGAGAGGCATACAGCCAGCAGCAGAAAGCTCGCAATTTTCATGATACGCAGCATTTGTTGAAATTGCCGCCGCGTCGCGTGATGTGTGTGGGATACTGATTCGTTCCTTCTACATACTTCGGTTGGCTGATAGCTGAACCGCCCGCTTATGGGCACGCGCCACCGCTTGCAAATAGCAGTTTTTTGCATAAATTGCAATGTTTGGTTTGGTTGTTAAACGTATTACTCTACGGCATTAAAACCTTGCTGAACCCCGACCGGCAGTGCTTCCATCACTTCCGGTCTTTTAGTTCCGCAAAGCCCCGGTTCTTATTTTGGGCAACGGCAACGATGAATACAATCAGCTATGGCAATACCACCAGCCGCTTGTTGGCTTCTATCCTGAACTTAACGTTGGCATCCTGCAGGCCGAGCAGTACGTTAGACAAAGGCTCGTTCCTTCCCATCTCCCCGCCGAACATGATATCCGGCACGCCTTTTTCGTAAACGATCTCCAGATCGTACCACTGGCCAGTTCGCGCATCACCGCGTCCAGTTTTTTATTATCGAAATTGAATAATCCGTTCTTCCAGGCTACGGCCGTTTCCGCATTAGGCGCTTCGCGCTGCTGCAGCCCGCTGCCGTTCAATACCGCCTGCTGGCCCGGCAGCAGCACTACCTGTTTGCCGCCCGCGGCTTCCACGCGCAGTTTTCCTTCCAGCAGCGTGGTGGTCATATCCTGCTCGTCCGGGTAGGCTTTTACGTTGAAGCGCGTCCCCAGCACGCGGAGCGAACTTTTCTCCGCTACGTGTACGATAAAGGGCATATCGGGCCGCTGTGCCACTTCGAAGTATGCTTCTCCAGATACCATGACCGCCCGCACGCTGCCGGTGAACGCCACAGGAAGCGGATGCTGCTGGCGGAGTTCAGCCATACCTTAGACCCATCGGGCAACAGTAGCCTGAACTGCCTGCCACGTGGAATGGTGACCGTATTATAGGTCTCGGCGGCATCGGCTTCGCCCGCGTCATATACCAGCTGCACGTTGCCAAGGGTAAGCCTGCTGCCGCCCTGCCGGGCGATCTCTCCCTGTGTGGCGCTGTCCAGCGGAATGGTAGACCCATCTGCCAGCGTCAGCACCGCCCCCTCGTGCCCTGGCTGCACATCGTGCCGCAGGGGCGCTTCGGCCACTGGAGGCAGCGTCTTCACGGGCGCACGGTTCATAAGCCAGATTCCCGCGCCTGCCGCCAGGAGCCCCGCTACGGCGGCGGCCCATCCCATCCTGCGGATGGTGCGCATACGGCGAACGGGCGCCACGGGCCTCGAAGTAACGGCCGGCAGCGGGATGGCATCCATTTCCGCCAGCTGATCCGAGATCCATTCCGGGTCGGCCAGGGCGTCCAGCAGCCGGCGGTTCTCCGCGCTTTCCGCGGCCCAGCTTTCCAGGCGCTCCGCCTCCGGGCCGGAAAGATCTCCTTCCAGCCGCTTCAGCAGCAATAACTCGATTTCATGTATGCGATGCTCGTCCATGTTGTTTGGTGTATATACGGAGATGCCCCGTCTGTAATAACACAACCGGTAATTCATTTTAACCAAAGGCAGGGAAAAATATTTTCCCCTACAGCATTTTCATAAGGAGGAGTAAAGCCAGGAAGCCCTTTTCGGAGAGCCGGTAGCGTAACAGCTTAATTGCCCGGGCCTTCTGGTTAAGGACGGTTTGCGGGCCAGGCCCAGCCTTTCCGCCGCTTCGGCGGTCGTTAGTTTGTGGATGAAGAGGAGTCTGAAAACCTCGCCGCATTGGGCGGGCAGGGCGGCCACCTCCTGGTAGATCTCGGCCAGTACGCCCGATTTAAGCATCTCGATGTCCGCGCTCTCCTCGCCTTCCGGCGTCAGGTAGCGCAGCTCCTGGTGCGACAGCTCATGCCGGTCCCGCGCCTTCAGGTAATTGAAACAGGCGTTGCGGACGCTGACGTATAAAAATGATTTGATATCCGAAAGGCGGTCGAAGTCGTTCTTTTTGCCAAATAGCTTGACCATGGTATCCTGGGCGATGTCTTCCGCTTCCCCGGCATGCGAAACGATGCGCCGCGCGAAATATACCAGGCCCTTATAATACATGCCATACAGGTCTGCCGCCGCTGATTCGTCGCCGGCCCTGAACAGCCGGATCAGTTGTTGTTCACTATGTTGGTCGATTTGTTGCAATACTGTAGCCCCTGAAGTCCTTCGAACCCGCAAACTAAAGATAAATCGCCAGAAAAAGAAGCCGCTCCCGGCCCCTAAACTGCAGGCTCGGTGGTGCCACTTTTTTGACAAATGTCATCATTTTGAGGCGCTTGCATCTGATCCGGCAGCTGTTTCGTAAATTTATATGTACGCAAAAAATCATTTTTATGGCCCAATTCAATTCTATTTTCAACTTCACAGGCAAGCTCGGTAACGTGATTGCCTACCGCCGGGGCGGCAAGGTATGCCTCCGCACCCGGCCCGAGACCGTCCGGCAGACGGATAACACCCGTCGTTCCGCCCAATGGTTCGGCGCGGCCAGCAACAAGGGAGCCTTCATCCGCAGCGTCTTCGCGGAGGAACTGGATATCCCCACTACGGCGCGCACGTCAACCAGCTGAACAAGACCATCTTTAAAGCCGGCAGGAACAACCACGCGGCCCTCAAAGGCTTCCGCTTCAACCCGTCTACCCGGGTCGACAAATTCTTCCCTTCCCGCTCAGAGCTCTCCCGCGACGGCAAGCTGCAGATCCACTCCAATAGCCTCGACGCCCTCGGCGGCGCCATAGCGGTGGAAGTAAAACTCATCGCCAAGCGGATCGACTTCACCACCCGCAAGGTTACCGGCACGGATGTTGCCTTTATGGTCATCGGGAAAGATTACCTCCGCAAGCTCAATGAACAATCCGCCAGACTCGACTTCAAAGGAGCCGAGCTCTCGGTAAAAGTTCCCGGAAAAGGGACGCTGATCGTAGTGATGCAGGTAAGGCTGCACCTGGAAGACGGCGCCTCCTGCAACAAAAAGCTCTGCGCGGCAGACATCATCGCGGTACAGGAAGACAAACCGCTGAAAGCAGCTCCTGCAAAATCCCAACCCCACAAGCAATTACCCGGCATCCCCACGGGCCTCTCCGACAGGATACCGTACGCTGCCGACAAGGTGGTTATCATTCAAAGGGAATAGCCCCTTCGCCATAACAAGTGATTTTTACCATAATGCGTTCAGTTTCAATACATATCGATCTTACTCCTGCCCGGAAGGCCCTGCTCCCGGCAGGCATTTCCATGTCCGGCAGCCTCTATTTCACTTCCATAAGCCTTGTTACATACGTTCAACCCCTTCCGGATCACCTCCGGGTCACCACCACATGATCTCCACATCAACTCCACGTTTTCTCCACGGATGATACTATTCCTACGCTATTGCTCACCAGAGATAATACGGAGACCATAGCTTCTAACTGCCTTCTAATTTCCATCTTAACTCCTTCTCCCGGCTATCACCCTTCCCTCATGCTTCCCTTTAGCTAAATCATAACGCTACTTCCCCGGCTTCGGGAATACCGGTGCGTAAGCGCCCATTGCCGCCATTGTGCAGACAGTTCCGCTACTACCTGTGGATTCCTGGCAGCGAGATCGTTCATTTCTGTTTCGTCGTCGTTAATGCGGAAGAGGCGCCAGGTGGTGTCTCCGGAAAGGGATACCAGTTTCCAGTCGGCGTTACGGGCGAAGCGGGCGCCGAAGTGCTCGTTGAAGAGCGCCCCGCGGTCGGTGCCGGCCTTTCCTTCCAATGCTGGTTTCAGGCTGATGCCGGTGTAGGGCGTGATGCTGCGGCCCTGGTAAGTTTGCGGATAGCGGGCGCCTGCCAGTTCCAGGAAAGTGGGCATAAAGTCCATCACATGGCCCACCTGCCCGGAGAAGCCCCTTTCCCGCTGATGCCTTTCGGCCAGAACGCGATCATGGGCGTGCGCACGCCGCCTTCATAAGACTGCGCCTTGGCGTATTGATAAGGCGTATTCACCACGTTGGCCCAGCGCTCCCCGATAGATGCGAAGGTGGTCTGCGGACCCGGCAACACGCCTTTATCAACAGGATAATGGATCTTCCGCCCGTCGCGGGTCTGGCCGGGCCGGTCGAACCCGGGGCCATAGCGCATGCAGTTCTCCGGGCTGGCCCCGTTATCGCTCAGGAAAACGATCAGGGTGTTATCCAGCTCGCCGGAAGCCCGCAGCGCTTCTATGATCCGGCCGATGCCCTGGTCCATCCGGTCTACCATCGCCGCATGTACGGCCATGGCGCGGGCGTCCCAGGCCTGGTGGGGGTTCTTTTCCCAGGTGAGCGCAGGGTTTACGCGGGGCGACAGCGAAGTGGTCTTAGGATCGATCACACCCTGTGCGATCATCTTCTCGTACCTTGCCTGGCGGATGGCATCCCATCCCGCCGTATAAGTGTTTTCATATCTGGCAATATCTTCCGGTGGCGCCTGCAGGGGCCAGTGCGGGGCCGTATGCGCCACGTACAGGAAGAAGGGCGCATTCCCTTTGCCAAACGCGTTGATATAAGCGACCGCCGAGTCGTTTATGGCGTCCGTATGGTAATAGCCGGCTGGCACATTATCAATAGCCTTCGTGCCGCTCACGAGGCTGAAAGGATCGAAGAAATCCACTACCCCGAAGATGTTCCCGAAATACTCCTCGAAACCCCGGTTCACGGGGTATTGCTCCACCGGCGAGAAGTAGGGATGGGATGCCTGGTGGTTCAGCCATTTCAGCTGCGCCTCCCGGGTGGGTTGTTCGATCGTATTGGATACATGCCACTTACCCGACATGGCGGTCCGGTACCCGGCCGAACGGAGCACTTCTGCCAGGGTCACCGTATTGGGACCGAGGGCGCCCAGGTAGCCGGGTTCCTGGCGGGCATGCGTCATTTCCCCTATGCCCGCCTGTTGGTTATAGAGGCCTGTGAGCAGGGAGGCGCGGGTCGGGCAGCAGCGGGAGGTATTGTAGAAGCGGGTGAAGCGGAGACCGTTGGCGGCCAGGGAATCCAGGTTAGGCGTGCGGATCTCGCCGCCATAGCAGCCCAGGTCGGAATAACCCAGATCGTCCGCCAGGATGAGGACGATATTGGGGCGATCGTCTTTCTTTTCGCCCTTATTCCCCTTGCGGCTGCCCGCGCAGGATGCCAGCGCGAGGCTTGCCAGCAATATCCAGGTGGTGTTTTTCATATCGTTCGTGGAGGTATTTCCCATCAAAATATACATCCCTCCCCATTTTCCATCCCCGAAACGATCAGACGAAAGATTGAAACGAAATGACGAAGGAAATGGCTATTTTAAATCTGATTTATCACCGGAAGTTTATTATCTATGAAAACAAAATTGATAATTATTGTCAGTGTAGGAGTTATGGCTACACTGCTATATGTATTCACTTTCAGATGCTATAAAAACTACCTGAATTAACGGGCTATAGAATTGTTAGCAACAATGGCAAATCCATACCAGCAAAATTATTTTTGAGAACTAAAACCGACAATAACGAGCAGGTTATTAACGAACTAATACTGAGCTTTAGTGACTCAATTGTTTCAAGTAAATTGAACACATCAGGTGAGGAAAAAGTTTATAAATATCTTGTTATCGTACCTGATTTTAAGATGATTGGTTTGGTTGAAGAAATGAATTCTCTCGAAGAAAAAAAAGAATACTTATGTCAATCAGGCGATGCTGCAAACAAATTTACTTCAATCATCAATAATTTTGCTCTTTTTAGTAATCCACCTATAAAGGAGGCAAGTTTTACAGCCGACATAATTACATTTAATACATACGGTGTATTGAAGCAATTTGGTGATACGGTAATTATTGAATTGAAATAATCAAAGAGGGTTACAATAAAAAAAGCCTCCACGCCCTAAAGCATGGAGGCCCCTATCATATCATATACATCAGTTCATGGGAATACCCATCCAGGTTATCTTCGTGAACATGGACTTACGGCCCATCTTCCCTTTCGAGAAATACTTCGTCAGCCATTCCTGCTGTTCGCCGATAACTTTGGAGAGATCGGTGATGCCTTTCTTCAGATCTTCCATTAAGGTAGCCACATTCGAGGGAGGCTGCTGGATTTGCGCCAACAGGTCGTTGGACTCCTTCACTTTACCGGCCGCTGCGTCGAGCATGGCCTGGATGTCCGCATCGCCTTTTTCGGGTTTAAATTGCTTGTTGCGGTAATCGATGAACTCGTTGATATAGTATATTGCACGGTTGTATTTGCTACTGGCCGTATTTATCATTTCAACCTTCCGGTTCTGTTCTTCCACCTCCTTATTCTGCCGGGTAACTTCGATCGCATGTTTCAACTGGCGCAACCGGTCGAACTGCATGCCATTACGCAGACCGTTCCGTTCGATGCGGATGACCGCGGATTCATAATATTCCATTTCCGTTTGCTTTTCGAACACGGCGATGGAGTCCGCGAAAGCGAATCGGGGCTTGCTGGCGTTTGCCTGCGTTTTGCCTTCGTAAAACTCGCCGCTGGTAACGGGATATTCCAGCAATTGCCAGAGGTAATCGAAGGGCATGTGCGATTTGATGAGCTTATCGGGCGCCGCCTTGAAGTAGCTGTTGTTGATCTTCTTCACGAATTTCGCGTTGTAAACATACCCCGATCCCCGGTGGGATCAAACACATACCATCCATTATCGATCCGTGCCACGCACCAGGCATGCGGGATATAGTCGGTGAACCCGTTCTGTTTGGTGAATCCTTCCACCTTAAACACTTTCAGTCCTGCCTTGGTGCAAATTTCCGTAAACAGCACGGCGTAATCTTCGCAAATACCTTTACGGGTAGCCATGGTTTTGGTGATCCTGTCGGCAGGCTTTTCATGGAAGTTAATGGCGAACATATTGTCCAGGTCATAGCTGAGGCTGGATGCCACCCATATCCAGGCAGCGCGGGCCTTCTCCGCTTCGCTGGTAAAATTGGTATTGATCCAGGCAGCAATATCTGCCGGGGAGCCGGTGGCGGAAACGGGGATAGCCAGTGCTTTCTTGTCGATAGCGGCGAATTCGTTGGCGGGAGAGGCCGGGGCCTTTTGGGTTGTTTTCGTCTGGGCGTTTACAATGGGGAAGCCCCATACTTAACACGGCAGCCAGCACAGTTCCAGGTATAGCGGTCGCATGTACATGATTTTGAGGTACGAAAATACTGTTTTTCGGGTCGAAGTGCAAAAATGGCCTGCTGAATGCGGGCTCAGTCTGGAAAACAGTGGCAATTCTGAAAATCATCACTTTTGGGTATTGCCGGGATTAGACAATTATTGGAAATTAGCGCTGTCGACCCCAACCTTATCTATGACCAACATCGCGCAAAAACTTATAAAAAGAGTCCCGTCCATGAAACATTTTCTCCTGCCCCTGTTGCTGGCAGCGTCCGCCGGCAAGCCTGCCCTGGCACAACAAACCCTGAGCTATCCCACCGAGACATTCACCTGTTCGGCCCCTGCGGCCAGCGTTACGGTAGATATCACCTATATGGCCGGCAGCAGGAAGCTGGCGTTAAAGGTGCGCCAGGATACTGCCAGCACCATAGCCGCCGGTAAAGAAGCCGCGGAAAAATTCCTGACAGACAAGATCCGGGAACTGTTGCTGAAGAACTGCCCGGCCATCGGTCCGGCGGAATATGACGTCAGGGTACCCCTCCGCCAGGAACGCCGCCAATTACTTTCTTAACAACGGCATTAACCGGGTAGATACCATGCGGCTGACCGGCAATAAGGAGCTGCGGCTATATCTCACCCGCGGCGAGTACTTCCTCAGCATGGTAAATCCCGTCAGCGGCCACGTGCTGGACCTGCTGAAAAAGGTTAACGGGGAATACGCTTTTGTGATACCCGCCCTTAACCAGGAAAACTGGCGGTCGATAAAATACTGGAATTCCTGTCGCGCCATACGGCATCCCTGCAGGCGCCGGGCATCTATCTGCTGGAGGACAATAAGCTATTGATCAAAAACCCCGCAGCCGTAGACGCCAGCATCGCTTACGCGGGGCAGACAGCAGTTACGTAAAAAAGATCAAAGGCCCGAAAGCGGAGGCCGCCGCGCTGGCCGGAACGGGCCAGGCGGTCCTATACACCATCAAAACCGGCGCTGCCGCAACTACTGAGTCGCCGGCCGCAGAAACCCCGGCCGGCGACAAGCCCGCCAAACCGGCGACGGTCCCTAAGGAAGCCCTGCTGACGGAAGACAGCATCTCCTGTAAAACAGACAGCAGCTTCACCCTTGCAGCCTATACATACCCTAAGAACGCGGCCGACTCCTTCATGCTGAAAGGCTTCACCACTGCCAAAACTTCTAAGGAAGAACGCATTTCCCTGCAGATCCTCGAAGCGGCGTTCGTTCATAAAATCGAAACGGAATACGCCGCCAGGTGCACCAACTCCGACATGCAGAAAACATCGCTAAATTCCTGAAGAACGTGAAGGCGGAAATAGCGAAGAAAGCGGCGGCCGACAAAGCGCTGGCCGATCTCACCAAACAAAACGATTCGCTGAAAGAACAGCAGAAGATCCTGAACAATACGATAGAAACGCTTGCCGGCGAACAGGAAAATGCCGTAGTGCTGGAATCGCGGCGGAGATCCCATTGTACCTGTCAGACAAACCGACCGGGCAGGGCGAAAAGGCGCTTTCGCCCGCTAAGATGCTGGTAGTGGATTCCGTGACGATGGTCGTGCAGTTCAATTCGATATACGAAATCGCGATCGTTGGCAAGATCGACGGCAAACCCATCAAGACGCTGTTCAACAATCAATATGCCCTGAACCTGTTGGCGCTGAACGACGAAGGCCAGACGTTGACGGCCAATATCGACGGCACGAAGTATTATTTCCGCTTCTGCGACGTGTTCTTCCTTCGCCCCGGCAATGGCCGGGTATCCCAGGAACTGCGCGACGCCGAATACACCTTCAACCCCGGGAAGAACAAGGACACGATCCTGCATATCCAGCAAAAGCGCCTGATCGATTACATCTCCGCTTCCGCCTTTATCGACCTGCAGGCCTTTAATGCGGACAATCCCAATAAAAACCTCGCTACGGAGCTGTATTTCAACTATCACATCAACCCGCATAATATTGCCGGGGCTTCGGTGTGATGAAAACGCCTACCTCCCGATCACGTTGGGCTTTAACCTGTTCAAACAAGGAGAAGGCATGGCGACATACCGCAAGCCCGTCAGCTCCGATCCCGCCAACCCTGCGAAAGACACCATCTCTTATCAATATTACTTCAAGAACCTCGACCTTTATAAACACGCCTTCATGCAGGTGCGGCCCATGCTTAACATCCTGGCGCTGGACATGAAAAGACGCCGCCTGCTGGCTGAGCTAAACGGCGGGTTCCTGCTCATGGGCAGCAATTCCCGGATCATAGATCCCGCGAAAGGGGTGGATTCTTCCTATTCCAAGCCAGTCTATTCCTATAGCTGGTTACTGGAATCCCGGTTCCGCCTCGCTCCAGGCCCCGCTATGGCCTCGATCTCCACGTGATCTACTCCTTCGGCCTGCGCCCATTCAGCCCGGAAATGAAATCCGCGACCGGGGAATATACCATCAAAGAATTAGGGAAGGCCAATATGCTGGGCACAAATGACGACGATTTCATTCTCGGGAACTCAATTTCTATTTCAACCCGAGGAAACAGAAATCAGAAACCGACAAGGGCGGCCTGTACTTTAAACTGAACTGGTATAAATCCGTCCACTATGCGGACGGCCACTTCATGTTCCTCGTCGGCTATTCTACCGATATCAAGAACTTCTTCCGGTAACCGCTTTACCGCCCCGGCAATAAAAAAACCTGCATACCTGCAGGTTTTTTTATTTCTATGAAACGCGTTATTGCCTTGCTTATGATTTCAGCCAGTTCAGGAGGTCTTTATTGATCGTCTGGTGTTCCGTGGTAGGCATGCCATGCGGGAAGCCGGGGTAAGTGATCAGCGTGCCTTTCTTAGCCAGTTTGGCGGATTTGGGCGCTGAGTTCTCGTATGGAACGATCTGGTCGTCGTCTCCGTGCATCACCAGCACCGGGATGTCCACGTTCTTCAGGTCTTCGGTAAAATCCGTTTCGGAGAACGCCTTGATGCAGTCGTAATGCGCTTTGATGGAGCCCATCATGCCCTGGCGCCACCAGTTGTCCTGGATGCCTTTGGAGACTTTCGCTCCGGGGCGGTTATATCCATAAAACGGGAAGGTGATATCCTGGTAGAACTGCGCGCGGTTATTGGCGGTATTGTTACGGATATCGTCGAACACGGAGATATCTACCCCGCCTGGATTGGCATCTGATTTCACCATGACGGGGGCACGGCGCTGATGAGCACAGCCCTGGCCACGCGGCCCTTTCCGAATTTGTTCGCGTAGCGGATCACTTCGCCGCCGCCGGTGGAGTGCCCTACGTGGATGGCATCCTTCAGGTCCAGGTGCTTCACCAGTTCATGCACGTCTTCTGCGTAGGTGTCCATGTCGTGACCGCCTGCAGACTGGCCCGAACGGCCATGCCCGCGCCTGTCGTGCGCGATCACGCGGTACCCCTGCTCCAGGAAGAAAAACATTTGCGCGTCCCAGTCGTCGGCCGAAAGAGGCCATCCGTGGTGGAATACGATCGGCTGACCGGTTCCCAGTCCTTGTAAAACATTTTCGTTCCGTCTCTTAAAGTGATCTTGCTCATTGGTTTCGATTTAAACGTTGAAAGATTTAATCATTTGAGGCTCAATCTACAGATACCCCTTACAATCGCCAGCGCCTGCGTGCAATCCGACAACTGAATGCAGGCTCCGGGCATCAATACCCCTGCCGAAAGGACAGCCGCCCGGAGGAAGGGTTGTATGCGCGTGGTTTGATGGAGGTATCCGATGGTTGCGTAAAAGCGTGGTTTGTTGCAGTTACTTCATGCCGTTCGTACGTGATTTAACAACCTAAGTTTTCAACTTGTTCGTTGCCGCCACATTATTTTTCGGCCCGGCTGTTGGAAAATACCCAGCCGGAACGGTACTTTCCCATCATATGAGCGCTTTCCTCCATGCAAAGAAAACGGGCGCCGATAGTGGCGCCCGTCTATACTTTATGTTGGTACTGCTTTGCGGTTCAGTTATATTCGGTTAGTTACCGTACCAGCCCTGGAGGGTCAGGTAGGTATAGATTTGTCTCGCTTTATAGCGCATGGGCGTACCGTTTACAGTGCCAATCCACTCTTCTATCGTTTCCATGCCATCATAGGAGTGATTGGTGCTGGTAACGGTCATTACGTAACCGTCTACGGTGATGTAATCGGGATCGAGCGGGTCGCCGTATACCACCATGGTGGCGGTGCCGCCGGTGGTCAGATCAACGGTGTAACTGGCAGGCGCCGGCACATGGGGATAGTCATACCAGGTCTTGAAACCGGATATCTGGCTAAAGGCTTTCGCTACCGCGGCGTTGGCCAGTGAATTGAATTTGGGCGTTGAAGCGATGAAACAAAACAGGGTAAAAAGAAGGATCTTTTTCATGGGTTTTAATTTACGTGAGGTGAAAATGAAGAGTTCCCACGCAAAGCAGCCAACAACAAGCCAGGGGTGTAAACGGGAGCGGATAGGAAGCTACCGGCGCAAAGGCCGGTAGCTTTGGGTTTTCGGTCCCTTTCCTTTACCAACCGAATATCTGTTTCAGCGCAGGGTTCAGTATGGTCTGCTGCTGAGGGATGGGTCTATAGTAATATTTCGGCTCCACGAAGGTCCGCGGCTGGTCACGGTCTACGGTGAACAGGATGCGGCCTTTAGTGCCTTCGGAGAGATAGAAGTTATTATCTTTCCCGTCTTTGTCTTTCAGGTAGAACTTCGTGAGGTTCTTCTTTACGTCTTCCGGCAGGCCGGCGATGGGCGATTCGTCGTTCGGGGAAGCGAGGATGGCGATATCCGGGTTACCGTCTCCGGTTACGTCCAGTCCGCCGAGCGCGGGCACATACATGCCGCCCTGCGCATCCTGGAAGCGGGCGCCGGCTTTCCAGCGCATGAGGTCTGCAAAGCGGAGGCCTTCGCAGGCCAGCTCTACCCTTCTTTCACGGCGCAGCTCCAGCAGCAGGCCGCTGGTTACGCCGGGATACTGGGCAGCCAGCACGGGGTCTGCCGCGGGCGTCAAGGTCATTGCGGGCATCTGAACTCTGGCGCGGAGGAGGTTCACGGTATTGTTGAGGTCGGTGAGCGTGATGGTACCAAGTTCCGCTTTTGCTTCCGCGAGGTTGAGCAACACTTCGGCATAGCGGTAGACAGGAAGGGCCGTATAGTTCGCATCCCAACCCTGGCGCTGCGAAGGCAGGCGGGGATAGAATTTCACCTGGTCGTATCCGCCGATGGTGGGCTTGGTCACATACGGACGGCCATCCTGGTTGGGCGAGAAACCGGGAGAAGCGATGGTCTCGTTCATACGGGGATCACGGTCTTTCAATACTTCCACGAGTGTTTTGGTGGCATATCCGGGCTGCGCGGTGAAAGCTGTGCCGTCTTTCATGAGGTAGGTTTCCGCCAGGCTGTTGCTCAGCGCCCACTGGTATCCCAGCACGGTATGGGTATTGTTGGCCGCGCCCAGCGCCTGCTGGTAATCGGCCCACATGATCACTTCTTTCATGCCGTTGAGGTGGCGCTGCAAAACAGGTTACGGTAGTCTTCCCCGCCTTTGCCGGTGTTGTTGATGGTAAACCGGTTGCTGGCCATCAGTTGCTCTGCCGCCCATACGGAACGTTCCAGGAATCGCTTGCTGTCGGCCGCTAGGTTCACCTCCGGATGGTATTTCCGGAATGTGCCTTCATACAGGCCGAAGCGGCTCAATACCGCCAGCGCCGCCCATTTGCTCACGCGGGTGCGGTTGCCTTCATCGGGTTTGATATTTTCCACAGCATAGTTGAGGTCTGCCAGGATGGAGTCGGCGATGAGGGCGCGGGTATCACGACCTTTGTACAGGTCCGGATCGTCGGTAGCCAGCGTCTTGCCATACCAGGGCACATCTGAGTAGTCGCGCAGCTTGGTGAAATAATACATTGCACGGAAATACTTCGCGATGCCGATAAAATGCCGGATAGCAGCCTGGTCGCCCTGCGCCTTGCCTGAGTTCTCGAGCATGAAGTTAATACGGCGCAGCCGGTCCCAGTCAGACCATCCGCTTACCGTCACCGGCGTGGTAGTGCCACGCACAAGGCCGTCTATGTATCCCGCAGCCTGATAATTACTGGTATTATCTGACTCGATATCATTGAAAGGAACGCCCTGCTGGACATAGAGCCCGTTGGTGTAGGTCTCCAGGTCCTGCGGGGTATTGAAGAATACTTCTTTCGTCACTTCGGTCTTGGGAAAACGGTCGAGGAAATCTTTTTGCATGATACCGCCGCCGCAGTCACCATTCCGAAACATATATACAGCTTGATCTTTTTCATGTGTTGTTAGCTTTTCCGTTAAAAATTCAGGTTCAGGCCACCGGAGTAGGTTTGCTGGAAGGGATATACGGACCCGTCCAGTCCTTCCGGATCGATTTTCGCTTTCAGGTGCGACCTGGTCCAGATGTTTTCCGCGCTGAAGTAAAAGCGCAATCTTTCGATACGTGCTTTACGGGTAAAGCTGCCGGGGAGGGTGTATCCTACGGTAATGTTCTTCAGGCGCAGGTAGGCCGCGTTCTGAAGGTAGCCAGTCTGTGCGGCTCCCAGCTCCGAACCATCTTCCGCGATATAGGCTTTCAGGCGGGGATAGTAACCGTTCGGGTTCTCGGGGTCCAGGCGTCTAGGTTATGCACCTGTACGTTGGCCCAGGGTTGTGCGTATACGCCCCAGAAGTAGTGGTTGCTGGGGTTAGGGTACCAGTCGCGCTTGCCGATGCCCTGGAAGAACACCCGCAGGTCAAAACCTTTCCAGTCTGCGCTCAGGTCAACACTATAGGGCAACCGCATGCGGTTGTTACCGATAATACGGCGGTCTCCCGGGTCATCCACGGTATTTTTGCCATAATCCACCTTGCGGTCGCCATTCATATCGGCGAATTTCAGGTCGCCCACATAGAATTTATAACGCTGATCGTCGGACCCTACCGCGGTCTGGTCTGCCCACTTCTGCAGCTCGTCTTCCGACTGGAAGAACCCTGCCGACGTAAAGCCCCAGATCTCCCTAGCTCCTCGCCTATGTAACGGTCGCCGATCAGGCGGGTGGGGTTATCGTATTTGGTAATATAAGCGCGGCTGTCTGCCAGGATGAAGCGGGCGGAATAGTTCAGCGGAGAACCTCCTACGTTCACATGGTCGCTCCATTTAAAGCTCAGCTCCCATCCGTTCGTTTTCAGGGAAGCGCCGTTCTGGTTAGGCTCTCCCGTACCAAAAACGGATGGCAGCGTCTTGGATTTCACGAGCATGCCCTCTGTTTCGCGGGTATAAATATCGGCATCAACCGTCAGGCGGTTATTCAGCCAGGCCATGTTCACGCCGAAGTTGCGCGTTTTGATCTTTTCCCAGGTGAGGGAAGCGGATACCGCGCCGGGCTGGTTCACCATCATCGGCGCGAGCCGTCCAGTATCTGCCCGATCTGGCCGGAAGACATGGTGGGGATATACGCATATGCCTGCGAAATTGCCTGGTTGCCCAGGGAACCGTAGGAACCGCGGAACTTCAGGTAATCCAGCCGGATATTTTGCGCGATGGGCTTGAAGAACTGCTCGCCCGTTACCACCAGGCCGCGGACACAGAGGGGAAAAAGCCCCAGCGGTCTTTGGAAGGGAAGCGGGACGTACCGTCGTACCGCCCGTTTAGCTCCACGATATACTTATCGTTATAGATATAGTTCAAACGGTAGAACAGGCCCTGCACCGCCCAGTCTGAGATACCCTGCGACTGCGTAACGGTACCGGTGGCGAGCTGGGGCGTGGGCAGCGATGTGCTGATCAGGCCCTGGCGCGTGGCGCGGGTGGATTCATCGTAACGATATTCCTGGTTGTAACCCGCGAGTGCCTGTACATAGTGCTTTTTCGCGAAGGTCTTATGGAAATCGGTATACACGTTAAAAACGTTATACCGCGCCGCATCTGCACCGGTGCTGGCATAGGCAGGATTGGAACCGGAGTATTTCACCGGTTGGTTGGGGCCGTCGTAATAGGGTATTCCTACGTCAAAAGAATTGATGGTATTGTTGGTACGGCGGATGGTCGCGTCGCCTTTCAGGTCCCAGGTGCCTTTGATGATGCTCAGTTCACCATTCAGCGTGGCGGTATATTCGTTGATGTAGTTCTTGGTGCGGCCGCCTTCCTGCAGCCTGCCCAGGAGGTAGCTGCCGTCTTTGGTCCAGCTGCCGTCGGGGTTGCGGGGTACCGACAGTGCAGGTACGCGGTTCAGTTCATGGAAGAAGTTGCCATCCAGGAACACGGGCGTATTATAGTCGCGGCTGGTAAACGTGGTATTGGCTCCCAGTTTAATCCGGTCGGTGAGCTGGTAGTTCACTTTCGCGCGGAGGTTATACCGGTTCATGATATCGTTGCCGTATTTCAATTGTCCTTCATAGCGGAAATACTCCCCGGAAAGGTAATATGCCACTTTCTCGCTCTTCTGAGACACGCTGAAGTTCGTGGTGGATGTAGGCGCCGAGTTTTTATAAGCTTCATGCAGCCAGTCGGTGGTACCGTAATAGGCATATTTGGTCGCATCGGTAGGGTCCACGATCACTGCGGGAAGCGAGGGATCGGCGGAGCGTTTCTTCGCGTATTCGCGCACGGCGTCGGGATACAGGTTGTACAACGGGGTGGCGGCACGGTGCTTATAATCCATCGTCAGGTACGGATCGGTTACGATCTCCGGCACCGCGCCGAGGTTGCGCAGCGCGTAGTTGGTATTTACGGAAATGGACAGTTTATCCGTAGTACCGGATTTGGTGGTGATGAGCACCACGCCGAATGCCGCACGGGCGCCGTAGATGGCCGCGGCGGACGCGTCTTTCAGAACGGTGATATTCTCGATATCTGCCGGGTTGAGGCGGTTCAGTTCATCAGCGGATGCCGGCACGTTATCTACCAGGATAAAGGGCCCCGCGCCCGACAACGAAGTATAACCACGTACATTAAAAGTGGCGTTGGAGGTCACGCGGCCGTTGCCCAGCGTGATATTAAGGTTCGGCAGCAATCCCTGCAGGCCGTTGGCGATATTATTGATAGGGCGGTTCTGCAGTTCCTTGCCGGAAACCATGTCTACCGCGCCGCTGAGGTTCACTTTCTTCTGTGCGCCATAGCCTACGACCACCACTTCCGTCAGTCCGCTGGAGCCTGCTTTCAGGACGATGCGCAGATCGGCGGAGCCGTTGGTTACCACTTCCTGCGCTTCGTGGCCGATATAGGAGAACACCAGGGTCGCGTTTTCGGGGCTTCCAGGAGAAGTGTCCTTTACATCGGTCTGGGTGCCTTTAGTGGAGCCTTTTACCATGACGGTCACACCGATGAGCGGGGTACCGTCCTCAGATACCACGATCCCGCTGACGGGTTGCGCCTTCACGGTTTCCCCGTTAGGCGTGATCACGATCAGCTTGCCCGACAGCAATCTGAAAGTAAGGTTGGTACCTGCGAGTGTCTCCCGCAGGATATCCATGACGTGCGCGTCCTTTACGCGGATGTTCACTGTTTTGTCAGGGATGGTTACGTTGCGGTAGAGGAAAGTGTAGTCACTTTTTTGCTTACCAGCGTCAACAGCTTTTTGATGTTGATGTTCTCGTAATCCAGACTGAGCTTTTCCTGCGAATATCCATTTGCGCTTACCTGCAGAAAAGCAGCCAGCAGCAGTACGGAAATCATTTTCATACGCAGTATTATTTTTTTAATCGCTCTTCAGGTACAGGTAAAATGCATGTACGGATTTTTTCATATTTTTGAATTGTCGGTTGAATAAAAGGGCCGTCCCCATGTTCTCAAGACAAGGCGGCAGTTTTCAGCCAGCATATAAAAGGAGGTGTTGCCGCACTTCCTTTTTTGTGGCCATACAGTCAGCGGAGTTGAATTGCTATATCATAGGCGCAGCTTTTTTGTACGTGAATAGTTACCAGATTTCGATTTGATTTCCTTCCTGCAAGCGGTACTGGAACTGCATGGTGATTTGCAGCGCCTGGAGCACCTCCGGCAGCGGTTTGTCATTAAAGGCGCCGGAGAATACCTCGCCTTTCAGCTTATCATTTTGTAGCGTAATCTTTACATCATACCACCTTTCCAGCTCGTTGATGAGTTGTGCGAAGGTGACGTTCTCGAATTCGAGGCGCCCTTGCATCCAGGCGGGCTCCTTTGATTCGGGGCTTCAGCGGCGCCGGCACCGGAATTGGGCTGCGCCACCGCCACGGGAATGGGTTTCACGATCGCCGCCGGCGCCTTGTCCGCCTCCGGCAGGTCGATCACCACGCGCTCGAGGGGCCGTAATCTTATCTGCGCCTCTTCTCCTTTCGTTTTATAGGCCACTTCCACCTTACCCGATATCAGGTAAGTTTCCACGCGCCGGTCGTTGGGATACGCTTTCAGGTTGAAGGTGGTGCCCAGCACCCGCACGTCTACCTTGCCTGTTTTGATAACAAAGGGATGTTCCGCACTGGCCTTTACATCGAAGAAAGCTTCTCCCGTGAGGCTTACCACACGCTCCCCTCGTGCCAGGGCGGCGGAGTCGTACGTCAGTTTGCTGCCAGCGTTGAGCACCACGCGGAGCCGTCGGGCAACAAAACTTCCTTCTTCGTAACCCCGAAGGCGGTTTCCGCTACGGAGGGCCGGCTGGAAATACCTGTCACCCAATACAATACACCGCCCGCTCCCGCCAGCAGCATCACGCCCGCCGCCGCCATCCAGCGCACAGGCAGGCGCCTGCGGACGGCCGGAGCCAGCAGTTCGTCGAGCTTGTTCATTCCCCGCCGCTTGCGCGCCAGTTCATCGTCTGTGGCGGCATCGCCGGGTTTGGGGAGTGGGGTGAGCTCCTCTACCATATTCAGGGTATAGTGCAGCCCGGGATCGTCGGAAAGCAGGACCGCCAGCTCTTTGAGCTCCGCGTCCGTCGCCTCGTTCGCCATCTTCCGGGACATGAGTATATATAGTCTCTCGTGTGAATCGTGCATTGAATGAGTTCCTTTACACCAGAAGGACGAGCCCTTCACACAAAAACCCCAAAGCATTCAGTAAAAAATTATTTCTTCCGGATCAATCGTTTGCAACACGCATCGGAATAAAAGGGTTGCTGGTTTTACCATTTAATTTGCCTACTTTACCACGTAACAGTGAGACTCGTTTTTTTCATCTTCCGTTTTGTTAACTTTAGCATAATCTACGTATGATAAATTGCAGCTGGTATGATTGACACTGCATCCTTATTCAGGAAAATGACGGCGGAAGACGACCAACAGGCTTTCCGGCAATTTTACGACCACTTCTTTGTGACGCTTTTCCGTTTCACCTGTTCTTTGCTCAAAGACAGGGAAGCAGCGGAGGAAATAACGCATGACGTGTTCGTACAATGTTGGCAGAAGCGCCATTCCTGGGCGACGTCCGCAATCCGCAGGTCTATCTCTTCATAGCGGCGCGCAACCGGGTGGTGGATCATACCCGCCGCCTGTCTGCCCAGCGCAGCCTGCCCCTGCAGGAGGGCGACGAGGAGCAGCTGCAGTTCTCTCCCGATCCCGAACAATTGCTGATCACCTCCGAAATGATGGGCAAGATGGAAGAAGCCATCCGCGAACTGCCCCCAAATGCCGGGAGGTATTCATTCTCGTGAAGCAATACGGCCTGCGGTACAAGGAGGCCGCCGCCATCCTGGAGCTCTCCACCAAGACCGTGGAAAACCAGCTGGCCATCGCGCTGAAGAAGCTGACCACCGCCGTGACCTTCCGGCTGGAGATGAAGGTGATGAAGAAAATATGATCCCTTTACGATATGAAAAAGGCCCGCCATTCTTCTGGCGGGCATTTTTATTTGCGGTATGTCTTGTTAGTTGGTCTCGCGGACTTCCACCTTGGCGATACGGTGCTGGTCCATCTGCTTCACCTCGAACCGTAAGCCCCGCCACTGGATATGGTCTCCCGGAACGGGGATCCTGCCCAGTCTGTCGAGGATGAAGCCGCCGAGGGTGGCGAAGTTCACCAGATTAAGTTTTTTCTGGTCTGCCGGGATGTGCATCCTTTCGAGGAACTCCACGAAGGGGATCTGCGCGTCTACGAGCATGGCGCCATCGTCCTGCCGCTTCATTTCATATTCGAACTCGTTAGTTTCGGAAATATCCCCACCAGCGCGTCCACGATATCGTTGATGGTGATCATCCTTTCACGGCGCCGAACTCGTCTACCACCATGGCCTGGTAGATCTTATCCTTGCGGAAGAGGTCCAGGATCTGGTAGGTACGGTTATGCGTGGTAATGAGGAGCAGCTTTTTTTGATGGATTCCAGGTTAGCGAGCGATGCCTCAAGGTTGTCGCCCAGCAGATCTTTGGAATAGACGAACCCGTATACGGAGTCGAGGTCTCCATTGGTGAGGGGGTACAGCGTATGCTTGTTGGCGAGGATCTTTTCCCGGTTTACCTCCGGCGAATCGTTCACATTGAGCCAAACGAGCTCGTTGCGGGGCGTCATGAGCGTGGAGGCCTGCCGGTCGCCCAGGTTGAAGACGTTCTGGATGAGGGCTTTTTCCGTTTCCTCGATCACCCCGCCCTGGTGGCTTTCCGCGATGATCACCTTCAGCTCTTCTTCCGAGTGGATGTCTCCATGTTCATGGATCGGGGTAATGCCGATGAGCTTCAGGATCGCGTTGGCGAAGCCGTTCAGCACCCAGATAAACGGACGGAAGATGGCGTAGAATATCTTCATGGGCACCGCCACGGCAAAGGTGGTAGGCACCGGTTTGCGGATGGCAAGCGATTTGGGCGCCAGTTCCCGAAAACGATATGAAGGATGGTAATACAGAGGAAAGCGACGGGAAGGGCTATCTTATGCGCTGTAGCGGGGTCTAATTTCATGCCCAGGGCATCGAATAACGCAAGGATGAGCGTGGTCATGACATCTTCCCCTACCCAGCCCAGGCCCAGCGACGCCAGGGTGATCCCCAGCTGCGTGGCGGCCAGGTAGCCGTCGAGGTTGTTGACGATGCTTTTGGCCATATTGGAAATAGCCGCGCTGCGGCCGGCACTCACTTCGATCTGGGACGAACGAACTTTTACAATGGCGAATTCCGCGGCTACGAAAAAGCCGTTCAATAAAACGAGGAATAACGTCAGCAGGATATCGAAAGTCATTTTGTCTTAAAAGTTAAACCGTAAAGATATGGTTTACTGCAACCTGACGCAAGTTGTTTTCGCTACAGCTGTTAGACGCCTTAAACCCCTTATCTTTGCGCCTCCCCGATAACCCGTAATAACAATGATCAAAGACATTCAGATTCTCGACACCCGGTACTGGCCAACAACTGGCATACCCTTAGCAAGATTACTTACGCCTGCACCTTCAGCGACGGGCGCACCGAAACCCATTCCCGCGAGGCATACGACCGGGGCAACGGCGCAGTGATCCTGCTGTACGACCGCCAGCGGCAGACCGTCATCCTCACCCGCCAGTTCCGCATGCCGACCTACGTCAACGGGAACCCGGACGGCATGCTCATCGAAGCCTGCGCCGGACTGCTGGATAAAGACAACGCGGAAGACTGCATCCGCCGCGAAACGGAAGAGGAAACCGGATACCGCATCCACAACATCGAAAAAGTGTTCGAGGTGTATATGTCGCCCGGCTCGGTAACGGAAATCCTCTATTTCTTCATCGCCGAATATACCCCGGACATGAAGATCAACGACGGTGGCGGGGTGGCCCACGAGCAGGAAAACATCGAAGTGCTGGAGATACCTTTCCCTGAAGCGGTGCGCATGGTCCGCGACGGGCGGATCAAAGACGCCAAGACCATCATGCTGTTGCAGCATTTGCAGCTGGAAGGACGGATGCAGGGATAAAAAAGCCCGCCTTGCGGCGGGCCTATCCTCATAAATGTATGCCAGTGTAATATAGCGCCGATGTATAATTATTGGGGCCTTTGGTAACGAAGACGGCTTCGAGGATGAAAGTCTTGTTCCCCTTCTTCCAGGTATGATCCGCGCCGGAGTAATTGTCATCCCGGTAGGCTCTGGGTTTGATCTCGGGCGGGAACCCGAACAGGTCCGTGAAGTATGCGATCTTATCCGCAAGCTTTTGCTTCGCCGCATCCTGATTGGGCGCATCATGCTTCCAGTCCATGTATATATACTTATACGTTCTTCCATTCCGGAAATACACCCCAAAGCCACCTAAAGCGGCATCGCTCCCATTCGCATACAGATCGCCATCGTTTTGCGGGAAGATATGCTTGCTCTTCACGCCGAACTGCTTTTTAAAATCCTCGACCGACTGGCCGGGCGTGAATGCTTTGACGTATGTGTACTGCATGAAAACGGCCAGCTTCTCCTTCCGGATGGCCTCCGCATTGACGAACGCCTCCCGCTTCGCGGCGGTTTCCGTTTCATACGCTTCGCGGGTGGAGGGGAAGGTTTTCAGGTATTTGTAGGCCTGGTAAATCTCCCGGTATTTATCTTCCAGCCGCGTATCGCCGTCATATTTCTTCAGAAAATCCTCCGCTTCCGTCCGGGCGGAATCGATCATACCGTAGCGTGGCTCCGCCGAGAGCTTGAGCAATTCCGCCCTCGACAGCACCCGCAGGTGCATAATGAGCGGATTGGCTCCTTATTCGATTGCTCCGCGTCATTCAGGTGCTGAACGGCTTCCGCGTATTTCTTCTCGCTATATGCCAGCTCGGCGTCTTCGAACTGCATCTTTCCCAGCTGTGCCTGTGCGGCACATGTAAACAACAATAAGATTCCCGTGAGATATCGTTTCATCAGACTAATTTTCTTTCATGTAAGTGACGGTGACGGTCGAGACGGTAGCACGTTTACTGCTGGAACACATTGTACCCAGCTTATAGGACCCGCCGCCGGTTTTCCAGGTCAGCGTATTCGTCCTGTGGGCACTGGCAACCGCCATCATCAACCCGCCGACGTCTGCAGCCTGCGGCTTCGGCGCTTCCATCGCAACGGGTTCCACGCCCAGCGTCTGCGTCAGGTGCGCCTTTTTTGCTCGTAGGAGGCTTTCGCCTTCGCGCATTCCCGGTCCGATTTATCGTTATAGGATTCGATGACCGAAAACCCGATCGACTGGCGGGTATTGGCCGATATGAACACCATCCTGGAATAATCCGCGAAATACAGCACCTCCAACGTGTCCATCCGGGTTTGTTTCAGGAAGCCGGGGATCCTGCTGATGAGAGCTTCGGCAGTCAGGCCGTCCCGGTACCCGGGCAGCAGGCTTTTCTCGTCTGCTTTCCGTTCCGCTTCGGCTTTGGCGAGCTCGTCGGACCTCCTTTTCTCTATTTCTGCTTTGGAGGGCATGGCGGAAAGCGTTTTACCGGCTTTGTAGATATCGCGGTATTTGTCTTCTATACGGGTGTCGCCATCATATTTCGCCAGGAAATCCTTCGCTTCTTTCTGCGCGATCTCCAGCTGACCGATATTTGCTTCAGGATCCAGTTTGAGCAGTTCCACGCGCGACATGATGCGTAGGTGCTCGATCATAGGATTGCTTTTACCGAGGGTCTTTTCAGATTCTTCCAGCAAGGCGATGGCTTCTTTGAACTTTCCCGCCGCAAATTGCTCTTCCGCATCTTCGAATTGCATTTTGCCTAGCTGCGCGAAGACCGGGATCGCGCACCAGCTAAGACATATGACAAGTAATAATCGTTTCATGTGTATTGATGATTGTCGTGTTATTTCCAGTAATCGTTGGATTTTCTCGTGGTATCGGTTGCGGGTTTGGGACTGGCGTTCCAAAAGTCGCCGGGCGCTTTCCTTACCGAATCCGCCGCCGGTTTTGCGCCAGCATCTCCCCACCACTGACCAGTGCTACCACCCGGGGTGCCGGTAGATTTCCGGCCTTTGTAGTTGAATGTCTTTACGTCCATTTCCGCTTTTTCCGCCATGGAAAGGAAGGCTTCCTGCATCTGGATAGCCTGGCTTTCGTCTGTATAGTAGCCCACCAGTACAAGTTTAGGCGCGGGGCCGGCGGCTTTCTTCAGATCGGCCAGCAGGCTGTTTTAAAAGGCCAGCTGCCGTCGCCATAGCGCTGCACCAGGAATACGTTGCTGACAGACACCGCGGGCCTGGCCCCGTCTATGACGGTACTATCAGTGACATACGCGAAGAAGTACAGGTTATCGGAAGAACGTGGTGGGAGGATAAGGGCACGCCGCCTTCGGGATATCCGGCGATCAGCCCAGTGCGCAATTTATGCAGCGCCCGCCGTCTTGCCTCTCTGATCCGGCGCTCCTGGGCAGCCCGCTGCCGCTCCAGTTGTTCCCGTGCCTGCCGGGCTTTCTGTGCCGCGGCAGCTTCGCTCAGCGCGCCGCCTACGGCATTGGCCAGTCCTTTATACGCCGCCGTACCGGCGTCAGCATCCTTAAATGCATAGTCCATGGAAGCGGAAAAGTGACTCCTGGTGGCGTCCGCCAGTACTTCCTGCTGCTGCCGGATAGCGGCCGTCTGCGATTCAAAAGCCGATTGCAGCTCTTCCAGCGACTCGAACGTACCTTCGAAACTGGCCAGGCTTTTCATGCCCGAGCTCGCCTGCGACTTTGCCTGCAAAGCATAGAAACTGGTAGCGTACAATTGCTCATCCCGCTCCTGCTTTATCCTTTTGGCCTCCATATCCGCCTCGTACTTCCGCAACATGGCATTGGCCCGTTCGGTAGCTTCCCGGTCTGCCGCATCCTTTATCGCTTTATTCGATGCATCCAGGTCTCGTTTTCGTTCCGCATCGTATGCTGATTTGACCTGGTCGTACTGTTCTTTGGTGGCCTCTACGTATTTGCCCGTATTGTCTTTTACATAATACCCACCCTGTTTGGACATCGCCATGGGGGGACCATCCGCATTCCCACCGCCTGCTGTCTGGCTGCCTCCGGCCGTGGATTTCGTTCCCGCGCCCCAGTAATCGTCCTGCCCCGAAGCAGCGGAACGTGGCCCGGTACTGTTGTTTCCGGCTGTTTTATTATCAGTTCCAACTGTTGGTGTTTTCACGCTTTTATTGGAAGCAGTTTCTGTTCGCTCAGCGCTGGTCCGGGAAGCCGTCGCCTGCTTGTTCTTTTCATCTTCCAGTATCTGCTCGATTTTGGCCAGCTGATTCTTAGGATACGCCTCCCTGTTGAGAAGCGAGGCCGCCTTTGATAACCGGAACGGGCTTGTAACCAACTCTTTGCGTTAAACGCCGCATCCGCTTCGCTGATGGCCGTTTTATAGGATGCCCTCGCCGCCACCAGCTTCAACATGTCCGACAGCCGGCTTTCCAGGGAAGCGAGTTTTCCCAGTTAGCCCTGATGAGCACGGAAGCGGCAGGATTGAGGAAAGATGGTCGATATCCTTGTCTTTGGTGACGCGGCCCACATCCGAGCTTATACCGCTCGTTCCAATGTAGACTTCCTTAGCATCTTTAATATTGCCGGCAGTAATCCGGATACTCACGCCGGTTAGGCGGAGATCACCGAACCCCTCGTCCGTCAGCCCGTCGGTAGCCCTCACCTCGTCTTCCCGGTAAACCGTCCCTTTATACTTGTACCGGCGGGTGCCATATTTCGCCATGAACTCTATCCGGGTTACCTTGAAGTTCACCCAAACCTTATACTCGTCTCCCGCGACCTTTTCGCGAAAAAGTAATATTCGCCATACGTTGATGTCCATGGGGCCATTGTTATTAGTGGCAGGGAGATCATATGGCCAGAGAAACTCTTTTATGCCGGAACGGTCCTTCGACTGCGCAAGGGCAGTACAACAGGCAGACATCAGCAGGGCGAGCGACAAGAGCGCTTTCATAATTATAGAGATTAATCGCAGGTATATCCAAATAGCCCGCAAGGTACGTCCGCGGAATGCCTGTGGTCAATCACTATTTCTAAGTATTTTTCGCTTGTGGAAGGAAATCAGCACCGGCTTTAGGGAACGGTATTTGTGTTATCGTTCCTAAACGACCATATGACAGACAAATCCATTGCAAACGCAGCCCGGATAGCGTTGGGCGCAGGGCTCGTTTTCGCGGGCATCGCACACCTCACCTTTAAGCGGAAGGAGTTCCAGGCCCAGGTGCCCGACTGGGTCCCCTGAAAAAGGATGATACCGTGGTATATTCCGGCATCGCGGAGATGGCGCTGGGGAGCTCGCTGATGCTTTGCAATAAAAAACAACAAAAGCCCGTGGGCAAGATCGCCGCAGCTTTCTTTACCGCCGTCTTCCCCGGGAACATTTCGCAGTACGCACATCACCGCGACGCGTTCGGGCTGGATTCGGACAAAAAGCGGTTCGTCCGCCTCCTGTTTCAGCCTTTATTGGTGTATTGGGCGCTGAAGTGCACGCACCATTAGGCAAAATTGTCGCCATTTTTTTCTCCACAGAATGGACCGGAGCATTCCCAATATGTACACCTCCGCATCTTTCCCGGTTTGCTTATTAACGGCTAACGGTTCGCCCGTCCGTATTTTCAGCGTTTACCGGCATTCGGGGCACTGTAACTTATTTTCAAGGATAAAAATAGCCCCCTCTGAATCTCCCTCTCAACTGAATATGTATGTATCGGAACATCGTTATCCCAACCGCCTGAAACGCCCGCCCAAAGCCAACCACTGGTCACATTTCCGTGAAAATCCGGATACTAAATAGTATATTCACTTAAACAATCAATCGAAAGAATCGGGAGCGATAAAAAACAATGCAAATTTACGCTCAGTATCGGTCAATATACCGTCGATATAATCATTAAAGCCACGTGAAGTAAGTAGCCTGATTGTGTTTGTGAACAATGAAATTGCAGTATCGTACCATGTTCCATCGTTATATCCTTATTGCTATCGGCACGCTCGCCGTTTTTACATCATGCAACAACCACCGGCAAAGCCTGACCGCCGAAGTGATGCCTGACTCTGTGGACTATAATTTCCACATCCGCCCGATCCTTTCGGACCGGTGCTTCGCCTGCCATGGCCCTGACGCCAATAAACGCGAAGCCGGCCTGCGGCTGGATATCGCCGACAGCGCCTATCAGGCCCTGAAGGAATCTCCCGGCATGCACGCCCTCGTTCCCGGAGACCCCATGGCCTCGGCCGTCTACCTGCGCATCACAACGGAAGACAGCACCCAGCGCATGCCGCCTCCCTCTTCTAATATGACCCTCTCCGCCTTCGAGATCGATCTCATACAGAAATGGATCAAACAAGGCGCGAAATATAAACCCCACTGGGCGTTCGTCCCCCATCCTCCCCGCCATCCCTAAAAACGACGGCGACGGATGGGCGCGCAATGAGATCGACCGCTTCGTGCTGGCGCGCATGGAAGAAAAAGGCCTCTCGCCCAATCCAGAAGCAGACCGCGAACGCCTCCTCAAACGCCTCAGCCTCGACATCACCGGCCTGCCGCCCTCCATCAGCCAGATGGACCGCTTCGTCAAAGACACCACAGAACGCGGGTACGAAAAGATGGTCGACGAACTGATGGCCGACAGCGCCTACGGTGAAAAGATGGCCGTTCACTGGATGGACGTGGCCCGCTACGCAGACTCCCACGGCTACCAGGACGATAACTACCGCAGCATGTGGCCCTGGCGCGACTGGGTCATCTACGCCTTTAATAAAAACCTTCCTTATAACGACTTCGTCACCTGGCAGCTGGCGGGTGATCAAATGCCCAACAGCGGCCGCGAGCAACTGCTGGCTACCGGCTTCAACCGCAACCACAAAATCACCGAAGAAGGCGGCGTTATCGATGAAGAATACCGCGTATCTTATGTACTTGACCGCGCCAATACCTTCAGCAAAAGCCTCATCGGCGTAACCATGGAATGCGCCCAGTGCCACGACCATAAATACGATCCCTTCTCGCAGAAAGAATATTTCCAGCTGTATGCCTTCTTTAATAACGTCAAGGAAGTAGGCCTGGAATCCGTGGTAGGCGGACCGGAAACATACGCCAAGAAGCCCTTCATGGAGATCACCCGCGAAGACATGGAAGGCACGCTCAAATTCATCCACCGGCAGGATACCAACCGCCTGATCGTTTCCATCATGGGCGACCAGGACTCCGTTCGCAAAACCTTCGTACTGGGCCGCGGGGTGTTCGACAACCCGACCATCGAAGTACAACCCGGCACACCTTCATCCATCATGTCGTTTAATACCGGCGCGCTTCCCGCCAACCGTTATGGACTGGCGCAGTGGCTCTTCGATGCCAAAAATCCCCTCACCGCCCGCGTATTCGTTAACCAGATGTGGCAACAGGTATTCGGTAAAGGGATCGTGAAAAGCACGGGCGACTTCGGGATGCAGGGCGACCTTCCTTCCCACCCGCAGCTGCTCGACTGGCTGGCGGTCGACTTCATGCAGCATGGCTGGAACGTGAAGCGCCTCATGAAGCAGATCTACATGTCTTCCACCTACCGCCAGTCGGCTACTATCAGCAAGGCCAAGCGGGAATTGGACCCGGACAATATATACCTCTCCGCGGCCCGCGGTTCCGCCTGCCGGCGGAGACCGTCCGCGACATCGTACTGGCATCCAGCGGACTGCTGGTGCCCGATATCGGCGGCCCCAGCGTAAAACCTTACCAACCCGCCGGCCTTTGGGAGATGGCTACCTCCGGGCGCGGACAACTGGCCACTTACCGCCAGGACCATGGCGAGAGCCTGTACCGCCGGGGTTATACACCTTTATCAAAAGAACCGTTCCGCCGCCGTCCATGATGATCTTCGACGCCAGCAACCGCGACCAGTGCGAAGTGAAGCGCTCGGCTACCAATACGCCCCTGCAGGCGCTCATCATGCTCAACGACCCCACGGTGCTGGAAGCTTCGCGGGTGTTCGCGGGCAGGTTGCTGCAACAGGGCGGTACTACGGAAGCGAATATTAAACAGGCTTTCCGGTCTATCGTTTGCCGGACGCCGCAGCCCGAAGAGATCAGCATCCTCAGCAAATATTTCACCCAGCAGCAGGAATGGTTCAAAAGCAAACCGGCCGATGCGAAGAAGCTGCTGCAACATGGCGAATACCCCATGGCAAAAGGGCTCGATGCCGCGCAATGGGCTGCTATGATGCAGGTGATCACCACGATTTATAACATGGAAGAAACACTGTCCAAATCCTGACCGATAAATATACGCGCCATGAAAATGAATTCTTAGAGCGGCACCTCAATATGAACCGCCGCAAATTCCTGTCGAACCTGAGCCTCGGCGTCGGCAGCGTAGCGCTGGGGTCGCTGCTCATCCCGGATCTTTTCGGCAGCAGCGGTGAAAGCGAAGCCCCGCTGGCGGCAGGTATCCCGCACTTTGCGCCCAAAGCCAAGCGGATCATTTACCTCTTCCAGAACGGCGCCCCCTCCCATTGGAAAGCTTCGATTATAAACCGAAGCTGCGCGAGATGATGGGACAGGAACTCCCGGCCTCCATCCGCATGGGGCAAAGGCTCACGGGCATGACGGCCGGACAGTCGTCTTTCCCCTCGTAGGCTCCAAATTCGACTTCCAGCAATACGGACAGGCCCGCGCCTGGGTAAGCAGTTTATTCCCGCATACGGCCAAGATCGTGGACGATATTTGTATCGTGAAATCCATGTTTACGGAGGCCATCAACCACGACCCGGCATTGACCTTCTTCCAGACCGGCGCCCAGCAGGGCAACCGCGCCAGCTTCGGTTCCTGGATGAGTTATGGTCTTGGCAGCGAGAACAAGAACCTACCCGCGTTTTGCGTGCTGCTATCCCGCGGGAAAGGCAACGGACAGGGCGTATATTCGAAGCTGTGGACCAACGGCTTCCTCGACAGCATTCACCAGGGCGTACAGTTCAGCAGCGGCGACAGCCCCGTGCTCTACCTCAATAATCCCGAAGGCATCGACTCCACCAACCGCAGGCAGATGCTGGACCAGCTGGCAGCGCTCAACGACCGCTCCTACCAGGAGTTCGGCGACCCGGAGATCAGCACCAAGATCCAGCAATATGAAATGGCATACCGCATGCAAACCGCCGTGCCGGAACTGACTGACCTCTCCCGCGAACCCGACGACATCATCAAGATGTATGGTCCGGAGTGCATGGTGCCCGGCACTTTCGCGGCCAACTGCCTGCTGGCAGGAAGCTCTCAGAGAGCGGGGTGCGCTTCATCCAGCTTTACCACCAGGGATGGGACCAGCACGGCAACCTGCCTAATGAAATGGCCGGCCAGGCCATGGACGTGGACCGTGCCTCCGCGGCGCTCGTTACCGACCTCAAACAACGCGGGCTGCTCGACGAGACGCTCGTGATCTGGGGCGGCGAATTCGGCCGCACCAATTATTGCCAGGGCAAAATGACGGCAGACAACTACGGCCGCGATCACCATCCCCGCTGCTTCTCCATCTGGATGGCCGGCGGCGGCGTGAAACCCGGTATCGTTTACGGAGAAACCGACGAATTCGGATACAACATCATCAAAGACCCCGTTCATGTGCACGACTTCCACGCTACCGTAATGCACCTGATGGGGCTCGACCACGAAAAACTCACCTTTAAACACCAGGGCCGCCGATACCGGCTTACAGACGTTGCGGGACACGTGATTCCCGGACTGATGGCCTAAACGACAACACATGGAAAGAAGAACATTTCTACGCTCCGCCGCCCTCGCCACGGCCGGATTCTACATCTCCCACGATCTCCTCGCCCGCCCCCAAGGGCCAGTTTACGGTCATCACGGCATGCGCTACCGGCTCGATGAAAAATGGAGCAAGGCAGACGCCGCGAAGTTCCCCGTTAAAGACTGCCACGAAATGGTGCAGGACAGCAAAGGGCGCATCTTTTGCTCACTAACGAGACCAAAAACAACATCCTCGTATTCAATACTTCCGGCAAGCTGCTGCAAAGCTGGGGCACCGCATTCCCGGGGCACACGGCCTTACGCTGGCCCAGGAAGGCGGAGATGAATTCCTCCTCATCACCGATACCGACCTGCACCAGGTGTTTAAAACCACGCTGGACGGAAAAGTACTGATGACCATCGATTACCCGGCAGACAGCGGGAAGTACACGAAGAAAGAAGCTTTCGTGCCCACGGAAACCACCGTGGCCGATAACGGGGATATCTACATCGCGGACGGATACGGCTCGCAATACATCATGCAGTACGACCGCAACGGCAAACTCAAAGGCGTGTTCGGCGGCCGCGGCCAGGGGATCAGTTCCTCGACAACGCACATGGCATCACCGTAGACCGCCGTAGCGGCACACCGACCCTGCTGGTGACCGACCGCACCCGCAATTGCTTCAAACGCTATTCCATGGACGGGCAGCTGCAGGAAATGATCGCATTACCCGGCGCCTGCGTGTGCAGGCCCGTGATCCGCGGCAAGCACCTCTATGCCGCGGTGCTTCGCTCACCGAATATGGATAAGGAAGGCAGCGGTTTCGTTACCATCCTCGACAAGGACAACAAAGTGGTGTCCAATATCGGCGGTACGGTACCCACTTATATAGACAACAAACTGCAGCCCATGCAGCAGGCGGAAAAGGTGTTCGTGCACCCGCACGACGTATGCGTCGACAAAGACGAGAACCTGTACGTTGCGCAATGGGCTTCCGGAAAAGTATATCCCTATAAACTCAGCAGAGTCTGATGGATCAAAAGAAAATTCAATGGCAGAGCATCGGCGGAAGCCTGCTTTTTGCCTGCAATCTGTTCGTATTGGTATTACTGTTGGCGGGCGACCGGCTGGCCGTTCCCGCGTGGCTCCAGGTGGCGGGGCGCATGCACCCGCTCGTGCTGCACTTTCCCATCGTGCTCCTGATCATGGGCGCCGTCCTGCTCTTCATCCCCTGCGCGAACCGGAGGCCGCCGCGTGGAAGAACCAATTGACCGCGGCGCTGCTGTTGTTGGGCGCGCTGAGCACAGCCGTGACGGTGGTAATGGGCTTGTTCCTGTCGCACGAAGAAGGCTATACGGCCGATGGCGCCTTGTTCTGGCATAAATGGGGCGGCGCCCTCGTGCTCTGGTCCGCCTCCGCCTGCTACTGGCTCCGCAATGCGGGCATGGCCTGGTGGCCGAGGGCGGTATCGCTTATGATGGTGATTACGCTCATGGCCACGGGGCACTTCGGCGCAGTGATCACCCATGGAGAAAACTTCGTGCTGGCGCCCGTAACACCGGCGTACCAGGCCCCCAAAGTACCGCTGGACCAGGCCCAGATCTTCGCGCACGTGGTAAGGCCCATCCTCGAAGAGAAATGCGTGAGCTGTCACAACCCATCGAAAGCAAAAGGGGATTATCGATGAAAGAAACCGGGGAGCTGCTGACCGGCGGCAAGACCGGCAAGCTCTTCATCGCCGGAGACCCGCTGGCGAGCCTGCTCATGCTGCGCCTCCATCTTCCTGAAAGCGACAAGAAACACATGCCCCTGCCGGCAAACCACAGCTGACGGAAGAAGAGATATCGATCCTCCACCACTGGATCCGCAACGGCGCAGGTTTCGACGGTATGGTGAAAGACCTGCCTGCTACCGATACCCTTCGCCTGCTGGCGGCCGTACGCCTGCAACCCGGCGAAACGGCCCCGCAACTGCCACCGGCAGATGAAGACCTCGTGGCCAAACTGAACAATAACTACCGTGTGCTATACCCGGTGGCGCTCAACGCAGCTCCCTCGTGGCCAACTGGTACAACCGGGATAAGTTCGATATCAATTCTGTGAAGGAATTACTGCCCGTTAAAGGGCAGCTGATTGAAATGCACCTTCAGAAGATGCCCGTTTCGGACGCAGACCTGGCGCTTATTGCACAGTTTAAAGAATTACGGACGCTCAACCTGTCGTTCACGGAGATCACCGGCGCCACGCTTGGGGAACTGGCAAAACTACCACACCTCCAAAGCCTTTCCCTCTCGGGCACGCCCGTCAAACCGGAACAACTGGCGGCTTTGAAATCCGCACCGGCACTGCAAAAGATCTTCCTTTGGAATACGGGCTTCACCGCGGATGCTTTTCCTAAAGCACAGCAACTGTTTACACAGGCGAAGCTGATCAACGGCTTTTCCGACGCTGGGCTAGAGCCCCTCAAGCTCAATCAGCCCGAAATGCTCAACACCGCCGCCATTTTCAAAGACGACATGCAGCTGGTACTTCGCCATCGCCTGAAAGGCGTGCAGATCCGTTATACGACAGACGGCTCCGCGCCCGACAGCACCAGCTCTCCCATCTTCAAAGACAGTCTCCTGCTGACTTCAAATACAGTAGTGCGGGCCATAGCCTGCAAACCGGGATGGTACAGCAGCGACCCGGTGCAATATTCCTTCAGCAAATCCACCTACCTGCCGGATAGTATTACGCTGTACAGTCAACCCGACGGCCAATACACCGGAAACGGCGCAAAGACGCTCATGGACGCGGAAAAAGGCGATTTCAACTACGCCAATGGTAAATGGCTGGGATACGTCAGCAAACCTATGGATGCCATCGCTGTATTCAAAGAACCCGTATCGCTGAAAAGCATCAGTTTCTCCACCTTTCGCCATATAGACGCCTACATCTTCCCGCCGGAAGGCATCGAGGTATGGGGCGGAACGGATAAACAAAATATGCGCCTGCTGAAAAAGCTGCCCGTGCCCCGGTAAAACAGGGCGAACCGGTCTCCTTCCTCACCTATGACTGCGACTTCCCGGAAACGAAGGTCAGCTGTGTGAAGCTGGTATTGAAGCCGCTCACGAAGATCCCGCAATGGCACCCCGGCAAGGGGAACCGTGGATGGGTATTCGTCGATGAAGTGCTTTTCAACTAATCGATTTTCATATAAGCGAAGGCCGCACCTGTAATGGGTGCGGCCTTTTTATAAAGTTGACGGAACTGCTACAGCAACCCCTCCCTTACCATCAGCACCAGCAACTCTGCTATGTTTTTTACTTCGAACTTTTGCAAAAGGTTCTTCCGGTAGGTATCGATGGTGAGCCGGCTCAGGTGCAGCTCGGCGGCGATCATGGCCGTGGTCTTTCCTTCCGACAGCAAAAGGAGCATTTCTTTTCCCTGCGTGTCAGCGACGGCAACTTTTTGGTCGGCGCGGGCGGCGCCTTCGCCAGGATGCGCTTCACATCTCCGCTGAACACCACGCTCCCCTCCTGCGCCTCCTTTATGCATGAGATCAGTTCATCCGTGCCCGTGCTCTTCAGCAAGTAGCCCCCTGCCCCGTTGGCGATCATCTGCAAAACGATGCTCCGCTCGGCCTGGCTGCTCAGTCCCAGCACGATCGTCTCCGGCGATATCCCTTTGATATCACGGCATAGCTCCACGCCGTTGGCATCTGGCAGGGCCACGTCCAGCAGCACGGTATCTACCGGGTGCTTCTGCAGGAAATCCATGAAGCCGCGGCCGGTATGAAAGCTGCGGACGTCGTTGAATCCCCGTGGGATAGCAGCAGGGACCGCAGCCCGTCGGCCAGGATGGGATGGTCGTCTACTACTGCGAGTATTTTTCCGTTGTCAGACATGCAGTTCAATATTGATGGCGGTTCCTTCGCCGGGTACGGAATCTATGTCGAGGCGGCCTTTCATGTAATGTACGCGGGAACGGATGTTGTTCAATCCCATACCGCCGGTAACGCTGCCCACATCGAACCCACGGCCGTTATCTTCCGCCGTAATCAGGAAAACATGGCCTTCCTGTATGCATTGCAGCAGGATCTTTGTCGCCTGACCGTGCCGGATCGCATTCGACAATACTTCCTGTACGATCCGGTAGATATTGGCCTGTGGGGTATGCGGCATGTCGGGGCGGATGCCGGAGGCCTGGAATTCTATGTCGAGTTGCCCGGTGGCCAGCGTGTCGCAGAGATCCGTTAGGGCGGATTGCAGGCCCGTTTTGAGCAGGCTTTCCGGCATCATGTTGTGGGCGATGCGCCGGAGTTCCGTCATAGACCCCTCCAGCATGTTGATCGCTTCATCCAGCCGTGCGTCGGGCTGCTGGCGATACTGGCCGGATAGTTTGATCCGGATGCCTGCCAGGGAGCCGCCGAGGCCGTCGTGCAGGTCGCGCGCCACGCGGCGGCGTTCCTTTTCCTCGCCTTCCAGCAGGGCGTTGGCGATACGGAGCTCCTGTTGCTGCCCGATCTCCTTCAGCTTTTGCTTCGCCTGCTTTTTACTAATGCGGTAAATGACGATGAGCGACAAGGTGGCCGACAATAACAGCAACCCCGCCACCCCCAGCAACCAGTTCATGAGGCGTTGGTTCTTTTGCATGAAAATAGCGTCCTGCTTTTCCGCCTGCAACTGAATGATGTGCTTCTCTTTCTCCGCCGTATTGAATTTGGCTTCGATCCGGGCAATATCAAGCTTCAGCTTTTCCGGGTAAACGCTGTCGCGCACGTCATTATATCGTTTCAGCCATTCGTGCGCTTTAGGGAGGTTATGCATCCTTTCGTAGGTGGCGGCCATGCTTTTGTAATACAGCAGCAGGTTGATGTTCAGGGCGACCGGTGTTTCGTCGATGGTTTTGCTTAGGATGTCCAGCGCCTGCTGGTACTGGCCCAGGGCGGTGTACATTTCGTACATCTGGAAGGTCAGTTCTGCGCGCTTGTAGGTTTTATTGAGTTTTTCGGCCAGCGCAACGCCCCGCCGGGCATGCTCCAGCCCCTGTTTGTATTGTTTGGCGGCGAGGCTGTATTTGGCGGCGCCGATGGCGTAATCGATATAGAATTCCGAGTTCGGGAATGGCTTCAAGAGCACAGCGGCCTGGTCTATCATGCGTTTGGCGGCCGACAGGCTGTCCATATAGGCGTAGTTGTTTGCGGCGAACAGGATGGTGGTCAGTTCATCGTGCATCGTCGGATGGCCCATTTTGTAATAGTCCAGGCTCTTCATGAAGTAATACGCAGCTTTGTCGTAATGATCCTCGTTCATGAAAACCATACCCACATCCGTAAAAAACTGCCCACCCGTGCATGGTCGCCCGCCTTTTCCGCCAGGGGATGGCGCGTGTCAGGATGATTTCCACCATTTCGTTGCCCTTGCTCTGCCTTTGCAGCAGCGCGCCTGAATTGCGCCAGGCACGCGCCTGGAAAAGATAGCTTTCCGTTGACTGAAACGGGCTGAACCGCCTGGCAGATTCCGCGTAAAGCGTCAGGGCTTTATCGATGTCGGTGTCGAAGATCAGTCCGGCCTCGTAAAAGTAGTATTGCGCCTGCATGTAGGCGTTACTGCCGGCCAGGCGCTTCCCTTCTTCCAGGTAGGTCCGGGATTTGACGGTATCGGTATACGACCAGAAGTCGGATAACAGGAAGCTGGCCCGGGCCCGGATACTGTCGCTGGCGCCATAGCGGATCAGCCGGAGGAGGCTGTCCACGTGCTTCTGTTCATGTACCACAGGCTGCGCAAAGGTGGCCTGTGCGAACAGGGTTACGAATAGTATAATGAAGTATTTTTTCAATGGATATGCTGCATAGTTAGGTAAACAGGGATTAAAAATACCGATGTTTGGGTACATATCAAACGGACCGGCCCCAACGCAAAAAACGCACGGGATGTGCGCTTTCTGGAAAATGCTGCTATTACGACACAGTGATGCCATTAATTATTGGCCGGTGTACTTGAAATTCTTGTCATCGTTGCCACCTGCGGGAACCACGAGGTTCTGCACGTTTTCTTTACGGTGCCGTTGATTTCCGCTTTGTAACTGATGGTGAGGGGTTGTTGAGATTACTGTAATCCAGGCTGAGCGCGCCAAAGTCGAATGCTTTCACCGTTTCGATCACGTATGTTTTTACATTGCCTTTAAAATCGTCTTCATCGAGGTTGATCGTGGTCTCGTTACCTTGCTGTACCCCGTTGATCTTCCACATGGGCTTGCCATACTGGCTGGCGTCGTGATTGCCGGCGTCGAACTGGAAATAGACATTATCATTGGCTTCGATGCCCACTACCGTCACGGTAAATTTCATATTGATCTGTTTCACGCCGGGTTTGGGATCGTCGTCTTTACCGCCGCAGCCGCTTGATACGAATGCTGTCATGGCCATGAGGCACAGGCCGGACAATATGCGTTTTGTTCTTTTGGTTTCCATTACTTTTTGCGTTAGAATGTGAGGAATAACGCAAAGGTAGCCCGGCCGCCTACCGGGGTCAATACCGGTAAACGGTGCTTTTTACCCTCCTAATTGTAGGATGTGGCCTTTCCCGTAACGAAACCGGCCACAGCGCCACCCGGATGGGTAAGACAGCTGCGGCCGGCAATATAAAAACTTAGATGATCAGAACGACGGCGGGGGCGCGTCCAGGTCGGCATCGAGGAAGCTGTTGACCATGGGCACCCAGACGTCCGCCTGTTGCATCATACCGATGTGCGTGGTCCCAGGCAGGATCGCCAGGCGCGATTTCGGCATACCGTGGATATCCCCATTTTTCCGCCGCCTTTGGCGCGGAAGAGCTCCAACGCATGCTCATAACGGATGCCGTCCGCATCCCCGATCGCCATGAATATCGGCGCTTTGATGTTCTTCACCTCCTTCGACCAGTCGTACGGCTTCAGGTCTATACTGATAACTTTCGTCACGTAGTCCGTGAACTTTGCCGAATCATTCCCGAATTGCAGGTAGGCTTGCTCAATGGGCGATCCTTTGAACATGGACGCATCCATGGTCGAATACATCGCTTCCACATCGGCCCACCATCCGTCATGCGTATAGGTACCAGAAAGCACCACCAGCCTGCGCACTTGTTCGGGGTGTCGAATGGCGGTCTGGAAAGCGACGCCGCCGCCCATGCTATAACCCAGCACGTCGGCGCTGTCGATCTTCAGATGCTTCAACAATGCGGAAACATCATCCGCCATGCCTTCATAGCTGAATTCGCGGTCGGTATCTTTCGTACGGCCATGCGCCTGCATTTCCGCCACGATCACCTGGCGGTCTTTTGCGAATAACGGGATGATCTGCCCCCAGTTCAGGGGAATATTCATGTAAGAACCATGGAGCAGCACAATGGGCTTGCCCTGGCCGTATACTTCATAATAAAGCTTCAGTCCGTTTACATCCGCATAGCCGCTGTCTTTGGGCTGCAGGGTTTGGGCGGTGGAGTCTTTGCGGGCATCGGGTCTGCCTGTGCGTTCTGTTCGCCGGGCTGGCATGCGGCGGTGGCCAGCGCCAGGGTAAATACTACGAGTAATTTCTGCATTTCGTTCAGGTTTTATGGTATGATGCAAATCTCGGCAACAATGCTAACATGCCGGCTGTGCGGATGCGTCAATATGAGGGGCCGAATGCGACATTAGAATAAGGAGACACATTAATTTAAATTATTATGCTAATTTAGCAGGCAAATTCCTTAGCCCTACCTATGAAAAAATGGTTCTTACTCAGCCTGGTGATGGTTTCTATGGCCGTACAGGCGCAGCCGTTAAAACTTTCCAACGCTGCCATCTCCGCATTCGCCAAAGCCATGCAAGACGCTTATCATGCGAATGCAAAAGAATTCACAGGGATGTATGCGCCCCTGCTGAAGGATAGAAACAATCCCGCCATCGACCTCAAACAGGCATTAGCCAGGATTACCACCGACAAGAAAACGCTGGAAAACATGCTGGGTGCAACGTTTCAGATCAAAAACACCCGGAAAGACCACCTGCTTTATCTCTCTAAACTAAAAGTGCCGCAACAGCACATTGCTCCGTTGTCTGATTTTGCCATGTACGCCTTTGCGAAAAAGCACGATGCGGACTTAGGCCATACCACGCGCCGGGGCGATTTGTTCCGCGGGGCCAAGTTGTTCCGTGACGAAGATAATGTATGGTATTACCTCGTATTGATCGCGGAAGATGTCGAAATCAGAAGTTACCCCGCACCAGGGAACACTGTCTACAAAGACAAGTCTAAGCCGGAAGAAGTACGGCGCGGCGTTCCGCTGAACCGGAAAGACGACGATGGTGAGTATGCATTATGGGAAGGAGTATTCGGGCAAATGAACAACGAAGGGTTCTACAATGAGTATTATGAGTGTACCCCAGAAGGTAAGTTTGTATGGGGGAAACCGAAATCCGTATTCAGTGAAAAGGAACAGGAGGCTACTGCCAGTCCGATGATCGAAATTACAACCCAGGATCCTGGTTCGCCGGCGCCGGAGCAGAATGACGATGTAGCTACATTCGTAGAGCAACCACCCATCTTTCCCGGAGGTGACGATGCTATTGGCCGGTACCTTTCCGAAAACATCAAATACCCCAAAGCTGCCTCGGAAAAAAACATCGAAGGGACCATATTCACTTCTTTCATCATCGGTAAAGACGGAACCGTTTATAACGTCAAAACCATCGGCACTAAAAAAGGAGGCGGTTTGGAGGAAGAGGCGATCCGGGTTATCAAAGCCATGCCCAGGTGGAAGCCGGGCAAACAAAACGGGAAGGAAGTCGCTGTACAATGGAACCTTCCAATCAGATTCACATTGCAGGATTAGTCCGGCCCTTGGATAAACCTATAACAGAAAACCGATTTCCCCATGAAAAAATGGTTATTTCCCAGCCTGATGGCTGCCTCTCTCACCACGAAAGCGCAGCGTGTCATATATCCTCCGCCTGTGTTTCCTGGTGGAGACGAAGCGTTGGCAAAATACCTGAAGACGCAGCTAAGGTATCCTAAAATGGCCGCCGACAGTGGTATTACCAGCCCCGTTTTCGTCGTATTCATAATTGATAAAACCGGGCGTGTCCAGCATGTAGAAACCAGTGGCGCATAAGTGGAAACGGATTATTGTATACCCATTCGGTTTAAACTGGAAGACTAGCAATCACTCCTGGATCAGTTAACCGATTTTGACAGACTTTCCGCCCGCAGCAGCCGATGCATATATCGCTTCTATCACTTTCATATCCCGTAGCCCTTCCTCTCCCGGTACGTTGTTCGGCCGGTTTTCCAAAATGGCTTTCGCTACACCGTCCATATGCGCGGCCTGTTGGTTGATGTGGGTGAAGGTCATGGGGCCGCTGGCTGTTCTGCCCTGTTGCCCGCCGTATCCGAAAGCATTGTTCACCTCGAACCACCCTTTCTCCGCCGCCGCATACAGCCGGTTGACGCCGGTAATGTAAGTGGTGAAGGAATTGGCGATGGCCCCACCAGGGAACTGTAGCTGCCACGACAACGATTCTTCCACTTCTTTGAACTTCACGGGGTCCGTTTTGGGAATGCCTGCGCCGTTACCGAAATCGGCTCCGCTCCCACCGTGTACCTCGCGCCCTGGATGGCATAGATGCCTACATCCATGAGTGGACCGCCGCCTGAAAGGGCATGTTTGAGCCGCCACTGGTTCGGATCTCCAGCCCGGAAACCATCGCTGGCCTCCACGAGCTTCACCTGCCCGAATACCTTCTCCCTGCTCAGCCGCATCATTTCCATATGGAAGGGATCGTAATGCAGGCGGTAACCAATGGCCAGCTGCTTTCCCGCTTTCTTACAGGCATCGATCATCTGTTGCCCTTCTCTAACGCTAACGGCCATGGGCTTTTCGCAGATCACATGCTTGCCGGCCTTTGCGGCGCGGATGGTAAATTCCGCGTGCATGGAATTGGGAAGCACGATATAAACCACATCGATATCCTTGTTATCCGCGATGCGGTCGAAGTTCTCGTAGTTGTAAATATTCTTTTCGGGGATGCGGTACTTATCTACCCAGGCGGGTATCTTGGAGGGCGTGCCGGTCACGATCCCCGCAGCTCTATGAACTGTGTCTGCAACAGGGCCGGCGCCAGCTGATTGGTGGCATAACCGCCCAGTCCAACCAGGGCAATGCCCAGTTTCTTCTGTTGGGAGAATCCGGCCAGGCCTGCGAGTGGCGAGGCGACCGCTGCGGCGCCAAAGAGCGCCGAATATTGCAGGAATTCGCGACGGGAGTGGTTCATGGGATGTCGGGTTTTTAGGTCTGGATAAGATACGGGGAATTTCAGGGAATCCCAAACTCATCAAAGAAAGGCCGCCATACCGGCGGCCCTTCGTTCTGCATATGGTGTTCCGTTCATTATTCTGCGATATTCTTCATCTGCATCAGGAGCGTATACGCCCCTTCCGTCACGATCTGCTTCCCTTCCAGCCCGGGCGTGGCGATAACGGTCATGCCCCCGTCCGTCTGCCCCTTTTCCACCGCCAGGATCCGGAATGTGCCCTCCGCTTCTTTGATGAAGATGAAGTCCTTTCCTTCAAAGTTGACGATAGCCGGTTCGGGCAGCACGCTTTCCTCCACATTATTCAGCCGCACCTCCGCGTTCATGAACATCCCGGGCACCAGGTTCTTGTCGTATTGTTCGAAGTGGCAATGCACCTCGGCGCTGCGGTTCTCGTTGACGGAATGACTGATCAATATGATCTTGCTGTCGTACCGCTGATCTGGCCGCGCATTGGTATATGCATAAGCATGCTGGCCAATGGAGAGCTTGCTGAGGTCTTTTTCATAGACGGTGAGGTTGAGGTGGATGTCTTCCGGGTTCACCAGCTCAAAGATCACGTCAGAGGGCGTAACGTACTTCCCGATATTGACGTTCACTTTATTGACATACCCCGTAATGGGTGAATGGATGTTGATGGTCCGGGAGATGTTGTTTTCCGTGAGGCGGACGGCATTGATCCCCAGCAGGCTGAGCTTTGCGGCCAGCGCTTTGGTTTCCACGCTCAGGGTGCGGTATTCGCTTTCGGCCTGTTGCATCACTTTGTCGCTGGCGGCTTTGCTGCTGTTGAGCTCTTTCTGCCGTTCGTATTCCTTAGCGGCGTAGCCAGGCGGTTGTTAGCGGTGAGGTAATCCTGTTGCAGCTGGATGTATTGCGGGTCTTCCATCACCGCCAGCAGTTCCCCTTTCCGCACGTGGGTGCCGGGCATCATGCTGGTGGCTTTAAGATACCCGCCCAGGGGATGCTCACGGAAATAAGGTTCTGCGGGGCACGTCTACCTGGCCGCTGACGCGGAGGGTGCCGCTGATGCTCTTGCGGCTGAGGGTGTCTGTCTTCAGCCTGGTGTTGGCCAGCTGTTGGGCGCTGAGCGTAACGATATTGCTTTCGGCGGGCGCTTTCGCTTCCTCAGGGGCCGCTTTGGGGCCGCCGCAGCCATAGCTGATGGCGCCAAGGGCGAGTGCTGCGATGCTATATGTGATATTCCTGCGTTTCATGGTTTATTGCGCTAAAAGGTAATGGAGATGTATGATGCTGTTGTTGAGGTTACGGACGGCTTCGAGATAATCGAGCTGCGTGCCCAGCGATTGCTGGTTGAGCACGGTCCATTCGAGATAGTTGATCTCCCCGCCGGCCAGCTGCCGGTTAAGCGTGGCGGTGATATCCCGCGCATTGCCGAGGGCGCCCTGCTCGAAGTCTGCCACGATGCTGCGGAACTGCTCCCTGGCTCAGCGCGGCCGCGTATTCCGCTTCCAGGGACTGCTGCCGCTGGGCCGTCTCGTTCCGCGCCATGGCGAGGGCCGTTTTGGCGGAACGGACGCGGGCTTTCTGGGAACCGGCGAAGATGGGAATGTCTACCCCTACCGGAACGACTGGAAACGGTCCGTTCTCCCGTACTTGACGCCATCGCGGATGCTGAGGTTGTTGTACCCCGCCGTCAGGTCCGGCAGCAGGCGGGATTGCTCCACTTTCACCGCCGCGCCAGCCGCTTCTTCCAGCTGCCGCTGCCATTGCAAAGCCGGGTGGCCGGCCAGCAGGGCGCTATCCGGTATGGGTTGCGCCGCCTGGATGGAAGCAGCCTGCGGCATTCTCACCTCCGGGTATTGAGCAGCAGCATGAACTGCCGTTGCAGCATGGTTTTCTCCTGTTGCAGGTTCTTCAGCAAGACCCGCAGCTGGATCAGCTGGTTCTCCGCCCCTGCTTTTTCCAGCAGGTTGCTCTCCCCTGCTTTCAGCCGCAGGGTAGCGATGCGCAGGAAAGCGCTATAACTGGAATCCATGCGCGAGAGCAGCCGCTCTTTTTCTCCGACGAGCAGCAGCTCGTAAAGATGCCGGCAGTTACTTTGCGGATCTCCGCTTCCTTCAGCTCCACTTCCAGCAAGGCGGCTTTCCACTCTTCCTTCAGTTGTTTGTGCTGGCGGGCATACACGCCCGGCAAACTGAAGCTCTGCATCACAGATATGCGGTCGTCCGTGAAGGCGCTGTTGAATTTCCCGTACTCTGCGCTGACAGTCGTTTTCGGCAGGTTAGTGGCCGTGCCGGTGAGCTCCTTCGCCTGTTGCGCGCGCAGGCGCCGGTTCTGTACCAGCAGGTTGTTGGCCACGG
Organism: Chitinophaga sp. E66; assembly: GCA_019285755.1. GTDB lineage: Bacteria > Bacteroidota > Bacteroidia > Chitinophagales > Chitinophagaceae > Chitinophaga. The sequence goes on from CP079103.1 coordinate 3,460,872, forward strand.
CGCTGTCCAGCGCCGCGCTGATACCGATGGTATCCTGCGCCCGGGCTGCGGCAGAAGACAATACGATCACGATCACTACCGCCATTCGCCGGGGTTTGATGCGGATCCCTTTCTCGAAGGCGATATACAGGATGGGCAATACGAACAAGGTCAGGAAAGTAGCGATCATTAACCCGCCGATCACGACGGTAGCCAGCGGCCGCTGCACAGACGCACCGGCGCCGTTGCTGAGCGCCATGGGCAGGAAGCCTAAAGAGGCTACGAATGCCGTCATGAGCACCGGCCGCAACCGCGTTGCCGTGCCCTGGGTCACCAGTTTTTGCATATCCTTTTCCCCTGCGTTTTTGATCCGGTTGAATTCCGCCACCAGCACGATCCCGTTGAGCACCGCGATCCCGAAGAGCGCGATGAAGCCCACGCCGGCGCTGATGCTGAAAGGCATGCCCCGCATCGCCAGCAGGAAGATGCCGCCGATGGCGGACAAGGGGATGGCGGTATATATGAGTAATCCGTATTTAATGGAATTGAAGGCGAAATACAGCAACAGGAAGATCAGTATCAGGGATACCGGCACCGCTACCGACAGCCGCGCTTTGGCTTCGTTCAGGTTCTCGAAAGATCCGCCGTAGCTCACCGTATACCCCGCCGGCAGCTTCATGGCGGCGGACACTTTCTCCTGCAGCTCGCCCACGATGCTTTCCACATCGCGGCCGCTCACGTTGAAGCCTACGAGGATCCGGCGGCGGGTATCTTCCCGCTGGATCTGGCTGGGACTGTCTGCCAGTTCCACTTCCGCTACCTGGTAGAGCGGTATCTGCGTGCCCGCCGGCGTGGGGATCAGCAACTGGCGGACGTCATTGATATCCGTCCGCTTATCGTTCTGTAATCTTACCACCAGGTCAAAACGCTTCTCCCCTTCGAATACGAGGCCGGCGCTCTGCCCGGCGAAGGCGGCGTTCACATTGCGGTTAATGTCCGCGATATTCAGCCCGTACTGCGCGATCACGGCACGGTTGTATTTGATGACGATCTGCTGGGTGCCGGTGATCTGCTCTACATATAGCTCGGTTGTCCCCTCCACCGAGCGGACGATATTACCGAGTTGTTTGGCATACACGCCCAGGGTGTCGAGGTCTTCCCGAAGATCTTGCATACTACGTCCTGCCGGGCGCCCGTCATCAGTTCATTGAAGCGCATCTGCACAGGGAACTGGAAACTGGTGGTAACGCCAGGCACTTCCGCCGCCGCGGCGCCCATCTTCCCGGACAGTTCGTCGAACGATCTGGCGGAGGTCCACTGCGACTTGGGTTTCAGGTTGATGATCATATCCCCATATCCATGGGCAGCGGCTCCGTCGGCACTTCGCTGCTCCCGATCTTGGTCACGATATTCTTCACTTCCGGGAAGCGGCTCTTTAATATGCCCGCTACCTTCTGTACGTTTTCGATGGTGGTGTTCAGGTTGCTGCCAGACAGCACCCTCGTTTCCACCGCAAAGTCCCCTTCTTCGATGGAAGGGATGAATTCCCCGCCAAGCCGCGTCAGTACGAACACGGATATGACGAACAGGACGATCACCGCACCCACGATGATCCTGGGGATCTTCAGCGCTTTCGTCAATAGCGCGGTATAGCGGGTTTCGATCTTCGCCATGATCCGGTCAGACAGGTTGGCCTTCGTTTTGATCTTCCGGCTGAGCACGAGGCTGCTCATCATGGGGATGTAGGTGAGCGACAGGATAAAGGCCCCAGCAGGGCAAAGGCGACCGTCTGCGCCATGGGTTTGAACATCTTCCCTTCAATGCCTTCGAGGCTGAAAATGGGGAGATAAACGATGAGTATGATGATCTGTCCGAACACGGCGCTGTTCATCATTTTGGAGGAAGCGCCCTTCACTTCCCCGTCCATCTCCTGACGGCTGAGCATCATCACGCCCGCGAACTTCTTATTATGGCTGAGCTGGTGCATGACCGCTTCCACGATGATCACCGCGCCGTCCACGATCAGCCCGAAATCCAGCGCGCCCAGGCTCATGAGGTTGCCGCTCACGCCGAACACGTTCATCATGATGACGGCAAACAACATCGACAACGGGATCACGGAAGCCACGAGCAGTCCCGCCCGCAGGTTCCCAGGAAGATGACCAGCACGAAGACCACGATGAGCGCCCCTTCCATAAGGTTCACTTCCACCGTATGGATGGCGTTGCTGACCATGTCCGTCCGGTCCAGGAAGGGCTCAATCACCACGCCTTCCGGTAATGTCTGCTGTATTTCGGCGATCTTCGATTTGATATCTTCGATGACCACGTTGCTGTTCGCGCCTTTGAGCATCATCACGATCGCCCCGGCCACTTCGCCTTCGTCGTTATACGTCAGCGCCCCGTAGCGGGTAGCGGCGCCGATGGTCACATCCGCCACGTCCCGGATCAGCAGCGGCGAGCCGCCGTTGGTGTTCTTCAACACGATATGCTCGATGTCTTCTTTGCTCCCGATGAGCCCCTCGCTCCGGATATACAGCACGGCCGCCTGCTTTTCGATGTAGGAGCCGCCGGTATTTTCGTTATTCGTTTCCAGCGCGCGGAACACATCGGCGATGGTCACGCCATGCGCCTGCAGCTTGGCGGGGTCGATGGCCACCTGGTATTGCTTCAGCTTTCCGCCGAAGCTGCTTACTTCCGCCACGCCCTTCACGCCCAGCAACTGCCGCCGTACGATCCAGTCCTGGATCGTACGCAGCCCGGTGATGTCATATTTTCCTTCGAAGCCTTTTTTTCGGCTTTACGACGTATTGGTAAATTTCCCTAACCCCGTGGAGATCGGGCCCATTTCGGGCTTGCCGATCCCGTCGGGGATGGATTCTGGATCACCGCCAGCCGCTCGGAAACCTGCTGCCGCGCCCAGTAGATATCTACGTCGTCGTCAAACACCAGGGTCACGAGCGATAACCCGAAACGGCTGTAGCTGCGGATCTCCGTGATCCCGGCGATATTGCTGCTGGCCTGCTCCACCGGGAAGGTGACGAGGCGCTCTATATCCGTAGCGCCATAAGAAGGCGCGATGGTAATGATCTGTACCTGGTTGTTGGTGATGTCCGGTACGGCATCCACCGGCAGCTTGAAGAGCTCAAACACGCCGTAGATGATGAGTGCGATGGTAAACAACGCCACAACGAGTTTATTCCTCACGGAAAACCCGATAATTCTATTCAACATGAATTGTCTATTGTAATAAATCCGGAAATGGTGAACAGGACCGGCCCCTGGGCGGGACAGGCCTTACGCTATGATGATGCGCCCGGATTTGGGAGGCTGCCAGATCTTGCTGATGCTGGCGGAAGGGATCAGGTTATCGTTTTTGGGGTGCGGATCGTCAGACACAATGGGGATCACAGGCTTCTTCAGCGCCACGGTAAAGGTGGCGGGCAGCACCGGACTGGTCAGGATATTCGTATCCACCCTCTTGAATGGCAATTGGTTATCCCGCTCTTCGTCGTTATCGGTATGCGGGATGTCATTGTAGTGGTCGATGAGGAATTTAGTGAAGGAAATGCCCGCATCTAATTGCCTGTGCTCCTGGTAGTGCTGCAAGAGCACAGGCAACTTCATCACTTCCCGGATCTCGTTGCCGGAGAGGATGTATGCGACCAGTAATATGACTGCCAGGCATTTTTTCACCGCCGTAAAGGTAGGCAGAAATGCCCTGAATGTCAAATGCCCCGCTAATGCGCGTGCCCGTCGCCCGTATTGGTCATTTTCGCCAGTACGAAGAACGCCCCTTCACCACGATCTTCGCGTGGGCGGGTATTTCCTTCAGCGGGGTGATCTCGGTGTACCCGATATCCGTCGTGCCTTTTACCACGGGGATCTTCTCGAAGGTGACGCCGCCGCCTTTACCTTCGGGCGCCGCTTCTTTGTGATCGTGCGGTTCGGATTCGCCGTGCGTATGGCCATGATCCTTCTCGTCGTGGTGCTCCTCCTCCGCGTGAGGGTCTGTCACGATGAAGATGAAGTCCTGCCCTGGTGGCTCACGATCGCCTCCGTGGGAATGGCCGGAACGCTGGCTTTTTCCAGGCTGATGATAGCGGTGATGTTCATACCGTCTATCAGTCCCGATTTATCGCCTTTCACTTTCGCGTGGACGGACACCGCCTTGGCCTCCCCTTCAAACGTGGAGCCCATGGAGAAGATCTCCGCGTCGTATTCCTTGCCGGGGTTGTTCGTAAGGGTGAAGTGGATGATCTGCCCGTTGCGGAGCCTTGCCAGGTCTTTTTCATACACGAACAGGTCCAGGTGGAGCTGGCTATTGTCTACGATGTCGGCGATGGGCGTCGTCAAGTCTACATAGCTGCCCATTTGCACGCCTACATTGCTTACAACGCCATTGATCGGGCTGCGGACAGACAACTCGGACACCAGCTTCCCGTTCGATAACGCTGCTGGGTCTATCCCCATCATCCGGATCTGCTGCGCCAGGTTCGATTGCTGGGTTTGCAGCGTTCTCAGTTCGGCTTCCGCGGCCTGGAGGTTCTTCAGCGCGCCCGCATTGCCGGCGTTCAGTTCCTTCTGGCGGGCCGCTTCCTGCTCCGCCAGCCGGATGCGCGTCATCACCGTAAGGTATTCGCTTTGCGACTGAGCAAAGGAAGGGTTGCCGATGGTGGCGATGACCTGCCCCTTGCGGACCGTATTCCCCGGCTGCACCACCAGCGACCGGATGACGCCGCTGTACAGGGAATTGACCGTAGCCCTGTTCTGGTTCGGCACCCGCAGTACCCCGTTGGTTTTCAGGGAGGCCGTGAGCTGCTTGGTCTCGATGGTTCCGGTGGTCAGCCCGATGCTTTTGACCTGGTCATCGGTGAACGTGACCGTATTGGGGTTTTCATGCTCGTGTTCATGTTCGTCATGACCGCCTGCCTGCGCTTCTTTCCCCGCCTCTCCTTTACCGGAGGGGGAACAGGCCGCCAGCCAGAGGGCGCCTGCGCATAAAGCCGTGATGATGATATTCCTGCTCATGGTCGATGTATTAAAGGTTGTTATAGTAATTGTATTGAATGACCGCCTGGTTGTACCCGTTCAGCGCGTCGAGGTAATTCTGGCGGATGGTGATGGCCTGGGTCATGAACTGCGACAGTTCCGCGAAGCTGATCTCGCCGGACCGGTAGGCCAGCGTGGCCGCGCTGATGATATCCTGCGCCTGCCGGAGACCGGATTGTTCATAGAACGTCAGCATGCGGTTGTTTTTTCCACTTCCTTCATCATCTGCAGCTGCTGCGTGGTGAATACCTGCCTGTCATATTCGAACTGCCTGCGTTGCACATCCGCCTCCGCCTGGGCGGTCTTTATTTTATTCCGGTAAGCGCCCATCCCGAACAGCGGCACGGAAGCCGTTACGGAGAAACCGCTGAAGGGATCATTCACCCCATACAACCGCTGACTGAAGAACCTTCCCGAAAACTCCGGCCGGTTCTCATTCTTCGCTACCGCCACGCCCGCCGCGGCGATATTCACGTTCTGCTGTTGCAGCGCCAGTGTGGGGTGCAGGCTGTCGCCGGCGGGAACGGACGCCCGGAACCCCAGCTTCTCCAGCGGCATATCTTCTGGAAGGATAGCATCACCGGTATTCAATATTTGCATGAGCGACTGCTGCTGGATGGCGATATCATCTTTCAATTGCTCCATCTGCGCCTGCAGCTCCCGCTGCTTCGCCTGCGCGGAGATGCTGTCCAGCCCGGGGTTCTCCCCTGTCTTAACACGAAGCACGGCGGCGCTGGTCATGGAGCTGTAAATGCTATCTAGCTGATGGTAGAGCTGCGCTTTGTCGTGCAGGTACCAGAGCTGGTAATACACCTGTCGGATGTCTCGCCTTACGGCCAGATCGAGCACGGCGGTGTTGGCCTGGAAGTAGCGGGCCTGCTCGGTGTATAATTGCTTCTGGGCTTTGTATAGTCCCGGCCAGGACACGGCCTGCGACACGCCGATTTTCAGGATGCCAGTGTGGTCCGTGGGCCGGAGGTCTTCGTTCTCGGCGAACACGCCCGTCTTCGGCAGCATGCCGGCAGACCTCACCTGCACCTTCGCCTTGTTCATCTGCGCGGCATTGACGCCGTATTGGAGGTTCTGCTGCGCCATAGACATTACTTCGTTCACGCCCAGCCTTTTACCATCCTGCGCAGATGCGCCACGGGGAACAACAAGAGCCCCAGCACGGCGATCACCGCTACCGCCGGGGCAACTTCCTTTCAGACCGCCCGCAAAAAGGATGTAAAGCAAGGGCAGAACGACCAGCGTAAGGAAGGTCGCCGTTACCAGCCCGCCGATCACCACGGTGGCCAGGGCCGCTGCACTTCCGCGCCCGCGCCCCTCGACAATGCCATGGGCAGGAAGCCGAATGAGGCGACCATCGCCGTCATCAGCACCGGCCGCAGGCGGATCTTCGTTCCCTCTATCACGCGTTTAACCACATCGCTCACGCCTTCTTTTTCCAGCTGATTGAACGTACTGATCAATACGATCCCGTTCAGTACCGCAACCCCGAACAGGGCAATGAAGCCCACGCCGGCGGAGATACTGAAAGGCATCCCCTCAGCAGCAGCGCAAACACGCCGCCGATGGCGCTCATGGGGATGGCGGTGAATATCAGGATGGATTCCTTAACGGAACGGAATGTGAAATACAGCAACATAAAAATGAGGGCCAATGCGCCAGGCACCGCCACCAGCAATCGCGCCGATGCCTTTTGCAGGTTTTCGAACGTACCGCCGTAGGTATAGTAATAACCATCCGGCAGGATATTGGCCGCGGTCAGCTTTTCCTGTATCTCTTCCACCACGCTCCGTACGTCGCGGTTGCGCACGTTAAAGCCTACAACGATCCGCCTGCGGCCTTCTTCCCGGCTGATCTGCGCGGGGCCTTCGCGGAAGGAAATGTCGGCCAGCTGCGACAAGGGCACCTGGTTGCCGTTAGGGAGCGCCACGAACAAATCGCGCACATCGTCTATGGAGGAACGACTGGTGCTGTCCAGTCGTACCACCATGTCAAACTTCCGCTCATTCTCGAACACCACGCCGGCGGTTTCGCCGGCGAACGCCGTGCGGACGGTCCGGTTGATGTCTTCTATGTTCATCCCATACGCTGCGATCTTCGCGCGGTCGTACAGCACGGTGATCTGCGGCAGCCCGGTGGTTTTCTCGATCTGGGGCTCGGTTGCGCCCGCTACCGATTGCACCACCGCCGCCACGCGGGGCGCCAGCGCCGCGAGGGTATCGATGTTCTCCCGAATATCTTCACGGCCACATCCTGCCGCACGCCGGTCATCAGTTCGTTGAAGCGCATCTGGATGGGCTGGTTGTATTCGAAGAATACGCCGGGTATTACTTCCAGCTTCTCCAGCATGGCTTCGGCGAGGCCCTCGTAAGTGCGGGCGGTGGTCCATTCGGATTTGGGTTTGAGCAGGATCATGACGTCGGTAGCCTCCGGCGGCATGGGATCGGTGGGCACCTCGGCGCTGCCGGTCTTACCCACCACCATCTTCACCTCGGGGAACTCCCGCACGACGCGGCTGGCCAGCATGGACGTTTCGATACTTTGAGATAGCGATGTTCCCTGCGGCAGGATGCAATGGAAAGCAAAATCGCCTTCTTCCAGCTGCGGGATGAACTCGCCGCCCATCCGGCTGAACAACGCTACCGTAACGGCAAACACCAGCACCGTCGCCGCCACCACGGCCACCTTGAATCGGATGGCCCGGTTCAGGACGGGCGTATACAACCGGTGGAAGAAATCCATTATCCGGTCGGAGAAATTTCTTTTGTTGGACAATTGTTTGGGAAGGATGAGCGCGCTCATCATCGGGATATAGGTCAGCGACATGATCAGGGCGCCCAGGATGGCGAAGGCGACCGTCTGCGCCATGGGCTTGAACATCTTGCCTTCAATCCCCACCAGCGTCAGGATGGGGATGTAAACGATCATGATGATGATCTCCCCGAACGCTGCGCTGTTGCGGATTTTGGAGGCCGACTGGAACACCTCTTCGTCCATTTCCGCCTGCGTGAGGCGGTGGGTGGAGGTGCGGAGCGCCAGGTGGTGGAGCGTCGCTTCCACGATGATCACCGCGCCGTCTACGATCAGGCCGAAGTCGATGGCCCCAGGCTCATAAGGTTGGCGCTTACGCCGAAGGCGTTCATCATCCCCAGCGCAAAGAGCATCGCCAGCGGGATGGCCGAAGCCACGATAAGCCCCGCCCTGAAGTTGCCGAGGAACAGCACCAGCACGAAGATGACGATGAGCGCCCCTTCTATCAGGTTGGTCTTGACCGTGCTGATAGCACGGTCTACCAGGTCGGTACGGTCCAGGAAGGCTTCTACCACCACATCTTCGGGCAATGACTTTTGTATCGTGACCAGTTTCTCCTTTACGCGGTTCACCACTTCCGCGCTGTTGGCGCCTTTGAGCATCATCACGATACCGCCTACAACTTCCTTCTCACCATTATAGGTCACGGCGCCGTAACGGATGGCGCTGCCCAGCTTTACTTCCGCCACGTCGCGAACCAGCACGGGGATGCCGTTGACGGTCTTTACGACGATGTTGCGGATGTCTTCCATGTTACCGACCAGGCCGATACCACGGATGAAGTAAGCGTTGGGCTTTTTATCGATATATGCGCCGCCGGTGTTCTCATTGTTTTTGGACAGCGCGTCGAAGATCTCGGCGATGGTGACGTTCATCCCTTTGAGCTTCGCGGGGTTGACGGACACCTCGTATTGTTTGAGCAATCCGCCGAAGCTGTTCACTTCCGCCACTCCTTTGGTGCCGTAGAGCTGGCGGGCCACGATCCAGTCCTGCATGGTGCGCAGGTCCATGGCGGTGTATTTGTCTTCCGACCCTTTTTTGGGGTGGAGGACGTATTGGTACACTTCTCCCAACCCGGTGCTGACGGGCGCCAGTTCGGGCGTACCGATGCCTTTGGGGATGTTCTCTTCCGCTTCTTTGAGCCGTTCGTTGATGAGCTGCCGGGCGAAGTAGATGTCTACTTCATCTTCGAACACAACGGTTACGACCGACAATCCGAACCGGGAGATGGAACGCATTTCCACGAGATCGGGCAGGTTGGCGAGGCTTTGCTCGATGGGATAGGTAACGAGCTGTTCGGTTTCCTGGGCGGCCAGGGTGGGCGTTTGGGTAATGATCTGGACCTGATTGTTAGTGATGTCGGGAACGGCATCTACGGGCAACCGCATGGCGCTCCAGATGCCCCACGCTACCAGCGCCAGGGTGAACAGTCCTATGATCAGCTTGTTTTTATGCTGAAATGGATAATTCTGTTGAGCATAGTGGGTAATAGATTTTACTCCGCCGCTATCAAACTAGTTTGCAGAATGACGGGTACGGCGAATCGTTGCCGGAAAAGGCAGTAACTGAATGAAATAGATGGCAGTTGATTATGCCTGTGGAGGCTGCCATACGGCGGGGGAAACGTCGGAGGGTCTTCCGGCGGAGATATCGGAGTATATCACTGCGGTGTGGGGCGCGAGTACGGGGATGAAATACCCTTTTGCGAGAATGACATGCGCTGCGCAGCAACCGCAGGCGCAGAGGGGCGAGCAGAAGTCGGTGTGCGCGTCATGGTGCGCGTCTCCTTCCACTAGCTCAAAGGCGGAGCCTTCTGTATGCACAGGCGGCTCGTCGCTGCAGGCGGTGGTGCTGAACGCGAGGATGAGGAAGCTTAATATGACAGCGATGAATCTCACTGTGACAAAAGTAGGGCATTTGGGGTATCAATGAGTTTTTATTATCATAACATGGTTGCAAATTCTATGTAATAAAAATACGGTCCACCTGCAGGGCAAATGGACCGTAGAAGTATTTGGGACACCTTCAGGAAGGTTGCGTGATGCGATAGCCGTCCATCGATTGCCAATATGGTTCCCGGAAAATGGAATATTCTGTTTTCAGCCTGGATGCATGTTGCCGGAGGACGGCATGCGTAATTTTAGACGCCGCCCGGTAGTCCTTGCAATAGATATAAATATCACGGATACCATTGCTGGTGACTCTTCCAGGTGGATATACCCGTCTTCTACCGGCATGTTGTCCATAAGATCGTCTTCCAGCGTATCCATCAACTCCTGCGTAGCGGCATCAGGCATTCCGTTTTGCCAATGTTCAAATCCGACTTTTATAATGAGCAGCCAGGGATATTCGGGTTTGCCTTCCCACTCCAATACATTGGTATTGATCAGGGCCATCAATGGGAGGGCCCCGTTTTGCCGTTCAATACGCTAAAGCTATCGATGGCGGCGTCGTAACGCGGGTATTGCGTACCGGATATTTGTTCCCGCCGCGCGAGAATATAATCCTTCAGCTTTGAAAGCGGCAACTGTTCTGCGGCCACACCTTTACTACCGGCGACGGTGAGCTCGTCTATTTGAACGGCGGCAAACTCTTCTCCCAGGTAACTGTCCATAAACAGGCATACCCCGTTTACAAATTCCTCGTGGCGGTCTGCATGATAGTCGTCATGCGTGATGACGATCCGGATTTTTCCGGGATACGCAGGGTCCTCTTCTGGAAAGAAAGCCATGTTTTGATCGGAAAATGTAGTACCGAAGAACTGCATGTTCCCGAAAGCAGGCCTGCCCGGCTGCAATGCCGTAAACTTCCATCCGGGGATTTGTGGCGCTGCCGCAACCAGCTCCTCCGCAAATACGAACCCTTTTACGCTGCCCTGCGTCGTGATGATCAGCTCCATCGGGTCGCCGGGATACAAACCCGCCAGGAGACCGGGATAATATGCGGACAGCTTTTCCACCATGGGTGTAAAGAAATGCTCCTGCGAGAGCTGGCCGGTTGCCGCCATTTGCCGAAAGGAGGCCTGGTGCTGCTGGAACCAGTTCCAGAAATCAACAGGACCAGCTGCGGGAGCCGGCACATTGGGGGAAAATAACTTTTTCCAAAAACTCATAGTTGGGGTTTTAGGGGATGAAAGTATATGATAGAGGATGAAATATCTCCGACGGCGGTACGGAAGTAATGACGGCGGGACTGAAAGTACAAACGAGGGGATTTAAGCGTAAATCCGGTGATGTAATTCCAAATTTCGAAAACCTCCAAACCAGTGATACCGTTAGGTTAGAAAATATGCAAAGCAGAGTCTTTGGGTGTTGGATAAAATCTAAGGTACAATACGGTTAAGATTAGAAACTAACTAAGCGCGTTAACATCTGGCCCCAAAGTGTCTTCGTATATTCGTCTGTTAACAAAATATGTCCTTTTATGGCTAGATTAAATTCAATTTTCAAATTTACCGGCAAGCTCGGTAATGTCATTGCCTACCGCCGGGGCGGGAAGCAGTTCCTTCGCACCCGGCCGGAATCGGTACGGCAAACACCCGCTACCCGACGCTCCGCACAATGGTTCGGGGCCGCCAGCAGAAAGGGCGCCCTCGTCCGCAGCGCTATCATGCCCGATCTCGATATCGTGTGCGATGGCAATTATGTAAACATGCTGAACAAAAGGATCGTGGAAGCGGGCCGCAATAACCACGCGGGCCTCAAAGGCTATCGTTTCAATCCTTACACGGGGATCGGCGATATCCTGCTGCTTCCGCCTACCTTCACCAAAGACGGCAGGCTCCGCATCCCGGCACAACGGCCCTACGCGCCGCGCAACGCCGTTCGCGTGGAAGTAAAACTCATCGGCACCAGGATCGATTTCCTCAACCGCCGCGTCACCGGCTCCGACGCTGCCGTCCTGGAAATAGACCTCAGGAAACCTTTACAGGCGCGGATCTGACCATCGACGTTCCCGGAACCGGGACGCTACTGGTTACCGTCCGGTGAGAACTTTCTTTGATGACGCCGTATCCCAGAACCGGAAGTACACCGCCGCGGAAATCATCGCTGTGGTAGAGGATTATTCGCCGGTTTCCATACTAATGAAAGCCCACCAGCACAAACAACTGCCCCAATTGCTGGTAAATTTGCCTTTTGAGGCGGAACGCACCGACATCGAAGGCTTCACCATCCAAAGGGAATAACCCCACGCCATAGGAGCCATATTTTGTTATAACACTTTCATTTTCAAATCTTATTGCCACTTCATTATGTCCGGAAGGCCTCCCTCCGCCAGGCATTGCCATGGGTTTTAGGCGCACTTCTTCCCAATTACAGGCTTGTTCCCTCCTTCACCTCATCCCCGCACCATCCCCACATCACCTCCGCATCAAGTCCACCTGCTCCGTATTCTCTCCGTATCCGCCATTCGACAACCATTCGTAGATCATCCGTAGATTACACTGGACCTTACGTTGACCTTACCTTGACCTTATCTTGCAGGTCGTACCTATACCGTAACAGGTAGGTTTTAATGCCGTTCCAGCTTTTAACCAGCCTTATATAGACAAGGCCTTTCCACTTACCATTTCCAGGCAATCTCTAATTGCTCCATATAAAAAACGGGCGGCATGCTTACGCGTGCCGCCCGTCGTTATTTAGAAAAACCTCTTACTGCTTCAGCGAAGCCATATCGATCACGAAACGGTATTTCACGTCGCTTTTCAGCAGGCGCTCGTAAGCTTCGTTGATCTGGCGGATATCGATCATCTCGATGTCGGAAACGATGTTATGCTTTCCACAGAAGTCCAGCATCTCCTGGGTTTCCGCAATCCCTCCGATCATGGAGCCGGCAAAGCTCTTGCGGCCCATAATCACGCTGAAAGCGGCCACGGGGAGCGGGTGCTCGGGAGCGCCTACCAGCGCCAGGGAACCATCTACCCGCAGGAGGTTGAGATATGCATTGATATCGTGCTGCGCGGATACGCAGTCCAGTATGAAATGCAGCTTACCATGGAAGGCGGCCATCTGGCTCTCATCTTTCGACATCACCACTTCATCTGCACCAAGGCGTTTGGCTTCCGCGAATTTGGACTCGGAAGTGGTGAAGGCCACCACATGTGCGCCCATGGCTTTGGCGATCTTGATGCCCATATGCCCGAGCCCCCTATGCCTACGATACCTACTTTCTTACCGGGGCCAACATTCCAATGGCGAAGCGGGGAGTAAGTGGTGATACCGGCGCAGAGTAACGGGCTGCCGCGGCAGCGTCCAGGTTATCTGGGATGCGCAGTACGAAGTGCTCGTCTACCACCACCTTCTCGGAATACCCACCAAAAGTTTGCGTACCCAGGTGTTTATCCGGCCCGTTATAGGTCTGAATGTTCCCTTTTTCGCAGAACTGCTCCAGGTCTTCCTTGCAGTATTCGCATTCCCGGCAGGAATCCACCATACAACCTACGCCTACCAGGTCGCCCACTTTAAACTTGCTTACGTGGCCGCCAACTTTCACGACCCTGCCCACTATCTCATGGCCGGGCACGCATGGGTACATGGTAAAATGCCATTCGTTCCGCGCCGTGTGCAGATCCGAGTGGCAAACGCCGCAATAGAGGATGTCGATCTCTACGTCGTGCGGGGTTACTTCCCGGCGGTTGATGCCCATCTGGTCCAGCTGCGCTTCCGCGGCCGGGGTGCCGAATGCTTTCACTGTAGTCGTATTCATGATTCGTTATTTTAAAGCGTTAAAAATAAAGGCCGGAAGTCTTAATTAATTTATGAGAATCAAACCGATCCTTGCAAAATTCAAACTACTTCAACTTGTAATCCTGGTCCGAAACCGCTTCTTCCCAGTCTACCACTTTGCCGTCGAGATTCTCCTGGATCGCGATGTGCGTCATCCCATTGGTGGCGGTGGCGCCGTGCCAGTGGCGCTCCCCGGCGGCAAACCAGACCACATCGCCGGGATGGATCTCTTCCACCGGACCGCCTTCCCGCTGTACCCAGCCCACACCGGCGGTTACGATGAGCGTCTGGCCGAGGGGATGGGTATGCCAGTTCGTTCTTGCGCCCGGTTCAAAAGTGACGCTGGCCGCCGCGGCACGACGGGCGCCGTTGGGCTCGAAAAGGGGATCAATGCGTACGGATCCCGTGAACCAATCCGAAGGGCCCTGGGCCGAGGGTTTAGTGCCGATTCTTGTTATTTCCATGATGATGGCTTTTATGTCGATGATTCAATAACAAATCTAAAGCGGGCTTGTTTATCATGCGCTTTTTATTACACCCCAAACCTTGGATAACCCGTTCATTTTTATTATTTTGTGCAGTTTTTCCGATATGCTTTCCATTATCATATATTTAGTCCTGATCAGTTTCCTCGCCACGCTGGTGCGCTCTACGTTCGGGTTCGGGGAATCACTGATCGCCGTTCCGCTTTTCGTGCTGTTTATCCCGTTGCATGTGGCAGTTCCCTTGTCGGTACTGATGTCGATTTTCGTAGCGGCGGTGGTAGTAGTGCAGGATCATAAAGCCATCCATTTCAACAGCGCCAAATGGCTCATATTATATGCCCTCCTGGGCATTCCCTTCGGCTTGCTCATACTTTCTTACGGAAATGAATACTGGGTGAAGATCGGGCTGGGAGCGCTGATTATCGCCTACAGCATCTTTACCCTGAATGCGAAACATACCGTAAAGCTGGAACAGGACAGCCCGTTCTGGCTGTTCATCTGCGGATTTCTATCCGGCGTACTGGGCGGGGCTTACGGGATCAATGGGCCGCCGCTGGTGGTATACGGCAATAAACGGGGCTGGAGCGCCCGGCATTTCAGGGCTACCCTCCAGGCCTACTTTCTGCCGGCCAGCTTTATCGGCGTGGTAGGATATGCGGTGCAGGGGCTGTTGGGGTGGACGGTCATCCAATACTTCCTCATCTGCGTACCGGCCATGCTGCCGGCGATCTTCCTGGGCCGGTACCTCAACCGGAAGATACAGGGCAATGCCTTTTACAAGTATGTTTATGGGGATTGATCGCCATTGGCGCGTTGCTGATCTTCTTCACCATGGCGGGGCTGACACAGGAGCTGAAATAACCCGGTGCGCGAAACGCGCGGTTACAGGGATTATTGTTTCCGTTTTAACTTTTCCTTTAAGGGGATTATGCTATTTTTAGTTGCAGTTCAATATTCCTTACCCAATCCCCTGTTATGCTCCGCCCATCCCTGTTGATCACTACACTCATTATTGCTTTTCAGACCACTGAAGCCCAGACGCCCTCCGCCAACCAATATACCTTCGCCCGGCTGTATGGGTACGTCCGTTATTTCCACCCATCGGACGCCAATGTGGTGACCGACTGGAATACGCTGGCCATCTACGGCGCGAAGGCCGTAGACAAGGCGAAAAACACTTCCGAGCTGAAGGCCGCATTGGAGGAGGTCTTCCTCCCCATCGCACCAACGCTCCGGATATTCGAGACCGGCAAATCGCCGCAGTCGCCTTTCGTTATGCCTAAAGAAGCGGCAGGCATGAAAGTAGTAACCTGGCAACACAACGGATACGGCGCTTCGGGAATATCTACAAATCCATCCGGACTAACAGTTACAACTTCGTACCCAAAAGCACGGGCGCGCCCGGCGCATCGTTCAGCAATCTCTCCACCCATATAGACGCGCAGCCATACCGTGGCCGGAAGTTCCGGTTCACCGCCGCATCCTCGCCACCAATCTCCGCAATGCCTACGGGCAGTTCTGGGCGCGGGTAGACAGGGAGGGCAACGCCATGGGCTTCTTCGATAATATGGGTGACCGGCCCATCTCCGGTGTCTCCACGAAGTGGCGCCGAGACACTATCGCCGGCACCATAGACTCCGATGCCAAAACGATCGTATTCGGCGCCATGGTTCTCAGGGACGGCAGCTTCCTGATCGACGACCTCCGGTTCGAAGTAGAGACGCCCGAAGGCTGGAAAAGCCTTGACATTAATGGCCGCTTCGAAGATGACAAGTCCGGGAAAGACCCGGCCCATTGGAACTACAATAAAAACGATGCCTTTATGACCGTAGCCGTCGTGTCTGGTCAGGCTGCGGAAGGGAAGAAAGCCGTGGAGGTCGGCAGGATGACTGCTGGCAATAATGCTGCATACGCCAAAGAGCTCTTCCCCGTCAACATGCCCGCAGGAACGCTACTGCGCAAAGACATCGGCAACGGCCTCAGCATCGAGATGCCGCTGGCTTTATGGGGCGACGGAAAGGCCACCTATCCCCTCACCGACACTGCCGCCGCCAGGGCGCTCAGCGATAAGCGCTCCGCAGACCTCCCTACTCCCCTCACCGGCGAATACTTATACCTTCGCCTGGCCAATACCTGCATCACCTGGAACATCTACCAGCACTTCCACCCATACTTCAAGGAATGGACGACCGACTGGGACCAGGATCTCCGCACCGCCATCGCATCCTGCTACCGGGATAAAACAGATATTGATTTCGAGGGTACGCTCGCCGTACTTAATGCCCGGCTGCACGACGGCCATACCTTCGTGACCGGCCCGCAGACATACGCACATCGCGCCTTCCTTCCGCTCCGCCTCACCTGGGCGGATAATAGCCTTGTGGTGACCGAAGCGCTTACTACTGCTTCCAAAGCGCAACGCGGCAACGTAATTACCGCCATCAACGGCCGGCCAACCAACGAATACCTCAAAGAGCGATCTACCAGGGTTTCTGCCGGCAGCGACAACGCCATGATCCGGCAGACCATCGCCAATATGGTGATCTCCAGACCGGACTCCAGCCTGCGGTTAACCTTCCGCTCCAAAGACGGAAAAGAATGGCAGGAAACGTTGCCTTTCAGCCTTCCCCGAACGCATATCACAGCAAACAGCCTGCTACCCGCCCACCGGCCTATCATAAACTCGAAGATGGTATCATCTATGTAGACCCTCGCGCCTGGCCCGGGAAGAGATGAAAGGGAAGATGGACGAGATCGCAGCGGCGAAAGGCGTGGTAGTCGACCTCCGGGGTTATCCTAAAGACATGAACGGGATGTACCTCATCCAACACCTGATGAAAGAAAAAGAGCAGGATAAATGGATGCACACCCAGCGCCTGGCCCGCCCCGATCATGAAGAGACCGCGTGGGACAGCTTCGGCTGGAACCTGTCTCCCCTCAAACCGCATATCGGCGGCAAAACCATCTTCCTGACAGACGGCAGCGCCATCAGCTACGCAGAATCCGCATGGGTTACATCAAAGACCAGGATCTCGCGCTCGTCATCGGAGAGCCCACCGCAGGCGCCAACGGCAACGTAGCCAGCGTGCCCCTTCCCGGCGGATATTCCTTCCGCTTCACTGGAATGAAGGTGACCCAGCACGACGGTACCCAACATTACACGAAAGGCATTGAGCCGGACATAATCATGAAGCCCACCATCCAGGGGATCGTCGATAACCGCGACGAGCTGCTGGATAAGGCCGTTGAGCTGATCAAAAACAACGGCGCTACGGTGAGCAATCCGGAGGCATCCCGGTAATCTCCATTTCCGGGCAATTGCGTTATATTGCAGGTATGTGTGAACACGAACAAAAGCATTGCCCTAAGTGCAGTAGCCCTTTTGAGTGTAAGGTGGGCTCCATCCTGCTCTGCCAGTGCATGACCGTGCCGCTGACGCAGGAGGAGCGCGATTTCATCGCATCGAAGTATGCGGACTGCCTCTGCGCTGCGTGCCTGAAGGATATGAAGTCCGCCTACCACCAGCAATTGCAGCAGGATAAGCTGCACAATATCTCCACCTTGCTGTTCCCGAAGAAGTAATACCGGCAAATGCGGCCGTTTCCTTACATTGCGGCTCAAATATTTCCAATGGAAGAAAAAT
This sequence comes from Chitinophaga sp. E66, assembly GCA_019285755.1. Taxonomy (GTDB): domain Bacteria; phylum Bacteroidota; class Bacteroidia; order Chitinophagales; family Chitinophagaceae; genus Chitinophaga. The sequence goes on from CP079103.1 coordinate 3,478,576, forward strand.
ATGGTATTGACATCGATAACGCCCATCCCAAAGCGGTAGCCCTCATCCCGGAAGAATTTTTCTGGGACGGTGTAGATGAACTGGCCCCTTTCGGTTCAGATGAAGGCGACACCGCGCTCGCCGAATACCGCCACTGGCGGACCATCAACCCTACCGCATCTTCGCTGGAATGCATGCGCTGGGTGATCGAAAGCCTGGGCGAAATGCCCATGGCAGATTACAATGCTACCCTGCCGGACAGGGAGAAGATACAGGCCGCCATCGCCGATGAGGAATACGATGACCAGTATTACATCTTCACCCTCGACGTCACCGTGATCGCCACCGGCTTTGCCCAGCTGGTAGACGAAGGGTTCATTGAACCTGCAAATAAACCTTACATCCGGGTTGCGATCGACCGGCAAAGGATATGGGCTGAAGTTTCCGGCACGCCGGCATTTGCGGAGGCCTATACCGCTAACCTGAACGTGCTCGGCAGGGCATTACAGGAAGCCTGAGCCGTCAAATAACAGACAAATACCCCTGTGGCATGGAAGCCGCAGGGGTGTTTTTTTGTGGAATTTATAGGGCATGGATAAGTTGGCTACTTTTTCCCGGACCGGATCATATCCAGCGTGTATTGGATCTCCGGGTCCTGGTTAGCGCGGATGTACTGCTGGAAGGCTTCAAAGGAAAGCTCCTTATCCGGCGTGCAGCCACGGCCATTGTCCTGCTGCGCCTTCATGAAATAAATCTCGCTCATCGGCACCGTCAGCCGGCTTTTGGTCTTAGGTAACGTGTAAGTGCTGAACCATGCTGCCGTGGTGGACGCTTCCCCGCTGCCGGTCTCCGTTCCTACCAGCGTTCCGCGCTTGTTATTCTTCACGAGCGCCGCGAAATAAGTGGCGGCGCTTACCGTTCCGCCGCTGATCAGCACGTATACATTCCCTTTAAAGTTATTCTTATCCGGCGGATAGTTGGTAATGGAACCTTCCGTCAGGCGGGCATTACCGAAGTAGAACCCGGCCGCGCTGTCGTAATCGAACCGTTGTTTCAGGAAATTATCATTCTGCTTGATTTCCTCCTCTCCCATTTTTGCACCGTAGCCATTGAGCAGGTTTTCGGTATCATGGAGCCGGATGTTCTTCGTGCGATAGTTGAATACGTTATCGAAGGGCTTCAGTGCCACGAAAGAATACAGCAGGGCCGACATGTTCGGGTTGCCGCCGCCATTAGAGCGGATGTCGATGATCACATTCCCGATGTTCCTTTTCCTGACCTCTTCGAAAAAGCTGCTTAGCTCCTTATACATTTCGTTTTCCTGGAGCATGAACGTAAGGACCGTTAAAATAGCGGTGGATTCCTTGTCCAGGTACTCCTTCGTCACATAAGCGCGTTTCAGGAAGGTATTGAAGGGCAACTCTCCCAGGTTGCGGTTATGGTAGCCGGTCTTGGCGTCTACGGACTTTAGCTGTACTGTAACCGGGCTCTTTGCACCGAAATCCCTGTACACTACCTCGTAGCCGGCAGCATCCGGGAAGATCAGGCTGATGAACAGGCTCAGGTTCGTGGCGGCGCGGTCTGCGCCGGTGCGGATGAAACCATCGCTGTAGGTGGCGTAGCCTATTTCGCTCAGTATCTTCGACGCCGGCATTTTGTTGATGCTGATGATCTCGGCGCCGAAAGGAATGGCCGCGCCTTTTGCGTTTACGATGATCTTATCCCGGAACGTAGTAGTGGCCAGCGGGAAGTGATGAATGCCATAGAATACATCGATCACACGCTCCTCGTCGTAATCCAGCTTCAGGTGCACATCGTTGAACAACTGCACGGGAGAATAACGCAGGGCGCTCAGGAGCGAAGGGTCTTTGTCCAGCCGGGCCATTAGCGAATCCATCTTCCTGTTGAAAGCAACCGTATCCGTGAACTTGTAAGGGTTGGGGTGCTGGCGCTTCAGGAGGTCAACCGCGTATATAAAATCGTCTTTCAGATCTTGCCTGGTGAACCCGGTAAAGGGTTGCTGCTGCGCCACGGCGGAGGTGGCCATCAGGGACATGAGGATCCCGGATGCAATTAATTGCTTCATGCTATCAGTAATTTAAAAAGTAAGGTGATGGCGGCGGATCGCCGCTTTGGTTTCCGGTTACATCTTATTGATCAGGTCTATGATACCTTCGTTTTCGATAATCATCATACCCTGCCGGTCTTCGGTAATACCTTCCTGCAAGGTGTAGGTATACCTGGGCACATTCCCTTCCAGTACGGTGGGCATGAACCGGAACTGCACGTTCGGCAGGTCTTTCAATGCTTCCCCTACTTCGATGATGTGGGTGGAGACGATGAAAAGGCAGTTGTTGTATTCGGAGAAACCCTGCGTTACCGCCAGGGTGCCATCGTAGGCGTCTTTGACATTGGTGCCTTTGAACAGCTCATCGAACATCAGCAGGAGGTGCTCGCCCGTGGCGGCGGCCTGTGCCGCGTCTCTTACCCGCACCACTTCTGCATAGAAATGGCTATATCCCAGGGCAATATTATCCGCCACGTTGATGCTGGAAAAGATGCCTTCCCGCACGGAAAACACCATATCCGCCGCCGCTACCGGGAAGCCGATATGCGCCATATACATGCCGATGCCGATGGATTTCATCCAGGTGGATTTCCCGGCCATGTTCGCCCCTGTAAGGAATATGACGTTACTGCCTTCCTTCATGTGCAGGTCGTTCCCCACGGCCCTGGCGATACAGGGATGCCTCAGGTCGCTGGCGTGAAAGATATTCCTTTCCCGCTCCACCGCCTGCGCATAGCAGAACTTACGCTCCCGGGCCACCTGGCCAACGGCAATGTACACATCCGTTTCCGCGATGAAGCGCAGTACTTCTTTCATAGCCTCGTTATGCCTGTTGCGCAGCAGGAAGTCGTATTCCGAGACCGTCTGTATGGACATTGGTTTATAAATATCGCTGTCCAGTATCTTTTGGATGTCCTTCTGATGCAGGATGGCCATCAGTTCATCGACACGCTGCTGGAAAGGGCTCTTGTCCTTTTGAGGACATGCAGCAATCCAGGCATTTTTGCAGAGTAACGATGGTGGCCTGCAATTGCAGCAGGATATTTTTATACCGGCCGTCTTTGGTAAGGCCGGCCAACAGCTTCAGTAGATAATTATCTGCCGTGGTGGCCAGCTGCGATTTACCGCTGGAATTGTCGGTATATTCCCGCATGAGGGCCACCTGGTCTGCCTCGAACGGGAATGCGATGCCTTCGTGCCCGAAGAACTGGAATATCGCGGCGCGCCGGTTAATGGATGCGGCGTCTGTCAGCGGATGGGAGAACATCTCATCCATCAGCTTCTCACCGATGCGGGTTTTGACTTTATTGAACAGGTAATACACCGAGCCCTGCCGGAACTTGCCCATCAGGTTCAACTCACCTACCGACTGCCGGTCGATTTTAAAACTCATAACTGCTGATTTAACCGTTTACCGCCTTTGTTCCCCTGTTTGAGGATATCCAGGATGCCTTCGTTATTAATGATGATCATACCGTGCTTATCATTGGTTACGCCCTCTTGCAGGGTGTACGTGTATTCCGGCGCCGTTCCCTTCATGATGGTGGGCAGGAAAAAGAACGCGGCACTTTCCTTTTTCCGCAACTCGTCCGCCGCTTCGATGATATGGGAGGAGATGATGAACTTGCTGTCTTTCCGGTTGGTGAAGGCCTTACATACCGCCAGCGTGCCTTCCAGGGCATCCTTTACGTTGGTGCCCCTGAACAGTTCGTCGAACAGTACGAACAGGGATTTCTTCTCACTGAGCTCCTGGGCTATTTTCTTCACCCGCAGCACTTCCGCATAGAAGTGGCTGGCGCCGATGCCGAGGTTATCCGGCAGGTTGATGGTGGTGTATACGCCGTCCAGAACAGAGAGTTCCATACCGGAAGCGGCGACCGGGAAGCCCATATGCGCGATGTACACCGCGGTACTGAAAGACCGCAGGAAGGTGGATTTCCCCGCCATATTGGCGCCGGTGAGGAACACCAGGTTGCGGAAAGGCCCCATTTCAAGGGTATTGGCCACCGCGTTTTTCAGTAACGGATGGTAGACGCCCTCCACCTTCAGGATGCCCGTCCCCTCGGATGCACAACCGGGAACACCATATTATGCTTCAGGGTAACCTGCGCCACAGAAACATAGACATCGATATGATAGATGAATTGCAGCAGCTGCAGCACCTTTTGTTTTTCCTTCATGCGGATAAGCACGTCATAGGCGGTAACGGCGGCGAAAGAGATCCGGGCATCCGGCCGCTCATTGAAGACCGGCGCAAAGGCCGGATCGTTCAGGAGACGAATGACTGCCAGCCGTTCGGCTTCCAGTTCCTCCACCGCCACGAGCTGCTCAGACTCCATATACCGCCGCAGCGCATGGAACAACCCGATAACGGAAGTGATGCCGTTTTGGGTCTCCTTCTCACCAGGCGCTACTTTGGAGCCGCTGTCGGTATTATCGTCAAAAGTGATATACTTCTCCACGTTATCCAGCATGGCGCCGTCGAAGGGGAAGCTGGCCTTCATGCCCGCGAAAGCGGAGATAATGCTGATCCGTTTCATGATCGCTTCCCGGTCGCTGAGCGGTTGTCTGAACATGGATTCCATGATAGCTTGTCCGCCGCGGGTAAACGACTGGTTGTATATTTCGAATATACCTTTGGTATCCGCTTTGGAGAACAAGCGCAAATCCTCCATCGTCTGCGTATCTGTCTGCAAATACATATTATGCGTTTAAATCAAAACTAAAACACTCCGCTACTTGCGTTTTCTCCGGATGAGGATGACGATCCCGGCAATGAGCATCAGGGCCGGCAGCACATACTGGAGCACCAATTTCAGCGTGTGGGCGGTGGCCTTGGTGATCGTCAGCCAGGTATCCTTCGGAGGCGCGAAGTGATGGTAAATAGGATAACGGTTGTCTACCGTATAGCTGTAGAACGCGTTGCCGTAGTCTTTGCCGTTTGCCTTCCCGGAAGACATAAGATCGGCATCGCTGGAAACGAGGATGCGCTGCTCGCGGCCGTTGATCTTACGGGTCAGCTGCAGGCCTACCGCGTAGGGCGCTTCCGTCTTATAATCCCCTTCCGCCCGGTCAAATACCGGCGCAGCGGAGTCTACCACCAATACGCCTCTTTCAACCCAGGTGTTTTCGTTGTTATCCAGGGTGGTGATCTGCCTTACTTTAAACCCGGTCGTATCGGAATAGCGCAGCACGCCCGCGCCGGTGATGGCGGTATGGGTCGCTTTTTTGATCCCCATCCTGTAGAAGTAAAAGGGCTCTTCATCGGCCATCTCGGTTCCGGTTTTGGAGATCAGGCCTACGAACTTATGCGGCATATCGTGCGGGTTTACCTGTACGATGGTGCCCTCTTCCGCATTTACACCGATGTGGTTGAGGATGGGGTTCATGATGAATTGCTTGCCCGGCTCGGTGTAGAACATGGCATTGCCGCCATCGTCGATATATTTCTTTACACTGTCGATCACGGCTTGTTGCAGCATCGTCTTGGGATCGGAGATCACCAGTACTTCGTTTGTGGTAAAGGTGGCGGGACTGATCGTGGATACCGTGTCGAAATCAGTTCCCAGGTTAATTAGGGCGTTGCGAACGGATTTATTGACGGCATGGTTGCCATATTCCCGTTCCCCGAACTTTAAAGGCGAGCGCTCGAGGTGCCCGGTCAGGAACCTGAAGGTGGGCGTGGTATCGTTGATCAGGCGCAACAGGCTGCCGGAAACATTCCGCTCGCTGGGCATGGTCTCCGGGTCCAGGTAGGTCCGGAGCAAGGTCTTTTTTCCTTTATATTCCACCTGCATGAGGAGGCCTTTCACTTCGGACTCGAGGTCTATGATGCTCCTGATCTCTGCAGGCGTCTTAAATATCCCGATGTCGGTCTTGTTCATTTCGGCGTACTTTTCCGCTATCTCCGCAAGTGATTTACCGGGAACGTCTGGTAAATGGAGCTGTCGCCCTTATTTACATCGTAGTAGTACACATATTCAAACTCCATATTATTGTAAAACCGGCGGTACCTCGACCAGAAGTTCCACAGGTACTTGTTACGGGCCGTGGGCAGGCCATTGGTCAGGTTGTAACCGAACAGGTTGGTGTACAGGGTCACCTTCAGCGGGGAACCGTCCAGCTTTTTAATGACCTCCCGGGTGTTGGGATGCAGGGTATTTACCTTGCTCCTGGTCACGTCACAGTAACCGATAAAACCATGCTGCGAAGTAACCACGAGCACCACTACCGTCACGGCAAACGCTGCCAGGTAGCGGCCGGCAGATACCCGCCAGGACCTGGATTCAGTTACGGCTTTGGTCCGGATGATGGTGCAGGCGATGAAGAAAGCGATCATGATCAGGAAGTACGTAATGTCTTTTGTGGTGATCAGTCCGCCTAACAGCGCCTCCACTCTTCCGGAGCTGGACAGGAAATAAGTAACATCCTCACGTAGTCGGTGCCCTGAAAAAGAGCCCCAAAGCCGCCAGGAAGGTCAGGAAGGCGAAAGTGCCGATCCCCGCAACGATCGGGTAAGCCGTAAGGCTGGAGATAAACATCCCGATGGCCACGTACATGGCCGCCAGCAGGAAGAAGCCCAGCAACATGGCGCAGATGTGCAGCACTTCCACATCTTTGATAGAAAAGGTGAGGATCACTACTTCTCCGACAAACAACAGGATCATCAGGCAGACGAAGCCATATACGCCCAGGAATTTGCCCAGTACGATCTGACGGGTGGTAAGGGGTGATGAATGCAAGAGTTTAATGGTTCCCGAGGAATACTCCCGGTTGATCACGCCCATGGTCAGCAGCGGAATGAACAGGAAGAAGATCATCAATACCATATCTACCCCTTGGCTACTACCATGCGGGTAAGCGGCATGTTCATGAACCCTTCGAACGCGCTTCCCTGCAGCTCCAGCAACGAATCCTGCTGCACGGCGGCATCTGCCAGGGTCCCCATGATGATGCCCGCGCTGGACATCAGGAACAGGATCAAAATAAACCAGGCTATCGGCGAAAAGAAAAAGTACCTTAATTCTGCCCGTGCTATATTGAATATTACTCTCATTACTGTAAGATTGAAGAAGATGATAAAGTCTTGAATACGTCGTCCATCCCGGAAGACTCGGTATGAATGGCCGTGAGCCGCCAGTTCTTTTCAGCGCTTTTACGGACGATCCTTTCGGCGAGGTCATCGTTAGGCTGGAACCAGATGCGGCATTTGTTATCGGGCAGCATCTCCACCTTCTGTACGTCCTCTATCGCCAGCAGTTCATCGGCATAGGGCATATTCAGCATTCTTACCAGCATGGTATTGGGTTGGAGGATGTTATTGAACGCGTCGAGCGTGTCGGAGAAGACCACCTGCCCCGATTCTATCATGATGATCTCTTTGGCCAGCAGGTTGATTTCCGACAATACATGCGACGAGAGCAGTACCGCCCTGTCTTGCGCTATCTCCCGGATCAGTTTCCTGGCTTCGATGATCTGGTTGGGATCCAGGCCGTTGGTAGGCTCATCGAGGATCACCACTTTGGGCTTATTGATGATAGCCTGGGCAATGCCCACCCGCTGGCGGTAACCGCCGGAAAGGTTCCTGATCAGCCGCGACCGCATCTGGGTAATGGAGGTTTTCTCCAACACTTCATCTACGGCAGACTTAATGACGCGCTTATCCATCAGCCGCAACTGCGCGGCGTATTCGGTACTCCTGCACGGTAAAGTCCAGGTACAGGGGCGCCTGTTGCGGCAGGAAGCCGATCTGCTTCTTATATGCGATAGGATCCTCTTTCATGCTCAGGCCATTAATGGAAACGGTCCCTTCGGTCTGCAACAGCGTGCCGCAGATGATGTTCATCGTGGTCGACTTCCCCGCTCCGTTGGAGCCTAACAGCCCTACCACACCAGTGTCGTTTATCTCGAAATTGATCTCCCGGATCGCCCACGAACTGGCATACTTATGCGACAGGCTCTGGACCTTTAATATTGGGTGCATACTTGATTACTTATGAATGAATACTAGAATTTAGAAGTGCCCGATGGTACTAGCCTTTCCGGAAAAATTACCCGCATCGGTCCGGTACCGGTCACCAGCATGGTCCGCGCTTTGAACAGCCATTGCACATTAGACAGTGTGGTGCCGGGAAAAAGGTTCTGTTCGAATACGTGGCGATGAGTGCCCCGGATGCATGGTCCCTCACTTCGAAGCGGAAGCTGGCTACCGAAGCATTTACCGGCACTTTCATGAAACTGGTGAGCTGGTCATAAGCGAGGTTGGATGCCATGGTTTTGGCTTCCGGCTCCAGCTGTATCACATCGATCGCCCTGTTATCGAACAGGTTGATAATGCGCAGGTTCACCGTGCTGTCTGACATGCTGCGGGGTGGTATCTGTTCCTTCACGGTTTTTTGCATCACCTTGCCCGGGCTGCCGTATATGAAATGCGTGTATATGCCGCCGGCTTCGAGTGGCAGGCGCGTTTGCAGGAATGGTTTGTCTGCATGGAGTGTATCGTAGTTCCTGAAGAGCCGGAGTGGCATATCCGTCTTATCCGTGGCGTACTCGAATACATCCCCGTGTTTGATATATGCCAGGCGGGCGTAGATCCTGGGCTGGGACTCGCCGAAGTAAGCGCTGAGGAAGGAGGAATTATCATTGATCCCGTTTACGACCGATACGGACGCCGGGAACTTCTCCTCCCGCTGTTGCTTCTTGCAGGAAGCCATTGCAGCCATCACACAACCGGCCAATACCCATGTTTTGAAAGAAATGTGCTGATATATTGCCTGAAACATCTTTGTTGATTTAAGCATGATCGATTAATTGTACCCTGCATTCTGCGACAACTGGTTGCCCCAGATGATCTCATCCGGAGGGATGGGATATAGCAACTGATGCGCGCTCCAGGGTTGTTTATACGATATCTGGGACAGCACCTCGGTAGCCTTGCCCGTCCTTTTCAGGTCGAACCAGCGATGCCCCACTCGGCAAACAACTCTATCCTCCGCTCCTGTGCAATGGCCGCCGTCACCTGCTCACTGGTCAGGGAGTAAGGCAGGTTACCCAGCCCCGCCCGCCCGCGGATCGCATTCAGATCGTCTATGGCATCGTTTTTATTGGCTGCCCCCTGCCTAAGTTGGCTTCCGAGCGGATGAGGTACATCTCCGCCAGGCGCATCACTACATAATACTCAGACCGGTAGCCGCCTACTACCTGGTTAGTCGCGTTGATCTTGTACTTGGCGGGCGTAAAACCGGTTGGGTTCGAGGGTGAGCCCGTGAGCGGGGCCGTCCATAGCGATTTGCGGTTATCGCCTGTTTCAAACGCATTCACGAGGAGCGGCGTCATGTACCTGCCGGTCAGGGCATTGCCTTCAGGAGTAGAATTCCCGTAGCCGTTCGAATAATTGATCTGTTTCAACTGGAAGATCACTTCGCGGCTGTTGACACCGAACACGCCGCTAAGGTCTTCCAGGCGGAACAGGGCCGTTTGCCCGATCACGTCATTGGCATGGCGGTAAGCCTGTCCATAGTCTTTAACGTACAGGTAAACCCTGGCGAGCATGGCTTTCACGTACCATTTGTTGATCCGGATGCGCTCGGTATTGTTGCCGTCGTAGTTTTCGGTCAGGTAGCCTGACGCCTCTTCCAGGTCTTTGATGATCTGTTGATAGATTTCAGTGGGTTTGGCGGAAGGGAGGTTTTGGGTCTCGTTGAAATCAATAGACATTACAAGTGGGATATTCTCAAACAGGTTCACCAGGTAGAAGTAGCTCATGGCCCTTACCGCCATTGCCTCTCCCAATATGCGATTCCTGGCGGCCTCCGTAAAATCCTTCGAGGCGGACGCTTTTACCCCCTGGATCAGTGCATTGGCATTGAAAATCCCCTTATAGGCAGTTCTCCATATTTTAGCCGCGTATCCCGGGTTCCTTAACGATAGCTTATTAGCAAACTCGGCGTAATACTGATACTGCCCGCTGATGGAGGGATGATACAATTCATCGGCCAGGTGCCCCGCGGCGAGGGTGATGCCGCCGGCGCTGTAAAGGTCGGATCCCAGCGGCGGGTTCATGGTTGCTTCGTACTCTCCTCCGCTGATGAGGTACGAATACAGGCCGTTCAGGGCCGTGAAGGCCTGCTCGTCGTTCTGAAACACCTGGTTGGTGGTGATCGAGTTCACCGGATCTTTAATATCCAGCAGTTTGTTGCAACCCGTGGCCAGCAGGAAAGCGCCCGCGAAGGCTATATTGAAAGTTAGTTTTCTCATGCGATAGAATTTAGAAACTGAATCTTACATTAGCGGCGATCCTCCTGATCTGCGGCACATTGCCCAGCTCCACATCCGCCACCCGGTAATGCGTGAGCTTGAATATCTTGGAAGAATTGACGGAGATCATCCCCTGTTTCATCCTGATCCTTTCCAACCATTTCTCGGGCAGCAGGTACGACAGGCTGAGGTTATCCAGGCTGAGGAAAGAACCGTTGGCATAGTACGCGTCGGAGCCATAGAACCCGCCGTCGTTGATCATAGAAAACTTGGAATAAAGGGCTTTATCGCCCGGTTGCCGCCAGTGCCGGTTTTCCACTTCGTCATACAGGACCATATTATCGAGCCCGCCGTAGCCGAGGTTATTCAGCTGGTCTGCCACCAGGTTGTTCTCGAAGCTGAATTGCGCATCCAGCGATAGCTTCCGCATGAAATCCACCCGCATGCCGAACCCGCCGAAATACTTCGGGTTGAGGTCTATCACCCTGTAGTGATCGTCCAGCTCCAGGTCGGGGAAGTTGACGGAGGGGGCGCCATTCTGGCGGTACCCGTCGCCGTTATGATCTTCGAACTCAGGCGTCCCCTTCAGGGGTTGATGCCGATATAGTGGGCAAACGAACGGGCAGACACGGAGGTACCGATCCGGTACATATCCCTGTAGGGTGAGTCTTCCAGTCCTTCGAAGGCCACAAGCGTATTCTTATTCCGGCTTACCTGGAAGCGGGCAGAAAGGCCCAGGTATCGGTGTTCAGGATGGACGCGTCCAGCATTAGTTCTATGCCTTTATTCCGGATCACGGCGGGCCAGTTGCCTACAACGGAGGGGAAACCGGTGAATCCGGGGTCGTAATATTGGTCAATTGACGGCCGTCGCGGTTCAGGTAGAAGTTACTTTCGATGTTGATCCTGCTGTTAAACAACCCGATACGGCCCCCACTTCGAACTTGGTGGCGCTGGACCAGCTATACTTCTGGTTAACCGGCTGCACCAGGGTATAGATAGTCTGGTCGTCGTAATCCGGTAGTTTTTCAAGCAGATTAGGTGGAATGTTCGACCAGCGGGAGAGATATTGGTAATCGCCCACGTTGGCGTTGCCCATGATCCCGTAGGTTGATCTGATCTTGGCGAAACTGAGCCAGTCCAGCCCCGCATCCCTGAACCAATCTTCATTGGAAAGCACCCACGACACCCCGGCTGAACCGAAATTGCCGAACCGGGCGCCGGTGCCGAAGCGGGAGGAACCATCCCTCCTGCCGTTCAGATTCACGATATATTTATTCTTCCAGTCGAACGACACGGACGCCAGCACGGAAGCCACTTTCAGCTGTACGTAATTGTTCATGTTCTGAACGATCTGTGCGTTCGAGTAACTTTTGATGAGATTGTCGTTGGAGTACATCATCCCGATAATCGACACCACTTCCTGGTCTGCGTAGCTGTAATCCGCCGCCAGGGAAACATTTACCCGGGCGTCGCCGAACATTTTAATGTAATTGATCTTCGGCTGAATGAGCAGGCTCTTGCCAGACCCGTTTGAATAGATGGCCATGCTGAAAGGGAAGTACAGCGGGTCTTTCGCCGCTTTAGGGAGATAACTGCCCCCTTATTGGAGAAGATTTCCCGCTGATGCGCACCCCGGCCGTGAGATCTTTCATGATCTCATAGGTGAACCCTACATTGGTCTGGTTCTTCATGGTCTGGTTCTCGCCCCAGTTTTTGATATCCTTGAAGGGATACTGGCTGCCGTACTGGTTTCTGTAAGGTTCCCAGTTGTATTGTCCTTTGTCGTCGTAGATCCAGGGGCGTTCGGAGCGAGGGTAAAGTAGTTCACGGTGGCGGCCGTCTCGTTGTTAGTGTAGCTGGTATTGGAACCCAGTTCTACCGCCAGCTTGCCGTTGGGGCTGCGGTGGTTGAAAGAGAGGCCAACCGTCAGGCGGTCGTTACCGCGGCCTGAGTTATACAACTCCGTTGTGGAGGTATAACCAACGCTTACGCGATAGGTATTTTGCAGGAGGCCGCCTTCTACGCTGAGCTGCACATCGTCAGATGATTCATTTTTGAAAAAGTGCGCTGCCAGTCGGTGTAGGAGTTTTGGTCCCAGATAGTGAGATCGGGGGCATTGTCGCGCGTGGGCAGCGCCGCGTCGTTGAGGAACGCTTCCCTTCTCACGCCAGGTATTGCTCCGTGTTCATCATGGGCATATAGCGCTGGACGGTAGAGAATATCTTGGAATAGCTGACATTGAACCGCGTTGGGCCGGGCTTGCCGCGTTTGGTGGTAATGAGGATCACCCCGTTGGCGCCACGGGAGCCGTAAAGCGCGGTGGCGTCCGCATCCTTGAGAACGTCTACGCTTTCAATGTCGAGCGGGTTGATCATGAACAGGGGTTCTCCGAAGGGGAATAACCACCGGGTACGGGCGTGCCTGCGCCCATTGGATTTACGGACATGGTGGCGATGGGAAGCCCGTCTACCACATACAGCGGATCGGTGTACATATTTTCATTCAGTACGTTCCGGCCGCGTAGCTCCACTCTTCGCGTCCCGGCGCTGTTTGCCGTAGGGCTGATACGGAGACCGGGAATGCGGCCGGCGATCGCGTCCAGCACGTTCGCTACCGGCTGGCGTTCGATATCGGCCGCCTTCACGGTGGCGATGTTTGCCGTTCCGGTTCTTTTATTGGTGGTCCCTAATACGGTGATCTGCACTTCGTCGAGCTTGTTTTCGGACAGTACCATCTCTGCGGAATATGAGTGGCTGGCAATCATCTCCCCGGTTACTGTAAACCGGTGATCAACATACCCGATAAAGCTGATCCGGACCTGATCGCCCACGCTGGCGGAGATCTGCACCGACCCACTCGCGGCCGTCAGAAAGTGCTTCTGGGTAGTGAGGTTGCTGACCGTGGCGCTACCCAGTGGCGTGAGGCCGTTGGAAAAGACGAAGACATTGATAACATCTTCGCGGATCATGGGCGCGACGGCAACTTCCGTAGCGGCAGGTGTCTCCTTCTTAGAAACGAGGATATTCCTGTCGATGATCTTGTAGGTCAGGGACTGGTTCTCAAACACCCGGTTCAGGAAAGCCTCCAGGGTGATGCCGTTGGCCTGGATGGTGACGGGTTTGGCGACCGATAAGGCGGCCGCTTTGTACATGAAAACATAGTCGGTCTGCGACTCTACTACGGCAAACACCTTCTCCAGCGATACGTTCTTGCCGTTGAAGTGAATGCTTTGCGAAAGGCCTCTGGCGGATACCTGCATCAGGGCGACGGTGAGAAGAAAGAATGTTAGCTTCATGACTAACAGCGATTTGGTTGAGCTACGTTTACACCCATATGGGGCCCGTATGCAATGAAGAAATTTTTGCATAATTTGCAGCCGTCCCTTCACCAGGGACGCATGTTTAAGTGAACAATTAACAGTCTACATGCTGGTTGATTACATTGCTTGAACATCCGCCGGGAGTGTCGCAACCACTTCCGGCTTTGTTTTACGCAAAGCTTGTCGATTCTTATTTTACAATCAGGACATTCCCCTTTAATTCAAAATCCACATCCATCGTTTCGAGTACTTTCAGTACATCTAACAGGTTGGTATTACGGTGCATCTTCCCCTTGAAGATGACGTTCTCCGGTTTACCTAAGTAGTGTACCTCTATATTATACCATCTTTCCAGTTGCCGCATGACGCTGTACAGGTCTACCCCATCGAAGTTGAACAGGCCGTTCTTCCAGGCGGTGACCTTACCGGGATCGATGGATTCCGTGACGGTCAGCGTGGGCTCGGATTGCGCCTCCGGTTTGGTCAGGATGGCCGTCTGGCCGGGCACGAGCACTTTGTGGCGGACCTTATCCTTCCCTAGGCTGCCGGCGAGCGGCGTTACTTTCACCGCGCCGGACAGCAGGGTTGTCTGGATGGTTTGTTCGTTGGTGTAAGAGTTGATGTTGAACGTGGTGCCGAGGACTTCCACCTTCATCTGGCCGGTTTCCACGACAAAGGGCTGCCAGCTTCTGTTGGTGACATCGAAGTAGACCTCCCTGTTATCTTTACCCTTCTCTCCCCACCTTTAAAAGCGACCGGGTATTCGATGGAAGAAGCGGCGTTCAGCCAGGCTTCCGTGCCATCGGGCAAAGTAACGTGGTACTGGCGCCCGTTAGGCGTGGTGATGGTATTCAGGGATGCATCGCCGGTGGCGGCGGTGGCATCATAAACCAGTTCGTTATTATTTAATAATACTTCCGTGCCGCTTTGAGTGGCGATCTTCCCGTTGGCGAGGCTGTCGAGCACTACCTGGGTACCGTCTGCCAGCGTGAGGATGGCGCCGTTCTTACCGGGCGGGATATCCTGCAGGGCGATGTGCCCTGTGCCGGCGGATTGCCCGGGCTGGCGGACGAGGAAGAAGTAGGACGATACGCCCAGCGCGATTACCAGCACGGCGGCGGCCCATTTCCATTTCAGAGGGAAGCGCATCCGGCGAATGTTGGAAGTGGCGGGCTTATCGGAAAGGAAGCGTTCCAGCGCCGCGGATTCGTTGAACTGCGCCATGGCACGTATGTGCCGCTGCTGAACGTCCGGGTCGTTCACTTCATCCCACAATTGTCGATGTTCCTTGCTTTCAGCGATCCAGGCATCCAGCTGCGCCTGCTCTTCGGCCGTAAGCGTTCCATTTCGCGATCGGGATATGAGCGATGCGATGAGGAAAGGATCATTCGGAAAATCCCCATGTCTAACGTATTTCTATTAATACAACGCGAAATACCGATCGTACTAAAAGAAGCGAAAATATTTTTACGGGTGGTTAGAGAAGAGGGAGAACAATGCGAAAACGACGGGCGACAGCCGCATCCGGAGGAGCTTCATGCCCCGGGTTTTCTGGTTCTTGACGGTCTGCAGGGATATGGAAAGGCGCGCGGCGATCTCTTCGTTCTTAAGGCCGTCTATATAGCTCATGCGGACGATCTTGCCGCATTGCTCCGGCAGGCCGTCGATTTCCCGGTAGATGACCCGGAAGACCTCCATGCGGATGACTTCCAGCTCGGCGGCGGCGTCTCTCTCTTCCTGTTCGCTGAGGAAAACGGCCTGGCGTTCCTTGCTGTGCTGGTCGCCTTTGAGGAAGTTAAGGGAAGCGTTGCGGGTGGCTTTATAAAGAAAATCCTTCACATGGCGGAGGTCGTGGAAGGCGGATTGCTGCTGCCAGAGCCGCTCGAAGACGTCCTGGACTATATCTTCGGCATGGGCAGGCTCGCGGACGATTCCGGTCGCATAATGGCAGAGGGCGCTGTAATACTCCTTAAATATAAAAGAATACTGCGATGTATCTCCCGAGGTCAGTCCCCGCAAAATCAACTGCTCAGTATAAGATGGTTCCCCGGTCAAGGTTGGCTGCGCATTTTGGTTGACCGTAAAAATAATTAAATTATTAAGCTATTTTCACCCTTTGGCAACCATTATTAGCAAAGTAGTCCACAGATGCTCGATTCGGAAAAAACGGCTTTCTACCTCGGTCTCTTTAAGGGAATTGATCCCGAAGACCTCTTCAAAGTGATACAAGCGACGCAGCAGCGGGTCCTGGAGCCGGGGAGATATTCATCCGCGAGGGGAGAACAGCATGCGGCTGGCGTATATCAAGGAAGGGATGATCCGGTCGTATCATGTGAATGATAAGGGAATGGAGACGACGGTATTGTTGCGCTGGGAAGAGCAAATCATCGCCTCGTACGACAGCATCCTCCTGCAGAAGCCATCGCGCTTCACTTACCACGCGCTGGAGAAGACGACCTTGCTGGAGGTCGATTACAACCTCATCCAGCAGCTGCTGGAAACCAAACCCGGGTTCGAGAAAGCCCGGTACCATTTTGTGCTCGATATGCTGGCACAGTCGCTCGAGCGCATAGAGACCTTTGTGCTCCATACGCCGGAGGAGCGGTATCTTCAACTCATCAAAGACAAGCCCGACCTGTTGCAGCGGGTACCTGACAAGCACCTGGCCACCCTGCTGGGGATTACGCCCGTGTCGCTTAGCCGCATCCGGAAGCGGATTGCCCGGAAGGGGGCGATTAATTATCTTTTGTTAACGGCCAGCGAAAACCGCCTGATTACATTTGTTCTAAATTCTGTTACATGGAACAAATGGCGACAACGCTAGCGGCTATCTTCAGCATTACGCTCATCCGGTACCTCGTGCTGGCGGGCGTTCCCTTCCTGCTTTTCTACATTCTGCTGTCTACCTCCACCGGGAAGTACAAGATCCAGAAAAGGACGGCTACCAGGAAAGACTTCTTCCGGGAGATCCTGCATTCCAGTTCTTCCAGCCTTGTGTTTGCCGTGATCTCCGCGATCATCCTGTTTACGCCATTGAAGTCGTACACGCTCCTGTATAACGATTTCAATGAATTTCCTTTATGGTGGATACCGGTCAGCCTCGTGGTGAGCCTGGTTATTCACGATACCTACTTTTACTGGATGCACCGGATGATGCATCATAAAAGATCTTCAGGTTCACGCATAAAGTGCATCACCAATCAACCAATCCCTCACCCTGGACGTCTTACTCCTTCCATATCCTGGAGGCGGTGGCCGAGGGGGTATTTTGCTGGTGCTGGCATTTACGCTGCCCATGCACCCGGATGTGCTGATCCTCTTTACCGTGGTAAGCCTCATCATTAATGTGTATGGCCACCTGGGGTATGAGATCATGCCGAAGGGGCTGCGGAATTCCTTCATCTTCGAGATCATCAATACGTCTGTATATCACAACCTGCATCATAGTAAGTTCCATGGGAATTACAGCTTGTATTTCCGTTGGTGGGATAAGCTGATGAAGACGGAGAACCCGGATTATGTGAAGGAGTACGACCGGATCCAGGAGCAGCGTTTTGGGCCGAAGGCCGTGGTGGCGTAGGGACGTTTTTGATATTGTATTGAACCGCGTTGGTCTGGGTACCGGCGCGGTTTTTTTGATGCAAAAATCCGATCTAATATTCATCATTCAGTCGGCCATATAAATTACGATAATGTGGAAAATTCATTCACCCTTTGCCAGTAATGAAACGTCATATACTTCATGCGGTCAAAGTAAATCTAAACTCGTTCGATAATAACGGAACGGATTATTTGATTTGCTTGGTTAACCCTCCTACCTCAATTTTCACTAATGGAGAACGGGCCGTAATTATTATCAATTAATTTTTTCAACTACAAAAATGCGTAATTTTATGGTGAACATTTATGCAGACACCTCCGTAATTGGCGGGTGTTTTGATTTAGAATTTCAAGAATGGAGCAAGGCCTTGTTTGAAGAATTTCGTTCTGGTGCCAAAAAAATAATTATTTCGGACTTAGTGAGTCTTGAATTAGAGGCTGCCAGTAGTGACATTAAAGCTATATTGAATGAGGTTCCCATTGAAAACAGAATTTATATTAGCGAAAACCTGGCCGCGGAAAGACTAGCCGAAGTTTATATTAAAGAAGGTGCGTTGACCAATAAAAGCTTTAATGACGCACTTCACATTGCACATGCCACGTTGAATAACGCCGACGTGCTGGCAAGCTGGAATTTTAAGCACATTGTCAACCTTGACCGGATCAAGCTTTACAATGCTATCAACCGGAAGTTGGGATATTGCACTTTAGAAATCCGAACTCCAAGGGAAATATTAAAAACAATAACGTATGAAAAAGTTAAAAAATTTGATGCCGTTCAGGAGGTTCGCAGCTTCCGTGACAAAATGGGACCTATTTACATGAACGATCGTGAAAAGCTGAGAAAAGATTTAAAAGATATCCGAGACAGGTACTTCCCAAAAGACTGTAATAAAAAACAGGATAAGTAGTTAATAAAAGTAACTTCCAATATTTTCCCGAACCTAGATATCACAGTTTGTTTCCCATCCCTCCCATGTTGGCTGCCGTTCGGTGAGCCAGATTTTCACAGAATCAACACAGGCATATGCCAACACCTATCTGGTGTAGGTGGCACTCCTATGCGGATTAAAAAGCCATGCTAGTCAGTAGGCTATCATGGTTTTTCAACTATGCGCCATTTCCCAGGGAAGGTATTTCAATAGGTTCCTTAACAGGATACGCATTCCTGATGATTGAGCGTCCGCTCTGACGGCAATCCCTGCCAACTTCTTACCGATTGTTCCAGCCCAACGGCTTTGCTCTGACAGGCAGGAATACGTAATGACCGGCAGCGTCAGGGTCAGGAAGCCGATGAGTTGTCCCGTGAATGGACTCCCGTTCCGCTCCCAGTGAAAAACAGCGAAAAGCAGGCTGGCGACCCCGAAGAGCAGCGTCGCATATACAGCTATTACAGCATAATCAATCAATGCGGCCATACATCTTCTGAATAATAATTTCATAGGCTTTATTTTGATAGTTGAAGTTATCTAAATAAGTACCTTAGGGATAGCTACATCGTAAATACATACCATATGTCCGACTACACTATACGCCCCGCCACCCGCAACGACGTCCCCGCCCTGCGTATTGCCGAACAGGCGGTGATTGCCTGGGAACGGCCATTCGATCATAACCTGGCCAAAGATCCGATTTCTTATTATGACCTGGACAACATGTTTGACCGGGAAGATGTCTTGCTGATCTTGGCGGAAGTAAACGGTCAACTGGCGGCTACCGGCTACATCATGCGGCGGCCTAACAAACCGTACGAGGCACAGCCTTACCATGGGTACATAGGGTTTATGTATACAAGCCCTGAGCATCGCGGCAAAGGGATCGCTACGGCTATTATCGGCAGGCTGCGGCAATGGGCGACGGAGAAAGGATTGAAAGATATCCGGCTGGAGGTATATGACCAAAACGCCAGCGCCATCCGGGCTTATGAGAAGGCGGGATTTAAAAAGGTGCTGACGGAGATGCGGTTAGATAACTGATCCACTTCCCCGTCTGCACGATGGAATTACCGGTTGGTGTAGTGCAGGGCAACTACGCCGGAGCCCATTGTTTTAGATGACTGCAGTTTTAGATTGCTCATCTGCTTGTTGCTGTCGAACAGGCTGATCCCCACTCCCATGATCACGGGGTGAACAGTGAGCCTACTCATCGATCAGGCCGAGGTTCATGAAGCTTTTGGCGAGGCCGGGGCTGCCGAAGATCACCAGGTCCTTTCCGGGTTGCTGCTTCAGTTTGTTGACCTCTTCCACAACGTTATCCGTGGCGAGCGTTCTGCCATAAGCCCGTCGCTTCCACCTCGCAATTGCCACATTCCTGCCTCAAATTTTGTCATTTCCTATAAAAGCGCCCGGGTAAGATCAGGGTATGATGCTTTACATGTGTTTTACTGGAAACACATTGCCATCATGCACTACGAAGAAAACGAAAAAGACCGCCTGCTACGACTGATCATCGTGAAGGCTGTGACGTGTATTGCCTGGGGCATATGCTTCCTGGTAACCGTTTACATTATTACACATCTTACCCTGTTATGCATTCATCAGAATTCCTAAACATCCCATTCGCCGAACTGCAGAAAAGAGGCGGCGATCTGCGGGAACAGTACCTGCATGCCCAACCCTTCCCGTTTATTGTACTGGACGGCCTGTTCCAGGAGCAGCAGCTGCGGGAAGTGATCGGAGAGTTTCCTTATTGCTTTCCGAGGCAGACATTCAATTCAAAAACCCCAATGAGAAGAAGCTCGCTTCCCGCAATGAATACCGGCTGGGAGCAGTATCCACCAGGTTGGTCCATCTCATGAACTCGCAGCCCATGCTGGATTTCCTCAGCCAGCTAACCGGCATCGAAAGGCTAGTGGGCGATCCTTACCTGATCGGCGGAGGGCTCCACCAGATCCAGGCTGGCGGCTTTCTGAAACTTCATACCGACTTCAACAAACATTCCTTCCTGGACCTGGACCGCCGGCTGAACGTCATTATCTACCTGAATGAAGACTGGGAAGAATCCTACGGGGGCATATCGAACTGTGGCCCGACGGGCTCAAAGCCTGCGGACAAAAGCTCCTGCCGGTCTTTAACCGCATGCTGGTGTTCAACACAACGGACTTTACCTGGCACGGGCATCCTGATCCGCTGACTTGTCCACCCGAAAGAACGCGCAAATCCATCGCCTTTTACTACTATACCTCGGGCCGGCCCGCTTCGGAGATCCGGGAACGCAACCAGGTCATTACGCATTTTAAGGCGAGAAAGGGGAAAGATTCTACGCGGATGCGGATCTTCAATCAAACCATGCGCATGGTTAAAGACCTGACGCCGCCGCTGTTGCTGAAATGGTATAAGCAATCCAAGCCGTAACGACATTTACTTTCTCTCCGTCCAAATGTAAGCCCTCGTTGTTGGATACTCCATATGCTCATTCGGGCGCCTTTCAATGGCATCGATTACGGCAAACCCTGCCTCTTTGAGTATCTTAATGATGACGTCCGTTTTGAAATAGTATAGATCGATATCTATTTCCTTATCGTGCGCTTTGTCAAAATGAACGGTTTCATCGCCGGCGTGAAAGGAGAATAAGAAATCACATCCCGGCTTTAATACCCTGTTTACTTCCGAAAAACAGGTCCGCACCTGATCGGGGTTAAAGTGGACGATGGCATAGAAGGCCAGGGCGCTGCCAAGATGGGCAGGCGGGTAAGCGATGTCCAGCAGGTCTCCGGTCTGGAATTCGATCTGTGGAGACAGCCGTCGTGCCACATTCACCATGGCGGGCGACAAATCGATGCCGACAATGTTGGTCAGGCCGTTCTCATAGAGAAACCTGGTTGTTTGACCGGGGCCACAGCCGAAGTCGGCACACAAGCCTTTATCCTTATTCGAGGCGGCAAATTCCTTTAACAGCAGGCGGTCGATGTGCTTGTTGGACAGCTCGTCCCAACGCTCAATGGCATAATCTTCCGCTACTGTATTATAAGTCTCTACAATTTGCTTCCGGGAATTCATGATAGTGTCGTTTAATGTGTCTAACAGATCCGGGCTTTAGCGATAACGGCCATTCGATCATAACCTGGCCAAAGATCCGATTACTTATTATGACCTGGACAACATGTTTGACCGGGAAGATGTCTTGATCAGAATGCCAGCGCCATGCGGTTAGATAACTGATCCACTTCCCCGTCAGCACGATGGAATTACCAGTTGGTGTAGTGCAGGGCAACTACGCCGGAGCCCATTGTTTTAGATGACTGCAGTTTTAGATTGCTCATCTGCTTGTTGCTGTCGAACAGGCTGATCCCCTCTCCCATGATCACGGGGTGAACAGTGAGCCTATACTCATCGATCAGGCCGAGGTTCATGAAGCTTTTGGTGAGGCCGGGGCTGCCGAAGATCACCAGGTCCTTTCCGGGTTGCTGCTTCAGTTTGTTGACCTCTTCCACAACGTTATCCTTTATCAGGGTGGTATTATTCCAATCGGCGCTTTCCAGGGTGGTCGAGAAGACGTATTTGGGAATGTCCTCTACCCATTTGGCGTGCTCCAGGGAGTGACCGCCGGCGTTGGGATCTTTCAGGACGGTTGGCCAGTAGCCCGCCATCAGGTGGTAGGTATTTTTACCATATACGGGAGCGCCTACCGTTTTAACCAGCTCTTCCGCATATTGCTGAAGCTCACCGTCATATGTTAAGAAGCCCAGTCCACCGTCCTTATCACCAGCAATACCATCCAGGGACATGTGCGCGAATAATACCAGCTTTCTCATTGTAAAAGGGGTTTTTGTTTGTTATGATTTCTAAGATACAAAACTATCGCCTGCACCGCACAATACCGGCGGGTGTTAGTGACAATATTGGGGGCTAACAAGCCAACTAATCCAGTGCCATTGCACGTGAACTCACTTTGCTACCGGCGCCTCCGGGAAGCAGCGACAACATCCCGGCGACGAGCGCCATGCAGACAATACCGGCGATCAGCCCATAATCCAGCGCAGATGTATAGGCGGCAGTGGTTTCCTGGTAAACGGAGCTATAAAACACGCCCCCGATGATGCTAATGCCAAGGGCGGAGGCTATTTGCTGGAAGGTGGAAAAGATGCCCGCGGAAACGCCGGCATAGCGGGTCGGGATACTGTCCAGCACGATGTTCAGCAGGAAAGGCAGCACCATCCCGTTGCCCAGTCCATAAAGACCGATGAGCGCCATATGCAGGAAAGGGTCTTTTTCCGTGGAGAACAACGCTATTTGTAATACGAAGCTGATGAAGATGATGAGGAGGCCCGCGAGGAGGACAAATTTCCCGTAGGTAACCAGCAGCTTACCCGCCAACAAAGCGCTGGCCATAAATAAGAGCGCATGCGGTACGAAATAGAGCCCGCAGTCCAGGGCGGAGACCCCGGGACCATTCTGCAGGTAAACCACCACCATCAGCAGGTAGGCGGTATGGAACATGAAATGAAACAGAACCGCCAGCAGTCCCAACATGAAATTACGGTCTTTAAATAACTGGGTGTCCATCAGCGGATGCCTGCCGGCAGCGGTTTTTTTTGCTGGTTGATGTAGAACCAGGTTGTAACAACGCTCCCGGCTGCCAGTAAACCGATGCTCCAGGCCGGCCAGCCTTCTTCCCTCCCCTCAGTGATGGCGTAGATAAAGCTGCCAAGCCCTGCGAGCAACAGCAAAGCCCCGGAGTAATCGAACCGGACGCCCCGCTCCTTTTGGGTCTCCGGCAGGAATTTACCGATAGCCCATAGCGCGAGGAGTCCAACGGGTGCATTGATGAAAAGATCAGGCGCCATCCTTCAATGGCGAAATCCGATTCCGCGAGATATCCGCCGAGCACCTGCCCGATAATGGCTGCGACGCTCAACGTCATGCCATACCAGCCGATGGCCTTAGCCCGCTCCTTCGCCTCAGGGAAAAGTTCCTGGATCAGGGCGATGGATTGCGTTACCATAAAGGCGGAGCTGACGCCCTGCAGGAACCGTGCGATGTTCAATTGCAACATCGACTGGGCCGCTCCGCAGATGCAGGAAGTTACAGTGAAGGCAAACATCCCCAGAAAAAGACCTTCTTCCTGCCAGGTAGTCGCCGGCTCTGCCTCCGATGATAAGGAAGCAGGCGCTCCCCAGCAGGTACCCGGCGATTACCAGCTGCATTTCACCCTGGGTGGCATGGAGGTTCTGCTGGATGGTGGGGATGGCGATGTTGATGATAAAGATATCGATCACATACAGCAGCGGCGCTGTGAGGATCACCAGCAGCACGAGCCACCGGGAATGTTGCTTGTCCGTCATGAGTCTGATTCCATTTGATTAGATGGAACAAAGCTACCGGCGGTATTCTCGGGCAGCAACCGGTAAATGGACAAGTATTTTTGGATGGTAGCGTTCAGGAAGTCACTCCGACCTGCACCTCACCCAAAATAAGATCCCTCCAGCATTTTTGGCACAACCTAAATTCCGTCTGATGAATTCCTTTTCAAAAGGACGTATACATGTCGTAAACAGACACCCAGAAAAGTGGAAAGTACGGTTCTTCTAATTCTTTTTGAAACTTGCGGGATTCGCTCCTGCAGGTTCCTTAACCTTTCTTCCGGCTTCATGCGGAGACCTTCTCTACGGGTGATCAGATCCCGCATTTGACGTCGCATAAGGTTTAGGTCGAAGTCGCGGAATTCCGGGTGCTTGTTTTCAAGCACCGCTGCATCAGCGACATTCAGTACAATGCATTCAGTATCTTCTACTGCTACCATTTTCTCTTCGCCGCGGCATCTCTTAGGTCCCATAAAAGGTATAAGGACACTATTGACTGACCTTAACCACCATCTACAGTCCTCTCCATAAGGCGCTTGTGAAGACAGCACAATGCCTTTGATACAAATCATTATCCTGTCGCAAAACTCGTCATAGTCGATCAGAAGCTCGCCCTTTTGAAGCAAACGTGCTTACAGCAGGCAACGATATCATCACGTAATGCACGGGGCAATTCATTATCAATAAAGTCAAAAACGATTGGTATAAAGGTTCATACACCGGTTCACCATCAGCATTGTTGACCAGGTAGATGAACGGTATTTCTTTACCGCGTTGAGGTTTCTTAGATACTTTTCGCTTCTGTGTGAGGTCTTTTGCTACTACCATAAATACTTTTTTGAGGTACGTGAAATTCAGAATCCTTCAAACATGCTGGTGAGTCAACTAACTTCTGATTCGGGACTAACGTCTGCTTGTGATATTCAATACTTCAAAAGTACATGGTAGGAATCATACGGAAAATACCGATGTCTTGACAAATGTCAAGACTTTGTTTTTATCTGGGGAAGTACAATTTTATGGGGTTCCAAATTACTTGTCGTTGGAAATGGGGATATACACTATAGTACCGCCATCTCCGCTAAAATAAAATGTATCTCGTTTCAGACTAAACAAAATATCACTATCGTGGGCTATTTGCAGAGTTTGGCTGTCGCGCCAAATGGCTGAAATATTCTTTCCTTGTCCGTTAAAGTAGCATACACTTCCGCCGCCATCTGGCCAAGAAACTGCAGAACCGGTATGTACATAGACGCCGTTATTAAAGATTTCACTTACAGAAAATATCTTCTTACCATCTGGCGCAGGCAGTTTAAACAAAAAGTCCTCTCTAAATTCATGCTTAGGCTTTATTCTACGCTTTGGATTTGGCCTTTCTCTTGCTAATTGAATCAGGAAATTCTCAAGGGCTGCTCTTCTTTTCGTTAACGTCTTTTCATCCGCTCCCAGCTCCCGCCAAAGTGCAATATCGCTATCGTGTTGGATTACGTCTTTGACCTTCACCAGTATCTGCGGATCGAGGGACTTCGTCTCCCATTGTGCCATTGCAAGGCCAAAAAGACTGTGGTATTTATCCTCGTAGTCATCAAACACATCAGCGAAGTCAGCCAGGATCTGGTTGGAAATATCTATCGGTTCCCGTCCCGCATTATAATGTGTAAAAATGCCTGATAAATATCCAGAAACGCATCGCTCCCGTTCACTTTTGTATTCCAGGTTCCCAAATGGTATAGATTTTTATTAATATCAAGATAGTAACAAAATCCGAAAAACCGCCGTAAAGATGGCAACATCCTTACGGCGGACAAGGCTATAACATAAACCCTTCAAGCCGCAACAAACCCCTTAATACACCCTGAAAGCCATCTTCTTCGCATAAAAGCGACAAGGGCGGAATCATACCGAACTGCCGGACGGGTACCTTCATCCAGTTATTAAACGACTTCTTCTGACCGAACAGATTATAGCCGAAGGAATAGATCTCCGCGAGGTACAAAACCTTTCTTGTAGGCTCCTGGGGAAGGACGCCTTCATCCC
The DNA here is from genome assembly GCA_019285755.1 of Chitinophaga sp. E66. Classification (GTDB taxonomy): domain Bacteria; phylum Bacteroidota; class Bacteroidia; order Chitinophagales; family Chitinophagaceae; genus Chitinophaga. The sequence continues at coordinate 3,504,138 of CP079103.1, forward strand.
TCCATAACCTGAATTCATTCCCGTCGGTACCAAGAATGAAACAAACCTCCGTGATATCGAGCGCTGCCACTTCCATGAAGTCATCCAACATGGCAAAGGCTAAGCCGTTCTCGATCATCTCCACACATTTGTCATCATTGAGCGGATACAGTTGTTTAATCTGCTCAAATGATTGGAGCGCATGATGCGCAACCGAATTTGATACAATAGCTTGCATTTTTAACGCATTAATTTGATAAACAATCTTGTTCGTTGTTGATCTTGTTAAAAACAAATCGCCATGGGAGGAGATGATAGGCAGGGCAATGAGTTGGGCTAAAACAGATATTGAATTGCAATTCTATACAGCAAATATAAGGAAAAATAAGCAACAATATACCTTATTTTGTATACTTTTTCTGCATACCTTATGATACATATGTTATAACCCCATTATTTTATACGTTTGCTGCTAATTATGAAAGGAAAAGGAAAGGAAATACTATTGACAAAGTTTGGAAAAAATCTGGCAAAGTACAGAGAAGCCAGAAAAATGACCCAAATGGATGTTGCCGTAGCAATCGAAGTCTATCCAGGTTACATAAGCCGGCTGGAAAACGGCAAAGTTGAACCCGGACTGTTCCTGATACTCGCTCTAGCAGAAGCACTAGAAGTAACGCCTAACGATCTTTTAACATGAATTGCAATACCGCGAGTACTTTATACGTTTGCTGGTAATTATGAAACAAAAAGAAAATATATTATCTAAATTTGGTAAACGTCTGGCCCAATACCGCGAAGCAAGAGATATGACACAGATGGATCTTGCCGTCGCCATTGAAAGTTACCCTAGCTATATAAGCAGATTAGAAAATGGAAAGGCTGAACCTGGATTGATTATTATCCTTGCACTTACCGAAGCGTTAAATATAACTACCTCCGAATTACTTGGATAAACAAGCCCAAAATGCAGGCCCGCAGACCTGCAAAATATTAAATATTCAAACAAAGGATAGGTGCTCCCTTATGCACCAATCAAACTTTATTAAATTAACTGAAGCGCACTGCAGGAAAGAGAAGTATCAGGAGGCCTAAAAGGCTTCCTCTAGGTCAAATATTAACACCTTATGAAATCATGGCATAGACTATGGGAGCTGAGATGTAATAGTCATAATCCACTAAGTCGTTTACTAATACTGCGCTGAACCTGGAGATTTCTTCGATCCACTTCATTACTGAATTCATGCGCGATCATTAACGCGAGCATGCTAAATTCGGGATGTGTTCTCTCCAAATACTGATGATCGTCCCAATGTAATGTGACGCATATTGTAGGCTCAACTGCAACGATCCTTAATTCACTCCCCTGCCTGGAATAGAAATCCTGGGTGACAAACAATGAATCTTTGGGTGAAGAAGTCCAGCCGCTGGTGGTTATACCGTCGGCGAGTTGCATAAATATTTTTAAATTTCCGGCAATCTTGATGAGCAGCTGCGGGTTCATCTGGCCAAAATCGTTGATGACCGCATTCTTATTAAACTGCACTACATTGCACTTTTGGCATACGGCCTCCAGCATAGCTACGGAGGCCATGGGGTCCAGATAGTGGAACTTATCTTTAACGAGCTCTAAAATGGGGTTAGCAGTTTTCGGAGCAACGAATTCCGCCATTCCTTCTTCGATGAGGTTTTTCCAATAACTCATAGCATGTAATTTTGGGTATGTTCAATAATGGACAAATCGTTATTCAAGCGATAGATTCAAACGGACGATCTAACGGGGTTCATATTCCATTGTAATACTTAATACCTCAAAACTACATGCTACGAATCATTCAAAAAATAGCTTCATCTTGATAAATGTCAAGACTTTTTATTCTTATTATTCTTATTATTGTTACTCTTCTTTTTACTATTGTTGACTTCTGTAATAATTCTTGATAATGTTGCCTCTGCAATTCCGAGAAAAGCGGCAATAGCGACATTTGGGACTTTCATCATCAAATCCGGATACTCCTCCAGGAGTTCCACATATTTCTCTGCCGCAGTCAATCCCATCCAGCTAGCCCTTTCGTAGCAGGGATCATAATATTTTTCCGTGAGTTTCCTGCCCACTATATTAAATTCAATAAAGGTTTGATAGATCCATTCCAGATCGTCGTGCCGCAAGGCTATGCATTCCGTATCCTGCATTGCAATCAGCCGCTCTTTACTAGGCGTCTGCCTGTAAAAACTTCTTACCGCGATCATCACATCGCCGGCTCCCATAAACCAACCGATACGTTCCTTATTCCCTGTCTTTTTCTTCTTTTTACCCTTTCCTTTTTGTCGGCCAGATCTTCTTCTTCGGCTTTCCGATTGTTCCTAACCGACTTTACCATTCCGCTGACGGCAAAAAAGCAATGCCGGCAGACCTGGTCGAAGTCCAGTATTATCGCCCCTTCTTAAACCGGACGACTTCGCAACGCTTCCTGATTTGTTCTTCTAACTCGAGGGATAGGTCCGGAAGTAACTTCCGGAAAGACGCAAACATCCCAGTGAACATTTGTTCCGCCAGGTCTCTCGATACGGATTCCGCCATATCATTCTTGGCGAGGTGATCCCATGATTTCATGACTATTTCAATTTTAAAGTGAAAATGGCAAGGCGAAGGGATTTATTATCCCTGATGGCGGAGCGTATCGATGTCACCTTAACGCGACAGAAAATGAAAAGGTTCACAGAAACCAGAATATTTTTTCAGATGAATATTTTCGCAAACGAAATTGTGAAAGGCCGATTACAGGCCAATTACAGGCCGATTAGACGCCGATTACAGGCCAATTAGAGGCCGACTAGAGGCCGATTACAAGCTAATCACAGGCCAATTACAGGCCAATTAGCGTAGGCGTCTTTAACACTCAGCAAATAAATAATCAGGTAAAATAATCCTTCACATCATCTTCTTTCAACCCAACGGCCTGGCAAAATTCCGCCTTCGAAATGTACTGACCGGGCAACTTGTTAAAACGCTTACGGAGTTTTCTCATTATCTCACTGGCAGTGCGTGGGCATTTCTTTAAAATCAGTTGGATGTCTTTGGTGGTTACAATGGCTCTTGAGGGAAAATTCTTGTTCATAACATGATTTTGGAGCAGCAAAAAGCGGCAAAATGAGGCAATAACAAGCAATAAGAGGCAATAAGCGCAAAGCGTTTATTAGGTTAACTAACTAGTTTATACTTTCGATCTGTAATTACAAAAAAACTCCACGACGATCGCGTGAAAGCCCTTCAGGCACGGCTATGTAAGTGCCTTCTTACAAATTTTAAACAAACTTTTTTATGTCTAAAACATCGCAAACCGGGATTCTCCAGATGACGGGAGAAACCCAAAACATGAGCCTTTACAGGAAAAGGAATGGTGCATTTGCCTGGAGAAAAAACCTGGCATCACCAAAGAAATGATGGAGAATGATGAAGCATTCGCACAAACCCGGCTGCTCAACAAAGACTTCGGCCGCGCCGGCAAAGCCAGCACATGCATCAACCGCGCCTTCTCCAACATGACGCCTAAACATGCGAAAGATGTGTTCTCACGGCTTTCTAAGCTTTGTAAATCCATCATCAACAACGACGCCGTCAACGAAAGAGGCAGCCGGAAGTTGCTTAGCGGCAGCTATCAGGACCTGACCTCCTTTGAATTTACGGACCCGGGGATCTTTAAGTACGTTATGGGCGCCGATTATACCTGCACAGTAGACCGGGCTGCCGGCACTGTCAGCGTCGCCTTTCCGGCGTATGCGCCCCGTGATGAAATCAAAGCCCCGGAAAACGCCACGCACTACCGGATTAAACTGGGTGCAGCAGCGATAGACCTGGAAACCAGCGATCATAAATTATCGACCACTGATTCCGACGAGATCGCGAAGAACGAAACCACCACACCGGCAGTCACCCTGACGGCCAGCATTCCCGCCAACACGACCAGGCCTGTTTTCATTGCGTTGTCTATCGAGTTCCTCTCGGAAGAACACGAACGGTTGTACCCCGTTCTCAACAGCAAGTTCAACCTGATGAAAATGATAGCCGTTGATGTTGTGGCGTAATCGAATCATTCTTTAACAATTTAAATTTTAACCATTATGGAGTTAATCCATCGATTAGTAGCCCCCACGCCGCCCTTCTTTCAAAAAGTGCGGAACATCGGCCTCCTGCTTACGGCCATCGCTTCAGCGGTATTTGGATTGCCGGTAGCATTACCAGAATTCATTAATGACATCGCCGGCGGTATTGCCATTGCAGGCACTGTCATGGCCAGTATTGGCCAGTCGGCAGTCAAAGATGAGTAACGGTATTCATCCTGTATATGAAGAGTGATGAGTGATCAGGGCCCCTGCTTTTGTGGGGGCCTTTGGTTTTTCTTAATTTGTGGGTTAACTGTCTATTGATCTTTCTAATGGGGAGTAAATATAGGGTGTTGGGGATTGGTTGTATGTGGGGAGGGGAAATCTTGATATTTGTCAAGACTTCGAAGTAAACATACTATTACACACTTAGTCATCATTACACCTGTGTTCTTACAAAATGCGTGTCAACAATATTTACTTTTTAATCACTTCATCAATGATACACTCTCGAACCACTTCATAGTTATCAATTGATTTACCTTCAAATGTATCACTATTAAAATCGTGATCAACCGTCCTATCCCAATAAACCCTCCATTCGATTAGCGGGAAGTATTTCGGGTTCTCTGTAATCCAAAAATTACCGTACCCTCCGGCATATGCCCCAACCGGCTTAAAATATGCGTTAAACAGCCGTCCGTTAACTGATTGAAAGTAGAAGCTCCGAAGTTTAAATGTATCCCATGAAAAAGGATTCAATAGAAAGATCCCCAAAAGTCCAAATACAATGAATGAGCAAAGAATATTCGTTGCTTTTAGGGCACGAGTATGCCAAAATTTATTAGTCTTTAAACCAATAGATTGGCTAATCGCCCCAATTGATAATAGGATAGAAATGACGACATCCGTCCAAAAACCAGTGATTGAAACGTTGGTAAACAGTACAGTGACCAAATAAATGGCAAATGAAATTGTAAATATCGTATATGCTCGATGCTTCATGATTAATAGGTATAGGATTTAGGTGATACTATGCTCACAATTCAATAACAGAAATATGCTACCCGTGTTGAAAACTACCTTCTCTCCATCACCGCATCCCTCAACATCCCCACAAACGCCCGCGCATTCCCATAATCCAACTCCTCATACTCCAACCCCAGCGCCCGGATATTCTCATAATACTCCCGGTGATGCTCATAATAATACTTCTCCGACTGTACAAACCAGGCCTTCTCACCGAGCTTCACGGCTAGAAACCACTTCTCCAGGAGCCTCGCACTCCGCCCGTTTCCATCTGCCCAGGGTGAACCTTAACGAACACCAGGTGAATCATGCTGGCGAAAAAGAAAACTTCTGAGATAGTAAGCGGTGCATCTTGCAAGGTGGTGATGTCCGCATAAAGCTTCTCCATTTCCGTGGGAACGATAAAAGGAGATGCGGCTACGTATTCGATACGACCATCGGGTGTAGTCACGAACATGTTCTGATTACGGAATTTACCCTGTGATTTGACCGGGAGAATGTGCCGGGTCAGCAGCTTATGCGCTTCTGCGAACGTATGGCGGTCAAAAGGCGCGTCTTTTACGAATTGGTAGGTAGCATAGAGATCATCGATCTTGCGCGTGTAATCGGGCTGGAATTGTATTCCGAAGCGCTTGTGTTTGATGTAAGAATCCAGCTCGATGTCTGCTCCCTCGATCTTGCTAGAGTAAACAGAGGCTACGGAGGTATAGAAACTGAACCCATCGGTAGAAAGATCCGCATCCACAAGGGCATTAAAAGCGGCAGACAAAGCGGATTCGTCTATTGCTGCTTTGTAAGATGAAAGCAATTCCGTGGGTATGATTTGGAGTTTCACTGTCTAAATTTAAATAAACAAATTCGACAGGCGAAAACAAAAAAGCCCCACATTTCTGTGAGGCTTTTCTTCTTCTGTGATCCCGCTGGGACCACGTGAATGCCTTGTCAGACGTGTATTTCGGCGGGTTGGCAAATCGAGGTCACCCTTTTTGTCACCTTCCCGATTGGTTCGTAATGTATTGATTTGCAAAGAACTATATCTTCTTTACAAAGATACAGAAAGGACTACAAAGTATATCATTCTGCACGGAAATTATTTTAGCCGCATTGTACCCGCTTTATACCGTCTTCATTCCGGCTGCATCAATGCTCCGGTATGAACGTACTTCTTTCACCGGCAACGCGGTAAACTGGCAGAATTCCTCAACGGAAACGAATTGCCCCGCCTGCTTTCCATATGCTTTCCGGATCCGCTGAAGGAGTAGCCGCGCCGTCCGCTCGGACCGGCCGGTAATGTTTTGGATGTCCTTGGCGAAAATTACCATGCGGGGAGGGATCAATCTGTGCGTAATCGGCATTTTCGGAATGTGAATTTTTCTGTGATCGTATGCCGGTGTAGGTTTGGTGTCGTAGCGTAAAGTTACTGCATCTTGGCCAGATGGAAAGCCCGACGGGCGCGGCTATGCAAAGCGCCCCATTTTAAACTAAACCCTATTTAATGGCAAAACAAAAGGGGATCGTTCCCCTCGAAGGCACCATCGGAAACGTGACCTTCTACAAATCCAAAGCCGGCTACCTGGCCCGCGAAAAGGGCGGCGTCGACGGCACCCGCATCGCCACAGATCCCGCGTTCGCCCGTACCCGTGAAAACGGCTCCGAATTTGGCCGCGCCGGCAAGGCAGGCCGCCTGCTGCGTACCTCGTTGCGCGCGCTGCTCCTGAGCATCAACGACACCTACATGAGCGGCCGGCTCACCCGGGAGTTCGTAAAGTGATCCGCGCCGACGAAACCAGCCCCCGCGGCCAGCGCAACGTCATCGACGGCGAGGCCGAGCTGCTGCAGGGCTTCGAGTTCAACCAAAACGGACGCCTGGGCTCCACGTTGTACGCTCCGTATACGCCGGGCATCAACCGGGCCACGGGTGAGCTGTCCGTTGCTTTCCCTTCCTTCGTACCTATGAACATGATCGCCGCGCCGTCCGGTGCCACGCACTACAAGATCAATGTCGCCGGTGTGGAGATCGATTTTGAGGCGGAAACCTTCGTCGTTGATCTCGGTTCTTCCGGCGAAACAGTGATCGACAGCAATCCGACAGCGTTGATGACGCTTACCGCAAGCGTTCCTCCCGTGAGCAGCAAGCCGCTGTTCCTGGCTGTGGGGATCGAATTCTTCCAGCAGGTGAACGGCGTAACGTATCCGCTGCGCAACGGTGCGTATAATGCGCTGTCGCTGGTGCTCGTGTCCAGCGCGGTGTGATTCTTTAACCTGTAAAGTGAAGCGTATGAAAATAGCCGAAAGGTTGATCGCCCCGACGCCTCCTTTCTTCCAGAAGGTCCGCACGATCGGGCTGCTGATGGTCGTGATCAGCGCCTGCGTATCAGGTACGCCGTGCGACTTTCCGGAAGCCATCAACGAAATCGTCCGCGAAATGGCGATCACCGGAACGGTCATGGCCGGACTGAGCCAGGCCGCGGTAAAGAAGGAAGAGGATTAACCCCAAAAGATAGTGAATTTCCGGCCCTCGGTAGATTTCCGAGGACGTTTGTGTGTGGGCTCCTGCTGGTCAGGAGCCCTTTTCTTTACCCAGCAAAACGTTTACCCGCTGCTTCGTGATAAAAGCATCGAGCACCGCCAGGACGTGGCCGCGGTCTTCATCCGGTAGAGATTCCAGTAACTGGAGCTTTTGAGCAATCCCCTCCGGCGAGCTGGCGACCGGGGCTCGTGGCCGAAGACAAGGTAATCGAGTGATATGTCCAGGGCTTTGGCGAATTTCGCCGCCGTTTCGATAGAAGGCACGATGGCATCCCTTTCGTATTTGCTTACGAGATCCGGAACCATGTTGATTTGTACGCCAATATCTTTTTGGGTCATGTTGCGCTGTTTACGCACAATGGATAAACGTTGTCCAAATGACATAAAATGAATTTAAGGTTATAAAGTACGGTAATTCTCCGGCCCAACAATACATTACAGTATATATAAATATACTAATGTACACATAAATACATTATTGATAAGTTAAAGTGTCTAATAAATGCTAATTAAGTAGCCTTAAACCTTGGTTGGCAATGTAATTATTTGTACATTTATGTAGTAAAAACTACATTTTATGATTGTTCCCAAAAATTGGCAAAAGCCACCTACAACACGACAACTTACCGTAACAAGAAAACCCGGCTCCCTCGACACCGCCTGCCTGATGCTTGCCGGGAAATGGCTGGCAGATGCTGGTTTTGAAGAAGGCGTTATCGTTCAGCTCACGGTAGAAGAAAACCAAATCCTGATCCAGAAGACCACTCTCACCTGGGCCCTTGAGGAAAGGGTAATCACTAAACGAATCAAACTCAACGAACACGGAACCCTCCCCAAACCTACCTCGACCCGACCGCGAAGGAGCCGCATGCAAATCGTCTCAAAATCGTAAAAGAAAAGACACGAAAAACCAAAACAACAAAAGAAATATAGTATGGTAAACGTTTATACTGACACCTCCGTAATTGGCGGGTGCTGCGACGAGGAATTCCGGCAATGGAGCCTCGCACTCTTTGACGAATTCAAAACCGGCGCAAAAAAGATCATAATTTCCGATCTTGCCGCTGACGAACTTACCGGGGCGCCCGAAGCCGTGCATTTGATATTAAATGCAGTACCTTTACAGTACCGGCAATATCTCGCAACAAACAAAGACGCTGAGGAACTGGCCCTGACTTACGTCAGAGAAGGCGCGCTGAGCAATAAGAGTTACAACGATGCGCTGCATATTGCCCTGGCTACGTTAAACAATGCGGACGTGCTCGCGAGCTGGAATTTTAAGCACATCGTAAACTTAAACCGCATACGATTATATAACTCAATCAATATGCGCCTTGGTTTACGACTGATTGAAATCCGAACACCTCGGGAGATCTTAAACGCCAAAGACAATGAAGAAAGCTAAAAAATACGATGCCGTTAAAGAGGTCCGCGAATACCGCGATAAGATGGGCCCTGTGTTCATGAATGACCCGGAAAAGTTGAAGAAGGCACTGAAAGAAGCCAGGATAAGTTTTTCCCGAAAACTGGCAGAAAAAGGACGCTTAGTTTTTGGGGACGCAGTAGGCTGTAAAGCTCCTGCGGATTGATGCCTCCGGTTTGTTTCCCACTCCACCCATATACGGCCACCATCCGGCAAGCCAGATTTACCGCAAAATCAACACAAGCAGAAGCCAACATCTTTGACGGTGTAGGTGGCGCATTTTTGCACCATTCGTAAGTGAACGATGGCGCCGCCTACACCGGCAAAGTTGCTACAGGACAATTTAAATTTACCAGTACGGACCGCCTTACGAGGACGCGCCCGCATCGCGCATATCGACCCATCAGCTGCGGCAAAATTCATTGCTCCCCGGGAGGGGCAAAAACACATCATTGCCGGCGTAGGTGGCGCCCTTGTGGACTTCCGGAAGGAGAAACGCTGCGCCACCTACGCCGGCAATGATGCGCCAAGATAGCACAAAAGCCGATCAGGGAACCGACGCCCACGTTCGCGGCAGCATGTTCTAACGCCAGGCGTCGGCATGGGGCACGTCCGGATCACTGGAAGCCAGGCCCACCATCCGCGCATCCAGGCGATCCAACGATGCGCACTGGCACTGAAGGCTAACACCTTGTACCATCCCTTCTACGCAGGGCCCGGACGAAATCAAGGAGAAACCAAGTTGTTGCCAACAAAACACCCCGCCACCCACCGCCATGCGGCGCGGGGCCAGGGCGGGAGTGCGGCGCTTCGCCGCACGTAGCTACCTGCTGCCACGCGCCGCCGGCAGGTGGCGGACAAAATGGGCAGAGGAGGGATTTGCGCGCTTCGCGCAAAGACCGAGAGCTGCCCGAACGCAGGGTTTGGGAAGGGGCGGCACGGGGGAACCTGCTAAAAGAGGGATTGGCCCTTCCCAAACCCGGAGTGAGACCTTTTTCCTGCTCGTCAGCATTGGGGTACATTGAGAATTGTGGGGATCTTAGTTTATTCAGCTGGCCTTTGGAACTGTTTTATATATTAGAGAATCGGCTTTTCATAATGCCCCCATGCTAATTGCCATTAACAAACGCTAGGCTGATTACTCAAACAATACTTCCTAATCATCTAGAAAAAAATTCTATCTCATTTCATAAAGCTAGCTGTGCATAAAAAAACTTGGCGAATTAAAACGACTATAATAGTTAATATGGCTATTCATAGCCTATTATCAAGTGGTGCATATGAGATGTTTAATATATTTGTAATCAACTCCTTCTAAGGTCACAGATTTATTTAGAGATTTATTGAAATACTTGCAGGTTATGCCATCCTGATCGTTTTTACAATAAGCGCCTGACATTGAAAACTTTTGGAGATCATATTTACCCTCAGAATAAAAAGAAATCGAATTATTAAGCGCTACTGACTCTAACCTGAACAGCTCCGTAATGGGGCGGCCAATAACTGTATATTCAGGAATGTTTAGAGAACTGTTTTTATAGTACATTATTTCACCCTCATGAAGTGCTATTTTAACTTCTTGGTATGTGCTTTTAGATATTATAACAATTTCCTTCGCACAACTATCAGCTCTATTAAGCAGCCCTATTTCGGATTCTTCAAGAAATGGTTGTCCGAACACAGCAATAATTCCATCCCCGATAATTTTTTCAATTTCTCCCCATGCTTGTAAATGATCGGGATAATCCTTTCGTAATACTGATCTAGATAACTCGACAATAACGAATTGGGGAAACTTTTGCATGTGGTTGAAAATCCAGTTATATCGACAAATAAAAGAACAACAGTTGCGGATTCTTGTTCTTCAAAATAGCGAAGCATTCTGTTATTCAGATCATTTTCTTTAAACGAATTCTTAATCTGCGGAGTTGAAAGTCTGAAACTCTCATTTAATGTCTTTAATTGTTGGAAGCTAACATTGTTCTTTGAACTGAAACGTTCTCTCAGAGCGATCAATTGTTGAAGATTCGGCATTACAACGTTTTTCTGTTTGAAAAATAAATTCTAGAGATGATTTCGCAAAAGAATCCTAAATTTTCCATACATAATCACCTCCAAATATTTTTCCCGATACATTTGGTATTTTGTCTATTTCTTCTTTCCATTCAACAGGAGCGGTATATAAATCCTTTCGCAAACCTTCAGCTTTCAAGCCTTCAAATACACGTTCGGTTATTAATATTGGCGGATACTTTTTGTGTGAATTCGTCGGCTAAAATCCAGCAATTGCCCCCACAGTAAAATAACCATCTGTATGAGAATAACTCGCGAACCATCTCGCAAACTGAACTTCTGTAAGTGTTTTCGTTCGCGATGATTTAAATAAAGCGGAGAAGCAGGTACATAACCAGAGAGCATCTTTTGTACTAAAGTCATGCTATCCCAATTGGTAGGTCTAATTGCTTTGGGATTTATCGGAAAAAATTCGACATCATACAACGTTTCACTTATCTTTTATTCGCCCGGTCCGTGAGTCTTGAAGCAATATTTGCCGGCTCTCCAGCCCAAACTAACCCACGGTTTGGATTGGCTTCATCTCCTCTACGCGGCACTCCAACTTTTATCACTCTCATTATTCCATTATCAATACCTATACCGCAGCTAAAACTAGTATCTCCTAGTTTGGAACGAATAATTCTATGTGCAACGTGATTGATGGATAAGGCACAGGAAACAGCATTGGTAAAGCAATTTTTTTGGAAACACTATCATTACTCTATCCCCAATGATATTACGTGTATGTCCATTATGGTACTGGCAACCTTAATTACAGATTTAACAAAAGAAGTATAAATCTTACCCATTATTTCATCCCCTTTCGACTTGCTCATTTCCACTGATCCGCGAATATCAACATAAAGCACACAGGTTTCCAACTCTTTACCACGCTTCTCAACACCTGCCTCATAACTCAGCCCCGCATCTGCATCAGTTGGCACATCATTAGTTGTGGCATACACAAACTTTGTTGCGAGTATATCTGTCACATCTTCGGCTATTTCGTTAATTATTGGTATAATCGACATCTGATTATTTTAAATACTCTAAACAAAAAATTGCGTTTTGATTTTCTACGCCAAGCAGTGGCGCTATCGATCTCTTGCTAATTCCCCAAGGACGATTATCCTCGTCTAAAAAACTCATTCTATCTCTCAAAAACGGCGACCTAATTTGTCTATTTAATTTACTGCCATAAAAATCTGCAATATTTGATTCTGAAAAAAGCATATAGATTCGTCAACAGCAACAGTTTCTAAACGAAACAATTGTATAAGCGGTGCTCCTACAATCGTATATTCATGATAGTACAAACTCTTATTCTTATAGTAACTCACCTTGCCATAAACAATAGCAATTTTGCTAGAATACCTTCCAGAATTCACAGAACTTGTTGCAGCTATTATTTTCCTTGAACATTGGTCCACCCGATTAAAGCAATCATCTACAGATACATCTAAAAATGGCTCTCCAAATACAACAACAAGACCATCGCCCATAATCTTATCTATAACACCTCCATACTCATATATGATTGGGATAACAATATCATAATAATCATCAAAATACATGCTGATTTGTCTTCCGTTTAAATGCCCATATCGAGAAGAAAATTTACAAACGTCAATAAAGACAAGATACACCCTCGCATATTCCCCTTCGACGAAGTACTTTCGGTAATCGCCATCTAAGAATTTGAGCACGCTATCATTGAGGGCTTTTTCAATTAGGTCGGGATCCTGTATGTTCAGGTTTTCAAACAAAGGATTTTTATTGCTACTAGCGTTATCGTATTTAATGCGAAGCTGTCTATTAAGTTCTAAGTTTGCCATATTAGATAAAAAGTACCTTGTTTACATAAATCAGTACCAACAAAACAAGTATTACAATGCTTATGATGAAGCCATAAATAGAATAGCTCGTCCAGTTGTACTTATTTGTTGCCACTTTCGACAATGACCAAATTTGTTGAGTTAGATGGTCAGTATATCTTATCTCATCATCTAATATGGGTTGAGCTTTCGCTTTATACGCCGCTGCATCTATATTATTTTCGAAAATATGCTTAAAGTAAAGTATCGAATCTCCTGGTGCCTTCAACCTCGGACGTACAGCCCAAAAGGCGCAGCCGATTGAAGCTAATGCAGATATACCGAAAATCCACACCAATATACTTATACCTTGGCTGTCTTTAATCGCAGTAAATACATCTTTTGCATTAGTGTAAATAATAGTAAACAATACCCCATAAGTACTCAGTATCAATCCAGCTTTTGAATCGGAAAATCGTACCCATTCTACATTGTTTTGAAGAATCAGCCAATATCTTTCACCATGATCCGCCGTCTGAACGGGATTCTGAGGCGTAGTTCCTGCTGGAGTAGCAGTTACCGAATTGTTGCCAGGTGTTGAAGTAAGGGGATTGTTCGCGCTAATGTTCCCTTGTGAACTTGCGTTAGGTAAGGATGTAGACATATTAAATAAGTGATAAATTAAGGTTGTCAACAACAACTAATTCAAATATATGTTTTTTCTGTTCTCACTACCTCCAGGTTCGACACATATTTCACTTTCATAATTGCGGCTCACAAGTATTATTACATAGTAAGTCCAGCGTTGCCATTATTGTTATATATAATATATCAATATATATTTGTAATTGATTAACTACATAATTAGAAGATTGGAATATTTTATCAACATTTGGTGGAATATTTTTTGGAATATTTTCCGACGATTTAGAAAATTCCGCGTATGTTTGTATAAATATTAAAAACGATGCTGACACAAGAACAAGTAGAGCAGATCGCACGGAAATACTACCCGCAAATTGCAACGGCCATCAATGCCGCGTTTGAAGAGTATATGACCGTTAGAAGGGAACAGTCACAGACGGGCACAATAGATTTAAAGCCGAGAACATGCGCATCGTTAATCCACGATTTGGTCAAGCGAAAAATACGTGAGCAACTGAGCTCAGATCCCGATGTCACAATCGGGGAATTCAACGGAATCTTTGGTGTACTGCTACAAGGGCAGGTATTCATCCGTTTCAAAAAATTTAATGACGACTTAACTACGTCTAACGTCCAAACCAACCAAACGGACAATTATAATAGGCAGGCAAACTTTGCCGGCTTCGGCGAAGCGCCGACACTGTTGGTCGCCGGTTACCTTCCTGATTCCTCATGGACTTCGATCAGGAACATTTACCTGATATGTCGGGATGGTAACGGGATTATCTGGCAAAGAGATCTGACTACTGAAGTCAAACAATTGCCTATCTTCGCGGCCGAAAACTTAGAACAAACAAACAATACCCGTCGTGTAAAGTTCAAGCCAGATCAGACCGGTGGAGAAAAGACGGGAACGGAGGACGTTTAGTGAAAATTAAAATATTAGTTTATGTCAGCCATTAACCCGGAGATGCTAAAGCTAGCAAGGGAATCTCGGGGCTTAATCAAGGTGAATTGTGTACTTTGTTGGGCGTGGCGCAGGGAACAATTTCAAAGATTGAGAACGGAATCATGCAGCCCTCCCAAGACATGCTTACTAACCTATCTAAGTACTGGAATACCCTGAATCATTCTTTAGCCAGAAAGAATACGTTTTTCCTGTTAGCTACATTTATTATCGGAAACGTATAAGTCTTTCAAAGAAGGACTTATACATATCTGAGGCTAAGCGGAATATTATTCGTATTGGTTTAGAAAAGCTTTTGAAAAGTATAGAACTCCCTGAAACCAATTTGTTCAGATGGGATGTTACTGAGCATGGAGCTCCAGATGAAGCTGCGATGTTGTTGCGCGAAAGGTGGAAACTACCCAAAGGAAAAATTGATAACCTTACAAAGGTTATTGAAGACAATGGGATAATAATCGTACCATTTGACTTTGGCATTGACAAAGTCGACGGCATAAGCCTGTATACGGAGCGCAACCATCCCGTGATTTTTGTGAATAACAACATGAGCCCAGATAGGTACCGTCTCACTGTTGCACACGAACTAGGGCATTTGATATTGCACTTCGGACTTCCAATTGCCGATGAGCGCAATGTTGAGGATGAGGCTTTTAAATTTGCGAGTGAATTTCTCGTTCCCGCAAAGGAATTTAAAAGCACCATTGACAGTTTCGACATCAAAAGCTTAGCCAATATGAAACTGTACTGGAAGGTTTCAATGGCCTCCTTAATAGTGAAAGCGAAGCAACTGGAAATCATTACAGCCAACCAATATAAATACATGTATGCACAGTATTCAGCTCTTGGCTTTAAAACCCAGGAGCCGCCTCAACTCAGCCCACCGAAAGAAACACCTCTTCTCATCAAAGAGATCATTCAAATGTACAAGGATGAGCTTGGTTATACAATTGAAGACTTGACGGGCATTCTCAACCTATATGAGAAAGATTTTTATAATTACTTCCTATATGATTTCAATAAGATGCGTGTAGTAAGAAGTTAGAAAAATTGAAGCCGGCCGAAAAATCGACCGGCTTTTTATCTCCGCTTATCCGTTGATTTCGGATCAAACGCCACCAAATTAAACATCTCCCGCATACGGCTCCGCAACCTGTTCCCATAAACCGCTTCGATCTCCGCACTGTTGAGGTTGGTGGTGACGTGGGTAATCATCCCCGTAGATAGAAACATGTCGTACCGGGATAGCAGGATTTCAGCCATCACATTGCAATCATTCCCCCAATATTTGACAGACCCTTCCAGCCCGAGATCGTCGTAAATATGCGTCCGCGGTACTACCGTATAGGGGTAATAAGCATTCCGGGAATGAGCGAGTATCACCTCATGCCCCTTCAGCGCGTAGTCGAGGGCAACATCCCTACAGGCGTAAAGCCGAAGATGCTGCGGGCGCGCGGTCATCTTCCGGAGGATCTTCACGATCGAGGATTTCCCGCACCCCACTGGTCCGGTGACGAGCACGCCTTTACGGAGATCGAGCCCGTCGTCCTCAACGATGGCCTTATCCTGCAGGAAATAGGCGAGCAGCTTCAGGACTGGCGCCCGGTCAATATCATGGATTTTATATGGGTGCCCGCACATTACAGTTCCGTGTGCTTCGACCATTTTCAGCAGGGTAACATAATCAAAGGGGGTCTGAATAGCTTTTGTCCTGATCGGTTTGGAGCCGTCCTGGCCCGGTATCTTTTCCTGATTTTCGTTTTCCATTGTCTTCGGGAGTTTTCGGATGTACGTTGAGCATCCATTTGTTACCGGCGGCCTGCCAGTCGCGCAGCGGGGTTTTCCCGGCCTGGCGCCAACCATTCGCCTGGTAGTGATAGAAGAATTTCTGCGCTTCCGCGTCCGGGTAGCCGGCGGCGCGGAAGAACTGCCTGACCGATTCCAGCCCCGGCGCGCGGGGCGTGCCTGTTGCCGCGGGCCCGCAATCCACTACATCCCTGATTTTTATTTCACTTTTTTTTGTGGGCGAGCGGTTTCTCCCTCTCTGTTTTATCATTGTTTACCTGTTTATTTAATGGTCGCAATTTTGCGACACCACGTGTATCAGTTTTGCGACACGATTCCGGCAAATTCTGCCGATCGATACCGTCTTTCGGTACAGAATTGATACACGGGGATTCGCCGTTTTCCGTGTCTCTGAAGAGCGATAGTTGAGTTCCTGCGTCAGCTCGATCGTTAAACACCAGGAGGAGCATAACAATCTGGCTCGAGGTTCCCTTTCTCATGGCCGGATAGTAGATGATAAACCCGAAGTCCTGTAAATCTCGCAGGCAGCGGGAATACGTGTTATTCGAACCGATCCGGCAAAGGAGCAGTACCTCCGCGCGAACCACGGGAAACGGATTTTGGAAACGGTGCTGGTTCCAGATTTGGAAAAGTGCCAGGTAAAGGCTGATGTGGTTGGCCCGGAGGCGGTCGTCCTGCCGGACCAGCCTGAAAAAGCGTTCAGGTGACGGATGTAGTTGGTGCGGGCGGGCGGCGGCATCAGGGCATCAGTTGCGGCTTTTACCGGATTTCTTCGCATCCTCCATCACTTTCACGACGTCTTCGATGTCGTACAGGACGAGCCCGCCCATTTTCGTGTGAGGCATGGTGCCGTTGGTCCGCATGTGTTGGAGGGTGCCGGGAGAAATTCCCAGCATCGCGCGGACCTCGTAGGATTTGATCCACTTTTTGCCCTGGGCTTTGTTGACGGGCAATGCGATCAGCTCGCGCAGCTCCTGGAGAAGCTCGGCTTTAAAGAGCGTTAAATCTTCTTTCGTAATGATTTCAGCTGCCATGTTTTGCAGGATTTTGGTGAGGCTGCAAAACAAAGAAGATCAAGCACGCAAAAACAGTTGCAGGGGTGACGGTACCCCGCTAACTCATTGACCCATAAATGGTAAGTAAAAAATAAAATCGCAAAATGAGAAAGCGCCAATCATCACGACTGACAGCCCTTTTTTAGATTGATTCAATAAGTTGATAAGAATATCCCGGACGCCGGCAGCGGCGGAGGCATCGTCGTTGTAAAAGTTCTTCCGTAGGCTTCGCGCAGAGATTTGCGGCTGCTTCACGGATGCAAAAAACTCCGAGAAGAAATCCAATAGCTCGGTTTTGTTCAGGTTAGTAAACATGCCGGTATCGCAGAGCAATTTGATGCAATACCCCATCTGCGGAACGGAAAACTGTGTTTCCACTTTAAAGCCTTTCCAACGCCCCCGGCGGTGTCGTCGGTGGTGGGGAGTTCACCTACATCCTTCAAATAGTTGATCTCCTCCGTCAGCCACATTTGCAGCTGCTGCTTCAGGCTGTCATTAAACCGGTTGTACGTCATCCCGTGCTTGTGCTGCATTTGGTTGACTTCCTTCCGCATCCAGATAAGGTGCTCCAGGCGCTCCTTGGGGGAAGCGATTCCACCTCGGCCTTGATGCTGCTGGTACAGTATGCAAAAAAATCAGGGTGGTTGTAATTCAGTTCCCGCAATTTCTCCTGGATTCGGATATCGATATTACCCGCGTCCCCGAAACAGGAAAGATGGAGCAAAGCTCATACATCAGGGAATTTAGATAGAACAGTCGCTGATATGTAATGACGCGGCCTTCATCCTCACACAAGAATTCATGGAAAGGGTGCCGGATGAATTCCTGCATAGGGTCGGAGACGCCGGCCACGGTCAGCGCCGTGGAAAGGCTTGTCAATCGCATATCGAATCGATGCCGGGCAAATACCAGGTACGCGACCGGAATTCGTCCATCCAGTTCAATGTACTTCACGAAATAATACTCCACCTTACTCAATAATTCCAAAAGCATGTGCAGGATCGACTTGCATAAGTTGATCCAGGTCGTTTCAGGTTCTTCCAAATTCGCAATGGTTAAAATGTCGTCGTTCGTCATGTCCATAGCTACTTGATCGGCAAGAAAGACGATCTTCTCCTGGTAGGAGCGGATGGCCCACGTAGTCTGAGTTTCATCTTTCAGCTCAAAGGCCAGGCGGTGAAAAGCGTCCACCGCCTGGATCTTCTCCGTCCGTAGTTCCGACAGGGTACGCATGTAGTACATCCGGTCGGGCTGAGGGTATAATTCTCTTTGCTGTTTCAGTTCATTCAATACAATTTTTTCACAAAACGGGAGTAGAAAGTTCTGCATAAGGGCTAGGTTTTTGGTCGGATATGCTATTCAGCCTAAATCGAATTGAGTCACCGGCTAAAGGCGATGGTTGAAAAAAGGGATCAACATGGTTTCATCATCATCTTTAGTTTGCTAACAATTTAGCACAATTACTGTTGTATGAACCTATAATATTTTGTTAACCAATAGTTAACGTATAAAGTATATAATACACTTATTAAGTTACGCAGTCATTTTCTCGGTCATGGATGCGGGGAGATTCAGGGTAAATTTCTCCCGGAGCACCTTCATATCGCGCGCTACTTTACTCGCCACGATCTTCGCGTAAATCTGCGTAGTGCGGATGGATTTATGGCCGAGCATGGCGCTCACCGTTTCAAGGGCACACCGTTGGCCAGCGTAACCGTAGTGGCGAAGGTGTGGCGCGCGGTGTGCGTGGTGAGGTTCTTTCGGATGCCGCAGAGATCTGCAATTTCTTTCAGGTAACCGTTGAAACGCTGGTTGCTTTTTACAGGCAGCAGGCGCCCGTGTGCGATGCAGTAGGGGTGATCCTTATATTTATCCAGGATAGCTTTGGCGATCGGTAATAAGGGTACGTTTTCCCGGCACCAGGTCTTTTCCCGGTTCTTGATGATCCAGTCTTCGCCGTCGAAATATTTCGCGCGGTTGTCGGGCTCCAGCAGCTCGGCGTCTTTGTAGGCGTAGCCGGTGCACACCATGAAGAGGTACACGTCTTTCGCTTCCTCCAGCCGGGGCATGGGCATTTTTTTGTGGTACAGGGCGCTCAGCTCGTCGATATCGAGAATGTCGCGGTCCGGGTTGACGTAGGAACACACATAGTCCTGGATCGGGCTGGATTCGATCCATTTCCTTTGACGGCGAGCTTCATCATCTGCTTGGTGTTCTTCAGGTACTTCATCGCGGTGTTGTCGCTCAGGCCATCTTTCAAGGTGAGGTAGTCGAAGAAGTCTTCTGCGAAGGGGTAGTCGATTTTATCGAGCGGGAGATCCGGGAGCTTGAACTCGTGTTTGATGAAAGCGGCGATCTTGTCGCGGGTGGTGCACCATTTCTTCAGGGTATCGCCGGAACGTTTTTCGCCGGCTACCTTTTCTTTGAAACGTTCGTTGTGGTAGTCCGCGACCTGGAGGATCGTTTTCTTTTCGCGGGCAATGCCCTTGTAGGCATTCAGGAGCACCGCCGAAGTTACGGTAACACCTTTTTCACGGAGGGCATTGTAATGCCGCACCAGTTCGGCGCGCACATGCATGATGTGTTTGTTGATCTCAACGACTTCTGCCGTGCGGCCTGCGATAGTTTGCGATTTGCTATCGAACTTTTCCGGCTCCACCTGATAGCCTAGCGAGAATTCCTCCCGCTCACTATTGATGGTGATGCGACAAGTAACTACAGCTTTCGGGTTGTCCTTTCTTTGCTGCGTAACCAAAATAAAATTGAGAGTTCATGACTTAGTTTCATACACCTTGTTTTTTCGGTAACTGAAATTTGCTGTTTGGAATGGTTCAGGTTGAACCGTTTCAGTTCCTACAAATCAATGCAGACAAGCCTTTCGGAAAAAAAGGTGACACCAATTTAGGATATTCCAGTGTCACCTTTTTCGTCACCATTTAGAGTGGTTTGACAAGGATTAACAACACCTGTAAAAAAGCGAAAAGCCGCGCCGATCATGCGATCTGCGCGGCTTTATTTCGTTAGACTTTCGTCTCTGTGATCCCGCTGGGACTCGAACCCAGGGCCCATACATTAAAAGTGTATTGCTCTACCAACTGAGCTACAGGATCATCCCCGTTTCGTTTGGGATTGCAAAGATAGGAATTAAATGTTTCTTGCCAAATATTTCATGAATTAATTTCTATCGATGTCCTGAAAGCCGCTCCTACCCTACTTCCCAGGCGTAAAAATATTTTACGCACGTTCGCGTCAGTTGAGTTGTGCTCGTCATATACATGCAGCGAATAATATTTTCCCGCTACCCAATCATCCACCATGTTGTCGTAATACCTGCTGCCGGGATTACCGCTTTGTCCACCGGGATAAATCCCCATGCCTTGGTCTCCTTCCCTAATTCAACAACCATCCTCCACGACGGACCATGCGTCTGCTTCGTCGCATTCACGATGTGCGCACCGCCCCCGTGCGCAGGCCCATCCGGCTGAATGCAGGGATGCTGCGGCTGAGGTGACGGATGTTCGTGCCACGGTCTCCGCCAAGCGAGAGGTCGCCGCGAGCGGCGATGGCGGCGGCAGTGTCGGCGGCTTCCTGCAGGGCAAGGGTCACCTGGTCGGCCAGCGACTCGCGGGCAGGCGTGCGGATGTCGTCCACGAAGCGCATGACGCTGTCGCGCATGAGCCAGTAGAGCGTGGCTTCGGAATTAGGCATCTGCCATACCAGACTGTCTTTGGCGGGCATCTCGTCGCGCCAGATGTGGGTGTTGATGTTGTCCCACCAGAGGTTGAAGACCGTGGCGGCCTTGCTGTCTGGCGAGGATATACCGTCCCACTGGAACAGCATTTCCCAATAAGGGCGCTGTGCGGCGGTGAGCTTCTCGGGCTTCACGTAGTTGGCAGGAAAGGCACTGCGCTTACGGCAAGGCGGTTGGTATTGTCGTTTTGCAGTCGCATCATATCTTCGGGCGTGATGTTGTTCATCGCGCTCAGGCGTTCCTGGATCTGCAGGCCGCGATACAGCAGGTAATAGCCGAACATGTTATAGGGGAAGGTACTATCCGTAGGATGCTGGTTGGCGGATTGCACGAATCCCTGCGCGGGATTTTGTACGTGCGGGTTCTCGTTCATGGGGATGTACCCCTGCCAGGCGAATGTACTGTCGCCGCCGGGCATCACGAATTTCCCTGGTCTTTCCAGCGGAGCGGGTGCTTGCCGTTCTGCCAGATGGCGATGCCTTCCGTTCTGCTGGCGAAGAGGAAGTTCTGGGCAGGACTGCTCCATATTTCCAGGGCGCCAGTGTAATCGGCATAATCTTTCGCGCGGTTGAGCTTGTAAAGGCTCAGCAGTTCGTTGGAGGCATCGTGGGCGGTCCAGCGCATGGCGAGGTAGCCATTGCCGAATCCATCGCCACCGAAGCCGGGATCGTAGAGCACGGGGCCCCATACCGTATACGCCACCGTGTCGAGGAAAGGCTCGCGGCCTTTGACGCGGATCTCTTCCACCCGCACGTCGGCCTTGCGCCATTCGCCGTTGAAGCGGTACTCGCTTTTGCCGTTGCGGAACTCCATGGTGTAATAATCCAGCACGTCCATGTAACCGTTGGTGAGGCCCCAGCCGATGTGGTCGTTGAAGCCGATGATCACGCCGGGCGCGCCGGGGATGGATACGCCGTAGAAGTTCGCTTCGGGCGTTTTGAGCTGCATCTCATAGAAGATCGGGGAGCGACAGCGACAGGTGCGGGTCGTTGGCCAGGATGGGCGCGCCGTTCTTCGTTTTGCTGGCGGCCACGGCCCAGTTGTTGGAGCCGTTATCCGGATCGGGGCGAGAACCGGGACGGAAAGCCCCGATGCCTGCCGTGACGATGCTGTCTGGTGGCGCTGTGGGTTTGATGCTGGCCGCAGGAAGGCGGTGCCTGCCGGCACGATGGGCGCGATCACGTCCGGCCAGTCGGGGTACAGCTGGTTGAAGATCTCCTTGCCGAAGCGCTGCCGCGCGTTGGAATAGGCGATATCGTCGCCGGTGGAGGCGAGGTCGTACGCCATGTATTTGATCAGCAGGGCGGATTTGAGCTTGGTCCACTGTTCGGGGCGTAGCCCAGCAGTTTGTATTCCAGCGGGTAATCTCGCTCGCGGAGGGTATTGATATAAGCATTGATACCGTCTGTATAGGCATCTGTGATGAGTTTTGACGTAGGGTTCGCATCCATCGCCTTTACGGCCTGTTCCGCGGCGTATACCATCCCTTCGCGGCGCTTGAGGCGGTCGTAGGGGATCAGTCCTTCGCCGAGGATCTCGCTGAGACGGCCACCGGCGGCGTAGGTCTGCAGCTCCATCTGCCAGAGGCGATTGGAGGCGTGGAGGTAGCCTTGCAGGTAATACAGATCATAATCGTTGCGGGCGAAGACGTGGGCCACCTGGCGATCGTCGAGCCATACGCTGGCGGAGTCTTTCAGTGCCGGGAGCGACACATGGTCCGTAGCGGCGGCGCCTGCGGGCTCGGCATGCACCCAGAAGCCGTGCTGTGGACTAAACAGCATCCCGAAGGCAGGCTTGTTGGCAAAACGATGATTGAGCGCCCAGACGAGGGCGATGGTAAGCAGTAGGGGTAGAATTCTCATAACAGTTTTTACATAGTGGCTGGCTCGGCCAGGAAGATATCGATCACTTTATTGCCGATGTCTTCATATATGCCGAATATTTGTTTCAGTGCTGCATAAAGCTCTTTGTAATTGGTAAAAACAGGTGTCGGGATCTCGGGACCATCGTACCCCAGCTGCGTGGGGATGAGACTGAACCGGCCGCCGACCCGGGTGTCGTGATCCAGGTCGAACGCCACGTCCACTTCTATCCGTCCTTCTTTCAACGAAAGGCTAAGGCCGGAGCCGAGGCCTTTGATGGACCGGGTATCGTCCACACCTTCTACCATGTAGAGGAAATTTGCGGGATCATAGACGGTCTTGCGGAAACCAAATTCCATGATCATATCCTGGGCTTCGGTGACGCTATGGTCGGTAAATGGCGGTTGGGTTTGAAATTGCGCTGCGAAAGCATGGTACCAGGATACAAATTCAACCTCTTCTAACACTTTTTCCAGACGGGATGCAAATCCATAAAATAGTTTTAGAAGGTTAGGAAATCTATCGTTAATATACGCCTTTTCAGGAATATGACAAGACAGCGGCCGCCAGGTTTTCCACTTCTCCGGGGTATTGAAACTGTGCAGCACTACCCGCAGTCGTTCTTGTCCTCTGGGGACGGTCGGGTGCAAAATAGCCCTGACGTCCATTCCCTTCTCCTGCAAATGCTGCGCCAGTCCTCGCGCATGCTCGTTTCCGGGGCCATGATCACTTGTATCGGCGTTTCGCTATCCCCTCCCAGCCTGCTTTTGAACAGCCGGATCAGTGACTGCAGGCGCCGGCGCTCTTCATGAAGATCGGAAAAACATCATACGCCGCGAGGATAATCGCCACGGCCTGCGGAGGCAATGCAGTCGTATAGATGAACGCACGGCAGAAATTGATGAGATAATCCCGGAGGATGGGCGATCCCAGCACGATAGCGCCATGGCAGCCCACTGCCTTTCCGAAAGTATGAATGCGGGCAAAACAGCGGTCCTGCAGCCCGAGGGCCTGTACCAGGCCTTCCCCTTTTCG
This sequence comes from Chitinophaga sp. E66, assembly GCA_019285755.1. Taxonomy (GTDB): domain Bacteria; phylum Bacteroidota; class Bacteroidia; order Chitinophagales; family Chitinophagaceae; genus Chitinophaga. The sequence goes on from CP079103.1 coordinate 3,528,189, forward strand.
CCGATGATGCCGGTGGCATGGGCTTCGTCAACTACCAGTAGTGCCTGGTGGCGGTGGCAGAGGCCGGCGATCTCCTGCAACGGCGCAGTGTCGCCATCCATGCTGTAGACGGACTCCACGGCCACAAACACCCTGCCGTCGGCATTGTTGAGCTTTTTGGCGAGATCGTCCGTATCGTTATGGAAGAATGAATAGGCCTGAGCGGGCGAAAGGCGGATGCCGTCGCGGATGGAGGCGTGAATCAGTTGATCGTAGATGATGACGTCGCCCTTCTGGGGAACGCTGGCGAAGAAGCCCAGGTTTGCGTCGTACCCGGAGTTGAAGATGAGCCCGGCGGGCGCGTCGTGGAAACCGGCGATGAGTTTTTCCGCCTCTTCCACCAGTTCATAGTTCCCGGCCAGCAGCCGGCTCCCTCCGCTCCCATGGACCTGCGGTAGCTGCCGGCAGATCTGGAGCGCCTCTTCCTGGATGCGCTCGCTGCGCGCGAGGCCGAGATAGTCGTTGGAACAGAAATCCACCTGCTGGTTGCTGGTCCGCAGCTGGCGGAAAGCATTTTGCTCCCGGCGTTTATCGAGGGCGATGCGGAGAAAGTCTTCCTGATGCATGGTTCAAAACTAAGTATCTTGTCTGTAACTTTGCTGTCCTATTAACAACAGCGTATGAGCAGTAAAGTTTCGATCCTCGGCCTGAAATTACCCACAGACCCTCGTTGGGTAGACCTGGCAGCTATTTCCCTGGAAGAAATCCTTACGGATCACGCTTTCTGCGAACAGAAAGCCGCCACATCCGCCATCTCGCTCATTCAACGCTACCCCGACCGCACCCGGCTGGTCGACGAACTGGCGCCCATTGTTACGGAGGAATGGGGCACTTTCGCCAGTGCTCGCGGAGATGAAGAAGCGCGGCTTTGCGCTGGGCAAGCAACGGAAGGATCTATACGTAAATGAACTGATGAATTTCCAGCAAAGGGCGGCCACCCGGAAGTAGTGCTGCTCGACAGGCTCCTGCAGTTCGCGCTCATCGAGGCGCGAAGCGCGGAGCGGTTCCGCCTCCTCAGCGAGGGACTGGAAGACGCTTATCTCCGGGAATTCTACCGTAAGTTTATGATCTCCGAAGCAGGGCATTACCGCCTGTTCATCGATCTGGCGAATGAGTATATCCCTGAAGAGAAAGTCCGCAAGCGTTGGGCCGAATGGCTGGCTTTTGAGGCGGATATGATCGGGAAGCTCACGGTGAGGGGGATCGGATGCATTGATATGTTGGCTATTACCCGACCAGCATCATCCAATACAGCTTTAATTGACCATCCTTTTCATGAAAATGTAATATCAATGCAGACTCTGATTCCATTTCACCGTCGGCATTATAAGAATGCACTTCGAGGTTTACTTTATTACCTGAATAAGTAATTTTATTCTCCCGGAAGAATTCATTAATATAATCACCTTTGAACATCTCTTTAAACTTAGCCTTAAGGGCTGCCTTTGTTGTAACATTCGCGTCATCGGAGCCTAAACCGGCGCTATAATTACATGGCAGATCGCAATGCTCCAATAACGCATCAACATTTTTCGTCTTCAAACAATCAACGACTTCGTGCTGCGTATCTTTCTTTGCTTCGCATGCAACTAGCAGCATTATGGATGTCACCAGCATATAGAATTTCATCGGCATATCGGGAGCTGTGTTTGTGAATGCTATTTAAAAGATAATCATAGGTAACGAAAGAAGCGATCTCAATTATTAGTTGCAGAAAATACCCAAAACCTACAAGCGCTACCAGATACTTCTCACTAAAAATGGAACCCCAGATTCACATAAGCCTTCAGTATCTGCGCCTGGTCGCTGTACATGAGCGTGGCCTCCAGGGGCCGAGCTTCGTGGCATAGGCAAGCGTTAACCCGTAACCTGAAACATACCTGTATTTGGTGGATTGGATGCCATTAAGATCATACACCGCTGCCGAAACACGCGGAATAGCAAACACGTTGCGCAGGGCTTCATATTGCCACCCCAACTGCAAAGCGGCTACACTAGGGGTATTGACCTCCCCGTCGTATAAACCCACGAAGGGAATCTGGTTCCGGCTGAAGTCGGTGACGCCGCCGATCCGGAAATCGTTGATGATGGACTGATTATAGTTGAAATTAAATCCTGCATAGGCGCCTGTCATTAGGGATGATTTTCGGCCTAACTGGATATAATATTCCGACTTGAAAGATAACCGGGTGTAATTGTTGAACCGGAAATTCATGCTATCCAGCGAAAGATCATGCCCCTCGTAGCGTATATGCATATCGGGATTCTGGCTGTGCACCGCACCAGCTTCGAATTTGATAGTCGCTCCCCGGGTTGGGTATAGCTGGCGGTTAAGTGTGTTCAAGCCAAAGAAGGCGAAGGAATTCAACTGGTTGATGTTTCCATCCATTTCCACGAAGGGGGAGATTTTCGGCTTGATGCGGATATACTCCCAGCGCGTCCCCACGCCAACTGCCATCACGCGGTTCAACATCACCTGCACGGATGCGTTCACATTCGCGTATTTCGTTTTATACTCCTGGATCTTCCGAAAATCCATGTAGTAACTCATCGGGTTATTCTCGTAATAGGCGCCCAACCCAAAACCTACGTTGCGCTTTCGGCCGAGGTACTTGAAAACTCCGCCCGAAGCCGTGGGTTCTCGCTGATAGCGGCAGTTACGAGGGCACGGCTGTTGGGCACGATGAAGTTCCTTTGGGTCACATTCACGATGGCGCTTACGCTAGTGTAGGTATTGTAATGCAGGGCCAGCTTTACGTAAGTTAAGGGGTTCTCCTCCACCTGTATATCCAGCTCACTGCGGCCGTAGCCCAGGGGCGCATCGTGTAAGTGATCTGCTTATAAAACCGGGTGCCATACACGTTCAGGATGGCTTCGCGGATCATATCCGGGGAATAGCAGCCCCGGCCTTTAATCCCAGCCTGCCCCGGAAGAACTTTTCATCCGAGTGCAGGAGCCCTGTCACCGCGATCGCCGTGATCTCGATATCCGGCACCACCGGCAGGCGGTTTTTCACGAAATCCGTACCGGGATATAGCGCATTCAGGGAATCCGCCAGGTGCTTGAAAACGGGATACAACTCTCTGCCCTTCCGTTTGCCGATCTCGATGATGGAATCTACCCCGCCGAAGCTGGCGGCGGAATATCCTTTGAGGTCTGGCTCAATATAGATATCCGTGAGCTTGCGGGCTTCCACGAAATCCGCGGCGTCTTTATAGAACCCTAACTGGTACAGGATGTCGATGGGCGTATTTAGTTCGTCGGCGGTGCGTAACCCGCCGCTGACGTTGCTTCCAATAATGATCTCAGCGCCCATATCCCGGGCGGTAATGGTAGGAAAGTTGCGTACCACGCCCCCGTCTACCAGCTTGCGCCCGTCGATGCGAACGGCCGTGAAAACCGATGGGATGGCCATGCTGGCGCGGATAGATTGCACGATCTCCCCTTTGTCCATCGTCACGATATCACCCGTAGCCACATCTGTAGCGATACACTTAAAGGGGATATTGAATTTGGAATAATCCTTTACATCGCGGACGGGCCAGTGCATTTTGGCGAGCTCCAGCCAGAGCTGCTCCCCGGCGATCACGCCCGAGGTGAGCTTAGGCTTGCCGTACTCAAAGGGGATTTCGATCATGTAGCGGTTATACTCGCTCCTTTCCTCATAGCTGATATCGGACATGACGGGTTGGTTGGAGAACAGTCCGCTCCAGTCCAGCTTCCGTGCCATGACTTCTATGGAATCCCCGAATAGCCCACGGCGTAAAGGGAACCGACGATGCTGCCCATGCTCGTGCCCGTGAGGAGGTCTACTTTGAGCCCGGCGCTGTCGATCGCCTGCAGGATGCCGATGTGCGCCAGGCCTTTGGCGCCGCCGCCGCTCAGGGTGAGGCCTACTTTGGGCCTTTGGGCGAAAAGCGCGGCAGGATATAGTCCGGTAGTTATGATTAAAACGATGAGAATCCGCAGCATTAGGTAAATCCAGGGTGATTTCTTAAAGTTAACGGTAAAAATGATGCAAAACTACCGGAGGTTGCAAACATTCCGGTAATTTTCTATCTTTCCGGATAACAATTTCACTTTATGAATGTATCCAACCCGAAGCAGAATATCTGGCAGGTCATATTCGCTTCTTCCGCGGGAACCCTTATCGAATGGTACGACTTCTACATCTTCGGTAGCCTCTCCTGATCCTGGCTGAAAAATTCTTCCCGGACAGTAATCCTACCCTGGCTTATATCGCCACGCTGGCCACCTTTGCCATCGGTTTCGTGGTACGCCCCTTCGGCGCCATCGTATTCGGCCGCCTGGGCGACATGGTAGGTCGTAAATACACCTTCCTCCTGACGCTCCTCATCATGGGCGGCAGCACCTTCGCTATCGGCCTCATCCCCGGATATGCGACCATCGGCATCCTGGCCCCCATACTCGTTCTTATCCTCCGGCTGGCCCAGGGCCTGGCGCTTGGCGGCGAATATGGCGGAGCCGCCACCTATGTGGCCGAGCACTCCCCTGCTAACCGTCGCGGGTACTTCACCAGCTTCATCCAGACCACGGCCACCCTCGGCCTCTTTGTGTCCCTGGGCGTTATCCTCGCCACGCGGATGCTGATGACGCCCGAGTCGTTCAACGAATGGGGCTGGCGCATACCTTTCTGGCTGAGCATTTTCCTGGTGCTGATGAGCTATTACATCCGCATCCGGCTGCATGAATCGCCGTTATTCTCCAAGCTGAAGGCGGAAGGCAAAACCTCCACCAATCCGCTAAAAGAAAGCTTCGGAAAGAAGGAGAACCTCAAGCTCGTGCTCCTCGCCCTCTTCGGCGCCACCATGGGCCAGGGCGTGGTTTGGTACACCGGACAGTTCTACGCGCTCTCTTTCCTCCAGAACACCATGAAGATCGAGTTCATCCAGTCCAACATTATTATCGCCACCGCCTTGCTGTTCGGCACGCCGCTATTCATTCTCTTCGGACACCTGTCCGACAAGATCGGGCGCAAGAAGATCATGATGGTGGGCATGCTCATCGCCGCGGTGAGCTATTTCCCCATATACAATGCCATGGATAACACGGTCGATTTGTCCCGCAAGCAGGAGCTGACCGACCGCTACCGCATAGAAAGCACCACATCCGAACAAAACGGCGCCATGGTGGAGCGCACCAGCAAGATCCGCGAATATTCAGACGGCACCACCGTGAGCGAGATCACCACCGCCGGCGCTAAAACCACCACCGCCAGGGAAGTGAAGCTCGGCCAGCAACAGACGATCTGGGTGATCTTCCTCGTCTTTATACAGGTCGTATTCGTGACCATGGTCTACGGCCCCATAGCGGCCTTCCTGGTTGAGCTCTTCCCTACCAGGATCCGTTATACGTCCATGTCGCTCCCTTACCATATCGGCAACGGCGTATTCGGCGGTATGTTACCCGCTATCGCTACGTTACTGGTACAGAAATACAATAACCACCTGGCCGGGTTGATCTATCCGGTAGCCATTGCAGTGATCTGCATGGTCATTGGGGTCGTATTCATCAAAGAGAGAAAAGCAGCAGACGGGTTTGAAGAGGAAGCGGAAGTGTAGGTTAACAGCCGGCTTTTAAAGAAATTTAAACAGTCTGCCGGGAACAGCCCTGGCAGACTGTTCTTTTTTAGCAACAGGCACGCCGTTTCAGGCGCCTGTAAATCCATCACCTGCTTCAACCTACCTTCCTTAATTCAGTAAGCCAGACATGGTGAAGCTTCACCGTTTCCTCCAGCGAAGTGAGTGTTCTGTTGGTTTCGGCCTGGGCGGACTCAATCTTATCGATCCTTTCATCCAGCCAGTTAAAACGCTCCTTCGTTTCTCTGTAACGGGTTTCCTCTTTGTCCGCAAACACAATGACCTGGCGGAGCAATGCGGTCAGGGCATCTTCCTGCACCGTCATTCTCAACGAGAGCGTTACAACTTCTGATTCAACGGCCTTGAGTCGTACTTCGACGCCGGATACACGCGCTTCCAGCTGATCAAACCGGTGATCCACCTTAGCTGATAACTCCCTCATCCCCGTAGTTAAGTCATCCATTCTGGTAGTTAAGTCATCCATTCTGGTAGTTAAGTCATCCATCCTGGTAGTTAAGCCATCCATCCTGGTAGTTAAACCGTCCATTCTGCTAGTTAAGCCATCCATTCTGGCAGACAGCTCCTGCATGCCCGTAGTAATCAATGCGAGCATACCGCTCACCTTTTCTAATAAAACTTCATTCGACATTTCCTGTAACATAGCTTTTGATTTTTTACAATCTGATAAAATAATAGTCTCAAGCCTTATTCTACGACCCGCAAACCAGTCGGTGAATCAAGCATTTCTTTAACTGTTTCTTCCAGGTAGTTAAGCCTACGATTGGTTTCTACCTGGGCTTCAGTCAAGCCATCGACTCTGGAAGTCAAGACATCAACTCTGGTGGTCAGGACATCAACCCTGCCGGTCAGGACATCAACTCTGTCGGTCAAGACATCAACCCTGCCTGTCAGGACATCAACCCTGTCGGTCAAGACATCAACCCTGTCGGTCAAGACATCAACCCTGCCGGTCAGGACATCAACTCTGTCGGTCAGGACATCAACCCTGTCGGTCAGGACATCAACCCTGCCGGTCAGGACATCAACTTTGAGCTGATCGCCTGCATTCCCGCGACAATCTGTGCGAACATCTCGCCCACTTTGTCTAATAAAACATCATTCGAAATTTCTGTTGACATAGCATTTGTTTTTGTAAACGTGATTAGAAATTATTGTGTGAATGCAAAGCTAGAACAGCTATTTTTCCCCACCAAAATATGCATATCAGTCTGAGAAGAGAATATCTCCGATATTCGGAGATTACAAAAAAGCCGCCCTGAAAAGGAGCGGCTTTAGTAACTGAAAGTGCCTACAGCACTACATTTCAAAGTATTTCAGCAAATCACTTAAATCCAACGACGGATATTGTTCCTGCAATGCCTTAACCTTTTTCCCATTGCATAAAGGAACTGCCGGTGCGCAGGACTTTCAGGATTAAAAGGCCTATGCCCCTTAGCACGGATAAGCTCCGCCACCTGCCGCGCCACCTCTTGCGACCCAAGCTGTATACACGCTTTGAGAAAATGCTCCCACACATATTGCAAAGCCTGCTCGTTCGGATGCACCATGTCTTCTTTGAAGAAACGATAGTCGCGCAGATCGTCTAGCACCAGTTCGTATGCAGGGAAGTAAAACAAGCGATCGAATTTATTCACGAGGTGATGCACCGCCTGCAACAACATAGCCTTGCTCAGGTTGTTCTCCACAACCCCGTCACGCGCATAACGCACAGGGCTCACCGTGAAGAGGATATTCACTTTCCGGTTTACGAAGAACAACCGGTGCATCATATTGTCCAGCGCGGCGATGATCTCATCTGCCGGGATCAGCTTCTTCGTAAACGAGGCCTCAGACACCTTGTGACAGTTACCTACCAGCCGCCCATCTTCCTTCAGGTACCAGGCATGCGCCGTCCCCAGTGTGATCACCAGCCAGTCTGCCTCCTTTAGCCGCTGAGACGCAGCTTCCTGCGAGGCATTGATCCGCGCCAGCACCTCTTCGCGGTCGGTACCGGAGAAACGGGAATGGTGATCCCAGCTATGCCAGATATCTTCGTGCAGGAAAAGGTCGCCGGAAGTATAGCGTTTATCGTCCAGGTAAGCGGTCATGCTCCTGGCGATGCTCAACGGGTTAAAGAGGATCCCGTTGGGGTTCAGCAGCGCATCAAACTTATGTTGCTGAAGCTTGTGGCCGATCTCTTCGGCAAAGCAGGAACCCGACAGCAGCACTTTGTCGGTTATCTGTATGGACGGGCCCAGCGGCTCTACCGGGAAAGTGAGGCGAAAATTCATGCTGCAAAAGTATCAAAATTTCGGGCTAATGCCGGAATACGCCATCGGCTTCCACCATGGCATCTACAAATGCGTTTGCATCAATGCCGGTGTCAATGCCCCTATTATGGCAAAAGCGCAACAGGTTCTCCGTTGCGATATTCCCCACCAGGTCATCCTGCGCCATAGGACAACCACCAATGCCGCGGATGGCACTGTCGAACCGCCGGCAACCCCGCTCCCAGGCGGCGGCGATCTTCTCTTCCCAGGCCTGCGGCGTGGAATGGAAATGCGCGCCGAACTCCACCTGCGGATACGCCGGGATCAACGCGGAAAACAAAGCCGTGATGCCCGCAGGCTCTGCCACGCCTACCGTATCGGCGAGTGAGATTATGGGAATATGCATGCCCGCGAACCGGCCCGCCCATTCCAGCGCCACTTCCGGGCTGTAAGGATCTCCATACGGATTGCCAAAACCCATGGAAATATAAATAACCAGTTGTTTGCTGTTCTTGATGCAAAGCTCCTGGATGGACTGCACCTGCTCCAGCGATTCGGGGATGGTTTTGTTGGTATTGCGAAGCTGAAAAGTCTCTGAAATGGAAAAAGGGAAACCCAGGTACTGGATCCTTTCGTGCACCACCGCCTCTTCGGCCCCGCGAACATTCGCCACGATAGCCAGCAGCTTCGTATCCGAAGGGTCCAGTCCTGCCAGCACCTCTGCCGTATCCGCCATCTGGGGATGGCTTTTGGCGACACGAAGCTGCCGAAATCAATGTATCGAACCCCACGCGCAGCAAGGCGTTGAGGTAGGCGGTCTTTTCAGCGGCGGGTATCATGCGCGGCCAGCCCTGCATGGCATCGCGCGGACATTCGATGAATTTCAGCATACGCTAAAATAAGGATTTCTCCTTACCGGCGGCTCAGGGCTCCAGGCGTTGCTTCATGGCTTCGTAAAGAATGATCCCCGCCGCAACGGACACGTTAAAGGATTCGAAGTTATTCTGCATGGGAATGTGGAACTGCTCGTCGGCCGCTTTCAGCAATGCCGGGTATACCCCTTGTCTTCCGAGCCCATGATCACCGCCACCGGCTCGCGCCAGGGCAGGTCCTGCAACCTTTGAGGGGCTTCCATTTCACTGGCTACGATCTTAATGCCGTTTAGGTGCAGCTCGTCTATCGCTTTGAGCAGACTGTTCACCCGGCAGATGGAGATGCGCTCCAGTGCGCCGGCGGACGATTTAAGGGCTTCCTCGTTCAGGGCGGCAATGCCCCGGTCGGGAATGATGATGGCCTGTGCGCCGCAGCATACGGCACTGCGGGCGATGGCGCCGATATTCCTGACATCGGTGATACCGTCGAGGATGAGGAACAGGGGCGTTTCGCCTTTTTCGACTACGTGGGATATGACGTCCTGCAGGTCGAGGTACGATACGGAGGCCGCAAGCGCCACAACACCCTGGTGGTTGGCCTGGGTGAGACTGTTCAGTTTCTCCACCGGCACATAGTTGACCGGGATGCGCATTTCCGTAGCCGTGTTACGGATTTGCGGTATGATATCGCCGGAGGCGGTTTTGAGCATATAGATGCGCTCGATGGCCTTTCCGTTCTTCATGGCTTCCAGCAGGGGCTGGCGGCCAATGATGAGGGAAGACTGCTTCGGCTTAGGTGCCTGTGGTTTGAAACGGTGGTTCATCGGCGCAAAGATAACGCTTTCAAAGCTCCCCTTCGAGCATCATGAGCCGGATCTTTTGAATAGCGGCTACGGACAGGGAGTCGGTGATCTCGAAATCCTTCACCATCCGGTAAGCTTCTGAGAAGGGAACACGCTTTACCACCAGCTGTTCCGTCTCCTCCGGTTCGGCCTCCCGTGCGCCAGATCCTGGGCAGGTAAACGATCCCGGCTTCGTCGGTCACGGAATTGGAGGTATGCAACCGCACGATGGGTTGCCAATGGCGGGCCGTCAGCCCGGTTTCTTCCAGCAATTCCCGCTGTGCCGATTCCAGGGGTCAACGCCCAGGGGCCTCCCCTTCGGGGATCTCCCAGCTCCATGCCTCCAGGGGCACCCGGTACTGCCCTACCAGCCAGATATGCTGCTCCGCGTCCATGGCTACCACACCGATCGCCAGGTTCTTAAAATGCACGATACCATACAGGCCCGGTTTTCCGGAGCCGTTAAGGCCGCGGAGCTCCGTTACCCGGATCCAGGGATTCTCGTAGGGGATGCTGGCGGAATCGAAGCGCCAGGGATTTTCTTGCTGTTCCATCCCCAAAGAAAAACATTTATCCCTAAACGAAAAAAGCGGGCAGACGCCCGCTTTAATGCATAATTACTTGTTAACTGTATCTGTATTCTATAAGGAGAGGTAGTAATAACCAAATTCTTCATCCAACTTCCAGCCGGTACTCTCATACAGCGCACGGGCCTTCTTATTGGTAAAATGCGTCTGGAGCATGAGGTAACGGCTGCCGGTATCCTGGCCCAGCTCTTTTGCCCTGGCCAGCAAGGCCCGCGCAACGCCCTGTTGACGCGCATCAGGCGTCACGAAAAGGTCGTTCAGTATCCAGGCCCGCTTCATACCAATGGAAGAAAAGACGGGATACAGCTGTGTAAACCCTAGCACTTTTCCCATGTCTTCAGCGAGAAAATAACACTGTCGTTCAGCCGGAGGCGCTCTGCCAGGAATTCGTATGCGCCGGGAACGTCGGGCGTTTGTTCATAGTGTTGACGGTAAGCGTCGAACAATTCGGCGAGGTCGTTGAGCCGGTCGGCGGTGGCTTTAATAATTCGCATGTACGGGGAATATTTGTTGGAGGTGATGTTGATGGTGACGAAGATAGTCTTTAGCCCAGAACTCCAGCGTAGCCGGCGCATTGGCCCCGATGATAAGGATATTGCCCAGTGCTTCCGCAGGGATCAGGGGCAGGAGTTTTACGATGTGGAGGTTGACGGACTTCCATATCTGCACCAGTTCGTGCCAGTCTTCCCGGCCATACTGCCGCGCTTCCACCCAGAAATCCTGGTCGTAGCCGGGCGCTTCCAGTAATGTGTTCTGTTGGGCGCGGATAAAACGGGGGTAGTTATTCAGGGCGGAATCGGTCAGGTGCCCCAATATTTCCTTTCTGCTCCACTTCTCCGGAGAAGGACGTGAACCGGCTTCCTCATCGGAGAATTGCAGCAGGCGTATTTCAGTCTGGAGGATGAGCTCCTTCAGTTCCCGCGCCAACTCCGCCAGCGGCGGTTGCTGCAGGGGTAATGCCATCTTAATATCACAACGCTCGTATTCCACTTCCCTACTTCCACTTCCTCGAATCCGAGTTTATGGTACATATTGATCGCCGGCGCCAGCTTGCGGCTGGAATACAATACCATCTTCGCGAATCCTTTCTCCGCCGCCCTTTCCAGGATGGCCTTTCCCAACGCCCAGCCGAGCTTGCGGCCCTGGAAGCGTTCATCCACCGCCATTTTCGTCATTTCAACCGTATCGGCTGATTCGGGACGGTACGCGACCGTTCCGACGATCTCGTTACCGATGGCGACGAATACAATATCGCCGCCAGGGGCGATAATATGCTGGTAAGGATCTTCCAGCACTGCAACGTCTACCGGTTCCAGCCGGAAGAATTTACTGATCCAGGCTTTATTCAGTCTTTCGAAATGAGGCTGGTAGCTGGGGTGCCAGCTCAGGATGCGGATATCATTAGCTGCGTTCATAACTTTTTGCTTATTGAAGGCTTTATTGACGAGGTATACGCCGAGGAGCGTCACCATACAAGACACGCCCATGAGCCAGTTCAGCTTCTCCTGCAGGATCAGCCATCCCAGGATCACCGCCACGATGGGATTTATGTATGCGTAAATAGAGACCAGCGAGGGCGGCAGGTTGTTGAGGGCGAATACGTACGCCGAATAACTCAGCAAAGATCCGATAAATACCAGGTACAACAAGCTCCCCACAGTTCTCCGGTAAATGATGAGAAATGCAGGTGCTGCCCCATGAGCGCGGCTATGACCAGCATCACCACCCCGCTGAACAACATCTGGAACCCTGCGCCATACAGGTAATTGATCCCCAGCGCCCATTTGGCCGTGAGCACGGATCCCAGCGCCCAGAACACACAGGCGAGGGTAATGAGCATCACCCCGAACCGGTATTCTTCGTTCATCAGCTGTGCAAGATTATCGTAAAAAATCCCACCTATCCCAGGAGCCCTATCGCCATGCCGGCGATCAGCTGACCGGTGACCTTCGTCTTCTGCACGAGGAAGAAACTGAATATAGTGATCCAGATGGGCACGGTGGCTGCGATGATGGCGCCCAGTCCGCTGGGAATATATTGCATCGCCCAGGTCATGAGGCCGTTGCTGCCGCAAAGCATGATGGTGCCGATAATAAAGAGCCTGGATAAAACGGGCACCTGCGGGAGCTTATACCCGCGGGCCATAAAGAAAGCTACTAAGATGAGGCCGGCGCTCGTCTGCCGGAGACCTGCCAGCATCATCCCGTGCATGTGCTGTACGCCGATCCGGGCGGCGAGGTAGGTGGTTCCCAAAAGATGCTGACGATGACCAGGGCCACGTAAGCGTTGGTATGGTTTCGCTGTTGCATATTCATCAGGTTAAGAGAGGATGGATAGCAAGCGATGGGTAGAGACCCATCGCCAATAATACTAATATCAACCTCTAAATCAATTATTTTCAAGAATGGCCGACACATCCCGGATCGACGCAGCCGCCGATTCCAGTTCTTCTATGGCCATGTCTATGTCTTTATCCGTCGTACGCCAGTTCACCAGCGCGGCCCGCATGGCCGGAACGCCGCCCAGCGTGGTGGGCGTAACGTATATGATCCCGCGCCTGACGAGCGTCTGCAGGAAGATGCGGATATGTTCCGCCAGCTTCCTGTCTTCCATATTGAACGTAAAGCAGGCTACGCACATCTTCACGGGCGCCAGCAGGCGGAATGTCCCTTCTTTCCAGCGCCTCACCGAGTCGCTGGGCCTGTTTGACGTTCTGCTCCACTATATCGCGGTACCCTTCAGCGCCGTAGGCCCTCAGTGAGAACCAGGCGGGCAGTGCGCGCAGGCGGCGGGAATTTTCCGGGGCGTAGTTGATATAATTGAAATTTTGCACCGGGTCGCCCAGGTAGGCCGCACCTGCGTTCTGGAACACGTCCAGCTGCAGCAGGGGGTGGCGGCTGAATAGCATGGCGCAGTCGTAGGGCACGTTGAGCCATTTATGCGCGTCTATGGTAATGCTGTCTGCCTGTTCCCAGCCATTGAGAAAATGCCGGAAACGGGGGCTCACGGCCGCAAAGCCTCCGAAGGCCGCGTCTACGTGCAGCCAGAACGGATGTTTATCTTTCAATGCCGCAATGGCGGCGATGTCGTCGAAATCTACGGTGTTGACCGTTCCGGCCGAAGCCACATAAATGAACGGCGTATCGGGATTGTAGGCGATCCACTTTTCCAGCGCTTTCACATCCACCGCTTCGCGGCCCGGGAGGGTCGATAAGGTCACCAGGCTGTTACGGCCCAGCCCCAACATCGATAAAGCCTTTACCACGCTGGAATGCGGCGTAGCGGCCAGTACCTTGATCTCCGGCAGTGCGCCCACGCCCTGCGCGGCCACATCCACGCCATATTGCTTGCCCAGCCACTGGCGCGCCGCCGCCAGCCCGGTAAAGTTGGACATGGTAGCGCCCGTCACGAAAACGCCTTCAAAAGCCTCCGGGAGGGTAAAAAGCTGCCGCAGCAGCTGGAGCGTCTTTTTCCAGCGTAAATGCCAGCGAGGATTTATCGGCCGCATTCATGTCAATGGCGCCGGAGAGCCAGTCGCCCGCCAAAGCCGCAGGGGTAACGCCGCCCGTAACGAATCCGAAGTAACGGGGCCCGCGCTGGAAGTGAGGTAAGCGCCGAACCGGTTGTCAAACAGCTCCAAAGCAGCGGAGCCACCCATGCCTTTTTCCGGCAGCGCCGCTGCCTGGGGAGCCGGCACTTCCATGCTGACGGGCAGATCGTTGATGCGGCGGAGGAAATCGCCGGCGTAGTCTGCCGCCTGTTGCAAAAGTTCGTCGAATCGGGAAAGGTCCTCGCGGAAAATTGCATTCATATAGTGGCGTGTTAGGTTGCTGAAATGACAGGTCAAAATTCCAGCTATTTCAGGAGAAAAAACAGATGCAGTTTTAGGAATTTTAACCAGATCAGATGAGGGGATCAACCATGAAAGTCCATGACGAATGACGTTCGTCAACCAGATCAGATGGGATATGTAAGCGCTTACAAGATCAAAGAGCAGGCCGCCCTTTTCGAGGTCGAGGAGGTGTTGTTTCCGCCAGATGCCACCGGCATAGCCGGTAAGCGCGCCGCCGGAGCCGATGACGCGGTGGCAGGGTACGATGATGGCGATATTGTTCCTGCCGTTGGCGGTACCGGCGGCACGGATACTTTTTACATTTCCCAGCCGTTTGGCCAGGGCCAGGTAGGTAATGGTTTCTCCATAAGGGATGGTCAGCAGGTTGCTCCAGACGAGCTGCTGGAACGGGGAGCCTTCCTGTTGCAACGGGAGGTCGAAGGCGCGGAGGTCTTTACGGAAGTAAGCCTCCAGCTGGGCGGCGCATTCATGAAGCAGCGCAGGTACTTCCCCGGCCGCCTCCTCGTCCTTATCTGTAAAGGAAACGTAGGAAATATGCGCGTCGGTTCCGCCGATGGCGATGCGCCCCAGCGGGGAGTCTATATATAACCGGCTCATTTATTAAAGTTCAGCAATTTGAAGATCGTGAACAGGTGGTGGGATTCGTGCAACAGGAACATTTCCACCAGCTGGGCCGCATTGAGCTTCCGTACGCCTGATGGCGCCCCTGCCCGCCGGAAATCCCCTTCCTTTAATCCTTCCACAAACCGGATGAATGCTTCACGGTCGTGCCGGTATTGTGCCAGCAGCTCCCGGTTCGACAATTGCCGGTATTGCGCAAACAGTTCATCCTCCTGCCACGTATACGGTTCGAATAAAGGCACTTCCTCATCCGCCACCCGCTGCAGGCGGCGCTGGAAGATAGGCTGGAACACAGCCAGGTGGGCGATATTATCGAGGGCCGACCATTTGCCGGGGTTTACTTCTTGCCGGAGGACCTCATCCGGAATATTATCTGTCATTTCCCCAGCGAAAGGTGCTGGGTGCGAAGCCGTAAAACCGTACTGAAAGGCAAATGATTCATGGGATTCCAATTTAGGAATGGAAAGATATGTTTTTTCATTGGAACAGATTCCATTTCCGTACTTTTGACCATATCAGATAAACCGTGTACCATGGAACATCTCTATCTCCAGGTGGCCGACCGCATCCAGGCCATGATCGAAAAGGAAGTGATCCGCATCGGCGACAAACTGCCTTCCGTCCGCTCTCTTAGCAAGGAGCAGGGCATCAGCATGAGCACCGTGTTCCAGGCGTATTACCACCTGGAAAGTAAAGGTTACATCGAGCCGCGGCCTAAATCGGGGTATTACGTGCGCTTTTCACCGCGCAAGCTGCCGGAGATGCCCGGCGCCACCCGCCCGGTTAAGAAAGCCACGGAGGTCAACGTAAGCGAGATGATCACGGAAGTTTTCTCCCATCATGGGCCGGACCTCCTCCGGTTTTCCACCGCCTCCCCCTCAGAACCGCTCCTCCCCTCCGCCAAACTGGCCAAAAGCATGATCCAGGCGCTGCGGGAAAACAACGGAGGCCTCACCTACGAGAACCTCCAGGGAAACCTGCCACTTCGCCGCCAGATCGCACGGATGAGCATACAATGGGGCGGCAGTATCACTGAGCACGACGTTATCACCACTACCGGTTGTATGGACGCCCTCACCCTCTGCCTTTCCGCCACCACCCAGCCCGGCGACGTCATCGCCCTGGAAAGCCCGCTTACAGCGGCACCTTCCAGCTCGCGGAAAGCCTCGGGCTGAAGGTCCTCGAAGTGCCCACCAACCCCATCTGCGGCGTGGATCTCGACTATCTGGACAAAGCCATCCCCAAGTTCAAGATCAAAGCCTGCGTATTCGTCACGAACTACTCCAACCCCATAGGCTCCGTGATGCCCGATAAGAACAAGCGGGAACTGGTAAGGCTCATGAATAAATACGACATCCCCTCATAGAAGACGATATTTACGCCGACCTGTATTTCGGTAAGCTGCGCCCCAGCAGCTGCAAGCAATACGACCGCAACGGCAATGTGCTGCTCTGCAATTCATTCAGCAAATCCCTCGCGCCGGGGTACCGTGTGGGGTGGACCGTCCCCGGAAAATATAAAGAACGCGTCCTGCGACTCAAACTGAACCATACCATCTCCAGCGCCACGCTCCCCAGGCCGCTATCGGCCACTTCCTGGAAAACGGCCGCTATGAGCACCATATGCGGAACCTCCGCAAAATGTTGCACACCCAATGCCTGCGGTACCAGCAGGCCATCGCCGACTATTTCCCGGAAGATACCTGCGTAACGCGCCCGCAAGGAGGATACGTGCTCTGGCTGGAACTGAATGAGAACGTCAACACCATCGAGCTGTACGAACAAGCCCTCCGCCGCAAGATCAGCTTTGCTCCGGGGCGCATCTTTACGCTGCAGGACAGGTACAACAACTGCATGCGCATCAGCTACTCCAACCCTGGAGCAAAACGGTGGACGACGGACTTAAAACCCTTGGCAAACTGGCGCACCAGCTGCTGAAATAAAAAGCCGGAGCAGGAATGCCCCGGCCATATGAAAAAAAAGAAGAAGAGTTATTCTACTTTAAGATTCCTCACCGGATTCGCCAATGCCGCCTTGACGGACTGGAAACTAACCGTGATCAGGGCGATCAGCACAGCGATAAAACCAGCCAGCGCAAACGACTCCCAGCCGATGCTCACCCGGTAAGAATAATCCATCAGCCACTGTGAAATTCCCCAGTATGCCAACGGCGCCGCCAGCAGGAACGCGATCGCTACCAACGCTACAAAATCCCGCGACAACAACACCGTGATATTCACAACCGAAGCGCCAAGCACTTTCCGGATGCCAATTTCTTTTATCCTCGTTTCTGCCATATAAGTAGCCAGCCCCAGTAATCCAAGGCATGAAATAAATATCGTCAGCACGGCAAATAATGCGGCCAGGGTGCCGAAACGCTCAACATTATCGAATTTTCGGGCGTATTCGGCATCCACGAATGCATAGTCGAACGGGAACTCCGGGTTGTATTTCCGGAAGATCGCCTCTACCTTCCGCAAGTTGTCAGCGACGGATTCTTATCGTTTAGGCGGATCTGAATTACATTCAAACCCAGGAAATTGCTTTTAGCGCCACATATCAGCGTTGGCGGGACGGGTTCATATGGATTTTTGAGCACCACGTCCCTGATCACACCCACAATATGCCAGTCCTGCCCCAGATCGCTCACCCGCTGGCCTATCGGTTGTTTGAACTTCATGACCTTCAGCGCCGCCTCGTTGATGATGAGCCCCGTGGAATCGGTGGGGTATTGTTTCAAATCAAAATCGCGGCCCTGTATGAATTGCAATCCTGCCGTAACACCCAATCCTTCGTCTGTTGCGTAACGGTCGAAGGAAGTGCGGTCGTTGGGATCCTTCCTTCCCAGTCCTGCCCCCACCCGTCGCTCCACCTTTCCGTAAGCGGGGCGTTCGTTTTGGATACGGCCGTCGCGATGCCCGACTGCAATAATTCGCTTTTAATCAGCGCATAGTTTTTGGAAATATCACCGGTCAGGAAGTGATAGATCAGGTGTTCTTTATTGTACCCCGTTTCCCGGCTCTGTACGTGGTTGATTTGTCTTTTACGATGATGGTACTGATGATCAGGAATATGGCAATGGTAAACTGGAAAACCACCAAAACCTTTCTCGGGGTTACCAAAGCATTGCTACGTTTAAAGGTACCTTTCAGCACATTCAGCGGGCGGAAAGAAGACAGGAAGAATGCAGGATAGCTCCCGGCGAGGATGCCGGTAAAGATGATAAATCCGATCAGGGCCGCCAGGTATGGGCCTTCGTAAAATCCAGGACCAGGGACTTGCCGGTAAGCTGATTGAAAGCCGGCAGGCATATGAGCACGACCAGGACCGCGCCAATGCCCGCGAGCGATGCCGTGAAAATGGATTCTCCGATGAACTGGAAAATCAGCGAGCCCTTCCTGGCTCCTGATACTTTCCGGATGCCGACTTCCTTCGCTCTTTTCTCGCTGCGCGCCGTACTCATGTTCATGAAATTGATACATGCGATCAGCAGGATAAACCCCGCAATGATCCCGAAAAGCCGGATCAATGCAATGGGCCCGCCGCCGTCTTCCACCCCGTTGGTAAAGCTGGAATACAGATACCAGCGTTCCATCGGGTAGGCAAAGAATTCCCATTTGAGGGCCTTCGCTTCCCCGTCGTACCGTTGCTTCAAATTCTTCAGCTTCCGGCCCATGGCAACGGGGTCTGCATTTTCCTTCAGCAGAAGATAAGTGTTGGTGCTATTGTCATTCCATCCGAAATCTGCTTTGCCGGTCTTCTTCTGCGCACTCCAGGGCAAGAGGTAATCGAAGGAGATAGTTGAATTCAGGGGCGGGTCTTGTACGATCCCGGTAACGGTGAAGTGATCGCTATTGTCGATCCTGACGGTCTTCCCCAACGGATCCGCCTGGCCGAATATGGCCCTGGCAGCCTTTTCCGTCAACACGACGGAATGTTTTTCATGAAGTGCCGTCACCGGGTTTCCCGCCAGCATCGGGAAAGTGAACACCTGCAAAAAGCCGCTATCCACGATCATTCCCGACTGCATCAGCTTCTTTTCGCCAAAGGTAAATAGCAGGTTACCGGCCCCGATCGCCCGAACCGCCCTTTCTACTTCGGGCAGGTCCTTCTCCAGCACAGGCCCCGCAGGCGCGGGCACGCTGTTCCAGCAGGAAAGCTTGCCTTCGAACGCTACGCGGTTCCAGACCTCGTAGATCCTGTCTTTCTTCTCATGAAAACTATCATAACTGCGCTCGTTTTGTATCCATAACAGGATCAGGATAGCCGAAGCCATACCGATGGCCAATCCTGCAATATTGATCACCGAAAACCCTTTATTTTTCAGTAGCTGACGACCGGCGATTTTAAGATAATTTCTAACCATACAGGAATTACTTTAATTCGGGAAACATATGCGCGACTTCAGGCTAATAAAATGCCAACAAGCTATCTTATTGATTTACAAACAAATACCTACAAACAACTGCATCAATCTGCACGGTATTGGAACAGGTACTGTCCGAATCCGGACAACTGTTCCCTGAAATTAATAAAAAGCCGGGGCAGGAGTGCCCCGGCGAATGTTACCTACAACTGTTACACTGTTAAAAAAGTTATACGGTTTTACGGTAATTCCAGATAGCGATGGCATTGAGCCCTACGGCAAACAACACCATGATTCCCAGGTAGGCCTTAATATCCACCCATCCGCTCCCCTTTAGCATCACCATCCGCATCACTTTCACGAAATAAGCGACAGGATTGAACGCCGTAATACGCTGCGCCCATACCGGCATGCTCTCGACCGGCGTGAATAACCCGCTCATCAGGATGCAGATGATCAGGAAGAACCAGGTGATGAACATAGACTGCTGCTGCGTTTCGGTAAATGTGGATATCAGCAGGCCAAGGCCCAGCATGACGATAAGATAGACCGCCGCAAAGAGGAAGATCCAGCCGATGCTTCCGGCGAAAGGCAGGTTGAAGACAAGCTTGCCTACGGTGAGGCCGAAAGCCAGTTCAAACAAGGCGATGATCCAGAAGGGTAAGAGTTTGCCGATAATGAAATGGTGCTTGCGGATGGGCGTTACGTTAAGTTGCTCAATGGTACCGATCTCCTTTTCCTTGACGATGTTCATACCCGAAAGGAATGCGCCAATGAGCGTAACGAGCACCACCAATATGCCGGGTACCATGAAATGCTTGTAATTCAATGTGGGATTGAACCAATAACGGAAGCTCATATCGAAATGCGAAGGCGCGTCGTCTTCGTCGATGGCTAGCCAGTCAAGGCGGATGCGGCGGTTGAAATCGCCGATGATGCTTTGGGCATACCCTGCCGCCAGGCCTGCTTTGCTACCGTTGATGGCATTGACCAGCAGCTGTACGTTCGCTTCGCCGTCGCGTACCAAATCCCGCTCGAAATGTTGGGGATGGTGAGGATGAGATCCGCCTTGTTCGTTTCCAGGTCTTCGAAAGCGGCATCGTCGCCCGTTTGGGCATTGAGGCGGAAGTAGCCGGAAGACAGTAGCTTACCTTTCAGTTGCTGGCTCCAGTTGCCGCCGTCGTGGTCCACGATATCGATGGAGAGATCGCGGATCTCATAGTTCGCGGCGAAGGCGAGCACCAGCAATTGCACCACTGGCACCACGAAGATGATCGGCAGCATGGACTTGTTACGAAAGACCTGCAGGAACTCCTTTTGCAATATGAAGAAGATGGTACGCATCAGCTTAAACGTATTTTAAATTTCCGGAGGCTTATTGCCAGGAAGAAGACGGTCATACCCGTGAGCACGCCCATGGGCAGGGCGATCTGCCGCAAGCCGCTCCCCTTCAGCATAATATCCTTCAGGATGATGATGAACCATTTAGCCGGGATGATGTTGGACAGCACCCGTAATGGCAGCGGCATGCTCTCGATGGGAAACACGAAGCCGCTCAGCAGGATCGTAGGCAGCAGCAATCCCATCATGGACATCATCATGGCCGTCTGTTGCGAATTGGTGACGCTGGAAATGAGAATCCCTAAAGACAAGGCCGTCAGGCAAAACAAGCCGCAGGCCGTGAGCAGCAAAAGCAAACTGCCCTTGAGCGGCATCCCGAAAATGCCTGCACCGAGCGCAAGGATGATAAGCGCAATGATGAAAGACAGGATAATGTACGGCACCACCTTCCCGGCGATGATCAATATGGGCTGCAAGGGAGATACGAGGAGGATTTCCATGGTACCCAGCTCCTTTTCCCGCGTAATGGTGATGGAGGTCATCATGGCGCACACCAGCATCAGGATGAGCGTCATCACGCCGGGAACGAAAAGGAATACGCTTTTCAGGGTGGGATTGTATACCATGCGCACCTGGGGTTGAATGGTCAGCGGCAGGTGTTTCAGGCCGGTTTCCTCCTGCTGGTACTGCATGAGGATGGCATTGACGTAATTAATGAGCGTTGTGGCGGTGTTGGGGTCTGATGCGTCTGCCAGTAGCTGCACCGTCGCTTTTCTTTCCCGGATGAAATCCCGGCTGAAACCATTGGGAATAACGATCACCATCCGGATATCGCCTTTTTTAAAAGCCGGCAGGATATCCTTTTCACTGCGAAGGTTTTCGGCCAGGTCGAAGTAAGTGGAGGCGCTCAGCTTACGGACAAGCCCGTGGCTCAGGGCGTCGTTAGACTGATCCAGCACAGCGATGCGGGCGTGGCGGATCTCGTTGGTGATGGCGAACCCGAACAACACGATGAGCACAACCGGCATCCCGAAAAGGATCAGGAGCGTCCGCCGGTCGCGGAATATGTGAAAGCACTCTTTTTGACGAACTCGAAAACTGTTTCATGATTCAGGATTTGGCTCTGGCGAGTTGCAGGAATACATCATTCATCGTGTCTGCGCCGAATTGCTTTTTAAGCGCCGCAGGGTGTCCAGCGCTTTGATCTTGCCGTCTACCATAATGGAAATGCGGTTGCAGTATTCCGCTTCGTCCATATAGTGGGTCGTAACGAAGATGGTGACGCCCCTGGCGGCGGATTCGTAGATCAGGTCCCAGAACTGCCGGCGGGTGATGGGGTCTACCCCGCCCGTTGGCTCATCCAGGAAGACGATGGACGGATCATGAATGACGGCGATGGAGAACGACAGCTTCTGCTTCCAGCCCAGCGGCAGGGCGCTTACCAGCATACCGGCCTCCTTTTCCATGCCCAGGCGCTGCAACAGCGCGGCGGTCTTCTCGCGGATATCCTGATTGCTCAATCCATATATCCCGGCATAGAACCGGATATTCTCTTTGACGGTCAGGTCTTCATAGAGCGAGAACTTCTGGCTCATGTACCCGATCCGCTGCTTCACCTTTTCCGTTTCGGTGTAGATATCGAACCCCGCTACGCGGGCTTCTCCACTGCTGGGTTTGAGAAGCCCACAGAGCATGCGCATTGCGGTCGTTTTGCCGGCCCCGTTAGCGCCGAGGAACCCGAAGATCTCCCCTGCGCCACTTCGAAAGTGATGGCATTGGTGGCGATGAAATCGCCGAAACGCTTGGTGAGGCCGTTGGTGATGATGGCAGGCTGGTTCATGTCGTTTCGGTTTGCGCCCGCATGAGGGCCATGAAGACGTCTTCTATACTGGTATCAGCAGGTTTGTATTCCAGCCCGGTATGACCCGCGGCCGCTAAATCTTCCTTTACCTGCCGCGGATCGGCAGACATGATCACATGCAGGTATTCCCCGAACGCAAAGCAGGTCTCCACGCCCGGATACGCACGCAGGTCCTGGATGAGGCGCCAGGTGTCCTGGCCCGGAAGGCCCATACTTTTGTCTGGAACTGATTCACGATGGCCTGCGGCGTTTCTATCCGCATCAGGGCGCCTTCCTGTATCAGCGCTACCCTGTCGCACAGGGTGGCTTCGTCCATATAAGGCGTAGACACGAGAATGGGAATCCCCGCTTTCGGAGGCCCTGGAGCATTTCCCAGAACTCTTTGCGGGACACGGGGTCCACACCGGTGGTTGGCTCGTCAAGGAATAAGACCGAAGGCCGGTGCACCAATGCACAACTCAATGCCAGCTTTTGTTTCATGCCGCCTGAAAGCTTGCCCGCCGGACGGTCTTTAAACGGCGCGATCTGCTCGTAGATATCGCGGATCATTTCGTAATTGGCGTCTACCGTGGTATTGAAAATGGTGGCGAAGAACCGGAGATTCTCTTCCACCGTCAGGTCCTGGTACAAGGAAAACCTCCCGGCATATACCCTACCTGCCGGCGGATCTGGCGGTAATCCTTTACCACATCCAGCCCGTTGACGGAAGCCTGTCCCTTATCGGCCAGTACGAGCGTGGCCAGGATACGGAACAGGGTGCTTTTGCCCGCGCCGTCCGGACCAATGAGCCCGAACAGCTCTCCGGGCTCCACGGTGAAGCTGACGTCCCGCAGGGCTTGTACCTTGCCGTAGGATTTGGAAATATTATGAACGACGATCGGTTGCATGTTGATTATTTAGCGATCCGCATTTCTCCGGGCATGCCGATCTTCAGGCTGCCGTCGTTTTGTACGCGCACTTTCACAGCATATACCTGCCGCACGCGCTCATCCCGGGTTTGAACGGTCTTGGGCGTAAACTCCGCCTCCGGAGAGATCCAGCTGATCTCTCCCTTCAATTGTCTGATAGTGCCGTCGGGCTGATCGATACCCACGCTTACCTGTTGCCCGGTCTTCACGGCAGCCAGCTGATCGCCGCCGATATAAGCGCGGAGGTACATGGTGCGCAGGTCGGCCAGCTTGTATAGCGGTTTCCGTAATTCACCACCTCTCCTGCTTCTACGTATTTCACCAGCACCGTTCCATTAACGGGGTTCACTACACGCGTCTGAGCGAGTTGATCATTGACCTGGTCTACCTGGTATTGCAAAGGCTGCGTTTCACTGCTGAGGCCGCTTACCTGCGTACTGAGGGAGGAAGCGGTGGAAGCGTATTGTTTTTCCAGCAGGGCGATGGCGCCGTTGATATCATCCAGTTGCTTGGGCGTGGCTGCATTCGCTTTGAGGAGGTTCTCGATGCGGGCCTTTTCTTTTTGCTGGGTAGCGATCTGCTGACGGATAACCGCCAGCTGAGGATTTACTTTCGGCACGCGGCTTTTCACCGCTTTGATATTAGCGCCCAGCTGGGCTTTACGGAGATGCAGCTGCGTGGAGTCTATCCCTCCCACTACGGCGCTCACTGTCAGCACCTGTCCTTCTTCCACATCGAAGCGGAGCAGGCGGCCGGTGGCCTCGGCGGAAACGATCACTTCGGTGGATTCAAAATTGCCGTAAGCGTCGGCCGCATCGTTGCCGGAGGAACAGGCGGCGAGAAAAGACATCGAAAGGGCAGCTGCGAAAAATGTTTTCATATCAATAACCTTTTATAACCTGATACTGAATGGTGGCGTATACGTATTGGATCTCGCGGGTCTTGCCGGCGATCACGGCGGAAGTCTCGGCATACAGGTCCGTGAGGTAATCGTGGACCGTCATTACCCCATTGTCGAGCTGAGCGGTGGAGACGTCTTTTACTTTGCCCCGGAGGGCAATGATCTCGTTGTCTTTTACCATGGCGGCCGACAGCGTATTGATCTCGGCTTTTTGCTGGAGCAGCTTCGCCCTTGTTTGCAGATCGAAGGCCTCGGATTGCGCCTGGATGCCGGTTTCCTGCTCCCGGAGCACGGCGCGCTCGTTGCTTTGCTGGCGCCAGTTCCAAAGGGTCCACTGGAAGCGGACACCGCCGATGTAATAGAAATCGAAGCTGCCGGAAAGGAGGTTCAAGCCCGGCCGGCCGTACCCTCCCTGAACAAAGGCGCTCACTTTGGGGCGTGTTTGCGTGGCGGTGAGGGCAGACTGGGAGCTGAGAACTTCCTGCTGATAACGGAACAGCGCCAGTTCCGGCCTTTGGGGGATGCATCGCCGGTGGATGCGGGAGCAGGCAGCAGCAGGGCGTTCATTTCCGCTTCTGATTTGCCGGTCAGGAGCGCCAGCGTGGCCAGGGCGGCCTGCTTGCCGTTGAGGGCTTCTTCGAGCTGCTGCTCAGCTTTGAGCTCTTCGGCATGTAACATATCGACCTGGCTGGCCAGCACGGTCCCATTATCGACCCCGGCCTGGATTTCTCACGGCGTTGTTTCACTTCCGCGATCATTTCCTTACGGGCCGTGATATGAGCGTCCCAGATGAGGGCATTGAAATAGATCTGCGTCACCTGCTGGCGGAGTTGATGGAGGTCTACTTCCACTTTCTGCCGGTCTGCCTGCTGTCGGGCGAGGGCAAGGTTGCGCTGCCCGGCCGTGGCGCCGCCGTCGTAGATGAGCTGCTTTACATCCACGGTGAGGTTATACTGGTCTTTAGGAATGGAGGGAACGATAACATTGGGCAGCTTTATGGGCAGCGATACTACATCTGACTGGTACGTTGCCTTCCCGTTGAGCTCTGCCTGCGGGAGGTAGCCGGTGCGGATATTGCGGAGCTGCAGGGCGGTGGCACGGTCGGTTGCCTTCTGCTGCCTGAGCAGCGGATAATGCCTCCGGGCGGCCGCCCAGGCGGAGTCGAGCGGGAAGCGCTCCTGGGCGAAAGCCCTCCGGAAATCAGCAGCAACGGGGATTAGGAATCTGAACATCATTAACTCGTTTATTTAACTAATTGGTTAATTGCAGGGCAAAAAAATATTACGGGCGCAGGGCGCTTAATACAAAGTTGCTGACGAACGCCTTTCGCTCTTCGATAAACTGCGCGAATGCCGGGTCTCCTACTTTAAAAACCGCCTGTAAAAGGGGTTTAGCCACGAACGGGAACACGCACATCGATACTACGCTCACCATCAGTTGCACGGGGTCTACCTGGCGGATGGTCCCTTTGTCCATTTCAGACTTCAACAACATCACAAAATCCCGGATGTTCGGAAAGCTGGGTGTATTCACGAAGCGGTTGATGATCCGTTCCGGGTCCTGGTTGATCTCGTTCATGATGAAGAGCGGCAGGTAAGGGTTCTCGGCGATGGAGCCGATGTAGCTGCCGATGACACCCTGGATCTTGTCTTCCAGCAGCAGGTCTGCCGTAAAAACGGCGCTCACCCGGCTGAGGAGTTTCTCTACTGCCTCGGAGAACACCATGTCGAACAACTTGTCTTTGCTGCGATAGTAGTAATGCAGCATCGCCTTGTTGATCCCCGCCGCGTCGGCGATATCCTGCATGCGGGCGCCAGAAAAGCCCTTGTGCATAAATATCTTACGCGCCGCTTCGATGATCTGTTGTTCTGTGGTGTTTGTGGTCTGCATACTACTAACTACGTTGTTTAACCATTTGGTTAATGAGGCAAAGGTAGGGAATATTCCAAACCCTCCAAATTAATATGAGCATTTCGTCGTTTGTATTGAATTTCAATCATTTAGCAATCAAATTTGTAAAGAATAGCGCCAAATAGTGATTTGGCTTAAACAAAGCATTGATATCCAATATTATAGGATAGTAAACGGCAGACGAGGGGCAGACGAAGGGCAGACGAAGGGCAGACGAAGGGCAGACGAAGGGCAGACGAAGGGCAGACGAGACGCTTTTAAGACGTATTTAAGCAGGGGGTAAAGAGGGGTTACTTAAGGGGTTCATGTATATCTAATGTATATCAACCAGTACTCCAGGCACTACAGTAAAGGGTTTGGAGGGAAAAAGCAGGGAAAGAGGAGCTATTCCTTACCCATTAAGCAGATATGACTTTCCCTTGGAGGAACCTATCCTGCACTTAATCAATGATTTACATAAAAAGTACTACAAAACGCTACAAAATAAGTGTATACGGCGTTTTTCTTTTTCCTGGCCCGGCTTACCGCTACTTTTGAAAAAGTTCTTTGATATACGGTTATGAAAAGCCAGGCAGGTTGCCTTTACAGTGAGGACTAAAATACTCTGCACTGAAAGTGCAGAGGTTTGGGTGTGCCGGACTAAAGTCCTACTCCAGCATTAAATTTTCAGCATTAGCACACTGGGTCATCCTTGTGGTGATCCAGGTAATCTTGCACCATTTGGTCTGTTATATTACCCGTACTCCACGCCCCATAACCAATTGCCCAAAAGTGACGGCCCCAATACCTATAGTGTAACTTGGGAAATTCTTGCTGTAACTTCCTCGATGTCAACCCCTTCAATCGCTTTACAATATCACTTACACTTTGTTTGCAGGGGTATTCAATATGCATATGGACATGATCCTTGCTCACAACTCCCTTTAAGATCCGAATGTCCTCAGCGTTGCATATTTGTATCAACAATGCTCGACAGCGATGCTGAACATCTCCTTGTAATACGTGATATCGATATTTGGTCACCCAAACGATATGAACCGTCAATCGGCTTACTGTATGGCTACCATGGCGCATCATCTACCTAATTTAGATAGATTTTCTCGCATTACTAAAGCCCTCGCACTAAAGTGCGTAGTTTTCAACTAACGGCTGGGACCAATAAAAAGCCGGGGCAGGAATGCCCCGGCGGCTGTTACCTACAACTGTTTACTAATCGCTAAGTTAGGTTTGGGGTGTCACAGCTGGATGGAAGGCGCCTGCAGCCTCGCGGCCAGGCGCTGTTCAAAAGTTTCGTCGGGGTTATGGTCTACACGGATGTTTTGCAGGAGTTGCACCAGGTCTTCGTCGTGGTCGGCGCGTTTACCGGTTTTCAGGTCCACATGTGCGAAGCGGGTCACCAGGAAGGCCTTGACTTTATGCTGCTGTTCGTCGGTCATCCACATTTCTACGGAAATATGCTGATGCGAGAAGTCGGTCACGCGGGTGAAGATGTATACCTTTTCCGCTACGAGCGCGGGTTTAAGGTAAGCGATCCGGTGCTCGGCGACTACCCATCCCCTGCCCCTGGCGGCAAAATCCTTCAGGCGCAGGTCGTAATGTTCTGCCAGGTGGTCTTCGCGGGCGTTCATGAAGTAGTTCAGGTACGCCGCGTTGTTGAGGTGGCCGAACGGGTCGCAGTCGTTAAATCTTATAGTATACAGGCTGCCGGGCTCTTTGATCATAATAGTCAGGTTTTAATTCCCTAAGTTCCGGAAAAAAGCCGGAGCGGTGCGAAACCGCCCCGGCATTAATATGTCAATTTGAAGTACGCATCAGGGTTTTCAACAATTATGAAAGTTTGCAGTCTTTCCTTTTTTTCTTTTTCGGTTATCCCACCAACTTGTGGACAGTCAGTCCACCGTCGATGTTATATTCCGCACCGGTGATAAAGGATGCATCACTGGAGGCGAGGAAAGCAACCAGTTTGGCAACCTCTGCGGATTCACCGGCGCGATTGAGCGGTACCCGCTCCGCGAATTTTTGACGGAACGCTGTGATGCTTTCATCATCCAGCCCTGCTTTAGAGAGGATCGGCGTAATGATCGGCCCGGGGTTCACGGTGTTCACCCTGATCTTCCGCACGGCCAGTTCAGCGCTCAAAGTGCGGCCCAACGCATTGAGAGCGGCCTTGCTGGCAGAATACACGCTCGATCCCGGCATGCCGGTAAAAGCGTTCACGGAAGACAGCAGGATGATCGACCCGCCGTCATTAAGAATGGGTAAAAACTTCTGAATGGTGAAGTAAGCTCCCTTGAAGTTCGTGTTCATGATGGCATCAAAGTCCGCCTCGGTCACGTCGCTGACAGGCGCAAAGGCCCCGATTCCGGCGTTGACAAACAGCACGTCAACTTTACCGAAACGTTCCTTTACTTCCGCCACCAGCTTGTCTGCATCCGCGAGGCTCGACTGGTCGGCCGTCACCCCCAAAGTGCCGTTGCCCAGTTTCTCCGCCGCGGAAGCTACCGCATAGGCATTCCTGCCCGTGATCACGACCTTAGCTCCTCTCGCCACGAATTCTTCGGCCGTCGCCAGCCCTATTCCGCTATTACCCCGGTAACAACGGCTACTTTATCTTGCAAGCTCATGTGTTTGTAGTGTGTGTTATATCGATTTATTTAAAAACATCGATATATTGGGTGAAAAAAATCAGCTTAACTCAGCTGAAGAAAAAACATTGACAGGTGTTTCATCATCTCCTTATTAATGGTCAACGTAACATTCCGGCCCTCCTTCGTGCTGATTAGCACGCCGCTGTCCACTAATATCTTGATGTGATGGGACACAGTAGGCTGAGAAAGGCAGATCATATCCTGGATTTCCCCACAGCAACAGTTCTCCTGCCTGGCCAACTTCAACAGTATAGCCATCCGGTTTTTATCCGCCAGAGCATTTGCCGCCTTCTCGATCATCGCTGCGTCCATGATGCAAATATAGGTACATTTTTGAAATATCGAAATCCTTCGATGAATATTTTTTTATCCCCTTATAACAGCGGGCTGAACAGCCGTACCACCGCCTCGCATAGGCGCGTCCACCGCCCCTCGCCCGCCAGTCGCCCAGCTCCAGCTGCCCTGCATAGAGGCAATCCTGCAGAAAGGCCTCCGAAAGCTTCCAGTTCATCTCCCGGCTGTAGACGAATGCGTTCACTTCGAAGTTGAAGTCGAAGCTCCGGATATCCATATTGGCGGTGCCCACCACGCTGAGGTTGTCATCCACCACCATCGTCTTGGCATGCACGAAGCCCTTATTGTACCGGTAGATCTTCACCCCGCAGGCCAGCAGGTCTTCATAAAACGACGATGCCGCCAGGTTCACCAGCCGGCTGTCGCTCAGCCCGGGCACCAGCAGACGCACATCGATCCCGGAGAGGGCGGCCTGTTGCAGGGCGTTATAGATGGCTTCATTAGGTATGAAATAGGGCGTTGTTATATACACCGACCGCTGCGCCTGGTTGATGGCCGCCAGGTAAGACAGCATGATGGACGAGCGTTCGGAATCCGGTCCGCTGGCCGCGATCTGCACCAGGTCTTTGCCGGAAACGGGTATATCGGGGAAGAATTCGTGGGTGATGGGCAGATCCGCTTCCGCGCAGAAGTTCCAGTCGCCCATGAAAAGGAACTGCAGGGTATGCACGCCCTGCCCTTTGATGCAGAGGTGCGTATCGCGCCAGTAAGGCCAGTCTTTTTATCGCGGTACTTCGGGTCGTTGATATACCTGTCTGCCACATTGATGCCGCCAATGAAGCCCGTATGCCCGTCTATCACCACGATCTTGCGGTGGTTGCGGTAGTTAAGGCGGTTGGCCAGCAGGCGCACACGGTAAAGGGGAACACTTCCACGCCGGCCTTGCGCATTTCGCGCAGGAAGCGGCGGTTGATGTCATTACTGCCGAAGTCGTCATAGATGAAGCGCACCTCCACCCCTTCGGCCGCTTTGGCCTTCAGTATTTCCATCACTTCCCGCCCGATGCCGGTATCTTCGAAAATGTAGTATTCCAGGTGGATGTGGTGCTTCGCGGAACGGAGGGCATCGAGAAGCATGGGGAATTTTTCTTCGCCGTTAAGCAGCAGCACGGTCTCGTTGTCTGGCGTAAGGGGCGATAAAGAATCCTTGAATAAGAGGCGGGCGATGCCGGTTTTATTGGTAACGAGGTCGGAATGTTCGAGGAGGGTCTGGCGGTTTTCGCGGCGGAGATAGTCTTGCAGGCGTTCGCTGAGGCGGACGTTGCTCATCCATTTACGGCTATATATGCGGTTGATGCGGCGGTTGACGCCGATGAGGAGATACACGAGCACGCCGATGCCGGGGAGGAAGAACAGTAGCAGCAGGTAGGCCAGCGTTTTCCCGGTGGAGCGTGTTTCCAGCAAAGCTTTGATGGCGACCAGGAAAGTGATGCCGTAGAGGATGATGATGCCGATGGACTGCCAGTGATCTTTGAGGAAATTCAACATGGACGTGATATGTGCCGCAATAATACGACAAATCCGCAAGGGCATGAAAAAGCCGTATTCCGCAACGTGCATTCTTCCTTGTTAGGATGTTGCGAAATACGGCTATGGCTTTAACAGCCGGCGTGTTTAGCGTTGACCGCCTCCACCGCCGCCACGGTTGCCGCCGCCGCGTTGGCGCATGGCTTCCTGCTGCTCTTTGTACTTCTTGAACTGTTCTTCGGTGAGAATGGCTTTCACTTTCTCATCGCGGTCGTTGTTCAGTTTCTGGAATGCTTCGCGGTCGGGGCGGTTGCCGCTGGCCTGCGCGTCTTCACGCATTTTCTGCATGTCTTTAAAACTGCGGGTGAACACGGTGTCGAGTTTGACAACCTGGTCCTGGTTCAGTTTCAGTTCGGTGGTCAGTCTTTCGAGCATGGCTTTTACACGTTCTTCGGGAGAACGGCGCTGGCCTCCGCCGCCTTGCTGGGCGTAGGCTCCCAGGCCCATCGTGAGTACGAGGGCCACTGTCAACAGAAATCTTTGTTTCATGTGGTTGCTATTTGAGGGTTTCGTATTTAAGGGTTGGGCGCGTGCTGCCGGCGGGTGCTATCCTCTTTAGGCCCGCCTTTGCGCCAGGGGCCGTTCATCTTCTTCAGTACCAGCTGCACTACGGAGTCGAAGCGCGGTTGCTGCTCGGGCGTGCAAAGGGCGCGCACCTGCTGAAAGTGACGGAATGTCTGGAGATCTATCTGTTTTTGCCGCGCCGCAATGGTATCGGCCGCCGCGTTTATAACGGAGTCCGGTACGGAAGAGCGGCTGAGCAGTTTGTAAAAGTCGTCTTTGGCGTTCCGCATTTCGGTAAAGGAAGGCTTCATCCGGTCCCAGTGCTGCTCTTTGAGCTGCTTGTAGGATTCCAGCTGGCTTTTGTCGAAGCCCACTTCCTTCTCCAGGAGCTGCATCACCTCGCCGCGGGGAGGGCGGGGCCCGCCTTTGGAGGGGTCTTCCGGCTTCTTCAGTACAATAAAAATACCAGGAAAAGGTTCGTCAGCAGCAACAGGATGACCAGTACGCTTAAAACTTTATGCTTCGCGAAGGTTTCCCTCATTGCGGATCATTTTTTCGATATCATAAAAAGTATTGATTCCCAGGGCATATTCATCGGCAAAAGCCTGCTGCAGGGAGGCCTGCTCGGTCCGTTCCGAAGGTTTCCACTGCATGACGGCCAGCGTGCCGTTGAGCCCCAGAATCAGCGCGATGGCGCTGAACGCGATGGCCGGACGGCTGATGATGCCGATAAAACGCTCCCAGGCGTCCATCGGTTCCACACGCTGCATTCTTGCCCTGAGACGGGTAAAAAGAACTGATCCGGCTGTGCGCGCTCCGCGCCGTCGAGGCTGGAGAGCGTCCGTTCAATTTCCTGTTCTATGTCTCTTCGCTTGTTCATGATCGCTATATTTTAGTTAGACGATGTTTCTTTCAAAACCTTTCATGTTATTCCCCTTCCCGGTAATATTTTTCCAATTGCTGCCGCAGGTTCTGCCTGGCCCGGTGCAGGAGGCCTTCCACCGCGGAGACGCTGGCGTCCATGATGCCCCTATCTCCTTGCTGCTCAGGCCCTCCAGCTTGTGGAGCACAAAAGCCGCCTTCTGGCTGTCCGGCAATTTACCGATGGCCTGGAAAAGGAGCTGCGAGCGTTCTTTATTGGCCAGTTCCACGCCCGGGTGGTGGAAATCCGGAGGGTCCACCAATAATTCCTGGTTTTCCCCGAAGATGCTCATCACCTTCCCCACCTTTTCTTCCGCGTCTTTTTGCGGAGGAAGTCCAGCACTTGGTGACCGTGATCCGGTACAACCAGGTGGATATTTTAGCTTCGCCTTTGAATGTCCCGATCGACTCAAACACCTGCATGAACACTTCCTGCGATACGTCTTCCGCGTCGGCCGTGTTTTGCAGTATGCCCAGCGCGGTGTTGTACACCATGCTCTGCCACTGCTCCACCAGCTCCCTGAAAGCCGCTTCGCTGCCCTGCTTCAAATTTGCGATGTTGTCCGTCAATTGGCGGTTTTATAGTTTGGTTAAATCGGTATGTGGAATAGTTCAGCAGGTTAGAATCCGCCCGGGCGGCCCATCATGCCGCCTCCCGGAGGGCCGTACCCTTCTGGGCCGCCCGCTCGAACCTGCGGCGTTCACCGCCTTCGGGCTGTTTCGCCTTACCGAAATTCCGCAACCGGTAGGTAAATGTAAGCATAAAATACTGGGTCAGCACCTGGTTCTGGGAGTCCACGATATCCAGCCCGTTCACGCTCCGGTTGATGCTCCGGTTCTGTTTCAGCAGATCGAATACGGACGCCCTGAGCTCTCCGCGCTGGTTCTTCAGGAATTTCTTGCCCACGCTCGCATTCCACAGCCAGAAGCGCTGATCGAACCCGTCACCCAACCCCTTCGTGAAGGTGTGGTTGATCTCGTTCTGCAACACCCAGCCCGATTTGCTCAGCAGGTTCACCGATGCCCGCGCATTGTGGGTGGAATAGTTCCCATTGTTGGCCGGCTCGATGGTGTTGTTGACAACGTTGAACACGGCGTCGTAAGAAACGGTGAAATCTATATACTCGCTGATATTACTGCTAACCACAGCGCCAAGGTTGTAGTTATAGTTATGCGTAAAGCCCTTTACCTGGTTCGTGATGCCGGGTATCTTCGTGTAACCCGCGCCCACGTTCATGTTGAAGTTGGACTTGATGAACTTCAGGGGAACGCCGTAAGTGAAGAACGAATTGGCGCTGAAATAGCCATCCATATTCTCCGCTTTGGAAAGGCGGCCGCCGCGTTTCAGTGTGTCCGTAGGCGTAAGCAGGAGTCTGCCCGCGTGGCCGTGTATATCGCGTTGGCGATATAATCCTGGCGGGTGTTGACGAAGATATTGGCGAAGAAGTTGTTCCCGTTCTTTGTATTCGAATAATTATAACGACCGGCCAGTTGGTGCCCGTACATCTGTTTCAGCCCGGGGTTACCGATAGACACGTTGGTGAGGCCGGAATAGATGTACACATCCTGCAGCTGGTCTATAGACGGCTGTTGGGTAGACGAGCGGTAGAACAGGCGGACCCTTCCATACTCCCCTGCCTTGGCCATCAACATGAGGTTCGGCAATACGTTCGCGAAGTGTTGCTTCACGGAGGCAACCGTAGGATAGCTGCGCTCGCTCTGCATTTCGGCGTACTGGTAGTTAGCGCCGATGCTGAACATGCGGTCGCGGTTGCCGATGCGGTAGCTGAGGCCGGCCGACTGGGTATTGTACTGGTTATTGAACATGTTCGACTGCGAAGGGTCGAGGATGGTGTAATCCTTTCCGGCGAAGTCGTACTGGAATGCCCTGCGGTCTGCATCGTTATGCGACCATGAGGGATTATAGCTCAGTTGCAGTTGCCCTTGCTTACCTACCGGCTCGGTATACGATACGTTCAGGTTCAGCGACTTGCCGCTGGAGAGCGGGCGTACCCGCTGACGCAGGAGTCGTTGTCGAGCGGCGTTTCCGGGTAATCCAGGTCACTGTTCGTGAAGTTCTCGCCCTTGCGGTTGTTGGTAGCCCCGCCGATGCCGAAGGAGATGGTGCGGCCGCGCTTGGCGAAAGCGTGGCGGAAGGTCAGGTTACCGTTAAAGTTGTATCCTGAATTGGTATTGTCGGTATTGCGGAGGTTGGTGCTGAGCAGCTTGTCCGCAAAGAATGTATTACCGAAGTTGTTGGACCAGGAATCGTTGTTCTGGAAGCTGATGTTGGGCGTGAATATGATGGAGTTATTGAGTCGATATTGTACTCCAGGCGCATGTTCACACGGTGGTTGTAGTTGCGGCTCCCGGTATACGCGGTATCGTTTTCCAGTTGCACGCCTTCGGCGAACTGGGTCTGCGAGCGCGTGATCTCAAGGTTGCTGTTGTTGCTGTTATTGAAGAAATAGCTGGCGTTGAAGGTGACCTTTTGCCCCACTGATCGTTGTAGTTGATCCCGATGGAATTGGTCTTGTTCAGGCCGTTTTGTCCGCCGACCATGAAGTTGTTGCCGCCGCCGCCACCGCCGCGACCGCCGCCGCCACCGCGACCGCCCCTTCCTCCTCCGCCACCACGGCCACCGCCGCCGGCGTTTTGTACGCCTAAGAGATCCTGCGAGGAGAAGTTCTGTTGGTTCACGTTATTGACCATCCCGATGATGGAGATGCGCTTGTTTTCCTTGAAGAGGTTCACGTTGCCGCCGGCGGAATACCGGCTGTCGGTACCATAGCCTGCAAACAGTTTACCGAACTGGCCCTGGCGCATTTCCGCGCGGGTCACGATATTGATGGCTTTGGTGGTATTACCGTCGTCGAAGCCGGTAAAACGCGCCTGATCGCTCATACGGTCGAACACTTCGATCTTGGAGATCACTTCTGCCGGGAGGTTACGGAGCGCCAGGGTGGCGTCTTCCCGAAGAATTCCTTACCGTCTACCGTTACTTTCCGTACTTCTTCCCGCCGGCCTTTACGGTACCATTTTCCACGGTGATGCCGGGCATCTTGCGGATAAGGTCTTCTCCGCTGGCGTCGGGGTTCACTTTATAGGCATCGGCATTATACTGGAGGGTATCGCCTTTCATCTGGGAGGGCGGCACCTGGCCTTTGATGACTACTTCCTGCAGTTCGCGGGAGGATTTGGGAGATAGATAGTGCCCAGGTCCTGTGTTTCGGCCTGGAGCATGATGGCGCGTTGCAGTTCGCCGTAGCCAACGTACGAGATCGTAAGCAGGTAAGGCTTCTGTGACAGGCCCGTTATCTCGAAAGCCCCGTTGGGCCCGGTGAGCGCCTGTTTACGGAAGTTCGCGTCTTCCGGGCTGGAAATCCGGATGGTGGCGTTCTTCAGGAGGGTACTATCGCTCTTGTCCTTCAGCACACCTTTCAGTACCAGGGTTTGCGCATTGGTCAGCTGTGCGCAGGTCAGCAATAAGATCGTAAAGATCAGTGCATGCCGCATAATTGGTGGTTGTTCTGCTTTGTTGGACGCCAAAGCAGGGCAAAACCTCCGCCGCTCATCACAAAAAAACGGGACGCCAAACTGCTGGCGCCCCGTTCCGGGTAATATTATATGGTTGTTGCCTGCTGGCTTAACATGACGCTAAACCCGGGCATTTACTTCGTGTGCGCGGTGAGGTTACACGGGCACAGGCGCCTTCATCCCGGCTTTGACGGAACGCCGGTGCTCCAGCCCGAAGCCCACGAGCGCATCTACCAGCGGCCAGATATGGCGGGCATGGGGCGTGAGGCCGTAAGACACGGTGACCGGCCGGGTGTGGTTCACCTGGCGGGAGATGAGGAGGTGTTCTTCCAGGGTTTTGAGGTCGGCCGCGAGCACTTTAGGCCGGATACCCGGCAATTGCGCCTCCAGGTCCGAGAAGCGGCGGCTGCCGTCCTGCAATGCGCAGAGGATGAAAACACGCCATTTACCAGCGAGAATCTCTATAGCGTCGTGCAGCGCCAGCCTGCGTTCCCGGCAATCGCGCTCCTGCTGCAGTTGGGTCGTTGACATATGATAAAGATACGCATTACCTGGATGGAACGGACTTCCCTGCAGGTAACCCACAGCCGGAGAGCCTCCATCCCACCCCATCTTTGCCGGTATAAAAAAGATTATCATGAAAGCCATCGTACAGACAGGCCACGGGCCGGCCGGGTTAATCCTGCAAGACATGCCCATTCCCACCCCGCAGGCCGGAGAGCTGCTCGTCAAAGTCTCCGCCATCGCGGTCAATTATGCCAACAAACTCCTGCGCGACGGCGCCTTCCTTCCCGGCAGCCTTCCCTCGATCATGTTTGGCGAGATAGAAGGCGAAATTGCCGCCTTGGGCACAGGCGTGGAGGAATTCCGCACCGGACAGCGGGTAACCGGCGTGTCTATGCAGGGATTCGCGGAATATGCCATCGTACACGCTTCACAGGCGCTTCCGCTGCCTGAGGGGATGGGCGCAGGACAGGGCCTCCTATCCGGCGGATACACCGCCTACCACCTGTTCGCGCAGGCCGGAGGGGAAATTACTTCCGTGATCGTTACCGGCGCCGGCGGAGTGATCGGCTCCTGGCTCATTCAGCTCGCCCGGATGAAAGGGGTCCCCGTCATCGCCGCGCTCACCGGCACCCGGGATAAATGGGCCTATGTGCAGCAGCTGGGCGCCACGGCAACGGCCGCGCATGAAGGCGCAGACTGGCTGCAACAGCTGGCGTCTGCAAAGCCGGACGGATATTCCGTATTATTCGATGCCGGCGGCGGGGAGATCCCCTCGCAGTTGCTGGGGCTCCTGGCGCCGGGAGGTACGGCGGTGCTTTACGGCAACATGTCGGGAAACCCTGTGCAGGCAGACGGCAACCTGATGGCGTTTAAAGGGTTGAAAATCGCCGGGGCCAGCGTTATGGCCGCCGGGATGCAAGAAAAGCGGCAATGGCATGCGGAACTGGCCAATGCGGTGGTGAACGGTACTGCGGGAATCCCTTCCACGGCGCTGCCGCTGGAACATTTCAGGGAGGCGTTTACGGCGCTGGAGAGCCGCCGGGTTTCCGGGAGGATCATCCTATTACCGGCTTAACCAGGGCAAGGTCTTCTTCGCGGATGAGGTTATGTTTGAGGGCGTACATCACGACGCCTGCCGTATTGCGGACATTCATCTTTTCAAGTATGCGCGTGCGGTAACCCTCTACCGTGCGCTTGCTGAGGTATA
Source organism: Chitinophaga sp. E66 (assembly GCA_019285755.1). Taxonomy (GTDB): domain Bacteria; phylum Bacteroidota; class Bacteroidia; order Chitinophagales; family Chitinophagaceae; genus Chitinophaga. The sequence continues at coordinate 3,565,364 of CP079103.1, forward strand.
TGCGGTCGCCGATCTGCTGGGCGGTGAGCTGAAGGCAAATCAATTTGATGATTTCCTGCTCGCGGTCCGTAAAGGTGACCGCATCCTTCTGACGGTAAGGATTGAACTTGCTCCGCGCGATCATCCCCGCCAGTTTGGCCGAAGTGCTTTTGCAATAATAGGTATGGTCTTCATACACGTTGCCGATAGCTTCCAGTATCTCCTGCTTGTCGGCATTCTTCAGCAGGTATCCCTTCGCGCCAGCTTCCAGCATTTCCACGATCAGCCCGTCTTCGTCGAACATCGACAAGGCGATCACCCGGATGCCGGGCACTTCACTAACAAGTTGGCGGGTGGCGGCGATACCATCCATCCGGGGCATCTTAATGTCTGTCATCACTACATCGGGCTTTTCGCGATGCACCAGCTCCACCAGTTCCCGCCCGTCGGACGCGCGCCCTACCAGCGTGATGTGTTCCTGCCGGGAAAGCATGAGGGCAAGCCCGTCGAGGAAAATTTCGTGATCGTCGGCAACGGCCAGACGGATGTCATATTTCATTGTAGGCGAGGTTACGCGCCGGTGAGACGGCGCATCTCAAATATACCAAATAAATCACGCGCGGGGAACGCGGATGTAATACCTGGTGCCTTCGCCCACGGCGGAACGGATATGGATGGATCCACGGAGGATGTCTGTACGGGTCTCCAGGCTTTTGAGCCCCAGGCCGCGGGAGTGCTCACGGGCCTTTTCCACGCTGAAGCCCTGGCCGTTGTCCTGGATGAGGAGCAGCAACTCATCGGCCTCCTGCCGGAAGCCGATATCGAGCCGGGAAGCATTGGCGTGTTTGAGGGTGTTGTGGATGATCTCCTGGAGGATGCGGAACAGGTGGATGTCTTGCTCGGGATGGCTGGCGATGGGGTTCATGGTATATACGCTTACTTCCAGTTCGGCTTCCCGCCCCAGGTGGCTGACGAAGTCGCGCACGGCCTCGATGAGCCCTTTGCGTTCCAGCGCGATGGGCAGCAGGTCGTAGGAAATCTGCCGCATGCTGGCGATGATCTCATCTATATGGCGGGCGGACTTGCGGATCACTTCCTGGTCCTGCGCATCGGGTACTTCCACGCTGCTGATGCTGAGTTTAACGGAGCTGAGGAGCGGGCCCAGGCTGTCGTGCAGGTCGCCGGCGATACGTTTCCTTTCATTCTCCAGCAGCCGCACTTCGGCGGTGATCCTTTCGCGCTGCAGGCGCACATATCGGCGGTGATAGCGGATGATCGACGTGATGAAAAACACGATGATCACCGCCAGCAACGAGGACAGAAAAACCGTGATATAAAATATCCTCTCTTCCATAAACGCCGGTCAGGCTTTGAATCTGCGGGAAAAATAGTAATCGTCCCTTACGGGGATAAAGCAAACCGCGATCGCGTACACGAGGTTCACGAAGGCGTTGGTAATAGAAAAGATATAGAAAATCGGCCAATCTATGACCGCATTTTGCGGATCGATGAGCATGGTGCCTTCCGTAATGAGGCTGTAGATACTGATGATCATCAGGCCCAGACAGATGAGGAACCGTGCGTTGCGCAGCAGGTGGCCGCTGAATGACGCGATCAGGGCGTTGATCTCGTTGATGCAAAGGAATACGACGATCAGGCTGTTGAGGAATACCGTGGCGGTGCAGAAATGCGTTTCCAGCCGGCCGTAGCCGATGTTTTCCGTCACCCAGGTGAGGAAGCTGAGCGCGGCCAGCACCACCAGCAACGCGCGGCGCCGCCGGAGGAAGCCCCAGGCATAGAACTGCCAAAGGATCACCCCGATCTCTAATAGGGTGTATATGTTACTGATGGCGGTATTTTCCCGGGTCAGGCGGAGGCTGATCTCGCTGACCACCTCGGTGGTGAAAGCCAGCAACAGCAGCACCAGGAAGGGAAGTAACTGGTACGGATCTTATGGACCCGTACCAGTGCCGCTACCAGCGGAATAACGATCGTAAAACTCAACAGCGCCGATGCGAAGTATGTCATGTACTGATACTGATTTTAGGCTCAGGGGTAAAGGTCGCTGCCGGTAGGGCAAATCGTGGGGCAACGATGGCCTTTCTCGGCTGCTTCGTCATCCACAGGCGGCAGGGCGTAGGCGGAAGAGACACCGGGGATCCAGGCGGTCTGCTGGTTAACGATGCGCCCTTGCAGGTCGTTCCCTTTTCCATCTACGGGCACCATCACGAAACACACTTCATTCTTCTCGTTCAGGCCCAGGTAAATACGGATACCGGCCGCGCTGTCGCGGTTGAGGAGCGCGGCGAAGATGTCGCGGTTGAACATTTCAGCGGCGGGGAGGTTGAAATTGCGGTCCAGGTACGAAGAGTCCTGCAACTGCCGCTGCAGCGCCGCCTTCGCCTCGCGGTACGATTTGGTGAAGTCGATGGCCGTGTTGAAAGAGATCACGTGCTCTTTGGCCGCCGCGCGATCATAGGGGATTTCGCGGCCGCGGAAGAACCAGGCGTAGATCAGTGCGATCAGCAGGATCAATACGAGGAACCAGGGCACGAAGGATGTTCTTTTCATAACATTTGTTGGTTTGTAGTGATGGAATGCAAATTAATACAGGGGCGGAACGGTACGAACCGTACATCTTCCCGAAATAGTTGCGTATAAATACGGTAGGTAATCACCGGAATGAACATGGGGCGGGGTAAAAGTGTTGACAAGATAGGTTTTTTCATAATATTAGGTTATGGACAAGACAGATGCCTACATCGCCCAATCCGCCCCATTCGCGCAGCCCATCCTCCAGCACATCCGGGAGCTGGTACACCAGGCTTGTCCGCACGCCGAGGAAACCATCAAGTGGGGATTCCCGCATTTCCTTAGCCACGGAGAGATCCTCTGCAACATGGCCGCCTTCAAACAACACTGCTCCGTCGGCTTCTGGAAAGCCGCTATCATGGAAGATCCGAAAGGGCTTCTCACCATCATGGAGAAAGCGTCTATGGGGCATCTCGGGAAGATCGCCTCCCTTAAAGACCTCCCGCCCGACAAAACCCTGCTATCCTACATCCGTGAAGCCGACCGCCTGAACCGTGAAGGCATCAGGCTACCGCCCAAACCGGCGGCAGGGAAAAAGAACTGGAGGTCCCTCCCGCCCTGTCTGCAGCATTGAAAAAGAACAAAGCCGCCGATAAAGTGTTTCGTGATTTCAGCTATTCCCATCGCAAAGAATACATCGAATGGATCACGGAAGCCAAAACGGAAGCTACCCGCGATAAGCGCATCGCCCAGGCCGTGGAATGGATCGCGGAAGGAAAGGCCGAAACTGGAAATACCAATAGCACCCTGCCGGATATAAAAAGCCGGAGCATAATGCGCCGGCTTTTTACCTGATAAAATTGCATATCTACATAATACCGCCCATGATCGGGTCGCTGAAACTCTCAGCGCCAGTTTCCACGTGGCCGGCGAAATGATATTCCAAATCACCATCATTGCAGACAACACGAAGGTCGTACCATCCGTGCGACCGTACGGTCAGATGATCAATAGTCAGATGGTAGCGTGTTTTTAGCGTATGGGATTTCGAATCCGACTGCCCGTAGGCGTCTTTTACCCGCACTTTCACCGGTTTGCCCGTATTATGGAAAACCAGTTGCACCATGTCTTTCTTGTATACTAACTGGCAGCTCAGCCCCTCTGGCAGTTTAGCCGTGTTCCCTTTCAACCCGCGGAAGAACCCATTGGGGCCATACACGCCGAGGTCTATATCGCCTCCGGCGAACAGCTCTTTGCCCAGGTGTCTAGCACCTTATCGCCAGGCATGACGGCATAGGAACGGTTGTACATATCCTTTCCATAGGCGTTGAAAGCGCCGCCGGCAGATTGCTTGCCGAATAACTTGTTACCCGCCTCCAGCGTCAGCTGCACGGAACCGTCAGCCGCCGGAGCGAAATGGGCAGATAGTTCATAAGGGATCGCGCAGGCGGGACGAATACCCTTTTCCTGCAGCGGCAGATATCTCTGCGGATCTTTTACTTCTCCTTTCAACACTGGAAATTCGCAGGCGCAGCCTTGAACTTCGCATTGTGAATGGTTTCGACGAAAGCCTCCCGCTCGATGGACTCCGGCGCAGCGATCTTCTCCCCGTTCCATGGGCGGAATACAGAAGTCAGGTCCCCGCAAACGGTGCGCCGCCAGGTGGTGATGTTTTCGCAGGTCATGCGCTTTTTAAGTTTGTGCCCCAGCCATCTTTCAAGGAATTGCAGGTTGGAGGTATGATCGAACACCTGGGAGTTCACATACCCGCCCCTCGACCAGGGCGATGCGATGACCAGCGGCACGCGATACCCCAGTCCGATGGAACTCTCGCGGATATCGTCGGGCCAGTTGCGTTGGGCGGATTTGCTCACCCATTCGTGCGACGTATCGATGCCGGCTGAGGTTTTCCCTGTTTCCGGGCGGGAAGGATCGGGCGCGGTAAAGGGAGGCACGTGATCGAAATAACCATCGTTCTCGTCATAGGTGAGGATGAAAATGGTTTTTTCCAGACTTCCGGATTGCTGGTGAGGATATCCATCACTTCAGACAGGTACCAGGCCCCGTACCAGGGCGCGCCGGGTGTGTCGGAGAAGTTTTCCGGAGCCACAACCCATGACACGGCGGGCAGCTGCCCGTTTTTCACGTCCTGCCGGAACTGGTGGAGCACATCTCCTTTGGGAAGCTGCATTTCCCTTTCCGTTTGGCCGTCTTTATACCGGAGGGTTTCCAGGGTATGGTAGTCCGGATCGCCCGCATTCGTGGTAAATGCTTTTTATGCAGCTCCTGCTCCCGTTTGGGCAGCGCGGAGAACGGCGTGGCCGCGACCATCGCCAGTACTTTCCTTATCTGTTCCTGGCGGGTACGGGCGCTTTTGATGCGCCTTTCAAGGCTGCTGTATTCCTTCGTGCCTGCCGTGAGCCCAGCCAGCTGCTTTTCCATGTCGGTAATGCGGCCGGGCAGCTCTCCTGCAGTTTGCGGATGTATGTGAGGTGCGGCTCGTGGTAATGCACATGATATTGGGAGAACCACTCTATGGGGTTGTCCGTGAAGTTGGCGAGCCAGGCTTCAGCTTCGCCTTGCAGGTCAACGCCAACGCTGATCTCGTTCTGATATATTTTCCAGGACACGCCGTTTTCTTCCAGCACTTCCGGGTACGTCTTCCAGTGGGCTTCCTCGCCATAGTCGACGTCGGAGTTCCAGACGTTGGCCTTGGCCTCGCCGCTCATTTTTTCGCGGATGGTGCCGGTCCAGAAGTAAAGGCGGTTGGGCGTGGTGCCGGTGAGGATGAGCAAAGTGCTGGTCGCAGACGGTGAATGCGTCTGCCAGGGCGTAATAGAAGGGGATGTCATCGCGGTTGTAGTAGCCCATGGTCATAGGGATCTTAGCATATTCCTTGTTCCCGGAACGTTTAATGGGCACCCAGCGGTCGTATTTGCCGCCGTTGCGGGCGTCCACCTGGTCTGCCCAGCCATGCGGGAGGGCGCTCATCCAGGTGGCCTTGGTGTCTTTGATGTCCATCCGGAACGGGGGCACGAGGTTACCGTCTTTATCCGGCTGGAAGAGGACGTTGGCGCCATTGGGGGTCTTGACGGCCCGGGGTCGTTGAAACCGCGGATACCCCGGAGGGTGCCGAAGCAGTGATCGAACGAGCGGTTCTCCTGCATGAGGAAAACAACGTGCTCCGCGTCCATGAAAGTGCTGCCGGGGCGGGATCGATAGCCATCGCCCGCTGGATGGTCTCGGGAAGGATGTTGGCCAGCCCGCCTGCTCCTGAGAGCAGCGCTGCCTTCCTGAGGAATGCTCTTCTTGAGTCCATAGAGATTGTTCTAAAGGTTTTGATGCCGATGGGCCAAAATAGGAATTATTCCCGACCGGTAATGTCAAACTTGTATGAATTGACGGCCTGGCAGGTATAGGAGGAGGAAATTGAGAGATTTACCCTCAGAATGATCGGATTATTTCACCCCTTTATCGATTTCCCATCTTTTAAATAACCAAAACAACAGCAAGTTATGAATACCCCAGAAGCAAACGGGCTTGAAAAGCTATTCCGTGATTTTTCATTATTCCAGGAAGTTTACCACGGACAGTTCATATTTGGAAAAAACACGATCAAATGGGGCGATATGATACTTGCCCGGGATAATATCGCCAAGATCGAGAAGCGGAAAAAGTCTGGTTCAATAACTACTCGCTCGCGCTGCTGGTGCTTTGGGTGGGAGCATACGGTTACAGCGTTAACATGGGGCAGTATGGCTCAGGCGGCAGTTCTTCCTTTGCCTGGCTTATGTTCTGCTGCTTTACGGGGCAACTGATCTGGCTCTGGTTCTTCAGAAGGCCGGGGATCGATATCCTGCTGAACAATGGGGCCGGCTCTGATGGTGCTGACAAAAATACCGCCTTCAACAACGAGCTGCACAAGCATATTTACAATGCCCTGGAAAACAAGAGCAACTTCGTGGCCAATTACGCCAATTACACGATTGACAACAGCGTATTTAACGTAGGCAATGATAACGACGTTCAGGTAACCTTTTAATTCAAACCAACCATATGTCACCAACTTCCCGGCACTATCATATCAGCCGATCCAATTTCGTTCAGGGGAACGGTAATTCGGTGAATGTCTACGAGAACTCCCCAATTACCAGAGCTGAGGGATCGCCGGCGACAACGCCCCAGCTAAAACCGGCAACACCTGGCAAACCATATTAAACGCTGTTATCGCGGGTGTGTCCGCACTGGTCCTGTATTTAGTAAAAAGTTCTGTTAAAGCACCTTTTAGGTTTTGTCTTACCTTTGCCCCGAACAATAAAACACAAGGATATGGGCATTGCAGACAAACTCTTTAATATGAAAAACGAAAAAGCAGCCGCCAACCTGAAGGCCGGCCAGGACTTCCTCGCCGCCAACAAGGAAAAACCCGGTATCACAGCCCTCCCCAGTGGCTTACAATACGAGATCATCACTGAAGGTACCGGACCCAAACCCGGCCCCACCAGCAAAGTGACCTGCCATTACCACGGCACCCTGATCGACGGTACCGTGTTCGACAGCTCCGTTCGCCGCGGCCAGCCTGCCACCTTCCCCTTAACATGGTGATCAAGGGCTGGACAGAAGGCCTCCAACTGATGCCCGGGGCAGTAAATGGCGCTTCTTCATCCCGGCAGACCTCGGCTATGGCGACCGCCAGGTGAGCGCCCAGATCGGCGCGAACAGCACCCTCATCTTCGAAGTAGAGTTGCTGGGAATCAGCTAAAATTATAATCGGTCCCGGCGCATGCCGGGACCGTCTTTCGTTATCCCTTTACAATCCCGCCCTATGAATCGCAAACTTTCCCGGACCCTGCTCTCCGTTTGCCTTCCCGCAGTTTTGGTACCGCCATGCTCTACCTGTTCGAAATCTTTGAAGGGTGGGAACTGATGGGCGTGATGAGCATTGCCTTTCTATTCTTCGTGCCCTTTGCCATGGGTATCATCTGTGTTTATGCCGCCACCTACGAGCAGTCGCAGCGCCGCGATTTCGCCTGCCTGATGCCCTGGGGATCCCTGGTATTATTTCTCAACCTGACGATTTTGTTAAGCCTGGAAGGCTGGGCCTGCTGGCTGATGGTTTTCCGCTGTTTATGGCAGCCGCCACATTCGGTGGGCTTACCGGCCGCTCCATGCGCCGCCAGGCTAAAGAACGGGGTCGTTATTATGTATCCGTGCTGGCGCTCCTACCCCTCATGCTCGGGCCGCTCGAGCAGCTGGCGGGCGCCATTCCCGGCAGGTACAAAGCCTATACTTACATCGACATCAAAGCGTCTAAATCGCGCATCTGGCCCTGGTGACCCGCGTCAGCAAAATATCCCCGAAGAAAACGAAGCGGGCCTTACCCGGTGGCTGAACTTCCCCAGCCCGTGAAAGCGGAACTGGATGCCGAAAAGACCGGAGGTTTCCGGAAAGCCATCTTTACCGGGGCCTCGAGTTCGACGAAACCGTCCTGGAATACCGTGACCAGGAATATATGCGCTTCTCCATTAAAGCCAATCCCTACGACATCCCCTCCGCCACCCTGGATGAACATGTAGTCATCGGCGGCAAGTTCTTCGACGTGCTCAACGGCACCTACAAACTGGAACAGCTAAGCGACAGCACCTGCCGGTTGCACCTGTACAGCCATTTCAAGCTTACCACTACTTTCAATTGGTACGCCACCGTCTGGGCCGGCTGGATTATGGACGACATACAGGACAACATCCTGCAGGTGATCCGCCGCAGGGCGGAAGAGCGTTTATAAGTATATTTGCGCATGACCCCGCTTATCGTTCAATTGCAACAAGACCTCCGCGCCGCTGGAACGCCCGCCGGACAAGCCTCCGCCCGGCGGTTCTTCAAAGAAGACATTAAAACGCACGGCGTGAAATCCGGTAACGTCAAAGCCCTCGCCAAACCGTTCCTCAAAGCGCTTATGCAGGAACCGAAGGCCGACGCCTTTGCCGTATGCGAGGAATTGTGGCAATCGGGGTACCTGGAAGAAACCATCATCTCCTGCGATCTCTCCTATTCCCGCAGGAAGGAGTTCGTTCCGGCAGATTTTAAATTGTTTGAAAAGTGGCTGCACACCTACGTGACCAACTGGGCCGCCTGCGACACATTTTGTAATCATACGGTAGGGGAAATCCTCATGCGCTTCCCCGATAAACTGCCGGTCCTGGAGAAGTGGGCCGCTTCAAAGAACCGATGGGTACGCAGGGCCGCCGCGGTGTCGTTGATCGTCCCGGCCAGGAAGGGTCTCTGGCTGGAAGAATCCTTCGTATTGCCACGCTACTGCTGCACGACGAAGACGATATGGTCCGGAAAGGTTACGGATGGTTATTGAAATCGGCTGCTGAAAAGAACCAGGCGGAAGTGTTCAGGTTCGTAATGCATCATAAGAAAGATATGCCCCGAACGGCATTACGATATGCAATAGAAAAGATGCCAGCAGATCTGAAACTAAAAGCGATGGCGAAATAAGGTCAGACCGTTAGCAGCATATCATAACGGTGCATCCCTTCCGCATAACCGTTCTCCGTATACTTCGTCACTTTGAAGCCATACTTCTCGAAGAAAGGGCGCGAATGCTGGGTGGTATCCAGCCGGATGTTGCAGGTGGTGCAATGTTCCCGGATGTAATTGATCCGGTAGAGCAGGAACCATTTGCCGATACCATGGCCATGCAGTTGATTGTCTACCATCCCCAGATCATGCCTGAAATGCTATTATGCGGCTCCATGTATAGCCCGCCACAGGCAACCGCCACGCCGTCTTCTTCCACAACGAAGTAATGAGCGATACAGCCCGGTTCGTAAGGACCGTTATTCTCATACTTCTTCAGCCAGCCTGTAAAATCGGGCTTCTCTTCCGGCAGGAAATACTTCGGCATATTGCTTTCGAAGAGCGCGAGGCACGCTTCATAGTCGGAGGCCTCGTAAGGGCGGAGGGTCATAAGCGGTATATTGATCAATAAAACAGATATCTCTAATTTCGATCCTGATCCAACAAATTAGCCGGATTGCCGTGATTATCCAAAGAGATTGACCAACGCCATTTGTCGATAATTTCCGTTGTCCGTCGACCGGGATGCCGTATATTGGCACCCGTGCGCCGCACATCAGCGCCAGGCGCTAAGTTTGCATCATGAGACCAGCATTTTCCTACCTCAGAAACGGCCGGCTGTTAACGCACCTGCTCTTTTGGCTCTTCGCGTTTTTGCTGCTGACCTATATCTACGGCACCGCTTTCGACAGCTATCCTCTCGGCGTGGCCGTTGTACTGATGCTCATGCCGGTTCATATGTTGTATTACTACCTGCTCATTCACCAGGTGCTTCCCTTTTTCTTCAAAGGCCAGTATCTGAAAACAATCGGATATGGGTTAGCCGTCATGGTCCTGATGGCTGTATTGTACCGGCTTGCGGAGATCTTCATCACCGACCCCTACATCGTCTGGTACTATAAGCGGGATAACCCGAACTTCACTGGCCCAAGGTAGACTTCAAATCTCCTGGCAGCAATTCACCCATCCGGGAGATTTCGTCAACGCCGTAGAAAGAAGCAACGTGGTGGTTTGGATCGGCCTTACGGCCCGGCTTTTCTCCCTCTGGCACGAGCGGAAAACGCGATCCTGCAGGCGGAACTAAGTTCACTGAAAGGACAGCTCCATCCACATTTCCTGTTCAATTCCCTTAACAATATCTACGCCCTGGCGCTGAACAATGCGCCCCAGACACCCGGCATCATCCTGGGCTTGTCCAACATCCTCCGGTATGTGATCTACGAATGCACGGCCGACAGGGTATCTTTGGAAAGGGATATCGAGATCATGCAGGATTATATCCGGCTGGAGCAGTTGCGGTACGAAGACCGGCTGGACCTGAATGTCCGTATATTTGGCGACCCGCCCGGCCACTGGCAGATCGCACCGCTGCTCATGCTGCCCTGGTCGAGAATGCCTTCAAGCATGGCGTGGGCGAAACGATTGAAGAAGCCTGGATCAATATGGAACTACAGATACAGCACGGCGCCCTTCACCTGAAAATCAGCAACAGCAAACCGGAGCATGCGCCCCGCAGCAGTACGGAACAAGGCGGCAGCATCGGTCTTTCCAACGTCAGGACACGCCTGCAGCTGCTGTATCCCGATGCGCATACGCTGGCCTGGTACGACGAAGAAGATTGTTTCATTATTGATATGATGGTTAAATTATCCGCCCATGACCCTTCGTGAATCCCCTGTCAGAACACTGATCGTGGACGATGAGCCCCACGCGCTGGAGATCATCCGCAAATACGCCGGCAACGTACCGGAACTGGAGATCGTAGGCGCCTGCAGCAACGCCATCCAGGCCTTTCAGTTGCTGCGCCAGCAACCGGTAGACCTGCTCTTTATCGATATCAAGATGCCCGGCCTGCTCGGCACCGACCTCGTCAGAAGCCTGAAAAACCCTCCGAAAGTAGTATTCACCACCGCCTACCATGAGTACGCGGTCGACGGGTTCGATCTCGATGCGGTAGATTACCTGGTAAAGCCCATCCCCTGCCCCGGTTCCTGCGGGCGGTAGACAAAGCCATGCGGGCGCTGCAGGGCGAACCCGCTCCCATCGCGGTGCAGCATGTAGATGTACCAGCAGCTCCCCGGCCAAACACTACCTGTACCTGCGCATCGACCGGCAGTCCATCAAAGTGGATACGGCGGATATCCATTGGATCGAGAGCGTGAAAGACTACATCCGCGTGGTCACAAAGGATAAGACCTACATGACCAAACAAAAGATCAGCGTGGCGGAGAAACTGCTGCCCATGGGGCGCTTCCTGCGTATTCACCGGTCTTTCATCATCCCGATCGACGGCGTGGAAGGATACAATCCCAACTACGTGATCATCGCCGGTAAAAAGTGCCCATCGGCCGTAATTACAAACAAGCCTGCCAGGATCATTTCTCACCGGGAGGAATGGCTGGCGAAGCGCTGTAATCCGTCCGCCGTTCGGCCACCAAACCCTGCATCCGCCGACTAATTCCTGCACCTGTCGATCTCATTTGCAGCCTCCCGGATAACCCCGAAACTTGCATTCCATTTAAACATGCTTCAATTATGGAATCACTACCTACGACCGGTTTCCGGCGTTACCAGGAGGGTATTTCAACACGCTCATCCACCCCGAACACACCAACGGCGCACTGACGCTGCTTGAATTCACCTTGCCCGCCGGCAGCGAACCGCCGCTGCATGTGCACCACGACGAAGACGAAAGCTTCATCCTCCTCGAAGGAAAGATGAGCGTACGTATCGGCGACACCGTAACCGAGCTGGCGCCCGGGCAGGCGGCCTTCGCGCCGCGGAACATCCCCATGCCTTCCGCATCCTCACGCCTACGGCCAAACTGCTGAACCTGATCACGCCAGGCAAGCTGGGCAGCTTCTTCTTCGATTTCAGCACACCGCTGGAAGGCGAGCCCTCCATCGCACCGCCCCAGGCGCCGGATATGGAGGCCGTTGCAAAAATGGTGCATACCATCACCCATCAGTACAACGTGCATTTTCTGGAAACCAAATAAAACACATCAACTTCATGAAACGCCATCACTTCCTCCCCGCCACCATGCTGATGCTGCTGGCAGCCTGCTCCAACAAAGACAACGGCATACCGCCGAATTATAAAGTAGACGAAACCAACTCAGGGATCGAATGGAAAGGCAGCGCACCTACCCACTTTCATAAAGGCACTTTTAAAGTGACCGGCAACCTGGCCACCAACGGTACAGATAAGGTTACCGGGGCGACTTCGTCATCCCCATCGCCAGCATCGATAACATCGACCTGTCGGGCATTCCAAAAGAACAACTGCTGGGCCACCTGAAGAGCGATACCTTCTTCCATGTAGCCATGCACCCCGAAGCTAAATTTCACATCACGAAGATCGAAGACTTCCAGGCTTCCGGCCAGCCACGGATCAATGCGAAGATCACGGGTGATTTCACCATGATAGGGCAAACGCATCCTATTGATTTCCCTGCCTATGTACAAGTAACGAAAGACAAAATCTCCGCCGAAGGCACCTTCAAGCTCAAACGCCTCGATTGGGGCATGAATGCTTACAACGATCCGGCGCAACAGCTCTACATCCTCCCAGACGTAGATATCACCGTAAAGATCCAGGGACCCCGGCCAAATAAATTCCATTTGACCCCAAGAAGAAAGCCTGTCATCGTATGATGGCAGGCTTTTCTTATATGTGATTTCCAAATTAGCGGCAATACTTCTCCAGCAACCGCTGTTCCATGCCGCTTATCCGGGCCAGGAAGCCCAGCAGCATGAACAACGGGAGAAAAAGCGTAGCCGCACCAGCAGGGCGCATATCGCTCATTTCCGACACAGCAGCCAGGATTAGCGGATTGCGGGGCATACCTTTAGCATCGGTGTTCCCGTCTGCCGCGAGGCCATACAGGATACGCAATGCGTTCTCGAAGCCCGCGGAGCCGGGTTGCACGATGGTCGTAAACACAGCGGGAAGCTCCGTCGTATTCGCAAAGCGGTGGGTGACGCCTTTTTCTACTGTGAATGTTTCTCCCGGCGAGAGCCGGAGGCTTTGTTACTTAACTCCAGCGTGAGCTCGCCTTCGGATACCACGAAGGTCTCAGAGAAATTACGATGGTAATGCAGGGGCGTTCCACCTCCGGGCATAAGCGTGACCTGCAGCGTGGAGATCCTGCCGTTGGTAGAAGCCGAAGTTTGCGTGAAAGTGACTTCGTCCTTAATGATGGGGTTGATGATGGTTGCTTTCATGAGGGATTTATTTATGCCTTTCTTCTGAGTTTAAAATAACCGGTCACTTTCTTGGATTTATTCTGACAATTATCCGTACGGACGTATACATTCACTGCAAAGTATCCGTAAATCATTTGTCCCACCTGCCCGTAAGCGCTGATAGTCAATTCTCCTGCACCATACTGGGGGCCGGGAGAACCGCAAACGTAATATTCCGAGAGATATACAGGGGCTGGCCACTGGCGATAAACAACATAACGTTAAATTTATCCGGCTCCACCGCGCTTCCTACCTTAAACTTGTCTTCCTTTTGTGCATTGACGGTGATGGTGATGCTACCGCCTATACCCGTACCTATAAGTGTGGTAACATTCCCCAGCGCAGCGGCGTCCGACGAATAGGCGATATTGTCTGTCCGTCTACGGTCCAGATAAAGTACTCCTCCGGCAACAGGATAACCGGGATCTGTACAATGGCTAACCCTCCATTTCCCGGCCTGTCCGGATGGCGCGGGCTTACCATATTGCGGATCCGCAGGCCAACAGCTATTTCATTTCTATGCGGGATGCTGGCCGGCGCTTTGAAGACGGTCGCGTTTTGTTTGGGTTTGGTAAAGGTCCCTGGCCCTGTTGTGAACCAGGTTTCCATATTCTTATCGGGTATAGGCGCGGCTTCCACCAGGGAATCCGTTCCTTGCTTCACATTCTTCCAGAAGGCTATCAATCCCAGTTCGTCGTTAGCTTCCAGGTAAGTATCATCGTTCGTTATCTTGATGTAGAAGATCCGCTCAAGCGTCCAGTCGCTGAAATGCCGTGTCTGTGCAGTGAGTTTTTTGCTGGTCTTGTCGATGGTCGTCATTATATGGCGGTGCCAGAACCCTTTATCATCCTGATAAGCCAGGTATAAGTCGTCTTCTGACGTGCCGGCGATACTATCCATGTTATATTGTAGGGTAATTTTGATATCCTTCTGGAATTGTACGTTTTCCGGCAATAGCCTGTACGACGGGCCTACGGAGCCGGACAGGGTGTTTTTGACGGGTTGGACGGAGAAATTGGTCGCTGTTGCAACAGCGCCCGCAGGTACCTCAATGGCGATGTTGCCATCAGCTGATTGTATACTGCCGCCCGCCGGTCCGATGGATTTAGAAACTGCGGCGCCGTCTGTCGCCCCCGTTCTACGGCGACGGGAAGAGAAGGTAAAACGGGGTCATCGATCTCGCCGGGTTTATTGCTCTTTTACAAGAAACCGCAATGGCGAGCAGGAGCAGAAAAAGGCCGCTCCGCCTGAAATGTCTGGTCATAGCATGATATTTTTTAAATGCAGATTGCATGTGACCGGCAAAAATGAAACATAGGCGCAGGAGTAAAAACTTAAGTCGCCGGGCGTACGAAACGGTAGATATAAACCCGTTCCGGTCGCCCGGCGGCAAATGGCATGGAGCATTTTAATATGACAAAAGCGCTACAGATCACCAGATCCGCAGCGCTTTCCTTCTTCGTAGTCCGTAACTCCCGACTGATTGTTTTATGTTCTCATAAGCATGATGCCGCGTTGATGTGCATGTGCATAACGGCAATGTTTCTCCCGGCGATATCTACACGTTCCATTAAGGACCATCCCAGCCGGTGATACAACCGTTCCGCCGTATCCGTGAACAGATAAAGCGATCCGATGCCTTTCGCCCGGCTATGCTCCTGCAGGTAATGGCACATCACTGCGCCAATTCCCTTATTGCGGTATTGTGGCAATGTATAAACCATCGCCATCCAGTGGCGGTACTGCGCGAAGCGGGGCTCGCGGTCGCAAAGGCCCACATGGTGATGAATGCCTCCCGTTGCCACGGGCAGCCCATCGATATACATGACGCCATGGAATTGCTCCGGGCCGGAGGAGATGCCCGTCAACCGCTCGCGCATTTTGCTTACGGGCAGGTTCCATTCGTCCTGGTACCATCCGGCCAGCAGGCCGATCAATTCCGTATCCCCGGGCTTTACCAGGCGTAGCATGACTTTTCCCATTGCCAATTTTTCAAACCGAAAATAGCTATTCTAATTTCCCCGTCACCAGCATATCGACGACGAACAAGTTTCATCGACATACGGCGCGAGGCCCTCATTCCGGGATCAGCGCATCTATTTCCGCCTGCAGGTTCCGGGCCCATTCCGCGTTCCTCACCGTGAAATGATCAGCTCCCGGCACGAGCACAATGCGAATATCGGCCCCCGCCGCTTCCGCCTTCTGCCCGAAAGCAGCAACAGATTCATTTAGCAGGAAATTATCTTCCGTCCCGGCATATATCGTGATCCTTCCCACGCCCGCCTTTTTGATCGCCGGCCATTGCTGCTGCACCAGCAGGCCGAGATCATACGGCCGCCATGTTTCCACCACTGATTTGTGGATCTTGCCGGTCCGTGGGTCAAAGAGATCTTTTGGACGGCCATCGGGCCCCGGCACGCCGAACGCTGCTTCGAAAGATTGTTGCTGCCCGCCGTCTCCGGAAAACAGTTCGGCCATCCTGGCTTCGCGTTGGGTTTGGGTAAACGCACCGTTAATGCGCATGAAGCCCCGCTCCTTTCCGGCGGCATCGCGATAATAGTTTTCGTCTTTGTAGAGATTGACGCCAGTAAAGATGAGAAATCCAGCGGATCTGGCGAGGTGGCCCAGCAGCCGCCAAAACTGGCGGGATAATGCAATGCCAGCCATACGGCGCCGTATCCGCCGGAGCTCTGACCGGAGAGGAAGGTCTGCAGGGGATCATCCGTTATGCGAAAGCGCTGGCGCAGGTAAGGCAGCAGTTCGGTGACGAGGGCCTTGCCCCAGGGCCCGTTCACCCTGGAATCCACAAAGGCATGGAGGCCCAGGGGTCTGGGTTTCAGGGTTGAGGTAGACGTATATCTTGTCCTTCCCTGGCCCATACCGAACATGCTTTGCGTGTTGGGATTGCCGCCCTGGTAATGCGTGCCGCCCCAGCCGGGGATGACGCATACCACCGGGTACCGGCGGGTGGAGTCCTTCCCGTAAGAGGCTGGTAATATCACCGCGGCTTTTATGGATATATCTTCCTTCCGGAAATCGCTCAACAGGGCAGACCGGAACCTCACTTCCTTTACCGACTCCGTTTCCCGGAAAGGCCGTTCCCTGAAGACGGAATTAATAGTAACGGAACCTGTTCCTTGCCGCCGGCAGCGATGTGCAACAGGCCTTCCTGGCGGCTGTAAAGGTTCCCGGGCGCGGAGGCGCCCTTTCCCGGGTATTCGTATCCAGGATGGCGACGAGCTTGTATGTTCCGGCCGCCAGCTTATCCAGTGGGGTTCGGGATGGCGTGCTGCCTGCTTGCAGGGTGACGGTCTCCCCTGCTTTCCAGCCCTTCACAGCAACGTAATACGCCGGTTCTTCAGCCATATTACGGTCGTTGAACTGTGCGGAGGTATCTTTCAGGGTATGTACGAAAAGGCGGCCGCTGTATGGCCCCTGAAGGGAGCTGTCGAGCATAACGGTCAGCCGCACCTGTGCGTTGGCGGGTACAGCCAAAGCCGCAGATAAGGGGTAGAATGATTCTTTTCATGGTAATTGATCGCATGGGTGCTTTTTACAGAGACGCGCCAGCCTCGCGGAAGTTGCAGACCTGGCCCACGAAGTCGACGAACGGCCGCACTGGTCGACGAACGACCGGCAGAAGGATGCCCCTGCAAAATATTTCCTGGAAAAGCAGCCCGATAAATAGAATTATTTATCTTTGTCACTAAGATACTTACTATATTAGATATATGAAGAAAGAAACGCTTACCCAAATCAGGCGCCTCAGCCAATCGTACGCCTACACTTCCATCCAGCTCCATGAAGCTGTAGCGCGGAAAGCGGGCCTGACGGGGACCGACCACAAGTACCTGGGCTTTCTCATGAAGGCCGAACAGATGACCGCCGGCGAGCTGGCCGCTTTAACGGGCCTCACCACCGGCGCGGTAACCGGTCTCATTGACCGGTTCGAAAAGAAAACCTTGTTAAACGGGTATTTGCGGAAGACGACCGGAGAAAGGTCTTCATCCAGCCCGTTTCTGAAAACATCATGGCGCTCCTGCAGCCCTTGTATAAAGATTTCCGGAGCAGGTCGGAGAAACTCCTCGCCTCCTTCAACGAGCAGGAAGTAAAAACCATAGAGGCGTATTTCTCGAAGGCCATAGCCATCATGGAGGATTGTACCCAAAAGATCAACGATAAATAAAAATGTAAACCATGAAACCCTACATACTCGACCTGCCTGAAGCAGACCAGGCGCAACTCCCCTGGTAGGTGGCAAAGCCGCCGGGCTCGGCGCACTATGCAAAATACCAGGTATACAGGTACCAGGCGGGTTTTGCATCACTACGGCCGTCTATGACGAAATCTTTGGCCATCACGCAGCATTGCAGCAGGCGCTTGCACAATTGGATAAGCTCCTGCCAAACGACAGGGATGCAGTCATTGAAGCCGGCGCCACCATCCGCGAAATCATCGAAAAAACACCCGTTCCTCAACACATCGAAAAAACTATCGAAGCCCGCATTGCTCCCGGCGATGCATATGCCGTCCGTTCCAGCGCTACCGCTGAAGACCTCCCTTCCGCCTCTTTTGCCGGTCAACAAGACACCTATCTGAACATCAGCGGTAACACCGACATATTGCTGCATATCCGAAAATGCTGGGCCTCCTTGTTTACCGAACGTGCGATCAGTTATAGAATTCGCAACGGTTACGATCACAGTAAAATACAGCTGGCCGTCGTCGTTCAGAAAATGGTTTTTCCGGAAGCAGCAGGCGTGTTATTTACGGCCGATCCCATCACTGGCAACAGGAACATTACTGCCATCGACGCCGGTTTCGGGCTGGGGAAGCCCTCGTGTCGGGACTGGTCAACGCCGACCATTATACCGTTCATGAAGGGCGTATCAACAGGAAAATATCCGCAAAGCAACTCGCCGTTTACCCAAATCCAGCAGGCGGCACCTCCGTCCGGGAACTGCCCCGGGATCAACAAAATAATCCTGTCCTTTCAGATAAGCAGGTATTCGATCTGGAGCGCACAGGCAGGAAGATCGAAGCGCATTTTGGACAGCCGCAGGATATTGAATGGTGCTTTGCGGATGGTAAATGCTATATCGTGCAGAGCCGGCCGATTACTACGCTGTTTCCGGTCCCGGAAGCAAATGACGGCAAAGATCACGTCTATGTCTCCGTTGGCCATCAGCAAATGATGACCGACCCCATGAAGCCACTGGGCTTATCTTTATGGCAGATGAGAGCCGCCCGGCCCATGTTCAAAGCCGCCGGCAGGTTATTCGTGGACGTAATTGGAAACCTGGCTACGCCCGCCGGCAGAGACGCATTGCTGGACGCAATGGGACAGCATGATCCCCTGATCAAAGATGCGCTTATGACCATCATCAGCCGGAAGGATTTTATCCCTTCCCTGCCGGACGACGGCGAAACTCCCGCACCCGTCAAAAGCAGTAAAGGCATGCCCGCCGCGGATATCCTCTCACAGTCCGGCAACGCCCGCGAGATCGTAAACGAGCTGATCCGGCAAAACGAGGCATCTGTCGCGGCACTTCAGCGCGATATACAATCCCACTCCGGTACGGCACTTTTCAGTTTTATTCAGCAAGATATCGAACAGTCTAAAAAAGTCACTTTCGACGCGCGGCACATGGGCGCCATCCTCGCTGCGCTGAACGCCGCCGCCTGGATCAATGAAAATATGCGCGAATGGCTGGGAGAGAAAAGCGTAGCCGATGTGCTTTCCCAATCGGTACCGCATAACGTCACCTCTGAAATGGGCCTCGCAATGCTAGACCTGGCCGATGTGATCCGCCCATGGCCGGAAGTAGTCGGGTTTCTGCAAAATATTAAGGATGATTTCTCTCCCGATGACCTGGTCCACCTCAACGGTGGCAGGGAAAGCCGGAACGCTATCCTAGCCTGGCTCGACAAATACGGCATGCGATGCGCCGGAGAGATCGATATCACGAAGCCGCGCTGGAGCGAAAAACCTTCCATCCTTATCCCTATGCTCCTGAGCCACGTCAAAAACGCAACGCCCGGCGATGCCAGGCGTAGGTTCGACCAGGGCTTGCAGGAAGCGGCCGCCAGGAAAAGGACCTCCTCCGACGGCTGAAACAACTACCAGACGGCGAACAAAAAGCAAAGGACACCAGGCCATGATCGCGTTGTTCAGAAATTTCGCCGGATATCGCGAATACCCCAAATACGGCATCGTCAACCGCTTCTTCATTTACAAAAAGGCCCTGCTAAGGGAAATACACCAGCTGGTTCAGGAAAACGTGCTCTGCAGTGAAGAAGACAGCTATTATCTCACCTTCGACGAGCTCGGCGAGATGGTCGGTACCCGTCAGCCTGCCACAGCGCTCATCGCACGGCGCCGGGAAGCGTTCACATGCTATGAAAAGCTGGACCCTCCGCGCGTCATCACTTCCGAAGGCGAAATCATCCGCGGAACTTATAGTCATGATAACCTCCCCGAAGGTGCGCTCGCCGGCCTGGCCGTTTCTGCCGGAACGGTAGAAGGCAGGGCGCGAGTGATCTCCGATATTGAAAATGCCGGGCTGGAAGAAGGCGATATCCTGGTTACCACTTTCACCGACCCTAGCTGGACGCCGCTTTTCCTTTCCATCAAGGGATTGGTGACGGAAGTCGGGGACTTATGACCCACGGCGCCGTTATTGCCCGGGAATACGGGCTGCCGGCGGTCGTAGGCGTCGAAAACGCCACCCGCATCATTGAAGATGGTCAACGGATAAGAGTGAACGGTACAGAAGGTTTTATCGAGATTTTAAATCCGTAATTATTAGCTGGCTGCCCAGCACTTTTATTGCCCGCCGAACATTGCCAGCATCGCCTGCAGCGCTCCGGGCGCATGCAGCATTTCCGTGTTTGCCAGCGTCATGAGTGTCACCTCACCTGCACGCCTGCACATTGATTTTTCGAATGCGCCGATAGCCGTTCTCAGGTCGTGGTATTCACCGCCGGTCAGGCACACGCTAAGTTCAAGGGCGTCCAGCATTGCCATGTTGACGCCCTCCCCTGCATAAGGCGGCATCCGGTGCGCGGCGTCCCCGATCATCGTCAGGTTGGAAAGTGGCTCCCAACATTGGTCCGGCGGGAAGTGATACATGGGCCGGGAACGATATACATATTTTCCGACTTAAACAATTCATGCCATATAGGGCTCCAGCCGGCGAACCGCTTAAGGAACCAGGCGAAAACTTCCGCCCGGTCGTTCCATTCGATACCCGATATTTCTACCATGTTCTCTGGCTCCCGGTACCTGTGTAAAAGGACAATGAACCGTCGCCTTTGGCACTGAGGATAATCGAATTGGATCCGCCAAAGGCAAAGACTTTTCCGCCTGCCACCAGGGCATGTAAGTTAGGAGCATTCTTGGCGGCATGATAGATATTCCCTTCTACGATTGTGATCCCGGAATAGACAGGCCGGATGCCGGTAATCAACGGCCTTATCCTGGAATTGGCGCCATCAGCGGCAACAACCACATCGGCATAATGACTGCCATTCCTGAAGTGCAGCTGCCAGCCGGCGCCTTGTGGCTCCATAGACAGGAAGTGCGCATCCCATTTTATGGTGCCAGGTTCAAGCGCGTCTATCAACAGGTCACGGAGCGGTCCGCGATCGATCTCAGGGCGATACTGACCCGGGCCAAACGGCGCTTCGGGATGCGCATGGTCGTCGAAATAAATATGACCCTGCTCGTCGGTCAAACGGGTTTTATCCGCACCCGGACGGTACCGGGCGTGGAATGCTGCTATGAGGCCCGCGGTTTCAAGAGCTTTCAGGCCCGACTCTTCGTGCAGATCAAGGGTAGCGCCCTGCTGCCTAACAGTCCGGTCGGCATCCCTTTCGTACACTTGTACGGAAACGCCCTGGAGTTGCAGGAGGCGGGCAAGGGTCAGCCCTCCGGGGCCTCCGCCCACAATAGCGATAGTTTTACCAGTCAGAAGCATATTATCGTTTTAATGCAAAGCTACTGGCTGCCGATGGCGGAGAATTGAATAAATCGGTCGTTTTCGTTTCGGAAGAGTACCCTGGGCGTCACGCCTGCCAGTCTTTTTACTTCTCGTATAAAATGGGGCTGATCCGCAAAATCCTGCTCCGGAAAGAGCTTACCCTCACGAATATGCCCGAAAGATGCCCGAAACCGCAGGATGTTAGAATATGCCTTCAGTGAAACGCCAAACCAATCGTTGAAATACCGGTTGATCTGCCGCTCGCTCCAAAAATCTCCTTTGCCAGTTCATGAATCTGCACGGCGCCCTCCGCTTCATAGACGCGATTAAAAAGTTGCAGCTTCCGCCCATCCATGGGCTTTTGCGGAGCAGCGGCTATCATTTGCTCCGCCTTTCGGCAGAATTGCCTGAAGTCTGCCATGTCCTGTTTTCCGAATCCCCAAAAATCAGGTGGCAATGCCAGGGCACTGTCTTTCAGTTCCGCGATGCTTTGCCCGAACAGGTATTCCACTGCCAGCAGGCGGAAACTGATGGCGAACATGAGATGACGGGCGGGTAACGGGGCTATATCCGGACGAGTCCCTATCCCCATTAGGTGTATCTGAAAGATTCCGTCTTCACTGCAAGAGAGAATGAGATCAATGCGACCGTCAGGAAGTACCACAACTTCACGCTCTGTTTCCCCATGATGCGCCAGCATCCAGCAGCTATCTGCCAGGTGGGCTATTGCTGCCGGCGGCTTCCATGTTTCATATGTGAACACACCCGCGGTCATACGCTGATTTTTTAATACGAAAGGATTACTGCACCGGTTCTACCCGGTTGGCATGGTTCCCGAACAAACCGGTTACGGTGCAGACGAAAACCAATGCTGCTACAATATAACATGCACTGGCCACAGCCCGGCTACCGCCGGCGTCGTTATTTGCTGCCGCGATAGCCAGCAGGGCCCAGATGCCCGTCAAACCAAACCCTGGCATTCGCCTGCGCAAAACCACCAGAACGTTAACCAGTCCGGCGGCTCCAACCATGAGGACCGTCCAGGCCGTTTCGGGTACTCCCCAACCGTCCCAGTTGATCTTCGTGAGATAAGCGGCAATGTTGGCGATCAATGCCACCGAGACCCAACCAAAATAAATGGAAAAAGGCCAATGCACAAAAATAAGTGCCCCACGGGAGGGTTGTTCCTGCCCTACGCGTAAATTCCGCACGATTTGAATCAGCGAGAAGAAAAGAACGAGCATAATCAATACGGACAAACCCACCTGCTCATATAACCAGGCCACCACCCACAGGGAATTAGCCAGGCAGGAAATGGAAAACCACCACCCTATCCTGGATAGTAACTGGTTCTCATGATCCGCTATCGTCCTCCAGGAATACAGGATGATGCCTAGCAGTCCGAGATAGATCAGGCCCCAGATCGAGAAGGCATAGCCTGCCGGCGTGAAATAGTTTGCGTATTTGTCGGACACTGTCTTCATGGTAGCGCCATTCAGCATGCCCGCGTTGGACAAGTAGTTAACGGCGATCGTTGCCGCGAGCGCTATGCCGTTGCAAATGGCTAATAATCGTTTCATCGGTCAAAAATTAAAACTCAAAAATCAATCCCGGGGAGGGTATTAAGTAAGCAGTGGTCAAGGAATATAAAAGCCAAAGTAACCAACTGGCCAATCCAGCGGTTACTTTGGTCCCCTTCATATGAAATCCCCGTTATGGCAATAGTACCTGATCAATTACGTGGATCACTCCATTCGAGGTAACGATGTTTGCCGGCGATATCAATGACGCCGTCGTATTCGTATTTCCTTTCACTTTGGCGCCCCTGTAAGGGTGATGCTTACTGTTGCTCCATTTACGGTGGCGGGTTTAGCGCCTTCCGTGAGATCGCTGGAAAACACGCGGGCGGCGATGACATGATATGTAAGGATATTCTTCAGTACTTCCGGATCGGCAGCCTGTATGGCAGCCGCATTGGCGAAACCCGCATTGATAAAGGCCTGATTAGTGGGTGCGAAGACGGTGAGCGGTCCGGCGCCAGCCAATACCTGCGCAACATTCGTACTGCCCTGGCTGGCCCTTAAAACGGCAGCTACGAGCAGGCTAAAATTCGGATTAGCCTGCGCTACCTCCACAATATTCCCCATGGGAGGCATCAATACCGTATTAATAACATGGATCACACCATTGCTGGCGGCAACGTCTGCCTGTGTAACACTTGCTCCATTAACAAATACCCCGGTAGCGTTCTTAGTGATGTATACATTGATGTCTGCGGAAGTCTTCACGGGTGTATTGCTCGCGGATGCTATTGCAGAAGCATTTACTTTGGCAGGGAGGACATGGAACAACAGGATCTTTTAAGAGTCTCGGCCGGAACGGCTTTAATCTTGGCCTCCGTATCAAACCCTGCGGCAGTAAAAGCAGCATTGTTAGGGGCAAATACCGTGAACGGACCAGCTCCTGCCAGCACATCCGCCAGTCCGGCGTGAACAACGGCCGTTTTCAGCAGAGAGAAATTACTGTTGGTGGAAACGATGGCCGCGATATTCGCTTCTTGCGGCATTTCATTATCATCGTCTTTGTCACAGGAGCCCAGTAAGACACCGGATGCGATCGTTAAGGCCATCGCCGCCTTTTTGATGTGGTGGAATTTCAGGTGCGCCATATTAGTACATTTTTGTACTATAATCAATCAAATCTAATGCCATTTAGATTATAAATATACCTTTATAAGGAGATTTTGATTAATTTTGCAGACAATTGGTACAAAAACACACTGTTTTTAAATAACTTCATATAAATAAAGTGAAGTATGTACTATGGGCTGGTCACCGAAATGGTGGAATTAATCAAAATTTATGAAGAAGAATCTGGCGGCAGTCGCCAGGGTGTGCATGAATTTGGACAATGGCTACACCAGTATCTCCTCAGTCGTGGAAATACGGTGACGGATGAACCTGATTGGGAGGGAAAAGAAAAGGGCCGCACGGCAGACAGCGTCATCAATACATCATTGGTTCACCTTTACAGGTACGCGAAGTTGCAGGCAAAGGCAGCGATACAAAATACATCATTTTCGACGCCGGATGAGTTCATTTACCTCATTGGACTGGCTTCCTTCGGCAGCATGACGAAATCGGCCCTTATCCGGTTGAACGTACATGAGAAATCAGCAGGTATGCAGATTGTAAAGCGCTTGCTGGACAATGAGCTGGTAGAACAGACAGCGGTGGATACCGATAAACGCAACAGGATGCTGCATATTACGCAGAAAGGCAGCAAGCTATTGAAGGACAGCATGGAGAATATACGCCAGGCGACGAGGAACGTAACCGAACCATTGACAAATCAGGAAAAAATGGATTTGATCAGGCTGCTTTCCAAGCTGGAGAAATTCCACGAGCAGCGTGTCCGTGGTGAAATCTGAGCACTGTCGGAATAAAAAAACCTGTAATCACAATGATTACAGGTTTGGCTTGAAAACCTTCAGCGGAGAGGGAGGGATTCGAACCCCGGTACCCTTTCAGGTACACCTGATTTCGAGTCAGGTACATTGAACCGCTCTGACACCTCTCCGGGTATGTAGGGCGCAAATGTATAAATCCGGACGGATTTCACAAACTTTTTCACAAATTACTCCGCATTGGGAAAGGGATTCCGGCATACCCATTGCCCCTCTTTACTGGCGGCCATTTCCGCCGTCACGCCTTCCCGCAGCCATTCATCGAACCCGTAAGATTCATCCCCGGGTATGGACGGCTCTTTTAAAATCGATATGCTCATTAAAAAGCGCGCTGTATATGGTGCATTCATTATCCTGGTTGTAATTGTTATACAGGCCGTGCAGATAAGTATTCAATAGCTGAAAAGGCACTTGCCGATGGTCTGGATATTTTGCCTGGATGATCTCCTTTAATTGCAAATAAGGTTCTTCAAATTCATCGTAGGGAGACACGGTTAGCGCATTCGTCGCCCAAAATGATATGGCCCCCTTTCATCGGGCTTTTTAACGACAGTTTCGTCTGTACCGTAAATCGTATAGAAATTTCCTAATATGCTTTTTGCGAAGCATAGTTTCTTCGTAAACCTGACCGGGTACAGCTCTTTTTGTTCAAGAATAAGCTCAAAACTCAATGAGGGCGACTGGCTGTTCGTGGTGCCGATAACATCGGCGTTCAGCGTACTGCCTATACTTTCCGAAAAATCCGTAAACTCCTGAAAACGATTTGGATCATGTATATGCTCCGCCAGCAAAGATCCCAGCCCCTTTTGTCCCGGATATGCCCAAAACAAGGAAGGATAATATGATTGAAGACCAATCGGATAATACGTCCGGATCGCCTCGTATATCGGCCAGCAGTCGTGCGTTTCGTCGTCAAAAGAAAAGTAAAATTTCATATTATGAATTTACGCAAGATTTTATGGAATATCCCTGCCGATGCATCCAATACATAAGTAACACACCCGCTATGAAAGCAACAAGGAAAAACAGGGTTCATTTTGCGCCTAACATCATCAGTTTGCTGATTCTACCGGTAATACTGATCGGGTATATTAAATGTACCGGAATAGCTGATAAATTCGATATAATCCCTTTTATCACCTGGGACAAGGAGCAACATCTATCTGTAAACTCCCCTACCGCAACTCTTCCGCCCAGACTTCGGTCGTTTGGGGCTTATAGCCATGGTAGTAACGTTCCATGAATGCAAACTGACCATGCGTGAGAAAATGAGCTGACCGTCGTTACCGCCATATAAGGGATAAACGCGCTCCTCCGACCCATGTAACGCCAACTGATCGTTCAACATGTCGCAGAAGTTTTTCATCGCCTGGCCCCAGGCACGCCAATCGTGGGGATCACCCCGGAAAGCCTCATACTGTTTGCCGTTCAGCCGGATGGTATGCAGTGTAGCGTCTTCCGTCCAAAATCATCAGAACATTCTAATGGAATGTCCAGTTTATCGAACGTGGGTTTGACTTCCTTTACCATATCCTCTACCCCTCCTATTTCGAATAATTCTTCGTTATCGCAATGATAAAGCCGGCGGCAGTAAGGCTCGTAGGGAGCGTCGTCCGCATTAACAGTCCCAATGGTTCCGTATTCTGCGTACATGCTGCCGACCATCTCCTGCAATGCCGGCAACTTATCCGCATCTGCAAACCGAAAATACCCCAGCTCTTCCAGGGAATCCACGACCATTTGGGCCGTCAGTTTTGGCTTCGCTGCTTCGCCGGGTACATCTTGCGAAACTTGCTTTGTACGCTTTTTGATAGCCTGGCCAGCAGGAAACCTGCTACAACCAAAATAATAGCACAGGCGAGGATGATAAGGGTTGTCTTCATTGGGTATAGGGATGTTTGGGATTAAAAATAAGATAATAAAGCCCCCCTCAAACAAAAAATCCCGGTCTATAACCGGGAAAATTTCAGCGGAGGAAGAGGGATTCGAACCCCGGACCTGTTACAGTCAAAATCATGTATGCAAAGACGGACGCATCCCCTCTAACAAAAAATCCCGGTCTATAACCGGGAAAATTTCAGCGGAGGAAGAGGGATTCGAACCCCGGACCTGTTACAGTCAACAGTTTTCAAGACTGCCGCAATCGACCGCTCTGCCATTCCTCCGCCGCAAAAGTATAATTCCGGGATGATTAAACAAAAAAATTTTGACATAATCTTAATATTCCTTTGTAACCCTTATCAATAAAGGGTTACAAAGGAACAAATTTATTTAGCGAACACACCATTCCCTTCCGTCAATTTCACGCATGATCAAAAACCCTGCCATCTTCACGCCATCCGCCCCCGTCAGCATCATCTTCGCGTCGTACACCATATAATCCGGGAACCCGCTCGCGCCGGCGAAATACTGGTTGGCATAGGCCGCTTTCATCCCTAAAACGCCACTGCCGCCGATCACTGCAACAGATGCCGTATCCGATCCCGGCAAGGGCCATACGAAGCTGGCGCCGTAATCAGGGCCGGTCCAGGTTTTACCGCCGGCGGTGATCTTGTTGCGGGTTACCTGGATGGGCGAATTGCTGAGCAGTGCGCTCCAGGCTTTGTTGGTGGTTTGGTTGCCGTAGAGCACCACGCCCCTGCCGGCGTACTTACGGAGATCATAATCTTTATCTGCCACGATGTCTACCGCGCCATTGCCGCGGTAATACCAGGTTTCCGCGTCGTAACGGGCTTTATTGAAGCTCCACTCGTTCTCTTCGGCGGTACCCGTGGTGCCATATACGAAAAGCATGCGGTGATTGAATGCATCTTTCAAAGTACCATACCGGTGCGGGCCCTTTTCTGATAACGGCGGCTCTCCGGTCAGCTGCCAGCCGGCAGTTGTGCGCAACAGATACACGGGTTGCGCCCTGCGGTATGCTTGACTTCAGTACCATCCAGTTTCAGCGTCAGGGCGGCGCCCGGTGTAAAATCCTGCAGATCGAAGCGGAGAATGCGCACGTTTTCGGTTTCGCCCACGATGGTACCGGCCGTCCGGTTGCGTTGCAAGCGGATGCGGCTGTACTCCAGCGGTTGCAGCTGCTGGCGGATGGACGCCCATCGGTAAGCATCGGAGATACCGGGATTGGAAGTGGTAAAGTCGATGGCGTTCACCGCGGTATCCGCAGGCCGCTTGCGCCACTGGAAGAAATCGAAGATAGGCTTCCAGTCTACGCTGATATCGCCAAACCAATGCTCACCTCCGGGATACTCGTTGTAACTGAAATCCGGGTGAAACCCTCCAAGCAGGGTACGCATCTGCCGCGCATAGTTCACCGACACCACCCTGTCCGCATCTCCATGGAAGATATATACGCCTAGCGGCTTGTAGTTCTGCACCAGTTTGATGACATCGCTCTGGTTACCCGCGCGGAGCAGCATCTTTCCATAGGATTGTTGCTGCTGTCTGGCACCAGTCCATCAGCGGAACCATACCCTTTCAGTGTCGGATAGCCCGCGCTGGGTGCGATCGCCGCCCAGTTGGCGGGATAGGTTGCCCCAGGAACCATGTTCCATGGCCACCCATGGAATGCCCCGTGAGATAGATCTTTTGCGGGTCCGGCTGGAACGAATGCCGGGCCATCGCCAGCACTTCCAGCGCATCTATCCGGCCCCAGTCTTCCCAGTTAAAGCCCCGCGGCCGGCGGTTGGTCGCTGCTACCAGTGTGCCCCAGTCCTTCGGCTGATACGCCCTGGCCTGCCCGATGGCTTCAACGCCCGCGCCATGCACCGACAGGAAAAGCGCCTCCCGGGCTTCGGACCACCCTTCTGCGGCGTCACGGCATAATATTGTAAACTCCGTCGATGGCGCTGATGAATGTCCGGCTATATTGCGCGCCTTCGTTCACTATTTCCATCGTCACTTTCGTTTCGTCCAGCACCTTGTTGCCATCCAGCAACGTCACCACGCATTCGGCCTTACCCGCAGCGCTCACGCCCGATGCATCGAACGCGAAGGGTACCTTGCGGGTCGAAAGTTGGGGTACCGCCGGCACTTCGGTGATCTTCTCCCTGCCGGCCATGACGGCTTTCAAACGGAGGTTCTTCGTGTTGCCGCCTGTCGTATTAATGACCACCAGCGCACCCTTCAGCGTGTCGTTCTTTGCCCCGGCAACGATCACCGGCACCGTAGCGTCCGCTGCTTCGAGCAGCACGGCCGACTTCGGGAAACTAAGACCCGCCGTGATCATGGCGCCACGGACATACAGCTCGTTTATCCCTTTCTTCAGCTTCACCGGAATATAGAGCCATCCTGAATTGTAAGGATCGCCGGCATGCGGTTCGCCATTGATGTACAGCCCGCTGTTGCCGCGGATGTTCAACAGCGCCGTCTGTGCCTTGTCGGAGTTGTAAGTGAGGTAAAAATATCCGCCCCTGCCAAACATCCCGCGTCCGCCGCCACGGCGGAAGAGGCGATGCGCGCTATCCGCCTGGACAGCCTGCCAGGATATTTGTCCTTCGAAAACCTCCCCGTCTTTCGGGGCTTCAGGCCCTGTGTGTACAGGCGATATGCCAGGGGATCGGTGTAGATGGCCTCGCGGCCGTAGCGCTGCGGACTGGCCACAAAAAGGGCCTTATCGAACTGCCAGGCGTCTTGCGCCTGCGCAGACAATGCCGCAAGCGGCAGCATGCCCTGCAAAAGGAATCTGTAAATACGCGTCATCGGTACTATTTCATTGTTCGAAAACAATATACGCATCGCCCGATAAATGCGGGATAACTTTTGATGAAAGGCGAAACCGCCTTGCCCTATCGTTTAGAAGGCAGCACCACCCTAATTTCCGTGCCTTCGTCCTGCCTGCTTTCCACGATGATCTCGCCCTTGTGCATGCGGATGATGTTGTTGGTCAACGGCAGGCCGATGCCGTATCCCTCGAACGGGCTGGTATTGCTTGCTCTGAAGAATGGGGAAAAGATATACGGAAGGTCTTGCGGCGGAATCCCGATGCCGCTGTCTTTCACGATGACGATATTCTTCGTGTCCGTTGCCGCCAGCGCCAGGGAAACGGGCTTGTTGCTGGAGTATTTGATGGCGTTTGTGACGATATTGGTGATGGCCAGCTCCAGCAGCTGGAAATTGCCCATGATGCTCATTTTATCTTCCTCTTCGGGGAAAAGGCTATAATCGATGGAGACATGGTTGCCGGGACTAAGCCGGTCGGTCATCTGTTTGACGGCAAACAGCAGCTCGTCTGTCCGGATGAGCTCCCAGTGTTGCTTTTTACCGTCGAACCCGGTTTGCGCCAGTTGCAGCAGGCTGCGGAGATGTGGTTGAGCCGCTCGGCCTCGGTGAGCATGAAGGATATGGAGGCCCGGAGGCTTTCGTTATCCCGTTCGCCGCGCAGGGCCAGTTCCGCTTCGCCGATAATGGCGGTGAGGGGTGTTCCGAGTTCGTGGGAGGCATTGCTGACGAAGTTGTTCTGCGTTTCGAAGGCGGTTTCCAGGCGGTCGAGCATATTATTGAAAGTGCCCGCCAGCTCCCCTACTTCATCCTCTCCCGATTGGGTGCTGACGCGCAGGTGGAGGTTATTGGAACTGATATTTTTACCTGTTGCATGATGCGATGTACAGGCGCCAGGATGTATTGAGAAAAAGATCCCGCTCCCACGATCAATGCGGCGGCCACGGCGAAACAGATCACGAGGATCTTCCGCAGTTCGGCCATGTATTGCGCGCGGTACTCATTTACGGCTGAGACTACCACGATGCTCCTGCCGCCGCCATGCGAGATGAGGATGCCGGCGAAAAACCGTTCGTTGTAGCGATAGGTGTTCTGGCCCTGGCGCACCACTTCGTCGTAAAAGGTGTATGGCAGGTTCGGTTTGGCCGGCCGCACGAAGCGCCCGGCGGCATAGTTGACGGAATGATGTATTCCTCTTCCGCTGGCAGTTTCTCGAGGTGACGGTCGCGGATGAGGTTATAGGCGGATGTGTCGGTTCCGTTGGGAGGATAGGCGGCGTTGGCGGTGAGGTAGGCGCGGATCTCAAGGCGTTTGTAGAAGTCGCCGAAGGAATAGCGGTTGGCCAGGTAATACACGAAAAAGCTCATCAGCAGGATGATCGAAAAGGTCAGCACTGAGAACAGGATCATGATTTTATTACTGATCTTCATCGGTAAGGGTTTCTTTTAACATATAGCCATGACCTACGATGGTATGGATCATCTCCGGTTCGGAATCCTTATTGATCTTCTTACGGAGGTAGTTGATATAAACGTCGACCACTTTGGTGTTCATATTGAAGTCGATCCCCATACATGTTCCAGTATCTCCGCTCTGGACAATACCTTCCGCGGATTGGCGAGCAAATACTCCAACAGGCGGTACTCAGTAGCGGTGAGGGTAAAGATGCGGTTGTTGCGGCTGGCCTGCCGGGTGTCGGTATTGAGGGTCAGCTCGCCGAGCCGCAGGATATTGGAAGATACTCTTGCAGGCTGCTGTATCGCACTGCCCTGCCGGCGAACGAGCGAACGGATGCGTGCCTCCAGCTCCTGGAACTTATAGGGTTTGGTGAGGTAATCGTCTGCCCCGGAATCGAGCCCCATCACCACGTTTTCCGTGGTGGAAAGGGCGGTGAGCATGAGAATGGGGGTGCTGTTCTTCTCTGCGCGGATCTGCCGGCATACATCGATACCATTCATCCCAGGCAACATTACGTCGAGGATAATGAGGGCAAAATCGTTACTGCGCGACATTTCCAGCCCAAGGAGCCCGTCGGGCGCCACGCTCACCTCATATCCCGACTCCGTCAATCCCCGCGAAATGACCGACACTACTGCCGGTTCGTCCTCTACTAACAAAATTCTCATACTGCATGCATCTTAATCCTATCAAAAATAAGGGCTGAGGGCCACAAAACCCGCGATACATGCAGAATCTTACCGGATTCTTACCACCTGCTGGCAGGATTCTTACCAGATTGCCATCACATCTTTATCCCGTATTTACCGCTTCTTAACACGGCGCCGGTAGTTTTGCTTTTAAAACGAACCGTATGCAACATGTCATGATTCCTACCGATCTCAGCATCCGCTCGCTGGGCTACCTGCATCACCTGGCTTCTCAAACCGAAAGCCCTGTCCGCATCACCCTGATGCATGCACTCCGCCTCCCCGATTCGCTGCTGGATTGCTGGCCCTTCAGCCGCAGCCACCGCTACGTACATGTGCCCGACGATTTCCGGGAAGCCTGCGAAGTAATGAAGAACCGCTATTCGCAAGTTTTCAATCATATCAGCGTGGAGTTCTTCTACGGTACCACCGCCCCCGCATTAAGAAATTTCGTGCGCGCCC
The DNA here is from genome assembly GCA_019285755.1 of Chitinophaga sp. E66. GTDB lineage: Bacteria > Bacteroidota > Bacteroidia > Chitinophagales > Chitinophagaceae > Chitinophaga. Next base: position 3,597,486 of record CP079103.1, read on the forward strand.
ACCAGATCGACCGGATCGCCATCCCCGATCAGCTGCATTATCACCACGCCGGCGAAAACAGCTATAACCCGGAAAGCCTGTTCCGGTACATGAAACTGCCCGTCTCCAGCCTCAAGATGACGGCTCCGCGACAGGTTGTGACCGCCCCGGCTTCCATCTCCGCCCTGCTGGGCGTGCAGGTATGACTCACCTAAAAACTTAGCGTATGTTACTGAAGAAAGGCATTCCGTTAGGGTACATCTTCGGAAAGATCAAATACGAAATCCTCGCCGTTACGGTCTATACACTGATCATCAATATGCTGTATTACCAGTACGGACTGAAGGAAATATCCATCCCGCTGGCGGTGCCGATGGTACTGGGAACGGTACTTTCGCTCCTGCTCGCCTTCCGCTCCAATCAGGCGTACGACCGCTGGTGGGAAGCCCGTACCATATGGGGCGCCATCGTGAACGACTCGCGTACCCTGGCCAGGCAGATGATGTCTATCGTGGATGGGGACGACTCGGAAGACTTCCGCCATTTCCGGCAGCAGTTCATCCGGCGCCAGATCGCCTGGAACTACGCCCTTGGCCAAAGCCTCCGCAAAAAGGATCCGCTGCGCGGACTGGAAAACACCTGTCCAGGAGAGAACTGAACCACCTGGCCCGGTACGACAATGTACCCGCAGGCATCCTCCAGCTGCACAGCCGGGACATTAAATACGCCCTGCGCCAGGAATGGATCAACCCCTACCAGCAGGTGGAGCTGGACCGCACCCTCACGCGCCTCTGCGACGCCATGGGTAAATGCGAGCGCATCAAGAACACCGTTTTCCCCGCAACCTATTCGCTCTATACCCATTTCGCCGTTATATTCTTCATCCTCCTTCTGCCGTTCGCATTAATCGACTCGCTGGGCATTGTGGAAGTACCGCTGGTAGCTGCTATCTCCGCGTCCTTCCTGCTCATCGAAAAAATGGCCATTAACCTGCAGGACCCCTTCGCGAGAACAAGCCCACAGATACGCCGATGACCACCATCGCCCGTAAAGTGGAGCGCGACCTGCTACAGATCTCGGAAGAACCGACCTGGAGCACCTCGAGACGGAAACCATCCCGCAGGAAGAAACGGCCCCTACTACATCCTCTAAGCATGCAGTCATATTCAGGAAGATCCGGCGGGCTTCTGCCTGCCGGTTTACAACCTGGGTTTCATCCAAATCTGCGCCGTTCGCAATAATTGGTTTACTACAAAAAGTCCCGACCCGGTCTTATTCGCAAGTAAGGTTTATTGATCATAAGGAAAGTACATGCTAAAATCCGGCGGGCCCCTGGCCCGCCGGTACTATTTCCGGGACATACAAAAATGCCCGCTCCGGGGCATTCGCGCCAACTATTTGTCATGCGAATTGTCATCTAACCGTATTATAACCGTATTGCAACCGTATTAAAACCGTAGTCTAACCGTATTGTAACCGTATTGTAACCGTATTAGGACCGTATTAGGACCGTATTAGAACCGTATTGCCTTAGTAATGCCTTAGTAATGCCTTAGTAGTAATACCGTATTGAAACCGTATCATTTCTGGTATATCAAACCAGAGGTTCAGTAAGGTTAACTTAAGGGTTCATGTATATCTAGTGTATATCAACCAGTACTCCCGTCAATACAGTAAAGGATTTGAAGGGAAAAAGGAGGGAAAAAGGAGGGAAAGACCAGGGATAGAGGAGATATTCCATAACCCTTAGGCTGACACTCATTTACCCTGAGCCAATCCAACTTACTCCTAATCAATAGCTTACCTACAAAACACTACAAAACGCTACAAAATAAGTGTATACGGCGTTTTTCTTTTCCCTCCCCGGCTTACCACTACTTTTGACTAAGTTCTTTGACATATGGTCATAAAAAAACCGGCAGGATTTCTCCCGCCGGTACAACCTGATGTTCATGAAGAGCGATGACCGCGGACAGCCGATGGCTGTCAATCTTACTTTCCTTTTAATTCATCTGATGTTCCGATCTATCGGTCTCTCCGCTTCATCTGCTATTGGTTTCAACTGAGCGATAACAGCTGACAGATGACAGTTGCCGGTGCATTACTTCCTAACAACCTGTCTGTTGATCCGAGTCGAACAACTATCACCTGCCTGCCGGCTCGCCTATTGGTAGCCGCCGCCGAGCGACCTGTAAAGGTCTACCATGGCGGTGAGGCGTTGGCGTTTGATGTCTGCCTGGGTCAGCTCGGCCTGCAGGCTGCTACCCTGGGCGTTGATGACTTCCAGGTAGTTCGCCAGGCCGCTGCGGAACAGCAGGCGGGCGTTGACTACAGCCTGTTGGGTGGTCGCGAAGCGGGCCCCGGCGATGGTTTGCTGCTGCCGGAGCTTGTCCAGTTGCACCAGGGCATCGGTCACCTCCCGTACCGCTACCGTCACCGATTGTTTGAACCGGATGGCGGCCTGGTCGCGGTCGTTTTTAGCGATCTCCACCTGGGTTTTCAGTCTGCGCTGCTGGAAAATGGGCTGCGCGATGTTACCCGCCACGGTCCCGAACAGGAGTGCCCCTGGAACCATTTGCCGATTTCGTACGCATTAAGCCCGCCATTGGCCGTTAAGCTCAGCGATGGATACATAGCGCCCTGGGCTGCCCCAACGCTCGCATTTGCGGCTTTAAGGCCCATTTCCGAGGCTTTTACATCCGGGCGGTTGGCGATTACCTCTGCTGGTACGCCGGTCTGCAGACTGTCCCATACCTGGTAGCCGTCCAGTGAAGCGGTGCGGGATACCGTACCGGGCAGTTCGCCCATGAGGATCCGGATGGCATTTTCCTGGATGGTGGCGGCCTGTTCCAGCTGCGGGATGAGCAGCTCGGCCTGTTGCTTTTGGGCAACGGCTTGTTGCACGGCCAGTTCGGTGACGTCGCCGGCCGTTTTCTGCATTTTTATCATTTGCACGATGGTGTCGCTGAGGGTAGCGTTGCGCCTGGCGATATCGAGCTGCGCGTCCAGCATCAGGAGGTTGAAGTAGCTGTTGGCTACCTGTGCCACGATGCCGGTCTGCACGGCGCGGGCCGCCTCGAAGGATTGCAGGTATTGCGCCAGTGCGGCTTCTTTCTGCCGGCGGATCTTTCCCCAGATATCGATCTCCCAGGAAACGCCGATGCCGAGGGTGTAGTCTTCAATGTGTTCCTGTTTAAGGAAGTTATTGAGGCTAAGCCCGTTGAGGCTGTTCTTCGAAGGAAGGACGTATTGGCGGCGGCGTTGGCGTTCACGGAAGGCAGCAGGGCGGCCTTCGCCTGTTTCACATAAGAAGATGCCGCCTCGATCCTTTTAAGCGCCAGCTGGAGGTCGAAGTTCTTGTTCAGGGCCGCGCCGATCAGGTCCTGGAGGGCCTGATCGGGAAGAACTGCTTCCAGGGCGCCGCGCCTACGGACGAGTCGCCGGCGGCCGCCGTTCCGAACTGCGCGGGCAGCGGGGTCTCCGGCCGCTGGTAGTCCTTACCCACCTTGCAGGCGGCCAAAGATGCGGCGGAGAGTATAGCTATTAAATATTTTGAATATTGCGTCATAATTGCCTTGATTTTACTTATACGGTTGCTTCTTCCAATTCCATCTCTTCTTCATAAACTCTTAAGCCGGGGCGGCCGGTTATTTTTTCCTGTAAGAACTGGAATATCACATACAGCACAGGAATGATGAATACACCCAGGATCACACCGGTCAACATACCGCCGATGGCGCTATAACCAATGGAGTGGTTACCTACAGCGGAACCTTTTGACACAAATACCAGGGTATCAGCCCTACGATAAAGGCGAATGAAGTCATCAGGATGGGACGCAGCCTGGCTCTTGCCCCGGCCAGCGCCGATTCGAGCAGCCCCATGCCGTTGCGCCGCCGCTGCAATGCAAATTCTACTATCAGGATGGCGTTCTTCGCAAGCAAACCTATCAACATGATCATACCAATCTGTACGTAGATGTTATTGTCCAGACCGGCAAAACCGATGAAGGCAAATACACCCAGGATACCTGTCGGGATGGTCAGGATAATTGCAAGCGGCAATACATAACTTTCGTATTGAGCTGCCAGCAGGAAGTATACGAACAGGATGCTGAGCAGGAAGATGTAGATCTGCTGGTTGCCGGCGGAGATCTCTTCGCGGGTCGCACCGGTCCATTCGTAACCATATCCTTGCGGCAACGCCGTTTTTTAGTCTCCTCAATGGCTTTGATCGCATCACCAGTACTGTAACCCGGCTTGGGCGTGCCGTTGATGGTAACGGAATTGAACATGTTGTTGCGGGTCACTGTTTCAGGACCGTACACACGCTTGAGCGACACCATTGATTTTACCGGCACCATCTCGCCCAGGCTGTTTTTCACGTAAATACCATCCAGAGAGTTGACGTCGGTACGATACGGTACATCAGCCTGCGCTACGACACGATAGTACTTCCCGAAACGGTTAAAGTCAGAAACATAGCTGCTACCGTAATATATCTGCATGGTCTGCATCAGATCGGCAACGGATACGCCCAATTGTTTGGCCTTGAAATTATCCACTTCTACCCTATACTGGGGTTACCCGCGGAGAAGGTGGTGAAGGCCGCGCCAATTTCCGGTCTTTGCATCAATGCGCCGATAAAGGCCAGGCGTTGTTACCCAGCTGGTCCAGCGGACGCCCCTGTTTATCCTGCAGCATGAATTCAAAACCGCTCACGTTACCAAAACCCTGCACCGTAGGGAAGTTGAAAAAGAAAGCGCCTGCATCTTTCAGCTCGCTTGCAGGTCCGTACATCATACCGGTGATCTGGTCGATGTTATCTACTTCACCCCTTTCACCTTTGTCTTTCAGGCGTACAAACCCTGCGGCATACGGAGATGCGGCGGCATTGCTGATGAAGTTAAAACCGTCCACCGTCCAGGTATGTTTCACAGACGGGAACTGGCGAAGCTTTTCGTCTATTTTTGACGTAGACTTATGCGTTCTGTCCAGCGAGCTGCCCGGAGGCGTGTTCAGCGCATATAATACGAAGCCCTGATCTTCCGTAGGAATAAATCCTGTAGGTGTCTTCCGGACCAGTATAAAAGATGCGATGGCTACGATCACCAGCAGACTAATGGCAATTGCTTTCCGCTTGATCAGGAAATTAAGGCTCTTGACGTACCGGTTCGTCATAGTACGGAAACCGGCGTTGAAGGCATTAAAGAAACGGCTTCCAAAACCCGTTTTCCGGCCATGCTCGCCGTGTTCAGGTTTTAAGAACAAGGCGCACAGCGCGGGGCTCAGGGTTAATGCATTGATCGCGGAGATCATGATAGCGATCGCCAGCGTAAATGCAAACTGCCTGTAGAACACACCTGCGGGGCCCTCCATAAAACCAACGGGTATAAATACCGCCATCATCACCAGGGTAATGGAAATCACCGCGCCTGATATTTCATCCATCGACTTCAGGGTAGCTTTTCTTGCGGGCCATCGCGTTTGTTCCATCTTGGCGTGCACCGCTTCCACGACGACTATCGCATCATCCACCACGATACCGATTGCCAGTACAAGGGCGAACAGGGTGAGCAGGTTAATGCTGAAACCAAATAACTGCAGGAAGAAGAATGTGCCTAAAATGGCCACGGGTACTGCAATAGCAGGGATCAACGTAGAACGGAAATCCTGCAGGAATATGTATACCACGAGGAATACCAGCAAAAATGCGATGATGAGCGTTTCACGAACCTGGTGTATAGACGCGTCCAGGAAGTCCTTGGCGTTGTACATCACCACCGTCTTAACGCCGGTAGGAAGTGAGGCCTTAAAATCCACCAGCAGATGCTCGATGTTATCAAGGATCTCATTGGCGTTGGAACCGGCAGTTTGAATAATAGCAAAACCTGCCGCAGGTTTGCCATCCAGCAGGTTGTTCGCTCCGTAGTTGAGCGCCCCGAATTCGATACGGGCCACGTCTTTCAGGCGAAGCATGGAGCCATCGCTGTTGGCTTTTATAACAATATTCTCATAATCTTCATTCAGGCTCAGCTTGCCTTTGTATTTCAATACAAATTCAAATGTTTCCGTGCTGTTTTCGCCCAAACGGCCCGGGGCCGATTCGATGTTCTGATCCCTGATCGCGTTCAACACGTCCTGCGGGGCCAGGTTATTGGCTGCAAGGCGGTCGGGCTTTAACCAGATACGCATGGAATAGTCCTTGGCGCCGAAGATCTGCGCCTGCGCTACGCCGGGCACACGCTGGATTTGGGGATCAGGTTGATCTTGATATAGTTTTGCAGGAACTTTTCATCGTATTCCTTAGGGTTTTCGCTATACAACCCCATGAACATGATGAAACCGTTCTGCACCTTCTGCGTGCTGATGCCCGCGCTCACCACTTCTGCAGGTAACTGGCTGGTGGCTTTGGACACCCTGTTCTGCACGTTCACGGCCGCGATATCAGGATCGGTCCCCTGTTTGAAAAATACGGTCAACATCATGCTGCCGTCGTTATTGGAGTTGGAGGTCATGTAGGTCATGTTCTCCACCCCGTTCACCGCTTCCTCTATCGGGTTGGCCACGGAACGGGCCACTACTTCGGCATTGGCGCCGGGGTAGACGGCCGTCACGGTCACGCTGGGCGGCGCGATGTCGGGAACAACGTAACAGGCAGGGCAAAGTAGGAGATAATGCCCAATAATAGCAGGATTATGGACACTACCGTTGAAAGCACCGGCCTTAATATAAATAATCTTAACATGATAAATTCACTTTTAGATCGTAAGTAAAATTTGATGCTTGCATGTCATACTCTACAGGTAAAGTATGGCCTGTTACTTACAATGTTTTTGATTTAAGCACACTGTCTGCCGGTACCGGCTGCGGTGCGATGACTGCCCCGTCCTTTAAATTGCCGGTTCCGGACAGCACGATCTTCTCGCCTGCTTTCAACCCGTCGCTTACATAATAAAGGTTGGCTGTCTTTCCGGAAATCCTGATGGGCCTGCTGGCCACTTTGTTGCTGTCTGCCACGGTGTATACCAGCACTTTGTCCTGGATCTCGAACGTAGCTTCCTGCGGAATGGTGATAGCAGCGGGAACTTCCTGTGCAAACCTTACTTTGCCCGTATTGCCCGTACGCAGCACGCCATCGGGGTTGGGGAAAGTGGCGCGGAAAGTGATGGCGCCGGTGGTCTTATTGAACTGCCCGTCTATCGTTCCTATTTTTCCTTTCTCAGTGAACGTGCTGTTATCTGCCAGTATCAGTTCAACCGGAGGTGCATTCTTCAGTTTCTCTTCCAGCGTTTTGCCGGGGAAGTTGTTCTTAAACGTGATGAAGTCCGCTTCGCTCATTGAAAAGTAAGCGTACATTTCGCGTACTTCGGAAAGCAGCGTAAGGGGCTGGGCATCGGCGTTGCTTACGAGGGCGCCTACCTTATACGGGATCCTTCCGATGTAACCGCTTACCGGCGCGGTGACCAGGGTATAGCCTACATTGATCCGCGCGCTGCCTGCTGCTGCCTTGGCCTGGGCCAAAGCGGCTTTTGCTGCCTCATAGTTTGCTTTTGCAGTTTTCAGCTGTACCTCAGAGATCACGTTGCTGGCAACCAGAGGGGTCAGGCGGTCCACTTCAACCTGCGCCTTTTCAACGTTAGCCTGCGCAGCAAGCTGGTTAGAAGCGGCGCTGTTCAATTGTTCGGCATATACCTTCGGATCTATTTTAAACAAAGGCTGCCCTGCTTTTACATAAGCGCCTTCATCTACAAATATTTTTTCGAGGTAGCCGGATACCTGTGGGCGCACGTCTACATTCACCTTTCCTTCCAGCGAAGCGGAAACCAGGTAAGTGGTAGCCGGGGCCGATGCAACCACCATCACGGGCAATTGCGGGGACCCTGCTGGGGAGGACCAGCCTGTGGAGATGAGCAGCTATATAATAATACAGCCAACATCAGGATGCCTGACAAGTAACCGAGTGGCTTGTGTGTGGTGATTTTTGTGAGTGATAGTTCCATGTGTTATAAGTGTTATAGAATTTAACGTGAGTCCGGTTTAACCGGCAAGGCAGCCCGTGTTGAACATGTTGCCGTTAACAGACCCATGCCTAGGTTTGCTGTATTTCAAATGTTTTTTTGTTCGCCATTAATTGCTTCCATACCGTCCTGTCATATGCACGCGGCATAAGCATTGCTTTTTTATGTAAAAAAGCAATAGACATTACAGAACATTCAGGCATGGAAGTGCCTGCTATTCAAAACATGGTGTGAAAAAAGGAAAGACTACAAACTGCCTGGGCCGCAGTAAGTGCTGTAACGATCAGGGTTTTTAGCGCACGTTGCTGTCCATGCGCTGAAGGACTCTGTTACAGTTAGGTTACTTAACTTTCATGATCGAAGAAATTAGATGCGTTGCAATTGACACTGCAAATCTATAAAAAGTCACATTCGCGTGTACATTCCTAATCACGGGATTAATTGTACTTTTCGCGGATGCTTTTTTGAAATAATGCCGGGGTCTGCCCGTATGCTTCTTAAAGAACCTCGAGAAGTACGCGTCGTCGTCGAAGTTCAGCTCCCCGCTATCTGTTTCACGGAGTGCTTTTGCCAGAACAGCAGCCGTTTGGCTTCCGTAATGCGCTTAGCGTCAATCACCTGCTTGGCGCTCCGGCCGATGGTATTTTTACCGTGTCGTTCAGATGGCCGGGCGTAACGTGCAGCATTTCCGCATATTCGTTCACTTGCACCTTCTCCCGGAAATGCTCGTCTACTAGGACCTTAAACTGCACGCCGAGGGAATTGCCGCCGTAATGCTCCTGCCGGTATTCTACCGTATCGGGCCGCGCGATGCGGCCGCAGGCGATGATGAAAGCGGAGAGCACATTGCGGATGATCGCCTCCTTGCGGGGTTTGTCGCCCCGATATTCGTGCAGCAGTATCCTCGCAAACGACAAAAGCTCCTGCAGCTGGTGGTCTTCCAGGTGCAGGATATTATCCTTGAAAATACATTGCCAGCAGCTCAGAACGCCGAGGGTTTCGGTGATGAGGAAGTCGCGCGTGAAGTACATGGCGAGCACTTCCGCGTCTGCGCTACGGTCGTGCTGGTGGATCTGGTCCGGTTCCAGCATGATAAGCGCGGGCGCCTGTATGGTATGCTTTTCGAAATCAATATATTGTGTAACGCTTCCTTTTAGGAGGATATCGATGGTATACCCATCGTGCCGGTGCGGGGATGCGATCCCTTCCCAGTCTATCTCTTTCAAGTTGGCCAGGTGAATCAAAAACTGCGATCCTTCCTCCGCGAGGGGGAATCCTGCACGCTCACCAGGGGTATATGGTTGTACTTTGTCAGTTGCATGGGTCGTGTGTTTTGATGGTTACTCTTTCCCGTGCCGACGGTTCTCAATAAGCATAATTCGTTGGTAAAGATACGGTTATTCGACCTTCTGGCGCTCCTGCACCAGCACGAGGTCTGCCAGCTTCACCTGGATAGGAATGTTCCCGACCTGCACCACGGCGGCTTTGGAACGGAGTTCCAGCACTTTGCCCACCTGGTTGTTGGTCCGGATCTTCACCCGGTCGCCGATCTTTACTTCCCCTTTGATCTCTTCGAACTTCGTATCGACCTTCTTCTGGATTTTATCGTTGATGGCTTTGGCGCGCTTATGGAAAAGCAGTTCCTCGGCCTGGCGGATCACTTTCTGCTTGTCGTCTGTCCGTTTCCATTCTATCACGATCTGCTTTAGCTTGCGCTCCATATCTTTCAGATACTGGATCTCTTCTTCACGGATCTTGTTCTGGAGTTTCTGAAGGGTGTATTCATGCTGCTTTCTTTCCTTGTCCGACAGCACTTCGTATTCTCGTTTAAGTCGTTCGTTTTCTTTCAGTAGCTTATGAAGGTCTTTCTCCTTCGCTTCCACCTTCTGCATGTCCTGCTCGGCCTTATTAAGAAGCTTATCGAGCCGGAAGTGCCCTTCGTCCACCAGTTTCCTGGCGCGGTTGATGAGGCCCTGGTCGAGCCCGATGCGCTGGGCGATGGAGAAGGTATAAGAGCTGCCAGGTTTGCCGATGATGAGCTTATAGAGGGGGCGAGGTTCACCTCATCGAAGCCCATGGCGGCATTGACGATACCTTTTACCTTTCCGGCCATGACCTTCAGGTTGAGGTAGTGGGTGGTGACGATCCCGAAAGCATGCTTGCGGGCCAGTTCTTCCATGATCACTTCGGCGAAGGCCCCTCCAGGTTGGGATCAGAACCGGAGCCGAGCTCGTCGATGAAGAAGAGGGTTTTCCGTTGGCATTCTCCATGAAGTGTTTCATGTTCTTGAGGTGGGAACTGTAGGTAGACAGTTCGAACTCCGGCTCTGGGTGTCTCCGATATGGATCATGAGCTGCCTGAAGATACCCAGCTGGCTGGTAGGGTGCACGGGCACCAGCAGACCCGCCTGCAGCATCATCTGGATCAGCCCTACGGTCTTGAGCGTCACGGTCTTACCCCGGCGTTCGGTCCGCTGATCACCAGGATATGGTTATCCCTGTCCAGCGTCATGTTCGTGGGGATGGTAGGCTTGCCCTGCTTTTGGTTATAGAGCAGCAGCAAGGGGTGATACGCGTCTACGAGGTGCACTTGCGGATGGGGCATCAGCATGGGAAAATTGCCGCCCATATCGAGCGCAAGGCGGGCCTTGGCGCGGATGAAGTCGTAGATCCCCAGGATGTCGTGATAGCCGCTCAGCAGGGCGTGATGCCCGGCCAGGCTGGCAGTGAGGGTGCGGAGGATGCGGTACACCTCCTTTCCTCGTCCCTTTCCAGGGAAAACACTTCGTTGTTGAGCTGGATGGTCTCCTCTGGTTCCGGAAAGCCGTTTTCCGCGTGTCTGACTCGCCATGAAGGATTCCCTTCACCATGCGCTTCTGTTCCGCGAAAATGGCCACTACCCGGCGGCCGTTGAGGAAGCTTTCCTCGATGTCTGCCAGGTAGCCCTGCTTCTGGAGTTTGGACAATATCCGTTCAAATACCCGCCGCAGCTCTGTCCGCTTCCGGTAGAGCGACATGCGGATCTTAGCCAGGTCGGCCGTGGCATTGTCCATCACCTGCCCGGATTCATCCAGCACTTCGTCGATCATCGAGACGATCTTTTTTCGTAGTACGTCTTTTCGATGACCCCAAAGAGGGCATTATAGGTGATTCTCCTGTCACTGTCAAAGAACCTGAAAATGCTGCCCATGCTTTCCGTCAGTTTACGGATGAGCATGAACTGCTCCCCTGTCAGCACCGCCCCTGAATCTCCAGGAGCCGGAGCTCCTTTTTGAGATTGAGGACATAGTCGTTCGGAAAATGCTGCTGGATCAGTACCAGTTGCTTATATTCATGCGCCTGTTGCAGCGCCGTCCTCACAAAATCGATATGCGTATGCAGTCGCAGGCCGGCGGCCATCGATTTGCCCAATTCCGTCTTGCAATGCTCCTGCAGCAATGTTTGTACTTTGTCAAATTCGAGCTGATAGAGCGCCGAATCCGGAAATAATTTCACTTTTCTGTCAATTTAAATAACGGCTGCCGGCCCAGTAGCAGCCCTTCCTTTTTCGTTCCGCAAAGTTGGCCTATCCACCGGAATTGCTCAAAACTGATTGATCAACAACCGGCAACGAATGACAAATGCGGTTCATCACCCGTCCCTTTTCAAAAGAATGTTAAAGTTACTTAACTTGGCGATCCAATGCGCCGCAGATATCGTTAATTTGAAGACAATACTTCAAAATGAACTTACTGAAGAATAGCCTGTTGGTACTGTCGCTGCTAGGCATCAGCCTCGCATCCTGCGGCAGGCAAACGGCTGACAAACAACAAGAACCAGGAGACATGACTATTTCCAAAGATCAAAAGACCGCACAAGCCACCTTCGGGACCGGGTGCTTCTGGTGCACGGAAGCGCAGTTCCAGCAACTCGATGGCGTCCTGACCGTAGAATCCGGCTACTCCGGCGGCGAAAAGCCCAATCCGACCTACGAAGAAGTATGCACCGGCAACACCGGGCACGCCGAAGTGGTCCAGATCACCTACGACCCCGCGAAGATCACTTTCGCGGAACTGCTGGAAGCCTTCTTCCTCGCCCACGACCCCACCCAGCTGAACCGCCAGGGCAACGACGTAGGCACCCAATACCGCTCGGTCATCTTCTATCATGACGCCGAACAGCATAAGGAAGCGGAATTTTACAAGAATAAGGTGCAGGAATCAGGGGCGTACGACAAGCCGATCGTCACCGAGATCTCGCCGTATACGGCGTTTTACAAAGCGGAGAACTATCACCAGAACTATTATAACCAGAACGGATCGCAACCGTACTGTTATTACGTGGTGAAGCCGAAGCTGGAGAAATTCAAGAAAGCCTTCGCCAACAAACTAAAAAAATAGACGCCCTGGAGCGTCTATTTTTTTAAAGCATTTCTATATTCCTCGAGCCCTGGTACAACCAGGATAACAAAAAGTAAGCTACTGCTGTGATAATCAGGACATATCCTGCGAACCAGGGCCATGGCCGTGTCGGTTCCGATCCAGCTGTTAATCTCCGCGAAGTAGGCGAAAACTGCGAGGATCACTCCCGTTATTCCGCCAATGATGGTTACCGTTTTCATTTTAGGTTATACTTTAAGGGTTAAGCGTGCGAACTTTCGCATTTTACTCATCCTATAACGTGCCATATCGCACAAAGTTTACAGGCGTGGATAAAGTTAGCTTCTCCCTATGAAAATGTGGATAACCCGCCACGATCCCCTCCCTTTTCCGTGGAATTTTGACACAAAAAAAGGACCGCCCAGGAAGGCGGTCCCCAAAATCTGCGATGCCCTTTCGGGCGCCGGCCTATTTCTTTTTCTTCTTGCCTTCGGCTTTGGGCGCTTCGGCAGTCAGGTCTTTAATACGGATGTTGCGGAACTTCACCACGGAGCCATGGCCCAGGAACCCGATGTGACCGGTGGTCCTTTTCAGGCCGGGGTGATCTTTATGGTCCAGGGTACCGTTGTCACGGCCGTCGGCGATATCGCCGTCCAGGATCACGGTGCCGTTCAGTTCTACGGTGATGCGGGTGCCTTTAACGGTCACCTGCTCGTAGTTCCACTCGCCTACCGGCTTCAGGAAGCCGCGTTTGGCGGGAATTACTCCATATACCGAACCATGGTACTGGTATTTCTCCAGGTTTTTATATATCTCAGCTTCGTTGTCCAGGATCTGCAGCTCCATGCCCTGGTAAGCGGCATCACCGGTAAGGGGGCGCGGATACCCAGGCCGTTGTTGGCGCCGGGGGTCAGCTGGAACTCGAAACGGTATACGAAATCAGCATATTCGTCTTTGGTGTAGAGGTTACCACCGCCATGACCGCCCGGGCGGCAAACGATCGCGCCGTCTTCCATTACATAGCTCGTGGTGTTGCCGGTCCACTCATGCATGTTGGTGCCGTCGAACAGGATCTTATACCCTTCTTTCTTTTCATCTTCGCTCAGCACGTAAGGTTTCGGCTGTTCGAACTCCCGGATGTACAGGTTGCGGTAGTACACATTGGTGCCGTGCGCCTGCAGTTCGAGCTGTTCAACGGGGAAGATCGGCTGCTTGCGGTCCCAGTAGTTTTCCAGGATCACGTTATCCACTACCAGCTCACCGTTCAGGTATACCGTTACACGGTCGCCTTTCATGATGATGCGGAAGTTGTTCCATTCGTTGATGGCGTTATCGGCCAGTTTCAGCGGTTTGGCGGCATTCTTCTGGTTGTTGTAGAGCCCGCCGGAACCTACTTCGGCACCCACGTCGCGGCGGGTAGTGTCCCAGATCTGTACCTGCGGGGTGCCGCGGAGGTAGATACCCGCGTCGCCGTTCGGCTCGATCTTCCAGTCAACGAACATTTCGAAATCACCATAAGGTTTGGTGGTGCAGAGGTTGTCGCCATGGCCGTTGAACCAAAGCACGCCATCTTTCACGCTCCAGCCTTCGCGCATCTTGGCGTCCGCTTTCTCCTGTTCTTTTTCAGGGTAGCGGCGTCCATTTTGCTGCGCTTGATGGGATCGGCCACGAGGCCTTTCCAGCCGGTGAGGTCCTTGCCATTGAACATGGACACGAAGCCTTCGCCTGCGGGCATTTCGGAGAGATATTTACGGATCGCCTCGCGCTGATAGCCGGCATCGCCGCCCTTCAGTACGGAGGAAGTCTTTTCGAGGAGAGATTTCACGATGGCGCCGCTGTAGGATTTATCTGCCAGGGCGATGTTCATCACGGCTTGTGCCGCTTCCTGCTGTACATCGTTATCGTCCGGTATTGACCGGCGAAAACGAGTGCGGGGAAGGTTTTGCACTGCTCAACTTGCTGCAGGATGGATTTCTTCAGGCCTGCGTCGTTGGTGAGCTGCGCTGCGTTTACCAGCATCAGGAGGCGTTGCTCGGCGCGGGTTTCGACTTTGGCGAGGCGCACATAGCCTTTGAGGGCTTCTGTACGCGAGCCGGCGTCTTTACGTGCGATATCGAGCAGGGCCTGCATGGCGGAAGCGTCTTTCCAGGCGCTGAGGGCAGCCACTGCGGCTTTCTTCTGTTCCGCGTCGCCCTTGTCGAATGCTTCTTTCACCATAGCGAGGGAAGACACACCGCCGATACCACCAAGCACGGTGAAGTAACGGCCGCGTTTTTCAGGCGCAGCGCTCTTCATAGCGGCGATCACGGTATTGGCAGCGTCGCCGGAACCGGCCGAAGCGGCGATCACGGCATCCTGGATGCTTTTTACATCCTGCCCGCCGGCGCTGTTCAGCAGCTGCAGCAGGGTGGCGAGGTTAGCGGGGCTCACCACGTCTTTCAACGAAGCGAATGCCGCCTTGCGAACGGTTTCGTTATTGGATTTGGTGAGGGGCAGCACCTGCGCGAAAGCGCCATCCGCTTTGCGGCCGGCGATCACGTCGAGCAGTGCTACCTGTGCGTTTGCAGGCACGCCTGCGAGGGCGGCGGCAGACTGGGCAGCTATTTCATCCCCTTTGATAGTGGTCAGCACAGACTGCACGGCTTTCACATCGGCTTCGTTGCCTTTGGAGAGCACTTCCAGCAGCGGCGTAACGGCGGCTGCGCCACCGATACGGCCAGTGGCGGTGATGGCGGCCAGGCGGACGTCGGCATTCTTATCATTAATGAAACGCTGAACGGCGGGGAGCGCGGCGGCTACCTTGTTATCGCCCAGCATGTCGATGATATCGGCCTTTGCAGCGGGAGATGCAGTGTTGAGGGCCTTCAGCCACGCTGCGGTATTGGCGGGTGTCAGGTTTTTAGCCGCCAGCTTCAGTGCGGCAACGCGGTAAGCATCATCTGCACCAGTAGCCGCAGCGAGCAGTCGATTTAGGCTATTGCCGCTTTCCACTTCATTGAGAAGCGACAGTGCTGCAGTGCGCACATGAACCTGGGAAGGATCTTTGGCGGCAGCGAGCAGCTGATTGGCCTGACGGGATGCTTCGGTTTTCTTACCGGTAGCGGCCAGTTGCTGGATATAGGCGAGGTACGCGGTAGTGGCGTTGGTCTCGTCATATTTATATCCTGCGCGCTTGGCGGCGCCAGCCAGAACGGGAGCCGAAGAAGGCGCGGCGATGTACGACAGGGCGTACAGGGCGGTCTTCGCCAGCATCTTATCCGGAGAAGCAGCCAGGGGATTAACACCGTAGCGGCTTCCGGCACGCGGGCGTCGCCGATGGCGAGCACGAGGCTTTGTTTGTTACGGCCCTGCGCTTTATCCACGGCGTCGAGCAGCGCTTTGCGGGAAGCGGCGCTGTTGACCTGCACGAGGGTGCGGGCGGTGATGGCGGACAGGCGCTCGTCGGCCAGGTAAGCTGCCAGTGCGGGCACGGCATCATCGTTACCGATGGCTTCGAGGCGGCGGATGAAGAATTCCTTCACCTCTTTGTCCTGTACTTTTTCGAGGGCTTTAACGTAAGACTTTACAGCGGCGGCTTTGAGGCTTTCCTTGCCGGGCTGGGTTACGTAAAATGCATATCCGGTGAGGGCGAACTCGGCGGCGGTGTTATCGCCTTTGCCGGGAGCGGCCATCATGGAAGCGATGCCGAGCACCCCTTCTTCGCCCATTTCGGCGAGGGCCTTCATATTGGCTTCGAGTGCGGCAAAATCTTTAGCGGGTTGCTGTTGCAGCAAGTCCGCCACTTTTGTATGCGCGGCGCGGTTGTCTTGCTTCGGCTGGGCGAAAACGGCCATCTGGGCAAGGCAACAGGCTGCGATCAGTAATGTTTTTTTCATCATGGTGCTGTTGGAAGGTGAAGGGCTAGATGGTCCGGGGTCCGCGCATGGTCGGGAAGATGAGGCGGTTCGCGCCTTCGTCGTTCAGGAACTCCTGCTTCACGGGGTCGAACTCGAGGTTGCGGCCGAGCTGCAGGGCGATTTTACCCATATTGACGATAGTAGCGGAACGGTGCCCGTTTTCTTCGTTGAGCGCGAACTTCTTGCGGTTCTTCACGGCGTCCACAAAATCGGTCACCTGCGGAGCCGGATCGGGGAACTGCGCCAGTTTCTTTTCCAGATCGGGGATCGTGGATTTGAAGCCGGGGTACAATTTGCCGTTGGGCCCTTCAATATAAGCCGCGCCCGTCTCAGTGCCGGCGCCGTCGAGTACGATCTGGCATCCGTCAGCATAGGTATAAGTGATCTTGCGCCAGGTGCCCACCGCGTCGGCGTGCTGCTGGGGAGCGTCGATCTCTACTTTTACAGGGCTGGTATCGTCTTTACCAGGAAGTATTGGATGGGATCCAGGTAGTGCTGGCCCATGTCTCCCAGACCGCCGCCATCATAATCCCAGTAGCCGCGGAAGGTGCCATGCACACGGTGCGGGTTGTAGGGCTTGTAGGGTGCGGGGCCGAGCCACATATCATAGTCCAGTTCTTTGGGAACAGCCTGGGGCTCAAGGTTGGTTTTACCCACCCAGAAGAATTTCCAGTCGAACCCGGTATGCCGGCTAACGGTCACCTTCAGCGGCCAGCCGAGGAGCCCGCTTTCCACGAGCTTCTTGATAGGCTGCACGGTGGTGCCCATGCCGTAGAATCGGTCCGCAAAGCGGAACCAGGTGTTGAGACGAAAGATACGGCCATGCTGCTGCACGGCTTCAACCAGGCGCTTGCCTTCCCCGATGGTGGCCGTCATGGGCTTTTCGCACCATACATCCTTACCGGCGCGGGCTGCGTCTGCCGCGATGATACCGTGCCAGTGAGGCGGCGTGGCCACGTGAACGATGTCCACCTCCGGAAGCTGGATGAGCTCACGGTAATCAGTAAACGTTTTCACTCCTTTGTCGCCCAGCTGGTTCATCGCCTGCTGGATGTGGCCTTTGTCCACATCGCAGATAGCGACAACGCGGGTGCCCGCATAACCGAAGTGACCGCGGCCCATGCCGCCGGTGCCCACTACGCCCTTTGTCAGCGTATCGCTCGGGGCCAGGTAGCCGCGGCCGAGCACGTGACGTGGAACGATGGTAAAGGCCGCTAACGCTCCAGGGAATTACGGACAAATGACCGCCTGGAAGGATGATTGACTTTTTTTCCCATGATATTTGTAAAAGGTAAACGTGATTTGGTGCGACAAAATACAAATTCAATTGGCAGATTCTAATACTATTCGATAAACTTTAGCTCACATTTTGCCCAATGCCATGACTTTAATAAATATTTTACAGAAGTTTAATTAACTTTAAGGAAATGTTCGCCACTTTTGCGCCACCACCGCAGCTTTCCGGGTACGTCCGGATGTTTTGGGCCTTCGAGCATGAGGTTCCGGATGGTGAGTCATATGTATATCGTTCCATGGCAGATGGGTGCGCGGAGCTTATTTTTCATTATAGGAACCGGTTTGCGCCGCTGGCGGGTACGGAGGGCGCGGGTTTCTCCCACCTGCATGCGCAGACCAGCCGGCATTCACGTTTCCTCACGCTTGGGAGCTTCGGCATCTTCGGGGCGTACCTCTACCCCACGGCCGTACCGGCACTGTTTGGCCACAGCGCCGAATCCGTAGCGGGCTGCATGCCGGATCTGCAAAGCATCATGGGCCGCGATGGCATCGACCTGGAGGAGCGCATCATCAGTGCCCGCTATCATCATCAAAGAGTGGATATCCTGTCCTCTTACCTGTTACAACTCCTCTCCGCCGCAAACCCGGAAACGGTGCGGTACAGATCGCAGTTGAAAAGATCCTCGCGGCAGACGGCATGATCAATATAAAAGAACTGTCATCCGGCATCAGCCTTTCTACCCGGCAGTTCGAGCGCAATTTCAAAGCCCAGGCAGGGTTTACGCCGAAACTGTTTACGCGCATCATCCGCTTCCACCGGGCCCTCAACGCCTATGGCTCGTTCAATGGCAACCTGGCCGGCCTCGCATATGAATGCGGATATTATGATCAGTCTCATTTCATCCATGATTTCCGGGAATTTTCCGGGTACCTTCCGCGGGAGTATTTCCTGGGTCGGCCGGAAGGTATCGAGTACCGGGAATAGGCATGTCGCTTTTCTCCTATTTTCCCGTGCCAGCTGCGGCTACCTTTGGGAAAAACCTAATGATATGACATCAGCAAACACCCTACGCGCCTCAGCACGGTAAGCCCTTACTTCCTCGTGCACGATGGCGAAGCATTCCTCTCCTTCCTCCAACAGGTATTCGGCGCTAAAGAAAACGGCGTCTACCGCAATGAATCCGGGCAAATATTGCATGCGGAATTATTACTGGGCAATGGCAGCATCATGTTTGGCGTGGCCAACAACGACTGGCCGGCCGAGACGGGCAGTGTATTCCTATACGTAGACGATACGGACGGCATATACGCAAAAGCCCTGGCGCAGGGGAGCACTTCCCGGCAGGCGCCGGAAAACAAAGACTACGGCCGGGCGGCGGGCTTCCGCGACCCATTCGGGAACAGTTGGTGGATCAGTCAGCTGTGAGCGGTGTAGTAATCCCACATGATGCGGAAGACTTTTTCCTTCAGCGCGGGCACATCGTCGCGCGTGAGGCCGGTCGTCTCAATTGGTTCCAGGAAATGGTAATCGATGCGGTGGGGCCAGGCGTAGAGGAACTTCCCGGGCACCTGGATCTTCCGGGTATGGAAGAGCAACGAGGGCATGATGGGCGTCTGTGTATCCACGGCGAGGTTGAAAGCGCCGTCGTAAAACTCTTTTAGCGGCTGGCCGGTGCGGTTGCGGGTTCCTTCCGGGAATAGGACCATATGCATGCCCATGGCCAGCGCTTCCTTCATTTTAACTACACTTTCCTTCCGGCTTTCCTCGCTGCTTCGGTCTACCATGATGCCGCCGATGCGGTACATCATGCCGAACAGGGGATCTTCCCCATGGAGGATTTAGCCAGCGTTTTATTGACGCCCGGAACGCCGGGGGTGGTAACGGGCACGTCTATCAATGAGTTATGATTGCAGACAACAACGTATTGGCGGCCTTTTTCGAAATACTGTAATCCTTTCCGGAACACGGGGCATCCGATCATAGGCATGTAGAACTTCATCCAGACACGGCCGAGGTTAAGGAAATAGCGGGTTTTGCGGGGATCGGGGAAGAAGGAAAAAATCCAGATAGGGATAAGGACGATGAGCAGCGTTACCACAAAAAGCAGCAATCCGTATACGGCATATACTCGTCCCAGGATGTTTTTAAGCCAGTTCATCATGTAAGGGGATATAATAAAGGATCCGGTTCCTGTGATTACAATTGCCAGTTGATCGGCTCCTGCCCCTGGCGCACGAGCAGCTCATTGGCCCGGGAGAAGTGCTTGCATCCGAAAAAGCCCTTGTCGGCGCTGAAAGGCGACGGGTGGGCGGCTTTAAGGACGTGGTGCTTCGTGGCGTCGATCAGCACCTGTTTATCCTGCGCAAAGCGGCCCCAGAGCATGAAAATGACCCCTCCTTCTCATTGGAGACTTTCCTGATCACGGCGTCTGTGAATGTTTCCCAGCCGATCTTGCTGTGCGAGGCCGGTTCGCCGTCGCGCACGGTCAGGAAGGCATTGAGCAGCAGGACGCCGCTTTCGGCCCAGGGGTGAGGTCGCCCGTTTCGGGGATCTGCATGCCCAGGTCTTTATTCAGCTCTTTATAGAT
Organism: Chitinophaga sp. E66; assembly: GCA_019285755.1. GTDB lineage: Bacteria > Bacteroidota > Bacteroidia > Chitinophagales > Chitinophagaceae > Chitinophaga. The sequence continues at coordinate 3,617,562 of CP079103.1, forward strand.
ATTTACGAGTGATGGCGGCGGTTTAACGCCTTTCTGGACGGAGAAGCAAAGCCCATGGGCCTGTCCGGGCCCGTGGTAAGGATCTTGCCCGAGGATGACCACTTTGACCTGGCTGAAGGGGGTTTTCTCAAACGCGTTGAAAATGTTATTACCCACGGGGTAAATGGTTTTCCCAGTGCCTTTTCATGCTTGAGAAACATGACGATCTGCTCGAAATAGGACTTCTGGAACTCTTCTTTCAGCGCTTCTTTCCAACTGCTTTCAATCTTAACGTCCATTGCTGTAACTTTGTTTCAGAGGATAAATTTGATTTATTGACGGAAAATTATATAAATTTGCACTCCCAATAAAAAAATTTATTGTGAATCCGGACCGGTAGCTCAGCTGGATAGAGCAGCTGCCTTCTAAGCAGCAGGTCATTGGTTCGAATCAATCCGGTTCACTTAAGGACAAATCAGGCAGACTGGTTTGTCCTTTCTTATTTTCAGGGCATGCTTTTTGGCACTACGCCCTGAAAAGCCGCCCATGATTTTGGATCAGCTAATTGGAATCGGAGCCAGCATAGGAACAGGTATCTCGCTGCTACCGCAACTCATTAAACTGGAGAAAGAAAAGAAAGCCGAAGACTTATCACTGGGAATGATGACCGTGTTGCTCTCGGGCCTTGTTCTTTGGATCATTTACGGTATCCTTAAAGACGTCGCCATTATCATGTTGTCTAAAAGCGTATCTCTTATACTCAATGTATGTATCATTATCCTCAGTCTTCACTACCGGTCAAAGTCATGATCCATGGCATATCCAATAAGATGAAAGCAATCAGATGGACAAGCTGGAATTAAATACTATTTATAAAATATTTTGGCCGCATTAGCAGGTCTGTTGCAACACCCGATCCAAAGACGTAGCTTAGAAGGACAGCGCTTTGCTTAAAGTCTAAGTATGCATAGAATAAATCTCGCGGCCACATTCCTCGCCGCCTTCCACGTTATCGCCTGCAATGAAGGCGCCAAAGAAGATTACGCCTCCTGGCGCACCTACGCCGGGTCCAAAGACGGTATCCGGTATTCCTCCAACGAACAGATCACCAAGGAAAACGTCTCTAAACTCCGCATCGCCTGGACCTTCAGCAGCCACGACCGCGATACCGGCAACCGGACGCAAAACCAATGCAACCCCATCATGGTGGACGGCATCCTCTACGGCACCACGCCCACCCTGAAACTCTTTGCCCTGGATGCCGCTACCGGCGCACAGCGGTGGCTGTTCGACCCGCGGGAGAGGATACCGCATCCCGGAAAGACCCTTCCGCTTTCTTTAAAGTCAGCCGCGGCGTCGCTTACTGGCAAAACGAAAACGGTTCAGACAAACGCCTGTTCTACAGCGCCGGCGCCATCACTTATGCCATCAATGCCGCAGACGGCAAACCCATCAGATCCTTCGGCAATAACGGGCATATCGACCTCACGGAAGGCCTCGGCCGGGAAAAGAACTTCAACCCCTACATCGCCGCCACCACACCTGGCGTCATCTACAAAAACCTCCTCATCATGGGCGGGCGCGTCGCGGAATCGGTGGACGCGGCGCCCGGACATATCCGGGCCTTTGACGTCTTAACCGGCGAGCGGAAATGGATATTCCATACCATCCCCATCCCGGGGAAACCGGGTATGACACTGGCCGGATAAAGAAGCTTATAAGAAACTCGGCGGCGCCAACAGCTGGGCAGGTATGTCGCTGGACGAAGCAAGAGGTCTGCTGTATGTGCCAACCGGCTCCATCGGCGGCGATTTCTACGGGGCCATGCGCGAAGGACAAAACCTATTCGCCAACAGCCTCATCGCCCTGGACGCCGCTACCGGTCAATACCGCTGGCACTTTCAGACAGTGCACCACGACCTGTGGGACCGTGACCTGGCCGCCAATCCCAACCTCGTAACCCTCCAAAAGATGGCAGGCGTACCGACGCAGTGGCGCAGATCACCAAGCATGGGTTTATCTTCCTGTTCGACAGAGTGACCGGCACACCTCTCTTCCCCATCGAGGAGCGCCCCGTGCCTCAGCAGGCGTTACCGGGCGAAAAACCCTGGCCCACGCAACCATTCCCTACCCTTCCGGAACCATTCGCCAGGCAGTCTTTTACCATGGCAGACATTACGCGTATTTCCCCGGAAGCGCACCAGGAGATGTCCGAAAAATTCAGGACCATCCGCCACGCGGAAATGTTCACCCCGCCTTCTAAGGAAGGCTCATGGATCTTTCCGGGGTTCGATGGCGGCGGGGAATGGGGCGGCGCCGCGGTAGACCCGGAAAGCGGCATCCTCTATGTCAACAGCACGGAATTACCCTGGTCGCTGACGATGATCGATGTGGCTGAAAATAAAACGGGAACCAGCGCCCGCGCAAAAGGACATGCCGTTTACAATAAACACTGTCTGTCCTGCCATGGGCCGGAACTGCAGGGCAATGGCTCTTCCTTCCCCGCGCTGAAAGAAATCGGTAAAAAATACAACGCCGGTCAGCTCCGAAGCATTATCGCCAACGGGAGAAACATGATGCCCTCATTCAAACACCTCTCCGAAGCCGAAAAAGAACCGCTGCTGGCCTTTCTGTTGAACATGGAAGGGAAAGATGCCGCCCGGCAGGCAAAGCCCGTTGAGCAGCCTAAAGAGCCCGAGAGCGCCGAAGCCCTCGTCCCTTTCGCCATGACCGGCTACAACAGGTTCCTCGATAAAGACGGATATCCCGGCATACAGCCGCCCTGGGGCACCTTGAACGCGGTAGATCTCAATTCCGGTAAACTGCTCTGGAAAGTGCCCTGGGTGAATTCGAAGCGCTAAAGCAGCGGGGTATTCCTGCTACCGGCACGCAGGTGTATGGCGGTCCCGTTGTTACCAAAGGCGGCCTGGTATTCGTCCCACACAGGACGAAAAGATCAGGGCTTTTGACAAGAAGACGGGTAAAGAGCTGTGGGAAGCGAAGCTGCCCGCGGCGGGATATGCGACGCCTTCGGTTTACACCGTTGATGGGAAGCAGTATGTGGTTATTGCCTGTGGCGGCGGGAAGATCGGCAGCAAATCCGGGGATCAGTACGTAGCGTTCGTACTGCCTGATTAACGACATTAAATGTCTTCATTAACAGCTTACCGGAAACAACAGTAGCAATATATTCTTCACCTTATTAGGGGTAACGGATAATACCGAATTCTCATATATCCGTCAGGGTAAATTAATCAGGCTGGTGGGTATTAATGAGTTATATTTAAGCCCATAATACTACTTTAATGAAAATTGACATCTCCAAGCTACTTAAAAAGAAGAGAAAAGAGATTTACGAAGCGTGGATCCATAACCAGCTCCAAGACGAAACAACCCGGGAAGACCTCATTGCAAACGAAGAAATCCGGGAGCAATCCAACGAATTACTCGATGCTTTTTTACAGGCAGTTTCCAGTTCCAACCTTTCAGACCATACATCTTCAGACTTTGAAGCTGTCCAGGATATTCTTGCAGGGCTCAGCATTTCGAGAGCCAAGCAAGGTTTCTCTCCCCGCGAAACCGGCATTTTTGTTTTCGGCCTTAAAGACGCGTTGATTCATGTTGTGCAGCAGGAGATCAAAAACGACCCCGCCACGCTATTTGAGCTGACGTTAAAGCTTACACGGCTTTTTGACCGGTTTGGCATCACTACATTCGAAACGTTCATCAGGGGCCGAGAGGAGGTAATCCTCAGACAGACCGATGAGATCACGGAGATTTCAACGCCGGTTATCCGCGTGTGGGACGGTATCCTGGCATTGCCGATCATAGGAACGCTGGATAGTGCCCGTACGCAGGTGGTGATGGAAAACCTGCTGCAGGAAATCGTAGAATCCGGCAGCACGATCGCCATCCTGGATATTTCAGGCGTACCTACCGTAGACTCCCTGGTGGCGCAACATCTGATCAAGACCGTTGCGGCAACACGACTGATGGGTGCGGAATGTATCATCAGCGGCATCCGTCCTGAGATCGCGCAGACCATCGTACATCTCGGTATTGATCTTTCCAAAATCGTGACAAAAGCGACGTTGGCAAGCGCCTTGAAGTACTCATTCAGCTTGATGCAACTGGAAGTGAAAAAGTGGCTAAAGAAAAAATCATTCAGTAGCATGGACCGGATCCCGATTTTAAGAATGGGGCAATTCCTGCTGGTGACCATTCAGATTGATTTATATGACCGGCTGGCGCTCAACCTCGAAACCGATCTGGTGCAAATGGTGAGCAAAACCGGAGCAAAAGGCGTGCTGATAGACATTTCAGCACTAACGATAGTGGACTCATTCATGGGCCGCATTCTCGGTAACATCGGCAGTATGGCCAAAATTATGGATGCAGAAACCGTAGTGGTGGGCATGCAACCGGCCGTTGCCATTACTTTGATTGAGCTTGGGCTTGAACTGCAGGGCGTTAGCACAGCGTTAAACGTTGAAAGAGGCATGAAGTACCTGCAAGAGAAAATTGGATCTCAAGACGAACCCGAAGCCGATGAAACTAGTACTGAGTAAGGCGATCATGCAGATCGACAGAGAGCAGGACGTGGTCCCCTTTCGAAACAGGGTCAAGGAATTTGCCGTAAAGATCGGCATGAGCCTTGTCAACCAGACGAAACTGATCACCGCAGCCAGCGAACTGGTACGTAACATGCTCAAATACGCCAACGGCGGATCGGCACTCATAGAAATCATCAGCCAGGGCCGCGAAAGCGGTGTCCGGCTGACCTTCGAAGACCAGGGGCCGGGCATAAAAATATCTCGGACGCCATGAAAGACGGTTTCTCTACCGGCAAAAGCCTCGGCATCGGACTCCCCGGCGCCAAAAGGCTCGTCAGCGAATTCGATATTAAAAGCATAGTGGGAAAAGGCACAATTGTGACGATAATCAAGTGGAAAAATGGTTGACCGGATTCATCAGGTATACAAAGCACCGGACAGAAGTTATTTAGCGATAGTCAAGCGGGAAATTCATACGAAAGCCGTCTCTGCAGGCTTCAGTGAAAGAAGGGTAGGTGAAATCGATATCGTGGTATCTGAAATATGCACGAATATCATCATTCACGGCGGAGGAGGAGAAATACTCGTCAGACTGATCGAAGAAAAAGGAATACAGGGCATAGAGCTCATTTCCATCGACAGCGGACCGGGCATGAGCGACGTGAACAAGATGATGACAGACGGCGTATCCACCAAAAATACCCTGGGCCAGGGCCTCGGAGCAATTAAACGGTTATCCGACTTCATGCAGGTCTATTCCCAGAAAGACTGGGGCACGGTTTTACTCGCCAGGATTTACAATGAGCCCCTGCCCTATCAGAAAAAGAAAGATACCGCCGGCATTCATACCCTGTTGGTCGCAAAACCCAATGAAACACATTGCGGCGACGGCTTTCATTCATTCGTACATAACAAGCGGCTGAAAATGTTATTGGGAGATGGGCTCGGCCATGGCCCTCAGGCCGAAAAGGCGGTGTTGACAGCCATCGAGGCATTTAAAAACAGCCCTGACCTTAACCCGGCCGAAGCGATCAGGAATATTCACACAGAAACGAAAAAAACACGCGGCCTGGTAGCCACCGTTGCAGAGTACGACTTCGAAGATAAGACCTGGTCCTTTTGCGGTGTAGGCAACATCAGTACGCGAATCAACAGCCCGGATAATTTCAACGCTTACCTGCCTTATAATGGCATCATCGGCATGAACACTCCGACCACTTTGACAGCCCGGACATTCAAACAGGAAAGTAATCAATACATACTGATGTTCAGCGACGGGCTTAAAAGCCGGTTTGATAATAACAGGCTGATGGCGCTGCAACGGTACGACTTCAGCGTGATGGCCGCTGCGCTGTATAAAGATTTAACCCGACGGACCGACGACGTTTCTGTCGTAATCTGTAAAATAAATACCTGACCATGCACGAACTTCATAGGATTACGCTGCAAAACGAGATGGACCTCATCCTGGTGCACAAACGCTCTATGAAACTGGCCGAGCTGGCAGGTTTAACCCTCCCCGCACAGACCACTTTTGCTACCGCCATTTCCGAAATGGCACGATGGGCGCTGGACAACAACAAAAGAGCTGCCTGCTGCTCCAGGTGGATTTAACCGCTAAAGCAGCCCACCTGGTAGCCTCAATCAATGACGAAGACGCCAGTGGCAAAAACAGGAAACGTGGCCTGGAATACGCTAAAAAGCTCGTCAGCAAATACCAGATCTCCACACAGGGTAATGAAACCACGATCGACCTGTATTATGCCATCCCCTTACCGCCGCTAAAATAGATTTTCAAAAAATCGATGAATGGCGTATTTCCTTCCGGAACGAACCTTCTATTTCTCCGTACGAAGAGCTGAAGCGTAAAAACGAACAACTACAGGAACTGTCGGAGAAAGTGCAGAAAAGCGAACAACAGTATAAAGCGCTCACCAATTCCCTGCCGCAGATCATCTTCTCGCTGGACGGGACCGGGAAAGTGCTGTATGCGAATGACTGGCTGGAAGCTTATACCGGTAAATCGCTGGAGGCATTAACGGCGTCGCGGTGGTCGGACGTTATTCACCCTTCCGATTATGGGAAGTTTTCCCTGTTGATCTCGGAGAACCTCTCCCACCAGTCGTTCCCCATCAAAATGCAATGCCGTATCCGGAATGCGGAATCGGGCGAATTTTTATGGCACCTCATTTCTATCACTCCCATTAAAAACGAGCGTGGCGAGTTAACGACTGGATCGGGTACATGGTAGACATCCATGCCCAACGGATCATCGAAAAGACCATGGAAGATAACCGGGAGCTGGCTTTCGCTAAAAACCTGCTGCTGAAGAACCAGGAAACGCTGGAAGAAACGATCCGGCAACTGAACCGGAGCAATCATGAGTTGCAGCAATTCGCCTATATCGCTTCCCACGATCTGCAGGAGCCGGTCAGGAAAGTTTTGTATTACACGGATTTCCTGCTGAAACAATATAACAACGCCCCCTGGATACTAAGGGCCAACGGCACCTTCACAATATCAGGAAGGCGAGCGAAAGAATGCGGAACCTCATCCTGGATCTGCTGAAATTCTCCCAGCTGAACCGTATTGCCGCGCCGTTTGAATCCATCAGCCTGACCGAAGTGGCCAATGAAGCCGCTGAAATGCTGGAGCATGCAATTGAGAATAAAAACGTGCAAATCAATATCGATCCGCTCCCGTTTGTCTTCGGCAACAAAGGGCTGTTGCTCCAGTTGTTTCAGAACATCATCAGCAATTCCATTAAATTCAGCCGCAGCGGTATCATTCCAGAGATTCGCATCCATACCCGCCAAAAAGGCGCCAGCCATGAGATCATCGTAGAAGATAATGGTATCGGCTTTGAAGAGCATCATATTCCTAACCTTTTCGGGCTATTCCAGCGACTGCACGGGCATCATGAATATGAAGGCAACGGTATCGGCCTCACTATCTGTAAAAAGATATCGGAATTACACCAGGGAGCCATTAAAGCGGAAAAAACGAACCTGCCGGCGCGCGGTTCATTGTTACCTTCCTATCGAGAGCAATGTAAATGACAAAATCTAACATGGAACATTATCACTTTTTATTCGTTGACGACGACCCGGATGAGCATGACATGCTGGGCGACGCCCTAAATGACCTGGCCAATAATATCAGCATCAGTTATGAGCTCAATGGCGAAGACGCCCTCGTGCTGCTCGACCAGGAATTTGCAGCCGGGAAAACGCCTCAGCTCATTATCCTCGATCTGAACATGCCTAAAATGAATGGCACCAGAACGTTGCAGGCATTAAAGGCAGACGCCCGGTTTCAGCATATTCCGGTGATTATCTATTCCACTTCCGTGAATCCGGTGGAACAACAAAGATGCATCGAGCTGGGCGCGCATAGCTACCTGACCAAACCGCTTTCCTATAGCGAAACAGTGGACATTATCAATGTATTCGTGGCAGTTGCCGCATTAGACAAAACACTTTAACAAAGGCGTACCAGGTCAACGCTTCTTCTTCCCTGTTATCTTCTCCATCAGCTCCGCATTGGCGACTTTCATGATGAAATAGGGATTTTCTGCCTGTTTCTTTTTGAGGATGACCAGGAAAGGTTCATCGAAATGAAGGTATTTTACGGGTATATCGTCCATTACAGCAGCGGCGCTATCGACAATGACAGCATCACTTTCAAGGATCACACCGTCTTTATCCAGCACAAATGCGGTCGCCTGCATGGCTTCCAGTATTTTATGCGTAACACCTTTTACATTCGGGGTCTGGTTTATCAATTCTTTATAACGCGCCTGCAGGTGAAAACGGATCAACGGGATAGTGATCTCATCCTCCTCTCCTATGCTATATTTCCATCTGTTGTCATCCTTCTTCCATTCTTCAGCGCCTTTTTCGATAGCACTTTGCACCTTGCTGCACATAGTGGATAATTTGACGCCATCAGAGAACCCTTTGGCCAGCAACAGCTCATCTTCTTCCGCGCCGGCCCTGCTCCTTAGCACGAAGCGGTCATCGCTTTCGTAATACAGGATATCTATCTGGCCGGCAACGGCTCCATTATGTTGCTTCATACCGAAAGCTTTCACCTGCGATTTCTTTGCGAATACAATACCATCTTCTATTTCGTCGAACGGGACGGCAAATGGCAGGTTGCGGTGGAATCTGGCGGTGACTGTTAAAACCGGTCCGTCCGCCGTTGCCTCGCTTTCATATTCACCTTTCGCCAGCGGCTTTGGCTGCGCGCGCCAGGCGTTCAGCCGGCGAACCATGGGGTTCACGCTATTGAGGTCGCTGTTCAGGATTTCGCATAGTTCCCCCATGCCAGCGCGAAACTGGCGGCATACACGATGTTATCCCCGGCTCGCCGGGATGGTCGGGAACGGGCACAAAAACCGTTCGCATGGAGGAATCCAGTCTTGTTTCTTCGGGAAAACCGCGGAGGTCCGGAGCGGACCTGTTCTTGCAGCCAACGGCCATCAGCAGGGCCATCGGAATCATGAGGGCTTTATGCATAGGGATAGTAAGTTAAGGCCTTTTTCCTAAAGGTCCTTCTTTCCTAAAAAAGTACGGCGGAACCAGCGTTTGATGCGTTTTGTCCGTTTCATGTAACGGGCCCATCGTGCATCGAGATCATGTTCTATCCTGAGATATACAGCATCTGCGCCTACTGCGGGCGCCGTCGTATCCGGATGCCGGAGGGGCTCATTCATTTCCACCAGGGGGATTGCGGCAAAGGGATTGCCGGTATCGAAGGTATGCGTGGCCCCATCTCCGAAGCCGATGTTGCTGATCAGGTTCACATTGGGCGTGATGGTCAGCCCTTCCGTGAAAAAGCCCAGGAAATTGAACTGGTAGTCCAGGTATCGATCTTCCCTGCTTTCAGCTGCTGAAAAATATAGGCGTAGTCGGATACGAAAAAGCGGTCATCATATACCTTAGACATCACACTTTTGACATCATCTTCCGTAAACCGGCCAAGCGTGCGGTCGTATTGCTTCCAGACCCTGGCCCAGCTGGCCCAACCCCAGATATTGGCGTAGCGGGAGAAGTAATAATCCGCCGTTCCCCATTTGCGCCCCGCCTGCTTGTTGGTGCCGGTAACAGACAACATCCGCGGATCATTCCTGTAGCGTTCCAGCATCTGGTCGCAGAAAGAGAAGAAACTATAAGCCGGGAAGCAATCGTCTTCCAGGATGATGCCTTCCGCCTCATTTTCGAAAAACCAGGTGATGGCATCCGAAACGGCCACTTTACAACCTTTATTGACGTCGCTGAAAAGGGTCCTGATCTCGCAATCCCAGTCTATTTCCTGCACGATTGACCGTACCTCGCGGCAGCCGGCTTCATCGCCCGGACGGTCCGCACGCGGGCCATCGGCGGCAACGTAAAGGCGAGCGGGCTTCACTTCCCGGATGCGGTTGAAAACTTGCCGGGTAGTATCCGGCCGGTTGAAAACGATAAATAATATGGGAGACTGAACCTTGTAAGCTGTCATTGGTAAAAAGCTGGCAGCAAATATAACATAATTCAGCCATCTTTCTTGCCGGTCAACATGCGCCTGCACCAGCGGGCGAACCGGCGCTTGCGTTTATTGTACCGGCGCCAGCGGTTATGGAGGTCGTGATCGATGGACAGCGAAGCGTAATCGGCCAGCAGTTCCGGTAATATAACCCTGGGATGTTTTAACGGGAATTTCATTTCCACGACGGGCATATTGCCCTGCGGGTCACTGGAGTTAAAGGTATGCGTGGCGCCTTCGCCAAACCCTATATTGGAGACAAGGTTCACATTGGGAATGATGGCGAGCCCTCCCTGGAAAAAGTCAGGAGGTGGAACTGGTAGTCCCAAGCATCGAGCTTATCGTCCAATATTGCCTGGAGGTATTGTAGCCAGTCTGCCTCGATGAATTGATCGTAAAATACCTGGCGAAAGATGCGGTTCACATCCTGCAGGGGATACCGCTCCATCGTATGGTCATACTGCTGCCATACCCTCCGCCAGGAGGCCCACCCCAGATATTCCCCAACCGGGCGTAGTAATAATCCGCATCGCCCCATATGCGGCCCATTTGTTTATTGGTACCTGAAATGGAATAAAAACGGGTATCGTGACGGTAACGTTCCAGCATTTCGTCACAAAAACGGAAAAGCTCCAACCCGGTACGCAATCATCTTCCAGGATGATCCCTTCGGGTTCGTGGTCGAAAAACCAGGTAATCGCCGACACAGGCCCCAGCCTGCAGCCCTTATTCGTTTCACTGAACAGGGTCTTCACTTCACAATCCCAATCTACCTGCTTTGCGAGCTCCCGTACTTTCCGGCTGCGTTCCGCCTCGTCCGGCCGGCCTTCGCGGGGGCCGTCTGCCGCAATGTACAGCCGGGAGGGCTTTGCGGCCCGTATCCTTTCGAATACCTGGCGCGTAGTGTCCGGGCGGTTGAAAACAACGAAAAGAACCGGCGATTGTACGTAATAGCTTTCCATCTTCGAAAAATAGCGAAAGGCGGTACGCCGGGGAAACCCAGCGGATCGAAACGTCGTTCGCCGGCCGCGGGATGTCGTATTTCAGACATGAATGGAAGCGGCAAATTTGTTGAATATATTACTTTTGCTGTGCTAAAAATGACAACCCAGCGAAGTATGAACAACAATCCAAAAGTATCCATCGTCATCGCCACCTACAACGCCATGGTACATTTACCGGAATGCCTGGCATCCATTGAGCGATTGGGGCGCAACGACATGGAGATCGTGATCGTGGATGGCGGCAGCACCGATGGCACCGTGGATCATGTTCAGTCGAAAGGATGGCCGCACCTGCGATGGATCAGTGAGCCCGACAAAGGCATCTATGATGCGCTCAATAAAGGGGCGAAGATGGCAAAGGTACCTGGGTGCATTTTCTCGGTTCGGACGACCGGCTGCTGCCGGGGTTCAGCGAGCTGATGGACCGCATGACCGATCCCGGAACAATCTATTACGGCAACAGTGAAGAGTGGTATTATGGCGACACCAAACCCGATTACATACTGCTGGGAGGAAAATTCAACAACTACCGTATCTCCAAATATCCTGTCAACCACCAGGCCATCGTCTACCCCACCCGCATCTTCGAGACCTATGCTTACGATTTGAAATACAGGATCTTCGCCGATTATGCGCTCAACATCCGGATATGGGGCAACCGGCAATACAAAAAGAAATACGTCCCCTCTTTATCGCGAGTTATAACATGAACGGGTTTTCATCTACCATGCGCGACATGGAGTTCCGGGCAGATAAGCCCGCGCTGATCCGCGAGCACCTGGGCTGGGTGGTGTACCTGCGCTTCGCGCTGAAGCGGCTTAAGAAAAATGGGAAGGTCATCATGACTGGTAGCTAGGCGAGCCCGAACTTTTTCCGCCATTTCAAACGCTTCTTTTCTTTCAGATATGACTTGCGTGCTTTGTCGTAAGCAAAGGGCAGTGTGGCGTATTGCGCCTGCCCGGCAGCGGTGAGCGCGGCATCATACCCGTTGTACAGTGCTACCAGGTCTGGCCGGTCTGCCAGCCGAAAGCGGTTATAGGTGTGGCCGGGCAGTTCACGAATGCCGGTTTTAAAGAGCTGAAGTGATAGAACACCAATGGGCCGTCGTTTTCCACTACGAACTGCCCGTTTTCTAATTGAAGGCTTCTTTCGTGGAGGTTCCATGGCGCCATGTTGAGACCGCGGCGCAGCAGGATTTTCACATCCCGGAAGAAGACGGGCGCCAGGTTGATGGGGAGCTGGTCCACGAACATGCCTTTATAGGTATCTGAATATCCCATTTCATAAGTATGGCCCTTCCACCAGTCCAGGAACTTCCGGGCATCTCCCCTGTCGGCTATAGCGATGAAACCGAGATTGTAGATACCGAACTTCAGGAAGGTATTTTCGGATGGGATGCGGCCGTCCATGCCAATTGGCGTACAGATGTGCGGGGTAAGCAGGATGGTATGCGATGTGAGCTCCAGGTGCATAAAATCCAGCGGCTGGTACACCTGGATATCCGGGTCAAAATAGATGGCTTCGGGAATGCCTCTTTCTTCGAAAAGGAATTGGAAAACCCTGGGTTTGATGCAGGTGTTCAGTTCTACGATATTGTATTTACGGCTGAGCTCTCCCCACCGCGGCTCTATATCTGCGGCTGTGATCACTTCGCCGGCCACGGCGGCATAATCGATATCCGGGCGCTTTTCATCGCACAGTACGACCAGGAAGCGCGCGGATGGGTTATGCCGGAGGATGGAATCCCCGAGCACTTTGGCGTAACCAGGTAATTGTTTGAGCAGATGGTGAAATACGTTTGCATGATTGATGGGCTGATCAGGCGCGCAAAGTATTTCCAAATCGAGGGCATGCAAAGCCGGACGGGCTGAACTGTCGTAATAAGGTGATTGAAGTGTTGCAGGAGCCGTTTTAACGGCGGATCTCCCCATTAATGGCCTTCGTTCCGTTTCCGGATGCAAATTCGGCCTTATAGCCGGAGAAGAATGAATTGGGGTGTACGCGGAGGGCTTCGGCAAGTTCCAGAAGGGTAGAGAGTTGCGGATCTACGTCTGCCCGCTCTATTTTAGAAATATCGGCATGATCTATCCGGCACAACGCGGCCAGCCTGCGGAGGCTGAGCCCCGCCGACAGCCTGATCTTTCTGATGTTCTGACCAATGGCTTTCCTTTCCGTATGCTGATTGCCGTTCGCCATGCGATTGCGGCAGCCAAATTGATTGTTTTCTTTCCAAAAGTTGTTGGGCGTTGGCCCAACAGACCGAAATTTCCTTAACTTTCCATTCACAAATTCATCCAATCCCATGCAATCTGCCGTATCCGACCACCCCGTCCACGAGAAGATCCTCCGTTTACTGGAACAATTGCAGTCCCTGGGGCCCACGTTCGTCCACATCCGCCTGACCGGCGACGAGTCCCACTATCTGCGCCACCAGCCTATCCATCCTGTAGTTATCGGGGAGGAACCTTATACTTCCCAACATTATTTCCCGGCATCGCCCGTTTCATCCAGCGTCATTATCCTCGCAAAAGACATTCACCCCGGTGAATTAACAATGGACATCTGTTCGACCGGGCATTCCTGCCCGGTTTTTTTATCTAGATAAGCGCCATTTCTTTTGATTTTCACGCCGGATAACTATTTTTATACATATCACTTTTTTAATCCCTTTACTGCACACCCACATGAAAAAACTGCTATTGCTGTTAGGCGTATGCCTGTCTTCCACCTGTGCCTTTTCCCAATCCTTTATGCATGGAGCCGGTATTTGCGCCTTTTTTGAAAGTTACAAGGACGTAGACATGAGCACTGCCGTAGGATTTACCTATTCTCCCCGCTTCAACTTCGTGGAAGGGGAAAGCATGTCTGTTTCCGTTGGTATTCCCATTAGCCTGGCCTTCTCCGGCAGCGGACAATACAACTCCCGCGAGGGAGCGTCGGAAGACTTTAAGCTGGGCATCCTGATCAATGCCCCGGTAATGCTGAACCTCAACTTTGGGGCTGGTTCTTCTCTTGACAATGAAAGCCGTTTCGGCGGGTTCATTGGCGGGGCGGCGGCTTCCACTGGGGCGCCTCCACCGACCAGCTCGATCAGAATGGCAACGTGAAAAACGTGGGCGGCACCACATTCGGCTATGCCGCCAATGCGGGCGTACGCTTCGCCATGGGCGATATGGGGAACAACATTGAGATCAAAGCCTCCTATTTCAAAGGAGTGAATGAGAACAAAATGGACCTTATCGGTATCGCCGGGATCTTTAACTTCTGATCCTCAGCACATTAACGATCTATTTCAGCGGGCTGGCCAAATGGCCGGCCTGTTGGTTTTAAGGCCTTGCCCCACAGGTTACATGCTAGCCCAAGGCCAATTAGAGGCCAATTAGAGGGGAATTACAGGCCAATTACAAGGGAGTTAGCGGCAGACGAGGGGCAGACGAAGGGCAGACGAGCGGCAGACGAGAGCGTGTAAGATATTGAATTACACACTGTTAGAATATGTAGAACAAATCATCTCATTGCCTTTCAACGAGTTATAGTAATTTACCGTGTTAATTGTGACCATATGTCAAAGAACTAGGTCAAATGTAGCGGTAAGCCGGGGAGGGAAAAAGAAAAACGCCGTATACACTTATTTTGCAGCGTTTTGTAGCGTTTTTAGGTAAACAATTGATTATGGGCTAGTTAAGTTTGTTCGGGGTACAGCAATATCAGCCTAAGGGTTTAAGGAATATCTCCTCTATCCATGGTCTTTCCCTCCTTTTTCCCTCCAAATCCTTTACTGTATTGACGGGAGTACTGTTTGATATACACCAGATATACATGAACCCTTAAGTATCCCTTAATGAACCCATAGGATTCTACCCCGGAAGTATACTTCTCCGGAACCGTACATCAGATACGGTTACAATGCGGTATCCATACTAAGGCATTACGGCGCCAATACGAAACCAATACGGTCCCTATACGGTCCCTATACGGTCCCTATACGGTCCTAATACGGTTACAATACGGTTACAATACGGTTACAATACGGTTACAATACGGTTAGACTACGGTTTTAATACGGTTGCAATACGGTTACAATACGGTTAGATGACAATTGCCGGGCGCTGGGCCCGGCAATCATTAGTTATAATTATAATGCGTTATGTCACTTTTACCCCTGTCAGAACTCCATGAACTGCCGCGTTCGGTTGATGCGCAGGTCGCGGAGGATGCCGGCTTTGGGGTTGATGGTAATGCTGAACTGCCGGTAACTACCGAAAGGCACCAGGTTGATGCTCATTTGCCAGCAGTGCAGGTCGCGGGAAATGGTGAGGGTCGTGTAGGCGATCTGCTTGTTGATGAAGTCGAAACCGCTGTTCATGATCACTTTCCATTTGGGCGTCAGGCTGAAGTCGCCGTTGAAGCCCAGGTACTGGGTGAAAATGGTGGTATCGCGCAGCAGGTCGATCGAGCGGCCGCGGTTGTATGCCAGTGTATAAGACAGGTCGAGGCGCCAGGGGATGTCGAAGTCCACGTAATCTCCCGGGTTGGCCCGCATCATTTCCAGCTGGCGGCGTTGCTCTTCCAGCTGGGCTTCAGGCAGTTGCCCGTCTTCCTCCATCTCCTCTTTCTCCTTCTGCTTCTGCTTCGTTTTGGCGTCCTGGCTCTGGAAGGAGGTACTGAGTGAGATATTGGCGTTGGTCAGGCGGCCGAGGCTGAACTTGTCGCCGTTCCAGACATATTTGTTGATGGGCCGGCCGATCCTGTCTACCTGGTAAGGGTTCAGGTACCGCTGGCCGAGATGTTCACTTTATCGAACAGGTTCGTACGGGCATTGAGCATGAAAGGCGAGAGTTTCATACTATCGGCCATGAGGTTATAGCTGCCGCTGATACCAAAACCGTCCAGCAGCTTCACCTTCCGGAAGCCGGAGGTGTCTTTGTCGCTCCGCACCTTCATTTCCAGGTTGTTATCGATCCCGAAGGAGATACCGGCGAAGGTCTGGTTGGGGAACCGCCGAAGGGGGCGCCCTGGTATTTAGAATAACCGATCTTATCGCCGTTATTGTTGACGATCACCGAGTCGTATTCGCCGTTGCCGCCCGTCCGGGTGAGGTTGGGAGAATAGTTGAAACCGATGTTAGGGCGCATCACGTGGCGGATGGCCTGTACTTTCGACTTCTTGCTCTTAAACCCGTACATACCATATAACGCCGTACTGAGCGAAGCGCCGGTAGACATGGCACTGCTGCGGAAGAATCCTTTATTGTAGGTGGTATCGAAATTCTGGTCTGTCGGGTTCCATTCGAGTATCTGCTGGCGGATATACCATTTCTCGGTATAGTTCACGCTGGGCGTCATGATGATGTTCCGGGTAACGGGGATGGACAACGTGATGGGGATCTGGTGCTGTACGCCCGCCTGGAGGTTGTCGAACATCGCGGCGGTTCCGAACGTGGAGTCTACGAACCGGATGTTGTTCCGTAACAGGCCATTATAGCTGATGCCGATCTTCTCGTACCATTTGGGATTGCCCACCATTTCTTTCCGCTGGAAGGGATACAACGTATTGACGTTGAACGATCCATCGGGGAAGTTGATGTTATACTGGCGGGTTTCGTTGTTCTGGTCGTGGTTGGCGGCGAGCGTCAGGTTGTAGGGCTTGCCTACCCAGCTTTTCGAGTAGTTGATCGAAGAGCGGATATTATTGTTCAGCCTGCGCGAAGCGTCGTATACGTTGTACCGGTTGAACGTGGCGGTGCTGAACTGTACGTTGGCCCCGAAGTTGGTTCCAGGGCGGGCCTTACCGTCCTGGCTATGGCTCCAGGATACCTGGAAGTCTTTGGACTTGGTGAAGTTCTCCTTGATCTCCTGGTCGCCGGTGCGGGTGAGCGAATAGGCGAAATTGAAGCCGCCGTTATACTTGTATCGTTTGCGGTAGGTAGGACTGAGCATGGTGCCCCAGCTGCCGTAGGAATATATATTGGCGCGGACGGTCAGGTCCGGTACTCTCCCAGCCCGAAATAATACCCGCCGTTTTCCAGGCCGAGGCCTTTCTGCTGGTTTACTACGTATTGCGGGGCAGCAGGCCGGTACGCTGGCCTGAGCTGATGGGGAAAATGGCGAAGGGGATGAACAGCGGCGTGGGGATGCCTTCGATCTCCAGGTTCGCGGGGCCGGAAACGATCAGTTTGTTCGGGATCACCTTGATCTTTTGGCGCGGAACGAGAAGTGCGGCGTATCGAGGTTACAGGTGGTGTACCCGTTGCGGAAGCCGAAGATGGTATTATCTGGCTGCTTCTTCACTTTCTGGCTGGCCACGAAGCCCTCGCCGTATTGGGCGCGGGTCTGGTAGATCATCGCTTTGCCGGTGTTGAAGTTGTACTGTACGGAGTCCATTTCCGAACTGGTGGCGCCGTCGTTTACCACGGCTTTATCCAGCGGCTTGCCGGCGGTGTCTACCCCATCCGGGAGGTGAGGATACCGGTGGCCTGGTTGAAGTCCATCGTATTACCCGTGAGCTGGGTATTTTCATATTTAACATCGGCCTTATTAAATAGCCTGAACTCTTTTTCTTCACGTACATGACGATAGAGTCTTCGGCTTTATAATTGACCGGTGCGGTGAGGCTGTCTTTGGAAAGTTTGACTTTGGAAGTGTCCGTTCCGGCGATAGCGGCGGAATCGAGGCCGATGGAATCTGCGGCTGCCGGCGGTATGGTGTCTATCGCGGGGATAGGGCGCGGGCGCGGGGTATCGGCGGCCAGGAATCCCTGTCCGGGAATGATACGGCGTGGGGCCGGGGAACGGTGTCTGTGAAAATTTTGTTAAAGTAGATCGGCTGAAACACAGCAGCCAAGGCGATTTCGTCTTAAACAAGGACCAGGCCGTGAATAAAAGTACGATCAGCGGCAGGAACCGCCGCCTTAAAAAGTTTTTTAAATTATTTTTGCAGAAAGGGTCCATTGTTAAGCGGGCACAAACCTACATGATTTTATACAATTTATAACATAGATCGTAAATACAAAATGGAGGTTGTTGCGGCGGCAGGGAATGGACCTGAGAAGACAGGAACTGACTCAACCCATTAAAATACAGTATTGACATGCGCTGGAAAAGAGTTTTATTTTCAGGATTAGGCATAGGACTGCTCTATACCCTTTTCATTCAAGCAAAAATTGCACCGGATTCTAAGGTCCCCGGTGCAGGACAAGCCCATCCGCACTATCGTCATCGATGCCGGCCACGGCGGGCATGACCATGGGGCCCGCGGAAACTATTCCAGTGAAAAGGATATTACGCTGGCGGTATCGGTCCGTCTGGGCAAGATCCTGGAAGAGATGTTCCCTGACGTGAAGATCGTGTATACGCGCAAGGTGGACCGGTACGACGATGTGAACCGCAAGGCGGCTATCGCCAATGAATCAAAAGGCGACCTGTTCATTTCCATCCACTGCAACGCAGCCCCTGATATTAAAAGAATTACGGGATACAAGACGCAGACATACCGGGACAAGAAAAAACGCAAGCGTACCCGTAAGGTGCCCATTTACGAATCGTACCCCAACCCTGCCAAGGGAACGGAGACATATATCTGGGCCACCAGCAAGAACAACGCGAAGTCGGAATCCCTCCGGAACAACTCCGTGATCGTGTTCGACGCCAATTCTGAGGAGACGCAGCAGCTGATGGACACCAAGGACCCGGAGACCATCATCATGCTCAACACCCTCCGCAACGCGTTCTTCGATCAGAGCCTCCGCCTGTCGAACCTCGTGGAAGACGAGTTCACCAATGCCGGGCGTATCAGCCGCGGCGCGCGCCAGCGCAACGAAAAAGGCATCCTGGTGCTGCATGCCACGGCCATGCCGAGCGTGCTGGTGGAACTGGGCTTTATCAGCAACCCGGAAGAAGAGAACTACCTGAACTCCGCCGATGGCCAAAATGAAATGGCCCACTGCATCGCCAGGGCGGTCAAAAATATAAAGACGAGCTGGAAAGGACGCATAAAGCAGGAGGCGGCGCTGCCCGCCCCGCCGAAGCGCCCGCCCAGCAGCAGCCATCCACTCCCCGCCCGCGCGGGTGAACCCGGCCCAGGAGCCCTCCGCAGTATCTGCAGGGGCTCTTCCGCTTCAGGGGATGACGGTACCGACTTCCGGGTGCAACTGCTCACTACCGAAAAAGTATATACCTCGAAATCTTCGCTGTTCAAGAACCTGAAAAAGGAAGCGTGGAGCGGGAAACCCTCCGGCAGAAAGGAAAACGCATCAATAAATATATTTGGGGTATCTTCCGGACCGAAGCCGAAGCCAACGCCGCCCTTTACAAAGCCCGTAAAAACGGATTCAAAGACGCATTCGTGCTCACATACAAGAACGGTGAGCGCATCGATTGATCCCCATTTTTCGCCCGACTGGCCCGCCTTTTGCATTAATTCTGTTACCTACGACTGACGCACCATTGTTTTAACTATTTTTGCAAACGAACTAATTCTACCCGATGCTGAAAGTTAATAATGAAACGAAAGTAGGTATTCTGACCGTGATCGCCATCGTGCTGCTTGTGCTGGGGTTCAACATCCTCAAAGGCAGAAGCCTCTTTTCCACTAAAAAAACCATCTACGCCGTATATACGCAGGTGAATGGCCTGCAGCCTTCCAACGCCGTTATGGTCAACGGACTGGGTATCGGCACCGTTCAAAGCCTCGAAGTGATGGACAAACGCGCCGGCCGTATACTTGTGACCCTGCAGATCAATAAAAACATCGAGATCCCCAAAAACTCCGTGGCCCGCATCAGCGCCGACCTCCTCGGAACCCGGAAAGTGGAGATCGATTTCGGTAACACAGACGACTTCCTTAAAAACAAAGACACCATCTACGCCGCCGTAGACGGATCCATCACTGACGCGCTGAAAGAACAGCTCAGCCCCTGGTGAAGAAACTGGAAACCACCCTCGGCGCGGTAGACACCCTGCTGCTGACCGTCAACTCCGTGTTCGATACCACCACCAAGCATAATATCCGCCAGGCCGTAGCGGGCCTCAACGGCACCCTCGCCAACCTGAACAACGCCACCCGCAACATCAACGGCATGCTGGCGGAAGGCGGAAAAATCTCCGGTACATTTGACAACTTCAGCGCCGTATCCGCCAACCTGAAAAATAACAACGACAAGATCTCCAATATCCTCACCAACTTCGATAAAGCTTCCGGCGCCCTCGCCGGCGGACAGATCGACACTACCCTCGCATCGCTGCAAAGCACCATCGCGCGGCTGAACGAAGTGGCCGGGAAGATCAACAGCACAGACGGATCGCTGGGCATGCTCATGAACGACCGCAAAGTGTACAACAACCTGCAGGGCTCCCTCGGCAGCCTCAACAAACTGCTCGAAGACCTGCGGTATAACCCCTGGCGGTATGTACACCTGAGCGTGTTCGGCAGAAAGAACAAGGTAGTGCCCATTCCTTCCGACACCGCAACCGCACAATGATTACCGCGACAATGTTCAAATATTCCATATACGGCCTCGTCCTCGTCTGCGGAATAGGCGCGGCGGCAGCCATGTCTGCCGGCAATGCGGCGCCCGTTCGCTTGTACGCGCCCTTCCAGGAAGACACAAACCGCCTTATCCGCCTCCATAATGCGGAAAGGATGATCAATATCCAGACCGACTCTGCCGCCGAACAACGCTTCGTGGGCAACGTGCAGTTCCAGCAAGGTTCCAGCAAACTGTTCTGCGACAGCGCCATGCTCGATAAGAATAAGAATATCGTATATGCCTGGGGGAACGTTCACCTCAACCAGGCAGACAGCGTCCATACATATTCCGATGTGCTCACTTATTATGGGAACGACCGCAAAGCCCTGCTGACAGGGAACGCACGCCTGACCGATAATAAGATCGTACTCACTTCCCCACCCTCAACTACGAGCTCGGCACCAAGATCGGGACGTACGACAAGGGCGGAAAACTCGTGAACGGCAACACCGTGCTCACCAGCCGAGAGGGTATATTCTATGGCGGCACCAACGACGTGTACTTCAAAAAGAAGTGGTGGTGATCGATCCCGACTTCACGCTGGGGACGGATACGCTCATGTATAATACCGATACCAAGATCGCGACCATCATGGCGCCGACGACCATCAACGACGGCAAAATGACCATGTACGTGACCGATGGTTATTATAATACCGACCGCGGGTACGGCCAGTTCGGCCAGCGCCCCGTCATCGAGGACAGCACCAATACCTTCACCGCCAACGAGATCCAGACCGACAAGGAAACGGGCATTTCCATTGCCACGGGCAATATGATCTGGCGCGATACGGCGCAGAAAATCGCCGTGCTGGCCAACTACGGCATCATCAACCAGCAACAGAAATCCGTGCTGGCCACCCAAAAGCCCGTGACTCTCATCGAAGGCAAGACCGATACCCTGTTCGTAGCGGGCGATACCCTCTTTTCCGGTGTGATACCCAGGATGATCGACAGCAGCATTGCGCTGGACAGCCTGAAAAGCGGGAAAGACAGCCTGGCGGCGAAGCAGGACACGACGGAAAAGCGCTTTATCATTGCCTACCATAACGTACGCATCTTCTCCGACTCGCTGCAGGGCGTGGCGGACAGTTTATATTATTCGAGCGTGGATTCGCTGTTCCGCCTCTACCGCAACCCGGTATTATGGGCCAACGGCAATCAGCTCATCGGCGACACGATTTTCCTGTTCACCAAAAACCGGAAAGCCGACCGCCTGCTGCTCGACCAGAACGCCATGATCATCAGCGAAGTGGGGCCCGATATGTACAACCAGATCAAGGGCAACACCATCCTGGGGTATTTCGGTGAAGAAAACTGGACTCCATGTACGTCAACGGCAACTCGGAAAACGTGTACTATGTGCAGGACGATGACAGCGCCTTCATTTCGGTGAACAAGCTGCAAACGGCCAACACCCGGGTATACTTCGAGAACGGCGAGCTGGAAAGGATCGTGTTCGTGAAGCAGCCGGAAGGCACCATGTACCCCCTTTCCCAGATCCCCAGGAAGAGAAGAAGCTCAAAGGCTTCCGCTGGGAGATCGGCCGCAGGCCAAAGACAAAATATGAACTGCTGGGGCAGTAATTCTTTCACCAAAACAACGGCATGAAGCTTTTCTCCATCAAAGAACGCATACTATCTCCTATCTGGCAGTTCCTGCATGACAGCCGCGCTGTGGGCATCGTACTCATCGTGTGCACCGTAGTATCCATGGTGCTGGCAAATTCGGCTTTCGGACCTGGCTATACGGAGTTTTTCTCCCGCCTCTTCGATCCGCAAACAGGGCATCACCTGGAATGGAACGGGCTGCACCTGCCCAACTCCTGGCTGGTCTGGATCAACGACGGCTTTATGGTATTGTTCTTTTTCCTGGTGGGGATGGAAATAAAAAGAGAGCTGACGACGGGTGAGCTGGCCACAATCCGCAAATCAATGCTGCCGGTATTGGCGGCGATTGGCGGGATGCTGGTACCCGCGCTCATTTATGCCCTTTTAATAGCCAGACCGATTACCATCATGGCTGGGGCATCCCCATGGCCACGGACATTGCATTTTCGCTGGGTATACTTTCGCTGCTGGGGAACCGCGTGCCGTTGCCGTTGAAGATTTTCCTCACGGCGCTGGCTATCATCGACGACGACCTGGGGCTATCCTGACCATCGCTATTTTTTATACGGATGAATTACATACGGCTTACCTGCTGGGTGGGGCGGCCATTATCGCATTATTGGCGATCCTGAACCTGTTGAAGGTTCAGCGGCTCATCTTCTACTTCGTGCCGGGCATCGTGCTCTGGTATTGCATCTTCAACTCGGGCATCCATGCAACGATTGCGGGCGTGCTGCTGGCGTTTTGCATACCATTGACGAAGATAGACAGACTGGAACATGCGCTGCACGATCCGGTGAACTTCATCATCATGCCCCTCTTTGCGCTGGCGAATACGGCGATCGTTTTCCCGGCAGACCTGGGTTCCGCGTTCTCCCATACGGTGAGCTACGGCATTATTGCAGGCCTCGTACTGGGCAAGCCGCTCGGCATCTTCGGGATGAGTTTCCTCGCCGTGAAGCTGCGTATCGCCAGCCTTCCCGACCAGACCAGCTGGAAGCAGTTGTGGGGTGTGGGGATGATCGCGGGGTCGGATTTACCATGAGCATATTCATCGCCTCGCTGGCGTTTGATGAGGAATACATCCAGATCGTATCCATCATGTCGGTGATACTCGCATCGCTGATCGCGTCGCTGGCCGGTTTTATTTTTTACGGAGTTTACGCGCGCAGCAAAATAATTGATGCAGCCAGCCCGTTATTGGGGCGCCTATGTCACCGTTTCCGCTCCTGTCCGCCTTTGGCATTGTTATTGCAAAATGATTATTACATGAAGAACCGTGTCATCTATGCCATGATACTGCTTTGCATGGCTGGCAGCGCCAGTGCACAGCAGTCGCTGAAAGGTCAGAAGGAAGCCGGCGTGCGGCTGGGCCTTCCGCTCGGGGTCACCGGGCGGTATTTCTTTACCGACCGCTCCGCCGCAGAAGGGATCGTAGGCTTGTACAACAAGACGTTTACCGTTACCGCATTATATCAATATCATTTCGATCTTTCGGCGCTGACCATGGAAGGGTTCGGTTGGTACGCGGGAGGAGGGGCGCATCTCGGCACGCGGGACATCGACGGATCCCATCACTTTCTCGGCGGTATCGACGGGGTGGCGGGGATCAATTACAACTTCACGCCTATCCCCTGAATCTCAGCCTAGACTGGAAGCCTGCCATTCATTTCGGAGAGTCTTCCGACCTGGCGGATTTCGCGATATCGGCAAGGTATATTTTCGGCAGGAACAAATAGCATATTCAAAAGTTACATACACCACCGTTTAATCTAAAATGCACATATGAAAAGGATTCTGTTGCTCTTCGGAGTACTTTCACTGATGATGACTTCTTTCCAGGCTAACGCACAACGCAGAAGCGGCGGAGGCGGCAATCCTGCCGACTACAACACCGCGCTGGGCCTGCGTGTAAACCCTGGCTGGTGGGCTTCACCGTAAAGCATTTCATTCAAGGGCCGCATGCCATCGAGGGTCTCGTTACCCACTACATCAACAGCGGCGACGAGCCCAACAACGTGACCTTTACCGGTCTTTACGAGTACCACTGGAACGTATTCGGTAAATCCGAATGGAACATGTATGCAGGCGGCGGCGCACACCTGGGCTTCTGGCGCGCCTGGGACTGGGAAGACGGCCGCGGCCGGAACAAGAACACCAAGGCCGTAGCCGGTCTGGACGGTATCTTCGGCGTGGAGTACACCTTCAAAAAGATCCCGCTGAACCTCAGCGCCGATCTGAAACCCTACTTCAACTTCAACGACGATTACAACGATTGGATCGGGCGTGAAATGGGTGGTATTTCCGCGCGTTACACCTTCTAAGGCGCATATTCACAAATGAGTTGGCGGCCGCTTCCGGACAAGGGAGCGGCCGTTTTTTTGTTATCTTGGAGGATATGAAAATCTTATCCGCCCGGCAGATCCGCGAGGCCGACGCATACACCATCGCCCATGAGCCCATTGCTGGCCTGCAGCTCATGGAGCGCGCGGCGATGGCATGTACTGCATGGCTGATAGATAAATATGCGGGCAGCGACCGCCCTTTTACATCTTCTGTGGCGCCGGCAACAACGGCGGGGATGGACTGGCCATCGCGCGGCAGCTCGCGGAAGAGGGCTTTACCGTGAAAGCGTGGCTCCTGGCGCAGGGGAATCCTTCGCCCGACAATCTCGCCAACCAGGCATTATTCCCTCAGCTACAGGTGATACGCGAACCCGGCGATTTTCCCCGCATGGAGGAACCCGGCGTGATCGTGGACGCGCTGTTCGGGACGGGGCTGAACCGTCCGCTGGAAGGGTGGATCACGCGCATCATCCACCAAATAAACGACCAGCGCACGCGGCAGGACATTGTTTCGATAGATCTGCCTTCAGGCCTGCTGACGGACAAGAGCACCAAGGGCCACCCGTGTGTCCATGCGCGTTATACCCTTACATTCGAATACTGGAAACTCGCCCTGCTGCTGCCGGAAAACGGCCTGCTGGCGGGGAAACGATATTGCTCCCCATCGGGCTGCACCCTGGTTATACGGCTGAGGTTCAAACGGAATATCATCTTACGGATATGGAGATGATCCGCACGATCTACCGTCCCCGCGACCCATTTGCCCACAAAGGCACCTATGGTCATGCGTTACTGGTGGCGGGCAGTTACGGGAAAATGGGCGCGGCGGTATTGTCTGCGCGCGCGGTGATGCGCGCGGGGGCCGGATTGCTGACGGCGCATATTCCGCGTTGCGGGTACGAGATCATGCAGACGGCTTTCCCGGAAGCGATGTGCGAAACGGAAGAACAGGCGTTATATCCCGCGCATTTCGATGAGCCTTTCCGCCTGAAGCGCGCGCCGGAGTATGACGTGATCGGCATCGGGCCTGGCATCGGGACGGAGCCGGCTACCGCAAAGGCGTTGGAGCGCCTGCTTGGGCTCTGGCGCGGCCCGATGGTACTGGATGCGGATGCGCTCAATATACTTTCCAAATGGCCTTCCCTCCTGCCGCTGCTGCCGCCCGGCTGCGTCCTGACACCTCATCCTAAGGAATTTGAGCGGCTTTTTGGCGCGTCTGACGATCAATTTGAGAGATTATCCCTTTGCGGGCAAAGGCCGCGGAATGGCACCAATATATCCTTTTAAAGGGGAGGTTCACGGCGATGGCTTGTCCGGACGGGGCGGTGTTCTTTAACCCGACGGGTAACCCGGGCATGGCGACGGCGGGCAGCGGGGATGTGCTCACCGGTATACTGACGGGGCTCCTGGCGCAGGGTATGCCCCGAAGGCCGCGCTTATCCTGGGCGCCTGGCTGCATGGCAGGGCGGGCGACCTGGCGGCGGGCGCTTCCCGAAAGCCTCATCGCTTCCGATATTATCGGGCACCTCGGAAAGGCGTATGCGGAGATACAGCAGTAGCGTCCATATTACGCTTATAGTAAATATATTAGATGACTAGTAAAATAAATTCTAATACATTATCTTCGTCAACCTTGAAAATCATAATCTAAAGCCTTGTAATTTTTAAACGGATTAAAAGAGTATGAGTATAGCTTACATTATTCCACTGTTCGGACTGATTGCACTATTATTTACCGCGGTACAGAGCGCCTGGGTGTCTAAACAGGATGCGGGAAACGAGCGGATGCAGGACATTGCCAGACACATTGCCGAAGGCGCTATGGCCTTCCTGAAAGCAGAGTACAAGATTCTCACCTATTTCGTGATCATCGCCGCCCTTTTGCTGGGGTATATGGGCTACTCGCATGCTAATTCCGACTGGACGATCGCACTGGCGTTCATAATCGGAGCCATCTTCTCCGCTACGGCGGGTTTCATCGGTATGCGCATCGCTACCAAGGCAAACGTTCGTACCGCCCAGGCGGCGCGTACCTCGCTCTCCAAAGCCCTGAAGGTGTCTTTCACCGGCGGGTCGGTAATGGGCATGGGCGTTGCGGGTCTGGCGGTGCTGGGCCTCGGCGGACTGTTCATCATCCTCAAAGCTTATTTCGGCGCGGAAGCCAATACCGCCGAAATGGTAAAGACCATTGAAGTGCTCACCGGCTTCTCGCTTGGTGCGGAAAGCATTGCGCTGTTCGCCCGTGTGGGTGGCGGTATCTATACCAAAGCGGCCGACGTAGGCGCAGACCTGGTAGGTAAGGTGGAAGCCGGCATCCCGGAAGACGATCCCCGCAACCCCGCTACCATCGCAGACAACGTGGGCGATAACGTGGGCGACGTGGCAGGTATGGGCGCCGACCTTTTCGGTTCCTATGTAGCTACCGTGCTCGCCACCATGGTACTGGGCAGCGAAGCCCGCGCCACGGATAACTTCGGCGGCTTGTCCCCATCCTTCTCCCCATGGTGATTGCGGGAGCAGGTATCATCTTCAGCATCATCGCCACCTTCTTCGTGCGCATCAGCGAATCCGCCGGTCTCAGCACCGGCGCGGTGCAGAAAGCGCTGAACATGGGTAACTGGGGATCCATCGTGCTCACGGCCATCGCCTGCGTTGGCCTGGTTTACTGGATCCTCCCGGCAGAGCCCTTCTACCTGCAGCGCGACTGGATCGGCGGCGACGCCCTCCGCGACGGCGCCATCGCCATCACCCAGAACGGCGTGCTGGGCGCCATCTTCGTGGGCCTGGCAGTAGGTACCCTCATGAGCATCATCACAGAATATTATACCGCGATGGGCAAGCGCCCCGTGATGTCTATCATCCGCCAGTCTTCCACCGGCCACGCAACTAACGTGATCGGCGGCCTGGCCGTGGGTATGGAATCCACCCTGCTGCCCATCATCGTGCTGGCTGCCGGTATTTACGGCTCTTATGCCTGCGCGGGCCTTTACGGCGTTGCGATCGCAGCGGCCGGTATGATGGCTACCACCGCCATGCAGCTGGCGATCGACGCGTTCGGCCCTATTGCTGACAACGCCGGCGGTATCGCTGAAATGAGCGAGCTCCTAAAGACGTTCGTGAAAAAACCGACATCCTGGACGCCGTGGGTAACACCACCGCCGCCACCGGTAAAGGATTCGCTATCGCTTCGGCTGCACTGACCGCCCTGGCGCTCTTCGCGGCGTTCGTTGGCGTAGCGGGCATCTCCGGTATCGACATTTATAAAGCGGACGTCCTGGCCGGCCTGTTCATCGGCGCCATGATCCCCTTCATCTTTTCCTCCTCGCCATCCGTGCGGTAGGCGAAGCGGCCATGGCCATGGTGGAAGAAGTGCGCCGCCAGTTCCGTACCATCCCCGGCATCATGGAAGGCACGGGCAAACCGGAATACGACAAATGCGTGGCTATTTCCACCCAAGCATCTATCCGTAAAATGATGCTGCCCGGCGCCATCGCATTGATCTCGCCCCTTTTAATGGGCTTTGTGTTCGGCCCTGAGGTGCTGGGCGGTTTCCTCGCCGGCGCTACCGTGAGCGGCGTGCTCATGGGTATGTTCCAGAACAACGCCGGCGGCGCTTGGGACAATGCCAAGAAATCTTTCGAGAAAGGCGTTCAGATCAACGGTGAAACCTACTACAAGAAATCCGAGCCCCACAAGGCTTCCGTAACCGGCGATACCGTTGGTGATCCCTTCAAGGATACATCCGGCCCTTCGATGAACATCCTCATCAAACTGATGTCCATCGTTTCGCTGGTGATCGCGCCTACCCTGGCTGAGATTCACATCCATAAGCAAACACCGCCTGTTGTGAAACAACAGCCTGCTGCTGAGAAACCCGCTGCTGAAGTAGCCGCGGTTACATTCTAAGTCAACTGATTTTCGATAGAAAGGCCGGTCTCACCCAGAGACCGGCCTTTCTATTGTCCGGCGGTCCGGGAATTTTTTGGTGGAATGGAAAGATATCCTACCTTTGTACTGTAATTATAAATATTACAGAATGATTCGCAGCAAGTTTGCCATACATGTTCATATCCTTTCGCTCATGGGGCTTCCCTGACGAGTGGCTAACCTCCGATTATATCGCGGGGTCGCTGAACAGTAATGCCGCGCTGGTCCGCAGGAGCTGGCGGCGCTGCGCAGCGCCGGGCTGGTGGAGAGCAAGGAAGGCAAGAGCGGAGGAAACCGGCTGGCAAAGCCCTTGAAAGACATCCGGATGTCGGATGTGCTGGCGGGCGTGAAAGAGGATCATATTTTCGGGTATTCCTCGAATGAACCGAATCCCTCCTGTCCGGTAGGCCGGGGTATCAATAAGGCCCTGGACACCCTGTTCACCAGTATTGACGATACCGTAAGCCGGGAATTGGGGAAGATCACCCTTGCTTCGTTTCTGCAAAAAAACTTCTAGGCTTTTTTATACTTATAACTGTAACATTTTTTATAACAATATAAACAACAAAACGATATGTCACACACTATTCTGGTTCTTGGCGCAACGGGGTTTGCGGGTAAAGAAGTGGTAAAGGCGCTGGCGGGCAGGCCTGGGCTGACCGTAAAAGCAGCCACCCGGTTTCCGGAGAAATACACGGCCCCGGCGGCGAACGTGAGCGCGGTGCGCCTGGTGCAGGAGGACGCTTCCACTTTCGCTCCCGCACTCTCCGGTATTGACCTGGTATTCCTTTCCGCCCTTCCACTGGATGCGGACGCCCCGGCCAAGCTGCGCCCCTTTATTGACGAAGCGAAAAAGGTACAGGTAAAGAAGATCGTGTTCCTCTCCGCCATCGGGGTGGAAAATGTGGAATCAGCGCCCCTCCGGCAGGTAGAGTTATACCTGATCGCATCGGGCATCCCGTATAACATCGTACGGCCTAATTCTTTTATGGAAAACTTTGCGGGCGGGCCTTTCAGTCCTACTATCAAGCAATTAGGCAAGATCCTCGTACCGGCCGGCGACGGCAAATACTCGCTGATCGCCGCATCAGACATCGCGGCCGTATCGGTGGAACTTTTGCTGAACGGCGCGCTGGTTGGTAAGGAACTGACGCTGACCGGCCCTAAGGCATACGATAATCACGAAGTAGCGGCGCTTATCAGCGCAGCCGGCGGCAGGCAAGTAACGTATGAAGATATTCCCGAAGCGGCGCTCATCGGGGCGATGGTAGGCTCCGGAGCCCCGAAAGCGCAGCACATTACCTGGCCGGGCTCATGGCAGCCGTAAAAGCCGGTAAGTGCGCTTTGGTGACCTCCGCCATCAAGGACATCACGGGTAAAGACCCTGTAACATTCGAGTCTTTCCTGGAAGCGCATAAAACATCTTTCTCCTGATAATACGGTGAAACAAAGAAAAAGGCCGCGCTGTCGGACAGCGGCGGCCTTTTTATGTCTTGTACGTTAGGTTATCTGGCTTGAAATTCCCTGGGGCTGCAACCGTACTTTTTCCGGAATGCATGGCTGAAATGTTGTAAAGAAGAATACCCCAGGTCGTCTGCGATCTCGGTAAAGCTGCGGTTGCCCGTGCGGATCATGCGCTGGGCTTCTTCCAGCCGGTGCTCGCTGAGGTAGCCGAACACGGAATTATTAAACACTTTGCGGAACCCGCTTTTCAGTTTGAACTCATTGAGGCCCGCCTGGCGGGAGAGCTCCGCCAGCGACAGGGGTTCCTGGGCATTGGCCAGCAGCAGGTCGCGGGCATAGCGGATCTTTTCTTCGTCGGTGCTGTTAAAGACGGAGCGTGCGGGGCGGCGGTTGAGGTCGTACAGTTCGATCTGCTCGCATTGGAGCGCCAGCAGCTCTATGGCTTTGGATTGCAGGAACAGGCGCTTGATGCCGCCGTTGAATTGACAGTTCTTCACTTCATCGATCACCTGCATCATACGCTGCGTCATTTGGTAGGTGCGGTCGGGGAATACAGGGCGGTCGTTTTCCACGCTTTCGCCGTAGCGCTCCAGAACGGGGCCGTTGTGATGGGCCAGTTCGATGAAGCGGTCTTTGAGAAATGTCAGCGCAAACACATTGATTTCCGGCTGGCGGTCAACGTTTACCTGTTCTTCCGGTTCGGGGCTGTAGACGAGGTTATGCTCGAACTGGCGGGTCTTCATGATCCGGCGCATGCCCTTGATATTGGCTGTCACCTCCCCTTTCAGCATG
The DNA here is from genome assembly GCA_019285755.1 of Chitinophaga sp. E66. Taxonomy (GTDB): domain Bacteria; phylum Bacteroidota; class Bacteroidia; order Chitinophagales; family Chitinophagaceae; genus Chitinophaga. The sequence continues at coordinate 3,648,286 of CP079103.1, forward strand.
AAATGCATGCCTACCCGCTGCAGGGTGTCGTGGCTTTCCACTGGACCTTCTCATTAATAACTGCCCGTCCGAAGCCCATGAGCAGTCCGTCGAAGCAGATCTCATTGAACTCGGCAGTTCCGGCCTTGATGTCCAGTTTATGATGGCGTTCTGTGAGTTCCCTGCCGCTGTAGTACTCGGTGCTCATCATGGTGTTGTCGTGAAACAAGACTTCTTTGCGTTCGTTTGTGACGGTAAATGGCATAGAAAATCCGTTTGATGTAAGTTTTAATCCGTTTGATGCAAGCCGATAAACCTGCGAGGTGCGAATTTTGAGGCAAATTAATTCAAAATCGGACCATGATCGGCATCTTCAAAACAAATATCAGTACCCAAAGAGAAAAACCAGGTGATCCGTGCCTTGTCCGGCGAGTTTTCCGCTACCCTTTGCACCCTCGACCTGGAGGATTGCGACCGGGTGTTGCGGGTGGATTGCCCGGAGATGGAAGAGCATCAGGTTGTTTCTTTTGTGCGCGACCTGGGGTTCCAGTGCGCGGTTTTGGAATAATGTTATCCGTACGCGGCATGAAAGTCCGCCCTTTCCGGCGGAAAAAACATGATTTCTGTCAGATTACCGTTCCCCATTAACGCCCGTCCGGCAACTTTATTCGGTTACCCCAGGCGTTTTTTAATACCAAACTATCGTCAAACCTCCGTCCATCCTCCGTCGAACTACCGTCAAACCCTTGCTACGGCCGGATGCCGACGGAGGATGGACGGAGGTTTGACGGACCCTGAACCATCCAACAAAACAGCCCTGTATCCATATCTCCCTTAAAAACAACTACTTAACCCCAAAGCCGTTCTCATCCCGGATGTAAATACCTGCTGTTGCGCAGATTTAATTTCCCTGCCATAGGGGTATGTTCTATTTTGCACGTCATATGATCGGAAAACAACCGGAGACGCTTCACCGGAACAAACTTCCGCCATCACTATAAACTGAAAACCAATATATGAAAGCAACAGCCCGGCTGCTGATGAGCCTTTTACTGACCTTGATTGCGACAACCGCTGCGTTGGCGCAACAGCGGTACACCATCAGCGGTTATGTCAAAGATGAAAAAAACGGCGAAACGCTCATCGGCATTTCCATAGGGAAACCCGGTACTTCCATCGGTACCGTAACCAACGAATATGGCTTCTATTCCCTCACCCTGCCCGCTGGCAAACATGATATCCAGTTCTCTTATATCGGTTATCAACCCCAGAAATTCACCATCGACCTGACCGCCAACAAGCGGCTGGACATCAAACTGGGACAGGCCGACCAACAGCTCAACGAGGTGGTGATCTCCGGCAAGGCACAGGAAAAGAACATTAATACCCTTAATACCAGCCTCAATAAGCTCGATATCGCGGAAATCAAGAAGCTGCCCACCTTTATGGGAGAAGTGGACGTACTTCGCGTGATCCAGACGCTGCCCGGCGTGAACACCGTGGGCGAAGGCGCCGCCAGCTTCAACGTGCGCGGCGGTAACGGGGATGAAAACCTCATCCTGCTGGACGAAGCGCCGGTTTACAACTCTACCCACATGCTAGGTTTCTTCTCCGTATTCAACCCTGACGCGGTGAAAACCTCAACCTCATTAAAGGCGGCTTCCCGGCTGAATATGGCGGCAGAACGGCCTCTGTACTGGACATCCGGATGAAGGACGGCAACAACCAGAAGTTCGGCATGACGGGCGGTATCGGGAATATCTTCAGCCGACTGGCGCTGGAAGGGCCCATCCAGAAAGACAAATCCTCTTTCATCATCGCCGGCCGCAGATCTTATATGGACGTGCTCATGAAGCCCTTCCTCAAAGGCGACATGAAAGACACCAAGCTGTATTTCTACGACCTGACGGCCAAAGTGAACTTCCAGCTTAATAAGAACAACAGCCTGTTCGTCAGCGGATACTTCGGCCGAGATGTGTTCGGATTCGGCAAAGAGGCCAACATGAACTGGGGTAACAATACCGCATCGCTGCGCTGGAACCACATCTTCAACAACCGGCTGTTCATGAACCTGACCACTTACTACACCAAATATGATTATAGCCTGAAGTTCCTCAGCGATGAGAAATCTACCAGCAACCAGGAATTCAGCTGGAAGTCGAATATCATCAACTACGGTGTGAAACCTGCCTTCACTTACTACCTGAATTCCAACAACACGCTGCACTTCGGGGTACAAGGCACCTATTACACCTTCAAACCGGGCAGCACGCTCTCCCGCGTGGATGAGCGCGAAAGCAGCATCGTGATGAAAGACAAGAACGCCCTGGAAGGCGCGCTATACCTGGATCACGAATGGAAAGCCGGCAACAAGTTCGGCGTACAATACGGCGTTCGCCTCTCCGGGTTCCAGTACATTGGCAAAGGCACTGCGTATTATTATGCCGATACCACACCGGGCATCCGCAAGCGCTTCGTGGGTAAGGAAGATTATGAAGCCGGCAAAAGATCGCAGATTATTACTTCCTGGAGCCCCGCATCTCGGCGCGTTACGCCATCAACAGCACCTCCGCCATTAAGGCCGCCTACAGCCGCTCCGCGCAATATATGCACCAGCTGAGCAACACTGCTTCCCCTACCCCGGTAGACATCTGGACGCCCGTTTCCAATAACGTGAAACCGCAGCTGACAGACCAGGTGACGGCGGGTTACTTCTATAACGCCCCGGCGATAAGTTCGAACTGTCTGCCGAAGTGTTTTATAAAACCATGCAGGATCAGCTGGACTTCATCGACAATGCAGACCTGAATCTCAACGAATACATCGAAGCCGATCTGCTGGCCGCGAAAGGGCGGGCATACGGGCTGGAACTGTACGTCAAGAAAGATATCGGATCTACGACGGGCTGGGTGAGCTATACCCTCAGCCGTACCGAGCGCAAGACGCCGGGGCTGAGCCTGAACGAGTGGTTCCTCAACCGCTACGACCGCACCCATAACCTGAACTTCGTGGTGAGCCATGAGTTTACCAAACGCGCCAGCCTGAGCGCCAACTGGATGTACGCGACCGGTACTCCCGCCACGCTGGCCGATAGCCGCCTGGAGTTCCAGGACTGGGATATTCCTTACAACACCACTGAAAAGCGTAATAACTACCGCCTGAAACCTTTCCACCGCCTCGATCTTTCATTTACCTACAAGGGTAAACAACTGAAACGCTGGAAAGGCGAATGGGTGTTCAGCCTGTACAACGTGTACGCCCGGAGGAACGCTTATACCGTATACTTCCGTCAGAACCCGGACGATCCGTCCAAGAAAGAGGCCGTGCGCCTCAGCATCATCGGGTCCATTATTCCCGGTATCACTTATAACTTCAAATTCTAATCTCCAAGCATGCTTTATATGAAAAGGAACCACATCACCATCGCCCTTCTCACTGCCGCTGCGGGTTTTACTGCCTGCGAAGACGTGATCGACCTCGAAGTGCCGAATGGAAAGACTTACACCGTCGTGGACGCCTGGATCACTGACGTGCCGGGAAGCAACAGATCCGCCTCACGCAGACCGTCCCTTACACCGGCTCCGCCTCCGCGCCTGTGGTGAGCGACGCCAAAGTGACCGTGACCGATATGACCGCAAACAAGACATTCACCTTTACGTTCGCAGACGGCGTGTACAGCCACGACCCCGGCGCGGGTCAGAAGATCGCGGAAGTAGGACATGTTTACAAGCTGCGCCTGGAATTGAAAGAAGGCATTTTCGAAGCGACAGACACCGTGAAACGCGTACCGCTGGTTGATTCCATCGCCGCGGATTTCAAGACCAAAGAAGAATCCATCTCCGGGAAAGAAGGCTTTTACGCGCGGTTCTATGGAAAGGACCTGGCAGGAGCGCCTGACTGGTATTGGATACGCAGCTACCGCAACACCCTTCAGAACCGCATTGAGGACATCTTTGCCATTGACGGTTCCTTCGCGGAAGACGTGGCGGACGGATTGAGCTTCATCCAACCTATTTCAGAAGGGATCACCGATTATGACAAGCCCTACCAGGAAGGCGAGAAAGTGATCGTACGCCTGGCATCGGTAACCAAGCCCAGCTACACTTTCCTGGACCAGGTGCAGCAGCAGGTCGACAATGGCGGGCTGTTTGCCAAGATACTGGAAAACGTGCCCACCAACGTGCTGAATACGGACAAGAACGCCTCCGGGCGGGTACTTGGTGGTTCGGGACGTCTGCGGTATCATTCAGGGAAAAAACCATGCAGAAATAAAATAGTCAACCAACAGATCACCCCTTAAAAACAACTTTTTATGAAAAGAACAGGTAAGCGCCTGCTGCTTGCCCTGGCCATGCTTTGCACGGTACCGGCCTTTGCGCAGGATAAGATCGAGAGCCTCTCCCGCGGCGGGAAGGTAAGGGTGGGCGGATTCGGCGCCCCACTGTCAAATTCACAACATTCGACGATCAGTTCGGCGTATTGCTGGGCGGATACGCAGGCGTGATGCTCAACAGCAAACTCATGCTGGGCGCCGGCGCCTATGCGCTGGTCAACGATATCGAAGCGCCGCGGATGAACCCGGCAGACCCGACACTGTACTGGAACATGTGGTATACCGGCTTTGTGCCGGAGTATACCATCAAAGGAAATAAGCTTGTGCACCTCGCCGTGGGCGGCCTGATCGGCGGCGGCGGCGTTATGAAGAACGAGCGGTACAAAGGCTGGGACGAGTTCGAGTCCATCGGCTACAGCGGCTTCTTCGTGGGCGAGCCTCACCTGAACCTGGAGCTCAATATCACCTCCTTCCTGCGGCTCGGCATTGGCGGATCTTACCGCTTCGTAAAGGGATCCAGCACGGATGGCATCACCGATGAGAAGCTGAGCGGGCCTTCCGCCCACTTCACCATCAAGGCGGGCCGTTTCTAGGCACGTCATTTACGGATCATCTTTAGCGGCAGGAATGGCCGGCACAGGAATTTTCGTTAACTTTTGGCAAAAGGAATATTCCACCGGCTTTCCCATACCGATAAAGATGATTCGTTTTTATGGACCTGATACATTTCGCCATACCCGGTTTTATCCTGCTGATCACCGCGGAAGTGATCTTTTCGGCGGTCGAAAAGCGGGATTTGTACGAAACGAAAGACGCCGCCAGCAGCATCGCCATGGGGTTGGGGAACGTTATTATAGGGCTTTTCACCAAGGCCGTCATTTACCTCGTTTACCTGGCAGCCTACGAGTTCCGGCTATTTACGCTGGATGCCGCTGTATGGTGGGTCTGGGTGCTGTGTTTCTTCGCCGATGACCTCACCTACTATTGGTTTCACCGCAGCAGCCACGAGATCCGGTATTTCTGGGCTTCGCATGTGGTCCATCATTCCAGCCGCAAATACAATCTATCCACAGCCCTCCGTCAGACTTGGACGGGCAACCTTAGCGGGGCCTTCCTGTTCTGGATCTGGATGCCCCTGGCCGGCTTCCACCCTGCCATGGTCATGGCGATGCAGTCGGTCAGCCTGTTATATCAATTCTGGATACATACGGAGGCCATCAATAAGCTCCCCGGCCTTTGGAGTTTGTGTTCAATACCCCTTCCCACCATCGTGTTCACCATTCCTCCGAGATCAAATACCGGACCGCAACCACGGCGGGGTGCTGATTATCTGGGACCGCCTGTTCGGTACTTTCCAGCCGGAGGAAGAAAGGCCGGTATATGGGCTGACGGTGAACATCGGGACTTATAATCCACTCCGTATTGCAACGCATGAATGGGCGGCCATCTGGCGCGACCTGCGGCGCGCGCGAACCTGGAAAGAGGCATGGATGTATGTCTTCGGTGCGCCCGGATGGGAACGTGAAGGGAAGGGGAAGACGGCTAAAGCCCTCCGCCGGTCCGTTTCAGCGCCGCCCACTCCTCCTCACGGCATGCCGCTCATCCAAAAATAATCATGGATATTTTGCATTTACGAAAACTATCGTACATTTGATTACGAAGAAATTCGTACAAAGGAGAGAAATCATGGAAAACAAGGCAAACAATAAGCATATACGTCCGACCGAAAGCGAGCTGGAGATCCTGACGATCCTGTGGGAGCGTGGGGCCAGTACGGTGAGGAGGTGCATGAGATCCTGGAGAAGCAGAAGGAGGCGGGTTACACCACTACCCTGAAGCTGATGCAGATCATGCATGAAAAGGGCTTGCTGCAGCGGGATGCAAGCGCCAAGACGCATATTTATGAAGCTGCCGTTCCAAAGGAAGAAACACAGGCGCAGTTGTTGAAAAAGATGATCGACACGGTTTTTTCCGGCTCGGCGTCTCAGCTTGTGATGCAGGCCCTTGGTGGGCACCGATCCTCGCAGGAGGAGCTCGACCGCATACGGGAATATCTGAACGAAATCGATAAAAAACAGTCGTAATAATTGTTTTATGCACTCGTTACTTCCTTTCACTGACCTTATCCAGGCGTTCGGCTGGACGATCCTGCACTCATTCTGGCAGGGCTGCTGCGTCTTTCTCTGTTTGCGCATCGTGCTGTGGCTCTGGCCGCAGGCCGGGCCGTCTATCAAATACCATCTCTCCTTTCTGTCTTTGACGGGTATTGCGGGATGGTTCGGCGCCACGTTTGCCACACAATGGAGATCGATCCGCGAAGCTTCAGAAGCTGCGGTGATGGCGGCATCCGGCGGTATGGGCGCAATGCCCCTTCCTGCGGGCGTGCCCATTGCCTTCGCTACTGCTCCGGCGCCGGCCGACGGCCTGAAAATGGCACTCCCGGGCATGGAAGCGTTCTTTCCGATACTGGTGGGGATCTATGTGGTGGGCGTAACAGTGATGACGATCCGCCTGTGTGTTGACCTGGCACAGCTGAAAACGCTGCGCAATGAGGGTTTGACCACGCTGGACACCGTCTGGGACGAGCATCTCGATACCCTTGCCCGCAAGATGGGTATCGCCAGGAAGGTGGCCCTTCATATTTCCAGGCATCTGCAGGTGCCGGTGATGATAGGGTTCGTTCGCCCGGTGATCCTGCTGCCGGCAGCCATGGTCAACAACCTGAGCCCCGAGCAGCTGGAAGCTATCCTTCTTCACGAGCTCGCTCACATCAAACGCAACGACTATCTCCTGAATATCTTCCAATCCATTGTAGAAACGCTCCTCTTCTTCAATCCGTTCGTATGGTGGATTTCCCGCAACATCCGCCTGGAACGCGAACATTGCTGTGACGACCTCGTTCTGGCCAGCACCGTTCAACCCATGCACTACGCCAAAGCCCTGGTTGCACTGGAAGAATTCCGCCTTACAGCAAACCCGATGGCGATGGCCGCCGCGCATGACCGGCACCATTTACTTCATCGCATCAAACGCATCATGGAAATGAAAACGAAACATCTCAACTATAGCCAGCGGCTCCTGGCACTCCTGATCATCGTCACCGGCCTGGTGTCTATCGCCTGGCTCACGCCCGATGGCAGACATGGCAAAAAAGACAAAATGCCGTTGCCGCTTCCGCTCAACAAAACACCCCTGCACCGGCTGTTGAAATATGTGCTGAGCCCTGCACGGTTGATACGGTTCCTGACTTCATCACTGAGCCCGTTATACCCGCCCCTCCTTCCGCCCCCATTCCTCCGGCTCCGATGGCGTCTCCTGCCCCCTGGCATTAGCCAGCCCCTCGCGCCTGCGCCACCGATGCCTCCGACAGCTCCAATGTCGCCCGTGCCCCCGGCTCCGCATCTGAACATGCAACCGCCAATGCCGCCGGTGCCCCGATGTACACCGGGAACGGAGACGTTGTTTTCTACCGCGGCTCCGGGAAGATCGGCTTCCAGGCTTATGGTGATACCGTAGTGCCCGGCGGACGGATCATAATCGTCGACAAAAACGGGAAAAAGAAAACCTATAACTCGATCGATGATATGTCGGCCGACGAAAAGAAAGAATTTGAAGAACAATACATCAAGCTGCAAAATCAAAACTTCAATTTCAAGTTCGATAAGCACTTCGATTTTGATCAGTCTTTTAAGTTCAATTTCGATTCCCTGACCAAAAATTCTCGGATAAAGATTTTGCCAAGATGCGGCTGGATGCCCTGAAACAGCTCGAAAATATCAACTTCGACCAGCTCCGAATGCAGATGGACAGGGCGATAGATATGAAATGGGAAAATCTTGACGAGGCCACCCGAAAGCAGCTCAGCAAAGAAGATTGGGAAAAGGCCATGAACGAAGCCAGGAAAACATCAGGGACATCAACTGGAAAGAAAAGCAGCAGGAGATCAACAAAGCCATCGAAGAACTGAAAAAGAGGAAGTTAAATTCCGCAAGGATGCGCAGCAATATAAAACCGACCAAACCCGGTTCAAAGCCGAACAAATGAAGTACCAACGCGATGTAGCCCGTTTCAAGGCAGCGGCAGATGCAAACGACCGCGCACAGGAGGCTCATTTTCAGGCGGTGCGTGACCATCATAGGGTTTCGAGCAACACCTCCGCGAACACGAGCGAGCCGTGCGCCAGCAAGAGCGTGCCCGTATTACAGCCGATGCCAGCCGCGAGCTCACGGAAAGAAACAGGGCTACCAGCAACGTCTATAACAACCTGCTGAAAGCTATGGAGTCAGACAAGCTTATCGACCGTGAAGCCGGCTACAATATCGAAAAGAAGGGCGACGAGCTCTTTATCAATGGTAAAAAGCAATCAGACGACATTAAAAACAAGTACAAACAATATCTTAAAAACGATAACGTTACTATTAAAGGGGATAAAACGAACCTCCAAATCCATGCGCAAGACAACAACTAAGCGCTGGCAGGCTCTTTACCCACTCATGTAACCATTCTCCGCCATTCTACTTATTCCCGCTGCCGGTTCCGGTGGCGGTTTTTTCTTATATTTGCCCCTCGTTTAATCATTATTCAAAAACCCGCGCATATGCCCTCATTCGATATCGTGAGCAAAGTAGACCTCCAGACCCTGGATAACGCCATCAATACGGTTAAAAAGAGATCAACAACCGGTACGACTTCAAAGGTTCGCCCGTGGAGATCGAGCTGGATAAGAAAGAGATGATCGTGAAGCTGGAAGTAGAAACCGATATGAAGCTGGACCAGGTGATCGACGTGCTCATCAGCCGCAGCATGCGGCAGGGGCTGGCCGCCGAGATCTACGACCTCAGCAAGGAGCATTATGTAAGCGGGAAGATCGTAAAAAAGAGGTTCCCGTGCGCAACGGCATCAAGCAGGACGACGCCAAGAAGATCGTGAAAATGATCAAGGATTCCGGCCTGAAGGTGCAAGCCGCCATCATGGACGATATTGTACGAGTAACAGCGAAAAAAATAGATGATTTACAGGAAGTTATACAGAAGTGCCGGGAGGCCAACTTCGGAATCGCGCTCCAGTACGTCAACATGAAAAGCTAAATTTTCTTTGCATTTTAAAAATATTGCGCTACCTTTGCGCTCTGTATTTATTAACTTATTGATATGAAACAGGAATTCATCCGGAAAATTATAGATTCGTAGTGTTCAAAGACATGTCCAATGGCGACAGCTTCCTTGGTAAATCCACTACTCCCACCCGTGAAACCATCACCTGGGAAGACGGGAACGAGTATCCAGTAATTAAGCTGGAGATCTCCAACACTTCTCACCCGTTCTATACCGGTAAAAACGTGCTGGTGGATACTGCAGGCCGTATCGACAAATTCAACAAACGTTACAAGAAAGAAGCTAAATAAGGCTTCTCTGCATATTTTACTGGTCCCGCCGAAGCTTTCGGCGGGATTTTTATTTACTTTAGCCGGGATATGAACCCTCACTACATCCTGTTTGACACGCCCGAGCGCGACGAGCTGTACCCTTTACGCATACCCGCCCTGCCGCGGATATCCGCACAGGCATCCTTACCATTCGCGAAAAATGGGAGCGCCGGTTAGGCGCCGGGCCGCTCAGTTGCATTACCGCCGGGCATCTCCAAACCAAATTCCCCTACATAAAGCGCCGCCAGGCGCTGTTACCATATTGGTAAACGGGCACCTCCTCCCCTCCGCCGGCCTTGTTAAGACCATTACAGCCATGGAGCCGGGCCAGGAACTCTATAAGAACGGCCGCCTGCTGGCGAAGGTCATCAGCGGGGAAGACTTCTTTGCTCCCGCAACACTGGTGCGGCAGGAATACGAGGAGGATATCCGCCGGGTAGACCGGCCCTGGGACATCGTGCAGCATAATGACGCCGCCCTTCGCGACGACTTCGCACTGCTGACGAAAGGCCGCAAATCGGCTCCTGTTTCCAAAACCAACCAGGTGGTGAACCCGGCTCAGATCTTCCTGGAGCCGGGCGCAAAAGTGGAATGCAGCGTACTGAACGCGGCTTCCGGGCCTATTTATGTAGGGAAAGATGCGGAGATCATGGAAGGGAACCTCATCCGGGGCCCTTTGCAATGGGTGAAGGCGCGGTATTGAAGATGGGCAGCCGGGTTTATGGTGCTACCTCGCTCGGACCGAAGAGCGTGGCGGGCGGAGAGATCAAGAACACCGTGTTTTTCGCCAATTCCAACAAGGGGCACGACGGCTACCTGGGGATGCGGTGATCGGGGAATGGTGCAACCTGGGGCCAATACCAGCTGTTCCAATATGAAGAACAATGCCCGCGAGGTCCGCATCTGGATGGAAGCGAAGCAGGAATACTGGCCTGCGGGGAATAAATGCGGCGTGATGATGGGCGATTACAGCCGGTGCGGGATAAATACCATGTTCAATACCGGCACCGTGGTGGGCGTGAGCTGCAACGTGTTTGGCGGCAATTTTCCGCCTAAATACCTTCCCGCCTTCAGCTGGGGAGGCGCAGGCATCACCGACCGGTACAGGCTGGAAGAAGCGCTGCGGGACGCGGATTCCTGGATGCGGCTGAAGGGCGCTGCCTTATCGGATGCCGACCGGGAAATTCTGAGCCATATATTTCGGGGATAAATGCGTATTTTTCGCGCCACTTATCAAAAGCACCGTAAAATCATGAGAAAGAAGATCGTAGCAGGCAACTGGAAGATGAACCTGACCCTCGCGGAAGGCGAGCAGCTGGTGAACGACATCCTGGCCGCCGGCATTACTTTACCCGAAGACCAGGCTGTGGTGATCGCCCCGCCTTTTCCGTATCTGCAAAGGTGAAGCAACTCACCCGCAACTATCCCGGCATTTTCGTGGCGTCACAGAATTGCGCCAGCGAGAAATCCGGCGCTTATACCGGCGAGGTGTCTGCCGCCATGCTGGCTTCCATCGGCATCGACTACGTGATCCTGGGCCATTCCGAGCGCCGGGAATATTTCAATGAAACCAACGCGCAGCTGGCGAAGAAGATCGACCTGGTGCTGGCGAACGGCCTGAAGCCTATCTTCTGCTGCGGCGAACCGCTGGAAGTTCGTCAGGCTGAAACGCAAAACGCCTATGTGGCAAAGCAACTGGAAGAGAGCTTGTATCATTTGGATGCGGAAGCGTTGAAGAATGTTGTGATTGCCTATGAGCCGATCTGGGCTATCGGGACAGGGCTGACGGCGAGCGCGCAGCAGGCGCAGGACATGCACGCGTTCATCCGTGGCCAGATCGCGGCCAAGTACGGACGGGAAGCTGCATTGGGGCTGACTATCCTGTATGGCGGCAGTGCGAAGCCTTCCAATGCCGGCGAGTTGTTTGCATCTCCGGATGTGGATGGCGGCCTGATTGGCGGGGCATCTTTGGTGGCGGCGGATTTTGCTGCGATCATAAAGAGCTTGTAAGCGAACGTAAGATATGGTGGCTGAGTAGATTACGTCTGCTCAGCCATTTTTTTAGTATTTTTACTAACTTTTTAGTATTTGCTAATTTTCTTCTTATATTTGTGATGTGAAAGGAAGGCTATTATCTGATTGCTGAAAATGATAGTAGTTGTTTCGATTTGATGATTGCAAAATCATAATTTATGGAACAGGAAGTATTACACGATTACATGCTGGTGGTGCATCCGGACGCGCAGACGGTTCAGGATGTGAGTATGTACAAGCATTTGATAGCGGAGGAGCTGGGATCGGCATCCGGGTCATTTACGCAGGCGCATATTGCGTTGTTCAGGTCGGAGTTTCCGGAGCGTTACGAGCAGTTGTTCGCGACGATGCTGGAGGGGCTGGTAGCGGATCAATCTGCTTTTACGGTGTATACCTCCCGGATCGATCATGCGCGTCATGCGAGCGGGCGTCATATGTTTTATGTGAACGTGGCGAACCCTAAGCCTTTGGAGGATCTGCATAAGAAGGTGATGAAGGCGTTTGAGCTGGATCCGGGTCAATACCGGCCGCACATTGCGTTGGCGCGTTCATTGCAGCCGCATCAGTTTGCGCAGTTATCGCCTTACCTGTCGGGCAAGGTGTTCGTACGGAGTTTCCATTGTCATAGTTTCAGTTTGCTGAAGCGGGCGGCGGGCAGCGACCGTTACGAGCTGGTGCGGGAGTTCAATTTCGGCAAAGAGGTACCATCGAGCCATCCGTTGTTCCACCGTGCCGCATAGCGCTTATGGCAATGTGGAGTGCTGAGTGTGGCGAAGCTGTCATGAAGCAAAGCATGATAGGCGATCTGCCGGAATTTTCGACATCTGGTTGCAGCTGATTGCCGGGACCGGTATCGTTTATGACGAAACGTTTTTATGAAGTTTACATTCATGCTGTTGGAAGGCATTCGCAGGATGGGAGACTTTAGAACAAACGAGCCGTTCGGCCGGGCAAGATGCAATTATTGAATCATTGAAATCAACACGATTCGCTGCATGAGACATCGGTTAGTATGCACTGGCCGGTGATCGTTCGGCGATATAATATCGATACAACTGTTGAAGCTATTTTTTAGAGTCAGTATCATTTAGTTACGGGTCGGGCGTTTATCACCCGGCCCCTTCTACCCTACCCATTCTACTTACGACCCATCCGATTCAGGAAACAAACCCTTGCATTCGCATGCCTACAGCATGCACCGGTAAAATATGGAAAATGTGCACATCGGCCTCTGTGGCCTGGTGGCGGGATATCGTTGTCAATGAGATATGCCGTGGCCGGGAGTCATCAGCCGGCGGGAAGTAACATTATCATGTCTTGCGTGCCTGTGGCAGGTTCATGCCTATTTAGGGCGGGCTGGGGCAACCCGGTATGCAGGACAGTCGTAAACGCATCAGTTAACTGGACAGCGCAGGACACAAACTTATTAGTCATAAATACAACAGTATCAATGATAAATTTTTGACTGTTGGGTAATTGCCCCTCAGTTGGTTCGTAACTCTCTTGTAAATTTAAAGTCATGGAATGGGTACCTATCAGACCGACATACCAGCGGGGACACCTGCAAAACGCGCAGGAACAAACTGTCTTCTCCTGGCTCAGCCGCGCCGGCTTTCAGCTGGAGCAGCTTCGCAGAAGCGTGGAGCCTTCCGTCACCGAATACTTTTACTTTCATCCATCCCGATATATACATGTCCACATGGTAGAAGATAAAGAAACCGGCCAGGTCCGTTTCTTTATCTTCTACCCCGGCGGCCGGACGATGGTCGCCCCGGTATCCCGGAGCTGAAAGCAGCTATTGCCGCCGGTTAAACTACCGGTAATCAATTTTGTTAGTTATAAAACCGATCCCATCGTTATGTTGTTGCACAAAGAAATCGTAGTCAAAGGAATGGTACAAGGCGTTTACTTCCGGGCCACCGCAAGGTCGGTCGGCGTAAGCATGGGCCTGACCGGCGCCGTAAGAAATCTACCTGACGGCCATGTATGGATCGCCGCCGAAGGCCCCGCGCAGCTATGGATGAATTCATCGACTGGTGCCGCATCGGCCCCTCCGGCGCCAAAGTCACCGGACTCGACATTACCGAAGGCCCGCTACAGCACTATACAGATTTCAACATCTTGTTTTGATCTTTTTCCCGTTTTGCTTCCTCATTCACATTCATCAAAACTCCCTACCAGCGGGAGCTACAGTAACCTGTCAAAATATTTTTGATTACGTTGGGCCACTCCCCAGCGGAAAAAGAAATATTTCGATGATCTTGAACCTTTTGGAAGCAAACTAAAATGTCAACCCAGGCCCCTGATATATTGCGCCTTTTCGGTACGAATCTACGCCGAATAAGAAAAGAACGAGGCTTTAGCCAACGCGAGCTCTCAGCACGCTGCAACGTCGATAATGCAGACATTTCCCGCATGGAAAATGGCGAGATCAATGTCACCCTACGCACGGTGTCGCAACTGGCAGATGCGCTGGAAGTCGCGATCCTTGAACTGCTCAGCGACCGCAAGGCATAAAAAAGCAGGACTTCCATCCTGCTTCTTTCTTTCATGTTTATTTGAATCTCATTTCAAAGCAAATGCAACTTCTTCATTAATTCCTTGTCCAGCGCAGCTTTTGGTACCACCACGTTAATGGTGTTTACCGCAAAGTAAGGTTCCGACACATATACGTAGCCTTCATACGCAGACCCCGTACCCCAGGAATTCTTCACGATAAAAAGCGTTTATCATCCTTCCCTTGCCGATGCCGGTAATATGCATCAGGTGATCATCCTGCGTGACCAGCTTTTCGAACAGCTCCTGGCGGTACTCCGGAGTAACGGTCACCTCCTGGACGTTAGGGCTCGGATGCTTGCGATCCCAAAGGCTGTCGTACCTAGGACTAAGGGCGTACCCACCCTGGTGCGCGAAGCCTTTGTTGCTCACGTCAGCGTCCCACATCACGGTGTAGCCTTTCTGAACAGCCGTCCAGGTAGCGCCGATCAGCTCATCCAACGATACATTGTAGAAGCTTCCGTTCATGTGATTATCAGGCAGTTCCAGGACAAACGAGGAATAAACCGGGTGGTGCGTGAATGAAGTCAGGCTGACATAATCCGCCGGATCGAACTTCACCACTTGTTTGGCATATTCCTGCGGTGTATAGGATTTACCATTGTACTCGAATTTCGCGGGAGGCGCTGCGCCCATATATTGGTCCATCAGCGAAGAGAAGCTTTGCTCCCACTGGGGATCGATGGGACGGTGGGTAAGCATGGCATCCAGGAATTTCTTTAGCGTATCGGCCATTTTGCTGTGATCAGGCAGCTGTTGTCCCGGGAGCCTGCCGCTGTATACAGATTCAGGCATCAGTCCGTATTTTCCGGCGGCTACGAGCACATCATGCCCGAGGCCTCCTTCACCAAACTGCGCGGCGCCCTGGCGCTTCACGTAGTTACGGGCTTTCATCAGGTACACATTGCGCACCACGAACATTTCTGAAAGGTCCGGTTTAGCATCCGCACCGTTCTTTATACATTGACTTTCAATCAGCGAAACCGTGGAAAAGCACCAGCAGGTACCGGTCATTCCCTGGTTCTTTACAGCCGTAGCTGCGTTATTCTTAATAACGGTAAACTCCTGGGCTGGTGGATTAGCGATGCTCCGGGGCGTTTCCTGCGCTACGGCGGTAAATCCGGCCAGCAGTCCCGCAAAGGCCATTAGTTGTTGTCTCATAAGCAGCATGGGTATTTACCCGCTAATGTACGAAAGCCGGATCAGTTTTCATGAGATATACGGCCATTACCGGATACTGACTGCTCTACCGTCGCGTTGCCCTTGTAGCGCACGCTGCCACTGCCGGAGATAGCGATCTCTAATTTCTCGCGTACGTTCACGAAAGCTTTCCCTGAACCGGAAATAGCTACTTCGGCTTGTTGGGCTACCATGTTAGGAGCATCCACATCCGCAGAACCGGAGATCGCCACTTCGGTCTTATCGGCCTTACCGGCAAGTCTCACCTTACCGTTGCCGCTCAGGGCTACTTCCAGCTTGTCGTAATCCAGATCCAGATCGGCTTCGCCGATGCCGCTGAGGGCCACTTCGAGCTTGTCACCTTTCAGCTTGCCATCGGATTTGAAGGTTACTTTGCCACTACCGGCCAGTTCTTCGAATTTGGCGTTGGTGATCCAAACATTTACGGGCTTGCTGGGGCGAACGTCGGAGTTCCGGCGGTAACGGATCTCGAGGTCATCCCCTTTCAATTCCAGTTCGATGTAAGGCAAGATGTTCTCGTCGGCTTCGAATTCGATGGAGGTGGTGTTGCCTTGCCGGATCTGCACGTTGAACTGTCCCCTGCCCCGATGCCGTCGAACGTACCGGAAACCGAGCGTTTTTCTTTCTTCATGACACCGTTTCCGGTTACTTTTTCGCGTTGTGCCTGGGCGTTCAGGGCAAGGGTCAGGAGGGCGGCTCCGAAGAGCGCGGCAAATTTTTTCATGGAGATTAAAGATTTTGTGTTGAACAATTAATCCTCACCCACTTTGACGTCGCAATGTTTTCCGTTCACGGAAATGAGGGAAGACGATTCGGCGGCATTGGATGTTATGGCGGAATAGGAGAGGTTACCTTTATTACGTTGCTCGTTGACATGCTTGAATGCGAACCCGTCTGCACGGAAATTCCCATTCTTTATCTCGGCACGCACGCGGAACGGCACACCAGACGGTACGCCCAGCCGCAGATCTGTATAATTGATATCAGCATTCACAGACTTGAAGTCCTTGCTGATCTTCCTGATCTTGATATCACAGTAGTTGGCGCTGATGATGGCGCTGTTGGCCAGCTCTTCCATCTTCACATCGGTATAATTAGATTTCAATACGATGCTACCGATGTTCCTGAATTTCAGTTCATCGTAATTGGATTGCAACTTCATTTCACGGACGTCCCCGAAAGTATAGTTGCCATAGCTGGAAGTACAATTCACTTCTTTGGCGTTGCCGCAGTTCAGTGAAGAATAGGCGGCTTGTACGGTCAGCTCATCCACCTTACCAATCCTCGCTTTATTGGTATAAGCCATACTGAGGAACATTCTCCCGGCATCGGCCACATCGATGAATCCATAATTCACCTTCAGGTGCGATGCGAAGGGCAACTGACGGGCGATGACATCACCGAAGTTGTTTTCAATGTTCATCCCTTTCAAACGGGAAGGCACATACAATTCGATGTCGATATTGACGTATTCCTTATTATCCTTACGCTGGTTAAACCATTTGGAGCTGGTATTGGACACGACGGCAATATTCACGTCCCCATTCGTTTCTGCCGCCCTGATATCAATCGTCTCCGTCATTTTACGGGCCTGATCGGCGTCGTTGCCGAAGCCGGTAACGGTTACGGTGGATTTGCAGACCGGCTTATCCCAAAGGTGGATCGTCACTTTACCATATTTGGTGTTGACATTCACGGAGGATGTTTCGCTGACGCGGAACTCCTTAACCATCGTCACCTTGTGCTCTTCGTCCCCTTCTTGGCAAAAACCACGAACGGGCATAGTAGTAAAAACAGTATAGTAGATTTACAAAACATCTTTCTTAGTTGACGGTGAATCATTTGTGTACTTTCCATGCTCGTCGAGGATCTTCTCCAGGAGATCGAGCTTCATCTGGTAATACCGGATCATGGCCGCGCGGATGCGCTCGTTCCCGGGATTGGCGGCCAATTCCTTTTCCAGCATTTTATAGGTATCGTTCCGCAGTTCGAGCTCATGCATGGTGAGGCTGTCGAGCCCGGTTTCTGTAGCCGGCAGCTGTTTCAGTTCTTCCAGTTTCTGCTCGATGCGGGCGGAGTAGTAAGTTTCCATTTCCCGTATCTCGGGGATCACTACTGCAACTTCCTGCTTGGTATTCATGTATTTAAGCAGCAGCCCGGCATTGGCGAGCAACGCTACAAGAATGGCGGCCTTCCACCAGTGCCGGGCCATCATGGCCACTACGCGCCCCTTTTCTTTCTTCGGTTGCGGCAACTGTTTTTCCAGTCTGGCCCAGATGTCCGGTCCCGGCCCTTCCTCCTCAAATCCGCTCCTGTTCTGCCGGATAAACTCTTCCAGGTTCATATCTGCTTCGATTTAAGTTTCACGATCTGGCGGACCTTCTCTTTGGCCCGCATGTATTGGGTTTTAACGGTCGACTCGGTGATCCCCAGCATCCCGGCGATCTCGCGGTGACTGTAATCCTCGAAAATGTAGAGGTTCAGTACCGTCCGGTAGCCGGCAGGCAACTGCCCGATGGCATCCTTAACGGCCGCTACGGTCAGCGTGTGCTCGGTTTCATCTACGCCGTCTTCCTGCTTCCATTCCTGGTCTTCCACTTCCTCGAAATACACTTTCTTTTTCCGGAGGTAGCTGAGGCAGTGGTTGACCACGATGCGCTTGACCCATGCGGTCAGGCTGCTATCGGTAGCAAGATTGTCCAAATTTTTAAAGACCTGTACGAAAGCCTCCTGCAATACATCTTCAGCATCGGCCTGGTGGCCTGTCATCCGGAGGCAAATGTTATACATGGCTTTGGAATATGCGTGATACAGGTCATGAAACGCACGGGCGTCGCCCTTGCGGCATCTGGCCACGATCTGATCTGTTACAGGCAAGTTTTCCAAATTGTCCGGGTATAAATTCATATTAAAGACGGTGAGGTGTCATGAAGGTTGCACGGGCCGGGACTTTTTTTCAAATTACTGAAAACCACCCGCTTTTAAAAGCGAACGCGGCCCAGAAGAGCCGCGTTCTTTCCATCCTTATATACCTAAAACATGATTAGGTCGGTGTAATTCCCTATTTCACGCGGCTTTGCTCATCTTCCAGCCCGGTCTTGCGATTGCGGGCTTCTTTCACGTTGCTGTTGCCGAAGCGATAGGTAAAGTTCAGGCGCACCTGGCGGCTGTCCCACCCTGTTTTGAGAGTCAGGTCGCTGTTGGTGACTGCGTAGTCGCCGCGGAAGCGTTGCGTCTGAAATATGTCGTTGACGTTCAGGCGGATCGTGCCTTTTTGTCGAGGATCGTTTTTGGATACCGGCGTTGACAGCATACATGGCTTTCATCCGGAACAAGCCTTCCTGCGCGATCTGCGGGAAGTATAGAAAGCGGAAGCTTCGGCCGTCCAGCCCTTACCCAGGGTAAAGGTGTGTTGGGTGTTGCCGAAGAACCCGGCGGAGGCACGTTTGATCTCCTCTCCTTTCACCACCGTCTCGAATTTGTTATAGAAAACGGATGCGGTCGTGAAGGTTTTCCACCACTTGGTGACCGGGATAGGCGCGCTGATATTCAGGTTCACGTTGTCTTTGGTGGCCACGTTCATGTAACGGTACACAACGATCGTGGTATCGCCGGTCACATCATCAACGCCTGGTTCCAGGATGCGGGAGAGCATGTCTTTCGTGTGGCTGTACCCGATGGCCGTGGTCAGGAATGATTTGAACGTCCAGGTGAAGTCGACGTTGCTGGAAAACTGCGGCCGCAGGTTCGGGTTGCCGCCCGCCTTGGTATACCGGTCCAGGTAGAATTCAAAGGGGTTCAGGTCGTCGTAGCTCGGGCGCTGCAGGCGACGGCTGTACGAAAGGCCCAGCTGGTGATCTTTTCCGGCGTTGTAGCTAAAGAAGATGCTGGGGAAGAGATTGAGGTAGCTCGTGTCGTTTACCTGCTTGAGGGTCACGGAGTTACCGGTTACGTGCGTGTGCTCGGCACGAAGCCCCGCCTGAACGCCCAGCTTCTTGAACTGACGGCTGTAATTGATGTAACCGGCATTTACGTTCTCTTTATATATGAAGTAGTTGGAGCGGTTGCCGTCATAAACCCAACTATTATTCAGCAGCGAATCGAAACGGGAGTTGTTATCGGAATCCACCCAGCTGAACTTGGCGCCTGCTTCGAATTTGTCGTTATGTTTTAACGGATGTGTGTAATCCACCTTAATAGTCTTGATATTGATGATGGAAGGCTGGAAGTTGCGGGTCACATCACCACGGAAGAGCTCCTCTCCTTTGGCGTCCATGTAATTAGAGTACATGTTGGTGCGGCTGTCTTCCGAGTTGCGGGAATAATCGAGGTCGATGTTGATCTCTTTCCCGGAGGTGTCTAGCTTGCCTTTATAGTTGAAATTATAGGATTGGCGTTGCCAGTTCTGGGTGTTGTCGCTGGTGGTGTGCAGGCTGGAATCCAGCTTTACGCCGTTACCGATGAGCGTCAGGCCGTTACCATCGCCCGTCCAGTCGCTTTTGGCCAGGTTTACCATGAAACCCAGGGTATGGTTGGGATTGAGGAAGAAGTCGATCCCTGCCTTACCGCCGTGGTAGGTAGATGATTTATCGATGTAATTGTGCTGGTCGAAAAAGGTGCGGCCTTTTTCGGTCTGATAATCGCGGGTGATTTTAAGTTCTTCGAAGCCACGGTTGTAGCTAATATTGTAGGAGCCGTAAACGTTCACCTTTTTGTTGCGGTAGTTGAGGTTGAGGCCCCCGGTAGCCTTGGGCAGTATGCCCTGGGTGTACCAGCGTTCACACTGCCGTTGGCCCCGTAGTTGCTGTTTTTCTTCAGCTTTATATTGATAATCCCGGCGTTGCCTGCTGCATCGTATTTGGCGGAAGGATTGGCGATCAGCTCTATCTGGTCGATGTTAGAGCTGGGCATGTTTTTGAGCATCATGGCAACGTCCTGGGCAGACATGTTGGTTACTTTGCCGTCGATCATAATGATGACGCCGTTTTTGCCGCGCATGGAGATATTATCGTCTTTATCGATCTGGATGCCGGGGACTGCTGGAGCACTTCCAGTGCCGTGCCCCCTGCGGCTACGATAGAGTTTTCGACATTAATGACCATTTTATCGGCTTTCTGTTCGATGAAGGGTCTTTTGGCGGTAACTTCCACTGCTTTCAGGTTACGGGGTCTTCGCCAAGTACGATAGCCGGCATATTCACAGGCGAACCATTGAGCGTGAATGGTTGGGAATATCCCTTCTTCAGCCCCATATTGGCGGCGGCAACAATGTACCGGCCTCGGTACTCCCTCAAAGGCATACTTACCTGCGATATCGGCGAGGACGCCTTTCACCAGTACGGAGTCTTTGGCGCGGAGGAGGGTAACGGTGGCAAATTCAACCGGGGCGTTGTTGGGGCGGGTCACTTTACCGGCGATCTCCCCTTTCGAGGAAGCGCCGTTTTGGGATTGGGCCTGGATGGATATAGTTGCGCCGATGGCGATAGTACTCAGCAACAACACTTTGTAAAACGATTTCATATAAGGACGATTATAGTTAGATTTAGATCTGTAGATTGATTAGTTCCTTTGTTTAAGTAGTTCCTTTCTTTAACAACTACAGTGCTAAGGTAGGTAGTATGTTTTGCATAGTACATAATTATACACAAGTGGCAATTACGAAAGGATGATTGGTAAAAGTTGGAGGGAACAATTATGGGAAACCTACAAACCTGATTGCCGTTACATAGAGAAAGACGACTCGCAATCATATTGGTTACAAACATATCTGGAAAAAAACGGCGCCGGGGAATGCCCCGGCGCCGAAACTGTCAATTATAGTATGATATCTCTTTAAGATCCAGCCTTTTGCTCATCCTCCACCACAGCGGCTTCAGGCTCGGCAATCGCGGC
Source organism: Chitinophaga sp. E66 (assembly GCA_019285755.1). GTDB lineage: Bacteria > Bacteroidota > Bacteroidia > Chitinophagales > Chitinophagaceae > Chitinophaga. The sequence goes on from CP079103.1 coordinate 3,669,704, forward strand.
AGGCCCCTCTTCTGCAACGGGCTCCTCGTCATTCCGACGGCGACCGGTGATCCATTTCCAGGCGGCGCCGGCCAGTGCGATCAGGCCCAGTACAATGAATTTTCCGAATTTAGCGAGGATAGCGAAGAAACCTACTTTCGCCAATACCTTCCCTGCCACCAGACCGCCAACGGTCCAGGCGGCTACGTCGTCTACATCTGGATTAAAGTCGGAATAGGCGAAGCCGCTTTCGAAGCTGGCGCTACCCAGGATGGCCGGTACGCTCTTTTTGATGTCTGCCAGGCGCTCCATACCACCGATGGCATTCATGGACAGTACGCCTTTGCGGCCTAAAACCCGGAGGTTATAATTCAGGGTATGGGTTTGGGCTTCTCCGAATTGTAATTCCCTGGCCCAATGCAATGTCTTGGTCGTCTTGTCATAATAAGGAGATGCTGCCCAACCTATAATGTGGATCGCTTCAAACCCCTGCTCCGCACGCTGCTTATTATCTTCAACAGCATCCTTTTTCATGGTTTTGAGCAGGTCTTCGTAGTCGATCTTATCGGCGTCTTCATCTTTACATACCCGATGTCTTCGAAGTTGATATCGAAAGCCAGTGCTGTCGTCCAGCGGACCGAGGTGTTCCGGGAACAACATCCCCATCGTACCGGCTTTCGGGTTTCCCCAGAGATCTTCAAGTACACGATGGCTTTGCGGCGCATCGAGGAAGCGGAAGCCTTGGGGGAACCTGGATCACTACGCCGTGATCAAGGGTCACTTTTCCGGTCTGGTACTTGAAGGTTGCATGAATTGAATCTTTGGTGAGCTTCCATCCTGCTTCATTGAAAGGCGCATCTTCTTTGGTATCCGCAGCTTCAACAGGCTCCGTGGCGCGGGGCCCGCTGGTATCCAGCTGGGCATAGGTGTTGGTAAACATGGTCAGCAGTGCCGCTGCCATCAGGGTAACAGTTTTCATGTTGTACAGGGATTTAGTATTGGTATCTATATTAAAAGTCTAAGCTTATCCTTCCTCCAGCCGGAGGTTTGCGATGACATCCGGTAAAAGCTCCTGCATCTTACCGAACACCTGCCTTTCCTCCTTCCGGATGTGCGCTTCCAGTGCCCGCGCCAGCTGATCCATGCCTTCTACGACATCGGGACTGTCGACCAGTGCGCTGTACATACCTGAGATAATCCGGTGCTCGTCAACCAGTTCATCTATCATCACATCGATTTCCGGGACGTATCCACGGCATTGCTCGAACAGGTGATCTTCTTTCTGGATATGCGGCACCATCGTTTCCTGGAATACTTTCACCATGTACTGCATCTTAGACGCCGGATCGAGAGGAAAACCTTCATACGGCGCCGCGTCCTTTTTGAGGTAGCGGCAAACGAAGAGCAGGGTTTTGTGCTCGTGCGACAATGGGATGAGTTTGGGATGGCGTTGCATCAGGCAGTTTTTACGGAGGTAGAAGTTTTACGGGCGTACCAGATCAGCACCGCTCCGCCTATGACCAGCAAGCTGGCGATCAGCTCGGCCTGTGTGGGATGGAAGCCAAAAATATCATACTTGGTATTTACGCGGATTTTTTCCACGAAAAACCTTTCCAGTCCATTGAGTATCAGGTAAATCCCGAAGATTACACCGGGCGTCGTAACTTTCCGGCGGATACCCATCAACACAAGGAAGAACGCACCGCAGACGATGATCTCATATAACGGTGTAGGAAACACGCCCACAGGCAGGGCGCTGCAGTACTCCCCTTCGCAACCCGGCAGCCGCACACCGTCATTCACCACATTATGCGGGTAATTATAGGCTACGAACCAATCCGGCAGGAAGCCAAGGGCTGCAGGTTTGGGGTAATATTTATGTGGTACCTGCTCCAGGGAGCCGAAGTGGCGGATAAAATATTCGGATTCGGCTTGCAATGTCTGCTGATATTGCGCGGGCGCTACCTGTTCGATCTTTCCGGCGGCGTTGGTAATGTAGGCGCTGTTATTGATCCCCAGTCACCGTCTCCCGAAAACTGGCAGCCCATCCGCCCGATGGCGTAGGCGAGCATAAGCGCGGGCGCGGCACTATCTACCAGGTGCTTCCAGTTGATCTGCTTTTTGGCGGCATACCGGATAATGACATAAGCCGCGACGATGAGCCCCCATAGAAGGTAAGACCGCTGGCGGAGAAAAGTGATCCCCAGGGATCGGCGACGAATTCGCCCCAGTTCTCCAGGTTGTGGAAGATCTTGGCGCCGATAAGGCCGGCTACCGCGGCCTGGATCGTAAAGTCGGGCACGCGTTGGTGAGGCCATACCAATACCTTCACACTACGGGGCTTATCCAGCGCTTTCTTCTTTTTCTCATTATATATATAATATCCAAAACCGATCGCCCCGACGATACCGCCGATCAGGCTCCCTTGTGAGGATAATAAATATTCCCTGAAGTCGGCGACGTTACCAAAGAGGCCAACAAGCTTGAACCCAACGATAAAACCAAGGAAAGCCCTGAACAGGATATCCGTTACGGAAGCCGGCTTCCCTTCGATCATGTTTTCATCCACCGGGCTCAATAGCCCCAGTTTCTCCCTGCGGCGCAGTTCCGAGGTGAGCACATAGGCGGCGGCGAGAAACGCCAGCGCCACAAAGAACCCGAATGTCTGTACTACTTTCAGGCCGGAGATTTCAACCCCGAAAAGATCCCTGAACGCGTAATATAAGTTAGGATACATAGGCTAAAAAAATGGTGATCCGATATTCCCTAAGGAAATCAAACCACCAAGTTACATTGCAAATATGAAATTCCCATTAAACGCTGCAAAAAAGCAGGTAACGGGAAACAACAAACGATTAGCAGTACTCGTCGAACGCTGCTACCAGGTTGGTCGCGATCATCTGGGCGGAACGGCCCTCGATCATGTGGCGCTCAATGAAGTGTACCAGCTGACCGTCTTTGAAAAGCGCGATAGAAGGAGAAGACGGAGGATAAGGGAGCAGGTGCGTACGGAGCTGTTGCACGGCAGCGCTGTCGAAACCGGCGAAGGAGGTCGTCAGCCTGTCGGGCTTCTTCTCGCTCGTAGCCACGGCCATCAGCACACCCGGGCGGGCGGTACCGGCGGAGCAGCCGCAAACGGAATTGATCACCACCAGCGTGGTGCCTTCCTGTTTCAATACGTCTTCCACCTTTTCGGGTGTCAGCATTTCCTGAAATCCATTATCTGTTAATTCTGCCTTCATCGGCATCACGAGTTCCGCAGGGTACATAATATTTATAATTTCCTACAAAGTTAATAATATATCGATACTTCAATTAATAAACATTTTTTGTCATTTTGTCTGATTCTCCAGGAGAAATCAGACATTATGGCGCAACAACTGAAGAAAAACTGGCGTTTTTACCGATAATTGGCATTGGTATCTGATTTGATCTGTAGGAAGTGTAACCGAAAAAAATGGTTTAACTCAAAAAAGGATAAATATTATGACACTCGTAAAATTCAATCAACCCGCAAAGAACTTCCAAGGCTTAGTAGACGAACTGTTTAACGGCAAATTCCTGAACAGAGACTTCGCCACCTCCGATTTCTTCGGATCGGCCTATGCCCCGGTGAACATCTCCGAAAACAAAGAAGGCTACGCCCTGGAAGTGGTAGCTCCCGGCTTCTCTAAAGAAGACTTCAAAATTAAGATCGACGGCCCCACGCTGACCATCAGCGCTGAAAAGAAAGCCGAGACCAAAAACGAAAATGAGAAACACATTCGCCGCGAGTTCAGTTTCCGCTCCTTCTCCCGCTCCTTTACGCTGGACGAAAAAGTAGAAGCCGGCAAGATCAACGCGAAATACGATAACGGCGTCCTGCACCTGACCCTGCCCAAAAAAGAGGCCGCACAGGAAACCGTAAAAGAAATTATAGTTGCATAAGGGTTAGGAATAGTTGCGATTTGTTGTGATTTGATTTCATAAGACAAATACAACAGTAAAGAGGGCCGCCTTGTCTAAGGCGGCCCTTTATTTTTATCCCCGAATCTCCCACAAACGTTACATTCCCCAACCATGAATTCCTACTACCTTGTGTATGAGCTATTTATTGCAAGCCCCTTTTTATGTCAGGTAACAACAGCAGCATATCAACTCTGTCTTCTGCCATTTATAACGCTGTGTGCGGAATGGTTACGGGAAAGCTTATACGCAAATCAGTTTGCGCGTGGGAACAGGCACGTATTCGTATGGTTTTCGATTACATCTTCTTCTATAGCCTTATGCTATTGCCAATTATAGCGGCATTGGTATTCCTGCACGACATACCCAACCTCATCATCACCTCCTCCTTCGCAGCCGCGTTCATTTTCTGCGGAGCGGTCATGAGCACAGGCGCTCCGCATTCATTGGTCGGCGCCCTGGCGGCACTCTTTACCTTGCTCATCCCCATGGCCTGCTCCTTCATGAACGACATGGACATATCCCCATTTATGCTATACCCTGGCTGATGGCATGCATGCTGGCATACTTCGCCGTAAGCCTCCGCGCCTCGGTGTCGCTCATGGGATTGCTTTTCCTGTACCTGGGACTGGTAGCCTGGATGAAACTGGATAACGTACGGGTCAACTTCCCGCCCACCTATACGTCGATGGACCGCTACATCGCTACGCCATTTCTCATGTTAGGCTATTTGCTGATCATCCTCCGGGTATGGGGCGTGTACTTCCGGAACATCTTCCGGCTGGAGCGGGAACAAACGCTGCAGAAGCAACAGGAGTTTTCAGCCCTCATCAACCAGAACCTGATTAAACAGTTCCTGCTCGTCAAAGGACTGAGCCGCTCGGGGAAAATCGACTTCCGGGAAGGCAATACCGATCTGATCGACGCCCGCTTCAGCGAGATCGAAAAACAATGCGATTCCGCCATCCATTACCTGGACGGCCATCCGCCAGACTGATCAGAGACAGTTGTCTTTCCGGCGCGTATCCACGAGAAAATGATCTTCCACCCTTCGGCCGACCTGAACAGCTGAAAGCTGTTGACACCACAATGGCTGAACTTATCTCCCAGGAAAAACTGGTAAGGTGTCCAGACGCTGGCCATTTGCCCATCCACCAAAACCTGCCCGAAGGAGATGCGCTCATCCCACACGTCCGTGTGAGGTTTCCCTACAGCTGTTACAAATCCGGCAACAGGCCCCTGCACAAGCTTTACTTCGCCCGTTTTTGTATTAACAATGGTCTGCATGATGGCCTGGTCATGAAACACAGCCTTTACCATCGCGCTGTCGCCGCGTTTCATTCCTTCAAACAGTTGCCTGACACAACGCTTTTTACCGCCTCGGCTTCTGAATCCTGCGCGGATACGGGCCTGGGACATATTAATAAAATTATCAAGGGGAGGATTAGCCTGAACGGCATGGGGTAGTTTTTCGACGGTTGACACATGTATTTTGAGGTTTAGAAAACGGCTGTAACGTAAAAAGTGCAAAAAAGTTGTTAAAAGATACAACGAAGTGGTATTTGTGGCCGGAGAAAGGGAATCTATTTTTGATAATAATAAATCCATCGTAACCTATTGCCTCCTATACCAAAATGTTCCAATTCCCGCATACCTTGAAATGTTCCTTTTGCCTTATGCCATGAATTTTCCATTTCATCCCTAACGCTATGAATGTTGGATCAATCTATCCTATGAAATTATAGGCTCTCCACCAGGAGAGCCTATTTTTATGGTGTGATCCGTATTAACGAAAGGCGGAAAGAGCGGCTTACGCTACCTGAATATACGAACGCTCCTGCGCAGGGCCAGCGCTAAAAGGGACGAGCGGTCGATTTCCGGGGAGGGATATAAAAAACGAAACCCCTCGGAGAACCGAGGGGTTTTTAAGTGGATTACTAACCCATATTTTTAATAACCCAAAATTTTAAGCATGCTTTGAGCGGTCTGCTCTTTAGCGTATAGCCAATCTTTTAATTGTCCGTTTTTGTCGTACCCTACGATTACGTGCTTGGGCGATGGAATAAGGCAGTGCTTAATCCCGCCATACCCGCTCAACTGATCCTGGTACGCCCCGGTATGGAAGAAGCCGATATATAACGGCTCCGGGCCACCGGTTAACTTCGGGAGGAACACTGCGTTGATGTGTTCTTCCGAGGTGTAGAAATCGTACCCGTCGCAGGTAAGCCCGCCGAGGTGCACTTCCTGGTATTCCTGGTCCCATTTATTAATGGGCAGCATGAGGAACTTTTCCCCGATGCCCCAGGTGTCCGGGAGGGTCGTAATGAAAGAGCTGTCGATCATGTACCAGGCTTCACGGTCGTTCTGCTGCTTTTCGCCGAGCACGGAGTAGATGACTGCCCCGCTTTCGCCTACCGTGAAGGAACCGAATTCTGTATAGATGTCCGGTACCGGCACTTTGTTCTTTTGCACACGCTCTTGATGTTGGCTACGATCTCATTTACGATGTAAGCGTAATCGTAGTCGAACCCGAGGGAGTGCTTGATCGGGAAGCCGCCGCCGAGGTTGATGCTTTCCAGTTCAGGGCAGATCTTCTTCAGCTGGCAATAGAGGTTCAACACCTTGTTGAACTGGCTCCAGTAAAATATGTCATCCTTGATGCCCTTGTTCATAAAGAAGTGGAGCATCTTCAGTTCGAACTTCGGATTTCCTTTCAGCTTGTCCACATAATATTCGAGGATGTCGCTTTTTGCGATGCCGAGGCGGGAGGTGTAAAAATCAAAGGTGGGCTCTTCCTCGGCTGCGATCCGGATACCCAGTTTAACGGGATCTTTGGTGCGCACGAATTTGGAATAATCCTCCAGTTCCTCCTTATTGTCGAGCACCGGGATCACGTTCTTGAAACCGGAGTTGATCAGCTTGGCAATGGCCCGGGTATAAGTTTTGGTTTTATACCCGTTGCAGATCACGAAGGTTTCCTTGTTGATCTTCTTACGTTCATAGAGCTTGTTCACAATATCTATGTCGTAAGCGAACGATGTTTCGATGTGGACCCCGTGACGGAGGGCCTCCTCCATTATGAACGAAAAGTGAGAACTTTTGGTACAGTAGCAATAGTAATAATTGCCATCATACTTATTCTTCTTAATCGCATCCTGGAACATCTTTTTCGCCCTGTTTACCTGCATCCCTATTTTGGGGAGGTAGGTCAGTTTGAAGGGGGTGCCGTACTTGTCGATCAGCGCCCGCATGTCCAACCCGTTAAAATACAGGTTACTGTCCTTCACATCGAATCCTTCCTGCGGGAACTCGAAGGTCTGGTTAACCAGGTCCGTGTAGGTGTTGTTCATTTAATTCTGTGAATGAATTTCTAAGGTCAAAAATTTATTCAGTATAAATGAGCTGGAAACTTCTGGTTTATACACCTACGTAAGTCGTTCCCCAGCAAAATTGGATGCAAATCTACTATTTTGTTCGAATCGATTTCCAAAAAATTTTGATCTTTTTTACGAATGGGTTGAAACAACCCTAAATGACTGCCTTTTAGATACTTATAATAAACTATATAAAGCAAATTATTAGCAATTATGACCCATCCGGTGGCTATACGGGTGGTGTTGACATTTCTCTTACAATCCCTTCATTATCATTTCAATAGCTCCAAACCTCTTTTCCCTTCACAAAATAACAGATCGAGGATGCTAAGGTTCGGTAAAAAGCCGGTCCGCTCGCCAAAAACCTGCGTGTAGGTGACGGGGTTTTCCGGGACTTCGCCGGGCGCCATCTTGTCGCGCATATCTATAATAGATGTATCGGCGCTGTAATCCTTCTGGAAACGCTCGGTCATTTCCACCACGGGCGCAAAACCAAGGGCGCGGTTGGCAAACTCGAAGCAGGCCATGTTCCAATCCAGCAGATATTCAAATTCCTTTTCATATAACTGCTCGAGCTCCGGTTCAAAATATTCGAACCAGGGGAGCGGCGGTATGCGGAAGTGAGGGTCTTCCAATGGAGCGATTGCCAGGGCTCCAGGTTCGAGATCTTAACGTCCTTCATTACGGTCCGCTGATTTTTTCCTTTGACGAGCGGAACGCTCAAAAGTATCATTCCATTCGGCCCGGCAATGTAGCAACGATTACGAAAACTGACCTTCTGGTAGTGCTCCAGGTGCTCAAAACGCACTTTTTCGCTTTTAATTAAAGTTTTATAGAAGTTTATCGACGGAAAATATTGACTTTCAATAAGTAATATTCCGTTTGAGTACTGCTCTGCCATACTGTCCGTTTATGTTTTTCCAATGTTGTAAATGACCCTAAAACGTGTGGTTACAATTAAATAAAAAGCTTTTGTTAATGCACTTCAACTTCTTGATTAATAGCTCATAGAATTTAAATAAATATGCTATTAATATTAGTAACCGCACGTTTTAAGCAAAATGTTAAAAGTCAACAAAAATACTAAAGATATTAGTCTAAAAAATCGTTGATTTTTGGCGGTTTTTATTTAAAGTAAAATTTGAAGTAAGAGGCCCGCTCCCAGCCCGCCGGATAGACAGGTTTTAACTTAATTTTTGGAGGGAATTGTCGTAGGTTTGGTAAAATTCTTAAACGCCGTTCATGAAGCAGGTTACCTGGTTTTTATGATCCTTCTGATTTGGGGTGGGGTCAGCGCATGTGGAAAAATGAAAGATCTGGAATTTGTCCGGGTCGCCAGTTTTGATATGACAGATCTGAGCTTTTCAAAAGCACCGTTAAAATTGAGCTCGCTTACTACAATCCGAACAATTTTTCGCTCCGGTTAAAAGATGCAGAATTTGACGTTTTTTTGGATGACACCAAAGTCGGCCATTCTTTTCAGGATACTTTGATCGACATCCCGGCGCGCGATACTTTTTATTTTCCGGTGAAGCTGCAGGTCGAAATGGGGAACGTTTTTAAAAATGTCCTGGTGTTTTGGCGAACAAGGAGGTTACGATTAAAGCCTCCGGAAATTGCAAAGTTGGCAAGAAAGGAGTCTATCTACCCTTCCCGATCCACTGCGAGACCAAACAGAAGCTCGACTTTTTTGATCGGATTTCAGGTAACTGAGCGATCACAAACAATAATTAAAGCTATCTTTCGGGATGGCTTTTTTCATTTTAGGGTCGTCTGGTCAGGGATTTTGGCCGTTTTTTTGAAGGCGATGCCAGATTTGTGCTGTCGTTCCTCCCCGATCTATAGGCCGGACATCTTCGATTTTCGTTATTCCTGTATGGTGGATCTTATGATTTTTGGATGTCGGTTTCCTCAAAACTGACTTAAACCTTTCTGTGTTTTCGAAAAACCAGGGCTCGGTAGCCCTGTTCTCAGCCCTGATCTCCCATCCGGATACGGGGCATTTTTATCGAAATTCGACTTAACCTTATCCTGAAATGACGCTCGGTCAAATCCAGCGACGCCCAAAAAGCACCCGGTCCCGACATTCCTATTCGCTGTGGGAATTGTACTTTTCACGGATCGGGTACTCAAGATGCCACCCCTTCCCCGACTTTCCGAATCACTTTTTGTTCTCAAAATCGAAGAACAGGGGCATTTGCGCCATGGCAATTTCAGGCGTTATAAATGGAATTCTGTTGAGAAATCGGGAGAAATTTCGTCCTGGAGTTGCCTAAAACGGCCTGCCCGATCATCAATTTCAGCCCGTTTTAATCTCCCGACCGGCCCGTTTTTGGATGAAAATGTCGACTGCATTTTGAGGGAATTCTGTGTTTTGGGTCGATCTTCTCTCCCAATTTACGGTCACCTGGCAACGATTGTTTTTAGATTTGATGCAGTTAATGACGTCCCGTCCGGCCAATTCTTGCATCAAACCAACGGCTACATTTTCGGAAACTTTAGATTTTCAGGGCTATTTGCCCTCCGGTTTTGCAGCGGTTTGGCAACCATGATTTCGAGATTTTGAAGCCGCTCAGGCAGTAAAACGAAAGGATCTTGAGGTCTTTGATGCAGGAAGAGATCATCCACCTGGAGGCAGAAAATGAAGATAAATACCTCACATGCTAACTTTAAACGGATACTTTTCAGCCGAAAATGTAATGCCTGTAGACCGCCAAAATTCCGTTATTACGGTATTACAAGGCAGTATCAAGGTAGTATCAAGGTAGTAACTAGCAGGTATCTCCGAGTAGTTATCGAATGGCAACCCTGTGATCCGTGGACTAAAGGTGGACTTGATGCGGAGATGATCCGCAAGTGAGGCGGATCTGGGTTACTGTAGGATGCGGGCAGGGAAAGTCTGCAGTGGATGAGCACAGCCCATGGCGATGCCTTCCGGAAAAGAGGTCTGCCGGTCAGTTGAGGGGATCGTATGTATTGAAAATGAAACCATTATAACTTATATCTCTTCTTATGGCAAGGGGCTATTCTCTCTTAATGGGGACTACCTCGCCTACCGTGGGAACGGTTATCCCGGTGAAGTCCGTTTGCTGATGATGTTTTGTCTTGTAAGTGCTGGCTTTTACACGAGGAGTGTCCAATGTCCGGGGTTCCTGGACGGCAATAATGTCTGCGGCGTTGAACTTCCTGTTGGCGGAGGCGCCACCGGAGAAGTGTACCCTGATTTGCAGCACCACTATCAACGTGCCTTTACCCGGGACGTTCACGGTAAGCTCCGCTCCCCGAACTGCAGTCTGGGCGATGGTTCGTTGGATTTGCGGAGGTAGTCTTTGCCGATCAGCAAAACGGCTACATCTGTACCTGTCACCTGCCGGGTAGTGAAGTCGATGTGTTTGGCGATCAGTTTGATCTCGATCATTTCCGCACCACCATAGGCTTCGATCACCTGCGCGGGAATGCGGAGCTTACCGTCGCCGGAGAGATCGGTGTGGTGGATGAGGTCCGTGGTGCGGGTGTGCGGATTAAAACGGAATCCCTTCAGCCCGGCGTGGTTGTTCCGTCCTGCGTTGACGATGGTCCTGGTGAGCTGATTGATGTGCGCTCCGTAATGCGGAATATCCAGTTCATCAGCGAAGGTATTGCGGACAAAGGCTCCTTTGCGGCTGGCTGCGCCGAACCATTGCGCCGAACGGCGGGTATTTTCCGTCTGCCGGACCGTCTCCGGCCGGGTACGCAGACAGGTCTTACCCCCGCGGCGGTAGGCAATCACGTTGCCGAGACTGCCGGTAAATCTAAAAATCGAATTGAATTTGGCCATAAAAAGTGATATAAGTGAAACGGGAAGGTAAGCATACCCCGCCGGATCATATTTCACAGCCATTGCAAATCATCCAATGCTAACCGTATTAAGTATTGAAAATCATCTAACCGTGAGTCTTCTGACCTTCGATAGCATTCAATTTGTTCGTATAGGGCTTTAGTGGTTTTCGAAACTTCAACATAAAAAACCGCCCCGGCAAGCCGGAGCGGTCAGTTATATTATATAGTAATATATTATTGCTTTTTCTGAACAGGGCCGCCGCCGTCTTCCGGCTTCTTGCAGCACTTGGGCAGTTCGTTGTAGGAATCTTCGTTGGCCGTTACGTCGTCGGCATCATAACCTACGTTCGCGATGGCGGTTTTGATGTTCTCGATATTGGTGCGGTCAGTATAATACTTAACGGTTGCTTCCTTTTTCTTCACGTCCACTACCATCGACTTCACGCCTTCCTCTTTCAGGAAATACCGCTGGATGGCATCTTTGCACATATTGCACTGAACCGAGGGCACCTTGATCTTCGCGGTTACCAGCGTTCCTTTCTTCGCCTGGGCCATTGCCGAACCGGTAACTGCCAGCAGCAGCACTACTACCATTTTAATGATACGCATAGGATGAATCGTTTTTAATCTCTCACAATATACGATTTCATTACAATATATCACCTATTTTCCCCACACATCGGGAGCGGTGCGCCAGGCCTCCAGGGTCGCCTGTTCGTCTGCACTCACCTGGCCTTTCTCTACTGCGAGTTCGATCAGGGCGTTGTAGTTGCTCAGTGAGCGGAAGTTCACGTTCGCCGCTTCGAAAGCTTTCACGGCCACGTCGAATCCATAATTGAAAATCGACACCATTCCGATCACTTCTCCGCCTGCAGCGCGGATCGCCTGCACGGCTTCCAGGCTGCTCTTGCCGGTGGAGATGAGATCTTCCACCACTACTACAGGCTGACCGGGTTGCAGTACCCCTTCGATCTGGTTGCCCATGCCATGTTCTTTCGGCTTGGAGCGAACGTAAATGAAGGGCAGTTTCAACTGGTCTGCCACCAGCGCGCCATGCGGAATGCCCGCCGTGGCTACGCCCGCAATCACCGCGGCTTCCGGCCAGGTCTCAAAGACCAGGTTGCACAACTCGGATTTGATATAATCCCGCACATAAGGAAACGATAATACCTTGCGGTTATCGCAATAAATGGGCGACTTCCAGCCCGAAGCCCATGTAAAAGGCTGGGCAGGGCTCAGTTTTACGGCCTGTATCTGCAGCAGTTTTTCTGCTACCTGTTTTTCGCTGACTTTGATCATAACGGCGCAAAAGTACGATGAATAATGCAAAGGATTATTTTTGCGCCATGGAAACACAGATACATATATATATTAATGAACGGCCGCTGATCATCGCCGGCCTCCAGACGCAGCTCCAGGCGGAATTCACCGGCGCCACCACCCTCTTTAACCCGCCAGCTGCGGAAATCGCCCAGACCATCGCCCTGCTCGAAAAGAACCAGCTCCCCGCCGTGGTCTTCCGTACAGGCGAGCCAAACGCCCTCCTCGAACAGGTAGAAAGCCACTTTACCGTGCTCGTGGCCGCCGGCGGGCTCATCACCAACGAAGCCGGAGACATCCTACTCATGTTCCGCCGCGGCAAGTGGGACCTCCCCAAAGGCAAACAGGACGACGGCGAAACCCTCGAAGCCTGCGCCCTCCGCGAGGTCCAGGAAGAAACCGGGCTACAGAACGTGACCCGGGCGCCTCATTACCGAAACCCGCCACCACTACAGCTTCAAAGGCAAAATATCCTCAAGCACAGCTACTGGTACCGCATGCACTTCACCGGCACGGAACTCACCATCCCGCAGATCGAGGAAGATATCATGGACATACAATGGATCAAACCGGAACATATTGCCCGGTACATGCCTTATTCATATCAAAATATCGTGGACGTGCTCACCAAAGCCGGCTACATAGCACATTAGTCATGAGCGCTCAATCCCACTACGAAAACCACCTCGCCGCATTCTATGCATGGATGTCGGGCAACTTCGAAACGAAGCAACAGGAGCAGCAGGACTGGTTTGCCGGTCACGGTGTTAGCCCACGCGGCAACGGCGTCGCCATCGACCTGGGTGCTGGTCACGGCCTTCAGTCGGTATCCCTGGCGAAGCTGGGGTTTACGGTGTTCGCGGTCGACTTCAACCAGCACCTCCTTTCCGAACTGAACGCCAGAGCCGGCAATCTCCCTGTCAGGACGGTGCTCGCCAACCTGAAAGACGTTGCCCAGTACGCTACTGAGACCGAATTGATCACCTGCATGGGCGATACGCTCACGCACCTCGACAGTATCGAAGTGGTGAAACAGCTCATCGGGCAATGGGCGGCATTATTACCAGCAGGGGGCCGTATCGCCCTGTCGTTCCGGGACCTCACGGAAGAACTGACCGGCGAGCAGCGCTTCATACCTGTAAAAGCTGATGATGAACGCATTCACACCTGCTTCCTGGAATATTCCGAAGGCTACGTGCGGGTGTACGACCAGCTATTGGAAAAGCGCGGGGAGAATGGATACAGAAAGTGAGCAGTTACCGGAAACTGCGGATGGGAGCGGATTTGGTGAAAGAAATGCTTATTGGCGCAGGGCTTCGCGTCGTGGCACACGATGTGATCGCGAGAATGCAATACCTGCTGGCGGAAAAATAGATTTACCCTTCCTTCCTTTTAGCCAGGATGGCCACGGTGAGGCGGCTGACGCATACCAGCTTGTGATGGTCGTCCGTAATCCGGATATCCCAGACGTGCGTGCCGGAACCGATATGCAGCGGCCGGGCAATGGCATGCACATATCCTTCGCGCACGCCGCGAACGTGGTTGGCGTTGATCTCTAATCCAACGCAGATCTGTTTTTCGGTATCGATGATAAGCGCCGAGGCCACACTGCCCACGGTTTCCGCCAGGGCCGCAGAGGCGCCGCCGTGAAGGAGGCCATAGGGCTGTACCGTACGGTGGTCTACCGGCATCATGGCGCGCAGGTAGTCCGGGCCGATCTCGGTAAACTCCATACCTAACCAGGCGCCCATTGTATTGCGGCCGTTCTCGTTCAGTTGATCCAGGGAAATATCCAGCGAAAACCAGATGGGTTTCATAGCCTAAGTTTTATTACGAGAGTTTGGAATATTGCAGGGAGTTGGCGACCGCATCGGGCAGGAACTGCGCTGCGTCGCCGCCGTTGCGGATCACGTCGCGCACAAGGGTGCTGGCGATGGTCGAGAACTCGGGGAGCAGGTCAGGAAGATGGTCTCCACTTCATGTTCCATTTTCCGGTTGATGTCCGCGATGGCTTTTTCGTATTCGAAATCGGCCACGTAACGGATGCCGCGCAGGATGAACTTTGCGCCGATCTGCTTGCAGAAGTTTACCGTCAGCCCTTCGTACGATGTTACTTCCACCGTAGGCTGGTCTTTATAAATCTCACGCAGCCATTCTACACGTTGTTCTACCGAAAACATGGGCACTTTACCGGAGTTGACGCCGATGCCGATAACGAGTTTATCGAACAGCGGCAAGGCGCGGTCGATGATATCGGTATGGCCCAGGGTAACGGGATCGAAGGTACCGGGGAAAAGAGCGATTCTTTGCATAAGGTATACGTTATTCGCCGGCAGGAGTTTTCAGTTCCTCCCGGTTGATGAAAATGGTAAAAATAGTGGTGCCGTAATGCCGCTCGGTGCGGAAATAGGGATAATGCCGGAAATCGTTTCTCCGGGTATGCTCCAGCACAAACCAACCTTCTTCTTTCAGTAATCCCTTTTCGAATACCAGCTTTGGCAGTTCTTCCATATTACCCAGTTCATAGGGCGGATCGGCGAAGATGAAATCGAACGAATCTCCGCCCTGTTGCAGGTAGCGGAAGGCGTCCAGCTTCACGATCTTCGCGTTCACATCCAGCTGTGACGCCGTTTTGGCGATGAAGCCGGACATGGTATTGTCTTTCTCTACGACGGTAAGGTCCGAGGCCCCGGGAGGCCAGTTCGAACGTAATGCTGCCGGTGCCGCCGAAGAGTTCGAGGCAACGCAGGAGGTGATGTCGAGATTATTTTCGATGATGTTGAAGAGCCCGCCCTTTGCAATGTCTGTAGTGGGCCGGGTATGCGGCATGTTCGCAGGCGGATGGATGCGGCGCCCGCCGAGCGCGCCCCGATTATTCGCATAACGCCAGGGCGTATAAATTAAAGAATTGATGGGAAGGCATATCGGTCATCTTCGGGATGTAGAGGAACCCGTCGGGCCGGTGCACCCATTCGATGCGCGGCAGGAACCGGCTGAGCTCGTGGAATACCGGGAATCTCTGGTGAGCGCCCCACCCAGTTTGATGCGAGCCTTCAGTTCGCTGAGGCCCAGCTGCCGGAGGCTGTTAACGATATAATAAACGATATCGAGACCGCCGCGATGCGCATACTGATGCTGCATGAGCAGCTTTCCGCCGCCGTATACCGTCAGCGTGAACTGTTGCGCCTGAACCTCGGCATAGGCGATACCATCCGCGGCGGTATGGTCCGCATCCTGCCGGTAAGCCTTGAGCAATGCGGTATGCGCATGTGCTACCACATCGGTGGAGAACTCCTTGCGCAGGAAACCCAACATATCCTTATCCACTGAAAACACGTTTACGAGCCCCAGGTCTGCGATCTCATCCGTCAGCACGGCGTCCTGCGTCTTATGCGGGAGCGCGGCCTGGAGGAATTCCTTGCGCAGCTGCTGCTGGTAAAACTCACGGGGCACCAGGGTATTTTCGGCCGAGGTGAAGGCGAGCAGTACCTTTTGAAGGCGGTAAATAGCAGCCTGTCGGCATCGAAGATCTGTTCGATCATTTCGAGGTCGGCCATCGCAACGGTCCTGGGCTGGTAGCTGTAACTCTTCAGCGCCAGGAACTTGCGCTGAAGGGGCGCGAGCACGGCATAGCTGAAGGTGCCGGCGCCGATCATCACCAGCAGCGTGCAGGTGGTGAGGTCCGTCTCCAGCAACGTCGCGTCGTCTATCGCGTAAGTCGGTTGTATGGTATATGCCACGGGCATGGTCTGTCTGTTATTCCGCACAATAATAGCCAAAAATATTGAGAACCACGGACGTGGAGGCCTTCAAGATGAACGATAGAGGCCCCGGAGGAATCGTTTTCGTCATTAATTCCTTGCCGCGGCAGGCCAATCCTTTATTTTTGCCGCCTATTCCGGTTTTTATACGCCATGCAAGTAGAAGTCACCAACAGGCAGATCATCAGGATCGCCGGCCCCATTTGCCTTTCCTGATCCTGCCGCAGATCAATCACCTCACCAATGCCGCCTTCCTGGGGCACCTGGGCGAGTTCCCCATTGCCGTGAACGGCATCGCGGGGATCTACACCCTGGTAATATATATGATCTCCTTCGGCCTTTCCAACGGGATGCAGGTCATGTTTGCCCGGCGTACGGGAGAACAGAATATCGCCGCCATGGGCCCCATATTCAGCAACGGCCTTATCTTATCATTGGGGATGGCATTCCTGGGGATCCTGGTCACGGAAACCCTCGCGCCCGCGTTCTTCCGCGCCTCCCTCCATGACCCTCATATTATAGAAGCCGCTTCTGAGTTCACCCGCATCCGGATATGGGGCTCCCCTTCCTCCTGCTCATGCGGCTCTGCACCTCGCTTTACATCGGAACCGGCAATACCCGCCTGCTGATCACCATCTCCCTGATACAGGAGGTGATCAACATCGTGTTCGACTATGGACTGATTTTCGGTAAACTGGGCATGCCCGCCCTGGGGCTTTACGGAGCGGCCTACGCCTCCATCCTGGCAGAGATCGCGGGCTTCGCCGCGGCCTGGTGCCTGCTGCTGCTCGGGAAGTACCATGTTAAATACCAGCTGTTCGGTCGCCTCCGGCCCAGCTGGAGCGGATGCCGGAGCATCCTGATCATTTCAGCGCCCCTGGTCGTACAGTACCTTTTTGGCGTCGGCAGCTGGCTGGTGTTCTTCATATTCATCGAGCACCTGGGGCAGCGCCCCTCGCTATCTCCAATATGATGCGCAGCATCTTTGGGCTGTTCGGCATCTTTACCTGGGCCTTCGGATCGGCCTGCAACACGATGGTCAGCAACCTCATCGGACAGGGCCGCGAAAGCGACGTCATGCCGATGGTCAAAAAGATCATGAAGATATCGGTACTGTGCTCCACCGTGATTTGCATACTGATCAGCTTCTTCCCGCACCTGTGGCTGCGGATCTACACGACAGACACTACCCTTATGGCGGAAGCGCTTCCCTCTATGTATGTGAGCATGGTTGTGATGGTGCTGGCGTCCGTCACAGTCATTGCCTTCAACGGCGTAACGGGAACCGGCAATACGCGGATCAACCTCGGGATCGAGGTGATCTCCGTAGCAATTTACCTGGTGTATTGCGTGGTCGTGGTGGAAATGATGCGCAGTCCGCTGCACTGGGCGTGGTTCGCGGAGTTCGTTTACTGGACCGCCATGGGCTCCCTGGCATGGGTGTACCTTAAAAGCGGCCGCTGGAAAGGTAAGAAGCTGGCTTAGCGCTACTGCATGTCTTCCAGCAGCTTCTTGCACTCGGCTTTGTAACCGGGATCGTCCTGGTAAATAGGACGGAGGCGCATCATTTTGTTGAGGACTTCCATGGCCTGGGTCTCCTGGTTATTCTGCCGCAGGGCAATGGCGAGGTC
This sequence comes from Chitinophaga sp. E66, assembly GCA_019285755.1. Classification (GTDB taxonomy): domain Bacteria; phylum Bacteroidota; class Bacteroidia; order Chitinophagales; family Chitinophagaceae; genus Chitinophaga. The sequence goes on from CP079103.1 coordinate 3,687,533, forward strand.
GAGGTAATTAAGGACAAAGGAAGGGGTCAGCTGCCGGCACTTCTCGTAATTGGCGATCGCATCTTCGAGGGTGGCGGCGGGCATACCACCGAACAGCACTTTGGCGGCGGCTTTCTCGATGGAGCTGAGGTTATAAATATCGAAATTCCATTTGCCGAGCAGGTGGAAGGCTTCGCCGTAGTCGGGTTTGAATTTGATGGCCAGGTCCACGTATTTCTTAACTTCCTTCGCGGCAGCCACTTTCTCTTTAGCGCCGGAAATCTGCGCGATGCGTGCCAGGCAAGCGCCATGGCGTAGTTGGATTCGGGGTTTTCTACATCCACCTTCATGGCTTCATACGCATAGATCTTCGCGTTGTTGAACCACTCCATCTTGGCGGCTTTATCTTTCTGCCTTGCACCTTCGCGGCTGCAGATCAGGCTGCTCTGGTTGAAGGCGGTAACATTGCCGGGATCGGCCTGGAGGATGTCTTTATAAACTTGCAGCGCTTCGGTTTCCTTCATCTGCAAGACCAGCTGTTTGGCCTGGGCTAACGATTCATCGACCGACTGACCGGCCGAAGCGAGCGCCCACAAAGCGGCGCAGCAGAGCAAAAAGGTTTTCTTAATAAGCATAGGAACTTGAATTTAACGGGTTCCCAAAAATACACAATTTCCTTGCCCGGCAGCATGCGGTGCCTGCTTTCTACACGGGCGGCTGATGTATAACGTTCCTTGCCTCAGTATTGTTTCTCCAGCGCCACGCAGACCAGGCCAGGTCGCCCCCGAACGGCGGCGCCTGCTTGCGCAGCGTCACCTTCGAATAACGGATGACCGGAAAGCGGGCCTTCACTTTCTCTGAAATATCATGCACCACCTGCTCCAGCAATGCCTGCGGTTCGGCCATTACTTCTTTTGAAATAGCATAGAGGGCTTCATAGTTAACGGACTCCGCCAGCTGCGAAGGGTGTTCGGGTTCGTTGAGCTGTACGAGCACATCCAGCAGGAAATGATTGCCGATGATGCGTTCTTCCTGGTAAAACCCGTGATGGGCGAAGAAACGGACGCTTTCCAGCGAAATGGTAAGCATATACAAAGTTTAAAAAGAAAGGCTGACTTGAGGGTCAGCCTTTCGTATGTATGGATTAATGTCCTTTTGCGGAAAGGTAACGCTCGGCATCGAGCGCGGCCATACAGCCGCTGCCTGCCGCCGTAACGGCCTGGCGGTAGTTCTTGTCCTGTACGTCGCCACAGGCAAAGACACCTTCCACGCTGGTTTTCGTAGTGCCGGGGATGGTTTTGATATATCCCTGTTCGTCCATATCCAGCTGACCGGAGAAGATACCGGAGTTGGGCTGGTGGCCGATGGCTACGAAGAAAGCATTCACGGGAATGGTTTTCTCTTCCTTGGTCTGGGTATTGAGGATGCGTACGCCTTCCACTTTATTTTCACCTGTTACTTCGAGGGTCTCGGTGTTCCAGTATACCATGATATTGGAGGTTTTGAGGACGCGGTCCTGCATTACCTTGGAGGCTCTCATTTCGTGACGGCGAACGAGCATGTGCACGTTGGAGCAGATCTTGAGAGGTAGAGCGCTTCTTCGGCCGCGGTGTCTCCCGCGCCAACGATAGCGGCTTCTTTACCGCGGAAGAAGAACCCGTCGCACACGGCGCAGGCGGAAACGCCGCTGCCGTTGAGGCGCTGCTCGGAGGGCAGCCCCAGCCATTTGGCGGAAGCGCCGGTGGCTATGATGATCGCGTCTGCGGTGAGGGTCTTTTCTTCGTCGATCACCACTTTATAAGGCTGAGACGAGAAGTCAACGGAAGTGGCCATGCCGTAGCGGATATCGGCTCCCATACGGGCAGCCTGCTTTTCGAAGTCCACCATCATTTCGGGGCCCTGGATACCTTCGGGGTAGCCGGGATAGTTTTCTACTTCTGTAGTGATAGTGAGCTGCCCCGGGCTGGATGCCCTGGTACAGGACGGGCTTCAGATTAGCTCTGGCGGCATAGATGGCTGCGGTATACCCAGCGGGGCCGGAGCCGATGATCAGGACATGTGCATGTTCCTGGTTAGTGTTTTTTTCCATGCTGTTGTTTTCTGCTTTGTTGGTTTGGTTTGGTTTTGATTTCGATTATTTCGGAATTATGATCCTTTCAAATGTTACGCTGTAGCCGCCCCAGTACCCTTTTGCGCCGGAGACGTTGCCCGGTGCGCGGGTCTCAGGCCCCAGGGGTCTTCCCCCTCTGCCCAGGCATTGCCTGCGCTGCGCCAAAAATCGTAGGTACGGTGGTCTACGTTACAGAACTTCAGCCACACGGTATCTCCCTTTCCGAACACGCCCTGCGGCGCGTCGCCGCTCCTGTCTACCCTTCCCGGAGGGGAATGTCTACCGTTCCTTTACCGAGGCTGCCGGCAGACAGCGGATGCATGCCGGGCAGGTAGTTACCGCCATTGCGGGCGGTGAAGTACCGGGCGTAGGCGCCGTGAGCCCCGGTAAGCCGTACCATCAGGTTCCCGAAGCGCTCCAGGCCGAGTCTAGCCGGAGACTGTGGGCGGGGATGGTAGTGATGGCGGTGAGTCTTTTCCCTTCCGATTCGATCGTCAAGGTATAACTTTTACCCGTTTCCCCGCGAAAAGCGTCCGACAGACGGGCCGTGTCTACGGTATACACCCAAAACGGCTGCCCGTCGGCGCCTGTCAGCTCGTACTCCCGCAGTTGTTGGGACTGCGGTCCGTTAGAGACGGAGACGAGGGCGCCATGGATCCAACCGCTGGTGTTGCCGGGCGGCAGGGTTCCGGCGAAGTGCGCCTGGTTGCTGCTGAGCATGACCATGGGGTATCCGTTTTCTTCTATGATGCCTTCTACGACGGGGAGGATCGTATCGGGTTGCTGTCCTGACTGTCCTTTTTCACAAGCTGAACCTATCATGGTGATGAGGACCAGTGTAAAAGATGCCTTTCGCATAAGATTGCAAAAATAAAGGGTTGAGAGGAGAATTTCGAATAGGAAGGTATGAAAGGCGTCTATGCGCCTATAACTGTAGTCTATGGGTATAAAAAAAAGCATCCCGCCATTTCATAGGCGGGATGCTTTTATCCCAGAATCAGTTAATTAATAAGTGTCGATTATCCCAAGTAGGATTTCAGTGCGCCGCTATAGCGGGCTTTCTGCAGGCGCTTGATGGCCCTTTCCTTGATTTGGCGGATACGTTCTTTCGTCAAATCATACTTCTGTCCTATTTGTTCGATCGTTGCGCCGTTTTCACCATCCAGACCAAAGTACGCGTTTACGATTTCCGCTTCGCGGGGCTCAGGGATTTGAGCACGCGGCGGATTTCTTCGCGAAGAGAGTCCTGCATCACATCATCGTCTGTCACGTCGCCGCCTTCCAGAAGGTCGCCCATGGCCACGTCTTCCGCTTCGTGAACGGGAGCGTCGAGAGACATGTGGCGGGTATTGCTTTGGAAGATGTTGTTGATTTCCGACTCGGACATTTCCAGGATTTCGGCGAGTTCTTCGGTAGAAGGCTCGCGTTCGTTTTCCTGTTCGAATGCCATGTAGGCTTTATTCGCTTTATTATAAGTGCCGATTTTGTTTTGCGGCAGGCGGACCAGACGGCCCTGTTCTGCCAAAGCCTGCAGGATGGACTGGCGGATCCACCATACGGCGTAAGAGATAAACTTGAAACCCTTGGTTTCGTCGAACCGTTGTGCCGCTTTGATCAACCCTAAATTGCCTTCATTAATGAGGTCGCTGAGGCTTAAGCCCTGGTGCTGATATTGTTTGGCGACGGATACAACGAACCGGAGGTTCCCGGTCGTTAATCTTTCGAGAGCGCGCTGGTCCCCATTTTAATACGTTGGGCCAGTATCGTCTCTTCCTCTGGAGTTAACAAAGGGATCTTCGAGATTTCCTGGAGGTATTTTTCTACCGCCTGCGAATCACGATTGGTGATCTGGGTGGCAATTTTAAGTTGCCTCATATATTTAAAAGTATTGGTTTACGAATATTATACTAACAAGCCGAAAGATAATTTTGTTGTAACATTTAAATGGTATATCTTACACGGTTGCGAAATTAGCCTGCAAAGATCGTGCTAATCCCCACTCTTCCAAATATCACTGATATGGTTTTGAACTTGGGTTACGGACCGGGGTAAGATGCCTGTTACGCATTCATTTTCAATGATCGGGCACTTTATCATAACGGCAATCGTAGCGGACTGCTATAACAAAGTACAGTGTATAAACGGATTTTAATAGCTTTTTAGTCGCTATTTTGAAGCCTTTATGCAAATTTTAACAATTGAAAAATATCTGAATTCAAATTAATATTCTCACTAATTTATTCACCTACTCATTGCGTTTTTTTCAATGGATTTCAGGAGCGATACTTTCACACAACCCACCCCAGCCATGCTGGAGGCCATGCTTAACGCCCGCACCGGCGATGATGTTTTCGGAGAAGACCCTTCCGTTCAGGAACTGGAAGCCAGGATGTCAGCCCTTTTTGACATGGAGGCAGCCCTTTACTGCCCTTCCGGCACAATGAGCAACCAAATTGCCATCAAAGTCCATTCCCGCCCCGGCGATGAAGTCATCTGCTCTTCCCTCGCACACGTATACATATACGAAGGAGGCGGCATAGCTTTCAACTCCGGCGCCAGGCCCGCCCCATAGACGGCGACCGCGGTATGATCACCGCCGCCGATGTGGCAGCGGCCGTCAATCCGACAGACGATGACCACAAAGCCATCACCTCCCTCGTCTGCCTCGAAAACACCTCCAACCGCGGCGGCGGATGCTGTTACGACTGGGACGAGATCCTCCGCATCCGGCAAACCTGCATCGACAATAACCTCCGCCTGCCTGGACGGCGCCCGGCTGTTTAACGCCCTCCTCGCTACCGGCCAGTCACCCGCCGATTACGGCCGTACCTTCGACAGTATCTCCGTCTGCCTCAATAAAGGGCTCGGCTGCCCAATCGGGTCCGTACTATTAGGCTCCCGCGAATTCATCCGCGAAGCCAAACGCATACGGAAGAAACTGGGCGGCGGCATGCGCCAGGCCGGTTATATGGCTGCTACCGGCATCTATGCGCTCGACCATCACATCGACCGCCTCGCCGAAGACCACGCCCACGCCAAAACCATAGCGGCGGCATTGCTGGAATTGTCCTTCGTAGGGCATATGCTCCCCGTAGAGACCAATATCCTCATCTTCGCCGTGCACGGCGACTGGACGCCCGTCAAGTTCCGCGACTATCTTGCCAAACACGGTATCCGCGTCATGGCCATCTCCCTACACAGGTCCGCATCGTCACCCATCTCGGCATTACCCACGAAATGGTTAAGCATACCGTGGAAGTCATCCGTTCCATGTCCTGACGACCGATAATAAAGACAACGCAAACGGCCGGCCGGGTGAATCCCGGGCCGGCCGTTTTTTCATTTCGTCAAAAATTAATCTGCTATACCGTAGTATTTCACCACTGCGTGATAATCTTTAAAATCAACCGGTGCCGTTTGGCGGGCGTTCACGATCTTGCCTGCCGGCACCACGAAAATGCGCAGCTTCCTGAACTTAACCTGCTGGATGTAGGCCGCACCATTGTGCCCGTTGAGGCGGATTGCCACAACATACTGCCCCGCTGTCGCAGCCGGGTACACCAGGTACCTGGTGTCGTACAATCCGCCGGAACCCAGGCCGGGCATTGGATACCACGCTGTCGCCAGTTCCACTTCGGGATTATAGTAAATGAGTATCATGCTGGAGTCTACCCTGCCCTGCGTGATGTTAAGCGTCAGGTTCAATGCGCCACCGGTGATGGTTTGAGCGCCGTAGTTAAAGACAGTCACGTCGGCGTTGCCATCTTTCCCGTTATCGCCTTTCGGCCCGGGATCGCCCTCTTTTGAGCAGGCGGAGAACATCAGTACCAGTAAAACAGGAAGGAGCCTGAACAAGGCTACGCCTGATCGAAGGGGAACAAGTGTGAAATGTTTCATGATTGGAATATGTGATGGATTTATAAGCTGTTGGGGTGTTCAGGAAATCAGCTGCACGGTTTCAGGGATCGGGCGCAAAGATAACGGGCCAGATGGCATCCTAGAAGGGGGAATGGAAAACCGGCGGCAATCATTGTATCTCCGGAGGGAATTACACAATTGGCGGAAGTATTTATAATAAAAGCGGCGCCTGAAAAAGCGCCGCCGTTAACTGTCATTTCAATCTGAATCTATTCTTTTATTACAGTGCTATTTTTGGTTCATGGCGGCCAGCAACAGCGGCTTCAACTCGGGCGTCGAAGGGCGCGGAGCGTCGACCGTCACGATCTTGCCTTCCTTATCGAATACCATAAAACGGGGATGCCGTTGATTTTGTAATATTCCATCATGTCTTTATTTGATCCGGCGAAAAGTTGCATGCCGGTCAGTTCCTTTTCTTTCACGAATGCTTCCCACTTCTCTTTATCAGCGTCCTTATCCACGGAAATGCTTACCACCGCGATGTCCAGGCCTTTCACTTCTTCTTCGAGCTTTTTCAGGTGAGGGATCTGCTCTTTGCAGGGGCCGCACCAGGTGGCCCACATATCCACCAGTACTACTTTCCCTTTCAGGCTGGCGAGAGATACGGTTTTACCGTTGATGTCCTTATAGGAAAAATTAAATGCCTTCACGCCTTTGGCGAAAGACGTAAGGTCTTTCACGGCACGCTCATAACGGGCTTTCAGCGAATCGGTCACCAGCAGGTGCTGATAAGGCTTCATACCATCGATGAGCGCAGCCTGGTCACGGTAACCGCCGAGGCCGCTTACTACATACATGCCTTTAAGGGTATCATTGCCGAGGGCTTTCATCATATCGTCCTTATTCGGTCTTTCTCCTTTACCCATCACGCTGTACATGGCGTATGCGCTCATCCTGCGCACTCCGTCACCCAGCTTCAATACGCGGGTATCGGTATATTTAACCGACTGCACGATCTGGTTGTAATAGGCAGGGTATTGTTCTTTCTTCGGGTGCTTGGAACGGGGCATGAACAGGAAGTTGATAGCCGCTGCGTCAACATCGTTTACCATCACAAAACGCATCAGATCATCGAACTGCTTGTTGCCGCTACTTTTCATGTTTCTGCGGAACGCTTCGTACTTGGGCATGAATGATTCGAAGATGGGGAAGAAATCTTCGTACGTACCGCGGTACTGGGTACCCAGCCATGAAGGATTACCAATCTCCTCATATACCGCCTGCCAGGATGCCAGCAATTGGTTTTCTTTTGAACCACCGCTCAAGGTCGCTTTACTGCCGCGGATGTTCATTTCGATGGTGGCGTTACCTTTCACGTATATGCGGTGATTCAGCATATTCACGTTACTGTTATCGGACACATAGTAAAACCCTTCCTGTGGGTTCACTACAGAAAATGCGAATGCGCCTCCTGCCATGGTTTTAGCAGTAGCGATCTGCTCCAGCGAGCCATTATCGGGCACGGAAGAGATACATGGTCTTAGGACCTTTGGCATCCGTAGTGCCCTGGATGCCCACGGTGGGCAATATAGTGCCGAAGCTCTTTAAGGTGGCAGCCATGGCTGCGAGGAAGAATATCTTTTTCATCATCGTACTTTAAAAACAGGTGCAGGCGGATGGCCTGCACCTGCGTAGATAGAATTATGGCTGGTTTTTGATATTATAAACTAATAGCCGCCGGCACGGGAACGGAAAGTAACCTCCACCGGATCCGCGAAGCCTCCGTGTGTGGTTGTACCTGCTGCTTGCGGAACAGAACCCTGTGAATTCGTCTTGAAGAACCGGAGCGTACCGCCGGTAGCCGGGCGCGACGGGTTAAATGTAGCCACCATCAGGTTACTGCGGTAATCCACATAAAGACTGTTATTGGGAATGTTGGCAGGAAAGTACATGTACTTGATTTTCTCGCCAAAATCTTCAACCAGAAGTTCCCGGTTAGCATCAGGAAGATAAGCGTAAAGCTTATTGCCGCTGCCGTAATACAACGTAGCGTAGTTGGGGTCTGCGGCAAAATATTTGGCATTCGCAAAGTCTGCGCCCACGTTCATTTTCTTGAAGATCGATTGTTCCAGCGTAGTCGGATTGAACATGGTAAACCAGTATTCGCCTGCATCGTTCTTTAGCACAGCAAAAATATTACCGCCTGTGGCGGTACGGCTCATCCAGACCAAATCCATCTTCACATCGCTGTAATCAAATTTGGCCGAGGTCGGTGTAAGTAACAGGCTTGCGTAAGAATCTCTGTCCTGCGTGCGGATCCCCACACGGGCGAAACGGCGCTTTTCCACATCGAACATAGTCAGGTAATCCGTCAGGCCGGTGCTGGCAAAGTTGAAATGACGGCTCGGTTTGAACGGTGCATTTTCGCCCTTCACGTGGTTGGCAGGCGCGTTGAGAATAAAGATGGAAGAAAGCGTATGAACATAGATATTATCGTTCGCATACATACCGTAAAGTACCCAGCGACCAGAACGCTTCGGGCAGGAAGCCCTGCGGAATGCGGCCGAAGCAAAGGAACGATATGTTTTTGTTCAGTTCCCATTTCAGCGTATTACGTTCGAGAGAATTCGTACCGGTGGTAGTGGAAATAAAGAACTGGTAGTCGCGGTTTTTCGTTGCGGTATGCAGCCCTAAAGGCTTCCCGATCGGTCGCGGGTAATTGGTATTGAATACCGTTAACACGTCCGTATACAACTTTGTGGAATCGGCGTTCACTCCGTCGAATGCGAGCATATCCAGGCGGGAAGAATCGCCCAAAGCGCCCAGCACCATGAATCCCTCGTAAGCGGCCGTCGTTATTGTGAGCTTGAACCGCTTCTCATAGCTGACGCCGGTCGTTTTATCCTTGATATAGTAGGCCGCTGTATACTGGCCGACATTCAGGTTGTCTACCGGTTTATTGAAATCCCTTGTTTCATTAATTACCTGCACCGCATTGAGCGATACTTCAACTACCCATTTGTAGGAATAACGCGTGGTATCGGAACCATCGCCCGCATCCTGGGTGAGTTTGATTTCAGGCGCAACCGAAGCGTATCTCCCAGTTTGGAGAACACTTCTGCAGGCAGCGAAATGGCCGCCTCGTTGATTTCCTTGTAGTCGTAGTTTCCTTTGTCTTTCATACAGGCGCTGCCAGGATGGCCATCGCCGCGGAAAGGAAAATATATTGCTTCATGTTGATGAATTAGAGGTTATTGAACACAGATCCCATCGCCATTTTGGTGCCGTCGTCTTCGTATACAGGCGTTCCGGCATCTTCCATATCCTGGAGATACCTCGCCATGGCGCCACCTCCAGACGTCACGAAGCTGATATTGGAAGTGGGCCCGTAAGGCGGATTGAAGTCGGCTTCGAAATTAAACCCGAACAATTCGGTCATCAGTTGTGCCTTCTTGGCGGTAAATTTTCCGAAGTAAGCGTCCAGCCATCTTTGCGGCTGAATAGCCGTAGCGGTTACAAAGATGCGGAATACATCCAAGGGCATTTTTTAGTATCCATATCGCGGATGGCAAAGTTCGTCTCGAAGTTGCTATTAGGCACCAGCTTCAATCGCATCAACAACTTTTCGCTTACCATATCCGGCGTACGCAGCACTTTTACATACAACGTATCATTCAAAGAATTAGCCCTGATCACGGAAGACAAAATTGTCATATGCTTGCCAAGCACGGCCGTTGATCCGGTGTCGGCCACCACTTCAAAGGAACGATCAGTCGGATGCATCCTGCCGGCCACACTCACAGGGATCTTCACGATGAAAGTATCGGCTTTCAGGTAGAGGAATGAAAACGCCACGGAATCATAAGGCGAAGGCTCACGGCCCGTCGTACCTCTGGCTCCTTTGAAATAGATAGTACTGCTTTCATCATATTGCGTGAGCGGAGATTTCTTGCACGCGCCCATCAATAGGATAAGGGCTATCGGTAAAAGGTAAATTCGCTTATTCATGATTTGGTTGCATTGAAGGTTATTGATAAAAGCGCTCGTTTTCCGGAAGCGGCACTACATATTGTGTGCTGGTCATGGTCTGCAGATTGGTTGTGCCGGTCGTCCCCGTACTATTCGCTTTCAGCAGGCTTTTCGTATTCGTGCGCTTGTAATAGAAGAATACTTGTCCTTCTCCATACAGTTCCTTCACATATTCCTTCCTGATTTCTGTTTGCAGGTTAGTGGTTAAGGTTGGTTCGCTCAGCCCTCTTGCTTTGCGGACTTTATTGAGCAGTTCAAAACCTGCGGCATCATTGGAAGCACATTCGGCGGCAATAAAATATATCTCGCTTTTCCGCAGCATCGGCATCCGGAAGCGGAACTGCACATTATCGCCGTCCACGTTGTTGAACTTGCGCAGGGTACGGAAGCTGAAGATGGCGCCGGGCGGCACATCCCACCAGCTGAACGACTTGATGGTTGCAAAGCGGAAGTCGGAAGATGTATTGTTTTCATATGCCGCGTTCAGCCGGGCGTTGTTGGGAGACCACATGAATTCTGCTTCCACATCGCCGGCAAAGATCTGGCGTGTCCAATCGTACATACTGGGAACGTTAAGCGCAAAGAGCACTTCATTGCTGAATGCTCTGTCGATCGGCAATGCGCCTGTCTTTTCATCGAACCAGGGAACTGCGCGTCCATTTTTGCGATCAGTTCGTTTGCGACCTCACCTGCCGCTGTTTTCGCGTTGCGATACAGCAGTGCCCGAGCCTGCAGCGCTTTGGCGGCGTACCAGTTCATGCGAAGGTTGCGCATGCGGCTATAGTCCTGTCCGTCGTTCACGATCTTATCCTGCTTGCCAATGGTCAAAACCGGATCTGCATCCAGATGTACCACCGCCCTGTCTATGTCGCGGAGCACGCTATCCATGACCTCTGTAGCTTTGAGCAGGGGCATTACATTGGGCGAGCTGAGCGTATAATAAGGCACGGCAAGTGCGGCGCTGTCTGTCAGATAAATCGGCCCGAACAGGCGCAGCATATCGAAATGCAACATGGCGCGAAGTCCGTACAATTCGCCGCGGTATAGCCGCTCTTCAGCAGCAGGCAGTACCCCGGGATACTTATCCAGGTTGGTCATGAACATATTGACATTCAGGATAGTCCTGTAGGCCTGTGTCCATGCAGCGTCCATCCCGGCTTTGAGATTGACGTCATCCCAGTTGTAATTGGTGTAGGGCAATGCCGGCGTGCCTGTAGACACGCCAGACGGCGTACCGCCCGTATTAAGCTGAACGCCGCTGTTAAGCTGCCCCAGCGCGTCTACAGCCGTCATGGTCATAAACTGCCCGTACAGCGATTTGGCGGCCACATTGCTGTAGATACCGTTCAACGTGAAGCGGATGTTCTCCGGGTTGCTGAATGCCTGATCTTCCAGCAGGCGGTCGTTCGGCTGCACGTCCACCCACTTCCTGCAGGAGGAAAACAGCGAAAGGGCGCCAAGTACGTATATGCTGATGCGTATTTTTTCATGTTGTAATCACTTTTCTCGGTTAGAAACTGGCGTTGAGAGACAGGGAGCCGGAGCGGGTGAAAGGATATTCGATCCCTCTTTCCGCCTGGATGGTAGACCAGCGGACGAATTCGTTCATGTAAGCATTTACGCGGAGATTTTTTAGCCCCAGTTTACTGATCCATTTCGACTGGCTGAATTCATAACCCACACTGATCGATTCGCCGGTAAACGTATTTTCCTTCTGCAGGAAGCGGGAAGTAACATACGTTTTAAGCGTGTTTGATCCGATCTCGCTAATGCTACGGTAGTTGGCAACATCACCGGGCTTCTTCCAGCGGTCGTACAGCGAGCGACGGTCCTGGTTGTAGTAAATATCCGTGGCGCCAACATTTTCCACCTTATTGAACAACGCGTCATTAATTACCTGGCCACCGAGACGGTAGCGGAAGTTCACCGAAAAGCTGAAACCCTGGTACATAAAGCCGGTTCCTACTACGCCTTCCACTTTGGGACGGGATGATCCGATCATTTGCACGTCGTCTTTATCGTAAATAAAGGTGCGCTCGCCATTCAGCTTCAAGAACACTTCCTTTCCACTTCCCGGATCAATGCCGAGGGAACGAACGGACCAGAGGTCATATTGGCTGTACCCGTCCTGGAAGCGGCGGAATTGCTCCGCCAAAGCAGCCGTATCGTTAGAGAATTTGCTGTTTTCCTGTGCAAGCGAGTTGCCAAGGCCGGCAAACTTGCTGTTTTGCCAGATACCGTTGAGGGTTACCGTCCAGGAAGCGCGGCGCTCCGGGTTAGCCCAGGGCGTTACGCGGGCCGTCACCTCCACACCGGAATTGCGCAGGCTGCCGGCATTGATGTTATAAGTTTTATAACCGGTGGAGGGCGGCATGGTCAGCGGGATTACCATGTCATCCGTATTCTTGCGGAAGTAGTTGACGCTGGCATTGATGCGCGACCGCAGCAGCGAGATGTCGAATCAAGGTTAGTTGTCAGCGTGATAGGCCATTTCAGGTCAGGATTCCCTACCTGTCCCAGTTCCAGCGACTGCCCCATGGCGATATTATAGAGGCCTGCATAGGTATAAACTGAAGTGGAGCCCATGCCGGTAAAGGTCTGATTACTGCTCGTACCGCCATTGTAAAACACCTTTAACCGGTTGATAAATCGCAGCGAGCGCATGAAAGGCTCATTGTGAAGGTTCCATCCTGCACCGAGCGACCAGAAAGGATGTGCTGACTGGTTAGAACCAAAAGAGGTAGACACGTCATAGCGGACGGTAGCATCGGCCAGGAACCGGTTCTGCCAGGTATAGTTACCGGCGGCAAGACCAGAAGCGGAACGGAATACTGCATCCACATATCCAGGCAGGCGCTGTTCAGTATCATAGCTAGTGCCATATGCCGGGTTACCATTGCTGCCAAATGGAAAGCCACGTACCATCGTAGTTAACCCCTTGGTCTGTGATTCAGTAGCATCGCCACGGAGGTTAATGGACAACTGATGCCCGCCTGTCAATACCTTACCGTAGTTCATGGCAAGGTACCCCTGCCAGGAGGTTTTCCCGGATTCTCTGGCAGTATAACGGCCCTTCAGGTCATTTGCATCTTGTTCAAAACTAGCATTACGCGGATCAAGGAAGCTTTCGTTGTTGGTGTTGTCAACCGTGAAGCTCACACCCGCGATCGCCTGCATACCGTCCATAATGTTATACTGGATGGCAAGGTTATCGGTAAAGACCTGCTGCTTGCCGGTGCTGAAGCTCTTCAGCGTGGCGTCGTACAGCGGATTGCGCACGTAGTTGGGATTGGAGTATGCGTCGCTGGTTACTTCCAGGTATTTAGGGGTGCTGCCATTTTCGTCATACATTTTGTAATAGGGATTGGCCCTGGCGAAGGCCGTAAAATCATATGGTGAATCATCTGACTTCACTCCGGTGAAAAATGCCTTATTCGAAATATTAAACTTTCCCTTTCGGTAAATCAGGTCCAGGTTGATCCCGTATGTATTACGGCCGGAACCTTTCATCACACCTTCATTGCGGCGGTAGTTAGCGCCTATGCCATAACGAACAGCGTCGTCACCACCATCTGCGTAAATAGAATGACGCTGCGAGAATGCGTTCTTCAACGGTACTTTCAGCCAGTAGGTATTCACCCCTGGGCCACAAGGCCCGCACGGCGGTTATACATGCTGTCCAGCGCCAGTTGTGAAGGCAATCCGGTGAAAGATTTGTATCGGCCCGTCAGGCGCTCAAACTCCAGTTTTTCCGCCGCGTTCATGAGGTTGTAGTCACGCAGGTCCGGGGAGTCAAAAGTAAGGTCACTGGTATAGGTCAGGCGCATCTGGCCCGGCTTCGGCTTGATGGTCTCGATTACCACCACGCCATTGGCCGCCTTGGCGCCATAGATAGCGGTAGAGGCGGCGTCTTTCAGCAGCGTGATGCTGGCTACGCGGTTGATATCGAGGTCTACTACCTGTTGCAGGGACACCTCGAAACCGTCAAGGATAAATAAAGGCTGATTGGGATCGATTCCCAGCTGTGAGTTGAATGACGAGATACCCGTCTGCCCGCGCACTTCGATCTGCGGCCGGGCGTTCGGGTTGGAACCCATGGAATTATTGGGCACCACGTTAAATGAGGGGTCGAGGGTCCGGAGGATTTAACCACATCCTGGTTACCTACTGACTTTAACTGCTCCCCGGTGTACGTAGAAGTCGCTCCGGTAAAGCTTTCCTTTTACGGGTAAACAGACCGGTCGTCACCACCACCTCACTGATCTGCTGCGACACACGCTCCAGCTGAATCTTCATCCGGGCGCTCTTTGCCGCGATCTCTTTCTGTTTGAAACCCATCATGCGGATAACGAGCACCGCATCTTCCGGAACGTTCGAAAGCGTGAATTCGCCTTTCTCATTCGTGTATGCCGCATTCTGCGTGCCTTTCACGACAACGATAGCGCCAACGAGCGCCTGCCCGTTTTCGTCAGATACGCGCCCCGTTACTGGCATCGCATCGGGCGCATCGGGCGCCGGTTTGTTTACAGCCGCCGCCTTAACGACAATGTACTGCCCTGGCGGGCCCAGCTCAGCGGCTGACCTTCGAAAGTAACATCCAGCGCCTGTTCAAGCGGTGCATTGTTGACATCCAGCGTCACCGGCTTTGCCGCCTGCAACTCCGTCCTGGTATAGACGAAATTAATGCCGGTCTGTTGCTGCAGCTTGCGGAAAACCGATTCCAGCGATGCATTTTTTCCGCCAATGTGACGCGTTGCGCCATCAGGAAACGCTCCCCTGCAGGCATAGCAGCAGGGTGATCCAAAACCTTTCATTTGCGTTTTGAGTTGGTTGATTAATAATAGTCCCCGTGCGCGGCACCATACATGCCACGCCCTGTCCCCCTCTGCGGGAGATATACTTGTTGTCCTGTCTTTTGATTTGAACCGGCTATTAGCGGTTTGTTGTAATGTTGTCCCCCTGTTACTGAATTCGTTCTAATCTCTAAAGTCCACTACTATATATCTCACTTGTCCGATGTCCCGATTTATATTAAGGCTTTACCGTCACGTGCCTTCCGTTGGTCACGAAATGCACGCGGCCCGTCATTTCCAGTAGCTTCAGTATCTCGTTCAGGTCCGCATCCCGGGGATGTCTGCCACGAACAGATGCTGAACATTGCCCTGGTATTCTGTTTCTATATTGTACCAGCGTTCCAGCTGTCGCATAATTGTAGTGATATCGGCGCCACGGAAGCGGAAATATCCGTCTTTCCAGGCGGTTGCGGCCTCCATGTCGGCCGTCTGCACGGAGATCTTCCGTCTTCGCCGGTCACGGCCTGCTGCGACGGGCGCAACGTAACGGGAGCCCCTCCGGCACTGAATTGCACCTTACCGGTAACGAGCGTCGCCACGATGCGGGGTCTTCTTTATAGGCTGCAATATTAAAAGCCGTACCGAGCACGCGCACGGTAGCTTTTTCATTCACGTCTACCACGAAAGGCTGCTGTTCGCTGCCCGTAACTTCGAAATAGGCTTCCCGGAAACGGTCACTTTTCTCTCCCCTTCAGCGAAGCGCGAAGGGTAGCGGATGGAGGAGGCGGCATTGAGCCATACTTTGGTCCCGTCTGCCAGGGTGAGGCGGAACTTGCCGCCTGCCGGAGTTTTAAGGGTGTTGTAAACGGGCGCGGCATCAGCGGCGCCTTCGTCGTTATAGGTCAGCGCATCGCTTTTCATCGCCAGCGCCGCCCCGCCCTGGTTGGCGGGAATAGCGCCGGTGGAGTCGTCCAGCACCACCACCTGGCCGTTGGCGAGGGTAAGCGTAGCCACATCCCGGGCGGGCTGGGGCTGGGGCGATTGTTTCACGTTGGCCGCCACCTGCGCCTTTTCGGGCTGCAACAACCACCAGGCAGCGCCGGTCATGACCACTACCGCGGCAGCGGCGGCGGCGCGGCGCACCCAGATACGGCGTACCGGCGTCTCCAGCGGGGCCGCAATGCCCGCTTGTTCAAACACTTTCGCCAGCATCTGCACCCGCATCGCTTCTGCGTCTTCCACGTCGGAAACGGGGGCCGTTTGCCGCTGCATGCTGTCGTAATACGCGTCCAACAGGCGCTTTTCTGCGTCTGTGGCCGTACCGTCCAGGTAGCGGTCGATCAGTGTGGCTAAGGTTTGTTTGTTCATGCGCTATGTACTTTAGTACCACTCGAAAGAGGATACCCTACGGTTGATAAAAAAATGTTAAAATAATCAGGGGATGATGGTGAACATGGCATCGCGGAGACGGGTGCGAAGCACTTTCAGGGTGGCGGTCATCTTCTTTTCCACGGTTTTCACAGAGATGTCCATCCTGCCGGCAATTTCCCGGTAGGACATTTTCTCTTCCCGGCTCAACAGGAAGATGCGCCGGGCGTCGCCCGGCAGGGAAGCGAGGATCTCCCGCACGAGGCCGTCCAGCTCCTTGAAGAGCAGCGGCTGCTCGTCGAGCAACTCGGAAGAGGTTTCCATCAAACGGTCGTAAAAACGCTCGTCAATCTTCTGGTCGCGGATGGCTTTGAATACCTGGAACCGGATTGCCTGCTGTAACCAGGCGTTGGGATAGGCGATCTCCAGCTCGTGCCGGCGCACCCATAGCTGGGTAAATACGTCCTGCACCAGATCGCGGCTCACATCGTCGCGGCGGAGAATATTCAGTGCGGTAAGGTAAAGGTTACGGTAGTGACGGTTGAAGAGCGCAGTGAACGCGGCGGCATCGTTGGAACGGATGCCATCCATCAATTCATGGTCGGTATGTTGCGCATAACTCGTCATTTCAAACAAAAACGCCACAAGTTACCGATTAATTCACCGTATCTTGCGTACTATTTTGCAGAAAAATGGTACTTTATTCCCAAAATAGCTGTTTCAACATCTATATGACAAATAAAAGCGCCCCTTCCGGGCAAATATGTCCCCGAAATTCGGAATACTTCCGATATTCAATATTTTTGCAAGCCTAAAACAGACATAGCCTGATAATCTGATGGAACTTTCGAAGAACTATATTCCTGCCGCGGCAGAAGACAAATGGTACCCATATTGGATGGACAAACAATATTTCCGCTCCGTTCCGGACGGCCGTCCTCCCTTTACGATCGTGATCCCCCGCCCAACGTGACCGGGGTGCTGCACATGGGCCATACCCTGAACGAAACGGTACAGGATATTCTCATCCGCCACGCCCGTATGAGCGGCTTCAACGCCTGCTGGGTACCGGGCTCCGACCACGCATCCATCGCCACGGAAACTAAAGTGGTGAACATGCTGAAGGAGGAAAAAGGCATCGAAAAGAGCCAGCTCACCCGCCAGGAATTCCTCAAATACGCCTACGAGTGGAAGGACAAATACGGCGGCATCATCTACCACCAGATCAAAAAACTGGGCTGCTCGGTAGACTGGGACCGTGTTACCTTCACCATGGACCAGCATTACTACGATGCGGTGATCAAGGTGTTCGTGGACCTCTACGGCAAAGGCCTCATCTACCGCGGCGCCCGGATGATCAACTGGGACCCCAAAGCCAAGACCGCCCTTTCCGACGAGGAAGTGGAATATAAAGAGATCAGCGGCAAGCTCTACCACGTGAAATACGCGGTAGTAAACGCCGCAGGCGAGCCCACCGGCGAATTCATCACCATCGCCACCCAGCGCCCCGAAACCATCATGGGAGACACCGCCATCTGCGTGAACCCAGACGATGAGCGCTACGCTCACCTGAAAGGCCACTTCGCAATCGTCCCCTCGTGAACCGCAAAGTGCCCGTGATCTTCGACGAATACGTAGACAAGGAATTCGGTACCGGCGCCCTCAAAGTAACGCCCGCTCACGACATCAACGACTACAACCTCGGCCTGAAACATAACCTCGAAGTTGTGGATACCCTCAACGACGATGGCACCCTCTCCGCCGCCGCAGTGGTATTCGTCGGGGAAGACCGCTTCCGCGCCCGTAAAAGGTAGTGGCGGCCCTCCACGAACAAGGCCTCCTGGTAAAAGAACAAGAGTACACCACCCGCCTGGGATACAGCCAGCGCAACCCCGACACCGTAGTGGAACCGAAGATCTCCACACAGTGGTTCGTGAAGATGTCCGAGCTCGCCAAACCCGCGCTCGACGCGGTAGTAAACGGCGATGTGCGCATCCACCCGGGCGACCGCTTCCTGGCCACCTACAAATACTGGATGGAGAACGTGAAGGATTGGTGCATCTCCCGCCAGCTCTGGTGGGGCCAGCAGATCCCCGCATGGTACGACGCACAGGGCCAGTTCGTAGTGGCAGCCACCCACGAAGCCGCGCTCGACAAATATGAAGCCGCCTACGGCAGCCGCCCGGCCTCCCTGCGCCAGGACGAAGACTGCCTGGATACCTGGTTCTCCTCCTGGCTCTGGCCCTCGGAGGTGTTCAAAGGCATCAGCAACCCCGGCAACGAAGAGATCAACTACTACTACCCTACCAACGTACTGGTAACAGGGCAGGATATCATCTTCTTCTGGGTGGCGCGCATGGTCATGGCAGGACTGGAATACCATAACGAGAAACCCTTCTCCGACGTGTATTTCACCGGCATGGTGCGCGACAAGCAAGGCCGGAAGATGTCGAAATCCCTCGGCAACTCTCCAGACCTGCTGGACCTCATCGACCGCTATGGCGCAGACGCAGTACGCTTCGGCATCATGATCGCATCGCCGGCCGGTAACGACCTGCTGTTCGACGATTCCAGCTGCGACCAGGGCAAGTTCTTCAACAACAAGATGTGGAACGCCCTCAAGCTCGTGAAGATGTGGACGCCCGCCGAAGATACAGGCGCTCCCGTTCCCGAATTCGCCGTGGAATGGTTCGGCAACCGCCTCAACGAAGTGCATGCCGAAGTGGAAAACACTTCCGCGAGTTCCGCCTCAGCGAAGCCCTCAAAGCATTATACTCCCTCATCTGGGACGACTTCTGCTCCTGGTACCTCGAATGGATCAAACCCGGCTTCGAGCAGCCGATCGATAAAGGCGTGTACGATAAGACCATCGCCTATTTCGAGCAGCTGATGCAATTGCTGCACCCCTTCATGCCATTCGTAACGGAAGAGATCTATCACCTGCTGGCCGACCGCAAGGAAGGCGACGACCTGGTGATCAGGCAATTCCAGTCGCCCGGCAGCATCAATGCCGGTCTGCTGAAGGAAGCGAACCTCGCCAAAGACGTTATCACCGCCATCCGCGACGCGCGCAACAAGCAACAGCTGAAACCGAAAGACACCATTAAGCTGTTCGTGGAAACGCAGGACGAGCAAGCTTACCAGCGCATCGAAAGCATCCTCGCCAAGCAACTGAACGCGGACGGGTTCGGTTATGCGAAAGAAGCGATCGCAGGCGCCGCCGCCATCGTGGTAGGTACAGATAAATTCTACATGCTGACCGAGAAGGAAGTGGATCCCGTAGCGCAGAAAGAGCAACTCCTGAAAGACCTCGCTTACCAGCAGGGCTTCCTGGTGACGGTTGAGAAAAAACTCTCCAACGAGAAGTTCGTGCAGAACGGGAAACCTGAAGTAGTGGAAGCCGAGCGCAAGAAGCTGGCCGACTGCCAGGCGCGCATCCAGGCCATTGAAGAAAGTCTGAAATTGTTATAATATTCGCGATCGTCCGGCGTTTACAAAGCCGGACGATCTTTTTAGCCTATGACCAAGCAATTGCTGATCACCCTCACACTGTTCACCAGTATCACGGCCACCGCGGCCGCGCAATCCACCAAACCCAAAACTCCCGCGAAGCCTGCAAAACCTGCGCCCGCAGCTGCCGCTGCCGACAAGAAGCTGCGTTTCCGGACCACCTGGGGCATCTATCTCAGCGATTCCCTCCCCGCCCCGAAGTCATCAAAATACTCGACTCCGCGCTCATTGTGCGCGACAATAAGAACAACAAGTTCCCGGTCGTGTCATTCGATTTTCTATATGAAGCGAAGGAAGCGTATGTGAACGATACCACCAGCCAGGTGGGGTTCTACACCGAAACAACGGGAGATTCCTTTAAAGGCGACCGCCTGCCCGAACTGTGGAGCAAGCGGCTGAAGGAAACCGTACAGAAAGGCGAAGCCCTTATCTTTTCAATATCATCATCCAATACGCGGACGATAAATTCTACCGCGTACCGGAACTACGCGTCACCGTGCGCTAGTCTTCATTCCCCATGATCATGCCCCAGGGCCGCATGTTCGGGATCTTATCGAACACTACTTTCAGCAGCGCCATCGTGGGGATGGAAATGAACATCCCCGCAATCCCCAGATCATGCTCCCGATAAACACGCCCAGCAAAGTCACCATAGCGTTGATAGACACCTTCGACCCCACGATCCGCGGCAGCAATACGTTCGCATCCAACAGGTGAATACCGAACATGCTCAGGGCAGCCCAGAAAGCCAGCGCCGGCGTGCCTGTAGTAAGCGTTACCAATACCGTTACGAAGATGGTCAGCACCATGCCCACATATGGGATGATGTTGAATACAGCGCCCAACGTGCCGAGTAACACGGCGTACTTCACGCCGAGGCAAACCAGCGCCAGGATGTAGAGGAACGCCACTACCAGCATTTCGATGAACAATCCCACCACATAGCTTTTCACCACCATGCGGCTGTGCGCGATCACTTCATGCACCTCGCCGGCGTATTCCCGGCGGAAAAGGCGCAGCAGGAACTTCACCAGCAGGCGGCGATAGTATAGCAGGAAGAATGTATACAAGGGAATAAACACGAGGAAGATCAGCACGGAAGAAACCGACGTCACCGCATTCACGATCAGCTGCGACAGCGAAGCAATGCTCTTGGCGGCATTTTCGTTGATCCAGGCCACCTGCTGATCAGAATCCACATGGAATTTATCATCCACCCAAACGGTGAGGTCGTTGGCGATGATCATCAGCCGCTTTTCGAGGACGGGCAGGTCCGTCAAAAAGCTGGAAGTCTGCCAGGAAATAAAGTACAGGATCCCGCTCATGAATATGACGAAGATGATGACGGCCAACCCGGCAGCCGCGCCCCGTGGCATTTTTAACCGCTCGAACCCCTGCGCCAGCGGCAGCAGCAGGATGGCGAACAGGAACCCGAAAGCCACCGGCGCCAGGATGTCTTTCGTCATCCGCAGGATCACAACGATCAGCACGAGCGATAACAGGATATGGCTCAGTTTCATGTAAAAGGGCGGCTTGAGGACAGGTGGTCGCATGCACAGATTTTTAGTAAGAAAAGAGTTGCTGCAGGGGAACGATCAGCTCGAAGCGCCCCTTCCGCGAAGGATCCCGGGATTATCGTTGAACAGATGGCTGTAACGCATCCCGAACGAGAAAGGCAGCACATTCCCGATTTTCGTATCAAAATAAACCTCCCCGCCCGCAGATGCATATGTAACGTGCTGACGGTTCCTAAAGTTGAATGAAGTCATGTAGTCGTAGAAAGCGTTCCCCGGATCCTGGAGAAATACAGCAGGTTGGCGAAGCCCCAGTCCGGATACGCCACCGGGAAATGATAGTTGCTCCCCACTTTGAAGATATGCTGGTAAAACGGCTTGCTGTACCCCCTCGCGTAAGAGAACGGATCGCTGAAGGCATACCGCAATACGGTGTCTTTCTGCTGGAATGCCAGCTGCACCACGATGCTGTGGGAATTCCGGAACCCGGGGAAGTAGAGATCAGCCCGTCCGGAGAATTGCTCCGCCGGCACATCGTTCACCGACTTGCTGTAACGTGCGGTCAACGTTTGCCCGAAATGGGAAAATATCTGCTGGATGGCTTTCACCCGCTGGTTCGAGAAGCTGAAACCGAGATCCACGTACTGGAGGTTATCGTCCCGGAACGAATACTTGCTTGTGCCGGCACGCGTGCGCGTAACCTGGTGGAAGTCGGCGCTGAGGCTGAGGCCGCGGTAAAATTTGCCGGAGCTCAGGCGCAGGGGATGCTCATCCGCCGTACCAGTCCAGCTCGTTCCATTGCACCTGTATGGTATCATTGACGTTCAGGTACCGGTTGAATTTGTAATCGCCCCGGCGCGCAACACGGGGAACCACCCGCCCCAGGCCACCTGCCCGCCTACCGACGGACTGCTCTCATTACGGTTATACCCCGCCCCGATGCGGGTCTCCAGGGTACCCAGCACGTTCTCCCCAGGAGGTACCACCCGTAATCCGGATCGTCGATCACGGGGAGCCAGCTGTGGAAATTGAATAAACGGTGCGCTTTAGGGTATTTTTGGCACTTCTGCCTTCGTCCCTTACCTGTGCAAGCAAATTACCTCCTTCCCCGAATTCGGGCTGTAACCAGCCTTTCTGGTGATTGGCGGCAGGGTCGAAGGGCTCCCCTTCGTTGAGGGGCATGGCCAGGAGCTTGTACCCTTTGGCGGTGAACTCGCTGAAGACGAGCTTGCCATCCGTCACGGCCAGGTGATGCACGCCGTTGGGACGGTGCGAGTGGCGGCGGACGGTACCACCGGACAGCGGTACGCTGTAAATATCATCGACGTCCGCATAAGCGGCCGTAAAAAACACCGTATCGCCCTGGATCACCGGGATGCCGAGGGCTTTCATGGCGAAGGGGGTCAATAATTCGGCCTTGCCGCCGGCAACGGGCTGTTTGACCAGCGCCATGCGGCCCACGCTGTCGCGCACCGCCGTCACGACCCACTGATCATCTGCCGTAAACTTGGGATAGGTATAGTACCAGTTTTCCGGGTTGGGCAGGCGATGCAGCACCTCGCCCGACTGTGCGTCCAGTATCTCCAGGCTGTATTGCTGCTGCGGGGTGAGGGCGGCTACCACCACCGACTTATGATCATGCGACAGGTCGGGCGAGAAACAGCGGCGTTCGTGCCTGAGGACGTGCCTTCTGACGAGGTTGCCGGGTTTATAGATCACGACCACCGAGCGCTCGTCCCAGCCCCAGCGGGCGCTGTAGCGGCTTTCGGTCCAGAGGAGGTGGCCGTCGCGGTAGCTGAAGAAGTTATCGAACCCGGCGCCGGGGGCCGTCATCCTGAATGCCCGGCTGCTATTGCCGCCGTAAAGGTGGTAGTAGGCGGGAATGGTTTCGTAAGTATTGTGCAGGACCACCAGTCCGCCGTCTTCGTGGGGGTAAACGTACCGGAAGTTCTCCACCTCGTTGCGTTTGTTGAGGTAGGTGACGTGATAATCCAACGTATCGGCGGGCTCGGGGGCGTGGTGTTCCAGTTCTGACGGTACTGGTCATAGGCGGCCCCGAAGAATGCCGCGGCGTTTTTGCCCGTGCGCCGTTTCAGGCTCTGGGAAAATGGATAGAATACCCCGCGGAAACGCACGGCATCGTCGGTCACGGCCTTCCAGAAATCAGGCCCGTGTTGCAGGCGCCCATAGCTGGTCATGAGGTAACCGGTCTGGTAGTGGTCGGGCATGTATTTGCGGAACGATCCGTTACGGATCTGCATATAGCTGTATTGCTTCCCGGCCAGGGAAAGCGCACGGAAGCCATCGAAAAAGACGGCAGCCTGCCCCTGCCCTGTTCGCTGAGGGCCGTTTCGGCCACTACGGCATCGCCCTCCCAGAACCAGTTGGGCACGGCGATATTGGTGAGGGCCGCCTGTCCGAGCTCCCCGAAAACATAATATCCCGCTTTGCTGACACCCTTGCGGAAATTATTGTTCTGGATGACGTGGCGGTATTCGTGCAGGGCCAGCTGATCGGCCCAGTTGAGGGATCCCAGGTCTGTTGAATTGGGCGGCGGCGTGAGGTAAAACACCGAGCGGAAAGGCCCCAGCTGCACAAAGCCGTTGCTTTGCATGGTTTCGTGCTGGAGGATGATATCGACCTTCCGGACATTGGCTCCCAGTGTAGCCGTGTGCGACCGGGCTATATTGTGAATGACGTCGGACACTCTTTTGCCCTGGCCTTCGAGGCCGGCGGGGAAAATAACGCGGACGGTATCGGAATCTACCTGCCGCCATTTGAGGGAAGGCCGGTTGCCACCGAACTGCTGTGCGCCCGCCGTGTGGGCAAGGGATACGGCTAAAGCCAGGCATAGATAGTAACGCATATGTTGGAACGGGTTGTGCACCGGGCAACAAATTACATACAAATTTCAGATAATAGCGTGTGGGGCTGACTTACCCGTGACAACGCGAATTGGGCATTTTTCCGTATTTTTGTATTCAAACTTTTCGATACATGGAAACAATCACGCAAGCACCTATAAAATTCACGGACGGCGCAGTAAAGGAATTAAAGCGGCTGATGACCGAAGACGGCTTTGACGCTTCCCAGTTCCTGCGCGTAGGCGTTAAGGGCGGCGGATGCTCCGGGCTGTCATACATCCGGGCTTCGACGCAAAGATGGACGGAGATGATACGTATGAGATCGAGGGTATCCCCGTTATCATGAAAAAGCGCATGGCCTGTATCTCTTGGGCATCGAGATCGATTTCCAGCATGGCCTCAATGCGCGCGGGTTCACTTTTAACAACCCGAACGCTTCTTCCAGCTGCGGCTGCGGCACTTCTTTCGCCGTGTAAAGCATATTCCAGAAATAATTTCAGGGGGTGACCAGGCAATTTGCCGGGTCACCCTTTCTTTTTATACCCATCCCTCAACACCCATTACATTTTTATTCAATAACTAGCAGCTTTTACGCCTGGCAATTGTCATCTAACCGTATTGTAACCGTATTGCAACCGTATTAAAACCGTAGTCTAACCGTATTGTAACCGTATTGTAACCGTA
This sequence comes from Chitinophaga sp. E66, assembly GCA_019285755.1. Lineage (GTDB taxonomy): Bacteria > Bacteroidota > Bacteroidia > Chitinophagales > Chitinophagaceae > Chitinophaga. Next base: position 3,712,242 of record CP079103.1, read on the forward strand.
TTAGGACCGTATTGGTTTCGTATTGGCGCCGTAATGCCTTAGTATGGATACCGCATTGTAACCGTATCTGATGTACGGCACCGGAGAAGTATACTTCCGGGGTAGAAACTCATGGGTTCAGTAAGGGTTACTTAAGGGTTCATGTATATCTGATGTATATCAAACAGTACTCCCGTCAATACAGTAAGGAATTGGAGGAAAAAGGAGGTAAAGACCGGGGATAGAGGAGATATTCTTTAACCCTAAGGCTGAAATTGCTTTTACCTGAGCCAAGATTAACTTGCGCATAATGAATAACTTACTTAAAAAAGCACTACAAAACGCTACAAAATAAGTGTATACGGCGTTTTTCTTTTTCCCTCCCCGGCTTACCGCTACATTTGACCTAGTTCTTTGACATATGGTCACAATTAACACGGTAGGATTACTATAACTCGTTGAAAAGCAATGAGATGATTTGTTCAACATATCCTAACAGCATGTAATTCAATATCTTACACGCTCTCGTCTGCCCTTCGTCTGCCCCTCGTCTGCCCCTCGTCTGCCGCTAACTCCCTTGCAATCGGCCTGTAATTGGCCTGTAATTCCCCTCTAATCGGCCTTTAATCGGCCTGTAATTGGCCTGTAATCGGCCTGTAATTGGCCTGTAATTGGCCTTTTACTATTTCTTCGGGATCATGGGCCTTCGCGCAATTTCCCCAGGCAGGCACAAAAAAGGTGACCAGGAAGCCCTGGTCACCTTACATATCTGGTTGATAATATGTGCTTATTTACCGCGTACTAAAGGCGGAGCCTTCTCGATCACCACGGCTTCACGCTCCTGGGAGAGGGTATTCTTCTTGTCGAAGTCTACCAGGATCGGAGCTGCCACGAAGATGGAAGAGTAGGTACCGGTCAGTACACCGATCAGCATCGCGAATGCGAAACCACGGGTCACCTCGCCACCGAAGATGAAGAGGATGAGGATGGTGAGGAATACCGTCACGGAGGTCATGATGGTACGGCTCAGGGTTTCGTTGATCGCGCGGTTGATCACGTATTTGGTTTCCAGGCCTTTCGTGTTACGGAAAGTCTCACGGATACGGTCGAATACGATCACGGTATCGTTCATCGAGAAGCCGATCACGGTAAGGATCGCCGCGATGAAGTGCTGGTCGATCTCCAGTGCGAACGGCACAAAGCCACGGCAGAAGGAGAACACCGCCAGCGTTACGAGTACGTCGTGCAGCAGGGAGAAAATGGTACCGATAGAGTATTGCCATTTGCTGAAGCGCAGCAGGATGTACAGGAAGATCACGATGATGGAGAGCACGGTAGCCTTCACAGCGCCCGTACGGAGGTCATCCGAGATGGTCGGGGCCACGGTCTGGGAACCTACGAGGTATTTGCTTTCGAAAGTAGCCTGGTCGGGCTTGCTGTCATAGAATGCCTGCAGGCCGGCGTGCAGTTTAACGGCCGCGTCTTTCGCCGCTTCGTCGGTATTCTCTTCGATGCGGTAAGGCGTGGTGATATTCAGCTGGTTGTTTTCGCCGATGGTTTTTACGAACGTCTCGGAATCGAAGGTTTTGTTCAGGGCTTCGTGCACCGCGGTACGGTCGATCGCTTTATCGAAGCGAACGGTGTAGCTGCGGCCGCCGCTGAAGTCCACACCATGGTCGAAGCCATTGATGAAGGAACCAACGCCGAGGATCATTACGATCGCGGAGATCACATAAGCGATCTTACGCTTGCCTACGAAGTCGAAGTTCGCATGCTTGAAGATCCGGCGGCTGATGGGCGTAAAGTATTCGAAGTGACGTTTGCGCTTCATCCAGAAGTCTGTCACCATGCGGGATACGAGGATACCGCAGAACAGGGACAGGATCAGACCGATGATCTGGGTAGTCGCGAAGCCCAGTACGGGACCGAGACCGAAATAGAACAGGATGATCGCGGTGAGCAGGGAGGTCACGTGACCGTCGAGCACCGGTGCATAAGAACGTTTGTAACCGTCTTCCACCGCCTGTGCGTAGGTCTTGCCCTTGCTGAGCTCATCCTTGATACGTTCGAAGATGATTACGTTGGTATCTACAGCCATACCGATCGTCAGTACCAGACCAGCGATACCCGGCATGGTGAGCGTAGCGCCCAGGGAAGCGAGGATACCGAAGGTGAAGAGGAGGTTGAGGATCAGGGCGATATTGGCTACCCATCCGCCGGTGTTGTAATACACCAGCATCAGGACGAAGATCACTGCGAAGGAGATGATGAAGGATTTGGCGCCTGCCTCGATGGATTCCTGACCGAGGGTCGGGCCTACCACCTGCTCCTGAACGATCTTAGCGGGAGCGGGCATACGGCCGGAAACCAGGATATTGGCAAGGTCCTGCGCTTCTTCCAGCGTAAAGCTGCCGCTGATGGAGGAGACGCCGTTGGGGATCTCGCCGCGGATGGAAGGAGCGGTGTACACTACGTTATCCAGTACTACGGCTACATAGTTGAAAGTGCGCGGATCGTCCGGGTTGATGGGTTTCAGCGCGCGGGTCAGGTTGCGCCAGTCGCGGGTACCGGTGGCGTCCATGGTCATGGATACCTCGGGTGCGTGGTTGTCCTGTCCGAAATCAGCTTTTGCGGCGATAACTCTCTCACCCGTGATTTTAGCTTTCGGGTTGGAGGGGTTTACGCGAACGCCATACACCTGGAGGGGTTGGCTGCGGTCTTCCTTGTTGGAAGGGCCGTAGAGGAACACCAGGTCTTTGGGCAGCACGGCTTTAACGGCCGGCATTTCCGGTATTTGCGGAAAGTAGCGGTATCGGAAGCGGAGATGAAACCGAGGGTAGAGCTGGGGATGATACCGTCTGTCTGCGAAGCGTTGGGACGGAAAACCGCGAAGAGCGGGTTTTCTTTCATGGCCTGTTGCTGGAGCAGGGCGGCGGAATCGGTACCGGCTTTGGCGCCGTCTTTAGCAAGGAGGCCGCTCAGGGAAGAGGTATCCCCGGCAGTAGCGGGAGCAGCTGCGGTAGCGGCGGTATCCACGGCATTAGCGGTGGTATCGGTCGCTACGGGCGCATTGCCCTGGGCTTTGCGGATCGCCTCGTTCATGGGGGTCAGGACGGTCATATAGAACTCGTCGCCGTTCTTGTAAGTCTCCCTGAATTCGAGGTTGGCGCTGGCCTGGAGGTATTGGCGTACGCGGTCTGCATCATCTACGCCTGCCAGTTCCACGGAGATGATACCGCGGTTTTCGTCGAGGTTGATGGTGGGAGACGCAACGCCGAACTTATCGATACGGTTTTGCAGTACCTTGTAAGTATTCTTGATAGCGGATTTCGCTTCCGTGCGGATCACGTTCAGCACCTCTTCGTTAGAGCTGTTGAAGGTGATTTGCTTCAGCTGGGCGTTGGCGAACACGGAAGACAGTTTGCCGTTCGGGTTCTTTTCCTTGTACGCTTCACCGAACAGGGTCACGAAATCGGACTGGCTGTTCTTTTTGCGCTCGCGGGCAGTGGCGATGGCTGCGTTGAGGGTGGGATCGTTGGGGTTACCGGCGAGGGCGCGGACAACGTCTTCCACGCTAACTTCCAGTACCACGTTCATACCCCTTGCAGGTCGAGGCCCAGGTTGAGCTGCTTTTCTTTTGCCTTGATGTAGCTGGTGTTCCAGGGGAATCCCGCGATCTGCTTGCCGCTGGCGCTATCCAGCTTTTGATCCACACGATCTTTGATGAGGTCGTTCAGCGTATCCTGGTAAAGGGCCTGAAGCTCTTTGTTACCGGGATATTTCGTTTCGGCGGAGGGATTTTGGCGGGCAACATCAGCTGCGGCCTCAGCCTTCATCTTCTTCTCAAAGTTCCGCACCACGAACGTGAAGGACAACTGATACAAAGAAATAAGGATCAGGGCGGCAGTAAAAAATCTAACCAGTCCTTTTAGTTGCATTTTCTTTTCGGATTATTAATACTAATTTTTAAAGAGTTGCAAAGATAGAATTAAAATTGATATATTAAAGCCCCCGTCAAAACAGCCATAAAATCACTATCTGATTGGTTTTGAGCGGGATTTTCGCATTCAAATTTCACTTCTATGCAGCAACGGATTTTGTTGGCGTCTGCAATATTGGTTTTTTTGCGAACTGCCAAACTTACCGGGAAAGAAATTTAAGTATGACAACACCACCCCGGGACAATTACCTGGACTCATTGCTGGCGGCCAACGCGGCCCGGTTGGGGCCGGTTTTCGCCGATCCGGAGGGTTTCCGGGCGGAGATTTTCTATACGCGGATCGACCGCGATGCCCGCAACCGCCCGCGGCTGACGGAGTACCACTGGCCCGCCGCCCCTTCCTCTTATTTCTATCCCGCATCCACCGTCAAGCTCCCCGCCGCCCTACTGGCGCTGGAGACCCTGAACCGGCTGGGCATCCCCGGAACGCGGAAATGTGGACAGACAGCCTGCCGGGCATCTCCACGGCGCAGGATACCGATACCTCCTCCCCTACGGGCCGCCCCTCCGTGGAGCATTACGTCAAAAAGATCTTCCAGGTCAGCGATAACGACGCATTCAACCGCCTTTACGAGCTCCTGGGCCAGGAGGCCTTCAATTCCGCCCTCCATAACAAAGGCTACCCGGACGCCCGGATCGTCCACCGCCTCAGCATGCCCCTCACGCCGGAACAGAACCGGCAGACGAATGGGATCCGGTTCTATTTGCCGGGAACGCAAAAGCCCCTGCTCGTGCAGCCCCGCTTTATTACCAGGGCCCGTGCCGGGAACGCCCTCCAGCGAACCCGAACAGGCGGGGAAAGCGCATTATGCGGGCGACAGCCTCGTGAACGCGCCGTTCGACTTCTCCATGAAGAACAGGATCCGCCTGGGCGACCTCCATCATATCCTCCAAAGCATAATTTTTCCTGAAACTGTAACATCCCGTCAACGTTTTCGTTTAACGGAAGACGATTACCGGTTTTTATACCGTTATATGTCGAAACGGCCAACGGAAAGCGGGGCCGGCGATCCTAAATACGACACGGCGGAGTTCCACCGGAACTATACCAAATACCTCATGGGCGGCGCGGATAGCAGCGTGCGGCTGCCCGAAGGACTAAGGATCTACAATAAATCCGGCTGGGCTTATGGCTTTCTGACCGATGTCGCGTATTTTGCGGACTTTGCCAACAATATCGAGTTTATGCTGTCTGCCAGGGTCTATGCCAATACGGACGGCGTCATCGGAGACGATACTTACGATTACGAAACCATCGGCAAGCCCTTCCTACGCGAACTGGGCGCCATTATTTATGAATCGGAACTAAAAAGGGAAAGAACATTTAAACCAGACCTGCAACGTTATCACGACTGACAGAAACTCACTTCAATAACTGTAACAAATCAATGATCATAAAAACCAAAGAGCGCATGGTAACCAAAATGAGCCGTTTATGGACACTGGCGGCAATGACCGTAGCTGTAACAGGATTTTCGTCCTGCCTGAAAAACTCTAACCCGGAACCGCAGAAGCCCGTAACATACGTGGCTTTCGTGAACTCACTCGCCACCACTTATGGCACAGACATCAACATGGACAACAAAATCATCTCCTCCAAATCGTTTGCTTACGGCGCCGCGGAAGGGACCTTGTTCACGCCCGGATTCTACAAATTCACGTTTGAAAAGTATGGTACAGACAGCTTGCTGGCTGATGTAAGCGCCACTTTCGATACCTCCCGGTATAATACCCTGATCCTTTACGGAACGCAGGCCGTGGGCGCTAAGATCCACCGCATCCGGGAAGACTGGGCCAATCCTTCCACCACCAAGGCCAACGTACGTTTCTTCAATTTCATCCCCGGAACCGAGCCTATCGATCTTTTCATCGGCGGCGTGAAAGTATTCGGCGGACGTGTATTCGAAGACTTCAAAACCGGCCAGTATGATGTCTGGACCGCAGCCGAGCTGGGTACACACGTGATCTCCGCGAAAACGACCGCCGGTACAGAAGTAGCGGTGCTCAACAGCGGCAATATCAACGCACGCGGCGGGTTCTACAACATTTACCTGCAAGGCGTAAAGGACTCCTCACCGGAGACCTGAAACCGAAAATCACCGTGATGCCGTACCAGAACCAATAATCTGACGATATCCAAATAATATCAACGCATTCCGGAACCATGGTTCCGGAATGTTTTTTATGCCTGTCCTCTCGTTTTTTTGCTGTAGGTTTGCCGCGGTCAACCCAAAAAACAGTACGTATGCAACTAGCAGAAAGATTAACGCGGATCTCCGTTCCGCAAACCATCAGAATGGCCAAACTCAGCCGGGAACTGAAAGCCCAGGGCATTGACATTGTGGACCTCAGCATCGGTGAACCCGATTTCGATACGCCTGAGCATATCCGCGAAGCCGCTAAAAAAGCCATCGACGAAGGGTATACCCATTATACCCCCGTAGCCGGTTACCTCGACCTCAAACAGGCCGTGGCCCATAAATTACAGCGCGACAACGGGCTGGAGTACACCGCGGAACAGATCGTTGTTTCCACCGGCGCCAAACAATCCATCGCCAATGCCGTGCTTTCCATCGTAAACCCCGGCGACGAAGTCATCATCCCTACCCCTATTGGGTCACCTATTCAGAACTGGTGAAACTCTGCCAGGGCGTAGTGAAGTTCGTGCCCTGCGGCATCGAAAACAATTACAAGATCACGCCGCAACAGCTGGAAGCCGCCATCACGCCCAAAACCAAACTGTTCATGTTTTCTTCCCCTGCAACCCCACCGGTTCCGTCTACTCCCACGACGAACTGAAGGGCCTGGCGGAAGTGTTCGAAAAACATCCGGAGATCTTTATCATTTCAGATGAGATCTATGAATACATCAACTATGTAGCGCCCCATAGCAGCATCGCTTCTTTCGGCAGCCTGAAAGACCGTACCGTGATCATCAACGGCCTCAGCAAGGGCTTTGCGATGACCGGCTGGCGCCTCGGTTACCTGGCCGCTCCCACGGAGATCGCCAAAGCGGCAGACATGGTGCAGAGCCAGTTCACCTCCGCCACCTGCTCCATTACCCAACGCTGCGCCATTACGGCCCTCCGCGGCCCGCTGGATACGGCGCAGGACATGGTAAAGCCTTCGGGAGCGCCGCGCTTTCATCTACGATGCCCTGAAGAACATCCCGGGCCTGCACGTCAACCTGCCCGATGGCGCATTTTACATGTTCCCCAACATCAGCGGCTTCTTTGGCAAACAATACGAAGGTGAGCGCATAGAAAATGCGGACGACCTTTGCATGTTCCTGCTCCATAAAGCCAATGTATCAGTTGTATCAGGCGCCGCGTTCGAACAACCGCAGTGCATCCGCATCTCATACGCCACCAGCCTGGACCGCATTACGGAAGGCATGAAGCGCATGACCGAATGGCTCGCGAAACTGCAATAAGTATTTGTCTATAAACAAAAAGGCCGGACGTTGGATCGTCCGGCCTTTTTTTATGCTTCGTCGTCAGCTTCATCGTCTTTTTCCTGCTGTGCAAACCTGTCTTCCGCCGCCCTGATGATCGCAATATCCTCCTCATAAATGCGGTACCCCTTGATGACGGCCAACCGGTTGTAAGCCTGTTTAAGCGTAGTGAGACAGGTGACCTGGTTGGGATCCAGGGGCCATCGGGATTTTTTTGACGCGGTCCAGGTATTTAGTGAAATCCCCTAATACCGCGCGGTAATAACCCTCGGCTTTTTCCGGTTCGCCGATCGCTTCCAGGCTCATTCCAAGAGTGATCATGTCCGGCCCCACGCACCAGGGTAATGGCTCATTATTGAACAGGTGATCTTGGCCTTGGCGAAAGACGCTTCAAAACGCCCGCCTGGTATGCCATTCCTTTCACAATAATCGGATAATACACCGCACCAGTTCCGGATAACCGATCCTGCCATCCAGACATCGGCCTTTATGGGTTGACCGGGGTAATCACCGGACTCGGTGCTTACTTCCTCTGCCAATTCCAGCTGTGCGTTGGAGATCAGCATCAGCAGCGCTTCTTCCCCTTCCGTGTATTGCCCGTTAGCTTCCGGGGCCAACAGTAATTGAATTAATTCTTCTAACCGGGCGCCGCTGTCTTCAAAGAGCCGGATGGGCGTTTCCGTCAATTCGGTTTCGCCGGAGAGAATAGCGGCGGCTATTTGTCCTGCGGGCCGTAACCGGCATGGTTCCGGTATCTGGTCCGCGTTAACGATCTCCCGCTTTGCAATGCCATTCCAGGCAGCCTCACATGGCTTATCCGCGTTTGCTTTGGTATTTTCAGTCATTATCGGCTGTTAACAGTGTCAGTTTTCAGGATGAAAGTTAAGGTATCCATGTATTCCGCGTATCGTCGCTTCACATATATTCCCAGATCATATGTTGTTCCGGACGCCAACAGGTTTGCGGGCGGGCGGGTTCTTTCCGTAAAATCTTCCAGGCTGTCGCCCCGAAGCGGTATGAACCTGGCGACCAGTTCAGGGTATAATACCGCTGATAAAAATGTTCCTGCTGCACGGCTTGTATGCGCCGGCGGAAATCATCGTTGCGGCTGCTTTTTCCGAATGACAGCATGGAGGTGAGTGCCCCAGGTTTATGCCAATACCCGGAACGTGATGAACACGGCCTTCGGCGCCGGTAATGGTATTACCCCATTTGTCTTTATTGAAATTGAATAGTTGCCCGAGGGTGGGTTGCTGCCGGGCGCGGAGCAGGCGATCCATTGCCAGGGAGTCTTCCAGGTAGTTCCTGCCTCTTTTCTCGAAGGTGCGGAGCTGTATAACGCGGAGGGAATCCCGGGAGGCGGGTATCGTGTCTACGGAGCGCAGCTGTGGCCGAACATAGCCTGTATACGGGAAAGCGCCTTTCCGGGTCGTATCCTGGGCGGAGATCGTTGTGCAGCAGAGCGTAGCGCCGCAGAGGGTCAGCAAGCGGGGAATCATTCCTGAAGCTAGGAGATACGGTTCTAAGAAAAAGTTAAAAATGTCTGGTGTAGAGCCAGCACCTGCGGGATGACCAGTTGCTGCTCATCGTTGTACACCACATAATCCGCCAGCTTGCGCTTTATCTGCTCGTCGAGCTGCTTGTGCATACGGGCGATCACGGCATTGCGGTCGGTACTGTCGCGCTGCATGACACGCCGGATGCGGAGGGCTTCGGGCGCATAGACGGTGATTACCTTATCGACGTGGTGGAAGGATTCGGTTTCGAACATAAGGGCGGCTTCCTTAATGACGTAGGGTGCATTTTGCTGCCGCGCCCAGGTTTCGGAATCGCGGATGGTAGCGGGGTGAACGAGGGAGTTCAGGACGGCGAGCTGTTCCTTGTCGTTGAACACGATATCGGCGATGTATTTGCGGTTGAGGGCGCCGTCGGCCGAATAGGCGCCGTCTCCGAAGTGGCTGCGGATCTGTCCGGCAAGTTCCTTATCCCTGACCATGATGTCTTTAGCGGCTTCGTCGGCATAGAAAACGGGGATGCCAAGGAGGGCAAAGATCTTTGCCACGGTAGTTTTCCGGAGCCGATGCCTCCGGTGATTCCGATGATGCGCATGGGGGCAAAATAATAAAAAGAGAAGGCGTAGCGCCTTCTCTTTGCAGTTTTTCCGGTAAGGGAAAAGTTATTTTACTTCAGCGGCTTTGTTAAGCGCTGCGGTGTATTCCATGCTGATCGCGGAGCGTTCCATGGTGAAGAAGGTGCCGGGGCTCACTTCTACCTGAAGGGTGCCGTTGTCGTTGATTTTCTTCACTTTACCATGGATGCCTGCTATGGAAACAACCTTATCGCCTTCGCGGAGGTTGTCGATGAATTGTTTCTGAGCTTTCGCTTTTTTTTAGTTTGGGGCGGATCATAAAGAGCCACATAACGAGGATCATGCCTCCGAAGAAGATCATGCTGCCCCAGCCACCCATACCGCCGCCCTGTGCGCCGCCGGCGGGGGCGTCATCAGGAATACGTTTGTTAAGAAGTTGTACATCTGTATGTGTTTATTTGATTTGAACGGTTAAAGTTACTATTTCTTTGCCACGATCTCAGCGATAATGCGCGGGCCCGGGTTCATGGAAGGGTCTGTATTGGCTTCGATGAAGATTTCCTTTTCGGTGTATCCTTCCGGGCGGCCATTGCTGTCGAACTTCACTTTGATATAGGCGGAGTCTCCGGGGCGGATGGGCGCTTTGGGCCAGTCCGGGACGGTACATCCGCAGGAGGCTTCGGCACGGGTGATGAGGAGATCGCGGCCACCGGTGTTTTTGAACTTGAAGGAATACTCAACTACCTCTCCGGCCTGGATGCGGCCGAAGTCGTGCTTCATTTTATCGAAAGCGATAACGGGCACGCCGCCTTTAGCGGTATCCGCTGCGTTTGCATGGCTGTCTGCCCCAGCCTTGCTGTTGCTTTGGCTATTGCAGGCGCCCAGGGCGATGGTAACGGCGAATATGGCGATGAAGGTAGTTCTCATAGCGATCTTATTTCCGGTTACGGTCCGTTTTCTCGATCAGGTTGGCCTGGTGAGATCTTTCAGGATATTATCGAGGATGCCATTGACGAACTGTCCGCTTTGCGGGGTGGAGTAAGCCTTGGCCAGGTCGATATATTCGTTGATGGTCACCTTGGTCGGGATGGTGGGGAAATAGAGGAATTCGCAGACGCCCATTTCCATCAGCAGCATGTCTACCGCGGCAATACGCTCGGGGTCCCAGTTCTGGAGCTTGGGCCGGATGAGCTCGAGGCAGTAGTCTTTCTTATTGATGACGGTGCTGAGGAGCTCGCGGGCATATTCCAGTTTTTCGCGGCTGATCAGCTGGAGGAAGTTGAAGAGCTGGGGCTTGAGAGGTAGTTGCCTACCAGGATGCCCATCATGTCGGCATCATCGCCCCAGTGGAGGAAGTTATCTTCCACGTGCTGGATAAAGTGGTCGCTTTTCTCCAGGATATCTGAAAAGATGAATTCTACGATTTGTTTTTCGGAGGCGCGCTCGCGGAGGGCTGGGCGATGTACGCTTTATAGGTCTCCGTTTCGGCGAGCTGATTGTAGAGTTTGCGGGTGAGCTCGGGGTCTTCGAGGCGGCGGAGCTTCCAGTGTCGAGGTTGACGAGGAAGCCTTTGTCGTTGAGGACCTGGAAAACGAAGTCGTTCCCGGCTATCTTGGTGTTCACGGAAAGGTCTTCCGCGCTGGGCAGGTGTTTGGAGGCGCGCTGCTGGGCATCGGTCTCCGCATACTGGGCTACCCTGGCCATTGAGAACAGGAGGTAGGTGAAAATCTGACACGTCTGGTCCAGTTTCTCATTCAGCAAACTCATGGCAGTGCCCGGTTTCACCGTTTCCTGCTCCATGGTGTCCATGGCATACAGCGTTTGCATTACTTTTACCCGGATATTTCTTCTACTGATCATGTTGTACGCTAAGGAAAATGGCGGCAAATCTACTGTTTTACAGCGACTTTTTAAAAAATACTTCCGGGGCCCCGGAAGAGGGGATCTGACTGCCATTCTATAGGGGCTGACAGGCGAAAAATGAAAAAATGTCATTTTCTGGCGGGGAGACCGAATTTAATTATCTTTGGAACCTGAAAATTTGACCCGAAAACCGTTTGGCACAATCTTCGTCAAGTGAAAAACCGTCGAATTTCGGCAATACGCAAGAATTGTATTCCTAAACTCATCTTTTTAAAAATAGAATCAAAATGGCTAAAAGCAAATTGAGTATCAAACCTCTGGCAGACAGGGTGATCGTAAAACCCGCAGCAGCTGAAGAAAAAACCGCAGGTGGCATCATCATTCCCGACACCGCTAAAGAAAAACCGCAGCGTGGAACGGTTGTAGCAGCCGGCCCCGGTAAAAAGATGAACCCGTGAGCGTGAAAGTAGGCGATACCGTGCTGTATGGCAAATACTCCGGTACCGAAATCAGCCTCGAAGGCGACGATTACCTGATCATGCGCGAATCCGACATCCTGGCCGTTATCTAATCCAGGCCCCGAAAATGTAACCTTTACGACCAAAGAAAATTTATACGACTATGGCAAAGCAAATATTCTTTAATACTGACGCCCGCAACAAAATGAAGAAAGGCGTCGACACCCTGGCAAACGCAGTGAAAGTGACCCTCGGCCCCAAAGGCCGTAACGTGGTGATCGAAAAGAAATTCGGCGCTCCCGGCGTAACCAAGGATGGTGTTACGGTAGCTAAAGAAATCGAACTGGAAGACCCCATCGAGAACATGGGCGCCCAAATGGTGAAAGAAGTGGCTTCTAAAACCGCTGACATCGCGGGCGACGGTACCACTACCGCTACTGTTCTGGCACAGTCCATCATCGGCGAAGGCCTGAAAAACGTAGCCGCAGGCGCTAACCCCATGGATCTGAAACGCGGTATCGACAAAGCCGTGAAAGCCGTGGTGGAAAACCTGAAGAAACAATCCGAAAAAGTTGGCAACGACAATAAAAAGATCGAACAGGTAGCCGCTATCTCCGCTAACAACGACTCCGAGATCGGTAAACTGATCGCAGAAGCCATGCGCAAAGTAACCAAAGACGGCGTTATCACCGTTGAAGAAGCGAAAGGCACCGAAACCACCGTAGAAGTGGTTGAAGGTATGCAGTTCGACCGTGGTTACCTCTCCCCTACTTCATCACCAACAGCGAAAAAATGCAGGCTGAACTGCAGAATCCTTACATCCTGATCTACGACAAGAAGGTCAGCACCATGAAGGATATCCTGCACATCCTCGAGAAAGTTGCCCAGCAGGGCGCTCCCTGGTGATCATCTCCGAAGACCTCGAAGGTGAAGCACTGGCCACCCTGGTGGTGAACAAACTCCGTGGCACCCTGAAAGTTGCCGCCGTGAAAGCTCCCGGCTTCGGCGACCGTCGTAAGGAAATGCTGCAGGACATCGCAACCCTCACCGCAGGCGTTGTGATCAGCGAAGAACAAGGTTACAAACTGGAAAACGCCGACCTGACTTACCTCGGCCGCGCTGAATCCGTAACCATCGATAAAGACAACACTACCGTAGTTGGCGGTAAAGGCAAGAAAGCCGATATCCAGGCCCGCATCAACCAGATCAAGTCCCAGATCGAAGTAACCACTTCCGACTATGATCGTGAGAAACTGCAGGAACGCCTGGCTAAACTGAGCGGCGGCGTTGCCGTGCTCTACGTTGGCGCAGCTACCGAAGTGGAAATGAAAGAGAAGAAAGACCGTGTGGACGACGCCCTGCACGCAACCCGCGCTGCCGTTGAAGAAGGCATCGTAGCTGGTGGCGGCGTTGCTTTCATCCGCGCGATCGAAGGCCTCGACAAAATCAAAGGTGAGAACGAAGACGAAATGACCGGTATCGCTATCGTTAAACGCGCGATCGAGGAGCCCCTCCGCCAGATCACCGCGAACGCTGGTATCGAAGGTTCCATCGTGGTTCAGAAAGTTAAAGAAGGTAAAGGTGACTTCGGCTTCAACGCCCGTACCGAAACCTACGAGAAAATGCTGGCCGCAGGCGTTATCGATCCCACCAAGGTATCCCGTATCGCCCTGGAAAACGCAGCTTCCATCGCTGGCATGCTGCTGACCACCGAATGCGTGATCGCCGACAAACCCGAACCTAAATCCGCTGCTCCCGCAATGCCGGGCGGTGGTCATGGTATGGGCATGGATTACTAGTCCAGACCTCATTCCGGAAATATTCCCTCCCGTCCCGGCCATTGCCGGGACGGGATTTTTTTATATTGTAACTTTCCGGCCCTCACCGCCGTTTCAATTAAAATTCCGAATTGATGCTGTTGATTAAAGGATCTCGCCCGCAACGATTAATGACCGCCCTGTGCCTCCTGGTGCTTACGGCCGGCATCATGCACGGCTGCGCCAAGACGGACCAGTCCGCCGAGACCTCCTACTTTAGAGATGTGACCCAGGAAATGGATGCCGTAGAGAAATGGCTGATAGACAGTAACCAGCATGCTGGCTTTAAACGGCACGCCGCCGGGTTCGGGTATAAGATAGAGAACGAGGGAGACCAATCGGAAACCATTACCCTCAACTCGATCCCCGTAGTGACCTATACCCGCTGCATATGGCCCTCGCAAACCCCGATAGAATCGTCTCCCCTGCCCACTTCTTTCGACAACAGGAGATTGAAAGACCATATCATGGGCTGGCAACTGGGGCTGCCCCTCATTACCAAAGGCGGCCGGATCAAACTATACATTCCCAGCCGGCTGGCTTTCGGCAGCGTCGGCATTCCCGGCCGGATACCGCCAAACGCGATCCTTATCTGTGACATTACTTTAATCGATATCAGAAAATAATCACTCAATCGCATGAAGAAACATTACCTTGGCCTGATCGCCCTGCTGGGCATCACCCTGGCAACCGCCTGCAAGAAAGACAAAGACGAAGCGCCGCCCTACGACGAAGCAAAACAGGCCGCCATCGATGAGCAGACCATCAAGGACTACATCGCCGCCAACAACCTGACCGGCTTTCAGCGCGACACTACGGGGTTTACTGGAAAGTCCTCCAAAACGGCGAAGGCGGAGACACCATCAAACTGACCGACCGTTTCAACATTTCCTACAAAGGCTGGCTGCTCAACGGCACCCGCTTCGACTCTACCAATAACACGACTTTCAGCGACGTCCGCCTCAATACCACCGGCCTGATCGCCGGGTTCAAGGTAGGCTTGCAGAAGACTACCAAGAAAGGGAAAGTCCTGTATTTCATCCCTTCCGTACTGGGTTACCGGAATGCCGACCGTGGCACTATTCCGCCGAACAGCGTACTGAAGTTCGAGGTAACGGTGAATAACTATTACTATTAGCATATTGTGCCCGTCCAGGTAAACGCCGGACGGGCATTTTTGATTTCCGGGGAATTATAGTACATTTAGAAAGACCACAATCTAAAAACGCATTTCCGGTACTATTCCCGTCGGCATGGATCGATACGCCATTCATACAGCCCCTTCCGAATTGCAGGAACGCCGTTTCCTGGAGGTTTTCCGTGACCAGGAGGCCCGTTTATTCGCCCTGGCGATAAAGATGACCAAATCGGCCGCATATGCCAGGATCTCGTTCAGGAAACATTCCTTAAACTTTGGGAACACCGCAACCAGATGGATGACATCCGGAATATGGATGCCTGGCTGTACCGGGTGATGGAAAACAAACTAATGGACTTTCTCCGCAAAGCCGCTGCCGACGAGCGGATGCGTGAACAAATCTGGAACGCCCTTTCCGGCGAAGCCCCTTCTCCCGCTACCATTACCGAATACCGTGAATATCACGCCCTTGTCGGCAAAGCCATCGACCGGCTGCCGCCCCAGCGCCGCCTCATTTACCGCCTCAACCGGGAAGAGGGCATGAGCTACCTGGAGATCGCCGACGAGCTGAACATCTCCCGCCATACCGTTAAAAACCAGCTATCTTCCGCGCTGCAGGCCATCCGTTCCTTTATCGTCAAGACCTCCGGCCCGCTGAGCCTCTTTTTTCACTTTTTTTCTTCCGGCAATAGGAACATTTCCCCGCTGCTTCGTCTTCCCTGTTATACACCAATTCTACGCATGGAAGAACGGATACATTACCTTTTTAAACGCTACCGCGATAACGCCTGTACCCGGCAGGAGTACGAAGAATTCTTCGCGCTGCTGCGACAGGCAGACACGGATGGCGCCCTCCGCGATATGATCCGGCAGGTCTGGAACAGCGACGAAGCGCTCCCGCATGCCGAGACGTACGTCAACCGCCGCGGGCGCCTCGTGCATCCGCCGGCCGGCAGCTCCGGATGGTAAAGACGGCCGTTGCCGCTGCCATACTCGCCATCGTAGCCACCGGCGCCTGGCTCCTCTATCCCACCAAACAGGGCTTGCAGGACCCGGCGGTCATGACCGGCCAGCAGACGGCCCGCAAGGAAGTACGCAGGGTACTGTTGCCCGATGGCTCGCAGGTATGGCTCAATACCGCCAGCAGCCTGCGGTACGCGGAAGACTTTGGAAGGAAGTCGCGCACCGTATACCTCTCGGGCGAAGCTTACTTCGAAGTAGCGCAGAACAGGGAATTGCCTTTCGTCATCCATACGGGCAACGTCTCTACCACCGTGCTGGGCACCACTTTCAATATCCGGGCCTATCCCGGGCAGGAAGCAGTGACGGTAGCCGTTCGCAGCGGCAAGGTAAAAGTGGATTACGGGAAAATGCAAACTGCCACCCTGACTGGCGGGCAACTGGTGAAGGTCCGGCCCCAGGCGCCGGGGAACGAAGCGCCGCGCAGCTTCCGGCGGAAGACGCCGCCCCTGGAAAGATGGAAAATGCTCTATGACGGAGAGAAACTGGCCGATATCATCGGCGACCTGGAACGCGCTTATGACGTGCGCATCCGGCTCGTAAGGCCGGGACTGGGGAAGAATCCGTGTCTACCTCGTTCCGGCGGGATATTGGCGCTGAAGAAGCCCTTAAGATCTTATGCCAATTGACAGACAGCCGGCTCACGCTGGTGGAAGGAACATATTCGATTCATTAACCAAAATCTGAAACGATGGCACGAACCTGTAAAAGATCATCAGGGTAAAGCCCGAAAATGCGGAGAGCCGCTCCGATTGCGACCCGGCTGCGGCTCCTCCTGCCTTTCAATAATCCCTATTCGGTAATTATTAAACAATTCAAAGCTATGAATTTGTATGTAGAAAACTGCAACTTCATCGACCCCCGTTTGGAAAAAAAAAGGCAGCCCCCAAAACCCGGGCCGTCTCGTCTCAACTGGTTGATTATGAGAATATCCATCCTGGCCATCTTATTGACATTCAACGGCATACTCCTGGCAGCCAGCGGCGCCGGCCAGGATATCCGTAAAGTGATCGTATCGGTGGACCTGAACAATGTATCGCTACGGCAGGCCCTGCGGCAGATCGAATCGCTGGCAGACTGCTCATTTACCTACAAAACCCGCGACATCGAGGGCCATGGCAACATTACGTACCGCGCAGACGGCATTCCCGTCGGCAAGCTGCTGGACGCCCTGCTGCTGCCCAAAGGCCTGCGGTACGAACAGATGAGCGATCACATCGTCATCAAGAAAGCGCCCGCCTTCACGGCGGTACCCGAAGCGCAGCCAGCGCAGGTTCCGCAGTTCGATGGCGGCATCCGCGGCGTCGTCCGCACATCGGACGGCAAACCCCTCCCCTTCGCCACCGTTCAGATCGCCGGTACTACCCAGGGCGCAGTGGCCGACGCTGAAGGCCGGTATAGCATCGGAGGAGTAAAGGCGGGCACCTATACCCTGAATGTCACCGCCATGGGGCATCAACAGCAAAGTACGACCGTTACGGTGACCGATGGCTTCGCCGTCGCCGACTTCACCATGGAAGAAAATAACCAGCAATTGTCGGAAGTCGTAGTAACGGCGCTGGGCATTAAGCGCGACGAGCGCTCGCTGGGATATGCCCGCCAGGGGTAAAAGGTGAAAACCTTACCTACACCAAAGAGAATAACGTCATCGGCTCCCTCGCCGGCAAGATCGCCGGGGTGCAGGTGACCGGCGCATCCGGCGCCAGCATGGGCGGTACGCAAAGATCAAGATCCGTGGCGTGAATGCGCTCGACGGCTCCGGCCAACCGCTCATTGTCGTAGATGGTACCCCATTTCCAACGCCAACTACGCCGGCATGGACGGCGCCGATTATGGTAATATCTCGCAGGATATTAACCCGGAAGACGTGGAGTCCGTTGAGGTGCTGAAAGGGCCGGCCGCTTCGGCGCTGTACGGTATCCGTGGCCAGTACGGCGTGATCATGATCACCACAAAAAAGGCAATAAAGGACTGAAGAAAGTAGCCGTCACCCTCAACAGCGCGTTCTCCCTCGAAAAAGCCGGCAACTTCATGCCCATGCAGAATATTTATGGAGGCGGGTCCACACAGAACTGGAGCACCAACGCACAGGGACAGAAAGTGGCGGGCATGAGCGTAGACGAAAGCTGGGGCCCTAAAGCAGACGGCACCGAAGCCCGGCAGGTATTCAGCTATTACCCGCAAGACCCTACCTATGGACAGGTTACCCCTTCGTGGCGTACCCGGATAACATCAAGGACTTCTACGAAACAGGCTATACCTTCAACAACGGCGTTAATGTAACGGGCGGCAATGAAAACACCGCCTTCCGCCTCAGCTATAACAATACCAGCATCGGCGGCGTAGAGCCCAATACCTGGCTCAGAAGGAACAACCTGGGTTTCAGCGGTTCGCTGGACATTGTGCCCAAGCTGACCCTCACTACCAACCTCAACTACGCTAATAACAAGGCCCAGCGTCCGAAACAGGGCTCGGAAGACGGAGCGAGGTTCATGGTACAGTGGTTCCAGCGGAGCATGGATATGCGCCGGCTGAAGGATTACCGCTATCCGGACGGGCGCATCCTGGGATGGAGCATTTCCACGCCCACCACTGCCAATCCCCTGCCGCGCCTCACGAACTGGAACAACCCCTACTTCCTGGCCTACGAAAGCCCCGCCAACGATGACCGCGACCGGTTCTTCGGCGACGTGGGCCTGACCTACGAAGTGCTCCTGGCCTTAAAGTCAGCGGCTTTGCCCGCGGCGATATGTTTACGCAGAATATAGAATCGCGCCACGGTTTCGGTGGCCTCGGCCTGCCGGAATACAACGTCGGCAAGTACCAGAATACTGAAATGAACTATGAGTTCCTCGCGCAATACAACAAGTCCTGGGGCGACCTTTCCTGAATGCCAATGTGGGCGGTAATGCTTACCACCGCAAGTATACCTACATGACCGGTTCAACGGTGGGAGGACTGAACAGCCCGGACTATTTCAACCTGGCTGCATCGGTAGACAGGCCCGATATCGCGAACTATATTCTCGAAAAGAAAATCAGGAGCATGTATGGCCTGGTATCTTTCGGGTTTAAGAACCGGTACTTCCTCGAAGCCACCCTTCGCAACGACAATTCCTCCACGCTCATACAGGGCAATAACTCTTACTGGTATCCTTCCTTCTCCGCCAGCTACGTCTTCAGCGACGACCTGAAATGGAAACCATTGTCGTATGGCAAACTCCGCCTCAGCTATGCGCAGGCCGGTAGTGATCTGGGCGTTTACCAAACCAACGGCGACCTGGCCATCGGCACCGTCTACACCCTGCCGCCACCGGATGGCGAAACGGTCAATACGATCTATGTGCGCGACGTACTGCTGAATCCTGACATCAAGCCCGCTTTCGCGCATTCTTATGAAGCCGGCGTGGACCTGAAGTTCCTGGATAACAGGTTAGGGCTGGACTTTACCTGGTACCTGCAGAAAAACGTGAACCAAATCCTGCCGCTGACATTGTCCAGCACGAGCGGCTACGCCAGCACCATTATCAATGCCGGTATGATCCGCAACAAGGGAATTGAAGTTTCATTGAGTGCCACGCCGGTCCGCAACAGCTTCTTCACCTGGCAGACCCTATTCAACTTCAGCCGCAACCGCAGCATGGTAGTTGAGCTGGCGGATAATGTCAATGTATACCTGCATGACAATACGCGTTATTCGCAGGTCGATAGCTACCTCAACTCCTACGTAGGCGAAGAATTCGGTAGCCTGATCGGCAAAGCATACCAGCGCGATTCCGCAACTGGAATGATCCTGTTGGATAACAACAACATGCCGATGTATACGGCCGCTACCCATAATTTCGGAACCGTATTGCCAGATATGACGGGCGGATGGCAGAATACCTTCCGTATCTGGAAATTCGATGTGGGCGCGATGATCGACTGGCAGAAAGGCGGACAGTTCTTCAGCCGTACCGCGATGCTTGCCCACAAGACCGGCATCGCTCCGGCTACCGCCGAAATGAACGACCGCGGCAAGAACGTGCGCGACCCGATAGCTGACGGCGGCGGCGTGAAAGTGAAAGGTATCTCCAATTCCACCAAACAATACGTGGAAGCTTACGTAGATGCCAAAACCTATTACCGCACGCATTTGGGCACACACGTTTACGAAGAATGGCTCATGGATGCATCCTACATCAAGCTGCGCGAGCTGCGGCTGGGATATACATTCGAGAAGAAGGACCTCGGCAGGCTGCCCATCCAGAGCATCAACCTGGCCTTCATCGCCCGCAACCCGGCTATGATCTGGCAGAAAGCGCCTAAGGGACTGGATCCGTCCGAATTGTCGGCCGGCGCCAATTCCATCAGCTGGCGCGAAAGCGGGCAGGCCAATACTGTCCGGTCTTATGGTGTAAATCTCATCGTTAACTTTTAAAACCGACCCATCATGCGAAAAATCAATATGCTGCTTTTTTCCGCCGTGCTGCTGGCCGGTTGTGATAAATTCGGGGACATCAACGTCAACCCCAACCTGCCATCAAAAGCCTCCAACACACAGCTCATCGCCAATGCGCAGCTGATGCTGCCGGTGTTGCAGGAAGTACCGCAGGGTGAATTCTATGCACAGTATCTCATGGAAACGCTCTACCCGAACCTTTCCTTTTATACCGAGCCATCCGCCAGCTTTTACACGCTGTACAACGATCCGCTCATGAACCTGGAAACTGTGCTCACGAAGCCGGAGATACTGCCCGCAGACGGGCCGATGGCCAATCAGCTCGCTGTAGCCAAAGTGCTGAAGGCTTACTTCTTCTGGCATATCACCGACCGCTGGGGCGACGTTCCCTATTCTCAGGCCCTCAAAGGCAAGGAAGGAAACACCACGCCTGTGTACGATACACAGGAATCTATCTACAACGCGTTGTTCGCATTGCTAACGCAGGCTACTTCCGAGTTCGTAGCCGGCAATATCACGAACGATATTATCTACGGTGGTAATCCTGACCGTTGGAAAAAGCTTTCCAACACGCTGCGCCTCCTCATGGCATTGCGTATGTCTGAAGTGGCGCCCGATAAAGCCCGCGATGAATTCCAGAAAGCGGTTACCGCCGGCGTAATGACAGAGATGAAAGACAATCTCACATTCAACAACCTGGCAGACGCCAACAACGAAAGTTACTGGTACAACCAATGGGATGAGGATAGATTGGGCCGTGAATGGTGGGCGCCTACCGAATTGCTGGTAAACACGCTCAAAGCTGCCAATGATCCCCGCCTGCCGGTATATGCAACCGCGCGCGACAAAGACGGCACGTATGTGGGATTACCCTATGGCAGCCTCGACGGTTCCACGCTCGCCAACTTCTCCCTGCTGGGTGAAGCCGTTAGAACGCAAAACGCTCCCGTTTATCTCGTCACCTACGCACAGGTGCTCTTTGCACTCGCGGAAGGTACCAAACGCGGATGGCTCACCGGCGGCGATGCCAAGGCCAAAGAATATTACGATGAAGCTATCAAACAGTCCCTCATCCAGTGGACCGGCAACAATACCGGCCATGCCGCGCTCATTGCCGAACCCTCTGTGGCTTATACCCCGGCGAACGGCTTGCAGCAGATCGCTATCCAACGTTGGGTACACCTGTACATGCATGGCTTCGAAGCCTGGGCTGAATACCGCAGAACAGGGTTCCCGGCGCTTGTGACAGTCGACGGAAAGGCCGTGCCCACCCGTCAGGCTTACCCGGCCGACGAATCCTTCAACAACGGCGATAATTACCGTGCGGCCATCAGCCGGCAATTCGCCAATTCGGGAGATAATCCTTACGGGAAACTGTGGTGGGACAAGAACTAATCACTGAAGCTGAAGGTTACAACAAAAAAACGGAACGCCATATGATCAACGCGCTGCCACCATCGGCAGCGCGTTCGTTTTTGTGCCGTCAAACCCTTAACTTTGAAGGCTAAACCTGATATTGTGCCACACGAGTGCATTTCCGTATTTGACATCTTCAAGATCGGCGTTGGCCCGTCCAGCTCCCACACGCTGGGCCCCTGGCGCGCCGCCATGCGTTTCCTCGATGAAATGAAAACCAGGGCAAGCTGGATGAGATCAGCAAATTGTCCGTTCTCCTGTATGGTTCCCTCGCCAAGACGGGCCATGGCCACGGCACAGATATCGCCGTGCTCCTGGGCCTTTCGGGCGATGATCCCGTTACCTTCGACGTCAACCTGATCGATTCCAAGATCGACGGCATCCGCCGCGACCGCAAACTGCACTTGCGCGGGGAGCGGTTCATCGACTTCGATCCCGTGACCGACATCGCATTTCTGTACGAAGAATCCCTTCCTTTCCATCCCAATGCGCTGACCTTCCTTGTGACGCTGCATAACGGCGAACAGCTGGCGGCCACGTATTATTCCATCGGCGGCGGATTCGTCGTAAAAGAAGGCGAAAACGGAGGCGGCGGCAGCCATGTAGACCTCCCCTTCCCGATAGACACCGCGCGGCAGCTGTTGCAATGGTGCATCAAGACGGGATATTCCATTTCCGAACTGGTCATGGAAAATGAACACGCCTGGCGCAGTGAAGCTGAAACCAAGGCTGGCGTAAATAAGATATGGGAAGTGATGCGCGACTGCACTTACCGGGGTTGCCATACCACCGGCGTGCTTCCCGGTGGCCTGAAAGTTGGCCGCAGGGCAGCGGCGCTGAACAAGAAACTACTAAAAGGCAGGGAATATAGCGATTATAACTCCTGGATCGAAGCCATCCGCGCGGGTGGCCAGCATTTCTCCTATACGCTCGACTGGGTGAGCTGCTTCGCCCTGGCCGTGAACGAAGAGAACGCGTCCTTCGGCCGCGTGGTTACGGCGCCGACCAATGGCGCCGCCGGCGTTATCCCTGCCGTGCTCCAATACTACATCGCCTTCTGCGACGGGCTTCACGAGGAGCGTATCCAGCAGTTCGTGCTGTGCGCTTCGGAGATCGGCAGCATTTTCAAGAAAAGAGCGACGATCTCGGCGGCCATGGGCGGATGCCAGGCGGAGATCGGGGTGTCTTCCGCCATGGCGGCGGCCGCTCTGACCGAATGCCTGGGCGGATCGCAAAGGCAGGTACTGATGGCGGCGGAAATCGCCATGGAGCACCACCTGGGCCTCACCTGCGACCCAATCGGCGGCCTGGTGCAGGTACCCTGTATCGAACGCAACACCATGGGAGCCATCAAGGCCATTACGGCCAGCCAGCTCGCCCTGCAAAGCAACCCCGAACTGGCGAAAGTATCGCTGGACGCGGTGGTGAAAACCATGTGGGATACGGCGCTGGACATGAATTCCAAGTATAAAGAGACATCAGACGGGGGCTGGCGGTGAATATTCCCATCAGTTTGCCGGAATGTTAAGCGAATAATACCTTATAAATAACAAATTCCTATTATATTTGTATCCTATAAACGTCACCCGATTATGCCGACAAGTAAGGAATTGTTATTTATTTTGATCATCGCCGGGGCGGTAGTGCTCGTGGTGTGGACGATCAAGGACCTTGTAAAAAAGGGCGAAAAGCAGGATAAGGAGAAGGAAGATAAAGCCATTCAGCCGAAGAGCGACGCTTCCCTTCAGACATTGTTCTGCCTTTGCAGTTGCAGGCCTACGAGCGCATTATTCTCTTCGTGGAGCGCATTGCGCCGCAGAATCTTATCGGCCGTGTGAACCAGCCGGGCTTTACCGTACTGGATATGCAGATAGGCCTCGTATCGAACATCAAATCGGAGTATGACCACAATGTTTCGCAGCAGATCTATGTGGCGCCATCTGCCTGGGAAGCGGTAAGGACCGTAAAGGAACAAACCATTTCCATCATCAACCAGCTCGCCCTTAAACTTCCGCCCGACGCGCCTTCCATCGAGCTGAACAAGCAGATCCTGGAGCTGTTCATGCAGCAACCGGAATCGCCTTCCGATATCGCGGCCGAGATCATTAATGCCGAAGCGCGGAAGCTCATGAAGAAATAGCGGTAAACAACAATACCAACAAAAAGCCCCGGTGAATCACCGGGGCTTTTTATTCAGGTATGTTTCTTCCGGATCATTTCGTTGAGGAGGTAACCTTGTCCGTTGAAATGGATATAAAGCGGTTCGGACGCGTACCAGGGCTTGTCTGCCTGTTTGCGGTGCACCTGGATATGGAGATGTGGCTCAGCGCTGAATCCGGAGTTGCCTACACAGGCCAGCGGCTCTCCTGTTCTCACTTCGTCTCCTTCCTTTACCATGACGGTCCCCTGTTTAAAGTGGCCCATAAATACGTAATATTCGCCGGCATCGATGAGGACGGCGTTCATGTTTTTGGGGCCCCGTTTCATATTGGGCGGGATGTTATCAGGATCGTCGCCATTGGCTCTTATGACGCGGCCGGCGCAGGGACTGTATACCGTATCGCCGAAAATGGCGTAATCTTCCAGGTCTTTGGAGAATATGGTATTCGCCCGGTTCCCCAGCTGTTGAGCTTCACGATATCCATGGCGTATATAGCGCCCCTCAGGCTGAAATGAAATACATTGGAGGGTAAGCCCTTCCCGCCCTGGATGACGAAATACCGGCCCTTTTTGAGGGGAAAATCGAGCTCTACCGTGCGGGGATGCCCGTCGTTCCCGTAAAGTATAACACCACTGCCAGTGTCAGCACAATTGTGAACGCCAGCCGCACGTAAGGCTGCCTGGCCGGCAGATCTCCTTTTCGCCTGATCACGTACCAAAGGAAACAGCAAAGGTAAATCCCGCCGAAGATGTATTTAAAATAAATGCTACCGTAAACCCATACCCCGTACAGGTACACGAAGGTCGCCAGGAAGCGGATAATAACGTGGTGTACAACGCGTCGGGAAAGGGTCTCCGGCGCCGCGGCGCATCAGCAATATGCTCAGAAATGCCAGTCCAAGGGTAAGCCCCAATAACAAATAAGCAATCATGGCCAGTCAACAAAATTTCCCGCAATTTATCGTTTTTACCCTAACATTGTAAATATGGAAAAGCCAATCAAGACCGATTCGGGTATCGAAATCCGGCCCTTATATACGACGCCGGTACCGATGGACGAGCTGCCCGGACGTTTCCCTTTCACCCGGGGCATCCACGCCACCATGTACCGCGACAAACTCTGGACCATGCGCCAGTACGCGGGCTTCAGCACAGCGGAAGCATCCAATAAAGATACCACTACCTGCTCAGCCAGGGCGTAATGGGCCTGAGCGTCGCCTTCGACCTGCCCACCCAGATCGGGTACGATTCCGACCATGCCATGGCGGAAGGCGAGGTCGGCAAAGTGGGCGTAGCCATCGATTCGCTGGAAGACATGGAAACGCTTTTCGCGGGCATTGAACTGGAGAAGGTCTCCACTTCCATGACCATCAACGCCACCGCATTCATCCTCCTCGCGTTTTACATCGCCCTGGCAAAGAAACAGGGGCCGATCTTACGAAGATCTCCGGGACCATCCAGAACGATATCCTCAAAGAATACGCCGCCCGCGGCACGTTCATCTACCCGCCACAACCTTCCATGCGGCTCATCACCGATATTTTCGACTATTGCAGCCGTGAGGTGCCCAAATGGAACACTATTTCCATCAGCGGGTATCATATCCGCGAGGCGGGCGCCAATGCCGTACAGGAGCTGGCATTTACGCTTTCCAACGGCAAGGCCTACCTGAAGGCAGCGCTGGAAAAAGGATTAGACATCAACGTATTCGCCAAGCGCCTCAGCTTCTTCTTCAACGCGCACAACCACCTGTTCGAAGAAGTCGCCAAGTTTCGCGCGGCGCGCAATATGTGGGCCCATATCACCCAGAACCTCGGCGCCACCGATCCCAAGGCGCAAATGTTGCGCTTCCACACGCAGACCGGCGGCTCCACCCTCACGGCCCAACAGCCGCACAACAATATCGTGCGGGTGGCCGTACAGACCCTGGCCGCTACACTGGGCGGTACACAGTCTCTCCATACCAACGGTTACGATGAGGCCATTTCCTCCCTACCGAATCCGCCGCCCGCATCGCCCTGCGAACGCAGCAGATCATCGGGTACGAAAGCGGCATCGCCGATACGGTAGACCCGCTGGCCGGCTCCTACTATGTGGAAGCCCTCACCAAAGAAGTGGAAGAACGCGCCTGGGAGCTCGTGCATAAGATAGACGCCATGGGCGGCTCCGTAAGCGCCATCGAACAGGGCTTCATCCAGGACGAGATCGCACGGAGCGCTTATCAATACCAACAGGAAATTGAGCGCAACGAGAAGATCATCGTGGGCGTAAATAAATTCGTTGTCGAAGAGGAAGCCGATACCGAGGTTTTCCGGATCGACGACAGCATCCGCAAGCTCCAATCCGAAAAACTGGCCGGGCTCCGCTCCCGCCGCGATAACACGAAAGTGCAATCTTTGCTTTCGGCCATCGCTGAACGCGCAGGCACTACAGACAACCTCATGCCGCTGGTGGTGGAGGCTGTAGAGCATTACGCCACCCTTGGAGAAATCGCCGATACCCTCCGCAATGTTTGGGAGAATACAAGGGTATTTAATTTTGTTATCTTGCAGCCAGTTTTTGAACCACATGAATCGGATCGACTATCAGCAATGCCCGGTTTGCCAATCGGACCGCATCAGCCACAAGCTGACCGCTAAAGACTATACCGTATCGCAAGAAAAATTCGACATCTGGGAATGCGCCGCCTGTACGGTTCGCTTCACCCAGCATGTTCCTCCCATCGAAGCCATCGGCGCGTATTACCAATCCGCCGAATATATCTCCCATTCTGATACCAAAGAAGGATTGATCAACCGTATGTATCACAGCGTCCGGAAGATCACTATGCGTTCCAAACAGAACTGGGTGAAAACGGCGGCCGGCGTTAAAACCGGCAACCTCCTCGATGTGGGCAGCGGCAGCGGCGCATTTCTCCATCATATGAAACAGCTGGGCTGGAACGTTACCGGCCTGGAACCCGATGCCGGAGCCCGTGAAAACACAAAGAAGCTATATAACATCGATGCGCTTCCCATACACGAGCTATTTACGCTGGAAAACGGTCAGTACGACTGTATCACCATGTGGCATGTGCTCGAACACGTGCATGATCTCCATGGCTACCTGGAGAAGCTGAAGCAGCTGCTGAAACCCGGCGGCGCCCTGCTGGTTGCCGTACCCAACTATACCAGTACAGACGCCCGGCTTTACGGCGAATACTGGGCGGCGTACGATGTTCCCCGCCATCTCTATCACTTCTCCCCGTTTCCATGGACGTGTTGATGCAAAGCCACGGTTTCACGATAGCACAGAAGCACCCCATGGTGTTCGACGCCTTTACGTAAGCCTGCTCAGCCAGCATTACAAAACGGTCAAACCCGGCATGATCGCCGGCGGGTGGAAAGGCTTCCGCTCCTACTGGAAGGCCTGGCGGCATGTGAATAAATGCAGTTCTATCGTGTATGAAATGAAGGTGAAGTAATTATACCCAGATTCATGTTATTATCCACCCCAGTGTGCATTCGCGCACCGGAGTATTATTAATTTGGTTTCCCATTATGCCAAAATATATAAATTTGTAAAATATACCTTAACCCGATTTCCTAATCCTATATATTTTAAAGCAACCCTTACTTATGATCTTTCATAAATCTTTAGCCCTGACACTTACTACTATACTGATGATTGCTATTGCAAAAGCCCAAACTGTTGCTCCCGACAGAAAAGACTGGGCCAACATCGGTGCGACAAATGGCCCCGCACCAGATTATCCTATTTATTACTATAAAATACTACAGATAAATGCCAGTACAGATCGATATGCATCCATACTACAATTATCCATTGCGGGCGACGCAAACTACTTTCACCTGCATGGAACGTTTGAAATTCGTGTCGAAAAGTATGAGGCGATACCGAATCGGTTCGATGGTGTTGAAATCCGCTGTACCTCGGGTAACCCTGCCGCTGCTGCCTTCTATATTTTCAATGATGCAGTGTGGGTAGAGCCAAAGAGTAAATGGGGAAATGTGTATATGCGTACAGTCGGCGATTATGGTAATTCTTCTCCGAAGCTGACCACCTTTCCACCTTCCATCACAGGGCCCGTTGGAGCCCTCCAGACAGCGACCGGTTACGGTATAAGTTATGATTTTGACAATAATATAGCCTACAAACTACCCCATCAGGAATACAACGGAAATGTACGCATGGGAGGAATTTATACACCTATTGGCGGAGAAGTAGCACCTAAATTAGCAGTCAACGGATCTATTGTTGCAACAAAAGTTACAGTCAAGCAAACCGGCTGGGCCGACTTCGTATTCGATCCAGCTTATGTACTGCCTTCTCTGGATTCGGTTGAAACTTTCATCAAACAAAAAGGACATCTTCCAGAAATCCCATCAATTGTGGAAATCGAGAAAACCGGACAGGATCTTGGCGAAATGAATAGAAAATTATTGCAGAAAATAGAAGAACTGACGTTGTATGTCATTGGTTTGAAAAGGGAAAACGAAGCACAATCGCAAGCCATACATGATCTACAAGAAGAAGCTAAAAAGAAGTAATAACATACACACGATAATAAAAAGCCCGTCCTGCTAACGCAGGACGGGCTTTTTATATGTATCCCAGATCGGTATGATTAGTTCAAGACTTCCGCCAGTTTCTTCTCCAGCGCTTCGCCGCGAAGGTTCTTGGCGATGATCTTGCCTTGCGGATCGATGAGGAAGTTCTGGGGAATACCACGGATGCCGTAGAGGCGGGCCACTTCATTATCCCAGAATTTCAGGTCGCTCACCTGCGTCCAGGTCAGCTTGTCGTCTGCGATCGCTTTGAGCCATTTGTCCTTGGCGTTGGGCTGATCGAGCGATACGCCGAGCACGGTGAAGTTTTTGTCTTTGTACTTTTCGAATGCTTTTACCACATGGGGTTCTCTGCACGACAGGGACCGCACCAGGAGGCCCAGAAGTCGATCAGGGTATATTTACCACGGAAGTCGGCCAGCTTTACCGGGTTGCCTTCGGGATCGTTCTGGGTGAATTCAGGCGCCTGTGCGCCTACAGCCGTCTTCTTCCAGCCGTCGATGCTTTTGGCGAAGGTTTTACCGCTTTCTGATTCCTGAACCGCAGGCGCCAGGGATTTGTAGATCCCTTCGATCTCGCCTACGTTGTCGGGCAGGGAGCCGGCGAATTGTTGCAGCACATCAATAGCGATGGGCGATTTGGTATTTGCTTTAATGAACGTCAGCTGTGCTACCTTTTCGTCTTTACGGATGGCGTCATATTTGGCCGTCAGTTGCTTCTGGAATTCTTCGGATTTACGCGTTTCGGGCGAAGCATCGCTATATTCCTTATTCACGGCGGCGTACTTCTCCTTCGCGAATTTGGTAGCTTCCTGATAACGGCCGAAATCTGTATTCAGGGGACCGCCTTTTACGGTCGCTTCATCAGTCCTTTTGCGCTTTTTACGGTTATATCGCCCTTCTCCGGTAGAGATTGACCATATCATATTTCATGGCGATCGCTTTGCCGGGAACAGGGATAGCCCTTACTACCAGCGTGCCGCGCTGCGGGGAGGAAACGGCGCCTTTGAAGGCGAATGCGCCATTAGTCAGTTCCGAAGAATCGGTAAAATTTGCGCCGTCTTTACGGTAATACAGGTAAGCCCTGGAAGCGTCTTCGGGGCGGCTATCTGCCCTTTGATCTGAAAGGGGATATCCTGCGCCAGCATCGAGAGCGGCAGCAGCATTCCTGCGAGGGTGAGGGTTTGTTTCATGGTGAATGTGCGGTTTTGATTTACGGTTAAAACGTTCTGTTATCGAGCGGTACATTCCACTGCGGATTATACTGCAAAACGGTGTTGGCGATATTGAGAATGAACAGATCGGAGTCGATGGCCCCTTCGAAGGTTTCTGTCCCAGGGTATGTACCACTTTCGTTTTCTGCCAGGGCTTTCCTGCATCGAGGACGAAGCGTTTCAGATCGAGGAAGCGCTTGATACCGCTGGCGGGCAATTCCCTGCGCCGTTCCTGCAGTACCGCTGCGATCACTTCGTCCTGGGTGCCTACCGCCAGCGGCGGCGTCCCGGTTTTGAAGCGGTAACGGCGCAACAGGTTAATATCGGCGATGGCCTCCGTCAGCTTACCCGTCCGCGCATAGGCCTCCGCTCTCATTAGCAGGACTTCCGGATAGGTTATGCCTGATGTCATCTGTGTCTTTGACCCGCGGTAAAATTGTACCCGCTGGCCGTCATCGTAATTTACGCCATTATATGATGTTTTGTATCCCGGAGCAGTCAAAAAGAAGTAAGCATACCGCAAATCATTCGCCTGGTCGAACAGCCCGGTAAACTCAGGAGAGGGATAGCTCGAAGACGACCGCCCGGCCCCAGGTCTTCCGATCGGTACAGCAATATTTCGCGGCTGTTGTTGGCAGACAGGAAGTTATCCTGCGCTTTAATGGTGCTGCTGATGACGTTGCCGGGGTTGGTCCAGCTGAAAAGATTGTAATCATACAGCACCTTATCGGGCCCGCCGTTGGCCGTGGCTCCGGTCCAGGCAAGGTTGGCATAGTGGGCAACGCTGTCGTACCTGCGGGTAAACAGGTGAAAATACGCGAGCATGGCCTGTACTGCGGTCTTATTGGCACGGGTGGGCCAGTTGGTGGCCGCCGGGGCGTCCGGGAGGGCGCGGTGCATATCGCCCGCAGCCAGGCGGAACACTTCTTCCTGGGTCGATAAATCTACCATGGGCGCATTGAGATCCGGGTTCGTCAGATAAGGAATAGTACGGGTGCTGTTGGGCGTTCCTGGCTTATATACGGGCCCATAGATCAGGTTGTGCAGGAAATACTGGAAACCTCGCGCCGCATGCGCCTGCGCGAGCACCGTTCGGGCATAACCCTGGTCTTCCGACTTGATCGTCTTCAGCGCCCCTATACCTTCGATGATATTGTTATAATACGCCGCGGCCCGGTAAGTACCCCAGTCCCAGAAGTAATCCGAGGTATTGGGGTTCCGGTAAGGCTTGCGGTATGTATATGCATAAAAGCGGTCGATATTGGGATGATTGTTGGCTTTGTAGGCCACTTTCCCGATGCCTTCGGACAGCTCCAGGTTATCGTTGAGATAACCGATCATGCTGCCGCCGTTGTTATCGAGGAAGATGTATTGCGCCGTGCCGGTGTTATCCAGCAGCTTGTCGAAATCCGCTACTTCCGAAGGGATCAGTTTCCCTTTGGGCTTTACGTCGAGGAATTTGTTGCAGGCGGACAGTGCCACTCCCGCGGATATAATTGTGAAAATGAAACGTAATCTTGGCATACTGTCGGTTTTAAAGGGTGAACATGATACCCACGTACAATTCAGGGCGAAGCGGCAGGGTGGTGAAACCCTGTTCGGTGAATGCTCCCGTTCCGGAAGCGTTCAGCTCGGAGATTTCCGGGTCACGGCGGTCGCTGTTGGCGGTGATCATCACCAGGTTGCGCGATTGGAAATACAGCTTGCTGTCTTTGATGCCCGCCCGCTTCAATAATTGCTGCGGCAGGGTGTAAGTCAGCGTCACGTCGCGCAGCTTCAGGAAGCTGGCATTCTCCACGAGCACGTCGCTGTACGGGAAGTAGAACATGTCCATGTTCCAGGACGTCAGTTTCGGGTAAATGGTGTGGGCTTCGTCGCCTGCTTTGCGCCAGCGCTCTGCCACGTGTTTGTTGATGTAGTTGGAACCGGTGAATGCGTCTTTACGGAGCACGTTCCCTGTGCGGGCGATGACCATGAAAGAGAAATCGAACTGGCGGTAGCTGAAGGTATTGGTCATGCTCATTACGTATGGCGGGCGAAGGGTGCCGGCATACACGAGGTCGTCTACCTTGGCATTGCCGCCGCCGGTGAGCTTACCGTCCTTATCATAAAACTGCGCCACGCCGTTTTCATCCAGCTTCGCGAAGCGGTAGGCATACACGGCATCGAGCGGATCTCCTTCCTTGCGGATCGCGCCGTTCGTGAGGCTGGAAGGGTAAATGTAAGCTACATTGTATTCCTTCACCGTGTTCTTGTTGTAAGCGAAAATGAACTGCGAATTCCACACGAAGTTTTTACGTTTCAGCACATCCGCTTCCAGGGAAATTTCAATGCCCTGGTTGAGGATCTTCCTGCGTTTTTCACCTGGCTGGAGAACCCTTTGGTTGCGTCTATCGCGTCGGAGGCAAGCACGTCGGTGCTTAGCTTGCGGTAGTAATCCACGGTCAGCCGCGCCCGGTTTTTGAATACGGCCAGATCCGTTCCCACGTTTACCACGTTCGTCTTTTCCCAGCGCAGGCTGTTATTGGGCGGAGAGGAAATACTGTAGTTGATATCACCAACAATCGATGAGAACGCGCTCGGCGCGATGATAAGGAACGGTCCGTAGTTGAGCCCGATATTCCCGTTTATCCCATATGATCCGCGGATGTTCAGCTTATCGATCCAGCTTACGTTAAAGAACTCTTCTTTAGCCAGTTTATAGGTACCGCCAACGCTCCACAAGGGTTTATAGCGGAATTTAGGATCGGTGCCAAAGAAGTTGGTCTGATCCAGCCTTACGCTGCCGCTTACTATAAAGCGGTTATCGTATTCGTAGGAGCCGTTGGCATACCAGCTGACGTACCGGTTGTCCACATACCCATAAGACCCGATGGAAGCGCCGGGGCGCTGGGTGCCGAGCATATCGGCATTATACAGGCCTGCGTTGTAATCAGCGTGGTTGAATGTATTGAAGGTGCCTGCCTGATCGTTGTAACCGAAGCGCGTAGGGTAGGTATTATTGTCAGTGATGTTCTGGCTGATTTCCATACCCGCGATCGCAGATACGTGATGTTTAAGCCCCAGGTTCCGGTTAAAGCCCAGCTGGCCGCGGAGCATCAATATTGCGACATGCCGCGGGACTCATTGACCATACCCCGTCGGGAATATAATGTTTGGCAGGATTGGCCAGGGAAGTTCCGTCGTTATAACCGATACGCATCCGGTAGGAGTTCTTGTCGTAAATGGAACGCTGGTTGGTATACGATCTGGACCAGTTCCCGCCCAATTCCGCCGTCAGCCCGGGGTGATGGTCGCCTGGATATTGCCGCCGAACCGGGCCAGCAGGTTCTGGGACCGGTTGGTTTCCAGGGCAAGGTCTTCGAGCGGGTTATAATATGCCGGTTTCAGCCCGGGGAACGTAGCGTAGCGTTCGTCGCGTTTCACGTTGCGGGTGAACAGCCGCGCGGGGTCGCCGTTCCGTCTACCACCGGACTGTAGGGCTGGATGAGCGAAGTGGAGGTAAAGCCCAGCAGTTCGCTCCATTGCCTCACCGGGTTTTTGGAGGTGGCGTAGTTGATATTGGTGAACAGGGAAACGCCGAGGCTTTTAACAGGCCGCCAGTCGTTCTTGAAATCGAGTATGAGGCGGTTATCGCTGGTTCCTACCGAGTTACCTTCGCTGCTGATGTAGCGTATTGCCGCATTGAGCGAACTCTTTTCGCTGCCGCCGCTCAACGAGATATTATGTTGCTGCGTGAACTGATGGCGGAAGTAATGTTCCTGCAATTGATCAGCAGTGTTGGTATTGCGCAGTACCGCTATGCGGTCGTCTACCTCTTTCGCGGTTTTCCAACCCTGCTGTTTGGCCAGGAGCAGGTAGTTTACCTCGGTAAGAGAGGCATAGTTGTTATAGCTGTTTAGAACGGAGTTGGGGTCCTGGTTGAACAGGTCGATCTCCGCATCGATGTAATCGCTGGCGGAAGCGCGGTTGAGGTAGCTGACCTGGGGTTTGAGGGTGATACCTGTAGATCCCCGGTACTGTACCCGCATGGAACCCGGACGGCCCTTGCGCGTGGTGATAACGATCACCCCATTGCTGGAGCGCGCGCCGTAGATAGACGCAGCCACAGCATCCTTCAGGACGGTGATGCTTTCGATGTTATCGATGTTGATGCTTTCGAGGTCTCCCTGCGTCGGGTATCCATCCACCACCAGCAGCGGCTTCTTTTCCGCGTTAATGGTAGAAACGCCGCGGATTTCCACGTTCCCGTCCTTGGTAATCACGACTCCGCGGCCTGTCCTTCCAGCGCGGCACGGAGATCCGGGCGGAGCTTCGCTTCCAGGCGGGTGGGCGAAATGAAGGAGAAGGAGCCCGTGGCCCTTTCGGCGGAGATGGTCTGGTAGCCCGTATTTACGACCTGAACGGCTTCCAGTTTGCTGGGCACGGCTTCCAGCCGGATCACCAATGAGGCGCGGCCGGCTATGGGGATCTCCTGCGGGTAAACCCGATGTAAGAAAAGAGCAGGACGGCGCCGGGAGACACGTCTGTCAGCGAGAACTCGCCGTTTTCATTGGTCTGCGTACCGCGGTCCGCGCCTTTGACTTTACGGAAACGCCTGCCAGTGCATTGCCGCCGCGATCCGTTACCCGCCCGGCAACGGTAAGGAACTGTGCCTCGACCGGCGCCACCGGATACACCCGCGGCATTGCCAGCAGGAAGATGGTTTTGTCTTCGATGGCGAACTTCAGGCCCTGGGGTTCCAGGACCTGCTCCAGCACCTCGCGTACTGGCACGGCCCTGCCGCTGTAGGTCACCGGAACGGTACGCTGCATCAGCTCGTTGTTATAAAATACGATGTAGCCGGACTGGCGTTGTATGGCCTTGAAAATCTCCGTCAACGGCGCGTTGCGGACAGTAACCGTCACTTTTTGAGAGCTGGCGGCGGCGCTTACATGCAGGAAGCCGATCAATAACAGACTGGTTGATAATTTCATAGCTCTCCACAAAACTTTGTGATGGTACAAAGCATCAAAAAAGCATAGATTTGACTTTGGTGATAAATAATTGGTTAGCGTCAATTGTATCGCCCCGGCCGGTCATGTTAGCGCATCACCGGCCTTTTTATTTCGGGCAATGGTTGGTCGGATAATCAGAAATCGTCGATAAGCATTGCGTTTTTAATTGGTTAAGAATATTATGGCATGACGGTAATTACCCGTCCTTCTACTTTAAATTTCACCTGGTACTTCTCCAGTATCTTCAACACGCTCGTAAGTGGAAGACTGCGCTGCATTCCGCCCCGAACCGGTAATTGCCGACACCGGCCTCATATTTCACTTTCACATCGTACCAGCGCTCCAGTTCTTTCATCACAGTTTTAATATCAGCATCGTTAAAACTGAAGAACCCGTTCTTCCAGGCCACCGCCTGGTCCACATCTGCCGTCGTCACCCGGATGCGGCCGTTCTGACGCGTCGCCTGCTCCCCGGGCGCCAGTTTTTGCTGGTTAACGGTTACCGCGCCTTCCAGGAGCGTTACAGTTGAAACGGCTTCTTCTTCATACGCGTTCACGTTGAAATGCGTGCCTGTCACTTTTACATCCGTTCCGCCCGTTGCTTTTACTAAGAAGGGTTTAGACGCGTCTTTCGCCACTTCGAAATAAGCTTCGCCCGTCAGTTCCACCACCCTTTCGGCCGCAACGAAAGCGGTCGGGAAGCGCAGCGCGCTGGCGGCGTTTAGCCAGACCTGCGTGCCGTCCGGCAGGGTGAGCCGGTATTGTCCTCCCCGTGGAGTTGTCAGCGTGTTCCAGGCTGCCACGGTGGAATGCTCGTCTTTGTATGCCAGCTCGCCGTTCTGCAGCTTGCTGATGCGGGTGCCTCCCTGCTGGGCAAGCCTTCCGTCTGCCGCCGTATCCAGCACGATCACGTCGCCATTGGCCAGTTGCAGGGACGCCCGGTTACCGCCCGGCGGCACGTCGTTCTTGTATCGCCCGTCCATAGAGACGGTTGCCGGCGGCAGCGCCTCCCTGGAGAAATATTGCCAGGCGCCTGTTGTGATCAGTCCGGTAACCACCGCCGCCGCCGCCCATTTCCACCAGTTGCGCCTCAGGGGCGCTATCCGGCTGCCGGTATCGGCATCCTGGATGCGCAGACGGATGTTTTCCCAACGTTCCGTATCATATCCGGCGCCTTGTTCCGCGTCCGCCATCATATCGGCGATCACCGCGGTAAAAAGCGCTTCATGGCTTTCGTCCTGCAACAATGCGTTGAGTTCTTCCGCTTCGGCCGCAGACGTACGGCCATGGAGATGCAGACCAAGTAAATACCTCAGTTTATCTTCCTGCATAAATTCGTAAGTTCATTTTGTGGAATAGTGCCAGTCGCTCCGGGGCATGGAGCCCCTCCGTTATATAAGAATCGGCGCAAAAGAGAAAGGACCTATCGTCCTCAAAAATATTTTACCGCCATAATAGCAGCAGCAGCGGGATTATGCGGCCATGCCGCGCCAGGTACTGACGGATATCCTTCAAAGCCAATACCAACGTATTCTTCACCGAATTCGGCGACAAGCCCAGCGCCGCTGCGATATCCGGGATATTCATACCTTGCTGCCGGCTCATGGCAAATATGCGCTTGCGCTGCGCCGGCATCTGTGCCACGGCTTCTGCAATGAGCCGGCGTGTTTCACGCATGGCTATCTCGGCCGACAGGGAATCGTCCCCATCCTCCTCCCCACCGCGGCTCCCGCGCGCAGCTTCAGCTGTCGTGTTTCCTTCCGCATCCAGGTATAGCATTCGTTGGCGACTACCTTATACAGCCAGGCTTTGGGCTGATCTACGTCAGATAATTTATCCCGGCTTAGCCAGACGCGCAAAAGGAAGCCTGCACCACCTCTTCGGCGGCGGTTTGCTGCTTTACCATGCGGAGTATGAATGGATAGAGCGCGGAAACGGAATTCCGGAACAGGATGCCGAACGCTTCTTCGTCCCCTTCACTGATACGTCGAAACAGTTGGTTGATGTCAATAGGCAATAGTTGGTCCATGTATGCGCTGTGTCATCCGGTTAGATGCTGTGAGATAAATGTACTGAAAATGAGGATTGTTTTTCCGCAGTAGAAAAAAAGCCGGCCTTTGCAGGCCGGCTTCCAAACTATTCAAAAGGATGCTTTAAGCCGCCTTCTTCCGCATGGGCACCACTTTCGCTTTCTTGGGATGTACGAGTTTCATCTCTTCCACCAGGTGCGTTGCGCCTGCGAATTTGTCCACTACGAATAATACGTAACGGATATCCACCATGATATTGCGGCAGATAGACGCATCGTAATTGATGTCGCTCATGGTGCCTTCCCAGGTACGGTCGAAGTTGAGGCCGATGAGATTACCGTAAGCATCCAGCGCGGGGCTGCCGGAGTTTCCGCCCGTGGTGTGGTTAGATGCGATGAAGCACACAGGCATTTTGCCGTTTTGGCCATATTGGCCATAATCCTTGCTGGCATGCAGCTGGCGCAGTTTTTCCGGCACATCGAATTCGTAATCGCCCGGTTTATATTTTTCCATAACGCCATCGAGGGTGGTCATGAAGTCATATGCTACGGCATCCCGTGGACTGTAACCGTCCACTTTGCCATAAGTGAGCCGCAGGGTGCTGTTGGCATCCGGGTAGAATCGGCGGTCTTTGCGCACCTCTATCTGCGCCTGCATGTAGCGGCGCTGGAGGCGGTTAATATCCGATTGTATCTTGTCGTGCGGCTGGCTGACCAGTTCCGCGTACCCGTTGCGCAGGCCGATGAGCAGGCGCGTGGCAGGATCTTTCCAGATCTCTGTGGCCACGGTCGCATAAGGCCTGTCCACAAACGCTTTCAGTGCATCATAGCTGGTGAGGGCCGACTTACTGAAGATGTTGTTAGCAGTAGTGCGGCCGTCTTTGTTCGTTTCCATCCATATCTGGTAACCTTCCCCACCGATTTTGTCAGAGGGCACTTCCTTGAAGTAAATGTCTAAAAGAGCCGTTGCCACGTCGCGGTCAACGTCTGCATTAAAGTTCTTGAAAGAAGACTGCGCCGAGGCCAGGAACTTCTCTTTCAGTGCGGGGTATTGCCCTTCTCCCTGGCCCGGGATTCCTGCATGAGATTTACGAGGTTATTGGCCAGGGTGAGGATCTCCACGTTACGGACAAGCTCTGTGTAATAGTCGCGGGCCACGGCATAGGGAGCCAGATCGTTATACAGCGCGTTCAGCGAATCCAGCAGACCGCCGTATTCAGCCCGGAAAGCCGGGTTAGCCTGTACGCCTTCCGTAAAGCGCTTTTCATACGCCAGCTTCCGGGCGATGCCTCCGGTAGCCCGTACGCCCTGCATCTCTCCGATCCATTTCTTCCAGGCATTGGCGGTAGAGGCTTGTTTAGCGGCATACTGGATCTTGATCTGCTCATCTTTGCGCATGTACCCGTCTATCACCTTAAGCGCCGCGTCGCGCATACCCACGCGGGCGGGATCCTGCCCCTCCACGATCAGCTGCATAGCGCGGGAAGGCAGGTATTCGCTGGTACGCCCGGGAAAGCCGAAGACCATAGTGAAGTCGTTTTCTGCCACACCGTCCAGCGAGATGGGCAGGAAGTGCTTGGGCTGCAGGGGCACGTTTTCCGGGCTGTAATCGGCCGGTTTGTTGTCTTTGCCCGCATATACCCGGAACATGGAAAAGTCTCCCGTATGGCGGGGCCACATCCAGTTATCGGTATCGGCGCCGAACTTCCCGATGGAAGAGGGCGGCGCGCCTACTAGGCGCACGTCTTTATACGTCTCCGTCACGAACAGGAAATACTGGTTGGATTCGAAGAAGGGCTTGATGAGCACTTCCTGCCAGGTTTCCTTTTTAGCAGAGGATTTAATGTCGCCGAGGTTCTTGTCGATTGCCGACTGCCGCTCCTTTTCGCCCAGGGAACCGCTCACACCGGCGAGGGCCTGTTTGGTCACGTCTTCGATGCGGACGATGAAGGTAGCGGTGAGGCCTGGATTGGGAAGCTCATCACGCTGGGTACGGGCCCAGAAACCGTTGTCCAGGTAGTTATTTTGCAGGGAGGAGTGCTTTTGGATGGCATCGTAACCGCAGTGGTGGTTGGTGAGGAGCAGTCCTTTGGAGGAGATGATCTCCCGGTGCAGAAGCCTCCGAAGCTCACGATGGCGTCTTTGAGGCTTCCCTTGTTCACGTTGTAAATGTCGGACGCGTTGATTTTCAGCCCCATTCCTTTCATTTCCTTCTCGTTCAACGAACCCAGCAGGTGGGGAGCCACATCCCTTCCGTGGCGGAAGCGGTGATATGGGTGGCGATAAATACCCCAGCAGCAGGTATTGCTTGATGATTTGCCGCATAAGTTTAGTTTGGTGAAACAAAACGGCAATTTAAGGAAAGCCGGAACATGAAAAAAGGGCGTACCGGATTAGCGGTACGCCCTTTTATATGCGGTAATAAACTATTACAGGTGGATCGCCTCGCCGTAAGCCGCTTCGATGGCATCTTTCACCGCTTCCGCCATGGTGGGGTGCGGATGGA
Source organism: Chitinophaga sp. E66 (assembly GCA_019285755.1). Classification (GTDB taxonomy): domain Bacteria; phylum Bacteroidota; class Bacteroidia; order Chitinophagales; family Chitinophagaceae; genus Chitinophaga. The sequence goes on from CP079103.1 coordinate 3,751,387, forward strand.
TGCTGTTCAGCACTTCCTGGTAGGTAGTTTCCAGGGTGCGGGCGGTAACGGTCTGAACGATGGCTTCGGTCACGTTCGCGCCGATCATGTGGGTACCCAGCCATTCGCCGTATTTGGCGTCGAAGATCACTTTTACGAAACCTTCGGTAGCGCCGGCGCCTACTGCCTTACCGGAAGCGGAATAGGGAACTTGCCCACTTTCACTTCGTAACCGGCTTCCTTCGCCGCTTTCTCGGTATAACCTACGGAAGCGATTTCAGGGGTGCTGTAAGTACAGCCCGGAACGTTGTTGTAATCAACAACGGCGGGTTTGTGGTTGTATTTCTTTTCGTTGTAGGCGATAGCTTCCACACAAACGATCGCTTCGCGGGAAGCAACGTGTGCGAGGGCCTGGCCGGGAACGATGTCGCCGATAGCGTAAACGCCGGCAACGTTGGTGGCGTAATATTTATCTACCAGCACCTTGCCCTTGTCGGTTTTAACGCCGAGGGTTTCGAGGCCGATGTTTTCGATGTTTGCGGCGATGCCTACAGCGCTCAGCACCACGTCAGCTTCTAGGGAAATTTCGCCGGTGGCGGTTTTCACTTTGGCTTTCACGCCGGTCTTGGTAGCTTCAACTGCTTCTACGGAAGCGTTGGTCATCACGTCGATGCCTTTTTTCTTGTAGATCTTTTCCAGTTCTTTGGAGATATCCTCGTCTTCTACCGGAACGATGCGCGGCATGAATTCAACGATGGTCACCTTGGTGCCCATGGTAGCATAGAAGTAAGCGAATTCCACGCCGATAGCGCCGGAACCAACTACGATCATGCTTTTAGGCTGGCTGGGGAGGTTCATCGCCTCGCGGTAGCCGATCACGGTCTTACCGTCGATCTTCAGGTTCGGCAGCTCGCGGGAGCGGGCGCCGGTAGCGAGGATGATATGTTTCGCTTCATGAACGGCGGTTTTACCGTCTTTGTCGGTTACTTCCACTTGTCCTTTCGCTTTCAGTTTGCCGTTACCGAGGAGGACGTCGATCTTGTTCTTCTTCATGAGGAACTGAACGCCTTTGCTCATTTTGTCGGCCGCGCCCCGGGAGCGTTTGATCACCGCGGAAAGTCAGCCTTCGCGTCGCCTACGGTCACGCCGTAATCTTTGGAATGCTGGATATATTCCATTACCTGCGCAGATTTCAACAGTGCCTTGGTTGGGATACATCCCCAGTTCAAACAGATACCGCCCAAATTCTCCCGTTCTACTACCGCTGTTTTAAAACCCAGTTGTGAAGCCCGGATAGCTGCCACGTATCCACGGGACCGCTACCAATTACGATTACGTCGTATGCCATATTGCTTGATTTTTAAAATAAACGTGGCAAATGTAGTAAAAAAAAGGAAAGTTCCCCATGATATCCGCCCAGACATGACAATGCGCGGAGAGAGGGCCGTTCAGCCATAAAAAGGCCCCCTTGCGCAGGGAGCCCTTTAACTATCTTCCGTTCCATAATTACCTGAGATCCACTACCTCAACGCCCGGATGCTTCTTGGCGTCGAAAGTGAACATATCGTCGGTTACAGCGCCGTTGGGCTGGAAACTGCTGATCTCGTATGTATAACGGTTGCCGTTTTTCTCGAACACTTTCATGCGCGCCAGCGTCTGCGTCTTCTTATCCACGTCGATCAGCACCTTGAAATAAGGCTTTGATTTGTCGGTCGGCGTCAGCTCGATATTCTGCAGCACTTTGCCTTTTTCGGTGGTTTCGCCGTTGAGTTTATACAGGAAATCCTTGTCGTAGAAGTTGGTGAAGATCTTAGCCGGGGTCATGCCCTGGTTGTTCTGATCGACGTTGTTAATGGTTACTTCATTCACGTCTTTGGCGTATGTCCAGGAGGTTTTGTTGTCGCTGATGATTTCCTGTTCGCCCATCACCACTTTATATTTCGCGCCTTTCACGTAAACGGACCCTTTCTTGGAATCGGTTACGCTATTGTTGGCGCCTTCTATCTTCAATACGAAATTGGCGATAACAGTCTTGAGGGACTTAAACTTCTTGCTTACATTGTCGAGCACCACCTTGGCTTTGGGATCGCTTTTCCCGGTTTGTGCCATGGCGCCGCCCATCAATCCGCAAAGAATCAGGCCCGTAAATACCGTTTTCTTGATCATTCTGTTCATTTTAAGTTTATTCTCAGGTAAGATAGACAAATGTTATGCCGACACGTTTAAATCCTCCTGTTAAAGAAATGCAAAATTATTACAAATTATGCTTATAACATACTATTGAGTATTTCTTCCAGGTCGGATTCCGACTTCACGATCACGTCGCGGGCCTTGCTGCCCATGTTCGGGCCTACGATGCCGGCAGCTTCCAGCTGGTCCATGAGCCTGCCGGCGCGGTTGTAACCCAGCTTCATCCGGCGTTGCAACAGGGATGTAGAGCCCTGCTGGTTCTGAACGATGACGCGGGCGGCTTCTTCGAAGAGGGGATCCCTGTCTGCCAGGCTGAAGTCCTTCCCTTCCATGTCTTTCTCGTCGATATATTCCGGCAGCAGGAATGCGTCCGGGTAACCGCGCTGTTCGCCGATGAATTCGGCTACGCTTTCTACCTCGGGGTGTCCACGAAGGCGCACTGTAGGCGCACACACTTCGCCATTGAACGAAATGAGCATGTCCCCTGCCCGATCAGCTGCTCCGCGCCGCCTGTGTCCAGGATGGTGCGGGAGTCGATCTTGGAAGATACCTTGAATGCGATACGCGCTGGGAAGTTGGCTTTGATGGTACCGGTGATGATATTCACGGACGGGCGCTGCGTGGCGATGATCAGGTGGATGCCCACGGCGCGCGCCAGCTGTGCAAGCCGCGCGATCGGCATTTCCACTTCCTTGCCGGCCGTCATGATGAGGTCGGCGAACTCATCGATCACCAGCACGATGAACGGCAGGTAACGGTGCCCTTTCTGCGGATTAAGGCGGCGCTGGGTGAATTTGGCGTTGTATTCACGGATATTACGCGTACCCGCTTCCTTCAGCAGGTCGTACCGCAGGTCCATTTCGATACAAAGCGCGTTCAGCGTATGTACCACTTTCTTCGTGTCGGTAATGATCGCGTCTTCCTCACCGGGCAACTTGGCCAGGAAGTGCTTCTCGATCAGTTTATACAAACTCAGTTCCACCTTCTTGGGATCCACCAGCACGAACTTCAGTTGCGAAGGGTGTTTCTTATAAAGCAGGGAAACGAGCAGGGTATTGATACCTACCGATTTACCCTGACCGGTAGCGCCCGCCATCAGCAGGTGGGGCATCTTGGCCAGGTCGGCGATGAAGTTTTCGTTGTCGATCTTTTTACCGATAGCGATGGGAAGGTCCATCTGGCTGTGCTGGAACTTGTCGGAAGCCAGCATGTTGCGCAGTGAAACGATGGTCTTCTTCACGTTCGGCACCTCGATACCGATGGTACCGCGTCCCGGAATGGGCGCGATGATGCGTATACCGAGCGCGGAGAGGCTCAGCGCGATATCGTCTTCCAGGTTCTTGATCCGCGAAATACGCACGCCCGCCGCCGGTACGATCTCGTACAGGGTAACGGTGGGCCCAACGGTTGCGCTGATCTTCTGGATGGAGATGTCGTAGTTCTTGAGCGTATCGATGATCTGGTTCTTGTTCTTTTCCAGCTCCGAGGCGTCCTGCACGATCTTATCGGTCCCGTGGTTCTCCAGCAGGTCGAGGGCCGGATATTTATAATCGCGCAGATCCAGCGTAGGCTCGTAGGGGTCTACCGGCACGGCTTCGCGAACCGGCACGATCTCTTCCACTTCTTCGTCGGTCGGGTCTTCGTACACCGGTTTTATCTCGAAGGCTACGTCTTCGACAACACGGGGTTTCCGGGGAGCGGGAGGCGGGATATCGAGTTGAATGGGCGCAGGCTCTGGTTCAGGAAGCGGCTGCGGTTCCATGGCGTCATTATGAATAGTGAGCTTCAGTTCTTCCAGCGCCAGGTCTTCTGCTTCCGGCTCTGGCATGGCGAACGGCGGCGCTTCGGGTACGACCGGCGTAGTTGTAGGTTCTTCCCTTTCCACCAGCTGCAGGGCCGGATCGAAGGCATCTTCTTCTTCGCGCTGGAATACGGGCGGTGCATCGCCTTTCAGCCCGTTATAACGGTCGTTGATGGAAGGTGCGTTCCGGTAGTCTTCCTCCTCCCCTTCGTCTTCCGCTTCTTCTTCAGCATAGGCAGGCGCAGCCGCTTTGGCGGGCTTAGCCTGTTTTTCGGGCCATTTGAAGTCGAGGTTGAACTTCCAGATGAGCCAGCAAATGCCGGAAGTGATGAGCAGCAGCCCGGTGCCCGTTTTGCCGAGGAACCCGCTTACCCATTTGTTGAGCGCGTCGCCCATGGCGCCGCCCCAGGGAAAGCAGATTTGCCGGTCAGGAAAGCGAAGGTCATGCTGAGGAACAGCAATCCGAAGATGATGTATTTGACATTGCGCCAGAAGCGGAAAACCCTGCGCCCTACGATAAAGTTGATGCCGATGATGAAAAAGAAATAGGTAAAGAGATACGACGCTACGCCGAATCCCTTATAGAAAAACCAATGTGGTAAAAGCCCCGAGCCTCCCCAGCAGGTTGTCTACATCCACGTCATCGCGGAACAGAACGGAAGAGGAATAACGGAACACCTTATCCTGGTCTTCTTCCAGGTGAAGAGGTAAGATGTAAAAGCGATAAAGCAGTACAACGACAATAACAGGAAAACCGCGCCCAATACTTTATGGGTGCGTTCATCTTTACCAGCTCCCGCACTTTCACCTCCGGTTCCTTATCTGGTTTAAGCACGTCGGGAGCGGGTGGCGCGGGGCCTCTTTCTTCTTTTTGGTTCTTTCTTCTCTGATTTCAGTTTGTTACCTGCCATAATCGAAATCAAAATTAAACTATAGCCGGCCAATCGCGGAAATTATTTCGACAGGCCGGTCTTTTGCCGGATCCACGACGTCATAACGTCGAGGGCGGCGGGTGATATGGTTTCTGTCAGTCGCGCGTATTCGGTGATCTGACAGGTTTTACATTGCTGGAACAGATGGTTAAGCCCCGGCAGTTCGCGGATATCCGCATTTTTAATGCCGTTTTTCCATCCTGCCAGGTGCACGCGGCTGATGACCTGCAGGTCTTTATCGCCGTTGATCGCCAGCACCGGGCATTTCACTTTGCCAAAATAGGGTTTTGGATCGAAACGGACGATGGAAAGGTATTCGGGCATGAGATATTGTGACGAAACCTGCTGTACGAACGTACTTTCCTCCGTGTTTTTCCGGATAGGGGTTTTCGTCGTACTGGATTTTGGCGTTCCGCCGGATGCGGGCCGCCAGCGCCGTGGTATCTTTTTCCTGCACGATGGCATCCATCATGGCGCGCTGGTATTTTAGCTGCTGTTGTACGACGCTGTCGGCCGCGTTGAACGAGCGCAGTAATGCATCAGTCTGGCTCATGATAAGCTCCGCGCCGTCTGCTCCCAGCCCAGCCATGGAAACCAGGAACGCGATCTTAGGGTCTTTCGAAGCCAGTATCAGCCCGATAACGCCGCCTTCGCTGTGGCCGATAATGCCGGTGCGTTTGGCATCCACGTCCGCCCTGGACCGCAGGTAGGACATGGCCGATTCGGCATCACGCGTGAAATCTTCTATATCGCTGCCTTTCATCACGCCGCCGCTCTTCGCCGTTCCACGATCGTCGTATCTAAGAACAGCGATGCCGTTGCGGGTAAGGTGATCAGCCAGTACAAGGAAAGTTTTATGACCCAGGATGTTGCTGTTCCGGTCCTGCGCCCCGCTCCCGCTGATGAGGATCACGGCCGGGTATTTACCTGCGCCATCCGGCCGGGAGAACGTCCCCGCCAGGTCGAAACCGTCTTTGGCATTGGTAAAAGTTACGTCTTCCGTAAAGTAGGGGTACGGGGGCTTCGGCTCCTGTGGGCGGTCCTGGGCAAAACCCGATATATGGGCAACCATTATTATGAGGGCAATCAGGCATTTGCGCATTTGCTTGAATTTAGGGATGATAGTAGCGGGTTTCCTCCGATTCTACAATATAATGATAATGTAGATGATGATTATTCTCCGTTTCATTAAATAAAAATGTTGCAGTGGGCTGATACTGCACATTCTCTGAAACTATTTTTCTGAATAGGATTATTTCTTCAGCACCCCGATCAGCAGGCTGATCCAACCAGCGATGAAGAGCAGCCCGCCGATAGGCGTGATGGCCCCTATGCCCCGGAGGCCTACGGTCTCGGTTGCCTTCAGCAGCGTCAGCACGTAAAGTGAACCGGAGAACAGGAGAATGCCGAAAAGGAAGAACCTGCCGGCCCATACCAGTTGCTGGGATGGCATGTGCGCGTATAAAATGCCTACCGCCAGCAGCGCAAACACATGGTAGAACTGATAGGTAACGCCCGTCTGGAAAGTGCTCACGGTCTCGGGCGGCACCAGTTCTTTCAGCTTATGCGCGCCGAATGCGCCAAGGATCACGGAGAGGGCGCCCAGGGCGGCGGCCCACACTAAAAATGATTTATGCATGGTGAATCAGTTTGTCAAAAGTTTCCAAAGATATCTCATCGTCACTGATGATCACCTGACTTTGCTCATAATAAGGTTGGCGCTCCAGTAATTTTTTCTCGGTAAAGGAGGAGAGGTCTTCCGGCGTGAGGTCCTGGATCAGGGGCGCTTGTGCTGCTTGCGCTGCAGGCGCTCCACCATTACCGGTACGGAAGGGTTCAGCCAGATGGTCTTGCCGTTTTCGTTCATGAAGTCCATCGTATCGGAAAAACAAGGCGTTCCGCCGCCGCAGGAGATAAGGAACTTGTCGTTGTCTGCCGCCAGTTCGCGCAGCAGTTTACTTTCCAGGTTACGGAAATAGGTTTCGCCTTTAGTGTTGAAGATATCGGCGACGGGCATGCCCTCCGCTTCCATGATCACATCGTCCAGGTCGAAGAAAGGCAGGTCCCAATGAGCGGCGAGCTGTTTGCCCCAATAGGATTTACCGGCTCCCATGAAGCCGAGGAGAAAAATTTTCATGGCGCTGTTTGTTGTTTATTTTCCCCGGCCGTCCAGGCGAGGCATAGGTTATCGTCAATGATGTATTGCATGTCCAGCGTGGCCATGCGTTCGTCTTTCAGGAAATCGCAGGTGAGCATGCCCGTTTGTTGCAGCTGGAATGCCTGCAGCTGCATGTGTGTCCTGAAATCGAGCCCGCCGAGGCCATACCATTTGTAAACGGCTTCTTTGGCCGACCAGCAAACGGTCTGGTGCTCCAGTTTCCGGATACCCGAGATGAACTCCCTTTCCCTGTCGGCGAGGAATTTATGGGCCACGCGCCCGATCTTAGGCTGTACGTTCTCTATATCGATGCCCACGTGTTCGCGGGTGCTCACGATGGCGGCGGCATAGTCGCCGCAATGTGAGATGGAAAAATAATAAGGATTTCCGGGAATATACGGTTTTCTGCTGTTGTCGGGGATCCTGATCTCGTGGACAGGGAAGCCGGGGAACAGTTCCACCAGCAGGTAGCGCCCGGCAAAATGCTGCAGGCGTTTGTGCGGGTGGCGCACGCCGGGGTCGATGTTGACCCTTCCCTGAAAAATGCTTCTTCTTCACCAATTTTCCACACTCCCAGCCGGGTGGCGGGATCGATTTGTATCGTTCGTATTAAAGCCATAAATTCGCCGCTTAAACGCGAATTTAACGGGAATTAAGCAACCGGCCTAACCTAAACACCATCACGCATGATCTTGTCTGACAAAAGAATTCTGGAAGAAATTGAAAAGGGCACCATCGTGATCAGCCCTTACGACCGGAAGTACCTCGGCACCAACTCGTATGACGTACACCTGGGTAAATACCTGGCCACGTACGCCGACCGCGTATTGATGCCCGCCGCCACAACGAGATCGTGCATTTCGAAATACCGGAGGAAGGCTTCGTCCTCCAGCCTAATACCCTCTACCTGGGCGTTACCCTGGAATACACGGAAACCCACGCGCACGTGCCCTTCCTGGAAGGCAAAAGCAGTACCGGCCGGCTGGGGATCGACATCCATGCCACCGCAGGCAAAGGCGATGTCGGTTTCTGCAACACCTGGACGCTGGAGATCTCCTGCGCCCAACCTGTCCGCATCTACGCCGGCATGCCTATCGGCCAGCTGATCTATTTCGTGGTGGAAGGCCAGATCGAAACCCTCTACAACAAAAAAGGCAACGCCAAATACAACGGCCGCACCGTTCGCCCCGTCGAATCCATGATGTGGAAGAACGAATTCTAGCCGAAAGGATATTTCATCAAAAAAGGGCCGTACCGGAAGGATACGGCCCTTTTATTACCTGTCATGTATGTCGCTGGGAACTAAAAGATTAGTTTCTAACGTGCAAAAGGCCATTTACAGGGCAATTACATGCCAATTTGAAGGGGTTAGAAGGGAGTTAGCGGCAGACGAAGGGCAGACGAAGGGCAGACGAGGGGCAGACGAAGGGCAGACGAGGGGCAGACGAGAAGGTGTAGTGTATTGATTTACATGCACTTATCAGCACTTTTATTATGTAGTACAATTCAATTCATTATCTTTCAACGAGTTACTGGTCATCCTCCTGCCAACCTCCTACTATCCTCCTACTATCCCCAGTGCTTACAAGGGTTCGAAGGTGTTTGATAGGAGGTTGGCAGGAGGATGAGCGGAGGATGAGCGGAGGATGAGCGGAGGATGAGCGGAGGATGAGCGGAGGTTGAGCGGAGATGAAGTCAAGAGGAAGTCAATAAAAAGCCGGCTCATCAGGAGCCGGCCTTAAATACGATATAAGAATACGGTCTACTCCAGCGCCCCGTAAGCCAGGATCCTGAACTTGCGGACAAACTCCCGTACCAGGCGTAAGGGCTCACATTGGTGAACACCAGCATGATCACGCCCTCCTTCGGGTCGATGGTATATTCAGAGCAATAGGCGCCGCCCCAGGTCAGGGAACCGGGGCTGGCCTGATCGCCGTAGCGCGTGTCTTCCGTGATGATCTGGAGCCCCAGCCCGAACTTATCGTTCCGGTCCCACACAAAACTGTTACCGATCTGGTTGCGGCCCATCAGGTCTACCGTCTTGCGCGAAAGTAACCGTACATTATTAAAACTACCCCCATTGAGGACGAGTTGGCAGATTTTGGCATAGTCTGCAGCAGTGCTGACCAGCCCCGCCCCCGAGATATAATGTCTGCTTACCGGCAACCGGGTAGGTGCGGTTAGCCAGGCTGCCGTGGACCGTTAACGGGGAATCAATATGGCCTTTGGCGTACAGCTCCACCAGGCGCCCTGCTTTGGCGGGCGGCAGGTAAAAATAGGTATCGTTCATCCCGAGGGGTTTCAATATCCGCTCGTGGAAGAAGTCTTTCAGGCTTTTGCCGGATATCACCTCAACGATCCTGCCGGCTACATCGGTATTATACCCGTAAGTAAAGGCCTCCCCGGGTTCGTGAACAAGGGGGCGTTTTGCCACCTGTTTGATGAGCTCCTCCAACGTCAGGCCGTTCAGGTCGCTGAGGTAGGTATTGGGCTCTTTGGCGGTGGGGTGCTGGTACGGGATACCCGCCGAATGCGACAACAGGTGCCTGATGGTGGGCTGGGTTTTCGGGGCACGGGTGCCGCCATTGCCGTCCATAACCTGGACATCCTTGAATTCGGGCAGGAATTTGGAAATGGGGTCGTCCAGGAAGAGGCGGCCCTCTTCATACAACATCAGCACGGCAACGGTGGTGATCAGCTTGGTCTGGGATGCGATGCGGAAGATATCGTCTGTCCGGGCGGGCGTTCTCTTTTCAAGATTGCTGAACCCGAATGCCTTGTGATGCACGATCTGCCCCTTCCGGGCGATGAACGTCACGGCATTGGGCGCCAGTCCGCGGTCTACCGCAGCCTGGAAAAAGCTATCGATACGATGCAGGCGCTCCGCCGAAAAACCAGCGGAGGCAGCGGACGCGGCGGTACGGAATGTTTGCTGGGAAAAGACCGGCGTTGCCGTCAGCAACGCGCCCAGTATAACAAGGGATGTTTTCATAAACGTGTAACGAGTGTTTAATCTGGCTAAAAATAGAAAGAATCACTTGCTTATTAAAGGAAAAAATGGCGTAAAAAAACCGGGCGCATAACGTCCGGTTTTCTATTATGAACAGGTATTTACTTATTGCAATAATCTGTCCATCAGTTCATTGAATTCCTTCTTATACTCTTCATAATGCTCGCCCGTACCCGGACCGTTGAACCCGGTATGCACTTCCACCACCTTGCCGCTCCGGTCGAGGTAAATAGTTGTCGGGAAGCCTTTGAGGCCTGTGAGCTGGGGAGCGTTTTCTCCGTCTTCTGCGGATCGGCGGGCGTTACGCCGGTGATCAGTACCGGGTAGGTTACGTCAAACTTCTTAGCGAAGCCCTCCGCCGCTTTCTTCGACTTCTCGAAATCTGTCGTACGCTCATAAGCCAGCATCACGATCTCCACACCACGGTCCTTATTCTTTTTGTACCAATCGCTCAGGTAAGCCGTCTCATCCATGCAGTTGGGGCACCAGGAACCTGATACCTGAACGATCACCGCTTTGTTCTTAAAGCGTTCGTCCTTTATGGAAACGGGCTTGCCGTTGAGGTCCGGGAAGGAGAAATCCAGCGTGGCGCCGGGCTCTTTACGGTATTGAGCGTGGTAGCGTCCTGCAGGCGGGCGCTGCTGTCTTTACGGGCATGGAAAAGCTGCCTGGCCGTAATCCCAGCCAGGAAGGTGCCCCGCTCATCGTGGAATCGTTCTCGATGAGGGCGGTGAAGTAATAGGCATGCGAACCATCGAAGGTCGACAGTTTCAGGGAGTCCCCGTCCACAATACCCTGGAGGTAGCGGTAATCTCCCGAGGTGGTGAGGAACGTACCGGTCACATCCCTGCCCTGCTGCGTGAACTCGCCGATAGCGTAGCTAGTGTCTTTCCCGGGTTCATCGTAGAACCAGGTGGGCCAGCGGCCGGTTACGTTATGTTTCGGCTGTCTTTCGGTGATAAAGCGCTCCGGCTTATTCGGCTGTGCGTAGAAATCGATGTCCACGTCCTTATCAGCCAGGTGGCGGATCCATTTGCCTTTGATGCTGCCGTTGTAATATACCGCGGCCTTGAATTCCGAATCGAAGAAAGGCATGCGGATAAAAACGGAATCGTCTCGGTAGGTGATCTCGTCAACGCGCATACGCTCGCCGGCGTTGACCACGTAGATCACCTGCGATCCGGCGCTGTCGACCACATCGAAATTGAACACGATCTGCCCGCCGTCCGTCCGCGTGAGCTGCCCCTGCCAGGGCCTTTGGTGAGCCCGGTGGGCTTGGCGGCGCCGCATGCCGTCAGTGCGGCCACCGCTGCTACTGCTAAGTATCTTTTCATATATCGCGTTTATGCGTAATTCCTGGCGCCGAAGAGCAGGCTGCCGATGCGGACCAGCGTGCTGCCTTCTTCCAGGGCTATTTGGAAATCTCCGCTCATGCCCATGGAGAGCTCACGGAATTCATTCGTTACGGGAAATAGCGCTCCTTCGCGGCCGCCTGCAGTTCCTTCAGCCGGCGGAACTCGCGGCGTACCTGGTCCAGATCGTCTGTGTTGCTCGCCATGCCCATGAGCCCGGCTATGCGGACGTTAGGCAGGGTTACGGACTGCTCCAGCACGGCGTTCAGTTCCTCTTCGCTAAAGCCGAACTTCGTTTCTTCGGTAGCGATATGCACCTGTAGGAGGCAGTCGATAATCCGGCTGTGCTTCGCGGCCTGCTTGTTGACTTCCTGGAGGAGCCTGAAGCTGTCGACCCCGTGGATCATGCTCACGAAGGGGGCGATGTACTTGACTTTATTGCTTTGGAGATGGCCGATGAAATGCCATTGGATATCTTTGGGAAGGAGGCCTTCCTTCTCCACCATTTCCTGCACATAGTTTTCGCCGAATATCCGCTGGCCGGCTTCGTAAAGGGCCCGGATAGATCCGGCAGGTTTGGTTTTTGATACGGCTACCAGCTGTGCGCCAAATGGTTGGATCTGTTCGAGCACATGGCGGTAGTTGCTTAAATTCACTGCCATCATCCTACAAAAATAATAGACTTTTCTGGAATATGGACAGGTTACATTAGGAATTCCTCCAATAAATGGGGGCAGTTTCTGTTAAAAATTCAACAATAGGAGTTAAACCTTACAGACCGTTTAATTCTGTGGCACTGATTTTTTTGAATGCCTATTTTAAGATAGGTTTGTACACACCTACAATCTTTCAAAATTCAAAATACATGCATTTTCAGTTAACGGAAGAACATCTGATGATACAGAAAGCGGCCAGGATTTTGCGGTGACGGAGCTGTTGCCGGGCGTGATAGAGCGCGACGAGCAGCAGAAATTCCCTGCGGAACAGATCAAAAAACTGGGGAGCTGGGCTTCCTCGGGATGATGGTCAGCCCGGAATACGGCGGCGCGGGACTGGACACGATTTCGTATGTGCTGGCGATGGAAGAGATTTCGAAGATCGATGCGAGCGCTTCCGTAGTGATGAGCGTAAACAATTCCCTGGTTTGCTGGGGACTGGAGACTTTCGGGAGCGAAGAGCAGAAAAGGAAATACCTTGTTCCGCTGGCCAAAGGCGAGATCATCGGCGCTTTCCTGCTGAGCGAGCCGGAAGCGGGTTCTGATGCTACTTCGCAACGGACCATCGGGGAAGACAAAGGCGACCATTACCTCGTGAACGGCACCAAGAACTGGATCACCAACGCCAATTCGGCCAGCGTGTACCTGGTGATGGTGCAGACGCATGCCGAAAAAGGCAGCAAAGGCATCAACTGCCTCATTATAGAAAAAGATACGCCCGGCATTACGCTCGGCGCCAAGGAAAATAAACTCGGCATCCGTGGGAGCGATACGCACAGCGTCATGTTCCAGGATGTGAAAGTACCGAAGGAAAACCGTATCGGGGAAGATGGGTTCGGGTTCAAGTTCGCCATGAAGACTTTGGGCGGCGGCCGCATCGGCATCGCCTCCCAGGCGCTGGGCATCGCCAGCGGCGCATACGAACTGGCCCTGAAATACAGCAAGGAAAGAAAAGCCTTCGGGAAAGAGATCTCCCAGCACCAGGCCATCCAGTTCAAACTGGCGGATATGGCCACTAAAATCGAGGCATCCCGGCTGTTGGTCCTCAAAGCCGCATGGGAGAAAGACAACCACCTCGATTACACCCTCAGCGGCTCCATGGCGAAAGTATTCGCCTCCGAAACCGCGATGTGGGTGGCCACCGAAGCCGTTCAGGTGCATGGCGGTTACGGCTATGTGAAAGAATATCACGTAGAGCGCCTCATGCGCGACGCTAAAATAACACAGATCTATGAAGGCACGTCTGAAGTACAGCGCATCGTGATCGGCCGGCATATTCTCGGCTGATCCGCTTCAGCGGCCCACACCAAAACAATGTATGAAAAACATCAAGATCATTGAAGTCAAATCCGAAATTGGCGCAGGCACCCGCGGCGCCAGTCTGGGGTAGACGCGATCAAGATTGCCGCACTCGATTTCATGAGCAACTTCTTCGTTCACTTCCCCACGGAAGAAATCGAGACGGAAAACAAACTCCTGTTCGAACCGATCGAATCCCCTTACGCCAAGCGCATCAAAGGCACCATCAACATGTATGAGCGCGTGAGCAAATCCGTTTGCGACACCATCAAACAAAACTGGTTCCCCGTAGTGCTCTCCGGCGACCATAGCACCGCAGGAGCCACGATCGCCGGTCTTAAACTGGCCCGGCCCAAAGCCAAATTAGGCGTGATCTGGATAGACGCCCACGCCGATCTCCACACCCCTTCACCACGCCTTCCGGCAACATGCACGGCATGCCGCTGGCCGCTTCCATCGCGGAAGACAACATCGAGAACAAGGTGCATGAAGTCGATGAGAATACCATCAAGCTTTGGGGACAACTGAAGAACATGGGTAAAATAGCGCCCAAGGTACTGCCGGAAGATATCGTTTTCATCTCCCTGCGCGACTACGAAAAAGAGGAAGACCACCTCATCCGTAAGTACGGCATGAAAGTGATCACTACCAACGAGGTGCGCCGCAAAGGCCGGAAGCCGTGGCCCGCAGCGTGTTCAGATACCTCCACGATTGCGAGTACATCTACGTTTCGTTCGATGTCGACAGTCTCGACGCTTCCATCTCCCGCGGCACCGGCACACCTGTGAGCAACGGGCTGCGCGAGCGCGAGGCGGAAGACCTCATCTCCAAATTCATGCAGCACCGCAAGATCTGCTGCTTCGAGATTACGGAAGTCAATCCCACGCTCGACCGTGAGAACCTCATGGCCGAGATCGCCTTTAATATCCTTCAGCGCAGTGTAAACGTGCTGATGATGAACTGATGCGTTTATATCCAGACAAGAAAAAGCGTCCCTTCTCCCCGGGACGCTTTTTTTATGCAGTAAGCGCTTATCCTTTGATACGGTAATAATCCATTAGCCAGCCGATCACCTCGCTGTAGCTGCGGATGCCGTGTTGCTGGTTGTTGGCTTTGAGATAGGAATCGTAGAACACGGCCGACATATCGTCTACCGGCCCTTCAAATTGCTTATAGAAATCCATGATGCGCTGCGCATCGGCCCGGATGCCGGGGTGCGTCTTGTTCCACACGATGCGCGACAGCGGCGGGTCTCCTGGCCAGGCGCCGTATAGTATACAACAACATTTCGAAATTGGCGGCATACCTGAAGCGAACGTCGGAGTAACGGCTGGCGGCCAGGTAACCGATGAAATTAGCGTCCTGCTCCGGTGCGAACCCGATCTGGTGGGCGATCTCATGGCAGGTTACGAACGGCGTCTGGAAGGCGGGCACAGTGGTGTTGACCTGCGCTTCATTGGTGAAGGGGTTCAGGTAGCCGGTTACGCCCAGGTAATTGAGATACCGGCGGAACATCGACTTTTTGATGGATGGATGCGCGTATTTCAGGGTAGGCCAGGTCTGCGCCAGCCCCGCATAGGCTTTGGCCGCTTCGGCGAACACCCGCTGCGGGAGCGTATCCGGCGGGGCGGCAAGGGCGTCCATTTCGGCGCGGTCGCGGTTGGTGAGGCGGACGAGCGTATCCGCCAGGAGGTAAAGGTCGGCTTTCGTGTACGGCTGCACGTCGAATCCCAGTTCCTTGACCATGGTAGTACGCTGATAATGAGCCCCCAGAACAAGAGGAACACGAAATACAGCCAACAGAGGGAAGCGGCGGCTTTGGCGAAGCCGTAACCCAATGCTTTCCATTGCCCGCGGATGAGCCGCCAGATTGATTTTAATAAAAAAATAATCCCGATTATAACCCAAACGCAGTAAATTACATCGCCTATGCTGCCCGTGAATCGACCGAACAATTTTCTTAATGACGTACTGATAAACTCGTACCACCTATGAAAGTAGATCCCTGCCAGCCATCCTTCCGAAGTGATCGCCCAGTTCAGCAGGAGGATGCACGCCAGCCCAAGCGCAAATGATATCAGTGGTTTTCCGAACCGGTATTCTTTTTCCATTTTAAGTGTAAGCAGAAAGGAACATGTTAGACTTTACCATTCAACAGGAACTTGAAAGCTCCTGACCAAACATCTTCAACTCTCGGTGAAATTACAGATAATTCACGCAGAGCGGATACACGGGGGATATCAATGAAACTTTTCGCATGGATACGTCGCAGGGCCGTTTTTTCCTGAAGCTGAACGATGCCGTGAAGCACCCCGAAATGTTCTCGCGGGAGCTGAACGGACTGGAAGAGCTGCGCCAAACGGAAGTGATCTCCGTTCCCCGCCCCCTTTGCGAGGGCATTGCGGGCAACCGGGCGTTCCTGGTAACGGAATACGTGGAGAAAGGCGCCGCGGCGCCCGATTTCTGGGAGAATTTCGCGGCTTCCATGGCAAGGATGCACCAGCAAACCAGCCCCTGGTTCGGGCTTCCCACTTCCAATTACATCGGTTCCATTAAACAATATAATACCCCTGGTCCAGCTGGGCCGTCTTTACGGCATGAACCGGCTGATGCCGCTGGCGAAAATGGCGTACGACAACCACCGGTTAGACAGCGCCCTGATGCAGAAGATGGAAAGCCTCGTGCGCCGGCTGCCCGGACTGTTCCCGGAAGAGCCGCCCGCATTGTTGCACGGCGATCTGTGGAGCGGCAATTTCCTCGTTTCCCATTCCGGCAGGGCCTGCATCTTCGACCCCGCGGTATATTATGGTCACAGGGAAATGGACATGGCCATGACGCGCCTGTTCGGCGGGTTCGACACCCGCTTCTACTACACCTACCAGGCCATCCACCCGCTTGAACAGGGCTGGCAGGAAAGGTTGCCCCTTTGCCAGCTGTACCCGTTGCTGGTACACCTCAACCTCTTCGGGGCAGTTACTATTCGGATGTGAAAGAAGCGCTGGAGCAGTTTAATTAACGCTGGCTCCGCCGGTCATGAACGACTGCATATTTTGCAATTCCTTTTCAATGATGGGGAAGAAACCGTTAACCTCTTCCACGATCTCACCCAGTAAAGCGGGCAGGGTGTCGAGGTTTTCGTTATTGCGCAGGAGGGATTCCATGGTTTCGAGCTTGGTGGTGATCCAGGTCAGTCCTACCATGGAGAAATTGGGCTTAATTTTGTGAACCTGGAACCGGAGGGTCTCCCAATCTCCGGCATCTGCCACCTTGCGGATCTTGGTAAGTTCTTCACGGATGGTGAGCACGTATATGTCGAACAGGTCGATGGCGTACCCGATGTTGCTTTCGTACAACGTGTTCAGGTATTTGACATCCAGGGATGGATGGAATTCGTATCCGCTAATATTTTGCACTTCCATAATTATTTCTGTTTCGTCTTCGTTGAGATACTTATTGAGCACCTGCAACAGCTGGTCTGGGGTGTATGGTTTGGTCAATATTTCCGTGATGCCGATGTTCCGGGCCATGGCCAGCGTGCTGGGCATCGCGGGCCGTGGTGGCGATCACCGGGGTGGCCACGTTAGGCCTTGTTTCGTCTTCCCGGATCTTGCGTGCCAGTTCGAAGCCATCCATCCCGGGTATCCGGATATCCATCAGCACGAGATCGAACTGTTTGGATTCCAGGAAATACAGCGCATCGGGGCCGTTGGTGGCCAGCTGGTAATTGATCCTGTACTTTTCGAGAAGGCTGAGGATGTACTTGAGGTTCATGGGGTTGTCTTCCACGACCAGTACCCTGGCCTGCCCGAAATCGATGCGGGCGTACTTGTTCTCCGCGTCTTGCCCGGCGGTCCTCGCCAGGGGCCTGCGGGTATCGATGAACGGGAGGGTGAAGGTGAAGCAGGTATTGAAGGGGCCAGACTTCTCCACGGCAATACGGCCGCCCTGGAGCTCTACCAGCTGCTTGGCGATGGCCAGGCCGAGGCCCGTGCCGCCATACCGCTCGCGGATGTCTTTCTCCGCCTGCTTGTAGTTCTGGAAGATGAGCTCCAGCTTGTCCGCCTGGATTCCGATCCCGGTATCGCAGACTTGGAACCGGAGCCAGAGCGCGTTGCCCTGGAGGTCTTCCAGTTGAACTTTAATGGCAATTTCACCCTCCTTGGTGAACTTTTCCGCATTACCTAACAAATTCATGAGTATCTGGTTCAAAATCATGTCATCCCCGATGAGCAGGGAGTCGATTCGTTTGTCCAGTTCCACCGTTACCTGGATGGGGCGCTGGCCCAATTTCATCTGGAAGGTGTGTTTCATGCTTTGTACCAGCTCGCGGAGGTCGAACTCCCGTGGGTGCACCTCCTGCTTGCCGGCTTCGATCTTGGAGATGTCCAGGATATCGGTAATGAGGCCGTGGAGGATGCCGGAGGAATGTTTGAGTATCTTGATGTATTCTTTTTGCTCGTCGTTCAGGGCGGTTTCTTCCAGCAGGTGGGCCATGCCGATGATGGCGTTGAGGGCGTGCGGATTTCGTGGCTCATATTGGCCAGGAATTCCTTTTGGGTACGCTGGGCCTCTTCGGCGGCTTGTTTGGCCAGCTCCAGTTCCCGTTGCAGCTGTTTCTGGGGGTGATGTCCATATGGATGCCTACCCCGCCGATGGCTTTGCCGTCGCGGTCGTAGATGTTGCCCGAGCTGGCGATGACCCATTTGCGGGAGCCGTCTTTCAGGACGATCTCCATATCATATAGTAATGCTACCTTCTTCTCTACCCGGTAACGGCGGAGATTGCGGGCGTATTCCCGGTTCTCTTCGGGGACGAATATGTCGGTGATGTTATTGCCGATCAGTTCTTCTTCGGAGTACCCGGAGAGGCGGCAGAAGCTGTCGTACACCTTAACTATATTACCTTCCAGGTCGGTTTCGCAGAGGGCGGCATTGAGATTATCGAGGATGACGCGGTATTTTTCATCGACGCGGCGGAGCTCTTCATCGGCCTGGCGGTGCCGGGTAACGTCCACGATCTGCCAGATGCTGCCGGCGAAGCGGGGCCGTCGTATACGGGTATGTAGCTGATTTCGAATATCTTACCGCTGCGGAAGCAAAGTTCCCAACCGAAGTAGGGCTTGCGTTTCTTCCGTAACTCTTTCATTTTCAGCTCAAAGGCGGCCGGGTCATATACTTCAGGGGCAAAATGGGAGATCATGGCCCGGAATGTCTGGTCGAGTTGGTTACCTTTGTACTTCCCGGCATGGAAAAAGTCCATGAACACGTCATTGGCCCATACGAAGCGGTGGCGTTCGTCGGTAACGAGGACGCCGGCGTTGGTGCTGCGGAGGAAAACGGCGATGGAAAGTGCGAATATGGGGTGCTCCCCGGGCGGCGGGGGTACGGTAAGTGAGTTCGGAGGCTGTTTCCGGCCTATTCTGCCTTTTGTGACATGTCATCCGGGAATAGGGGAAGTGTAGGATTTCATAAGGCATATGCAAAATATGAAATGCGGAGCGCAATATGAAGTTAGTGAAAATGACGCAACTTATTAGCTGTAAATATCTGACATTTTTATATAATTTGACATATAATACGAGCTTGAGAATCAACAAAAGTAGGAAATTTTTGCTTTTGGAAATATTTGTTTACCTTTGCATCCCTCTAAAAGGGAGGATTTTGATATGAAGCATCTCCGCGAATTTGACATAGCATTTGTAGGTCTGACGCCCGGGGTGCATACATTCCAATATCAGATCGATGACAGTTTCTTTGAAAAGCTTGGTGCTGAGCCGGACTTCTCAAATTGTCATGCCACGGTCAACCTCCAGCTAGACAAGAAGCCGGGATTTTTCCTGCTGAAGTTTGAAGTGGGGGTAAACTGACGGTGATCTGCGACCGGTGCGGGCAACCGTTCGAGATGCAGCTCTGGGATGATTTTAACCAGGTAGTAAAGCTGGTGGATAACCCGGAGGCGATGAGTGAAGATGAGGATCCGGACGTGACCTATATCAGCCGTACGGAGAGCCATCTGAACGTGGCAGACTTCATCTATGAGTTCATCAACCTGTCTATTCCCATGCAGCGCATCCATCCGGATGATGCCAACGGGAAGAGCGGATGTGATCCGAAAGTGCTCGAGATGTTGGAAAAAATGAAACAACAGGGCGACCAACAGACGAATCCGATCTGGAAAGGATTGGAGAAGTTCAGGGATAATTAAAAACGTATACAATTTAAAATTAAATAAGATGCCGAATCCTAAACGCAGACATTCGCAACAAAGATCAGCTAAGAGAAGAACTCATTACAAGGCATTTGCTGAAACTTTAAGCACAGACAGCGCAACCGGCGAAGTGCACCTGAGACACCGTGCTCATTGGGTAGAGAACAAGCTGTTCTACAAAGGAAAAGTTGTTTTGGAAAAACAAGCAGCTGCTAAATAATAATTTTTACTAATTTTACCCCGAGCAACAGACAAAACACAGTTCATGAGAATCGGGCTTGATATGATGGGTGGCGACTTTGCCCCCGCAGAAGCAGTAAAAGGAGTTAAATTATTTTTAAGCAGAGCATCTGATGCACATCTGATGTTGATTGGTGACGAGCAGGCCTTAACACCTCTCCTCGCAGATGCAGCGTTAGACCAGTCAAGATATACCGTTGTTCATTCATCCCAGGTAATCGGGATGAATGAACATCCTACCAAAGCTTTAAAGGAAAAGCCGCATTCTTCCATCTCTATCGGCTTCCATCTCCTGCAAAACAAAAAGATTGACGCTTTCATCAGTGCCGGCAACACCGGGGCCATGATGGTAGGCGCCATTTATTCCATTAAACTGGTCGAAGGCATTCAGCGGCCCACCATTTCCACCATCCTTCCCCGGGAAGACGGTTCCACCGGCCTCCTGCTGGACGTGGGCATCAACGCCGACTGTAAGCCCGAAAACCTCGTTCAGTTCGCCATCCTCGGTTCCCTCTATTCCAAGTACATCCTGGGTATGGACAAACCGAAAGTAGGCCTCCTGAACCTCGGAGAAGAAGAAGGAAAAGGCAACCTCCTCGCGCAGGCCACCTATCCCCTCCTCAAAGAGAACTCCCTCATCAATTTCGTAGGTAACGTAGAAGGCCGCGACATCTTCAAAAACACCACAGACGTGATCGTTTGCGAAGGCTTTACCGGCAACGTAGTGCTGAAACTGGCCGAATCCTTCCATGATATCGCCGTAAGACGCAATATTAAGGACGAGTACATCGACCGGTTCGACTTCGAACAATATGGCGGAACACCCGTTCTCGGCGTAGCAGAGCCTGTGATCATCGGTCATGGCATCTCCGGCGAACGCGCATTCTCCAACATGATCGTCCTCGCCGAACAAATGATCCAGACCAAACTGATGGACAAGATCCGCGAAAGCTTCGTGGTAGCACCCGAAGCATAAGTTATACCTGCAACAGACACACAGAAAATATTAAAGGGCCGCCCGGTTAGGACGGCCCTTTCTTTATGTTATCGCCTGAACATTGGCAAAGGGCGCAGCGGATGCTGCAAAAATGCCGCAGCCCCCTCCGCAACAGGAACCCATGAAAACCCAGGTACGGATACGCCTGCACCATGGCGGCCAGCGCAGGCTTGGGGATCCCAAAGGTCTTCCATTGCATGGATACGTCCACCAGGTCTGCCCGGCGGAAAATCTCCACAGTCGGCCACGCATCCCCTTCAAACCGGCTCACTTTATGATGCCATTCGATCATTGCGCCCACCTCTTCCGACATCCCCTCCATCCCGCGCGCTTCCAGGAAACGACGGCTCTCCCGCACCGAAGGCGCGAGGTAGTCGAACGTATCGTCCGTCCAGATACCGATATCGTGAAACGCCGCCGCTATCGCATAACGGACCTCCCGTTGGGGATCCGGATCCAACTGGCGGCAAGCCAGGTAGACGCGCTGCGCATGATTGCGGTAGCGTTGATGATCCTTGTCCAGCTGTACGCTGTACAAGCCGAGGATTTCATCTATGAGGGGATGAGGATGCATGTTGCAAGATAAACCCCGGCGGGGCACCTAAAGTTGTACGGATGCAGGGATTATGAGTAGGACGCCTCGCTTTGGTCTGCCACCAGGGGCAGGCGGACAAAGAAGGTAGTACCCATGCCGGGAGAAGTCCTGAACCATATCTCACCTCCCGCCTGCTCCACGATGTTCTTACTCATGGCCAGGCCAAGCCCCGTGCCGGAGGATTTGGTCGTGAAGTTCGGGACGAAGATCTTTTCCTGCGCCTCCGGCGAAATGCCGGCGCCGTTGTCGATCACTTCCACCACTACCCAATGCGGACCTTCCTCTTTCATACTGATGGCCACATGCCCCTCCTGCCCTTCCGGGATGGCCTGGATAGCGTTCTGCAGGAGGTTCGTGAACACGCGGTTGATCTGCGTCTTGTCGGCATCGATGAGGTAGGGCTTATCCTGGCGGCCGAAGTAAATATGGCACTCCGGGCTGCTCATATACAGCGATGTTAGCGATTGCAACACTTCGCTCAGGAGAATACTTCATTATTGACCTTCGTGATATGGGCAAATGCCGCAAAATCTGACGCGATATTGGACAAGTGCTCGATCTGCTCTACAAGCGTATTGGCCACATTACGCGACAGTGCCTTCACATCCGGCGAATCGTTGGCGATGGCGCGCTGGAGGTACTGGATGCTGAGCTTCATGGGGGTCAGCGGGTTCTTGATCTCGTGGGCTACCTGCCTTGCCATTTCGCGCCATGCGCCTTCGCGTTCGCTTTTGGCGAGCATGGCGGCGCTCACTTCCAGCTTCTGTACCATCTTGTTGTATTCGTTCACCAACAGCCCGATCTCGTCGTCGTTATCCCAGGTGATGGCTTCGTTATGCTGCCCCAGGTTAACGCTGCGGAGCTTTTCGGTGATGAGGGAGAAAGATTTCGTGATAGTGTTGGAGATCAGCAACACGAGTATGCCCGCCATCAGGAAGATGAAGGCGTTGATCGTGATCAGCGCAACCAGGAAAGTAGAGATCTGCTGCCGGAGTTCATTTTCCGTCGCGAAATAGGGTACGTTCAGGTAGGCGAACACTTCCCCTGGCTTCGCATGGGCACATAGCTGCTGATATACCGCATCCTGCCGATCTTCTCTTCCTGGATGAACTGTATCCGGCTACGCTGCGAGAGCTGGTAATACGCCATGGGGTTAAGCCCCGGGCTCAGCAAGCCCTTTTCTATCATGAGCGGCTGCGTCGTCAGCTGGAGCCGTCCTTCGGTATCGTAAATATTGATATCTACGTTATGCTCACGTGCGATCTCTCCTACCGCGGTAGATAACCGCGATGAAAAGATCGAGTCGTAGATCATGCCCATTTCATCGAACTGCCGGTGGTTGTAAAACACTTCCTCCATATCCTTACCGATGCTCTGTACCGTTTCGCTGAGCTTCTGTGCATTTTCCGCACGGTAGCGGTTGATGAAGAACAGGATGGTGGCGATACCCAGGGCGATGAAGGAGAATGCTACCGCGAAGATGATGGTGGTCTGCACTTTCGTCCGGATGCTGAGGTTGAGCATCGTCTTCAGATTCGACATCTGAAGGCGCGCCCTTACCAGCAGGTCTACCAGGCTATATATAGCGATGATCAGGAGGAAGAGGCAGAACATGTAAGCGAACAGCGTGATGAACTCCAGGAAGTTCCGCGTTTGCTTCACCACTACCACCAGCTTGTCTTTCGATGCTTTATAGAATAAGAGCGAATAATTGTCTTCGTCCGCGTACACGACATCTGCCAGTGGCATTTCCGCAGCGCCCAGCCGGGTTTTGAAGGAATACTCGCCCCGGTTGGTCACCAGCAGGCCCTTATCGTAAACTGCCCAGGAATAGTTGTCGGCGTTCTCTTGTCCGTCGAGGCGGTTACCATCGATGAGCAGTTCGGGGTACAGCCTGTCGGGTTGCGCGATCTCGGGTTCGGAGCGAACTTCAAAGAACAGGTACCCTACCGGCGCCCCTTCCGGCCCGGAGAACTCCTTTTGCCGATATAGCTGTAGTCGCGGAAACTGCGTTCGTCGTAATACAGGTCCTCCCCTAATACATGCGACAATGTATTGCCCATGATGCGGTTCTGCAGGTCGTTGAACGGGACGCCTTCCGTGTTGTATAGGATCTCACCTTCCGCATCGTAGGTGAAGAAGAGCACATTGAACCGGTTGAGGTACCGTGCGAAGTATTTTTCCCGCAGCATGGCATCGAGCCTGCGGCGGCCTTCGCGGGTGGGTTGGCGGAAGTATGCCTGCGTTTCCGGATCTGCCACCAGGCGGTCGCCCACGTCATTGAGCAGCGTTTCCATGTAAGGGTCCCGCTGCTTGGAGAGGTTTTCCGCTACCCGCATGCGCGTGCTGAGCTCTTTCTGGTTGTTATAATACACCAGCACGGCGGAAGTGGTGACGGTCATCATGAGCATCCACATAATGAACGGAAGCGAAGCGGAATTACCGCCGAAGCGGGTTTCCAGCCAGTCGAGGATCGCCACGTATGCCAGGAGCCAGAGCATGAGCACCACGGAGGCGCTAAAATCGGGCAGGTTATAGCGGAACGCGAGCCATATGAGGCCAACGATCGCCAGCGAGGTGTATTTCGTTTTGTACTGGAAGTCCGTCAACTGGTTGAGCAGGTAGTTGACTATCTGGGAGAAGAAGAGGAAGCTGATGGCGATGAACCCGAGGCTCATGCTGCCGATCACGCTGTATTCGTTAAGGGTAAAGAAGTTGGTAACGTCGTAGGAGATCCTGGAGTCGATTACGAGGCTTCGCACGAGGTCGAGCAGGAACTGTCCGGCGATGAACATAACGAGCCCTGCCGCGCCGATAATGAGCCAGCCCTGCCATTTCTTACGCAATACGGGCGGGTGGATCGTGCGCACATGCTGGCGGAAGAACAGGATCAGCCAGAAGGTCAGCAGTACGTTGAGCGAAAGGTCGCCCAGCGACTTGAACACATCGTCCTTTGCGTAGATCGTTGGCTGGAACAGGTTCAGCGTGCCGAGGTCTATGGGGAAAGGGTAGAGATACGTGAGCACGCGGAATGTCAGCACCACCACGAACAGGAAGAGGAACCCCAGATCGGCGTGAGCTTCTTTGCCATGAGCGACGCAAAGAGATTGATGAAGATGAACACGCAGATGACGCCCAGGGTCAGCAGCAGCACGCTCGCCAGGCTGGGCGACGCTTCTGATTTGGCGGGGTCATAGTGGAGGAAGAACAGGATATTTTTATCGGCATCCACAACGGGCAGGCCGGGCGGCTTTTGGCCAATGGTATATTCGGGGCCGATGGCGGGGCGGCCGTAGAAGGAAGCGCCGAGGTAATCATTATTAATGGCGAACTCCTCTTTGACCGGCAGCAGCCCGACGAGCCACTTGCCGGGGCTTCCTGTGGTTGAGGACGACATACCAGCCGTTGGCCATTTTCCGGAAGCTCGTTCCGGGCCTGAGGTCGTGCGGGGCCGGCGGCTCCACGGTATTGGTGCTCCAGAAGAGCAGGCGCATGCCGGCGTCTGTGGAGTCATAGGCGAATACGTGATAGCTTTCGCCGTAGGTTTGTTCCAGGGTAGCCCGGCTGTAATCGCCGCGGAAGAGGCTGTTGACGATCGTGGTATCGTCCGTCAGTTCCCGGAAATCGTCCTGCCGGCTGCGGATATCGCTTTCCAGGCTGCGCTGGACGCCGTGGGGAGGAATAGTAGCTCCAGTAGTTATTGAACAGGAACGCGAAGGTGAACAGCCATGCCGCAATGATGAGCAGGTAGCCGTTCCGGAGGAAGAATAGCCGTATTTCCTTGATATCCAGCATATCTGTTATTCGCCTTCCTTGATTTTATTCCAGAGGCCGTCCATTTCCGCAAGGTCCATATCGGTGAGCTTGCGGCCTGGCCGGCGGCCATTTCTTCCATTTTGCGGAAACGCCGGATGAATTTCTTGTTGGTGCGCTCCAGTGCGTTCTCGGCGTCGATGCCGAGGAACCGGCTGTAATTGACCAGGGCGAACATCAGGTCGCCGAATTCGGCTTCCATTCGGTCTTTATCATTGGCTTCCACGGTTTCCATCAGTTCGGCGGTCTCCTCTTCCACTTTGTCCCATACCTGTTCGCGGTTTTCCCATTCAAAGCCGACCTGGCGGGCTTTGTCCTGCAGGCGCATGGCCTTTACCAGGGCGGGCAGGCTTTTAGAACGCCGCTGAGAACGGACTCTTTTCCTTCCCGCATCTTCAGCTTTTCCCAGTTCTGCTTCACTTCATCTTCATTTTCCACCTTTACATCGCCATAAATATGCGGGTGGCGGGCAATGAGCTTCTCGCATACCCCGTTGATGACGTCTGTGATGTTGAATTGCTGCTTTTCGGAGCCGATCTTGGCGTAGAATACGATATGGAGGAGCAGGTCGCCCAGTTCCTCTTTAATGCCTTTATAGTCTTCGTCGGTAATGGCGTCTGCCAGTTCGTAGAGTTCTTCGATGGACAATTGCCGCAGCGAGAGCATGGTTTGCTTCCTGTCCCAGGGGCATTTCTCCCGCAGGTCGTCCATAATCTGCAATAATCTGTTAAAAGCTTGGTCCGGCTGCATAACAATAAATATGAATGTTCCGCTGCTAAGAAACGGAAAAATAATGGAAAATAAGGATTTGGGAGCTGGCGGGGGCGGCGGTGTTAATTTCTTTTTCTTGGTTGACCGGCCAATTTCTTTAGATTTGCGGCCTTAGAAAAATCACAAAACGTATTGATATGAATCCGAAACACGTGGCGCTCATTTCTGCCGAACTGAACATTTCGATGGGGCAGGCTGAGAAAACCATGCTCCTACTATCCGAGGGCTCTACCGTCCCCTTCATCAGCCGATACCGGAAAGAACAGACGGGCAGCCTGGACGAGGTGCAGATCGGAAAGATTGAAGACCTGAACAAGCGCTACCAGGAGGTGGACGACCGCCGCGCCACGATCATCAAAACCATCAGCGAGCAGGGTAAACTGACGCCGGAACTGGAAGAGAAGATCAACGCCACCTGGGTGCTCGCCGAACTGGAAGACATTTATCTCCCTTACAAACCGAAACGCAAGACCCGCGCCACCCAGGCGATCGAGAAAGGCCTGGAGCCCTGGCCGAGATCCTCCTGGCGCAGGAAAACGGCGATACCGAAGAAGCGGCCAAAGCGTTCCTCAACGAACAGGTAGCCAGCACGGATGAAGCCCTCAAAGGCGCACGCGACATCATCGCGGAACGCATCAACGAAAACGCAGAGCTGCGCGATAAACTCCGCAAGCTCTTCACCCATACCGCCAAGTTCAGTTCCAAGGTGATCGAAGGCAAAGAAGCTGACGGCGTGAAGTACAAAGATTACTTCGAATTCAACGAAGAGCTCACTTCCATCCCCTCCCACCGCGTACTGGCCATTCTCCGCGCCGAGGCCGAAGGTATCCTTTTCGGTAACATCGCGCCGGATGAAGAGGAAGCCAAAGGCATCGTACACAAGCAATTCGTAACCGGTAACGGCCCCGCCAGCCAGCAGGTAGCCAAAGCGGCAGACGATGCGTACAAACGCCTCCTCCGCCCCTCCCTCGAGAATGAATCCCGCTCCGTAGCGAAAGAAAAAGCAGACACAGAAGCAATCGAAGTGTTTGCAGAGAACCTCCGCCAATTGCTCCTCGCCGCGCCGCTCGGACCTAAAGCCGTGATCGCCGTAGACCCTGGATACCGCACCGGCTGTAAGACCGTAGCGCTGGACAACCAGGGAAACCTGCTCGATAACGACGTGATGTACCCCTGGAAAAGAATTACAAAGCAGACGCCGCCGAACAGCTGCTGAAAAGCTGGGTAAAGAAGTACGACGCTGCAGCCATCGCCGTTGGTAATGGTACCGCTGGCCGCGAAACGGAAGAATTCATCAAGAAGATCGATTTCGGAAAGAAAGTGAATGTATTCATGGTCAACGAAAGCGGCGCCTCCGTGTACTCCGCTTCCGAAGTGGCGCGTGAAGAATTCCCCGACCACGACGTAACCGTCCGCGGCGCCGTGTCTATTGGCCGCAGGCTCATAGATCCCTGGCCGAACTGGTGAAGATCGACCCGAAAGCCATCGGCGTAGGCCAGTACCAGCACGACGTGAACCAGAGCCACCTGAAACAGAGCCTCGACCGTGTGGTAGTGAGCTGCGTAAACAACGTGGGCGTCAACCTCAACACTGCCTCCAAACACCTGCTCGCGTATATCTCCGGCCTCGGTCCTTCCCTGGCGGAAAATATCGTGAAATACCGCAAAGAAAACGGCGCTTTCAAAAACCGCCAGGAACTGAAGAAGGTTAGCCGCCTGGGCGACAAAGCCTTTGAGCAGTGCGCCGGCTTCCTTCGTATCGAGAATGGCGATAACCCGTTAGATAACTCCGCTGTTCACCCCGAGCGCTATGCCCTCGTACAGGCCATCGCCGCCAAACAACAGTGCACGGTAGCGGAACTGATCGGCAAGGAAGACCTCCGCAAACAAATTAATGTAAAGGAGTTCATCACCGAAGAAGTAGGTCAGCTTACCGTGGAAGATATCCTGAAGGAACTGGCCAAGCCCAGCCGCGACCCGCGCGACGAGATCGCTATCTTCGAATACGCGGAAGGTATCAAGACCATGGACGATGTGAAACCCGGCATGACCCTGCCCGGCGTGGTGACCAACATCACCGCTTTCGGCGCCTTCGTGGACATCGGGGTGAAACAGGACGGCCTGGTACATATCTCGCACCTGAGCAACAAGTTCATCAGCAACCCCAACGAAGCCGTGAAACTCAACCAGAAAGTAACGGTAACGGTACTGGAGGTGGATATCGCCCGCAAGCGCATCTCCTTGTCCATGAAAGATAACGCCCCCAACAGGGTGGCGGCGGCGGACAACGCCGGGACAACAGGGAGCGCAAGCCCGCGAAAGAAGAACCGTTGAACGACTTCCAGGCCAAACTGCTGGCATTGAAGTCCAAATTCAAGTAAGCAATTTGAAATTCAAATAAAAAGCCCCGGTGCATAACCGGGGCTTTTTATTGCGCTTCGAATTTCATCATCCATTGCAGGAGCTTATCCGGATAGGCGGAGTCTCCGTTTTCGCCATACAGCCTTACGACCTTATTCCGCGCGATGCCGACGTAGATCACGTCCTTCTTCATGTCTATCGCGATGGCCGCTTCTTTTCTACCGAGCAATTATGCGGCTTGCAGCCTTCGTTGAATAAAATGAAATTGTCGATTTCGATGGGCGGCGTGGTGCCGTAGCGGCTGGTAAAGTCTTTGTCCTCCGCGCCCAGCATCGCTCTCAGGCGTTCTTTAAGCGGTTGTTTTTCCAGGAGCTTAACATCGGCGGCATACTTGCCGTTATACTGTTCAAAAGCTTTCCAGGATTCCACGAGAGCGGGAACCACCGCGGTATCCGTGATGGTGATCATCGTGTCCGTAGGCGTCATGACCAGCGAGTCCGGCGCATGGGCTTCGGCTTCAGGTTGTTGACGGGTCTGGCAGGCTACGGCGAGCGATGCCAATAGGATGAGTCCGTATTTCATATGCAACGGCTTTAGAGGTTGTACTCGTACAGCGGATCGATATGCGTGCCGGGGTCCATGTCGAAAACGGGGTTGATAAGCCCGTCTTTCAGGCCATATACCCAGCCGTGGAGGTAAGGTCTTTTATGTTTGTGCCAGGCTTCCTGCACGGTGATCGTTTTGGCGAGGTTCATCACCTGCTCTTTCACGTTCAGTTCGATGAGGCGGTCTACCTGTTGGTCGGCCCCTTCCAGCGCATCGATCTCTTCTTTATGGAAGCGGTAAACGTCCTTGATGTGTTTTAACCAGGGGTTGATGATGCCGAGGTTCTGGTTGCCCATGGCGGCTTTTACGCCACCGCAGCCATAGTGGCCTACAACGAGGATGTGCTCTACTTCCAGCACTTTAACGGCATATTCGAGGACGGTGAGGAGGTTCATGTCTGTATGCACGACCATATTGGCGACGTTGCGGTGCACGAAGATCTCACCGGGTTCGGTATTGGTGATCCGGTCTGCCGGCACGCGGCTGTCGGAACAACCGATCCAGAGGAACTTGGGGCTTGCTGGTCTTGCAGGCGGCGGAAGAAATCCTTGTCCTGCTCCACCATGCTGGTAGCCCACTCCTTGTTGTTTGCCAGTAATTGCTCAAATGCTTGCATACTCCTTTGATTTTATGGTTACTTGCCTGTGAATACGGGTTCTCTTTTTCCATGAAAGCCTGCATGCCCTCTTTCTGGTCTTCCGACGCGAAGAGGAGGTAAAAATTCTTTCTTTCGAAGTGCAGCCCTTCCTCCAGGGTGCTGTCGAACGCCCGGAGCACTGATTCCTGGCCATTTTCACGGCCAGCGGGCTTTGCTTGGCCACTTCAGCCGCCAGGCGGAAAGCTTCTTCCAGGAATAATTCCACCGGCGCGATGCGGTTGATAAGCCCAGTGTTCAGTGCTTCCTGTGCGGAAATGAACTTCCCGGTGAGGACCATTTCCATGGCCAGGGCTTTGCCGACGGCCCGGGTGAGGCGCTGGGTGCCGCCGGCTCCGGGCATTACGCCGATCTTTATTTCCGGCTGGCCGAATTTAGCGGACTCGCTGGCAACGATCATATCGCAGAGCATGGACAGTTCGCAACCGCCTCCCAGTGCAAAGCCGCTTACGGCGGCGATGATGGGGGTGCGGATCTTTTGATACCGTCCCATATGGTGAACTGGTCGACGTTATACATATCGATGGCCGACCGGCCGGCCATTTGTTTGATATCGGCCCCGGCGGCGAAGGCCTTTTCGTTGCCGCTCAGCACGATGCAGCGAACTTCATCATCGGCGTCCAGCTGTTGGAGCGCATCGCGCAGCTCCTGCATCAGCTGGAGGTTAAGGGCATTGAGCTCTTTGGGCCTGTTCAGTTGTACGTGCGCGATATGGGGCCGGGCCTTCGGCGTAACGATAATGAATTCGGGGTCATTGGTGTATGATTTATAACTGGTTAAGTGAAAGCGAAAATAAGCAAAAGGAAGAATATCAACACGATCACCGTTCCTACTGCATATCCGGCTAATATGCCTATCGTTTTCAGCACAGATTTTCCGAAAGATATGTCGTAGGTGTTCCGTATCGAGAACACGATATACAGGAAAATCAACAATGCCAGCACGCCATAATATGCGAATCCATGGAACGACAGCCCGATCAGGATGGTAATGATCCCCAACATGAAAGCGAGCGTATGCATATGGATCGAGAAGATGGCATGGTCGCCGTAAACAAGGTCTTTCCGGCGATAAAAGAACCATTTCAACAGCAATGCGAAAAACGGCAGCAGCAGGAAGAAAAGCTTGGGATATCCATGGATGAACTTATCGTACATCACGTATCCCATATTGGCGGCGCCATAATGGTCCCGCTGGCGGAGCAGCTGTATCAGCGCCTTCCGGGACAACCAGCTATCGCGCTGGGCGGCGGGGAGCGCATGCTGGACGGAGTCATAGATATGCGCCGAGTTAGCGACGGAATCTTCAGAGATCATTTGCATGACGTTGGCCGCGCTGCGGACCCTGTTCGTATCCTCCGCCGGTATTTTCCCGTCGGCCAGCTTTTCACGGAGAATACGCGCCGTTTTGGCGAAGCTGTCGAAGGTTGCTTTCTCGTTTTTCAAGGACTCCTGGCTGGTGCGGGCATAAGGATCATGGTGATCTATCATCAGCGCCGCGAGCAGGAAGAAGACGAAAGACGTAAAACGTATAACCGGATGGGGTTGACGAACGTCTGCCGCCTGCCCGAGATATACTCTTTGGTGACCCTTCCCGGGTAGAAAAAGAGATATTTGAGCGTGAGGAGCAGCTTGGAATCGTAGTGGGTAATATCCTGGAAGAAGTGGCTGACCAGGTGCCCGAACGACTCCTTGGTATCCACGTTTTCCTGGCCGCAATGGCCGCAGTAACGGTCCGGCACTTCGTGCCCGCAGTTAAGGCAGGTTTTGTCCTGCCGGAGGTGTTGTGTTTTCACGTATTAGAAGAGACAGGTTAAGGCGGCGTAAAGATAGCCAAAATGAACTATCTCCCGCTATAACATTTCGATGATGACCAGCAGGAAAGCGATCCCTACCATCAGCGTCCCGATCCCATACACCGCCGTGATGCCCAGCGATTTCCAGAAGGCCGTGCGCATCCGGACCTGGTAGGTGTTCCGCAATGCGAAGAGGAAATATACGTATACCGGGATCGCCAGCCAGCTGTAGATCTCGTTGGAATGGATGAGCATATCCAGCAGCAACCCAACTATTCCGACCATGAACACGAAGGTGTGCATGTGAATGGAAAAGATGGCATGGTTGACGTAGACCCAGTTTTTCCTTGGAAAGAACCATTTGAGCAGCAGGGCAAAAATGGTAAAAGCAGGAAAAGCAGCTTAGGGTAGTGATGAAGGATCATTTCCTGCAGCACCAAACCGCTGTTTACGCCGTATTTCTCGCGTGTCTCGAGGTTGCGCATAGTGATCTTCCGTTCCCACATATCTTCCCTTAAATGCGGCGGTAATGCGTTTTGAATGGAGTCGTACCGGCGGGCGGAGTTTGCGGGCACCTCCGCCCCCATGAGCCGCATGATCGTGGCCCGGTTACGGGCGCCGACGGTATCTTCCGGGGCGATGAGGCCGCGGCTGATGGAATCTTCCAGCAGGCGGGATTGCAGGGCAAGGGAGTCAGAATTCAGTTTCTGCCTCATGACTACTCTGCGCTCGTAGGGATTATCATGCGGCCCGGCGATGCCCATCAACAGGAAAAAGACGAAGGATGTGAAGATGTACAACCGGATGGGGTTGACGTAAGACATCCTTTTGCCCGCTATATACTCCCTGGTGAGGAGGCCCGGGTAGAAGAAGAGGAATTTGAGGGTGGTGAGGAATTTGGAGTCGTAATGGGTGATGTCCTGGAAAAAGTGACTGATCAGATGACCGAGCGATTCTTCGGTTACGACGTTTTCCTGGCCGCAATGGCCACAGAAACGGTCTGGGACGGGGTGCCCGCAATTGAGGCAGGATTTGTCCTGCCGGAGGTGTTGCGTTTTCACGATAGGTTTGAAGTCAGGTTAAAGCTTACCCAATATAACTAATTTGAATTTATCATGCGCACATACGTTTTGCGAAGCCGGGAACGTTTGTACATTTGCGAACACTATAACCGAGATATGCGCATCCTTACTACCATATGCTTTACCCTGGCCCTGGCCGCTGCCCGTGGGCAACATTATTACCAGGATATCGTCAGCACTAACCAGACTGCCGCCACCATGGCGCAGTTCAAGGCTAATAAAGTGACGGGCCAGATGGTCCGTTCGATGGACGCCAACCAGGAGACCGACAACGATTTCGTGTGCGTGCGTACCACCCAGCCCCCTACCGCCAGCTCAAAGCCGTTACGCAGAGCCGCAATGCCGGGAGGTCTGTACTGACCAGCACCTTCGCCCAAAACGGCCGGCTGACGCGTACGATAGACAGTACCGAGTACGCCATTACCACCGTCCAATACCGCTATAACGAACAGGGCCTGCTGCTGGAGATCGAATCGGGCGCTAAAGGCCGGGAAGACAAATACCGCATCCAGGAACGCCACCGGTATGAATATGACTCTACCGGCAAGCTTTTACGGATGATCCTGAAGAAAGGCAGCGCCGATTCCGTTATCGTGACGTTCAAAACGGACGGGGAAGGAAGGGTAATCGAGGAATCGGAGCCCGGCCGCCAGCGTTTTTACTACAACTACGATGCGGAAGGCCGCTTAACCGATGTATTGCGCTACCACCCTTCCCGGAAAAAGATGTTGCCGGACTATGCTTTCGAATACGGGGCGGATGGAAAATGGCTGCGATGACGGTAGTGACAATCGACACGGGCGACTATCTCATCTGGAAATACGCGTATGATGCGAAAGGATTGCCGCAGCGTGAAGATTGCTATGGCAAAGGGTTAGAGCTATTAGGCCGTATAGCGTACAAATATGAATTTGCGGAAAATTGAAAAAGATTTTGCAGAATTAAAACAATTCCTATCTTTGCAATCCCAACGAAAAAGTTCTTATAAAAATAACGATTGCGGAAGTAGCTCATTTGGTAGAGCACGACCTTGCCAAGGTCGGGGTGGCCGGTTCGAGCCCGGTCTTCCGCTCAAGTTTCAGAGGTTCCAAACTGTTGCAAAGCGGTTTGGAATTTTTGTTTAAAGATATTTGTGAATGATTCTTTACATTTACAAATACAGGATACCCGGGTGGTGGAATTGGTAGACACGCCGGACTTAAAATCCTGTTCGCTGCAAGGCGAGTGACGGTTCGACTCCGTTCCCGGGTACTGATTACCAATCAGATATAAAGGCTTCCGCAAGGAGGCCTTTGTTATTTTCAGGAATTTGCAAGCAATTTGCAAGCAGATTGGTTTATTGGAAGTAAAAGAACTAACACTATAAAATTAAGTATTTTTTCTACGCATTCAACTAGTCTTTACCAAACCGAAAAAAATACCGCAAGCTTTTATCAATCATTTCAACCATCTTCTTTTTCCAACCTATAAGACTTAAAACTCCAACTCCAGAAAGGCCTATGATCCAAAACACGGTTCTAATGGTTGCTGGAAAAAGTAGCTCCAACTGATTGATCTTCCAAAGTCCGAAAAATATCCCAATGATTAGGCCGATGATAATGAACCATGCAATAACAGTCGAAATTAAACTAATTTGTCGCTTAAATGTTGGAACAAATTCCTTGAGCAAAAATTGATCACGTTCACTCATTAAAGATTTTTTCTCAAAAGCAACTTGAATTGCCTTTAATGATACAATATTCAAAAAATCGTCTTCGAAAAATGGAAACTCCTTATGCCACAAATTATTGTAGACCTTATTTATATGTCCATCTTGGAAATGTTCATCCTTAGACAAATATTGGTACACCATTGATACCTGATGTAAATCATCTTTAGCATTATAGTTACCGGCGAGGATATTTTTCAAAGTTTCCCGGATAGATTTATCAATTGGATTAGCTTTTAAGAATGATAAATTAATCACCTCCGATATCCACTGGGTTTCAAGACCAAATTTTGCAGTTGCAGTGACAATACTAAACATTACGAAGTTATCGTATATCCAATCGCTATCCTGCGAAGGAATCCGCTTTTGGAATATTGCATTATACTTAACTGCACGTTCACGATCTCCTTCCTTCACACTAATCAGTAGATTCAATCCCAAATTTGTTGAATTACTAGTATCTTCAACATAACTTCCTGTCTGTTCAGATACTATTTCAGCAATTAAAGGCTTATATGGGGAATGATTAAGCCCGCGAAAGAATACTGTTTGCAATTCTAGAGAAACCATTTTCTATTCCTCAAAGGTTTAATAAATACGGGATTCCATCCGGAAATAAACTCAGCTTGTTCAATTGTTCTGTTATGAGAGATGCATATAATAAAGTAACCGGCAATTGTGAAGGCTTAAACGTTTTATAGGAAATATTCGTTAATCTGTAAACTTGCTGAACAATGTATGTAGGATCAATGAAGGTTGACTTTTGATGAATTCTAATAACTAACGGACCGGAAAAAGCCTGAAGTCCAGACTTCACATCGGCAGGCCCCTTGAGCTGCAAAATACATACACCGGGTTCCAACATTAAATTTGTACCGCGAGCAGGCGTATATTTACCTTTAGCAGATTTTGAAAATTGTGAAGAAATTCCATTTTGATCAAGATCAAATATGAGATATGGATGATGCTCTCCAAAAGAGACGAAGGAAAACTTAATTTCGAACTGCGGAAATTGTTCAATTAACCTTGCAACTACTTCCACTTCGAGATCTTTCATTGGCTTAAAAACGTGGAAAATAATTCTTACAATCTCATTTTCATTCCAACCTTGTTCCTTAGAGATTGCATCAATTGATCCCTTCAAGCTTAGCAAGAGTTCATTAAAGTAATCTTGATAGGCTACCTCTTTCGATCTTGAACTAAACATGTACTTCCGTCAGCATTAAAAAATGTAGTAATTCCTACTATTCTATGTTGCTGGGCACCAACATATAAGTTACTTCTTATCATTTTACTACCAACACCCACAACTAGCTCATGGGCAATGTTAGGACTCGAAGGTAAAACCCATGGAGTTCCTCCTAACTTGGCATACATTTGAAGTGCAAATGAATCAAGTATGAACTTTGGCTCCCTTACGTTAATTTCCTTAATAAATTGCACCGTAATTCCCTGCTGCAAAAGATAAGCTTTGCTTTGCCAGTAGCTATCCTCTTGCGGAGGGAGCCTCCTAAATTCATGCTTCGTCTCAATAATCGCAATGTCAAATTGCTTTTCTGATTGCTCTATAGCTTTCTTTATCTTATCTAGAAAGTTCGCAGTAGAATAATCATCTACTTCGACGATCTTAAATGTTATACCCTGCAATCTGTAAAGCGCAATAAAACCCTTTGTGAAAGTAGGTGATTCATTATACCCATCCCTCAATCTACCTAAAAATTGCGAAAACGCCCCAACAGAACTTTTATGACAAATTACCAATACATAAGGATGACTTACTTCAAAAAACTTCCCATAATCATATGGACCAAATTCAACAAGTCCTTTCGCCGGAGTAATATGGGACTTACTCAAAGAAACATCGAAGAGATATTTAGGATTTTCCAAACTTAGCTTTGGAAAATCGGTTGTACCCTTCTTGTCCATTATAAAACAAAACCCATCTCCATTCTTAAACTCTAGCTGTGACAAAACATTTGCCAACTGTGTGATCTCACTATATAAAATGGAAGCGTCATTTCTTTGAAATTCCCGTTGTTTTACATTATGTAGAATGCTATTTGCCCGATTTGAATCTAAGACGAACTCCAGATAAAGGCGAATATTCTCATGTGTTTTGTTCAGAAATAACGAACTGAGTAGAATCTCGCGATCTCCATCATTCGATTCAACTATAGCTATATTACCTTTTACGAATTTTACACGACCGATAGTTTGAAAGCTCGGAGCAACAACTTCCTGGCTACTCTCATAACGAACAAGATTTGCAACTTCTAACCCTCTAATGTCAAATCCCTGCTCCATAAGTTTATCACAACTAAGCCGTAAAGCCCACTTATAAGAGCTACTTAATACAATTTGAAACTTTTTCTTTCCGTCAATATTTGCTCTCTTTATATCTATCTC
The DNA here is from genome assembly GCA_019285755.1 of Chitinophaga sp. E66. Lineage (GTDB taxonomy): Bacteria > Bacteroidota > Bacteroidia > Chitinophagales > Chitinophagaceae > Chitinophaga. Next base: position 3,788,059 of record CP079103.1, read on the forward strand.
ATTCAATTTCTTGTAAGTAATCGTTGATCTAAGGCTTTGAGGCAACTCATTGTAAATAAGATTATGGTCATTTTTTGTAGACGGAAAATTAAAAGGATTAAAAGATGGCTTGATGTGTGAGAATTTTTCCTTAAATACTCTAAAAAAATATGCCGAATTAATGAAGCCACAACTCTAGGCTCCTCATTAACTTTAAGTGTGACAAGCTCACCTAATTGCGGAAGTTCACTATGACTTGGCGAAATATAAATATAGTCAGCGTTTCTAAAGAAAGAATATTGAGCATTATGTTTCCTTCTTAAGTTTTCCAATTGTATTTGGGAGTATTTTAATCTTTGGATGTGAAATTCATCGAATGGAATGTCCAAAGTATAAATATTACTGGTTAGATTCATGTAAATACAGATTTAACTAAATATCATTTTCCATTACTGGGATTATTTAAAGGATTCCTTGGTATTTTAACTATATAACCAACACAGAAGGTCTACTCAAAACTTGTACTTATATTTTCTCGAGTTTATAGTCTTTAGAAACTTGCCCTGTTTTCTTAAGATAATCTATCATCCAAATAAAATCTTCTCTAGAAACTTTAAACCCTCCGTTCTTCTCTACATCATAGGCAGGAGCATATTTTAGTAAAATTGCCCTTAACTTTTCGAATTCATTATCTTCTTGTACCTCCATGTATGTCAATTTCTCAATCAATTCCTGCTTTGACATTACTAAATTAAAATAAGGATCAAAAACAAAAAGTTGATCATGAGGTGGTATCATCCTTGGTCGTATAAGAATGCTGACATAAGAGCGGAAACTTTCGTCATTCATCCTTATAAAGAACGAATACTCTTTTATGGCTTCATTCAGTTTCGAAACTAATAAAAAGAAATCTGCTACTTCCGGGTCAAATTTCTCTTTCCTAACTAAGTACGACCGAAATGACGTTAACTTTATCTCATTTAAATCGTCTAAAGGGAAAACCACATACTTTTCTCCGTCGCCTACTCTCTTCGTTAAATAATCGGCGATATATGCCCTATTAAACTCTGGCAACGTATTATCTCTCAATATCTTTAAAATTGAACTAATAAAATTCTCGCTACGATCGTAGTACTGAAGAAATAGATCATTACTAAGCCACTTTTTAGTCTTCTCAAGTAAAAAATTCCTTTGACCTGCGACTTTAATGAATCCAAAAATAAATTTCTCAAACTCATGGCTGTCCTTCAAACCCCGAAAACTATCTAATATGGAATTTAGTTCAGTGAAATTTAAAAACGCATTCTTTTCAAGAAAAGCAGCAAATTCTTGGGGCTTCCATTAACTGCATTTGTAAATTCATTATAAGAAATAGATTCAAACAATTGAAAGGAGAAATAAAGCCAATAATTTTCAATATTACTTATCTTCCGACTTGACTTACTGGAACTATTCTCCAATAGAAATCTGATACAAGAATCCAAAATATTAAATTCTCGGAATCCAAGTTGCTCTTGGCTATTATTCCTATACCTTTCCCATTCTGCCTCTTTTAATGTTACTACTCCGGAAACATCGTCCTTAATCTCGACTAATTCACTCTTTGATAACAATTCATAAATATCAAAGCGCCTGATTTGAATTAGTACTAATATAAAATAGTCAATCAAATCTAACTCCTTCACAACAAAGTCGAAGTTCAATTTTATTACATTGACGAACCGCTTAACATCTCTCATATTATCAAGCATGCTCTCAAGGTAATTCTCGGTGTAAAAATCATGCCTTTTTGTTTCGCTCAAGGCGATTGCATTCAGTGCCAAATCCACCTTATTCCGCGTTTCCAAGTCCATGTTTGACCAACCCAAAAACTTCCTTATCTCTAATGCAAACAGTGATTTCCTAATTCTAGGGAGAGGCACAACAAGTTGGAATATCTTTTTTAAATAATGATCTTCTTTTGCCAATTGGTTACTTTTCTTTACTGCCTTAATCACATAATCGGGATCAACTGCCACTATAAAAACGTATTAGAAAAGTCTGCCGTATTGCGAATAAGCTTTAATGTTGCTAATATTTCATTGCCACTAAGCCTATCTAAATCATCAATAAAAACGATAAGTCTTTTACCAGCATATTTAATATCATTATTTATCGAATCATACTTCTGCCTAAGTGGTTCTGTAATGTAAATTTCATTAAGTAATACATCAATTGCTCTGTGATGTAACTCTTTAGAAGTTTGAAATAATTGTTTTGAGTAGCTTTGTAATTTATTTGTAAGAGACTTATTATATTTTTAAGCCCGTTTCCAAGTGAATTAAAAAAATCCTCTACTATAACATCTATGCTGTTTGCTTTCCAAACGTTGAAGTGTATTATAATATTACCATCTTGTTTTAATCTATTATCTAGTCGATTTAAAAATCAGTCTTCCCAGCCCCCATTCAGCGAAAATTCCAATTGTGAATGATCGTTCAGTTCTTGTTTTGCCAATCAATTTTGCCAAGGTTTCTGCATACCCATTCCGGCTAAGCGTATCACTCTCTATATCCGAAAAATCCTCAATGAATGAATCATTATAATCAGCGCCTAATTTGATCTCGCGGTTATATGTCTTATAATCTAATAAGCTAATGACAGCGGCGAAAATTATAGAATCAAAAACGTAAACATTTGGCACTCCCCACTTTTCGAAGGTGTAATAGTAGTATTCATTGTCTTCACGTAAAACGATATATATTAAACATAATGTACACCCCGTTATAATACTGTTAATTGTTGGCAACAATTCACGGTAAAAATTTACGATAAGTCTATACAAGGAATATAAAAATAAAACTACCACAGCAACGTGAAGCAAGTTATTATTCTCCACCTTTGAAAAAAAATGCTCAATCATCCAGTTGTCACTTCCAAATAGAATTTTTCTTGAGATTAATATAATAGTGCCAAGTGAAATACAAATCGTAAAGTGTTTTTGTGAAAATGCTTTATAATAATCTTGAAAGTTCACTTTCGAAAAATTCATAAGCGAAGGGATTTATATAACAATACATATTGAATTAGGAGTTATCGGCCAATTGCTACATTAATGAATAATCCAGTGAAAGGCTAAAGGGCTGAACAAAATAAATTTATGAAAAAATATCTACGCAATGGAATATTTAAATTGACTTATTTTCACATTGGTTCAACAGGTAAAAAATCCTTAGGTGAACAATTGAAAATTTTTGCGAAACAATTAATATGCTGAACATTGTATCTTTTACCATACTTCGGACTCTCCGCCTGCCCCACAAACCCATTTGACTTAAACCCCGCCTTTTCCGCTAAGTCTTCCTGGCTCATATTAGCGGCCTCCGCATCTCGCGGACTTTATCAATAACGTAGATATCAATTGCTGTTCTCATAGTTAATCACCTATTGGCTAGTACAAAAATGCCGGGATCATGAAACTTTATCAATCACCTATAGGTAAGTATTCACTAAAATCCCTTAACTTTGGAGTAATGGTCTTAAGCTAAGGGCTTCTTTGGCAAAAAGTCTTGCGGGCTACAATCTAGGACTTTCGCTAACTGATTGAGGTGCTTGATGTTATAATGGGAAGGGTAGTTTGCGCTTTCCACCTTGCCAATAAATCCAACAGATACATTTAGCTCATAGGCCAGTTCAGCCTGGGAAAGCTTCTTCTCAATTCGCTTTTCCTTTACCTTATTTATTACGTAGTTATCGATATTGCTTTTCATAATCACCTATAGGTTGGTATAAAAGTCCGTCAAAGGCATCTCGCAGACAATCACCCATAGGGAAGTATTTTAAAAATCGAAAAATAATAGGTATGAAGAACAAAAAGGAATTGGATAGAATAACGAAACTGGTAATGAAGCTCCATGAGTCCTTCCAGGGAAGGATCTGCAACGAGTTTTCATGGACTAAGCATCAATACCGGAAGAAGAAAAAGAGAAGAATTTCTCCGAAAACGAAATCGTTAAAATGAGGGCAATTGGCTGGGAACTTGCCAATGACCTCCGTCGAAAAATTGCAAAGTAGTTGCCATGGAACAAAACCAACTTCAACCACCGCGCCGAAGAGGCCGTCCGCGTAAAGGCGACAAAGCTCCAAACCCTTATCCTGAGGATCTCCTCACCTATTACCGAAATATTTCGTTTAATGAACGGGAAAGAATAATTAGGACAGGAATAACAAAAAATCAACTAGTACGGCTGAAGAACGTAATGAATATCGACTACGATATGGTTGCAGGACTTTTAGCCGTGACGAATCGTAGTCTACATTTAAAGAAAGGAAATGATGTATTCTCCCCGATTACCACTGATCGGATAATGGCGGTTTTAGATCTTTACTGTGAAGGGTTGCAAATCTTTAAATCTACTGAAGATCTGAACAAATGGCTAGCTACTCCGATGGTAATTCTGAACAATAGAAGCCCGCTGGATGTGGCCCATACTCATCCCGGCCTCTTGAAGGTACGGGAACTTCTATTCCGCATAGGGATTGGGCAGATATAAAATTTCTAATATGAAACTCTACCGTCTGGCTCATTTTCAAATCACACAACACTTAAAGGAGCAACCTCAAGGCGGGTGCATTTACTGCCTTAAACTCCCATATTTTGCAGCTTTTGATTCTTCATCCGCGGCGATATTAGAAAGTCATATTCTGCATACAACCGGTAAAATCCCGCCAACTTTGCGGATTGTAGAGTACCTGTTACCTCCGGATTGCAGCGTTGTTGCTTTTGAGGAACCCATATTACGGGTAAAAGAGGGAGGCTTCCTCGAAAATTTACCCAATAGTACTACATTCCGATTTCTTACTGAAGAGAAAGCGCTTATTGCGACTTTCCCATCCGCACATTGGCGGAATCAGGCTAACTTCCTGGTCAACCCTTTGCATCCGCAGTTTCAACATGTTATTATTAATAGGATCTATCCTTGCACTTACTTCCCATAACCTTGTCGCTTCAGTTCCTCCGCTTTATCCATTGTCTTGAGGTATTGGAACCTGATCTCCCGAATATGCAGTAGACTGTCACGGATATTATCTGGGTCTGAACTTACCAGACTGTCAGCGAAATGCAGATGTTCCCTCAGTTCCGAATCGGCATGCAGGCCCATATACTTAATTTGCGTGTCGGCATTCCGGAAGGTTAAACCATTCCGCCAGGCACTCCACCAACCAGCAGATAATCCGCCAATAATAACTATCTGGACAATAATCAGGATGGCGATTTTAGGAAAATGATGGTGGTGGGAGATCGGATGGAGACGGGAAAGCTCCTTTCTATACCCGTTAACTTCCATTCGTAGCTGCCCGGCGATCGCCTGGAACCTGCTAATTGTGGCACTCGTTTGCTCCAATTTCGATTGTAGATCCACTAAATCTCCTTTCAATCCAAATAGCTCGACCCTATCCTCCTGGAGTTTTTTGATTTCCTCGCCTTGCTGCTGAAGGCGTTCGGTCTGCCCATCCAGCGCCTTTGTTACTTCATTTAGAACAATATCTTCCATACTTAAGATTTTAAAATGTTAAAGTCGCCTGCCCTTTTTCTTTCTTTTCTTTCTTGCTTCCTGCGAAAACTCAAACGGTTCTTGGTTGGAAGTAGGCACTGGTGAGAGTGCAACTTTAAACCAATCCTCAGCCATCTTCAGGACCACGGCTGGAGAAAAAGCATTTAGGGGACTTCATGACTTCCTCGCCTGTCCGGAAAACGTTCGTGCGAATGAGAGGATTCGGCCTGCAGCCGGACCTTAGAAATGCTATTACACTGCGCTGTAATCGCCGTTTGAAGGTTGGCAAGGGAATATTCCCGGGCCACCTTGCTTCCTTTGAAACAGTCAACCCCGAGCTTAAAACTGATACCCTGCGGCTCATTTGTTCCGTTACGATACTTAATAATGGTTTCAATCCCATGGGCTTTCAGCTGTTGAATCAACATTTCCAGGCTGGAACATTGGGGTAAACTGGCGGCAATAGCCTGCTGAACCCGCCTGCGATTTTGCTCTGAAGCGTTCAGTGAAGAAGTCGGCTTTGGGAAAGACCATTTCGTTCAACCGGGGCCAGGCCGTATGCTTGGGAAAGCTTTTGCGCCACCTTTTTCGCCTTCAACCCGATCATCTTGTCAGAAATCACGCCCCATCGGATGTAACTCGGTTGGCAATGATGTGCATATGTGGATGCGCGGTGTCGGTATGCCGGACGATTGCATATTGGGTTTCGGCCATACCCAGTTCTTCCGGTATGTCTTCCCGATCTCCTGCATTTGCTTATCGGTCACTTCATCCCCACGCGGAAACTTAGCACGGCATGGAAACATGCCTGGGTGAGCCGGGGCCGAAGCGCCGCCTGGAGCATAAAGTCTTCAGCCATCACTTTGGCGGAATGGTCCCGGAGATCCGGGATTCCAGCAGGACAGCCCCGGTTTTATTGTAGACATATGGGCAGGTTCGCCCAAAATTCGCGGAGCTAAAAACCTTACTTATCATGCCTGAGCTGGTTTAAAAGTTGGTCTATTTCATTTCGATACCGGATAAACTCGGCCACTACGGCAAGCATTCCCGCCTGGTTTGCCTTTCTCGCAAGCTGGTTAATATTGTTCGACATACCGGCTAGTTGCCTGATAACGGCCAGGTCATTTTTCCGCATATGCGCTACGACCTTCCCGGAAATTGCAGCTTCCCGGATATAAGTTGCCAGTCCACGGCCTGCCGCAGCGGCCTTTTGCCGGAGAACAAACCGTTCCGTCTGGGACAACCTGATGGAAACGAAATGTGCCTTCTTTACCGTCTTTTCGGGCCGGCCGCCCTTCTTTGTCTGTTCCATTTCATTTCATTTTGTCCCCTCTGCGACCACCGGGAGCAGAGGGCAAGCGGTTTTCGAGACTCGAAAACACCGCTTGCAATACCTTTGCTCCAACTGGTGAGAAGCACAACGGCACCAGGCGCCGCGTACCTATTTATCGCAAAGCATCATGATTGAAAACCTTCGGGTTTTCTACCCCATGCCGGCGCAGGTTCGCCTTTAGGTTCATCCAAAGCTGGATATTGTAGTCCGCCAGTTCCTCCAGATCGGCGGCAGATAATCCGTGAACATTGAGGACTTTCCCCTCGGGATCTGACGGCCCCTCGGTTCCAGTGAAAGAAAAAATGTTGGGTGCGCACCCTTCCCTATTTCCAATCCCTTCGAGATAGCGATGCTTCCGCCATATAGGCGCACTTGTTTACCACTGCCCAAAATGAGCAGCTTGCGGCGTAATTCTGCCATAGCTGTTAAATTTTAAGTGAATAAATCTGATTAGCGAAGCCTCCGGCGTGGGGTGTTTCCCGGCCGGGGTAAGTTCTCCGGACGGATGAACTGCCGGAGTTCATCTGACAAATCTTTCGGCAGCTTATATTCTGCACTCACCTTAACGAGCCATTCATTAAGGTCTTTGGCATCCTGGTAAAATGAACTGGCGTCCACGGCACCGGGGCCTCTCGTCGGATTTGTTCTGTCGCCCGGCGGCCGGCCTGGTCATGATCGAAGAACGTCAGAACCGGGGAATGTTGTCTGATAAGCGGGAGACTTTCCCCAAGAAATGCCAGGGAGTTGAGGACTAGGAAATTGGACGCTGGCAAATCCAGCACCTTGCAAACCTCCCGGAATGAGAGAAAATCAAAGAAGCCTTCAAAGATTCGCAGATCTGGGGAATTGGTCGGGAGAAAAGAAGGAGCCTTGGGCGAAGAGCTACCCTTGAAGCCGGAAGAACGCAGTTCAAAACCACCTTTGTCGTTTGGAAATCCAATAGCTGAGTAATCCAGTTGCCCGACTCGGTAGGCAATTTGCCTGCAAAACTGACTCGCTACCTCCAAAGATATCCTCCGACTTCCAAGGTACCCGATCAACAACGAATCCGCAATAGGCCGCTGACGCAATACTAATATTCTTCTTTCATCGGAGCCAATCACGGTGGGCGGATGGTTAATCTGCTGAGGAAGTACGAGGCGGGCTGCTATGTATTCTTCCATCTTTTGCAACAATTCCGGAATCTCACAACCAAAGTAAGCCATCCCAAAATCGATAATCGTTCCACCACGGCCTTCGCCATGATCGTACCAGACATTTCTGTTTCTGTCAATTTTGAAGGAGGCCGTTCGTTCATCCCTGAGCGGAGAGAGATACCAATAATCATGATTGCGGATTCTTTCGGGATGAAAACCGAGGGATGTGAGAAAATCCACCAGGTCAAGTTGCTTAACATCTTCAATCCTGATCGTACTCATGGGATAACTGTTTTACGGCGAGGGTTGGGCTTATTCTTCAGGTAATCCATTACCTCTGATTTCAGGAAATATACCCTACCTCCCTGCTTATGGCATGGCAGACCGTTTTTCATCCATTCGTGGAGCGTCACCAGGGAAATACGGAAAACTCCGGCAATTTCCTTCCGGGAGTACAGCGGTTCCTCTTCTGCCCGTCCCTCCATTTTTACCTTTCCGGATATATCCTCTAGTCCCTCTTTCAATGCTTCCTTCACCCACTTTCGGATGTCGTTTTCGTTCGGAATGTATATGATGTTCATAAACCAGATTTTATGAACGCAAGATGGGTTAGGTACGGGCTAAAGTCAATGGAGGATTGATCCCGGATCTTAACCAGTTAATAATCAAATAATATTGACCTTCTCATCATCCTTCCAATAACAATAAGCATCCAAAAAAAGGTTATCATTTACGATAACCTTTAAATCTAGGTGAATAATTCAGTATTTAGTCTACTAACAGAGCCCTTACTCAAATTGGCACACGCTTACTAATCTCATTAACCCTATTGATAATATACTGCTCTGAAAACAACATCTGGTCAACTTCCTCCTTTGTAAACTTTAAACCAACAACCAAGCTTTCCAAAAACTCGAGCATTTTTCTACCCCGTTCCTCAATATTCTCTATAGTCCATTGATTGTTAGCGCTTATCTCAATTTCGTTATACGAACCAGTACGAAAACGCTCCTTTTTCTCTATCCAGCTTCTATTTCCAAGAGCCGAATTTTTCCCATCTTTGAGAATAGTAAGATTACCTAATGTGTGAATAATTACCTTCTTTGCCATATTGCGCTGATCTTCACTAACAAAGCAATCTGCAAAAACGTCGATCTCATCTGACCAATACTCCTCGTAACGTTGCGGAATTATATGCTCAATGGTAGTTTTGTCAAAATCATCAAGTGATACCTTGGAATTATGCTCTTTAGCTTCCTTTCGTAATTGCTCATCGTATTCAAACAAAAAAATATTTAATTAATCTCCACTTATGAAAACCTTTATTACCTCTCTCATAAGTAAACAAGTTTCTAAATTGGGTGACAATATTACGTACGTTAATTTCTGTTCTAATAAGATCATCTGTTCTCTTCATTATACTTGAAATGCTATCCTCTTGATTATATAAATCTCTGGCCCACGTTGCAGTAGTTCGTTCATCTAATACAGCAATTCCAGGAATACTATTTCTAAACAAGATACTTACAATGTTTTTTAGTATGATTTCCAATTGAAAACTCGATGGGTTCGCAAGAAAAATAGAAGCTAAAAATATTTTGATGTCTTTACTCGCATTCAAGGTTAATATCTTCCTTACTAAAACCGTTTTGGAAAAATGAATATCGTACCATATTGGAGCCAAACCCGACAACTTTAAAATATAATCTTCAATCTTCTGATATGTTACTGGAGCTTCCTTTTCACCGCCCTCTTCTAGTTCAAATTTTTCAGGCCTAGCGCAGAACATTTCAAACACCTTTTCTTCCGCAGCTTTTTCCGAAAATGTTGAGTCTTTGGGTTTACGATAAAGGGAAAGATGAGCCGACAAAATGTATCTTCATCCAAAATATGATTTGGGTTTTCTGCAAGGGCAGAATATATCTTACCCCAACTATCATTTATTTTCTTTCTTAAATTCTGTTTATCTTCTATACTCACATTCAATCGAACCGTCAAATAGATAAGTCTATTCTTTAGTTTTTCCAATGTCGATAATGGTTTCCCTCGATTGTTCATTGTTTCAAAAACAGCCTGAACATCTAAATCTTTCTCAATTGTTCTAATATCGAATTGAAGCGAAGTGGTAATTTTCTTAAAAAGCATCTCTCGCCTATCATGCCCCCAATCAGTTATCTTATTTTTAAAATACTCCTTGGCATATGTCAAGTTATTGGTATAATGATTTTGATGGTATTTAGGAAGAATAACTTTTTCATCTTCAAATATTGAATGAAGTAAAAAGCCAATATTTTTGTCAGATTCGACATAACAAAACCTGTAAATTTTGCTTACGCCAGATAGGTTAGACAGAAACATAAACTTTTTTGTAAGATCTTCCTTTCGCTCCTCACAATATCCCTGTTCAGCGACTTTAATTAGTTCGTGTAACAAAATGCTAATTGTAGTTAGTCGCTGCTGTCCATCAACTACATTATAGAATTTTGTTGCAGTAATCCACTTTTCGCCTTCAGTGGGGATTGCCTCTTCTAAATATATCGTTCCCGTATAATGTTTCCTAAACTCGCCATTAATTTCTGAAATATCATCCAAGTCATCCCAAAGCTCAGATAATTGTTTTTCAGTCCAAGCATATCCACGTTGATAATCGGGAATCCTAAAAACACTCTGGTTAAATAGTTCTGAAAGATTCTTTGTAGACATAGGGAATACTTAAAATTTAAAATATATAAAAATTTAAACGACATTCAAATCATTACCCATGATGATTCACGACTTTCCCGTTTTGCAGATCTTCCAATTGGCAAGTCACACACATCCAGAATTGTAGGATCTAGTTCTATCATTTCTTGTAAAGAAACTACCCGATAATCATATTCGATCAAAAGTTCATCATTTCCGCGGAATTCCCACATACCATCCTCATCATGATGAAAAACGAACAAAATTGGTTTTCTATCATTTAAAACAAATCGAGTTGTCAACACCGCAGTATTTAAATCTTCATTAAACATATCATAACGCAAATTATTAATTATTGATGAGCATATTGCAATAAATTCGCCTTTATCAAACTTTGAAATAATTATGAAGTGCTTCATCGACTTCCTTCAATTTAACTGAGGGAACATTCATACTATCTTTAAACTCACGCAACCTTTTTTTCCACAGTATTAAACTTCTTTCCTGCGTACATTTCGAAATGAAGCTGAAGTATCGACACCAGGTCTGAATTGGTAAATTTCTCAAACAGCGGAACATTCTTACAAACCTGAATATTCTGAATGACAAGTAGCAATTGCAGCAACCTCACTTCATATCCATTATCATTCAATTTTATACTTCCAGTCGGAAGAAGCTGGAGGACTGATCTTACCTTGTCTTCGGCATCAAACAAAAGTCCGTCCAATCTTTTCGATATCATGTCGGAAACTGACTCGGGGACAACTCAATTCCCTTACCTCTTTGTTCAGACAATAATTCCCTAATTTCAGACTTGAGATCACGCTGAATATCCACCCTTATCTCATTCTCTAATTTTATCAATTCCTTATTGCACCATTCCGAAACTGTTTCGAGCATCGCCTTCCACGATTCTGGGAGACTACCTTTCCTCCGAATCTCCGATTCCGTCAATAGAAACTCCAAAAATTCGGATTTATTAGAAAAGCTTGCATAGTGATAATTTAGGAATGCATAAATATCGATTCCTTCATACTCCCGCATTTTATTAAACACTTCGTTTCTATACTGCTTACTCGATGGAGTCTTTGTGAAATACAATAAAAAATCTGGCTCATACTTTCCAATTTTGTATTGGAAATATGGCACAAACTCCTTTGTTCCACTTCCAATTCCACGCCTCGCCCCGAAGTCTGCCATCATGCTCCGGATAAAGAAATTACTCAGTAGGTTTTTCCGTAAAGACATAAGCACAATTTTAATGAAGTTAACGATTTTTGAAATCGCTTAGACGCCCTGAGTGTTCTTTAATACTCTCTTTATCAAATGCCGACAGGTAGTTTTCCGTAGTCCGGATATCCATATGACCAAGGGAATCCTGAATAAAAGCCGTACTTACACCCGCATGTTTCAACCTGGTAGAAAAGCTATGGCGGGATACAATCGTGGAAAGTTTCAGATCAAACCCAAGTTTCTTACCAATCTTCATCATCCAATCATTAATAAACCGGGTAGCGATCGGAACCGCTTTATACATTTCCAATGGCCCAAGATCAGGCTTAAGGATGGGAAAGATATAATTTTGGGGTAGACGGTCCTTATTGCCCCATTTCTCTATAATGGCTTTCATATCCTCATTCAGGAATACGGTGATTGATTTATGATTCCCCCTTGCAGTCAATTCCGTTTTCGCCCGGTCAAAGGTTAAAAAATCACCCTCAATATTCTTGTACTTCAAATGAGCGAGGTCTTTTGTATTCATTCCGTTACCGAAGTAGCTGAAAAGCCATAAGGATTTGGCGTACTCTTCACTTTTACAGGATGTCTTGTAATTATAGATCATCCCAATTTCTTCTAAACCCAGTGCTTTAGGAGTCCTACGAGAGGTAGGGATTAAATACTTCCTCCGACCGAAGGGATAACACTTCTGCTTATTGATGATCCCGATATGATTAGCCTCATTAAAGACCGTTCGTAGATTACGAAGTACCATTCCCACCGTAGTTTTAGACTTGCCCTCCTTTAGCATATGCGCTTCATACCGCCGGAGCCACGCCACATCGATATCCTTGAACCGGGCATTTCCGGCATATTTGATTAATGACCGGTAGCTATCCCGGTACTTGAAGGCGCTCCCTAACCGGTTTTCGGTAATCAGTTGCTTGATGATCGTGCAGAAAACGCCGGAAATAGTACCCACCTCCGAATGATCCTCCAGCAGGATGGGGAATTTCTGGAAATAGGGCTCAAAATCGAAATTAGAAGGAACAACCTCTGGCCCATCGGGAACTTCCATCTTCCGCCGCCGGAAAAGGAGATTATCGTCAATCACGTCCCGAATGAACTCAAAGAATGAAAAAGGATGGTTCTTACGGATAAATTCGTCGGCCTGGGTCTGGATCTTCCTCAAATCCTCCCGCACCTGCTGGAGGGTCAATGATACGTTGGGAGCCTTTAACTTTGCATAATCCTCCTCAGATAGGGAATAGATGGTAGCAAAGTCCTTAGGTTTACGCTGATGAATGATCCGGAGCTTCACGGGAAAGACTTTTCCTTTCGCTTTCATACGCCTGGTGTCCAGTACAATTACCGCTGATGTAGACATAACCAATTTTTTACGGTTTCACAATTCCCTTCGCTTCCAAAATTTGCAAACAATTTGCAAGCAAACCGCAGGTTAAATTTCCTGAAAGTCGGTTACATCTAAATTACGTTATTGGCGTATTTACTTGTTATACAATCTGATATGGTTAAAATCAGTTAAATCCCCTCAGGCTGGATAAAGTACTTTTCGTTCTTAAAATCCTGTTCGCTGCAAGGCGAGTACGGGTTCGACCCCGTCCGGGTACGAAACAAAAAGAGACGGTCTAACTAACCGTCTCTTTTATTTTTGCACCTTTCCTCTCTCCTCTTTCAAAATCCCTTCTAGTTCAACTTCACTCGGCAGATTTATAAGATACTTTGACACGAATAATTTGTGTGCCAAACCGGCAGTTGCATACCTTACCAATGCTTCATTCTTTCCCGAACAAAGTATGATACCAATGGGTGGATTATCTCCGGAGACGGATTCGTTCTCCCTGTAATAATTTAGATATACGTTCATCTGTCCTGCATCAGCATGCGAAAAATCGCCCAGCTTCAAATCTACCAAAACATGACATTTCAGAATACGATGATAAAAAACGAGGTCTATACGATAATGTGTATTATCAAAAGTTATGCGTTTTTGCCTTGCTTCAAAACAAAATCCCTTCCCAAGTTCTAGTAGAAATGATTGTAAATGATCGATAATGGCTGCCTCCAGTTCACATTCGGAATATTGCTCTTTCTGTTCTAACTGAAGAAACTCAAGCAGGTAGGGATCCCTAAAAAATTGTTCAGGCACCAAAGTATCAACATTCATCCGTTCGCAACGAATTTCCCGATGCTCGCTCAATCCTGTTCTTTCGAATAAAAGACTGCTCATTGCACGTTGCAATTCTCGTACAGACCAGCTATTCTTAAGGATTTCGGCTTCATAAAAGTAACGGCTGACATCAGAATTTGCCTTAAACAATTCAATAAAATGAGAAAAGGATAGCCGATCCAATAAATCTTCTGCTGGATGGCAAATTCCCGGCGGCTTACATACCGGAGAATTTACAACTATTTGATATCAATATCCTCAAATTCAACAGACACCGTCTGATGAATTTGAGGATACAGCAAATAGAACTGTCTGAACAATCTCAGGTTTGTTGCAGACATTCCTTTAATGCCAGCTACCTGTAGACTTTGAGCCAACCGCTCAAATAAATGTTGGCCATATCCTGCTCTATCTTCTCCATCCTGCTCATATTCAACTATATAATAGCCTATTATCCAATTCCTTTTAGTGAATGCGGTATTTACCTGCTTACATGCTTTATTAAGAAAGTAAGAATTCGTTTCACGTATTTTTCCAGCTAGCAGTTGAAGATTTGCAATCATCTAAGAGAAGTTTCGAAGGTTAACATTTGCTAATTATTAAATTTTCCCGCCTGAAAAGTTAAACTCGTGTTATTAGTATCAAAGTGTTCCAATAAACTCCCAATCAAGGTATAGGAAAAAGGGCTGCTCTAGCTGAGCAGCCCTTTTCTATTTTACCCCGATATAACTTCCCTGATGATTGAATTAGATGCCAGACTTTCGTAGATTGACGGAATAAGTTGAAAGTTGACTGTCATGAACCTCATCCCCGATCCCAACATACCCAAAACAGAAGCCGAATTAGCAAATTGGATGAAAGCCAATTGCTACAATTTTAATGGCTACGCGATCAATGGAAATTCCATTGACGAAGGTTGCGGAATAGAGATATCCGGTGGCAATTATATTTGGTATTATACTGAACGCGGCCAAAAGAATGTCCTTAAGTACTTTCTAACCGAAGAAGAAGTTATCAGGTACGCCTATTTGCAAATTAAAAATGATAAATGGGCGCAAACCCATTGCATCGGATTTACTTTTAACAAATCAAGGTCTTTGGAGTTATCGAATAAGCTACAGGAAATCGGCATTACGTTCCACCAGGACGAGATACCATATCTTGGGCCGCAAACTCCCGCTTTTAGAACATTTGTATTCGGCTGCGATGTCAAAAAAGCAGCGGCATTGAAAGCCGAATATTATGAGAAGTAATTGCCGATTTTCCTGATCCGGTACAACACATACCTGTTTTATATAGGGCCGGTATCAGAAGTCTTGAACAACCAGGGATTGCGCTTTCAGATAAGCCTCCACTTCACCGCTGAAATTCTCGCTGATCAGCCGATCATTAACAAGATGCGCCAGTTCTTTGGCCGGCACGGCGCCGGCAACTGAACTACTATGCAAGCTGTACCGGACCTGTGTTTTCATTCCCTTGTAATCCCCAAAAACCATTGGTAGCGGATCTCGGCGTAATACTTAAAAAACTCGGTCGCAATAGCGTCGCGTGCGTTCTGGGGCATGCTCCATGGCAACGGTTATTTCGCGACCGGTGGAATGGACCACTTCTATCCTGATCCGCGCATCCTTTATATAACAGATAATATGTAGTATAAAATGATGGGGCAAACTATTGCACGGATACAGAACAGGGCTATCAGAGGGCTTTTTTTTCATGAACGGGCTAATTTCTGCTTAAGCGTTTCCGGGACACGAACTGAACAATCTCCGGTCTTATCAAAAATAAAAAATAATCTGCTTCCAATGCCTACGATGGCAATTGCTTCAGTAATCGTTTGATAATAAACATTCTGCATTCTTAAACCCACCTTAACCAAGGCCTCTATGGAATGAAAACCCTGCGATTTCAGGCCAATTACAGGCCGGTTAAAAGGAGTTACCGGCAGACGAGCGGCAGACGAAGGGCAGACGAGCGGCAGACGCGACGCCTTTACCCCTCTGATACATAATATCAACTCTGCGGTTAATCCGAATTCCCAAGGGTACCAAAACGACCCAAAATGACCTAAAACGACCAAAATGACCCAAAACTACCCAAATCGGAACTTTTGGACCCTCAAAGCCGCAAAAAGCGCAAAAACCGCAAAAAGCGCAGCGATTTTTGGTGAGGATTCCGTATCTTATTACATTGAATCACAAAGCGCAAAAGACCCCAAAAGGACCAATGCGCATATTTTTAACACCAAAAACAATCTTATGGCAAGCAATGCCCAAAGCGGCCTCCTGCAGATGCTGGGGCCAACGCAAAACATGAGTATTTACCGGAAAAGAAACGGCGAATACGGACTCAGAAGAAAAGGCGGCCCCACAGCGAAGAGATTTGCCAAAGACCCTAATTACGCACAGGCACGGATCAACACCACCGAATTTGGCCAGGCGGCCAAAGGCAGCGCTCTGATCCGGCGGGCCTTTCGTACCATGATACCAAAGGTCGCGAATGATGAACTGCATAGCCGGCTCACCAAGGTCTGTAAAGAAGTGATCAATTCGGATTCCGGGCACCCGAGGGGCAACCGCATGCTCATGAACGGGGACATCTCCCTGCTGAATGGTTTCAATTTCAGCTCCACAGGCAGGTTCGGGATGATCGTCAGGTTGCCGTTACAGCATGTTGTTGACCGCGCAGAAGGAATCGTCCGGGTGGGTTTGCCAGCCTTTGCACCGGCCGATGGCATCAGGTTCCCGAAGCATGCCACGCACGCCCGGCTGAAGTTAGGCGTGGCGGTAGTGGACTTTGAAAAAGAGACGTTTACGTTTGAATCCGCCTGCTCCGCTCCTGTTCCCAAGGGCAGGAAACCCATCCACCCGGAAGATCTTACCGTTCAGATACCGGCCGGGACCAGCGAACCCCTGTTCATCGCGATGGCGATTGAATTCATGACCCTGGAGAATGGGAATTACTACCCCGTACTGGATAGCCAGTTCCATCTCATGCAGCTGATGGGCGTAGATGTTGCAGCAACCGCCGCAGCTCAACCTGGCCTCCCGCAGCAGGATGCCATGATCGCAGGCGAAACGGCCACTAACAACGAATTCCATAACAGTGCCTCCCCATCATAGACACACGTGCAGAGCGTCAAAATCCCGCGAAGCACCAGGAAAGTTATCTAAAGGAGAATCAACTCGCGAACGACACGCAGCAGCATTCGGAAATCACTGTATGCAAGATGATAGATGAGCTCCCGGATCATCATAACAGCAGCACCCTGGCGGGGAAACCGAGCCCGAAGATGTATCCGTGGAAACACAGCTTGATAAGCCCCGGAATATCAAAAACCCGAAACCGACTTTTCACCACCGGCATGCGGGCTGGTAACCGAAGGGCTATTACATCCAACCTGGTACTACAACATGATGCAGATGTAACCGAACTTGCACAGCATGCCGACAGTCAAGTCAGACCAAGTCTTTCGGAGGGAGCGGCAGACATGCCAGGGTAACCGCAGCATCCCAAAACCATCCGGGAAATAAAAGATAATTTGCTCGTTATTTATTATCTTGACGGGAAATTATTGATAAGCATCTATGCGCCCGGGTGTCCGCTACGCCATACTACTCCTCCTGGCCGGCATTATAGCCGTGCATGCCTGCCAGCAGCCCGGCAAACCGGCCGGCAATACCGACGTTGCCGAAAAGAAAGAACTTCCCGGCCTGGGAACGATCGACGCATTGCCACTCACCTACCGCTCTCCGCCAACAACCCTACCACTCCCGAAAAAGTGGAGCTGGGCCGGTTATTGTTTTATGACCCGGTATTATCCGGCGGGAAAGACGTTGCCTGCGCCACATGCCACCATCCGGACTTCGGCTACGCCGAAAGCATCGACCTATCCATCGGCGTAAACGGCAAAGGCCTGGGCGAAAAGCGCCGCTTCAACCAGGGCAACAACATCCCCTTCACCAAACGCAATTCCCAATCACTCCTCAATACCGCCTTCAACGGCATCGGCCCAGACGGACAATACACCCCTGAAGAAGCCCCCATGTTCTGGGACCTCCGCGCAAAAGGCCTCGAAGAACAGGCCGCCATGCCCATGAAAACGCTCGAAGAAATGCGAGGGCACGGCTTCGGGGAAGAACTGATCACAGACGAAGTGGTGAAACGGGTAAACAGCATCGCCGGGTATCAACGGCTCTTTAAGAAAGTATTCCCCGAAAGCAACGCCGTCACCCTCACCGATATCACCAAAGCGCTTGCCGCATTCCAGCGCTCGCTGACGGCCTCCGGCTCGCGGTTCGACCAGTTCATGCGCGGCGACCGCTCCGCCCTTTCGGACCGGGAACAGGAAGGCATGCGGTTATTTATACAGTCCGGCTGCGCACGCTGCCATAGCGGGCCTATGTTGTCCGATTTCAAATCCCACGTCCTGGGCGCGCCCGATAATGAAAAGTTGCCCGTATCCGACTCGGGCATCCTCGGCACCTACGGCTTCCGGACGCCCACGCTTCGCAACCTGAAGTTCACCAGGCCCTACATGCACAACGGCAAATTCCAAACCCTCAACGATGTATTGTTCTTCTATGAAGACATGCACGGCAAACCTCCCCGCAACCGCAACGTAGACCGCACCCGGCTGGACCCACTCGCCGCCGCCGTGCGCGTGGAATTCAAAGACATCAATACCATCGTGGAATTCCTCAATACCCTCAACGATCCTGATTACGACAAAAGATACCCGCGTCCGTTCCGAGCGGATTACCGGTTGGGGATATATCAATTAAAATTCAAACCATGAACGGAGTCGAAAAATACATCTCGCAATTTGAGCCCGACATCCGGGAAAGGCTCGTTTTATTGAGGGAACTATTCTTTGCCACCGTTCCCGGAACGGAAGAAAGCATCCGCTATAACATGCCTGCGTACAAAGTCGGCAAACATCACCTGTACTTTGCGGCTTATAAGAAACATATTGGTTTTTACCCGGTTTACGGCCTTCCGGAGCTGGAAGAGGAGATTGCCCCATATAAAGCCAAAGGAACGAAGGACAGCCTCCATTTCCCCATTCAAAGCCTTTACCGGTTGAACTGATCAGGAAACTGATCATGGCCAAGCTGAAAGGTTAACTATCGTATTACTGCTTCAGGTAATGCAGCGCCATCGATCCGGAGGGCAGCAGCCTCGATTCCGCCAACTTAAGATTGAGCTGCTCCGGCAAAGGCATCTGATCAAACAACCGCCTGCCTGCCCCAGCGATCACCGGATGAATGACGAAGTGAAATTCATCAACCAGTCCCGCAGCCACCAATTGCGACGCCAGATCTACGCCGCCCAGCGAAATATTCTTTCCGGGCTGCCGCTTCAACCGTGCGATCTCCTCAATAGGATTTTCGCGCAGAATGGTCGTGCGCGCGCCGGCTTGTTCCAGTGTCCGGGAAAAAACAAGCTTATCAATAGCGTCGAAAGCTTTCGCAAAGGCTACGACCGAGTCCGGCCCCGTCTGGTCGCGGGCCATATCCGGCCAGAAAGGCACCATCAGCTCGTAGGTCGTACGTCCGTATACGATGAGATCCACATCCCGGTAAAGGTCTGCAAAATAGTAATGAATATCTTCGCCGCCTTTTCCTTTGGTATGGTCGCAACAGCCGTCTGCCGTAAGATTGATGCCGTAGATCAGTTTTCTCATCGGGAAGGAATTTTAAAATTCAGGAATACACTAATGTAAGGCTTTTCGCCGGTCGTTCAGCCACTTCCTCACGGGGATATCATACCCCGCCATCACCAACCAGGCAAAACCCACCAGCAAAAGCGTACCACCTGTCACAACAACCGTCAGTTCCGTCGTTCCCGGCTTATGGCTGAGATACCAGTTCCCGAAGATCCACATCACGGCGTAATGCGTCATATATAACGGATAGGAGATATTGCCGGAGAATATGCATATCCGCCGCATTCCGGGCGACAATACCGCCCCGGCGCCCAGCGAGATCAACAGTGGGAAATACACCAGCACGACCAGCGGCTCCGTCAACCAGTTCCAGGAAGTAGATGGCATGATAAAGGCCGGGGACAGCAAAAACGCCAGTCCAACGAAACCCAGTTTGTTACGGATGATCCAGCCGGAACGGTATATCAGCAATCCCGCCAGGAAAGAATACGATATCCTCGCACCGCCATCCCAGAAAGTAGGGCCACTCCAACCGCCCAGCAGGTTGCCGGCCCGATATGCCACCCAGCATATCCAGACTGCGGAAACGGCGGCCAGCGCGAGCAGGTAAACGCGCTTCAGCCTGCACAGCACCAGGGCATAAACGATATTGGCGACATATTCCCAAAACAACGACCAGGACGGCGCATTAAAACTAAACAGGTTGAAAGACCGGTCGGCAATAACCGGAAAAGGAATGAGCAACAGCGAGCACACGAAAGCCAGGAGTATCTTACCCACGCTGTAGGTTTCGGTGTAGGCCGCAAACGGGTCTAACCAAAAGGCCAGCAGGCCCAGCACGGAACCCGCTATCACCAGCGGATGCAGCCGGATGATACGCGCGGTGAAGAAAGTGCGAAGCCCCATTTTTGATATACGGTCGTCATAGGCATACCCGATCACAAAACCCGACAGGCAGAAGAAGAAGTCCACCGCTAAAAACCCGTGCCCGATGAAGTTCTGTTCGGGAACGTACACCCATTCCATAAAGTGAAAGATGATGACCGCCAGGGCGGCCACGCCTCTTAATCCGTCGAGGATATGAAAGTGCGGTTTGGTTTGCAGCAAGGGTGCGGCGGCGCTGTTATTCTCCATGTAATTGATCTGTCTGATGAAATATCCGGCTGGCAAGATATCCAAAATTTGCCGCCATCGCAAGCCGGCAAACGGCATAAACAAAACGGCCCGTCCGTTTCGGGACAGGCCGATGCGCCTTCACAGGAAGGGATATCAGTTATGTCAGGTCTTTTGCCGGCGCCGCATCTGCTCCAGTTCTTTCGTATAGTCCGCTTTATCTTCCCCCCAACGGACAGCCTCACTGCTTCTTCCATCGCCGTCAGCGCATCGTTCCGCTTACCGGACTTATACAGTAGTCCCGCATAGGTATGCATAAACTCAGGGTTGGTACTATCCTTTGCCAGCGCCTGCCGGCTCCAGCCGAGCGCGGCGGTTATGCATTCCTTGTCGGAAATATGCTCCAATACGCCGCGGGCGAACACATGTACCGTGCCTTTCTCTGTAGTTGCCGCATATTGCTGCATATAAGCCATGACGCTTTCCTGGAAATGCGGCCAATCACGTTGACCTAAATAATGCTGCGCGCGGTATTGCCAAACCACCTGCTCAGCATGTTCCGGATACTTCGCAGCCACCCTGTCCTGCATCGACTTCCAGTCGGGCGACGAGCCCCGGCATTTCCCAAAAAAGGGATCACCTCTTCGTTGAAGATCACGCTCCGGACGATCTCATTTGCCTTACCTTCCCCAAACAATGCATCTATCTTTTCCGGATGCTGTAACAGTACCCGGAAACCAGGCTCTTTGCTACCGGCGGCGAAACGCATGACAAAGCGAAGGTTATCCGGGGCCAGGATGTCTGGCTGCATACCGATATACATCTCCGCAAACCGGAGGGCGTTTTCCTTTTCCATTACCTGCTGCGACATTTCCGCTAATTGCTTCATCATCGCAGGCGTTTTTGCCTCCGATTGACCGAACCTTTTCAGCAGGGTATAATATTGCTTTTCAGGGTTCATGGCGTCGGTGGAATTAGCGACGAGCCCGACACCGTCCTGGCTGCCCGGTACCCTATGCACCAGTTCGCCTTCCGGGGAGAAATACAAAAATGTAGGGTTGGAAGGTATGGGACAGGCCGTAGTGATCTGCTCAACGTCCCGGTACCACATCCTGACATATTCATCATCCTGATCGGTTTTATTCAACTGGAGTTTTACGCAGATGAACTTGTCATTGAAAAAATCGCCCAGTTCTTTGCGGGGAAACACTTCTTTGAACATGGCCACGCAAGGCGCGCACCAGGTGGAGTAACAATCCATGAAAATAAACTTGTTCTCCGCTTTTGCCTTTGCCTTGATTTGCGCCAGGAAAAATTATGATCGAACCGCACGCCCTGCGCCGTATCCTTATTATCCAGCAATTCCGCCAGCTTCTTAGAAAGCGCATCGTTTCGGAGATCCTGGCAATGATCACGCCGGCGGTATCCAGCAGGTAACTCAACGGGATGCCGGTAATGCCGTACATGGGCACCACCGGGCTTTCCAGTCCTTGCACATCAGACACCTGCGGCCAGGGTAACTGCTCATCATGAATGGCCTTCATCCACTTTGCCCGGTCATCATCGAGTGAAACGCCGAGTATTTCAAAGCCCTTATCTTTAAACGCTGCATAACTTTTCTTCAGGTAAGGGATCTGCGAGCGGCAAGGCCCGCACCAGCTAGCCCAAAACTCGACCAACACATACTTCCCCGCAGGAAGACAGGGTCACGGAACGGCCTGCGGTATCGGGCAAACTGAAATCGAGCGCAGGTTTACCGGGCACCAGTGAGGCAAGTCCCTTCAATCGTTTACTGACCGCCAGCATGTCTGGCCTGTTCCTGAGTTCGGGCGCCAAACCTTCTATCAACTGATCGACCTCTCCGGCATTGGGTGTTTCCGCGACGGCCGCCCGGCCTTTCAATATGGCAACGTTCACCAAAGCGGAAGGGTGTTGGCGGATAAAGTCCGTTTCTACCTGGTGCTGCAATGTCTTCAGGCTGTCGGACCGCCGCGCATATGTTGCCACCGCACGTTCTTTTTCGGGGATATGGGAGCGGACGACCACTTCAACTGTTCCCTGAATATCTCCTGACTGGCGGCCCGCAATGGGCGCAGCTGATCGTCCAGCTGCTTAAACTTGTTCTTTCCGGGCTACCTGAAATAACTACATCACTCAGATCATTGCCTGACATCACCATTTCTCCACCTGAGAGGTATCCATACAGCGTTTGATGGCCTGCAAGGGGATCGGCGGCCAGCAGTGCGTCGCTCACGGGTAACCGCATCGTAAAAAACACCTCCACCACATCTTCCCCGATCTTTCCTTTAAACTGAAACTTCCCGTCGGCGATCACCGCGCTGTCCTGCAAATATGCGCCCGGATACTTCGACCGCTGTACCAGCGAAGCCTGCTGCAACAGAAAGATCTTTCCCTGCTTCACTTTCCTGAAATGGCCCCTGATCACGAAATCCCGGCCTCCGTCTCCAGCAGTAACAAACATGCCGGATAAAAGCAATAACGATAGTAATTGTAAAGACTTCATCTTCATCATTTTTACATGGATGTTTATTTGAGTAGTTCCGATAGTTTGATGAACAGCTCGTCGTTCCGGAGGTTCGACGCCACAATGACGCCATTGGGGTCGATGAGGAAATTAAGCGGGATGCCCGTGATGGCATATTTGGCAACGATGACGCTCTGATGCCCTTTCAGTTCAGACACCTGCGTCCAGGGAAGCGCGTCTTCATGTATGGCTTTGATCCATCTGGCACGGTTATCATCCAGTGAGATGCCGAGGATATCGAAGCCCTTTCCTTTAAACGCCGCATAGCTTTTCAACAGGTAGGGCGTTTGTGCCCGGCAGGGGCCGCACCAGCTGGCCCAGAATTCAATGAGGACGTACTTCCCCGGAAAGACGACAGCGCCACCGGGTTACCCGATGTATCCGGCATGGCAAATTCCACCGCGGGCTTCCCGCTGTCAGGGTCTTTAATACAGACAGTCGTTTCGCGATGGCCTGCATATCGTCGCGGTTCTTAATTGCGGGCGACAAACCATCCAGCAGCGCCGACATCTCTTCCGCATCTTTAGTATCTACCACCGCTGTCATCGACATCACCATCGCCAGGCTCAGCAGCGATGCAGGGTGCTCCCGGACAAAACGTTTTCGGAAGCACGATAATCTTCCGCCAGCTGTGCTGACGCTTTATTATAACCCGACAGTGAATCCTCTTTCCCGGGGAACGCTTCCATCGTACTGCACTTCCTGTACTGTGCAGCAATAGCCGACAGGCTGGCATTGATGGGTTCCAGCACAGCATTCAGGCGCATGAAATCATATGCTACCGTTGTGCCGCTGAACCGGAGGTCTTCCAGCCGGTTCCCGGTAACGGTCAGGTTGCCGGCGGATAGATAAAAATGCCGGCTGCTCATTGTCGCGAGGGATTCTCCGCCAGTTGCGCCGCTGTTGCCGGCATGCGCATCATCAACATGGCGGAAACAATATCGTCTTTCAATATTCCCGTAAACCTGAAATTTCCGTTCACGAGGACGGCACTATCCGTCTCCTGCCCGGTGGGGTATTGTTTCAACAGGAATACCTTTCCCTCCCGGACTTGCTGCAAAGTGCCTTCAATGGTGTAATCGCGCTTTACAGGCCCCGCAAACAGGTTCATGGAGAACAGGGAAAAGACAAGCAGGGCCATCAGCCTGCGGATAGTTTGCTTTTGCATGGTATATTCTTTTCGGTTCGGAAAAGGCGCACCCTGTTCCGGCGCTTTATAGCGCGGAAACGACGTGTGCGTCACCTTCGTTTATATCTTATCTCGGATTCTGTGCAACGCCCCTGCGTCTATTTCAGACTGCGGGATGGGCCAGTGTAACGCGGATCGTTGGGCGGTAATTCATACCGGTTCCCGCCGATCTCGCGCACCAGCGTCTGCGCGAAGCGCAGTTCTTTATTCAGCCGGCGTAGGTCTTCCCAACGTGTGCCACGGAAGACCATTTCCTTACGCCTTTCCAGGAAGATCCGCTTCAGCAGCAGCTCTGTATCCTGTTCCGTTACCGGCGTGAAATAAGCGGGTTCTATACGGTTTTGTAACAGCTTGTTGAGATCCGCCAATGCTTTGTCTGGCTGGTTCAACCGGGCGAAGCATTCCGCCCGCAGCAGGTAGATCTCATCTACCGCCAGGCCGGAAAAATTACCATACGTAGCGTAAGAACCCTTGAACACAGGGAACCTGTATCCTTCAAAATCCACATATGGCCTGAAATAGACTTTCGGCCGGATGTCTCCGGGTTCATACAATGCCAGCAGGTCAGGATGAAATTCAGCCCTGTCTTTGAAAATATTATTCAGTGCCATGGCATATCCATTATCTGAAACAGCGTAGTACAGGACTTCCGGATTGCTGACACCGAAATCTGCCTCGAAAGCATAGTCGTATAGCTTCGCAGGGGCATCGGCGCCCAGGGTATTGAAATCGACCAGGTCGCCCCGTAAACCAAGGCACAGACCGGCGTACTGCGCGGCCTTTTCATAGTCCTCCATAGCCAGGTATATCTTTGCCGCCAACGCATAAGCGGCCACCTTCCCCGGACGGATATAATTCGCCCGCTTTGTTTCCGCAGGCAAAAGCTCCGCGCTTTTCAAGGCATCGTCCAGCATCTGGCGGTATGTTTCATGAACGGAGGAGCGCTGTACTTTCAGCGTCGCATCCGCATCCAGCCGCAGGGGCAGGCCGTTGGGATGATCCGTCTGTGCATAAGGGTATGCATATTGCTGCGCCAGGGCATAGTAATGGAAGGCCCTGAAAAAATGCGCGCTGCCTTTCACATTATTCCAGGCTGCCTGTTCGCCTGCTGCGGGCGTAATGGCGCCGATCCCGGCCAGGGCGTGATTGGCGTAAAAGATATAAACATAAGCGCGGTTCCAGTCCTGGTTCTGCTCGTATTGCAGCATGTTGATGTTCTTCGACCAGGTATATATGTCCCGCAGGTAGGAATTGCTCTCCGTTGCCAGTTGGTTCCACCGCGGCTCCGGCATGATATACTCATCGCTCCCGTTGGCGCCGAGGGTATGGGCGGTATTGCCGGGGAGAAATTGTGATCCATCAGCGCCTGGAAATCCGCAATGGTATGGGGAACCTGCAGGCTCTTTAACTGCTTCACTTCGAGGAAATCCCCGCTGCACCCTGCCATCAGCAGGAGAAGGACGAACCCTGTATAGATTTGGAATGCATGTTTCATGTTGTCGCGAATTGGATGTTGCTTTAAATGGATAACTGGATGCCGGTATTGAATTGTAACGGCTGCGGATACCGGGCGTTGGGCGTAGTGGGGTCGATGTTGTTGCGATCGGCCTTCCAGAGGAACCCGAGGTTGCGGACGTACAGGTAAATCCTGGCCGACTTGAACAACGGCGGCGTTCTTTTGCCGGTGGGCAGCAGGTAATTCAGGCTCACGTCCTGCAGGGCGATATGATCCCCTTTCGAGATCAGTGATTTGGAATAGAGGTACAATGTCGATTCGCTCTGATCGAACCCGGAGAGGCCACCGCCGGCGGGTACGTTCGTCGTGCGCTCATCGCCGGGCTTCATCCATTTCTGCAACAGGTCTGTATGGAAAGCTCCCGTGCCGGTGTATTCCATCCCTGGGAATAACGACGATCTCCGGTACACGTATCCTGCCTTCCAGCTGAGCAGCACACTCAGTTGCAGCCGTTTCCATTCGATATTATTCAATATGGAGCCATAGAATGGCGGATTGGTCACCCCGGCATATACCATGTCTTCCGGCCGCAGGAAGCCAGGTATCCGGCGTAATCGGTGGAATGCTGACCGTCTTTATAGATCAGTACCCGTCCGGTAGCGGGGTCGAGCCCTTGCCATGGGTATGCATAAATCCCCGAAATCGAACGCCCGATCTCCAGCGGCACTGGTACCCCAGGTAGCCGACATAGGCATTGCCGTTCAGCGTACCTGAATTATAGTAGTGCTTTACTTTATCTTTCGCGTAATTGAACAGCCAGTTCGTTTGCCAGCTGACAACACCCTCCAGGTTCTTCGTAATTATCTGCACGTCCACGCCCTTCGTGTTCAGCGCGGCATAGTTATACCGGTATTCGGAAATCTGGTTGTTGGCGGGGTTGATGCCGGTAGACGGCGCCAGGAAAGCGTCGCCGATCAGGTCGTTCGCCTTCTTGGAAAAAAACTCGAAGCTGCCGCTGATCCTTCCTTTGAGTACGGCCCAGTCGAGCCCCAGGTTCAGGGTGTTGACCTGCTCCCAGCGCAGGGAAGGGTTCCCGGGGAAGTCAGTGCAGCGTAAGGCTCCAGGTCCGGGTTCAGGGCGATGGCGGCGGAGTAATCGATTACCGGGAAAGTGGATACCGATTTGTTGACGTTGCCGCTGCTGCCATACGTGGCACGTACCCGCAGCTGGTTCACCCAATCAACGTTGAAGAACGGCTCCGCATAGAGGTTCCAGCTGCCGCCGGCAGACCAGAGCAGCGTCCCTTTCTGGTTCGTCTTCACCCCGAAGAGGTTGGATCCGTCCCACCGGGCGCTGCCGCTCAGGATATACTTCGACCTGTAAGTATAGGAGGCGTTGGAGAAGTAAGACAGGTATCGGTCTATTCTGTAAAATGTGTTTTCGCTTACGCCGGGTATCGGGGCGCTGGCCCATGAGGTATACAATTTGTAATTCCTGACGAAGTCCATCCGGGAAGTACCGACGCCCCTGTCCACATCATAGTTGTACATAACCGTTTCGGGAAAGCTCTCTTCCACGGCCTGGCGCAGTTCCGCTCCTCCGAGGAAGACCAGGTCATGATCGTCCAGGCTTTTCTGCGCATTGAGCTGCACCCTTCCCGAATGTTGCACCCGCTGAACGGGGCTTCCCAGCTTCAGGATGCCGCCATATGGAATGGGCCGGGTTCCGTTGGGCTGGGTGTAATTGTTAACGAGGTTCCGCACGTACCAGGTTTCCTTATCGTACAGCGACCGGGAAGATGTATTCTGTTCTGTATATTGATAAGTAGCATCCAGCTCCACGCCTTTCACAATCCGGTATCGGATATTGCCCAGCAGGTTCAGGAACGCCGAGGTGGTGGTATTATCCGCCCGCCTTACTTCTTCCAGCGGGTTGTAATACCAGGGCAACAGCCCGTTTTCTCCGCACTGTCTGCAATAGCGGTACGGATCTGGTACTCGATCTTCACCGGGTTACCGAATTCATCTACCAGCGCGGTATACGGCTGCAAGCCGGAGGTACTGCCGGAAAGGTCCGTCATGGTGAAGGCGTTGTTGTTCGCCTTCGATCTGCTGTAACTGACGCGCGTATTGATCTCCAATGCGGGAATGGGCTTGAAGGCATTCTGCACGTTCAGGGTGATCCGCTGGTTATCGTTACCCACCATGGCGGAGCGCATTTTATCGTACCCGAGCGAAAAGAAGTATTTGTTTACGTTACTGCCGCCATTGATGCTGACTGCGTATTGCTGCTGCAAGGCCGGCTGATAGAGGTATTTCAGCGCATCGTTCCGGATGTCGGTGTTCATCATGCGCTGCTCTTCCTGGCAAATTCGACATCACTGATGAAGTGATCGCGTTGTTTGATGAGCAATTCCGCATAAGGGGAAAATGCGATCATCCCGTTTTCATTTGTCATCCAGTCGCCCCGCAGGAACTTCTCTTTCTGTATCTGCATCACCATGGGCGAAGGCATGAAGGCCCTGTCATAGAACAGATCCGGCTTTCGGGAGAAGGCCGTGTTGGCGGAGAAAGACACCTGGGCCTTCCGGTTATAGTTGCCCTGCCGCGTGGTTATGACGATCACACCGTTGCCTGCGCGGGCGCCCCAGATAGAAGCGGCGGCCGCATCCTTCAGGATGGTGACGCTTTCCACGTCGTTGGGGTTGATGTCGCGGATGTTCCCTTCGAACGGGAAATTATCCACCACGATGAGGGGAGACGATTCCGACATGATCGTTGCGCGGCCCCGGCTTTCCAGCTGGAATTCTTCTACGTTCTCTCCTCCGCGCTGGTGCGGTTGAACAGGAGGCCGTTGGTAATGCCTTCAAGGCGGGAAAGGATATCCGGGCCGGGACTGCGGTTGATCATTTCCCGGTTGATGTAGGTGAATGAGCCGGTCGCCCTTTCCTTTGGCAGCTGCTGGTAACCGGTGGAGACGATCGCCACTTCGCCGATGCCGGTTTGTACCGCCCGCAATATGAATGTCTTTTCTCCCGGCATTCCATCCACTAAATATTCCTTCTTATGAAACCCTATGTAGGTAATGACTATTAGATCGCCTTCCTGCGCGGCGATGCTAAAGAACCCGGTCTTATCCGTGGCCACACCGCCGGATCTGCCTTTAATCTGCACGGAGGCCCCTTCCAGCGGGCTGCCTGTGGAATCGAGCACCCGACCGTTTACGTAAATGAGTACCGGCGCTTCGGGAGCATCCGGTTCGGCCGTTGTTGTATGGGAAAGGAAAATAGTTTTACCCTGGATGTTGTACCGGATGCGCTGTCCTTTCAGGACCAGGTCCAGCAGCGTGTGCAGCGGCATCTGCGCCACATCCAGCGACACCGCCCGCGAACCTGTGAAAATACCTTCGTTGGCCATCGTTACATAACCGGTTTGTTTCTCCACGGCGGAGAACACCTGCTGAAGGGACAGGTTCTTTCCTGAAAGCGTTACCTGCTGGGCTTTCCCTTTGCCCCACACCGTGAACACGGAGACCAGCAGCAGCAACATCGTCAACTTCATGACCAACAAGATTTTGGTGAGTGGTCCGGGCATGGGAATCCCGGAACCAAATGCAATTTTTGCATACATTAGCATCGTTTGGTTGTTAAAATGGAGTTCAGACCTCAATTTGAATCAGCCAGACCCGCTGCCGGGAGTGCTTCGAACCACTTCCGGCGCTTTCTTTTCCGGCTGATTGCTTAGTTTAATTCTTCATGTCTATTGGCATAATCATTACGGTAACACGATCAGTTTCCTGCCTTCCAGGCGGCAATGGATACCCAGTTCTTTCAATCCTAGCAGCAAGCCTTCCAGTGGAATGTCCTTCGTCATCTTTCCTGTCAGCTTTCTTTCCGGTATGCCATTTTCATACATCACTTCTATATCATACCAGCGCTCCAGCTGCTTCATCACTTCTTCCAGCGTAGCGCCGTTAAAATTGAACAAGCCGTTCTTCCAGGCCATAACTTTATCTATATCCGCATTCTTCACCAGCTTCATGCCGCCATCGCCTTTTCTTGACAACAGCGCCTGCTGCCCCGGACGGAGATGCATTGCCGCGGGTGTTATCTGCATGCCCGGCGCTGTCAGGACACTGCCTTCCAGCAACGTGGTGGCGATCTGCGCTTCGTTTGCGTAGGCCTGGATATTGAAATGCGTTCCGAGCACCTGCACCACTGCCCTATCGTCTACTTCCACAATAAAAGGCTGCGCCTTGTTGGCCGCGACCTCGAAGTAAGCCTCTCTCCCTGATCTCCACCCGGCGCTCCTTCCCGGAGAAGCGGGTAGGATATCGTACGGCGCTGGCGGCATTCAGCCAGATACCGGAGCCATCGGGCAGGGTGAGGTGATACTGCCGGCCTTTGGGGTTGTCAGCGTATTAAACACCGTTTTGTCACCTGCGCCTTCATACGTCAGCACTCCGTTGGCAACCTTTGCCGTGACGCCGCCCTGCAATGCGATGGCGCCGTTCTCTAAAGAATCCAGAGATACCTGCGATCCGTCCGCCAGCGTCAGCAGCGCCCCGGTTTTCCCCGGTACGATCTCCTGCTGCATGCCTGCTGTGTCCGGCGCACCGGAGCCGCCCTGGCGGCTAAGCAGCAACCACACCGATAAACCGATGACCAGCAGCACGGAGGCCGCGACGGTCCACCGGCTGAGGTGGCGCACCTTCGTTTCTGCCTCCGGCCCATTGTCTGGCGGAGAAAGCGAAACGATCTTTTCTGCCAGCTCTCCGGCGCGCGCATCGGGATAACCGGGCGCCTCCAGGTTGTGGTACGCATGCTCCAGCGCCTGAGCCAGCTCCGTATCCCCTGAGGGTCGTTCAGCAGCGTATGCAGCGCGTAAGCGTCTTCGTCCGATTCATCGCCTTTAAACCATCGGCTGATGAGCTCCTCATATCGTTTTTCGTCCGTATTCATGTGGTGTGGTGATAGTAGATCAATCAAAAAAGCCAAAAGGGGTATGCCGCACAAAAAAACCGGCTTTTTTAGCCGGTACTCAATAACAAAGGCCTACAGCCCGGCCAGGGCGATGATGAACAAGGCATACTTTTCAGGATGCCCGCTGATATATCTGCTGATAGCCGCAGACGCCAGCTGCAGGTATTTCTTGACCGACTCACGGCTCAGCCCCAGTTCATCTGCTATCTGTTGGTACTTCTTCCCATCCCTCCTAGCCATGATCCAGACCTTTTGCTGCTGCGGCGGCAGCTGCGCAATGGCTTCATCGAACAGTTTCCACTTCCATTCGTCGGAAGCCTCACCTGTTTCCGGGGCTACCTCCGCCGCCCATTGCGTGTGCCGCAGCCGGTCGCGGACGGATTTCCGGAGCAGGTTGACGGCCAGATTCTTACTGATGGTGAACAGATAAGGCTTCTTGAAGTTCTTTACTTCCCCAGCCACTCCCGGGCCATCCAGATCTTCAGGAAGGTATCCTGTACGAGCTCGTCCACCTCCGCAGGATCACGGGTGATCTTTAACAGGAAAGCATGGAGCAACCCCGCATGCCGGGAAATGAGCTCCCGAATGCCTGTTCGTTCCCCGCCGCTACCCGCAGCAGGAGGTCCTTTTCGTCGTATGACCGGTCGGTAGACAAGTTGATAATTTACGCCCCTATGTTTTGCACGGGCAAATAATGGTTGATTGTAAGCATATCCCGATAGTATTGCCCTGTTCTCAGTCTAATTGGATGCGATGCATTCCCCGGGGCTAAATGTAATAAAAAAACCGCCGGCATTCATCATGCCGGCGGTTTTCACGTATTATTAAGAAAAGTCCTACAGGTTCGTATACTTCAGCCCCAGGCTAAACCAGCGCGAAGGCAACGGAATAGCGCCGATCTCGTTGTAAACGGTATTGAAGACATTCTGGGCATCCACCATCACGGTGAACCGGCGGATGGCCTGGCTGATGCGGAAGTCGTTGATGAAATACGACTTGCCGGAGATACGGTCGTTGTAACGCGTAGCCGCCAGCACGGAGAGGCCGCTGTAATTGAACGAAATGGTATTGGTCACCTGGTGCTTCAGGGATGAGATCAGGTACTTGGAATAGAGCGCCTTTGCGCCGGCCGACTCGGAATCCAGGAAGGAATACGCCAGCTGGATATGTAGTTTTGACTTATCGGAAATGGGGAGGCGGTAATCGGATCTTATGTTGAAACCTTTGGTGCGCAGGTCGCCCACGTTATTGCTCTGCCAGGGCTCGGTGGTGACCATGCGAGTCCAGTCGATGAAGCTGCTGATGTTCCTGTAGAAGCCGCTGGCGTTCACCGTCAGCTCCCGATGTGCGAACTTGAATCCCAATTCGCCCTGCAGGGCATCCTCCGGGCTGAGGTCCGGGTTCCCGATATTGCCGGGGCGCTGGTTCAGGTAAAGATCCGTGAAAGAAGGGATGCGCTGGCTGGTGCCCAGGTTCCCGGTGACGCGGAACGCTTTAGTGATGGCATAGCTGGCATCCACACCGGGGTATATCTGCCAGTTATAATCCGAATTGTAATTGACATAAGTGCCCGCGTTTACGTCGAGCTTATTATCCAGCAGATAGACCCGATACTGTGCATAAACGCCAGGTTCTCACGGTCGTGCTGGCCGATATTGGAAGAGTTGATATCTTCTTTCCTCCCTTCCACACCAAATCCTAACTCCCCTACGCGCAGCGCGTAGGTACTGTTCAATTCGACGGCCATGGAGTTGGTGTAGTGCCGGCTCCTGCCTACGTTGGGGTTGGTTTTGCCGAGATAACGGTAATCGTCGTCGTTGTACCGGTAGCTAATCCGGGGCATGAGGGTAAACCTTTCTGAAATTGCATGCCTCGACTGTGCGGATGCGATGACGGTCTTCACCGCTTCTGTGGAGAATTTGTCGCCGGGAGCGGCATAGAATCCATTGGCGCCGAAACTGTTATCGATATAACCAGCCGAAGTCATGATCTCATTGGCATCGTTGAGCTGGTAGTTGCCCTGGTAGAAAAACTTAGCGTTTTCGAACTGGGTATTGAACCGGTAGCCATTGCTTTTGTCATAGGAACCGAAAAGGGAATGCTGTTGCTTCGCTTTGCTGATGACCCCTCCGAGCTGGATGCCGGTGCCGTAAAAGGTCTCCCTGGTGCCGGCGGTATCCTTTTCAAAATTCGACCCGGCGAAAGCTGATACTAATATACCTGACTGCTCCGGCTTCTTCGTGATGATATTCACCGCGCCGGTGAGACTGTTGATACCATAGATCCTGGCGGCCGGGCCGCGGATCACTTCTATCCGCTCGATCGCCTCCACGGGGATGGGGAGGTTGAGCATGTTGTGGGCCGTCTGGTTGTCAATGATCTTTGTGCCGTTGACGAGGACTACGGTTTGTTCAAAAGAGCCGCCGTCCACGCTGATGTCTGCCTGGCTGCCGAAGGGGCCTCGCTGGCGGATGTCTACCCCGTTGGCATATTGGAGGATTTCCTGGAGGCTGCGGGCCGGCAATTGGGCGATGGTGGCCTTATCGATGACGTACACATTCCGGTTTTGCTTTGAGATAGGCGTGCTGAAACGGTTCTCGTTGATGACCACCTCGTTGATATGGATGACAGAATCCTGCCTTTGCTGGGCATAGGTTTGAATGGATATAGCTGTCAGCAGTAGGATGTAGAAAATTCTCATGTATCGTAAAAATTAGCGCAAAGGTAAGGGCTTGGTGGATTAATATGGAATATGGCGGGAGTCGTTTAAAGCACAGGCAGTAAAATGACCAATATTCGCAGTTTATTTGTTATATTTGGGATAATATGTCCGAGTTACCCAATAAAAGAGTTGTAATCATACATTGGAAAAAACGGGATGATTTTTCATTCGAAGTCTTCTCCAATCTGAAGATCCTTTGTTCCAACTATCCCGAGTTTAACTATAACACATTAAATAATTACTTGAGTAAGGCCAAAACTGCATACGAAAATGACTCCGTTCGTATTGAACGAAAAAATTTAATATCTAAGACCAAAAGTGTCCCTTCCCAGTTTACTCGCCAAATCGTACCTGTTGTACATAGATCTACTTTAAAAGACGCAAAGGAAAACAACGATGACTTCGATTTCTGGAAACTCAAGTCAGCAATTCAACGACTTGCAGCAGTAACTTTCTTAATGAGTCAAATGTTGCAAAAAAATGAACGTATGGATAAAAATATTGTTAGGCGAATTAAAATGAAAGCATGATCCTTGCCCCTGATTTTGAAGATTTCATTCGCCTCCTTAATAGTCATGAAGTAGCTTACATGGTAGTAGGGGGTATGCCCTGGCATTTCATGGCAAGCCTCGAAATACAGGCGACCTCGATATCTGGATCAATATTTCCGAAGATAATGCAGACAAAATGCTTCGGGTATTGACTGATTTTGGAATGGGGGCTCTTGGGTTTAATAAAGAAGATTTCCTCGTACCGGGTTATATTACACAAATCGGTTACCCCCTTTGCGCATCGATATACTTATGAGTATCGATGGAATTGAATTTGTCGAAGCAATGCCAAATATGCAGCAGTTAGATGTGAATGGATTATTGATTAATTATATCGGTCTGGGTGATTTCTTAAAGAACAAAGAAGCATCTGGCCGCATACAAGATATTGCTGATATTCAGGAGATTAAAAAAGATATCGATAGCCAGCAAAAAGAAAAAGAAAACAAAACTAGGGCGAATTATCCTCTTAAACACTCTCTGTCAACGATTACCCTGCATCTTATCTGAGTTAATTCCGCTTTTCCATATTAAAATATGCCTAACCTATTCCCCACTTTTATTATTCTCCGCACAATTTGCGGCGAATATTTGTTGCCCTATTCACCGCACTTTATGCGGCGAATACATACCTTATTCTACGCATAAAGTGCGGTGATTAAAGAAGTCAACCCTAAAACTCCTTCTCCCCGAATTCACTGCCAGGCAGTTTGGATTTGCCCGTAAAACGGTTCAGGTTATAGCTCAGATTGATGAGAAAGACATCCGTTTCGTAGATGTAATTGGTGGTGGTATAGAAATTCTTCCCGTTGGTGGTGATCCGCTGACGCTGGATTTGGTGCATTCCCAGGTCGATGTTCTGCCATTGCAGGGTTGCGGACAAGCGGCCTTCTAGGAAAGTCTTTTTCAGGGAAGCATTTGGCACCAGGAACCGGGAATCCTCCCCTGCGCTGTAGGCCGGGCAGACAAATAATTCACATTGGCCTGTAGGCTCCATGCCGCGCCCAGTTTGAAGTTCGTATTGGCATTTACGGAATACACCCAGTCCCGGTTGCTGACAGAGGATTGCTCTCCCAGGATGCTGAGGAGGCCCTTTATGTGGCTGTTGTAAACGTTGCCGCCAACATAGAGGCTCCACCATTTCAGAAGCTCCAGGTTCGCTCCAATTTCCAGTCCATAGGCCGTGGCAGCTTCCGCATTGGTAAAGACGCGGTTGAGGATGGTATCGGCATAAACGCTGTTGACCCGCTGGATGGGGTTTTTCGTGTGCTGGTAATACAGCGTGGCGAATACCGATCCTTTTTGAAAGTGTGGATGGTACCCAGCTCCGCCAGGTCGATGAACGACGGCAGCAGGTCGGGGTCTCCTGCTCCAGGGTTTCCGAGTGCTCCCGTTCAGGAATAGGGTTCAGCTCAAAGTTGTTGTTCCGCTGGATCCTCTTGCTATACCCGCCTTGGCCTTCCAGCCATCCCGGAAGGTATACATCAGGTTGGCCGAAGGGAATAAATTGGACAGATCCAGCTTGTGCGGGTTAGGATCGTAGGAGAGCGTTACGGTCCGCGTGGCATATTCATACCTGAGGCCCGCGACATACTCCAGTTTGCGCTGTTTGCCGGAGTATTGGGAATACACGGAATGAATCTGGTTCCTGGCGCCTGCCGAGCCTCGGAAACGATCCGCGTCCGGCTGCGAGGTAACCGGTGTCACGAAGTAATCGAAACGGCCGTCCTGCGTGTCGTGCCGGTATTGATAGCCGCTTTCCAGTTTGCCCTTGCCGATGGGCAGGGCATAGTCCAGCCGGAAACGGTATCCGTCGATGGGGTTCTCGTAAGGATTATACACTTCCTGCAGCACCTTTCCGTTTTCCGGGTAGACCAGGTTCTTATTGCGGGTATTGCCGAACAGGCGGGCGTTTTCCATCAGGGCAGATGCCGTAAGGGTAGACTTGTTCCTAAAACGGTGCGTGTAATCGAAATTTCCCAGGTAGAAGTTCCCTTCACGGGTCTGGAGGTTCGAGTTGAAATAAGTGTTGGTATAGATGAGCTCCCCGCTTGTCATGTCTGCTGCTGAATTGTTATATAGGATATCCGCAAGCCGGGCCTGGTAGCGCTTCCCGATGAATACGCCGGCAGAAAAAGTGTTGTTCGAATCCAGCGCGAAGGTAGCAGACGCCCTTCCCGCATAGTTGTATTTGTCGAAACTCCGTTCGCCGTTGGAAGGAAGCGGGTTATAACGTTGGAAATAAAATTCTTCGTATAAACATCCCCTTCCCGGTATCCTGCGTTATCGTTGCGGGTATAGTTACCACCTAAAGAGACGTCCCATTTCTTCTTTTTGAAGTTGACGGTCACATCTCCGCCGAAGCGTTTAGGTTGTTCTTTATTGCCATGGTCGCCGGTACTGGGGAGCCCGCCCATCAGATTGGCGGAAACGGTGAGCCCGTCTGCCGCACCTTTCTTCGTCACGATATTGATGATGCCTCCTTTGCCATCGGGGTCATATTTGGCGGAGGGGTAGTTACCAGTTCTATGTTTTCAATTGCGTTGGCTGGCAGTTGGCTCAGGACGGTCCGGGCGTCCGTGATCACTGGTTTGCCGTTGATCATTACCATAAAGCCCGATGCCCCGCGTACGCTGATACCGCCCTCACCGTCGAGGGATACGGAAGGGAGGTTCTTTAATACGTCGATGGCATTTCCCCCTTTTGCAGCTTCAAATTGCCCGGCGCGGTACGACTGTTTATCGATCCGGTTTGCAGCATTGGCTTGTGCGCCACTCACGTTCACCTGCTGCAGCATGGCATTGCCCCGGTCGAGTTGCTGCACGCCCAGGTTTAACTTTTGGCCGGCCGAAAGGCTGAGGTTTTGGATATACCTGGTTTCATATCCCATGAACAGAATCCTTAGGAAATAGCTGCCAGGCGCCAGTTTATCCAAAAGGAAGCTCCCGTTGGATTGGGTAAGCGCACCTGTCACCAGCGAAGAGTCTGCGCTGGTGAATACTGCTACGCTGGCGTATTCCAGTGGTTGATTTTCTTTTTATCGGTGATGCTCCCGGTGATGGAAGCTTTTTGCCCAAAAGTAGACTGGACAAATAAAAGCAATACAGGCAAAAAGAGTTTTCTGTAATTCATCGGGTTGATTATAAAGCCGCCGCAAAGATAATCGCCCGTCTTAACGGTTGGGAGCCCATTCATCAAATATAACCTGGATGCGACAAAAACGGGTTTACCGTCATGCTATTGTCAGAAACAATACCTGGTTTACCTTAAATGAGGTATAGAAAATGGGATGACTGTGCTTAGTTGCCGTATGTATTACAGGGTAAGCACTAATCGTGCTCTACCCAAATCAGTCTGGACGTGTCATACCCGATTTCGCGGGCCTTTTCCAAAAAGCGCTGGCGAATATCGTCGGGTATTGAGGGTTTACGGGATAAGATCCAGAGATAATCCAGGTTTTTACCTGCGACCAGCGCATATTGATAATCGTCGTCGATGTCGACTACATTATAACCGGAATAGAAAGGCCCGAAAAATGAGACTTTAAGGGCGGCTGTCTGTTCGTCGCCCCTGAATTTCGCTTTGCCGGTAGCGGATTTCCACTGATGCTTTACGTAATTGAAGCCGCCGTTCTCCACGCGTATACTGCCATCGTCATTCTGCGAATATTCCGCAGTGACGTTATTCATATCTTTCTCGAACCGGTAATCGAACCGGGCAATCTCGTACCATTTACCAGGTATTTTTCGGGATTGAAGTCCTTTACAGGTTGGGCGTTCCGGGGAATGCTACGGCAGGAAGTCAACAGCAGGCCTCCCACTACGCCCATACCGAACCAGAAAATTGTATTCGTTTGCATCATGACGCTGGTTTAAACTTGTAAAAAAATACACGTTCAACAGGAACTGTGTATAACCGTACACAAAATCCTCAACAGGGATCGTCAGTATCCGGATGTTAAGGAACGTTTCCGGGTTATAGTTTACAACAGCAGACGCAAGGCCCGTGCCAGTCAAAACCCCGTTAACAGCAAAAAACCAGGCATCAGCAACAAATAAACGAAAGAAGCCTGCCCGATCAGGGGAAATTTAGCAATAAAGTGGAGATAGATGAGTGCCAGCACCGTGGCTATGGCAGTTACCAGGGTATACACCCGTCCCGGCTCTATTAATGCAACCAATACGCAAACCGTGATGGCCGCGAATACGATCAGGTTATTAAAAGCCATGGCCCAGGACAGATCAAAGAATTTATCGAGGCAGTAGTAAGTAAAAACACAGGCAAAAGGGATGCAGATAAAAACATCCATTCTTCCAATGGCAGCCACAACATCCGTACCCCAGGGTGTAAACGTCATTGAACCACCATACGCCGGTCTGCGCAAACCAGACATCCCAGGCCACAAAGGGTATCGACACAACAACCACAGCCTTCAGGAAAGCGCCGAAATACCGGTCGAAACGGATGCGTTTGTCGAACGAAAAAACAAAACAGATAATAACCGTAAAAAAATTGATCAACAGATATGTATAGTGGGTCGACATATGCAGTTATTGCTTGTTGAAATACATCCTGAAGTATTTCAGGGCACCCAGAGAAATCCGAAGCACTCCCCTTCTTCTTTGCCCGTGTGTTTATGATGTTGTTTATGCGCCCGGCGGATCGCCGGAAATAAGGGCTGTTCGTATTCCGTAGCCAGCGGAAGCGTTGGTGGATGAATATGTCATGAACGAAAAAATAGGCCATTCCGTAGAAAAATATGCCCAGCCCGATGTAAAACAGGGCGCCGAAACCCTGCTCCACGCCAAAATATAATAAGGTAATCGTTGGCAGCGCAAAATGATGAAGAAGAGGTCATTCCGTTCGAGGTCTCCTTCATGGGAATGGTCATGATGGTCCCGGTGCAGCACCCACAGGAAGCCGTGCATGACATATTTATGGATGAGCCAGGTTACCCCTTCCATCAACAGGAATGTGCATATGAGTATGGCAATATTCATACTGCTACATTGTTGCCAGCTTAAACTGGAAATAACTGCTCATCATCAGCGATAGCTTGCGGCCGTTGGGAATCCGGATGCGCTCTTTCAGAATGCGCTGGGCCGGCGTCCGCTGAATCTTGTTGAACAGGGAGATATAGTAATTGTACGCAAGGTATACGCCAAAACCTGGAAGTTACCGGTAGCTTCCGGATGCCGGTCAACGCTTCCGCGAAGTCGTCTGCGATTTCTTTTTCGATCGTTAATTTGGCCGTGTTGTCAAACAGCCCCATGTCCCACCCGGGAAATAAGTACGGCCCAGGGTACGGTAATCGTCTTTCAGGTCGCGCAGGAAATTCACTTTTTGAAACGCTGCGCCCAGCTTCATGGCATATGGCTTCAGGGACTCGTATGCCGCCGCGTTCCCTTCCACGAAAACCTGCAGGCACATTAAACCTACAACTTCCGCGGACCCAAGGATATACTCCCGGTATTTTTCATCGTCGTACTCCAGCGGAGCGAGGTCCATGCGCATGCTTTCCAGGAAACGTTCGATAAGTTCCCGCCGGATCGCATATCGGTTAACAGCCTCCTGGAAAGATTGCAGAATAGGATTGAGTGAAATACCTTCATCCAGCGCCTGCCAGGTTTGTTCTGTCAGCCGCTCCAGTAAACGTTTCTTATCATAATCATGAAAACTGTCCACAATTTCATCGGCCAGTCGTACATAGCCGTAGATGGCGTAGATGGCAGGACGAATTGCCGGCGCCAGGGCCATTATCCCGATGGAAAAACTGGTGCTGTATTTCCGGGTAACGGCTTTGCTGACCTGCATTGACAGCTCCTCAAATAGCACCTTCATATTGTATCTGTTTAAGTTTATTGACTTCGTTGGCGGCGATTTTCCCGGAAATTATAGACGGTGGAACTCCCGGGCCGGGTACCGTCAGTTGGCCAGCGTAAAAAAGGTTCGATAACTTCCTGTTCCGCATGGCGGGCTTTCCCACAGCGGTCTGCGAAAGTGTATTGGCAAGGCCATAAGCATTTCCCTGAAAAGCATTGTAATCCTGCACAAAATCCCTTACGCAATAGCTCTTGCTGAAATCGATGAGGCTCCGCAGGTGAGTGAGACCCGTTTGCTTTTCCAGTCGGGTAATCATATTATTGAAGTAAAGTTCCCGGACTTCCTCTCCGTCATCAAGCCCCGGCGCCAACGGCATCAGCAGAAAAACATTTTCATGCCCGGGAGGCGCAACACCGGCGTCGGTTTTAGAGGGGCAACAGGCATAAAAAAGTGGCTGTCGGGGCCATTGTTTCTCCTTATAAATATCATCGATATGTGCATCCAGCTCATGTTCAAAGAACAAGTTATGATGTTTCAGATTCGGCAGGCTCTCCCGGAAACCGAGATAATAGATAAGGCATGAAGGCGCGAAGGTGCGGCTTTGCCAATATACATGATCATAATTACGTTGCGTTTCGTCCAACAGCGACTCCGTATGGTGATAATCGGAAGCAGCGATCACGGCATCGAAATGAATCGCTTCGCCTTGCACGACGAGGCTTTCCACCCTTCCGTCCTGCGAAACTATCCGTTCAACCGGACTGTCAAAGTAAAACCTGGCACCCTGACTTTCCGCGATCGACTTCATTGCCAATATCAACTGATAAAACCCTCCCATTGGGTACCAGGTCCCTAATACAAGTCCACCATAATTCATGAGGCTATACATAGCCGGAATATCTTTGGGCGAAGCGCCGAGGAAAATGACTGGAAACTCCATCAGCGCCGTCAGCCATGGGTGCCGGAAATATTTCTTCACATACTTACGGAAGCCCGTCAGCAGGTCCAGTTTGATTGCCGATGCGGCAATTTTTGGTGAAAGGAATTCCCACCAGGAATGACAGGGTTTATGCACGAAATCCTGCATTCCTGCTTCATATTTGTACCTTGCCGACAACATGAACGCCTCGAATTTTCGACCAGCGCCGGCTTCGAGACTTTCGCACAGGTCGCGTAGCTGATAGTAATCCCGGGGAACGGACAGGCAGCCATCAGAGAAGATCAAATCGAATTGAGGGTCCAAAGGCACCAGGTCATAAAAATCGGCTGCTGACTGGCCGAAGTCCCGGAAGAAGCGCTCGATCACATCCGGCATCCAATACCAGCTCGGCCCCATATCGAAAGCATAACCTCCGGCAGTGGTGAATTGCCGGGCCCGGCCACCGGGTTGACTGTTCTTCTCGAAGACATGCACTTCATGACCAGCTTTCGCTGCATAGGCGGCGGCCGAAAGCCCGGAGACACCAGCGCCTATGATGGCTATCTTTTTCTTCATCGGTTTATTCCGTTGGTTACAAATGTTCGTCTGTTGCAGCGTCCGGCAGGTTGCCGGTCGTAATTACATGAGAGAATTGGAACGTATCTACCAGGTCGATCTATTCACTTATCAAGCTATAAGTCATTATGAATCAATTTACACAACTAAAAGAATAC
The DNA here is from genome assembly GCA_019285755.1 of Chitinophaga sp. E66. Classification (GTDB taxonomy): domain Bacteria; phylum Bacteroidota; class Bacteroidia; order Chitinophagales; family Chitinophagaceae; genus Chitinophaga. The sequence goes on from CP079103.1 coordinate 3,829,833, forward strand.
ACTATTTAGTATACTACTATACTATTAATTTAATTTATAGTACAAAAATATACCTTTTTATGAGATGACAAAAAAAGAGTGGATGAAATCCACTCTCAATATTGCCCGGGGAATTGTAACCCCAATATGGGAGCCTACTGCCGGGTCCGGGGATGCCCAAGAAGGGTATATGGAATTGTCCGGGTAGACAACGACGTTGCTATCTCGAATATGCCGGCTAACAAATGCGGTAACCAAACCCGTTCGGCGAAGCCGAACAGCCAGGAGAGGCAGCCAGCACCACACCGGCCAGCAAATCGAGACCAAGGTGCGTACGCATACCGATGCTTTTAAGATGCCGCCTTCATAATCCGTCAGCAGTGACATCGCTAAAACGGCAATACCATTAATCACGGGAACCCATTGTGCGGCACTACCGTCATTAAAATCGAGAATGGATGGAGCCAATATCAATAGGATACCTACGATATAATCCAGAATTGCATGAGCCCGGGTGCTGATAAAACGCATGACGGGTAAGTTTGGTTATTGAATTAATGGCAACTATCAGACCATTGAAGTAACATCTGTTGAATTAAAAGTATGTCCTGAACAGTATCTGGTTAAAAGTGTTGCCCATACTATATCTAATTGATAATCCTCACCTTATAGTGAAAAACAACTCACAGTTACAAGTACCTTCCCAATGTTACAACCACCAGTTGCCTAAAAACAACCAGAAGTAGTGTATCCACAACTAAATGTTTCTGCTTTTCTTTGATCCGGGAAAAGTTTCCTTCCAACTTTGTGGCAACGAACCAAAAAAATCCACAACCATGTTAAATGCTAAATCCATCGGAAACAAAATTTCGGATGCACGCAAAAAAATGAATATCTCCCAGGCCCAACTGGCGCAGCATCTTTTCATCAGCTCCCAGGCGATCGGCAAATGGGAACGCGGGGAGTCTATGCCGGATATCCTCACCTTTAACCGCCTTGCCGAAATCCTGCAGGTTGATCTTAACTACTTTTCGGACAGTTATCCGTCGTCCCCGGTGGATGTAGCCCCAACAGTCCTGGTTACGCCTACCCGGCAGGAAGACACTCCGGTGATCCCGGCAGAAAAGAAACCGGTCTGGGATATGTCTCGCGGAAATTGGGTAGACGCCGATTTCTCCGGGCTAAAGGGCTTATATGAGAAATTCAGCGGAGCCAATCTGCAGCGCTGCAAGTTCATCAGCTCAGACCTTTCCGGACTTCTCCTGAAAGGCAATCATGTAGGCGGCTGCGACTTTTCCGGATCATCCATCAACGGCAGCCATTTCCAGGCGTCCCATATTGTCGATAATCAATTCAGGGATTGCTCGCTGGAAGAAGCGGAGTTCACCAGCAGCCATATAAAGGACTGCAATTTCACGGGGGCCGACCTTACCGGGGCCAAATTCCTTACCAGCTCCTCATCAAGAACAATATGGAGCATGCCGTTTTGTACCGCACCACATTCCATATGACCGACCTGTCGGATCTCATATTCACCGGCACTGTGGAAGACTGCTATTTCGATGAGTGCTCGTTTTCAAAAGTAACATTCCGGAAAGCCACGCTGCTGAATACATTCTTCAAAGGCCGGAGCATGAAAAACATTAAGTTCATCGACTGCGAAGCTGACCGCATGACCATAGAATTCCTGAAAAACGGGAAAGCCGATATCAGCGGCATCACGATGTTGGTTGCATAAATGGCTTCCTTATATCCCGTAATTCGAACGGCTATCAAAATGCGGTTGCATTTATTAAGCAGGATAGATAACATTGGTAAAACAAAAACCGCCATGAAATCTATCCTCACCATCCTGGGCCTGTTCATCGGCTCCCTCGCATTCGGACAAGACGAAGTAAAATGGTCGTATGCCGCAAAGAAAATATCCGACGGCACTTACGAAGTGCAGATCACCGCGAACGTACCGTCTCCCTGGCACCTATATAGTCAGAGCAGCCCGGACGACGCCGCTACGCCTACAAAGTTCGTCTTCAAGAAGAACCCGCTGCTGACGCTGCAAGGCCCTCCGAAAGAAAACGGCAAAATGGTCAGCAAATATGAAGCATCTTTCAAGACGACCGTAAAATATTATGAAGACAAAGTGAGCTTTGTGCAATTGGTTAAGGTGAAAGGGAAGGTGAAGACGACGCTTTCCGGATCTATCGATTATATGATCTGCAACGATACCGAATGCAAACCGGGCGAGCCAGTTGAGTTTACCGTTGCATTGAATTGATCCGAACTGTATTCAAAAAACAAAAAGGCTTCCATCCGGAGGCCTTTTTCATATCTTGAATTATGCGCAAACTGGAAGAGCTTATCAATATAGACGAATCCGCCTGGCCGGATATTCTGGAATGGATCGTTGGCGCCGCAAACATGACGGAAATCCTTCCCCTGATGCTGCTTCGGCGAAGGAGGTGTTGCTGAACACACAGGTTACGTCACGCTCCCCTATGGGCGCTATTATCTATCATAGCGGCGGCCTGCTCATCGATCACGGGTGGATCCGCATCCTCGCATCTGGCCATCCACGCATGTGCCGCACCCTCACCAGCTGGAACCTGGGCAAATCTTTCATGGAATTCGGTCAATCTCCCGGCTGGTGGCTGGTCGCTGATGACGCACTTGGAGGATGCTTTGCAGTTAACGGCGGGTATTTCGGACAGGAGTCACTAGGCAAGATCCACTACTTCGCACCAGACACGCTGGAATGGGAATGCCTTGACTTTACCTATACCAGTTTCATTCTTTTCTGCCTGGACGGAGATCTCGACGATTTTTACAAAGGCTATCGTTGGAAGAACTGGGAGAATGATGTAGCTGCAATCACTGGCGACCAGGTAATGAATTTTTATCCTCCCCTATGGACGAAGGAAGGTAAAAATTTGCCCACCGTCTCCCGAAAGGTAATTTCTATAGCAGAACAATATCAGCTAAATATGGACCTGCGCGATCAGCTTTCCCAGGAACAAAATGGATCGCCGACAGTTTAATTTTGATATCTACCCTCCCGACTTGACCATTTCATCCAGCTTATAGACGGCAAAAGCCGCAAACAGCAGCAGCGCTACAGAAAAGATCAACATCGGACCATATCCCAAACCGCCCGACAACACGATTTTTGCGGGCTGCTCTGGCATATAGTATACCGTTGCCGGATCCCCTATCCGAAATTTCCCTAATGCTGCATATGCATGCCCGCGGTGAGTGCTCCCGTCACCCCGGCGGAACTCGACCTGGATATTATCTATGGACCGGCCACGTTTGACCGCCCGGGTATGCTTATTGACAACGACGCCTGTCGTCTTGACGCCCAAGCGTTTTATCCGTTGCAACTTTTGCCAGCGGATGAAGGTAACTGCCAACGGTGCTGCCGCCAGTAAAATAATTAATGCGAAGATGAACTGCATATCTAATGTTTTCATTGAAACGCCTGATACATCCAGGCCGCCACATTACGCCAGTATATTGAATCGAAAGCTATCACTTCAAAAATATGTTCAAGTATGATCAATAATCCTCCATATAACAGGACTGGATGGATGCGGCCGTTGGCCCATTTGTCCCAGATCCAGGAAATAACGATCAGGCTGTCTGCCAGCACAACCGCAAACCAGATATCCGGGCGCGGCACACCAGGAAAGTAGTGCCGGAAACGGAACCAGGCCGGCCATAGCAACACTATCAACGCCAGCAACATCAACCGCTTGTGAACCGCGGGGCGCCGGCGGCATATTATACCAGCTATCACTAGTCCCAGGAACATGACTGCACTGGTTACAACGCCCACAAGCGCGGAAACGCCCGTTTCGCCCATGCCGGCGGCCACGTCCCTGCCGACCTGGTACATACCCGCAGGGAACATGGTGACGGCCACGCCGACAGCCATAAGCAGGCTGACGATCCCCAATACCCGGTGCGCCCTGGTACTCCGACGGCTTATCAGCAGCGATTGCACGAGGAACAGCGCCACCCAGGAGACGGCCAGACTTCCATGCAGGCTGATCACCGCCGGTGCGTGGTAGTTGCCTTGCATTCGGGGAGAATAAATGTTTTCGCGAATCCGACATGAACGGCCAGCAGGCCAATGATGCCCATGGCACTGAAGAACGACAGCCGGGGTATAGGATTGATGTCCCGCATCCTGTTCTGATTATCTATTCGGTGATGCTGGAAGAAGATTTGATTTTCACATCCGCAAACTGCCAGGCTGCATCAAACGCAGCCTGCGCCTGTTTCGCCGCATCGGTTTTATTTTGTTTCGCCAGCGCTTCCTGCAAACCGATCAATGCCCAGCCATTTTTCTTCCGGTACGCAGATCCTGGTTGTAAACGTCTTCCGCCTCCTTGTACTTACCAGCCTTCAGCAATACGGCGCCCAGATGGTGGCGGACGGAGAAGAACCAGTCGGGCGGTTCATTATAGTTCAGTTTGTCTTCCATGGCGATCGCATCCTTCAGCGCGGCGATAGATGCATCCGTTTTCCCTTCCTGCATATCGATGCCTGCGCCCAGTACTTTCGAGGCGATCTGTACGAGGTCGGCAGTGGAATTAATGGCCCAGACGGTAAGGTCTTTAAGGGTCGTATCTGTGGATAATATTCGCAGGCTGTCCATTTCCTGCTTCGCCTTTTTGAGTTCGTGCGTTCCCGGAAGGCCATTCCACGTGCATAATGCCAGATGGCCCGGGGATATACCAGGTCAGCTCCCGGTGCGGGCATTCTGGCAATGGTATCCCACATCGACAACTTCACCGCGATATAATAAGGGATGGTGTAGTAGTGCTGTAAGGTCCCCATCCCGGCATGCGCATGATTTCTTCCGAGGTATGTTTTGCAGATGAACAGCAGACCTCCAGGCCCAGGCGCTGTTACCTTCCAGCGTGGCTGTAGCCGCCAGGAAGTGCCAGTTGTGGGGATTGTAGGCCAGCGGATAGGCGCCCTGTGCATGGCAGGCTGTAGCGTAGCTGCTATCTACCTCCACCGCACGGATGTTGGACAGCGTACCGAGATGGTAATCGCCCGTATTGATATAGATATGAGACGGCATGTGCAGCAGGTGCCCCGCACCGCGCACGAGCGTATCCAGCAGGTAAGCGCTGGGGAGCGCCTTTTCAGGTGTGGCGGATGTTTCCATTGCGTGGACGTAGAAGTGGTGCGCACCGGCGTGCCGGGATGGACTTTCACGAGATGTTCCAGCACCTTCACGATCTCCGGCGTCCAGGGCCTGGGGACTTTGGTGTTTTTATCATATAAGTCCCATGGATGGAGGTTCATCATCGATTCGGCATACAGTGCGCCGACATCCGGATCGGAAGCATACTGGTTGTACACTTTTTCATAGCGGCGGCATAGGCGATATCCAGTGGCTTGCGATCTTCAGGCGGCTCTTTGGCATAGCGCGCCGACAATGCGTCGATCAACGCCTGTTCTTTCGGTGTGGCGCTGCCGGACAAAGCTTTGGCTTTCGCAGCGGCATCGTAGGCTCGCTGGAAATTATCTTCTTCCATACCGCCATTATAATTTGGACCAAGTACCAACGCATAGCCCCAATACGCCATGGCGCAACTGGAATCCAGCCTGGATGCTTCGAAGAATGAACGGGCCGCCTCCGCGTGGTTGAACCCATAGGCCAGCATAACGCCCTGGTTGAAGTAGGTCTGCGCTTCGGGGACATTCGTCGTAATCTTAAAATCTATACCATTAAGTCCTTCGAAAAGCGGCGCCTTTTTACCCGAGGTATACCAGTCTTTGTCATTCGTGCGCTGAACGGCGCAACCGATGGATGGGGAAGCTGTTGCCGTGGAATCGTTTTCTTTTTCGCTGTTGGCATTGTTGCATGCGGAGATGAAAAACAGTGTAATGAAAATGCAGCAGATTTGTCTCATAAGTAGTTCATTTGCGAACGTGAAAGTTTATTTGGAGTTGACGTTTTAAGCTGATTTTGGGGTCGTTTTTGGGGACATGCCGCGCTGTTAGGCCTAATTTACGAATATTCCCGTCAATCTTGATAAGTTTTCACAGTTCCGCTCATCTGCCCATAATCGAATATTACAAAACATTGAAAATGAACTGACATATTTTAACGTAACACGATGATATGCCCTTTAAATACCTGCCACTCACCCGCCGCATCCCGTACACGCAGCACATAAACATAAGTACCCGCCTCCTGCCCCTGCGCATCCCATCGTTGCTGGTAGTTCTTTTGCGTAAACACCACATTCCCCAACGATTAAAGACCGTTAGCTCATTATCAGGATACCGTTCCAGCCCGATGATGCGAAACTTATCGTTGCGCCCGTCGCCATTAGCGGTAAAGGCGTTTGGAATGAATAGCGGCATCACGCGCAGCAGGTGCGCGGCGCGGTTATTTGCCAGCACGCTATCGGGTTCTGATGCCGAAACAGTTGCCGTATTCTCGATATCGCCACCTTTGGGCGCTTTGGTAATGATGGTGAGCGTAGCATGGTCGTGCATTTCCAGTTTCTGGATCGTCCAAATTACCGTCCGGGTAGACTGTTCGTACATCGCAGATCCTTTGGCAGGCGGCAGCAATCGGTCCAGCTCCAGGCCCGCAGGCAGGGCATCCTTCACTATAATGCCCGTTGCCGTTGCAGGCCCGTTGTTGGTGATGGTCAGCAGGTACGACAAATCGCTCCCAGCCAATGCTTGCCTCGCATCTGCCGTTTTGCTGATGGACATATCCGTTGCCCCAGGTCCGGTGACCGGCGGGCCGGTAATAACCACGGGGTCCGATGGGTCGGAGGCGCAGCCATCGCGGCTATTGTAGGCGACGACCGTATAGGCGCCAGGTTCATTTACCACGTAGATAATTGCAGTGGCGCCCGCAATAGGTTGCCCGTTGCGATACCATTGGTAGCGCAACGCATCTTCTCCGGCGGCCGACAACCTGATCTGCCGGCCGGGTTCCAGCAAGCGGACGGGCGGGCCGGACTGCGCCATGGCAGCGGCCGCGCTTCCGGAGAGGAAGACGGTCAATATGCGGGCTTTCCGCAGCATATTAGTCCTCGATGGTGATCGACGGTTTACCTGCCTTCCGGACGATCTTCACGACTGCCGGAGTGGTTCCGGTGCTGTAGATGGCATCGGCGGTATATGGGCCGCAGGCCCTCTCTTAGGCGTGATAGCATACTTCACCTCCAACTGCACGCCAAACGTCTTCGCGGTACCGGCTTCCGCCGCATCATCGAGTGTATAGGTTGCCTGGTCTGTCCCGACGAGCTCTCTAGGGTTAGATCCTTCCACCCTGTACCAGGCGTAATGTTTTGCAAAGTCCTCTACTGTGTAGTCCGTGAGTTGTTTTCCTGTAATCTTCCGGGGCTCGGTCTCGAATGCAACAGTACCGGTGAAGGTGAATACCCCGGCGGGTGCGGGGTTTTCAGAGCACCAACTTATGCCTTCCGCCTCGGTTTTATTGGCGCGGGGCGTAACTTTTAACTTTGGCAGCACATACACCGTGTAGTAAGTAGGATCCGGTTCGCAACCTGCCGGTGTGGCGGTCGTGGCCTTTACCCGGTAAATGTGCCAACCGGGCGAAGCGGTTGGAACAGTGGCCTTATAGGGAGAACCCGATACGGCCGTCAGCGGCGAGAATGTTGTACCGTCCGTATTCATCTCCTCCCAAACGTAACCCGAATAGGCCTGGTTGCTCACCGGATCTGTTTGCGACGACACCAGCGTAAAGGTGGATCCTTCCGCGCAGAATACGGTGGAACCATCGTCTGTGGAAGTACCCTGCTGGTAATCACCGTTCTTGTACAGTCCGGCAGGTGTGGAAACGGGCGTTTGCGCGCAGGCGCCTGAAGAAATGAGCAGAACTGCTGCAAGGCAGCATGCGAAGGCGAAAATTGTGTGAAGTGGCTTGTTCATATAAATCAGGGATTATTTTGAATGGTCAATGCCGGCGGACCGGCCTTTGGAACAACGGTGAAGGATACCGGCACGCGGGTTTCCGTGTTGGAGCAACCTGTGCGCTGGGCTTCCACATAAAAAGTGTAGGCGCCTGTGGTTGTGACCGATGGCTGGATGGAATTGCCCGTACCGATCGATGTTGCACCATTATACCACCGGTAAGTGGCGCAGGCTTCCGGTGAGGCGACGGAAAGCTGGATATTACCGGCCTGCGTGATACAGACAGGACCGGGGCCCGGAGATCCGTTGAGAAGGAAGGAAACGACAGGCTGCGGCGATAACCGGGTTACATCGTGGACGTTCAGGAGCAATAGCACTCCTGCAACAGCGTTGAGCTTTATTTCTACCCGGTCGAAGGAGCCGGCTATCGCAGCAGTTAGTATGTTGACGTCGCTTCCCGGCGCCAGGAGCCTTAATTGCAAGCCCGCGGAGGCACTGGTAATGGCCGGCCCCACCGGTGTGCTGCCCAGGTAAGGCTGAACACTAAAATTCCCAAGCACCAGGAGATCGAGCAGGGATCCATTGGGCCGGGACAACATGATGCGCACGGAATCGCCTGCTACCGAAGGAGTATTGAATATGACCGTCTCATACACGCTGCCACCTACGTTTACATCCATTTTCATGACGGCCGCGGAAACGGGGTCCGTATCCACTGCGTTCCATGGAGACGTGACGCTACCCACCGCTGCAATGTTAAGGGCGGGACTTACACCGTTGAGAACGTCTACCACCCCATTGCATGCGATGAAAGCGGTGGTATTACGATAGATGTAGGCATCATATACTTTCATACTGTAGCCCAACCCTACTCCATTGATGGTAACCACTACCCCGTCAAAAGCCTGCTCCGGTACAAAAGACAGCTCCATGCTGCCATCGCCATTGAGGAGCCCCAATAGCTGAGCGTTTTCCAGTTTAGGCGCTACGGGCGTGCGGCCGGAACTGCTATTAACATATGCCTGGATGGTAAAACTCGGCAGTACGCCTACCAATCCGTTAAAGGTGGAAACCTTGACGTATGCGCGTGTACCGGCAGGGATGCGCTCATCGAATTCCATGTACTGGCTTGCACTGCCTATCAGCAATACGCTCAGCGTGGAATAAGTCGTGATATTCTTATCGATGGAAGCATTGGGATTGGTTACGATACCGGAATTATACTGATGCTCGTCTGCATACTTCCTGATCTGACGTTGACATTGGGCATGCGCTGGTGAAGCTGCCCATAACAGGCAACAGATCCACAGCAATATGCTGCAGCCAACCGGCATACATGGAGCTGGAATAATACAGGAGCGTGGCCTCATAGGCAGGATACGGCTGTACGGGTTTTGGCGCCCGTCTCCCACGAAATAACCGATTAAAAGGCTCAGGGAATATCAGGTAAAGACAATGAATAAAGATGGATGGCCTGTTCAGGAAATGAACAGAATGAACAAACCTGCTAAACAGCACCTAATACAACAGGGTGTTACGCTTACGCATGAACAATATTCAGAATTGATAATAATTATGCATGTTAATTACAAAAATCAGTTAGCGCGGATGAGCAAGCATCTTAAGCGGCTGCTTTATCAACTTTCCGCTGGATGACCGTAGAGATCATGCCATCGCCTGTAACATTAACCACGGTCCGGCACATATCCAGTGGACGATCGATGGCGAAGATGAGTGAAATGGCGGCCGGATTGACGTTCACGGCCTGCAGCACCACGATCAGCATTACGATCCCTGCACCAGGCACCGCAGCTGAACCGAAGCCCGCCAGCGCCGCCATCAGTACGATCATCAGTTGATCGCCGAAAGTAAATTGTACGCCCGTCACCTGCGCAATGAACACTACCGCTACCGCCTGGTAAAGCGTCGTGCCGTCCATATTGATCGTTGCGCCGAGGGGCACCACAAAATTGGTCACCTCCTGGCTGATGCCAAGGTTATTCCGGATACAATTCATAGTAACGGGCAACGTAGCCGCCGCCGAACTGGTTGAGAACGCCATCAGCTGCGCGGGCCCCATGCCTTTGAGAAACTTCAGGGGAGACATTCCACCCAGGTACCGCACGATCAACGGGTAAATGACAAACAACAGGATCGCCAGACCCAATAAGACCGTCAGCCCATACATTCCCAGCGCGGCAAAAATATCAGGCGAAGGCGTCTCCACAACCAGGGCCGCCATCAGTGCAAACACGCCAATTGGCGCCACGCGCATGATAATTCCGATCATCTGGAGAACCACCTCATTGGCCCCTTCGAAAAAGCGCCGCAATGTCTCTGTCTTTTCCGCCGGCACCATCAACATCGCCACTCCAAACAAGATAGAGAACAACATTACCTGTAACATATTGGCGTTGGAATTAGCCGCCCCGAAAACGTTCTCCGGTACGATCCGCACCAGCTGCGCCAGGGGCCGTCGCCGGAAGCGGATGCATCAGCCAGCGCCACCTCTTCCTCCGCTTCATCCGCAAACTGCTGCATAAGCTGCTGACGTGTTTCCGGCTTCACGAAATTACCCGGCCTGATGATGTTGACCACCGCCAGTCCTACCGCAATGGCGATAAAGGTAGTAAGCACGTACCACAGGAACGTGCGCCCGCCGATCATCGCCAGGCTGGACATGCTCTTCAGATCTCCCACTCCCCTGATGATAGAGGTGATGATCAGCGGCATAGCCATGAGTTTCAATAAATTCATGAAAATGGTCCCGAAGGGCTTGATCCAATCGGTTACGAATACCGCCCCGCCGGAAAAGGCGAGGGCGATGAGTCCGCCACCAGCCCCAGGGCGATAGCGATCAGTATTTTCCAGTGCAGGGGCAGGGCCTTCATGTGGGTGTATTTCAAACATGTACTGCCGTTTCTAACAGCAAACCGGCGTTAATGTTCGAAACTTTCCTACCTACGTTCGGTAGCTACCAGATATTCAGGGTCTTCGATGATGTTCACATCTATCACGGAAGCGGCGTTGTGCAGTAGCCGCCGGCAGTCGACGCTCAGGTGGCGCAGATGCAGCTTCTTGCCCGCCCGGGCATATCGCTCGGTCAGTTTATTCAGCGCATCGATGCCGCTCATATCCGCGATACGGCTTTCTTTAAAGTCGATGATGACTTCGGCGGGATCAGTAGTTATATCAAACTTTTCGTTGAAGGCAGATACGGAACCGAAGAAAAGCGGACCATAGATCTCGTAATGTCTGACACCCCGCTCATCAGTGTATTTCCGGGCGCGGATGCGCTTGGCGCTCTCCAGGCGAAGACCAATGCGGAAATAATTACACCGATCAGCACGGCAAGCGCCAGGTTGTGCAGCCATACGGTGATACCAGCCACGAGAATGCCTACGAAGATATCCTGCTTCGGCATTTTGTTAATGATGCGAAAACTAGCCCATTCGAACGTTCCGATGGCCACCATGATCATGACGCCTGTCAGCGCCGCCATAGGCAGCCGCTCGATGACCGGCGCGCCGAAGAGGATGATAAGCAGGATGGTGAGAGAAGCAATAATTCCGGAAAGGCGCGCACGCGCTCCGGCAGCGAGGTTTACCAGCGTCTGCGCGATCATGGGGCAGCCACCCATACCAAAGAAGAACCCGTTGGCGATGTTGGCGGTTCCTGTGCCACGCATTCACGGTTACTGTTGCCTTTGGTGCCGGTCATCTCATCAACCAGGTTGAGGGTCAACAACCCTTCCGTCAGCCCCACGCCGGCCATGATAACGGCATAGGGAAAGATCACCCCGAGGGTTTCCAGGCTAAACGGAACCATGGGTACATGGAACGGAGGAACCCACCGCTCACTGAGGCAATGTCTTTCACGGTTTTCGTATCAATACCCAACACCAGTACCAAAACAAATACCACGACGATCGCTACGAGCGATGGCGGTACTTTTTGTAATCCGGGAGTGAGCACCACAATCCCGATCGTTAAAGCCACAAGCCCCGCCATGATGACCAGCGGCATTCCGCCCAACCAGGTGGACTCTCCGTCGACTACCGTTTTGAACTGTTCGAGTTGTGCCATGAAGATGATCACCGCCAGGCCATTCACAAATCCATACATCACCGGCTGCGGTACGAGGCGAATGAACTTGCCCAGCTTAAATAAACCGATCAATATCTGGATGACGCCCGCCAGCGCTACCGCGGCAAACACGTATTCGATGCCGTGCGACTGCATAAGGGCGATGAGCACCACCACTGTAGCACCTGCCCCGCCGGATATCAGTCCGGGCCGTCCGCCCAATATGGAGGTCACCAGGCCCATGATGAATGCGGCGTATAATCCGACCAGCGGCGGAAATCCGGCCAGTATAGCAAAAGAAAGGGATTCCGGCATCATGGTCATAGCCACGGTGAGACCGGCAAGAATTTCGTTCCGGTAGTTGACCTTTTGCGAAAAGTCGAACAGATTGAAGATAGCCTTCATGTAAATGCTGAGAATGGTAAAAAGAAATGAGTAAAGGACGATAAGCCCATGCGCAGGCATGAGCGGTAATTTTAGTTTACTCCAATCATGGTGGAGTAATGAGAGTAGATGTATTAAGTCCCTTCATTGGCCGCGAAGATATAAAATATGCGCCATTTTAACAGTTTCTTCGATAGCTCCGGCAAGATGGAGCCTGAAATGTGACAAAGGAGCGTCAAAATGTGACGAAAGCGGCCTTCTTTTCCTATCTTGTGCGAAATCTACAGACCAGCAGCACATAAGCCGTACGTACCGCATGTTCGACGAAAGCGACATCTGGGTCAGGTTCTGCGGGGAGATAAAGAAGCCTTCCGCGAACTGTATGACCAACATTATACCCGCATGTTCGTGTGGGGTTGCAAATGGCTGAACGGGGAAGAAGCCTTCGTCAGGGATACGCTGCATGATTTCTTCATCTATCTCTGGGAACGGCGCACCCGCCTCTCTCAGCCCGCAAACCTCTCCGCCTACCTCCTCACTTCCTTCAAACGCCGGCTGACCGACAGCTGGGAAAAACAATTGCCCTCCGCAGACCTTGATGGCCTCCCGGACGTCAGCGACGACGGCATGGCCGAAGCCGCGCTGTTCTCCGCCCAATTTGAGCTGGTTTCCCGTGCCCTGGCCTCCCTTCCCCCGCCCAGCGCGAAGTGATAGAGTTGCGGTACCTGAAAGGAATGACGCCTGAACAGATCGCCGCCTTCAAGCAGTCTAGCCTGCGGACGGTATACAACCTCATGCACAGGGAATCGCTGCGCTCCGCCGGCAAGTGGGCAAACAGCCCTCTCCATCTTCTGGTAATCCCCTGAAAAATATTTTCCCCGCGGCGTGGTAAATTGTGTACCACTTGCCCTCTGTCCATGTAAAAGGGGCCTTACATGGGGAATTTCACGGCCGCCGAACTGGCGACGCTGCCTTCATTTATCAATTACTGCTATCTAACAGACCAGGCGGATGTGTCTTACTGGGAAGACTTCTCCCTGAAGCATCCAGACAAGGCCGCTCTCATCAGCGAGGCACGGGAGCTGGTCCGCCTTGGTGGCTGGATGCTCCGGGCGGAGCAGGAGAAATCCGCTGCGCTCAACAAGCTCGACGCGTACCTGTACCCCGCCCCTGCCATCAGCGGGCGCAGGCGCATGCTCCCATATTATGTAGCCGCAGCCTCCTGGCCGCCGTGGTAACGGTTGCCGTATTTTCTTCCGCCCGGGAATTAAACCCGATACCCTTTCCGACGAGCTGGTCATAACCGGCGAATCCGCCCGCAAAGGCCTCACCCTGCCAGACAGCAGCTTCATTCTCCTCGAGCAGGGCGCCAAAGTGACCATGGAACCCGGGTTCGGCAGCAACAGCCGCGCAGTCCGGTTACACGGGATCGCTTATTTCAGGGTGGCGAAAGATGAAATACGGCCCTTCCGCGTGCTTGCCGGACCGTACATTATCACCGCGCTGGGCACCTCCTTCAGGGTCAGTGCGAAAGCTGACAGTTTACAAGTCATGCTGGAAGAGGGTAAAGTAAAAGTGGAACGCAAAACGGCGGACGGCCTGGAGCTGATCGCGGTACTGTCGCCTTCCGAACGCCTCGACCTCCACCCCACCACCAGTGCCGCACCTATCCGCAGCCAATTCCGGAGCACCGACCTCCAGGCCTGGAAAGCGCAGGAAATCGTTTTCGACAATACGCCATTAGACGAAGCAGTGCGCCAACTCGAAGCCTGCTATAATATCCGAATTAGCCTGGAAGGCCTGGATGCGAAGAAGGAAACCTTTTCGGGAGGTTCCGCAATGACCGCCTCACAGAGGTACTGGATGTGATTTGCTTTACGCTAAACAAGAGATATGAGATAAAGGGAGAAGATTCTACCAATATCATTATTCGTTAATCAACCAACAAGCACTGTTATGCTTTTTATTCGCCGACTGTCGTCTGCACGGACGATGCTACTCTTTATTGCCCTTACCTCACTGGTGAGCCAGCCGCTTCCGGCCGCCGCCGTGTTCGTCCAGCAGAAGGAATCACCGGGATTCGACAAGGAACCCGTGGAGAAAGTCTTCAAATCGTTGGGCACGCGGTACAAGGTCCGTTTCTTCTATGCAGGGTCTGTTACCGCGAAGAACACCCTCATTACCATGCCCGCGGCAGGTCGCTCTCGATGAAGTGCTGCAGTATCTGACAGATCATTATGATTTTGTGTTCCGTCAACAGGACAACATGATCAGCGTGAGCCTGAAAAGTACCCGCGCCCTGGAACCCGTATACCAGGAGCGGGTCATTAAAGGGCGTGTTGGCCTGCATGAAGGCGACGCGATCGTATACGCACCCGGCGTCACCGTTCGGGAAAGCGGTACCACCAGCGCAACGATCACCGACGACAAAGGCTATTTCACCCTGAAGCTGAAAGGCAACACCTCCCAGGTGCTCATCAGCTACATGGGCTACGAAACCAGCCAGCAGGAAGTGGGCGCCAACACCATGCTGAACGTCACCCTTCAGCCCGCGGCGCAAAGCATTAAGGAAGTGGTGATCTCTACCGGTTACCAATCCCTGGCTAAAAAGAACACGACCGGAGCTTACACTTCGATCACAAAACAGGAGATCGAAAGGCGCAGCAGCCAGTCGCTCAACCAGATCCTGGAAGGGAGTATTCCCGGACTGACGCTCGCAACACGGTATACCGGCATCGCCCGTGAACGTAAGTCAGGCGGAATTGACCTGCAGATGCGCGGCGGCAGCGCCATCGACGAAACCCGTAACCAGCCGCTGATCGTGGTAGACGGATTCCCGGAACCAGCTGCCCGATAACATGAACGATGTGGAAAAGATCGACGTATTGAAAGATGCGGCGGCTTCTGCGATCTGGGGCGCACGCGCTTCCAACGGGGTGATCGTTATTACCACCAAACGCGGAAAAGAAGGAAAACTGAAGATCAATTACGCAGCCAATACCTACTTTACTTCCCGGCCTGATAATTCGAAGTTAAACCGCGCATCCTCGGCTGAGGTGTTGGATTATGACAAGGAAGTTTATGATAAGGGTTTCTTCAATCCGGCTATCTTCGTCGGTGAGCCCAATGGCTACTCTCCTTCCCTCGACCTGCTCCTTCGCCTTGATCAGGGGCAAATCAGCCAACAGGAATTCGGAAGGATGAGAGATTCGCTTTCCGGACTGTCCAACTCCGGCCAGATCCATGACAACCTGCTGCGGACAGGTATCCGCCAAAATCATTATCTCTCGTTCTCCGGCGGCGGTCCCCGTTATCGTTTCATTATTTCGGGTTCATAGATAATAACCAATCCAACTATGTTGGCGACAAGAACGAAGCCTACCAGCTGAACACCCGCAGCGATATGGAGCTCACCCGGGACCTGCGGCTTAGTGTGGATCTTAATGCATATTCATCCCGCCAGAACCTGGCGCCCTACCTGAACAACGATCTGCAAAACCTACCGCCCTACCAGCTGCTGCTGGATGCCAATGGCAATTATCAGTATGATTACACCAAATTCAATGTGGCTGTTAACCGTGATATTACGCAATTGGGCTATCTCGACAACGGTATGAATTTGTTGGAAGAATCCGCCTGGCGAATAACATTGTCCGCAACTTCGGCCTCCGCGCAAAAGTGGGCGTGCAATATAAGTTCTGGAAACACTTTTCGTTCAATACAGACTTCCTGTTCGACCGGTTGAAGACCAGCGGCAAGAACATCACCGACAAACAATCTTATGCCGCCCGTTCTTTCATAAACCGTTATGCATCACTTAGCACCGCCAACACGGCTGTATTCAATATCCCTTACGGCGATATTCTGGATATCAGCGAATCCACCAATAACAACTGGGCGCTACGCTCTCAGTTGAATTACTCCAATCTCTTCAACGGCAAGCATTTCGTTAGCGCTGCTGCGGGTGTGGAATTGAAGAAAAATGTGACCGAAGGTTTTACCAACAGGAAGTTCGGCTATAACGACCAGTTGCTTTCATGGCAAATGTTTGATCAGATGAAACTGGTCAATGGCGGACTTACCTGGTGGAATGGGAAAGCGATCCCTAAAATGGACGCCACCTCGCTGGATGTCTTCTCTCAGAACGATGTACGTGAAAAATCATGGTACGCGACCGGTGCTTATACCTATGACGACCGATATACTGTAACGGGCAGCTTCCGTATCGATCAGTCTAACATGTTTGGCGCTGATCCCAAATACCGGCGGACACCATTATGGTCTGTAGGCGGGGCCTGGAATGTGGCGGAAGAAGAATTTTTTAAAGTGCCTGCCATCAACATGCTGAAAGTACGGGTAACCGCAGGCCTTACCGGCAACTACGACCGTACCACCACGCCGTTATTAACCGCTACCCGCACCTACCAGGCAGCGTTCAACGATTTCCGTGCCAGGGTTGAATACTACAACCCGAAACTTCGCTGGGAGCGCACGCGCACGATCAATGCCGGTGTGGACCTTGGCTTGCTGAAAGGCCGTTTCCGGTATCGGCAGACGTTTATAACCGCTATGGCTACGACCTCCTTGGTAACATCGTATTGGATCCAACGGTGGGATTCCAGACGTTTAAGATCAACGCTTCACGCATGACCAACAAAGGGGTTGATCTGGCGGTGCAGGCGAATATTATCGACGGCCATGACTTCCGATGGGTATCTCGTATCAACGCCGGATTCAACAAAAACAAAATCCTCGAAAACAAAGCCCGTGAGTCCTCTCCGCTGATCAACCGCGTAAGCAGCTCCGGTCAGTATGTGGAAGGATATTCCCGCGAAGCGTTATGGAGCTACCGCTGGGCGGGGCTCGACGAACGCGGCAACCCGCTGGTTTATGGCGACAAGGATGAAAAAGTGAAGATCCCTGTGATGGCTTCCCTGGTGAATAATGGCACTTACAGAGCGCCTTATTCCGGAGGGTTCACCAATATCTTCTATTATAAGGACTTCTTCACCAGCGTATTCCTGACCTATAACTTTGGTAATGTGATCCGTCGGTTTACGCCCAATATGTACGCTTACGGTTTCTCCTCCAATTACGACGCCCGCATTTCGGAACGTTGGCGCCAACCGGGCGATGAAGCACATACGGATCTCGCCGCCATCACTCCATCGTTCGATCCTTCCGACTTCTATGATGGAAGAGAACGGGTGATCCAGTATTCCACTAACAGTGAAATGTCCGGCGCCTACATTCGCCTCCGGGAGATCCAGCTGGGCTATAAACTACCCTCGGATCTGCTGAAGCGGACCTTCCTGAACAACGTATCCTTCATCGCGCAGATGAACAACGTAGCACTTTGGAAGAAGAATAAATACGGAATCGATCCGGACGCGGTAGACCCGATGACCGGCTCCTATTTCCTTCCGGAACCGCGCGTAACGACATTGACTTTAAGGGTTGAACTGTAAAAACATCTAAGATGAAGCAACTTACTTTATATATCATCCTGTTGCTCGGCATCACCGCCGGCGGATGTAAAAAATTCCTGGACGTAACGCCTAAGAAGAAGGTGTTGCCCACCACAGTAGCCGATTATGAAATGTTCATGAACGATATCCTTCAGGCCGACGCCGGGTATATCCAGTCCGAGTTCATGACAGACGATATTCATTATACGGACGAACAAGTTCGTTCAGGGGCAAATAGCAGATCCACCAAAGGATACCTCTGGTTGAAGGAAACCATGCTCCAAACGGAAGAAGACGCAGACTGGAACCGCATTTATACGAACATTTATTACTGCAACCTGGTGCTCGACAAAATTAAAGACGCGCCTGGTTCCGCTACTGACCGCGAGCGCACTATCGCGGAAGCGAAAATCCAGCGCGCATACTTTTATTTTCACCTTGCGAATAACTACGGAAAAGAGTACATACCCGCCACAGCGGCAACGGATCTTGCCGTTCCCCTCCTCCTTATTCCGGATCTGGAAGCAAAGACAAAACGCGCTACCGTGAAAGAAGTATATGACCAGGTGATGAAAGACCTTACGGAGGGATTGACAAACCCGGCACTGCCGGACTTCGGCCGCAATTACGTGCACCCTGGCAAAGCCGCAGCAACGGCCCTCCTCGCCCGTATCCGACTCTATATGGGCGATTACGCCGGCGCTAAAGATGCTGCTGAAAAGGCACTTGCCTTTAACTCCACCTTGCTGGATCACAACACCTTTTCGTTCGTGAACCCTGCCCGCCCTACGAACGGCGTCAACAACAAACCGCTTCCCGAAAACAACCCGGAGAATCTGTACTCCAGGACCAACAGCGGCAACGGATCTTTTACACGCTTCCTGATTAACCCCGAACTGCTGGGCATCCTGGGCGAAAAGGATCTACGCTATGTATATACTTTTACCCGCATCCCACGCCTTGCGGGCACACAGCCATATCCGTTCCCTGAATACATCCAGGCTAACGTCAACTTCAGCATCGGCGTACCCGAGATGATGCTCATCAAGGCAGAAGTACTGGCGCGTGAAAACAAAAAGATGAGGCGGTAGCCCTGCTAAACACGCTCCGTAAAAAGCGCTTCAAACCGGAAGATTATGCCGGTCTCTCCGCCGCTACGGCAGACGAAGCGCTGAACCTTGTACTCCGCGAAAGAAGGCTGGAGCTCATGTACCACGGTCTCCGCCTGTTCGATCTGAAACGCCTGAACCAGGATCCCCGGTTCAGGAAAGACCTGCAGCGCGAACACAACGGCCAGATCTACCGCCTGCCCGCCGGATCACCGAACTACCTCGTAGAAATCGCTCCTAAGATCATCCAGATCAACCCGGACATCGTCCCCAACGTCAGAAACTAACCATTGTATATTCCCGGAGCCGCTGCGCTCCGGGATTAATTTTTCCCATGAAGAAACTTACCTCCCTGGCCGTTGTCTTATCGGCCGTTTTGTCCGGCTACGCCCAGGAACTGCGGATCAACTCCTGGCTCCACACAAACGGCGCCAAAGTGACCATCTACCGGGAATGGCCTACCCGCATCCTCATCGACACGCCGCTGATCCACCAGGGACAGGCGAACATCAAACTGCCTGACAACGGCCCCGCCGTTTACTCCGTTCAATTACGGAAGCCTTACGCCAACGCTATCGTATTCTCCGGGATAACGCCCTTGCAGGTAAGCATTGGTAAAGATTCACAGATGATCATAAAAGGCGACGCCAGCCTTCAAAAACTGCTTGCCTTCGAACAGTCTATGAAACCGATCGAAGCCGAATGGAATAAGCTCGGACAGCAGTATACGTCCGCTACAGATATGGAAGAGAAACTGAAGGTCAATGCCAGGGTTGGCAAAATAGCCGAAACGGTACAGCACAAAAGACGCGCCTTTGCCCTCAAGAACGCCGGCAACCTGGCCGGCGCCTGGAGTGCATATCATTACGCCTTCGCCTGGACGGACGCATCCTCAATGAACTCATTCCCTCCTTCCGCCAACAGGAATGGGCGCTGGCCACCTACCAACGCTTACTGGCTAAACAGGACGAATCCGCTAAAGTCAATATGACCGGCCAAAATGCGCCCGCGTTTGCATTGCTGTCGATCGACGGCAAAACCGTCCATTTAGACAGTCTCCTGGCCCGCAATGAATATGTTCTATTGGATGTCTGGGCTTCCTGGTGCACACCCTGCCGCGCCGGTAACCGCAAACTGGCTCCTCATTATGCCGCTTTCAAAAATAAAGGTATCGAAATCGTTTCGGTGTCTGTCGATGAGAAAGATGAACTATGGCGGAAAGCAGTAGCCGCAGACCAGATCCCATGGCCCCAACTGATAGCCCCGGAAGGAATGAAAAGCAGCATCGTGGCTGCATATAAGGTCAAATCACTTCCTGCCACTTTCCTGATCGGCAAAACCGGGAAGATCATCCGGCAGCATATTGATATCTCCGATTTAGAAAAACTATAGTATGATGCGCTCTTTATTGTTTCTATTCCTCCTGACCATAAGCAGTCGGCTCCACGCCCAGCAAATCCTCATTAAAAACGTAACGGTAATAGACGGTCATGCCGCCGTGGCGCCGCAAATCGCCTCCGTGCTCATCCGGAACGGCGTCATTCACCGCATCTATGCAAAGCCACCCCGCAATGTATCCAACACGGAAGTTATAGACGGCAGCGGCAAATTCCTCACACCTGGATTGACCGATGCGCATGTTCACCTGGCCACCGTTGTCGATGAAGACAACCGCAAGGCCCGTTTGCAGACCGACAGCATCATGGGCAACATGGTACGCCATGGCATCACCACCGTGCGCGACATGGCCGGCAATGCCCCTTATCTGGCCTCCTGCCGCGATGATGTACGTTCCGGCAAAACGGTGGGACCAGACATCTTCTACTCCGCCCAATTCGCGGGACCTGGTTATTTCGACCTGATCCGCCGTTCGGGCCGGGATGGGGAGCTGGGCAACAGCGCCTGGTACAAAGCGATCATGCCCGGTATGGACGTGAATGCCGCTATCCGTGAGGCGAAGGCCGCCGGTGTCACCGGCATCAAAATCTATGCTGATCTGGATGCACAACTCATCCACGATATCACAATTGCTGCGCATAAGGCGGGGTTGAAAGCCTGGAGCCACGCCGCTGTATTCCCCAGCAAACCGTCCAGCGTGGCGGCGGCCGGCGTCAATACCATGTCGCACGCCAACGACTTCGCCTTCC
This sequence comes from Chitinophaga sp. E66, assembly GCA_019285755.1. GTDB lineage: Bacteria > Bacteroidota > Bacteroidia > Chitinophagales > Chitinophagaceae > Chitinophaga. The sequence continues at coordinate 3,850,919 of CP079103.1, forward strand.
AGCAACTGCCCGGCGACACCCTGGAAATCGGGAAGGCCTGGCAGGCGCTCTATAAGAAAACCTTCCGGCTAGATACCCTCGTACAAATCCGGTTGCTGCAGGAAATGGCCCGCAAAGGCATTTTCCTCGATCCCACCGTCTTCCATGCTGAGAACAACAAAATGCGCAGCGCAGTCATCGTAACCAGTCTGGCACATGAGCAAGGCGTGAAGATCGTGACAGGTACAGACTGGATCTATCCCAACACCGGCGAAGTGCCCCTGCTACAGGAGATGCTGGTTTTACAGCAGAAATGCGGGTTAAGCGCGGCGGAAGTGATCCAGGCTTCCACATTAAACAGCGCACAGGTAATCGGCCTGCGCGACCGAGGCCTTGTCCGACAAGGGATGCGGGCCGATCTGCTCTTGCTTTCCAGCAACCCGATCGTCGACCTGAGGGCACTCTTCCAACCGGTTCAAGTGTTCCTTAAAGGCAAGACAGTGTTGTAGTACATCGCGAACCAACCAGTAAAAAACCAATAAAAAGCCGGACCATGCGTGTCCGGCTTTTCGTTTAAACAGGATATGATTATTCAGGGATGAATAACACAGCGTCCGCTACAACAGCGCCGTCTGCACCATCCGTCGTGATTTCAACATAGCCTTTCCCACCTTTCGCGAGCTTAACGGTTCCCAGGTCTACCCATTCGCCGGAGGTCTGTCCTTCAACTTTTACGGCCGCGGCCGCGAAGTTGAGGGGCTTCACTGACTTACCATCGGTAGAGATCTTGATATTGGTGTGCGTGGTCAGATCGGGCTGTTTAGGCACATAGGAATAGATCCTGTAAGTGCCGCTACGCACCACTGCAGGCGTGAAGCGCACGGTTCCGGAAGTGCCTTTGGCAGCCACATATGCAGAAGGACCATAAGCTCCGCGTTTGATCTTTTCCCAGTTGCCGGTTGTCGTCACCTGCTGCTGATCGTCGTTGTCCACGAGGATTTCAGCAGTGGTGTTCGTAGCGAGGCCGCTGGCGGAGGGTTTCCGCAGTTTAGCGACATCCACCTGCTGAACGGTCTGTTTGGCGTCGATTGCCATGGAAGCCGCAGTGGCAGCGGATTGCCCCAGCACCATAAACACCGGCTCCATACGGATGGAACCATACGCGATGTGCGTGGCCGAAAGACAAATTGGCACCAGCACGTTGCCGCAATCTTCCGCTTTCGGGATGATGGAACGGTAGGCGATGGGATACGGGCCAAATCCGCCGATCTGCACATCCCCTTCGTTCTTCACCATGCCGTTCACGATCACACGGTCGGTGTTGTGGGAATCCATGGTGTAAGCGGCCATGCCCACCCCATCTTCCACAGTAGCCTTGCCTTCGCAATTGGCCTGTGTCATGACATAAGCACCCACCATCCTGCGGGCTTCGCGAACATACATCTGCGGCGACCAGTTGCCAAATTGGGTGTATTCATCTTTCGGATAGCCCCATTGCAGCATTTGCTTGCGGAGATGCTCGGGCATCCGGGGATCGTGGCCGATGAAGTAAAGGAGGCCTTTATTATACAGTTCATGCTCTTTAGTGATCTTTGCGCGCGTTGCATAGTCGGCCTCCGGGTAGTTCCAGTTCATGCCGATCATGTCGGTGGAAAAGGCGTTGTTGTTGTTGATGTCCGTTTTGTTGTTCGGCATGCGATCGAACTTAAGGAAGCCATTAAGGTCGCCCGGGGTGTGGTGCTTTATCAGGCGCAACAACAATTCGTACCGTGTAGAGTCATAGCCCTCCGGCCGCGTGATGGGTATGCGGTTTTCCGGATTGTTGGACAGACAGATGCGGAAATTGTACGCCTGCACTTTCTTATCTCCGGCCCCCTGCTCCGCCAGCGGCGTGGTATTGATCCCCAGAGTACGCCGCTGCCGGGATCGCCGGGTACTTTATAAGGGTCGATGTTATCGGGGAACTGGTGCTTATCGCGCAGCTGTACCCCGTTGTAGGTCTCGCCGTATTGAGCGTTGGCTTCTCGGCCCACGGTGTAGGTAATGCCGGCCAGCGCCATCAGGTCGCCTTCATAGGAGCAGTCTATATACATTTTAGCGCGAACGGTTGATACTTTAGGGGTACCACCAACGGAAGATTCCAGCTGGATCTCCGTTACCTTGCCGGCGTTCTTCGCCGCTTTGGTGATCCGGTGATCGTAGACGATATCCAGCGCCGCTTCCTTCACATATTGCTTGAACACTTCTTCCGCCACGCTGGGCTCAAAGATCCAGGTTTCAAACTTACCGTAGTGCTTGCCAATACGTCTGTAATAGTCGCGGGAGATACCTGAAATGGCGTATTTGTTACCGATGTCGGTGTAGCCCAGTCCACCGGACGTAAGGCCGCCCAGGCGCCTGCCCGGCTCGATCACGAGCACGGACTTGTTCAGTTTCTTAGCCGTGTAAGCGGCGATCACTCCTGCGGAGGAGCCGCCGTACACGCAAATATCCACTTCCCTCACCTGTTGTGCCATCAGGCTGCCGGGCAATGCCAGCAGACTGATCAGTAATGTCTTTTTAAATTGTTGCATCATGTGTCAATTGGATTAGTAACCGGGATTCTGATCCTTTACGGGATCGATGGCTTTGTTATAATTCGTTTCGATAACGGGAATGGGCCAGAGCAGATAGCGTGGCGCCATGTTCTTTCCTTTCCCTGCAAGGATGGTCTCTTCAGCGATGCCAAGCCGCTTCAGGTCCAGCCAGCGCTTCGACTCCCCGCAATTTTCATACCCGCGTTCCTTCACCACCAGGTCTATGAAGGCCTGTTTGGTGCTATAATCCGACAGTTTAAAATCTACCGTGGGATCCGCCACTATGGGATTCTTTCCATAAGCGCGGCGGTGAACCATATTCAGCTTCTCCATGGCGTCGGCATTTGGTGCGCCGGCCTGCGCGACAGACTCCGCGTAAAACAGCAGCAGGTCGGCAAAGCGGTACATAGGATAATCGTTGCCTCCGCCGGTTACAGCCTGCCTGTCCACGAACTTTTTGAGGAGCACGGTGGTTTGCGTGAGGCCGAAGGTTTTCGGGTACCAGTTAAATTTATAACGCAGATCGTTCTTATCCCAGTTTTTCAGGAAAGCATTTTCTACCGTATCGCTGTAGAAGGTATAGAATCCCCGGCGGATAGTATCCCGAGTTCGGGTAGTGGCAATACTGCGGATAGGAAAACCCTTGCGTATTGGGGACCCTGGCATATTTCAGGTAGAAAATCTCTTCAGGTGAAGTGGAAATGTCCGCGCCGAAGATCTTCTCAAATTCATCCACCTTTTCCACGGCAACGAGGCTATACTTTTTGGATTCGATCACGGCGGCCGCCATGTCGCGCGCTTTGTCGTACTGGTGCAGGTTCATGTACACGTCTGTCAGGATGGTTTTAGCAGACCATTTAGAGGGTGTCCCGCTTGCCCGCGGGTTGTCTGGCAGGCGCGTCTCCGCCCATTCCAGGTCGGACAGGATGAAAGCATATACTTGCTCCTGCGTGTTGCGTGCCAGTTCGCGCACATCCATGTTGTTCTCATCACGGATGGGAACGCCGGCCCAGTTACGCACGAGATAAAAGTACATGAGCGCTCTCATGAAACGGGCCTCCGCCAGGTATACCTCTACCTGCGCGGGCGATAGTTTGCTGCCCAGTGGCGCTTTCTGGATCACGATATTGGCGTTGCGGATCGATTCATAGAATGCGGCCCACATATCGCCCACCCGGGCCACGTTCGTCTGATCCAGGCCGGTGTAATCGTTCAACGGGGCGTGGCTGCCACGACCGTACATATATTCCGTATAGATCTCATGCTGGCACTCGTACAATGCGCCGAGGGTGCTGCCGCGGCGGATGGGCACATAAATGGAATTAAGGCCGGCCTCCACTTCTGCAGGATTATTATAGAAAAGTTCCGCGGCAATGGACTGCGGCTTCTCGACGAGTGCGTCGGAACAGCCGGCCATCGTCAGCATCGTCAATATGAGTATCGTAATATGTTTCATAATGATGGATTAGGTGGTGAAAAGGATTTAGAACCCGCATCTGATACCAACGGTCACCGATTTGCTCATCGGGTAGATGGAGTAGTCGATGCCCTGGTTGAAGGAGTTGGAACCGCCGTACACGTTCACTTCCGGATCGTACCAGGAGTACTTCGTGAAGGTGATGAGGTTCTGCCCGCTCACATAAACCTGCGCGGAACGGAACCATTTGGCGGATTTCTTCACTGGCAGGTTATAAGCCAGCTGGATGTTGCGGAAACGCAGGTAAGATCCGTCTTCCACGAACCGGGACGACATATTCGCCGTCAGCGTACGGGTGATGCGGGGTATTTGGCGTTCGGATTCTCCGGCGTCCAGTGGCTTTCGAATACTTCGCGGGGCAGGTTCAGGCCCATACCCAGATCCAGTGCGGCCACGCGGTTGAGGTTGAAGATATCATTGCCCTGGGAGCCCTGGATAAATACGGTCAGCTCAAAGCCTTTCCAGCTGGTAACGGAGTTCAGCCCGTAAATGAAGTCGGGGTTGGGATCGCCGATGAAGGTTTTATCCGCCGCGTTGATCATGCCGTCTTTGTTGATGTCTTCGTACTGCAGGTTCCCGGTAGGTGTATACCCGATTTCCTTGTACCCATAAAACACGCCCAGGGCTTGCCTTCGCGGAGGATGTTCACAAAATCCTGCACTGACCCGGTATAGAACGTGCTGCCGTTGATGTCCTGACCGTTATATAGCTTCAGTACCTTGTTGCGGTTGATGCCGATGTTCGCGTTCACACTCCAGTTCACTTCGCGTTCGCGGAAGATGGTTGCCTCGATGCCCAGTTCTACGCCTTTATTCTCGATCTCGCCGATATTCTGCACAGTTTTGCCATAGCCCATGGAAACGGGGAGGCGCACGTCATTGAGCAGATCGCGGGTCTTTTTATGATAGACATCGAAGGTGAAACGAAGGTCGTTTTTGAGGAAAGCCGCATCGATACCGAAATCTACCTGGCGCGTCACTTCCCACCTGAGGTCCCCGGCAGGGTGGTACCGGGCGCGAAACCAATGGCCAGCTGGTCCCCGAAGATCGTGTTTAACGACCCCAACTGGTTCAGGGTGGCATACGGGGCGATGGACGGGTTCCCCGACAATCCCCAGCTCGCCCGCAGCTTCAGGTCGGACACAACGGCCGACTGTTTCAGGAATGGCTCGTTAGACGCCTTCCAGGCCAGTGCGGCCGAAGGGAAGTTCTGCCACTGCTGCCCTTTGGAATATCTCGAAGAACCATCCCGGCGAATGCTCGCCGTTACCAGGTACTTGTCGTCAAAAGAGTAATTCACACGGCCCAGGTAAGACAACAACACCCATTTGGCGTATCCCGACTGCGGGATCCAGGCGTCAGCGCACCTTCCAGGTTGCCGGTGTTCACCACATTGCTGAGGAAGCCCGTTCCCGAGCCGTTCATACTGGTAGACACCTTATCCTGGTAGGTAAATCCGGCCATTGCGGTTATGGCGTGCTTGTTGAAAGTTGTGAAGTAGGTAGCCACGTTTTCGTTCAGCAAGCTCGTGTATTGCGAAGTCTGCACGACGGCATTACCCACTGAGTTAGTCGTTGGTTCGATATTCTGGAACTGGTCTACCCGGTCGTTCAGGTTGTCGATACCGCCGGAAATGCGGATAGATAATCCCTTCATCGGCTTGATGGTAATGGCGGCATTGGTCAGCACGCGGTCGCCCTTGATCTTGTCCGTTCTTTCGTTGATGAATATGAGCGGGTTGATAATTACGTTCGATATAAAGGGATAAGCCGTATTCAGGCGGCGGTAGCTGCCATCGGCCAGGTAAGGCGAAAGCGAAGGCGGCGCCATCAGCATTCCGGAAATAAGGTCGTTCCCGCGGTTACCAAGACCGGAGTTCTGCCGGGCGCTGTTGAGCCGCGTGAGGATCGTATTAACGGACACGCTGAACACCTTGCTGATCTCATGCTCGATATTACCCCGGATATTATAGCGCTTGTAGTCGCTGGCTTTCACGATCCCGTCCTGCAGGAACGCTGAGCCGGAAGGGAGAACTTCGTTTTCTCCGAACCACCGTTTACTGTAGCGCTGATATTATAAATGGGCGCGTTCCGGAGCACGAGATCCTGCCAGTCGGTGCCGGGTGTTTTGCCGAGACTGTCGATCTGCGCATCGGTAAAATATAATGGGACATTGTCATTGCGGGCCTGTTCGTTATACAGCAGCGCATATTCCTGGCATTCATCAGGTTCATTTTCCTGGACACGAACTGGTTGGTATACCCCGCATCTATGTCTACCGTGGTACGGTCGCCTTTGCGGCCGGCTTTGGTTGTGATCATCACCACGCCGTTGGCGCCACGGGAACCGTATATCGCTGTGCTGGAGGCATCCTTGAGGATTTCCATGGATTCGATGTCGGCGTTCTGGAGGAAGGTCGGGTTACCGTCATACGGGAAACCATCTATTACATACAGGGGTTCGTTGCCGCCCAGGATGGAGTTGGTACCGCGGATGCGAACGGATACCCCGCCGCCCGGGGAACCACCGTTCTGGATCACGCGAACACCAGCCGCACGGCCATTTAAGGCCTGCATGATATTGGTAGCGGGGAAGGCGTTGATCTCTTTGGATTTCACCTGGCTGAGCGAACCGGTGAGGTCGGTTTTGCGCACCGTGCCATATCCCACCACCACGAACTCATCCGCACTGGCTGCCTGCAGTTCCAGCGTGAACTGCATAGGCTGTTCGATAAGTGCGGTTTTCTCGGCGCTTTTAAAACCGATATAGGTGACTTCGATCACAGTTCCACGGGCTACGCGCAAGCGGAAGTACCCTTCCACGTCTGTTACCGTGCCCTGGGTGCCGCTGCCTTTACGGCTACCGTAGCGCCGGGGAGCCCTGTGCCTTTATCGTCCAGCACGCGCCCGGTGATATTGAGCATCGTATCCTGGATATATACTTTTACGGGCGACAACGGTGAAAACACCGCCTTCTTTTCCTTGATGACGATATTCTTTCCAATGATCGAATAGGAAAGCGGCTGGCCTTTCAGCACCAGCTCTACCGCTTCTTCCAGCGCGAGGTTGCTCACTTTCACGTTGATGCGCGGCGCTTTGTCGATCAGCAGATGATCGTAGAAAAAGACGTAGCCCGTTTGTTTTTCAATGGTACGGAACAATTTTTCAAGAGATGCGTTCCGTTCTGAGAGCGTTACCTGCTGGGCGTGGCTCTTTGCGCTGACCTGCAGGCATGCGGCAAGCAGGAAAATGGCGGAAAACTTCATACACAACAGCGTTTTGTAAATCAATCGCCGCGTAAAATACCGCGTACAAATAGCACTAATTTGCATACATTTGGTTTGTTAGGGTAATAAAAGTCCCGTCTGGCTTAGCGGCCAGTGTCGTGGAATACCGTGGAAGTCCATTTTGTCATGGTTTGCCCTTACATCCTTGCCGGGTCCGACTGCCATCGGGTCCGGTTTTTTTATGGGCATTATCTTTTAAGCAGAATTCATGTCGGTGTTTCTTTCATAACAGTTTTAAAGTGGAATGATGATAGATTATGGTGTCACGATGATCTTTTTCCTTCGATCCGATAGTGTACGTTACTGAGCTCCAATATGCTGAGCACTTCTTTCACGCTGCTGCTCCGCGCGATCTTGCCGCCGAATTCCCGGTCTGGCAGGTTTCCTTCATAGGTTATTTCTGCATCGTACCAACGCCCGATCTGGCGCATAACGCCTTGTAATGATTCGCGGTTGAAGTGGAAGTACCCGTTCTTCCAGGCCACTACTTCGTCTACGTCTACGCCGTCCTGCAACGTCATGTTGCCGGCCGGGTGGGCGCTGACCTGCTGGCCGGGCCGCATAGCCAACGAGTGCGTTCCCTGCTTTACCTGCACGGCTCCTTCCAGGAGCGTAGTCCGGACGCTGGCCTCATCATCATAAGCCATTACGTTGAAATGAGTCCCCAGCACCTGCACGGTCATATCTTTCACCTTCACGCGGAAGGGCTTATCGGCATTCTTCGCAATCTCGAAATATGCTTCGCCGCGCAGTTCCACTTCGCGTTCCTTGCCGTTAAAAGCTGGGGAATCGCAGGAAGATGCGGCGTTGAGCCAGACGGAGGAGCCGTCGGGCAGGATGATGCGGAACTGCCCGCCACGTGGCGTTGCCAGTGTATTATAGGCCACTTCGCCCTGCGCCCCGGCGCCCTGGTAGGCCAGCTGCCCGCTGTCTAGCTTGATGACCTGCACGTTGCCCTGGCTGGCGATGGCGCCATTACCGGCCGTGTCGAGGGTGATGGCTTGCCCGCCGGCGAGGTAGAGCACCGCTTTATTACCGCCGGGCGTCACCTGAAGAGGGGCTTCCTGCCTTCCCGCCAGCCTGCCCCCCCTCCTGCCGGCCGCAGCCAGTACAAGGCAAGCGCCACCGCCGCCAAAACCGCCGCTGCCGCAAGGGCCGGGCGCAGCCTGCGGAGCAGGGTTTTCTTTCCGGCAGGGGAACCGGAGAGAATGCGTTCGCGGACAGCGGCCATCCGCCCGGGGTCCGACTGCCCATGGGCCGATGAATCGCGCAACATCCCGCCTACCGCACGTTCCCATTGCCGGCGCATGGCAGGGTCTTCCAGCGAGTCCAGCAGCCGGGAAGCTTCTTCCTGGCTCAGTTCCTCGTTGAGGTAGCGCTTTAATAAGTTGGAAAATGTCTGTTGATCCATAACGTGCGATCGGGTTCCATGGTAAAGACGCACGAAGAACGTGTAGGGAGGTGCCGGAAACAAAAATATTTTTCAGGAAAGGAGCAGCAGCGCCCAGAGCGCGCCCATGGCCCCGAGGGGTGATTGGAAAGGGCTTTCCGGAGGGTGGAGATGGCCTGAACGATATAACTTTTTATAGTGATCCGCGAAACGCCCATGGTGGTGGCGATCTCTTCGTGCCGCATGCCCTCGAACCGGCTGAGGGTAAATGCGCGTTGTTGTTGCGGAGGCAGCCTTCGGATGGCGGTCAGTACGCATTGTTCCAGCTCCCGGAACTCCGCCGCGTGATCTGCCTGCTGGCCGCCGCCTTCATAAAGGAACTGCAATACATACTTCCGGTAAGCCTCTCCGGAGGCCAGTTTACGGAGCCTGGAATAAATCAGGTTGCGTGCGGAGATAAAAAGATACCCTTCGAGACGGGTCACTTCCGCCATTTCGGTACGCTTTTCCCATAACATGGTGAACACATCCTGCGCAATGTCTTCCGCTATAGCCGCCGATTTGGTGAGTGCCAGCGAGGTGGAGTATACCGCATCCCAGTACCGGTCAAACAGCGTACGGAAGGCCCCTTCGTCGCCACGGGCGAGCAGGCGCAGCATATCGCTATCACTATGTGGAATTTCGTGCATGACCGGATTAAAAAGGAATTGGTTGATCTACTGGTGAAATAAAAGTAAGAAAAATTCTTTCCGCTGCAAATGATAATAGCTCCGGTTTTCTACCGGAGCTATTACATAAGACGGTTCAAACGCCTGCTATCTGCGGTTCACCGTTACTTTGAGGAATGTTGCCGGGATGAGCGTGGCGCCCGCATCGCCGCTTTCATTCTTGCTGTTGAAAAGCGATTCCAGTTCCTGGCGCAGCTCCGCTCCCTTTCCGTCTTTCTCCGCGGCTTCGAAGGCATTCATCGTGGGGCCATAATACAGCCGGAAACGGTCCAGGTATTCGGCGGGCGGTATGCCGATCCTGAAATGAAAGGTTTCTTTCTCGAAGGAAATATCTTCCGGGGCTACGCCCGCATTGGCGAAACGCTCCGTTACATGGCTCTCCACGCCCCAGAGCATAGGGCTCACGAAGCCTTCCGGCGGGGCGGGGTGTAAGCGGAGCTGATCTTCAGTATCTGGGCCACCAGCGTAGGATCACCGGGTATCCAGTTGCCCATGACGATCCGGCCGCCGGGCTTGGTCACGCGGACCAGCTCATTGGCCACATCCTGCGGCCTGGGCGCGAACATGACGCCGAAAATGGATACCGCCAGGTCGAAGCTTTGATCATCGATACCCTGCAGACCGGTCGCATCGCCTTCCTGGAACGTAATATTAGTTAGCCCTTCGGCTTCGGCGCGCTTTTTACCCGCGGCCACGAGGTTGCTGGCAATGTCTACGCCTGTCACGTCGGCGCCCAGCTTCGCTTCAGGGATGGCCGTGGTACCGTCGCCACAGCCCAGGTCCAGGACTTTCATGCCCGGGGTTACGCCTAATTTAGATACGAGCGCAGTGCCGCTCTCCCGCATGCTCTCAGCAATTCTGGTGAAATCTCCTTTCTCCCATAACGCTTTGTTTGGATTCATCTTGATGTGATTTTAACATGAAAAAATGCGTGTTACCACGATTGGGGTTTATGATACATATGAATTTGGGGTATAAGCTATGAGCTGATAGTTCTTATGCTGCGCGGTAATGTCTCTGGAGTCAGTAATCGTCTAAAATGGCCTGTCATTGGGGTTGCCGGGGATATCAGCAAATGTAAGCATATCTGCGCATTTACCGGGCCCGTTACGAAAGTTAAACGTGGGAATAACAAACCTCCCCTATGCGGGTCAGCTTAAAGATTTGTTAAAGGGATTCGGGATGAGGCGAAAAAGAAACGGGAGAAGGTGGCCTTCTCCCGTTTTTATATTAGTATTTCTTGGTGTCCAGGTACTTGTGGCTTTGTTCGATACTCTGGAAGATATCGCCCTTGCTCTCGTCCTGCTCTACGAACCAGTCTTTCAGACCAGCTTTATTTCTCGCTGCGAAGATCTTGTCGAAATCGATAGTACCGTTGCCTACCTCTGTAATATCTTTAGTTCCTTTTTCCATGTCTTTCACATGCCACAGCGGGAAGCGGCCGGGGTACTTCTCGAACCAGGCCAACGGGTCCTGACCGGCTTTCTCGATCCAGTACAGGTCCATTTCCATACCTACCAGTTTGGGGTCGGTCTTTTCCAGGAGATATTCGTAAAGGAGGGTATCGTTATATTTCTCGAATTCGAAATCATGGTTGTGATAAGCGAACTGGATACCGGCGGCTTTAGTTTTCTCGCCGGATTTATTCAGCAGGTCGGGCAGCTTTTCGTAAAACTTCCCGGTCCTTTCTTCGGGAAGAGATACGCGCACGCCATGTATTTGGCGCCGATGGCATGCATGTCTTCCACCGCTTTGCCCCAACCATCGAGCAGCGTGCCCTTGGCTTTCATTTCGTACCCCGGGAGGTGGTGCGAACTGATGACTTTCATACCGGTGTTGGCGAGGATGGATTTGAATTCGGAGACGGACCGGCCGAAGAACCTGCCGTCATATCCGTAGATCTCCAGTTTGTTGTAACCCAGTTTGGCAAGGCGTTCCAGGGTGCCTGGCAGGTCTTTGGCCACCGCATCGCGCACGGTGTAAAGCTGGATGCCCAGCTGACGGGTAGCACGACCGGAATTAGCCCACAGGGAGGATGTGGACAGCCCCGCCGCGCCGATTGCCAGCGTTTTGATAAAATTTCTGCGTTGCATGTTGATATTTTGGAAGATGATAGATGCGGCGGTGTTCGTCCGTTACGAACCGGCCAACATGCAAGTATAGATAAAAATGGAAGATTTTGGTATTTTGGAATGGTAGAAACTACCTCGTCTCAATATCCACGTTATGCAAATCACCCTTAAAATACTGGCCGCAATTGGTACGCTTGCCGCCGCTTCACAGATGGGCCTGACGGTTCCAAAGGTTGCTCATCATCATCATGCCGCTGATTCTAGCTTCCTGGACATGCCGTTTCCCATGGGCGCCTCCCTGAATACGCGACTGCTGAAAATCAACGGGCAATACCGCCAGCTGGCTTCCAATCAATTCCGGAGCATCACGGCGGAGAACGCCATGAAATTCGTTGCCCTGCAACCCCAACAGGGGCAGTTTAACTTTGCTGAAGCCGATCAGCTCATTGCATTCGCCCGGCAGAACGGACAGCGCGTTCATGGCCATACGCTCATCTGGCACGCTTCGGTACCGCATTGGGTAACCCGCTTTGCCGGAGATTCCGCTGCACTGGAAGCCATTATGCGCACACATATTCAAACGGTGGCTTCACACTTCCAAGGACAAGTCGCATCCTGGGACGTCGTCAATGAAGCTTTCGAAGATAACGGCGCCCTGCGCAACAGCATCTGGCGGCAAACATTGGGGCCCGATTACATTGCCCGCGCGTTCCAATACGCTCATGCCGCCGATCCCGACGCGAAATTGTTTTATAATGATTATGGCCACGAGTATTCCCCGCCAAGCGCTCCGCCATTAACAAACTGCTGGCATCCCTGGTACAGCGGGGCATACCCGTCCATGGCACCGGCCTGCAGATGCATACGCACTTCCACCAGCAAAACGCCAACCTCGCCACGGCCATCAAGACTGCCGGAGCCACCGGGTTGCTGGTGCATATCTCAGAACTGGATATTTCATTGAATCCCGGGAGTAAAGATTCTGTGTCCATAACGCCGGCCATGACCGGCATTCAGGCCGCCAAATACGCATTCATCATGCGGGAATATCTTTACTCCCCGCAGCCCAACGATTCGGCATAACCATGTGGAACGTAACAGACGGAGACAGCTGGTTGCGTTTCACCTACAAAAGGCCCGACTGGCCGTTGCCATTCAACGAAAATTACCAGCCCAAACCCGCGTATGATTCCATCCTTGCTGCTGTGAGGCAGTAATGCGACCAGTTTCTTGCCGTTAGCCTATCTGAGGAATAGACTCCTCCAGAATCTGCCGCCCTGTCTTATCGAGGTAAGTACAGGTCATATCTTCCAGCTTCACCTCCCATTTGTCCACACCATGCCTGGCGCAATCCTGCAGGAAGGTGGGGTAATCCGTCTGCCCGTCCTGGTGCGATTTCAGGGCTTCGTTGAACCCTCCGGCATCCGGGTGTTCCGCAACCTGCAATGCTGCATGCGTGGGCGGGGAAGCCAGCGAAAAATCGCCACCACCATAATATACGGTATGGCCGTCGGATACATGGGTTTCGTAGCGCAGTACGCCCAATTCAGCGACGTCACGGATGTAGGCGGGGAAGTCTGCCCCTGATTTTACTTTGCTGTGAGCTGCTTTGATCGCATCTAATGTGAACATATTGAACGGGGTTTTTAAGGTCTGCCGAAATGCAGGGGTTTATAATCGTCAATTTACGATATCACGTCAAAAAAATGCCAGTTGCATTTGGGGATGATTGTCAATCAATGATTTAGGCGATGGCGTGCCGATTGCAAATACTACTGGCATCAACATCATCTAACAACGACAAAAATCAAAATTATGTCTACCATGAAAAAAACCATCGCCGCCGCCTTCCTTTCCGCGGCCACCGCAATGACCGCCATGCAAGACGCGCAGGCACAAACCCCTGCCAAAGGCGTGAAGAACATCGTACTCGTACATGGCGCCTTCGCAGACGGCTCCAGCTGGCAGAAAGTGATCCCCGCACTGCAGGCCGCCGGCCACAACGTTATCGCCGTACAAAACCCGTTGACCTCGCTCGAAGAAGACGTGGCCGCCACCAAAAGAGCCATCGCGCTGATGGACGGCCCCGTACTGCTCGTTGGGCACTCTTATGGCGGCATCGTGATCACCGAAGCCGGCAACGACCCCAAAGTAGCAGGACTGGTGTACGTGTGCGCCCTCATCCCTAACGACGGCCAGTCTGCCGTGGAAGTTAACGCCCCTATCCCCCGCGCCAGGCAGTGCAGAATTCAGGCCCGATGCCTCCGGGTTCCTGAGCATGTCCCAAAAAGGCATCTACAACTTCTTCGCGCAAGACCTTCCCGAAAAGGAAAGAGGCATCATCTTCGCTACCCAGACGCCCTGGGCCATCAAAGCCACCTCCACAAAAATCTCCACCGCCGCCTGGAAAAACAAACCGTCCTGGGCTATTATCGGTACGGAAGACCACATGGTAACGCCCCCGCTGGCCCGCGCCGAGGCAAAAATGATCAACGCGAAAGTAACCGAGCTGAAATCCAGTCACGTACCTATGGTCTCCATGCCCAAACAGGTGGCCGACGTGATACTGGGCGCAGCAAAGACCTTATAGAACAGACAGGTATAAGATCCATAGCGTGAAATGGTGAAATCCGGGCCTTTGTGCCCGGATTTCCTGTTTGCCGGCAGATCGCCATCAAAACCCATCATACTGTATATCAATCCATTAAAAAAACGTTGGTACTTTTTCGGCGGAAACCTGTCCAATTTGGCCGGTTCGATTGTTCTTTAACTGAGCAAGTATTGAAAATGAACATGAGCATGAAAACTACCACACCCAAAACCGCCGCCCCCGCACGAAAAACCGTTTTGGTATCCGCCGCTGAGCCGGGCGGCCAGATCCTCAAATGGAGGCCGAACGCCGTATCCTTTTAGAATTGGGTAATGATATCACCAAAGTGCGGAATAAGACCGACCTGATCACGGTCCTTTCCAATAAGATTCGGGAGATGTTCACCTTCTCGCATTCTATCGTGACCCTCATCAACCCGGACCACCCTTCCTATACTCCTTTCCTCCTCGACCCCAATCTTCCCCATCCAGGGGCATGATCTATATCCCCAGCTGATCGTAGCCCGGTTCTCCATGCACGACGATTTCATCCAGAAGGTCATGGAGAACAACGCACCAACGGTCTTTATCTGGAATCAGCCCGTTGATGTGCCCGAGAGCCCGAACTTCCTGCGCGTCAACTTCTCTGCCGGCATCCGCGCATTGATGATGACGCCGCTTACCGATAACGGGCAGATCATCGGGTTCCTGCATATGTATGCCAAAGACGCAGCAGGCTTTACCGACGAGTTCAAGCGCATCGTAACGGGCATCGCCCGCAGATCTCCAGCGCCGTGGCCAACATCCAGAAGAACGAGGCCATGCGCCACAGCGAATGGGTCAATGAAGTTCTGCTGTCGCTCAGCAACGAGCTGGTGAAGGTAAGAGACCGGCAGAACCTCCTGAAAGTGCTGGGCTCTCATCTGAAAGAGGTTGTCCCGTTCACAGGTTGCATGATGACGGTGATGGACGAAAAAGAAGCCAGCTATACGGCTTACCTGATGGATTCCGATTCCAGGTTGCAGGAGCTGTCCGACGAAGGGAACGCCCTCCGGCTTCCCACCCCGGCCGATGATGGTATACACGATATAGCCTCCTGGTATTATAAACCGCTGGTGTTTGACATGGAAACATTCGACCGGAGGTCCATGCCCCTGTGGTTCCGGCTCCATTATGAGACCGGCGCGCGGGAAATGATCGTGAAGATCCTCGGCAGTAACGGTCCTTCGCAGTACAGCCTGGTGCTCTTTGCCGACAAACCGGGCGCCTTCGGACAAGAGGCCGTCAATATCATCAGCCGCATCTCCGGCCAGCTGTTCACCGTGGTAAGCAATATTTCCGCGAACGAGGAGATCCTGGAAAGGGAAAATGAAAAATCCTTCCTCCTCGATTTCAGCAGCGATATTGCGGCCGTCCGCAGTAAAGCCGATCTGGCGCTGGCGGTACGCACCTGCCTGAAGAAACTGCATAGCCTGAATGGCTACGCCATCCGAAAGGTCAACGAAGATCAGTCTACCACCACACATACATCTACGACGAAACGTACGTATCCGTCAACGACGCACTGGTGCAGGAACTTGTCAACAGCAAGCTCCCTATATATGACGGACTGCAAGACCGTGTACTGGCCAGTGAGATCCCCTTTTCTTCAGCGTCAACGCCGAGATCGCGCGGGAAATAAAGCGCCGTACCTGCAATTATGGAAGGAAGCGGGCTTCAATACCATTGCCGGCACTGCGCTGCGGACGGGCAACCAGCAACTCGGCATTTTGTGGATGAGCATCGGGGACATCAATATGCCCCTGTTAATGGGTATCTGTGCGCAGATTTCCATCGCCATGTCTAACATTATGGCTAATGAAGAAATCCTCCGAAGGGAAAAGGAAGAAGCCTTCCTCCACAACTTCAGCCGCGACATCGCAGCCCTGCGCACCAAAGACGATTTGGAACGTGCCATTTCCAACGTACTGCACAATGTCCTCAATATCCGCCTGGCCATTATCCGCGTCATCGACGAAGATGGCGTTACCTTGTCGCCCTTTATGTTCGACGAAACGAGGCTCGGTAAACGACTGGACCAGTTCCGTACGCTGATGGCGCGGACGATCGATATCAATCACGGATTATCCGCCAGGGTATTGCAAAGCGAGGAGCCGGTTGTATTCGATGTGGAGGAAGAAGTAGCGAATCGCACGGAGGAGCCAATTGTCTTATTCTGGCAATCGCTGGGCATGCAATGCGCATATGGCGCGCCATTACGGATGGGAGCAACGACTATCGGCCTACTCTGGCTGCTGACCGACGAGGTGAACCTGCCTGTTTTCAAAAGCATTTGCGCACAAATATCCATTGCCATCTCCAACATCCAGGCGAATGAAAAGATCCTCGCTTATAAGCAGAAACTGGAAAACGAAAACGACTACCTCCGCGAGCAGATCAAGACCATTTATAACTTTTCGGAGATTGTGGGCAGCGGGGCGCAAATGCAGAAAGTTTACCGCCTGATGACGCAGGTGGCGGAATCCAATTCCACTGTGCTGCTCCTGGGCGAAACGGGCACCGGCAAAGAGCTGATTGCCCGCGCGATCCATAATTCCTCGCCGCGCAAGAGCAAGCTGATGGTTAAAGTAAACTGCGCCGCGCTGCCAACCCACCTCATCGAAAGCGAATTGTTCGGGCATGAGAAAGGTGCGTTTACCGGCGCTATAGACCGCCGCATCGGCAAGTTCGAGCTGGCCAATAACAGCACCCTCTTCCTCGATGAGATCGGCGAGATGCCCTCGAATTACAGGTAAAACTCCTCCGCGTATTGCAGGAAAGGGAACTGGAACGCGTAGGCGGCAAATCCACCATCAAGGTGGATGTCCGCATCATCGCCGCCACCAACCGCAACCTGGAAATGGAAGTACAGGCAGGAAGGTTCCGTTCTGATCTCTATTACCGGCTGAACGTTTTCCCCATCCACCTGCCGCCGCTCCGCGAACGCCTGGAAGACATCGAGCCACTGGCCAACGCCTTTATTGCCAAGTTCAGCAAGAACATCGGCAAGAAGGTCACAGGTATCTCCGCCAAAGTCGTCAAGGAACTAAAGAGCTACGACTGGCCTGGCAACGTGCGCGAACTGGAGCACCAGGTAGAGCGTGCCATCCTGCTCAGCGAAGACGCCACTATCCGGGAAGTGCACCTTCCCCACCGTGCCACCGCCACGGATGGCGAGGCTCCGTTCTCGGTCACCTCCGCCAGAACCCTCGAACAAATTGAGCGGACCTATATCATCGAAGTATTGAAACGCTGCGGCGGTAAGATTTCCGGTGTGGGCGGGGCAGCGGAGATCCTCGAACTACCGGGAACGACGTTACATTCGAAGATGAAGAAGCTGGGGATTTTGAAGGGGATTATTTTAATAATGCTTAAAGACACATTTTCTAAAAGGACGCCATGTAGGGATCACGAAATTGATGATCTAAGCATATTTCAGTGAGAAGGCATAATTATAATCGATACGCTTTTTGTGTGTACAATTCTCTAACCAGGCCATTTCTTCATGACTTCGTTTTATTATTTCATCCGTAGAACAATAACCTAAGCTATTGATAACACCCTCCAAACACTCGATCTCTTTTAATTCAAACAAATCGCTGTTGAATTTTTTTCCGGGATGAGGATTGAACGCTTCACCGATTCCACCGTTCTTGAAATCATGATAGGTAATGGTTATGAAATCATGTTTTCCGGCATATTCGAAAATGCTGTTGAAATTATTAGGTACCGGGCCCATTGGAAGCGCGTAATATTCAGCTCCACTAATACTATAACCAGTCTTTTTGTAATGCATGAAATCTGAATAGAATAAAAGCTTGTTCAGCTTCGTCTTCCAGGGTTTAACTTTATCTGCAAAGAAGACAATCATCTCTATTAACTTTGATAAACTTGGAGCTTTATAACCTGTATACAATCCAGGCCTTCCATCTATCTCACCAGTCATTAAGTATTGAGGCAATTCATTAAATTGAAAGTTCCTTCCGCAACAATCAGTTGATCAATACGTTTATTTAAAGATGATAAAGCTGTACCTTCCAGTGCATTTGATGCAAGAACCAGTTTCCTGAATTCGCTCGGATCCTCAGCCAGTTGAATTAATCTGGCATTGGAGATACTGGGCATTTCCCCATTTTCATATTGCCGGTAAACATTAGTACCAAAACCAAGTACCTCTGCCATCTTGGATTGATTCAGGGCATACTTTTCTCTAATTGATTTAATTTGATCTATAAACGGAAGATTATATTTCTCCCGATATTGATTGTACGCCTGATTGAGATTCAATGTATCAAGCACCTCATCCGTAAATTCTGACTCATTTTCTTCATCCCGATAATAATGATACCGTATGGGGAAAGCCTCTTTTCTAAAAATAATTGTTTCCTCTCTGGTTTCCAGCTGCATTTCTTTGCCGTTAATTGGACTTATCATAGACTTTTCTATTTAAACTTAAATCTCATGGGGTGTTCAGCCTCATGAAACGATAAACGAACGACCGGGGCTACGAATTCCCCGATGGAAAATTTTATATAAAGTGTAGTGCCATTGTAAGTCGCGCCAAAAACACCAATTTCCTTCCAAGGAAACTTTTCATCAGCATCTGGGCCGGAGCAATAGTCTTCGGCAACCAAATTATTAATAATAGTACGTTGAATTGAAGGTGTGATGCCGAGATCCGCCAGGCATTGCGCATTTTTCGACCTACTATTCATAAAAATCAAACCACTGACTTTAATTCTGTCTTTTATTTCAGATAGAAATAAATCCGCTTCTGCAACGCTACTTACTGCCATAAAAATACGATTAAAAACATCAACAAACAACTCTTTAGTTGCATATTTAACACTATATATCTATTTTACAACTTTTTAGTTACACAACAGATAATAAACATACCACTAATGTCAATACTGCCGCTAATAGAATGACCAGGATATAGATTACTCAAAAACGGGTTGGGGTTAACAGGTAGCAATTAATATGATTGAACAATAAACCAGGGTCATCAATAATAAAAAAAAGGGATCATCCACACCGAATGACCCCTCATCATTTTAATCTTAAACCTCCTACATAATAACAAAATTCACCTTATCCACCCCGGTATTACCGCTATTCGGATCATACGCGCTGATGATCATTTCATACTCACCCGGAGAAGGAATCGTGGTAGTAGTTTCGAACAGATTAGGAGATATAAACTGCATCATTTCATGTTTTAAGACCTCGCCATTTCGCTTCACCGTCACCTGCACTTCCATGCTGTCGGAGTTCCAAACACCGCCCTTGTCGATCAGGCAGCCGCACATCATCACCACATTTGCCTGTACTTTCAGCTTGCTTTGATCTAAAGTTGATAGTTTAATAAACTGGTGGGTACGAGGTTGCAGGGCGTCCACGATGAAACCGGGAATTTCCAGGATCACTCCATCCCCAATGATATGTTTTCCCGGAAGCAACCACAGTTCGGTAACAGCGCTCACCTGGGATTGTTTGTGATTCATGGGAGCGAGTACTTCAATACGGACGAAAATGGGCTCGCTGATATCCAGTCTTCCTTCAAACTTAGCGGCGCCTTCATCTGCGATCTTTGTGTAGCGGTCTTTCGGCGCTTTCATGATCATGTTCGTATTGCCGGGCGTACCGGCAGTTTTTCCTGCAATAAGATCTGCCCGCTCAGTTTGTCCTTAATGATAACCTGGGCGCCGCCGATGGAAGAGCCGAGAAACTTAGCGTCCTTCGCTTTCGCGCGGACGATAATCCTGGTTTCAATGGCGTAAGTATGAATGGAAGCAAAAAGTAATACCAGTAAAACAATGATAATGCGGTTCGGCTTCATTGAATGCGATTTTTTAAAATTAGTTGAATGATTCCAGACATGCTAGTTACAACTTAATTCCAATTTCGACACCAATAGAAACGGAAACCGGCAAAAACCCTAACATTAGGATGCGAATCCATCCTGTAATTCCATGCTGCTGAACCGGCGCCATTCCGGCTGAGCAGGCATCGGTCCACTCCTGCGAGCTATGGGTATGAATTATGCCGACAACCGCGCATTTGCAAAATTCTCACAATATCCCCGGATGATCTCCCGCACTTCCCGGAATTGCTGCATGATTTCCTCCTCGGTACCAGTCGCCTTTGCCGGGTCCGGGAAGTTCTCATGAAATTTTTCCGCACGTGACGGGAACACCGGGCAGCGTTCCTTCGCATGGTCGCATACCGTAATAACATAATCGAAATCGACACCGGCGTATTCGGATACATTGTTAGAAGTGTGCGTGGAGATATCTATGCCCGCTTCAGCCATGATGGCGATGGCCGGGAATTTACGCCATGCGTTTCCACGCCGGCGCTATAGATTTCAGCAGAATTGCCGGCGAAATGCCGGAGCAAGCCTTCTGCTATCTGGCTGCGGCAACTGTTGCCGGTGCAAAGTACCAGGACTTTTTCATTTGGATTAAGTTGATTTAATGTTGTTAGTTTCTGTCTCAGGTTGCGGTTTGTACCAGCGCCGCCGTAGCCAGAAGGCGACGTTTACCAGGGCGATCAGTGCTGGCACTTCCACCAACGGCCCTATCACTCCGGCGAAAGCCTGCCCGCTATTGATGCCGAACACGCCTATGGCCACAGCGATCGCCAGTTCGAAGTTGTTGCCTGCGGCGGTGAACGAGATGGAAGCATTCTTAGCATAATCGGCTCCGAGATATTTGCCGATGCCAAAGCTGACGAGGAACATGATCACGAAGTAAATTGCCAGCGGGATGGCAATACGCACTACATCCATCGGTATCTGCACGATCAATTCTCCCTTTAGGCTGAACATAATGACGATAGTGAAAAGCAGCGCGATTAGGGTAACAGGTGAAATTACCGGGACAAACTGCTCCCGGAACCAGTTTTCACCCTTCCAGCGGATGAGCCCGAAGCGGCTGATAATTCCCGCAGCGAACGGAATGCCCAGGTAAATGGCGACGCTCTCCGCGATTTGGCCAATAGTTACGTTCACGTCCAGCCCCTCCATCCCGAAAACCGGTGGCAACACGGTAATAAAGAACCATGCATATACACTGTAGAGCAATACCGGAACACGCTGTTCAGTGCTACCAGACCGGCGGCATATTCGCGGTTGCCTTCGGCCAGCTCATTCCAAACGATCACCATCGCAATACACCGGGCAAGGCCTATGAGTATCAGGCCGGTCATATATTCCGGGTAACCATGCAGGAACAGCAGGGCGAGGCCGAACATAAGCACCGGTCCGATGATCCAATTGAGGAGCAGCGAGGCGCCGAGAACTTTCGTATTGCGAAACACTTCGCCCATTTTGCCGTAATTGACCTTCGCCAATGGCGGATACATCATCAGGATCAGGCCGATGGCCAGCGGGATGTTGGTGGTGCCGGTCGAAAAGGAATTGATCAACTTAGCGCTGGAAGGAACGAAGTACCCCAGGCCCACTCCCGCCAGCATGGCCAGAAATATCAAAGGGTCAGGTACCGGTCGAGGAAAGACAGGCGTTTGCGCTGCGCAGGATTACATGATTGCATAATGTTCTTGTTATCTGATTGTCGTGTTCCTTTCTCCTTAAGCACAACAATCCGGGCCACAACATGACGGAGTTGCAGGCTTCTCCGCGTACACGGTAATGCTCAGGATACCGGCCTGTTCCGTTTTGAAAGCGGACAGTTCTTCCGGCGTAAGGTATTTGCTGAGAATGTCTTCCGGTATGACGATTGCCTTTTCCTTTTGAACGGTGATGTTTTGAAATCCGTTCCGGGCAATAAGCCCCAGGTATTCGTCTTTGGGGCTGGCGCCAGATACGCAGCCGGCGTACATTTCCGCGGCCTGCTGCAGGCTTGCGGGAAGCGTTCCGGTGAGTACCACGTCAGAGATGCTGAAATGCCCGCCGGGTTTCAGTACGCGGAAAATTTCAGAAAAGACGCCGTTCTTGTTGGGGACAAGGTTGAGCACGCAATTGCTCACGATCACATCTGCTGAGTTGGCGCTAACGGGCATGCGCTCAATATCGCCCTGTCGGAATTCCACATTATGGAAGCCGCGCGCCTCCGCGTTGCGGCGCGCTTTTCGATCATGGCATCGGTGAAATCGATGCCTATTACCTTCCCGGTTTCCCCGGTTTCTGCACGGGCGATGAAAGCATCGTTACCTGCGCCCGAACCGAGGTCGATCACGACGTTACCCGGTTGGATTTTCGCGAATTGGGTAGGCAGGCCGCAACCCAGCCCGAGGTCGGCATCGGCGTTATAACCTTCGAGCTGTTTATAATCTTCGCTCATGATGTTATAAACTTCATCGGAGCAGCAGGAAGCTCCGCAGCAGGAGGAAGCGTTAGTATCTTTATCCTGTAGGGCGATCTGGGCATACTTCTCGCGTACGAGTTCCTTTAGTTCCTGATCTGTAGGCATTGGATGTAATTGTTTGTTTAATTGCAATATTGCGATAGATGAGGGCAAAAAAATCAGCAGCAATTGCCTTCAGATACGCTGCTGTCGAAAAACTTCTCAAAGAAGCTGCGATACTGTTTCCATGTTTTAGGATCTATGCAGTAGCAGATGGAGGTACCTTCCACGGTGCCCTGGATCAATCCTACCGCTTTGAGCTCTTTGAGGTGCTGGGAAATGGTAGCCTGCGCAAGCCCGAGCTCTTCCACCAGGTCGCCGCCTATGCATGCGTTGATCTTCACGAGATGCTGCAGTATGGCGATGCGGGCGGGTGCGCCAGCGCTTTGGCCATATTAGCGATGTCGTTTTGCTGTTTGGTGAACAGATCGGATTTTGTAGCTCCCATATATTGCAATATTACGATTAAGGGTTGAGGTGGCAAAATGTATTTTTAACAAACTCCAGCCTTATATGTATTTAAGCATAATTAACCGTTTTACAGGATTTTATATCTAAAAACATATAATCTACATAAATAAGCGATCCTTAGCCTTTCCGCAACACCTGACTAGCACATACTCCTCCTCCGTATTTCCTCCTTCTTATCTCCTGAAAGTCTCCTTATAGGCTCCTTAAGGGATCCTTATAGGGTCAGCAAGGGCTCCTCCCTGCCTGATTAATACGGTAGACCTACTGTTACCCTGCCGGATCCCTACCGGAGATATGCAGGAACCTACAGGAATCCCCGGAGAAGAGGTGGAGATGAAGTAAATATGAAAAGGAGACGATCTAAAGACGGAATACCGGGGCTAACAATCGATTTTTGGGCAAACCCGGATACTTCAGCGCATGGCGATGCCATACGGAGGAGGAGCCTGCCGTTCAGCTGTTGGGTTCGCGTGATGTGACAATGAAAAGCTTACAACAAATTCTTCTTACAATGGCGCGGGCCTATTCCCGTTGGATGTAGGGCTGCCCGTTATCGTTGCGTTGCAGCCTGACAGTTGTTGCGACCGGCTCTTTTGCGGGAGCTTTATTGGGTTTGTCTTTTGATGATGTGGTTTCTGCTGGTTGTTCCTCCAACACTGCAATGATATCCGCCGCGTTGTTCCTGCGGCCAAGGGATAGGCCGGATTCGAAGAACAATCGCACGCGTACGGTAACTAACAACGTGCCCTTGCCGGGGACTTCTATCGACATGTCCGCGCCGGTAAACGGTGTGAAAGCCCCTTCCAGGTCGATGTACATCGCCGAGGCGTCGGAGCCGGTTACCTTGCCGGTGGTAAAGTCGATGCGGGTGCCGATGAGCTTTACTTCCATGCGAACGGCCCCTTCCTTCGCGCATATTTGCTGGGCGGGGATGTGAAGGATGCCGTCAGGAGTGAATTCCAGCTCGGTGGAGAAGAAGTCTCTCACGCGCTTGTGCTTGTTGAACCGGAACCCGGTAAGCCCTGCGTGATTATCGCGGCCCGCATGCAGGATGGTCTTGTTCAGTTGATTGACATGTGCGCCATCGCAGAGGATATCCAGCTCTGTCGCCAGGGCGCTGCGGATAAGGGCGCCTTTGCGGCTGGCCGCGCCAAAGCGTTTGGCGGCGCGTTTGGTGGCCTTCGACTGCCGGACCTTCCCGGGTACGGAGCGGAGGAAATATTTACCGTTCCGTTTGTAGCCGATCAGGCCGCCCACCTTGCCGGTAAATGTAACTGCTGAAGTGATTTTTGCCATTGAAAATGAATTTGTTGGACATGGAATTTACGAAATTCATGCCATTCAAACAGGCGCTACATGTTATCACTCCTAACCATTTTTTTACCGCATTTCATAACGGATTCATCTCCAAACTGATAAATTCACCTGCGGTACCGAAAGCAGGACACTAACCCCAAAGAATAATTTTTCCAAATCCACTTTATTTCGCGAATCACACACCCTTTCGCTGCATTCCGTGAAGAAAATAGCATCAACATCGCAGCAATACCCTGATTTACAATCTATTATCCCACTGGCACCACGATTGCCTCATACTATTCATCAACAACATCCATTCATCAAAACATAAAAACATCAACTTATGAAAATCGTAGTTATCGGAGGCACTGGCCTCATCGGCTCCAAAACAGTTGAACGCCTCCGCAAAGACGGTCATGATGTCATAGCAGCATCCCCGCATCAGGCGTCAACACCATCACCGGCGAAGGGCTCGCAGATGTATTGCAGGGAACCGACGTAGTGATCGACGTCGCCAACTCACCATCTTTCGAAGACAACGCCGTCATGGAATTCTTCCAGACCTCCGGCCGCAACCTGCTCTCCGCCGAATCGAAAGCCGGCGTGAAGCACCATATCGCACTGTCGGTAGTAGGCACCGAGCGCCTGCAGGACAGCGGGTACTTCCGCGCCAAGGCCGCCCAGGAATCGCTCATTAAACAATCCGGCATTCCGTATTCCATCATCCATTCCACCCAGTTCTTCGAGTTCCTCGGCGGCATCGTGAAGTCAGCGGCGCAAGGTGAAAATATCCACCTCTCCCCGCCCCCATCCAGCCGATCGCGTCGGACGACGTGGCGCTCGCAGTAGCAGATGTAGCAATTGGCCGGCCCATTAACGGTACGGTAGAGATCGCCGGGCCCGAGAAAGTAAGCTTGTCCGCCCTCGCCGCCAGGTACCTCAGCGAAGTAAACGATCCCCGCACGGTGATCTCCGACGAGAACGCAAAATACTTCGGCGCACAGTTGAACGAGAAGTCCCTCGTACCTGGCCCCAACCCGCGTATCGGACATATCGGGTTTGCAGACTGGTTCGCCACGCAGACCGTTAAAGCCTAAGGTTCCCAGAGCTTGCCCGGTGCTGTATGCAACGAAGATGACGGGTGTCAGCTCGTTGCGGCTGTTGTAACAGGCATGCGCTTTCCACCCGTTCGCACATGAATCCCATCCTAACGCCGGCGTGGCCTCAGGGCCACGACATCCGGTCAACAACGCAGCGACGCATCATCGCCCGGCAAGCCTGAAAACCTGCTTATCATCTATCATCTTCATAAATCGATTATTCAAATATTTAAATCAACAGCATCATGCAAGAATTTCTCTTAGTGATCCACAGAGATCTCACCAGCGCCAACCCTCAGCCCTCGCCCGACCAGATGAAGGAAGCCCTCAAACCCTACCAGGAATGGGTGGCCGGCATCGCCGCACAGGATAAACTCGTAGCCCCGCCCAAACGCTGGGACGTAGACGGCCGCGTGATCAAATTCGATAAACAGAAAGAACATATCTCCAGCGGGCCCTACGCAGAAGGCAAGGAATCCATCGGCGGGCTCTTCCTCATCAAAGCGAAAGATTACGATGAAGCCGTGGCCCTCGCCAAAGGTTGCCCCATCATCCAGTACGGCGCCATCGTGGAAGTACGCATGGCCGTGCCCCGGTAGCCTAATCCCCGGAACGGACAGGACTAAAATACTCTGCACTGAAAGTGCAGAGGTTTGGGTGTGCCGGACTAAAGTCCTACTCCAGCATTAAATTTTCAGCATTAGCACTGGGTCATCCTTGTGGTGATCCAGGTAATCTTGCACCATTTGGTCTGTTATATTACCCGTACTCCACGCCCCATAACCAATTGCCCAAAAGTGACGGCCCCAATACCTATAGTGTAACTTGGGAAATTCTTGCTGTAACTTCCTCGATGTCAACCCCTTCAATCGCTTTACAATATCACTTACACTTTGTTTGCAGGGGTATTCAATATGCATATGGACATGATCCTTGCTCACAACTCCCTTTAAGATCCGAATGTCCTCAGCGTTGCATATTTGTATCAACAATGCTCGACAGCGATGCTGAACATCTCCTTGTAATACGTGATATCGATATTTGGTCACCCAAACGATATGAACCGTCAATCGGCTTACTGTATGGCTACCATGGCGCATCATCTACCTAATTTAGATAGATTTTCTCGCATTACTAAAGCCCTCGCACTAAAGTGCGTAGTTTTCAACTAACGGCTGGGACCAATAAAAAGCCTTTGCGATGTGCAAAGGCTATTTTAATGGGTTCACTGTTCATCATAACAAACTCCTGATATAAAAGACGATCGGCATAGACGCGAACGTCAACGGGATGATCACGGCAAATATCCAGATGCCCGTCCACCGGATCATGGAGGTATATTTTCTATGCGCCAGCCCGGCGGATTGAAAGGCGCTCTGGAAACCATGATACAAATGATACGACACCGCTACCATGGCCACGAGATACAACAAAACGTACCACCACAGGCTAAAACTTTCCGTCACGATACCGTACAGATCCTTCACCCGCACGATCTCCGTGCTGCCTTCCGTAAACACGGCGTGTTCGAAGTCGGGGATTCGGGAACATAATCCGTGACGGATAATTTTCCGGTCACGAGGTCGGTACGATACTCCCTGTACGTACCTTCCAGGAATTTATAGCGCCCCAGAAATTGCTCATGTGGATGACGAGGAACAAAAGATAATGCTCCCCAGCAGGCCCATGTTCAGCGAAGCCCAGGTGGTATTGGCTTTGGACGCAACGGCATACTTTACCGGGCGTGCTTTGCGGTTCTTCACCGTTTGTACGACGGCGTATATGCTATGAATGATGATGGAGACATACAGCACATACCCGGCGGCGGTCACCGGCGGGAAGTGCGTCATGAAATGTGCGTAGACGTTGAAGGAATAGCCTTCATCGCCCGCGAATAAGGTCAGGTTACCGCCCAGGTGCACGATGAGGAACAGGCAAAGGAACAGTCCTGTCATGGACATGATCAGCTTTCTCCCCAACGAAGAGCGGAATAACATTTTCAGATGCATGGTGCTTCAATATTGCGGGCCGCCTATCCCCGGTTCTCGCGGTTACCCGGGCGGAAGATGAGGCGCAGCGCCTGGTCGCGGGTAGTGTAGGCAACGGCCCAGTTATACAATGTTTTGATCTTGTTGTTATAGTTGACGAGGGAGATCACATGGATGAAAAGCCAGCTCAGCAAGCCCAGCAGCCCACCCAGGTGCAGCTTGTGCCTGAACAGATCCGCCACGGCGATCTGCCGGCCGATGATGGCCATATCGCCCCGGTCGAAGTATCGGAAGGGTTTCGGAACCTTGCCCCTTGCCACGCGCAGCAGGTTCCTGGCCAGCGCCTTTCCCTGCTGGATAGCGGGCTGCGCTACCTGCGGGTGACCGTCGGGATAACGCTCGTCACCGAACTGGATACTGATATCGCCGATGGCATAAATATCATCGTACCCTTTCACTTTATTGAATGCATCCGTGATCATGCGCTTGCCTTTGCCGATACTCTCCGCCGCGATACCCTGGAAGGAATTGGCCACTACGCCAGCCGCCCAGATGAACGTACCGGCCTCAATGGCCGTTCCGTCGGATAATTCCACCTGGCCGTTATGATAGTCCTTCACCTGCGTGTTCAGTTTCACATGAACACCCAGTTTGTGCATGGCATTGAGCGCGGCGGTGTGGGTTTTATGGCTCATGGGCGCCAGCAGGTAGGGCGCGCCGTCTACCAGGTGTATGTTGACCGGCGTATCCGCAAGGCTGGGATAATCGTTCGCGAGGATGTATTTCTTCGTCTCCGCCAGCATCCCGGCCACTTCCACGCCCGTAGGGCCGCCTCCCGCGATCACGACCGTCAGCATGCGCCGGCGTTCGTCTGGGTCCGTTTCCAGGGAAGCTTTCTCCATGTTCCGGAGCAGTTCATTGCGGAGGTACAGGGCATCGTCGATGCCTTTGAGGGAAAAGGCATGTTGACGGATGTTCTCGTTGCCGAAGAAGTTCGTGCGCGAGCCGGCGGCGAACACGAGGATGTCGTAAGACAATCCGGTGCCATCGCCCAGGCGGAGGGTTTTGGTGCGCGTATCCACATCATTCACCGTCTCCATCCTGAAGTCCACGTTCTGTTTGCGGAACAGCCGGCGGAAGGGATAGCTGATGCTCGAAGGTTCCAGGAAGCTGGTAGCTACCTGGTAGAGCAAGGGCGTGAAGTAGTTGTAATTGTTTTTGTCTACCACCGTAACCCGGTAATAGGGATTCCGGTATAAGCGCTTGACGAAGTTCAGCCCGGCGAATCCTCCGCCGATGACTACAATATGCTGTTTTCGTCTCTCGGGATTGTTCATGTCGTTTCGTTTTTTCAGGGCAAAAAGGGTATGCCTGCCCGGCGGTGCCGGTGCCGGGAAAGTTTCGTTTCGCGGTAAGTGGGAGGTAAAACCCCGGTGCCGCAACCATCTGCGGGGATGCGGGCGCCGGGGCGGGTGTTTTATCAGCCGAACTGACCTGCCTGGTAGGTACCTACTGCTTCAGGGTTCGGGAAGGCGATATTGAAGCGGTTCCGGTGTTGATGGACGACACGGCCAGGGTGAGGTCGATGATCTCTTCGTCGGTAAAGAATTCCTTCAGCTTTTTGAACGTCTCGTCGGGCACGTTGCAGGCGGTCACCGCTTCGGCCCATGCCAGTGCGGCGCGTTCCCGGTCGGTGAAGAAGGCCGTTTCGCGCCAGGCGCTGAGGGCATATAGGCGCTGTTCGGTTTCTCCGTGGGCGCGCGCGTCTTTGGAATGCATATCCAGGCAGTAAGCGCAGCCATTGATCTGCGACACCCGGAAATCGATCAGTTCCAGCAGTTTACGTTCTATCGACGATTTCTTCAGGTAAGCGCCGATGCCGAAGAGCGTCTTTAGGGCGCCCTGTCCTTTCTCCATAAAATTAATTCTCGGTTCCATTGTATTTGGTTTTCTACAGTAATGACTATCGTATTATCCTCAATTGGACATCCGTCTCCAAATTTATCGCTAAATGGCGATTTCGTTCTGTGGATGCAGCGGCGCGGGGATGTCCGCCTCGCCCAGCATCTCCCGTAAATCGATCTCTATGGACCGGCAAACCTGGGAGATCGGAACGTCGTTGGCGCTGCCTTCGAAAGGGTTCTCCGTGCTTTCGCCCACCTGCACCAGCGAGGTGTACATCCAGGAAATAATCACGCTGAAGGGTATCAACAGCCAGATCATGTAGCCGTGCATGAGGCCCGGTGTGGCGCGGTTGAGCTCGTCGAACTGGTGGAGCAGGCCAAAAGGCAGCAACAGGCAGAACATGCGGACGAAAATGTTATTGATGATTGTGTATTGCCGCGGGTAAGGCGTATCCTTCAGCGACTCCGCCTGTGCCTGCTGGCCGAAGAAAGTGTTGATGGTCCGTTGCAGTTCGATGAACTGCGCCAGGGCGATCGCATCCTTCGCATACACCGCTTTCACGGTGGCGCTTTGCATGGCCAGCAGTTGGGTCGTCTTGCTGCGGGCGCCCGCTATCCGGTCAATTTCTTCCCGGGAAATGTATTGCTGCAGTTCCTTATGCAGGGGTGTGACGCGTTCCGGGATGGTATAAAACCGCTGGTATTCCGCGTTGTGCTGCAGGTCTGCCCCTTCCCAGACCCGCTCGCCCCGCAGCTGGTGCCGCAGGGCGGTCAGGAACGCGAAGTGGCGGTAGACAAGCTCCCGCGTGATCTCCGGGTCGGCGAAGTAATCGCGGCACATGATGCCCCAAAGGTTGCTGGTGTTGACGATGTTGGTCCAGGTAGTCTGCGCGTCGCGGGTACGGTTGTACGTCTGCGTGTTTTTAAAGCCAACGATGAACGCCGTTGCCGTACCCAGGAGCGACACCACCGTCCAGGGCAGCGCCAGCCACTTCAGTCCGCAGAGCTGGTACAATATCACCGGGATGGCGCCCAGAATGACAAGGATATACAGATCCCTGCGCGTCCAGAACAGGAAGTTCCGTAAACGGTATGATTTGCCGATATGCATGCGTGCGGGAGATCAGGAAGTCTGGGTATGGGTGATGTCTTCTTCGGCCTCGTCTGTACGGATCTGGTCGTCCAGGAATTCGGAGCCTTGCCAGGTATCTCTTTCGTGAACGGGAACCGGGATAGAAGCGTCTGCCTGTTCTCCTGGCAGGATGCCGCTAACGATGAGTTGGGAATGAAGTGCCATGGTATTGGATTTAAGGTGATGAAATGTCATGCAGGGATGCTTTTGCAACCCTTGTGCCATCGGCACAACATATTGCATGTCAACCAATTAATCTGTATCCTCTATTTGGCTGTTCGCGATATTTCGTAAACGCGCAACGATTACGCGGTATTTAGTGATGTTTTCGGGGATGTCAGCTCAGCTCTTCGAAAGGATATTTCCTTTCGCTCCAGAATGCGTCCAGGGCAATGATCCTTGGCTTGAAGAATGAGATGAGGGCGGGCCAGTCTTCCTGGCGGAAGATGCTTACGCCGGGCAGATCTTTATAGATCCGGCTGATGGTCTTGCCGTAAGTGTCTTTGGTATGCAGTTCCCAGGTCCAGGGCTCGCCAAGGTGGGTTTCGAGGGCTTTCCTGAATTCGCTGAACTGTTCGTAGAAGAGTTCTTGTACGCCTTCGTCCGGGTGCGCGATCTCGATGGCGATAGACGCGTCGCGGTGGCCGGCCTGCATCCGGAAATAAATGTGCTTCACGCCGGTCTTGTAGTTCGTCCAGTTGACACGGCCGCCTTCCGCGCCCATATGCGGGGCGATATACTGGCCGAAAGCGGTCCAGAATGCTTCTCTGATGCGGGAGGATTCTTCTTTTGAATACAAGGCTCACATGATTTGGAGGCTGCAAGTTAGTATTATGTCATTTAAAAACCCGGCCGATGACGTTGCCTATCTCCGGAAGTCGCGGTGATTGCTTACGGACCGCCGCTCGATCGTGCCTTCGTCGTCCGTGAAGGGGAAGATGAGCAGGTAGTTGCGGTCGCGCAGGCGGAGGTTGAGGAAATCCGGCAGGCGGCGCATGCCGCGGTCGAACGAGGGCGAGCCTTGTCTTGCCATGAGGGCCACGAAGGCCTGGTCTTCCTTCACTTCCGCAGCGATGGCTTCCGCCTGGGACCAATGCTGCAGGGTACGGATCTCCCCTTCCAGGCTGGCCTTCTGGAGGATGCGCTCCAGTATCCTGCGGGTATCGTCTGCCGCGTAGAAGACCATCCGGGCGCCGGAGTTGCGGCCGATGTTCCATACGCGCAGGAGTGCGTGGAAGAACCCTGGCTCCGCTTCCGCGCGTGGAGGTATGAGCACGAAATACTGTTTGATGGTAGCCACGGGCTGCGTGGCATGATAGATCAGGACGTTGACATGATCGTTGCGGAGGTAACCGTTGTGCAGGTTATAGGTAAACGACGGCGAAAAGCCCTTATCCGCCTGCAGCACAAACGCAACGTCCGTTATTTTCTGTTCCCGGATGACATTGCCGATCCCCGATACCACATCGGTATCGTACCTTGTCAGCGGAGTCAATTCCACATCCGCCCCGGCGGCGGTCTCTACGGCCTCATGCAATATCTTCTCCGCATTTTTGACGGCGGCTTCATCTTTTGCATCGTCGATAACGGATAATGCGAACAGTTTGCTGTCGGCCGACTTCCCGCGTACCAAAAGCCCCAGGTTCACCAGTTTCTCCACCGTCTCATCGTGGTTCATGGCCAAAGGACATGCTCCTGTTCGCGGCTGTTGCCCGACACGGTATCTTCGTTATCCGCTTCCGCGATGCGCCGGGCGCTGGCCAGCGAAATAAATGACGAGATGGTACAGGAGATTAGGATGAGCAGGATACTCCCGTTCAGCACATGTTCGTTCAGCAGGCGTACCGGCTCACCGGTGGCCGTTTCTGACAGGATGATGTTATACCCCACCATCACGGAGGCCAGCGTGGCGGCAGCGGAGGCGGAGCTCATCCCGAAGATAAGCGTGCCTTCGTCTTTGGTCAGCCGGAGGGTTTTGCGCGTTGCCACGGCCGCGAGGTATTTCCCTCCGATCGACGCGGCCAGCATGACGGCTGCCACCGCAAAGGTCTCCCATCCCTTGAAAAATACTTTAAAATCGATCAGCATGCCCACGCTGATGAGGAAGAAGGGAATGAAGATGGCGTTGCCCACGAACTCTACGCGGTTCATGAGCGTGGATGAACGGGGATAAGCTGGTTGAGGGCCAGCCCGGCGAAGAATGCCCCGATGATAGATTCTACGCCCGCCAGCTCTGCCAGCAAAGCCGCCAGGTAAATCATCACCAGTACAAAAATGTATTGTGAGATCTTATCCTCCACCTTTTAAAGAACCACCTGGCGATCAGCGGAAACACCAGGAGCACTACCAATACAAACGCGATCATCGAAACCGACAACTGCGCCCAGAACCCCGCTCCCACGTCGCCCTGCGTCATCCCCACCACTACCGCGAGCACGAGCAGCGACAGCACGTCCGTGACCATCGTGCCGCCCAGGGTAATGTTCACCGCTATGTTCCTGGTAATGCCCATCTTGCTGATGTAGGGATATACGATCAGGGTATGTGAAGAGAACAGGCTGGCAAAGAGCACGGAAGTCAGCATATTAAACCCGAGGATGTAATACCCGCCCAACAGCCCCAGCCCGAACGGGATGGCAAAGGTAAACCCGGTAAACAGCAGGCTCTTCCACTTGTTCTTTTGAAATCGCCCATGTCTATTTCCAGTCCTGCGAGGAACATGATATACAGCAGCCCGGTGGTACCGGTCACCACCACGCTGCTATCGCGCGAGAGCAGGTGGAACCCGTTGGGGCCTACGAGTGCGCCGGCGATGATTAGGCCGAGCAGGTGGGGCACTTTGATCTTATTGAGCAGCAGCGGGGCGCCCAGGATAATGATCAGCTCCAGCAGGAATTTCAGTAAAGGATCTTCTATCGGCAAAGTCAGGTGCCAGATGTTCAGCCAGGTCATACGTTATTTGTTTGAAGCACGAACCAATTCAACGGTGAACCTTGCGGTACAGCCGTTCTCCATTTTCAATACCTGGAGCCTTTGATGGCGCCCGATGCGGTGCGGGTGAGCTCCACGTCTATCACCGCCCGCCGGGCCGCGCTGGAATCAGAACGGAAATGCAGGCGGATGGCCGTACTGTCGAACGAGCCGGCATATACGCGCACGAGGGCGTTACGGTCGTATACCTTGGTGAATAACCCGCTGGAATCGGCCGTGAATTCCCATGCGGCGGACCGCTGGTCGCCCACTACGTACTCGCTGCAGGAAGATTCTTTGCAGACGGTCTTGCTGTTCCAGCGGCCCAATACATCCGCCGGCCAGGCGGTAACGGGGATCAAGCCCGCGGTATCGGCGGCGGTGAGGATACTGTCGCGCCAGCGGAGCAGGGCTTTGTAATCGGCTTCTTTCAGGGCAAATTGCTGTTCTTTTTCCGCCAGCGAAGCTTCCCGTTCGGCGAGTGCGCGCTCGCGCGCTTCGTCGCGGCAGGATGTCAGCGTAAACAAGCAGAATATTGCGGTCAATACTTTATTCATCGGCATTCGGTTTGGAAGGGTATGTGCTGATTGATCCGGAACCACCGAAAAAACCATGCCTCCTTTGCCTGTACCAACAAACCAAGCCGGAAATTGTTCCGTATCTTCGCGCCTTCAGACCCAACAAACAAAAAGACGGCACACTACGGATGGTAGCACTTCTCCAACAATATCACGACAACCGTGACGCCCAGGAAGCCATCAGGCTCATCGCCTATACCCGGCAATCGGTTTTCCTCACCGGCAAGGCCGGTACGGGTAAATCCACCCTGCTGCGCAATCTCATCGCACACATCCCGAAGAAGTACATCGTGCTCGCCTCCACCGGCGTGGCGGCGCTCAACGTCGGCGGACAAACCATCCATTCCTTCTTCCTCATCGAGCCCCGCCCCTATCTGCCCAACGATAAAGGCGCGGCTGATCTCAACGAGGAGAAGACGGAATTGCTCAAACAAGTGGATGTCATCATCATAGACGAGATCTCCATGGTCCGGAGCGACCTCATGCAGGCCATCGACCTCACCCTTCGTAAAAACCTCAGTTCCCCATTGCCTTTCGGCGGCAAACAGCTGCTCGTCATCGGCGATCTCCTGCAGCTTCCGCCCGTGATCGACAACAAGCGGGCAGGCGAAGTGGAGATACTTACCCGCAACTACAACACACCTTATTTCTTCAGCGCCAAAAGCTTCGGGAAGGGTTCCGGATGCAGGTGGTGGAACTGAAGCATGTGTACCGCCAGCCGGATCCCGCATTCGTGGAAGTGCTCAACGCAGTGCGCGACAACACCGTGCAACCGCATCACCTGGCAGTGCTCAATACCCGCCACGATCCGGACTATGAGCCCTCCGGCGAAAAGCTGGAACTGATCCTCTGCACTACCAATGCCATCGCAGATACCGTCAATGAGCAACGCCTTAAAGACCTGGAAGGCGACAGCAGCGCTTACGATGCATTATTAACTGGCGACTTCGAGCAGGAAGCCCGCAGCGGCGGAGGCAAGCTCCCCGCGGATCTCAAGCTGCAGCTCAAAGTGGGCGCACAGGTCATGTTCATCAAAAACGATCTGCAGAAACGCTGGGTAAACGGAACGCTGGGGAAGATCACGGAAATGAGCGACGAGCATGTGGAAGTGCGGCTCGACGAGGGCGAGACCGTTCACCGCGTCGATAAGTCGGAATGGGAGCACATCGAGTACAAATGGAACCGGCAGAAAGAAGAAATCGAAAAGATCGTGACCGGCACTTTCCGGCAGCTGCCCCTCAAACTGGCCTGGGCGGTCACTATCCATAAAAGCCAGGGCAGACCTTCCAGCAGGTGATCATCGACCTGGGGAACGGCGCTTTCGCGACCGGGCAGACCTACGTGGCCCTCAGCCGCTGTACCAGCCTGGAAGGCATCCGCCTGAAGAAGAAGGTCATGCTCCGCGACGTGCAGTCGGATTCCCGCATCGGGTATTACCTGCACCAGATGATGGGGCCAGGCATGGAAGCAGAAAAAATGCGCGCCATCACGGAAGGCGTGCAGGCGCGCATAGCAGAGATCGCTTCTAAAGGCGAGAAAGAACGCGCCGCTCTCTCGGAAGAACTGGCGCTGCTCGAAGCGATGTGATTTATTGGTATACTTTCACCCAATCCACGATCATATTCACCGGCAGGGTTTCCGGCTTCACTTTTCCTACCCAGCTACCACCCAGCTGCTGGTCGATCAGCAGGTAGAACGACTGGTCGAACGGCCACTGCGTTGCATCAACGCCCTGTACGCGCGGGTAACTGAACGTTTCTTTCCCGTTGAGGGTATATACGATCTTATCAGGATACCATTTCAGGCCGAATACATTGAACTCCTCCCGGTTGAAGGGCACCGTGGCATGGTGGGGCGGGTTCGTTTTCTGTTTCAGTTCCAGGGTATACCAGGAGTGGATCGTCTGGTAAATGATCGTGTCGTAATTGAGGTGTTCCATGATATCGATCTCCCCGTTCTTCGGGTACTTCCCGTATTTATCTTTTTCCGCCAGCATCCACATGGCAGGCCATGCGCCCTGGGCGCTTTCCAGCTTCGCGCGGATCTCTATCTGTCCATACTGGAAGGCGAACTTTCCTTTGGTCCAGATGCCGCCGGTAAGGAAGGGGCGCTTATCTTTCGTGGTGTCCGGGTTCACGATCCCTTTCAGGTACAGCAGGCCGTCTTTCAGTTCATAGCAGATATCGTCGGTGGTCATGTGCCTGCCCCAGTCGGCCCCGTTCGGCGGGATGCGCGTCCATTTCGAGGTGTCGATGGCGGAGGTGTTGAAATCATCTTTCCAGACGAGCTTCCGGTTTTCGTTTCGCGGCCGGGGCGCTGCTCGTAGATGTATCCATCGCGGATGATGGAGGCCGGCGACTTGCAGGCGGCAAATGCGCATAGGGATGCGGCGGCCGCGGTAAGGATAATCGTGCTTTTCATATCAAACAATAATCGTAGTTCACAAAATGGGGATATTCTCCCGGGTGGATTGCCGCTAAATTAACCAAAACAGGCTGCATATTGACAAAACCGCCTAAGTTCCGCCGTAGCGGCTATCTTTATGGCAGACCCTTTACTTGATTTGTATGAAAAGAACGTTTTTACTTTTGTCCGCATGCTGGGCGATGCAGGCATCCGCACAGCAGCAGCCGATGCCCGTTGCCAGTACCATAGCGGTCAACCCGGGAGACAGCCCTGATGAGATCATCCGGAAAGCCGCGCACGTGGTGCCTACGGCCAACCAGTATGCCGCGCTCCGCAATGAGTTCATCGCCTTTATCCACTTCGGCCCGAACACGTTTACGCGCATGGAATGGGGCACCGGCAAGGAGGATCCCACCATCTTCGACCTGAAGACGCTTAACACCGACCAATGGTGCGCCGCGATGAAATCCGCAGGGATGAAGATGGTGATCATCACCGTAAAGCACCACGACGGATTCGTGCTCTGGCAGAGCCGCTATACGAAGCACGGCATCATGTCTACCGGCTTCCGTAACGGCAAGGGCGACATCCTCCGCGATCTGTCGGCCTCCTGCAAAAGTACGGGCTGAAACTGGGCATTTACCTCTCTCCCGCCGACCTCTACCAGATCGAAAATCCCGAGGGCCTTTACGGCAACCTCAGCAAATACACCAAGCGCACTATCCCGAGAACCACTCCGGGACGGCCGTTCGCCAATAAAACGACGTTC
Source organism: Chitinophaga sp. E66 (assembly GCA_019285755.1). GTDB lineage: Bacteria > Bacteroidota > Bacteroidia > Chitinophagales > Chitinophagaceae > Chitinophaga. The sequence continues at coordinate 3,888,039 of CP079103.1, forward strand.
GAGTTCGAGGTGGACGACTACAACGAATACTTCCTGAACCAACTATTTGAACTGCTGACGGAATATGGTCCGGTAGATGAAGTGTGGTTCGATGGCGCGCATCCCAAAAGGAAAGGCGACCAGCAATACAACTACACCGCCTGGAAAAAGCTCATCCATACCCTGGCGCCGAAAGCAGTGATCTTCGGGAAAGAAGACGTGCGCTGGTGTGGCAATGAGTCCGGCAAAACGCGGGCGGAAGAATGGAACGTCATCCCTTACCCGGAGAACCCCACTACCGCTTCCCATTTCCCGGATATGACGGATGATTCCCTGGGGCAGCGCGACCGTCTCCTGAAAGCGCCTTTCCTGCACTACCAGCAGGCGGAGACCAATACTTCGATCCGCGAAGGTTGGTTTTACCGCGACGATAACCGGCAGAAAGTCCGCAGCGCCGATGATGTGTTCGATATTTACGAGCGCTCCGTGGGCGGCAACTCCACCTTCCTGCTGAACATCCCGCCCAACCGCGAAGGCCGTTTCTCACCTGCGGATTCGGCAGCGCTGATGGAAACCGGCCGCCGCATCCGGGAGACGTATGGCAGGAACCTTTTCAAGAATGCCCGTGGCCCGCAGGCTGTACTGGATAATAACCAATCTACCTCCCTGCAGCTAAAAGATAATACCGGTGAAATCGAGATCACAACGCCTGCGCCCGTGACCATCAACCGTATTTCCCTCCAGGAAGCGATCCGCAGCAGCAGCGAACGCGTGGAGCACCATGCGGTAGACGCCTGGATCAACGGGCAATGGAAAGAGATAGCCCGCTCCAGCAACATCGGCTACAAACGCATCCTCCGCTTCCCCGACGTAACGGCCAGCCGCTTCCGGGTAAGAATTCTCGGATCCCGTATGGCGCCGGCGATCAGCAACATTACCGCGCATTATTATCGCAACCGCCCGCCGCAACTGGCCATCAGCCAATCCGCAGATGGTATGGTAACCATCGCGCCCGTGCAGCCAGACTTCAACTGGAAGCCGCATGGTGAAGATGCCGTTAAAAACCTGGGCGCTGCGTTCGATATCAGGTATACGACCGATGGTTCCACGCCCAACGCACGGTCGAAACAATATACCGGTCCGTTCAACATGACGAAAGGCGAAGTGAAAGCGATCTCCTGCAAGGGAAAGACGTTAGCGGCGTGGCCCGCCATGCCCTGGGGCTCGCCAAAAGCGACTGGAAACTGGTATCCGCCAGCAGCGAGCGTAACCGCCGCCCCGCAGCTGCTGCTTTCGATGCTAATCCGAAAACCTTCTGGCAGTCGAACGACGGCGGTACGCACAGCCTGACCATCGACCTGGGCAGCGCGCGCCAGCTGAAAGGCTTTGCCTATACGCCGCAAACGGTAAATGCGGAAGGCATGATGGCCAAAGGAAAATTATCCTTCAGCCTCGACGGGCAAACCTGGGAGCCCGGGGAAGCCTTCGGGTTCGGGAACCTCATCAATGACCCCACCACCCGTTACCATTACTTCAAGAACGGTGCGAAGGCCCGTTACGTCAAGATCGAGGCAACAGAGACCGCCGCAGGCAGCGCCTCGCTGGCGATCGCGGAGCTCGATTTCTTCGAATAGCATACACTAAAAAAATCAAAGGCCGGTTGGGATCCCAACCGGCCTTCTTTTTTATGCCAAAGATTATTTGGTGTAGAGAGGAGAGCGTTTCAGCAGGTATTCCAACGTATTGGTATATGCATCCTGCGTGTTGAAGAAAGCGGTCCTGTCGTGATCATAAACAGCAGTTCCCTTATCGTTGTATATAGCCAGGCTGAGTTTTGTCTGAAAGTTTTGAGTAGAGGTGCCATAGCTGTAACTGTTGTATTTACGGTCTTTTCCGTCGTCGTCTTTTGATTTCGTAGACCCGGAGTTGGACTGACTAACGGTTTGCGTGGTTTTATTCAGGGTAACCAGTCCGTCTACCACATATTCCACGCCAAGCACGTTGCAGATGTCTTCCATTGTATAACCTTTGATGGTTTGGCGGTTGATGCCGGCTTTAATAAGCTGTGCATTCGTGGTGCGGGGTGGCAGGATAGTATAGACGCCCGCGTGTTTGCTCATGAACGCATAGCACTCGTTCTGCACCTGTTCGCCAACGGCATCGTCTGCCGGCAATCCGTCGCGGATGAAGCCGAAGGGAAGAATGGCTACCTTGTTGTGATGGTCTTCCAAATTGCCCTGGGGAGCAGAAGACTGCGTGGCGGGAGCTTGTGGCTGGCTTTGAGCCGGCGCCTGCTGGGGCTTGTTGAACACCTGGATACGACCACTGCCGAAGGTGATCTTCATAATATCCGTCTTCTTGATGTTATACACCAGCGTTTCGCCCGCATAGGTAAATTCCACATCGCCGTCATTAATCTTGAGGACTTTGCCGGTTAGCTCATCACCGTCTAATTTGAGAATGACATCGTTCTTTCCGGGTTGCTGCGCAAAAGTGATAAGGGTCACCAGTAGTAGTGCCAGGCTGGTCAGGATTTTTTCATTGGGTACTGTATTGATTGTTTGACGATTGCTTAAACAAATCTAACGAAATACCGGGTAAAAAGTTCTGACGTGCATAAGCTTAACTATCCTGCATAAGGGCGGAGCGCCCGCCGTCTACCAGGTAGGTGGTGCCGGAAGCGAAGGCTGCGAAAGGGCTCGCCAGGAAAGCGCACCAGGCGCCGATTTCGTCTGGAGTGCCTAATTTTTTGACGGGGTGCAGGTTTATCGTGCGGTTTCTTTCGTCAGCCGGATTGACGAATGAATCGAACCATTGCTGGTTGCCGGGGTGTCTATAAACCCCGGCGCAACGCCCACCGTGCGGATGGAAGGCCCCCATTCTATGGCCAGGCTACGCACCAGCCCGGTCAGGGCTGTTTTAGCTACGTTATAGGGAAGCAGCCGGGAATGGAGGAAAAGGCGTGGTTAGATGCGATGACGATGATGACGCCCTGCCCGCTTTGCGCCAGGTGGGGCCTGCATAATCTGGCGAGGCGCCAATGAGAAGTGAGGTTGAGGTTTTGATTGCGTTCCCATTCGGCATCCGGACAATCCGCCGCGCCGGTGAAAACGTTGGCGCCGGCACAGGATACGAGGATATCGATCCTTCCGTGCCGTTGCATTACACTGTTCACGAAGGCTTCCAGTGCGGGTGCGTCGGTGACGTCTACCTGCGCGGCGCCGTTGCCGCCGCTGATATCGCTGCCTTCCACGAAAGCGCCTGCCTGTAAAAGCATCCGCGCGATACCTGCGCCGATCCCCGATGCGGAGCCGGTCACAATAGCCACTTTCCCGGCCAGATCAATTGCAAGAGACATACGCCGCTATTCCGATTTAGGTGATAACAAGGCCATCCCGCTACCAAACCCGATAAACAATATCCCACACCAGAGGTTGATACCCGCTTCGCCGCGGGACCAGCTGTATCCCGCCAGCAACAAGCCTGTAAGCAGGAAGTACAACCCGATGATAAACCGAAGGTCCGTCAATCTTTCCATATCGTCAATTAAAAGAAGATGATGTTTAATGCCAATGTAAAGGCCAGTACGGCGGCTCCCAGCCACATGGGGTTCTGATACCAGCGCCTGGCAGTGTCGGGCGTCTTTTCGGTCAGGCTGTACACCAATCCTTTCAGGTCTTCTTCCGCCTTCGCCTTTGTGGCCAGGCTTACCAGCACCGTCACCCCTCCGCAAACGAGGAAGGATATCCACGCGATGTTGAAGGCCTGTCCGGTGCCTGAATAGTACGTATGCAGGTGTGCAATCCAACCGCCTTTCCCTTCCGCAACCGACAAACCATGTGCCAGCGCTGCGGCAATGGTACCCGACATAAGCCCCAGAAAGCGCCGTGACCGGTGGCGCGCTTCCAGAACATGCCCAGGAAGAACGTCGCGAACAGGGGCGCGTTCACGAAGCTGAATACCAGCTGCAGGAGGTCCATGATACTGTTGTAACCGCGGGCCACATAAGCCGTGGCCACCGATGCGAGGATGCCCGCCACCGTCGTGAGCCGGCCTACGAGCAGGTAGTGGCCTTCAGGCGCGTTGCGACGGATATGGGCCTGGTAAATATCGAAGGTCCACACGGTGTTGAAGGCGGTCACATTTCCTGCCATGCCACTCATAAAAGAAGCGATCAGGGCCGTAATGCCAACGCCCAGCATCCCGCTGGGGTATAATTCTTTAACAGCACGGGCAGCGTCATGTTATAATCCACATCGCCGGATGGGGTACGTGGTAAATCGAAGCCGGTAAATTGGGATTGAAGCGCCAGGATGATAAGGCCGGGCAAGATGACGATGGCAGGCATCAGCACTTTTGGAATCGCAGCGATCACCGGGGTACGGCGGGCATCGTTAAGGTTGCGGCTGATCATGGCGCGCTGCACCACGAGAAAGTCGGTACACCAGTATCCGAAAGCCAGTACGAATCAAGCCCGAACACCATGCTGACGGCATCCACCCCATCGGGTTGGAGGCAGGATCGGCGAGCCCTTTCCAGACATGCAGCTTCGCGTCGTCCACATTTTGAACGATCCTTCCCATCCGCCGGCCTTTTGCATGCCGACGTATACCAGCGGGGCAATGCCGAGCACGATAAGGAAGAATTGTAAGACTTCATTGTACACGGCGCTGGTAAGTCCTCCCAGGAAAATGTACACCAGCACGATACCGGCAGCCAGCCAGACCGACAGGTCAAAATCCCATCCCAGCATTACCTGCATCAGCATTGCCAGCGCGTACAGGGACACGCCCGAGGAGAAGACCGTCATGCCCGCGAAAGTCACCGCGTTGAGGGTGCGCGTTTTTTCATCGAAGCGCAGTTTGAGGTATTCAGGAACGCTGCGCGCCCTGCTGCCATAGTAGAACGGCATCATGTAAACGCCCAGGAAGATCATGGCCAGCACGGCGCCCAGCCAATAGAAATGAACGGTGTAGAGTCCGTACTTGGCGCCATTGGCGGCCATGCCCAGCACTTCCTGCGCACCGAGGTTGGCGGAGATGAAAGCGAGGCTCGTGATCCACAGCGGAATGCTGCGGTTGCTCATGAGGAAATCGTTGCCGGTCTTTACGCGCCTCTTCAGCATCAGCCCGATGCCGACTACAAACACGAAATAAATGGCAATGATGCCATAGTCGATCAGTTCTAACTGCATAACGATGGAATAGTAGGGTTGGCTCCTAATTCAGCTATACGTAAAACCCGGGCCTTGGCTGGAGGACGCCGGGATGTTTCTCCATTTCGGCTTCCACCAGGTCTACACCAAGACCGGGCCTTTCGCTGAGCCGCAGGTGACCGTTGCTCACCATATCTGCGATGGGATGGGAAATAATCTCGTCGCGCCAGGGCACGTCCGTAAACATGAACTCCTGCCGGAAGAAGTTGGGCACCGATGCGCATACATGAGCGGACGCCAGCGTGGATAGCGGTCCGTTGGGATTATGGGGCGCCAGCAGTACGTTGTACGCTTCCATCATGGTGGCCATCCGTTTCATTTCTGAGGGGCCTCCGCAGCGGGTGATATCGGGCATGAGGATGTCGCAAACATGCTTTTCCAGCAACGGGCGGATGCCGTGCCGGGTGTAATGGCGCTCGCCTACGCAGATGGAGACATTGGAGGGGATGCGTTCGCGCATGGCCCTGAGCGTATCGGCGCTCTCCGGTCCGGCAGGCTCCTCGTACCAGGTGATGTTCAGCTCCGAAAGGCGCTGCGCCATCTTTACGGCAACGCTATAGTTGAGCATGGCGTGGGTTTCGATCATAATGTCGAATTCCGGCCCTACGGCCTCCCGAACGGCTTTGCTCACCTCAAAGGCAAGGTCTTGCTGCGCGGGCGTGAGGGTGAGGTTGGAGGAGAGTTTTCTCCGTATAAATAGTTGGTATGGGCGAAAGGGTCGAACTTCAGGCCGGTGAATCCTGCGTCTTTCACCTTGCGCGCCTGCGCGGCGTAATCATCCGCGTTATGGCCGCCGCCGGTAAACCAGTAGTTTGCATACAGCAGGATATCCTTACGGTAAGCGCCGCCCAGCAGTTCATAGCAGGGAACGCCGAGGGCCTTGCCCTTCAGGTCCAGCAGGGCCATATCGATACCGCTGATAGCGCAGAGACTGGCGCCGTAGGGGCCCATCCAGTTGAGGTCGCGGTAGAGTTTGGTCCAGATGAAATCCGTCTTCATGGGATCGAGCCCGATGATACGCTCTCCCACGTGTTTGGCGGCATGGTAGACGATGGGGCTTCCCGGCCAGTTGGTGGCTTCGCCGACACCGGTATGCCCTGTATCGGTATATATCTTCAACAGGGTCCAGTTATACTTTACGCCTTCCACCAACCATACTTTCACATCGGTTATTTTCATGTCTTGCTGTTTATTCGATAATCAATCTGATAACGCCCTTCATTTGCTTCGAAGGGTTGGGCTTGCCCTGGTAGTTACCCCAGGCCAGTGTCCAGTAATCCCATTTGTCGGAAACGACCAACCACTGCTTCCCGTCGGGGATACGTCCATTCGCGCCGCCTGCGTACCGTCGGAGATCACGCGGATGCGGCCAGGGCCGCTGCTGCGGGATGCGATGTATTCAAAGATATGCTCCTTTTTGGCACGATAGCCTTCCGATGCGGGCATGGCCGCCCTTTTTGCGTCTGGTGTGCCGTTGAGGAAATAGTCCGTCATTTCTTCCGCGATAGATCCCGTGGGTGGTTGGCGATAGTTGAAGACCGCGCCGGATTGTTTCAATGCGGCGCCGCTGTCGGATGACAGATGACCGGCGGGATAGGTGCTCCAATACCCCTGGCGCTGCCATTCAATTCGGGCGATCTCGGGAGATACGGGTATTTTCACGCCGATTTCCCAGGTATGGCGGGGAGGCTGTCTGCCTGGTACTTCACTTCTACCAATCCGCTTGGATAATAAGCCGTTTCCAGCTCAACCGGGTAAGCACCGATCGTTCCGCGGGAGCGAACGATGATCCTGTCCGCTTCTTCGATGATCTTCTCTTCTGTGGCTGTCATGTTCCCGGAGAAAATGCCGGGCGAGTTCTTGAATGCGTTCCATTCCGCCGGACGGTTCACCACTACCTGGGGCCTTCCTGTCATCACCACCGCACCCTTCACTGCAATGCTTGCATAATTCCGCAATTCAATTTCTCCATTCCGCTGTATGCTTTTATCGTTCCCAAACTGCCAGCTACCGGATGCGGCGGGTATTTGTTGCGGGCTGCGTGCTCCCAGGCAATACGCTCTTCGTCGATGAGGGCGCCCTGCCGGTCGTAGAAGCGGATCAATGCATTGTTATTCCTGATCCCATTCAATGGCAAGCTAATCACGCCATCGGCATGCGGTGCAATGGCCGGCAGTTTCACATCTACGGCTTTGCCGCCTGTTTCAATTTTACAGGTAATATCAGCGAGGGAAAGATGATCGAAACGATTTTTCACGGGTATTTCCAGGATACCGTTTGCGGGGAGTGCATCGAATCGCGTTTTGCCGATGCGCACGGGCGAATGGCTTTTCTTCGTATTCCAGAACTCCGCTTTCTTCCGGCGCCACACGTCAACAAACCCCAGGGGCCGTACCCGGTTACTTTGCCCGGCATGTGGAAGGTTTCATCGATCATGCCCCAGATGGCGCCGCCGATATTTCCGGGCACATCGAACCGTACCAGCCAGGTGGTGTCCATACTTCGGCCCCAGAAGTCTTTGACGTTGGGGTCCATACGTAGCAGGCCAACGTTATAGCAAGCTACGTGCGCCCATTCGTCGCTCAGCACCGGGTAATCAGGATGCGTCATGTTCCGCTCTACTCCGCCCATATCGCTTCCCTTACCGTTATAACCGGGGTAATGGCCTACGGCGATATCGAAACTACGCTTGCCGGCGTTGATGGCCGTCATCGGCCAGGAAAAGGACACGGGCCGCGAAGGATCCGTCTTCTTCACGAAATCATACTCCAACTGGAAGTTGGTTCCGTAAGCGCTTTCATTCCCGATCGACCACATAATGACGGCCGGATGGTTACGGTCGCGGTCGATCATTTCACTCAATTGGCCAAGGTACCGGAAGTAAACGCTGTATCGTTTTGGGTAGTTCCGACTTTGTCATAATCGCCACCACGCGACTGTGCAACGAAGCAGATCGCGGTCTCTTCCTGAACATAAATTCCATAGCGGTCGCAGAATTCCGGAAATCGGCGGAAGGAGGATAATGCGAAGTGCGGATGAAGTTCAGGTTGGCTTCACGCGCCAGCAACACATCCAGGCTGTCCTGCGCGCGGTTGGTGGATCTTCCCAGCGTAGGGTGCATATCATGCCTGCAGGCACCTCTCAGCTTCACCGGCATGCCATTCACGAGCAGGCGGTTGCCGGCTCCGATGGTCACGGTGCGGAAACCCAGGTGTTGCGTGTATTGCGCTAACTTTTTGCCTTTCTCGGTAACGGTAACTTCCAGTTTGTAGAGGTTAGGCGTTTCGGCCGTCCAGGGTAATACGGAAGGGACCCGGGCTTCGTATGCAGCCGCTCCTCCGGCCAATGGCAGGGCGGCGCCCGCCACCTTCTTTCCGTTTGGCGCGATGAGCGCCAGGAAAGCGCGGCCGTCGGAGAAGCGTTGTTCAGGGCGAAATTGAGGGACAGGCGGCCGGCCTTTTGATCGTCCGACAATTGCGCGTTGGCATACAGCCTTCCCACGTGCGTCTTCGGCCGGATGATCAGCTGCACATCCCGCAGGATGCCGCCAATCGGGTGATGCGCGTATCCCGACGCAAAGGAGATCTCATCGATCCGGTCAGTCACCTCTACTTCCAGTTCGGCCGTTGTGCCGGCTTTTACATATGACGTAAGGTCGCACTCCAGGCCGTGAAGCCGCCGAAGTGTTCGCGGATGAATTGTCCGCCGATGAAAACGCGCGCATGGCTGTACACGCCGTTGAAACGGATGGCGACGTTACGGCCATTCGCATCGGATGGTATCTGTATCTTTCTTTTGTAACGGAAGGGTTGGTCGTGCAAAACGGTGAAGCCCTGCATTGCGGCTTCTCCCGGCACTTGAACGGGCTTCCAGTCAGGTTGCCCTTTCATTTGTATATCCCAGGTTCCGGAGAGGCTCGTTACAGCCTGTTTCACTTCGTTTACCGCTACAGGGATCGGCGCCAGCGGATGCGCCCGCCGGACATGTAGTCCTGCCCCTTCACCGTGAAAGGCAGCAGGAGCAGCAGAGCGCGGTACATGCGTAAAGGTTGGTTCATGGTAGTCTGATGATTGTCTTTCCTTTAATCGGTTTCGTCTTAATATTGATCTTTCCGTTTGCGTGCGGCGTGCCATAAAAACCTTCCGAGCCGTTATTACCGTAATCCGCGATGAGCCATTGTATGGCGCCGTCCTGCAACCAGGTCCGCGAATGTTGCTTTCCGTCCGAAACGACAGTTATTGTGGAACCTTTTGCATCTGTGAGGATGCGCGGGTAATATTGCGCTTGGTGGAGCGGAAATCGTTCGAGCCCAGTTCATTGGCATCGTCTTTCCAACTTCCTGCAGGGAGTTCGCCATGCGGTTCCACTTCCCCGATCCTTCTTGCGTTCAGTTTTGCTTCGCCCTTGTTGCGGGCGATATCGTCTGCCGCATAGACCGTAAACTCGCCATTGCGCTCCCAGCGCATGGTCTCAAAGCCGTGCGGCAATTGCATCAGGAGGCCATATTGATAGGGGATGCTATCCGTTCCCCGGTAGGTCATCTCATATTCCGTGACCAGCTCCCCTGCCGTCGTAAACCGGTATGTCTGCCGGCCTCTTCCTTCTTTGAACTGAAGCTCCACATCAAACACGATCCCGTGGTTTTCCGTTTTGGGTGTGATCTTCCGGGCAAACAGGATATACTGCGGATAATATTTTAGCGGATAGATGTTATTTTGATAGGTTTCTCCGGCTACGTTAGGCTTGCCGCCGTCTTCATAATTCATCGGGATGACGGACACGACCGGGCCTTGCGTGAGCAGCGTGTCGGTTCCTTTCCGCAGGCATCCTATAACGCCTTTTGTCTTGCTGACGGTCCAGGTATAGGGGCCTTGCTGTATTTCATAGCCACCGGGCACTTCCTCCCAACGCAGGTTCATGATCTGGCTGGAGGCGGCAGGAACAGGTTCCGGGGCGAAATGCTCTTCCGTACAAACGAATCCCCGCGGGTCGGTTACTATAATATCAACAATCCCGTTCTGCTTCGCGATGCGTAATTCCGCGGATGCGCCGGGGCGGCGTCGACTTTACCGGTACGCCGTTCACTTCCATCCGTACGGCCTTCAGTGATGTGAAATCATATCGGTTCGAGATGCGCAGCACCAGGTATTTCTCCTCATCCCGGACTTTGGCGATGCGCACTGGCTCGTAGGCTTTCTTCATGCCCGCATATTCCGGTTTCGGCCTGCGCCAGCCGTCTATTGGTCCCCAGGGCCCATAGCCCACAATACGGCCGTCGGGCATATGGAAGATATCGTCTATACCGCTCCAGATGGCGCCACCGATACTGCCTTTATAGTGATAAACCGAATCGTAGAAATCTACCGTCGGGGCACTCCAGGCGGCCTTCACCCCGGGATCCGTTACCAGTTCCCGGCGGTTGTAACATGCCAGTGCACGTATTCTCCGAAGAGCACGGGCCGGTTGGATACAGCGGCGGCGGCAGGACCATTGATACCCGGGTAATGGTAATTGGCGATGTCCGCTTTACTTCCGCCATTATTGAAACCGCCCCAGCACTGATCATGGAAACTGGTGGGCCGGGAAGGATCGTTCTGTTTGACGAATGCCAGGACTTTTTCCCACTGCGGGCTCCAGTAAGACTCGTTCCCCAACGACCAGATGATCACGCAGGGATGGTTTTTTCCGGCGGCCAGATTGCCCGCATTGGCAGCGATCATATGCGGCAGGAATTCCTCGTCTTTATAATTCCACAACCGCCAGATGGGCGATGCATGATGCTGGATCCAGGTGAGGGCGGCTTCGCTTTCCACGAACAGTCCCAGTTCGTCTGCCGCGTCGAGGAATTCTTCGGCCGGGGATAATGGGAAGTGCGGACGTAGTTGCAGTTGGCGTCGCGGAATATTTGTGCGTCCTGGCGGTTGAGCGCCGCGCTGATGCTACGGCCCGTGAGCGGATGCACATCGTGCCGGTTAACGCCGCGCAGTTTTACGGAGCGCCCGTTGACCAGTAATTCGTTGCCCTTTACCGCTACCTGGCGGAAGCCGATTCTGCGGAAGGTTGTTTCCACGACCTTCCCTTCTACCAGCAGTTCCGTCTTCAGTTCGTAGAGGTTCGGTTGCTCGGGGTTCCAATGCTTCGGCGCCTTTACCGGTATTTCGTGCAGCTGGCCCTCAATGGCGGCAGGCGCTATGCCGGTGGGTTTGCCGGTACAGCTGAGTACTGTTCTCCCGGAAGCGTCGTTCAGCGTAAAACGCACTTCAGCACTAACGGGTCTATCCGATTCATTGGCGGCCAATGTCGTGATTTGGAGGATAGCGTCTTTGTATTTATCGTCGAAGCGGGTAACCACGGTCAGATCCGCGAGGTTGGTTTCCGGCAATGCGAACAAGGTCACTTTCCGTAAAATCCCGGCAACGGTGTGTGCGGCGTATTGCGAGGTACATGCGAGGTAGTCTGACACGGTATGCGCCTGTACTTCTACTTTCAGTTCATTGCTTCCCGCCCGTACTGCCTGCGTAATATCCAGCTCGAAAGGCACGAAGCCTCCTTCATGCTCGCCTACTTTCACTCCGTTCACCAATACGGTGGCATGGCTGCTGACTGCGTCGAAACGGAGCTTAATGCGTTGCTTGTTCCACATGGCCGGGATTTCGATGGGCCGGGAATAGACGGCCTTTTCACCCTCGTGCAGTACGAAGCCCTGCATCGCCAGTTCACCCGGCACTTTCACATTGTACTTTCCATGCAGCTTCCACACGCCGTCCAGGGATACTACGTCGGTGGGGCGGGGCGACAGGCGCGGTAATTGCGCCATGGCGACGCCGCAAAAAAGGTAAAGAGAATAGCGAATAAACTTCTGTACATATTACATGATTCCAAATTTCTCAAAAGCCTGGCCGGCGCTCATGCCTTCCAGTATTTTTGCTGGACAAGTTTCTCTCCCTGGCCTTTTCGATAGCGAGCGAGAACACTTCCCGCTCAGCGGCACGGGGTACGATGCAAACACCGTCCATATCTCCCAGCACAATGTCGCCTGGCATAATCCGGACGCCCCTGATCTCGAGGGGCACCCGGAAATCGATCACTTTGCCGCGCGGCGCCTGGTCCTGCGCATAACGGCCATAGGAAAACGTAGGGAAGTTCAATTGGAGAATACCTTTGGTATCGCGGGAATATCCGTCTACCACAGCGCCCGCGGCGCCCAGTTGCATGGCGCGGGTAGCCATCAGCTCTCCCCACAATGCATACGATGGCGACGCGCCGGCACAAATATAAACTTCGTTTTTCTTCAAATCGTCCAGCGCCTCCAGCATGAGGCCAAACGGCTTTTGCAACAATGGGTTGCTGCCGGCAGGTTTATCGCTGAATACATCCGCCTCAAGGACAGTCATGGCCCGCCCAACCAGGAACATGTCAGATTGCAGAGGTTGTATCTGCGGCGGCAGGAACTGTCGCTGCAAACCCAGCTTATCCATGATATCTCCTACTACGGCCGTGTATAATTCTTTCCTTACGATGGAAAATAACTCATCGTCATGTTCCCATAGGGTGTTTGCCACGATGTGGCCATTGATCTGTTCGTTCATATAGTTTCATTCTTCGGTATTTACCGCCCGGGCAAGCGCCTGGTCCGCCAGTAGTTATTAAAGAGTAGCATCATATTCCGAGGGCGGTCCAGGCGGCTTGTAGCGGTGCTTATCAATCCGTTCCCAACGCGGTATTCATCTGCAATTTAATCGTCAACGGTGCTCCGCAGATTAACGATATTAACCAAAACATAAACGATCCTAACAATGATTCCCGTAATAATCATTATTTTTGTCAATAAACTTAACAATCAGGACATGAAAGCGAGATTGATCGAAACCGGCCTGGATGCCAACCGGCAGTTCAGGGTGAAACAGGTGGATGAATACTTCCTCAACTCTCCTTTCCATTTCCATGATACCTGCGAGATCGTATTGATCGAAGAAGGATACGGGAAACGGATCGTAGGCGATCATATCGATGATTTCGATAAGGGCGATATGGTCATGATGGGGCCTAATCTGCCGCATATCTGGCAGACGGACAATGCGTTCTACCACCGGCGTAAAGACCTCCGCGTCAAAGCTACCGTACTGTATTTCGCGCCTGCCATGGTGCTGAACCTCGTGGCCGGCACCGAGGCCGCGGGGCCCGTGGAGAGCTTGTTCTCCAAAGCCAGCAGAGGGTTATCCATCCGGCACGAAACGCACGACCGCCTGCTGGAGCTCATTGCAGGAATGGGCGTTACGGAAGGCTTAAAAGACTCTCCTCTTCCTGGAAGCCATAGATCTGCTGGCGTACTCCGAAGACTTTGAATGCCTGGCCAGCGATCACTACCGCAACGCTATGACCGTCAAAGACGCCGGGCGGTTCAATGACGTTTACCAGTTCCTGATGACCAACTTCCACCGGGAGATCCCGCTGGACGAGGTGTCTGCCGTGGCTAAGATGTCGCCCACTGCCTTTTGCCGGTATTTCAAAACCCGCACGCAGAAGTCATTCGTCAGTTTCCTTCAGGAGATCCGCATTTCCCACGCCTGCAAGCTCCTGCGCCGCGATGATCTCTCGGTTATGGAGGTAGCCCTGGAAAGCGGGTACAACAACCTCGTCAACTTCAACAAGTGCTTCCGTAATATCACCAGCCAAAGCCCTTCCGAATACCGGAAACTCATGCGGGCGGAGGCTTTAGCTGCCAAAGGCTGAAAATACTTTGTATTTCAAAGTAAATACATTAACTTTGTAATACAAAGCACTTCTATTTTCTTCCATTATAAAAAACAAGCCGGTTATGACAGCTAACACTCACACAGCCTCACCGTTTTTCACGCCCCTTTTATTGAAGCGGATGCTCATCGGTGCAGGCATTGCGCTCATGCCGATTATTTTCCTGCTGGCCTCGGTAGACCAGCCCGATCCCTCCTGGTCCCGCTACTGGATGGCAAGGCCATTGATCATCGTGCCACTTTCAGGCGCAGCAGGCGGCGGTTTCTTCCACTGGTAGACCCGCTGCGGTTTAAGGGCTGGAAAAAACCGGCAGCCATCGTCCTTTGCGTGGTTGTATTCATGATCGGCCTCTGGATGGGGACGGTCCTAGGCCTCGATGGCACATTATGGAACTAACCCAGCTACTTCCGCCATTACCATTTCTCATGAATTGAATGTATTTTCATACCGGTACTTATTTCTACCGGTATGAAAATCCTCTCCATCCTGCTCACCGCTGCCATTTCCCTGCCGGCGGCCGCACAGCTAAAGCAACAACGCGCCGCTGCAGATGCGCTCTTCCAGCATTACGACACTACTGAAACCACGGGCATCAGCGTCCTGGTGATCCGCGATGGTAAAAAGTTATACGACAAATCATTCGGCTATGCAGACATCCCTAACCGGCAAAAAGCCACGGCCAGGACCAACTACCGCATCGCCTCAGTCACCAAGTCTTTTACCGCCATGGCCATCCTGCTCCTGCGCGACGAAGGAAACTCTCGTTGGATGACAAACTGGTCAAATTCTTCCCGGAACTGACCTCGTTTGGCAATAACATCACGGTCCGGCAGCTGCTCGTTCACACTTCCGGACTGGTGAGCTATGGCGATATTCTTCCGGGTCCGCTAACCGAACCGTTGACCGATACCACTGTACTCCGGCTACTCGCCACCCAGGACACCACCCGCTTCTCTCCCGGCTCCCGCTTCGATTACAGCAACACCGGGTATGTACTGCTGGGCCTTATCGTGGAAAAAGCCTCCGGGATTCCATTCCCCGCCTTCCTGCAACAGCGCATCTTCCGGCCGCTCGGCATGCGCCATTCCACCGTCAATAACCGCGAAGGCAATATCGCCAACCGCGCATACGGCTATAATCTCAAAGACGGAAAATTCGTCGCCAAAGATCAAAGCATGTTCAGCTACCTGCAAGGCGACGGCGGCATCTATTCCTCTACCGCGGATTTCTACCATTGGGACCAGGCTTTATACTCCAACAAACTCGTGCCTGCCGCCACGTTGCAGGAGATATTCACGCCCGCCTCCCGGCCTACACCTGATCTGGGGTACGGCTACGGCTGGGAGATTGATAATAAACATGGGCTGGAAAGGATCATGCACACCGGCGGCACTTCCGGCTTCTCTTCGTATTACGTCCGCTACCCCGGTAAACGGTTTTCCATCATCCTTTTCGCGAACCAGAACGAAGGTCTGTCCCTGGGGCCCGTCGCGGAATCGCTGGAAAAAATCTTCCTTCCTGAAGCCGCAATATCTCATTAATCAATATATATATTTCCTATCAGGAAATATATATTTCCCTTCATTAAATATTATTATGCAGATGCATTACTTTCGCTGACGGAATTAAATGCAATATTCATGTCTGTAATCACAGGACAACAAGGCAGGATCGTCTTGTTCGACGGGCCGGGCGAACCCTTCCGTTCCCAAACCCAGGTAGTCCGTAACCTGCTGCCGGGCGAGATCCTGGTCAGGAACCGGTATACCACTATCTGCGGAAGCGATCTGCATACTTTCTGCGGGCAACGCGCGGAACCTTGTCCCGCTGTGTTAGGCCATGAGATCGTCGGCGAAATCCTCGCCATCGACGCTTCTCATTCCGGACGGGATCTGCTGGGCGAGGCGCTGCGGCCGGGAGACCGCATTACCTGGACGATCTTCGCCAGCGACCCCGGTCTCCCAATTCATTGCGCGGCATGCCGCAAAAAGGTGAAGGTTTGTACAAGTATGGACACGTCCGCGCCAGCGGAGAAGAAGTATTCCATGGCGGGCTCGCGGAGTTGCATTTTACGGCCGAATACGGGTATTATCAGGCTTCCCGCAGAAATGCCTGATGCCGTGGCAGCCACAATCAATTGTTCCGTTGCAACGGTTGCCGGCGCGCTTCGCATGGCTGGCGATCTGCAAAATAAAAAGGTGTTGATCACCGGTATGGGGCATCTCGGCATTACCTGTGCCGCCATGTGCCGCGAGGCAGGCGCATCCTGGATCGGGGCGACCGATATATCTGAGCAGCGCCTGGATGAGGCAAGGCGGTTCGGTGTAGACGCGGTGCTGGATATGCGCAAAAGTGAAGAGGACGGTACGGAATTGATCCGCCAATGGTCGGACGGAACCGGGATCGACGTTGTATTTGATATGAGCGGATCGCCCGCAGCTATGGAATTCGGCATTTCCGGCCTGAATATCGGCGGATATGCTGTCTGGATCGGGGCCGTATTCAATACGCGGCCAGTAGCCATTTCCCCGAAAAATTATCCGCAACCTCATTACCATCCGCGGATTGCACAATTATAACTTCGACGATTTCCGGCATGCCTTTACATTCATGCGGGCAAACTGGGACAAATACCCTTTTGCCGCCGCCGTGGAAAAAGAATTTTCCCTCTCAGGCACACAGGAAGCCTTCGAATATGCGGTTGCCCGCAAACCACTGCGTGTTGGCATCCGCCTGATATGACAATGAAAAATCAATACGAAAAAGCCGCGCTCTTTAGATGCGCGGCTTTTTTACTTGCGTTACTATTATCTAAATATTTCCGTTATCGCTTTCCCTATCCATACCTGCGGAGCGCCCAGCCCGAAAAGCTTCGCGATGGTAGCCGCCGTATCGAACGTCATGATGCTGCCCTGCACCTCGTAGTTCTCTTTAATGCCAGGCCCCTTTACGATCCAGGGATCTGCATTTCCTGCATGGAAATGGCGCCATGGCCTTTGTTGATACCGCCGTGGTCTGCCGTAAATATCACCACCGTTTCCTTCTCCATGCCGGCGTCGCGGATTGCCTGGAGGATCTCACCGATGTGGGTGTCCGTCCGCTCGATGGCGCCATAATATTCAGGCGTATCGTGCCCTACTTTATGCCCCACGCTGTCTACATCATGCAGATGCACGAAAAGGAATGTGGGTTTGGCTGACCGGATGTAAGCGCAGGCTTCCGCGGCCGTGGCTACATCGCCATCGCGGTTCTGGTCTTTGTTTACCGCCGCTTTAGGGAAGAGGTAACCGATACCGTCCCATTCGTAGATCACGCCGATCTCGCTCTTTGGCCGGGCTTTGCGCAACAGGGAATAAACGGTAGGGAACATGCCGTACTCATCCAGCACGCGCGCCGGCAGATCGGGCTTTTGCTGCCCCAGGTAGTATAACCATGCAACTCAGGCCCGGCGCCCATCACCATGGAGGCCCAGTTAGGCGCGCTGGACGAAGGCAAAACCGTCCTGGCCTGCAGCGACCAGGAGCCGTGTTGCATCATATCGCGCAGTACGGGCACTTTAGCGTTCGTTTAAATGCATAGGCGCCAAAGCCGTCGGACCCGATAAGGATCACATGTTTAGGCTTGCGCTGCGCCGATACCTGCAGAAATGCGAACAAACATAAAAAGAGGATACATCCTGTTCTTCCGATGGATTGCATATCGTGGATTTTCTTCCAAGATAGGATATATATATTTCCATTAGAGAAATATTTTTTCCTTTAATGAAATATCAATGTGCTATCTTTCCAAAGAGGTACATCACCAGCAGGCGTACTTTCTTCTTTTTATTGTTGATAGGCACGTGGCTGATACTACCATCGAAGAAGATGGAATCTCCTTCCGCCAGGTCAAAGGTTTTATCTTCCAGCTGGAAGCGGAGCTGCCCTTCCAGGACGTACACATACTCGAATGCAGCCGTAGATACCAGTTCCCGGCGGGCGTTGGGTTTAAGGGTAAGTAAAGATATCTGGATAGCGCCGCCTTCGAAGTTTTGCTCCAGGATGGATTGATATTCGAAGCCGATGGCGTTCTCCTCCTTTTCATAAGCGGTATATGTCGCAGCCGGCAGCAGGATATAACCTGGAAAGTGCTTTTCCGCGCTCAGTTCCGCAAAGAATGTTTCGGGCTTGATGTTCAGCTTCTGGATAATGGTAAAAAGCGTGGGGATAGTCGGAAGCATCCTGCCATTCTCGATCTTGGAAAGTAGCGCCGATTTGATGCCGGTTATTTCAGACAGATCAAGCAGCTTAAGGCCTTTGTCTTTGCGGTAGCGCCGGATGAGGCCACCAATCCGATGATATGCAAGTACGCCATTGGCTGTCTCTCCCTGCGGTATGTCCTGTTTCATATGCTTAACAATTACTTAAAATCGATTCCACGAATTTAGAGAATAAGAAATATAATTTCGTATCAGGAAATTCCTTAGCTTGCTGATACAGCAGGCACCGTATGATAAGCAATCCCGGCAGGGCGACCGTCCCGTGCCAATAACCTTCTGAAATGATGAATACGACTACCCTACGCCAACCGGCGGATGCAGGGCGATGGCGCATGCTGCTGCTCACCATGTTTTGCTATCTCTTTTTTACACCGGCAGGCACAACTTCGGCTGGGCTACGCATCAGCTTTCCGCAACACTGGGCATTTCATTCGAAAAGATCGGATGGATAAGCTTCGCCATGCTGGCTGGCTATGCTGCCGGACAGCTCGTCAATGGCATCCTGGCCGACCGCCTGAGCCCCGGCACATGATCCTTACGGGGCCTGTTATCCGTCTCCGCCAATGTCTGCATCAGTTTCTCAGATTCCTATATCGTGATCCTCGTCCTCTGGGGCCTCAACGGCTTTTTCAATCCATGGCCTGGGCTCCAGGTAGCAGGATCATCGCCAATTGGTGGCATAACGGCAACCGGGGACTCGCATATGGACTATACACCATGTCTGCCGGCCTCTCGTCTGTAGTAACTTACCTGTTTTCCATTCTCCTTGTAGAAAGCGATTGGCGTAATCTTTTCCGCATACCGGTACTGTTTCTCGCCGTAGCGGTCGTTATATTCTTCATTTTCGTAAGAAACGCGCCGGCAGGCGCTTCCCGCCAGGAAAGCACCGCTGAAGACAATCCCCTCATGAAAGAAACCTGGACCGTCATCACCGGCAATTACCGCTTCCTGGCGGTGTGCCTTGCGCTGGGGTTCCAGAGCATGGCGCGGTATGCCCTGATCTTCTGGCTGCCGTTGTATTTCCTGCAGTCCGGGGCTGTGTGGACCAGCCTCTTATTACCCATAGGCATGGCCGCTGGGGCCATTTCATTCGGCGTGATCTCCGATAAACTATTCCGACAGAACAGGATGTTATCCATCTTTTCGGGTATGACGGCATGCGCAATACTGGCCATGCTGATTTACCTGATCGACATTCAGAGCGGCCTGGTTACGGGTATGCTCATATTTTGCGCCGGCTTCTTCGCCTACGGCCCGCAGGCTAACTTCTGGCCCCTGGCGCAGGAGATGCTGGGTCAACGGTATGTCGGCACCGGAACCGGAGTGATGAACATGTCGGCCTATATTTTTGCCGCCATCGGCGAACCGCTCCTGGGCAAGTTGATCGATATCACAGGCAATAAGGCGGTCATCTTTCCCACCGTTGCCATCATCGCTTTGTTCAGTGCGCTCACCATCCTTTGCGCGATGCCCCGGCGCCCTTCCACCGGCAAAACCATTCCCATACCAGCGCTCTGAGGCGCTCCGCATCCGTTCCGGCCACTTTGGTCACAGGAACGAAGGCGCTCGTCACAACCAGACAAACGGTTGCCGCAGATCGGTTAGATTCATTGTATGAAATCTTATATCTGCCTGGTACTCCTGATACTGGCCGCGACACCTTTATCCGCGCAAACTTTCATCCTTAGCGGGCAAGTCCGCCATCACAATCCGGAGCTCACCGTAATGCTCAATATTCCTGTCGTCTTTGGGTTCCATCCGGAAAACACGCTCAACGTTCCCGTGGATGCAACCGGCTCGTTCAGGATCGCAGTTCCGGTCGACGGTCCCCGGTTTGCGTCGCTGATCTATCGCCGGCATTTCTATACGTTGCTGATGGAACCAGGCAAAAGCCTGCAGGTAGATCTGGATGCAACTGTTGATACCATCCGTTTTACCGGAGGTAATGCAGCAACCGCCTGCAGACTGATCCGGCACATCGGGATGGACAACGTACCATTCTTTTGGGAAAACGACTCACTGGCCGCCCTACCGGCAGACGACATCCGGAAATTTGTAGTGCGCCCGTATTACCGGCAGTGCGACGCAGCTGCACAATCAGTATTTGCGTCTGAATTGCCTATCACTTTAAAACATCTGCTTGCATCGGAGCTTCAATATCTTCACCGGAATTACCTGGGAGATTTCTTCTCCACAAGCGTCCCGGACAGGAAAGTGGCCCGTGAATTGTTAGCCGGATTGTTCGATACTATCCCCATATACCCCGCCCCATCACATCCGGGACCCCAGTATTTTTCGTTTGCAGACCACTTCGTTCGTTACCTGGAAATCAAGTCTGCACAACGCATGCAGCGGGAATCTCTCCCCTCCTCAGATCCACTCCCCTACTTCGGTATTTCGATGGACAGCGCCGTGGCGCTTATGAACCGGTACGGTAAATCCTACCTGCGATGGATCGGAAGCGTGAACAACCTCCCGCCTTCAGTAGCGGAGGCTTACAACTGGCAGCAATTTCAGAATCAGTACCAGGATGGTGATATTACACAGGCGCTTGCCTTGGCTGACGTCTTTCCGCGGCAGTTCCCACAAAGCCGGTACAATACTTATATCCGAAAAATGGCCGGTCAGCTGCAGGCCAGGATGCTTGCGAATACCGCCAACGAACGTATTTCCATCCTGGACAGTAAAACAAAGATGGCATCCATTTACGATGTAGTGCGGCAACTAAAAGGGAAAGTGGTGTACCTGGACATGTGGGGCACCTGGTGCGGCCCTTGTAAAGAAGAGATCCGGCACCTGCCCGCACTTCGTAAAGCCCTCGCAGGAAAGGATGTGGCTTTTCTGTTTCTTGCCATGGAAGAGGATTCCCGCGTGGAGGCATGGAAAGATTTCATCCGCGTCAATAATATGGAAGGCCTCCACTTCAGGAAAAACCGCCAAACCATTGCGCCTATCTGGAAAGAGCTGCTGGCGGCACATCCTGATAAATCGGAATACTATCCGCAATACTTCCTGTTCGACAAATCAGGGAAACTTGCGGTAGCCAAAGCGGAGCGCCCCAGCAATGCATCCGAGCTCATCAATCAGATCAATAAGTTGTTAACCGCATCAACACGATAGGCTATTTGAAAAAAACCGCGCAGTGTATTGACTGCGCGGTTTCAAGAATTACACGTTTTTTGCCTGATATGCCTTCCCTCGAGCCAGGCGAGCCCTCCTACCACGAGGATTTGCAGCACCAGAAATACCTTTCCGAAAAATGTAGCCCCGCTGCCATAATGCCACAGCAACCCCACGCTTACAACTGTCCATATCCAATTGGCGACTACCAGCCACCGTACTGGCCGCCACCGTAAAGGCTTCATAAGCACCAGGCACAGCGCGAGCAAGGCATATAACCCGGTGACCGCCGCAATGAGCAATACCAGCCTTTCCGGCAGCCCCAACATCCGGCTCCACCAGCCATACAGGGCCAGCCCGGCAATGGCCGTGCCGCCACCGATAAAGGCATCGGCCAGAAGTAACTTTCTCAAGCGTGGCGTATCATGTAGTGAGGTGCGCATATCGGTTTAGCTATTATTGCGAAATTTGAATGCCCGCATCAGCGGCGTCAATATCAGTCCCAATAAAAATGCGGCAATGAGCGTCACCACGAGGCTTCCATATGCTTTGGGTTCAAGTCCTGACAACAATCTTGCGGCCAGGATCACCATTGTACAGCTCAGTACAAGCAGCCAGTAACGTATTTCTATTTTTCGAACAAGTTGGTAGTCCGCCGGTATCATCTTCACAAAAATAAGAATCATTGTAAACCCCGCCAATGTGCTGCCATGCTGCAGCAATTTATACACCGGCAGGTACATTTGACCGATTGCGGGTTTCTCCGTCAGCACTGGCCATGCCAGTACGAAGTAACCATGTTCATGCGTAAAGCTATCCCAAAGAACATGCGAGCCGGCACCGGCCAATACAGACAGGAGCACTATCGGCCAGTTCTCTTTGCAATAAGCCGTCCAATCGACATCCGCAAACTTCCGGAACCGAGCCTGCAATACAGCAGGCAGATTATTTATCAGTGTCCGTTTCACTATTGCATGAAATACAAACCCCATGACCAAGCCCAGCGGCATACAGTACCAAAGCAGCCCCCACAACGTATGGCTATACTCGCTATGTACCCGCATCCGGAGAAAATATTCAAAGTCCGGCGCCATGCTCCCGGCGATGAGCCCTGTTGCGGAGATCCAACGCTTCGGCAGGAGTGTAAGCGGCAATACGATTGCCGGGTGCGAAAAGGTAAAGGGCATAAACAGGGCTTTATTGAACTACATCTTTGCGATCACATTCCAGTCATTATTCCCGAATCCCTTCTCTATCCAACTATCCATCAGCGCAGCAATTGCAGGCATAATGGCCAGGTTGCCGCCGTGCTGCTCAACGGTATCGATAAATATCTGCGTGTCTTTGCGGGCCATTGCCAGCTCCAGGAGGGCTTCGTGTAGTCGCCGCCGCTCATGCGCCGGATCCGGGCAGGAAGCATTTGCGCGGGGTTCCAGATATCGAATAACCCGCTGATGTCGCGGGGTTGCTGGCCCAGGGCGCCGGCGAGGGCAAATGTATCGCGGAGGCCGGCGGTAAAAGCTACCAGGAAACAATTACCGATGAGTTTCATTGCCGCGGCTTTCCCTTCTTCAGGACCGAGGTTCACAAGCTGACCGGTCATTTTTTCGAGCAGGGGCTTTACCTTTTCAACGATCTGCTGATCTCCGGAAACCAGCATGTAGCCGCTGCCTTCGCGGGCATTGGCTGGCCCCATGAATACGGGCGCATGCACATAGGTGAAGCCTTTGTTTTCCAGGCGCTTGTGCGGGCAATGGCGCCATCCCGCGTAGTGGTGGTATGATCTATGATGGTGGCGCCGGGTTGCAGGCCGGTTTCCGCAGCGGCCAGTACTTCATCCACGCTGTTGTCGTCTTTCAGGGTAACATGAACGATGGCCGCTCCTGTACGGCGCGCGCCGGCGTAGCGAATACTTCCGCGCCCAGCGACTCTAATGCGGCGGCTTTTTCCGGACTGCGGTTCCAGATCCTTACCTTATCTCCCTTTTCTAGCATCGCCGTTACGAAATTAGAACCGAGCAGGCCCATTCCTAAAAATGCTTTCACCATGTCTGTCTGATTTTTATTTAAAGTTAAGGAATGCCGCGATTAAAAAGGCCGCCTGGTAAAGGCGGCCTATGCTTTATTGTTTTAACAGGATGTTCCTGAATTCGATCTTCATCGGCGGTCCCACATGTACCTGCAGTCCCAGCCAGCCTTTCATCTTCCGGTTCACCGTATCATTGTCGGTAACATCGCTCATGAGGGCTCCGTTGATATAATGCTGTAACCTGTTGCCTTTTGCAACTAACCGGTAATCGTTCCAGTCTTCGTTCTTTACGACGGCTTTCAGCGAATCCGGGTCTCCCAACGAGCCTGTGACCTGTCTTGCCGTCCAGATGTTATTAACTATACCATCTTTTAAGGCTACGCCGGACGCTGGCACAACTACTTGCTGACCGCGATACGCAAGCGTGGTGCGGCCATGTTCGTCGTAGTTCTGCCCGGTGTAGCGGTGCGCGCCATCCATATCGGCCTGGTATCCCCGCAGGTCGTGCGGCCTGTCAGGCATTAATTGGCTCCGGTAATTGATCCCACTATTACCGCTTGCGGTGATGCGGTACTGTAATTTCAGTTCAAAATCCGCAGGCTGTCCTCCTTGCCAGATGATGAATGTATTCCTGGATAAAAGATTATCAGGCGTAATTTCTCCTACCATATTGCCATTCTCTACCCGCCAGTGAGCAGTATCGCCATCCCAGCCGTCAAGGTTCTTTCCGTTAAAGATGGATTCGAAGCCATCTGGCGCGGATGTCATCTTTCTTTCAGGAGTAGGCGCATTGCCGCAACCAGCAATGAGCAGCAGGAATGGCGTTATTGACAGCAGGTTATATTTCAGGACCGGAATCATTTGCATTTACTTACTGGTGGAACGGTTGCTATTGGAGAAAATCGTGTCTTTCGGATTGCCGCCGGATTTAAGGTAAGCCATCAGGTCTACCAGTTCCTGCGGGTTAAGCCGGTTGATCATGCCCGGCAGCATGGGCGACACTTCCGACACCCTGGTTTTCGATACCGAGCTCTTTGCCACTTTACGGATATCCTGCGGCGAGAACGGATTCTGTGAAACATAGTATTGATCAGCGTCTTCGTTCGTTAACCGTCCCATGATCGAACCACCTTCTTTGAGGAAGAATACGGTGGCGCCGTATTGATCGGAAATGGTTTTATTCGGGTCGATGATCGATTCGAGTATGTCTTTGTTGCTGAAGCGTGTCCCCAGTTGCGTGAGGTCTGGTCCGGCAACACCGCCTTGTCCTGCTACGGTATGGCATTTCGAGCACAGTGTAGCGGCAAACATCGCCTGCCCCTGTTCGAAGTTGCTGGCGGCGAAGCCGATGCTATCCACCGTTTTCACTGCATCCTCAACGTTCCAGCGCCGTCCCGGGCCTTTCGGCTGAATGCCGGAAGCTACTGTGAAATTTCCGCCTGCTTTTACAATAGAGTCGCCCGATAAGGCGTTGAGTTGCGCGAAGCGGTCTTTGGGGCCAGTTCCAGGGCGTTTTTTCTGGCGTTGTTGATGTATCCTACGAAGCTGTTGCCTCCCTGGTATGCGAAGGCGCCCGCGTACCATTTGAAATAAGTCTCGCGCAGGGTGTCCGTCCAGCCGTCTTTGGCTGTGGAAAGCACAGTTGCATAATAGGTCTGCTGTGCCGGAGGGATCTTGGCCAGCATCCCCGCGATGGTCATGCCGTATTGCGGGTTGCGCATGATCAGGTCGGCAGAAGTCAGGAGGGATTGCTTCGTGGTGGTATCGTCCTTAGCCGTTGCCATCAGCCCTACCGTGATGCGCACGGCATCAGGGGCGCCGATATGCACGAGCAGTTTGCTGAGCAGGCGGTTCAGCTCGTTGGTAGTGGCGGGGAAATGGGGTTGCAGCCAGGCTGCCAGTGTAATACTAGCCGCGCCTTCGGGTTTTCCCATCCTGGCGATCGTCACTTCAGCTGCGCGCACCACATCTATCTGTTGCGATTCCGGAAGCCCGGCAATGTCAATCTGTTCCAGTTTGCGAAGGATGCTGTCGCGCAGGGAAGGCTGCCCCTGCCTTGCGAGCGCCAATGCGCCTTGCACCACCGCCACCGGGTCCGATTCCGCGAATACTTTGCTTTGCCATTGCTCCACCGGCTGGTGCTCCAGCGCAATGCGCGCCGCATATCGAACGAAGCGGTCAGGATGTTTCAATTGCGGCCACGCCGCGTCTATTGCCGCGGGGTTCTGGCCGTGGTGATATTGTTCGAGCTGGCGGCGCAGGGCATTCTCTGCCGTAGGCTCCGCCGCCTTCGTTTCTTTGGCGAAATCAGCCGCATCTTCGTGATATACCCGGTACAGGTCGGACTCCAGCCGGCGGCCGCCCGTCAGGAAATACATCGCTCCGTCGGGACCTATCACCCCGTCTGTCAACGGCAACGGTGATCCGGAAAGGAATTCTTCTCCCGTCGCTTTATAGGAAGCGCCATCCGGCTCCAGCTGCAGCGCGTATACAATGCCGAAGCTCCAGTCGAATGCGAACATCGATTTGCGGTATTTCTCCGGGAAATGCGCTTTACCGCCGTACACCAGGTTGGTGGGCGAGCCCTGCCCGATATTGATCACCGGCGGCAGGTTGTCCGGATAGGTGGCCGACCACTTCATGGTGCCAGTCCGCCAGCCGAAGTCGCTTCCGCCTGTAGCATGGCAGATACGGGTGGGGCGGTACCAGGGCAGCCGAAGTCCCACTCCATGTCGGAGTCATAGGTAAACAGGTCGCCCGCATCGTTAAAGGCGATATCGAAGGGGTTTCGGTAGCCTGCGCTCACCAGTTCCCAGTGCTTGCCTTCGGGGTCGATATTGGCGATCCAGCCTCCGGGAGGCTTGATGTTCACAGCATGCCCGTTGGGATCAACCATACGGGGCAGCAAATTGTCTTCCGCCCAGTTCTTAGGCAGCATATAGGCGTCCATCTCCGGGCATTTTGTGTGGTTGCCGGCGATGAGGTAAATGGATTTGCCGTCCGGGGAAAGGATGATGCTATGCGGGCCATGTTCGCCTGAACCTTCCATGGCTTTGAGGAGCGTGACCTTGTCGAACTGGTCGTCGTTATCCGTATCCTGTAAACGATACAACCCGCTGCCTTTTTCGAAGTCGTCGTTAGCGGTGTGGTTGACCATCACGTAGAGGCTATTAAAAGCATACAGGAGCCCCTGCGCGAAGCCCATGGTCACTTTCGTTTTCAGGGAATCGGTACCGGGAATGGTGTCCTTCCCCAGCCCCAGCGGCTCGATGCGCACTTTCTGGGTGCTGTCTGCCCCGATAGGCGGAAGTTGTAGCCGATATAAAGCGCCGAACTGGTCGGAAACGATGAGGCGGCCTTTGTCATCGAAGGTCATGGCCACCCAGGAGCCGCGGCCACTGTCTGATGGACTGAAAAGATGCTCGGCCACGAAGCCGTCCGGCATTTTGAGCTTGTCGGTCTTCGGGTTTGAGGGCCTTTCGGGCCGCTCATTGCAAGAGGTTGCGCCGGCGAGGCAGACTGCCATCACGACCGGCATGCATTTAAACAGGGAGATTCCGGTATACGCATGGTAATAAAAACTGTAAGGTGGGAACGCGGGGCGCTTCCACAACGTGGTTGAATGTTATATGCACAATATAAGCAGACTGAAATAAAATTTCAGCAGTTTGTGACGAGTAACACAGATATCACACAAACGATTATTTATCAACCGAATAAGTCTTCTTCTCCTGGCCGGTCCTTTTCCTTGTCTTCATCTTTTCGGATATGGAGATCGCGTTGCGGGAAGGGAATTTCGATCCCCTGATCGCGGAATGCTTTGTGAATGGCAAAGACCAGTTCGCTCTTCGCGACCCATCCCCGCGCAGCGTTGTGGTCCAGAAATAGAGCTGAATCTGTATGCCATTGTCTCCGAACTCGGTGGCCCAGATCACCGGCTCCGGCGTTTTCAACAGCTGCTTGTTTTCGGTAAGGATATGCCTGAGGATAGTTTCGACACGTACCAGGTCAGACGAGTACCCAACGCCAACCGTCAAATGATTGCGGCACATTGGTTTTTGCAGCGTCCAGTTAACGAGCTGGTCGTTCAGCAGTTCTCCATTCGGGATGATGAGATGAGAGCCGTCGAGGGTTTGAAGCAGACTGCTGCGGAATCCGATGGATTTCACGGTCCCGGTCTTGCCTTTTACCTCGACGAAATCACCCACATTCAATGGCTTCTCGAACGCCAGGATCACCCCGCTAACCAGGTTATTGACGAGTGATTGCAAACCAAACCCGATTCCCACACCAAGCGCCCCCAATACGAAGGTTGCCCTGTCAAGCGGAATTCCCGCTACGGCAAATGCCAGCAAGAGCCCCAGCACGAATATAAATATCCGCACTACCAGCAGCCAGCTGCCGAGCCCTGCCGGCCCGTGCGCGTCTGCGGGGTGACCTGCTTTATCCGATGCGAAGAAGGATACTATCTTAGAGATAATGGAGGCGAGTATCAGGATGGCGAAGAACGCCAGGACGCTGAAGAAAGAAAACGTATAGGCGCCTATGGTACGCTGATCGAAGAGGAAATCCTCCATCGGTTCCGTCACCATATTGAATACATAAAACGTGCGGGCGAACAAAATGAACCAGCCGATGATCAGGAACACGTAAAGAACCGCGGCGCCTGACGCCCAACCGCGGCAAAGTTCACAAAGAAAAGCTGGCGTTCCGGCATCTGGTAAATGTCTGATGCCAGCGTGAGCGCTTCGTTGATGAGGCGCACCGTCCACAAGAACATGATGGCGATCACCACGCTGATAAACCCGCTGACCATGAGCCCCTTGCCGAGATTGAACCGTCCGGCAAGGTTGGCGATGATGGACAATATTTCCACCACTACAAGGAACCAGATAAAATACACGATCCATTTCTCGCGCAGCTCTTCACGGCGCCCCCGCAACAGGTACCAGCCGCTGACGAGGATGCCGCCGACGGCCAGCCCCAGCATAAACCATCTTTCAGAACGGGATGCCTGCAGGATAAAGTTGTCTGCGCAGGCCAACAGGAAAAGGACCCAGATCATACACCAGAACCACATCCAATATGCCGTAATGAAGCGAAAGAAGATGATGGTGAGACAGGTGGATGCGATCACCCATAACAGGCTGGCGAAAACCCATGGCGGATCGGGGAATATAAACTGGAAAACGCAGACCACGATCATAATGGCCGACAGCAGCGGGTACCGCAGAACGAGCTGCCCGTCAAAGTCTTGTCGCAGCAAGCCGTTGGCAGATACCTTTTTACGAAGCGTGCGCAGGAAGATGGTGCAAAAGATCGTGAGCACCGCAAGGATAGCGATCTTACCCGGATTGTTGCGGACATAAAACCAGAGTATAAGCCGGTTCTTTTCAAGGGCCTGTTGGAAAATCTCATCCATAGCCCGGGCATGCTCAGGCTGTTCGTTGAGGCCGCTTACCTCCCGGATAAAAGTCTGATCAGATAACCTCCTTTCAAAACGGTCGATCTGCTCCAGTGACGATTGCAGATCATATACCGTTGCATCCAGCTGGTCTTTAACATGCTGCACATTGTGCAGGGACGAAGAAAGTATACTGTCTATGGGCGACACTTCGCGGGCGGCAACATACAACTTGCGGACCAGGTGCAGGAATTCCGCAGAATCAACAGGCACGGCATATAGCTGCGGTTTGCTGGCGATGGAATCGAAATTATGCCGGAAGCCGACCAATCGTTTCTTATAACTGTCAACCTGCGCTTTGCGGACATTGGCTCTTTCTAACAGTTCATGGATAAGTTTATACGAAGTGGTCAGGTTTCTTTCGGTTTGCAGGGAACCGGTATTTTTGAAAACGCCGTCTCCCGCGATTTCGAATCGTTCCCGGATGGCGGTGAGCTCTTTTTGATGCTATTGGTATCCAGGCCGGTCTTCAGGAAATCGCGGGTATGGCGGATAGTGCGGAGGAGCTCGTCCAGCAAGGCGTCCTGCTCATTGGCGGCGGTGTGTTGCTGGTATTTCTTTGCGTAATCGGCAGGGGCTTCTTCGAGCATATGGCGTAACCTGCGCGACAGGGAATCTTTCGAGGGCTGGGGCACCGAATCCGATTGCGCCTTCAGCTGCACAGGCGCCAGGCACCCGCATGCCCATATGAGGAAAATACAAATAGAATTGCTGAACAGCGTTTTCATATTCAACAATTTACAATTTTTCCCCTTTCCCATTACATCCCTTCCAGGAATTCGTGTATCATGGCGGCCGTACGGGCCGGCACTGCGTTGTTCATTGCCGGCGCGGTGGCCTCGCCGATATATTCGCCATGCCCTCCGGGAAAGACGGCCAGCTGACCCTTCGGGAACAATTGATATAATTCCAGGGTATGCGCCATGGTCGCCACATCCTGGTTGCCCGCCATGACGAGCACCGGCTGATTCACGGCTTGCAACATGGATGGCGGCCAGTCCTTAAACCGGAGCAGGCGCCCCATTAATTTGGCCACCAGCGTATCGGCCTGCGGCTTCGGCGAAGCGGACTCATATGCATTCCGCAACGCAGGAGGCATGCCTGCCGCATCCGCTTTCCGGAACATGGCCTCCAATCCTGGCACCCATCCTTCCTTCCGGTAAAACACCGATCCCAATACCATTTTCCGCACTTTCGACGGATGGCGGACGGCGAGTTGCACCGCGGCGTTCCCGCCATTACTGAAACCCATTACATCAGCCTGCTTGATCTGTAATGCATCCAGCAGCGCCGCTGCGTCATCCGCATCCTGCTCAAAACTGAATGGCGTGTTGCGCTCCGCCGTATGGCCATGCCCTTGTAATTCGATGGCGATGACCCGGCGTTTAGCTGACAAAGCCGGCAATATGCGACCGAACGTAGTTTGAATCGTAGAGCCGCCGCCGTGCAGCAGCAAAAGCGGCACGCCGCGGTCCGGACCGTAGATTTCATAATACATCCGCAGGCCGTTTACATCGGCGTAGCCGGACTTAACGGGCAAAGAGTCGGTGGTGGCTGCGAAAGCAGATGCCCGCAGCCATAAGGTCAGCCAGAAAAAGTATTTCATGTCGGAGTTTTTCCGCCGTTGGCGGAAGTTGTAAAATGTTATTCGCCCAATTGCGCCTCCATGCGATCGAGCATTTGCAGCCAGCTGGGATATGCGCCCGTTCTGCGCGCCACATCGGCAGGCGCAACCTGGTGCAGGGTGATTTCGGTACGCTGATCGTCCAACGCACGGAAGGTAACGGTCACCAGCGTCTCGCTGGGCCATTCGGGGTCCATGCCTGCTTCGGCTGACGTCCTCAGGTTGCCCAGCTCATCGGCGATATTCAACGTATACACGATCCTTTCCGGCGCCGATACTTCCAGATATTCACCAGCGCACCAGCATTCGTACCCCTCGGGCGTAACTACGCAGGAATGGAAACGGCCGCCGGGGCGGATGTCCAATGTTTTGAAACGGATACTGCAGTCATTGGGCGCATACCAGCGCGGCAGGTGCTCCGGGTCTGTCCAGATACGGAAAACGAGCTCCCGGGGAAGTTGACCGTCCGCGTGATGAGGACGTCATTTGGCGCGGGGCTTACGGGTTTTGTTGGTTGTTGCATGATCTGTATTTTTAGTATCAGTGTTGACGGATGCCAGATAGGACTCCATGGAGTCGAGGGTCTTATTCCAGGAGCGGGTGTATTGCTCCACCCAGTCGCGGACCTCCGACAATTTCTCCAGCCTTGCCTCACAATGGCGCTCCCGTCCTTCCTTACGGATGATGATCAGCCCGCATTCCTCCAGCAGCTTCACATGTTCCGACACGGTGGGCCGGCTGGTATCGAAGTAATCCGCGATGGCGTTCATCGTGAGCGGCCGGTCGGCCAGTAATTGTATGATCCCCGGCGGGTGGGATCGGCTATCGCCTGAAAAACATCCCTTCTTTTTTTTTCCATTATGTAGGCATTTCCCTACAAATATAGTAAAAGGAAGGAAATCCCTACATATTTATTTCTACCATCTTGCCACCAACACCTTTGCGAAGTATATCAATCCGGTATCATTCGGGAGGGAAAAGCATGTTTTTCGCGAAAAAAACACATATTACAATCCTATCCACCTTTAAACATTGAAACATAGCAACGAACAGTCCTCCGACCGCAAGCTGGAGCGGGGCTACAAAACCGCCACATTCAGCTGATCGCCCTCGGGGTGCTATCGGCACGGGTCTTTTCCTGGGCATTGGCCCGGCCGCCGTTCAGGCGGGCCCTTCCGTAATTTTAGGGTATGCGCTGGCAGGCGTCATCGCATTTTTCATCATGCGCCAGTTGGGTGAAATGGTCGTGGAAGAACCCGTTTCCGGGAGCTTCAGCCACTTCGCTTATAAATATTGGGGCACCTTTGCCGGATTTGCGTCGGGCTGGAATTACTGGGTACTATATATCCTGGTAAGCATGTCCGAACTGACGGCCATCGGCATCTATGTTCAGTTCTGGTGGCCGGAGATCCCGCTCTGGGCATCGAGCCTGTTTTTCTTCGTCACTATCAACGCGCTGAACCTGAGTTCCGTTAAGGTATATGGGGAAGCGGAGTTCTGGTTTTCCATCGTGAAAGTGGTCGCTATTATCGCCATGATCGTCTTCGGCGTATACCTGCTCTTCAGCGGCAACGGCGGCCCCAGGCCACCGTGAGCAACCTCTGGAACGACGGCGGGTTCTTCCCGAAAGGATTGCTCTCTAAAGACGCATCCGGCAGCTACCAGGGATTGTTGGCAGCGCTGGCGCTGATCATGTTCTCCTTCGGTGGACTGGAGCTCATCGGTATCACCGCTGCGGAAGCCGATCAACCCGAAAAAACCATTCCCCGCGCCACGAACCAGGTGATCTACCGGATCCTCATTTTCTATGTAGGCGCCCTCATCATACTGTTCTCCCTTTCTCCCTGGAAAACATTACGACAGACAGCAGTCCATTTGTGATGGTATTCGAAAGCCTGAAAGGATTCCAGTTCGAGATGTTCGGCAAGACCATTTACTTTACCAGCCTCATCGCCAACGCCCTTAACCTGATCGTGCTTACGGCTGCGCTGTCTGTATATAACAGCTGCGTATACTCTAACTCCCGCATGCTCTACGGACTGGCGGAGCAGGGCAACCCCTCCTTCCTGTCGAAGCTGAACAAGAACCACGTACCCGTACTGGCCACGCTGGTTTCGGCGGCATTTGTGGGCGTATGTATCATCATCAACAAACTTATGCCGGAAAAGGCGCTCCATGCGCTGATGTCTTTGGTGGTATCTGCCCTGATCATCAACTGGCTCATGATCAGCGTAGTGCACATGAAGTTCCGGCAGCACTTCAAAAACGGACAAGCGAAGACCAAATTCCCGTCCTTCCTCTATCCCCTTTCGAATTATATCTGCCTGATCTTCCTGACAGGAATCCTGGGGCTGATGGTGCTCACCGGCATGGCGCTCCCCGTAATGCTGATACCCGTCTGGGTGGTGTTCCTTTACATCTGCTATATCGTCGTGAAACGGAATAAAAACCGGGAAGCGTTGTAAACTTTCTATCAACAAAAAAGGGGCCGTCTCCTATGTTTGCAAAAACATGGAGGCGGCCCTTTTACTACAAACACCTCAATACGCGTTGATTGCTCCCAATCCCTGGTTTATAGGCGGCTAATTGTACCTGGCCCCTAATAAATTGCCCTAAAGTCATCTCCAAAACGCTTATTTGCCTGATTTTCAATACAGGACAGTTAGGATATAGGTGCAGACGAAGGGCAGACGAAGGGCAGACGAAGGGCAGACGAAGGGCAGACGAAGGGCAGACGAAGGGCAGACGAAGGGCAGACGAGCGGCAGACGCGAAGGCAATTAGCCCGAAATAAAAGCCAGATATATGGCCGGCAAAATGATTAATCTTTAAGATGCAAAAGACCCGTCTGGCCAATTGCCTGTCAATCCCGCCACATTCCGGACAAGTACACAATTGTAAACTTTGTCGCTGTTTATTGCACTACCCACCAATTATAACTCTCCGGTTGCAGGGTCACCGTCATTTCGATTTCATAAGCCCGGTTGAGCGTATATGTTTTAGGCGCCGTACCATTAGCTGACAGCTTAGCGGTAGCCGTGAGGCCGGTATAGTACAGCGGCACGCGGATCGTACGCGTGATAGCGGTTTTAAGCGGATTATACAGGATCAGGAAGCCTTTCTCCTTCCCTTGAGGGTCTGCATGCAGGATGCCATCCCAATCGCGGCCGTCGGCACGGCGCAGGTGAACGATATCAGCGTTTAGGATCGTCCGGTACTTTTTATACCAGGTAACCATATCTTTCACGGCGTTTTCGTGGCCTCGGTATCGTACAACCGGGGGCCGCGGTAGCAGGCCTGGATGCCGGAACCATAGTACTGGAACATCAACTGCTTGTAATCGTCCGGTGCTCGCTGAGCGGTTCCAGGACTGCTTCGGGGCCGCCGCCCTGGTATTTGGTAAGCGGCACGAAGCCCCAGCCCATGGAAGGCGTCTTCTCCAGGTTCCGTCGTAGATATTCTGGCGGTTCAGGATCTTTTGCTGGTCGCGGGACAGGGAGAAGTTCACTTCACGGTAGCCCAGCCCGATCTTATGCGTACCATCGAGAAAGTACCAGTCTGGCGCGTTGATGTATACTCCTGCTCAGCCAGATCGCGGTACAATTCCTTCTGGATCTCCATCTGGCGCCATTGCGAGTCGTGCTCGTCTTTGTGGCCGGGATGGGTGGTGGAGGCGCAGACATCGCCCGGATAAGGGCCGTCGTTCTCCCAGATATCGAACCCGGTCTGTTTGATGAAATACTTGATCTTATCGCGGTATGCCAGTCCCCACTCACTGCCGAAACAGGGCGCATTGCCGAAGAAGGCGCCGCCGGGCTTTCCCGTCAGCGGACTGATCACATCATCCTTATCGCTGATGCGGCGGGAGCTGAAAAGGGAATACCCGCCGATAAGGATTCCTCTTGCATGCGCATAATCACTCAGCATTTTCCAACGGGCGATATTGGCCGCGGAAGTATCTTCCATGTTCACGTGGCTGCCAAAGCTGAGGATCAGCGCTTCATAACCCGTAGCGGCACATTGGTCTACCGCGTTCTTTACTTCCTGGTCGTTTTTGCTGACCAAATGCATGAAGATGGGGTTCCCGAGCGTCCAGGGTGCGATAGTGCGGTACATTTTGCGCACGGCCAGCCCTCTCCTTTCGCGGTCGTAGCTATCCATCAGCAGCTCCAGGTTGCGGGAGAGGTCATGGTTTCGCCATTGGGTAAATTGACGGCGGTGACCTTATCGGTATACGCCTCGAACAGACAAGGTGTTCCGTAATCGTAGTTCACCTGCGACGTATAGGAAGAGTCCTGCTTCCAGTGTGAAGTCTGGTCGCTGACAGGGTAATTCATCGCGTTATTGAAAGCGTAATTTGTTTCAAAGTAAATGCCCTGGGGCTTTTTCAGCTTTTCGGGCTTCCCGATCACAGTGCTTTCTTCTTCCACCATGCCTAAAATCTCGTGAACAATGCTGTTCACGGTTACGGCGGCGCCGCTATGGTTTTCTACGACCGCCCATTTGGCGATCAGGGGCAGTCCGTCATAAATGGCATATGCCACTTTCACGATAAGACCTTTGGCTTCGGGAGCATTGCTTTCATAGTAAAATTCGATCTGCCGGCCGGTGGGCTGCTTTCCATTGGCGCCCCAGTAATGGCCTTTCCAGTTCACCCGTGGCCTGATGTCCGACACGGTATGCCGGATATAACGAAAGTCCTGCGCGCCGGCTGTGAATCCGTCTACCCATTCGGGAAGCAGGTAAGCGTTTTCTTTCTGGCCGTTCAGCCCGCCGACGTTAAATGTTTTCCCGTTGATGGTGACACGGGCTTCGGGTTTAATGGCGCGTAGGAGCTGCTGGCCGTTCACCAGGTTCAGATACCCGTAACAGGCCACATTAGGCGAGATGCGGAAAGTGCGTTGGACGAGACCGTTTTCCAGGACGATGTCCTTGCCCCGTTGTTCGGCTTTCGCTTTTGCGGTAACGGGCGTTATGAGCCAGTCGGGCTGATGGGAACGGGGCGCCTGCGCTCCGGCCACGGCGGCCGACAGCAACATACCCCACAACAAAGTGCGTTTCTTATTCATACATCAAAAGTTAGCTACCGGTACGTGGTTCACTGTTTGTATGCGTACATTCCGGTCAATGCATTTTCCAAGTTAAGCATAATGGCCATGCCGTTCAATACCCCTGGCCGCCAAATCAATTCCCCATTACATAAAAGCAAAATGATATCATGGGGTTTCTTATCTTGGGGAGCTGTTCATCCACGGCGACCTGACTTATGCAAAACGGCAACGGGCAGCTTCATACCAGGGGCTGGTCTCCATCTTATTCGTGCTCCTCATCTGGGGCAGTTCCTTTTCCGTCACGAAGTTCGTGGTAACGGAAGTTCCTCCGCTTACGGCCGCCACCATCCGAAACCTGATCGCCTGCGCGGCGCTGCTGCCCTTTACCTGGCCAGCCGCCGTAAGTCGAGGCTGCCATTGCCCTGGGGCAAGCTGACGCTGATGGGCCTGTCCGGCACTACGCTGTATTATCTCTGTTTCAACACCGGTATGCATTACGTCACTGCCAGCACGGGCGCCCTCATCGAAGGACTGGTACCTGTCGCCATCGCCGTTCCGGCGGCGCTGATCCTCAAAGAGCACCTTAACGGGAGGCTCGTTGCGGGGATCGTTCTTTCGGTTACGGGCGTGATCCTGGTGGGGTTCATCGGCAACCGGGGCAATCGGCCAACGCGCCCCTCGGCAGCGCGCTCATCGTGGCGGCCGTCTGCCTTTGGAGCATTTACACATTGCTGTCGCGCACGGTAAAGGATCATGATACTTTACAGGTTACCGCCCTGAGCATGATGATCGGCACGGTACTGTCCGTCCCCATCGGTTGGATGGAAGTGCGGCAGACAGGGTGGCCCGTCATCTCCTGGCAGGCGTGGATGGGGTTGTGTTATTGCGGCATCCTGTCTTCCGCCGTGGCGTATTTCCTCTACAACAAGGCCCTGGAGAGCCTGCCCGCCGCACAAGTCGGCAATTTCCTCAACCTCAACCCCGTCATCGGCGCAATCGTGGCATTCATCTTCCTGCGGGAAACGTTCACGGCGCTTCAATGGGCGGGCGGCGCGCTGGTGATCGGCGGCATCTGGCTCAGTTCGGGAAAACGGGAGACGGCAAAAAAATAGTTGTCAGATTTCCGGTTGCCCGCCTTTATCCGGCGTCCTACCTTTGACATAAATCAACGATCATGCTTACCCGCGAAAGAATGTACCAGGCGATTATTGAAAAGGACAGCACGTTTGAGGGCACGTTCTTCACCGCCGTAAAGACCACCGGCATTTTTGCCGGCCAACCTGCACGGCCCGCAAGCCAAAGCAGGAGAACGTGGAATTCGTGGCTACGGCGAAGGAGGCCATCCTGAAAGGGTACCGCCCCTGCAAGGTGTGCCGCCCGCTGGAAAAAGCGGCGAAACGCCGGCGCATATCCGAGAACTGATGGATGCCCTCAGCGCCGACCCTTCGAAGAAGTTCAGGGACGAAGAGCTGACCCGAATGGGCCTGGAGCCCAGCGCCATACGCCGCTGGTTCCTGAAAAACCACGGCATAACGTTCCACGCCTACCAGCGCATGTTCCGCCTTAATTCGGCATTCAGGCACCTGCGCGAAGGCGCGCCGGTTACCGGCACGGCCTTTGGATCGGGGTACGACTCGCTCAGCGGATTCGCCGACTCCTTCAAGTCGGTATTCGGCGTAGCCCCTTCCAACAGCCGCCACCGCAACGTCATCAATATCGAAAGGCTTGATACACCCTTAGGCACGATGTTCGCCTGCGCCGCAGACGCCGGCGTCTGCCTGCTGGAATTCTCCGACCGCAAAATGCTCGAAACGGAGCTCAAAGACATCGCCCGGCTGCACAACGCGGAGATCATCCCCGGACATAACCCCCATTTCGATACGCTGCGCCAGCAACTCGACGAATACTTTGCAGGGACGAGAAAATCCTTCACCGTTCCCCTCTTCACACCCGGAACGCCTTTCCAGCAAAAGGTATGGGAGCTGCTGCAAAGCGTGCCCTTCGGCGCCACGAGCACTTACAAACGCCAGGCCCACGCCCTTCATATGCCGGCGGCCATCCGGGCCGTAGCCCGCGCCAATGGCATGAACCGCATCTCCATCCTCGTTCCCTGCCATCGCATCATCAGCGAAGACGGCCAGCTGACCGGTTACGGCGGAGGCGTTCACCGCAAGCAATGGCTCCTCGATCATGAAAAAAGAACGCCTGACCCGAAGGCGGACACCAACTGTTTCAAAAGCGGACATATTGATTTATTTTTAATCTTTATAATACTCATTGCAAGCCTTCCGGCTAATTGGCATCGCCTTGGTAAAGAGGTAACACATGATCCGCAACTACCTGAAAATCGCATGGAGGAATCTCCTCAAAAACAAAACCTTCTCGCTGATCAATATCGCGGGATTGTCGATCGGTATGGCCGTGGCCCTCATGATCGGGCTATGGCTGCGTGACGAGCTGACATTCAATAAAAACTTCGCGCACTACGACCGTATCGTGCAGGTTATGCAGCACCAGACGTTCAATGGCGTTACCAATACCCAGACTGCAAATCCATACCTGATGGCCGAGGCCATCAGGGAAAAATACGGCAGCGATTTCAAATATATCGTACAGTCCGGCTGGAACGATGGATACGTGATCTCACATGACGGCAAAGGGCAGACGCAGGTAGGCAACTTCTTTGAGCCGGCAATTACGGAAATCCTGTCGTTGGAGATGGTAGCCGGTACCCGAGACGGACTGAAAGACATCAATTCCATCCTGCTATCCGAATCATCCGCCCGCGCCTTCTTCGGAGATAAAGAAGCCCTGGGGCAAATACTCAAGCTCAACAACAAAATGCCCGTTAAAGTAACGGGCATATACAAAGACCTTCCTGAAAATTCAGATTTCGGCAATCTTCAGTTTATATGCCCTGGAGCTGTTCCTGAAAGACAATCCCTGGATCGGGGAGATGGAGAACCCATGGCGCTCCAACTTCACGCAAACATATGCGTTACTGGCAGATCATGCGGACTGGCCACCGTTTCGCAAAAGATCAGGAACGTAAAGCTGGAAAAAGTACGTGAAGAAGAAAAGGCTTTCAACGCGCAGGTGTTTCTCTGGCCTATGCGCAACTGGCATCTGTATACCGACTGGAAAGATGGAAAGAATATCGGTGGAAAGATCAGCTCCGTATGGCTCTTCGGGATCATCGGCGTATTCGTGCTGCTGCTGGCTTGTATCAATTTCATGAACCTTAGTACCGCCCGCAGTGAAAAGCGTGCGCGGGAAGTAGGGATCAGAAAAGCCGTGGGGTCTCATCGTACCCAGCTTATCATGCAGTTCTTCAGCGAATCCACCATGCTGGCTTTCTTTGGGTTCGCACTTTCCGTAGCTTTGGTACAGGCGACGCTCCCGGCGTTTAATAACGTAGCGGGAAAGCAGATGGCCATGCCCTTCGGGGAGCCGGCATTCTGGCTGGCGGGCCTCGCCATTATCCTGTTGACCGGCCTGCTGGCCGGCAGTTATCCTGCGCTTTACCTCTCTTCTTTCCAACCCGTTAAAGTGCTGAAAGGTACTTTTAGAGCGGGGCGAAATGCCGCTATCCCGCGCAAGGCGCTGGTAGTGTTGCAGTTTACGGTATCGGTTGTGCTGATCATCGGTACTATCATTGTCTTCAAACAGATCCGGCATGCGCAGAACAGGCCGGTTTCCTATAACCGCGAAGGGCTCATCTATACATTCATCTCCACCAACGAATTGCGTTCGCACTACGACGCCATCCGCAACGAAGCGATCGCTTCCGGCGCGGTGACGGAGGTGGCGCATGCTTCCGGTCCTCCCAACAACGTACAGATGATCAACAACGGCTATACCGGGAAGGGATGGCGGCCGGCGCGCAGGGCAACTTCGCGGCGATAGACGTATCCCACGACTATGGCAAAGCGGTGCAATGGCAAATAGTTGAGGGGCGCGATTTCTCGAAACAGCTGGCGTCAGACTCCAACGGTGTTGTACTGAATGAATCTGCGATCGCATTCATGCAGATAAAAGATCCCATCGGAAAAATCATTAAGAAAGACGATAAACCTTTTGTCATAGTCGGCGTGGTAAAAGATATCCTCATGGGATCCCCTTATGCGCCGGTATTCCGTACCATATGGCATATTGACGGAGGCCGGGGTAATATTTTCCTGCTGCGGCTGAACCCTGACAAACCCGCCGGGGAATCGATCAAAAAGCTTGAGGCCGTATTCGCGAAACATAACCCCGGCATGCCTTTCATGTATGATTTCGTGGACGCGCAATATAAGCTGAAGTTCCAGTCGGAGCAGCGCATCGGGCAACTGTCCGCCTACTTCGCCATACTCGCGATCTTCATCAGCTGCCTGGGCCTCTTTGGCATGGCAAGCTTTATGGCGGAACAACGTACCAAAGAGATCGGCGTACGAAAAGTAATGGGCGCTTCGGTATTCAGCCTGTGGCGGCTCATGTCTGCCGACTTTGCCATCCTCGTCCTGATCGCCCTGGTCATTGCAGTGCCCGTGGGTTGGCTGGGTATGCATCACTGGCTCAGCAGTTATGAATACCGGACCGATATCTCCTGGTGGTCTATCGCCCTGACCTGCATCGGCGCCATGAGCATCGCCATCCTTACCATCAGCACACAAAGCATCCGCGCGGCCATGACGGACCCCGTCAAAAGCCTGCGGTCCGAATAATCTTTTCTTCTATCGCTTGCAAGGCGGCTCCGGAAACGGGGCCGTTTTGCTTTACAACCGCACGAAATGTCATGTCAGGCCTTTTAACGGCAACTATACCGGGGCCATTGCCCCAATCACGGGCGGGCGATCTATTTTCATGAAAAATCTATCTCATGGATTATGATGTAAGGTACTTCGGCCCCATAGATATGGATAATCCCGGCCATGATTACGATTCGGATATAAAATGGCAGGGAGAATATCTCCGCCTTGCGCTCATGTTGTCAGGAAACCCGATCACCGCAGATCTTCTGGACAATGTGGAAATCCTCACAGACCGTATCGGGGAACTGGACGCTAAATGCAGGCGGATCATAGAAGCGGAGACCATGTTGGAAGACGGCGGGAAAGTGGGTGAATTCGCCGCTAAAGTCCTCGAGAAGCTACCAAAGGAACATCATCCCCGAATCATAGACGAAAACGAACCTTCGCCCATTTACATCCAGGTTATGCGCAAAATGGAATTTAACGAGGTATGCTTCGAGCCGGAAGAAGAAAACGCATTCGTTTCCTTTACATATTGCCTGGATTGGACGCTCACGCACTGCACATTCAACATTTACTTCAATAGCAAGGGCGAATTCCAAAGCATATATATCTATGGCTCCGTTTAGTTTTCAGACTTCCGCATAAACAACCCGGACAACAACCGCACGATCAGCAACGAGGCCACGCTGAATCCGAAGGCCAGCCACCAGTCGATCGCCGGCATCATTTGCAGCCGCAATGCTTTCGCTACCGGCGGTATGAACAGGCAACCGAAAGTAATGCCCGCACTGAGGAATATCGATCCGATGAGGTATTTATTGCGCATGACGGGGCCTCCCAGGAACTTTTCGCGCGGTTCCTTCATATTGAGTGCGTGCAGGAGCTGACAAAGGATCAAGGTATAGAAAAGAACGTTATTCGCTGCCATGACGTCTGTATCGCCCTCGCGGAAATACTCCGCCGTAAAGGCAGCGCCAAGCGCGCAACCTCCGATGACCGCGGCATAGACCCAGATCCAGGTCCAGCCGTTGCGGCTGAGAATAGGCTTGCGCGGATCGCGCGGGGCTTCTGCATGACCGTCTCGTCTCCTTCAGTGAACCCCAGCGCCATGGCGGGAAATACGTCGGTGATGAGGTTGATGAAGAGTATCTGTATCGCCACCAGCTGAAAGGGGATATTGAACGTTGCTACAAGCCCGATTACCAGCAGCTCGCTCAGGTTGCACGACAGCAGGAAGATGATGAACCGCCTGATGTTGGTGAAAATCACCCTCCCCTGCCTCACCGCCAGAACGATCGATTCGAAGGCATCGTCTTTCAGCACCATATCCGCCACCTCCTGCGATACCTGGGTGCCCCTGATACCCATCGCGATACCGATATCGGCCTTTTTCAGTGCGGGCGCGTCGTTAACGCCATCGCCCGTCATAGCTACGATATGATGGTCTTCCTGCAGCCCGTTGACCAGGTCCAGCTTCTGTTTAGGGCTTACCCTTGCGAACACGGCGGCGCCCTCCAGGCGGCGGGATCCTTTTCCAGCTCGCGGCCGGTCACCACCGGCTTCTGCCCCTGCTCCACGATTTCCAGCTGCTGCGCGATGGTGGCCGCCGTTGCGGGATGGTCGCCCGTGAGCATGAGCACCCGGATGCCTGCATCATGACATTCGCGGATAACGCCTTTTACGCCGGCTCGCGGCGGGTCCATGAAGCCCGTGATCCCGAGGAACATTAGGTCTTCCAGCATATTTCCCGGCTGAGCGCTTTCCTGCCGCATGGCGTAGCCAAGGGTCTTAAGGCCCGAGGCGGCCAGCTTCTCCGTGGCTTCCATCCATTCTTTCTTATCGGCGTCCGATAAAGGTGCAGGTCCGCCGTCTTTGAGGATTTGCGTGCAGTAACCGAGCAGGTCTTCCGTGGCGCCCTTTGCTGAAAAGCGGTATTGCCCGTTGTTCTGGTGCAACGTGGCCATGACGCGGGTATCGGAGTTAAAGGGAGCTTCATCTAGTTTATTGAATTCCTTGCGGAGGGCGCCACTATCGCCACCTGCATCGCCGGCGAACTGGAGCAGGCTGACTTCTATGGGGTCGCCGATACCATGTTCGCCATCCAACGTAGCATTGTTGCATAGTACGGCCGTTTCCGTAGCAGGCGGAAGGCATCTCCTTCCGGAGGGGCTTCTCCTGTTTCCAGGTTAGCCCGGGCAGTTGGGCTTCCGTGACATGCATCTTATTCTCCGTCAGCGTGCCGGTCTTATCCGTACAGATGACCGTGGTAGCCCGAGGGTTTCCACGGCGGAGAGCTTTTTCACAATTACGTTCTGCCGCGCCATACGGATCATGCCCTGGCCAGGCTCAGCGTAGCCACAACGGGCAGCCCTTCCGGGATGGCCGCCACTGCCAGGGCTATGGATGTTTTCAGCATTTCCAGGATGGGAACCTGGTTGAGGACGCCCGCCCCGAATATCAATATCACGATCACTACCGTAATGCCGATCAGCCGTTTACTGAAGCTCTCCAGTTTCTTTTCCAGGGGCGTAGCGGACTTCCGGGCCCCTGCCACCATATGCGCGATCTGCCCCAGTTCTGTCTTCATCCCCGTTGCGGTGCAGAGCACGCGTGCATTGCCGTTGCGGATATACGTGCCCTTGTAGACCATATTGGTCCGCTCGGCCAGCGGGGTATCTTCGGGGAGCTGACCGGGGATTTGTCCACCGGGAGGGACTCGCCAGTCAGCGCCGACTCGTCTGCCTGGAGGCTCGTGGATTCGATGATGCGGCCGTCAGCCTGTACCATATCGCCGGCGTCCAGGAGGATAATATCGCCCGGGACGATCTCTGTGGAAGGGATTTCGGTGACTTTGCCGCCGCGCAGCACGCGGGCCGACTGGGTGGTCATCTGCCTGAGGGCGTCCATCGCCTTTTCCGCCTGAAACTCCATTATGAAGCCGATCAGGGCGTTGAGGAGAATCACGACGGCAATGGCGATCGCATCCAGCCACTCTTTAAAGAACAACGACATCCCCATGGCGATGAGGAGCAGATAGATCACCGGGCTCATGAACTGATGGAGGAGGATCAGCCAGGGCGATTCCCTGCGCGTGGCTGCCAGTTCGTTAGGGCCATGCTGGGCCAGCAGCCTTGCGGCCGTATCGGGCGACAGTCCGCCGGCGGCATCGGAACCGAACTGCTGTATTAATTCTTTGGTTTCAACTGGATAGTCCATACGGGCAAGTATTGATATGTCAAGACTTTACAAACTAGCTACAAATTTGTTTCCGAATCAATAACACAAATACGTTTTTATATGGAAAAATCGTTGTAAATTAAGATCAGCATTCAGACTACCTATAACTGTTACATACATGCCGGCGCGTATCATTGCTTTCGTGTGCCTAATAATGCAGGCTCCTTGCCTGCTTGCGCAGAATCTCCAGTTCGACGGGCTATATCTAGCCAAAACGGGGCAGGTTGCCTCTGTATCTTCCGATGATTATACTTGTCTCCGCTTTTACCCTGACGGGGCCGTCTTCCTGCAATCCGTTGCTACTGACGATGTTAAAAGCGTCTCAAAATGGTTCGGCCGCAATAAGCGGTACGAGCAGAAAGGCACTTACCAGATGAAAGACGGGGCCATAGAACTGGAGTTCCGGGACGGGCTGAACCCTGAATCCGTGATAGCCGGAATTCAAAGCACCAGGCTCCAGGGTACCGTAGCTAAAGGCGCGCTCGAACTGAACGACAGTACCAAACGCCTCAATATGACCTATGTTTTCCACGGTTTGCAGGATACCACCACCGTCGTGAAATACAACCGCTACCGGCCTGAATTGCGCCTTCCCGGCGAATGGCAGCTCCAGCAACAAGGCGGCAAGGATAAGGGCCAGGTATATTTAACCAACGAAGACTCTACCGTCCTCGCCATTTGTGTAATGCCCGGAGAATCTTTGGATGTATTCGTCCGCGAGCGAACCGACTTCGAGAATGCCCTCGCATATTTCAACTCAGACGCCCGCACCCTGCGCGAAGAATCCCGCATGACCGTCCGCAAACTCTCCGAAAACCGCGAAAAAGCTTACATCTGCTGCCAGGCCAAAAACGGCCAGAACAACATGTACTTCCTCTTCGCCACCCGTGGCAACCTCCTCTATAACTGCATGA
Source organism: Chitinophaga sp. E66 (assembly GCA_019285755.1). Classification (GTDB taxonomy): domain Bacteria; phylum Bacteroidota; class Bacteroidia; order Chitinophagales; family Chitinophagaceae; genus Chitinophaga. The sequence goes on from CP079103.1 coordinate 3,932,418, forward strand.
TCAAAGCCCCGGATATGCCGGAGCAGGAAAAGATCAACCTCCTGGAAAAAGTATTTGAAATGAATCACTTGTAAACCGTATACAACGGCTTCCAGTCGCTCTTCGGCTCAAAATGGCGCCAGATGAGCGCAGACACGTTCTGATCAGCACCACCGCTTCATTATCTTCCGCCCAACGTTGATCTTTATTGTTCTTTGTGGCAATGTGAAACACATAATCGCCATGCGGCGCATTTACCAACACCACTTCTGACCGGGTCGCATCCACTGATCCTGTCTTATGCGCGGCCTGTACATCAGGCGGCAGCTGCGACAGGGACGATTCATCGTAATACCCCTGCACATCAGCCGGTACATACGGTCGCTCGCGGCGGGACTGATGATCTGCCCTCTGCGGATCATGGTGACGAGGCGCGCCATTTCGCGGGGCGTCGTCTGGCCCCAGCCGTATATCTTCCAGATGTCGGCCCGGCCCGGCGTGCGGGAGTTGACGCGCGTATCCTTAAACCCGTATTGTTCCATGATCTCGTTGACGCGCTGTCCACCGCCGGCAAGCGCCTGGTTCCAAAGCGAGGTCGTATTATCCGAATAAGACATCATGAGCGCGGCCAGCACGCTGATCTCCGTAGCGGCGCTGTCTTTGAAGAACTGCATGATCCCAGAGCCGCCGTACTTCGCGGAATCGCGGTAGATCATGGGCTGGTGGTATTTCAATTCTCCTTTATCCAGCTTATCGAACAATCCGACCAGCAAGGGCACCTTTACGATGCTGGCCGTCGGGAATACCGTATCCGCATTAATAGCGGCATAGCGCCCCGTTTTCAGATGCTCGACATATACGCCCACATCGCCATGAAAACCGCGGAACAACTCCTGCAATTTGGCGGTCAGCTTACGGTCTTCTTTCTGTGCGAAAGCTGCGATAGGAAAAACGAGGAAAAGGCAAAGGGCGCGGAGGCGGAAGCAATGGTTCTGCATGATGGAAAGTCCCGGGTTTGGCAAGGATGTTCCAAAATAAATAAAATTGCCGGCTTTCGCAATGCTCACACGCTCACATGCAGGAAGAGATTGACGCCCTCGGGCTCTCGCTCCACCCGGATCTGGTGAGGTTCGGCGCCGGCACGCAAGGCCAATGTGCGCAGCTGCTCCGCGGAACGGTGAATAAGGTACCACTCGCTGATGATCTCCATATACCCCCGCGTGGGATTATGATCGCCGAAGTTGCCGATGATCACCTCCCCGCCGGGATTCGTCCAGCTCATCATCTTTTGCAGCAACCGTACAAACACCCCGTCCTGGAAGTAATCGAACAGCCCAGCGCTCCAGACGATATCGAACCGCTGATGGGTATCGAACCGGAAGACATTGCGGTGGATGAAAGACACCTGATCGAGATAAGCTGCGTTAAGACGGGTGGCGTAGGCGATCGCCTGGTCATCTGCCTCCACGCAGACGGTGCGCAGACGGGCAGGATCAATGCGGGCATATGCCTCGGCAAGGTCGCGGCCGGGACCGCTGGCAATGTTGAGCAGGCTGGCGGAAGGCCTGGCGCGGAGGGCCTTGCGGATCATGCGGATGAAATAGTCTTTCCGGTTGCGGACCGCCCGCGTAGCAGGCTGGCGGTGCCAGAAAATATCCCATTTACGGAGTTGCGGATCGGCCGTTACTTCCTGCCGGTAAATCTTATCGATGATAAGAAAATCGCCCGCATAGCCGAAAGGCTTGGCGCGGGCATGGCCCAGGATAGTATGACCGATGGCGTCGTTACTGCCAAAACCCGCATACAACGCCTCTTTCCGCTTCGGAAAATTCCCTGCACGGAGGGCGGCCGCGATAGATTCAAATACTTCATTGAGCTCGGCATACTCGCCGGACTGCGGGCCGCCGTTACCGATAACGCGGCGCAGATACTGGAATGATGGAGATGTTACTAACATGATGGGGTTACGTTTTTTTTGTAAAAGTGGGGAACGATGGCTTGCCGCGGAGGGCGCAATTAACGGGAAGCGCTTTTGGGTTAACCGGGAGGCGGCAATCATTAATCGGGGCCGCGGGGCTGAAGGGGCATCTGCTAATTTCACAAAACAAAACCCCATTGTCATGCAACACATCGGCATCATCGGCGCGGGCCTCAGCGGCCTGGCCACGGCAAAAGCCTTCCTTCGCGCGGGTTACCGCGTCACCCTGATCGAAAAAGCCGCAGCTATAGGCGGCGTATGGGAAAAGAGCCGCTCTTATCACGGCGTTGCCACCCAAACCACCCGCGACGAATACGCCTTCTCCGACTTCCCCATGCCCCAGGATTATCCCCTCTGGCCTTCGGGCGAACAGGTGCAGCGGTATCTCGAGTCCTACGCAGACCACTTCGGCATCACGCCGCATATCCGTTTCCATACGGCTGTATCCTGGCTCCGCCAAGAAGACGGCGCCTGGCTGGCGGATGTTACCGATCTGAAATCCAATACATCCGATACCTGGGTATTCGACTTTATGGCCATATGCACCGGCACCTTCAGCACACCGCATATACCCTCGTTCCCGGGGCGGAATCCTTTACCGGACAAATCCTCCATTCCAGCCAGGTGGCAGACGAGCAGGTGCTGAAAGGCAAGCGTGTGGCCGTGGTGGGCTTTGCCAAATCCGCGACCGACGTAGCCACCCTGGCGGCGGACGTTGCCGCCGAATCCCACCTGTTATACCGCAAGGCGCAGTGGAAAGTACCGCGTTATTTCGGCAACCTCATCAACATGCGCTATCTGCTCTTCTCCCGTTTCTCGGAAGCGTTCTTCAATGCACCGCGTAAGACCGCTTTTCAAAAATTCCTGCATACCGCCGGCAAGCCGATGGTATGGATGCAATGGCGGGGGCTGGAGTTGCTGCTCAAAAAACAATTCAGCCTGAAGGCCTGCAACATGCTCCCCTCCCACCGCATCGAAGATCAGATCAGCTGCAGCCTTGGCGTGGCGCCTACCGGGTTTTACGACAAGGTGAAAAGCGGGGCTATCCGCGCACAACAGACGGAGATAGAGAGGATCGAAGGCGATACCATCCACCTAAAAACGGTCAATCCCTGCAGGCAGACTTACTCGTTTGCGGTACGGGCTTCCGGCAAACCCTCCATTTCCTGGACGAACAACACCGCAGGCACATCCTCAGCGAGAAGGGACACTTCCAGCTGTTCCGCAACATCCTTCACCCCAACGTACCAAACCTGGGATTCGTAGGGTACAATTCCAGCCTCTTCACGACGCTTACTTCCGAGATCGCCGCCAACTGGTTGGTGCGTTATGCACAAGGAAGTTTGCGCCTCCCTGCCCCGGAACAGATCCGTGACGATATTGCCTTTATGGGAAACTGGCGGCAGACGGGAAGGCCTATTGCCGGGGAGTTCAGCGGCACCTGCATCGCGCCGTTCAACTTCATGCACCTGGATCAGCTGATGCGCGACATGGGCTTGCGGACCACCGCCACACGCTGGCTGCCATACGAATTTTTAAGCCCATCAACCCGAAAGATTATCGTATTTTACTGGGAGATTCCCAAAGGAAACACCCCGGTCTCGGGCGGCCGTCCGCCCCGCAGACGCCATTGCGTAACAGAACATGAAAGCAACCGATCACAACGCAGCTCCATCCGCCAATTCAGAAGGCCCGTCCGTGAAAGTACCGGCGGCATTCGACCCTATTTCCGCGCAGCGGAAGCCACCGTTAAAACCTATTTCTCAGATATCCGCATGCGGCCCTCTGAAGGCACCATCGAGATCTCGGGAGAACGGTACGTACTCGTAAGGGCGTCTGCATTTTCGAAAGACTTCCTGGACAGCATTCTTCATCTCTATAAAGACCGCAGCCAGAGCGAAGCTTTCGGTATCGGGAGAGACTTCCTGTTCGATATCTCGCATGCGATCGGCATCAATGACGCAAAGGCTTTTCATGCAAAAATGAATGTCACCGACCCGCTGTCGCGCCTGTCGGCCGGGCCGGTGCATTTCGCCTATACGGGCTGGGCCTTCGTGGACATCCTCCCCGACAGCACGCCCACGCCCGACGATCATTATTTCCTTCATTACCACCACCCCTACTCGTTCGAAGCCGATGCCTGGGTACGGGCAGGCGTGAAGTCTGAGGCGCCGGTGTGCATCATGAGCGCCGGCTACTCCACCGGCTGGTGCCAGGAGAGCTTCGGGCTGCCGCTCACCGCCGTGGAAGTAAGTTGCCGGGCAAAAGGCGATGCGCAGTGCACTTTCGTGATGTCGCCGCCGCATAAGATCAATGAACACCTGCAAAGGCTTATAAAGGAACAAGGTGTACCGGCCACCGCCGTAAGTGCGGCCGACATACCAACATTCTTCCTCCGCAAAACCATCGAAGAGCAGCTGGAAAAAGCCAGGGTATTGGCGGAGGAATCATCTCAGGCGAAGTCCGAATTCGTCGCCAATATGAGCCACGAATTGCGGACGCCGCTCACGGCTATACTGGGCTTTACGGAACTGTTGAAGAAAACGCGCCTTTCCACCCGTCAAAACGAATATCTCGAGGCCATTTGCACCTCCGGCACCAACCTGCTGTCTACCATCAACGATATCATGGACCTCAGCAAACTGGACGCCGGCAAGGTCTCCGTTGCGGCGGCGCCGCTGAACATCCCCAGATGCTCCATGCCATCGGCCTCATGCTCGATCCTAAAGTCCGCAGTAAAGAACTGGAATATACCTGCACCATCGGCGAAGCTCTGGCGCAGCCGCTCCTGGGCGACAGCATGCGCGTATCACAGATCCTGCTGAACATCATCAGCAACGCCGTTAAGTTCACGGAAAAAGGCAGCATCACCATTCATTGTTCCGCAGAGGCAGAAACCCCGCATTCCCTCCGTGCCGTCTTCCGCATCCGCGATACCGGAATCGGGATCTCCGCCGCCAAACAAGCCTCCGTGTTCGAACGTTTCACCCAGGCAGACGCCGCTATTTCCCGCAAGTACGGCGGCTCCGGATTGGGCCTCGCCATAGCGCGGGAACTGGCGCAGGTCATGGGCGGGTCTATTGAGCTGGACAGCAAACCAGGCAAGGGAACGGAGTTCCTCGTCAAACTGCCGTTCGTGAAAGCCTCCGCGCATGCGGAACCCGATCAGCCCGAAGCCACCGCCACGACAGGGTGCGCGGGATGCAGGGTGCTGGTGGTGGAAGATAACGTCCTCAACCAAAAGATGACCCGCCTGATGCTGGAGAATAACGGCTATACGGCCTTCGGCGTCAACAGCGGTACCAAGGCACTCTCCTGGCTTCGTAAAAACACCGCCGACCTCATACTCATGGATATCCAGATCCCCGGGATGGACGGATACGCGGCCACCCGCAAGATCCGGGAAGAACTGGGTTTACAAACGCCCATCATCGCTATTACCGCACATGCCTTCAGCGGCGAAAAGAGAAATGCCTGGCCGCGGGCATGAACGGCTACCTGTCCAAGCCCTTCCGGGAGCAGGAGCTGTTGTCTGTCATAGCGGGAACCGACCGGCAGCCGTGACCGACCTCCGCTTTCTCCAGGAACAGACGCGGCATAACACGGCTTTTATGGAGGAAATGATCCGCACCTTCCTGCAACAGGCCCCCAAAGACTTAAAAGCCCTCGAAAAAGCAGCCGCATCCGGCAACGGGGAGCAGCTATATAAAATCGCGCATACACTGAGCACATCCACCGGCTTCTTCGGCCTGGCGGAACACATCGGGCCCGAGTTGCGGGCCATCCAGCAAACACGGAAAGCCGAGCCCGCGCAATTGCAGAAAATAAAGCGCGTGATCGGCCAGGCAATGGAAGAGCTGTCGCAGCTTACACCATCCGCCTTGTCATCAGTGTCATAAAATCTTCTTTCTTTTTAGGAGAAATGGCTACCATGGCGCCATCGCTCATGATGGCGTAGCCGCCGTCCGTCTTCACCCAGCGCTTCACATCTTTCAGGTTAATGATGTTGGAGTTGTGGATGCGGAAGAAGCCGTATTCCTGTAAGGTGGTCTCATACTCCTTCAGGTTGCGGCTCACCATAATCTGCCGGCCGTCTTTCATGAAAAAGATGGTGTAGGGGCCTTTGGCTTCGAGGCGGATGATGGTGGAAAGCGGAACGAAGTCCACCCCTTCCGAAGTGGAGAGGCTGATGCAGAAATCGTCTCCCGGCGGGCGGGTAATATTTTTAAGGAGGAGGTCGAGGCGGTTATCTTCCTCGGTCGTATCCATCTGCCGCATGGCTTTGGCGACTGCCTGTTGCAGCTCGTCGTAAGCAATGGGTTTCAGCAGGTAATCGACGGCGGAAAACTTGATCGCTTTGATGGCGTAGTGGTCGAATGCCGTGGTGAAGATGACATGGAACTTATGGCCGGAGGTGCGTTGCAGGACATCGAACCCGGTGCCGGTCTGCATTTCGATATCGAGGAATACGAGCTGCGGGGAAAGGGTTTCGATCAGTTGCACCGCTTCGTCTACATTAGACGCGGCGCCGGCGAGCTCCAGCTGTGGACAGTGCTCGCGTACCATGTTGGATAGAAACTGGCGGCTCAGGAGTTCGTCTTCCACAATGAGCGCTTTGCATTTCATAAACGGGGTTTAAGGTGGTAACAAGATACGGTGTTTTTTTCATCGGATGGTGACGACGGCCGTGTTTTCGCGCCCGGTCCCGTTGACGGATTGCCGCCTTTCCAGGCAGAGGTTCCGGGCATGGAGGGCGTTGAACCTGCGGATGCGCTCATCCAGCATAGCTGCATGATCCTCCGCATCGCGACCGAAAGCCCCGGCAATGCCGTTGTCGGTCACCTCCATACGGATACTGTCGCCATCCGGCCGGATTTGGATGCTGATCCTGCCTTTCTCCGCTTTGCCGAGATGAAGGACGCCCTTGTACAGGGCTTCTTCCACGAGATGATGCGTGAGGAACGGCGGCACGTCTTCCAGCCCTGCATCTCCCTGCAGGTCTATATCGAAATCGAACCTGTCGGGAAGCGGTACTGTTCCAGCACCAGGTAATCGCGCACCAGCTCGGCTTCGTCATTCAGCTGTATGGCCGTTTCGTCGCCATACCGGATCATCTTCCTCAAAAACGCAGAAAACCTCCCGATATACTGAAGGGAAGTCTTCTTATCGTCCAGACTGATAAAATACTGAATGGAATTCAGGGAGTTGAAGAGAAAATGGGGTTGAGCCTCGCCTGCAACAATTTCAATCCCAACAAACCCTCCATTCTCTCCAATTCAGCCCCTTGCTTACGGAGCAGTTCCGCCTGAGCCCTCAAACGTCCACGCAGTCTCATCGTACACTTATACGACCTTACCCCCACATGATCAGTAACCCCGATGCAACTGCGCCGAATATCCAACCTGTAACCATAGAACTACTCCTCTGCTTTGACAACAAAGTTGACGAAATAAACAGCCGTGACGAACCGGGAATTAACGGATGAGGGGTTTGGGTTAACGGATTTGCCGGCAAGGCCTATGAGGTTCGGCAGGAAATCGTATATTTCCGGGGCATAATATCCTATCCTATGAAAAATATCCTGCTCCTGACCCTGGGCGCCTTATGCCATGCAACCACCCATGCCCAGGATAATCTCGCATTCATCGCCGATTCCATCCGGAAGGAAGGCATTTTGCTTTACCAGCACATCCAGACCTGCAAGAATGGTGTAAAGATGATAGAAGCCGACACTACCGGCCGCCTTTCACTGCGGGCATCCGACTACATCAGTTACCGTAGCGGCAGGGATTATGTCCTGATCATGCCTCACCGTTCTTCCAGCCAACGGCCTGAAGTTACCTGCTTCCGGTTCGATTCCAGCTTCAACGCCCAGTCTGTCCGCATGGAAGTTGGCCGCGCCATGACTCCCCATGAGGCCGGCATCTGGGACCTCTGGAGCGTGGCGCAGCGCATGGTAGCAGAAGAGCCCGGCTTCAAAAAAAGTCCGTGACACCCGGTTTATGATCGTACCTATCGTAGACGGCGAAACCCGGAAAGTATATGTCCTGTCCGTAGCCACGCGCGGCAATATATTCGTGCTGGGCAACGATTACCTGCTTCAATTCAATCCAGCCAATGAGCTGGTATCCAAAACGGAGTTCCATACCAACAATCTCATGCTGCCTATGGGCCGCAAATCCTCCGGCCACATTCACGGTAAAACGAATTCTCCGTACATCTCGGCGACCGATATCTGTGCGCTGATGCTGTACCCCAAAGCATTCGACCAACCATCATTACGCGTAGTGTCTCCCACGCACATTTCCGAATGGGACATGGCCTCCAATACGCTTTACATCGAGCCCAGGATGTAAAAAAAGCAGGCAAGCCGCAAATCGCAACGGCCTGCCTGCACACCAAAATACACGGGTTACACCTAGTTCCAACTATTGGCGACATCGCTCGCCACATTGGGGTTCGTATCTTTCTCCTGCTGCGGGATGGGCAGCAATACATGTTTATCCTGGAATGTCTCCGCATCGTATTGTTCATCCAACTCGGGATTCAGTACCTGTTTGAGCAGGCCCCAGCGCAGCAGGTCAAAATACCGGCTTTGCTCGCCGGATAACTCGAGCTGGCGCTCCCGCATGAGGATATTCATCGCGTTGGCTTTAGCCCCCAGCGTCGTGTACTGGAAAGCGCCCACGCGGCCGCGCACCTGGTTGATGAGGGGCCTTGCCGCTTCCACGTTATCTTCCTGGATATATGTTTCCGCGATCATCAGCAACACATCCGCGTACCGGATCACCAGCGAGTTGATGCTGCTCGCCGGGCCGCCGTATGCTTTCACATCTTCGTAATATTGGTACTTCCGCCAACGGTATCCGCCCTGGCTTTCGCCAAAAGGATAAGCCTGCACGCCTTCCGGACAATGTTCGCAATAATTCGTCTTACCGCCGCTGGCCGCATCGCCGTAGAATACGGATTTAGCGCGGGATCGGTGTAAGCAAGGCCAGCCTGGTTGGTGTACTTAAACGCTTTCACCAGGGCATCCGATACATACACGTTCCGCCAGTCGTTGAAGCCGTACTCCTGCGCACGGTCGCTGTGGGTGGCTTTGCCGCCCCAGGTTTCCTGTCCGCCGAAAACATAATACTGGTTGCCGATCCCCAGTCCGTCCACTTGGCATGCATTACCTGGAAGAGGATTTCGGGGTTCGACTGGTTATTCTGGCTGAAGAGGTCGTCGTAGCTCGGGCTCAGCTGATAGGTATACGGCGCCTGCGTGAGCGGTTGCAGGGTAGTTCTGGCATCTGCCCATTTCTTCTGGTTCAGGTACGCTCTTCCCAATAGCGCGATGGCAGCGCCTTTGGAAATACGCCCCAGATCGCTTGCCGCCTGGTCTTTCGGCAGCGGCAGATCAGGGATCGCGGCTTTGAGGTCGTTCTCTACGGCAGTCCACAATTCTGCCGTGCTGTTACGCTTGGGATAAAGATTCGATACCTGGTCGGCATAGCTGTTGCGCAGGGGCGCACGGCCCCAGAGCAATACCAGGTGCATATTGGCATAAGCACGAAGCACTTTCGCTTCGGCGATATATTGTTTCTGCAATGCCTGGTCTGCAGGGGAACCGGGCGCCCAGACGCCGGCACGGTCGATCACTACGTTTGCACGCAGCACCAGGCGGTACATGGAAGCCCAAAGACTTGTAATGATGCTGTTGGCCGGGGTAAAGGTGTAATCCGACAACGGGCGGATGTCTCCCTGCAAAGGCGCGTCCCGCTGCGCATCGTTACCCATGAGGTCGAACAGGAAGTAATACTCCCGCGACCACATACCGTTGTGCAGCAGCACTGCATAAGTGGCTACTACGGCTTCATTCAGTTGTGTTGCGCTCGTAAAATAGTTATCGTAGCCGTAGGCTCCCGGGTTCACTACGTCGAGCTTCGACTTGCTGCACCCGAACGTCACGAGCGCCAGCGCAGTCATTATGATGGAGATTTTCTTTTTCATGTTGCAAATGTTTCTCGTGTGATGGAATTAAAATCCTGCCTGCAATCCGAACAGCACTGTCTTCGGCTGGCCCAGCTGGCCACGGTCGATGCCGCGCGCGAAGATGAAATTGGAGCCGGAAGGCATGCTGATCTCGGGATCATAGCCGCTGTATTGCGTCAGCGTGATGAGGTTCTCGCCCGAGACATACAACCGCAGGCTGCTCACAATACCCTTGCTGAAGCTGTTGAGGAAGCTCCGCGGGAACGTGTATCCCAGCGTGATCATGCGCACGCGCATATAGTCGCCCTTCTCAGTATAGAAATCCGAGGGCTGCAGGTTGGCGGTCTGGTTCTGCCCGGCACGGGGATGGCCACATCGCCCGGCTGGCGCCAGCGCTGGAGCATTTCAGTGCCTACGTTATGCAGGGCGGAAGTACCCATCAGCACATAATTTTGCTCTTTATACAGCGTTACGCCGGATACCCCGGCGATAGCCGTATTGAAATCGAAATTTTATAGCCCAGCGACACGGTGCCGCCATATACGAACCTGGGAATGGGATTGCCCAGTACGGTCATATCGCCATCATCGATGAAACCGTTGCCGTTGAGGTCGCGGAAGAGGAAGTCGCCCGGCTTCGCATCTGCCTGGTAAACCGCGGTGTTATTGCCCGTCGCTTTCCTGGCGATCTCGTTGTAGCGGTTGATATCCGCCTGGTCAACAGCGACATGATCCACCATCCGGCCATAGAACGAACCGATGGGATATCCTTTCGCCGTATAGGTAGCCGCGCTGTTCTGGTTGAAGGCGCCGTCGCGTATGGGCGCCGCGAATTCATTGCCCAGCGAGTTCACGATATTCTTGTTGTAACCTCCGTTAACGCCGATACTATAAGAGAATCCGCCAGCGGTCTCATTCCGGTAGTTGATAGCCAGTTCCACGCCCGTGTTCTGTGCGGAAGCCGCGTTGCTCGCGAGAGTCGGACTACCCGTTACGCCGCCCGCGCCGGTAGAATTAGGGATGGGGACGTTCACCAACAGGTCGTTGTTCTTACGTTTGTACCAGTCGAACGTAACGCCCAGGGTATTATTAAACATGCTCAGGTCGAAGCCGGCATTGGTCTGCACGGTTTCTTCCCATTTCAGGTTGGGGTTGGAGATAGCATTGATGGTAGTGCCGGAAATAAATCCTTCACCAGGCCCGAAGCTATACACCGTTACCGGTGGGGCTCCCGCTGTAGGTAAGCGGCGAGGTCTGGAAAGCGCCGATGTTGTTGTTACCCGTCTTACCCCAGCTCACGCGCACTTTCAGGTCGGAGATAAAGGAAGCTTCTTTCAGGAACTCTTCATTAGATGCATTCCACGCCAAACCTACGCCCGGGAAGTTACCGAACTTGTTGGCAGGACCAAACACGGAAGAGCCATCGCGGCGGATGCTGGCCGTCAGCACATACTTATCATTGAAGTTATATACGAGGCGCCCGAAGTAGGAAATCCCTACGTTGTTATTACCATAACCCGCGGTTGCGCCGGTCACGGTATTGAGAGCGCCACGGAGATATTGCGCACCAAATCATTGGCGATACCGGTTCCTGCGCGCGCAGGAAGGAGCTGCGGCCGCGGTCTTTATAGGAATTACCTATCGTCACCTCCAGGTTATGCTTACCGAAAGCCTGGTTCCAGGTGGCGTAGTTTTCCAAAAGATACCAGTTGAAACTGGAGTGCGATTCGGTGGCGGACCGGCCGGTAGACAGGTCGTTACCATCGATGAAGGGCAATTGGTAGTCGCTCGTATTATTACCGCCATACGACAACGCGATCTGCGAACGCACGCGCAGCGATTTAATTGGCCTGATCTCCCGAAGAACTGCGGATAAAGCAGGTAGTTGCGGTTAGTGGACTCTTTGGTAAATATGGGCGCCAGCGGGTTGCCTGCATTGCTCAGGTCTTTTACGTTCGTGGCTGCCGTGAATCCGCCCAGGCGCGTGGGATCATAAATATCGAAGTAGGGCGGCATGTACAGTGCGGCCGTCAGATCGGCGGAGTTGCCGGTATTCTTAATGAACTGCGCATTGAGGGATTGCCCGAAACGGAAGATACCGATCCGCTCTTCCAGCCCGATGCGGAAGTTGGCGGCGCGGTACTGATAATTCTGTACTACGGATTCCTGGTTGATATATCCTGCGGAGAAATTATACAGGATATGATCCGTTCCTCCGTTCACGCTTACCGCGTTATTGGATAAAGCGCCGGTACGGAAGATGGCATCCTGCCAGTCGGTCCGCGTAACGTCGATATCAGGGCTATTGAATTTAGCGGGCAGCGCAGCGCCCCTGTGCGGCCGCGTAATCCTTCGCCAGTTCATGATATTGCTGGGCGTTCAGCACATCGAGCTTCTTGCCTCTTTTGGCGAAGCCCCATTGGGAGGTGAACGTTACGCGCGGGGCGCCGGATTTGCCTTTCTTTGTAGTCACGAGCACCACGCCGTTCGCGGCCGCAGCGCCATAAATAGCCGTAGAGGCCGCGTCTTTCAGGATGGTAATGCTTTCGATGTCCTGGGGATTGATGGCGTTAAAGAGCCCGGCATCTCCTGGATGCCGTCGATCACATATAGCGGGCTCACGCTCGTAAAGGAGCCCACGCCGCGGATCACGATATTGGCGCCGCTGCCGGGCGTTCCGCTGGCATTCACGACCTGCACGCCGGTGGCCTTGCCCGCCAGGAGCTGGCTGGGCGTAGTGGCGGAGTTGTTGCCGAAGTCTTTGCTGGAGATGGTATTGATGGCGCCCGTCACGTCTTTCTTACGCGCAGTACCATAACCGATCACCACCACCTCGCTGAGGTCCTGGTTGACTTTCAGCGTGATGTTGATGGTTTGCACATCGCCAACGTCCACCGTCTGCGTCTGGAAGCCCACATAAGATGCAAGCAGTTTAGCGCTGGATTTCACGGTGATGGAATAGTTCCCCTGTTCGTCGGAGTACACGCCATTGCTGGTGCCTACCTCCTGGACAGAGGCGGCTACTAGGGGTTTGCCGCTTTCGTCGGTCACGCGGCCCGATATCTTCACCTGTGCAAATGCCGCAATGCTGCCGATCAGGCACACACACAGCAGGGATACGGTTTTCCGGAATACGGTCCACCGCAACATGGAGGGTATTTTTTGTTGCATGTTTTTCTTTTTAAGTGGAATTGTGGAATGATGATTAGCCAGGTCGATGTTTTACGTGGTGTTACATGGTGATAAATAAACTGTCATAAGCCGAGATATTTATTTTGGTTGAGCGAAACGTTTGATGCGTACTTCCTTTCCATCGTACGTCGTTTCCGCATCCGCCGCTTCGGAAGGATCAAAGGCGCGGGGCGGTCTTTCCCGATCCAGATCACGCGGAAAGCGCGCCGTTCCCGCATTCCGGGAAAGCGGCCGCTGCGTGCGCCGATCGTAAGCTCACCCTTGCCCTCGTCGTAACGCAGGGGAATGTTGCTGAATCGTCCTTTTTCGTATCCGTAAGTGGTGTCTTCGTCTTCGTATATATCAAAGGAGGCGTTAGCGCCGGTGTATACAAACAGTGTAATGGTATCCGCCGGTTTCTCCGCGGTATATTGCAGCGCGGGCCCCGCCGGCAGAATGGAGCCTTCTCGCACATGCACGGGCGTCCGTTCGTAGGGCGCGGAGGCGCGGAGGCGCTTCCCGCCAGACTGCCATCCACCGCTATACAGATCATACCAGCCCTGCCCGGCAGGCAGGTAGAGTTCCGCTCCCGCGCACCGAACACCGTCACCGGGCTGATCAGCAATGAAGGCCCGAACATAAACTGGTCGCCTGTCTCCCTGGAAAGCTTATCCTGCGGAAAATCCATGATCAGCCCGCGCATTATCGTATAGTCGCGGTGATAGGTCATCCCCGCCAGGGAATAGATGTAAGGCATCAGCCGGTAACGTAGCTTATTGTAGTAAAGCATGCTTTCATAAGCAGGGCTCCCTTCCGGCGCAATGTTATACACCTCCCGGAACGGAAACTGCCCGTGCGAACGGAACAGCGGCACGAACGTCCCGAACTGGAACCAACGTGTCTGCAGTTCCCTCCACTCGGCGGAATCCGAGGGCAGCGACTGCTCATATCGTTTCTCCACCGCAAACCCGCCGATGTCCATCGTCCAATAAGGCTGACCGGAGAGCGAGAAATTGACGCCCGCCATGATCTGTGCCCGCATATCTTCCCACCGCGAGCCGATATCGCCGCTCCAGATAGCCGTAGCATATCGTTGCGAGCCCGCGAAGCCGGAACGAGTAAGCAGGAACACCCGCTTCATGGAATCCGCCGCGCGCTGGCCTTCATAAATACCCCGGGCGTTCTCCAGCGGATAGGCGTTGAGATATTCTGCGGCGATCCCGGCAGACAGCGGCGTCATTTGAGCCAGTCGTTTTTCAGGCGATACGTTCGAGAGGATATCCGGCTCGCTGGCGTCCATCCACCAGGCGTCCACGCCGCGGGCGTAGAGCTTTTGCTGGAGGAGGTTCCAGAAACCGCGGCGGGCTTCTTTATTAAAGGCGTCATAGAAAGTGGAAATATAACCCTGCCCGATCCAGTCGCGTTGACGGTCAGCGATATTGCGGCGATATAGCCAGCCTTTTGCATCGAATTGTTTATATACGTCAATCCCTTCATAGACTTTGGGCCAGACGGAGATCATGATCTGCGTCTTGTACTTGTCGTGCAGGTCGCGGATCATACCGGTAGCATCCGGGAACCGCGCTTCGTCGAATTCCTGGCTACCCCAGGCGTCCTCTTTCCAATAACTCCAGTCCTGCACGATATTATCGAGCGGGATGCCCCTGCGGCGGAACTCCGCAGCGGTCTCCAGCAATTCTGCCTGTGTTTTATAGCGCTCCCGGCTCTGCCAGAAACCCATTGCCCAACGGGGCATCACGGGCGCTTTGCCCGTCAGCGTACGGTACCCGGCGATCACATCGTCGGCGTTCTTCCCGGCTATGCAATAGTAATCGAGCTGACGGCCGGCCTGCGATGCGAACGTAAACGCATCCTTGTCTTCCGCCGGCACCGGCGGCAGCCATTTCACGCTGAGGTAAGACGCCGTGCCATCCGGTATCCACTGGATCTTGAGGGCATGGCGGCGGTCCTTTCCAGGGGAAACTTCAATGCCGCGGAACCGGGGTTCCAGGCCTGGCGCCAGTTATCGGCCATCAGTTTTCCATCCAGCCAAACCTTCACGTACCCGCCGTACACCACCCGGAAAGTATGCTCACCCGCGAACCCGGACGAGATATTCCCTTCCAGGTAATGGCGCCGTCTTGCAGGGGAAAGCTTTTAGAAATGTTCTTATCCGTGTCTTCCAGCCAGTTGTAGTCGATGAACGATTCCGCTTTCGTAAAAGCAACAGTCTCCGGTTGCCGGTGGTCTTTACTATAGGAGGCCGTCAACCAGCCTTCCTTACCGTCTTTATCGAACAGTCGGAGGCGGGAAAGTGGCATCATCTCCCGGGCGTCTCCCGCCAGGGTGTAGCTATAATTTTCCCAGAGCACTCCATAATTGCGGGCGCCTAGCAAAAATGGCACCGCCACTTCCGTATTGTTCTGCCACAGAAAACCTGCTGCCCCTGTAATTGTAAACGCTTTCCTGGTGTTGCCCCAGGCCAAAGAAGCCATCGTCCGGCCCGGACTCGAACGTCTGCCGGATGCTCCAGGAACGCTGCCCCTCAAAGACAACCGGCGCCACGGTCCTGCCGCCCCAATCACGCTCCGCGATGAGCGGCTTGCCGGCAGCATCGGTAAAGGATACCGCGCCCGTATTTTTGTTACCCGGGCAATGATGCCTGGCGCCTTCAGCTCAAGGGTCTCCCCTTTCTCCTCCAGCGACCATTTTACTTTTTCGGGCGAAAAGCTGGTGGTGAGGCTTTTCGGATCGGCAAAGGTCTTCTCAGGAGAAGCCGTCACCCGGATGATATTGCCCCGCACCACCTGCAGGCGCACTGCTTTCACTCCGCCCGAAACACGGGCGTCAGGGTATAATGTTATGCCATCCGCCGAACGCACGAACGGCTTCTCTTCTCCTCCCGCCCTGGCGGTCCCTATCATCAAAAAACAGGTAAATAATAAGCTGACAGCTCTTCTGTAACGTGTAAATAAATATCCTCCCATAGTAATCGTTTCTCAGGATGCGTGGAATAACGCCGTTGGTAACCGGTCGCCCCGAAACTACATTTACCTGCAAAAAGGGAGGGTACGGGAACGTCTATAAAAGGGTATCGAAATGTCAACCCCTTAAATCAAGTAATTGATTTTCAATCACGATTCTATTCCGATGTGCGGTTTTTCAAATACGAACTGGGCAGTTCGCCATAGGTTTCCTTAAATATCTTCGCGAAGTTTTTCGGGTTATTGAAGCCCACCTGGTAGGCCACTTCTGCCACGGTTGTGGCGCCTCTTCCGAGCAGTTGTTTCGCTCTCTGCAGACGGATTTGCCGGATGAACTCAGCGGGCGTCTGACCTGTGAGGGTGAACAATTTCTTATACAGGGCGGCACGGCTCATGAACATTTCGCGGCTGAGGCCTTCGACCGACAGGTCGGGGTCAGACAGGTTCAGTTCTACATAAGCGAGCGCCCTGCGCACGAAATCATCTTCCACCGGGGCGGCTTCGGGTTCGGATGCCACCACCTGCACCTGTTTCTGGTAGGTCTTGCGGATATTCTCCTGCTGGTTGAGGAGGTTGCGGACGCGGGAAAGCAGGATTTCGACGTTGAAGGGCTTGGTCATGTAATCGCTGGCGCCGGTTTCCAGGCCGGTCAGCTGCTGCTCCTCGCCGGTGAGGGCAGTGAGGAGAATGACCGGGATGGAGGCAGTGCGGCGGTCGTCACGGATCTTTCTGCAGAGGTCGATGCCGTTCATTTCGGGCATGCTGATGTCGGAAACGATCAGGTCCGGGTGGCCTGATAATGCTTTCTGCCAGCCAGCTTTACCATCTCCCGCTTCCAGGACGTCGTAATACGGCTTCAGGTTGTCCTTTATATAGAAGCGGAAATCCTCGTTGTCTTCCACCACCAGGATCGTTTTCCGTTTGCCTTTCCTGGCTTCGGTTTCTCAGGGACGAATTCCACCGGCTCCGCTGTTTCTTCGATCTTCACCGGCTCTGAGGTTTCGCTCACGGCCGCAACCGGCAGGGTGACAGTAAAAGTACTCCCTTCCTGCTCCCGGCTTTCGACAGTAATGGTTCCGCCATGCAGGCGGACGAACTCCCTTGTAATGGAGAGCCCTATACCGCTGCCCTGGTTGACCATAGAACCTGGAATGGCATCCTGGAAGAAGCGTTCGAAGATCTTCTCTAGCTTCTCCGGCGCGATCCCGATACCGGTATCCGCTACTTTGATCCGGAGCGACCCGGCCGCCGGAGGGCCATCCAGGGCTACGCTAACAGAAACGCGCCCGCCTGCCTGGGTGAATTTGAACGCGTTCGATAATAAGTTAAACAGCACCCGCTCCAGCTTGTCGTGATCAAAAGAAGTAAACAGGCGCTCCCTGTCGGCATGGAATGCGAAACCAATGCCCTTGTTCTCCGCCATATCCGAAAACGAGAAAGACACTTCACGGATAAACCCGATAATATCCCCGGTGGTTTTCGCCAATCTAAGCTCATGCTCTTCCAGCTTCCTGAAATCGAGCAACTGATTCACCATGTTCAGCAGCCGCCGTGCATTGCGGTGGATCAGCTGGAACTGGCGCTTCTCTTCCGGCCCCTCCGACTCACGCACCATCTTCTCCACCGGCGAAATAATCAACGACAGGGGCGTACGGAATTCGTGGCTCACGTTGGTAAAGAACCGGATCTTCATCATATCCAGCTCATGCAGCCTTTGCGCTTCCTGCCGCTCACGCTCGTTGCGGAAACGCGCCCTTGCGCGGCGGAGCACCAGGTGCCGCGCCACGACCAGCGCCGCTATCAATAACAGCGCATACATCGCCCAGGCCGGCTTCGTCAGCCACCAGGGCGGCAGGATGCGGATGCTGAGCGCCAGGGGCTCGGGGCTCCATTGCCCGTCGTCCCCGCAGCACGCACCAACAAAGTATATTGACCCGGGTTGAGGTTCGTAAAGGTGGCCTTCCGGTTACGGCTGTCGGTATAAAGCCACTCATCGCTGAACCCCTGGAGGCGGTAAGCGTAACGGATCTTATGCGGGTTGATGAACTCCAGCGCCGCAAACTCCACCGTAAACACGTTCTGATTATACCGAAAAGTAAGCTCCTTCGCAGAAGACACCGACTCCGGCAACAGCACCTTCCCGCCATATTCCTTACCCACCCTTACGGGCTGGTTAAACAACTGGAGGTCGGTAAAAACGATATGAGGCGATGCCGGCCGGTTCCTGAGCGAGGTGGTCTCGAATATATTGAAACCGTTCGCCCCGCCAAATACCAGCTCTCCCGGGACGTTTTCAGCGCGGCGTTCTCGTTGAATTGCCTGCCCTGAAGTCCGTCAGCCTCGTCAAAGTTCCGCGTCAGCAAACGGATAGAGTCGCCGGAGGCGAGGACCGTTACCCGGCTTATTCCGTTAGGCGTGCTGAGCCAGAGCTGCTTGTCATCGTCTTCCAGTAATGTAAGGATCGTATTATCGGGCAGCCCGTCTTCCCGGCCATAACGCACAAAGTGTTGGCGACCGGCGTCCCAACGGTTGAGGCCATCGTGCGTGGCGATCCAGATAATGCCCCGGCTGTCCTGGCAGAAAGCGGTCACGTTATTATGGCTCAGGCTGGCAGGGTCCTGCTCGCGGTGCTCAAAGTGCCGGAAGAGCCCCGTACGGTGGTCCATTACATCCATGCCGGACGAGGTGCCCAGCCACAGATCTCCCGCTTGGTCTTCGAGAATGGCGGCGATATAGTTGGACCTGGAGCCCTGGGGCATGTACTTTTGAATACGCCCGACTTCCTGTCGAAGCCGATGAGGCCCTGGCTGAGGGTACCGATCCAGAGCTGCCCTTTCCGGTCTTCATAGATCTCCCAGACGCGGTCGTCTGCAAGGCTGTTAGGGTCCGCATCATCATGGCGGTAATTGGTGAAGCGCTTGCCGTCGTAGCAATCCAGTCCACCGTAATAGGTGCCGATCCAAAGCTTCCCTTCCCGGTCGATCAGCAGGCTCACGATCACATTGCTGGAAATGCTGTTCCGGTTGTTGGGATCGTGCAGGTATCGGGTATACTTTCCCGTAGCCCTGTCGAAATACAACAGCCCGCCGCCATTGGTCCCTATCCAGAGGTTGCCGTGGCGGTCTTCCACGAAGCGGTTTACGTCATTATATGGTAAAGACCCCGGCTGGTTGGGCCGGTGCTGGTACAGCGGGAACCTCGGGATGCCCGCATGATAGCGGTTCAGCCCTTTTTGAAGGTGCCCAGCCAGATGATGCCCTGATCATCACGGTAAATGGCGTTGACGCTGTTCTGGCTGATGCTGCGCGCGTCCTGTTCGTTGTTCACGAGATAGCGGACGGAAAAGTCCCGCTTATCCACCACATTCACGCCGCCATGGTCGGTTGCGATCCAGATGAGGCCGTTCTCGTCCTGGGTGATGCCATTGATGATATCATTATTTAGCCTTGCTTTCCCCGCGTCTTTGCGGAGCAGGGTGAGCTGACGGGTGGCGGATGGTAGCAGGCCCCGCCGCGGGCGGTGCCAAAGGCATATATCCAGACGTCGCCGTCCGCATCCGAGAATAAACGGTAGGCGGGGTTGGACTGGGGTTCAACATCACGGATGGCCTCTGAACGGTGCACGACCCTCCGGGCGGAAGGGTCTATCCTGTCGAGGACGCCCTCGGCATAAATAACCCATACGGAACCCGACGGCCCTGGTGCGATGCCGGCCACATTAGGGGAATAAAGGGGCATGGGCGCCAGGGGCTTCTTACTTGCCGGGTCGTATCCGAAGAGGCCCTTTCCCGGGATGGCGAACCAGAAACGCCCGGCGCCATCGCCGCATAGAACGGTAAAATTATCGTCGGGAACACCCATTGCCGCCAGGTGCGGACGGATACGCGCGGTAAAGGTCTCGGACCGGGGATCGTAACGGTTCCAGCCGTTGGGCGTCTGCACCCACAGGGTCTTGTCTGGCCCGGCCACCACCTGGTTGATAAAATCGTCGTTCAGCGTCGAGGAATCCCCGCCACATGCCGGAAGATCCGGAAAGCGTGGCCATCGTACCGGTTCAATCCCGCGATGGTGCCGATCCACAGGAAGCCGTCCGGCCCTTTCACGATAGAATTGACCTGGTTGCTGGACAGGCCGTTGCGGCTATCCAGCAGATCGAACTGCAAAGAAGTCTGTGCCTGCAGGAAAGTCCGCAGCATAAGAACAAGGCTGGCAAGAGCAGCCTCCACATGGAATTTTTCATTTGAACGTTCACCGATGAAAGCCTGGTGGCCAGGCAGGCAAAAGATAGCACAATTTAGGGAATGACCATCCCCTTTACGGCATAGCAATTGTATGCAAACCGCACACCCCCGCAGGCAATTCCGAAGGTTTACCCGATAATAAACCGGGAATAAACGGTATTTGAACCGTATATAAGCCGCCCCAATAATTAAGGCGGTTTATATGCGGCTTATATGCGGTTTATAGGCGGCTTATATGCGGCTTATCTCATCCGGAAGCTTACTTTATTTATACGGTTTCCATACTAAAGTATAGCGCGGGCGCTGTCGCGAAATACCCCATCGGTGCACCATATGCCATAAAGAAAATCCCGGCGCAGCAGCAGCACGCCGGGATATTCTTTATGTCGATACGCTTATCGGTTGGGGATGGCAGCCAATTGCGCATTGATGGTCGACTTATCGAGGCCATCGCCATCGGTGATGCTCCAGATCATGTTCTGGATAGAGATGGATACCTGGAAGTAAAGATCCTCATCGGCATACTCTTTCTTGGTCGTTTTCTTGTTCTTCAGCAGGCCGCAGAGCTCCTGGAGGAGTACGCTGTTGCTCACGGGGCCGAGCTTGTAGGTCTTGCTACCGGAGCTGGGCAAACGCTGCGAGTTCCCGCAATAGAATTTCACGCCAACGCGGGTGGTCCTTTTCGCTTTCAGTACGATGGCGGTGTTCTGGATAAGGAAACCGTGCTGGTATTTAAGGTCATCTGCAATTGCGATGAGGCCTGCGGGCAGGGTGAACGTTACGTCTGTGGCGTTGTTGTTCACGAAAGCCACGCATATTTCCACTACGCCGCCGCTGCCCACTTCGTAAGCCGTGTCACAAACTACGCCTTTGATGGGGTGGCGGAAAGGGTAACGCCGGCCGGATATACGAGCGCCGTGCCCTGGGGCGTGCCCGCGGCTTCGCCCATACCGGGGATCTTGCCGGCTTGTTCGGTCGGTGTTTGCGGCTCGTCGTCCTTCTTGTCGGACTTGCTGCAGGCAATGAAAGTGAATGCCGCGAAGCATGCGGCGGTTAACAACACAAAGGCTTTCCTTTGTTTCATAATGATTCGGTTTTAGGTGATAAAAAAATCAGACATGGTTAGTCATGGTTCCGGTTTGCTGCTAAAAATCGGTGCGTGGGCGGGGAAAAATGATTGCGTATTCCGCCGTAAAAGGCGAATCAGATATGCTGCCAAATGTTCCTTGCTTAAAGCGAGACCCGAACGGCAAAAATAGTACCTGATTTACAGTGATATATACTTTTTCTGGAAAATGCGTGGAAATACCTGCCGGAATCACCTGCCGGCCGAACAATTCCCTGCCAGGGTTGTAATTTAATACAACCAAATCCCCTCCCATGAACGGACAAGAACCGCGCGAATCACCGGACAAGTTCGTCCCACGCGGCGCTATCGCATTTTTCGCGTTACTGATTTTCCTCGGACTCGTTATCTGGTTCGGCATCTACTTTACGATGCTGGCCCGGTCATAAACCCGGAATCTATGCTGGATAAATTTGAAAGAAACGTCATCATCACCGCGCTTACCGTTTCGGCGCTGTTCATCTTTTCCATCTTCTACGCACTGGGCGCCAAGCGGCAGGATGTTACCGAGTGCCTCCCCTACAACAAGACCTACGAAACGGCGCGGGTGGAGCAGATAGACGCCAAAACGTACCAGATATTCTACGTGGCCCGCATGTGGAACTTCGAGCCAGCCGTCAGTTATATACCGGTCGGCAGCGAAGTGGACCTGTTCGTTACCTCGCTGGACGTGGTACACGGGTTCAACGTGTTCGACAAGAACGTCAACCTCATGGGCGTGCCGGGCGGCGTGTCAAGACAACGGTCCGTTTTACGGAGCCGGGCGTGTACAAGATCGTATGCCACGAGTTTTGCGGCACGGGCCATCAGAATATGGAAGCCGAAATCATTGTCAACTATCCCAGAAAATAACACCTTATGCAGGTTAGCCGTCCCCTTCGCAATATACTCCTCATCGAACTGTTCGTGCCGGTCTTACTGCTCACCATTGGTATTTATCATGGTTTGATGCAGGTAATCTACCGCTCGGGCGTCATTCAGCGCACTTCGGTGGCAGGACTGGATTATTACCAGGGCCTCACGCTGCACGGGGTCATCAATGCCATTGTGCTCACCACGTTCTTTGCCGTGGCCTTTGGCCATGCCACCATGCTCTTCTACACCAAACGCGAGCCCAATAAGCCTGCCGCCTTTATCTCCATGCTGCTCATGGTGGTTGGGACCGGGCTGGCAGCCGCGGCCATCCTTGCGGGAAAGGCATCGGTATTATACACCTTTACCCGCCGCTGAAGGCGCACCCCGCTTTCTACATAGGAACGGCCATGCTGATCGTCGGCTCCTGGATCCCGTATTTCGACTGGATCCGGATGTACCTTTCCTGGAAGCGGAAAACCCCAAAGAATCTACGCCAGTGGCCGTCATCGGTACCCTTGTCAATTTTACCATCTGGTTCGTGTGCACGCTCGCGGTGGCATACGAAGTGCTCGTGATGCTGGTGCCCTGGAGCCTCGGCTGGGTGCCGGAGATCAATATCATGCTCGCCCGTACGCTGTTCTGGTTCTTCGGGCATGCGCTGGTGTATTTCTGGCTGCTGCCGTCCTATATCATGTTTTACACCATGCTCCCCAAACTGGCCGGCGGCAAGTTGTATTCCGGGAACGCGGGCCGTATCGCGTTCTTTATTTTCCTCATCTTATCCATCCCCATCGGGGTTCACCATCAATTCGGCGACCCTTCCATAGGCCGCGGCGTTAAGCTGACCCAGTCGATCCTGACGTTCGGGGTCGCCATCCCCAGTTTCATTACCGCATTCACCATCGCCGCTTCACTGGAATACGCCGCCCGGAAACGGGTGCTAAAGGCTTGTGGAGCTGGATATGGAAGCTGCCCTTCTTCCGGAAAGACGTATTCATGTTCGGGTATCTCATCAACGGGCTCATTTTGTTCATCTTCGGCGGGCTGACCGGGCTGGTAAACGCATCCTACTCCCTCAACAACGTGGTGCACAACACCTCCTTCATACCCGGCCACTTCCACCTCACGGTAGGCGGACCAGTATTCCTTGCGATCCTGGGCATGAGCATCTTCATGCTGTCTCAACTGACCGGCAAGCGCATCTTTGCGCCGGTGCTCAATACCATCGTGCCCTACCTCTGGACCGTAGGCGTGTTGATCTTCTCTGCCGGGTTAATGTACGGCGGACTGATCGGCGAGCCGCGGCGGACCAATATGGGGCTGACCTACCTGAACCCTTCCAGCGAGCAGTTCAACCCTTACTGGGTGGTTTCTTCCATGCTTGGGCTTGCCGGTGGCGGGATCATGTTCACCGCAGGGTTGCTGTACTTCATTTCATTCTTCGGCACCTGCCTGCGGAAACGCTCCACAGAACCCGTGATCGATCTGCCCGTAAGCGAGACCCTGCACGAAGAGCGCCGCGTGCCGCTGCTCGACAGCTTCAAGCCCTGGCTAGCTATCATGGGGCTGATCATCTTCCTGACTTATGCGCCCGCTATTTCGGACGCGCTCAACAACACCAACCGCAAGGCGCCGCCTTATAAACCGACGGACCCCGCACCGGTGGTGCGCAAATAATCCGACATGCCGCAACGCGTGAACATATTGAAATCCTGGAAAGCATTCGTGCTCGTCATCGCCGGGCTGCCCCTGGCGGCTTACGGTATCGTCCGGTTCGCGGAGAACCGGTATGCCGGGCTGCCTTACTTCGCCCCGAACAACGAGCGCGTCAGCGATGCGGAGGATGCGCCGGCATTAGGGGATTTCACCTTTACCGACAAGGAAGGCAAGCCCGCTGCGAGCGGAACCTGGAAGGGCCGTGCCGCCGTGGTTCATTTTTTCTTTACATCCTGCCCTACCTTCTGCCCGATGATGATGTCGCAGGTGCGGGCGATCCAGGAAAGCGGGGCAGATGTCAGCCTGGTTTCAATAACGGTAGACCCGGCGCATGATACGCCGGCAAACCTACAGGCTTACATACAGCGGACGGGCTTCGGGCAGGACAACTGGCAGTTGCTCACCGGCGATAAGCGGGAACTGTACCGCTTTGCACGGAAGGGTTTGTACGTTACGGCGACGGAGGGAGACGGCGGGCCGGAGGATTTCATCCACAGCGACCGCCTCGTTTTACTTGACAAAAATCAGCGTATCCGCGGATATTACAGCGGCATTTCCGAAAAGGAAGTGCGGCTCCTGCTCGATGATCTCAAAAAACTAGCACATGAACGTTAAAGGCATTCACATCCTGATCGTATGGCTCACATGGAGCGCCCGCCTTTTCGCGGCGGACCCTGAGGAAGGCAAGAAGCTGTTCCAGGCCAGGTGCGCGTCGTGCCACAACGTCCATAAGAAACTGACGGGGCCTGCTTTGGCTGGTGTGGACGGGCGCCATCCGGAAGACTGGATCTTACGTTTCGTCAAATCTTCCCAGAGCATGATCAAGACCGGCGACGCCGCCGCGCTGGCGATCTTCAACGAATACAACCAGGTGGTGATGCCAGACCACCCCGATCTGAACGACGACCAGGTACGCGACATCATCGCTTTCATCAAACAGGAAGCGGCAGCCGCCCGAAAGACGATGCGCCGTTCGCCCGTCCGGGCCACCTGACGCCTAACCTCATGCCCTGAGCATTTACAACTTCCCTTTATGCTCGCATACGTGTTGCTGGTCGTGGTAATCGTGTTACTGCTGGTATTCCTCGTCAATATTAAGAGCATTGAGAAAAAGATGCATGAAGGGGACCCTGAGTTATGAAACGGAACACCCGCCTGGCCATTTCGCTGCTATTGATTGCCGCAGGCTCCTCATCTGGTATCTCTACGGTTACCGTCAGCGCCTCCTGTACGACGTGAGCGCCCTTGCGCTGATGGTCTCCGGGTGGTTGTTGCTGGGGTTCCTGTGCTTTGGATCGCTCTGGCAGCGTGGGGATGCCCGCTATCAGCCCGACCGCCGCAGCTGGCTCCGGGGAAGAAAGATGCTCTTACTCGGCGGAGTGGCCGTATTAACCTGCGCCAATGCCCTCTGGGCAGACCGTGCTTCCGATAAGTTAGCGGATTCCTGGCTGAATGGGCCTTTGCAGCCTGCGATGGCCACGGTATTACAAGTAAAACTCCAACAGGGCCGTCAACAATACTACTACGAAACCCTTATCGGCTATAAGGCCGGTAACCGCGATCTGCGGGAACAGTTTACCAGCACCCGCCACTACAACCCCGGCGACAGCGTCCGCATCGCCTATGCTCCTGAGCACCCGGAAGTCTTCCGGGTGGAGGCCGGCAGATAACGGTTGAAGGTCTTTAGCCTGCAACTCGTGGAAAAAGAGCGGCAGCCTGTTAAGAAGCGTGCAATTTGCTCCAAATCTGTAGATATGCTGATATTGATGATAATCCTCGGCGTGCGGGGATGGTGGAAGAAAAATGCCCACCGCTTCAAACATCGTTGACCCTTTTCTGCAAAAAATTTCTCTTATAAAAAGTTCTGAGTCGGTTATTCTGATATATTCATTTTGATTTTCTTTTTCGAATAGTCATTAAGATGAAGGCATATAATACTATCAGGAACTGTAGGATTACATTTAGAATTAACCTGGCTCTTAATGTAAGTTCGGAAGGGATGAGCCAGAGAAACAATAAGTGTACGGCAAATGCGCTGACTACCAACATTGCAAACAACGCGGTGCTGATTAACAGATTTCGATAAACAGAACCGTTCTGATTTGTAACGATCCTACTGATTATAATCAGACCAACTATCAGAAACATTCCAATCGTAGACATTAGTAACTTAATATAAAACAATATGGATACCGTCATCGATCTGGCCATTATATTGCCCGTCGTAGCATTAGGCGTTAGCCTTGGATTCGTGGATGTAGATGATCCTCCGGCTCCGTTCAAATGGTTTCTCAGAAGAAGATGAATCTGCAAAATTGCAGGTTCTTCCGCCAGCAGCTCCTCACGTAGGGCTGCTGCTGCTTTTTTACCGAGGCTATCAGTATTCGAATCAACAATCCTGTCGGTAAGTTGGCCGAGGTATTCTACCTTTCGCTGCATGCGGTAATAATAAGTAAACTTGAAAGTGTCATTCACGATAAACACCATTACCCACAGGGATACCATTACCAATATGCGCTGCAATAAAGATATCTCGCTGTTTGTAAAATAGGCTCCCATTGAATCGATGATATTCATCTCTCTTAATTAAGGTTATCAAACAATGTTATGAGCAATGTTAACTTAATTCTCTGTCTGAATATTCTTTCTACCGGAATATTTTTGAAATTATTGTGGAGTTCACGAATGGAATAAAAAAAGCCGCAGCTCCAACGAGCTACGGCTTTCAATCATGAATAACCTGATCTATGATTAATTTAGGAGCAGGTCCAAATAATGCCGGCAATCCAATTATCCTTTCAAGGCCATGGCTGTACCTTCAAGTACATTAACAGTACTTAGCAATTCCTCAGCATACTTGTAGATGTCGTCAATTTTAGTTAACTCCTTTTTATACTCTTTTCGATCTGCATCAAACAACCCAATGGCTTTCTTGGATGCACTTAAATACAGCCGGCATATAGTTTTACGATTATTATCATCTAGCAGAACCGCAAAATAAGATTGTGCATCTCGATGATGAACGCGCTCACCATCCACCTTCGATCTTAATATTGCTTTTACAACATAAAACGCTTCCAACTCTTCAGCGGTTGTATTAATTCTGGCTGCTTCTTCAATCTGAGTTGTATTTTGCTGCTCCTGATCATTCCTTTGAGTTTCCGCTTCTTTTGTTAAAGCTGACTTCAACCTTTCAGTTATGAGATCATTTATATATTGGGTCATAGACTTTTTCACCAGTACTGTAAACTGATCTATCACTTTACTTGTGAGCATTCCATTATATATCTGCTTAGAAAAATGACGTACAAAATTCTCGGATGGAGTATTTATCTCTGCATGGATCAATGCCTTCAATTCATTGGTATATTTCAGATCGCTTGCGGTATTAACAATCGTCTCCAGATCATAATAGTTTTTATGAAACTTCTTAAGCTCCTCGATTTGATTATCCTTTATATCCGTAATATTAAACGTAAAGAAAGGCTTATCGTCCATTTTATTAGGCTCCATTAAATCAGTATAAAACCTATACTCAAATCCGTTTGTCAACAATCCGAACTTAGCTTTGGAAACATGAAAGTACCTGAATAATTGCGAGTTAAAAACATCTAACGCTGCGCCATGCCATTTGCATTCGATGATAATTGTAGGAATCTTGTCCTTGAATATTACATAATCAACCTTTTCACCCTGCTTTATACCGAGGTCTGCCACGAACTCGGGTGTCACTTCCAGCGGATTGAACACATCATACCCTAGCGCTTGAATAAAAGGCATTATAAATGCATTCTTGGTAGCTTCCTCGGTCTTAACTGATTCTTTAATCTTGACAGAACGTTCACCGAGTTGTTTAATAATGTCTTTGAAATCCATAATGTAATGGGATTACAGTTAAAAAATAATCTTATTCGGGGTTTCGCAATAAATATTAAGGGTCAAATTTGTGCTGCTGAAGCACATTGATAGACGGCAAAATGGGGTTTCGGAGCGTATTGTAAGCAGACTTCAAACAGTAATCAACAATTTATGTATTTTTTTTTATATCGTGCAACACCAAAATCGATAATAAAAATTTATTAAAAAAAGCCGCAGCTCCAACGAGCTACGGCTTTCAATCATGAATAACCTGATCTATGATTAATTTAGGAGCAGGTCCAGATAATGCCGGCCATCATACGTCATGTGTAGCGTTTGAGAAATGATCCCTACGCTTCCTTTCATATCCCCTTTGAACGCAATACGCACGGTATCGGTCAGGTCGATGCCGGACTCGCCCAGCCTGGCGAAGTCGGGTTCCACTACTACCGGAACGGTGAAGGTGGCATGTGCCGGCACCTCAAATGAAGTGTCGATACGAACATGCCCCAGCGCGAAAGAATCCAGCCAAAGATCCAGCTCACCCCTTTAAAGGTAAATGCATACCCGTTCGGATTATAATACAACCCTTCGATCCGGAGGGCGGGCCGTTGCGGAGTGATATTGAAGACCCGCACAGGGAGCTTGGCAGGCAGTCGGGGCTCGGGTGTTTGGAATACCAGTCCACCGAACCAGGCGGCTACGAACAAGGCGCCGATGACGCCAATGCTGCCCCAGATAATAGTCGATCGTTTCTTTAGCGCCATAAGTTCTGTTTTAAGCGATGTAGACAGCATTTAACAGCCATCCCAGATACAGGCACACGGAATGCCATTCCGGGTGAAGGCAAATCCGTATTTATTTTGAAATTCCGTAACTTCATGGTACCCCAAACCCCTCATCCAATGGCCACCCCAACCCACACAACAGGCCCTGCCCCTAAGCAGCCAGCCAAGCCATTCTTCGGGAACTCCCCGCAGGCAGCCCCGCCGTTCTTCACGCCGGCTCCCCTTCCGTCCAAAAACAAGACGCGCCCGAAACACCTAAGAAAGAAGAAGACGTCCCCATCAGCTTTGGTTCCTGGAGGTATTCTGCCAGCTGTTCGACGACCTCATCATCAACTGGCCCAGGCGCTGGCAGCAATCCTACCTCTCCGCCAAACAACATGGCGGCTCCATTGTATTCGATCCCAAATTCGGGCAAGACCTGATCAGCAAGGAGATGATGTCGCTATGGAACATCTTTTACGCCCTGCAGCTCCAGGCCGGTTCTCCTTACGGCAGTAAGGTCGATTTCTCCAAGGGGCTGGAAATGGCGGAGCAGATGACCGGCGTCTCCGGCACATGGATCAACCTGGCATCTATGGCGCTGCATATGGATATGGAGAAATACCTGGGCGAAAAGATACCCCGCTACGCCAAGCAAAACCTGGGCATCTTCCTTATCTCCGGCGCCCTCCTTCAAAGCGGCCTCGTTGGCCTCAACGCACTCACCAAAAGCGAGCTGGATTTCACGTCCGTACTAGGCCCCGCCACCAAGAAGTGGACGGAACCACCCACGGGGTTCCTCCGGCCTTTCGTGCTGGACAATATCCCCGACGACCGCTGGCGACCGCCCTTCTACCAACCGCCTAAAGCCCTCGAGCTCAAATATTCCGGCACGGATGAAAAGGCGGATGAGAAGAAATGGAGCCTGGGGCTTGGGTTCAATCTCGCTTCCGCACTCGGCAAGTACCCGGAAGACGAGAAAGAGAAACCCAAATACAAAGGCCCCGAGCTCTTCCCCTACTTCCAGTATTCCAACACGGAAGGCATTCCCGGCAAGCCCGATCCCAAGGAACAGCATAAGTTCATGCTGGGCCTTTACGGGGCGACAAAGGGCTTTACGGCCTCGCGGAAGGCGGTGGCCGTTTCGATGGCGACAGGTTGCTGGAAGGATACGGCCGCGCGGGATTCTCCATGCGCAACTTCGGGCGCCTCAACCTGCTCGATTTCTCCGGGGAAGCGGATTACCGGCCGGATGCGGCAACGCCCTGGCGCGGGAGGCTCAACGCCGCCACCCAGTTCAATATTCTCGATGATAAGCAATTCGACTTTAAGTTCGGCGCGGCCGCAGGCGGGCTCCTCCCCTCCGGCGGGCAGCCAGGCGCTATGGACTTCAGGACCAACCTGTCATTCATGCATAAGTACGCCGCTCCGGGGTTCCCGCAACCGCTTAAATCTGGAGTGGACTTCACATTCAACTACGGCAAGCAGGACCCCTTCAGCGCGGATTCCGCCGACATGATGGGTATCCAGAGCCGGCTGGTGTTCTTCGACATGCTTAAGACGGGTTTCGAGTTTTATAAGATCAAATCGGATGACGAGAAACTGCCGGATAAGGACCTGCGTTTCTTCCTGGCGATCGACTTCGCGCCGGCGTTCATGCAACAGAAGGAAAAGAAGAAGGATAAATAGGCCCTGAAACATTCTGGCCTGCGGCGCGTTATTTTTACACTATGCTCTCTTCCATCCTCGATAACGACTTCTACAAATTCACCATGCAGCAGGGCGTCATCCGGCTGTTCCCCTACGCCCGCGCGCGTTACAAGTTCATCAACCGTGGCAGGCATTCCTTTCCGCCGGGCTTCGCCGACGCACTCCGCAAAGCGGTGGATGAAATGGCCGGCCTGCAGCTTACCCGCAAGGAGAAACACTTCCTCCAGGTTACCTGCCCCTACCTCGACCCCGTGTACCTCGATTTCCTCGAAGGTTACCGCTACAACCCGGAAGAGGTGCATATCTCCCAGGAAGGCGATCAGCTGGAAGTAGGCGTGGAAGGTTTATGGTACCGGACGATCCTGTGGGAGGTACCTGTCATGTCCCTCATCTGCGAACTGTATTATACGCTGCGCCATGCGGAAAGGATATCCAATGACGCCATCCTTGATAATACCCGCCGGAAGATAGAGCAATACCGGCAGTTGGGCGTTACAGTAGCAGAATTCGGCACCCGGCGGCGGTATTCCTACAAGGTGCATAAGCTGGTGGTGGAAGCGCTGAAACAATACGGTACCGGCTCCTTTATCGGCACCAGCAACGTCCACCTCGCGATGATGTTCCAGACCAAGCCCATCGGCACGCATGCGCACGAATGGTTCATGTTCCATGCCGCAAGGTTTGGGTTCAAGATGTCGAATGCCATCGGTTTACAGCATTGGGTGGAAGTGTACCGGGGCGACCTTGGCATCGCATTGTCTGACACCTACACGACCGACGTATTCCTTCATCAGTTCGATAAAATGTACTCCAAACTGTTCGACGGCGTGCGGCACGATAGTGGCGACCCGCTGGAGTTTGCCGATAAGGTCATCCGGCATTACCAGCAAATGGGCATCGATCCGCTCAGTAAGACCATCATCTTCTCCGATGGCCTCAACGTGGAGAAGGTGGCGCGGATCGCGGAGCATTGCAGGGGCAGGATCGGCATGTCTTTCGGGATTGGCACCAGTCTCACCAACGACGCCGGCCCGGAAGCCATGAATATCGTCATCAAAATGACCGCTACCAGCCCTAATAACGGGGAATGGACGGAAGTGGTGAAGCTTTCCGACGAGCCGGGTAAATACACCGGCAGCGAAGAGATGATCCGGCAGGCCAAGCTGGTGCTGGGCATCGGTGAAGGCCAAAATGCGTAAATTGTGGATATGAATACGGAAACGCGCGCTTACCTGGAAGATCATTTCCCCAGTTTGAACCCGAACTGCGGGAAGAACTGTCCGACATAGCGGAGATAAGGCATATCCCCGCCGGCGAAACCCTCATGCGCACGGGCCAGAACATCCGCTCTACCGTTCTGGTAGCGGAAGGACGGCTGAAGCTGTACCGCGAAGGGCAGGACGAAGGCGAGATCTTCATGTATTACCTGGAACCCGGGAATGCCTGCGCCCTTTCCATGGTATGCGGCCAGCAGCAGGAAACCAGCGGCGTCATGCTCAAAGCCATCGAAGACAGCACCGTGATCCTCATTCCCGTCAAATACATGGAGAACTTCATGCAGCGCTATAAAGGCTGGTATAACTTCGTGGTGGAAACCTACCGCGACCGCTTCGAAGAGCTGCTGACCCTTATCGACCACATCGCTTTCCGCGCGATGGATGAGCGCCTGGTCCACTATCTGGACCACCAGCGCGAGAAACTCCGTACTTCCCACCTGCACATCACCCACAGCGAGATCGCTACAGACCTCCACTCTTCCAGGGAAGTGATCAGCCGGCTGTTGAAAAGCTGGAGCAACAGGGTAAGGTGAAGCTGCACCGCCAGTTTATCGAGATGCTGTAACGGTGACCTGGGTCACCGTGCCCGCGCCGCATCTTCCGGATCTTTGCAGTTCAAAAAATTGACTGCATGATTTCTTTTCTCCAACAACCCTGGCCCTGGTTCGTGGCAGGTCCGCTGATAGGGCTCCTGGTACCGGCGCTGCTCCTTACCGGCAACAAGACCTTCGGCATCAGTTCCAACTTCCGGCATATATGCGCGGCCTGCGCACCGGCCAATATTCCCTTCTTCCGCTACAACTGGAAAAAGAGTCCGGAACCTCGTATTCGCGCTGGGCATCCTGGCCGGCGGATGGATAGCAGCATCCTGGCTGGGCAGTGGACAGCCCGTTGATGTACACCCTGGCCTGGCGGCGGAAATGAGCGGATATGGCGTTTATCCGGAAGCGGCGATCGTTCCTTCTTCCTTATTCGGCATCGACCAGATCTTTACCGGGAGAGGGCTTGTATTGATGCTGGGGGCGGTTTGCTGGTGGGCTTCGGTACCCGGTACGCCGGCGGTTGTACGAGCGGGCACTCCATCATGGGATTATCCAGCCTGCAATGGCCTTCACTGGTGGCTACGGTGGCATTTATGGCCGGCGGCATCCTCATGGCCAACTTCATCCTCCCTTATTTACTCGCCCTTTAATTTTACGCATCATGAAATATCTGAAATACCTGCTGTTCGGCATTCTCTTCGGCATCGTTCTCGTGAAAGCGGAAATGATCAGCTGGTTCCGCATCCAGGAAATGTTCCGCTTCCAATCGTTCCATATGTTCGGTATCATCGGCAGCGCCGTGGCCATCGGTATGTTATCCGTATGGCTGATACGCCGGTTCCATATCAAAACCATTCATGGCGAAACCGTCGTGATCCCGGATAAAAAGTTCAATAAAGGCCAGATCTACGGCGGACTCCTATTCGGTTTGGGCTGGGCTATGACGGGCGCCTGCCCCGGGCCCCTTTTCGCACAGGCCGGAACGGGCGCGGCGGCGGTGGCGTCACCATCCTGGGCGCTATCGCGGGAACGTGGTTGTATGGCCGGTTCCGGGAGCGGTTACCCCATTAACTGCGGTGTGAGATCAGTGGTGCGGATGACGGCCGTCAATGTACAGGAATGGGAATTTGAAGACCTTTGCATTGTGACCACAGTCACAAAACCAGACAGGATCAATCGCGAAATTTGTAAAAACGACGAACATGAAGATCAGACAATTCGAAGATAAAGCACTCGCACATTTTTCATACGCCATCACCGGCCCTAACGGCACGGTGCTGGTAGACCCGGGGCGCGACCCGCTTCCTTACCTGGAGCATGCCGCCGCTGAAGGGTCCAACATCACCGGCGTCATCGAAACGCACCCGCATGCGGACTTCGTGAGCAGCCACCTGGAAATACATAAAGCCATGGGCGCCACGCTCTATTGCTCGCGCATCCTGGAAGCCACTTATCCGCATACTACCTTCGATGAAGGCAACACCATCGACCTCGGTGGCGGCGCCATCCTGAAGGCCCTCAATACTCCCGGCCACTCGCCAGACAGCATCAGCATCGTGCTGGAAGAAAACGGCACGCCCACCGCGGTGTTCACCGGAGATACGCTGTTTATCGGCGACTGCGGCCGGCCAGACCTGCGGGAGAATACGGGCAAGGTATCCGCCAAACGCGAAGCCCTCGCCAAAGACATGTACCATTCTCTCCGTAAAAACTCATGACCCTGCCAGACGGCGTGGTAGTATACCCCGCCCACGGATCGGGCTCCCTCTGCGGGAAGAACCTCTCCTCCCAGCCCAGCGCTACCATCGGTGAAGAAAACAAACCAACTGGTCGCTGCAGGAGATGACCGAAGCGGAGTTCGTGCAAGCCCTGCTTTCCGAACAACCCTTTGTCCCGAAATACTTCCCGTACGACGTATCCATCAACCGCAAAGGCGCGGAAGATATGGAAGTAGCTATTAAAAAGTACCCGGTTGCGCTACGACATCCGCTGTGGTGATCGACACGCGGCCCGAAAAGATATTCAAGGAAGGCCACATCCCCGGCGCCATCAACCTGCAGGACGGCGGCAAGTTCGAGACATGGCTTGGCAGCATCATTGCACCCGAAGAGCCATATGTGCTGCTGGCCGAAGACGGCGCTACGCTGGACGCCCTCCTCCGCAGGACCGCCAAAATCGGCTATGAATCCTTCATTGCCGGCACAGGCCTTGCCCGCGGCGGCACCGCCCAAACGCCCGGCCTCGACGTAGAGGCGTTCCGCAAAAAACCGGACAGCTTTACGATAATCGATGTCCGCAATACTGCTGAAACCAACGCGGGATTGTTATTCGCCAATGCGATCGCCATCCCCTTGCACCAGCTGCGCGAACGGAGTGCGGAGATACCCACCGGCAAACCCATCGTGGTGCATTGCGCCGGCGGATACCGGAGCGCGGCAGGCAGCAGCATCGTAGCGGCAGCGTTGCCGGAAGCAACGGTGTACGACCTCGGGGAAGCCGTAAAAACATTTTAGGGGCATAATGCCCGTACGCATCAGGTTAAGACAGGGCTGGCTCATTTGGGCCGGCCTTTTTATCGCCCTTCCATAAACGCTTTCACGAAACGATAGCCGTTGCCGAAGAACAGATCCTCGGCAAACTGGTTTACATCCAGATCCCGGTACCAGGCGCGGGCGTCTTCCAATTGCGAGAGGTAGCCTTTAAAATCAGTTTTGACGTAGCGTTTGAGGCGCTCCATATCCTTTACGCCGGGCATGGTGATGAAGGGATTGATCAGACCGTCGAAGTCGCTGCCGATAGTGAGGTGCTTTGTGGACGTTTCAAGGGAATGCCCGCGCGCAGGCAGGTCTGGAGATAATGTTTCAGGTGAAGGAAGATATGATCGTAGTACCAGCGCTCCTGCTGGCTCTGGTCTTCCCAGTTCTGGCGGAGGCGCTGCACCGTAAGGCAATGCGCGGCGTCTACTTTCTGGCGGTACTTGCTGATGTCGATGTCCAGCCCGTCCCACTCCGCGAGAGAAATAAAATCCGTATCCACTACAAACTCGCCATCCAGCCGGCCATCTACATCCGCGTCGTACGGATCCACGTAGCCCAGGATGCGCCTGTCCATCGAAAGCCCGATCATGCCGCCGTGGCGTACGATCCAGGCGATCTCTTCGTCGAAAAGGTTGATGGTGGACATGTTGAAGGTGGGCGCGCAGATGGCAGACGGCATGCTATCAACCGACAATGTTTTCGCCATCTCCACACGAACAACAGGCCCTTCCGCCCGGATGAGCGCGGCGTATTCCGGCCACTCGCTGAACGGGATACCGGTGAAACCGGCATGCGTACAAAGCAGCGGCATGGCGGAATGGAGGGTAATGTCTCCCTGTCCGTCGATAGCCCGCATAAGATCCCGGCGCGATTTGTAGCTCATGTGCTTCAGATCGGGATGAATGCCGCGGTCGAACAGCGCCTGGGCAATATCATAGCCATCGGGTTCCATGCCGTTGCCTTTCGGGAAGAACGGCGCGGGGTTCGTCAGCTGGATGCCGAAAGCATGGTTGCAGAGGCTCGACTGCTGCATATGCGTGAGGTTGATGGCCAGGATGGGAATACCTTGCGCGAGGAGTCGGTCCAGGTTATCGAGGATCTCGGGGACGGGGAACACCTTCCCTTCGCCGGTACGGTTTACGCTGTCTACGAACGAATGGCAGCCTTCCACCACGAAGAAGATATTGATGCGGTTGGCGGGGAGGCCGTTAGCGAAGGTCTCCGGCGTCACGATGTGGAAGATGTCGCTGTTATCGAGGTAGGCTTTGAGGGTCCGGTTAACGAGGAAGTCGGTGTAGGCTTTGTAATCGTTCAGTACAATCTTTTTCAGCAGCGGTTCCGACAGTTTGTGCTGCGATCCGGGCCGGAGGTGTTGCCGCAGGGGAATTACCTCCGCCGCCAGGTAGCTCTCCATGCTGTACAGCACGATGCCCAGCAGTACGCCTTCCGGGTATTGCGCCAGTTGCGAAGGGTGGATCTGAGACTGGATGATATTGGGTATGTCCGTGCATTGCGATTGCAGCACTTTTACCTCGTTGCGGCCAAGCATATCGGTGACGCTGCCGGTTTCGCTGAACAGTTGTTTCAGGATGGGATGGGTGTGAAAATCAAAGTATTGCATGACGTGGGGTTTTGCTGGGGTTATGAAACTACGTTACGCGGCTGTCGTGGCGTGGAGATGGGGCTATGCTTCAGAATACGTAAGTTAAGGAATTTTTGAATGCCGGAAGGCGGAGGGCCGGCGGCTGCCGGGCACAAAAAGCCGGCGCCCTGTAGAGCGCCGGCTTTATAAACAGGGGTAGTTCGCTATACGAATGCGCTAAAGCCGGTGATGGCCCTGCCTACAATAAGGGAATTGATCTCCTTGGTGCCTTCGTAGGAGTATATCGCTTCCGCATCGGCGACGAAGCGGGCTACGTTGTGCTCCAGAAGTATCCCGTTGCCGCCCATGACCTCGCGGGCGCGGCTAACGATGTCTCGTGTGCGGAGGGAGCAGAATACTTTGGCCAGGAGGCGTGCTCGTCCTTGAGCAGACCCTGGTCCTGCAATTCCGATAAGCGGAACACGAGCGACTGCATAGCCGTGAGGTTGGAAAGCATTTCCACCAGGTGGTTCTGTATGAGCTGGAAGGAGGCGATGGGCCTGCCGAATTGTTTTCTCTTGCGGGTATAATCCAGCGCGTTCTCGTAAGCGCCGCGGGCGCACCCTACGGCCATCCAGGCCACACCGGCGCGGGTCATTTGCAGCACGCGGGCGGTATCCCTGAAAGAGTTGGCTTTTTGCAGGCGGTCTTTCTCTTCCACTACGCAATTATCGAGGGTAATGAGGCCGTTCTGCACGATGCGCAGGGCCATCTTTCCTTTGATCTTATCCACGTTGAAGCCGGGCGTTCCCTTGCGGACGAGGAACCCTTTCACTTCGCCGTCGCCCAGGTCTTTGGCCCAGATGACGGTGACGTCCGAAGGGGCGTTGCCGATCCATTTCTTTGCCCGTTCAGCACCCAGCCGTCTGCCGTGCGCTGCGCGGTTACGGTAAGCCCTCCCGCCGCGCCGGAGCCAACTTCCGGCTCCGTGAGCCCGAAAGCGCCGATGGTCTTGAACTGTTGCATACCAGGGAGCCATTCCTGCTTCTGCTCTTCCGAGCCGCAAAGATAAATGGACCCCATGGCCAGGCCGCTCTGTACGCCGAAGAAGGTGGCGATGCTGGCATCTACCCTGCCCATTTCCATAGCGATGATGCCTTCCATGAGGAACGATTTGCCGGGGCATCCGTATCCTTTATACGTCAGCCCGCAGACGTTCAGCTCCGCGAATTTGGGAATGATCTCGTAAGGGAACTCATCATGCAGCCAGTAATTATTCACGATCGGCGCGATCTCGCGCTCCATGAACTCGCGGACTTTCAGCTGCAGGGCACGGTCTTCGTCGCTCAGGCGCAGATGCAGTTCGTAAAAATCGGCATTGATCTCAGGAAGTACCTTTTCCTTCTTCCCGCCTTCCATCATTTTCATCAAACCTTTCAACTGTTTGTCGTCCAGTTTGGAGAATCCTTCCATTACCTTTTGCAGATCCACTTTCTTCGAGAGCTTGTTGAGCTGTTCGAAGTCGATGGATTTGAACAGGCGGTAGGCCTGCCGGATTTTTTCCAGTGTTCCTGCCATGATATTATCGTTTAATTAGTTGCTAGTTTTCCTGCCGCAGGATCATATCATCCGTAAACATCTCTCCCCGTTCACCTCGGTACGGATCACCATGGTGCTTTCCAGCATTTTGGAGATGGGACAAGCCTTTGCGATTTGCAGGAGCCTTTCCTTTTGTCCGGGATCGGCGTCCGGATGAAAATAGACGTCGCGGTCGATGTAGGAGGTCAGTTTACCGTCTGAGATGCGCTGCCACATGTTGCAGTTGACGGTGATGGAGGGGATGTCCCAGCCCTTACGGTCGATGTACATCCGCAGGGTGGCGAGGGTACAGGAGGCAAGGGAAGAAAGGAAAAGCGTGAAGGGATCAGGGCCGCTGTCCTGCCCGCCCGATTTCTCTGGCTCGTCTGCGATAAAAGTCCCGTTCCGCCATTCGATCACGCAGCGGTATTTCACTTCTCCGATGGTGCCGCGCACCGGTTTTTCCATTTTATACTGCATGCTGCAATTTACGGCTTAAACGGCAGTTATGGCAACTATAAACGTGCCCATTCCCCTGCTATATGTTGTGGTAATGCTATATCCTTTGAACACGTCAATTCCATCGGCCCCTCATCTGTCCTGGAAATATTTATAAAGGAGGCAATTGATGTTCCGTGTAATTGTCATTATTGATAGGCGCAGGCAATGCTGCCGGAATTGTTACGAAAAAGTATAAAAGTGTAGATAGATGAGATACTGAGGCACGAACGAGCGCATCATAAAACGCATCGTCATCCGGCACCGGGTAAAAACCAGCCTGAATATACTCCTTACCCTTACGGACATCAAACATGACATCCTGGTATGCGAATAAAGGATAAATATCATCGGGACTACCTGCTTCTGCCGCCGTGATGTGAACGCAAGCTCCTGCTACTTCACGACATTGCCGGAGTATATTCCGCAACCGGGCCGATTCATCGGCGTTCTGATAATCGATGTAGCCTATTTCGCGATAGAACGATGGCTCCATCTCCCATTTGCTCTTCATCAATCCGGGAATTGCGTTTTATCGATCTTGGGCAGTATGCGCAGGGCGTTTTTGTAGTATACCTTCTTGAGGATATTATCGGACAGGTTCAGCCCGTACATGCGCCAGAAGGCGTGGTATTTCTTGTGATAGGGAAGTATTCATCACCTGTCTCCAGTACGCGGAAGTACGTCGCGTATTCTTCCGGCACCCAGGAGTCTTTACCAAAGAGGATCCTGTCCTGGTACTTCTCGAAAAACGCCTTCGCCGCTTTAGGCTGGCGGCCCAGTTCCGCGATCACGGCGCCGAATTCCACCACGATGTTGGGCATGGCGTCCATCAGTTGGGAGAGTTTGGCGAGGTCGTTGGCGTACCAGCCGAAGTGGGCGTCGATGAATATGGTTTTGGGGTGCTTCTTAAACATGCGGTGCTGCTCGGCGATGAGCGTTTCCCAGGGCGCGGGGTTGTCCGGTCCGCGTTTGCGCCCGGGGTGCGTCACTATCTCCAGCCAGCGTTCGTTGTGCTCGTCTACCGGGTCCCAGAAAGGTTTGGGGTCTGCGGTGTGGATGAGCACAGGGATCTTCAGTTCCCGCACTTAGCCCAGATGGCATCCAGGCGGGGATCGTCTACTTTAACGCGGTTACCTTTGTTGTCCTTTACGCTGAGGCCCAGGTTCTTGAAGACCTTCAGCCCCCGGCCCCTTCGCGCACGTCCTGTTCCAGTTGGGCCACGGCTTTGGCGGTCCAGCCGTCTTCGCCGATCCCGTTGAAGTTGATATTGGCAAATACGAGGAAGCGCTTTGGCTCATGGGCTTTGATGTTGTCTGTCATGGCTTTCAGCCCGCTGCCGTTGCCGCCGCTGAGATTGACCATCACGCGCATATTGAGGCGGTCCATTTCTTTGGCGAGGTTCTCCAGCGAGGCGGACCCCATGTTCCATTGGTGGTTATGTACGTCTATAAAGGGAATTTCGCACGGGAGACGGGGTGCTCCGGCACTTTCAGGGTAGACACGGGATCGTATTTCTCGAAGTCCATTTTCTGCTGTGCGAGCGAGGCGCCGGCGATTAAAAGGCACCCGGCGAGGGCATAAGTTCTGAGCATAAGCGTTAAGGGTAAGATAGTCCTTTAAATTACGCATTACGGCCGATAATGCAAGCCTGAAATGACGAGCGGCGGATCAGGATCTCTCCGGCACGGGATCCGCCTCCGCGGGTCGCGAAGGGTCGAATATGGCCACGCCCACCCTGGAATCGGCGCATCCGTAATACAGGTACCATTTGCCGCCATAAAACGCCATCCCTTCTATGAAGACCGTTCCGTCCTTATACTGCCCGCTCTTCTCGAAGGGCGCCATGGGGCGGAGGAAAGGCACATCCAGCCGGGAAAGGGGCTTTGTGGGGTCGGCAGCATCGAAGAGAACCTGTCCTGCGCAATAGGCGTTGGCATTGAACCGGGGATCGCGGTTGGGGCCGGATTTGTTTTTGCCGTTATAGAGCAGCAGGATGCCGTCTTTGGTTTTAATCGCCGGGGACCGCATTCCGTCAGGTCGCTATCAAAATACCCGTCACGCGGGCGGATAAACGCCTTCAGTTCGCCGGCCTCATCCACTACGGGTTCCCAGTCGGTCAGGTTATCCGACCAGGCGCCGTAAACACCGTTCTCTCCCAGTACATGAAATAGCGCCCGTTGATCTTTGCGATCACCTGGCGGCCGTTTTGAATCTCGGTAACCAGCGAAGCGGATTTGCTCCAGCGCTCCACGAACTTCCCGTTGAACGCTTTCGCGAAAGCAGGGCCGTGCTTCTCCCATTGCACCAGGTCGCGCGAGGTGGCCACGCCGAGACGGGCTACTTTGCGGTTCCATTGGGTATAGAGCATGACGTACAGTCCACCGGGCGTTACGGCCACGCGGGGATCTTCACATCCGCCGGGCCATTCGTTGGGCTTCTGGCTGTCTTCTCCGGGGAATAATACGGGTGTCTTCTTGCGGTCGAACGCGAGCCCGTCGGCACTCACAGCGTGCCCGATGCGGGAGGTGCGGTGCCCAATGCCTACGCCCGATTTATCCTCCGCGCGGTACAATACCACGATGCGCCCATCTTTCACCGCCACGGCGGGATTGAATGTATCGTTGGATTCCCAGGCTACGGAGTCCCCTTTCATAGGGCACCAAAAGCGGGTCAGGCTATCGGGGAGATGACGGGATTACGCCCCTCCGGGCGTACGAACCGCCCATGGCCCAGGCGGGCAGGCGGTGCTGCGCTACCAGGTTGTGCGCAGCCAATAACAGCAGTATTACAGGCAGTAAACGTGGAATTTTCATCATCCCTGAATATACAAAAAACCCGGCGATAATTCTATTCGCCGGGTCACCTTGCAACTATGGTTAACTATGGAAATTAAAGATCAACCCGCACGGCGGCTTTCCTCCTCGCTACCCGACTTCCTGTCGCGCGCTTCCTGTACCTTTTGGTTGCCGAAACGGTAAGTGAACGTGACATTCAGGGTGCGGTTCTGCCAGCGGTTATTCACCTGGAGGTAGACGTTGTTGAAATCCGCCGTGCCCTGGAAGCGCGCGGATGCAAAGATGTCATTCACGCTCACTTTCACCGTGCCTTTCTTTTTCAATACCGTCTTCTGCACGCCGGCATTTGCGGCCCACATCGACCTCGAACGCCAGATCCCAAATACGGTAGGGGCGCCATACCAGCCGCTCAGTTCGATCTTTATATCGGCGGGCAGTGAAAAGGTCTGGGTAGTATTCATATTCCACGCAAGCGCCTCGTTAGAGAAATCACCAAGCGTATCACGGATCGTATAGGTGTTATGATATACAGCGGCATTAATGTTCGAGTTCCACCATTTCGTGATATCCATCGGCAATGTCAGCTCAGCGGTGTAATTCTTCCGCGTGCCGAGGTTGCGGGAAGTGCTCGTGGTTACTTTATTCTCCGGGTTGAGGATAAGGAATTCATCGATCACATCATTGGTTTGCGAGTACCCCGCAGAGAAGATGTACTTGTTTTTGAACGTGTAAGTCAGTTCCGTGTTGTGCGTGTATTCCGGCGTCAGGTAGGAGTTGCCGCGGAAGAAGGTGTATTTGTCAAGGAAGAACATGAACGGGTTCAGCTGCCCGTAACCCGGGCGGTTGATGCGCTTGTTGTAGGTAGCGCCCAGTTTATGATCGTCGGAGAATTTATAGTCGACGGTGATGTTGGGGAAGAAGTCGGTATAGTTCCGTTTGATGCGGTTCTTCAGGGAAATGGAGTTCGCGTCTGAAGTGGTGTTCTCCACGCGCAGGCCCGCGGTAAAGTCTATTTTCTTCCAGTTTTTCTTTATCGTGGCATAGCCGGCAATGACATTTTCCCGGTAGATGAACTGATCGTATTGGGAATACACCGGACGGTACGCTCCGTTGATGAGCGAATCGTATACCATGTTATTGTTCGTTTCTACCCAGCTGCCTTTCGCGCCCGCTTCCAGCTTGTAGCCGCCGCCCAGTCCCTGTACCCAGTCTGCCTTAACGCTCCGGATCTCGATGTTGGTCACCGGCAGGGTGCGCAGGGCGCTCTGGCTGAGGATATACTTGTCGGATTCGCGCCGCATGCTGTCTGACAGGTAAGTGTGCATGCGGTTGTAAAACTTCGCATAGTCTGCGTCCATCGAGAATTCGGATCCGGTCGTATCGATCTTCAGTTTATAATTCAGGTTGGCGGAAATACCACGGAAGCGGTTATTGCCGGTTACTTCGGAATACAATATGGAATCGGTCTGTTGGTTGGGCCGCATGATCTCCGTTTCGCTCGGCGCGGTGCGCCAGAAGGCATTGGAATAACCGTTGGCCATTACGCCGATGGTTTGTTTCTCGGAAATAAAATAATCGAATCCGACCTTGGCGGAGCGGTTGAGGAAATCATTCTTCTGGAAGATGCTCTGGTGATAATTCAACGGATCATCCCCTCCTACCTTGCGATGCAGTTCGCGCGTGTTGAAACCCTGGCGGTCGCCCCAGTTGAAGTTGCCGAAAGCATTGAATTTCCTGGTCCTCCAGTTGAGCGTAAGGCCGGTGCTGTAATAGAAATAGCGCCCAACGCCGCCGGAAAGGTTCACCGATCCGTTGGTGCCGGTGAGCTGGCCTTTCTTGGTTTTGATATTGATGATACCTGAAGATCCGGCGGCATCGTATTTCGCACCCGGACTGGTAATAATCTCGATGGAAGTTACGCCTTCGGCATTCATGCTTTTCAGCAGTTCGGAGAGCGCTTCATTAGAGAGATAAGTGAGCTTCCGTCGATCATTACGGTAACGCCCTGTTTCCCTTTTAGAATAAGGTTGTCGTCTTTATCGACGGTAACGCCCGGCGCGCGGCGCAGGAGGTCGAGCACGGTATTGCCGGCCGCAGCCACGCTGCCTTCCACGTTGAGGACCGTCTTGCCCTCGGCCCTTTCTATAAAGGGTTTCTGTGCGGTTACTTCCACGCCTTTCAGGCTTTTGGGCGCGGCGGGCAGCACGAGGGTCTTGAGGTCGAGGGCTTTCTCCTGCAGCTGGAATGCTTCCGTGCGGGTGGTGGTGAAGCCCATCTGGGATACTTCAATAAAATACTTTCCCGGGTTGATGGATTCAAACTGGACTTTACCATCGGCGTCACTCATTTGACCTTTTACGAGCGAGGAGTCTACCGTTCTTTTCACCACTACGCTTGCGAAAGGAAGCGGGGCGCCACCGGCATCGGTGACTTTAAGGGAGATCTGTCGTTGTGCAAAAGCGGAGAACGACGAGCACACGACGAGTATCAGCACAATTAGAATGGAGCGAGGTTGCATAAACAAGGTGAATAGTTGCTGAAAGGTTATTATAAAGTTCGGACGGATTAACGGATTTCATGGGCCGTTCATCCCAAATCCGCGCCACTGGATGACTTCACGTAAAATTACCCGGCGGGCGGCGTACATGATAAAGACGAGGGCTCCTGCTGAAAGTTGCAGCGGTAGTGACGGGTGGTAAAGGGCAGATTTGAATGGCAGGAAAAAGCACGGCACCGGCAAATAATAGCCGGCGCCGTGCTGCAATTACGTATCGGGACGTAGTTGAAATAGGATAAACGATTGATTTATAAGCGGATCGTTCCGGCCGGAAGGCCCGATACACCGGGCTTAGCGGCAAAGAGATCCCCTGCCAGGGGTATTGTGACAGGTCGGTTTCCTTAGCGGCGGTAGTGATGAGTAGCTGATCGAGGCCA
Organism: Chitinophaga sp. E66; assembly: GCA_019285755.1. GTDB lineage: Bacteria > Bacteroidota > Bacteroidia > Chitinophagales > Chitinophagaceae > Chitinophaga. The sequence goes on from CP079103.1 coordinate 3,976,523, forward strand.
GCCCCTCCGAAGCAACAAGCCGTTGCGTTCGGTACGGGCACTTCTACGAATGCGATCTGTTCGCCGGTGGCGGGGTTCCAGCGGCCTGCGCCGAAGCCTCCCCATAAAGCGATCCACAGCATGCCTTCCGCGTCGCAGGTCATGCCGTCTGGGAGGCCTTGTTCCGGGGATGGTGATGACGATGCGCTCGCCTGTAATCGTGCCGTCATCTTCGAAATCGAACGCCACGATGTTGCGGGCCAGGCTGTCGGTATAATACATGGCGTTCCCGCCGGGCGACCAGGCCATGCCATTGGAGCAGGCTACGGCGGGGTACCGGACATGCGCTTTCAGGTCCGGGCCGATAACATACAGATCGCCTCCGCATGCGCGGTGGTCAAATGCCGTGGTACCGATCCAGAGGCGGCCCTGTGCATCCGCGGCGCCGTCGTTACAACGGAGATCGTTCCATTTGAGGCCCATGTCTGTCAGCAGCGTTGTGGTGCCATGCTCCAGGCTGAGGCGTGAAATACCGCCGTGATGGGCGATGATGAGGTGATGGCGGTCTTCCGGCAATGCCAGGGACACCTGGCGGCCGGGGTCCAGCTACGTACTTCACCCGTGGGTTCTTCCCGCACGAATACTTTACCGGCGGCAATATCCGCCCATATCCAGCGGCTGTGCGCATGGTCCCACCGCGGGCTCTCTCCTAACATATGCCCTGCTTTCAGCCAATGCGAAGCAGGGATCTTTTCATTCATTTTCATCCGGCCGAAATTTATTAAATAAAATCCTTGTCTGCACACTATTTCAGCAAAATATTCCTATCTTTCGGGTACGTACCCGAATTATAGGGTTTACAGCTTCCATGTCTGTGATAATGATGATGTATACACGATGAAAAAATGGCTTCCTTACCTCCTGCCCGCATTGCTTCCGGCAGGCATGCTTTTATCCTGCAACGGGGATAGACGATTCAACCAGCCCGTTACCGCCGCGCTCGAACTGGATTCTTCCATCGTAGGCATTTCCACCATCGCCGAAGGGCTGAACGTTCCTGGGAGATCTGCTGGGGCCGGATGGCAATATCTGGTTCACCGAACAAAGCGGTACCGTGAGTAAGATCGATCCCGCCACGGGCGAGAAGAAGTTAGTGCTCACCATCCCCGATGTATACCGCCACCGTTCGCTGGGGCTGCTCGGCATGGCCGTGCACCCAACGGAGCCATATGTGTACCTGGACTATACGCACCGGAACGATGATTCCTCCCTCGTGTCGCGCCTGGTGCGCTACACCCGCGGCAACGATACCTGACCGATCCGAAACTCCTGCTGGAGTTCCCAGGTAATACGGGCCACAACGGGTCGCGCGTGATCATCGGGCCGGATGGTAAAGTGTATTTCTCCACCGGCGACGCCGCGCATGACGAATACGCGGGCGACACCTCGAAGCTCAACGGCAAAGTGCTCCGCCTCAATGCGGACGGCTCCGTACCGGCGGATAATCCCTACCCGGGAAATTACATGTGGTCGCGCGGGCACCGGAACATCCAGGGCCTGGCGTTTACCGACAACGGGCAGCTCTATGCCTCCGAACATGGAGATGCCACGGATGATGAGCTGAACCACATTCAAAAAGCAGCTTATTATGCCTGGCCGCACATCGAAGGCTATGCCGACCGCCCGGACGAGAAAGCCCATGCGGATTCGGCCCCTTTCACGCCACCCGTTATCGCCTGGACGCCCACCATCGCCCCGGCCGGCATCCAATACTATAACCACTCCGCCATCCGCGACTGGCAGAACACCATATTGCTGGGCACCCTCAAAGGCGCCAGCCTCCATGTGATCCGGCTGAATGAAGCGCGTGATTCCGTGATCGGCGAGAAGGTATATTTCACCCAGCAGTTCGGCCGCATCCGCGCCCTCTGCGTATCTCCCGACGGCGACATTTACCTGGCCACCAGCAACCGCGACTGGAACCCCGGCAAAGGGTTCCCCATCCCGGCAGACGACCGGATCATCCGCCTCTCTCCCATCGAAACTTCCAAAGGCCTCGTGATCCTTCCCGGCCCCGCGGCAGCGCTCTGCCGCGCCCGTGGCCAAGGGCCCCGCCATCTACAAAAGCTATTGCGAAGCCTGCCATAAAGCGGACGGCAAGGGCGTGCTGGCTCATTCCCCGCCCTCGATCAAAGCAAGATCGTTACCGGGAAGCCTGAAGCCCTGGTTAACATCCTGCTCCACGGCAGCAAATCATCCGCAACTGAGCAGATGCCCGCCTTCCAGTTCCTGTCTGACGAAGACATTGCCGCCGTGGCGTCCCATGTGCGCAGCAGCTGGAGCAATAAGGCAGACGCCGTAACGCCCGAAGCGGTAAAAGCATTACGGAAACCGGCTAAGTAACAAACGAAACCAACCAACTTACCAGGGTGGCCAGAAAGTACGATCCGTACCAGATGGCCACCCTTTCCTTTTAAACACAACGGAGACAAAATAGTATCAGTACCGGAACTGAAAGGCAGGTTACAGGGCAATTAGAGGCCGGTAAGAAGCCGGTTAGAAGGGAGTTAGGGGCAGACGAGGGGCAGACGAAGGGCAGACGAGCGGCAGACGAAGGGCAGACTAGAGGGTGTAGACTATTGGTTTACATGCAGTTAGAAGGCCTTTTATTATGTAGTACAATTCAAGCTATTATATTTCAATGAGTTACCATCATTCCATCATCCAGGCTCCGGCAGCATGCAGCACTGGCAAGGGTTTGGCGAAGGTTTACTGAAGGCCGGCCGAAGAATGGTCGAAGCATCGAATGAAGAGGCTTGTAGGATTTTAACCTGCAAAGGCGATTAACCGCGCACGGGTAATGACCAGTACACCCCGCTTCACCGGGTCCTCATGATCCAGGCGGGCCAGGGAGGCAGTGGATTGGGCGGCCAGCCATTGGATGAACTCCTCCCGCGTGCGGAAGCGTTGGGGCGCTGGATAACCCCTTTGATCAGTTCCCGTACAGGAAATCCCCGTAATCATCCTTTTCCATCCCCATACCGCAGTAACCGGGCTTGCGGATACCGATGGAATTGCCTTCTTCCAGCCGGAGGGCTACCTGTTCGGCGAGCGGCTCGCCGAAGGGCTCGGTATCGTTGGCTAATTCGTGCAGCGGTAATTGAACAGGCATTGCGTCCCGGTTTATGCCCATGAAAATAATGGGAATCGCGCAAATAAAAAACGGGGATGAAGACAATGCTCCACCCCGCCGTCGTCTATGAGTGCAAAAAGAATCAGGCAAAACGGATATAGAAGAACAGCACCGCCGCCGTAATGATGGCCCACCAGAAGGCAGGGTTGCGGATGCCGCGGTTCATGGCGCGCTGGTCTTCCGGCAGCTGGAGGCTTTCCTTGTTCCAGATCAGTCCGGCCAACTGGGCTTCCGGTTTAGGCTTCGTCATGAGGCTCACCACCACGCAAACGATCATGCAGGTCCAGAAAACGATGCCGGTGCGGTTGAAGAACGGCATGCCGGGCATGGCCTGGTCGAGAACGATGGACATGGGGATGGTGAGGATCCCCGCCGCCAGGGCCCCTGCGTTGGTCGTGCGCTTCCACATGATACCGAGCAGGAACATGGTAGCGATACCGGGCGTAAACCATCCGTAGGCGTTCATGAGATACAGGAACACAGGCTTCTCGCTATGCGAAATGAACATCGCGGAACAAGCCACGCCTACGATGATCACTACCGCGCCGGACATCTTGCCGAAACGAACGGCTTCCGCGTCGGTCGCGTCCTTCTTGATGTATGGGAGGTAAATGTCGTTTGTCAGGATGGAAGTGCAGGAATTGATGGCCCCGCTCAGGTGCGACATCACCGCCGCAATGAGCCCCGCCATGACCAGCCCCACCAGCCCGGAAGGCAGTAGGTTCGCTACCAGTACGGAGAACAGCTGATCGGGCTTTTCCAGGTCGGGAAATAGTTTCGGCGCAACCAGCGCGGGAACGGTGATAATGAGCGGCACGAGGAATTTCAGGTAATCTCCGAACACCACGCCCATCCGCGCATGCCATTCGTTCTTCGCGGCCAGCACGCGCTGTACGAGGAACTGGTTGGTGGCGCAATAGAACACGCTGATGCAGACGAGCCCGCCCAGGTACATGGTCCACGGGAAGTCAGGATCGGTGGCCGGCAGGATCAGGTCCCAGTTCTTCGAGGTTTCCAGTACGGCGGAGATGCCCCGGCCTTGGAAACGGTGGCGAATGTGAGGATGATGCCACCCAACACCAGCACGCCCAGCTGCAGCATTTCCGTCAGATCACGGCCCGGAGGCCGCCGAGAACGGTGTACACGCCCGTCAGCAAAGCCAGCACGATCACGCAGGGCATGATATCGAACCCGAACAAAGTATTCAGCGACACGGCGCCCAGGTACAATACGGCAGCGATCTCCACGAAGATGTAAGTCAGGAGGATGAGGCCTGCGTAGGTAGTACGGGCCGCCCCGCTGAAGCGGCGCTCCAGGAATTCCGGTACGGTATAAAATCCATTACGGATATAAAACGGCAGGAAGATCCACAGCAGGGCGTTGAATCCGAGGAGGATGGCGCCCCATTCCATGGCGATGGCCACGAAGCCGCGGTTGTACGCGGCGCCCATGGCGCCTACCAGGTGATGGCTGCTGATGTTTGCGGCAATGATGCTCCGCCGATCATCCACCACGACATTTTATCCCCTGCGAGGAAATAATCGCGGCGCGTCTTTTCATTTTTACGGGAGGCATAAATGCCCAGGGCGATCACCCCAGTATGTACACGCCGAAGATAACGGCGTCGATGGCTGTCAAATGCAGATTCATGCAGGTCTGTTCAGTTGATGGGAAATGTCGAGCGCGGTGCGGGTGAGCAGTTCGAGACCGCCTTCGCGGAAAGGCGTCTGCCATACGGCGTAGCTGTCGCGCCCGTAATGTCCGGCCGGGGCAGGTAGCCCGCGTAACCGTTCACGATGTTGATGACCGCCACTGCAGCGGGCGCGAGCCCTTTGCGGAGGTCTGTCTGAAAGTCGGAATAGGCTTCGTTGGGTTGGCCGGCCAGGATGGCGCCGCCCAGTTTCCAGACCCATAAGGGCATGTCGGCATGGGTGCCGTCGCCCAAAGATTTACGGATGCCCCGCTGCCGCCACAGGCGTTCCTTGCGCACGTGATCTTCACAAGCGGCCCATTGCGCCTCTATTTCGGCGAGGGTGGGCAGATCCTTCAGCGGCATGGAGATCACGGTCATATTGGCCGCTAAACCGCGGTCAGGCGTATCTTCTCCCTCCCGCCAGATCCCCAGCGGCGCGCCGGATTCCACGGCGCCTTCGAATACCAGGGATGTACCGGGGGCAGCATGCCTTCGAGGGAAGACAGCACCGCATTCCCCAGCTGCCGGCCATAGCGGTCGGCCAACGCGGTGTTGCCGCTGTATTGCTCCCCGGGCGACAATTCTCCCGAAGCTCCCTGCAGGAAAAGGCAGGGCGCGCCGGTGGCCGTCTCCACGGTTTCGCGCATGGCGCCGATATAATCGGGCGAGATGAGCTCGTTATCCCAGGCCAGCGTGGTGGGGTGACAGGCGTAATTGACGATCGTGCCGGTGATGCGGCCTTCCGCGTTGGTGATACGCCCGGTGAGGAGGGTATCATCAGCGGGCTGGGCCGGGTTCATGCCCACGAGGTAACGGTTGCCGCCCGGTTCGGGCAGGTCGCGGTTTACCGCCAGCGAGCAATGGCCGTATGCCCAGGTGATGGTTCCCGGCGTTGCGGAAGCGAGGGCTTCCTGTACGGCTTCGATGGCCATCTTCTGCACATGTTGCAGGAAAGGGATGATGAATTCTCCGCCGGGTTTCACCGCGTCTTCGCTGAAAGTGCCGGGGCCGGCGTGGGTGTGCGACAGGCAGAACATGAGGCGGGAGGCATCCAGGCCGATGGCTTTGAGGATGCCTTCGCGGAGGTTTCTTTCATCCTGCGCGCTCTTCCACCAGCCGAGGTCGGCGCCGATCAGCACGAGCGGATCGCCGTTGTCGTCGGATCTGAACACCGTGCATACCAGCATGAGCGGCCGGTGGATGCCGGAAGCCACGTCGTGCCGGGCGGCGCCCCAGTTTCGGGCGAAGATGCCGACAGGCGGCGTAATGTCTCTTTGCGCCACCCCGATGACGCCGGTGAAGGCGGCAGGCCGGAAGGGCGCTATGGCAGAACGGTGCATGCGTATCAGGAATTGCGTTTAGCGTAATAAGTTGAGACCGCCATCCATCAGCAGCGTGGAGCCGGTGATGTGGCGGTTTTGCGGATCGCAGAGCTTTACGATCTCCCGCGCGATCTCGGCGGGCGTGATCAGCTTGCGGACGGGCGTCTTCTTTGCGGCGGCCTCCTTTTGGTCGGGAGCGTTTTCCCAAACCTGGCGGCTGACGCCGGCATCTACATACCCCGGCGCGATCTCGTTGACCATAATGCCGTGGGGCGCCAGTTCCAGCGCCATGCTCTTGCAGAGCATCCGCATGCCCGCCTTGGAAACGGCGTATGCCGGGATGCCCGGGTGCACCGCTTCGGCGGCCCAGCTGCCTACGTACACGATGCTGCCGGTGAGGTCCAGCTCGCGCATACGGGCCGCCACGGCGCGGGTGAGATAGAATGCGCCGTTGAGGTTGATGTCGAGCTCACGGCGCCATTGTTCGGCCGTTACGTCGAACAGCCCCGCGATGGTGACGGTGGCGGCATTGGCCACTACCATCCGTACAGGCCCCAAAGCCGCTTCGGCGGAGCGAATCCATAGATCCACCGCTTTGGGGTCTGCCACGTCCACCCTCGTATAATGGGCAGCTACGCCTTTGCCTTCGATCTCCAAAAGCAAGGGCGCAGCTCTGTCCTCCGGCAATACGTCGCCAATGGCGATGTTGGCGCCGAGCGCGGCGAAAGCCTTCGCCACGGCGCTCCCGATATCTCCCAAACCACCGCTGACCGCGAGTGTTGTACCGTTGAACATATGAATAATCTAAGTTTTCTGTTGATGCTGAATTACCAATCGCCCACGGCGCCGTCGCGGTAGAAGCTGCGCTGCAGCACTTCCTGTTGGAAGGGTGCTTCTTCACCACGTCTTCGTTGATCTCGATGCCGAGGCCCGGGCGGCTGTTCGGTTTCACGATACGGCCTTTCTTCTCTACCACGAACCCTTCGGTCACAACTTCTTCTCTCCAGGGCACGTCGCTGTGCACGCTTTCGCAGATCGCATAGGAAGGCGTGGCGAAGCCCAGTTCGATGGAAGCCGCGGTGCTCACGGGCCCTTGCGGGTTGTGTGGCGCCAGGGCAACACGATAGGCGTCTGCCAGCGCCGCGATCCTGCGCACTTCGCTCAGGCCGCCGCAGTGGGTAATGTCGGGCTGGAGCACGCTCACTGCGCGCTTTTCCAGCATGTCCTTGAAGGCGGCTACGCCAACGAGGCGCTCACCGCTGGCGATGGGCGTGCTCACGGCAGCCTGGATGGCGGCGATGCCGTCCATCGCTTCGGGCCAGCAGGGCTCTTCGAAGAAATAGAGGCCGTACGGTTCCAGGGCTTTGGCGAACTGCATGCCCATCAGCGGACTGGGGCGTGCGTGGCAGTCTACCATGATGTCGACGTCTTCGCCTACCGCGTCGCGCATGGCTTTAACGCATGCTTCCGCATAGCGGATGGGGCGCAGGCCTTCGAGCGGCATGGTTTCGGGAACGGCCATGGATTTGAAGGCGGTAAAGCCTTCTTCCACCGCCTGCTGCGCCAGCTCGCCGAAGCGGTTGGCATCGTCTGCGCGGGTTTCGTAGAAGTCTTCCATCTTACCGCCGCCGAGGTGGCAGTAGAGGCGGATATAATCCCTCACGCGGCCGCCCCACAGTTCATGGCAGGGCACGTTGTGAATTTTGCCGAGAATGTCCCACAAAGCGAGATCGATGCCGGAGATGGCCGTGCCGCGCACGATGCCGTTGCCGTGCCAGAAGTGCTGGCGGTACATCATTTGCCAGAGGTATTCGATGCGGCGGGGATCTTCCCGATGAGCAGCTGGGAAATATCTTCGATGGCGCCCACAACTGAGCGGGTGTGCCATTCCAGCGTGGCTTCGCCCCAGCCGTAAAGACCGGGCTGGTCGGTGATCACTTTCACGAAGATCCAGTTGCGCATCCGCGCGTGGCATACTTTCGTTTCAATTGCCGTTATCTTCATATAGCCGCAACGATTTTTTGAGTTTTGTCCAGTGTTTCCGCAATGTCCGCTTCGGTGTGCGCGTAAGAAATGCTGCCTTGTTTGATGGGCGTGGGGAAGTTGAAGATCCCTTCGCTGATAAGGCGCTCACGGTATACTTTATCGAATGCGAAATCGTGGTTGGTGGCAATATCATGAAAATCCACGGGAACGTGGTCCATAAAATATACGCAGTAAGCCGATCCTGGCGCGCCACGTAGAACGGACGGCCCTTTTTGGCGAAGATGTCGTTCAGCCCTTTCTCCAGCGTAGCGCCCAGTCTTTCCACATGTCCGTACACATCCGCTTCCGGATCTGCCAGCTTCTCTACCGTGGCGATGGCCGCCGCGGTGGTGAGCGGGTGCGCGTTGTAGGTACCTGCTATCAATACGCGTTTTTTCTTCTCGGGATGGATAAAGTAATCCATGTATTCCTTCTTCCCTGCGATCACGCCCATGGGGTATCCGTTTGCCACGGCCTTGCCGAAGGAGCTGAGGTCCGGGGTAACGCCGCAGATGGACTGGTACCCGCCGAGTGCGTGGCGGAATCCGGTCTTCACTTCGTCGAAGATGAGGAGGAACCCTTCCTGGTCTGCGAGCCTGCGCATTTCCTGGAGGTATCCTTCCTGCGGTTTCAGGATGCCGACGTTCTGGAGGATGGGTTCCATGATGACGCAGGCTACGGGATATCTTTTCAGTACATACTTAACGGATTCGATGTCGTTGTAGTTCACCACATGCACGAGGGCCTGGTGGCTGGAGGGGATGCCGGCCGACAGGGAGTCGATCGGGTATTCGCCGGGGCTCACGCGGGGCCGATGTCTGCCAGGGGCTGATCACGTTGCAGGCCACGTCGTTATGCCAGCCGTTATAACCGCCCTGCATCACGATCACATGGTCGCGGCCGGTAACGGCGCGGGCGATGCGGATGGCGTGATAGGTGGCTTCGGAGCCGGTGGTGGTGATCTGGATGCTGTCTGCCGTGGGCACGTGCTTCACGAACATTTCCGCGAAGATGCCTTCCAGGTTGGTAGGCCCGGCGCTCATGAGGAGCGAGTCGGAATGGAGGGTGGCTTCCACGGCGCGGTTTACGTCTGCATCGTTATGACCGAGGAACGCGGCCGCAAAGCCCGCCTGGTAATCGATGTACTCGTTGCCTTCCAGGTCCCAGACACGGCTGCCTTTTCCTTTCACGAAGCAAATGTTAGGTTCGGATTTGCGGTTCAGCGACACTACGCCACCGGGGATCCATTTTTCATTCTCCTGTAATAATGCGGATGATTTGGGCCATGCATTCATAAAACTGTACTGGTTATATTCAAAAAAGACTTTTGCAGATCGTTGCGGCCTCAGCGATGCCTGTTGCATCGCCCCGCTGGCGTTGCGGAAGGCAACCATGTTGCCCGTAATATCTTGCTTAACGTGGTTGGTGAGTTGCGGCATCATCGTGCCCGGCTGATAATGACCAGCCGGGAGGATACCCTCCCGGCCTGCGGTCATCGCTACATATCCATGGGCCACTCGCATAGCCCTGCTATTGTTTCTTTCAAGCGCTTCCGTGATGGCACGGAAGGGTGCGTTCACCTGCGCCCGGCGTAGCGGTGGCATTCTTCTACAGTTCTCTGCGCAAGTGAACGGCGTCTTCATCCTTTCAATTGTTATTTGTTATATCCGGTGTTCTGGTCGATCACGCCGGGATTGTACTGATCGATCTGGCGTTGCGGCACGGGGAATACATTCATGTAAGTCTGCGGCGTGAGCGTCACGGTCTGGGCGGCGTTGTTGGCCGGTACATAGAGGCGCTCTTCCTTCGTCATTACGGTCATGAATTTACCGGTACGCACGAGATCGAACCAGCGCTCGCCTTCAAAGGCCAGTTCCAGCTGACGTTCCAGCAACAGCTTGTTGAGGAAGTCTTCCGGCGCGGCGATATCGGCGGCGGTGTAGTTGTGGCTCGTTCCTGCGAAAGCGCGGGCACGTACGCGGTTGAGGGCCGTAAGGGCGCCTGCCTTGTCGTTCGTGTTATACAGCGCTTCTGCCTGCAGCAACAGTACGTCGGCATACCGGATCACCGGGATATCGAGCCCTGAAGTCTGGTACAGGTGCTTGTTGGCGAACTTGGCGACATAGGGATAAAAGGTCGGAGGATCATTGGGCGCGGTAGGCGAAACCAACAGGTCTGTGATGGTTTTCGCTTTACGGGTATCGCCTGCAACATAGAGCTTGTTGAGGCTCCAGGAAGGCAGTGCGGTCTCTACGCCGCGTTCTACGATACCGTAAGCGCCGCCGTTGGGGATGAACGCGGTAGACAGGGTTTGTCCGTTCACGCTCTCCACATACTTCATGGTAAAGATGATCTCGCTGTTGTCTTCCGTTGCTGGCTCCCACATGGTGGAGAAGTTGGGTACGAGGTCGTATCCGAATTCGGTGGCGGCCCTGTTCAGGAAGGTTTTGGCGTTGTTATAGTCCTTGCGGTAGATATACACTTTACCAAGCAGCGCGGCAGCGGCCCCTTTGGAAGCCCTTCCCTTCTCGATGGCATTGGCCAGCGGAAGTTTGTCTACCGCGTCCTGCAGGTCGGAAATGATCAGGCCGTAGATCTCGTCGGGAGAAGTGCGGCGCTGACCGCGGGCCTCTTCGATGGAGATCTGCGTGGTTACCAGGGCACGGCGCCGAAGGTGCGCACCATGTCGAAGTAAAAAAGCGCGCGCATGAACTTCGCTTCGCCGATATACTGGTTCTTTGCATTACCGGTATAGTCGGTCGGTTTGTCGATGTTCAGCAGCACTGGTTGGCGCGGTAGATACCCGCGTAGTTGGATTCCCAGAAACCGCCCAGCACGTTGTTGTCGGGGAAACGGTCAGCCCGTCGATGTCTCCGGCGCCGGCGATGGGCGTGTTGGTAGACATGTACAGGTTATCGGAAGGTGCCTCCATGATGATGTAGTCGGTCTGCCGGCGTGCCTGCAGGTTGCTGTAAATGCCGATCACGGCTTTATTCATCTCCGAGGAGGACTTGAAGTAATTGCTGGTGGTCAGTATGGACTCAGGTTCCATGTTCAGCAGGGCGTCGTGGCAGCCGGCTGCTCCGATCATGATGGCAAGCGCCTGCAGTGAGAAAAATATTCTTTTCATACTGATGTCGATTAGAAGTTAAAGTTGAAACCAAGCGCGTACACACGGTTGATCGGTTCGGATCCGGAGTTGTAACCGGGCTTGCTGGCGATACCGCCGATCTCGCCGAGGGTGGTACCTTCAGGATTGTACCCATGGAATCCTTTCTTCGTGAAGATCAGCGGGTTGCTGGCCGACAGATATGCACGGAAGGAGTTGATGCCAGGCGTTTGAACATCGCGTCGGGCAGGGTATAGCCCAGGTTGATGTTGCGCACGGCCAGGAAGGTCGCGTCTTCGATATAGAAATCGGAGCTGGCCTGGCGGGTCAGCGTAGAAAGGGCGCTGCCGGGGTGCTACCGTTACCGATATCGGAAGTAGACCACCATTGGTTCTCTACGAGAGAGCGGCGCATCGCACCGAGGAGGGCGCCCTGGTAGAACTGGTTCTCGTAGTTATACATCTTAGATCCGAGGGAAGCCTGCATGGCGATGCTCAGGTCGAAGTTCTTGTAAGTGAAGTTGTTGACCATGCCGAGGATCGCCTTGGGCTGGAAGTTGCCGAGGATGTCCTTATCGTTCGGCGTGATGCTGCCGTTGCCGTCGCGGTCTTCATAAATGGGCATGCCCACTTTTGTACCGGCCAGCGAAGGATATTTGGTCAGCGACTCCGCATCGGTATACACGCCGATCTGGCGGTAACCATAGTAGGAGAACATCGGCTCGCCTACCCGCAGGATCCAGGACATGCCCTGAGCATCCGTGGTAATGCGCTCGTTTACGCCGCCCAGGTCTTCCACACGGTTCTTGTTCATCGCCAGGTTGAAGGAAGTGCTCCAGGTGAATTTGGGACCGATGATGTTACGGGTCGTCAGTTCGATCTCGAAGCCTTTATTGCTTACGTCGCCGATGTTGGTAAGACCGCTCGTGAAGCCGGTAGTGGCGGGAACGGAAACGTTGTACAGCAGGTCGTATGTACGTTTGCTATAGTAGTCGGCAACGATCTGGATGCGGTTTTTCAGCAAGCCCAGTTCGATACCCACGTCCCAGCCTTTGGTTTTTTCCCAGCCCAGGTTGTTGTTCTCGAAGTTGGACTGCGCCTGGCCTTTAATAACGGAGTTGTTGGGAGAATAGATCGCATCCTTGATCTGACCGAGGTACTGGAAGTCGCCGATATTGAAGTTACCGGTGATGCCCCAGCTACCGCGCACTTTCAGGTCGCTGATAGCGCTGATGCCTTTCATGAATTCTTCCTGCTTAACGCGCCAGGCCAGTGATGCGGATGGGAAGTAACCCCATTTGTTGTTCGGGCCGAAGCGGGAGCTGCCGTCTGTACGGATAGAGGCAGACGCGAGGTATTTCTCTTTATATCCATAATGTACACGGCTGAAGTAAGATACCAGGCCCCATGCGGAGTTGGCGGTGTAGGATTTGGTCTGGTCGATCACCGCGTTATTCAGCGTATGAACGGTCTCGTTCACATAAGAGTTCGGAACGGCGTACATATAAGAACCTTTGGAACGGTTCTTCTGGTACGAAGCGCCGGCGATGGCAGACAGTTCGTGGCCGCCTTTGAACGAGGTATTGTAGCTCAGTACGTTTTCGTTCAGCATGTTGATGCTGTTGGAAGTGATGTCGTTACCATTGTTCTGGAAAGTCGACAGCGCGTAGCTGGTCTGGAAGAAGTCGGAATTGTTGTAGGCGATGGTGGAACCTACGGAAGAGCGGAGCGACAGTCCTTTCGCCAGATCGATCTTCAGGTAAGCTTCGCCTACGTTGGAGAAAGTGGCGCCGTAGCTGTAGGTACCGTTCAGGATCGCGGCGGGGCTGGTCTGGCCGGATACCACTGCGGCCCAGTAGTCGCGGGGACGGGGGTAGGTGCCATCGGCACGCTGGCCTTCCACGAAGCTGGGGATTTTAGCGTAATCGCTCACTACGCGGTCGGACAGGCGGCGTTTGCTGTACGAAGGGTTCAGCATAAAGCCGAGAGAAACGTTCTTACTGGCTTTTACGTCTACATTTGCGCGAACGCCGTAGCTTTTGAACCAGGTATTTTGCAGCGTTCCAATCTCATCTTTATAAGTACCGGAAACATAGTAAGTCATTTTTTCGGTGCCTCCGCTTGCGGAGATATTGTAGCTCTGCATGGGGGCGGTCTGCATCACCTCATCCTGCCAGATCATGTTAGCTCCGTTGTTGATAACGGGGTTTACCTGGTAGGTGGCGGGGCGGCGGGCGTCTCCCCATACGGGGATGGAAACGTCTGCGCTGGGATTAGCCCAGAGCCATTCGCGGTTCTGGTACTTCACGGCGTAGTCGTAGTACTCCTGGCCGGTGATCCAGTCGTCGTGCAGGCGTGCTTTAGCGAGACCGGCATAACCGTTGAAGTTGAAGCGGGTCTTGCCGGCGGAGCCTTTCTTCATGGTAACGATGATAACGCCGCCTGCCGCGCGGGAGCCGTAGATGGCAGCGGAGGATGCGTCTTTCAGAACTTCGATGGACTGTACATCGTTCATGTTGATCATGCCGAGGTTGCCGCCGGGTACGCCGTCTATCACAACGAGCGGTTCATTACCGGCGTCGATAGAGCTGGCGCCGCGGATGCGGATGGTAGGCGCCTGGCCTGGCTGGCTGCGGTTCTGGGAGATGTTGACACCGGCGAGGCGGCCAACGAGAGCGGCTTCAGGGCGGCCTGCGGGCATTTGGTCGAGGATGGTGTTCTCGACTTTGGTAACCGAGGCGGTCACGGAGCTTTTCTTCATGGTGCCGTAACCGATCACGACGGTTTCGTTCAGCATCGTTTTGCTCTGGGAGAGCGAGATGCGGATGTTGGAGCGCCCGGAAACGGGCACTTCGATTTTGTCGTACCCGATATAGGATACAACCAGTACGGCATTGTCTGCCGCGCGGATGGTGAATTCTCCGGTCGGCGATGTGGCTGCGCCGTTGCTCGTGCCTTTCACGAAGATGGTTACGCCGGGAAGCGGCGTCTGACCGATGCTGTCTACCACGATCCCTTTGATTTCGCGGGCATCCTGGGCGTGTGCGGGCCGGGCGAAGAGTCCGGCGAGTGCAACAAGTAACCCAAAGAGGTAAAGGTGTCTTCCTTTCATGATGCTTTGGTTAATAAAATGACGATTAATAAATGATCCCCTCCGCGCTAATGCGCGGCTTTTGTAAGCTGGTTTCTTTCCTCCGGGGCAGGTAAGGGCAAAGCCTCCCCTGTCCGCCCCAGGCGGTGTTTCTCATGACGTATGTCTTAAGTTCTATGTGGCTGAATGGTAATTGTCCCGGATTTTACCCTCTTGAACAAAGTCCGGGTACGTACACGTGTTCATAACGATGTCTACAAATATATGGTTCTTTTGTAAACAAAAAAATAATTCGGGGATTTTTAAGAAAAGTTCTGATGGTGGAAATCCGGGCGGCATAAAAACAAACAGGCGCCCCGGCAAAGGGCGCCTGTTTGCTATAAGAAAGTAATCTGAATCTAAATGAGCCCCAATGCCGTCTCTTCTCCCCTTTCGAGGTGTTTGACGAGGGTAGACTGCGCCAGTTTCAGGTCTTGCTTCCGGAGGGCGGTCACGATCTGGCGGTGCTCCCGGTCGGTCTGCGCGTAGTCGTCCATCAGCATTTTGCCCAGCTTCATGTGGAAGAGGGGAATATTACTGAACTGATAGAGCTCCAGCAACTTGGCGTTGCAGGCGCCGGAAATGAGGGTCTCGTGGAACTTCATATCCGCATCGCAGGCGCCACCGAGGTAGCCTTTTTCGACCATGGCGGTGAAGTCTTCACATATTTTCTCCAGGGTATCGAGTAAGGAAGGGTTGGGCTTTTGGGCAAGGAGGCGCAGCGCCCCAGCTCCAGGAGCTCCCGCAGTTCGCGGATCTCCTTGATATCGTTCGGGGTCATCGACTTGACGAAATAGCCGCCTTTCTCCCCGAAGACCACCAGGTTTTCGCCTAAAAGGCGGGTCAAAGCCTCGCGGACGGCCATCCGGCTTACCGCGGCCTTACGCGCCCACTCGTCTTCTTGAGGCGCATACCCGGCACCAGTTGGCTGGAAAGAATCTGACGGCGGAGGTCAACATATACTTTATTCGCTAAGGAATCTGTTTTCATGGGTGTTTTTGTATACGAATTTCTGCTGTAAAAGTAAACAAGAAAAAGCATACCATCAAAGCCTCCCCCTACTACACGGGCTTTACGTCCTGCAATTGGTATTTGATAGCATATTTCCGGGGTTGAATGGGCTGGCCGCTGGCATCGGCCCATACGTTGGCAAAGGTGGCCCCGTAGTAAAAGATAAGCGAAACATAGAAAACAAACAACAGCAATAGCACCATAGACGCCGACGCCCCATAAATGCTGTTAATATTGCTATAGGTAAGGAGCCAGCGCAGGACGATCTTCCCGATATTGAAGAGGATCGCCGTCACGAAAGCGCCGGTCACCATCACTCTCCAGTTAACGCGGCCATCCGGCAGCAGGTAAAACACAAGGGAAAACCAAAGGGTGGCAGTAATAACAGATAAGAGATATTGAAGGGCGCTATTATAATACACGCCTACATCGGGCCAGTACCGGGTAAGGTATTCGCCGATGAAAGCCGAGGCGGAGTCGCCCACGATCCCCACCACAAAAAGCACCCTGTACAAACGATGAGCGCCACGCCCTTGAGGCGGGAAACCATGATCTGCTTGAAATTGCCCTCACCACCGGCCGTATGCTCCACAGCTGGTTAACCGAGCTGGTCATCACCTTCAGCAGCGTGGTAGCGACGAACAAAAGGAACACGAACCCGATACCGGCGATAAGCCAGTTCTGCGCGATGCCGCGGAAGGCCTGGAGGGTCTCCACCACTTCATGCGTCGCTTCCGGACCGATCACTTCCTGCAGCTCGCCAAATAATTGCCGGGAAATGAGACGCGGCTCAAATAACAGGCGAAGGGTCTGGATGATGATCACGAGGATCGCCGGCAGGGCGAACGTCGTGAAAAAGCCGTTGCTCCCGCCATCCGTAAAGGATCGTTTGCCTGTAACACGTCAAACGCCTTCCTGAACGAATACACGAACGTCCTGAATCTGCTCCCTTGCCCTGATTTGCTGTTGACCATAAGTGCGGATGAGCCGCCATGCGGCCCGGCGCGAAATTAAATGAAAAAACCGGAACAAGATTATTCCGGTTGATTCAGTTAACCTACAACTGTTACACTATCAGTAACTATTATTTTAAGAAAGACTTTACAC
This sequence comes from Chitinophaga sp. E66, assembly GCA_019285755.1. Lineage (GTDB taxonomy): Bacteria > Bacteroidota > Bacteroidia > Chitinophagales > Chitinophagaceae > Chitinophaga. The sequence continues at coordinate 3,993,091 of CP079103.1, forward strand.
GTGTTTTTTCAGCCAGCCGTGGATGAAGGACGCATTTTCCTCCCAGCCCTTCTGCCCCAGTACGGAGTGCGTTTTGCCGGGGAAGAACTTGTATTCCAGGACGCCGTCGCTTTTCGCGTACTTTTTGTAATTGGTATGGTTCAGCGAAGCGGGCATGATATGGTCCTTTTCACCGGCCACGAAAAGCAGGGGCACATGGGGCTTTTTGAAATCTATCTTCGCTTCCTTTCCCAGGCCATCGCGCGCTACGCGTTTGGATTCGGGGATGACGAGCGCGTCGTACGTCGCCTGCTGCTCCTGGAAAGGCAATCCGTTGGTGAACGCATATTGCCACTGGGGCATGGACATGAGGAAAGATTTAGACGCCGGCGTGAACAGTCCCAACGGCCCCCAGGTGGAGCGGAAGAAAGAAGGCTCGAACGTCAGCACCCCTGCCGGCGGCACCGAATGGATGGCCACGCCTGCGGAGGCTATATCCCGCTGCAAGAGGAGCTGCACCAGCAGTCCTCCGAAAGAATGCCCTATCAGGATGGGCTTTTCGGGCAGGCGGGAGATGATGTCGGTAAAATAGTTTTTGAGGTCGGCCAACCGGATGGAGGCGATGGCGGGGTCTGGCTGGCGGGCGCGCAAAGTTGCGGCGGGCTCTGCTTTATGGGGCCAGGGCGGCACGATGCACTCGTAGCCTTCCTTTTCGAAATAAGCCTTCCATTCGTCCCAGCAGGAATGGTGAACGAAGCATCCGGTCAGAAAACGATTGTCTTCATATAGCGTGTTTTGAGAGACTGGCCAAATGCGATGCCACAATACAAACCCCTTGCTCCGCAAGCCTTTGCCTGCCGGGGCGCACTCCATACTCCGATATGTCGTGGCCGCGCCGATGATTCAACGAAATACAGTAGGTGGTCCGGAACGCCTGCTCCTGGATAACCCCGCCCTGCGGGGCATCCTTCTTGTACGACGGCACTGGTACGATTACTGCCTCAGGCTATAAAACAACAGTATGACCCGATTATTGTTCACCGCCTGTATTGTCTTTCTGAACACAGGGCCGGTAGCCGCGCAGCATTCCACTCCGGCAGCAACACAAGGCAAGCAACCGCTTTCACCTGCAGAGCAATCGCAGCAGCTCAGCCTGCAGGCAAAGGCGCATGCGTTACAACTCAGCCGGCTCAGGCTGGAAATGCATCATAAAGATCAGCAGCTGCTCTTAAGGAAAACGATATATTGTTGCTCACCCGGCAGTCGCAGCTCCTGCGGGCCCGAATCGCGCAGGACGGCAAGGGACGTATCCTGACTTATGGCCTTGTGGCCTTAATGGCATTGGCAGCGGGCGGCGCCGCCGGCCGGGTGACGGCTGGCTGGTGGAAGCCAGCGCGTTAGCGGCAATCTTTGCTACAGTCCGTACGTTATGTCACGAAATTTCGTGGCCGCTCTTTCCTGCCAACGAAATAAAGTAGTATCTTGTTAAGGATCCCTGATCACCCTTGAATCTTACATCATCACCAATCAATCCGGCATCCCGCTTCCACGGCTCACGGGCCCCGGGAGCACTGTGACCATGCCGGCCGTCTTGCGGCTTTGGCCTGTTTTATGAAAGATCGCTGTAAATCGTAAACATGCTGCGCTCCTGGACTGTCTTCTGCCTGATGGCTCTGCTTTCCGCCCCGCCCTTGCGCAGGACGGGCCGCATCTGCGCGATTCCTTTCCACAGCAACCGCTGATTCCCGCCGCTTAGATTACATGATCCGCCTCGGCCGGTATTACAACCTCAAGCCGGGCGAGAACGCGCGCGATCTTGACAGCTCCTTATACTTCCTCCGCTCTGCGGCCAGCCTGGCCCAACAAGCAAACCTCCCTGACATCCGCAGGACCTGCCACTATTACCTGGCGCAGGCATATATTGAATGCAGGGCCCCGGAAGAAACCAAAGCCATGCTTCCGCTCATCAATGAGTTTGAACAGATGGTAATCCGGTACTACCTATCCTGGTACTATCTTCGAAAAGACGGCCGGTATAATTACGATCTCGATACTGCGCTGCTTTTTGGCAACAGGGCCTTACAGGATGCCAAAACGATGCAACGTTCCGACTATATCGGGTACATCAGCGTTACACTGGCGGAAGCGCACCTGGAAAGAGGCCGGCCGCAGGAAGCGCTGCTGGTAGCCGATGCCGCCCCGGCAAACGTGCAGCCTAAAATATGGTACCTGGCGGGAGAGCATTACCGCACGCGCCCCGGGCAACGGCGCACCGACCTGGATACTGCATTTATGCTCGGGCTAAAGAGCTTTACGGCGGCCGACCGCCAGAGAGACTCCGCCGTTCTCAGCCTGTGCGGATACCAGCTTACGGTAATCGAAGAGCGCCTGGGCAAAGTAAAGCCCGGCACCCAATTCATTCCATATATGAGGGGCCATGACCTGGGATACATCGCGCAAAGGACCGCCTATGCATCTCTCCGTCAAAATGAACACCCAGACTCCTGCGAACGGTATCTCAAAGTCGCTTTACAGGGCTTCCGGACAGACAGGATGGACAACCTGGTTCGCCAGGTAGAAAACGGATTAAAGGGCGTCTATATCGTTAGAACCACTGAAGCCGCGGTTTCGGGGCTTTCGCCCGACCGGCAGTTCAACATGTGGATGGATACGGCGAACAAATACACCAACGCGGGCCGTCAAATGGACCAGGATATCTCCAATGCCGCCATATACTGCGTCGATCGTGCGGCAGCCATTGCGGAAAGCCTGAATAGCAACGCATTTCGTGCGAAAGCATGGATGAGAATGGGATACATATACTCCCACCGCCACGAGCCGGATTCAGCATGGCGCTATTACCAGTTCGCCATCGATAAATACATGCGTGGCGCCCAATGGGGCGCAGTGGCGCAGCTCTATTTCTTTATGGCATATAACTTCCCCAACTCCCGCGATCATTTAGCCATCAAAGCCAAAGCCTACAATTTAGCCCGTCAATATTACCACGCCGCAGGAAAACTCTGGGACGCACTGGAGGCCGGAATCGCCGGGGCGACCAATTTACTGGAAGACAGCCAGGTCGATGCCTGCGCAGCCTTACTGGACACCCTGACGATACGGTACCCGGCCATGGAAAATAAGGACGCCTATAAATTGCATCAATTGAAAGCGCTCCTTGCCCAACAAAAGGCGAACACCCGAAGGCATTACAGCATACGATATGGGGGCTGCGCGAGGCCGAAGCGAAAAAGACTCATTGCAGATCAAGATCATCGGCACCCGGCTTGCCGAGATATATGCAGATCTGGGCGACTTCGAAAAAGTATGGAGACCTATAAATGGTCGATCGATCTTCACCGCGACTCCGGTTTTCACTACATGATCGTTCCGCCTTTCACTATGCGCGGTTACTCGCCGTTCATAAGTCGCCCCGCGAAGCCATGGCATTCCTGGACAAGGCCAGCAAAGTACACCCGCACAATGATTTTTATTCCAGGGTTCTGTTAGCCGCCGCCCGTGGATTCTGTTACCATATGATGGGCAGGCACAAGGAAGCCGAGCAGCACTACCTGGCGTCTATCCGCGGCTTGAAGAAGGGCGACGTCACGGATAAGGTAACGGGGCTCATGCAATACCATATCGGCCATTTCTACTTTGAAAAGGGCCAATACCTCCGGGCCTCAGAACACCTGGCCTGGGCGGCGGGCTTCCAACCGGGCGCCACCAGCCTGGATTCGCCTGGAACGTACAGCTGCTGCAATTCCGTTGCGATTCCGCCATGGGCAACTATAAAAGCGCCATCAGCCATTACCAGCAATATAAAGCTTACAGCGATTCACTTTTCAACGTATCAAAAAGTGAACAGATATCCGAACAGCAAATCCAGTACGAAACGGAAAAGAAGGACCAATCGCTTCTGCTGCAGGAACAAGCAATCGCCCTCCATGAAAAGGATATCCTGCTCCTGAAGCGGCAGGGCCTGCTGCAAACCTCCAGGCTCAAACAGGCTGGACTGGAAAAAACGCAAAGCCTGCTGGATGCGCAACGTAAAGACCAGGACATAGAACTGAAGGAAAAAACATCGCCATCCTTACGCAGAACGCGCAGTTGCAAAAGGGTATCCTGGAAAAGGAAGTACTCATGCGCAACGTCTCATTCGCCGGCGCGGGTTTGCTGCTGGTCATTATCGGGCTCCTGATCAACGGCTATCGCCTCAAACAACGGCATAACCAGTCCTTGCAGGAAAAACAGCACGAGATCGGGCATAAGAACCAATCGCTCGAAAAACTCCTCAACGAGAAAGAATGGCTCCTTAAAGAGATACATCACCGGGTGAAGAACAACCTCCAGATCGTCATGAGCCTGCTCAATACGCAAGGCGCCTATCTCCAGAACGACGCTGCCCTCATCGCCATCCGCGACAGCCAGCACCGGGTGCAGGCAATATCGCTCATCCATAAGAAACTGTACCAGTCAGATAACGTGGGACTGATATTCATGCCGCATTACATTCACGAACTGGTAGATTATCTCATGGAATGTTTCGATACGGAACGGAAAGTACGGTTTGATGTGACGGCAGTTCCGGTTCCTGGACGTTTCGCAAGCAGTGCCCCTGGGACTGATCCTGAACGAGGCGATAGTCAACTCCATCAAATACGCATTTCCAATAGATGGATCGGGTAGTATCCAGATCATTTTTGAACAGGTTAAAGGCCAGCAATACTCCTTAACGGTCTCCGATAATGGAAAAGGCTTACCGGTGGATTTCGACCCGCAGGCTTGCCAGTCGCTGGGATTAAGCCTGATGGAGGGACTGAGCAACGATCTTGGCGGAACTTTTAGTATCAGCAGCCGGCAGGGAACGATCGTCCGGGTGAATTTCAGCGTGGAGGATTTTACGCACCGGGAGCTGCAATTACAATCAACATCACAAAGCGGGCAGCGAACATTTTACGCATGAACACTGCAATACATATCCGCATTCGCCGATTAATCGCGATCCTCCTGTTTTGCAGTTGGCTGTCAACTCCATGTATAAGTTATGCGCAGGCGGCCGAAATGCGCGAAGCGCTGGAAAAAGCTAAAGACGATACGGCACGCGCCATTCTCATGAAAGACCTGGGCCGCTTTTACTACGACAAACCCGGCGCAGCCCCGCAGATCTCGACAGTTGCGATTATTTCTACAGGGAAGGGCGGCAGCTGGCGGCCCGGATTGGTCATGAAGACATTCTCTCATGGATAGATTACCTCATTGCCAATCTCCGGCTGGAACAGCGGCAACCGTGGACGGCAGCACAGATGGCCCGATCCATGAAACCCGAATTGAAGTCTTCCACCTATGCCAACATCAGCATGCAATACATGAGCAGGCAGGGAGAATATAAAGATGACCTGGACACGGCGATGCGGTACGCGCAGTTGGCAATGGACATTGCCAGGGAACACAAATATCCGCACCTGATCCAACTGGCCGCCAACTATATTGCACGGACCGCTCTCGAAGCAAAAAACATCCCGCTCGCTCTTGCGATGGTCCCGGAAGCAGACCGTGCAAGTCAGATATCTATTTATCAATCCATCGGTGTTAACTATCTGTTCAGGCTAGAAAAGCTGAAGCCCGACCTGGACACCGCGGAGTTGATGCTGCGAAAAGCCATGCAGATACGCCGCGAACTGAATAAAATGGAGGGAGACGATTTCGGCTATTATTACCTGGCGAATGTAGAGATCTACCGCAAAACCCACAGCAGGCTGCCGCCTGTCTCCCCTATTTCAAGGGCGGCCTGAATGCGCAGGTTTGCTTGAGTATCGCAAATCTCTATATGGCCATCAATGGCAATCCCGACAGTGCACGCTACTTCGGAGAACTGTCGAGGCGGGGGTACGAAGCCGCGGGCGAAAAAAATAATGCCCGGCGGGCGGAAGACCTCATAAAAGCCGCAGATATCCTCAAAACGCTCCAAACCGAAAATGCTGCGAATACCGCCGGAATTGAGCGCTACAACCAGCTACTGGCGATGGGCAGGCAATATCAGTCAGGCGCGCCGCACTATGACGTTAACCGCCTGAACATATCAGCCAACTATCTTCACTCCGCCATACAACTGGCTGAAACAGCGCAAAACGACTCGATGCGGATAGCGGCATGGAAGGAGATGGCTAAAACACGGGCGTTTCTTAACAATGTACCAGAATCGAAATACTTTATAGAATTAGTAGCGGCAAAGTTCCTCCAACAGCGGAATAACCTGCAACTGGCGCGTACCTGGCATTTTTATGGCGACAATGTGCGCCGGCAGAAGGCGCGGTTCTACCTGATCCTGGATGCCTATAACAAGGCCCGTCAATATTATGTAGCAGCAGGTGATTTAGCCGGTGAATTAAATACCGGACTTGAGGAATCTACATTCCTGCAATTGGACAGCCGTCAGGAAGAAGCTACGGCACTGTTACAATCCCTCATCCGGAAATACCCCGATCCCCTCCCCTATTCATACCGTTTACGGCAACAGTTCGCGCAGATGGCGCAAAGACGGGGCGATCTCAGCACCGCCCTCCGTGAAGCATTGACCGGTTACCGGCAGGCAGAACAGCACACAAAGACCTAGTCCATAGCCAGTTCCTGCTTACCCTGCTGGGGATATCTATCATGATTTACACCAATACCCGCAAAGCATCGAGTCCTACAAAAAACTGCACGACAACGCAAAAAAGGGCGCCGTGGCTTACGATTTTTATGCCGCGTTAACGTTAACACGGCTTTTAATACAACAAGGAGACGCGGCCGGCGCACTGCAATACGTCGAAGAAGTGCTCCGGGTAACGCGCAATCCGTCGTTCTACGCACGCCATATCATGGACGCGGCACAAGGGCTCTGCTACCAGGCTTTGGGCGATGCCGCCAAAGCGGAAAACATTTCCTCGCATCTGTCGATCAGCTAGAATACCTCGCCGTAGACGATCAGCTTTACTCCCAAATGTATCTCTACCTCGGCCGGTTCTATTTTGCGCAAAGGCAATACGCCAATGCCGCGGAACATCTGCGCAAGTCCGTCAGCAAACGGCCCGACGCTTCCGGCCTGGCGATCACCAACAACGCGCATTTGCTGCTCTTCCAGTGCGACTCCGCCCTGGGCAACTATTACCAGGCCATCCAACACTACCAGCGCTATAAATACTATAACGATTCCATGTTCAACGTGGCGCAGGCCCGCCAGATATCCGAACTGCAAATCCAATATGAAACAGAAAAGAAGGACCAATCGCTGCAATTGCAGCAGCAGCAAATCTTTCTCCGTGAAAAAGACGTGCTGCTGCTGAAGAGGCAAGGGCTGCTGCAAGCGTCCAGGCTCCGGCAAGTTGAACTGGAACAGCAACAAAACCTGCTGGATGCGCAGCGTAAAGACCAGGACATAGAACTGAAGGAAAAAACATCGCCATCCTTACGCAGAACGCGCAGTTGCAACAGGGTATCCTGGAAAGGAAGTACTCATGCGCAACGTCTCATTCGCCGGCGCGGGTTTGCTGCTGGTCATCATCGGGCTCCTGATCAACGGCTATCGCCTCAAACAACGGCATAACCAGTCCTTGCAGGAAAAACAGCACGAGATCGGGCATAAGAACCAATCGCTCGAAAAACTCCTCAACGAGAAAGAATGGCTCCTTAAAGAGATACATCACCGGGTGAAGAACAACCTCCAGATCGTCATGAGCCTGCTCAATACGCAAGGCGCCTATCTCCAGAACGATGCTGCCCTCATCGCCATCCGCGACAGCCAGCACCGGGTGCAGGCAATATCGCTCATCCATAAGAAACTGTACCAGTCAGATAACGTGGGACTGATATTCATGCCGCATTACATTCACGAACTGGTAGATTACCTGGCCGATTGTTTCGATACAGAACGCCGGGTACGTTTTCTACAGGAGATTTCGCCCATCCACCTGGATGTTTCGCAGGCGGTCCCCCTGGGGCTGATCATGAATGAAGCCATTACCAATGCGATCAAATACGCCTTCCCCGGCGGGGAGGGAGAAATCCGGATCACACTGGCGCCTTTGGATGATGATGAATTTGCGCTGACCATCGGCGACAATGGAGTGGGCCTGCCCGACGACTTCGACCCATCGGCCAGCCGCTCCCTGGGGATGAGCCTGATGGAAGGGCTCAGCAGCGACCTGGGCGGCCGGTTCAGCATCCGGAAACAGGCGGGCACGGAGGTTCAAGTCCTGTTCACGGTAGAAAATTTCAGTACGGGCGCTTTACATTTGCAGCCACAAAAAAACATATCCGTCACGATCCCGTCCTAACCTGTTAAGTTAACTGTCGACATGAGCAAATTCAACACATATGCATCTTTCATTAAAATCTGGCTGCTGCTTTGCGGCCTGACCTTCGCAGCCAGCCGGTCTTCCGCACAGGTAGCCTCAGTCCGGGCCGCGGTCGCAAACGCCGCCAGCGACACGCAACGGATCAACGCATTGATGGATGCGGGGAAATTCTACATGTATAAGCCCGGGGAGCCATGGCCGACCTGGACAGCGCATTCTATTTTATAGACCAGGCCCGCCTGCTCGCCCTGAAGACGCAACGAGATTACCAATATACCTGGAGCCTCTATTACATGTGCAATGTCTGGATGGAAATGAAAACCCCCTGGCGCGCTTTAGAAGTGATAAATTCATTGACCGAGGAACAGCAGGGATCCATATACGCCAACCTTTCCTGGCAGTATACTTTCAAACCGGGTGAATACTCATACGACCTTGACACGGCGATCATGTACGGCCGAAAGTCACTCCAAATCGCCTTGCGGCTCAACCATGCACAAACCATTGAGCACGCCGCCAACACCATCACATCCGCCTTCGTGGAAGCCGACAGGCTGAAAGATGCTATAAACATGCTGGACCAACTGCCGGAACATCTGCATTATAGAATCTATCACCGCGTCGGCTACGGCTACCATGCGCGCCGCGATGTTACACAAGCTGAGCTCGACAGTGCGGTCATGTATACGCAGGCATCCATTCGCCTTGGCGAAAAGTATGACAAGCTTGACCTGGAAGCCAGGAATTATTATGTTTTATGCATCGTAGAATTGATCCGCAACCGGCATACCGCCTTCAAGCCTTATATACCTTACCTGACAGGAAATTTGAAAGGCGACGTATGCTGGATCCTCGCCCAATGGTATCTCACAGGTAACCAGGCGCATCCGGACAGCGCCCGCCTTTATGGTCAGATGGCATTAGAAGCCTTTACGCCGTCGAAGGACCAGGCGCGTATCCGTAAAGCAACGGACCTCCTGGCCGCTGTAGACAGGATCGCCGCATCGCAGCGATCGTTCGGAGAAAGCAAGCCGGATGTGGAACGCTTCCGGAAACTGGTAGAAATGGCGAAGCAGTATCAATCGGGCTTCCCTGCATTCGACCAGGTTCAGTTGAGTATTTCGATCAATTACCTGTCCAGCGCAATCCGTATAGCCGATTCCCTGGACGCCGACAGCCTACGGATCGCAGCCTGGCAGGAGATGTCCAAATCACAGTTGCTGAAAGGCGATTTAACTGAAGGCAGGCGTTACTTCCAACTGGTATTAAACAAATACATCCAACAGGGAAAGCTCCTCCACCAGGCAATCACATGGACACATTATGGCAGCGCCATTCGCCGGCAGCGGCCGAATTTTTATGATATTGCACAGGCTTATAAGAAAGCCAGTGAATTGTATGGAAAGTCCGGCGCCCTTTCGGATGAAGTGAACTTCGGTTCGGAAGCAGCGAGTTATCTGCAGGAGGACGGGCGTGCCGAAGAAGCGCAGCAAATGCTTCTGCAGATTCTACATAAATACGGCAATACCAGCCATCCCACCGTATACAGGATCTACCGCCACCTGGCGCTGCTGGCTCAAAGGCGGGCGATCACAGCGCGGCGCTGCAATATGCGCTTACAGGCCTTAAAAAGGCAGAGCTGGCCAAAGACAAAATGACGGTCACCGTCCTGCATACCCGGCTTGCCGAAATCTATCATGACCTTGGACAATATGACAAAAGCATCGATGCCTACCGGCAGGTGGTCGCCAATCCACGGGAATCAGGCATCAACTTCGATTACTATGCGATGCTGGCGCTAACGCAACTGCTCATCGAACACCGGAGCGCCGCAGAAGCGCTGGCGCTTGTCCAGCTGGTGTACCGCGAAAACCCTCCTACCAGTTATTACCCGGAACACCTCCTGGAAGGGGCATTGGCCATCTGTTACGACGCGCTGGGACAAACTGCCGAAGCGGAAACGCATTTCAGGAAGTCTATCTACAATATGGATAACGTCAAATTGAACGACCGGTGCTACTCCATCCTGCAATTCAACATAGGGAAATTTTTCCTGAAGCAGCGCCAATACACCATGGCCGCCACGCACCTGCAAAAGGCGATCCGCTTCCGGCCAGACGTTGCCAGTATCTCGCTTACCAACAACGCGCAGTACATGCTCTTCCAGTGCGATTCCGCGCTGGGATACCGCCAGGCCATCGGTCATTATCAATTGTACAAATATTACAACGACTCGCTGTTCAACGTCGCCAAGATCAAACAGATTTCTGAACTCCAGATACAATACGAAACAGAGAAAAAGGATCAGTCGTTGTTACTGCAAGCACAACAGATCCGCCTGAGTGAACAGGACATTTTGCTGCTGAAGCGCCAGGGGCAGTTGCAGGAAGGAAAACTAAAACAAGCCGACCTGGAAATGCAACAAAGCCTGTCGGATGCGCGGCGCAAAGACCAGGATCTTGAACTGAAAGAAAAAACATCGCCATCCTCACTAAAACCGCGCAGATACAGCAGGGCAACCTCGAAAAGGAAGTGCTCATGCGGAACGTTTCCTTTACCGGAGCCGTGTTATTCCTGGTTATTATCGGCCTCCTGGTGAACGGGTACCGCCTCAAACAACAACACAATCAATCCCTGCAAGACAAACAAGTGGAGATCCGCCAGAAAACCATTCCCTCGAAAAGCTGCTGACGGAAAAAGAATGGCTGCTGAAAGAAATCCACCACCGGGTGAAGAACAACCTCCAGATCGTCATGAGCCTGCTCAACAGCCAGAGCGCCTACCTGCATAACGACGATGCCCTGGTTGCCATACGCGACAGCCAGCACCGCGTACAGGCCATTTCGCTCATCCATAAAAAGCTGTATCAATCCGATAACGTGGGCGTCATTCACATGCCACATTACATCCATGAACTGGTGGATTACCTTAAAGATTGTTTCGACACCAACCGGAAGGTGAGTTTCCGTATCGATGTGTCGCCCCTCCAGCTGGATGTGTCTCAGGCTGTGCCCATTGGACTGATCCTCAACGAAGCGATCACCAACTCCATCAAATACGCCTTTACCGGAAACCGGGAGGGCATTATTGCTATTTCATTTAAGCAATCCGAGGAAGGGCACTATACGCTGGTGATCGCTGATGACGGGAAAGGGCTCCCGGCAGACTTCGATCCGGCGCAGAGCCGGTCGCTGGGATGAGCCTCATGGAAGGATTGAGCAATGATCTCGGCGGCCATTTCAGCATCGGCAACCACGCTGGCGGCGGCACGGAAATCAGGGTATGGTTCGAAGAAGAGCACATCATCCGTCCGGAACTGCCCCGCCAGCCTTTGACCAAAGCCTATAACTGATCATACATGTACCTTCAGCGCACATCCAAACGAAACTATTTTACCCGCACGGCCATCATGCTGTGCGCCCTGGTATGCCCATCCGGCCTCGCTTATGCGCAACAGTCTTTCGCGGCGCTGCGCGATACGATAGCGCATGCGCCTAACGATACCGTACGCGTGGGATTTATGCTGGAGATAGGCCGTCAGTACTGCGAGAAACCCGGCAGGCGCAAAGCCGATCTGGATAGTGGCGAGTATTTCCTGGAAGAAGGCCGGCGAATAGCCCTGCGAACCCGTCAACACGACAATTACCTCTGGAGCATGTATTATCTGGCCAACGCCTGGATCTATATGGGCCAGCCCTGGCGGGCCACACAAATTGCCACGATTATGGGCGCGGAGCACCAGGCTTCCATCTATGCGAACCTGTGCATGCAATACGTCAAAAAGCCCGGTAATTTCGCTCATGATATAGACTCCGCCATACTATTCGGAAAGATGGCATTCGCGGTGGCTAAGCGGGAGAAGTTGCCGGTTTTGTCAGCGTTTGCCAGCGAAAGCATCGCCGCTGCCCATTTGGAAAACAACCAGCCGGACAGAGCGCTGGCGTTGCTGCAGGAAATGTCTGAAAGAGGAAAAGTCAGCGTACTCAGCAAAGTAGGATTAGCCATGATGCAGAAGCGGGACCGCTCCACCGCCGAGCTGGACAGTGCGGAACTCCTCGCCAACCAATCCATCCAACTGGGCCGGGCCATCAGCTACCTGGAAGTGGAGCCTTTTAACTACTACACCTGGCCAACGTGGAAGTGCTCCGGCTAAAGCCTGAACGCGCATCCCGTTACGTACCTTACCTGGTACCTGAAAATAAAGGCGAGATATGCATGTCCATCGCCAATCTATATCTCCGCGTAGGCGGCAATGCAGACAGCGCCAGGCGATATGCGGAGTTATCCAGAGAAGACTACCAGGGCGCCAAAAATAAAGCTCAGACAGAAAGAGCAGCACTCATCGCCTCCACCTCAGGCGTCCTCAAAACAGGCGACCATCAGTTTCATCCCGAACTGGCTAATACGGAGCAGTTCAATAAAATGATCGCAATAGGTAAAAAGTATGAATCCGCTTATCCGGCATATGAAGTATACCTGAACGAGATCGCCGCCAATTACATTCATACCGCTATCCGCATCGCCGAAGCCATGAATCACGATGGCCACCGCATCGAAGCCTGGAAAGAAATGGCAAAGGTGCAGTGCAACCTGGCGAGGCCAACGGAAGCGCGCAAATACATCGATCTGACGAACGATATGTTCCGCCGGCAAAACAACACCGCCCAGATCGGCGCTACCTGGTATTACTTCGGGCTCATCCTCCGCCGCCAACGGGTAAATTACGGACTGATAGCCGATTGCTACCGCCGCTCCCGTGAATTCCTGGCACAGGCCGGAGAGCATGCAAAGGTACTGCCGATGGGCCTCGAAGAAGCAAACTGGCTGCAGCAGGACGGCCGCCCCGAAGCGGCGCTGGCCGTTCTCCAGGTGCTGGAAAAGCAATTCCCGAACCCGCCGGTAAAACAATCCTACGACCTGAAACGATACCTGGCCAACCTGCTCCAGCTCCGCGGCGACCTGAGCGACGCGCTCCGTCTTTCCATGGCCGGCCTCAGAGAAGCAGAACAACGAAAAGATACTTTTCATATCCAGGTATTCCTCACCCGCCAGGCAGATATTTACAACAACCTCCGGCAATACGCCAAAAGCATTGAAGCATACAGGAAAGTGCATGCCATCGCATTGAAGACCGGCATCAACTATGATCACTACGCCGCCCTTTCCCTCACCGAAGTACTGATCAAACACGAAGGCCCCGTGAGGCAATGAAATTCGTCAACGAAGTGACGGCCAAAACGAATACTGCTACCTTCTATCCCGCGCGCCTCATGGAAGCGGCGCAGGCCTTGTGTTATGAGGCGTTGGGAAACACCGTGGCTGCCGAACAACACTTCCTCGAATCCGTAAAAGATATTGATGTGCTCCGGGTGGGCGACAAACTATACACCCAGTTAAACTATAACATCGGCCGGTTTTACCGTACGCAGCAGCAATACGCCGTCGCGGCGGGATACCTCCGCAAGTCCATCCGCCTGAAACCCGACAACGCCAGCGTAGGCCTCACAACCAATGCCCATCAGCTGCTTTCCCAATGCGATTCCGCGATGGGCAACTTCCGCGATGCGCTGGGGCATCACCAGCTTTTCAAATACTTCAACGATTCCATGTTCAACGTGGCCCAGAGCCGGCAGATATCCGAATTGCATATTCAATACGAAACGGAAAAGAAAGACCAGTCGATCCGCCTGCAAACGCAGGAAATCCTGCTGAATAAACAGGACATCGAGCTGCTCACCAGCCAACAGCAGCTGCAGGACGAGAAGCTGCAGCGCACCGAACTGGAACGCCTGCAGAATTACAACGATGCGCAACGAAAAGGGCAAGACCTCCAGCTGAGAGAAAAAGACATCCGCTTCCTCACGCAACAGGCAAAGCTCCAGCAAAGCCAGCTCGATAAAGAGGTCCTCGTCCGCAACGTTTCTTTCGGTGGCGCCGGCGCGCTGGTGTTGCTGGTTGCGCTGCTCGTGACCGGGTACCGTCAGAAGCAAAGGCACAACTATTCCCTGCAGGAAAAACAGGTAGAGATCGGCTTCAAGAACCAGTTCCTCGAAAAGCTGCTGAAAGAAAAAGAATGGCTGCTGAAAGAAATTCACCATCGCGTGAAAAACAACCTCCAGATCATCATGAGCCTGCTGAACGGACAAAGCGCTTACCTGCAGAACGATGCGGCGCTCGTGGCCATCCGCGACAGCCAGCACCGGGTTCAGGCCATTTCGCTCATCCATAAGAAACTGTACATGTCCGATAATGTGGGGCAGATCAACATGCCGCATTATATCCATGAACTGGTCGAATACCTGAATGAATGCTACGACACACGGCACAGGGTACGGTTTCATATCGATATAGCCCCGATTCAGATCGATGTATCGCAGGCAGTTCCTTTGGGACTGATCCTCAACGAAGCTATCACCAATTCTATCAAATACGCTTTCCCCGAAAACGGGGAAGGCATGATCGCCATACACCTGGAACCGGGCGACGACGGGTATTATGCCCTGACGATCGCCGATAATGGCAAAGGGCTACCCCAGGATTTCCAGATCGGGAAATGTAATTCACTGGGGATGAGCCTCATGCAAGGGCTCAGCGATGACCTGGGCGGAGAGTTCAGTATCCGCAACCGCGATGGCGTGGAGATCTGTATTCGCTTTGCAAATGATACCTTTGCCCATCCGGTTCTTTCACCTCACCAAGAAAACACAGTCGCATGAATGAAAAAGTCCTGATCGTGAAAGATCAGTTTATCGAAGCCAATGATCTCCGGCTCATGCTGGAGAAAGCAGGATATAAGGTCTGCGGGATCGCACGGTCGGTACCGCAGGCACAGGAACTGGTGCGCCAGGAGAAACCGGACCTCGTGCTGCTCGACATCTTCCTGAAAGGCAAACAGACCGGCATTGACCTGGCACATGAACTGCGCGAGCAACATATCGCATTTATCTATCTCTCCGCCAACTCCAGCCAGGACGTGCTGACGGCCGCCAAGGCCACCCAGCCCTATGGCTTCCTGGTAAAGCCTTTCCGCGAAAGGGATGTGCTGGCCACCCTCGAAATTGCCCGGTTCCGGCACGAAAACAGCCTGGAATCGCACCTGCGGCGCGAAAAAGTGCTGCGGAAGGAACTGGCGCAACTGCAGGCCCAGGCGGGAACGCCCGAGCAGCGACTGTTGCAGGCGGGCATCGCATTGCAGCCTTACATTCCATTTGAGTACCTGTCCGTCAGTTTCAGGAGGAACGGGGAAGTACGCCACCTGCGCGACTACCGGAGGATCGGATTCAACGAATACCAGGAACTGGGAAAAGAAGAACTTCGCACGATAACCGGGCTTAGCGCCGATGCGCTCGCGAAGCTGCAATCGGAACAACCCTGGAAAGTCCCCGCCGCCTTTAACGGGGCCGATTTCGTGGGGAGCAGCGCACGGCGCCCATCATGCAACAACTGGCAAAATCGTTCCGCCTGCAGTCTTCGTTCGTCTATCCATTTGAATTGCAAAACGGGCATACCTGCCTGTTACATTTCTATAGCAAGCTGCCCGACGCGTTTCAACCGCAGCACACCGACATTTGCCATCGCCAGCGCGATCTGCTGGCCCAGCTGGCTGAAGGAAGCGCGGGAACCGCCCCGAGCGGGAAGGCACGCCTGCGGCAAAGAAGGCGCCTCCGGCGAAGGTATTCGACGGTATCGTGGGCAACAGCCATCTGCTGCTCAAAGTCTTTGACCACCTCTCCCAGGCCGCCCCGATCGATACTTCGATATTGATCTTAGGCGAAAGCGGCACAGGCAAAGAAAGGATCGCGGATTGCATCCACCAGCTCTCGCCCCGGCGCGGCAAACCTTTCGTGAAAGTAAACTGCGCCGCGCTGCCGGCTACCCTGATCGAATCCGAATTGTTCGGGCATGAAAAAGGGGCATTTACAGGCGCGGCAGACCGTCGTATCGGCAAGTTCGAGCAGGCGGACGGCGGAACCGTTTTCCTCGACGAAATCGGGGAAATGCCCGTAGAACTGCAGGCGAAGCTGCTGCGGGTATTGCAGGAACGGGAAATAGAACGCCTCGGCAGCCGGGCCCCATCAAAATAAACGTACGCTTCATCGCCGCCACCAACCGCAACCTGGAAAGGAAGTGGCCGAAGGCAGGTTCCGCCTCGATCTGTATTACCGCCTCAACGTCTTCCCCCTCACCCTGCCCAGCCTGCGGGAGCGGGCTGAAGACATCCCGGCGCTGGTACAGCACTTTATAGATCTGTTCAACCAAAAGACCGGCAAACGCATGCAGGGCGTAACCGATAAGGCCATGCAACAATTGCAGCAATACCATTGGCCGGGCAATATCCGCGAGCTGGAGCACCTCATCGAAAGGAGCATGCTGCTGAACCGCGGGCCGTTTATCGAAGAGATCATGCTGCCCGGGCTTCGCCCCATGGAAGCGCATGTCCCATCTCTCCAAACCGATAACCGCATCAAGACCATCAATGAGAACGAGCGGGATCATATTTTAAGCGTCCTCAAAAATGCAATGGCCGGGTATGGGGCGCCGGAGGGGCCGCGGAGCTTCTGCAAATCCCTCCCACCACGCTGCATTCCAAAATGAAAAAGCTGGGCATCCGGAAAGAACATTTGACCTGATCCGCAAAAAGTACAATTTTGACCGGTATTAGCACAATGACCCTGCGAACGGAAGCCCTTAGATTTGCAACATGGTTACAAATAATAGCAGGCAATATGAAGTGGCCGTTGCCGGAGGGTCTACCGCCGGGCTCAGCGCCGCACTGACACTGGGGCGCACCATGCGCAAGACGATCGTGCTGGACGCCGGCGCGCCCCGCAACCGTTTTGCGTCACATGCCCATAACTTCTTCACCCGCGACAATACGCCGCCCCAGGAACTGCTGCGCATTGCGCGGGAACAGCTGCAGCCATATGACACCGTTCGCCTGGAGCAGGGATTTGTCACCACCGCACGCAAAACGGACGACGGCTTCCTGTTGACAACCGATGACGGACGGGAGTTCTCCGCTAAAAAGCTCGTGCTCGCCACCGGCCTGCAGGATGATCTGGCGGATATCCCCGGGCTGAAAGAATTGTGGGGCAACCGCGTTATCCATTGCCCTTATTGCCATGGCTTCGAAGTGCGCCGCCGGCCGGTTTGCGTCATCGCAAACGGCGAAGCAGCGGAACATTTCGGCATCACCTTGTCTAACTGGCACAGCGATATCACCTTCCTGACGAACGGCGACAGCCAGATCAGCCCTGAAGCGACAGCGAAATTCAAAGAGAAAGGATTTCAGATAAAAACCGCGCCCGTTAAGGACTTGTCGGCCCAGGGCGAAGGCGTGAAGATAACTCTAGGGGATGGAGAAGTATTGGAAACCGGCGCCGTTTATTATCGCCCGCAAAAGCTGGTATATGGCAACTCGCTGGCGGAGCAGCTGGGCTGTGAAATTAGTCCAGAAGGTGTGGTAACGGTAACGCCGTTGTTTGAAACCACCGTACCAGGCGTTTTCGCCGCGGGCGACCTTACCCACCCGGGCCTCCACCAATTGTACATGGCAGCCATGGGCGGGCATCTGGCCGGCACCAACGCCAACCGTCAGCTCACGCAGGAAGCCTGGTGATCAGTCCATTGCGGCCAGCTTGTGGATATCGCGCACTTCGATGACTCTTGAGGTATATCCGTTTCGGGAGACCTCGATCATGGCCTTGCCCAGCTCCTGTAATGTGCTGGCAAATCCCGGAAAAAGGGAACGGAAGAAAGGGAACATCCAGCCGAGGTATTTGTAGATGGTGACGAGGTTCTTTTGTCCGGGGAGGCTTTCAGCAATCCCGGGCGGAATGCGAATACGGATCTGAAAGGCAGTTTCATGAGATCGTTTTCCGTTTTCCCTTTTATCCGCGCCCATGACGCGGCCGTGCTCGGAACTGTCTGTCCCGGAGCCGGAAACATAGCAGAATGCGATATCCCGGTTCCTTTCGGCCATTACTTCCGCCACATGCATCGTTAGCACATACGTCTGCCGGTAGTATTCCGGTTCATTCTTTCCAACGGAGGAAACGCCCAAACAGAAGAAACACGCGTTATAGCCTTCCAGCTGGTCGGCGATGGGCTTTATGTTGAAGAAATTTTCGTGGACGATCTCTTTCAGTTTGGGGTGACTGTAACCTGAGGGCCTCCGGTTGATGATCAGCACCTTTCCGACATGTGGATTTTGCAGGCATTCCAACAAAACACCTTCTCCCACCATTCCGGTGGCTCCCGTGATTATGACGTTAAGGCTTTCAGGCATGCAGGGAATATTTCTCCGAATGTAACACAATTGGTTAACTCTACCTAAGAAGCGACCTCCAGGGCTGATTGCTCATAGCAACCATGCCGCGCACCCAACGTTCCCGGCTGCACGCCTCTCCCGTTTCCGGACACACCTGACTGCCGCGCAGCTGCAGTTATACATACCAGTTCGCAAACCACGTCAGGTATCAGGCAGTCAGCGCACTATCAGCAGCAGCATAGGCCCTTATAGGCTCCTTCATATTTCCTTAAGGGGTCCTTTTAGGGTCAGCAAGGGCTCCTCCATGCCTGGTCAATACGGTAGACATACTGTTACCCTGCCGGATCCCTACCGGAGCTATGCAGGAACCTACTGGAATCCCCGGAGAAGAGGTGGAGATAAAGTAAATATGAACAGGAGACGATCTAAAGACGGGATACCGGGGCTAATAATCGAATTTTAGGCAACCGGGGAACTTCAGCGCATGGCGATGCCATACGGAGGAGGAGCCTGCCGTTCAGCTGTTGGGTTCGCGTGATGTGATAATGAAATACTTACAACAAATTCTTCTTACAATGGCGCGGGCCTATTCCCGTTGGATGTAGGGCTGCCCGTTTTCGTCGCGTTGCAGCCTGACAGTTGTTGCGACCGGCTCTTTGCGGGAGCTTTATGGGGCTTGTCTTTTGATGATGTGGTTTCTGCTGGTTGTTCCTCCAGCACTGCAATGATATCCGCAGCGTTGTTCCTGCGGCCAAGGGATAGGCCGGATTCGAAGAACAATCGCACGCGTACGGTAACTAACAACGTGCCCTTGCCGGGAACTTCTATAGACATGTCCGCGCCGGTAAACGGTGTGAAAGCCCCTTCCAGGTCGATGTACATCGCCGAGGCGTCGGAGCCGGTTACCTTGCCGGTGGTAAAGTCGATGCGGGTGCCGATGAGCTTTACTTCCATACGGACGGCCCCTTCCTTCGCGCAGATCTGCTGGGCGGGGATGTGGAGGATGCCGTCAGGAGTGAATTCCAGTTCGGTGGAGAAGAAGTCTCTCACGCGCTTGTGTTTGTTGAACCGGAACCCGGTAAGGCCTGCGTGGTTATCGCGGCCCGCATGCAGGATGGTCTTGTTCAATTGATTGACATGTGCGCCGTCGCAGAGGATATCCAGCTCCGTAGAGAGGGCGCTGCGGATAAGGGCGCCTTTGCGGCTGGCCGCGCCGAAGCGTTTGGCGGCGCGTTTGGTCGCCTTCGACTGCCGGACCTTTTCCGGCACTGAGCGAAGGAAATATTTACCGTTCCGTTTGTAGCCGATCAGGCCACCCACCTTGCCGGTAAATGTAACTGCTGAAGTGATTTTTGCCATTGAAAATGAATTTGTTGGACATGGAATATACGAAATTCGCGCCATATAAATTCATTATAAAAGTCAACATTCCTAACCATCAGCAACCGGGCATAAGTCCGCATCAACCAAACAGAATATATGCTGATATTCAATCAAATAGGAGAGAAACAAACACTGCCACAGGCAAGCGCCCCGGTATTAAATCAGGAAACCGCCGCTTTCCGGGAAGCGATAACACGGCGCCCGCTCATCAGGATAACCAGTGAAATTATTGCCGGCGTGGCCATGCAAACCGCCATCGGGAAAGCGGTATTTTCTTTAAAGAGACTAACAAATACAGATGCCAAAGCCCCGGCCCCCATCTGCAATGCACCCATGAGCGCGGAGGCCGTCCCGGCATTCCGGGGAAACGGCGCCAGGCATAGCGCGGCGGTATTGGGGTTTACGAAACCGAGGCAGCAAAGCATCACCGCCAGCAAGGCAATAGTACCGGCGAGGCCCAGCCACCCACCGGCGGCGCCCCACACGAAAAAGAGCGAAGCGATGCTCATGACCGTCAATGCAACGGGTAATATCTGCTCGCTACGGTATCGTTTCAGCAACAGCGTATTGACCTGGCTGGAACCGATAAAGCCTACGCTTAACGCGGCAAATACCCATCCATATGCTTTGTCGGAGAGATGAAACACCTGCATG
The DNA here is from genome assembly GCA_019285755.1 of Chitinophaga sp. E66. GTDB lineage: Bacteria > Bacteroidota > Bacteroidia > Chitinophagales > Chitinophagaceae > Chitinophaga. Next base: position 4,013,716 of record CP079103.1, read on the forward strand.
AATACCTTCGGAGATCCGGAGACATAGGTAAACAACGCGGAAAAGGCCACCGCGCCCGTAAGCGCATAGGTGTAAAACTGCGGGACCGTCCACACCGACCAGAAGTTGATGATGATGGGACCGGGTTTGAGCGACAGCGTCGTATCGGGTTTGTAACTGTCGGGCAGCCAAAATATGCATGCCAGCAGCAGCAAAACGCCCATGCAGGCAAGTATCGTGAACACCGAATGCCAGCCGATGGCGCTCGTCACGTAACCGCCGACGGTTGGCGCTACCATAGGCGATGCGCCCACAACCAGCATCAGCAGGGCAAATACCTTCGCGTTCTCATGTACTGGAAACAGATCCCGTACCATCGCCATGGCGGCAACAGTCGCGGCGCAGGATCCCACTGCCTGGAAGAACCGCAATACCACCAGGCTATCCAGCGTTGTGGCAAAAACACATCCGGCGGAAGTGGCGATGTATACCAACAGGCCGATATAGAGTGGTCTCTTGCGACCGAACCGGTCTAGCAGGGGGCCATACAGCAACTGACCGAAGCAAATGCCGATAAAATAACTGGAGAGCGTCAGCCCCACGGCTTCCACATCCACCCCCAGATCTGCGGCGATAGCCGGAAAGCCGGGCAGGTACATATCGATTGTAAACGGGCCCAGCGCGGTGAGGCTGCCCAAAATGAGAATCAGCGATAAATAAGTCGAACGTTTCAAAACCGGGATCAGAATATCATATCGGACAGGTCAGCGGAAAGCCGACCGGCGCGGTATGTGATTAAACCATAAATGTTCATGCAGATTGTTAGCGGAGAATGCCCGGCAAAGATAGTGAAATTTCAACTCCTCAAAATCCCCAATTCGAGCCCCCTCAGTTCAGCGAGCCCTTTCAGCCGCCCGATGCAGCTGTAACCGGGATAGGTTTGTTTGGTGAGATCATCCAGCATCTGGTGGCCATGGTCTGGCCGCATAGGCAACGAAACGCCGCGCCGGCGCATCGTTTGCGTAAGCGCATGCACCACGCCGTACATATCCACATCGCCATCCAGGTGATCGGCTTCATAGAAATCGCCCGCACCGTTGCGGCGGATGTTGCGCAGGTGGATGAAGTGGATACGGTCGCCCAGCCGTTCAATGATGCCCGTGAGATCATTGCCGGGCCGCACGCCGAGGGAACCAGTGCAGAAGCAGATACCATTCGCAGTTTCCGGGGAAGCGTTCAGGATTAACTTTAAATCAGCTTCGGTGCTTACGATGCGCGGAAGGCCCAGCAGAGGATACGGAGGATCGTCCGGGTGAATGGCCAGTTGAATGCCCAGTTCCTGCGCAACGGGAGATATTTCACGAAGGAAATGGAAAAGGTTTTCGCGAAATGCGGCCGCATCGATGTGGGCGTATTGGGCCAGGGCTTTGAGGACGCCTTCGCGGGTAAAGCGGTCGTCGCTCCCGGGGAGGCCCAGCAATGCGTTATGAAAGAGCGTTTCCCGCTGCTGAGGGGAAAGCGTTTGCAGCTTAGCCGCTGCCGATGCGATCTCTGCCTGCGTGTAATCAGCTTCCGCGTTGGGGCGCTGCAGCAAGAACAGATCGAATGCAATAAACGCGGCGCGGTCGTAATAGAGCGCGCGTGCGCCGTTGGGTAATTCGAAATGCACATCTGTCCGCATCCAGTCCATCACCGGCATGAAGTTGTACGTTACCGTGTAAACGCCGCATTGCGCGAGGTTCCTCAGGCTGTCTTTATATTGCTGAATGTATTGCCGGTAATTGCCTGTTGCTTTCTTGATGTCTTCATGCACCGGGCAGCTCTCCACCACCGACCAGCACATGCCTTCCGCTTCGATCATGGCTTTTCGCCTATCAATTTCATCGACCGGCCAGGTATCCCCGACGGGAATATGGTGTAAAGCGGTGACCACGCCGGAGCAGCCGGCCTGGCGGATGTCGCGCAGGGATACGGGATCGTTGGGCCCGAACCAGCGCATGGTTTGTTCCATGGGCATGGAGGTGGAATTTTTAATGCAGGGTCAAATTGGAGAATTCTGCCTGAATATCCAAACCGGGAAGGCGTTTCCGGCTTCGAAAACGTTTGAAGCTGATGGGAGGGATAGAAAACCGTCGGCCAACGCGAGCGCGGCGAGGTTTCCGGAGCTATGGTGCGGGATAGGTTGCGCCTGCAGGACCGCTTCGCCGGAAAGGTAGAGTTTAACGGGGATGAAATATTCCAAGGGCCGGGAAAGCGTCAGCGTTTCGGAAAGCCTGGCCATGACGGGTTTCTTTTCCGGAAGGCCAGGCAGGCTTCCAGCCAGGGCCTGATATAACGGGCATAGTTGGTCATGACGGATTGCGGGTTCCCGGGCAGCGCGAACACGACAGGCCCGCCGGGAAGCCTGCCAAACAGTATTCGTTTTCCGGGCTTCTGTCCTACCCCGTCCACAATGCGCTCCATGCCAGCTTCTTCCAGCACTTCGGGCAGATGATTGTATTGCCCGTCGCCCACGGCGCCGGTGCAGATCATTACGTCGCAGCGGTGAAGCAAAGGCAGCAACTCCTCCGCCATGCGTGGCTTTTCATCCGCGAGGTGAACGATGTCTGTGCGGATCCCCATGTCCTGCAATCCGGCGGCCAGGCTGAATACGTTCGACATGCGGACCTGGTGCGGTTCGGGCTTCTCCCGCACTTCCACCAGTTCGTTCCCGTGGCAACGAGCAAAACCCTGGGCAGGGCGCTCACTTTCACTTCTGCTTTTCCCGTTCCGGCCAGTACGCCGATCTCCGCCGGACCAATTCGCACTCCCGGCTCCAGCAAAGGCTTACCCGCATGGGCATCTGTTCCTTTACGATGGATGTGCTGCCCCGGCAGGATATCGCCGCTTACCGTGAACCGCCGGAAGCCTTCGTGCTCGGCGGCCTCCAGTTGGTCGAAGGGGATGATGGTATCTGTAAGGTCGGGCAGTACGGAGCCGCGCATTACTTCCATGCCATCGGCCAGGTTAGCCAGCTGCAGGCGGGGCATCCCTGCCGCCTGGATGCCTCCGGAACCAAATACGCGCTGGCCCCGCACATAGCTTTCGTACGCGATGGCCAGTCCGTTGACGGTTACCCGGTCATATGGCGGAAAGGCCTGTCTGCATGCACCGTTTCACGGAGCACGCGGCCTTCCGCGGCTTCGAGCAAAACGGTAGTGACGCCGAAATCAGCGGCGGTGCGCAACATAGCGGTATAAGCTTCCGAAACGGTCATCATAACGTTGGGTTTTGCTCCCTCAATTTATTCAATTACGGCCAAGGCGGCAAATCAGGATCGCCAACAAATGCCGGAAGCCCCTTGTTTATTAAGACATGCAGACCATTCTTCTCATCGAAAAAATGACCGCAAACGCGGCAGTCTCGCCCCACTCCTGGAAACTGCAGGATATGCCGTGGAGCAGGCGGCCGATGGACAAGACGGTATCCGGCGCATGCGCAGCCATTCCCCGACCTCGTTATTTGTGATATGGAAATGAAGGGGTCGACGGTTTGGGCGCGCTGCACGTCATGCAGCAGCAGGGGCCATTGCAACTGGTGCCCGTCATTCTCCTTATGGACGAATGGAACTCCCGCCTTTACCGCGAAGCCATGCAACTGGGGGCCGATGATGTGATGGTCCGTCCGTTTTCGGGCGCCGAACTGCTCCAGACGGTGGCGGTCCGCCTCGAAAAAGGCACCTCATCCTGCAAAATGCCGCCACGATAGACCCGGCAGACGAGTCCGACTTCCGCAACATTATCCGGGCTTTCATTACGGACCGCAATACCGTGCGGCTGTCGCCACACGACGTAATTTACCGTGAAGGCGAAACGCCGCGGTATATGTTCTATATCATTTCCGGGAAAGTGAAAACGGTAAAAACGCATGAAGATGGGAAAGACCTGCTGATCAGCTTGTACAAACAGGGAGATTTTTTTGGATATATCGCCTTGTTGGAGGAAGAACGATATAAAGCCACGGCATTGGCGATGGACGAAACCGAGCTGGCGTTGATCCCCGGAAAGATGCGGAGGAGATGTTGGGCCGGGCGCCGCTCATCTTCCAGAAATTCGTGCGGATGCTGGCGCGTAACCTCACTGAAAAGGAGAACCGGTTGGTGGGCATTGCGTACGATACACTGCGAAAAAAGTGGCCAGCGCCCTTGTGCATTTGCGGAACAAATATCACCAGGGCGCCGGCCAGTATAAGGTCAACATCGCCAGGGATGAACTGGCATCATTAGCCGGAACTGCGACCGAATCATTGATCCGGACGCTCGGGGAATTCAAGCAGGAAAACTGATCGCCATCAAGGGACCGGTCATCACATTGCTCGAACCCGGCCGACTGGAAAATATCGCTTTCCATTAGTTCCGGCGGTTCTTCAGGATGATGGGGTAAAAAGAAGCGGTTATCTGTTTATATGAAGCGGGTATTACGTCTTCGTCAATTTCATAGATCAAAGGTAGAACCGGCCTGGTATGTGTGAAATGATACGCGTCAGTCGTAACCTGATGCTGATCAGGCCGGTATGTTTTTGAGGCAGTGTACCACGAAACCCATCATCCGAACATTGTGCCGGGGCGTCTTGTTATAGTAGCTTTACAGCCCTGCAAAACCCTTTTACATGAAGAAATACGATGCCATCATTATCGGGGCCGGTCAGGCAGGGACGCCCTGGCTCGGAAACTGGCCCAGGCAGGCTGGAATGTTGCACTGGTGGAGCAACGCCGTTTAGGGGCACCTGTGTCAACGACGGATGCACGCCCACTAAAACCATGATCGGCGCTGCCAGGACTGCGTACATCGCCGGCCGCGCACAAAACTTCGGCATTCCCTCAGACCCTTCCCGGATCGATCTGGCCAAAGTAATAGCCCGGAAAGACGAAGTAGTCGGCCAATCGCTCGAAAGCCTCACCAAATCCATTCAGTCTACCCCCATCTCGATTATATCCACGGAAAAGCCTTATTTACCGATATGAAAACGATCGGTGTGAACGGAGAAACCCTCCGGGCCGATAAGATCTTTATCAATACCGGGGCAAGACCGGCCATTCCGGATATCGAAGGGCTTGATGCCGTACCTTATCTTACCTCCACTACCATCCTCGATCTCACGGAAACGCCCCAACACCTTTGCATCCTTGGTGCAGGGTACGTGGCTATGGAAATGGGGCAGATGTACAGGCGGTTCGGCGCGGAGGTGACCTTACTCGAAAAGAACACGCGTATTCTCGGCAAAGAAGACGAAGATGTGGCCGCAGCAATTCATAAGATACTGGAGGAAGACGGGATCACGATCTGCTGCGGATCCGAACTGCAAAAAGTTTCCCGCCAGAACGGCAACATCCTGTTGGAGCTGGCCAGTGGAGGACAGCCCCGCACAATTACCTGCAGCCACCTCCTGGTTGCGGCAGGGCGAACACCCAATACAGACGATCTCGGCCTGGAAAAGACCGGCCTGCGCACGACGGGCCACGGCATCATCCCGGTCGGCGAAAATCTGGAAACCGGCGTGGAGGGGATTTTCGCGCTTGGCGATGTAAAAGGTGGACCTGCTTTCACGCATATTTCGTATAATGACTATGTTATCGTCTCTAAAAACATATTGGACAAACAACGCCTGACCATACATGACCGCCCGGTGCCTTACTGCATGTTCACCGACCCTGAGCTGGGCCGTATCGGCCTTACCGAACATGAAGCCCGGGAAAAGGGAATGGACATACTCGTGGCTAAACTCCCGATGACGAAAGTGGCCCGTGGTATAGAAACGGGCGATACGCGGGGATTGATGAAGGCCGTGGTCGATAAAGCCACCGGCCAGATCCTCGGCGCATCCATCCTGAGCGTTGCAGGCGGGGAGATCATGTCCGTCATCCAGATGGCGATGATGGGGAAAGTGCCTTATGATCAGATCCGCGACGGCGTGTTCGCCCATCCCACGTTTTCTGAATCGCTCAATAATCTGTTTATGTCTATCGAACCATGATCGAAGCCAGCCAACTCTATAAATCATTTGACGGCCGTCCGGCAGTGCAAGGCGTCTCCTTCCAGGTACCGGAAGGCGGGCGGCTTATGCTGCTGGGGACGAGCGGAAGCGGTAAGACCACTACCCTTCGCATGCTCAACCGCCTCATAGACCCCGATGCAGGCCATGTGCGCTTCCAGGGCAAAGACACAACATCCTTCCGCCCCGAGATCCTGCGCAGGCAAATGGGGTATGTTATGCAGCAATATGGATTGTTCCCCATTATACCGTCGCGGAAAACATAGCCATCGTTCCTAAACTCCTGCACTGGGAAAAATCCCGCATCCGCCACCGGACGGAAGATCTGCTCCAGAAGCTGGGCCTTTCCTGGGACGCGCATGCCCATCAATACCCCAATCAGCTCAGCGGCGGGCAGCAACAACGCGTTGGCCTGGCCCGCGCATTGGCGGCAGATCCCCGTTCTACTGATGGACGAGCCCTTCGGCGCCCTGGACCCCGTGACCCGCGGCCGCATCCGCCAGGAGTTCAAAGAACTGGACGAGTTTAAAAACAAAACCGTGGTGATGGTCACCCACGACATCCGCGATGCACTGGAGCTGGGCGACCGCATCGGCATTATGGACAAAGGACAGCTGATACAGACCGGCACACCCGAAGAACTACAGCAAAACCCCGCAAATGATTTTGTGGCGGCATTCCTTCACGGACAAAACGAAGCGTCATGAAGGAGTTCCTGCAATTCCTGGAAAGCCAGTCGGGCAAACTGTTTGAGCAAACGCTGACGCATATTCACCTGACCTTATTATCCGTTGCGCTGGCCATTCTCGTTGGAGTGCCGCTGGGCATCCTCATCGCCAGGAAGCAAAAGCTGGCCGGTATTACACTGGGCTTTGCGGGGTGATGCAGACGATACCCAGCATCGCGTTACTGGGGTTCCTCATCCCGCTGCTGGGCATCGGGCCCAAACCGGCGATCTTCGCGCTGTTCCTGTATGCCTTGTTACCCATCATCCGCAATACCTACACCGGTATCCGCGGCGTGGATGAAACGGTGCGGGAAGCCGCGGTAGCCATGGGCATGACGCGTGGCCAGGTATTGTTCAAAGCGGAGCTGCCGCTCGCCATGCCGGTGATCCTGGCCGGCATCCGGACGGCCGCCGTCATCAACGTAGGCGTGGCTACACTGGCGGCTTATATCGCAGCGGGGGATTGGGAGAATTCATTTTTGGTGGTATCGCACTGAACAATACCAATATGATATTGGCCGGCGCGATACCAGCGGCGCTTTTGGCTATTTTGTTCGACTTCCTCCTATCCAGAGCACAGAAGCTGAGCCTGCGGCATTTCCGCTGGGCAGGCGCCGCGGCGATCATCATATTCGCATTCTCCGCCATGACGCCAGGCGCCAAAGGCAAGATACTCGCAGGTTTCACACCGGAGTTCATGGGCCGGGAAGACGGATGGCTGGGGCTAAAGCGCGTATATGGATTGCGCATCCCCACCGTCGTCATCAATGACGCCGTCATGTACCAGGCCCTGCATGAAGAGAAGCTGGATGTAGTGAGCGGGTATAGTACCGATGGGCGCATCCGCGCGTTCCATCTCACCACGCTGGAAGACGATAAATTCATCTTCCCTCCTTACCACGCTGCTCCCGTCGTCCGCAAAGACGCGTTGGAACGCTTCCCGGAATTGGGTCCGGCTCTCGATCTGCTGGCAGGGCGCATCAACGATTCGGTAATGACCTATCTCAATTATCGCGTAGACTTCCTCCATGAAAGCCCGGCCGCTGTAGCGAAGAGCTTCCTGGAAGAGCAGGGGCTTTACAAACCTTCGCGGAATGGGAAAAAGGGCGTAGTGCGGATGGGGTCGAAGATATTCACCGAGCAATATATCCTTTGCGAGATGTATAAGATCCTGGTGGAAGGGAACACGGAATTGTCAATTTCTTCCAAAACCGGGCTGGGTGGCACGAAAATTTGTTTTGATGCTATGACGAATGACCAGATCGACTTCTATCCGGAATATACCGGCACCGGCCTGCTCGTTATATTACAGGAACCTTTGACGGACAACCTGAGACACAAAGACGGCGCATACCAATTTGTGCGCGAGCAATTCGATGAACGGTACGGGCTGCAATGGCTGCGCCCGATCGGTTTTAATAACGCATACGCACTGATGATGCGGAGGAAGCGGCCGCCCGAATGGGCATCCGCACGATTTCCGGTCTCACACGTTATCTGAATACGCAAAAAGATTAACATGATAGACGTAACTGTTCCCACGAAGCTCCTGCGGCAATATCTGCAGGTGCGCAAATGGACGGAAACCATTTGCCGGCCGCTACAAAAAGAGGATTATGTGGTACAACCTGTAGAAGATGTAAGTCCTCCCAAATGGCACCTCGGCCATACCACCTGGTTCTTCGAAACATTAGTATTGAAAAAGTACCTGCCCGGATACATCGAGTTCGACCCGATGTTCAATTTCGTTTTCAACAGCTATTACGAAAGCCTGGGCACACGCGTTATCCGGACAGACAGGGGCAACCTCAGCCGACCGACCGTGGATGAGATCTACAAATACCGCAAGTATGTGGATTCCGCGATGGAGCAGCTCCTCGCCCAACCGCTTTCTGAAGAGGCGGAAACTATCGTCACCCTGGGCTGCCACCACGAGCAGCAGCACCAGGAACTGCTGTGGACGGACATCAAATACATCCTGGGCAACAACCCGCTCTTCCCGCCATATAATGAAATGCCTATAGCGGAATCAACAACTGCGGGCCCTGTCCATTTCATCGACATGCCGGGCGGCGTGTATGAGATCGGGTTTGCGGGAGAAGGGTTCTGTTACGACAACGAGCTGGGCCGCCATAAAGTATACCGGAACCTTACGCCATTGCAGACCGTCCTGTTACCAACGGGGAGTTCCTTGCATTTATGGAATCCGGCGGTTACAAGGAGTTTTCATACTGGCATGCCGAAGGCTGGGACTGGGTGAAACGCAACAACGTGCAATCTCCCATGTACTGGCATTTTGATGACGGCCGCTGGATGTATTATACGTTGCAGGGCGTCATGCCTGTAGCGGATGATGAAACGCTGGCGCATATCAGTTTTTATGAAGCTGCCGCTTACGCTGCCTGGAAAGGGTTGCGGCTGCCTACTGAATTTGAGTGGGAAGCGGCGGCGGACCGGTTCAACTGGGGCCGCCGGTGGGAATGGACCGAAAGCGCTTACCTCCCTTATCCCGGCTTTGAACGGGTGGCGGGGCCGGTCGGCGAATACAACGGTAAATTCATGGTCAATCAGAAAGTGCTCCGGGGCGCCTCGGAATTCACACCTGAAAACCATAGCAGGCCCACTTACCGCAATTTCTTCCATCCCCATCTGCGCTGGCAGCTCACAGGCATCCGGCTGGCTAAAACCTTAAAACAGTAACCGATGAGAATAACAACAGCAACGCTTAACCCACCGGTATCGCGGGTACGCCAGGCATTCCTCCGCGACGTACTGGAAGGGCTGCAATCCAACCCGAAGAAATTATCCTCCAAATATTTCTATGACGCCAATGGCGATGCGCTGTTCCAGCAGATCATGCATTGCCCGGAATACTACCTGACGCGCTGCGAGATGGAGATCCTGGAAACGCAATCGACCGCCATTGTTTCCGCGATTAGAGCGCTGGCGCCCCAGGCCGACCTGGTGGAGCTGGGCGCCGGGGATGCCTCCAAATCCGTGCACCTGCTGCGGGAATGGATGCGCACGGGGATGGGTGAACGGTATTTCCCGATCGATATATCTTCCAACATCATCCGCCATTTGCAGGAGACGCTGCCGGAGCAGATCCCGGGCCTCGAAGTTCAGGGCCTCAACGGCGAATACATGGACATGCTGGCCGTTCCGGGCAAACACCCGGCCGCACGCGCGTGGTGATGTTCATGGGCAGCAGCATCGGCAACTTCACACCGGAGGAAGCCATTGGATTCCTCAGTGAAGTGCGCCGCCAGCTACGGCCAGGCGATATGCTGCTCATCGGGTTCGACCTCCAGAAGAACCCACGCCTTATCCTGGATGCATATAACGACCGCCAGGGCTTCACCCGCGACTTCAACCTGAACCTCCTTACCCGCATTAACCGGGAACTGGATGCGGACTTCCAGCATGCGCATTTCCTCCACTACCCGACATACGACCCATCCAACGGCGCCTGCAAGAGTTTCCTCATCAGCCTCCGCGACCAGGCCGTGCATATCGGCGGTACGGTTGTCCGCTTCCGGAAGGATGAGCCCATTTATATGGAAATCTCCCAGAAATACACACCTGAAGGCATCCGTGAACTGGCATCCCGCTGCGGTTTCTCGCCCGTAAAGAACTTTACTGACGAGAAAGGCTGGTTCGTTGATGCACTGTGGATGGCCAAATAACGACCCGGGTCACAACAATCCGGCAGATGTCTTGTTAGGATGTTATAAACCACCAAACCATGAAAACGAGATATTGCATCACCCTGTTTGCCGTCCTGCTGCTGGCGGCCTGCGCAACTACTACGCAGGTCACCAATTTCTGGAGGGCATCAATCCGCCGGAGAAATCGTATAACACGATCTTCATAGCCGCCATGGTACACAATCAGGCCGCCAAACAATCGATCGAGAACAACCTGGCCACCGCCGCACAAGACCGGGGCTTCAAGGCCATCAAAAGCGGGGACATCTTTCCCCTAACTTCACACGCGAAAACGTGCCCAGCAAAGAAGCCATCCTCAACAAGGTGCGCGAACTGGGAGCAGACGCCATCTTTACCATCGCCGTGGTAGACAAAACCAGCGAGACCCGCTACGTTCCCGGATCCGGTCCCTACGCACCTTATCCTGCATGGGGCTGGTACGGCAGTTTCTGGGGATATTACAATTACTATTACCCCATGATGTATAACCCCGGTTACTACACCACGGACAAAACCTACTTCCTCGAAAGCAACCTCTACGATGCAGGGAACGAATCACTGCTGTTTTCGGTTCAGTCCGAAACACTGAACCCCAATGGCATCGACGATTTCTCCCGCAGCTACACCAAAGCGTTGGTGTCTGCCCCTGGAAAGACAGGGATTGCTGAAGAAATAAAAGTTCACAAGCGGATATAAAAAGCAAAGGCTGACCAGTTATCCGGTCAGCCTTTTGTCTTTATTGCGATGGGTTAGTAATGCTGTTCATATTCCTTTACGGGAACGCTGGCGGTGAGCATTTCATATTCGGCTTCATTAAAGCGGGGCGCGTCACCTGCCGCATCTTCCAGCTGTCCGATGGTACGTAGCCCTGCTACGGCACTGGTGACCGCTGGATGCATCAACACGAATTTAATCGCAGCCTGCGCGGCCGTGCGGTCTTTACCGGACACTTCGCCGATGGCGGCCTGCGCGTTCTCCACTTCTTTATGTGTGAGGTGGAGATAATCGATAGCAGGCTTACCTGCCAGCAGCCCCTTCGCCATACTGCCACGCGCCAGCACGCCGATATTGTGCTGCTCCAGGATGGGCAGACAGGACACTTCCGGCCGGCGGTCCAGCAGGCTGTATTGCATCATTACGCTCACGATGCGGCTGCGTCTCGCATACTCACGGATAACATTGGGGCGGATCGATGAAATGCCATAGTGCAGGATCTTCCCCTGCTCCTGCAAACGCTCGAATGCCTCGATGGTTTCATCGATAGGGTCTTCGATCGTACCGCCATGCAACTGATACAGATCGATGTAATCCGTCTGCAGGCGCTGCAGGCTTTTCTCAACAGCGGCCAGGATATATTCTTTACGGGGTTCCAGTCCCACCCCGTGCCATCAGGCCGCCATTGGTTGCCTACCTTCGTGGCCAGGATCACATCTTTCCGTTTATCCTTGAAGGCTTTCCCACACTGCTTTCGTTGAAGCCTTTATCATACAGGTCGGCGGTATCGAAGAAATTGATACCCAGCTCTACCGCACGGTGAAGTATCCGCGCGTTGGCGGCATCGTCCATCCCGAGCGACATACAGCCGAAAGAAACCTCACTGATGCGCAGCCCGCTGCTGCCAAGGGTCTTGTAATTCATACATCTAATATACGATAATCTCGTCCGTGAACTTCCTGGTAAAAAATGCCGGGATTGTTTCAACATGTACCATCCAACGGGCAGTCGCCGCCGTACATTCACCGGATGAAACGAACGCTCCTGTTACTATGGCTCACCGCCGTTTTTTCCGGCGCTCGCGCGCAGAAGGCTCCCGCCGACCTCATCATCCGCTCCGTATCGGTTATCGATGTGGAACGGGGCCGCACGGCTCCCGGCCAGGCGGTGGTGGTGAAAGACGGGCGCATCGTCGCCGTAACGCCCGACGGCAAGCTCCGGCACACCGCCCCGTGGTGGTAGACGGTACCGGCAAATTCCTTATGCCCGGCCTGTGGGATAATCACATGCACTTTGGCGGTGGCGACACCCTCGCCCATGAAAACCGCAACCTTCTCCCGCTCATGCTCGCATATGGCATCACCGGCGTGCGCGACTGCGCGGCAGACATCAGCCATTTCGTCCTGGCCTGGCGCGATTCCATCTCCGCGGCCTCATGGAAGGCCCGCACGTCTTCACCTCCGGCCCTAAGCTGGAAGGTTACAAATCTGTTTGTAAAGGCGATATTGAAATCGGAACGAAGGAAGAGCTCGCCCAAGCCCTTGATTCCCTACAGGGCCTGCGGGTAGATTTCGTGAAGATCACCGACAATACCCTACAACCCGACCTTTACCTCGAAAGCATCCGCCAAACGCGTAAGCGCGGCTTCGCCATCTCCGGGCACGTGCCTTACGCCATTCCCATAAAAGACATCGTGGATGCAGGGCTCAGCTCCATAGAGCATATCCCTATCTCCTGAAAGCCGGCTCTTCCGAAGAAGCCGCTATCAGCCGTGAGGTAGCCGCCGGCACGCTCAAAGGCCGCGCCCTGACCGACAGGATAAACGCAACGTACGATAAAGCCTCCGCGCAGAAAATGTTCCGCTATATGGCGGCGAAAGGAGTTGCGGTAACGCCGACCCTCAGCCTGGGACACATTCTCTCTTATTGGGACGAGCAGGACCGCAGCCACGACGCCTATCTTCAATACATCGGCAAAGGACTGCAAAGCACTTACACCGGGCGCGTAAATAATATCCTCAGGCACGATGCCGCAGCTATCGAATTCCGCAAGGCTAATTATGAAAAATCCGCCGCCGTTCTGGCCGACCTGGTGGCCGCCGATGTGACCATCCTGGCAGGTACAGACGCGGGGTACCTCAACTCCTACTGCTACCCCGGCCTTGCGCTGCACGAAGAGCTGGCGCTGATGGTTAAATACGGTATGACGCCTCAGCAGGCGCTAAAAGCTTCCGTGATAAACGGGCCCAAATTCCTCGGACAGAAAGGCTACGGAGCCGTAGCGCCCGGTAATCACGCAGACTTATTGCTGCTGGACGCCAATCCGCTGGAAGATATTCATAACACGTTAAAGATCCGCGGCCTCCTTTCCGGGGAAATGGAGAGACCGCGGCCAACTCGATGCATTGCTTGCCGAAACCGCAAGGCGCACGGCAGCAGGCATTTGATATACCATTCCTTGGTAAAAACCATCGCCGCTCTCCTTTTGGAGGGCGGCTTTTTTATTGCCGCCTATCACAGAGATTTTTCAATTAGTAGTTTTTGATATATTTAATGAATTAATACTAGCGGATAGATACCGATAGTCAGGAGTAACCATTAGACGAACACCGATTACATCAGGAAAAAAAGGAAACATGACGGAAGAAAAGCACAAACCGCTGGAGATTATTGAAAACCTGAAACTACCGCCACCGGAACATGAGACGCCACCTGCCAATAGCGGCAGGGATTGTCCTGCCTGCGGGGCGCGATCCAGCAAACAAGCCGGCTTAACCCATTGCGTGTATTGCGGACATGAGTTTTCGGCCGCTCCTTCGAACGGGATACGGAGCTAAAAAAGAACTTATCACAAGAAAAAGCCGGCTGGAACGCCGGCTTTTTTGGGAACAACCGTAGCGTGATGTGTTTGGCTTTCAGGGCCAGTTGTGATGGAAAAAATGTACTTTCGGTACTCACCCGCCAATGCATTTATGAAAAAGCTATCCATTCTCCTAACTAAGCAGTACAGACCTATTAGTATCGCAGCGCTCCTGGACGTTTTTCAGACTGTAAACCATTATTATCAGGACAACACGGGCATGCCCTATTTCGACATCCGGCTGATCCGTCACCCGGAAGATGAGACCGTGGCATTCCCCGATGAGCAGTACCTGCCGTTGTCGCACGAAGAGGTGACGGCATCCGACCTGGTATTGATCCCTGCTTTCAGGCCTGGTAACGTTGCTGATTTCCTGCGGCAGAATGCGGCTTTCGTACCCTGGATCCGTCAACAGGCGGGCAAGGGAGCGGAGGTAGCGAGCTTCTGCACGGGGGCGTTCCTGCTGGCGGCCACAGGCCTGCTCAACAACAGGAAGGCCACCACGCACGTTACCGCCGTGGAGTCCCTGGCGCGCCACTTCCCGGAAGTGATCGTGGACCCTGATGTGGTGGTGACCGACGACCGCGGCGTTTACACCAGCGGAGGCGCAACGTCCACCTTCCACTTGTTGCTGCACATCCTCGAAAAGTACTGCAATCGCACTACGGCCATCTACACGGCGAAGGTTTTCGCCATTGATATGGACCGGGCGCAGCAGTCCTATTTCGCGAACTGGTCCCTCCCGCGCACACAACGATGAGCTGGTGACGGCAGCGCAGCAGCGGATGGAAGAGCGCTTCCAGGATCGTGTTACAGTGGAAGAAGTGATACACGACCTGCCTGTCAGCCGCCGCAATTTCATCCGCAGGTTTAAATCCGCCACCGGCATTACGCCCATTGAGTATCTGCAACGCATCCGTATCGAAGCGGCCAAGAAACTGCTGGAAGAAAAACAGGACAACATTACCGGCGTCATGATCCAGGCCGGATATGAAGACGCAAAAGCATTCCGCCAGCTATTCCGCAAAATCGTTGGCCTGTCTCCAAAGAATACCGCGAAAAGTACGCGGGTTAACCCAGATCCACTGACTCTAAATCTTTTTACATGTAAGCCGGATTCGGAAGAACCGGGGTGGGGATGCTTTGTTAAATTTTTCGCATACTGATTTGCGATTTATCATTTACGGCTCATTTCTTCACCGGATACGGCTCAAATAAGCCGAAAATTGAGCCGTATTTACAGTTTTGATGAGCCGTATTTTGCGTCAGCTATCGTTAACCACCCTCCACGGCCGTTGAACAAATCCATTTTATTCCTGTTAATCAATCAGTAAACCCTTTCCATACATCAGCACTGCACCCTGCTATATGCATGCGCACACCGGTTGCGTCCGCCGCTGCCATGCCCTGTATTGACCGTATATCCTTAATCCAATAAAAAGTGTTAACATGGCATTACATGAAAAAACGCGGTTCGGGGTTCTATAAAGAGGCAGTCTACGCTTCTTCAGACCTGACCATCTCTGCGCCGAAGTACAAGTTCCCCGGTACGGAAATGGACCCCAGGCATGCTTATGTGATCGTATCCGACGAAATGCTGCTCGACGGCAACTCCCGGCAGAACCTCGCCACTTTCTGCCAGACCTGGGTAGAGCCCGAAGTACATAAGATCATGGACCAGACGATCGATAAGAACATGATCGACAAAGACGAGTATCCCCAGACAGCCGAGATCGAAAACCGTTGCGTCCATATGCTGGCAGACCTCTGGAACTCCCCGGATGCCGCCAACACCATCGGCTGCTCCACCACCGGGTCTTCAGAAGCCGCCATGCTGGGAGGGCTCGCCCTCAAGTGGCAATGGCGCAACCGCCGCAAAAAAGAAGGGAAAGATACCAGCACTCCCAATATCATTACCGGTTCCGTACAAATATGCTGGCATAAGTTCGCCAGGTATTTCGATGTCGAGATCCGCGAGCTGCCCATCGCACCGGATAAGCTTACCCTCAGCCCGGAAGACGTGGCCGCTGCCTGCGATGAAAACACGATCGGCGTGGTGCCCACCTTCGGCGTTACTTATACCTGTATGTACGAAGATGTAAAAGCCATCAGCGACCGCCTCGACAAGCTTCAGAAAGAAAAAGGCCTCGATATCCCCATACACGTAGACGCCGCCAGCGGCGGTTTCATCAGCCCTTTTATCAGCCCCGAAATCGTTTGGGACTTCCGCCTCCCCGCGTAAAATCCATCAATGCCTCCGGCCACAAATACGGCTCTCTCCATTGGGCGTGGGTTGGGTGATCTGGAGAGATCGTACCGATCTGCCGGAAGACCTCATCTTCTACGTAGACTACCGGGTGGCAATATGCCCACCTTTGCATTGAACTTCTCCCGCCCCGGCGGACAAATCATCACCCAATACTACAACTTCCTGCGCCTCGGCCGCGACGGGTACAAAAGGATACAGGAAGCGAACCTTGGTCATGCCCAATACATCGCAGACGAGATCGAAAAGCTGGGTTTATTCACGCTGTTCTATAACGGCAGGGGCGGATTGCCCGGCGCCAGCTGGAAAATGAAGGAAGGCACCAATCCGGGCTTTACTTTATACGACCTGGCAGACAGGCTGCGGATGCGGGGCTGGCAGGTTCCGGCTTATCCATTGCCGGCGCACATGCAGGATGTTGTGATTCAAAGAATACTCGTGCGCCACGGCTTCAGCCGCGATATGGCCGCTTTGTTCATCAACGACGTGAAGCGCTCAATCGAGTATTTCAAGAACCACCCTGTTGCCTCGTCCGCCACGCAGAAAGAGTCCGGCGGCTACCACCACTAGAGCGCATCTATCCTATTCCTCATCAACAATCAAAACATGGCATCAGAAAATAAATCGATCACCACCGTACAGCTGGCTTTAATGACGGCTGCGGCGGTGATCTCCCTCCGGGGCTTCCCATGATGGCGAAGGAAGAGCTGACGATGTTCTTCTACATCGGCTTCGCGACCTTCCTGTTCCTCATGCCCGCCGCATTGGTGGGCGCCGAACTGGGCAGTGCCTTCGCCGCGAAAGGGGGCGGCGTTTACACCTGGGTGAAGGAAGCATACAACCAGAAACTGGGCTTCCTCGCCATCTTCCTCCAATGGATCCAGAACGTAGTATGGTACCCCACCGTACTGGCGTTTGCCGCGGCCAGCATCGCTTATATGATCGGCCGGCCGGAGCTGGCGCTGAACGGGACTTTCGTGGGCGTCTTCTCCATCGGCATTTACTGGTTCGCCACCTGGATCACTTTCAAGGGAACGGATATCGTATCGAAGATCTCCAGCCAGGGGTTCCTCATCGGCACCGTGCTCCCCGGCATCGCGGTCATCCTCCTGGCGGCCATCTGGCTGGCGGAAGGGCATCCGCTGGAATTCCTGAACATCCCCGCGGAACAGCATTCGCTCGTCCATGAGACCCAGGGCCGCATCCATCCGCGCCTCATCCCCGGCATCAACGGCATGGGCGATATCGCGTTCCTCGCCGGCATCCTCCTCCTGTTTGCAGGCGTGGAAGTGCACGCGGTGCACGCGCAGGAGCTTTCAATCCGCAGAAACAATTCCCTGCCGCCATCTTCCTCGCGGCATTGATCTCCTTCGGGCTGTTCACGCTCGGATCGCTCGGTATGGCGGCCATGCTGCCGTATGACCAGATCGATCTGCAGGGCGGTCTGCTCGTAGCGTTCGATCAGCAGTTCGCAAGGCTCGGCGTGCCATGGGTCACCAACATCATGGGCGCACTCACGGCCTTCGGCGTGCTCGCCGGCGTGATGTCGTGGATCTCCGGTCCCAGCCGCGGGCTGCTATGGACGGCCAAAGACGGACAGCTCCCGCCCTTCCTGGCGCATACCAACAAGAACGGCGTGCAGAGCCATATCCTGATCGTACAGGGCTGCATCGTATCGGTGCTGTCCAGCCTCTACTTCGTGATGGATGATGTGAACGTGGCGTTCTTCCTCCTCAGCGCATTAACGATCGGACTGTACCTCATCATGTACATGCTCATGTACGCATCGGCCATCAAGCTGCGGTATACACAACCCGACCTGGTGCGCGCATACAAAGTGCCGGGCGGCAATACCGGCATGTGGCTGATCGCAGGCATCGGGTTCATCGCCGTGGCGTTCTCGTTCGTGGTGGCCTTCTTCCCGCCTACGCAACTGCCCGTCGGCAGTCCAGCTTTCTACGTAGGCGTAGTAGCGATTGGAACGGTTGTCTTCGTAGCGGCGCCATTCATCATCAGTGCATCCGTAAAGAAGAAACCCTCACCCGCCAAAACCTGATTCACCAAAACGTACATCATGAATATGCGACCGATCATACAGCTGGCCGCGCGATGTGCACTCCTGGCCATAGGCACGCTGACAATGCAGCAGTCCTACGGCCAGGATCCCCAATCCCAGGCGCGCCTCGATTCCATTGAAGCCCGGCTGCGAAGGATCGAACTGCGCATCAACCGGATCGATCCCGAAGCCCGTTCCCAGACAAGGAGCGCCATCGAATCGGGAAGGTTCGGCGGGTTCGTACTGGCTGACAACAAAGGCGTATCCCTCGAAATAGGCGGGTTCGTCCAATTCGACGCCATCCACGACTTCCACCGTACCACCAATCACGACGCGTTCCAGCCCAGCACCATCCTCATCCCCAACGACCACAAAACAAATACCTCGTATTCCATCCGGCAAACCGTTTCAACTTCATCGGCTCTATTCCCATCGGGAATAATAAGCTGAAGACCATACTGGAATTCGATCTCTTCAACCCCGACGGTTCCTCCGTTCCCCGCCTGCGCCACGCGTGGGGCGAGTATGGGAGATTCGGGGCGGGCCAATACTGGTCCAACTTCATGGACATCGATGTATTCCCGAATACGATCGATTACTGGGGCCTAATTCGATGATCTTTTCCCGGCAGGTGCAGGTACGATACACACAGCCGGTCGGTGAAAAGACCAATATCGCCGTATCGCTCGAAAAGCCCAGCGGCAACATCACCCTGCCTACGGACAGCGGGTATGCCAGCCTGCAGCAGTTACCCGATGCTGTTGTGAGCGTGCGGCACGACTGGGGTACAGGCAATCACATCCGCCTGGCCGGCGCGTTTCACCCGCTCACTTATGAAACGCCCGGGCTCGACCGCAAGAGCACGCCGGGCTGGGGCGTCAATCTTACCGGAACATTCCAGTTGCCCAACAAGGACAACTTCGTATACCAGGCGGCATATGGCGAAGGGATCGCGAATTATTTCGACGACATCGGCGGGAATGGGTATGACGCCATTTACCACTCCCCTGAAAAGAAGCTCAATACCGTACCGGCTTTCGGCGTGATGGGGTTCTATGACCACTGGTGGTCCGATAAGTGGAGCACCACCGTGGGATGGGGCTATCTCACGCTCAAACCCAAAGCATACCAGCCTTCCTCCGATTTCAACTTCTCGCAATACGGTGTTGGCAACCTGCTCTGGTACCCGAATCAATTCATGAAAGTTGGTATCGAATATTTATACGGCTACCGGAACAATATCGACGGTATGAATGCGGATAATCACCGCCTTCAGCTGTCGGCCATGTTCAAATTCTAAACCTCAAAATTGCTACCATGAAACGTTCATTGATGGGCCTGCTGACCGTGTTAATCCTGCCGCTGGCGGCGCCGGCGCAGGACCTGAACGCGCTGCTGAAGGAGACGCATGCGAAGTTCGCCGGTATGCAGGGCGGCGCCAACGCCAATTATATTCCGTTCCTGGCCAACGTACCGTCCAACCTCTTCGGTATCGCGATCGTAACGGCAGACGGGAAGGTGTATGAAGTGGGCGATTCCAAATACGAGTTCGGCATCGAATCCATTTCCAAAGCGTTCGTGCTATGCAGGGCCATGATGGAGGTGGGGCCAGACAGCATCATGCACGGCATTGGCGTTAACGCCACGGGCATGCCGTTTAATTCCGTCATCGCCATCGAGCTGGAAGGCTATTCGCCACAGAACCCGCTGGTCAACGCCGGCGCCATGGCGGCCAATAGCATGGTGAAGGGACCGAACAAAGACGCACAGTGGCAGATCGTGCTGGATTACCTCGGCGAGCTGGCCGGCCGGCCGCTGAAGCTGATCGAGGAATTGTATAAATCGGAAGCCGAGACCAACCAGCACAACCGTGCCATCGCCATGCTGCTGGAAGCTTACGGGCATATGTGGGCAGACCCGCTCGATGCCTGCGACAGCTACACCAAACAATGCTCCGTTGGCGTCAGCGCAAAAGACCTGGCCGTGATGGCCGGCATGCTGGCCAATGGCGGCGTGAACCCGGTTACGCGTAAACGTTTACTGAATGAAGAATACGTGCCGAAGGTATTGGCCGCGATGTCTATGGAAGGATTATACACTACGTCCGGGAATGGCTGTACCGGTAGGGCTACCCGGTAAGAGCGGCGTAGGCGGCGGCGTGATCGCCGTGGTACCGGGCAAGATGGCCATCGCGGCGTTCTCTCCCCGCTGGACCCCGTCGGCAACAGCGTAAAGGCCATGGCGGCGATCCAATACATTTCAGAGAAACTTGACCTGAACTTATACAAATCTTCGCCGAAGCATAAGTAATACAGGAATTTGATGTGGGATTTGATGGAAAGACCCGCCTGGCTCTCACTGAAGCCGGCGGGTCACTTATTTGAGGGGAGTATCTTTATTGACGGAAGCGGTCACTGACCGTGAGCTCTTTGCCCACGCCTTCGTACTTGTAGAATCCTTTGCCGCTCTTCACGCCCGGGTGCCCTGCGGTTACCATGTTCACCAGCAGCGGGCAAGGCGCGTACTTTGGCTGGCCGAAGCCGTCGTGCAGCACGCGGAGGATGGAAAGGCATACGTCGAGGCCAATGAAGTCTGCCAGTTGCAGCGGGCCCATAGGGTGCGCCATGCCGAGTTTCATGACCGTATCGATGGATTCCACTCCGGCCACGCCTTCATGAAGCGCAGAGATGGCTTCGTTGATCATGGGCATGAGGATGCGGTTGGCCACGAAGCCGGGATAATCGTTCACGATGCAGGGCACTTTGCCCAGCTGTAGAGAAAGGGCGCGAACCGTTTCCGTGACTTCGGATTCAGTGGCGTAACCGTTGATGATCTCTACCAGTTTCATGACCGGAACGGGGTTCATGAAGTGCATGCCGATCACTTTGCAGGGGCGCGAAGTAGCGGCGGCTATTTTAGTGATGGAAATGGAAGAGGTATTGGTGGCCAGGATGGTTGCCGGGTCGGTATGCTGATCGAGGTCTCGGAAGATGCGGAGCTTGAGGTCGATATTTTCCGTAGCGGCTTCAACCACCAGTTCCACATTCTTCACGCCGGCGGCGAGGTCGGTAAAGGTATGGAGGTTCGCGATGGTGTCCTGTTTTACCGACTCGGTGATGATTTCTTTGGCGAGTTGCCGGTTGAGGTTGCGGACGATGGTATCGAGGGCTTTATCGAGCGCGGGCTGCGCCACGTCGATGAGGTGAACGGTAAAACCATTTTGCGCAAACACGTGCGCGATACCGTTTCCCATCGTGCCGGCGCCGATCACGGCTACTTTCTGCATAACGTACAATTTTGGTGAATGATGCGGCAATTTAGGAAAAAGGAGGCAACGGGCCGCGCGGGCTAGTTTTTCCTTTTGAAATCGCCCCGCTTCCAGGATTCGATGAACTGCGCCCAGGCCAGAGGGTTGAAGATATTCTGGGGCGGCACCTGGCCGGCGTAATACAGCGATTGCTGTTGTTTCTGCATGAAGACGTTATATGCCCCGCCCGCATCGATGGGCAAGCCCTGCGCGATGGCGCGCAGCTTCGCCTGCTCGTTGTTCTGCCGGGCGATCTCGTACATATCGTTAGGGATGTCCATGCTGACAAACAGCTTTTCGAACTCCTTGCGTGTCGGGTATGGCTTGATGATGGTCTCTGTGAGGTAAACCGTGTCTTCGGCCATCAGCTGTATCATGGAATAACGGTTGCCGGGAAGGTCGAGCGGAATTTTATAGTCTTTCCTGCGGAAGCCTACGGCGCTGAACTGCAGGGTGTCTCCTTAAAGGCCACGATGGAGAATACGCCCACGCTGTTGGAGATAGTGCCGCGGCCCTGTCCTTTCACGAGGATGCTCACCGCCGGTACCGCCCGCAGGCTGTCGGCCGTCATGGTAATACCGGATATCTGTATGATGCTGTCTCTGAACGCCTTGAATTGCGCTGAAGATAATAACGGCAAGCACACCAGGAAAAAAAGTATGACGAGATTTCTATACATGTAGGTACTAAGATACAGGAATCGACCCGCAATGTCCAATATAAAAGCGACAAATTAAACATCATTTATGGTTAACTTTGCAGATCGCAATCTAATTTAACAACAATTTATGATCACAAAAGAGAAGGTCCTCGAGGCGTTGTCGAATGTAGAAGAACCCGATCTGGGTAAGGATCTGGTGACGCTCAACATGGTGAAGGACATCGAGATCGAAGGCAATAAAGTTACGTTCACAGTGGTGCTCACCACGCCTGCCTGCCCGTTGAAGGAGCTCATCCGCAACGCGTGCATCCATGCGATTCACCACCTCGTTAGCAAGGAAGCGGAAGTAGAAGTTAAAATGACTGCCAACGTAAGCTCCAACCGGAAAGACGGGAATACCCTCCTTCCAAACGTTAAAAACATTATCATGGTGGCCTCCGGCAAAGGCGGCGTGGGTAAATCCACCGTTGCCGCCAACCTCGCGATTGCCCTCGCGCAGGACGGCGCCAAGGTAGGCCTCATGGACGCGGACATCTACGGTCCCAGCGTACCCATCATGTTCGGCGTGCGCGGCCAGCGCCCGATGATGGTCAACGTCAACGGCAAAGGCATGATCGCACCCATGGAAAAATATGGCATCCAGTTCATGTCTATCGGCCTCCTGGTAGATGAGAAGCAGGCGATCGTATGGCGCGGCCCCATGGCCAGCAGCGCCCTCAAACAATTCGTGAGCGACGTGCATTGGGGCGAACTGGATTACCTGGTGATCGACATGCCCCCGGCACCGGCGACGTGCACATCACCCTCGTACAATCCGTTCCCGTAACCGGCGCGGTCATCGTAACCACGCCGCAGGACGTGGCCCTGGCAGACGCCAAGAAAGGCATCTCCATGTTCAGCAGTCCGCAGGTAAACGTTCCCATCATCGGCCTGGTGGAAAACATGGCCTACTTCACGCCCGCTGAGCTGCCGGAAAACAAATATTACATCTTCGGTAAAGAAGGCGGCAAGCGCCTGGCCGAAGAGCTGGATATTCCTTTCCTCGGTCAGATTCCGCTGGTGCAGAGCATCCGCGAAGGCGGTGACGACGACAGCGTTCCGGCCATCACCGGCAACGACGCCGTTACACAGAAGGCCTTCAACGAGTTCGCCGGCAACACTGCCCGCAGCATCGCCATGCGCAATGCCAACGTGGCCCCCACGCAGATCGTGGAGATCACCGAACGTTAAGGTTATCTTTCTTTCGCCTCCGCATTGCGGTTATCCACGATGCGGAGGCTTATATACCCCGCCAACATGCATACCCCTAAACAGACACAGGAAAACGATCAGGAAACCGTCTTCGCATTCATCCGCCGGCACGCGTTCGCATTGCTCGTCAGCGTGCACGACGGCGCTCCCTTCGGCACACATATCCCGGTTGAACTGGAAGAAAAGGAACCGGGCAATTTTGTGCTGCGCGGGCACATCGCCAACGACAATCCCCAGGCAGAAGATTTCAAATCAGGCCAAACCTTCCTGGCCGTCTTCACCGATCCCCACGCCTACATCTCCTCTTCCTGGTACGAAAAGGAAAAGATCCCAACCTGGAACTACATTGCCGTGCATATCTACGGCCAGATCCGTATCCTTTCGGAAGACGAGCTACTGGAATCCCTCACCAGGCTGATGGACAAATACGAAGCCGCGTCCGCCCAACCTGTTAAGATCACTGACATCCCCGAGAAATCCCTCCGCAACAACCTACGCGCCATTACCGGCTTCGAAATGACGCTCGACCGGATCGAGACCCGCTTCAAACTAAGCCAGAACCGCAACGACCGCGACCATGCGGAGATCATCCGTCACCTCCGCGCTTCCGGCGATACCCAGGCGGCCGAGATCGCCGATGAAATGGCGAAAAGGCGCCATCCCGGGCAATAGCCCAATTTCCACAGCATAATCCTGTAACCTTCGATTTGCCCCTACCCCTTTACCGGGACGGGCATAGGTTTGTTTTGTCCTTCCGGCAGGTATCCGTAACCCTGCCGGCAGGCCATGGCATGTTTACGATTAACGCCCAATTGTGCAAACCAGGGTTTACAACCCATATATAGCCGTATTTGAAACGCATATAAGCCGCCTTAATAATTAGGGCGGTTTATATGCGGCTTATATGCGGTTTATAGGCGGCTTATATGCGGCTTATCTCATGCTCAGGATAGCCTTTTTCATACGTTTTCCTTAAGGTTGCATAGCGACAGGCAACCGGGTAACAGGCTGAAAGTATACAGCTTTATTAAGAAATATTGATAATAAGAAGACCTTAAAAAGGCCGGAAATGCTGGGTTCGCGGGTAATAAAGCAGGCGGAGGGGGCAAAGACAACGGGCCGGACGGTTGCCCGTCCAGCCCGAATGTCTTCGTTTTTGAAAGCAATAAAAAATCAGAGCGTAAAGACTTTTCCGCCTACCATTACATCCTGCTTCGCTTCGTCGAAGGTGGCGCGTTGGCCGGTGCGGTAGGCCGCGGTGCCCATAATGAGGGCGATGGAATGGCTATATGCCGCCTCGATGGGCGCGTTGGTATTCAGGTCTTGCTTGCGGACACAATCCATCCAGTTGCGGACGTGCGCATTGGTGGTATCGTCGCCACCGGTATTTGCGCCTGCTTCTACGCCGGCTGCGGCTGCGAGGCTCATTTCGGGAGCAGGTTGGCCTTCATGCCCATGGCGGCCGCTTCTTTTTCGCGGAGGCCGCCGGTGGGGGTGATCTTGTTGGTGCTCATATCGATCATCCCGCCGTTGCTGTAATATAGTTCTTTGGTGCCGCCGGCGGAGTTGTGGAAGCGCGAGCTGTATACTACCTGGAAGCCGGAGGCCGGGTCGTTCTGCGGGCCGTATTCCAGTACCGCGGTGAGGGTATCGGCGTTGGTGCGGCCGTCTTTCCATTGGTAGATACCGCCACCTGCTACCACGCTGCGGGGGTGTTTCAGGCCCGAGAACCAGTGAACCGTATCGATCTGGTGGGTCATCCACTGGCCGAAGATACCCGAAGAATAAGGCCAGAAGAGGCGGTATTCGAGGTATTTGCGGGGTCCCAGGCTTCTTTGGGACGGGTGCAATGGAAACGGGAGAAGTCGACGTCTTCCTGGCGTATCTCACTCACCAGATCGGGGCGACGCCACCGGCCAGGCTGGTTCACGTTCCAGGTCATTTCCACCATGGTGATAGGACCGAATTTACCCTCCTGGATGAACTTGGCGGCGGCATGGTAACCGGGGCCGCTGCGGCGCTGGGTGCCTACCTGGAACACCCGTTTGGAGGCCTTCACCGCTTTGAGGGCGTTACGGGCGTCTTCCATCGTTTCAGCAAAGGGCTTCTCGCAGTAGACGTCTTTCTTGTTATTGACGGCTTCGATGGTATGGAAAGCGTGCTGGAAGTCGGCCGTGGCGATCATAACCGCGTCGATGTCCTTGTTCTTATACAGTTCATCGTTATTAACGCAGGCCTGTACGGAGTGTCCAAACTTGCCTTCGAGGACGGACTTGCCTTCCTCGCGGCGGCGCTTCCAGATATCGGAGACAGCGATGATATCGAAGTTGGTGTCTTTGTAATGATTGAGGAAACAGGGCATAAGGGCCTGGCGGAAGCGGTCGGAAAAGCCGACTACTCCTACATTCACACGGTCGTTAGCGCCAGGATGCGCGCATAGCTGCTGGCAGGCATGCCCATGGCGCTCAACGCCACGCCGGCGCCGCCCATCATGGACAGCTTCAGAAAGTCGCGGCGGTTCTTGTTGCTCGTTGTCATAGTGGAATAATTTTTATGTGGTGCGTTTGATTACTGGTAAACTTCGGTCAGTTGCTGGTTGAGGTAAGCCAATGCAGGGCGGCATTCTTCCGGCATTTTCTTCCAGCCGCATTCCATGGAGATGCGGCCTTTGTAGCCCACTTTCTTCAGCATGGCAAGGTATGGTTTAAAATCTTCGCCCGCGGTGCCGGGAGCGCGGCGGTCCTTATTCTCCGCGATGTGGCAATGTACGAGCCAGGGGCGGCGGCCTGGATGGCCTGCGGGTTCTCCCTTTCGCGCAGCATATGGTAAATATCGACCGTTATTTTGAAATTGGGATGGTTGACGGATTTAGCGATATAGGTAACCAGGGCGAGACTGTTGATGAAATTATCTTCCCCGGCGTTGAGGTTTTCAATCGCGATGATCCGGTCATACTTCTTTGCCACTTCCGCCATTTTGCGGGAAATAGCGATCAGTTCCCGCAGGGCGGTGGCGGAATCTTGTCCGTCATTGAGCTTTCGGGAGCCTGCGGAGCCGAAGGTGATGATCTTCACCCCTGCCTCCTGCGCGCGCTGCATGAGGGTGTCTACATATCCCAGGATCTCCTTTTCATTGGCTTCAGCGCCGGTCAGCCGGATGGTGCCTGGCAGGAACCCGTTGCAGTGCAGGAGGTCGAGCTTCATGGATTTGATTCGGGCGAGGTTGCGGCGATACGCGGAATCGGAGACCTGCGGCCCAAAGAGCTTGCGGGCGCCTTCCTCGATGTGGGTGTAGCCGGCGGCAGACAGGAGGCTGTCATTCTCCAGCGATGTCGCCACGCCTATCTTCGGTACTCCCTTCTGCTGTGCATTCGATTGCAGAAAAGGGAGGGTGCATAGGCATGCGAATAGAATTTTCTCGTAAAGTTTCATGGAAAACAGTTTTCGACAATCGTGGACCGTGGAAAAATTAAGAAGGAAAATCGGAAAATCAAAATCAGGAATTGACAAAAATGCCGGAAATTCGCGCTAACTATAAATAATATATGAAAAGACAGGAATTGGTGCAGCTAATCAGGAAAGGAAGTCTTACTTGTGTATCGGGCTGGATACGGACATCAACAAGATCCCAAAGCACCTGTTATCGCACGCGGACCCCATGTTCGCTTTCAACAAGGCCATCATCGACGCCACCCACGACCTTTGCGTGGCATATAAGATCAACACGGCATTTTATGAATGCCAGGGCATCCGCGGCTGGGAAAGCCTCCAGCGAACCATCGAATACATCCCGAAGAACGTATTTACCATCGCCGACGCCAAACGGGGCGATATCGGGAATACTTCCACCTATTACGCTAAAACCTTCTACGAAACATACGGATTCGACTCGGTTACCGTTGCCCCTTATATGGGCCGCGACAGCGTGGAGCCCTTCCTGGGCTTCAGCGACAAGTTCGCCATCGTTCTGGGCCTCACCAGCAACGCGGGCAGCCAGGACTTCCAGCTGCTCAAAGCGGGCGACGGCCTCCTGTACGAACAGGTGATCCGCACCTGCGCTTCCTGGGGCACGGCAGACAACATGATGTTCGTGGTGGGCGCTACCCAGGCAGACTCCGTGGCCAGCATCCGCAAGATCATTCCCGACCATTTCCTCCTCGTTCCCGGTGTGGGTGTGCAGGGCGGCAGCCTGAAGGATATTTCCGAAAAAGGCATGAACGGTGATGTAGGATTGCTGGTGAACGCCAGTCGCGCCGTGATATATGCCGGGCACGACGAAAAGTTCGCCGAAGATGCACGCGCGGCAGCGCAGGCGATCCAGGCCGAGATGGCAACTTACTTATAAAACAGACTGGAAATCATAGTGAAACGCTCCCGCCCGGGGCGTTTTTTTTCGTGGCAGGCGCTTATTTGAAAACGCAGTTGCGGGCCGTCCACCAGGGTTTTATGTCGTACCTGAGCCGCCCGGTGATCACGGCGGTATCGGTATTGACGAGGCGTACCGCCTCCAGGCTATCCGCAGCTTTGAGGACATAAATCCCCGCAGTTCTTCATATTCGGCAAAGGCGCCGGCGAGCATCATTTTGCCTGACCGGGTGAGGTTGCGGATATGCATGACATGGCTCTCATCGATCAGCGCGGCAGAAGCAGGATCCTGTTTTTTATTGGGACCGTCGCTGAAGAAAACCATCCAGTATTGCTGCACGATGGTGGCCTGCGCCAGGGAGTCTGCCGTGGCGGGGAGCGCCGAACCGGCCGACTGGTGGCTGATACGCGAAGAGAAATTGGCGATCACCAGCGTCAGGAAGACGCCCAGCAGAAACACAGGTATCAATTTGGCCATATGCGACGGATTTGCCGGCCGAAGGTACAACTTTGGCGTAATTCCGTAAATTCGGACATACAGCAAAAATCTGACACCATGCACCAGGACCTATTCCAATCGCCCGATTATTACGCCATCGATGAACTATTGACTGAAGAGCACCGCCTTGTGAGAAGCGCCGTGCGCGACTGGGTCAAGAAAGAGATCAGCCCTATTATCGACGACTGCTGCCAGCGCGCGGAGTTCCGTCGCACATCCTGCGCCCGCTGGGCGCGCTGGGATGCTTCGGCCCCACCATCCCCATGGATTACGGTGGCGGCGGTATGGACCATATCGCGTACGGGTTGATGATGCAGGAGCTGGAGCGCGGCGACAGCGGCATCCGGTCTACCGCATCCGTACAGGGCTCCTGGTCATGTATCCCATATTTGCATTCGGCAGTGAAGAGCAGAAACGGCGCTTCCTGCCGCGCCTGGCCACGGAGAACTGATGGGCTGCTTCGGCCTCACCGAGCCGGATTTCGGTTCCAATCCGGCAGGCATGCTCACCTATTTCGACGAAGACGGCGATCATATCCTGCTGAACGGCGCCAAGATGTGGATCTCCAACGCCCCATTCGCCGACATTGCCCTGGTATGGGCCAAAGATCCCGAGGGCAAGGTGCGCGGCGTGATCGTGGAGCGCGGGATGGAGGGGTTTTCCACGCCGGAGACCAAAGGCAAGTGGAGCCTCCGCGCCAGCGCCACCGGCGAGCTGGTGCTGGATAACGTCCGCATTCCGAAAACGAATTTACTGCCGGAAGCCCGCGGGCTGAAAGTGCCCCTCTCCTGCCTGTCATCCGCCCGCTACGGCATTGCCTGGGGCGCGATCGGTGCGGCGATGGATTGCTATGATACCGCGCTCCGTTACGCAAAGGAACGTGTGCAGTTCGGGCGCCCCATCGCAGGCTTCCAGCTGATACAGAAGAAACTCGCGGAGATGGTCACCGATATCACCAAAGCGCAACTCCTCAACTGGCGCCTGGGCGTGCTGCGCAATGCGGACAAAGCCACCGCCGAACAAATATCAATGGCCAAACGCAATGCCTGTGAAACCGCTACCCGCATAGCCCGGGAGGCGCGCCAGATACTGGGGGCCATGGGCATCAGCGGTGAGTACCCTATCATGCGGCACATGATGAACCTGGAGAGCGTCATCACCTACGAAGGCACGCATGAAGTTCATCTCCTCATCACCGGGATGGACATCACCGGCCTCAATGCATTCTCATGAGGTTTTATTATTTTGGCCGTATGAAGGGATTTATGCTGACGGGGTGCCTCCTGGCCTCCCTGCAATTGTCGGCCCAGCAACAGGCGATCACCATTAGCGGAAAAGCACAGGGCACTTACTACATGGTCAAATACCTGAGCAAAGACACCGCTTCCCTGCAGCCGGAAGTGGAATCTCTCTTCCGGCAGATCGACCGGTCTCTTTCGCTCTACCTGCCAGGGTCGCTCATCAACCGGTTCAACGAAGGAGAAAAAGTGATCATGGACCCGCACATGCGGACGGTAGTACGTAAAGCGCAGGAAGTAAGCGGCATTACCGGTGGACTGTTCGATATCACCGTGAAACCCCTGGTAGACCTGTGGGGCTTCGGCGTGGTACGTCATCAGAAAGGCAAGCCTTCTGAATCAGATCTCCGCCAGACCCTGGAACGTGTAGGGTATGAGAAACTGCTCATCCGCTCGAAATATTTACTGAAGAAAGACCCGCGCGTGGAGATCGACTGTAACGGCATTGCGCAGGGATATACGACCGATGTGATCGCGAAGTTCCTGCGGGCCGGGGTATCCGTAATTACCTGGTAGACGTGGGCGGTGAGCTGATGGCGCAGGGGCATAACGACAAAGACCAACCCTGGACCGTGGGCATCGAGCGGCAGCAACCCGACTCCGCTAAGCCCGAAAAGGGCTGGCTTCGCCTCACCCACCGGGCGGTGGCTACCAGCGGCAATTACCAGCGCTTCTTCGACGAAGGGGCACGCGTTTCGCGCACACCATCCATCCACAGACCGGCGAAGCCGTTCACAACAATATCATTACCGTCACCGTCACCGCGCCTGACGCTATGACGGCAGATGCATACGATAACGCCCTCATTCTTTTAGGGGTCGATAAAGGGCTGGCCTTCATCCAAAGCCATCCTAAACTGGGGCTGCAGGCGCTCTACATCTACAAAGATACGGATGGTACTATCCGTGAAAAATATTCCGCCGGCTTCTTCGAAGTACAGTAAGGACAAAAAAATGGGGCCGCCAAATCTGGCGGCCCCTCCACTTTCACATGTTCCGTTAAATTGGTTGTCCTTATTACTGGATATGGAACTTCAAACCGATGTTGGCCTGTACCGTGTTGAAATTCTTGATTTCATACTGCTTGTACGGCGCATAGTTATATTGCACGCTGGCATTGAACATGAACGGTGAGTATTTGCCGAACGGTACGTTCACACCTACTTCCGGGCTCACCTGGAATGCCCACTTGTTTTCTTTCTCTACGAATTCGCCCCAGTATTTTTCGTAATTCATATTAGCGGTTCCGATACCCAACCCTGCGTACGGCAGCACGGCTGCATCGGGTTTGGTAAAGGTGTACTGTACCGTGGCGAGAATGGGAATGGTTTGCAGCGTGCGGGTCTGAACGGCGGAGATGTCTTCTCCTTTACCAGGATAAACCGCACGGGGCACTCTTTCATAGAAGTCCGCGAAACCTGTCTTCAGGCCTACGGCGAGCTGATCGTTCAGATGATATTGCACACCTACGTTCCAACCGCGGAAGCTGGTCTTGTCCGCATAATCTTTAAACGAGCCCAGCGGCTGCGCGATGGAGTAATTGACGTTGACGGAAAGGGGCGGGCGGCTTTGCGCACTGGCGGCAACGGCGCCACCGGTGATAAAGGCCAGGCCCAGTATAATGGTTTTAATAATTTTCATGATCATTCTGTTTTTACATTACCTGTCTGTTACATAATCCTGCCGGGGTTAATTGCCGGAGGCTTTCAGATACTGGCTCTGATCGAAGACGGACTTTACCATGGATTCGATGTTGGTACCATTCCAAACGCCAGTACCGCGCAGCATGGCGTTCCATACAGCTGTCAGCTGTTTGTCGCCCGTGGGGGTAGCGTTCTTCAGATCTACCAGGTCGATCGCTACGGATTTCTCGTTATACCGGAATACGGAATAATAGCTGGGAACCAGTAATTATACCCGGGAAGCCCCAGTAACCGGTGTCCCAGTAGCCCGGCCATCCGGCCCAGTAACCGGGGTTGTACCCGATAGAAGTTGTGGTATTATCGATACGGCTCACGTTCATGGCGAGGTCGGGTTTAGCCGCCTTGTCTACCAGGGTGTAACCGCGCCCCTGCATCTGGGATTTCAGTTGAGCCAGCAGCTGCTGGTCGTACTGGGTCAATTCTTTCTTGGCGCCGTCCCTGTTGCTGATCACCGCAACGGAGTCTACTATGGAGAACGTTTTAAATGAGGTGAAATCAGCCTTTTCGTCGTAGTTGGTCACATAAATGCGCGACTCTTCCGCAGTCATATCGTTCAACGGCTCCTTACGGGCAGCTGCTGACGAGCACCACGGTAGCGGCGAGCGCACTTAGGATCAGTCCTGTTCTTTTCATATGTGTTCGATTTTATTTCCTTATAGTCTTATCCCGCACTGAGCCGGATAGATGCTGCCCGTTAATCGCTGCCGGGCATGCATCATCCATTCCATCACACATATCGTACCGCACGTTCCGGCTAGTATATTCTTCAAACGCTATAGACGCTTGAATGTTACTGGCCGTTTACAGCAAAAAGTTAAAGTTGACTAAAGGAAATGTTAAAGCAAAGCCGCCATGGTGGCGGCTTGCATAGTAAGTTTCAATGATATGAAAAGAAGGAAGGATATTACTGTTGTTGCTGTACCGCAGCACCGGAAAGGATTCCGCGGCTAGCAAGCGCTTCGCGCAGTTGTTCGGGGATTGGAAATGGATAGACTCGATGCCGAATTCTTCCGCGGCTTTCACGTTGCGGAGGTTATCATCGATGAAGATGGCGTGGGATTTGTCGACCGCGTGCCGGTCTGTCAGCAATTGATAAAAAGCTGCCTGCGGTTTGCGCATTTTCTCCCGGCCGGAAACCACTATTCCATCGAACCACTGCAACCAGGGATATTCGATGAGTGCGATGGGGAATGTTTCGTTGGACCAGTTGGTGAGGGCGTATAATTTGAATTGTCCGCTTTCTTTCAGTTCTTTTAGAATCTCCACAGTGCCGGGGATGTCTCCCCGAGCATTTCCTTCCATCTGCCGTAGAACGCGCGGATCTGCGCTTCGAAAGCGGGGTGCTGTGTTACGAGCATTTCCGTTCCGTCCTGCAGGCTGCGGCCTTCATCCTGCATCTCGTTCCAGTCTGAGGTGCAGATATTTTTCAGGAAATAATCCGTTTCTTCCGGGGTAGCGAAGACCTTATTGTAGAGATAGCGGGGTTCCAGTCTACCAGTACGGCGCCGAGGTCGAAAATAACGGATTGATACTTGTGGTTTTTCATGCGGTAAATGTATGGCGGCAAAAGGCGCCGCGCAAGGTTTATATCACATTTATTTTGAAATTGTCAATCGTTGCTATTATCGGGCGCACCCAGGAGCGCTTCTGCCGCATCGTCGAGCAGCTGGAGGTCTACGGAGTCGGAGCCGGCGATGCCTTCAATTGATCCTTTGATGTGTGCGGCGTTGAGCAATACTTTTTCCAGTTGCTTTTCGCGCGCCTTCCAGAGTTTCTCCATGGCTTCGCGTTCTTTCTGGATGGATATCTTCATGGACCGGAAACCTTCGCGGATGGCGCTCCATTGTTCCGCGAACTCGCCGCTGGTGAGGTAATGATAGAGCAGGTGCATCTTATCGCCCTTATTCTCCTGGGATTTGATGGCGTTATACACTTTCATGATCGCATCGCGCAGCACGAATACCAATCCTTTTACTTCATGGAAGGTGCAGACCCATACCCCGTCTTTTTCGCCGAAGCGTTCCATGCCTTTGGGCAGTGTCTGGGTAACGAGAACGGCCACGTCCGCGCCCTGGGGAGCGCATGTCTGCCTTTAGTTTTTCAATCCAGTCGCCCCGAAATCTTTCGTGCGTTTGGATTCATAGATAATGCGCCCACATTCCTGGCCGAACTGATTGCGGACGGTTTGTATGCAATCCGCTCCGCGGACGCCTTTTCCGACTTCGCTGATGGCATCGAAGGGGAATGCGGTGCGCAGCATTTCTTCTAGGGCGAGTTCCTGAACTTCGCCCTGGAGCTGCATGGAGCCTTGTTCGGCTTTGCGGCGCATTTCTTCGGCGAGGCGGCGCTGGTCTTCCAGTTGCTTTTCCATTTCTTTAAGGCGCATCTGGTATTCTGTTTCGCGGATGGTATTGCGTTCGCCTTCTTCGCGGCGGATCTGTTCGGAGAGGAGGTTTCTTTCTTCTATGATCCTTTTCTGGAGGATGAGGTCGAGTTCCTGTTCGCGGTTTTGGAGTTCCTGTGTTTTGCGGAGGAAGTCGAGTTCCTGGAGGCGTGCCTGTTTGAGTTTTTCTTCGTTGGCGGCCTGCGCTTCGCGCATGAGGCGGAGCTGGTTTTCGAAGTCGGCCGATACGTTTTTACGGATCTGTTCGCCGAGGGCTTCCTGCATTTTGGCTTTTTCGGCTTGCAGGCGGGTATGCAATTCGTCTTCCTGCCGCAGTTTGTCTTGGGAGACTTGCTGGCGTTCCAGGACTATTTGTTGTTTGGCTTGTTCAATTTCGGACTTCTGGGCTTCGAGGGCTTCAACGCGTTTGCGCCACTCGGTTTCCATCTTACCGCGGAGGTCCTTTTTGATTTCTGCTGCCATGGCGTCTTCCATGACATAAAGGTGCCCGCAGTTAGGGCAGGTAACGTTTGTTCCCATATTTCACATGATTTGGCCTGCGGTCAAATTACAGGCATGGTGCGCAATGTATTTGCGCAGTGTAAAGTTAGCCGATTTTCGGATGCGCCGGATGTTGAGTTCAACTCCACATTTCAGTTTATTTCACTACACTACTTAATTCAACAAGTTCAAAATCCTCATTATTTTGTAATAGATGTTGTAATATCGGAATGTGCCCTTGTCCAAAAATTAAAATAACATACTTGTCTGAAGGCTCTACTTGCTTTACAATATTTGAATAGATAGCCAGATTCCTTAGATACCAATCTGATACATATTTAGCTCCGGCAAAATTTTCCCCAGCTCCTACTTTTATTAAATATCGTAGATAAATTGATAAGTTTTTTCTTAACTCTTCTGGCTTATTGAGGTGTTTTATCACATCGGTTAGCGTACCATTTTGCAATTGGCTCTTATAATCATTCATCATTCCCTTAGCCATGTCTCCTAAATCTTTCAGCACATAAAGCTGGTTGTTTTCTTTTGCAGTGGCCGACAGTAAGCTATCATGCTTCAATCCGTAGAATTTGTCGATACAGTTTACCTGATTTAATTGTAATTTTTAGCTAATCTAAAACCAATCTGCTCTCTTTCCGTAACGGGCAATTTATAAACATTTTTAGATACGAATGATACAGGCTGTCGCTTGAACGTTGATCGGTAAAAGGTCTTTCAATCATCACTTTAGTTGCTTTTGTTTGCGCTAAAGCATCCGTAAAATCTTCTAATTCTTTTTGTCGTTTAACACTCAAAAAATTATCCGCTTTTAGTTCGAATTCATCTTTTCCCGGTGTTTCAAAATGAATGGTTCCAACTAATAAAATTTTGGTTTTGGATTTCTGACCAAAAGTGGTTGCTGCAATTAAAAGCGTAAATAAAACGGTAGAGATTATCTTAGTGAGATTCATTTGTTTTTTTTTATTCCTGCCGTATCTAAAAGTTGCCACCTAACGGTTTATGGATGGGTTGTGTGCTGCCTTTTTTCATACATGCTGTGGTTCTTATAAATCTAAACAATTCCCAATTCACCTCAAAGAAGCACAGTTCGAAACGAGCTAAGATATCTCCCACAACACTCCCAAAAACAAAAAACCACCGATTTGCAGCGGTGGTTAATTTATTGTGAGGCAGGTTTTCGGTGTTTATAGTCTGGTAAAGACCGCCAGCTGAATACCTTTTTATTGCTCAAGTGCGGAGGAGGAGATTCGAACTCCCAAGCCCTTTCAGGCACTACCACCTCAAAGTAGCGCGTCTACCAATTTCGCCACCTCCGCATGTGTTACGGGTCGCAAAAATAGATTCTTTTCTGATAATTCGAACATAAGGTCCCTCAAATCGAAAAATAAATAACTAACCTGCCTCACCGGTCAATTTTTCAATATCATCAAAATCCTTATGCCTTCCTGCAGCCTTTTTGGCTTCAATCAGGTTATTCAGATGTATAAACCTGATTTTTTCTACCTTCTTAATCAAGATTTGCGACTGGGCAAAAGCATCGTCAAAAGTTACACCTTTTAACTTTGTAATTATATCGATACTTACCGGAGGTCTTCCGTAGGAAAAAACATCGGCTACTTCTGCATCCAGAAATTATACTTCTGTCATATCAAATGCCGGAAGCCCGGAATAAAGTCTCTGAAGTCATCATTAAAAATGTTGCCCATTATTCAGCTATTTTTCTTGATGTAAAACAACTGCGATCCAGCTTAGGTGGCTGATCCAATGAAAATCCATAAGCATGAGCAATTAAAAAATATGCTTGCCTTAGCCGTTCACTTAATGGAACATCTTTTCCGAAAATATTTGCATTGTCTGCTTCCTTGAATGACATAATCCTGAATGCAGTTCTGTCAAAACGATATTCCTCCATAAACTTAATATTTTCTTTACTTGTGATAAGGAGGATCAAGTTGAAAAGTTGGGGAAGTATTAAAAAGTCGTTGTTTTACATGCTATATTGAAAGATTTCCGTGGACCAGACTTATAAACAACTCATCGAACTTCTACTGCCGGCCGGCATACTCGAATATTTTGACCTGATCAAAACTACTCAATCGCCCAATGGGCTTCATATTTATCTGGAAGAACGCAACGAGGCCCCAGAGGAATACAAAGATGTCAAACTGCATTCTAAGGGCCTGCTTGACGAGATCAGGGTGCAGGATTTTCCTATCCGGGGCCAAAAGGTGACCCTTGTCATCAAACGGCGGCGCTGGGAGATTGTAGAAACTGGTCAAATCATCAGTAGAGACTGGAATCTGGTCGCCGACGGAACTCGAATTACCCAAGAGTTCGGTCTTTTTTAAAGAAGGCATTTAGATAACAGTCCCATTAGCCCGGTCCAGCTGGGACAGCTTTTCCACGTTGACGGTAAACAGCTCCAACAACAATACAAGCACCATCTTAGCGACTTTCCTGTTTGGGAACAGAAGGAACATGCTGAGCACTGGATGCTATTTGAGCAGAATATCAGCCCTTATTTGAGCATTGATGAGACAGCCTTCTCCAGCGGAGAGTTGTATACGATTGTGACCATAAGCTGGCTAAAGGTCGCAAAGGTTCTATCGTAGCGATGATAAAGGGGACTCAGGCTGATTACCTGGTAGATATCTTGAAGAAGATACCTAAACGCGTCCGTAATACTGTGCAGGAGGTGACGCTGGATATGTCCGGCAGTTTGAATCTGGCCGTCAAAAGATGTTTCCCTAACGCCCATCGTGTAACCGATCGTTTCCATGTGCAGCAACTGGCGTTTGATGCTGTACAGGAGACCCGGATCCATTACCGGTGGGAAGCACTCGAGCAGGAGAACCTGGCCTACGAGCAGGCTCGTAAACTACAACAGGCTTACCATCCAGAGGTTTTGCCTAATGGGGACACACTTAAACAGTTGCTGGCTCGCAGCCGGTATTTGCTTTTCAAACACCATCGGCTCTGGACCAGAGAGCAACAACAGAGAGGCGAACTTCTTTTTAGCCGCTACCCCGTTATTCAAAAGGCGTATCAGTTGTCTTTGCGGCTGGGAGAGGTCTACCGGGTGTCTACCTGTAAAGAGCAGGCATTTAAGAAGCTGGCTTTATGGTATAATGACGTGGAAGAAGCGGGACTTGCGTCCTTCAGAACCCTTGCCAGGACGATAAAGAACCATTATCTGGGCATACTTAACTTCTTCAATAATAGAGCAACCAATGCGGCCGCTGAATCATTCAATGCGAAGGTCAAAGCGTTTAGGAATAGCATGAGAGGGGTGAGAGATATTCAATTCTTCCTATTCAGGCTGGCGAAGTTGTATGCCTAAACTTAGAATCCCCAGGAATTTGACTTGATCCGATAAGGATACAACAAATCTAAGTATAAAACAGGTTGCTTATAGAATGCAAAAAAACACCGGCTGGAAAAACCAGCCGGTGCTTAGTGCGGAGGAGGAGATTCGAACTCCCAAGCCCTTTCAGGCACTACCACCTCAAAGTAGCGCGTCTACCAATTTCGCCACCTCCGCGTGCGTTGTTGGGGTTGCAAAAATAAAGCCTTTTCTTAAATATCCAAATAAAATTATTTCCGAAGCCAGATACGGAAGGTTGTCCCCTTGTTCGCCTCCGAGGATTTGACCGTCAGCCGCCCTTTATGATAGTCCTGGATAATGCGACGGGCCAGCGACAGGCCCAGCCCCCACCCTCTTTTCTTGGTGCTGAAACCTGGCCGGAAGATCTTTTCCTGCAGGCGCTTAGGGATGCCTTTGCCGGTATCGGAGATATCGATGGTGAGGTGGGCGGGATGATTTTCAATAAGGACCTGGATATCTCCCTTACCCTCCATGGCGTCGAGCGCGTTCTTGAGGAGGTTTTCGATGACCCAGTCGAACAGCGTGGGTGAGATCATCGCGGTAACTTCCTGCTCTGCGGTTTGCAGGGTGAAGTTTACTTTCTGGGGCGCGCGCTTTTGATATAAGCCATCATAGCCGCCACCTGCTCTACCACATTGCGCTCCTCCAGGTTCGGGACGCTCCCGATCTTGGAGAAACGGTCCGTGATCAGTTTAAGTCGGTCCACGTCCTTAGCCAGCTCTGTAGCGAGAGGGCGCACCTCCTCGGTTTCCTTAAGTATTTCCACCCAGGCTTCCATAGACGACAGCGGTGTGCCCAGCTGGTGGGCAGTCTCCTTCGCCATGCCTACCCATACCTGGTTCTGGACAGCGCGGTTGGTAGACGATAACGCGAAGAGCGTCAGCCCGATGAACAACGCCACCACCAGCAGCTGAATGTAAGGATAATACCTTACTTGCCGCAGGATGAGGGAGTCGCCGTAATAGATGTAGTTATTGGTGTGCGAATCGATCGCCATAATGAAAGGCGGGTGCTGACGCCGGAAGTTCTCCAGCTGCCGCTCCGGTATTGCGGATCGCGGGCAACTTCCGGGAATCGAGGTTCCGGTGGTCGATGATACTCCCTGCTCGTTGGTGAGGATCAGGGGATGGTGGTGTTGGTGGTCACGATTTCCACCGCCAGGTTCAGGTTGGCATCCGGCGAAGCCTGCAGCAGTTCGCGGTTAGCTTCCACCCAGGTAGCTACTTTCTTGGTTTCTTCCTGCTGTATTTTTTCGGACAGGTTATTGACGAACCAGATGGTGGTCACGATAATTGCGACCGCCACAGCGATCAGGGAGAATTTCCAGCCGATAATTTGTTTGAACATCAGGATTCGGATAAAGACGGCCCGTAAGCCGTTAACAATAAACTAATTTAGTAATATTTGGAGGCTTTGTTGCATATTTGCAACGCTAAAAAAATTCTGTAAGCCAAAACATACGCTTTTGTCAGTGCTACCATCGGTCGCGGTCGTTATCCTCAACTGGAACGGAAAGGGCTTTCTCGAGAAATTCCTTCCCTCCGTATGCGCATCCGTGTACGATGGACAGTTAGACATCTACCTGGCCGACAATGCCTCTACAGACGACAGCGTGGCTTACACCCAACAGCATTTTCCAACGGTAAAGATTATCCGCAATGCTACCAATAGTGGTTTTGCGGGCGGATATAATGAAGCCCTCCAACATGTGAAGGCGGATATTTTCGTGTTACTGAACCAGGATGTGGAAGTGGAGCCCGACTGGATCGGGCCGGTAGTACGGCAGATGCAGGCGAATCCGGATATGGCGGCTTGTCAACCGAAGCTGCGTGCCTGGCATGAGCGGGATAGCTTCGAATATGCCGGGGCGGCGGGGGATGGATGGATATCTTAGGATATACCTTCTGCCGGGGCCGTATCCTGTATACCACGGAAAAGGACAATGGGCAATATGACACGCCGCAGGACATCTTCTGGGCCAGCGGCGCGGCGCTCTTCATCCGCTCTTCCGCCTTCTTCGGCGCGGGCGGGTTCGACCCCTATTTCTTTGCGCATATGGAGGAGGTGGATCTTTGCTGGCGGCTGCAGCGGGCAGGTTACCGGATCGGGTATTGCCCGGATTCCGTGGTGTACCATGTAGGCGGGGGAAGCCTGCCGCAGGGGAACCCGCGCAAGCTGTACCTTAACTTCCGCAATAACCTTATCATGCTGCGCAAGAACCTCCACCCCAGGAGCAATGGATCATCCTAACGCAACGCCTGGTATTGGATATGATGGCGGCGGGTAAGAGCCTGGTATCCGGCAAGCCTAAAGACATGATGGCCATCTTCCGTGCCTATCGTGATTACCACCGCTGGCGGCGGAGAACGGCAACAGCCTGACGGATAGCCTTCCCCGCAAGCGGTTATTTGATTTGCAGGGGTATTCCATGGTATTATGATCTGGCGGTACTATTTCCTCAACCGCAGGAAGTTCTCGAATCTGGATCGGGGTAATAAGAAATAAACCTGTTATTTGGACTTTGCCGATTTACTTTGTAAGTTTGCACAGCGAAAAATTTGTATATGGAGCATACAGTTGAAAATAAGAATGATTTCACCCGCGACTGGGTATCTTCCTCCGTTTCCTTTTTTACCTGAAACTGACCTGTATTCTGGGTTTTGTGCTGGGTGGATGCTATAAGCTCTCCGAGCACCGTTACAAGAAACCGAAGGTACATGTAAACGAAAGCTCCTTTACAGCCCGAAATACAAATAATCTCCGGATGTAAGATATTAGAAGCCGCACTTAACAGTGCGGCTTTTTTCATGCCTGTAAATGCTTGTTTAACGCTTCTCTATCTATAATCACCAGACAGGAGAAAAATGTAGTTGTAAACTTAAACAGGACTACCCTCACTACTGTAAACCTTTATCAGGTTTATTTAAAATTAAGTCTAAACCTGTATCAGGACAAGTCCAACCGGACTGTATAGCTATTTTAGGACGAGACAAAGGGGACGAAGGGCAGACGAAGGGCAGACGAAGGGCAGACGAGCGGCAGACGAAGGGCAGACGAGCGGCAGACGAAGGGCAGACGAGCGGCAGACGAAGGGCAGACGAGCGGCCGTCAAGAAGCAGCAAAAAGGTAAATAATATGCTGATAAATAAGCTATTAGTTAAAAAACTCAAAGAAATCGCATATTATGGGAGTCGTTATGATGCTTAAGCAACAGGAATGCAGTGAGGAAAAGCTCGCCTGCGCCTCATGGCGAAGGCTGACAGATGCCCAAAAAAGCCGTACAAAAATGTGAATAAGTATGTGCTGAAATATTTCCAGTTAATAAAATTCTGCTGTTACGGCAGTAGGCAATTCATCTGGATATAATCCCGGGACTGGTGGAAGCAGCCGGTTTAAGGGATGCATGCGCTACAACAA
Organism: Chitinophaga sp. E66; assembly: GCA_019285755.1. Classification (GTDB taxonomy): domain Bacteria; phylum Bacteroidota; class Bacteroidia; order Chitinophagales; family Chitinophagaceae; genus Chitinophaga. The sequence continues at coordinate 4,054,840 of CP079103.1, forward strand.
AAAGCCTGACTGCTATGCAATCAGGCTTCTGTTTCTGAGCGGAAGACCGGGCTCGAACCGGCCACCCCGACCTTGGCAAGGTCGTGCTCTACCAAATGAGCTACTTCCGCTTGTCCGTTTTGGGATTGCAAAAATAGGAAAGAGTTTGAAAACAGCAAATAATATTCGCATAAATCTTTAAAAAAATATTCCGCTGTAAAGCCGCATCCCTTGTAACCCTTGCCTATACTACAAAAGCAGGCTTACCGTTATTAAAGAAATTACTTTATCATTGTACAAATATTGATCGCCAGACTAAGGGCATATGCATAAATACATCCCGGCTATTTGCATCCTTTCCCTGTTTTGCGCATGCAACAACAACAGCAAAAAGGAAGCAAAGGCGCCCGTTCAAACAGAACAAACCATATCCCGGCCCGACAACTTCGCGGAAGACCTGAAATTCCTCCGCGAGTTCGCATCGCCGGCCGTATTGAAAGACAGCACCAGCAAATCCGCCATCGCTATCGTAAACGCCTGGCAGGGCCGGGTTGTCACCTCCACCGTTGCGGACGACGGCCGCAGCTTCGGATGGCTGAACTACGCCACCATTGAAAACGGCAAGCAATATCATTTCAGCACCTATGGCGGCGAAGACCGTCTTCTTTTCGGCCCAACGGCCGACAGCCCCTGCTGCCCCCGCGCACGATTCTACCGACACCATATCACATGCGCCACCACCCGATCCATTGCAGGACACATCCGCGCTTCGGCTTATTTCCTCCGCCAAAGGCGTTACCGTCTGGAAGGGAATCTCCACATTCCCAATAACAAAGGCAATATCATCTCCGCGGATGTCTCCCGTACCGTGACGCTCCTCTCCCGCCGCGATCTCCATAATTACCTCGGCGCGGATATCCACCGGAGCATACATGCCGTAGGATTCCATTCCGATAACATCATCACCAACGCCAATTCCCAGCGATGGGATACCGCTTACGGCGCTACCAGCATCCGCATCCGCGGAACGTTTCCCGTTAGCCAGAAAACCATCGCTATCATCCCCTGCGCCCCGGAGGCTCCATCCCTGCCGCGGGTTCTTTGTCCAAAGAAGTATTCACCGTCAAAAATAACGTCGCGTATTTCAGGGCAGACGGCAACTCCGATATCGAGTTTGGCGTGCCGCAGGCTTCAGCGCTCAACTTCATAGGGCTATACGATCCTGAAAGAAAACTCCTGACCATCGTGCAATTCACGATGCCGCGAAGCCCGCATCGCTACCTCGGGCAAACGCCTGCCGACGTCTATGCAGACGTTGTCCGCATCCGCAACAACGGGCCAGACAACCCGGAAGCCCGCGGGCGTTTCGTGGAAATACAAAGCGCTTCCCCGGCCGCTTTGCTTCGCCCTAAAGGACGGATGCAACACTTCCACCGCACCATCCACCTGGAAGGCAGCGAAAGGCATCTCAGTGATATCACGAAGAAAATATTCGGCGCAAGCCTGAAGGAAATTACCGCGATGCTGCCCTGATCAGAGCGGCTTGATCTCGAGGTTGTAGATATCGCGCAGCCGTAGCAAAGTGAGGTCCAGGCTGGCTTTGGGGATTCCGATCTCCATGCTGCAAAACAGCTGGATGTCCTGTTGCAGTATCGTACAGTTATTCTGCTTCACCACCATCATCACATCGTTGAGGATCGTGTAATCGAAAATCAACTGATAGCGCGCTTCCACGTTTTTCTGTATGGCAGGGATGAGTTGCAACACCAGCGCGCAGCTCATTTTGTATGCGTTGATCAGTCCGGTACGCCCAGCAACGTTCCTCCGAAATATCTTACCACTACCACCAGCACATCGGTCAGCTGTTTGCTGTCTATTTGCCCGAGGATGGGCTTTCCCGCGGAGCCTGCGGGTTCGCCATCGTCTACCGCGCGGTATTGCAGTCCATCGGTACCCAGGCGGTAGGCGTAACAATGATGGGTGGCTTTGGGGTGTTCTTTCTTCACTTCCTGCAGGCATTCCTTTACCTGTTCGGCACTTCGGACCGGGAAGGCGTACGCGAGGAACTTACTTCCGCGGTCTTTGTATTCTGCTGTCGACTTTTTCTCAATCGTATAGTAAACGTTCATTTCCTGGTTTTAATGTCCGGCGGGGATGAAGGTATCGATCCTGTCGCCGGCGATGTGTGCTTTCGAGCATGCGTGCGTTTTTGAGCACGGGCGCCGGCAACCCGCCGCCTAATGCCGTCTGACCGGTAATTACACGCACCTCGTCCCAATGCCCCCGCTGATGAATTGCTGCAACAGCACGGCGCCGCCTTCCACGATCACGCTGATGATAGACTCCTTATGCAGCTGCGCGAGCACCTGGGGTACGATATCCTGGCCGGCATCGATCTCCGATGCGGTGAGGATCAGGGTGTGGACAGACCCGTCGCGCACATAATGGCTCCCGGGAACTTTATCCTCCAGGTCCAGCACGATGCGGACGGGCGACTTGCCCGGCCAGAGACGCGCCGTCAACCGTGGGTTATCCAGCAAAGCTGTTTGCGTCCCTACCATGATTCCCGCTTCCTCCGTTCTCCAGCGGTGCACGAGGCGGTCGGCATAGGGGTTGGAGATGCGGACCGGCTGGCGGCTGGCAGGTGCGATGTAGCCGTCGGCCGATTGCGCCCATTTCAGGATCACGTAGGGCCGGAGCTGTTCATGGAAGGTAAAGAATCGCCGGTTGAGGTGGCGGCAGGCATCTTCCAGCACGCCTACCGTAACGCGGACACCCGCCTGTTGGAGCTTCTCAATGCCTTTGCCGGCCACTTTGGAGAAGAGGTCCACACAGCCGATGATGACTTCCGGAATGCGCTGCGCGATCACCAGGTCTGCGCATGGCGGCGTTTTGCCATGATGAGCGCACGGTTCGAGGGAAACATAAAGCGTAGACCGGGGATCAGCTCCTGAAGCTCAGGCGGCACTGAATTGACGCAGTTCACCTCGGCATGGGGCCGCCCCAATAGTGATGATACCCTTCGCCGATGATAATTCCTTCGTGCACCAGCACCGCGCCCACCATGGGATTGGGGCGGCGTGCCCGGAGCCTTTGAGCGCCAGGTCGATGCAGCGTTGCATAAAAAATTCGTGCGGAGGGTGGTTTATCATTGCGTTGTAAATGATATGTTTGCAAAAATATCGTTTCAGCGGCTATTTTCCGCTGTTTTGCCGTACAACATGACCATCCAATCCGCATTCACCGGCCTGACCAATGCCATCCGCCCCTGTACGACGGCCGCGAAGCCGCCAATATCGGGCATCTGCTCATGGAGCATATCACCGGCCTCGGCAAGCTGGACCGCATCGTGCATAAGGATATGGACCTCACCCCGCAATGGGAGGCACAATACAACGCCGGCCTGGAACAACTGCTCGCCGGCAGGCCTATTCAGCATATCACCGGCAAAAGCTGGTTTTATGGCATGGAGCTCATCGTCAGCGACCAGGTGCTCATCCCCGCCCGGAAACCGAAGAGCTCGTGGAATGGATCCTGCTCGATCATCCCTCCCACCCTGCCCTTCGCCTGCTGGACATCGGTACCGGCAGCGGATGCATCCCCATCGCCCTTAAAAACACTGGCCGTCTGCCGATATATGGGCTATGGACGTAAGCCCCGGCGCCCTGGAAGTAGCAGCCCGCAATGCGCAGCTCCAGCATACGCCGGTCAACTTCATCCGGCAGGATGTGCTGGCGCCCGATGCCGCGGCGCTCCTGCCCTGCCTGAATGTGATCGTCAGCAACCCGCCATATATCCCCGAGCACGAAATCGCCAACATGCAGGCCAACGTGTCTGCCTTTGAGCCGTCGATGGCCCTGTTTGTGCCAGACAACGATCCGCTCCGTTTCTACCGTCGCATCGGCCAGCTGGCCAACGAGCGCCTGGAGCCGGGCGGCAAGCTCTATTTCGAGATACATGAAGATTATAGCGACGCGGTGATCACGGAACTGCGGCAGCAACACTTCACCGACGTAACGGGGAAGAAGGATATGTTCGGGAAAGACCGGATGGTCCGCGCCACGAAGGCATAAAAAAACTGCACCCGTTGCGGGATGCAGTTCTTATCTGTAAGTCATTATCGTTTTTATTTCCGGCCCGGCACGTTTTGCGGCTTGGCGGTTCCGAGCACCGTTTTGGCGCCCAGTTCCCTTGCGATCTGCATTACGTTAACCACCGCGCTGATGGGTACGGATTCTTCTGCATTGATGACGATGGTGGGGTCCACTTCGCCGGCGGGAATCTTGGAAGCGAGGGCCGCCTGCAGTTCGGTGAAGTTTACGGGGTTGGTGCCCACGAAATACTTCTGCCCTGCATCGATGCTCACGACAACCGTTTGCTTGGCCTTGGTATTGGAGGCGGCTTTCGGCAACGCCAGCTTGATGACGTTGGGATTGGCAGGGTGGAAACGATGAGGAAGAACAGCAGCAGGATGAACAGGATGTCGTTCAAAGCCCCGCTATGCAACTCCGCATGTCTCTTATTTCGGCTCCGCAGGTTCATGATGATTCAGGTTTCTTGCTGATGAAAAATTAGCGTTTAACCGGCTCCAGGAGCACGTCGATGAACTCGGAGGAAGCGGCTTCCATCTTGTTCACCACTTTATCGATCTGCGCCTGCAGGTAGCTGTAACCTACATATGCCACCAGACCAATGATGAGCCCTGCCGCGGAAGTCACCATCTTCACATATATCCCCCGGCGATGGTGCTCAGGGTAATATCGGAAGTCTGGGAAATGTTGAAGAAGGTCTGGATCATACCCGCGATGGTACCAAGGAACCCGAACATAGGGGCAATACCGGCGATGATGGACAGGATCACGAGGTTCTTTTCCATCTTGTATACTTCCAGCTTGCCGACATTTTCCATGGATTTCTCGATACTGTCGACCGGCTTGCCGATACGCTGGATGCCTTTGTCGATCATCCGGGCGATGGGGCCCTGGGTGTTCTTGGAGAGGGAGCGGGCTGCGCTGATGTTATCAGAAGTGATGTGGTCGCGGATCATGGGCATGAAATTGCTTTCCAGTTTGCCCGCGCGGGCGATGGTAAGGTACCTTTCCACGAACACGTAGATGGCGATCACGGAAAGGATCCCCAGGGAATCATGAGCGGGCCGCCTTTTACGATCATATCCCACAGCTTCATATCCTGCGCCACGGCAGTGGCTCCCTGGCGGCCGTGGCCACCGTGTCGGCTTTCGGCAACAGCAGCGAGTCCTGCATAAGTGTTACGAGTCCTAGCAACATGTATTTAATTTTCTTTCGTTTTGTGTATTAACAAGGGATCAAAGTAATAATAAAAACGCATTCCCCTGAATAAATTATACGGCGCGCTCTTCCCATACACGGACGAGCTGAATGATCACATCAACGGCTTTCTGCATATCCTGGATGCTCACGAATTCGTGCTTCGAATGCAGCGCCATTTCGCCGGTGAAGATATTCGGGCAAGGCAGCCCCATAAATGAGAGCCGGGATCCGTCCGTTCCCCGCGGATGCTCATCTTCAGCGGTTCCACGCCTGCGCGGCGGATGGCTTCTTCGGCATTGGCCACTACCTGCGGGTACTGATCGAGCACTTCCTTCATATTGCGGTATTGCTCTTTCACTTCAAACCTGGCCGTTGCGCCGGGGTGACGGCCGATCACGGATTCCATGATCTTGCGCAGATAAAACTCATGCCCTTCCAGCTCGGCGGTGGTAAAGTCGCGGATGATGAAATCGATCTCCGCCTTTTCCACGATCCCTTCTATGCGAACGGGATGGATGAAGCCCTGGCGGTCTTCGGTGGTCTCAGGGCTGAGGATGTCCTTCGGCAGCGAATGCAATATCTCCGCGGCGATCTTGATGGCGCTTACCAGTTTCCCCTTGGCGGCGCCGGGATGGGCGCTGACGCCGTGGATGGTGATCTTTACGCCATCGGCTGAAAAGGTTTCGTCTTCCAGGGCGCCCAGTTCCCCGCCGTCGAGCGTGTATCCGAATGCTGCGCCGAGCTTCTGCATATCTACGTGCTGCACGCCGCGGCCTACTTCTTCGTCTGGCGTGAAGAGGATGCGGATCTTGCCGTGGGGCACTTCGGGATGCTGGATGAGGTACTGCGCCGCGTCCATGATTTCAGCAACGCCGGCTTTATTGTCTGCCCCCAGCAGGGTATTACCGCTGGCGGTGATGATATCGTCGCCGATCTTCTGCGAGAGGTACGGATGCTCCTGCACGGAGATGATCTGCGAAGGATCGTCGGGCAGCACGATGTCTTTGCCGTCGTATTGCTTATGCACGATGGGTTTCACGTCTTTCCCGGAGCAGTCGGGCGCCGTGTCCATATGCGCGCAAAGGCAGATGACGGGCACCTGCTTGTCGGAAGTGGCGGGTATGGTGGCATATACATACCCGTGCTCATCCAATTCGGCGTCTGCGATGCCGATCTGCTGCAATTCCTGTACCAGCATGCGGGCCAGGTCTTTTTGCTTTTCGGTGGAAGGGAATGTGGTGCTCTGCGGATCGGATTGGGTGTCTACCGTCACGTAGCGGAGGAAGCGGTCGGTGACGGAGTATGCATATTGTTTGTCCATATGGGAAGGGTCTAAAAAGTGAAAGTAAAAAGCAGCGGACCACTTTTTACTTTCAAGTTTATATTTGGAAACGATCGTGATTAAACGATCTCTACCAGTTCGATGTCGAAGATCAGGGGCTCGCCTGCCAGGGGATGGTTGGCGTCGAGGGTGATGAATTCGTCGGTGATGGCTACCACTTTAACCGGGAAAACCTGGCCCCGGGATTGCTCATCTGCAGGTCCATACCTACCTGGGGGTTAAGGTCGGCGGGGATGTTCGCTTTCGGGAACTCCATGATCAGCTCGGGGCTTTTTGCACCATATGCTTCTTCTACGGCGATATTCAGTGTTCTTTTGTCGCCCGGCGTCATATCGAGCACACCGTTGTCAAAACCCTTGATCACCATACCGGAGCCCACCTTGAACTCAAGCGGGTCTCTGCCTTCGGAGGAGTCAAAAGTCTGGCCATTTTGTAACCGTCCGTGGTAGTGTACGCGAACGGTATCACCGGTCTTAACTTGTTGCATATAAAATATTTAAAATAAGATAATAGAAGGTGAAGGTACGTTTTTGTTTTTATTTACGGTTTGCCGTGTTAAATTGTTGCATTCAACCTGTTTTTACCATGATCCGATTCCTCACATTGCTGATCCTTACTTCCTTCCCCATCAGCCTCATGGCGCAGGCGCCAGACGTTCGTACCGGCGCGCAGCGCACCGATGTTTACCTGCCGGTGCTGAAAGGCAAACGCGTGGGCATGCTCGTTAACCAGACGTCCATGATCACACCCAGCGTTCACCTGGTGGATTCGCTGATGGCATTGAAAGTAAACATCGTCAAGATATTCAGCCCGGAACACGGCTTCCGGGGCACGGCAGATGCCGGCGAAAAAGTAGACAACAGCCGCGACGCGCGCACCGGCCTGCCCATCGTATCGCTCTACGGCAAACACCGGCAGGCCACCGGCGAAGACCTGGCCGATGTGGATGTTCTGGTATTCGATGTGCAGGATGTCGGTACCCGCTTCTATACCTACATCTCCACCTTGCAGGAGTTGATGGAATCAGCGGCGCAATTCAAAAAACCCCTCATCGTGCTGGACCGCCCCAATCCCAATGGCCACTACATCGACGGCCCCATCCTCGACCCCGCGTTCCGCTCCTTCGTGGGCATGCAGCCTATTCCCACCGTGCACGGCATGACCGTGGCCGAGTATGCAAAGATGCTCAACGGCGAAGGCTGGCTAAAAGACAAAGTCACCTGCGACCTCACGGTGGTCCCCTGCGAAAACTACGACCATAATACCATGTACCAGCTCCCGGTAAGGCCTTCGCCGAACCTGCCCAATATGCGGAGCATTTACCTGTACGCGTCTACCTGCCTGTTCGAAGGGACGGTATTCAGCCTGGGCCGAGGCACCGACAAGCCCTTCCAGGTATACGGCCACCCCCTCCTGCCGAAAAATCTCTATGCCTTCACGCCCAGGAGCGTGCCGGGGGCGAAGTCGCCCGTGCTGATGGATTCCACCTGCTACGGCTACGACCTCACCACCATCGATCCCAAGGCAGACCAGATCGATCTGAGCTTCATCCTTAACGCCTACCAGCTGTTCCCCCAAAAGGAGCGCTTCTTCAATAACTTCTTCGACAAACTGGCCGGCAACAGCACCCTGCGCAAACAAATTCAACAGGGCCTCTCCGCCGAAGCCATCCGCAAGAGCTGGGAACCGGGATTAAAACAGTTCGCAGGCATCCGGAAGAAATACCTGTTGTATACCGATTTCTAAATTGAATACATTTGCACCCATGAGAATCATTTTTATGGGCACGCCCGACTTTGCCGTGGCCTCGCTGGATGCGCTGGTACGGAACGGTTATGATGTAGTGGCCGTGATCACAGCGCCCGACAAGCCCGCAGGCCGCGGGCTCCAGCTCCACCAAAGCGCCGTTAAACAATACGCGGTGCAACACAACATCCCCGTGCTGCAACCCGAAAAACTGAAAAACCCCGCGTTCATAGAAGAACTGCGTGGATATAAAGCCGACCTGCAGGTGGTAGTTGCGTTCCGCATGCTGCCGGAAATGGGCCGGAAATGGTTTGGGACATGCCCCGCTGGGCACCATCAACGTCCACGCTTCCCTGCTCCCGCAATACCGGGGCGCGGCGCCTATCAACTGGGCCATCATCAATGGCGACACCAAAAGCGGCGTCACCACTTTTAAGCTGCAACACGAAATTGATACGGGAAATATCCTCTTCAGCAGCGAAGTACCCATCCGCCCCGACGAAACCGCCGGCGAACTGCACGACGCCCTTATGCAGGCGGGCGCTGAAACGCTGCTGCGCACCGTAGCCGCCCTGAAAGAAGGCAACCTCCACGGCCAGCCCCAGCAAGATATCGATGCGGGCGAACTGAAACACGCGCCCAAGATCTTCAAGGAAGATTGCCGCATCAACTGGGAACAGCCGCTGGAAAAGGTGTACAACCTCGTGCGGGGGCTCAGCCCCTACCCTACGGCATTCACGATGCTGCAGGGCAAAACATTGAAAATATTCAAAGCCGTCATGGAGCCTGCCGCGCACACGCATGCTCCCGGAAGCGTACATAGCGATAAAAAGACCTACCTCAGATTCGCCGCGCCGGGCGGCTACCTCAGCCTGTTGGAGATCCAGCTGGAAGGGAAAAAGAAGATGGGGTGGAAGAGTTTTTACGGGGATTCCGTTTCGAATAGCGGGTATCACCGGAAATGAAAAAGGGCGCTTCATTGCTGAAGCGCCCCTTTGTATGGGTAGTAGTACAGTTTATTTGAGGTCTTCGTAGCTCAGTTCGCAATAGAAGCGGCCTTCGTTGGTGCCGAGGGCATCCTGCGCGGCGTCGCTGAGCTTGATGATAAGATTGGCATTGGCTTTCAGCTGCGGGATGGCGTCGAGCACTTTGGCGTAGATCGAGCGGCCGGTCAGCGGATTCGTTACCTTCACGATGGTGCCGCGGGGCACGTTGTTGTGGAGTGCGTAGTATTTGCCTGAGCCCACAACCGCGTTGCTTTTAAACCAGGAGCCGGGGCCTTTTTCCTTCGTCACGTCGCGGCCGTTGCCGGTTTGCTGGTTAAACATGCTTTCGAAGCCGCCTTCCGGTACTTCCGGCGTACGGCCAATGCTGGTCGGTGTTTTCTCTGCAGGGCGCGTTTCAGGAGCGGCAGGCTGACTGGTAGAAACAACGGGTTTATTTTCCGGAGCGGGAGCCTGGGCTTTCGGCGCGGGCTTCGTCTCCGGGGCGGCTGCCTGGCTATTGGAAACTACCGGTTTATTCTCTGCCGGTTGCGGCTTGGTTTCTGCGGGTTTGGTTGCGGGAGCTGTAGCCACCTCTGCCGGAGCGGAAGAAGATGCAGTGGGCAATACGGCAGACTGCCCGCTGCCTTTCACATATCCTACGATGAGAAACGCGTCTTTCTGCACTCCGTCGCCGGAAAGCCGGTTCCATTCCCGCACGTTATCGAGGGAACTTTACCGTAGTTGACATGTATGCGATAGAGGGTTTCTTTCTCGTTGACGCGGTGATATACCGGGCGCACACCGGCGCCGGCGCTTTTCGTTTGCACGAAGTTGCTCTTATTCAGGGAATGAGGATCGATTTGCCGAGGCTGAGACCTGCGTTCATATCCATCTTGTTCCTTGCCGCAATCTCCTTGGGGCTCAGGCCGTAAGCCCTTCCCAGGCTGTACCATGTCTCTCCTTTCTTCACGGAATGCGTCAAATAGAGATCAGGCGAAGCGCCCTGTACCAACAGCGTATCCTGTGCGGCTACCCTGATCGTACCTGCCATCAAAACACCCAACATTACTGACTTTAACATATTTACTAATACTTTAAGGGAACGAATATAAAAGTTTCCATCCAATTTCTCTCTTCCGGCGGACAAAGTAAATATCCACGCACATTATGCACATATGTATCAACGCCCGGTTGCGCGTCCGTATTATGTTTCCGGCATGCCGGATTTCAAAATGCGCTTTTCTTTCGGATAGTAGTTATTGACGCGGTTGGGCAGGATCTTGGCCCATCCAGGTTCATATCCCGGAACCGCATGAGCGCCCAGCCCTTCAGGGCTTCGCCGATGCGGAGGTCTTCCCTGCGAAGATAATGCAATGCGTCTTCCAAAGATAATTCCACGCCGGGCAATTCCCGCGATATGACCGTACTGAGTGCCAGCTGATGATCAGGAATGAGCTCCTTTCCCGTCAGCTGGCCGGCTTTCACGCCGGCTTTGCGGATATAGAGTTGTTGCAACTGGGACATGTCTTCTGCTACTGAGGGCGATAATAAAAGCACTTCCCCGTCGTGCAGCATCATGCGCACATCCGCATCGGGCCTGAGCCAGGGCGTTACGCGCTCTATATCTTTCTTCGGCAGCTCGTTGAATTTCTGCTTGCCTTTTTTAACTGATGCGGCTTCGCCTTCTTTACGGAATACGGCGATAAAGAACCCTTCCCCTTTCACTTTATCGGGATAGAACCGGTACCCGGAAGCTTTATGAACAGGCGATTCTGTGGCGATGATATTCCATTCGGGCTGCAGTTGCAAGGGCAGCGAAACCAGGTTTTCGTGCTCCATGAGCCAGTCGAGCAGCAGCTCATCTTCTTCGCGGGCGTAGGAGCAGGTGGAATAAATAAGCGTTCCGCCGGGTTTGAGGGCCGGGAGCGCGTCTGCCAGGATGCGCTGTTGCCGCTGGCTGCAAAGCATCACGTTATCATAAGACCATTCCTGGACGGCCTCGGGATCGCGGCGGAAGAGGCCCGAACCGGAGCAGGGCGCGTCCACCACCATTACGTCAAAGAAGTGTTCCAGGCGGGAGAAATCACGGGGATCGTTGTTGGTCACCACCACATCGGGGTACCCCATCGGGAAAGATTATCAGCCAGCAATGCAGCCCTCGGCCGTATGACCTCGTTCGAGACCAGCAGGCTCCTGCGGGAAGGGCGGCCTGCAGCAGGGTGCTTTTGCCTCCGGGGCAGCACAAAGATCTAGCGCTTTAAGAGGCGCGGCGGAGAGCACTGTTTGCCGCAGCGCTTCTTCCAAAAACATGGAGGAGGCTTCCTGCACATAATATGCGCCGGCATGGAACTGCGGATCGAAGGTAAAAGAGGGACGGGTGGAAAGATAATAGCCGCCGGTGGCCCAGGGAACACGCTGTGTTTCCAGCTGTGGGAACAGGGCGGAAACATCCTGTGCTTTCTGCGGCTGCAGGCGCACGCTGGTGATCCTAACCGGGGAATCGTGGACCGCCAGGAAAGCGGCCTCATCATACCCCGGAAGGCCTTTCAATGTATCGATAAATGCCTGTGGTAATGCTGGCACGGTTTGTTTTTCCGCAAATGTAAAGATTTATAACGTCTTCACTTCCGCGACCAGTTGTTGCAAAACCGACTTCGCATCTCCAAACAACATGGATGTTTTTGGCTGGAAGAAGAGCTCGTTTTCAATGCCGGCATAACCTGGCTTCATGCTTCGCTTGTTGACGATGACCATTTTAGCCAGTTCCACTTCGAGGATGGGCATACCGTATATAGGGCTGGAGGGATCATTTTTAGCGGCGGGGTTCACCACGTCGTTCGCGCCTAAGACCAGCACTACGTCTGTTGTTGGCAATTGTGCGTTAGCGGTTTCCATCTCCTCGAGTTTTTCGTATGGCACGTCCGCTTCGGCGAGCAGCACGTTCATATGTCCGGGCATGCGGCCGGCAACGGGATGGATGGCGTAATTTACTTCCACGCCCTTTTCTTCCAGCAGCTTTTCCAGCTCATGGCAAACGTGCTGCGCCTGTGCCACGGCGAGGCCATATCCCGGAACGATCATCACTTTGCTGGCGTAACGCATCATTACCGCCGCGTCGGAGATCGTTACTTCTTTATAGTTGCCCTGTTCTTTGGATGCGCCTCCGCCAGCGGTGGGTTTTGCTCCAAAAGACCCGATCAGCACGTTCTTCAGCGACCGGTTCATGGCTTTGCACATCAGAATTGTAAGTATCGTACCCGCAGAACCCACAAGGATACCACCGGTTAACATCACCGGGTTATCGTACAGGAATCCGCCGCAGGCCGCAGCCACACCGGTAAAGGAATTCAGCAGGGAGATCACGACGGGCATATCCGCCCCGCCGATGGGCATCACGAACATGACGCCGTATGCAAGCGATAAGACAAGGATGGCGTAAAATATGAAATGCGCGGAGGTTGCGCTATTCTCGCGGATCGTGACGCCATCCTGCATATTGATGTTGATATTGATATCAGCGGCTGCGCCGGCGTTGTAGATCATATACCCCGCCGCGATAAAAATCACCGCGAGCAACAGGAGGTTCACTATATGTTGGCCATTAAAGGAAAAATCCCGGATCTTGCCATTGAGCTTCCCCATGCGATAATTGACCCGGCAAATGAAACGGAGCCTATGATCATGCCCAGCAGTATTACCAGCAGCGTGCCCGTTCCTCCCATCAATCCGTTCGATATATTTATCGCATGCGGCGGAATAATTGTGGTATGCCATCCCGGGATTACGCTGGCAGCCATCTCTGCGATGTTACCTACGTGCGACAGATGATCGAACTCCACGATAGATATGAGCATGGCGCAGGCGCCGCCCATCCCGTTGAAAAGGCTCACCATTTCAGGCATAGCCGTCATCTTCACTTTCCTGGCAGCCAGTACGCCGACTACGGAACCGATGAACAGTCCACCGAAGATCCAGCCGTAGTTATGCAGTCTTTCACCGTTCTCCTCATACAGGAAAATGGTGCCAACAATAGCGATGAACATGCCCGCGGCGGCCACCAGGTTGCCTTTCCGGGCAGAGGCGGGGTTACTGAGCATTTTGAGGCCCACGATGAACGTGATGGAGCCGATGAGGTAAGCGAGCGTCAATAATCCAGGCATAAGCGGCTTATTTCTTCTTTTTAAACATTTCCAGCATGCGATCCGTCACCACGAACCCTCCTACCACGTTGAGCGTGCCAAGTATTACGGCCAGGAACCCCAGTACCAGGGCCAGCCAGTTATCCGGTTCGGCTTTCCCCATCACGATGATGGCGCCGATGATCACCACACCGTGAATGGCGTTGGCGCCGCTCATGAGCGGCGTGTGCAACACGGATGGCACCCGCGAGATCACTTCGATCCCCAGGAAGATGGACAGTATCACGATGTATACCATCTCGATGTGGAGTTGCAGAAAATCCAGGATTGCGGTCATAATCTGTTCGGTTGGAATATTGGATGAAATATCACACGGTTGCCGGCAGCAATTGCTTCACGCGCTCGCTGGTCACTTGTCCTTCCCGCGCGATGCAGGCCCCTGCACGATATCGTCATTGTAATCTGGTTGCCACTGACCTTCCTTGCTGATGGCCAGCTTCAGGAAGTTCTGCATGTTCTTCGCATACAGCTTGCTGGCGTCTGCCGGGGCAGTGCCCGCCAGGTCGGAGTTGCCGATGATGGTCACTCCCTTATGCATGATCGTTTCCCCGTTCTTCGTCACGGCCGTATTACCGCCGGTGGCGGCCGCCAGGTCGATGATGACGCTCCCGGGGCGCATAGCTTCCACCGCGGCGGCAGAGAGCAGTATCGGCGCCGCTTTCCCTGGAATCTGGGCGGTAGAGATCACGATGTCCGCTTTCGCGGCGCTCTCCGCGATGCGGGCTTCCTGGCGTTGTTTGAAGTCTTCCGACTGCTCAACGGCATACCCGCCCGCTTTGGACGCATCCGCCGCACCTTCCACTTCCACGAACTTCGCGCCGAGGCTCATGACTTCTTCCTTAACGGCAGGCCGCGTATCGAACACTTCCACCACCGCCCCAGCCTTCGCGCCGTGGCAATGGCCTGTAAGCCGGCCACGCCGGCGCCGAGGATCAGCACTTTGGCGGGCGGAATACTGCCGGCGGCGGTCATGAACATGGGAAAATAGCGGCCGTATGTATAGGCGGCGAGGAGCACCGCCTTATATCCCGCGATGTTGGCCTGCGAGCTGAGCACGTCCATGCTCTGTGCGCGCGTGGTGCGGGGATGGAATCGAGACTGAAAATGGTAAATTGCCGGGCGGCAAGCTGTTGCATCAATTGCGGGTTAAACAAAGGCTGGTATACACCGGCCCATACCTTACCGGGCGCCACCTGCTCCCAGTCCGCCGCTTCGGGCGGACGAATCGTCAGCAGCACATCGGCTCCCCGCAGGATGTCCCCACGGGATTTGAGCGCCGCACCTGCTTCCCGGTACATATCGTCCGGGTAAAAAGCCGCAGCGCCCGCGCCTTCCTCCACCCATACTTCCACCTTTTGCTGAACGAACTGCTTTACGACTTCCGGAACGAGCGATACCCTGTTTTCTCCTGTTTTTTCTTTTAGAACGGCCAAGATCATCGGGTTGGAATTTTGCTGATGGAATTTAGCGAAAAAAATCCGGTCCGGCCGAAATAAAAAAGCCGGCGCATATACGCCGGCTCTTTCGGATATTATTCACATGATTTTTACACCATTACGGTTTCCATCTTCTCGCGGCACAGGATGCCGAGCGCTTTCACCCATTCCGGATGCGTGTTCACGCAGGGGATCATCGTGAAGGAATCTCCGCCGCTTTCGATGAACGTATGCTTGCCTTCCACCGCGATCTCTTCAAGGGTTTCCAGGCAGTCGGACACGAAAGCCGGGCACGCCACCAGCAGTTTCTTCACCCCTTCTTTCGGCAGTGCGCGCAGGCGCTCGTCCGTATAAGGGCGGATCCATTCTTCCCTGCCCAGGCGGCTCTGGAACGATACGCTCCACTTTTCCCTGGGGATGCCCAGTTCTTTGGCCACCAGTTCAGCGGTGACAGTGACCTGGTGCCGGTAGCATTGCGTGTGGGCGCGGGAGTCTACATGACAGCAATCATTCACTTTCAGGCAATGCCCGCCGGTGACGTCTCCTTTGCGTATATGCCTTACCGGTACGCCGTGATAGCTGAACAGCAGGTGATCGAAATCCTGCTCCACATAAGGGCGCATGCTTTCGGCAACGGCATGGATATAATCGGGGTGGCGGTAAAGGGATCTATCACTTTCATTTCGAAAGGATAGCGCTTTTTACGGTATACCTCCTTCGCATATTCCGCCGCGGTCTCGAAACTGCTCATCGCGTAATGCGGGTACAGCGGCACGAGGATCACGTTCTTCACGCCGGGATGTTCCTTCACCAGCTTATCGAAAGTATATTCGGGGAAGGGTTGCCGTATCGCATGGTGATCTCTACAGGCATTTCGAGATCGTGCTGCAGGGCTTTCTGCAGTTGTTTGGTGAGCACGATGAGGGCGAGCCCTCTTCCCACCAGATACTTTTATACGCTTCGGCGCTCTTTTCCGCACGGCGCGGAACGATGACGCCGCCCACCAGCAGCTTGCGCATCAGCCAGGGATAATCGATGACTCTCTTATCCATCAAAACTCCAGGAGGTACTTCTTCACATCCGGCACGGCGGTGGAGTCCGGCGAACCGAGGTTCATGAGCACGATAGCGGTATCAGTATTAGCGACCATATAAGTTTGTCAAAATTCCTGCAAAAGTACGCGCTTTTACAGGGAACTTCCGCATGGTCTGTCATTAAATTGTTAGATTCATGCACTGGAACCAGCCACGGAAGCGACTATATCATGACAACCATCATGGCGCTGCGTCATGACAATGTTATAACGCCTCGCCAGTGCGGCATTCAGCCAACTGATCAAAATCATTTTTTTGGAGCGGCGATCACCAGAGGGAGAAATGACATAAGGGTGACAGCCCCTGACGTGGTTTTGAAGGGTATGACAGTATTTTTGCAGCCGGAAGCTTAGAAGAAAATCATGCAGGTCAATCAGCCTAAAGACATATCGAATTTTCATATCGTTGGGATCAACTATAAGAAAACTGACGCTGCGATCCGGGGACTATTTGCCATAAACCAGGACCAATACCAGCAACTTTTACAGGCAGCGCAACACGCTGGCATGAACGATCTGTTCGTGCTTTCTACCTGCAATCGCACAGAAATTTACGGATTCGCGGCAGACCCTGCCGTTTTAATGCGCCTCCTCTGCGAAGCCGCCAACGGCAACCTGCAGGTGTTCGCTGAAATGGCTTATGTGAAATCCGGCGAGCAGGCCGTCCGCCACCTTTACCAGGTAGGCACGGGGCTCGACAGCCAGATCCTCGGCGATTATGAGATCATCGGTCAGATCAAGGGCGCAGCTAAGTTTGCGAAAACCAACGGCTGTGTGGGCACTTTCCTGGAAAGGCTGGTGAACAGCGTATTGCAGGTTTCCAAACTCATCAAGAACGAAACCGGCCTCAGCTCCGGCACCGTATCGGTGGCATTCGCCGCCGTAAGGCTGCTCGAAAGCAAAGTGGCCGACATCCAGGATAAGCACATCGTGCTGCTCGGTGTGGGCAAGATCGGCCGCAACACCTGCAAGAACATGATGGAATACCTGGGCGTGCGCAATATCACGCTAGTAAACCGCACCACCGCCGTAGCGGAAGATTTCGCCGGCAAGCACGGTCTGCGGTATGCTCCCTACGAACAGCTGGACGACACCCTCCGTGCGGCAGACGTGATCCTGGTGGCCACCAACGCTCCCAAACCCACGATCCTCCGCAAACATATGGAAGGTACCGCCAGCAAGCTGATCGTAGATCTCTCCATCCCTTTCAACGTTGCCCCGGACGTTCGTGACCTCAGCCACGTGGAAGTCGTAAACGTCGACGACCTCGGCAAGATACAGGACGAAACCCTCGCCAGGAGGCTCAATGAAGTCCCCAAAGCCATCTCCATCATCGAGGAACATATGGAAGAGTTCCTATACTGGCACAAAATGCGCAAACATGCCGTTGTGCTCAAAGCGGTCAAGGAAAAACTCACCGAGATCCACGCCCGTGAAATCAAAGAGCAGAAAAACGGCGCACAATATAACCTGGAAGACATCGAGGAAGTCTCTTCCCGCATCATCCAGAAAATGATCAATCTCATGGCCGGCAAAGTGCGCAAGGAATCTGAAAAAGGCGATCTCTACATCGCCATGATCAGTGAAATATTCGATACCGGCGCAAATCAGGAATAAAAACAATGGACAAGATGATCCGAATAGGAACACGGGATAGCCAGCTCGCCATGTGGCAGGCTAACCTGGTGAAAGATTTATTGACGCAAAACGGCCACGCCGTAGCACTCGTTCCCATCAAAAGCGAAGGAGACATCGACCTGGTGACGCCCCTCTACGAGATCGGTGTCCAGGGCATATTCACCAAAACCCTTGATATCGCCCTCCTTGCCGGCAAGATCGACGTAGCCGTACATTCCTTCAAAGACGTACCTACCCAGCTCCCCAGGGCCTCATCAACGCCGCCATTCTGGAGCGCGGGCCGGTGAAAGACCTCCTCGTCCATAAAGGCAACACAGCCTTCCTCGACGATCCCGCATCCATCGCAAACATCGCCACCAGCAGCATCCGCCGCAAAGCGCAATGGCTCCGCAAATACCCCCGGCACCAACTCCATAACCTCCGTGGCAACGTCATTAAACGCCTGGAGAAACTGGCCGCCGAAAACTGGGACGCCGCCATCTTCGCCGCCGCAGGACTGGAAAGGATCAACGTCCGCCCGGAAAATTCCCTCGAGCTCGACTGGATGATCCCCGCTCCCGCACAGGGCGCCATTGTGGTTGCCTGCCGTGAAAACGACGAAAAGCTCCGCGAAGCCCTCGCTCCGCTGAACCATATCGATACCGACATCTGCACCCGCGAAGAGCGCGCTTTCCTGCGCACCCTCCTGGGCGGATGCACCACGCCCATCAGCGCCTACGCCTATATCAGCGACGGCGAACTGTTTTTCGAAGGCAGCCTTTGCAGCCTCGACGGCAGCCAGTCGTTCCACACCACCCGGCGCGTCGCCGTGTCGGATGCCGCTGAAACCGGTAAGGACGCCGCGCTCGAAATACTCGCCAATGGCGGGGAAGCCGTAATCCAGGAAATCAGAAATGCCCAACGCTAAGTTTCGCATATTAAGCACGAAGTCCTTACAGGAATCACTGCGCCAGGCCGCCGCCGGTAAAGGCATCGAACTGCGCGACCAGCCCTTCATCGATATCCTGCCCGTCCGCACGCCCGAACTGGACGCGCGGCTGAAGGAGATCGCCCGGGGAGGCCACGTGCTCGTGTTCACCAGCCCCAATACGGTTAAATCCGTGGCCGGGTACTGGGATAACGGCGTGAAACAACAGATCTACTGCCTGGAGGCGCCACGCTGGAGGTGATCCAGGCCGAGATCCCCGGCGCCGAGATCCTCGCTACCGGCAACAGCTCCCTGGAGCTGGCGCATCGCATCCTGGCCGACGGGCGCACGCAAAACGTCGTGTTCCTCTGCGGCAACATCCGCCGCAACGAACTGCCCGAAACCCTGCACGCAAACCATATCGGCGTGGAGGAACTGGTGGTATACGAAACCGTGGAAACGCCCGCTCCCTGGAAGAACGCTATGACGGCGTCTTGTTTTTCAGTCCCAGCAGCGTGCGCAGCTTCTTTTTACAAAATGCCCCGACGGGCAGACGGTGTACTTCGCCAT
This sequence comes from Chitinophaga sp. E66, assembly GCA_019285755.1. Taxonomy (GTDB): domain Bacteria; phylum Bacteroidota; class Bacteroidia; order Chitinophagales; family Chitinophagaceae; genus Chitinophaga. Next base: position 4,074,027 of record CP079103.1, read on the forward strand.
CGGCGAGACCACCGGCGCCTCCGTCCGGGAAATCGCCGGCAGGCAACCGGTCATCGGCGCGGAAGCTTCGGTTCCGGCGTTGGTGCAGACAGCCATCGATTATTTTGACAATATCAATCATAGCAACGAATGAACGGATTACAGAACGACCTGCTGCTGAAGGCCCTTTCGGGCAGCCCGGTGCCCCGCCCGCCAGTATGGATGATGCGCCAGGCCGGCCGCTTTTTACCTGACTATATCAAGCTGCGCGATAAATACTCCTTCTTCGAGCGTTGCCAGACGCCCGAACTGGCCACCGAGATCACCGTGATGCCGGTAGACCAGGTAGGTGTAGACGCGGCCATCATCTTCTCCGACATCCTCGTGGTGCCGCAGGCGATGGGCATGGAAGTACAGCTTATCGAAAAGGTTGGCCCCATCCTCCCCAGCCCGTTAAATCGGCTGCAGACCTCGACCGTATTCATATCCCGGACGTGAACGACAGCCTGCATTACGTGATGGACGCCCTGAGCCTCACAAAGCAGACACTGGCCGGCCGCGTGCCCTCATCGGCTTCGCCGGCGCCCCTGGACGCTGCTTTGCTACATGGTACAGGGCAAGGGCTCCAAGACATTCGATGAAGCCAAGGCATTTTGCTATACCCAGCCAGAAGTAGCCCACGAATTGCTGAACCGCATCACCGAAACCACCATCGCCTACCTGAAAGCACAGGTAGCCGCCGGGGCCGACGTGGTACAGATCTTCGACTCATGGGGCGGCCTCCTCAGCCCGGAAGACTTCGAAACCTACTCGCTGCAATACATCCGCCGCATCGTGGCCGCATTGCAGGGCGTGGCTCCCGTGATCGTGTTCGCCAAAGGCGCATGGTTCGCGCTGGAAGAAATGGCCGCAACCGGCGCGCAGGGCCTCGGCCTCGACTGGTGCATCAAGCCTGAACTGGCCCGCCAGTTCGCCGGTCCGGCCGTAACTTTGCAGGGCAACTTCGATCCGGCGCAGCTCATGAAGCCCATCCCGGAGATACAGAAGTCTGTGAAGAAAATGATCGACGCCTTCGGGCCGCAGCGCTACATCGCCAACCTGGGCCACGGCATCCTGCCGAACATCCCGGTAGATCATGCCAAAGCATTCATCGAAGCCGTTAAGAACTATGCATAATATGTCCGTAAAGACCGGTTCATCCTCTTCATCCACCAGCTGCAGAACGAAATCTGCGCTGCGCTGGAAGCAGTGGACGGGAAAGCGAAGTTCCGCGAAGACCGCTGGGAGCGGCCGGAAGGCGGCGGGGGATTACCCGCGTCATCGCCGGCGGTAACGTTTTCCAGAAAGGCGGCGTCAATACCTCCGTTGTGAGCGGTAAACTGCCGCCCGTGATGGCGCAGCAGTTCAAGGTGCCGGACAACAGCAGCTTCCTCGCAGGCGGGCTCTCCTCGTCATCCACCCGGAAAACCCCTACGTGCCCACCGTGCACGCCAACTGGCGGTACTTTGAGCTGTACGGGGAAGACGGCGCGGTGAAGGACAGCTGGTTCGGCGGCGGGGCAGACCTCACCCCGTATTATATTACGGGAGACGACGGCGCCCATTTTCACCGTACCTTCAAAGAAGCTTGCGGGGAATATTACGAACAATACAAGCGCCAGTGCGACGAGTACTTCGTCAACAAGCACCGGAACAACGAAGCCCGCGGGATCGGCGGCGTGTTTTACGATTATCTTCGTCCAACGGCGGAGCGTACCGCCGAAGACCTGCTGCAGTTCCAGTTTTCCAACGGGAATGCGTTCCTGAAGGCTTACCTGCCTATCGTGGAGCAGCGCAAAAAAACGCCTTACGGTGAAGCGCAGGTGGAATGGCAGGAATACCGCAGGGGCCGCTACGTGGAGTTCAATCTGATACACGACCGCGGCACGCTCTTCGGGCTGAAGACCAACGGGCGCATCGAGTCCATACTCATGAGCCTCCCCTCCCGCGCGCGCTGGGAATACGACTACCACCCTGCGCCCGGCAGCCCGGAAGCCGAGCTGCTGGAATACCTGAAGCCACGGGAATGGGTAAAACCGTAACAGACGAACTTTAAAATATTTCAGTGATGATCAGAAGAAACAGAATCTTGCGCACCTCTCCCGCCATCCGTGCGATGGTAGCGGAAACCATTTTGACCCCGGCGGATTTCATCGCGCCTCTTTTCGTTGTGGAAGGGAAAGGCGTGAAGGAAGAAATCGCCTCCATGCCCGGATACTTCCGCCACTCGCTGGACGGTACCGTGCAGGAAGCGAAAGACCTTTGGGCCATGGGTATCAGGAGCGTGCTGCTGTTCATTAAATGTGCGGATGAACTGAAAGACAACAAGGGCACCGAAGCCCTCAATCCCGACGGGCTTATGCAACGTGCCATCAAAGCCGTGAAAGACGCCGTGCCCGGGATGGTCGTAATGACCGACGTTGCCCTGGATCCCTTCTCCAGCTACGGCCATGATGGCATCGTAGAGAACGAAGAGATCGTGAACGACGCTACCATGGAAGTACTGGCACAGATGAGCCTCAGCCACGCGCAGGCGGGAGCCGATTTCGTGGCGCCCAGCGATATGATGGACGGCCGCATCGGCGCCATCCGCGACATCCTCGAAGAAAACAACTTCACTAAAACTGGCATCATGGCCTACAGCGCCAAGTACGCCAGCTGCTTCTACGGACCCTTCCGTGACGCGCTGGACTCCGCCCCGGTTTCGGCGATAAGAAAACCTACCAGATGGATTACGCCAACGCCCGCGAAGCCCTCCGCGAAACGCTGATGGATGTGGACGAAGGCGCCGATATCGTCATGGTAAAACCAGCCATGGCTTACCTGGATATCATCCGCCTGATCAAAGACAGCGTAACCGTTCCCGTGAGCGCCTACCATGTATCCGGCGAATACGCCATGATCAAGGCGGCGGCTAAGATGGGATGGATCAACGAGGAGAAGGCCATCATCGAAAGCCTCACCAGCATCAAGCGTGCCGGGGCCGACCTGATCGCCACTTACTACGCCAAAGACGCGGTACGCCTCTTAAACCAATAAAAAACCCTGTTAAGATGTTTACTAAAAGCCAAGCATTATTCGAAAAGGCCGGTAAAGTGATCCCCGGCGGCGTGAACTCACCCGTGCGGGCATTCCGCAGCGTGGGCGGCACTCCCGTGTTCATGCAGCACGCCAAAGGCGCGTACATGTATGATGTGGACGGCAACCGTTTCGTGGATTATATCAACTCCTGGGGCCCTATGATCCTCGGCCATGCGTATGAGCCGGTGGTAAAAGCCATCCAGGAATACGCCACCTACAGCACGTCTTTCGGCGCGCCCACGGAACTGGAAATCACTGTTGCCGAGCAGATCGTGAGCATGGTGCCCAATATCGACATGGTGCGCATGGTGAACTCCGGTACCGAAGCCTGCATGAGCGCCCTGCGCCTGGCACGCGGCTTCACCGGCAGAAATAAAGTCATTAAATTCGAAGGGAACTATCATGGGCATGCCGACTCCTTCCTCGTGAGCGCGGGCAGCGGCGTGGCCACACTGGGCATCCAGTCCGTTCCGGGCGTTACGGCGTCTGTAGCGGAAGATACCCTGAGCGTTCCTTATAATAACCTGCCTGCCGTAGAACAGCTGGTAGCGGAAAACCCCGGCCAGATCGCCGCCATCATCGTGGAGCCCGTTGCGGGCAACATGGGTTGCATCCTGCCCCAGGCGGGCTTCCTGGAAGGCCTCCGCGACATTTGCGACAAAAACGGCATCCTCTTCATTATGGACGAGGTGATGACCGGCTTCCGCCTCGCTAAGGGCGGTGCGCAGGAACTGTTCAACATTAAAGCAGACATCGTGACCTTCGGCAAGATCATCGGCGGCGGTATGCCCGTTGGTGCGTTTGCTGGCCGGCGCGAGATCATGGAGCACATCGCTCCCGCAGGTAAAGTTTACCAGGCCGGTACCCTCAGCGGCAACCCCATCGCCATGATCGCGGGATACACGCTGCTGAAAACGCTCGCCGATCACCCCAACATCTACACCCAGCTGGAAGAAAAAACCAACACGCTGGTGAAAGGTCTGCGGGAAGCCTTCGGTATCGCCGGGGTAGTACACCAGATCAACCACATCGGCTCCATGATGAGCGTACACTTCGCGGAATATCCCATTGTGGATTTCACCTCCGCTTCCGGCGCCAACAATGAACTGTTCCGCCGTTTCTTCCACGCCATGCTGGAAAGGGGCGTGTACCTGCCGCCTTCCGCGTTCGAGAGCTGGTTTATAAGCCATGCCCTGGGCCAGGAAGATATCGACTTCACCATCGAAGCCGCGAAAGCATCGATGCAGGCTATCAAAGCATAATAAAAATAGCCCGGAGCGCTTGCTCCGGGCCTATATACCTCGTTAACGATCGATCCGGTTATGTGAGAGTGGAGCTGCCTTCGGGCAGCTTTTTTATTTCAGCTGATGGGAGAACAGCCAGGGCAGCAGGTCCGGTTCCGCGAAGGCATTGTCCCAGCTATTGTGGCCTACGCCGGGATATTCCGTATACTTTACATCGGCGCCTTTCGCCTTCAGCAGGGCAAAGTATTGCTGACTGTAGAAGGTAGGCACCAGTTTGTCTTCAGCGCCGTGGAAGATCCAGAGGGCGGTGTTTTTCGCATAACGTTTGGCGAGTTTCACATTACCCGCACCGCAGATAGGAAATGCGGCCGCGAAGCGGGACGGGAAGCGGGCGAGCATATCGAAAGTTCCCATACCGCCCATGGAAAGTCCGCCCACATATACACGCCTGGTATCTACGCTGCCGGAAGCCATCATGCTGTCGATCAGCTGGTACAGCAACCGTGAAGGTGCGGTGGGTGGCAGGGATGCAGGGAAGTTGAACGAACGTTTGCCGGTGGAGTCCTGATCTACCGTCATGGGCGCCAGGTAGTGTTGTCCGCACACTGGGGAAGATGACGAATGCGGGGAACTGTTTACGGAGGGTGTCGTTCAGGAAGAACTTTCCGCCGTTGACGAGTTGTTTCTCATTGTCGGACCCGCGTTCTCCGATGCCGTGCATGAAGATGATGAGTGGATAAGTCTTGCCGGCGTTATAATCTGCAGGAGGAAGCAGCCGGTACGGCAGGCTTTCACCGCCGCGGGCGAACCAGCGGGCTTCGTAGCCCTGGGCGCCGGCGAGTAAAGGACATATCATCAATAAGGATAGTAAAAATCGTTTCATACTATCAAGATAAGCAATTACCGCGCCTTTTTCGGGTCTTTTTCAAACGTTCCCGGGTATACGGCCGGGACTTGCCTACATCTTTTCGCGGTGCTCCCAGTGATATCCCCTGCTTTGGTTGAACGTCAGCACGCTGAGGCTTTCCAGCGTCTCGATTCGGATCTCCCGGAAGCGGTTGCGATAGCGCAGCGCAAAATAGACGGCGCCCAGGGTAGGGAACTTCACGTCTTCATATATCAGTTTGATTTCCCTTTCCGTATTGAGCCGGAGCCCTTTGAAGCCGCCGCGGTAGTACTCCTGCTTCTCCAGGAGCTTGCGGCCGTATTCATCATACCGGTAATGGAACTCCCCGCCATACATGGCTACTTCCGCAGGTTGCAGCGCGGGCAGCAGGTAAATGGAAATACTGCGGTCGCCGTTGAGGCGGATAAACTTGTTCATCCTGACATACGACCGCCCGAGGATGGCCCCGGCCTGCTTATAGGAGCTCCGGATACAGCGGGATACCGCATGCAGCATGAGCGTATCGGGTTTGGGCTCCGTGACGATCTCGATGGAATCTTCCCGGTTGATGCGGTAATGCATGGCCAGGTCGTAGGCCGTGTCCTGGAATCTGCCGTAAGCGCCGTACCACAGGCTGTCGCGCCCACGGTAAACGAACCACTCTTTGCCTGTCCGCTGGAGGAGGTCCATATCGGCGTGGGATACCTCTTCGGAGAGGCGCCAGGCTGCGGTATCATATTGTATGAGCCATTCGGCCGTTTTCACATGCGCCGAAAACTCCCCGACGGGGAACTGCGTGGGCTTGTCTGGCCCGAAATACATCAAATGTATCAGCCAAAAAGGATGTTTTTCAGGAACATCATAGGATAGGGCAGTTGTTTCGCTCTATCAAATATATATAATTTAATAATACATAGAACATAGCAAACATTCCGGGAAGGAGATTCCACACTTTTCCGCAAAGGATGGCTAACAGCAGGAGAAAAAGGGTGGCACAGAATTTTCAATTTGTTACCTGAACCCAAACCTGTAGAGTTATGAAACGAATGATTGTTTACTTTTTACCGATAGCGTTAGGTTTTGCAGCCTGCAACAACGCCGGTACCCAAAACAACAGCGACACGACACTGCCCTCCGACACGGGCATTACTGACAACATGGCCCGCGACGCCAACCGCGATGTACTTCCGAACGACTCCGTTCGCGATGATTCAAAAGAATTGGTAAAAGCTGCAGAAGACGGGCTGTTTGAAGTGCGTATTTCTAAAGACGCGCAAACCAAAGCCAGCAGCGCTTCAGTGAAAACCCTGGCCAAACACATGGAACAGGCGCACGAGAAGGTTAATAAAGAACTGGTAGCACTGGCAGCATCCAAAAGCATTGTAACGCCTACGGCGATCAGTGACGCACAGTCTAAGGATATCAGCGATATCCTGGAAAAGAGCGGTAAGGATTTTGACAAAGCATATTTAGACAAGCTCGAATCGGCACATAAAGACGCAATCGACTTATTTGAAAAGCAATCAGAAAAGGCAGAAGATCCCGACATCAAGGCATTTTTCGCTAAGCACTTGCCTGAGCTTCGTACACATCTCGACATGGTGCAGAAAGAGCAAGCGAAGTTGAAGTAATTCCATCTCCCGAAAGGGTGGCCTACCTCAGAGCCTGAGATACAAACCTTTAATTGAAACCTGATCCGGGTAATGCCGGCGAAGGGAAAGGAGAGATTGGATAATGAGGGTGAGCATTTGCTCATCCTCTTTTTATGCCCATTTCCGGTAAGAAAACTAGTATTGATTATCAGCCATTTATAAGCAAAGTAAAAGCCATACAGCCTGTTCAAAAAATGAACAGGAACATTAACAAAGATGAAGTGTTTGTATGGATTGCATTTCGTAAATTCCCTATACAACAAATTCATTTTCAATGGCAAAAATCACTTCAGCAGTTACATTTACCGGCAAGGTGGGCGGCCTGATCGGCTACAAACGGAACGGTAAATATTTCCTTCGCTCCGTGCCCGAGAAGGTCCGGCAGTCGAAGGCCACCAAACGCGCCGCCAAACGCTTTGGCGCGGCCAGCCGCAAAGGCGCCCTTATCCGCAGCGCCTGGCGACAGAGCTGGATATCCTCTGCGATGGCGCACATGTCAATCAATTGAACAAGACCATCCTCCATGCGGGCCGCGATAACCACGCAGGCCTTACCGGGTTCCGGTTCAACAAGTACAAGCGCGTAAGAGACTTCTTCTCCACCGAGCTGGAATTCACTCCTAACGGCATCCTTCACATCCCCGCCCAGCAGATCTGCGCGAAGGAAGGGGCCGTCCGCATGGAAGTAAAGCTCATCGGCACCCGCATCGACTTTACCACCGGCAAGGTAACCGGCTCCGACGCCTCGGCGATGTACATCGACCTGGAAGGGGCTTTCACACCGTTTACCGGTGCGGACATGTCGATAGAAGTTCCCGGCAACGGCACGTTGTTAGTTACCGTACGCGTGCGATTGTTCTTCGAATCCGGCCTATCCCTTGGCCGCAGGAACAACGCTGCGGATATCATTGCAGTGCTGGAGGAACAACCAGCAGAAACCACATCATCAAAAGACAAACCCCATAAAGCTCCCGCAAAAGAGCCGGTGGCACCAACTGTAAGACTGCACCGCGACGATAACGGGCAGCCCTACATCCAACGGGAATAGGCCCGCGCCATTGTAAAAAGAATTTGTTGTAAGCTTTTCATTATCACATCACGCGAACCCAACAGCTGAACGGCAGGCTCCTCCTCCGTAGGGCATCGCCATGCGCTGCTGTCTCATGTTTTGCCCAATAGCCGATTATTAGCCCCGGTATCCCAGCTTTAGATCATCTCCTTTTCATATTTACTTTATCTCCACCTCTTCTCCAGGGATTCCAGTAGGTTCCTGCATAGCTCCTGTAGGGATCCGGCAGGGTAACAGTATGTCTACCGTATTAACCAGGCAGGGAGGAGCCCTTGCTGACCCTTAAGTATCCCTTAAGGAGATTAGGAGGAAACCCTCCTAAACCTATGCCTATACATGGACCGATTATGCCACAAACAATTGAGCAATGCTATCCCAAAAATGATACAGTAATTAAACAAGATATCGCAATCAATATCAAGAAAATAATCATGCCCCAACGGATTAATTTCAACCTAACATCAACATAAGCAAACCCTTCGGCAGGTTTCTCATAATGATAGTGTACCGGTACTTCCGTTCCGATTTCCTGCGGCTTTCCGGATAAGCTGGTTTGCAAAGAAAATACGCCATGGCCCGGAGGCGTATAAGTGATTATCGATGTAATTCTGGCAGCCTTATCATCGTCCTGAGATGTTCGGACCTCAATGACTTTCCCGATAGTTTGCATGCCATCGCGGCGGATAGCATTCAGCCTTTTTTATTCCGGTAACCATCTGCGGCATACCATCCAAGTCACCAAAAGCTGCATCAAAAACTAAGTAACAGGAAATAAATAGATGTATTCATATCAAACTTAAAGATTTCAACCAATCATGCATGTGCCTTGTAGATTCGCTTCCTGATGAATCTTACCGTCAGGTAATTTAACGTCATCACCATTAACAGAATTACGCCGTACAGGATCACAGGACCGGCAGACACCCTGCTCGCCAGCCAGTAATTCATCAATACAAAGAATCCATCACGCGGGAGCCGGTTACCTGGGAAGTATCGCTGCTGCAACCAATCGAATCCCCAAATGCCTGCTACATTAAATGGTATGGAGCACAGGTAACCTACTGCAGACAGAAGGAACAACCGGTCGCTATGGTTACCGAACCTGACGGCGAAGTAAGTCCAGGCAAGATCAGACAACGCCAATAACAATAGATATAGGAAGATGATTTTAGTAATGCGCATAGTTTACGCGGGCATGGTAAGGAAAATTAAGAACCCTTTTTTAAGGAAAAGGGAAATTATTTTTAATACTATCAGGATAAGCCAACCCCTGCCACTCAAAGTCCAACGGAAAGATGAGGAACATACTATTTTCCGGAGACATGGAATCCAACGCCACTGGAATCACGCGGCCAGGCAGGGTATACTTCCACGGTTCCGGAACGTGAATCCACCGCACAGCGGCATATTGCTTTCCTTCGAACTGATAATGATAAGTTACACGGTCACGTTTCTTATACCCGCGTTCATCGATCTCTGTGACGATCCCGGTGGTGAGGGCGCGATTTTCGCGAATGCCACGTTCACGTATGTTCTCGCGGACATTGACGTATATGAGGAATCCCGCCAGGAAGGCGAAGAAAAGGGGCAGCCCCAAAGCAGGCTGCGGTTGCGGATACGTTTGTTCATTTGGATGGGGTTTATTTATCTTTTGATCTTTCCTTTGACATCCACAATGCCTTCTTTGGGATCATCTGTAAAATAATGCACGATAACACTGCTATTAAGCGCTGGTTTCTTCCTGGAATGAACAAAAGCATCATCAAAAAGCATCACCTTCTCTCCTGCAGCAGTAATAAATTCCACGATGGGAGCATAATGATCGTAATTGTCCGAATCCGTTTTTACATGATGTTCAATAACTACTCCTTCAGTAGCAATTCCATGCGTACGATATGTTTTCAGATAATTTATCTTCCTGATGGCATAAAACCAATAATACGACATCAACCCCACGACCGAGGCTGACATTAGTATTATGAGGAAAGATTCATACACTCTTCAAACATAACATCAAATCACCATATTACAAACATCCTTTCAACAAAACCCCTTACTTATCAGTTATATTAGCAAGGGTCTCCCAAATTTTAATGAAATTCTAATGTGCCGGGGAGCCTCAAATAGTTATTTTACGCCATGCCATATAATCACATCCTAGCACGTAAATGGAACGTCAAGCTCCCGTTATGGACCCTTATCAGCCCGGTGATCGGGGCTTTTTCCTCGCGTTCGCAGGTGAAAATATATCCGGATGGATGGCCGCGATCCTCGGTGTTTCTCTGATCAGCGTGGTCCTGTCTGCCGTGCACCACGCCGAAGTGGTGGCGCATAAAGTGGGCGAACCTTACGGCACGCTCATCCTCGCGCTCGCCATTACCGTCATAGAAGTATCGCTCATCGTGTCCATGATGCTGTCGAAGCAGGGGGCCGGGTCCACCACGCTGGCCCGCGATACCGTGTTTGCCGCCATCATGCTCATTAATACAGGGATTATTGGAATTTGCCTGTTGTGGGGTAGTTACCTGCATAAGGAACAGATCTATATCAAACAAGGCGTCAGCGCCGCGCTGGTCACGCTTACAGCGATTTCCGTGCTCACATTGGTACTGCCTAATTTTACCACCAGTGCCGCCGGGCCGGTGTACTCCTCCAGCCAGCTCATCTTCGTGGCTATCATCTCGTTAGTGCTGTATGGCGGCTTCGTGTCTGTGCAGACCGTCCGCCACCGCGACTATTTTCTGCCGGAAGAAAACGAGGGAGACTATCACGCCGCGCCGCCTACCAAACTCACCACCGCCATCAGCCTTATCACGCTGGTGCTATCCTGGCAATCGTAGTGCTGCTTTCCAAGAAATTATCGCCTACGATCGAGGGTATAGTGATGGATTTGGGCGCTCCCAAATCGCTGGTGGGGGTAATTATCGCCGCGGTGATCCTCATGCCCGAAGGCCTCGCCGCCATCCGCGCCGCCCGCAAGAACCGCCTGCAAACCAGTTTGAACCTGGCACTGGGGTCCGCACTGGCTTCCATCGGCCTCACGATCCCGGCGGTGGCACTGGTGTCTATCGTTGCGGGGTTTGACGTAACGCTGGGGATCGATACGAAATCTACGCTGCTGTTGCTGTTATCGCTCTTCACGATCAGCATATCCTTCAATGCGGGGCGCACTAATATCCAGCAGGGGTGGTGTTGCTGGTGATCCTGGCCACGTACCTGTTTACGACGATAGTGCCGTAATCAGAGCAGGTTCCACTCTTCCGCCAACTCCCTCGCCGCCTGGGCGGTATCGTGATAGATCTCGCCGGGAGTGGCCTCCTGGGCCATGCGGAGCAACATCGTCACTAACATGGGATCGTTGAGGGGACGCGCGTTTTTTCAAGCAGGTAGATGCAATTGGTTTTCCAGATATCATCATCAGTAGCGAAAATCTCGCAGAACTCAGCCACGAGTTCGTGGACATACGGCATGAGGTAGTTGTAAATGGGGTTGAAATGGGGACAATTAATATCCTGGAGCCATTCCATTAAGGCCATCGCATGGGGCCGGGCAGCCGTCCATTCGGTGCCGCGCAACAGATCGATCGCCTGGTCGTCGCTCTTATGAGCGGGTACGAAGGAAGGTAACATACCGGAATTTACGCCGGTTTTCTCAGAATTTGATGGTAAAATGCTGCTTAGCCTTGAAATCCGGGCTCACGAAAGCAATGCCGATAAAGAACAGGTCGATCGTGGTAGTGACGGAAGGATGGGATTTGATGGTTTCCCAGGCCCTTTCCATGCCATCTGTCAATGCACGTCATCGAAGATGACGATACTGTTGGGTTTCAGATACGGCAGGCACTGTTCGAAGTAGCGTACCGTAGGCTCTTCGCGATGGTTACCGTCGATATACACGATATCGGGGCTGTCATCCGCTCCAGCACGCCGGCCAGCTCTGTATCGAAGTTGCCGGTATGCTGGTGGATGTTGTCCAGCCCAAGGGAAGAGAAGTTCATTTTAGCGAGCGCTGCGATATTGGGGCATCCTTCGATGGTATGGACGTTTGCCCCGGCCGAGGCCATATAGGCCGTGGAGAGGCCGAGCGAGGTCCCCAGCTCCAGCACGTTGCGCGCACCCAGATGTTTAACGAGGCGGTAGAACAGCTGGCCGAAGCGCGCAGGCTTGGCGGCATGCCGTGCTATATCGCGGATGCGGCGGGTGTTGGAGGCACCCGTGAGCGACCCTGCCCCCAGATCTGTGACCTGCACTACGTCGGCGCTCTGGAGCAACCGCTTCCGCAGCAGTTCCATAGGCTCGTATGCCGGGATGAACGCTTTATCGTTCAGCACATCCTCCACCAGCGTAAACACGAAAGGAGAGTGTACGCTGTGCCGGTTGCCCGCCGTCAGGTAATAACGGATATATTTCTTCGCCAATGCCGCCTGGTGCCTTATGCTCAATGTCAATTAGTTTTAACTCAAAAACAGGGGTAATTCAGCCGCCAAAGGTATATAAAAGGCGTAATATGATGATGGGCTTTTATTGACTAGGGGTTATGCAGTAAAATTTATCACTATCTTTACATGTTGGAACTATTTTTGGCATTATATTTTCTTTAAGGTTTTCTTAACATAAAAAGGACATTTCAAGCATGCTCAAGCTAATCAGATGGATGATGCCATTTGCACTGACGGGATTTGTGACATTGACCGCCTCGGCGCAGGATCAGCCCCTACCCAGCCTCCGACGGAGATCAAACCGCCGCAGGTTCGGACGGCCGACACCACCATCAAGAAGATCATGGACGATTTGCAAAAAGTGGCCGACAGTGATAAGCAAAATGCAAAAGCCATCGAACAGCTGTCGCTCGGCAGGGAACTGGACAATATCACCAAGTACGACCTGATCAAGAACAACCTCATCCAGGCTTCTGAAACCTACTATCTGCTGAACAAAAAAATCATTGACCTTAAATCCGGGACCACCACCTCCAACCTGGACGTATTCATCACCTCGCTCAACAACCCGGAAAGCAAGGAGCTCGGCTTCTCGCTGAGCGACCGCGTCGTGGAACTGGTCGAAAAGATCATCCTCAAAGGCAAATCCGATAAGAACGAGCGTAATACCAAACTGGTAGAGTCTACCAAATCCATCATCAACAGCCCGATCTTCAAATCCTTCACCTCCCTCACCCCGCCCCTGGCCATCGCCAGCTCGGTGATGAACTTCCTCCACAGCGTGAGCCAGTCCAACAAGGCCATCAATCACAAACTGCTGCAGGAGTTCGAGAAGGAACTGAATAAATACGTGATCTACTACACGGCCCTCAACGATGCGAACCAGAAGTTCGAGTTTGGCCTGAACTTTAATAAAGACCAGCTCTCCCTGCTGCAGGACAATATGTACGACCACCTGGCCTTCACCTCCCAGGTGCTCAAAATGCCCCTGCCCAACCGCGGTAATAAAACCATCGCCGAGTCGCTCAACGAATACTTCATCGATTTCAGGAGAGATAAAGTAGTCGACTTCTTCGCCAAGCTGGAAGCGCAGTATTCCAAAGGCGGAAAGATCAACTACGAAGGCCTCCTGCGCGATAATCCCAATCTCAAAGAAGCCAACAACCAGCTCGAAGACCTCGTGCTCATGACCAAACGCTTCGAAAACCTCTATAATGAATATTTCAGCCTGCTGGATTCATATTATACCAAGGTTAACCACTCGCTCCGCCTCGCGCAGGATAATGCCCTCGCCGAGCGCTCTATCGTGGAGGCCAAACAAAACGAGTTCCGCGGCCTGAAAAATGAAGCCGTTCAGGAAATCCAGGCTTCCATCAACATGCGCGAGCTCACCCTCAACGTAGACAAAATCAAATACCGTTACCGGATCTTCTAAAACCGGCACACGATATACCGATATGCAATTACGAACGGCCTTACTGCCGTTCGTAATTTTTTATAGCTATCCTCTATACATCCCGTACCTTGCAATTGATTTTACCAATATCATGACTACAGTACAACTGGAATATGTAGTAGCGGTAGATACCCACCGGAGCTTTGTGACCGCCGCTGAGAAATGCTTTGTGACCCAGCCTACGCTGAGCATGCAGATCCAAAAACTGGAAGATGAACTGAGCGTGAAGATCTTCGACCGGAGCAAGCTCCCGGTAGTGCCCACCGAGATCGGGTCGGCCATTATCGCGCAGGCGCGCATTATCCTTAAAGAGAACGCCCGCATCCGCGAGATCATCGCCGACCGTAAAAGGAAGTGCAGGGCACCCTCAAAGTAGGGATCATCCCCACCCTCGCGCCGTACCTCCTGCCCCGCGTGCTGACGTCTTTCCTGAAGAAATTCCCGAAAGTGAAACTGGAAGTATGGGAATACTCCACCGAGCAGATCATCGCCCTGTTGCGGCAAGAGCAGCTGGACTGCGGCCTCCTGGCCACGCCCCTGCATAACCAGCACCTCGAAGAACATCCCTTGTTCTACGAGAACTTCGTCATTTACGCCGCCAAGAGCAACAAACTCTCCGAAAAGAAGGTCGTGGAAGCTACCGACCTGGACACCAAGGATATCTGGGTTCTCAACGAAGGCCATTGTATGCGTAACCAGGTGCTCAACATCTGCCAAGACAAGTTCGGGATGGGTGAGTTCAAAAAAACCTGGAATACAATACCGGCAGCGTGGAAACCCTCAAGCGCATGGTGGAGCTGAACGAAGGATATACCATTTTGCCGGAGCTCAGCCTGCAGGACCTGTCTGCCAAACAACTGAATATGGTCCGGTTTTCAAGGCGCCCGAGCCCGTGCGCGAGATTAGCCTGGTGACGCACCGGCATTTCATCAAACAGGCGCTGATAGAAGCTTTCCGGAAGGAAATACTTGCCAGCGTGCCCGAGAAGATGAAAACGCGGAAAACCCGCAAGGTGATCGACATCCTGCTGGAAAAACCGTAACTTGGCCCAGATGGGCGTGCCCCTACACGCCGCCCCACCGATGCCACGTACATGAACTTACAGGAATTACAGCGCCGCATCGCGTTGTACGACGACGAAGCCGCTTACCGGGAACTGTTCGACGGGTTCTACAAACCCCTGCTCCAGTTTGCTTCCGCCTTCACCCGTTCCAGGGAAGCGGCGGAAGAAGCCGTGTCCGACGTGTTCATCAGCATTTGGGAACGCCGCCGCCAGCTGGATGACATCGAAAACCTCAAAGTATACCTCTACGTCTCCACCCGCAATGCCGCCCTTAAATATCTCCTCAAACAACAAAAACAGTCTTCCGTAGCGCTGGACGACCTGGTGATGGAACCGGAAAGTCCCTCCCCGGACCCCGAGCAGGTGCTCCTCACGGCCGAGATGGCCGCGCAGGTGCAACAGGCTATCCAGCAACTGCCGCCACGGTGCAAGCTCATCTTTAAGCTCATCCGGGAAGACGGGCTTCGGTACAAGGAAGTGGCGCAAATCCTCAATATTTCCGTCAAAACCATCGACAATCAGCTGGCCATCGCGCTGCAAAAGATCGGGGCAGCTCTTAAAATGAACCTCAGGAAGACCATAAAAGACTGATCCTCAACACCCAAAAATATTTCCATATTTCCTTTAGTAGATTCCGGGAAATAACGCTCCTATATACGTAACCACGACGTTATGCAAACTGAAGACCGTATATGGGAACTGATCGCCAGGAAGCTGGCAGGCGAGGCATCGCAGGACGAGCTGCGGAGCTGGACGGCCTGCTGCGCGATCATCCGGAGCTGCACATCCCCGTGCAGGCGGTGAGCGACATGTGGCCGCGGAAGGCGGCGGGCAGCGATGCGGAGGCGTCCGCCGCCTGGGACCGTCACCTCGGCCGGATGCGGCAGGCGGGCATTCCACCTATGGAGCCCGCCTCCCATGAACCCTTCCAGCTGGAAGCGGTTCGTTCGCGGCCCTGGCGGAAATATACCGCCTGGGCGGCAGCGGCGGCGATCCTGATCTTTACCGCTACATGGTTCTACAGCTCCCGCGTGGGCAGCCCCGGAGCGGTGACCTCCCCAGCGAAGTGCTGGTCAAAAACGGCAGCAAAACCCGCGTACTGTTGCCAGACGGCACAACCGTATGGCTAAATGCGGGCAGCAAACTTACTTATGGACGTGATTTCGGAGGAACCAGCCGGGAAGTGGACCTGGCCGGTGAAGGATTCTTCGACGTCGCCAAAGACCCCGAGCGGCCTTTCACCATCCGCACCAGCCGTATGAACATCCGTGTGCTCGGCACCCGGTTCAACCTGCGTGCTTACCCCAATGACAAATCCGCAGAAGCTACCCTCATCCAGGGCAGCATCGAAGTATCCCTCAGCAGCCGGCCGCAGGAGCGGTTCGTGCTCAAACCGAATGAAAAGATCGTGGTGCGCGACAGCGACACCGCGACAACGGGAGACCCGCAACCCGCGCGGGAACCCATCATGGCCATCCGCCACCTGCAATACGAGCCGGCAGACAGCAGCCTGGCCGAAACCTCCTGGATGGATAATAAACTGGTATTTACCGACGAGACCTTTGCCGAAGTGGCGCTCAAAATGGAGCGCTGGTACAACATCCCCATCCGTTTCAGCGATCCGGAAACGGCCCGGCTCAGGTTTACCGGATCTTTTGAGAAAGAATCCGTGGAACAGGCGCTGCGCGCTATGTCTATTACGGCGCCGTTCCGGTATAACATAAAGGACAACGAAATCATTATTTCACGTAACTGAACAAACTAAAGCCAAAATCCACGCGTATGCCGACTTTCAATACCACCTAACCAGAAAGCAGAAGGGCGAGGCGCCGTTGGTCCGGCACCCCGCCCTGAGTCAGACATGTTAACGGCAGCTGCCAGCCTGGTAAGCTGAAGGCTGCCCATTATCCAACCCGTTTCAATGTAAAAATATATGAAAAAGAGCAGGATTTTTCCCGGGCTCCCGGGAAAACATTTCCTATTAAAGCTTGCTGTTATGATGAAACTGACGGCTGCCATCCTGTTGACCGGCTTCCTCCACGTTTCCGCCGGCGTTTATTCCCAGGACAGGATCACGCTTCATATGAAGTCTGCCGATCTCAGAAAAGTGCTGAACGCCATAGAACAGAAATCCGGATACCGGTTCCTGTACCATGAAAACTTGTTGAGCGAAATGAGACGGGTCGATGTATCGGCCGATAACGCCGAAGTGCTTTCCGTGATGGAACACGTGCTTAAGAACTCCCCACTGGGGTTTGAGCTGGTCAACGACAAACTGATCGTCCTGAAGAAGAAGCCCACCGCCGAAGCGGCGGCCCCGGTCACGGGGCGCGTCACAGGCACCGACGGAATTCCCATACCTGGCGTGGCGATACGGATCAAAGGCACATCCAACGGCGCCATTACCGACGGGCAGGGCATGTTTTCCATTAATGCGCCGGAAGGATCGGTGCTGGTTTTCTCCTTTATCGGATATAAAACCCGGGAGGTGACCGTGGGCGCCGAAACCGTCATCAACATCAACCTTGAAGTAGCGCAGGAACACCTGGAGCAGGTGATCGTGATCGGTTATGGCACCGCGCAGAAGCGGGACCTCACCGGCTCCATCGTATCCGTAAAAGGCAGCGAAGTGGCAGACAAGCCCAGCGCTAACCCCATGACCTCGCTTCAGGGCAAAGTAGCCGGCCTCACCATCGTCAACAACGGACGGATGAACACCGATCCCGATATCCGCATCCGTGGCACCAATACGATCAACGGCGTGAAGCCGATCTACGTGGTAGACGGGATCATCAACGATAATATCAACTTCGTGAACCCGGCAGACATCGAGGCGATGGAGATCCTGAAAGACCCGTCTTCCCTCGCCATCTTCGGGGTACGCGGAGCCAACGGCGTTATAATCGTTACCACCAAAAAGGCAAAGGCAGGTCAGACAAACGTCAATTTCAACGCCACCGTGGGCATTAAAAAGTGACAGACCGCATCAAACTGACAGACGCCGCTCAGTTCAAGACCCTGTTCAACGAACAACTGGCCAACCAGGGCGCAGGGCCTTACGATTACACTAACTGGCAGGCCAATACCGACTGGCAGGACCAGATCTTCCAGGACGGCTTGCTGAATTACAATAACCTCAGCATCAGCAATGCCACCGAAAAGAACAAGCTCTACGTGGGCATGGGATATACGACCGAACAGGGCCTCATCAAACATGAAAAGCTGCAGAAGATCACCCTCACCCTAAACGACGAGTTACAGATCTCCAAATCGATCAAATTCGGATTTAACTTCAACGGCTACCGTGCGCATTTACCTGTTACCAAAGACGTAGGCAACGCCATCACCGCTGCTCCCATCGCTCCGGTCTACAACGAGGAATACGGCTTGTTTCACACCCTCCCCAGCTTCCAGCGGGCGCAGGTATTCAATCCGATGTATGACGTAGAACTGCGGAAAGAAATCGCCCGCAACCTGGAGTACCGCGCTGTGGGAAGCATATTCGGAGAGGCAAAGCTGCTGCGCGACCTGACCTTCAGGGCTTCCTTCTTTGTAGACTACGGCTTCAACATCAATCGCTCCTATACGCCGCTTGTAATATTCTATAACCCCGAGATCACGCCCGCGCGCGATTCCGTCGTGAAGATCACTTCCGTGAACCAGGAACAGAATATCTACACCAAAGTGCAAAGCGATTACCTGCTGACCTACAAGCGGAGCTTCGGTCATCATAACCTGACGGCCCTGGCTGGTTTCACGACTTATTACAATTCGTTCGAAAAAGCACTGCCTCCGTTCAGCAACAAAAGAACAGGCCTATCCCTAATCATCACCGCTACTGGTACGCCAATGCCGACATCGGCGACAACAGCACCCTCCGCGGCAGCGGCAGCGCCTGGGAAATGGCGACGCTTTCTTACCTTATGCGCGGACTGTACAGCTACAAAAACAAATACCTCCTGAATGCCTCTTACCGCCTCGACGGCTCCAATGCCTTCCAGGCGCTCGACAATCAATGGCAACGCTTCGCCGCCGCCGGCGTGGCCTGGGTAGCCAGCGAAGAATCCTTCCTGAAGCAGGCCGACTGGATTCAATACCTTAAAATCAAAGGCAGCTACGGCGTATTGGGCAACAAAACGTCGGAGACCGCCGGTATCCCGCATATCCTAGTCTTACCGGCGCCAACTCAGGCGTATTCGGTGACAATATCGTAGTAGCGCTCAGACCAGAATATTTCGTAGACCCCAACCTGGAATGGGAAACCGCCCGGTCATGGGAGGCAGGAGTAGAGTTCAGCACCCTCGGTAACCGTTTGCGCGCCGAAGCCAATTATTACAACAAACTCACCAAAGGCATTCTCGTCATCGTCCCCACCAGCGGCACCTCTGGCGGCGTGGGCGAAATGAAGAACGCCGGCACCGTTGCCAATAAAGGTTTCGAGCTGATGCTGAACTGGAACGACAAGATCGGCAGCGACTGGAACTACTCCGTCAGCGGCAACCTGACGACCATAAAAATAACGTAGACGCCCTTCATTCCCAGGGTTACAACATCATCGACGGCCCGTCCTGGACCAGGCCGGCTACCCCATCGGATACTTTTACGGATACATCCACGATGGCATCTACCAGACCCAGGAGGAAATCATCAAATCGCCCGTCAACGAAGCCGGGGAAGTAAAACCCGGTGATATCAAGTACCGCGACGTTAACGGCGATGGCAAGATCACTACTGCAGACCGCACCATGATCGGCAACCCGACACCCGATTTCACGTACGGGATTTCCGCTACCGTCAGCTATAAACAATTCGATTTCGGTATCGAAGGGCAAGGCGTGTACGGCAACGAGATCTTCCGCAGCTGGGGCAACATCAGCACCTTCACCCAGGCGAACTTCCTTCTTACCGGCTTAACCGCTGGCATGGCGTAGGCACCTCCAACTGGGAGCCTATCCTCCATTCCGGCCGCGGCATCAATACGGAGAATTCCACTTACAACATCGAAGACGGAGCTATTTCCGCTTACGCAACATACAGCTGGGATACTCGTTCTCGCCGCAACAGCTAAACCGCCTGAAGATCAAATCGCTGCGCCTCTTCGTAAATGCGCAGAACATCAAGACGTTTAAAAACAACTCCGGTTATACGCCGGAATTCGGAGGAACCTCCACCGCTTTCGGGGTAGACAGAGGCTCTTATCCCCTGCCGGCTATTTATTCTTTCGGCGTCAACGTTAACTTTTAAACTGCCGCAACATGAAAAAGATCATTCTTCCCATATTTATACTCAGCATCGGTATCGCAGGATGCAGCAAGTTTCTTGAACGAAAACCATTAGGTCAATACACCCAGGACGATCTCGGCCTCAGCGCCTGGAAAGCCAGGTGATGGCCGCTTACGCCGGCCTGCGCACAGAAGGCTGCGCAGGCGTCAAATTCGGCGCCGTGCACAGCATCCGTTCCGATGATGCGATGAAAGGCAGTATCCCGGGCGATGGCCAGCCTGCCGAACAAATGTTCGACAACTTCAATTATGTAAAGGATTTCTGGCTGCTGAACGATTACTGGGGCGATCATTACCGCCTCATCAAATTGTGCAATGACGTAATCGGGGCGGTAGACAAGATCTCCGCACCCAATGCCGCAGAGCTCGTTAACCGGGCCGAGACGAAGTTCCTCCGCGCCTATGCGTACTTCAACCTCGTACGCGCATTTGGAGAAGTGCCGAAGATCGACTTTATCGTTACGAACACGGCGGAAGGCAATGTGCCTAAAAAACCGTCAATGAAATCTATGCCCTCATCGATGCCGACCTTGCCGAAGCGGCAAGCGTGCTGCCTTCCGCATGGGGAGCGGAGTACATCGGCCGTACCACCAAATGGGCGGCCAAAGCCATGCAGGCCAAAACCTGGATCACACGGGGCAACTGGGGCTCCGCACTGGGCGCCTGCCGCGAGATCATCAGCTCCAACCAGTACCGCCTCTTCGAACCCTACTGGAAAGTATTTGCCGAAGAAGGTGAAAACTGCGCAGAATCGCTGTTCGAGATCCAGGCGCTATACACCGCCACGCAGGATTACGGCATTCAATACGCCAACTACCAGGGAGTACGGGGCGCCGGCAACTGGGACCTGGGATGGGGCTGGAACGTACCCACGCAGCAGCTCTATGATGCCTTCGAGACCGGCGATCCCCGCCGCGAATACACCTGCATGGCTAACAACGCGCCCGAACCTTATGGTATAGCAGGCATCATCACTTCGCAGGCCGACTTCATGGGAAAGTGGTATAACCGTAAAACATATACGCACCCAAATATCCGCAACTCCGTCGGCGGCGGCGTACCCCGCGCCGGCCGCTGGATGAACATGCGCATCATCCGCTATGCCGACGTGCTCCTCTGGGCCGCCGAAGCCGCCAATGAACTGGGAGGCACCCAAAACACCGCCGATGCATTGACATGGCTGGAGCTGATCCGCGCCCGCGCACGCCAGGGAGCGCCCGCAGGCACCCTGCCCAAAGTGGAAACCACCGTACAAGCCACCCTGCGCGAAGCCATCCGCCACGAAAGGCGCGTGGAATTCGGGATGGAACATGAACGTTTCTATGACCTGGTGCGCTGGGGCATCGCGGAAGAAACCTTCGCCGCACTCGGCAAGAACTACCAGGCCCGCCACCGCTACTTGCCCATCCCGCAACCGGAAATCGATAAGTCCGGCGGCGTACTGAAACAGAATCCTGATTATTGATCCCTTAAACGATTACAATCATGTCTATCTATAAATCATTCCTCGCCGCCCTAGTCATTACCGCGGGGCTTGCCTCCTGCCAGAAGATGGAACGGCCAAAACTCGTCATCATCCCTGACGACGTAGCCAAACTAAACGGCCCCTGCAACGCAACCTCTGGTTCGAAGGCAGCGGGATCGACAGCATCTATTACGAAAAGGGCGTGGCCTCCAACGTGGCATACGAAGCCGGCGTTCAGGGCAAAGCGTACAAAGGCGCCACTAACGCCATGATGGTCTTTGCCGCCGGCGCAAAGGTCGGGTCGATGACAAGTTTCACCGTCGCCTTCTGGATGAACACGCAGAAGCACACAGGCGGCGCGCAAAGCATCTTCATGCTGGGGCGCTCGTCCGACTTCTGGGGAAATATGTTCGCGCTGGTGGAAGGAAACGATAACGCCACCGATAACTCCATGCTGCTGAAGTTCAACTTCGCCGGCAACTGGGTGGAGTTCAATAACAACAACGGCCTTAACCGACTGCCAGATATGTACGGCAAATGGAAGCACATCGCTTTCCGGTATGATGAAAAGACATCCGTATTCAGCCTTTTCGTTGACGGAGAGAAGTACGCTATACCAGATGCTGTCGCCAACCGCATGAAGGACAACAAACCGCTGGGTGCTTTACAGTTCATAGACCCCTCTAAGTTCGTCATTGGCGCCTTCCAGCAACATGCGGGCGTCAGCGGCAATCCCGACAGCTGGATGCTCCGCTACACCGGCCTGCTCGACCAATTCAAAGTATTTACCGTCGCCATCACCGACGCCGAGATCAAAGCATTGTTCACCACGAAACGCTAGACCGAAACCATGTTTAAGCCCTTACTCTGGGTACTCCTGACACTGGGAAGCCTGTCGTCCTGCTCCGGCAAGGGCGACGGGGCTCCCGGTCCCGGGGCCCGCCCCGCAGGATACTGCCGACAAATTCCCCGCATCTCCCGCGACGAGCTGCTCACTAAAGTGCAGCAACAGACCTTCAAATACTTCTGGGATTTCGGACACCCTGCCAGCGGCCTCTCCCGCGAACGGAACACCTCCGGCGATATCGTTACCTCCGGTGGCACGGGGTTCGGCGTCATGGCCATCATCGTGGCCGTGCACCGGCAATTTATTACCCGCGCCGAAGGACTGGCCCGGCTGAAGAAGATGACAACATTCCTGCGAACCAAAGCCGTTTCTTACCACGGCGCCTACCCCCACTGGCTCAACGGCGCCAGCGGCGCCACCATCCCATTCAGCGCCAACGACGATGGGGCTGACCTCGTCGAAACCTCCTACCTCATCCAGGGCTGCTTTGCGCCCGCCAGTATTTCAACGGGGCGGGGCAGGACGAAGCTCTCCTCCGGGAAGACATCAATGAGATCTGGCGCAACGTGGAATGGGATTTCTTCCGCAAGAACGGAGAAAACAAACTCTACTGGCATTGGAGCGCCGGCAAAGGCTGGGTGATGAACATGCCCATTACGGGCTGGAACGAATGCCTCATCACCTATGTGCTCGCGGCTTCCTCCCCTACCCATGCCATCCCTAAATCAGTTTACGATGAAGGATGGGCGCGCAATGGCGCCATGAAGACCAACCGCACCTATTACAACCATACGCTGCCGCTGGGCCCCGAATACGGCGGTCCCCTTTTCTTCGCACATTACTCCTTCCTGGGCCTGGCCCCAACGGCCTGAGAGACCCTTACGCCGACTATTGGGCGCAAAATACCCGGCACGCCCTGATTAACTGGAACTACTGTAAGGCCGATCCACAGGCCCGGGGTACTCCGAAAAATTATGGGGCCTCACCGCCAGCGATATCAAAGACGGGTACACCGCCAGCTCGCCCACTAACGACGTAGGCGTCATCGCCCCGACAGCGGCGCTGGCATCTTTCCCTATACGCCTGAACAATCGGGCATGGCTTTGGATTATTTCTATTACAAGCTCGGCGACAAGCTCTGGAAAGAATACGGCTTCATCGACGCCTTTGCGCCGAAAACCAACTGGTTTGCCTCTTCCTTCCTCGCCATCGACCAGGGCCCGATCATTATCATGATCGAAAACTACCGCAGCAAACTGCTCTGGCAGCTGTTTATGAGCTGCCCGGAAGTGAAAGCGGGATTGAAGAACTTAGGGTTTGAAAGCCCGCATATCTGACGCCCATGCGCAAAACGTTGATGGCATGCCTGCTGATCGCCGGCATGTCTGCCCAGGCACAGAACACCTACTGCAACCCGATGAATCTGGATTACGGGTACACGCCCATCCCCAATTTCTCGGAATGGGGCAGGCACAGGGCCACAGCAGACCCGGTGATCGTTCCTTTCAAAGGCGACTATTACCTGTTCAGCACCAACCAATGGGGTTACTGGCACAGCCCGGACCTGCTGAACTGGACCTTCGTTTCCCGTAAGTTCCTGAAGCCCTGGCACCAGGTTTACGACGAGCTCTGCGCACCCGCCGCCTGGGTCATGGGAGACACGCTGTTCGTCTTCGGCTCCACCTATTCCAGCAACTTCCCCATCTGGGCCAGCACCGATCCCAAGGGTAACGTCTGGAAAGAAGCGTTGGATTCCCTGGAGATCGGCGGCTGGGATCCCGCTTTCTTCCTGGACGACGATAACCGCCTCTACATGTATAACGGCAGCAGCAACCGCTACCCGCTCTATGGCGTGGAAATGGACCGCAAGTCCTTTGCGCCGAAAGGTACGCGGAAGGAAATGTACCTGCTGGAAGACTGGCGTTACGGCTGGCAGCGGTTCGGCGAATACAGCGACAATACCTTCCTCGATCCTTTCATCGAAGGAGCCTGGATGACGAAGCACAACGGCAAATATTACCTGCAATACGGCGCCCCCGGCACCGAGTTCTCCGGATATGCCGATGGCGTAGTGGTCGGCGAAACGCCCTCGGCCCCTTCACGCCCCAGCCAGACCCGGTGAGTTACAAGCCAGGCGGATTTGCGCGGGGAGCGGGGCATGGTGCTACCTTCCAGGGGAAAGACGGGAAGTGGTGGCACATCTCCACCATCGCCATTTCCGTGAAGAATAACTTCGAGCGGCGGCTGGGCCTGTGGCCAGCCGGGTTCGATAGAGACGGTGTCATGTATTGCAATACCGCCTTCGGCGATTACCCGCACTATATAGACCAACGCTTCACCGGCTGGATGCTGCTGAACTATCAACGACCAGTCTCCGTCTCCTCCACGCTGGGCGCCAACCTGCCCAACTACGCCGTAGACGAAGACATCAAAACCTATTGGAGCGCCGCCACCGGCAATCCCGGAGAATGGATACAGACTGACCTTGGCGCCATCTCCACCGTCAACGCCATCCAGATCAACTATGCCGACCAGGATGCGGAGTTCCTGGGTAAGCGCACAGACACTTACCATCAATATAAACTTTACCACTCTACAGACGGCCGTAAATGGCAGTTACTGGCCGATAAGAGCCGAAACCGCACCGATGTGCCGCACGACTACCTCGCGTTGGAAACACCCCTGCAAACGCGTTATATCAAACTGGAGAACATCCATATGCCCACCGGTAAGTTTGCCGTCAGCGGCCTCCGCATCTTCGGGAAAGGCCCTGGCGCTATTCCGGACACCGTGCAGACATTTGTGGTCCTGCGGACCGAAAAAGACAAGCGGAGCGCCTGGCTGAAGTGGTCGCCCCAGCCAGATGCGTATGCCTACAACATCTACTTCGGCACCTCGCCGGAGAAGCTGTACAATTGCATCATGGTGCACAGTAAAAACGAATATTACTTTAAAGGAATGGACCGCACGCTGCCTTATTACTTCCGCATAGAAGCCGTGAATGAAAACGGCGTATCCCCGCGCAGCCGGGTCATGAAATCAGAATAAACGGGAATCCAATATCCAGAACAAAAAGGGTAAAGCGTGATGCTTTACCCTTACCTTTTGATGGCTTATTCGTTTACTTACGGGGCTCACCAACTTTGGTTTCCGTATAGTTATTCTTCAGTTTAGGGAACGATTGCTGCATGATGAGATCGTTCATGACATTCACCGCTTCGCTCAGGTACGGGTCTTTATTACGCGCTTTCAACCAGTCCTTGTTGCGGGAAAGCTTCACGGTGTCGGAGCCCATTTGATCCAGGTCTACCTTCAGGCTGGAGATATTGAGCGGTGTCACCTTATCGTTCACGGAGTCGTAGCGTTTGAGCGCTGCGGCGTTCTTCTTCTGGTCTGCGCGGTAAGATGCAAGATCCAGCGGATAAGTCTTCTGCTCGTCCAGCTTTTTGAGAGTGGCGATGTTTTCGTTGATGAGGCGGAACGCTTCGTTATTGGCAATTCGGGCCGCGGATTTCTGTTTCAGCGGAGCCACGTCTACCGGTTCCTGCCAGGTGGTATATTCAGCCTGGGGAACAACGTCCCATTTCAGTGCGTCTTTATCTTTCTTTTCGCCTACTTCATAGTAGGGGGAAGGCAGTACAACGTCGGACTCTACGCCTTTCAGCTGAGTGGAACCGCCGTTTGCACGGTAGAATTTCTGTACGGTCAGTTTGATGGCTCCGAGGCTGCCGCCTACGTCTCCTTTCACGAACGCGTCGAGATCGAGAAGGCGTTGTACGGTACCTTTACCGAAGGTGCTGGGGCTGCCGATGATCACGGCGCGCTTATAGTCCTGCATAGCGGCCGCCATGATTTCAGAGGCAGATGCGCTGAACTCGTTGACCATGATAGCTAGAGGGCCGTCGTACGCTACGCCTTTATCGCGGTCGCGCTGTTGCTGCACTTCGCCGGAGCGGGAGCGCACCTGCACCATCGTTCCTTCCGGAACGAAGAGGCCGGCCATCTTGATTACGTCTGGCAGGGAACCGCCGCCGTTGAAGCGAAGGTCGAGGATGATACCGTCTACTTTCTCCGCTTTCAGCTTTTCGATCTCCTTGGCAACGTCCTCATAAGAGAATGCGCCCTGGCGGTCGTTAAAGTCTGCGTAGAACTCTGGGAGGTAGATGTACCCGATCTTATGTTGACCGTTGATCACGCCGGATTTAGCGAATACATCGTCCAGCTTGATCTCGTCGCGCACGATGGGGATCACTTTGATGGTGCCGTCGACGCTTTTCACGGTAAGTTTCACCACGCTGCCTTTGGAGCCGCGGATATGGCTTACTGCTTCTTCTACGGGGAAGCCGCTGATGTCGATAGGTTCTTTATCGCCTTCGCCCACTTTGAGGATCACGTCGTCTGCCTTCAGCTGGCCCTGTTTCCAGGAGGGGCTGCCGGTAACGATGCTGATGATCTTAATGCGTCCTTCTTCTTCACGGAGCTGTGCGCCGATTCCATAAAACTTACCGGACATCGACTCCTGGAAGGAGCGTTTTTCCAGCGGCGGCATGTAATCGGTATGCGGGTCCATGGTGGTAGTGATGGCGTTCACATAGAGCGAGAAACGGTCGTCGTCTTTCGTCCGGTTCTTCAACCGGTCGAAGTAACGGTCGTATACTTTCTTCACCTTTTCACGTGCTTCGGCTTCGAGCTGAGCGTCGGTTTTGGTGTTTTTGTCCTTTTCGCGGATGGAAACGAGGTCTGCATATTTTTCCAGCGTTCGGTACTTCAGCGCCTTGCGCCATGCTTCCACGCGGGCGGCGTCATTAGCCGGCCAGGGAATGGCGTCAGCGTCGATGTCCATCTTCTCGGGCTTGGTGAAGTCGAACGGTTTGGAGAGGATGTCGGCATAAATACCGGATACTTCTACTACCCGCTTCTTCATCAGTTCTGAACTTTTGTTGAAGAAATCCAGCGGGGCGCCATTGAGCTCGTCGTCCACATGGTTTTCCAGTTTCTTCAGCTCGTCGATGTCTGCCTGGAGGAAAATTTCTTCTCGCCGTCGAGGCTTTTGAGGTACTTGGCGAACACTTCACGTGAAAAGGCATCGTCGATCGGTTTCGGCTGGTAATGCCCTTCTTTGAGGATCTGTCCCACGAGGGTCATGATCGTTTGGTATCTTCCGGGGTCGTCATTCACGCCTATTTTTGCGAATGCAAATACCACTGCTGACACGCCCAGGAGCAGTATCAGAACGACCGCTTTCATTTTCATCTTCATAACCCTGTCAATTAACGGATTTTTCAATTTCAGGCGACGGGCTGCCGCCTGCGGATTCTCTTACTCAAATATAAGCCTAAATTCAGCAGTAATAAGGGCTTGCATTCGATTTAACAAATTCTTGGAGGCAAAAACCGTGCAATATACAATCCCGGCTTACCGTCCGCCTGTCAACCCAACCTTTGATAAGCCGGAATGGCAGTTTTATCATTTTACGAGCTTGTAAACTCCGCCTTTATTGCTGGAACCTGCAATTGTCACGAGCATGTATATTTCTCCACCCTCATCTTGTCCCCAGCTCAACAGCTGCAGGTTACCGCCTGGTTTGTTGGCGAATACGAGGTCTTCCCGGGTCCATTTGCCGCCCTTTTCCGTCAGCGTCCAGGTCTTACCGTTATAATCACCGAAGATGTACCTCCCCATCAACCCGGGCAACGATTTTCCCCGGTAAACGTAACCGCCGGTAATGCTGATCCCGTCGCTATGGTCATATTCATGGATCGGCTGTATAAGCTTTGATTTATCCGCACCGTCGGGCACGTTGAATTCGTGATAGCCTTCCATGATCCGCCAGCCGAAGTTCCCGCCTTTGGTCACGATATCCACTTCCTCATACTTGTTCTGGCCCACGTCTCCCGCAAACAACCGTCCGTTAGCCTTGTCGAACGAGATACGCCAGGGATTGCGGAGCCCGTACGCCCAGATCTCCTGCTTCGCGCCAGGCGTCTTCACGAAAGGATTGTCTTTCGGAATGGAATAGGGCCTGCCGTCCACATCGATGCGGAGAATTTTACCCAACAGGTTGCTGAGATCCTGGCCGTTGCCGGTCTCCCCGTGCTTGTCTCCCCCTCCGCCACCGTCGCCGGAGGCGATGTAAAGGTAACCGTCCCTACCGAAGATGATATCCCCGCCGTTATGGTTGCTTTCCGGCTGATCAAATTCCAGCACAACGCGCTTCGTGGAAACGTCCGCCGTATTGTCGGATGATTTGGCAACCCGGTATTCCGCCACAACGGACTTATGATTCAGCCCTTTGCGGGGCGCGGCCACTGGTGCGCTGTAGTAGAGGTAGAATTTCCCGTTTTGTTTGAATTTGGGGTGAAAAGCCATCCCCAGCAGCCCGCGCTCATCATAGGCGGGGTTGACCTTCACCATATCGGCGCTGACATCGATGAACGGGGCGGACTGCAGCTTTCCGTGCTGGACAACCCAGACACGGCCTTCTTTCTGAACGATAAACTGACGGTCGGAACCATCGCCCGGAACAGCCATGCAAACGGGAGACTGTACTGGTCGGTAACCAGCTCCAGCCGTACCTGCTGGGCGGATGTGAATAATGAGCAGGACATCAGGGCGCCTGTGAAAAACAACTTGACTAATTTCATGTATGGAATTTTATGCCTGCTAAAAGTAATGCTTCCCCTCGTTTTGTTTGTAAAAAGGGAAGGATGGAGCGGAAAACCTTTTAACCGGAAACGCGTACCTTTGGCACGGATTAAAACAAACCCGCTTGGACGAAGCTACAGCCCCCGGAACGACCCTTACGCCTCGATGCGGAACGTGGAATTCAGGTACTTCCTCGTGATCCGTTTTGCATTGATCTTCGCATTATCGATGCAGTTTGCCATCATAGAATGGAAGGTGTACATGCTCACGCGCGACCCGCTCAACCTGGGCCTCATCGGACTGGCGGAGTTCATCCCCGCCTTCTGCCTGGCGCTGTTCGCCGGCAATATCGTCGATAAGAAGGAAAACGCGGCATGGTGCTTAAATGCCTCATCGGGTATGTGTTCGTCGGAACGGGACTATTCCTCCTCACCTGGGACCAGGTCATGAAAGGCGTTCCGCAATCCGGGTCTTGTTCATGATCTACTTTCTGGTATGTTGCGGCGGTATCATCCGCGCTTTCGTAAGCCCGAGCAACTTTTCGCTGCTGGGCCTGCTGGTTCCCCGTAATCTATACGTCAACGCCACTACGTGGAGCACTTCCGCCTGGCAGATCGGCGCCATCGCCGGGCCGGCTTTGGGCGGGCTCTGTATCGCCATGTTCGGGGTGCACTGGTCCATGCTGCTGGTCCTGGGCTGCATCTTCGTGTCGCTCTTCTGCGTCCTGCAGATCAAGCGCAAGCCCGTCCATTACAAAGAGATGGGCGAAACCGTGAAGGAACGGCTGACGAAGGGGCTGAAGTTCGTATGGAATACGAAAGTCCTGCTCAATGCCATGACGCTGGATATGTTCGCCGTACTGTTCGGCGGCTCCGTGGCCATGATCACCATCTACGCCAACGATATATTGAAAGTCGGTCCGAAGGCTTCGGAGCCCTGCGCGCCGCGCCGGCCGTTGGCGCCTTCCTCACCATGATGGCCCTGGCCTACCGCCCGATCGTGACGAAGCCGGGCATTAAGCTGCTGGCGGCAGTATTCGGGTTCGGACTGTGCATCATCGTGTTCGGGATCTCGAAGAACTTCATCCTGTCTATGGCGGCGCTCTTCGGCAGCGGCATGCTTGACGGCATCAGCGTGATCATCCGGCAGACCATCCTGCAGCTGAAAACGCCCGATGATATGCGGGGCCGCGTATCATCCGTGAGCTCCATCTTCGTGGGTTCCAGCAATGAACTGGGATCTTTCGAGAGCGGGGTGATGGCAGGATCCTCGGGCCCGTTGGGTCCGTGGTCTTCGGCGGATGCATGACCCTGGGCGTGGTGGTGACCACCTATGTCATCTCCCCGCCATGCGGAAGCTCGACCTGAAGGCTTAACCTTTCCTCCTTATTTAATGATGGATTTCAACCGCTCCAGCACGTAATACACCGCCGGGCAGATCGTACTGTTCAACAGCGTGGTGTTAGGCCGTTTGAAGAATTCGTAGCTGTCTGTGTAGGGATAGTTATGGCAGTCGCCCGGGCGGACGTCATAGATACCGCAATAGTTATCCGCGCCCAGGAACGGGCAGGGGCTGCGCTTCACTACGTAATCGCCGTCTTCGTCGAGCCGCAGGTAAGTTTCGATAAACACGCTTTCCCGGAGGCCGAGGTGCTTGGAGATGCGCTTGATATCCGGGGTTTTGAACCTGGGGCTGATGGTTTTGCAGCAACCGGCGCACTGCAGGCAGTCGATTTGTGAAAACGCCTCGTCGTGCAGCTCCGGCAGGTGCTTTTCAGCCCCTTTTCCCTTGCGGTTCTGCATCTTCTGAAGGAACTGCTTATTGGATTTCTGCTGTTCCTTCGCTTTTTCTCCCAATCAACGAGACTGACTGCCATGTACGTAATTTGGGCGCAAAAATAGGATAATCCCGCGGTATGAAAATTCCATGACAAACAACCATGGGAAAGAAGCCGGAATATCAGCCCTATATCCCCTGTAGACCGGCTATTTTGGCCATTGTGGAAAAACATCATAGCTTTGCGCATTCTTTCAATTAATACCTGCTTACATCATGAATTTATTGAATACATTCAAGCATGCATTCATTGGCCGGCACATCGGGCCAAATGAAGCGGAAACCCGCGCCATGCTCGATAAGATCGGAATCGGATCGTTGGATGAACTGACCGGCAAAACCGTACCTGCTTCTATCCGGATGCAGCACGACCTGGCTATTCCCGAAGGGATGAGCGAGTATGATTATCTGGCGATGCTGAAGGATATTTCGCTGAAAAACAAAGTATTCAAGAATTACATCGGGCAGGGATATTACGACACGATCACCCCGAGCGTGATCCTGCGTAATATTTTCGAGAATCCGGGATGGTATACCCAATATACGCCCTACCAGGCTGAGATCAGCCAGGGCCGCCTGGAGAGCCTCCTGAACTTCCAGACCATGGTGAGCGACCTGACCGGCCTGCCCATCGCCAACGCCTCGCTGCTGGACGAAGCCACCGCCGCCGCTGAAGCGATGACCATGTTCTTCAACGCACTGAACAAAGATCACGACCATATCACCCGCGGTAAGTTTTTCGTTGACGAACGCGTGATGCCGCAGACCAGAGACGTGGTGATCACCCGCGCCACCCCGCTCCAGATCGAAGTGGTGGTAGGTAATTACGAAACCGCCGCCATAGACGGACAGTACTTCGGCGCGTTGGTGCAATACCCCGGCGCCGAGGGCTCCGTGGTAGACTACCGCTCTTTCATCGACCAGGTGCATGCCGCAGGCGCATACGTAGCCATGGCTACCGACCTGCTGGCACTGTCGCTCCTCACGCCTCCCGGCGAACTGGGCGCAGACGCGGCACTGGGCAGTGCGCAACGTTTCGGCGTTCCCTGGGCTTCGGTGGCCCGCACGCGGCGTTTTCTCCACTAAAGATGAATTCAAGCGCGCCCTACCCGGCCGTATCATCGGTGTGAGCATCGACGCGCAAAACCAGCGCGCCCTGCGCATGGCGCTCCAGACCCGCGAGCAACATATCAAACGCGAAAAAGCCACTTCCAATATCTGTACCGCACAGGCGCTGCTGGCCAATATGGCCGCTATGTACGCCGTGTTCCATGGTCCGGAAGGCATCAAAAATATCGCCCTCAAAGCCAGTCTCCTCACCTCCGCGCTGAAAGCCAAACTGGCTGCCGCAGGCGTACAGACCGTGAACAAAGGGCATTTCGATACCATCACCCTTTCCGTAACAGACGCACCTGCCATTCACGCCAAAGCACAGGCGGCTGGCATCAACTTCCGCCACATCTCCGCTACGCAGGTGGGGATCTCGCTCGACGAGACCACTTCCGTAGAAGACGTGAACGCTATCCTGGCCGTATTCAACGCCGGTAAAGTAACCGAAACCGAAGTAGAAAGCGCTGCCAGCGGTATCCCTGCAGACATTCAGCGTACCAGCGGTTACCTGCTGCACCCGGTGTTTAACAGCCACCACAGCGAAACGGAAATGATGCGCTACATCAAATGGCTGGAAAATAAAGACCTGTCGCTCAATACCTCCATGATCTCCCTCGGCTCCTGCACCATGAAACTGAACGCAGCCACCGAAATGATCCCCTGAGCTGGAGCCACTGGAGCAAAATGCACCCCTTCGCTCCCAAAGAGCAGGCGGGCGGGTACCTCCAGATCGTTCAGGAACTGAGCGAATACCTTTGCAAGATCACCGCGTTCGACGCCTGCTCCCTGCAGCCTAACTCCGGCGCACAGGGCGAATATGCCGGCCTCCTGGCCATCCGCAATTACCACGAAAGCCGTGGCGAATCGCACCGCAACGTGATCCTCATCCCCATCTCCGCACACGGTACCAACCCCGCCTCCGCCGTTATGGCCGGCTATAAAGTGGTGATCGTTAAGGCCCTGGAGAACGGTTACATCGATGTGGCCGACATGAAGGCCAAAGCGGAACAATACAAAGACAACCTCGCCGGCGTCATGATCACCTACCCGTCTACCTACGGCGTATACGAAGAAAGCGTGAAAGAGATCTGCCAGATCATCCACGACAACGGCGGACAGGTATATATGGACGGCGCGAACATGAACGCCCAGGTAGGCCTTACGGCTCCCGGCCTCATCGGCGCCGACGTTTGCCACCTGAACCTGCACAAGACCTTCGCCATCCCTCACGGCGGCGGCGGCCCCGGCATGGGCCCCATCTGCGTAGCGAAGCACCTGGCGCCGTTCCTCCCCGGGCACGTGGAGCTGAACGATAACAAAGCTTCCCACGCCGTTTCCGCGGCTCCCTTCGGCAGCGCTTCCATCCTCCTCATCTCTTATGCCTACATCCGCCTCCTGGGCCGTGCAGGCGTGAAGAAATCCACCGAATACGCGATCCTCAACGCCAACTACATGAAAGCCCGGCTGGAAAACGCCTACGACATTCTGTACACCGGCGTGAGCGGCACCTGCGCACATGAGTTCATCGTGGACCTGCGCCCCTTCAAAGGCACCGCAGGCATCGAGGCGGAAGATGTGGCCAAGCGCCTGATGGACTATGGTTTCCACGCTCCTACCATGAGCTTCCCCGTTCCCGGCACGATCATGATCGAGCCCACGGAAAGCGAGGACAAAGCCGAACTGGACCGCTTCTGCGACGCGCTCCTCTCCATCCGTGAAGAGATCCGCGCAGTAGAAGAAGGCAAGGCAGACAAGGCCAATAACGTGCTGAAAAACGCTCCGCACACCCAGGCCGTGATCACCGCAGACGACTGGACGCGCCCCTACGGCCGCCAGCAAGCCGCCTTCCCCTGGAATACGTGAAAACCGCCAAATTCTGGCCCTCCGTTTCCCGCGTGAACAACACCTTCGGCGACCGTAACCTCATCTGCACCTGCGAACCTACCAGCGCTTACGCAGAAGCCGAAGCTTAATCAGTAACTTTTATTTAGAAGTATAATTTTCAAGGGTGACTGTTCCGACAGTCACCCTTTTTCATGCCCGCATGCCTATAGTTTTGATAAAGGCTAAATAATTTCAGCCGTTGGCGTGTGGAATTTTTCCGTTCATGCATCTTTTAACTATTGACTTCGTTTATCTACGAAACTTTCGTAATTTTCTATCCGAAACCACTTATCTCCGATGTACCGTAGTAATGCACTTTTAACTTTCCTCGTTTTGTTTTGCTTCACTGCCGTGGCCCAGCAGCGTACCGAAATTAAGGGCGCCGTGGCTGATTCGGCGAGCAACGAACTCCTTGAGATGGCCACCATCACCGCCCAGGACCCGAAAGACAGCAGCCTGATCACCTACACCCTGTCCGACAAGAAAGGGGCTTTCCGGCTCACCGGCCTGCCATCCGGCAAGCCCGTCCGTGTGCTGGTTTCCTACACCGGCTACCGCACGGATCATGACCGTAGGGCCAGACCGCTCTGACCTGGGCCGCATTTCCATCGCTCCCGCACCCACTGAACTGGGGGTGGTCGAGATAGCGGGGAACCGTCCACCGATCACCATCCGGAAAGACACTATAGAGTTTAATGCCGATGCGTTCAAGACCCGGCCCAATGCCGTGGTGGAAGAACTGCTTAAAAAGCTGCCCGGGGTAGACATTGATCCCGATGGAAAAATCACCGTGAATGGCAAGCCCGTGTCCCGGATCATGGTAGACGGGCGCGACTTCTTCGGGGAGACTCCAAAATCGCCTTAAAAAACCTCCCTACCCATATCATCGACAAGGTACAGGTGTCCGACACAAAAACGAAGATCGAGTCCAAAATGGGCATCGAAAAAGACGGCGAGGACAAGACCATCAACTTCACGCTCAAACCAGACAAAAAGAAAGGATTGTTCGGCAGGATCACCGGCGGATATGGTACCGACGAGCGGTATGATGCCAGCGGTATGCTCAGCTTCTTTGACGGGGCACGACAGATCAGCGTGCTGGGTTCATCCAACAACCTTAATAAAATGGGCTTTTCCGTGAATGAAGTGATGTCTGCCGCACCGATGCGCGGAGGCGGTATGACGGTTTCCTATGGCGGCAGCGCCGGCATGAACGTAAACGGCATCAGCTTCGGCGGCGGCGGCGAGGGCATCCGCACAGGGTCTATGGTAGGACTGAACTATAGCGATGACTGGGGTAAAGACATCAAGTCCAACTCCAGCTACCAGTTCAATAATACGCACTCTAAATCCAATACGATCTCTGAAAGCGTGTATAATGACGGCCGCAGTGTTATCGGCAACCGTGGCGGATATGGCCGGAACCAGTCGCACAACATCAACCTGAACATGGAATACCAGCTGGATTCCGTGACGATATTGAGTGTAGCGCCCCGGTTCACCAATACCCGCCAGAGCTCCAACATGACCAATGAAGAAGCCACCTTCCGCGACGAGGATCAGAAAGTGAACGAACGCAACGGCCGGAACATCTCCAAAGGCGATCAAAACTCCTTCTCGGTAGATGTAAACGCCATGCGCACCCTCAGCAAGAAAGGCAGAAGCATCAGCCTCCGGCTGCATGGGGATTTCGGACAAAACAACGGCAACGCATTCAACTACTCCGA
Source organism: Chitinophaga sp. E66 (assembly GCA_019285755.1). GTDB lineage: Bacteria > Bacteroidota > Bacteroidia > Chitinophagales > Chitinophagaceae > Chitinophaga. The sequence goes on from CP079103.1 coordinate 4,109,728, forward strand.
TCAAAAGTTCTACGTCAATAACCTCCTCGACTCCACGAATGTGCTCGACCAACGCAGCATTACTTCTGGCAGGAACGAGAACTACGATATCAGCATTACTTACGTTGAGCCCCTCAACGATCGCTGGCGACTGAATGCCAGTTATAGCTTCCGATACGGCAACAATAACTCCGCCAGGGAAACCTATAACTTTGATGAAACCCTGAAAGGTTACGAGGACTTCGACAGCCTATATTCGAACAAGTTCAACAATAAGCAGATCACCCACTCTCCTACCATGAACTTCCAGTTCAGCAACAAGAAGAAGACCATCAACGCTACCATCGGCGGCGGCGTCATCTTCAACAGCCTGGAGAATCTGAATGTGTATGAAAACGAGAACTTCAAACAGGTACAAACCAATTTCAATCCTAACTCACGTATCATGTTCACGCTGCCTAACAAAGGCCAGCTGTCTTTCAACTATAATGCCTATACCCAGCAACCCACCATCGAGCAGCTGCAACCTGTTCCGGACAACAGCAACCCGCTGAGCATCCGGCTGGGCAATCCCGATCTGAAAACTTCTTTCTCGCATACATTCGGTATCGGTTATAACAAGTTTTCTCCCAAAGGATTTGGAATGTTCTCCAATATCGGGTTCCGCCCTGTGAGCAACAGCTTTTCCACGTACACGAAGGTGAACAGCGATGGTAGCCAGGTTACGCAGACCATCAATGTGAACGGCGTATATAATTACAATGGCCACATCAACCTGAGCTATAACAAAGTGAAGAAGAATTACCAGTTCCGTGTCAACGGCGGCGCTTTCGGCAACTATTCCAACAACGTCAACTATTCAAACATCAACAACGTACGGGGCGATACCGCAGTACATAAAAACGTCAGCAAGAATTTCTCCATCGGCCCGAACGTAAACTCCTCCTTCTCCTGGAAAGAACTGCTGGACCTAACCTTAAACTACCGCCCCAGCTATAACCAGGTGACCAACAACCGCACCAGCGTAAAGACCAGCAACTTCTCGCAACGTGCGAACCTTGGAGGCACTATCTATTGGCCGAAGAACTTCTTTATCGACAACGATCTCGCATATAACTACAACGCCAATATCGCTCCCGGTTTCAAAAAGGCGTGGCTGTGTATAGCGCCGCCATTGGTTATGAATTCAAAAACAGAGCCGCCAACCTGAAGCTTTATGGTTATGACCTATTCCGCCAGAATACCAATATCCGCAGGATGGTAACGGAACTCGGCACTTTCGATACCCGTACCGATATGGTGGAGCAATATTTCATGCTCTCCTTCACTTACAACTTCGCCAAGTTTGGTTCCAAGATCGGCAGCAACCGCCGCCGCGACGGGGGCCGTGGCTTTGATATGATGTGGTAATCCCGCCATTCAGAAATATAAAAGGCCGCCTCTGTGGGCGGCCTTTGCTTTTGGCGGATGTTATCAATATTATTTTACAGCGATGCCGGATTCCTTCAGTCGCAGCGCCAGCTGAGCGTCAAAGAGGCTTTGCGGCTGAACGGGCTTGCCGGGCAATTCGTTTTTTCCTTCGTTTTTGAATTGAATTCTTTTATCAGATTGAAATCCTGCAAACACCGGCTGTGCGAAGGTGTGGTTCTTTCTTTTTGCAGGTCCCAGAAATCATAGGTAAAGTCCCATGTAGAGCGGTGCTGGAAGTTCCAGAACACGAGATCCCGCCCATGATGAGGGAATCCCGGCTGCGGGCCGCCGATATTACGGAACACGCCGCCCCGCACATTATCGAACAAGGTAGCATAGGGTTGTCCGGAGTGACTGTCGATATTCTGATCTACCGCCATGCGACAGTTGGTGACTACGGTATTTACACCGGTATATCCTGTTCCGGGGCCATGATGGCCAGACAGGAAGTCGCAGTTCTGATGAGCACCCCGTACCCGGAGCGCGCATGAATAGTGCTGTGGCCGCCTTTTCCGCCGAAGGTATTGCCTTCCAGCGTTACGCGGTATCCGGCACGAAGGAAGACGCCTTCGTTCCAGTGATCGAATGTGCAATCCCGGACCCATGAATCTTTCACATATTCCATTGCCACGGCACACCAGCCGGCGTCGTGGATGCTGTCTTTATGGTGAACGAATTCTTCCGGATAGCTGTTCCAGTTGCCGGTGAATTTGATGTTTTCGATGCCGCACTCTTCCAGGGCTTCATATTGTTCGAGGACGAAGTCGTGCCCTGGACGGGGGCGATAGCAATATGAAGTGGATTCTCGAAGCGTACGCGGCTGCCGTTCACTTCCGCGATGGTATGGATCTCCTGGATGTTCATACCGCCGTTGTCGCCGAAGAGGCGGGTCCAGTCTTTATGCAGATCCTGCGGCGCGAAGTATTGCCGGGTGAAGGCCTCGCTTTTATGGCGGAGGGTTACGTCCTGCCCGGCTTTCAGGGCGGAGGCATTCTCAACCGTCACCCAATGGCCGCCCCGTTCTGCGGTTCCCGTTATGACCGCCAGCTTACGGGCATCGCGGCTTTCCGGCTCGAAGCGGAACTGCCGGGTGCCGATGCGCATATTGTTCGCGAAGATCTCCGTGCCGTTGGCGCCGCTGCCGGCGCCCCGCAGTACGATTCCTGATTTTCGGATGGTGATCTTTTTAGACTGGTCGGCATCGGGACAGATGCGGTATTTCCCCGCCGGAAAGAAGACGATCCCTCCTCCGTTGTTTGATTCCGCGGCCCGGACGGCTGCCTGGATGGCTTCGTCGTCGTATTCCTCGTCGTTCGGAAGGGCCCCGTAGTCGGTGACGTTGAATACTTTCTTGTAATTGCCTGCCGGCAGTGCTTTTTCGGAGAAATGATACCCGGCGTAGGAGAAATCCGGCAGAGTGGCGGCATGGCCGGCTTTGCGGGCGGCGAGGTACTCCTGCCAGAGGGGCGCGGTTTGCGCATAGGCCGTCAGTCCCGCGCAAAGGCACGCGGCGAGGGCGAAGCTAATTTTCATCGTGGATCTAAAATTTGCGTAATACTACCGGTTTTTGCCGGCCTGTGCTGAAAGTAAATTGCTTTACAGGTATCTTTCCTTCACCACTTCCATGTGATGGATGGCATGGCCGAGCATGATATACCCCAGGGCGCGGACGCTCACGGCATTGTTGCTGGCGATGCCGCTGCGGGAAAGTTCTTCTTCACCGAGGGCACGGAAAAACAGGTCGGACGAGTTGCGGACGAACTGGAATTCCTCCACCATATCGTTCCATTCCCGGTGTTCAACGCGCGCTACATCGGCGAACTCGTTTTCATCGAACCCGGGGAGCTTGTTCGCATCTTTCCGGGCGAAGTTGAGGGCGCGGTAGGCGAAGACGCGTTCGGCGTCGATGATGTGTTGAAGGACCTGCCTGATGGTCCACTTGCCGGGGGCATAAGCGTAGTCCTTTTTCTGGTCAGGGATTCTGGTAAGGAAGGCAAGCACGGACGCGGTGTGCTTGCGGAAGGCGGCGGTCAGATCTTCTTCGGGCACCCTGCTTACGTAGGTCTCGTAATACGCGGCGTACTCCGACTGCATGGGTCTGGGCATAGATGCTAAGTTTGAAGCCGGAAGGTAGGCAAAATCCTTTCATGTAAATCAGATCGAGTATATTTATCACTATTAACCAGAGACCATGATCAAACAGACGCTGGCCCTTTTTGCGGCCATGCTGGCATTTTCCGCCAGCCGCGCACAGGAACAGGAACCCACCTGGCTGCGCGAAAACTACGTCAAACAGGAAATCCGCATCCCCATGCGCGACGGCACACGCCTATTTACCGTGGTATTTTCGCCGAAGAATGCCAAGGGAAAACACCCGATCTTACTGGAGCGCTCGCCCTACAGCTGCGCCCCTTACGGAGAAGGTGAGTTCCCGAAAATGCGCGCCAGCTTCGCGCATTACCTCCGCCAGGGATACATCATCGTGAAACAGGACGTGCGCGGCCGATGGATGAGCGAAGGCACTTTCGTGGATGTAAGGCCCTATAATCCAGCGCCTGATAAGAATGATACCGATGAAACCACCGATACCTACGATACCATCGACTGGCTCGTGAAAAACGTGGCCAACAACAACGGTAACGTAGGCGTTTCCGGGATCAGCTATCCCGGGTTCTATTCCACCATGGCTTCCTGAGCCATCACCCGGCATTGAAGGCCGTAAGCCCCAGGCGCCGGTTACAGACTGGTTCATCGGCGACGATTTCCATCACAACGGCGCCTTCATGCTGGCGGACGCTTTCGCATTCTACAGCGGCTTCGGCAAACCCCGCCCCTTTCCCACCACGGTAGGTCCGACAGGTTATCCGTTCCCCACGCAAGACAACTATAAATTCTACCGGAAGCCGGCACGCTGCCGCAGATCTCCCGGTTAATGGGAGACAGCATTGCGTTCTGGAAAGACCTCAACAACCATCCCAACTACGATACGTTCTGGAAAGCCCGCAACGTTCGCCCGCACCTGCAAAAGTTGCGCCCCGCCATGCTCGTGGTAGGCGGTACGTTCGATGCGGAAGACTGCTTCGGGGCCTGGGCCACTTATAAAGCCATCGAGCAACAAAACCCCGGCATCAGCAACCGCATTGTGATGGGGCCCTGGTACCATGGACAATGGTCTACCGACGACGGCACCTACCTCGGACATGTGAAGTTTGGCGCGAATACTGCCACCTGGTACCAGGAAAACATCGAGCATCCTTTCTTCGATCATTACCTGCTGGGCGCGCCTGAAAAGTCGATCCCAGAGGCCAGCGTGTTCTTCACGGGAGAGAACCAATGGCGCACATTCGACAGCTGGCCCGCGAAAGGCGTGTCTGAAAAGGCATTGTACTTTCAGCCGGGAGGAAGGCTGTCGTTCAGCAAGCCTTCCACCGGAAAGGCATCGAGCCGATATACCAGCGACCCGAACAAACCGGTGCCTTATGCGCCGGAGATACATATGAACCGCACCATCAGCTATATGACGGACGATCAGCGCTTTGCCGCCCGCAGGCCGGATGTGCTGGTGTTCCAGACAGATGTGCTGACGGAAGACCTCACGCTCGCCGGACCGGTGATCGCGGCGCTTCAGGCGAGCCTGAGCACCACGGATGCAGACTTCATCGTGAAGATCATCGATGTGTTCCCGGATGATTTCAGTTACGGGAGGCCGCGGCGCCTACGGCACATTCGCGTTATGTTTCCAGTACCTACCAAATGGGCGGCTACCAGATGCTGGTGCGCGGCGAAGTGATGCGGGGAAAATTCCGGGAAAGCTTTGAGAAACCCGTGCCTTTCACCCCGGAAAGGTTACGTCGGTTAAGTTTACGCTGCCAGATGTTGCCCATACCTTCCGGAAAGGCCACCGGCTGATGATCCAGTGCAAAGCAGTTGGTTCCCTTTGGTAGACCGGAATCCGCAGACTTTTACGGATATTTACAAAGCACGTCCCGAAGATTTCAAGCCGGCCGCCATCGATATCTGGCATGATGCCGCTCATCCGTCACAGATATTGCTGCCCGTACTACAGAAGTAATCTATCCACCACGTTAAAAAATACGCAATCATGAAAACACTACTTACTGTATTCCTGTCTGTCCTCCTCACGGCGGGCTACGCCCAGACAAGCCTGAACGGCGCCTGGATATTTCAGCCGCCCGCTCCCAGCGATACCGCGGTAGTTCTGCTCATAGAAGATAACTACTTCTCTGTGACGCACTATACCGACAAATCCTTCATAGGTACATTCGGCGGTACTGCCATTGCCCAAAACGGGAAGATGACCGGTACGTACGAATTTTCCAGCATAGATCCCGGAATGATCGGGCAGCCGAGCGATGTAACCTATGAGCTGAATGGCGACAACCTTACCGTTACCCTGCCGGACAATACGGTACTCCGCTGGAAAAGAGCCCCGGTACGGCCAACGACCTCAGTGGAACCTGGCGGATTACAGGCCGGATGAATGAAGGAAAAATGTCTGAAATGAAGCCCGGTCCCCGCAAGACCCTGAAAATCCTCTCCGGCGGCCGCTTCCAATGGATCGCAATGAATACGGAAACGAAGGAGTTCTTCGGTACCGGCGGCGGCACCTATACCTTCGAAAACGGCAAGTATACCGAAAACATCCAGTTCTTCTCGCGCGACAACAACCGTGTGGGCCGGACCGTTCAGTTCGATGCCAAAGTAGAGGACGGTAAGTGGCACCATAGCGGTAAAAGCACCGCCGGCGACCCGATGCACGAAATCTGGAGCCGGATCAAATAATTGGCTATATTGCGCTACAAATTTTATGTATCTGTATGATTTCCAGAAAAAGCCTGTTTATTTGTTTGCTGGGCGTAATGAGCGTCCAGGCCGCCTATAGCCAAAAGAAAAAGAAGAATAAAGGCCCTGAAGTGCCGCCACCTCCCGCACTGGTCACCACGCTCGACTCCGTATCATATACCATCGGTAACGACATGGGCGAGATGCTGAAAAAGCAGGGGCTGGATACCCTCAACCTGAAACTATTCTTTAAAGCTATCGAAGATCTTTACAAAGGCGACTCCGCCCTGATCACAACTGAAAAAGGTATGAGCGTTGTCAGCAACTACCTCCAGAAGATCAAAACGGAAAAAGCCGCAAAGAATAAAGCTACAGGCGAACAGTTCCTTGCCGCCAATAAAACGAAGGAAGGCGTGAACTCCACCGCCAGCGGCCTGCAATACCAGGTGCTGGTAAATGGTACCGGTCCCAAGCCCACGCTGCAGGACAAAGTAAAAGTTCACTACACCGGTAAACTTATCGACGGTACCATCTTCGACAGTTCCGAGCAACGCGGTGAACCGATCGTGCTTCCGCTCACGGGTGTGATCAAAGGCTGGACGGAAGCATTGCAGCTGATGCCCGTAGGCTCCAAATGGAAACTCTTCATCCCGTCTGAACTCGCATATGGCGAACGCCAGGCAGGCGCGAAGATCCAGCCGAACAGCGCGCTGGTATTCGATGTACAGCTCATCGAAATCGTGAAGGAATAAATCTGAAAGGAAGTATAACCCACAGGCTGGTCTTGCAAAAGACCAGCCTTTTTATGTGACGCAGCCTGTCGAAAAAAATCTTTAACCGAAAATTTTTCGCGTTCGGAAATAAGTTAAAATGCAGTTGCAATAAAACAATTTATATGACACGTGAAAACGCAAGGTGGAAACAGCGCTTCCAAAGTTTTTCCAGGGCGCTCGATCGACTAAAAATGTACATAGAAAAAGGCGACAGCCTAAATGATCTTGAAGCCGAAGGCATGATCCAGTGTTTTGAGTACACCTATGAAATGGCCTGGCTAACGATGAAAGACTTTCATGATCCGGATATGGATTTCGAAATTCAAGGCGCACGGGATGCATTTATGTTTGCCACGAGATTTAAAACCATAGACGATTCAAATTGCTGGGAAGATATGCTGCGCGACCGTAACCGTTCTGTCCACTCTTACAATTACGCCCGGATTACCAAAATCGCGGACAACATCAGAACCCGGCATTATCCCGCTATGGTTAAGTTCAAGCAAAGAATGGATCAGCACAGAATACTACAACAAACTGAAATCAACTATTAAACAACAATAATCATGGAGCATTTCGGATTGCCAATGCGTGCACTACACCGGCTATTTGTCGGTTTTATCGAGTTTCCGGAGTCGAGGAAGTAGTAATTTACGGCTCAAGAGCCATGGGAACTTATCACAATGGATCAGACATCGATATCGTTTTAAAAGGAGATTTGCTGGATGATGAAAAGCTCCGCGATATCGAATCGCTGCTGGATGCTATGATGCTTCCTTATTACCTCGATGTTTCCTTATATTCGGATATTGATGATGCTGATTTAAAGAGGCATATCGATACGGAGGGCAAAACTATGTACCTTCGCCGAAACATCAACGTAGATGAACATTTGAATACACTTCATTCCTGATGCATTGAATCATCTAACCCCTCCTCATTGGTTCATCTAACCCCATAAAAATCCCGGACACCTTGCAGCACCCGGGACGAATAAAATCTGGTGTAAAACATCAGGAAAAAACCTCGGCCTGCGTTGCTCCAGCAGCATAAAGTCGGCCAGCACCATGGCTGTAACCGCTTCCAACACAACCGGCACCCGCAATGCAATGCAAAGATCGTGACGGCCTTTCACGGAAAAGGTCTCCACTTCTCCTGTGGTAATATTGAGCGTTTGCTGCTCCTTCGGCGTAGATGACGTAGGTTTCACCGCGATCCGGAACACCAGCTGGTTACCGTTGGTGATCCCTCCTACCACGCCCCCGGCATGATTGGTAGCAGTGTGGCCTTCCATATCAATGATGGGATCGTTATGCTCGAGGCCTTTCATTTTCGCCGCAGCGAATCCCGCCCCAAACTCAATACCCTTCACCGCAGGAATGGCGAAAACCGCATGCGCCAGGTTGGATTCGAGGGAGTCGAAGAACGGCTCTCCCAGCCCGATAGGCAACCCATCTACCCTGCACTCCACGATTCCGCCCACTGAATCCTTGGCTTTTATGGCTTCTTCGAGTCCCTGTTCAGGATCGGCGATGCCACCTACTTCAGTGATCTCGGCTTTCACGGAAACGGCGTCGCCCAGGATCTTCTTCGCGATAACGCCTGCCGCCACCAGGTTAAGGGTGAGGCGGCCGCTGAAGTGTCCTCCGCCGCGGTAGTCTTCGAACCCGCCGAACTTTTTAGCGGCTACGAAGTCTGCATGCCCCGGACGGGGAAACTCCCTCAGTTTGGCATAGTCTGCACTGCGGGTATTATTGTTTTCGAAAAGTATGGTGATAGGCGCGCCGGTGGTACGGTCGTTGAACACGCCCGATTTCAGGAACGGCAAATCGTCTTCCTTCCTGGGCGTAGTGCCGCGCGCTCCGCCCTTACGGCGCTCCAGGTCGGCCAGAAAGTCTTCCTGGCGCAGAGAGATGCCCGCGGGCACGCCGTCTATGTTGACGCCGACGCTTTCCCCGTGCGATTCTCCGAATACATTCACCCTGAATAATCTGCCGAAACTGTTCATGTTGTTAGTGTTTTACGGTTTCCCCTTCAAGCGCTACGGTCACACCCAACTGTTGCAGGTGGTCATAGAATTCGGGGTAAGATTTGTTGATGGCTTCCGCGTCGTCGATGATCACGGGCCCGTCGGCCGTGAGGGCAGCAACGGCGCAGGCCATGGCGATGCGGTGATCGTTGTGGGAGCTTACCCGCGCGCCTTTGATCCCGGTACCGCCATGCACGTGCATGAGGTCGCCGTCGAGGTCGATGCGGATGCCCATTTTACCGAACTCCTGCTGGAGGGTGAGGCCCCGGTCGCTTTCTTTATGCGCCAGGCGGCTCACGCCTTTGATGACAGTTATCCCCTTGCAGTTGGCGGCCAGAGCCACCAGCGGCGGGAAGAGGTCGGGGCAGTCGGTAGCGTCTATCTCGAAGGATTTCAATCCGTCTTTACCCACAATAATGGTGAACATGCCCGGCAGGATGTCGGCGCCCGCTTTTTCGAGGGCTTCCATGATCGCCTTGTCGGACTGGGCCGATTGCGTATTGAGATGATGCACTTCCGCTTTGCCGGCAACGGCGGCCGCTACGAGGAGAAATGCCGCACCGCTCCAGTCGCCCTCTACGGTATATTCGCAGGCGCGGTAGGATTGTTTGCTGTCGAAATGGAACTGTTTGAAGTTTTCGTTTCTCACCTTCACACCGAAATGCTCCATCAGTTGCAGCGTAAGCGCAATGTAGGGTTTGCTTTTCAGGTTGGAAACGGTGATGGTGGCCTTGTCGGCTACATTCCCGAAAGCCATGAGCAGACCGGTGAGGAACTGCGAGGAGAGGGAGCCGTCGATGGTGACGTTTTTCGCCTGCAGGGGCCTTTGATTTCAAGCGGGAGCTTGCCATCCTGGCTTTTGATCTGTACGCCCAGCTGCGGGAGCACTTCTTCGAAGAAGTGCATGGGCCGCGTGGTTAGGCTGCCATGACCGCTGATGGTGATGGTACGGTCTGCCAGCGCCGCGATGGGCGTAAACATACGGATGCCGAGGCCCGATTCGCCGCAGTTGATCTCGTCGTAGAAGGGAGACACGCCACGGCTGGTGATGTGGATCTCTTCGTCTACGCGTTTGACCATGGCACCGAGGTTTTCGGCTACTTCCAGGGCGGCGAGGCAGTCGTTGCTCAGGCCGGGATTGCGGATCACCGTTCTCCCGTTGGCAGGAGCGCCGCCGCCACCGCGCGCTGCATAGCGCTTTTGGACGGGTTGGCGGTCACATTGCCGCTGATGGTGCCGGGTTGTATCGTTGCTATCATGGCTAAATTTCTTGTAAGATCTGTTTCAGCTCATCCAGCAGGATCGGCTTGGTGATAGCCTCGCCGATCCTGTTGAGGAGCACGAAATGAATGTGGTCTTTTTCACGCTTTTTGTCGAGCCGGAAGATATTGAACACCGCTTCTTTGTCTGATTCCAATGTTACCGGCAGGCGGTAGTCATTGATCAAACGGATAAGGCGGTTGGTTTGTTCGGGTGGCAGCTGGTTGTATTTTTCGGAGATCTTAGCGGCTGCTACCATCCCGATGGCCACTGCTTTACCGTGGGCGATGCTCTCTATTTTTCAACGGCATGACCGAGCGTATGTCCAAAGTTCAGCCAGCGGCGTACGCCACTTTCGAACTCGTCTTCCAGTACGAACTTTGTTTTGATCTCAACAGACCGTTGCACGAGGAATTGCAACACTTCTATATCCCGCGCCAGCGCCTTTTCCTTGTTGACTTCCGGTAGGTGAACAATTCTTCGTCGTAGATGCATGCATATTTGATGATCTCCGCGAATCCGTTGCACCACTCCCCTTCCGGCATGGTAGACGGCAGTGAGTAGTCGAACAGGATGAAGGACGGCTGGCGGATGGTGCCCAGCATATTTTTATGCATGCCGTGGCTCACGCCGTTTTGCCGCCGATGGATGCGTCTACCTGCGCGAGCAGCGTAGTGGGAACGAAAGCGAACGGGATACCGCGCATGTAAATGCTGGCGGCAAAGCCTGTGACATCCGTCAGCATACCGCCGCCGATGCCGATGAGCATCGTCTTGCGGTCCGCCTCCAGCTCAATCAGCCCGTCAATGATCTGTTCCATCACCTCCATGTTCTTGTGCTCTTCCCCGTCGGGCACTACCAGCTTCTTCCAGCCGGCGAAAAGATGCCCGTAATGTTGGTCCACATTTTCGTCTACCAGCAATACGGAGCAGGATTTATCGGCGTACTCTCCCAGGTCGGTGAGTTTGCCGCCGAGGTAATAATCGCAGTCCGACTGCTGGAAACGGTGAGATTGTTTTATCATATTCGTACCGGAAAAATATTGGCTTAGTCGTTCATCACTTTGTTCTGACGGTTGATGGATTCGAGGTGAACCGCATCAAAATATTTCAGCACAAAATCTTTGCTGAGGCCCAGTTTCTCACCTGCGCGGATACCACGGTCGAGGATCTCGTTCCAGCGGTTGGTCTGCAGGATGGTGATGTTGTTGTCTTTTTGTATTGACCGATCTTTTCCGCGATTTTCATACGGTTGCCCAACAGCAGGAGGATCTCGTCGTCGATGCCGTTGATCTGGTTACGTAGTTTTTCGAGCGCGGTGTTGAATTCTTTCTGATCGGTACGTTCGTGCCTCCAGGTGATGTTATCCAGCATTTCGCCGAATTTCTCGGGTGTGATCTGCTGTTTGGCATCGCTCCAGGCATTATCGGGATCCACGTGCGTTTCGAGCATGAGACCGTCGTAATCCAGGTCGATGGCTTCCTGGGCAACGGCCTGCAGGATGTCGCGGCGGCCGCTGATGTGGCTCGGGTCGCAGATCATCGGCAATTCGGGGTGGCGGCGTTTCAGCTCGATCGCCAGGTGCCACATGGGGGCATTGCGGTATTCGGTATTGCCGTAGCTGGAGAAGCCGCGGTGGATCAGGCCTACTTTTTCGATACCGGCTTTCTGGATACGCTCAACGGCGCCGATCCAGAGTTCCAGGTCGGGGTTGATCGGGTTCTTGATCAGTACGGGCACTTTCACGCCTTTCAGCGCGTCAGCGATCTCCTGTACGGAGAAGGGGTTTACGGTGGTGCGGGCGCCGATCCAGAGAATGTCTACACCGAAATGCAGGGCATCTTCCACTTGTTTGGCGGTAGCCACTTCCACGGTCAGGGGCATGCCGGTCAGCTCACGGGCTTTTGCAGCCGGGGAGACCTTTTGTGCCAATACCTTCGAAGGAGCCCGGACGGGTGCGGGGCTTCCAGATTCCGGCGCGCAGCACGTCTACCTTGCCGGTTTTTGCCAGCGCCAGCGCGGTCGCCAGCACTTGTTCTTCTGTTTCGGCCGAGCAGGGACCGGAGATGATCAGCGGCTTCTTGTCAGACGCCGGATCTGCGAATTTCGTTTTTGCTAAGATCTGTTCCATTTTGTTATCGTGATGTGTTAGTTGATGAAAAGGGTGATTACTTTAAGATTTTTCTGATTTTATTGCTCTTCTGGATCAGCTTGTAGAAGGTCTCGTAGTCTTCCGATTGCAAGAGCTCCTTCATCTGTTCCAGCTGGCGGATATGTTCGTCGAGCACGTCGAGCACATTGTTGCGGTTATGCTTGAAGATGGGCACCCACATATCGGGCGAGCTTTTGCCAGGCGCACGGTAGACTCGAAGCCCCCGCTGGCCAGTTCAAATATCCTGCCCTGTTCTTTTTCTTTCTTTAACACCGTCAATGCCAATGCGAAAGAAGTGATGTGGGAGATGTGCGATACATATGCCGTATGCAGGTCATGCTCTTCGCCATTCATATAAACGGTACGCATGTTCAGCTTGTCGACCATCGCTTCCACCATTTCCAGTGCGTCCTCGTCGCTGTTCTTCACGTCGCAAAGCACCATGGTCTTCCCGGTGAAGAGCCCTTTCACTGCTGCCTCCGGCCCGGAATACTCGGTGCCGGCCATCGGGTGGGCGGCCACGAAGCGGCCCCGGTTGGGATGACCGGCAACGAGTTGCAGTAATTTATGTTTGGTGGACCCAACGTCCATAATAACCTGTCCTTCCTTCACCTTGTCGAGCATGCCTACAACCGTGCTCAGCGTAGCGTCTACCGGAATGGCAAGCACCACCAGGTTGCTGCGGTTCATAGCGTCTTCCAGGGTGGATCCTTCGTCGATAATACCCAGTTCCTGCGCCTTGGCCAGGTTGGCGGTATTGTTGTCTACCCCGATGATCCAGTTGGCGACGCCGCGCTCTTTGAGGCTCAGTGCCAGCGAGCCTCCGATGAGGCCTACGCCTACTACCGATGCTATCATACGAGGGCTTTTTACGTTCAACAATATTCTTCCGTACCCGGTCGATCGCTTCGGAAAATACCTGCTCGTCGCGGCAGAGGCTCACACGGATATAGCCCTTGCCGTTCTCGCCGAAGATACCGCCGGGGGTGATAAAGACATGCGCCTGCTGCAGCACTTCATCGCTAACCGCAAACCCATCTGTGTAACCGGCGGGGATCTGCGCCCAAACGAACATGCCTACCTGGTTGCGGTTGTACACGCAACCGATGAGGTCCAGCAGTTCGAACACCTTGTTGCGGCGGCCGCGGTAGATGGCATTGAGGCCGTCGTACCAGTCTTTTCCCAGTTCCAGTGCGGCAACGGCGGCCATCTGCACGGGCTGGAACATACCGGAGTCCATGTTGGATTTAAACCGCAGCACATCGCTGAGGATGGCGGCATTTCCTACCAGCATGCCTACGCGCCATCCGGCCATGTTGCCGGATTTGCTGAGGCTGTTCAGTTCCAGTGCCACGTCCATCGCGCCGGGGGTAGCCATGAGGCTGGCGGGCGCTTCGTTCAGGATGAAGCTGTACGGGTTGTCGTGGCACAGCAGGATATTATGTTTGGTGGCGAAGGCCACGAGTTTTTCGAAAGTATTGGCCTTGGCCTGTGAACCCGTGGGCATGTGGGGATAGTTCACCCACATCAGTTTGACTTTAGACAGGTCCCCTGTTCCAGTGCGGCGAGGTCGGGCTGCCAGTCGTTGTCTGCGCTGAGCGTGTAGGTCACCGGTGTAGCGCCGGAGAGCTGCACGGCGGAGCGGTAAGTCGGGTAGCCGGGATCGGGGATGAGGGCTTCGTCGCCTTCCTGGAGGAACGTCATGCAGATGTGCATGATGCCTTCCTTGGAGCCGATGAGGGGCAGCACTTCCGTGTCCGGGTTGAGGGATACGCCATAAAACCGGTCGTACCATCCTGCCATGGCCTGCCGCAGGGCGGGATGCCTTTATAGCCCTGATACGCATGGGTATCGGTTTTGGCTGCATAGGTATTGAGGGCCGCGGTTACGGAGGGGTGCGGGGGAGGTCGGGACTGCCGATACCGAGGTTGATCACGCGGGCGCCGGCTTTATTCATGTCGTCGATCTCCCGGAGTTTCCGTGAAAAGTAGTATTCCTCGGTGTGCTGCAATCTTTTGGCTACGGATGGTTGCATTGGTGTTAGATTATTGTTGGTATCAGGTATGCGTATTGCCTTTTTGTAGATCCCCAGAACGGTCAGCTGCTCGGTCAGCGGCGCGATTTTGTCCAGCGCCTGCTGGAAATGCTCCGGCGAATCGAATTCCATATCCGCGTGGAAGTAATAATGCCATTCCTTCGCGGGGATGGGGAAACTCTGGATCTTGCTAAGGTTGATGCCTTCCTGCGCGATCATGGTGAGCACCCTGGCGAGGCTTCCCCTTTCGTTGGAAGTCTGGAAATATACGGAAGATTTGTTAGCATCTTCAGGGGTCTTCACGCCGTTCCGGGAGATGGCCAGGAAGCGGGTGTAGTTATTTTTGGCCGTGTGGATGTTGCGGCCGATCACTTCCAGTCCGAAAATGTCGGCGGCAAGTTGACCGGCGATAGCCGCGGTGGTTTTCAGTTTTTGTCGCTCACATGTTTGGCGCTGAGGGCTGTATCTTCCGTTTCCACCAGCTTGATGTGCGGGTATTGGGCAAGGAAGTCCATGCATTGAAGCAGCGCCATAGGGTGAGAGTGCACTTCGCGGATGTCGTTGATCGTCTGGCCGGGGAGCACCATCAGGTTTTGGTTGATCTGGAGGTACAGTTCGCCAACGATGTGGAGACCGGAGTTCTTGAGCAGGGAGTAGTTGGGCAGGATGCTGCCGGCTATGGAATTTTCGATGGCCATGATACCTGCGTCTACCCCTGCTTCGGCGTTCTTCACCTTGCGGACGAGCTCCGAAAAGGAAGCGCATGCTTCTATGGTGGTTTGTTTGCCGAAGTAGTTCTGGGCGGCTATCTGGTGGAAACTTCCTTCAAATCCCTGGATTGCGATGTGCATATGTGGTGTTTAAGATACTATTGAGCAATAAAAGGGCCCCGCTGGCGGCGGGACCCTTTTCTTTTCATTTGACCGGCGAACCGTTGTCACAAGAGAGTCCCGCTTTCTTTTGCGTAAAAGAAAAAGTAAAAATAGCAGGCATAAAATCGTTTCTGTGACATATCTGTTTTTTACCGGTTTGCATAAGTTGTTAAAGAAAAAGGCCCCTTTTGCAGGAGGCCCGTTGTATTTTTTTATCTGTTTGGATCAGCTAAAACGAACCTCCTAATTCTGGTACCAGAAAAAGTAAAAGCCGTAAAAGTATCCAAAAGTATGCTGTTGCATCAGATAGTGTGTTTGCGTTGTTTGATAGAACAAAAGTAAGGGGTGATTTTATTTTTTCAAACAGGGGTAATAAAATATCAATTTCTTCTAACAAACAACTAACTACATTAGATAATATTCAACAATTAGGGAAATATGGCGTTTAGTTGGATAGAAAAATGCCGTTTTGTATGCTATAGCAAATAATTTATCATCTTTCCCGGCTTTCCCGATTTCCCTTTCTCTCATGACAAAACGTGCCATTTGTCATCTAACCGTATTGTAACCGTATTGCAACCGTATTAAAACCGTAGTCTAACCGTATTGCAACCGTATTGTAACCGTATTAAGACCGTATTGGGACCGTAATGGCTTAGTAATGCCTTAGTAGTAATACCGCATTAAAACCGTATCAATTCCGGTATATCAAACCAGGGGTTCAGTAAGGGTAACTTAAGGGTTTATGTATATCTGGTGTATATCAACCAGTACTCCCGTCAATACAATAAGGATTTGCAGGGAATAAGGAGGGAAAGACCATAGATAGAGGAGATATTCCTTAACCCTTAGGCTGATATTCCTTCACCCCGAACAAACTTAACTGACGCCTAATCAATGAATTAAATAAAAAACACTACAAAATGCTACAAAATAAGTGTATACGGCGTTTTCCTTTTTCCCTACCCCGGTTTACCGCTACTTTTGACCTAGTTCTTTGACATATGGTCACAATTAACACAGTAGATTACCTTAACTCATTGAATTACAATGAGATGTTGTACTACTCGTAATATAACAGTATGTGATTCAATACATTACACACTCTCGTCTGCCGCTCGTCTGCCCTTCGTCTGCCCTTCGTCTGCCCTTCGTCTGCCGCTCGTCTGCCGCTAATTCCCTTGTAATCGCCCTGTATTTGGCCTGTAATTCCCCGCTAACCGGCCTTTTATCGGCTTGCATCCGACTGTAATCCACCTGCAATCAGCCTCTTGACCAGTGGAGAAACGCCTTCATGCAGGGGCAAAAAAAGCCCCGGCATGATGCCGGGGCGGGATGTAATATCCTTTAATGCTTGCCTATGATTAGTGAGCTTTAGCAGTAGAGTCGATAGCTTTAGCAGTAGAGTCAACTACAGCAGCAGCAGAGTCAACAACAGCAGTAGCGGAGTCAACGGTTTGTTGAGCAGCGTTCAGCAGGCTGTCAGCAGCAGCGGTAGAATCAGCAGTGTTAGAAGTACCAGCGTTGTTGCAAGCAGCTACGAACAGACCCAGAGCGAGAGCGAGGAAACCAATTTTTTTCATTTTGATACGTTTTAAGGTTTTTTTGAAATGAGATTTAACCTTTATACCGGGTTTCGGAGAAAGGTAACCCGCAAAATGAAAAAAATTTATTTTGCCTACTTTGGGTTACTAAACCCGCCCAAACCGTATTAATCAGTGAATAATCTTTTGCACATAGAAAAGGATCAGGAATTACTGCACAGATTGGCTGCAAACGATGATAAAGCGCTGGAAATCATATATCTGGAGCATTATCCGATGGTAGAGCGAATGATCTGGCAGCACAATGGCACGGCAGACGATGCCCGGGATATCTTCCAGGAGGCGATGATCGTATTATATGAAAAGGCAAAAGAAGGCAATTTTGTACTCTCTTCCCGGTTGAAGACATTCCTTTATTCCGTTTGCCGGCGGATGTGGCTGAAGAAGCTCCAGAGCGGGCCCCATCCCACCGCCCTCACGGAAGACACGGAGGAAACCGCCGATGCCGGCGAGGCATTGGAAGCCCACCTCGAGAAAGAAGCCCGGTTCCGGCAAATGGAAGCCGCCATGGGAAAAATCGGGGAGCCTTGCAAAACCATCCTGGAGGAATACTATATCCACCGGAAGAGCATGCAGGATATCGCGGAGCAGTTCGGATACACCAACGCCGAAAACGCCAAGAACCAAAAGTACAAATGCCTCATGCGCCTGAAGAAACTATTTTTGCGAATTAATATAAAGCCAGCAGGAACAACGTGATGAACGAATTACATAAAATACAGGAAATTGAACGCTACCTGGACGGTGAAATGACCGCCCCGGAAAAGGAAGCGTTTGAGTCCCTCCTGCGTCAGACGCCCGAGCTCCAGCGGGAAGTCGCCAGCCACGGGGCATTCCTTTCCCAGCTCAGGGCTAATGGCTCCGCCAGGAACTCCGCGCCCGGATGAATGCCATCCACCCCGCGCCGCTGCAGCAGCCCGCCAGGAACAGCCCGCAGCTCCCATAGTTACCATGACCAGCCGCAGACGTACCTGGTACTCCGTTGCCGCAGCTGCCTCCATCGCCCTGATCACTTCCCTGGCGACCATGGCCATCATGCAGCGCTCCGCCAAAAACTCCTACACCGCCAAATATGAAGACGTCCGCCGTGTGCTGAATAACATCCAGCGCTCCCAGAACGCCATCATCCGCGATATCAACAATAAAAATTCCGGTCCCACCAACCCGGGCACTTACGGCGGCACCTGCTTCGCCATCAGCCGAAACGGCTACATGGTCACCAACTATCATGTAATTGCCGGGGCGGATTCCATTTACCTTCAAAATAATAAAGGGGAAGCTTTTAAAGCCGTTAGCGTGTTCGAAGACGTTTCGTCCGATCTGGCCGTGCTCCGCGTGGCCGACAGCACCTTCCGCACCGCTCCCCTCCCTTATACGCTCAAAAAGACCCCTCCCGCCTCGGGCAGGAAGTGTTCTCCATGGGCTACCCCGCGATGAGATCGTTTTCGGCATGGGTTACATCAGCGCTCAAACCGGTTTTAACGGCGATACCCTGGCCTACCAGGTATCCATCCCCGTGAACCCCGGCAACAGCGGCGCCCCCTGCTCGATATGAACGGCGAGCTCATCGGCATCATCACCGGCCGCCAGTCTACCTCCGAAGGCATTGCCTTCGCCGTGAAGTCCGGTCACCTCAAACGCCTTTTAGAAGAATTACCAAAAGAAAAGTTCAGCCGCAAAGACCTCAAACAAAAGAACCAGCTCATTGGCCTCCCCGCGTGGAACAAGCCAAGAAACTGGAAGATTTCGTATATATGGTGAAAGTGTACAACTAAGCGATTGAAAAATGAAAAATAAAAGGACCGGATGCATGGGTTTTACCTACAGCATCCGGTCCTTCGCTTTTAATTAGGTGCTACTACCTATAACGGCCTCCCTCTCCCCACCCTACCTTTGCGCAGCTTCATTAACCTCAGCGCAATCATGAAAAGATTTACCAGTTTACCCCTTCTCCTGGCAGTCATCCTGCTCACATTCTCCCATTGCTCTAAACCCCGCCCTGTAAGCCCGGCCCCTGACCCTCCTGGAAACGGCAATAGCGGCGGCAACAATGGTGGTAAAGGCAATCCCACCGCAAAAGGAACCCCTGTAGGCGCCCCGTTCAGTATGAAAGTAGGTGCCGACGGCGGAACCATTGCCTATCCTGGCTCCCGGTTCACTATTACCATCCCTGCGGGCGCGGTAGACCAGGAAACCGAGTTTTCATCCAGCCCGTTACTAACACCGCCCCCGGCGGTAAAGGCCTCGCCTACCGGCTCCAGCCGGAAGCCCTGACGCTTAAAAAGCCCGCTACCCTCACTTTCAAGTATACAGATGCGGACATGAAAGGAACCATGCCGGCCGCCTTCGGCATCGCGACCCAAAAAGCTGACGGGATCTGGTATACGGTAGGCGCTATGCGGCATTTGCTGGCCAGAACCATCTATGTCCAAACCAGCCATTTCTCCGATTGAGCTTCTTCGAAGCCGTATCACTCCAGCCGTCAATGGCAGTCCTCGACCCCGGGCAGCAGGCCTCCTGGCGGTAAAATGCGTGCTCCCCAACAGGAAGACCTGCTCGAGCCGCTTACCCCGGAAGGCAAAGAAGCCGCCCTCCTCGACCCCAATACGCTCCTGGATCCTAAATTCATCGAAGAATGGTCGCTACAAGGAAGCGGAACGCTCAACGGCAGCGGCAATACCGGTAAATACATTGCCCCGGCACGGATTCCCGCTACGAATCCCGCGCTGGTATCTGTGAGCTTCAAATCTAACGGAAGGCCGGTGGGGATTTTGCTCGCCCGCATGTTTTGCGCGCCTGAAGGCATCTCCGTATCCATTGCGGGTGGCGATTACACCACCTACGGCAATTCCGGCGGCCATATCACCAACGGCGAAAGCTTCGTCATGGCGGAACAGGCAGGCGTAACCGCCAGCGTAAAATGGAACGGGCTTAATACCGGTCAATGGAACTGGGATCTTACCAACATCCTGTTTCTCCTGAACATCGGAACAGCACAGACCTACGCTCAGGCCTATGACGGCGGCGGCGTGGCAATACCCAGCCCAGGCACGCTGGAGGTATTTGAAACGGGCTCGTCCGGCCCCTGGATCATCGGCAACTTCCAACTGCAGAAGGCAGGGCACTTCATCTATTCCACCCTCCCGTGACAAGTACGACTACCGTAAAAGGATACTTCAGAGTCAAACGCCTCAATTAGGCCCCATGCAAACAAAAACGGCTGACCATCTCCGGTCAGCCGTTCCATTTATGTGTTAAAAGTTTATTCGTTTTCCTTCATGCGCACCGCCGGGTTCTGCCGCCACTGTTTGGCACGGACGGAGATCCACATGATCAGGTCTTCCTGGTTGATGGTACGCAACATCCCATAGCTGGGCGTGTAAGCCTGGGTGAACTGCATGAGCGAGTCTCCTTTGAGGCCGGTTACCGTGCTCACAAAGCTCTTGGAGTAGCGGTAATCTACGTATTGCTGGCGCTCGTTTTCCTCGTAGAGTTTATTGAACTTGCGCAGATCCTTTTGCTGGCGCGAGCCCGGGTAAACGGACTAAACACGAGCCCGAATCCACCCTGACCGCGTTTTCCGTATCTACCAGCGTCTGCTGCTTGGCTTCAAGGAATGGCCTGAACTCTTCGTAACGGGCTATGGAGTCCAGCTGATAAGCGTTCCACTTTCCGGATACTTCCACCTGTGGCAGGAAGCGCTCCCGGGCGTTGAGGCGGACGTTGGCGACCTGCGTGCCGGCGAGGTTGATGACTTTTACGCTATCCGATATGTATCCGATGAAGGAAATGAGGATTTCGTCTCCCTGGCGGGCCGCGATCCGGTAAAAACCACCCTGGTCGGAGAAGACGCGGGCGCCTGTTTGTTTATTCCGGACGGTGGCGGGGTATAAAACAAGTTTGCCGTCAAAACTGGTGATCTGTCCGCGGACGGTAACGGGCGTTTCGATCTGGGCTATGGCCGGGAGAGACGCCACGCCGGCCATCAGGGTCAGCAGCATGGTGAAAAGGTACGATCTGTTGGGCTTCATATTATTCTAACATTTGCGTCCGGTAAATAGTTAAGACACGAATGTAATATAAAAAAGCAATTCCCGGAGGAATCGCTTCCCCGGGAATTGCTCTTCGTTCGTTGTTACAGAGAGCGGATCAGTGAAATCACTTCGTCTCTGGTTATGCCGAGTTTAATCTGTATCTGGCGGATGAGGCGGTCGTCTTTCCCCTGCTCATAGGTTAGATCCGTCTCCGTCAAATCGACGAAAAGCTGCTTCAGCTTCGTCTTGATCTCGCTCCACCGGTCCTTGATCATCAGGATGTCCATGACATGACAATTTATAGGTGAATAATGAGGGGTTACCCCATAAATTCAAAGTCTATGCCAAAACAGCCGTCAGAACGTCCCGACCTGCAGCGATGTCCTGAAAAGCACACTGTGACCGGCTTCTACCGTCACCAGTCCCATTCCGTTATTGAAAGCGTTGGGCGCTCCGGTCAGGTTTTCTATGGCGATGCTGTTCCGGTGCGGCGGCGTATACACCTGCAGCACGGGATAGCTCCTTTCAGGATAAAATGCGATGCGGATACGTTTCTCCGGATCGGTGAGCGTGCACAAAGGCTGCGCGGCATCGAAATCCAGCAAAAAGGAATTATCCAGCTCCACGCCGTTCATGCTTTTGCCTTGTTTAAACTCCTGGTATGGCAGCACTTTTCCTGTTGGAATAAGCTTTTCGTCGAACTCCACGATGCTCGTGCTGCTGAACTGCAATTCCAGCCTGTCTACCGGCGTGCCCGTGGTGAAATACGGGTGCCAGCCGTCCATCAGGGGATGGGCGCGTTGTGCAGGTTGAAGACCGCGGTGGTGATTTGCAATTGCTGATCTGCCAGCAGGCGGTATTGTACCTCGCAGCGGTAAGGGAACGGGTATCCGGGATCGTCTCCGGCATAGTGATGTTCCAGCGACACTTCGGCGAAGCTGTCTGCCGCCTCTTCCTTAATGAGGGTAAAGGCCTGATCGTAGAGCAGCCCGTGGATGGGGATTTGCGGATGGTATAATCCGTTCCCTGCCAGCTGAAGGCCGCGTCTTTGATGCGGCAGGCGAAGGGGCTCAGCTTTACGCTTTTAAAACTGCCCGTTACGCCCGCATGCAGGTCGGATTCGCTGCTGTAACTGTCGATCACGTTGATTCGTCCATCGCCATGCGGAACGCTGAATGCGTGCAACAGGGCGCCATAGCCGGGTATGATCTGTACTTCCGCGCCTGCGTCGTCCTGCAGCGCGATGATGGAAAAGCCGTTCTCTTCTTTATGCGTGATACTGAATGCCATGCTTCGGTTTTGCCGTAAATATACAGCCTAAATGTACTGATTGATGATATTTTCCAGCCATTCCTGGCGGCCGCTGGTCAGTTTCGGCTCGCCATTGGCGATGGCGAAAGTGCGCAGATCCTCCAGCGAAAGTTTCCCGCTTTCAAACTCCTGGCCTTTGCCTGTATCGAAAGAAGCATAGCGGTCTTTGCGGAACTGGCGATAGGGAGACTCCGCAGCATGCGGTCTGCCACGAATGCCGCGCGCGCAAAGGCGTCCATACCTCCGATGTGTGCGTGGAAGATATCTTCGAGATCGGTGGAGTTGCGACGGGCTTTGGCGTCGAAGTTTACGCCGCCGCCTGCGAACCCGCCGGCTTCCAGGATCACCAGCATGGTCTCTACGAGCTCGTTGAGGTTCATGGGGAACTGATCGGTATCCCAGCCGTTCTGATAATCGCCGCGGTTGGCGTCGATGCTGCCCAGCATGCCCGCGTCTGCCGCTACCTGCAGCTCGTGCTGGAAGGTATGGCCGGCCAGGGTGGCGTGGTTTACTTCGATGTTCAGCTTAAAGTCTTTATCGAGGCCATATTGACGGAGGAACCCGATCACCGTGGCGCTATCGTAATCATATTGGTGCTTGGTAGGCTCGCAGGGCTTGGGCTCGATGAAGAAGGTGCCTTTGAAGCCCTGTTTCCGCGCGTAATCGCGGGCCATGGTGAGGAACCGGCCGAGGTGGTCGAGCTCACGTTTCATGTCTGTATTCAGCAGGGTCATATAACCTTCGCGGCCGCCCCAGAACACGTAATTCTCGCCACCCAATGCGATGGTTGCGTCGAGCGCGTTCTTTACCTGTGTGCCGGCGTAGGCGACTACGGAGAAGTCAGGGTTGGTGGATGCGCCGTTCATGTAACGCGGATTGCTGAACACGTTGGCAGTGCCCCAGAGCAGCTTCACGCCGCTGGCTTTCTGTTTTTCTTTCGCGTACTCCACGATGGCCTGCATATGTTTTTCATACTGCGCTATGGAGGTGCCTTCGTCGATCAGGTCGATATCGTGGAAGCAATAGTAAGGAACGCCGAGCTTAGTGATGAACTCGAAAGCGGCGTCCATTTTATCTTTGGCAGACTGGATCGGGTCTGCGGAGGTCAGCCAGGGAATTCTTTGGTACCAGGACCGAAGGGATCGCCGCCGGTGCCGCAGAAAGTATGCCAGTAGCTTACGGCGAACTTGAACAGCTCGCGGAGCGTTTTGCCGTTGATGGTCGCATTCTCGTCGTACCATTTGTAAGCAAAAGGATTGTCGGATTTGGGGCCTTCATATTTCACTGCCCCCACTGTCGGGAAGTACGTTTTGTTTCCTGTTATGATCTGCATTTGTAAAGATTTTATCGGTTCGACAATATTTGCTTGAGTTTCACTTTCCAGTCCGCATACGCATCCTGGTAAGCCGCGTGCGACTTGGCGTCGGGAGATATGGTGGCGAGGCAATCCATCCCCGGAAAGCTTCCGCGAATGATTTGAATACGCCCGCTCCTACGCCGGCGCCCTGGCGGCGCCCTGCGCCCCATCGGTATTATACAATTCGATCTCGGCTCCCGTTGCATTGGCAAACGCCTCCCGGAACAGCGGGCTCAGGAACATGTTTGCTTTCCCGGCGCGTACGCGGTTGATCCGCAATCCCATGTTCCGCATGATATCCATGCCATAGGCGAGTGCGAAGACGATCCCCTCCTGGCCCGCGCGGAGCAGGTGCCCCTGGCCGTGTATGCCAAAGTCCAGCCCCTGCATGCTGGCGCCGGGGAGCCGGTTTTCCAGTATCCTTTCCGCCCCGTTGCCGAAGGGGAAGATGCGCAGCCCCTCCGCCCCTATAGGCGCCTGCTTCGCCGCCAGTTCGTTCATCTGGTCGTACGGCACGCCGCCCGATATCTGCCGCAACCAGCTGTAAAGGATGCCCGTACCGTTAAGGCACATGAGCACGCCGTTTCGCGTATCCTTTTCAGTGTTGTTGACGTGGATGAAGGTATTGACACGGCTCTTCGCGTCGTAAGCAGGCTGGTTATGCACCGCGTACACGACGCCGGAGGTACCCGCCGTTGTGGCCGCTTCGCCCGGTTGCAATACATTCAGGAAAACGCATTGTTAGGCTGATCGCCCGCGCGGTAGGTCACCGGTGTGCCTTCCTGCAATCCGGTCAGTTCCGCCGCTGCTTTCGACACGCGGCCCTGCTCTCCGAACGTGGGCACTACGTCGGATAATACCGCCCTGTCGATGCCATACAATTCCAGCAGTTCGTCCGACACCTTTCCTTCCTTAAAGTCCCAGAAGATGCCTTCCGAAAGGCCGGAGAGCGTGGTGGCGGGAACGCCAGTCAGGCGCATGGCGATGAAATCCCCGGCAGCATGATGTGCCGGATCTTTGCATAGAGCGCCGGCTCGTTGAGCTGCACCCAGCGCAGTTTCGATGCCGTGAAGTTACCGGGAGAATTGAGCAGGTGCGGAAGGGTGTAAGCGTCGCCCAGGCTCTGGGCCGCTTCGTCGCCGATCTTCACCGCGCGCGAATCGCACCAGATAATGGAAGGCCGCAGCACTTGCAGCTGATCGTCCACACACACCAGTCCGTGCATCTGATAGGCGATGCCGATCCCTTTGACCGCCGAGGCGTCGAAGGGATGTTGTTGCTGCAGGCGGCGGGTGGCCTTGATGACTTCCTCCCACCACATCTCCGGGTCCTGCTCGGCGAAGCCGGGCCGGGGTACACGGATGCGCAGCTCCTCGTCGGAGCCCGTGGCGGAAGCAAGGCAGCGCCCGCTCTCAACGTCGAGCAGCGCTGCTTTGATGGAAGAAGATCCGATATCGTATCCTAATAAGAATGCCATAAATGTAGACGTGGAAAAAGATGCTTTAGGTAAATGCTACCAGAATATTGTGTACAGCGCCGTCAGGATACCGCAGATGATAATGGCTCCCACGGCAAATCCGGGCGCCAGTTTAAACATACTGGAATCGATCTGGAGCGCTTTCGGGTTGTCTTTGCTCTTCGGGTCCATGAGACTGACGATCACCATCAGCGCCACGATGATCACAAATACCCAGCCCATGCGGTTGATGAACGGCAGGTCGGGGAAGATGAACATGAGGGCCACCGATAAGGGGATCGCCAGGGCCGCGCCCACCAGCGCCGCGGCGGAAGTGGTACGCTTCCAGAAGAAGCCCATGATGAAGATGGCGAACACGCCCGGAGAAATGAAGCCGGTGTATTCCTGGATGAACTGGAACGCCTGATCGAGGTTGCCCAATGCCGGGGCCACCAGCGCCGCGATGATGCAGGAAACGATGATGGCGATACGGCCCACGTTCACCTGCTCGGCTTCGCCGGCGTCTTTCTTGAAGTGTTTCTTGTATATATCCAGCGTGAAGATCGTAGCGATGCTGTTTGCTTTGCCCGCGAGGGACGCAACGATGGCCGCTGTGAGCGCCGCGAACGACAAGCCCTTCAATCCCGCAGGCAGCAGGTTGAGGAGGATCGGGTAAGCGCGGTCGGGTTTCACCTGTTGAACACCGTCTACCACGGTCTGCATTTCGGTCTGGAACATGCCGTTCTTCCACAGCACGTAGGTAGCGATACCCGGCAGCACCACGATGATAGGCATGAGGAGCTTCAGGAAACCGGCGAACAGCAGGCCGTTGCGGGCCGTCTTCAGATCGGCCCCAGCGCGCGTTGCGTGATGTACTGGTTGCAGCCCCAGTAGTTGAGGTTTACGATCCACATACCGCCGATCAGTACGGCCAGACCGGGAAGGTCTTTATAGTTTTCGTTGCTCTTGTCGAAGATCATATGGAAATGCTCGGGCGCCTTCTGCCGGAGGAGGCCCAGCCCGTCCCACATACCGTTGATCGTATCAGGGCCGCCGGCCGTGCCGCCGAAGTGGTGAGACACGAGGTTCAGCGCCAGGTAAGTGGTCGCAAGACCGCCCAGGATAAGGAAGAACACCTGGATCACATCCGTGAAACCGATCACTTTCATCCCGCCCAGCGTGATGATGATGGCAAACACCGCCAGCCCGATCATACAGGCCGTAAAGCTAAAGCCGGATATGGTAGATACCGCCAGCGCACCCAGGTAAAGGATGGACGTGAGGTTCACGAACACATACAGCAACAACCAGAACACCGCCATGATGGTGGCCACCGTTCCGTTGTACCGCTGGCTCAGGAACTGCGGCATGGTGTAGATCTTGTTTTTGAGATAGATCGGGAGGAAGAAGATCGCTACCACGAGCAACGTCGCGGCGGCCATCCATTCATAGGTGGAGATCGCCAGGCCCATCTTGAAACCGGAACCGCTCATTCCGATGAACTGCTCGGCGGAGATGTTGGACGCGATCAGTGATGCGCCGATCGCCCACCAGGTCAGCGAGCCTTCGGCAAGGAAAAAGTCTTTGGTGTCGGCACTGGCTTTTCTCTTTTTGTTGTAAATGTAATAACCATATCCGGCCACGATCACGAAGTAAATCGCGAACACGATATAGTCTTTTAGAACAAGTTCATGGTTCATAGTTGTATCAGTATAACGTGAAAAGGATTAGTTTGTCAAGATAGCAACAAATCTTTAATTGTTAAATCTACAGTTAAAAATATCGGCAAAAAAAAGCCGGACGGGTGAGCGTCCGGCTTAAATACTTCATTATCAATTAGCTGGCCTTTGTAATCTTAAACGTCCAGGCGTGCTCGCAGGGCGTTTCCTTCGCCGTCAGCTTCGGCACGGTCACCTTGATGCCTTTAGGCGTTTTGGTCCACTGCAGGTTACCGGGGCGGCCCAGCAGCTGCACGGTGGCGCCTGCGGCGGGCGTTACGCCCTGGATCTCCAGCGTGCCCTGGGGCATCACCGGCGCAATGGCGTATACAATATCGCCCTTGCGGGTGAAGAACAGCTCTTTGCGGGCGTAGCCGGGAGCGGGGTCTACTGTTTGCTTCAGCAGCACTTCTGCGCTTACATAGCCGGTATGCTTCGGCTGTTCCCGGTTACCGGCGGTCCATTGTACCGGGGTTTTCCAGGCGCGGGTATCGTAAATCGCTTCACCGTTCACCTGGAGCCATTTGCCTATCTGCAGCAGGCGCTCCTGCATGATGGGCGGGATCTTGCCGTGCGCGTCCGGCCCGATGTCGAGCAGGAGGTTGCCGCCGCTGCTCACGATGTCGAGCAACAGGTATATAAGCGACTGGGCGCTGTTGTAATCTTCGATGTCTTCGTTACGGTTGTATCCGAAAGAATACCCCATGCCGCGGCACTCTTCCCAGGGCTTGGAGAACGTCTTCCCTACTTCATACTCCGTCGTAAAGTACCCGCCGTGTTTCTGACGGATGCCTTTGCCCCAGCGGTCGTTCACCACTACGGATTCCTTCACGGGCGATTCGTTGTACAGCCAGGTGAGGAACTCTTTGGAATGCCAGAGGCTGTCGGTCTGATCCCACTCACCGTCGGGCCACACGATATCGGGGCTGTAGCGGTTCACGAGGTCCTTCAGCTGGGGATCATGTGGGTGGTTACGTATTCGTGGTATTGCTTGTTCGCGTAGAGCGGGTTGTACCATTCGTAGAGCGAGTAATAGAAGCCCATTTTTACGGAGGTCTTCTTTACCGCGGCCGTGAGGTCGCCCAATACGTCGCGTTTGGAAGCGGCGTCCATGGCGTTCCAGGGGCGGCCGAAGGCTTTGGTGGCTTCCTTGCTGGGCCATAGCGCGAAGCCGTCGTGGTGTTTGGACGTCAGCACCACGTATTTGGCGCCCGACTGCTCGAAGAGTTTCGCCCAGGCTTCGGGGTCGTAGTCTTCCACCTTAAACAGGTCGGCGAACTGGTAATAAGAAAAATCCTTTCCGTAAACTTTGTTGTGGTGGTCCAGCACGGCAGTAGTGCCGTTCTGTCCGTTGCCATACGTCTTACCGCTCTGGAGCCATTGCTGATACCATTCGGAATACACGCCTTTAGGCGCCAGGCCGGAACGGAATATACGCCCCAGTGAATGAATATCCCGAATTTAGCGTTCTCGAACCAGGCGGGAACCGGCCTGCTGTCCAGCGATTCCCAGGTGGGTTTGTACTGTGCCATGGTAGTGGCGGGGAGCAACGCAAAAAGCAGGAGCTTCAACCATTTTCTCTTCATATGTGGATTTGTTTTTCACAGTAATTGCTCAACCGGCACGTTCATCGACTTCCCTCTTTCAATCGACAGCGGCAGCAAATGCTGGCCGTATTTCAAAACGAGGTTGCGCCCGGTGGTAGACCGCAGTGTGATGCCGCTCAGTTTCCCATCGTCCCATACCAGGTCTATTTCAAAGCCCCGCGCACACAAAGCCCCGTCACCTTTCCCGACTTCCACTGCTGCGGCAATGCAGGCAGCAGTTCCACGTAGGAACCATGGCTCTGCACCAGCGCTTCCGCGATGCCGGCGGTTGCGCCGAAATTGCCGTCGATCTGGAAAGGCGGGTGGTTATCGAAAAGGTTAGGCAACGTACTCTTCGCGAGGAGCGCGTGCATGTGGTTGTATACGCTGTCTGCCTGTTTGAGGCGTGCGTAGAAGTTGATGATCCAGGCGCGACTCCAGCCGGTATGGCCGCCGCCCTGCGCCAGCCTGCCGTTAAGCGTGCGCATGGCGCCTTCAAAAAGGGAGGGCGTCTGCTCGGTGATCTCTGTTCCCGGATGCAATCCGAACAGGTGAGAGATATGCCGGTGACCGGGCTCCACTTCCGGGTAGTCTTCTATCCATTCCAGGATGCGGCCGTCTTTACCGGTGCGCGTCGGCGGCAGTTGGCTGATGATGCCCTCCCAGCGATCCGCATCGGTGGAATCCGTTCTGAGCGCCCGCGGCCACGCATTTGGAAAGGAACTCGCGGAGTATCTGGTTATCCATGGTAGGCCCGTAGGTCAGTCCTGTCGGTTTGCCGGTTACGGGATGGATGAACTGGTTTTCTGGGGAACTGGCGGGGAAGTTACGAGGTAACCCCGGGGCTCTTCACGAGGAAGTCTTCCACGAATTCCGCATGCTCCTTCATGATGGGATAGGCTTTTTCGCGGAGGAATTTATAATCGAGCGTGAAGGCGAAGTGCTCCCAGAAGTGGAGGCACATCCAGCTGGCGCCCATGGGGAAGGTGCCCCAGCCAACGCCGTTCTGCACGCCTGTTTTCCCGAATGCGTCCGTGCAGTGATGCACCACCCACCCGCGGGCGTTATACATCTTCTTCGCCGTGATGCGGCCTTCGGGGCGCAGGCGGTCCATGAAGTCGAACAAGGGCGCGGTGGTAAGCGAGAGGTTCGTAACTTCCGCCGGCCAGTAGTTCATTTGCAGATTGATGTTGGTATGGAAGTCCGCATTCCACGGCGCATCGATATGCTGGTTCCAGATGCCCTGCAAATTAGCGGGCAGTACGCCCGGACCGCGCGAGCTGCTCAGCAGCAGGTAGCGGCCATATTGAAAATACAGTTCCGTGAGGTCCACATCCTCCTCGCCTTTCTTAATCGCCGCCAGCCTTTCATTGGTCGGCAGTTCCGCATTGGCGGAAGTACCCAGGTCCAGGCTCACCCGTTGCATAATGGGACTGAAGTCAGCGATATGTTTCGCTTTGATGGCCGCGTATGTTTTGCCCGCAGCCGCGGTGAGCAGCCGCCTGCATTTGGACATGGCCACGGCGGCGCCGGGATCAAGATCCTGTTTCACGGCGTTATAGCTGGTTGCGCCCTGGATATAAAGTGTTACCGCGCCCGCGCCCTTTACGTGGATCGTGCCGTTCTTCGCTATGGCCGTTCCGCCGGAAGGCGTTACCTGTACGATGCCCGCAAAGCGCATGTGCGCGCCCTGTGGACCTTTATTCTCGTTATAGTTACTATCGATGATCTGCCCGTCGAGCACCAGTTGCCGGCCCACCGCCGTTACTTTACAGTCCTTCATCAGCTGCACCGAATCCCTTGGCACGGGACGGTTCAGGAGAAGACGGCATTGATGGCGCCGGGTTTGGAAGCGGAGATGTGAACGGCGATAATATTGTCAGGGTTGGATGCGATCACCTCCTGCCGGTATGTAACGCCATTGATGGTGAAAGTAGTCAGCGCCACGCCGTTGATGATATCGAGGCTGCGGCGGTATTGCTCCACTGAATCCTGTCCGTAATCGATGTTTACGTTCATCAATGTCTGGTTAGACCGGAAGCTGCTGCGGGCGCGGCCGGGCGGATTGTTGCCGTCTGTGGCGAGGAAGTATTTATCCGCCAGCGCATACGCTTCCTCGTTACGGTTGCCGAAAATGAGCTTGCGGATGGAATCTAAGTATCGGCCTGCATCTGCATTGCCGTCATTGAATTTGACACCAGCCCAAACGCTTTCTTCGTTGACCTGGAGGATTTCCTTTCCGGTGCGGCCATAAACCATGGCGCCGAGCCGGCCGTTGCCGACGGGCAGCGCTTCTTCCCACCGCGCGGCGGGTTTGGCATACCAAAGGGTGAGCGGAGATTGTTGCGCCAGGGCCGAATTCCCCAGCACCATCAAGAGTACAAGGACCTTTTTCATTACCGTAAACGTTACATGAACAATATACTGCAAGGCCACGGCGATTACAAGCCGCGGCGAATTAAATACCAGTATTCGGTAGAATACATTATGCGGAACGAGCGCTGCCAGCATGCGCCCGGCTTCCGAGCCGATAGCTATGCCCATGCCCCCATTCTCACGCCCAGGAATACACGTTCCGAATGCGCCTTTATCACCGGCTGCTTCGTTTGGCCGAATGCCATGATGCCTGACCATCTGTGTTCAATAGCTACCTCGCGGCCGGGGAGTATGATGCTGCGCAATTTCTCTTCCAGATCTGCTTGTATGCGCTCATTAAGTTCCGGCATAGTAGTCGTCTCCCCTTCAAAATCCAGGTTGCGTCCGCCGCCGAAGAGCACACGCCCCTGCAGCTCACGGAAATAGTAATATCCTTTGTCGAAATGATAAATCCCTTTGAACGGTAATCCCTTCACCGGCTCCGTTACAAGCACTTGCCCGCGGCCCGGGGAAATGTCCAGCCCGGGGATGATATCAGTTGTAAAAGCGTTCGTGCATACGCAAACATAGCTGGCGGTAAGCGTGAGGCCGCCTTTGATGCGGACGCTCACGATATCGGCGCGCTCATCCATCCCCAATACCTCGCAACCGGTCTTAATTTCTATCCCTCTTTCGATAGCGAGATCGATGAGGGTACGCATCATTTTGCCGGTATTCAGTTCTCCTTCGAAGTTGTTTTGAATAAGATGTTGTGCTGCGATGCCCATTTTGGGCAGCTTATCGTCTGCTATGGAAAAGGCCGGCCCGGGCAGAATGCCCCCAAGAAGTTCATTCACTTCATCCAGGCGCCCCAGTGCCGGAGCTTCCGGGGCCGAAATCAGCTCGTAACTCCCGTTTTCGCGGTAATCCATGCGTTCGTCGCCGATGCGGTTCCTGAGGAGCTGAAGGCCCTTTCTGCGGAGGTTCACCAGTTGCACGACGGTTTCGGCCGGCATATGCTCCAGGTCGTCCAGGATTTCGGTGAGGCTCCCGATGCAGGCGAACCCGGCGTTGCGTGTACTGGCCCCTACGGGCAGAAGCCCCCGCTCCAGCACGGCGATCCGCCGGCGGGGAGCCTTCTCTTTCAGGCTGATAGCCGTTGAAAGCCCCACGATCCCGCTACCGATCACGATGCAGTCGTACCCGATCAGACTTTGCTTTTCCCAGTAACTGAGCATATCGCGAATGTATATAATTCAATGCATATATTTTAGGGTCCGGAACCGCCCTTTTCTTCGCTTATCCTTCGCTTATCCTTCGCTTATCCTTCGCTCAAACACCCTCAAACCCAAGCCAACAGCGAACGCAAGCGAAGGATAAGCGAAGGATTGCTATAAGTATACTGATAGTCAATAAGATAACAGTAATCATTTTTATTGACAATGTCACAGTTTGGTCAGGTGACGACATAAAAAGCCCCGGTACCAGTACCGGGGCGCTAACACTACTACTATAGGTTGAACCAATACTAAACGAGGTAGCCGAACAGGTTGTCGTCTTTATTCAGTTCGGTATAATGTATATTGTATTTCAATAAGTTAGCGAGCAGTTTATCGTAGTCTTCCCGGTATTTCAGCTCCACGCCCACCAGCGCAGGGCCGGTCTCTTTGTTATGCTTCTGGATAAACTCGAAACGGGTGATATCATCATCCGGGCCCAACACATGGTTCACGAACTCCTTCAAAGCACCGGGGCGCTGCGCGAAGCGGACGATAAAGTAATGCTTCAGGCCTTCGTAGAGCAACGACCGCTCCTTGATCTCCTGCATCCGGTCGATGTCGTTATTGGAGCCGCTCACCACGCACACTACCGTCTTGCCTTTGATCTCTTCGGCATAGTCGTCGAGCGCAGCCATGGACAAAGCCCCTGCGGGCTCCACCACGATGGCGTCCTCATTGTACAGGCGGAGTATGGTAGAGCAGATGCGCCCCTCCGGCACAAGGCTCATTTTGTCGAGCACGTCGCGGCAGATATTGAAGGTGAGGTCTCCCACCCTTTTACCGCCGCGCCGTCCACGAAGCGGTCAATATCCCCAGTGTAACGGGACCGCCGTTCTCCAGCGCCCTGAGCATGGAAGGCGCGCCTTCCGGCTCCACGCCGATGATCTTCGTATCCGGGCTGAACGTCCTGAAATATGCGCCTACACCGGAAGCGAGACCGCCGCCGCCGATAGGCATGAAAATATAATCCACTTTGGGTTGGTCCTCGAGGATCTCTAACCCGACAGTTCCCTGTCCTTCGATGATGCGGGCATCGTCGAACGGCGGGATGAATGTCATTTTATGTTCGCGGGTGAAGGCCTGCGCTTCGGCGGAGCAATCGTCGAACGTATCGCCGACGAGGCGGATCTCGATGCTGTCGCCCCCGTGCATCTTCACCTGGTTTACTTTCTGTTTGGGCGTGATGATGGGCATGAACACGACGCCTTTGATGTTGAGGCGGCGGCACGACCATGCGAACCCCTGCGCGTGGTTGCCCGCGCTGGCGCAGGTAACGCCGTTGGCGAGGGTTTCCGGGGAGAGGGTGCTCATCATGTTGTAAGCTCCGCGGAGCTTATAGGAACGTACGACCTGCATGTCTTCCCTTTTGAGGTAAACATTGGCCTGGTATCTTCTGCTGAGGTTGTTGTTGTAAGTAAGCGGCGTGCGGGTCACTACGCCTTTAAGACGGTTGGCTGCTGCTAAAACCTGCTGCGTATCGATTGAATGGAGTATCGTAGACATTGTTATGGTTGGTTAAAAATAAAAAGAAAAGTACCGGGAGAAAGGAGCCTGCTTCAAATCAGACAAACGCCGCCGCAGCCGGCTCCTTTCATTTTCCTGGTACTTTTCATATTTTATTCTTTTGTGGCTTTATTATTTGCCGGGGCGGAGCTGACGCACTGCTGCGCCTGCCTGCCACATTTCGCTGTTACGCAGCTCTTCCAGCTCCTTGTTCAGCTTTTCGCGGTAGTCCGCCTGGCTGTTCAGGTCGATGGAGCGCTGAGCTTCTTTACCAGCGGCAACGGAAGCGTACAGCTCGTCGAACACCGGTTGGGTAGCGTCGCGGAATTTCTTCCACCAGTCGAGCGCGCCGCGCTGAGCGGTAGTGGAGCAGTTGGCGTACATCCAGTCCATACCGTTCTCAGCTACGAGGGGCATGAGGGATTGCGTCAGCTCTTCTACGGTTTCGTTGAAAGCTTCGGAGGGAGAGTGACCGTTGTTGCGGAGGGTTTGGTACTGCGCAGCAAAGATACCCTGGATGCAACCCATGAGCGTACCGCGCTCGCCGGTGAGGTCGGAGAATACTTCTTTCTTGAAGTCGGTCTCGAACAGGTAGCCGGAACCAACGCCGATACCGAGTGCGATAACGCGGTCGCGTGCTTTGCCGGTCGCGTCCTGGAAGATCGCGAAAGAAGAGTTCAGGCCCTGACCTGCGAGGAACAGGCGGCGGAGGGAAGTACCGGAGCCTTTGGGGCTACCAGGATCACGTCCACGTCTGCCGGGGAATGATGTTGGTTTGCTCTTTATAGGTGATGCCGAAGCCATGGCTGAAATACAGGGCTTTACCTTTGGTGAGGAACGGCTTCAGGGTCGGCCACAGTGTGATCTGACCGGCGTCGCTGAGCAGGTATTGGATGATGGTGCCTTTCTGGGCGGCTTCTTCGATTTCGAAGAGGGTTTCGCCGGGTACCCATCCGTCAGCAACGGCTTTATCCAGGTTTTGGAATTCTTGCGCTGACCGATGATAACGTTGAAACCATTGTCTTTCAGGTTAAGCGCCTGGCCGGGGCCCTGTACGCCGTAACCGATGATAGCGATCGTTTCATCTTTCAGCACTTCTCTTGCCTTTTCCATGGGGAATTCTTCTCTGGTTACTACTTCTTCCAGAACCCCGCCAAAATTGATGGTTGCCATGTTGTGATAGTGTTGTTTTAAGTTTTTTAAAGTTCTTGTTACTGATAAATTAGTCCTTCAGGTTGTCAGTCTCCAGGAGGCTGAGATCCTTCAGGTGTTCATGGAAGCGGCGGCTCCATTTCACGATGGCGACGCGACCGCTTTTTGTATACTCGATGAGGCCGTATGGCTCCAGCTTCTGCAGCATGCCGATCAGTTCCTGCTGATGGCCCGTTTTCTCCAGCACGAAATAATCGGGCGTGATGGTGAGGATGCGGGCATTGTTGTCGCGGATGATCTTTTCGATGTCGCCGTTGTGGAGCGCCTTGGTGGAGATCTTGTATAGCGCCAGTTCCTGGTACACGACTTCATCTTCGTCGTGAACGAATGCTCGGTGGATCTCTACCAGCCTTTCGATCTGGCCTACCACTTTCTCCAGCAGCTCGCGGGTGCTGAGAACGGTGATGATGAATTTATAAACGCCCGGCACCTCCGTTTCGGCGGTGGTAAGGCTGGTGATATTGATGCCACGGCGGGTGAAGATAACGGTGATGCGGTTGGTGATCCCGGGCCGGTCTTCGGTATATACCGTAACTGTATATTCTTTTTGCATTGTTTGGTCCTGTTAATGGTGATGAACTACTCGAGGCGGATGTTGGAGATCGGTGCGCCTGCGGGCACCATGGGGAATACGTTGTCTTCCTGCTCCACCACCACTTCCAGCAGATAAGCGCCGGGCGTATCGAGCATTTCCTTCACCGCTCCGGCGATCTCGCTGCGCTCGGTCACCTTCCGGCCCGGAACGTAGAACCCTTTCGCGATCTGCACGAAGTCGGGGTTGATCATTTCGGTGGATGAGTAACGCTTGTCGAAGAACAGCTGCTGCCACTGGCGAACCATGCCGAGGAAGTTATTGTTCAGGATCACGATCTTCACGCCGATCTTGGTCTGGTAGATGGTTCCCAGTTCCTGGAGCGTCATCTGGAAGCAACCATCGCCGATCACCGCTACCACCGTTTTATCGGGAGCGCCAACTTTAGCGCCCATGGCCGCGGGGAGGGAGAAGCCCATCGTACCCATACCACCGCTGGTGATATTGGTGTTCGGGTCTTTAAAACGATAGTACCTGCTGGCGATCATCTGGTGTTGCCCTACGTCTGTCACGAGGATGGCTTTGCCTTCGGTCTGCTCGGAGATGAGGCGCACCACTTCCGCCATTTTCAGCTGGCCTTCGGTGGGGTACAGTTCGCGCTTCGTTACTTTTTCCTCTTCTTTACGGTCTGCCGCACGGAAGGTTTCCAGCCATTCGGCATGTTCCGCCTTGTTGATGAGGGGAGCAATGCGGTGAGGGCTTCCTTCGCATCGGCGTGTACCGCTACGTCGGCGTTGATGATCTTATTGATCTCGGCCTTATCGATCTCGATGTGAACGATTTTGGCCTGGCGGGCGTAGGTGTTCACGTCGCCGGTCACGCGGTCGTCGAACCGCATACCGATGGCGATGATCACGTCGGCCTCGTTGGTATTGATGTTAGAGCCATAGTTGCCGTGCATGCCCAGCATCCCTACATAGTTGGGGTGCGAGGTGGACATGGCGGACAATCCCAGCAGCGTGGATCCCACGGGGATCTGCGCCTTTTCCGACAGCTGCACCAGCTCCTGCTCCGCGCCGGAGATCAGGATACCGTGACCGGCCAGGATGTAAGGGCGTTTGGCGCCGTTGATCAGCTCCGCGGCCTTTTGAACGGCCTCGGCGTTGAGCTGGGGAACGGGCTTGTAGCTGCGGATGTAATCGCAGGCTTTATATTGGAAGTCGAGCTTGCTGACCTGTGCGTTCTTGGTAATGTCTACCAGCACGGGACCGGGACGGCCGCTGCCGGCTACATAGAACGCCTTGGCGATAGCGCCGGGGATATCTTCCGCGCGTGTCACCTGGATGTTCCATTTGGTGATGGGCGTGGTGATATTGATCACATCCGTTTCCTGGAAAGCGTCTGTGCCGAGGAGCGCTGCGGCTACCTGGCCGGTGATGCAGACCATGGGGTAGAGTCCATATAAGCGTCTGCCAGTCCGGTCACCAGGTTGGTGGCGCCGGGGCCGGAAGTGGCGAACACTACGCCCGTCTTGCCGCCGGCGCGGGTGTAACCCTGTGCGGCGTGCGTGGCGCCTTGTTCGTGGCGAACGAGAATATGGTGGACCTGGTCCTGGAAATCATAGAGGGCGTCATAGATGGGCATGATGGCGCCACCGGGGTAACCGAAAATGGTGTCAACGCCTTCGGCAATCAGTGACCGTATCACGGCTTCCGCACCGGTGATGATGTTGGGCGCGGCGGCGGCCCGCTTGTCAGAGTCTTCACTCTTCATCGGTAACACATCCTTCTGTTGCATTTTTAACTTGTTTAGCGTATTTAAATAAGATTCCTTTCTTTGCTTTGAGGGCCGGCTGTTTCCAGGCCGCCTTGCGTTTTGCCAGCTCTTCGTCCGACACGTTCACTTTAATCGTATTGTTCACCGCATCGATCTCGATGATGTCATCGTCGTTCACCAGCGCGATGGTGCCGCCGTCATAGGCCTCAGGACAAATATGCCCAACCACGAAGCCGTGGGTACCGCCGGAGAAACGACCGTCGGTGATGAGCGCAACGCTCTTGCCAGGCCAGCGCCCATGATCGCACTGGTAGGCTTGAGCATCTCCGGCATGCCGGGTCCGCCTTTGGGGCCTACGTAGCGGATAACGACGACGTCGCCTGGTTTCACGCGACCGTTCTGTATCCCTGCGATCAGTTCGAATTCACCATCGAATACACGGGCCGGCCCGGTGAAGGCCTCGCCTTCCTTGCCGGTGATCTTGGCCACGGAACCCAGTTCGGCGAGGTTGCCGTACAGGATCTGGATGTGGCCGCTGTCTTTAAGCGGCGATTCGAGGGGGAAGATGATGGGTTGTTTTCGAAATCGATATCGGGTACTGATTCCAGGTTCTCCGCGATGGTCTTACCGGTAACGGTCAGGCAATCGCCATGGAGCATTCCTTTCTTCAGCAGATATTTCATTACCAGGGCACGCCGCCGATCTCGTGGAGATCCTGCATCATGTAACGGCCGCTGGGCTTGAGGTCCGCGATCAGCGGCGTCTTGTCGCTCAGCTCCTGGAAATGATCCATGGTGAGGTCTACCCCTACCGACCGCGCGATGGCGATGAGGTGGAGCACGGCGTTGGTGGAACCGCCCAGCGCCATGATCACTACGATAGCGTTCTGGAACGCTTTGAAGGTCATGATGTCCGAGGGTTTGATGTCTTTTTCCAGCAGGAGGCGGATGGCTTTGCCTGCGGCGAGGCACTCTTCCTGTTTTTCTTTGCTGGTGGCCGGGTTAGAGGAGCTGTAGGGAAGGCTCATACCCATGGCCTCGATAGCCGAGCTCATGGTATTGGCCGTGTACATGCCCCCGCAGGCGCCCGCGCCGGGACAGCTATGTTGAATGATTTCCTTGAAATCGTCTTCTTCGAGGTTGCCCGCCAGTTTCTGCCCGAGGGCTTCGAAGGCGGAAATGATGTTGAGGTCCTGACCTCTCCATTTGCCGGGTGCGATGGAACCGCCGTATACCATGATGGAGGGGCGGTTGAGGCGGCCCATGGCCATCAGGGAGCCGGGCATGTTTTTATCGCAGCCGGGCACGGTGATGAGCCCGTCATAATATTGCGCGCCGCAAACAGTTTCAATGGAGTCAGCAATTACATCGCGGCTCACGAGGGAGTAACGCATACCGTCGGTACCGTTGCTAATACCGTCGCTCACGCCGATGGTGTGGAACATCAGGCCTACGAGATCGTTAGCCCATACACCTTCTTTCACTTTCTTCGCCAGGTCGTTCAGGTGCATGTTGCAGGTATTGCCGTCGTAGCCCATGCTTACGATGCCCACCTGCGCCTTTTTCAGGTCACCTTCGGTCAGTCCGATACCGTACAGCATCGCTTGTGCGGCGGGCTGTGTCGGATCTTGCGTAATCGTCTTGCTGTATTTGTTTAACTCCATGATCAGATTATCGGTTAAATACCGTTGTCGGCTGTCTTAAAATTGAATTATGGTACAAGTTATTTCCGGAGCGTGTGAAATTCAAACCTATAATTTGGCTGCTCCCGGTCTTCAAAAGGTGGCACTGATAGCCAAAACCCGCTATGGGTGGGGATGGAGGAAAATCGTTTACGGCAGTCAACGGCCTCGGAACGATTTTGGGGAGGAGGGTGCTCCCCTGCCTGCGGGGCCCCGCAGGCAGGGGGTATCCCCTTCATAATCAGGCGGGAATAGCCGCTCTGTCGAATTCTTTCTCCAGCACTTTGGCTTTATAGGCCTGCTGAATGACTTTACCGAGGATTGTGCCAGGGCTTGGCGAAACCTTTGTCGTTGAAGCTGTCCCAGCCCACTACTTCCGCTGCGGTACCGCAATAGAATACGCAGTCTGCTTCGTACAGTTCGTCTACAGCGATTTGTTTTCCACCAGGGAATACCCAGTTCCTGGCAGATCTCGATCACGGTTGCACGGGTAATACCGGGCAGGATGTTGCCTTTAGCGGGCGTATAGATAGTGCCGTCTTTTTCATAGAACAGGTTGGCGCCGGGGCCTTCCGCTACAAAACCGTCGATATCCAGCAGCAGGGCTTCGTCGTAACCTTTGCTCTTTGCTTCCTGGGAGGCGAGGATGGAGTTTACGTACAGGCCGGCGGCTTTAGATTCGATCTTGAAGGCTTTCGGGTTCGGGCGCTGGTAGGAAGACAGCATCACGCGGAGCAGCTTCTCACCCAGGTACGCACCCCATTCCCATGCGCAGATCAGCACGTGGGTCTCTTCTGCGGCTTTGAGCGTCATGTTGGGAGGACAAATGGCCAGCGGACGAATGTACGCTTCGGTCATATTGTTCAGTTCAATACTTTATAGCAAGCTGCGATCAGTTCTTCGTTGTTGAAGTCGTACGGCATGTGGATCAGTTCGCAGGAGCGCTTAAAACGGTCGAAGTGCTCCTTCGCTTTAAAGATCTTCACTTCGCCGCTCGCGGTCTTGTATGCACGGATACCTTCAAATACTGCGTATCCGTAATGCAGCGACT
The DNA here is from genome assembly GCA_019285755.1 of Chitinophaga sp. E66. Classification (GTDB taxonomy): domain Bacteria; phylum Bacteroidota; class Bacteroidia; order Chitinophagales; family Chitinophagaceae; genus Chitinophaga. Next base: position 4,149,556 of record CP079103.1, read on the forward strand.
GACCGTACAGGTCGATTTTGGCCTCGGTGGCTTTCAGAAACTCACCGTTGTAATAAAGAATCGTGTTTTCGTTGTAATAGCTATACAAAAATTGGAATTTGCGTACCCAAAAAAAAAAGCCTTCCCGGTGGAGGAAGGCGTTTTATTATTCGTTGTGATTATACACGCTTATCTATCCTCCAATTGGCTGGCGGGTAATAATGACAACGACGATCACGACGAGCGTAATGGCCCAGTTGAGCTGCGCTACGATGTGATTGATTTTGTTATTGTCTTTGTTTACCCACATGGAGGTGCTATGATTTTTGTTATCCTCACAAATGTATAAGTGATCAAAATAAAAAACAAATCAGCGGGCAATATTTTGACAAATATTAATCCCACCGCCATATTTTAATAAAATCGAAATAACAACGCCGGATTTTGAACATTTTTCAACATTCCTGCGATATACTGGCATGGTATCTAAACTAAAAAGCCCCACTTTGCGGAGAGGAGGCTTTTTGATAATATAATACGGTCGTTTCCCTCAGGAAGCGAGGCATTTGTCGATGATCGCCTGCAGCCGGGGCTCCTTATTGATAAGGGCCTCCAGCAGCGTAAACTGGTTCTTTGCACGGTTGTAGTTGTGCTCGGGATACTTGATCGGGTAATAAACATCACCGTTCAGGTAGTCGGTCAGGAAACGGATGCCCTGCATATAGATCATGAACTTACCTGCGTAAAAGAGATGCTGCTTCTCCGTTTCGGTCAGCGTGCTGCCTACTTCTGAGAGGTACCCTTTCATGAGGGCTTCATAGTACTCGTCGCGCACCGTGATCTGGCTGAAATCACGCTCCTCTTCGGATACGGGGCATACATAGGTGCGCACCATATCCCCAGATCGGATATCACCTTGCCGGGCATGAGCGTGTCCAGGTCGCAGACGCAGATACCCTCGAAGGTTTCCTTACGTAACAGCACGTTGTTGATCTTCGTATCGTGATGCATAAGGCGGTCCGTAAACTCGGGATTGGTCTTGAGCGACTCAAACGTAACGGCGATATCGCTATGACGGAGGAATTGCTCTATCAATGACTCCGCGAACTGCTTCCGGTCTTCCTTTGCCGTGCGGATCGCCTCCTGGAAGGCGGAATAGCGCAGGGTAAGGTTATGGAAATTGGGAATAGAGGCGCGAAACTCATGCAGGTCGATACCGTGGAACATCCTGGCCATGAGGCCGAACTGACGGGCGGCTTCGTATGCCTGCCGGGTGTTATCTGCCTGGTCTACCGACGTGGAATCCGGGATAAAGGGGATCATTCTCCAGTATTCTTCCCCGAATTGGAACATCTCCTCTCCCGCCGTAGTTGGAATGGATTTGATGAAGAGATATTCCGGGTGGTGCTGATCCAGGTAATCGCCGGCAAGCTTCAGGTTGCGGGCAATCACTTCCGGTTCCCGGAAAACGTAAGTATTGATCCGTTGAAGGATATAACGCGTATCGTCTTTCCCGCTGAGCAGGAAGGTATTATTGATATGTCCGCTACCGAATTTCTGAATGCTGAAGTCGGCGGGCTGAAGCCCGAATGCGCTGAGGATATCGGTATGTACCATTAATGTTTATTTCCAGAGGTTGTCGGGATATGCGCCGCCATCTACGAGTGCGGACAGGGAAGCCTGAACGCCCGGGGCGTCTTCCTTATAGGTAACACCGAACCATTGCGAGCTGGTAGGGATCACCTTCACGGAGCCGAGGCCCGCTGCGATGAAAGAATCTACCACGATGGGGATGAAGAATTCAGATTTAGGATTGGTGATGTTCTGCTCCAGGAACTGGCTGAACAGCTTCTCGCTCACTTCGAACACCGAAGGATCGAAGCCCCAGAAGTTCATGGATACCGGTGTTTGAGGGCCGAGCTCTACCTTCACGTCTCCATCTTCGTAGGCGATTTTGCCGTCTTCCACGGTGATCTTGGTACGCTCCACGATGCCGGCCAGGTTGCCTTCTGCATTCACTTCGCATACGCCGCGGGATACGGAACCGTAATCGCTCACTGTCTTACCCAGTTCATAACCCACTACGCTGTAGCGGTTGCTGTCGCATTCGTTCTTCAGGAACTCGGCCATCTTCTGGAAGGCGTCGTATCCATAAAAATCGTCCGCATTGATCACGGCGAAAGGCTCATTGATCACATCTTTAGCACAGAGCACGGCATGTGCGGTGCCCCAGGGTTTGGTGCGGTCTGCGGGGATATCGAAACCATCAGTAAAGGCGGTCATATTCTGGAAAACATAAGCCGTCTCCACTTTACCTTTCAGTTTCGGCTCGAATATCTCTTTAAATTCTTCTGCGAAGTTCTCACGGATGATGAATACGATCTTGCCGAAACCCGCACGGATCGCGTCGTAGATGGAGTAATCAATGATCGTTTCACCGCTGGGGCCAAACTGCTGGATCTGTTTCAAACTTCCGTACCGGCTGGCCATACCGGCCGCCAGGATCAATAAAGTCGGTTGCATTGCTGATATTAGTTTTAATTGTCAGGTCGAATTAATATCGGGGCTAAAAGTAAACATTAAATTTTTCCCAAACCGTTATAATCCGTTATTTTTTCGACCGGTTATACAAAAAAGCGCCGTTTTTATTGAATCCGTCTATTTTTGTAACCTTGCCCCTACGGAGCAGCATCCCCGTTCATGCCAGCACCAAGTATGATAAGCTACCGGGGAACGGGGGAAACAGTGAACACATGAAATTCTTGTTAACAAACTAATCAAATGAAAAAACTAGTATTGGCGGGAGCCATGGCATCGCTGCTTGCTTCCTGCGCACAACAGGGACCTAAGGAGCAGAACGAGCAGCCGCTTCAGCAACAGCAGCAAACGAAGCCGGATGAGATCAGGGAGAAAATGCAATGGTTCGCCGACGCCAAGCTCGGAATCTTCATCCACTGGGGCATTTACTCCGTGAAAGGGATCGATGAAAGCTGGAGCTTCCACAATAAAAAGATATCACACGCCGATTATATGTCGCAGATGTCCGGCTTTACGGCCGACAAATACGATCCCCAGGCCTGGGCCGATCTTATCGCCGCCTCCGGCGCCAAATATGCGGTAATTACCACTAAACACCACGACGGTGTAGCCCTCTGGGATACGAAACTCAACGACCTCAGCACCGCCAAAGGCACACCCGCCAAACGCGATGTGCTCACCCCTTCTTCGAGGCCATCCGTCAACGCGGCATCAAAGCGGGCGCATATTTCTCGCTGATCGACTGGACCAGCAACGACTACCCCGGATTCCTCAAAGACAGCAGCCGCTATAAAATCAAAGACGAGCCCGAGCGCTGGAAGCGCTTCCAGCAGTTCTACCAGGGCCAGATGGCTGAGGTGATGAACCAGTTCAATCCCGACCTCTGGTGGTTCGACGGCGACTGGGAACACAGTGCAGACGAATGGGAAGCCCAGAAAGTACGCAAGATGCTCACCACGCATAACCCCAACACCATCATCAACGGCCGCCTCATGGGTTACGGCGATTATGACACACCGGAACAGAACTTCCCCGTTCAACGACCCCATTTCGACTGGTGGGAACTCTGCATGACCATCAACAATAACTGGGGATGGCAGCCGCAGGATACCAACTGGAAAACGCCCTACGAAGTCATCACTATCTTCGCCGACGCCATCAGCAACGGCGGCAATATGCTGCTCGACATCGGACCCAAAGCCGACGGCACCATCCCGCCGGAAGAAGAGAACGTACTGCGCGAACTGGGCAAATGGAATAAAAAACACGAGACCGCCATCTTCGGTACCCTCGGCGGCATCCCGCAGGGCCACTTCTACGGGCCTACTACTTTAAGTAAAGATTCCTCTACATTATACCTCTTTCTCCCAGGTAAAGTTTCCGGCCAGATCATGATCAAAGGCCTGGACAACCAGATCCAGGACATTACCGTGGTCGGCAACGGCGCCAAACTGCAGCACAAGATCGTCGGCAAAATCAGCTGGAGCCCCGTACCGGGACTGGTGTACATCACCGTTCCTGAAAACGTGCAGGACCAGTACATGACCGTGTTGCAACTGAAGCTCGACAAGCCCGTGAAATTGTATCGCGGCAAGGGGATTGCAGGGTAGCTTCGCAAGATTCCACCTATTTATAAAATCGCACAGATGAAAAAACGCTCCTATCCGCTTTAGCCCTGTGCCTGACCTATGCCTCACAGGCACAGATCAAGGCCAACCCACAGGTAAATGTAGTGCCCGCGCCAGCCTCCATCGAGGAAAAAACGGGCACACTGACCCTGCAGGGCACATCCGCCCGGTATTTCGCCAACAGCGAAACCGCCGAGCGTATGGCGAAACTCTATGCCGCTTATCTCGATGCCAACTTTGGCCTCAAGCTCCAGAAAGGGACCATGCAAGATGCACAGGTGATCTTCTCCGACGACGATCACCTGCCTAAAGAAGGCTACCAGCTGACGATTACCAACCGGAAAGCCGTCCTCCAAGGGCACGAAGCGGGCCTCTTCTATGGCCTGCAAACCCTACAGCAAGTGTCCCGCAATAAAACAAAGCTGGGCCTCGTGCTGCCGATGGTGACCATCAAAGACGAACCCCGATTCGGATATCGCGGAGTGATGCTGGACGTAGGCCGGTATTATCTCCCGGTAACCTACATCAAACAGTACATCGACGTCATCGCATCCCTGAAGCTCAACCGCTTCCACTGGCACCTCACCGAAGACCAGGGCTGGCGTATCGAGATCAAGAAATACCCGCGTCTCACCACCGTGGGCTCGCAGCGGAAGGAGACCAACAAAGGCCACCTGAGCGAAAATAAATTCGACGGAAAACCGCATGGCGGATTCTATACCCAGGAAGAAGTGAAAGACATCGTGGCCTATGCCGCGGAACGCTTCGTGACCGTGGTCCCCGAAATCGAAATGCCGGGCCACGCCACCGCCGCCCTGGCCTCCTACCCACAGCTGGGTTGCACCGGCGGGCCATACGAAGTGTCCACCAAATGGGGCGTGCATAAAGAAGTTTTCTGCGCCGGCAATGACGAAACGTTCACCTTCCTCGAAGACGTGCTCACAGAGATCCTGCCCCTCTTCCCCAGCCAGTATATCCACATCGGCGGAGACGAATGTCCCAAAGACCGCTGGAAACAATGCCCCAAATGCCAGGCGCGCATCAAGGCACTGGGCCTGAAAGACGAACACGAACTCCAGAGTTACTTCATCGGCCGGATAGAAAAATTCCTCAACGCAAAAGGCCGCAAGATCATCGGCTGGGATGAAATCCTCGAAGGCGGCCTCGCCCCTGATGCCACCGTAATGAGCTGGCGCGGCGAAGCCGGTGGTAAGGAAGCAGCCCGTCAACGCCATGATGTTATCATGACGCCCAACACTTACCTCTACCTGGATTATTACCAGGGCGCGCCGTCTTCGAACCACTCGCCATCGGCGGATACCTGCCGCTGGACAAAGTATACGAATACGAACCACTGCCCAAAGACCTCACGCCGGAAGAACAAAAACACATCATCGGCGTACAGGGCAACGTGTGGACCGAGTATATTCCCTCCGGCCCCGTTTCGGATTACTTCACCTTCCCCGCGCCCTGGCGCTGGCGGAAATCACATGGAGCCCGAAAGAGAAAAAGGATTACGCAGACTTCCGCAAGCGTATGCGCGGCGTATTGTACGATCTCGAAAAACGCGGCGTTAACTTTCGTATCCCAGAAGCCTTCGGCGCGGAAAACACCGTTATCGCCGATCCCTCCGGCGGAGGGGGCGAAGGCGTAGGCGCTTCGGGCATATCCACAGCCGCGCAGCGTGCCGTGGTAACGCTGGAGCCGCCTATGGTGGGCGCGTACATCCGTTACACGACAGACGGATCCGAACCTACGGCGCAGAGCCCGGTCGCCAATGGCCCCATCATCATCACGCCTAAAAGGACGAGACCATCACCCTGAAATACATCGTAACGCTCCCGGAATCCGGCCGCAGCAGCGCAGTATATAGCAACACCTACACCCGGAAATCCTTTAAGCCGGCTGTAAATGTAACGCCGGCAGGCAAGGGCGTGAAGTTCCAGGGATTCTTCAAATCTTTCGACGGCGCGGCAAAGATCAGCGGCACCCCAGATACTTCCGGTGTAATGAATGATTTCAGCACCCGCGCTTTCCAACGGCACGATGCGTTCAGCCTGGTGTTTGAAGGGCTTTTGAAGGTGGACGAAGACGGGCTGTATGAAATAGCCGCTACCTCAGACGACGGCTCCATCGTGAGCATCGACGGCGAGGAGATCGTGAACAACGACGGCGAGCATGCACCCGTAACGAAAACCAATACTGTACCCCTCCGCAAAGGCTACCACCGCATTAAAGTGCAGTACTTCGATGCGGGCGGCGGCGACATCCTGAAAATCAACATCGGGGTGAAAGGCAAACAAAGCCTTAACTTGCGGAATGCGCTTTTCCACTAAAGACTTACTGCAAGATTTTAATACGACATGGCTGCCGGGAAATCTCCGGGCGGCCATGTTGCGTTTAGATCAGCTTCATCCGCTGGTACAGGGCAATAAGTGGTTTAAGCTACAGCGCAACCTGGAAGCCGCCGGAACTTCACCCATCGTAACTTTCGGGGGCCATGGTCCAACCACCTGCACGCAGCCGCGGCGGCCTGTAAGTTGCTTGGGAAACCTATTACCGGAATTGTCCGGGGCGAAGCGCCTCACCGGGCTTCACAGACGTTGCTCGACGCTGAAGCCCTGGGTATGCGCATAATACATGTATCCCGTGAGGTATATGACAGAATTAAGAAGGAGACGCCGCTGGTGCTCCGGAAGACCTGCAGCCCTTGCTGGCGGGCGCTTACCTGATCCCGGAAGGGGCGGCAATGCCGAGGGGGCGGCCGGTTGTGAGGGTATCCTGGACCTGGGGATTTTACCCGGTTTACGCATATCCTTTGTGCGACCGGCACCGGCACCACGCTCGCAGGACTGATCAATGGCGCCGCTGACAGGGGCTCAGTGCGGAAATCTGGGGCATATCGGCACTGAAAGGGGCTTTCTCCCTGGACGAGGACGTCCGGGCACTGGCAAAGGAAACGCGTGGGACCTGGAAGATATGGCACGATTTCCATGAAGGCGGCTTCGCCAGATTTCGCCCGGCCTCATCGCCGAAATGAATGATTGCTTCCGGCAGACCGGGATTCCCACAGACCGCGTTTATACCGGTAAACTCATCCTGGCCTTCCATAAGATGTGCGAACAAGGGCTATTCCTGCCAACAGCCAAATCGCGCTTATCCACACAGGTGGATTGCAGGGAAACGCCTCCCTCCCACAAGGAAGTTTGCTTTTTAACAGCCTGATAAGGCATACTGGCAAGGTTCTGGATGGTATTCGCCCGGTTGGTAGACTTTTCCGGACCGGCTGTGTATATTTGATGTTCAGATCCTAAATTTGCCAACTTAAGAGACTAGACAGATGTACTGTATGAAGCAGATGGTTAGATGCCTTATCGTGATGATTTTCTTAACGGGAGCCATTTCCACCGCCGGGCCCAACAACAGGAGGCCCCGCCGGAGGCGATACCTCCCGTATTACCCGAATTCTCGGCCCTTATTAAGACCGGGAAAATCCAGCTCGACTGGATCTCGGGATTTCTAACGCCGTGCAGATCGGTGTTCAACGCTCACTTGACAGTGTGCTGAACTTTACCACCATTGGCTATGCCACCAATCCAACGGCCCAGCGCAACGCTTACCTGGATAATAAACCGCTCCCGGGTAAAAACTATTACCGACTCTTCATCCTCTTTAAGAACAATACCTACCTCCATACCAAGGTGGTACTTGCCACCGCAGATACCTCCATCCAATGGAATACCAAATTGGGAGCGTCAGATATTCCCACGATGACCACCACCAATGCAGAAGGTGAAAAGCAGGTAATCCCTGGAAACCATCAAACTATATATACACCACAGCAGACGGGAACGTGAACATCAAATTACCGCTCGCTGCGCAAAAGAAGTATTCGGTAAAGTTTTATGAACCGACGGGGCAATTCCTTTTTGAGGTGGAGCATGTTGCCGAGCCTTTCCTCATCCTGGAAAAGGCCATATTTATGCATGCCGGCTGGTTCGACTTTGAAGTGTTCGAAAACGGCAAATTGCTGGAAAAATGGAATCTGTACATCCCGCTGAGCTACCGTTAACGGCTGGCTTCGGCAGTAAATAAGGCGCCTTTCACCATTTCAGCGTCGAAGATATCCGCAAAATGGCGCACGATCCGGGCCCGCACTTCCTCTACAGGCAATGCGTGCCCGGTTTCTTTTGCATGGAAGTGACGGATTTGTCCTGAATCCCACAGGGAATGATATTGTTGAAGTAAGCTAAATCTGTATTGACATTCAGCGCAAAGCCGTGCATGGTTACCCAACGGCTGCAACGTACACCCATGGCGCAGATCTTGCGGGCACGACCGGGTACTTCAGGATCCAGCCAGACGCCGGTTTCACCCTTAGAACGTTCCCCTTTCATGCCATAATCCCCGATGGTACGGATGATCACCTCCTCCAGGTTGCGCAGGTACCGGCCGATGTCCGTGTAAAACCGCTCCAGGTCCAGGATAGGGTACCCCACGATCTGGTCTTCCCCATGGAAGGTAATATCCCCGCCCCGGTTGGTTTGCACGAACTGAATGCCTTTCTGGGACAGTTCTTCATCGCTCACCAGCAGGTTTTCAGGATGGCCGCTTTTACCCAGGGTATAAACGGGAGGATGCTCACAAAACAACAGGTGGTGGCGGGTTTGGGGCACAAAACTCTCTCCTTCCGCCCGGGCCGCCGCCTTGGCGTCCGTATTCTCCTTCAGGAGCCTTTCCTGCAGATCCCATGCTTCCTGGTAAGGAATCCGCCCGAGATCATTCACGATTATCTGCTGTTTCATCGCCTGCAAAGATAACTTAAAGTATCTTTGCAAAAATTTTTACCGATGACCGATCACATGCCGGAGCTGGAAGACGAACTGGAAAACGGGGATGGAAGCGAAGAGATATACGAACGCGTGAACCTTATCGTCGATAAAGGCCAGGAACCCCTGCGCATCGATAAGTTCATCCAGGCCCGTATCGAAGGCGCCACCCGAAATAAGGTGCAGCAGTCGATCGAGAAAGGCATGGTCCTCGTGAATGACAAACCCGTCAAAGCGAATTATAAAGTCCGCCCGCTGGACCGGCTCATCGTTTATTCCACCAAAACCCGGAATCCACCGAAATAAAGCCGGAAAACATCCCGCTGGACATAGTCTATGAAGACGACGATGTAATGGTGATCAATAAGCCTGCCGGCATGGTGGTGCATCCCGGATGCGGCAATTCGTCTGGTACGCTGGTCAATGCACTGGCCTGGTACTGGGCGATGAATCTGACCGTTCTGCCATTGAGCCGGAGATACCCCGTTTCGGGCTGGTTCACCGGATCGATAAAAACACTACAGGCCTGTTGGTTATTGCCAAATCGGATAAAGCCATGACCGACCTGGCCAAGCAGTTCTTCGACCATACTGTGGAACGCCGGTATATCGCGCTCGTATGGGGCGATTTCGAGGAAGATGCAGGCACCATTGTGGCCCACGTGGGCCGTCACCAGCGATTCCGCAAGATCATGGATGCCTATCCGGATGGCGAATACGGCAAAGAAGCCATTACCCACTACGAAGTGCTGGAACGGCATAACTACGTGACGCTCATCGCTTGCAAACTGGAAACAGGCCGTACTCACCAGATCAGGGTGCATATGCAGCATACCGGGCACCCCTGTTCAACGATGATACCTATGGCGGCGACCGCATCGTAAAAGGAACGGTGTTCGCCAAATACAAACAATTCGTAGACAATTGCTTCGAAATCATGCCCCGTCACGCACTGCACGCGCAGACGCTGGGGTTCATACATCCCCGCACCCGCAAGCTCATGCAATTTGAAGCGCCCATGCCCTCCGATTTTACAGGCGTGCTTGAAAATGGAGGAGATACCGCAGGAATGGGGAGGATTGATTTCCCGTTTCTTTAGTGATTTCTATTCAATAACATTTCCACTGTCGTCCCGGCTGCATTACCGGGAAGTATATTCAGACCTTTCGAGATATCGAGAGCCGGCCCCTATTACCCGAATCGCATTGTTCCATGCTTAAAACCCCTTTTAATAACCCACAATGCAAACAACATGAAGAAACTAATCCTTGCGCTGATTGCGCTACCCTCATTTTTACCGCCTGCAAAAAAGAAGGAACGAAAGTAACCGTAGCTCCACCGCCCGCTAAAGCAGTTCCCGTTCAGTTCAGCGTAGCTGATTTCGTACAGGAAATTAATAATCTGCCTGGGGCCGTACATCTGCAGCTACATTACGTGATTCACTACATGATAAGGTCGGGTATGTTACTTACCAGGCATTGAAAGATTATCAGGCTGTCAGCACTATCCATCAGGACATTCACACACCACATGACGAATTCGGGCGTATCCGTGATACCTTGTTGCCCGGCAATTACATCTTCCGCTTCCTCGCCTATACCGACGTGCTGGCATTTGACGACAGCAATGGCTCACTCCGCGGATTCGGGCATATCATGGGCGAAAACGAAATCCTTCATCCTATCGGCGATATATTCGTTGCCTCCATGGCTTACGCCGTATCCCCGGACTCGCCGGTCGTGGTACATCCGCTCTCGTTAGAGCGCGTTGTGGGCAAACTGGTATTGCAAATCACGGACGCGCGGGAAATCAGGCTAAAAAATCTCAATATCGATGTTTTCGTGGCACCTACCTGGCCGTTTTTTTATTGGGATGGCGGCACTATGCCAAACGTAAGGCCCTACAATTCAATCGTTCCGCAAACGGGAGTACGTACTTTTGAGGCATTTCTTTTCCCGTCTACCGACCCTAAATACCAGGTATGGATCAATGTAAGGCGCCAAAATACGGGTGAAGTGGTGCTTGCGAAGGCCGTTCCTTATGTTCAGATTGTCGCTAACAGAAAGACCATCCTTACCGGTAGCCTCTTCGGCCCGACCGCCTGGGAACTCATCGTAAAAGATGAATGGGACGATGATATTGAAATGGAATTCTGATGAGATAGATGTATAACGTGCTATTGTCCCAAATGCCCCGGAATCTGTCTTTTATGCACAGTATCAGAAAGTGGAGATTGTGTTAGGTTCGGGTAAAACTTTTACTATGCTGTTAGCAGGAAAAACCGCAGTGATTTATGGCGCCGGGGCTCTTTGGGCGGCGCCGTGGCTGCCGCTTTCGCGAGGGAAGGCGCGTTTGTACACCTCACCGGAAGGAGTATAGACTCTGTCAACCGCTCAGCGGCGGTTATCCGGCAAGCTGGCCATCATTGCCACACCGCCGTGGTAGATGCACTGGACGCTGAGGCGATCGAAAAGCACCTGGCAGAAACAGGCCGGATAGATATTTCATTCAATGCCATTGGATGGGAAGACAGGCAAGATCTGCCATTGACCGAAATGAATGCCGAAGACTTCCTGCGGCCGGTACGCCGCGCAATGGAGACAGAATTTCTTACCGCCACCGCAGCCGCGCGGGTGATGATGCAACAGCGATCGGGCGTTATACTTACATTAACGGCGACACCGGGAGGCATCGGATATCCGCATGTAGGTGGGTTTGGTCCGGCCTGCTGCGCAGTGGAAAGCCTCACACGTAATCTTGCTGCCGAAGTAGGGCCACATGGCGTAAGGGTGGTGAATATCCGGTCTGGCGGTTCTCCCGATTCACGCCCTTTCCGCGAAGCGATCGAACAGGGCGGAGCTATAGTACAGGAGTTTCTTCATAAAATGGAAGCTGACACCATGCTCAAGAAAATGCCGATGATGGAAGATATTGCGCAGGCCGCGGTGTTCCTGGCATCAGATAATGCAAGTAAAATTACAGGCATTACACTTGACATCACCTGTGGAACGACTTCAGCGCTAAATTATACAATCCCAAAAATTCCTTTTCTCCTGCAATAATAAATAACAGCCCTATGAAAATCGCATATAAAATTAATTGCCGCGCATATTCATTGCGCGGCGTTCGTGTAACTTTAATGTATGATAATTACGAAGACAATGATAACATCCATGATTTTTAATAATCCATTACGCAACAATCAAAAAGTTTCGTAACTTTCATTTCTTGGTTGTTGTCCAAACCCGTATTCATTGACATGAATTAATTTTCGCAAAAACTCCTATATCACTATGAATTAGAACTCATTCCATGATAGCCCAAATTGCCAGTTTAACCGGCTGGTTTGCACCACTTTATCACCCGCCGCAAGTTTCCCGATATCCCAGTTGTTGCCCGATTTGTATGCCGCGCTGATATTTAACTTTGCATTCCTTCAATTCTTGTGAACTGCCCGCTTCATGCTTGTTCCCGAACATTTCTTGAGTAAGAAATGTGCATGGCATTGTTTTGCATATTTCAGCATCCCTTAATTTTTCTAAACATTCAAAATAAGTACATGAAAAAAATCCTGTTATCCGTAAGCCTTTTCGGCATTGTCTTTATGTCCTGTAAAAAGATACCGTTTCTACTGAAGCTCCCGCTGCATCAACTAGCAAGGTCCCAGTTAAAATTAGCGTAGCGGACTTCCTGCAAAACTAGAAGACCTCCCTACCCCTGCTGCCAGAAGAGGGAAAACAGCACAAGGTAGAGATACCCTACTGCATGAAAAAGTGTCTTACATTTATTACTATGCTTTCGACAAAACGTCTCAAAATCAGGTAAGTGAGAGACAACAAACTCCTTTTGTATCAGGCTCTAGTTTTGGTGTCATTAACGATACACTTGCTCCAGGTTCTTACACAATCCTTATGGTAGCTTCGGTGGATTCTTTAAGGATTTTCAGCGATGAAGAAATAATGGGACTTCCCGCAATTTAGCTACATTAAGAGCGTCCTACCCCACGCAAGGACAAGACACAATCGTTCAGCTGGAAGATCAGTTTTATAAGAAATTTGACCTTGTCGTACCTGCTTCTGGCCAGGTTCCAGTATCCAATCTGACGCTGGACCGGTATATTAGTAAAATTGAAGTACGCGTCAATGATGCCGAGACCCTGGAAGCAGACAATAAATCCGTTCAGGTTGTGGCTATTGGTAGTTCTCTTCAGTTCCATTACAACATCGGCTATCCTGGCTATCCTGGATACAACAATGTCAAATTGATCAAGACGGCACCGAACGTATTTGCTGCATATGTCTTGCCTTCAGCGGAAGCATCCAGCTATGAAGTTAGGGTGATCGTAAAGGAAAACGGCACCGGCACTGTACTCAACACACCAAAAACATTTACAATGTAACGACGATTAAGAATAAGGCCTCCATTCTTAGTGGGAATGCACTATCAACGCCACCGTCCAACGGCGTTCCGGAATGGCACCTGTTGCTGAATGTCAATTGGGAAGCATCCAGCCCAGTAATCGATTTTTAACCTCATCAACTTATTTTTAACCAGCCCCGGGTCACCAAAACCCGGGGCTAATTATTTTATTAAAAACAATCTACATATCTGAAATACCACTAATTTAGCGGTGTCATGGTTCCTATGTTCAACCGCTTCAGGGCGTGCCATTTCGCCCTGATATTCCTCCTGGTGGCCGTATCTTTTTCCGCCACTGCGCGCCCCCGTCTCACTAACTTTACCTGGAACACCACCTGCCTTAACGACAGTGTCACCTTCACCATTTCCGACGATATCACCAGCATCGATTCCGTGAAATGGTATTTCGTGAGCCCGCCCGTTAATGAGGAAGACTCCAGCACCCGCATCACCGGCGCCAAATACAGGTACCTCATGCCCGGCACCTACACCGTGACGCTTAAGGCATATCGTAATGGCGTGGAAGACGTAACCACGCAGGCCATCACCATCGTGCCACGCCAAAACATCGATCTCGGGCCGCAGAACATCACCATCTGTGAGAACGGTAGTATCACACTCACCGCGCCATCAATCCCCGGCGCTACCTACACCTGGTACTACCTCGAAGATACCGTAGCCGGCACCAATACTTTCACCGCGACAGAAATGGCCACGTACCACGTCGCCATCAACGGATGCCGGGAAATCGACTCCGTCAATCTCTTCACTTCTCCCATCCCCACCATAGACCTCGGCCCCGACCGCACGCTCTGCACAGGAGAACTGTTCACCCTCGACGCCACGGCGCAGAATGCCACTTATGTCTGGAGCACCGGCGAAACCTCCCCACCATCGTGGCCTCCGGAACGGGAGGGAACTATCGCGTAACCGCCACGGTCGACGGCTGCGGAGATTACACGGACGAGGTAACCATTAACTTCACCGGACCTGCATTTCCCTTCAGCCTTGGTAACGACACCTTGCTCTGTGCAGGTGAATCCGTTGTGCTCGACGCCTCTCGCACAGGCGCCACTGCCTACAGCTGGAACACAGGTTCCTCCAATCCCAGGATCACCGCCCGCAACAACGGAACTTTCTCCGTATTCGTCAATATCAACAACATCTGCTCCGTCGTAGATACCATCGAAGTACGGTACAGCCGCCTGCGCGATTTCAGCCTCGGTAACGACACCACCCTCTGCCAGGGTAATTTCCACGTGCTCTCCGCAGATCACGGAACAGGAATTTACCGCTGGCAGGACGGTTCAGACCAGGCCACCTATCATGTGGACTCCACCGGCTATTACAGCGTTCGTGTTCAGATAGGGCGTTGCGTGGAATCCGATACTATCCGTGTCGCCTTCCAGGACTCCGTCAGGGTTTACCTCGGCGAGGATACCGTAATGTGCCTTGGAGAAACCCTTTGCTCCGGCCCATGAATGCCGGGGTGAATTTCAAGTGGCAGGACAGTTCCTCCGTTAACATGTTCCCCGTTACCCAGCGCGGCTGGTACGCGGTGGTAGCGGAGAATGTCTGCAACCGCTCCGTAGATTCCATTCGCGTGAACTTCGCTCCCTGTGACTGCGTTCTCTATTTCCCCACTGGCTTTTCCCTAACGGAGACGGATACAATGATTACTTCCGGCCCCGCTACCGGTGCGAAATCGGCTCTTACCGGCTCAGTGTCTACAACCGGCTGGGCAACCTGCTCTTTTTCACTTCAGACCCCACCGTAGCCTGGAATGGAATGCACAATGGCAAGAACGCTCCCATCGGAACTTACGTCTGGATGGTGGAATATGTGGATCTTGCCGCCATGAAATTCTACAGAAAGACAGGCAACATAACTTTGATACGATAAGGATTTATCCGATTACAAATAAAAAGCCCCTCGCCAATATGACGAAGGGGCTTTTCTTATGGAACTGATTAGTTGGTAAAGTTGGAGAAACGCGCGGTAAACAGGGCTGTTTCGCGCTTTTTAAACGGTACGTTCCAGGTGCCGTCGTAGGTAATGAGGGCTGGTAAAAGCAGGTCGCCGAACTTGGTCATCTGTACGTTCATTTTTACATTGAAGTCGAAGATGAGCGTTTTGTAAGACAGTGAATACCGCCGGCCCACGATTTCCATTGTTTCCTTGCTGAACCAGGTGATCAGCTCATCGTACACGATCTCTGCCCGGTCGATGGAACTGAGGTTCTTTTTCATCACTGCGCCGAATACATAACAATCCACCCCTGCAAATGCGCCGGAAGTAACGCTGAAATCGTAGTAACGCATCAGGTTACGATCGAACACGGCTACCTTGCTTCCAACAACGGGGACGCCGGTGATGGGTTTGCCTGGATTAAATATGAGCTGTTTGAGCTGTGAACGGTGACGGGCCAGGCTTCCTTTGGCGGGGCCGCTGTCTTCATTTGCAAACGGTCCCTTTTGTGAAAAAGAGATTGGCGTAGAGTTCGGCGGTGTAATAGTTATAGTCGCCTTTACGGTCGTAGAAATTGCCGGTCGTCTTTTCCTCGATTACCTCCATGCTTCGACAGCCGTTGCGCATATGTTGTTGCGTACGGGAAAGCAGTGATGCGAGGGTCTTCCCTCCTTTTTATCGGTGATACGGATATCATTTTCTGCGGTGAAGCCAACGATACGGAGGTTTTTGAAAGCGCGGTAAAAAGTCGTGTCCTCTTCTACACGGCGGATAAATCCATTTACATCGAAGCCTATTCGTTTAGCTTTTACGACGTGTTCGTCGAGGTTGACGGTCATGCCTTTATATCGTGCGGTATCCTGAGCGGAGACAGATATGGATGTTACAGTTAGCAGGATCGGGAGAAAATTTCGCATTACTCAAAAGTATGAATTTCCTAAAGGCCAGGAGCAAGAATCGGGCCTGAAGAGGGGATATCAACCTGCCACTTTGCCGGCGAGGTACATGGCGGAGAGCGTCGGTGAGGAGAACCGCCTTTCTTTTCGAGGGTTACGGCGAACATTTGCGCGCCTGGCACGGCCTTCATCTTCTGGAAACCGGCGGCGGCCTTGTCCATATCGAACACTCCGGCGTCTACGGGTTTACCATTGACGATGCTCCAAAGCTGATATTGCTGATCGGCGGCGGGCGCCGGGAGGTTATGTACGGTGAGGAGAACTTCCTGTGATTTGGGGTTCCAGTACACAGTGGCGAGAAGCCCGGGCCTTGTGGGCGTCACGGTGTACATGTTAACCGTTTTCATGTTGCGGATGGTAGTCAGCATGGTCTCGCTTTCATCCATCCGGGCCTGGAAGGTCTTTTGTTCTGCCAGCATTGTCTCTTTTTCCTGGAGTAGCGCTTCGTATTTCGCTTTCCATTCCGATTGCTGACCGGCCTGCTGGTTGATGTAGTACACGCAACCAATTACCCCGGCCAAAGCAGCGGCAGCCACGATCCGCCATGCAGGGTGCACGAGGGTCAGTGGTTTTCGTTCGCGAACAACCTCCGCCTCATACGCCGGCACGAGCCTGCGGCGATCACTTCGGTCATTTCGGAAGACTGGTCATTATTGATAAGCAGGAACAATTTGTCTTTAATCGCAGGCGGCGGTGGCACTGCCTGCATTTCGACATACCGCTCCATATCGAGCTGAACCGCATCTACCGCGGCTGTCAGCTCCGGCGACTGAGACATGGCGCTATGCAGGTCCCGAACCTCAGGTTCGGTTGCCAGCCCGGCGACGTAAGTCTCAATAATTCCGGATGATATGTAACGTTGAACGTCCAACTTTGCTAATTACATCTGTTTTAAAATATTGCGCAACTGGATAATGGCATTGCGCATTCTGGTCTTTACCGTTCCCAATGGAATATCCAGCAGCCTGGCGATTTCTTCCTGGGTACAGCCCTTGTAATAGGCTAGATCAATAATGGTTCGCTGTTCTTTGTTCAGCTTTTCCAGCACCTTAGTGAGGCCAAGGTGATCCACTGATGGATGAACTGCAAGCTGACTTGTTTGTAGATATACGTCATTGCTGAGTTCATGGATTTTTTGATCGAGCTTGTGGGCTCTGGAACGAAGTGTGTCTATCGCGGTATTGCGGGCAATATTGAGCATCCAGGTAAACAGACGCCCTTTCTCTGTGTCATACTTATCAATCCCCGCCAGATCTTCAAAAATACTTCCTGCAATACATCACTGGCAGCATTTTCATCATTGATCACTTTCAGCACCACACCATAGAGCGCAGGCGAGTAGTGATCGTACAGGTACCCGAATATCTGCTGGTCTCTCGCGCGGAGGCCTTGCACCAGTTCGATTTCGGTATATGTATTAGAGGTTCCCAAGTGTTGGATTCGGAAATAGTGGCTCTAAAATAATAAAAATTATTACAATATCAATTTATCTGGCATAAATATATTTTTTTAATGCCGGACAAATCACCCAGTTATAGGGTAATTATTTAGGGAAGATCATCCGGTAGTCTACCCGGACCTTCCCTTTGAAATATCGTCGAGGCGGCTTTTGAGGAGGCGCTTTTCAATGGTTTCAGGTAATCGATGAACAGTTTCCCTTCGATGTGATCGTATTCATGGAAAATCACCCTTGCAGTTACGCCATGGAAGGTTTCCTCGTGCGGCTGGAAGTTTTCGTCGACATACCGCAGCGTTACTTTCTCCGGACGATATACGTCTTCCCGCACTTTGGGAATGCTGAGGCAACCTTCGTTATAAGCCCAGTCGTCGCCGTCGGTGTCTACGATATGCGCATTGATAAATACCTGCTTGATGCCTTTGTCGCCCGGAAACTCATTCTCCTCTCCTTCTTCCAGGTTGTCTATGATCTGCTTGCTGTCTACCACGAACAGGCGGATGGGCTTATTGATCTGGGGTGCTGCAAGGCCCACGCCGTTAGACCCGTACATAGTTTCCCACATATTGGCGACCAGCTCTTTCAGGTTCGGGTAATCGGGCGTAATGTCCGGACAAACTTCCCGGAGCACAGGGGCTCCATAGGCTACGATTGGTAATATCATTGTTAAATCGAATCTGTTGGAAAATGCAAATTTATGAAAAATCCCGTCAACCGTTGTACTGGAGGTATTCCTGCAGCAGTATGGTTGCACTGATCTCATCCACCAGGCCTTTCTGTTGCCGGTCCTTTTTCTTCATTCCGCTGTCCAGCATGCTCTGGAACGCCATTTTGGAAGTGAACCGCTCATCCACCTGCTTCAGGGGCATATCAGGAAAATGCTTGCCCAGGATCCGGATGCACTCCTGTACCAGGGCCGTCGCATCTGTAGCGGAGCCGTCCAGGTTGCGGGGCATGCCGATCAGGATCAGTTCCACCGCTTCCGCAGCAAAATACTTTTTCAGGTATGGGATCAGCTCATGCGAGGGCACCGTACCCAATCCGCTGGCAATCATCTTTAAAGGGTCCGTCACCGCCAGACCCGTACGTTTCTTGCCATAATCGATGGCCATTATTCTCGGCATCCGTTAGTTTTTGAATATGAACATATCTGCAATGGCGAATACCGCGTACACTACGCTGGCGATGCCGTTCGAGGTCATGAACGCTATGTTCACGCGGGAAAGATCATCGGGCTTCACCAGCCGGTGCTGCATTACCAGCATGCCGATAAACACGGCCGCCCCGACCCAGTACACCCAATGGAAGCCGCCCATCAGCCCGATCGCTACCGCCAGTCCTGCCGCTATTACGTGCAGTACCTCCGAAAACCGTAGCGCCCCGGCTTTCCCCAGCCAGGCAGGGATGCTATGCAGCCGCTGCGAGCGATCGAAATCTTCGTCCTGCAGACTATATATAATATCAAATCCGCTTACCCAGCAAAGCACCATTACGCTCAGCAGCACCGGCAGCACGCTGAAGTAGCCGGTCACCGCCAGGAAAGCCCCGATCGGCGCCAGCGACAGGCCCACGCCCAGTACAAGATGGCAGAGCGCGGTGAAGCGTTTGGTATAGCTGTAGCCCAGTACCACCACGATGGCCACGGGAGAGAGGAAAAAGCAGAGGGGATTGATGAACCAGGTGGCAGCCATGAACAGCACCACGTTCCCGATCACGAAATACAATGCATTGCCGGCGCTGATGATACCTGCGGGAATCTCGCGCTTGGCGGTCCGGGGTTGCGGCGGTCTATTTCTGCGTCCAGCCAACGGTTGAACGCCATGGCGGCGCTTCGGGCAAATACCATGCACAGCACCACCAGCAGGAACAGCTTCAGGCTGAAAGGCTCCCCTGCCCAGGTGACCGCCAGGAAAAAGCCGGTCATCGCGAACGGCATGGCGAAAATGGTGTGGCTGAATTTGACGAGCGACAGGTAATTCCGGATAGTGTCAGAGCCCATGGTTTATTTTGCTTTGGTCAGTTTACTATAAATGTCCCAGATCACGATCCCCGTGCTCACGGAGATATTGAGGGAATGCTTCATCCCCAGTTGAGGGATTTCGATGCAGCCGTCGGCCAGCTGCATGACTGCAGGGTCTACGCCCGATACTTCGTTACCGAATACCAGCGCCAGGGGCTGCCCGGATGGCTGGAAGTTATTCAGCATCATGCTGTTAGCCGCCTGCTCGATGGCGATGATGGCAAAACCCTCGGCCCGGAGCGCCTCAACAGCCTCTACGGTGCTCCCGAAATACTGCCATTCTACCGTATCGGTGGCGCCAGGGCTGTTTTCTGGATATCCCGGTGCGGAGGCACCGGCGTATAACCGCAAAGCGCTATGCCCTGGAGCAGAAAGGCGTCGGCCGTGCGGAAGACCGAGCCCACGTTATGCATGCTGCGCACATTGTCCATCACTACCACCAGCGGCGTCTTGTCTGCCGCCTTGAATTCCGAGACCGATTTCCGGCCCAGCTCATCCATTTGTAACTTCCGCATGCCGCAAAGATACTCCAAGGGGCATATTGCCCTCATTTTTTCCACCGCCCATCCGCCTTAGCCTCCGGCACCCTATATTTGCCGCATGGCTAAAAGCAAATCGGAAGAAACGCCCTGATGCAGCAACATAAGGCCATCAAAACCCGGTATCCCGATGCCGTGCTGCTGTTCAGGGTAGGAGATTTTTATGAAACGTTCAATGAAGACGCCGTTATCGCGTCTAAAGTCCTCGGAATCGTGCTCACCAAAAGAGCCAATGGCTCCGCTTCGTTTGTGGATCTGGCCGGATTCCCGCATCATTCGCTGGATACCTACCTCCACAAACTCGTAAAAGCCGGCCATCGCGTGGCCGTGTGCGATCAGCTAGAAGACCCTAAAATGGTCAAAGGCATCGTAAAACGCGGCGTGACAGAAATGGTCACTCCCGGCGTGGCCGTCAACGATAAGATCCTCGAGAACAGCCAAAATAACTTCCTCGCCGCCGTGCATTTCGGGAACAACGTCACCGGCGTGGCCTTCCTCGATATCTCTACCGGCGAGTTCTATATCGCACAGGGCAGCCTCGAATATATCGACAAGCTCCTCCAGTCTTTCCGCCCCGCTGAAGTCATCTTCGCGCGGCAACAGCAGAAGCATTTCCGGCAGACGTTCGGTTCGCGTTTTTATACCTATAACCTGGACGAATGGATCTTTACCTCCACCTATGCCCGCGAGATCCTGCTAAAGCATTTCGAGACGCACAACCTCAAAGGGTTCGGCGTGGAAGAAATGAACGAAGCCATCATCGCCGCCGGCGCCACCATGCATTACCTGAAGGATACGGAGCACCCCAATCTCCAGCATATCACCAGCCTGCAGCGCATCGATCAGGACGACTTCCTTTGGATGGACCGCTTCACCATCCGCAACCTGGAACTGCTCCAGAGCACCGTGGAACAGGGCAAGTCACTCATCGGCACCCTGGACCATACGCTCACCCCTATGGGCGCGCGCCTGCTCAAACGCCAGATCATTTTCCCACTCCGCGATATCACAAAGATCAACGAAAGGCTCGATGCAGTGGAAACACTCATCCGCGAAACCGAACTCACCCATAAACTGCAAACAACCTCCGCAACGTGGGCGATCTCGAGCGGCTGGTCTCCAAAATACCCTCCGCAAGATCAACCCGCGCGAAGTGATGCAACTGGCCAGGGCGCTGAAGGAAGTGGAAGATGTAGCCGCCCTGCTGTCGGACAACCAGGACCCGTTGCTTCGCCAGATACAGGAACAACTGGATCCTTGCCGCCCCATCCTGGACAGGATACTGGCCCAAATCGCCGACAACCCGCCCGTACTTGCTAACAAAGGCGGCGTCATCCGGGAGGGCGTAGATAAGTCGCTCGACGATCTCCGCTCCATTGCCACCAGCGGCAAGGAATACCTGCTCCGCATCCAGCAACAGGAGTCCGAGGCCACCGGCATCCCATCGCTCAAAGTTGCGTTCAACAATGTGTTCGGGTATTATCTAGAAGTAACCAACACCCATAAGAATAAGGTACCCGAGACATGGATCCGCAAGCAGACGCTGGCCAATGCGGAGCGCTACATCACGCCCGAACTGAAAGAGTATGAAGAGAAGATCGTAGGTGCGGAAGACAAGATCATGGCACTTGAAATCCAATTATACGACGCCCTGATCCTCGCCCTGCAGGAATATATTCAGCCCGTACAGCGGAACGCGCACGCCCTCGCACGCCTCGACTGCCTCCTCTGCTTCGCGCATAACGCCGTCCAGTTCAAATACCGCCGGCCCGTGGTGAACGACAGCTACCAGATCAACATCACCGAAGGCCGCCACCCTGTTATTGAACAAGGCCTGCCGCCGGGAGAAAGCTACGTGAATAACGACCTGCTTCTCAACCATGAAGATCAGCAGGTCATCATCCTCACGGGGCCTAACATGTCGGGTAAGTCGGCCCTGTTGCGGCAGACGGCCCTCATTACCCTCATGGCGCACATGGGCAGCTTTGTGCCTGCATCGGCTGCGGAGATTGGTTTGACCGACAAGATCTTCACCCGCGTGGGCGCGAGCGACAACCTCAGCGGCGGCGAGTCGACCTTCATGGTGGAGATGAACGAAACGGCGAGCATTATTAATAATATCTCCCCGCAGCCTCATCATCCTCGATGAGATCGGCCGGGGCACGAGCACGTACGACGGTATCTCTATCGCCTGGAGCATCGTGGAATACCTGCATGATATGACGGAACACAGGCCCAAAACGCTCTTCGCTACGCACTACCATGAACTGAACGAGCTTGAGAACACGCATTCCCGCGTCAAGAATTTCCATATCACCAATAAGGAAGTAGGTAATAAGATCATTTTCCTGCGCAAGCTGGCGCCGGGTGGCAGCCGTCACAGCTTTGGTATCCACGTTGCCAAGATCGCCGGCATGCCGCCGCAGCTTATCAAAAGGGCCAATGAGATACTCTCCCAGCTGGAAAGCCAGCACATCGAGGCGCCCATAGAGCAGATCGCGGCGCCCACGCAGAAGGTGCAGCTGAGCATTTTCGATTCGCATAGCGATACTTTCCAGGCTATCCGGGAGAAGCTCAATGAGATGGACATCAACCGCCTCACGCCCGTGCAGGCGCTCATGAAGCTCAGCGAGATCAAGGATATGCTGCAATAATTTCATTCGCTTTAGCGTATAAAAAAAGCCTCCGGACGATCGTCCGGAGGCTTTTTCTTATTGGATCACGCTATCTGTGGTTATTTCTTATCCCACCAAACGCGGCCGGTGATATCGTCTACGGACGTACCATATTCACCGGTTTTCATCATGTCGGCAATCGCGGCATCGCGGTTGGCCTGGTTGAAGTTGGTGATAGGCAGGGGCCAGCGACGGGGCGTTTCCATACGGAAACCTCCGGCGAAGAACTCGCTGCGATCGAGAATACCGCCCACTTTAGGATAGCCGAGCAGCTTGTAATAACCCCAAGATTCCAGGGAGTTTTAAAGCTGTTCAGGTATTGCTGAATGCCGATCTTTTCGAGCAGCACATCGTTGGTGCCGGTAAATGCGATCGCAGGTTGGGCGAGGTAAGCGGTGATGGCAGCGTCTGCCGGAGCTGCGTACTCTACCGTTCTTGCGAGGCCTGCCATGGCATCATATGCTTTTACGGAAGCGGTCACGCCTTTCTCATAAAGGGCCTTTGCGTCCTGGCTGATGATACCTTTTACGGCCAGTTCAGCGAGGATGAAACATTGCTCCGCATAGGTCATTATCGGCTGAGTGTACTGGCCGGCGCCGTTACCGTCAGACCCGAGATCGAACAGACGGTTCTGGAACTGAGACAGTGTATCTACGTTCACAGTTACCTTCTTGCCCGCTTCTGTGATCTCATAAGATTTCACGCCGAAGAGACGGGCATACTGCGGCAGATTGCGATCATCCGGGCTTTCGGGCATACCCACGTACTGACGGGGATTATACACGGCAGAAGCAGGGAATGCGCCACCTGATTTGAGGCGATTGAAGGTAGCCTCGGTAAATTCATTCTTCTTGAAGAACAGCGGAAGGCGCGGATCCTGCGTGTTATACATGAAATCGATCAGCTTGCGGCCGCCGCGGGTAGCAGAACCCTGAGCATTCCAGTTGCCGCCGCGGGCGAAGTTAGTCGTGGAGATAAACTTCCACTCGTCTGCCGCGCTTTCAAAGAGTCCTGCGGGGCTGGCCATAACTTCAGCAACAATCGCCTTCATTTTATCAGGATTGCGCTTGGAAAGGCGCATCGCGATTTTGAGGCGGAGCGCATTGGCTGCTTTGCCCCATTTCTTCACGTCGCCGCTGTAAAACACATCGCTCGAAGAGTTGTACGTCTCGAAACTGCCGGTAGCGGTCAGCGCAGCGATAGCGCCTTTCAGCTCGGCGTCGAATGTGTTGAACAGGGTTTCCTGCGAATCGTATTTAGGTAGCATGATGGCTTCGGTACGTGCCGTGAGCGCCTCGTTGTAAGGAATGCTGCCATTCACGTCGGATACGCGGAAAGCGGTATATACCTTGTGAACTTTGGCGATGGCCACGATCTGCGACCAGCGGGCCTGTTCTTCTGCAGGCAGGTTGTTTACGATACGCTCGATTTCCACAAGATTGCGGCCGATGCTTGAGTAAAACGCCTGATACAGCTCATTTACACGCGGGTTGGAGAACATGCCGGAGTTGTTACCCTCGGCATAGCTCACGGTATACTGCATGTAACGCATGAGAAACTGGTAGTGCTCGTAGAACCAGTCGAAATCACGGTCCACCATCGCCTTTTGCGATGTGGTCAACAGCATAGACGCTACGATATCTTTGCTGATATTGGGATTGGTGTTGGTTTCGGTAAAGTCCTTGGTACAGGCGGTTGCAAATGTAGCCAACGCCAGCGCGCCAATGCCTAATTTATGTAAACTCTTCATTGTTAGCAGTTTTGTTGATTAGAACCCAAGTTGGATGGTAGCAGCCATATTGCGAACGAACGGCGTACCGCCATATTCAGAGAATGCGGAGGTAGCGTTGTTGCGGATGCTTTCCGGGTTAATGTGATCAGGCAGCTTGTTGTACAGGTAAGCCAGGTTACGGCCCACCAGCATTACGCGCACTTTATTCAGTTTCAGGCGCTCAGCGAATTTATTCGGCATGGTATAACCAATGGAAACTTCACGGAGGGAAACGTAAGATGCGTCGAACACGGAAGCCTCACGGATACCAATACCCCAATCGCCCACCATGCTGTAATATTCATAAGGGCTCAGCGGTGTAACATATCCTTTATCGTAAGCCTGTTGATAGGTCATACCACCCAGGTCCACATCAGCGCCGTTCACTTTCACTTTATAACCATCTTCGAATACACCTTTAGGGATCATACCGTCGTTACGGCTGCGGCCCTGCGCATCTGTCCAGGCCAGACCGCCATGCTCAGCATCGCGACCTTCGATAGTGGATGCAACCGTACCGCGACCAGTACCGTATTGGTGGGATGCGGAGAAGATATCACCTCCGATCTTCGCCTGCACCAGGAAGCCGAAGCTCCAGTTCTTGTAGCTGAAGTTGTTGCTCAGACCGAGGTTGAAGTCGGGCGTAATGTTACCCACCACCGCGTTGCCACGTTTGAATTTGTAGCGGACGTCGGAAGTGTTCGGTGAAATTACCGGCATTCCGTTGTTGCCCTTATTGGAAGCATTGTAATAAGGAGTATAACCATAAGGCGTAGTGATCACACCATAGGCGGAACCTACCTGCGCAACCACGTTCACGTCCTGGTCGTTGCCGAGGATGTATTCGCTGACACCGGGATACAGGTCAACGATCTTGTTGGTGTTACGGGAACCGTTCAGGGTCACGTCCCACTGGAAGTTCTTGTTATCGACCGGGCGTGCGTTGATGGCCACCTCGATACCTTTATTCTGCATTTTACCGGCGTTGATGAAGCGTCTTTCAACACCAGATTCTTTTGCAACGGCCAGTTCGAGTATCTGGTCCTTTACATTGGTATGATACCAGGCTACGTCCAGACCGAGGCGGTTGTTGAAGAAACGTACGTCGGCACCTACTTCCCAGGATGTTGCCATAGAGGGCACGAGGTTACGGTTAGGCAGTGTGCCCGGCTGATAGATACCGATCAGCGGGGTTCGCCGTTAGCGCCGTTCCAGTTGTTGTTTTCTGCGAGGTAACCTTCGTTATTTGTCCAGGGCGTCATGTCTTTACCCACCTGCGCGAAGGAAGCGCGCACCTTGCCATAGGTCAGCCAGGAAGGCATGCTGGATTTGAAGGATTCCGTGAATTCCCATGCACCGCTCACTGAGGGGTAGAAGTAGGAAGGCGTGCCGGAACCATCCATATAAACCAGGGCGGAAGACCAGTCGTTACGGCCGGTCACGTCCAGGAAGAACGCATTCTTGTAAGTGAAGCTGGCCGCAAAGAACAGCGAGTTGATGTATCGCGGTGCAATTTTGCTGGCAGAAGTGGAGAGCGGGCTCACACTATTGGTCATGGAGAACAGACCTGGGATGCGGAGGCGCCGTTGGTGTTCGTGGACCAGGAAGTACCAATATCGGAACGCCACATTTCGCCACCGGCATTGATATTCATGGTGAAATCTTCGCTGATCTTAGGAGAGATCATGGCGATACCGGTGAGGGTATACTGGGTCCTGTTCTGACCGGAGAGACTGTAATAGCCGCGCACGCCGGAGTAGTTGGGTCCCCAGCCAAGCTGACGGCGATCGTCGTCGCGGCCTTCATTAGAGAAGTTACCACGGGCAACGAGCTTCAACCAATCAGTGACGGTTCCTGTAAGTGAGGCGTTCCCCATGAAGAGGCGCTCTTTGCGGGTCCAGTCGTCGTTTTCAAGAGAGAACCAGTAATCCGCGCCGGGGTACTGACCCAGGTAGGAGTTCAGATCGCCCTGTCCGGGGTTGGGGCCCATGTAGCGCGCCTGCCAGTAATCGGCATCGTAGTTACGGGGAAGATGTAAATCCATTTACGACCCACGTTTTCGTTGGTGTAGTCTCCGCCCTGGCGGGTAGGGTTGCTGGATTTGGAGGCAGCGTAAGAAGCGCCGGCCTCAGCGGTGAGGCGCTTGGACAACTGAGCGGAGGCTTTAAGGGAGAATACATCCCTGTTGAAGCCGTTGTTGGGCATTACGCTGTTGTTGTCGAGATGGGAGTAGGAAAAGCGGAAGTTTGCTTTTTCGTTACCACCTTCTACTGCAACGTTGGTATTGAAATACTTACCGGTCTGGTATGTGTTTTCCAGTTGTCGGGTTTGGCGGCGAAGGGCACCAGGTCGCCGTTGATGATCCGGGCCATGCTGCCGTCCATTTTAGGGCCGAAGCTGTAAGCGCCAGCCCATTCTACTACTTTCTCGCCATTTCCGTTAGTGTTGAAGAACGGGTTGTAGCCTGCTCCATAAGAGTTCTGGAGGGCGATGGGCGTGCGGTAAACCTGTTCGAATTGAACGGTCTGGCTAAAGTCTACACCGAGGCCTTTGCGGGAGATCCCTTTCTTGGTGGTGATGATGATGGCGCCGTTAATAGCACGGGAGCCATAGAGCGCCGTAGCGGCCGCGCCTTTGAGCACGGTCACGGTCTCGAAATCATCCGGGTTGAGGTTTTTCAGGACGTTACCAAAGTTCACCGCGTTGTCGGACACTTCGTTTTCGAAGATGGTACCGTCTACCACGAAGATCGGCTGGTCCTTGTTATCCAGTGATTTTGCACCGCGGAGTACGATACGGCTGGCAGATTGAGGGCCGCCGGCTGCGCCGGAGATGTCCACACCCGCCACTTTACCCTGGAGGGCAGCAACCGGGTTGATGGAGTTGGTTTTAGCGATCTCGCCGCCTTTCAGTTCAGTGATGGCGTAGCCGAGTTTACGCTGTTCGCGTTTGAAGCCCATGGCGGTCACCACTACTTCATTTAGAGAGCGCTGGTCCTCTCTGAGGACGATGTTGAAATTGGCCGCGGAGGCGGGTACTTCCTGCTGGGAGTAGCCCATAAAGTGAAAAGCAGCGTGGCGGCGGGGTCTACGCTGAGTTTGAAGGAACCGTCTCCGGAAGTTACGGTACCATTGGAGGTACCTTTTTCCAGGATGGTCACACCGGGGAGCGGCGTGCCGGCGGCATCTTTGACGGAGCCGGATACTGCTTTCTTTGCTGCGCCCAGGCTTGAGGGGCGAAGCAGCATAACAGCAACGTGGCAAGCAGAAGAATTCTTCGCATAGCTTCCTTAGATTTTAATTTGTGATACGTGAATGAGAAAACATGAAAAAAATAGATATAGATATCCCTTATCGTCTTGAACGAGGCAATGCGGATGTCATAACGGGTATGCGCACACAACATGGCGTTCATTCATGGCAATGCAATTCCATCCGGCGTGGCGGCCGGTCTACACACGGTTGATTACTGGTGGCTGATAATAATGGAGGGAGATGGTTTCCTAAAATTGGCTTTTATATCCCCTGTTCACTGTTAAATGTCTGATGTCTTCACTGTTAACTTAAATCGTTTTAGCAAAAAGTTCCCATAAAAACCTGTGCTTCCCTCTCTTTCCCCGTTACGGGTTCCTTTTACTGATAAAACGTTTTAGCGTTGCAGCAATAAAAAAACCTGTGACATCCGGCGGCTCTAATCATTTTCACGCACAAGTTTGAATTCGTAAAACGAACGGGTGCAACTTAGTTAAAGTTGCGTAACCTCCAAAATAAAAAATTAACTTTTTTTTGACGGAGCGTTAAGATTCCCTTAATACCACGGAAAATACCATTACTATCCAGCAATTTGCTATCACACATACTATCCGCCTTTTGATTTCCGTTAATTAGGCTTATGCAACTGAAACAACAATTCAACCTATCAAGCATATAACCATCCATCATTTATTCAAAAAATTTTGTTAAAACGCGTTGGTATATTTCAAAACAAATGGTAAGTTTGAGTGCTAATAGTTAGCAAAGAAACAGTAGAACAACAAAGTCAGATCAATCAAAATCACAGAACATACGGTCGAAACAGTGACGGTCCTTTGTTCTTTTTTAATTAAGGGACGCTAAAACGTTTTAGGGTGGTCCCATCAACCAAACCAGGCACGTCGAGAAAGTCGGTCAGTAAATAGTGAACATCAGACAGTGAAAAAACGCCCGTAACGCGTTTCAGTTATGAAAATTGAACACCAGATAGTGAGCACCAGGTAAAAACGGCTTTATTAATCCGTAACCAAACATCTATTCGCATACAACCAAAATAAGGACCGCCAAACTCGCAGGGTCCTCTATTCATGACCTTTCAAATTCAGAAAGTCCAGCCGGTGACTTATCCCGACCGGCGATGAGAAAACAACATTTCTAGATTAAAAAAGTGAACAATGAACAGAACGCTACTATTGTTAGCGATCTTCTTTAGTCTGTGCACGCTGAACGCATTCTCCCAGACCAAGAAGACCGTGACGGGTACCGTAAAAAGTGCTTCGGGCATCGCAATCCCAGGGTAACCGTCCTCGAGAAAGGGACCAAAAACGGTACCGTAACCGACGGCGACGGCGCTTACCGGCTCAACATCTCCCCTAACGCTACGCTGGTCCTTAACTTCATCGGCTATCTTAAAAGGAAGTCATTACCAGCGACGCGTCTTCGTATAACGTTACCCTCGAGGAAGACGTGACCGGCCTGAATGAAGTCGTGGTAACCAGCCTCGGTGTAAAACGCGAAAAGAAAGCACTCGGCTATTCTCAAGCTACCATTAAAACCGAAAACCTCGTGAACATCGGCTCCCCGTAAACGCCATGAGCGCACTCTACGGACAGGTCGCCGGTCTCAACATCAACAGCACCGCAATCGGGCCCGCCGGCGGTATGAACATCAAAATCCGTAATGCAGTCGCCTTCAACGAGTCATCCAACACCCGCCCGCTCTTCGTGATCGACGGGATCCCGATGCTCGACTGGCAGACGGACATCAACCGTGCTACCGGTAACGGCCTCAATGACCTGAACATGGAAGACATCGAGACCTTCGACGTGCTGAAGGGCGCGAAAGCCTCCGTGCTCTATGGCGCCGCCGGCGGTAACGGGGTTATCCTCATTACCACCAAAAAGGCACCAAACGCAAAGGCCTCGGCGTAGACGTAAACTTTAGCGGCGCTAAAGACACCCGCTGGATCCAACAGAAATTCCAGAACGAATTCGGTTCCGGATTCCCTGCTCCTGGTAAACCCCGGTCAGGTAAACGCGGAAGGTTTCTACCAGCTCAACGGCCAATCCCGCTACTATCCCACCAACTACAACTTCGGACCTAAAATGGACGGCCGTATGCTGCTTTGGTATGATAGCATCATGCGCCCCTACGTGGCCCAACCCAATAACATCCGCGATCTTTACCGCGATGGCTACACCACCACCGCCAACGCTTCCGTGCAAGGCGGCGGGGAACAAGGTTCTTTCCGTTTCTCCTACACCCGGAAAGACTATAAAGGCCTGTTCGAAGGTTTCAAGATCAAAGACAACAACTTCAACTTCAACGGCAACCTGAAAATCAGCAACGCGATCAACTTCAAGCTGGTGAGCACCTACTCCACCAACTTCAACCACAACGCGCCTGCTACCAACCAGGATGTGTTCGTAACTTACGGTATCCCCGCCAGCTCGACGTGAACCTCCTCCGCACCCAGATCGTGGACCAGGCAAACGACGACTACTTCTGGTGGAACATGGAAAACCGCCAGACCCGCTACCCCGTTGGCGGTATCGTGCGCGATCAGCTGGCAGGTAACTACCTATGGAACCAGACGCAGAACAGCTACGACAATACCCGTGATCACTTCATCAATTCCGCCACCCTCAGCTTCGACCTTTACAAAGGCCTGAAACTCGAAGTACTCGGCGGCTTCGACCTGATCATGCAGGAAAATGAGACCAAGGAGAAAATCCGCCGCCCGCTCTCAGTGGCAGAAGGCGGACGCTACTCCCTGAAAAACTCTAAAGACGCGTTCTACAACGGTCAGGCCATCCTGAGCTACGATACAAGACTGAGCAGCGACTTTAGCCTGTTCGCATATGCAGGTGGTACCATCCAGCACTATTCCAGCGAATGGACCTCCCGCACCACCCCGAACAGCGGATTTATCTCCCGCGACTTCTTCTCGTTCAAGAACGTGAAAACCACCCCGGTTCTGAGCGACGGTTACCGCGCTTACAGCCAGCTCTACGGCGCCTTCGGTTCCGTTCAGTTCGGTTTCCGCGATTACCTTTACCTGGAGTTCCAGGGCCGTAATGACTGGTCTTCCATTCTTCCCAGCAACAACAACTCGTACTTCTATCCTGGTGTGAGCGCGTCCCGGATCTTCACCGAGACCTTCAAGATGCCTTCCTGGATGAGCTTCGGTAAGTTCCGTGCATCCTTCGCGGATCTCGGTAAACCCGGCCCGATCTACTTCTCCAACCAGGTGTACGATCAGGGTAACTATGGCAGCGCCATCACCTATTCTCCCGCTCCGCCCGTCCGCCCGCAGATCTCAAACCTGAGCGCAGACGCGAACTGGAACTGGGTATCGAAACCCGTTTCCTCAACAACAGACTGGGCGTGGAAGTGAACTACTATACCGGTAACACTTACGACCAGATCATGGGCCTGACCATTCCTTCCTCTTCCGGTTACACCGAGACCAGGATCAATGCCGGCCGTGTGAAGAACAGCGGTATCGAAGTAAACATCAACGCCACTCCGCTTAAAATCGGCGACTTCTCCTGGCGCACGATCCTGAACTTTCTCACGACAAACCCGTCGTAAAAGAACTCGCTCAGGGCATCACCACCCAGAACCTCTGGGGCGGCAGCGGCTTCAGCACCGTAGCGAAAGTTAACCAGCCCTGGGGCCAGGTGATCGTTCGTCCGTACAAAACCAACGCTAAAGGCGAACGTATCGTAGACGGCGACGGCTACTGGTCTACCGATCCTACCAAGGAAGAAATAGCAGGTAAAGTGATCCCCGATCTCATCGGCGGGTTCATGAACACCCTGACTTACAAAGGTTGGTCGCTCGACTTTAACTTCGACTGGTCGTTCGGTCAAACCCTGGTGTCTCAGACCAATATGTACATGGTAGGTAACGGTTCCGCGCTTTCCACCCTGGAAGGCCGTGACGAATCCCATGGCGGTCTGGCATACTACATCAACAATGCCGGCGATTACATCCGCCTCCCCAACCACCAGGCTGCTGTGCCAGCGGATTCCAAATATCCGTTTATTATGCACGACGGTGTGATTCTGGAAGGCGTTACCGAAGCCGGTGCTAAAAACGAAAAGATCATCACCGCCGCCGACAAACACAGCTACTACTGGAGAAGCTTTATGGACGTACAACCCGACGTTATCTACAAGAACGACTACATCAAACTGCGTAACATCGTTCTCGGATACATACTGCCTAAAAGATGGACAGACAAGATCAGCGTGAACAGGCTGCAGGTTTCCGTTTTCGCGAACAACCTGCTGTATATCCATAAAACAATGCCGAACGTAGATGCGGAAGCCATCAACGGCACGAACGTGTTCTATGAAAATAACGGCTTCCCCGCTGCCCGCAGCTATGGAGCCAGCATCCGTGCATCGTTCTAACCGTTAAATCAGAATTACCATGAAAAAGCACCATTTAAAATATTTCTTAGCGGCAGGTTTGCTCCTGGCTGGATTCACCAGCTGCCAGGACAAACTGGAAGATGAGTACTTCGATAAGGACGGCATCACGAATCCGACCATTGAAGGCCTTTTCGCCAATACGCAGCAACAACTCGGCATTTTCCGTTACTCTTACGGCGAAATGTATCATACCATCAATACCTTCGCGCCCCAGCTGGGATTCTCCGGCTATCCGAACGATGGTACGCCCAACACTTTCGGTTGGAACCATGATCCGTATAACGATGGCTTCGGGAAACTCCGCTCCATCATGACGATGAATACGCTGTACAATAAATTGTCCGGCGCCGACAAATCGAATTATGAAATCTACATGACGATGGCCTCCGTTGTCCGCGATTTCATCGTTCACCAGATGACGGACATGTGTAACGATATCCCGTATTCTGAGGCGCTGGGCGGCGATGAAACAAACTTCTTCCCGAAGTTTGACAAGCAGGCCGATATCTATAACTCCATGTTGGCGAACCTGAAAGCAGCCAACGATAAGCTGAAAGCCTTCACGCCCAACGGCAGCTTCGTACACGGCCAGATCGGCACCAACGACGTTTGGTTTGGCGGTGACATGGCCAAATGGAGGGCTTTCGTTAACAGCTTCCGCATCCGCTTAGCCATGCGTCTTACCAATGTGAACGCTGCGCTGGCCAAATCCACCATCCAGGAAGTGCTGGCCGATGGCACCTACGCCAAAGACCGGGCTACCTCGATCACGCACGTAGACCGTCGGCAGGACCAGGTGCTGGAAGTACTCATTTTCCGCTCTTTCGCAGAAATGCGCGGTTCCAACCGCATGTGGGCGCCTCAGAAAATGGACCAGGTAATGCGTAAAGCCGGCCAGCCGGTAGACCCCCGCCTGTATGTGATCTTCCAGCCCGACAAAGACGGCGCGTATACGCCCATGCCGACGGAAGCTGTAGACGTGAATGCCATCTCGAGCCAAATCTCGCAGAACGACCTTACCGCTACTTTCCCTTCCCTGCTGAACCGTACCACGTTTGAGCGTAACTACACGATGCCGGCTCCGGTGATCTCTTCAACCGAAGTACACCTGAACCTCGCTGAAGCCGCGCTGCGCTGGCCCGACCTCGGACTTGTTGCCGCTACGGAATTCGAAGCTGCCATTCGTCAGTCGATCGATTATTACTACGAGATCAACGCCTCCTCTCCCACGCCAGACAGCCGTTATGTAGGCTACATGCCAGCCTCCCGGCCCACGAAGCCAAGCGACGTTGCCATCACCGCTTTCGTAGCCGTGAAACTGACGGAGCTGGCGGCAGCCAATGCAACGGAGAAACTTGGCCTGATCTATGATCAGCGCTATGTTCATTACAACGTCCTGAGAATACACGAGCTCTGGGCCGATACCCGCCGCCTGACCAAAGAACTCGGCGCCCGCGTATCCAAACGCCCGACCAACGTTCGCCTCATGGAACGTACCGTGTACCCGACCAGCGAGGAGCTGAACAACGCAGCAAACTTCCAGGCAGTTAAAGCGCAACAGAACTACACTTCCCCGTTTGGTGGACCGGTAGATAATCCCGCTTTTCACTTTTTGTAATAGCATGAAGCGCCGGCCAAATGGCCGGCGCTTTATTTTGCCCATAACCGTCATGAGCATAAAAAAGCGCGGCCGTTTCGCCGCGCTATTATGCTGGTTGTATGATTTATTAATTGAATCAGGCCGCTCCTACCTTCGCCCCCTTCTTGCAGCTTTCCCGCTTAATAAGCGTTGCAGGCAGCACCACCTGGTTGATCTGATGCTGATGCTGGTTGAGCTCATTCATGAGCACCTGCACAAGGTGCTGCGCTATCTCATGGATGGGTTGCGCCACGCAGGTGATGCCGGGGTATGCAAACGGAACAGGTCATGGTCGTCGAAACTGATGACCGCCACATCTTCCCGATCTTCCAGCCGAGGTCTTTGATGGATTCGATGCCGAAAACGCCAAGGTAGTTAGTGGCGAAGAACACGGCGTCCAGCCCGCTGATGCCTTTGATGAATTCCATGATCTGGCCTACCGCTTCGTCTTTGGAGATGGAGAATGGTATTTTCTTGATCATTTTCCGGGGAAGGAAGATCCGTGCGCTTTCATCGCCGCCGTGAATCCGTTCATGCGCTCCTTCATTTGTATCTGTTCAGACGTAGTAGTCACATACGCGATTTTGCGGTAGCCGAGGCTGAGGAGGTATTCCGCCGCATCGTAAGCGCCCTGGAAGTTGTTGACCATGACGTAATTGGTAGGGATCTGCGGAAGGTAACGGTCCATCAGCACCATGGGCTTCCTGCTGTTCTTCAGGATCTCTATTTCTTTATCCAGGTTTGGCGTTGGGGTGATGATATAACCATCTACCTGGCGGTACTCCAGTACTTCCAGCAGGCCGCGGGCCTTGTTGAGATTATCTTCCGTGCTGCCGTACAGCACCTTGTACCCGAACTTATCCGCTTCTTCCTCCACTATTTTAGCAACGTTGGCAAAAAAGTGGTTGGCGATGTCTTCGACGATAAGCCCTATGGTCTTGGTTTTGCCGGTACGAAGCCCCCTTGCGAGCTGGTTGGGCTTGTATTTAAGTTTAGCGGCCAGTTTCAGGATTTTCTTGCTCACTTGTTCACTGATCCTCTTTTCCCGGCCTTTGCCGTTCAGCACGAACGACACGGTAGTTGGCGATACGCCTGCCTGTCTGGCGATATCTTTATGGAAATCCCTTCATGATTTGGTTGTTGCGGAGTGCGCTCAAACGATTTAGCATTGACAATTTACACAAATTCTACGAAAACAAAAAGTTAGGGGAAAATGAACTAGACTAGTATTTTTTTAACCGAAATTTCATAATTTGCCAGAATAGGAATTAAAATGGCAAAACAACACCTTGCCAACTTTTTCACAAGGACATTAATCATATAAGGAAGCAAACATGAAACCCATTCTCATCAAAGTGGGGCCTTTGCCGACAATCAGATCACCATCATCGAACGGTGCGATCCCTATTTCAACACGCCTTTCCACTTCCACCCGGAATGCGAGCTGGTGTATGTGACGGAGAGCCAGGGAAGCGAATCGTGGGAGACAGCATCGAGAGCTTCGACGTAGGCGATATGGTTTTCCTCGGTCCTAACATACCCCATGTGTGGTATAACGACGAGGCATACCATCGTAACGACGAGGCCCTCAAAGCCCGTTCCGTCGTGATCTATTTTCCCAAAGACATCTTCGGCGACAAATTCTACGGCCTTCCGGAAACCAAGGCGTTGACCGACCTGTTCCACCGTGCCCAGCGTGGCATGAAAATCATCGGCAATACCAGGAAAAGCTGAAAAGTGAAATCCTCTCCCTCCCCGGAAGGAAGGACTGGAACGCATCATCTCCCTGCTGGAAATCCTAAAAACGCTGTCCGAAACCAAAGACTACTACTACCTCGCGTCCACCGGCTACTCCCATGCCTACAACGTGAAAGACAACCACAAGATCGACGAGGTATTTAAGTACGTTATGAACAACTTTTCCAAAGAGATTTCCCTCCAGGACGTTGCCAGCATCACTAACCTCTCCCCCAGTCGTTCTGCCGATTCTTCAAGAACCGCACGAAGAAATCCTTCGTACAGTTCCTCAACGAGGTACGTATCGGCCACGCCTGTAAAAGGCTTACCGAAGAAGACTGGTCCATCGCCGAAATCGCCTATAGCTGCGGATTTAAGAACCTATCCAACTTCAACCGCTTTTTTAAGGAGATCGTAGGCAAAACACCTAAAGAATACAAAAACGAACTACGGCTGAAAGAAGCCCTCTAAACACCATTCACCAGATTTACTATCCTTCCCTTACCTCCCTGTTCAGCGCCCCGCACGGCGCTTAAAACCTTCTTTTGCCCAAACTCATCCACTCAATTACGTTTTAACCGGGCAACATCTTATTTCGCCGCAACGGCACAAACACCGTCTTAAAAACCAAACAACCCGCCTGATCAACGGGTGGGTTGTCTGGTTTAACTAAACCCGGCAAAGACCATCAGGCAACGTATTGCTTTAACCCAAGCCCTTCTATCTTCGGCCTCGCCTGGTCCAGATCATACGCTATCTGTAAATTCATCCAGATTTCAGGCGTTCCTCCAAATACTATACTGATCCGCAACGCCATTTCCGGGAAATATCGGC
Organism: Chitinophaga sp. E66; assembly: GCA_019285755.1. Lineage (GTDB taxonomy): Bacteria > Bacteroidota > Bacteroidia > Chitinophagales > Chitinophagaceae > Chitinophaga. Next base: position 4,186,236 of record CP079103.1, read on the forward strand.
ATGCCCGTTCAGGACATTCGACAATGCCGCCCGCGTTACTTTTAATAACTCAGCTGCCGTGGTAACCGTAAGCCCACGATCAATAATTACGTTGTCACGCAACAAAAGCCCTGGGTGACGAAGCGCCATTTTACGTTTCATGTTTAACAATTTTTACTGACACATGAAGGAATTAATTTTACAACCACTTCACTATCATCTGATTAAGGTAGTTAATGATAATCCCAAAGATCCACATCAAAGGCATTCCCATCCCTAAATCCAAATGTAATTCTCCAGTTGCCGGTCACGGATAATCCCCAGTAACCCCTCAGTTGACCTTGCAGCGGATGAATCCTCCACCCCATAAATACCGCAAAATCTTCCGGAACCGATTTCGCACTGTCAATTACCGCCAACATATCGCTGATCTTATCTACAAATTCAGCCGGTAACTTGCTACTATCGTCCTTTACCCATAATAGCCACAATGGCTTGCTTTTAATGTTTACTATCATAATTCCCATTTTTCATAATTCTTTACAATGGGCTTATGATGTCAATGATGTAACAGGATCTGATGCGTATAGTGTAAAGCTACACTTTACAAATACATCCGCCAAATTTATTATTGCAATGGGAATGCTACCTGCAGCTTTTCAAGCGTTCCCTTTTGTTTTCGCCCCCAAGAAATATCTATTGTAACGGTAGTCAGCAAAGGCATACGGAGGGAGCACCCACGGCCACCTTATGGTTTCCTCCTGACTAACTTATGGTCTCCTTATGGGGTCCTCATAGGGTCAGGATGGGGTCCTCCATGCCTGGTTAATACGGTAGACCTACTGTTACCCTACCGGAACCCTGCCGCACATATGCAGGAACCCTTAGGAATCCCCGGAGATAAGGTGGAGATGATGCGAAAATGAGCAGTAGATGATATAAAGATGGAATACCGGGGCTAAAAGGTGATTATTTAGCAAAACGGGAAACGTCAGGGCATGGCGATGCCCGACGAAGGAGGGCCTGTCGTTTATCTGTTTGGGGTTCGCGTGATTTGAAAATGAAATACTTACAACAAATTCTTCTTACAATGGCCTGGGCCTATTCCCGCTGGATGTAGGGTTGCCCGTTTTCGTCGCGATGTAGTTTGCTGATCGATGCAGGCGGTATTTCTGAAGGTGCTTTTTGGGAATGGGGTTTGTCTGGAGCCGCTGCCGGCGGTTGTTCTTCCAGGACCGCTATAATATCCGCGGCGTTGTTCCTGCGGCCCAGGGATAAGCCGGTTTCAAAGAACAAGCGCACGCGTACGGTAACCAACAGCGTACCCTTGCCGGGAACTTCTATTGCCATGTCTGCGCCCGTAAACGGAGTAAAAGCCCCTCCAGGTCGATGTACATTGCCGAGGCGTCTGAGCCGGTTACCTTGCCGGTTGCAAAGTCGATACGGGTGCCGATGAGCTTTACTTCCATGCGGACGGCCCCTTCTTTTGCGCAGATTTGCTGGGCCGGAATGTGAAGGATACCGTTTGGGGTAAATTCCAGTTCCGCGGAAAAGAAGTCTCTGACGCCCTTGTGCTTGTTGAACCGGAACCCGGTAAGGCCTGCGTGGTTATCGCGGCCCGCTTTCAGGATGGTTTTGTTCAATTGGTTGACATGTGCGCCGTCGCAGAGGATATCCAGCTCCGTAGAGAGGGCGCTGCGGATAAGGGCGCCTTTTCGGCTGGCCGCGCCGAAGCGTTTGGCGGCGCGTTTGGTCGCCTTCGACTGCCGGACCTTTTCCGGTGCGGAGCGGAGGAAATACTTACCGTTCCGTTTGTAGCCGATCAGGCCACCCACCTTGCCGGTAAATGTAATTGAAGAAGTCATTTTTCCCATTGTAAGAAGAATTTTATAGGTCAAAACAGCCGCAAAATTCATGCTATACGAAATATTACCGAATGTTTGGCATCCTAATTAACAATTTTGTCCTTTTACTACCTCAGGCATTAAAAAGCCGGCCCAAAAGGGCCGGCCGGTCATAATTAGATGAGCTATGTCTATTTATTGCTTATGGCTTGTCCCACCAAAGGCGGGTGCCGCCGTTATCGGGGCCACCTAGTAATGTCACTGCTTTCTGCACCCCTTTCGGGTTCGTTTCATACTCCGTATTCACGAAATTGATCCTGCGGATGAATTCCGTGGTGGAGATCTTTCCGCCGCTGTTATTGATCATTACGGGGAACAATTTGGGATACCCCGTCCGGCGGAACTCCGACCAGGCCTCCTGGCCTTCCGGGAAGATGGCGATCCATTTCTGCGTGATAATGCGCTCCAGGTTCTTTTCGTCCGCTGCCACATCGTCCCATTTAATGGTGATTTTGCTCAGCCACTGGCTGCCGGCGGCGATGTTGTTGGCCGCATTTTTCGGGTCCACATACGGCGCGGCGGTGCTGGTATTATCCGCGATATAGGCCGCAAATTTGGCAGAAACCCCGTGCTGTGCGAAGGAGGTTTCCACGCCCTTTCATAATTGGCGCGCGCATTTCCTGCCCCCGCCCATTTGTTCAGGGCCGCCTCCGCTTTCAGGAACCAGGCTTCGGCAGCGGTCATGAACTGGATCTTGCGGTTGCCCAGCAAATCGGCATTCAGGGCGGAGAAGTTCTCGTAGATCTCCTTTCCCGCCATGGCTACACCCTGCCGGATACCCTTATAGTCGCCCGGAAATTCCGTAGAAGGCGCAAAGAACTTCTGGAGGCGGGGATCGCTGTACCCTTTCAGGATCGACTCCATAGGGGCCGCCATCCGTGTATCTTTCCAGCCTGCGGAAATGCTGAACAGGGGATGGTCTACCGGTGCGATATTAATGGTAAAATCCTCTTCGGTAGTGCTCAGTAGCCCTGCGGCATGCGCCAACGCCGCCTCTCCTTCTGTCTTCGCCTTTCCGGGATCCACGCCCGCAATGCGAATGGCCAGCCGCAGCCGCAGCGTATTGGCGAACCGGGCCCACTTGCCGTAATCGCCTGCATAGGGCGACAAATCGAACTTCGTAAACGCCGGCGGCGCCCCGTCTGCCTGCAACTTCGCCAGGATGGTGATGGCTTCCGTCAGGTCGGCGAAGAAGGCGTAATAAGCATCCTTCTGCGAATCGTAATCCACGCTGCCGTCCGCATTCACTTTGCCGTATTTGGTGTAAATAATGGGCCCGTACATGTCGGCGATCCGGTGCATGGTGAGCACCTTCAGCACCTTCGACCAGGCGTAGAACCCTTTGTTATTTTCCTTGGTCAGGCCCTCCACGTAATCGCAAACCGGCATCACGGAACTTTCGGACGATGAGGTGTAGGAACCGTATGCACAGCCCCACATCACCACGTTCCAGCCGTCCTGCAGGTTGTAGGTGTTATTGTTATTATTGAGGTTGCCGAACGGGTTGGGCGGGGTCATATAACCGGAAAAGATATCGCTGGAGAGGTTCTGCTGCCTGGTACACCCAGGTGGGATTGCTCACGTAAATACTCCGTTGTATCTGTTTGAAGGGCTCCCCGATATGCTGGTAGTCCCATTTCAGTTCTTCTTCCGTTACGCCGTAGGGATTCTTGTTCAGATCTTCGAATCCCTTGGTGCAGGAAGCCATCGCGAGCACGACAGCGATACCGGTCAGTGCCGCTGGACTTTTGATGATATGTTTGAAAGATTTCATTTGCTTGTCGTTTTAAGGTTACGAAGATCAAAGTCCCAGTTTCAGGCTGGCGCCAAAGCTACGTGTGGCAGGCAGGCCGAAGATGTCGATGCCCTGCAGCCTGTTATCGCCCCGGCGGAGACTTCCGGATCGAAGGGCGCTTCGCGCTTCAGGAAGAACAGGTTCCTTCCGATAAGGCCCACCCGCAGGTTGCGGACGAGCTTTCCTTTCAGGGGCACCTGGTAACTGAGGGATAACTCGCGCAGACGGATGGCCGTAGCGTCGTACATATACATATCGCCATTACCGTTCCTGCCGCCGATGTCTTCATAATACTGTCTTGCGTCGTAAAGGCCCGTATAAGGCTTACCGTCCTTGTCGACCGCATTTTGCAGGCGGATACCGCCCGCATCGCGCGCCGCGGCACTGGCTTCGCTGACGCCTGCCGCATCCAGCACGGATTGCGTCATGCTCATCACCTTACCGCCAAAGCGGCCGTCGAACAGGAAGGTCAGGGTGAAACCCTTATAATCGATCTTATTGTTCCATCCGAGCGTGAAATCAGGGTTGGGGCTGCCTGCATACAGGATACCCGAGTTGGTGGAATCCTGGATGCGGTTGTTGCCGTCGAGCACGATCTGACCGGCGGCATTGCGTTTCACCAGCGCCTGGGTGTAGATATCTCCCCATTGGCCTCCTTCTTCCACCGCCGAAGCGTACATATTGGAACCGGGTTCGGTCAAACGGAAGATCACCGATTTCTCCACGAGATTGGGATCCGACAGCTTCACCACCTTGTTCTTGTTATGCGCGAAGTTGATGTTGGACGTCCAGGTGACGGAGCTGGTTTTCACTGGTACGAGGGTTAACATGGCTTCCAGGCCGGTATTGCGGATGTTGCCGAGGTTCAGGTAATAGATGGAGTACTTCGAGCCCGGAGGCGCCTGTATTTCTACATACTGGCGGTAGTTGTTGTTCTTGTACCAGGTAAGGTCCACCCCGATACGATCATTGGCAAAACGCATTTCCAGCCCGGCTTCGAAAGAACGGTTGTCTTCCGGCTGCAGGTAGGTCTGCGGATGCGGTACGCGGTTGTTGAAGCTCAGCTGCTTCACACCACCCAGGATGCGGTAGTTGTAAGTTGCCGGGCGACTGATATACGCCGGCAGGTCGTTCCCCACTTTAGCGTAAGAAAGCCGCAGCTTGGTGAAGCTGATCGGCTCCGGCATTTTAAACATCTCGCTTACCACCGCGGTAAGGCCAGCCGAATAATAGAAGTATCCGCTCTTCATCGTTGGCGTATAGGCGAAGGTGCTCGACCAGTCGTTACGCCCCGTCAGATCCAGGAACAGGTAATCCTTGAAACCCAGGTTAGCACTGGCGAAGAGGGCTTGTACCTGCTTACGGTCCACACCTTGTTGCACGGTCATGGCCGCGGGATCGATGTTCGCCAATTGGAAGATATTGGGCGAGAACATCCCGTCGAGCGGGCCTACGTTGTTATCATTCAGCACGCGGTCGCGGATACGGAAGTCGGTAATGCTCCCCCTACGATACCAGAGAGTTTAAGGTCTTTGCTGATGTCTTTATTGTAGTTGAACATCAGGTCGCCATAAAGCTGGGTGTTAAATTTTTTCCAGCGTATACCTGCCATTGCGGGCGGCCTGCGAAAGGTGCGTGCTGGCGTTGATGCGCATTTCGTATTCGTCGTACGAACGGTCAAAGTTACCACGCGCCTGAACGGAAAGCCAGCTGAGCAGCTGGTATTTGATGGCCAGCGAAGCCATACCGCGGTAACGCTCTTCGTCGCGCACGTTGCGGTTCAGTATCCAGTAAGGATTGGCGAGGATCTCCTCTCCCGGCTGGTCAAGGTCTGTATTAATGTTCCACCAGTTCTGCGTCATCATGTTCCGCTTTACGGAAAACACTTCATACTGGTCTTTGTACTGCTGGAAGTTCAGTCCGCGCGGGAACATGTACACGCTGGTGAGCGGGTTGAAATACAGGCCGCTTACGGGACGGTTGCGGGCATCCTGTTTCACAAATGTGATATTCGCATCGAGCGACAGCTTATCATTGAGCAGTTTCAGCGTTTCCCGGAAATTAAATGTATGCCTATTGAAGCGGCTGGTAGGCATGACGCCCTTGCTGCTGGTGTTGGAATAGGAAAAATAAGACTGCGCGATTTCATTACCACCGCTAACGGAGAGACCGTTGGTCCAGGTGCCGCCGGTGTTGAAGAAACCTTTCACGTGATCGGGCGCGTTGGTTTTGGCGCCCCAGCTGGAAGAAAGGGGTTTGCCGGAACCGGGGTCTACCGACTGCCCATAACGGAACTGCAGCTCGGGCAGCAGCATTACTTTTTCCATGGTGTAGTCGGAGGAATAATCGATCCGCATCCTGCCGGCGCGGCCGCGCTTGGTAGAGATGACGATCACGCCGTTGGCGGCCTGGCTGCCGTATTGCGCGGCTGCGGAAGCGCCTTTCAGGATGTTGATGGACTCGATATCGTCCGGGTTGATGTTGGAGATACCGTCACCGCCATCGCGCCCTGCGCCGGACTGTATATCGCCGGACTGGCCGTATGCGTTGGCGGGCTGAGAGGGCGAAAAGTTGGCCATGGGCACCCCGTCTATCACATAGAGCGGTTGGTTTTCGCGGGTAGATTTGTTGCCGCGCATGATCACGCGGGCGGTTCCGCCGAGGCCGGAGGCACTGCGGCTGATGGTAACGCCGGCGGCTTTGCCGGTGAGGCTGTTGATGACGTTGGCGTCTTTAACGCGGGAGAGGTCGTCGTTATTGAGTTGCTGGGTGGCGTAGGTCAGCTCTTTGGCTTTCCTTTGGACACCAAGGGCGGTTACGACGATTTCATTGAGGGAGCGTGTATTTTCCTGTAAGACAACATCATAGACTTCACCGCTGCCCACGGTCACTTCCTGGGCGGTGAACCCGAGGAAGCGGATAACGAGTACGTCGCCCGCATTGGCGGAGAGGGTAAAATCTCCTTTTCCGTCGGTCTGCGTACCTTTATTGGTGCCTTTGATCACAACGGTGACCCCGGGCAGCGGGTTACCGTTGGCGTCCTTTACCTTTCCGCGGATCTCCTTGTCCGCGCGGGCCTCTTCGCCCGCTTTGGCTGAAACGGCCGTGGCGCCTGTGGCAGGCGGTTCCAGATTTACAATAATCTTATTGTTTTTTCTCGTAAATTTCAGTCCGGTTTGTTCTGTCAGCTGAGCAAGCACCTCTTCCAGGGGTAGCTTCACACAGTTCAGGTTGATTTTCTTCCTGAGGTTCAGATCGGATTTGTCGTAATGGAAACTGAGACCTGTCTTAGCGGCAATTTCAGTGAACACCTCCTCCATGTTTTTGTTCTTGACCTGGATGGTGATACTGATGTTTTTAGGTTCCTGCGACTCGGCACGAGCACTGGCGGTGTAAGGAGCCGCCAGTGCGATGGCCATCGCAAGACCTGCCAATAACACAAGGTGTAGGCATTTTTTCATACATCTAGTTTTTGCGGGTAAGGAAAATAGTGTCGTTCCTCAGTGTGTAGCTGATGTTTTTGATTTGACAAATGGTTTCAATCACTTCCTGCACGTTCTCTTCCCGGAAGGATCCCGAGTAATTCCAGTCCGTGTTCCCCGTTTCATTTACGATCGTTACGTTGTACCTGTACTCCAGTTCGTTGGCGACTTCTTCGTACGAGGCATCTCTGAAGGTAATAATGCCATGCTTCCATCCTACGATATCATCTTCGCGGTCGAAGGTGGTTTTAGCGACCGACAGCGACTGGCAGTCGAAGCTCAGTTGCTCGCTCGGCAACAGGATCACCGTTTCCTGCCGCGTGGCGTGGTCTACTTTTACCTTGCCCGTCAGCAGCGCAACGGTGATGCGTTGCTCGCGGAATAGGCGCGGATGTTGAAGGATGTGCCCAATGCAGTGGTGGCCAGTCCACGGCTATGAACGATAAAAGGATGGCTGGGGTTTTCGGCCACGGTGAAGAAGGCTTCGCCCTCTTCGAGATATATGTCGCGGTTGGGACCGCTAAAAGTGACGGGGTATCGCAGGCGGGAGCCGGCGTTAAGGTTGACCGTTGAGCCGTCTGCCAGCACGATCTTTTCTGTAGCGCCCTTTGCCGTGGTGACCTCTACAAAGCCGTCCTGCACCACGCGGTTGGTCTTGGCAACTGCGCGCATGTGGGAGATGGCGCCTTGTTTTGCGGAAGCTTCCGGCGGAGAGGGTTTGTAAAGGAACGAGAGCGCAATAGCGCCTGCCATCAGAGCCGCAGCGCCTGAAACGGCCCACGCGCGCCAGCGGCGCGGGCGCATTGAACCACCGGCGCTTCCGCGGAAGCCACGTGATCCTGCAGGCGCATCTTCACTTCTTCCAGCTGCTCTTGCAAAAACTCTTCCTGTATCATGGCCGAACGGTGCCTGTTCACACTGGCGAACCATTGCTCGATGATACGTATTTCATCTTCGGTGCATTTCCCTGCGTGTACCGCTCCAGGACTTTCCGGATCTGTTCAATATCCACGGCGATTGTTTTTAGTTGGTGATACAAGGGATGTCGCACCAGCGAAAAAAAAAAAAGTACTATCCGGGGACAGGGGAATTTTTAAGAGAGGATAGAGACCACGACGGCTACGGTCAGCAGGTCTGTCTGGGTATAGTGGGTGCGGAGGATCTTGAGGGCTTTGGATATCTGATTCTTAACGGTTTGCTGCGATAATTCAAGTCTTGCGGCGATCTGTTCGATGCTGAGGTTTTCGAAACGGCTGAGCATGAAAATCTCCTTCATTTTCTCCGGCAGGCGGTTGATCGCCTCGAATACTTCAGTGGCTTTTGCTTTGTAGTCGTATGTTTCGGAGATATTATGCGGCTGCGCGTCGAAGTGCTCGATGAGTTGCTGCAGGTATTTGCGGTAAGTAGCGTCTTTACGGTACAGGTCGATGATCTTGTGACGGACGCTCTGGTAAAGGTAAGAACGGAGGGAGCAGTGGATATCCAGTACCAGGCGCTTTTCCCATAAGGTGGCAAACAGGTCCTGCAAAACATCTTTGCTGGTTTCTCCCCTGTCCGTCTTGCTCAGGATATACAGATATAAAGGCCGGCTGTACCGGTCGTAGATGGCGCTGAACGCCCCTGCATCGCCATTGCGCAAAAGGGAAAGCAATTGCTCGTCTGTAAAGCCTTGGTACATAAAAGATTGTGGTTGATAAAATGCGATCGATTTTGGCCTGTCACTACTTTCTTAGCGTATTCCTAACGTGTCATTTCCGGTTAACGGCATGAGCAAAATAGTAAATCTTGTACAATTTCAAACTTTTTTAATGCCCCAAATTACCCAGCCCCCTTTACGTCTTTTTACACACCGCGGCGGAAATGCGGATTCTTTTAATTAGATTTGATATCAAAATGATATCATTTTAAAATAACCTCGTACCATGGAAAAAATCACCAAGCCCATCTCCGGCTACATTGCTTTCATATTCGCCATTCTGCTTGCCCTCGCCGCCGGCGCCTGCGTAATTTATAGTGCGCAGTCGGAAGGCTCCTCCGCGATGGTCCTTGCCGCCATTCTCGGAGTAGCGTTTATATTCGTTTCTAAAGGCATTATGATCGTCAACCCCAACCACGCGCGTGTGCTCACCTTCTTCGGCAGCTATGTAGGCAGCGTAAAACAGAACGGCCTGCTTTGGATCAACCCGCTCTTCCGTTCCCAACGCATTTCGCTCCGCGCCAACAACCTCAACGGGCAAACCCTCAAAGTGAACGATAAGATGGGTAACCCCATCGAGATCGCCGCCGTGATCGTTTGGCAGGTAAACGATACCTACAAAGCCATGTTCGAAGTAGAAGGGTACCAGCAATACGTGCAGATCCAAAGCGAAGCTGCTGTACGCCACCTGGCAACCACCTGTCCGTATGAGCAAATGGAAGATGAAACAGCGGAAATCACGTTACGCGATGGTGGAGAAAGAGTAAACGAATTACTGGAAAAAGAACTGAATGAACGCCTATTCGCCGCCGGCATTACCGTACGAGAAGCGCGCATCAGTCACCTCGCCTACGCTCCCGAGATCGCCGGCGCCATGTTGCAACGACAACAGGCTACCGCCATCGTAGCCGCCCGGTCCAAGATCGTGGAAGGCGCCGTAGGCATGGTGGAGATGGCGCTGGAACAGCTCTCCCGCAAACAACTCGTTACGCTCGACGAAGAACGAAAAGCTGCCATGGTCAGCAATCTCATGGTGGTGCTCTGCGGTGAGAAATCCGCCACGCCCGTTCTTAACACCGGATCTTTATACGCGTAAATCATGCCCGGAAAAGAACAGAAGAAATCATTCGTCCTCCGGCTCGACAGCGCCACTTACGACGCCCTGGAGCGCTGGGCGGCAGACGAGTTCCGCAGTGTCAACGGGCAGATGGAATGGATCATTGCCAAAGCCCTCCGCGACGCCGGCCGCGATAAGAAAAAGGACAAAACTAAAAAGGACGGCACTACCTGATGCAGCCCTCCCATTTGAAGCCCTGCCGCATCCGCGGCAGGGCTTTTTAATTTCCCAAAGTTTACATGAAACTTACCCTCCGGTCAGTCGTCTTACTGGTGGACAGCGTTTTTTCTTCCATCCTAAAAATCTGTTAATCAATGAAATCACTCATCCCTGTATTTTGCCTCTTACTTACGGCAAACCTCTATGCACAAGACAAATACAACTACAATTATTTCAACAAACTCACGCCCGTTCAAGGGTCTGAATATGTGATCGCCAGCATTGAAAATCACGGTAAAATGAAGGTTCACGGCGAAGATCTCCTGTTTATCAATACCCGAAACGGCCAGGCAAACCGCGTAGACCTGCCCAAAGACGCTTCCGTCCATACCGGGAGCAGGTGAAGCTGGATTCTCTCGGTATTAACCTGGTGCTTGTAACAGGCCGTACCGTCAACCTCGACGAAAACAAACGTATCGACTGGAACGATCCCATCCAGCTCATCGCGGTATCGACTGACGGAAAAGAAAACCCAGCTCACGGAAGACAAGTTCTTCACCTCGTACTGGGTCATTCACCGCGAAACCGGCGCAGTAGTGATTACCGGGTATTACGATACCAACAACAACGGCAAATACGACAAATCAGATAAAGATGAAATACTGGTATACGACTTGAAAACGCTACAACGTGTTAGTTCTTAACCCCAATGTTCACTGTATTACAAAAAAAAAGGTGCGGATTTCCGCACCTTTCTCATTTCGTTTATCTGTTGTATTACTGACGCGCCTGCTGCATGGGATTACCTCCGGTGGAAGTACCCCTGGCCGCGCGCTCCGATTTGAACAGCTCGAACCTGGAAGGCGTTGCCTGGCGGGGCCAGCTGTTGTTGGATTCGTCGATATCGGCCGTCTCACGATAAGGATCCAGCTTGATGGAAACTACCTGCTTATCTTTGGCGAACACCTTGGTCACTTCCTGCTCATTGTGGCGCCAGATATATGCAGAAATGCGTTCCACTTCTTTAGTGCCATCCGCAAATGTCCATTCGATGATAACGGGCATTACATTGCCGCCCAGGTTACGGAAGGTCATTTCGTAGAAGTTCTTTTTGCTTTCATAGAGCTTCTTTTCCTCGGGGGTGAGGGAGGCCTGCAGTTGCTGATACGCGGCCGATTGGGCGGGCGTTACTGCATAGCGGTCCCATTTGCTGTAGAAGTCCTGCAGGCTGGTATCCTGATCCACCACATACTTCACGCCGGCATCTTTATTCCGCTGCTGCGCGATGTGGGTGTTTTCTCTTTTAGCGGCTTCTTCGGCGGATTTATTTGTTGTGGCGGGGTCCTTGGTGTCCATCCGGTACCATTTTACGCTGTCGAGCGCAATGTCTACCGGTTCGATACCGAAGAACCATCCGCGCCAGAACCAATCCAGGTCTACGGCAGAAGCATCTTCCATGGTACGGAAGAAATCGGCCGGCGTCGGATGTTTGAAGGCCCAGCGGCGGGCGTATTCCCGGAAAGCATAGTCGAACAGCTCGCGGCCCATGATCGTCTCACGGAGAATATTCAGCGCAGTAGCGGGTTTAGCGTACGCGTTGGGGCCGAACATGATGATGTTCTCCGAATTGCTCATCACGGGTTCCAGCTTGTCTTTCGGCATGCTCATATATTCAACGATATGATGCGCGGGGCCTCTGCGCGAGGGGAAGTTGCTATCCCACTCCTGCTCGGCCATGAACTGGCAGAAGGTATTGAGCCCTTCGTCCATCCAGGTCCACTGCCGTTCATCGGAGTTAACGATCATGGGGAAGAAGTTGTGCCCTACTTCGTGGATGATCACGCCAATCATGCCGTTCTTGGTAGATTCGCTGTAAGTGCCGTCCGCTTCTGCGCGGCCGTAGTTAAAGCAGATCATGGGATATTCCATGCCGTTGGCCGCCTCTACGGAAATAGCGACAGGATAGGGGTACGGAATAGTATGGCTGGAATAGGAACGCAGCGTATGCGCCACTACTTTCGTCGAATACCTGCGGTACAGCGGATAGGCTTCCGGCCCATAGTAGCTCATGGCCATTACGGGTTTGCCTTCGATATTTACGCCCATCGCGTCCCAAACGAGGCGGCGGGAAGAAACCATGGCGAAATCACGAACATTGGCGGCTTCGAATATCCAGGTTTTCTTTTTATTGGATTTGCTTTTGATGGCTTCCTGCGCTTCCGCGAGGGTCACCACTTCCAGGGGCTCGTTGGATTTCTGAGCCTGCTGCCAGCGCTGGAATTGCGCGGGCGTTAGCATTTCTCTGTAGTTCCGGCATTCACCCGTACCGCCAACCACGTGATCGGCCGGAGTCGTCATTTTCACTTTGAAGTTGCCGAACGTGAGGGCGAACTCGCCACGACCGGTAAACTGTTTGTTCTGCCATCCCTGGAAATCGGAGTACACCGCGAGGCGGGGGTACCACTGTGCGATGGTGTAAAGATCGTTCCCATCGGCCGCAAAATGCTCATAGCCGCCCCTGCCGCCGAGCGTCATGCGGTTGGGGATCTTATACCACCAATCCACTTTGAAGACGATTTTGGCGCCTGGCTGCAACGTCTGCGGCACCTCAATACGCATCATGGTCTGGTTGATGGTATATGTGAGCGCCTTGCCGGAAGCATCGGTCACTTTCGTAATATTCACGCCATGCCCCTGTTCCATACCCAGCAAGCGGTTGATCTCACGGGTGCTCATTTTCTCTTTCATGGAGCTGCCGTCGAAGCTGTTGTTATCAGACTTCGGGTCGTGCTCGTTTTCATCGAGCTGCAACCAGATGTAGGTGAGCGGGTCGGGGAATTGTTATAATAGGTGATGGTCTCGGAGCCGATGAGGCGGCGCTGCGCTTCATCGAGCTCGGCGGAAATGTCATAATCCGCCCGCTGTTGCCAGTATTTGGGACCGGGGATGCCGGATGCGGAGCGGTAGATATTCGGATCGCTGAGCATGGTGCCCAGCTGTTCGAAGCGGTTGCCGTGGTTGGAACCCGGGTTGTTTTGCGCCATGGTTGCAATGGGCGCGGCTACCAGTAATGTGCCGATAATGGAACGTAAGGTCATCTCGATTTATTTTTCCAGTAATGTGCCGAATCTTTCAATGCTCATCACAAACGCAATACCGAAGATAGCGGCGGAAAGAAAAAGGGTCCAGTCGCGGCGGGACACCTTTCCGACCGATACGATCAGTTGCGAAAGCATGAGCACGATAGTTACGATAATCAATTGTCCGAACTCCAGCCCCAGGTTAAAGGCCAGTAGCGGTTGCAGGATATCCGACTGCGATCCGAGCATGCTGCGGAGGTAGTTGGAGAACCCCATCCCATGAATCAGCCCGAAAAACAGCGCCAGCAGGTAATTCCATTTCACGCGGCCCGGCTCTTTACCGTTCCGGAACACGTTCCCAAGGGCGGTCAGCACGATGGTCACCGGAATCAGGAATTCAATCAGGTCGGTAGAAACCCGTACGATGTTGAGCACGCTTAATGCCAGCGTAACCGAATGGCCGGCCGTGAAAGCCGTTACCAGGATCAGCACTTTCTTCCAGTCTTTGAGCGTATACACGGCACAGAGCGCCATGATGAATAAAATGTGGTCGTATCCTCCCAGATCAGCGATATGTTGCCAGCCTTCTTCGAAATACAAGCTGAACTCCTGCATGGCATAGATTTTTGCGTAACTTCGTAATGATAAACAGTTACCGGTAAATATAAAATATTTTTAGGGCCAATGGGAGTAATGCTATTTAAATGGTGCCTGCCTGCGCTGATGGCCGCAGTGCACCCTTTCTATATGAGCGTCACGGAGATACGCTACAATACGCCCCGTAAATCCCTGGAAATCAGCTGCCGTATATTCTCGGACGACTGGAAAACGTCCTGAAAAAGGAATCCAGGCAACCGCTGGACATCATCCATCCTAAAAACCGCGCCGCGGCAGACACCCTCGTTGCCCGGTACCTCCGCAATCACCTGTCACTCCGGGCAGACGGTCAGCCCATCTTCTACAAATACCTCGGTTACGAGATATCTGAAGACGCCACCTGGTGCTACCTGGAATGTACGCCCCTGGCGCCCTTCCGTAAACTGGACATCCAAAACGATATCCTGTATTCGGAGCACGAGACCCAAAGCCATATGATCCATGTGATCGTGGGCGACCGCAGGCAGAGCACGAAGCTGGACAATCCCAAGGCCACCGCGGTATTTACTTTCTGATTATTTCCTGTTGTCGATGAATTTAACCGGCTTGCGGCTGCCTTCGGGGAACTGCATCCTGATGATCTCCTGCATAGCGCAGTAGCGCACCTGCGGGATCACGCGGAGCTTGGCCTGCAGGTAGGATTTGATGCGCCGGTCGCCGTCTTCCGATTCCTCCCGGGGATGCAGGTGCAACAAGATCTCGTCTGTCCCGATCTCGTTAGAGAAAACTTCCACGACAAATTCCTTCACGTCTTCCATGTCGCTCAGCAGGTCGTAAAGCGCCGGCGGGTAGAGGGTGGTCCCCTTGTATTTGATCATCTGTTTGCGGCGGCCAATCACGGGAGACAGGCGGAGCGTATGCCTGCCGCAACTGCAGGGCGCAGCGTCGTACTGGCAGATATCGCCCGTCTTGTAACGCAGTAAGGGCATGGCTTCCACACCAAGGGTAGTGATCGTTACTTCGCCCGGTGAGCCTGGTGGAACGGGACGGTCGTTTTCATCCAGCAGTTCCACGATCAGCAGTTCAGGATGATGATGCCCTCCCCTGCCCTGGCGGCATTCGGTGAAAGCGGTCTGCATTTCAGTGGATGCATATGTGGAGAAGAGGTCGATGTTCCATTTGTCCGTGATCTTTTGCCGAGCACATTGTAGGAGAAATCCGTGTTGCGGATATTCTCTCCGATGCAAACGGCCTTCTTCACGGTAGTGGCGTTGATGTCGATACCGTGTTCCTCCGCATATGCGATCAGTTTCACGATGAACGATGGTACGGCCACGATGACCGTTGGCTGGATGCGCTGGATATTTTCCCATTGCAGCGAAGGTACGCCCGGGCCAACGCGCAATACGCCCGCTCCCAGCCTGCGGATGCCGTTGTAGTAGGCCATCCCTGCCATAAACTGGCGATCCAGGGTGAGCATAAGCTGGTAGATGTCTTCATCCGTTCCGCCGGCACAGCTGAAGGAGATGAATTCGTTATAGCTGAGACGGTCCAGATCCTTGTCAGTCAACGGGATGATCACGGGTCGGCCGAGGGTGCCTGAGGTGGAGGTATATTCCGCGATCTTGCTTTTGTCTACGCAGAGGAAATCCCAGTTCCGTTGCTGCAGGTCTTCCTTTGTTACGGTAGGCAGTTGTTGCAGGTCATCAAGCGAGCGGATAGCGTCGGAATCGATCTTATGCGCAGCGAACCATTCGCGGTAAAAAGGAGAAAACTGGCGGAGATAGCCGACCAGGTGCTGGAGTTCCTTGTTCTGGAACTGGCGTATAGCGGCGGCATTCTGAAGTTCTATGTCTGGGATGTACATGATTGCGTCTGTTAAAGATGACCACGGTGGCCATGGCCACGGATTTCACATGCGAGAGCGACAGCAATACCTGCCGGTTGCCCAGCAAAGGAGCAGCATTGCCGATGAGGAAGAGTTCCGGCTTGCCGGCTTCGTTATTGCGGATCTCTATCTCGTTAAACTGCATACCGCTTCCGCCCCACCCGGTACCGAGGGCTTTCAGGAAAGCCTCCTTGGCAGCAAAGCGGGCGGCGTAGCTTTCGTATTTGTTCGCCTGCTTTTCGCAATAGGCGATCTCCAACGGCGTATACACCAGCTCGCGGAAGCCCTGGTTCTTCCCGATCTTCTCCGCGATGCGGTCTACTTCCACGATATCTGTTCCGAGCCCTTTCATTTTTGCTTATCGCATTTTTCGATTTGACGGATGATATGTTCTTTCTCCGGTACGGTTGCGATCTCTTTGGTCAGCGCCTGCTGATAATACCGCTTCGCTTCGGCGAATTGTTTGTGTTTGAAGAGGTAATCACCGGCGAGTACCCAGGCGTGATAGTATTCCGGGTTGTCTGCGGTGATCCGGTGCACGTCGATCTCCTGCCCGTCCATCACAGCGGCTTTCAGGCGCCGGAAGTCCGTGAATTTACGATAGTTGTCGGTAAGGAGGAAGGAATCTTTGGGAATGATGAGGCTGCTGTCGCACAGCTCATGGTCTGCATCCAGGCCCTTCATGGCGAAGATCTTGTTGAGGTCGTAGGCTACGAACTCGCCGAGCTGCCAGGGGCGGTGCTGATCCATACCAACTTTTCTTTAGGCTTGAAGACGATGCTATGGTGGGCTATCAGCTGGTTGAGTGCTTTTTCGTTGCCCATCCCGATATTGGCGTCATTAAGACCGCGTTGGTCGCGGAGGATGGCAACCGTTTTGGCGACGCTGTTCTTGCCTTCCCGTGCCAGCAATTGCTGAAGGCGCTCATATCTGTATGGTGAAGCACTGCCCGCCAGCTGTTCCCGGTTGGCTTCGGAGGCGCCCAGCATCTGGCTCTGGAAATGGTTGGCACAGGAGATCTCGTTGCCCCGGGGTCGTACAGCGCAATGCTGTCCGGCGTTTTCTCTATTATGGCCGCCCGGTTATCCGCCGCGGAGCCGATCAGGAACGACTCGCTGACAAACATCTTTCGCTTTTGTGCGATAGCATAAGCTTCCTGGATATTACCCGCGTATTGCAGTATTTCCCGTGCCACCAGCGACACCGGCGTGGCCGATCCGGAAGGTAACTCACTCTTGGCGGCATTGATGGTTACCGTCAGCCCCTGCATATTCATCCCGGAAACCACGCCCGTAAAGCCTCCCCAGGTAACCATCATGAATGGATGACCCTGATCAGGGCGGTAAAACGCCACGATCTTGTCTTCAGCAAACTTATCACCTACATAAAAATCGAAATTCCGGCCAATGATGAGGGAGCTGTCTTCCGAGCGGTCGTTCCAGGTACCGAAAGATGTACAGCCTACCAGCGCCAGGTTTTGCAACGCATGTCCAATGTCGTGCGCGGCATGGTAATTCATGATCCGCTGATAATTGGTGCCGATGAAACCGTAGTTCGGAGACGCGGAAAACGATACGCCGTAGATCTCTTCCTTGAATTCTTCCGGTACGTTCTTATCCATATTCCGGTTAAACCAGCCGATGAGGTATTTCAGGAAATGCTGGTACGTCCGCGAAGGGATCATCTTACCGATCTGCTCGGTAAAGTGATCTTCCTGCCGCTGCACGAGCTCTTCCGCGAGTTTGCCGTACACAACTCCCCTTTCGAAAGGCTTCCCCTCCACGTACATTTCATACAAACCGTTTTTGCTCTTCCGGAACCAGCTGTTGCCCAGTGTATAGGCGGTGGAATCCATCTGTTTTCTTTGCCATTGCAGGGCGCTTTTATCAGCGATATCCGGCGGTTGCATACGCGCCACGATCCAGAGGTATACGAACAATCCCACGAACAATAACACGATGAAGCCTACTGTATAAAGCAGGACCTTCCCAATTTTTCTCCAGATGCTTTTCTTCTTTGCCATTGTTTATGATGCAGTTATCTCGTGCAAGAGTTTTTCCATGTCCAGTAATTCCCGCAGGTGAGCAGCGCCGTCATGGTTACGCCCAGGATCCCATGGAGGTTGAGGTTTTGCCCGGTCAGGAACAGGTTATTCAGTTTGGTTCGCGCGCTGATGAAGGTCCTCAGCGGATCGTTGCAGTCTTTCAGCACGCCGTACATAGAGCCGTCGTTGGTGCCGATATAATCCCTGAACGACAGCGGCGTAGCGACCGAATAACTCTGGATGCACTGCCGCATTACCGGGAAGCGGCGTTCCACCACATCGAGGAGCTTCCCGGCCTTGGCGATTTTGAACGCTTCATAATCCGCGCCTCTCGGCTGCTCATTGGAAACGGTGTTGAATGTATCTTTCCAGGGCTCCAGTTCATTGATGTTCATATACGCGAGGATCGAAAGACTATTGGCGAAGCGATGGTCTTTGGGATCAGGTGTAATGAACATCGAGTAGTTATAAGGCCAGCTGCTTTCGGAATAGTCGTGCCCGCACCATACATCGTCTACATCATGATAGTAGAAGTTGTAGTTCATATGCGGGAACAGTCCGGGCTTCAGCACTGCATTCAGCATCAGGCAGCCATTGCCATTCTCCAGCGTACTGATGCGGCTGCGGTAAGCCTGCCGGATCACGTCGCTTTCCAGCATCTCCAGCGTATTGGCGGGGTGGATATTGGAAATGAAGTATTTGCCATGATATCGTTCCCCATCCGCCGTTTCCACGTATTGCACTTCGTGCCCTTCGGCCACGATCCTTTTTACTTCTTTATGTTTCAGTAAAGTGCCGTTATTTTCCAGGATGACGCGTGTCAGCCATTTGCCGATCTGCGATCCCCGTTCAGGCATTTCCATGAACTTTCAATATAACTGTTCAGCACCAGCGCATGCACGTACATAGGCGTTTTCCCCTCACGCCGGCGTACAGCGAGCTATTAGCCCCGAGCACGGCCGTCAGTTTCTTGTTACTGCTGAGCCCTTCGATAAAAGCCGAAGCATCCATTCCCAGAACCGATTCCTTCTCTCCATAATCGCCCATGCGGAGATTATACAGCGGAATTTACCGCAGATATACTTCAGCATGTCGCAATATTCGCGCAGCGCTTTTTCCTCTCGGGGAAAGTCTTGCAGAAGGTTGGCGATAAAACCCTCGTAGCCCTGCGCCATTTTGTATTCTTTCGGGTC
The DNA here is from genome assembly GCA_019285755.1 of Chitinophaga sp. E66. Classification (GTDB taxonomy): domain Bacteria; phylum Bacteroidota; class Bacteroidia; order Chitinophagales; family Chitinophagaceae; genus Chitinophaga. The sequence goes on from CP079103.1 coordinate 4,205,170, forward strand.
ATCCCGGAAAGCGATGCGGTCAAAGCAATCCATATCCAGGCGCTTCAGCTTCAGCTTATCCATGATGCCCAGGTATTGGAATACCTGGTAAAGGTTTTGGCCGGGCTCCAGTCCACCGACATAATGGACGCCGGAATCAAAGATGGTTTTATCCCGGCTGAAGGTCTGAAGGCAGCCTCCGATCTGTTTATTTTTCTCGAGGACAAGCACACGATACCCGTTCTTGCTGAGGATCGCTCCGCAAACCAGGCCGCCGAGGCCGCTGCCGGCTATGACCACATCGTATTTATGCATGCCCGTTTGGCTTTCTGATGATGAAAACAACATTGGATGTATATTTCGTCTGATCGATCCGCTCCAGGGTGCCACCGTGGCTTTCCACGGTCTGCCGCAGGGTAGCGGATGAAAAGAAGGACAGGGGATGTTCGGATGTTTTATTGAAACCCAGCAATTTTGTGCTGAATAATTCCGTCAGCTTCGTACCGCGGTGCTTCCTTTTCATGTCAGCATCACCGTCACGAACGATGATAATGCCACCCGGGCGGAGTTTATCCATGCAACGGCGCACCAGGTCTGCCTGCTTTTCCGGTTGCAGGTAATGCAGCACGTCGAGCATAACGAATGCATCCTTTTCCGGGATCTCGTATTGCGTAATGTCCGCCGCCCGGAACTGAACCTGTTCATTCCGTATGTAGCAATGCTGCGCTACGGCGATCTTCTCTTCGTCATAATCCACGCCCAGGACATTCCTTCCCGGTGCTACAAAATGCAGCATGTAGCTCATAAAACCGTATCCGCAACCAATATCCATGATCTCTCCCTGCTCCGGTAATAACTTATGGAAATCCTCGTAATTGCGCTCCATTTTCGTCTTGATGCGCATGTACCATTCCAGCACCGGGCCTTTGTAAATATACTGATACATCAGCTGTTCGCGGAAATAGGCGGGCGTTTCCAATTCCCCGCTTAGTTTACGGTATTGTTCCTTGAAGTATTTGCTGATGGACTTTGTCCGCGCCGCATATCCTTCGCCCCAGCTGGCGTCTTCCGCCTTGATGCGGGGCAGGATCTTCATGGTCATGGTACCGTCTTTCAGCAGGAAGTCACCCTTGGACATACAATATGCCGTGCCCTGGATGACGGCGGGAACGATATCCAGGTTGAGTTCCTGCGCCAGGTAGAAAGCCCCTTTATGGAAGCGTTTGATATTCTTATCCTGCGAGCGCGTCCCTTCCGGATAGACAACGATGGAATAGCCATGCTGGGCGCGGTCTCGCAGATGATCGATGGCTTCTTCTGCCCCTTCCGCCACCGGATAATATTCTGCCAGCTTCACCACTTGCCCGAAAATGGGGGAATTGTACACCCACTGGTTCGTCAGCAGCACCACGTTGGGGTGCATGGAGGTAGACATGAGAATATCGAGGAAAGACTGGTGGTTGCTGATGATGACCGCCGGCTTTTTAAAGTCTTCTCCTGATTCGTTGATCGTTACCTTTTTGGTGTTGCCCATGATGTGGAGCACGCTCCAGTGCATTTAGACAACAGGTAATGGTAGATCTTTTTCCTTTTTCCTTGTTGAAGGGGTTTAGTTTGATGATGATAAAACCGATGACCGTGAGCACCATCGCGCCGAAAGCGAAATAGATGAAGGAAAACATCGATTTCGACCAGCTCCAGAGCGTCCACGGCGGGCGCTGGTTCTTATTGACACGATTGGTAATGAGGAAATTGAAGAAGAACGGGATCAAAACCTGGGATGTAATCACCACGCAAAAATACCTATTACCGCAATGAGCGCGATCGATTTAAGGGACGGGTGCTGCGCGAAGATGAGCACTCCAGGCCCAGGATCGTAGTCACTGCGGAGAAGAATATGGAAGACTTGTAGGACGGAAGATGCTTGCTGCCGTTCTTATATTCCTGCAGCAATCCGTCCATCGTGAAAATGCTGTAATCATCCCCTAAACCAAATATGAAGGTGGAAAGGATGATATTGACGATATTGAACGGAATACCGAAGAGCCCCATGATCCCCAGTATCCACACCCAGCTGATGGCCATGGGTATGAAGGTGATCAGCGCCAGTTCTATGCGACCATAGGTCAGCAACAATGCAAAGAATACAAGTGCAGACGTCATCCACGCGATGGTATTGAATTCATCGCGGATCACGACGGCCAGGCGGTTGGCGGTGTATTGTTTATCGACCACTACGGTACCCGGCAGGGAATCGAGCGCGGCGCAGACTTCCTGTTTCCGTGCCGGGTCTACTTTCAGGACGCCCGACAGGGAAGCGTTACCATTCCGGATCGTTACGAAATCGCTCACGGATGGCAGATCCATCAAAGGTGAAATCTCGGGTTTTGTGACGGCGTAATCCTGCGTAATAAGGGTTTGGAATTTGTTGAAAGCTTCCTGTTTGAAACCATACTTAGCGCCTTCCTGCTGTAAGAGTGCCATGATTAAGTTGCCGCGTTCTGGTTTCCAGTAGTTTTTCCAGCGGTCGATGCGGGCTTGCTGTTCAGATTCTGATAGCAAAAGCTTACCTGGGCCTCCGGCTTTTTTGAGGGCCCCGGTGGCGAGGAGGCGATCCAATGCCGTATCTGCCGCAGCTCTGCGTTCCAGCGCCTCGTTGAGGCTGGCGCCTTCGGAAAGCATATAAACGGTCTGGGCGGTGTAATCGTTAAGTCGGTTGAGTTTGGCTTCTGCGTCGCGCAGTTTTTCAGGCATGTAGTTCATCCGCATCATATCGCTCTCGAAGCGGACATTCTGTGCGGTAAAGAAGAACACGACGGTTAGCGCCAGGATGCCATAGACAAGCCATTTATTGCGCTCAGGCCGCCAGTTGGACAAGCGGTCAATGATATTATGCCGGACGGGCGCGTCTTTGGCTGGCGCCTTTCCCAACACGATGAAATGCGGGAGAATGATGAGGGAAAACAGCGAAGCCCCAACGAGGCTGAAACCTGCGAACAGCCCCATGTCCTGCAGCATGGGAGACTTCACGAACTGCAGGCAGAAGAAGCCGCCGACCGTCGTGAAACTCCCGACTGTCATAGGCATGGCGAGGTCTCCCAATACTTTCCTGATGTCGGGTAAATGGCGGTAATGATTGAATACGTGCAGCGAATAATTCACAGCCACGCCCAATACCACACAGCCCGCACCCATCGCGATCACGGAGATGCTTCCCTGTGCCAGGTATACCATGGCGAGGAAAAGAGGGCGCCGAACACCACCGGCAACATGACCAGCAAAGGCGCCCGTTTGCGCCTGAAAAAGAGCGCGATGAGGACGATGAGCAACAGGACGGTGATCCCCTGTGTGAACATCGTATCCTGCCGTAGTTGCACGGCGTTCCCGACCGCTACGGCCGTGGCGCCGAAATAAGAGATATGTATGTGGGACTGTGAAGCGCCTAAGGAGTCGATCCAATGATCCAGGTGGCCGAGAAAAGCTTTGTTGATATCGGTTTTATTCGGCCCGTTCTTCGGAGTGATGAGCATGAGGGCATTACGCTGATCCTTGCTCATGAGGTAGCCGTCGTACAACGTCCAGGCATCGTCTGCCTGTAATTGCTGCAGCTTCTTCATCCCGATCCATGTAATTCCCAACGGGTCTGCAGCGATGGATCGCTTTAATACCATTCCCGCGGGGGAAACGAGCGTATTGTAGTTGGACTCCATGGTAGCGGCCACGCGTCCGGGCGATGTCAGGGAATCCAGGGTTTTATAGTCTCCGGGCTCGAGGAACAGCGGCAGATTGGCCTGCACACGGCCCAGGAGGCTAAATAATAAGGTGTCTTCCAGCTTAGCCGTTACTGCAGAAATATACGGATGGAAGGCATCACCTTGCAAGCCAGTAGCAAACTGCTCTGCAGCGAAAACGAGGCTATCGGGCGATGCGGGCGCCGTGCTGTCTACTTGGGAAACGATGACCGCCAGCTTGTCCGCGAACTTGGAGTTCTGGAGGAACTGGTTGAGGCGGTCGATCTTGGGATCTTGCGGGAGTACGCGCGTAATGTCCTCTTCAAGCTTTACTTTGGAAGCAAAGAAGGCGGCGGATAAAAAAAGGAAAGCCGTAAACAGCCAAAGCAGCCATTTACGGGCATTAAAGAAATTGTAGATCGATATGAAGAAGGTGCCCATGAATCGTTTTTAAGTTTGCGCCGCGGCCCGCTTTCGCCGGAATACCGACAAAGCCAGCCAGGTTACGAGACCGGTAACCAGCCCCGCTGCAATGGACAACGTAATGCTGCCCGTGATATATTGGAAAAGGTTCTGTTTCACATCATCTAAAGAAAGATCCTTACTGAAAAGGATCCATGTCGCATCCTCTGTCACAAACATCCGCCCCATTTGAAAACTACCGTACACGATAAACGGGATCATGGGAGGGATACTGATGTTGGAGGATATTAATACGAGCGCCTTGTTCAGTTTTATTAACTGCGCTATCACTACAGCAATCAACATTTGAAAGCCCCAGACCGGGAAGATCCCCATGAATACGCCGAACCCTACCGAGGCGGCCTTCGTCCTGTTGCTTTCTCCCGCTGCCAGCAATTGCTCCCGCCAGAGATACCGCAACCCGTCTTTAGAAAAGATGAAACGCAGCAGGTTGCGGGGTGGATATATAAGAAAGCGATCGTGACCAGCACAGTGTTCAGCACACTGATCCGTGAAAAATCCCGGAACGGCCTGAAATGCGAAACTCTTTCCTCCGCCGGAGGGTAATATACGCCAACGGGCACCCAACCGATCCGGATGCCTTTCCAGCTGCTGCGTACCAATACTTCGATCTCGAATTCATACTTGGTGCACATGAACCGCATACCCTTCATGGCGAACAATGGATACAGCCGGTACCCCGACTGGGTGTCTGGCCCTTTAAGGCCTGTTTCCACGTAAAACCAGAAGTTGGAAAACTTATTGGCGAAGGTGTTCTTTCCGGGCATGTTCTCCTGGTGCAGGTTCCGGGCGCCGATAAGGATCGTGGGATCGTTCTTGTCGGCCTTACCGAGGAATGTGAGCAGATCGCTGGCATAGTGCTGTCCGTCTGCATCCATGGTAATAGCGAAATCGTATCCTTGTTCCACCGCATACCGGAAGCCCCTGCGCAGGGCGATCCCCTTACCGCGGTTCGGTTCGTATGATAACACGTTCACCTGCGGAAAGCGCTCCAGTACAGCCGCAGTATTATCTGTTGATCCGTCGTTTACTACGATCACATGCCGGGTATATCCCAACACCTGTTCAAGCACCGTGCCGAGGGTACCGGCGTTATTATACGTCGGGATCAGCACGCAAACATTGCGCTCCGCGAATTGCAAATCGTATGTACCCTGCTGTTCCATGCTTACTTGAAACGGCCCTGGAACTTCAGGAACGTCGTGGCTTCGTGTTTAATGACGGCATTGGTCTTAAATCCTCCTTCCTCTTCCGTATATCCGATCTCCACGGTTACCTGCGGGTTCACGTGGGGTCGATCATGTTGAGGAACTTCATATTGGCCGCTTTTTCCACCAGCAGTGTTTTACCAACGGCGGCCGACAATAATTCCTGGATGGTCTGCATCATGCAGACGCCGGGCACAACAGGCTGACCAGGAAGTGCCCTTCGAAGATCGGGTGCGTACCGTTCCAATCGATCGTAAAGTGGACCGAGTTATCAGCTGGCTGCTGTTGGGAAACGATGGTATAAAATTTTCCTGCTAACATTATTTTTCTACGCGTTGTAATGAAATATTGAATTTGACGGTATGATGCCGGATATCGATACTATCGGGAATCCCGTTGCGATAAGCCTTCAGGAACACATCTACCACTGGCTTCCGCCGGGAACCGTTCTCCACACGGATCAGTTCTGTACAGGCCGTATCAGTGATATAATAGATCTTTCCTTTCGGAAGGTCGAAAGCCGTGTAACGCAGACCGTTTCCGGAATACGTTTTGGCGGCGGAAGGATCACGGCGCATGAGCACCATATCAAAATCTTTCCGTAGCGTCTTCACCACTGCTTTCTTATCCATTTTCGGCAACATGTAATGTTTGATGAAGGAGCCGTCTTTCGTGAATTCAAAATCGAAAACTTCATCCCCATCTCACTCATGAACAGTACCCGCATGCTGCCGTTATCCATCGGCCGGAAATATAGCAAGCCGGATAAGTGATGTTGCAATATGTCTACCTGCGTGCTATACAATGCAGGCGAATCGATCTTCGGCCTGAACTTTTCCAGGCAGGCAGCAGCGTTGCCATCACTGCGTTGCAGCCCTTTATAGGCCGATCCGCAGGAAGCAAGCCCCAGCAGCAATACGCTATTTAAGAGCAAACATCTCATCCGGTATGGCGGCGTTCAGTTCTTTTTTTGTGAATATCATTTCCGTCCGGTCGCCGGAGGCTTCATGCATAACGATCTTCGCTACACCCAGGTCTTTCTTGTCGACCAGCAGCTCGATGGAAGAGAAGAAATCCTTCATCCCTTTTGCCACAGGCGTCAACTGCAACAGATATTGCTTATCGTTCTCCTGCACTTTCGCAGTGAAATCTTTATTATTCAGCACATTCCCTGTACGCAATCCGCCGTAATGCGGCTGATCTGCTCGAACAGTTTGTTACCGCCGGTAGAAATGCTCTTATCGGTCCGGGAATCCTTGATGCGCACGTTCTTCCCATTGATGATCATGAGGTAGTACGTAGGCGTTGCATACTCCATGCGCACCCGATTTTCTTTCTTGAACCAGAACTTCCCTTTGGACACGATTTTGTCCGCCAGCAGGCTCAGGTGTTTTTCCTGCACAAAGTCGCTTTTGATCGACTCCGTCTGCTGTGCGGCGCGGGCGAATTCCTTCTTGAATTGTTCCAGGTTGGAAACGGGCCTGAACCCGCTCTGCGCGGCTACCTGCAGCGCCATGCAGCAAGCTGCCAACAACATCGTCCATCTACGCATAAGCCGGAATATTTAATAGTTCATCCAATCGTTTGATGGCGAAGCCATCTCTTTTAAGTTGCTTTATTAGCGCGGGCAGTATTTTGACAGTGGCCGCGCAGGTATCGTGAAAGAGGAAGATGTCTCCCGCTTCTATTTTCTTTGTAACACGCTCGAAAAGTTTGTCTTCGTCTTTGATGACAGTGTCGAACGAGCGGATGCTCCATCCCACGGCGATAAATTTACCCTTCCGGATCGCTCGGGCGAGCATGGGATTGGTAACGCCGTACGGGGGCGAAACAGTTTGGGCTGTAGTCCGGTCACCTGTTTGATGGCCGCATTTGCCTGGGCGAGGTCAGTGCGCATGGCAGAGCTGTGTTGCAGATCGAACATCGGACTGTGGGAAAACTGTGATTGCCGACGATGTGCCCTTCTTTATGATCCTTTGCATGAGCGCGGGCTCCTGCTCCACGCGATAGCCGATGCAAAAGAACGCAGCCGGGACGTTGAACTGCGCTAGGATGTCGAGTATCTGCGGGGTAAATTCGGTAGCCGGCCCATCGTCAAACGAAAGCGCCACTGATTTGTCGGATGATCTGCCTTTGCTGTGGGTCCTGATAAAATAGTTGGAACGTACATTGATGGCGCCCCAGGTCGCAAAACCGGTAGCCACAATCAGGGGAACCAGCAGCATCCAAAGCGGGGTGGCCGCCCAGCTTCCGTGCACCGAGATGATGACGCCTACGGCTGCAACAGCCGCTGCTATGACAAAGGCTCTCAGCATTTTTCCAACAAGATGAAAGCGTGATGTTTGGCTTGATGATGGTTCCAGATGAGGATACGCTCTACCCTGGCAGGCGCATCACCTTTCACCATGGCTTCCTGCGGAACTTTGCCACGTTGAAGGCATCCTGCAGCCATCCAGACGGCAAATGCCGACGCTGTAGGGTATTCTCCGCAGAAATGCTTGAATGCCCCAACGGGCGTATCGTTGAAGATTGCCTTTTCCACTGCTTCGTAATAGCTGTCAGACCGCTCATCGCCATTACGGCCACTGAGCAGAAGGCTGATGTCCGAAGGTTGCAGGCCATTTCTTTGTAAAAACGCCAGCAGTTGCTGCGCCGTTTCATTTTCAGAGGCAGGGCGGTACAGCATTTCCACAGCGGTCAGCTGCGCGAGCGATTTCTCATCCTTCTCAGCCGACAATACAAAAATGCGGCCCCCTCCCTGCCAGGGTTCCTGGCGTGGAAGCGTGCAACAAATCTGCCGTAGAGATATTTTTATACAGTCCGAAGCGGCGCAGAATGGTATGTGAGTATTCTGTGATCTCGTCAGTAGCGCCCGCGAGGATTTTGCGGGAAGGATCTTCTGCCAGAAGCAGCAAGCTGTCTTGCAACGCGTTTTCCAGGAAAAAGCACCGTGAACGAAAGTATTGTTGTAAGCATGGCAACCCAGCAGCAGCGCGATCTGTCCTGCTACCGTGTTATGCGTGCTCTGGATAAATGCTGTGGGCGTCAGCATGTCTTCCTGCTGAGTTACCAGTTTTTGCAGGAACACGCCTGTATCTGCCAGGCAACCATAGGCAGTGCCCATGATAATGGCATCGGGATTCCTGATACCGGCCGCTTCCAGGCTCATATGCGAGGCTGCCACACCCATTTTTATGGCGCGCCCCATCCGGCGGATCTGTTTAATGTCGATCCACTGTTTATAATCCGGGTCTGCCACGGGCAGGCGGTCGCCTTCGTAATTCCGGATCACTCCGGGAAAACGCCGCTGTCTTGTGCAGACACGCAACCTGCTCCTTGTATGAATGCTTGCATATGTTAATCCTTTGAAAAGACCAGGCTGGAACAGTTACCGCCGAACCCGAATGAGTTCGACATCACGTTCCGCAGTCCATTACCCCGTGAAAAAGCAGTCACCGGCGAAAAAGCCAGTTCTTTCATTTGCACGGAGAAATTGGCGTTGGGATAAATGATCCCTTCGCGAAGGGCCCATGCGGAAAATACCGCCTCTATGCCTCCGCTGGCACCGAGCGTATGCCCGGTAAAGCTCTTGGTAGAGCTAGCCGGCGGCACGCTTTCCCCAAAAAGCCGGGTAATGGCCAGCCCTTCCGAGCTATCGTTATTCTGGGTACCGGTACCATGAAGGTTGATGTAACCGATGTCTGCCGGTTGCAATCCACCCATATCCAATGCACTTTTCATCGCCAGGAAGTTACCGGTACCATCGGGCGAGGAAGCCGTCTGGTGATAGGCGTCGTTCGCATTGGCGAATCCTGCAAGCCGGCACCAGGGACTGATCTTCTCCGCCACAGCATCAGACACCAGTACGACATATCCCGCACCTTCGCCCAAATTGAGCCCTGTACGGGTATCATCGAACGGGCGGCAGTTTTGCTGATCGAGGATCATGAGGGTGTTGAATCCATTGAGCGTGAAACGCGTCAGTGCATCTGTCCCTCCGGCAATCACCACATCCAGCATCCCTGCACGTATCATCCGCGCTCCATACATCAATGCATTGGCGCCGGAAGAACAGGCGGTGCTGATGGTAGACACGTGATGACGGATCCCCATGGCGTCGGCCACCAGTTCGGTGACGGCGCCGCATTCATGATGCACTACCTGACGGAGTTCCCTTTTGAAGGGTCGGCCAGGAAAACCTCCATGAACTCCTCGGTTTTATCCATCCCGCCAACGGTATTGGCGGAAATAAAGCCGGTCCGGTAATCACTGATATCGCCCAGTCCGGAACGCTCCCATGCTTCCAGTGCGGCTATGCGGCTCAGGAGGGCGGTGCGGCTCCAGTGCGCGGGCATTCCCGCGCGGGCAGCGAGTTCATCGTTACCAGCTTTTACCTCCACGACAGGAAAAGTGCGGGCGTGAGCGGAATGCAGGTGCTGCATATAGGCCATACCAGGGCGCATCGCTTCAAATGAAGCCATGCACTCGTCCAGGTTCTGACCGATGCCGGAAATGACGCCGCCTCCCGCTATCCAAACGCTCCCTTTCATCATGCCTGCCTCGCTTTCTCCGCGGTGATGTATTCAGCCATTGTCCGAACGGAATAGAAAATGTTCGGACCGTCTTCCGGTTTGGCAATGCGGATGTTATGATGCTGCTGCAGCAACACTATCAACTCCAGTGCATCGATGCTATCGAGGCCGAGCCCTTCCTTGAAAAGCGGCTGGTCGTCACCGATGTCTTCAGGTTTCACTTCCTGCAAATTCAATTGTTGAATGATCTGTTCTTTCAGATCCTGCATCAACTTTTCCATATTAGCTATACAATTTTTCTACTGATGCCGCGCTAAAAGGCAAAGCCATGCCGCGCGGGGTTGATTCCAACAGGTAAAAAGCCGCTTCGTGGCCTGCGTGGTACTGTTCCACCCATCCGCAAATCACGGCTTTTACTGTGCCGCTTTCCAGCAATTGCGCCGCATAACCCGTTATAAAAGGTATGTCGAATCTTTCCGAAACAAAAAAGCGTTCTCGCCCTTGAATTTGTGCCGGATACTGATCTCCCGATCACGATATTGGGGAGGGTGTAAACGAACAGCGCAGGACTGGCGATCTCATGAACGGTCTCGAAATACTTTTCGTCCGTGTCCAGGCTGCTGCTCGCGTTGGCGAGTATTACGCCCGTATCTTCAGGGGCATAAATATCCATTGGCATATCCTGCAGGAGTATTTCCGTAGCCGCCCAACCCAGCTTTGAAAGCAGGTCCATTTTATGGAACTTCGGATACTGGCCACTGAAACGGTCGTACAGCCCACGCAGGAAGTCCTGCAGGTCCGCGTGCCGCGCTTCATATACCGGTTGCCCGTTTTTCTCTGCCGAGTGGTGACGGATGATGCAGGATGCGTTGATATATATGCCTTCTTTATTCATTATAAGCTACCCAGTTTTTCCGTGAGTTCGATCTTGCGCGCGAGCCTTTTCAGTTCGGTAGCATGCAGTTCAACGTACGGGTTAGACGTATCCCACACATACCCTGCCAAAACGGAGCAGATCTGCTGTTTGACGAGGGGATCGGGATTCTTGGAGAAGAAGATAGTGTCGAGCGTACCCTCATACCAAGCCATCACGTAGGAACGGAATACGTTCACGCCCTGCATGGTGGGCTTCATATATTCTTCTTCAAAGTCTACCGCTTCCCCTTTCAGCTTGCGGATCACCAGTTTGGCCGCAGTCTGTGCGGAAACGGTGGCCAGCGTAACACCTGAGGAGAAGATCGGGTCGAGGAATTCAGTTACGTTGCCCGTGAGCACGAAACCATCTCCGTAGAATTTATCGGTAGTGGCGCTCCAAGACTCCAGCTTGCGCGGCTCGAAGGCGAAGTCCACGTCTTTGAAACGCTCTGCGGTATACGGCTCGGAAGCCAGCATGGCGCGGAACATCTCTTCGGGAGTGCCGGTAAATCTTTCATGGTACGACGGTTCTCCCACGAAACCAACGGAAGTTACACCGGTAGAGAATGGGATAATCCAGATCCAAACGCCTTTTTCGTGCACGACCGCGGTGATGCGGTTGGGCTCGTCGGCCATGGAACGGCGGATGTCGTGGGTGTGGGCGAACAATGCTTTGCGGGGTTGCAAAACGGATTCTTTCTCCAGGTTAAAGAGTTTGGGGATGACGCGGCCATATCCGCTGCCGTCTACAATAAACCGGGCTTCGATTTGTTTCTTGTTGCCGTGGACATCTTCCACAGTGGTTACGGAATCGGAACCATTGAAGACGATCCCGGTTACGGTAGTTTCATATTCCACCGGAACGCCCATCTTCTCAACGGTTTGTGCCAGGGTATAATCAAAATCGGCACGGGTTACCTGCCACGTCCATTGCCAGCCTGGGGTGTGCTGGTCTGCAAAGGTGAAGTCGCAAATTTTGCCTTGCTTGACGAATTTTGCGCCAAATTTCTTCTGGAAACCTTTCTCGGAGATGGCATCTATGAAGCCAGCTTCGGTCAGTGCGTCCATGCATCGGGGTAAAGGCTCTCACCGATTACGAATCGGGGAATTTCAGTTTTTCTACGATCTTCACTGAATAGCCGGCCTTGTTGATTATGGATGCGGCCACCGTACCGGAGGGGCCGGCGCCAATCACTAATACATCCACCTTTTCAGTTGTCATATGGAAGGGTTTTAATTTTTCCTAAGCTTTAACGCAGCGCAGCAGCGTATAGCTGAGCCCTACTTTATGGTTTTCCATCTCCACTTTCAGCCCTGCCGCGCGGATACAGTCGTAAAACTCGTCCGTATGGTACATCTGGCTGTTGCCGTTGGCGATGGCTGTAAAATACAGTGACGTCTGCTGCAGGCAGAACGCAGCCGACTTGAACTGTTGTTTGTCCCAGAAAGGTTCCAGGATAAACACGCTGCCGCCATCGTTGAGCGCTTCCCGGCAACGGCGGAGGATGCTGATGATCTGCTCTTCAGAGAAGCAATCCAGGAACTGGCTCATCCAAATGACGTCGAATCCCTGTGCAAAAGGCAGGCTTTCATCCAGGATATTGGTTTCAAAGAAGGAAACACGGTCCTGCAGCCCGGCAGCGTTGATATTCTGGCGCGCTACGTTGATCTGTACAGGCAGGTCCATAATGGTTACATGTACGTCGGGATCGTAACCGGCGCAGGCCATTGACCATTTGCCGGTATTACCGCCAATGTCGAGCAGTTTCTTAGGCTTGTGCTCAAAAACGATCGGCAATACACCGGGGAAAGCGAGGTCGGAGTAGTAGTGATCGAAGTTGAACCAGCTGGTGCGGGCTGGTTCGGGAAGGATGGAAAGCCCCTGGTAGATCGTCTCCCACGGGCCGAGCTCCTGCAACCCCGCAGGACGGCCTTCCGTCAGGCTATCCTGCAGGTGATACATCGCTTTATAGCAGACATCGTGCGAAAAGTCCATATTAATGCGGGTAAGTTCATCGTTGAGGATGAAATAACCGGTTTTGGACAGCGTATAGCGTTTTTCGTTAATCAGCAGCATATCCATGCCAGGCCTGCTTCCAGCAGCACGCGGAGTGAGTAGCGGGAGAGGTTGACTTTGGGAAGTATCTCGTCGATGGTGATACCCTGCATGCCGGCGTCAGACACGGCTTTGAGGACCCCATGTCTCTCAGCGCCTTTGAGGCCTGGAAGGCAATGGGTGCAAAAGCCAGCCAGAGGGCCTGTTCTTTCGCCTGTAATGCGGTTTTTGTTTCCTTCGTAAAAAGTTCATGGGTGATCTGCTTTTTAATTTTTACAATGTCACGCTGCTGAACACCATCGCGGCATTGCATCCCCGAAACCGGACGTGGTCTTGAGGAAGTGACGGATAGGGCGTTTTTCAATTTGACTGCTCACCATCAAAGAATGGCTGATTCCGGATGATTCAAAGCCGGCGGTAGGCAATACTACACCGTGTTTCATCGCATAGATCCCCGCCACCGTCTCGATAAGGCCCGCCGCGCCAAGGGTGTGGCCGTAGTTGCCTTTGAGGCTGTTGACGGGAACATTCTGCAATCCCGATAAATGGAATGCCTTCGCTTCCATTTCGTCGTTATACAGTGTGGCGGTGCCGTGCGCCGATACGAACCCGATGTCCGAGGGTTCCAGTCGGCTCCGGCGCATCGCGGCAGTAAGCGCTGAAGATAATTCGGCGCCAGTTCGCGATGGACCGGAAATATGATTGGCATCGTTGCTGGAAGCTCCTTCGCCCAGGAGGACGGCTTCGCCTGCCGGCAACAATGTTGTATCCTTTGTTAAGACGACCGTAGCGGCGCCTTCCCTAGCGTCACTCCTTTCCGCGCCGCATCGAACGGGCGGCAGGGCTCGTCTGAAACGGCCTGGAACGACTGGAAGCCGGACAGTACGAACCTGGTCAGCTCGTCTGCCCCGCAAACTACGGCGTGGTCAAATTGCCCTGCGCGGATAAGGCGCTGGGCGATGAGGATGGCAAGGAGGCCTGAAATACAGGCGTTACTCACCACTATGGGCTGTGCCTCCGCACCCACTATCTTCGCGACCTGAGCGGCAGTGGCGTGCAGCAGCATGGAGGTACCTGCAGTCCCGGCTTTCCCCTGTTCCAGCAGCGAGATGTTACCCTTGGTAGTGGAAAGGATGAAAGCAGTGCGCTTGTCGTTGACGGGCACCTTCGTGCGGGAAAGCGCGTCTTTGATGCTAAGCGCCAACATTTGTTCGAAACGCGTGTTTGCTTCCAGGCCCGCTGCCTGCGCGGCGGGGCGCAGCAGCTCATCAGGCAGGGCCGATGCGAAAAAACCGCCAGGTTGCCGGCGGATACCGCTTTCGCCGGCGAGAAGACGCTCAAAGTTGGCCCGGGCGGTGAGCCCGAGGGGTGAAATGATGTTTTCCGCAGCCAGGTATACCTTCGTCATTATTACAGCCCCACTCTTTTTCCATTCCGCGAAAAACGCGGGAACGGTCAGTTGCAGGATATCGGCTTCCTTGTCGAGGAATACCTGCACGGAGGCGCCCGTGCAAACCACTTCGCGGGTTTCCGCGTTGTATAAGGTGTACTCGAAACGAATCTTGGCGGCCTCTGTAGGGATGTAGCGGGTTTCCACCAGCACACGGTCGCCATATCGTAAAGGCCGCTTATAATTACATTCGACATTTACGACAGGTACCGTATAGCCCTGTGCGAAAATGTCGAGATAACGCAACCTGTATTTCGCGCCGAAAGCTTCCTCCCGTCTTCGAAATACCGGATGTAGTTGCCGTGCCACACAATGCCCAGCGGATCTGCTTCATTGAACCGGACCAGCACCTCCGCCTTCTCGCTCAATACAGGTTGCATGAATATCTTTTCTGTTTTAGTTTAAAATTATCCTCCGTAAGTGGATTTCCACTCCTTGTATTTCTTATCAGCTATCTCGTCCAGGATTTCTTTCACACAATATAAATATGTGGAGGTATATCCAAACGTCGGCCGAAGTTTATTGTTGCCCCACTCGCCGGTCATGCGCTCGGTAAACAGCACTTTCTTTGCTTTCATATCTACCAGGGTCACATATACAGACATTTGCTTTCTGGTCTTGTTGATACCTTCCACGAACCAAACAATGCCGATGCCGGTTTTGCCATTGAAGTCGAAACCTTTTACAAGCGTGGTGATATCTTCGGGTTTCAGTGCCTGATAATCGTCGGAGTTGTCGGACAACAGATTATCCGGATCAATCTTGGAGGTTCTTTTATTAACCGGTCCGATGTCTGTGCTCACTTCGCTGCGGCGGAAAGCCTTAGCGATGTCGAATTTTTGTATTCGTTGACTATTTTCTGGTTTACTTCCACGAAGTTTCTGTCGATGATCTGATCCGCTTTAGCCGCGGCATCGCCGATAACATGGGTTTTACTCCAATCCAGGCCAATCCAGGTCAGTTTCACTTCCGGGTCGAATACGTCTTTGCTGCTTTGTGCGTTTGCCGCGGATACGCTCAGGGCGAAAGCGATCAAGGGCAAAGCGAGATTTTTCAGTTTCATGGTGACTCTTGTTTTATTTTTTTGGGCTATGAAGATTTTCATATCACATTGCGCCTGGATGCGCCCTTCATGCGAAACGGAGCCTTTCACCACGGTAGCATTGAACAGTTCATGGGTGATGATGATTTCCGTTTGAAGGGTGGCGCCGGCAGGTGGCAACTCGAGCACTTCAAGGTTTTGGATAGCGCCGATGAAACCAAGCGGCACGGGTACATTGTCGCGCTTTGCCAGAAAGCCTACGCGGGCTGCGGCAGTCTGCGCGATATTTTCCACGAGCCCCGGGGCCATGAGCTTCCCGTTTTCTACAAACACGTTATCGGCGGCTACATCCAGCTCTGTGCGGATGTTCTTTTCTCCCGCTTCCACCAACCTGCTGATCATGACGATCGGCGGACGTTGCGGGATATATTCGGTAATTTCTTCCTGATGCATATGCGTATTGTCAGTCTTTAGACCAGAAATCATAATAATTGAACCATTGCAGCGGATACTTCCGCACTTTTTCTTCCATTATGCCTACAAAATCATCCATCGACTGGTCCATTCCACCCTGCTTCGCTCCGGGGTAAACTTTGGGATCGGTGGCGTAGAGATGATAATGCGTGGCGGTTTCTTGAAAGCAAACACAAACGAAACAGGGACCCTGAACGTGGAAGCCAACAGGAAAGGACCTACGGGGAAGCGCGCGGACTCTCCCAAAAACTCCTTTTCCGCAGTTTTATTGCCGGGCAAAAATCGGTCGGCGTGCATGCACACCAGTTCCTGTTTGCCCAATGCGTCGTTGATGGCGTAAATATGTGAAAGATCGTCCTTCAAAACGATGACATGCACATTCCGCCCTCCCGTTACACCTTCGAGGTAACTTTTAATCCTTTCATGCTCACCGTCGAACATCACGATATTGATTTTCGTGTTAAGACGGGTGAACAGGTGACCGGCTACTTCCCAATTGCCCAGGTGCGCACTGAGCATGATACCGCCCTTGCCACTTTGGACCATTGCGTGGAGCCGCTCCTCGCCATCGAAATCGAAGCTGAAACGATTGGGGACTCCGGCCATCACTACTACCTTGTCGATCAAAGTCTGGCCGAAAATATAAATATTCCGGTAAACTGACGTCAAGGAACGCCACCGGTTGTATTGCATCTTATAACGAAAAAACCGGTACATAGACCGGGCAGTGCTATAGGAGAACAGGCAATAATAAGCTGAAACGAATGCCAGCAGGAAATAAGCCGGACGAACTCCTCCGTAACGCAATACACCAATGAAGATCCGGTAACCGAGCTTATTTCCTTTGGACTTACCCTGCCAGGATGGCATTATACCAGTTCTTTTTGTTTAACACGTTGAATGACATAATCGTAGAAGTCCTGGAAGGTAACGATGCCCTGGAAGTCTTCGGGTTTCACTTTGAAACCGAAATTATTCTCAATGGCCACTACCAGGTCAATATAGTCCAGGCTGTCCAGCTCCAGCGTCGCCTTAAGGTCCGCCTCGGGGTAATGCTTTCGGGGAAACTTCGAATTCTTCCGCCAGAAAAGCATTGGTTTTTTGAATGATCTCCTTGATTTCCATAAACTTTAAGTGTTCCAGATATAGGTTAGATAGCTTTTACTTTGCATCCAATGTGTTCGCATGTGGGCTACAGGGCAAAATTATAGAAAAACCGCCCAACACCGCCCATATGTATGAATTATTCCCATTTCCTGACAATAAGGGAGGAGTTTGTACCTCCAAAGCCAAAGGAATTAGACAAAAATATATTAAAGTTTTTACTAAGTGTATTCGTTACGATGTTCAGTTTGGCAGAATCTTCGTCCGGATTCTCAAAATTGATGTTAGGCGCCATAAAGCCGTTCTGCATCATAACATCGAATAAACGATCTCGCTCGCCCCCGCCATCCAACATTCGTGGCCGGTCATACCCTTGGTAGAGCTAACCGGAGTCTTGCATTCGCCAAAAACGGACCATAGCGCTTTTGCTTCACTGGCATCGCCGGCAGGGGTGGATGTGGCGTGCGCGTTGATATAACCAATGTCTTTCGGTTGAAGGTTCGCATCCCGCAGAGCCATTTCCAGGCTACGGGTAGGGCCTTCCACACTAGGATTGCTGATATGTGCCCCGTTGGAGGAGAACCCATATCCCAAAACTTCACCTAAGATAGGCGCTCCACGGCGTTGGGCGGATTCGAGGCTCTCCAGTATCACGGTGGCAGCGCCGCCGGAAGGTACCAATCCGTCGCGGTCACGGTCAAACGGCCGCGATGCGCGGGCCGGATCACTTTCCCGGACAGAGAAAGCTGCAATTGCGTCGAAGTTACCCATGGCGTACACGTTGATTTCCTGAGCGCCGCCGCAGATAACTGCGTCCTGCATGCCGGATCTGATGAACATGTACCCTAACCCAATAGCATGCGATCCGCTGGCGCATGCGGCGCTCACGCTGAAATTCACGCCTTTAAGCCGGAAAATCGTCGCCAGATTCATATTTACCGTAGAGTTCATGGTCTGGAAAACCGACCCTGAGCCTACGAGCATTGTATCTTTCTTTTCGCGGATAATATCCGTTGCCTCCACTACAGGCTTAGCTGAACTGTCGTTGCCGAACAGCAGCCCCACTTCTTTCGAATCCAGGTAATCCTGGCCCATTTTCGCATTGGCCAGGGCCTCGCGGGTGCTCATATACGCATATTCCGCCTGCTCAGGCATCATCAGCCTTGCGCGCCGGTCCAGCAAACCCTTCAACTCCGGCCTGTCCACCATGCCGGTAAGTCCGGAACGATATCCGAATTGCTTCCGCTCGGGGTCCAGCACGATGCCGGACCTACCCTGGAAAGGGAGTCCTTCACCGCTTCCAGGTCTTTACCAAGACAGGAATAAATGCCGATGCCTGTGATCACTACTCTGTTCATGCGCTGTGTTAAATTATCGTCACAGAGCCGTAGCCCCGTTATCTTACTGTTGTTATGCTGCTGATTGCTTCCGGATCAGGAATCCGGATCAGGAATAAAGGCCGCCATTGATGTTCAGTACCTCCCCTGTAATGTAAGAAGCGCCCTTCGACGAAAGGAAGGCTACCGCTTCTGCCACTTCTTCGGCAGTTCCGAAGCGCTGCATGGGTACCATGGCGGAAAGCTCTTTTTCAGGGAGGCCTTCTGTCATATCTGTCCTGATAAAACCCGGAGCCACGGCGTTAACGGTCACATTACGCTTGGCGACTTCCTGCGCGAGGGCTTTGGTGGCGCCGATGAGGCCGGCCTTGGCAGCACTGTAGTTCACCTGGCCGGGGTTCCCTTCAAACCGGAAAGTGAAACCATGTTCACGATACGGCCGTACCGTTTGAGCAGCATACCGGTGAGCACGAGCTTGGTAACATAGAAAAAGCCGTCCAGGCTCGCATCGAGCACGCTTTTCCATTTTTCGGTGGGCATCTGGAACAGCATCATGTCTTCCCGGATGCCGGCATTGTTTACCAGGACTTCAATCTGCCGGTCTTTATGTGCTTCTATCCAGGCTCCAAGGATTTCGTTCACTTCCTTTTCGCTGCCGACGTCGAATTTCAGGAGCGTGCCGTCTGAGCCTTTTTGGCGTACGGCTCCGAGCGTTTCCTCGGCAGCGGCCGTATTGCCTTTGTAATTGATCAGGATATGATACCCCTGTTCAGCAAGCTTGATGCAAACCGCCCTGCCGATGCCGCGGGAACCTCCAGTTATCAATGCGCATTTCATCCGTGTAATTGTTTCTTATGCTGTTGTTTCGTAAAATGATTGCTATTGAACGGAAGATTTCTTCCGCTTCTCCACGGTCGGCTCCGCTACCACCGGCTCGTGCCGCATAAGGTAAGCCTTGATTCGCTGCACATCCGCATAACGGGGTGCGTCGTCAATAAATTTAGGAAAATAGCCCTGATGTCCTGATAGATCTTGAAAGTGAACGCGCCCAGACGTTCCTGGCAGTTCAGGTAATCCACCGCCTGGAGAAGCGTCATTACCTGCACGGTCAACACTTCAAACGTATTTTCTATTACCTTATATGTCAGCTGTGCCGCGTTGCAGCCCATGCTTACAATATCCTGGTTATCATTGTTGTTCGGAATGCTGTGCAAGTACATCGGGTAGCTGAGGGTCTGATTTTCAGCAACGGTGGATGTGGCGGTAAACTGAACGCCCTGCATGCCGAAATTGAAGCCCAGTTTACCCAGGTTCATAAACGGCGGGAATTTGTGATTCAGCTTATCGTTCATGAGATAGTTGAGCTGGCGCTCGCTGAGCATTGAAAGCTTGGTAATAGCGATCTTCAGCTTGTCCATCTCGAGAGAAATATAATCACCATGGAAGTTACCGCCATGGAAAACGTTCTTTGCTTATGATCTACTACCGGGTTGTCGCTCACGGAATTGAGCTCGCCGACAATAATAGTTTCGGCTTGTAAGAGGATATCGTAGATGGGCCGAGGATCTGAGGAACGCAGCGCAGCGAGTAATATTCCTGCACTTTATCCTTGAAAATCTCTTCTTCCAGCTCTTTATAGAAGTGATCGGGCCGGTGGCGGATCATCTTAGAGCCGGTGAGCATGCCGCGCATCATTTCCGCTACTTTATTCTGACCGGTATGGCGCTTCACGATGTTGAGCTCGTAGCTGAGGTGATCGTCGAACGCTTCTACCACTTCGTTGATCATGGCGCTGAGCGCGCAGCTCCAAAGCAGGAGTTTACGCGCTTCGATGAGATTCACCAGGGCAATACCGGTCATCGCCGAAGTACCATTGATGAGGGCAAGCCCTTCACGGATATGTACTTTGAGGGGCTTAAGGCCCAGTTGCTCAAATACTTCCGCCGCCGGACGGATCTCGTCTTCAAACAGCACATTTCCTTCCCCGATCAGCGCATGCGCAAGATGGGCTAATTGAACAAGGTCGCCGCTGGCGCCTACGCCGCCGTGCTCATATATGCAGGGGTATACGTTGTTGTTAATAAGATCGCGCAACAGATAAACCAGGTCGGTATGCACGCCGGAGTAGCCTTGCATAAAGCTGCTCAGTCGGGCGATCATCAACGCCTTGGTATGAATTGGCGCCAGGCATTTGCCTGCGCCGGAGCTGTGGCTGCGGATGAGGTTATATTGTAACTGGTGCGTATCTTTTTCGGGTATACGGTATTGGGCCATCGGTCCAAAACCAGTGTTGATACCGTAAATGAGTTTTTTCTCGGAAAATATCTTTAGAAACTCGAAGTTATCTTTCACATGCTGTACGGCTGTTTCATCGAGTACCAACTCTTCCCCTTCAAACAAGACCCTATGTACTTCTTCCAAAGAAAGCACCTTACTTCCTAGTACAACCATTATTTTAAATTAAATTATTTGTTTATGTAAAAAAGCGCTCAAAATTAGTATAAAGATGTTTTTTCCTAATATCCAATGCTTCCTATTTTACGCGGACGGTCAGGGGTTACCATACTCCTTTGGCATTCAACTAGTTGCAACTTACAGTTATAGATGGAGGTTTCCTGTCGCGTTCGGCTCCGGTCTGGCAATACATCCCGAAATGCAGCTTGACGGTACATTTCGGGATGTAAATTTATTACTCTTCTTCAATATTCGCAGGGGAGTCACCAGAATTTTGTCAATCCGGTGTGCGTCCATGTCCACGATCTCGAAGATAAAGCGGCGCCATTCCAGCTTTTCGCCGGTTTGGGGATGTGTTCCAGGTGGTGAAGAATGAATCCGGCCAGGGTATCGAATTCCTGTTCGAATTCAGCCATTTGGTCTTCCATATCGAATTCGAGAGAAAATCGTAGAAAGGTATCTGGGCGTCAATGAGATAAGTTCCATCGTCACGTTTCACCATGTCATAATCATCCTGACCGGTCTCCGGCATGTCGCCCACAATGGCTTCCAGGATATCGTTTAGGGTGATCATGCCAAGGAAGGTACCATATTCATCCACGATAAACGCGGCATGGATCTGTGTTTCCTTGAATTTCTCCAAGACCTGGTAAGCGGTATTGTTTTCGGGGATGAAGAGGGGCTTCTTCATGATATCCTTCAGCACAGCTACGTTTCCGGCCGTATATAAATCCTTGATTGTCAGGATACCGCGGATATTGTCAATCTGCCCTTCGCAAACAGGGTACACGGAATGCGGGGCTTGCTTGATTTTACGCTTGTAGCTTTCCACCTCTTCGTTCACATCCAGCCATACAATGTCTGTCCGGTGTGTCATGAGGGAGGTGATATTGCGGTCGCCAGGTGAAACACCCGTTCGATGATTTCCTGTTCCGTTTCCTCGATAGCACCTGATGAAGTTCCCTCAGAAATAATCGCCTTGATTTCTTCCTCCGTCACATTGTTATCTGAAGAGCGCTTCAGCCCAACAGGCTTACCAGTGCCGCGGTAGAACGGCTAAGCAGCCAAACAAAGGGGAAAGTAACGCGGGAAAGGAACGTCATGGGCGCCGCTACGTTCTTGGCGATCAGTTCCGGGTTTGCCAGACCGATCCTTTTGGGGAAGAGCTCGCCCAAAACGAGGGTAAAGTACGTTACGCAGATTACGATGATAGCAGTGGCAATTGCATTGCTATAGGCAGCAAGCGCCGGCCATTGCATCACGAAGGCTTTTACGTCTTCCTTCAATTGTTCGCCGGAATACAAACCGGTCAAAATGCCGATCAGCGTAATCCCGATTTGTACGGTGGACAAAAAGTGTCGGGTTGTTGGACAGCTTCAGGGCTGCCCTGGCTTTGTCGTCCCCCTGCTTGGCTGCGTTTTCCAGGCGCACTTTCCTTGCGGAAACCAAGGCAATCTCCGCCATTGAGAAGATGCCGTTGAGCAAAATGAGGACGAGGATAATGACGACTTCCATAATATATAAAGCCTAAAAATAATTAATTATTCAAATATCAGGGTAACAAATGCCATTCCGAGGCCTATAGCGATAGCCAGTACCTTCCTGCTGCTCAGTTCATGATGCTTTGTACCTGATTCATAGAAAATCGTGGTAGAAATATGCAGGAATGCTCCTATTACCATCGCCACGATGTAAATCAGCGAATGGGTAATGGCTTCGGACCTGTCTCCCAGCCACCCTGCCAGCAGTGCCGAAATAGGTGTTACCAGGAGAAGATAATGAGTATCCGCCAGAGTTTGGCGCGGGATTGCCCTGCATGGATCATCACCGTAATCAGGGTAAGCGATTCCGGTATCTTGTGCGCCATAACCCCTAACATAAGCGAAGGCAAGGCGGATTTATCCTCGTAATGAAAGCCTAGCGGAATGCCTTCCATAAATGCATGGATCGATAACCCAACCAGCAGCGGGGTTACTGCAATATGATGATGGTGCCCGTCGGCAGCCGGCAAATGGGTATGCCCATGTTCCATACCATGACTCAGCTGCTGGAGGAATACCTGCAGGAAAAAACCGATAACGATATAGATTCCGGCGGAATGCCCCAGCTCATGATAGACTTCCGGCAGCAGGTGCATGATGGTGACGCCGAACAGGAATGCACCGGTAAAAGCCAGCAGATAGATAGGCAAACCGGGACTGATCCTTTGAAAATCATGGGGATCATGCCGCCAAAAACGGTGGCGGCCAGGATGAGTATAAGGTAAGCTATGTTCATGTTGTTTTTCAGGTAACAGCTCCAGCCCGATCCTGCGGTTGAAGAAACCACCGCTCAGGGAGCCTGCCAGGCATCCGAGCAGCGTACCGCCCAGGATATCGGTCGGATAATGCACGCCCACATACACCTGCGCGTAGCAGATCACCGCTGCCCAAACAAAAAGAGCCATGCCCAGCGGCGGATATATGGCCGGAGCGTTATAAATGAAAACATGGCCAGCCCGAAATGGTTGGCCGCGTGAGAAGACGTAAAACTGCCGCTTTGAGGGTAATACCCTACCATAATTCGCACATATGGCGCAATATTGGGGTCATTCCCGGGCGCAAACGGCCCACCACCCCTTTCAGGAAACTGCTGGCCTGATCACATAGCGCAAAGGTCAATATGAAAAAACGATCCACCAGAAACCTTTCCAACCCCAGTTGTAGGTTACGAAAACCATGAGGAACAGGTAAGGGGCGCCCAGAGATAAGGCTCACGCATCCAGGGCAGCCAGCTGTCCAGGAAGGGAGACGCCCAGTTACTGTTTATATTGAAGAACAAGCGCAGGTCCCATTCTAGCAAGGTTCTCATCAGGATGTCGTTTTTGGGCGATGAGGATCAACCGGGGTGAATGCTCCTCATCAAAAGTGTTAAAATGATAATCCCCGAAAACGTCTGTGATTTCCAGTTTCTGCAGCGCGAACATTTCCCTGAAATCAGCCAGGCTGAACGCAGATACCCGTTCGGCAAATGTTGTCCGGAAAAGCTTCTTGCGGTCCAGTATCCGGATCTCTTTCAGGAACTTCCCTCCTGCCACTTCCCGGTGGATATCAAACACCACATCTTCCTTCTCTTTAATCTCGTTAGGCACCGGTGCGCAGCCGTAAAAGGACTGTTTAAGTAATCCAGCACCAGCCGTCCGCCTGGTTTCAGGCTATTGGCCAGCGTACGAAGGGCATTGTCGTTTTCATGACGCGACTCGAAATAACCGAAGCTCGTAAAGAAATTGAACACGATGTCGAAGTAATTGATACGGAAAGGCAGCCGCATGTCGTGCTGGAAAAAGCTAAGGTGCTCATTTTCCAGCTTCCGCGCCGCGGCGATGCTTTCTTCCGACAAATCTATGCCGGTAACATTGAACCCTTTGTCTGCCGGTACTTGGCATGCCGGCCGCGGCCACAGGCCACGTCAAGCATGAGGGCCCCGGGCGCAGGGCGCAGGTAATCCACCAGCTTATCGATAAATGCAGCGGCTTCCCGTTCATCCCTGTTGCTATATAACAGGTGATAATACGGTGAATTAAACCAGTCTTTGAACCATTGTTTCGGCACTTCCATTTCGTGTCGGTCGTATTATTTCGGTTTTTTGTTGTTAAACATCAAATATCGGGAGGATTCGTAAAATCCGCGGGTTAATTTCTCGAGCTCACCGGCAATTTCCGGCCGGGCGGCACTGATATCCTTCATCGGATCGGCCTCCAGGTCGTATAGCCGCATCTTTCCGCTATCCATCCCAATCTCGCAAAAATATTTCTTTCCTATCAACCCATAGTAATTTTCGCCCCTGTTGTACACGACGAACGCGTAACGCTCCCCGGCAAAGGTCGTATCGAGCATATCCACACCCATGGTGTAATTCGTATAGTTTACCCCCGCCATTTTCGCCACGGTCGGGTAAACGTCCAGCAGGCTGCTCATTTGGCTGACACGCCGGGGCTGAACTATTTTGGGCGCCCAGATGATACAAGGCACATGATCTACAAAGGTCCCCATCTCATATTCGGGCAGGGGCATGTGTTTGAACGGGTTCAACCGGGCAGAGTGGTCTCCGAAGAAGACGAAAATCGTATTGTCAAGATATCCTGATTTTTCCGCCAGTTCCATCAGATAGCCCACGTTGTAATCCAGGTACCGCATGGCATTGAACTGGTCGACAGACAGCCAGCCCGCAGCCTTGAAAGCAGCCATGTCAATTTCTTTCTCCGTTACTTTCCGGAAGTCGCCCTTGCCAGCAGTAGTTGTATAAGGCTCATGATTATCAGCAGTTTGCAGGAAAGCTACGAAAGGTCTTCCGGCCTGGTGGGCTTTGCGGAAGATCTCATCGGACTCGGAAATGAGATCGAAGTCCGAAACGCCCCAAACGTCCGCCTTGGGTGCTTTAAAGTACCCTTCCTCGAAGATCTGTATGCCTTCCACGTTGTTGGTGAAAACGGCGCGGATGTTTGCCCAATTGGTATTCCCGCCGAGCAGGTAGTATTTTTCATACCCGTCGAACTGATCCATGATCACCCGCTGGTCCACGATCCCGGGGTGCCGGGATGCGGTTTTGAATTTGCAGATATCCGGCAGGCCGGTCGTGACGCCGAAAACCGTCCGTGCGGTGCTCATTGCCGGTACGTAGAAGTTATCGAAGAAAAGGCCCTGATCTGCCAGCTTCTGTAGATTAGAGTAGCTTTCGTCGGGTTATTGAACATGGACGTCATGGCTGCGCCGCCCGATTCCAGCATTACGATGATGACATTGGGCTTTTTAGCCAGCGTGTCGCCCTTTACGGCGCGGCCATAGTTCAATTTTACTGAATCAGGCTCGTCTACGCCGAGGTATCGGGCGACAGGCGCGTAATATTTGCGGGTGAGCTCAATATCGTATGTGTCATCCTTTACGGAGAAGTTGGAGACGAAATAGAGGACTGGATTAAGGCTGAGGGAAGTGATGCCATTGTCGCGCGTGAACATGGCCTGGCTCCATCGCAGCGGGAAATAGGCCACGTTTCCATAAATACCGGCGCCAAATAGCAAGATGATGAAAACCACCCATCCCGCGAAAGCTTTGGGCCGCACGGGGACGCCCTCCTGCTGGGCAAAGTGCCGGAAAATGGAGCGATAAGACCAGATCACGAATACAAGCAACAGCAGTATTCCGGCTGCGCCTTTGATGACGGGATAACTTTCCCAGAGCATGCGGGCATTGGTACCACGTTCCCCCTGGGCGAGGAATCGGGTTACCGAGGGCTCTATACGGATGCCAGGTAGCTGTAATGCCCCAGGTCAGTAACATAAAATAAGGTCAGGAATACGTACAAAACGAAAAGATAGCCGAAATGCAGCCTGCGGAGCCAACCTGGGCCAAAGAGGCGGTCGCGCGACAGCAGGGCCGCCAGGGCGATGGGGGCCATGCAAATAAGCGCCAGCCGCATATCGAATTTAAGCCCCAGGTGCCAGGCTTTCGCGATGGCGCCACTATCCTGTATCGTGGTGGTGAAAAAGAAAAAAGTAGAAGATCAGGCGCCACGCCACGAGGAAACCGAACAGGTACAAGGTTTGGGTAAATATATACCGGATGTATCTGGGTATCCGCGACCAAAGCTGCATCATCTTGTTATCTTATTATTTCCCTTTAGTTATATTCCCGTAAAATTTTATACGTAGCGGCAAATATACACTAATTGCACCAACATCCCGGGAAGCAATCGGGACCTGACAAATTAGCGGAGCCGATAAATAGGGAATCGATTATCTTTGCCATCCTAAAAAAATCCAATAAAGTGGCACTGATTAAATCAATTTCGGGAATTCGCGGCACCATCGGCGGCAAGCCCGGCGAAGGACTTTCCCTGTCGACGTGGTAAAGTTCACCGCGGCTTACGGTACATGGCTGCTGAAGCAGAACGCGGAGAACAGGAAAGTGGTGATCGGAAGAGACGGCCGGATTTCCGGGGAAATGATCAAACAACTGGTTATTTCCACCCTCAACGGCCTTGGTATTGACGTAGTAGACCTGGACCTTAGCACTACGCCCACCGTGGAAATCGCCGTTCCCCTCGAACAGGCAGCGGGTGGCATCATCCTGACCGCCAGCCACAACCCCCGCGAATGGAACGCCCTGAAGCTCCTCAACGCGAAAGGCGAGTTCATCTCCGGCGCAGACGGCGCCGAGCTGCTGGATATTGCCGCCCGGGAAGACTTCACCTTCGCAGACGTGAACAAACTCGGCTCTTACCGTAAAGATGACTCCTACCTTCAGAAGCACATCGACCTGGTATTGAACTACCCCTCGTTGACAAGGCTGCCATCGAAGCCGCCAACTTCAAAGTAGTGGTTGACGCCGTGAACTCCACCGGCGCCATTTTCGTCCCGGCACTGCTTAAAGCACTGGGTGTCAAGGAAGTAACCACACTCTTTGATGATGTGTCCGGCAAATTCGCGCATAATCCGGAGCCTCTGCCCGAAAACCTCACCGCGCTCAGCAATGAGGTAGATAAAAGCCAGGCCGACTTCGGAATCGCCGTTGACCCGGACGTAGACCGGCTCTGCTTCGTTTGTGAAGATGGCAGCATGTTCGGCGAGGAATATACCCTGGTAGCAGTGTCGGACTACGTCCTGAAACACCGCAAAGGCAACAGTGTATCCAACATGAGCTCCACCCAGGCGCTGAAAGATATTACCATCAAGAATGGCGGTGAGTACTACCCTTCCGCTGTAGGCGAAGTGAATGTGGTGAACAAAATGAAGGCTGTAAACGCTGTGATCGGCGGTGAAGGCAACGGTGGCATCATCGTGCCGGACTTCCATTACGGCCGCGACGCCCTCATCGGCATCGGTCTGTTCCTCAGCCATCTGGCGCATAGCAAAAGACCATGAAAGCCCTCCGGAACTCATATCCCGACTATTTCATCAGCAAGAATAAAATCGAGCTGGACAAAGGGATCGACGTGAAGGAAGTTTTCGAAAAGATCAAGGGTAAGTACAAAAACCAGCCCCTGAACACAGAAGACGGCCTCAAAATTGAGTTCGACAAGGACTGGGTGCACCTGCGCACGTCCAACACCGAGCCCATTATCCGTATCTATGCGGAAAGCCAGAATGAGACCACGGCAGACAATATCGCCCGTAAAATCATGCAGGATATTAAGGAATTTATATAATTCCTATAGACTTATAGATGGATGAACGGATGGCGGAAATAACCGTCATCCGTTTTTCTTTGCGCCAATTCCTTAATTTTGTGCCACTTTTATAATCAAAAACCACCAAACCCGCACGACCTTGGAAAGAATTTATTTCGACAATGCCGCCACCACGGCACTCGACCCGGCCGTATTGGACACCATGCTGCCGTATATGACAGAAAAGTTCGGCAATCCGTCCTCCATTTATTCATATGGCCGTGAGTCGCGCCTGGGCATCGAAAACGCCCGGAAATCCGTGGCTAAGATCCTGAACGCTCATCCCGGGGAGATTTTCTTCACTTCCGGCGGTACAGAAAGCACCAACACGGCCATTAATGCGGCCATCCGCGACCTGGGCTGCCGCCACATCATCAGCTCCCCATCGAGCACCATGCCACCCTCCACACCGTTGAACACGTTTATTGCCGCGACGAGATCCGCCTGTCCTGGGTAAAACTGCTCCCCAACGGGCACGTAGACCTCGAAGACCTCCGCCGCCTGCTGGCAGAGAGCAAAGAGCGCACACTGGTGAGCCTCATGCATGCCAATAACGAAATCGGTAACCTGCTCGATATCCACGCGGTGGGTAACCTATGTAAGGAATTCGATGCTATTTTCCATTCTGATACGGTGCAGACCGTAGGGCACTACCCTTTGATCTGCGCAATACCCCGTGCACTTTATCAACGGCGCAGGCCACAAATTCCATGGCCCCAAAGGTGTTGGAATTCTCTACATCAATGAGAATGTAAAGATCCACCCTTACCTCATGGGCGGCTCTCAGGAGCGCAATATGCGCGCCGGCACCGAAAACCTCTATGGCATCGTAGGCTTCGCCAAAGCCCTGGAAATGGCCACTGAGCACCACGAGAAACACAGCCAGTACATCGACGGCCTCCGCAAATACATGGCAGAACAACTAGAGCAGCACATCCCGGATGTTTCCTTCAACGGAGATCTCCATGGCCGCAGCCTCTACACTGTCCTGAATGTGTCTTTCCTAAAACGGAGAAAAGCGAGATGCTCCTTTTCAACCTGGACATTAATGGCATTTGCGCCTCCGGCGGCAGCGCCTGCACCTCCGGCGCCGATGCTGGCTCCCACGTAATCCGTGCCCTCAGCAGCGATCCCAACCGCATTGCGGTGCGCTTCTCTTTCTCGCACACCAACACGAAAGAAGAGGTGGACGCCGTGGTAGCCAAGCTGAAAGAACTGATTTAAGACTTCACTTGTATAGAAGAATAATCCGGCAGTATATTTTACTGCCGGATTTTTTTATGCACCATCCCACTTCGCTTTTTACAGCAAATATCACTTTGAGAAAAACGTTTTCAATATTCCCCGTCACTGATAAAATAATATCGAATTACCTTAATTTTGACACAGTCGAAGTCGGTTCAACGGCACAGAGGGTTAAGTTTTGTTATGCTGAAGGGCGCTGTTTATAAAAGTACGGGGACTGAAGAAGCTTTTACATTTGAAGCTATCGTTTTTATAACTA
The DNA here is from genome assembly GCA_019285755.1 of Chitinophaga sp. E66. Lineage (GTDB taxonomy): Bacteria > Bacteroidota > Bacteroidia > Chitinophagales > Chitinophagaceae > Chitinophaga. Next base: position 4,234,642 of record CP079103.1, read on the forward strand.
TCTTTGGTAAAAGCTAAAAAGTGGTTCAACTTACATAACTCGTATCTTACGGGGTTGCCTGAAAAGGCACGGGGGTTGAAAGATTTTTTAGCTTTTACTTTTTAATCAAACATCGTAACAATATCCCCAAACTTATCTCTTAATGCCCTAAAATACCTGTCTTCCCCTTCAGCAAATTTCGTTGAATTGCCCACATGAGATAATCTATTATACTTATCTCCGGCATATGCTTACCATTGACTAGCTCTACATTCCATTGACAATATTCATCTTGCGTTATTGAATTCTTCACTGCATCTGCAAACCTTGGCAGTGTATTACCTTGCCTTTCCGCCAAATAAATTTGATGTTGATGACTACCAGTAAGTCGACCTTTGAGAAGTTGTTGTACAACATCGAAATAAAATTCAGACGATCTATTATTATACCTGGTCCTAAAAATCTCGACATTTTTCTTAGCAACGACAATATGCGCATTAAATCCTCCCAATTTCCTTAACCGTTCAAAGAACTGAATTCTAACTTCTGCATGATCATTACATGCATGCAAATACCATTGCTTGTCATTTTTAATAGAAGGGATACTATTATATAGAACATCATTCCGAATAAAGTCTGTAAAATCTACGACTGCTTTTCTTATTGCTTTCCGGCTTTCAGTTTCTATCATCCCAACGATGAGATATGGCTGAAATCCGTCAGTCCCGACCAACAGTTTATTATGGCGACCAAAATAATTCGGATCCCCACTTTCATCAATAAAATAATATTTCTTCTTTAGTTGTACTCCTTCAATTTCCATAGTTGGCTTTTCAATTATGGAAAAAATGTAGGAATAAATCAAACACAAAACTTTTGTTCAGTTTGCCATTTTTTGTACATGGTTTTATACCATTACGAGTATCGCGTGATGACATCGTAGAACTTATCGCGATAACCTTCGCTGATGGGAATGGATTGATTGGCGATCATGACCGTATTGCGTTCCACCGAATTTATTTTATTCATCGCCACGAGGTAAGATCGATGCACACGCATAAATTTATCCTTCGGAAGACGCGATTCAAAAGATTTAAGACTCTTCAACGTAAGGATGGGCTGATTGGCCGTATAGATCTTGATGTAGTCTTTCAATGCCTCGATATACAATATATCTTCCAGGTTAATTTTAATGATGCGGTACTCTGTTTTGACGAAGATATAATCAGTTTCCGGCGGTTTGGGCGATGCGATGGAACGATACTCTTCCGCTTTTGTAACTGCTTTGATAAAGCGCTCAAAAGGGATAGGCTTGAGGAGGTAATCCACCACATCCAGGTTATACCCATCCAACGCATACTCTTCGTATGCGGTAGTGAAGATAACCATCGGCGGCCGCTTCAACGATTTTAAGAATTGTATGCCAGTAATATCCGGCATTTTAATATCCAGGAATATCAGGTCTACCGGCTCCTGTTGCAGGAATCCCAATGCCCGCGAGGCATTGGTAAATGCCGTCAGCTCCATCTGAAAAGGGGCCTTCGCCGCGAAGTCGGTAATAATCTCCAGCGCCAGCGGCTCATCATCCAACGCAATGCACTTCATCATGTTTCAAAGCAATTATTAAGTCTGCAATAAATTCGTTCCCTTGCTCTCTGATTGTGATCTCGTGTGCATCTTTGTACATCAGTTCCAGGCGCTTCAGCGTATTCCCTAATCCCACGCCTCCCTTTTCCGATACCCGCCGCTCCAGCAGCCGGTTACGTACGGTCAAACGCAATTGTCCGCCTTCCGAAATTTGAAGCCCGACGTGTATCCACGACGGCTCTTCGTAACTCACGCCATGCTTAAAAGCATTCTCTACGAATGGGATCAGCAGCATAGGTGCTATCCTTAATCCAGACGGGTCGCCGGTAACGCTGACATCCACCGGAATGTCCCGCGCAAGCCGCAGGCGCTGCATATCGATAAAATCCTGCAGATAGCGGATTTCATTGCCCAGTAAAACCTGGTCTTCGTTACTCTGATAGATCATATACCGCAGGATATTCGACAGCTTCACCAGGGCATGCTCTGTTTCAGGGCTTTGCCGGTGCGCCGGGAATATACGGTGTTCAAACTATTGAATAGAAAATGCGGATTGATCTGCGATCGCAGGAAACGCAGCTCAGCATTCAGGTTCGCTACTTTCAGGGCTTCTTTTTGCTGCTCGCTTTTAAACCATTCCAACGCAACTTTAATAAACCCGCCGATAAACAATACCAGTAGTGTAAACGTGGCCGACTTGCGGAAGATATCCGGGAAAAGGAACATCCCCAGAATATTCCGGTCACGCATTCCGGCCCGGCGCAATACTGGGCGGCGGCATCAGGCTATCGCTAAGCATGATGGTATGATGAGCAACCTCCATGGTGTCAATGGCTAATTGCGCTGCCTGCGACGATCCCGTTGCAACGGCCAGGTTCCGCCAGAGCGCGTTTTCATTGCATATCCTTCACCAACATAATGCGCCGCCATTACAAACGGCCTGCCTGTGCGCCCGCCATGCATACGCATGAAAGTATACTCCACCAGCGCCTGCTGCAGCCCGATACCCGCCAGCACCAACGCCACCAGCCCGATATAGATGCCGATGCGCCTGCGCGTGAAGAAGCGCGGTATTAATACGTAATAATTCAGATAGAACAGTCCGACGATGAACAGTGTGTTCACTCCTTCCTTCCAATAGAATAAATGATCGTCTACACGGATCCGGTACACTAAAAAGGGAAAGATGAACAACAACACCCAAACCGCGATATGCAAACTAATTACGACGAGCCGGTTACCCAGTATTTTCCTCCAAAAGACCATAGGTGTGATGCGGCTCAAACTTACGCCACATAAGTCTTAACCAAGTGTTAAAACAGGTTTCCGGGTTCTTAACCAAGTGTTAAAAATTATCGTGTCAGCCGAAGGCTGTCTATCTCTGCAATGCTGACCGCGGGCAATTGTCCATCTTCCAGCTTTTGCAAGACCAGGGCCCCTGTACGCCGGGCGTCGGCCTCATTGCGGAAGGGATAGTATCCTTGCACCGCGGGAATTTGTGCCTGGTAAATCATAGGTTTTCCTTTAAAGGTGATCCGGTATGCCCAGCCCCGGGGCGCCAGCTCCGTTGCCAGCCGGTACGGCCGCTCCCGGCACGATGTCTGGGAGCCGGCCGTTGCCAACAGGAGTAGTAATGCAATTTTCTGCTTAGTCATTTTCGTTGTAAGTGGCATTCGGTTCAAATTGATACACATCATCCAGCTGGAGGCTTCCTGTACGGCCAGATGCCACATGACCTTTTCCACCCAGTACGAAGGCTACGGCCCGTAGCGGGCGGCGCCTTCGAAGTCGCGCACTTTGGTCCAGCGGTCGGTAACGCCGTCGTACTCCCACGTGGCTTTGCTGATGCTGTTGCCGGTACCGGTTACTACATAAGCTTTGTTATTGGCGGTAAATGCAACGGCCTGGCTGCAAACGATATTATACTCATCGTCGAAGGAGTCGTCGAGCACATTGGCGATCTTATTTTTCTGCGTCCAGTTGTCGGCGGCGGCGTCATATACCCACATGTCGTTTTTCAGTTCGCTGTTGTTGGTACCTGTTACGATATAGGCATTCTGTCCTAACACAAACGCAACAGCCTCCGTGCGCTTGCTACCGCCGAAGCTCTGGCGGGTAAACCATTTGTCGCCCGCGGGATCGTACATCCACACGTCTTTTGTGCCTGCGCCGTCGCTGCCTGTCGCTACGTAACCTTTTCCATTGATTGTGAAGCTGACCGCATCGCGGCGGGCAAGGCTGATGGTAGGATCCGGGCCAACGAGGGGCGCTTTTTGCTCCCAGCCGCCGGTAGCGGGGCTGTAGCTCCAGAAATCATTGAGGCGAACCCGCCCGTCGAATCCCGTGCCGATGTATGCTTTGTTGTCGATCACGAAAGCGGTGGCGCTGCTCCGTGCGGCGGCTGCGGCAGGGAGACTGGCTACCTGGCTCCAGCCGTTGGCGGGATTGTATTTCCAGAAGTCGCGGAGTTGCTTTTCGCCATCGAACCCCGTGCCCACATACGCTGTATCTCCGATAACGAAGGCAACGGCTTCCGAGCGTGGCGAGGCCGACATTTCCGGAAGCTCTTTCCAGTTACCGTTGTTCTCGTCTTCAGTGTCGTCGCTTTTTGAACATGCCGACAACACGACTGCCGCCAGCATCCATCCGAATAGTTTTCCTTTCTGCATAGAATTGATTTTTAACCCGGTCAAAATTATCCGGCGAACTGTTACAGGTACTTTAAAATAGACGGAACAGCCATGCCGCACCACCAATTCCGGGTTTTCATCTGCCAGTCAGCCGCTTTTGTCTTTCAGTACCAGAACGCCCTTCCCTCCCTTGTTTACGGCATTGGACGGATGAATCGGGAGATGATCGATAAAAAACCCCGGCCGTATATTCCCGCTATCCGCGTGCGCCTCCGTCTTTTATCATTGCGGCGATATGAAATGGAAACTTCTGGCGATGGCCGCGCTTACCGGTCTTGCAGCTTGTGACAAAAGCGGATTTGTGTATGAGGATGTAGCCCCGGCGGCAATGTTCACTACTCACTCATCGATACCATCGGTATGGAGATGCGAACCATACAACTTGACTCGGTACCTTCATCCGCCAGCGGCTACCTGCTGGTTGGCGGGTATACCGACCCAGAAACCGGCCGGCTGGATGTTGCCGCAAATTTCCGTGTCACCAAACCCATTTCGCTTCCCGAGCTCAGCGAACGGGCAGTATATGATTCTATCGAGATCGTTTTGAGGCCGGACAGTTATTCCTATGGCGACACGATGCCAGCCCAGGCCTGGAGCCTGCATCAGCTGGCCCGTCCACTGGAACTTGAGGATGATCAAAGTTTCTTCTACAGCCACAATCCTTACCGCGGCAAGCCACAGCGCTCGCCAGCCGTGCCGTGAACATATTACCTCGTAGCGGCGAAGCATTACATATGCGCTTAAACGATGCATTCGGGCGTGAACTGCTGGAAAAGGTGCGCACCAGATCCGAAGAGCTGTCTACCGACCTGCTGTTCCTGGATTACATGAAAGGCTTCCAGCTACGGGCCGCGCAGGGATCGGCGGTGTTCCGGATACCCGCCGCCGACAGCGCTGTGGTCATGCGCTTGCATTATCATATTGCCACTACTGAAATCGAAGAATATACCATCGACTTTCCGTTAAGCAACCCGGAACTGCAATACAACGAAGTGCATGTTGACAGGAGCAACACCCAGCTGGCCGGATTGGCTCCCGGGCCGGCTGGGCTCCTGAGCAACGATGCCGGCAACCGCGCCTGGATGCAGGCCCTGGCGGGCACCGTCATCCGCCTGGATTTCCCTTCCATGACCGGACTGCCGCTATTGGGCAAATATGGCCGGGTGATGCAGGCTTCACTGGTCCTCACGCCCATCAACGGCACATACGCGACATTCGGCCTTCCGCCGCGTATAACCCTATGTACCGCCGATAAAAACCAACTGGTAAGCGATACCCTCGCCACCACCGCCGGATTTCAATACGGAAACCTGGTTATGGACTTATTGTATCCGGAAAACACGAAATACAGTTACGATGTAACCAGCTATTGCCAGGCGATCGCCGCGGGCACGGACGACTTACCTGGGGCTGCTGGCCATACCCTCGTCGGGCGATTATTACGCGCAACTCAACCGCCTGGTGTTGGGAGATGCCAAACATGAAGGATACCGCGCTTATTTGAAGATCTATTATCTGTTATACCAATGACACGCATTTTTACCGCCATTTGCATATTGCTGTTGACCTCAGGACGGGCCTCCGCCCAAAAAGGCGTTAATTCACTCTACTCCGCTTTCGGAATAGGCGACCTCGATGAGCGTGACTATAGCCGCAATTTCGGGGTGGGCAGCGCCGGGATCGCACGGCCTTCCGGTCAGTTCCTGAACGAACTCAACCCTGCGTCCTACACCGCCATGCCGATGCAGATGTTTTATTTTGAAGCGAGCATCGCCGGGAAGTCCGTAACTTACAATACCGCCAATAACACCCAGTCTGCCGGAGACATCGCCTTCAAACGGTTCGCTATCGGATTCAAGGCGCATGAGCGCTGGGGTATCAGCGTGGGGCTGATGCCTTATAGCCGGGTCGACTATAAGCTGCTGAATACCACCGCCATTGAAGGAGAATCGGAGAATGTGCGTAACGCCATCGACGGCAGCGGGGATTGAACCGCTTTTATATCAGCAACGCTTTCCGGATCTCGAAGAACTTCAGCGCGGGTGTGTCTTCCGCCATTATCTTCGGCCCGATCTCCACGATAGACAGCCTCGCGAACAATGACATCCATACCGCCCAGAAACTTTACTACCGCAACCTCAATTTCACCGGAGGGCTCCAGTATCAGGGGAAAATCGGTGACTGGACCCTCGGCGCCGGAGCCACTTATCGCCTCGCCACTAACCTTCGCGGCAGCGGCGACTTTTCTATCCGCGCTTCAGACGAAACTATTCTCTACCAGGATAAAAGCTCGGCTGCCGAATACAAGCTGCCTTCTCAACTAGGCTTCGGCATCACCGCTACCAGCGGCCCCATTACATTCCTTGCGGATTACAAACGGCAAAACTGGAAGGGCCTGAATGCTGACAGGGCTACATTCACTTATCGCAATGCAGAGAGGTATGCCGGCGGATTAGAATATACATTCAAACGACTGGATTTTTACGGTCGCGAAACGGAAGGCGCGGTCTTACAACTGGGTGCGGCCTTCCATAAAAACTATATTTCCGTGAAAGCGCAGCCACTGGAAGATTTCAGTGTTTCCGCAGGCGTTTCGCTGCCGACCCGGACGGGGCATTTACGCTATTACCTGGGCCTGGAAGGCGGGCAGCGTGGCGTTACGACCAAAGGACTGGTCCAGGAAAATTATCTCAATGTTGTATTACATCTGTCGCTGCGCGACAACTGGTTCTACAAACGCAAAGAAATGTAAAACATCTCCGGCGGGTAATCAGGCGATCGGCTGTTTTAAACCTTTATACATACGGCAAGCCCCAAAAAGCCGGTTTGCTATTGCCCGCCGGGGATATATTCCTTCCCTTCCAGAAACTCCCCAAACCAGCGCCCGGAAGATTTCACTGTGCGCTGTTGCGAATGCAGGTCCACATGCACAAGGCCAAATCTGGCATTGTACCCTTCCGCCCATTCGAAGTTATCGGTAAGCGTCCAGGCGAAATATCCGGTGAGCGGCACGCCAGATTGCTTTGCCAGCAGCGAGGCGCGCAGGTATTCTTCGTACCAGGCGATACGGCCGGGGTCGTGTATGCGGCCGTTTTCATGCGTGTCCTGGAAAGCGGCTCCGCCTTCCGTGATCATGATCTCCTTTACGCCAGGGTATGCAGCGAATTGTTGTAAAATGCTGTAGAGACCGTTTCCGCTGATCTCCCAACCCAACGCAGTAGTGGGTACTTTGCGGTGCCGGGCTTTCACTTCTGAGGCATTGATGTAAGGCATGAAGGCATTATACCGAACTACAAGGGGGAAGTAGTTCTGTATGCCGATAAAGTCGAAGTCGAAGGGCAGCAGGTCCCAGTCGCGCCAGAGGGCATATCTGCGGGCTATACGATCCAGGAGGGGGAATTCGGCTGATGGGTATCCCATTCCCAGTGCTGGTTCAATAAACAGGCGGTTAAATAGTGCGTTGATGCGTGCGGCGGCGGCCCGGTCGTTTTCGTTATCGGTGTAGGGGATGATTTGCGAGCAGGAATAGGCGACGCCAATGCGTGAACCGGGCGCTTCCGCCCTTAGGGCTCTCCCTCCCACCGCCTGTGCCATCGCCACGTGGTGAACGGCCGGCAGGAAATAGGACAACCCGAACTTACCAGGCGCATGCACACCCAGCATATACCCCAGCGAAGTAAAGCCGAAAGGCTCGTTCAGCACGATCCAGTTGCGCACCTTCCCACCGAACTCCCGGCCGCAGGCCGTGGCATATGCCTCAAAGGCGTGAACGGTTCCCCGGTGGCACCAGCCGCCTTTTTCTCCAGGGCCAGTGGGAGGTCCCAATGGTAAAGGGTGACATACGGTTCCATGCCGCCGCCAGTACCGCGTCGATAACACGGTGGTAAAGGCGATGCCTGCCGGGTTGACCGGCCCTGTTCCTGCAGGGATGATACGGGGCCAGGAAGGGAGAACCTGAATACATCGAACCCGAGGCTTTTGGCCAGGAGGATGTCGTCCAGGTAACGGTTATAAAAATCAGTGGTAGTACGGGCGTGGCTGCCGTCTTTGATCTTGCCGCGGCGCTCGGTGAACGCGTCCCAGATACTGGGGCCTTTGCCGTCGGCATCATGGGCGCCCTCGTTCTGAAAAGCAGAGATCACTATGCCCCATCGGAAATCCGGCCCAAAATCAGCGCGCGATATAGACATAAGTTACAATTTACGGATAAACGGACAGCGGAAAGGCCGCAGCAAGAAATTAACAATTTAACAATGCATATGCCTAATTTTGCGGTTATTATGATCCGGAATCAAACATCAGCCATTATCATTTCCTGCGCCTTGCTGGCCTCCTGCCAGCAACCCGCGGCCAAGCAACCGCAAAGGGCGGCCGTGCCTCCCGCCATCGAAAACTCAATGCCATGGTACTGATCCTGGCGGCACGTTCCGTATGGGCGCGGACGATGATACCGGCATGCCGGATGAATATCCCGTACATACCGTAAAACTGGATTCCTTCTATCTCGACGCCCATGAGGTGACCAATGCCGAATTTGCCGCATTTGTAGCCGCAACCGGATACGTTACCACGGCCGAGCGCCCCATTTCAAAGGAAGAGCTCATGGCTTCGTTGCCTCCTGGCTCCGAGGAACCCGACAGCTCCATGCTGATTCCCGGTTCGCTCGTGTTCGTCCCAACCGAGGGGCCGGTAGATCTCCGGGATGTCCGTCAATGGTGGAGCTTCGAACTATATGCTGACTGGAAGCATCCCAAAGGCCCCAACAGCGACATCAAAGGGCTGGAGAACCATCCCGTGGTGCACGTGTCCTGGGAAGACGCGCAAGCCTACGCCAAATGGGCGGGCAAACGCCTTCCCACCGAAGCGGAGTGGGAATACGCCGCGCGCGGCGGCAGGAAAGGTGAGCCGTATCCCTGGGGACGGAAGATCCCCAGCAAGGCAAGCCCAAAGCCAACATCTGGAATGGCCGCTTCCCTTATGAAAACACGAAATCCGATGGATTCTATGCTACCGCTCCGGTCAAATCCTTTCCCGCCAACGGATACCAGCTATACGATATGTCTGGCAACGTGTGGGAATGGACCGCAGACTGGTACGATACCCGTGGCTATGCCGCCGAGCCCGCCGAAGCGCATAACCCCACCGGCTCCAACACGCCCAACGACCCTGACGATCCTGCCAATGCCAAACGCGTCATCCGTGGCGGCTCTTTTATGTGCAGCGATGAATACTGCCGCGGCTACCGCGTTACCGCGCGCATGAAAACAACTCCATCATCAGGCCTGGAGAACCTTGGTTTCCGTTGCGCACGGAGCATCAGGTAATCCCGCTTTAAACGCTATAAACAAAGAGGCTTCCCTTACAAGGGAGCCTCTTTGTCATTCCGGGAAATGAACCACTTTCGCCTGCGCTCACTGATTTTTTCGCAAGCAGCAGTAATATATCCGGATAATTCCGCTAACAGTCATCCCTGTCTGCAGTATAAACCTGACCTGCCAAATTATTATCACATGATGCAGTACACTCGCTTAAAATTGACTTACCAAGCTCATCTGACTAATTAACCGCATCACCAAACTTTTATTAGTAGTTGAAGATTAATGAACTAGCAACCGGGAATTTGCAAATGAAAAAGCAGCCCGTGGGCTGCTTTCCGTCAGATATGCAAAAGCGGGCTTCCGTTTCCCGGAGGCCTGCTTTTTATTGTTTCACGATACGGGATGTCATGGTGGAACGGTCATGCACCAGGGTTACGATATAGGTGCCGGCGGGCTGGCTAGACAGATTGATCTGTTCTTTCTGGCTGCCGCTGAGGCCGTTGATGGACTTACGGTATACCTCACGGCCGTTCATATCGGCAACGCGGATATAGCCCGTTCCTGGCTTGCTGAGGCTGTAAGCGTAATTCACCACACCATCAGTCGGGTTAGGATAATGTTCCGTCTGGATTGAGTTGTTTACAGGCGTGAATGCATACCCTACTACTTTCCCACGGAGGCTGTCTGCATTCCGGAATGAAATGGTGGCGCCTTGCCGGCGTTCCATCTCGCGAACGGCTGTCGTAGTTGCCATATAGCGGTTATAATAAGCGGAATCAACCGGCCTTACAGACCTGATGGTCGACGCTCCACCTTGGGATGACGGACGTGTACCGGTGATCGTCACCACTTTTTCTTCCTTACCGCTAAGAGAATCTACCCTGACGGACTCGGTCCGGCTCCTTACCCAATTACCGTTATATGTATTACGTTTCGCTGGGGTACCCGACTTCGTGGTGATAAGGATAACGCCATAACTGCCGGCCGGGCCATAAATAGCTGCGGCGGACTGGTCTTTCAGCACGGAGATGGATTCGATATCACTAGGATCCAGTTTATTAAGCGGATGAGCGCTTGTTTTTGTGGCACGCCATCCACTATGATCAGCGGCGGGTATTGGGTACTTCCGAGCACCAGGGTGTTGGCATTTGCCTTCCCTTGTGCGGCGGGTTTGCCTTCCTCCCCTTTTTCCGCAAATGTCTTGTCCCCTTCGTCTCTTTTTTCGACGATTACACCCATCAGATTCCCTTTCACCTTGGCTACCCTGGCGCTATCTCCGGGCTTACCTGCTTTGCGAACTTCTACCACAACGGGCTCGGCTTTTTCACGGCGGGCACCGTATCCTTGGCCGTGGCGGCATCAGGAATGAGAACGTTTTTTACCTCATGGATTGCATTATGCACCACCGCGCCGGCTTTGGTATAATTGAGCGTGAGCAACAGTCCGCAGACGATGCAGCCCAGCACGCCGTAGCGATATAGTTGCACACCGGAAGTACGCGATTTGTTCATCATAAAAATGCGGTTTTTGATGTGGGATAAATTGAAGCTGTTGGTGATCCCGGCAGCATACTGCGCCGCGTTCACCTGTATAAGGCTATACTGATATTCCTTCCTGTTGATGCCGCTGCGGAGGATAGCCCTGTCTGCCAGAAACTCCAGGTTCTCGCGGATCGCGCTTTTCATCAGCCATGCACCGGGATTGAACCAGTAAAAAACGTTGTTGATCTCTCCCATCATGATGTCGGCCGTGTGCCATTCTTTAACATGCACCTGCTCATGCTTCACGATGGAATATAATTCAGTCTCCGAATGCAATTCGGGATTGATGTAGATCTTCCGGAAGAAGGAAAACGGGGTTAGTGCACCCTTCATTTTGCGTACCTGCTGCCCGAACAGACGGTCCGGTTCCGTACGCAGATGGAGAATCAGCAAAGACGCCATCTGCAAAAGCAGCCGGAAAGCCATGACAAACACACCGGCCCAGAAGGTCCATTCCATCAGCGTCCATACCGTGAATGACTCCACCTGCTGCAGGCTCGTCCAATCGGGCACATAGGTGGTAACCTGCGCCAGCTTCTCATTCCGGGAGAAAAAATCATTCACGTCCACCAACGGGAACAGCGACGAGAAAGCGATGCCTCCCAGCAGAAAGAACCGGTTAAGGGTGTAAAACGTCATCCTGCGCAGGCCCAGCCGGTAAGCCAGGTAAAACAAACAAAGCGCGATGTTCGCTTTGAGCAGATAAATAAAAAGTGCCGACATGCTAGCGGTTTAATATAGGTACTGCAATTATTTTCCTTCGATCATGCGGATGATCTCCTTCAGATCGTCAGGGCTGATCTTCTTGTCTTTCGCGAAAAACGTCACGAGATCTTTATAAGAGTTCTCGAAATAATCCTTCACGAAGCTGTTCATGAACTTCTTCGCATACTCATCTTCCCCGATGGAAGGTGAATACTCGTACACGTTCCCGATTTTCTTCGCTTCCACAAAGCCTTTCTTTTCCAGGTTCTTAATGGTGGAAGCCAGCGTCGTGTAAGGAGGATCGGATCCGCATGGGATTCCGGAAATCTTTACGAATCCCTTTCCAGCTTTCCAGATCGCCTGCATAGCGGCTTCCTCCTGTTTGGTCAATTTTTCCATACATTTTCCATTTGGCGCGACGCTCATTTTCCAATATGATCGCGTCGCAAATTTTGTCTTGCAATGCATTTTAAGGACACCCGCATTGCAGCTTTTATGTCATGAGGCCATAAGTCTTCTTTCCAGGACACTGTCGTTGCAGCTATGTAATTGCGCAGCACGCTTCTCTAAACACCGCTTCGCTGTATGCTTTTGTATCATAGCCGGTAATCCAGCGGCAGCATCACTGCCAGCTTTTCCCAGGCCCAGTAGTCTTCGAATATAACATCCATCGGCGCTTCCAGGTTACCGTTTCGGTCCATCCGGACCTCCGGCTCCAACAACTTCATGATGGATACCTGGGGCCCCGGCTTGTCTCCCACCCGGGCGTTCTTCTCAAGGTAACGCCGTTCTTCTTTTCCTTTCCATACACCACATAAAGGTGCTCTGAAAACCGCAGCACATAATCCTGCCCGCTAGGCCGTATCACACTGTCTGGCGGCAACTCCCGCTGAGACAGGTAACTCACCGACCGGGAGAACATCGGGCTCTTCATGATCCGCATCACCGAATCCGGGGCGACTGTATCACGACCCCATTCTCTTTCTGGCGGCGCATCAGCCTGCGCATCGTAAACCCTTCGTCCCGGTAAGTCCCGGCGATCAGGCTGCGGCAAAATGAACTGCCGAGCCATGATATGCCTTTTCCCGGTTCTTCTCCCAACGCTTCTGCTGCGCCCTGTTTCTCGCCTTCATCTGTTCAAAGAGCGGATTGCCGTAGTACATCGAATAACCGGTACGCGGGCTATGTTCAAAATGGATGAGCAAAAACCGGATGTTATACCCCAACGACTCGTTCCTCACCTCCAGGAAATCATCCGCCTTCGCTTTCAGCTCAGACGTAGCCCGGTCAAATTCGAACTCCACCCGGTCAGGATTCAACAGTTTGCAATGTTGCGCAAACTCCCCTCCCCAATGAATACCCGCTTAAACAACTGCAGATAGTATTCCCGGTCCTTATCCGGCCTCACCACCAGTTCCTTTAACACACCAGGCTTTTCCTTCAATACAATGTTCAAGGCCATCCGCTCCGTCAGATTCACCGGATATATCAACGGCTCATACCCAGATACGATGCAATCACCTCATAACGGCCCGGCGGTATATTCGCAATCTCAAAATTGCCCGATTCCGTCGTTCTCGCCCCCATCGTCGTCTGGTTGAGGAACACACTGGCAAATGCCAACGGCTTCCCCGCCACATCCTTTACCGTTCCTGAATAGTCACTCCAGATTGTCCGAACACACTGACGGCAAGCACTTGCATAATGGTCAACAGGAGAAAACGCTTCATAATTACGACACTATCGTAAATCTACGAAATATTCGTAGTACAACCAAACTATTTATGAAAAATATTCTTGCGGCAGGGAAAAAGCTCTCAAGTGCCTGGATTCATGCTAGCAACCATCTTCCTTGTTCTACTTTTAGGCTAAGTACCACTTATCTATCACCTATCTATGTCCTATCCCCTTATTAGGATAGGACATAGATAGGTGATAGATAGGTCATAGATAGGACATAGATAGGTCACATGACATACATCAGACAATCTTAAGCCTGGTTTCCGGGTAGAAAACCCCAACCCGGGGATAAGGCCCGGACATGCAAAGGGACTAAAAAGCGTTGTTTTTCGCTTCTTAGTCCCTTTTAAATATGGTTATTGAGCTATTTCGGCAGTAGTTCCTCCAGCTTGCGGCCCAGCTCTTCCGCCCGAAGATTCCTCGCGATGATCTTACCCTCCGGGTCGACCAGGAGGTTCTGGGGAATGGCGCGGATGCCATACAGCTTACCCACTTCGTTCTTCCAGCCCTTCAGGTCAGACACATGCGTCCAGGTAAGGTTATCCTGCCGGATCGCCTGCTTCCAGCGGTCGTTCTTCTCGTCGAAGGAGACGCCCAGAATCGTAAAGCCCTTATCTTTATACTGCTGGTATGCCTTCACGACATTAGGGTTCTCCGCCCTGCAAGGCCCGCACCAGCTGGCCCAGAAATCCACCAGCACATATTTCCCGCGGAAAGATGCCAGCGACACCGGAGCCCCGTGGTATCGTTCTGGGAAAAATCGATCGCCGGCTGACCGATCGCGATCTTCTTAGCCAGCGCAATCCGGTATTCAAACTCCTTTGCGGAAGGATACTTCCGGACGTTCTTCGACAATGCATTATACAGCGGTTCCGCTACATCCACATCCAGCTCATACCCTGCCACCTGGTTCAAGACGAACATGCCGATTGGACTGGAAGGATTGTCTTTCAGATATTTATGTAAAATTGCTGTGCGGGAGGCGTCGATCTGTTCGATCCGGGCCTCCGCTTTACGCTTCTTTGCGTCATTTTTAGATTCGTAAGCTTTGCGGTATTCTTTTTCCGCTGCGTCCATGTCTTTATCGACAGCGCGGAGCAGGTCGTTGAGCTTATTGAAGGCATCTTGTTCGGCCGTACCATCCGCGATCGCTTTCTGCGTCGGCGAGGGTACGTGCACTTTGGTATTGCCTTTCCCGATGAATAATATAGCCACCTCCTTTTTTTCCGCCCGGGGCTTCAGGAGAAACGGGAATCACGGAAAAAGCTGTGCCTGTTGCGGCTCCGGAATCCGCCCTTTAAAGGAGAACCTGCCATCACCGGCCACGGCGCTGTCGATCACGAACTGGCCGCCAATACGCATCCTGAGGTAAAATTTGGTGGGGAAGGCTGCTCTCCCACAGTGCCTGAAACGGTAAACGGGTAGGTTTTGATCTTTTCGTCTGGCTTATCCTGTGCAAACAACATTGCAGCCGGGCTAAAAAGCATGGCCGCAAGTATCCATTTCTTCATGATTTAGACTGTTTAGTTCCTACCGCAAATGTCTCCAATCCGGCCTCCAAAAGCAAGCCCAAATTGATAAACGGTCACTTCAGGACCTCTGCGAGCTTCTGCTCAGGGCCGCTCCCCTGAGATTAGCGGCAATGATATTGCCCTGGGGTCGAGCAGGAAGTTCTGGGGATGCCGCGCACGCCATACATGGCCGCCGCCGCATTGCTCCAGCCTTTCAGGTCAGACACCGGGTCCAGGTGAGCTTATCCTGTTTAATGGCCTGCACCCAGCGGGATTTCTCTTCGTCGAGGCTGACGCCGAAAATGGTGAAGTTCTTGTCTTTGTATTTGTTGTAAGCCGCTACTACATTGGGGTTCTCCTGGCGGCAGGGGCCGCACCAGCTGGCCCAGAAGTCGATCAGGACATATTTTCCACGGAAGGAAGAAAGGCTGATCATTTTGCCATCGGGGTCCGCCTGCGCAAAGTCGGGCGCAGCCACCGGTTGGGTACTGGCGCCATCTTCCACCATGCTCATGCCCACCGTCTTGCCAAATGTCGTGCTGCGGACGCTCTGGTCCAGGCCGTTGAACAGGCTGGCGAATTCATGCTTTGAAATCCGGCGTTTCAGTTCGCCATATAGTACAAAAAGGCTGGCAACGGCCTTCGGGTGGTCTTTGATAAACGTTTTGGTGGCTTTCTGCAGCCGCTGGTCAAAGCCCTGCGCTTTCTCCCGGAAGCTGGCCATCATTTCAGCTTTATCGGGCCCTATCTGCTGCGCCTCTTCATTCAACGCCCTGGCTTCGGTTTGCAGGGGCTTCATGATGGTATGGTATTCCTGCATCCAGCGTGTCTGCTGACCGGCCTTCACGGATTGGGCAACCGGGAAGTCCCCGGCCGTAAAGCCTAATGTCATCTCCGGCTGATCACAAACAACGAGCGACGGCAGGTCCTTCCTCCAGGAAAAGCGCGTACATCGCCTCGGCCGGCGGTTTGACGGGCGTTGTAAACGCAAATTTCCCATCCGCCGAAAGCGTCACTGAATCCGCCCATGTGCCTTCCTCGTTCACAAAATACAGCTTCTGGCCCTGCGCGCCCGCCACCGTGCCGTTCACTTTCACTTGTGCCTGTACGGCAGCAGCGGCCGTTACCGCCAGGAAGAGGAATACGAGTTTTCTCATTTTTTATGTCTTTCTTTCAGAATCGAAGTTACGTCTTCGAGGGTAAACCCTTTGCCTGCAGCAGGATCAGGTAATGGAACAGCAGGTCGGCCGCTTCTCCCAGGAACAGGTCCCGGTTATCATCTTTCGCTTCAATCACTAATTCCACTGCTTCTTCGCCTACTTTCTGCGCTACCTTATTGATGCCCTTTGCAAACAACGAAGCGGTATAGGATTTCTCCGTTGGATCTTCTTTCCGCTGGCGGATCACCTGCTCCAGCCGGTTAAGGAAATTCCCGTCATCTTCATTGACCTCATTCCAGCAGGTATCCGCGCCGGTATGGCAAACAGGCCCAACAGGATTGGCTTTGATCAGGATGGTGTCCTGGTCGCAATCCACCGAAGCGCTTACCAGGTGGAGAAAGTTCCGCTTTCCTCGCCTTTCGTCCACAGCCTGTTCTTAGACCGGCTGAAAAAGGTCACTTTTTCTCCGCCAGCGTCTTGTCCAGCGCCTCACCGTTCATGTATCCGAGCATCAGCACCTTCCGGGTGATGGAGTCCTGTACGATCACAGGTACCAATCCGTCGGGCGACTTAGAAAAATTCACCTCCATGGGTAAACTACGTTTAAAAATAATAAATATTTATAATACTAGAACCGGATCTGAATGCCTCTCTGGTAGAGGTAGTTTTCAGGTCGGGTATTTCCATTTCTTTATAATGGAAGATGCTTGCCGCGAGGGCAGCGTCTGCACCGGCTTTTCGAACACATCGGAGAAGTGCTCCATCGTTCCCGCGCCACCGGAGGCGATCACGGGCACGTTGAGGTTCCGGGAAAGGCGGCCGGTAATGTCCAGCGCAAAACCTTGTTTGGTTCCGTCGTTGTTCATGGAGGTAAGCAGGATCTCCCCTGCTCCGCGCTCCACCGCTTCGCGCGCCCAGTCTTCGGTACGGGTGTCGGTCTTAACGCGGCCGCCGTTGAGGTAAACGAACCAGTCGCCTTCCTCGAAGCGCGTATCGATCGCCAGCACTACGCATTGCGATCCGAACTCCTTAGACAGGTCATTTAGCAGCTGGGGATTGCGATAGGCCGCTGTGTTGACGGACACCTTATCGGCCCCGGCCCCAGCAGCACGCTCACATCGTCTACGGCGGCAATGCCGCCGCCCACGGTGAAGGGGATATTGATATGCCGGGCAATGTCGGTCACCAGTTCATGAAGGGTCTTCCGGCGTTCGTTGGTGGCCGTAATGTCGAGGAACACCAGTTCATCGGCCCCTGGGCGGCATATAGTGCCCCAGTTCAACGGGATCGCCGGCGTCGCGGATATTCTCGAAGTTGACGCCCTTCACGGTGCGCCCGTCCTTGATGTCCAGGCAGGGTATGATTCTTTTCGTGAGCATAGCTACAACAGTTTCTTCAGTTCAGACATTTGAATACGGCCTTCGTAGATGGCCTTACCGATGATTACACCCGCCAGTCCCGCTTCGCGCAGCGCTTCCACATCAGCCATATCGCTGACGCCGCCGCTGGCGGTAAGCCGGATACCGGGGAGCTCACCGATGATCTTTTTATACAGTTCGGTGCTGGGGCCTTGCAGCAATCCATCTTTGGCGATATCGGTACAGAATATTTCCTTTACGCCTTTGGCCATGTTACCGCGAAGGAAATCGAACACGCTGACGCCGGTAGTTTCCAGCCAACCGCCAACCGCGATCATTTCATCCTTCACGTCCGCGCCCAGGAAGATCTTTTCAGCGCCGTACTGCTCCACCCATCCAAAAACAGCTCTGGTTGTTTCACAGCCACACTGCCAATGGTCGCCAGCTTCGCCCCGGCTTCGAATACCACGCGGATGTCTTCATCCCGTTTGATACCTCCGCCGAAATCCACTATCATGCCTGTTTTACCAGCCACGGCTTCCAGCACTTTCCAGTTCACGACCTGGCCTTTTTGGCGCCGTCCGGTCTACGAGGTGGAGCCTCTTCACGCCGGCGTCCTCGAATTCCTTCGCTACTTCCAGCGGGTTCTCGTTGTATATCTTCTTTTGTTCGTAGTCGCCCTGCGTGAGCCGTACACACTTCCCGTCGATGATATCGATGGCGGGAATGATGGTAAACGTTTGCTCCTGCGCAGGTTTCAGCGCTGTTTCCATTGTATAGAATGCGATATTGTCTTTGTAAAATAGCCCGCTGGATATCTTAAATCCCAGCGCTTCGTAAAATCCCGTCGCCGAAGCGCGGGCATTGCACCACAGGCGTGTTACGCCACATTCCCGGCATACCTTTTCCGGTGCGACATCATGATCTTGCCGAATCCTTTTCCCTGTTGATCTTTGGCGGTGGCCAGTTTGCGGAACTGTGCGCTGGCGCCGTCGATAAAAAGGGAAACGACGGTCACCTGCCGGTTGCCATCGTACAACCCGAAATGAATGCCATCGGCATCATGCGGGAGCGTCACCTGGTCGAGCGGCCAGTCCGGGTACATTACGTCGCGCCGCAATTGCAGCGTTTCGGCGGTGGTAATATTTCTGATCGTTACGCTCACAGTTTCAGGAAGCTTTCGATGAGGCTCTGCCCGGCATCTGCCGACTTCTCAGGGTGAAACTGAACGGCGTAGAAGTTATCCTTCTGCAGTGCCGCGCTGTAATTGATCACGTAGTTGGCGATAGCGGTAGTTTCCGGCCCCAGCTCCACGAAGTAGCTGTGCACGAAATACATGTAGGCGTTCTGCGGCACATGTTCGAAGATCACGGAATGCAGGCCGGTGATATTGTTCCACCCGATCTGGGGATCTTGAGCAGGTTCGCCGCGGGCGATTCAAACTTCTTCACATTGAGGTCGAACACCCCGATGCAGGGCGTATCGTTCTCTTCGGAATGACGGCACAGCAACTGCATGCCGAGGCAAATGCCCAGCACCGGCTGCTGCAGGTCTTTCAGCACCTGATCCAGCTTCCGGTCGCGCAGGTACTTCATGGCGGTGCTGGCTTCGCCCACACCGGGGAAGATCACCTTGTCGGCCGAGCGGAGCTCTTCCGGATCGTCGGTCACCACGGCTTCCGCGCCCAGCCTTTCGAGGGCGAAGAGCACGGACTGTGTGTTGCCGGCATTGTATTTCAGGATGGCAGTTTTCATGACTATTGTTTGATGTTGCGGACAAACGCCTGAACGGTATCCTGCAAGTTAGCACTGTTTTCGATGGCTTTTACGAATGCGCTCCCGATAATAGCCCCGTTGCTGTACTGGCAGGCTGCCTGGAAGGTGGCTTTATCCCTGATGCCGAAGCCCACCAGCACGGGGTTCTTCAGTTGCATCGACTGCAGCCTCCCGAAGTAACCCGACTGGAGCTTCATGTCTTTGTCTTTCCCGTAGTAGAGGAAGAGGATACCGCGTACACGAATCCCCGGCTCAGCGAATCGATCTTGCGGATGCGGGTTTCGCTTGTTTCGGGGTGACGAGGAAGATCAAATGCTGGCCGTATTTCTCGAAGAGCGGTTTGTATTCGGTTTCGTATTCATCCATGGGCAGATCGGGCAGAATAAGTCCGTCTACGCCAACTTCCTGGCAGCTGCGGAGGAAGTTCTCCATGCCGTACTGCAGCACGGGATTAATGTAGCCCATCAGCACCACGGGGATGCGGATATGATCCCGGAAGCCCTTCAGCTGTTCGAACAGCACGGTGAGCTTCATGCCGTTTGCAATAGCGCGGGTGCTGCTGTCCTGGATAATGGGCCCGTCGGCCAGGGGTCGGAGAAGGGCATGCCGATCTCCGCCATATCCGCCCCACCGTCTTGCAGGGCCTGCAGGATGGTGAGGGTATCGGTGAGCTGCGGGAATCCGGCGGTGAAATATATGTTGAGCACTTCTTTGGGCTTGCTGCCGAAGAGCTGATCGATGCGGTTCATGTTGCCGTTATTTCAGGTGGTTGATATAGGTTTCGAGGTCCTTGTCTCCGCGGCCGCTGAGGCAAACCACGGTTACATCGCCGGGTTGCAGGTTAAGGTCCTTTAGCTTGGCGAGCGCGTGCGCGGATTCCAGGGCTGGAATGATGCCTTCGAGCAGGCTGAGCTCATAGGCGGCCGCCAGCGCTTCGTCGTCTGTGGCGTTGAGAACTTCCCGCGGCCGGAGGCATACAGGTGCGCATGCAGGGGCCTACGCCCGGGTAATCGAGACCGGCGGAGATGGAATGCGGTTCCACGATCTGGCCGTCGTCCGTCTGCATGAGCAGGGTTTTGCTGGCGTGGATAACACCGGGCTTGCCCAGCTGGGACGTGGCGGCGGAAAACCCGCTGTCTACGCCTTTACCTGCCGCTTCCACGGCTACGAGCTGTACGCTTTCATTGTCGGTAAAGTGGAAGAACGCCCCCGCCGCGTTGGAGCCTCCGCCTACGCACGCGATCACATAATCGGGCAGTTCCTTACCGGTCTTCTCCAGCAGTTGCTTTTTGATCTCTTCGCTGATGACGGACTGGAAGCGGGCCACCATATCCGGGTACGGATGCGGGCCTACTACGGAACCGATGATGTAATGGGTATCCACGGGGTTGTTGATCCAGTCGCGGATAGCTTCGTTGGTGGCGTCCTTGAGGGTTTTGGAGCCGCTGGTAGCGGGCACCACGGTAGCGCCGAGCATTTTCATGCGGGCTACGTTGGGCGCCTGCCGCTGGATGTCCACACTGCCCATGTACACGATGCACTCCAGGCCCATGAGGGCGCAGACGGTAGCGGTAGCCACGCCATGTTGACCGGCGCCGGTCTCCGCGATGATGCGCTTCTTGCCGAGGCGCCTGGCCAAAAGGATCTGGCCGATGGTATTGTTGACCTTGTGGGCGCCCGTATGGTTCAGGTCTTCCCGCTTGAGATAGATGTTCGTATTGTATTTCTCCGACAGCCGGCTGGCGAAGTAGAGCGGCGAAGGCCGGCCCACATAATCGCGGAGCAGGCTTTCAAATTCCTGCTGGAAGGCGGGGTCGCTCATGATCTTCAGATAGTTCTCCCGCAGTTCCTCCACGTTGGGATAGAGCATTTCGGGAATATATGCGCCCCGAACTCGCCGTAATAGCCTTTATCGTTGACATGATACCTGGACTGCGATGTATTGATGGCAATATCCATGTTGCTGTTATTTTTGATTTGTTTGATGAATGCCTCCACGAGGCGCATATCCTTCACACCGGGCGAAGTTTCAAATTTACTGTTCACATCCGCAGCAAACAAGTGCGGTTCCCGCCATCGGAGCAATTCTTCGGCATCATCCGGCCCGATCCCCCTGCCAGGAAGTAAGGCTGTCCGCCGGTATACCTTTCGAACAGGCTCCAGTCGAACTTACGGCCTGTGCCGCCATGTCCTTTTCCCGCGGTATCGAACAGCAGGTAATCGAATTCTTCCAAGCCTACTACCGGCAGTTGTTCGGCATGCTCCGGAATGGAGACGGCTTTCATCACTTTCACTTTCTTTTTATCTCCGCCACGAATGCCGCCGGAAAATCCCCATACAGTTGCACCATATCCAGCCCATAGTCCGATACGGTCCTTTCCAGGGTGGGCAGATCAGGCTGCACGAAGACGCCTACCTTCAACAGTTTTCCGCTTCCTGTTTCCCGCACGGTTCTGCCGGAGATCTTGTCGCCGGCGAAGCGGGGAGATTTGGGATAGAAGATAAACCCGGCGTAATCCGCTCCAAGATCCACCAGCGCCTGTAGATCCTCCGCGCGGGTGATGCCGCAGACCTTCACTTTCATAATTCCGCAAGTTGACGGGTGAAGGATTCGAATGCCAGCGCTGGGTTGTCGGATTTCATGAAATGCTCGCCGATGAGGAACCCTTTGAAGCCGGCGTCGCGCAGTTGCACGATGGTCTTAGGGTCGTCCATCCCGCTTTCCGCCACCTTCGGGTAGCTGTCCGGGATCTGTTTCAGCAGTTCCATGGAGCGGTAGATATCTACCTGGAAAGTCTTCAGGTCACGGTTATTGATGCCCACCAGGTGGGTATGCGGGGTGATTTTCTCCAGTTGGTCAGCCGTATGCACCTCCAGCAACACTTCCAGTCCCAGGTTATGGGCGAATTGTGCAAGGTGCTTCACCTCTTCTTTGGTCAGGCACTCCGCTATAAGGAGGATGACATCGGCACCGATTGCTTTGGCTTCCACGATCTGGTACTCCCCGATTACAAAATCCTTTCTTAAAATAGGGATGTTATTGGCCGCCCGGGCCTGTTGCAGATCGTCCATCGAGCCGCCGAAGAACTCCGTATCGGTGAGGACGCTCAGCCCTGAAGCGCCGTATCGCGCATAGGCGGTAGTCACTTCTTCCACCGTTGCCGTGGCGTTGATCACGCCCTTTGAAGGCGACTGCCGCTTGAATTCGGCAATGATCCCGTTCCTGCCCGGCTGCGTGAGGAAACTCTTCAGCGAAAGGGCCTCCCGGTTGAAGAGGGGCGCGTTTTCCAGCTCCTGCACGCTGCGCTTTTGCTGCCGCTCCGCTACTTCACCATGTTTATGGGCAACGATCTTGTCGAGGATATTTTTCATTGGAGAGCAATCAGTTTTTGGTAAGATTTATAAGCCGCGCCCGATTCGAGGGATTCCACAGCCGCCTGGAAGCATTCATCGTATGTTGGGTATTTCTCCAGGCAATATAATCCCATGGCGGCATTGGCCATCACCACGGAATGTTGTGCCCAGCTGCCTTCGCCTTTGAGGATCTTCACGAACAGCTTCGCCGCTTCTTCAGTGGAATTGCCGCCGTAGATATCGCTGGCCGCTACTTTACGCTTGCCCAGCGCCTCCGGCGTCCAGTCCTGTTCGCCCCTGTTGGTGATCACACGGGTATCGCCAGTGAGGGAGATCTCGTCGTAACCGTCCAGGCTGTGCAGAATGGCGAATTTCTTGTCGGTCTGCTGGAACAGGTAATTGTACACCCGCGCCATTTCCAGGCTATACACGCCGATCAGCTGATGCTGCGCGAACGCGGGGTTTACCAGTGGCCCCAGCATATTGAAGAAGGTCCGTACGCCCATTGCCTTCTCACCCCGGCCACATTCTTCAATGCGGGGTGGAACAGGGCGCGTGCAGGAAACAGATCCCCGCTTCGTCTACTTCCTGTTTCAGTTTGGAGGCGTCGCTCTTGAATTTATAACCGAGGTTCTCCATCACATTGGAAGCCCCGCTGATGGAAGACACGCCGTAGTTGCCATGTTTGGCCACCTTACCGCCCGCGCCCGCCACGATGAAGCAGCTAAGGGTGGAAATGTTGAAGGTATTCTTACCGTCGCCGCCGGTGCCTACGATGTCGAGGACATCCTGCTCCAGCGCTACGGGCACGCACATTTCCAGCAAAGCGTCCCTGAAACCGAGGAGCTCATCGATGGTGATGCTGCGCATGAGGAACACGGTCATGAAGGCCGCCAGTTCGCTTTCGTTGTACACGCCTTTGCCGATGCTGGTCAGAATCTCGCGGGCGCCTTCGCGGGTGAAGGTTTTATGTTCGAATAAGTAGTTGAGTATTTTTTTCATCGGAATGATGTTTACGGGATCAGAAAATGGTTATCATGGCGGTTAAAGTCCCAGCCAGTTGCGCAGTATCTGCTCCCCTTGCGGCGTGAGCACGCTCTCCGGGTGAAACTGTACGCCGCAGACGTCGTACTTTTTATGTTGCAACGCCATGATATAACCATGCTCGTCGCGGGCGGTCACTTCCAGTTCCGCCGGCAATGATTTTTCATCCACCACCCAGGAATGATAACGGCCTACTTCCAGCTCGTCGGGCAGCTGCTCAAAGATGCGGCCGCTGCGGGATGTCACCGTTACCGGAGTAGCCACGCCATGGTAAACTTCCGAAAGGTTGGTAAGTTTAGCGCCGAATGCCTCGCCGATAGCCTGTTGGCCCAGGCATACGCCAAAGATGGATTTGGTGGGGGCATACTGCCTGATCAGCGGCAGGAGCAATCCCGCTTCCTCGGGAATCCCCGGGCCGGGCGACAAAATAATCCTGTCGAAGGCGTCCACTTTCTCCAGGGCGATCTCGTCGTTGCGGACAACGGTCACTTTGCCGCCGATGATCTTTTCTACCAGGTGAACCAGGTTATACGTGAATGAATCGTAATTGTCGAAAACCAGGATGTTCATTGTCAGATATTTTGCGCCTTGATGATGGCCTGTTTTAATGCGTTGAGTTTGTTGTTCACTTCCTGCAGCTCGGAGCTGGCCACGGATTTGGCCACTACGCCGGCGCCCGCCTGGTAGTAAAGGGTATTGTTGCGGCTCAGCATGGAGCGGATCATGATAGCGTGGTTGAAATCGCCGTTAAACCCGACGAATCCCACACAACCGCCATAGAACCCTCTTGCAGTAGGCTCATAAGTATCGATCAGTTCCATGGCCTTGTATTTCGGTGCGCCAGACAGCGTGCCCGCCGGGAAGGTGGCGGCCAGGATATCGAACGGACTGGACCCCTTCGGCAACTGGCCCGTTACTTCACTCACGAGGTGAATGACGAGAGTAGTATTTGATCTGGCGGTATGTCTCAACTTCCACGTCGGAAGCGTGGCGGCTGAGATCGTTGCGGGCGAGGTCTACCAGCATCACGTGCTCGGCGTTTTCCTTGGGGTCTTCGAGGAGCTCGGCGGCTAATTTAGCATCCTGCTCGTCGTTGCCCGTGCGGCGGAATGTGCCGGCGATGGGGTGGATAACCGCCTTGCGGTCTTTGATGATGAGCTGCGCTTCGGGAGAAGAGCCCATCAGTTTATAATCGCCGTAATCGAAGTAAAAGAGATAGGGGATGGATTGATGGAACGGAGCGCGCGGTAGACATTGAACTCGTCGCCGGTAAAGCTCCTTTGGAATGCGCGGGATAGTACAATCTGGAAAACGTCTCCACGGAAGCAGTGCTGCTTACCTTTCTCGACCATTTCCATATACTGCTCGTCTGTCTGGTTGGAGGTTTCGTCTCCTTTGGGCGCAAACGCGTACGCAGGCACGTCTTTGTTGCGGATGATGGATTCCACGTAGTCCATCTCAGAGTCCTGTCCGTCAACCAGGTTCTCGATCAGCGTCATTTCGTCTTTGAAATGGTTGATGGCGATCACATACTGGTAGAAGCGGTACCGCATGAGGGGATGGTATTGCCTGCGGCGGGGCGTTTCTGGAAGGCGATCTTTTCGAAGAACTGAACGGAATCATAGGTGCTATAACCGTAAAGCCCTTTTCCGAAAGCGGCGCCGTTGGCATCTTCAGGGAACTCGAAGCTTTTCAGGAATGCATCCATTTCACGCAGCACCTCGCTGCGTCCGCTGAGCTTTTTATGCTCCACGGGCTGTCCTGGGTATTTGAACTCGAAAACGTCCGTGGAAGTGACTTCGATGCCCGCAATGGGCTTGATGCCGATAAAGGAATAGCTGTTGTCTCCGGCGTTGGAGTCGGTGCTCTCGAGGAGGATAGAGCCGGGGAACTTGTCGCGGATGCGGAGGTAGATGCTGACCGGCGTGAATACGTCCGCCAACATTTGCCTGGATTGTGTTTTTACCTGAATTTTTTTCATTCGAGTTTATTTAATCGGATGCGGCCAAAAACGAAGAAGGCCCGCTGTGTACAGCGAGCCTTCTTTTTAAGTATTTGAAATACAAACATGGCACTGCTACACAGCGGAGAGATCCATTGCGTGCCACCAAAGTTTGTATGTGTTGTTCATTTGCATGATGAAGGCAAAGATGAAATGTTTTCCCGAAATATGCAAATTTTATTTTAGCCATTTTTAAAGGACGCCTTTGGTGCTGGGAAGCTGCATGTTATCCGGGTTCCGCTTTACCGCCATCTTGATGGCCTTGGCGAACGCCTTGAAGATCGCCTCGATCTTATGGTGCTCGTTCTCCCCTTCCGCTTTGATGTTCAGGTTGGCCTTCGCCGCGTCGGAGAACGACTTGAAGAAGTGGAAGAACATCTCCGTAGGCATCTCCCTATCTTCTCCCGCTTAAATTCCGCATCCCAGACGATCCAGTTGCGCCCGCCGAAGTCGATGGCGGCCTGCGCCAGGCAATCGTCCATGGGCAGGCAGAAGCCGTAGCGTTCCATGCCTTTCTTATCGGCCAAAGCCATGGCGAAAGCTTCGCCCAGGGCCAGGCCGGTATCTTCGATAGTATGGTGCTCGTCGATATGGAGGTCGCCCTTGGCGCGGACTACCATATCAATGCTCCCGTGCCTTGCGATCTGGTCGAGCATATGGTCGAAGAAGCCGAGGCCGGTTTGGATGTCTGCCTTTCCCGTGCCGTCGAGGTTCAGTTCGATGTGGATGTCGGTTTCTTTGGTGGTACGGTCGTGGCTCACGGTGCGGAGGCCTATCTTCAGGAACTCATAGATCTTTGCCCAGTCGGTGCTTTCCAGCGCCACCACGTTCTTCAGATCGCTACCCGCTCCTACTTCCGCAGCGCCCAGCGTGGGGTCCTGGTTCAGCCAGATAGCCTTTGCGCCGAGGTTCTGCGCCAGCTTCACGTCGGTGATACGGTCGCCTATCACATAAGAGTTAGCCAGATCGTAGTCTCCGTTGAAGTATTGCTGTAACATCCCGATGCCCGGTTTGCGGGTCGGGAGGTTATCCGCCGGTAAGCTCCGGTCGATGTGCTCCCTTACAAACACGATGCCTTCGCCGGCAAAGGTGTTGATGATATGGTTATGGGCGGGATGGAAGGTATCTTCCGGGAAGCTGTTGGTTCCCAGGCCGTCCTGGTTAGATACCAGCACCAGTTCATAATCCAGTTCTGCGGCTATCTTCCCGAGGTATTTAAACACTTTTGGGTAGAACACTACCTTCTCCAGGCTGTCGATCTGATAGGTGGGCGGCTGTTCCAGGATCATGGTGCCGTCGCGGTCGATGAAAAGTACGCGTTTCATTTATTGGGCGATATTTTGAAGGGCCTGTAATAAGGTGACGTTTTCTTCCGGCGTACCGATGGTGATCCGGAGGCTTCCGGCGCAAAGTTCCACTTTAGAACGGTCGCGCACGATGATGCCCTGGCTGGTGAGGATGTTGTATATCCCCGTGCATCGGTGGTCTTCACCAGCAGGAAGTTCGCATCGCTGGGGTAAACTTTCTCTACGATAGACAGCTTCGCCAGTTCTCCTGTCAGCTTCTCCCGTTCATCCACCGTCTGCCTGATCCATGCATTTACCTGCTCCACATTGTTCAGCGCTTCCAGCGCCAGCTCCTGCGAGGCCTGGTTAATGTTGTACGGCGGCTTGATCTTGTTGAAGATATTGATGATATCCTCACCCGCGAATGCCATGCCCATGCGCAACGCGGCCAGGCCCCAGGCCTTAGACAGCGTTTGCAATACCACCAGGTTCGGGTATTCGGTCAGCTCCTGGATAAAGGACTTGTGACGGCTGAAGTTGATGTAGGCCTCATCCACCACCACGATCCCGTCGAAGTTGTTCAGTACCATCTCGATCGCTTCCTTATCGATCGCATTGGCGGTGGGATTGTTGGGAGAACAGATGAAGATCAGCTTGGAATTCTCATCGATGGCCGACTCGATGGCCTCCAGGTCCAGCTGGAAGTCTTCGGTGAGCGCGGCTTTGCGGATGGTGATATCGTTGATGTTGGCGGATACTTCGTACATGCCGTAGGTCGGGGACAAAGAATCACGTTATCGATCCCCGGCCGGCAGAATGCGCGGTAGAGAATATCGATGGCTTCGTCGGAGCCATTGCCGAGGAAGATATTCTGCGGCGGTACGCCTTTGATCTCTGCCAGGCGATATTTTACCTTCCACTGCAGGGGATCGGGATAGCGATGATAGTTCACGGGTAGCGGGGATCCGAAACTATTCTCGTTAGCGTCGAGGAAGACGGAGGCTTCGCCTTTGAACTCGTCGCGGGCGGAGGAATACGGCGTGAGCCGTTTGATATTGTCTCTTAAAAGCGCATTAAGATCGAACATGTCGTATTACTTGAAAGATGAATCGTTTTGAATAAACTGTACCCTGATAGAAACGGCCTGCTTGTGCGCATCGAGCCCTTCCGCTTCCGCCATGGCCTCAATGGCCGGGGCGATGGCCTGTAGACCCTCGCGGGTAAGTCGCTGGAAGGTGATCTTTTTCACGAAGCTGTCTACGCTCACCCCGCTGTATGCCGTAGCATATCCGTTTGTGGGGAGGGTGTGATTGGTGCCCGAGGCGTAATCGCCCGCGGATTCGGGGAATAGTTGCCCAGGAAGACGGAGCCGGCGTTAACGACCCTCGTGGCGAGGGCTTCATCGTTTTCGCAGGCCATGATCAGGTGCTCGGGCGCGTAATCATTGAGCATATCCATGGCTTCGTCTCGGTCGCGCACTAGTACCAGCTTGCTGTTGCTCAGCGCTTTGGCGGCCAGTTCGCGGCGTGGCAGCTTTTCCAGCTGCGCTCTTACTTCCGTTTCCACGGCTGCGATCACGGCTTCGGAGGTAGTCACCAGCAGCACCTGGCTGTCTGCCCCGTGTTCCGCCTGCGACAGCAGATCCGCCGCCACGAAGGCCGGTATGCAGGAATCGTCTGCAAATACGGCTACTTCCGAGGGCCCCGCGGGCATATCGATCGCGGTACCGCCTGCATTGATGAGTTGCTTGGCGCAGGTCACGTATTGGTTACCCGGCCCGAAGATCTTATAAACTTTCGGAACGGTCTCCGTACCATAGGCCATTGCCCCGATGGCCTGCACACCACCAACGGAGAACACCTGGCTGATGCCGGTGAACTTCGCGGCCCAGAGCACCGCGGGGTGGATGGCGCCTTCTTTACCGGGAGGCGTGCACAGCACGATCTCGCTGCATCCCGCCAGCCGCGCCGGGATGGCGAGCATAAGGATGGTGGAGAACAAGGGCGCGGTGCCTCCGGGGATATACAGCCCCACTTTCTCAATTCCTACCGGCTTACGCCAGCATTGTACCCCGGGCATGGTCTCAATGACGGTCACGTCTTCGACCTGCGCGCGGTGGAATGCTTCTATATTGGCGGCCGCTGTGCGGATAGCGTTCTTAAGGTCCTCGCCCAGGAGCTTGTCGGCGGTCTCGAAGGCTTCGGCCGGCACTGCTATCTGCGTGAGGGGTACTTTATCGAACTGGAGGGTATAGCGGCGAAGGGCTTCGTCGCCATACTGCTTCACGTCTGCCAGCACGGCCGACACGGTAGCCTCCAGGCTGGAGTTGTCGAACACGGGCCGTTGGAGCAGGGAAGGCCGGTATTTTTTTCCGGGTAGCGGATGATTTGCATGGCGAACTTTTTAGACGATCATTTTTTCGATGGGGACAACGAGGATACCCTGTGCGCCGGCGGCTTTGAGGTTTTCAATGATATCCCAGAAATCGTTTTCGTTCAGTACGGAGTGAACGCTGCTCCATCCGGCTTCGGCGAGCGGCAGTACGGTCGGGCTCTTCATCCCCGGGAGCAGCCCGATGATCTCGGGAAGCTTGTCGTTCGGGGCGTTCAACAATACATATTTGGTATTTTTAGCCTTCTTCACTGCCTGGATGCGGAACACCAGCTTGCGGAGCAGTTGCTTCTGCTCTTCGGTGAGCTTGCTGTTGGCTACCAGTACCGCTTCGGAACGGAGCACGGTTTCTACTTCCTTCAGGCCGTTCATAAACAGGGTGGAACCGCTGCTGACGAGGTCGCAGATGGCTTCCGCGAGCCCGATGCCCGGGGCGATCTCCACGGAGCCGCTGATCTCGTGGATCTCTGCTTCAATGCCCACCTTCTTCAGGAAATCATTTACGATTACCGGGTAGCTGGTGGCGATACGCTTGCCATGCAGGTCCTGCACGGAATTGTACTCCATAGATTTGGGCACGGCCATCGCCAGCCGGCACTTACCGAAACCGAGTTTCTCAACGGTCTCCAGGGGACAATTCTTCTCCAGCACTACATTCTCGCCCACAATGCCCAGGTCTGCCACGCCGTCTTCCACGTACTGCGGAATATCGTCGTCGCGCAGGAAGAACACTTCCAGCGGGAAATTCGTAGCCTCTGTCTTGAGTTTGTTCACGCCGTTGTTGATGTCTATCCCGCATTCTTTGAGCAGTTTGATAGAGTCTTCGTGGAGGCGTCCTGATTTCTGAATGGCAATTCGCAGTTTCATGATGATTCCTGTTTGAAAAAAAGGCTTACCGGATCACGGTAAGCCTTCATGGTGAATATCTGTTTGCGTACACTTACAGCATCCCCTGCTTACCGTTCTGGCAAGTATGGTGATGATGTGTATGTACAGTAATGTTCATGTGTGATTGAAAGTCGGGTACAAAGGTAGGAACTAATTCCAGATTTCAAACCTTTTGCCCGTTTTTTTGAAAAATTCCCATTCACATACTTGTTTGATGGAAATTATCTAACACCGGGCGTTATTCAGGTAAGGTCGACCGAATACAGGTTCTCCAATTGCTTGTGGAAAACGGACGGGGCGTGAGCCTGAAAATGGTGTTCCTGAGCAGGATAAGCGCCGGGTGCTGCCATTGGGCCATATTGCCGAGGGTCCTGGACCGGCGGATGATCATGCGCGTCCTTTCCAGCCGCCGCTGATCGTAGGCCCGGAAGGCGGCTTCCGGGTTGACCTGCTTCCCAAGTTCAGCTGCCAGGATCACCGCGTCTTCGATAGCCTGGCATGCGCCCTGGCCCATATTGGGCGTTGTGGCGTGGGCCGCGTCGCCGATGAGGACGATGTTGCCATGGTGATAATGGTGCTTCGTCGGCAGATCGGTAATATCCCCCAGATGAGGGGCTGCCCTTCGCTGGCTTTCAGGAGCTCCCTACCCTGGCCGGGTATTCCGCGAATAGTTTTCCCAGTTGCGCCACGGTCATCGCCTGCATCCGCGGGTCGCGCTCGGGGGCATTCACGCAGGCGAACCAATACACGCGCCCGCCTGGCAGGGGCACGATGCCGAAACGGCCCGCCCGGCCCAGGATCTCCTCCACTTCTTTTGCCCGGGTAACGCCCTGCGGCACGATGCAGCGCCAGCAGGTGTACCCTGCGTACCTTGGCTTCACATCGGGCAATATGGCGCGGCGAACGGCCGAATGAAGCCCGTCCGCCGCAATGAGGTAATCTGTCACGTGCTCGCTCCCGTCGCGGAATACGAGGCGTATGGCGCCGTTACGGCGCTCCAGGGATTGGAGGGCCTTCCCGGTATGGATATGAGCGGGATCGAGATGGGAAAGCAGTTGCTCGTGGAGGTCTGCCCGGTGGATGACAAAGTTGTCCTGCCCATAAGCCCGGCTGGCCTGCGTCGTATCTGCATGGGTGAGCAGGGCGTCCTTTTCCGTCCTGAATGATAACCCGTCGAGGAATTGCCCTTTGGCGATGATCCCTTTTCGACACCGAGTACCGCCAGCGCGCGCATGGCATTGGCGCCCAGCCCGAGCCCCGCCCCTACGGGCTTTAGTTCCGGGGCTGCTTCATACACATCGGGTTGGATGCCCAGCCGGCGGAGAGCAATGGCGGCCGACAGACCGGCGATGCCGCCGCCAATGATCGTATATCGTTGTTGCATGTGGGGGTGTTTGGAGTTGTTCCGTGAAGGTCATTCATTTCCCTTATTCGCGGCATGACGAATATCAGGGCCGAAAAAAACAGGGCCGGCGCAACCGCTTCATCAGCAGCAGGGCCGGCCCGTTTGAGTTGCATTAACAAACAAATAGTCAGGTTTACATGGCGGTAAGACGTTGACGATGCAAAGGTGCGGCAAGGCGGCTAAACCGGCAAGTGCCGAGTGATCAACGCCTCGCGGGAAATGACGAATGCCACACATCAGAAAGCCCATGCGGAATACGGCCGGTTCGTCTTAACTTGCCGGCTGTATGGCTTTTAGAAATTTCTTCCAGAACGGTCTGGTGGTTAACGTGCTGTTCCTCATCGTGCTGATGGTCGTGAACACACTGATCAACCTCCAGAACCCGGGGAATAACATCCAACTATTCATCTACCAAAACGTTTCACTGGCGTTCATTTACGCCATGTGCGTCGTGCATAATAAGTTCGTCCTCCGCATCCTCATCCAGAAGAGCCAATACTGGCAGTATATCTGGGCGGTGGTGGGATGGCTGGCCCTGGTTACCGCCGTCACGTATACCATGCGCGTTTACATCTTCCGTACGGATATAGAAGTGATCTGGCTGGGAGATCTCGGCTTTGCAGCATCCTGCCTGCTCATCGGGGTTGGCATGTGGTTCCTGTACCGGGGGCTACGCTGCAAACCTCTGAACTGCGCAACTCTCTCCTGCTCAAGGAAAAGGAATTGCAGTACCTGCAGAGCCAGCTCAATCCCCACTTCTTCTTCAACACGCTCAACAACCTCTACGGCGTCAGCCTTCGTTACCCTAACAAGACGCCGGAACTGATACTGAGCATCAGCGAACTGATGCGCTACCAGCTGGAAAGCTCCCGCAAGCAGCTCGTGCCGCTGGAAGACGAGCTCCAGTTCATCCGCAACTATGTTCACCTTGAACGTGCCCGGGTACGGCAGCGATGTCAGGTTACCTTCAAGAAGAAAGGGCATGAAAAAGACCTCCTCATTACCCCGCTCATCCTCATCGCTTTCGTGGAAAACGCCTTTAAATATGCACCCTCCAGCATGTCGGCCTCTTACATAAAAGTGGAGCTGGAAATAAAGGGGAGACCCTGCTGCTGAAGATCCGCAATACCGTGCCGTCCAACAAACAATCCGTATCTTCGACCGGCGTGGGACTGAACAACGTGCGGCAGCGGCTGGCCCTCGCCTATGCCAAACGCCATACGCTGATCTCGTACGAAGAAAACAATATTTATTATACCGAACTGCAATTAACGCTCGACCGCCATGCAAACACTCCGTTGCCTGATCGTAGATGACGAACCCGGAGCGCACTACGTGCTGGAAGCCCACATCGAAAAAGTACAGGCCCTTCAGGTTGTAGGCCACAGCTACAACGCCATGGAAGCCGCGAACTTTCTCCACCGCGAGAAAGTAGATGTCGTTTTCCTCGACATCAATATGCCCGAACTGAGCGGCCTCGACCTGCTCAAAACCCTCGGCACCGCGCGCCCCAAGATCATCCTCACCGCCTACAGCGAATTTGCGCTGGAAAGTTATGAGTACGATGTGGTGGATTATATCCTCAAGCCCATCTCCTTTCCCCGGTTCCTTAAAGCCGTGAACAAGATCCTGCAGCAGGAAGCACCCGTGGAAAAGCCCGCCGTGGAGCCGCTGGTCCTCAAAACCGGCAGCACCCAGACCACGGTAGACCCGTCCGAAATCTACTACGTACAAAGCATGGGCAACTATGTAAAAGTTTACCTGGAAAACAAATGCCTCATCGTCAACGCCACCACTGCTGAAATGGAGAAACTCCTCCCCGCCAGCTGCTTCGTGCGCATCCATAAGTCGTATATCATCGCAACAGACAAAGTAGAAGAATGGGGCCCACGCCACGTGGTGATCCTGGACGAAAGCCTCCCCGTCGGACAAACTTTCAAGATCAATCTCAACAAGCTGAAAGAACGCTGAGCCGTTCACAGCTGCACATAAAAAATCCAGGCGCTTAACCGGCGCCTGGATTTTTACTTTATGAACGTTGCGTTATTTCCCTTTAGGGACCATGATCTCCTGTGCAGCCAGTTTCTTGCCACTGTTCACGCTTTGCAGGAACTGGTCGATCTTAGGCACTTCCCGGTTCATGTACCCGCTGACCTCATGCCCGCGGCCCACATAAGTGTACAACAGTCCCGGCAGCTTCAACCTCCTCCCCTTATCGAAGATGGATTTATCCCCGAACATGATCATCCAGCCCGGCTGATCGGCGCGGCAGAAGCGATGCGCCGCCGTGCCGTAAGGCACCAGTTCATCCGCCGTGCCGTGCATGAAAAGCGTCGGCACCAGGTGTTTTTATCAACGGGATTGATGTCTACCAATCCGCCGGCGAACACTAATGCCCCTTTAAACCGTTGTTGCCTGGTGAAGTAATCGTACCGCGGCTTATCAGACGCGGCGAATGGATTATAAAGTAAATGCAGGATGGCTTCCGCCCCGCGCTGCTGCCGGAGAGATATAACCTGGAAGTGTCTACCTGCAGCGATTTGCCTTTTCGATGATGAACTTCGCCGCGTCTGCGACATCTTCCACGGCAGTGGAGATGGCTTTCAGTTTCACGGGCGTAGCGGTTCCGCATCCGAAGTCGCTGCCTTTGAGGAACAGGCGATAAGAAATGGAAAACACGTTATAGCCACGCGCCTGCATGCCCTCCGCATATGCTTTATCTCCATCAGGCGATCCGCCGGAGAAGCCCCCGCCATGCACATGCACGACAGTCATGCCGTTAGCATTGCCTGCTGCGGTGCGTAATGCAGCATGTACAAAGTATCCTGGTCTTTAACCGCGTAATCAATGCGCTGTTGTGCCGTTGCGCCAATGCTGCAAAGTAGCAGCAGACTAAGTAATCTCATGATTCAAATGTAAGGATTGTCCCGCTGTTTCACAATCCGTCACAGGGCTTTCTGCCCCTGCAGCCATTTCACCCAGGCCGCGTATGCAATGGGCGTAAGGTGAATGCCATCCCCGTGTATTCCGCTTTCAACTCTCCGCTTTCATCTGCCGCCCATTCGTGCAGGTTTAAGTAAGGGCAACCGGATTCCTTTGCTAATGCGGCAATCCCTGCATTGAGCGATTTCACCTTCCCGGCCTTGTTCTTCAGGTAGGCGGGCAGTTTATTCTCATGCATGGGCAATACGCTCTGCACGTATATTATCGTTTTCGGAAGGGCGGTCTTGAGTCGTTCCAGGATGCGGCGGTAATTGGCAAGGATCACGTTTTCGGGAGACCACGTCCCAGATCGTTAATACCGATGAGCAACATGATTTTAGCCGGCTTCAGGTCTATCACCCCATCCAGCCGGGCCAGCACACCGAAGGTATTATCGCCCCGATTCCGCGGTTGACGGTCTTTTTGCCGGGCAGCAATTCCGCCCATATCCCTCTTTCTGTAATGCTATTTCCGAGGAACACAATGGCGCCGCGTTGTTGCGGGAATGTCGCAAACAGGGCCATGCGGCCTTTGTAGTAGTCGTTATTGTAGGAGCTGTCTATCGTTTGCGCGCTTGCGCCGGTTGATAGCAGCAAACCCGCTGCCAGTAAGATTTTGTATTGCATGGTTAGAGATTATGGCTGGATGTGACCGTCGAACCCGACGGGTATACTAAACGGTTGCAGGAAATGATCGGCCAGCACGGCCGCGCTTTCGCGGTTCAGGATGGTCTCCGGCGCAGGCGTTCCCGGCAGCGCCAGCTGGTGCCAGTTGTCTGACAGGATCTGTAAGGTGACAGACTTGCCGGCTTTATTACAGATCTCCAGGAAAGCGTTTACGGTCAGGGGATCGCCGGTAGCGCCCCACCATGTGCGAAGCTGGGAAGAACGGTCGCAGGCCATCTGCCAGCTCGAAACCCGAGACTTCCCTTAGCGGGTAAAACCAGGTCTGGTTGGCCCACTGGTAAGGCACCCCGCTCCTTTGAGCACTCCCGCCGCGCCGATACGCTGAATAGCGGCAAAATGAGGGTTTTCTGCCGGCACGTCGATGAAGGGCATGATGTAGGCCCGGCTGTCCAGCAGCGCCTGTTGGACGGCCCGTATGTCGATTTTTGATGGGTCCGTATTGTTACGAAGGGCTACTGCCGCGAGGGCCCCGGCGGCCTGCCCTATTCCCATAACCACAGGCTGCAGGCGTGTAGCGCCGTTCACGATGTTGGTAACGCCGATGCTTTTCTCCGCCACGATGATGCCTTCCACGCTTTCCGGCACCAGCGAGCCCAGGGGCACGTTGTAGGAGGGCACTCTTATCTTCACGAAATCGATCTGCGGCGCATCAGTGTTTTTATCGTGGTGGTGATCGATGGTATAGTCGCCCACGGCCACGCCGGTTCGGTAAAGCGGCTGAGGCTGGTCGTAGGGTTTGGAAACGTGGTTCACGGTGAAGAGGGCTTTGCCGGTCACCCGCCGCGATTCGCGGTGGTAAGGGATCATGGGCAGCTTATCGGCCGTGGGAAACTCGTCGTCAGCCAGCCCAGTGCCGGAAGCCCAGTTCCGTTTGCAGGTAATAGATAAAGCGCAGGGTATGGAGTTTCGCGGCTTTGAGAGCTTCATCCCTTTCGGCAGGCGTTTTTTCGATGATATTGAGATAGTAATCATTACCATGCCTGGGCCAGTTGATCATGTACTTTCCATTGGGCAGGCGGCCATAGCCCATCATCATGTCGCAATTATTCTTCGGTGCGTCGTAAGAGGCGGGGTCCGCGATGCCACAGCAGCGGCGGAAGGGCACGGGGTCGTAGCCCACGGGTTTGGGAATGGTCTTGTTGGCGCCTTTGCCGTAATCTTTCAGCACGGCCACGTAGGTGAGATCCTGGATGATATCGTTGGCGGCCGCCGGGGCGAAGGATTCCCCGGTTTCGTCGCGGCTGTCCATCCCGATGCTATATTTCGCACCCGCTGCAGCCATCACATCTCCCAGTTCCGTTGCATCGATGACGAGGCGCGCGGTGATGTCCATGGATTGCTTGCCTTGTTTAACGGTAACGGTCCATAGTCCACCGGCCCGCCGGAGCGATACAAAGCGCGTATTGAAATCGATCCTTAGGTTAGGTTCCGCGGATGTCATCTGCCGGAGCAGCTGGTTACCCACATGCGGTTCGAAGAGGGTGTTGCTCACCCATCCCGTGGCCACTTTCTGCGGCCCGCCATAGTAATCGTATAATTTATTGCGGAACTCACCCCAAAGCCCTGAAGGCATACGGTGATTGCCATCTATGGCGGCTACGCCCGCGCTGGTGAGCATACCGCCCAGCCAGGTGGTTTCTTCTACGATGAGGGTTTTAACGCCCATACGGGCCGCCTGGATGCCGGCCATGGTGCCGCTGGCGCCGCCACCTACAATCAGAAGGTCGGCCTGCTGTTGCGCGGATAATAATACAGGGATGAGCAGCATCCAGCCGGAAAGGCGGACTGCTTTACGGAGTTTGTTTGTCATAAACGTGATCTGGGGCCTAAATAACAATAATTTTAAGCTAAACACAACTGGTTTTTAATTTTTATTATAATGTTATTCCCTCATCTTCTGTCAATCCTTCGGCCAACCTTCTACCATCCTTCGGCCATCCTTCGGCGAAGTATCGTCAAACCCTTGCCATTACTGAGCACCGCCGAAGGATGGCCGAAGGATCGCCGAAGGATGGCTGGAGCACGCGTAGGCTTCAACGCCTGGTGAGTAAATACATCAACATGAATATCAATTAGTTAGGTTAAACTGCCGCATAAGGGCCGGATAAGCACTGTTTCGCTGGCAGTTACTACCTGCAGAATCTACTCTCATCCATTTATATTTTTTTTTAAAAAGAATAGCTTTGTATCTTGATAGGATATTATCGGTTAAACTGAGGCAACACCACTTCCCAAAACGCATATATGGGTCAACCAACTTTTTCGAAGAGCTGAACAATGAAAACATCGGCGGGGTAGCTTATAAGAATCTAAGTCTGAAGAAAAAAATACTGGCATTCCTCACGCAGCACAACGACGCCACCATTGCGGACCTTGCGCGGGAGCTCAATGCTTCCACCCTAAAGTCACCCACCTGCTCAATGACCTGCTGCAGGAAGGGCTCGTTAACGACTACGGCAAGATAGACAGCACCGGCGGCCGAAAGCCCAACATCTACGGGATGGCGCCCGATGCAGGTTTTTTTGTCGGGGTGGAAGTAAAGAAGTTCCATATCAATATCGGCCTGCTCGACTTCAAGCAGAACCTCGTGCAAAGCGTGGAGAAGATCCCGTATGAATTGCAGAATACATCCGCTTCGCTGGATGAGCTTTGCCGTATTATCTCGCAGTTCATTGACGACCTGCCGGTGAACCGGGAAAAGATCATGGGGATGGGCGTCAACCTCACCGGGCGTATCAACTACGCAACCGGGTACAGCTACAGCTTTTTCCACTTCAACGAAGAGCCTCTCAGCAAGGTGTTCGAGGCAAAGATCGGCATCCGTACCTTCCTGGAAAACGACTCCCGCGCCATGGCCTATGGCGAATTCAGCAGCGGAACCGTCAACCAGGAAAAAACGTCCTGTTCATAAACCTGGACCATGGCATCGGGCTGGGGATCCTCATCAACGGACAGCTATACTACGGTAAATCCGGATTCGCCGGGGAGTTCGGGCATATCCCCTTCTTCAACAACGAACTTATCTGCCATTGCGGGAAGAAAGGCTGCCTGGAAACGGAAGCTTCCGGCCAGGCGCTCGTCCGCAACTTCCAGGAAAAACTGCGCGGCGGTTTCTCTACCGTGGTGATGCGCCAGCAAAAACAACCAGAACAGGTAACGCTGGAAGACATCATCCAGGCCGCCAACCACGATGATACCCTGGCTATCGAACTGGTGGCGGAGATCGGGGAAAACTCGGGAAAGGCATCGCGGTGCTTATTAATCTCTTTAATCCCGAACTGGTGATCCTCGGCGGCAGCCTCAGCACTACGGGCGACATCATCCGCCTTCCCATCAAATCCGCCATCAATAAATATTCACTCAGCCTTGTCAATAACGATACGCAACTGGTGTTGTCGAGACTGGGGAAAAAGCGGGCGTGATCGGCGCATGCTTGTTGGTGCGCAACAAGTTATTATCACTTGCATGAGATGATTTTTATCTGCGTAATGCGTAAAACATTGTACATTTAAGGGCCAACTTTTGATTGAATATCTAGTGAGAATGCTATGAAATCCGAACAGAACACCATGCCCTATTATGTTCTCGATGTGTTTACCAACGAACGTTTTAAAGGCAATCCCCTACCCGTGGTCGTAACCGGCAAACCGCTGGAAACTACCCTCTATCAACAAATTTCCCGTGAATTCGGCTATGTGGAAACTTCTTTCATGCACTATTCGAAAGAAGATAAAGCCCTGCGCGTCCGTTCTTTCAACCGACAGGGCCGGGAGATTTCAGGCGCCGGCCATAACCTGCTGGGCGCGGTATGCCTGGCCGTGCTGAAAGACATGAACGTGTTCCGCGTTCAGGAAGGCGTGCCGTCCGTCATCATGAAAGACAAGCGCGTACAGCTGCATATCGAAAACAACAGTAACGACCTCCCTTCATCGGCATGCTGCAGCAGCCCGCGCGCTATGGCAACACGGTGCCCGCCGTTGATATTGCCGCCGCTTTGCGGCTGGAGCCGGAAGATGTACGGCTGTTCGACTGGCAGCCCACCGTCGTTATCACCGAAGTGCCGCACCTGATGGTACCCCTTCGTAATATCGACGCCCTGAACCGGGCCCGCCCGCCGGAAGCGCCCTTCAAAATATCGCCACGGGCTATGGCTTCCACGGTTGTTATTGCTTCGTGATCACCGACAAGGATACGCCGCAGATCGCGCAGGCCCGCTTCTTCCATCCTAACGGAATCGAAGACGCCGCCACTGGCTCAGCCGCCGGCCCGCTGGGTGGATTCCTCTTCCAGAAAGGATACATGCACCGGGATAAGGATTACGCCGTATTACAGGGCGTCAAGCTGCAGCAACCCTCCATACTGCGGTTGCGCGTCACCGGCGGCGGCATCTGGGTAAGCGGGGCATCTACCATCGTTATGGAAGGTATTTTACACGTCTAGCTTTTGTGTATCTTGCAGTTACATGAGCATCCCTACCATGGACATGGAACTGTCAACCAAGATCGCACAACTGGAACTGGTCAGCGAAGATCTGCCCGCTGTTATCATCATACATAATATTCAGACGCAAACCGTGGAGTATATGTCGCCCTGGGGCAACGCCTGCTCCGCACCAATCTGCAGGAACTGCGGGAAATGGGCATTGCTTATTTCCATCGCTTCTTCAATCCTGCCGAGATGGACGACTACGTACCCCGCATCATGCAAATGATCCAGGAGAACGGAGAACGGAATTTTGTGTCTTTCTTCCACCAGGTGCGGGCTACGCCGCAAGACGAATGGCAATGGTACCTCGGCGCCACGCGTATTTTCTTCCGCAACGCCGAAGGCCATCCCACGCATTGCATCACCTTTGCGCTCCCGGTTGAGCAGGCGCATTACATCAACCCGAAAGTGAACCGCCTGCTGGATGAGAACACTTTCCTGCGCGCCAACAAGCACATCTTCGCCGGGCTTACGCACCGCGAAAAGGAAGTGCTGACGCTCATGGGCCTGGGCCGCAATTCCGCCGAGATGGCCGTACAGCTGAATATCTCCGAGAAAACGGTAGCCACGCATCGCCGCAATATCAAGAACAAGCTGCACGCACAATCCAGTTACGACATCACACGCTTCGCACAGGCGTTCGACCTCATTTAGGTTTCAGGGGAGCGGAGAATGTTTATATTGTGACATGACTGCTTCCTTCATCCGGTATTGCTGTCGCTGGCGGCAGGTATCGGCCTGATCGTATTGCTGACGGTAAAATTCCGCGTTCACGCATTCTTCGCGCTATTCCTCGCCTGCTTTGCCGTAGGGCTGGGCGTTGAACTCCCCTTTCCGAAAATAATTTCCGTGATGAAAGAAGGTTTCGGGCATATCATGCAGAGCCTGGGCTTCATCATTGTGCTGGGCACCATGCTCGGCGTGATCCTCGAACATACCGGCGCCACCCGCGTGATGGCTGCCGCCATCCTGAAGCTGGTAGGTGAAAAAGAGCCGCCACCGCCATGGGGATCACGGGCTTCATCGTAGGCCTGCCTATTTTCTGCGACAGCGGATATATCGTACTGAGCGGACTCAACCGTTCGGTATCCGGAAGAAGCGGCGTGCCGCTGCTGGTAATGTCCGTTTCGCTGGCATCGGGGCTGTATGCCGTACACTGCCTCATTCCCCTCACCCGGGCGCAACCGCCGCCGCAGGCACCATCGGGGCGGATATTGGCAGGCTCATGCTAATGGGTACAGCAGTTGCCGTGCCCGCCGCCATCGCAGGCTGCTGGTGGGCTACGTGGATGGGCAAACGAGTAGCGGAGACGTACCGCACGATGCCCATGAAGACGAGCCACTGCCAAACATGCCCGCCTGGAAAGCATTGTTGCCCATCGCCGTGCCCATCCTACTCATCGCTCTGGGCGCATTTACGAAAATGCAGCATGGGTCGGGGTTCCTGCAGGTCCTTGGCGATCCTGTAATTGCCCTGTCTGTCGGAGTGTTGCTTGCCTTATGGACCGGCACTGGCTGGAAGAAAGCGGAAGTAAGCCGCCTCATGCTGGAAGCATCCGAAAAAGCGGGCGGCATCCTCGTCATCATCGGCGCCGGCGGCGCATTCGGCGCCATCCTCGCCACCACCGATCTGGGAACTCACCTCTCCGACGCATTGCCTTTGGCGCAACTTGGGTTGTTCTTTCCCTTCCTCCTGGCCGTATTGCTGAAAACGGCGCAGGGCTCTTCCACCGTAGCCATCATAACGGCGGCGGCCATCGTAGGGCAACTACTGCCCCGGCTGGGGCTCGACAGCGAACAGGGCCGCCTGCTCTGCATGTTGGCGCTGGGCGCAGGGAGCATGTCCATCTCCCACGCCAACGACGCCTACTTCTGGGTGATCAGCAAGTTCTCTGGACTGGAAATGCAGCCCATGCTCAAAGTCTATTCCGTAGCCACGCTGCTGATGGGGATCACCGCCTTCCTGGCGGTACTGGCGCTGTCTGCCATGACGATGTAAACCGGAAACCGTAATTTTGACTTCCCGAAACGGAAACTATTATGACGAATATCACAACGATCGCCTTCGACGCCGACGATACATTATGGGTCAACGAACCCTACTTCCAGGAAACCGAACAGAAATGCTGCGCCCTCCTCGAAGACTACCTGCCCCATCACACCGTGTCCCAGGAACTATTCCGCACCGAAATGCAGAACCTCCCGCTCTACGGCTACGGGGTAAAGGCATTTATGCTCTGTATGATCGAAACCATCCTCCGCGTATCCAACAACACCGCCAACCCTGAAGTGTTGCACAAAGCCCTGGAATACGGTAAAGAGTTACTGGCCAAACCCGTAGAACTGCTGGAAGGCGTGGAAGATGTATTACAGTCGCTCAAAGGGCACTACCGCCTGGTTGTAGCCACCAAAGGCGATCTGCTCGACCAGGAGCGGAAACTTGTGAAATCAGGCCTTTCGCATTACTTCCATCATATTGAGATCATGAGTGAAAAAGGTGAAAAGGACTATAATAAGCTCCTCCGCCACCTCGACTGCCAGCCGGAGAACTTCCTCATGATCGGCAACTCGCTCAAATCCGATGTGCTGCCCGTGCTGGCAATCGGCGGCCATGCTATCCATATTCCCTATCATACGACCTGGGCTTATGAGAAGATCGATCACAACGTGGAGCATGAAAACTTCCGGCAGGTGATCGCCATTCCCGAAATTTTACCGCTTCTCCTTACATGAAAAAGCAGCTGGATATTGCACACTGGGCGCGAAGGGAACACTTCGCGTTCTTCCGCCGGTTCGAGGAACCTTTCTTCGGCGTTACCGTAGATATGGATGTTACGGCAGCATATGACGCCGCCAAAGCGGCGGGGCATTCGTTCTTCCTGCATTACCTGCATTGCTCGCTGGCGGCAGCCAACGAAACGGAGCCCTTTCGCTACCGCATCTCCGGCGACGATGTATGGATATATGACCAGGTTCATGCCTCTCCTACCATCAACCGGCCCAACGGTACTTTCGGATTCGCCTATATGGACTACCATCCCCAACTGAAAGATTTCATTTCCGTGGCCACGAAGGAGATTGAACGGGTGCAGGCATCAGAAGGCCTGGTGCCGGCTGTCTCAGGAGAGAATGTTATTCATTATTCCTCGCTTCCCTGGATATCGTTTACCGGCATTTCCCACGCCCGAAGCTTCTCCTATCCTGATTCCTGCCCAAAGATATCTTTCGGCAAAATGACGGAAAAAGAAGGCCGCCGCGTGATGCCCGTATCGGTGCACGTGCATCATGCCCTGATGGACGGATACCATGTATCGCTGTTCCTGGAACGGTTCCAGGGGAAACTTAATACATAAAAAAGCCTGTCCGAACAGACAGGCTTTTTCCTTCTTCATAAGCATAATCAGACTTTGCCGAATATTCTTTCGTTGGCGATGCTGATTTCGTCGCCCGAAATGGTATGCCCCATGTTGGGATATATCTTGATAAAAATATCGGCATTCAGATCTTTATACACAGATTCCGTTTCATGTACGCGCTTAACCGGCACATGCATATCAGGATCGCTGCTGCCGATGAATACCGGCGCCTGCGCAAAATCGCCTGTATAATTGGAACGATGCACATGATCACCGATGAGCCCCCGGTGAAAGCCGCGATGCCGCCGTATCGTACCGCGTGGCGTGCGGCGAACTCCAGCGTGAGGCAAGCGCCTTGTGAGAAACCCGTCAGGTATATGCCGCTGTGCGGGATGCCGGCATCGAGCACGTCCTGCACGGTGGCAGCCAGTATATCGATAGCGGAGGAGAGCCATGGCTCATTGTCTTCCTGCGGCATGAGGAACGAATGCGGGTACCAGGTATTCCCGGTAGCCTGCGGCGCCAGCAGTGCAAAGTCGCCCACGGCCAGCAGCGGCGCCAGCGTCAGGATATCCTCGGCCGAGCCTCCGCGCCCATGCACCAGGATGAGCGCGCGGGAGGCCTGTTTGAGCG
The DNA here is from genome assembly GCA_019285755.1 of Chitinophaga sp. E66. GTDB lineage: Bacteria > Bacteroidota > Bacteroidia > Chitinophagales > Chitinophagaceae > Chitinophaga. The sequence continues at coordinate 4,278,517 of CP079103.1, forward strand.
GAGTGCCGGAAGTGATGATCTTTTTGGTGTGCATACCTCGAAGTTACGATCGGTTTTAACGGAAATTATCAAGCTGAACAGAAACCTTTGGCAGCGAAGCCAGCAGCTCCGCCCGCATGGGCTCGTACTGCGGCGGCAGCTTGAGCTCCTCCCGAGATGATCCGCCGCCTCATCGACCGCGAATCCCGGTCCCGCCGTTGCTATCTCGAACAATACTCCTCCCGGCTCGCGGAAGTAGATGGAGGTAAAATAGTTCCGGTCAAGAATAGGCGTGGGATTGAAGGATTGCTCCATCAGCTTGCTGCGCACTGCCGTCTGCGAATTGCGGTCGGGCGTTGCGAAAGCGATGTGATGCACGGTGCCGCCGCCACTGAGCCCCGCAGGCTGTCGGGCGAGCACAGCACGTCTATATAGTTCCCCGGCGCATCGGTGGCCGCAAAGCGGAAACGGTTCTCATGTTCAGAAATGAGGGTATGGTCGAGCAGACTGGTCAGCAGATCGGCTGTCTTTTCATACCCCTCTTCCCATATCTCGGCGGAAAAGAATCCGCGGATGGAATGCTCCAGTGGAATGTGGCCATATGAAAACGGCGGGCGGGCATCAGCATCGGTGAATACCAGTTCGAGCCCCATGCCGTCGGGGTCGTCGAAATAGATAAAGGTTTCCCGAAGCGTTCCTGAGGTGGTTTAGCGTTCACCTTGAAGCGCTGCAGCCGGGATATCCAGTAATCCAGCGAAGCTGTGGGGACGGAGAATGTCGTCGTATTGAGCATTCCTTTTCCCCTCCTGCCTTTCATTATGCCTTCGAAAGGGAAAAAGTGAGAATGCTGCCGGGCGCGCCGGCTTCGTCGCCATAATAGAAATGATATACGTCTGGCGCATCGAAATTAACGGTTTTCTTCACGAGGCGTAGACCCAGGATGCCGCAATAAAAGTCGATGTTCCTTTGGAACCGTCGCACATAGCGGTAATGTGGTGTATGCCGGTAACAAGTTGTTGCATGACAAAGATTTTGAACCCCAAATGTAATGTAGCCGCTGCCGGTGGCGTAGGACAGATGGTGGGAATTGATGCCTTGCCGGTAACGTCTATGATAAACACCGATCTGGAAGTTTTGTTTTGCAAAGAATCGTGATTTACACTATTTTCGGCACCTCATAACCATGCCTAATACCATTTTACCCATTTTATGATTACACTCCTGAAGCTGTACGGTCAGACCAGCAATAACTTCTTTCAGCATATCCACATTGATTCATTTTGCCGGAATAACGGCATAAAGTACTTCAGCCCCGGATGCGCCGGTATTACGGTTCTTATCCGAACCTTGCCAAAGCGGGATATGGCAGCTCCAAACTTTACATGAAGGCCCTTCATAAACTCTCTTTCAAACCAACGATCCGGTTCGATGATGAGACGCAGCAAGCCAACTATGAGCGCCAGCTCCTCAGCGGTGGGAACCAGTTCTGTGAAGGCTGGTGGTTCAGAATGCCGGATGAAGTTATAGCGAAATACGCGCCTGTTTACCGGGAGCTCTTCCGCCCGGGGTTCAGCACGTATTGGCTCGACCAGGACTTCCTGCAACGACCGAACGGAGAAACGCTCATTGCCGTGCATGTGCGCCGGGGAGATTTTAAGACCTGGGCAGGCGGAAAGTTCTACTTTGGTGATGATACGTATATCGACAAGATCCGGCAGCTGACCCAACAGCTGGACCGGCCTGCTAAAATCATTCTCTTTACCAACGATCCCAATATCGACCTGCTGACTTACCGTAAGGCATTTAAAAATGTGCTGCTATCGGGCCACAACCCGGCCGAAGATCATTACCTCATGTCTAAATGCGACTATATCATAGGGCCGTTCAGCACCTTTTCCATGTGGGCGAGCTTTATCGGGGATACGAAGTACCAGCATATTTTCAGCGAAGACGAAACGATCGCGCTGGACAGGTTTAGGGTTTCAATGGGGAACTGGTGATATGACCGTGAAGCTGCATAATAATTGCCAGAAATCCAATTATCGTGGCGTTATTCAGCTGGATTCGTCAGATTCAATACCATGTCTTTAAAATCCCCGAATGCGTCACTGTCATTTTCATAGCTATCGTAACTGATCATTCTTATTGCAACGATCTTTGTATGCGGATCAACAATGATATAATTCCCGAGGTAACCGTTAGCCTGGTACGTCCGGTCACCGGCATACTCTCGTCGGGCCAACCTCAGTCCTTTGGCGGCCAGGGCATCATTGATGATCGCCTGTGCCTGTGCGCCCAATGTTTCTGAGATTTTGGTTTGGTAACCTGCAGGCTTATACCTCCCTTTCATCCGTACCGCATTTTCGATGAATGTGCTATCAACGCCGGCACTCCTGAAAGATGATATCTGCTCATCATCGATAATCAATGTTGTTCGAGAATAATCGATCCACCACAACATGGCATACCCCGGCATAAGCGGACAGGGCGTCAACATTTCAGCGACTCTTTCGGTGGCTATGATTTGCTGGCCCTGATACTTACCGTTATACAACGTAAGCAGCCCCAACTTTACAAAATCACCAGCCTTAATCTGGCAACCGGACATGACATGCGGGTTCCCAACGCTGTCTAGCGACCAGGTAAAATCCGTGATCCCCAAAGGCCGGAAGAGCCTATCTCCAATGTAGTGATCCATTCTTTTACCAGTGATCTTCTTTATGACTCCAGCCATGAGATTGAGTGATTTGTTATTATAGCTCCAGGCGCTCCCCGGCTTCGCAACCAATTCTGCTGAAAGGGCCAGTTGCACGAAATCTTTGCTGGGATATATTTCCACGGCCGTATTAGGTACGTTCTGGATGCCGGAAGTCATATTTACCAGGTGACGAATTGTAATGAATTGCTTATTGCCCTGCTTCCATTCCGGATAAAAGACGGAAACAGGAATATCAAGGCTATCAATCAGCCCATCGGTAAGCATACAGGCGACTGCCAGTCCAACGATGCTTTTGGTACAGCTCATGGCCTCTATTTTTTTGGATGCATTGCCTTTCGTGAAGTATTGTTCGGTAATAAGTTGTCCGTCCTGGTATAGTATCAGTGCTTCTGAATGGGTTTGGGCAGCCTGTTTGAGCAGGGAATCCAGCTTACTTTTTTAATTTGCTGAGCTGGAGCATTCATCCAAAGCAACGTACTAATTACTAAGCAGAAGGATTTTATCATGATAGCAAAAATTAAGGGGTAGAATTATCCTTTTGCTAAATAAGGCGTTATATGGATATTGGCCAAGCAGCTTACGCCGGGGATATATAACTGCATATGGGATGCCGAAAATCCCACCTGATCGGGAATGAATTGACCGGAAGGATTTACGACTAGCGCTCTTTGCAAGATGGAAGCATTTCACAACATCCTGCGGGATGTAGATGTCGTATTGTGTTTACAAAAGCCGCCAGGCCGAGGAAACACACGCAGATTCCTTCGGATGCAGGTCGTCGGCTGGCACGGTTCCCATCAGTTCCTGGAATAACATTTCAAAGTGTGGAAGCTAGCCAACATGGATTCGAACCACGACACGCTGAACATATCAAACTGTTGCCTTGTCATACCAGCGCTTAGCAGCCGCAGTTCAGCGATACCCTTGAATTATTGCACGATTTGAATATTAGTTTCGGCGTATTCAAAGGAAACATTTCTGAACCAACTAAATGATCACGCTTACCCGCCTGTTTGGACAAACCAGCAACAACTTCATACAGCACATTCATATCGATGCATTTTGCAGGGCCAACTGCCTTACATTCCGTAGCCCGGGGATGTGCAAATACTACAAAACGTACCCGAACCTGCGGACAGCCGGATATGGCAGTTCCAAATTGGGAATGAAGATCGCCCAGGTGCTGTCATTTAAGTCTACTTACAGATTTGATGTAGATCAGGACCAATTAGTGCATAACCGGCATCTCCTTGCGGGCGACAATATTTATTGCAAAGGTTGGTACTTCCGCTCACCGGACGACTTGATAAGTCGCTACATTCCCCTTTACAAGGAGCTGTTCCGCCCGGGTTTCGATACCCGTCCGCTGGACGAGCAATTCCTTGGGGATGCGAAAGGCGTAGCGAAGATAGCGGTGCATATCCGGAGGAGATTATAAAAAATTCCTGGGAGGGCAATATTATTTTGAAGACGATGTATATATTGATAAGATCCGGCAGTTGCTTGATTTACTGAGCCAACCGGCTAAAATTATCCTATTCACCAACGATAAAAACCTGAACCTGGCAGCTTACAGGCGGTTTTCGACGATGTGGTGATTTCCGGGAAGTCCGTTGCTGAAGATCACTACCTTATGTCGCAATGCGATTATATACTGGGCCCCTTCAGTACCTTTACATTATGGGCCAGCTTTATCGGCGAAACAAAATTCCATCATATTTTCCTGGAAAACGAAACCATCAAACTGGAGCGCTTCCGGGTCTTCCGTGGTAACTGGTTACAAGGCATAACAGACATAAAAAAAGTCGCTAAAGAATTGATCTTTAACGACTTAACCGTGTTGCCCAACATGGATTCGAACCACGACACTCAGAACCAGAACCTGATGTACTACCCTTATACTATTGGGCAATTTTCTCCTTAAGAGGCTGCAATATTACGAAACATTTCCGTGATCTCCAAAACTTTAGCACTGGATTTTTTCCCGAACCCTCCACCCTGGTATTTGTTGTATTCGCAAAGTCTCCGTATGCCGCTTTCCCACAGAACCTCATCCCGTAACACCGTAGAATCCATTATCATCATCTTACTGCTGTTAGCGCTACTGGTTGCCGTATATGATGTGCTACGCGTATTCTTCGGCGTTTTCACTTTCGCCATCATCTTTTCCGTTTCCCTCGCACAACCGTATGAGCGCCTTTGCCGCCGCACCGGTCAGCGCAGGACACTCACGGCCGTCATTTACTCCCTGGTGCTCCTTTGCATTGTAGCCCTGCCATTTATACTGCTCATCAGCGCCCTGGGCCGGCATACCTCCCAACTGCTTGCCTTCGCGACCCAGGTTCGTGAACAGGGCCTTCCACCCCTCCCCGACCAGGTCGCCTCCCTGCCCATGATAGGTTCCGGCTTAACGGAATTCTGGCAACATTTACGCGACAACCCAAGAGAAACCCTCGTGGGGCACGACCGGCAGATCAACATACTCTTTCACCGTCTGGTTACTGGCGGCGCCGGGATATTAGGCGCTACGCTACAATGTGTATTAGGGATACTGATCTCCGCCATTCTCCTGGCTACCGGTCCTAAAACACTGCTGCCGCTCAAAAACGTATTAAGGCATCTCCTCGGGCGGGCGGACGCCCATACCCTCATCCAGGCGAGCCTGAGCGCTATCCGGAGCGTCTCGGTAGGAGTCATGGGCACGGCATTTATTGCCAGTGCGCTGTCGTACGCCGGTTTCGCCATCGCAGGACTGCATTTCAAAATGCTGTTTACCGCCATTGTGTTCTTCCTCGTGCTGATCCAGGTAGGACCGCTGCTCGTCTGGATCCCGCTGGTGATATGGGCGGCGGTGGAAGGGCATACCGGCATGGCGGTATTCCTGGCAGTTTACGGCGGCCTGGTACTGGCGGCCGATGCTATCCTGAAGCCGATCCTTATCGCTAAAAGCGGCGGGCGAATGCCGTTCCTTGTGTTGTTTATCGGCGTGATCGGTGGGCTCGCTGCCTGGGGTTTACCGGGATGTTCAAAGGCGCCATTATCCTCGCCGTAGCCCATACGCTCTATACTTCCTGGCTCGAACGGAAACGCTTAAGCAATATGCCGGGACAGGCCCATCACGTCAGCGGCTAAACAAACTCCGCCCCTACTTGTTATTTTTGCCCATTAACGTCAACTGCCAATTGTCCTGATATGCAATTTCTACGTCTCCTGCCGAAGCTCCTTGTAGCTGTCATACTCCTTTGCTGCATCTTTATCCGCCCCGTGCACGCTCAACAGGTGCTTGACAGCGCCATGTATAAGCCCGGCTTCTGGCATTCCAAAGCAGTCCGGATCAGTACCGTTCCCCTCATACTCTTCGCCGGTAGTGCGGCCGTGTGGGGCGAGCGCCAAAACGTGCGGGAACTCAGGAACCGGTACATCCCCACCTTCCGCCATCACTTCGATGACTATATGCAATATGTTCCGGCGCTTGCGGTGTTTGGATTGAATGCCGCCGGGGTAAAAGGGAAAACAAGATCGGCAGGACCTTCGTGTCTTATGCCGCCTCGGCATTCATCATGGGCGCGATCGTTAACAGCATCAAGTATACGGCAAAGGTGGAGCGGCCCGATGGTTCCGAGCGCAATTCCTTCCCCTCCGGGCATACCGCCAATTCTTTCATGAACGCCACCTTCCTGCATAAGGAATACGGCCAATACCGGCACCCGCTGTATAGCGTGGCCGGTTATACCTGGCTACCGGCACCGCTATCGGCCGGCAACTCAACAACCGCCACTGGGTTTCCGACGTGCTGGCTGGCGCGGGCATCGGGATATTATCTACCGAACTGGGGTATCTTATCGTCGATAAGATCTATAAGGATAAAGGCGCCAATCCCGTCATTCATAAAGACCCGATTCCGGTAGACGGAAAGCCCAGCTTCGTGGAAATCCGCATGGGTTACGCAGTGGCTACAACAAAAGACCTGACAGGCAATGTTAACGGCGTATCAGCGAAACGCGGGTTTAACATGGGCGCTGAAGGCGCTTGGTTCTTCCACCGCAATATCGGCGCCGGCGCAGAATTCGCCTTTTCATCTTTCCCTATCAACGACGATGGGCTTACTATCACCGACCCTGATGTGGCTGAAATCAGCGACGGACATTACACCCAGCCCATGGGCGTCCGCTACCTCCATGCCGGCCCTTTCTTCAGCCTCCCCTCCCACACAACTGGTTCATTACCGGCAAGATCCTCGCCGGCACATCCCTCGGATCAGACGGAAACGTTATGCTCCGGCTGAACAACGACTGGCAGGAGCTTCTCGAACGAAACGACTTTCCCTATCTCCGCTACAAACCCGAAGGCACATTCAGCTGGTCTACCGGCGTCGGCCTGCAGAAGCGGATCTCCCGGAACGTGGGCATTAAAGCCTACGCGGCGTATTTCGATTCAGATCATGATTTCATGATAGATATCGTAGACGATGTTACAGACGATGGAAAATTCCTGTTCAAGAACGTCGGGCAGGAAAAAGTGCGCTTCAATCACTTCACTTTCGGACTGGGCCTGACCGCTTTCCTATGGTGACAGTTCTCCCACAGAATTAAACTACTCCGCCAGAACCCTCTCCCATAAAGCTTTCTAAAAATTATTTTCAATTAGCTGGAAAAATATAAATAATCCTATTACTTTTATCCTACCAATCAAGTAGACTAATACATATAGCAACCAACTAATCGATTCTTCACCTCGCGCATGCCTGCAGTGATCAGGCGGAGCATGCGGATAAATGTACATTTCGACATGTTACCAACATTAAAAAAATGCGGGCTGGCAGCTGTATGCCTGTTCGCATTGGGACAGTCCGTTTACTGGAATCCGGTATACGGGCAATCGTCTCCCTCGGGCGCCGCCACCGCGTCACAACGCATAACCGGTTCAGTATCCGGCCCCGGCGGCGAGCGACTCCAGGCGTCAGCATCCGCGTCAAAGGCACAGTTAAAGGAACGGTCACCGGGCCTGACGGGGCATTCTCTCTCCCGCATACCTCCGGTACTGTAACGCTCGTTTTCACCTACACCGGGCACAAAACCCAGGAACTGACAGCAACGCCCGGCACCGCACTGAACGTCACCCTGGAGACTACCGCCGGAGAGTTGGGTGAAGTAGTGGTGGTGGGATACGGCCAGCAACGGAAAGCCACCCTCACAGGTTCGCTCGCCAGCATCGATCAGAAAGCTCTCGCGAACAGGCCCATTACCAATGCGTCACAGGCTCTGCAAGGTTTACCGGGCGTATATGTCAACCAGACAAAAGGCAGGCCTGGCGCAGATGGAGCCAATATCCGGATCCGCGGCGCCGGTACCCTCAACAACAATAACCCGCTCGTATTGGTAGATGGAATCGAATTCCCGCTAAGCGACGTGAACCCTTCAGACATCGAAAGCATCACCGTTCTCAAAGACGCTGCATCTGCCGCAATCTACGGTAACCGTGCGGCAAATGGCGTTGTACTCGTGAAAACGAAATCGGGGCGCGCCGGCCGGCTGCGGGTAGATTATTCCGGTTACGCCGGCATCCAGCAGGCGGCGCAACTGCCCAACCTGGTAACAGATGCGGTGACCTACATGGAAGGAAAAAACCGCGCACTGGCCAATGAGGGTAAACCCGCAGAATACAGCGACGCGGTGATCAACGAATACAAGGCCGGCAACGACCCGTACATCTATCCCGATACCGACTGGTTCGGCATCATGTTCGAAAGGCATCCATCACCGAACATAACCTCCGCTTCTCGGGAGGCAGCGATAAATCCACCTTCTCCGTTTCCCTCGGCTACCTCGACCAGCAGGGTATCCTCATCGATACCTGGGCTAAGAAATACAGCATATCCGCCAATATTACCTCGCAGCTTACATCCCGCCTCCAGATGGGCGCACAGCTGCTCGGAACTTTCTGGGACAGCCGCGAGAGCGCCTACACCTCCGATGAGAGCAACGGCGAAGGGGACTGATGGGATTGATCTACCGCGGGCTACCCATGCAGGTTCCCTATGCGCAGGACGGCTCTTATGCGGACCAATGGGTACGCGTGCCGGGGCATAACTTCTTCCGTAACCCGCTGGCGCTGTCGAAGGAGGGGCTCCACCGGCTCGGGACTTTCCGCTCGCTGGCCAATGTGTTCCTGGAATACCAACTGCCATTCGGCATCAAATACAAAACGACGCTGGCGGCCAACCTCCAATACGTGCAGGAAAAATTCGCCAATCCGCAGATCAACCTGACGCATCCCAAAACGGCGCTATCGCGCCGATGGGGAATATCCCGGCCAGGGGTATAGCGCAAACGAGCAAGACAGCCCTCAATATTACCAACTTCCATACCCTTACCCGGGAACGTGATTTCGGCGGCCACCACGTGGGCGCACTTGCTGGCCTGAGTGCGGAAAGGTTCAACGACGGCGACTTTACCGCTTCCAACCAGGGATACCTCGGCAACGAGATCACCGAACTGAACGGAGGCAGCAGCACGCCACAAGTAAGTGGGAAGTCTTCACAATCCAGGCTGGCATCCTACTTCGGCAGGGTAAATTATGATTATCGCGGCAAATACCTGGCGGAAGCAAGCTTCCGGTATGATGGCTCCTCCGCTTCGCGGACGGCCGGCGCTGGGGTTTCTTCCCTTCCGTTTCGGCAGGATGGCGCATCAGCGAAGAGCAATTCCTCAAAGGCAACAACACCATTTCCAACCTTAAGCTACGCGGTTCCTGGGGCCAGCTGGGCAATCAGAACATTCCGCTGTTCAGCTATGTAGATGGTGTGAGCACCGGTAAGAACTATAACTTCTCCGGCGTCATTGTTCCCGGCGCGGCGGTATCGCAGGTAGCGGACCCCGCAGTAACCTGGGAAACCACTACCATCTCCAACATCGGCCTCGACCTCGGACTGTTTCGCGACAAGTTGACCTTCGAACTCGATGTCTTTAACAAACAGACAGACGACATCCTTCGCCAGATCAATGTACCCGCACAAGTGGGCAGATTGGCAGGCCCCTACCGCAACATCGGATCCGTAAGCAACAAAGGCTTTGAGCTGACGGCAGGCTTCCGCGACAAAGCCGGCGATGTAGGATACAGCTTGTCCGCCAACGTGGCGCGCGTCCGTAATGAAGTGACTGACCTTGCCGGCGCCATATACTATGACGGCAATACCATCACCCGAGAAGGATCACCTATCGACGCATTCTACGGATTGCGTGCCATCGGTCTTTTTCAGTCGGACGATGAGATCGCAAAGGCCCCGAAGCAAAGCGCTGTCACCAAGCCCGGCGACATCCGCTATTTCGACCGCGACGGTAATAACATCATCGACAACAACGACCGGGAAGTGATCGGCAACAGCATCCCCGAATGGACCTACAGCTTCAACCTGGCAGTAACCTACCGCGGACTGGAACTGGCGGCGTTCTTCCAGGGAGTCGGCAAAGTATCTACCTACCTGACGGGTAACCTTGCACAGCCCTATAAAAACGGTGCAGGCGTTACACCGGAGTGGCTTACGGATTCCTGGACACCGGAAAACCCCGGCGCCAGGCTGCCGCGACTGACCACTTCCAACGGGTACCCGCAGAACTTCCAGACCTCCAGCTTCTGGGTACAGGACGCGTCTTACCTGAGGCTGAAGAACCTCCAGCTCAGCTACACCCTGCCACAGCGATGGCTTTCCCGCGCGGGAATACAGCAGCTGAAAATATTCGCGAACGCTCAAAATTGGGTGACGTTTACCAATTTCAAGCTCGGCGACCCCGAGCGCAATCTTACCAAAGGCAACATCATCGATTACCCGATCGCCAGGACCGCCACTGCAGGCATTAACCTGTCGCTCTGACTAAAGCACGCATCATGAAAAGACATACGATATTGATAGGGATATACGCACTGATCGCCAGCGCATGTGGCAATGGCTTCCTGGACGTAAAACCCACAGACCGCTTCACCAGCGAAACTTACTGGAAAACACGGGAACATGCTGAAGCCGCGCTCAATGCCGTTTACGCCGGATTGCTGGAAGACGGAATATATGGCAACAATACACCGGTAATGTATGAAACTGCATCCCCAATGCCTACAACTACAACAATTCCGGAGGGTTCAACAACCTTGCGCAGGGCGTACACGATGCGGCGAACACGTCCACCATCAATAACACCTGGCGCAACGCTTATCTCGGTATTGGCCGCGCCAATACATTGCTGGCCAGGATAGATGGCGTACAGATGGATACCGCTCTCAAACGCCGATTCATCGCAGAAACGCGCTTTCTGCGGGCCGTGTTTACTTCCCGCTGTGGAATCTTTACAACGGCGCCCCCTCATCCTCTCCGAACCAAACTTTGATAAAGACAGCAAGCTGCCCCGCAACAATGCCGCCGCATTAAAAACGCAGATACTCGCAGACCTGGACGCCGCAGCCGCAAACTTACCCGCTAGCTACAGCGGTAACGACAAGGACGCGCCACCCGGGGCGCCGCACTCGCCTTTAAAGCCCGCGTGCTGCTTTATGCGGGCGACTGGACCGAAGCCGCAGCAGCAACGAAAACAGTGATTCAATCTACAACCTACAGGCTGTTTCCGGATTACCGGGGTTTGTTCTATCTTGAAAATGAAGGCAACGTGGAAGTGATCTTCGATGCACAGTTCAAGTTCCCGAATTCACGCACGGCCTCGATATGGCGCTCGATGAATTTAACACCGTGGCGCCGCTGCCGGATGTTATCGATGACTATTATGCGAAAGACGGGATGCCAATTTCGACATCGCCTGAATATGATCCCGCCCAGCCTTACGCTAACCGTGATCCCCGCTTGCAGGCAACGTATACCGTAATCGGTTCCAACTACAAAGGCGCCCCAGTGAAGGAAGGACAATACCCGAGAACGGGATACGGCCAGAAGAAATACACGATCTACAAAGACGATGTGAAGCCCGCCGTCATCCAGCCCAGCGGTCAGTCGGAACTAAATTACATCGTGCTCCGGTATGCGGATGTACTGCTCATGTTTGCAGAAGCGCAGAACGAGGCAACTGGCCCGACGGACGAAATACGCCAGGCGCTTCACCTCATCCGCGAGCGGGCAGGAATGCCCGATATTCCGGATGGGTTAACGAAAGACCAGCTGAGAAAAGAAATCCGGCACGAAAGAAGGATAGAGCTGGCTGGCGAAGGACTGTATTATTTCGATATCCGCAGATGGAAGACGGCAGAAGCGGCATTGAATACCGAGATCTACAATTACAAAGGCCAGCGGCTCGATACGCGCCGGTTCAATGCCGCCGGGATTACTACTGGCCCGTGCCCTCCGTTGCTATCCAGGAAAACACCGCCCTCGAACAAAATCCACAATACGGTAAATAAAACCATTAAAATCATGACACGGAAAACCTTGCTGACTATTGTATGCGCTGCATTGCTGCCAGCCCTTGCCCAAACCGCATCGGCCCAGCAGGCGCGAAAGCCCAATATCATCTTCATCGTAGCAGACGATCTGGGGTACGGCAACCTCACCAGCTACAACCCATCACACAAAGTACCGACGCCGAATATCGACAGGCTGGCCAAAGAAGGAATCCGCTTCACACGGTTTTACTCCGGCAGCACGGTTTGCGCGCCCAGTCGTTGCGCGCTGATGACAGGCAAACACATGGGCCATGCATATATCCGCGGCAACAGCCGCTCCCCGCTCCGCCTCGAAGACACCACCCTCGCCACACGCCTGCATAACAACGGATATGCCACTGGTATGTTCGGTAAATGGGGACTCGGAGAAGAAAACACGACCGGAGCCCCTGAGCGGCACGGCTTCACGGCGTTTTACGGCTATCTTAACCAGACGCACGCTCATCATTACTATACCAACCGCCTGTTCGAACTGCAGCAGGGCGTAACCAAAGAAGTGAGGCTGGACTCAACGGAATACTCCGATGAGCTGATCGTCCGCAAGGCGCTGCAATTCATCGATGACAATAAAAACAAACCCTTCTTCCTGTATCTCCCCTTACCATTCCGCATGCCGAACTGCACGTGCCGGACCAATACCTCCGCCCTGGCTCAATACCGACGGCAGCAGCAAACTGGGGCCGGAAACGCCTTTCTTCCCGGAGGAGGTGAAAAGCTATCATCCGCAAGACAAACCACATGCAGCCTTCGCCGGTATGATCACCAAGCTGGACGACGATGTAAAGCGTATCCTCGATAAAGTAAAAGCCCTGGGGCTGGATGGCGACACTTATGTGTTCTTTACCAGCGACAACGGTCCGCACAAGGAAGGAGGCGCCGACCCGGAATACTTCGACAGCAACGGGCCGCTGCGTGGCATTAAACGCGATTTATATGAAGGTGGCATCCGCGTGCCCTTGCTCGTGCGTGCGCCCGGCAAGGTACCTGCAGGGGCTGTCAGAGACGATATCTGGGCTTTCTGGGACGTTTTACCGACGCTATGCGGCATCAGCAACACCCCGTCGCCTGCGGAAATCGACGGCTTCTCCTTCCAGCAGGCGTTGCAGGGAAAAGAACAGCGTCAACATGAATTCCTGTACTGGCAGTTCAATGAAAAGCAGTACAAGGAAGCTGTGGTTCAGGGAAACTGGAAGCTGGTAAAGATCAAACCAAAGGGAGAACCGGTTACCATAGAACTCTATGACCTCCAAAACGATATCGGGGAAACGAACGACCTCGCGTCCGGGTACCCTGAGAAAGTGAAAGAACTACTGGCTTTAGCTGCCAAATCAAAGACAAAGTCCGAACATCCGCTGTTCGACTGGGATACGGAATAAAAATGAGAACGGGAAGCAAATGCTTCCCGTTCTCATTTTTATCTTTCAAGGTTATTAAAACCCTTTTCGTTTCGCAAACACTCCCTGCACTTTAACTACTGCTTTGTTCCATTTGGCCACCTGCATCGACACTCCGCCATTTGTACCGTACTCCCATTATGGCATCCAGATACCTTTGTTCTCAAATCATCATCAATAATGAAAAGGATCCATTTTCTGGCGTATGTCGGCTTAGCGTGCTGCATGGCATGTTCTAAAGGAAGCGACAAGCCCAATAACCCAGATGACCCCAACAACCCAGGCGGTGCAGAAGGCGTCCCTACAATTGTAACCGTGCCTGTATTAGCCGGCGACACAACCATTTCCCGCGGTGGCAACACTGATTATGCCATAGCTATAGCAGGACTACCCACCGTACGCCCGGTATTTCCGAAACTCACGCCCAAACCGAGGAAAGTTCGCGGTTATGTGACCGACGCCACTGGCCGTCCCATCGAAGGCGCAGAACTGGGCCTGTTAAAAAAAGTATCCGGATTCCAGCAGCTGGTGACGGCAACCACAAACGATAAAGGGTATTATGAAATCGAATTTGAAGGCGCCGCGGAATTCCAGCATGCGTTTGCTGTAATCAATTATGTGGGCAAACCGGTTCCTATCAGCCTTTTGTGGCAGACAGCGTTCCCAGCGTCTTCACCTACGATAAAGGGGTGTAGAACACTTCATGGCACTTAGTCACGGTACAGCCGACCGGGCCGATGCACAACACAGGCCCTGGTATTCCAACAACTACTTCGGCGGCTCCATTCATCTCAATTGGGATATATATACTGGTTGGGAAGCCCTGATGGCGCATTATCGCTCAACGAGGAGATCGTTATCAAACTGACACCCGCTGGTGGTATGCTGTATGGAGAGACGCGCTCTTTCACCATCAAACAGAAAGTCGGTAATAATTTTCTTAAATGCGATATCAACAACATTCCAATCGGAATTTATAAAATCGAAGCGAAGCTGGCAAATGGTACTGCCCTGAAAATGCGGGTAGACGGCCCTTACAAGTCCGACACCTACGGCCTGCAATATGATGCAGATACAAAAGCCTGGTATGTATCGTTCATGCCTGGATACAACGCTACCAGCAAGCCCATGCCTAACCGGGGCGAGTGGGACCAGGCGAATGTACATGTAATGAAATAACTAAACATCCATACAAAGAACGACCGGCATCCTGCTTCAGTTATGCAACTGTTACGGGATGCCGGTCGGCGTTATTGGAATACGTTAAGCGTTAAATCTTCTGTTTGTTCTGCTGCGGACGGCCATGCCATTTCCGTTTTTGCTGGTTCTTGCGGTTAGCCCGTTTTGGGAAGAGGACTGGCGCATCTGTACCGCTGGCATAGTTGCTGCCACCGGAGATGCTGATGCGGGGAAAGGATGATCGGTTACGACGGGGATCTGTTGCTTGATCAGCTTTACGATATCCTTTACATATGGCCTTTCTTCGTCTTCACAGAAAGACAGCGCTATACCACTGGCTCCGCCACGGCCCGTACGGCCTATGCGGTGCACATAAGTTTCAGGCACATTAGGGATCTCGTAGTTGATCACATGAGACAGGTTATCGACATCTATGCCGCGGGCGGCGATATCGGTAGCCACCAGTACCCGGATACGTCCGGCTTTGAAGTCGGTCAATGCCCGCTGGCGGGAATTCTGGGACTTATCGCCGTGGATGGCGCTGGCGGTAATGTCTGCCTTGTTCAGCTCCTTTGCGACACGGTCAGCCCCGTGCTTGGTACGGGTGAAAACAAGTGCGCTTACGATCGAAGGGTCTCTCAGCACATGTACCAACAGTTTGCGTTTGCTGGCTTTATCGGTATAGTAAAGTTGCTGTTCTACTTTTTCTGCAGTCGAAGAAACGGGCGTTACCGCTACTTTCTCCGGGTTGGACAGGATCGAATTGGCCAGTCCGGCGATCTCGTCGGGCATCGTGGCAGAGAAGAACAGGGTCTGTCTCTTCTGCGGAAGCTTGGTGATCACGCGCTTTACATCATGAATAAAGCCCATATCCAACATACGGTCGGCTTCATCGAGCACGAACTGGCGGATATAATGCAGATTGATGTGCCCTTGCTGCCAGAGGTCGAGCAGTCGGCCCGGCGTAGCGATAAGGATATCGGTTCCGCGTTTCAGGTTTTCTATCTGGCTCTGAGCCGATACGCCTCCGAAAATCACGAGGTGACGGATGCCTGTGTTGGCGCCGTAGTCACGGATATTCTCCGCGATCTGGATGGCCAGCTCGCGGGTGGGGGTAAGGATCAGGGTTTTGATATGACGATCGGGCGTTTGTGCCGCCTGTTTTTCCTTGTATAAGAGCTGCAGGATCGGAATAGCGAATGCAGCCGTTTTACCGGTACCCGTCTGAGCGCACGCCAGCAGGTCACGTTTTTCCAGTACTACAGGGATCGCCTGTTCCTGGATGGGTGTAGGTGTACTATAGCCTTGTGTTTCCAGTGCGCGAAGTATGGGTGTAATGAGGCCTAATTTCTCGAATGACAATTGATATGATTTTATATAAGTTGATAACTGCCTGGATGTCAAAATAAAGAGAAGGACATGCTCGTATTGTATACCCAGGAGCATAAAAAAACTTTACAAAGATACGGAAATTCCGTCAATGCGGCCATTTCGCATTAGTTAGTTATGTTTATTATACCATTGATCTGTTCATTCTCCGGGTACAGCGGCAAAGCCTTCTTTTAGGGGAAAAATCCGGTAGTTTCCTATTCCATTTAAACCATACTATTTATGAAGAAAACCCCTCTTTTTGTCTTGCTGGCACTCTTCATTGCCGCAAGCTGCTCTAAAAACAATACCCCCAACCGGATGATACCACCAATCCCCGGACAGCCTGCCGGCACTCCCGTACCCAACCTGGCCAAAGTAGAAGGTTTCCTGCTGAAAGCCTGTGATATCAAACTCATACCCGGCGGCGAATACCGGATCGACTATACCTGGAACACGGACAGCTCACTCGCCAGGTACCAAAGCAGGATCGCCGGCGCTTCCGATGCGACTGATGTGGACTTCCATTACAGTCAAAATCAACTATCCCGGATCACGACCGAAAACTCCATTTACGTGGGCGAATACCACTTCGAAAATGGAATCGTCAAACGGTTGAGCAGCCGCAATACTACCATCCCCACCGGCAGGAATTACTATTTCGGGTATCATGCGGATAGCTCCGTTCAAACGCTTACTTACAAAAATTTCAATGAAGCGGGCGAGCATTTACAGCAGACGGTCCGCTACCAATACGCGGCCGATAAACGGCTGGCTGAGATTATCAACACGCAGCCCAACGGGCATAAACGCGTGATCCGGATTACCAAATGGAGCGAGCCGTTCTATTTCAGCCCCTGGATCTTTTCCAGCTCGCATTGGACCAGGAGAACTATGAATTGTTCAACGTGCCGGTCCTCTTCCGTATGGACCGGATGCCAGCAGAATTCTCAGTGTATAATGTAGCAACGGGTGGCGCAGAAGTGCTGGAATACCGTTGGGAGATCGCCCATAATATCCAAAACGAAAGACTGATTTACCGCAAGGCACAGGTCACTTATCCGGGCAATCCTTCACTGAACCGGGTCGTGGAGCATACTTTTCATTATTGATAACTACCTCTGAACAATGTAAAAGCCCGCCGTAACTGGCGGGCTTTTACATGTATGAATGACCGATTAACCATTTTTCAGTAATACTCCGCGTTCTTCACGGATACGCTGAAGCGTATTGTCCACGGCTGTGCGTATACTACGCGAAAGGTTGTTATAGCCCTCGCCGTATTGGAGTTTTCGGCCATAGTCAGACACATGTTCGATGGCACGTACGGCGTATTTAATGTGCTGATGCACCACGATGAGCTTTACCCTCCGGATGCCATCGATGTCCGTGGTCATGTATACGATCAGGGGTCTACCCGGCCGTCGCCATCCAGGTCGCGGAAGGAGCAATAGCTGGTAGTAAACCAGATACGGGATTCCTCCGCTTCCTTTTCTATGGAATCGTTAATGGTCCATTTCTCCAGGTAACCGCCATGGTCTTCCAGGAGGCAGATGGCCTGAAGGGCTGTGCTCAGCGTATCTTTAGAAGTTCGCCGGGCCTGGTTTTCACAGAGCAGGACTTTCCAGCTGCCGGATTTGTCGGTCCACGCGAAACCTTTATAGATAGGGTACTTCGTTTCATATTCCTCCGCCATTTCTGCGGGTGTTATTGACTTCACTTGCTGGGCGTATACCTGTGAAGATATACACAATAAAAAGACAAAGATGATTAGGCGCATCTTGCGAAATTAATCATTTCACGGCGATGAATATATCCCGGGAAGCGGGGATAAATCGCTGCATGCCTGCCGCAGGATATGATTTTACCTTAGTTGCTCCACGAGCCATGTTCCGTTATTGTCAACTACACTGAGAGGATACACCAACCATTAACAGCACAGACAATGAACGGATTTACGCATCTCCGGTTAAGGCTCCACGCCACCCCGCTTTCCGGCCATGAGCCGGGAGAAGACCTAATTACGGCTTATACCGACGCCACATTCTCCGGTCACCTCGCGGCCCGAAGTATCGTTTTGAATGATGGGACTTTTTGCTGGGTGCACCTGATACTGCATCAGCCAGCACCGCTATTCCTGCTATCGCAGATCCCGTGGATGTAATCTGTTTCGGCCTTCGGGGAGATACAGGCGCGGGGATTTCCGCAGCAGGGCCGGCCATGCTATAAGGCAATTGTTGCCAACCGGAATGATTGCGGAACTACCGGCAGGTGAATACGAGTTTTGTTGTTGGATACTGAATCAGGATGACCTGGCACAGGGGAAAGCAATACCGCTGTTGCCGGAAACCCTGGACCTGCTGGAGCGAATCCGTCGCACGCCATGGACCATTACCGGGCTGGCCGGGCTCAAGGGCTTGGTGGCCGAATTGCGGCAGGATTTACTGGCTGCAGATCAGACTCCTGCGGGCATCCGAACCACCCTGCTATACATTGGAGAGAACTATGTAGACCACATTAGCGTGAAGCGATTGTCGCGTATGGCGGGATTAAATATAAATGCATATACCGTCAGGTTTCGTGAAGCAACGGGGCAAACTCCGTCCGCCTATATTCAGCGTGTGCGCATCGAGGCGGGAAGGAACTATTGCGGAATAAGCGGCTGACATTGGATGAGATCAGTGCGAGGACGGGCTTTACAAGCAGACATTACTTCTCCAAAGTATTCCGGCAACATTATGGCCTCTCCCTGCCGAGTTCAGAAGGAACGGCGAGAAAAGTGAAAAACTACACATCAAAAGTTGAAATACTACCCCATATTCCCTATCGTTTCAGTGAACTTTACAACATCGATAACAGATAGACTGATACAACGGAATAGTTTACCCAACCATTAAAAGCTAAGACAATGCCCCTAATCCAACGAGCCCGTACAGCATCCGACCTGGTGTCGGCCCTATTGCTGATTTTCTTTGTGCACAGCGCTATTGGCAGTATTGTGCAGCATCAAACGGCTATTAATGTACTTGTGTTTTACACGCCTGCTGGCTCCCCACGCGACGCGATTGTCTGGGCAATATCGGGATGGCAGGCCATATCGGCGGTGTTGTTGTTCTTCCCGCCTACGAGGGGTATGGATTTGGAAATTCGCTGGTATACTTCCTGTCATTATCTGTGTTGGCCTGGCAATACCCGGGTGTTCCGGCGAAGTTCGGAGGGCTGCTAAATTACATAAGCCGCTTCCATACGCAGAACCTGGCGTTGTTAGGAATTGGGTTGACGATTATTGGGCTGGCGCTCCGTTATGCCCCCGCTTCTTCAGGAAACATGAAATCATTGCGCAATAACGCCGGCTAACGGCGGCAGGTGGTATGCCGAAAACCCTGTTCAATAGAGTAGGCATTATTCTCAAAAATCCAACTAACATGAAAAAGAATCTTTTCGCCCTGGCGGCTTTGGTTGCAGCTATCACGCTGTCTTCGTTCACTACTGGCACTCGTGCAACTTACTTCCTGACTTACAAAGGATCCGGCGATGCTTATGTTGCAGCAAGCTACAACGTACTGTCCAGCGCAACGGCACTCACCGGCTCTGGCAAATTCAACTGGATTGAAATCCAGGATGACAACGGCATCTTAACTGACATCCAGGTAGATGCTGCGATTTCTGCACAAGACCTGAACACTGTACCTTCCACTCACCCGCTGGACAATGAAGTTGACCGTACCGGCCTGGATGTGAAGAATCCTTGATCCTAACAAATGTAAAAATGAAAGCCATTGTCTATCAACAATGGCTTTCAATCATTTCGGGAGTAATTCAACATTACTTCTTAGTGTCAGGATATAAACGTAATCCCACTTTAAAGTATCATTCCAATCCTTGTTTTCCGCATATGGTATCTTCAATATTGCCTGCTCGTCTGCCCTTTTCGGATTGAGTGTATTTATACAGGTTCCGATGAGATACATTTTTAACGCTTTCATCTCATTTACAAACACTGAGGAATCCCTTTTATTGAGAAATACCTGATAATACCAGGACATCTGTGGTGGTTTTTTGTCCCAGGGATTATAAGTCGACAATTGATTGAAATCTTCCACTGAAAGTTGCTTTTCTAGCTGATCTTTCACATGTGGCCACCATCTGGGCGTTACTGCAGCTGCCGTCTGTCTCCAATCCTTAAGCTGTGCCGGTTGCATTTGCTGTCCCACGGCGTTAATGCTACATAAAAGCAATGATGCCATAATTTGTATTTTCATATGCTGATTTTCTTTATCTCGGTGTTTGTTCTACATTGCTGCGGCTAATTACTTCCTGAGGGAGAAGCAGCGCATACCGCTTGTCGTTAGGAGGTAATGTAAAGATTGATGCGCCTACTTTACGTATCAATGTTTTGGCGGTAGCCTGCTCAGTATTTAACCGCTTTAGGTCGGCCCAACGGATTCCCCGCAGCACAAGTTCAAGTTGTCTTTCGCGCAGTACTATTTGAAGTGCTTCATCAACGGAGCTTGCTGTGACAGGAACAAATGCGCCGATAGGAAAGCGGGCACGGCGCAAAGTATTTACGTCAGCCATTGCTTCTGCCAGCTTTCCTTCCCTGGCGTAGCATTCTCCACGAATAAGGTATACTTCATCCGTTGCCAGACCAGTAAATGGCCGAAAAATGCCCGTATATGAATTTCGAAAAGTGGCTGTGTTATCCGTAAGGGATTTGAAGAACAGTGAATACCGTAGGTCACTTGAATCATACATGGTCATCAGAGCCGTATCTACCCGTGGCACATCATCGTATGTTATCATCAGATTGTCCATAACGGTCTGGAAATACAGTATTTCCGGGTTAGCAGCGAAATTATTAAACGGGAATGGGTCTCCAGCGTTGACCGTATTATAATCCAACAGTTCAGGACGCAATGCGAGACCGGCACTGGCTGATTCTTTGGCCTTTTCATACTGTTTTGTCTGCAGATAAAACCGGGCCAACAACGCATATCCGGCTGCCTTAACAGGTCTGTTCTTGAAGGGTGCATTCTTAGGCAATAACGGTAAGGCGGTGCGTAGATCAGATTCAATCTGATCATAGGTTTCCTGCAAGGTTGCGCGATAACTGGGTTCTGTCATTTCCGCGTTCAACCTGAGAATGATACCAGGGCCATCTCCACCAGTTCCTGCAGAATATTGTGATGCATACAAGTTAGCTACCTGTAGAAAAGCATATGACCTGAGGAAAAGCGCCATTCCTTTAATTTCCAACCGTTCTGGTTCATTATGTGCGGCCACCTTATCGATATTCGAAAGTACAGTGTTAGCATACAATATGTTCTCATACAGCCGCCAGTAATCATTATAAAACTGCATCGATCCGTTCCATATGCATCACGATCCCACTGTGGACTTGCCAGATAATCTTCCTCCTTAACGTAATATTCATCCCCTCCGGCAACTGCCTGCGTCGCGGAGACGTGAAGGTCTTCATAATTCAGCAACATCAGTAAATCATCAGTAGTTTGAATAGTAGACGTTGTTTTGTCAGCCTTTACGTCAAGGTATTTTTGCACCCCGTACCCATCATCAAAAGAATGAGAACGGCGAACTCGATTTTTCTTTTCATACGTTTTGATTTAAAAATCCAGTTTTACGCCACCTCCTAAACGGATGGGCATAGGATAAGCATTCCGACCATATTGAACATCCGGATCCAGCTTTTCGCTGTTCGCCCGCCAAACAAACCCCAGATTCTCAGCAGATGTATACAATAAAGCCTTTTTAACAGTATTACGGGTGACGCGTCTTAATGAGAGATTGTACTCCAGTCTGATCTGTTGCAACCGTATATTATCCCCTTTGAATACGTTTATGTCCGTCAGTGAATAAAATTGATCACGCGATCCGTCTGCCGGATAGGGCATGGAAGGGATATCGGTCTTTTTCTCATCACCCGGCTGTTGCCAGCGTTGCGAAAAATCCGGGTGCGACCAGTTAGCGCTATACATCTGGCTATAGTTAATCACGCTTTTTAGCACGGAATACCTGAAACGATACTGTAGGCTTATGATCATGGTCAGGTCTTTCCAGGAGAATATATTGTTCAGGCTGCCGAAGACCCTCGGTAATGCAGAACCATTGTTGACAAGTCGCGCGGAGTCCACAGGCTGATTGAAAATCGCCTGGTAGTCTTTGAAGGCTTTCCGGCTAAAAAGTCCTATCGGATCGCCGGTTTCTCCGTCTAATCCCTGGAAGGGAAATGTAAACAATGCAAAAGGGTCGTGTCCTTTAATGGCACTGCCGCTGCTTTTCCCAACATAACTTCCGGCCATCAGTTCGGGCGTAAAGTTTTGTCCAGTTCCACCACTTTGTTTCTAACCGTCCCCAGGCGCCATTCTGTCAGCCAACTGAAAGCGCCTTTAAGGTTGATGGAATTTATCAGTATTTCCAATCCGCGTGCCTGTAGAGTTGCTGCATTCATTTTGGCAGAACGAAGTCCGGAAGAAGGATCCAGCTGCACCTGATAAATCAGGTCAAAAGATTTCTTAGTATAAGCGTCAATAGAAAAACTCAGCCGGTTATCCCATAAGCCACCATCAAGGCCGAGGTTGAATTGCTTTTGCCGTTCCCAGCTGAGGTCGCTGTTGGCGGGCGTTAAAATCCGATAATCTCCCGAACCAAACCTGGGAAATAATTGGCTTGAGTACCGCAGGATCGTCAAGGGCGACAGCGTATTATTGACATTTCCCTGGTATCCGTAATTGGTTCGCAGGCGAAGAAGATTTATGCTGCCCGCTTCCAGAAAACGCTCCTCCGTGATATTCCACGCCAGTCCTGCCGACCAGAAAGGTTTCCATTTATCGTTCGTGGCAACGCAAAAGATTGGCGGCGTCCCGTCTCGCGCTCAGCGACAAAACGTACCTGTTATCATAACTGTAAGACGCATTCGCGAAATAAGATACAAACCGGTTGAGAAAACCTTTGAATGGCATTTGAATCGTGGGAACCTTCGTGTATCCCCTGCCCCCGTATAAAATGAAATAGCTGGCGTAATCGACAGGCGCCGTAGCCTGCGTATTTTCATTATAGCCGTACACCAATGCAGATTCCTCATCAAAGCTTCTCTCCCTGATTTCCGCGCCAGCCAAGGCGTTTACCTGATGAATTCCGGAGAAGGTCTGCTGATAGTTCAACTGCCCTCTTATCATATGCGATTTCCATTCTCCATATGTATCTTCCCGCCTCCCCCACAGGGATCGGATGTCTCAATGCTGGTATGTCGGTATCGAGGTTGGTATATAGATTGATTAAATTTCGGATTGAATAGCTTTCGAGCGTGTTTAAATTTACCCCATGATTTCGCCCGCTGATATATTGATAATTGACGGAGGCGGAAAATTGCCTCGAAAAGGTCATACGAAACCCGGTATTAAAAATCAATTCCTTTTCCTTGTTTTGAATGTGCTGATTTCTCATTTCCTGCAGAAATCTGAATTTCCAATCCAGTAGTTTTCCTGCACCGGCTGTGTCGGTGAATATTTGACGGTGTTCAAGCGCATAAGGTACCGGATCGCCATTTTCGTCAGCCAACCGGGTATAGGGAGTGAAGTTCAGATTCCCCAACTGGCCGAGGCTATTGGCATCCGAAGTGATTTCTGAATAGCGCAGTCCAACTTGCCAGTGAGAAATTTATTCAAAATAATCTGGTTGTCCGTATTGAGGCTCGTACGTCGGTTAGATTCCCCTCAAAAAACTGGGCGTCTGATCAATTGCACCCGACATCGCATATCGGATACGATCACTTCCTCCCGAAACATTAATCGCATATTGGCCTGCAACCGCTGTTCTGTAGACATACCTGTCCAGGTCATTACGCAGGTCCGCTGCCGCAGCAGCTCCAGTTTCTCTTTGGATTCCGCTTCAGATAGCTGGCCGAGCTTTCGCGCCTGGAGAATCTCCACAGCTTCGCTTACGCCTCGTTGACGACGTATGGCAGTGTTGTAGTAATTCCTGGCAAACAATATGGTTTCCATATCCACGAAATCAGTCGCAGACATAGCAGGATATTTGTATAGATCAGGTTTCAGCAGCACATTTGCGTTTACATTTAGTGAAACCTGGACAGGTTGATTAAACTTGCCTTTCCTTGTTGTGATGACGATCACTCCATTCGCCGCCTTTGCCCCCAGATCGATGCAGCGGCGGCATCCCGCAGTATTGAAATATTTTCTATATCATTTGGATTAATTGAATTGACGTTTCCTTCATAAGGAAAATTATCCAACACAATTAAGGGTCCTTCAATTGTCCGGGTCAGTGTGCTGAGGCCACGTAAGCGAAGGTTGCGTGGTTGAAGGTTTTCTTTCCTGGTTCCTGTCCGTTCCTGTCAAATAATATGCTGGAGCTCAACCCCTCCAGCCTATTCAACACATCCGGCCCCAGCTTCCTGTTAAGCTGCTCATTATTCACAAACTCAAAAGCCCCCGTGGCGCGCTCTTTCGGCACATCCTGGTAACCGTTGGAGAACACTTCCACCTGGCTGATCGTCTTGATATCGCGCTTCAACGCCAGGCTCAGCATATCCCCGTTTCGGACCGTCCACTCCTGCGGGAAGAAACCCGTGTAACTAATCACCAATACCGCCCCTCTCGGCACATCCCGTACCAGGAAGCGGCCCTGCCCGTCTGTCGTACTGCCCCGTACGGAATTCTTCACCTGCACCGTGGCGCCCGTAAGCGCCCTTCCGTCTGCATCGGTGACCGTGCCGCGGACGGAGAACACAGTATCCGCCATAGCCGCCTGCCCAGCCGTTTTCGGACGTAGTACGACTACCTCGTCCCGGAAAGACCATTCCAGCGGCTTGTCTTTAAACAACTCCGTAAAAACATCATCGAGCTTTGATTTGTAAAAATGCACCGTACGCGTCTCGCCGTCATTGACGAGCCGGTCGGCATACATGACCCGGAGCCCCGTCTGCCGGTGGATCTCGCGGAATATTTCACGCAACGGCATCCTGACCGCATCAGGGTCAGCAGCGCGTCGCGCTGGCGGGTTACAGCTCCCTGTACCGAAACCGACAGGAACCATGCGCATGCAAAACAGTAGAATAGTCTCATGGCTATAGTATTCAATAGGTGGACGCCCAGCTTTGGAGAAGGCTGTCTGAGACTTTTAAATGGTAACGGAGGACTTATACTCCCTAATACCGGAAAGTACATCCGAAGGAGTAAGCCATGTTGAAGAAAAAAAAACACAAACTTGTTGGAGATACAGCTATTTCAAATTTTGACTACTTTTATTGTAATTACGCTCCACCCTTTTACGACCGCAACAACTTCCATTCCTTATGGCCGACGTTTGCAACGAGGTGGCCCTGCTATTGCATCTACAGCAGGGAACGGGCGACTACGACACCTTCTACCGCTTCTACCGGAAATGGCTGCTCATCGCCGCCACCGCCATCCTTCAACAGGAACAGGAGGCGGAAGAGCTTGTTCAGGAGTACTTTATCGACTGCTGGGAGCGGCAGCTATACCTGCGCATCCCCGCCATCAGCCGCGATGCGATCCGCAATTACCTCTTTATCAGCATCCGCAACCGCTGCCTTAACCGCATGGCCGTAAACGATACCCGGCGCCGGCGGCTTGCTATGCTGACCGGTCTACAGGACGAGCATCAACTCCCCGATCCTGTACTGGAAACCCGCGAACTAAGGCAGACGCTCGAAGATGCCATTAACATGCTGCCCCTGCGGCAGGGCACTGTATTCAGATCCGCCTACCAATTGGACAAAAGCCGCCGCGAAATCGCTATAGAGATGAACATCAGCGAAAAAACCGTTAAAAAGCAAATGCAGCTGGCATTGAAGAACCTGCGCGGACTGCTAAGGCATTTGTATTGAACTTACTCCCCGTTGCGGGAAAATCTGTATTTCATGAAGATGACGAAAGGAGAACACATATTCACGTTGATGACGATGCGGCTGGCAGGGGAGCTGCCTCCCGAAGAAGTTGCGGAACTGGATTCGCTCATTGCATCTGACCCAGCGCTTCAGGAACGGTGGAACACGCTTTGCGCCACCTTCGCCGCCGGGGATATCGATACGCAGTTCGAACGGTTCGCTCCTCCTGTTTCAGCTGCATCCCCGAAGGTTTTCACGGGCATTGAGGTACGTCGCGGTGTCTGGCGCCGCTGCCGCGCTGCTGGCGGGCCTTTATTGGTTTGTACAGGCTCCTTCCCGCAATATAATGCCAGCGCCCGCAAAACCCAGCCCCCTTCAGGGGCCGTCGTACTATCTACCGCCTCCGGCCAGACGATCGATGTTGCCCGCGCAGGCAACATCGACGGATGGCAGGCCGAAGCCGACAGCGAAGCGCTCCGGATCACTGCCGCGGATGAGGCCGCCGGCTGGAACCGTTTATCCGTACCTCCCGGGCTTACCTATCGCATCGTATTGCCAGACGGCAGCCGGATATGGCTCAACAGCGCCTCGCAATTACAATTCCCGGGAGCTTTTCACCTAACGAGCGGCGCATACGCATGCAGGGGGAAGCATGGATGGAAATCAAACCAGAACCAGCCAAACCCTTTATCATAGAATCCGGGGATATGGAAGTAACCGTATTAGGGACCGATTTTAACCTGAAAGCCTACCCTTCCGGACCTACCCGCCTCTCGCTCGTCAACGGGGCCGTAAAAGCGTCCGTAGACGGCAAAGAAGTGATATTAAAACCCGGCCAGCAGGCCACTTTGCAAAATGGCGCCCTGCAAACCGGGCAATTCGATGAACTGGAAACCACCAGCTGGCGCCAGGGCAAGTATTATTTCCAGCAAACCAGCCTGAAAGAGATCGCCGCCATCATTGAAAGGGCGTACAACCTGAAGACCATCTTCGACGATCCCACCATAGCCACTCAAACTTTCAGCGGCATGCTCAATCAGCAAAGACCCGTCAAAGTATTCCTGGAAAACCTCCACAGCACCACGGCCATCAACTACTATTTCGACAATAACGGCTCCCTGCATATTCAATAAAAAGGTCCGGCTGCTAACCTGCCGGACCTTTTATTGAATCTCCTTACCACGAAAACGTTATTCCCTTATACCGATCTGGCGTTTAAGCAATAACGGATCAGAAACGCCCAGCCCCCGCTGAACTGTCCTCTGTCGGTGGTACGGAATTGCAATGTAAAGGCGCCTTCCAGCTTGCCCGTACATGGAGTTGGATCATAAAACGCACCGGTAGCTTCCCCTGTAATGTACTTTTTGCCAAGTATGGTTTCTACTTTCGTAATTTTTACGGAACCTCCGGACGGGAAATGTTCGAAGCCTAAGTCCGTGCATATCACATGATATGTCCAGATGTTGTGAGGGATCATACCCATGAGCACTTTCCCTTTCCTGCTCTCTTCCGAGCCATCGTGTGGCGAATACGGGAATGAGCCTGTTCTTTCGCTCTCCACGCCTAAAAACTGAGGCTTACACCATGTACCGGGTCGCGGTCGTCAAACGTTCCGGAAATCATCAGGCTGCCTGCAACAAACCCTGCGAAGTTCCGCAAATGCATGCCTACATACGACTGACCACGGTACCCCATCTGGAAATATGTTCCGTCATCCAGGTCAATGTCTGCGACCAGCGTCAGTACCGGGTTCCCCGGTCGGGGCGCAGCTCGGCGGGTACCCAGTTGTGTATTTCAACGGACACTGCGGCCGATTCCTCGAATTTGAGGAAATCCGGGGCCTTATACACGGCCTTCAACCCGCTGGCCTGGATGGTGCCTTCTCCTGTTTTCTTCCAATTCTTAACGTTATTGGGATTCTCCAGGACCTTAGCGGCCGTGATAGCGATCTCAGGATGTTCGCCGATAGGTGCTCCGGGTTCGTTCATCATAGAAAGCACCTGTAACCGCGTTGCTTCACCGATCTTAAGGTCCTTCACATCCGAATTCAGCCAAAACAACGCGTACATCGCCCAGTCGGAAAAGTGGTCGGTTTGCACCGTAACGGTTTTCGCGGCTTTATCAACCCGCGAGTTCTTCATAAACCTCCAGCCCCGGATTTATCCTGGTAGGCCATGAACAATGCCTCCGGGCGGATTGTATCTAAAAGCATCTGATCCGTATAAGGGAACGTCAGCTTAACGGGCCTGGCGAATTTGATATCTTCCGGCAGTAAACGGAACGATTTACCGGGGCTGCCGGGCAGCGTATTGGTGACTTCCTGCACGGAGATCTCCCGTTCTGCCGTTAAAGCGCCGGCCGGAATTTCAAGGATGATCTTGCTATCAGCGCCTTCGATCTTTCCACCGGCCGCGCCTATTCTCAGCTTAACCGCCGTTCCCACCGGCGTGCCATGTGGCCGTATCTCCGGCTGTCCTTGCGGGGGCGGCTCTGGTTGAGGAGTATCATCGCTTTTGGAGGATTTCTTGCATGCGAATACGCCGCATACCAACAGCATCATTACTAACTGTTTCATAAGTTTGGTTTGATGGTTCCTGTATGGGAAATGGGGTTCAATGGGAACGAAGGTCCGGCGTAACCTGATTGCAGTCAACTCAATTCCCCTGAAACGTCGGATAAGGCTGGTAAAAAAACTCCGCCCGTCAGGAAACGATATTTTACTCAGTGAAAAATTTCGAAGACATCTAAACCTGGAATACCGTTAGGTTAGATATTATGCAAACCAGAGTCGTCGGGGTTGGATAAAATCTAAGGTACGATACGGTTAGGATTGGAAACCATCTAAGCGCGTTAACATCTGGCCCCAAAGTGTCTTCGTATATTCGTCTGTTAACAAAATATCGTCTTTATGGCACAAATGAATTCAATTTTCAAATTTACCGGCAAGCTCGGTAATGTTATTGCCTACCGCCGGGGCGGGAAGCAGTTCCTTCGCACCCGGCCGGAATCGGTACGGCAAACACCCGCTACCCGCCGCTCCGCCCAATGGTTTGGGGCAGCCAGCAGAAAGGGCGCCCTCGTCCGCAGCGCCATCATGCCCGATCTGGATATCGTGTGCGATGGCAATTATGTAAACATGCTGAACAAAGGATCGTGGAAGCGGGCCGCAATAACCACGCGGGCCTTAAAGGCTATCGTTTCAATCCTTACACGGGGATCGGCGATATCCTGCTCTTACCCCCTACCTTCACCAGGGATGGCAGGCTCCGCATCCCGGCACAACAGCCCCACGCGCCGCGCAATGCCGTTCGCGTGGAAGTAAAACTCATCGGCACAAGGATCGATTTCCTCAACCGCCGCGTCACCGGCTCCGACGCTGCCGTCCTGGAAATAGACCTCAGGAAACCTTTTACAGGAGCAGATCTGACCATCGACGTTCCCGGAACCGGGACGCTACTGGTCACCGTCCAGGTGAGAACTTTCTTTGATGACGCCGTATCCCAGAACCGGAAGTACACCGCCGCGGAAATCATGGCTGTGGTAGAAGATTATTCGCCGGTTTCCATACTAATGAAAGCCCACCAGCACAAACAACTACCCCAATTGCTGGAGGATATGCCTTTTGAGGCGGAATATTCCGTAATAGAAGGCTTTACCGTCAAAAGGGAATAACCCCACGCCATAGGAGCCATATTTTGTTATAACACTTTCATTTTCAAATCTTATTGCCACTTCATTATGTCCGGAAGGCCTCCCTCCGCCAGGCATTGCCATGGGTTTTAGGCACTCTTCTTCCCAATTACAGGCTTGTTCCCCCTTCACCTCATCTCCGCACCATCCCCACATCACCTCCGCATCAAGTCCACCTGCTCCGTATTCGCTCCGTATCCGCCATTCGACAACCATTCGTAGATCATCCGTAGATAACACCTAGACCTTACCTTGACCTTACCTTGCAGGTCGTACCTATACCGTAACAGGTAGGTTTTAATCCCGGTTGGCAACTACGCAGACCCTGTTTGGGCAAACCGCCCGCTAACCGTCCGCTAACCGCTCTCTAGCTTCCCTCTAACTGCTATATCGCTTCTATCACCCTTTTATCATGCTCCTGTCTTGCTTCCCTTGAGGGCTATAGCCGCTGCCCTTTTTCATTCAGGCTGCAGCGGATAACATTTATCTAAAAAATCAGTAAGTTTGGAGAAGCAGCTATCCTAAGCTAACGGACCATATTCGTAACCATAAAACAACCATATCATAATGGGATTCCTCAAAAAACTATTCGGGAAATCCGAGCCATCTGCTCCTGTAATTGAAATCGAAAAAGATAAAGTCCCGGTATTCCCCATGATCAAAGACGCTCGCTGGCAAGGCACTCCGCATGCGGTTCATTTGCCTTTCGTCCGGTTCGGGGACACGTTGGATCTTGCAATCGTATTCGCGCAGGATGCAGGTGATAATTTCGAATACATTACGCCGAAAGATCTGGAGGATCCCGCTGTCAAAGCCAACTACGAAAAATGGCAACAAAACATCGACGACTATCCTTTCGAATTCGTAAAACCGGAACAAGCGAACGGGAGGATCATCGTCGCTGAGGGAGAGGATCATGCTTCCGAGAAAATGCTCTCCCCGGCCTTCCTGGCAGCCGCGTGCAAAGAATTAAACACGGACAAAATTATCATATCCGCACCTCGAAGAAGGCACATGGCAATTACCAGCTACTATGAAGATTTCCTCATGCTTGAATATTACTTTCACCGGCATTTCATCGCATGGCGGGAAAATACATACCATGAAGAAATAACGGAAATGGTCTTTGTCGCAGACGCCGGGAGGGTGAGATTTGCAGTGCCTTTAGGTTTCCGAATCAACCTGTATGAGAAAGACGGGCAGTTTAAACTTTCGTATTCCTCAATGGATGAACTGTTCGATGAAAACGGCCAGATCAATTTTCAACAGATCATGGAGAAGAATAAATTACCTGTTGTGTTTTAACTCCGCCGTTACGCAAGCATAACATAAAAGGCTATATGAAAATTGGAAATTTACCCTGGAGTTGGTGGAGAAATGCACGGTATAAAAAACAAAACCCCGAAGCTTACGCTTCGGGGTTTCTGGTTGGCCTACCGGATTCGAACCAAGACAAACAGAACCAAAATCTGTCGTACTACCATTATACTATAGGCCATTAACCGTTTCCAACTATCGGGTACCGTTCGTTGGGATTGCAAAAGTATCAATTTTTTTATTTCTGCAAAAAAATGTTCGGTTTTTTCGCAAAAAACTGCTGTAAGCATCTCCCGCCAAGGCTTTCACACTACAGTAAGCGGGTCACCGCGTCCACGATATGCCCAGGCGCCAGCTCTTCCATACAGGCATGATCGCCCCGGAAACAGGGCTTGCTGCCGAATACTGAACAAGGACGACAGTACAGGTCAAGTTGCACAGCATTCTCTTCTTTCTGCCCGAATCCCATAAACCCGGCAAATGGATGCGTGGCGCCCCAGACAGAGACAACCGGCACACCAAACAAGGATGCCAGGTGCATGTTGGCGGAATCCATGCTCACCATCACCGTAAGCCCGCTGATGAGCTGCAATTCCGTTTCCAGGGAGTGTTTGCCTGCCACCACCTGCAGGCCCTTAATTCGGCCCGCCAATGCTTCCAGTTTAGCGGTTTCTTCCTTACCGCCGCCGAACAGCAGAATGTCCGCATCCGTGCGCTCACGCAACTGCCGGATAGCTGCTTCCATCTTTCGATGGGATAGGTCTTCTCCTGTACGTCGCGAATGGCGCGATGCCGATCTGTTGTTGCTTCGAAGGCCGGCGTGGCAATGTGCCGGGAGTATTTGCGTCTACCGGGTAACCGAGCCTGGCAAACACCGCACGGTAGCGGTCGAGCGTAGCGGTAAGCTGCTGAAGAATTTTATTGTCTTTCCGGGTGAGCGCTTTTTCCCCGCCCTTCCTTGTCTATCACCGCAACTTTTATAGCGGTAAGGCGGAAGAACGAACGAAGGATCTGGCTCCTCAGTACCTGGTGCAAATCAGCCATGGCCCGTATACCGGGGTATTGTGCCCGGATGGAGCGGAAGAGGCGGAATAGGCCGTTTACGCCTTTATGTTCACCCTTAAGATCAGCAGGAACGAATATGAGCCGCGGGATACCCTGGCACAAAGCGCCCCAGTTTTTATTGGTCACGAAAACGATAGTGAGGTCGGGATAAGTATCCAGCACCTGTTTCATAACGGGAATGGTCATGGCCACGTCTCCCATGGCGCTGAAGCGCACGGCCAGCAGCGTTGGCTTATTGCCCGGATTTTTGCCCATACAGAACGGGGTTGAGCGAGGGATCGTTATACATTTTCATCTGCTTGTACACTTTCATGTACTTGCGGCCTTTGGAGATATCTTCGAGCAGTTCTTCGATAGCCCTGGAAAGATCACGCTGCTGCTCCAGTAATACTTCCAGCTTGCGCGCGCATGCTTCGCGATGCGCTTCGGACGCATCGGGGCGCGTAGCCTCTTCGCGCATGTGATAGATCTTCAGGCTGAGGATAGACAGCCGGTCGATGGCCCAGGCCGGGCTTTCTGTATTGATGGACGCGTCCGGTGAGGGGATCACGTTTTTATATTTATCGAGAAAATAGCTGTCGATATATTCCACCATATCGGTACGTTCCTGGTTGGAACGGTCGATCCAGCGTTTCATGCCAAGCGCCCTGGCGGGGTCTATAGCAGGGTCGCGGATTACATCTTCCAGTGCCACTGAACGGTATCGATCCAGTTTTTGGAATACAGGAGATGTTCGATGGAGGTGTTTTCATAAGGGTTCCGGATTTCCTGGTGGATATCGTTTGCCACATGGTAATCGCGGATGCTCTGGTCAAAAATTTCGATGCAAAGTGCGGTAAACATGCAGCAAATGTAAATAAAAAAGCACGCTGTGGAAACAGTGTGCCGGGCATAAAATCATGTGAATGTTCGAGAATGCAATTGTGTAGGCTTTCAATGGTGCTCTAAAGAAGGCTTCGATTATCTTTCGGAGCATACGAAACCATCCGCTGACCATGTGGTGCCGGCATGTTGGAGACGCCCGCAACATCGCCGGCAACAATAGTCAGATATTATTGATAGGAAAACCCGTTTAGTGGAGATTTTCCGTGCCTTTCTGGTTAATAATCTGTTTCAGGAAGATGCGGTCTAGGGTTATCGGGTCGTTATGCAGTCTTGCTAAATTGGCATTTCCTGGACATCTACCTCTAAATTACGCCGGAAGCCTGTATTATTCCCGCAGTGATGAAAATTCCGTGTTATAACTATTAACGTGTTGATTCAAGAGACGTTATAACGAAAAAGCCGCGCTGACCGAATGATAGCGCGGCTTTTCGTTATTGGAATAACTATTTCATTTCCTTCCTGGCGGCAAAATATAAGGGAATGCCGATCAGGATGATCCCCAGACCCGGAACTGCGTACTCCGGTTCATAGATCAGCAGCAGCACCGCCAAAGACAGGGCTACAAGCACATACAGCGCAGGCAGCACCGGATAACCGAAGGCTTTGTGACTGCGGGGAATTTCGGGCCTGGTACGGCGAAGAACGAATATCCCGATAATGGTGATCACATAGAACAGCAACACGCCGAAAATCACCATGGTGAGCAGATCCCCGTATTTCCCGCTGAGGCAGAGCAACGAAGCCCAAAGGCACTGGATCCACAACCCTGTGCCAGGAACGTCGAATTTGTTAAGCTCTCCCGCCTTGCGGAAAACAGGCCGTCCTTAGCCATAGTATAATAAATCCGGGCGCCGGAAAGGATCAAACCATTATTGCAGCCGAACGTGGAGATGATGATCATTACCGCAATCGCCGTAGCGCCAAGTCCGGCGCCAAAAATCCGCTCCGCGGCGGCTACCCCTACCCTTTCCTGCGCTGCAAAAGCGATTTCGTTAAAGGGCAGAACGGCAAGGTACATGAGGTTGGCGGAAACGTAGATGATCGTCACGATGAAAGTTCCCAGGAAAAGGGCCCGCCCGATATTCCTTTCGGGGCTTTTGATCTCCCCGGCAATGAAAGTTACGTTATTCCAGGCGTCGCTGGAAAACAGGGTTCCTTTCATGGATACTGCGATGGCGCCCAGGAAAGCCATGCCGCTGAGGGCAGTCGTCACAACCTGGCCATCTACCATTTTCAGGTTGGCGGTTTGCCAGGCATTTGTCCAGTTGGCATTCCACACATCGGCGCTGGCGCCCAGTAACAGGCCGAAAACGATAAGCCCGAATAGGGAAAAGAGTTTGGTAAAGGTGAATACGGTCTGAATGATCTTACCGTTCTTAACGCCTTTTGTATTGATCCAGGTTAGCAGCACGATAGAGAGAATGGCGATGATCTGCGCCATATTGATAGAAAAGGCGCCGCTTCCCAGTGGGATCTTTAGTAAAATCTGGGTTTCCCCAGCGCTGGCGCAAGGTACCCCGGTACTTGGCGAAAGCCATTGCCACGGCAGCAATGGTCCCGGTCTGTATGACGCCGAACTGCGTCCAGCCGAAAAGAAATGCAATAAAGGGATTGTAGGCTTCGCGGAGGTAAACGTATTGGCCGCCGGCTTTAGGGAACATACCGGAAAGCTCTCCATAACTGAGTGCGGCGATCAGGGTTACGACCCCGGCCAGCACCCACATGGCCATCATCCAGCCGGAAGAGCCCATGGAGCGCGCCACTTCGGCGGAAACGATGAAAATGCCTGAACCGATCATGGAGCCTGCCACGATCATGGTGGCATCCACAAGGCTCAGCGTTGGCTTGAAGGAGTGTGTCTGGTTGGACATGAAAGAGGTTGATAAAATGGTTGATAAAAGAAAATCCCGGTTGCTACACCGGGATCAAACGTCGAAATCGTTTAATTATTTTTTCGGAGCCGCGTCATTCAACGCTTTGATCACTTCGCCAGTGATATCATAGGCTTCATCCTTGTACAGGATATTAGAGGCGCCCGCGCGGTAGGAGAAGATAAAGGCATAACGATTGCCGTTAACCTGTTTGATCGTCTCTTCCAGCTTTTTCTGCAGATCTTCAGAGAACTGAGCCTCCTGCGTCTGCAGTTGCGCGATAAGGTTCTGACGGTTCACCTCGTGTTGCTGCGCCTTACGCTGGAAACCAGCTTCGGCGGATTGCGCTTCCGATTGCGTCATGGTTGCAGCTCTTTGCTGGAGCGACTGTAACTCATTCTGCAGGGCACGCTCACGGCCGGTAATCTCGTTCTGGGCAGCTTCTTTCTTGCGGTCCAGCTCCGTTTTCTTTTCCTTGAAATAATCGTAATGTGCCTCCAGCGAATCAATATCTACGTAGGCCAGTTTTTGCCCGCCGCCCGTAGCTTGCACGGAAGAATCAGCACCGGCTTTGGTGGCGGGTTTACCGTTGTTTTGCTGACAGGCCGCAAATACGCCGGCTATCGCCATCAGAAATAAACCATTTTTCACAATAAGTTGACGGGTGTGCATGTTGATCGGTAGATTTTAGTACGCTTGGATATAATTAGATTGTTGCGGCGGCTAAAATAAGGTTTTTGGAATATAAAAAAACGTTAAAAACAAAATAGTGGAAAGATAGATTCCGTAAGGATTTGCGGTCACTTTCCCCTTAAAACTAAAAAAGGGGACATCGTCCCCTACATTATCATTACTTTTAGACTTTTCAAGTGCGATCTCCGGCTCGTCCGTGGTCAGGAAGTCGGCCCCCGCCTTCAGGTAAGTCTCCATCTGGGCGGGATCATTCACCGTCCAGATATTGACAGTCACGTTATTCTGCCTGGCCTGCTGGAAGATGGACATGTCTTTATCGATCATCTTCCAGTTGTAATCGAAGCCCCAAATGCCGTCGGCCTTCAATTGGGCGGGCGATTTATCACCATTCAGGTATGCTACTTTAGCATGCGGGTCAAGCGCCACGATCTTTTTGCAGATATCGTAGTCGAAGCTGATATACAGCATCCAGGCCTGCGATTTATGCTTCCGGATAAGGTCATAGCACTTTTGGGCCAGCTGCTCGCCGCGGCCGGTTTTAGATGGCTTCAGCTCCAATACGAGGCGTGTTACGTTCTGTTTCTTGCCTTCTTCCAGGTATTCCTCGAACGTAGGTACTTTATCCCCGTTTTTCAGCTCGATGGCCGTCAATTCAGCGATGTTCGTTTCTTCCACCGTCTTACCGCCGATATGGGGTCATGGGAAAGTACGGGAACGCCATCTTTGGAAAGCCATACATCAAACTCTGAACCTTCGCAACCAAGGCGCGAAGCTTCCCGCAGCGAAGTAATAGAGTTCTGGCTGCCAGCGGTATGCTTCCATGCGCCACGGTGCGCCACTATCTTGTTCCTTGCGAAGTCATCCTTCACAAATATGAAGGATTCCTGCTGGCCGTTCAGCTCCAGGGTCACTCCATATTGAACGGCGGATGATTCACCGATGCTTTTCTTTTTCTTTAACCGTACCTCTCCTTTCTTCCCGATCATGAAAAGCCCGGAAGTATCTTCCGCCACATTCACGCCCGAAGCTGGCCCCTGAGGCGTAAATACCTGCCCGATCACGGCGCCGGACTTACCCTTGGGAATGGTATAATTGTTCAGGTGAAATGCGGGCGCCTGCCCGTTCACCGCCGCAGCGGCCAATAATGCCGGAATCATGAATCGATAACGTAGACGCATGGTAATGTGTTTTCTATGCTTGTTTAATATTTCGTCAACTTACGGTTTATTATGTTCTGCTTTCAAATCAGTTACATAAGCTTACAAAATACGGTGGCGAACGGATAATTCAAAGGCCCTGCGGGAGATTTTAATGAGAACTTAATATGCGCCCCATACCATAAAAAAGGCCGTCCCGGGAAGGGACGGCCTTGGAATATAATCGGTTGTGAGACCTATTCTTCTTCGTCGAACTGGAATACTTCTTTCGAGGATGCGAGGATGTCGTATTCTTCTTTCGAACCTACGATCATGTTCTCGAACTCTCTCAGACCGGTACCGGCAGGGATCAGGTGACCGGTGATCACGTTTTCCTTCAGGCCGAGCATGTCGTCGGTCTTGCCATTGATAGCGGCGGAAGACAGTACCTTGGTAGTTTCCTGGAAGGACGCAGCGGAGATCCAGCTGTGGGTTCCGAGAGAAGCCTTGGTGATACCGAGGAGAAGCGGGCTTGAAGTAGCCGATTCAGCGTCGCGGTATTCCACCAGTTTCTTGTCGGAGCGGCGCAGCACGGAGTTCTCTTCGCGCACCTGACGGAGCGTTACGATCTGGCCAGCCTTCATAGTAGCGGATTCACCGGCTTCGGTTACCACTTTCTTATCGAAGATCTGGTCATTCTCGTCGAAGAACTCGAACTTGTCTACGGTATCTCCTTCGAGGAAGCGGGTATCTCCCGGATCTTCGATGGTTACCTTGCGCATCATCTGGCGTACGATCACCTCGATGTGTTTGTCGTTGATCTTCACACCCTGCAGTCGGTAAACCTCCGGATCTCGTTCACCAGGTATTCCTGTACGGCGAACGGACCTTTAATAGAGAGGATATCAGCCGGAGTGATAGAACCGTCAGACAGTGCGGTACCTGCTTTCACGAAGTCGCCGTCCTGAACCAGGATGTGGCGGGTCAGCGGAACGAGATACTTCTTCACATGGCTTTCGCGGCTTTCGATGATGATCTCACGGTTACCACGCTTGATGTTACCGAAGGCTACTACACCGTCGATCTCAGAAACGATGGCGGGGTTGCTCGGGTTACGGGCTTCGAAGAGCTCGGTTACACGCGGCAGACCACCGGTGATGTCTCGCAGCTTACCGATAACGCGCGGGATTTTCACGATCACCTGACCGGATTTCACCGCCACGCCTTCTTCCACGATGATGTGGGAGCCAACCGGCAAGTTGTACGATTTCACTTCTTTATTGCCATCCACGAGGAGGGACGGGATCTTGTTCTTATCTTTTGTTTCGATAACCACTTTCTCGCGGTGACCGGTCTGTTCGTCAGCTTCTTCACGGAAGGTAATACCCTCGATGATGCTGTCGAACCGGATCTTACCGGCGATTTCGGAAACGATAACGGCGTTGAAGGGGTCCCAGGTGCAGATCACGTCGCCTTTCACCACTTTCTGACCATCTTTCACGTTCAGGGTAGAACCATAAGGAATGTTGTTGGTGATGAGCAGACGGTCGTTCTTCACATCCATGATACGTAGCTCACCGGTACGACCGATAACCACCTGAACTTTCTCGCCTTCGTTGTTTTCGAAGGTAGTGGTACGGAGACCGTCGAATTGAACGGTACCGTCGAATTTAGCGGCCAGGGTAGATTCTACGGAAGCGGAACCGGCCACACCACCTACGTGGAACGTACGCAGTGTCAGCTGGGTACCAGGCTCACCGATGGACTGTGCCGCAATGATACCCACGGCGTCGCCACGCTGTGCGGTATAACCGGTAGCGAGGTTTTGCCATAGCATCTTACGCACACGCCACGTTTGCTTTCGCAGGTAAGTACGGAACGGATCTCTACCGTTTCGATAGTGCTTTCTTCGATCTTCTTCGCGATATCTTCCGTGATTTGTTCACCGGCTGCAACGAAGAGTTCTTCGTCATTAGCAGGGTTGAACACATCATGGAGAGAAGTACGGCCAAGGATACGGTCGTACAGCGGTTCTACTACTTCTTCGTTGTCTTTCAGCGCGGAAGTCGCGATACCACGGAGGGTGCCGCAATCTTCTTCGGTGATAACAACGTCCTGTGCAACGTCTACAAGACGACGGGTCAGGTAACCCGCATCCGCCGTTTTGAGCGCCGTATCCGCAAGACCTTTACGGGCACCGTGCGTGGAGATGAAGTATTCCAATACGTTCAGACCGTCCTTGAAGTTGGAAAGGATGGGGTTCTCGATGATCTCGGAACCGGTAGAACCCGATTTTCTCGGTTTCGCCATCAGACCTCTGAGGCCGGCCAGCTGTTTGATCTGTTGTTTAGAACCACGTGCGCCGGAATCAAGCATCATGTAAACGGAGTTGAAGCCCTGTTTGTCGGATGCCAGTTCACGGATCAGCGTTTCGGTTACTTTCGTATCCACACGGCTCCAGATGTCGATGATCTGGTTGTAACGCTCGTTGTTCGTTATCAGACCCATGTTATAGTTATCCCAAACTTCGTCAACCTCACCGGCTGCACCGTCGATCATAACTTGTTTAACGTCGGGGATGATCAGGTCATTGATATTGAAGGACAGACCGCCACGGAATGCTGTACGGAAACCAAGTTGCTTGATGTCGTCCAGGAATTTCGCGGTTTTCGGAATGTCAGTCGCTTTAATGATGTCGCCAATGATCTCACGCAGTGATTTCTTGGTCAGCAGGGCGTTTACGAAACCTGCTTCCTTCGGAACGTATACGTTGAAGATCACACGGCCCACCGTGGTCTCGATCAGTTTGCGCTCGAGGGTACCGTCTTCCTTGCGCACATCGGCTTTTCTTAATGTGTGCGTGCAGGTCGATGCGGCCTTCGTTATGCGCGATGATCACCTCTTCCGCGGAATAGAAGGCCATGCCTTCACCTTTCACGATTTCGGTATCGGTAGTTTTCTTACCCTTAGAGATGTAGTACAGACCGAGTACCATGTCCTGAGAAGGCAGGGTGATCGGCGTACCGTTCTGCGGGTTGAGAATGTTGTGCGAAGACAGCATCAGCAGCTGTGCTTCCAGGATCGCGGCGTTGCTCAAAGGCACGTGTACCGCCATCTGGTCACCGTCAAAGTCAGCGTTGAACGCCGAACACACCAACGGGTGCAGCTGGATCGCTTTACCTTCCACCAGTTTCGGCTGGAATGCCTGGATGGAGAGACGGTGAAGGGTCGGAGCACGGTTAAGCATCACCGGGTGACCTTTCAGTACGTTTTCCAGGATGTCCCAAACCACCGCTTCCTTCCGGTCTACCAGCTTCTTAGCCGATTTCACGGTTTTTACGATGCCTCTTTCGATGAGCTTACGGATAATGAACGGTTTGAACAGTTCCGCAGCCATATCTTTAGGAAGGCCGCATTCATGCAGTTTCAGCTCAGGACCTACAACGATAACGGAACGACCGGAGTAGTCCACACGTTTACCGAGAAGGTTCTGACGGAAACGGCCTTGCTTGCCTTTCAATACGTCGGAGAGTGATTTCAGCGCACGTCCGCCTTCCGCTTTCACGGCGTTGGATTTACGGCTGTTATCGAACAGCGAGTCTACCGCTTCCTGCAGCATACGTTTTCGTTACGCAAGATCACCTCAGGCGCCTTGATCTCGATCAGACGTTTCAGACGGTTGTTGCGGATGATAACGCGGCGATAGAGGTCATTGAGGTCGGAAGACGCGAAGCGGCCACCGTCCAGGGGAACGAGCGGGCGCAGCTCCGGCGGAACAACGGGGATGTATTGCATCACCATCCATTCCGGACGGTTATCTACACGGCCATTGGCGTCGCGGAATGCTTCCACAACGCTCAGACGTTTCAGGGCTTCTGCTTTACGCTGCTGAGAGGTTTCAGTAGCTGCCTGATTACGGAGCTGGTAAGAAAGGCTGTCCAGATCGATACGGGCCAGCATCATTTCTACTGCTTCGGCGCCCATCTTGGCGATGAACTTGTTCGGATCCTCATCGGGCAAGAGCTGGTTGTCTTTCGGAAGGGTGTCCAGGATATCCGGTACTCTTCTTCAGTCAGCAGGTCTGCGTAGTTGAGGCCTTTCTCTTGCTTTACACCAGACTGGATCACCACATAACGTTCATAATAAACGATGGTTTCCAGTTTCTTGGAGCTCATGCCGAGCAGGTAACCGATTTTATTGGGTAATGATTTGAAATACCAGATATGTACAACAGGCACCACCAGGCGGATGTGCCCCATTCTTTCACGACGCACTTTCTTCTCGGTCACTTCTACCCCACAGCGGTCGCACACAATGCCCTTATAACGGATACGCTTATACTTCCCGCAATAGCACTCGTAATCCTTTACAGGACCGAAGATCCTTTCGCAGAACAAACCATCGCGCTCCGGCTTGTAAGTCCGGTAGTTGATGGTTTCGGGTTTCAGCACTTCTCCATAAGAACGCTCCAGGATAGTGTCCGGTGAAGCGAGACTAATGGTAATGCTGCTAAAATTTGATTTGGGACGATTTTCTTTCTTGATGGCCATTGTATGTTGTTTAAAGAAAACTCATTGTCTTGCGTGAAGCTGGCTGGTCAGGTTTTCTTTTCCTTACTTCTTGAACATTCACGCGGTTACTCCTGCATTCTGCTACGACGGTATCGGAAGGAGGCCTGGCCGGTTTATTCACCGTCCAGGCCTTTCCTATAAATACAGTTATCAGTCGAATTTCAGGTCCAGACCCAGGCCTCTCAGCTCATGGATCAATACGTTAAAGGACTCCGGAACACCCGCTTTCGGAATGTTGTCGCCTTTAACGATCGATTCGTAAGCTTTCGCACGGCCCACGATATCGTCAGACTTGATAGTGAGCAGCTCCTGCAGGATGTTGGACGCACCGTAAGCTTCGAGTGCCCACACCTCCATCTCACCAAAACGCTGACCACCGAACTGGGCTTTACCACCCAGGGGCTGTTGCGTGATGAGGGAGTAGGGTCCGATAGAACGGGCGTGCATCTTGTCGTCAACCATGTGGCTCAGCTTCAGCATGTAGATGATACCTACGGTTGCTTTCTGGTGGAAGCGCTCACCGGTTTCGCCATCATACAGGTAAGTGTGACCGAAGCTCGGCAGTTTCGCTTCACCGATGTAGCTGGCGATCTCTTCAGTGCTGGCACCGTCGAAGATCGGGGTTGCAAAGCGCAGACCCAGCTTTTGACCGGCCCAACCCAGCACAGTTTCGTAAATCTGGCCAAGGTTCATACGGGAAGGTACACCCAGCGGGTTCAGTACGATATCTACCGGGGTTCCGTCTTCCAGGAACGGCATGTCTTCGTCACGCACGATCTTGGCTACGATACCCTTGTTACCGTGGCGGCCTGCCATCTTATCACCTACTTTCAGCTTACGTTTGCTGGCAGGTAAACCTTCGCCAGTTTCAGTACGCCTGCAGGCAGTTCGTCACCGATGGAGATGTTGAATTTCTCACGTTTGTAACGTCCCAGCTCTTCGTTGTACTTGATATTGTAGTTGTGGAGCAGGGTATTGATCTGGTCGTTGGTATCCTGATCGGTCGTCCAACCCAGCGGGTTCACGTTCTGGAAGTCCACATTCGCCAGGTTCTTGTTAGAGAACTTGGATCCTTTGGAAATCAGCACTTCGCCGTAAGTATTGGTGATGCCTGCAGAAGTTTTTTTTCAGCAGCGTCAGCAGTTTGCCCATCAGTACCTCGAGCAGATCTTCTTCGTTCTTCTGGTGAATTTTCTCCAGTTTCTCGAGGGCTGCTTTCTCACGGGTTTTGGAGTTTTTATCCTTCTTCGCGCGGGAGAACAGTTTTTGTCGATCACTACGCCTTCGGTAGACGGGGCGCCTTCAATGACGCGTCTTTCGCATCGGATGCCTTGTCGCCGAAGATCGCGCGGAGCAGCTTTTCTTCAGGAGAAGGATCGCTTTCGCCGCGGGGAGTAATTTTACCGATAAGGATGTCGCCTTCTTTAATATGCGCACCTACACGGATGATACCGTTCTGATCCAGGTCCTTGGTGGCTTCTTCGCTCACGTTCGGAATATCCGGCGTCAGTTCTTCTTCACCCAGTTTAGTATCACGCACTTCCAGCTCATACTCGTCGATATGAATAGAAGTAAACCAGTCTTCTTTAGCTACGCGTTCGGAGATTACGATTGCATCCTCGAAGTTGTAACCTTTCCAGGGCATGAACGCTACTTTCAGGTTGCGGCCCAATGCCAGTTCGCCGGCGCGGGTTGCATAACCTTCGGTCAGGAAGTCCCCTTCTTCTACTTTCTGTCCTTTCTTCACGGCAGGACGAAGGTTGATACAGGTGCTCTGGTTGGTTTTTACGAATTTGGTCAGTTGATAAACGATCAGGTCGTCCTCGAAGCTCACCAGTTTCTGCATTTCATCGCGCTCGTAACGTACATGGATCTCGTTGGCGTCAACGAATTCCACAACGCCCTTGCCTTTAGAAGTAATCTGCAGACGGGAGTCACGTGCTGCTTTTCCTTCCAGACCGGTGCCCACGATGGGAACCTGCGGAGCGATCAGCGGAACAGCCTGACGTTGCATGTTCGAGCCCATGAGCGCACGGTTGGCGTCATCATGCTCAAGGAAGGGGATCAGGGAAGCGCTCAGACCCACGATCTGGTTCGGAGCCACGTCCATGAACTCTACCTCACCCGGATCCAGGATCGGGAAGTCACCTGTTTCACGGGATTTAACTTTATCACCGGTAAACGCGCCTTTCTCGTCGAGCGGAGCGTTGGCCTGTGCAATTTTAACGGAGTCTTCTTCTTCAGCGCTCAGGTACTCGATCTTATGCATATCAACTTTACCGTCTTTCACCTTGCGGTACGGTGTTTCGATAAAGCCCATCTCGTTCACCATGGCGTGTACGCACAGGGTAGAGATCAGACCGATGTTCGGACCTTCAGGGGTCT
The DNA here is from genome assembly GCA_019285755.1 of Chitinophaga sp. E66. Lineage (GTDB taxonomy): Bacteria > Bacteroidota > Bacteroidia > Chitinophagales > Chitinophagaceae > Chitinophaga. Next base: position 4,322,096 of record CP079103.1, read on the forward strand.
CGATGGTGCAAAGACGGCCATAGTGGCTATAGTGTACGTCACGCACCTCAAAGCCTGCACGCTCGCGGGACAGACCGCCGGGCCCGAGTGCGGAGATACGACGCTTGTGCGTGATCTCGGACAGGGGTTGGTCTGGTCCAGGAACTGGGAAAGCTGGCTCGTACCGAAGAATGAGTTGATCACGGAAGACAGTGTCCTCGCGTTGATCAGGTCTACCGGCGTGAATACCTCGTTGTCACGTACGTTCATACGCTCGCGGATGGTACGGGCCATACGCGCCAGGCCTACGCCAAATTGCGCGTACAGTTGCTCGCCCACAGTGCGGACACGACGGTTGGACAGGTGATCGATATCGTCGATCTCAGCTTTACCGTTGGTCAGTTGTACGAGGTATTTGATAATCGCGATGATATCCTGTTTGGTCAGCACCTTCATATCGAGTGCTGTAGCAAGGCCCAGTTTACGGTTGATTTTGTAACGGCCTACATCGCCCAGGTCATAGCGCTTGTCGGAGAAGAATAATTTATCGATGATACCCTTGCTGTTTCATCATCCGGCGCATCGGCACCGCGCAGTTGGCGGTAGATGTGCTGAACGGCTTCCAGCTCGGAGTTGGAGGTGTCTTTGTTGAGGGTGTTGTAGATGATGGCAAAGTCGCCGCTCACTTCTTCCTTCTGCACAAATACAGACTTAACGCCCATATCGGTGATCAGCTCGATGTTCGCTTCGTCCAGGATGGAATCGCGCTCAAGCACGATTTCGTTCCTTTCGATGCTCACCACCTCGCCCGTGTCTTCATCCACGAAATCTTCCACCCAGCTGCGCAAAACGCGGGCAGCCAGCTTCTTGCCGGCGTATTTCTCAAGGTTTTTGCGGTCTGCTTTTACTTCGTCAGCCATGCCGAACAGCTCCAGGATGTCCTTGTCTGTTTCATAGCCGATAGCCCTTAACAGGGTGGTAACCGGGAACTTCTTCTTACGGTCGATGTAAGCGTACATCACGTTGTTGATGTCAGTCGCAAACTCCATCCAGGCACCTTTGAAGGGAATTACCCTTGCAGAATAAATCTTGGTGCCGTTCGGATGCACGGATTGTCAAAGAACACACCGGGCGAACGGTGGAGCTGAGATACAACTACACGCTCGGCGCCGTTGATAACGAAAGTGCCTCTGGGGTCATGTAGGGAATGTTCCCGAGGAACACATCCTGCACAATGGTCTGGAAATCGACGTGTTCTTCGTCGTTACAGCTGAGGCGCAATTTGGCTTTCAGCGGTACGGAATACGTCAAACCCCGCTCAATACACTCTTCGATGGTATAACGCGGAGGGTCTACGAAATAGTCGAGGAACTCCAGATTGAAGATATTTCTCGTATCTGTGATCGGGAAGTTTTCCTTGAATACTTTAAAAAGGCCTTCGTTGTTACGCTTGTCTGGTGTGGTTTCTAATTGGAAGAAATCCTTGAAAGATTGGATTTGGATAGCCAACAGATCCGGTGTCTCAGCAACTTGTTTGATCTTTCCAAAATTTACTCTTTCGTTAGTTTGGGCTTTTTTTAGAGACATATTCGAAGTTAGCAGTTAATATGACTTGTATTGAATAAGGGAAATTAACGATTCTTTGCCAAAAACATCCAAATTATTGTATTTCAACCATCGCGACCGGTAATTTCCCGTTTGCCGGCCATCCTGGGAAAGATACGTACCCAAAGGGCATAAGGCCAAAAAGTACCGGAGCACTTTTTGACCTAAAAAGAATGTATTATTAAGCAAAGAATTACTGAATTTCAACTTCAGCGCCAGCTTCAGTCAGCTTCGCTTTCAGATCTTCTGCTTCAGCCTTGCTAACGCCTTCTTTCACTGATTTCGGAGCACCGTCAACCAGTTCTTTGGCTTCTTTCAGACCGAGGCCAGTCAGGTCTTTTACAACCTTAACTACGTTCAGTTTGCTTGCACCTGCAGATTTCAGAACTACGTTGAAAGCAGTTTTCTCTTCAGCAGCAGCAGCTCCGCCACCACCGTCAGCAGCTACAACAACTGCAGCAGCAGCAGGCTCGATACCGTATTCGTTCTTCAGAACGTCTGCGAGTTCCTGTACTTCCTTAACAGTAAGACCTACTAATTGTTCAGCTAATGCTTTTACGTCTGCCATTTTATGATATTTTTGTGTTGTTTTAAAATGTTGAATTAGAATATATTGTGACTTGAAGCCAATGTTGTAACCGATTACTCGGCTGCGGGAGCGGCTACTTCGGCAGCTGCTTCTCCACCTTCTTCTTTCTTGCCTTTCTCGAGCAGGGCGGCGATTACGCGCTTCGCAGGAGATTGCAGCAGCCCGATAACTTCGCCGATAAGCTCGTTCTTGGTCTTGATCTTCACCAGGTTAGCCAGCTGGTCGTCGCCCAGGAAAATTTCGTCAGCTACGAATGCAGCTTTCAGAACGGGCTTCTCCAGTTTCGCGTTCGCCTTGCGGAAAGTGCTCAGGATCACTGCAGGCTCTTTCGGGCTGTCAGAGAACATCAGGGCGGTTACGCCATGCAGCGCTTCGTAGATACCTTGATATTTCTCGCCATCCAGGCTCTCCAGCGCTTTCTTGATCAGGGTGTTCTTCGCCACTTTCATTTCCACATTCTTGTCGAAACATACCCTTCTCAGGTGATTCACCTGCGCTACCGTCAGAGACTCGGTATTGGTGATATAGAAGTTGTTATATTGAGCAAACTTGCCTTTCAGCAGCTCAATCACTTCATTTTTCTGGTCTTTGTTCATTGCAATTTATTTAGCATTGACGACTTACTGCCTTCACTGCCTCACGGCTCCGGCACCAACGGCCGTCAATTAGTTTTGAACAGATTTAGTGTCGATTACGATACCCGGGCTCATGGTCGCTGCCATGCTCAGACCTTTCAGGTAAGTACCTTTCGCAGTAGCCGGCTTCAGCTTGATGATCGCGTTGATCAGCTCCTGGCTGTTCTGCTCGATCTTTTCGGGAGCAAAGGATACACGGCCGATAGAAGCGTGGATGATACCAGCTTTATCTACCTTAAAGGTGATTTTACCGCCTTTTACCTCGTTTACAGCAGCTGCCACATCGTTAGTAACAGTACCGGTCTTGGGGTTCGGCATCAGGTTACGGGGACCCAGGATCTTACCCAGCTTACCGATTTTCGGCATCGTTGCAGGAGTTGCAATGATAACGTCTACATCGGTCCAGCCACCTTCGATCTGCGCGATGAAATCATCCAGACCAACGAAGTCAGCACCAGCTTCTTTTGCAGCAGCCTCTTTGTCAGGTGTGCAAAGTACCAGTACTTTCTTGGTTTTACCAGTACCGTGAGGAAGCGTTACCGATCCACGGATAGCCTGGTCTGCTTTCTTGGGATCTACGCCCAGACGGATATGCAGATCGACGGAAGAGTCGAATTTAGTGCAGTTGATATCTTTAACGAGAGTGGAGGCCTCTTTCAGGCTGTAAGACTTGTTCTTGTCCACCTTCGCGTCAGCTACTTTTCTTTTTTCGTTGCCATTTTCAGAATGTTTTACAAGTTAACCTGCTTTCACAGGGTGAACAATTTAGTTTTCCAGGGAGCTTTACCGTCTACGGTGATACCCATGCTGCGCGCAGTACCAGCCACCATTCTCATGGCGCTTTCCAGCGTAAAGCAGTTCAGGTCGGGCATTTTATCCTTAGCGATTGCCTCTACCTGATCCCAGGATACTTTACCCACCTTGTTACGGTTAGGCTCTTTGGAACCATTCTGAATCTTCGCAGCTTCCAGCAGTTGAACCGGAGCCGGAGGAGTTTTGATAACGAAATCAAAGGATTTGTCAGTGTAAACAGTCAGTAACACCGGTAATACCTTACCCATCTTGTCCTGGGTGCGGGCATTGAACTGTTTGCAGAACTCCATGATGTTCACACCTTTCGAACCCAGTGCAGGGCCAATCGGAGGAGCAGGGTTGGCCTGGCCACCTTTCACCTGGAGTTTCACGTACGTTGCGATCTCTTTTGCCATTGTGTTGTTTTTAATTTGGTTAAACGTTTCCCCATCCGTTCCCGGAAGCAGAAACTCCCAAAACTCAAAAGTCGTTCGTTAAAAGACATTTTAAGGGGATGCAAAGGTAGGTAATATTTAATTGATAAGCAAAAAATATTTGGACTTCGGCATTTTTTTGCTACTATACGGGAATAGGAAATTAATTATATCACTAAGCAGCTGTAAATGAAGTAAATACCGAATACCAGTACAGCACCACAAAGATACGAAATTTGACCCGCCATCTACCCCGCACTAACCATACTTCCACTATTTTCTCCCCACCCATCCCCGGTTTTTTATAAATTTATCCCCATAAAGGTTATCCACAATGTTATCTCTACTCCTAACGCTACTATTCCACTCACCCGTAAACCCTCCTAACGGCATGAAAAACACCATTTTATTTATTGGATCCTATTCCGAGCCTTCTAAAAATGGCATTCATATTACCAATTTAACCGGCCAGCCCGCCTACTTTACAGGCCTCAACGGTATATCGGGCATAGCCAACCCCTCTTTCCTCAAACTCGCCCACGGCCATAAAATACTCTATGCCGTTTCAGAAACCGATAATGGCTCCATCCAGGCATTCAACATCGCTGCCAACGGCGCCCTCACCCCTGCCGGCAATCCTCAGCCCTCCGGCAGCAGCCCATGCCATCTCTCTGTCGATTCTAAAAACCGCCATCTTATAGCCTCAAACTATAGCGGCGGAAGTATTGCCATATTTCCGCTTGGGTCGGACGGAGTCCCTCGTCCTGCCATTCAACGCCTCCATTTCAGCGGCAAGGGCCCCAACCCCTCCCGCCAGGAAGCCCCCACGCCCATTCAACCATCTTCTCCCTGACGGCAATCAACTCTTCGCTGCCGACCTCGGTACCGATCGCATCTATATCTACAATTATGCTCCCGATCACGATAAACGCCCCTCAGTCCTGCAGCCCAGCCCTTCGCAAACACCGCTCCCGGCGGAGGACCCAGACATATGGTCTTCTCGAAAGACGGTAAACGCCTCTTCGTTATACTGGAAATGACCGGCCAGATCCAAAGCTTCGATTATACAAATGGAACGCTTATATCCCGCCAGATAATCTCCGCCACTTCGAGCGACTTCAAAGGAAAAACCCCAGTGGCGCAGATATTCACATCTCGCCCGACGGCAAGTTCCTCTACGCATCCCTTCGCGGCGATGCGCATCAGATCGCCATATTCCGAATCACTAACAATAATCTCGAACATATATCCAACTTTCAGCTCCTGGGAAGGAGCCACGCAACTTCTGCCTTTCACCAGACGGTTCCATTCTGTTCTGCGGGCTCCAAAACAGTAACCAGATCGCTGTCTTCCTGCGAAATGCCGAAACAGGCAGCCTGACGGACACGGGAAACCGGCTGGAAGTCAGTAAACCCGTTTGCCTGGAAATCATGCATTAAAATGCACGTGGCAACAGCCAAAAAGTTGCTAAAGCATGTATTTCGTAACTTCAGGATCATTAAACCCCTTTCGTTATGAAACGCACATGTTTGTTTATTCTCATCGTCTTCAGTACATTTTTATCCGCCAACGCACAGGACGAAGCTGCCCAAAAAGCGTGGATGGACTACATGACACCCGGCCCCATGCATAAAATGATGGCAATGGCCGCAGGAACCTGGAACACCGACATCACTTTCTGGATGGCGCCAGATGGCCCATCCTCAAAATCAAGCGGTACCTGCGTGTACAAAATGGTGCTTGGCGACCGCTATCAGGAGTCCATTCATACGGGAGATATGGGCGGAATGCAATTTGAAGGGCACGGGCTTACCGGCTATGACAATGCAAAAAAGGTTTTCCAATCCATTTGGTACGACAACATGAGTACCGGTATCATGATGCTGGAAGGAAAACTGGACGAAGCCTCCCGCTCGCTAACCCTTACCGGCCAGTCAACGGACCCTATGGGTAAACCGTTGGGAATCCGGGAGGTATTCACCTGGATCGACGACAACACCCAGAAGATGGAAATGTACATGATGCAGGACGGTAAAGAATTCAAGAGTATGGAGATGAAACTGACCCGCAAGTAGGTCATTCATTAGCTTATCTAAAGCGGGTACGCAGCGCGTAGCCGCTTTTTTTATCCCGGTATTGGAGGCTTAAAAGGGGGAACAATAATGTAAACCGGGCAAATCGCCTGTGCATAAAAAAAAAGAGGCTGCCCTTTGGCAACCTCTTCGAGTATGGTGAGAATCAGTCTTAGCTGATTTTTTCTACCTGCATAAAGTTCAACTCTACAGGGGTGGCTCGGCCAAAGATCTTTACGGTTACTTTCAGTTTCTTCTTGTCTTCGAGTACTTCTTCGATGACACCGTTGAAGTCGTTGAAAGGTCCGTCGATGATCTTGATGGTTTCGCCGACGATGAACGGTTCGCTCATGGTGAGACCCTGATCAGAGATCTCATCTACCTTACCGAGCATTTTATTGACTTCGGATTTACGGAGGGCGATAGGTTTCTCTTTACCAAGGAAGTGAATCACACCAGAAACGTTTCTGATGGCCTGGATCACTTCGTCGTTCATTTTCCTTCGATGGCTTCTATCATCACGTAACCCGGGTAGAAGTTCTTTTCGCGCATTACTTTTTTACCGGCTTGCACTTTATAAACTTTCTCTACGGGGAGGAAAACCTGAGTAATGACGTTGGCCCAATCGCTGCGGCGAATCTCGATATCCGGTACTCCTTTACTTTCTTCTCTTTGCCACTTACCACGCGCAGCACGTACCATTTGGTTTCCTGAGCGGGCTGAGTGGGGATTTGGGCTTCATCCATTATTGAAACAGTTTATAGTATTGCGATAAAACCAGGTGAGAAGCTGTATCCATGCCCCAAACCATTAGGGTAATGATGATGGTGGCGATCAGTACGATCATGGTGGAGGACTGCAGTTCTTTCCAGGTAGGCCAGGATACTTTATGTACCAGTTCGTGGTAGGATTCTCTGAAGTAATTCGTGATTTTGTTCATGTGTTAATTTCTTGGGACTGAAGTTAAAAACAATCCTGTTATGAACGATAAAAATTGCCTTCAAGGGAAATTGCGGATTTTTTGATAAATCTGCAATTTAACTTTCCGGCAATTTACATTTTAATCAGCACGGGCACTAGGATTCGAACCCAGATCAAAGGTTTTGGAGACCCGTATGCTACCGTTGCACCATGCCCGTGTATAAGCCATCAGTTACTTTCGCTTTTACCGTCTGCAAAGATAATCTTTGGAAGATTACTTGCGTCAGCACTGATGGCTTTTTTATTTTCTCAGTAGTAAACTACCGATTATTTCAGGATTTCAGTCACCTGACCAGCACCTACGGTACGGCCACCTTCGCGGATAGCGAATTTCAGACCTTTCTCCATAGCGATCGGTTGGATCAGTTTAACAGTCAGGCTGATGTTATCACCAGGCATAACCATTTCAACACCTGCCGGCAGCTCAACCTCACCAGTTACGTCCGTGGTACGGAAGTAGAACTGAGGACGGTATTTCTGGAAGAACGGAGTGTGACGGCCACCTTCTTCTTTGCTCAGTACATAAACTTCGCATTTGAAGTCGGTGTGCGGAGTGATAGAACCGGGTTGGCAGATAACCATACCACGACGGATCTGAGTTTTCTCAATACCGCGGAGGAGCAGACCGGCGTTGTCACCAGCTTCACCTTCGTCCAGCAGTTTCTTGAACATCTCAACGCCAGTGCAGGTAGATTTCAGTGATTCAGATTGCAGACCTACGATCTCAACGTTCTCACCTACTTTAATACGACCGCGCTCGATACGACCGGTAGCAACAGTACCACGACCGGTGATGGAGAACACGTCTTCTACTGACATCAGGAACGGTTGGTCAACCGGGCGGGGAGGCAGGGGAATGTAAGTATCTACTGCGTCCATCAGTTCCTCGATCTTAGCGATCCACTGGGGATCTCCAGCGAGAGCACCGGTAGCGGAACCTTGGATGATGGGAACATTATCGCCGTCGAAACCATAAGAAGACAGCAGTTCGCGCAGCTCGATCTCAACGAGTTCCAGCAGCTCGGCGTCGTCAACCAGGTCTACTTTGTTCATAAATACAACCATACGGGGAACACCTACCTGGCGAGCGAGCAGAACGTGCTCTTTCGTCTGGGGCATAGGACCGTCGGTAGCTGCTACTACCAGGATAGCACCGTCCATCTGGGCAGCACCGGTGATCATGTTCTTAACATAGTCAGCGTGACCAGGGCAGTCTACGTGAGCATAGTGACGATTTGCAGTCTGATACTCTACGTGTGCAGTATTGATGGTGATACCTCTTTCTTTTTCTTCAGGAGCCGCGTCAATCTCGTCATAACCTTTCTTCTCAGCCAAGCCCTTGTTTGCCAGAATTGTAGTAATGGCAGCAGTCAAGGTAGTTTTACCGTGGTCAACGTGACCAATGGTACCAATGTTAACGTGGGGTTTATCCCGCTTAAAGGTTTCTTTTGCCATTGTATTTTTTTTTAAGATGGTTTGTAAAGTTTATTGCTTTATTAGTTGTTTTAAAACTTACTACAAACTGGAGCCCGCCGCAGGAATTGAACCCGCTCCTTCTCGCTTACTGGCGAAACGCTCATCCATTGAGCTTACCGGCTTAGTTAAACCTCGAATTTCGGACACCGGCCACGGAAATTTCCCAGAAGGACTTTCCGGTCACCCAGCATCCGAAATCTTTTGAGCTGTTGATGAGAATTGAACTCACGACCTCTTCCTTACCAAGGAAGTGCTCTACCCTGAGCTACAACAGCGTTGATGGTGCTTTAAGAGCGGGAGACGAGGTTCGAACCCGCGACCTACAGCTTGAAGGCTGTCGCTCTACCAACTGAGCTACTCCCGCACATCGCTTTGCCAACACTTCCTTTTCTCTCAACACTCCCTCAAGCAAAGCTTGCGTCTAAATGGTGGGCAGGACAGGATTCGAACCTGTGAAGTCGAAAGACAGCGGATTTACAGTCCGCCCCATTTGGCCGCTCTGGAACCTGCCCGACTTACTTAATAACTTCTTTGAGCCAGCAGAGGGATTCGAACCCCGACCCACTGATTACAAATCAGTAGCTCTGGCCAACTGAGCTATGCTGGCATTCTTTTGTCAAGAAAAAGTTTAACATTCTTGCTTAAAGGGAGTGCAAAATAAGGGTGAAAATTTTATTAAAACAAATATTTTTTTCACTTTCCCAACATTTCTTCAAACTCACCTTCGTCGGCTAAAATGCCCTACAGCAAAGAACTTTACTACCTTCGCCGATCCTTTTTGAATCGGGATGGCAAAGGTAGTAAAGAGATTATTATTTCCAAAATATTTTTGAGATTTTAATGTAAATTCTTCTCTTTCTTACGCTTGATCTGGTTAACAAGGCTGTCAAACGCAAGATCGAAGGACTCTTCGAAGGATTTGCTCTCATGCTTTACAAAGAAACTATGGCGGGTACATTCACGCGGATCTCCGCAATCTTATCTTTTACCTGGTGGGCTAACTGATCTAACTTCAGGAAAATCTCGACTTGTACAATCTTGTCATAAAAGGTGGAAAGTTTCTGGATTCTCTTATTCACATGATCAATTAATTTGGCGTCAGCATCAAAACGCACAGTTTGAATTTGAACATTCATAGCACTAAAATTTTACATTTAACAATCTGATTTCAAATTAGTAGTCATCCATCATAGGCGCTTTTTTATGTAAAGAACTGTATTACTAATATACAGAATCTTCCCACGCAAAGCAATCAGTCACCACCTAAAAATTTTGTTAAAATGACCATACCCAATATTACTCCTCTCCCGCTCCCCTACAGATGACCCGCGTCATCCTTCAGACTGTTTTTCCTTAGTGCAACCCATGTCAATAAAAGCTTTGATATCACTCCCCGCGCGGATGCGCCTGCTGATGCACCCGCCGAAGCTTTTCTATCGTATTGTGCGTATACACCTGCGTCGAAGCCAGGCTTGCATGCCCCAACAACTCCTTCACCGCATTAATATTAGCCCCGTTATTCATCAAATGCGTAGCAAAAGTATGCCGTAACACATGCGGACTCCGCTTCTTCAACGTCGTTACCTGCTCCAGCACCTTCCTTACCGTCGTGTAAACATCCGCCGGCTTCACCGGCTTCCCGTTCGGCTTGCATAACAATGCAGTTTCCGCATAATCCGGAACCATTCCCCCGTTTCCGGATATATTCCTTTAACTCGGACAAAAGATTGGGCCCCAGCGGTATTATCCGCTCTTTATTGCCCTTTCCCACCACTTTCATCTGCCCGTTCGCAAAATCAATACTACCATCCCTAAGCCCGGCCAGCTCCTCCGCCCGCCGGATACCGGCATGATATAACAACCGCAGTATGAGCCGCTGCGTGGCCCCGGCAAAATCATCTCCGAACAACGACGAATCGCCCCCAATCCGCTCATTTCCACCTTCTCCATAACATGTTCATCCACGAACACCGGTAATCGCCCCGGTAACTTCGGACCGGTCACCCGCGCCATCGGACTTTGTTTCACAACGCCCTTTCGCAGCGCGTACTTGTAAAAGGATTTCAGGGCAGACATCTTCCTGCGGATCGTTACGGCAGCTGGGGCGGCTGCGTCCGCTTATGAGCATCCTCTGCCTTTCTACGCCCCTCAAGCCCCAATGCGAGCCAGGACTGTACATGCGCAGGCTTCACGCTCTCCAGCGCAATACCGTCGTATTCTTCGTGCAGGTATGTGAAAAATTGAGTGAGATCAAGGGAATAGGATTGCACCGTATGCGGCGAATACCGCTTTTCTAGAGAAAGATAGGCCAGGAAATCCTGTGCCAATGGTGGAAGGTGCGCTTGATCCATGCAAAAAAATTGATGACTGTAAAGATAGCTTATTCTTTACAATCATCAATTTTGTGTATAGAAACTCAGTGTCGAATCGGATTATTGATCGAACTTGCCAGTTGCTACCTGCTGTTTGTATACAGCCTTCAGCACCTGGGTGCGACGGCGGATAGACGGCTTGGTAAATGACTGACGCTCTCTGAGTTGCAGCAGAATTTTCGCTTTCTCAAATTTCTTTTTATACTTTTTGAGCGCTTTGTCAATGTTTTCGCAATCTTTGGAATCGATGATTAACATATTTCTCCTTTATTCTGTTTTACAGTATATTTTTACGGACAGCAAAGGTAAGTATTACTTTTTATTCGCAAAATATATTCGTCATTTCTTCCCCGGCAATTCTCCATTAAATTTGTGTATTATGTTTACCGGCATTATTGAAACGACGGGCATTGTAGCCGCAGCAATACCCGGGGCGGAAACGTGGAGCTGACCATCCAGTCCCCTGGCGCAGGAATTGAAAATTGATCAAAGCGTTTCCCATAACGGCGTCTGCCTCACCGTTACCGCCGTGGAAGCCGACCGCTACACCATCGTAGCCGTGGCCGAAACGCTCCAAAAGTCAAATATAGGTGACCTTCGCCCCGGCGACACCGTGAACCTCGAAAGAGCCATGGTATATAACAGCCGGATAGACGGCCACATCGTCCAGGGCCATGTAGACGGCAAGGGCATTTGCCTGGCAGTAGAACCTCAGGACGGCAGCTGGCGCTTCCGCTTCGGGTTCGATCCTCTTTTGCCCCGCTTGTCGTGGAAAAAGGTTCCATCTGCCTCAACGGAGTGAGCCTTACCATCTTCGACGTCGCCGACGACGCCTTTTCCGTAGCCATCATTCCGTATACTTACGAGCATACCAACATCCGGCACCTCCAACCCGGCGACCAAGTAAACCTGGAATTCGACATACTGGGCAAATACGTGGCTCGCCAATTGCAAACCCGTGCGAAACCATCCCTCACAACATGAACCATCCCATCACCGACCTGCTGGGCGTCCGGCACCCCGTGATCATGGCTCCCATGTTCCTCGTCAGTAACGAGGCCATGGTGAGCGCCGCCATCCGAAGCGGCATCGCGGGCACCTTCCCTTCCTGAACTACCGGAAGGAAGGTGAGCTCCACGCCCTGCTGGAAAGGCTTAACGACGTCCGCTCCGCCCATCCCGGCGGCACCTATGGCGTAAACCTCATCGTACAGAAAACGAACCCGCTATATAAAAAGCACTGGACGCCTGCGTGGCAGCCAAAGTTCCATTTTACATCACCTCCTGGGCAATCCCCGCGAAGTGATCGACGCCGCCCATTCTTACGGCGCCAAGGTATTCTGCGACGTCACCAACCTGGGACACGCCAAAAGGCCGCACAGATGGGCGCCGATGGCTTCATCGCCGTCACCGCAGGCGCAGGCGGCCATGCCGGCCCCTACCCCATGCACGTCCTCATCCCCGCCCTGCGCAAAGCCTTCCCGGATATGCCCGTTATAGCGGCCGGCGGCATCGCCTCCGGCATCCAGATGGCCAGCGCCATGATCCTGGCGCAGACGGCGTCTCCATAGGCACCCGCTTCATCGCCAGCCCCGAAGCCAATGTGAGCGAGGAATACAAACAGGCCATCGTGGATCATGGCATGGAAGATATCGTGCTCACCGAACGCCTGTCCGGAACGCCCTGCAATATCATCAACACTCCCGCTGCCCAGAAACTCGGCTACAAACAGAGCAGTTGGGAAAAATGGTTGTCGCGCAACCCGCGCACCAAGAAGTATTTCAAGATGATGGTGCAGCTCAAAGGCATGAAAATGCTGGAGAAAGCAACGAAACCCAATTACTATAACCAACTGTGGAGCGCAGGACAAAGCGTGGAAATGGTTGACGGCATCGAACCCGTCGAAACCATCATCGCTAACCTGACAGAGGAGTACCGGCAAAGTTTTCAGCCCTTCTGCAAATGACTGTAATCAATAAACAAAAGGCCCGGCTGTCTGTCGCGGCCTTTTTCTTTCTTACCGGGCTCTGTTTCGCCACATGGGGAACACGCGTAGCGGCTATTCAGGAAAAACTGGGATTGAGTGAGGCCGAACTGGGCCTTCAGCTCCTTTGTATCCCCATCGGATCACTGGTATCACTTCCCATTGCCGGATGGCTCGTAACCCGTTCGGGGAGTAAGCCGGTTTTGCTGCTGGCGGCCGTGCTCTATGCCGTGCTCTTATTTTGTATCGGCCAGGCGAATAACGTATGGATGCTCGGTTTCATCCTGTTCTGCTTCGGCTTTACAGGCAACCTTGGCAATATATCCGTTAATACCCAGGCCGTTAGCGTGGAAGCGCTTTATGAAAAGCCAATCATGTCTTCCTTCCATGCCATCTGGAGCCTGGGCGGCCTTATCGCGGCTATTACAGGTCTTGTATTGGACGGACTTAAATTTTCTCTGCAATTGCATTTTCTGTACGTTTCGCTATTCGCGCTGTTGGTTACCGCATTGGCATTCAGAAATGTTCTGCCTTACACTAAAACCGCAGGCAAACCGCAGCCCATCTTTGTCATGCCCGATAAATCGCTCTGGAAACTAGGCCTGATCGCCTTCTGCTGCATGATCTGCGAAGGTGCGATGTATGAATGGACAAGCGTATACTATGTAAAGGTGGTAATGGCCCCCGCCAGCCTTGTAATCATAGGCTATCTCGGCTATACAGCCGCCACCACAACAGGGCGCTTCACCGGCGACTGGTTAATTCACCGCGTTGGTGGCAGAAACATCCTGCTTGCCAGCGGCATCCTTGCCGCAGCGGGGCTCGTTCTGGCGGTAATTGTCCCGACAACGATATTTGCCATGGCCGGATTCTTACTCGTTGGGCTGGGCGTATCCTGGTTATTCCGTTGGTGTACAGCGAAGCGGGGCGTTCAAAACTATGAGCCAGGGCATGGCGCTGGCCGCTGTAAGTACTGTCGGGTTCCTGGGATTCCTGTTAGGACCTCCCATCATCGGTTTCATCGCCCAGGCAACAGACCTCCGTATTTCATTCCTGTTCATCGCGCTGATGGCTTCCATGATCACTTTCATGGCCATCCGCAAACCGGCCGAAGGCGGCGGCAACTAAATCTTATTATCTTTGCGCCATGTCAGAAACACCGAATTTTCAGGAAGGCGCCGTGCTGTTGATCAATAAACCCTTGACCTGGACGTCGTTCGACGTTGTCCGCAAGATCCGCAATACCACTAAAGCCAAGATAGGCCATGCCGGCACACTGGATCCCTTAGCCACCGGGCTCCTCATCTGCTGCACCGGCAAAATGACCAAGAAAATCAATGAATACCAGGCGAAAGAAAAGGAGTATACAGGCACGTTCACACTCGGCGCTGTTACACCTACCTTCGACTGGAGTCCGAGCCCCAGGACCACAAACCCGTTCCTGAACTCGACCACTCCGCCCTTCAGGCGATTGCCGGCCAATTCACCGGCCCCCTCCAGCAACTCCCCCATTCACTCTGCCATCAAACAGAATGGCAAACCCATCTATCATCTTGCCCGTAAAGGCGTTGAAGTTAAAGTGGAGCCGCGCTCCATCGTCATCCACGCTTTCGAGATCACGAAAGTGGAACTACCTGTCGTGCATTTCCGTGTGGAATGCAGCACCGGCACCTACATCCGCTCACTTGCCAATGATTTCGGCGCAGCAGTGGGTTGCGGCGGCTACCTCAGCAGCCTCTGCCGCACACGCATCGGCGACTTCAAACTGGAAGACGCTATGGATGTGACCGAATTCATTGAAGAATACAAGAAAAAACAGGAAACTCAGAACGGATAGCCGATCGCTACGTTCCAGATGACGTTCTCACGGCGCCAGCGGCTGTCGCCCAGCGTCCATTCCCCGATATACCAGCCCGCGCTATTATTGGTGGGATAGGGTTTCTTAAGGGGTATGCCCCAGTCGAGGCGGATGACGAAATAACTGAAGTCCAGCCGCACACCGGCGCCTGTGCCGATGGCCATTTCTTATATAGATTCTTGAACTGGAATGCCGCTCCGGGCCGGCTGGTGTCAGTCTTCAGCATCCAGATATTACCGAAATCCATAAATGTGGCGCCCTTCAATATCATAGATCCTCCAAACATGCGGAGAATATTGAAGCGGTACTCGACATTTCCTTCAAACCGCATGTCGCCAGTTTGGTCGGGGAAAATAAGCGCGGTTTCAGAAGTGTCACGATAAGAACCGGGCCCCAGCGTACGTAATCGCCAGGCGCGGATACTGTTCGGGCCTCCGGAAGTGAATTGCCGCACATACGGCAGCACATCGCTCTGCCCGTAAGGCAGGCCGAGTCCCAGGAAGGCCCGGGTGGCCACGCTGCTTCGGTTATAATTCCAATAGTGGCGGTAATCGAGATCCAGGCGTACGAACCGCGAAATGTTGGTATTGGCGACGGATTCGAGATCCTTACGGTTACCTGAAACGGCTTTCACCAATCCATTGATCGCTTCCAGCCAGCCACCGGATTCTTCGATGGCTGCACGGAAGTAGGTATTCTGCTTTTTATGGAAAATATCGTCGTTGCTGAACATGAACGCAGCTGCTTCACCGCCGATAAATGCCGGCTCGAAGCTGCGCTTCAGATACGGGTTTTTATCCACCACATCCTTTTCGAATTCCGGCACGAGCGAGACACCTACAAAGTTCAGGTTGAAAGGCTTGACGCTCCAACGTTTATAAATAGATTCGTTCCACTCGTACCCCAGCGAACCCGTAATCGTACGGATATTAAATTTATCGATGCGTCGGAGGTTATTATACCCCGCCGAAATACGCGTCTTCGCAGTTGACCGGTAGTTCTGCCGGACCCTGAAAGGCAGCATGAACCGCGGCAGCACATAATCCGCATTGATGCCATATTCCTGGGCCTGTAGCGAAAGCCCCCTGCCCGTTGTCTGTCCCCGTAATTCAATACCCCCTTTTACCGTAATATGCAACTCGTTGGCGGCGCGGTTTAGGTTGAAGTGGCGATACCCCAACGAAATGGCGCTACCAATAGCATAGTCATTTGAGGTGGTCACATCGAAGTTGGTGCTGACTTCCTGCTTTTTACGCGGTGTCAATTGTATGTAGGCATCCAGTTTCTGAACGGTATCTTTCACATCTTTATACTGAAGGCTCACAAACTGCCAGAGGTTGAGGTCGTACAGCCTGCTGATGGTGTTGCTGTAGTTGGATGTCGAATAACGTTCCCCTGGCCGCAGCTGAATGGCGCGGGTCAACACCCTCGGCCTTACGATATTCTGGTGGTATTTAATGGTAAGATTACGTGTTTGGGTGGTTTGGAAGGAACTGTCTTCCGTACTCTCCTGCAACAAGATATCGGGATACACGATAATTTTATTGAGGAAAAGAGTTTCGTCTGATCGCTGGTGGAATCCTCCGGGGAACGATGGCGACTTCGATGTCGAGCGTAGGCTTTTCGTCTGCCCGCAGCACGCTGGGCATCACCTCAAAGGGGTTGAGCGGGTCTACGAACAGGGATTTATTCAAAGTATCCACGGTAAAGACAACCAGGTCGCGATTGAATTTATAGTAACCCGCGTCGCGGATCAGGCGCATAAGGCGCTCCCGCTCACTGCTCAGGTCGGAAGCTTTATAGGGTACGTCCGTCTTCAACAAGGACAGCTTCTCTCCTTCCTTCACCACCCGGGCAATAGCGGTATCCGGGATATCGTAGGTAATCTTCCGGACGATGAAGTTCTTGCCGGTATTGACGTCATAAGTCACGGATGCCTTTTGGCCATGTTCGCTTTGGCGGGATTGGACGGTCGCATAGAAATATCCCTGGTTGTGCAGATAGGCGACCATACGTTCCATAGATTCCTTCGTCCGGACAGAGTCATATATAACCGGAGCTTCCAGGTTCCTTTCGCTCAGCATGAGGTTCCAGAACCAGTTGCTCTTCTTTTCGTAATTCTTTTGATTGTATAGCCAGACCTTGAGCCTTGTACCTAGGAATTTCCGGTTAGGCTGCTGAAGCATGAGGGAGCGGCTGGTGAGGTCGTTCTTCAGGTTATTCTTTTCAGTGGAGTTAACGGTTCCCGAGATCTCTACATCCGTATTCACCAGCAATCGCTGGTTTTCCCGGGAGGTAACGCGTGTTGGAACAAGCGGCCAGAAACAGGCATACCATCAGCCAGAGCATGCGCTGGAGGGGCAATCCGGACGAGGATGAATATGTCGGTTTCTTCACTGTCAGACTGAATTAACGGGTAAGTACCGGGCCCGCCGGAGCGGGACATGTTGGCTGAATGCCGGATTTCACGTAGGTTTGACCCTATGTTATCAAAGGCGCAAATTAAATATATTACTGGATTACAGCACAAAAATACCGTCAAAAATTTGGCCAGTTTGTGGCAGAAGGCGACAAAATCGTCCAGGAATTACTGGAATCGGGCGCCGGGGTTAAAACCGTCTTCGCTACCCGCGACTGGCTGCTCGACAACCGGGAACTGGCGGAGAAGTCTGCCGGTGTGGAGATCCTGGAAGTTACGCCCGAAGTATTGCGGCAGCTGTCTTCCCTTTCAGCCCCTAACCGGGCCCTCGCCCTGGCGGATATTCCGCCCGCCCGTGACTTTGCTCCTGAAGGCGTCTCCCTGGCACTGGAAACCATCCAGGATCCCGGCAACCTCGGCACCATCATTCGTATAGCCGACTGGTTTGGCATCCGCCAGGTAGTTTGCTCGCCCGACTGCGTAGACGCCTACAACGCTAAAACTATCCAGGCCACCATGGGCAGCTTCCAGCGGGTAACCATCATCATCCGCGATATCCCCAGTTCCTGGAAAACACGCAGCTATCCTCCTACGCCGCCACCCTCCAAGGCGACGATATCACCCTCACTAAAAAAATCACCTCAGGCATCATTCTCATCGGCAATGAATCCCGTGGCCTCAGCGAAGCCACCCTCCGCCATAGCAGCCACCATATTACCATCCCGCGCATCGGCCAGGCCGAATCGTTGAATGCCGCCGTGGCCGCAGGGATTATTTGCGGCAGACTGCTTATTTAAACTGGATCGCCCGTACCGGCAGGATACGCCGGATGAGCAGAGAAGGAATAATGAGGATCAATACGCAAACAGCCAATGTTCCCACATTGATCAGCGCCACCTTCCACCACTGGATGGCGATCGGCGCTACGGACATGTAATACGCCTCCTCCGGCAAACGGATAAAGCCCGTGTATTGCTGCAGGTAGGCCAGGCCCAGACCGAGTATGTTCCCGATAATGATACCGGCTATGACGATGTACCCCGCCTGGTAAAGGAAAATACCCTGGATGGAGGTATTACGCATGCCGAGGGCTTTGAGGATCCCCACCATGTTGGTTCGCTCCAGGATAAGGATCAGCATCGCCGTGATCATGTTGATCACCGCCACGATGGTCATGATGATGAGGATAATGGTCTCGTTCTTATTCTGTAGTCCCAACCAGTCGAAGATATTAGGATAGATTTCCTGCATGCTGCGCATGCCCAGCTCTGAACTGATGACCTCCTCGCTGATGGCTTCTCCGGCCGCCGGCATGTCTTTGAAACGGTGCAGATGAACTTCATATCCCCGATCTCGTCCGGCGACCAGTCGTTGAGGCGGCGGATCAGGTTGATATCCCCTACTACATACGTCTTATCATATTCTTCGATTCCGGTTTTGTAGATGCCGCATACTGTCAGCTTACGGACCCTCGGCGCGAGACCGTCGCCCCGCATGAAGTACATGGTCAGCCCGTCATTGAGCTTCAGGCCCAATGCGTTGGCCGTGCTGGCGGAAATTACCACTTCATTGGCGTAGCCGCTGTCTACCGCCCGGGTAGGCCGGCCTTCCACGAGGAAAGGCAGAGCTTGACCGGCAGGGGAGCCTTTGAAGATCATTCCCTCCGTCTCCCTGCCCTTTTTGACGATGACGGACTTGGTGGCAAAGGGGCTCACTGTTGCCACCTGTGGAATGGCGGAAATACGTTTCACAAGGGAAAGGTCTTCAGGAAAGGGATCCTGCTCGGTGAGCGGACCACTGCCTGCGCGGTACTCGGTAATGTGGTAATGCCCCAGAAACTGAAGATCTTTTCCGAAATTACCTGCTGAAACCCGTTGATCATTGCCGTGGCGATGATCATCACCGCTACGCTGAAGGCAGTAGCCCACATGGCGATGTTGATGATGAACCGCGAGAACGAAGAAGACCGGTTGAAAGCGATCCTTCCGGCAATAAACATGGAGATGCGCATCCGCGAATTTATACATTTTAGAAATTCATTGTAAATTACAGCTATGAGGACAGTTGCTTTTGTTTGCTGCACCCTGGCGGCACTATTGTTTATCCCCGGCGCAAAAGGTCAGGTGAACGCTATCACCCCCGATCACATCTACCACCAAAACATCGCCACGGTTAAACTGACCCCTCCCGGAGAAATGCTCGGCCTGCCGGTCATCGCACTTAATTCCGGCGATCAGCTGGAACTGCAATTCGATGATCTCCAAAATGAGATCAAATCTTACTTCTACACCCTCCAGCTCTGCAATTCCGACTGGACACCCGCCCAGGTCAATACCATCGATTACCTCCGTGGGTTCTCCGAAGTGCAGATCCGGGACTACCGGTTCTCGAGCGTAGCGCTGCAAAAGTATGTGCATTACAAGGCCCGGATCCCCAGCTCCAACTCCACGCCTACGCGGGCGGGCAATTATCTGCTGAAGGTTTACCTGGACGGAGACACCAACCGCCTTGCCTTCACCCGCCGCCTTATGGTCATTAACAACAAGGCCGGCGTGGCGGGATGGATTTCCCAACCCACAAATCCCAAGCTTTTCCGCAATTCCCAGAAAATCAACGTTTCCGTCAATACGAAAGGCCTGAACCTCCAGAATCCTTTCGATCAGCTAAAGATCGTCATCCAACAAAATTTCAGATGGGACAATGCCATTACCGGCATTAAACCCATGTTTATCAAAGGCGATGTCATCGAATATAATGCGGAACAGGACTGTATCTTTCCTGCCATGAAGGAATGGCGCTGGGTCGACCTCCGCAGTTTCCGCCTCCAGACAGAACGTGTCCGCAATACCGAGTATCTCCGCAACGGAACCGTCATCAACGTTATGCCCGACGTTCCCCGTGATAACCAGGTATATCAATACCTCCGAGATATCAACGGCATGTACGACCCCGCTACCATAGAGGATTACAATATCCAGTTCGAGGGCGACTATGCCCGGGTTAACTTTACTTTCCCCATGAAAGAACCTTTTGCCGGATACGATATGTACGTCTTCGGCGAACTCACCCAATATGAGCTGAACGATCGTAATAAAATGACCTGGAACGGCGAAAAAGGGGCGTACGAGGGAGCCCTGTTCCTCAAACAAGGCTACTATAACTACGTGTATGGCCTGGTCGACAAAACCCGCCCCAACCTTCCCATGAGCACTGAATTCACTGAAGGGAACTGGTGGGAAACAGAAAATGCCTACACCGTCCTCGTATACTACCGCACACTCGGTGGCAGGCACGATGAACTGGTAGGCATGCTCCGGATGAACTCCCTCACAAACAGGCAACGCTAATGCGTCTGTGTTACCTGCGGTACCTGCGGGTCCGTCTGATATATCGATTGTCTTAACTTAACAATGTTAGCTGCGCCGCGTTTGATGATGATCCGTGTACCTCGGTCGTATGTGAAATACCGGTACACCCAGTTGATCATCACCACCAGTTTGTTACGGAAACCGAGCAGGTTGAGCAGGTGAACGATCATCCACGCCACCCAGGCAATGTATCCGCTGAGCCTGATGCCCGCGAACTCCGTCACCGCACGGTTACGTCCAATAGTGGCCATAGAGCCCAGATCCTTGTATTTAAACGGCTTGAGACTTCCGCCTTTTAAAATCCGGGCGATATTCTTACCCAGCTGTTTCCCTTGCTGCATGGCAACCTGCGCCACCATCGGGTAGCCTTTCGGGAAGCGTTCGTCGTTAACCATCATGGCGATGTCGCCGATGGCGTAAATGTTTTTCGTGTCTTTGACGAGGTTGATATCATTAACGTGTACGCGTCCGTTGGGAAGCATTGCCGTTTCCGGCAACCCCGGGATCGACATACCTTTACCCCTGCCGCCCAAATAAGTGACTGCGTTTGAAGGGTCTCACCGTTCCCCAACGTCAGGGTGAGTCCGTCGTAATCTTTTACCGCCACGTTAGTGAGCACCTTCACACCGATATGTTCAAGGGCCGCCCTGGTCTTTTCGCTGGTAACTTCAGACATGCCTGCCAGCACCCGTGGCCCCGCCTCGATGAGGTATACATCCATCAGGTGAATAGGTAATTCCGGATAATCCTTAGGGAGGATATACTTCCGAAGTTCCGCAAATGCCCCGGCCAGCTCCACGCCGGTGGGGCCGGCCCCTACCATCACGAAATTCAGCTTCGGCCGGATGGCCGCCTCATCCGTGATCAGCAGAGACTCCTCGAACTGTTTGAGCACATAGTTCCGAATCTGCACCGCCTCAATGAGGGACTTCATCCCGATGGCATGCTCTTCGATCAGTTTATTGCCGAAAAAGTTGGTATTTGACCCCATGGCGAGTACCAGATAATCGTAAGAAATGTCGCCGATATTGGTTTCGAGGGTATTATTGGCCGCATCCACCGCTTTTACTTCAGCCATGCGGAAATGGAAATTTGCTTGCTTTTTAAAGATGCCCCGGAGCGGAAAAGCAATACTGTCCGGCTCCAGACCTGCCGTCGCTACCTGGTACAGCAGCGGCTGAAAGAGGTGATAGTTGTTCCTGTCGAGCAGTACCACCTGAACGGCGGCCCTTCTGAGCGATTTGGCCAGATTGATGCCGGCAAATCCGCCGCCTACGATCACCACCCTGGGGAGCTTTGAATCCGGTAAGTTCGGTTGTATCATGGTCTTTGCGTTTATGATGGTACAACATCGTGGCCACAAATGCCATACCACCGAAAGGTTTCTCAAAATTACAAAACTTTCAGGATAAAATGAAAGATTTGAAAATAAAACAGATTCTATTGGGGGATTGTTGGCAAAAGAAGGCGCATCCCTAAAGAGATGCGCCGTTTTTAGTTGTGTGTATGTTTATGAAAGATCGGGACTATTTAATAGCCAGGTGCAGGGCGGTAGCCAGCAATGCGCCGATAATCGGCCCCACAACGGGGATCCAGGCATACCCCCAGTCGCTGTCGCGCTTGCCTTTGATAGGCAGAATGGCGTGTGCGATACGGGGCCCGAGGTCACGGGCAGGGTTGATGGCGTAACCAGTGGGCCCGCCGAGCGACAAACCAATGGCCAACACCAGGAACGCAACCGGCAGCGCGTCAACGGCTCCCAGTCCCACGTCCCCTTTCGCGATGTAAAACACCCCGAAAATGAGTACGAACGTGCCGATGATCTCCGTCACCAGGTTCGGAATGGCACTACGGATAGCTGGCGCGGTGCAGAAAATACCCAGTTTGGCATCCGCATCGGTCGTAATGTCGAAATGTTGTTTATACGCGGCATATACGCCACAGGCGCCAGGAATGCACCCAGCATCTGCGCACCGATATACATCGGTACCTGATCCCAGGTGATATTGCCGGCAACTGCCATGGCGATGGTTACGGCGGAATTGAGATGCGCACCGCTGTAAGACCCTACTGCAAATACGCCTACGAAAACGGCCATGGCCCAGCCCATGGTGATGACTATCCAGCCGCCATTCTGGCCTTTGCTCTTATTAAGCAGGCAGTTGGCCACTACCCCGTCGCCAAGGATAATGAGGAGCGCCGTGCCGATCAGCTCTGCGAGGAAAATTGACATAGTCGGGATTGTTTTTGATCAGTTCTGGAATATGGAATTATTGTTCAGCCCAAACTTTAGCGGCTTTTACCGCACGGGCCCAGCCTTTGGTCAGCTCTGTGCGCTCCGTTTCGGCCATAGAGGGCTTAAAACAGGCATCTTCCTGCCATTGTTGGCGAATAGTATCTATACTGTCCCAGAACCCGGTGGCGAGGCCAGCCATGTAGGCAGCCCCCAGCGCGGTGGTTTCCGTTACTTTCGGCCGTACCACGTCTGTAGCCAGGAGATCGGCCTGGAACTGCATCAGCAGGTTGTTTGCGGTTGCACCTCCGTCTACCCGGAGCTCGCGGATGGGCATTCCTGCATCCGCCTCCATGGCTTTGAGTACGTCCATTGTCTGGTAAGCGATGCTGTCGAGCGCCGCGCGGGCGATATGCGCGTCTTTAGTACCGCGGGTCATGCCTACGATGGTGCCGCGGGCATATTGGTTCCAGTGGGGCGCTCCCAGGCCAGCGAAGGCAGGCACGAGATATACCCCATCCGTATGTTCGACTTTTGCCGCAAGCGCTTCCACATCGGCGCTGTGGCGGATGATGCCAAGGCCATCGCGGAGCCACTGCACCACGGCGCCACCGATGAAAATACTGCCTTCCAGCGCATAAACGGTTTTCCCGCCTACCTGCCAGGCAATAGTCGTCAGCAGGTTGTTGCCAGAGGTAATGGCTTTTTCACCGGTATTCAGCATCATGAAACAGCCCGTTCCGTATGTGTTTTTCACCATGCCCGGCTCAATGCACATCTGCCCGAAGAGCGCCGCCTGCTGGTCTCCCGCGATGCCCGCAATGGGAATATTGAACGGTGTCAATGTGGCCTCTGTCTGTCCGTACACTTCGCTGGAAGCGCGGACTTCCGGGAGCATGGAGGCAGGGATGTCCATGAGCTTCAGCAGGGATTCATCCCATTTCAGGTCATGGATATTGAAAAGCATAGTGCGCGAGGCGTTGCTCACGTCCGTGATGTGCAGTCTTCCTTTGGTGAAGTTCCAGATGAGCCACGAATCTACGGTCCCGAAGGCAAGTTCACCGGCTTCCGCTCTGGCGCGGGCGCCTTCTACATTGTCCAGGATCCATTTCACCTTTGTGCCGGAGAAGTAAGCGTCTACGATGAGACCGGTGCGGGAGCGGATATCTTCCGCCAGGCCCTGGGCACGAAGTTCGTCGCAATACGCGGCGGTTCTGCGATCTTGCCAGACGATGGCATTATACAGCGGTTTACCGGTTTTCCGGTCCCACACAATGGTGGTCTCCGCTGATTGGTGATGCCCATGGCTGCAATCTGGTCGCCACTGGCGCCTGCTTTCACGATCACTTCCGCCGCAACGCCGGCCTGGGTAGACCAGATCTCGTTGGGGTCATGCTCCACCCATCCCGGCTGGGGATAGATTTGTTTGAATTCTTTCTGAGCAACGGCTACGATATTCCCTCCGCGGTCGAAGAGGATGGCGCGGGAACTCGTGGTTCCCTGGTCCAGGGCCATGATGAATTTTGCTTCCATGCGAAACTGTTCTGGCTATTTGTTTAATATGATGAAATGTATTGCCTAACGTGGTACCTAGTTTTACGAGGTAGTAAGATACTAGGAATATTCTAAAAGTAAAAAAATTTCAACCGTACAAAAAAGGCCGCCTTGCGGGATCGCAGGGCGGCCTTTCTATAATTAAGTAAAAGACTACATTTTCTTGGCGTCTTCCAGGAACTTGGCCAGACCAATGTCGGTCAGGGGTGTTTCATGAGGCCGAGGATAGAATCGAGCGGGCAGGTGCACACGTCGGCGCCGTTTTCCGCACATTTCACGATGTGAAGGGCGTTGCGGATGGAAGCGGCCAGGATTTCAGTTTTAAAGCCCTGGATACTGTAGATCTGCGCGATCTGGGCGATCAGTTCTACCCCGTCCCAGCTGCTGTCGTCGATACGACCGATAAAGGGAGAAACGTAAGTAGCGCCTGCTTTAGCGGCGAGGATCGCCTGACCAGCGGAGAATACCAGCGTACAGTTGGTCCGGATACCGTTTTCGGTGAACCATTTAATGGCCTTAACGCCATCTTTGATCATGGGTACCTTCACTACGATATTGGGATGGATAGCGGCCAGTTTCTTGCCTTCTTCGATAATGCTGGCAAAGTCGGTGGACAGCACCTCGGCGCTCACGTCACCGTCTACCATTTCACAAATGGTCTCATAATGTTTCAGGATGGCTGCTTCGCCTTTGATACCTTCCTTGGCCATGAGGAGGGGTTCGTGGTTACGCCGTCCAGGATGCCCAGGTCGTTCGCCTCCTGGATCTGTGCCAGGTTAGCTGTATCAATAAAGAATTTCATAAAGAAAGATTTAGTATTTCAGTATTTGCGATCTGCAAAACAACAAACTAATTTCGGAAAATAAAAGGAGAATAAAATGGTGCGGATGCTTGCCAGAGGGGAAAAAAAAGTGGCAAGTTACTTATATCGCACCGCTTCAACCACCTACCCTTGCTACATTCCTGTCCTGGGGAGTTCAGTAGGAGCTGGTCGTATAAGACTTGCCGTTGCAAAGGTAATTGAAAGCACGATTACTTGCAAATATTTTCGCCCACCTTTTACTAAAGAGTCACGCAAAGGCACGCCACGCAAGGTTTTCAATGATATATTTTATTGACTGCATGTATATATCATTGCATTATCAGATTATATTAAGCGACTTATTGCTGGAGGAGTATCTGGATTCCGGAAAGTCTGAAATGCTTCTAATCGGCCTATAATTGGCCTTTATTCGGCCTGTATTCGGCCTGTATTCGGCCTGTAATCGGCCTGTATTCGGCCTGTAATCGGCCTAAAATTGGCCTTTAGCCAGTATAGCTGATTACTGCCGTTTTTTCTTCCTGGCGGGCGTTTTCAATACATCCTTTTCATTCTGGATGATAAGCGACTCATCGTCAGGAAGGATTTTTACCGGGATATCCGACTCCGCCCGCATGGAATGATCTCCCGGTACACTGCCGAAACATGAATGCTGCGCGTAATAGAATCCGCCGCAGGAATTAGAAGGTCCCGCCAATGATACTCCCCTTATCGGCCGAAAAACGAATACGGCTCGTATCCAGCGGGTAAATCCTGCCGCTGTTATATATACCCTCCACATTCAGGTAAAAGTGAATCCCCGCTTCAGGCTGTCGGAATAATGACGGAAACGAATGCCCGTCAGGTAAGGTAATTGCAAATCGGTCTCCCAGCTTTTGCCCGGGTACCCGGACATCGTGATATTCAACCGCAACCGGTAGTTATCCGGTCGGGCAGCATTGCGGGAAAACTGCAGCACACCGTTCCGTACTTCACCATTCGGTGTTTGCACCTGAACCTGGTTCCAACGGATATCGCCTCCCAGCAGCCCCGCCGTTTTGCGCTCAGAACTGTCGGCATATTTGAACTTCAGTCCAATACGGCTGCTGCTATATAATTCCACCACCGAGGATGAATCATATTCCGCTTCTATCCGGACGATCTCCTTTTGCTGCGCCAGTGCCGGAAGCGCCGTCACCAGTGCGATAATCATCATTCTGAACATGCTGTAATCAGGCTAAAATCATTCCAAATGTAATGAAACGGCATCATGCGCATCAACACTTGAAAAAATTAATATTTTCACGGCATTTTTCAGCACTTCACGAACAATGGCACTAAAACAGCACAGCGACGCAACCCTGCGATACCAGCAACAGGTAGATAATTCCCGGAATTATGTACTCCCGTTCATAGCCCGGGAATTCCCCGACATGAAGGGACTACGTGTTATGGAGATCGGCTGCGGCGAAGGCGGCGTGCTCACGCCCTTCCTGGAACAGGGCAGTATGTGCGTAGGCGTCGACCTATGGCCCGATCGTATTGAACTCGCTAAAGGTTTCCTGGGAGATTATGTAGCGAGCGGGCAACTTCAGCTCATCGCAAAGAACATCTACGACGTGGATTTCTTCGGCGAATTCCGCCATTCGTTCGACCTCATCATCCTCAAAGATGCTATCGAACACATCCCCGACCAGGAAAAACTGATTGCGTATCTGAAGGAGTTATTGTCGCCCCGTGGACAAGTATACTTCGGCTTCCCGCCCTGGTACATGCCGCACGGCGGTCACCAGCAGATCTGCCAAAGCAAGGTGCTGAGCTTCCTCCCTACATCCACCTCCTGCCCCGGCCGCTTTACCGCGGACTGCTGAAAGCAGCCGGCGAAAGCGAAGGCACGATACAGGAACTGATGGAATTGGTGGATACCGGGATTTCCATCGAGCGGTTCGAGAAGATCGCCGCCCGAAAGGGATACCACATCACCCAGCGCAAATATTATCTCATCAACCCGATCTACAAATACAAGTTCAATCTCAAGCCCCGTGAGCAATTCGGCTTCATGAAAGGAATCCCCTTCGTCCGCAATTTCTTCACGACTTGCATGTATTATCTCATTAAGCCGAAGGCTTAAAACATCGTTACTTCTTCTCCATCCAAACCACCTTCTGCTCCGGACTATGCGGAGCGGCGATGATATCGCCATACAAATCAGGACGCCGCGCCCGGATGTAACGATACCCTCCAGCCTGAGAGAGCTTCTCACGCGTCAGCGTTGCAGTCACCACGTCGTTGCCCAGCTTGCGGCATTCGGTGAGCACATCGCCAAAAGGATCCAGGATCATGGAACAACCATTTTTAACTGATCATCATCCATCCCGATGGGGTTGGAAAACACACAATACATCGCATTATCGTAAGCCCGCGCAGGCAACCATTTCATGAGCCATTCCCGCCCCTTCATGCCATCAAATTCCAGCCGCAGGGAAGTAGGATCGCTTTCGCGGTTATGCCACAGCGCAGGGTCCACAAACCCCGCGCCCGGCCGGGTAGATGGCGTACACATCGTAACGTGTGGCATGAATAACACTTCCGCACCAAGCAGCCTTGTCGCCCGTACGTTCTCGATCACATTGTTATCATAACATATCAGAATCCCACACTTCCAACCGTGCAGATCAAATACACAATATGCATTACCCGGTGTCAGATAGGGGTTGATAAAAGGATGCAGCTTACGGAACTTCGCCAACAGCCCGGTTTTATCGACGCAGACATAAGCCTTGAAAAGATTTCCATCCGCATCTTTTTCGAACAGACCCGCCAACACGGCGATGTCATGCTTTGCCGCAATATCCTTCAGGCGGCTGACGCTGGGCCCGTCGGGAATAAACTCCGCCAGGTCCGTCAGCTGCGCCCTGTCGAGGTGACGGGCGAAGGTGTACCCCGTTATGGAGCATTCATGAAATGCAACGGCGTGCGCACCGTCGGCAGCAGCTTTGCCGGCCAGTTGATCGATAATATCCAGGTTGTATTTTTATCGCCGCTCCGGTTTTCAAATTGAGCGGTGGCGATCCGGAGTTGTTCCATGGTTCCTGTTTGAAGCGTTTATGCTAATTTAGTGGATTCTGACCAACACATCTCCACCCCATCGCCGCAAATCTCATCGATTTCTGCGATGGCGTATTACGGGTCGGCGGCGCATCTGCGGGCGCGGACTATATGTTGCAGGTAGCCAGAGAGAAAGGAAAACCGTATACATGGATCTGGGAGAAATCCCGGAGTATAAAGAAAGCTAGTTGCCACTTACTTGCCGGAAGGCGACTTAAACCAATAATCCGCATCAATATTACAACCGAAGCCTCGCGGGCTCCCTGCTTCTATGACAGCGAACCTGCCCAGCATATTGATGTGCGAAAAGTCGTTAGGGCCGTATTTATCGTAATGGGCGTTGTTATATGTGAATTCCTTTCCGACGGTGAACTGCCAGCCCTGCGGGCCACGGATTCCGTGCACCACCCGGCTGCCGCCATAACTCAATCCATCCGTATACCGGATTGAAACCAGCAAGATGCATTTATCTTCCGCGTCGTTGAGAAACAATGCATCATCTGTTCTGCATTCAGAATATTCCGGCTTACCGAAGTTGGCTGGATTGGATTTCAGTATTGCGAATGTATCCGCAAAAGCTGCCATGACCGCTTTATAGGCCGGCGTTTCCCTCAACGCCGCCAACTTCTTCTCGACGCAGGCGTTCTTCGCTTCCAGCGGGTGACCGCCAGCACCGCTACACCCCAGCAAGAAACTGATCAAGATGATAAAAAGACCTGACTTCATGGTAATAAAATTTACGGTCAATCCATGCTTTCAGCGAATGTAACAGTAAAGAAAACCTCCGAAAAAACGAGCCATTTTTTTCGGAGGTATATTGAATTACTTGTGTATCCCTAGCTATTCCAGATTTCCCAGGACGCTTCTGCCTGGAGCACCAGCATCTCATACCCGTTTTTAGCTACAGCGCCATGCTCCAGTCCTTTTTCATGAACAATGTTTCCGGCGGGTTATACACCAGGTCATACAACAGGTGTTCCGCGCCCACATGCTCATATGGCAATGGCGGCGCCGCGTCCACGTTGGGATACATGCCCAAAGGAGTGGTATTAATAATCAAGTTGTGCGTGGTCATGATTTCAGGCGTAACGGCTTCGTACGTAACCGGGCCATTCCGGCTGATCTCCGGTATTGGATACCGAGTGACGTCAACGCATACTTAACCGCCTTGGCCGCGCCCCTGTACCGAGAACGAGCGCCCGCGTATGCTGCGGTCCCAGCAAGGGTTGCAGCGAACGCCCAAACCCAAGTACATCCGTGTTATGCCCTATCAGCCGCTTCCCTTCGCGACGGATACAGTTGACAGCTCCTATTGCGCTGGCGGCATCGGTAAGATCATCGAGGTACGGCATCACGGCCTGCTTGTACGGGATGGTCACATTAAGCCCTTCCAGACCGGGGTTTTCTTCCCATAGGGAAGGGAAAGCGGAGATATCCGGGATTGGGAAGTTTTCATAGGCGCAGCCCGGGATGTTTTCACGCGTGAATTTCTCCGTGAAGAACCCTTTGGAGAAGGAATGGCTAAGCGGAAAGCCGATAAGGCCGAATAATCGCACGGTAGTGGATTTACAGGTAAAAAAAAAGGCCAGGGCGGTTCGTCCGGCCTTTGATATCGTTCAAGTACTATTCTTTGTCGAGGAACAGGTGGAAAGTGTCTCCACGAAGTCCGACGCGCATGGCTTCCAGGGAATTACTTCGTTGGGGGCCAGGTTGCCGAGGTTGGCGTTGCAGCCAACCAGTTCGAGGAAATACAGCTGCTGGTCTTTCTGGGGGCTTCCCAGATGATTTTTTCAGCGGGGATCTGCGTGAGGATTTCCTGTACGAGACCTTCGCGTACTTCGCCGCTGCCGCGGTAGATGCCTACGTTGCCACCTTCGCGCGCTTCCGCGATCACGTAGCTGGAACCGGCTTCGAGCTCGGCGCGCATCAGTTCGATCCATTTGTAGGGGGATGATGTGCTCGGCGTCTTTACTGCCCACTTCGCTTAATACGAGACCATGCTTGGTCAGCTTCTCGATATAACCGCATTTTTCAGCATGAGGGATGGTGATCGATCCGTCGGATACTTCCATATAACTGATACCGTAATCTTTGATCACGCGAACGTATTCGTCGAACTGGTTACGGATGAGGAATGCTTCGAACAGGGTGCCGCCGAAGTAGACGGGTATATTGGCGGCCTGGTACAATTCAATCTTGGTGCGCAGGTTGGGCGTAACGAAAGAGGTCCCGAAGCCGAGTTTCACGATATCTACATGCGGGCCGGCGGCCGACAGGAAATTTTTCGCTTCTTCAACACTGAGGCCTTTGTCCATCACCATGGTAAGGCCATGGTTGCGCGGCTTGCTGGTTCTTTCCGGAATTTGCGTCAGATTAAAATTCATTTTTCACGGTTTATATTCTTCTGAATGGTCATCACCAAGCTCATAAGTACTGGTAAATGTGTGATTTACGAATCCCCTTACGGAGCGGTGCCTGCTCTGAACTGGAATGGTTAGTTGGCTTTACGTCGTAACAAAAAAAAACCGCGGCAAAAATAAGAAGTAATACCGATTGCAAGGCAAAATAATGACAAGGATCAGCGTTTACGCCTGTATCTGGCGATAAGTTCCACGATAATGGGATGCTGGAGGATGGACGGATCCAGTTCCAGGAACCTTTTCACCTGGCGCGGGAATAGTTGCAAGGCGTTTTCCAGGTGCAGGAGCCCGTCTTTGGTGCGGCCCATAGCGATGAGGATGGCAGCGCGGTAATAGAGGAATACCGGCTTGCGGCCTACTTTGGCTTCCGCGTTGTCCAGTTGCACCATAGCTTCTTCGGTATGGCCCGCCAGGTACAGCCCACGGATGAACTCCTTCCAGGCGGAAGTGTTCGACGGCCGGAGGCGAACGGCGTTGAGGAAATAGGTAAGGGCTTCTTTTTCCATACCCAGTTGGATATAGCATTGACCCAGGGTCATATTGTATTCGGCGCTTTGCTTATTGATGCGGAGGGCAGACTGCAGGGCGCGCACGGCGTGCTCCCAGTTTTCCTCCGTCATATAGCATTTGGCGATTTTGAGATACAGTTTATCGTCGCCCGGGCTGAGGTGCACTGCCTTGCGATAATAATAACGCGCCTGGGTGTATTTGCGCATTTTCTCGTAACAGTGGCCGATGGCTTCGTAGATAACGTCTTCCGGTTTGGCGATCTCGAGGTGTTTCTGGAGCACTTCGATGGCGTCGTTGTATTTGCGGAGACGGATATACGCGTCGCCCATATTACGGTAGGCGTAATCGAATTTTTCGTCGATTACGACGGCGTACTGGTAGGCGTCGATTGATTTCTCGTAGAGCTTGAGCCCTGGTAGGCGGTGCCAGGTTGAACCAGGCGAGCTGGTTATAGGGGTGCTCGTTGATGATCTGGGTGTGCAGCCGGATGCTTTCTTCGTTACGGCCCGTAAACTCCGTCCAGAAGCAGATCTTATGGAGCGCCTCTTCGTTGTTCGGATCGTATTCGAGGAGCATTTTGAGGCAATCGAACACTTTTTCGAATTCCTCCCAATCGTCGTACACGTCTGCCAGTTCCAGGAGAAGATCGGTGCGGTCTTCCCCTTCGAAGTGCTGGATCTGTTCTTCCAGCAGGGCGGCGGCTTTCTCGTGTTGGTTCATGGCGAGATAGACGTCGGTCTTGAGGATATACAGGTTGATATCGTTGGAATCGAGCAAGGCGGCCTTCTCGAGAAGCTGGAGGGCTTCCCGGTACTTTTTGGTCTCGATAAGGAGTGCTGATTTTTTCAGGAGCAGTGCGGAGGAGAAGGGGAACTGCTCGATGGCGATCTCGACGGCCTGAAGGGCATTGGTCAGTTCGTCGTGCTCATCGTAGTAATCAATGATCTGTTCAAAGGAATCTTCGTCGAGAAAGGCGTGAGAGCGACCTTCTTTCAGATTCTCAAATTGCTGAAGCAAGTCCTCAAATCTTCAAAATCCTCGTTAAACTCGTTAAATGATGGGAAGTCGTGATTCATTAATGTAAATATATGGGATTTTACCAACCCGCCAAAACTGACCACCCCTGCCGCTCGTGTATTTTTTAACATTTTCTTAAGACATTTCCTTATCTTGCATTAGGATTACGTTATGATAGATAATTTTTTCGTATATTTGCAGTAACATGAACACGATCAAAATCATATTGCGCACAGTTTCAATGTCTTGCCTTTTGGTGAGCGCGTTGTTCCTTGTTGGCATCCGGGTGCACGCCCATGATCTTGGCGTAGCGGAACCGGAATACTTCGACGATAACAACGACAAAACGAAGAAGACCGAAACTACCCATCGCTTCCCGCGATGCCTAAAACGAGCCTCAGTCTCGACGCCAGCTCCCGCGCGAGCGGCTTTTTGAAACAAACGTTCAACCTGAGCTCTGACAATGCCGTTAATGTGAAGTCTACCATGACCATCAGGAAAGGCAATGTTACCTATATCCTCCCTTTCACGGTGAAAGTGACGCCGCAACCCGCAGCGCCCGACATGCAGTATCATCATCTGCAGGTTAAACTTCCCTTCCGGAAAGGTTAAGGAACTTTTTGAAAGAGATTTTATGAAAAGGCTGCCGCAAGGCGGCCTTTTTCATTGTACATAAAAAAACCGCAGTTCTCACTGCGGTTTCATTTTCATAAAATATCCTTATCCCCTGATCTTCTTCAATTCATCCGAAGTAATCTCCCTGTACCCCCGCGGCACATCAAAAACAGAGGCCGGCACCGGGCTGAGGTCTACTTTAGTGGCGATTGCCCGCATTTTAGAGCCTGATTTCGTCACGATCTCGTATTCAAGGGTATCCCCTTCAGATTCTGGAAACGGCGGTTGTAATAGGGATTTTCGGGGATGATATCGGTCGTGTAATATACTTCGAAGGTGGCCCCGTCCGGCATCGTACCGATGGCTTTGCGGCATTTGTACCCGGCTACTTCCTTCGTTTCCTGCTGGTCGGCGAAGGTGATGGACGCGTACCGCTTCACATCCGCTTCATATGTCTTTTTATCGGTCCTTATCAGGTATTTATCGCCGTGGTTGTCCATCAGCGTGATCACATCTTCTTTCTGGGAATTGATAAGGTAGATGTAGTTCACTACGTTGAAGTTCATATCCACCCGGCTAAGGTTGCCGCGGATATATTGCGTCATGGAACTTCCGGCGAACATGGCCTCCATCTGCAATTGTTCGGGCGGCATTTCCACCTTGTAGGTGATCCTGGCGTCCGAAATGGTCCGCTGCGCCGAAACCGGCATCGATGCGGCCAGGATTACGGCCAGCACCAGCAGGTGGAGAGGTGACATTTTACGCATATTAGATGATTGTTAGTCTGGTAAGTGAAAAATCTGTGCCAAACGGCTGTTTCCCCTTTACCACTCGGGTTTCTTTTTGTCAGGAAAGCGGCGATCCCTTTCTGGCAATCAGGATGGCGCCGGGTTTCGGCATTGGTACGGGCGGCTGCTTCGAGCCCATCTGCTAAAGTCTGATCGAAAACGCTGGATATCAGTTGTTTAGTAACTTTTAACGAGTTCGACGAAGCCTCCGCGCAAAGGCGCTCCGCCACTTCCTTCACGTGCCCGGCAATACGGTCTGCAGGAACTACCGCCGTGATCATCCCATACCTTTCCGTCTCCGCCGGAATGAGGCTACCTGTCAGCATCAGCTCCCGGGCCCGCCCCTCCCCGATCTTGCGGACGAGGAACACGCTCACCAGCGCCGGCACAAATCCGATCTTCACTTCAGTATATCCGAACCGCGCTTCCGGAACGGCGTAACTAAGGTCCGCCACCGTTGCCAGCCCGCATCCCCCTGCCAGGGCATCCCCTCTATCTGCGCGATCACTACTTTCTTAAGATCGTATATTTCCCGGAATAACTGCATCAGTTCCCGGGAATCGGTATAATTTTCTTCGAAACTGTTCTGCTGGAGCTGCCGGAGATAATCCAGGTCTGCACCCGCACAGAATGCCTTTCCGCTGGCAGCCAGCACCACCACTTTCACCTGCTCATCCGCTTCCGCATCCGCAAATGCTCTCCTCAGCTCATGCACCACCTCCCCGCTCAATGCGTTCCGCTTCTCCGGACGGTTCAGCGTGATAGTGGCAATCCGATCCGCCACCGTATATGTAATTCCTGACATGAACCAAATGTACAGGAATTATTTTTAACGTTTTAATCCCATGCGTAACTGAATGAAAAACAAAGCGCCCCAACTGTAGAACAGCCGGGGCGCAGTGATTCTTGCAATATTTTTATTTAGTGGGAAACCTCTGTAATCGGGTGCCCTACGTTACCATTCGGCATCTGGATCCGGAGCATGGCGGCCACGGTCGGCGCAATGTCGGTCATATGCGTGGTACGGTTGGTTTTGCCCGGCTTAACACCCCAGCCCATCCATACGAGGGGATGTGCGCATCGTGCGGGTTCCATTGGCCATGTGTGGTACCGGTTTTGCCGCCGTCGAAATACCCCGGCTGCAGGATCACCATCACATCTCCGGAACGCAGTACGTTATAGCCGTTTACCAGCATATCCTGCTGCGGTGCGGGCAGCGCCGTGGTAGCCAGGGCGTGGTTGTCTACCACATTGGCTACGCCGTCAAATTTCAGGCCTTCGCGGAGGATATAGGCTTTCACTTCGGCGAGCTTGCCCGCTTTCAGCAACCCTTCGTTATCGAGCCAGAACTGGTAGTTGTAAGAAGCGATAATGGCTTTTTTGATGCCAAATTCCTTTTCAATGCCGGCGTTCATGGATTTCATCATAGCGCCGTCGTCGAACAGGCCTGCATGCATCCTGTTCTCCTGCATAAAGCCGGGAACGTGCGCCACACCGTGGTCTGCGGTGATGAAGAAAAGCCATTGGCCTTTGCCGACTTTCTGGTCGAGATATTTAAAGAACTCGCCCAGGTCTTTATCGAGGCGCAGGTAGGTATCTTCCGTTTCCACGGAGTTGGGGCCGTGCTGGTGGCCTACGTAGTCGGTAGAAGAAAGGCTGACGGCCAGGAAGTCGGTCACGGGGCCTTTACCCAGCTGATGGCCTTCCAGGGCTGCCTTGGCGAATTCCGGGTGTAAGTGTTACCGAAGGGAGAAGACGCCAGGATACCGAAGGGATTGCCCGCGGTGCCCGCCAGTTGGTGGGGAAGCTGGTGTTGTCCTGCCCTTTGAACTTGCCTTCATAGGGTTTCTCGTCGGCGGTGCTCTGAACGTAGGTATCTACTGGATAGAGCGTGGTCCAGGGTTTGGAGATATATTCCCGGGGAGCTGGCGGCGGTTGAAGGCGTTGGCCCAGGCCGGCAGTTCGTTCATGTAGAAGTTGGAAGTGATCATGTTGCCCGTAACACCGTCGAACCAGTAAGCCGCTGTGGCGGAGTGGCCTGCGGGGAGGATGGCGCCGCGGTCTTTGATGGCGATGCCTACGGTCTTGCTACGGAAGTTGGTAGCGAGGCGGAGCTCATCGGTGATGGTGGTTACCCGCATGTTTTTAGGGCTCATACGGCCGGCGGCATCACTGCCACCTACGGAAGAGGCGGCGGTATCGTCGGTGCAATACATGGATTTACCGGTGGTACGGTCGTACCAATTGTTGCCGATGATGCCGTGTATGGCGGGAACGGAGCCGGTATAGGCGCAGGTGTGGCCGCAGGCTGTGATGGTGGGCGTGTACGGGATCAGCGTGTTTTCACAGGAGAAACCTTCGCTGATGAGGCGTCTGAAGCCGTCGTTGGTATAGCGGTCATAATACCGGTAGAGGAAATCCCATCTCATTTGATCCACTACCATGCCTACCACGAGTTTCGGGCGGGCAACATGATTCGGCGCCTTTTTTCCATAATTGGGCGGGAAGCCCGTGGTCGGCGAGGTGGCTTTTTGGCCAAAAGCTACCGGGGCCGCCATTAACAGGAATACGGCTAACATTTTAATACGGCTCATATTACGCTTTGAATTAGTTCCTTATTTACTGATGGTCCGTTCTGACGTGGAAAAAATAGGGTGTAAAAGTAACCTAAGTTTACAAAAAAATATATTTTAATACCTTTGTGGTCAAATTTTAATTTCATTTTAATCGACACATGGACATATTCGAGAAACTGCTGAAGCATATGGGTCCGATCGGGGAGCACTCCGAGCGCGCCCATGGATACTTTGCTTTCCCTAAGCTGGAAGGCGAGATCGGCCCCGTATGAAATTCCGGGGCAACGAAAAGATCGTATGGAGCCTCAACAACTACCTGGACCTGGCCAACCATCCCGAGGTAAGGGCTACTGATGCCAAGGCTGCGGCGGATTTCGGTCTGGCGGCTCCCATGG
The DNA here is from genome assembly GCA_019285755.1 of Chitinophaga sp. E66. GTDB lineage: Bacteria > Bacteroidota > Bacteroidia > Chitinophagales > Chitinophagaceae > Chitinophaga. The sequence goes on from CP079103.1 coordinate 4,358,674, forward strand.
GCGCCCGTATGATGAGCGGTAATACCAATTATCACGAGCAACTGGAGAAAGAACTGAGCGAGTACATGGGCAAGGAAGATACTACCCTGCTCAACTACGGCTACCAGGGCATCATGAGCGCCATCGACGCGATCTGCAACCGCCGCGACGTAATCGTTTACGACGCCGAGTGCCACGCTTCCATTATCGACGGCCTGCGCCTCCACCAGGGCCACCGCTATGTGTATAAGCATAATGATATCGAAGATCTGCAAAAGCAGCTGAGCCGCGCTACCGAATATATCAAAACCTCCGGCGGCGGCATCCTCGTAGTTACCGAAGGCGTGTTCGGCATGGCCGGCGACCAGGGTAAACTGAAAGAGATCGCAGCACTGAAAGACAGCTTCGAGTTCCGCCTGCTGGTAGACGACGCCCACGGCTTCGGCACCATGGGTAAAACCGGTGCGGGCACCGGCGAAGAGCAGGGCGTGCAGGACAAAATCGACCTGCTGTTCAACACCTTCGCTAAATCCGGCGCATCCATCGGGGCGTTCATGAGCGGCGACAAAGGCATCATCAACTTCCTGCGCTATAACATGCGTTCCCAGATCTTCGCCAAATCCATCCCCTTACCCCTCGTGATCGGTCACCTGAAACGCGTTCAGCTGATGCGCGCCCATCCCGAGATGAAAGCTAAACTCTGGAGCAACGTCAACAAACTGCAACAGGGCCTGCGCGACAGGGGTTTCAACATCGGCAAAACCGATTCCCCGTTACGCCGATCTACCTCCAGGGCGACATTCCGGAAGCCACCGCCATGTGCCTGGACCTTCGCGAAAACTACAATATCTTCTGCTCCATCGTGGTATACCCCGTTATCCCGAAAGGACAGATCATCTACCGCCTCATCCCCACCGCCGCACACTCCGACGAAGACATCGAGCTGACGCTCAAAGCCTTCACGGAAACCAAAGCCAAGCTCGACGCGAAAGCTTATGCGGTTGCGGAAATCCCGGTGGTATAAAATACCATTCGCAGCAATGCAGGAAAAAGCGCTCCCAAAGGAGCGCTTTTTTATATCCCACCTTACTGAACGGAGGATAAAACCATGGGGAAAGCAAGGGTTCCTTAAGGGTTCATGTATATCTAGTGTATATCTAGTGTATATCAACTCCTACTCCAGGCAATACAGTAAAGGATTTGGAGGGAAAAAGCAGGGAAAGAAGAGGGATTCCTCAGCTATCAGGCAGATATAGCTTTGTCCTGAAGGAACCTAACCTTCAGTTAGTCAATCAATTAGCAAAAAACACTACAAAACGCTACAAAATAAGTGTATACGGCGTTTTCCTTTTTCCCCGCCCCCGCTTAACGCTATATTTGAAAAAGTTCTTTGACATATGGTCACAAAAATGCGGAGTTGCTACACTGCGAAAAATAGGTTGGGTGCTTGAAGAGTGCACTAAGAGTGCTTGAAGAGTGCTTGAAGAGTGCACTAAGAGTGATTGAAGACTGCTTGAAGAGTGCTTGCCGGTACTCAAATACCCGTAGACCTTACGTTGACCTTACGTAGACCTTATCTTCATACTATCTTGTAATACCATAAACGCCACCTTTGAGACGGAGAGATACGGGCAAAAAAAGGGGCTGATGGTTAGTCAGCCCCATGCAAACAAATCGTTCTTTCACTAGGTGTAATACATGATCTTAAGAATCGATCGTTCAGTAGGACATGGTAATAAAAACGTTAATAAGGTTAGTGGGCTATCAAAGAATAGGGACGAATGCGCCCTATCCAAGAAATATGATAAGTCAGTTTATGCAAAGAGTTGATAACCTTTCGGTTATTGCTTGATTGGCATGGTTGTTTTAACATTCACAAGCTTTTCAAAAATAGCATTCCTTACCATACCGGGCCATCACACGAAGGTTGTATTTCGTTAAGGAGACGTTAAAATGGCCAGCGGTACCTGCTTGTAGTGCAAAGTCTTGCCACTCCTATATTTCCGCTTATGATCAATTATTTTCCGGATTGCGTAAACGGCTGTAGACGCGCCGGGGGTACCTTTGCGCAGCTTTTTCCTTAACTATATCAGCACGCATGAGATTTTTCGTACTCGCAGCTTTACTGTCTACCGGCGCCACCTGCGCATTTGCACAGCAGGGCGTTATCCGTGGCACGGTCCGCAACGAACAGGGCCAACCCGTACCTTTCGTTAACATCAGCATCACCTCTCTCAAGAAGGGTACGGTAGCCTCCGCTTCAGGCACATTCACGCTTGCGGCGCCTCAGGGCCAACATACAATCCGGATCTCCGGGGTAGGACAAAAAGCCAGGAACAGGCCGCCAACTTCTCTTCGGATACCACCATCACCGATATCACCCTTCAATCCAACGGCGACCTCAACGAAGTAGTAGTTTCCGCCAGCCGCCGCAAGGAAACGCTGGATGAGGTGCCGTCCTCCATCACCATCGTTGGCCCCGAGAACTGGAAACCCAGAAAGGCATTAGCAACAATATCATGGACATCCTGGCCACAGCGGTACCAGGGCTGGGATTCAGCGGCAACCAGACCGGCAACACCGGCCAGACGCTCCGCGGCCGTAACCTCCTTGTGATGGTAGACGGCATCCCGCAGTCCACTCCTCTCCGCGCCGGCGGTCGCGATATGCGCACCATCGACCCCTCCGCCATCGAACGCGTAGAGGTTATCAAAGGCGCTACCAGCATCTACGGTAACGGTTCCGACGGCGGTCTTATCAACTATATCACCAGGAAAGGCGAACCGGGCAAGCCTCTCAGCGGCAAAACCACCGTGGGCGCCACCACCCAGCTTAAGGAGGCACAACATACCGGCGGCATCCAGCTCGGCCAGCTGCTTTCCGGCGCCGCAGGTAAATTCGACTTTGTAGTTTCCGGTCATTACGAACAGACCGGCGTTTACAAAGACGCAAAAGGCGAAGTGCTGTCTCCCGAATACGGCCTCGGCGAAACCCAGCTCTGGAACGGCTTCGCAAAGCTCGGGTACGCCATCAACTCCCGCAACCGCGTGGAGCTGATGTACAACTTCTTCGGCAGCCAGCAGCGCAGCGATTATATCCTGAAAGTGGGCAAATACCTGGACTCTGCCTCCATCGGCGTTCCCGGCACCCGCCCGGGTTCTCCGGAAGGAACACCGTATAACCACAACGCCAGCCTCCACTGGAGCAGCGAAGGAATCGTAGGCGGCACTGACCTCGACGTAAACGTGTACATGCAGCGTTTCAAAACCATTTATAGCTTCGTGGATTCCTGGCAGGGCGGCGGACAATCGCAGATCAACAGCAAGAAGAGCGGTCTGCGCATCAACCTGAGCAGCCCCATCCGCGCTGGAAAGAATGTAGATATCCAGGCCGTATATGGTCTCGATTTCATGAACGATATCACCAACCAGGACCTGGTAGACGGACGCACCTGGGTGCCCGAAATGGACATGCGCAACTACGCGCCCTACGCCCAGCTGAAAACGACCTTCTTCCGCCACTGGGTACTGAAAGCCGGCGCACGCTTCGAGAATATCAACATCGACGTGCCTGACTTCACTACCATCATCAGCAAGAACAACACAACCGGCGAATACAATGTGGGCGGTGTAGGCGTAAAAGGCGGCTCCCTCAACTACAACGCCCTCGTATACAATGCAGGGCTTCGTTACAACGAGTGGACCTACTTCAAGCCCTTCGTGAGCTATTCCCAGAGCTTTTCTATCGCTGACCTGGGCCGTACCCTTCGCTCCGCCCGCGAGAACACGCTTTCCCTCCTGAAAACGAAAGCCGTGATCGCCCATAATTACGAAGTAGGCGCCAGCAGCACCCTCGGCCCCGTGAGCCTCGAAGCCAGCTACTACATCAGCAAATCCGCCCTCGGCTCCGCTTATACGGAAGTAGATGGTCGTTTCGAAATAGAGCGCAACCCTGAAAAAGTATATGGTTTTGAATTCGCGGCAGACGCCCGCATCCTGAAGAACCTCTCAGCCGGCGCTTCCTACTCTTACGTGGAAGGCAAGATCGACAAAGACGGTAACGGTGATTTCAAAGACGAGAAAGATGTATGGATCGGCGGCGACCGCATCTCCCCTCCCAAGATCACCGCTTACGTTAAATACAATCCCATCGAACCCTGGAGCGTACGCGTTCAGATGCTGCAGGCCATGAAACGCGAACGCTTCAAACCCGGCGCCAACGGCAAATACACCTATGGCCAGGGCCCGGTTAACAGCTTCGCCATCTTCAGCCTCGCATCCAGCTACCAGTTCGATACCCACAGCACTATCACGCTCGGCGTCGATAACCTGTTCAACAAAGACTACTATACCGTAACTTCGCAGTGGAACGCCCGTAACGAGAACTATGTGAAAGGAAACGGCGCGCGCCTCAACCTTCAGTATAGCTACCAGTTTTAATGGCATTATCACAGCAAATATTCCGGTGGCACCGGATCACAGGATTAATAGCAGGGGCTTCCTCCTGCTATTAAGCTTTACGGGCAGCCTGCTCGTCTTCAGCGACGAGATCGATCATGCTCTTAACAAACGCTATTTCCACGTAGATCCGCAAGGCCAGCGCCAATCGCTCAACGCCTTGTACGCCGCCGGCACGAAAGCGCTGCCAGGGAACCCCTACCTCACGTTTCAACGTATGCCACAGGCCGCTGATGAAGCGCTCGTTATGCGGGCGGAATACAGTGCGGAGAACAAGGTCTATGTGTATGTAAACCCTTATACCGCGGAAGTGCTCCACACGCGCGGCAACAAAGATTATTTTACCGGCTTTTTATTATACCTGCACTTTACGCTCATGAGCGGGCGCAACGGTTCCATCATTATCCTTTTCATGGCCGCGGTCATGCTGATCGCCATCGCCACGGGGCTTTACGTTTACCGTAAACACCTCCTGAAAGTGCTCACTTTCCGGGATAAGATCGAATGGAAGCTCCGCCGCCGGCGCTGGCGCAACCTGCACCGGATCGTGGGGGTATGGTCGCTGGTATTTAACCTGCTCATCGTTATCACCGGCATACTCATTCAGTGGAAGGTGGTAGGTGCAAGGGTGGGCAAGAAGGCGCCTTCGGTCGCCATCGAACAATCTATTGATTATGACGCCCTGGCCGTAAAGGCAAAGGCAGAAATACCCGGTTACACCATCATGGCCATTCGCCCGCCCCGGGTAGCCGGCGGCCCGTCCTGTTTCTCGGGAACGCGGGCGAACCGCTGATTTTCGGGGAATTCGGCACTACCATTTCCCTTTCGGCAGACAGCGCCAAATTGGTAAAGAAAACCCTCTTCGCCAACGCCCCTTCTCCGTAAAATGGAACGCCGCCGTGAAGCCCCTGCATTTCGGGAACTACGGCGGCTTACCTTTAAAAGTGCTCTACAGTTTGCTCGGATTAACACCAGGCGCACTCGCGCTATCCGGCATCCTCATCTGGTACCGCCGGAAATGGATGACGGACCGCTTCAGGAGACCGAAGCGCTTACAGGCGGCGTAACGACTGCTCCACTGCCAGCGGATCGCTGGTATTTACACCCATTGCTTTCATTTTATCCATCATTACGCCAGACGCTACCACATAGCGGAAGTTGTAAAACGGCATGAGCGTGGTTTCCAGTCCATCGGGGACCAGCTTCCCGGTCGTGTTGGCGGTCCAGTAGTAGTGAATGGTCAGTGTGCCCTGGCGGTATTCATATGCAAAGTTATGTACCACATCCGAAGGCGATGCCGCCTGGAAAGAGAGTGGCAGCGGCATCCAGTTATGCACGCCCTTGGGGATCATATACACCAGCACAAACCCGTTATCGATCACGTCTTTGGTGATTTCGGGAGCTTCTACGGTGATATATTTGCTGAAATGCAGTTTCACCTGGTTGTTGCCGTAATCGAGGGCATAGTGGCCGGGATACTTCCAGGTAGACGCCATGGTGGTAAACTTCTTCGCGGTAACATTGGCATTGCCGTCTTTTCCGTCTTGTCCTGCCGGCCCGGCGGGCCCTTCTTTCTTACAGGCGAACAGGGAGATCAGGGCGGTTGCCGCAAGCATTACAAAAGTATTTTTCATAACTGTTGAAGGTTGATGGGGTGATTTTCTGGGCGCAAGCTATGAAGGGGATACGGCTGTTATAGGCTTGAGTTAATGGATGGGAGGATTGGGTTTATGAATGCCGGGGTTGGGTATAAAACAAAAAGGGCCGGTCTATTTGACCAGCCCTTTTCCATATAATGGCTTTCTAAATTACAGATGGTTCTCGATCGCCGTGTCGTATTTCACTTTCCAGTCGGCGGTAGCGCCCCAGTTCTCGCCGTCAACGATCATGCCGTCGCCTTTAACGGTACCCAGCAGTTCGAAGCGTACGGAAGTAGCGGAAGCGTCCACCAGGCCATGTAGCAGCGACTCGAATTTCTCCTTGTCTGCCGGGCTCACGGTTACCACCACGCGGGACTGCGATTCGCCGAACAGATAGGCGTCTTTGCGGAAGGCCTTGTTGGTGTGAACATCGAAGCCGGATTTACCTGCCATGGCGCTTTCAAGAAGCGTAACGAAGAGGCCGCCCTCGCTCACGTCGTGCGCGGACTGGATCAGGCCGGCTGCGTTGAGTTTGGTGATGGCAGCCTGCAGGCGGTGCTCTTCCTCCAGGTTAAAGTGAGGCGCCGGGCTTAACTCAACACCTACCAGCTTATGGAGGTATTCAGAACTGCTGATATCGTTGTAGCTGCGGCCTACCAGGTAGATAAGGTCGCCGTTGTTTTTGAAATCGAGGGTGATGCGCTGGTCCATAATATCCAGTACGCCCAGCATACCAATGGTAGGCGTAGGATATACCGGGCCGTCGGGCGACTGGTTGTAGAAGCTCACGTTACCGCCGGTTACGGGGGTATTGAACTTGCGGCAGGCTTCGCCCATACCCTGGATGGCGTGTACGAACTGGTAGTAAACTTCCGGATCGTAGGGGTTGCCGAAGTTGAGGCAGTTGGTGATGGCTACCGGCTCGCCGCCAGAGCATACGATATTACGGGCAGCTTCTGCCACTGCGATCTGACCGCCCTTGTGAGGATCGGCGTATACGTAGCGGGAGTTACAGTCGGTGGTTACCGCGAGCGCCTTTTGAGAACCCTTCACCACTACTATTGAAGCATCGGAGGGAGCGTTGGTGCTGGCGTTGGCGGTGCCTACCATGCTGTCGTATTGCGTATATACCCAGCGTTTGGACGCGATGTTGGGAAGCTGCGCGATTCTTTCGGCTACTTTCCGGGCATCGGCGATATCGGGAACGTTCTGGATATCGAATTGTTTGATTTTCTCAAAGTACTTAGGCTCCACATAAGCGCGATGGTACTGGGAGCGCCGCCGCCCAGCACGAGGCTTTCCGCGGGCACTTCTGCTTCCAGTTCACCGTTCATATAGAAGCGGAGAACGGGTTCCTTGGTCACTTCGCCGATCTGTACGCAGTGGAGATCCCATTTCTCGAAAATATCGAGCACTTCCTTCTCGCGACCTTTATGTACCACGATGAGCATGCGCTCCTGGGACTCGGAAAGGAGCATTTCCCAGCCTTTCATGTTCTGCTGGCGGGTCGGTACCTTGTCGAGGTGGATGATCATACCATGCTCGCCTTTGGCGGACATTTCAGCGGTGGAGCAGGTGATACCTGCAGCGCCCATGTCCTGCATGCCAACGAGAGCATTGGTTTTCACCACTTCCAGACAGGCTTCAAGGAGTTTCTTTTCCTGGAAGGGGTCGCCTACCTGAACGGCAGGGAGATCTTTAGCGGATTCTTCAGTAATGTCTGCGGAGGCGAAGGAGGCGCCGCCGATACCGTCTTTACCGGTAGCGGACCCTACGATGAACACGGGGTTGCCCGGGCCGTAGGAGGTAGCGGATACCATGGTACCTACTTTCAGCACGCCCACGCTCATGGCGTTCACGAGGGGTTGGTGCCGTAGCAGTCTTCAAAATATACTTCACCGCCCACGGTAGGTACGCCAAAGCAGTTGCCATAGTGGCCGATGCCGTGTACCACACCTTTAAGGAGGTGTTGGTTCTTTTATCGTTGATATTACCGAAGCGCAGGGAGTTGAGGGCCGCGATGGGGCGGGCGCCCATGGTGAAAATATCGCGGTGGATACCACCTACACCGGTAGCGGCTCCCTGGAAGGGTTCGAGCGCGGAGGGGTGGTTATGCGACTCGATTTTGAACACGCAGGCCCAGCCGTCGCCGATGTCTACCAGGCCGGCGTTCTCCTCACCAGCTTTCACGAGCAGCCTACCGCCTTCCCGGGGCAGACTTTTCAGCCATACGATGGAGTTCTTATAGCTGCAATGCTCGCTCCACATCACGGAGTACATGCTCAGTTCGGTGAAGTTGGGAGTACGGCCCAGGGTGGTCTTAATACGTTCAAATTCGTCAGCTGTCAGTCCTAACTGTTCGGCGGTTTCAACTGTGGTCGTTTGCATGAATTGAGAAGGTTTATAAAAGAAGATGCAAAACTACATAGTTTTCTATCAATTGACAAGACGGAACCATTTATACCACATATACAGATTATTAATTTTTTAATATATCAGTTTTAGGGATCGGACTATGGAATATTTGGCCGAATTTCAAAAATTGGCTCTTTTTCCGGCCAAATGCAATTTTTTGGTAACAATTCCACGATTTGCTTGCATTTTAAACCAAACTGGCGTTTTTTTGTATAAAATTTTTCACATCATGCAATCGTTACGCTTTCAAGCGCTGGAGAATCTGACCGGCGTTGACTTCAAAGTAAAGCCAGAACTGAACGGCAAGATTACCGACGTTTTCGGCAGCAACGTGTTTACCGGCAAAGCCATGCGGGAACACCTCAGCGACGAGGCTTATAAGAGCCTGATGAATTCCATCAAGGGCGGCAATAAGATCGAGCGCAAAATGGCCGAACAGATCGCTTCCGGCCTCAAATCCTGGGCAATGAAGAAAGGCGTAACCCATTATACGCACTGGTTCCAGCCCCTGACCGGCACTACAGCCGAAAAACATGACTCCTTCTTTACTATTAAAGGCGACGGTTCTTCCATCGAGACTTTCGACGGAGACGCCCTCGTTCAACAGGAGCCTGATGCATCCAGCTTCCCTAACGGCGGCATCCGTGCCACCGAAGCCCGCGGTTACACCGCCTGGGATCCTTCCTCCCCGCTTTCATCATCGAGCAGGGAACCGGCAGAACCCTCTGCATCCCCACCATCTTCGTTGCCTACACCGGCGAATCCCTGGATTACAAAGCTCCCCTCCTGAAGGCGCTCTCCGCCCTGGACAAAGCTGCCGTTGACGTGTGCAACTATTTCGACAAGAACGTAACCAAAGTTACCGCCACCCTCGGCTGGGAACAGGAATATTTCATGATCGACGAAGGTCTGGCTAACGCCCGTCCCGACCTGCTGCTCACCGGCCGCACCGTAGTAGGCCATGCGCCCGCTAAAGGCCAGCAGCTGGAAGATCACTACTTCGGCGCCATCCCCGAGCGTGTTTATGCTTACATGCGCGATTTCGAAGAAGAATCCTACAAACTGGGTATCCCCTGAGAACCCGTCACAACGAAGTGGCGCCCGCTCAGTTCGAGTGCGCTCCCATCTTTGAAGAAGTAAACATCGCGGTTGACCACAACTCCCTGCTGATGGACGTGATGAGCAAAGTGGCAAAACGCCATAAACTGAAAGTGCTCCTCCACGAGAAACCCTTCGCAGGCATCAACGGTTCCGGTAAACACAACAACTGGTCGCTCGCTACAGACACCGGTGTGAACCTGCTGGCTCCCGGCAAAACGCCGAAAACCAACCTGATGTTCCTCACCTTCTTCGTGAACACCATCAAAGCCGTTCATGACTACGCCGACCTGCTCCGCGCTGCCATCGCAACTCCGAGCAACGACTTCCGTCTGGGCGCCAACGAAGCTCCCCGGCTATCATTTCCGTATTCACCGGTAAATACCTCTATGAAGTTCTGCAGGAAGTAAAAAGCCGCGTGAACAACAAGTTCGACGAACAAGACGAGGCTATCCTGAAACTGGACCTCCACCGTCATATCCCTGAGCTGATGCTCGATAACACCGACCGTAACCGTACCTCTCCGTTCGCGTTCACCGGTAATAAATTCGAGTTCCGCGCCGTAGGTTCTTCCGCCAACTGCGCCTCTGCCATGACCGTTCTGAACACCATCATGGCCAAAACCCTGGTGGATTTCAAGAAAGACGTGGACAGCCTCATCGAAAAAGGCGAGAAAAAGAAATCGCCATCATGCAAACTCTTCGCAAAAACATCGTAGATTCCGAAAAGATTCTTTTCGAAGGCGACGGTTACAGCGAAGAATGGGCGAAAGAAGCAGAAAAACGCGGTCTTGCTAACGTGAAAACTACTCCGAAAGCCCTCGACGCTTTCGTGACACCGAAGGCTACCAAACTGTTCACCGAAATGAACGTTTACAACGAGAAAGAACTCCACGCACGTCACGAAATCCTGGAAGACTACGTGAAGAAAGTTCAGATCGAAGCCCGCGTGATCGGCGACCTGGCTACCAACCACATCCTGCCCGCAGCTGTGAAGTACCAGAACGATCTGCTCACCAACATCAAAGGACTGAAAGATGCCGGTTTCGGCGAAGACGCTTCCAAAGCGCAACGCCAGATCGCAACCAAGATATCTGAACACATCAATGTCATCAGCGAAAACGTGCAGGCAATGATCGAAGCCCGCAAAGTAGCCAACAAGCTCGACGACAGCCGTCAGAAAGCTATCGACTACTGCGAGAAGATCAAAGAACCGTTCTTCGACACCATCCGTTACCACTCCGACAAACTGGAGTTCCTGGTGGATGACAAAATTTGGGGACTTCCCAAATACAGAGAACTGCTTTTCTTGCGATAAAAACCGTAAGATTGTTTTGGTGTATGATGGCCCCGGTATTCACCGGGGTTCTTCTTTACGGAGAAATTGATATTTTGAGGTAAATAGCCAAACCCGTTATGATGAGATCCCTCCCCTTATTACTCATTCTTTGCCTCCCCTGTCCCTTTTCTCCCAGCAAAATGACAAATCGCTTCGCATCCAATCCCGCAACGAGCCCCCTCCATTCGGGCCCCTGCAGTTCCGCGACGACTCTGTCACCATCATCGGGGCATACAAAAACTACCATCCCGGCAAGCCCTTTACCGTCCACGTAAAAGACTGGGTTACCGGTAACCAGGTCGCCTGGACCGCCCCTATAGACGATTCCGGCCGCTTCCGCATCAAATTCCCTTCCCTGCTCCGGGGACCCTCCTGCTCGACTGGGGCCGCAGCGGACTGGGCAACATCGGCATTCCCGGTGAAACAATCTACCTCTACGCGGACCTCAGCGAACTAAAATCACCTCTCCCAGGCGATCCGGCGCAGATCGCCACATGGGCTCAGCAGACCGCCACCCGGTACGAAGGCGCCAATGCCCGGCTGCATAATGAAATCCACCGGTACCTGCGGCATGAGCTCAGCGTTAAATACCCGCCCTACCGCGATTTCAACTGGAGCAGGCAGTTCACCTCCATCCCTCTTTTCTGCGATACCATCGCTGCCATTTACCGTGCAAAAATGAAGCTGCTCAGCGACTATCATAAAAAACACAAGCTGGAAACCCGTACGCTGCAATTCCTGGAAGCCAGGGTCCGGTACGATCTGGGCGCCACGCTTACGCAACAATATTTTATGTACCCGGCTGAAGAAAAATACAAATACGATGCGCAATACTTCGCAGCCATTGACACCATTGCCGGCTTACGTTTTCCACAGGATATCTTTCCGAAGATTATGAAACCGTGATCGACAATATCCGCGACCACAGCGAAGTAAAAGCACACCAACTGCGGCTGGATCCCGACTCCGTCTACGATGAGCGCCTGCGCCACCCCATTGAAAAAAATACTGACAGACGCCTGGAAAACGTCCAGGAAGTTCAGTGAAGGCTTCGTCTATAATGACTCCATGCTGACTGCCCTTCGCCGGCAGGTGACAGATACTTTCTTATTAAAACGCCTGCAGCGTCAAAACGATTCCTCAAAGCGCTCGATGCCGATGATGGCCTCATTGCCGGTACCCGGTTCATTACAACATTCCCTGAGTTCAAAACACCGCAGGAAATATTCCAACACATCACTGCCCCTTATCGCGGCAAAGTGATCTACCTGGATATCTGGGGTACCTGGTGCGCACCCTGCCGTAAGATGATGGCGTATATGCCGGACATAAAGAAAAAGTATGCGGATAAGGACGTCGTGTTCCTATACCTCGCCAATCACTCCCCGAAGCCGCATGGCGGAATGCTATCAAACAGCACCAGATCACCGGCGCCAATGTCGTGCATTACCGGATGCCGCCTATGATGCAACAGGCATTTGAAAGCGAATACCTTTCCGGCGGATATCCCAGTTACCTGCTCATTGATAAAGCAGGCACCTTGGTGACCAAACAAGCGCCCTGGCCCTGGCAGCCCGACGCTCTTTACAAGGCGATTGATAAACTTTTATAATCCGGCCTTTCATATGATAAGAATTCTTTGCTTCCTGCTCTTAGCCCTCCCTGCATCTGCCCGGCAATCCGATAACTCCGTTCGGATAAATAACCGGAATGATGCCCCACGCTTTGGCCCGCTGAAGTTCCGGAACGATTCCCTTACGATTACCGGCATTTACCGGAACTATCACCATGCGCAGGGCGATCTTTTTAAAGTTACCTGCTATGACTGGATCTCCAGTAAGATCGTACACTACCCTGCCCAGATCGATTCGGGCGGCCGGTTTACCCTGACCATCCCCCTCCTGCGGAAGCAGATATTTCACTGGATGACGCCCGCCTGAAGGCGCAAACCATTGGCATTCCCGGTCAGACCATCTCCTTCGAAGCAGACCTCAATAAACCGGACAATATTCGCTTTACCGGTGAAAACGCCCGTTTGCACAACGAAATTCACCTGTATTTCCGCGAAAAAATGTCAAAAGGCTCACCCGACTATACTAATTCCACATGGTTCACGCAGTTTAGTAATTACCAATCGCTCCGCGACACCATGGACGCAGTATACCACAACAATCTGAGCGATCTCCACCACTGGCAGGCTACACATCGTCCGGAAACCCGTACCATGCAATACCTCCGCGCTCACGTTTCTTACGAAGTCGCTATGCCGCTTACCCAATACCTGTATCATCAACGTTCAGAGAACAATAGCGAACCAGGAGAAGATTGGTTCCGACATATCGATTCTATCACCGCCATCAATGGCAACACCGGTCATCTTTCCCAGCATTTTATCGTGGTACACCGGGATATCCGCAACCATAGTAATTCCAGGGCAAGATCGCTGAAACTGAACGCTGATTCGCTCTATGAAACCCGCATTCACCATCCCCGCGAAAAAGAAATCACCGAAATATGGTTCGCGGCACGCCATCTCGCTCAGGGCACTGCATTGAAAGATGATTTGATCCTGGATCTGAAAAGTAAGGTCAAAGACACCTTGCTGCTAAATACGCTCATCCGTCGCAATGATGATTTTAAACTATTGATGTCTGACGGAAACCTGCTATCCAACACGCAGATCGTCACGCAATTCCCTCCGCTAGCCTCCGCCGAAGAAATATTCCGGCATATTACAGCGCCTTATCGCGGCAAAGTAATATACCTGGATATCTGGGGCACTGGTGCAGCCCCTGCCGCGAAATGATGCAATACATGCCGGCCATCAAAAAGGAATATGTGGGGAAAGACGTCGTTTTCTTATATCTCGCCTGCCAGTCGCCCGAGGTAGTATGGAAAAAACCATCCTTGAACATAAAGTTACGGGGCCGGCGGTTGTCCACTACCGGATGCCGGACGACATGCAGGCGCTTTTTGAAAAGAAATACCGGACCACGGGGTATCCCAGCTATTTACTGATCGATAAAGACGGTAAGCTGGTTACTACCGAAGCCCCTGGCCAAGGGATGCCGCCGCACTGCACGAAGCCATTAACAAACTTTTATGACCTCCCCTTTAAACTTCATCCTTCCACTGCGGTCTATGATGTATAAAATTTGATCGCCATGATGAAACAATTTGTATGGATGGTGCTGCTGACCGGATCGGTTTCCTGGCCAACGCCCAGGATAAACCCGCCGCCAAAGCAGACCTGAAGCTCACAGAACAACAGACTTCCCAGATCCGCGATATCAACAAAACCTATATCGACGGCATGAAGGAACTGCGGAAGAATGAATCCCTCAGCAAGGAAGACCGCAAGTCCCAATACGAAGCCCTGCAGTCTGCCCGCAAAGACAAGCTGAAAACAGTGCTCGATAAGGATCAGTACGCCAAATGGGAAGAACATCAGAAACAATTCGCCGACCGTAAAGGCCGCCACCATGGCAGGCAAGGAAAAGACGGCAGAATGGCGCACCACAAACGCCACGAGCGCAGCCAGGAAGCGGTAAAAGCACTGGGCCTCACCGAAAAACAGAGCGCCGACCTGAAAGCCATCAACAAGGAATACATGGACAAGGCCATGGCTCTCAAAGAAGCAGATAAGGCCGAACGCAGGGGCAAAATGAAATCCCTCCGCGACGAGCGCCTCGAAAAAGTAAAACTGGCCCTGGGCGAAGAAAAATTCACCCAATACAATGAATGGCGCCAAAAAGAAAGAATGCAACACAAGTCCGGCGCGCGTAAAGATGGTATGCTGAAGAAAAAGCAGCCGCCCCGCCGCGGATCAACGATAAGCTCTCCGTCCACGGTTCAGGACGTAAGGTTTTTCATCAGTGATACAGTTTGACAACATTTTAAGGTTTAATGCAGAAGGCCGTCCGGAAGGATGGCCTTTTTGTTTCCTTGATTTGAATTTTTACGATTATTTCGTAGATTAATACAAATTCATATTCCCTATGTTCCGTTTTACCCTCACGTTAACCGCTGTTCTCCTGGGATTTGCAGCCTACCCCCAGCAGGAAAAACCCGCTAAAATTACAGCAGCCCCATTGCAAGAGGGGTTCGGCCCGCTTCAGCTCCGCGATGATTCTATTACAATTATCGGCCAATACTTACATCACAAACCCCAAAAAGGAGGAATTTTTTCAGTGTCGGTTTATGATTTCCTGAGCTCCGATCAGATTGAATTTTCAACGCCGATCGATTCCGGAGGCAGGTTCAGTCTGACAGTTCCGGCCCAGGCTCCCTGTGACATTTATATAGACTGGGGAGTAACCTGGCAAAGGACCATCGGGATCCCCGGAGAAACGATTTATTTTACCGCTGACCCTGCCGAATATAAAGATCACAAATGGATGGATTCCTCGTTCTTCAACCGTAAATTCTCCACCCGGTTTGAGGGTTCAAATGCCAGGATGCATATGGAAATCATGGCCTTCAATAACGCCTATGACGGCTGGTTCGATAATTCATACCATTCCTGGCCAGATGAATTACTGCCAGATCTGGCTTTTCGTGATAAGGTCGTTCATAAAAAGCTGCAGCCTGAATGGACTTTCCTTCAAAACTGGATAAAAAAACATCAACTTGAAAAAAAGACCATTCAGTATCTCGAAGCGCGGATTTTATGCCAGGCGAACTTTATGTTGATGCAATACCTGTTTAAACTGCTTTCTTTAAACCAATCGCAATTCAGTTCCGGCTACATGGTCACCGTAGATTCAATCAAAAACATACTGCCGCTTCAAGGTTACCTCTCCCGGGATTATCTGACTGTCACGCGCGACCTGGGTAACTATGCCAGCCTGGCAACAGGCCGGAATAATAAAATATCCGCAGACTCTATGTACAACACCTTTAATCCATTGGGCATTGAAAAAGACCTTCATCTCATCTGGGAAGTTACCACCAGGTTCAGCAGAACAGTAAGTCCATTACCGGAGGCAGATTTAAAGGGTTATTTGTCACAAGTGAAAGATCCTTACTTACGCGAAACCATAAATAAGCGTCAGCAGTACTTCCGCGTACTGGATGCGCATGTTGATGCCGAAATGCAATACACGAGCTACTTCTCAGATACTACCGGCCTGGGCCTGTTAACATCGGCAGAAGCAATTTACCGTCATATTACAGCACCTTACAGAGGCAAAGTCGTGTATCTCGATATTTGGGGCACTGGTGTGGGCCGTGCCGCGACGAAATGAAATATGCCGGCGAATTGAAGAAGCGATTGGAAGGAAAAGACGTGGCTTTCGTTTATCTTGCCAACAATTCCCCGAAAAAGCCTGGCGGAACTTCATCAAGGAGCGTAAACTTTATGGCAAAACCACCTTCCACTATAATCTCCCGAAGGAACAACAAAAACTGTTCGAAAAGGAATATCTCAAAGGTGGATACCCTACGTTCATCCTGATCGATAAAGACGGAAAGTTCATAACCAATACAGCCCCAGACCTAGCAATACGGAAGAGGCCGTGAAAGCAATACAGGCATTGCTATAATTGAATCCGTGATTCGTAACTGATTACCGTCGCTTCATCCCATTTTGCCGCGACGCGTAGCGTAACGCGGTAAATTAGGGCTTCGATTACCGATCGAACTGGATGATGGAGCCGCCGGATCACCGGTATAGCTCCGGAATGCATAGCATACTGTGTGCCCGGTTGGGCATAGCGGTATCGTTAACTTTCATTACAGATATTGGCGGACTGCTTTTGCGGTCCGCTTTTTAGTTTCTGGGCCGGTAAAAGGAAATGGTTCCTGAGATATATCCACCGCAGGAAGATCAGAAAATAAACAAACCAGAGCCAGAAAATGACGATTACGCAGTTAATAAACATAGGCAGGGTGGGGAAAGGGTCTGATAAAAAAAAAAGCCGCTTCTTGAGGAAGCGGCTTTGCGTATGTAAGCGAAAGCTTATTGCAATTTAAAGGTCTCGGTGAACTTGGTGGTAAAGTTGCCTTTACGGAAGTTCTCGTCCTGCATGAGTTGCTGGTGGAAAGGAATGGTGGTTTTCACACCTTCGATCACGAACTCGGACAGGGCGCGTTCCATGGTATTGATGGCTTCTTCGCGGGTTTGCGCTACAGCGATCACCTTGGCTACCATGGAGTCATAATACGGAGGGATCACATAACCGGCGTAGATATGGGAATCCACGCGCACACCATGGCCTCCGGGAGTGTGGAGGACGGTGATCCTGCCCGGTGAAGGGCGGAAATCGTTATGCGGGTCTTCCGCATTGATGCGGCACTCGATAGCGTGCATCTGCGGCGTATAGTTCTTCCCGGAAATGGGGATACCGGCGGCGATCTTGATTTGTTCCTTGATGAGGTCGAAATTGATCACTTCTTCGGTTACGCCGTGCTCCACCTGGATACGGGTGTTCATTTCCATGAAGTAGAAGTTGCGGTGCTTGTCTACCAGGAACTCGATGGTACCTACGCTCTCGTAGTTGATGGCGGAAGCGGCCTTGATGGCGGCATCACCCATCTTTTCGCGGAGCTCGGGTGTCATAAAGGGAGGGAGACTCTTCCACGAGCTTTTGGTGACGGCGCTGGATGGAGCAGTCGCGCTCGCTGAGGTGGCATACCTTGCCGTATTGGTCACCGGCGATCTGGATTTCGATGTGACGGGGCTCTTCCACGAACTTCTCCATGTAGATGCCGTCGTTATTGAAAGCAGCGCGGGCTTCGTTTTTGGCCATGTTGTAGGCGTTCTCCAGCTCACTTGCGTCCCATACCACGCGCATACCTTTACCACCACCGCCTGCGGTGGCTTTAAGGATAACGGGGAGGCCCATTTCCTTGGCCAGTTGCTGGGCTTCTTCCACGCTTTCGAGAAGGCCTTCGGAACCGGGGATAACGGAACGCCGGCGGCGATCATCGTTTCCTTGGCCGTCATCTTGTCGCCCATTTTACGGATCATATCCGGAGTGGGGCCGATGAACTTGATGCCATGCTCGCCGCAGATCTCTGCGAAGCGGGCGTTTTCGGCGAGGAAGCCGTAGCCGGGGTGAATAGCGTCAGCGTTAGTGATCTCCGCTGCGGCCATCAGGTGAGGGATATTCAGGTAAGAATCGCTGCTCTGCGGCTTTCCGATACACACGGCTTCGTCGGCGAAACGGACATGAAGACTGTCTTTGTCCGCCGTTGAATAAACTGCCACTGTCCTGATCCCCATTTCTTTGCAGGTGCGGATGATGCGCAGGGCAATCTCGCCACGGTTGGCGATCAATATCTTTTTGAACATGTTTAGCAAATAGTGTTATAAAAACAGCCAAAGGAAAAGGTTGCAAGCAACCTTACAACCTTCTACCGTTATGTATTCATTTACGGTTCTACAAGGAACAACGGCTGATCGTATTCAACCGGGGAAGCGTCTTCCACCAGTACCTTCACGATCTTTCCGCTCACTTCGCTTTCGATTTCATTGAACAGTTTCATCGCTTCGATGATGCATACCACTTTGCCGGAAGCTACATCGTCGCCTACGTTAACGAACGACGGTTTGCCGGGGCCTGCGCTGCGGTAGAAAGTACCGATCATGGGCGATTTGATAGTGATGAGGTTGCTGGCGGCACCTGCGGGAGCTGCGGCGGGAGCAGCAGGCGCTGCAGCGGCCGGAGCAGAAGCTGCTACGGGCTGGGGAGCTGCTATTACGGGCTGAACCGCGGTAACGGCCGGCACGGTAACGATCTGCTGTACTTCTTGTTCTTTCTGTTTTATCGTAATCTTAAACTTGTCCTGTTCAATGCTCAGTTCGCTGATGTTTGACTTATTGATCATTTTAATCAGCTCCTGAATCTGTTTAAAGTCCATGTAGACAGTTTTTGGTTTGAGAAATTTGCTGTTCGCGAAATGGTGGATATGAGAAAAGTAATATGGCTATTCTTTTACGCGTTCGATGTATTCGCCGGTTTTGGTGTTTACGCGGATCAGCTCGCCTTCGTTAACGAACAGGGGCACCATGATGGTAGCGCCGCCTTCAACGGTTGCGGGCTTCAGGGTGCGGGTAGCAGTGTCGCCCTTCATGCCGGGCTCGGAATAGGTGACTTTCAGCACGATCTTATCGGGAAGCTCCACGCTCATAGGAAGCTCAGTTTCGGTATTGATAGCGATCGCTACCTCGTCTCCGTCTTTCAGGAACTGGGGCGCGTCGATCATTTGCTCGGCAACCACGATCTGCTCAAAAGTCTCTTTATCCATGAAATTGTACCCGCTGTCGTCCTGGTACAGAAACTGGTATGCTTTTTCTCTACGCGAACCGGGTAGATGGTATCGCCGGAGTTCAGGTGTGTTCGATTGAACGGCTATTGTCAACCCCTTCAATTTGGCCCATACCTTGGCAGCTGCACGGGCGGTTTTGTTCTGACCAAACTCTACAACAGAATATAAGCTGTTATCCAGCTTTATGATTAATCCTGTTCTGATATCTGCGGTGGTAGCCATAAAGGTCAAAGATTTAAAGTTAAAAATTTACATTAAGGATTGCAAAAGTAAAAATTTTAGAATATGAACAAACAAATCTTGCCGGATTTCCCACGAAAGCGGTATAGATTTGATGCCGAATTCGCTTGCGCGGCCTATTACTTTAACAATAAAACAAATATAATGATGCGTACATGGTTATTCGTGCTCTTATGCCTCCCGACACTGTTGAAGGCCCAATCCGGGCATAATCATGCCCAATCAAACCGGCGGGCAGCCCTCTGCCCCCTTCAAACAGTATACCTTCATCGCCCCTTCCAGCTCACGGCTTATAACGGGCAGGTATTCACTAAGAATGACCTCCCCAAGGGTAAACCCACCATGGTATTTCTCTTCAGCGTGGAATGCGACCATTGCGCGCATATGACCGAAGATATCCTCAAAAACATCGACAAATTCAAGAAAGCCAATATTCTCATGGTGACGCCCTTCAAGCTGGAACGCATGAAGGCGTGGTACGACCAATATAAGATCGGGAATTACCCGAACATCATCATGGCCGCCGAGCCTACACGGCAGATCGCATACTATTACGATCTGCAGAATTTCCCGGCATTTACCTGTATAACAGGAAAGGCCAGCTGGAAGCGAATTACGAAGGTACGGTTAAACTGGACACCGTGTTAAAGCATTTGTAAACTTTTCGGCGGAGGCGCTCCAAGCGGGAAATTTTAGCAGTTTCCGCCGAAATTACCATTCCGATGTCCTATTTTTGTTACCCAATTAATTCTTCACCTTTTTAAAATATTCAGATACGATGAAAGTAACTGTTGTAGGAGCTGGAAACGTGGGCGCAACTTGCGCTAACGTGCTGGCCCACAGAGATTTCCTGCAGGAAGTGGTTTTGCTGGACATTAAGGAAGGCACTGCGGAAGGTAAGGCGCTCGACACCTGGCAGCAAGCTCCGATCGATTACTACAGCACCAAAGTGACCGGCGTTACCAACGACTATGCTAAAACCGCCAACAGCGACGTAGTCGTGATCACCTCCGGCCTCCCCGCAAACCCGGTATGAGCCGCGATGACCTGATCTCCACCAACGCCAATATCGTTAAATCTGTTACCGAGAATATCAACAAATATTCCCTAACGCCATCATCATCGTGGTTTCCAACCCGCTGGACGTTATGACGTACTGCGCGTTCCTTACGCGAAGAAAGACAGCAGCTCAAGGTATTCGGCATGGCTGGTATCCTCGATACCGCCCGCTACCGCGCTTTCCTGGCAGACGAAATCGGCTGCTCTCCAAAAGACATCCAGGCTATCCTCATGGGCGGCCACGGAGATACCATGGTTCCCCTCCCCGCTACACCACCGTTTCCGGTATTCCCGTTACGGAACTGGTAGCGGCCGACAAACTGGAAGCCATCATCCAGCGCACTAAAGTAGGCGGCGGCGAAATCGTGAACCTGCTCGGCACCTCCGCCTGGTACGCTCCCGGCGCTGCTGCAGCACAAATGGTAGAAGCGATCGTTAAAAACGAAAACGCATCTTCCCCGTTTGCGCATGGCTCACCGGCGAATACGGCCTGAAAGATATCTACCTCGGCGTTCCCGTAGTGCTCGGCACCAACGGAATCGAGAAGATCATCGAACTGGACCTGAACGAAGCCGAAAAAGAACTCCTCCATACTTCCGCCAAACACGTGAAAGAAGTAATGGACGTGCTCGACAACATGAAGACTCCCGCCTAACCGGCGCACAATATCTTCCGGAAAGCACCTGGCAGCAGGTGCTTTCCTTTTCAATACCCTCCGCCCGTCATATCATTGATTATCGTACCTTTGGCCCGGGCTACATCAACTAAAATCATCACCGCCCCATAATACCATATCATGAGCAAGCTACTGTTTGCCATACTGTTATGCTCTTCGTTGGCCTCGATTGCACAAAGCCCGGTCTGGAAAGCGGATCGCGACCGGTCTTCCGTGTCCTTCTCCGTCACACACCTCATGATCTCCAAAGTGGAAGGCCACTTCCGGGAATTCGACGGCGAAATCGCCGCCGCCAAACCCGACTTCTCCGACGCCACCATCAAATTTGACGTAGACGCCTTCAGCATCACCACCGGAGATGATAAACGCGATAACCACCTCAAATCGGCCGACTTCCTCCATGCAGAACAATTCCCCAAACTATCGTTTCGCAGTACCGCCTTCCGGCGCATCACCGAGGGCAGATACCAACTAGAAGGAGACCTCACCATCCGCGACGTCACCCGCCGCGTTAAATTCAACGTCGCCTATGGCGGCACCACCACAGAAGGCAACCGGCAACACGCCACCTTCAAAGCCACCACCTACATCAACCGGTTCGATTATAATTTACAGTGGGACAAACTGACCGAAGCTGGCGGCATGGTCGTCGATAAAATGGTCAGCATCAACCTGAAACTTGATTTCGTAAAATAGTATCATAGCCGCCCGGAAAGCGCCTCAACTTTCCGTGTTTGCCGCTAATCCGTTAATTTGCAAGATATTTCTGCTGCATATGTCCAATATTGAAAAATTGATCTCCATCCGAAATTTCACCAGTGAACACCATAAGGGCCTCGTGTCCCTCATTTTCGTGGGCAATTGGATCATTTCCAAACACCAGAATTTTTCAAGGAATACGATATCACCATGCAGCAGTTCAATATACTGCGCATCCTTCGCGGCCAACACCCCAAATCCGCCAGCATCAACACCCTCAAAGAAAGGATGCTCGACAAAATGAGTGATGTTTCCCGCCTCGTGGAACGGCTCCGCAAAGCGGACCTCGTTGAAAGGAAAAGCTGCGAGGCAGACCGCCGCGCCGTTGATGTGAAGATTACCCAGAAAGGTTTAGAGCTATTGAAAGAAATCGACGACAAACTGCACATCCTGGAAGCTACTTTAAAAGATACGCTTTCAGACAAGGAAGTATCCCAGCTCAACAAACTGCTCGACAAGGTGCTGAGCACTTACGAATAACCCCTTATTCTTCTACGTAATCCAGGTCTTTCCCGAACGTTTCCTCCATGGAATACGCGAACACGAATGCCAGCACGATGCTAATCAGGCCGGTAACCAGCCCGCTCAGCAGGTAACTAAGCCCGGCCGTCTGTAAACCGCCGAATACCAGTGAGATCACCGGCAACATCCCCGGGCATAGTTAGGGACCGTCGTAGCCGCCGTAGCCCGCAGGTTGGTACCAAACTGTTCTGCCGCCACCGTCACGAAAATCGCCCAGAAGCCAACGCTGAAGCCCATAATACCGCAAATGGTATAGAACATGGTAACACTGGCGCCATACATGCAGAAATACAGGATCACGCTGATGAGGCACAATACATAGAAGATATAGAGCACTTTCTTCCGGCTCTGCATCACCTGGCTGAGGTACCCGCTCGCCAGGTCCCCGAAGGTCAGCGCCGCGTAACAGATCATGATGGCCTTCCCCGGATTGATGGGCCCTTGTACCCCATTTTTTCCGCAAATGCATTGGAGAAGGTCATGAGGATCCCTACAACATACCACGTCGGCAGGCCGATCATAATGCACTTCAGGTAACGGAAAAAGCGCTCTTTATTGGTGAAGAATTTGAAGTAATTGCCACGGCTAACGCTGGAATGTTTGATGTTATTAAACATGCCGGATTCCACCACGCTGATCCGAAGGATCAGCAACGCCAGCCGAGGCCCCTCCAATATAATAACAGATCCGCCAGTTATCGCCGAAGTATTCTGAGACGAAATAGGCGGCCACGGCCCCGGAAATGCCCACGCTGGCCACGATCATCGTGCCGATACCCCTCTTTTCCTTTGGCAGCACTTCAGAAACGAGGGTGATCCCCGCACCCAGCTCTCCCGCCAGGCCAAGGCCAGCCACGAACCGCCACACCATGTACCAGAAGATGGCATTTTCTCCACCCACCATCCCATTGGCTACATTCGCCACGGAATACAGCAGGATCGAACCAAACAGCACGGACAACCGGCCCTTCTTATCGCCCAACACGCCCCAAATGATGCCCCGATGAGCATCCCCACCATCTGGATATTGATCAGCCACATGCCTACGGAATCTATCTCCACCGGAGAAAGTCCAGGGATGTGAGGCTTTTGATACGGATAATGCCGAAAAGGAGGAGGTCATAAATATCGACGAAATAACCCAGGAGGCGACAATCACTGCAGCGTTCAGCAGTTTGACGGGCTTGTTGGCGGAATTCATAAAGGATTCGATTTTCTGGTTGATACGTGGACTTTCTACAAAAAGAAAGAGACGCAAATTTATTGCGTCTCTTCAAATATCAAAATATTTTAAGGTTTTACTTTCTCTTCCTCTTCTTTCGGCGGCTCTGCCGGCGCTTCGATCGGATTGCCAAATTCGTCGAAGTGCGAGTGGATGGCTGTTTACCGAAAACGAGTTTGTAAAGTACCGGCGCCGTGGTGATTACTACGATAATGATAATGATCCATTCCAGGTGGTCGGTGAGCGTGGGGATGGCCTTCCCAAGGAAGTGGCCAGCCAGCATCAGGGAAAATACCCAGGAAAAAGAGCCGATGATGTTATAGAACATGAACTTCTTGCGCTCCATGCCCACGATACCCGCGATAATAGGGGCGAAAGTACGGACTACAGGCAGAAAGCGGGCAACGAAAATAGCGCCGCCACCCCATTTGTCATATACTTCCTTGGCCTGCCAGAGGTGTTTTTTCTTGAACAGCCAGGTGTCTTTACGTTTAAACAGCAACGGGCCCGATTTGCGGCCGAACCAGTAACCTACGATATTTCCCAGTACGCCCATGATAGCGATAAGCGTCATGGCAACTACAAGCGGCATATTGAAAAAGCTGGAAGCGAGCTGCTCCCCGTAAATACCAGCAACAAAAAGCAGGGAATCTCCCGGCAGGAAAAAACCTACGAACAATCCAGTTTCGGCGAAAATGATCGCCAAAATCAGGTAGTAACCTCCATTATCTATGATCCACTGGGGTTGATTAAATGCTTGAAAAACTCAATAATCTGGTCCATGCTATTGTTTACTATTCTGTTAGAGCGGCTAAAAATAATGTTTTATATGTCAAGAGGAAGTTAATATTTCCTGAAATTGGCCTTAGGCTTTGGTTTCAGGCGGCAGATTCTTAAAATCGACCTCTCCTTCCCACTTTCCGATCACGGCCGTGGCCAGACAATTCCCGATCACATTTACAGAAGTACGGGCCATATCCATCAGCTCGTCGATTCCGAGAATCAGGAACACGGGCCATACCGGCAGGTGGAAAGACGCTACCGTGCCCAGGATGATCACCGGGGTTGCCCGGGAACTCCCGCCACGCCCTTACTCGTCAGCATCAGGGTAAATACCATTAGGATTTGCTGGGGCCAGGTGAGCGGGGTGCCGGCCGCCTGGGCCACGAACACAGACGCCAAAGCGAGGTACAGCGTGGATCCGTCCAGGTTGAAGCTATAACCGGTGGGCATTACGAATGCAATGATCTTCCGGGGAACGCCCATCCGCTCCATGGCCTCCATGGCCTTGGGCAGGGCTGATTCCGAACTGGTCGTGGCAAATGCAATGGACACCGGCTCGGAAATCTCCTTGATAAAACGCCGGATGGGCAGACCGATAATAAGCGCCACCGGTACAAATACCACCAATACGAATACCGCCAGCGCCGCATACAGGGTTATTAGCAGCTTGAACAGGTTCCCCAGCACATCGAGGCCGCCATGCCCTACCGTGTAAGCGATAGCGGCGCCCACGCCCACCGGGGCGAAGTACATTACTATATTGGTGAACTTGAACATGGTTTCGGAGAGACTACCGCAGAAATCCAGCATGGGCTGGCGCATTTTGTCTTTCACCATGAGCAGTGCGATACCGAAGATAACACTGAACACCACGATCGGGAGGATCTCGCCATGGTATATGGATTTGGCGATATTCTCGGGGAAGATGTGCAGGATAATATCCTGCCAGTTCTGCGGTTTGGTGGCCGGCAGTACTTCGTGGCCCGCCGGAGGCTGTGGAACGCCCACGCCGGCCTGTGAAATATTAATGGCGGCCAGGCCGATGAACAGCGCGATGGTGGTAACGATCTCGAAATAAACGAGTGATTTCCAACCCATTCTTCCGACCTGTTTGATATCCGAGTGCCCGGCGATGCCTACCACCAGCGTGGCGAAAAGCAGCGGGGCGATAATGGTTTTGATCAGTTGCAGGAAAACTTTACTGAGTACCTGGAAGTTGATGGCGATAGCCGGCCAGTCGTGCCCCAGTTCGCCCCCGATTAGCATGCTCACGAGTATCCAAGTGGTGAGGGATCTCTTTGCGATGGCGAACCACACGAAGGCGGCCACCACGATCCAGCGGGAGATCAAAAGGAGATCCGGAGGAAAAAGCCCCTGCCTAAGGTTCGGATCCCGTCGTAGACGGCGCCACACTGCCAAAGTTCACATCAATGACATGCAAGATGGCTACGATCGTAAAAGAGATCAAAGCGGCAATGCCTGCCTTCCTTTTATTCATCATGAAGTAGAGGTGATTTAGGTTTAGATCTGACAAAAATCGCCCAAAAATAAGGTTCTCAGGCGAAATTCCCGCAGATGGAGGTTACCGCTCGTATATAAAATAAAATATGGCGTTTATCATTAACGCACTATATTTGGCGATCTGTAAAAACAAATCTAACCGCTAATATCAACCACAACCAATCAATTGTATGAGTAGACTCTTTGTCAAAAAGCCTCTTGCACAGTTATTCGCGGAAGCGTCTGATTCTGAAAAAGGGCTTAAAAGGTCTTTGACTGCTACCAGCCTGGTAGCGCTGGGTATCGGCGCTATCATCGGTGCAGGCCTGTTTTCCCTGACCGGTCTCGCCGCCGCCAACAACGCCGGGCCCGCCGTAACGCTTTCGTTCGTAATCGGCGCTATCGGATGCGCCTTCGCCGGCCTTTGCTATGCTGAATTCGCTTCCATGATCCCCATCGCAGGCAGCGCTTACACTTACAGCTATGCCACAATGGGCGAGTTCCTTGCCTGGATCATCGGGTGGGACCTTGTGCTGGAATACGCACTTGGCGCCGCAACCGTATCCATCAGCTGGTCACAGTACCTCGTTAAATTCCTGCATCATTACAATATCCACCTTCCCGCACAGCTGACGGCCTCGCCATTCGAGACCGTTACCATGCTCGACGGCTCCCAGGTTACAGGTATCATGAACCTGCCGGCAGTATTGATCATCATAGCGTTATCGCTGTTGCTGATCCGCGGCACCCGTGAATCCGCCCTCCTGAACGGCCTGCTCGTTGCCCTGAAAGTGGCAGTAGTACTGGTATTTATCGCAGTAGGCTGGAGCCACGTAAATCCCGCCAACTACGATCCCTACATCCCCGCTAACACCGGCGAATTTGGGCACTTCGGTATCTCCGGCCTGTTCCGTGGCGCCGCGGTCGTGTTCTTCGCGTTCATTGGCTTCGATGCCGTATCTACCGCCGCACAGGAAGCCAAGAACCCCAAGCGAGACATGCCCATCGGCATCCTCGGCTCCCTGGCCATCTGTACCATATTATATGTGCTGTTCGCTCACGTAATGACCGGTCTGGCCAACTACACCGAGTTCAAAGACAGCGCCGCTCCAGTAGCTATCGCGATCGCCAAAACACCATACGGCTGGCTCCAACAGGCCATCATCCTGGCCATCCTCGCCGGTTACACTTCTGTAATCCTGGTAATGCTCCTGGGCCAAAGCCGCGTGTTCTATTCCATGTCGCTCGACGGCCTCCTGCCCAAAACTTTCTCTCAGGTTCATAAAAATATCGCACCCCGTATAAAGCTAACATCCTGTTCATGGTGTTCACCAGCCTCTTCGGTGCCTTCGTTCCCGTGCACATCGTGGGCGAAATGGTAAGCATCGGTACGCTGTTCGCCTTTGTACTGGTTTGCGTGGGCGTGATCGTGATGCGGAAAACCGATCCGGATGTACCCCGCTCCTTCAAAGTGCCCTGGGTTCCCGTAGTACCCATCATCGGTATCGTTATCTGCGTAGCCCTGATGGCTTCCCTCCCGCTCGATACCTGGCTCCGTCTCGCAGCCTGGATGGGCCTCGGTCTGGTGATCTACTTTGCATACAGCAAAAATCACAGTAAACTGGGCAACAAACTGTAATAACCGCGCTTAGCATATAAAATCCCGCCAGCAACGGCGGGATTTTTATTCCCCTCAACCCGATTTACGCGGAATTTAATATTTTGCAGCCTCCTTATCCCGGTCAGACGGGTCGTAAGGCAAACTCTTTCAAACACTATGGGACGTATTTTTGAAGTAAGAAAAGCGACCATGTTCGCCCGCTGGGACCGCATGGCCAAACAATTTACCCGTATCGGCAAGGAAATCGCCATGGCGGTGAAACAAGGCGGTCCGGATCCTGATAATAACCCCGCGCTCCGTCGCTGCATCCTTAACGCCAAAGGCGTGAACATGCCGAAAGACCGTGTGGACGCCGCCATCAAACGCGCGTTGGGCAAAGACAAAACTGATTACGAAGAAGTTGTATACGAAGGATATGCCCCCACGGCGTTGCCGTGATGGTGGATACCGCTACCGATAACACTACCCGCACGGTTGCCAACGTACGCATGCACTTTAATAAATGCGGTGGCAGCCTTGGTAACAGCGGTTCTGTTGGCTTCATGTTCAACCGCCTTGGTGAATTCAAAATCAAAAACGGCGGCCAGAACCTGGAAGACCTCGAACTGGAACTGATCGACTATGGCCTGGAAGAAATCGGGGAAGACAGCGAAGGCAATATCATCGTTCGCGCCACATTTACCGAGTTCGGCAATATGGCGAAAGCACTGGAAGAGAAAGGATTGGAAGTGATCGCCTCCGAACTGAAGCGCATCCCCGCCAACACCGTGGAACTGAGCGAAGAACAAGCTAAAGAAGTACTTGAACTGATCGACCGCCTGGAACAAGACGACGACGTGCAGCAAGTATTCCACAACCTTAAATAATCGTACCGCACGATATATAAAAAGCCCGCCATCACGGCGGGCTTTTTGCATTTATACATAAGTTCCAGCTTTCCCGTTGCTTATCCCCGATCACATTTTGCGGCCTGCCTTCCTGGAAAGCCTTAATATTCTCCACTACCTTATCCATCAGCCGCGAACGCGCTTCACGGGTAGCCCACGCGATATGGGGCGTGATGTAACAATTCCGGGCGGACAATAGCGGATTATCAGCCTGTGGAGGCTCGGGGATAATACGTCCAGCCCCGCCCCGGCAATAACTCCGTTATTGAGCGCGGTAGCCAGGTCCGCTTCATTAATGAGCGGCCCGCGGCTGGTGTTGATGAGAAAGGCTGATGGCCGCATGGTCGCCAGCAGCGCCTTATTCACAAAACCCTTATTGGCATCGTTCAGCGGACAATGCAGCGAGACGATATCCGCCTCACGGAAGCAGGAGGCCTCATCTGTAAAAGTCACGCCCTCCATCCGGTCGCGCTCGGGGTGTTTGTGGCTGACGATCACCTTCATACCAAAAGCCAGCGCAATACGGGCCACCGCCTGTCCGATCTGACCAAACCCTATGATTGCCAAAGTCTTGTCCGCCAATTCGGTCAGCGGCATTTTCCAATAACTGAAATCGGGGCTGGCCGACCAATCCCCTTTCCGAACGCTTTCTGCATGAAGCCCCACGCCCTGGCAGAGTTCCAGGATCAGCGCAAAGGTCAACTGAGCTACGGATGCGGAGCTATAGGCAGGCACGTTGGTGACGGTAATCCCTCTGGAGCGGGCAGCCGCAACATCTACCACATTGTACCCGGTAGCCATGACGCCGATATACCGGAGTTCCGGCAACTGCTCAATGACGGACGCGGGGATGAGGGACTTATTAGTGAGAAGTATGGCTGCTCCTTTTGCGCGCTCCGCTACGGCGGCGGGGGCCGTTCTGTCGTGGACGGTTACGGTGCCGAGGGCTTCCAGCGCCTCCCAGGAAAGGTCTCCGGGTTGCAGTGCATATCCATCCAATACTACGATTTTCATATGAGCCGGGCTTATTTGGTGAAGCAATAAAAATAAACAATTCCGGACCTCGGACGGGTTACCTTTACCCAATTCTGGTATTATCCATCCATGTACATTGAAGATCAGCCTCAATAATTACCTGAGGCCTCTTCACTTAGTACATTCAATGTAAATAAAATCAAGCAGTTATGGCCAAAAACAAATCTTTCATCAGGTTCACCGGCAAGGTCGGTAACCTCATCGGCTACCGCCGGGGCGGAAAGTATTTCCTGCGCTCCCGGCCGGAGACGGTCCGCCAGACACAGGCGACCAAACACGCCGCGCAATGGTTCGGCGCCGCCAGCCGCAAAGGAGCTCTCATTCGCAGGGCTCTGGCGCCCGATATCGACTATCATTGCGATCCGGGGCACGTCAACCAGCTCAACAAAGCCATCGTAAAGGCAGGGCGTAATAACCACGCAGGCATTAGGGGCTTCCGTTTCAACCGGTACGCCGGCGTTGAACAGTTCCTGACGAACCGGCCGACTTTCTCCAAAGACGGGGTATTGCACATTCCTGCCCGGAAATCTGGGTTAAACCAGACGCTGTAAAGATGGAAATAAAGGTTATCGCTACCCGCATCGACTTCACCACCCATACGGTAACAGGCTCTGATGCGGCAGTAACATTTATTGACCTGGAGAAACCCCATACCCGCATCTCCGGTTTAGACATCCCTATGAATGTTCCTGGCAAAGGAACACTCATGGTAGTGTTGCAGGTCCGGCTACATATGAAAGATGGCGCCTCGGCCAACCGTCAATGCAATGCTGTGGATATTATCGCAGTGGTACCAGACCAGCCGTTGGAGGTCATCTCCGCCAAATCCAAACCTACAAGAAACTAGTCCGCCTGCTGCCGGCTATTCCCATACAAACAATTCACATCAACGAAGGAAACGCCTTCATACAGCGGGAATAGCAATAGTGCTATAGCTGCAAGATTTTATCACAATTAATTCATTATCAACACATAATAATATATAATCTAGCACGGCAGGTCTTTCCACCGTCTGGCGTTGCCATGCGCCGAAAGCTCCATTCCCTCCTCTATCATACGAACTTCCTAATATTACTCTACTTCACCTCACCTCAACATCAATTCCGCATCAAGTCCACCTTTTCTCCAATCTTTCCGTATAACTCCCGTACTATTCCAGTAGTCGTACCGTACAGTTACCGTACTGATGCTGTAGCATTACAGTACTGGTAATGTACCGGTGTTGTACCGATACAACACAACTAAAGTATTACTAACGCATCTGTCGTTTGTGAATCGTACATACATCGTGATGATAGCTTGCCGACAAGTTAAAAATCGAACGATATCGCACTGATAAAATAACCAATGTCCTACTACAAATGTCCTATTGACATCACAGCGTTTCTTGCGACTTGAAATACTTAAAATGGGACTCAGCTCACCTCCGCGACCTTTACCCCGTTGCTAAAATCAACACTAAGTTTGGGAGTGTCTATGTCCCCAAGAGCTATAGCGAAACGTGTACGGCGAAAGCCCCAAAAGCATGCGAGCTGATATCGCATTGTACCCTAAGTCTTGTAAATACACAAAATGGGAAGGCAGTCCACTCACGCGAACTGCCGGCCCCAACTGCCAAAAATCAACATGGAATATGTTAAGAATATGTCGCCATGAGCTTATTGCGCAAGGACAGAAAAAGAATGCAAATTTGACGTGGATGTCCATCAATTTTGCTTTCATGCATGAAATGGTAAAACGGCGCGTCTGTCATTAACAACAGAGGGATAATTATGTATCATCGTTCATGTCTGCATGCAACCCAACGACAAGGGATAAAGGCGATTTATGCCTGTGCAAAACCTGGCGCCAGTTGGTTTAGATCTTCGCAATAAACGTTTGGCTGATCCCCATTTTCATCATGTCTCAATATCAAAAATCGGGAAACGGCTTTCCGTATGCAAACTAATGCTGACAACATGCATTACCGCAACAACTGGACCTTATGGAACACGTTGTTCAGTTTGTCGATAACAAAATTACCGTAAATAGAACGGTATGTACCATAACACAACTTACCGCTGACCTCCATGTTGTGTTCCTTGCCTAATGGATGAGGTCCCTCTATCAACCCCGTAAACCGCATCCTTTGTAGTTGGCCGCCGCAACGGCATTTGATTTCAGTAAGCCTTTTGTGAGAGTACACAATCGTACTGCATCTGATACATCTTGCTTCCATAACTCAGTTCGTTTTTATATCAAATTTTGGTTGTCGTCCCCTAACGCATGGATAGATGTTGTACTAGCTAAGAGTTAACAAACGGCTCATGCGTTCGTATAGACTAAAGAGGAGAAAAATGATGCAGAGGGTTAAAGAAAATGTAAAAAACCTCACCTGATTTTTTCCCGGGTAGTTATTCCGGCGATCATAGGATGATGGTTAAAACACGTTTGAAAAATCAGGCGAGGTTCACAAAGGAATATTGCAGAGGATATGGGTGAAATATTTCCAGATCTGGCACAACAGTTACTACTGATTGCATAACTGAAGAAAGGCCGCTCTTCTCAGAACGGCCCCCTTTTCAGCCTATTTGAACCGTCTAAGCAATTTCATTTTTGAATGTGTCTGCAATTTATCTCATTCCATTAACCATTGAATAGCAAATGGGACAATGAACAGACAATGAATATTGCTATAGAATATGAACAAACAAATGGCTGATATTAAATGACATATGAATTAAAATGAATAACTTCTTCTGAAGAACGACCATTGTGCCTGCGCAACTGCCGGGTTCCGCGGATCGCTGTTAACAATTAATAAGTACCCCGCCAGCCGGCTCAGCTGCCAGTCCTCTGTCAACTCGCCGGCCTGCCAGCAATAAATTCTCCGGAAGTTTAACGTCACCGGCATACGTAATGCCGCACAAGCCTGCATCGCCCGACCCAATGCCGTTCTTAATCCCTCCGGCGTATATCCCAACATCTCAACCAGCTCACTCGCATAAAAATCAGGCGATGTTTCCGCCTCCGTCCGGTGCTGTTGCGCCAGGATCTCCTCCAGGTAATCGATCGTCTGTAACATTAGCTTGTATTTTACAGGTTATAATTCCCGCTTCGCCAATTTCCTGAACATCTCTTTTTCCTCCTCCGTTAAATGCTGCGGTACCGTGATCTTGATCCGTACATAAAAGTCACCCGGCACACCGCTTCCTCCTTCCCCACCGGCAGCCCCTTCCCCTTCAATCTAAATAACCGCCCGCTGTCCGACCCCTCCGGGATTGTCAACTGCAGCGCACTCCCAGGAACCGGTACCTGCACCTTGCCACCCAACACGGCCGTATATACGTCTACCGGCACTTCCAGGTATACATCCCTCCCTTTCAGCTCATAACCCGAACCGGGCACGATGCTGATTTCTATAAGCAAGTCGCCCGCTTCGCCGCCATTAAGTCCCGGATTACCCTTCCCTTTGAGGCGTAACACCTGGCCGTCCGCCGTACCTTGCTTAATTTTCAGGTTCAGTTTTTGCCCGTTGACGGAAATCTGCCGCGTGGCGCCCAGGTAAACGTCTTCTACGCTCACTTCCATCGAAGCATGCAGGTCGCCACCGCGCCGGGTACGCGCCCGCCCCTGCTGGGCCCGGCTCCGGAAACCACCGCCGAACAGGTGCTCGAAGAAGTCGGAGAATTCACCGCCCCGAACATGTCTTCAGCGTTGTATTGTTGTCCACCGCCCTGTTGTTGCTGTGCGCGCCAGCGGTTCCAGTCAAAATCGCCCTGCTGTGCGCCGGCTTGTTCGTAATATTTCCAGTTCTCGCCGAACTCGTCGTACTTCTTCCGCTTGTCAGCATCGCCCAACACTTCATAGGCCTCGTTCAATTCCTTGAATTTCTCTTCCGCGAGCTTGTCGTCGGGATTTTTATCCGGATGATACTTCACAGCCAGCTTGCGATAGGCCTTCTTGATCTCGTCGGCCGACGCTTTTTTGTCTACGCCCAGTATCTTGTAATAGTCTTTATATTCCATATGCCTGATGATAACAATTTGCACGCCGGCCTTGTTGGCCCGGCAGTATTAAAAAACCGCGCCTCCTGTAGTTTTACAGGAGGCGCGGCCATACACAATTATATCGTTGCAGGTTCGCTACTCCTGATCATTTCCATTACGACTTTCACCACGTCTTCCACGTTGGGCTTGGAGAAATAGTCGCCATCGGAGCCGTAAGCCGGGCGATGCGCCTGAGCCGCCAGCGTACGGGGCGCCACGTCGAGCCAACGGTAGCCGCCCTGTTGTTCCATCACTTGCTGGAACATGTAAGCGGTGCCGCCGCCTGGAACGTCTTCATCCACAAACAGGATACGGTTCGTCTTTTTCAGCGACTCCAATATGGAATGGCTGGTATCGAAAGGCAGGAGGGTCTGCACGTCGATCAGTTCACAGGAAACTCCCAGCCCCGAGAGGGTCTGCATGGCTTCCTCGATGATGCGCAGGGTACTGCCGTAAGAAACGATGGTGATGTCCGTACCTTCCTGTAGCACTTCCACCTGGCCCATAGGCACGGTGAATTCGCCGATATTCTCTGGCATGCGCTCCTTGAGGCGGTAACCGTTCAGCGATTCGATAACGATTCCCGGTTCGTGCGCACGCAGAAGGGTATTGTACATGCCGGCAGCCTGCACCATGTTGCGGGGAACGCAAACGTAGAAACCCCGGAGAGAGTTGATGATCATGCCCATGGGGCTGCCCGAATGCCAGATACCCTCCAGCCTGTGGCCGCGGGTACGGACGATAATGGGGCAGAACTGGGTACCGCGGGTACGGTATTGCAGGGATGCCACATCATCGCTCAGGGGCTGTAGTCCATAGAGCAGGTAATCCAGGTACTGTATTTCCGCGATGGGACGGAGCCCCGGAGCGCCATACCAATGCCCTGGCCCATGATGGTGAGCTCGCGGATGCCGGTATCTGCAATTCGGGTTTTGCCATGTTTGGCCTGCAGGCCGGCAAAGCCCTGGTTAACGTCACCGATCTTGCCCACGTCTTCACCAAAGGCAAATACCAGTGGGTTGTCGGTGAACAGCTGATCGAAATATTTATTCAGCACTTCGTAACCGTTGAGCACGGGGCTTCTTCGGCATACTCAGCGGGCACAACCGGTACGCTGTTCACCGAATTAGGACCGGTGGCGTACAGGTAAGTGTTATAATTTTCCTTTTCAGCGAGCAGCTGGTTGTCGTAAAACAGCTGGAGCTCGTTCATTGCCGGCGAGAAATCACGCGGGTGACGGAACAGGATGTGTGCGGCGGATTTAAGTATATCCCGGCGAAGGGGCTCTCGGTTAGCGGTGAGCTCCTGCATGGTTTGCTGTACTTGCGAAGCGTCTGCCCGCCCCTCTTCGATCAGCTGGCGGAGGATGCCGTTGAGCTCCTGAACCTGGTTACGGATGGGGGCGATGTATTTCTCCCACGCGCGTTTGCGGCCTTCATAGGCGAGCACCTTGGCTTCCGCCTCGATCTCCTGGAGGGTGCCTTCGTCTGCCAGGGCATTTTCCACGATCCACTGGCGCATTTTACTGTTGCAGTCGAATTCCTTTTCCCAGGCCAGGCGTTCCTTGGATTTGTATCGCTCGTGGGAGCCGGATGTGGAGTGACCCTGGGGCTGGGTGATCTCTTCTACGTGGAAGAGCACGGGGACGTGGGTTTCACGGGCCTTGCGGATGCCTTCTTCAAACACTTCGCAAAGTCCGGCATAATCCCAGCCTTTTACATTATATATCTCCAGGCCGTTGGTTTGCTCCCCTTTACGGAAGCCTTCCAGTGCGGCGCTGATAGAACCTTTCGTAGTCTGGTATTTGCGGGGAACGGAAATGCCGTAGCCATCGTCCCATACAAAAATGCAAAGCGGCACCTGCAGCACGCCTGCGGCGTTGATGGTCTCCCAGAAATGGCCTTCGCTCGTAGAAGCGTCGCCGATAGTGGCGAAGCACACCTCGTTACCCTGGTGCGAAAGGTGCGTAAGCCCTTCCAGCTCCGGTACTTCACGGAACAACTTGGAGGCAAATGCCAGTCCCAGCGCACGCGGCATCTGCGCGGCGGTAGGCGCCATGTCGGCCGCGGTGTTTTTCTGCGCAGTAAGTGGCAGCCAGTTGCCTTCAGCGTCTATATTCGGAGTCGCGAAGTGCGAGTTCATCTGCCGGCCTGCAGAAAAAGGATCGTTAGACAGATCTGGGTCGGCATAAAGTTGTGAGAAAACTGCTCTACCGTGGCGATGCCTGTGGCGAATGCCCAGGTCTGGTCGCGATAATAGCCCGAACGGAAATCCCCGGTTTGAAATATTTGGACATTGCTATCTGCGCCACTTCCTTGCCGTCACCAAATATCCCGAATTTGGCCTTGCCCGTCAGCACTTCCCGACGTCCCAGCAGGCTCACTTCCCTGCTGATACAGGCCAGCCTGAAATCATTTAATACTTCCCTGCGGAATTCTTCAAATGACAACTGGCTTTGCATATTCATAGCTAATTCGTTGTTTTCGATCATGCCATCCTTGTTAAAGCACAAATGTAGGGTAAATTGATGAATGGGTAAATGAACGGGCACATCGTGCAAAAATTAAATTTTTAAGAAATTTTTAATATCTTGATATGCACGGTTCAGTTTTTGGCCGTAAATTTGAACTGGAAACTGGTAGAAACGTAAATGTTTAACCAATCGTTTAAAAACCAATGTTATCATGAAAAAATTCGTTGTATCCCTATTTGCAACTTTACTGGTTACCACTTCACTGTGGGCGCAGGCGCAGAACGGCGGCGGAACGACTAATGCAGTAGACGCCAAACTGAAGTTTAAGAAAGAAACGGTTGATTTCGGCAAAACCAAGCTGAATAAACCCGTGACCGTTACCTTCGAATTCACCAACATCTCCAAAGAACCCGTGCTGATCGAAGCGGCTAAACCCAGCTGCGGCTGTACTACGCCCAAATGGACGGTAGAACCGATCCTTCCAGGCAAAGCAGGCACCGTTACCGCGACCTATAGCGCGAATGCGGTAGGCAAGCCGATGAAGACCATCTACCTGAAGCTAAAGGGAGTAGACCAGGAGAAGGAACTGTACCTCACCGGGACAGTAGAAAACTAGAAAAAACAAACGCAGATAGAATGCCTCCCGATCCTTCGGGGGCATTTTTGTTTTATAATCATTATAACATGGCGAGTTGCCTTACCTTTGCCTCGCTAAAAACCAACACCCAATGCCGAAAATCAGTCAGCGCGGCCAGATTATGCCGCCCTCTCCGATCCGCAAGCTCGTTCCCTACGCGGAAGCTGCTAAAAAGAAAGGAGTTACGGTTTATCACCTTAACATCGGACAGCCCGACATCGAAACTCCGCAACCCGTGCTCGATGCGGTGCGCAATTCCCATTTCAAGATCCTGGAATACAGCCACAGCGCAGGTAACGAATCTTATCGCCGCAAGCTCACCACATACTATAGCCGCTTCGGCATCGATGTGGATTACAACCAGATCATCGTTACAACCGGCGGTTCGGAAGCCATCATCTTCGGTTTCATGGCCTGCCTCGATCCAGGGGATGAAGTAATCGTTCCGGAACCCTTTTACGCGAACTATAACGGATTCGCTGTTGAAGCGGAAGTAAAAGTAGTACCCGTCACCTCCGGCATCGAATCCGGCTTCGCCCTGCCTCCCATCGGTGACTTCGAAAAGAAGATCACGCCCAAGACCAAAGCGATCCTCATCTGCAATCCCAACAACCCGACCGGTTACCTCTACAGCACCGAGGAATTGAACATATTGCGGGATATCTGCAAGAAACATAACCTCTTCCTATTCTCTGACGAAGCTTACCGCGAGTTCGCGTACGATGGAACCACCCTGTCTGCCTTGCAACTCGAAGGACTGGAAGACAACGTGGTGGTGTTCGACACCATTTCGAAGCGTTATAGCGCCTGCGGCGGCCGTATTGGCGCCCTGGTTACGCGTAACAAAACCCTGCTGGATTCCGTCATGAAGTTCGCACAGGCACGTCTGAGCCCTCCCAGCTTCGCCCAGATCGCAGCAGAAGCGGCTGTTGATCTGCCTGAAGATTACTTTGATGGTATTAAAGCGGAATACAAAAGCCGCCGCGATCTCTTGGTGAAACGCCTCAACGGGATCCCGGGTGTATTTTGCCCCAATCCGGGCGGCGCGTTCTACGCTATGGCCAAACTTCCTATCGATGATGCGGACAAGTTCTGCCAATGGCTGTTGGAAGAATTCAGTTATGACCAGCAGACGGTAATGCTTTCTCCCGGGACTGGCTTTTATGCCACGGCGGGTCTTGGCAAGCAGGAAGTGCGCCTGGCATATGTGCTGAACCTTGAATCCATTGATAAGGCGATGACGGCACTGACAAAAGCGCTGGAGGTATATCCAGGTCGCAGCTAATGTGTCAGCAAATCCTGTCACTTTCGGTTAAAAAACCATCGAATCTTAAAAACTGACAAAAATCATGTTTTTGAGAAGCACTAGCCGGAACACCTATTAATAGCAGGTTTTAACATTAAATTTAATTCTATATGACATTTTTAAAGGACCGAATGGAATTTTTATCCGTTTTATGTTTTGTAATTTGAATTTAATGCCTATTTTTACTGTGTAATCGGGACGCAAAGGTGAAGATGGAATAGATGTTAAAATCTTCAAATACATGTTGAACAAATTTCTAAACCTGCTTAGCAAAAAATTAACTTGTATAATTTTGACAAATGGGAAAATGGCGCGACCTTTGCATTATCAACATTATGTAAAAAATCGGCGACTAACTAAAACGTTTTAGCCAAACAACATATTTTTGTATCAGTTTTTCATAACGTGGAATTTATAAAGGCAAACGGCTCTGATCACAGAGCCGTATTTTTTTCTCCTATAATTTCTACCGCTTCCAACCGATTGCATTTAGAAATCCTCTATTTCAAGAAAACTTAGCCCGCTTTTAAATCCCTATCTCAACGAAATTTTCCTATTATTGTCATGTAATGAAAAGACAAGGTGGGTATCGTGCTTAACCGCATGGTACCTTTCGCTAGTTTTCATAACGTGGAATTTAAAATGCAACGGTCCTGACTCCTCAGGACCGTTTATCGTTTCCACTTGCCTTAGTTTCAGGCAATAAAAAGGCCCCCGTGCGGAGGCCTTCTCTTATCGTTTCACAATCCTGCGTTATTGGGCAGTATGCTTGCGGATCATCGTAAAGAAATCGTCGAACAGGTAACGCGAATCATGCGGGCCAGGTGTGCTCTCGGGGTGGTACTGCACGGAAAAGGCCGGTTTGTTCTTGATACGGATGCCTTCCACGGAATTATCGTTCAGGTTGATATGGGTCACTTCCACATTGTCGGATGCTTCCACCGCGTTCTTGTCGATCGCGAAACCGTGGTTCTGGGTGGTAATCTCGCATTTGCCGGTCAGCAGGTTCTTTACCGGGTGGTTGAGGCCGCGGTGACCGTGGTGCATTTTATACGTCGGGATACCGTTCGCCATTGCAAGCAACTGATGCCCAAGGCAGATACCAAAGAGCGGACGCTCTGCAGCCAGTACTTTTTGATGGTTTCCACGGCGTAGGTCAAAGGTGCAGGATCTCCAGGACCATTGGAAATGAAGTAAGCATGCGGTTTGAACTCCTCGCACTGTTCGAAGGTAGTCTTCGTCGGGTGCACCTTCAGATAAGCACCTTTCTCGGAAAGACATTTCAGCATGTTCCGCTTCACCCCGTTGTCAAGCACCGCGATGCGGATCTCAGCATTGGGATCACCAACGAAATAGGGCTCCTTGGTAGACACTTCGGCGCAAAGCGCAAGGCCTTCCATGGACGGAACTTCTTTCAGGCGTTTGGCGAGCTCCTGCTCATCGAGAATTTCG
This sequence comes from Chitinophaga sp. E66, assembly GCA_019285755.1. Taxonomy (GTDB): domain Bacteria; phylum Bacteroidota; class Bacteroidia; order Chitinophagales; family Chitinophagaceae; genus Chitinophaga. Next base: position 4,398,071 of record CP079103.1, read on the forward strand.
GAGGAAATGATACAGTTCATGGCGCCCTTGTTGCGGATATGGGCAACCAGCGCACGGGTGTCTACTTCATGGATGGCTACCAGGTTATTCTCTTCCAGGAACTGGGCGAGCGACTGATCGGCCATTTTACGGGAGTAGTTGGAAGCAATGTTCTTGCAGATCAGCCCGCTGATTTTCACGGCGCTGGATTCCACGTCTTCCTTCTTGGTACCATAGTTACCAACGTAGCAGTTGTTCATAATCAGCACCTGTCCTTTGTAGGAAGGGTCTGTAAACACCTCCTGGTAACCGGTCATACCGGTGTTGAAGCAAAGCTCCCCGGAAGCCGTTCCGACCTTACCGAACGCTTTTCCGTGGAAAACGGTGCCATCTTCGAGCAACAGCATGGCAGGCTGTGTGGATCTGATAGTCTGCGGCATTTCTTCTTACCCTTACTTTTTTATGCCCCGGATGGGACGATTAAAACTCCGCAAAGTTAGGGCATGATTTTGAATTTCGTGCAGGTTTTTCAGATCAATTCAAATGAATGGACGTCATGATTTTGTCAGCCGCCTTTTGACCGGTTGGATCGTCGGAGGAATGGGTAATTAACAACTGTACCTGGCTCCCTCCTTTTACAAATATGAGGCTTTGAAATGCGACTGCCGCAGTCTCACGGAGCACGTAAGTCCCCGCTGAAGGAGTGCCGGCTGACCTTCGATCTCCAACGACTGCGTCTGATAACTGAAACGTGATACGCCCGTCTTGGTCTCCATGTCCCTGGCGGCACGCTTCCCGGCATCTTCCAGCGCGATGCTGGAATGTGAAAGATAAACCGTCTCCTCCATACGAATGACGATTCCATCCGCCTTTCCACCTGCCTGAAATACCTTTCTGCGCATATTGGGACGGTCTTCCGGGGATTCGGGCTTCAGGGATAAAGGTGTCTGCATCCGGATATGGTTGCCTCTGAAGGTGCGCCATTGATCGGCTTCTAACAGCGTGGCAGACACTTTGGGCTCCCGGAAAAATGCCATAAGGTAAGGTCCATATAAAAAGCTGATCCCCAGTACAATGACAAAGCAAATCGTCCCTACGGCCAGATTTGTCTTTTTCCGTGGCGTGAACCTTGCCTTCCGGTCTCTTCGGCGCTCCCGGGCAGCATATTCTTCAGCAGCTATGCCGTATTCCAGCCCAAATGCGGCCAGATCTCCATCGGGATGCTGTACCAGCCATTCTTTATAAATAACGGGAAATTTCTTACCGCAATGGTCACAGAAAGTAAGGTATTCGGATTTTAGCGCACTGTATTCGCTGCAGTGCTGGCATTTCATGTAATTCATAGGATGGGCGTTAGGTGGCCGGCGACTCTAAATTATGTTTTTTCTATATATATTCAAGCAATATCCCACTAAAATGGCACTGGGTAATTTACCGTTTTCTGCAACTATATAAACTTCATCGGCCTTTGTGTTTGATTTTCATTCGTTTCGACCAGGAAATTATTGACGCGCCATGTGACACCCAAACCTTCAACTTCGTCTCTTTTTCTATAAAAAAAGGGATAAGGTTTTCACCTTATCCCTTCGGTATAGCTTAGTCAAAAACTACTCAGCAGCGGGAGCTTCTGTAGCGGGAGCTGCAGCTTCAGCTTCGCCTTCCGCTTTTTCTTACCGCCGGCACGACGGGTTTTCTTAGCGGGTGCTTTTTCAGCAGCGGCGGTTTTGCCGTAGATTTCGTTGAAGTCAACCAGTTCGATCAGCGCAGTTTCGGCGTTGTCACCGATACGTTTGCCGAGCTTAATGATACGGGTGTATCCACCGGGACGGCTGGCGATTTTCTCGCTGATGCTGCCGAACAGTTCCTGGATGGCTTCTTTGTCCTGCAGGTAGCTAAACACGATACGACGGTTGTGGGTGTCGTCGGTTTTGCCGCGGGTCAGCAGAGGCTCAACGTAAACGCGGAGCGCTTTAGCTTTGCCAGGGTGGTGGTGATACGTTTGTGAGCAATGAGTTCGCAAGCCAGGTTGCTCATGAGGCTTTTGCGGTGAGCGGACGTGCGGCTCAGTTTGTTCAATTTCTTTCCGTGACGCATGACTTTTTGTTATTTGTGTTCCCTCGCACCGTGTCAGGAATTGCAAGGTACTTGTTATAAAATGCAAATCACGCCCTCCTTTCGGCGGCGTGATTTACGCGGTGAATACTATTCTTCGTCTAATTTCAGTTTGGACAGGTCCATACCAAAATGCAGGCCTCTTTCGCCCAGCACTTGTTCGATCTCGCTGAGGGACTTCTGACCGAAGTTGCGGAATTTCATCAGTTCTTCCTGTTCGTACTGAACCAGTTCGCTCAGGGAGTTGATTTTCGCAGCTTTCAGGCAGTTGAATGCGCGTACGCTGAGGTCCAGGTCCTCCAGGGGAGTTTTCAGGATCTTGCGCAGCTGCAGGGTTTGTTCGTCTACCACGTCTTCCTTTTCAGTGTCTTTCGTATCGAAGCTGATGTTCTCATCAGTGATGATCATCAGGTGCTGAATGAGGATACGGGAAGCTTGTTTTACCGCTTCTTCCGGGTGGATGGTACCGTCTGTCACTACTTCCATGATCAATTTCTCGTAGTCGGTCTTTTGTTCCACACGGGTGTTCTCGATGCTGTATTTCACGTTCTTGATCGGCGTGAATACGGAGTCGATCGCGATGTAACCAAACACTGCATCTTTGGGTCTGTTTTCCTCAGCCGGAACATAACCGCGGCCTTTGCCGATGGTCAGTTCGATATCCAGCTTAGCGGAAGGATCCAGGGTGCAGATCAACAGTTCGGGGTTCATGATCTGGAAAGAGTTGGTTGCTTTCTCGATCATGTCTGCCCGGAACTCGGTTTTGCCTTTGATGGAGATTTGGATTTTCTCGCTGCTTACTTCATTCTCAACGATTTTCTTGAAACGAACTTGTTTCAGGTTGAGGATGATTTCGGTAACGTCTTCCGTGATTCCTTCAGCGTGCCAAACTCGTGATCAGCGCCTTCGATCTTGATACCCACAATGGCATAGCCCTCCAAAGACGACAACAGCACGCGGCGGAGCGCGTTACCAATTGTCACACCATAACCCGGTTCTAACGGACGGAATTCGAATTGAGCTTCAAAGTCGGTTGACTTCTGCAAAACGATCTTGTCAGGCTTTTGGAAATTAAGAATTGCCATTGATATGCTTGATTTATGTTTTTAAGGTATGTTATACGGCTATAGCCACCCCGCGTGGCGGGATGGCTATATCGTTATTACTTGCTGTACAATTCCACGATCAGCTGTTCCTTGATGTTTTCAGGAACGGATTCCCTTTCAGGATAAGCAATGAAAGTACCTCTCAGTTCTTTCTCGTTGAAATCTACCCAGTTGAATTTGGGGTTCTTGCCGCGCACCTGGCTGGTTACAGCGGTGTTACCGGCGGATTTAGCTTCCAGGCCTACGATATCGCCGGGTTTCAGCTGATAGGAAGGAACGTTTACTACTACGCCGTTAACGGTAACGTGCTTGTGGGAAACGAGCTGACGGGCAGCCGGACGGGAAGGAGCGATGCCCATGCGGAACACGGTGTTGTCCAGACGCGCTTCCAGCAGTTTGATCAATACCTCACCAGTAACGCCTTTACGACGGTTAGCTTCTTCGAAGAGGTTACGGAACTGTTTTTCCAGTACGCCGTAAGTGTACTTCGCTTTTTGCTTCTCTCTCAGCTGTTGAGCATACTCACCCAGTTGCTTGCGCTTGCGCTGTGCGCCGTGCTGACCGGGAGGGTTGCTGTTCTTGCCTAAATACTTGCCATTTCCTAAAATGGGCTCTCCAAAAATCCTGGAGATCTTGGTCTTTGGTCCTGTGTACCTTGCCATGTTCTGTGTTGCAGATTTTTAGTTACGATGCACGCTCATTTAAAAATCTTAAAATCCGATCGTGCATCCACTGGTGATGAATAAATATAATAAAATATGAATTACGAATACGAATTAACCGGTACAAACGTTGAATTGTACCGGATAATTCGTATCGGAATATCTGATGACTATACCCTTCTCTTTTTCGGAGGACGGCAACCGTTATGCGGCAGCGGCGTAACGTCTTTGATCAGGGTTACCTCGATACCAGAGTTCGCGATAGCGCGGATTGCGCTTTCACGGCCGGCGCCGGGTCCTTTACAAATACGTCAGCTCTTTTCAGGCCGGCGTCGATAGCAGTTTTGGCGGCATCGGAAGCAGCCAGCTGAGCAGCATAAGGAGTGTTCTTCTTAGAACCCTTGAAGCCCATCTTACCAGCAGAAGACCAGGAAATCACCTGACCCTGCTTGTTGGTGATGCTCACGATGATGTTGTTGAAACTTGCAGAGATATGTACATCTCCGAAGTTATCCACTTTTACTACCCTCTTTTTAGCGGCAGCTTTAGTATTCGTTGCTTTTGCCATAATTCGTTATAATTCCAACTATGAAACTCCAAATCCGTTTGTCTATAAAAACCCTTTATGCCGCCGCCTCCCGGATTTGGACGGAGGACCAGCAGACCAGGGATTCTATCACTATTTCTTGGTCGCCTTCTTCTTACCAGCAACCGTCTTACGCTTACCTTTACGGGTACGGCTGTTAGTACGGGTGCGCTGGCCTCTAACCGGCAGACCTTTACGGTGACGCAGACCACGGTAGCAGGCGATATCCAGCAGACGCTTGATGTTCATCTGTACCTCGGAACGCAGTTGACCCTCAACTTTCAGCTCGGCATTGATGATGTTACGAATCGCACCTTGCTCATCGTCATTCCAATCCTTCACTTTCTTGTTCAAGTCAATCCCTGCTTTTTCCAGGATATATACTGCGGTAGAGTGACCAATTCCGAAGATGTAGGTCAGTCCAATTTCACCCCTTTTGTTTTTAGGAAGATCAATACCGGCTATACGTGCCATATTAATTGTTTAATTTATGAGTCTTTATAATGAGTAACAGATGCGATTAACCCTGACGTTGCTTAAAACGGGGATTCTTTTTGTTGATCACCAGCAATTTACCTTTGCGGCGAACGATCTTGCAGTCTGCACTTCTTTTCTTGATGGAAGCTCTTACTTTCATGAGTCAATTGTTATAAATCTACTAGTGTATTTTCTTACTTATACCTGAAAATTATACGACCCCTGCTCAAATCATAAGGGCTCATCTCAACCCCAACTTTATCGCCCGGCAGGATGCGAATATAGTGCATCCGCATTTTTCCAGAAATGGTGGCCAAAATCTCATGCCCGTTTTCCAGCTTCACCCGGAACATTGCATTTGATAAGGCTTCGAGAATAATACCATCCTGTTTAATCAGTGCCTGTTTCGCCATAAAAATTTTTAGGAATGCAAAGATACCATAAAAGTTTCTGAAACAGAAAAATTTAGGGCAAATAATATTTTTAAATATCCGGATTGTGGATAAAGTCCCCTCCCTGTTGTGAATAATTCATTAACAACTTGCTATACAATAATATATGTATACCGGAAAAGCATTGGGAACATGTCGCATTACTGCGCTACCGCACCCGCCAAAACCGGGTTTCGCTGCTCCGCAGCCTCGATTTCCACAAAAGTAGACAGCATGTCCGCCTTCCCCTTCTGCACAGATACCGTGTGCTCATAGTGCACCGACACCTTCCGGTCACGCGTCACAACGGTCCACCCGTCTTCCAGATACTCCACATCCCGGGTCCCCAAATTCACCATCGGCTCAATCGCGATCACAAGACCATCTTTCAGTACCGCTCCGCTGCCTCTGCGGCCGTAATTCGGCACCTGAGGGTCCTCGTGAAGGTTACGCCCCAAACCATGCCCTACGAGCTCCCTAACCACGCCGTAGCCACGTTCCTTCTCAAGGTAATCCTGGATGGCGAAGGCAATATCGCCCACCCGGTTGCCTACTACAGCTTTTTCGATCCCCTTGTTCAGGGCAACCTTTGTCGCAGCCATCAGTTTCCTGACGTGCGGCGGTACTTCACCGATTGCGAAGGTATAGGCGCTGTCGCCATGGAATCCGTTCTTATAGACGCCCACGTCTACGGAGACCACATCTCCTTCACGGAGTATATGTGCATTAGGAATGCCATGAACAACCGCTTCGTTCACGGAAATGCAGCAGGTATTGGGAAAACCTTTATAATTTTTGAAGGAAGGCACCGCGCCGTGGTCCCGGATGAATTGCTCCGCGATCGCATCGATATCGAGCGTGGTCATGCCGGGCTTCAGCTGACGGGCCACTTCCGCGAGGGTAGCGCTCACCAGCTGAGCGCTTTCGCGCATCAGCTCAATTTCTTCTTTTGTCTTATAATGAATCATAACATGCAAAATTAATCAAAAATGCCGATACGGCATTGCCGTAAACAAAACAGCCATCCTGACAATTGGTTCAGGATGGCTGCTAAATATGTGTCGCCTTAACGTTATGCGTTGGCGGGAGATGTTCTGCCTTTGATGCGGCCGGAGCTCATCAGTCCGTCGTAGTGACGCATGAGCAGCTGGCTTTCGATCTGCTGCAGGGTATCGAGGATAACGCCTACCATGATCAGCAGGGAAGTACCGCCGAAGAAGGTGGCAAACTGGCTGTTGATACCGAATGCGGCGGCGATACCGGGCAGTACGCCCACGAGCGCCAGGAATACAGAGCCCGGGAGGGTGATGCGGTCCATTACGGCGCCGATGTAATCTGCCGTTGCTTTACCGGGCTTTACGCCGGGAATAAACCCGTTGTTGCGTTTCATTTCATCCGCCATTTGGGTGGGGTTGAAGATAAGCGCGGTATAGAAGAAGGTGAATACGATTACGAGCACTGCATAGATCACATTGTACCAGGGATTGGTGTGATCGCTGAAGATGCGGATGAAACCGGAAGCGCCTTCGCTTTGTGTAGCAAAACCGATCGCCGTGGCCGGGATGAACATGATAGCCTGGGCGAAGATGATGGGCATAACGCCTGCAGCATTCACTTTGAGGGGAATGAACTGGCGGACGCCACCGTATTGTTTATTACCTACGATTCTTTTGGCGTAGTTCACTGGGATTTTGCGCGTGCCCTGTACCAGCAGGATGAGCCCGATGGTAATAACGATGAACATGGCAATTTCCACGAGGAAAAGGAGAAGTCCTCCGCCTGCACCTGTGGTTTTCAGGGAGAATTCCGCCAGGAGGGATTCGGGGAGGCGGGCGAGGATGCCCATCATGATGATGATGGAAGTACCGTTACCAATGCCCTTATCCGTGATTTTTTCACCCAGCCACATAACGAACAGCGTTCCGGCGGTCAGCACCACGGTGGTGGAGAGCCAGAACATAAAGCCGCCGTATGCGGGGATGAGCGCCGCACCGGATTGCGTTCTGAGGTAAGCCACGTACGCACTGGCCTGGAAAGCCGTCACGATTACGGTGAGCAGGCGGGTGTATTGGTTGATCTTCTTCCGGCCGCTGTCTCCCTCTTTCTGTAATTTCTGGAAATAGGGAACGGCGATCGTCAGGAGCTGAATGGCGATAGACGCCGAGATATAGGGCATGATGCCGAGGGCGAAGATGGATGCGCGGGAAAAAGATCCACCTGCAAACATGTTGAACAGCCCCAGGATACCTTGCTGGGAAGTCTCGGAGAATTTGGCCAGCTCGTTGGGATCGAGACCGGGAAGGGTGATATAGGAACCAACACGGTATACCAGTACCAGGAGCAGCGTAGTGAGGATGCGTTTGCGCAGATCCTCGATACTCCAGATGTTCTTTATGGTTTCGATAAATTTCTTCACAGGAAGATAAGAGTTTAATAACGCGTGTAAAATTCGAAAAGACGCACTACTCCGTAGTAGGCGCCTTCTCTATCGTAATTTCTTAAACCAGTTCCACAGAACCCCGGCTGCTTCGATGGCTGCTTTCGCTTTCTCGCTGATTGCGTTCACTTTCAGCGTTACTTTGCTCTTCAGTTCACCGTGGCCCAGTACTTTCACCGCGTCAGTTTTGCTGATGAGGCCGTTCATGTACAGGTTTTCGAGGCTGAATTCCTGGATGCCGTATTTTTCAATAATGGTGTCCAGCTGACCAACGTTGAATACTTTATATTCTACGCGGCTGATCGGGTGGAAGCCACGTTTCGGCAGACGGCGTTGGATCGGCATCTGACCACCTTCGTGACCACGTTTGCTGGAGTAACCGGTGTTGGATTGAGCACCTTTGTTACCTTTCGTAGAGGTACCACCTTTACCGGACGCTTCGCCACGGCCAAGGCGTTTTTCTTTATGTACTGCGCCTTTTGCAGGACGGATTTGATGTAAGCTCATTTGTGTAATTGTTTTACTTGCGCGGAAATCAACCGCTCGCTTTTACAATGATAATTCAAAAAAACAGAAAGCCAAATGCAAAAATGAAAATTTTACATTATGCATTCACTTCTTCCACTTTCACCAGGTGGTGCACAGCGCGAACCATGCCCAGGATCTGGGGAGTAGCTTCAACCTCAACGGTATTGTTCATCTTTTTCAGACCGAGAGCCTTCAGCGTCAGCTTCTGACGTTCAGGGCGATCGATACCGCTTTTTACCTGGGTGATCTTAATCTTTGCCATTTTACTTTGATATATAACCTATGAAGAATTCCGGCATCCGGAAGCCGTAGCCGCCGTTACCGGGATTATATCGGCCCGGTTGATTATCCGTTGAAAACTTTCTTCAGGGATACGTTGCGGGTTTTGGCCACCGAAATGGGCTCACGCAGCAGGCCCAGCGCCTTGAACGTAGCTTTTACCACGTTGTGCGGGTTCGCGGAACCAAGGGATTTGGCCAGAACGTCGGTGATACCGGCGCTTTCCAGAACGGCGCGCATAGAACCACCAGCGATCACACCCGTACCATGAGCGGCAGGTTTGATAAGCACTTTAGCAGCGCCTTCTTTAGCCAGCTGATCGTGGGGAATAGTACCGTGGTGAATGGGGATCTTGATCAGGTTCTTCTTTGCATCGTCGATACCTTTAGTGATCGCTTCCTGCACTTCCTTGGCTTTACCAAGACCGTGACCTACCACGCCATTTTCGTTACCCACTACCACCAGCGCAGAAAAGCTGAAAGTACGACCACCTTTGGTAGTCTTCGTAACCCTGTTGATGGTTACAACCTTTTCTTTCAGTTCCAGATCGCCGGCTTTTACTTTATTGAATAAATTCTTTGCCATTTTTATTTAATAAGAATTACGATATCAGTTTGATTAGAATTGCAGACCGCCTTCGCGCGCGCCATCAGCAGTTGCCTTCACGCGGCCATGGTAGAGATAACCGGAACGGTCAAACACGCAGGTGGTAACACCCAGAGCGGTCGCTTTAGCGGCCAGGGCAGCGCCTACTTGTTTCGCCTTTTCGGATTTAGTGCCGGTCACACCTGCCAGCGCTTTATCGCGGGAAGATGCAGACGCCAGGGTAGTACCGGTAGTATCGTCGATCAGCTGGAGATAGATCTCCGAGTTGCTGCGAAATACGGACAGTCTGGGCTTCTGTGCAGTTCCGCTGATCTTCTTACGGATACGGTAGCGGATATTCTGTCTTCTGTTTGCTTTTGTAATCATTACTTTAAGTATTTGATCTCCCGATGCTGCCGGGATTTTATTGGTAAAGTAAACATCGGGACTGCTGCCCAATGTTTACTTTAATGTTTTAAAATGGTCCTGTCCCTCTCCCATCACAGCCTTACGCCGCGCAGCGAAGGGACCGGAAATTATTTACCGGCGGATTTACCAGCTTTCTTACGTACCACTTCATCGCTGTAGCGAACACCTTTACCTTTGTACGGCTCGGGTTTGCGCAGGCTACGGATCTTAGCGGCAACCTGGCCCAGCAGTTGGTTGTCGATACCTTCCAGCTGGATCAGCGGGTTCTTACCTTTTCGGTAACGGTATTCAGCTTCAGTTCCTTGGGGATCTCGAAGATGATGTTGTGAGAGTAACCGAGCGACAGGTCAAGCAGTTGACCATTGTGCGCAGCCTTGTAACCCACACCTACCAGTTCCAGTTGTTTCTTGAAACCGTCGGTTACGCCGGTCACCATGTTGGCGAGGAGGGCGCGGTACAGACCGTGCAGTGCACGGTGGCGGATCTGGTCGGTAGGACGAACTACGTTCAGTTCTCCGTCTTTCACTTCCACTTTAATATCGCGGTCGATAACTTGTTTCAGTTCGCCTTTGGGACCTTTTACGGTCACTTCGTTGGCTGCGTTAACGTTTACCGTTACGCCGCTTGCCAGTTTAATCGGACTTCTGCCTATACGTGACATGATTTGTCGATTTATGTTGTGTTGTTACCGTCATCCCGGGTTCAGCCCGTATAGAAGGCTTAATAATCGAAAATGACGTTAATCCCGCCCTGATAAAGGACGGGATCGGAATATGATTAATATACGTAGCAAACTACTTCGCCACCTACGTTTTGTGCTTTAGCTTCTTTGTCGGTCATAACACCTTTGGAAGTGGAGATGATCGAAATGCCAAGACCATTCTTGATACGTTTGAAGTCTTCAGGTTTGGAATATTGGCGCAGACCGGGACGGGAAATACGTTGCAGGTCGGTGATAGCCGGAACCTTGGTCTGGGGATCATATTTCAGAGCGATCTTGATGATGCCCTGTTTGTTGTCTTCCTCGAACTTGTACTTCAGGATATAACCTTTGTCGTACAGGATCTCGGTAATACGTTTCTTCAGTTTGGAAGCCGGAATTTCAACGATCCGGTGATTTGCCATTTGGGCATTGCGGACGCGTGTCAGAAAATCTGCTATTGGATCAGTAACCATTGTTAGTTAAAGTTGAAAATGTGTACAATGCGATATCCAATCGATATAGATAGGAATCAAAAACTTCAGGTGCTGCCCCGGTAAATATTACCAGGAAGCTTTTCTTACGCCAGGGATCTTACCTGCCAGTGCCATGTCGCGGAACATGTTACGGCAAATGCCGAACTGACGCATGTAACCTTTAGGACGGCCGGTCAGCTGGCAACGGTTGTGCAGGCGAACGGGAGAAGCGTTTTTAGGCAGTTTGTCGAGCGCTGCATAATCACCTTCAGCTTTCAGCTGGGCGCGTTTCTCAGCGAACTTGGCTACGAGTACTTCTCTCTTTCTTTGTCTGGCTTTTACGGATTCTTTTGCCATGAGTTATTATTGTTGATCTTTTTTGATGTTCTTGAACGGCATACCCAGTTCTTTCAGGAGCTCGTAAGCTTCTTCGTTGGTTTGGGCAGTGGTAACGAACGTAATGTCCATACCGGTGATTTTGGTCACCTTGTCGATGTCGATTTCCGGGAAGATGATCTGCTCGGTTACGCCCAGGGTATAGTTACCGCGGCCGTCGAAAGCTTTCTCGTTGATACCCTTGAAGTCGCGTACGCGGGGCAGGGACACGGCGATCAGGCGATCGAGGAATTCGTACATGGTTACACCACGCAGTGTCACACGCGCACCGATGGGCATATGCTTACGCAGTTTGAAGTTGGAGATGTCCTTTTTGGACAGAGTAGCGATGGCTTTCTGACCAGCGATACGGGTCATTTCGTCCACAGCGATGTCTACCAGCTTCTTGTCACCAACGGCACCATTGATCCCTGGTTCAGGCAGATCTTGGTCAGGCGGGGAACCTGCATCACGCTCTTATAGTTAAACTTCTTTTGCAGGTTAGCTACCACTTCGTTGCGGTATTTGGACTGCAGTCTGGGTTTATATGATGTATTTGCCATTATTTGATTACCTCCCTGATTTTTTAGCGATACGAACTACTTTACCGTTTTCACGCTGGCGGCTTACACGTGTAGCCTTACCTGCCTTAGCGTCCCACAACATAACGTTGGAAAGGGAAATCGGAGCCTCCTGCTTTACAATACCGCCTTTGGTATTCTGAGCAGTCGGTTTGGTGTGCTTGGTGATGATGTTTACACCTTCTACCAACACTTTGGGATTGGAGGCGTCAACGATGACTTCCAACACCTTACGTGCTTTGGTACGGTCCTTGTCCTCACCGGCAATTACCACAACCAGGTCGCCTTTCTTAATGTTGAACTTAGGCTTAAATCTAGTTTTCATCTGTTTGTTTGTTTATACGCCAAGCAAAACTTGGGTCTCGCTTGATTAAAATATATGTCGTTTTATGAAACGGGTCGCAAAGATATGCAAAGATTTCGGATACTGAATCCAGCTATTCACATAAAGCGCGTCACTATATATAACCCGCTTATGCCCAACAACTTGATCCTGTATCCGAAATCCTATATCGACTCCTTAAAGCACCTCAGGCGCCAGGGAGATGATCTTCATGTATCCTTTATCGCGAAGCTCACGGGCAACCGGACCGAAAATACGGGTACCGCGCGGCTCGTCAGAGTTGTTCAGCAATACTACGGCGTTGTCGTCGAAGCGGATGTAAGAACCGTCACGGCGACGGAGTTTCTTCTTCGTTCTTACAATAACAGCTTTGGTTACGGTACCTTTCTTCATACCGCCACCGGGGATGGCGTCCTTCACAGTCACCACAATCTTATCGCCCACACCTGCGTAGTCCTGGCCGGAGTTGCCGAGTACGCGGATGCAGAGCACTTCTTTAGCGCCACTGTTATCTGCTACGTTCAGCCTTGATTCTTGTTGTATCATCGTAATGCGTTTGTAATTGTTTTAGCAGCGGCTGCAGGTCCATGATTGGTTTCCGGCAGCTTGAAACAAATAATAAATTATTTTACTTTCTCGATCACTTCCACCATGCGCCAGCATTTGTTCTTGGACATCGGGCGGGTTTCCATGATACGAACAGTGTCACCAATGCTGCACTCGTTCTTGTCGTCGTGCGCCATGAATTTGGTGGTTTTCTTTACGAACTTACCGTAGATCGGGTGTTTTACCTTACGTTCAACGTTCACGGTAATGGTTTTATCCATTTTGTTGCTGGATACTACCCCGATCTGGTTTTTCTTAATTTTCTTTCGGTCGTCATTTGTTGAAAGTTTATTTACTTCCTTACCACCTTACGGCGGAAATGGTGAATGCTAATTTTTAGAATCCCAGTTGTCTTCTACGCAGTTCAGTCTGAATGCGCGCCAGCTCTCTCCTCATGAAACGGATCTGCATGGGATTTTCGATCGGCGTTACCGCGTGGCTGAACGTGATCTTTTTCAGGCGCAGGGCTTCTTCAGACAGTTTGTCTTTCAAATCCTGATCGCTCAGGCCTTTAAGATCCAGTTTTGCTTTAGGCATCGTTTGTTATTTTGTTTCTGGTTATCAGGTTTGTTTTCGCTCGGTTCGGTTCTTATCCAAATTACGCAACGTAGTCGCGGCGGATAACGAATTTCACCTTGATCGGAAGCTTCTGTGCGGCCAGTTCCATCGCTTCTTTGGCTACTTGTAAGGGTACGCCGTCAGCTTCGAAAAGGATACGACCGGGCTTTACTACTGCTGCCCAGTGATCGGGAGCACCTTTACCTTTACCCATCCTCACTTCCAGCGGTTTTGCCGTGATCGGCTTGTCGGGGAAAATACGGATCCACACGTTACCTTCACGTTTCATGTGACGGGTCAAAGCCACACGGGCAGCTTCGATCTGACGGTCAGTGATCCATTTAGGTTCCAATGCTTTAAGGCCGAATGAACCGAAAGAAAGCAGCGCACCGCGTTTCGCGTTCCCTTTGATGCGGCCTTTTGCATCTTCCTGTGTTTCGTTCTCTTGGGCTGTAACATCGTTTATGTTGTTAAAAAGTTGTTGTTAATGAAATATCCAAAGGCTCAGCTTATTTGCGCGGGCCACGGTCACCACCTCTTCTGTCACCGCCACGGCCACCACGGTCGCCACGGTCACCACCACGGCCGCCACGATCACCACCACGGTCACCGCCAGGACGTCCGCCTTCAGCTTTATCAGAGATAGCGTTCGGGTTCAGGTCGCGCTTGCCCAGCACTTCACCTTTACAAATCCAAACTTTGATACCGATCTTACCGTAAACGGTCAGCGCGAAAAGGAAGCATAGTCGATGTCCATGCGGTATGTGTGCAGGGGAACACGGCCTTGCTTCATTTCTTCGGAACGTGCGATTTCAGCACCACCGAGGCGGCCGCCTACTTTCACCTTGATACCTTCTGCACCCATGCGCAGCGCGGTAGCAATCGCCATCTTGATGGCACGTTTATAGTTGATGCGGCTTTCGATTTGCTTGGCGATAGTTTCAGCTACGATAGTGGCGTCGATCTCAGGGCGACGGATCTCCAGGATGTTGATCTGTACGTCTTCCTTACCGGTCAGCTTTTTCAGCTCTTCCTTGATGCGATCCACTTCGTTACCGCCTTTACCTATGATGATACCAGGTTTGGAGGTATGAATGGTAATGATAAGCTTACCCAGGGTACGCTCGATTACTACGCGGGAGATACCACCCTTGTTGATACGTGCGTTGAGGTAAGTTCTGATCTTGTATCTTCGATCAGTTTAACAGCATAATCTTTTTGCTGCCATACCATTAGAGTCCCATCCTCTGATGATACCTAACCTGTTACCAATAGGATTTGTTTTCTGACCCATGTTCTGGTTTTATTTGTCTATGAGTTTAAATATATTTTTCCTACAGTTTGCTTAACCTTGTTGTACCGGACGGCTGTCAACAGCCAGTGTTACGTGGTTGCTGCGTTTACGGATACGGTACCCTCTTCCCTGGGGAGCAGGACGCATTCTTTTCAGCATACGGCCGCCGTCAACGAAGATCGTTTTAACGTACAGGTTAGCATCTTCTACCCGGGCTCCTTCGTTCTTCACTTTCCAGTTAGCCACAGCGGAGAGCAACAGTTTCTCCAGCGGAGTGCTCGGGTGTTTGGGATGGAATTTCAAAATATTCAAAGCTTTCTCTACATCCAGGCCGCGGATCAGGTCTGCAAGCAAACGCATTTTGCGGGTGGAGGTAGGATTATTGTTCAGCTTAGCTACTGCTTCCATTGTTATTTGTTTCTGAGTGATATTAAGTTTCTTGTTTCAGCGTCCGGTCATGACTGTTTCCTTCGTCCTTTCGAGAATCTCCTTTAGCCGGAACCGAAAACGGGAAACCTTAAAACCGATGACTACATTTTCTTGTTAGCGTGCCCTTTGAAGTTACGGGTAGGAGCGAACTCACCGAGTTTGTGACCTACCATGAACTCTGTTACGTAAACAGGGATGAACTTGTTACCGTTATGTACGGCGAAAGTGTGACCCACGAAGTCAGGCGTAATAGTAGAACGGCGGCTCCAGGTTTTGATCACCGTGCGTTTGGTGCCTTCGTTCTGCTTGAGAACCTTGTTTTCTAATTTAATGTCTACGTAAGGACCTTTTTTAATGGAACGACCCATGTTGTTAGTTTATTTACCATCCCCGCCCCGGTATCACCCGGGGCAGGAACGCGTTAGACGTTATTAAAGTTTTTTACCGTTTTTGCGGCTGATGATCAGCTTGTCAGAGCTCTTATGCGGCTTCCTCGTTTTCAGACCTTTGGCGTATTTACCAGTTCTGGAACGGGGTGACCACCGGAGGATTTACCCTCACCACCACCCATCGGGTGATCCACAGGGTTCATCGCTACACCACGGTTGCGGGGCTTAATCCCTCTCCAACGGTTGGCACCAGCCTTACCGATAGATTGCAGCGCGTGATCGGAGTTAGAAACGGTACCCACGGTTGCCATGCAGGTATTCAGTACCTTGCGCAGCTCGCCGGAGGGCATTTTCAATACGGCATATTTTTCTTCCTTGTTGCTCAGCTGGGCGTATGCACCTGCAGAACGAGCGATCGCTCCACCTTTACCAGGCTGCAGTTCAATGTTGTGAACTACGGTACCCAGGGCATATTCTTCAACGGCAGTGCGTTCCCTACTTCAGGAGCTACGTCGGCACCGCTTTGAACGGTAGCGCCAACCTGCAGGCCCTGGGGAGCAATGATGTAACGCTTCTCACCATCTGCATAGCTCAGCAGGGCAATGAATGCGGTACGGTTCGGATCGTACTCGATAGTTTTTACAGTTGCGGGAATACCGGTCTTCTCACGTTTGAAGTCAACGATACGGTATTGTTTCTTGTGCCCGCCGCCGATGTAACGCATGGATCTGCGACCCTGCGCGTTTCTACCGCCGGTTCTGTTTGCCGGAGCCAGAAGGCTCTTTTCAGGCGTGTCGCTGGTCAGCTCTGCATAAGCATTACCAATTTTCCAACGGGTACCGGCTGTAATCGGTTTGTATTTTTTCAGTGCCATTTTCTACTTAATTCTAAGATTTAATAGACTATTGTTAATTTGATCTGTATATACATCCAGGTTAACGGCTCACGCCGCTAACGGCACTGGTATATTATATGTTAGCATACAGATCGATGGATTCTCCTTCTGCCAGCGTTACCACTGCTTTCTTGTAAGAAGGCTTGCGGCCGGAGATAAAACCGGCTTTGGTAAAACGGGTCTTGTTCTTACCCGGCATCACCATGGTATTCACTTCTGCTACCGTCACACCGTAGAAGTCTTCCACTGCTTTCTTGATCTCCAGTTTGTTGGCTTTCTTGTCAACAATGAAGTAGAAACGGTTGAACTTTTCGGTCGCCTTGTTTACCTTCTCCGTGATCACCGGTTTGATTAAAACATCAGACAGTTTCATCTGCTTTATAATTTATAGTTCGCCGGACTGTAACCGGCCTTGATGATTGAATTGATTAAGCTTCTACTACAGTCTCGTCTTCAGCGAAGATTTTGGCTGCGCTCTCCGTCAACACCAGGAAGTTGGAGTTCATGATTTCGTAAGTGTTCACGTCGCTCAGCACGGTAGAATCTACAGTGGGGATGTTGCGCAGTGACAGGTATACGTTGTCATTGTACTCAGGCAGAACAACCAGGGTCTTCTTGCCGCTAACATTGATGTTCAGGTTGGAGAGGATGCTCTTGAACTGTTTGGTCTTAGGATTGTCCAGCTTCAGATCTTCCACGATGATGATGGAGTTTTCTTTCGCTTTAACAGACAGAGCGGAGATTTTCGCCAGATCCTTCACCTTACGGTTCAGTTTGATGTCGTAGCTGTGGGGCTTGGGACCGAAGATGGTACCACCACCTTTATACAGCGGGTTACGGATGTTACCTTTACGGGAACCACCAGTACCTTTTTGCTTGTGCAGCTTGCGGGAAGCACCTTTCACCTCTGCACGGGTCTTTACCTTGTGGGTACCCTGACGCTGTGCGGCGAGATACTGCTTTACTGCCAGGTAGATCACGTGATTGTTCGGCTCCACACCAA
Source organism: Chitinophaga sp. E66 (assembly GCA_019285755.1). GTDB lineage: Bacteria > Bacteroidota > Bacteroidia > Chitinophagales > Chitinophagaceae > Chitinophaga. The sequence continues at coordinate 4,415,331 of CP079103.1, forward strand.
AGATCTCCTCAGGAAGCTCAATGGTACGACCGGTTTTCTTACCTTCTATATTTAAAATATCGAGTTGCATGTTACTTCTGGATTAAAACGATTGAACCATTGTGGCCGGGAACGGAACCACTTACCAGGATATAATTTTTCTCAGGGAAAATCTTAACGATCTTCAGCCCTTTCACTTTCACACGTTCAGCACCCATCTGTCCTGCCATGCGCATACCTTTAAATACGCGGGAAGGATAGGAAGAACCACCTACGGAACCCGGAGCGCGCTGACGGTCGTGCTGACCGTGGGTCTTTTCACCCACACCGGAGAACCCGTGACGTCTTACAACGCCCTGGAAACCTTTACCTTTGGAAGTACCCACAACGTCGATTTTCTCACCTTCAGCGAAAATATCGCAGGTGAGCGTCTCTCCGAGGGCTTTAGCCACGGCAGCATCCGGATTGCGGAACTCAGTAACGTAACGTTTAGGGAGGTTTGTGCTTTCGCGAAGTGATTTTGTTCAGCTTTAGGAGTGTTTTTGGCTTTCTTCTCGCCAAATGCAACCTGAACAGCGTTGTACCCATCAGTGTCCTGGGATTTAACCTGGGTAACCACGCAGGGACCGGCCTCGATGATGGTAACGGCGGTCTGTTTGCCGTTGGCCTCGAAGATGCTGGTCATGCCAATCTTTTTACCAATAATACCTTTCATTTGTTATATAATTTAGCCCAGCGCCTGAGGGATCTCTAGCTATCCTCAGGATGAGCGGTTTAAATGCTATTGGGCGGCTACCCGGAAGGCGTAGCCTGTATTTAATGATGTCGTCATAAAATACCTCAGGCGGGCCATTACGCCCACCCTTGCTGAGGTCCCTTATCTCCTACGCCTTGATCTCCACTTCAACACCAGAAGGCAGATCCAGCTTGCTCAGCGCATCTACGGTTCTGGAAGAAGATGTGTAAATATCCAACAGGCGCTTGTGGGTGCACAGTTGGAATTGCTCACGCGCTTTCTTGTTCACGTGCGGAGAACGCAGCACCGTAAAGATTTTCTTCTCGGTCGGTAAAGGAATAGGACCTGTTACCACGGCGCCCGTGTTGCGAACGGTTTTAACGATCTTCTCGGCAGATTTGTCTACCAGGTTGTGATCGTAGGACTTCAGCTTGATTCTAATTCTCTGAGACATATGCAATGAACTTCTTCTATTATTACCCCTCAATTTGGGAGGGCAAAGGTAAACAAGTTTTTATCCCCACAAATAAAATTTGAGGATATTTTCCCCAATCATTGACTTTTTCCGCGCCATTCCCTAGTTTTATTCGCCGGCCACCGCTTGCCAGGCCCTCCCATCACCCAACTAACCTTCTATTACCCAGTCCATTACACCCTTTAATTCCACCTCTTTATGCAATTCCGCCTCCTCATACCTTTTTTTCTCCTCCACACCGCATTATTTGCACAATCACCGCCCGTAACCGACTCCGCTACCCTCCGCCAGCAAGAACTAAACGCCCTCCAGGCAGACGAGCTCCCCAGTTCCCCGGAGGCGAAGAATACCTCGCCACCTGGATCAATAACAACCTCAAAATCCCCTATATCCCCTCCGTAACGACTCCTCCGTCACCGTAACCGTCCACTTTACCGTACAACCCAACGGAAAATTGTCAGATATCCACATTCTCCAGCCCGGATTCCGGCAACTCGATAAAGCCGTCATCGACCTCTTCGCCACCATGCCACTCTGGCGCCCCGGGTACCTCAACGAAAACCCGTCCCTATCCGGTTCTCCTCCCCATCAACCTCCACCTCGGTAACACCCTCCGCAAACCCTACAACGTCCCTACCCCGAAGTTTCCACGATGCCGCAGTTCAACGGCGGCGGGAAAGCCCTCTCCTATTTCATCCGCAAAACCTGCGTTACCCTAAAGAAGCCATCTCAGCCGGCATCTCCGGCGCCGTTATCGTGGAATTCACCGTGCTTGCCAACGGCGTAATCGCCAATCCCTTCACCGCCGGCAACGCCATCGGGTACGGCCTGGAAGAGGAAGCCATCCGCATCGTGGAAAAAATGCCCCGCTGGAAACCCGCCGTGCTCGACGGCAAACCCGCCACTACCAAACATAAAGTCATCATCCGGTTCGAGCTGCCCGCCGCAACGGCCCCAAACGATAAAAGGGCCGGAGCCAGTCATTGACTGCCGCCGGCCCCTGGTATTGGGGTTGGATTATTTAGACTTTAATGGGGATATAGCTATTTCGCCATTTTCGTTTCCCGGATCGTCTGACGTGCCTTCGCGCTGGGCAGATAAATCTGGAAACCAAGGTTCAGTCCCACCCTGTGAGCCGTCGTAGAACTACCGAATCCTACCGTAAGGTTGTACTTTAATAACGCCTCCAGGGCAATGTTAGGGGTGATAAAATAGGCCAGACCCGGACCAAAACCTAATCCAAGACCATTCGTATTGGTGCTCTCAGAATCGCCGGCTTTGGTGTTCACACCGTTAAATCCTGCATTTGCTTCAAGGAACCAACGGGTTTTATTCAATAATTCAATCCGCTTGTCTTTGATATAATAGCGCCCGAATGCGCCAATACCATACATGAAACGCGTAGATCCGTTGCCCGTGAGCAGCCCGATATTCAACTCAGGACCTATCGCAATGTCGTCTTTGATAAACCAACCCGCCTTGGGCGTAAGGTTCAGACTGAAAGTACTGCCTCCGTCCTGGAATGTACCACCGATATCGGCCAGGTTAGCGCCAACAATGATGTTTCCTTTTTGGGTTTGCGCCTGCGTTTGGGTCGTCAACAGTATGCCTGTCAGCATAAGGGCCAGGTAACCGATTTTCTTCATAATGTGAGGTTTTGATGTAAAAGCTTGCTTGCCAAAAATTTGCCGGTGGGGATAGATAGGATATGCTTGATTATGAATACAATAAACATAATCTTAACATTTCCATTTAGAAAAGGTTGAGATGCGTGGGTATTTTTTTACTGGCAGACAATTTGCTGCCGTTTCCACAGTTCTTCTAAAAACCAGGTCTATGAAAACTGCCTTCCCGGTTCTATTGCTGCTATTGCTCGCCGCTGCTGTCAGCTGCGGCAAAAGAATACGCCCACGCCGGGCAATCCCGGTCAGCCCGAAGATCCTGACTGGCCCACAGATAAAATCCGCGTAGTCGTTTCCTCCGGCATTCCCGCCCTGGGAAATCCTCTGGGGTCCGGACAATTTCATCTGGATGACCGAGCGAGGCGGTCGAATTAGCCGCGTCAACCCTAAAACCGGCCAGGTATCGCCGCTCCTTACCCTCCCGATATCGTCGCCAATGGCGAGGGCGGCCTCCTGGGCATGGCCCTTCACCCCGACTTCACCAATTCCCCTTCGTTTACGTCGTATACAATTACGGTTCGCCCTATCGCGAGAAAGTGGTTCGGTACGACTATCGCAATAACGCCCTTTCCTCCCCGCACCCTGCTCGACAATATCCCCGCCGCTGGTATCCACAATGGTTCGCGCCTTCTTTTCGGCCCGGACGGCATGCTATATATCACCACCGGAGACGCCGCCGAAGCCGACCAGGCACAAAACCCCGCCTCCCTCAGCGGGAAGGTCCTCCGCATCCGCCCCGATGGCACCATCCCGGCAGATAATCCAATTGCCGGCAGCCCCTTTGGAGCCTTGGCCACCGCAATCGCAAGGCCTCGTATTCAACGGTAATACCCTCTATGCCTCTGAGCACGGCGCAAATACGGAAGACGAGGTCAATATCATAGAAAAGCACCGGAATTTCGGCTGGCCTAATGTACAAGGCCCCTGCAACGGCAGCGAAGCTGATTTCTGTAATACGAACAATGTAAAACCACCCATCTGGTCTACCGGTAACGGTACCTACGCGGTCTGCGGCCTGGCCTACTATAACCACGACCGCATCCCCGGCTGGAAGAACTCCCTGCTCCTGGTCAGCCTAAAAACGCAACGCTTTACCAGCTGAAACTTGCGTCCAACGGGCAAAGCGTTGCTTCTACGGTCAACTGGTTCGGTAACCGCTATGGCCGGCTGCGGGACATATGCGTTTCGCCCAACGGGCGGGTATATATTTGTACCGATGCCGACCCCGGGCGCATAATCGAGATCAGTGATCCCAGTTAAGGTCTGGGCATCACCCCAGCTGCCAGGTCGCCCTCACTCCAACTTTCTCCAGGCACATCCGTGCAGGATGAGCGCCAGGTTAGTACGGTCCATCGACACACAAATCCAACCCATGTACGGCTCGCCTCCCGAACGAACTGTACGCCAATGTATTTCCGGCTAACATCCACCCAGGCGCCTTTCCATACCGTGTCCTGCGGCGCCGCGTCCGGAATAAAGGCTTCGAGGAGATAGGACTCCATTCCCTTCCAGTCACGTGGGTGCGGCGCTACGTTTTTCATGACTTCATCCTGTTGCAGGCAGATCGTAGTATCCTGTTTCACCAACAATTTGGTCCCATTAATTCCCGCGGCAAAGAATTTACCGCTGACGCCGCCGGGTGGCATCGTGACGCCCAGCGCAAGGTAAACGTCGTGCGTACCGTCTTTGTCGATGTCGAGATGAAACGACTGAAGATTTTTTACCTGGACGTCTTCAAGACTGCGGTACTGGAGGGTGCTTTTTGGGGTAGTCTCGTGGCTCTTCTTCTTGCAGGCAAAAAGGGTCATTGTAGCCGCAATAGTTGCGGCCATCAGGGGTTTGGAAAGCATAAGCAATGGTTTGAATGAGTTAAAATGTAACCGGCATTATATTATAAACCGGTTTGATATATGACGGCCGAGTTCCCCGATTCGTTACAGCAGTTCTTAGCTGTTCCTGCCCAGGCCGCATTATCGCCGGCTCTGTTCCCTTTTTCACCCCTGAATCCGCATAAACCCATCCTAAAAACTACCGGAAGATAGTCACAAGATTGTCTGGTGACCTATCTATGACCTATCTATGTCCTATCTATGACCTATCTATGTCCTATCCTAATAAGGGGATAGGACATAGATAAGTCTAACATAGTTGATATGTAGTTGAAACACCTGCCTCTGAATAACAATGGACGAAGGCTCCCAGGCGCCTGGAAACAACAACTGCCACCCGGCAATACCGGACGGCAGTTGAGTATCAGAGGTGCAACGGTTGGTTGGACGGGGTGGTTTGAAGTTTCAGGGCATAAAAAAGCCCCGGAATACCGGAGGGCTCTTTTTCTTATTTCTATCTATCAACTTGTGGCTGATTAGGCGTTCACTTTGCCCTTAACCTTAGCTACCACCTCTTCGGCGATATTGTTCGGTGCGGGGTTGTAGTGAGAGAACTCCATGATGGAAGTTGCACGACCGGAAGACAGGGAGCGGAGTTGGGTTACATAACCGAACATTTCGCTCAGGGGCACTTTAGCCTTGATTACCTGTGCACCGTTGCGGGATTCCATACCTTCCAGCATACCGCGACGACGGTTAAGGTCACCGGTTACGTCACCCATGTACTGGTCGGGGTGGTTACTTCTACTTTCATGATGGGCTCGAGCAGAACGGGTTTCGCTTTGCGGCCGGCTTCACGGAAGGCAGATTTGGCGCAAAGCTCGAAGGACATTGCGTCGGAGTCTACCGCGTGGAAGGAACCGTCGAACAGGCGTACTTTCAGGGAAGTCAGGGGAAGTTAGCGAGAACGCCATTGTTCATGGGATTGCTCGAAACCTTTCTGAATTGCCGGAATGAACTCTTTCGGGATGGAACCACCGAAGATATCGTTGATGAACTGGAAGGACTTACCGTCGTTTTCTTTCAGCCATTCAGCGTCTGCGGGTCCGATTTCCACCTGGATATCGGCGAATTTACCACGACCACCGGTTTGTTTCTTGTACACTTCGCGGTGTTCAACTTTCTGCGAGAATGCTTCTTTGTAAGCAACCTGGGGAGCGCCCTGGTTAACTTCCACTTTGAATTCGCGGCGCATACGGTCTACGATGATCTCCGGTGGAGCTCACCCATACCGCTCAGTACGGTTTGGCCGGTTTCTTCGTCGGTTTTCGCTTTCAGGGTGGGATCTTCTTCCACCAGTTTAGCGATAGCCATACCCATTTTATCTACGTCTGCCTGAGTTTTAGGCTCGATGGCGATGTGGATTACAGGCTCGGGGAAAGACATCGATTCGAGAACGATCGGATGGTTTTCCGCGCAGAGGGTGTCACCGGTTTTGATATCTTTAAAACCTACAGCAGCGCCGATGTCGCCGGCTTCGATGAAGTCGATCGGGTTCTGCTTGTTGGCGTGCATCTGCATGATACGGCTGATACGCTCGTTTTTGCCGGTGCGGGTGTTCAGCACATAGGAACCTGCGTCCAGATGGCCGGAATAAACCCGGAAGAATGCCAGACGACCTACGAACGGGTCGGTAGCGATCTTAAATGCCAGGGCAGCGAAAGGTTCTTTAGCGGACGGTGCGCGTTTGATTTCCTCGCCATTGTCGGGGTCGGTGCCGGTAACGGCCTCAACGTCCATCGGAGAAGGAAGGTAGCGGCAAACGCCGTCGAGCATTTTCTGAACGCCTTTGTTTTTGAAGGAAGAACCGCACATCATGGGGATGATAGCCATGTCGATAGTGGCTTTGCGGATCGCTTCGTGGATTTCGGCTTCAGAGATGGAGTTGGGATCTTCGAAGAATTTCTCCATGAGGGTATCGTCGTATTCAGCAACGGCTTCTACGAGTTTAGCTCTCCACTCTTCGGCTTCTTCCTTCATATCGGCCGGGATCTCGATTTCCTGGTAGGTTGCACCTTTACCGGCTTCGTCCCAGATAATGCCTTTCATGGTGATCAGGTCTACCACGCCTTTGAAGTTATCTTCAGCGCCGATGGGCAGGGTCAGGGAACGGGGTTTGCGCCGAGCATTTCCTTCACCTGTTTAACCACGTTCAGGAAGTCTGCACCGGAACGGTCCATTTTGTTAACGAAACCGATACGGGGAACGCGGTATTTGTTCGCCTGGCGCCAAACCGTTTCGGATTGGGGCTCAACGCCGGATACGGCGCAGAACAGGGCAACCAGACCGTCGAGTACGCGCAGGGAGCGCTCTACTTCCACGGTAAAGTCCACGTGGCCCGGGGTATCGATGATATTGAATTTATACTGTTTGGTATCCGGCAGGTTCTGGCCCTGGTTGGTAGGGAAGTTCCAGAAACATGTGGTAGCAGCAGATGTAATGGTAATACCTCTCTCCTGCTCCTGGGCCATCCAGTCCATGGTAGCGGCTCCTTCGTGAACCTCACCGATTTTGTGAGTCTTACCTGTGTAATACAGGATACGCTCTGTGGTAGTGGTCTTACCGGCATCGATGTGCGCCGCAATACCAAAGTTTCTTTGAAATCTTAAGTCTGCCATAAAAGTAAAATGACTATAAGTAATGCAATTTGGGGGCAAAGGTAATCAATTTCTATCAATAAATAAAGCAGTCTCATTTTGTGAAATTGTTAAAAGCCCCCTACCTGATTAACCCGCCGGTTATCCTCCCAAAACCGCCAAAAATGAAACGGATTCAACTAAACGGCGCCTCAGGTTGTTTTTTATCTAGTTTTACACCGTCGAAAGCTGAAGTATACCCCATTGTCCATTAAAAATGAACCGTTTATACAGTAACCTTTGTCCGGGCGCCTTTCCGTCCGGCACTTAGCAGCATGGCATCAACAGACCGTATTGTAGCGCTCCGTCAACCAGATCGCTTTATGCTTCGTTACCGGTATTTCCTGTAACCATTTTACCCCGTTTTTCCAGAACCATCACATAACCATTGTTTTTATGAAGCATTTTTCTACTAAGCACCTCTTACTGGCCATGTTCCTGGCCATTTCGTGGCTGCCTGCCCGCTCCCAGCTTGTACTGGTCAGACAGGTAGCCTCCTCCTCTGGAGGGTCCGGCATTATCGGCGGCATTCACTTCGATTACACCGTCGGGGAAGCAGCCGTGTCACCCCTGTCTGCAGGGCCCATCCTCCTAACTCAGGGATTCCACCAACCCGAGATCCTGCCACCCCTCGCTCCGGGCGGCAACCCCATACTGGATTTCTCCTGTTTCCAAACCCGGCGCTGACCACCTTCAAGATCCAGTTCAGCCTCCTTACCAACGCCTCAGTCACATTCCTGCTCATGAACACCGCTGGGCAGGTCATCTACCAGGATGTCAGGAATTACGCGCCCGGAAAGGTCGTCATTCCTACTTCCGTAGACAAACTGGCCGCTGGTATCTATACCGTCATCCTGAAGGTCAACCAGTTCGTGTTCACAGAAAACTTATTGTTCAATAGCCTAAACGGTTTACCATGAAGCACCTTAATCTATTCCTCCTGTTGGCGGGAATGCTGGCGGTACGCCCGTTGATGGCACAGAAGTCCGCCGCCCAACCCCTCAATATCGGCGGCTCCTTCCTCCTCATCAACCCCGATGCCCGCAGCAGCGCTACCGGCAACGCCGTCACAGGCCTCGAGCCAGACGCAAACGCCATGTTCGCAAATGCCGCAAAACTCCCATTCGCCGGTGAATGGGGCGCAAGCGTTTCCTATTCCCCATGGATGTGGGACATGCTCGACAAAAAGACCCACATGGCTTACCTCTCAGGGTTCAAGACATGGGGCGGTCAGCAGAGCCTCGGCGCTGCCGTCAAATACTTCAATTATGGCGAAGTCACCTTCCGCGACGATAACGGAACCGTGCTCCAGCAGTACAAACCCAGGGAATACGCCGTAGACCTCGCCTATGGAAGGAAGCTCGGAAACCAGTTCGCGCTCGCCGTCACAGCACGCTACATCCGCAGCGAGCTCGGAAACGGTACCTACAACGGACAGCTCAAAAACCAGCCTCCGCCATTGCAGGCGATATCAGCATCTACTCACAAGGGTATGCAGACCACATCGACGGCAATAACCGCTGGGCATGGGGACTGAGCTTTACCAACATCGGTTCCAAGCTGTCCTACACCGATGACAGTCAAAGAAGACCTTCCTGCCCATGAACCTCCGCCTCGGCGGCGGTTACACCTTCGTGCGCACGGAAGATCATAAGTTCACCGTAGCCGTAGACATCAACAAGCTCCTGGTGCCCACGCCACCCATCTACAAACTGGACCCCGACGGCAACCCCACCAATGAGATCGAGAAGGGCAAAGACCCGGACCGTAGTGTAGTGGAGTCCATCTTCACCTCCTTCGGAGACGCACCGGGAGGCTTCCGGGAAGAGTTCAGCGAGTTCTCATTTGCAGGCGGACTCGAATACGCCTACCAGAACAACTTCTTTGTCCGCACAGGGTACTTCTACGAAGACCCCTCAAAGGGCAACAGGCAGCAGTTCTCGGCGGGCTTCGGGGTCAGGGTCCAGCAGTTCCAGCTCGACTTTGCCTACCTGGTGCCTACAGGCGGCAGCCTGCGCCAGCGCAAGAGCATGAACTTCACGCTCATGTATACACCCTTCAGGGATAACAGATAAAACCTTTCCATCAACTGATAAAGCACTCGTCATGAATAAATTACTCATATGCATCATCCTCTTGCTGGGCGCCGCAGTTACCTCCGTTCGTGCACAGCAACCGGCAAGAAAAGCTGAAGATGGTTCCAGCATCCGCCAGCGCATTTTCAGCGACTACGACCAGGCCGTTGCCAGGATAAGGGCGCAACAAGCCCAAACCGCCAAGCCTAAGGAATCCTCGATATCATCTTCCCAGGCGCTCAGACAGCATATTTTCCCGGATCGAACGGATCCGGCGGTGGCGTTCCGCGCAGCCTGTCTACCGGTGCGCGTAAAGCCAATACGCAATCCCCGACTGCTGCTGGTAAAATTCCCAGCAACCAATCGGCAGCCGAAGCCGCTCAACAGGCAAAGTCGGCAGACGCCAGCAAAGCTGCGCCCAAAACCTTCGACCCTGCAGCCCAGGGCAAGGAGCCGCCGCTGCATTTTGAACCGTCCAAAGCGACCACCCCTAAAAACTGAGCACCATGAAAAAAACACTATACCTCTTAGCATTAATAATGACGGCCGCCATAGGGAGCTTTGCGCAAAGCGGGCTTTCGGGCATCAATTACCAGGCGGTTGCCCGTAACAACAACGGCTCCGTTTTGGCCAACCAGGCCGTAAGCGTGCGCTTCTCCGTACGTGGCGGCGGCCCTAACGGCGCCGTGCAATACCAGGAAACACACAACACCGCCACCAATGCCATTGGCCTGTTCACCCTCCAGGTGGGCCGCGGAACGCCGGTGACGGGCACCTTTGCAGGCGTACCCTGGGGCGATGCCAATCAATTCTTACAAGTAGAAGTAAATACCGGCGGTGGTTTCCAGACGCTGGGCACCAACCAGCTGATGAGCGTTCCCTTTGCGCAGTTTGCCGCTAACGGTAATCCCGGGCCCGCCGGGCCTCAGGGTCCCGCAGGGCCCGCTGGTCCAGTAGGCGCGATCGGGCCTGTTGGGCCTGCCGGGGCAACCGGTCCTGCCGGGGCCGCTGGTCCTGTTGGACCTGCCGGGCCTGCCGGAGCCGTAGGGCCTGTAGGACCTGCCGGAGCTGTTGGGCCCGCCGGACCCGTGGGTGCAGCTGGTCCGCAAGGGCCCGTGGGTCCTGTTGGACCTGCGGGAGCAGTTGGGCCTGCCGGACCTGTGGGTGCAGCTGGTCCGCAAGGGCCCGTGGGTCCTGTTGGACCTGCGGGAGCAGTTGGACCTGCCGGACCTGCAGGAGCAGATGGTGCCGCCGGGCCTGCGGGACCTGTGGGTCCCATTGGGCCTGCGGGAGCAGTTGGGCCTGCAGGACCTGTAGGCCCCGCCGGGCCTGCCGGAGCGGATGGCGCTGTAGGACCAGTTGGTCCTGTTGGACCTGCCGGGCCGATTGGTCCGATCGGGCCTGCCGGGCCTGTTGGACCTGCCGGCCCTGCGGGCGACATCAATGGTGTAGCAGCTGGTGGTTCGCTGAGCGGGACCTACCCTAATCCGACAATCGCCAATAATGCAGTTAATACGGCACAAGTGGCGGACGGTTCCATCACCCTGCCTAAGCTGGCTCCGGGTGTGATCCCTACCAGCCTGCCTCCCAATGGAGCTGCCGGCGGAGACCTGGGCGGCAACTATCCAAATCCGAACGTGGCTAAAATCCAGACGGTTCCCGTTGCAATTACGGCGCCTGTGGCCGGACAGGTATTGAAATTTTCAGGTACGGAGTGGGCGCCGGCGGCGGATAATGCAGGCGGCGGCGGATTGACGCTTCCTTACGCAGCAGTGGAAAATAATGCCGCCACCTTGTTTTCCATCACCAATAACGGTGACGGTTCATCGCTGGAAGGCGTTAACAATACGGCCACCAGCAATATTGCTTCCATACGGGGTATTGTATCGTCAGCGGCGCCCGGCGGCTTCTCCGCAGGTGTAAGAGGTATCAATAATGGTACCGGCGGTTTAGGCGTAGGTGTATATGGATCCCAGAACGGCTCGGGCTGGGGTGTTTATGGCGTAACGCCTAATGGATTGGGAGTGTACGGCAATGCTTCTGCCAATGGATATGGCGTATACGCTAACAGCAATACCGGCACCGGATTGCAGGCAACGAGCAATAACGGCATTGCTGCGTCCTTCAGTATTTTCAACAATGCGAACAACAATAATGCGATCGTTGCCAACTCGGTAGGTAACGGTACTGTAGTAAATGTAACGACGACCGGGAATGGAGCTGGCGTTAGGGCATCCACTACCGCAGGATTTGCGATACATGGCATTACCGATGCAGTATCAAGTGCTGGGGTTGTTGGAGATAATAATAGCGGTGGCGAAGCCGTAGTAGGCAGAACCACCAGCGATATAGCCGGCGCCGTGGTAGGTCGTAATGACGGCGGCGGTTATGGTGTAAGGGGCTTTATCGCCACAAACACCTCGGGAACTGCCATCGGTGTACTGGGTCAGGTGGGGCTGAACAACAGTACCGGCCGTGCCGGGAAATTCGAGAACTTCAACAATACCAACACTACCGGTAACGTACTGGAAGTCGTAACGAACGGTAATGGCAATATTCCGGACAACACGCAGGGTAATGCTTCTTCGTTCCTCGTAGACAACAACAACAGTGTAGCCGCAGCCGTTAGAGGTGAAGTGAAGACGATCTTCGGGAACTTTGGCGCCGCGGGCATCTTCGGGATATCATCCGGCACAGGAGGTTTTGCGGGGCTGTTCCATTCCTCCAACCCTAGCGGGAACGGTGCCGCGTTGGTATCCATCCAGGATGGCAATGGCAACGCCATTACCGCAAATGCCAGCAAAGACGGCAACGCCGTTGAAGCGAATATCGATGGCGGTGGTAATGCGCTGTATGCGTGGGTACCTTCGTTTGCAACCGGCCGCGCGGGCAGGTTCAATATATTCAATGAGGACAATGAAAGCGATGCAATCACAGTAACCACGGTAGGTAACGGCATAGCTGGTAACTTTAAGGTCGACAGAGTGACCGGCACTAAAGCAGCGGTAAGAGGTGAAGTAAATTCTCAATTCGCAAATTTCGGTACCGCGGGGATATATGGCATTTCTTCCGGCACAGGTGGCTTTGCAGGTCTATTCCACGCCAGCAATCCCGCTGGTAACGGTCCGGCGCTGATCGCGATTGCCGATGGTAATGGCAACGGTATCACAGCCAATGCCTCCAACACCGGAGATGGCGTGGAAGCTACAGCCGATGTACGGGCGCGGCCATTTTCGGCTGGATACCCAACTTCGGAAACGGCCGCGCCGCTAGATTTGTCAATTTTAATACAGGAAATACCAACCCGGTACTTACCGTGGAACAACACAGCAACGGGTCGATTGCAATTTTCAAGTCCGGCAATCCCGGAACAGTAAACGTAGCGCGTATCAATTCCGCCGGCCGCGGCTTCTTTAACGGAGGTACGCAAAACAGCGGCGCCGACGTTGCGGAGGCTTTCGATGTGGAAGGATCGATGGACGCATATGAGCCTGGTGACGTGATGGTTATTTCCACCAGCAGCGACCGCAAGATGGAGAAATCCTCCGAGCCTTATTCCACCCTGGTTGCAGGCGTATACGCAACTAAACCCGGCGTGTTGCTGACCGAAAAGGAAGGTGTGGAAGACGTAACAGATCAAATCCCCATGGGCGTGATCGGCGTAATACCCACAAAAGTCTGCGACGAAGGCGGCCCCATCAAACGTGGCGACCTGCTCGTGACTTCCAGCAAACCCGGATACGCCATGAAAGCAGATCCAAAAAAGTCGAACATGGTCAGATCCTCGGAAAGGCACTGCAGGAGCTGCCTTCAGGCAACGGAAAAATTAAAGTGCTGGTGAATGTGAAATAATAAGATCTCATAAAAGATAAACCGTACTGAGCTATTTTTTGACGAGAGCAAGGGTATATGTATGGTTTTGTGTATGGCTGCCTCTTCAGGGGCAGCCTTTTTTTATTCACTTTTTATGATTTATCCAATCTCATTATTACTTAAATAACTACCTTGCATGCAATTGGAGTTAGCATATCTAACGGGATACAATACCCCAAGAATTTTCTCCTCCCTCTTTTAACCATCTATATTGAAAGGACACGACGCAGCATAGCTGCTCCTATTTGGATTCCTACCTATCGAACGAACCTGTCCGGAAAGCGTATATATCGCCGCGTGATGAAAAGAATATCAACCATGTTCGAGTCTGTTCCTATTGTCTTCTAGCCTGATGAATCGCCCTTGGGGCACCGGAAACTGTAGTCGTATTAAACCGTCTTAGCAATTCAACGTAACCATTAGCAAGCGCATGCGCCTGTCGAGAGTCAGCACCGCAGCGGATTGCAGCATTCTTAATCTTTCACCACCGAGTATTGATCTATGAAATCAACCTCTACCAAGCACCTATTACTGGCCATGTTCCTGGCCATTTCGTGGCTGCCTGCCCGCTCCCAGCTTGTACTGGTCAGACAGGTAGCCTCCTCATCAGGAGGGTCCGGCATTATCGGCGGCATTCACTTCGATTACACCATCGGGGAAGCCGCCGTGTCACCCCTGTCTGCAGGGCCCATCCTCCTAACTCAGGGATTCCACCAACCCGAGATCCTGCCACCCCTCGCTCCGGGCGGCAACCCCATACTGGATTTCTCCCTGTTTCCAAACCCGGCGCTGACCACCTTCAAGATCCAGTTCAGCCTCCTGACCAACGCATCCGTCACATTCCTGCTCATGAACACCGCTGGGCAGGTCATCTACCAGGATGTCAGGAATTACGCGCCCGGAAAGGTCGTCATTCCTACTTCCGTAGACAAACTAGCCGCTGGTATCTATACCGTCATCCTGAAGGTCAACCAGTTCGTGTTCACAGAAAAACTTATTGTTCAATAGCCTAAACGGTTTACCATGAAGCACCTTAATCTATTCCTCCTGTTGGCGGGAATGCTGGCGGTACGCCCGTTGATGGCACAGAAGTCCGCCGCCCAACCCCTCAATATCGGCGGCTCCTTCCTCCTCATCAACCCCGATGCCCGCAGCAGCGCTACCGGCAACGCCGTCACAGGCCTCGAGCCAGACGCAAACGCCATGTTCGCAAATGCCGCAAAACTCCCATTCGCCGGTGAATGGGGCGCAAGCGTTTCCTACTCCCCTTGGATGTGGGACATGCTCGACAAAAAGACCCACATGGCTTACCTCTCAGGGTTCAAGACATGGGGCGGACAGCAGAGCCTCGGCGCTGCAGTCAAATACTTCAATTATGGCGAAGTCACCTTCCGCGACGATAACGGAACCGTGCTCCAGCAGTACAAACCCAGGGAATACGCCGTAGACCTCGCCTATGGAAGGAAGCTCGGAAACCAGTTCGCGCTCGCCGTCACAGCACGCTACATCCGCAGCGAGCTCGGAAACGGTACCTACAACGGACAGCTCCAAAAACCAGCCTCCGCCATTGCAGGCGATATCAGCATCTACTCACAAGGGTATGCAGACCACATCGACGGCAATAACCGCTGGGCATGGGGACTGAGCTTTACCAACATCGGTTCCAAGCTGTCCTACACCGATGACAGTCAAAAGAAGACCTTCCTGCCCATGAACCTCCGCCTCGGCGGCGGTTACACCTTCGTGCGCACGGAAGATCATAAGTTCACCGTAGCCGTAGACATCAACAAGCTCCTGGTGCCCACGCCACCCATCTACAAACTGGACCCCGACGGCAACCCCCCAATGAGATCGAGAAGGGCAAAGACCCGGACCGTAGTGTAGTGGAGTCCATCTTCACCTCCTTCGGAGACGCACCGGGAGGCTTCCGGGAAGAGTTCAGCGAGTTCTCATTTGCAGGCGGACTCGAATACGCCTACCAGAACAACTTCTTTGTCCGCACAGGGTACTTCTACGAAGACCCCTCAAAGGGCAACAGGCAGCAGTTCTCGGCGGGCTTCGGGGTCAGGGTCCAGCAGTTCCAGCTCGATTTTGCCTACCTGGTGCCTACAGGCGGCAGCCTGCGCCAGCGCAAGAGCATGAACTTCACGCTCATGTATACACCCTTCAGGGATAACAGATAAAACCTTTCCTATTACTGATAATTCACCTATCCATGTACAAGATTTTAACAACCTCCATCCTGTTAGTGTCCGCCATAGCTGGCGCACATGCGCAGCAAGCGACCCGGCCTTCCGAAACAGGACAGTCTATTAAGGAACGCGTCTTCCAGGGAAAGAAGCCTGTCACTCCCCGCCACCTGCCCCAAAATCCAAGGAAGCACTCATTACGAGCAAGGAGGCGCTAAGGCAACATATCTTCCCTGGTTCCAATGGTGGCGGAGGCGTTCCCGGAGTTTAACCGGCGCAGCGCGCAAGGCAAATACAAATACTGCTGCCGCCAATCAGCTTCCCAGCAATACAACCGCGAACGAGGCGGCACAGAAAGAAAAGGCCAGTGCAGCAAGTAAAGCAGCCGCGAAGCCCATCGATCCTGCGGCCCAGGGCAAAGAGCCTTCTCTGCATTATGAAAAGCCTAAAGAGACCACCCCTAAAAACTGAGCACTATGAAAAAACACTTTACTTAATATGTTTCAGTCTGATGACCGCGCTGGGAAGTTTTGCCCAGTCGGGATTGTCGGGCATTAATTACCAGGCTGTTGCCCGCAACAATAACGGTTCCGTATTGGCCAACCAGGCTGTGAGCGTACGGTTCTCTATCCGTGGCGGCGGGCCTAATGGCGCCGTACAGTACCAGGAAACACATAACACTGCCACCAATAACATTGGTTTGTTCACGTTGCAGATAGGTCGCGGTACACCGGTGACTGGCACGTTTGCTGGCGTTCCCTGGGGCAATGCCAATCAATTTGTACAAGTAGAAGTAAATACCGGCGGCGGATACCAAACGCTGGGCACCAACCAGCTGATGAGCGTGCCCTTTGCGCAGTTCGCCGCTAACGGCAATCCCGGGCCTGCCGGGCCTCAGGGACCTGCGGGACCCGCCGGACCTATGGGTGCAATCGGGCCTGTAGGGCCTGCCGGGGCAACTGGTCCTGCCGGAGCTCCTGGGGCCGCTGGTCCGATTGGGCCTGCCGGGCCTGTAGGGCCTGTAGGTCCTGCTGGCGCTGATGGGGCTACTGGGCCTGTGGGGCCTGCCGGACCTGTTGGCGCGATGGGACCTATTGGTCCGGTTGGGCCTGCTGGTGCAGTAGGGCCTGTGGGGCCTGCCGGACCTGCGGGCGCAGCGGGCTCCCAAGGGCCTGCTGGACCTGCCGGCGCTGATGGTGCTGCCGGGCCTGTTGGGCCTGCGGGAGTTGCGGGACCTGCGGGACCTATTGGTCCTGTGGGGCCGGCTGGTGCAGTAGGGCCTGTTGGTCCTGCCGGTCCTATAGGTGCAGCGGGGCCTCAGGGACCCGTGGGGCCTGCTGGTGCTGATGGAGCCGTAGGGCCTGTTGGTCCTGCCGGGCCTATAGGCGCAGCGGGCCCTCAGGGACCCGTGGGGCCTGCTGGTGCTGACGGAGCCGTAGGGCCTGTTGGTCCTGCCGGGCCTATAGGCGCAGCGGGGCCACAGGGACCTGTGGGGCCTGCTGGCGCAGATGGAGCCGTAGGGCCTGTTGGTCCTGCCGGGCCTGTCGGACCTGCGGGGCCGATCGGACCTATCGGACCAGCGGGACCAGTTGGACCTGCTGGGCCTCAGGGTGACATTAATGGCGTTGCCGCCGGTGGATCGCTGAGCGGAACTTATCCCAATCCTACCATCGCTAATGATGCAGTAAATACGGCACAGGTGCTGGATGGAGCAATCACATTGCCTAAACTTGCTGCGGGTGTTATCCCGACCAGCTTGCCTCCGAACGGAGCTGCGGGTGGCGATCTTGGTGGCACTTATCCTAATCCCAACGTGGCCAGGATTCAAACTATCCCGGTGGCGGTTGCCGCCCCATCGCAGGACAGGTGTTAAAATACTCCGGTACAGAATGGGCACCTGCTGCGGATAACGCAGGCGGTGGCGGGCTCACCCTTCCTTATGCCGCCGCGGAGAATAATGCAGCTACTTTATTTTCCATCACTAACAACGGAGACGGTACTTCTCTGGAAGGCGTTAACAATACCAGCACTAGCAACATTGGGGCGGTGCGTGGCGTAGTGTCCTCTGCCTCACCGGGTGGCTTCTCTTCGGGAGTACGGGGCATCAACAATGGTACAGGAGGATTAGGCGTGGGTGTTTACGGATCTCAAAATGGTTCCGGATGGGGAGTATATGGTACTACGCCAAACGGGCTTGGTGTTTATGGTAATGCATCTGCAAACGGGTACGGCGTATATGCTAACAGCAACTCCGGAACCGGCCTGAACGCTACCAGTAACAATGGCATCGCTGCGAACTTCAGCATTTTCAACAATGCTAATAACAATACGGTCATTTCCGCCAACTCAGTAGGTAATGGAACAATAGTGAACGTTTCGACAACTGGCAGCGGCGCAGGTGTAAGGGCATCTACAAATGCTGGTTTTGGTGTACATGGCATCACCGCTTCACAAACCAGTGCGGGGGTAGTCGGCGACAATAATGGCGGAGGAGAGGCTATCGTAGGCCGGACAACCAGCGATATCGCAGGGTCAGTTGTAGGACGTAACGATGGTGGTGGATATGGCGTACGGGGCTTCATCGCTACCAATACCGCCAATACGGGTGTAGGCGTATTAGGCCAGGTAGGTTTAAACAGCAGCACTGGCCGGGCTGGTAGATTCGAAAACTTCAACAACACAAACACTGACGCCAACACATTGGAAGTAGTATCCAACGGCAACGGCAATATACCGGACAATACGCTGGGTAACGCTTCTTCTTTCCTGTTAGATAATAACAACAGTGTAGGCGCGGCGGTAAGAGCTGAGGTCAATACGATCTTTGGTAACTTCGGAGCTGCCGGCGTATTTGGCATATCTTCCGGAACCGGTGGCCGCGCAGGTCTGTTCTATGCATCTAATCCCTCGGGCAACGGCGCATCCTCATCGCGTTGACCGATGGCAATGGCAATGCCATCACTGCTAACGCAGGAAAAGATGGTAATGCGGTAGAAGCGAACATAGATGGAGCAGGCACTGCTATGTACGGATGGGTACCTACTTTCGCGACAGGGCGTGCGGCACGTTTCGAACATTTCAATGAAGACAACGATAATACCGTAGTCACAGCTAAAACGGTCGGTAATGGTAATGCCGGAGAATTTTTCGTTGATAATACCCAAGGAACCTCCGCAGGTGTCGTGGGTGTTGTGAATTCCATCTTTGCCAACTTCGGTACTGCCGGTGTATATGGCCGTGCCGATGGAACTGGCGGTACTGCAGGGCTTTTTATGTCTCCAATGCCACGAATCCCCGGCCTGCGCTCATTGCACTGACGAACGGCACCGGCGAAGGTATTGTTGCTAACGCCAACGACGGCAACGCCGTTGAAGCTAATGCCGATGGCAGCGGTACAGCGATATATGGCTGGACACCGAACTTCGGTACCGGCCGGGCGGGTCGCTTCAGCAACTTCAATACCTCAAATAGTCAGTCAACGGTAGATATCCGTAACGATGGCACCGGCACTGCGCTGATGGTGGATCATCGCGGGGCTTCAGGAAACATTGCCACGTTCAGAAGCGTAGGTGCCAACAGAGCCCGAATCGATAAAACTGGTCGCGGCTTTTTTAATGGCGGAACCACTAATTCCGGCGCCGACCTAGCGGAGGCGTTTGATGTTCACGGCGCCCTCACCGACTACGAACCGGGAGACGTAATGGTAATCTCCAAACACACCGACCGCATGATGGAAAAATCGTCGCAGCCGTATTCCACACTTGTTGCAGGCGTTTATGCCACCAAACCTGGCGTGCTGTTGACTGAGCGGGAGAATGCTGATGATATAGAAGATCAGATCCCCATGGGTGTGGTTGGCGTTATTCCTACTAAGGTATGTGACGAAGGCGGCCCCATCGAACGTGGCGATCTGCTGGTAACTTCCAGCAGACCTGGCTACGCCATGAAAGCTGATCCCGAAAAGGTAAAAACCGGCCAGGTGCTCGGCAAAGCCTTACAGGAACTGACTTCCGGCACAGGAAAAATTAAAGTACTGGTTAACGTGAAATAGCGTTTCAACTTCGTGTATTCAATAACGATGGCCGCTTCTTTTGAAGCGGCCATTTTACTTATCAGCATCCTTCGATTTCTCCACATCGTTTGAATTCGTTGCAAAGTTTTTATACCTTACACAACGCTTAGACGAGCAACATATTTAACTATCGCTTTGAATAACCACCGCAGATAACTGCCTTTATTTTACCATACTTTCATTGAATCACATTCAGATACATTGACCAAAACAAGTGAAGAAATGTTTGCATCTTAATTCAATTGCATCGAACCTTCAAGATAATTCCATGTTTTCCGGTCACTGGTAAAGAACTTTGCTACTGCTTATTTTAGTCCCGGCTTACCAGGAGGTTTATTCTTGTGATGATTTACGGTCATGCAATGAAAATGCCCTTGTGTAATACTGCAAAATAATCACCTATCCCGCCCTATTTTATCTACCTGGCTTAATCAGCCTAAAGCAGCCTCCCCGGGGCTGCTTTTTTATATCAAAACCAGCGTCGATCACAGGCATTTGATTAAAGATCGGGGGCCGGTTATAGTTCGCGGTCCTGGCCGGCGGTATTCCACCAGAAAATACCAACCGGGGCCAATACACTGGAGTTAATGAATTATAATGATCTTATTTTAAACAGAGAGGGGCGTTGATAAAAGCAGAAGGGTTCTTTATACCTGGATATGATGGTTGGGGATATGCAGCTACTTCATTCGGGTGCGGCCTGTAATTACGGGGAGTTTCCTTTGACTACGATATGTTACAAAAACATAAGGCTGATCCGGAAACCGGACCAGCCTGTGATATGTTTACAAACCGTCTTAAAAAAACGGAATGGCTATACCTTGAAGTGGGAGAATGCTTTGTTAGCTTCAGCCATACGGTGGGTATCTTCTTTCTTTTTGAAAGCGGCACCTTCACCTTTGCTGGCAGCAACGATTTCGTTCGCCAGTTTCTCGGCCATGCTCTTACCATTTCTGTCGCCAGCGTAGCGAACCAGCCATTTGATGCTCAGAGACACCTTACGGTCGGGACGAACTTCAGCGGGGATCTGGAAAGTAGCACCACCGATACGGCGGCTACGTACTTCAACGGCCGGAGTTACGTTTGTCAGTGCTTTCTTCCAAACTTCGTAACCGTTTTCGTTGGTCATTTGGCTAACACGGTCAACCGCGTCATAGAAAATACGGTATGCAATGCTCTTTTACCTTGCTCCATGATGTTATTCACAAAGCGGGTTACCAATTTATCCTGGAATCTGGGATCCGGAGCCAGGGGTAATTTTTCGCAGCTTGCTTTCTCATTTATTGAAAAATTTCAACTATTTATTACAAATTATTTTTTAGCCTTTTCCTTTTTAGTACCATACTTGGAACGGCTTTGCTTCCTGTCTTTCACACCAGCAGTATCGAGGCTGCCACGTACGATGTGGTAACGAACACCCGGAAGGTCTTTCACCCTACCACCACGGATCAGTACGATAGAGTGCTCCTGCAGGTTGTGGCCTTCACCCGGAATGTAAGCGATAACCTCCACTTTGTTGGTAAGCTTCACTTTCGCAACCTTACGCAGTGCGGAGTTCGGTTTCTTCGGAGTGGTAGTGTACACACGGGTACATACGCCACGACGCTGCGGGCAAGCATCCAAAGCTCTGGACTTGGATTTGGCCCGGATAATTTCTCTTCCTTTTCTTACTAATTGTTGTATTGTAGGCATTCTTACCTATTTTATATTTTACTGCTGTTTTACAATGAAACCCGATGTTCCCGATAAAGGGAATTTGGGAGGGCAAAGGTATCACTTCCTATTACATTACAAAATAACCAGGAAGTTTTTTCCGAAAAACGGCCAATTAACGGGGATTCTCTAATAATAAAGCCCCGAAAGCTGGTCCCACTCCTCCTCCAGCGTGCCCCGGAACACAGGCTTCCCCGCCCGGGCATACCAGTACGCCGCATTCCCCGTATCCCCCTCCTTGCGATGGAGATACGCATGCACCCACGACCCGGCGCGAGAATGATCTTCCTGCGCTATGTCGTGGCTCCGGTCCCAGTCTCCCCTGCCATCCCACCACATGGCCAGCAAAGCGGGCGTTAACCCGGCCGGCGGCACGTCGTGCTGCAAAGTTTGCCTGAATACCGAAAGCGTCATAAGGCCGCAAAGATACAAGGTTTCCCACTTTCACGCAAGCTGCCGCCTCAGTCCTTTATATACATGATATCCCCAAATGAAAAGCCGGGCCATGCAATATGACCCGGCGTCTCTATCAAGTCGGCTTATTATCAATCAATTACAAAGTTCCAGCCACGCTCGTCTGCAACTTTTCCGGTACGGATCGCATCCAGCCGGTCGATCACTTCAGGCCCTACCACATATTTCGTGGTATCCAGGCTGATCTTGTGCTCTTTGTAGTCCAGTTGCTCAACGTAGGCCACGCTTGCCGCAGTACCAGTACCGAACACCTCCCGCAGGGTACCGTTTTCATGGGCAGCCACTACTTCCTCGATGGAAACAGGGCGCTCCTCCACTTCCAGGCCCATATCCGTCAGCACGTCGATCACACTGGCGCGGGTTACCCCTGCCAGAATGGTCCCGTTCGTCAGGTCCGGCGTCAGGGCACGATTGCCAATGATCACGAACACGTTCATGGTACCGCATTCCTGCAGCCACTTGTATTCTGTGCCGTCTACCCATAGGATCTGGTCATATCCGTCTTTACGCGCCTGCATGGTCGGGTACATGGCGCCGCCATAGTTACCGGCCGCCTTGGCGTAACCAACCCCGCCGGGGAAGGCGCGGATATATTTATCCTGCACCAGCAGGTGGATAGGCTTGTTGAAGTAAGGGCCCGAGGACTGTTAATCACCGCAAAACGGTATGTATCCGAAGGCCGTACGCCGATGAATTCATCCATCGCGATCATAAAAGGCCGCAGATAAAGCGAACAACCTTCGTTGGAAGGCACCCATCCGCGGTCCAGATCGATCAGCATGGCCATACCGCCAATAAACAGCCATTCCGGCACATCGGGCATCCCCATCCGCTCCGCGCTCTTGTTAAAGCGGGCATAGTTGTCGTAAGGGCGGAAAATCATCGGATTCCCCTGCTGGTCGTTATATGCCTTGATCCCTTCAAAAATCGCCTGCCCGTAATGCCAGGCGGCATTGGAAGGGCTTACCTGGAAAGGCTGGAAAGGCACGATCTCCGCATTCTTCCATTCCTTCCCGTCGAAATCGGCCACCAGCATATGGTCTGCATATTTCTTCCCAAATACCAGGTGATCGAAGTCTACCTCAGGAGCCTGCTCCGGGAGGTTTTCGTCACCTTAATCCTCTGCTTCGCTTCTTCCATCACGGTAGATTTAGCGGTGGGATATTCTACTGCCATCATGGTTTATCAATTTTATCTCAATATTTTTACACGCTCATTTGCATGATTCCGTTCCACCGAACGATCCGCAAATAAACGTTTTTTCCCACACATGGGATTCTAACATTAAGTAATAATATCATATTTATGAGCCTTGAGCGATTACAGCTGGACCCGTTTCTGTTGGCGCAAATGTACCACCAGCCTATCATTCCGGAGGAAATTACCGTCGTTCCCGCCGAGGCGAAAGCCATGCCTGAAATCAAATATTTAGGCGAAAATCAAAAAAACATCCTGCTGCTGATACAAAATGAAAGCGAAGCGTATTTGAGCGATGAATCATTCAATCTGCTCGCGAATATATTGAACGCATGCAAACTAGGCATGCAGGATGTTGCATTGGTAAACACGGCAAATTATCCCGGCGCAAGGTTGCAGGATTATCTCACGAAGATCCCCGCCCGCCAGGCCATCTATTTCGCCGTTAATCCCGCCACACTGGGACTTCCACCCGCTCAACCCTACGAGATCACCTCCTTTCAGGGCATCCCCGTCCTCTATTCGGACGACCTGCAACTCATTGCAACCGACAAAGCATTGAAAGGCAGGCTTTGGATGGGCCTCAAACAATTATTCGGAATTTAAACAAGCATATGGAACTGGTTTTGCGACGAACAACGAGAATAAAGTAAAGGAGATCCGCTCCATGCTGGGCGATCAGTTCTCCATCGTTACCCTCCGGGAAGCCGGAATAGACATCGATATCCCCGAGCCGCACCCTACCCTGGAAGAAAACGCCAGGAAAAGTCGCTCACCATTTATAACATGACCGGGAAGGACTCCTTTTCCGAAGACACCGGCCTGGAGATCGACGCACTCAACGGCGAACCGGGCGTTCTCTCCGCACGATACGCCGGCGAGGCCAAAAGCGCGGACGATAACATCGAAAAGGTAATCCGCCTGATGCAAGGCAACCCGCAGCGCTCCGCCCGTTTCCGTACCGTCATCAGTCTTTATCTTGATGGCGCTGAATACCAGTTCGAAGGCGTGGCCGAAGGCGAGATCCTTACCGAACGCAGCGGCGGAAAAGGCTTCGGATACGACCCGATATTCAAACCCACCGGGGCGACCGCTCCTTCGCGGAAATGGAAATGAGCGAGAAAAACCAATTCAGTCACCGCGGGAAAGCCTTCAAAAAGCTCATCGCCTTTTACAGGAACGCCATGGCAAGAGTTAAGATCGATATGCCGGACTCTTACCGGTTCATCACCCAGGTCCCCGTCCGGATCAGCGACATCAACTATGGCAACCACCTTGGTAACGACGCCATCGTGTCCATTCTCCACGAAGCCCGCATGCGCTACCTGGCGTCTTTCGGCGCCACCGAGCTGCAGGTCTTCGGCACCGCGCTCATTATGGCGGACCTCGCGATCGTATATAAAGGTGAGGGGTTTTACGGCGACCAACTGACAGTTGAAGTGACCGCGGAAGAATTCAGCTCCGTGGGCTTCGACCTTTTCTACCGCATCAGCACCTTCCGGGGCGGCGAACTGGCCATGATCGCCGAAGCCAAAACCGGTATAGTATGCTTCGATTACGACGCCCGCAAAGTGGCGCGCCTTCCGGAAGCACTTAAATCAGCACTTAGTAAAACCAACGCATGACGAATAACATACAGGACATCATCCTTTACCGCCGTACGGTGAAACCTACGGCCATGAACGGAAAGAAAATCGACGACGAAACCATTCAGGAACTGTTGCAGCTGGCCGATTGGGCCCCGACCCACGGCCTTACCGAACCCTGGTACTTTATGGTATACGGGGGCGATAAGGTACAGCAATTCTGCACCGACCATGCCGAACTGTACAAACAGTTCACACCTTCCGCACAGTTCATCCTGGGCAATTACGAGAAACTGAAGACCCAGGGCGACCTGGCATCCCACGTTATTGCCGTGGTGATGAAGCGCGGCGCCAACCCTAAGATTCCCGAGATCGAGGAAGTGGCGGCTACCGCCTGCGCCGTGGAAAACCTCTGGCTCGCAGCCACCGCGAAGAACATCGCCGTGTACTGGGGCTCGGGAGGCATGACCTACTCCCCGCCATGCAGGATTACCTGGGCCTGCGGGACGAAGACAAGGTGATGGGATTCCTCTATCTGGGTTATACAGAAGAGGCTCCACGCACCGGCCGGCGCGTAAAGCCTCTTGAAGATAAAGTAAAGTGGATGTAATCTGATTTATCAGCTCAGACGGTACGTTTTGGCCAGTTCCTGGAACTCCCGTACCTGCTGGGCTATCCATTCCCGTTGCGGCCGGTTTCGGTTGCCATGATCTGCGCCACTTCCGGCGCGATGCGTACCGCCTCATCGGCATCGAGGAACAGGGCGCGGGTACGGCGGGCCAGGATATCTTCCACGGTCTGTGCCATTTCGGAGCGGATGCCCCAGAGTACCTGTCCGCTGATGATGCCCAATCCTTCGCTTAATACTTTCCGCCGCCGGCGAGGTTTTTCACCGCCGAAGCGTCCGAGCCATAGAAATATAAAGGATCTGAATCGTCTAGTTTGACAGACGCACCGTGAACCGGCAGTTTCCGTGTAACGGATTCGGTAACCGTCCAGCCTTTCACCTTTTCCAGCCTGTCTACTACGTCTTCGCCCATGCGGCGGTAGGTCGTCCATTTGCCGCCGAGGATGGTTACCAGCCCTGAGGGAGACACCATGATCTTATGGTTGCGGGAGATCTCCTTCGTTTTCTCGCTCTTTTCCGGCTTAGCCAAAGGCCGGAGGCCCGCCCACACACTTTTACATCGCTTCGCTGCGGGGCTTTTCAAGGTACTGGCCTGCGGTTTCCAGGATGAACTGGATCTCTTTTTCCATAGCTACCGGGTCGAGGGAGATCTCATTGACCGGGTTGTCTGTAGTACCTACTACCACTTTATTATGCCAGGGAACGGCGAACAGCACGCGCCCATCTGAGGTCTTGGGGATCATCAGAGCGTTATCACCCGGCAGGAAGGACCGATCCAGCACCAGGTGAACACCCTGGCTGGCCACGATCTTACGTTTGATGGCCGGGTCGTCCATTTCGAGGATGTCATCCACGAATACGCCCGTGCAGTTAATGATACCGCGGGTTTTGAATTTGTATTCCTTTCCGGTCTCCGTGTCGGTTGCCTTCACGCCATTGAGCTGCTGGCCGCCGTCTTTATCGAGGCCGGTTACTTTCATATATTGAGCGCCACGCCGCCTTTATCGTAGATGGTCTGCATGAGGTTCACCGCCAGTCGGGCGTCATCGAACTGCCCGTCATGATACAGGATGCCTGCCGTGAGATGGTCTTCTTTGAGACCGGGCAGGAGGTTGAGCGTTTTCTTCCGGGAAATGTGTTTGGAACTGCCGAGGCTGAGGCGACCGGCCATCCAGTCGTACAACTTGAGGCCGATGGTGTAGAAAATGCCTTCCCACCAGCTATAGGCGGGGATGACGAATGACAGGTTGCGGGACAGGTGTTGGGCATTTTTCAGCAGGAGCCCTCTTTCTACGCTGGCTTCGCGGACAAGGGCCACATCGCCCTGGGCCAGGTAACGGACGCCGCCGTGAAGGAGTTTGGTTGCTTTGCTGGACGTGGATTTCGCAAAATCGGACTGCTCCAGGAGGAGGGTTCTGTATCCACGGGTCACGGCTTCCAGTGCGGCTCCAGGCCAGTGGCGCCGCCGCCGATTACAATTACGTCCCAGTCGCTGGTCTCCCCGATTTTTTGCAGTTGTTCTGAACGGTTCATTTTCGCTATTGGATTCAAGGCATTATTATACAATATACATCGCATTCCGATACTGGCAAAATTAAACGTTTTTACCCGCTATTTCCGGGAAATCTGGAATTCTGCCGGTATTAATTGTTTGATCATTGCATGTCAGGGGTTTATGATATTAACGCGACAAGGGGGATTTGTTCCCTTATGGACCATGGCGATCGTGTTATATCCCTGATCCGGGCGGCGGGGTGGCCGTCCGGCGGTGCATGCATTTAGAAATCCCAGTTCTTCACCCGTGCCACGGCCTTTTGCCAACGTTCACGCAGAGCGGGGCCGGGTTGCTCTTCCGGTTCAAAGACACGTTGGATAGTGTAGCGTTCCCGGATTTCCTGGAGCGTCCAGAAGCCGGTGGCGAGGCCCGCCAGGTATGCGGCGCCGGTGGCGCTTGCAGGCATAACGGTCGGGCGCATAACGGGATATTGCAGGATGTCTGTCTGCATCTGCATGAAGAAATCGTAAGTGGCGGAAGTACCGTCTACCCGCAATTCCCGAATGGCGCGCCCGCTGTCTTTTTCCATGGCGTCCAGCGCATCGGCGATACCGAGCGCCACCCCTTCGAGGGCAGCCCGGGCAATATGGCCGGAGGAAGTGCCCCGGGTGATCCCGATGATCATGCCGCGGGCATAAGGGTCCCAATGCGGGGTTCCCAAACCGGACAAAGCCGGAACGAACATAACCCCGCCGTTGTCAGGTTCCGTTTGCGCCAGTGCCTCGATCTCGGCCGTGGCCTCAATGAGCCCCAGCCCGTCACGGATCCAACGGAAAACGGAGCTGCCGCCGAATACGCTGCCTTCCAGGGCATAGGTGGTCTCGTTTCCGATCTTCCATGCGATGGTGGTGAGCAGGTGGTTATCGGAGGTAACGGGTTTGGAGCCGGTGTTCATGAGGGCGAAGCACCCGCTCCCGTATGTATTCTTTACCATGCCGGGCTCCAGGCACATTTGCCCGAAAAGGGCCGCCTGCTGATCGCCCGCAACGCCGGCGATGGGTATCACGGCGTCGAGGAGGCCCGGTTGGGTGTGGCCGATGACCTCGCTGTTAGAGCAGATCTCCGGCAATAGTTGATGTGGAATATTGAACAGCCGCAGCAGCTCTTCGTCCCATTCCAGCGTATGGATGTTGAAGAGCATCGTGCGCGATGCGTTGGTCAGATCTGTGACGTGCTTTTTGCCGCCGGTTAGTTTCCAGATCAGCCAGGCGTCGATGGTACCGAATGCCAGTCTGCCCTGCTCGGCGCGGAGCCTTGCGTCAGGGATATGGTCGATGATCCAGGATATCTTGCTGGCGGAGAAATAAGCGTCGAGGATAAGGCCGGTTTTTCGCTGCACCAGCCCGGAGAATCCCTGGTAACGGAAAGCGTCCACGAGCTTGGAAGTACGCCGGTCCTGCCAGGCGATGGCGTTATACACCGGCTCTCCTTTCTCACGGTCCCATATCACGGTGGTTTCCGCTGGTTGGCGATGCCGATGCCGGCGATGTCACCCGCGCGGATGCCGGCTGTGGCGATTAGCTCTTCCACCACCGAAAGCATCGTGTACCAGATCTCATTGGGATCTACTTCGATCCAGCCCGGTTGCGGATAATACTTTTCGTACTCCTTTTGTAAATGCCGCACCACCTGTCCCTCGCGGGAAAAAGCACAGCCCCGCAGCGCTGGAGCCGAGATCGAGAGAGAGGATATATTTCTTGTCGCCGTTCATCTGCGGATTTTTTATACTTGCTTCAGGTCGGTTATGGCCTGCATCAGTTCACCGAGATACTGATACATGGTTTCGGTATTCATTACCCAGTTCGGTGATCTGGTAATATTTGCGGGGAACGCCTTCATCCATCTCCACCCATCTCGATTCCACCAGTTTTTCTTTTTTGAGCCGGCTCAACAACGGATAGATCGTTCCTTCGGCGATATCCATATCGGCGAGTTTCTTGATCTCGCTGATCAGCTCGTACCCGTACCGTTCCTTCTTTTGCAAGAGCAGCATAATGATATATTCGAACAGTCCCTTTTTGATCTGGGATTGCCAACGTGTAATAAAATATGCGTTTGCATCAGGCTTTCGCTCCATAGTGGGGATCGGTACGTGAGTAATTAAATGTAACGCAATTATTGCAGTAAATGCGGCCGTTCGGTGAATACTTTCCAGATGAACTCGCCGAAGATCGTGTTGGCCCATGCGAACCAGGAACGGGTAAACTGCGCGGGATCGTCTTTATGGAAGGATTCGTGCATGAAGCCTTTTCCGGCATGGCAGCCTTTCAGGATACGCAGGCATTCACGGATCTCGCTCTCGTTTTTGCTGGTCAGTCCCTGCATCACCACGCTGATGGGCCAGATGCGGTCCATTCCCGTATGCGGGCTGCCGATGCCCTTTCCTGCTTTCCCGGAGAAATGGAAGGGGTTTTCGGAAGACAGGATCATCTTGCGGGTGTTGACGTACACCGGATCGGCGGGGCTCACCGCGCCGAGATAGGGCAGGGCCAGCAGGCTACGTTGGCGTCATCCATGAGGTTGAAACTTCCATAACCGTTCACTTCGAAAGCATATACTTTACCGAACTGCGGATGCGTTGTCACGGCATATTTCTTTAGTGCGTTCTCCACCTCGGTGGCCAGCGTACGGCAATCTGCCGCCAGCGTGGCGTCCAGCTTTTGCGCGGTGAGTATCTCAGCCGCCTGGCGGAGGCTTACTACGGCGAAGAAGTTGGAGGGGATAAGGAAGGGGAAGATGGTGGCATCATCGCTCGGGCGGAAGGTGCTGCAGATCAGGCCCACGGGTTTTACCGGGTAGCCATAGCCGCTGAGGGCACGCCGTCTGTAGCCCAGGAAGTGGTGCGCTGGAAAGTGTATGGGCCGTGACCGTCTTTCCTTTGCTGTTCGCGGAAGGTTTTAACGGTGAGGGCGATGGATTCTTTCCAGGCGGTATCGAAGGGCGATGTGTCGCCGGTCTTTTTCCAGTAGAGGTAAGCGAGGCGGATGGGATAGCAAAGGGAGTCGATTTCCCATTTGCGCTCATGGATGCCGGGCTTCATGTCGGTGATGTCTGTCGCCCATTCGCCGCGTTTGTTTTCATCTTTGTAGAACGCGTTGGCGTAAGGGTCTTTATGAATGCATTTCACCTGGTGGTTGATCACCCCTGCGATGAGGTGTTGCAGATCTTTGTCTTTGGCGACCAGCTGCAGGTAAGGAGATACCTGGGCGGTGCTGTCGCGCAACCACATGGCGTCGATATCTCCGGTGATCACGTATGTATCGGGGCGGCCGTTGATCGTGGTATGTTCGACGGTCGTATCGAGCGTGTTGGGAAAGCAGTTATTGAACAGCCAGGCCATTTCAGGATCTTTCACACCTTTCTGCACGGCGGCTATAGCATCTTCTACCGCTTTGCTTTTGAACTTGCGCTGCGCTTCGGGTACGCGCACCACGGGGAACGGATCAGCCGAAGCCCAGGAGAGCGCGGGGCGGAGAAGCGCCGCGGAGGAAAGAATAGCGGTCTGACGGAGAAAGTTTCTTCTGCTCATAGTTGACGATTAATCCTGAAAAATAGAAAATCCGGACAAGAAATGCAGCATCTTGTCCATGAAAAAATCCGTACCGGTTTTATGAACGGGTCAGTAAAGCGATCAGTTGGCTATGTTGCGGGAACCTGGCGCTCAGCTCGTTGCGGCTGGCCAGTTCAAAGTCGGCAAAATCGAACCCGGGCGCCACGGTGCATCCGGCTAAACAATATCCTCCTGTTTCTTCAACGCTGGACGCGAACCAGCTGCCTGCCGGGATCACTACCTGCAATTGTTCCCCCTTCCGGATATTGCGGCCCAGCAGGTGCACATGCAGCGTGCCTTCCGGCCGGATTTCATAAATATGCAACGGTGTGCCATCATAAAAATGCCAGATCTCGTCTGAAGCAATACGATGGAAAGCTGAAAAATCGCCGTCTTCCAGCAGAAAATAAATTGCCGTGGAAACGTTTCTGGGTCCTGCGAATCCGTCTGGCTGCACGGCCAGCGGTGCGCGGTAAGTTTCACGGAATGAGCCGCCTTCGATGTGTGGTGTTAGTTGGAGAGTTTCCCGCCAATAGGCAGCTGTTGTTTTCATTCGTTAAACTTACAGCTTTTATCGTCAGCAACAGGGAAGAATTTAAGACAACGCCGGTTGCGGCTGCAGCGCGATCTTCTTCGGCGCCGCTTTCTTCTGCTTCTTTTACGGCCCAGCCATACGCATAATCCCGTAACGGGAGGCTCGCGCAGATGAGGCTCGCGAAGAACATGAGCAGCTTGCCCGGCAGGCCCCACACCGCTCCAACATGCAGGTCATAGTTCATGCGGCGGAGCTTGTCGCCCATACCTGCGTCTGCATACTTGCCGCGCGTACGGACCGGTAGCCTGCAGCGGTTGCAGGGTGTATTGATCGAAGAGATAGTTATCTGTTTTGTAGTATGTTCCCGGGCGGTTGTTAATGGTTACGCTGATGGGGGCGCTGTTGCCCACGGCGAAGTACATCGACAGGCCCGCTTCAGCCGGCTTGGCTTTCAACGCTCTTTCCCAAACGATATCGGTATTCTGCGCGAGCGAGTGGCCGGGTGTAAGCTTAGTGGTATCGGAGATGGGATAAACCGCGTCGCTGAGCGACTTGCCGCCGGTAGTGGCGAAGTAAAGTCCGTTGCTCCACCATTTGAAGCCCCAAACCAGGCCGGTTATCACGAGGATGACGGCGATGCTCATGACATAGAATCCGAGCACGTTATGCAGGTCGTAGTTCTTGCGTTTCCATTTGGCGTCCCACTTCACGGAGAAGCGTTGCTTGCGGGCGGCCTTATTGCGCGGCCACCAGAGCACCAGGCCGGAAAGCAGTAATACGAAAAAGACGAGGGTGGCGTAAGCAACGATGGGCTGGCCGATCTTGCGGGAAGCCAGAGGTTGAAGTGGCCTTCCAGCACGATGCGGAAAAAGTCGCTTTTGGCGTCCCAGACCTTCAGGACCTGGCCGTTGTAGGGGTTCATAAAGACCTGCTGGTAATAGGCATCATCGCCGCGGCCATAGAACTGCACGACGGAACTGTAGTTTTGCCGCCATAGATGACGCCCTGGGCATCTTTGCCGATCTCCTTTTCGGCGATGGCGCGGAGAGCGGAAGGGGGAAGCGGGGCGGATTGCGCCGTTCTGGCTCCGGGCTCGAGGTGGAACCATTGCCTGCCGAAGAGGCTGCGCAGTTCCCATTCAAATGCGAGCAGGCACCCGGTTACGCTGATAATAAATACTATCAGCCCGGAAGCCAGACCCAGCCAAAGGTGAATTTTCCTACTACTTTTCTCATATGGAGCCTAAATCTTCTGCAAAAATGCGTCAGAACGGCCGGGACCGTTGATCAAATCGGGAAAATGACTTTCGCAATCGGGAAAAAGGCGCTTCATATTTCCAATTTTTCAACTATATTTAGGATGCTTTGCGTTCCTTCCTGGCCATATGTCTTTTGGCGCTCGTCAGCGTACACTTTGCCATCCGGGTTACCGGGTACATGCAATGTATGGTGCGGGCCTATGTGATCGATCACCGCGATTTCGCGGAGGATTGCGGTTGCGCGAAGATTATGGCCGCCGCTTTCGGGAACGCCCAAACGGAAGAGCAGCAGATGCAGTCTGCCCCCGTACACCTGAAGCTGCAGGATATCACCCTGCTGGCTGAAGCGCCCCGCCCCGTCGCCCCTGACGAAGCGGCCAAACCCCTTACGGGATGGGTGCAGCACCGCTATCCCTCTCCGCCGCAGGCGCCATCTTCCGCCCGCCCTGCTGACACCTCCTTCCACATTCATTTCCATTTATTATTAAATTTCCTCACCGAACGGCTGGCTGATCGTTTACGTCTACCAGTTTCCAAGACCCTGACGCAGGACGAACAGGCCTCCGGTGGAATCAAGATATGCAGGCATGCGAACGTCGCATGCGTACCAACGTTTTCAGGCAGGCCCGCCGGGGCGCGAACCAGCGGGCCTAAGCGGCCGGTAGCTTTTAACAGGGCGCCCGGCCCACATTCCGCATCCGGCCCGCCGGACTGCAGCCAGCTACCGGCTGCGGAATGTTCCTTCGAAATTCTTTGACGCGCAACCTGACGGCCGAAAGCCCGAAGGAACATAAAGCACTAAAGGGCGCCCTTACCGGCGCCCTTTTTTCTTTGTTGACATCTGCCCCATTTCATCAATATTTTAATTTAATAAAGCGCACAATCTGGCATTGTAAATGCCTGGCGACCGGTACGCCGGGAGCTGGCAAACTGTACCTCCAGGGTACCTAAGCGTATGGAAAACGTATACTTCCGGGTAAGATAAGCCGCATATAAGCCGCATATAAACCGCCTATAAGCCGCATATAAGCCGCCCTAATTATGGAGGCGGTTTATATGCGGCTTATATACGGATCAAATACGGTTCATACTAACCACAGGCATATGGAGTTGATAGTTGAGCAATAAGGTTGTTTAACCGTACACATGACAGGGGATGACCGTACACTTTTCTCTCCCCAACGCCCAGATCCCCGTCATCCTATCCAGTCTAAAAATTAATTAGTAAGTAAGCGATCGCTCACTTATCTTTGCAGCCGCATGCGACCAAGGGACGAAAACAAGATTTGCCTTTTACATCAGAAAGCGATCGAAATGATCGTGAAGGAAGGGCTGGATGGGTTCGGGGTGAACAAACTCGCCCGGGCGGCCGGGGTATCCCCGCCACGCTCTACATCTACTTCAAGGATCGGGAAGACCTCATCCTGCAAGTCACCTACCGCGTGGCGGAAACCCTGCTGGAGAGCAGCCTGACCGACTTCGATCCGGAAATGCATTTTGAAGAAGGGCTCCGCCAGCAATGGCGCAACAGGGCCGGCCACTTCATCAAGCACCCGCTGGATGTGGAATTCCTGGAAAAGATGCGGTATTCGCACTTATATAACAAGGTGTCAGGCCGGATCTATGCCTCGTTCAAGGAAGTGATGGGGAAGTTTGTGCATAACGCCATAGAACGGAAAGAACTGATTGCATTGCCTTTCGAAGTATACTGGTCGGTGGCGTTTGCCCCGCTTTACCAGCTCATCAAGTTCCATACACAGGAGAAGACCTTCGGCCATGCGCCTTTCGTACTGACTGACGAAGCCATGGAACAAACGCTCCAGCTGGTCCTCAAAGCGCTTAAACCCACATGACGAAACCTATCTTATCACCATTAAACCTAACGCCCATGCCCACCGCTTATGCAACCGCCACCGGACTGGAAGTGCTCATTTTCCGCACCAATATCCGGTTCAAGAAAGACCTCCGCCTGGTAGCGCCCATACTGGACGAAGCTCCCGGCCTCCACAAATGGACGGTAGACCGGGAAGATACCGATAAGGTCCTCAGGATTGAGACCCGCAACCCCGACCCTTCGCCCATCATCGAAAGGGTGACGGCTTGCGGTTATTTCTGCGAGGAGCTGCCCGGTTAACAAACGACAATAAAGACACACACTACGATTCAAAACCTCCAATGGAAACACACGCTCCCCAAACACGCATTTTCACCCGCTACCAGGTGCTCATGATCGTACTGCTTTCGCTCATGCAGTTTACGGTGGTACTCGATTTCATGGTAATGAACCCGCTGGGGAAATCCTCCTCCACGACTTCAGCGCCAAACAGTTCGGCATGGTGGTGGCCGCATATCCTTTCAGCGCATGTATCTCCGCCATCGCTGCGGCAGGCTTTGCCGACAAATTCGACCGTAAGAAGATGCTGATGGTGTTTTACACCGGTTTTATCCTCGGCACGTATTTTTGCGCCCTTGCGAATGATTACCCTACGCTACTGGTGGCGCGTATCGTTACGGGTCTGTTCGGCGGGGTGATCAGTTCCATCGGGCTGGCCATCATCGTGGACCTCTTCCGTCCCGAGACCAGGGGCGGATGATGGGCTATACGCAAATGGCTTTCGCCCTCAGCCAGATCCTGGGAATCCCTATCGGCTGGGAACTGGCCATCCGTTTCAACTGGCACTTCCCCTTCTGGATGATAGCCGGTTTCGGGACCATATTAGGGCTGCTGATCGGTTACTTCATGCAACCGATCACCGGCCACCTCGGGAAGAATACCGAAAAGAACGCCTTCAAACACCTGGCCGATACGGTAAAAGAACCACGCTACCGGCTGGCATTCCTGACCACCGTGCTGATCGCCACCGGCGGGTACATGCTCATGCCCTTCGGCAACGCTTTCTCCCAGCATAATATGGGTATTTCCAAGCACGACATCACTTTGCTGTTCATGGCTTCCGGGCTGGCCAACCTGCTGGTCTCGCCGATTATCGGCAAACTGTCGGACAAGGTGGGCCGCGCCAATATCTTTTATGCCGCCAGTGCCCTTACACTTGTGATGGTGATCATATATACGAACCGTGGCATCACGCCCTTTTACCTGGCAATGATCATCAACGTGACCATGATGGTGGCGGTTTTCGCGCGGATCATTCCCATGCAGGCCACCATGACCTCTCTGCCTACCCTGCAGGACAGGGGTTCTTTCATGAGCGTTAACGCCGCCATCCAGCAGCTTTCCGGTGGTATCGCCGCAGTGGCCGCCAGCCGCATCGTGCATTCCACGGAAACAGGATACCTGGAACACTATCCGGTCCTGGGCTATGTAATCTCCGTGGCCCTGATCATTACGATGGTCATGATGTACTTCCTCAACCGGCAGGTGACTGCCGAAGCCGCAGCGCAGCAACCCGGCCCCGGTAAGGTGGCCGCAGTATCCTGATAAAGACTTTCCCCCATAAAAAAGAGCGCCGTCAGCGCTCTTTTTATGACTTAACTGGAACAGGGGTTGTAAATCAACCCGATTATATTTCCCCAGGGGTCAAGTACCGTGGCCACTTCGATGGGGCCACCCACGTTTCTTGGCTCCGAGCGTGACGTTGCGCCCTGTGAAATGAGGAAATCATATGCTTCGCGGACGTTCTCCACGCCCCAGTATGTTTCCACGGCGCCGTTTCCGGGATGCGATTCGCCGGGCGCCAGCGGTTGGATGCCCAGTTCATAGCCGCCGATTTCAAAGCCAACATAAAATGGCTCATCGAAATAAGGTTCTGTCTGAAAAGCCTTCTGATACCATTCTTTACCTGCCGGCACGTCTGGCACGCGGTATATAACGGTCCGCAGACCTGCAAATCTTCTATCCATGTTTTCCTGTTTGTCATCAAGTTACAAACCTTTCCATTCCCGTCCTTTTTGAAAAAATTAACATTTCATCTCATATCCCCTACCATCCTGCCTTTCCGGTTATTTTCGAAAATATTTTCCACATGGATTGACGTGCGTATTGCGTGAGGCCGTAATTTTGTAGCATAACCCGTTCCTCCCCTTCGATTCATTCTTTTAAACCAAAAAGAACATGGAAAAACAATCCATTCGCGATGCGTACAAGCGTTATTGGCTTGAAAATGGCCAGGCGCCTGTTTCTGTTTTCGCACTCTGCAAAATCCTCGATGTGCCGGAGGCGGAATTCTATCAGTTTTACAGCAACTTCGAAGCCCTGGAGGCAGACATCTGGCTGGATGTGTTCCAACGCACTGTAGACCAGCTGCAAACCGACGAAACGTACCTGCAGTATTCCTCCCGGGAAAAACTCCTCGCTTTTTACTTCCTCTGGGTCCAGCGCCTGAAAGACGACCGCAGCTACATCCTGCAGCAATACCGTCGTTCCCAGATACCGCTAAGCCAGCTGGGGCAGTTGTCGGCTTTCAAGAAGGCGTTTTATGACTATGCATCCGGCCTGATCAAGGAAGGCTACCTGACCTCCGAGATCAAGGAGCGAAAGTATATTTCCGACCAATATGTGCACGGCTTCTGGGTACAGGCCCTGTTTGTGCTCAAATACTGGATCGGCGACCGGAGCGAGCAATTCGAACTGACGGACGCGGCCATTGAAAAAGCCGTGAACCTCAGCTTTGAGCTGATCCACAGTAACACGATCGACAGCCTGCTCGACTTCGGTAAATTCATGTTCACCCGGAAATAGCGACCGCCATGAAAGAACAACAACACCTCCCCACCGGCAAAGTGGAGCGGGCCGGCCGCTTCGTGACCACCGGGCTCAAAGTGGGCTCTAATTATATCAAGCACTACACCCGCAAGCTCATGGACCCCTCGGTCAGCAAGGAGCAACTGCATCACGATAACGCGGAAGACATTTACGACACGCTCAGCCAGCTCAAAGGCAGCGCCCTGAAAGTAGCGCAGATGCTCAGTATGGACCGTGGCATGCTGCCTAAAGCCTATTCCGACAAATTCGCCATGAGCCAATACAGCGCTCCCCGCTTTCCGGGCCGCTGGTTGTCAACACCTTCGTCAAAACCCTCGGGCAAACGCCCTCCCAGTTATACGACAAGTTCGAACTGAAAGCCAGCAATGCGGCCTCTATCGGACAGGTTCACCGGGCGGAGAAAACGGCAAACAACTCGCCGTAAAGATCCAATACCCCGGCGTGGCCAGCAGCGTAAAATCCGACCTGCGCATCGTAAAGCCCTTCGCCGTGAGGATCGTGGGAATGAACGAAGTGGATATGGACAAGTATTTCGAAGAAATCGAATCCAAACTGCTGGAAGAGACCGACTATAAACTGGAGCTTCGCCGCTCCCGGGAGCTCAGCGCCCACTGCGCCCATATTCCCAACCTCGTGTTCCCGGAATATTACCCGGAAATGTCGTCTGACCGGATCATCACCATGGACTGGCTACAGGAAAACACCTGAAAGAATTCCTGCTCACCAACCCTTCCCAGGAAGTCCGTAACAAGATCGGGCAGGCGCTGTGGGACTTTTATCAATTCCGGTACACCACCTGCGGACCGTCCACGCAGATCCTCATCCCGGTAACTTCCTCCTGCGGGAAGACGGAACGGTCGGCATCTTCGATTTCGGTTGTGTAAAAGAGATCCCGGAAGACTTTTACGTCAATTACTTCCATCTCACCGATAAAGATATCCTGGCAGATGAGACCCGCCGCAGGCAGATCTATGCGCAACTGGAGATGATCCACCCGAGCGACACCGAGGAAGATATCGTGTTTTTCTCCGGCCTGTTCCAGGAGATGATCCGCATGCTAACGCTCCCCTTTACCGTAGCGCATTTCGACTTCGGCGACGAAGCCTATTTCAATGAGATATACGCCTATATGGATTACCTCTACAACCTGAAGGAAGTACGCGACTCAAAAGTGGCGCGCGGCAGCCGGCATTCGCTGTACATTAACCGCACGTACTTT
Source organism: Chitinophaga sp. E66 (assembly GCA_019285755.1). GTDB lineage: Bacteria > Bacteroidota > Bacteroidia > Chitinophagales > Chitinophagaceae > Chitinophaga. The sequence goes on from CP079103.1 coordinate 4,453,375, forward strand.
GGCTTGTATTCCCTCCTCAGCGATCTGAAAGCGCAGGTCAACACCAGCCGCGAAAGGATCGAAGAACTGGGCAGGCAGGAATGGAATTCCGATCTGCGTTAGATTTTATTACAACCTTTTAAAAGGCTTCCCGATGGGGAAGCCTTTTCTATTTACGGTCGTTCGTTTCGCAGGAGATGATGTTGGAGAAGAAGTACTTTGTTATACGCCGGGCAGCGATAATAGTAACTGATGAGATGATTACCGGAGAACGTCTTCTTCCCGAAATCCGGCAGCAGGGAGTTGAAGCCCGCCACGAAGAACACGAAATCCCCATCCGTCTCCACTTTCGACAGGTCTATTTCCGGAGCGGGGCGCCCAGCCACAGGAGCGCCGTAGACAGGATAACCCGGTCCATATCATCATTTGCGGCGGCCAGTAAAGCGTTGGCATCAGTGATCAATTGCGCACGGTGCTGCGACAGTTCCGGAACGGGATAGCGGTGAATCAACCGGGCGAAGTGATAGATAAGTACGGGAGAACGCGCGTAATGCGGGGAAATGTAGGCGGGGTGGGTCATGTACTCGCGGTTGCGGATGAAGCTATCCAACAGCTGGACCGTGGCACTGTCGAACCGGGAGTCTGCCATGTTGTAATGCTGCATAAAATATAACGTATTCGCTAATACGCAGGCATCAAAATCGATGGGCATGCTTTTACCGAACCAGGTGGAATAGGCCGGAATGTCGCGGTACTTTTTGAAAGTATTGCGGATGCCGTAGCTCACCGTGTTGGCATGTTGTTCCATGAGGCGCTTGGTGGCCCGGGCGGTAGCCGAATCCGCTTCCATGGCCAGCAAGAGGATCGATGTATCGTCGATATCATCAGGTAATGAGTGCCATTTCTTAAACATATTCAGGAAACCGGAATTCGGGAATACCATACTGGGGTTGGTCTTCCAGAAGTTGTAGGTGCTACGGCCGGATTTGTGACGGAACTTCGGGAAGGAAGTGACCGCCAGTTCCCGGATCTGCCGGCAGCGGGCACTGTCTGTTCCGGTGAAGCGGCCCTGCAGCTCCCCAGCGTCATGGCGATGAGGCCGGTGAAGAATACGTTGTTATCGTGTTTCATTTTTCCCCGTGGACTGCCATAATATCTGTGGCAGGGGAACATGCCGGTGTAATAGAAACTATCCTGCTGGCATTGCTCCGCGGCGATGGCGGAAAGCATACGCGTTGCGAACGTGTCTTGCTGGGCGTTGGCATGGAAGGATATAATGAATATGAGGAATGCTGTAAAGCGGAATTTCATGCGGGGATGGGTTTGGTGGAGGATGACAGTCGCCGGCCTTCGCGGCATTTCCGGAACGTGAACCGCATGCAGTGCCAGATATTGGCGGGCTTCTCCATATCTACGATCAGCGCTTTCCGGGAGGCTTTTCAGGTCGGGGAGTTTCGGCGCATCGCCCTGAACGCGGCGTAGCTGGGACACGGCCATATCGCTGAACGAGCAGATCGCCATCATGTTGAGGAGGAATGCCCGTTTGCGGGATTCCGGCAGGGGCATCCCCATAATGATGCGCATCATTTCGTTTACCTGTGCGCTCAGAAATGCGTGGAACGCGTGGGCGTCCGCCATGCGGTTGGGAAGGGTTTGCGCGTTATGTTGTAAGTCTTTCCAGACATCAAAAGATCGTTCGTCAGCTGGATAATGCCGCCGATGCGGTACCAGCATTCGCGTTCTGCTTCAGAAGCGTCGTGATCGAGGTAGAAATGGCAGAGCAAAACGGCAAATCCGCCTTTGGCCAGCGTGATACGTAGCAGTTCTGCTTCTGACATGGGCTCCGGCCGGGTCTGGGCGGCCGAGTCTACCTGTGCCTGGAAGAGGCCGCGGGCAGCCTGGTCGTATGCCGCGCGGTCGCGAACGAAGTTCCGCAGTGCCAGGTGGCAATGCAGGAACATCTTTTCCTCTATACGAACGGGATGGAAATTCTCGGGGTGAAGGAAATCGTATCGAGCGCTTCCGGCGACAGTTCGTTGCGGTCTATGAAATCGTCGAACGCGCCGCTGCAGATGAAGTATTGGATCAGGCGTTCCTTTTCTTCCGGGGTGCTTTCCCGGCCGCGGAGAGCGTTGAAGGCGTCGATGATCATGGGCTGGTAGATGCTGTAGCTGACGATCACTTTCATACGGGCTTCCTCCGGCATGCGCCCGCCGAACTGCGCCTCCAGCCGTTGGAGGAGCGCTTCCGCCCGGGGGCCTCCTTCTTCCGTTCAGACATGATCTTCATGACCCTTGCCGCTACGCTTCCGCCAAACTGCAATACGTTCATACTAGCGTTTTCACAGGATCATAAACTGGATGAATAACATCGACAGGATGCCCGTCAGCATCACCAGCTTTATCCGGTACTGAGGCGATGGTAATCCTGCACCGCCCGCGCACCAAATACCTTTGTCAGGATCCACCCCAGGGAAGGATGATAAGGCAAATGGAGTACAGCGACAGCATGGAGGTACCTCCTTCCCTGGCCCAGAGCAAAGGTTGCAATGCGGCCAGCACGCCAATGAGGCTGAATAATGCGCCGGCTACGATCCAGTGGGCCGTGCGTGCGCCGAGCACGATAGGCATGGTACGGCCACCGTATTGACGGTCGCCCTCCACATCTTCGAGGTCCTTCACCAGTTCACGGGCAAAGGAAAGGATGAAAGCGAAGCCGGTATATAATACGGTATAAATGGTGATGTACCGGAGCGTTTCGGGAAAAACACCGGGGTGTGGCTTTCCGCCAGCGTAAGCACCGGCATGGCGGATGCGGAAATCCCCGCTACCAGGATATTCCCGATAAGAAATTGCTTTTTAAAGAAGGCGGAATAGCAATACAGCAGCACGATACAGGCGAGGATGCAGAATAAAGGCGCCCATCCGCCCAGCTGCCAGCTTACGATACCGGCCAGCGCCGCCGCCAATACGTTCATCAGGATATAAACGAAAATTGCCCCACCCCGGCTGATCCCACGGGTAATAAATACTTTCTCGGGCTTGTTGACCGTGTCAATCCCAGGTCAAAATAATCATTGATGACATAACCGGCCGCTGCTACCAACATGTACGCCGCCGCGATCATCAGGAACTCCGTTACGCCAACCTGCGGCTCCAGCCCGGCTGAACGCAGTAAAGGGCTGATCACACAATACTGGAAGAGCCACTGCGTCAGGAATATAATGACGAGGTTAGGCCATCGAATCAACTTAAAAAACAAAATACAGGAATTCATACTACAGGTGATAAATTATAGGTCTGGTCTTGCTGAAGCTTACCGTTAAGCGCACTTTGCGCTCAATGCTAGTCCGTTGCAGGTGTATCTATTCACATCCGGCCGAAAATTACTCAATCCCTATCATCTATACAACAATCTAACCTCCGCCTGGTTTTTTCCCCGGTGGAATATTTGGTGGAAGGCAGGTTTACTGCTGTTTTAAATCTGGCGATTACCACCGTATTTTTGCAGCATGCAAAGCCCGACCGACCTGAATATACTCGATAACCCTGCATGGCACGCCCTGACGGGGCCGCAGGCGCACCTGTCTAAGGTAACCGCCGCCGCTGGGCGATATTTCCCGAGGTGGTCCCCTTTGCGGCGGTTTCCCGTCCGGATGAGGATAGCGCCCGGCAACTGGACGGGCTCCTCCTGCCGGAGGAAGCCTTCTTCCTGATCGGCGAACTGCCGCCACTGCTTCCCAACTGGCGCATCCGCTCACAACTGCCCTGCCTGCAGATGGTCAGCCAACAGCCCCTCGATCCCCCGACCCTTCCCTCTCTATCCTTGACCTTACGCCAGACGACGCTGCGGAGATGTATGCCCTCGTTCAGCTGGTGCAACCCGGCTATTTCATGCCCGAAACTTACCGGATGGGGCGCTATACCGGCATCCGCCACGAAGGGCAATTGGTCGCCATCGCTGGGGAACGTATGCGGCTCAATGGCCTTACTGAGCTGAGCGCCATCTGCACTCACCCCGATTTTACCGGCCGGGGTATGCCGGGCAGCTTATAGCGGGACTGGTGAACCGCCAGCGCCAGCAGGAGTTACCCCATTCTTACATGTGGCCCGGCACAATGAGCGGGCCATACGATTATATGAAAAACTGGGGTTTGCTACCCGCCGGGAAATCACCTTCCACCTGCTGGACCGGTGAAATGTTAAGAAATCATGCCGGCTGTAACCTTCTTTCACCCACCGCCGTTCTAACATCGTAACTGGTGCCGTTGTATCCCGAGGTTAAAGCTCACTATTCTAAAACACGTAACATGAAACTGCCCAAAATTCTTATCGGCGCCATCGCCGCCGGCATTGCGATCCAAACGCTCCCCTCCTGCTCTAAAGACAAGGAACTGACGCCTCAACAGAAAGAGGAAGCCATGAAGAAAGAAATGGAAAAGAAGAGAAACACCGAGCCTTGCCCCGGATGCGGCATGGGCTGATGCTAACCTTCAATCCTCCTGCCCTTGCCCCATTTACGCTCTACCGTAGCCTGTAACCTCGATCCCCATTTGCTGGGAGCCTGTCTTCCCTGTTCGAATCCGGCGAAGTTGATGCCGTTGAATGGTCGTTTGACGCGCTCCACAGCGTCCGGAAGTTCCCGACTGGTTTCAGCAACTGATCGGCTCCTTCAGTGAAGGCGACCGCCTCATAGGCCATGGTATCTTCTTTTCTTTATTCTCCGGGAAATGGCTTCCGCAGCAGGACACCTGGTTGCGGGAACTATCTGCCGCCTCCAATCGTTATCGTTTCGATCATATCACCGAGCATTTCGGGTTTATGACCGGGCAGGACTTCCATCACGGAGCGCCGTTAAACATTCCTTACACAGCCAGCACATTGCGCATCGGGCGGGACCGTCTGCTGCGGATCGCCGATGCCTGCGGGAGGCCTGTTGGATTAGAGAACCTGGCATTCGCCTATTCGGCGGATGAGGTACGCCGGCATGGTGAATTCCTCGACCGGTTGCTGGAACCTGTAAATGGATTTCTCATCCTGGACCTGCATAACCTGTATTGCCAGGTAGAGAACTTTGGGATGGACTTTGAAACGCTATCCGCCATGCACCCCTGCACCGCGTTCGTGAGATCCACATCTCTGGCGGCAGCTGGGAGCCTACGGCAGACGGCGCCCACAACATCCGCCGGGATACTCACGATGACGCCGTCCCCGAGAAAGTGTTCCATTACCCGGAACAGATCATCCCCGTTGTCCGCATCTGCGCTATGTAGTGATGGAGCAGCTCGGCGCGGGCCTGCAAACGGAAGCCAGCAAAGCCGCTTTCCGGGCAGACTTCAGGCGGATGGCGGAGATCGCCGCGGCATGGAACAACCCGGCATTCGATGAATCTATCCATCCGTTTACCCCACCGACCATCCGGCCGACAGGAACGCCGGCCGAAGACCTGGAGCTGCATCAGCAGCAACTGGAATTATCTTCCATCCTGGAGCGGTCCGTTTCGCTGGAAGCGGCGCAACAGGCGCTTGGGAACTCCTCCCTCGCCCGGAGCGACTGGCAATTGGAGCGATGGTCGCCCTATATGTTAGAGACCGCTATAGGCATTGCGCAGAAGTGGATGAAACGAGATTAAAAGCAAAACGCCGCATCATACATGCGGCGTTTTGCTTTTATTTTGACTTACAGCATTAATCTATAAATTCCAGGAGGAAGATCTTTCCTTTGTTATTCCAGCCATACACCACGTCTCCCACCACGCCTACGTGCTCCATTGACAAGTTCAGATTATCAGTCATCACTAATCGCCAGGGAATGGTTGCTGCCGGATTATATTCCCACATCCGTTCGTTCACCATAAAATAGCCTTTCCCCTTAAACGCGAATGCCGGTGTTTTAGTCAATATGCCCATTTTAGCATCCGGGATCTCGGGTAATTCGGTGACCGTTCCGCCGGTTCCGTTCGGCGTGAATTTATGCATGAATTTCCTCACCGGCGGTTGTCCTGCCTTGAAAGAAGGCCCGATGATCACATCATTACCTAACACCACTGCACCGCCCAGGTTAATTTGGCTATAGAAAGCATCTACGGCTTTCGTCCAGCTGCCGTTGTTTGCCGGGTTGAAAGCATACAGCGCTTTATTATCATCCTCCGAAGCGGCAAACATCTGGGCCCCTACAGTAAACGCGATCCCTAATGCTGCGTGCGTTCCGGGGATAGGTGCTACGGGCGTAAATGTTTTGGCCATGGGATCAAACTGCCACCATTTGCCATAATTATCGGCGTGCAGACTGTTCCCGAAATACACTTTATTTCCTAATACCGCCGGCACTGCATCCTGTAACGTAACCGGGAGCTTACCGTCGATGGCCTCTGCCTGCCATCCGCTATCCGGACGGGCAGGGTTATACATAAAATAATATTGGCTTACGGGCGTGCCTCCGATCGCTGTAAAACCCCAGAATAACTTACCATCGAAAACAAAAGAGAATCCGCCTGGGAATATGCTTACGTTCTGTGAATTGGGGATATTAACCGTAACCGCATTCCATTTTGCATTTTTGCCTGTTTTAGTAACAGTGAATTCCACAGCAGATTCGAACTGTTTACCACCGCCTTCTATAACGATTTTGTGCTTAGTGAGTGCCGTATTATAGGGTACGATGAATTTGATCTGGCTGGCGGTGGACGATTTCACTTCGCCTTCAACACCATTGAGCTTCACTTTCGGAGAAAGGGGAAATCGGCTCCATTGATGGTCACCTCCGTTCCGGAAGGCCCTTGCAGGGGCGTAAAGTCCGCGATCCCGGTGGGTAAGGGATCCACCGTGAAGTTGGTGGTTGTTACCGTCGGTTTATTCTTGATGATCAGGCTGATTTTCCCGGTGGTGGCTGTTGCAGGGACATCGAATTTGAGCGTGGTGGCAGTTGCCGACTTTACCACTACCTGCAGATTATTCAATTTCAGCTCATTGTCAGGGATGTTGGTGGAAAAATTCTTTCCTGTGATGGTCACTTCGGTACCTGGCGTACCATGACCCGGTGTAAAGCCGGTTATTTCCGGCGCGGGGTATTGTTCAGATCGATTTCAATCTTGTCCTTTTTCTTACAGGACATAATGGTGGTCAACAATACAGTGCATAGCACAAGCAAATGGTTTCGCTTCATGTTTGAGGTTTTTGGTTTGGGGCGCTCTTCAGTTTTGTCAGCATCTAAAGAATAGCAGTCCCCGGATGTAGGAACTGCTATGCTGCGTTGCAAAATTACTCATTTAAACGGCAATACCTTCAAATTATTATAACCGGTTACATAAACTGACGGATGAGTCCGCGGAATATCATTACCGGCTTAATTCTGCTAATGCCAGGGCGCCCACGGCCAGGTCTGTGGCGGCATCCGGTTCCATGTTATCTTCCAGGAACCACACTGCCGAAAGCCCTGCCCAGGCTACGATCCACTCCAGCAGGCGGCCTTTTCGATACCCGACTCCCCGCAAACGATTTGCAGCCGCTGCCGGAATATATCGGGGTCCGAGGCAACGGATAGATCCGGGTTGCAGAAGATATTGGCATAATCGAAGGCACGGTCGCCATAGAGCTTCTTGGGGTCGATGGCCAGCCAGCCTTTCTCTCCGAAATCGAGCACGTTCTCGTGGTGGAGGTCCCCATGAAGGACGCACTTCTCCGTTTCCATAGGTAAAAGCCTGCGTGCGAGTTCGAGCCCCGGGCAATAGTACCTCCATACTTCTGCCCATGTGCCAGGAGGTCGGCGAACCATCGTTCCATGGTGATCATTTCTGTCGGCGGCTGTTTAGGAACGGCATGCAGGCGGCAGGCCGTGGCGCAGAGGATCCGGGTGGCGGCATCGTCCTGCACGGTGAGCGACATGGATTTGAGCGATCTGGGACCCGTGGCGCGTTCAATAAGAAGGGCCTCATCGTCATGCGCCCATACGTCCGCCGCGCCCATTCCATCCCACCAGACCATTACTTGATTACCCATTCTTTCGTCTTTCTCCACCGCCACTTTCAGCATGGCCGGTCTTCCATGATAGGTTACCGGCAGCAGGCGGCTGCTGTGGGTGATAATGGGTTCGCCGTCTGGTTCCAGCGACCACTTTTTCATGTAATTTTCAAATTGCATACGGTCAGGTTATGATAAAAACGTAATTTCCCGCCTCATTGAATTTTTCAGATGCACTCATCGCACATGCCTCACATCTCGTTGCTGCTATATTATCACAGTGATGTTACCGGCGACGAAACGGCCGAAACCGTGCTCGCTTTACCCGTAGATCCCGCACGGGGCTTCTATCGTATCGATGGCATACCGCTTTATGCGCCGGGCCTCGCCTGCGGCGATGTAGTGCAGGCTACGGCTGAACAACCCGGCAGCGTACTGGTTTTCCGCCGGCTGCTCTCCCTTCCGGCCACAGCACCATACAGGTATTCGTGACCGACGATGTCAACGATGCCCCTATCCTCCGCGAGCTGTTCCAGGACCTCGGCTGCGCTACGGCAGGCACGGGATCGGGTTATTTCGTGATCGATGTACCTGTGCATGTAGACTATGCTCCCGTTAAACGCCAGCTCGATGACTATGCCTACGGCGGCATTCTCGATTATGCGGAGCCTTGCCTTTCTACCCGTCACCAATACTAAAACTCCTCTTTCAGGTAATACCGCGCATCACTGACCATCCCGGTGGCGATGTTCCATGTAAACCGCATCGCCGATACCTCCTGGACGATCATCACGTCCCACTCCCCTTCATTCAACTGTCGCGCGTATTGCTGCACAGGAAAATATGCATTTCGCAAAATTACTTTCAGCACATTCTTATGCATATCCGGTACGGAAATGCTGCGGCTTCCAGCGAGGAGGCCCATTGCGCGGGCGTTAAATTTACAGCGGCATTCATTACGGAATCCGAATAAGCCAGCATATTGTCTTCACTTTTCGTTCTTTCGCGGTAACCGGCCGGCATGGCGGGCGGCGGCTCCAGCCTTACGAGTTGTTGCCGGATGGCAGCCTGGTATTGAATTGCATGCTTAGTACGGAAGTTATGGAAGATGGCCCTCCTTCGTTCACGGAAACCAGCGGTTTCCAGCGTGTCGGCCGGGCGGTAGCTTTCCCATAATTCAGTAAATACCAGGGAAGCGAGCTCATCCGACTTTTCATAGAAATGTACGGGCGATGGCGGCCATTTGATCCTGGCATATGCGGGATCACCTATGGTCGTGCGTGCGATGGGTTGTACGATGCCAGTATTGCTATGGAAGATAAACGTAATCGCCATGCTGCGGTCCGCCGCCCATACCTGCCATCGCGAAGGCGTGATCCGTCTGGTGTACAGCCGCATGCCGTACCGGTCGCGCGCCATGTAATGAGATTTCATACCGGAGGAATGGCCCTCATATGCGGACATGGTCATAAATCCGGTGAGCGTTTGCGCGATCGTATATGGTTCGAAGACACGAAAGAACGCAGGCGACAACATATCATAATTCCTTCCAACTCCGCCACGTCCCTTTGGACACCGGCGTTATCCCAATTCAGCCGCAGAAGCGCAGGCGGCGGCGCGGCGTACATGACAAAGCGGCCATAGCGCAGCTGCGAATAGGCATCCGCATTGTCGATATAAAACTGCCTGAGCGCCTTAACGAACGCATCGTTGCGGTAAGTATCGAAACGCACGGAATCCGGTTCTTGCGAAACCTCTTCCAGCATATCTTCATAAGCATGATAATTTTCCCGTTGGGATACGATGAACCGGTCCAGCGCAGCGATCACCTCGCTTTCGCGGTAAGCCGGGGCGTTCTGCGCAAAGGACAATGCCGGCAACAGCGACATCATCAGCCATATTCCTTTCATATTCAGCATGGTTTACCGCCTGCAAGATAATGGAACTGACAGATGATGGCGTCACGGAATTCAGGGATTATGGATCAGTGCCTGGAGAGTAGCTCCTGCAGGACTATGGCCTGGTTGTGCTGTTCGTCGCGGGCGCCATATAGGAGGGTTACCACCTTATGCTTGCGGATTTCCGGCAGAAGGGCTTCAACTGCGCCGGATTCCTTCAGCTCAGCCTTGTAACGCTTTTCGAATTCCGTCCAATGGCCGGCGTCGTGATGGAACCATTGACGCAGTTCATTGAAGGCGCCACTTCTTTGGCCCCAGATCGATACGTGCATTTTCCTTTTTGATGCCGCGGGGCCAGAGGCGGTCTACCAGGATGCGGAATCCATCATCTGCCGAGGGAGGCTCATAGATGCGCTTGGTCTTGATCATGAATAGTAAACGTAGATGACTGAAGAAAAGTTTGAGGTTTGCACCTACCTTTGCCCCATGCAAGCGGGTATCTTCATCAGCAGTACACCGGCGCTGGACGGCAGCGTGTTCGAAAAGACGGTGATCTTCATTGCCGAATACAACGACAAGGGCGCGCTGGGCTTCGTCACCAACCAGCCTTTCCCCAGGGGATTGAATGAGCTTGTAGAGTTCCGGCATGTAAGGGCATTCCCATTGATGCAGGGCGGCCCGGTGGACCCCGAACATTTGTATTTCGTACACCGCCGGCCGGATCTCATTTCCGGGGCGCTGAAGTGGACGGCAAGGTGTACCTGGGCGGGGATTTTAAGACAGCGGTCCGGTTGATCAACAACAATACGCTCACAGAAAGCGACATCAGGATCTTTATTGGCTACTGCGGCTGGGACGCCGGCGAACTGGAAGCAGAGATCGCCGAAGGCAGCTGGACGATACTGGAAGCCGCCTCCCTGTTCTGACAGCGCCGGCATTACTTTTACCCCGGTAAGACAATACCGCCGCCATTCCGGCGTTAGATTTGCAGCAAGTAACCATATCCGCTCACCCAAATCCACCCCAAATGCGGAGCATTCTATCTGTCATCGTGATTATAGCGATATGCGGCTGCAATGGCGGCATGCGCTCCGCCTTCCAGCGGAAGGAACGGGTATATGAACCACCCAGGCTGGGGGCGGAATACAGGTTCGAAGATGGCCTCCGCAGGCAAAAGAACCCTCAGAATCTCTGGAGCAAACAGGAACGTAAAGACATGGAAAACGGGACGCTACACCCCAAGAACCGCTGAAGCTCCGTCTACCCGCATCTCCCCATGCAGGCAGACAGCCTCCTCACCGGTAAAACCCGCGACACCACGCAATCTACCCCACCGCAACCTTCAGATACAATCCAGACACACCCTACAGATACCACGCAAAGGCCCCGGCAGCCCTGATTTATTATAATTGAAGATACAGCTTGCCGCCGGACATCTCCAGCGGATATACAGGTATGCCGGTCTTTGCAGGCCCAGCTTTCGGAGTGCCGGAATGCACGTCAAACTGGGAGCCATGCCAAGGGCATTGTACCGTGCCGCAGATGAGGGTTCCCCCTGCCAGGGAGCCGCCGCGGTGCGGACAATGGTCATCAAAAGCCGCGAAGCCGTGTTCCGTCCGGGCGACGACGATGCGTTTATCTTCCACATGCACCAGCATCATCTGGTCCGTTTTGAGCTCTCCATATCCCAGGATCTCCACACGGCCGTTATCTGCGGTTAAATGTAATTCCTTCCATCTGCCGGCATCCGCGAACCGGTGATCCACACCGATCTGGTTACGACCTACCAACGTACCTCCCATCCACCCGGCAATCAGCAATAACACCATCCCTGCTCCTTCCAGGAGAAGAACGACGTTGATACTGGCATCGTCGTTACCTCGGCGGTACAGCAGTGCCGCCACGAATATGAGTAATACTGTTACGTTCAGGATTCCATGTTTTGCGGCCCGCTTCTTACCGGAACTTTTAGGAGGAACGGTATACAGATAATCGATCACACCCGGCACCGCGGCCAGAAGCGCGGTCACGATAGCGGATATGGTGAGGACAACCGCTATCTGGCTGTAGAAAATATTGCCCGTCCACCAGAACAGCGCATCGAACACGAAGGTGCCGGTGTAAAATGCGATGGGGAACGAGATCAGCATCGGATGCAGGGAATGGCCTTTAATGCTTGCTTTGCTTCTCATGGTCTGGGGTTTTGATACGGTTGTTAACGATAAGCTACCGTTATAGCGCATCAAAATGCAGGCCGCAAGGAAATCAGGCGGTCTGTGCCTGCTGCCGTTTCACCTTTCTCCGCGTTCTCAGGACCCGGGCGATGCGGATAGCAAGTGCCAGCAACGTACATCCGGAAATGAGCACCAATCCTCCTACCCAAATGAATAAAAAGATCTGAACGTTGTGGAATCCGGGGTAAAGAAATGCAATCAATGGTTCCGTCCATAAGGTGTGCGCCATCGAGAGGAATAGCCAGGCACAGATATAAATCAAAATACTCTTACGGATGCTGCAGGTGTCTGTAAAGGTCATAGGGATCGGGTTAATGACGTCAAGATACTGATAATTTCTATTCAAAACCTCACCTCTTCGTGTAGCCTTCCTGAAGCAAGCCCGCGTTTTTATTGAACGAAATAATCAAAATATCCGGACGGTATGGAAAAATGAAACCCGCCATTCCATGCCAACTTTACATCATCGGTCAGAAACACAAAATCACGCATTATGAACATCTCCTGGAACAGGCACAACACGTGCTGCAACTCGCCATGGCCAAAGCCATGAAAATAGACGTCCCTGTCAACATCGTGGTCACGGACAATACCGGTTATCTCAAGGCTTTCGTCCGCATGGACGGCGCGGTGATCGGCAGTATTGACATCGCCATGCAGAAAGCGAAGACTTCCATGCTCTTTGGCATGAACTCCGAAACGGTAGGGGAATTTCTGAAGCCTGCGGCCAATGCCTATGGCCTGGAGAACACCAACGGCGGGCTGCTTGGCTTCGCCGGAGGCATGCCCGTACGGCTGGACGGGCACATCGTCGGGTTCATCGGCGTATCCGGGGCGCCATCGTGCAAGACGCTGCCATCGCGCAGGCAGGTGCGGAATTATAAACCCAGATTATCATCATTTCAAACATCCCATTATGACAGACAAAAACGAATCCTCATTACCGGGGCGGGCTCCGGTTTCGGAGAAGGCGCTGCTATCGGACTGGCCAAAGCAGGGCATTACGTAATTGCCGGCGTACAGATTTCGCCACAGGTAACTGCGTTGCGCCAAAAGGCAGAAGCGCTTGGCTTACAAAATAATATCCAGGTAGAGCGCCTCGATATCCTCGATCCTTACGATGTAAAGTACGCCCTCACCGGGATGTGGACATCCTGTTCAGCAATGCCGGTATCGGCGAAGCGGGCCCGGTATTCGAGATCCCGGTAGACCTGGTGCGCCGCAATTTCGAAACCAACGTTTTTGCTCCGCTGAGCCTCGCGCAGCAGTTCATCGCCAAATGGATCAGGGCCAAAAAGAAAGGAAAGGTCGTGTTCACTTCTTCTATGGGCGGCTTGTTTACTCCTGATGGCTATGGCATTTATGTGTCTACCAAACACGCGCTGGAAGCGGTAGCCGAGGCATTATCCTCCGAGCTGAAAACGTATGGCATCAAGATCCAGACCATCAACCCCGGCGCCTATCTCACCGGCTATAACGAAACCATGGCCGACAATCCCTTCCGCTGGCTGGACGACGAGAAGAACTTTACCAAACGTGCCGACATGCGCGCCACTTTCGACTCGCTGCTTGGCACCCCGCAGGGCCGCCTCGACCCTGCGGAAATGATCGACGCCATGATCAGGATCGTACCGGCGGATACAGGTAAGTTCAGGAACGTGGTACCCCAATTTGTCGAAGATATGTTGAAAGACCACCAGGAGAAAGCCTGGAACGTAACCATTTAACCGCCTCTTGCTCACATTCCCGGCAACCGCAATGAATCATGCTTATGAGATCAACTGCGCGGTTGTCCGGGGATGCATTTCCCACCCTTTACAAACCGACAATGAAACGACTACTTCACATTACCCTCCCATTACTGCACCTGATGGCAGGGATTTCTCTTTCTGTAAACGCTCAATCAAACACTATGAATAAAAACAAGGCATTGGTCGACCAGGGGTTCGAAAACTGGTCGAAAGGCACGGGTAGTTTCTTTGATCTGTTGACGGAAGATGTCCTGGACCATTACCGGCAACAGTCCTATCGCTAAAACCTACACCAGCCGCGAACAGTTTCTCCGGCAAGCCATCGATCCCCTTAACCGGAGGCTGTCCAAGAAGATCATACCTGTACAATGGGCGGTGTATGCGGAAGGCGACATGGTGATAGCCCTGTGGAGCGGTGAAGCCACGGCTAAAGACGGCAGGCCTTACAATAACACATATGCCTGGTTCATGACGTTACGCGCAGACAGGGATCGTCACCGTCACCGCCTTTTTCGACAGTATAGAACTGGCGGAACTTTGGAAGAGAGTGCCGGCCCCCGTAGGCTGACATGAAGTCACTACATGCCGGGAATTTCCCGAAACCCATCTCCGAATGTTCGTGATAAAAAGCCTGGCCAGATATGTAAAACACTGATTACAAACGTTTCCCCTGCACGGCATATCCTTTGAAAAGCAACGCCATATCGTGCCGTCCGATTAGCGGCACCTATACAAGCCGTAAAACATGAGCATATGCATACTACCTTTTCATGGAAAACATTACCACCAAGGCAGCCGGCGCCCACCGCAACAGGCATTTATTACTTCGGTGAACAGTTGGCGGAAGACGGCCATCTCTGCCCGGACGAGAACGCGATCATATTCATACGCGCCGGCGCATTCCTGTTTCATTATGGCAACGATATCTATGAAGCGCAGGCCGGACAAGTGGTTTTCCTGCGGAAGCTGACCCTGGTGCGGTATACGTTGCAGGAAACTGCCGACGCTAACGGCGAAGGTGGATTGCTGCTATTCATCCTCCACCCGCAGGTAGTGCAGGATTTTATCCGGGCGGCAAACCTGGGGCGGCTTTGCGGCGGCGGGGCGGAAAGGGTAATTTCCACGATCCCGGTCAACGGTTGCTGGCCTGCATGTATTCCGCCTGCGCATATTTTCGGGAAGGTGAACTGTTGACGGAGCATCTCGTAAGGCTGAAGCTCCTGGAATTGCTGCATTGCCTGGTGGGAGGCCGGCAGGATCAGCTGCTGCTGGATCAGGTGCTGGATATGGGTCAGTCATACCGGGGAGAAATCAACAGCGTTGTAGAAGAAAACCTTATGAACGTGCATTCGCTACCACAGCTGGCACGCATGGCGGGCAGGAGCATATCCAGCTTCCGGCGGGATTTTCATGCCATGTATAATATGCCGCCCTCCCGTTGGATCCGGCTGCAGCGGCTGGAGAAAGCGAAGGAATTGCTGGCGGGAACCCGGATGACGGTCTCGGGCGTATGCTATACGCTGGGCTTCGAGAACATCGCGCATTTCTCGCGGATCTTCAAGGCACACTTCGGGTTTCCGCCTTCAACTTTACGCAATAATGCCTCCCGTTTGCGGGCAGGGAATGCGTGTCAGTCCATCCGGTAGAGGTCTTCCCTGCGGATGCCGAGCTTTTTCATTTTGGATTCCAGGGTGGTAGGCGCCAGCTGAAGCATTTGCGCGGCGCCGTTATTACCGCTGATTCTTCCCCGCTTTTGCGAAGCGCGAACAGGATGCAGTCGCGTTCATAATCCTGCAGCGACTTAACATCTGCCAGGTCAGAAACCGGCATCGGCGCATCGGTATTGGGCGGGCGCTCACCGAAGTATAAAGTGGTATCGGGGTGATTTGGGCCGAGAAGAACCATCCTTCGGACGGCATTCTCCAGTTCCCGGATATTGCCGGGCCAGGGATATGCAGTAAGCTGTTGGGCAAGTTTGCCGGGCAGCGGAAAGGGTGATTTATTTTCCTGCCGGCAGATCACTTCTATAAAATGTTGTGTAAGTGCGATGATATCGTTTTCCGTTGCCGGAGGGGCGGTAAATGGATAGGGAACACATTCAGGCGGTAATACAGATCCAGCCGGAACCGCCCTTCGCCCACTTCCTTTTCCAGATCTCGGTTGGTAGCGGCTATTATGCGAACGTCTGCACGGAGGGTCTCCTTCCCTCCTATCCGTTCGAATTCCTTTTCCTGTAGCACCCGCAACAATTTTACCTGTACTCCCACGGGCAGTTCTCCTACTTCATCGAGGAAGATAGTCCCTTTCTCCGCCTGCTCGAATTTCCCGGAGACGCGGGCCACCGCATCCGTAAAGGCGCCCTTTTCATGACCGAACAGGATAGATTCGATGAGCGTGAGAGGCATGGCGGCGCAATTGACTTTTACAAAAGGACACCCGTTTCGTGGCGACAATTCATGTAATGCCTGCGCGATCCGTTCTTTACCGGTCCCGCTTTCTCCCAATATCAATACACTGGTAGCCGAAGGCGCTACTAGCCTGACATGCTCCATGACCTGCAATAGCGCAGGGGCCGATCCGACGATGGCGGAGGCAGCGCCGGAGATGGCAGGTGCAGAGGATGCAGCTGACTTCCGGGGCTCTCCTGTTTACGCATCATTGCGGCAAAGCCATATTCAAGCTGATAAATGGCAATTTCAAGCATTACTTCCACATCCCGCTCGCGGAAAGGCTTCACGAGGAAGCCATGGGGCTGTGTTTTCTTCGCGGCATCTAACGTGGCGGGGTCAGCGTTAGCAGATATGAACAGGAAAGGAATATGCCGAGCACGAAGGACCCGCGCCAGATCGATCCCCGTTTGGCCGCCTTTGAGGAAAATGTCTATCAATACGAAATCCGGTTGTTCGTCGGCCGTAATCGCCAATGCTACCGGTACCGACCGGGCAATACCACAAACGTGATAGCCGGCCTTAACGACAATACGTTCCAGGTTCTTGGACGCTATAAACTCATCTTCTACGATAAGGATTTTCTTCATAAAGCGAATGGTGCAATTGAAAGTGAATCCCCCATGAACGGGTGTATGTGCTACGGCAGATATGCCTATGGCAAATATAGTCAAAAACGGTCCGGGTAATACGCCATTCAGGTTAGACAGGTATAGTGGAATTAGTTGTCGATTCCAGTGAACCGGCATTTGGAAATATCGCTTCCTTCACTTACTTTGCAATACAAAGTAAACTAATAACACCTATCCATGCATTTCCGAGTTTCGTCCGTTACCTTTTGCTGGCGCTGCTGATCTTTGCAATTGATGTATTGATCGCTTTATTCTCCATGATGGATTTGTGCGGCCTTATGTGGGGATTTCCTGGTAGTGATGCTGATCTATTGTTTTGTGCGGGGTTTCGTGGAAGCGCCGGTGATACCAATGGCATTGGGGGTACTGGGGTTCGCTTACGTGGTGGAGACGTTGCAGTATTTCCATGTGGTGAAGCTGTTGGGTTGGGGGCATTCCCGGTTTGCCAACATCGTCATCGGCAATCATTTCAGCTGGTCAGACATGGCGGCGTATACGTTGGGGTAGCGTGTATTGTGTTACTGAAGAGCGTGTTGAAGCGAACTCCTGCCGGAGCCTCGCGCCAGCTGATCCACATGTTTGATGCAGACCAGCTGGCGGGATTAGCTTTATCCGGGTAAGGCCGCAACTATTTCCTCCCTTATAATTTCAAACTGGATATTCATTTTAGTTTCGGCTGCCAAATAATTGAGATCATCGCGCTTTGTCATATCGATCGGGGTGTTGCTCCGGATGCGCTTATAGCAGTAAAACCCATTCATGCACAGCGACATGAGAAAGGCGCCCCAGCGGAGGAAAACGCTCCGCGGATTATTCTCCGGAATGCATACCAGGGCGAGAAAGACTTCTTCCATAATGCCCGGTGGGCATTCAGTAATTGCGCGGCATCCATTTTCTTCGGTACAAAAGCTACATTATAGCCGTTATAAAAATTCCAGTTCCTGTCTTCCAGGATGCGGCCTTCCTTTTGAAGAGTGCTGTATATGGGCGTTCCTCGGAATGGGGTCATTATAGAAAGGAAGGGCACATCGATCCCGATCTCCATCAGTTGATCGGCCATTTGTACAATGGATCGTTCATCATCATGATCGAAGCCGGCGATGAATCCTGCCATAACGGCAATCCCCGCTTCCTGATCTCCTTTATGGCGGTGCTGTAGTTATCAATCTTATTTTGTCTTTTATTAGCATCCGCGAGGGAGTCGGCGCCGAATGACTCGATTCCAGGAATACCCCGATACATCCGGAGGCTTTCATGAGATCCAGAAGCTCGGGGTCTTTGGCGATGTCCATGCTGGCCTGGGTTAGCCACCATTTCTTAAGAGGGATCATTTCACGTAGCAGCTCCCGGATGTAGGGGCGGCGGATGGTGAGGTTATCGTCCCAGAACCAGACGATCTTTCGCTGCCACCACCAGGGAAGCGGTCGTAGGAGGCGTCGCGGACCACGTCTTGCACTGGCCGAAGCCGAAAACCCGGGTTGAGAGATGGCACTGTACAGAAAGAACATGAGAAAGGGCAACCTCTTGTAGCCTGTATCACTTTTTTGACGAAGAAACGGTTAGGGAGCAGGTCGTAACGCGGTGTGGGGAGGTCCTTCATATCGCACGGCGTTCCGGTATAGACGGGCTTCAGTTGTCCGGCGGCCAGGTCTTTCAATAGTTGAGGCCAGGCATTTTCGGCCTCGCCGGTGACCACGGCATCAAACCAAAGCAGCGCCTCTTCCTTGCAATAAGTCACATGCGGTCCGCCAGCCACGACGGTCTTCCCCTGCTTGCGGAATTCTTTTGCGAGCTGATAGGCGGGTGTGGCGAAGCCACTGAAGAAAGAAATGGCAATGAGGTCTGCATCGGAATCCATCGGGATGGGGTCTACTTGCTGATGGAAGACCCTGACACGGTGTTCCGCGGGAGTGATGGCGGCAAGGTGGATGCCTGTGATGGGGGTACAAAATCCCGTTCATGGCCAAATTCATAGCGCTGGAGATAGGCGATAATAATGTCAATTTTCATAAACCACCGGCTTTAGGTGATGGATAGGTGAACTGTGTAAAGGTAATGTACTTTGTATTTCAAAGTGCTTTTAAAAGAAAGTATTTTATAATTTCATGGGAAATAACAGCCTATATCATGAAACATGCTCAGCTATACCTTGCCTGTTTTTAGGTTCATTAGCTGTTATAGTGGCTATCTGGCCTACTGATAGCTATGATTTATTCTTCTTTTGGGTGGGGATGCACCGTATTTCTTTCTGCGGCGGATAATGGCTGCTACGTATTTCTCATTAAATCTATTGGCCTTTCTAAGGGATAAACGATGGGTTACTTTCCTGCCTTTTGTCATTTGCATTAGCTGTATCTTGATTGTCATATGGCGGATGCATGTACGTGAAGCGCTGGATAAGTCGTTAACAAAATTTGTTGCATCAACAGATTTGATCGGCAGTGATGGGGAATGACAATGGATTTCAAGGAGAATGGCCATTTGGTGGTCCACCGTTCCGACACTGGAACTTTATCACTTATTGGGGAAGTTACCGGCAGTATAACGATACGATTGAGATGATCATACCGCTCAGGTTCCCATTCGGGAACCGGGCAATTTTGACAGATTCCACCTAAACTTCATTGATAGTTCGGTATCTTTCGAAGTATCGGAGTATTTCCGTCAATAGCTATAATGCAACGTGTAACAGTAGCAATCTACCTAAATCACAAATCTATCAATGGACCCGAAACAATTGCTAAAAGAACATATAGAAAAAACCGTCAAACTTTCTGAAGAAGTTTTTGATGAGTTCTACAACAGCTTTTCTATTGAAAACCATAAGAAAGGCGCATACATTTTGCCGCCGGCGACAGGGTAGATAGTGAATACTTCGTGGTAAGCGGGTGTATTAAAACCTTTTACATCAACGACAATCTGAAGATGTTCGTTATGCAGTTTGCCATGCCCGGATACTGGGCATCGGACTATACCGCATTAAACGGCAGCATCAGAGCGACGATAAACATCGGGTGCATAACCGATACCGTGGTGTTGCGTTTATCGAATAAAGACAGGAAAACGCATGTAAGAAGCATCATCAACTTGAACATTTCTTTCGCGCACGGGTAACGGCTGAATATGTGGCTTCGCAGAAACGATTACTAAGTACGATGAATAATGATGCAAAATACCGGTATGAGGAGTTGATTACTTTATTCCCTGACTTGTATAACATCGTACCTAAGAGATTGATAGCTGCCTATTTGGGTGTTTCAAGAGAAACCCTATACCGGTTGAATAATGGCTAAAAAACTTGTGATATACATCACACAATTTCCTGAAAGCCCGACTTACCTTCATGGCATAAAATTGAAAAGGAAATGACAACTGATCAACATGAAAAAGCTGCCATTACGCAAGCCCTGGAGCAGTATTACTTTCAAGGAAGCTATGAAGGTGATTTGAACAAACTGAACCATATCTTCCATCCCGGCAGCTTATTATTCGGGGATGTAAAGGCCAACCCTATGCCAGGACATTAGCCGAATGGCTGGATGTGGTAGCAAACCGGCAAAGTCCGAAAGATTCCGGGAAACCGTTCCAGGAAAAATTCTGAACATCCAGGTAATCAACTCTATAGCTATTGCAGCGGTGCAGGTGAAAGCTTATGATATGCTTTACCAGGATCTATTATCGCTACACCGGATCGACGGTAACTGGCAGATCGTTGGTAAACTCATGAGCGGTATCGAGCAGCATTGAGCCAGCCCCGGGAAGCATCACGGATCATTTTCATCCAGGTTTGGCGCTACTGTATGCAAGGCACTGTCTCCCATACCTAAGAATACATTAAAGAAGACAGCACTCACGGCAGACTGGGGAAGATTATAGTCCCTTTTTACATTCTTTATCTCTTTCCCTCCTGCAAATGCGTTATCTGCCTTTCGTAATAAAATAGCTGCAAAAACCGGCGCCAGTTTAAGTTTGGGTATATTCTTCAGCGTTGCGTAATCAATGGCATCCCTGACCGACTGCCAGGATAGATTAAACATCTGACCTACAGAATATTTTTTCAGTAAAGTTTCAAAAGCGGCTATTGTTTTTTCGCCTGATTCATCAAAGGAATGATTTCTGCTTTCAAATAAGTAGGATAGCTGCTCTAAACATTCATGTAATGCGATCAAATGCCAGAATTGCTTCGATTCCCTAAGCCAGTTTTCGGGCAGGAACGGCTTTCAATCATCCGTTCCAGCTGGTTTATATAGTCTTTCTTTTCTTTCAGCGTGTAAGCCGGTAAGAATTCCCATTTTACTTTTGAAACGTAATACCCGGTAATTGCAGATATTTCCTCATCATAAGCAAAATCATCCACTTCACTTAAGGCACTAACATTAATAAACCCTGCATTTTTAAGATTTACAAGAATGGTTTTTGTAAACTCAGCCGAGGGAAATAGTTTAACGGGATGCTGGCCGAAGGGTGAGGCAAACTTCAAATCCTCATGTAGCGAATGTTTCGTCAATGCCATTAAATATACCGCAGTGTCGAACGATAAATCCTGAACATCGGGAGGAGTGGAACCTGCTTCATAACAGCTTTCGATTAATTGCCTTTTCTTATCGTAGATAGTTTCTCTATGCCGGGATCTACTCTCCCGGCAGTTACGACAGCTGCAATATGGTTCATCTATATGATCGCAAACAGGACAGCGCGGTACAACATTGGTAAACGAAGAATACTCCCTTGATTGGTGTGCAACTACAAAATTCTGGTCAATACAATAACAACAATACTCGTCCTCACACTTTTTCGGCGGGAAAGTCCTCACAAGGTTGCCTGGTTTGACTTTTAGTTGAAATGCTGTTATAAGCTCATTTATTTTTTCTCCACGATAATATCTTTGAATAAGTTGCTCAACCTGCTCATCATTTAAATGTGACAATTTTGGGTGCATAACAATTTCTCGAGTTCTAAATTAGGTTCTTTAGTAAGAGTGTCATGCACATCAAAAGGGGGAAGTAGATTAGATATTATTTTTTTCAATCTGAGGTTGTGGTTATCATGGAAAAATGGGCAAAAGGTTACTCCTCCCTCAATCCCCAGGCTCTTCACCGGGTTGGCGGGGCGGCCCGCGCGGATTGCAGTCCTACTGTAAAGAGCGCTACCAGTAAGATAGCGCCTCCCGCCAGGGAGTAAATCCACCAGGGCATGTCTGCCCGGAGGGCAAAATCCTGCAGCCAGCGGTGCTGTAGCCAAATCGCCATAGGAATGCCGATGCACATGGACACCGCTGCCAGTTTCACATAATCCCTGGCAAACAGGCGAATGATCCCTCCTACGCTGGCGCCCAATACTTTCCGGATACCTATTTCCCGGGTGCGCCGTGCAATGCTGTGGGCAGTGAGCCCCAGTAGTCGAGGCAGGTAATGAATACGGAAAACGCGGTAAAGACAGACACGATCGATCCAAACTGCAGATCCGCTTTAAACTGCCGGTTGTATTGCTCGTCCAGGAAGAAGTAGTCGAATGCCCGTCCGGGTTGATGGGTGCGCCATATCTTTTCTATGGCGGCAATGCTTGCGGCGGCATCGCTCGTTTGCAACTTTACTGAGAAATACTGCGCAAACTGTGATTGGTTAACAAGTATCATGGGTATGGCGGCATCTTTGACTGAACGTTGTGCGAAGTTTTTCGTGACGCCAACTATTGTGCTGCCGCCCTGATAGGAAATCCTATGCCCGATCGCTTTCTCAGGCGATGCGAAGCCCAACAGCCTGACCGATTCTTCATTAATCAATACATCGTGGTCACTGCCGCCGGTTTCGTAGAAATTCCGGCCTGCGGCGAGCTGGATACCCATTAGCGGCAGAAAATGTGCGTCTACCGGGTATGCGTAGAAATTATAACTATTCTGCGCTGCTCCCTCTCGCTGTACGTTGTTGGTGGTATTCATGTCATTCACATCTGCGCCGGGAAGCGATGTGGACCGCGACACTTCCTGAATGGCCGGCAGCCGTAGTAACGATTCCCGAATAGCCAACTGTCGGCCTAAGCGGGCGGAGTCATTGTTACCGTCAGACAAGTCCTTTATTACCAGCACTTGTTCGAGGTTCACGCCTTTGTCCTGATTTCTCATGAAATGCAGCTGCCGGTAGATAACCATTATGAAGGAAATGACTACTACCGCTACGGTGAATTGTCCAACTACCAGGACTTTCCGCAACATGCCGCCTTTAACCCTGCCTCGACCGGTGGTCCTGGCCATCACGGCCACGGGGTTGACGGTAGCCATCATAAACGCGGGTTGGAGTCCGGATAGAATACAGTTGACAGCAAAAGTATCGAGCAGAGCCACCAGAATCCTGGCGCGCCGATTACCGAAAGGGTCGTCGGTTTATTCACCAGTTGCAAATAGTACGGCGTCAACACCGTGACGAGCACCAATGCCAACAGGAACGCCGCGAAATTCACGATAACGGATTCCAGGAGAAACTGTCTGACGAGCGTAGCGCGGGTGGCTCCCATTACCTTACGGATGCCTGCTTCCTTCCAGCGCTCGGAAGCGCGGGCAGTGGTGAGATTGACGTAGTTGATGGCGCCGATCAGTAAGATCAAGACAGCTATGACCAGCAGGAAGTTGACGGTATCGATGTTGCCGGGAGGCTCTGGTTCATAGCTGCGGGTGGAGTAAAGGTGGATGTCTTTGATAGGCGCCGCAGTAAGGATCTCATTGCGGAGCCTCTCTCCTGGACAGCTGATGCAGCTTTCGGTTGAAATCTTCCAGTGAAGCGCCATCGGCGAGTTCCACGTACGTATAATTATTGTTGTTATTCCAGGAATCGAGCCCCGGGTCGGTTTTAGTGACCCGTTGGAAGGGCTGCAACATATCGAATTTGAGGTGGGTATTTTCGGGGATATCTTTAAAGACGCCGGTGATGGTGAGGGGTTCCCCGGCGATGGTGATTACCTGTCCTAAGGGATCTTTCTGGCCGAAGAGTTGCGCTGCCGTTGATTCACTGATAACGGCTTCGTTTGGTCCCCGTAGCGCCCTGGCCTTCACGCCTTTCACGAAATCCATATTGAACAGCGAAAAATATTGGGAGTCGGCTGCAAATACGCGGTCTACGATAAAGCCTTCCGCTCCTATGCCTACTTCCGTATTCCCGATATGTTCCACGCGGGCGTAGTTGACTACCTCGGGGAAGTCGCGCTGGAGCCTTGGTCCGAGGACGGGGTAGGATTCACAGTCGGTCACGACAAACTCGGAGCCGTTGTAAAGGTCTAGGGTGATGCGGTGGAGGCGATCCGCTTTGGCGTGTATGTTTTCGTAGCTATGTTCGAGTCGGACGTAATGGAGGATGAACAGGAAAACGGTAACTGCCAGCGCCAGTCCGGCGATGTTGAGGCTGCTGTAGGACTTATCTTTCCAGAGGTTCCTGCATGCGATCTTGATCTGGTTGTAGAGCATATGCGGGGTGTTTCCGGGAATGGAGCGACAGGAATCGGGCCAGAGATTAAGTGATTGATTTTCAAATGCACAGTATCAGGGAGGCGTCCGGAATTGGACAGGGGACGTTCGGGTTTGGGCGGTTAGTAATTGCCTGTCAAGATTAATCTAAACACCTTTTTACGACTATACTCTTGCCTTCTGCCATTTTACCTGCACATCAGCATCCGGAACTTTCGGAAGCTCGAATAAATTTGCGCCATAAGCAACTGTTCGGATTTTCCGATCAGTTCGAAAAGCTGAGGGAAATAGACCACAAGACACTTATCCTGTATACACACAACTCGGCTTCAAACAGCCATCTGCTTCGGCTGCGTCCTAACTAATGCTGCCCTTTGCTTAAATCATCCACGATAAAATCTATCCATTTGTTTTCAGGAAGTTCGATACGTACGTCCGGAGTAAACCCTGTTTGGTCAATTGGATTCCTGTCCGTCCAACTAGATTTGGCAATAGGAATAGTCAGTACAAATTTGCTATAGGGCAATGGAGTTGGATTTGACATGCCTTCATAATCCATCATCCCCATTGTGTTAATACCATAGGTGGTTACTTTTTTAGATTGACGGGTGAGGAACATAAAATATTCGGATGAACTACCACAAAAGTTGTCAACAATTATGGCTACTCTTTCGGGATGTTTAGTGATGGAATCAAGCGGGAAGGTTACAGCGGGCAATGGATAAAACGGCGCGTTTGTAGTGGGAAGGTCCATGTAAGCCTTCTTATAGGCGTTCAAGACCTCGGCCGGGAAATACTTTTCGTACTCAGCGCTGATAGGATTCTTTACAAAATATTCCAGCTCAGGTAATTTGTGTTTGATATTAGCAGGCGTAACGCGCAGCAAGGAAGGTTGCTGAACGACAGGATTGGTCATGAGATAGGGCATAAAATTAACCCAACCCGTATTACCTCCGCCATTGCCTCTCAGGTCAATGATAAGGTACCGGGTGTTCCGTATGATAGAATCACTGGAAGCTACCAGTTGCTGCACCTTGTTATCGTTATTATAGAAACTGGGGACTTTAAGATAACTTACAGTGGGCGCTATTTTCTTAAATACGAGGCCATTGTTATCATTCCTCCAGGTAGCAAGTTCATCGGATTCGTCTGCGGTCATTTTTTGCGGCGATATTCTTCCCCATACCTCGTGGTTCCATATCCGTAATAGGTTTCCTGTTTGTTTAGCAGGAATCTCAGTGCTTAGAAATGCATTATATTTCTTCGTCACGTACTGATCTCTTTTGGGTGTAAGGGTAAAATACACGAAGCCTTCCGGAAAAGCGTCCGAAGTTGATTCCAATTTAATGGCTTCGAAAGTTCCATTGGCAGATCGCTGGATGGCAATTTTGACAGTGCTATCGGCATTTCTCCAGATTCCCTCTATAGCCGAATTTGGTTTATCGTGGTAATCGGTAACGATGCTGTCGAAGTCCTTATCGTTTGAGTAAGAAATAATAAAGTGCTTATCCTTGAAGAATTCGACATACTCTCGAACCAGGTAGTAGCATTTTTGGGATCGGTAACTCCAGCCGCTTTTGAATAAAGGGTTGCTACCAATTGTTTGTACCCGGCGTTGACTTTTGCAGGGTACCCTGCATAATTGGCTTCCGTTTCCCGGATAGTTTTGTTCAGGTTATCGGGACAATTACAAGTTTCGGACTGGGCTTTTACCGCTGATGTTGTAAACAGAAAACAAAGGACGGCAGCCAGATGGGTTAATAGCAGTTTCATAATGGTTACAATAGGTTACGAGAATAGTAAAATACTGTAATTATTAAGAAGATGCAATAGAACTAAGGTCGACATATGGGCTAATTATTAAATGGCTAACGGATTGTTACGTCAACAATGTCAGTGGCGCCGTTGCGCTGTTAGCGCAAGATCTTGTAGGTGCCAGGATATAACAGCAGGGGAATGTCGGCCGATCCGGCGGGAGCATACAATACATCCACAGCTATTGCCCTGTTGCCGAATTTTTCAAATTCGCTGCTATAGTAGGCGGTAAAAAGATAATCTGCTAAGGTACCTGTTTGTTTTGCAGGGTAATATGCTACTCTATCTTCTACGTCGTTGAACAAGTAACCGGGGCGCCCAAGGCTATCAGGTAGTATGGCATTAGCCATAATGTAGTCGACCGTAAAATTGGGGTTATTTTCCTTGTATGTGTTGTGGGTGGTTTTATACCTGATAAATGCATCAAACCGGGGTTTCAGCGTATCGTTTGTCAGTGAATCGGTTATAAAAACCTTGTCGCTGAGCATCGACTGCTCGATAGTCATTATATCCATATCCAGCAACGTTTTTAAACGTTCGCCCAACCGTTCATGTGTTTCGTTGATATGTCCTTCCCCACCAACATAATGGCTTTCATCGGCAGGTACTTTTTGATAATGGAATATGCATTCTGCGCCTGCCCGCGCTCGCGATTGTCGGTAAAAATGTATTCTTTCAATCCGTTTTCATCATATATCACAATCAGGGAATCCGGCGGATTGCGGCTGATATATTTGACACTTCCGTACTTATCCAGTTTAACGCTGTCGTCCCATTTATCGCTCTGATAATATTCGTACGCCTGAACGGAGTATCCCAATTTCATGGCATACCTGAATAGCTGTCCGTAAGTAGGCTCATTTAACAGCAGGCCATCATTACTTGTGGGAGCACTATTCAGGGCGAGCTGATTATTCAGCTTTAGCCCTTCGGCGAGCAATACGCGGTACCCTTTATGATAGAGTTTTTCTAATAACGACTTGACAAACAAACGATGTTCGGGCCTGATATGTGACTCATTCAACATCAGCACATTGTATTTATCAGCCGCATTAAGTATAGCTAATTTGGCCGGCTCGAGGGAAATATCGTTAAATGGCAGCAATACCTGGCGGTTGTTGCTTTGCCGGGATGCCTCCAGCGCTTTTGCCTCCTTAAGATAACCAGAAACGGACAGGTCGTTCATCAACCACGAAATTTTCGCGGGTTGGTCTTTGTAGCGCGCCCTGATCGAATCCTCATAATCGTAGTGTGGATTTCCTGTTTGCTGGGCTTTAACGCCTACGCCAATTAAGAGAATGATGCAGGAAAGTAAGGTTTTCATCGATTCAGCTATATACGTTTGATACTGGTTCCCCATTGGAATTCAAAACGTATTTCCTGTGAATTTTATTTTCTCCTGTATAGCCAAAAGAAGTGACGCTCAAAGAAAAAGGGCTGCTCTTTGTAGAACAGCCCTCTAGTGACTTAGGAGATTCTCCCATTCGTAGCGAGAAGGAGCAATTGTTTGAACACTTTTTGGAGTTGGCGGAGATTTTGGAATCATTAGTAATTTCCATAAAGCATTGACCATCAAACAAAAATACCTGCTATCTAGTAAAGTATAGAGTTTGAATTCGCCAAGCCATCCCATTCTATATTTTTAGTATATTAGAAAACACCAAAACAAATCTGATTATGGATAATGAAAAATTGAAAGAAGGAGCATACTCAATTACTAAAGGAATGATAGGATCAATTCCAGTTGCGGGCTCGCTTGTGGCAGAAGTATTCGGCTTTTTAGTATCCTCGCCCCTTGAAAAAAGGCGCGAAAAATGGATGAACGAAATTTCTGAGCGCCTGTCCTCTTTGGAGAAAGATCCCAAATTATTAGAAAAGTTAAAAGAGGATGAAAAATTCATTGATATTTTAATTGAGGCTACCAGGCTGGCAATTAAGACGTCACAAGAAGAAAAACGCACATCTTTTGCGAATGCTGTAGAGAATGCCGCACTTGGACAAGCGCCAGATGCTGCAACTAGCCAAATTTTCCTATCCATACTCGATCAATCAACAGAATGGCATATTAAGATTCTCAACTACTTCACGGAACCGAACATTTCGTTTTTTGCTCACAATATGGAATTACGTCGATCCGCAATTACCACTGTGAAAAAACTTTATTTCAGAGATT
The DNA here is from genome assembly GCA_019285755.1 of Chitinophaga sp. E66. GTDB lineage: Bacteria > Bacteroidota > Bacteroidia > Chitinophagales > Chitinophagaceae > Chitinophaga. Next base: position 4,481,714 of record CP079103.1, read on the forward strand.
TCCCGAAGCCCAAAAATCACCTCACTTAACCGATTTTGTGATAAATGATTTAATAAACAAAAATTGCTTAATGATGTAGACGTTAACGCAATGGTTTCTTTCGATGCAACCCTCTCCCCTCAAGCCACAGAATTTGGCAGAAACTTCCTTGCATTCATAGCGTTGGATGACAAAAGGAACTCACGAAGGCAATAAGTAAATTGAAATGTAAAAACGCATTAGCCAGCTATGTTTTGACTACGTCAAACGCGCTGGCTCCCCTCATGCCTGCGGCATTCGTGGAGGAATTATTGACAGGGATCGTAGAACGTTTTACCTCTAGCTGTATAACTAGCAATTAAAGAGTTTAATTCTCCATGATCGTCAAAGCCATAGTTGTTGAGAATAAGATGTTCGTAAATAGCCTCGACATATGCTGGAATGCTATCATTATTTAACTCATCTAGAATTCTGTTTAAAGCTGCACGTACATAGTTACTCAATACAAAGTTGTTCAGCCTGGGAACGCCATTATCGTTCTCAAGTAAATTATTCCTATGTTCCGCAGCTGTTGACCACATTATTCCTGAAGCTTTTGGGAAAAACTGATGCATTATTCCATTCCTGAATAGCTGATAAATAATATCTCCTTTGCACCCATCAGCAGCTGGAAAATACTTCTTTACAAAAAATTTGAAGTTTTTCGCCACCTGTTTTGGTTTTATTGGTGTGTCAGTATTTGATTCTCCAACTCTCATAATTTTTCCAAAATAATCTATAACACTACACAGAAACATAGTATGCATCAAATTCATTGTCCCGTTTAGGTTTTGAGGAACTAATCTTTCGTACAAATCTAAAGATGGAAAAATACTATCTAAATACTGTGTAAAATATTGTCTTAAGACTATCTCTTTCTTCTCATTATACGAATGCATAGGGATTAATTTACAACGTGAAACAATATATTAATATACAACTAATTACGTAACCTTAAACGATATGATTATGCTTGTGAAAAAGAACCGGGGCGGAAGGCCGCGTAAAAAAGTTAAGAAAACGCAACAACTGGCGGTAATGTGCACCTACACCGACCGCTTCATAATCCGGATTAAAGCAAAAGAGGCAAACCTAACAATTTCTGAATACCTATTAAAAATGGGTACAAGCGCCCAAGCCCCCATTTCCAAAAGCAGGACCTTACCCAAAGAAATTCTCCAGTTCACAGGGAAAATCAACCACACAGCCGGCCTCCTGAACCAGATGACCAAGAAACTCAACTGCGGCCTATCACTAAATGAAATAGAAATGCAACTGTTGCTAAGCTGCCTCGAACAGCTAAAGAAAATTTCCGTCGATATTAAAAACTACTTGTTATGATCGGGAAAATTATTATCGGGAAAAGCTTCAAAGGGTGCATAAACTATTGCCTCAGCCCGAAAAAAAGGCGAGGCAGAGCGGGCGGAGGTTATTCATTATAATAACTGTTTTGGCGATAAATCCGAACTAGCAAAGCAATTTGAAGAAGTACGGGCGCTTAACCCCAAGCTGGGCAAGCCTGTTATGCATGTGATTTTAAGTCTGGCGCCGGGAGATAAGGTCCGGCCCGGGCTAATGGAGGCCATTGCCCAAGAGTGCGCGGAGGATTTGGGGTTTGCTGACTGCCAGTACCTCGCCATTTCCCATAACGACACGCAGCACCAGCATATTCATATTATTGCCAACCGTGTCCGGTATAATGGGAAAACGGTTTCAGATAGTAACAATTACCGGCAGATTGTCCGGTTCTGTAGGAAGATGGAACAGAAATATAACCTCACCAAAGTCCTGAATCCCCGCCGGTATCTTTCCTCCGTAAACCAACTGATTCCCCGAGAGGACCAGCGGAAAAATGCTTTGAAACGTGCGGTAGGTAGGGCGATACTGGATGCAAAAGACTTCAGTACCTTCCTTTCGCTGATGAAATCTAGCGGGTATGAGGTGGATAAGGGCCAGGGATTGCTTTTATTGACGCCCAAAAGGTGAGGACGAAAGGCAGCGAGATTGGATATTCCTTACAAAGCATTCTGGGAACTATCGAACGGTTGAACAATCGACAAATGATTAGTCAACTTCAAAATCGCGGTATGCGAATTTAAATAGCTAATCCCGATTAGCGTATTTTTTCATAAATCTATTTAGAGAATCATTAAAGATTGCCTTATGCTTACGTATTTGAAGTCTAATTGCAGGTTCGTTCATGATAGAGCTTGCCCTTTTCACGTAGGAAATATAGTTACCTCTTAGACTTTTGTTATCACTTCGGTTAAATATCTTAAATTCATACTCCCGCCTAGTATTTAATATTAGGCGCTTCTGCCCTCCTTCAAGCTTTACCTTATTTAATGACTGAAGTGTATAAAGTTTATAGAGCTGTCTTTTATAAACCACGATTGAAGTCCTGGAACTTGCCTCGCAACTGAAATGGCTCGCTTAACCTTTCTTCGTACCGAACCAATCATTCTTCTATAGAATTTTGCCAAATTAGCCGACTTTATTAAAACCTTTTCTCCATAAAACTCAAAACCTAGATAAGTAAAAGGATGGCCAATATGCCAAAAATCATTAGACTGCTTAATTGATGTATAGCGCAAGCCTTTCTTTCCAACATGAATATTCTTAAAATAAAACCTCTCCATCTTTTCAGCACTTACGGACAATAGGCTCTTGCTTATAGTTAAATTTATGCACTTCTCAATTTCTGCCTGATCCTTCGAGTCGCAAACAATTATAATATCGTCGGAGTATCTCCGATAATATGCACGAAACTTTAATACGACTTCCTGATATATTTCCTTATCAAAATCCAGCAAATAAAGATTGGCTAGTACTGCACTTATTGGTAACCCTTGTGGAATACCAACTGGCTCTTTACGTTCGTTTCTAAATGGGAAACGACAAAGCTTAAACTTTCCTTTCTTAAGCATTTCGCGGAAATCTGCGGATGATTTAAAAAATGCTTGCACCCCACTCTTTCTAATTTCAGCGATCCGCTTCTCATCAAAACCAGACCTTACTCCATTCTGTATCTTCTTAACTCTTAGGTCATCTAAATAGATATATGAAAACCTTGTGGCCGCTTTAAACACATTATAATGATCATTTGGCAATTCAGGTTGATTCAATAGCTTGGCCCAAGCTCCTTTCAATATGTTGTGGTCTATATTGCTGAAAAAGTTCTTTATATCGACTTTGAGAACACTGCATCCACTATCCTTCCTATTCTTAATCTCCTCAAAAACGTCAAAAGCAAAATGAATTGTACTCTTATTGGCATCAAACCCAGGCACTTTTATTCTGCGATAAGCAGTTATACAATTACATAAATTTACCTCTTGAGCCAACGTTGCTTCATACCTACTCTGGAGCTGCTCAGCATAAAACCCAAAAATCATCGAATCTAGATGCGTTGCGTAATGTAGAGGCCGATTCTTTTGTTGTTTTTTAACCTTACCGTTGATTTTATAAGAATGTGCCCTGATTTTCGATTCAGGTTCCACCCTCTTAAATCTACGCTCTTTGATAATAGAGTGAATTAACGGGTGAAATGCATACTTCGCAACAAAGCCAGGATTTTCAATCAACGCTTTCAGCTTTGCATTTTCTCTTGATATATTTAACTGGTTCGATAAATGCAAATACCCTCTATTTCTTAACCAATTTACTGGAACAAGATTCTTCATATAAAAAAACAAAGCCTTGTGACGGTGGTGTAGCAGAATTAAATCAATAAACATACTCTCGCATATCGAGACGGGTCAGTACCCAAATCCTTGAGTCACACTAAAATTTGCAATGAAACAAACGAACACAAACCTGAACTAACCATGTGGATGATCAGAATTACAAGAATTTGTCATAAATTCGCTGCTTTACTAGATTACCTGGCTCTACTCGAGATAGGGACAAATGACCTCCCGCTGCTCTTGACAGTGGTGATCCTTGCCGGTGCTATCGTAATGAGCAGGGCTAGATGCAATCCTTTACCTGCATAATCTACATATGCAGTGAATGCTTCATCTGAAGCACTTTATGACCCTACCTAGACGTCTATTTTCTTCACTTAGTCACAAGGCTCTAAACAAATATATCGTAATTTTATTAATTACGTATATTTGAATTTAACCTCACTAACCCAATAACTTATGGAATACAAAATAGGAGACATCGTTTCCTAAAATCACATCCCTTCAGAGAACAAACCAGTGCGATACAAATATCCGGTGAACTGGACAAGTTCCTCCGCTAATGCTTATTATTGAAATCATTCGCGATGTAAGAGATCAGTATGATGAGCATACTGGAAGTGTTATTACATTACGAGATCAAGGCCAATGTAAATGCATATGGTATTCTACAAAATCCAACCAATTTGAAGAGATATGGATACATTCAGGTTCATTGAAACATATCAAAGAAGCTGAAATTAATCAAGATAATCCCCAAATAAAAAAAGGTGACTTAGTTTCTTTGAAGTCTCTGAAACTTGAATTAGGCAAACAGAAGGTTACTTCTTCAAGTGAAAACGCTGGCTCAAACAAAATGCAGCCAAATATTATTGTCAATTCTCTACTATCATATTTGCCACCAATCATGGAAGTCGTTGACATAAAAAAATACGAGAGCAAAGATCCATTGTATGACGCCAAATCCGGAAAGAAAAAAGAGAGGTGCCTACTCAAATAGCAAAGTGCCGTTGGTTTAATTCAGCGCAAGACAAGATTTCAGAGAAGCAACTACCCATAGAATCATTGAAAGTACTTCCAGTGATATCAAACATAATCTTTGATACACTCACCACGTATATTAACGCTAAAGCGACTATTACCAATTCAAAAGAACAATTCTAGTCGAGCCCAAAAAGATAAGTTTCAGAAGTGGGTACTATTACTTATCGGGTTTTGATCTTATTTCAAATAGGTTAATCGAATGTGAAATATCGCCAAACGAAAAGAATTTGCATTAGTTAAGCCTGCTAAACTAGCAATCGCGCCCGCGCTAATGAATTTCAATGGTGAATCAGATGAAGGTTTAAAGAGTATACGTGATGAAATTACAGACTTAATTGATGCAAATGCTGAAAACTATATTCGAATAAAATATGTTAATCGACTAGGGAAATTAACAATTCGAACAATTAAGAACCCTCGTATCAAAAACATTACCGAAAATGGGGAAAGTGTACCTATGTAATAGCAGATTGCCTTTTAAGGAATGAAGAAAGGGTATTTAGAATCAGCAGGATTCAAAATTTAGAAATATTGGCAATTAAAGCGAACGTTGAATAATATACGTCACACTAAGATATTATCGAATTCTAGACGGTAAAGTAAATTCAGCCAATTTTACTCCTATTAATAATATAAAAAGTACCCTCCGGTTAAACGAAACAAGCGAGAGTCCGGTAATGTAAATTTAAACCGGGAAGGGGCTAATGCCGCCCCTTCCCCTCCCCTTCCCGGCAGGGGTTTCCAAACAACTCCCCGCCCACATTACTTATACGATTGCACTTTCGGGCAGAAAATCCTTCGGAGAACAATTAAAGATCCTAGCCAGGTCGTTCAGGTGCCGGATATTATACTTATGCCGCTGGCTCTCGCTCTCCACATTCGATACAAAACTGTCCGCCAGCCCGAGGTGATGGGATAAATCTATCTGGCGCATTTCGGCCTTCTCCCTCATTTCCTTTACCCTCTCGATAACGTACAAATCAATTTTGGATGCGTGCGGCTTACTTCTCATTGGGAATTTTGAGGTAAAGCACGGGCTAACCAAAGAAAATATCAACCACACATGTGTGGTTATGTGTAAATATTCACTATATTTGGATAAATAGTTTACCAAACAAAACAACCATGAATTCTTCCTAGATGCTTAATTTTGGCGTCTGATAAATAATCAAGCGTATTTGCTTTTCTCTCGTACCCGAAAACTACGACCTTTCTAGACTACGAGCGATAAGGTAAATCGCCTGCATCATACTGGTGTGGGCGTTCTTATCTCGTTGTCTGGGTGTCGTAGCCCATCGGGAACAGGTAGGGACTAACCCACGCCATTTTCTATTTCCCTAGTTCCTACCCCATCTCCCTTACTTTTTCCTCACCCAAAACTTGACCGATGACAGAAATCAAACATCGGATTGGCTACTGCATTGCCAATCAGTACTCCTATTTCAAGTCGCTAAGTAACCTATCCAGGGAGTTCAAGGCCAAATTATGCTTGGAGCTGGGATGGACTTCCACCACCTTCGATAATAGCCTGAATTCTTCAAGGGAAGCCAAAAACATAGAGCGGGAAGCCATTCACAAAGTGGCCTATGAACTGCTAGAGGGAATAATAAAGCAGAACTTCCGCGTACTGGAAACTGAATTTACGATAGACATATCGGCACTAGAGACAAAGGCCCAATCCCTGAACAGCGAAATCAACTATATCAAATCTCATGTTTCCTTGTTCACCCAAAAATTTACCGATGGAACCGCTGAACATTAAGAACTACGAAGCCTTCATGCTCTATTTCGAAGGGATTATGGACATCCTCAACGATGTTTCCAGCGACATAAAGGCCGTTTACATCAACGTACACATGGACGGCGACGTCACGCCATGCATATGCGGGAATGCGCTCAACTACACAACGGAAGTAATCGAGAACCCGCATTTTCATAGTGAGGTTACCTTTTTCCTTTCGCCGCCATCAGTGAGAAAAGAAATATAGTCATACTAGTTCGGACGAAAATGGGATTATTACGGGTGGGATATCTATCCCGCCCTATTTAATGGGAGGCGGTTTTGTTACACATTGTTTATGGTTGGCGTTAGGCTTTACTTAAACACGGTTTTATTTACTCAAAATTGTCCAATTCCGTTCAGAATCGACCACCATCTTGAATTTTAACAATTTTTCCCAAAGAAAAATTTGGAACCCGCCCCCTCCGTAACGTATATTCGTCATCCCACACTCCACTGCATCCAGCAGCCAGTTTATTATTCTCCACAATATAAACTCCGGGCATATGACTCAAGAAGAGAAAGAATTTTGTGAATTAGTGGCCTGTATCATTGTTGAACTCATTTTAAACGAAACGTTATGATCGCAATCGGGTATGTTCGCATCAGCACGAAAGACCAGTCCAAATACTCGCTGGACTATCAGAAAAACAGCATCAGGGATTATTGCAAGCGGAACAAACTGGAACTCGTCAACCTCTTTGAGGACGACGGCGAAAGCAGCTACACCTTTGACCGCCCCGACTGGATCGCTCTGGAAGACTTCATCAAGAAGCACAAAGGCAAAGTCCAGTACCTCATCGTCATGGATCACGACCGTTTCAGCCGGAACCTACCGGAAGCCCTCAACAAAATATCCCACCTCGAAATGAAATTCGGCATCAAGGTACTGGCGACGAACGAACCCATAGACCTCGATCCCTCCGACCCCAACGTCTTCATGACCCGGGCGTTCAAATACATGATGGCGAACAACGAGCTTTTCAACATCCGCCGCCGCACCTCCGCCGGGATTCGGCAAGCATTGGAAAGCGGCCGTTTTGTAAATCGCGCCCCTTTCGGCTATAAAAACGTCAAGGCAGAAGGCGGGAAAGGTTTCATCGTAATCGACGAGGAACGCTCGTTCATCGTGAAAAAGATCTTCCGGGATTTCCTGATGGGCCATCCATTCGGGCAAATCTGCAAAGAAGCCCGCGCCCTCGGGTTCACCTATTCCGGCAACTCCGCTATCCCACGCATACTGAATAACCACCTGTACGCCGGATTGATAAAAGTTCCCGCCAGCAAACAAACCCCGGAGAAAATAATCCCCGGCATCCACCAGCCGATTATTTCAGAAACGGAATTTTGGCGGGCGCAGGAATTGCTGGGCAACATCAAACCCATCAAATGCATGCCGGTGGATGAAGTGCCCCTACGCGGCATCCTCACCTGCACCTGCGGCCTCAACATGACCGCGGGCAAAAGCAAAGGCAAACGGAAATATTACAATTACTACCGCTGTCGCGTCCATAATAACCTGAACTTCCCGCTATCAAAGTCCACGATCAACTGGATAAAATCTTTGACTTGTGCAGCTTCAAGCCGGAACAAACCACCTACATCGCGGAGAAAGCAAAGGAAAGAATGAACGAAGCCCTGGCCGAAAGAACCCAGCAGGTAGCCATAAAAACAAAAGAATTGGAGGAAGTAAACCGGAAGATCGAGAAGAACGAAGTGCGGTTTATGGAAGACATGATCGAACCGGAAACGTACCGGAAGTGGCACAAGAAATTCCAGATTCAAAAGCATTGCTCATGGAAGAAATCAATTCCCTCACGCGCAACCGCCACGAAAAACTGGAAAAGCTTTTTCAAGTGCTCCCTATTTAACATCCCTCAAAAGTATTTATCAAAACGCCGGCGTCAGGCAAAAACATCATCTATTGCGTGGGGTGTTCAAACGTGGGCTCACATATCGCGAAGGGGCATTTAGAACACCCTATCTCCATCCTGCCTTAATACATAACGAAGTGACGCTCAAAGAAAAAGGGCTGCTCTTTGTAGAACAGCCCTCTGGTGACTTAGGAGATTCTCCCATTCGTAGCGAGAGAGGGAGTTGAACCCTCGACCTCAGGGTTATGAATCCTGCGCTCTAACCGCCTGAGCTATCTCGCCGGTTCGATCCTGATACCGTTACCGGTTGTTCAAAATCGGAGTGCAAAGATAACGGCTATCCTTTAAAAGTCAAAAAAACATAGAAAAAGTTTTTACAACGGCTAACAACCTCTCCAGCAAAGGATCCCCGCTTACTTCCACATCTCAACACACAGAAACTAGGCACTCCTTCCCATACATTGGACCATCAATTGCACAGCAATTTCACCGGATTATAATCGGCTGGTTCGGGCCGCAAATAACGCCACATAGAAATGAATCTCAGCTCCCGCCAACATCAGGACTAACCTCGAAAACTGTAAACCGATTCTGGCAATAGTTGTAAACCTATCCCGTATCAGGCGGAGAAACCCAATAGTAAGAGGATTCAGCCCGGATTTACGGTATTACAAGGCAGTATCTACGGAATAACTACGTAGTATCTAGCTAGTATCTCCGAATGGTTATCGAAGGATGATAGTATAATCCCTGCTGATAAGGTGGACTTGATGTGGACTTGAGGTGGACTTGATGCGGATATGAGGTTGACTATCAATACACATTGATATAGGGCTGGGGCGAGTTAAAATAATACCGCTCCGCCCCGGAACGCTGGTTCCCAGCCTGAAAAAGTGATGCTATATATTGAAAGTGAATGCATTGTAATTACTATAAACTTTTGGGCAGCCCAGGCACCGGTTCAAACGAATATCTACTCCCCTATAACCGGGTTCTAAAATAAGGCAATGAGTAAAATCATCGCCCTATCTCAAAAAATATTGATAAACACGAGCCACGTGTATATACGAAAATCAAGCCAAAAGAGATGCTATAAAACAACATTTTAACCACGCAGTTTGGCAACAAAAAGCCCCCTGCAATGCAGGGGCCGGAATAAAATCAGATGTCAGAAAACTCCAATGGCCGCAGGAAAACTTCTCGTTCTTCGACACGTTGTTCTTATACTCCTCCTCGACAGACAATTTCTTCCAGTCCGCATCGGCGGAAAATGCCTTCAATGCGCGTCCCGGTCTTCCTGGTTGCGGAAGGTGGTCATGTACATGAGATTCGGCATATGCGGGCCCGCCAGCACCTCCCCGTAAAACACGGCGTTGAATCCCAACTTGCGGAAAATGCCGATCTCGTCACCAGCGTTGAACATCTTCACTTTGTTGTGATAATACTTCTCCGTAGGGCTCTCATAACTCCGCAACTCATACACCCGGTCGCGCTTAGGGCCCGTCAGCTCAGGGACCTGCATTTTGGTCATGCCGGAAAAAGCTTTCAACAGAATCGTCTCCACCCGGGCGTAAGGCGCCTGGTCATATCTGGCATCGATGTAATCCTTGCCGGCAGACAACAGCTGCGGGTCCTTATCAAGGCGGGACTGCAGAGACGTGAAATGCTCCAGCGACTTGTGCGGAACAAACAGGTACAACCGCAGATCGGCCGTATCCTGCTGTATGGGCTCAAACACACCCACAGCCGCAATACCCTGGCGATGCAATGCCGGCAGGTGCGCCGTGCGCAGGTAGTCGGAAACTCGTTGCAGCTGCGCTACAGATTTAAAATGATAAATTCGGATCTCGTACACTTCGGGCGATGCCGCACGCACCAGCGAAGCGCACAGGAGCGATGCGGCTAATAGTAATTGTTTCATATGGAATTTTTAAAATGCCCCGTCAAATTACGACCCCGCGCCCAAAGTTGCAAGAGCGCCGAATTTACCCTAGCTTACACGCACAAACCTGGCCTTCCTTATGAAAATCGCTCCGGACAAATGGAAACACTTCTTCGTAGGCATACCGATGGGCGCCGTGCTCATGGGCTGTTGCGCTTATATCCTGCCGTCCTTCCCGTATAAAGCCGCCCTGTTAGCGATGGTACCCGTTATCGGGATCAGCTACGGCTTCGAACTGTTCTCAAAAGTAACTGGCAAAGGGCATTACGATGTAATGGACGCCTTTGCCAGCATATTGGGCGGGTTCATCGGCATTGCCGCCGTGCTCCCTTTCCTCCTCTAAATTACTTACTGCACCGCACCGATGCTCGTCTTACCATTTGCCACGCGCGGTTGACCATAGAAGTCTACCGTACCCGCTTTATCATCCGGAATTACGAACCCGGCGTTCTTCGCGGGCGAATTGTCCGGTATCCGGAAAGTTGTCTGCAATAACGGGTCCTTACCATGCAGGCTCGCCGCATCCACACCGGACGCTGTTTTCCATGCCCCAAAATCCGTAATGGCAGGACCGTTAATTGTGTTCCATATCCATCCGCCAGGGTTGGAAGGCGCGAAGTACAGATTATTATCGATGACATTGCCGCTGCCCGTATTGGTATATTTGTGGAAGAACAGGTCGTCCGGACCTGCCACCACCAGGTTGTTACGCACCACATTGTCGAAGCAATGCTCCGTCATCCGCAACTCACCTTCTATTTCACCGTACGCACCACGGCTCTTGTTGTTGGCCACCAGGGTATTGTTTACCACGTAACACCTGCGGGAACCGCCTCCGGTATAGTTCAGGTAACCTCCCATGTAAATGCCCACGCGCTGACTGCCCGTTACGATATTGTTGCGGACGATGCAGTCGCTGGTGGGATAGGCGTCCGTTTCGCTCACCACCCCTATTCCGCGGTCGCAATCATATACACGATTGCGTTCTACGGTGATGTTCCGCGCACCGTCCACATAAATGGCAATGGCGCCATGGCCGTGGATGGCCCCGATCGGACCGGTGGTCATATCGATATTGAACAGCTCGTTTTCCGTGATGACGCCGTTGCGGGCATAGTTACGCTCAGGAACGGGATTCCCTGCATATCCTCCCGCCGCATCGATCCCGATATTCTCGGCATTGTAGACTTTATTGCGGCGGATGATAAAACCGTCCACATACCCGTTGATGGTCAGGTTTTCGCTGTAACCGGTATTGCAATCGTGGATCTCGTTCTCTTCCACCAGCACATTCTTCATCGCCACTTCGGTATTGCCGATGATCTCGATGCCATGTCCGCTGCGGCCGTCTGTCGGCGCCGCGTTATGCTCGATGTTGTAGATCTTGTTCCGGCGGATAATGATGTTGCCGGACCCTTCGTCTGCCACCACGCCATTGGGGCTTACCCAGGCGCGCTGCTGGTGAAGTTGCAGATATCGAATCCCTCCAGCACCACATAACTCGCGTTACGGATGAAGACCATCGCGTCTTTACCGGTAACGGTAAGACCGGTGCCGTCCAGGATAGGGCGTTCGCCGGGATAGGCTTTCAGGGTGATGAGTTTTCCTTCGCGGCCGCTTTTCGGGAATCGGACTTTCTCGTAGTACTTTCCACCCCTTACCATGACCGTATCGCCCGGGATGGCTTTCGCCAGCGCATCGTTGATCTTAGCGTATGGGGATTCCTTCGAACCGGAAGCGTTATCGTTTCCAGTAGTGGATACATAAATGGTGCGGGACACCTGAGACGGGGAGCCTCTTCCTCTCCCCGCCCTTGCCACAAGCTGTAATAGCCATTAAGGCCAGGAGTGTCATTCCACTGACAATTTTTCCTTTCATATTGCTACTATTCGGATACTATTTTACGAATGCGGTTATTGTTCCTGTCCATGACATAGGAAACGCCATTATTATCGGTAGCCACCGCGATGGGGGCACGGAATGCAGCGCCTTCATTGAGGGCATTGAAATAGCCATAGGTATTGCTGCCGGCGTAAGTGCTGACCGCACCTGTTTTACCGTCTATGAGGCGGATGCTTTGGTCCGCATTTCCCGGATTGCCGTTGTAGGCGCCGTTCCCTGCTACCAGGATATTATCTTCGCCATCCAGCGCAATACCCCAAGGGAGGCAAATTTTGCCTGGAGCGCCGGACCGTTTGCATATCCCGGCGTACCCGCCGTACCGGCTACAATACTTTTCGCCCAGGTATCTTTAGCAAATTTGTAAATGACCTGATCGCCATGCCCGGTAACAAACAGGTTTCCTGTTTTGTCAAATGCGAGGCCGGCGGGAAAGGAGAGACTAGATGCAATGGTTTCCTGCTGGCCGGGCGCAATGATGCGCGCAACGATGCCGGAGCCCTGACAGGTGGAATAAAATACTTCGCCGTTCAATTTATTGACGCCTACCATCCAGGGTTCGGTGCTGGTGCTGTGATAGCTGCTTACCACGCCCTGCGGAGTCACCTTTTTGATCTTCCGGTACCGGGGTCGGAGGTGTAGATATTGTCATCTTTATCGATCGCCAGCCCATACAGCAACAGGAAGCGGGCCTGCTGGCCGGTACCGTCGGCGTCTCCCGCCACATTCGTTCCGGCGAAAGTGGTTACCAGTCCTGAAGGATCGATTTTACGGATGCAACTGTTGCCTACATCGCCCACGAATACATTCCCGTTTTTGTCGATCACGATTCCACCTCCCCGGTGCCATTCGGTACCGGTGAAGTTGAACATCGCATCTTCCCCTCTCCCGTTGGCATATCCTGCCGTTCCGTTGCCCGCGAAGTTGGTGACAGTACGGGTATACACGTAATTAAAGGTTTGTTCGCTGCCTACTTCCTTCCCTGCGATCTTCACGGAAATCTTCCCGGAGCCGCAGCGCTTGGGGACAACGGCCATGATCTGGTTCATGCTGCTGCCTGTCACCCTTAGTTTTTTGCCATTGATGGTCACTTCCACATCAGCGGTATCACTACTGAAATTAGAGCCGTTGATGAGGATCGAAGTGCCGTGCCCGCCGGTGGCGGGGAGGAAGCTGCTCAGCGTCATGGGAACGCCGGCTTCGTGCTGTGCCTCGTCTTTTTACAGGCCGACAGTAAGATGGTGGCGGCCAGTATATATCGTGTGAATACTTTCAACATAGTTTTTTGCATTGAATGGTCTGATCAATGAATTACCAACCGGGGTTTTGCACCAGCGCCCGGTCGCGCTCCATTTCGTATTGGCTGATGGGGAAGAGATACATTTTATCTCTCCAGTAGCGTTGCTGGTAAAGCTTACGGTTATAGAAGCCGGCGAATGAGAATCCTGCTCCTTCGTCGTTAGCGTTTACATCCATGCTATACACGGCGGTATGCTCGGCTTTTCCGGCCAGGAGGCGGCGGTTAAGCGTCCAGTAGCGATCACCTTCGAAACAGAGCTCTACCATACGCTCGCGGAGAATATGCTTGCGCATCTCTTCTTTGTTACCAACTGCGGCGGGGTACACGGTCTCGATGCCGGGCAGGCCTGCTCTTTCGCGTACCAGGTTGAGGTATTTAACGATGTCCGCATTTGCGGGCTGATATTCGTTCAGGGCTTCGGCATAGTCGAGCAGTACCTCTGCATAACGGAAGAGGATGTAAGGCGCCAGATGCGTCACCTGGTCCCAGTAGATATTGCTGGTAGCGCTGATACGCTTCAGCGGCAGGTAACCGGTGATGTTGTTGCTGCCGGACCAGCGCTGCCCCGACTGGCCAGTGTAGTAAAACTCGGAACGCCCTTGCCCATCCTTGTTAGATGTAGAAGAAGAAAAAAGATTGCGGTCGTCTGTAGTCCTCGCGGGCACTACCGGCCTGCCATTGTAATTAATAAATGCATAGAATCTCGGCTCACGGTTGGCATACATATTCCAGTCGCCAACGCGGTTGCCCCAGCTTTCTGCCTGGGCAGTGCCGGCGAAGCCTGTTTCCACATAACCGGATGCCGCGTCAGTAATCAACCGGCCATTCTTCATGGCGAAGGCATCCACAAGGTTCTGGGTGGGGCAGTACATGGAATAACCACCCGGAGCAGGTGAGGCACACTTGGTGAAGCCCCAGCGGTTCCAGTTGATCACGCCAAAGATGATCTCATCATTCCAGGCCGTCACATGCACATCGCGAACGGACTCGTAAGGATTGAAGGAAGTACCGCCATTATCGAGGTTGGTGAACAGTTTGTAAGCGTTCAGATCGATCACCGCTTTGGCAGCTTCTGCCGCCAGGCGCCAGCGTTGCGGGTCGGCGGTAACGGGCGCCAGTTGCTTGCCGTCCTTATTCTTGAAATTGGCGAATGCTGGGTTGCCATTCCACAATTCACTGGCTGCCAGCAGCGCCATCTTTGATTTGATGGTGAGGCATGTGCCTTTGGTGGGACGGCCATTATTACTGGGAGATTCCCAGCGCGCAGGAAGCACTGTAGCCGCAGCGTCCATCAGGCCATTGATATGCGCCACGCACTCGTCGAAGGAATTACGGGGAAACTGGTTATAGTCTTCGTTCTGATCGATCACGTCCGTCACGATCACAAACGGACCGAACTGACGAAGGATCAGGTAATAGAAATATCCGCGGAGGTAACGCGCTTCCGCTTTGTACTGCGCTTTCAGTTCATCGCTCAGTTGGCTCGACGGTACTTTATCGATATTCTGTTCAAATACGATCGACTTGCGGATACCGGTGTAGAGGCCCGGCCAGTAGTTAAAGTAGGCTGCGCCCGGGCTCCAGTTGCCGGCAACCATCTGGCGAACGTCTACAGTACCGATGGAAACGGATGATTCGTCGGATGCGCCCATGGTGGCGAAGTCGCCCCCATCGCTAAAGTAGATGTGGCTGTATACGTTATACAGGTATCCTTCTGCATTCGTTCTTGTCTGCCAGATCATTTCTTCGGTCAGCAGGTTATCGGGCTGCTTGTCGAGATACTTCGTGCAGGAGGCTAAGCTGATGGCTGCCAGAAGCGGAAAAAATATTTTCTTGATCATATCGGATCGTTGTAGCGGTTAGAATTGCGCCCTCAGCCCGAGGGTGATTGTCCTGGAAAACGGGTACCTGGCTGCGTTGGAGCCCAGCTCGGGGTCCCACAGTTTAAATTTGGAGAAAGTCAGCAGGTTGGTCCGTTGGCATATACCTGCAGGTTGCTGATCCCTTTCACCCGCATGGCGGAAGTGATGATATTATAGGACAGGGACGCCTGTTTGAGACGCATGAAGCTGCCGTCTTTCAGCCAGAAGCTGCTATTCGTATAGTTGTTATCGGAAGCGTTGGTGATCGTCAGGCGGGGATAGTAGGCATCCTGGCGGGGATTTTCAGCCGTCCAGCGGTCTTCCACGTTCGCCAGCACGCTTGCGGGATACAGGCCTATGCCGGCGAAAGGCACAATGCCGACGCCTACGGCCGTTCCGTTATTACGGTTAATGACAGATCCGTTTGCCATGATGCCCACATCGGCAACGCCGGCAAACAATGCGGAAATCTCCCATCTTTTATATCCGAGGTTGAACCCGTAACCGTAAGACCATACCGGGAATGTAGATTTGCCCAGGTAGGTGATGTCGTTCGCGTCTACCCTGCCATCGCCGTTCAGGTCTTCGAATTTAACATCGCCGGGTTTCAGGGGCGCAACTGTTCGGGGCTGCGGGCAATGTCGTCTTCATCGCGGAAGAGCCCGTTTGCTTTGTAACCTCTGTACTCATCGAACATCGTCCCTTCATATTGTTGGTAGGGATAGATAGCTACCGGATTGTCGGCATCGATGATGCGGTTGCGGGCATACGTTACGTTTCCGAAAAGGCGCAGGCTGATGTCTTTGCCGAATGTAGTGTTATACTCGATACTACCGTCAAAGCCCTTATTCTCCATTTCACCGAGGTTGGCGTAGATATCATTGCCGCTGTAACCGCCGATTCCGGCAATAGATTGGCGGTTAATCAGGATCTGGCGGCGTTTATCTTTGAAGAAATCAACGGTAACGTTAATTTTTTCCCACAGTCCGATATCGATACCGATATTGGTTTTGGTAGAAGTTTCCCAGGTCAGGCCCTGTGTACCGAACACCGTTACGCCCGTTCCGGCATAACCGATCGGAGACGAACCGAGTGAAATACCAGCCAGGTTATTCTGAATGTAAGTAAGATAACCGAAGCGGTTGTTGTCAATGGCGTCATTACCGGTAGTTCCAACGGAAGCGCGGATCTTCAGCAATGAAAACGCAGGCATATTTTCCATAAACGCTTCACGGGAGATCACCCATCCTGCGGATGCAGCCGGGAAGAAGCCCCAGCGTTCGCCTTTCTGGAAGTTCTCGGAACCGGTGGCGCCAAAGTTGCCTTCCAGCAGGTATTTATCTTTATAGCTATAGGTTACGCGCGCTGCGGCGTTCTGGTTTCTGAAAGGAATGGACCATTTCAGTTCAGAAGCGTTGCCCCACTGCCTGTTGCGGATCGCACCTACCAACAAAGCTCCGATCGTGTGAGCGCCAAAAGTGCGGTCGTATGTGAGGTTTCCTTCCAGGTACATCATACGCTCGCCGGTGGAGCTGGTACCAAATCCCAGGGATTTGTCACCGAAACGGGTCTGTACCAACACCAGGTTTCCATCAGCATCACGGCGGTCGGCCAGGAACAGATCGTTATTACCTCGGCGCTGCGTACCGAATTCGCCATAAGAATCGAATGAGAAACGTGCTGTTGCGGCAAGGCCCTTCGTCAACCCGTCCAGGTTCTGGTTCAGCGAGAGCACGGACTGTACAGACGGCTTGAACTCCGTGGAATATCCACCATTCTGTACTACGTTGAATGGATTCACACCTGCGGTCTGCGCCGGACCGGCCCATACATTATTGGGAAATGAAACCGGAAAAGCGATAGGGTTGGTGGCATAGGTATTATACCAGATATCGGCGGCCGAAGCGCCCGGGAACCTGCTGTTTACCAGCATGGCGGCAAGATTCAGTGCCAGCGTGGTCGTTTTGGTAACGTTGAGGTCCACATTGCTGCGGAAGTCATACCGTTTGAAGTTCAGGTTAGGATTGTACCCGTTTACCTTCGTTACATTATATTGACCGTCCTGGTTGTAAAAAGACATGGACACATAATATCGCATCGCTTCGCCGCCACCCGACACATTTACATTCGCGTTTGCCATCGGCGCCCAGTTCTTGTAAATCCGGTCGATCCAGTTCACGTTCGGATAAAGGTAAGGATCAAGCCCGCTTGCGGTCTTAGCGATGGTCTCGTCAGAATAACGGATTGCGTCACCGGAATTGACACGGGCTTCGTTATACAGTTGCATATATTTCACCCCGTCCAGCATTTCCGGTAGCTTGGTCAAGCCGCTCACACCAGCCTCCGCTTTGGCAGACACTTTCGGCTTACCGGCCACACCACGCTTGGTGGTAATGATCAGTACGCCGTTTGCACCCTTGGCGCCATACACCGCAGTTGCGGAAGCGTCTTTCAACAAAGAGATGCTCTGGATATCTTCCGGGTCGATATTATTAAATGCACCGCCATATGTGGAGTTTACATCCTGGCGTTGCACGCCGTCTACGATGATGAGCGGGCTCACGCTGCCTTTGAAGGTACCAACGCCGCGCAGCGTGAAAGTCGGGTTATCGTAACCCGGCTCGCCGCCGCCGCTTTGCATGCTGATCACACCGGCTACTTTACCGGCGAGGGCATTCGTTAACGAAGGCACCGGCATGCGCATGTCCTGCATGTTCACCGATGCTACGGAACCGGTCACGGTAACTTTCTTTTGTTTGCCAAAACCAACTACCACCACTTCATTAAGTTTGTCCACTTTCTGGGAGAGCGTCACTTTGGGTGCGCTGCCCGGTGTAAGGAACTTCTACCGGGTTCATCCCGATCATGGCCACCCGGAGGGTCTGCCCTTCGGCAACTGCGATGCTGAACACGCCCATTTCATCGGTAGCTGTTCCGCGTGAGGTGCCATTTACCGCCACCGTGGCCCCGGGCAGCGGGGTCCCTTCCGGGTCCATCACCTGCCCGCGCACGGTGGTTTGCTTGGGACCCTCGTCCTGCGGCGTTACCGGCTTTGCCACCGGAGCCGCTGGCTTGCGGTCCAGCACGATCCGGTTGCTGCGCACTGGTACACGAGATTGCGCCCTTTCAGCACGAAATCCAGCACTTCCTCCAGCTTAGCGCCGCGGAAATCCATGTTCACCTTGTCGTTGTCGTTCAGCAACTGGTTGCTGTACACCAGCGTGAAGCCGGTTTGTTTTTAATGGAGCGGAACACCTGGAGTATCGACATGTTGCTACCCGTCACCGTCACCTGTTTCTGGAGAGCAGGATCTTTCTCCTGCGCGAACACGGGGATGAACGTGGATAGCATCAGACATACAATCACCAGGGATCGCACTGCCTGCCGGCAATTGCGCATACATTTTCTCATGTGGAAAAATGGTTTTGGTTGATATCAAATCAACATAACTACACCCGTCTTCCCGGATCGGGTGACAGGACAGTAAAAAAACTTCTGGGGAGGAAGAAAGTATTAGTGCAAACGGATGGTCCGGCCGTCATAGTCGACCGTTCCGCCAGTGGTGATGGCAAGATCGTTAAGGAACTCCTGCAGGCGCGCCCTGTCCATCAGCCCTGTCACTTTCACGCCGGAGAACTGCGTAGCGTCGGATTCAAAGGTAAGCCCGTAGAACCGGGAAGCTTCCGCCATCAGCTCAGGAACGGTAGCGTGATGATAATACTGGATGCCGTTCATCCAGCTCAGCACATCATCCGTCTCAAAAGCAACGGCCCGGAGCCCAGCGCCGGTATGCTCTGCCTGCTGGCCCGGCTGCAGCTTCAGCTGCTGGCCATTGCGTGCCTGCAGCAGCACGCTGCCTTCTACGAGTGCGGTCCGGTCGTTGCCGGGCGTATATGTATTAACGTTGAAAGACGTTCCCATACGCGCACGTCGGACTGCGGCGTATGCACGATAAATGGCCGTTCGGTTTCCCGGGCCACGCGGAAATAGGCTTCGCCTTCCAGCGTCACCTCGCGCTGTTGCTTCCCGAAATGGAACGGGAAATGCAGGCGCGTGGATGCATTCAGCCAGACTTCCGTACCATCAGACAGTACCAGGCGGTAAGTGCCCCCTGCAGGAACATTAAGCACGGTCACGGAGGTGTCTGCGCTTTCGTAGTCGAGGCGACCGTTGGCGGAGCGGAGCGTGGCATCTCCGAGCGACACGGTCTGCGCGGCACTGTCCGGGTGAAAGTGAACGGTTTGCCCGTTCGCCATCGTAAGGCTGATGCCGGGCATGGGCGCTGCGGCTGTTTGTGGGGTATTCGTTTTGTCTGTTGCGCTTTGTTGGAAAGCAAACCATACGCCGGCTCCCAGGATCGCGGCGGCTGCGGCATAGGGCGCCAGGGTGCGCAGGAGGCTCCGGGGCTTGCGGCGTTCCTTCAGTTCGCCGAGGTCCGCTTCAGCCGCCACCGCCTTTACGTAGACCGCGGTGCGTTGCGAGCGGGCATCGGCCGCGAGGGCCTCCAGGCTTCCCGGAACGCAGGATCTTCTTCCAGCTTCCGCTCGATGCCCGCCTCCTCTTCCGGCGTAAGATCGCCGGAAAGCTTGTGCATGTATAATTGAAATATGTGGTCTTCGTATTGCATGGTCAGGTTAACAAGTTATGTTTTTTCTGATGAACGACTGAACGCAGGAGCTTCAACCCGCGCTTCAGGTGCGTTTTAAATGAATTGACGCTGATGCCCATTTCGTCCGCCGCCTCCTGGTATCGCTTGCCCTCCATATATACCATGTGGATAGCCATCCTTTTCTGCCCGGTCACCTGCTCCAGCGAGGATTGCAACTGCCGGTAGTATTCCGTGGCGCCTCCCTCCTGCTCCGGCCGCCAGCTTTCGTCCTGTAGGCTGGAGAACGCTTCCTGGTGGCCATCGCGGATCTTCTGGCGTTTCATATGGTTGAGGCAACGGTTCTTCACGGCCATATGCAGATAGCCTTTTACATCCCCGTTGAACTGGAGATACAACTTCTTATCCCATATATCCATGAAAAAGGTCTGCACGAGATCCTTCGCCTCCTGTTCCTGTTGCAGGAACCAGAACGCGTTGGCACATAGCACCTTATAATACTTCAGGAACAAAGCGTCGAATGCTGCAACGTCTCCCTCCTTCAGCCGGTCCACCAATAATGTGTCTGGAGATTGATCCATAACGTATACCTTAACCCCGATGATAAGCTGTCCGTCTAATGCGTGGAACCCTCCGGGCCCCTGGTTGATTCGATGCCGTAAGTTAGACATTTTTCCACGGGATTTTCCCAGCTCTTTTTTGTTTCATTTTAGGCTTTTACTTCCGTTCACATTATTTTAATATACTTAAAAATGTTTTTTTATATTTTACCGTCCTATACTCCTCAAACCACGTCAACATGGATAACAGAAGGAATTCCTCCGGAAATCAATGCTCTTGTCAGGCGCTGCGGGCCTGTCGTCTTTCATGCCCACCTCCATCCAGCGCGCCCTGGCCATAGAGCCTGCGCCGGGATCCAGCTGGGCGGATGCCGAGCACATCGTCATCCTCATGCAGGAAAACCGGTCGTTCGACCATTGTTTCGGCACGCTCCAGGGCGTTCGCGGATTCAATGACCCCGGGCCATTACTTTGCCAGACCGGAAGCCTGTCTGGCTGCAAACCGACAAGGCAGGTAAAACATACTCGCCGTTCCGCCTCGATCTGAAAGACAGCCGCATCACCTGGATGGGCGCCCTGCCCCACGGCCGCCACGACCAGGTGGACGCCAATAATAAAGGTAAATACGACCAGTGGCTGCTGCATAAGCAGTCCGGCAAAGCCGACTGGAAGAGCATGCCCCTCACCCTGGGCTACTTCACCCGCGAAGACATCCCCTTCAACTACGCACTGGCAGACGCGTTCACCATTTGCGACCAGAACTTCTGCTCCGCCATGACCAGCACCACGCCCAACCGCTCCTTCTTCTGGACGGGCAAGATCACCGTGCCGGAAAACGGCGCCCCAAAGCGCATATCCGCAACACCGATTATAGTTATGGCAAACTCGGCTGGGAAACCTTCCTGAACTGTTATCGCAAAGCGGGGTAGACTGGAAGTTCTACCAGAACGACCTCTCCTGCGGCGGCGGCTTCCAGGGAGAAGAACGCTCCTGGCTCGCCAACTTCGGCTGCAACCTGCTCGAATTCTTCAAGGTATATAATGTGCAGTTCTCCGACCGCTATGTTACCAATCTCCAAAAACAGATAGACGAGCTGCCGGCCGAGATCCGGGCGCTGACGGAAGCCAGTCCATCGTCTGAGGAAACGACTAAGAAAAACAAAGCCGCCATCCAGAAGAAACAGGAAGTGCTCGATAAAGCGATCGGGGATATGGCGAAATGGGGAAAGGAAAGCTACGCGAAGCTGTCCGGCAAACAGAAAGACCTCTTCCACCGCGCATTTGTGATCAACACCAACGATCCCCAGTTCCGCAAACTCGCAACTGGATTATGATGATAACGGCAAGCAACGCACGCTTCCCGTGCCCGCCGGCGACCTGTTCTATCAATTCCGTTCCGACGTGGAGAACGGCAAGCTGCCTACCGTATCCTGGCTGGCCAGTCCGCAGAACTTCTCCGACCACCCCAGCGCACCCTGGTATGGGGCATGGTACGTTTCTGAAGTGATGGACATCCTCACAAAGAATCCCGAAGTCTGGAAGAAGACGATCTTCATCGTAACCTACGACGAAAACGACGGCTACTACGACCACGTGCCCCGTTCTCCATCCCCGACAGCAACAAACCCGGCACGGGCAAGGTATCCGCCGGTATCGATACGGAAATTGAACATGTACGGCTGGCCAATGAACTGGCGCAGGGCGTTGCTGAGAAGCATGCCCGTGAGGCCCCGATAGGACTGGGCTACAGGGTTCGCTGCTCATCGCGTCTCCCTGGAGCCGCGGCGGCAAGGTATGCTCTGAGGTATTTGATCACACATCTACCTTGCAATTCCTGGAAACCTATGTCGAAAAGAAATTTAAAAGAAGATCCGGAGCGGGAACATCAGCGAATGGCGGCGTACCATCTGCGGCGACCTGACCTCCGCGTTCAGCGAAAAGGATGCGGTCCCCTCCTCCAAACTGCCTTTCCTGGAACAGAAGAAATTCGTGGAAGAGATATACAGCGCCCAGTTCAAGGATCTGCCGTCCGGCTTCCGCGAAATCAGCGGCAGCGAGCTGCAGAGCATGATTGATCATCCGGAGAAAGCTAATCCGCTCGCTAAGCAGGAAACCGGTACGCGCCCGTCTACAGCGTTACCTTATGAGCTGAACGCCAACGGTTATTATGATGCAGGTAAACAATCTTTCGTGATCCTGATGGGCGCGGGAAATAAACTGTTTGGACAACGTTCCGCAGGTACACCCTTCACGGTATATGCTCCTGAAAGCTATGCCGGCGAAGTTTGCCGCAACTGGCACTTCGCGGCCAAAGCGGGCGACCAGTTCACCTATGAATGGCCGCTTGCGGAATTTGAGCATGGGAAATATGCGCTCCGCCTTCATGGCCCTAACGGCTTCTTCCGGGAATTCCGCGGTGGCAAAGAAGACCATGGCGTTCGGGTGGATTGTGCGTACGAGACATCCGGCAAATCGAAAACCCCTACCGGCAACCTCATCCTCCATTTGGAAAACCGCGGCGCAAAGGCGGTCAGCTTCAAACTGAAAGATCACGGCTATGGGAAATCCGATAATGCGTTTACCCTCGCTCCCGGCGGGCGTAAAGAAATCATCGTCACCAAAAGCGAACATAAAGGCTGGTATGATTTCAGCATACAGGCAGATGATTTCCCGGGATGGAGCCAGCGCTTCGCGGGCCGTGCGGAAAATGGGAAGGAAACTATCACCGACCCTGTGATGGGAAAGGCGATCAGCTAAATAACACGTCAAAAAATAACCAAACAGCCGGCGCCTTGAAGCGCCGGCTGTTTTCTTTAGCAGCCAACGTGCTTTAGTTCTCAAATCCAGTAGCGGTGGCCTGCGGCCGGAGGGCATCAGATCGATACCGATGGCGGCGATCTTTTGTTCCGCCAGTTGATAGGCATCCGCCCCGAGGAACAGGTGAAGTGGCGCGGAACCATCTTCCAGCACGCGAATCAGCAGTTCAACCGCTTTCACCGGATCGCCGGGTTGGTTGCCATTGATGTCTTGCTGATGCAGCAACTGCATAGCCCGGACGTTCTCATATTCGGGCATTTCCCTGGCCGGTAGCCCCAGCGACCCTGCCAGGAAATCGGTACGGAAATAACCTGGCGACACCACGGTAACCCCTATTCCAAAGGGTTTCAGTTCCTGTGCCAGTGCTTCCGAAAATCCGTGCACGGCAAATTTAGTAGCGCAGTAAATCCCGAATGCAGGAAATGCCCCCGTGAAACCGCCGATAGATGCGATATTGAAAACATGCCCGCTGCCTTGTTTCCGCAAATACGGCAGCGCCTGGCGGATGACGTTGAGGGAACCGAATACATTGATATCGAAATTAGCGCGGGCTTCCGCGTCCGTCAGTTCCTCGATGGCGCCTACAAGTCCATAGCCCGCGTTATTGACGATGACGTCTATCCGGCCAAAGTGCGCAACTGTGGCTGAAACGGCACGCTGAACGGCCGATTCGTCTTTCAGATCCAGCGCGATGGGGAGAAATTGCCCGGTGGTTTCTCCTAGCGCGGCAATGAGATCTGCTGCGCGGCGGGATGTGGCGGCTACGTGGTAGCCTTTGCTGAGGAGGGTTTTGGCCAAAGAAAGGCCCAGGCCCTGGAGGCCCCGGTTACAAACCAGACTTGCTTTTTCATTGATTGTCAGTTAAAGGTGATCGTTCTGAGTGGTGAACGAATGCAAAGTTAAGGCGCCGGGGCGGGAGGCATTTTACACGTTGGAAACCAAAATTGCATAATTCAAACCTCCCAAATATGCAATTGTGCAAAAAAACGCCTTTCAGGGCGGAATGGCATGATTTTGATAGAAATAGGTGAACCAGGATAGGATTGGACTGTTTATATTAGTGCTATCAAATCCTTTTTAACCACATTAAATATCGCGTATCATGGCAAAATCGGTGAAGCAGCCCGCAAAGAAGGCCGCAACCAGCACAACGGCAAAGAAAGCCGCAACCCCAAGAAAGCCGCCGCTGACAAAGCTGCCGCTCCTAAGAAGGCTGCCGCCAAAACTGCCCGCAAACCCAATGCGGCCTTCATGGCTCCTTTGACGCCCAGCGCCGACCTCGCAGGCGTTATCGGCAGCACACCACTCCCCAGAACTGAAGCCACCAAAAGATCTGGGACTATATCAAGAAAAACGATTTGCAGGATTCCAAAAACAAACGCATGATCAATGCCGATGCCAAACTGCAAGTTATTTTTGCCGGCAAAAAGCAGGTATCCATGTTTGAACTCGCAGGCATTGTGAACAAGCATCTCAAATAATCCTGCCCATAAGTATTTAAAAAGGAGGCCCAGCGCCTCCTTTTTAATGCCCCCGCTGTCCGTTTCCGGACATCCACTTGTACTGTTCCGGACATCCTCCCACTCAAAATCAATTGATTATCAGATCAAATAGACTTTGGCCTTTTTTATGTCGCTTAGCTGCTTCATATTCGCAAACGTATGTGGAAGAACCAATTACTCACCGCCTGGCGCCGGCTGAAGAACAATAAAACCTACGCATTTATCAACATCGCCGGCCTGGGCGCGAGCCTCGCCTGCGCGATCATCCTTTACCTTTTATAGACTATCACCTCCGGTATGATAATTTCCATTCCGACTCCGACCGGGTGTTTCGCATCAGCGCAAGGACCATGTATGGCGGCGTGGAAGACTTTAATGACGGGGTGCCGCAACCGCTCGGAAAAGCCCTGCGCAACGATTACACCTTTTTCGAGGAAGTCTCCATGCGCGTTACTATGGGCCGCCGACTCGTCACGATTCAATCAGGCGATAAGAAAAGCAAATTTGAGGCGCGCGCCGCGTATGTAGAGCCATCCTATTTTCGCATCCTGAATTTCCCGATCGCCTCCGGTGATCCCAATAAAATCCTGAACGAGCCATACAGCGCCATTATCACCAAAGAGATGGCCGCAAAATTTTTCCCGGGGCAGGATCCGGTCGGCAAATCGATCCGCCTGTCTAACTCAAAAGATTTTATAGTAAAAGGCATTGCAGAGGATATGCCCCGCAATACCGACCATACTATCGATCTGTTTTTATCTTACTCCGCCTACAAGGATGTGAGCCCATATATGGCCAGCGACAGCAGTTGGGGCAGCATCTCCAGTGCCATCCAATGTTATGTAAAGCTGAAGCCCGGCATTACCCCTCAGCAGGTAGAAAGTGTTTTTCCCCATATCATCAATAAATATGAGCCGGAGGAAAACAATCTCATGTTTTTCAACATGCTGCCAATCCGGGATCTCCATTTTGATACGCGATATAGCGGTACCATCCAGCGGAAATATTTATGGTCGTTGGGATGGATGGGTGCATTTCTCGTGCTGACCGCATGTATCAATTTCATCAACCTTTCTACGGCCCAATCTCTTCGCCGTACAAGAGAGATTGGTGTGCGCAAGGCATTGGGCAGCACAAAGTGGCAGATCTTTGGGCAGTTTCTTTCCGAGACTTTCCTGATTGTGGCCACTGCCGTCGCCATCGCCGCCACCATCGTTTCACTCGCCATTCCCCAGCTTAATAAAACCCTCTTTACTGAAATTACGCTGGATGGACGGACGATAGGCACCGTGATGTTTTTTCCGTCCTCTTATTGCTCATTGTAGTTTTATTGGCGGGATATTACCCGGCATTCATGCAGGCGCGCCTCAACCCGGTGAAAGCGATCCGTGCTCAGGCGGCAGGCGCCGGCAATAGCCGGTTCCCGCTTCGTAAAATGCTGATCGTACTTCAATTCGCGATCATGCAGGTAATGATCGTCGGCGCATTGGTTATCGCCCGGCAGATGCAATACTCCTGAGTGGTGATATTGGAATGCACAAAAACGGAGTGCTGATTGTCAACATACCGCAGCAGGATGCTTCCATATTACGCACGTTCCGCAGCCGGGTTACACAGCTTGCCGGGGTGCAAAATGCATCTTACTGCCAGGCCGCGCCATTGTCTTATACCAACCGCTCCACAGCCATCCGTTTTGGTGCGCGTGGTGATGATGAAGATTGGCAGGTTAGTGTAAAATATGCGGATGCCAACTACCTTTCTACTTTTGGTATTCAGCTAATCGCAGGCAGCAACATCCCGGTTTCAGATACAGCCAATGGCATGCTGGTAAATGAAACGCTTCTCAGGAAACTGAACATAGCGTCCCCCAATGACATTATCGGCCAACCCATTCGGGTCAGCCAGGTTCAGACCGTTGTGCGCGGCGTTTTCAGGGATTTTCATAACCATAGTTTCCATAGCGATGTGGAGCCACTCTGTTTGTATACGGATAAGAGCGAATTCGATGAGCTTGCTATCCGGTTAGACATGCAGCAGGCAGCTACCGTCATGCCCGTCATCGATAAGATCTGGAACGAGACATTTCCGGATTACATTTACCGCTTCCGCTTTATGGACGACGATATTGCCGGTATGTATGAAGCTGAAACCCTGCTGATGCAATTGGTGGAGATTTTCGCCATCGTTGCAATCCTGATAGGCTGTCTGGGGTTGTATGGATTGATCAGCTTCATGGCTATACAAAAGAAGAAGGAAATCGGTGTACGGAAGGTGCTTGGGGCCAGCGTACCGTCCGTTATCTGGCTCTTCGGACGCGATTTCTCACTGATGCTGGTGGCGGGTTTCGTTTTATCGGCGCCCTTATCCTGGTGGCTGATGACCAGCTGGCTGGAAGGATTTCAATACCGGATCGAGCTAGGCCCGGAAATATATATGGTTACAGTGCTCTTATGCGCTGCCATCACCGTGCTCACGGTAGGATACACTTCCATCCGCGCTGCTTTGATGAACCCGGCAGTAAGCCTGAAAACGGAATAGTTTTTAGTAAGCGAGGATATCGCGGATTTGGGCGGCTACTTTTTCCGCTGTGGGCAACATCTGCTTTTCCAGTTCGGTATTGAGCGGAACGGCCGGCAGATCGAGTGCGCCGTAAGTAAATACGGGTGCATCCAGGAAGCGGAAACAATGACGAGATATCCTCGCCGCCAGCGACTCCGCGAAAGAATTGCCGAGTTGTTCCTCCGTGAGCACCAGGCATTTACCCAGCTTCTTTACCGAGTTGAATACCAAATCTTCATCCAACGGGAACAACGTCCGCAGGTCGATGATTTCCACTTTCCCCGGAAACTGCGCCGCAGCGGTTTTTGCCCAGTAAACGCCCATGCCGTAGGTAATGATGGTCATGCCTTCCTCACTTTCCAGGACCGTGCGGCCCTTGCCCAGCGGCAGGATATAGTCGGCGGATGGTTCAACGGTCATCGCGTCCTGCGTGCCGGGAACCTTGCTCCAGTAGAGCCCTTTATGTTCCAGCATCACCACCGGATTAGGATCGAGGAAAGCGGCTTTCATCAGGCCTTTCAAGTCGGCAGCGTTGGAAGGATAGACGATTTTAATGCCTTTAATGGTGAGCAACGTGCTTTCCACGCTTCCCGAGTGGTAAGGTCCTCCCCCTCCATAAGCCCCGATGGGCACACGAATGAGCGACTGTACCGGGAATTTCCCGCAGGATAAGTAACAGCTTTTCGACAGCTCCGTCACGAGCTGATTAAAGCCGGGATAGATATAATCCGCAAATTGCACTTCCACGATGGGTTTCACGCCGGTGGCAGATAATCCCGCCGTGCTGCCGATGATATAGGCTTCCTGGATAGCCGTATTATAAACCCTTTCGTCACCAAACTTTTCCGCCAGGGTGGCTGCCTCGCGGAACACTCCACCCAGTCTGCGCCCTACATCCTGACCGTAAAGGATCGCTTCCGGATACGTGGCCATGATCTCTTCGATGGCATGCAGGGCCGCATCTACCATAACAACTTTACTACCCCCTGAGGGCTGGCGCTCTCCGCTTTCAGCAGTAACAGTCGTGGGTGCAAAGACGTGATGGGTAACGGTAGTAGTATCCGGATCCGGGCTGGCGACCGCCGCGGCAAAGGCTTCTTCTACTTCGCGCTGCGCCTCCAGTTCTATGTCAGTGGCTTCGCGGATGCTGCCGATCTGGCTGCGCAGGCGGGGCAGCGGGTCGCGCTGCTGGTGGCGGGCCAGATCCTCCGGCGTACGGTACCACTCCCGGCGCACACCGGAGGTATGGTGACCGAGTAAAGGGACGGTGGCATGTACGAGGATGGGCTTGCGTTCACTGCGTACAAAGGAGATCGCCGATTCCATGGCTCGGTAGCTGGCTTCGAAATCGGCGCCATCGACCCGGATGCGTTCCAGCCCCTTGAAACCGGCAGCATATTCATAGGCATCCATAGCACGGGCTTCATCGGCACTCACGCTGATTCCCCAGTCATTATCCTGAACGAGGAAAATTACGGGTAACTGTTTCAATGCGGCAAACTGAAAGGCCTCGCTTACTTCACCTTCCGTTACGCTGCCGTCGCCCAGCGAGCAGAGCACCACGGGCCTTTCGTCATCGGCGAGCAGGCCGGCGTTTTCCAGTATTGTACCCCTGGGCCATGCCGGTGGTGGGTATGACCTGCATTCCGGTGGCGCTGCTTTGGTGCGGAATGAGCGGTTTATCGGAATCGCGGGAGCTGGGATGACAATAATAAGAACGACCTCCGCTGAAGGGGTCTTCGCCTTTGGCGAGGAGCTGGAGCATGAGGGTATAGGGAGAAAAACCGAGCGCGAGCATCATGGCATCGTCGCGGTAATAAGGACTTACATAGTCGTAAGGTTTGAGCTGAAGGCCCGCGGCGATCTGGATAGCTTCATGGCCGGCGGATGTGGAGTGTACGTACTTGCAGATGGGCCTGTTCGCTTCATATTGGTCTGCCATGCGGCGTGCGGTGCACATGAGGCCGTACGCCTTGCGAAGGAGGGCCTGAAATGCGGGGTCTCCTCCCGGTGCGTAATGGTGGCTTTCAAAACAGGAACGCTTATGTTATCTTTAAGCACGCAATATTGTTTTGGTGATGATGGTTGGGTTCTAATAATAGTTGCCATAGCAACTATTGCTACTGCAAATTACTGAATATGCATGAATCTTTCGTGAGTAATCCGTCTTTTTTAAGCTGGATGCCACATTAAAAAAATAAAGAATTACTGGCAGAAGAGTTTCGATGCCCGGGGCCTGGACATAACGGTGGACCAATGGTTGCTGATCGAGAATTTGTACAAGCACAAGCGAATCACGCACAATGAGTTAGCGAGGCTCACCTCGAAAGATATTACGACAGTATCGCGGATTATCGAGTTATTGGTGCGTAAGGAGCTTGTGGAGCGGCAGGGGTCTACGGACGATCGCCGGAAGGTGTTTTTGCAATTAACGCCGGAGGGGGTCGCTAAATATAAAGAAGTTAGGCCGCTGGTGCTGGAGATGCGCGAGACTGGCTGGCGGAATCTGACGGAGGGGATTTCCAGGAGATGACGAGGATTCTGGACGTTATTTATTCGAATATCCCGTAAAGAAAAAAATTAAAAAGGAAAAAGCCCGTACTCTTTTAACTTTTTAATTTTTACTTTTTAGTCTGGCGGAGACTGAGAACGGGATCGTCTATTTTACCATGAATTCCAACAGGCTGTCATCTTCGATGAAGGCTTCCAGCGTGTCGCCGATTTCTAAAGGCCCTACGCCTTCGGGGTTCCGGTGAAGACGAGGTCGCCGATGTTAAGAGTGAAATACCGCGAGATGTAGGCGATCAGTTTGTCGAATGTGAACAGCAGGTCGCCGGTGTTGCCTTGTTGAACGATCTCCTTGTTTTTGTAAAGACAGAAGTTCGTGTCTTTGAGGTCCATGGTTTCCGTAATGGGAATAAACTTGCCTACAACGGCGGAATTATCGAACGACTTTGCGATTTCCCAGGGCAGGCCTTTAGCTTTCTGTTTCTCTTGCAGATCGCGGGCGGTAAAGTCGATGCCAACCGAAATATGGTCATAATATTTACTGGCAAATCTTTCCTGGATGTGCCCGTTTTTCGAAATCCGCAGCACCAGCTCGCATTCATAATGCAGGTTATCCGTGAATTCCGGATAATAAAAGGGATGGTTGTTTTGCAGCAGGGCATTTTTGGGTTTCATGAAAATCACGGGTTCGGAGGGCACTTCGTTCTTCAATTCTTCTGCATGTTTGGCATAGTTTCTTCCAACGCAGATAATTTTCATAATGCGTGTATTTTGTAAGGTTAATAAAGCCTATGGTTTGACCCATAGCCCACAATACATTGCCCACTGTACGTACTATCATCCGGATAATTTAAGAAAATATGCCGGTGGATATAACGATCAGTGGTACACGGATCATGACCTATAGCGGTTAAGGTAGGGGCACCTTTCGGCATGAAATATACAATTTACATTTCTATAATGGAAAAGTAAGGTTGTTATAATTGTTCATGGAGCGCTGTAAGCCGATAGCGGCAAAACTTTCCAGGATTTCGACGCATTTGTCGGTTTTCTGGAGCACAACGGGCTCCTCTTTGGCCGACCATTTGCCGAGCACGTAATCCACCTGCCTGCCTTTGGGGAAATCGTTGCCGATACCAAACCGGAGGCGGGGATATTGATTGGTTCCGATGCTTTCCTGTATGCTTTTAAGGCCATTATGACCGGCATCGCTGCCGCCGGGGCGGAGGCGCAGCGTTTCGAGGGGCAGCGCCAGCTCGTCTACGATCACCATTATATTTTCTACGGGGATCTTCTCCTTGTCCATCCAGTATTTCACGGCGCGGCCGCTGAGATTCATGTAGGTGGTTGGCTTGATGACCACGAATACCTTCCCCTTCCAGCGGATTTCGG
This sequence comes from Chitinophaga sp. E66, assembly GCA_019285755.1. GTDB lineage: Bacteria > Bacteroidota > Bacteroidia > Chitinophagales > Chitinophagaceae > Chitinophaga. The sequence goes on from CP079103.1 coordinate 4,513,062, forward strand.
CAACATCCGCCAGCCGGTCGCTCCGGAATACCGCCTGATGTTTGGCGGCAAACGCGTCTGCCACATCGAAGCCGATGTTGTGACGGGTATGATGGTACTCCGGTCCGATGTTTCCTAATCCTACGATTAAATATTTCATATGGCAGGTAGTCAAATATTCCCGTTAAAAACGGATGCCAAAAATAAAAAGCCCGGCCGATATTCTGCCGGGCTTTTTAATATAATTATTTTGCCAATTTATTTCTTCTTGGACTCCTTCTCTGCCGCAGCTTCTTCCTGTTTCAGCTGACGGGTCATTACCACGGAAGCAACAGGGATACGGGGAGAGTTGAGCAGTTCGATACCTTCAGCCTTCACGTCTTCTACACGGAGGTTTTCGTTGAGGTTGAGGTTAGTGATATCCAGCTCGAGGAATTCGCGAAGATCTTTCGGGAAAGCTTTCACTTTCAGGGTCTTCAGTTTTACAACCAGTTTACCACCGGCTTTAACACCTACAGACTGGCCAACAACGCGCAGGGGCAGGGAAGCCACTACTTTCTTGTCTTCTACCAGTTCCAGGAAGTCGATGTGCGTCAGCTCATCGGTAACGGTGTCGAATTGCAGATCTTTCAGGATCGCGCGGTAGGTTTTACCTTCCAGTTTGATTTCCGCAACCTGGAAGTCGGGCGTGTAAACCAGAGTCTTAAAAGCAGTAGCCGGAGCGGAAAAAGCAACGATTTCTGCACCCCATAAATAACGCAAGGCACTTTTTCCTCAGAACGGAGAAGGCGGGTGGCTTTTTTGCCGAAGTCGCTTCTGAGTTGTCCTTCGATGGTTATTGTTTTCATTGTTTAAACATTTATGTTGTAAAAAATACACTTTGTTATGCCATCCGGCGCTGGCTGTGAACGAACAGGCTGGTGATGGATTTGTTTTCGTACATGTTGCGGATGGCAACGGCGAAAAGTTCGGCCACGCTGATCACTTTCACTTTTGAGCTTTCCTGTCTGAGCGGGATGGTATCGCATACCACCAGTTCTTCGAGGACGGAGTTTTCAATATTTTCGTACGCCTTGCCGCTGAACACGGGGTGGGTACAAAAGCCCTTACGCTGCGGGCGCCTTTCTCTTTCAGCAAGGCGGCGGATTTGGTAAGGGTGCCTGCCGTGTCGCAAATGTCATCGATCAGAACAATGTCCTTATCTGTTACATCCCCGATCACTACCATGGAAGCGATCTCGTTGGCACGCTTACGGTGCTTGTCGCAGATCACCATTTCGGCATTGAAATAGCTGGCTACTTCACGCACCCGGGTGGTAGAACCCACGTCAGGGGACGCAAAGGTAAGGTTTTTAAGCTTGAGATTCTCTATATAAGGTATAAAAATCGCGGAGGAGTCAAGGTGATCCACCGGGATATCGAAGAATCCCTGGATCTGGGGAGCATGCAAGTCCATGGTAATCACCCTGTTAGCTCCGGCAGCGGTCAACAGGTTAGCGATCAGTTTGGAGCCGATGGCCACCCTGGGCTTATCCTTCCGGTCTTGCCGGGCAAACCCGAAATACGGAATTACAGCCGTTATGTAACCCGCCGAAGCACGCTTCGCAGCGTCTATCATCAGCAGCAGCTCCATAAGATTGTCTGACGGGGCATTGGTGCCCTGAACAAGGAAAACGTAGTCGCCACGGATGCTTTCCAGGAATACTGGCTGGAACTCACCGTCGCTGAATTTCTGGATATTCACTTTACCCAGACCGTTTCCATACCTGGCGGCGATTCGCTCAGCCAGAGCGGGATTACTGTTACCCGTAAAGATTTTTACCGATGGATTCATGACAAAGAAAAGAGGTGGCAAAACTAAGATTTAATCGTGGATATGCAAAAAAATATCCCGTACGTCAATTGCAAATACTAAATATTTTAGCATAATCCAGGGAAATTGATGTAAATTGAAGGATAATCTGATGAGATATGCAAGCCGTTTACGTTAACCCCGCCTACCGCGAACCCGCGCCGGTACGGCGTATGCAATAATTAAACGCCACCGTATGAAAGATTGGCCGGAAGATGACCGGCCCCGCGAAAAACTATCCGGATGGGCGCCCTTCCGCTGAGTACCGCGGAATTGCTCGCCGTTTTAATCAACTCGGGCTCCAAAGAGAAGTCGGCACTGGATCTGGCTCACGAAATTCTTGACTATTGCGGTAACGATCTCCGCGAGCTGGGCCGCCTTAATGCGCGTCAATTATGTAATTTCCGGGGCATCGGCCCCAAAAAGGCTGCCACGATCCTATCCGCATTAGAGCTCTGCCGCAGGCGGCAGATCGTTCCCCTGCCAGACAGAACCGAAATGACTTCCATTCCCATGGCTGCGGAATACCTCAGGTCGCTGCTCTCCGATCATCCCTGCGAAAGCTTTTTCGTCCTGTTCCTCAACCATGCCAACCGGGTCGTACATGAAGCCTGCATCAGCGAAGGCGGCATAACATCCACAACCGTAGACGTCCGTGTAGTATACAGGATAGCATTGGAGCATAGGGCTACCCGCCTGATCCTTTGCCACAATCACCCTTCCGGCACATTACGCCCCAGCAAAGCAGACATTAATATCACACGCCAGCTGCAGGAAGCCGGCCGCCTGCTGGATATCGAAGTCCTGGACCATCTCATCGTTTCGGAATTGGGATATCACAGCCTCCGCGAAGACGGAGCGCTGTGAAACATACTGTTCGGCAGGCCGCTGTTGTGCACTCGGGATACCGCACATTACTGTTCAGCTTGTAGCAGACTGGCGGCACGCCGTTGCCAGGGTACCCCTGCCGCAATGGCGTTGTATCGTTATACTGGAAAATTCATGTGGCTCAGTTCAGAATGTAGCCGGCCGATAATATGTTATTGCATGGAACAGCCGCATCATGTAGCCGACGGGGAACACGACAGTCAGGGTCTCCCCTATCGCAAAAGCGTCGTAATGCCTTTCTGGAAAATCCGGGTATTCAATTCGGTTTGGTAAACTCCAGGAACCAGGCATAGGTTCCCACAGGCGCAGGAGCCCCGTTAATCCGGCCGTCCCATTTCTGCATCCAGTTACGCGTTTCAAACACCATTTGCCCGTTCCGCGCAAACACCCGGAACAACAAATCGGCCGTCTTCCAGCCGTTCAATGGGTACAGGTAATCATTCACACCATCGCTATTGGGCGTAAATGCAGTAGGTACCGTCACATAACAGCTGGGGACCGTCTTCAGCTGATGGACCGCCGTATCTTCACATTGCAGGTTGTCCACCACAATAAGCCGGACCGTATATATCTGCTCCCGGTCAGACATCGGATAGCGGTAAGGTACCGGCGTCCGCATCGGAGACCCCGGGCCATGGCCTAAACTCCACCGCTGCGTTACAATATTACCCGTACTTTCATTCGTAAGCCGCACCATGTCCATCGGGCAAAGTACCATTGCACCCGGCGTAAAGGCCGCCACCAGCTCATTTGGAAGATCGATCCTTTCCATATGCTCATCCATGCACTGACGGTTCCAAACCGTCAGCCGAACGTTCTTCAAACCAAAATTGCCTTTATAATATACCGCAGACGCCGTCCGCGTAGTTTGCTGCGTCCCATTATCAAATTCCAGGCCCAGCGGGAAACGTTATTCGCGCCGTTATGCTCCACGAAAATCGTATCAGATGCACAATCCAGGCTCGTCCTGAAACTGAACGCCGCATCTACTACATCGCTGGTCAGGAATGGTACCGATTGCCCCAATGGCGTTTCCACCCGGCACTCACTGATCATTGTGTTGCCATCCCGCCCGCGAACTAAATCTATACGATAAGATCCATCCAGTAATACCGGCCCATTCAATATCAATTCAATACTATCCGCCAGTTGGTCCGTACAAGTCACGTTTGCACGTACTATGGATACCGCCGGGCCCGTCCCCATATTGACGATTACAAAATCGCTGCCGTCCGCCGCTATCGAATTACAATAAACAGCGCCGCTAAGCCTTACCATCAGCCTGTCTGGCCGGCAGCCGACAGGGTCGATTGTATTGAAAGGCACCGGTTGCGGCACATCAATGGTCATGATAATGTTCTTCCCAGCAGTCATGGGATTATCGCAGGCATCCAGCAATGTATTGCCATCGGCCCCGTTTTTCAGGCGGATGGTATAATTACCGGGGCCAAGCGGACGATCGAGCTGCAACACTACCGAATCCATATCGAAGCCACCGTTGCAATTCACACCCGTTGCGCCTGTAATAACGGCGCCGCCGCCCACCAGTTCAAACTCGGTTCCATTGGCGGACAGACTGTTGCATTGAAATTTCTTGGAAAACTTCACGCCAACCCGGTTATTGAGGCAGCGATATGACGCCTTGGTGAAATCACCGGTATTGGGATCCGTAATCACGGCGGTGCCCCCGCCGAACGACAAAGTATAACCACTTTGCGTGTTGGTGAAATGGCTCACCAGCAGCATATACTCGTGCCCTGCCTGCAGCACCGGCATTTCACTGAAGTTGGGATAGCCGAATCCCGCGCAATGAATGAGCCCCGACCTGCCGCACTGGCGCCCGTCCGCCCGGGATGCGCACTCCAGTTACCGCAAATCTGCATGGAACGGTCGGTAAAGATATCATTCACATTCCTCCCGGTAACATCGAAGACATGCCAGTCATAGTCATCCGCCAGGTCGTTGGGCAAAATGGTAAAGCCCAGCGTCCCGGATTGATAACAGGTGAATTTATAGTAAAAGGGATTCCGGTCCGTATAATCGGTATCCGGGTCTACCGTACCGCAAAGGTTCAACGAAAGGACGCGCCCCGCACAAAGGGGCACGGAAGACTGCGCAAGATTTTTAGTCCCGCAGACCGGAAAAGCGCTCTGAGGCGACTGTCCGAGGCGCGGACATGCCTGTCCGGCCGCCCGAAGCGTCGACAATAGTGGTAAGCATATGACTAGCAGCAAAAAACGCATGGATGTTAGGGGCTCGTGCGAATATATATAAAGTAATAACATGTCGTTTTGTTACATTTGCAGGAATTTTCTTAAAAACATCAGCGCATGCTTAAAATTGGCTTGTTTGGAGTAGGGCACTGGGCAAAATCCATCTTTCCCAGTTATCGACCATGAAAGACGTGGAAGTGACAGGATATTTCGATCCCAGCGACGCCAACGCAGAGAGTATCCGGGATTTGTACAACATTCCCCGGTTCGAAACGGCTGAAGAGCTGATCCGCGCATCCGATGCGATCGATATCGTTGCCCCTACCACTCAGCACTTCCAGCTGTGCGAATCTGCCATACGCATGGGCAAACATGTTTTTGTAGAAAACCTATGACCAACACCATGGAGGAAGCCCGCCTGCTGGTGAAACTGGTCGAAGAAGCCAATATCAAGTTCCGGTAGGCCATGTGGAACGCTTCAACCCCGCCTTCCTCGCGCTGAAGGGATATGACCTCAAACCCATGTTCATTGAAGTACACCGCCTGGCGGAATTCAATCCCCGTGGCACCGACGTCAGCGTGATCCTGGACCTGATGATCCACGATATCGACATCGTCCTCAGCATCGTACAATCCAGTATCAGCCGGATCTCGGCAAGCGGCGTCGCTGTTATGAGCGATACCCCGGATATCGCCAACGTTCGCATTGAGTTCCACAACGGCTGCGTAGCCAATCTCACCTCCAGCCGCATATCTTTAAAGAAAATGCGCAAAATGCGCCTATTCCAGAAAGACGCGTACATCGGCATCGACTTCCTCGATAAGAAAACCGAGATCATCAAGCTCAAAACACCGGAAGACGAAGGCCTCTTTACGCTAGACATCGCAACCAACAACGGCAAAAAGACCATTGCTATCGACAACCCGGAAATCAAACAATCCAACGCCATCCGTATGGAACTGGAGCTCTTCCGCGACAGCATCCTTGAAAACAAGCCGGTGGCCGTTAACGTACGCGACGGGTTCCAGGCCCTTGAAGCCGCCCATCAGATCCTTCAAAAAATCGGGAAAGGACAATCAGAATAACAAGGTTCCTAACACGTTCATTTTCAACTCAGCATTCCTATTCAACGATTAGGGTCATCCATTTGCATTTCAGACGGAGATAGTATTCTCCGCCAACCTATCCAGTATGATGTAACCTTTCGGATTTGGGGCACGTTTCAGCATAAAACATGCCTATATGAAAAACGGTCTCCTTCTGCTGATGGCCTGTATTTTAACGGCCACGCTTTCCTGCAAAAAGAAAAAACCACACCCCAAACACAGGAAATTGCCCTCACTTATACGGAAACGCAATGCTCCGACCCCTGGTATGCGGAAGTCCCGCTAACCGGCAGTGATGTGGAAAAACGCCTCGAAGCCTGGCTGGAAACCAAAACAGGCGCCTCCATCACTAAATTCACCAGGACTTATGAGGAACCGGTTACCGACTGCAAGTCTTGCCCCTGTATCAACGGCTACACCATGAAGATCTTGGCCTCCGGCGATGCGGAAAAGAAGTTCCTGGACCTGGGATTCACGAAAGTACCTTAACCTCCGGGATCGTAATCGCCCCGCAGACATCACTCATCTCATTCAAACGATATGAAACAAACACACTGGTTTTTGTTGCTGGCATTCCTCGCCATCGCTTCCTTCTCCTGTAAAAAGAAAAAGACGCCCCGACCTGAAAGACGCATTATTTTATAACGAAACCGCGTGCTCAGATCCCTGGGTAGACGAGGTCAAACGCGGCAAAGACTTTCTCCCGAAATTGGAACGTTGGCTGGAATCGGCAACAGGCTCAGTCATGCAAACCACCCCTTTATAAAAATACATAAAGAAAAAACGCAACTTTGCTACGCCTGCAGCTGCCTTACAGGAAATATCATCTATGTGTGGGTACCGGCCGGCGCTGAGCAAAAGTTTCTCGACTGGGATTCATGAGGCAATAACTTTTAGTATCTTCCTGCTGTTTTTATAAAAATACTTAATGAGGAAAGCTGTACTATTCGTTATAGCCTGTTTGATCCTGGCCAATATTTCGTGCAAGAAAGATCAACAGATAGAACCACTGGGTGATGCGCTCGTATGGAACGAGACGCAATGCGGTGATCCCTGGACGGCGGAGGTAGATCGCAACAGCGCCAACTTTGAAGTGGAATTGGATAGTTGGCTGGAATCGAAAACGGGTTATAGTATTGCACAGCCTGTCCGCAAGAAGGTTCGGGTTTAGCGCAAGATTGCGCCGAATGTAATTGCAGGACCGGCAATTTGATTTACATTTTCCCCAACAATTCGAAGCAGCAGAAATTCCTCTCGATGGGGTTTCGGAAACAATAACTCACCCTTGTTGCAGCAATACTTCAGCAATCGCCAGGTCTAAGGGCCGGGTGATCTTGATGTTGCGCTCCTCTCCTTCTACCAGGTAGATCTCCGCGCCATAGCGTTCCGCAACGCTGGCTTCATCGGTGAACAAAGGATCATAAGCCTGTTCGAACGCAGGTAGTAAATGTTCTGACAGGAAGGTTTGCGGCGTCTGGATAATACGGAACTTGCTACGGTCTACGGCAAGATTTCCTTCCTCGTCGATTTCGCGCAGGCTATCCTTCACTTCAATCGCTGGTATAGCGTTCCCTTTGCCAGCGCGCCCTCACAGCAACGGCGGACCAATTCCGGAGAAATCAATGCACGGACACCGTCATGTACGAAGACAACGGCCGGTTCCTTGATGGTAGCCAGTCCGTTTTTCACAGAATGAAATCGCGTTTCTCCGCCATGTACGATCGTAAGGGAGGGCGGAGTGTCAAATGAAACCAGCAGAGACGCGATAAAGGAACGATGCGCTTCTGGGATTACCAGTACAATCTGCATGTCGGGATAGGCGTTGCGGAACGCGTTGATCGTATGATGCAAAACGGGCTTTCCGCCTATTTCCATGAATTGCTTTGGTACGGCGCTTCCCATCCGGAGACCGGAGCCGCCGGCAACGATAACAGCTATCTTTTTCCTGTCTGGCATAAATGCGAAATAAGGGTATTTTGACAAAAAAGGCAAACAGCGTAAACTGTTTGCCTTTTTACATCCGTTAAGCGGATTAAAGAATGAGCATGGCATCGCCATAGCTGAAGAACCGGTATTTTTCCTTAATGGCCTGTTGATAAGCTTCCATGATCAGGTCATAGCCAGCGAAGGCGCAAACCATAATGAGGAGGCTGGTTTTCGGCAGGTGGAAGTTGGTCACCAGTGCGTTGGGAATCGAGAAATCGTACGGAGGATGGATGAAAGTGTTCGTCCAGCCTTCGGCCGCTTTCAGGTGATTTTGCGCGGTAACGGAAGATTCTACGGCACGCACGGAAGTGGTGCCTACGGCGCAGATCTTACGGTTTTCCTCTTTGGCTTTGTTCACGATCTTCACCGCATATTCATCGATGTGGAAATACTCCGCATCCATTTTATGCTTGCTCAGGTCTTCCACCTCGATGGGGCGGAAGGTGCCAGGCCGGTGTGAAGGGTCACTTCTGCGAACTTCACGCCTTTGATCTCCAGGCGTTTGATCAGCTCGCGGCTGAAGTGAAGACCAGCGGTGGGAGCGGCTACCGCGCCTTCGTACTTGGCGTACACGGTCTGGTAACGTTCCTTGTCTTCTTCTTCCGGCTTGCGTTTGATGTACTTCGGCAGCGGAGTTTCGCCCAGGCTGTCCAGCACCGCTTTGAACTCTTCGTCGTTGCCTTCGAAAAGGAAGCGGATAGTACGGCCGCGGGAAGTGGTGTTATCGATCACTTCCGCTACCAGGCTCTCGTCGTCCCCGAAATACAGTTTGTTACCTACACGAATCTTACGTGCCGGATCCACGATAACATCCCACAGACGGTTCTGTTTGTTCAGCTCACGGAGCAGGAACACTTCGATTTTCGCACCGGTCTTTTCTTTACGGCCATACAAACGCGCAGGGAACACCTTGGTGTTGTTCACTACCATCACGTCTTTGTCGTTGAAATAACCCAGAATGTCTTTGAAAACCTTGTGCTCAATTTTACCGGTGGCCCGGTTAACTACCATCAGACGGCTCTCGTCTCTTGTCTTGGAGGGATGTTGTGCGATCAGGTTTAACGGCAGATCGAACTTGAATTGTGATAATTTCATATTACGGTATGAATGAATTTAAAGTCTGCAAAGGTACGAAATATAACGTAATTCCGAAAATAAGGTTCAACGGCCAGGGATCGCGGCGATCAATTCCCGGGTATAAGCCGACGCCGGACGATGGTACACCTCCTCCGCCGGCCCCATTTCCGCGATCTTTCCTTTTGCATCACCATCATGGTATCGCTCATAAAGTGCACAACAGACAGATTATGAGATATGAATATATACGTGAAATTAAACTCCCTTTGCAGATCGCGTAACAGGTTGAGGACCTGGGCCTGCACGCTTACATCGAGCGCCGATACGGATTCGTCGCAAATAATAAATTCCGGGTTCAGTGCCAGCGCCCGGGCAATGACGATCCTCTGCCGCTGGCCGCCGGAAAACTCGTGGGGATACCGGTCATAATGCTCTGGCAGCAACTGTACCTTCTCCAACAGCTGCAACACCCGCTCCCGGCGTTCTTTATCATTGTTATATAACCCATGTACCTGCATGGGCTCCAGGATCGCCTGTCCTACGGTCATTCGTGGATTCAGCGAAGAATAGGGGTCCTGGAAGATGATCTGGATATGCTTCCGCATGTCCCGCAGCTCCCGTGCAGACATGGCCAACAGGTCCTTACCCCGGTACCGGATCGTTCCCTGCGTGGGCTCCACCAGCCGCAAGAGCGTCCGGCTAAGGGTCGTTTTCCCGCAACCGGATTCTCCCACCAGCCCCAGGGTCTCCCCTTCGCGGACGGTAAAACTGATATCGTCCACCGCTTTGGTCCAATGCTTCACTTTTCCGAAGAGCGTCCTGCCTACCGGAAACCAGGTGCTCAGCCCCTTCACCTCCAGCAAAGGCGGCCGTTCAGCCAAAGATTCCTCACGCTGCCGCATCTCGAAATCCGGCATTTCCAGCGACCTGACAAAGCGGCTACCTCCACAGGCTCCCGGCTGCCCGTGAAGTCATTCACGACGGGCAGGCGGCGCAGGCGGAGGTCCATCGGGGCGGCAAGCCAGCAGTCCCTTTGTATAAGCATGGGCGGGGCGTTCGAATATCTGCCGCACATCCCCTTCTTCCACGATTTCTCCTTTATACATCACGGCCACCCGGTCTGCGATCTCCGCGATCACACCCAGATCATGCGTAATGAAGACCACGCTCATTCCCATTTCGCGTTGTAACTCCTGTAACAGCTCCAGGATGGTCTTCTGGACGGTTACATCCAGCGCGGTGGTAGGCTCGTCGGCAATGAGCAGCCGCGGCCCGCAGGAAATGGCCATAGCGATCATGACCCTTTGCTTCTGCCCCCGGAGAGCTCGTGGGGATATTTTTCATACGCCTCTTCCGGCCGGGGCAACCGCACCCGTTCGAACAGGGCGATGGTTTGCCGGCGGGCTTCGCGCGCGGTAACTTTCTTATGTAGTATGATGGCCTCTGCCACCTGCCTCCCGCAGGTATGCAGGGGGTTCAGGCTGGTCATGGGTTCCTGGAAGATCATCGCGATCTCATGTCCGCGGTAGCAGCGCATGGCATCCTCAGGAAGCATTAACAGGTCTTGCGGCGCCTGGTCATTGCCGGGTTGATAGATGATCTCCCCCGCTGATTCGCCCGGGCGCGGCAATAAGCCGCATGATACTGAGGGAGGTCACTGACTTACCGGAACCGGATTCACCGACGATACCGAGGATCTCGCCCGGCCTGACGTCCAGCGAAATACTTTTTACGGCGGTCACCAGGTGATCTTCGCCGCGGAATTCTACAGTAAGGTTGCGGATGGAAACCAACGGTACAGGGCTCAAAATCGAAGATGTTTAACGGTTTGGTGGCTGTTGATGAGGTTCTTAAGGGAATCGATACCGATCCTCAGATGCCTGTCCACATACTCCGAAGTCACTTTTTATCGCTCTCCTCGGTTTTCACGCCTTCCGGTACCATGGGCGAGTCTGACACCAGGAGCAGGGCGCCGGTGGGTATCTTGTTATAAAACCCTACTGAAAAGATGGTCGCAGTCTCCATGTCGATAGCCATGGCGCGGATGCGTTCGAGGTATTTTTTAAAATCGGCGTCATGCTCCCAGACGCGGCGGTTGGTGCTGTAGCAGGTTCCCGTCCAATAGTCGCAACCGTATTCCCGGATGGTGGTGGAAATGGCTTTCTGCAGGGCGAACGCCGGCAGGGCAGGCACTTCGGCCGGGAAGTAGTCGTTGGAGGTACCCTCGCCGCGTATAGCCGCAATGGGCAGGATCAGGTCTCCGATATTGTTTTTCTTCTTCAGTCCCCGCATTTCCCTAAGAACAATACGGCCTTGGGCGCGATGGCGCTGAGCAGGTCCATCACCGTAGCGGCTCCCGGACTGCCCATCCCAAAGTTAATGATGGTGATATCGCCCGCGGTGCAGCATTGCATAGGCCGGTCTGCGCCCACGATCTTGGCGTTATTCCATTGGGAGAATTGCAGTACGTAGTTGGAAAAATTGGTCAGCAGGATGTGGGAACCGAAGTTCTCCAGCTTCTCGCCCGTGTACCGGGCAGCCAGTTAGCTACTATCTCTTCTTTCGTCTTCATAGCTTTTGACAAGTGAATGTAATGTTTTTCGGCAAACCGCCATTCTATCGGTAGTTTTACGGCATGATATCCATCCGCTTCCCGCAACCCGATTTCAAGATCACGGCAACCAACGGCCGGGAGATGATCTATGACGCGTACCGTAAAAAGTACGTGGCGCTTACGCCGGAAGAATGGGTAAGGCAGAATTTCCTGAACTACCTGGTAAAAGCCCGCGAGTACCCGGGAGCGTTACTAAGCATTGAAAAGGAACTGCACTGGGCGAGCTCCGCAAGCGCTGCGATATCGTCGTCTACTCCCGCGAAGCCACCCCTGGATGATCGTGGAATGCAAGGAAATGGGCGTCCCCTCAAACAACCCGTTCTGGAACAGATCGTCCGGTATCATATGGCGCTCCCCGCCCCTGGCTTGTCATCACCAATGGGGTCAACACTGGTGCTGCCGCCTGGACGCTCCGGCCGGCAGCTGGGTCTTTGAGCAGGATCTGCCCGACTACCCCCTGTTCTCCCCCTCCCTCCGCCCAATAACGAGTTTTTATCGGTGTCAATAGGTAAGCTGCCCTCCGGCGGCCTTTAGTCGTATGCTATTTCAGTAGTTGTCACCCAGACCGCACCATGTGGAATTATAAAACCATCTGGCCGATACCAAGGCAATTTGAGGCCGGTTAGAAGCAGATTAGAAGGGAGTAAGGGGCAGACGAAGGGCAGACGAAGGGCAGACGAAGGGCAGACGAGCGGCAGACGAGCCGCAGACTAGAGGGTGTAGCAAATTGATTTACATGCAGTTAGAAGGCTTTTTATTATGTAGTACAATTCAATTCATTATCCTTCAATGAGTTACTTATCATCCTCCTACCATCCTCCTACTACAGCCAGCTATAGCAAGGGTTTGCTGGTCCCTGGCAGGAGGATGGTAGGAGGATGGCAGAAAAATACCCGGAGAGCATGTAAAAGTGAGGTGCAGTGGGGAAAAAAACGACAAAAAGGGTGGCCAAGATGGCCACCCGGGTCGTACAGTTCCGTATTTGTGCAAAAATCAGGGGAAAATGCCGAGCTGCTCATAAGCGGCGCCCACCTTATCGATGGCGCATACATAAGCGGCCGTGCGCATATCTTTGATCTTTTTGTGCTCGAGGGATTTCTCACGCACCTCGTGGAGGGCGGTGATCATGGTTTCTTCCAGGCCGGAATATACCAGGTCCACTTCGTCTGCGCCATGGGCGATGAACTTCCTTTCTTTTTCAGATACCTTTTTGCCGGTCAGTTCTTCTATCTGGCCGAGGATATGGATGTTCATGTTTTCGTCGAAGCGTTTGCCGAGGCGGCCATAGCGAACGTGGCTGAGGTTTTTCAGCCATTCGAAGTAGGACACGGTAACGCCGCCGGCGTTGAGGAACATGTCGGGCACCACGATGACGCCTTTTTAGCCAGAATCTCGTCTGCTTCAGGGGTAAGGGGCCGTTGGCGGCTTCGCCGATGATTTTAGCCTTGATCCTGGGCGCGTTATTTTCGTCGATGACGTTCTCGAGGGCTGCGGGGATGAGGATATCGCAATCCACTTCCAGGCCGTCGGTGTTCTTTTTCAGGTTCTTAGATCCGGGAATCCGTTAATGGAGCCTGTTTCCATCTTGTGCTTCAGCACGGCGTCAGGGTTGAGGCCTTTGGGATTGTAGATGGCGCCGTCCCACTCGATGAGGCACACTACTTTGGCGCCTGCTTCGTGGAAGTATTTGGCGGCGTGGTAACCTACGTTACCCATACCCTGAACGGCAACGGTCTTGCCTTCCAGGCCGGGCTCGAGGCCGAGGCGCTTCATATCTTCCTTCACGTTGCAGAGCTCTCGCAGACCGTAGAACACGCCAAGGCCGGTGGCTTCTTTACGTCCGCGAACGCCGCCCTGGGAAACGGGTTTGCCGGTGACGCAGCCGTAGCCGTCGATTTCTCCGGGCCGGAGGCTCATGTAGGTGTCGAGGATCCAGCTCATTTCGCGTTCGCCGGTTCCGTAGTCGGGGGCGGGAACGTCGATACCGGGACCGATGAAGTTCTTCTTCACCAGTTCGGCCGTGTAGCGGCGGGTGATATTTTCCAGCTGGAAGGGGTGTAATTACGGGGATTGATGCGGATACCGCCTTTTGCGCCGCCGAAGGGCACGTTTACGATAGCGCATTTGTAGGTCATGAGGGCTGCGAGGGCCATCACTTCATCCTGGTTCACTTCGTCGCTGAAGCGGATACCGCCTTTACAGGGAAGTTTGTGATGGGAGTGCTGCACGCGGTATGCCTCGATCACTTCGATGCCGTCGCCCACGCGAACGGGGAATTTCATACGGTATACGGCGTTGCAGGCCTTGATCTGCTCAAGGATGCCGTTCTCCCATTTGGTGAATTGCGCGGCTTTATCAAAGCTCATTTCCACACTGTGGAAAAAGCTATAATGCGGTTCTTGCGTCAGCGCTTTTGCTTTAGCCATAAAAAACGGTTTAGATATGTTGTTTTGGTGTTGTAAGCAGACTTGTAGATGGGGCGGGAGCGCGTCGGGCTATTTCTCTTTTTCGAGCCGGGTGATCTTGCGGTCGAGCCTCACCAGGTATAACGTAATGCAGCTGAAAATGATCACCAGGATGCCCACGGCCACGTAGATTTTGCTGTTGCTACGGAAAAATTCGTTCACGGCGCCGGTCTCGGTGTTTTGCTGGGTAGCGGCCTGCTGAACAGCGGATGCGGTGTCTTGTCCGAAAACGGTGGTTACGAGCAGCATGAGAACGGCGAGGAGAGAAAAGGAAATTCTGTTAACCATGAATGATATTTTTAAGAGCCAATCTTTTATAACGGTTGCGAAGGGTATAGATCCAGATGCCGAGCAAGGTAAAGCCGATGAAAGCGGGCCAGAGCACCATTTTGATGGTACCGGCGGTGTCTTTATCGCTGAACCCCGGGCTGCTGGCGCTACCCGGATGCAGAGAATCCACCGTGCGGGGATGATGTAAGTCAGGGGATGAGGAGGGCGAACGCGAAAACGTTATAGATCGCCGATACGCGGGCCTTTTGTCGATGTCGGTGAACGACATGCGGAGGACCAGGTATGCCATGTAGATCGCCAGGGCGATGGCGGTGGTCATCTGCTTCGGGTCATTGACGATCGTGCCGCCCCAGGTATAGGTGGCCCAGAGCATGCCGGTCAGGAAACCCATCACCCCGAACAATACCCCTACGCTTCCGGCGCTGGATGCGCGGACGTCGCGGCGGAGATCGTTGGTTGCAAGGTACCATATGGAATTAACGACGGAGATCGTGAGCAGGGTATACATTGCCATCCACATCGGCAAGTGAAAGAAGATGCTGCGGGCAGCCTGCTGGTTGTTGCCGATGACCGGCACCGGAACCATGAACCCTCCGATGATCACGTACAGGAGCAACATCACGGAGAGTATTTTCCACCAATTTTTAGCCATTACTCAAATGAAATATTGGGGCAAACCTACAGGATTCTCCGCTAACGGCAAAGCAAATTGCGGATTTTGATGAACCTGCAAAGCATACGGTCCGCATTGAATAAACCGCACCGCGGGCCTCTTTGTTGAATTTTATTCTTTCCAGAGGAAAGGAAACAAGATAAGCGCCAGTGCGATCACCAGTACATCCATCCCCGCCAGCATGAGGAACATCCCCAGCCCGGGCTGCACCACGGGAGAAAAGGCGCTCTGGGAGACGTTGCTGAGCAAAATAAGGATAGGCATGATCAGCGGGAAACCCATGATCGCCATCAGCGCCGCGTTCTGGCTGGCCTGCGCCGCGATGGCGGCCAGCATGGTGAACAACAGGCTCAGGCTCACCCCGCCCAGCAGCACCACTCCCAGGAAATACCAGGGCTTCACCAGCGGGTTGCCCAGGAACATCATGCAGCAAACGAGCGTCACCGCACTGAACAGCAGCATGAGCAACACATTGTAAATCAGCTTCGCTGCGATGAAATAACGGGGTGAACCAACGAATAGAAGTACAGCAGCCGGCCCCGGCTCTCCTGCAGAAAGCTCTTCGCCACCGCGTTCACGCACACAAACAGCTGCACCACCCAGAACAGGGCGTTCCACATCCGCTCTTCCGGTTCCCGCACCATGAGGTTGATGACGAACACGGTCGAAAATACGTAGAGGAGAATGCCGAAAGCGCGTGGCGCTGCCGCCATTCGAGCAGCACGTCCTTGCGGACCAATGCGTATATCTGGGAAATGGGACTTTTCACGCCGGCAAAGATAACCTTGATCCGTCAATTTGAAATCCATTAACTTTAACGCTTTATCGCAAAGCCAGGATTATGAAGAAAATCGTTGTCGCCAACCGGGGAGAGATCGCACTGCGCGTCATGCGCTCCGCCCGCGAAATGGGAATCGCTACCGTAGCCGTATATTCTGAAGCAGACCGTTCCATGCCCTTCGTGCAGTATGCCGACGAAGCCGTGTGCATCGGCCCGCCCCGTCCGCCCAAAGCTATCTGCTGGGCGATAAGATTATCGGAGTAGCAAAATCCACCGGCGCCGACGCCATCCATCCCGGATACGGCTTCCTCAGCGAAAATGCGCGCTTCGCGCAGGCTGTGGAAGACGCGGGCCTCACCTTCATAGGCCCCTCCGCTTCCAGCATCGAGACCATGGGTAGCAAGCTGGCGGCCAAACAGGCGGCGCAAAGTTCGGCGTCCCCATGGTACCGGGAACAGAAACGCCTCTTAAAAGTCTCGAAGAAGCGAAAGAAGTGGTAAAGAAAACCGGCTTCCCCATCCTCATTAAAGCCTCCGCAGGCGGCGGAGGCAAGGGCATGCGCGTGGTGCAGCAGGAAAGCGAGCTGGAAGAACAGATCCGGCTGGCAAAGAGCGAAGCGCTCAGCGCCTTCGGCGACGATGCCGTCTTCATTGAAAATATGTGGGCTCGCCCCGCCATATAGAAATACAGGTGCTGGGCGACCGGCACGGCAACGTGGTTTATCTCTTCGAACGGGAATGCTCCATCCAGCGCCGCCACCAGAAACTGATCGAGGAAGCCCCCTCCTCCTGCCTCACCCCGAGATCCGCCAGGCCATGGGCCAGTGCGCGGTAGACGTGGCCCGCGCCTGCAGTTACCACGGCGCCGGAACGGTAGAGTTCCTGGTCGACGAAAAACTCAACTTCTATTTCCTGGAAATGAATACCCGCCTACAGGTAGAACACCCTGTGACGGAAATGATCACCGGGCTCGACCTGGTGAAGGAACAAATCCGCGTGGCCCGCGGCGAAAAGCTCTCCTTCGCGCAGGAAGACCTGAAAATTAACGGTCATGCCATTGAGCTGCGGCTTTGCGCGGAAGACCCCGCCAACAACTTCCTACCGGATACCGGCCGGCTGGAGACTTATATTCGCCCACAGGGCCCCGGCGTACGGGTAGATGATGGTTATGAAGCCGGCATGGACATCCCCATTTTCTATGACCCCATGATCTCTAAACTGATCGCCTGGGGGCGGACCGTGAAGAAGCCCGGTTGCGGCTGATCCGCGCCATCGACGAATACCGGGTAACAGGGATCAAGACCACGCTGCCTTTCGGCAAATGGGCCCTGCAGCAGCAGCCTTTCATCGACGGGAACTTCGATACCAACTTCATCGCCCGCTATTTTACGCCCCAGGCGCTGGAATCGGCTCCCGGGGCGACGAAGCCCGTGCTGCGGCTATCCTGGCGGCAGTATTGTGGGAACAACAATCTGCTGCCGCTTCGCCGCAAGCGAACGGCAGCGTAAAGCGCCTTCCGCTGGAAGCAGCGTAGGAATGCAAGGTGATTAACGTCTAAGAGGATGTTAAATCGGGCGATACGGGAGGAGTAATTCCGTTTTTCGTTCGTAGCTTTGCAGCGTTTTTTACAATGAAACAACTCATATTAAATATCCTGGCCTTCTTTTACCGGCCGTTCGCCAAGGTGATGCCCTTCCAGACATTCCGTTATCTGGCATGCGGAGGCGGCAACACGTTGTTGGATATTGTACTGTTTTTCATCTTTTACAATTTCGTACTGGAGAAACAGGTCGTGCATTTGCCTTATATTTCATTGAGCCCGCACATTGCGGCGGTGTTCATGGCGTTTATCGTCAGCTTCCCTACTGGATTCCTGCTGAACAAGTACATCGTGTTTTCGGACAGTAACCTGCGGGGGCGGGTGCAGCTGCTGCGCTATTTTGTGCTGGTAGCGGTTTGCCTGCTGATGAATTATGTGCTGATGAAGCTCTTTGTGGATTATTGCCATTTTTACCCCACTATCGGCAAAATCCTGACAACAGCCGTTGTCGTATGTTTCAGTTACATTACCCAGAAGAAATTCACGTTTAAGGTGAAGGTGGACCCCACGGCGCCCGGGCCTCAGGCGTCTTCGCCCAGTGCATAACAATGCCGGCAGCGGGGCTCGTAATGGTCTTTTCTCCTAGCAGAACGGTCTGTGAACCGGCGGAAGTTCGGTAGGAATGTGTCGCAATGTTACCGCAGCGGACACAAATGGCATGTAGTTTGGTGATGTAGTCCGCCTTCGCAAGCAGGGCAGGGATAGGGCCGAATGGCTCGCCGCGGAAGTCCATATCGAGGCCGGCCACGATGACACGGATCCCCGGAGCGCCAGCTGGTCGCATACATTGGGGAGCTCCATATCGAAGAACTGGGCCTCGTCGATGCCGACTACGTCTACCCCCTGCCCCATCAAAAGGATTTGCTGCGAGCTTTCCACGGGCGTGGAAGGGATGCGGACATCGTTGTGGGAGACGATATGTTCATGGTCGTACCGCACGTCGATCGCAGGTTTGAAGATCTCGACGGAAAGGTTGGCGATCCTTGCTCGTTTCAGCCGGCGGATCAGTTCTTCCGTTTTACCGGAAAACATCGATCCACAGATCACTTCGATCCAACCTCTCCGGCCTCCTGTAAGCGAAGGTTCAATGAACATATTGTACTATTTTGATTAACAAGTGGTTAAAAAGTATAACTTAGTGCAAATAAAATAATTATTTGCTGGACTACGTTATCATTACTGATTTAACGGAACAAAATTCAATTAACGCATGGAAAAGATAAATGCCTTAATTGACAAACTGCAGGAATTGAAGAATTCAGCTGCCAGTTTGCAATCCATGTCCTATTACACACAGTTGCTGCAGGCGGAAATCCTCCACCAGCGGAATCTTCAGAAACAGCAGGAGCACGCTTCCCATGGTCACGTTGCGGTGATCATGCCGGCGCACGTCCATGTCCCTGAACCGGTTCCCGCGCCGCCGCCTCCCGCTCCTGCCCCGGTTGCGCCGGCCGCAACGGCTCCCGTTGCTGCGCCGGTTGCCACAACGAATGGTCACACCAACGGCTATGCGCCCGACCGTGTCCCTGTGAAGCAAACCCGTCCCGCGGCCGCTACCAGCGCCACGCTGTTCGACCCTCCCGCGCCGGCGCCTGCTTCCCCTGCTTCATCCCCGAACCGAACGGCATCCGCCGAGAGCTGAACGAACTGGCCAGCCAGCCTTCCGCTTCGGTCAACGACCGTTTCAGCGGCAAGAACCAGGAAGTGGGAGAAAGGATAAGCGGAAAAGGCGTACCTGACCTGAAAAGCGCCATTGGGATCAACGACAAGTTCCAGTTCATGCAGGAGCTTTTCCGGGGCGACAAGGACCATTACGAGCGTTCGCTGAAGACCATCAACGAGTGCGCCTCCCTACAGGAAGCCGAGTACTGGATCGAGCGCGAGTTGAAGATCAAGCTGGGGTGGGATGAATCCGACCCGGTTGCGCAGCATTTCTACTCGCTCGTCAGGAAGCGTTTTTCCTGAATATAACCCATGATTTTTCGGTAGCTCCTTTGTGGTCTTCCACGAAGCGGGCCGCGATCTCTGCCGTCTGCCCATAGTAGAAGGGATCATTCAGCGCACTGATGGCTTTGGCCAGCTCTTCCGCGTTCTGAACGACGATCGCGCCTCTCAGCTGCACCAGCATTTCCGCTTCGTGAAACTGCTGGTATACCGGTCCTATGATTACCGGTCTGCCGTAAGTGGCGGGTTCCAGGAGGTTGTGAATTCCCGCTTTCCCGAATCCGCCGCCCACATATGCCACGCGCCCATAGCGGTACAAAGCCGACAACATCCCCACATTATCGATCACCAGTACGTCCGGTTGCCGGCCGTTGAGCCGGGAAAAGCGTACGGCGTCCGGAAATAATGCCTGGATCTTACCCAGATGGGCTTCGTCGATCTCATGCGGCGCCAGCACCAGTTGCCTTCCTTCCTTCCCTCCACCATACCACCATTTTGCCAAAGCCTCTTCGTCAGCTTCCCAGTGCTGCCGGCCACGAGTACTTTTTCCACCCGCAGGGCCGCTTCAATAGCTGGGAGGGCCACCGGGCTCTGGCGGAGCGCCCAGACACGGTCGAACCGGGTATCACCTGCCAGCGTCACGCCGCGGATGCCGATATTGTGGAGCAGGGTGATGGAGGTTTCGTTCTGAACGAAGAGATGATCCATCTTCCGGAGGAGGTCACGGAACATCCGGACACCGCCCCAGGGTCTGAAAAAGAGCTGTTTAGGCCGGAAAATACCGGATATGAGGAGCACGGGTACCTGGCGGGCATAGAGCCCGGTGAGGAAGTGGTACCAGAATTCATACTTAATAAAAATGGCCAGCTGAGGGCGTACCAGGTCGAGGAACCGGGCGGCGTTATCGGGCGTGTCCAGCGGCAGGTAGCAAACCAGGTCGGCTCCGGGCCAGTCTTTCCGGACCTGGTACCCCGAAGGCGAAAAGAATGTCAGGACGATCCGGTGGGCGGGGTATTGGGTGCGGAGCGCCTCCAGGACAGGCCTCCCTGCTCAAATTCCCCAGGGAGGCAGCATGCACCCAAAGAGTAGGTTGAGGCGCTGCCAGCGCGGTTTCCAGCTCAGGCCAAAGCCGCTCCCGGCCTTCGATCCAGGCCTTCGCTTTCGCCTTTCCGGAACGGGCCGCCAGGCCTACCGCCGTACGGTAAAGGCGTATGCCCATGTTATACAAAAAAATCGATACGCCCACGGTATTGAACTTTAATCAGATAAAAAGTAATTGCCCTGCAAAGATAGTCTCTACAGCCTAACCCAAAATTTGTAAATTTGCCCCTCATAAAACGACATTGTTCATGGTTCCTATTCAGATGGTGGATTTAAAACGCCAGTACAACAAGATCAAACCCCAGGTAGACGCCGCTATGCTGGAAGTGCTGGAAAGCGCAGCATTTATTAACGGGGCTCCCGTCCAGCAGTTTGGAGAGGAACTGGGCAAATATCTGGGAACCAGGCATGTCATCCCCTGCGCCGCAAACGGTACCGACGCCCTTCAGATCGCCATGATGGCCCTGGGGCTCCAGCCGGGCGACGAGGTAATTACCCTTCCTTTACGTTCATCGCTACGGCCGAAGTGATTGCCCTGCTGCAACTGAAGCCCGTGTTCGTGGACATCGATCCCAAAACTTACTGCATTGACCCCGGGGCGATTGAAAAGCGATCACCCCGAAAACGAAGGCCATCGTTCCCGTACACCTCTATGGCCACAGCGCCGATATGGACAGCATTATGGAGATCGCCAACCGGCACGGCCTATATGTGATCGAAGACAATGCACAGGCCATTGGCAGTGATTATACCACCAAAGACGGCATTACCAAAAAGGCCGGTACTTTCGGGCACATCGGCTGCACCTCCTTTTTCCCCAGTAAAACCTGGGTTGCTATGGCGACGGTGGCGCGCTTTTCTCACAGACGACGACGCCCTGGCCGCAAAGATCCGCATGGTCGCCAATCATGGGCAGTCGGCACGTTACTACCACGATGTGGTAGGCGTCAACAGCCGTCTCGACACCCTTCAGGCAGTGGTGCTCCGCATCAAGCTGCAGCAGCTCGACAACTACATAGCTGCCCGCCGCGCTGTAGCCGCAGCCTATGACGCAGCTTTTGCCGGCAATCCGTATATCATCACTCCATTCCAGGCCGCCAACCAGGTGCACGTATTCCACCAGTACACGCTCCAGATCGAAGGGAAAGACCGCAGCGAACTGCAGGCTTACCTGGCGGATAAAAAAGTGCCCGCGATGATTTATTACCCCGTTCCCGGGCATCGCCAGAAGATGTTCGAAGGCATGACAGAAACACATCAACACCTTCCTGTAACCGATACACTGACTACCAAGGTTATTTCGCTTCCCATTCACACGGAAATGGACACTGACCAACTTCATTACATTATCGAATCAGTTCAATCATTTTTAAAATAATCCCAACATGAAAATTACCGTGGTAGGTACCGGGTACGTAGGTCTTGTGACCGGTACCTGTTTTGCCGAAACAGGCAACGATGTCACTTGTGTAGATATCGATGTGAAAAAGTCGAAAAACTTTCTTCAGGCCAGGTTACCATTTATGAACCTGGACTGGAAAAGCTGTTCGAACGCAATCTTAAAGAAGGACGTTTGCATTTTACGACCAGCCTGCCAGACGGCATACAGGATGCCGACGTTATCTTCCTCGCACTTCCTACTCCTCCCGGTGAAGACGGTTCTGCTGACCTGTCCTATATTCTTAAAGTTGCAGATCAATTAGGGCACCTGTTAAAAGATTATAAAGTTATCGTTGATAAAAGTACTGTTCCGGTTGGCACTGCTGACAAAGTACATGCAGCTATTGCACGCAATGCCACCGTTGAATTTGATGTTGTTTCCAATCCGGAATTCCTCAGAGAAGGGGTTGCCGTTGAAGACTTCATGAAACCTGACCGCGTAGTGATCGGTACTTCATCGGAAAGAGCGCGCAAGCTCATGGGAGAATTATATGCGCCATTCGTACGCCAGGGTAACCCGGTGATTTATATGGATGAAAAGTCTGCCGAACTGACAAAATATGCAGCCAACTCCTTCCTTGCCACCAAGATCACGTTCATGAACGAGATCGCCATTCTTTGCGAACGCCTCGGGGCGGACGTAGACATGGTGCGCCGCGGCATAGGTAGTGACGACCGCATTGGTAAACGGTTTCTATTTCCGGGGATCGGCTATGGCGGCAGTTGTTTCCCTAAAGATGTGCAGGCATTAGTTAAATCGTCCCAGGATGCCAACTATGATTTTCGCATCCTGAACGCCGTTATGGATGTTAATGAACAACAAAAGGTATTCCTGCTGCCTAAAATCGAATCGTACTTCGATAATAACCTGCAGGGAAAACATTTCGCACTTTGGGGACTCGCATTTAAACCCAACACTGACGACATCCGCGAAGCGCCGGCATTATACATAATCGAGCGGCTGCTGGCAGCAGGTGCTACCATTACGGCATTCGATCCTGAAGCGATGCCTAACGTAAAACAACTGTTGGGAGACCGTATCCGGTTTGCCGAACATCAATACGAGGCACTTGATAATGCCGATGCACTGATTATTGCCACAGAATGGAGCGTATTCCGCACGCCTGATTTCGATAAAATCCGTACCATCCTTAAAGATCATGTGATTTTTGATGGCCGCAACCTGTTTGAAGTACCACGCATGCAGGAGCTCGGGTTCCATTACGAAAGTGTAGGAAGACAAGCCGTTACCCGTTTAAACTCCGTAATCAAATGACCAAAAACGAGTACTGATCACCGGTGCAGCTGGATTCCTGGGTTCCCATCTTTGTGATCGCTTCATCAAAGAAGGATTTCATGTGATCGGAATGGATAATCTCCTGACCGGCAACATCAAGAATATCGAGCATCTATTTCCCTTAAAGGAATTCGAATATTTTCATCATGATGTCACCAAGTTCGTCCACGTACCGGGCGAACTGGATTACATCCTGCATT
This sequence comes from Chitinophaga sp. E66, assembly GCA_019285755.1. Lineage (GTDB taxonomy): Bacteria > Bacteroidota > Bacteroidia > Chitinophagales > Chitinophagaceae > Chitinophaga. The sequence goes on from CP079103.1 coordinate 4,536,568, forward strand.
TCGCTTCTCCGGCCAGCCCGATCGACTACCTCAAAATGCCGATCCAGACGCTGAAAGTAGGCTCGCTGGGCACGCACAACCTGCTGGGCCTCGCCAAGGAGAAAAAGCGCGGATCCTCGTAGCCTCCACTTCTGAAGTCTATGGCGATCCTAATGTTCACCCGCAACCGGAGGAATACTGGGGCAACGTAAACCCCGTAGGCCCCGAGGCGTGTATGACGAAGCCAAACGCTTCATGGAATCCATCACCATGGCATATCATAACTTCCATGGCGTGGATACCCGCATCATTCGCATCTTCAACACCTACGGACCGCGGATGCGCCTCGATGACGGCCGCGCACTGCCTGCATTCATGAGCCAGGCGCTTACAGGCCAGGATCTCACGGTGTTCGGCGACGGCTCCCAAACCCGCTCGTTCTGTTATGTGGCAGACCTCGTTGAAGGCATCTATCGCCTGTTGATGAGCGACTATAACATGCCGGTCAACATCGGTAATCCCGCTGAGATTTCACTGCTCGAATTTGCGGAGGAAATCATCAAACTGACAGGCACCAGCCAGAAAATCGTATTCCATCCCCTCCCCAAAGACGATCCCAAACAACGTAAACCAGACATCACTAAAGCTAAAGCGCTGTTGGGCTGGGAACCGAAGGTGGACCGTGCGGAAGGGCTTAAGATCACATATGAATATTTCAAACAGGCGCTCGGCAAAAGCTGAGACAATAATTACCGCATGAAGAAGACTATTTTAATAACAGGAGGAGCCGGTTTCATCGGCTCCCATGTTGTGAGGCTCTTTGTCAATAAATACCCCTCCTACACTATTGTGAACGGAGACGCGCTGACATATGCCGGTAATCTGGAAAACCTTAACGACATACAGGGTAAACCCAATTACATTTTCGAGAAGGCAGATATCACAGATGAAACGGCCATCAATGCCCTTTTTGAAAAATACGCCTTCGACGGCGTTATTCACCTTGCAGCTGAAAGCCATGTAGACCGCTCCATCGCAGACCCGCTGGCTTTCATTCGCACAAACGTGCTCGGTACTGCCGTTCTCCTGAACGCGGCCCGCAAGTACTGGAAAGACAATATGGAAGGCAAACGCTTTTACCATGTGTCTACAGACGAAGTTTACGGCTCTCTCGGCGAAGAAGGTTTCTTCACTGAAGACACCGCCTACGATCCCCGCTCACCCTATTCAGCGTCCAAAGCCAGCTCAGACCACTTCGTACGCGCATATTATCATACCTACCACCTCCCCGTGGTTTTGAGCAATTGCTCTAACAATTACGGTTCTCACCACTTTCCGGAGAAGCTTATCCCGCTGGCCATCCACAATATCCGCAACAATAAGCCCATCCCGGTTTACGGTACCGGCGAAAACGTGCGCGACTGGTTGTTCGTGGAAGACCATGCCCGTGCGATCGATACAATTTTCCATAACGGCGTTACAGGCGAAACTTATAATATCGGCGGTTTCAACGAATGGAAAAACATCGATCTCATCCGACTGCTTTGCCAGATCATGGATAATAAACTGGGCCGTGAACCCGGCGCCTCGGCACAACTCATTACCTTCGTAAAAGACCGCGCGGGCCACGATCAGCGCTATGCGATCGACGCCACGAAACTCAACAAAGAACTCGGTTGGTCGCCCAGCCTGCAGTTTGAAGAAGGCCTCGAAAAAACAGTGGAGTGGTACCTGGCTAACCAGGAATGGCTCGACCACGTAACCAGCGGCGCATACAAAACCTATTACGAAGAACAATATCAGCAACGATAATGCCTTTAAAACCTACCGGTTTCCCGGATCTTTACGTCTTTGAACCAGTTGTTCATAAAGACGACCGCGGCTATTTTTTCGAAAGCTATAACGCCAATACGCTGCGGGATGGCGGCATCGATATCAAGTTCGTGCAGGATAACCAGGCGCGCTCCACGTACGGAGTATTGCGCGGCCTGCACTACCAGCTGCACCCGCATGCGCAAACCAAACTGATCCGTGCGCTGGAAGGGCGGATCCTGGACGTGGTGGTGGATATCCGCAAAGGGTCTCCTACCTACGGTAAAGTTTTCTCCATCGAATTATCCGCCGAAAACAAGCTGCAACTGTTGGTGCCGCAGGGCTTTGCTCACGGCTATTCCGTTTTAAGCCCGACAGCCGAGGTCATGTATAAATGTGATAATTTCTATCACAAGGCAAGCGAAGGTGGTATCCGGTACGACGATCCCGCACTGAACATCGACTGGGGTTTTCCGTTGTCGGATGCGGTTATCTCCGCGAAAGACGTGGTATTGCCTTTCCTGGCAGACTGCCAGCATAACTTTACATTCCAGCCTTAAAAACTGACACCATGAAAAAAATATTGGTAACCGGCGCAAATGGTCAGCTTGGCCAGGCGCTGCAAGCCGAAGCCTCCGTTTCCCGGAGTTCTCCTGATCCTGACAGACCGTGAGGAGCTGGACATTACTGACGCCGATGCCGTTAACGCCTACTTTGGCAGCGAAGCCTTCGATGCGGTAGTGAACTGCGCCGCCTATACGGCCGTCGATAAAGCGGAAGCCGATGAGGAAACGGCCTTCCTGCTCAACTTCCAGGCGCCGCTGCTGCTCGCAGAAGCTGCTCAGGCGAAAGGATGCCGTTTCATCCAGGTGTCTACAGACTATGTGTTCGACGGGCGTCATAACCGTCCGTACACGGAAGAAGATGAAACTTCTCCCCAGAGCATTTATGGTGCATCCAAACTGCGGGGAGAAGCGGCCGTTCTGGGCTCGTATCCGGAAGCGATCGTAGTCCGGACATCCTGGCTGTATTCCCGTTACGGCGTCAATTTTGCGCTCCGCATGCAGGAACTGATGCAGGAAAAAGAAAGCCTCAACGTGGTGTTCGATCAGACCGGCACGCCTACCTATGCGCCCGATCTGGCAACAGCTATCTTCACAATACTCTCCCACCCTGCCCCTGAAGGCGGCGTTTACCACTTCAGCAATGAAGGCGTGGCCAGCTGGTACGACTTCGCGGTAGCCATCCGCGAACTGACCGGCGCCAAATGCAAGGTACAGCCCATCACCTCAGACATGTACCCTACCCCGGCGCAACGTCCGGCGTATAGCGTACTGAACAAAGGCAAGATCAAGGCTGCTTTCGGGCTGGAAATACCTTACTGGAAAGACAGTTTGGCAGTATGCCTGGGAAAATAACGGCCTAAGCCACTATTCTTCCATCCTTCATGACGAGTTGCCGGTCGCTGAGCGTGGCCAGCTCCTCGTTATGGGTGACGATAATAAAAGTTTGACCTAACTGGTCGCGGAGCTGCAGAAAGAGTTGATGCAGCTCTTTTGCATTTTGGGAGTCGAGGTTACCGGTGGGCTCATCCGCCATCACCACATCGGGTTTATTGATCAGGGCCCTCGCAACTGCCACGCGCTGCTGCTCGCCGCCTGAAAGCTGGGTAGGCCGGTGTTCCATCCGGTCTTTCAGCCCCAGGGTCTCCAAAAGATATATGGCCCGCTCACGGACTTCGCTCTTGCGGGTGCCCGCGATGAAGCCGGGGATGCACACATTCTCCAGGGCACTGAACTCCGGCAGCAGGTGGTGGAACTGGAAAATGAACCCGATGTGCCGGTTCCGGAAATCGGCCAGGGCATCGCCCTGCAAATGGCTGGTTTGCACATCATTAATGAATATTTCCCCACCAGAGGGCGCATCCAGCGTGCCGAGGATATGCAGCAACGTACTTTTCCCTGCCCCGGAAGACCCTACGATCGTAACGATCTCTCCTTTACTGACAGAAATATCAACGCCTTTCAGGACCGGCAGGTTGGAATAATTTTTGGTGACATTGCGGGCAACTAGCATAAAACGAACGATAAATAGCCGTTAAAATAGTAATAGTTGTTTATTTCAAATTAAATAATACTTTTGCGAAAAATTGGAAAAGTAAAAATTTATATAAGATGTACTGGACCTTAGAATTAGCGTCGTACCTGGAGGATGCTCCTTGGCCGGCCACAAAAGACGAACTCATAGATTACGCGATCCGCTCCGGTGCACCCATCGAAGTTATCGAAAACCTTCAGGAACTGGAGGACGAAGGGGAAATTTATGAGGGCATTGAGGATATCTGGTCTGATTATCCGTCGCAAGACGACTTCTTCTTTAACGAAGACGAATATTAGAAAAGGGCCCGAATCCCTATGCTGGAAAAAATTAAACCGTCCTGGTGAGAAACTCCCGGGACGGTTTTTATTTTTCTGGCCCGAAGGCCTAAAACTATTTTTCCATCTGCTCGATCACTTCCGCCGATACCCCTGTGAAGGAGAAACCGCCGTCGTGGAACAGGTTCTGCATGGTTACCATGCGGGTGTAGTCGGAGAACAGCGTTACGGTATAGTCCGCGCACTGATCCGCCGAAGCGTTGCCCAGGGGCTCATTTTTTCAGCGTAGCTGATGAACCCGTCGAACCCTTTCACGCCGCTACCTGCGGTAGTGCGGGTGGGCGACTGGGAAATGGTGTTGATACGCACTTTGTTCTTCACTCCGTAGTGGAAGCCGAAGCTGCGGGCAATAGATTCCAGCATGGATTTGGCGTCTGCCATATCGCTGTAATCAGGGAATACGCGTTGCGCGGCAATGTAGGTCAGCGCTACCACAGACCCCCATTCGCTGATTGCGTCCAGCTTGAAGGCGGTCTGCAGCACACGGTGCAGCGACATTGCGGAGATATCCATCCCCTTGTGTACGAAGTCATAATCCAGGTCGGTATAGGGTTTTCCTTTGCGGACGTTGATACTCATACCAATGGAATGCAGCACGAAATCGATCTTACCGCCGAAATGCTCCATGGATTTGGTGAACAGGTTGTTCAGATCATCCATGTTCGTGGCGTCGGCAGGAATTACCGGGGCGTTGCAGGCTTCGGCCAGCTTGTTGATCTCACCCATGCGCAGCGCGATAGGAGCGTTCGTCAGCACGATTTGCGCGCCTTCTTCCACACAACGCACGGCTGTTTTCCAGGCAATGGAATTTTCATCCAGCGCCCCAAAGATGATCCCTTTCTTCCCTTTAAGTAAGTTATGAGCCATTGATTAAAATTTGGGCAAATTTAGCAGTTATAGTCGAAAATTGAAATCTTATTGCGTAACCATCTCCCGGGCGTTCTCCAGGGCCGCCTGCGTAGGTTGTTCCCCACCCAGCATCTTAGCGATCGCCGTGATACGCTCATCCTGTGAAAGCAGCCGTACGCCTGTCTTTACCTTGTCGTCCACCATTTGCTTATACACAAAGTAGTGTGCGTCAGCCTTGCCCGCTAATTGCGGCTGGTGCGTGATGCAGATAACCTGGTGCCCGCGCGCCAGCTCTTTCATGATGATCCCCACTTGCCTGGCCGCCTCGCCCGAAATACCCGTATCGATCTCATCGAAGATAAGGGTAGGCAGGGCTACAGAACGCGCCACCAGCGATTTGATGCAAAGCATCAGCCGGCTGAGCTCCCCGCCGGAAGCCACCTTGCGGATGGGACCGAACTGGTTGCTGCGGTTCGCATCGAACTGGAATTCGATGTTATCCTTACCGGATGCCTGCAAGGGCCCGTCGGCGATATCCACCCGGATGCGTGCGTTGGGCATCCCCACCTGTGCCAGCAGGGCATTCACTTTCGCCTCGAAGGGCTCCGTCTGCGCCTTGCGCTGTGCGGATAGCTTCTCCGCTTCCTGCTGCAGCACTTCCTGGCATGCTGCCAGCGCCTTTCGGTATCGCGGATGCGGTCGTCCAGGTTGAGGGCGCCGTCCAGCTTCTCCTGGAGTTGGTCGCGGATGGCGAGCAGCGCCGCAGTATCCTGCACGCCGTGCTTCTTCAGCAGCTTGTAGGCGGTTGCCAGGCGGTCGTTCAGCTGTTCCATCCGATCACCGTCGAACTGTACCCCGTCATTGAGGCGCTCTACTTCGGAAGCCAGGTCCTGCAGTTCCGGTAGCTCGACTGCATCCTTTCGGCCGGGGCGGTACGTCTTTATGGAAAGCCGCCAGGCCCTGGAGGCTCTGTTGCAACTGACGCAGTTGCTGGAGGAGGGGTTGCTCATCTTCTTTCAGCTGGAAATAGATCCGGTTGAGGGTGCCTTTGATCTCTTCCGCGTGGCCCAACAGTTGTTGTTCGGCTTCGAGGCTTTCTATTTCGTTTTCCTGCAGGTTGATGTCGAGCAGTTCGTCGAGCAGGAATTTATTGTAATCGGCTTCTTTATTGGCATTGTCCGCAGGGCGGTCATTTCGCGCAGGTCTTTCTGCAGGCGGGCATATTGCGAAAAGCGTTTCCCATAGGCCTGAAGGAGCTCCGCATGCCCCGCCAGGGCGTCCACCACTTCCCGCTGGAAGTTGGACTTTTCGAGCTCGAGCGTATCGAACTGCTGGTGCAGGTCTACGAGCAGGGCGCTGAGTTCCTGGAGCTGGGAAAGGTTAACGGGGTGTCGTTGATGAAAGCGCGCGACTTTCCCGCGGCGCTTATTTCACGGCGGATCAGCACCGGATCGTCGAAATCCAGCTCGTTGGCTTCGAAGAAGGACCGTACCCCTTCCGATTTTACACGGAATGCGCCTTCTATGACGCATTTACGGCTTTTATCGAACAGCACGGCCGGATCTGCCCTTTCCCCAGAATGAGGCTTAAAGCGCCCAGGAGGATAGATTTGCCGGCGCCGGTTTCGCCGGTGATGACGTTAAGGTTGCCGGCAAAGTCGACTTCCAGCTCGTCGATGATCGCGTAATTCTGAATAACCAGGCGGTATAGCATATCGATGTTGTGACGTTTTATTTGCCGTCGAGCCGCAGCATGCCGGATTTGGCGCGCTGGTCGAGGGAATTCTTGTAATCGTGGCCTTCCATATCGAGGCAGGTCTGGAAGAACTGGCGGGCTTTCTGTTTGTCGCCCGCTTTCTCGTAGATATATCCGGCCTGTAACGCGGCCCGGGCGGCGTAGTATTCCGGCCGGTTGGTGCCGATCTTGATGGTGGCGTCGTAGAGCCGCAGGGCGGCGGAGTCATTCCCCATCTCGTCGTATATCCGGGCCAGGCGGTAGGCGTATTCCAGCTTCTGCTCCACCAGGGGAAGTCGGTCGTTTTCTTCGACAGCAGCAGGTCGCGCGCTTCGGTATAATATCCGCCGTCGCTCAGCAACCGTGCTTTCAGGAGCACATTGTGCGGCCATTTGCCGCTTTTGGCTTCTTTCTGGGCCTGCTTGTCGGCGTCCGTTTCCAGGTTGCCGCGCTTCGGAACGAGGTTGCGATAATAGTTGGCTTTCGTCATGTCGCCTTTCAGATAATAGGCCCAGCTAAGGCGCTGCAGGGCTTCCTTCATATAGAACTTGCCTTTGAACCCGTTGACGAACCGCTCCAGGTGAGTAGTAGCGTCAGCATCTCCCGCTCGAACTTCATGAGGCCCATGGCGTATTCGCTGTACCAGAGGTGGGCATATTCAGGGCTTACGCGGCGCTCTTCCAGCACGCGGATGCCTGATCGGCCTTCTGGTTATTGAGGCTCAGGTTGGCCACCATCAGGGCGAAAAGATAGTTATTTTTGTATCGAGCTGCTTCTTCTCTACGAAATCCCAGAGCTGCTCGGGTTTATTCTCGATGAAAAGCTTGAGGTAACAGTAGTAATACCAGGATTCTTCGCGGAAAATATCGGCCACCGGGTCGCGGCTGTCTATCACCTGCTGTAAGTTCCCCATGCCTTGCTTGATGCTCCCGCGGAGCCCGAGGATGTTGGTGATCCATTTATAACCTTCGGGAATGGTGCCGAAAACGGTCTGCATGGGCCCGAGGATCATTTTATTGGGGAGGAATCCGGGAAACTTGTTCTCATTGTCTTTGAGGGTGACGTAAGACTTGCGCACTTCCCACACGGCATCCCACTTCTCGCCGAACTTCACTTTGATAAGGGCCCACTGGAACTTAACGACGGACTGGGTATATAGGTAATACGGGCTATCTTCCGGGCCTTCCGCCAGTTTATCCAGTCGGGTGGCGCGGAGTTTACGCTGGCGGGCGTAGGCGGCGGGGTCTTCATTGAAGAAAAGGTTGAAGAAGTCCGCATAGTTTTCGATGAAATATGGAAGGAGGTTATCGGGGTTCTCGCGTTTCTCCGCTTCCAGGAGGCTGATGCCTGTCTGGAGCCGTAATTGCATGATAGCGTGGTAGGCTTGCTGGCAGCGGTCGTTAAAATCGTACCCCGGCTGCCGCGCGCTTACGGGCACGACTATACTGCATATCAGGGCAAGGAGGAGAGTAAAACGCATAGGGGCAAAATAAGGAACTCCGCGCAATGGATATGCGCGGAGTTCTTAACATGTTATTATTTCAGGCCGTTGCCGGGACTAGATAGTCACGGTGGCGTCGAGATCGTTATCTACCAGGATACGTCCGCAGTGTTCGCAAACGATGATCTTTTTACGCTGACGGATTTCCGCCTGGCGTTGCGGGGAATGGCATTGAAGCAGCCACCGCAGGAGTCGCGCACAACGGTTACCACGGCCAGGCCGTTACGGTAATTCTTGCGGATCTTTTCGTAAGCGGCGAGCAGACGGGCATCCACTTTGGTACGTGCTTCTTCGGTTTGTTTCTCGTAGCCTTTCTCCTCTTTTTCGGTTTCTCCGATGATCTTCTCCAGTTCGCCTTTCTTATGCTTCAGGTTCGTTTCCTTATCGCCGATGGTGCGCTTGGCCACCTCGAGTGAACGGGATTTTTCCTTGATATCGTCGTTAGCGTCGCGGATGTGCTTTTCAGCCAGTTTGATCTCCAGCTGCTGCATCTCGATCTCTTTGGAAATCGCTTCGAATTCGCGGCTGTTCTTCACATTATCCTGCTGCTTTTCATATTTCTTGGCCAGCGCTTCGGCTTCCTTGATGGCGTTTTTCTTGGCGGCTACGAAATCCTGGATACCTTTGATCTCGTCTTCGATATGAGCCAAACGGTGGTTCAGGCCCTCAATCTCATCCTCAAGATCCCGCACTTCGATCGGCAACTCCCCTTTCAGGATCTGGATTTCATCCAACTTGGAATCGATCTTCTGTAACCGCAGTACAGAAACCAGCTTTTCCTCAACGTTGTATTCTTTAACAGTAGCCATGTATTATAAATAATTTACCGGGTTTGTGTTGATGGTAGATTTTAGAGGCGCGAAGTTACTAAAATTTTCAGTCAATATATGATAAAATAAGTCCACTGCGAACTGTTCGCTTTCAAAATGTCCGACGTCGGCGATAATTAATTGATTTTCAGCATCAAAAAATTCATGGTATTTGAAGTCGGCCGAAACGTAGGCATCTGCCCCGCCGCCCGGGCCTGCTTCAGCAGGAAGCTCCCCGCCCCTCCGCACACCGCAACTTTCCGGACTTTTTGCCCCTCAGGGGCGTATATCGCACGCACCCCGTTCGGAAGCGCTCCTTCACCATCGCCAGGAACGCCATTTCCTCCATCCCCTCCGGCAGCTCCCCGATCAGCCCGGAGCCCACCTCGTTCCAGCGGTTCTCCAGCTTCACGACGTCGAATGCCACCTCCTCGTAAGGGTGCGCCTTCAGCAACGCCGCCGTCACCTTCCCTTCCAGCTGTGCCGGGAAAATGACCTCCACCTTCACTTCCGCCTCGCCATGCCGCTCGCCGGGCTTGCCGGCAAAGGGATCAGTGCCCCCGCCGCCCTTAAACGTCCCCGTTCCTTCGTGGATAAAGCTGCATTCGCTGTAATTGCCGATATGACCCGCCCCCGCGGCAAACAGGGCCTCCTGCACCGCCGACGCATGACCGGACGGTACAAAGGTGTACAGCTTGCGCAGCAAACCGCTCTTAGGGTCCAGCACTTTGGTATTTTCCAGCCCCAGCTGCTTCGCCATCATGGCGCTCACACCGGCGCGGACGTTGTCCAGGTTCGTATGGGCGGCATACACCGCGATATCGTTCTTGATAGCCTTAATGGCCACCCGCTCCACGTAGTTGCGCCCCGTGATCCGCTTCAGCCCGCCGAACACGATGGGATGGTGCGCGATCACCAGGTTACACCCTTTTCGATAGCCTCGTCGATCACCGCTTCCGTAGCGTCCAGCGTGAGGAGGACGCCCTGGCCTCCCAGTCCGGATTCCCGAACAGCAGCCCCGCATTATCGTAACTTTCCTGGTAAGCCGGCGGCGCAAACCGCTCGATGACTTGTATGATGGATTGAATCGTCATATCTTGAAGATAATCAACATTCTTACCGTTCATTTGTTGCCGGTAGGATGAGTTGATTAGATTTGTAAAATAAATCGCTTTTCATGACAGTGCAAAAACTTCAGCCGACCTTTACGAGGATTACAAAGCCCGGATGCAAAAAATCGCCGATGTCCGCAACGCCACCTCTGTACTCGGGTGGGACCAGGAAACCTATCTCCCCGAGAAAGGAGCGGAATTCCGCGGCCGCCAGCTCACCACGCTCAGCACCATCGCCCACGAACTGTCGACCGACCCCGCGCTCGGCGACCTCCTGCAGGAGCTGAAGTCCCGCAATGATCTCGACGACACCCAGCGCCGCAACGTCCAGCTATCGGCCGAAGATTTTGAAAAACAACGCAAATACCCCGCCTCCTTCGTAGCGGAACTTTCCACCGTCACCAACGCCGCCTATCACGCCTGGATCAAATCCCGCAAGGAAAAAGACTTTTCCGTCTTTGAGCCCCAGCTGGCGAAAATGGTGGAACTGAAGAAAAAAGAAACCCAGATCCTCGGTTTCTCCGGGCATCCGTACGACGCGCTGCTCGACGAATACGAAAAAGGGGCCGACGTCTCCATGCTGGACGCCATCTTCCGCGACGTCCGCCAGTCGCTGCTGCCACTCCTCCAACAGATCGCCCTTCAGACGCCTCCCGATAAGAAATTCCTCAACCGCCTCTACCCCAAAGACCAGCAATGGCAATTCGGGATCGATATCCTCAAAGCCATGGGCTACGATTTCGGGGCAGGCCGGCAAGATGTGTCGGAGCACCCTTTCACTACGAGCTTCAACCCGCTGGACGTGCGCGTAACCACCCGCATCGACGAGCAGGATCTAGGCAATATGACCTGGAGCTGCATCCACGAAGGCGGCCATGCCCTCTACGAACAGGGCCTGCCGGTTGACCAGTATGGCCTCCCATGCGGAGAAGCCGCCAGCCTGGGCATCCACGAATCGCAGAGCCGCCTCTGGGAAAACAACGTAGGCCGCAGCCTTATCTTCTGGCAGAAACACTACGGCCACCTGCAGGGCATGTTCCGCGCCAACCTCCAGGCCGTGCCCATCCTCGATTTCTATAAAGCCATCAACCTCGTTCAGCCCTCCCTCATCCGCACGGAAGCCGACGAGCTGACGTACCACTTCCACGTCATGATCCGCTACGAGATCGAGAAAGGACTGATCGGCGGCGAGATGCAGACCAAAGACCTCCGTGATATCTGGAACAAATACTATCTTGATTACCTAAACGTGAAAGTGACCGACGACCTCCACGGCGTACTGCAGGATATTCACTGGAGCCATGGCAGCTTCGGATACTTCCCGACTTATTCGTTAGGCAGTTTCTACGCCGCGCAGTTCTACTCCGCCGCGAAGCAACAGATCACCGGGCTGGAGAGCGCCATCGCCGACGGCAGGTACGACGGGCTGCTGCGCTGGTTGCGCGACAGCATCCACCGCCACGGCAGGTACTACACTTCCAATGAGTTATGCGAAAAGGTGACCGGAGAGAAACTGAACTTCCGGCATTTCATGGCATATGCACAGGAGAAATACGGAAAGATGTATAATTTAGGGGCGTGAAAGCGCCCCTTTCACTATACCCGAAATAATATCCCTACACCATGAGACGTACCCTTTATCCCTTCCTGTTTGCAGCCACCCTTTCCGCATGCACGACCACACAAGCCGAAAAGAAACCTGCAGAGAAAGTTGATGCTACCGCTAAAGAAGACTCGCCGGCCGAAGTTAAAAAGGCACCTGTTTATAATGCGCGGGTAACGAGAACGGATACCCTCAGCATTGTCAGATTCGACAATTTCACGATTTCGTTTCACCGCTTCGAAACAGTACCGCTGGAGCGGACCGCACCCGCCGGCGCGGATACGGTTCATATCATCCAGGAAAACCTGGAAGATGGCGCAGAATACTGCCAATATCTCATCGAAACGGAACAACTTGAAAACGTGATGATGTCGTATCGCTACAGCTTATCCTGGATGTTACCGACAGAAGATATGGATCAGCAGCTGGACTTCCCCGGTACACACACTACCGGACGGTCATGCCTATGGTCAATGGGAAATTCGTTTGGCCTGAATATGATGAAAAACGCGACTTTTTCCCAGATGTCAATTACCTGGACCTCGCGGACTCTGTGAAAAGCCAGTTCGGAGATAAATTCAGAGAAGAAATTGAATTACCTAAATCCAGCGCCGACATTGAGCGATTCGCGCGCTATGATACCCTGATCCTGGAAATCAGCGGCACACGTAAAAGCGATGGAGTACTGGTTAAAAAATACCTGCAATTTGATGTGCTCTATGGCTGCTAAGTTTACATTTTACGCCTGGCTGCTAACCGCCCTCGCTGCTATCGCCTGCAATGGCACGACCAAGTCCCCGGCAGGCGCTGATTCCACAGCGGCAGATACCGCATCCTCAAAGCCTGTGCTTTCCATCGTCTCCGGCTGCCTGCCACCCATGGAAGATGAATATCATCTCGATTCCGTCACAACGATACACTTCCCGGAACTGACGGTTTCGTTTGAAGGATACATTGCGAATTCGCCCGACCTCAGGTCCCCGGAAGACACCGTTATGCTCACCACTACCGAACTGGGGATCCTGCCGTTAGGTAATTATGCATCCGTACAATCAGATCAACTGACTGACCTGCAGATGGCGTTCCGGTTCACGACCGTCTCCTGCGTATACAGCGGCGAAGGAGGCTTATTATGCATGTATGGCTGGAAATCTTTCGTATCCCGTTGGGAAACGCTTCCGGAAAAAGACGGCAGGCTGTATATCCGCGATCTGGAAGAAGGAGAATCACAACAATTTCCTGCGGTGGATCTGTCGGAATGGAAGGAAAGGGTGCGGAAACATTTGGGGGAATCATTTTACGAATCCGTTAAAAATGCCGGCGGCGTAAATGAACTTCCTGGCCTGGTTGACCTCGACCAGATACAGTTCAGCGTTACCGGGAAGCGGAAAACCGACGGCGCCACCGTCACCAAGGTGATCATATTTAGTGTGCCCCTAGGCTAGTCCGCCACCAAAAATATTGATATTTATCAACATTCCAGGAATCCGGATCCGTAATTAATCCGTATATTGAGGAAGCGTGCCGTCAGAAGTAAGAGACATATATACGGCAAGGCGCCTTTGCCTATCTAATGTATTCGTTACCAATTGATAGCGATCAATCTCCCGGCTTTCGCAGTATCCATCCGCAAGCCATCTCCAGGGGAAACAGGTACTATTTTAACTTCATTTCCCCAGAAACACTACCCGCTGATTGCCAGTCACATACCCACATCAAGTCCACCTCAAGTCCGCATCAAGTCCACCTTTAGTCCAGGGATTATACTATTACCCTTCGGTTATCACCCGGTTACCACCCGGACATCCTACTATCTAGCTTCTATAATACGGCTATCATGCTTCTATTACCCTTCTATCATGCCTCCCTTTAGCCCCGGTTTTGCCACAGAGACGATATGGGTTTACATGTAGTTTACAACTTTCGGAATTTGCCTGTAAATAACAGGCCGCACAAAAACGCCGGAGGGGTGGAATTTTACTTCCACCCCTCCGGAATTATCGTTTTCTGTAAGTGTGCGTTTTATTGTATCGCCTTTCGGAAGGCATCCAGTTCCACGATACCGGTTTTGCGCCAGACTTCCTTGCCGTCTTTATAGAGGATGAAGGTCGGTATCTCGGTAACATTGTTGGCGCTCATCACGTCGGTGTCGTTACCACCGTCTACGTTGAGGACCTTGATCTTGTTTTCCGTGGTGAATTGTTTGACGATGGGCGCCATCTGGCGGCAGGGAGGGCACCATTGCGCGCCCACGTCTACCAGGATCCATTTGCTGCTGGCAATGGCCTGCTTGTACATATCGGCGCTCATCTGGGGACTTTCTCCGTTCCCACGATGGCCTTGCTTTCCGCGCGCCAGGCATTGATGCCGCCGGAAAGGTCGGTAACGTCTTTGAAGCCGTTATCTGCCAGCCACTTAGCGGCAGCATTGCTTCTACCGCCTACAAGGCAGTACACATATACGGGTTTGTTCTTATCAAGGGATTTAACGCGGTGGGCGAATTCATCTTTATTGGTGAAATCGGCCTGGAGGGCGTTGGGAAGGTGTCCTGTTTTGAACTCTTTGGCCGTGCGGACATCCAGTAGTTGGACATCCGGGTGGCGGAGGCCCTTTTCAAACATATCTGCAGACACGGTCTGCTGGGCGTTGGCGGCGGTTATGCTACAAAGAAAAATGGCAAAGGCTATGATATTTTTCATCGGTTCCGTGATTGTTTTGTCTTTATGGCTAATCCATAAAGATACGCAATCTGCGGCAATCGTCAGGCTTTGCGGCGGGCAACGCTGTCGAGCTTCCGGAAGTTGATGAATACTTCCCGGCCCTGGCGGGCGGGATGCGAATTATAGCAGGGAGCGAACGTTTTGAAATTGAAATACGGCTCGAACATCCGGCGATAGACTTTGATGCCGCCGCCGAAGGGAGGGCCGGGCTCGTCGAACTCGCGGTTGAAGAGCACCCCGATGAGGCGGCCTTCTTCCCAGAGCAGGTCGTACATATGCCGCGCGTAGGCTTGCCGGAGCGCGGGATCAGGGCGCAGAGGAAAGTCTGCTCCACGATCAGGTCGTATTCCGCTTCATGTTCGAAGAAATCACCCGTTTCAAACTTAATGCCTGTGGATGCGTATTTCTGCTTCAGCCGCTCGATGATCACCGTGGAAATATCCAATACCGTGATATCCCGGAAGCCACTGTCCCACAGATACTTGGCTTCATAACTGTTACCTCCGCCCGGGATGAGCACCCGGAGGTTCTTGTTCGGCAACTGGTCGAAATAATCCCGCAAAGGAGGTGATACGGTTCCCATGTCCCATTCGGTTTCCCCGCGCTCATAGCGCGCATTCCAATAAGCTTTATCCAATTCAGGCATATCCATTTGGTTTGGAAATCCGGGTGCAACGGTAAGTAAATGTACTTATTACACATCCGGTTACAGGGGCAAATAAATGATTAATCGAATATCACGATGAAAACATAATGTTAATATAAACAGATAATTCTTTTTTAAATATTATTTTTACCCCTTTGACCGAACCCCTAACCGGGTATACCTCCAATTTTACGGGTACCTATGATCAACCGACGCCAACTGAAAAACCATATGGCCGTGGTGTGCTGCCTCCTGACTATTTTCTGCACATCCGCGGCGAAGGCACAACAAGCATCGTTCACGCCAGACGTTACGTCCGGCTGCGCGCCGCTGACCGTTTCATTCAGCAATACCTCCGACGCAGGAGCCACCGGGACTGGGACTTCCAGCTGGGAGCGCATTCCAATAACCAGCATGCTTCAAAGGTATTTACCGCTCCGGGCACCTATAACGTGACCCTCACGGCCACTTACCCCGGCGGCGTCCGCACCGCCACGCGGACCATCACCGTGTACGAAAACCCCGTGCCCCGGTTCACCGCCACACCGCTTTCGGGCTGTACGCCGCTGAATGTCCGGTTCACCGACGATTCCGAGCCCGGCTCCGGAACCATCCGCTCCATCACCTGGGACTTTGGCGATGGCAACACCGCCACCGGCGCCGGCCCCTCGCACACCTTCAACGTTGACGGCGCTTTTTCCATCTCCACCATCGTAGAAAACAGCTTCGGCTGCAAACAGGGCCTCACCCTTCCGCAATACATCCGCGTAAGCAGTACGCCCCGGATCGATTTCACCTCCGACGTACAGGCCTCCTGCACCACGCCCCTGACCGTGAATTTCCGGAGCAGCGGTCCTGCCGGGCTCACCTACGCCTGGGACTTCGGAGACCCGACATCCGCCACCAATACATCTACAGCCCAACACCCTTCGCATACCTTTGCCAACGAGGGCACCTATACCGTAACCCTCCGCGCCCGCACGCCGGAAGGCTGCGAGAGCACTGTGGCCAAAGCAGCCTTCGTGGTCATCCAGCGGACACGCACTGATTTTGTGGTAGACGGGCTGGCATGCGCCGGCGTGCCCGTGCGCCTGCGTAACACCACCGCCCCCACGCCCACCACTTCCCGCTGGACGCTCCCCGACGGGAGTATATCCTCCGCAACGGATGCTTCTTATACGTTTGCCACTCCCGGCACCTACAATATCACGCTCACATCCGGCAGGGCGGGATGTACCGAAACCGTGACGAAAGCTATCGTAGTGCACCCGCGGCCCGTGGCGACCTTTACCGCCACGCCAACTACCAGCTGTTCCGCGCCCTTCAATGTTCAATTCACGCCTGCGTTCACCACGGGCGCCCGTTATCTCTGGACCTTTGGCGACGGCACTACCAGCACTGATCCTTCGCCCAACCATACTTACAACAACTACGGCATCTTCGATGTCCGGCTACGCGTGGAGAACGCCGCCGGCTGCTTCGACGAAGTGACCATGAACGATTACATCGTGGCCGAGCGCCCGCAGGCGATCATCATTCCATCCAACCCGGAGGGCTGTCTTCCTCATACCTCCAGCTTCCGCGCCACCCTCCTGACGGCAGGTGTAGTTACAGGTTACCAGTGGGATCTGGGAGATGGCACTACTTCCAACGCTCCTGAGCCATCACATACATATACCACGGAAGGCGTATTTACCGTAAGACTGAGGCTCACCATAAACGGACCTGTCCGCTGGATGTACAGACCACGGTTCGGGCGGGCCGCATCCCCGTGGTGCAGTTCGACGCCACGCCCAAAGCACCCTGTCAGCGGGAGCCCGTGCAGTTCACCAATCTTTCTTTACCCCGCGGCACCGAATGGGAATGGCAGCTGCCTGACGACGGCGGCGTCATCCTCCGCGCGGAAAATCCGGCGTACGTATTCCGCAATATCGGCCAGCATGATGTAACCCTTACCGTTAGCAATTACGGTTGCCGCAGAACGCTCACCAAGCCCGACTTCATCACCATCCTGCCGCCTGTCGCGAATTTCAGCATGGAGAACGTCTGCACCGATAAGCTGCGCGTCAACTTCACAGACCTCTCCGACTTTGGCCCCATCCCGGGAACACCGCGGTTCTGGAGATGGGAGTTCGGCGACGGCAATACCTCCACCGCCCCCTCGCCCAGCCACGTATACGCCGCTACAGGTTCCTACAACGTACGCCTGGTCGTAAGCGATGGTAATTGCGAATCGGAAATGACGCAGGTGATCGATATCATCGATGAGCGCCCCGTTATCCGTTCCTCCGCCATGGAAGTTTGCGCCGCCAACTCGCTCATCTTCAACCGCGATAATGTAGACCCAAACAATATCGTTCGCTGGGAATGGAACTGGGGAGACGGAACCTACGCCCCTGTGGCGGGCGATAATATCGCTAAAACATTCCGCCTGCCTGGCAGGTACAGCGTTCAGCTGACCGTCACCGACCGCAACAATTGCACATCTACTTCCAACATACTCGCCATACAGGTGAACGGCGCCACGGCAGACTTCGGCGTAACCGGCCGCCGTTGCGAAGGCGACGAGCAGGCTTTCAACGACGCCTCCACCGCCTGGCATGGATATGCGATCAGCAGCTGGACCTGGAACTTCGGGGACGGCACGCCCGATGAAACGGTTACTACGCGCCCGCTCGACTATAAGCATGCCTTCGCTGCCGGCGGCACTTACAACGTAACGTTACAGGTGACGGACGCCGCAGGTTGCAGAACATCTATTTCGCGCCCGGTTGAAGTACGCAACCTGGAAGCAGGATTTAATACAGCCCGGGTGGCCTGCAAAAACACACCGCATGCTTTCACGAATACCTCATCCGGCACCAGCAATACCCTCACATATGCCTGGATTTTGGAGATAATACCTCGTCAACGGCTCCCAGTCCATCGAAGACCTACCTCCTTCCCGGTACCTACACCGTAACGCTGACGGTGACCGACGATGAGGATGCGTGGCTACAGAAACGAAGACGCAACACCTGACCGTTCCCGATCCGCAGGCCATCTTCACCGTTCCGGGACAGGTGGCGCAATGCCCGCCTGCACTCGTTTCGCTAGACAACCAGAGCACCGGTTACCGCGATGCCGTATGGGATTTCGGTGACAACAGCCGGTCCGATCGCGATGAGCCGGACCACGTTTACAACCTTCCCGGCACATATACCATCACCCTGAACGTCTATTCCGAAGGCAACTGCATGAGCACCACGAGCCATACCGTGGAGATCGACGGCCCTATCGGCACCAAAAGCATCGTCAATAAGATCGGATGCGCGCCGCATGCCACCACATTCAGCGCGAGCTCGCCTAACGCGGTACGCTATACGTTCGATATGGATAATGGCACCGTTGAGACCACCACATCCAACTCCTTCACTTACCAATACACCCAGCCCGGCGTGTATTATCCGCGGGTGGTACTGGAAGACGCGAAAGGCTGCAAGGTACCCGCACAGGGCCTGGCAGACAGCATTATAGTCGACAAGACCACGGCAGGTTTTACCATGAGCACGCTGGCCGCCTGCGATAATGCCGATATCATCTTCACCAATACCTCCAATTCCCTTTCCGCCGCGCAGCATGGCGACGCCATGCAATATCGCTGGGATTTCGGGGTGGACGGGCGCACCGATGATGTGAGCAGTGACGAACATCCGCGCTTCTCTTATACCAGCGCAACCGATTATCGGGTGAAGCTGGTAACGGTAAGCCGGTATGGTTGCGAAGATTCTTCTTTTCTGACGCTCCGGTGGATCCCAAACCCGAAGCCGCCATTGCACCAGCAGGGCCGGTTTGCGTGAACGAGCCGGTGCAGTTCGCCGGTTACGAAAGCCGTGGATTGCCTTCCACCAGCTGGACCTGGACGGTAGACGGGACGCCCGGCGCCAGTCCTGCCCTGCCCCCGCGCCTCGTATATACCCAGGCCGGCCTGCACGACATCCGCCTGGTGATCCGCAACTCCGAAGGCACCTGTCCTGATACGGCGGATTTCCAGCTAGTGGTGAACCCGCTCCCATCGCTGGCGGTAGCGCCGCGGCAGGCATTGGTTTGCGAAGGCGAATCACTGCAGGTCATCAGTAATGGCGGACCCGCCCAATACAGCTGGACGCCATACAATATCTCCAGCGCCACGGCCGAAAACCCCGTGATCAGCCCGGTGACAGATACCATGTACCACGTGCGCGCCGTGAACCAGTTTGGTTGCGAGGCCATTGACTCCCTGCGGGTACAGGTATCCCATCCCTTTACCGTTCGTTCGTCCAACACCGATATCTGCGAGGGCAAGCAAACCCGGCTTCGCGCTACCGGTGCGGTTCGCTACAACTGGTTCCCGGCAACGGGCCTGAACGATGCCGGGCTCCAGGACCCCGTGGCCATGCCGAACGCGACGACCCGATACCGGGTGGTTGGCTACGGCAACGACGCCTGCTTTACCGACACCGCCTACGCAACGGTCACCGTTCACCAGGCCCCGTTATCACGGCCCCCAGAGCCTCACCCTTCCCAGCGGTACGGTAATGCCCGCACCGGTGAGCGGCAGCCCGGATATCACCTCCTGGGCATGGTACCCCGAAAAGTGGCTCAGCTGCTACGACTGCGCCACCCCGGAAATGCTGCTCCAGGGCCCCGTAACCTACCAGATCACCGCCACCAACATTTACGGATGCCAGAGCACGGCATTGCTGCCCGTAAAACTGTTCTGCTCCGGCAGTACCGCATTCATTCCCAACACGTTCACACCCAATGGCGATGGCCAGAATGATATTTTCTACGTTCGCGGACGGGGCGTCCGCACCATTAAATCCTTCCGGATCTTCAACCGCTGGGGCCAGCTCGTCTTTGAACGGGCCAACTGCCAGTCGGACGACCCGGCATGTGGATGGGACGGGCGGTTTGCCGGTCAGCTGGCGCCTCCGGACGTATTTGTTTACTATGCGGAAATTGTCTGCGACAGCGGGGAACCGATGACGCTCAAAGGAAATGTGACGCTGCTGCGATAGGGATATGGAAAAAATATAATAAATTTGTATAATCCATAAACCTATACTTTCCCATATCCTGTGAAAAATGAAAGCACCTGACAAGAAAAACCTGATCCGATTGTTGTGGGCGTTGCTGGCCTTGCCGGCGGGCGTCCGGGCCCAGCAGGCCGGGTTTACCTATACGGTGGCGCCGGTTTCGCAATGCGCGCCGGCCACGGTGACATTGCATAACACCAGTACCAGCGGGGCGCAGTCGTACCTCTGGGAGTTCGGTGACGGGAGAAGTTCAACGGACCCCAGTCCCGTGGTTACCTTCAACTCGCCGGGGCCTGTTTCCATCAAATTGACTGCTTATTATCCCCTGGCGACCGCCACCCGAACCGCCAACTTCACCATTTACCCGGTGCCCGTGGTGGCCTTCAAGGTCGACAAACCGATATCCTGCGGCACCTACACCGCCACCTTTACCGACGAAACGCCGGGCGGCTCCAGCCGCGTCTGGGACTTTGGGGACGGCACCGCTCCTGTCACTACCAGCTCCCCTACCGTTCAGCATACCTACAGCAAACTGGATGCGTTCGATGTGACGCTCACCGTCACCAACGCCACCGGGTGTACACAGACACTGAAGAAAGACGGCTTTATCAAGGTAAGCGCTCCGGTTATCGCCATGACTACCGGCACGCTGGAAGGATGCGCCCCCTACACCGCCGGGCTCAATGCCTCCGTGCAGGCGCCCGCCGGCGACCCCGTGGTGCAATATAGCTGGGTGTTCGGCGACAATACCAGCGAGAACACTACCGCGCCCAACGTTTCCCACATTTACCAATCCGCCGGCGACTTCAACGTCACGCTGACCGCCACCACCCAACAGGGTTGCCAGGTAATGCAGACTTTCCCTAAACTGGTGAAGACCGGTATTAAACCCGGTAACGTCAATTTCACGATCACCCGGCCGGACAACTGCGCGGGTACCATGGCGCGGCTGCTTGCCAGCGCAGATGACGCCAACCGGTACCGTTGGAATTTCGGGGATGGCACAACCTACGAAGGACCGGAGAACGACATCAACCACTCCTTCCGCGCGGCAGGTAATGTAACTGTTCGCATGGCCGCCGGCAATAACGGTTGCTATACCGATGCGGCTCCCATCACGGTTAACAATACCGGGCCGGTGGCGGACTTCACCTACACGCGGGATTGTGCGGCCAGCGGGATGGCCTACACGTTCACCAATATTACCATCGGTTCCCCTTCCGATACTTACGAATGGACTTTTGACGATAACACACCGGCGGATAACCGCATCCACCCCACCCATACCTTCTCGCAGCCAGGCACGTACAACGTGCGGCTGACGGTGCGCACTGCGGGTCAGACCTGCGTAAGCACCATCTACAAAACCATCCGGTATTTACGGCCGACTTCCATACGGGCGTGGGCTCCATCTGCCGCAACAGTGAAGTGCATTATGGCGTAGTGCAGGTCCCCAGTTCGCTGGTGCGCCACTACGACTGGCGTTTCGGCGACGGACAGCGCATTATTACCACCGAGGTAGACATCCGGAGGATCGTAACCGCCAAGGGGTTATTCTCAGACAGCCTTATCATCGTATATAACGACCCGGCGCTTTGTCCGGACACCATCATCAAAAAGGATCACCTGACCGTGATGGCGCCGCAAGCGCTTTTCGCAACGGGAGCATCTACCTGTGCGGGACAACCGGTGCAGTTCATCCAACAATCTGTACCTACGCAGAATATTCCCTGATCTCCTGGAAATGGGAGTTCGGAAATGTGCAAACCTCTGATAAACCGACGCCGGACATGCCGACCTTCAACTCCAGCGGCAGCTTTCCCGTTAAGCTGGTGATCACCGATGCGCGCAACTGTGTTGATTCCATCACCCGCAACGTAGACATTCATCCTACTCCTTTCCTCAACGTACAAGCCTCTACGACGAAAATATGCGAAGGCAACAGTACCAACCTGCAGGCGGCGTCTAACGGAACCGTGAGCTGGGAGCCGGCCTGGCAGCTGAATTGCAGTAATTGTCCTACCCCGGTGGCAACGCCGACGGAAGACACCTCCTATATCGCTACGGCCATCAATACCTTCGGCTGCACCGCAAAAGACACTATCTCGCTGGATGTGGTGCCCAGCATCCTTCTGACCATCAGCCCGGATACGGCGATCTGCTCCGGCAGCAGCGCCCGCCTCCGTGCCAGCGGCGCGGCCTATTACAACTGGTCGCCCAACGTTACGGAAGGCGGCAATACGGCCATGCCCCTTATTACGCCAACTACCACCAGCACCTATAGCGTAACGGCGGGCAACGATCCCGCTTGCCCTACCCAGACCCGGCAGGTTACCGTGACCGTAAAGGCCTCTCCTACCGTGAACGCGGGGCGGACCAGGTGATCGTGGCCGGTAATGCGGTAACGCTGAATGCCACGTATAGCAGTGATGTGGTGACCGGGGAATGGAAGCCCAATTCCTGGATCGATTGCGCTACCTGTCCCCAGACGGTGGCTTATCCCCGTTCGGGCATCGACTATGCGTTCGAAGTGACCAATACCGAGGGTTGCAAGAAGTCTGACGTGATGAACGTGAGGCTGATCTGCGAAGAAGGCAACGTGTTCCTGCCCAGCGGGTTTTCGCCGAACAACGATGGTATGAACGACGAGTTCTTCCCCGCGGGAAAGGCGTGCGGAGCATCAACTCGTTCCGGATCTACAGCCGGAGCGGTCAAGAGGTATTCAACCGCAGCAACTTCCAGATCAATGACCTGTCGGCAGGATGGAATGGCACGCGGAACGGGAAGCTTCTGGCGCCGGATGTATATATCTGGCTTTTGGACGCCGTGTGCGACACGGGAGAGCGATTTACTTTAAAAGGAAATGTAACCTTATTACGATAAACATGAAAACGCTGAAAAGCATGAAGAAACGCTGGTTAACCGGGGCGCTCGTAATTTTCGGGCTGCCGCTGTGCGCGCAGGACATTCACCTGTCCCAGTTCATGGAAACGCCCATCCTCCGCAATCCCGCGCTGATCGGCCTGTTCAGGGGCGACGTGCGGTTCCAGGGAGTATACCGCAACCAGTGGAACAGCGTCACGATACCGTATCAGACAGGCACGCTCAGCGGGGAAATGAAGTTCCCGGTGGGGAATTACAACGACCACGTTACGGCAGGGATCCAGGCCTCGTTCGACCGGGCGGGGCTTCCAACCTGCAGTCTGTCCAGTTTCTGCCTGCGCTCAACTATCATAAATCCCTCAGCGAGGACAAAAGCAGCTTTTTGTCTGTTGGGTTCATGGGCGGTTATGTGCAGCGGCAGTTTAACCCGGCGCACCTGACGTTCAACAACCAGTATACCGGCGGTCGCTTTGACCCGGCTGCGCCTACCGGCGAAGAAGGGCGGCTGGCCAAGATCGGCTACGGGTATTGGGATGCGGGCGTGGGGATGAGTTACAACGGCGTACTGGGCGAAGCCACCAACTGGTTCATCGGGGCGGCATATTACCACTTCAACAAACCTAAAGTTTCCTTCTTCGACGACGATAAAGTAACGCTGGACCCGAAGATGAGCTTCAACCTGGGTTTTACCGTGCCGGTTTCTGAACGGGTGCGGGTGATCGCGCATTACAACCAGGTGCACCAGGGGCTTATTCCGAGTTCATCGGCGGGGCTTTTGTGGGGTATGGGCTGATGGACGAGGGGCTGGAATCGGACCGGGGAATGTACGGGGATTATTTTACCGGTGGAATGATGCCGTGGTGCCCATGTTTCGCCTCGATATGGGGGCCTGGGAGATCGGGGTGAGCTATGATGTGAACGTGAGCCGGCTGCGGACGGCCAGTCAGGCCATGGGAGGCTTCGAAGTATCGATGGTTTTCAAGAGTTTCCTTAACCGGTGGAACTCAACGCTTAACAGTGTAAACTGCCCAAGTTTCTGACGCGGCAACGGCGCACCGGGCAATAAATTGTTAAAAACGTTAAAATTTCAGAAAAAATAAGGAGCGTTTCGCACAAATTGGCAGAGCGTTTGTTATCTTTATATAGCAACCAAACTTCGAATATTTGGGAAATATTTAAAAAAATTTATATCTTTGAGTACTATGTACAAGACTGTTACTCTCATCCTATTTACCTTGTTTTGCGCTTTGTCCGTTCCGGCCCTGGCTCAAAGCAAATCCACACAGCCCTCTACTTTTCCGGAGGGGAGAATACGAGTAAGGTCGTAAAGCCTACCCCAATCCTGCAACAACAAAGATTTATTTCGAAATTCAGCGTAATAACGATAAGGTGTATGAGATTATTGTCTATAACTTCTTAGGCAAAAGGTGGATCACCTGAAAAATCTCGCCAACCGCACTTCCCTCCCGCTCGATAATTACTACAGCGGTCTTTACATCTTCCAGCTGCGTGAAAAGGACGGAACGCTGGTAGAGTCCGGGAAGTTCAACGTCGTCAAATAACATTACGAGTAGGAATATTAAGATATAAAAGGCTGACAGCATAATGCTTGTCAGCCTTTTTTTTGCATAAGAAAACCGCGGTTGCGCCGCGGTTTTCTGTTATATATGCTTTGATTATTGTACTTCCACGATCAGGAATTTCAGGTAGGTGGTGTTCTCGATATTCCAGAGGATGGGATGGTCTTGCGCCTGTGTCTGGAAGGTAACCTGGCGGAGCTTCTTCCGGGCGTCTTTAGCGGCCATATCGATCGTTTCGAGGAACATAGAGGGATCCACCAGGTTGGTGCAGCTGGCCGTAACCAGGAAGCCCCGGGCTTCAGTAATTTCATACCCCGCAGATTGATCTCCTTATAACCGGTAATGGCTTTCTGGATGTTCTCGCGGCTTTTGGTGAATGCCGGCGGGTCCAGGATCACCACATCGAACTTACGCTCTTCGCGGGTCCATTGTTTCAGCTGGTCGAACGCGTTAACCGCCTGGAACTTGCAGATGTCCTGCAGGCCGTTGAGCTCCGCGTTGCGGCGGGCGGTGTTTACCGCATGTTCGGAGATATCGAGGCCGAGCACGCTGTTGGCGCCGTAATAGCCGGCGTGGCAGGAGAAGGTTCCGGTATAGCAGAAAGCTTCGAGCACGTCCGCCCCTTTCACGTTGTGCTGGATGGCGCGGCGGTTATCCTGCTGGTCGAGGAAGTAGCCGGTTTTCTGACCGCCTACGATGTCGACATGGAACTTCAGACCGTTTTCATTGATGATGATATTGGTATCGAAAGGCTCGCTGAGGAACCCTTTCTTTTGCTCCAGGCCTTCGAGCTCGCGGACGGGCACGTCGTTGCGTTCGTAGATACCTTTGGGTTGGAAGATCTCATTGAGGGCGTTCACGATGGCGGGCTTCCAGCGGTCGATCCCGAGGGCCATAGTTTGGAGCACGAAGTAATCGTTGAACTTATCGATGATGAGGGCCGGCATTTCGTCTGCTTCCCCGAAGATGAGACGGCAGTTTTCCACATAGCCGATCTTTTGCGGTATTCCCAGGCTTTGCGGATACGGTTGACGAAGAACCCTTCGTCGACGGTCTCATTCCGGTCGCGGGTGAGCAGCCGCACGAGGATCTGGGATTGGGGTTGATGTATCCCCGGCCCACAAAAATACCGTTGTGCGTGAATACGTCCACGATATCGCCGGCGTTCACCTCCCCTTCAATATGGCCCACTTCGTTGCCAAAAACCCAGGGATGCCCCGAAAATATGCGGTTGGCTATCTTTTTCTTGAGAAATACCTTCGTCATTGCTTGTTATTGGAGCGCAGGAGGTACAACTAAGCAGGGATTCCTTCCAAAGGCTGACAAATTGTCCAAAAAGGGGGCTTGGCAAAGTTATTGACGCGGGGTAACTTGCAGACAATTAGTACGATTATGACAGAAAAAGACAAAGATATGCAGGCAAATGGGCAGGATCCCCGTGAAATGGACATCAATTCCGATGAAAACCAGGCCGGTTCCTCCCATCTGAACGACGCCCTGCCGGAAGAGGACGAGGCGGATAAGCTCCGCGGAGAGCTCGACGAATTGCGTAAAAATATCTGCTGCTGAACGCAGATTTCGATAATTTCAGAAAGAGAAACGCCAAAGAGCGGATCGAACTGATCAATACAGCCAACAAAGAGGTCATCATAGCCCTCCTCGACGTGCTCGACGACTCCGAAAGAGCCGCCAAACAACTGGAGACATCCGGTGAAGCCACTCCCGTTAAAGAAGGCGTGATGCTGGTATTCAACAAGTTCCAAAACATATTGCAATCCAAGGGCCTCAAACCCATGGAAGCAATGGGCGAAGAATTCAACCCGGACCTCCACGAAGCCGTTACGGAAATCCCTGCCCCTACAGAAGAGCTGAAAGGTAAGGTGATCGACGTGCTGCAAAAGGCTATTACCTCAACGACAAAATCATCCGCCACGCCCGCGTGGTTGTGGGTAAATGACGTTGTGACAGCAGTTTTGCCAGTCCATAGTATTTTCATAGCCTGTTCCGCCGGAATGGGCTTTTCAAGATTATAAACATGTCGACCAAGAGAGATTATTACGAAATATTAGGGGTTGCCAAAACCGCTTCCCAGGATGAGATCAAAAGGCTTACCGTAAGGTGGCCATGCAGTTCCATCCCGACCGGAACCCCGGCAATAAGGAAGCGGAAGAAAAGTTCAAGGAAGCGGCAGAGTCCTACGAGGTGCTCAGCGATCCCGATAAACGGGCGCAATACGACCGCTTCGGGCATGCCGGCATGGGCGCGCGCGGCGGCTACGGCGGCAGCGGCCACATGAACATGGACGATATCTTCTCCAACTTCGGGGACATCTTCGGGAAGACATCTTCGGCAGCTTCTTCGGCGGCGGCGGCCAGCGCGGTGGCGGTGGCGGCGGGCGCAGAAGCAGAGGCACCCGCGGCAGCAACCTCCGCGTGAAGATCAAACTGAACTTCGAAGAGATCGCCAAAGGCACCAATAAAAAGATCAAAGTAAAGAAATACGTTACCTGCAATACCTGCAGCGGCGCCGGCGCGAAAGACAAAAACGCTTTCCAGTCCTGCACCACCTGCCACGGCTCCGGCCAGGTCCGTAAAGTGACCCAGACCTTCCTTGGCCAGATGCAAACGGTAACCACCTGCCCTACCTGTAACGGGGAAGGACAGATCATCACCAATAAATGCACCTCATGCAAAGGCGAAGGCCGTCAATATGGTGAAGAAACCGTTTCTATCGACATACCGGCAGGCGTAATGGAAGGCATGCAGCTCTCCATGAGCGGTAAAGGTAATGCCGGCGAACGCGGCGGCGCCCCGGGCGACCTCCTCATCCTCGTCGAAGAAGAACCGCATCCGGAACTGCAGCGCGACGGGCTCAACGTAGCCTTCGACCTGCACATCTCCTTCCCCGACGCCGCCTTCGGCGTTTCGCTGGAAGTGCCTACCATCGACGGGAAAGCCAAGATCAAGGTTCCTCCCGGCACACAGAGCGGCAAGATCTTCCGCCTCAAAGGCAAAGGCTTCCCCTCCGTCAACAGCTACGAAAAAGGCGATCAGCTCATCCAGGTGAACGTTTGGACGCCCCAGACAATTACCGCGGAAGAAAAAGCCATGCTGGAAAAGATGCAGGGATCCGACAACTTCAAACCTAATCCCGAAAAGTCCGAGAAAGGATTCTTCGAGAAAGTGAAGGACATCTTCAGCTGATAAACAATAATAGCTATACCAACAGCCGGAACGCACCCCGTTCCGGCTGTTCCTTTTAGGAGCACGCTGGCGCATCCGGCAGGAAAGTCGCATATTTGCAGCGATTATGTCCGATAAGTACCAGATGTTCGAAAACCGGCTGGCCAAGGTCCACAAGCACCTGGCCAAGACCGCCCGGCGGCAGGGGATCACCTGCTTCCGCCTCTACGACCGCGACCTGCCGGAATTCCCTCTTATCATTGAATTGTATGAAGACAAGGTATCCGTTGCCGAATACCTCTCATCGCACGGCATGGACGACGATGCGTACGACGAATGGCTCGAACGCAGCGTGGAAAGCGTAGGCAAGGTACTGGGCGTTCCCGGGAAGACATCTTCCTCCGTACCCGTCAACGCAAAACCGACCGGCAAAGCCAATACGAAAAACTCAGCATCGAGAAGGCGGAGATCACCGTGCAGGAAGACGGGTTGAAGTTTAAAGTCAACCTCTCCGATTACCTCGACACCGGGCTTTTCCTCGACCATCGCATCACCCGCCATATGGTGCGCGAGGAATCCGCCGGCAAGCATGTCCTCAATCTATTTTGCTATACAGGTTCCTTTTCGGTATACGCAGCCGCTGGCGGCGCAGCATCCGTCACCTCGGCCGACCTGTCCAAAACCTACCTCAAATGGGCGGAAGATAATATGGAGCTCAACGGCATATACGACCCCGCCAGGCACCATTACGTGCACGCGGATGTATTGCAATACCTCGACGAGCTGAAGATCAACACCTTCGACCTGGTGGTAATGGACCCTCCCACTTTCTCCAACAGCAAACGGATGAAAGACTTCCTCGACATCCAGCGCGACCATGTGACGCTGATCAATAAGGTGCTCATGGCCATGAAGAAAGACGGCGTGCTGTATTTCAGCAATAACCTGCGCCGCTTTGAGCTGGATGAACCGGCTATTGAAGCGTCCTCCATCAAAAATATCACGGCTCAGACCATCCCCTTCGATTTCCAGGGAAGCTGCAACGGCACTGCTTCCGGATCATCAAATAACCGACTATGCTCACGGCCTTCGTACTGGTTTATCTGCTTATCACTATCCTCATCGGCCGCTGGGCCGCACGGCGGGTCAAAAGTGCCGGCGACTTCATCGTGGCCGGTCGTAGCCTGCCGCTGGGCATCAGCACCTGCGTGATCTTCGCCACCTGGTTCGGGTCGGAGACCATGCTCGGCGCTACGAGCGAATTTGCGCAGCACGGGCTGCTCGGGGTGATAGAAGATCCTTTCGGGGCTTCTTTATGTTTGTTGCTGGTAGGATTGTTTTACGCCAGGAAGCTCTATCGCAGCAATGTGCTCACGTTTTGCGATTACTTCCGCATACGGTTCGGGAGAAAGGCGGAAATCGTTTCCGCCCTGTTGATGATCCCCTCCTACTTCGGCTGGATCGCAGCACAGATCGTGGCCATGGGGATCGTGATCAATACGGTGATGGGCGTTTCGCAGGAAACGGCCATGATCGCCAGCGGGCTCATCGTAATGGGCTATACATATATGGGCGGGATGTGGTCGGTATCCATTACGGACTTCATACAAACGATCATGATCATTATCGGCATCCTCGTCATCACGTTCATCGTGGTACAGGAGGCCGGCGGTATCGGCACGGTGGTAGATCGTGCGCCTGCAGGCACTTTCCGTTTCTTCCCGACCGCGACTGGAACAGCTGGCTGCATTATATGGCGGCGTGGTTCACCATCGGGCTGGGTTCTATCCCGCAGCAGGATGTATTTCAACGGCTGATGAGCGCTAAAAGCGAGCGCGTGGCGCAATACAGCTCGTATCTCGGCGCATTGATGTACCTGGCGATCGGCTCCCTCCCGCTTCTGATCGTGCTTTGTGCACAGCAGCTGTACCCGGACCTCGGCGCCGGGGATCCATCTACCATCCTCCCGGATATGGTGATGCAACATGGCAATCTCTTCATCCAGATACTCTTCTTCGGCGCGTTGCTCTCTGCCATCATGAGCACCACCAGCGGCGCTATCCTCGCCCCGGCTACCGTATTGGGCGAAAACCTCGTCAAACCCTTCTTTAAAGACATCAGCGACAAAAAGTTCCTGCTGATCATCCGGCTGTCTGTAGTGGCCGTTTCCGCTATCGCCATCGCCATGGCATTTTCCAGCCAGGACATCTACGAGCTGGTGGCTTCCTCGTCTGTATTGAGCCTTGTTTCGCTATTCGTGCCGCTTACCGCGGGCCTGTACTGGAAGCGCGCCAACCAGGCGGGCGCCAATCTCTCCATTTTGCTGGGTACTGCGGGTTATATCTATGCGGAATTAACGGAAACAACGACGCCTCCTTTGTTCGTGGGCCTGTTATGGAGTATCGCCGGGATGTTGATAGGGACCTTCTTCTTCAGGAAATCACCGGCCGCAGAAGCGCAACCTGCTACCTGAGCCACTCCGTATGTTTCTTCAACTGTTTAATGAGCTTTAAGAATTCGCCCCGGTAACCGCCGGGATCGGGGCCAGGGCGCTTCGCGATGCGCACCACCATATCCGTGTTTCCCTTGCCCGCATATTGCGATTTGCGGAGCAACATGCCGAACAGGGCCACGGAAGCCGCAAACCGGCAATCGTCAGATTCCTCCTCAAAGTTCTCCACGTCAGACCTAATGACGCGCTCCAGGCCGGAAAGCGCAGTGTCTCCGTCCGTACGCCAGGTAAGCGAAACGGTTGCGACGGCGCCCCGGATCAGGTACCGCCGGCTCTATTTCATACATCGCCACCACGCAATGCCCCGACCCAACAATCCCCCGGTCACTTTGAGGCTGTCGCCGCTCTCTTCCTTGAGGACTTTATTCTCGTATCCCAGCAAGCGGTAAGCTTTCACCCGCCGCGGATCGAACCTGACCTCGGCATGCACGTCGCGGGCGATGGTGAACAACGTAGACCCGAACTCCCGGGCAAAGACCTTATTCGCTTCTTCCAGGTCATCGATATATGCGAAGTTACCGTTGCCTTTGCTGGCAAGCGTTTCCAGCTTTGAGTCCTTATAATCCTTCATACCGAAACCCAGGCATGTCAGCAGCACACCGCCTTCTTTTTGCATGGATATGAGATCTTCCATATCCTGGTCGCTCGTCTGCCCTACGTTGAAATCTCCATCGGTCGCCATGATGACGCGGTTGTTTCCACCTGGTATGAAATTCTCCCCTGCGATGTGATAGGCCATTTTATGGCCGCCTCGCCACCGGTTGCGCCGCCGGCGCTGAGGTAATCGATGGC
The DNA here is from genome assembly GCA_019285755.1 of Chitinophaga sp. E66. Classification (GTDB taxonomy): domain Bacteria; phylum Bacteroidota; class Bacteroidia; order Chitinophagales; family Chitinophagaceae; genus Chitinophaga. The sequence continues at coordinate 4,567,774 of CP079103.1, forward strand.
GTGGAGGATCTTTTCTTTCTGGTGCCCCGGCGTGCATGGGAGCACCAGCCTGGCGTTCCGCGTAAGCCACGATGGCTACTTTATCGCGGGGTCGCAGGTTATTGACGAGCACGCGGAAAGCGGCCTGCAGGAGCGGCAATTTATTAGGGGTACCCATGCTTCCGGAGCAGTCGATCAGGAAAACGAGGTTGCTGGCGGGGAGGCTATCCGTTTCAATCTGCTTTGCCCTCACGGCGATCTGGAGCAGATGGTGCGCTGGTTCCCAGGGGCAATCGGTATAATGGCTGTACATCGCGAACACGGAATCGCGACGCGGCAGCGGGTAGCTGTAGTGAAAGTAATTGAGCATTTCTTCGATGCGCACCGCGTCTACAGGCACCGGCTGCTTCAACCGCGCAAAGCGGCGCATGTTGCTGTAGGCCGCACGGTCTACGTCCAGCGCGAAGTCGGATACTGCTTTCTTACGGGTGTCTACGAATTTGTTTTCGTATAACCGGCCGTAGGTTTCGTCGTAAAAGTTGGTGATGGAAATACCGAGGTTACTATAGTTGGGATTGGTGCTGTGGGCATACCGCGCACGGGCTTTTGCCGTGGCAATATCATTGCTGGCAGTGGAATTGTTCTTAAGGGGCTCAGTTCGATGAGCATGCGGTCATACTGGAGGGGCACAGCTTTGCGCGCATATCCGGGGCGTTCGAAAACCAGGTGGGTGCTGCCGTGAGGACTTCTATCCTGAATAAGCCGTATTGATTCGTTTGCACGGAAGAAGTGTCTGGCCAAACGGTGACCTTCACCCCGGGAACCGGATCATGCCGGATGCTATCCTGCACGGCGCCGGTCACCACTTTTCGCAGTTGTGCCACTCCCGTCATGCCCCAGCATACGCAGAGGAACAACATGAGGAGTTTATACATCGAAATATATTACATACACCGATATATAAATTTACGTAATTCTTTGATCCTGCGGCCGCAGCCGCTAAAATTACTCTTCCAGCCGGTAAATTTCGGGAGGTTGCGGCCCAGGCCGTCATAGTCGAGGCCATAGCCAAGGAGGAATTTATTAGGGACGGAGAAGCCCAGGTAGTCGATTTTGACAGGATGTGTCAGGGCTTCGGGTTTATGCAGCAGGGATACCACGAGCAGCTGCGCGGGATGCTGGTGCTCCAGCTGCGGCAGGAACTGGCTGAGGGTTTTGCCGGTATCCACGATATCTTCCAGGATCACCACGGTGCGGCCGTAAAGATCTTCGTCGAGGCCAATGGCGGTGATGACGTTGCCCGTAGACTTTGTGCCTTTGTAGGAAGCCAGTTTAATGAAGGAGATCTCCGCTTCGATGGACAGGTACTTGAACATATCGGCGGCGAACATGAAGGATCCGTTGAGGATAGCGATAAAAAGCGGCCGTTTCCCTTCGAGGTCGAGGCTCAGCTGTTGCGCCATTTCTTTGATGCGCGCCTGCAGTTTCTCTTCAGTGATATAGGGGACGAACTTTTTATCATGTACCTGGATCATCGTGTGTACTCGTTTAGGCGGTTATTTTTTCACGACCAGTTGCTGGCCGATCTTGATAGCGTTATCCTGCAGGTTGTTCCATTGCTGGAGTTGCGACACCGTGCAGCCGTACTGGCGGGAGATGCTGTACAGCGTTTCCTTTTCGCCTACGGTATGGTATTGTTCGCGGGCGGTGGTTTGCGCGCCGGCTTTCTTGAGGTCTTCGATCATGCCGGGGGCAGCGCGGAGGGCGATTTTTCAGGAGCGGGCGGCGGGGTAGCCGGCCTGCTTTCTGCAACGGCGCCTGCGCGGAGGCCTTCTCGATTTCCTTTTTAATATCCTGGATGATCTCGCGGGGCTTCAGGTCTTCGTGCTCGTCTACGATCGCTACGGAGTTACTGCCGAGGCGGGGCTTGGCGGAAGCGTACCCATCCAGCGCGATGCGTTCACCGGCCGCGGGTTGTTCGCCTTCCTGGAGCTTATTGCGGCGGCGTACCCAGCGGAGCTGCACGCCTTCGGCCTGGGAGATGTCGTGCAGGGTTTCGCCGGGGCCACGATGTGAAAATCGTTAGCTCCGCGTTTGCTCTTGCCCTGCAGGAAGATGACCATATCCTTTTGCAGGGGCACGTCTGCCGCGAGGTCGTTATACTTCAGCAAAGAACTGAGGCGGATATCTTTAGCCGCTGCCCTGGATGAGCGCGGTTCCTTTTTTAACAAAGATGGCTTTGCGATTGTTGATGCGGAACTCGCTGTTCTCGGGGTACTTCTTCGCTGCGGCGGAGCGGCGGCCGCCACGGGCGGAAGGCTGCGCCTGTTGCGCGGGCGCGTAGGCGCCGGGGTCTCCGGCAAATACGGAACCGGTGTTGATCTCACCTTTACCCATGGCAATATCGGTAAATTGCTGAAGGCCGTACGTTTCGATGATCTGGATGAGCTGCTGGGGATAGGTGCGGCTCGTGGCGTAGCCGGCCGTTTTCAACCCGTAAGCCCAGGCCTTGTAATCGTTAGGGTTCAGATCGAACAGGAATTTGTACCGGGGATTATTACGGAGGAAGTCGGAGTGATCTTTCCAGGACTCGTGGGGCGAACCGTATTTGCGGAAGCACTCTCCTTTCGCATCGTCGTCGTAGCTCACGCTGGGGCCTGTCCAGTTATTCTTGCATTTGATGCCGAAGTGGTTGTTGCTGTTAAGACAGAGCCAACCGTTGCCGGACTGTGTTTCCAGGATGCCCTGTGCGAGCTTGATGGATGCGGGAACGCCGGAGCGGCGCATTTCTTCCATCGCGACCAGCTTGTAGGTGTCGATGTACTGTTGGGTGCTGATGTTCTGTGCGAAGCTTTGTATGGCTCCGCCAATTAGCAAACAGATTGCCAGGCAGTATGACTTTACTTGCATTATATGTCGAATTTAATGGGTCGTATTTATTTCTTGCGGATGAGTAAAACCCCATCGCGCAGGGTGAGCAGCAGCGTTTCCGCGCGCTCGTCGGCAATCGCTTTTTCCACGAAGCGGATCATGGCTTTCGCGTTGTTGCTTTGTTCGGCTTCCGGCAAAACCACTTCGCCGTGATAGAGCACATTATCCGCCAGCATAAACCCTCCCGGCCGGAGCTTCTCCCATACCAGGTCGTAGTAGTTTCCGTATCCGGCTTTGTCTGCGTCGATGAAGACGAGGTCAAAGGTTTCGTTGAGTTGCGGATGATGCCCGCGGCTTTGCCGATGTGCTGGGTGATCTTCGCGGTAAGACCGGCTTCCGCGATGTAACGCGCGGCCATGTCTTCCAGCTCTTCATTAATGTCTATGGTATGCAGCATGCCATCGGGCGCGAGGCCCTGGGCGAGGCAAATGGCCGAATACCCGGTGTAGGTACCGATCTCAAGGATACGGCGTGGGCGCATCATATGGCTCACCATCGACAAAAACACTCCCTGCACATGGCCACTCAACATATGCGGCTGATCCACCTTGAGGTAAGTTTCCCTGTGGAGCCGATACAGCAGGTCCGCTTCCGCACTGGTGTACTTATCTGCAAACGCCTGTATATCCCCGGGTATTACCTCCATGCCTTATTTTTTTGCAAACCTAAGCAATTATCAAGAATATGCGATATATGTGAAGGACTGAAAATAAATCGAGCCTGATAGTAATACCAGGCTCTTTACCCCATGTTAACCATTAAAAGACACAACTATTGACCATATACTAATGCGATTAATGGTCCACAATAGGCTGTGACTTTATAAATATATATGCAATTTCAACATCATGCATGAATATATTTCATGTGTATATAACTTAAAGCTAATCTAAAAATTAGGCCGCAGTTTGTTGGAAGCGTAGAACTCGCGGAAGTAGTCTACCACTTCATCCGCGGTGTCGAAAACCTTCAGCAGATTGAGGTCTTCGGGGTGGATGTTGCTTTCTTTCTTCATCATCACTTTGTCGATCCATTCCAGCAAGCCGCCCCAATATTCGGAGCCAACAAGTACCAGCGGCGTCTCGGTCATTTTCCTGGTCTGGATGAGGGTGGCGACTTCGAAGAACTCGTCCATCGTACCGAAGCCTCCGGGCATCATGACGAAGCCCTGGGAATATTTGGTGAACATCACCTTCCGAACGAAGAAGTAGTCGAAGTTGAGGCTCTTATCGCGGTCGAGGAAAGGGTTGGCGTATTGTTCGTGGGGCAGCGTGATGTTGAGGCCAACGCTGGTACCGTCTGCCAGTTGCGCGCCTTTGTTGGCCGCTTCCATGATACCGGGGCCGCCACCGGAAATGATACCGAAACCATCTTCGGCAAGGCGCTTGGCGATCTCGCAGGCGAGCTCATAATACACGTTGCCAGAGCGGGTTCTGGCCGACCCGAATATAGAAATACAGGGACCTATCTTGGCGAGGGCTTCGAATCCTTCCACGAATTCGGCCATGATCTTAAATATCTGCCAGCTGGAATGCGCTTTCGTTTCCGTCCAGTCGCGCATTTTCAGGTTCTTTAACGAATCATTCATCTGCTATGCTTTTGGTATTGTAATCTACGTTTTTTTACTGCAGCGCGGGCAGGGCGCTCTTTTTGGAAAACAGCCATAAACCTATATACGTAAACAGGCCGTTCACGATCAGCAATTCATTGCCGAATTTATATCCGCCCAGCCAGTCGCCGGAATATTGCTTCAGGAAGAAGCAGAGCAAAGGGGCGATTAGGCAAACGATCAGCGAACCGTAATCCAGGATGGGGCGCTTGTTGAGTATCCCGAAAGCAAACAACCCCAGCATCGGCCCGTAGGTAATGGTAGCCAGGAAGAGCACGGAGTCGATGATCGCGTCGTTGTTGAACTCGCGGAACAAGAGGATCGTGCCCAGCAGCGCCACGGCGCAACCGATATGGATCATGTTCTTGATGCGCTTGCGGCGCGCATCGATCCCGTCTGTCGGGTAACCCAGGATATCGATATAGAAGGAAGTAGTGAGCGTGGTCAGTACGCTGTCTGCACTGGAGAATGTGGCGGCGGTCAGCCCTACGATGAATATCACGGAAGCAAATGTTCCCGGTACCCCAGCGCCAGCAGCGGGAACACCTGGTCCGTAGCCGGCGCACCCTTGGCCGTCAGCGGCATCGCGATGTTGTTTGCGTGCAGATATTGGTACAACAGGATACCCAGGCTCAGGAAGAACACGTTCACCACCAGCTGCATGATGCTGAAGGAATAAATATTCTTCTGCGCCTCTTTGAGCGACCGGCAACTGAGATTCTTCTGCATCATGTTCTGATCCAGCCCCGTCATCGTTACCGCGATCATCATCCCCCAAAGAACTCCTTGGGGAAGAAATTAGACTGCTTCCAGTCCCAGAAGAAAGTTTTAGAATGCGGACTGGAGATCACGTTGCTCACCAGGTCGCCTATCCCCAGTTCAGGTCACGGCATATCACTACGATGGTCAGCACAACGGCCATCAACAGGAAGGTCGACTGCATGGCGTCTGTCCACACGAGGGTTTTGATCCCCCGCGATAAGTATATACCAGCATCAACGCGATCATGATGGAAACCGACAGGGCGAAGGGAATGCCATAATAGTCGAACACGAACAACTGCAACACGCCCGCCACGAGGAACAGCCGCGCCGCGGCGCCCACGAGCCTCGACAGGATAAAGAACAGGGCCCCGTCTTCTGCGTCACCGGCCCGAAGCGTTGCTGCAGGTAAGTATAAATAGAAGTAAGGTTGCGGTTATAATACAACGGCAGCAGCACCGTGGCGATCACGACGTAGCCGAGTATATATCCCAATATGGTCTGCAGATAAGAGAAGGAGGCCACTTCCACCTTGCCTGGCACGGAGATGAAGGTTACGCCCGAAAGGGAGTCGCTGATCATGCCGATCGCCACGAGGTACCAGACCGAGTTGCGGTTGCCGATGAAATACGATTGCTCATCCACCTTGCGGGTGGTGAGGTAAGAAACCAGCAGTAAGAGGATAAAATAGCAGGCAATGAACAGAACGAAAATTCCCGGTGATATTGGCGTCATCGAAATAAACATGTTAAAACAACTAAAAATAGGGATTTCAGCAGGAAAAAGCATAAAAAAGGACCAGCTGAAAAGCTGGCCCTATATACATATCACAAATACGGGAAATTATTCCCCGGCTGTCACGTCGCGCGCGAGGCCGAATGACAAGGTCATTCCAGCCCCTCCCAGCCCGTTAACGATCGTTACGCCGGGCGCTGGGCGCAACACGAGATCGTGGCCGCCGTTGGTCAGTTTCGGATATATGCCGTGCCAGCGCTCCTGGATATCCAGGGCGGGCGCGTGGAGGAAAGTGTTGATGTATCGGAGGATGAGGTCGGAGATATGCTCCTTGTCGAAGGGATCCACCTCCCAGCCGTATTCATGGGAATCGCCCAGCGAGAGCTCCCCTGCCCCGTTCTGCGTCACCATAAGGTGGATGCCGTATTTCACGTATTCCGGCAGCGTGGCTTCCACCCTCTGCTTAACGGCTTCCAGGCCTTTGCAATGGGCAAAAGAGGCGTAGTGCAGCATCGACATGCCGGTTACCAGCGCCGGCCCCAGCTTCCAGCCATCGGGCTGGGGAACGGTGCGGAGCATCTGGAGCTTGCAGCGCGTAAGGGGCGCCGCGGCGAACACCTCCGGGTATAGCGTTTCGAAGTCGTACCCGCTGCAGACGTATACGTTATCTACCTTCCACTTTTCGTCTTTCGTTTCGATATGCGGCAGTTGAATACCGTTGACAGGCGTCCCGAACCGGAAGGTGACGCCGTGGGCCCTTTCGAGCCAGGCGGCCAGGCGGGCGCTTGCTTCGCGGGGGTTGACGGTCATCTCCAGCGGGCTCCACAATGCGGCCTGCAATCCCCGGGACGGAAAGCGCTGCTTTTCTGCCTGGCAGCTTCGGGCGTCAGTACTTCACACCTGATGCCCGTGGTAGCGGCAAATTCTTCCAGTACGCCCGCTTCATCTGCATGGTACGCCAGCAGCATGGACCCGTTCTCTTCTACCGGCAGCCCCGATTCCCGGGCTATCTGCTGCCAGGTAGCACGGCCATACAAGGCGCGCTCGTAGATGTTGCCGGGCTTTTGCCCCAGCGTCCAGACGAGGCCGAAGTTGCGGAAAGAAGCGCCCAGGGGCGCGGGATTGCGCTCAAAGACCACCACCTTCCTGCCTTTTAAGGCGAGGTGGTATGCGGTGGCCAGGCCAACGATGCCTGCGCCGATGACTGCTGTATCTGCTTGCTGGTACATGCAACAAATATAGCAGTATTAGTAAATAATTGTTTAGTAATTATGAACTATTAACAGAGAATTAAAAACCGAAGTTGCCACCAACGGAGAAGACGGGGCGGTTGCGGTAAGGGGAGTAATCATCCTGCAATACGTCGTACAACAGCATGATCACGAAGGCGGAATTGGCGCCGATGGGCTGAACATAGCCGCCGCCCAGCAGGAGGCTCGGAGCGGTATTTTTGAATTTCTCCGTGCGGCGGGGCGTATCGTAGATCTGCGTTTTCAGGCTGATGGAGTTGAACTCGGGCTGTGCCTGCAGGAAGAGGAATTCCAACGGATAATAGCGGCCCCAGACGCCGCCGCCCAGGATGGTGGAGTTGTCTTTATATTCGAAGCCGTTGCTGCGGTACTTCTCCCAGGTGAACTGGGCGTTAATGGCAACGCCGCCCGCGAACTTCGGGCTGAAGCGGTAACCGATCAAAGGAGATACGTTTACAAGGGAGTAATTGCCGAAAGCGAATCCGAATGTGCCGCCGATCATCAGCTTGCTGGGATCGAAGCCACGGGCGGTGTCTACCCGGTAAGGCGTCTGGGCAAATGCGGTCTGCAGGGAAAGCAGGAAAATCGCGAACAGGCAAATCCTTTTCATGAGCACGTATTTTTACACGGCTAAATTATCGGATTTTTCCCGACGGCCGTTCAAGATTAACGAATTCTTTATCAGAAAGACGGGCACAAAGTGTACCGCTTGGCGTGAGAGAAGCTCCGGTTCGGGTACAACCCAAGGTACAACAGGCTCACTTCGTACGCGCCTTGCCGTTTGTTGGCGGCAGACAACATACTGGTGGTCACGTCATAATTGAACATGAGCCTGAAATTAGATACCTGGTACCCAACCAGCAGGGCCGCCGCGTCTTTCAGGCGGTAATAAGCGCCCCGAACAGCTGTTGCGTGCCATCGCCCGAAAGGTTATAGGCCGCATAAGCCCCGAACATCGTTTCGCTCACATTACCCTGCCGCGCGTAGTAGGCGCCCGGGTTAAGGATCACCTTATCGCTCATTTTAAGGCTTGCATTCAGGAAGCCGATATATCGCCGGTCGATTTTATTGTTGCCGTCGTAGAAGGATTCGCGGGGGTATTGACGTGGTGAGCGGAGAAACCGCCATTGATGTACACCAGCTCATTGGGAAAAAACGCGTAGTTCATGCCCACCTGCAGATCAAGGTAGCCAACGGAAGCCTGGGTGAACGGCTCGCCCGAGAACATCTGCGAGTCGAAGAACTGCCCGTTCCATTGTGATCCGAAAGTCAGCTTGCTCAGATCCACTCTTTTATCCGCATACCCTACGTTGAAACCGGCGGATAACAAACTGCTCTGGCCAAGCAGCTGGTGATAAGCCACCGATCCATATGCCTTGGTGCTGGCCAGGTTGCCGCTGCCAGCCACATCCCGGAGGATCATACCCCTAAACCTACCCAGCCGTACGTCAACCGGTCGCGGAAGAGCTGCGCATCCCCGAAAACGGACATGGTCTTATAGGGCACCGGTATGGTAGCCCATTGGTTGCGGTAATTAACGCCCACCCGGTAGTTGCCGTCAGGTATGAAGCCGGTATTGGCCGGGTTTGTCGACAATGGTGAATTGAAGAACTGCGAAAATGCAGGTCTTGCGCAGCAGCCGGGGCTGCAGCCGCGAGGCAACAAACGATCGATATGTAGTACACTGCTTTTCTCATAACCCGCTATCTTAATAGAGTGACGTTTCCTGTTTTGGTGATCTTGTTCCCGTCCGTAAATTCTATATTCACAACAAACGCGTAGGCGTCCATTGGCTGTACTACTCCATTGAAACGGCCATCCCATCCCAACCGCTGGTCGTTCGACTGGAACATGAGCTGCCCCCAGCGGTTAAATACTTTCACATCGAACCGCAGGATGCCGAACCCTTTGATCTCCCACTTGTCGTTGATGCCATCGCCATTCGGGGAGAAGGCGGTGGGCACATCATAAAGCGGGTTCACGATGGCCTGCACTTCCTGGCATACGGAGTCTTCGCATCCATATTCCGTATAAGCCGTCAGGCACACTTCATAGATGCCGGAACGGAGGTACTGGTGCGTGGGGTTCGGATCGGTAGAAGAGTTGCCATCCCCGAAGTCCCAACGGTAGCGCACAGCGCCGTCGGTCGACAAGTTCGTGAAAGTGGTCGGCGTATTTTCGATTGCTTTGGTAGGCTGGAAGGTAAAGTTCGCGGTGGGCGCCGGCATGATGGTGATCCAGGTGGTAACCGTATCCCGCAGGTTACAGGTATTGGGATCATAGGCCCGCAGCGTTACCAGGTAACGGCGCGGCGTTGTATAGGTATGGGTTGGATATATATCCCTGCTGATAGGACTGCCATCCCCAAAATCCCATTCAAACTCGGTACCGCCCATAGATACGTTGTCGAATTGTGCAGTGAAAGGCGCGCAGGAACTATCCTGCACATTGAACGCCGCCACCACATTTTCCGCCACCCGCAACTGGATCACCGCTTCATCGGGAGCGTTGCAATAGTTGGTATCGACGAGGCGCAGGCGAACGGTGTAAATGCCTTCGTTGGCATACCGGTGCGTTTGCGGTTGTAAACCGGCCCTTACGGTCGGCGTGTTATCCCCGAAGTCCCACACGAAGGAAGTATCCGTAAACGGCTTGGTAGCCGGCGCACGGGAGGTGTTGGTAAACAAATATTCCAAAGCCGTACAGGGCGGCTGGCGTTGTTCTGTAAAAGAAACGGTTGCCTGATCATTCCGCACGCGGATTGGCAGGTAAGCCGTATCGTATACATTACAGCTTGCCGGGTCATATTTTACCAACATTACATTGTAATCACCCACATTCAGGAACTGATGCTGCATGGTTGGGCTCGTATTGCGTACTTCCGGCGTACCGTCTCCAAAGTTCCATATCCAGGCTACGGCGTTTACGTTCGTGGTATCCAGGAAAGTGATATTAGCCGGCGCGCAATAGTTCCTTCTTCTCTCCTGCGTAGTGATACCCGCGCGCACACCGTCCAGGTTGAATGCGATTTTGAGTGCGCCCAGGTTGCAGACATACGAGATACCCGTATAATAAGACCCCGGCGTTGTCGGGAAGCGCACTGCCGTGGGATTGTCCAGCTGGCAGGAAGCGCAGATGGCCTGGTAGATCACGCCATTGCGGTCGAAGCGGCTGGTACCGCCGTCCACATGCTCTGCCAGTCCATTGCCCCGTAATATGTTCCATATAATATCCCCAGCGCGTCGCGCTTCATCACGAAGAAATAGAAATCACTCCCGTCCGTACGCGACTGCCGCGCATCCGGCGTAATGGGCAGGCCGGACACATTGGAGCTGTTGAAGCCTCCGTTCAGCCGTCCACCCCAACCCGACACATACACATTCTGGCAACGGTCTACCAGGAAAGCCGTGGGAGATATGCTTGGCGAAGGGTTGTTCTTACCAAAGGTCGTAGAGTAAATGAGGCCGGAAAGGTTAGGCCGCAGCTTGGTGATGAACTGCCGGGAGTTGTCGTTATAGAAAGTAGCCGTGCCTGCGGGCTGCTGGATAGGCCAGTTGCCTTCCGTCAACCCCATCACGTATACGTCGTTATTGCGGTCGAGCTGAATGCCATAGATCTGGTCTGCCTTGCCGTTGTCCGACCCCAGGAAGGTAGACGCTATGATCGAGCGGCCATCGGTCGACAACTGGGTGATAAACCCATCGCATGCGCCGCCGCGGTAGCTGTTGAACACTCCGCCACGGGTGGGGAAGTTGTTGCTGTTGGTACCGCCCGCTACATATACGGAGTTGGTGCCGTTGACAGCCAGCACATATGCAGCGTCAGAGCCGCTGCCGCCCAGGTAGGTGGAAAACAGCAGGTTGTTCAGGGTCGGGGAAAGTTTAACCACCACCGCATCCTGCCGGCCGCCGCCAAAGGTAGACTGCACTACGCCGGCGGTCACGGGGAAGTTCTGGGAATGGGTACATCCGGCAACATAAACGTTGCCATTACCGTCGAGCACTACTTCGCTGCGGGCGTCGTCGCCATAGTTACGCAGCAGCTCGTCGATCTGGAAGATCTTATCGGTAGCCATGTTGGCGCCGTCCGTACCGGAACCGCCGATCTTGCAGGAGCCGATCAGCGCGGTGCCGTTAGCGTTCAGCTTGGTCACCACGATATCGAAACCGCCGCCGGGTCCGTATGTTGTATCTGAAGGATAATTTGGGGAGTTGGTACGCCCTGCCACCACGAGGTTGCCTGCGCCGTCCACGATCAGCGAGTGAGGCTGTTCTTCGCCGGCCCCGCCGATGTAGGTGCTGTACATGATCCTGCTACCCGTGGCATTGAACTTGGTGATGCCGATATCGAACCGGCCGTCGTTGAACGAGTTATCGAAAGCCCCTACAGAGGTAGGATACCCTGCCCGGTGCACGATACCGCCGCCATAGAAGTTGCCGCCATCGTCGTACGTGGCGGTAAAGCCCCAGTTATCCGCCCGGGAACCGGACAGTGTCGCGAATACGACCACCGGGTCGATCACCAGCGGGTATTTGGAATCGTACCGGCCGGAAACGCGGAATGAGAGCGTGGTACCATTCAGCTGGTACTGCACGTTCACTTTCTTACGCTGGTTGTCAATATGTTGATAGGCGAAAGGCATGAGCTCCACTATCTCGCCTACGGAGGTCTGGATATGAATGTTCCCTTTCTTCAGGGTTACCGACTGTGCACCGGCGTATTGCAATTGAATTTTGGAGGGGTCGCCACCGGGATGTACGATAAAATCATACTTCAGCTGGCCGCTTTCGGAATACACCTGCATGTCTACGCTGTTATACAGGTTTTCGTACAGGATGGAGGTAAAGGCCGATACGTTGGACTTCCAGCGGAACGGTCGTTACCGATAAAATAGTTGATATTTTCCTGGGTAGGTTTGGAGGGGGTGATGAGGGGATTGGCATTGGCGTTAAGGAAAGTCACTTCATAGGCATGGCCCCTTACTTTCCCGGGAACATATCCTCCCCGCCGCCGGGATTACCCGGTAATTTAGCGGCGCCGCCAATGGTTTTAGAACCATACTTGCCGCCATCGGGATTATAAATGGGATTCCCTTTCCCGGAATCCGGCTTCACGCCGTGGCGGGCATCCGTCATTTGCTTCATATCGTCCGGGTGGAGGAACATCATCCGGATGGCATTCTTCCGGAGGTAAATATCGCCGCCGCCCAGGTTGGCCCGGAATAGGAAGGGCTCGCTCCATTGGCCTTTGTTCTCCACGAATTCGATCGGGGTACGTACCACGTTGTTTCCATGCTGATGGCCAAGGTCCTGCGACAGCGCCTTCCCGGCGATCAACACCAGTATTCCGATCTGCAGCAGACTGATTATTCCGATAGGGCGAGTAGATTTCAAGACGGTATATATTTTTAAGATGGTCCCTGTAAAACTAGTATACTTTAATTAACGGACGGGAGCAGTAAAATGTTACGGTCCGGGATTTGGTTGGCGACCGGCAGTGGACGGTTCACAATAAGGTATCAGGCGGGCTCAACATTCAAAAACAAACCATCCCTGCCGGTCATTCCAAGATGAACAACGTAAAAATCGTCAGGATATTTTACTCCATGCAGATTTTGACCGGTGGCTGGCGAGAAAGTCGTGCAAAGGCAGGTTTTCCGGCAGGGTCAGATCGGGGTCTTCGGACAGTATTTTCTCCGCCACATCCCTAGCCGCCTGCAACATGGCGCGGTCTTGTACGATGTCTGCCAGCTTCAGGTCCAGCAGCCCGCTTTGCCGGGTGCCTTCGATATCGCCGGGGCCCCTCAGTTCCATGTCCTTTTCCGAGATCAGGAAGCCGTCGTTCGTCTGCACCATCACCTTCACCCTTTCCGGGAATCCTTGCCTATCTTGTTGCCTGTCATGAGGATACAGTAACTCTGTTCCGCCCCTCGGCCTACGCGCCCCTGAGCTGGTGCAGCTGCGACAGCCCGAAGCGCTCCGTGCTTTCGATCACCATGACGGAAGCATTAGGCACGTTCACCCCTACTTCGATCACGGTGGTCGCCACCATGATCTGGGTGTCGCCCGTTACGAAACGGTGCATATTGGCGTCTTTCAGTTCCTGCGGCAACTTGCCGTGCACCATGCTGATATAATACTTAGGCTCGGGGAAGAATGCTTTCACTTCTTCGTAACCTTTGGTAAGGTTTTCGAAGTCGAGGCTGGCGGATTCTTCGATTAACGGGTAGACGATATACGCCTGCCGCCCTTTCCGGATCTCCTCTTTGATAAAGTCCATCACCTGTGGCCGCTGATATTCAGTCTTATGCACGGTGGTGATGGGTTTTCTGCCCGGCGGCATCTCGTCGATGACGGACACGTCGAGGTCGCCGTACACGGTCATGGCCAGCGTCCGGGGATGGGCGTGGCGGTCATCACCAGGATGTGGGGCGGGGTATCGCTTTTCTCCCATAGCCGTGCACGTTGCGCCACGCCGAAACGGTGCTGCTCGTCCACGATCGCCATGCCGATGCGTTGGAACACCACTTCCTTCTCCAAAAGGGCATGTGTGCCGATGAGGATGTGAATGCTGCCGTCCGCCGCGCCGGCGAGGGCTTCTTTGCGCGCCTTTCCTTTGACGTTGCCGGTTAACAGCGCCACGTTGACGGGCATATCCTTCAGTAGCTCGGAAATGCCTTTAAAGTGCTGCTGGGCAAGGATTTCCGTAGGCGCCATGAGGCATCCCTGGAAACCGTTATCGATCGCGATGAGCAAAGACAGCAAAGCCACCATGGTCTTACCGCTGCCCACATCTCCCTGCACGAGGCGGTTCATCTGGTGGCCGGTTGTGGTGTCTTTCCTGATTTCTTTCAGCACCCGTTTCTGGGCGCCGGTAAGGGGAAGGGAAGGTATTCGTTGTAGAAAGTATTGAAGACATCGCCCACGGCATTGAAAATGTAGCCGTGCGAGTTTTTATGCCGCCGGATTTTGAGCCGGAGGATGCGGACCTGCGCCATAAAAAGTTCTTCGAACTTTAGCCGGCGCTGGGCCTGTTTGGCTTCTTCCTCGGATGCGGGTAGGTGTATCTTGAAGTAAGCCTGCGCGCGGGGCATGAGCCGGTATTGCTGCAACACCGGCGCCGGGATGTTCTCCCGTATCTCCGGCAGGGCAAGCTGCTCCATCAGGTTGCGGGTAAGTTTGCCGATAGCCTTTCCCGTAAGCCCGCGGGTCTTTAATTTCTCGGTGGTATAATAGACCGGTTCGAGCGTCTGTTTGCCGTCCGCCGTTTCTTCGGTGACCAGTTCCATCTCCGGATGGGATATCTGGAGCTTGCCGTTGAACTGCGACATGCGCCCGTACACGAGGTACATCACATTCTCCCGCAACGATTTCTCCATCCATTGCCATCCCTGGAACCAGACGAGCTCCATGCGGCTGGTCTCGTCTGGAAGGTGGCGACCAGCCGTTTAGACCGCTTCTCGCCTATTACTTCCATATGCACGATGCGCCCGCGTATCTGCACGAATTCCTCCATACCGCTGAGGTGCCGGATCTTGTCGATACGGGTACGGTCGATATACCGGAAAGGGAAATATTCGAGGAGGTCGCGGAAGGTGTGGATATTGAGTTCTTTACGCAACAGTTCTCCTTTCTGCGGGCCAACGCCCTTCAGGTATTCGATCGGATTGTTTAATATGGATGCGATAAAGCTCACGGCGGAATCGAAGGTACGAAGTACGGAAATTACCGGGAAAAGGCAAACGCCGGGTTACATGAAAAAGCCCGGAAGCGGTGGCTTCCGGGCTCGGATATTATCGTGAATCCGGCCGGATCAATCGGCGGATGCTTCTACTTTTCCTTCCACGAATTCTTTCATCCATTCGGTGGTCACGGATTTCGGGCGCTCCAGGGAGAGGCCGAGGGCACGGTCCCAGCAGAGGGAAGCCAGTACGCCCAGCGCGCGGGAAACGCCGAAGAGGACGGTGTAGAATTCGTATTCTTTCAGGCCGTAGTGCAGGAGCAGCGCACCGGAGTGAGCGTCCACGTTGGGCCAGGGTTCTTCACTTTACCGAGATCGCCCAGGATGCCGGGAACGGTCTCGTATACGCGCCAAACGATCTGTACGAGCTCATCGTTGGCCGGTGTTTCTTCGCGAATTCTTCCTGCGCGGTGAAGCGGGGTCGGTTTTGCGGAGAACGGCGTGACCGTAACCAGGCACTACCTTACCCTCGGCGAGCGTCTTGCGAACGAAGGCATCGATCTGCTCTTTGGACGGAACGCCGCCGCCGAGCTCTTCCTTCATATCGAGTATCCATTTGATCACTTCCTGGTTAGCCAGGCCGTGGAGGGGACCGGCAAGACCGTTCATACCAGCGGCGAAGGCCAGGTAAGCGTCGCTCAATGCGGAGCCTACGAGGTGCGTTGTATGGGCGCTCACGTTACCACCTTCGTGGTCTGCGTGGATCACCATATACAGGCGCATCAGTTCTTTGAACCCTTCGTCTTCGTAACCCAGCATATGCGCGAAGTTGGCTGCCCAGTCGAGCATGCCGTCCGGCTGGATGTGCTGATCGTTTTTGTATTTGCGGCGGTAGATATATGCCGCCACACGGGGAGACGGGCAATGAGGTTCAGGGTGTCCTCATACATATAACTCCAGTAATCTTTTTGCTCATTCCTTCCGCGTACGCCTTGGCGAAAACGGATTCGGTTTGCAGCGCCATCACGCCCACGGTGAACATGGTCATGGGGTGCGTATGGAGGAAGTGCGTTAATAGCGTCAAACACGTGGTTGGGCACGTGCGAACGGCGGCCCAGCACACTGCTGAGGTTCTGTACATCCGCTTCGGTCGGCAATTCGCCGATCAGCATGAGATAAAACAGCCCTTCCGGCAGGGGCTCTGCGCCTCCGGGAGCTTTCGGGAGATGCTCGCGCAGCTCGGGGATGGAATACCCGCGGAAACGGATACCTTCATTTGCATCCAGCAGGGAGGTTTCGGTCACCAGCCCTGTAATGCCACGCATGCCCTGGTAAGCCTGAGCTACCGTAACGTCGCCTACTTTCTTTGTTCCATGATTCTTGAGCAGGTCCTTAACCTCTGCGCCCAGTTCATCTGCCTTTGCCTTGAATTTCTCTTTTATATAACTCATTTTCCCACAATGATTTAGAAAAATTAACGTAATCGATCAATGAACAAAAGTAATGATTAAAAATAAAATCCCGCCCTTTTAAGACAGATTTAACGGAGAACTCCGGTTTTTGGTCAAAAATGGTCAACCGGGTTACTTGGGCGCTCTCATGTAGAGATAAAAGGCCAGTCCTGCGAAAACAAAGTTGGGAATCCATGCCGCCAAAAGAGGGTCAAGATCGGCTTTCGTGGCAAATACAGTGGAGAACTGCATGAATAAGATATACGTGGCGCTGATGACGATCCCTATCGCCAGGTGCAATCCACTCCCCCCCTCACCTTCCGGCTGGAAAGGATGGCGCCGATGAGCACCAGGATGATCACCGCCACGGCGGCCGAAGTGCGCCGGTATTTTTCTACGTAATAGACATTCAGCCCCTCCGCCCCGCGAAGCTCCTCCATCGCCAGGTACCTGTCCAGCTCGGGCGTGGTCATCGCCTCCTGCTTGTTTTTTACCTCTATCAGCTCTGCAGGGTCCGGGGCCAGTTTCAGGCTCGTATCCGACAATGTCCGGAACGACTCCTTCATCCCATTGATGGTTCTTTCGGACACACCCTCGAGCTTCCACTTTTTGGTGGCGGTATCATAATTGACACGGTCGGCCCGCATGGTATACAATAATTTCTGATCGTCTACCCGGTTGAGCAGGAAGTTGGAACCTGTCCGGTAATTGGGATCGTAGTACCCGAAAGTGATGTAGGTATTGGTATCTACGCGGAGCGATTTGTCTTCCAAAGCTTTATGTTCCTTGGGAGCGCTCACGTACTTGGCTTCGAAGGTCGTGCGTATGCGGTTGGCGCGCGGCACCACCCATTGGTTGGCGGCCCAGAGGATGCCGCCGAACAGGATGGCGCCCACCCAGTACGGCCGCAGGAACCGCCGGAAGCTCACACCCGCACTGAGGATCGCAACGATCTCCGTACGGTAGGCCATTTTGGAAGTGAAAAAGATAACCGAGATGAAGATGAACAGCGGGAACAGCAACGCCGCGATGTGCGGGATGAAACCGATGTAATAGTTCATGAAAACGAACCCGAAAGACAGGTTGTGCTCCAGGAAGTCGTCGATCTTCTCCGTGATGTCGATCACCACGGAAATGACCAGCAGCACCATGAGGGAATAAATAAAGGTACCGATGAACTTACGTAATATATACCAGTCGATCTTCTTCATATGGTTTATTCGAAAACGGCCTTGCCGTCAGGTTGCAAAGCTAACAATCCCGCCGGAATGCAGCGGCAATATCTCGCATGACGATCAATTTTAACATAGTTGTTACAGCCTCGTTTTCAGCTGGGGCACCATCCTGCGCTTCCACTCCCCGTAGGTGCCTGCCAGTATCTGAGCGCGGGCAACCCGCACAAGGTCGAGATAGAAGGCGAGGTTGTGGATGCTGGCCAGGGTAAGGGCCAGGAACTCTCCGGCTACAAACAGGTGGCGCAGGTAAGCGCGGGTATACTGTTGACTGGCGAAGCAGGGCGTTTTCGGATCGATGGGAGAAAAGTCTTCCGCCCATTTCTTGTTCTTGATGTTCACTACGCCGTCCAGGTAAAGAGCATGCCGTTACGCCCGTTGCGGGTGGGCATGACGCAGTCGAACATATCGATCCCCAACTCGATGTTATTCAGGATGTTCCAGGGCGTTCCCACACCCATGAGGTAGCGGGGTTTCTCTTTGGGGAGTAATTCCGTCACGATGCCGCACATTTCATACATCTCGTTTTCCGGCTCTCCAACGCTAAGCCCGCCGATGGCGTTACCCGCGCAATTGCGCGAGGCGATCGCTTCCGCGGAGGCGCGACGGAGGTCTTTATAAGTGCTGCCCTGCACGATAGGGAACAGGGTTTGTTCGTGACCGTAGATGGATTCCGTTTCCCGGAGGCGGCGGATGCAACGGTCGAGCCACCGGTGGGTGAGCTCCATGCTGCGTTTGGCGTAGCCGTATTCGCTGGGGTAAGGGGGCATTCGTCGAACGCCATAATAATGTCGCACCGATGCTGCGCTGGATATCCATGACGTTTTCGGGGTAAAGAGGTGGCGGGAGCCGTCGATATGGCTCTGGAACACAACCCCTTCTTCCTTGATTTTGCGATTGGCAGCGAGGGAAAACACCTGGTACCCACCCGAATCCGTAAGGATGGGTCGCTCCCATCCGTTGAATCTGTGAAGGCCGCCGGCTTTGCGGAGCACTTCGGTACCGGGGCGGAGGTAAAGGTGATAGGTGTTGCCGAGGATGATCTGGGCATTGATGTCGCTGCGCAGTTGTTCCTGGGTAACGGCCTTCACGGAACCGACGGTGCCTACTGGCATGAAGATCGGCGTTTCGATAGCGCCGTGGTCCGTGGTGATGACCCCGGCTCTTGCGCCTGAGGGTCTGTGGTGATCAGTTTAAAATCCAAAGCCTCGCTGTTTTTTCAGGGGCAAAGGTATTGAAAATCGGGGAATGGTCGGATGAGACGCTCCCAGGCCCCGGAAATCCTTCTCTCAAACCTGATCCGTAAGGTATCTCTTACTTAGATACCAGGTACCTATGACCTATCTATGTCCTATCCCTTTTTAGGATAAGACATAGATAGGTCATAGATAGGACATAGATAGGTGATAGATAGGTCATATGACAATCATCGGACAATTCTCGGGCTGGTTACTAAGTTGTAACCAGGTACGGGAATAGCCCTTACATTTGCTGTTCAATTGTTGATTATGGAATTTGACAACAGGAAATCGCTGGCGCAACTGGAAGGCAACTCACGGAAATCCCTGCCCCGCAATCCTTACCGGGACCATGGGCTATATCAAGCCTGCCAAAAAGTAATAATTCCCCAAGGTTTTTCCCCAAACTGCGGATTATATTAATTTTTTCCACAACATTACATAGATAAATAAAAACTTATATTTTTGACCCTTATGTCAGATAATCTGGGCTTGATCTTCTTCTATACTTTCGCCGCAGTAGCGGGCATCCGGTATTGTATTACCTGATTTTCTTCTCCCGGGTAGCGTTCTACCGGCGCAAATTCGACCTGGATCATCCGCCTGCGGAAGATATGTCGGTGATCATATGCGCCAAAAACGAGGAAAGGAGCCTTCCCATGAACCTCCCCACCGTGCTCCAGCAGCGCTATCATGTGCATAATGACCCGTCTTACGAGGTGATCGTTGTGAATGACAACTCGGAAGACGATTCCAAATACTACCTGGCTTCCATAGAAAACGGTTACCCGCATTACCGCCATATCGAGATCAAACAGGCGGCTAAGTTCATTCCGGGTAAGAAATATCCCCTTTCCATTGGTATCAAAGGCGCAAAGCACGACACCGTGGTGCTTACAGACGCAGACTGCAAACCCGGCAGCATCCACTGGTTGTCTATGATGTCTCAGGGGTTCACAGACGGTAAAGAGATCGTGCTTGGTTACGGCCCTTATTACAAGAAGCCCGGCTTCCTCAATAAGGTCATCCGTTACGAGACGTTCTTCAGTGCGCTGCAATATCTCTCCTACGCCCTTTCCGGCATCCCGTATATGGGCGTGGGCCGTAACCTGGCTTATAAAAAGATCTGTTCTTCCGCCATAAAGGCTTTACCGCCCACCAACACATCGCTTCTGGCGACGACGACCTGTTCGTGAACCGCGCCGCCACCAGCAAGAATACCAGCGTGGTGATCGACAAAATGGCGTTTGCCTATTCGGAGCCTAAGCGCAAGTGGAAGCACTGGTTCGGGCAGAAAACACGGCATATGTCGACCGGCCGTTATTACCGTCCGGGCCACAAGTTCCTGCTGGGCATCTTTTCCCTGACGCATTTCCTCTTCTACCCCGCCCTCGCCCTGGCACTGTTTTACACGCCTATGCTGTACTTCACGCTGGGCATCTGGGGCTCCGCATCATCGTTCAGACCATCATCTCCGGCTTCGCGCTAAAAACCCTCGACGAGCGCGATCTGTTCTGGTACGTTTGGCTGATGGACATTCTCATGTTCCTATATTATGTTATCTTCACGCCCGCATTGTTCTTCGCGAAAGGAAAGAACAAGTGGAAATAGCATGGAGCAGATTTTACAGTATTTCAGTGATTTTACCCCCGGCAAATGGAGCAATTCCAGCAGCTGGGGCCTTTATACAAAGAGTGGAACGAGAAGATCAACGTGATCTCCCGCAAGGACATCGATTCCCTCTACGAAAAGCATGTACTCCATTCCTGGCCATCGCCGCCGTAGCGGATCTGCCCGCCGGCCTGCAGGTGGTGGACCTGGGCACAGGGGTGGCTTCCCGGCATCCCGCTGGCTATTTTCTTTCCCGAAGTGAAGTTTCACCTGGTAGATTCCATCAATAAAAAGCTGAAAGTGGTGGAAGCGGTAGCCGAAGGCCTCGGTCTTCAGAACGTTACCGTTCAGCATACCCGGGTGGAGGATATCAAAAACCGGAAGTTCGACCTGGTGGTATCCCGTGCCGTAGCGCCCTTAAAGACCTCTGGCGGTGGAGCAAACCTTTGATTAAAAAGCCCTCCGCAGGCGGCCCCACCGGCCTCATTTGCCTCAAAGGCGGCGACCTGGCGGCTGAGATCAGCGAAAGCGGCGTACGCCCCAGGATGGTGCCCATCTATAAACTCTTTCCCGAAGAATTTTTCCAGGAAAAATACGTGGTGTCTGTACAGTAATCAGAACCCTACGTCCTCATCTGTATGCTGGTATTCAGTTTCCAGCGTGGCATGAACGATATTGAGCGATTCGAGCATATGCTTGAGGTCGTGCCTGACCCTGTCCACTTCATCGCCCGTGAGCCCTTTTGCGATGGTGACGTGTGCCGTTAAGGCGTTTTCTGTGGTGCTGACCGCCCAGATATGAACGTGGTGCATATCGATCACCCCGGAATGCTCCTTGCCTGTTCCTGCACCTTTTCCACCGTAATACCCTCCGGGACGCCGTCCATCGAAAGCCGCAGGCTGGCTGTCATGAGCCCCAGGTGCTGATAACGATCACGACCATTACGGCCAGGCTCACCACGGCATCTATCCAGTACCAGTGGGCATAGAGGATGATAAGCCCCGCAACCACGGTACCCAAAGAAACGAGGGCATCTGCCACCAGGTGGAGGTATGCTCCCTTGACGTTCAGGTCTTTATCTTTATCTTTCAGGAACAGCAGCGCCGAAACAGTGTTAACGACGATGCCTACCCCGGCAACGATGGCGACCGTTCCGCCCTGGAGCGGCACGGGGTGCCGGAGTCGGCGGAATGCCTCATAACCGATGGCGCCGACGGCCACCAGGAGAATTACGGCATTTAATAATGAGATGAGGATGGTACTTTTTCGGTAGCCGTACGTATATCTGGAAGACGGCGGGATGCGCGCCAGGCGGAAGGCGACCATAGACAGGCCCAGGCTGGCCACGTCGCTGAGGTTATGGCCCGCGTCGGAAAGGAGGGCCAGCGAGCCTGTAGCCACGCCGGCAGCGGCTTCCACGGTCACGAAAAGCAGGTTGAGGCCGATCCCGATGAGAAAGGCGCGGTTTAGCTGGCCGGAGACCGGGGTGTGGGAATGGGCGTGGTCGTGCATGATCTAAAATTACAAGACCCGGTAAAAAAGTTCGAAAAACCTACAATATGCATGCCGCCAGTTCGTCTTTAACCATAAGATGAACGAGTGGCTCTCCATAAAAAAACCAATGGCCCTGGAACAGAACGAACGTATACAGCGTACGGTGGAAAAAGAACGCCAACGGCTCCTGCAATTCATCCGCAAGCGGGTGGACGACAGCGCCGATGCGGAAGATATTCTGCAAGACGTGCTATACCAGTTCACCCAGTACCTCCGCGGAGGCTCGCCTATTGAATCCCTCACCGGCTGGCTCTTTGCCGTAGCCCGCAACCGTATTACCGACTGGTTCCGCAAAAGAAGGAAGACCGCTTCTCCGACCACGCACTCGAGGGCGCGGAAGGCGACGGGCCCCTTTACCTGTCAGATATCCTGGCCGACGCCAACTCCCGGACCGATGAGCCCATGCTCCGCAAGTTTATGTCGGAAGCAATTACCGAAGCCATCGACGAACTGCCGGAAGATCAACGGTTTGTGTTTTTGCAACATGAGGTGGAAGGGAAACCGTTCAAGGAAATTTCGGAGATCACCGGCGTGCCCGTTAACACGCTGCTCTCCCGCAAGAGATACGCCGTGCTTTACCTCCGGGAAAGGCTCGCGCAATTGTACAACGAACTGAAAAACGCATAAAAATGAGGCACAATAAACGTTTTATAGGATTGAAAGTAGCCGGCTTTATAGTACTGGGCGCAGCCTGCGTCATCGCCCTGGGATTCGCCGTGATGCTGCTCTGGAACTGGCTGGTGCCCGAGCTGTTCCATGGCCCCGTTATCACCTTCTGGCAAGCGCTGGGCCTGTTCATCCTCTGCAAGATACTCTTCGGCGGGTTTATGAAGGATCATGACAAGAAAAACGCCTGGAAAAGAAGGAAATGGGAACGGATGCAATCGAAGATGGAACATATGACTCCCGAAGAGAAAGAGCGCCTGAAAAGCCATTTCGACCGCTGCGGCTGGGGCAGAAGATGGGAACGCGACGAAGAAAAGCCGGCGGAAAAGCCAGCTGAATAACCACTCACCTTCCAAAACCTAACATATGCAACGCCATCTCTCCGTAACCGAAGAAACCCGTATTGGCATATTCAAGACCAATATCGGCACCATGAAAGCCCGTAAACACATTATCAGCGCAATTTGTAATACCTTTGAAGTAACGTCCTGCAACGTGGACATCGAAGATTGCGACCGGGTGCTCCGCGTCGTGGATATGAAAGTCGGCGAGGAGTCGATGATCCGCTTCGTCCGCGATCAGGGCTTCGAATGTGATGTGTTGGAATGCACCCTCCCGATTATGCAACAACCAGAAATTCAGCAACTCCTAGATAAAAGCTTCACCGATTTTTCCGACTTCGTGGGCTCCCTTTCCGATCATCGCTTTATCGTTTCGCCGGAAGGCAAGTGGTCTGCCGGGCAGCAGCTGGACCACCTCATCCGCAGCGCCAAACCCGTCAACAAGGCCCTGGGCATGCCAGGTTCTTCCTCCGCTGGTTCGGAAAACCCGCCAAAGCGTCCCGCAGCTTCGAAGAAATACGCGATGCATACCGCCGGCTGCTCCAGCACGGCGCCGTGTCTACCCGCCCGTACATCCCTCCCGTAACGGAAATCGGGCAGCGCGACACCCTCCTGCGGCAATTCGACCAGCAGAAAACGAAGCTGATCAGCCAGGTCGGCAACTGGACAGAACAGGAGCTCGACCGCTACCAGCTACCCCATCCCCTGCTGGGCAAACTCACCACCCGCGAGGTGCTGTACTTTACCATCTACCACAATTACCACCACCTCCACACCCTCCAGCTCCGCGAAAAGCCGGAACAACCCTGGCCTACCCAGCTCGAAAGGGTAATTTTTTAGAAAATATTTCCCGGTGCATCAGGGTAAAGTTTCTCCCGCGTGTATTACTTTGTGTAAACGCGGGAGCGCCGCGCCTCATAACCTGACATTGGACAGTAACGGAAACAAATACCTGGTTTCGAACTTTCAGCATGTTTTTCATACCTGGTACGAAAAGCTGCACCGTTATGCCTATACCTTGCTCAAAGATCCTGACGAAGCCAGCGATGCCGTTCAGGCCGTGTTTTCGAAGGTCTGGGAAAAGCAGGAATTGCTGGAAGACGGGGAAAATCCGGGACCGTACCTGTACCGCGCCGTCCATAACCACTGCCTAAACCGCATCCGGAAGGAGGATTACGGCAGGAAATACGCCAGCTGGCTGGCGCATCATGCAAACGGCATACATGCGGGAGACGCCGGCGGGAAGCTCGCAGTGGCAGAGTTAAGCGCCCGCATCGGGAAGCCCTGGACGCACTGCCGCCGCAATGCCGCCTCATCTTCACGCTGAGCAGGGAACAGGGAAAGAAGTACGCGGAGATCGCCGAGGCGCTGTCTTTGTCCGTAAAAACGGTAGAGACGCAAATGAGCAAGGCACTGCGCATCCTACGGGAGAAGCTGGCCGATTACATCGCCATGGGCGGAGCGGCCTGTGTGTATATCGATAAATTATTATCTTAAATCCGGTTTGAGCGCACAACCACATATCACCGTTACCGACGAACTGCTCGTCAGATACCTGGCCGGAGAGGCCGGTCCTGAAGAAGCGATGGCCGTTGGGGAGTGGCTGGATACACCCGCCAACGCAGCGGCATTCCAACAGCTGCAGCAGGTATGGAACACCGCCGGCCCAGGGACCCCTTACCGCCGGCCGGACGTTTCAGCCGAATGGGAACGCTGGCATAAGCAGCACGGGGCGCCCCGGCCCGTCCGCCGCATCTGGCCCCGCTGGGCCGCCGCGGCGGCCGTGGTATTGCTGGCGGGCGGCGCGTGGTTCCTCCTGCAAAAGAACACAACCCAGGAGGCTGCCGTTTATGAAGCCGGACTGCGCCAGCAACGATATGCACTATCAGACGGCTCCGAAGCCACGCTCGAGCCCGGCGCGCAGCTTACGTTCGGGAAAACGCCGGAGGGAGAACGGACGGCAATGCTTTCCGGCAGCGGCGCCTTCCGGGTGGCATCTGATCCGGAACATCCCTTTACCGTACAGGCAAGCCCGCTCACCATCCGGGTAGTGGGTACCGCCTTCGATATCCGCCGGTTCACAGACAGCATCACCGTCGCCGTCAGCGAAGGCGCTGTGATGGCGAGCGGGCCTGCAGACAGCATGTTGCTGAAAGCCGGCATGAAAGGCGTCTACCTCCTGAAAGCCCAACGTTTTTCCCATAATAAACCCGTTTCGCCCGGTGTACTGCCCTCGAAGACGGTGTTTGATTTCAATGACACCCCGCTTGGAGAAGTCGTGCAAACGCTCTCCAGGTCCTACGGCATTCCCGTGGCACTCGATTACCCCGCGCTGGCCAATTGCAGGATCACTGCCGCATTCAACGACAAACCGCTGGATTACGTGCTGACCGTGATCACGGAATCCCTGCGGCTGGAATACCGCAAAGCCAATGACACGGTTTACATTTATGGAAATGCATGCGACTAATCGATTGCTGCGATGGTGGCCCTTCATACTGATACTGTTCACTTTGCCTTCCGCTGGGCAGGACGTACTGCGTAAACGGGTGACGCTGCCGGCAGTCCGGTTCAGCGCGGAGCAATTACGCAAGGAAATCTCCCGGCAGACGGGGCTCCAGTTTTCCTTTGGCCCTTCCACCATCCATCCACATCAACCCATCAAGCTGACGCGCAACATCTTCACCACGAAAGAATTGCTGGATATCATGCAGATGCAGCTGAAAGCAGCGTACAAGCTGTACGGTGATCACGTCATCTTCACTAAGCGTATTGTTTCGAAGTCACCGGGCACGAACACCGCCACGGGTAAAGCGCAGCCGTTGCTGAATGGCAAGCTAAATTCACCGGGCACTATGAAGCCTTCTGTGGATGTGAAGGGAGCAACTGGCAATGCACTTTCATCCAACCGCAACACGAATAACACTCCCATAAAGTCTGCCTCTAATACTACACAAGCCGCCGTTAATAGTGATTCAACATCAGCTAATATCGCGATCATCATCTCCCGGACAAATTCAAACCCACCGGCAGCCCTTGCTACCGCCCGGGCAGACGAGCGCCTCCGGCAAACGGCCTACCGTTCTGCACCGCTACGCAATGCGATACCAGGTAAATTGACAGGCGCGGGGAACTTGTCTTCGGCAACTATACAAAGCACACGCCGTAATAAGAAAGAAAACAAAATCTTCACCCGGTATACCACTGTGGGCATAGAAGTCACGGAATACTTCATTGCCAACGCCGTTTTCAAAGGAGGAATTCCCTTTCTGCACGGCATCATCGGGTACAGCAGCAACGTCAGCCATGGCTCACTTCGTTATGGAGCCGGCGCCCGTTATTCGTTCAATGAGACCTGGCACGCACAGGCCAGCTTCACCTCCGGGAAAGTCGTCAAGAATTTCCAGGCAGACTCTGCCGGCTTCGGCAGCAAATGGGTGGAAATCACTGAAAGACTGCACCGCATCGGCCTACAGGCGGAGCGCACGGTCGGGAAACGATGGTCTTTGGTGGCAGGGGTTTCTGGAACATGCTCAACAGGATCAATACCGAAAGCTGGCAGCGCCTGGCGCCGGGTGACCGCATCTTCAATGAACCGGTTCCTGCACAGGGATACAGGGCGGTTAAACCTCTCTACACCACCTCCTCCACATTCGATGCGGAGAGCAAAACCTGGAAGGATAGCTGGCCGGGTATTCAGTTCGGGGCATACTTACGTTTCTGATTTATTTTACAATCGCTTCAGGGTATAGGGATTTCTGCGTGTGTTACTACGTAACCAACACAGAGAAACCATGTACATCTCGCTAAGACAGCATTTCAAAAAATGGTTCTATCACGCCCCCGTCCTGTGGCCCTTCATCGAAACGCTGCAAGGCCTCGTGTATGTGGCAGACTATTTTTATTATTACCGCATGCCTGGTCACAAGAGCCGTCTCAGCGTCCGGGAGATCAATATTGAGTTTGCCAGCCAGTGCAACCTGCGCTGCACCTTCTGCTCGCTCGATCACTTCAAGCCAAAACAATCCATCAGTGAGGAAACGCTGGAGCTATTCTTTTCACAGATGCTTGCAGACGCCCGCTTCCGGAAAGTGGAAGTCATCAATCTCCATAACGGCGGGGAAATCCTGCTCCATCCAGGCGGCTGGAGATGCTGGCAGTAATCGGCAAATACAAAAACAGGCCCGCGCCCTGCGCCTCCCCTTCCCGGAAATCCGGATGCTGACCAACGGCATGCTGCTCCGGGAGAAACTGGCGGAAGACATCCTGCAATTGGGTGTGGTAGACGTTATCGGCCTCAGCTTCGACGGCGGCACCCCGGAGGCTTTCGAAGCTATGCGCACCAATGCAGTTTGGCCCGTCTTCTTTCAGAACGTCAAAAACCTCCATGCCGTGAATACCCGGCTAGGCAAGCCCGCCCGGATATATGGGATTACCTGCATACCGGCAGACAAACCCCTGCACGCCAAATGGATGCATCCCGAATTCCGGGAACTGTACGATGTGCTCGACTGGTTCGAACTGCGGCGGCTGCACAACTGGGCAGGCGAAATATCATCTGTGGCAGTGCGGGAAAAGCGACATAAGATTGGCTGCAGCATGTTGATGAAACAGATGGTATTGTTGCCTAACGGCGATATCACCGTCTGTTGCAGCGACCTCAACAGCAAGGGCGTAGTGGGCAACCTCCAGCAGCAAGACCTGGTATCCATCCTGCATTCAGAGAACCGCAAGCGATACCTGAACCTGCTGCTACGACGCCGTAAATCCCAACTTGATCTCTGCCGCGAATGCGAAACTTTCTAACAGGCGCTGCCCATCATTGCCAGCTGACGGCAATACGCTCCGATCGTTTCCCTAACTTT
The DNA here is from genome assembly GCA_019285755.1 of Chitinophaga sp. E66. Taxonomy (GTDB): domain Bacteria; phylum Bacteroidota; class Bacteroidia; order Chitinophagales; family Chitinophagaceae; genus Chitinophaga. Next base: position 4,595,677 of record CP079103.1, read on the forward strand.
TCATCCGGCACGAAGTTCTCCGGATAAAACCGTAAGCACGGCGAACCCACCCGCTGGAGGTATGCGACGTTATTGCCATCCAGTACCATGGGGCTGACCATCATCCCATCCGGATGCAGGAAGGGATTACCGTACCGCATGAATCCCACTTTGAGAAAAAGCGCTTCATATACCGGCGCGCATTCCATCAGCAGCAGGGACCGGTTGTTACGTAATACTTCGTGGAAAGCGGTAGTCACGAGCTCCATAAATATCCTGGAGCCCCGGCACCGGGATGAAACGATCATCCGGGATGCTACAATGGCCTGGCTGCGCAGCTGAAACCGGTCGATCAGCGATACGCTGAAACGTTGCAGGAAAACCGGCTCCCGGATATCTTCGAAAACATTGACACGCGCCGTTCCTGTCACGCGGTTATCCTGTAGTTTCACGAACAGCCAGCCGGAATCATCCAGCGGTTCATGGACACGTTGTTGGAGGTGATCCGCATAAGTAGGATGTTTCCCCTGCTCGGTTACGAGCACGTCGTAACGAAAACGGAAGATCGCATCCCGCAACTTTTCGTCGCGGGCGTTAACAATAAAAGCCTGGTTCATATTTGTTGTAACTATGGTGCCGTCGCAGAAATGCAGTATACGCCCGCCATGCCATGATATGAAGCGGTACGGTTCTCCATCGTACGCAAAACTTCGTCATACAGTTCCTTCCCCCGGCGCCTGATTGGCCCGGAAGGAGACCGCGATATCCAGGAAGTGTTGCATGCCCACCAATGCCGACGAAAAAGGCAGCACCTCAATCTTCATATCGGTGAACCCTGCTGCGCTCAAATACAGCGGCAACCGTTTCCCAACAAGGCGATCGCCTCCCAAACCGGCCTGGTATTCAATCCCTGCACGGACCAGCTGATCGAACGCCGGAATGGATGGCTCCATGAACAACCAATCGTCATTCACGTCGATGATGCATACCCGGCCTCCAGGCCGGAGGTTCATGCGTATCTGCTCCAATGCCGCTTCCACCCTGTCCAGATGTTGAAATACGAGCCGTGCGAAGATGAAATCAGACGGCTTCAATCCTGAAAGGTCGTAAACTGACTTCTCCTGGAAATTAAGTCCAGGCACCGCATACGTCGACCGTGCCTGTTCTATGAATGCAGCATGCACATCAATACCGGTTACACTTTCTGCGCCCGCCATGCATGCAATGGCATATGCCATTTTACCCTGGCCACAGCCAAGTTCGATAACATGTTGTCCGGGTGCAAGACCATGTCTGGCAAGCATTAATAGCTCCTCCTGTTCGAGGATAGCCGCCTGCCGTGCAAGGCGCGCGGCTTCCATAGAGAAATCTATAAAGCCCGCAGGGCTGTAAGAATTCGCTGGCATAAGGGTACGATAACTGGCGTATAAAATTAGATCCGGAGGCGTGCTTTGGGGTGAGTGAAGTGACGGTCCGACAAGACGCCCAATGCTGATTTACCTCTTGACAAAGGTAAGCTGAAACGCTGTTGAGGGTGTTTTTTCGACCGGTCCAATTACCGGTTAAACCTGCTAAAATGCAATTTCAGTCCGGACTGCAATGTGTAAACATAAAAAAGGCCCCCGTTGCCGGGGCCTCTTCCATATAAAGTCTCCTGTTACTTCGAAACGGCTTTGTTATTGCTCCGCTCGATGTCGGCCAGCCGCTGGCTGGGATCGATTTCGACAGATTGCAGTTGCGACAGCGGAACGCTCAGTTCGATGCGATAGCTCGGCTGCGTCCATTGCCAGCCATCATGAACAATGCGCTTTACCTGCGTGTCTTCGTTGGGCTTAACACCAAACATGAGCGTCAGCGGGATGTAGTGCATTTCTTTACGGCCATCCTTCGTCTGCACCAACAGATCAACCGGCATGGGGAAGTCGCCCGCGTTGCGGATGACCACGACCGCCTTACCATTGGCTTCGTAAACGCTGTCGAGCGCGTAATCGATATGACGGGTGGTGTTAACCATGTATTGCAGGTACCAGTCCAGCTGGATACCGCTTTCCTTTTCCATTACGCGGATAAAATCCTTTGAGTTTGGGTGCTTGAACCGCCAGTCTCGGTAATAGCGTAGCAGGCCGGCATCGCGGTTGGCGGCGCCGATCACGTAACCCAGTTGTTCCAGGAACACGGCGCCTTTCGAGTAGGAGCTGATGCTATAGCCGAAATTGGTATTGTAATGATCCGCATGCGTACTGATGGGTTCTTCGAAGCCCCTGCGCACCAAAGCAAAGTAATTGGCATAGCTGCCGCCATGATGCCATTGCCCTTTGAGCGAGTCGATGGTTTCACCTATGGTATTATCTTCCGCGAAGGTGGTGAAGCCTTCGTCCATCCATGGATACAAGCTTTCGTTGGTAGCGAGCATGCCCTGGTACCAGTGAGTGCATCCATTCGTGGATAGCAACGCCGTACAGGCCGTCCATTTTACCATTTCCCATGATGAGCGTGGCCATGGGGTATTCCATACCGCCGTCGCCCCCTTGTATAAAAGAGAATTGTTCCCAGCCGTAGGGGCCGAAGTGTTTCTTAATGTATTCGTAAGCCGTGGGGATCATCTCCGCCAGTTTAGGCCATGTTACACGGGTGGTCTCGTTTTCTATGTAGAAGAAATGCGCCGTGAAGTTGTCTACCTTTTTGCTGATGTGCTTATAATCCGGATCGGCCGCCCAAACGAAGTCATGCACATTGGGCGCCACGAAGTGCCAGGTGAGGGTATTGCCGGCGGGGCGGGCTACCTTCGTTCCTTTCTTCTCGTACCCGTATCCTATCTGGTTAGGGTTTGGAGGTACCCGGTACCTGCCAGGACAAACTTCTTATCTATGGTGATCTTCACGTCATAATCACCCCAAACGCCGTAAAACTCGCGGGCGATGTAGGGGTGGGATGCCAGCCTTCATAATCGTATTCGCATATCTTGGGATACCATTGCGCCATGGAATAGTCTACCCCTTCCTTGTTATTACGGCCACTGCGACGGATCTGCACAGGCACCTGCGCTTCGAAGTCCATGTCAAACACCACGGTGCTACGGGGTAAAATTGGGCGGTCGAGGGTTACGACGAGGATGGTCTCTTCCGTTTTCCAGGATTGCTGGCGGCCGTCCATTTTGAGGGATAATACCTTCTGGTAGCCGATCTCGGCGGGGCCCAGTTTGGAGATGCGATCGGTAACGCGGGCATCCCAGTCGTGGCGGTTATTGCCTTCGGCGTCTTTACCGATGATCTTTTTACCCAGCGCCTGGCTACGCTGATCCATCATGCTGCCGGGCTGGAATGCGTTCCAGTACAGGTGATAGAAAACGCGGTACAGGGTATCGGGGAATTATTCGTGTAAGCCAGCTGTTGTTTGCCGGTAAGGCGATGGGAGTTTGCGTCCATCGCGATATCCATCTGATACTTAACGTGCTGCTGCCAGCGGTCGGTTTGCGCGACTGCCGTAGCGGTGCCCAGCAAAAACAAGACAACCGGGCCGATTATTCTTTTCATGATGCCAAGATTGGTAAAGGGGCGAAAATAGGGAAATTTCGGGGTTGGAAGGTTAGAATAGGGATATACGGCGGTTAACGGCCATCGAAGTCATGGAAGCTGCCAAGGAAGAAAAAGCCGCCCAGATTCACCTTACTACCGCTCTTTTCACCGGAGAACTGGTAATAAACCGTATCATGACCGCCACCGGCGTTTGGTTTCGCCAGGTTGAGATATTCGGCGGAATCTGCGTCCTTATCCATCTTCACCTCCTTTGTATCGTTCAGGAGCGTGAAATCCAGTATATCGACCACCACTTTCACCGGCTTGCCCTCTTTTAGCAGGTCCGCGACTTTAACGGGAGCCCCAGCCTGGAACCGCCGGAAGTCTTGGCGATAATAATTCCCCCATAGCTGCGCGCCAGTATCTTGACTCCGTTATTGCCCACTTGATTCCAATCTAACGCCGCCAGGTCTTTCCTGAACGCTTCGTCTGTAGGGAACTCTTTGTCCAGGGCCGCCTTAACAGCAGGGATCTTTATAAACTCTTCCCACTTCTTGAGGGTTTCCTCTTTAATCTTTTCATCCGCCTTCCGTTGCCTTTCAGCTTTCTCGAAGGCTTCTACCGCCTGGGCCTTCTTGTACACCTCGTCTTTCTCCAGTCCTTTCTTTTCATAGACCTTCTGCGTGGTGCCGCCTCCGGCGATCCGTCTGCATGAATGCCCATGGACTCCTGGAGGTCGTACACGGCATTGGCGAACTCCTCGCTTCCTGATTCGGTGGCGCCTTCCTGGAAGGTGGCGGGGTCCCAGCCGATGGCTTTCTCATAGCTCTGATTGGCCTTTTTAGCCTTATCGTAGTCAACTTTGCGTTTTACGTTTTTGAGCGCCTTGGCCAGCTCGATCTTTTCGCCTGATTTCGCATTTTCGATGCGCCGTTTCAGTTCATCCGGTTTGAGACCGGATTTCTGTATGGCTTCGAGGATGGTTTTGAAATCTTCTTCGGTAAGGGTTTATCGCCCTGTTCAAAAGTCTGGTTCAGCTCGGCAAGTATCTGATCTTTATACTCGGCCTCCCATTCCTTACGGGCTTTCACAACCGCGGGATCGTTGGGATTAAGCTTCCCGATATTAGCGCCGATAGCGCCCATGCCGCCGCCTTTACCTTTCGTCATGCGCCTGCAGTCTTTCGCTTCCGCCAGATAAGGCGCCAGCGGAGTGTCAGCCAGCATATCGATCATGAAGTTATGCAGCTTTTCCCCTACGATGGCATCCATCAGGGCCGCTGCGGCCGGCTTGGCAATTTCATCTTCGAAATAATCGGTACGCATCAGCAGGTTGAGGCCTGCTTCTATACCGATCTGCGCCACCAACCCCAAACGCAACCCAGCCCCGGTGGCAGCCCGCAGGATGCTACCTGTACGCCAATGCGCACGGCCGTTTCAACATTACTGAGGATTTCCTGCCAGGTTTTGATCGTTTCCACCGTTTCGGTGAATTCTTTGATGGTAGCTTCATGCTTTTCAAGTTCTTTATCGAACTTATCCTTGAAGCTCATGATCTGGCAGCATTCCGGCTGCACTTTCTTCAGCACCGCATCTGCTTCTTCCTGCAGTCCCTTTTCGTACTTATCGACAATCACGCCTAAGATGCTGTTCATACATTTCACGAAAGAGTTGAACGCGGAAGCGATCATTTCCTTGAAGATGCCCGCAGCCAGCCGGATGATCGCTTTCGTGGCGATCTTCTTCCATCCCTCGAACTTGCTTGCTTTCTTTGGATCAGTATTTTCATGTTCCGCCGCTTTTTCGCGGTGCTTGCGGAACTTGTCGCGCACTTTAGCGAAGAACGCCTCCACCTTATCGAACGTTTCACCGAAACGGAAACGCAGCGCGCCGAAGATTCTGCCTTTAAACCCACTCCAGAAGCGGACATCTTTCGCGAACTTGTATTTATCCTTTGTATCCTTGCTGGAAGTGATGCCCAGTTTCTTATCTACTTTCCCACGTTTAAGCACACCTTTTGCATCTTCCTTCAGGAATTTCTTCGGCTTGTCTTTTCCATTTTTCCCTTTTACCCATGCCTGCCGTTTATCTTCCCAGGCGCGGGCATCGGCCTTCCAGTCTTTCTTTTCTCCCTGCTTCTGGATGCGCTTCGGCCCGAGCGCGGCATTCATCGTAGGTTTCTTTTTCCGTAAATCCCGCAGCAACGGGTCCAGCTGCTTCAGCTGGGCATCCGCCGATTCTGGGTAAGTCTTGTCTGTATAGGGATGACGGACGAAGAAGTACACACCGATGCCGTGGCCCATGTTGTACAGCCAGATGCGCTGGGCCGTGTTCTTCTTAAGTATATGCCCAGGACCGGTTTTCTGATGTTCCGTATCGAATTTACGGTAATCGAGGGCGGCGGGGATGAGCGGGGTAAGATCCATCGGTGAGCCGGAGATGCTCGCCGGAGCGGGAGCGCCTACGTCTTTGTGCACCTGCGCCACAAATGCCTCGAAGCCCTTGATGTAATGGCTTTGCTGTGTGAAGCCGCCCGAAATCTTATCTTTCGAACCGGGGAAGTCGTAAAGGAACAGCGGTTTGATCTCGCCGATCTGGAAATTGGCAGGGAAGCTGGGCTTCCAGTCCCAGGTATTTGTTTTGGTTTCATACTTCGGTCCGAACTGGATCTTATTGGCGGCTTGCTTCATTTCCGGTATTTGTCGCCGCCTTTCTGGAAGCCTTCGTACGAGTATTTCACATTATGAGTCAGGTCATCATCGCCTTTGATCTTAGCGCGTACACCAGAGACGATGTGCTTATCCGATTTGTAGAGGTCCGCATATCCCGCGCGGTTAAGTGCTTCACCGGTCCGGGATGCGCCGGGAACGCCCGCTTCCGTAATCAGGTTTTTGTCCTGCCCGCGCATAACGCCTTCAATTTCATTATGCGCCCATTTACCCACCCGCTGGATCTTTGGTTGAATGGCTGCGCTGCCGGTCTGCTGTATTACGTGCGTCAGCTCATGGGCCAGCAATCGCTTACCCGCAGATGATCGGCCATCGTATTTATTCTGGTTGAAGTAGATATCCGAACCATGCGTAAACGCCTGTGCATTGATGCTCGAAGCGAGGCTGGAGGCATGCGTGCCATTGTGCACGCGGACGTGACTAAAATCCTGGGCAAAGCGTTGCTCCATGCCCTGGCGCACATCCGGCGCCAGGGGCTGCCCGCCGCCCTTACTGGACCGCAAACCGGATTCGAAACCCGCGCCAACGTTCCACGCGCCTCCCGGCGCTGCTTTCGGGCTCACGGTCTCGTCTTCCACATCGGCACCGCCGCCAACGCCAGCAGCTTCATCAGACTCCGGCTCTTCGCTGTCAGCGTCTTCTTCCGTTTCTTCCTTAGATGCTTCTTCGATCTTACATTCATCACATTCCCGCTGGATCAACCCTGTCCCCGCCCCGGACTATATGCCGACCGCTGCACCATTTCCTCCGCTTCACAGGATGCGCATTTTCGTTGCACATGCTCCTCCTCCGTTTCACAGGCTGCACATTTCCGTTGTACTACCGGTGGACTGCTCAGTCCCGGATAATCGGATCGTTGCACCATCTCCTCCGATTCGCAGGCCGCGCACGACCGCTGCACAGGCATGCCTGACGCCCCGTATATGACTGCTGTGCAAATGCGCCTGCGCCCCGGGCATTTCCGGCGGGGCAGGGGTCAACCGACCGCATTACCACGTCGGCCACCGCATCAGCTTCCCTTTCCTGTGGATCATCTGGCGGGCTCACCTCCAGCTTGGCCTGCACGGGCGCGCCGCCGAAGAACGATCGTTCCTCGTGGTTGCCGGCGCTCACAGCGTGCTCATGGGCAGACTGGTTGCCGGGATGGAAGTGTCCGGTATGGGGCGCTGCGCTGGAATGCATCCGGATCAGGGTATGATGACGCCTTGTGTTTTGACGGGCTGATCGAGCATCCAGTTGCCTTTACTCATTTCATTGAGAAACGTCTTGGTACGATACACGGTAGGACGGAGCACTTTTTCGAATGCGTAGCCAGCCAGTGTTGACGCGTCTGTGTATAGGCAGACACCAGGCCTTTTCGTCTCCCCGCGCAATGGCGTGCGTTCCGGGAACCGCGACCGCAGGAACGCGGGCACGATACCCGAATGGATAAAGCTGTCGTAAATGACCAACAGGCTAAGCGGCAACGCGAATTGCTCCGCATTGAAGAAGTATAATGCGGGCGCAAAGTACAGCAGCTCGAAGGTCTCATCCTGCGCCTGCTTCATAATCGGATCCTGCTGGGCGCTCACCTTCAGCAATCTTTTGAATTCCGCGTCATTCACCAGCGGTACCGTACCGATCCTGGGCATATACGGACGGAAAGCGTCCGCGAATTGCCCGTTCAGGTCAATGTAGCGCGCAATGAGGTTGCGAAGATTCCCCTGCTCGGTGGTCTGACTGCGGCCATAAGTGATTTGCCGCGAGCCATTCCGGCCGTCCGGGAAAATTGCGATCGCATCATATTCGCCTTCGGCTGAGCCTGTCTCGAACACGTTGACAATGGAAATGATCTTCTGCTTGATGGCTGGAGTAATCATGATGAAATTATTGATGGGTTATTTTCCTTCTTTTTCCAATTCTCTTTTCACGCCGCGGATAATGTCCGCCTGCGAGATGTTGGGGCTCCCCGGTCCAGCGCCTGCAGACAAACGTACTGTACGATGTTGAGCACATGCGAGCCCGTTAGCTCGAACTGCTCCGCTATCGCCGGCAGGTTTACGTCTTTCTGCAACTTCGCCGCCGCCGGGAAAGCCTTTTTCCATAACAGCAACCTGTCTTCGGCACGCGGCGGAGGGAAGTAAATGATGGAATTAAAACGGCGGATGAACGCGTCATCCATATTGTTCTTGAAGTTCGACGCCAGGATCGTCAGGCCGGCATGGCTTTCGATCCGCTGTAGCAGGTACGACACTTCCTGGTTCGCGTATTTATCATGCGCATCCCTTACGCCCGTCCGTTTTCCGAACAGCGCATCCGCCTCATCGAAAAAGAGCACCAGGATTTATCCTGCGCTTTATCGAACAACGCAGACAGATTCTTTTCCGTTTCGCCGATGTATTTGGAAACCACAGAAGACAGATCCACCCGGTACACATCGCGCCCGGTGTACTTACCGAGCAGCGTAGCAGTGAGCGTCTTACCCGTTCCCGGCGGACCGTAAAACAAAGCCCTGTAGCCGGGCTTTAGTTTCCTGCCCATGTTCCAGTCCTGCATCAGTACACCCTGGTGGGTGATCCAGCTTTCCAGCTCCCGGATCTGCGCCCGCACACCTTCAGGCAGTACGAGGTCGTCCCATTCCAATTGCGTCTCGATATATTCGGCTGGGAAATGCATGCTGAGCTTGGGGCGGGCGATGCGGCCCGTCATGAATACCTCGGCATACTCCGGATCTGCCATCAGGCGGCCGCTGAGCGGGGCTCGCCGGTCCGGACAGGCTCCAGGGTCAGAATGCGGTTGCGGAACAGGTAACTCCGTCTCCGAACAATGGCAGCAACCTGAGCCTTAAACCGGCGTCGCTGCCGGCCAGCAGGAACATCACCGTTTCTCCGTCGGCAATGTACCACGGTGGTGATTGCCTTTGGCGCCGCCGAACTCCGGGAATTCGCCCCCTTGCGGGAGATACGCCTGAATGATATTATCGAAGAAGCCCGCCACCACACCCGGCGCCAACGCGCAGGCGATCAGCAAAAGCTCTTCCGTAGTTAGTTCCGCATGACGGACATAACGGGCAAAGGAGCTGTCGTCAGACTCCGGCGGCGCCGGCATTTCCGGACGGATGTAGGGAGCCTGGCGGAAGTGAGCTTCCAGCCTGGCTACGGTAAATGCCTTCAGGAAATCGAGGGCATGAACGAGGAAGGGGTCGTGCAGGCCGTTACCGGAGGCGCGGGGGCTTTTATGTTGGATGATTTAAGCATATGCGGTTCCTCCTTCTCCTGAGGTGGATGGGAAATCACCCGGATCGCGGCGCGGAATGGGGAAGTCTCCCAGTTCCACTTTACACAGCTCGATGGCCGGGTCGTCATAAATAACTGTAACGTTGGATTGCGGGAGCCGCAGCATAATCGCCACCTGCTCGCGGAATAAGTTGAAATGCCGGAGCCGCGCCGCCTCCGCGGGGTTGTTCATGATCCCCCTCCCACATCCCGGAAGCCCCTGCGGCCGCCGGTGGCGTAGTTGGTACCATTGGTGGTGAAGTATTCTTCGGCATTCCCGATCATATGCCCGAATTCATGTGTCACGTCTTGCGTGTCTGCCGTGCCCCAGTCCGTCATGCTGGAAGTACCGCCAGAACCTGCCCGTCCGCCGGTGGTGCCGCCGGCGCCCTGCGGGTTGATGGAATAATGAGCGTCCGCAGCCCGCCGTTGCCATTGAATATCTACATGAATAGGCATCTTACATGGCCCCAGCCGGCTTTGCAGCGGCTGGATGCGCAGGCACATGCGGCTGCCCCACCGGCTCTCTATCGCGGCGGCCCAGGCGGCCTGCACCGCGGGTGCGGCCGTTGAATGCAGCCGCATGATCAGGTTAGCCCGGCCGCGCAGCGCGTCCAGGACGATGTTGAACCTGGAAGTCCAGCTGAAAGTGCCGTTCCAGGCGGCGTAAGCGGCAGGTGCGCCGGAGATGGTTTCTGACCGGGCTTCCGAGACTTCCCTCGACTGTCTTAACCGGTAAGGCCAGGAATACCGCTGAATGGTTTTCCTGGCGAGCGAGCCGTTCTGCTGCACCACGTGCGTGAGTTCGTGGGCCAGCAACCGGCGGCCGGTACTGGAATGGGGTGCGTATTCGCCGTCGTTGAAGAAAATATCGTTACCTGTTGTGAAGGCTTTGGCGCTGAGGTTCCTGCTGAGTTGACCAGCATCTCCCCGGCATGGACACGTACGTTCCCGAAGTCTCTCCCGAAACGGTTCTCCATAAACCCGCGGGTTTCCATCGGCAGGGGCTGCCCTCCTCCCCGCATGCCGCTGATGGCGCTCTCCGTTCCTGCGCCTACGGCGGGAGCCGGGGCTTCGCCGGAGCGCTGGGCTTCATCTTCGGCGTCACAGGCCGCACATTTCCTTTGGGCGGTGGGTGGCGCCAATACCGGGGTGATCCGGTCTGCGAGGGGCATCCGGTGAATTTTGTCTTCTTCCTGCTCGCAGGCGGCACATTTCCGCTGTACGGGAGCCCCGTATTGCCGAAGGCGCCCTGAGGCGCGGGCATGCGCATTACCTGGTCGGCCATGGCATCGGCCTCTTTTTCATGTGCGTCTCCCGGTTCGTTGACCGAGAGCTTGGCCTGGAAGAATGGCATCCCACGGGGTGCCGCGGCATGCGCAGTGGCCGGAGTTGCACTTTTTCCTTTTTCATCTTTTCAAGTTTTATCATGAGCCGCGCATAACCAGGACGCGCGGCTCATGAGTCCTCCTATGATAAAGGGGCCGGCGGAGGCGCCGTAACCCTCCTATTTCTTCTTGCGCAGCAACAGAAACAAAATGATGATGACCAACAGCAGCAGGAGCCAGATCAACCAGGACGGCAGCCCCAGGATCTTCCCGGGCTCTTTACCCGCATTCTCCAGCTTGCCGGTATACACTTCCTGTCCCAAAATAACCAGCTTCGTTTCTTCCTCGATCTTTCCGGCGAAGGTGATCGTGTAACTACCATCCTGATTATCTACAACGCTTTGGATCGTAATGTTCGGATTGGTTACCGTAATGGCGCTTCCCATCGCCGGCCCGATATACCTGCCATAGGTAGTGATCGGCCTGAAAGTCATCACCAGCGTACCGTTCACGATCTGTGTCGAGACGTTAGAAGCAGCCATGTCCACATCCCCGAAGGCAACATAAACCGCTTCAGTGAATGTACGTTCGAGCTTGCCCATGGCCGAGTTTCGGCCGTGATGAAATAAACCAATTGGTAAATACCGGCTACATTGAGGCTATCAACCGTTCCTTCATATTTACCATCGGCAGTATGCGTGAGCGTTACCAGGTTGCTGACCCCTTTGAATTGATTGCGGAAGGTTGAATCCTTCAGCAGCTCCGCCCATTTCTGCACACCCGGCGAAGAAGTATCCGCCGCGTTGGGTTTGATGATTAGCGCATTTCTCGCCAATACGTCGCCCGCATCATTACCCGGGGCGATGGCCATTACTTTAACGACAGCGCCCGTTAACGGAATCTGCAGGCGGGAAAGGTTTACCGACAGTTTCAGCTGATTCTTGACACGGGGCTGTTTGGGGGTGAAGGAACTGGCGATATCCACATAATGGTCGTCGGCTAATACATTGAGGCCCAGGCGAAGGGATTTCGGCACATTGGCGGCGGCGTGCGTAGCCGCGACGCCAATCACTGGCTCAAAGTAGGCGACTTCCCAATCTCCGCCTGATGTAAGGGTATCTTCATTCGCGCCGAAGTCGAACACGAGCAGGAAGTTCCGGGTGGAGTTGCCTGCATAACTCAGGCGGCCGTATTGCGCGATATTCATACCGTTCTTCCTCACCTCGATCAGTTGCCGCAGGTAAGGCAATTGGGTAGATGAGAACGCCATGTTCCCGGTAAATTCCAGGACCAGCTTGGGCACATCCTTATTCAGCGAGAATTTCGCCAGTTCGGTACGCCCGGCGCTGGACACGAATTTCACCGAGCTTGTCACTAATTGCGGGCTGAATTCAGACAACATGTTGATAAACTGCTGCGTGAAGCCGCTACCCATGCTGAGCGAACCATCATCATCGCCGCCGGGCTGTGCGGTGTAATCGATCCCGTTCAGCGTGGTATTGTACTTCCCGCGATTGTTGTTCGCCAGGTTCATGAGGGTTGTATGATATTCCCCGGACGGGCTGCCGATGCCAATCGTGGCAATCTTTATTCCACCTGCGCCTGCGGGAACGGTGGCTGTCCGGTTACGCCGGAGCCATTGGTCAACACCATCGGCGAAATATTTTGTTCGCCATCTGTAAATAGCAGGATGCCACGGGCACGCTGGGGTGTGCCCAGCTTTGAAACCGCATCAATGATCCCCTTACCCATAGCGGTCATATCGCCGGGGTTTACTGTGGCCAACTCCGCGGTAACGATGCCAGGCAAGGCAGCGTCAACGTTTTTCAGGGCGCCACAGCAGGGAGATACAGGCGAAGCGTCTGTATGGAAGTACGTGATCCCCAGTTTGCTACCGGGGATAGCATGTTCCTTATACAGGTTCGCGAAATTGGACACCGCGTCTTTCAATGCCTGCCAGCGCATGGGCGATGTAGGCTCTCCGCTCGTCTTCAACGTCATACTGCCGGAACGGTCAAGTACCAGTACCAGGTCTAGCGGGTACACCGCTTCGAACACGATCTTGATCTGTGCGGAATTGACGTTGATGTCGCCGCTGGCGACTGCATCATCCTGTACCCGGATGTTGATTTCCCAGGCGCCTGCTACTGCCGGTGTGCCTTCAATCGACATGAGGCCGGTTGCCGGGGTAGACTGGCCTTCTTCCGCTGGGAACTTCCCTTTCCATCCGTCTTTCTTAAAGCCGAATTCTCCGGGATCGGGTCCGGAGAGGCCCGGGGAGTGGGGTCTTGTATCGTCCATTTCACCGTTCCCATTGCGCCGCCAACACCGATGGTGATGGAATTAGGCAAAATAGGATCACCTACTTTCACAGGCGGAAGGTTAATCGTCTGCGACGATCCGATATTGACGATATACTGACTGAATGCCAGATGGGGAAAATGAGCATCAGCAACATCACTAAAAGTGAATTACCTAGCTTCCAAACAATGCAAAGGGGAGTCTTCATGATATGTGTGTTTTAGAAATTTTCATATCCAGTTGACGGTGATAAATTGGCTCATCCAGGACAGGCGCACCATGGAACAACTCCATGGAAGCCGGGTGATCAGCACATCCTGCGCCCGTTTCTCCATTTCCAGCTGCATGCCGTTCCCGGCAGCGCGGAGCATGCCGGGCCTTTGCAGGAACCCTTCGCGCAGGCCGCCGGGGCCGGTGCTTTTGAGGGCCGTCCAGTGCTGGAGTACCGCCTCCAGCAACTCGTCGCAGGAAGCAAGCATCTCATCCGTCGGCGGGGCGATGGCTTCAAGAGGCTCCTCTTCCGTCAGGCCTGCCAATATCTTCTGAAACACCAGCCGGTATTCGGGCAGGTCTTCATCTCCGTCGGAAAGGTAGCCGAGCAGGCGCACAGCGGTTTGTTGCCCCTGACCGGACCATTCCTTCCCGATGCGGCACCCGGTAGCGGTAAACAGTTCTGATAGGAACGGATGCACAGCACCAGGCCCGCAGCTTCAACGTACAGGCCTTTTTCTATATCGGGATCCGCTGGTTTAGTTAGTTGTGTGTCTTTCTTTGGTTGGGGCGCCCGTGGGCTGGCCACTATTTCTTCCACAGGCAATTCTTTCTTTTCACTTGCCTCATCGGACTTCATATCCCGCTTGTTGGCTCCTGCGATGCGTGATTCCAGGAATGCGATTAACGTGGACCGGGCTATTGGTGCTGACTGCCGAACTTCGTCAAATATCAGTGCCAGCAGTTTTTGAGGTGTTTCTGCCTGGGGAAGATGGTTTCCCAGGGTGTTGTACGATCGTCCGCTGCGGCTGCCAGCACCCGGGCCCAGTATCTTTGCCTGAATGCTGGGAAGTAAGCAGGGTACCGATGCGCGAAGCGCTTCAATAATTCCCATTCCTGCTGTAATGCCTGTGCATTCCAACCTTTGGTTACCGCGAGGCGGATCAACACCGCTTCCTTCAGCGCCTGAACGGCCCTGATGCCTGCAGCGGTTGAATTAAACACATTACCCCTGTACTTCCGGAGAAATACTGCTCATCCATGGTGGCTGATGCGATATTCCGGATATCCGATTCCATCAACCCTTCCTGAAACGCATCTCCGAAACAATCCGTTCCCATATGTTCGAACCACCAGGGCAAACGGCCCGAACGCAGGAAGTAAAGGAACGCGGCGACGGGGGCTTCTTTCTCGTGCATCAACGCCAGGCCGCTTTCGCTTCGCTTAGTTTTCCCGGCGGGATTCATCCTATTGTCATCTGTTTGCTGATCGGTTTTACCAGCTGCGGGTATAGTTGTAATGCTTAAAGAACTTGTTGATGTTCGATGGCTTCCATTGGCAGAAGCCTCCTGCCGTTTCTCCCTAATCCCCAACACCAGGCGCTCGCGCAGCCGGTCGCCGGCCTGCTTCACGAAATCCTCCCTGCCGCCGAATACGCCCAGATCCACTTCTATCCGGTCGATGACCAGGTGCTCTCCGCTTTTGTCCGCTTCACTGAAACATGCCTCCAACACGGGCAGCAACAGGTCCCTGTGGAAATCCGCGGAAACGCGGTCCCATTCCCAGGCGGGCTGTGCCGTACAGGCGGTCAGTTCAAACAGCTGACGGTGGATCATATGACGGCGGTTACTCATTCTCCGCGGCGGCGATTATATCGTTTAGAGCAGCTACCAAAGCATCTCTCGGCCCTTGCAGCTGTGCAATGTTCGTTTCGTCGGTCAGCCAGGCATTCTGCCAGGCATGCCAGGCGCCTTCTAAGCGCGAGAAACCGGGAGACCCGCCTGGGGCTGTCGGCAGTTCCCTGTCAACCCAATAGATCCGGGGCAGGATATGTGCCGGACAAGCCGTCCGTACCTGCTTTTCGGCGAAGCTGCGGAACTCCGGGTCTCGGTATTTCGCGGGCATGATCTCCTGCAATGGCCCCCGCTGAAATCATTGGCATATCCTGACGGGAACACCACGCTTACCTGGAAGGAATAGGGATCCGTCGTGCCGGGGATCACTAATGCCGGATCTGCTTCTGTAACGGGCGCCAGCAAAGGTGCTCGGTTATATACATCCCTTCCCCCATAAAACCGGTTGAGCAATAACCAGGTCCGGCGAATGCCAGCCTTTGCGGCAGCTTCTGTCGGGTAGGTAATACCAGAAGTTGCCAGTACCGTATTCATGGATTGCATCAGCTGCACGCGGAATGTATTGGCCGGTGCAGGAACGATGCGGTAGTTTTCCATTTTGATGCCCTTTTTCAACAACTGCGTGATCCCGGCCTCCGCCGAAGCCACTGCAGCGCCGTCGTTCGCGCCGGTAAAGACGCCTTCGCTTACCAGGAGGACGTCTCCGGTCTGCACGGCTGCGGAAAACAACCTGAATTTCTTTTGAATGGGCGGCGGTTCGTCATAGATCTCGAAGTAGTCCGTCAGCGGGGAAAGAAGCCCCGTTTTTCCTGCACGGCGATCTCCAGCAAATGGCAAAGCTTTCTTTCCAGCGGTGTCAGGGCAAAGCGATGCCAGTGACTCGAACATACGCCCTGATCAGGGTAAGCCCTGTATTTGCCGCAGGCAAGTCTGCATACAAAGTAACTGAACGCCCGTATGGAGGCGCGTCCGGGTGTTCACGCAATTGCAAGTGAAACTGGGCGCCTTCGGGCACTATGGAATACCCCTGGGGATACCTCCCCAGGCTCATGGCGGCCGCGGCCTGCAAGAGTGCTTTCATGGCCGTTTCACGGGCAGGCGTAGCAGAATTATCCTCTTCGGTCGTGTAGCCACGGAGTATGGGCTGTCCGCCGGGGTTGAGGATCGCCCAGTTGTACTGACCGGCAGCGTGTGTGATTTCCACAAGCGATCCCTCCAGCCATACCGGGTTCCCGAACGACTGCGCCCTGTGCCTGCTCAGCGCAGGCAATGCATAATAGAATGCGGACTTCTCGCGGATGAGTTGCAGCGATGCCTTTTGCATCTGAGCCTGCTGATGCGCGAGCAGATCCGGCAACAGTACGGGTGTAGCAGCATCGGGCTGCAGCGCTTCATGGAATGCGAAGCTCGACGTGTCTGTCATGTTTTCGCCAAACATGGCCAGCAGATGATTCAACACCCGGTTTCTGCGTTGCTGGAACTGAACGGTCGATTCTGCCGCCGTTTGTAAAGTGCTCTGATAACCATCCCCAGCAACAAAGACGCCTGTGGCAGTTGCGGCAGCGGTTGGTTGAAGATGGTGCGGTCAATATCGGGATCTGCGGAGAAAAACGAGTTCAGATTACCCAGCTGGCTGGCAAGTCCGGCCGTCAGCTGCTCGAAGAACAACATATATCCCTGCAACTGCAGGGCTTGTGCCCGCCGGGCCACGGAGGCAGAATCGGGCAATCCCGCGGAGCCTACGCCATATACCAGCGGCAGGTCTTCCTGGATGGGATAGTAATCGGAAACAGGTATGCTTTCGGCTGCGGGCAGCGCAAGATCGTCGCCGAAGCCGGGGCTCCCGTTCAGCCATTCGTCTTTCAACTGCTCCACGCGTAGCAGCACCTGCTGCCAGTCGTACGGAACGGGTAGCCCGTTCCGGAATAAAGTGATCCGTGATTTGGAATAGCTCAGATGTGGAATGTGCTGTTGACTATTAGCCAGGCACAGGGTATCGCGGGCGCTGTCGGTCACGATGCGGTTGTCGATATAGAGCGACATGCCCAGGTTGCGGACCGAAACGATCCGGCGGTCGTTCACGTTCTCGCGGATGTTCACGTCTTCGTTGCCGGCGTTCCGGTGGCGGAGGATGATGCGCAGGATGTCGGAGGTAAACAGGCGTTCCGGGAGGTTCGTGGCCACGAGTGTCTCGTCTGGCAGGAATCCCCCTGCAAGGGAGGCCCTTCAAACAATTCGTCTGCCGGCATATCGCCTCCCATTTCGGAAATCCCTTTATGAGGGCCACAGGCGTAATATGTTGATCGATATTGAAAAGGATCGAAGCGATCAGCTCTTCCGGCGCTACGCCGGCATTGATCTCAATCCCGCTACAATGGCGACTTCCTGTAACCGGACGGGCTTGAACATCGTGAAGCGCTCACACATATTCCGGTAACCGCGCATATACATTTCCACACTGCGCACAGCCGCCGCGGCGGATAATACCCAACGATTGTATTGTTTGAGTATAGATTGGTCTGCGGGAGAATTATCGCCCAGGGTGGAGATATGCGCTTGCAGCGCCTGGAGAACTTTGGGTATTTGCTGCAGGGGGTCTTCCAGCGGCGTATTGATCTGCGCCACCACCACCAGCTCCGTCATGGATGCCGCGGGAGGCTGGTATTGCACATTGATGCGCGACAAGTAGGAGGTCGAGTTCTCGATCAGCGCCCAGTTATTACCGCCGCCAAGATCCTGGAATGTAACGGTTTGCAGTTGGATATCTGTACTGAATGGTTGCGCCGCCGCTTCGTCCCAGAAGGGGAAAGCTACATCCACCGAAATACTGATCACCTGCGGCGGATCGGGCGGCGTGGCGATGTCTACGTTCAGCAAGACGTTGAAAGTATTCGTGTTGAGCTGCTTGTCTTCAAACTCCAGCAATACTTTTAGCAATCCGCCAAGGGTAGCGTCTATGGGGAACACCAGGCGTTTCTCACCAGGGGATGATCGATGAGGGACTTCCGGAAATCGTTGATGGTGAGCGGCGCCATGGGCAATACCACGCCGGGCGTCGGGCTTTCCTGCGCCATGCCTGTATCGCTGGCCAGCAGGTCGCGCATGGGGATTCCGGCTTTTAGGCCAGCTTCCGTCAGCGCGTAACAACAAGCCTCCAGCAGGGTGATGCCGGGATCGCTGAGGTTGTGGTTGGTCCAGGAGGCGCCGGCTGTAGCCTGGAGCACCTTCAGCCCTTCCGCCCGCAGCAGGTTGAAGTCCTGCCCTTTCATGGGCGGAGGTCCGGATGGTATTTGCGTGGTCGGTTCCATGGTTTATTTTTTTCCTTCCAGTGCGCTGAGCCGTTTTTCCAGCTCCTGTACGCGGTTCGTCAGTTCCTGGATGGCATTGACCATCACGAATGTCAGGGGCTGGCGTTGAACATCAGCACATCGTCTTCCTTGCCGGTAGCTTCGTCGATGGCTTTGCCGGTAGATACCATGTAAGGGAAGATCTCGCCGATTTCCTGGCCGATGATGCCGAACTCTTCATGGTCGGATGAGGTATTGTATTTTCCATTGTAGCGATAGCGGACGGTGCGTACTTTCATCAGTTTCTCCAGGCCATCTTCCAGCTTGCGGATATCTTGTTTGGCGCGGAAGTCTGACAGATCGGCCCGGTACCGCCGCCACGGTTCTTGGCTGCGTGGCCGAATACCTGTAACATATGGTTGGTGCCGCCGGGGTCGTTCATTACGGAACCGGGCAACAGCGCGTTGGTATTGATCAGCACCGCGCCGCTGGTATGGAGCGTCATGCGGTTGCTGAGACGGCTGTGGGTGAAGGAGATATTCTGGGTAGACGGCGCGTTGAGCGATACATCGCCATTAGGCCCCTGGCGCAAAGCATAGTTATTGGCCTGCCCCACGTGGGTGGCATGCCCGAACACTGCGAAATCAGTAAACCCTGAAGCGCCGTTAGCCACCGCCGCGTTGCCGAATTTGGCCATATCCACGGCAGTTGGGGCCAGTGTATTGAAACGTACTTCCAACCGCGTAGTAGGCGGCGTATTACCAACGTTGATGCCCACGTTGCCGGCGTTATAGCCAACGCCCGTCGTATTATTGATGGGCTGGAAGGCGCCGCTGTCTCCGCTGATAGCGCCCCAGGTGGCGCCGTTGTGCACCTGCACGGTCCCGCTGTTGAAGCGCAGCGTACCGGCCTTTCCTGGGCCGTATCGGCGAGATTGACGCCGCCGGGGAGATTGAGGTTATGGGTGACAGGATCTACCGTCACCTGGTCGTCCATTTTGCTGACGAAGGAATCGATCAGGTCTTCGAAGTCTTTACCGGTAGGGCGCTCTCCGTCCCGGAACTCCTGTTTTAAATGGGCTTTGCTACGTTCTGCCATGATGCAAGTTTTTAGGATTAAGAAAAAATGATGAAATCGAGTCCGATGATCATTTGACCGATACCGTCCTGCAACCCGTTGCAGGTAATAGCGCCGTCGGGCAGGGCGGTGATGCGGTGGCTGCCGTTGGAAACCAGGATGGCATCCGGCCGGGTGGCCGAGGCCACGTCTACCGGCTCTCCTATCACGAAATCGACGCCGATGGCTTTGCCTGCGATGGTATTGTCGGACGAGGCGATGGCCGGTTCGGGTGATGTGCCGACGATGAAGTCTGTCCCGATCTTCATTTCACCGATCCCGCCGCCTATTTCCGTATTGTGGCGGTGGTATAGCGCGAAGTCGATGATGTAATTCACATATTCCCGGCCTTCGATAAACGATTGTATTTCCGAAGCATGCAGCTTGCCGCCGAACACGATGTCCTGCCCTTCTTCATATGCCCAGGGACTGAGGAACCTCTTCAGATCCTCTTCCAGCACCTGCCCATAATACCCTGGATCGAATCCGGGGTTGAAGCTCACCTGGCAGTCGATCAATAATGTCTCGTATGTAGGATTATCGATTTGCAGATTAACGAATGGCGAGGTGAATGCCCCTTCGAGGAAGTCCCCATTTCCCGCAGCTGGTGCAGGTTGGCCTTGGGCTGCAGCGGGTCTCCGTCGGGCGTTTCCGCCAGTCCGGCACAACCACCATCCGCACCTGGCCCGGCTCCATCCAGCTGTCGCGCGTGTTGTGTGGGATGCATTTCACTTTATAGATACCGGGAAAGTATTCCAGCAGCATCCGTTCAAAGTCTTCTGTAGATACGGCGCGGTTCTTATGCCGCAGCCTTTCGCTGACGCGCCGGTAGAAAGAGGTATCCGATTCCTGGCGCTGCCCGTCGAAGGAGGCGAAAGGCTGCGTCACTTTCTTGAGCGACGGCACTTTGCGCACCAGCTTTGCTATGGTACCCGCGGCCGGGGCGCCGCCAGATGGGCCTCGTATCCTTCGCTTCCCGTATCCGGCAGCAGCAATGTAGCCGTAGCAGCCTGCGGAAAATATCTTTCACGGAAGCCGCGCCTCCGGGATTATCGTTTACGTGCAGCCGCAACCAGCGCATACCCGCAGGCATCCTGCTATGTTCCAGCGTGGCGTCCGTACCAGGTTGAGCCGGATGATCCCCGGGCGCTGCAAACCATTAGTGCTTTCTTCGAGGATATCTGTTCCTGTAATTGACCGCCATTCGCTGCCGGAGAGATAACTCCAGTTCAGGTCGGCACTGCGCAACAGCGTAGCGCTTTCCAGGCTGCCTTCTTCGATCTGGAAGAGGAGCGACACGGTCTGCGGCGCCTCGGCGTCCTGCAGCCCGATATACAATGCGCCGCCGCCCGGATGCACCGGCAATAATGCGGCGGGGATGTTAGCGGTTGGTTCTGCGGGACCGAACACATCCTGTAAAAAGAACTGATCGATGCCATTGGGCTGGTCTGGCCGGAAAGTATCCCTGGCCGTATAATCCATCATCACGCTTTTGAGCACAGGCGTATACGGCAGTTTGGGCAAGGGCGGCGGGGTTCCGGTCGTCATCTTGCTGATGGCGATCACGGTTTTCGTATATACGACCGGGTACGTCTTATGCCCGAATGCCTCAAATGGTTCATCGGCCGGAGCGTTCTCCAGTTCCGCAGCGGTAGGCGTGGCCAGTTGCAGGCGCACGAAGCCCTGGTTCACCCCATGCGTAAAGCCATCGCCCAAAGCCAGGGAGGGATTCCTGCGATAAGGCTGTGCCGCCGTCTGGTTGGCGAAAGGCGTTTCGCCAACATTGATCGCCGCCGGCGCCAGGGGATTATTTCCTACGAACAGCAACGCCTTGTTGAGCAGCCGGCTGTCCCAGTTGCGGTTGTTGAGTATATCGAGATCTGCGCGGAAAACGCCGTTCTGTATATTGAGTTGCCGTATCCTTCGTAGTATTCGCTGAAATCAGCCGGCGGGTCCTGCCACTCCAGCGTGAACTTCAGGGAGGTGAGCGTTTTACTGAACGCTTCGCGATGGCCGATGTAAAAAGCCGACCCGATACGGGGTTGACTGGTAAACGGCGATATCGGTTTATCGGCCGCCTGCAATGCCTGGTCGTTTTGTAAGACCAGTTGCTTCACGCCCTGTGCCCCCACTTCTACCGTTACATCCACCAGGGTGAAGGCGCTGAGTTGTTCTATAAGGAAACTCTGCGGTTCCAGGCTCACCTTCATCACCGGCCATTGCGTCCGGAAGGCGCCTTTATGCACGGCTTCATTGTATGCCGTGATGGCGGGCAGCTCCACAGGAAGCGTCGCCAGTACTTCGAGCATTACTTCATTATCATTGCCAGGAAGCTGCGGCAGTTTGGGAATGAGAGAGGCTTTATAGGCGAAGTCTGTTTCCTGCCATCCCTTTTCCGTACTGAACGCCAGTTTAAGGTGCGGCGTGATCGTAAGCGCGGTGGTGATGACCGGCGCCGTCATACGGACGAGCAGCTTCACCGTTCGCAGCCCTTCAGACAGCAGCAGGTTAGGCGAAGCGATAGCCCAGCCGATAGTAGCGGTTTCCATCCGGCCGCTGTCTTCCGGGATAGGCAATTGCCGCGTGCCCATAGGGCGCCAGGCGGTCTTTGTGCCGATGCGCACGGCTGAAGCATCCGTAGCACGGAACAGAATGCTCTTACCGCCGATATTGACGTCACGGAAGCTGCTGCGGAGGCCCCTATCTTTGCCTGCGTTACGACCAGCTCACTGTCCAGCGCGTAGTGGAGGGGCTTGCCGTTGGATGTCTTGCCGCCGTCCAGCTCCGTGCCGGTTTTTAGCAGCAGTGGCTTCGCGAATTTGGAAGGCTCGAACAGCACATGTACTTTATCCGGCCGGGCCGATGTGCGGCGCAGGCGCAGCACTTCTTCGTAGTAATAGTCGAGCCGCTTTTTAGCGAGTTGGTTGATATCGTCGCGGACGATGGAATACGCTTTGAAGTACGCCATCAATAGCGCCAGGTGCGGCGAAAGGTTTCCTGTTCCTGCGAGCATCGCCTGCAGTTGCGATTCGCTTGCCCCGCCGATCTCTTCGAAGAACGCCTGCCAGTCGCCCTGCGGGTTGCGCTGCTCGTCATAATACCTCACCTGCGCCGCCAGCTTGTGGACGAAGGAGGCGAGGTCGCCCAGGTTGCGCCCGTCTACAGGCAGCGCGGAGGGATCCAGGGCGGGCTGCGAACGGCCCGACTGGTTAAGCCCGTCGGCCGACAGCAGGTATTGCAAGATATGTGCGGAAGCGCTCATGTTACTTTTCGGTTAGATAGAAGGGGTAAACAAGGTTATGCCGCGCGTTGGTGCTGCGAATGGTATAATCCACGAGAATGCTCACTTTTCCTGCCTCGGCGGGGTCTTGTTGCAAGATCACTTTATTAAGCTGGATGCGCGGCTCATATACGATCAGGGCTGTCTCTATCTCCGACTGGATGGCGGTAGCCGTGGTGGTGCCAAAGGGATTCGAAGATCCAGCGGTCGCGCTTCCAGCCGAAAGCCGGCTGCATTACCCGCTCCCCTATTTCGGTGGAGAGGATGATAGCGATACAGCTTTCGATGTCGGCATCGGCATCAAACATCTTTACCGACTTGTCGGGTTTGGAAAAGCTGGGCGGGAAGCTCCAGCCTCTTCCGAGAAATGCATTTTCCTGGGGCATAACAAATCTTTTTAAACGTTAACCTCCGATCATGACAGTAGGGCAACCGATGATGATGGACCCTCCGTGCGCCGTGCTGTCTCCCATCCGGGCCGCGGGCATCCCGCCGATCATAACGGTGGCGGAGCCCTTCACCACGGAGTCCGGAGGACCGGTACACGTACACATATCGCCCACACGCAGGGCCGGCATACCGCCGATCATCACCGTTGCGCCGCCAGGAGGCAGGGCCGGGCCTCCCACGTGGGGAACTGTTCCGGTAACCATCGGGCAAACGTGCATGTCGCCCACTCTTGCGGCCATTGACATAAAAAATCAGTTTATCTGTACCATCGCACCCTTGATCACGGTATTGGCGCTGGAGCTGATCTCCATCCCTGCAGAGCCTTCCGCCTTAAACTGCGTACCGGCCTTCGCTTCCAGCCCCGTAGAGCTTTCCATCTTAATGCTGCCGGAGGCTTTCATGATGAGGTCTTTCGCGCTTTCTATCGTGATCCCGTCCTGGGAGAGTACGATTTTGTTACTGTTCTTGTCTTTGATGGTGACTTCTCCCGCATCTTCATCCAGCGATACCATATGGCCGCCTGGCGTATCGATGACGAGGGTCTTTATCGTCGTTGAAAAGGATGCGCATACCGCTGCGGGTAAACAGTCCTTTTTCGTGATTGTCGTCTTTAGGTTCCAGCGGCGAGGCTTTGGCGCTGCTGTGCAGGCCACCCAGCACTACGGGATAACGGGGATCGTCGTCCAGGAAGCCCACCAGCACTTCGTCTTCCAATTCGGGGAGGAAGGATGTGCCGCGGCTGCTGCCGGCGTCGAGGGTGCAGACGCGGGCCCATACGCCGTCGTCTCCCGTGTCTACCGAAGGTATCTGTAACAGGATGCGGCCTTCGCCGTCCGGGTCGCCTTCAATGCTTTAACGATGGCGGTATGCAGGCCGTTGATGGAGGGTAACAGGGCGCCTGCTGGCTTGGCGGATACCGGGAACTTGTCCGCATGCTTCACGGGCGATAAGCCCAGCTGAAGATCCACCGTCCAGTTGCCCGCCGCCAGCTCATGCCGTACTCCGCTCACCCAGGCCACCCCGTTCATACGGGTGCCAAGTCCTTCGAGGCTTACCGTAATACCGGGAACTGCCTGTGCGAATCCCTGTACCTGGGCCCTTCCGCAGAGGAAGGCCATCCGGCTGCGGAGGGCGGCCGCGTCGGCCCATTGCTGCACTTCTTCCTCTTTTAACCCGGCAGGCTGCCGGAGTGTCACAAGCGGCAGGCCCATGTCTGCCGCGGAAAGATCGCCGGGCGTCGTCCATTCGGGCTCGGCGGATTCTGTTTCCAGGAGCGCCTGCTGCGGGGTCCCAGCTCTGGGCCTTCACGCTGCCGTATTGCAGGCTGCCGTCTATTTCGCCGTCAAACTCCAGCAGGTTGGTACCGAAGCGAAGGGTGGCGATGCCTTCCGTTTCCACGGCGGGTTTGATGATGTCTATTTTGTCGAGGTTGGTAACGGCTACGAATCCGAGGGCATCGAGCCGCGTGATGAGGAAATCCCAGTCGGTCGCGTTGTATTGTACCATTTCGGCATGCGTTACCGGGGTATCTTCTATCGCTCCCGTCAGCTCTTCCGCGTCCAGGATGGTGGCGGCGATCTCGCTGTCTTTCTGGTCTTTAAACAGTGCGCTCTTGCGGCCAATGGCCAGCAGTGAGCTCTTATGCCGGCATTCCACCTGCAGCTCCGATGTGTGCTGCCGCAGCCGCAGGGCGTGCGTGGTGACGATGCCCATGAAAATCGTTTCTTCAAACCCATGATACCCCGCCAGTATCTCGATCTCGTTGCCGGGCAGGAAGAGCTCCCCGGTGCTGACGGGCCAGTCCGCCAATGCAGCATCCCCGTCAGATACGACCAGGCTGGCGCCCGCGATGCGGTTCGCCTCGTTCCAGACGGTAACCGATACAACGGGTATGTCGCCGGTCACCGGCTCGCCGTTCACTTTTACCGTGAACGACACCAGGCTCGTTTCCTGCTCTATGGGCAATAACTGCTCGTCGCTCATTTGGGTTGCTTTTTAACGGGCGGGAAGAAGATCTCGGCGCCTTCTTTCAGCTTACGGAAATTGTACATTTTATTCGCCCGGGCTACTTCAATGTAAGTGTCGGGCGTGCCGTAAATGTCCTGGCACAATAACTGGATGGTATCGCCGGCGATCACCTGGCGGACGTGCGTAAGGTCTGGCGAGCTTTTGTTCTCCACCTTTCCCGCAGCATATCCTCAATCGATCCTTCAAACCCGGCCCGCGCTTCCGCGCGTAAGGGCGTTCCGTCTGGCTTAAAGAGTTTATAAGTGATGGAGAGCGTACTGAGCACCCCCGTGAACACGAGCTTCCCCAGTTGAGCTGAACACGCCGCGGCCGGTGCTCCTTCCCTTCGAAGAGATACACCACCTTGGCGAACTTCTGCAACTCCGTCATCACGTCGTATTCGTCGCCTCCGCTGATAAGGTCGGCGATGGCCCCTGCGATGGGCACATTGTCCAGCGGACCGGCGGGCTTCGGCACCACGCCCGTACCGTCGAACAGGAAGGTGAATTCCAGTCCGGGCGGCGAGGTGTGCGTGTAGCGGGCTACGGAGCCGGAGTTGCCGGGCGCGGGTTTGCGGTTGTAATTGACGCGGTAATTGATCGCGTAGTTATCCGGGTTTACCTGCACCATGTACTTGTCTCCGTCAGCGTCGCTGAGCACCGGTTTATCTTTCGCCTTTGCGGTGGGCTTGAACGCGCGGATAATCATTTTCTCCAGCTTGCCCCCGCCAAATACGGATTCGAGCATGTTAACGTTCGTTTTGTTTTTTCAATAATCGCATGACCTCTTCTGCGCAGATGGCCACGATTTGCTGTATGTCGGGCTGGGCGGATGAAGTGGAAGCGCCGCCGGCGGCGGGTCCGGAAGAACCGCTTTGGCCGGAGGGCTGCTCCTCCACTCTTGCACGGATCACGAGCTCCCGGATTTCGATGGGCATACGCGGAAGGTTTTAGATACCGATGTTAATGTCTAGCGATGCAGTTAATCCTGCTGCGGCGTCCAGGCCTACGCTGATGGGATCGTAGTACTTGAAGTACTGGTAAGAGAGCACCAGCGTTTCCACTACGATCTCGTTGTTGCCTGCGTTGAAGCTGCTGACTTCGAGTTTCTTGGGGATGGCGTTGATGAGGTACCAGTTGTACAACGGCACATGATCGGCGTTCATCAGCGAGATGAGGACGTTGCTGGGCTTGAAGCGGAACTCATCGAGCCCTTGCCGTGCCCAGTGCAGCACTCCGGAACCGAGCATCTTGCCGCGCTTCAGCGTCACATCGCCATATTTGGAGCGGACGGGCAGATTATGCACGAAGCGGTGCTCGCCGCCTTCGGCCACGGTTTCCATTTCCAGGTCTACCGTTAGCCCGGAGACTTCCTGGAAGCGGACGTCTTGCGGGAATTGCGGCAGTATCTCGAAGAGCACCAGGAAATGAAAACCGACCTGCGGGGTGTCAAAGGCAGACATATGCTATTCGTTTTGGATCACCAGACCTTCATGCGCCAGTTCGATAGACTCGATGGCCACTTCGTTGCCGTCCGATTTGAGGTCGGAACTTTGCACCTTGATGGGCCAGGCGTTTTTAACCTTCCATACCACCACGGGCTCATGGTTTTCGTTGAGCAGGCTGATGGTCACGTTGCGCCGCTCGATGGTATTGAGGGCCACGGTATTCCACCAGTCGTAGAATTGGTTGTCGCCCTTGAAGGTGCCGCGTTTCATGGTGATGTTGCTGTATTTAACCATGCCCGGCATTTTGGTTTTGACATATTCCGGGCTGGCGCCGTCGCGGTACTCTATCGGGTCGATCTGAACATCCAGGCCGGATACTTCTGTGAACCCGATGTTTGCCCCACCCCATTCAACCTGGAAGTGGAATTTGGGAAGCGGATAATTCGCCATAACTTATTTTTTTATTGAATGGATGATGAATCAGGATTCCTGCATTTTGTGGCTGAAGCGCAGCACGATGAATTCCGCCGGACGAACGGCAGCCATACCGATCTCCACGATCAGCCGGCCTTCGAGGATGTCTTGCGCGGTCATCGTTTCGCCGAGGCCTACTTTCACGTAAAACGCCTGCTTGGTGGTTGCCCCGGCCAGCGCGCCCTGCCGCCATTGCAGCGTCAGGAAGTTTTCCAGCATGGCGCGGATGCGCACCCAGGTATTGGCGTCGTTGTTTTCGAAAACGAACGGCTCGGACGCCTTCTTCGTCGATTCTTCCACGAAAGTGAAGAAGCGGCGCACGTTCACATAACGCCATTCATTATCGTTGCCCGCCAATGTACGCGCTCCCCAGACCAGGATCCCTTGCCGGTGAACGCCCTGATGGCGTTGATGCTCTTTCCGGTATCGCTGACGTTGAGGCTGCTTTGCTCCTGGTCGTTCAGTTTAACGGCCGGCCCCACCACGCTGCGGAGGCTCATATTAGCGGGGGCTTTCCACACGCCGCGGGTGCGGTCGGTAGTAGCATATACGCCCGCTACGGCGCCCGATGGCGGCAGTAGGCTCAGCTCCAGCTTCACGCGGTCGTTTACCGCCTGGAAGAACGGGTGCCTGGTAAACAGTAACAGTTCTGCGTTATCGGTGCGGTTGATGGCATCCTGCAAAACAGTTATAAACGCATCTGCCACTTTCTCGAAAGCTTTGTGCAGCGTCACGGAATTGGCTACGTTCTGAACGGTGGCCAGCGGCGTACCGCCCGTATAAGGGTTCATTTCCGGTTGAATGGTGGTGACGTTGGCGCCGGCGATCCAGTCGGTAGTGCTGATGTCTGCATAATCCGCATGTACCATGGCTTCTGTACGCGGGGAGCGGGGAATGCGCCCAGCACGGCGGCGTTCTTTTCAAAAGCGACCAGGTTGATCAGCTGTTGGCGCAAATCGATGTTGGCTTTCAGCTTATTCAGGACCTGTGTCATATCCGGGGTATTCCCCCTTCGATCTCCAGCCTGCGGGCCGCGAGCGCTACGCTGCGCACAAAAGTGATCAGGGTACGAAGGCAGTACGGGCACCGGCTACGGCATTGGCCGATACGACCGCCTGGCGCAGCGTTTCGAAATGTGCGCTGATGGGATTGTAGTTGCTGCGGTTGAGCACCGGGGCGGCGACCTTCTGAAACACACGCCCTTCTTCGGTGATCCTGTCGCGCAGCGTTTGTACCATCGGGGCTAAAGCCGGGATGAGGTTATCGGGGACCAAAGGCGCGTTCGCATTATCCAGGAACGCCAGCTGCGAGAACTTCAGTGTTCTGGGATATGAAGATTGCAGCCAGGGATAATATGCCGCGGCATATTTCAGTTCCTGGTTACCTACGCCGTTGCGGAAATTCAGGATGGGATTTTCTGCGTGGTTTAAAGGCAGTTGTCCACCGGGAATGTCCAGCACGGCAAAGCGGTCCTGCAGTTTGGAGCACTGCTGGATAGCCGCCTGGTGGAAGTTCCCGGCGTTCACGAAGTCGGGCGTACCGTCGCCTTCTTTGAGCGCGCCGGTATCTGGTGCGCAGATGATGGTCGGCTCGTCTTCTTTCGAAACCGCTGCCAGTCCGCCGAGCAGGCCGGTAGTGGCATTCCTAACACCACATCGGTCGTGTAGTTGCCTACGGAAACGATGTAGCATGGGCCGCCGCCGTTATCGAAGAAATGCTGCAGCGCATCGAACAGGAAGAACTTGCGCCCGTTCACCGGCGTCACTTCCGCGATGTTATTCTGCGCATCCAGCTTCACGGTAATGGTTGCGGGCGTATATCCGCCGCCGTACAGCGAAGTGAATTCCAGCAGGGAAGTAAGCCGTATGGGCCGGTTGATGAGCGACTTCCCGTCGGGGCCGGTCGTTCGGGCGGTATGACCGATAAACGCGGGAATGGCGGTGGCCACCGCGGCTACGGAAGGCGGTATCAGCGAAAGCTCTTCGACGAAAACGCCTGGGGTTTTATAATCCATATCCGATCAGATTAACAGATGAAAGTTTAAGATTCCTGCATTTTGTGGCTGTAGCGGAGCACGATGAACTCGGCCGGACGAACCACCGCCATACCGA
The DNA here is from genome assembly GCA_019285755.1 of Chitinophaga sp. E66. Lineage (GTDB taxonomy): Bacteria > Bacteroidota > Bacteroidia > Chitinophagales > Chitinophagaceae > Chitinophaga. The sequence goes on from CP079103.1 coordinate 4,624,798, forward strand.
TCTCCACGATCATACGGCCTTCGAGAATGTCCTGCGCGGTCATGGTTTGTCCTAAGCCTACCTTCACATAAAACGCATGCTCCGGTTTGGCGCCCGCGAGTGCGCCGGCGCGCCATTGGAGGATGAGGAAGTTCTCGATCATGGCGCGGACCTTCACCCAGGTGTTGGCGTCGTTCGGTTCGAATACGAAGGGCTCGGAAGCTTTCTTGGTCGATTCTTCCACCATATTGAAGAACCGGCGAACGCTCACGTAGCGCCATTCGTTGTCGTTCCCGGCGAGCGTGCGCGCTCCCAAACGAGGATACCTTTTCCGCTGAAGGAACGGATGGCGTTCACGCTCTTGCCGGTGGTATGAACGTTCAGGTTTTCCTGCGCGTCATCACTGATGGCTACGGTAGGCTTACGGATGAAGCGGAGGCTCGTATTGGCAGGCGCTTTCCACACACCGCGCGTGGCATCCACCGTGGCATAAACCCCGGCGATAGCGGCGCCGGGCGGCATTACGATGGGCATTGCCGCGATAGTGGCCTTGATCTGGTGATACAATTTATTAGCGACGTGATAAAGTGAATTCGCTTCCTGTGCCGGGGTGGGATTGAACAGCCGCAGCACCATGGCACCGGGTACGGGGTTGCCGTTCAGCACGCCGGTGATGGTTACCGCCTCTTCGTTGTAATTAAGCGTGAGGAGGTTTCCAGGTGCGGGTAATACGCCGCGCCATATTGCAGGTTGTTGTTGCCGATGAGCATGCGGAAGCCATTGGCGTTATCGTCGATCACGTTCGTATTACCGGGATTGGTATAGTCGAGATGACCATTGAATACGTCCATGATGACAAAGCGGTCTTTAAGGTCGGCAGCTTGTGCGAGCGCGAGGCCGTTCAGGTTGTAGAAATCGCCCTGAGGGAGTAGTTGCGCATCGGGGAATACCAGCAGCGTAGGCTCATCTTCCTTGGCGATGGCCGCGAGGCCGGCGGTGTAATTAGCGATGGTAGCCGCGGGCGGCGTGGCCGAATCCGGGCCGATGGATACGATGTAGCAGGGGCCACCGCCGTTGGAGAAATACAACTGCATGGCGTAGTACATGCGGAACAGTCCTGCCGGCGCGGCGGGCGGGGTAGCCACTACATTGGCGCCATTTACAGTCGCGGTTACCGCAGTGAAGGTTTCGAGCCTGGCGCCGAAGATGGCTTCGTAGTCTACGAGTGAGGTGATGCGCACCGGCTTGTTGACCAGCGAATTGCCATTGAGCGTGGTAAGCCGGGTGTAGCCGATGAACGCCGGGATGGCGGTTTCCACCTGGGCCACAGACGGCGGGAACTTGGGTACCTCGTCAATGTAAACGCCGGGTGTTTTGAGGTTTGCTAAGTTTAACATGATCAGTCATTTTAATCAGGTTCTTTGAAAATTAATGCTGTATTCCCGTGGCTGTGGGGCCAGGTGCCAGGCTTGTTTGAATATGTCGATCACGCCGCAGACGTCTGCCGTAGCGGCGGATTGGTCGAAGATGACTTTCTCCTGCAGCGGTGTCCCGCCTTCCAGGCGCACAACGTAAGCGCCGCGGGGATGCGGTCGCAGATCCAGCCCGGTGCGGTCTTGCAGGGGCGTTACCGTTTCGCTGAGGGTAAAGCTGACAGGCGCACCTGCCGCGATCTTGCCCGCGCGGATCTGGTTGTAGGCGCCGGGCGTGATTTTGTGCGAGAGGAGATAACCGCTGAGCGCGCCATTTTCCGTATTGCCGGCATTGGCGGCGGCGGTAAGCGCGACAACATTGCCGGCGAGATTTGCGTCGATGACGCCGGCGGGCGATAAGTTGCTGGCGTAGAAGATGCGCCGCCCCAGCTGCTGCGCGCCTTGTTCGAAAAAGTCGGGCAATGCGGCGCGGGCCTTATCGATCATCAGCCAAAGATAACTGTACCGGCTGAGTGAGCGCAGTGGCCGGCGCCCAGGTGATGCCGTTGAAATGTTGCCTGCAGAAGGCGGTGAGCCCTCCGGGAGAGGACCGAATGAGCAGCCCGTAGCTGGCCGCCACCGCTTCGCTAAGCGGAGACAGCGCCAGGCGGACGCCCTCGCCGGGGTCTGCGTTGTTGATACGGATGCGTATCCTGAATTCCGGGGTGTAACGCCAAACCAGTTTTTCCATGGCTTGAATCAATGGGGTTGTTCAATAACGGGTGTACGAAAAGGATTATGGCAATGTTCCCAATACCTGTGTTTGCAGGTTGATCTCTGTCACGATGCCGGCGCCCGACTGCGGGGCGTCCTGGATCACGGCCATGCGCATCTTATAGATGACGGACGGGATGTACTTCCCTCCCATCACGCTCCACAACTGATTCAACTCCTCGAAGCGGGTAGAATACAGGTCGAAGATGACGCGGTTGAGCTGAAGGGTACCAAGCACAGGCGTGTCTGCCGGCGTAAATACGAACTGCCGCTGAAAGAAGGCAATCACCTGAGATATACGCTGCAGGGCCGTGCTATAGGTGTTTTTGTTGGCGCTGATCAGTACGAACACATTGAGGTGTAACTCCGGCTGGCGCTCTACCGCTTCCGGAATGCCGTTATTGTAAACGGTGCGCCGGTAGGGCAGGTTACGCAATGTTTCTTCCTGCTGAATGTTCACGACAGACACGACGATCTTATCGCTGAGATTCTGCGAGGGGGTCTCCTGGAAGGCGTCGGCAAATGAAATATTACCGAGAATGACTTCCGGATCCAACGAACCGATATATGTGTTCAACTTACTTACGATCGCGCTCAAAACCTGATCGATCATCGATGAAGGATTTCGGGGTTTGCGCTATACAATTACTGGAAACCGGGGTATAACTTCAGTTTTCTTTAGTGCTGTATTGAGTTTGGGGCTGTGCTGTTATTCCAAGGTTTTTCTAACGATGTAATATTAGCCAATAAAAATTAATCTGCAAAAAATTTAAATACCTGGTAGATTATGTATGATAACTGGTAGGTTTTCGCATTATATTGTAGTATCCTTCACCTACCGATTTGCTTAAGTTATGATAGATTTCTCACTCGTCGTCATCAGAACAGACAAGCAGGAAGCACAAGCAGCCTTCTATACCATGTTAGGATTTCAGTTCGATCATCACCGGCACGGCAACGGTCCGCTTCATTACGCCAGCGTCAATAGTAAAGTAGTGTTGGAAATTTATCCGCTTACTAAAAGCATATCGACATCCGATAATTCCACGCGACTTGGATTCACTGTGCCAGCATTGGATGAATTGATTACACGTTTAAAAGATAACGGTATTAATATCCTCTCCACGCCTTCGCAAACGGAATGGGGTACGCTGACGTTGTCCAGGACCACGACGGCCGCAAAATTGAACTGACGCAAAGATGAGGGAGGATTTTATTCCCCAGTTCCTTCCACGATGATCACGATCTCACCTTTCACGGCTTTGGCCTGGAAGTGATCGCGCACTTCGAGGAGGGTGCCGCGCTTGTTCTCTTCGAACATCTTTGTCAGCTCGCGGGACACGCAGCATTGGCGGGTTTCTCCGAAGTACTGCATGAAATCTTCCAGCGATTTGACGAGGCGGTGGGGAGACTCGTAGAACACCATGGTTCGGGGCTCTGTGGCGAGTTGGGTCAGCAAAGTATGCCGGCCCTTTTTGAGGGGAAGGAAGCCTTCGAAGGCAAAGCGGTTCATGGGAATACCGCTGTTAACGAGGGCGGGAACGAAAGCCGTGGCGCCGGGGAGGCATTCCACATCGATCCCTTCACGAACACATTCGCGGACGAGCAGGAACCCCGGATCACTGACCCCGGGCGTGCCCGCATCGGTCAGCAGCGCCATGGACCGCCCTTCGCGCAACTGTTGTACCAGATGCTGTAACACCTTATGCTCATTATGCTGATGATAAGGTGTTACAGGCTTACTGATACCGTAATGTTTAAGCAGTACCCCGGAAGTCCGGGTATCTTCTGCCAGCACCAGCTCCACCGACTCCAAAACCTTTACGGCCCGGTACGTGATGTCGCCCAGGTTACCGATAGGCGAAGGAATGAGGTAGAGTTTCGCCAATGCTTATTGAATATTTACTTCGTAAAATTCCATTACCTGGTTAGCCAGCAGTTTCTGGCAGGCGTTTTCGGCAATCTGTTGCGCCTCTTCTTTGGAAGCCGCGTCGATCTGGAGCGTAATGTGCTTGCCTACCCGTACGTCGTGTACATTTCCAGGCCCAGGTTCTTCAATCCGCCCAGTACAGCCTTGCCTTGAGGATCCAGCAGTTCTTTCAACGGCATCACGTTGATATGCGCAGTAAATGTCATTTGTTCGAAAAATTTAGACGCAAAACTAGCAATTAGTTATCAAATTCCCCGGAAGGAATTGTGAAATCAGCCATGCTGGCTCTTTGGAGGCACTACCAGCGAGAGTCCCACATATACCGCGAACACAAAAGGCACGGCGGCATAGCCCAATACCGGGATGCTCACAATCGTCAGCACCACCAGCAGGAACCGCGGCCAGTTGTCCTTTACGGACAGGTTTTTAAACTTCAGGCTGATCATCGGGTGCGAGCTGACCATCAGGTAACACAGCACCGCAATGATCGCGTACAGTACCCAGATATTTTCCAGCCATTGCGCCAGTCCGAAGGGATTATACAACATGATCAGCGGGAAAGAAGCTACCAGGAACCCCACCGCCGGCGTGGGCACGCCGATAAAGTGCTCGCTCTGCCGCGTATCCAGGTTGAAGACCGCCAGGCGGTATGCCGCGAAGCAGGGAACCAGCAGGGCCGGCGCCAGGTTGAACACGGATACGTCGTATACATCGGGCATTTGCATATAAGCGCTTTTCAGCAGCCGGAACAACATCATTCCCGGCACCACCCCGAACGATACCACATCGGCCAGCGAGTCCAGCTCCTTACCCAGTGGACTGGACACTTTCAGCAACCGGGCCACGAAGCCATCAAAAAAGTCGATGATGCCGGCCAGTACCACCAGGCCGCTGGCCCAGTAGATCGGCTCGGGGTTCGTGATCGTATACTCCGTTCCATTGAAATCGGCGATGTACTCCGGTGCGTGGAGGATGAAAATAATGGCCAGCGCGCCGCAGAACAGGTTGGACAGCGTCAGGATGTTAGGAATCTGTTTCATGATACCGGTTGAGGGCGAACGCCCTTTAATCAGGAAGGTTTTCGGACAAGTGCCCGGTTTCCCGGTGGAAAAGTATTAAAAATTGAAGAATATAAGCGAATTGAATGCCTCCATTTTGCAGGAGCCCCGCTAAAGCTCATTGATTTTCAGCGGTATTGGCCAACTACTTCCCGGTACATATCATCCTTCAGGGACCTACCTTCCGCCATATAGGTTTGAACAACGTCAAAGTTATCTATCACCTATCTATGTCCTATCCCTTTTTAGGATAGGACATAGATAGGTGATAGATAGGTCATAGATAGGACATAGATAGGTCACCAGACAAGTCTGTGACAATGTTGATAGCAGTTTTTGGGGCGGAAGCGCATAAAAAGCCCGGTCCTGCGGGGACCGGGCTACCGGCATCAGATGCCGTTATTTTTTCATCAGGGCTTCGATTTCGTCGGCCGTGATGGGGATATTTTCATAAGGTCCACATTGCCGGTGGATTTCACCCAGATATTATTCTCGATGCGGATACCCATTTTCTCTTCCTCGATGTAAATGCCCGGTTCTACCGTCAGCACCGCCCCGTCGGGGATTGGCTGGTGGAACGAGGGGCCGAGGTCGTGCACATCCACGCCCAGGTGGTGGGAAATGCCGTGGTAGAGATACTTGCGGTATGCGGGGACTCGGGATCTTCGTTTTTAATGTCGGATTCTGTGAGCAGGCCCAGTTTCACGAATTGTTTCCCCGCTTCCACACCTACTTGCTGGTGGTAGTCGGCGATGGTGAGGCCCGGCTTGAGGAGGCCTTTGGCGAAATTGTGCAGGTGCAGGCAGGCGTCGTACACTTCGCGCTGGCGGGGGTGAACTTGCCGTTTACCGGTACCGTGCGGGTGAGGTCGGCATTGTAACCGCCATAAGCGGCGCCGAAATCCATCAGGATGAGCTCACCGTCCAGGCATTCCTGGTTGTTGGATACGTAGTGGAGCGTGCGGGCACGGTCGCCCGAGGCGATGATAGACCCGTAAGCTTCGCCGGTGGCGCGGTTGCGGAGGAATTCATGCCAGATTTCCGCATGGATCTCGTATTCGAACACACCGGGGCGGATGAAACCGAGCAGGCGGCGGAAGGTCTTCTCCGTGATATCCATGGCTACCTGCATCACTGCGATTTCCTCTTCTGTTTTCACGGAGCGGAGCTCTTTCAGGAGGGGCGCCGAGCGGAGGAAGTTGTGGAGGGGGTAGCGGGTGCGGAGCTCCTGGGCGTAGCGGTAATCGCGTACGGGCACCAGGTTGGCTTTGCGGTTATTTTCGTTGGTATTGAGGTAGATGTTTGATGCATCGTGGATCCAGGGCTGGAGGAGGCCTTCGAGGGAATCGAGCCATACGATGGTCTTGATGCCGGAGATGGCGGTGGCTTCTTCGCGGCGGAGGCGATGGCCGTCCCATTTCTCTTTCAGTTCGTTGGGACGAACGAGGACGAGCACTTCGCGGTACTTGGGATCGGGGTTATCGGGAAAGAGCACCAGCATGGAGTCTTCCTGGTCGATCCCTGTAAGCCAGTACAGGTCGGAGTTCTGCTTGAAGGCATGAAGCGCGTCGCCGTTGGTGGGCAGCTCGTCATTCGAATTAAAAATGGCGATGGAGCCGGGCTGCATTTTTGCCGTAAATCTGTTGCGGTTTTTGATGAAGATCTGTTGATCCAGTGGCAAATATTTCATTGATATGTCTTTTACTGCTTTGTTTGCTTTGGACGTCAAACTTACCGGAAAATCAAATACCTGCAAAACGGCCATTTGCAGACCGGTACAGTATTCCCTAAACTGGTGGATTATTCACCTTGAATTTATTATGCGGGAATATTGCTTTTCGGGCAAATTGAAATCGGTAGAAATGAATATTTTCTAAAAAACGACGCCAAAATATAGATTTTACGTTTAAAATAAGCGTCGCAACACCCATCAAATTAAACGTTATCAAAAAATCCCTAGTTTTGCCATTACACCAAAACAATCTTTCTTTATGCAAATCAGCAGTGTAAGGGATACACTCAGAGAATTGCGGGAAATGGGCATAGAGAACGTCGCCGATGTACATTACCAACTCTCCCCGGAGGAGCTGACGGCGCAGACGCTACAGCGCTCCGAAGGTTGCCTTAACAGCTCCGGGGCGTTAGTCGTCAACACCGGCGAGTTCACGGGCCGTTCCCGAAGGACAAGTTCATCGTGAAAGACGAGTTAACTGCCGACACCGTCAACTGGAACGACTTTAACCAGCCATTTTCTGCTGACAACTTTGAGAAACTGTACCGCAAGATCACCCGTTATTTCAGCGGCAAGCCCGTTTGGGTGCGCGATTGCATGGCCTGTGCCGACCCCGCCCACCGCCTGAATATCCGCGTCATCACGGAAACGCCCTGGAGCAATCTTTTTGCATATAATATGTTCCTGCGCCCCTCGGAAGAGGAGCTGGACCAGATCGAACCCGACTGGACCGTCATCCAGGCCCCGGCCTGCATGCCGACCCTGAGACGGACGGCACCCGGCAGCACAACTTCTCCCTGGTGAGCTTTACCCGCAAAATGATCATCATCGGCGGCTCCGCCTATACCGGAGAGATCAAGAAAGGCGTTTTCACCATCCTGAATTACCTGCTTCCGCACGACAAGAACGTTCTGAGCATGCACTGCTCCGCCAACCAGGGCAAATCCGGCGACACCGCCGTATTCTTCGGCCTTAGCGGCACCGGTAAGACCACGCTCAGCGCCGACCCCGAGCGAAAGCTCATCGGCGACGACGAGCATGGCTGGACGGACGACAGCGTATTCAATTTCGAAGGCGGCTGCTATGCCAAAACCATCGACCTGAGCGCGGAAAAAGAGCCTGCTATCTTCAACGCCATCCGCGAAGGCGCCCTGCTGGAGAACGTGATGTTCTTCCCTGGCACCAACGAGGTGAATTACGCCAGTGGCAAAATCACGGAGAATACCCGTGTCAGCTATCCCCTTTCTTACATCGCGAACGCTAAAGATCCCGCTATTGGCGGCATTCCGAAAAATATCTTCTTCCTCACCTGTGACGCTTACGGCGTATTGCCTCCCATTTCCCGGCTCACGCCCGGCCAGGCAATGTACCAGTTCATTTCCGGGTACACGGCTAAAGTGGCAGGTACGGAAACAGGCATAACGGAACCAAAATCCACTTTCAGCGCATGTTTCGGCGCGCCCTTCCTTCCCTTCACCCTGCCCGTTACGCGCAGATGCTGGGCGAAAAGATGCGCAAGCATGATGTAAACGTCTGGATGATCAACACCGGCTGGACCGGCGGCCCCTTTGGCACCGGCAACCGCATCAAGCTATCGTACACCCGCGCCATGATCACCGCCGCCCTGAACGGCGTGCTCGATAAAGTGGCATACAAAACCTACGGCCAGTTCAAACTCGCCATCCCGGAATCCGTTCCCGGCGTGCCCGACGAGATACTGGAGCCCCGTAACACCTGGGCCGACGCCGCTGCGTACGACGCTATGTCTAACGACCTGGCCGGCCAGTTCCTGAAAAACTTCGAAAAATACGCCGCTAAGGCCGATCCGAGATCCTGGCCGCCGCGCCGACCCGCTGACCCACCGTTTTGCCTTTATAATTATAGATTCCTACGTTCATTTATCAATTTGGTAAAGGGGCTGCCCGGCCAGGCAGCCCCTTTCGTTTATCCGCCATTTTCCGTACCTTTGCGCATGCAAATTTTAGACGGCAAACTCACCTCACAGGCAATTAAGGACCAGCTGGCCGAACAAACGACCGCGCTGAAGGCCCTCGGTAAGAAAGCGCCACACCTCGCTGCCATCCTCGTTGGCAACGACGGCGCCAGCGAAACTTACGTGGCCTCCAAAGTGAAATCCTGCGCAGAAATCGGGTATAACTCGACCCTCCTCCGCTTCGAAGACACGATCTCCGAAAAACACCTGCTCGATCATATCATCATGCTGAACGAAAACCCCGATATCGACGGTATCCTCGTTCAACTCCCCTTCCCAGGCACATCAATGAGGAACTGGTGATCAATACTATCGATCCCAGCAAAGACGTAGACGGCTTCCACCCCATGAACGTGGGCAAAATGGTAAGCGGCCTTCCCGCCTTCCTTCCCGCTACGCCTTACGGCATCATGCTGATGCTGGAGCATTACAATATCGAGACCAAGGGCAAGCACGCAGTGGTGATCGGCCGCAGCCACATCGTGGGTACGCCGGTGAGCATCCTGCTCAGCCGCAACAGCAATCCCGGTAACTGCACCGTAACCCTTTGCCATTCCCATACCAAGAACCTCCGTGAGATCTGCCTTCAGGCCGATATCGTGGTAGCCGCCGTTGGCCGTCCTCATTTCGTGACAGGCGATATGGTGAAAGAAGGCGCCGTGGTGGTAGACGTAGGTATCCACCGCATCCCCGACGAGACCAAGAAAAGCGGATTCCGCCTGGTAGGCGACGTGAACTATGCGGAAGTAGCCCCTAAAGCCAGCTTCATTACGCCGGTTCCCGGTGGCGTGGGCCCTATGACGATCGCGGCCCTGCTGAAGAATACCTATCAGGCCGCCATCGGCCAGAAGGGTAACCAGAATTAATCGACATCGCCTTTCCCCGCGGGAATATGCGATTCAAATACTATCAGCCCATGTTCCGGTATACCCGGCCCATGGGCTGAATGCTTAGCCGGCAACCGGTGAGAACGCGGCAAATTGCCCTTCCGGCCGGCGAAGGCGGCAAGATCACAGATTGACGTACCTTTGCAAAATGACGACAGCAACGCTCCATACAACTACCGATTTGCCCGTAATGGAATCTTTCTACACCATCCAGGGAGAAGGATTGCACCAGGGAAAGCGGCCTATTTCATCCGCCTGGGCGGTTGTGATGTGGGTTGCGTATGGTGCGACGTGAAGGAAAGCTGGGACGCCGACAAGCACCCGAAGCGCGCCATCAGCGAGATCGTGGCCGAAGCTGCGGCACATCCTGGAAGGATAGCCGTTATCACCGGTGGCGAGCCACTAATGCATGACCTCCAGGCGCTCACCAGCGCATTGCAGGCCGAAGGGTTCAGGACCCACATGGAAACCTCCGGCTCCTCCCCGCTGAGCGGCCAGTGGGACTGGATCACACTGTCCCCCAAGAAGTTTAAAGCGCCCCTGCCCGAGATATGCGCTGTTGCCCATGAGTTGAAGATCGTTATCTATAACAAGTCCGATTTCGCCTGGGCGGAACAGTATGCCGCGCTGGCAGGGCCTTCCTGCAAGTTATACCTGCAACCCGAATGGAGCCGCGCAGATCAGATGACCCCGCTGATCATTGAATACGTGAAAGCCAACCCCAAATGGCAGATATCGTTGCAGATCCATAAGTATCTGAATGTGCCTTGATATAGGATAACTGTATCATTTTCGTTCCAGAAGAATAATATACTCGTCAAGCCAACGGCCGCAAGCCCGATACACCATGTTGGCAAGCCCTTTCTGCAAGCAATGCCTGCAACCCGAATGGAGCCGTGCAGATCAGATGACCCCGCTGATCATTGAATACGTGAAAGCCAACCCCAAATGGCAGATATCGTTGCAGATCCATAAGTATCTGAATGTGCCTTGATAATGGATAACTGTATCATTTTCATTCCTGAAGAATAATATACTCGTCAAGCCAACGGCCGCAAGCCCGATACACCATGTCGGCAAGCCCTTTCTGCAAGTTATACCCCCAACCCGAATGGAGCCGCGCAGATCAGATGACCCGCTGCTCATTGAATACGTGAAAGCCACCCCAAATGGCAGATATCGTTGCAGATTCATAAGTACCTGTTTGTGCCTTGTAAAGGCTAACGGCGGTAATTTCGTTCGCGTGAAGTCATGGTCACCCCTATCCAGGACCTGAAAATGGAGTTGCCGCGATTAGTCGGCTCATAATGAAGCTGGCAGATCCATCTGGTGTAGGAAGCAATGATTGGCAAAAACTGCAACTTTATCCGATATGGATATTGCAAACGCAGGCAGCTCCTCATATTCCAATATGAACAAATACGTATAAATCGCATGGCCCTCATTTTATGATGCACATCCATCATAAACCCTCGTTTTTTTCGTTATTTAGAGGCAACTATGAAAAAGATCCTGTTCTGCTGCTGCTTCATCAGCTTACAAGCATTCGCCCAGCAATCGGATAAGGCTACGCGGAAAGCCATGGAGTTATTGGAATCCTCCATGACAGCCATGCGGTCTTACGAGTACCCCGAAGCCATCCGCTTCCTCCAGGAGGCTATTAAGGTAAAACCCAACTTCCCAGATGCATACGGGCAAATGGGCCTTACCTACCTCGCCATGAAGCAGTACACCAACGCTGAACAGGCTTTCCAGAAATTAGGCGAGCTCGACCCCGCAGGACTTAAAACCGTAGCATCCTCCTATGCCCGCGCCAAAGCGGGAAATGGAAAGTTCACGGAAGCGCTGGCCATACTGACTGAAAACGAGCTCACCGCGAAGAATATCTCTCCCAAGACAAAGCAGCTGAAGAAAGATATGGAGTTCGCCGTCACAACGAAGCCGGTCCCCTTTCAACCACAGAACCTCGGTGAATCCGTGAACACGCCAGACCCGGAGTATTTCCCTCACCCACGATCGATGGCAAAACGCGTCTTTACCCGCCGTGTGAACGGCAGGAACGAAGACTTCTTCATTGCAGGCCGCGACAGCCTGCAATGGATCCATGCCAAAGACATGGGAGAACCCGTGAACACCGCCTTCAACGAAGGCGCACAGAATATCTCGCAAGACGGTGAAATGCTCGTGTACACCGGTTGCGATTTCCCCAACGGCCGCGGTTCCTGCGATATCTACTTTTCTCTCCGAACGCCCGAAGGCGGATGGACCCAGCCCAAAAACATCGGCCCCGCCATCAACACGGAGGTCTGGGAATCACAGCCCTGCCTGTCGCCCGACAAGCAGACGCTTTTCTTCGTCCGCGCCACGCCAGACGCAGGGTCGGATATTTTCGTCAGCACCCGCAATGCTGCCGGTCAATGGACGCCCGCCGAGCGCCTGGGACCGCACATCAACACCAAAGGCCGGGAAACCACGCCTTACCTGCATGCCGATGGCCAGACGCTCTTCTTTGCCTCCGACGGGCACCCCGGCTTTGGGGGCTCGACCTTTCTATACCCGCAAACAGCCTGACGGCTCCTGGGGAACACCTGTTAACCTGGGGTATCCTATCAATACCATCGAGGAAGACGGCAGTCTGACCGTAGCCGCCGATGGCCGTACGGCGTATTTCGCGTCTGACCGCAGCGATTCCCGCGGCGCATTGGATATTTACAGCTTTGAGCTATATCCCGAAGCCCGCCCGTTGCCGACATTGTACATCCGCGGTTATGTGTTTGACGCCAAAACGCAGCAACGTTTACCCGCAGAACTGGATCTTATTGACCTTTCGAACCGTCAACCTGTAGCAACCATCCGCAGCAACAACAACGGGGACTACCTGGTACCGCTGCCAACGGGAAAAGATTACGCGTTTAACGTAAACCGAAAAGGCTACCTCTTCTATTCGGATAACTTCTCCTCACCAATAATCCTGACGGGAAGCCCTTTGAAAAAACATCCCGCTGATACCTATTGAAGCCGATGCTACGCTCGCTGCGCAATATCTTCTTCCCTTCCAAACAATTTGTATTGGAACCAGCGTCTGCTGCGGAACTCAACAGACTGGTAGCATTCCTCAAAGAAAACGCCACCTTGCAGGTGGAAATCAGCGGGCATACCGATAACGTTGGCAGCGATGCGGCAAACCTGCAGCTTTCCCAACAGCGCGCGAAATCAGTTACAGACTATCTTGCCGAGCATGGGATCCCTGCTTCCCGCCTGAAGGCAAAGGGATATGGGGAAACCAAGCCCATCGACAGCAACGATACTGACACCGGGCGTGCGCAGAACAGAAGAACGGAACTTAAGATCATTAGCTTACAGTAAGCTTACTGTAGTAAAAATCGTCCACTTACATTACCATATGGTCATACTATTCCCGCTGGCACAGGCTGCCGAGTTGATGCCATTACTCGAAAGGCTCACTCCCGACACTCAACCCCGTTGGGGCTCCATGACGCCGCAGCGAATGATCGAGCACCTGGAAGGCACGATACAATTTGGATTGAGTAATCAGCCTGTAGCGATCATCACTCCGGCTGAAAAGCTACCGCAATTCGTACAATGGCTTCGCTCGGATAAACCGCTGAGCAAGGGCCAGCAAAGCCCTGTCGCCACAGACGCACCGTTGAAGTATCCCGATTTGCAGACGGCTATTCATCACTTGTCGGATACCCTGCAGGCGTTCTTCCGTCACTATGAAGAAAACCCTTCTCACGAGGCGACACATGCCTATTTCGGCCCGATTGGCTTCGAAGACTGGCAGCGCTTCCATCAGAAACACTTCAGGCATCACCTGACGCAGTTTGGGCTGTTGGAAGAATAGTCATTTGCTGTCGTGCGCGTAATGTTTGCTAACGGGTTAACACACGCCGTGGTTTGGCTATTGGAGGTACAGGCGCATCCCTACTCCACCCGGATCGCTTTCCGCAACGCGCTATCCGCATTCGCGCCTTTCGGCACCAGCGCACTTAGCCAATCACCGTACATAGCGTTGGGGATCACGATGTATCGGCTCCCCAGCCCCTGTTGTATCTCATCTACTTTGGCATTCCTTGCATCGGAAGACTGACGGTAGAAAATATCGGAGAAATCATTCAGGTTATCCCCAACCAGCATGGCGATCTCGAATTGCTTCGCCACCTCCTGCCGGCGGGGCTCCTTGTCAGAGTTGCCGGACGACATGAGTAAATGATCATTATCCGCCTGCGGGAACCCGCAGCGCTGAAGGTTCTTCAGCGTGGCCGCCCGTTCGCTTTCCAGCCGGTTGGTAATGTAATAGATTGTAAATCCGCTCTCCGCCGCAAATGTAAAAAACGCTAACGCCCCGGAACAGGCTCCGCGGCCGCTTTCTGGTCCATTCCTCCCAGGTAGCCTGCGACCAGCTCCTGCCAGCCAGCGCTACCGATGCGGAATAAGGACTATTATCCAGGATGGTCTCGTCAATATCCGTTACGATGGCACGGGGCCGCAATGTCTGCTGGTGCCGCATCTCCTCCACCCTGTCGCCCGCCGAGCGGTAAGCCTGCAGGCATAACGCCCGGTACTCCCCGCCCGTTGCTGCCATAGCGCCGCCCAGGCCGGACCGGCAGTCCACGGATTACCCTGCGCCTGCGAATTAACCGCCACCGGGCCCGTTGATTTGCAGGCCGCTATCAAGATCAATAAAAAGAAACTAACGTACCGCATATACGATGATTGAGAAGTGATGATTGAGTCAACACAACAAAAATCGGGAAAATTATATTCGGCGCCACAAAAAAAGGGCGGTAATATCTCCGGAAAAGCGAGATATTATCAGTGCGCATTTCAGGTAATTTCCCTAGCTTCGGTGCCCTTAAATTTTCATCCATGCCAACCGAGACCCAATGCCGTATCGCGCTCACCTTCATCCCCAGATCGGGGACGTGGTAGCCCGCCATCTCCTCGAACATTTCGGAAACGCCGCCGCCATCTTCTCCGCCTCCCGGCGGGAACTTGAGCGCATCCCCGCCGTAGGGCCCTCAGGGCCGGCGCCATCCGGCAGTTCCGCGATTTCAACCGCGTAGACGCGGAAATCAGCTTTATGGAGCGCCAGGGCGTCAGTACCCTCTTCTGGACAGACGACTGCTATCCCGCCAGGCTCCGCCATTGCTGGGATGCGCCGGTGCTTCTTTATACCCGTGGGCAGGCGCAGCTGCAGGCGCCGCGCATGCTGGGGTCGTAGGCACCCGAAGACCCACACCCTATGGCATCGAATGCTGCCGATCGCTCATAGCCGGCCTCGCCCACCTTCATGTCACCATCGTCAGCGGCATGGCCTACGGTATCGATATTGCCGCCCACCAGGCAGCCCTGGAATCCGGGCTGCCCACTATCGGCGTGCTGGCCCATGGGCTCGACCGGCTCTATCCCCGCAACATGCCCATACGGCCCGGCAGATGCTAGATCAGGGCGGGCTGCTGTCCGACTTCCCCAGCGGCACGGTGCTCAACCGGATGCATTTCCCCGGCGCAACCGCATCGTAGCGGGTTGCTGCGATGGCGTCCTGGTCCTCGAAAGCGGCATTAGCGGCGGCTCGCTCATCACGGCCGACCTGGCCATCGATTATAACCGCGACGTGCTGGCCGTTCCCGGCCGTATCGGCGACAAGGCCTCCGAGGGTTGCCTGGCCCTGATCCGGCAAAACAAAGCCGCGCTGGTCACCTCAGCAGCAGATATCGCCGACGCCCTGAACTGGCGGGAATCCCCGCTTCATCCCAATCCATCGTCCAGACCTCCCTCTTCCAGGATCTCCCCTCCGGCCAGCGGATCTTGCTGGAAGCTCTAGGCGAAGCCCGCATGAGCCTGGACGAGATCCAGTATAAAAGCGGCATCCCCGGAGCCAGGTCACGGAAGGAATGCTTGCGCTGGAAATGATGGGAGCCGTCAGGGCCATGCCGGGGCATACATATCTGCGGACGTCGGGCTGACGTGGGTTACACATGGTGCATTATCCGCACATGAAAATCGGTTTGCACGGAATCCATAAATTAGTCGTACATTTGCGTGCAATTATTTAGCAACCTTACCAAAATAATTGCAATATGCCTGCGGGAAAATCTAAAGAGAAATTTGTAGCTGACGGTCTCACCTTCGATGATGTTTTACTGGTGCCTGCCTACTCAGAAGTGCTGCCCAGAGAAGTAAACATCTCTTCTCAACTTACCAAAAACCTTCGTATCAACATTCCCATGGTCTCTGCTGCCATGGATACCGTAACGGAAGCCACCCTGGCCATCGCATTGGCACGGGAAGGCGGTATCGGCATCCTGCACAAGAACATGAGCATCGAGAAACAGGCCGAACTGGTAAGGAAAGTGAAACGCAGCGAAAGCGGGCTCATCCTCGACCCGGTTACCCTCAGCGCAGACTCTACCATCGGCCAGGCCCTCCGCCTGATGCGCGATAACGGCATCAGCGGCATCCCCATCGTAGACGGCGACAAAAAGCTGATCGGCATCCTCACCAACCGCGACCTCCGCTTCGAAAAGCATAATACCAAACGCCTCATCAGCGAGGTAATGACCAAAGACAAGCTCGTGACCGCGCCCGAAGGCACGGACATGAAGAAGGCCGAAAAGATCCTCCAGCAGCACCGCATCGAAAAACTCCCCGTAGTCAATAAACAGGGTAAACTCGTAGGGCTTATCACCTATCGTGATATCCTCCAGGTTCAAAGCTGCCCTAATGCCGCCAAAGACGCATTTGGACGCCTGCTGGTAGGCGCTGCCCTTGGCATCACCCAGGACTTACAAGACCGTGCAGCCGCGCTGATCAATGTAGGGGTTGACGTCGTTACCCTCGACAGCGCCCATGGCCACTCGATCTACGTGCTCGAAGCCATGAAGAAACTCAAAAAAGCATTCCCGAAACTGCAGGTGATCGGCGGTAACGTTGCTACCGCAGAAGGCGCGCTCGCCCTGGCAGCAGCCGGAGCAGACGCCGTGAAGGTAGGCGTTGGCCCCGGATCTATTTGCACACCCGCGTTGTGACCGGCGCCGGCTTCCCGCAGCTGTCCGCCGTGATGAACGCCGCTCAGGCCCTGAAGAAACAAGGCATCCCCGTTATCGCTGACGGTGGCATCCGCTACACCGGCGACATGGTAAAAGCCCTCGCAGCAGGCGCTTCCACCATCATGGCCGGCTCCATCTTCGCAGGCGTGGAAGAAAGCCCCGGAGAAACCATCATCTACGAAGGCCGTAAATTCAAATCCTACCGCGGCATGGGCTCTATCGAAGCCATGGCCGAAGGCTCCAAAGACCGTTACTTCCAGGATGTGGAAGCCGATATCAAGAAGCTCGTTCCCGAAGGTATCGTGGGCCGCGTTCCCTACAAAGGCACCCTTTCCGAGGTGGTACAGCAGTTCGTGGGCGGTCTCCGCGCAGGTATGGGCTACGTAGGCGCCAAAGATATCAAGGCCCTGCAAGACGCGCAGTTCGTGAAGATCACTTCCGCTACCGTGAAGGAAAACCACCCGCACGACGTAGTGATCACCAAAGAAGCGCCCAACTACAGCCGCTAAACATCATTTTCCCGTGATATTTCGAAGGGCCTGCCACCGCAGGCCCTTTTTTCTTGCGTTCCCTTTATATATTTGAAAAATGAATGCAATTATGCGCAAGTACGGCGCCCTGCTCCTCAGCATCCTCTCCGGCCTCCTCCTGTGGGCGGCCTGGCCTACGTCTCCCCTTACCTTCCTGATCTTCGTCGCCTTCGTACCCCTGCTCTTTATGAGCGAGCGGATGACCGACCGCCCCGGCGCTTATTTCGGACTGTTGTTCCTCTCCTTCTGGATATGGAACACCGCCACCACCTGGTGGGTCGGAAACACCACCGTGCCCGCCAGCGGGATTTTCGCCAATGCATTCAATGCGCTCCTGATGTCCATTCCGTGGATGTGTTACCGCACCACGCGGCTACGCGCCGGAAGGGCCACCGGGTACTTTGCCCTGGCCGTTTACTGGATGACGTTTGAATACATCCACCAACATTGGGAGCTCAGCTGGCCCTGGCTGACGCTCGGCAACGTTTTCGCCATGCGCCCCTATTGGGTGCAGTGGTACTCATGGTTCGGCACGGAAGGAGGATCCTGGTGGGTGCTGATAGTCAACATCCTGGTATTCCGGGCCATTGTCAAAATTCAGGACAGCAAATCATACAAATCGTTACTCGCCCCATCGCTTATCGTCATCCTGCCGATGATATGTTCCATGATCACATCCATTCACATGAGGATGCCTTATCCGGCAAACATCGTGATCGTTCAGCCCAACATCGATCCATATGATGAGAAATTCGCCCGGGGTGCGGCGGACGTCCAGTTGCAGAAACTCCTGGAACTAACCGCGCAGAAAACGGATACTTCGACCCGTTTTATCATCTGGCCTGAAACTGCACTCTTTCCCACCGGCGCCTGGGAGCATGAACTGAACCAGCAACCCGAGGTGATCGCCATCAGGCAGTTCCTGCAGCGCTTCCTAAAGCCCGCGTGATTTCAGGAGCGGCGACCTACCGGCAATACACGGTGGTGGACGAAATCCCTTCCACCGCGCGCCACGCGGCCGAAGCCAATTACTGGTATGACGCTTTTAACTCCTCTGTTCAGATCGATACATCCGCCAATGTCCAGGTTTATCATAAAGCGCGGCTGGTACCAGGCGTAGAACTGACGCCCTACATGCGGTACCTGCCGTTTATGAAAAAGCTCGCCCTCGATTTCGGCGGCATCTCCGGCAGTTATGGCCTGACGCCCGGCGTACCACATTTCACCAGCCCGGACTGCAACGTCTATACCGCCATTTGCTATGAGTCGGTGTATGGAAGTTATGTTGCCGGAAAAATGCGCGATGGCGCGCAATTACTGGCCATTGTGACGAATGATGGCTGGTGGGGAAATACTGAAGGCCACAGGCAGCACCTGCAATACGCGCGCCTGCGGGCTATTGAAACCCGAAAACCGGTAGTCAGGAGCGCCAATACCGGCATCTCTGCGCTGATCACGCCATCAGGCGACATCGAAAAAGCCTGCCTTATTGGGAAGCTGGTGTTATTTCCGGGTATGCAAAATGCTCCTCACACCAGACCTTTTACGTCAAATATTGCGACTACATCGCGATCGCACCGGTGATCTTTTGTATCTTGCTATTGATATACACCATTGTTTTACGCGTAATCAGCAGGAAAAATGTGGAAAACATTCGATAACGGAGGACAGGAAGGCGCGTATTGGACGGAAGGACAGGGCGACGCCGTACTCTTACTGCACGGCTTCGCGGAAGACCATTCCGTTTGGGAGCACCAGACCGCCTATCTCCGCGCGCATTACCGGGTGATCGTACCCGACCTCCCCGGCACAGGGCGCTCCGCCCTTACATCCCCCTCAGTATGGAAAGCATGGCCGCATTTGCCTGGCAGGCACTGCAGGCAGAAGGGCTCAGCAGCGCCGTCGTCATCGGGCATTCTATGGGCGGATACATCGCGCTCGCCTTTGCAGAAGCTTACCCCGATGCTGTAGAAGGCCTGGGGCTGTTCAGTTCCACCGCAAGGCCGGACACAGAAGAGAAAAAGAAAGCCGCCGCAAATCCATCCGCATCATGCAACAATACGGCGTGGAATCTTTCGTGAAACAATTGCTGCCCAATATGTTCTCTGCGCAGTTCCTCGAGAAACAGGCTGCCCGGATCGATAATTACATGCAACAGGCCATCCGGATTCCCATGGCCACCATGATCGCCTGTTACGAAGCGATGATCGCCCGGCCGGACAGGACCGCAGTGCTTTCCAACCTCCGCCAGCCTGCATTCTTCTTCATAGGCAAAGAGGATCAGGCCGTTCCGCTGGACAACAGCATGACCCAGGTTGTACTACCTTCCATCGCCAGTATCCATATCTTCGATCATGTTGGTCATATGGGCATGCTGGAGGTATTCGAAGAAAGCAGCATGCTGCTGCACCAATTCATTACTTTCTGCCAACACAGACAATAAAAAACGGGCCGGTACGTTAAGGCTCTTTTTGACGTACCGGCCTGCATTATTTCGCTTCACTTTGCCCTTCCGTCCCCTCCCTCCCCATAAACTTCTCGTATAAACGAAAACCTCCTTTCCCGCCAGTCTGCTATCCTACAATCGCTTACACGTTAGGGCTAATTCTATGTAGCCGCCCACCACTTTATTTTCAGCAAACGAACGATTTTCCGTAAATTATGTTAACAAAGTAAAGCCTAACCCCATGGGCAAATTTGTAACCCTCCTGATCTTACTGGCCTGTCTGTTGTGCAATACGGTGAACGCGTACCATATTATCGGCGGGGAAATATTTTACCGGCATCTAGGCATCAATCCCGCAAATGGATTGCATCGTTACCAGGTTACCATGAAGCTTTACCGGGACGGTGACTTCGTATGCGGTACCCGGCAAGGGTGCCTGGACTACTTCGAAAACCCGGTCCCTTTTCACATCTTTACCGCCAATGGCGCCCGCGTAGGGCTCCGCGCCTGATGTCCATCGCCCGCACCGCTTCCATCCGCGACACACTGAAAAACCCCTGCCTTGCGCCGCAGACCATTTACCTGGAAGTAGCGTTTTATGAGAGCGAGGTCATCGAATTACCCGCAATTCCGGGCGGTTATTATGTGACTTACCAGCGTTGCTGCCGCGGGGAATCGCTCACCAATATCTACAATTCCGAACGCGAAGGCTCCAACTTCTACACTGGATCCCCGGCACCGAGCTCCGCCCGGAAAATAACAGCGCCTACTTCGACATAGAAGAATCACCCGTGATATGCGCCGGCCTCCCCTTACGTTACAATTACCGCGCTACCGACCCAGACGGCGACAGCCTCACTTATTCCCTCTGCAACGCACTGGCCGGCGGCACCAACCGCAACAACGAAAACTCCGCCACGCCGCCGCCCTATAACACCACCGTCAGTTACATTCCGCCCTATAATGGCGGCAATCCCATGGGCGGAAACCCCACGCTGTCGATCGATAATAACGGACTGATCACCGGCACGCCAGGCCGGGCCGGCAAGTTCGTAGTCTCCGTCTGCGTATCGGAGTGGGACCGTCGAACCAAGCGGCTCCTCGGCACCCATCAGAAAGACATCCTCATCACCGTATACAATTGCAGCACCCGCATTACCGCCTCTACGCCTTCCACCCTCTATCATTGCAACGACTCCTCGGCATGCGGGTACCCATCACCAATAACAGCGTGGCCGGCTTTACGTCCAGGTTTGCATGGACCTTCAGCGACGGAACGGACACTATTACCAATTCCGCGACGTCTTCTTTAAATCTTTCGCAGATACCGGCGTATACACCGTGAAACTGGTGGTAAACCCCGGCCTCCCTGCACCGACAGCACCACCGGCCGCATCTTCAATTATCCCGGCCTTCGGACTGGCTTCACCGTCCAGGGCTGTGCCGCGAAAACCCGGTATTCTTTACCGATACCTCCTCTTACCGAAACGGGCTGATCACCTACCGCAAGTGGGATTTCGGCGTAGCCGGTACGGAAGACGATACATCCGGCATCACTACTCCCATGTACCGGTACACTACCGGAGACGTTTATACGATACGGCTGACATTGAAAACCAACCGGGGTTGTGATGCTACGGTCACGAAGAACTTCAGGCTATACGAAGTAAAACCTTTTGCAGGGAATGATACCATCCTCGCCAGGGGCAAACCATGCGCATGAACGGCCAGGGCGGAGATTTCTACCAGTGGACGCCCGCCTCCGGACTGAGCGATCCCAATGCACGGGACCCGATACTCAACTGGAGCCAGGAAACCACCCTCAGGTTGCGCGTCAGCAACCAGCAGGGATGCGTGGGCTTCGATGATATCAATATCAAGTACTACACCGGACCGGAGTTCTATATTCCCAACGCCTTCACGCCCAACGGAGACGGCAATAACGATTATTTCCGGTTCATACCGGTGGGCATCAAAGAATATCACTACTTCCGCATCTTCAACCGGTGGGGCGAACTGGTCTATAATTCGCTTGACTTCCGGCGCGGCTGGGACGGCTATTATAACGGTAAGCCGGCGGTCGTGGATACCTACCTCTGGATCCTGGAAGGCATAGACCTCAACGGTGTCAAGATTTCCAAAAAGGGACCGTAACTTTGCTTCGCTAAACGCCCATAACATGAAGACTGGAAAACCGCACTCATTACCGGCGCCACTGCCGGATTCGGAGAAGCCTGCGCGGAAAGGTTCGCAAAGGAAGGATACCGCCTGATCGTAACCGGCAGGAGATCCGAACGCCTCAACGCCCTCCAACAACGCCTGAAAGCCGTTTACGGCACTGAAATCGTGCCCTGGTATTCGACGTGCGGGAAAAAGCGGCGGTCACCTCCGCGCTGGAAAGCCTGCCTGAAGCCTGGCGCCGGATCGACGTCCTGGTGAATAACGCCGGTCTCGCGCTCGACCTCTCCACCATCGACGAAGGCGATACCGACGACTGGGATACTATGATCGATACGAACGTCAAAGGCTTGTTATATGTCAGCAGGACCGTCATCCCCTGGATGAAAGAAAGGAAAAGCGGTCATATCATTAATATCGGCTCCACGGCCGCCAAGATCGTGTACGCCAAAGGAAACGTCTACTGCGCAACGAAGGCCGCGGTTGATGCCTTGTCGCAGGGCATGCGGATCGATCTGCTGCCGTATGGCATCAAAGTAACCGCGGTGCATCCCGGCGCTGCGGAGACGGAGTTTTCATTGGTACGCTTTAAGGGAGATACATCTAAGGCCAAAGGGGTTTATACCGGCTTTGAGCCGCTACAGGCCGAAGATGTGGCCAATGTGGTATGGTATTGCAGTTCCCTGCCGCCCCATGTCTGCATTAACGACCTGGTAGTTACCGCAACGGCGCAGGCGAACGCTTATTATACCTACAAATGAAAAACTACACATTAGTGTTATTACACAAGTTATAATTATATATTATATTTACAATCCCTATAAACCGACTCTGAATTAACGACATACAGACGAGCTCAATTCTGAAAGTACCATGGCGTCAAAAGGGCGCCGTGACCTGGATGAACCTATCGATAATCCTATAACCATATCCCTATGCTAACATTTGTTACTATGTACATCCTGAGATTGTACTATCCGAGATGTAAGGAGTTTCTGGGAGCCTATTTTGACAGTTCCCGCAGAAACAATTACGGTCGCTGGGCCATGCGTCAGAGCTGGAAAGCCGAGAAGCAATGGTCGTGGGGCTACAACTGACTCTCAATCTCAACGAATTAAAAGAGGACGCCGCAACGCGTCCTCTTTTTATTCCCGTTAATATTGCGCTTTGGTTATTCCCACTCCACCCGGCGCACGCAAATCACTTCCTTTCCTCCTGCTCTTTTCCGGTAGGCTATAGCCACCGTTTTATCCGCTACAGGTTTCAGCACCGGAAATACAGATTGTTCGCCGTCGCCGGTCAGGAAGGTGGTGGTAATGGTCTTCCCTTCGGGGATTTCCGGATGAGACCGATCCGTTGGGTGGTAGTGTCTGTGGGCTCGTCCCAGTGAGAAGGAGGTCTCCGGTGGGCATAGCGGCCAGCTGCGGGTGTTTGGCCGTGGGCCTGGCGCTGATACTTTCCCTTCCAGAGAAGGTGATGCCGTTGTTGATGGACTTACTGTAGAATACGCCCTCTCCGCCTCCCATGGTAAACCAGGCGAAATGGAGCCCGGCGCGGTTGCTGGTCATGGCAGGCCCCGTGTGGGGGCACCCGTTTACCGCCCAGTTGTCGGCGCTGATACGCACGGGTTGCGTAAAGGTTTCGCCTCCGTCTTTCGAATAAATATGCACCATATCCCGGATCGTATCATGAATGATATCACGGAATGCAACATGAAGGCCTCCCTGCGGATCGGTATAAAGAGATGTACGGCAGCACTGGCAAACTGTTTGCACCAGGGGCGAGGCCGTTCGAAGCCCCCGGCCCCGGAAGTCGCGGTGAACAGGGTAGAGCCTTCGAGCTGGTGGTCTTTGCGGTTATCCAGCCATACGGCCGCCACCTCACCGGAAGGTAAGGGCGACATATCGAAATAGCGCTGATCGTAACCCGCAGTATCCGTTACCAGCGGCACGGCCGCTTCCCAGGTCTTACCGCCATCGGCCGAACGGGTGTAATAAACCTTTCCCGCGTACTTATTCCTTGGATCGGGGTTGCGGGTGAAACATGGCTACCGCTTCACCATTCTTCCTGAAAACGATCTTGGGCATATTCTCCGGCTGTGGTGCAATTCCGGTAGCCGTAGGTACGGGCACGGGTTTCCCGAAATGTACGCCTCCGTCCTCCGAAACAGCATACCATAACGATCCGTCATCGCTACCTGGCTCCTGCTCTACCCAGCTGACGATCATCCGGCCAGCCGCATCATGCGATATATGCGTGCAGGAAGCGATCTTTCCCATATCGGATATCACCTGCTCCGCACCCACCCGGAAGCCCTGCGGCTGCCCGCACGCCGCCACCAGCGCAGCAAGCCATATCATTGAAAAACGATTGAATATCCCCATTATCATTATTGTTTCGCGGTGAATGTATAAGCTACGCCAAAATTGAAAGTGCGCACCGGCCCCGGGCGATAACTGGTACCAAATGCGCTTTTCTCCGCGGTAGTGGCGTAAGTAACGTCGAACAGGTTGCGGCAGTTGATCCAGCACTCAAAGGCGCCCAGCTGATAACCGGCACGGGCATTGAAAAGATCGTAGCCGTCGTACCGTGCCGTATTGGCGGGGTCCATAAAATAGCTGCCCACATGCTGCCACTCCATGCCCAGGCGGAGGCCTTTTATGAATGCTGGCTTCCAGTTCACTTCGGAATTAGTGATCCATTCCGGCGCGGTGTTCATGCGGTTACCGTCGTACTTCGTGCCCTTGTCTTCGAACGTTACGAAATCGTGCCGCGCAAAGGTTCCGTTGGTACGAACCTGCAGTGACGGCAACAAATCGTACCTGAGGCTCCATTCCACACCGCTATGTTTCGTTTTACCTGCATTGCGGTTTTCGGTGGAGTTATCCGCCAGCCGTACGCTGATGATCTCGTTCTCGCCATCCATTCTGTAGATGCTCACTTCCGCATGTCCCTTCCGCTCCGCGAAAGACATCCACCCGCCCACTTCATAGTTACGGTAATTGGCAGGCCGCAACGTCGGCACTTTTACGCCCCGGTACAACTCGGAGATATTCGGCGGCGCGAAGCCGACGCTGTAATTGGCATACAGGCCACGCCCCCGTCCGAAATCATATGTCAACCCTACCTTCGGCGTCCAGGCCTGGTAGTGATTGCGCTCATCAGGCGCTCCGGTGAATGCGGATGGCGGCAGGTAGTTATCGAACTTATAGTCCATCCTGTCGTAACGCAGCGCCGTGATCACTTTCAGGTTCTTTACGGGGTTCATTTCGCCTTGTACGTATAGCGCCGAATTCACGAGGCCAACTTTATAATCCGTGAGCACGGAGTCTGTTTTTGTATATCCCGTGAAGTAACCTTCCGCATTGCGGTCCACATCGATATACTGTGCGTAATAAGTAGCCGGACTGTAATCCGCGCTTAGCCCCGCAGTAACCGATGCGCCCTTCCAGCCGAATCGTTTTCTGTGCTGAATCAGCAGCCCTCCGCTCTGAAACGCGTCGCTGTTGATTTCGCCCCTGGCTTTGAGGGGATTACTGGTCGTCTTGATGGCGTAGAAGGGATTTTGCCCGATCTCGTTATGGCGGTAGAAAGCGGAGAAGCTCGTCTGGTCGCGGTCGCTCCATTGTTTATCCAGCGTACTTCTGAACCGGAACGCTTTCACCAGGCGGTACGAAAACGTATGCAGGCTTTTGTAATTACGGGAATAGAAGTTAGCGCTGTCTACCCCGCCCGTCTGGTCTGTTTTGTAGTCTACGAAGGAAGCGGTGTTTGTCCAGGCGGTGCGCTCGTCGAATTTGTATTGCGTTTTAAGTGTTAGCGCCAGCTTGTGAAAATCGCTGTGCTCTATGCGGCCGTTGCGTTGGTCGGCGTAATATCCACCGGCCCATACTCCAAGCTTTCCTTTGGTACCCGACAGGTTAAAGTCGGTCCGTTTATACCCTCCATCGCTCATTTCCGCCTGGATCTTACCGGTAGTAACCGGCGCTGGCTGTGCCGTCAGGAAGTTTACCGCTCCGCCAACGGCTTCGCTGCCACAGCGAGGAGGCCGGCCCCTGATCACTTCGATCCTTTGCAGGGCCGCCATGTTGATCTCTATAAGGGCGTTATGGTTGAAGTCGCCCACGGTTCTGATGGGCAGGCCGTCTTCCAGGTAGAGGAAAAGGCTCTTGTACCCGATGGGCTGGCGGATGGCCATGGTGTGCTGTTCATTGCCCAGATCCACCATATATACACCGCTCACTTTATTCAGGACCTGTTCGAGCGAGGTGGCTTTGGTCTCCTTCAAAGTCTGGGCGCTCAGCGTACGGATCGCGATGGGGGCATCCGTGCGATATTGCCGTTGCCGGCCTGCCGTAACGATGAGCTCTCCTAATTTACCTGCGAGGGGTTCCATCACGAAGGTATACTCATCTTCCCTGAGACCTTCAGGCAACAGGCCGAATAGCCGATGCAGGAAGCTTTCAGGAGTCTGCTCCCGGTGGAAAATGCATGGCAAATCGCCCCGACGCGTCTGTCTGGCAACCAGTACCACCCGCCTGGATGGTCACGTTGGGAAGGGCCTGCCGGGTCTGGGCGTCGATCGCCCGGCCCTTCACTTTATCCTGGGCATTGGCCGTAAGGCTGCAACATCCCAGGCAAATCAATATGTATAGAATGCGTTGCATGTGGTTATATAGGTGTATACGGACAGTCGCGCAAATCTGTTGCCGGCCCGCATGTGCAAATACACACGCGAACCGCCGCGACTGCCGCTAAGGATGGAATAATGTAATGTGGAATAAATCGAAATGAGGAGATTATGCCCGTGGGGGTGGAACACGGCATGAAGGGGTCTGGAGGGCACATCCGACAAATATGCCGGGCGGATGCGCACCGCCTTTTCGGGACGCAGCAGCAGCTGCGAGGCGGTTTGGGAAATGAGGATTTCGAACTTCTCGGTCACCGAATTACCGCTATGGTCTTTCTTCTGCTGCTCCTGCATTTTCTTCATGAGCACGCAGTTGCCATCGCAATGCATCTTCGGCCTGGACTTGTTGATACAGAGCACCCGTGAGATGTACTCTTTGTTCAGCGCAAATTCCGCCAGCACGAGACCTTTGCTGAACGTCTGCAGCAATAGCCCACCGAGAATAACTATGACGAAAATCTGTTTCATGAACGCTACAAAAATACGTGCAGAACGGATACGGCGAAATGATTAATATCAATATGCCAACAAAAACGGGGAAACCTTGATCAAGGTCCCCCGTTCCGGAGTGTGTTTTTCTCATATACCGGCTATTGCGCCAGCATGAATCGTAAGGTTACGCCCCGCGTGTATTCGTGATCGGGTAGGCCGTCGAAATTACTGGGATGGTCTGTCGTCGGTCATAGAAGAATTTGATATTCAACCGGTTATTGACCACATAGTCGATAGACGGCGCGATGCTGACCACTTTCTGGCCGCTGGTTGGTATAACGATATCCGCATCCAGCCTGTTGTTGACGGTCTTATCGTCGCGGAAACTAAGGTCGAGGCGGAAGTTAAGGTCGTTCTCCAGGCGTTTGCCCCGTCTTTTCCGATCCGGATCGGCATGGGCAGGCCTCGTACGCGGTACCCGCCGCCAATGGTGATCTCGCTCGACCGCATCTCGCTCAGTTGATAGTCGATCAGGCTGAGGCTGAGGGTACGGCTTCTGCGGAAGCCTACGCGGATGTTGAGTGAGTTGGTGAAGGTCAGGTCGGCTTCCAGCAGCGGTACGAACTGCTCGGTAATGGTGAGGTTCGGCACCAGGAAGTACGGCACGTAGTTGCCCGACACGGTATCGCGGAAGGCCGGGTAGCCCAGGATCAGCGGGTCGTAATACATGAGCGCCGTATTATAGGAGTTCATGCTCAGCAGGCCTGTATAAGCATGCGTGAGGGTGAAATTGGTCAGGAAGTCGGTAAACGGCTTGATGCGGCTCAGACCGTTATAAGTGATCCGCCAGTTGGGCCTGGGCAGGATGTTCTTGAACGGATTGGAGCGCACGCTGGAATTAGAGTTCTTCAGCAGCGGCGCGTCTTCGGGACTGGTTCCCGTATATGCCGCCAGGAACGCCGGCACCAGTACGTCCTGCGCATAACGGCCGTAGCCATAACGGTACTGCGGGTCTTTCGGGTCGTATTTGGGAACGGAACCGCCATTGCTGTAGGGGTTCAGTTGGCCCAGGCGCTCGGAGATATCTTTCCTGTATCCTTCGAAGTTGCGGAATGTGGTGGAAACGCCGTCTTCTGTATTGATCTTGCCGAACATCGTCTTGATGGCGATGAAGGTGATCTCGAAACCGCCCGCATCGTAAGGGTTCAGGTGATTGAACACGCCATTGCCGATGGTATCCTTGAACAGTTCCGTATGCGTTTTGGAGAAGGAGCGCGTCAGGTTCAGGTCGATGCGCAGGTCGCGGATCGGTTCGAGTTGCGCCTGGATGTCGAGGCGCTGCGTAAATTGTTGCTGGAACTGGATGTTAA
This sequence comes from Chitinophaga sp. E66, assembly GCA_019285755.1. Lineage (GTDB taxonomy): Bacteria > Bacteroidota > Bacteroidia > Chitinophagales > Chitinophagaceae > Chitinophaga. Next base: position 4,653,281 of record CP079103.1, read on the forward strand.
ACAGGGTATCCGGGCTGAGGAGGCCTTTCTTCGCGAAATTGTCCATCCAGGCCTTGTCCGGTTGTTTGCCCAAAACAAAGCCGATGCCCGGCGCCATAGACTGCCAGTTCATCCCCAGCAGCTTGGTGCTGTCCAGGTAACCAGGCATGCGGGTTCCTGAGTTCTCGCTGTAGTTCACATTGATACGCTTCAGCGCCATCACGATCCGCATGAGGGTCTTAGCCACGCCGGAAGGCTGACCGTCGTCCTGCTTCTTGTCGTCCTTTGCGGCTTGAGCGCCGGGAGTGTTGTTCATCAGCGGCGGTACGTATTCGGAGCCGCCGGCGCTGGCGATATTCATCTTCCGCAACCATTTGCTCTTATTATACAGCTCGTTGAATTTGAACTCCGCCGCTACCGTTTTCTGGTTAGAATTCTCGATGGCGTTACCAGGTACATCGCCAGGCGCGATGCCCCAATCCAACGGTATTCAGTTCCATAGCTCAGCGCCACGCTCGTCCAGTTGAGGGCGGGAACTTGGCAGTGGGCAGCGTATAGGTAATGTTGGCGTTGTGGAAGTAGTTCGTGGTACGGCCGCCTTTGAAGAAATTGCTGCGTACGGAATCTTTCTTGATGCCGGTATTGATGCGCCCGTCCGGCTCGTCGATGCGCGCGTTGTTCACGGCGTTGAAGTCGAGCGAGAGGTTACGGGAGAAGTCCCATTTGAGGGAATAATACCGGTCGAAGCGGAAGAACTTGTCATACGTTTCCGGCAACTGGAACGGACCGCCTCCGATATTGCGCATACGGGTGGCGCCGAACTGGCGGGTAATGTCTGCCCGGAAGCTCATGAGCGTGGGCACATAATTAATATTGAACTCACGGATCAGCGCCAGCCAGGGAGATTTATTCTTGATGAACTTGAACGGCTCCAGGAATTTCTGTTGTCCGTTGAAAGTATAACCGAGACCGCCGCGGTGACGGGTCAGCACGTCGCTTTGGATCACCGGGTTGTGGCGGCTGATCTGGCTGTAGGAATAGCTGATGTCGAAGTTCTCGATATCCCAGAGCTTACTTTTGGTACGGCCTATGGCAAGTTTGCGCACGTTGGTCAGGTTCAGGCTTTTGATGGAGGTGAAGTCCTGCGCATTGCGGCGGATGGAGTCGCGGTGCTCTTTGTTGCGGGCCATGGCCAGTTTATCTTTCAGCTTGATGTCGAGATCGTAGGGATCGTATTCCGGGTTGCTGGTGGTCTTGGAATAACCGGCGTACACGGGAACGGTGATACCGGTCCGTTTCGGCAGCAGCTTACCCAGGTCGAGGTTGGTAGCGATGTCGTACTGTAGGAAGTTATCGCGGAAGCGATCATTAACCCGTTGGTCTATGCCACCGAACCCAGCGGTGTGCATGTTGCCGCTGAAGGTTACGGTACCCAGGTCTGCCAGGTCGATGTCCATCCGCGCCAGCGCCGCATACCCGCCTTTTTCATCAAGACCGGTCAGGCGCATTTCGTTAAACCATACTTCGGTACATTTCGGCAGTCCGTCATCTTTAGGGTTGGTTACCCCGATCATTACGTTCCGCACATCGCCCAGGCTGGGGTTACCTACTACCGCCACAATAGCATTGCCGTCCTGCTCCTCGTAGGGCACGAGCGGCGAGGCGCCATTATTATTACGGCTCTGTTTCAGTTTGGCGAAACGGTCGAGGTCCAGGTCGAGGTTATTGGCTTCGGGCCAAACTTCGGTATCGCGCGCCGAGCCCCAGGGCGTGAGCTTCATGGGGATGCGGTATTCATAATAGTTCTCGGTAAAGTCGCTTCCCACGCGCACGATCGCTTGCAGCTGATCGTCCTTCAAAGATGAGGGATCGTTTACGGCTTCTGCGTGGATAAACATCTGCAGCCTGTTATATTGCCGCAGGTCGAGCTGTATATTCTTATACATAGCCCGCGTCTCCCCGTCCTGCAGGTTACAGACCTGCGCTGAGATCGCCTGCTCGTTCAACAGGATATTGGTATTATTGGTACTCAGCGTGTTCTGACGCAGGATGCCTGGAGGCAGCACATACGGCACCGGGCGGCGCTTGGCGTTCTCCTCGATGTTCACGGCAGACACATTGAAGGTCGTTTGCTGATCAACAGGAATGGGATCGCCTGGCTTCAGTTCATATAAATACCTGCGCCATTGGTTGCGCACCAGGTCCAGTTTTGCGAAACGCAGCACGATGGAGTCTTCGAAGCCGGTCAGGAACATACGCATGAACCGGATGGATTTGAAGTCGGGAATGTTACCTACTTTCCGGTCATACTGGTTCATCGGCACCTTAAACTGGTACCAGGTCTGATCGGCCATTTGTCCGTTCGGCAACTGAACGCGGGTCACGAAGCGGTCTACCACGTAGTTACTTCCCACCTGCATGTCCGGCTTCAGGTCCACACGATACTGGAAGTATTCTTCCGTTTCGTTCATGGTATTGTCGCGGTTGAGGTCTTCTGACTCAGGGTAGTTGGTGGCCGCGTTGGAGAACTGCGAGTTGTCGTTAGACACGGGCGAGTTGCCATCAGGACCGTTGATTTTTTTATAACGGCCGAGGATGTCTGTCCGGGCGTCGTCATAAGCTTTATCACGATACCACTTGTAATCGTCATTGGAGGGTCGTTGGCTACGTTTCTGAATGCATCTGAGCCGGTGCCGAAGTTGGTAGCCAATTCCAGGAGGTAAGGCGCATGGAAGTTTTCTCGTCGCCGTTCTCCAGACCGTCGAAGCCAACGTCCTGGTAGCGGCGGATGGCGGGGTCGTTGTCGAACGCCTGCGTGATCTGCTGCTGGAACTTGGGAATGCGGCCCCAGTTGGTGGAGTCGATCTTGTTGCGGTCGCGGTTGGGATCGGGCAGGCCGTTTTCGAATGCCTTGCGGGAATCCTTCAAAACGTCTTCCGAAACGTTACCCAGGTTGAAGTACAGCGAACCGCCGTCTGAGCTGGGGTTATTAAAGAACGGATCGGGGATCCAGAACTCGATGAACTCGATATTGGCAGTTTCGAAGTCGGAGTTGTCTATTGCGCGCATGATACCTCCCCACCGGTCTTTCGGGTTGCGGAGGCGGCCGTTGGCCTGGAGCTGAAGGGGCGAGGTCTCCATATTATATGGGCCTTTCTCTTCCGGATAGTACGCCAGGTCGAGGGTACTCAGCTGGCTCTGCCCGAAATCGGTAGAGCGGTTGGGGAATACGTCTTTCTGATAGATCAGCCGGGTACGCGGGTCGGTCTGCGAGGCTTCCGTGACGCCGGGCGGCAGGTTGCTGGAACGCGGGATCTGTAACGTAGGCTCGATGATGTACCATGCCAGCAGCGCCCTGTTCTTACCATATGCCAGCGTATCGCTCAGTTCCGCTTCGGGAAGAGGATGGCGCCTGCGGCATTCGTCGCATCGCGGGGTGTGGAGGCGAGGCTCCAGGCGGTAGACGGGAACTTCAGGTCGTACCCGCTCCGGGTACCTTCGAAGTCGTCGATCATCACCTGGCCCTGTTTGGAACCCGGTGCATTTACCAGTTTACTGTGCCCGGGGAAGAGGCGGGCCACCTCACCGGTGAAATTGATGCCCGCCGGCCGCGAGGTCTGGAAGTTGGGCAGGCGGTCGAGCAGGCGGGTAAGGCCGCGCCATTCCGAAATATAGTTACCGTCGAGCCCAACCACGGTATTCTTGATAGGGTCGTCGCCGTAATTCACTTTTTGGTAATAAGGCCGTTCGCTCATCCGGACCACGGTACCGCCGAGGTTCAGCTTGTCGTTCACGAAATAATCGAGACGGGTACCCATATAGTTGCGGACCTGTTGCCCGAACAGGGCATTGTTCTCGAACTGCACATTGATGGGCACACCGGCGCTGAGCACCCCGCCGTTGATGATCTTGATACGGCCCATGTTGTAATCGATCAGGTAGTCGATATCTTCACGGAGCATTTGCCCGCCGGCGGTAACGGTTACCGAACCGCGGGGATGTTGTAGGCGTTGAGGATATCTCGGATGCGTTGGCCGACTTGTACGACCCGCGCATGATATAGCGGTTGAGGTTGGGGAATTGCTGGGCGATGACCTTGATGGAGTCGTACAACATGGTGTACATGTATTGCTTCTCCAGGGTTGCATCTCCGTTGAAGGCTTTCCGCACGCCTTCGCCGAAGGGCTCCAGCACGGGGAACATCACTTTCCCGTTCATGGGGAATATGGTATATCCTTCTACGTAGTCGAATACGCCGTCGGGCTGGGGGTCGTTCTGGTTATTGAGACGGTCGAGGTTAAGGATGGTGATGATGGGCGCGCCCTGGTATTGCCCCTGCGCGTCTGGCAGGTAGCGTTTTTCGCTGGGAGCGCGGGTCTCGGTGCCAGGGTCTTTATAGAGCACGTCGAGTTTGAAGTCGGCGCGGTTGACCTGGTAGGCATCGGTAGAGTAGATATTTTTCATCATCAGGTCCCAGATCGGCAGGGCCGGACGGGCGGAGGTGGCTTTCAGCATCTTCAGGAAGAGGATCTGCTGGTTGGCCGAGTTCTTCGGGTCCGGGGAACATCCTGCGAGAACTCACCCACCTGGTAAACGCGTCCGTTGTAGGTATACTGGTAGGCGACGGCGAGCACTTCGTCGGGCTGCAGTTGTTGCTGTAGCGATACGAAGCCGATCTGCCTGTTGATGGTATATTCGGTGGAATCGAGCTTCCGGGCGAAGTTTTTTCGAAATCCTGCACCGGCTCCAGGTTCATGGCAAGCAGGCGGCTCACTACGGTTCCTGTGAAACGGGCGCCCGGGTCGCTGATAAGGTTACGGTACAGGTCGTTGGTATTGCGGTCGGGCAGGCGGTTGGAGGTCAGTGGCTGGATGGCCGGGTTATAGGGCCTTTGTTCCGCGAGGTCCATCAGCGCCACGATGTCGCGCGTTTCGGTGGTGGCGCCGGATTTATTGGTGACCCATACTTCCACGCGGTTGATATACACCTGCGAACGGATCACCGGCAGGTTGCTCATGGCGTAATTGAAGGTATCGCGGAAGAATTGCGACAGCAGGAAGTGGCGGTTGTCTTCATATTCGTCTGCGCGGCGCACGAAATCGCTCACGCTGTTCCCGCCACGGAGCACCATGTTTTGCTTCTGGGACTTCTGGTTAGAGAGTACGCTGGTGACGGTGAGGCGGCCGAACTGCAGTTGGGTTTTAACGCCGAAAAGGCTCTGCACGCCGGGGATGAGGGAACTGCTAAGCGGGAAGCTGACGTTACCGGCTTCGATCTTTTGATGATCTCGTCCTGGTAACCGGTATATTCCAGTTTGACCTGGTTCTCGAAATCGAAGGTGCTCTGGGTATTATAGTTGGTGATGAGTTTGAGCTTCTCCCCGATCTTGCCCGTCACGTTCATGTTGATATCGATATCGAAATCGAACCCTCCGTTCTTACGGGCTCTTTCCACGAGGACGGGGTTCTTAACGTTCTGGCCCTGGTAACCGAAAGTAAGCCCCAGGCTTCCTGCGGCTTGATATCGACTTTGGTGCCGCCGAATACGCGGTCGAACAGTTTATCGCCGTAATAGAGCTGCGGCGCCATACCGCGCTGGTTGAGGTTGCCGATGGTACCGGCTCTTTTCTGCCAGTAATCGCGCTCGCTCTGTTCCGCCTGCAGGCGATAGAATTCGCCGAAGGTCATAACGGTTGGCTGCCGGTAATTGCGGCTGCCGATCTTTTCAGTAACGATGTATTCCTTGGAAGCGGGGTCGTATTCTACAGTCTTTTGAATATTGGCGGGATCTTTCAGGTCGATAGCGTTGCGGACGGGGTCCGTTACGGAGGTGCCTCTTCTGTCCCTGATGGGATATTTGAGAGTATCCGGTTTGGCAACGGTATCTGGGCGTATCACATCTGCAGCTGTAAACCAAATCCCCGCGTACGCTTTATTTTTTTGAAAGTATATCCCGAACTATTCGTGTTTCTGGCGGCTGATTCAACAATGACTAAAGATACAACACCGATTACTGCAAGTATTCCAAGGTAATTCTTTCTTGCCAAGCGATCTTAGGTTTTATAGAGGTCAAGGACTATAAATTTATAAACTTTTGAGGATTTCTTTATAAGTACCTCCAATTCATGCAATTGCGGTTCCGCTTTGAGCACCTTCCGTACTGCCTGCTCGGCCATATTTCTGGCAATACCCAAGGTTACCAAAGCATTTAACGCGTCTTCCTCAATCGTATTGTGGGTTTGAGCAGATAAATATACGGTTTCCTCCTATGTTTCTTCATTTTATCCCTGAGCTCCAGGATAATACGTTTCGCGGTCTTGTTACCGATGCCTTTCACGCCTTCCAGCATCTTTTCGTTTTCCATAACGATGGCACGCTGTACGTCTTCCGGCGTCAGTGAGCTGAGCATCATTCTCGCCGTTCCGGCGCCTACCCCGGAAACACTGATGAGCTGGAGAAAACGGTCCTCCAGGTCCGTATAAAACCCATACATCGTGTGGGCGTCCTCCTTGATATGTACGTAAGTGAGGAGCTTACAGGATTCCGGCCCCCGATCTGGGTCCGGTGTGGAGGCTGATCTGGACCTCATATCCCACTCCGTTTACGTCCAAATGCACCATGGCAGGAGATTTGAAGGCTAGTTTGCCGTTCAGGTATGCTATCATATAGGATTTTATCTTCCGGCGAAATTAAATCATAAATAGAATTATTCGTTTAAGTCGTATTTTTACGCCCATTTTATAACTTATCCTAACAATATGAGTAAAATAACAGCCGCCATTACGGCGGTGGGTGGGTATGTTCCCGACTATGTACTGACTAACCAGGAGTTGGAAAAACTCGTTGAAACGACAGACGAATGGATCATGACCCGTACCGGTATCAAGGAACGGAGGATACTAAAAGGAGAAGGAAGAGGAACCTCCGAGCTTTGTGTACCGGTTGCGCTCGAAATCTGCAAAAAAGAGGCATTACGCCGGAAGACATCGACCTGCTCATCGTGGCCACGGTTACGCCTGACATGGTGTTTCCCGCCACTGCCAACGTTGTTACGGATAAAATCGGCGCCAAAAACGCTTTCGGTTTCGATATCAGCGCCGCCTGCTCCGGCTTCCTCTATGCGCTCGATACCGGCGCCAAATTCATCGAAAGCGGCAAATACAAGAAAGTTCTCGTTATCGGAGCAGATAAAATGAGCTCCATTATCGACTATACCGATCGCACCACCTGCATCATCTTCGGCGACGGCGCCGGCGGCGTGCTCCTCGAACCCAATACCGAAGGGTACGGCCTGGTAGACTCCGTTCTCAAATCCGACGGCCATGGCCGCGAATTCCTTAACATGAAGGCCGGCGGCTCCAATTACCCCGCCTCTGCCGACACTGTGGCCAACCGCCAGCACTTCGTATACCAGGAAGGCAAAACCGTCTTCAAATACGCCGTTGCCAACATGGCCGACGCCGCCCGCACCATCATGGACCGCAATAATCTCACGGCAGATGACGTGGCATGGCTCGTGCCCCACCAGGCCAACCTCCGCATCATCTCCGCCACGGCCGACCATATGGGCGTCCCCAAGGAGAAAACCATGATCAATATCCACCGCTACGGTAACACCACCGCCGGTACTATCCCCTCTGCCTCTGGGAATGGGAATCCCAATTGAAAAAGGCGACAACCTCATCCTCGCTGCATTCGGTGGCGGGTTCACCTGGGGCGCCAGCTATATCAAATGGGCATACGATAGCAAATAAGCTTATAACCAGCACCTTATAACAATAAAGGCATCCTTACCGGATGCCTTTATTGTTTAGAGTATATCGGGCTCTTCATTCACAAACTGGTCTGACCGGTAAAATGCATACAAATCAGTTCCGCAAAACGGACAATACCGGATGTTCAGCCGCTTTACCTCCTGCCCAACCCGGTACCCGGGCGTAACATAGAAACGGTACGTATGCCGGCCGTCCGGCCGCTCATCAGGATGGCGCTTCACCACGCGAAGGTTCATCCCGTCCTCACGCGACACCTCATGTCTGATGCCAAATCTGGCGCAACAAAATTGACGATACATAGGGTTTGTTTTCATAGTCAGGTGTGAAATAATGGTTTATAAAGGTTCGCCGGTGCGTTATGGCGCATGCTTCATCTCGTCATGTCCTCGGAAAGAGGCGCCGCCGCGCCGGTCTGATTGCGGATAAACAAACACATTTGCTTGGGTTTTGGAATAAGGATGTCAATCAGGACTATAAAGCCAGGGCTATGATAAAGCTAAATCTCGAACACAAATCCATGCTGGGTTAATGCGTCGTACTTTTTCCGGTCGAACCGGTACAGGTGCGCCCCTTCTTAGATGTACTTTTGTCTTTTTCGTCCAGTTTTTCAAGAATATCCATTGCCAGGATCTTCTTCCTAAAGTTACGCTTATCTAACGGGCGTTGATAAATTTCTTCGTATAAATTTCTTAATTGGGGCAGGGAAAACTTTTCGGGCAGCAACTCAAAGCCCAGGGGTGGAATTTTGCTTTGTCTCTCAGGCGCTCCAATGCGTCCCGGAGCATGGTACTGTGGTCGAAGATCAGTTCGGGGATCTGGTGAAGGCTCAGCCAATGCGCCCCATGCTGCTGCGCCAGGAGCCGGTCATGTTCCCCGATGCGGATGAGGGCATAATACCCCAGGGAGATCACGCGGGCGCCGGTATCCCTGCCTACATCGCCATAGCTGCGCAGCTGATCCATGAAAATATCGCGGATGCCGGTCGTTTGCCGCAGCACGCGGATCGCGGCCTGATCGGTATTCTCTCCTTCCTGAACGAACCCTCCCACCAGCGACCAGGCGCCGGCAAACGGATCCACCTTCCGCTGGATAATCAACAGTTTCAACTTCCCATCCTCAAATCCGAATATGATGCAATCCACCGCCACCAGGTGCCGTGGCGCCTGTGCATAAAACGAAGCATGACTCATGAGGTCTTATTAGGTATGTAAAATACGGGGAATTTATTTTTTCCAGCCGGTATATTCGATAAAATCCGTACCTGGAATCTTAGGAACGCCCTGCTGCCGCAACATGGTCACCAATTGCCCGCGATGGTAGGCGCTATGGGTAAATGCCATCACTAATATATCCGCCACCGGCGTTTTGCAAATCCCTTTCGCAGGACTGTTATACTCCACCGTATGCGCCAGCTTGGCTTCGGAGGCCGTAGCCACGAACTCCTGCATCGCCTCGCTCTGCTTCTGGTACATCCGTGCCAACTCCTCCCCGCTTCCCGCGAAACCCGCCGCCGGGGCAACACAGGGCTTGCCAGGTGCAATCGCTGATACCAGACGCTCTCCGCGTTCCAGACATGCAGCACCGTGGCCCGGAGACTGGGAAAACTGCTGCCCATGTCCCGTTCCCACTGCTCTTCCGGCAGGCCCGCCATGAGCTTCATCATCCGCTGGTTAGCCAGGCATTATGACCCGCCATTCGCGTCAGGAGTTCCTTCATGAAAATCGTATTTTTATAGTCCCGTTTATTTACCTTAACAAGATAATCATAAACAAAAAATAATTCAAACGCCGATATATGAATCCGACACCTCTCACAGGCTTCAGTTCGGTCTGCGTGCACGCCGGCCATGAGCAGGACCCGAGATACGCCCACCTGACACCCATATACGCCTCTTCCACCTACGTGTACGACTCCGCCGAACAAGGCATGCGCCGTTTCAGCGGACAGGAAGACGGGTTCATTTATTCCCGTTGGGACTCCCCAACTTCCGCGAAGCGGAATCAAGATCGCCGCCCTCGAAGCATTCGGCCTCACTGGCCCCGACGGCGCCCGCTCCGCCTGAAAGCCAAGCTCCACGCATCCGGCATGGGCGCCCTCTCCACCCTCTTCCTCGCTCACCTCCAGTCGGGCGATAAGATCATCTCGCATTATTCCCTGTATGGCGGTACCGACGAGCTCTTCCGCAAGATTCTCCCGCCCCTGGGCATCGAAACCATCATCGTGGATATGCGCGACCTCAACGCTGTGGAAGACATCCTCCGCAACGATTCCTCCATCCGTATGATGTACCTGGAAACGCCCGCCAACCCCACGCTCCGCTGCGTAGACCTGGAGGCCCTCATAGGCATTGGGAAACAACGGGGCTGATCACTGCGGTAGACAATACCTTCGCCACCCCGTATCTCCAGCAGCCGTTCGCATACGGCGTGGATTACGTCTTCCATTCCACCACCAAGTTCCTCAATGGCCACGGAACCGCTATCGGCGGCGTCCTTATCGGCAGTGATGTGGAACTGATGAACGGCCCGGTAGAAAAAGTGCACCGCCTCCTCGGCGCCAACTCCAATCCCTTCGATGCGTTCATGCTCACGCAGGGCATCAAAACGCTGGAAGTCCGCATGGAGCGCCATTGCCATAACGCCATGGAAGTAGCCGGATTCCTGGACGGCCACCAGGCCGTCGCCAGCGTCAATTATCTCGGCCTTACCGATCACCCGGACTTCATGATCGCTTCGCGCCAGATGAAACATCCCGGCGCCATGCTGAGCTTCGAACTGAAAGGCGGGCTGGACGCAGGCAAGCGGTTCATCGACAAACTCCGGATGTGCCTCCGCGCCGTGAGCCTCGGCACCACAGACACGCTCGTCTGCCACCCGGCATCCATGACACATTACAGCGTGCCCAAAGAGCTCCGCGAGAAATACGACATTACAGACGGCCTCATCCGCATGAGCGTAGGCATCGAATCCGTGACAGACATCCTCACCGATCTCGACCAGGCCCTCGCGTAAACGCCTATATTTGCAGCATGATTACGATCCGCAGAGCAGAAAGAAAAGATTGTGCCCGCATGATGGAACTGGTGCGGGAACTGGCATTGTACGAAAAAGCACCCGAACAGGTAACCGTTACCCTGGAGCATTTCGAAACAGCCGGCTTCGGCCCGAACCCGGTATGGTGGGCATTCGTAGCTGAAGACGGCGGCATTATCGCCGGAATGGCACTGTATTACATCCGCTATTCCACCTGGAAAGGCACCCGCATGTACCTCGAAGATATCGTGGTGACAGACAGCCACCGTAGCAAAGGCATCGGCAAACTGCTCTTCGACCAACTGCTCGCTGAAGCCCGCGAGAAGCAATTCAGCGGGATGATGTGGCAGGTATTGAATGGAACGAGCCCGCCATCAATTTCTACAAGAAATACGGCGCCAGATTCGATCCGGAATGGCTTAACGCCAGCATCGATCTGCAATAACTCCCATATAAAAAAGCGTCCCGACTCTCAGAGCCGGGACGCTTTTTATATCAGCTGTTGCAGGATCATTGTTTCTCGAACACTAATTTATCAGGCAACTGGGTTCCGTTGACGGGAAAGAATCGTCCGATGGTGAACGAATTGCCGTTCGGCGCCATTTTGAAGTAATATTTTTCATCGCTGTTACGGAACAGGATGCTATCCCCTTCTATCTTGAAAAGTACATACCGGACGGATTGGAATAACTGGCATCCTGCGGCAATTGGCGGAACTGGAAGAAGAAAGCCCTGTCGCCGGAAACAGGCGCGTCTACCGGTCGGGAGCTGGCCCTGCCATTCCCGTCACCGAAGACGATCGTCTCCAGCTTCTGGCTGCTTTCCAGCCAGCGCACTTCTTCTTCTGAAGTCTTTTTACAGGCCGCCAGGGCCATCAGGGCCACCAGGCCTAATACGACGCGTTTCCGCATAGGGATCATTTTATGCTTATGAAACGCATGCCGCGAACGATAAGTTACACGCCCCATCCTATTTTACCGCCAGTTCAAGATTGTCGCTTACGCCGTCGGTCGCCGCATTCTTGTCGATTTTAGCGATCAGTCCCTGCAATACCTTACCGGGGCCGACTTCAGTGAAGCGGGTAGCGCCGTCTGCGATCATCGCCTGTACGCATTGCGTCCATTTCACGGCGCCGGTCAGCTGCGTAATGAGGTTCTGTTTGATGGCAGCGGGATCGGTCACTGCTTTTGCCACTACGTTCTGATAAACAGGGCAATGCGGCGTGCTGAACGCGATAGATTCAATGGCAGCCTGCAGCTCTTCCTGGCGGGGGCCATGAGCGGGGAGTGGAAAGCGCCACCTACCGCAAGTTCCATCACGCGTTTGGCGCCGGCCGCTTTGAGCAAGTCCATGGCTTTGGCGATACCAGTTTTGGTGCCGGAGATCACCAGTTGGCCGGGACAGTTATAGTTGGCGGGCACCACGGTATCGTCGGTGATTGTGGCGCAGATTTCTTCTACTTTGGCATCATCGAGCCCGAGCACTACCGCCATGGTAGACGGTGTAATCTCGCAGGCTTTCTGCATGGCATTGGCACGGATGGAAACCAGTTTGAGCGCGTCGGCGAAACCGAGGGCGCCGTTGGCCACCAGGGCGGAGAACTCGCCGAGGGAGTGGCCTGCCGTCATATCCGGGCGGGCATTTTCCAGGCAGAGGAACCCGATCACGCTGTGCAGGAATACCGCGGGCTGGGTCACTTTGGTTTGCTTGAGATCGGCTTCGGAGCCTTCAAACATCACGTCGGAGATCCGGAATCCGAGCAGGTCATTGGCTTGCTCGAAGAGATCGCGGGCCTTGGGGCTTTGTTCGTAAAAAGCCTTGCCCATACCGGTAAATTGTGCTCCCTGACCGGGAAAAACGAATGCGTGCTTCATTGATATGATTAATTATCAGACGGCAAATATATATAAAAATTATGGTTTAACCCAGCGCGTCAGTGGCCGGGTCAAACCATGGGAAATCTCTTGTTCCATAAAGGAGCTTCGCTTAGCGGCGGCCCATCAGGTCGGAACCGATGAGCTTCATGAATTCGGCACGGGTGGTGCCGTCTTCAAACTGGCCGCTGAAAGCGGATGTAGTGGTCACGGAGTTCTGTTTCTGCACACCGCGCATCATCATGCACAGGTGCTGCGCCTCGATCACAACGGCTACGCCCTGGGGCTGCAGCGTTTCCTGGATAGCGTCCAGGATCTGGTGGGTGAGGCGCTCCTGTACCTGCAGGCGGCGGCTGAAGATATCGACTACCCGCGCGATCTTGCTCAGACCGGTGATGTAGCCGTTGGGAATATATGCCACATGCGCCTTGCCGAAGAAAGGTAACATATGGTGCTCGCACATGGAATACAATTCGATGTCTTTCACGATCACCATTTCGCTGTACGCTTCGGTGAATTTAGCGCCATTGAGCACTTCCTTCGCGCAAAGCTGGTAACCCTGCGTCAGGTACTGCATCGCCTTGGCTACCCGCTCCGGTGTTTTCACGAGGCCTTCGCGTTCGGGATCTTCACCCAGCAAGGAAATGCTGTTGCGGTAATGCTCTATTAATCCTGCCGTCACTGATTCGTCGTAATTCTCTTCTTTATGGTAAGCCATGAGCTGCTGTGTTTTTTCAGGTTATTTACCGCCGTAGTATTCCACGTAGATCTTGGAAGTTTCGTGCAGCTTGATGCAATGCAGCTGAACGGTATCCGGCAGGTGTTTTTCTAGTTGTTCCCAGATGGCGATGGCGACGTTCTCGGCGGAGGTAAACTTGTCCTTCATGAAGTCCACATCCATATTCAGGTTCTTATGGTCCAGTTTCTCTACCACCACGTCGTTGATCAGGACGCCTAACGTTTTGGCGTTGAATACAAAACCGGTTTCCGGATCAGGTTCTCCCTTCACGGTTACATGCAGTTCATAGTTGTGACCATGCCAGTTGTCATTGGCGCATTTGCCGAAAACTTCCTGGTTCTGCTCTTTGCTCCACTGCGGATTGTACAACTTATGCGCGGCATTAAAATGCTCCACGCGCGTCAGATAGATCATTTGAATTTGATAAATTTCTGCAAAGTTAAAGCAATTCGACGATAACCGTACCTTTATGGGATGAAACTGATCGTTGCCGCCGCTACGGAGGCGGAAATCCTACCCACCATCGGCTGGCTGAAGGAAACGCAAAGAACGGACGTGGAAACGCTGATAACAGGCATCGGCCTCTTCAGCACCGCCTATGCCCTGGGGAAGCGCCTTTCGGCAGCTGAACGCCCTGCGCTGGTTCTACAGGCGGCATCGCAGGCGCCTTCAGCCGCGATCTGCAACTGGGAGACGCCCTGCTGGTGGACAAAGAGTACTTCGGCGATCTTGGTGCGGAAGACAACGGCGTTTTCCGGGACCTCTTCTCCGTCGGGCTCTGGAAACTTGATCAGCATCCTTTTACACATGATTATTTGCTGAATCCGTTGGATGCGGTCCCCGCAGCACTGGCCTCCCTGCCCCGCGGAACGGCCGTATCGGTCAATACCGTCAGCGGCGAAGCCTCCACCATCTCCCGGCTGGAACAACAATACCAACCTACGGTAGAGAGCATGGAAGGCGCCGCCCTGCATTACGCCTGCCTGATGGAAAAGGTTCCCTTCCTCCAGCTGCGGACCATCTCAAACTACGTTGAGCAACGCGACAAAAGCAAATGGGACATCCCCACCGCCGTCCGCCGCCTCAACGGGTTATTAATACAAACGATCAGTGACTGGAATAGCGAACGATAAAAAGCACGATATATGCAACTGAGCTTAGGATTTTCGCCCTGCCCGAACGATACATTCATCTTCGACGCACTGGTGAACGGAAAGATAGACACAGAGGGATTGCAGTTCGATACCCGCCTGGAAGACGTGGAAACCCTCAACCAGATGGCCCTCCAGGGCAAGCTGGACATTACCAAGCTGAGCTTCGCCGCCGGGCTCCGTGTGGCCGGCAAATATCGCCTCCTCAACAGCGGCAGCGCACTGGGCCGGGGCTGCGGACCGCTCCTCATCGCCCGGGAACCCCTCACTCCCGAACAGATCTCCTCCCTCAAAATCGCCATCCCCGGAGAAAATACCACGGCTAACCTGTTGTTTTCCATCGCTTACCCAGATGCGAAAAACAAACAGATCATGGTCTTCTCCGAAATAGAACAGGCGGTGATTTCCGGCAAAGCTGATGCGGGCGTTATCATACACGAAAACCGCTTTACTTACCAGCAGAAGGGCCTCGTGAAGATCACCGACCTCGGCGCCTTCTGGGAAGAAAAAACGGGCTACCCTATCCCCTGGGCGGCATTTTTATCCGCAAAGACATCCCCGAAACCACTGCGCTGCAGGTAGATGCCCTCATCACCCGCAGCCTCCAATACGCCTTCGACCGCTATCCTGATTTGCCTCCTTACGTAAAAAAGAACACGCCCAGGAAATGGACGAACAGGTAATGCGGCAGCATATTGAGCTGTATGTCAATGATTTCAGTCTTGACTTAGGCCCGCAAGGCCATAAAGCCATCGAGGTCTTGAAGGAAATGGCGGCGGTTTAACGTACTCCTTTTCTCCTACCAACCTCCTACCATCCACCTTCAAACCCTTGTCATTACTGGACCTGGTAGGAGGATGGTAGGAGGATGTGACCAAACCGTGACATTGCCAACAAAAATGGCGACACGCATTATGTTGATTTTCAGGCATCTATCACCAATCCTTCAGCCATCCTTCAGCGGGGTTCTGCGCTGGCTTAGGTTTGAGGGTACCTGGCTGAAGGATCGCTGAAGGATCACAGGAATTCCGGTGATTAAAAAGAGCGTATGCCGCTGGTGGCATACGCTCTTTTTCATTTATCATTGATAATCAGGGTTTCAATGCCTTTCCATATACTTCTAACGCCCGCTTTCGCGCCATTTCGTGATTGACGATCGGAGCAACATAGGTCAGTTCATCTATTTCGGGAACCCATCGCCGGATATATTTTCCGGCTTTATCGAACTTCTGGGCCTGTAAAGTAGGGTTGAACACCCGGAAATAAGGCGCGGCGTCGCAGCCGGAGCCTGCCGCCCATTGCCAGCCTCCGTTATTGGCAGCCAGGTCATAATCCAGGAGCTTCTTCGCGAAATACGCTTCTCCCCAGCGCCAGTCGATCAGCAGGTGCTTCGTGAGGAAGCTCGCCACTACCATCCGCACGCGGTTGTGCATGTAGCCCGTCTCGTTCAGTTCCCGCATCCCGGCGTCCACAATTTGGTAACCTGTCTGCCCTTCGCACCAGGCCTGGAACTCCCGCTCGTTGTTCCGCCAGGCAATATTGTCGTATTCCTTTTTGAAAGACGAGTGCATCACATCCGGGAAATGCCAGAGGATCATCTGGTAAAACTCCCGCCAGATCAGCTCTTTAAAAAGGTCTCATTTAATTGCATCGCCCGGCGCGCTACTTCGCGGATGCTGACCGTGCCAAACCGCAGGTGTACGCTCAGCCTGCTCGTACCATGAATAGCAGGATAATCGCGCGTCTGATCATAGTGTTGCAACAAAGCATCCTCGGGATCCGGCGATGGGAAATCGCGCCGCGTGGGTTCGAAGCCGATGTCAGTCAGCGCAAGAAGAGGGCGCTCATCCTGCAGATGAAAATATTTGAAATATTTTTCCGTAGGATAGGACTTCAGGTAAAATGGTTCCAGTGCCGCCTTCCACTTACGGCTATATGGCGTGAATACCGTATACGGCTCCCCGTTATCTTTCAGTATTTCCCCCTTTTCGAAGATCACCTGGTCTTTGAAGGTTCTGAACGGGATGCGCCTCTCGCGCAATTGCGCATCAATTGCCTCGTCGCGTCCCCGGGCATAGGGTTCGTAATCATGATTGGTAAAGACGCCGGCTACCTCGTAGACTTCTGTGAAATGGCGGAACGCATCGGCGGGTGTTCCATGATATATATGCAACGTACTCCCCAGCTTCAACAACTGCCGCTGCATTTCGGAGAGCGCGTCATGGATGAATTGGAGCCGGCGATCGGCCTTGTCTTCCAGGTCGTCGAGGATAACAGTGTCGAATACAAACACGGGCACAACGGGAAACCCGCTGCGCAGGGCGTGATATAAAGCAGCCTGATCATGCAGGCGAAGGTCGCGGCGAAACCAGCAGATAACAACTTTCATGCGTATGTTTTAACAGCCGCTGCAGGCATCCTTGCGGGAAAGATCAATGTCAGATGGAAAACGAAGATAAGGTAAGCTTACAACATAGACTCGTACAACAGGTCGTGCAGAATGGCGGACGTGGCGTTTCCATAGCTGGTGTCGCCGAATGCCCCTACCCACCGGATGCCGTAAATCGCGTTGGTGAGGAAGATCTCATCAGCCGTCTGCAGGTCGCGCACGGTCAAGGATTGTTCGTGTATCCGGAAAGGTAAATCTATCGACAACAAGTGCTTCCGCATCACGCCGCACACGCAGCCTTCGGTCAATGGCGGTGTATAGACTTCGCCATCTTTCACCATGAAAACGTTCGCTACGGTGGTATCCGCAACGCGCCCGTACTGGTTAAGCAGCACGGCTTCCGAAACTTCGTGCTGCCGGGCATACATAGCGGCGAGCACGTAAGGCAAACAGTTGTTGGATTTGACATTGCTGAGCTTGTCGCCCGTCTTCACCGCATCGGGGAACACTTCCAGCGAAAGACCGGTACTGTTCAGCTCAAAGATGTGCTCCGGCAGTTCCCAGGACTGAATGAGGAAATGCGGGGTATGATCGACAGGGTCATAGAGGCCCGTACCGGCGCGCCAGATGGTGAGGCGCACGCGGGCAAGGTCGCTGACGCCATTGGCCCGGCAGAGCTGGACAATAAGATCGGTGAAATATTCTTTCGTGAAATGCGGCGGTATGTGAAAATGCAGGATATGCAAACTGGCGACCAGCCTTTCGAAATGCAGGTCTGCCAACAACAGTTGCCCTGGTACACTTTCATGGTCTCAAAGCACCCGTCGCCATACCGGAAACTGCGGTTATCTACGGTGAGCAAGGGCTTGTCGGCCGCCATGAATCTTCCGTTATAACACAATTGCATACCGTAAGTTACGATTATAAAACCATTTCAGGAATATCGCCGTCCACGATAAGCCGGCCGGCGGTTTTGGCTTTGATTTCATCCACGCTGACGCCCGGCGCCCGCTCCAGCAGGCGGAATCCGCCTGGCGTTACGTCGAGTACTGCAATTTCAGTGACGATCTTGCGGACGCAGCGCACACCTGTCAGCGGCAGGGAACATTGCGGCAGAAGCTTGCTTTCTCCCTTGGGGTTGGTATGCATCATCGCCACGATGATATTCTTGGCCGAAGCTACGAGGTCCATCGCGCCGCCCATCCCTTTCACCATTTTACCGGGAATTTTCCAGTTGGCGATATCACCAGTGTCGGACACTTCCATGGCGCCAAGTACGGTAAGGTCTACCTTCCCGGCGCGGATCATGCCGAAGCTTTCGGCGGAATCGAAGAAGGCGCCCCCGGCAGGATGGTCACCGTTTCCTTCCCTGCGTTAATAAGATCGGGATCAATGGCTTCTTCTGTCGGGTAAGGCCCCATGCCCAGCATCCCGTTTTCGGATTGCAGCATGATGGAGATCCCCTGCGGGACGAAGTTGGATACCAGCGTAGGGATCCCGATCCCGAGGTTTACATACATCCCATCCCGCAGTTCCTGCGCGATGCGTTTAGCGATGCCATATTTATCGAGTGCCATAGCGAGAATCAGATTTTGACGGTTTTCCTTTCGATGCGTTTTTCATAATCATGCCCTGGAAGATGCGGTGCACGTAAATGCCGGGCACATGGATCTCGTCCGGGTCGAGCTGACCGGGCTCCACCAGCTCTTCCGCTTCCGCGATGGTAACATTACCGGCGCGTGCCATAGAGGAGCTGAAGTTGCGGGTGGTCTTGCGGAAAACGAGGTTCCCCATGCGGTCGCCTTTCCAGGCTTTCACAATGGCAAAATCGGCAGGCAGCGCAAGTTCCATGAGATAGTCCTTATCGCCGAAGCGCCGGGTTTCCTTCCCTCAGCGATTTCGGTACCGTAACCCGCAGGCGTGAAAAAGGCGGGAATGCCCATCCCGGCCATCGCGATCCGGGTGGCCAGCGTACCCTGTGGAATGAGATCCACCTCCAGCTCGCCCGACAATAACTGCCGTTCAAACTCTGCGTTCTCCCCACGTAGCTGGACATCATCTTTTGATCTGCCGGGTCTGCAATAACAGTCCCAGCCCAAAATCATCTACACCAGCATTGTTGGAGATGCATGTCAGGTTGTTAATGCCCTTGCGTACAAGAGCGGCGATACAGTTTTCCGGGATGCCGCACAGGCCAAATCCTCCGAGCATGAGGGTAGCGCCGCTGGGGATATCGGCGATAGCCTCGTCGGCGTTTGCAACGATCTTGTTCATCTTCTCAGTTTTGGTGTCTATAACGTCAGAATATATTCAGTTTGAGGCTGTCCGGAACGGGCCAGAACAGCGAGTCCATACGCGTGCGACCGGTTTTCCGTTGCTCTCTTTCATTTCGCGCGCGGTCAGTGGAATCCAGTATTTCGCGCTGGCGCCTTACGATGTCGCCCATTTCTTTATAGATCGCCTCGAGCCGGTCGGGGTGCGATTCGTAGAACCGCCAGCTTTTCATGAAAGTTTCGCGGTCGATGTCATGCAGCAGGAGTATCTGCGCATAGGCCGTTTTCTGTGCGGAATCGCGCGAAAATTCCGTCACTGCCGAAGGGTTTTCCGCGTTCAGCAATTGTTCGCGGGCATAAACGTCGGCATAGTTCATATCCAGCAAAATATCACGCATCTCTTCCTTTTCCAGAACGCCCTTCGGTGTCCGGTCCGCTTCTCCGCATGCTGCGAGGCAAGCCGTGATGAAAAGGGCGCCTGCTATCTTACTCCAATTCTTCATAGTCTTTATTACTTCATTTGCTGGTACTTGTTGGCGTTTGGCACGTCGAGGACAGACAGCATCTGGATGGCGCGCATCTTTTCCTGCGGCGGCGCTTTGGCGAACAACTTCATCAGCTCTTCGTTCTTTGCGTTAAAAATGTCTGCACGACCATGGAGTTGGGCTGATCTTCATGGATACCCATCAGCATGTTCAGACAATTGATCACCGCCGCCCGGCCCTTGTTCACATCTTCATACATTTGGTCGAGCCCCATGCGGTGATAGGTATACATCACATCATGGAACCGCGCGAATTTGACGTTCAGGAGATTGTCCTGCAGCCAATAACGATTGCGGTTGCCTTCGAACGCCTTCCACCCGGAAATGTCTTTCCCGTCTGGGGCGTTGTTCACAATATTAAGGGCTTTTTATAATAACTGTCGCCGCCGCGGGGAGAAAACGAATCGTAATCCAGGCCCAGGATGATGTAGCAATAATATGCCACCACTGCCGTGAGATTTGACGCCAGCGGGTCGTTCCCAGAGATGCGCTGCTCATTGAATTCCATGGGTTGAAACTCCACGTAACGGAAGACCAGGTTATTATCCTGCGTATTGAAGATGCTGGAAGTGTAGCTGGTATTGAACACGGGCCGGCCAGCCTGCACAGTGAGCGTGGCGCGGTAGGTATTGTTCCCGAGGTCCTGGGTGACATTGACCATGAAGTTGGCTTCAATGCGCTCTGCGGGCGTGAAGGCATCGTCTGTCCACCGCCGGCCGTTGATAAACTCATTGAGTGCGGTCTGCATGGTGGTGAAGATGCGCTTTTCCACGTTGGTGCCGAGCTGCGCGGCTTGTACGGATACATTGGCGCGGAATTCCTGGGCGCCGGCGGCAAGGGATGCCATCAAACAAAGGCAGAAAGCGAGGAGGTGTTTACCCATGTTGCATATCGATTATTGCGGAAACGATTTCCCTGGCTGCATCCTGCTTGGATTGCAGGGGCAGCGCCTGCTCCTGTCCGTCTGCGCGGAGGAGGGTGATTTTGTTGGTATCGTAGTTGAAACCTGCGCCGGGGTCGTTGAGGGAATTGAGGACGACCATATCCAATCGCTTATCGTTCAGTTTCTTCAGTGCGTACTCGCGTTCGTTATTGGTTTCGAGGGAAAACCCGACGAGGATCTGCCCCTCTTTCTTGGAAGCCCCGAGTGCGCGGGCGATATCGGCGTTTTCTCCAGTTCGAGGTTCATCTCGTCGTCTTTCTTCTTGATTTTCTTATCTGCGACGGTACGCGGGCGGTAATCTGCCACGGCTGCGGCCATGACGATAATATCGGCCTGTGGCGCGAAGCTGGTGCAGGCGTCGAACATCTGGGCGGCGGTCACCACCTTTGAGTGCTAACGCCGGGGTGATGGGTTTCCTTAGGCGTGGGCCCCAGTACGAGCTGCACGGTGGCGCCGGCTTCGGCGAGCGCCTCGGCGATGGCGATCCCCATTTTACCGCTGGAATGGTTGCTGATAAAACGGACCGGGTCGATCGGTTCCTGGGTAGGCCCGGCGGAAACGAGGGCGGTCTTGCCTTTAAGGGACTGACCTTCCCTGCGGCCGGAAAAGAAAGTGTATAGGTAGGAAACGATGGCTTCGGGCTCGGCCATCCGGCCTTCTCCGAAAAGGCCGCTGGCCAGTTCTCCACGGTGAACGGGAAGCTGGCGGTGGCCGTATGACAACAATTTGGCTATGTTAGCTTTAGTGGCGGGGTGTAGCCACATATCTTCGTCCATCGCCGGTGCGAAGAGAACGGGACAGGTAGCGGAGAGGTAAACGGCGAGCAGGAGGTTATCGCAGATACCGTTGGCCATTTTGGCGACGGTATTGGCGGATGCGGGCGCGATGAGCATGACGTCTGCCCATCTGCCGAGCATTACATGGTTGCTCCAGCTGCCGTTGTCGGAAATATGGGTGCCAACTTCCTGTTTGGAGAGGGTGGCGAGTGTAAGGGGCGTGATGAAATCGCAGGCTGAGGGGGTCATGAGCACCTTCACCTGGGCGCCTTCTTTGACGAGGAGGCGCACGAGCAGGGCAGCTTTATAGGCGGCAATGCTGCCGGAAACGCCCAGTAGGATCTTCTTACCTTGTAACATCTGGCAAAATAAAAGCGGCAGAACAACGATATTCTGCCGCTATGAAATTAGTATTTTTCACAAAAATGTGAACGGATCAGGAATACAGATCGTCGTCATTTTTGCGGAAATAGATCTTATTGTCCAGGAATTCCTGGGTTGCCTGAATGGCGGAGTTAGCCATTCTTTCGTAGAAACGGGAGATTTCGATCTGCTCCTTGTTCTCATGCACTTCCTCCAGGTTATCCGTGTGGGAGGCAAACTCTTCCAGTTTGGAGTGGAGCTCTTCCTTCACGGTAATGTTGATCTGGTTTGCCCTTTTGGCAATAATGGCAATGGACTCGTACAGATTCCCGGTTCTGTTTTTGATATCGGTCGTGTTTTTAGTCTCAACCCAGGGGTTCAGGCTACTGGACAGACTCCGTTTTATTTTGCTCATTTTCCAGCGTTTTAATGTTATTTTTTGCTAAGGTATAATATTTTTCGGCATCCCCGCGCAATTTGCTGCTGGGGTAGCGGTCGTTGAACTCGAGGTATTCGTTTACGACGGTTTCGTAGCGCTCTTTCTGGCGGTAGTGTACGCTGTTCCTGGCATACTGGTAATAAGCCTTGATAGCCATGAACTTGTAGTTGTCGCTCTTCTCCGAATCCGGGTAGGCGCGCATGAGGCTTTTGAAAGCTACGCCGGAGGCTTTATAGTGCCCCAGGTTGTAATACAGTTCAGCGGCGTTAAAATCCTTCTGCTCCAGTTTCCGGCGGAGGTTATCGATTACCACGGAGGCTTCGGTCGACTTTTCGGACTGGGGTATGTATTAATGAAGGTCTGCATAGATGCGATGGCCTTCATGGTATTGGTCTGATCGAGGGCTACCTTGGGGGAGAGCTTATAATAGCAATAGGCTTGTTGGTAGTCGATTTCTTCGGCGCGGGGCTGGAAGGCAGTGCTTCCAGGTAGTTTTTGAAGTGGAAACCGGCCTGGTGTAATCTTTCAGATAGTAAGAGCAGTAAGCATACTTATAATATAGCGGCTCGAACTTCTCTGTGCCTTTGAATACGGGGATCATTTCCTCATATAAGGTCTGTGCCATCTGGTACCGCTTCTTCTCGTACATTTTATCGGCATAGGCCAGCTTTTTGTCCAGGTCATTGCTTTTTCAATGCGCCGGAGTTCCCTGTTGCAGGAAGCGGAAGCG
Organism: Chitinophaga sp. E66; assembly: GCA_019285755.1. Classification (GTDB taxonomy): domain Bacteria; phylum Bacteroidota; class Bacteroidia; order Chitinophagales; family Chitinophagaceae; genus Chitinophaga. Next base: position 4,676,287 of record CP079103.1, read on the forward strand.
AGCGTAAGGGCCACGAGGCCAGTGAATAAGAAAATTTTCCTCATAAAAAGAATCGCAAAGGTACGAATTAAAAGCAAAATCCGGAAAGGACATAACGGAGGCCCGTTAAAAATTTGCAAAAATGGATATTTCAAGGGCATAGCGCGGTTATTAACAGCAATTATCCACTTATAAACATTTTTTCCACAACACTTCTGCTTTATCCACAACCCACTATCTCCCACAGGGCTTAAAGTCGCGCTCAGCGGCATAAGTCTCGTGTGAAAAAATATAGAATACATTTTTTCGGTTAAAAGTGGGAAAAAGTGTTATTTTGTGTTAGAAAATGGAAATCAGGTATTAAACTGAAGCATGACGGGCTTTTTAGGTGAATATGAATCAACGCTGGACGCAAAGGGCGCTTCCTGCTCCCTGCCGGGTTTAAACGGCAGCTGCCGGAGGACGCCGGGGCCCAGTTTGTGTTGAACCGCGGCTTTGAAAAGTGCCTGACTTTGTACCCGATGAGTGAGTGGACGCCTATCCAGGAGAAGATTGCCAAACTGAACGATTTTGATCCGAAAGTTAGGGAATTCCGCCGCTATTTTCTGAACGGTGCAACCATTGTGGAGCTGGACAGTGCGGGCCGCCTCAACATCCCGAAGAATCTTGCGGCGCACGCGGGGCTGGACAAAGACATCGTCCTGGCCGCAGCCAACAACAAGATCGAGATCTGGGACAAGGCCAAATACCAGGAGTTCTTTGATAATTTTTCACCGGAAGCCTTCAGCAATCTGGCCCAACAGGTCATGTCGCCCGATGGAGGCGGTATTCCCGGGTTGTAAAAAACGGTACGTATGGAAGCAGGTTTCTATCATCAGCCCGTCCTTCTCCAGGAAGTGCTCGAGCATATGCAGATCCGGCCAGACGGCCTGTATATCGACGCCACGTTCGGCGGGGGCGGCCATTCCAGGGCCATCCTCTCGCAGCTGGGCCCGCAAGGCCGGCTCGTTGTGTTCGATCAGGACGAAGACGCATACCGCAACCGGATCCCGGACGACAGGGTCACCTTCGTCCGCGAGAATTTCCGGCACCTGGAACGCTTCACAAGGCTGCATAAGGCGCAGAGAGCAGATGGAATACTAGCCGATCTGGGCGTATCCAGCTATCAGTTCGATACGGCCGAAAGGGGGTTCTCCACCCGGTTCGACGGCGCCCTGGATATGCGGATGGACAACCGCTCGCCGGTAACGGCGGCCGACGTGCTCACCACCTATTCCGAGCAACGGCTCCACCAGCTCTTCCAGGACTACGGCGAAGTGACCAACTCACGCACGCTGGCCAAAACCATCGTGACACTCCGCAAGGCTCACCCCTGCGCACCATCGCTGAGTTCAAGTCGCTTATCCAGCCCATCGTCAAAGGCAACCCCGCCAAATACCTCGCCCAGGTCTTCCAGGCACTGCGAATCGAGGTGAACGACGAACTGGGGGCCTTGAAGGATCTGCTGACACAGTCCACCGCCGTGCTCAAACCCGGCGGCCGGTTGTCGGTCATCACCTTCCACTCGCTGGAAGACCGCCTGGTGAAGAACTTTATGAAAAACGGCAGTTTCGAGACCGTAGATGAAAATCCTTACAGCTTCGAAACCCCACCGAAAGTATTCCGCCTTATCACGAAGAAACCGGTCACGGCCGGCGACGCGGAACTGAAAGACAACCCCAGAAGCCGGAGCGCCAAACTGCGGGTCGCGGAAAAGATCTGAACAGTTGTTACTTCCAATCCTATCCCCTTTTACCGAAAGACATTCGACAGCATCATTATCGCTAAACATGTAAAGGTTTGCAGGAAGAAGTAAAAGACATATCAGCGGAATTACCGCAGGAGAGCACCCCGGCACAGCCGCGGAAGGAATGGCGGCTGCGGATCAACTACCGGATGATCACCGACAACCTCCCCTTCATCCTCTTCCTCGCCGTGGTAGCATTGGTATACATCGCCAATAACCACCTCGCCGAGAAGAAGATCATCCGCATCAACCGGCTCAGCCGTGAGATCAAGGAACTGAAATGGGAATAATTGAGCGTGAAGAGCGAACTGATGTTCAGAAGCAAACTCAGCGAAGTCAGCAAGGCCGTGGAACCCCTCGGCCTTAAAGAGCTTAGCACCCCGCCCCAACGTATCGGGCAACAGGCGCAAGGCAATAACGAGCAACAATAAGTATATCACACAGATACTGACATTCTAACCCGGCAAATGGAGATTAAGAAGGACATATTATGGCGTTCGTATCTATGCCTCATCGGCATGGGCATCTTCGCCGTCGCCATCGTCGGAAGGGTCGTTTTCCTCCAGCAGGTGGAAGGCAACTACTGGCGCAATATGTCAGACAGCCTTCACACCGCCTATATGGACCTCGATGCCGACCGCGGCACCATCTACTCCGAAGAAGGCCGCATGCTGTCTACCTCCATCCCCTATTTCGACATCCGGATCGACTTTAAAGCCGACGGCCTGCGCGATAAGAAAAAGACCATCTTTAAAGATAACGTCGACTCCTCTCCCGCGCCCTCGCCAACCTGTTCATGGACCGCTCTGCGGCCGACTATAAAAAGATATTGCAGGAAGGCTACAAGGAAAAGGACCGTTACTTCCTCCTGAAGCGCGACATCCGGTTCGACCAGTACCAGCAACTCCGCACCTTCCCCTCTTCCGCCTCGGACGAAACAAAGGCGGCCTGATCGTGGAAACGAAGAATAAAAGGATCAATCCTTTTAAACTCCTCGCCAACCGTACCATCGGGCTCGCACGGACCAACTCCCAGAACGTAGGCCTGGAAAACACGTACGATGACTACCTCAGCGGCGTGACAGGTAAACGCCTCATGCGCAGGATCGCAGGCGGCACCTATATGCCGGTAGAAGGGTACGACATTGAGCCGGAAAACGGGAAAGACGTCATCACCACTCTTGACGTGAACATGCAGGACATCGTGGAGACCGCGCTCATGCGAATGATGGTGCAGAACGAATGCGTACACGGCACCGCCATCCTCATGGAAGTGAAAACCGGTAAAGTGAAAGCCATCGCCAACCTTGGCCGCCAGTCAGACGGCAGCTACTGGGAAGACATGAACCACGCCATCCAGAAGGGAGAGCCCGGCTCCACCTTCAAACTGGCTACCATGATCGCTTTGCTGGAAGACGGGTATATTACCCCAACACGATCGTAGACCTGAACTACGGCCGCTGGCCCATCAACCGCCGGGTGGTATATGATTCCGAACCGCACCACCTTACCAACGTTACCGTCAAACATGCGTTCGAGCGAAGCTCCAACGTGGCGATGGCCAAACTGGTGTATCAATATTACCAGAAGAAGCCCAACGAATTCTCGGCAAGGCTTCGCAAACTGGGGCTGGACGAAATCACCGGCATCGACCTCAAAGGCGAGGGCAAACCGATGATCAAGACCACGGCCAACAAAAGCTGGAGCGCCACCACCCTGCCGTGGATGGCGTTTGGCTATGAGGTGACCCAGACGCCCATGCATACCGCCATGTTGTACAACGCGGTAGCCAACGGCGGTAAAATGATGAAGCCCTACCGGTAAACAGTATACAGGAGTACGGGCAACCGGTGAAAAACTTCGCGCCGACGGTAGTAATGGACAGCATCTGCTCCTCCAAAACCCTGACCGCCCTGCGCGATATGCTCGAAGGCGTAGTGCTCAATGGCACAGCGGCCAAACTGCAGACACCCTATTACCGTTTCGCCGGCAAAACCGGTACCGCGCTGATCGCGGACGGCAAAAGAGGTTATGCAGACAAGATTTACCAGTCGTCGTTCGCGGGTTATTTCCCCGCAGACGATCCGCAATATACCTGCGTGGTCGTGATCCGGAACAAGCCCCACGCCGCCAAATTCTACGGCGGTTCGGTAGCTGGCCCGGTATTCCGCGAAGTGGCGGACAAACTGTACGCCATGGCCGTTAAAAAGCCTCGCCAGATCGCCGGCGCCGGTGGCCTCGATTCCATGATGGCCATGAAAGGCGGTAAAGGCAGTGAGTGGAAAAGCGTAGCCGCCGCACTGGGACTGCCCTACTCCGGCAACCTCACCAGCAGCAACTGGGTGATGGCAGACGTGAAAGGGAACAAACTGGCCTTCGAACCGGTGAAACAACAAAGCGGCACCGTTCCCGATGTCAAGGGAATGGGCCTGAAAGATGCGCTGTACCTGCTTGAAAATGCAGGCCTGCGCGTAGTAATCCGCGGAGCGGGAAAAGTGGCTAACCAGTCGCTCGCCGGCGGAACGCAAATAGGAAAAGAACAAACGATCATTATAGAACTGAGCTGATCTCGATTATGAAGACGTTGCGGGACATATTATACCGGTACAGATCCTGGACGTGCATGGCAATAACGACATTGCCATTCATGCGTTGCATATCGACTCCCGCCAGGTGAAACCGGGCGACGCGTTCATCGCTATCCGCGGAGCGGCAGCCGATGGCCATGCTTTCATTTCCAAAGCGGTAGCGCAGGGCGCTGCTGCCGTGGTATGCGAAGCATTGCCGGAAGTGACGGCCCCTAACGTTTGTTATGTGCTCGTCGGCAACAGCCATCAGGCGGCCGGCATCATGGCCGGTAACTTCTACGATAACCCCTCCCGGAAACTGAAACTCGTAGGCGTAACGGGAACCAACGGTAAAACCACCGTGGCAACCCTCCTGTTCCGCTTGTATACCGCCCTGGGCCACCACTGCGGATTACTTTCCACGGTGCAGAACCAGATCGGCGAGCGTATCGTACCCGCTACCCATACCACACCGGATCCCATCAACCTCAACGCGCTGCTGGCGGAGATGGTCGGCGAGGGTTGCGATTACGCATTTATGGAAGTAAGCTCCCACGCCATCCATCAGCAACGTATCGCCGGATTGCAGTTCGCCGGCGGCATTTTTACCAATATCACGCACGATCATCTTGATTACCACAAGACGTTCGACGAATATATCCGTGTAAAGAAATCGTTCTTCGATAACCTTCCCCCTACCGCTTTCGCCCTCACGAACCTGGACGACAAGCGCGGTAATGTGATGCTACAGAATACGAAAGCCCGCAAAGCCACGTACAGCCTGCGCACCATGGCCGAGTTCAAAGGGAAGATCCTCGAAAACAACCTCACCGGACTGGTCATGCAAATCGGCGCAAAAGATGTGCACTTCCGCCTGATCGGTGAATTCAACGCCTATAACCTCCTGGCCGTTTACGGCGCCGCCGTACTGCTGGGCAATGACAAAGACGATGTGCTGGCAGCGCTCAGCAATCTGCAGGGCGCGGAAGGACGGTTCGACTACATCGTATCCAAAAACGAGCGGATCATCGGCATCGTGGACTACGCCCACACTCCGGACGCGCTCATCAACGTGCTGGCCACCATCAAAAACCTCCGCCAGGGCCATGAGCAGATCATCACCGTGGTAGGTTGCGGCGGCGACCGCGACACCACCAAGCGCCCCATTATGGGCGAAGTAGCGGCGGAACATTCGGACAAAGCCATTTTCACCAGCGATAATCCACGCTCGGAAGATGCGTCCGCCATCATCCGTGAGATGGAAGCCGGTGTAAATGTGACCCAGCGCAAGAAAACGCTGTCGATCACCGACCGCCACGAAGCCATCAAAACGGCCGTAAGCCTCGCGAAACCGGAAGATATCATCCTCATTGCAGGCAAAGGCCACGAGAAATACCAGGAGATCCACGGCGTAAAGCACCCGTTCGACGATAAACAGGTACTGCGCGAGCTGCTGGAATTATTTGATAAATAGAAGATCACGACCAATTATATGTTATACTATCTGTTCAATTATCTTAAAAACGAGTTCAACTACACCGGCACCGGGATGTGGCAATACATCACGTTCCGCGTGACAATGGCGCTGTTGCTCTCTCTCGTGATCTCGCTGCTGCTGGGTAAGCGCATCGTAAAGTACCTGCAACGCAAACAGATCGGGAAACCATCCGCGACCTGGGCCTGGCAGGCGAACAGACCAAGAAAGGCACCCCACCATGGGCGGCCTGATCATCCTTGCCGCTATCGTGATCCCCACCCTTCTGTTTGCCAGGGTAATGAACGTATATATTCTCCTGATCCTGCTCTGCACCATCTGGCTGGGGCTCATCGGGTTTATTGACGATTACATCAAGGTATTCAAAAAGAATAAGGAAGGATTGGCCGGACGGTTCAAGATCCTTGGCCAGGTAGGTCTCGGTCTGATCGTAGGCACTACCCTTTACTTCAACAACAACGTGGTGATGAGCCGCGAGATCATGGACGGTAAGAAGCTGGCACCTAATGAAAGAGTGGTGAGCAACGAACGCGTAACGGCAGATGGCCATCGCTTCGTGGATGTAAAAACCCCTATCACCACCATACCATTCGTTAAAAACCATGAGTTCAACTACAGCAAACTGATCTCCTGGATCCCTGGCGGCGAAAAGTTCACGTTCGTGATCTACATCGCCATCGTGATCCTCATCATCACGGCAGTTTCCAACGGCGCCAACCTGACGGACGGACTGGACGGACTGGCGACGGGCGTATCAGCCGTGATCGGCGTCTGCCTGGGGATATTCGCATATGTAAGCGGTAACATCCAGTTCGCGGAATACCTGAACATCATGTACATCCCGAACCTGGGCGAGCTATCGATTTTCATCGCCGCGTTTGTGGGAGCCTGTGTGGGATTCCTATGGTACAACGCCTATCCCGCGCAGGTGTTCATGGGCGACACCGGTAGCCTGGCGCTGGGCGGCATCATCGCATCCTGGCCATCATCGTGCGCAAGGAACTACTGCTGCCCATCATCTGCGGCGTATTCTTCGTGGAAAGCCTCAGCGTGATGATCCAGGTAGCCTATTTCAAATACACGAAGAAAAAATACGGAGAAGGCCGGCGCGTGTTTCTTATGAGCCCGCTGCACCATCACTACCAGAAACTCGGTTATCACGAAAGTAAAATCGCCGTGCGCTTCTGGATCGTAACGATCATGTGCATCGTATTTGCAATCGCCACCCTGAAAATGAGATAATTAGGACTATGAAACTCGTAATACTAGGAGCCGGAGAAAGCGGAATTGGTGCGGCCCTGCTGGGAAAAAGCAGGGTTACGAGGTCTTCGTGTCCGACGGAGGCGCCATCAAAGACCTCTACAAGCAGGAGCTGGCAGTGAATAACATCCCCTTTGAAGAAGGCCACCATTCCTGGGACGTGATCCTCGGGGCCGACGAGATCGTGAAGTCGCCCGGCATCCCGGAGAAGACGGAACTGATGAAAAAGTACGGGAGCGCGGAGTTCCGGTTATTTCAGAGATCGAGCTGGCATGGCGCTTTAGCAAGGACAATAGCAAGGTGATCGCCATCACCGGCAGCAACGGCAAGAGCACCACTACCGCCCTCACCCATCATATATTCAAAACCGCCGGCCTCAACGCCGCCCTGGTAGGAAATATCGGCGTCAGCTACGCTAAACAGGTAGCGACAGATCCCGCAGATTATTATGTGGTAGAGGTGAGCAGCTTCCAGCTGGATGATATTAAGGATTTCAAGCCGGATGTGGCTATCCTCCTGAACATCACGCCCGATCACCTGGACCGGTACGAGTACAAGATGGAGAATTATGTGGAAAGCAAGTTCCGCATCGCCATGAACCAGACGAAAGAAGATTATTTCATTTACTGTATAGACGACCCGTTGATACGGGAACATTTAGAAAAGAAACCCATTTATTCTACAACAATACCTTTTAGCATTATGGAACAATTGAAAGAAGGTGGATTCATAGCGAACGACCAAGTGAACATTCAGGTGAAGGAAGAAGAACCGGTAATAATGTCGATGTACGACCTGGCATTAAAAGGTAAGCATAATCTGTATAATTCGATGGCAGCAGGGATTGCAGGCCGCACGATGGATATCCGGAAAGAAAAGATCCGGGAAAGCCTCAGCACGTTCTCCAGCCTGGAACACAGGATGGAATACGTAGCCACCGTGCGCGGAGTGGATTTTATCAACGACAGTAAAGCCACCAACGTGAACAGCGTATGGTTCGCCCTGGAAAGCATGGAGCGGCCCGTTATCCTGATCATGGGCGGGGTAGACAAAGGAAACGATTACGATGCCATCCGCGAACTGGTTCGGGAGAAAGTAAAAGCGATCGTTTGCCTCGGGGTCGATAACCGCCCCATTCACGAAGCACTGTCCAAAGACATGGAAGTGATGGTGAATACCGATAACATGAAAGACGCCGTTGGACAGGCCTTTAACCTGGCCAGCAAGGGCGACGTGGTATTGCTCTCGCCCGCATGTGCGAGCTTCGATCTCTTCAAGAATTATGAAGAGAGAGGCCGCGCCTTCAAGGATGCGGTGAGGGAACTCTAACAACTAAAACGGAACAACGTGAACAACTTACTACAAAAGACGAAAGGTGACAAGGTGATATGGACGATCGTGTTCTTCCTGTCTGCAGTAAGCTTGTTGGCAGTATACAGTTCCACAGGCTCTTTGGCATACCGCGTTTATAGCGGGCATACGGAATACTACCTGTTTAAACAGCTGTCGGTATTGATACTGGGGATACTGATCATATACTTCGCCCACCGGGTGAATTATACGATCTACTCCCGGGTAGCGCAGATCGGTTTCCTATTATCGATCCCGCTGCTGGTGTATACCCTGGCCTTCGGCTCTAACTTCAACGACGCGAGCCGCTGGATCAGGTTACCGGTCATTAACCTGACGTTCCAGACATCGGACATCGCGAAGCTCGCCTTGTTCATGTACGTGGCACGGCAGCTGTCCAAAAAACAGGGCGTGATCGAGGACTTTAAAAAGGATTCCTCCCTATCATTCTGCCGGTGGCCATCATCTGCGGACTGATCATGCCCGCGAATATGTCTACCGCCCTGCTCCTCGGCGCCAGCTGCATGTTGCTGTGCTTCATCGGCCGCGTGCCGCTGAAATACCTGGCAGGTATGGTGGCTGCGGGACTGGTACTGGTTGTGCTGATGTTCACCGTCGCAAAGCTCACGGGTATGGAAGGCCGTACGAAAACATGGCTCAACCGTATCGAAAGCTTTACGGCGAAAGAATCGCATGAAGAACCCTACCAGGTGCAACAGGCGAAGATCGGCATCGTGAACGGCGGATTGCTGGGAAAAGGGCCCGGAAACAGTACGGCAAGAAATTTTCTTCCGCACCCGTATTCCGATTTTATTTTTGCGATAATTCTTGAAGAGTATGGTATCTTTGGCGCCTTTTTGGTGATGGCCGCTTACCTCATTTTACTCCTCAGAAGCATCCGGATTTTCAAGAATTGTCCGTACGCCTTCGGCGCATTCCTGGCCCTTGGCCTGAGCGTAACGCTGGTGATACAGGCGCTGATGCATATGGCAGTGAACGTAAACCTCTTACCCGTAACAGGATTAACGTTGCCTTTGGTGAGTATGGGAGGGTCTTCGGTGATATTCACCAGTCTTTCCATCGGTATCATCCTCAGCGTTTCACGGCATGTGGAAGAAGCAGAACAAAAACAAGCGGTAGCTGCGCAGGCAGTGGCCGCATAATCATATAATAACATTTGAATTTGGCACACAAGATCATCATAGCAGGCGGAGGCACCGGGGGCATATCTTCCCGCGATCGCCATCGCTAATGCCATCCGCAAGATCGAAGCGGATGCGGAGATCCTGTTCGTTGGCGCCAAAGGAAAATGGAAATGGAAAAAGTACCCCAGGCGGGGTATCCCATCGAAGGACTCGAGATCGCCGGCTTCAACCGCAGCAATATTTTTAAGAATATCATGTTGCCGTTCAAGCTGTTAAAAAGCCTCCGCCAGGCACGTAACATCCTCCGCCGTTTCCAGCCGGACGCGGTCGTAGGCGTGGGCGGATACGCTTCCTTCCCGATTCTCCGGAAAGCACAGAAAATGGGTATCCCCACCCTCATACAGGAACAAAACTCGTATGCGGGTAAAAGCAATAAGATCCTCGGCAGGAAGGCCAACGTCATCTGCGTAGGCTACGAAGGAATGGAATCCTTTTTCCCGGCCGACAAAATATTATACACCGGCAACCCCGTCCGCGGATCCATCACGCAGAGCGCCGTCACCAAAGACGAAGCGATGCGCCACTTTGGCCTGATGATGGGCAAGCCAACGGTTTTTGCGGTAGGCGGCAGCCTTGGAGCTAAGTCTATCAACGAAGCGCTCCTGCCCCACCTGGCGGATTTTGTGAATAAAGACATACAGCTGATCTGGCAAACAGGGAAACTGTATTACGAAACCGCCAAATCAGCCGCGGCGCCTTATGCGACGCATGTTAAAGTCTTCGACTTCATCAATGTCATGGACTTTGCTTACAAAGCGGCCGATACCCTGATCTCCCGCGCCGGCGCCCTCGCCATCGCGGAAATCTGTGTAGCGGCCAAACCCGTGATCTTCGTGCCTTATCCTTTTGCGGCAGAAGACCACCAGACCAAAAACGCGGAGAGCCTCGTGCACAAGAACGCCGCCCTGCTCATCCCGGACGCCAGGCGGGCGCCAGGCTGGCCAACGAAGCACTGAGCCTCGTGCAGAACAAAGCGCTCATGCAGCAGCTCGAAACGAACATCGCCCCCTGGGCAACAAAAACGCAGATATGACCATCGCCCGCGCATTGCTCGGGCTGATAAAATAACAGGATGGATTTGAATAACATACATAGGATCTATTTTGTAGGCATCGGAGGCATCGGCATGTCCGCCATCGCACGTTACTTCAACGAAAAAGGAGTAACCGTGAGCGGTTATGACCGTACTTCCACCCAACTCACGCAACAACTCGAAGCGGAAGGCATCCGCATTCATTATACCGACGACGTTTCGCTGCTCGACCGTGATGCGCAGCTGGTGGTATACACCCCGGCGATCCCCGCCACCATGTCCGAACTCGTGTTCTACCGCGAGAACGGTTTCGAAGTGGTAAAACGCAGCGATGTGCTCCAGGAGATCACCCGTTCCCTTTTCGCCATCACCGTGGCCGGCACCCATGGCAAAACGACCGTCTCCACCATGATCGCCCACCTGCTGCGCGATTCCGGATACGGCTGCAACGCCTTCCTCGGCGGGGTCAGCGCCAACTATGGCAAGAACTTCTGGTCGAGCGAAAAGGCCGTGGCCGTCATCGAAGCCGATGAATACGACCGCTCCTTCCTGAAGCTCAGCCCGGATATTGCCGTGCTCACCGCCATGGATCCCGATCACCTCGATATCTATGGCACTGCCGAAGAAGTGGAGAAGGCATTCATTCAATATTCCGCCAACATCAAACCTAACGGTACGCTGCTGGCAAAACACGGATTACACCGCGGCTCCGAGCTGCAGGGCGATAATAAACTTTCATACAGCCTGCAAAACGATGCGGCCGATGTATACGCCACAAATATCCGGTTGGACGATGGCGGGTATGAGTTCGACGTTGTGCAGCAGGACTGGATGATCGACAACGTACAGCTGCGCATCGGCGGTATGCACAATGTGGAGAACGTAGTAGCGGCGATCGCAGTGGCGCATATCCTTGGCATATCCAATGACAAGATCCGCAACGCGGTGGCTTCCTTCAAAGGCATCCGCAGGCGTTTCGAATACCTGGTGAAGCACGACCGGCATGTATATATCGACGATTACGCGCATCACCCGGAAGAGCTCCGGGCCCTCATCACGAGTGCCAAAACGCTGTTCCGCGGCAAGAAATGCACGGTGATCTTCCAGCCGCACCTCTTCAGCCGTACCCGCGATTTTGCGGACGGCTTCGGAGAAACGCTGTCGCTGGCGGATGAAGTGATCCTCCTCCCTATCTACCCCGCGCGGGAACTGCCCATCGAAGGCGTTACCACGCAGATGATCGCGGACAGGATCAAAGGACCGGAGGTGAAGATCATGGACAGGGATGCGGTTCCGGACTGGATCAAAGAACATCCGGCTGAATTGCTGATCACGGCGGGAGCAGGAGACATAGATCTGCTCAGGGAGCCATTACAGGATATTATTAACAAACAATAAAAGCATTCATTCATCATGCAACCTAAAACGAAAACGGCTATGAAGCGCATCGCGACCGTCCTCCTCTGGGGAGGCGTGCTGGCGGGCTTTGCCGTTTTGCTGGCGGCTGCGGTGAATGATAAGAACAGCGCCAAATGTAAGGGCATCCGGGTAACGCTTCGCGGCGACGACCGCAACGCATTCGTGGATGCCAAAGACGTAAAAGCGCTGCTCACGGCCGATAATAACCTCAACCCCACGAACAAGCCCATCAGCCAGGTGAACCTGGCGCAGCTGGAGAAGATCGTGGAAAGGGATCCCTGGATCCGGTCGGCCCAGCTGTTCATCGACAATAACGAACTGCTGCAGGTGGAAGTAGAGCAACGCGAGCCCCTCGCCCGTGTATTCACTTTTTCCGGCAACAGCTTTTACCTCGATGGCGACGGCGAGCGCATCCCGGTATCCGACAGGTATTCGGCCAGGGTGACCGTATTCACCAATTTCCCTACCGATGCGCAACAGCTCCGGAAAGAAGACAGCCTCCTGTATGCCCAGATGCGCGACATCGCCGCATACGTTGCTGCAGACACCTTCTGGAATGCACAGGTGGAACAGGTGGTGATCACGGAAGACCGGCGGTTCGAGTTCATCCCCAAGCTCGGCGATCATGTGGTGTATTTCGGTGACGGCACCGATGTAGCCAACAAATTCGGGCGGCTGCTTGTCTTTTACAAAGACGGGCTCAGCAAAGCGGGATGGAATACTTACACCCGGTTGAACGTAGCGTTCAAAGATCAGGTGATCGGAACGAGAAGGGACGGCAAGAGCGCACCGCCCCCGCCCATGTACAAAGATTCGTCGGCCGCCGATATTGCGGTGAACGATGATGATCATGCCGCACCGGCGGCGGCTGTGGCGGCAACGACATCCAAACCGGCGGAAAAGAAACCGGAGAAAAAACCGGAGAAGCCCGCTGCAAGAACTGCCCCGAAAAAGCAGACCAGGCCCGCCGCAAGCGGCAACCGTCAGCAGCCCCGGGCCATATATCAACAACCTAATCAACGTAATCGCAACTAAAAACAATAAAGAACCATGAATCAGGAAGCTCCCATCATTGTAGGTCTCGACATTGGAACCACGAAGATAGCAGCCATCGCAGGAAGGAAGAATGAATACGGGAAATTGGAAATCCTCGGATTCGGGAAAGCCCCATCTTTCGGTGTACAGCACGGTATGGTGCTCAACATCGACCAGACCATCAAGGCCATCAGACAGGCATTGGAGAACTGCTATGCATCCAACCCCAACCTCGAGATCAACGAGGTATATGTAGGCATCGCAGGCCATCATATCAAAAGTTTGCAGACCCGTGGAGACATCGTGCGCAACGACACTGACGCCGAGATCTCCCAGAAAGACATTGACCAGCTGATCAACGATCAGTACAAAACCGTCATCCCTGCCAGCGACCAGATCATTGACGTGATCCCGCAGCAGTACATCGTGGACGCCCTCCAGAACATCACCTATCCCATCGGGATGAGCGGTGTGAAAGTGGGTGCGAATTTCCACATCATTACCGGCGACAAAAATGCCATCCGCAATATCAACCGCAGTGTGGAGAAATCCGGTCTTCGTATTAAAGACCTGGTGCTCCAGCCCTGGCATCCGCCGCGGCAGTTATGTGCGATATGGACTTCGAAGCCGGCGTTGCGATCGTAGACATCGGCGGCGGTACCACCGACCTGGCCGTATTCTACGAAGGCGTCCTGAAACATACCGCTGTAATCCCGTATGGCGGTGAAAATATTACCAACGACATCAAGAACGGCCTCGGCGTGCTGAAGACCCAGGCGGAGCAGATGAAGGTGCAGTTTGGTTACGCCCTTGCGGACGAAGCCAAGAACAATGCCTACATCACCATCCCCGGACTGCGCGGCCAAAGCCCGAAAGAAATCTCCGTAAAGAACCTGGCCCATATCATCCAGGCGCGCATGAGCGAGATTCTTGATTTCGTGGTGTACCATCTGAAACAGATCGGCATGGACAACAAGATGCTCAACGGCGGCATCATCCTGACCGGCGGCGGTTCCCAGCTGAAACACCTCATCCAGCTGACGGAATACACCACCGGCGTGAGCGCCCGCATCGGTTACCCCAACGAGCACCTCGCCAGCGGGCATACCGACGAGCTGACCAAACCCATGTACGCCACCTGCGTAGGGCTTATTCTCAAAGGATACAACGACTATGAGAACGACCGCCGCGCGCTGGAGGAGAATTACGTGAAAATCAACACCAGCTACTTCGCGAAGGAAAGAGTGGCCCGCCAGGCCGAGTCCGGAGACGAATGGATGGAAGAAGAAGCAGAAGAGGAAACGGCAGACGCACGCCAGGACCGCAAGTCCCGCGAACGCAACGCCTCCCTCAAAGGCTTCCTGGACAGGATGAAAACAAAAATCATCGACATGTTCACGGAAGAGGAAGACGCCAAACTGTAAGGGTTTCGGCTTGATTGTTGCAATTCATTTACGTTCAATATAAAAACGATCGAAGTAACGTAGGATACGGTACACCAATAATACTAACCCATATAAAGAGCTAGAGTCATGATACATTTTGATCTTCCAAAGGAAAAATCTTCCATCATCAAGGTGATAGGCATTGGTGGCGGAGGAAGCAATGCGGTGAACCACATGTTCGGTCAGAACATCGAGGGGTGAACTTCATCATCTGCAATACCGACGCACAGGCTATTGCAAACAGCCCTGTACCCAATAAGGTACAACTGGGCCCGCATCTGACGCAGGGACTCGGAGCCGGCGCCAATCCCCGGATCGGCGAACAGGCCACGGAAGAATCTTTTGAAGAAATCAAAAAATACTGGAGGTGAATACCAAAATGGCATTTATCACCGCAGGCATGGGCGGCGGCACCGGCACCGGAGGCGCTCCCATCATCGCCAAAATATGTAAGGAACTGGGCATCCTCACCGTGGGCATCGTGACCACTCCCTTCTCTTATGAAGGGAAAAAGAGAATGCAACAGGCCGAAGAAGGCATCAACCGCCTAAAAGAGTATGTGGACACGCTCCTCATTATCTCTAACGATAAGCTCCGCCAGAAATTCGGCGATCTGAAGTTCAAGGCTGCCTTTGAAAAAGCGGATAACGTACTCGCCACCGCGGCAAAATGTATCACAGACGTTATCAACTCCACCGGCCAGATCAACGTCGACTTTGCCGACGTTTGCACCGTGATGCGCAACGGCGGCGTTGCCATCCTCGGATCTGCCCTGGCTGAAGGCGAAAACCGCGCTCAGAGAGCCATCGAAGACGCGCTGACCTCTCCGCTGCTGAACGACAACGACATCAAAGGCGCCAAATGGATCCTTATCAATATTTCTTCTTCCGAAGGAGAATTCGAGCACACGCTCGATGAAATGGATATTATCCAGGCATACGTGCAAAGCATGGCCGGCGAGGATTGCGACGTGATCCTCGGCGTTGGTTATGATCAGACCCTCGGGCGCAGCCTGGGCGTTACCATCATCGCCACGGGGTTCGAACAAAACCCGATCCGCCAGGCTAAGTCGCAGCCCACAGCTGTGCAGGAGCAGCGCGAAGAACCCAAGATCGTCATGACCCTCGGCGGCGAGAACGAAGAAAAGAAGATGCACAACCAGGGCACGCTTTTCACTGACGACGAGCCCGAGATCATCGACATCATGGCGCCCCGCCTCGTGGAACCTACCGTCACCCACCCGGCCAGCGCCGCTTCCTTCCTGCCCCCGCTCCCGCCCAGCCGGAACGCGAAACCTACACGCTCAACATCGAGCCGGTAGAACCTCCCGCTCCGCAGGCACAAGTGGCACAGCCGCAGCCCGTTCAGCAAAAACCTGCTACCGGCGCAGCTTCCGGTGGTTATCTCAACCGTCCCTCCAACATCTACGTGGAGCCGGTGAGCAATAACAACACCCAGCAACAGGAAGAAATGAAAATGGTCTATAGGAAGAAGCGGCCCAACAAACTCCCGCTCCCCCTCCGCAGCCGCAACAACTGCACGACGACCAGGCCGACGAACAAAAAAGAAAGCAGCTGGAACGCGTAGCCAAACTCCGCAGCATCAGCTTCAACGTGAAGAATATGGATAACAACCAGGAAATCGAGAACATCCCCGCTTATCTGCGACGGAACATCGACCTGGACAATGGCGCCGGCTCCGCCGAGCACTTCTACTCCAGCTACACGATCGGCCAGAACGGCGAAAGCCAGGCCGAAATCAATACGATTAACACTTTTCTCGACGGGAAAAAGCCCGATTGATGAATTTTAAGATGATATTAGTTTGATTGTTTTTAGTTGTGTTAAAAAAATCCTCCGATTCCTCGGAGGATTTTTTATGCCTGTCAACAATGTAATGCCTAGAGCCTGTTGATCGCATCAGCAGCGGTATTCACCATGTCTGACGCTTTCTTCTGCTTCAGCGTATTCCATTCGAATGTTTTGAGGATCTTCTCCAGCTGCGGGCCTTTCCCCTCCTTCTTCAGTATCTGGATCTTCTCATATGCCTGGATGCCTTCTGCCAACCGCTCAAAACGGATGGAGGAACGGCCGCCTGGGTATACCAGGTAAGTATCTCCGGCCGCCCAGGTGCGGAAGCGGGAATCGCGGAGCGGGTCTTTTACCCAGCAATTGTATGCCCAACGGAGGTAACCTTTGTAGTCCTTGCCAGCCGCATAGTAACCCAGCCAGGCCGATTCTGCCGGGGGCGAGAAGGTGAAGGTGTTCGGGAAACCTTCCGTGCAGCAGGTGTAATAAGTCGTAGGCCAGTTCTTGCTGAAACGTTCCGCACGCTCTTCTGCGGTGAAATCGTGTCCGATTGCTACGCAGTAATCATAAATGTCGGCTACCAGCTCTTTATGGTAGAGACCGGCCAGTGAAACCTTGAAGTCTTTATCCACGCTGCGGATCAGCTTGATAGCCGCCTGCATGGCTTCCATGGGGCGCTCGTCCATCGCAATGCAGGTGATATCGAACCAACCTTTCTCTTTCAGGTGTTTTGCGAAGTCGGCCAGCATAGGTTTCCAGTGCGCGTCGTATTCGGGCGTACCGGGTTTGGCCACGATATGGGTCATTTTGCCGGTGGCTTCGTCGTTATAATAGAACTTCAGGTTCCAGGGGATCATGCTATAGCAGGCGATCTGTTTGGTTACACCGCAGTCCATCATGAACTGCACCCATTTATCGAATTCGGTATAATCGAACGTCCAGGAGCCGTCGCGCTTTTTAGTCCATTTTACCATGTCGCCGTAAATATCTTCGGTCTGGCTGTTCCAGGGATCGTAAATGATGCTGGTGGTGATGACCTTCTGCCCGATGCCCGCTAATTGGGTCATATAAGGCCGCATAGCGTCGAAATGTTCCTTGCTGAAGGGTTTTACGTTGTGATAGCGGGACACCGCGTATGGGCTCTGCCAGAGGTCCAGTGATAGGACCAGTCTTTAGCGTCCGGGAGGGTGCGGTGGTTGACCGTAACATCGTATGAAAGCGTTTTGATGGTAACGCCTTTGTTGTTCTTTACGGTCAGCGTGCCCTTATAGGTACCTGGGGCGGCCTGGGCCGGAACTTTCACACTGAGCCACACGGGCTGGGTGGTGTTGGCGGCAATGTTCATGGAGGATTTGTAGTCGATCGCGTCTGCCACGAGGGAAGAATCGAAATCCTGGGGCTTGCGGTGCCCGCAGCCGCCGCCTTCGCTGTTCAGCTCATCCGTCATCACATAACGAAGAAAGCCTGTAGAAATGGCGCTGGCAGGGATGGAATTGCCCTTCCCGTCAGACAGTGCCGATTTAGACACCGTTACCCCCGGCTGGGCCTGGGTGGTGTAAATAACGAATTGCGTGTGGATCTTTTCGTTCTTCCAGGCGTGGCCGCTCCAGCTTGTGGCCAGGCTGGCTGCTTCGGGGCGAAAAGTTTGTCATAACGGAGATCTGCCGTGCCGAACTGCACGTGCGTTCCGGGCCGGATGGCGCTCCAGGCGGCAGGATCTACCTTGCGCCAGTCTTTCAGTTCCTGGTAATCCGAGCCAAGGCCGTCCTGCGCCCATACGCTGATGGAAGAAGCCACCAGGAGCCCGGTGGCGAAGAGTTGTCTTATCATAACTTGACGAATTGCATATTAGACCAAGCTCACAATATAAGGCGAGCTTCCCGTCCATGCAAACCGTCAGTCATCGAATCTATGCCGGTCGGCCACTCTTTTGAGTTGCAGGTTGGTGACGGGCGCCACCACCAGGGGGAACTTTTCGATGGTCACGTAGCTGGAATCCAGCCCGAAACCCCGCTCTTCCGACAGTCCGATCTTCTTTAGCATGAAATACAGCCGCATGATGATCCGCTCGTGCAATGGCAGATCATTGTCATGCGAAAGGAATTTCTCCATGACAATAAACTGGAAGTCCCCTACAACATTGTTCTTGCTGAGCGATTCGTACCGGCTGGTGATATTTACTTCCTTGTTTCGCACCATGTCTTCCACCACCATCCTGAACATCAGGTTAATGCGTTGCTCCACCCGGAAACCAAGTCGGAACTCCACGCGGATCACTTCGTTGGGGATGATGGTCTGAACGGTATATTCGCTCATATAGGGCTCGTCTACGACGTCTACATGCACGAACCAGTAAATATCGGCCCGTTTGGGCTTCTTATTTAGTATGGAATAGATGATCTTATGCTCGATCTCCTTGGGATTGTCGGCACTGCTCATATATACGAGGTGCGTGGCGTATTTGGGGATAGAGCTGTCGTTGCTGAGCTCCTGCAGGATAGGCAGGTAATCCTCCAGCCTGACGAATTCCACGTACCTGTTCTTGATCTTGCGGGAACGGTACCAGGCATACATTACGAGGAACAGCGCGCCGCCTACAATGACGGTCACATAGCCCCCGTGGGTGAATTTCTGGAGGTTAGCGAGTAGGAATGAGAATTCGATGGTGAGATAAACGGCCAGGTACCCCCGATCACCCAGAGCTTAACGCGGCGGGTGTACAGGTAAAAGGCAAAGAGGCAGGATGTCATGAGCATGCACAGGGTGATGGACAGGCCATAGGCGGCCTCCATAGCTGATGACTCTTTGAAAATCAATACGATGGATATACATCCGACAAACAGCATCAGGTTGATGCCGGGTATATAGAGTTGACCGCGTTGTTCGGTCGGGTAGTTGATTTTGAGTTTGGGCCAGAGATTAAGGCGCATGGCTTCCGAGATCAGGGTAAAAGAGCCGGAGATGAGCGCCTGCGAGGCGATGACGGAAGCGATAGTGGCGATGAGCACCCGTAAATCACGAACCCTTCGGGCATGATGAGGAAGAAGGGGTTTTCGCCGTTGAGGGTCCTTCCTTCCTGGGTGAGCAGCCAGGCGCCCTGGCCGAGATAGTTCAGGATGAGGGAGGCTTTCACCCAGATCCAGGAGACGCGGATATTACCACGGCCTACGTGCCCCAGGTCCGAATACAGGGCTTCGGCCCCGGTGGTACAGAGGAATACGGCCCCAGCAACAGGAAGCCATGTGGGTAGAGCGTGAGGAGTTTAATGCCGTAGTAAGGGTTAAATGCCTTTAACACGGACAGATCGTCGGCGATGTGCATGATGCCCAGGATGGCGAGCATGCTGAACCAGATGACCATGATGGGGCCGAACAGCTTACCGATGGACATGGTGCCGAACTGTTGCATGAAGAACAGGCCGGATATGATCAGCAGTACGATCTCTACGATGGTCATGGTCCCCAGGTCCTTAAAGACGGGTAGTGTTCGCAAGCCTTCCACGGCCGATGTGACGGTGATGGGTGGGGTGATGATACCATCTGCGAGGAGGGCGGCCCCTCCTATCATACCGAAGATAACGGTCCATTTGCCGTGCCGCCTGACGAGGGCGTATAGGGAGAAGATGCCGCCTTCACCCTTGTTATCCGCCTTGAGGGTGAGGATAACGTACTTTACGGTTGTTTGGAGGGTGAGGGTCCAGATGATACAGGAAATACCGCCGATGACCAGCAGTTCGCTGATTTCGTTGGATCCGACAATGGCTTTGAATACGTAGAGCGGAGAGGTACCGATGTCGCCGTAGATGATACCCAGCGCTACGATGATACCGGCGAGGGTAGCTTTGTTGAAGTCTTTACCACGCTAAAAAACGATGTTTAAGCTGGGTCAAATGTAGTGATAAATAATCAGGATTTGCAAGATGTAAAAAACGCGTTATAAATAAAACGGAGATGGGGGCCCGGGGTTCACGAAAAGGGAAAATAGGTGGCTGGGAACGGCAATAATAATAAAAAGAGGCTGCCGGTAAGGGCAGCCTCTTTCGTTATTTTACCTTGGCTAGGTATTAGTTAGCGGGATTCAGATCCACGGTACCAGCGTCGCCAGGAGTATTTTGTTTGATGAAGCGACCGCGGTCGATACCTTGTTTTTCAGCGAGGTAGTCGATTACTGCGTCTACGCGGCGGCTGCTCAGGTCAACACCACCTTTCTTGCCTTTGGCACCAGCGTGGCCGGTAACCAGGATGTTGCAGGAGGGGTTGGAACGGAGGGTGTTAGCCACGCTGCTCAGGATAGCTTCGTTTTCGCTGGAGATCTTGGTAGCGGAACCTTTGAAGGAAACGCTGGGGAACACCAGGTTAGAGCATGCAGGAGCGGGCGGGTTTTTGCAGCACTCAGGATCCGGGCATTTGCCTACGCCGTCAGCGTCAACAGGTTGGCAGTAAGTCGGAGTGATGAGTTGTTTGTCTTTGTAGTCAGGAACGCCGTCACCGTCGGTATCTTTAGCTACACCGTGAGAATCAACGGGTGCACCAGCGGGAGTGTTGGGTTCGCGGTCGAACTGATCGGTAACACCGTCGCCATCAGCATCAGGCAGTACGGGTGCCGGCAGTTTCATACGACGGGGCTGTTGAGCTCGTTGTAGGCGAAATCCAGGGATTAACCCACCAGAGGGGTTCAACACGCTTGTTCGGGTTACCCAGGTTGAAGTTCAGGCGAACAGAGGTGTAAGAGAAGAAGTCATTGCTCTTGTCATACGCCTGTGCGGTGTAACCGTCCAGATAGTCATCAAACGGCAGGGTGATTTTCTCTTCGATGCCGATGTTGAAACGTTTAGAAACTTTGAAAGCGATACCGGTACCAACGTTCAGCGCGTGGCGGAGCAGTTGGTTGTCGTCTTTACGGCCGATCTGAACGCGGTTACCCTGGTTCGGAGCGTTTTGCTCGTATTTACGGTCGTAGAAGTCTTTGAGGTCCTTACGGATGTCTTTCTTCTTGCGGTTGAAGTCGATGGAAGAATAGTTGTAAGCAGCGCCCGATTCGTTCAGCGCGTCTACGTCTACGTCAGCCAGCATCAGCCCATAACCAGCGAGTACATACCAGTTTACTTTAGGCTGTGCCTTGTAGAACAGGATGTTGCTCAGGGACGCGATGAAGTCCAGAGACAGCTGGTGAGTCGCAGTCTTGTAGTTCGCTACGATGTTGCCACCGTTAGCAGCCGCGGTCGCCCCCAAGGGTTGATTCCACCAGCAGCGATGGTCGGCTTCAGCTTATAATCCAGACCGTAATCGAAAGAACCGGTATACTCAGCTCGTACGGAGAAAGTGTGACCGATTGCTTTTCTCAGCGAGATACCGCCACCGAAACCGGGAAGAGCGGAAACATCACCCTGAATGAAGTGGTAGCCACCATGGAAACCCAGTTCCCACATGCTACGGGGTTTTGCGGGGTAATCAGACTGGTTGTTTCTGAAGCTGTTGAATTGCGCCATATTCTTAGCCGAAACTTTTGAGGAGTCCAGGGCATCATATGTGGGCTTAACCTGCGCAAAACCAGGAGATGCAGCCAGAGCGGACATTGCACCTGCCAGTAGTAAGTACTTTTTGCTTGCCATAATTGTTTTTATTTAAAAACTGTTAAAGATTTTACAATTAACGCGTTTTTTACCAAGCAAAGGTAAAAATCCTAAATGAATATACAAATTTTTCTTGCGATTTTATTTGCATTGATAAGTGCTTCAAAATTAAACGCTAATTTAAGGAACATCCAGCTAATGTATACAAATTAAGGGCCAAACTTGCAAAATGTCCGATTTTAGGCCTAGCTTAGCGTACCTTTTTATTTATAGCATGGAGGAAATTAAACAACTGATTGGAAAGGAATTACACGATTTCGAAGGGAAGTTCGCAGAGGCGGTAAAAAGCCACGTACCCCTGCTGGACCGGATCATGCATTATATCGTAAAACGCAAGGGCAAACAAATCCGCCCCATGTTCGTGCTACTCTCCGCACGGCTGTTCAGTAACAACATTACCGAAAACACCTACCGCGCCGCCGCACTGGTAGAACTCCTCCATACCGCAACACTCGTTCATGACGACGTCGTTGACGACTCCCTCGAACGCCGCGGATTCTTCTCCATCAACGCCCTCTGGAAGAACAAGATAGCCGTCCTCGTCGGCGATTACCTCCTCTCCAAAGGCCTCCTCCTTTCCGTTACCAACAAGGAATTCCGCAGCCTCGAGATCCTCTCCAGGCCGTAAAGGAAATGTCGGAAGGAGAACTCCTCCAGATCGAAAAAACACGTAAACTCGATATCAAAGAAGATATTTACTTCGAGATCATCCGCCGTAAAACCGCCTCCCTCCTCGCCTCCGCCTGCGCAGGCGCCTGGAGCACCACCGCAGACGACGAAACCACCGAAAAAATGCGCCTCTTCGGCGAAAAAGTAGGCGTCGCCTTCCAAATCAAAGACGACCTGTTCGACTACGGAACGGCCAACATCGGCAAACCAACCGGCATCGATATCCGGGAGAAAAAATGACCCTCCCCTCATCTATACCCTCCAACACGCATCCCCGAAAAAGAAGGAAAATCATCAACATCGTTAAAAACCATAATAAAGATAAAGACCGCGTCAACGAAGTCATCGCCATGGTCAACGAATCTGGCGGCATCGATTACACGCGCGACAAAATGTTCCAATACCGCGACGAAGCCCTCGCCATCCTCCACACTTTCCCCGATAACGACATCCGCAAAGGACTGGAATCCCTCGTGCGTTTCACCACCGATCGCAAGTTCTGATCCCCTTTCCTCCTTTTTTTCGGAGAATTTCCCGCTTTTGGCAGAAATACGGCAATCATCGTTATATTACAACCGGATTGCAGCCAGATCCGCGGGATTCTTCCCTATAATATAATTGCATGCAGAAACGCTGGACAGTAAAGAAATATCAACCATCACAGGAGCAACAGCTCCAGGCAGCTTTAAAAATCCATCCCATACTATGCCGCTTACTGGTACAAAGAGGGATCACGAAGTTTGAAGAAGCACGCCATTTCTTCAGACCCTCGCTGGACGACCTCCACGATCCCTGGCTCATGAAGGATATGGATAAAGCCGTCTCCCGGCTCGAAGAAGCCTTCTTCCGCCGCGAGAAAATTCTCGTGTACGGAGATTATGACGTGGACGGCACCACCGCCGTGGCAACCGTCTACGGATTCCTGCAACAACTGTACGACAATATCGAATTCTATATCCCCACCGCTACCGCGAAGGTTACGGCATCTCCATGCAGGGCATCGAATATGCCCGCGATAATGATTTCGGGCTCGTCATCGCCCTCGACTGCGGCATCAAATCCATCGACTATATCGCCCACGCCGCTTCCATCGGCATCGATTTCATTATCTGCGACCACCACCTGCCGGATGCTATCCTTCCGCCCGCCGTGGCCATTCTCAATCCCAAACAGGACGACTGCCCCTATCCTTATAAGGAGCTCTCCGGCTGCGGGATCGGGTTTAAACTCATCAGCGCCCTGGCCCAGAAGAAAGGGATCCCCATGGCAGCTGTATACCAGTACCTCGACCTCGTTTCTACCAGCATCGCGGCCGATATCGTACCCATGACCGGCGAAAACCGCGTCCTGGCATTCCATGGCCTCAAACAGGTTAACGAGGCTCCCTCACCCGGGATCAAGGCCCTCCTGAGACTTAGCAACCTGAAGGAAAAGCTCACCACCCAACCTGGTGTTCGTCATCGCCCCACGCGTAAACGCCGCCGGCCGGATGGACGATGCCCGCAAAGCCGTGAACCTGTTCATGGAAAAAGACGAGGACAAGGCTTTTACCATTGCCGAAATGCTGCATGGCGATAACCAGGAACGCAAGGGGATCGATATGAGCATCACTCAGGAAGCGGTCAGCCTCATCCAGAACGATGCCGTCATGATCGCCCGGAAGTCTACCGTGCTGTTCCAGCCCCACTGGCACAAAGGCGTGGTAGGCATCGTTGCCTCCCGGCTCATCGATAAGTATTTCTATCGCCCCACCATCATCCTCACCCAGAGCAACGATAAAGTAGCCGGCTCAGCCCGCTCCGTGTCCGGGTTCAATGTATATGAGGCCATTCACCAGTGCAAAGACCTCCTTGAAAATTATGGAGGGCACTTTTACGCGGCCGGCATGACCCTCAAACCCGAAAACGTCCCCGCATTCCAGGAACGCTTCGAAGCCGTGGTGTCCGCCACCATCAGCCCGGACCTCCTCATCCCCGAAATCGTTATCGATTCGGAAGTCTGGCTGTCAGACCTCACACCCGCTTTCTATAACATCCTCCGACAATTCGAGCCGCTCGGCCCGGAAAACCTCCGGCCCATCTTCATCGCCCGCAACCTGTACGACACCGGCTTTTCCCGCATCGTGAAAGACGAACATATCAAACTGTCCGTCCGCCAGCGCAACGGAACCCCGTTTTCCGGGATCGGCTTCTTCATGGCCGATAAATTCGATATCATCTCCGGCAAAAAGCCTTTCGACATGGTCTTTACCGTAGAAGAAAACGAGTGGAATGGCACCACCACCCTTCAGCTCAAAGCTATCGACCTCAGGCCTTCCGGGGCATAAAAAGCCCTGTGGCTTTTGTCCACAGGGCATTGATATGTCTTCAGTCTTCGTATTTACTTTAATGTATACTGGTTTAGCCAGGCGTACAAGGCCGGGTCGTTATAGGCCTTCGTCCACGCGTCATGCCCACCCGTCGGGTTTTCCGTGTATTTCAATAGCTTACCTCCGCATGCGATGATGGCGTTCACCATATCGCGTGAGCTTTGCACATTCACGGTCGGATCATCGGCATTGTGGATCGCCCAAACCGGTTTATCCTTTAACAGGCATGCCTTCGACGGCGTGCCGCCACCGCAAATGGGCACCACTGCCGCAAAGTGTGCAGGCTTGTACACGATCCAGTCCCAACTTCCAAAACCGCCCATGCTCAGGCCGGTCAGGTAAATGCGGGATGGGTCTACCCGGTAGGTCTTCATGATCTGCTCGTATAATACTTCCAGGCTTGGCGAGTCCCACCACCCATTTTCTTTACACTGCGGGGATACGACGATGTAGGGAAGTTTTTGTCTTTCGCAGCAGCGGCAGCTAAACCTGTCCGTTTCACGATGTTCACGTCGCTCCCGCGCTCGCCAACCCCGTGCAGGAAGAAGATCACGGGCCACTTTTTATTCGCATCGTCATTATAAGTATCGGGCAGTTGTAACAGGAAGTCTGTCACCTGCTTGGGATCCTTCACTTTCTGCGCCGTAACGCCCGTGGGCACCGGATCCGGTTTAACCGGCGGAGGCACTATTACGGTGTCCTTTCCCCATCACCCGGCACAGGGTAACATCGCCGTCGCTATCGCGGCTGCATGCCATCATTAACATCGCCAGTGCCAGCGTAAACATTATTCGGTAATTCATGTGGTAATTCAAGTATAAGATACGGAAAAAATATCGCGGTAATGCATCGGATTTTGATCAACATCTATACCAAAATCCGCTATGGCGGCTACTTTTGGTAAAACGCGATATGATTTTTCATAATTGATGGAAGAAGTTAATGTGCAAGAAATTCTACATCATCCACAAGCTTCCACAGTCCTCCGGCCGTGAACCAAAAAAAAAAGCAAAGCGCCGGGGCACTTTGCTTTTTATATTTTTAAATGACTGGCTATTATTTTTCCATCAGCTCTACACTGCGGTTCACGAAAGCCGTGAGATCGGCGCCGGTGAGGAGCCCCTGCGAGAGAAGCGCCAGGTCGGCCAGGTTGCGCACCTGTTTCTCCTGCAATGCGCTGTCGCCTTCACCAAGGATGCGTTGGTAGATCGGGTGGTTTGCGTTCACGGTCATAGTGATCTCGTCGGGCATGCCGGCGTACCAGCTTGCTGCCGATCCGCCCATGGCGGCCATGTCTTTCATCCTCCGCATCAGTTCGCCGCGGGTAACGATCACGGGTTGGTCTTGCGCGCCGAGGCCTTTCAGTTCCACTTTCACATGCGGCAGGCTGAGCTGTCCGGTGAAAATGCCTTTCAGCTTGCCCTCCTGTTCCTCGCTCAGCACGCTTTGCGTAGCGGCGTCGGGGTTGATGAGATTATCGGCGATGTCGGCATCTACGCGGGTGAACATTACGTTTTCCCACTTCTGTTCCATCTGGTTGATGAAACCGGCATCTACCATGGTCTCCATCTTCACCACTTTATAACCTTTCGCTTTGGCGGCAGCTACGTAGCTGTCCTGCTGCGTGGGATTGGTGGAATAGAGGATCACCAGTTTATCTTCCTTATTGGTTTGCAGCGCGGAGGCGGCGGTGCGGTATTCTTCCAGGGTGTAGAAGGTAGAACCGTCCACGTCTTCCAGGAGGTGGAACTTACCGGCTTTGTCAAGGAATTTATCTTCTGTCATCATCCCGTACTTCACGAACAGGGCGATATGTTCCCATTTTTCTTCGAAAGACTTACGGTCGGTCCGGAACATTTCGTCCAGTTTGTCGGCCACTTTCTTGGTGATGTGGGCATTGATTTTCTTCACGTTAGGATCTCCCTGGAGGTAGCTGCGACTTACGTTCAGGGGATATCGGGCGAGTCGATCACGCCATGCAGGAGCATGAGGAACTCGGGCACGATGTTCTTCACCTCGTCTGTCACGAACACCTGGTTGGAATACAGGCTGATTTTGTCTTTCTGTATTTCGTACGACTTGGTGATCTTGGGGAAGTAGAGGATCCCGGTGAGGTTGAAGGGATAGTCCACGTTGAGGTGGATCCAGAACAGGGGCGGTTCCGCGAAGGGATACAGCTCTTTATAGAAAGCCTGGTAATCTTC
Source organism: Chitinophaga sp. E66 (assembly GCA_019285755.1). GTDB lineage: Bacteria > Bacteroidota > Bacteroidia > Chitinophagales > Chitinophagaceae > Chitinophaga. The sequence goes on from CP079103.1 coordinate 4,703,541, forward strand.
GGCGGTCAGTTCAGCCGGCTTTTTGACCCAGGCGGGGTTGTATTGTTGATTTGTTCTCCCTGGAACTTGATGGGTACGGGGAGGAAGCGGCAGAATTTTTCGAGGATGGCGCGGATGCGGTGCTCGTCGAGGAATTCTTCGCTTTCTTCATTGATATGCAATACGATATCGGTGCCGCGTGTTTCTTTCTCCGTGGGTTCGAGTTGGTATTCCGGGCTGCCGTCACATTCCCAGCGAACTGCCTGGGATTCGGGGCGCCAGGATTTGGTGAATATCTCTACCTGGGCAGATACCATGAAGGAGGAGTAAAAGCCGAGGCCGAAGTGGCCGATGATATTGGCGCCTTCACCTTGTCCTTTATACTTCTTCACGAATTCTTCCGCGCCGGAGAAGGCGACCTGGTTGATGTATTTATCGACTTCTTCGGCGGTCATGCCGATACCGCGGTCGGAGATGGTGATGGTTTTCTTTTCTTTATCGAGGGAAACGGTGACGTCCGTTTCTCCGGTTTCGCCTTTGAATTCGCCTACGCTGGCCAGTGTTTTAAGTTTCTGGGTAGCGTCTACCGCGTTGCTGACCAGTTCGCGCAGGAAAATGTCATGGTCGGAATAGAGGAATTTCTTGATGATAGGGAAAATGTTCTCTGTTTGTACACGTATGGCACCTTTCTGCATATGATTTTCGGTTTTAGACGGGAATTCCAGTCAAAGGCTGTGCCATGGCGGGGTGAACTGACAAGTTGACCGGTAGTCATGAAAAAATATCCAGGTTGATTTTCAGCCAGTTGCGGGAATGGAGGAAGAAAGTGAGGTCTGGCGGGCGGTTGGGCGGGAAAAAGCTGGAAATTCGCGCTGGCAAAGCGTGGGAATCCAAAAAACCCTTTATCTTTGCACTCCATTTTAATTTTAAATCACTAACAAGGGAAAATTATGTCAAACTACGAATTGATGGTGATCTTTACCCCTGTGCTTTCTGAGGAAGACTACAAAGCTGCCCAGAAAAAATTCGCTGACCTTGTGAAAGACAACGGCGGTGCGATTGTGCACGAAAATCCTGGGGCCTGAGATCACTGGCGTACCCGATCCAGAAGAAGACCACGGGCATGTACCTGGTACTGGAGTACACTGCGCCATCCGACTTCAATGACAAGCTGAAGATCCAGCTGAACCGCGACGAAAACGTATTGCGTTACATGTTTACCAAACTGGACAAGCACGCTGTTGCGTACAACACCCGGAAGAAAGGTAACTACGATGCTGAACCTAAAACCGCAGAAGCTTAAGTTATGGCAGTTAAACAAGAAATCAAGTACTTAACCGCGGTTAAGCAAGAGAAGCGCCAGAAAAAATACTGCCGCTTCAAGAAATTAGGTATCAAGTATGTAGATTACAAAGATGCCGAGTTTCTGAAAAAGTTCCTGAACGACCAGGGCAAAATGCTGCCTCGCCGTATCACCGGCAACTCGCTGAAATTCCAGCGCAAGGTGGCCGAGGCTATCAAGAAAGCTCGCCAGATGGCGCTGCTGCCCTATGTTACTGACCTTTTAAAGTAAGAAACAATGCAAGTAATCTTAATACAAGACGTTGACAATCTGGGCCAGAAGAACGAACTGGTAGCCGTAAAGAACGGTTACGCCAGGAACTTCCTGATCCCCAAAAGTTCGCCGTAGAAGCCAGCGAATCTAACCTGAAGCAACTCAACGAGCGCCTGAAAGTGCAGAAAGTGAAAGAAGAGAAAATGCTCGCTGAAATCGCTAAGGTTGTTGAAGTACTGAAAGCCGCTCCCGTTAAAATCGGTGCGAAAACAGGTACCTCCGGCAAGATCTTCGGTTCTGTTACCGGCGTTCAGATCGCCCGCGCGATTAAAGAACAAAAAGGTTATGAGATCGACCGCCGTCGTATCCATATCCTCGGTGATGTGAAAGAACTGGGCACTTACAAAGCCCGCCTCGATTTCGGTAAAGGCAACGAAGCCGAACTGGAATTTGAAGTGGTAGCTGAATAATCAGCCCGATCACCATATTAAAAACGCCGCATCTCACCTGATGCGGCGTTTTTTATGCCCGTTCCTCACAAGAACCCAACATTTTCCTACCGCATCCGGTAAAATCCTACTACGCAATATCTGCATGCACTCCTAAACGATTTCACTCCCGCTGTCTGTCAATATCAGCACCTAGCAAACCGAAAACTAGTAAAAAGCTCCCTGTAAACGGGAAACAGAACGAAAAAAACGACCTGTAACCCAGTAACAGGATTTACCGGGCCACTGTAAACTAATATCAGACTTATCTAACATCAGGTGTAAACCTATTTTAGTACAAGACCAAGGGTGATGGAAAACCGCGAGAGGGGAACAAGAGGGAAGGGAGATAGAAGGGTGATAGGAGCGAAAGGGAAACTAGAGGGCAGCTAGAAGCAATGGCCCCTGCCGGGAGCCTGTAGGAACCTACCGGGCAACTATTGGAACCGTGCAGAAAAGGTGGACTTGATGCGGAAGTGATCTGTACTTAATGCGTAATGAAGATATGACGTCTAACAGGCATACAAAGTGACGAAAGGGCGCCTGCAACCCATGGAAATGCCTGAAGGAGGATGGCCTGCCTTACGAAATTATGGGTTCTGTATGGATTGATAATGAAATACTTAGAATAAATATTTAACAAGATGGCGGCCGGCTATTCCCGTTGGATGAAGTCATGACCGTCGACTTCGGGAGCCTGGCTAACGGTTGGTTGAGGCAACACCCGGGATTGTATAGCATAGGTTCTGGAGCGTGCAGGAGCTGCACTGAGCGTCTTGTTTTCTACCACTGCGATAATGTCGGCAGCAGTGAACTTCCGGTTGTGGGAGACGCATTCTTCCCGGAACATTCTCACCTGCAAAGTGACCAGCAGCGTGCCTTTCCGGGAACATCGATATTAAGATCGGCTCCTGGAATTGGGTGTAAGGATGCTCCAGGTCAATGTACAACACCGAGGCATCGGTGCCCGTTACCTGTTGGGTCGGGAAATCGATACGGGTGCCGATGAGCTTCACTTCCATGCGGATACAACCTGCTGGCGGCGCCAGTTCCTGGGCGGGGATGTGCAACCTGCCGTCTTGCGTGAACGTAGGCGAGACAGAGAACAAGTCGTTTACACCAGTGTGCTTGTTGAACCGGAAGCCCGCAAGGCCCGCGTGGTTATTGCGGCCCGCTTTTACGATGGTTCTGTTCAACTGGTTCACCATTCCGCCATCGCAGTGAATGTCCAGGTCGGGCATCACAGCACTGCGGATGAGGGCGCCCTTCCTGCTGGCGGCGCCGAACCATTTGGCAGCGTGCCGGGTGGACTGCGTCTGCCTGACCGTCTCCGGCATGGAGCGGATAAAATATTTACCGTTGCGCTTGTAGCCTATGAGACCACCGACCTTCCCGGTAAATTCAAATAAAGAAGCATTTCTGGCCATCTTGATAAATATTTATTCAACCGGGAAGATACGACAGGTGATCCATTCAAAAATGAGACAAATGTCTCACTATTGAATGCTCATTCGCAGCCCTTAAGCATTGCAAAAAACGCATTATCAGACTGATAATAAATACTTTACGTGAAAATTACTCGTAGCGCAACGCTACAATGGGATCCAGGCGGGACGCCTTGACCGCCGGGTAAATCCCCGACACCAGGCCTACCCCGGCACAAACGATAATACCCCTATGGTCCATAACCAGGGCACGAAGAAGGATGACCCCATAAGACTGGCCACCGGGTTCCCCACTAAAATCCCCAGGATCACGCCCAGTAAGCCACCCAGTATGCTGATGATCACCGACTCGAATACGAACTGCAGCCGGATCGTAGGGGCTGTGGCGCCCAGCGCCTTATTCACCCCGATCTCGCGCGTCCGCTCCGCAACGGACACCAGCATGATATTCATCAGACCGATCGCCGAGCCCACCAGGGTGATGAACCCAATGACCGTAGCAGCTGCCGTAACCATGCCTAACTGACGGAACAGCATTTCAGCGATACTATCGCTCCGGCTGATATAAAAGTTATTCTCTTCGTTGACGTCCATATGCCTGATTACCCGGAAGAGGCCCGTTGCTTCGCCTATGGCTTCGTCCATCAGCTTGATATCCGCCACGTTGACATTGATCTGGTACGATGCCCAGGGCCGGTTAAAAACCCGCCGCGTACTCGTCACCGTTGTGATCACCACATTATCCGCACTGAACATATTGCTGCTACCCTTGCTCCAATATCCCTATCACACGGTATCTCACGTTCCCTAGCCGCACATTGGAATTAAGCGCCCGCTCGGGGAATTCCCGAACAGCGTCTTGGCAACGTCCCATCCGAGAATGGCCACGTTGCGCCCTGATTCTATGTCCGTCTTCGTAAAATTGCGGCCGTATTGCAGCGTGTAGTTATTGAGGGACAGGTAACTTTCATCTCCCCTATCACCTGTATATTGGGATTGGTCTTAAAGTTCTCGCGGTATACCGTCATCCCTCCACCGGCGCGGAACATGAGCCCCACGGTAGCCGGGAAATCGTAGCGTTTTTTGAATTCCATCGCTTCGCCGAAGGTGATGACCTTGTTCTGGTTGGATGTACGTACCCGGCGGCGCGGCCCGGCGGTATTTCCTTTAACCGCCCCTCCCCGTTCCCCATACGGATCCGCATTTCGCGGTTACGGATAGAGAACCCGTTAGCGCCCATGCTGGCGAAACTGTCGTAAATCTTGTATTGCAACGCGTCGATCACCGTGAGGATACTCACGAGCGCCATGATGCCGAAGGCGATTACCGTAACGGTAAGGCCCGCCCGGAGGCGGTTGGCGCTCACGGAGCGCAGAGCGAGGAAAAAACTTCTGTTGTACGCATAACGACCGTTGACTAAAGTTAACGGTTTTCCATCATCTGTAGGCTGTAAACGCCTCAGATTTTGCCATAAAAAAACGGCAAGACGCATCGTCTTGCCGTTCTCCGTAAAATATCATTGTCTTCCTTACAGGTACTGCAACAGCAGGTTGGGGAAAATACCCAGTAAGATCACGATCGCTGCGGCGAGTACCAGCAGGGCTTTGAAGCCGGGGGTAACGTGCTGCGTGTCAGCATCTCCCGCCTTGAAATACATCGCGATGATCACGCGGAAATAGTAGTAGGCGCTGATCGCGGCGCAAAGCACACCGATGATCACCAGCCAGAGCAGGTTGCCCTGTTGAACGGCGGCGCTCAGTACGAAGTATTTCGCGAAGAAACCGGCCGTCAGCGGGATACCCGCCAGGGAGAAGAGGAATATCGCACATACCACGGCTACCAGGGGCTGCCTGCGGGCAAGACCGTTGAAGCCGTCGAAGGTGTAGTCGTTCATTTTCAGCAGGATGGCGAAGATACCGATGGTTGCCACGCTATAAGCTGCAGCATAAAGTATCATCCCTGGCTGGACATTTCATTATGCGCCACGATGGCAAACAGCATGAAGCCTGCCTGCGCAATACTGGAATAAGCCAGCATACGTTTGACGCTCTGCTGGAAAACTGCGGTGAGGTTACCGATGATGAGCGTGGCCGCGGTGATGATCGCCAGGATCAGCTGCCAGTGGCGGCTCAGGTCTCCACCAGAGAAGCTCACATGGAACAGGCGCATGAAAGCGATGAAGCTCGCCGCTTTCACGATGGTAGCCATAAATGCGGTGAACACGGTGGGAGAGCCATCGTACACATCGGGCGTCCAGAAGTGGAAGGGAGCGGCAGACACTTTAAACGCCAGGGCAAAACCCAGCAGGATGATGCCGCACAGTGCCAGGGGCTCAGTTCCCCGGTTCCCAGGCCCATCTCGCGGAGATCGAAGGTACCGGTGGCGCCGTAGATGAGCGCGATGCCCATCAGGAGGATCCCTGTGGTGAAGGAGCCCATGAGGAAGTACTTCAGCGATGCCTCATTGCTCTTGAGGTTCTTCTTATCCGCGCCCGCAAGGATGTATTGGGGGATGGAAATGATCTCGATGGCGAGGAACAGCATCAGCAGATTGCTGTAAGCGCCGGTGAGCATGATGCCCGCGAGAATGAAGAAGATCAGGGCAAAGTAGTCCGCCACATCGTCGCCCACTTTCTCGAAAGCGCTGCCGCACAGCAGGAAATAGAGCGCCGTGGAGGCGATGGCAACGGCATTGAACAACACGGAGAAAGAACTGACTTCCACCATGCCGTGCAACACGCCGAAACCTTGCTGCGCATCGAGCAGATTGGCGATGAAGGCGAGCACCGTGCCGGCGATCGCAAAATATTTGATATACTGCTTTTGTTTGACAACCAGTCCCACGAACATCAGAATAATTCCAAATACAGCAGTCGTAATTAATGCGTTCATATCTTAACGTTACAGAATCATTTATTAAATCAACGTCCGGTCAGAGCGGCTACGGTGTTTACAATCCCGGTACCGGAAACGAGTTCCAGTAGCGGTTTCGGATAGAAGCCGAGCACGAAGATCATGGCGGTGATACAAACCAGCGCTACCATTTCGCCGCCTTTCAGGTCTACCGTGGTGGCAGTAAGGGCGTTGGTTTCACCGAACAGTACTTTCTGCAGCATGCGCAGCATATACACGGCAGCCAGGATAATGGCGATCGCGGATACCGCGGCGAACCAAACGTTGTGCTGGAACAACCCGCTGAACATGAGGAACTCACCGATGAAGCCGTTGGTCAGCGGCAGCGCGATATTGGCGAGGCTGATGATCACCAGGAGGATAGACAGTTTTGGCGCCACCGAAGCGATACCACCGAGCTGCTGCATATTCTTGGTGCCCAGCCGCTGTTCGATCACTTCGATGATGATCCAGAGGCCGATGATGTTGATGCCGTGGTTGAACATCTGCACCTGCACGCCGGCAAGGCTCTGTTCGTTATTGGCGAAGATCGCGGCGCTCATGAGCCCAATGTGGGCGATGGACGAATAAGCGATCAGCTTCTTCAGGTCGGATTGCATGATGGCGATGCACGATGCGTAGATAATGCCGATCACACTGAGGAGGATAGCTGCTTCCTGCCACATGTAAGCGCCCTGCGGGAGCACAGGTATGAGCCAGCGCATCACGCCGAACAGTCCCATCTTCACCATGATACCGCTCAGCACCATCGTAACGGGTGTGGGCGATTGCTCGTAGGCATCGGGCTGCCAGGTGTGGAACGGAAATACCGGCATCTTGATGGCAAAAGCCACGAAGAAGAGCCAGAACAGCCAGCTTTGCTCGTTGTTGCTGAGGGTCAGACTGGTGAAGGTCTGCCAGCTGAACGAACCGCTGGTCTGGAAGTAGATGTAAATGATACCCACCAGCATCAGCAGGGAGCCGGCGAAGGTATACACGAAGAATTTAAACGTCACCGGGATGGCTTTCTCGCCGCCCCAACCGGAGCAGAGGAAATACACCGGGATGAGGGCCAGTTCCCAGAACACGTAAAACAGCAGGGCGTCGTAAGAAAGGAAGACGCCGAGCATACCCGCCATGGAAAGAAGCATGAGGCCATAAAAGGCACCGGATCTTTCGTAGCTGCGGTTAAATACGGTAATAAAGATGAGCGGGAAGGAAACCGTCGTGAGCAGCACGAGCATGAGGCTCAGGCCGTCCAGTCCGAAATTGAGCTGGCTGCCCAGCTGGGGATCCAGTTGGCGGTGAAGCTGAGGGCTTCGGGGCCGTCCGGAATTGCTGCCAGGCGGCCAGGGTAACGGCCAGCGTGGCCAGCGAGGATATCAGGCTGAATACTTTGGCGCCGCGGCCGCTGAGTCCGAATGTAATCAGGCCCGTCACCAAAGGAATCAATATGAGTAATACTGTCAACATATCTTTTTCTTAATCCGCTATCGATTTATAAAAACAAACTGATCACAAACAACACGATCATACCGATCACCATGGCGAAGATGTAGAAGCCTACCTGACCGTTCTGCAACAGTCTTACACGGCCGCCACCCCATTTCACAGCAGCGCCAACGCCATTCACGAGGCCGTCGATGCCGGAGCGCTCCACCACGTCCTGGAAGAATTTGCTCAGGAGCATGAGGGGTTTCACGATGATGGCGTCGTACAGTTCGTCCACGTACCATTTATTCTCGAGGACTTTGGCGAATCCGGTTGTGGGCTCACCATTATCGGTATAGTTGGCGAATTTGCTGCGCGCCCACAGGATCATCACGATCACCAGGCCGGAGCTGAGGCCCATCAGTCCCCATTCGAGGCTATGGCTCAGGTGATGCGCATGCAGGAAAGGCACGGAAGGCGCGAAGATGGGGCTGAGGTATTCCGCCAGCAAGTTCGGCACTCCGAATACGGCCGGCATTCCACATATCCACCGATCACTGACAGGATGGCCAGTACGATCAGTGGGAAGGTAATTGCTGCGGGGCTCTCGTGCAGGTGATGTTCCTGCTCGTGCGTGCCGCGGAATTTACCGGTGAAGGTGATGTAGTAAAGACGGAACATGTAGAACGCGGTCATCAGCGCACCGATCAGCGCCAGCCCATAGATCACCGGGCTGTAGCCGAAGGCGTGGGCCAGGATCTCGTCTTTGGAGAAGAAGCCGCTCAGTCCGGGGATACCGGCGATGGCAAGGCACCCGATGAGGAAGGTGAAATTGGTGATGGGCATCCATTTCTTCAGGCCGCCCATTTTCCGGATGTCCTGCTCCCCGCCCATGGCGTGGATTACGGAACCGGAGCCAAGGAACAGCAGGGCTTTGAAGAAGGCATGCGTCATCACGTGGAATACCGCGGCGGTGTATGCGCCAACGCCCAGGGCGATGAACATGTATCCGAGCTGGCTAACGGTAGAGTAAGCCAGTACTTTCTTGATGTCGTTTTGCTTCAGTGCGATGGAAGCTGCGAGCAATGCCGTCGCCAGGCCTACCAGCGTAATGATCGTCTGGATATGCGGGGCGAGGGTATAAATCACGTTGCTGCGGGCCACCATATAAATACCGGCGGTCACCATCGTAGCCGCGTGGATGAGGGCGGAAACGGGGTCGGACCGGCCATCGCGTCGGGCAACCAGGTGTAAAGGGGATCTGCGCAGACTTACCCATGGCGCCGATGAACAGCAGCATGGCGATTGCGAAGAGGACACCGCTGTCGGTTCCCATGGCCGCAGCCTGCGGCAGTACTTCGGAGAAGGTCACGGAACCGAACTGCTGGATGAGCAGGAAGATGCCGAGCAGGAAACCGAAGTCGCCGATGCGGTTCATGATGAAAGCCTTGTTAGCGGCTTTGTTATACTCGATGTTTTTGAACCAGAACCCGATAAGCAGGTAGGAACAGAGGCCCACGCCTTCCCATCCGATGAACATCATCACATAGTTGGCGCCGAGCACGAGGATGAGCATGGAGAAAACGAAGAGGTTGAGGTACGCGAAATAACGCGCGAAACCTTCATTCGATTCATCATGCATATAAGAAGTGGAGTAAATGTGGATCAGGGATCCCACACCGGTAATGATCAGGAGGAACAAAGCGCTCAGCTGGTCTACCTGGAAAGCGAAGGGGATATGCAGGCTGCCTACGCTGATGAAGTCGAAAAGCGTTACTACTGGGGCATGAAGCCGGGCGTCCGCACTTCGAAGAAGATAAGCAGGCTGATTACGAATGCCGCAACCACGCTGCCGCTACCTACGATGCCGGTAAGCGGCTTGGATAAATACCTCCTGCCCAATCCATTGATCAGGAAACCTAACAACGGTAAAAACGGTACCAGCCAAACAAGATGTATCATCGATCTATACTATTTTTAAATCCTAGTTTTTCAGTCTGCTGAGAATGTTGATATCCACGGAATGGGTATTCCGGTACATCATAACGATAATGGCGAGGCCAACGGACACTTCCGCTGCGGCCACTACCATGACGAAGAACACAAAGAGCTGCGCGGCGGCGGCGTCTATGCGGCCGGCGTCTACCCACATTTTGGAGAAGGCAACCAGCAGCAGGTTCACGGCGTTGAGCATGAGCTCGATGCACATGAAGATGATGATGGCGTTTCTGCGCATCAGCACACCCATGATGCCGATGCAGAACAGGGCGATGCTGAGAAAGATGTAGTATTGAACAGGCATATGAATGCGTTTTATTTCTTACCGATCACTACGGCGCCGACCATTGCACTGAGGAACAGCACGCTGCTCAGTTCGAAAGGCACCACGTAAGAGGTGAACAATGCTTTACCAAGGTTTTCTACCAGACCGATCTCGGTGTTGCCGCCGTTCTGGATGGCGGGGAGGCTTGCGTCGCGCAGGGCGGCTACGAGTACCAGCAGCAGGGCGCCGCCGGAGATGGCGCCGGCGTATTTCAGCCAGTTGCGTTTCTGCGGCTCGATGTCGGCGTTGAGATTCATCATCATCAGGACGAACAGGAACAGTACCATGATGGCGCCGGTGTAAACGATCAGGTGAACAACGAACAGGAACTGTGCGTTCAGCATGATATAATGGCCCGCGATGGCGACGAAGCAGGTGATCATGCAAAGCACGCTGTTCACGGGGTTCTTGCTCAGGATCACGCCCAGTGCGGCAGCGATGGCGATCGCAGACAGCACCGTAAAGATTATCATATCGATTCCCATTGCCTTATTGGTTGTTTTCTTTGATTTGTTTCTGAGGATGAGGGATCAGCATGTCTTCCTTTCCATAAATGAACCCTTTACGCTGGTAGTTGGCCGGCGCAAATGTTTCTGACATGTAAACCGCCTGTTTCGGGCAGGCTTCTTCGCAAAATCCGCAGAAGATGCAGCGCAGCATGTTGATCTCATAACGCGCGGCATATTTCTCCTCGCGGTACAGATGCTCCTCTCCCGGCAGCCGCTCGGCCGCTTCCATGGTAATGGCTTCGGCAGGACAAGCGACAGCGCATAGACCGCACGCGGTGCAGCGCTCGCGTCCCATTTCGTCGCGGTTCAGGATGTGCAGGCCGCGGAACACGGGGCTGAAGGGGCGCGTTTCTTCGGGATAGTTCACCGTCGCTTTCTTCTTGAAAAGGTGCTTCAGGGTAATACCCATTCCCTTCGCTATCGCGGGCAGGTAGAGTTTCTCCGCAAAGGTCATGGGCCTCCTGTCTACCGGCTTCGCCCTGTTGGTTAAAGATTGCATATGATGAGTTTCTTCTGTTTAAAAATTAAAACCGTTCTGACGGAAAAGGATCACGGCGCCGGTGATGAGCATATTGAGCAATGCCAGCGGTATGAGTACTTTCCAGCCAAGCTTCATCAGCTGGTCGTAGCGGAAGCGCGGAATGGTCCAACGCACCCACATGAACAGGAAGATGAAGAATAATGTCTTGATGAATAATGCCCCGATACCCAGCACGGTCAACAGGTTACCGTCGATGCCCAGCTGGTCCATATAAGGAAGGCGTAGCCGCCGAAGTAAAGGGTGGCCATCAGCACGGAGCTGATAAACATGTTGATGTATTCGGCGAACAGGTAAAAACCGAGTTTCATGGAGGAGTACTCCGGTGGTAACCACCGTTCAGTTCGTTCTCCGCTTCGGGAAGGTCGAATGGGGTACGGTTACATTCCGCGAAAGCGCAGATGAGGAAGATGAGGAAACCGATGGGTTGCAGCACGACGAACCATACGCCGGCGCGCTGCTGTTCTACGATATCTTTCAGGCTGGGAGCCGCTGAGCATGAACAGGGCGATCAGCGCCAGGCCCATGGGAAGCTCGTAGGAGATTACCTGTGAAGCGCCGCGGCAGGCGGCGAGCAGGGAGAATTTGTTGTTGGATGCCCAGCCACCGATCATGATGCCGTATACCCCCATACCTACAACCGCCATGATCCACAGCACGCCGATATTGATGTCGGCGATCTGCAGGCTTACTTCGCGGCCGGCAATAGTGAGGGTATCGCCCCAGGGGATCACGGCGCTGGTGAGGCAGGCGGTGAACATCGCGAGGAAGGGCCCAGAACGAAGAGGAAGCGGTTGGCGTTGGCGGGGATGATCTCTTCCTTGAAGAAGAGCTTGCCGCCATCTGCCAGCGGTTGCAGCAATCCGAAGATACCCGCGCGGTTGGGGCCGCGGCGATCCTGGATCCAGGCAGCCACCTTACGTTCGCCCCAGGTGCTGTACATCGCCACCACCAGGGAAATGGCCAGTACTGCCGATATCAGCAGTATCTTTTCTAAAATGAAATACCAGTCGATTGTGAATTCCATATCTCGCTTTATTGTACGCCTTTATTCTTGGGAAAATCTGTTGAGTGGGCAGGGCCTTCGATCTGGCTCAGGTCTACCTGCGGCAAGTTCACCTCGCTCACGGTGTGGATGTCCATCAGTAACTTGGGCTGACGGCCGTCCATTACTTTCACTACGGTTTCCTGCGGTTTGTGAACGCCTACGTAGTGACCGGCGGTGATCACGCTGTGGCGCGAGATCTTGCGGGGGCCTTCCACTACCCAATCCTTGATATCTTTCTTTTCGAAACGGCAGGTATCGCAGATGAAACCTTCCACTTCTCCGTATTTGTCTTTACGGGCGGTCACTCGGAAGATCTCATCTCCACGGAGCCAGAGGGCTACTTTGCCGCAGCATTTCGGATCGCTGCACTCGCGGTGCGCATCTACCGGTTTCAGGAACCAAACGCGGTTCTTGAAGCGGGCGGTGCGGTCGGTGAGAGCGCCTACGGGGCAAACGTCGATCACGTTACCGATGAAGTTGGTATGATCGAGCGATGCGCGCATGTAGGTGCTGATCTCTGAAGCATCGCCACGTTTGAGGATGCCGTGCTGGCGTTTTTCCGTGAGCTGGTCTGCCGTGAACACACAACGGTAGCAAAGGATGCAGCGCGTCATGTGGAGTTTGATATGTTCACCGATATCTTCCTTCTCGAAAGTGCGGCGTTTGAATTCGTAGCGGGTACCGGATACGCCGTGTTCATAGCTCAGGTCCTGCAGGTCGCATTCGCCGGCCTGGTCGCACACGGGGCAATCGAGCGGGTGGTTGATGAGGAGGAACTCTACAACGCCTTTACGCGCTTCGAGCACTTCGGGAGAGGTAATATTGGCTACTTCCATCCCGTCCATCACGGTCGTACGGCAGCTGGCCACCAGCTTGGGCATGGGGCGCGGGTCGGCTTCGGAGCCTTTCGTCACTTTCACGAGGCAGGTACGGCATTTACCGCCGGAGCCCTGCAGCTTGGAATAATAGCACATGGCCGGTGGCACCACTTCGCCGCCGATATTACGGGCAGCGTTGAGGATAGTTGTTCCCGGCTCCACTTCTACCGTGATATTATCAATCTTGACCTTGAATAATTTCTTTTCTTCCGCCATTATTAAAAAGTAAAAAAGAAGAATAATGTTGTTTCCTTATCAGACAGCGGCTGCTACCGGCAGCGGGTCGGCATAATGCGCCAGGCCGAAGTTGCGCTGCTGCGCCTCGTCGGGGTGCAGCACGTGCCATTCGAACTCGTCACGGAAGTGACGGATCGCGGCGGCCACCGGCCATGCGGCGGCGTCGCCGAGGGGCAGATGGTGTTGCCTTCGATCTTGCGCTGGATGTCCCACAGCAGGTCGATGTCGCTCATTTTTCCTTTCCCGTGCTCGATATTCTTGAGCACTTTCTCCATCCATCCGGTTCCTTCGCGGCAGGGGCTGCACTGTCCGCAGCTTTCGTGGTGATAGAACCGTGCCAGCGAAAGGGTGTGGCGTACAACGCACTGGTCTTCGTCCAGCACGATGAAACCGCCCGATCCCATCATGGTACCGGTCGCGAAGCCGCCGTCGTTCAGGCTTTCGTACGTCATCATACGTTTTTCGCCTTTTGCTGTGGTGAACAGCAGGTTGGCCGGAACGATGGGTACGGAAGAACCGCCGGGGATGCAGGCTTTGAGGCGTTTCCGTTGGGGATGCCGCCGCAATATTCGTCGGAGTAAATGAATTCTTCTACGGAGATGTTCATCTCGATCTCGTAAACGCCGGGTTTGTTGATATTTCCACAGGCGGAGATGAGCTTGGTGCCGGTGGATTTGCCGATGCCGTACTTGGCGTATTCGTCGCCCCGATGTTGATAATGGGGACTATGGCGGCGAGGGTTTCCACGTTGTTCACCACGGTGGGGCACTGGTACAGGCCTTTCACGGCGGGGAACGGCGGTTTGATGCGCGGGTGCCGCGTTTACCTTCCAGCGATTCGATCAGGGCGGTTTCTTCGCCGCAGATGTAAGCGCCGGCGCCTCTTTGCACGTAGATGTTCAGGTCGAACCCAGTGCCGAGGATGTTTTTGCCAAGGAAGCCGTTCTTATGCGCTTCGGCGATGGCTTCTTCGAGGATATCGGGGATCCAGGCGTATTCGCCGCGGATGTAGATGTAAGTGGTATTGGCGCCGAGGGCGTAGCTGGAGATCAGCAGGCCTTCAATCAGCAGGTGCGGGAGGAATTCCATCAGGTAGCGGTCCTTAAAAGTGCCGGGCTCGGATTCGTCCGCGTTGCAGACGAGGTAACGGGGCACTCCCTCCGGTTTGGCCAGGAAGCTCCATTTTAATCCTGTGGGAAGCCCGCGCCGCCACGGCCTCTCATGCCGCTTTTCTTCACTTCTTCCGTTACCTGATCCGGGCTCATGCTCTTCAGGGCTTTTTCAGCAGCGGCATAACCGCCGTTTTTCCGGTATACGTCGTAATACCGGATGCCTTCAATATGCGCCTTGTCTAACAATAATTTACGTCCCATTGTCTCGCTTTATATAAGTTGTTGCCTTGGCAACGTGATGTTTTTCGTTTGGTCAGCCTTAGTTGTTCGCCTGTGCGCGGCAATCCGCGATGATCTGGTCTACCTTCTCTTTTGTGAGGTGTTCCTTGTAGAACTTGCCTAGCTGCATCATCGGTGCGTAACCGCATGCGCCCAGGCACTCAACGGTTTTGAGGGTGAACATGCCGTCGGGGGTCGTTTCCCCGATCTTGATGCCCAGCTTTTCTTTGATATAATGAATGATGTCGTCTGACCCACGGAGCATGCAGGGGCCGGTCTGGCATACCTCGAAGAGGTATTTACCTACGGGTTGCAGGTTGAACATTGAATAGAAGGTCGCCACTTCATACACCTCGATCGGCTCGATGCTAAGCAGGCTGGCCACATAATCCATCGTGTCCGCGCTGAGCCATCCGCCGAAAGATTCCTGCGCCAGGTGCAGCACCGGGATCAGGGCGCTTTTCTGCTTCCCGTCCGGATAGCGCGCAATGATCTCTTTTACTTTATTCAGCTTCTCTTCAGAAAATTGAACGGCCATTTATATTCGTCTTTATAAGTTAATTTTCAAATTCTTGCAGGTCCGTCGCAGCAGGATCAAATTGCATCCCCTTCTCCCCTACTCGTCAAAATATTCAGTCCCATTCACACCGATATACCCTTTCTTCCCTTTATAAACCACTTCCGTAAATGGCCACCACCTAAACGGTGCGATGTCATCGTAACGGAAGCCGGTTATAGCTTTACCAGTATTGTTTATGAGGCCCCACTTTCCGTTCTTGCGAACATACAGCAGTTTGTCATAGCCCTTCGCAACCGCCCCTAACTTATCCACCCGCTGAATGATGTCTTCAAATACCTCCTGGCTAATGCTTTTCCCATCCAGTCCGAACAGGCGTACACCGTCGTTCTCAAATGTTGCGATGGCGCAGTAATGCGTAATGGCGCCTACCAGTCTTACATCCGTATGTTCCGGCTTCAACACTTCGCGGTTGTTACTCCAGACACCCTTTTTCCCGTTCTTCGTTACCTTGAAGAAAAGGTCATCCGGCTGCATGTCTTCAACCGCATCGAATTGCGCCGGCACCAGCCATTTATTCTTGTTCTCTCCGCCGGTGGCTATTACGCCCCAGTTCCCGTCGAGTTTCACGAAAGCAAAATGTTTTGCCCAAGAATTAATGCGAATGGAATCGAACCTATGTTCCAGGATGATTTCATCGTCACTCACCAGTCCAACCTTTCCATCTTTCTCCTGCGCCTTCATCTCCCGCGGCCTGTCCATCAGCTCCCCATATCAATCCCTGAATCGTCCGATCCCCAGTCCATTCTACCACTTTCCCGGCGGTATTGATGTAAATCTCCTTTCCGTCTTTGATCACCTCCGCCGTTGCACGCGAAGAATACCGGTCCTTTTCATCGTCATATTCACTGAAAGGCGAAGCATCATCATACTTCGGCGCGATCACGACCGACTTGTTTAGCCGGCAATATCCCCATTTATCGCCCTTGCGATACGGAACGAGGACATTCTTCTGGGCAACGGTTTCGTTGACAATCAGGCACAGGCCTGCGCATAATAATAAAAGAACTTTTTCATAGGGCATTCAGGGATAATAGGAATATATGCGTGCAGGGCCCGCGGGGCCCTGCCAATTTACTTATGCGTCCAGTTCACCTGCGATCAGGTTGAGGGATGACATACAAATGATGGCATCGCTCAGCATGGCGCCCTTCACCATTTCCGGGTACGCCTGATAGTAAATGAAACAGGGCCTGCGGAAGTGCAAACGATAGGAGAGCGGCCACCGTCGGAAATGAGATAGAATCCCAGTTCCCCATTGGCGCCTTCCACGGCATTGTACACTTCGCCGGGCAGGATATCGGTTTCGCCCATCACGATCTTAAAGTGATAGATGAGCGCTTCCATTTTAGAATAAACGTCTTCTTTTTTTTCGGGCAGGTAGTAAGCCGGCACATCGGCATGGAACACGTCGGACGGGAGGTCTTTCAGTTTATCCATCGCCTGTTTGATGATGCTAAGGCTCTGCCACATTTCCGCGTTGCGCACCAGGAAACGGTCGTACGTATCGCCGGTGGTGCCTACGGGGATGCTGAATTCGAAGTCTTCGTAAGAGCTGTACGGCGAGGCAATGCGGACATCGTAATCCACGCCGGCGGCGCGGAGGTTCGGGCCGGTGAAGCCGTAGTTCAGGGCGCGTTCTGCCGAAATGGGACCTACGCCCTGGGTACGCTCCATGAAAATGCGGTTGCGGGTGAAGAGGTTTTCGAACTCTTTCAGTACAGCCGGATATTCATCGAGGAACTTCTGGATCTTGGTAAAAGCCGTGTCGGTGAAGTTTCTTTCGAAACCGCCGATGCGGCCGATATTGGTAGTGAGGCGCGAGCCGCAAACTTCTTCGTATATCTCATACACCAGTTCGCGATACTGCATTACGTAGAGGAAGCCGGTAAATGCGCCGGAGTCTACCCCGATAACGGAGTTGCAGATGAGGTGGTCGGTGATGCGGGCCAGTTCCATGATGATGACGCGGAGATAGTCGACTCTCTTAGGGGTTTTGATGCCAGGAGTTTTCCACGGTCAGGTGCCAGCCGATGTTGTTGATGGGAGCCGAGCAATAGTTGAGCCGGTCCGTCAGCGGGGTGATCTGGTAGTAGGGTTTGCGTTCCGCGATTTTCTCGAATGCGCGGTGAATATAACCAACGGTAGGCGTTGCCGAAACGATGCGCTCGCCGTCCATTTCCAGGATGTTCTGGAAAACGCCGTGAGTGGCGGGGTGCGTAGGACCCAGGTTGAGCGTGTTGGTCTGCTTCTCTATCGAGCCTTCCGGTAATTGTATATGGTGATCAGACATATCCTGAATTGCTAAAAGTTAAACTTAAATGCCGACGCTTCCGCCGCGGCCAAACATCTCGTCATCCTTGTCTATGCGGGTCTGGTCTTCCAGCGGGAATTCCTTGCGCAGTGGGAAGTAATCCATTTCATCCACGTTCAGGATGCGACGCAGGTTCGGATGCCCTACGAAATCCACCCGTAGAAATCGTATGTTTCCCTTTCCTGCCAGTTGGCGGTGGCAAACAGCTGGGTAGCGGTGAAGACCTGGGGCGCTGCCACGGAAGTAAACACCTTGAAGCGGAGGCGAACATTCTGCACGAGGTTGTGCAGGTGATACACCACGCCCAGTTCAGCGCCTACATTATCCGGGTAGTGTACCCCGCAGAGGTCGGTCATAAAACGGAATTGCAGATCCTCTTCATCGTAGAGAAACTGCATTACTTTCAGATTGATCTCTTTGGGAGCGTGGAACGACATAATGCCGTACGACTCTTCAAAATTGGTCAACGCCTCGCCGAACTTCTCGACCAGCCTGTTCTTGATATGCTCATTCGTCAAAGACATGTAATCGCTATTATCGTGACTATTGTATTCCGTAGGAATTCATCAGATCCTTGTACCGGTCGCTGTGGCGGCGGCGCAGGCTTTCCTGGCCTACCAGGTCCTGAATGCGCATCACGCCGTCCAGGATGGCTTCGGGCCGCGGGGGCATCCGGGAACGTATACGTCTACCGGGATGATCTGGTCGATCCCTGGAGTACGGAGTAGGTATCGAAGATACCGCCGCTGCTGGCGCAGGCGCCAACGGCGATTACCCAACGGGGCTCTGCCATCTGCAGATACACCTGGCGCAGTACCGGACCCATTTTCTTGGCAATGGTACCCATTACCATGAGCAGGTCGCACTGGCGGGGCGTAAAGCCTATACGCTCGGAACCGAAACGTGCCAGGTCGTAGTGAGCGGCCATGGTGGCCATAAACTCGATGCCGCAGCAGGACGTGGCAAAAGGCAGCGGCCAGATAGAGTTCTTCCGGGCCATGCCGATTACCTTATCGAACGAGGTGGCAAAGAAACCTTCTCCGCTATAGCCTTCCGGCATTTCGACCACCTTCACATTGGTATTAAATTGAACAGGACGAGACATAATCTTTACCCTCCTAACCCATCGCAATCACACGATGGCATTTATTAATAGTTAACTAAGTATCAATCTTCCCACTTCAGGGCGCCTTTCTTGATGATGTAGTAAAAACCACCCATGAAGAAGCACACAAATGCCAGCATTGCCAGGAACCCTTCCCACCCAAGCTCCTTAAAATTAACAGCGTAGGGATAGAAAAAGATGACTTCCACGTCAAACAACACAAAGAGGATCGCGGTGAGGAAATACTTAACAGCCACGGGCTGACGGGCGTTGCCCATCTGTTCGATACCGCTTTCGAAATTCTCCAGTTTGTCACTGGTCTTACGCCTTGGGCCCAGAAAGTGCGTAGCAATCATGGTAATTCCTACGAAACCCAAAGCAGCAACAACTTGTAGAAGGATAGGAAAATAACTGACCGGCGTGTTGCTAGCTGTCAATAATTCAGAGACAAAAACATAAGCTTCCCAATATATTGTCTGAAAGCGCAAAAATACTGCAACTAAACTATAATTCAAATCGACAATCCTGAAAATCTAATCTTTTTTTTGTATATGTAATATAATAAAATATGTGATGTTGGTTTCCCAGGTTTCCGTAGGCTCACCCGTTTGTGTAATTGATTGAACCATAGTACCTAATAGAACGACGGCCCGGGAGCATGCCCGGGCCGTCGTTTTCAAATCCTTGAAATTTAAATATTTATTACCTGCCGCCGCTCCGCTGGGGAGGGTTGGCCATTATGTCCTTTATCTGTTTTACGGGTTCGCTGGTCGGATCAAGCGGTACCAGTTTGTCCATATACTTCTGCATATTGGCTTTGTCTTCTTTGTTGTAGTAATAAACCATCAGGTAAGTATATGCCTTAATCAGGCCAGCCTTGTTCTTGGCCGGGTCTGTTTCGGCCAGGGCCAGGTATTTATCGAAATAGGGCTGTGCAACGCCTGTTTTCGCTTCCACATCGCGGGCCGCCGCCGCCATTCCCTGCCAGAAATGGCCGGTGGTGAGGTCGGGGTAGCTGGTAGTCAGCTGAGCGAACGCACCGGAGGCCTTACCGAGCATTACCGTATCTGTCCCCCGCTGGAGGCGTAATAGTAGTTCTGGCCGACGTTAAAGAGGTCGAGGGCAGAGGGCTTCTCCCCTTTTTCAGTTTTAAGATCAGCAACCTTTTGGTACCACTCGCCGGCTTTATTGAATATCCGTGCCTGCTGGAAGGCTTTAGCCACGCTTTCGTAGCGGTCCAGGTCTTTGGTGGTATCTGACGTGGCATATTTCTCCAGGTAGTTAAGTGACTGTTGGTCAATTGCTACCTGTTGGGTGGAATCGCCCAGTTTAATACGGCTGTAGATCTCGCTGCCGAGCTTATAGTCGATGGGCTCCAGTTTATCTTCCCGGTACGTTTTACGTAATCGTCGAAATGCTGACGGGCGGCCAGGGAATCCCCTTTCTGAAGGTAAGCATCGGCGATCAGGCGTTCGAGCTTCATTTTGTAGGAATCGTTCGCCTGCGGGATGAGGGTTTTGGCTTTATTGATGGCGCCTTCGTAGTCCTTGTCCAGGAACATGATAGACGTGAGGTAATACTCGTTCCGGGTTTTATCCGCCTGATCGGAGAGGGCGAGGTATTTCTGAAGATATTCTTTCGCCTTGGGCAGAGAAAACTGCCGGGGTTTGGGGGTGTAGTAGAACTGGTACAGTTCGTAGAAAGCAGGGGCGTAGTTCGGGTCGAGGGTAGTTGCCTGCGCCCAGTCGGACACTGCCTGCTCGAGGAGTTTGGCGTTGTAGTTTACGTTACCGCGTTTTAAAACAGCTTCTGCGTTCTTTTCTTCCAATTCCAGGGCTTTATCATACGCCTCAATGGCTTTACCACCGTTTTCACCGCCCAGATAGCGGTATACGTCGCCCAGTTCGATGTAGTCGGCGGCAACGGGTTTATAGCCTTTACGGCCGTCATTTCCCTCGAGGAGCTGTTGCATTACAGTGAGTGCGAAGGCTTTATCGCCGCCTTTTACTTCGGTATTTGCATCCGCAATGGCGCGGGCTACGTCACCGTTCTTGTTTTTACCCGTTCCAGCGATGGCAGCGTCGAACTTCTGGCGTGCCGCAGCGGCGTTGCCATTGAGGAGGTCGATCCGCCCCATGCCTACGGTCAGGAGGGGGGAATTGGGGACTGCAGTAAGGCCTTTCTGGAAAGCGGCGGCAGCGCCGTCTTTGTTTTCCTGTCCAAGTTCTGCTATGCCCAGGTAATAATACGCCCGGTCATCCGTGGGTTTGGCCGCGATCGCCTTCTCGAAATCAGATTTGGCGGTGGCGTATTTTCCGTAATAGAGGTTTTTGAGCCCGTCTTCTATCGTTTGCGCCATTGCCCCGCCTGCTAGGAGGAATAGGGCAACCACGGTACTGATACGCTTCTTCATGTTAAAATGTTTTAATCCGTTAATCTTAAACATTACCAGCGCCGTTTAGTTCGGCTGCGGTATGGGTTCATGTAATAAAAAACATGCCAGAATGATGGCTGCAGCCACGATACAGGCAGGCTCCGCCTCTGAATTTACTCAAATATTCCGGTAAAAACAATGGAAGAAACGTTAAATATGGGCATAAAAAAGCAGCGCCCGTGTGGGCGCTGCCGATGTCCGGGAATTGAGTCCGGAGATTATTTAGAACCGTTGGCTGTAGACGCTTTTGCGGAGCTGCCGGCTGCTTTGTTAGAGGATTCGAGGAATTCCTTCACCTGGCGTACGGTATCATTGTTCGGGTCGATGGCTACCAGCTTATCCATCCAGGGCTGCATGGCGGCGTGATCTTCCTTATTGTAGTGATACAGCATCAGGTAGGTGTATGCGTTGAGGAGGAAGCGTTTGTTACGGGCTTCGTCTTCAGGTTTCACCATAGAGATATATTTCTCGAAGGCATCTTTACCGCGACCTTCCTTAGCTTGCTGGTCGAGGGCGAAGTTGGCCATACCCTTCCAGTAGAATGCGGTCGGTTGGGTAGGGTATTTCTCTACGAAGCTGGTCCAGGAGGAATCAGATGCACCATATTCGGCAGCATAATACTCATAGAACGCTTTGTAGAAGTGATCGGTCATTGCCGCTGGGTTGTCTTTCACTTCCAGTGCTTTGCCGTACCATTGTGCCGCTTTTCCGTAGTTGCGCATGTCTTTGTAAGCTTCTGCTACGTTGCGGTATTTTTCAGCGTCGGTAGTGGTATCCGCTTCTGCGAATTTCTCGAGGTAAAGACCCGCGGTTTGCTGGTAGCCGGCCTGGGTTGCAGAATCGGCATTTTTCAGTTTACCATAGATCGCGCTGAGCAATTTGTAGTCGTTAGACTGCAGTTGTTCTGCGGGAACAGATTTCACGCGTTCGTCCATAAGGGCTTTCGCGGCGAGTGAGTCTCCTTTCTGCAGGTGAGCATCGGCTGCCAGCAGGGTGAGTTTACCCTTGTAAACTTCGTTGGCCGCGGGCATGAGTGCCGTTGCCTTAGCGATGGCACCGTCATAGTTCTTCTGGTAAAAGTTGATGGCGGCCAGGTAGTACTCGTTTTTAGCCTTGTCGGAGGGGTCACCTACTTCTACGTACTGCTGCAGGTATTGCGCGGCACGCTCGAGAGAAAACTGCTCCTTACGGGGCGTGATGTAGAACTGATACAGTTCGAAGAAAGCGGGAGCATATTTAGCGTCCATATTCGTTGCTTTCGACCAGTCAGCCACAGCTTGCTGGAGCAGGCGGGCGTTGTAGTTCACCAGGCCTTGCTTCAAAACGGCTTCCGCATTGTTAGGCTCCAGCTCGAGTGCTTTCTCGTAGGTGGTGATAGCTTTACCGCCGTTTTCACCGCCCAGGTAACGGTAGGCGTCGCCCTGTTCGATGTAGTCGGCCGCTGTAGCGGTATACATTTGTTTCTTTTTACGCCCTTCGTTGTTGAGGAGTTTCTCCATTACTGCGAGGGCATATCCACGGTCGCCACCTTTTACTTCGGTATTTGCGTCTGCGATGGCACGGGCTACATCGCCGTCACGGCCTTCGGTAGCGGTGCTGGCAGCTTCGAACTTCTGTTTCGCTTCGGCAGTTTTGCCATTAAGGAGATCGATACGCCCTGGCCTACCATGAGGAGAGGGGAATTAGGCACTGCGGTGAGGCCTTTGGTGAAGGCGGCTGCAGCTGCGTCCTTATTCTCCAGTCCCAGTTCGGCTATTCCCAGGTAGTAATAAGCGCGGTCATCCGTAGGTTTTGCGGTAATGGCTTTTTCGAGGTTTTGTTTGGCAGTCTGATATTTGCCATAGTACAAATCCTTCAAACCATCTTCCACAGTTTGTGCCATAGCTCCGTTGGCTATGCAGAGCATGGCTACAAATAAACTTTTCCTTCTGTTCATGAGCAATCCGGTTTTAGTTGTGTTATCAGTATTTAAGTTTTTACTCAGATAAAGTGGCTTCCCGGAACACGATGTTTAACCGGGCAGGGAATAATTTGAATTTTCCGATCACCAGTTGGCCGGGCTGACCGGAGAGAAAAGTAACGAATCCTGATCCCAGACCCTGGCGTGGCTCCTTGAGGATATAGAACATTCCCTGGTGAGCGGGTAGGATTTCGTCCCGATATAGTATTGGTACGGTTTAACGTAGTCGGTATACCCATCTGCGCGCAACTTCACTGTGGTGACACGATTGCTGAACTCGATGGCGGTAGAATCATTCGTGTCGGAAATCCAGTTCACGCCAATCACGCCGATAGCGTTTTTATCCTTCTCGACGTGAGATATTACTTCCACATTCGAGTGAGCGGCCATCGTATTGGGCGGCAAGGGCTGCCCTTGGTTGATGGAATCCAGAACGTAACGTGCTGTGCTGGAATTCTGATCGTCGAACACGATGTTCCACTTCTTCTGCGCTTTGCCGTTCATGATCTCACGTACCTGGTCCATCGTCAGGATGGAATCGGGATTGCTATGATTCACGATCAGGGCAATGGCATCTGTAGCCAGCTTACCGCTCTGTGGACGGATCTTTTCCTTTTAAAATACTCCAGTTCGTTTTCTTTCAGGTCACGGGTTACAATGATAACCCTTGCGCTGTCATTGAACAAGTCCTTGAAGCAATCGGCCTCGGGCTTATAATGCGCGATTATCTTCGCGTTCGGGTATTGTGACTCGAACACCCGGATTTCGGATTCCAGTAGCGGCTGATACGTTTTGTCAACCGAAATATGGATCTCTCCTTTCGTGGGGGTGTCCAGTTCACCTTGGCCGGAGGTGTTTCCGCCTCCGCATCCTGTAGCCAGCATGGAAACGGTAGCCGTCACCAATGCCATGCCCATCCAGTTTTTAGCTTTTAAAAACATACGCACTGTGGGTGATACTTGGTTAAAAGAATAATTGTTTGATACCCCTGTAGACACGAAATAATCCATAAGCGCACAAAACGCCGGCCAATGTGTAGAGCACTGCATCCGGAATATCCGGCCTTCCCATTCCCAGTCTTTCGGAGAAAATGCGTAAGCGCCGAAAAGTAGAAAAAACATTCCCCTTATCAGCTCGCCTAATGGGCGATATTGCACGTTCATCCGCTTGTTCGTATTGTCGTTCTCCTGTCGCATTGGTGGCAAATTACAAGTATAAAAAAAATGCTTTTTCTACCGCATCAAACTTTTATTCGTTTGTTAAAAATTTTCCCGGATTGTTTCAAAAGCTTTCAATAAGATGATGCTTATCCTTTCAATTTCCATAATACAGCAAAGTTTTAACATATGCAATTCCGGCAAAATGCGTTACCGGTTTACCCGAAAAATCGGTAGGTTTGCGGTCTGAAAAATCGGGAAAATGGAAGCTTCGGCTGAAATCAAGTGTTTGATAACCAATAACTCCCGATCAAGTGATTGTACATGAAAATACTGATGGTCTGTCTCGGCAATATTTGCCGGTCCCCTTAGCGGAGGGTATCCTCCGCCACCTGTCCGCCCAAAAAGGACTGGATTGGGATATCGATTCAGCCGGCACTGGCGACTGGCATGTGGGTCACCCGCCCGACCGTCGATCGGTCGCGGTAGCTAAACAGCATGGCATTGATATCTCAGGACTTCGCGGCCGGCAGTTTTCAGCCGACGATTTCGACCGGTTCGACCGGATCTTCGTCATGGACCTGGATAATTACCGTGACGTAATCCGCAAAGCGCGGTCGGAAGCTGACCGCCAGAAGGTACAATTGTTGCTGGAAGATCAACAGCCTGTTCCTGATCCCTGGTACGACGACGCGCTTTTCGAACCTGTGTTCCGGCTTGTATACGAGGCCTGCGAGCGCATCGTCCGCCTTGGTTAAAACGATTCTCACATTCTTGACGCGATATAGCATGGCAAAACTCAGCATCCCTCAGGGGACACGCGACTTCGGTCCGGACGTGGTCCGCAAGCGCAATTACATCTTCGCCACCATCCGGCAGACATTTGAGCGGTTCGGCTTCCAGCCATTGGAAACCCCGCCATGGAAAACACTTCCACTCTTCTCGGAAAATATGGAGAGGAAGGGGATAAACTCATCTTTAAAATTCTCAATAACGGCGACATCCTCGGCCAGGCTCAAATGGCAAAAGACAGCCGTGAACTGGGTCTTTACTCTGTGAAAAATCTCTCAAATATGACCTGACGATTCCTTTTGCCAGGTAC
This sequence comes from Chitinophaga sp. E66, assembly GCA_019285755.1. GTDB lineage: Bacteria > Bacteroidota > Bacteroidia > Chitinophagales > Chitinophagaceae > Chitinophaga. Next base: position 4,728,902 of record CP079103.1, read on the forward strand.
GTAGTGATGAACCAGGGCAAGCTGGCACTTCCATTCAGGCGCTACCAAATGCAACCCGTTTGGCGGGGCGACAAGCCCCAACGCGGCCGCTACCGCGAATTTTATCAGTGCGATGCGGATGTCGTGGGAAGTAATTCCCTGTTAAATGAAATCGATCTATTATCCATCTATGATACTGTCTTTACCTCTCTGGGGCTTAGCGGCTATCACATGAAAGTCAATAACCGTAAGATCCTTACAGGTCTCGCCGAACTGTTGGGGCGTCCTGACTTAATGCTCGATATTACAATAGCCATTGATAAACTCGATAAAATCGGAGAAAATGGCGTTCGGGATGAACTGGCAGAGCGTGGATTGGCTATTGCAGAAACCAATCAGGTAATGGAATTTATTTCCTGCAAGGAACTAATAATGAAAAGCTTGATCGCCTCACCCAGCTTTTTGAAAGGTCAGAAACCGGATTAAAAGGTGTGGAAGAGTTGCGCTTTATTCTAGGTAGCGGACTAACAACCTTCAGTTCGCAACCAGAAATTGATCTTACATTGGCGCGCGGGCTAAATTATTATACCGGGATGATCGTAGAGGTAAAAGCACCTGATACCGTGAAAATGGGCAGTATTGGTGGCGGTGGTCGCTATGACGACCTTACCGGGCTCTTCGGTCTGCCGGGAATTTCGGGTGTAGGTATTTCTTTCGGTGTAGACAGGATTTATGATGTGCTGGAAGATCTGCAATTGTTCCCGGAAACCGCTCAGCAAGGAACCCAAATAATCTTCTTCCACCAGGTGCAGCAAAACTTGCGGAAGTTTATGGATATGTTTCCCGACTTCGTAAAAGAGGAATCAGTGCTGAAATTTATCCTGACGAGATTAAGCAGGATAAACAATATAAATATGCGGAAAACGCGGCATTCCTTACATCGGCTATGTCGAAGATAATACCCCTGGGGTTGTTTCCCTGAAACATATGACAGGAAACAACGTCATCAGCTGACTGCTGAAGAGTTGGATGCTTTCGAATTTTAAATATGGAAGATAAAAAAGCGGCACCTGATCAGGTGCCGCTTTTTTTATTGGTGCAAAAATAGTAATCAGCCCCAGGTATCTGCTCCAATTTTCTTACCGGAGATCAGTTTCCAATAACTATAAAATTCGTCATCCAGCGGTTTATGCTGATACTCAGGGATCGTGGAACGAACATAGTTTCCCCAATGTGGTACGTCTCCGTCGCGGTCTGTAAAACCGTACTCGTCTGAAAGGTTCCATGAACTGAATACTTTCCCTCTTTTATTAAAGACATCGGGGTCTGCGGCAAGCGCGGCTACCGCGCGCCCGACAAACCATGGTGTCTCGGAAGCGATGAAATTGGGATCCTTCTTTGCTCCTACTTTCCAGTTAGCCTCAGATACCCCGAAATGTTCCAGCATTGCTTCTGAGCGGAGGAATCCGGGGTTATGGCTAGCGCGCCTATTCCGTGGGGCTCGAGGTCTTGCGCCATATTGTAAGCGAGGCGGATGATGGTGGTTTTTACCAGGTCATAGAAAAGCTGTCCCCGGTAGAAATATCCATCACCATCTGTGACTTCTACGATAAGTCCTTTCTTCTGCGGTAACATCAGTGGGACGGCATACTTTGCCGTAATGATGTGGGTATCGATTGCCTGGCGCAACATTTGAAACCCTTTTGAGAGATCGTTTTCCCAGAAAGGCAGGCCCCATTGCATAAGTGCATCACCACCCCATACATCGTTCACGAGCACGTCCAGTGTCCGTGTTGGTTGCGAATGATATCCATCAGGGCAATGACATCCTCCTCTTTACTATGGTCCGTTTTAACGGGTATGCCGATCCCACCCATTTGAGAGACGATTGCGGCGGTTTCATCAATAGTTTCAGGGCGTTGGCCTCCTGAAGCGAGCGCACCATTAACGCTTCTTCCCGAACAATAGACGGTTGCTCCAGCTTCTCCGAGCATGGATGCGATTCCGCGTCCTGCACCGCGGGTTGCTCCCGCAACGAGCACAATTTTACCTTTCAATGGTTTCATACGTTTTTGGGTTTATTGGGACGGTGAAGTTCAGGCATTATTACGCAATGTATCTGCGTAGTAGTTTCATAAGCTCGGGAAGAGGCAGGTCAACATAACCGGAGGATGTGAGCAATAATCATGGAAGATTCGCATCAGTATCTCAAAGGCTAATTATGAATTGGTGTTTCCTTAAATACTGTGATGGGCCAGTTTAAAACGCGTTGAGAAATACTTTTCCTTTGAAATTCAGAACAATATGACATATGCGCTTACGCAATAGAGAGATAGAAGGTTGATAGGGTTGCAACCAAGTTAAGGGAAGAATTAAGTCAACATTGCAAGGTTGATAAGATGGGATGGAATATAAATAAAAAGGTCCAGGATTGCTCCTGAACCTTTTTTCAATAAATATGGCAGCTACCTACTCTCCCGCATGATAGTGCAGTACCATCGGCCATAAGGGGCTTAACTTCTCTGTTCGGAATGGGAAGAGGTGAACACCCTTGGTAAAACCACCATAAGATCTTGATGCTCGGGCTTTCCTTTCTCTAAGGAGCGCCTTTGCTAGTATCTTACTACTAATAAATTTACATATCGGGAAGTTGTAAAGCACGCTCTTTTCAGAGGAAGAGCATAATAAAATTAAAGCTTACGGGCAATTAGTATTACTCGGCTTTGATGTTACCACCTGTACACCTGTAACCTATCAACGTCGTAGTCTTCGACGGCCCTTAAAAGTAAACTCATCTTGAGGTAAGTTTCACGCTTAGATGCTTTCAGCGTTTATCTTGTCCGTACATAGCTACTCTGCACTGCACCTGGCGGCACAACAGATACACCAGCGGTACGTACGACCCGGTCCTCTCGTACTAAGGTCATGTCCTCTCAATTTACTAACGATCACAACAGATAGGGACCGAACTGTCTTGCGACGTTCTGAACCCAGTTCACGTGCCACTTTAATCGGCGAACAGCCGAACCCTTGGGACCTTCTCCAGCCCCAGGATGTGACGAACCGACATCGAGGTGCCAAACCTCCCCGTCGATATGAGCTCTTGGGGAGATCAGCCTGTTATCCCCGGAGTACCTTTTATCCTTTGAGCGATGGCCCTTCCATACAGAACCACCGGATCACTTTAGCCTGCTTTCGCACCTGCTCGGCTTGTCTGCCTCACAGTCAAGCACCCTTTTACTAATGCGCTCTGCGTACGATTACCAACCGTACTGAGGGTACCTTTGCGAGCCTCCGTTACTTTTTAGGAGGCGACCACCCCAGTCAAACTACCCACCAAACAATGTCCCCGATTGCCCGGGTTAGACTCTAAGTAACAGAAGGTTGGTATTTCAACGTTGACTCCACGACTCCTGGCGAAGCCGCTTCATAGTCTCCCAACTATCCTACACATCTGGCACTCAAAATCAATGTTAAGTTGTAGTGAAGGTTCACGGGGTCTTTCCGTCCCGTTGCGATTAACCGGCATCTTCACCGATACTACAATTTCACCGAGCTCATGGTAGAGACAGTGTCCAACTCATTAGACCATTCGTGCAGGTCGGAACTTACCCGACAAGGAATTTCGCTACCTTAGGACCGTTATAGTTACGGCCGCCGTTTACTGGGGCTTCAGTCAGGAGCTTTGGCTTGCGCCGAACACCCTTCCTTAACCTTCCAGCACCGGGCAGGTATCAGGCTCTATACTTCATCTTTCGATTTTGCAGGGCCCTGTGTTTTTGTTAAACAGTTGGTTGGACCATTTTACTGAGACCACATCACTGTGGTACGCCTTATCCCGAAGTTACAGCGTCAATTTGCCTAGTTCCTTTACCATGGATCACTCGAGCGCCTTAGGATATTCTCCTCGACTACCTGTGTCGGTTTACGGTACGGGCTGCAATAACCTAACCTTAGAGGTTTTTCTTGGAAGTCTGATTAGGGACATTATCACATCGGCCGAAGCTTCAGTGTACTATCAGGTTCAGCACATCCGGCGGATTTTCCTACCAGACGTATACCTACTCCCTTTAACGCACTATTCCGTAAGTGCGCAGTCCTTTCACTACTCCGTTACCCCATCGAAATTATTGCAGGTACTGGAATATTCACCAGTTTGCCATCAGCTACGCCTCTCGGCTTTGCCTAAGGACCCGACTAACCCTGATCCGATTAGCGTTGATCAGGAACCCTTAGTCTTACGGCGAAAAGATTTTTCATCTTTTTTATCGTTACTTATGCCTACATTTTCTTTTCTGTACGCTCCAGCATACCTCGCGGTACACCTTCGATGCAGTACAGAATGCTCCCCTACCGATCACCCTCCTAAAGGGGATCCTAAAGCTTCGGTAGTATGTTTGATGCCCGATTATTTTCCGTGCCCAAACCCTCGACCAGTGAGCTGTTACGCACTCTTTAAATGAATGGCTGCTTCCAAGCCAACATCCTGGCTGTTTTAGGGTTTGAACTGCGTTTGTTCAACTTAACATACACTTAGGGACCTTAGCTGTTAATCTGGGTTATTTCCTCTCGGCCATGGACCTTAGCGCCCACAGCCTCACTCCCGTAGATATATCATAGCATTCGGAGTTTATTAGGGTTTGGTAGGCGGTGAAGCCCCTAGCCCAATTAGTAGCTCTACCTCTATGATACGTCTGTAATACGAGGCTGTTCCTAAAAACATTTCGGGGAGAACGAGCTATCTCTCAGTTTGATTGGCCTTTCACCCCTATCCACAGGTCATCCCATAGCTTTTCAACGCTAATGGGTTCGGTCCTCCAGTTTGTGTTACCAAACCTTCAACCTGCCCATGGATAGATCACAAAGTTTCGCGTCTACCCCCACTGACTGGACGCCCTGTTAGGACTCGCTTTCGCTGCGGCTCCGTTACTGAAGAACTTAACCTCGCCAGTGAGGAGTAACTCGTAGGCTCATTATGCAAAAGGCACGCCGTCACCCGTTACCAGGCTCCGACCGCTTGTAGGCGCACGGTTTCAGGTACTATTTCACTCTCCTGTTCGGAGTACTTTTCACCTTTCCCTTACGGTACTGGTTCACTATCGGTCTCTAGGGAGTATTTAGCCTTACCAGATGGTGCTGGCAGTTTCACACAGGATTCCTCCGGTCCCGCGCTACTCAGGATACTGCTCGTCCGTCGCAAGGTACGTCTACAGGGCTATCACCTGCTATGGCTCATCTTTCCAGATGATTCAACTTGATGCGACTTTCTAAATGCAGTCCTACAACCCCGGGGCAGCACGCCGCCCCGGTTTGGGCTCTTCCCCGTTCGCTCGCCACTACTTAGGGAATCATTAAATTATTTTCTTTTCCTGCAGGTACTTAGATGTTTCAGTTCCTGCGTTGGCCACCTTTCGGTTGACACACCTTCAGTGTGCCGGGTTGTCCCATTCGGAAATCTACGGATATAACGCTCGTTTGCAGCCCCCGTAGCTTATCGCAGCTTACCACGTCCTTCTTCGCCTCCTAGAGCCTAGGCATTCACCATGCGCCCTTATTCGCTTTAAAAATCTTTAAGTTACACTCTCGTGTTTTACAACTTGTTTCCCAATATGTCAAAGAACTTTTCTTCCAGCCAGCATCCTAATTACTAGGAGACCTCAGCACTCAAGCTGAACGCCGGAAAACTTTTGTCAGTGTCAAGGTTACGAACCTTCAGAACTACTTTCTGATTGCCTTTGCAATCATTACTGTATTCAACACCATCATTTTAATAAAGAACTTTCTTTAGTGGAGGATATCGGAGTCGAACCGATGACCCTCTGCGTGCAAGGCAGATGCTCTAGCCAACTGAGCTAACCCCCAAAATTTGTCAGGTAAGTCCAGCTTCTCTCGCACCTTCCGGTCCCTGGCAGACTTACTTTTAGTAGACCCGAGCAGATTTGAACTGCTGACCCCTACATTATCAGTGTAGTGCTCTAACCAGGCTGAGCTACGGATCTGTTACGGGTACCACTTTCGCAGTAACGCAATGTTTTAATAAAGAACTTTTGTGGTTGGCTTCATCTGTTGGGATGATCTGCCAAGCATTAAAAGAGTGGAAACAACAGCGCAGGTATAATGCGCTCTAAAAAGGAGGTATTCCAGCCGCACCTTCCGATACGGCTACCTTGTTACGACTTAGCCCCAATTACCGATTTTACCCTAGGCGGCTCCTTGCGGTTGCCGACTTCAGGTCCCCGGCTTTCATGGCTTGACGGGCGGTGTGTACAAGGTCCGGGAACGTATTCACCGTATCATTGCTGATATACGATTACTAGCGATTCCAGCTTCATGAGGGCGAGTTGCAGCCCTCAATCCGAACTGAGATAGGATTTTTGAGATTAGCAGCCTGTTACCAGGGAGCAGCCCTTTGTTCCTACCATTGTAGCACGTGTGTAGCCCTGGGCATAAAGGCCATGATGACTTGACATCATCCCCTCCTTCCTCGCGTCTTACGACGGCAGTTTCATTAGAGTTCCCAGCTTTACCTGTTGGCAACTAATGATAGGGGTTGCGCTCGTTGCGGGACTTAACCCAACACCTCACGGCACGAGCTGACGACAGCCATGCAGCACCTTACTGGCGGTGTATTGCTACAAAGTCCCCTTTCAGGGACGGTCCACCAGCATTCTAGCCAGGTAAGGTTCCTCGCGTATCATCGAATTAAACCACATGCTCCACCGCTTGTGCGGACCCCGTCAATTCCTTTGAGTTTCAACCTTGCGGTCGTACTTCCCGGTGGATTACTTAATGCTTTCGCTCAGACACTTACTGTATATCGCAAATGTCGAGTAATCATCGTTTAGGGCGTGGACTACCAGGGTATCTAATCCTGTTTGATCCCCACGCTTTCGTGCCTCAGCGTCAATATTTGTGTAGCCTGCTGCCTTCGCAATCGGTGTTCTATGTCATATCTAAGCATTTCACCGCTACATGACATATTCCGCAAACCTCCACAACATTCAAGAACTATAGTATCCACGGCAGTTTCAAGTTAAGCTTGGAGATTTCACCACGGACTTACAATTCCGCCTACGCACCCTTTAAACCCAGTGAATCCGGATAACGCTTGCACCCTCCGTATTACCGCGGCTGCTGGCACGGAGTTAGCCGGTGCTTATTCCTATGGTACCGTCAACACCCTTAGAAAAAGGTGGTTTCTTCCCACATAAAAGAAGTTTACAATCCAGAGGACCTTCATCCTTCACGCGGCATGGCTGGTTCAGACTTGCGTCCATTGACCAATATTCCTTACTGCTGCCTCCCGTAGGAGTCGGGCCCGTGTCTCAGTGCCCGTGTGACTGGTCGCGCTCTCACGCCAGTTACTGATCGTCGGCTTGGTGAGCCGTTACCTCACCAACTACCTAATCAGACGCACGCCCATCTTTAAGCGCCTCAGCTTTAATGGCTGTGTGATGCCACACCACCATCTTACGGGGTATTAATCCAAATTTCTCTGGGCTATCCCCACTTAAAGGAAGGTTGCGTACGTGTTCCGCACCCGTTTGCCGGTCGCCGCCCATGTATTGCTACACTGCGCTGCCCCTCGACTTGCATGTATTAGGCCTGCCGCTAGCGTTCATCCTGAGCCAGGATCAAACTCTCCATTGTAAATGTGTTGTTTGAACTGACTAATTTACTCTCGTAAATAGACGTTTCAATTAATGTTTTTCGCTAACATTACCTGTGTTTTGCCCCGATATAAAAATGGACGTGCTGTTGTTTCCAAACTTTCAAAGATCTTTCGTCTCACATCCCCTGCACTTACTGCAGTGACCAGTGAACTACTCGTTGCTGATATTCAGGTTGCGAACCTGCAGGCCTCTCGCCGTATCATTCATTAAATCTCTAAGAACTTTTCTTTTGTTTCCCCTCCGTGGCTACCGTTTCAGCGGCCGTGTTTCGAAGGGAGTGCAAAGGTAGTGATTATTTCGTTACTTCCAAACTTTTGAGCAGAAAACTTATTTTTTATTTTTCTGATTGTCAGTCCTTTACGTAGCTAATTTTCTTTGCTTCCTTGTTGCTTTGTTTGTGTCAGACACAAGATGGGCAACCGCTCCTTGCAAGCGGATGGCAAAGATAGTATCTTTTCAGATTACCGCAAAATTTTACGTCGTAACTTTTGGAACAGATATAATCCGATACTTTTCTGTAATGATCTCTTTTTGTTGATTGCCGGTGTACCGATAAGAGCGGTACGTTGAAGTGTGCAATCTTTATGTTTATTGCCTCTATCCTTATTGTTGTTAATAAAGAGAAGAGATAAAAAAGTCCCGGCATACACCGGGACTTTTTCAATAAATATGGCAGCTACCTACTCTCCCGCATGATAGTGCAGTACCATCGGCCATAAGGGGCTTAACTTCTCTGTTCGGAATGGGAAGAGGTGAACACCCTTGGTAAAACCACCATAAGATCTTGATGCTCGGGCTTTCCTTTCTCTAAGGAGCGCCTTTGCTAGTATCTTACTACTAATAAATTTACATATCGGGAAGTTGTAAAGCACGCTCTTTTCAGAGGAAGAGCATAATAAAATTAAAGCTTACGGGCAATTAGTATTACTCGGCTTTGATGTTACCACCTGTACACCTGTAACCTATCAACGTCGTAGTCTTCGACGGCCCTTAAAAGTAAACTCATCTTGAGGTAAGTTTCACGCTTAGATGCTTTCAGCGTTTATCTTGTCCGTACATAGCTACTCTGCACTGCACCTGGCGGCACAACAGATACACCAGCGGTACGTACGACCCGGTCCTCTCGTACTAAGGTCATGTCCTCTCAATTTACTAACGATCACAACAGATAGGGACCGAACTGTCTTGCGACGTTCTGAACCCAGTTCACGTGCCACTTTAATCGGCGAACAGCCGAACCCTTGGGACCTTCTCCAGCCCCAGGATGTGACGAACCGACATCGAGGTGCCAAACCTCCCCGTCGATATGAGCTCTTGGGGAGATCAGCCTGTTATCCCCGGAGTACCTTTTATCCTTTGAGCGATGGCCCTTCCATACAGAACCACCGGATCACTTTAGCCTGCTTTCGCACCTGCTCGGCTTGTCTGCCTCACAGTCAAGCACCCTTTACTAATGCGCTCTGCGTACGATTACCAACCGTACTGAGGGTACCTTTGCGAGCCTCCGTTACTTTTTAGGAGGCGACCACCCCAGTCAAACTACCCACCAAACAATGTCCCCGATTGCCCGGGTTAGACTCTAAGTAACAGAAGGTTGGTATTTCAACGTTGACTCCACGACTCCTGGCGAAGCCGCTTCATAGTCTCCCAACTATCCTACACATCTGGCACTCAAAATCAATGTTAAGTTGTAGTGAAGGTTCACGGGGTCTTTCCGTCCCGTTGCGATTAACCGGCATCTTCACCGATACTACAATTTCACCGAGCTCATGGTAGAGACAGTGTCCAACTCATTAGACCATTCGTGCAGGTCGGAACTTACCCGACAAGGAATTTCGCTACCTTAGGACCGTTATAGTTACGGCCGCCGTTTACTGGGGCTTCAGTCAGGAGCTTTGGCTTGCGCCGAACACCCTTCCTTAACCTTCCAGCACCGGGCAGGTATCAGGCTCTATACTTCATCTTTCGATTTTGCAGGGCCCTGTGTTTTTGTTAAACAGTTGGTTGGACCATTTTACTGAGACCACATTACTGTGGTACGCCTTATCCCGAAGTTACAGCGTCAATTTGCCTAGTTCCTTTACCATGGATCACTCGAGCGCCTTAGGATATTCTCCTCGACTACCTGTGTCGGTTTACGGTACGGGCTGCAATAACCTAACCTTAGAGGTTTTTCTTGGAAGTCTGATTAGGGACATTATCACATCGGCCGAAGCTTCAGTGTACTATCAGGTTCAGCACATCCGGCGGATTTTCCTACCAGACGTATACCTACTCCCTTTAACGCACTATTCCGTAAGTGCGCAGTCCTTTCACTACTCCGTTACCCCATCGAAATATTGCAGGTACTGGAATATTCACCAGTTTGCCATCAGCTACGCCTCTCGGCTTTGCCTAAGGACCCGACTAACCCTGATCCGATTAGCGTTGATCAGGAACCCTTAGTCTTACGGCGAAAAGATTTTTCATCTTTTTATCGTTACTTATGCCTACATTTTCTTTTCTGTACGCTCCAGCATACCTCGCGGTACACCTTCGATGCAGTACAGAATGCTCCCCTACCGATCACCCTCCTAAAGGGGATCCTAAAGCTTCGGTAGTATGTTTGATGCCCGATTATTTTCCGTGCCCAAACCCTCGACCAGTGAGCTGTTACGCACTCTTTAAATGAATGGCTGCTTCCAAGCCAACATCCTGGCTGTTTTAGGGTTTGAACTGCGTTTGTTCAACTTAACATACACTTAGGGACCTTAGCTGTTAATCTGGGTTATTTCCCTCTCGGCCATGGACCTTAGCGCCCACAGCCTCACTCCCGTAGATATATCATAGCATTCGGAGTTTATTAGGGTTTGGTAGGCGGTGAAGCCCCTAGCCCAATTAGTAGCTCTACCTCTATGATACGTCTGTAATACGAGGCTGTTCCTAAAAACATTTCGGGAGAACGAGCTATCTCTCAGTTTGATTGGCCTTTCACCCCTATCCACAGGTCATCCCATAGCTTTTCAACGCTAATGGGTTCGGTCCTCCAGTTTGTGTTACCAAACCTTCAACCTGCCCATGGATAGATCACAAAGTTTCGCGTCTACCCCCACTGACTGGACGCCCTGTTAGGACTCGCTTTCGCTGCGGCTCCGTTACTGAAGAACTTAACCTCGCCAGTGAGGAGTAACTCGTAGGCTCATTATGCAAAAGGCACGCCGTCACCCGTTTCCAGGCTCCGACCGCTTGTAGGCGCACGGTTTCAGGTACTATTTCACTCTCCTGTTCGGAGTACTTTTCACCTTTCCCTTACGGTACTGGTTCACTATCGGTCTCTAGGGAGTATTTAGCCTTACCAGATGGTGCTGGCAGTTTCACACAGGATTCCTCCGGTCCCGCGCTACTCAGGATACTGCTCGTCCGTCGCAAGGTACGTCTACAGGGCTATCACCTGCTATGGCTCATCTT
>CP079103.1:4745000-6287533 GCA_019285755.1 Chitinophaga sp. E66
CGGTAGTATGTTTGATGCCCGATTATTTTCCGTGCCCAAACCCTCGACCAGTGAGCTGTTACGCACTCTTTAAATGAATGGCTGCTTCCAAGCCAACATCCTGGCTGTTTTAGGGTTTGAACTGCGTTTGTTCAACTTAACATACACTTAGGGACCTTAGCTGTTAATCTGGGTTATTTCCCTCTCGGCCATGGACCTTAGCGCCCACAGCCTCACTCCCGTAGATATATCATAGCATTCGGAGTTTATTAGGGTTTGGTAGGCGGTGAAGCCCCTAGCCCAATTAGTAGCTCTACCTCTATGATACGTCTGTAATACGAGGCTGTTCCTAAAAACATTTCGGGAGAACGAGCTATCTCTCAGTTTGATTGGCCTTTCACCCCTATCCACAGGTCATCCCATAGCTTTTCAACGCTAATGGGTTCGGTCCTCCAGTTTGTGTTACCAAACCTTCAACCTGCCCATGGATAGATCACAAAGTTTCGCGTCTACCCCCACTGACTGGACGCCCTGTTAGGACTCGCTTTCGCTGCGGCTCCGTTACTGAAGAACTTAACCTCGCCAGTGAGGAGTAACTCGTAGGCTCATTATGCAAAAGGCACGCCGTCACCCGTTTCCAGGCTCCGACCGCTTGTAGGCGCACGGTTTCAGGTACTATTTCACTCTCCTGTTCGGAGTACTTTTCACCTTTCCCTTACGGTACTGGTTCACTATCGGTCTCTAGGGAGTATTTAGCCTTACCAGATGGTGCTGGCAGTTTCACACAGGATTCCTCCGGTCCCGCGCTACTCAGGATACTGCTCGTCCGTCGCAAGGTACGTCTACAGGGCTATCACCTGCTATGGCTCATCTTTCCAGATGATTCAACTTGATGCGACTTTCTAAATGCAGTCCTACAACCCCGGGGCAGCACGCCGCCCCGGTTTGGGCTCTTCCCGTTCGCTCGCCACTACTTAGGGAATCATTAAATTATTTTCTTTTCCTGCAGGTACTTAGATGTTTCAGTTCCCTGCGTTGGCCACCTTTCGGTTGACACACCTTCAGTGTGCCGGGTTGTCCCATTCGGAAATCTACGGATATAACGCTCGTTTGCAGCTCCCCGTAGCTTATCGCAGCTTACCACGTCCTTCTTCGCCTCCTAGAGCCTAGGCATTCACCATGCGCCCTTATTCGCTTTAAAAATCTTTAAGTTACACTCTCGTGTTTTACAACTTGTTTCCCAATATGTCAAAGAACTTTTCTTCAGCTTACTTCATAATTACTATGATGCGTTAGCGCCGAAAAATTTTGTCAGTGTCAAGGTTATGAACCTATAGAACCGTGATCCTTTGATCACATTCGAACACCATCATTTTAATAAAGAACTTTCTTTAGTGGAGGATATCGGAGTCGAACCGATGACCCTCTGCGTGCAAGGCAGATGCTCTAGCCAACTGAGCTAACCCCCAAAGTTTTTGTAAGGTAAGTCTTCAGCCTCTTTCGCACTTTGCCGCGTCCCTGGCAGACTTACTTTTGGTAGACCCGAGCAGATTTGAACTGCTGACCCCTACATTATCAGTGTAGTGCTCTAACCAGGCTGAGCTACGGATCTGTTACGGGTACTACTATCGTAGTAACGCAATTTCTCTTTAAAGAACTAATTACATTAAAAGAGTGGAAACAACAGCGCAGGTATAATGCGCTCTAAAAGGAGGTATTCCAGCCGCACCTTCCGATACGGCTACCTTGTTACGACTTAGCCCCAATTACCGATTTTACCCTAGGCGGCTCCTTGCGGTTGCCGACTTCAGGTCCCCGGCTTTCATGGCTTGACGGGCGGTGTGTACAAGGTCCGGGAACGTATTCACCGTATCATTGCTGATATACGATTACTAGCGATTCCAGCTTCATGAGGGCGAGTTGCAGCCCTCAATCCGAACTGAGATAGGATTTTTGAGATTAGCAGCCTGTTACCAGGGAGCAGCCCTTTGTTCCTACCATTGTAGCACGTGTGTAGCCCTGGGCATAAAGGCCATGATGACTTGACATCATCCCCTCCTTCCTCGCGTCTTACGACGGCAGTTTCATTAGAGTTCCCAGCTTTACCTGTTGGCAACTAATGATAGGGGTTGCGCTCGTTGCGGGACTTAACCCAACACCTCACGGCACGAGCTGACGACAGCCATGCAGCACCTTACTGGCGGTGTATTGCTACAAAGTCCCCTTTCAGGGACGGGCCTCCAGCATTCTAGCCCAGGTAAGGTTCCTCGCGTATCATCGAATTAAACCACATGCTCCACCGCTTGTGCGGACCCCGTCAATTCCTTTGAGTTTCAACCTTGCGGTCGTACTTCCCGGTGGATTACTTAATGCTTTCGCTCAGACACTTACTGTATATCGCAAATGTCGAGTAATCATCGTTTAGGGCGTGGACTACCAGGGTATCTAATCCTGTTTGATCCCCACGCTTTCGTGCCTCAGCGTCAATATTTGTGTAGCCTGCTGCCTTCGCAATCGGTGTTCTATGTCATATCTAAGCATTTCACCGCTACATGACATATTCCGCAAACCTCCACAACATTCAAGAACTATAGTATCCACGGCAGTTTCAAGTTAAGCTTGGAGATTTCACCACGGACTTACAATTCCGCCTACGCACCCTTTAAACCCAGTGAATCCGGATAACGCTTGCACCCTCCGTATTACCGCGGCTGCTGGCACGGAGTTAGCCGGTGCTTATTCCTATGGTACCGTCAACACCCTTAGAAAAAGGTGGTTTCTTCCCACATAAAAGAAGTTTACAATCCAGAGGACCTTCATCCTTCACGCGGCATGGCTGGTTCAGACTTGCGTCCATTGACCAATATTCCTTACTGCTGCCTCCCGTAGGAGTCGGGCCCGTGTCTCAGTGCCCGTGTGACTGGTCGCGCTCTCACGCCAGTTACTGATCGTCGGCTTGGTGAGCCGTTACCTCACCAACTACCTAATCAGACGCACGCCCATCTTTAAGCGCCTCAGCTTTAATGGCTGTGTGATGCCACACCACCATCTTACGGGGTATTAATCCAAATTTCTCTGGGCTATCCCCACTTAAAGGAAGGTTGCGTACGTGTTCCGCACCCGTTTGCCGGTCGCCGCCCATGTATTGCTACACTGCGCTGCCCCTCGACTTGCATGTATTAGGCCTGCCGCTAGCGTTCATCCTGAGCCAGGATCAAACTCTCCATTGTAAATGTGTTGTTTGAACTGACTAATTTACTCGCGTAAATAGACGTTTCAATTAATGTTTTTCGCTAACATTACCTGTGTTTTGCCCCGATATAAAATCGGGACATGCTGTTGTTTCCAAACTTTCAAAGATCTTTCGTTTCACACCCCCTGCACTTACTGCAGTGACCAGTGAACTACTCGTTGATGATATCCAGGTTGCGAACCTGCAGGCCTCTCGCCGTATCATTTTTACCCTCTTACTTTCTTAAGAACTTTCTTCGTGAACCACCCTGTTTCGATGGGAGTGCAAAGGTAGAGATGTTTTCATTTCCGTCCAAATTTTTGCGAAGAAATTTTTCATCTTTTTCGATGATCATTTTCTTTCGAAAACCTTTGCCATCCTGCCTTTCGGCCATCCGGCGGACGCATAAAAACGATGTAAAGAACTAGTGTGTTTCGTTGTTGTTGGGGGCGCAAAGATAGCGAAAGTTTTTCCTATCCGCCAAATTTATTCTTCACTTTTTTTTCCTGCAATTTCGAAGCATTATTTCTTCTCTCTTACAAGCCTTAACCAGCCTGATTTTCAACCGACTGATTTCGTAAAGATGCCTTCCAAAGAACTTGTTGTTTTCCGCGTTAACGGGACGCAAAGGTAGCGGGTTTTATCTCTTCTTTCCAAATGTTTTTAACGCTTTCTCCTAAGTATTTTTACAAAACAGCCATAGTAAAGGGTTTCAGCTATAAACTTTTTCCTATCATCCCCTCCGGATATCGCACTTCCATCAAACATAACCCCTGCGGAGGCACCGCAAAATCAGCCTGCGTACAATCCTTCCCCTCAATCGCCGCCCGGAAATCCACCAGCGACAAACGCCCCGGCCCACCCGCAACATCGTACCCACCATCCCCGCACCATCCCACGCAAAAAACGGTTCGCACTCACGTTATAGACTATACGCTCTCCATCCTGCCGCCATACAGACTCCCCGATCGTACAGTTAAACGTCTTCACCTGCGTATTCCGCTTCGAAAACGTCGTGAAATCACGATACTCCATCAACACTTCCGCCGCCGCCTGCAACAACTCCATATCCAGCCGGTACGGAAAGAAGTACCCACGGTCCCGCATAAACGGATCCTTCGAGGTATATAACGTATATTCATACGCCCGCCCCGTTGCCGCAAACCGGCTATGCGCTTCATCCGCCACCGGGTACACACCCTTCACCACCACGTCCGGCGGCAAAATCGCGTTCATCTTATACACGAACTGCGGATGCAACGGCTGCTCCATGTCGAAATGCAGGAAGTTCTGCCGCGCATGCACGCCGGCATCCGTGCGGCTGGAACCCGTCGTCTCCACCCGCTCACGCATCAGCACGCTGATGCCACGGTCGATCTCGGACTGCACCGTCAACGTGTTTTCCTGTACCTGGAACCCGCTAAAGCGGCCGCCCATATAAGCTACTTCGATAAAATACCTGGCCATGATGCGCGAAAGTAGGGATTTTTAAAACGACAAATGGTGAACGGACGCTTCCATTCACCATTTGCCTTTGCTCTTTATTATATGCTACCGTTTCAACATTGCCTTGAAGCGGTTCTTATAGTAATTTTCCGTCAGCAGGTCTGCCAACTTAGAGAAATTATCGGAATCATACGTCCTGGAATAAGCCGCATCCATCAGCTGGTAACGGTTCTCGTCTGACGAGATCAGCTGCGCCAGCGCTCTCACCTGCTCTGTGCTCACACAGGTATTGCGGGTGCCTTTCCGGAAAGCGTCCACCATATCTTCGTCCGTTTTCCGGCTGTTCATGGTGCGCAGCAGTTTACGGAAGGCATCTGTTTCCAGTACTTTACCGCAATCACTGTTAACCATTTTCAGCTCGCTTTTCTTCTCTTCTGATTTCTCCTTCGCTGCCGGAGCCTCTTCGCGCCAGCCTACATTGGCTACGCTGTCGCGCTCCAGGGCTTCGCGATCCGCGGCTTCCCGGGCTGCTTTCCGTTGTTGGCGGCGCGCCTCGCGGGCGTCCTTAGCATCCGCCTCCTCCTCTCCTGCCGGCACTGCTACCGGTTCGGCCGTAGCGGCCGGAACCGTGGCGGCGGGTGTAGTCGCTGGAGCGGACCCGAAATCTATAAACTCAGGCTCTTCGCCTGCTTTCTTTCTTTGGCTTTCTTCGGCTTTTCCTCCGGCGCCTTCTCCGCAACGGGCTCTTCTTTGGGCGCTTCTTCCGCCGGGGCGGCTTCCGCTTCCTTCAGGGCTTCATCGGCCGCAGCGCGCTTTTCATCTTCCATTACGGAGCTGAGCAATGCCTTTTCCTCTTCGTTCAGCGGCTCCCGTTCTCCCTTCTTGCGCTTTTTAGCCGGCTTCTCTGGTTCGGTTGCAGGCAGGGAAACATCCACCGGCGCTTCCGTAACGGCGACAGGCCTTGGTTTCGGAGCATTCATTTCCGCCGGGCGATCGTCTGTCACTACCTTGTCCAGCGACTCGGCGAAGCTGTTTTCTTCTTCGGCCCGGCGGATTGTGCCACCACAGGCGTCGTATCCACAGGCATTTCCGCTTTCGCTTCCACAGGCTGTTCTTCCGCGGGCTTTTCCGCCGGTTTCTTCGCCAGTGCGGCCTCTACGTCGGCCTGCACGTTATTGATAAGTTCCTTTTGCTCCTGGGTAGCGCTCTCGCTGGAAAGGCGGGTCACCGCTACGGCTTCCCCTTCCGTTCCCGCCGGCTCAGCGCCCCCGGCCCCGGAGGACTTCAGCGAAGCGAACGTCTGCAGGTCATACAGCGCCCAGTCCTCATCGCCTGTGTTTTTCAGCAGGTACCCGTAATCCCGGTTGCCGGCGAGGCGGATGGTAAATTGCTGCTCCGGCGCGCCTCCCTTCGGGAAACCGATGGTCACCGGTATTTTACCGGCTTCCATTTTCGGGAGGATGACGTAGCCCTTCACGGAGGAACTCAGCACTTTCCCGTCGAGTTTTACGTAAAAAGGCTGCTGTTTCTCGTGCTGAATATATACGAAATATGACGCATCCTGCGCGCTCAGGCCCGTTGCGATGAACAGGCAGCACGCCAGATACCATAGTTTTAGTTTGATTGATTGCATATTGATCTCAGATACAAATATTATTCCAGCACAATGAGCACTTCGCCCTTTCCACGGCTTTCCGCTCCGTTACCCGTATTTCCTTCACCACGGCGTCCGCGGTGGATTTGAAGACATTCTCCATTTTCATGGCCTCCAGGATGAGCACCGGGTCGCCTTTTTTGATGGTTTGCCCCGGCTCTACCAGGATCTTGAGCACCATGCCAGGCATGGGCGCCTTGATATCGTTCACCTTCCAGGCGGCCGCCTGGGTCAGTCCCATAGATGCCAGGAGGCGGTCCATCGGCCCTTCCAGGCTCACATCGTATACGGATTGCCCGATACGGAGGGTGACGGTTTTCTCCGATTTGTCGGTCCCCACCACTTCGGCGACGTAACTCTTCCCATCTACCAGTATGCTAAAACCGCCTGAGGGCAGGGCTTCAGCGCTCCAGGCAACGGGGTTCCCATCGCACTCCGGCCTGCCATCGGCGCCGGAAAGATTTATTTCGTACGGCTTGCGGCCGTTCACGGTAGCTTTGATCATATAAAAATCATGTCCTATCTGTACAAAAATAACAATTTTAACCGCTTGCGTCGTTTTTGGGCCATTTGTTTAAATTTGACCCCTGCCCTTCAAGAGGGCGCTTATTTTTGAACAAATCGTTTTGCATGTATTTATTACCAACTAAGAAAGTATCAGCGCTCCTGGTGGCAGGGATCGCCGCGATGGGGCTCTGCTCGCCCGCCTTCGCGCAAACCGCCCCCGCCGAAAAGGAGGACCCGCTGCTCGCCATTTACCGGGCATCCCCTACCAAAATCAACAATGTGACCCACACCAAGCTGGACGTACGCTTCGATTACGCCAAACGCCAGCTCATCGGCAAAGCATGGCTCACCCTTAAACCCCACTTTTACCCGACCGACAGTCTCACACTGGACGCCAAAGGAATGGACATCCGCACCGTTTCACTCGTTCAGATCGCCACCGTGGCCAAATTCCCGACGGACGCACAACTCAAAGCAGCGCGTACCGCTCCCCTTCAGTACGAATATGACGGGAAAGTGATCCGCGTCAAACTTAACAAAACTTACAGCAGCAACGATTCCTATATTGTTTATATCGATTACACCGCCAAGCCCGACGAATATAAAACCGAAGGCAGCGCGGCCATCACTGACGCAAAAGGACTTTATTTCATCAACCCCGACGGCACCGAACCCAACAAGCCCATCCAGATATGGACACAGGGCGAAACGGAAGCCTCTTCCGTGTGGTTCCCTACCATCGACAAAAACAACCAGCGCACCACTTCGGAGATCTCCATGACGGTAGACAAGAAATACGTAACCCTCTCCAACGGTAAACTGGTATCCCAAAAGCCAATACCAATGGCACCCGTACGGATACCTGGCGCATGGAGCTTCCGCACGCCCGTACCTGTTCATGATGGCCGTCGGTGACTTCGCCGTTGTGAAAGACAGCTGGCGCGGCAAGGAAGTGAACTATTACGTGGAAAAGGAGTACGCTCCCCACGCCAAAGCCATCTTCGGTAATACGCCTGAGATGATGACGTTCTACTCCAAGCTCCTCGGTTACGATTACCCCTGGGTGAAATACAGCCAGATCGTGGTGCGCGACTACGTGTCAGGCGCCATGGAAAACACCACGGCTACCATTCATGGCGACTTTGTGCAGAAGACAGACCGCGAGCTGCTCGACGAAGACGAGCGCCTGGGCGAGTCCGTGATCGCGCATGAGCTGTTCCACCACTGGTTCGGCGACCTGGCCACGTGCGAATCCTGGAGCAACCTGACCATGAACGAGTCGTTCGCCGATTACAGCGAATACCTCTGGTTCGAGCATAAATTCGGGAAAGACGCGGCAGACGAACATGGCTATTCCGCCATGAACAGCTATATGGAAACGGCACAATACCGTGGCGACCATCACCTCGTTCGCTTCCACTACCACAGCCAGGAAGATATGTTCGACGCCATTACCTACCAGAAAGGCGGCCGTATCCTGCATATGCTCCGCAACTACCTGGGCGACGATGCCTTCTTCAAATCCATGAACCTTTACCTGAAACAGAACGCTTTCAAAGCCACTGAATCCCACCACTTCCGCCTGGCTGCGGAAGAAGTGTCGGGTAAAGACCTGAACTGGTTCTTTAACCAATGGTACTTCGGTCAAGGTTATCCCACGCTGGATATTTCATATGATTACAGCAAATCCGGCTTTGCCAATGTGACCATCGAGCAGAAAGGCGAGAAGATATTCGACCTGCCGATCGCTATCGATGTATACGAAGGCGGCAAGAAAACCCGTCACCAGGTACGTATTACGGAAAAGACGAGCAACTTCAGCTTCCCGGTAAGCGGTAAGGTTGATTTCGTGAACGTGGATGCCGACAAGATCCTCATTCTGGAGAAGACCGACCGTCGCAACCTGGCCACCTATGTGTTCCAGTATAAGAATGCGCCGCTTTACCGCGACCGCCGCGAGGCGATCGAGGAGTGCGTGAAGCAACAGGGCGGAAACGCGGATGCACGCGCCACCCTGATCGCCGCGCTGCGCGACAAATACGAAGGCCTCCGTGCGCTGGCCGTGTCCAGCCTGAAGATGGATAACAATGAAGTGAAAACGGCCGCACTCCCGGTATTGCTGGACCTCGCCAAAAACGACCCGCAGCCCCGGTACGCGCCGCTTCCCTCAAGCAGATCAGCAAGCTGAAAGACCCGCAATACACCGCGCTGTTTGAAAATGCCCTGAAGGACCGTTCTTACCTCGTGGAGGGTTCCGGCCTGGTGGGCCTCGCCGAGCTGGACATTAAAAAGCCTACCCGCTGGCCAAATCTATGGAAAAAGACGCCCGCGGCGCTCTCGGTACAGCCATCGCCAATGTCTACGCCCAGAACGGCAGCGAGGCGGATGTACCGTACTTCGCGACGAACCTTAACAACAGTACCGGCCAGGACAAGATCGGCGCGGCCATCCTCTACCTGGGCATCCTCGGCCAGATCGATAATACTGCACTGGTAAACAAAGGGGTAGACGAAGTATATGATGCCATTATGCACTTCAACAACAGCTGGGTTAATAACTACATTATCAACCTGATGCAGCCTCTTGCCAAGAAAAAACAGGAAAAGGCGGCAGCCTCGTCCGGCGAACTGCGGAATGAACTGAGCAAACAGGCGACCCACATCCTGCAAACCGCTCAAAAGATCAAAGAACAGACGAAAGAAGACTAAACTCTTCTGATTGAATAAGTTAGCAAGCAGCTCTCCATTCCGGGAGCTGCTTTTTATTGCAACGGTGAAACGATCCTTCACTAAAATTATAGGCCTATTAGACGCTGATTAGAGGCCGGTAAGAGGCCGATTAGATGCTAGTTAGAACGGGACATGGTGCAGACGAGGGGCAGACGAGGGGCAGACGAGCGGCAGACGAGCGGCAGACGTGAAGGTGCATTATATTGATTTACATGCCATTACAAGAATATGTAGAACATATCATCAAATACCTGTCAATAAGGGGTCTGCGACCCTTCAACCATAATTCAGCGGATGAGAAGACTGAGTGCTAATAACAGATTGATAACCAATCAATTTAAAATTATCTATCGGTAAACTTCCTGCCAACCTCCTGTCATCCCCTTCAAACCCTTGTCTATACTGGACATAGTAGGAGGTTAGTAGGAGGATGACAGGAGGTTGGCAGTCTTTAGATTTTACAAAATTTTCTAGCTTGGCTTTGTTATCTTCAGCAGATTAAATTCCACAGCCTGATGCTATCACCCTTGTTGCTCGTTTTACTGTCCATTCTCCTGTTGATCGCCCTGATCATGTGGGCCAAGCTCGACACTTTCATTTCTTTTATTATCGTAAGTATTTTGCTCGCGCTGGCCTGCGGGCTGGATGGCCCCGCCATCGGTAAATCCATTACCGGCGGAATCGGGTCTACGCTTGGATCATTGGTGACCATCCTGGGTTTTGGCGCCATGCTGGGCAAACTGGTGGCGGATAGCGGCGCGGCGCAGCGGATCACTTCGTCTATGGTGAGCCTGTTCGGCATCCGGCATATTCAGTGGGGATGGCATTGGCCGGCCTGCTGGTGGGTATCCCCATGTTTTATACCGCCGGGTTCGTGATCGTAGTGCCCCTGATCTTCGCGACGGGGTTATCGACTCGGTTGCCTTTGCTTTACCTGGGTATCCCCATGATATCGGCTCTTTCGACCGCGCACGGCTTCCTGCCGCCCCACCCCTCGCCTACGGCTATCAGCCAGCAGCTGGGGGCCGATCTGGGGAAAACCCTGGTATACGGCCTGATCATCGCCATCCCGACGATCGCTATCGCGGGCCCGCTTTTCGGCAGCACCCTCCGGAAAATGGAGGTAACGCCCGAACAGGGTCTGATCCAGATCAAACAACGGACGGATGCGGAACTGCCGGGCCTGGGCATCAGCCTGTTTACTGCATTGCTTCCCCTCATCCTCCTGACCATCACTACCGCCCTGGATCCCTTTATGCCGGAAGGCAGCGCCCTGCGGCCGGCGGTGTCCGTCATCGGCGATCCCAATATCGCGATGCTACTTTCCTTATTGGCCGCCATCTGGCTCCTGGGCCTGCGCCGGGGATCGTCCATGAAAGAAATCGCCAAATCGCTGGAAACCGCCTTTAAAGACGTAGCGCCGATCATGCTGATCATTGCGGGCAGCGGGGTCTTCATGCAAGTGATCAGGACGGAGGCATCAATACCTACATCGGGCAATCCATGCAGGGCATAGCCTTATCGCCCCTGGTACTGGGCTGGCTCATCGCCGCGGCTATCCGCGTATGCGTGGGGTCTGCCACGGTAGCGGGCCTTACGACGGTCGGCATTCTTCTACCCATTATCCAGCAACAGCATGTGCATCCGGAACTGATGGTCCTTTCTATCGGCGCAGGCAGCCTCATGTTCAGCCATGTGAACGATGGCGGGTTCTGGCTGTTCAAGGAATACTTCAATCTTACCCTGAAACAAACCTTCGCCACCTGGTCTGTCATGGAAACCATCGTCTCCGTCTGCGGATTGATCGGAGTGCTCGTCTTGCAGCAATTCCTATAAAATATCCGGTAGCGATGACAACCGTCATGCTCCGCAAATGTTATCTGAATTAACTTACTACATCCTGGCAACAATTGCCAAAACTGCAACAAACAATAGCATTTCAATCAAATTATCTGCAAATACTGCAAATAATTGCTTTGAAATGCCGGTTATATTCGATTAACTTTAAACAAATTTCGAGATGAACGCAGCCGATAACTTCGCCGCCCTGGGCCTTGTGCTCCCTCCGCCGCCGGCGCCTAAAGGGGTTTATAAACCACTGCTGATCGTAGATAAATTCGTGTATGTATCCGGGCATGGGCCCGTTCTGCCCGACGGCTCGTTGCTGCATGGCAAAGCAGGGCTGGATGTGAATGCCGACGGCGCGAAGCTGGCCGCACAGCAGGTAGGGCTCACCATCCTTTCCACGCTCGTTTCGCAACTGGGGTCACTCAACCGGATAAAGCGCGTGATCAAAGTGTTGGGCATGGTGAACGCCACGCCTGAATTCGGTACCCACCCGCATGTGATCAACGGATGCAGCGAACTGTTCGCCAAAATATGGGGGCAGGAAAACGGCATCGGCGTAAGAAGCGCCGTGGGCATGGGGTCGCTGCCGGATAATATCACCGTCGAGATAGAAGCTATTTTTGAACTGACAGACTAATCTATTCATGTTACCAGACGCTCCGTCCACCGTCGCACAACCAGCCGCGCTCCCTCTCCTGCGCTGCTCGTCTTTCCCGAACGCATTACCGTCAATATAGACCGCATGATCGCCATGGCCGGCGGGCCGGAAAGGCTCATGCCGCACGTCAAGACCCACAAGATGGCGCCTGTTGTGCGCATGCAGATGGACAAAGGCATCCGCCGGTTCAAATGCGCCACGCTGGCGGAAGCGCGAATGCTTGCGGAAACCGGCGCGCCTGACATACTGCTCGCTTATCAGCTGAACGCTCCCATGGCGGAAGTTTTCGTGGATCTTCAGCGGCAATACCCGGATTCGCGGTTCGCTTCGCTGGCAGACAACATCGCATCAGCCGAACTGATGAACAACCTGCATGCGCAATTCAATACCAAAGCCCGGCTCTACATCGATATAGACGATGGCATGCACCGCACCGGCATCAGTCCTGATAAAGCCAGGGCACTATGGACCGCCATGCAACAACTCAGTAATGTTGAGCCCGCGGGGCTCCATGTCTACGACGGCCACATCCGCGACGCAGACCTGGAAAAACGCACCCTGCAATGCGACGAAGCCTTTGCACCGGTTGCAAAACTTGCCGCCGAGATTCACGCACCGGAGGTGATCGCCGGCGGAACGCCCACCTTCCCCATCCATGCCCGCCGTCAGCGCGTCACCTGCAGCCCGGGCACCTGCCTGCTGTGGGATGAAGGCTATGGGACAGGGTTGTCCGACCAGCCTTTCCTCGTTGCCGCGCAGGTCCTTACCCGCGTCATCTCCAAACCGCAGGAAGGCCACATTACGCTGGACCGGGACATAAGGCCGTTTCCGCTGAAAACCCAATTACCAAGCGGGTCTTCTTTCACCAGCTGAAGGAATATGAAGTGATTTCCCAGAGCGAGGAGCACCTGGTCGTGAAAACGCCGGAAGCCGCCACATTGCGGGTGGGCGACGTACTTTATGGTACGCCCTGGCACGTTTGCCCCACAGTGGCACTGTACAATGAAGCGCTCGTTATCGAAAACGGAACGAACACCGGCGCCTGGGCCATTGCCCGGGGCGGTTACTTTGATTATCATTTCAACCAGAATATATCTATGCAATCAGTGATTTTTGACGCGCACTGGACCTGAGCATGAACGCCATGGAGTGGAACCGCGACCTTACCAAATCCGTTCAGGCCATCCGCGACCGCGAGAAAGGCCTTACCGATAAACCCGACCGCGAACGCGGCACCGTTTCCCTTCCCGAAATGCGCAAAGGCCGTGTAGGCCTGTGCGTCGCCACGCAGATCGCGCGGTATGTGGGGCTCGACAATCCCCTGCCCGGCTGGCATTCGCAGGAACAGGCCTGGGCGCAGACGCAGGGGCAACTGGCATGGTACCAAACGATGGTGGCCCGCGGCGAAATGACGCAGATCACCAATGCCGACCAGCTTTCCGCCCACCTCAAACTCTGGGAAACCGCGGAAGATACAAGCTCCCTCCCCGTGGGCTTCATTCTTAGCCTGGAAGGCGCCGATTCCTTTACGAACTGGGCTGTGTGGAAAAAGCCTGGGCATATGGCCTCCGCGCAATAGGCCCCGCGCATTACGGCCCGGGCGTATACGCTTATGGTACCGATTCCACCGGCGGCCTCGGCACAAAAGGCCGTGCGCTCCTCAAAGAGATGGACCGCCTCGGCTTCATCCTGGACGCTACACACCTCTGCGATCAAAGCTTCTCAGAAGCCATGGACATCTATACAGGCCCCGTTTGGGCCAGTCACCATAACAGCCGTGCCCTCGTGCCGCACAACCGCCAGTTCAGCGACGAGCAATTCTCGCTACTCATCCAGCGCGGCGCGGTGATCGGCACTGCCTTCGATGCCTGGATGCTCATCCCCGGATGGCAGCGCGGCGTCAGCACACCCGAAAACACCGGCGTATCTCTGGAACATGTGGCCAACCACATCGACCGCATCTGTCAGCTGGCGGGCAATTC
The DNA here is from genome assembly GCA_019285755.1 of Chitinophaga sp. E66. Taxonomy (GTDB): domain Bacteria; phylum Bacteroidota; class Bacteroidia; order Chitinophagales; family Chitinophagaceae; genus Chitinophaga. Next base: position 4,759,036 of record CP079103.1, read on the forward strand.
CCAGCACGCCGCCATCGGTTCCGACCTGGACGGCGCTTTCGGCACCGAGCAATCGCCCGGCGACCTGGGCACCATCGCAGGCCTGCAGAAAATACCCGATATCCTGCGCAAGCGCGGGTATAAGAGCAACGATATCGACAACATCATGTACAAAAACTGGATCCGCTTTTTGCTGGATGCGTGGAAATAATTTCCTTTCCGGGAAAACGCAAAGGGCCGACAATCGTCGGCCCTTTTCTTTGGGGTTCTGTTCCTGTTTTCGAGAAACCGTAGTGTCTTTTAACGGACTCATGTCTGGATACGCTTTTATTGTTAGCAGGCATTGAGCCGCTGCCGGGCCGCCGTTGTGTCACTCACCTGAGCAGTTGAAACGCTATCGGCTTAGCATAGGTTATGGTTATATTCAGTAGGTCAGTTCGATCTGTCCACGGATCTCACCACCGGGATGGGCGGCCGTGTGGATATTCACATACCACTTACCGCCAAGGAGATCCTCTTCCAGCTGGTTGGTGCCATTCAGGGTAAAACTCGTGGAGAAGGTTCCTGCGGGGGAAGCGGTGAGTAACGGCGTAAAGTTTTGCAGTACCCCGGCATTAACACCCTTGGCCGCAGGCCCGTGGATATGCGCGAGGGTAGGATTCCCGCTGAGGCCTTGCCAACGAACGGTGATATTCAATAATTTGGAATCACGGTTATAAGTGACATCGAAGCTGCCGGTGGCGGTAGTTGTCACGGCGGGGACTTCCTGGGCGCCGCTCATGGCGGCGTTTTTCGCGGAGTAGAGGTTGTCGTCCTTGTCTTTGTGGCAGGAAACCGCCGGAATGCAGCACACCAGTAACAGGCCGGCAGCCCAGGCTCTCAAGTTTTTCATATCGCTGTTTTGGTAGGATACGGAGCCCCGCGATAAAGGGTTGCCTGCATCCGTACGACAGCCTGTTAAATTACCTGCCGGGCCGCCTTCACCACACGGCCTTCGCCGTTGCTCCAGCGCCAGGGCGTCTCCGCCAGCGGGATGCCGCCCAGCCATGCATTGGACACGGGAGCATAGGCAGGTAGGGCTGCTCGCCCCGGAGCACTTCGCGGCCGAGGTCCGTCAACCGGACCATTTCAGTATCGTACAGGATAACGCCTGCGTCTGCCATTCGTTGCAGGGTGGCGCGGAGCTGAAAGTCCCCAAACCCGAAGATCTTCTTCTCTTCCCAGAAAGTGGCGAACAGGGCGCGCTCGCTCAGGGGCGCCAGGGTGATCTGCTCCATAAAAACCTTTCGATGCCGTTGAGGCCGTCTTCGGCCGAGGGCAACCGCTGCAGATGAGCCAGCAGGGCGCTGCCAGGAACGGGGATTGGGGGCCGATCTGCCTGTCAGGGCTTCTATGGCGAGGGGATCGTTGCCGGTGTATGCTTCCAGGCCTGGGATGCGAGCTGCCAGTCGGCCGCTTCCAGGTAGCTGCGGTTTTCGAACAGGGCGGGCAGGTGGCCGGGCTTGAGCGTGCCGATCCCTTTAAAGTCGGGCACATCGGGATGCGAGCCGGGTTGTACCACGCTGACGCGGGGCATGGGGTATTAAGGCGTAATAAGTAATTGATCAGGAAAATGAGGTTGACCTGGCAGAACAGGTCGAATTCGAACCAGAGAACGATCTCTTCGAATTGGGATGCCTGCCGGAGGGTTTTGCGGGTCTGGGCGATGTCTGAGAGATAGGCATCGCGGTCTATGCCGTAAACGTCATGGAGATAATCCCCTCTTTTTCAAAGAACCGGCCGATGTCGCAGCCTGCGGGTGTCTTTCCTTCGCTTAGCATTTCGCGCCAGACGAGGGGCTGGCCGGGGAGGCCGCTTTACCGAAAATATCGAGGGTTGCGTCGCCGTTCAGGATTTGGAGTAACATAAAAACGGATTTTCAGTCAGGTAGCGAATGTAACGATTTCTTTCGCAATGTGCTGACTGAAAATCCGTTGCGATAAAACGGCAGTATTTTACCAGCTGCCGCTGGCGCGCCTCCGCCGCCGGACCCGCCGCCGAAGCCGCCGAATCCGCCGCCACCGAAGCCACCGCCTCCTCCGCCCCAGCCGCCGCGGGAGCCGCCCATGCTGCTGCCGATCATGCCGCCGAGAATGCCGCCCAGGACGCTGTCGCCCGCCGGCTGATCACCCTGCCGCCTCCGCCGCCGCCTCCGCGGGAGCCGAATATGATGGCGAGGATAATCAGGAGGATAATGAGCCCGAAGATGCCGCCTCCCCACCGTCTTCTTTAGAACTGCGGGGAACGCCTTTATATTCACCTGCGGCCGCGGCGAAGATCTTATCGACCGCCTCGTCGAGCCCCTGGTAATAATGCCCTTGCTGGAACGCGGGCTTGATAATCTTATTGATGATCCCGAAAGCCACGGCATCCGGGACGGAGCCTTCCATGCCGTAGCCGGTCTCGATCCGGATCTTCCGGTCGTCCATAGCGGCGAGGATGAGCACGCCGTTGTTTTTCTTGCTGCCGATGCCCCAGTCGCGCAGGATCTTGAGGCCGTACTCGGAAATATCGTAATCGCCGGTGGTTTTGATGAGGACGATTGCGATCTGGGTGGAGGTGCTATCGTCGTAGGCTACGAGTTTCCTTTCCAGCTCATCGATTTCCGACTGCACGAGGATGCCGGCGAAGTCGTTGACGAGGCGGGGCGGGTTGGGTTTGGCGGGGATGTCCTGCGCGAGGGCGCCAGGCCGAGCCAAACCAGCCCGAGGGCCAGGAAACAGCGTAAGAATATTTTGTTTGTAAGCTTGTGCATCATTGTCCGAATCTACTTTCCAAAAACAATATCGTCCGGCAGCTCGTTTGCGTCGCCGGATTCGTAGGGGAAATACTTCAGGAGGGATTCCCGATTTCCTTCACACAGACCTCTATGCCTTCCACGATGCGCTGACCGGAAAAATGGTGGCGGAGGATGTCGGCCTCGTGTTTCCAGAAGTCGTCGCCGACCTTTTCATGGATCCCCTGATCGCCGAGGATGGCAAACTGGTGATCGCGCAGGGCGATATAAAGGAGAACTGCGTTGCGTTGTTTGGTTTTCTCCATGCCGAGGGAGAGGAAGGCTTCGCGGGCGCGGTCCATGGGGTCCACGTATTCGCAATGGCTTTCCACGAAGAGGCGGATTTCGCCGGAGGTGAGCCTTTCCGCGTGGCGGATGGCCTGGACGAGGCGCCCTTTGTCGTCTTCGGAGAAGAATTCTTTCTTTTTGAAAGGGAACAGTTTCATTGGGAAACGTATGTTAGGCATCCTTTAAAGACGACCGGGGCAGTGTTTTGCTGCCCCGGGCCGTCCGAATATTGGAGGCGTTCGTGACTAGAATTGCACTTTTGGCGCCTTGTCGGAGCCTTCGGCCGCCTTGAAGTATCCTTTTTCCTTAAACCCGCCGAGGCCGGCGATAATGTTGTTGGGGAAGGTGCGGATAGATCCGTTGAAGTCGTTTACCGCGGCGTTGAAGTCGTTACGGGCAACCGCGATCCGGTTTTCCGTGCCTTCCAGCTGGGCCATGAGCGTCTGGAACTGTTCGGTGGTGCGGAGCTGAGGGTATTGTTCAACAGTTACGAGCAAACGGCTGAGCGCTCCGCCCAGTTCGCTTTGCGCCTGCTGGAATTTAGCGATGTTCTCAGGGGTCAGATCATCGGCGTTTACCTGAACGGAAGAGGCTTTGGAGCGGGCTTCGATCACTTTGGTAAGGGTTTCCTGCTCGAAGTTGGCGGAACCTTTACGGTGCTCACCAGGTTATCGATCAGATCTGCCCGGCGCTGGTATTGGGTTTCTACGTTCCCCAGGCTTTCTTCACCGATTCGTCGCTCTTTACCATTCCGTTGTACTTGCTGCAACCAAAAAGCCCAGCAGTATCAGGACAATGATCACAATGATTCCAGTTTTCATATTGATTCGATTTTAAATGAATTTACGGGTATGCTCAAACCTACAAGAAATAACGGAAAACGCAAAAATAGGTTTGACAGGGAAAACGGTTACCAGCCAACTTCCAGCGGTTACCAATCCATTAACGGCGGTCGTCAGAAAGTTGAAAACGGGATTGCAAAAATATCTATGTTTGATTCGGATTTCCCACCCCGGTTACCGCCAGGCAACGGCAGCGGGAAATACCAGAGAATGCCGGTCCTGTGAAGGTTTATGACACGAACATAACAGTTCGTTGATCACTAACTCACTAATTTTTATTAACTTACTTAAAGTCTACCTCGTACATAATGAGTGCACAACATATTCACATCCTCTATATAGATGATGAGATTCACAATCTGAATGCTTTTAAAGCCTCTTTCAGAAGAATTTATACAGTGCAGACGGCAGAATCGGCCGAAGAGGCTTACAAATTGCTCGAAGACCACGAATTTCACATTATCATTTCGGACCAGAGAATGCCCAAAATGACGGGGATCGAGTTTTTGAATCCATCCTCAACAAATACCCCGAGCCCATCCGCATCTTGCTGACCGGGTATGCAGACATCAATGCCGTTATCGACGCCATTAACAAAGGCCAGGTATATAAATACTTCTCCAAGCCCTGGAACGATGAAGAGCTCCGCCACAACATCGAAAAGGCATATGAAGTGTACGCCCTCCGCAAGGAGAACCGCGAGCTGACCGAAAAGCTCCTGAGCGTGAACGAACAGCTGGAATTCCTGCTGCGCCAGAAGCTCATTTCCTAAGTGCAAACAGTTTCGTTATACTCCGGAAAGGAAGGGTACGCCCTTCCTTTTTTATGCCCGCCCGCCAGGAAGCCCTGACGGAAAGCCCTCCCGCGGCAAAAGTGAGTGACACAACGGCGGCCCGGGCAGCGGACGATGACGGCCGGCCATCATTTTTCCCATGACGGAAACGGGCCGTGCGCCAAATTCCACTAAATTGCGTCCATTGTGAACGTTTAATAGCTCAAAAATGCAAGTTTGGAAAGATTACCAGGCCCAGCACAAAGACCGTTTCCTTAACGAGTTGCTGGAACTGTTGAGGATTCCCTCCGTCAGCGCGGATTCCCGCCATAATGAAGACACGAAACGCTGCGCCGAAGCGGTAAAGCAAAGACTGGTGGAAGCGGGAGCTGACAATGTGGAGGTATGCCCGACTGCCGGTCATCCTATTGTTTACGGCGAAAAGATCATCGACCCTGCCCTCCCTACCGTTCTCGTGTATGGCCACTATGACGTGCAGCCCCCGATCCGCTCAACCTGTGGGACAGCCCCCGTTCGAGCCCGTGATCAAGGACGGCAAGATCTTCGCCCGCGGTTCCGCAGACGACAAAGGCCAGTTTTACATGCACGTGAAGGCATTCGAGACCATGTTCCGCACCAATACCCTCCCATGCAACGTGAAATTCATGATCGAAGGCGAAGAAGAAGTAGGCTCCGGTAACCTGGGCAAGTTCCTTTCCGAAAATAAAGACCGCCTCAAATCTGACGTGGTACTCATTTCCGATACCGCCATGATCAGCCTCGACACGCCTTCCTGGATACCGGCCTCCGTGGCCTGGCGTATATGGAAGTGGAAGTGACCGGCCCCAACCGCGACCTGCACTCCGGCGTGTACGGCGGCGCCGTGGCCAACCCTGCCACCATCCTGGCGAAAATGATCGCTTCCCTGCACGACGAAAACAACCACATCACCATCCCCGGCTTCTATGACGACGTGGTAGTGCTGAACGACGAAGAGCGCAAAGCACTTAACAGCGCTCCCTTCGATGAAGCGGACTACAAAAAGGACCTGGGCGTGGACGAGCTCTGGGGCGAAAAAGGCTATTCCACCTTCGAGCGCACCGGTACCCGTCCTACCTGCGAGGTAAACGGCATCTGGGGCGGTTACACCGGCGAAGGCGCCAAAACCGTTCTGCCATCCAAGGCATTCGCGAAGATCTCCATGCGCCTGGTGCCCGGCCAGGACTGGGAAAAGATCTCCGACCTGTTCACCCAGCACTTCATCGCCATCGCGCCGAAGTCCGTTAAGGTAAAGGTTACGCCCCACCACGGCGGCGCGCCCTACGTAACTCCCACGGATTCCGTAGCCTTCAAAGCAGCGAGCGAAGCTATCAATGCTACTTTCGGCAAGCAGCCCATCCCCGTTCGCGGCGGCGGTTCCATTCCCATCGTGGCCCTGTTCGAGAAGATCCTCGGACTGAAAACGGTGCTCATGGGCTTTGGCCTCGATAGCGACAACCTGCACTCCCCCAACGAGAAGTACGGGCTGGACAACTACTACAAGGGTATCGAGACGATTCCTTACTTCCACAAGTTCTTTACCGAACTGAGCAAGTAATCGTCAGAAATAAACGAAAAGCCCGGCATGGTTCACACCAGCCGGGCTTTTTATGGTTCGGAGAACGGATTACTTTCTTACCGCCGCGATGCCGGGGAGCTCCTTGCCTTCGAAGAACTCCAGCATGGCGCCGCCGCCGGTGGACACGTAGCTTACCTTATCCGCCAGGCCGAACTGGTTCACCGCAGCTACGGAGTCGCCGCCGCCTACGAGGGAGAAGGCGCCGTTTTCGGTCGCTTTCACGATTGCGTCTGCCACGGCTTTGGTGCCGCCCTGGAAGGCGGGCATTTCAAATACGCCCATGGGACCGTTCCAGAGGATGGTCTTGCTGGCAGCGATCACCTCGCTGAACTTCGCGATGGATTTCTTTCCGATATCGAGGCCCATCCAGCCGGCGGGGATGTTATCGTTGGAGACTTCCTGGGTATTGGCGTCTGCCGCGAACTTATCTGCCGCGATGGAATCTTCGGGGATAAGGAGCTGTACGCCGAGTGATTTGGCTTTGGCGAGCAGTTCGTTGGCCAGGTCGAGTTTATCGTTTTCCACGAGGGAGTTGCCGATTTCCTTGCCTTGCGCTTTCAGGAAAGTATACGCCATGCCACCGCCGATGATGATGTTATTGGCTTTGGACATGAGGTTCTCGATGATGAGGATCTTGTCTGACACCTTTGCGCCGCCCAGGATGGCGGTAAAGGGTTTTTCCGCGCTATGGAGCACCTTTTCGGCGCTGGCGGTTTCGGCTTCCATGAGGAGACCGAACATTTTCTTGTCTTTCGGGAAGAAATCGGCGATCACGGCAGTGGAGGCGTGAGCGCGGTGAGCGGTACCGAAGGCGTCGTTCACATATACATCACCCAGTTTGGACAGTTTTTCCGCGAATGCTTTGTCGCCTTTCTCTTCTTCTTTATGGAAGCGGAGGTTTTCCAGGAGGAGGACTTCGCCCATCTGGAGGTTATCGGCGGCTGTTTCGGCGGCCTGGCCGATGCAGTCTTCCGCGAATTTCACGGTGGCTCCGTCTAGCAGTTTGATGAGGCGGTTCACCAGGTGGCGGAGGGAATATTTATCGGTGGGGCCGTCTTTCGGGCGGCCGAGGTGGCTCATGAGGATCACGGCGCCGCCGTCTGCGAGGATCTTTTTGATGGTGGGGGCGGCGGCCTGCATGCGGGTATCGTCGGTGATTTCGAGTTTATCGTTGAGGGGAACGTTGAAATCTACGCGAACGACGGCTTTCTGGCCTTTGAAATTATGCTGGGAGAATTGGCTCATGGTGGTGAGAGTTTAGGAAAGTAAGACAAAAAACCCTCCGCACGGCCGGGTGGCGGCTGGATGCGGAGGGTTGGCGATATGATTTTCGGGCTTGATTATTTGGAGATCAGGCCTGCGAAGTGTTTCACGGTGCGTACGAGTTGGGAAACGTAGGACATTTCGTTATCGTACCAGGAAACGGTTTTCACCATTTGAATGTCGCCCTGCGTCATCACTTTGGTTTGGGTAGCGTCGAAGAGGGAACCGAAGTGGATGCCGATGATATCGGAGCTTACGATTTCGTCTTCAGTGTAACCGAATGATTCGTTAGAAGCGGCTTTCATGGCGGCGTTCACTTCTTCTGCGGTCACCTTCTTGGAGAGGATGGTGGTCAGTTCGGTGAGGGAGCCGGTGATGGTGGGAACGCGTTGGGCGTTACCGTCCAGTTTGCCTTTCAGTTCGGGGAGCACGAGGCCGATGGCTTTAGCGGCGCCGGTGCTGTTAGGCACGATGTTGGCGGCTGCGGCGCGGGCGCGGCGGAGATCGCCTTTCGGGTGCGGAGCGTCGAGGGTGTTCTGGTCGTTGGTGTAAGCGTGGATGGTGGTCATGAGACCGGTAACGATGCCGAACTGGTCGTTCATTACTTTAGCCATGGGTGCGAGACAGTTGGTGGTGCAGGAAGCGCAGGAGATCACTGTTTCAGAACCATCCAGGATATCGTGGTTTACGTTGAATACAACGGTTTTGAGGTCGCCGGTTGCGGGAGCGGAGATTACTACGCGTTTGGCGCCTGCGGTGATATGCGCTTCGGCTTTGGCCTTATCGGTGAAGAAGCCGGTGCACTCGATCACCACGTCGATGTCGTGGTTTTTCCAGGGAATCTGGGCGGGATCTTTCTGGGCATATATCTTCACTTCTTCGCCGTTTACAACGATGGCGTTGTCGGTGTGCTTCACGTCTTGTCCGAATCTACCTTGTGCAGAGTCATATTTCAGCAGATGAGCCAAAACCGCGGGGCTGGTCAGGTCGTTAATCGCTACCACGTCGATGCCGGGCATATTGTAAATCTGGCGGAATACCAGGCGGCCGATGCGACCGAAACCATTAATACCAATTTTAAGAGAAGTTCCCATTTTACACTGTAGTTTGTAGATGAAAAATTGAGTAGCGAAATTACAAGGTTAGCGGGGATTAATCAATAGGTATTTACTTAACACAAATTTTTTTGGAATTATCAAAATGGATACTACCTTTGCAATCCCAAACGGGAAATGCCGCGTTGGTCAATCGGCTAAGACGCCTCCCTTTCACGGAGGAATGACGGGTTCGACTCCCGTACGCGGTACGAAGCCAAAAGCAAAAAGACAGTCATTCGACTGTCTTTTGCTTTTTCCCTTGCACCATAACGTTCCCTCATCCAGAGGAATGCTCGTAGATGAAGAAGTATATCAAAAGAACTGTACCCTCCTCCATCTTTGCCGTACCAATAAATATCGTGTTGACTGCATAGAAAACAAAGCAATCTTCACCCGAAAAAGAAAAGAACCGATCCGCACTCTTTACCGGCAATGGCCACTTCTAGGAAGATTCCTTTACATTCGAAGAAAGATAGCCATGAAAATATTAACAGCATTAGCACCTGACCAGGGCCGCGCTATTGATGTTCTTACGCTGGCATTTAGCGTTGACCCCATGGCCAGATGGTCTCTCCCCGACCCCGGAAGATACTTATCCGCTTTCCCTTCGATCACAATGGCTTTCGGTGGAAACGCTTTCGAAAAAGGAACCGCATATATTGCCGACAACTTCATGGGCGCATCCTTATGGTTGCCACCCGGCGTCAAATCAGACGAATCAACATTAACCAGGCTCTTCAACGAGAACACTGACGGCAAGATCAAAGCAGATATGCAGGGAATAATGGAACAGATGGAGAAATTCCACCCGGCTGAACCGCACTGGTACCTTCCCATGATCGGAGTGGACCCGGCGCAACAAGGTTCTGGGATCGGTTCTGCATTGATGGCTGAAGCACTCAAAAAGTTGACCAGGATGGGGTGATCGCCTATCTGGAATCCTCCAATCCAAGGAACATCTCACTCTATCAGCGACATGGATTCGAAGTGATCGGTGAAATTCAGTCCGGTAGTTCACCCGTCGTACATCCTATGATCAGAAAGCCACGATAAGAATACTGTTTTAACTCCAATACACATACCAGGCAAAATAACCAATGCCGATCAGCAGTATGTCTACGGCGACCGCCAACAAACTCAACGGCCAGCCAAAAACCACCCAATACCTCAACATGCGGATAGATTCAGGCTGCTCCGGATCGAATATAAACACGGCCTCTTGCCCCAACTTCCAGCTCGTTGGGGATGTTCCCGTACCAAGGACGTAGGTCATCACCTCGCGCTTTCGCGTGTGTATCTCGAAAACAGGGTAATAATAAGTCCCTTCGTCATCTTTCTTCTCTTTCAGCTGCACCACTCTGCCGACCGACCGCTCACTATTTTTTACAAACGCCAGCCGCCTTTTCAGTTCGGCGATACCGAAAACTAACAGCAGGATGCCCACTATGAGGATAATCGAATGTATGATCATGCAAATACTATTTAAGATCAATTAGCAGAAAAAACCGGTGCTTCCACCGGGCGGTTGAGCAAGCGCCGCAACACCAGGTAGCCTCCGCCGATAATGAGCATCGGTACTGCAACCGCTATAGAGACAATCGTCCAGTTGAAAAGCCAGAAATAACGCAACATTCTCACATCGTCGAACGCAGGGCTATAAAGAAAGATCGCCTCTTCCCCGATCTCCCAGCTGGCAGGCCCCGTGGCGGAGGCATGATGATAGATGATTTCCCGGTGGCTATCCGCTTTTACAGCGAAAACCGGTGCGTATGCTCCGTCCACGTCTTCCAACGCTATTACTCTGCCAATGACATGCCGGCCTCCGGCAATGAAATTCAGGGATTGCCGCAATTTGTAGATGGAAAATGCAAGTAGGATCAATCCGGCTAACAATAGGAGTTTGTATTGCATGTGTTCGATGGATATGGTTGAGGTCTTCGTAACAAATATAATATAAATAAGAAAGCTCGTTAAACATCCCGGCAGCGATCCACCCTTACCAGCCGCTACTGCTGTTTCCAGCCTGCAATCCCTTCATCTCAGGATGTTTAAAATTGGTTAAAATCATTTATCTTGAAGCAGTACCCGATTCTCCAAAAAGATTTCAAGATATATGTCGAACACTGGCTTGCCCGAGTTCCTGCAGGGAGGGGGCGAAATGGGCGAACGCATCCGGGAATTCAATTGGGCCGACAACCCGCTGGGCCCTGTGGAAACCTGGCCCCAAAGCCTCCGGACCTGCGTGCGGATCATGTTAACCTCCCGCCAGCCGATGTGGATCGGCTGGGGAAAAGATCACATTAAATTATATAACGACGCCTACAAATCGATCGCCGGGGAAGCACCCTGGGCCCCGGGCCAACCTGCCTCCGCCGTATGGAAAGATATCTGGGCTTATGTTGGACCCTTGCTCGAAAAAGTCATGAAACATGACGAAGGAACTTACGCAGAATCGCAGCTCCTTATCATGGAGCGCAACGGCTATCCGGAAGAAACGTATTATACCTTTTCCTATACGCCCATCCCCGGTGATGACGGCGTCACCGGCGGCATGCTCTGCGCCAATACAGACGACACCATCCGCATAACCGGCGACCGCCAGCTCAAAACACTTACGCACCTTGGACAAAGGCTGACCGACTGCCAACTCGGCGAAGATGTGATCAGGAAAACCATGCTTACACTGCATGAAAACCCATACGATTTTCCGTTCGCTGTGTTTTATCAATACGACAACGGCAAAGCCCTGATGGCATCCCATGCTGGTAATGAGGAGCTACCTCCCGAAATCGATCTACATGCAGAAGGTCCGCTGTCGGAACAATTCCGCACGGCATTGGCAACCCGCAAACCCCAGATATTGACCAACCAGGCGGCGCTGTTAGCGCACATGCCCAGGGGGCGTGGGAAATTTCCACAGATACAGCCATCATACTACCTATCCTGCAGGCAAATACAACTGACCCATACGGTTTCATTGTGTTCGGCAAGAACCCTTACCGCCTGCCCGACGATAAATATCTCGGCTTCTTTATGCTCATCGCCGATCAGATGGCCACCAGCTTTGCCAACGTTCATGCCATCGAGCAGGAAAGAAAACGGGCTGCCGCGCTTGCAGAGATCGACGCGGCCAAGACCATCTTCTTCTCCAATATCAGCCACGAGTTCCGGACACCGCTCACCTTGTTGCTCGCTCCGCTGGAAGAAACGCTCAATGATCCGGATACGCCACCAGGCATACGAACACGGATGGAATTGGCTTTCCGAAATGTGCTCCGCATGCAGAAACTCGTTAACACTTTACTGGAATTCTCCGCCTGGAAGCCGGCAGGATGGAAGGGAAATTCTCTAAAGTAGACCTCGGCGCACTTACCGCCCACCTGGCAAGCGTCTTCCGCTCTGCAGCAGAAAAGGCAGGCATCGAACTGAAAATCAGTCAACAGCTCATCAGGGACGATGTATTCGTCGACGTTGACATGTGGGAGAAAATCATCCTTAACCTCGTTTCCAATGCTATCAAATACAGTAAACAGGGATCCATCAACATTTCCATCTGGCAGGAAAATGGTCAGGTTCATGTATCTGTCGCCGACAATGGCATCGGCATAGCCCATGATCAGCTGGATAAAATATTCGAGCGTTTCCACCGGATCGAGAATACCGGTGGCCGGAGTATGGAAGGTACGGGCATCGGGCTGGCAATGGTCAGGGAGCTGGTAAAACTTCATCATGGTTCCATCCATGCAGAAAGCGAACCGGGCAAAGGCTCGGTCTTTTCATCAGCCTTCCCACTGGTAAGGCACACCTCCTGCCGGAACAGATCATAGAGCCCGTAAATGGCGCTTTCTCCAGCCAATATTCAGCCGCTTTTGTATCGGAAGCGCTCAAATGGACACCCGATGCACCGACGGAAACGCTCAATGGCATCCCACGGCAATCCCAAAAACGCCGCGTGCTCTTGGCAGACGATAACGCCGATATGCGTGAATACCTTCAACGGCTCCTCTCCGACCAATTCCAGGTAATCACGGCGATAGATGGCGAAGACGCATTCGAGAAAGTACTCCTTCATCAACCCGACCTCCTTCTTTCGGACATTATGATGCCGAAACTGGACGGGATCGGCCTGCTAAAGAAAATACGGGACCATCAGCAATCACGGCACATGCCGGTCATTTTCCTTTCCGCCCGCGCAGGGGAAGAAGCGAAAATAGAAGGGCTGGCAACGGGAGCAGATGACTACCTCATCAAACCGTTTTCAGCCAAAGAAGTACTGGCCAAGGTAGACGCCAATATCCGGATATACCACAGCCGCCGGGAAACCGAACAACAACTCCACAGCTTTCTCATGCAGGCGCCTGCCGCCATCGCGGTGGTCCGTGGGAATGATCATCTCTACACCCTGGCTAATTCAGAATTCCGGCAGCTGGCGGGTAAAACAGAAGATGAACTAATCGGCCACTCTATCCTGCAGGTATGGCCGGAAATCGAGGGGCAGCGCATCCTGGAAATCCTTAATAAAGTATATATATCAGGACAGCCCTACACCGCCAATGAATTAGCCACCACCGTCAAGAACAATGATAGTGAGGAAACACGCTGGTATGACTATATGATCTACCCCATCGTCTCCTTAGAGGGCAATGTGGACAGTATTATGATATACGCGCATCATGTTACGGACAAGGTGATCGCCAGAAGCAAAGTCGAAGAAAGCGAACGGGAGCTCCGCCAGCTGGCAGACTCCATGCCCCAGATAGTCTGGACCGCCCAGCCAGACGGATACATCGATTATTTCAATAACCGCTGGTATGAATATACCGGGCTGTCCCGCGATAGCAGGGACGAGCCACGCCTTATTCTCCACCCGATCGACCAACAACGTACCGCAGAGGTATGGAGACATGCAGTGCAAACCGGCGAGCCCTTTGAGATGGAATACCGCCTTAAATCCGCCAGTGCATATGGATTCCGATGGTATCTGGCCAAGGCCGTCCCTTTCAGGAACCGCGAAGGGCAAATCATCAAATGGTTCGGCAGCAGCACCGATATCGACGACCAGAAACGATCCGCAGAGCTCCTGGAACAAACGGTCAGAAAACGCACGCGTGAATTGCAACGGTCGAACGAAGATCTCCTGCACTTTGCACATGTGGCCAGCCACGACCTGAAAGAACCGGTCCGCAAAATCAAGACCTTCGAAAAAAAGGTTACACGACGAATTCTTATCTTATGTTCCAGAAAAAGGACAGACTTATATCCTAAAAGTGCTGAAGGCAGCGGACAGGATGTTGTCCGTTATAGACGGCATATTGCGCTATTCGGCAGTCAGTGCCTCCGACCAGTCGTTTTCAGCTATCCCGCTAAACGAGGTGATCATCAACATTCAAACCGACCTGGAACTGATCATCCAGCAGAAAGGGGCCGTCATCCGGGCAGAAGAATTACCTGTTATCGAAGGGGCGCCCATACTTATCCACCAGCTATTTTATAATATTATTCAGAACGCGCTCAAATTTTCCCGCGAAAACGAAGCCCCGTCATCACCATCACCTCAGACGATGCCATGACGGCAGAAGCTGGATTCGCTCGCATCACCGTTTCCGACAACGGAATCGGGTTCGACGAGCAATACGCTTCCAAGATATTCGAAACCTTCGCCCGGCTGCATTCCGCAGACCGATTCGAAGGAACAGGGCTGGGACTGGCCCTGTGCAAGAAAATAGTTGACCGCCACGGTGGCACCATTACCGCCCGCAGCAGTGCGAAAGCTGGCGCCGACTTTATAATTACCTTACCACTTAAAACAGAATAACAAGAGTCGACATATGTACAAACACATTCTTCTGGTAGACGATGATCTTGACGACACTGAAATATTTGAAGAAGCACTCAGTGAAACCAATTCCGCCATTATTTTTTACAGCGCGGAAAACGGGCAGGACGCCCTGGACAAGCTCACCCGGCAGGAAATCCCCTCCCCGGGCTCATCTTCCTGGACGTGAACATGCCCGGCATGGGAGGATGGCAACTTTATCGCTATTGAAATCAAATCCCGGCTTTCACCATATCCCTGTGATTATGTATTCCACGTCGAACGCGAAAAAGACCTTGACATCGCGGACAACCTCGGTGCAGCGGGCTTCCTCACCAAGCCCGCCGACTATTCCGGCCTTAAAGAGCCCTCGCCATCATCCTGGAACAGCCCACTTTGGATGGCCTCCGCCAGTCTATGGCCCAGATCAAAGACCTGGAAAAGCGCTGACCCTTTCATATCATTACAAAAAAACACCCGAACCTTCAGCAGGCCCGGGTGAGATATACCTGGTTTAACTTTCTTCTAATCTTTCAGGATCCACATTACTCCGTTGGTGTTGTCTCCGCCGGGGAACTGGCGCTTCACGGCGTCATCCATGTTACGGTTATTATAGCTGAGCTCGTTCGAGGGATACAGCCACCTTACCGGGAACGACGTGCTGGGCGTGTTCAGGTTTGATGCGGAATTGAGTTTAAATACCGGGTAGCCCGTTCTGCGGTTCTCATACCAGGCATTATAGTTCGTGCCCTGCAAAAACCCGGCGATATATTTCTGCGTAATGATCTGCTGCAATTGCTGGGCTGTAGTACCAGCCAGCGGATTGGCTGTGACATACGCTGAATATAAGCGTTGTCGATTTTCATATTATGATGATAATCGGCTGCTTCAGGCGTATACGCCGCAGTGAACCGCATGGCTTCCCGATACCAGCCGCATAATGCGTCTGCGCCGGCGTACCTGCAATCCAGCCGCGAAGGGCAGCTTCTGCCAGCAGGAACTGCTGGTCCCAGTAGCTGAACACACTTACCGGCTCTGCATTAACCAATTGCACATACCTGTTATTCAGGTCGGCGTAGTCTTTAGAAACACGCTTATCCTGCAGTACCGGGAACGGATCTGAGGGTTCGGCGCCAGGATAAGCATCCCAATCTGAGGGCTGCTTGCCGGCAGCAATCTGTACGGGCGATGGTTTGGCGAAATAAAATAACCTGCGGTCTCCAAGCGCTTTTAAAGGATCGATGAGCGTGGCGGTCAGCATAGTGTAGTTCGATTTCACAAACGAGTTACCTGAGCCTGCCGGCACATCCGACCAGGGATAATTCTGACCCTGAGCATTTTGTAAGTCAGGGCGAAGTTGTCGTTGTAATTGCGCAGCAGCGGGCGGTTAGCCACGATGTCCTGGAAGCGCTGGATGACTTTTAGATCTGCGTCAGCCGTTTTGCGGTACAGTTGCATCAGCACCTGTAGCTGAAAACCGTTCACAACCCGGCGCCAGTTGTCTGTATTTCCGTTGAAAATAGGATCACCTTCAAACGTAGAGCCACGCGACAGCAGATCATTCGACTTGTCCAGGTCGCTGAGGATACCCAGGAATACGGTTTTCTGATTATCGTACTTCGGCTGTATGATACCGTCCGACTCGCCTTTTATGGCTTCGGAGTAGGGAATGTCTCCAACCTGCATCGTGGTATGGTAAAACTGCCAGGCGCGGATAAACAGGCCAAGGCCTTCGTAGGAGTTCCGCTGGCCTTCATCCGTTGCAGCTTCCAACATGGGCGGGATATTCCGCAATAACGTCAGCCGTTCGAAGCTGGCCCTGCTCAGCCTGTTAAACTGGAAGTTTTCCTGGTTTTCACCCCAGGTTACATACTTCCCAAGCATATAAGGTTGCATGAACCCTTTAGTAGTGGCGATAGTGCTCCGGGTCATGCTCAGGATCATTGAAGATGCGAGCATCGATGAACTGACTTTGTCCGTCTTATCCGGATTGGTATTGATCTTATCGAATTTAGCGCACCCCGAAAGCACGGCGGCGCCCAGTATAATAGTGTAAAAACTTTTCTGTTTCATGTGTCGATGTTTTGATGGATGAATGCCCCGATCAGAAGTTTACCCGCAGGTTCATGCCCAGCATTCGCGCCGAAGGCGAGTTCAGATTCTCGGTATCTACGTCAGGATCGGAGAACTTGAACTTCGTGAACAGGAACAGGTTCTGTGCGGTAAGCGCTACAGACGCGCTCTTTATCTGGTAACGTTTCAGGAATCCGGAAGGCAGCTGATACCCTACAGACATCTCACGCACTTTGACGAAGGATTTCTTCTGCACGCCATAGTCCCCAGCCCTAAACTTCTGCGCATAATCCTGATAGGAAGTTGCCACATCATTGGGCGCGTATTTCCGGGTATCCGAGATAATGCGGCCGAAGTTATCGAAAGACACTTCACCCGACACCACCTTCACGCCTTGGCCTACGTAATTCGTT
Organism: Chitinophaga sp. E66; assembly: GCA_019285755.1. Lineage (GTDB taxonomy): Bacteria > Bacteroidota > Bacteroidia > Chitinophagales > Chitinophagaceae > Chitinophaga. The sequence goes on from CP079103.1 coordinate 4,776,011, forward strand.
TTCCGTTCACCACCTCGTCGTACCGCCAGTTATTATCAGTATCAGGATGGGTGCCGGTATCATACATCTTATCGTTTACATAGTTATACATCACACCGCCGATACGACCATCTACATTCAGCCCCACAATAAAGCCGCCGATGCGGAAGGTGTTAATGAAACCAAAGCTGAATTTAGGATCGGTATAACCATAATTCATGTCATAATCGCTCAGTACCGGCATTCCACTGTTGTGGATCACGTTGCCGGAGGGTCGCGCAGCCAGTAGTTGTCGAGATAAGTGTCCATTCGCATGCCGGGCTCCGTCCATGGGTTCTTGGGAGAATAAACGCTATCCAACTCTTTATAGTAGCGGTGATGGGATGTGAAGTTGATGGTGGATTGCCATTGGAATTTCTGGCGATTGATCACACTCCCGGAGAGCGTTACTTCTATCCCCTTACGCACATAAGTTTCGTCGAAGTTGATAGTGGTGGAAGAGAAACCAGACGACTGGGGATCGGAATATTGATCTTACGATTAAAGAAGTACTTATTGAAATATGCTACGTCTACATTCAACCTGTTGCGGAAGAAGTAGGCAGCGGTCCCTACTTCCCAGGTGCGTGCCGAAGTAGGCAGCAGACTGAGCGGGAGCAGGTTGCTGGGATAGTTGGCTGAATTCAGCGTGTTCCAGGCCTGGGGCGTGGTGGTGTACAGCCGGTTGATCTCGTACACGTCAGCCGGGGTTTTGTAATTAGCCCAGGATCCACGGATCTTCCACATATCGGTAAACTTAGGTAGCTTTAACAATTCCGACAACACAATACTAGAACCTATAGAAGGATAAAAATAATCTCGGTGCTCCTTAGGCTGCGCGGAGTTCCAGTCGTTCCGGCCCGTAGCTTCTACAAAGACGGCGTTCTTCCAGCCCACAGATGCCCTCCCATACAGGCTGTTCACCTGCCGGGCGCCATGGAACTGGGTAATCAGGGCAGGGCCTACCGATCCGGCGATGGAATAGAAACGGGGAGAAGACAGTCCGTTACGGGTAGCCGCGGAAATCGTATCGTTGGTGTAATAATAGATTGTACCGCCGGCCATCAGATCAATCGTAAACTGACCTGCTTTCTTCTTATAGGTGAGCATGATATCATCATTGGTGCTCCAGCCCTTGGTGGCGATATTGCGGTAATATCCCTTCGCATCCCATCCTCCGCGGGTAGAGAAAATGTTGGCAGTGGGGTTCTGATATGTTTCTTCGTTGCTGTAATTATCATAACCCACACGCACGAGCAGGTTCAGGTCTGGCGTGAAGCGGTAATTGGCCGTAAGGCTTGCATTCACCGTATTCTGTTGGATACCGTTGAGCTTTTCATACGCGATGAGGTAAGGGTTATCATACCAGTTGGTATACATCCAGTTCTGGGTTTTGTTCGGTACCTTCCAGTAATCCTTGTACTGGCGGATATCGTATTCCGGTCCGGTCCACATGGTCAGCTGGTAAATATACCCTGGTTGCCGTAACCGGAACCCCATACCTGTGGCGCCATCCTTTTGCTTATACCAGTATGGCCTTCTAGCGTAAACTTATCTGTAGCCTTGAGCTCGCCGCCCAGCGTAAAGTTGTACATATTCAGGCGGGCATTGGGAAACTGGCCTTTACTATAAATATGATTGAGCGAAGCCCGGAAGCTGCCATTTTCGCCGCTTTGGGAAACGCTGATGTTATTATTGGTTACCAGGCCGGTTTCCATAAAGTTCTTGAGATTGTCTTTTCCTATAGAACGAAGTGGGCGATCATCTTCAAACTGTTTAGTTTCCGGGTTCCAGTCCTGGCGGTTTGGCCGATGTCGAGTTTCGGCCCCCAAACGTAGTCGTTATCGATGGCGCCGTTCTGTCCGCGGCCATAGGAACCCTGTACCTTAGGAATGGCCAGGAATCCGCTTTGCAGCATGGTGTTGCTGTTGATGGAAACACTGAGCCCTTTCCTGCGCCTTTCTTTGTAGTTACCAGAAGCACGCCGCCGGCAGCTCGGGATCCATAGAGGGAAGAAGCCGTGGGGCCCTTCAGGACATCGATGCTTTCAATGTCGTCTGTGGGAATGTCGCGCAGGGTCATGTTGCCGTAAGGCACACCGTCTACAACGAGCAGGGCGCCTTCGCCGCGTAGCTCGATGGTAGGACGGGCAAAGAACTCTGTAGAGTTTTTCACCACCAGGCCAGACACCTGCCCGGTAAGCGAAGTAGCCATATCCACACCTTTTACAGTCTGAACTGCATCACCTTTTACTTTCTGCACGGCATAGCCAGGGCTTTCTCAGAACGTTTGATACCCAGGGCTGTCACGACGAGCTGATCCAGCGCGATGGCGGATACCTGCATAACGATGCGGATATTGTCCTGGGCGTCTACCGTAAACTCCTGGGGATTATAGCCCACCAGCGAAAACAGGAGCACGTCGCCTTTCTTCAACCCGGAAAGGGTGAAAATGCCGTTGCCATCTGTCATAGTGCCGCGCTGCGCACCTTTACGCGAACCACTACGCCGGGGATCACCGTACCGGCTGAGTCCGTCACGGTACCACGAACGGAGATGTCCGCTATATCTGCCTTTACCACATACAGCTTGCCGCCGATTTTCTGGCATACGAGGCCCAGTGGCGCAAGGTAGCGGTTCAGTTCCTGTTCGATATTGTCTTTGCTGAACCCGGATTTGTCGGGCGCGGCGATTTTCTTTCCTTTCAGTAACGTGGCGTTGTAATTAAACCGAACGTCGAACCGGTGCTCCATGTCATTGATGACGGTAATAAGGGGAACCTGTTCCGGGCTGGTTGCTTCGCGCCCCGGTTGCGCGCTGATGACGGGGAGGTTGCATAGTAATAGCGCAACCATAATCAGCCCGGAGCTGATGGTTTGAATTTTTTTCATTGCGAAGATGTGTTAGTTTTTGGCGGAAACCTTACTGGTTGTTCACATGTAATCGTCTGTTCTCTTTGCTGATCTTGATGGAGAAGGTTTGTTCCAACGTAAGAATGGACTGCTGCAAATCGCTGGTGGAGAGGTACCCTGTAAAAATAAGACTGTCTGCGGCGGGGCCTTCGAAGTCGACAGCGTAGCCAAACTGATCGCCGAGCGTACGCAGGACTTCCCTGAGCGGGCGCTCTTTAAACGGCAGGAGATCATTTTTCCAGGAAGTGTACAGCAGCGTATCTGCCTGCTTCCGGGACACTTGTTTTACCTGCGTGTCGTAGACAGCCATTTCGCCCGGGCGGAGGATGACTTCATCCTCCCCTTACCGACTTTTACCTTTCCGTTGTTCAGTACCACTTCCGCACCCGTCTCTCCGGATTTGACGTTAAAGGAAGTGCCCAGAACGGTGACATCCAGCTGGTGTTGCGTGTGCACTACGAACGGCCGTGCGGGATGCCCTGGATAGTAAAGAAAGCTTCGCCCTCGAGCCACGCTTCTCTGCCGCCGTCTTTGCGGACGGTGAGGCGGGAGCCGCGGTTAAGGCTAACCTCGGAGCCGTCTGCCAGACGGAAGGTTTGCACCGACCGCGTGTTGTTGACGTACTCTTCGAAGCCTTTCGCCGTCTGGCGGCTCATGAACATCCAAACCGCGATGCCCGCCAGGGGCAGCACTACAGCGGCAACTTTCATCCATCCAATCCGGCGGAACCGGGCGGGGCGGGCGGGCTGCTCCTGTGAAAGAATGTGGTGGCGGATGTTGTCGGAAGCTTCTTCGGGCATGAGGGGCCAGCGGTCTGCAGATTGGAGCTCATCGGCCAGCGGGAGGTCTTCCGGGAAGGAGCACCTTCCAGGTAGTCCAGCAGTTCCTTCCGCTCTTCGGGCGAGGAAGTGCCTTCCGCCAGTTTGACGAACAATTGCCTGATCCTTTGCTGTTTGTCCTCCATCACAAGTAATACGATCGAAAAAAGGGATAAGACGATCCCCGCTGAAAAAATTTTACAGTTACTGGGCGGCATGTATTGCGGCCAGGAAAATGGCGATGTCCGCGTTTCTGAGCAGGTACACCCGTACGAAACGGGAAGCCTTCACGAGCTGGTCACGGACGGTATTGATGGAAATGCCCAGGTTATCGGCTATTTCCTTGTTACTGAGACCGTCGACCTTGCTCATGGTGTAAATCAGCTGCCGTTGGGCAGGCAGCCGGGCGACGGCGTTATGTTTGATTGTTTCGAGTTGTTTGGTATATAATACGTGTTCTGAGGAAGCGAGCCCTTCTTCAAAAGCATGCATGAAGTGTTGCCGGAAAGCCTGCTGATGAACGGCTTTCTTCAGATAGTCCAGCACATAATTACGGGCAGAACGGAACAGGTAAGATTTAACGGAACGCTCCGGATCCAAAGACTCCGCACGAAGCCATATCTGCATATAGACTTCCTGCACCGCATCCAGTGCTACATCCTGCGAACCGCAGAGCTTCAAGACATAACCATAGATTTGATGGCGATAACGGTCGTACAGCACATTAAAAGCAGCTGCCTCACCCCGGCGGATCATTCCGCACAACGCTTCATCGGTAGCTTCCAGCATTGCGAATTAGATTTAGGTGCCAAAATAGTAAAAAGTTGCCTCCTGAAAAATGAGCCTCCACGTGGATGGAAGAACATAACATACGAAATATCGAAATATAGCTTCTACATACTGATTATCAATCTAATGTCTCATCTCTTCCCGTGGAATGGTTTTCTTAAACTTAACATACAAATTAATACATTTTGCCGTGAATAATCAGGAAAATCTGGATTCGTCGAAAGGACATATGAAAAAGCCCGGCGCTTCTCAGCAACCGGGCCCTATTTCTAACAAGTAAACCACTATTCTTTCGCGGCCATCTCTCCACGAACCAGGTGCTTCGACAGCACCTCCTCCGCCTTCGTCAGCTTTCCCGCCTTCAACCACCGTACAATCTCGCGGTGCTCTCGGTCGGTTTCTTCGTAGTCGTCCATTTGCGCCGCCTGCGGTCCGCGCTTCAGGTGAAACAGCGGAACATTGCTCAGCTCATACAAGTGCTTCAATTTCGAATTGCGGGAAATACCGATCAATGTTTCGTGGAAACGGATATCCGCCTCACACGCGCCCGACCAGTATCCTTTCGCCACCATGGCGGAAAAGTCGTTGCAAAGTACCTCCAGGCTAATAATATCTTCGGGCGTCAGCCGGTTGAAAGCGAGCTTAAGAGCGCCTATCTCCAGGAGCTCCCGCACTTCGCGGATCTCCCGCAAACGGTCTTCCGACATCGACTTTACGAAGTATCCACCCCGCTCCCCATTTCCAACAAGCCTTCCCCAACAAACGGTTAAGCGCCTCCCGGACAGACACCCGGCTCACTTCTGATCTGGCAGCCCAGTCATCTTCCTTAAGCCGCGCCCCGGTAGCAGTTGGTTAGCCAGTATCTTGCTGCGCAGCCCTTCATATACTTTACCCGATTGAGATGCCGATTTCATTGTTCTTTTTTATTCCACGTCTTTCGCGTTGTACGATCTTCCGGGCGTAACGATGTACTTGCCGCTGCCTGCGGTAAAATGCACGGTATTGTTACCGGCTACTACGTCCGTATTAAAATTCATTGCGCCGCCTTCGTGGCGGATATTCCAGAAACCGGGTTTCAGTCCGGCGAGAACAACCTGCCATTGCGCACCGGCCGGTACCTCCAGGGTAAATGCTTGTTCGGTGTCCGCCGCGGTGGCGCTCATGCATACCACCCGGTCCGCGATCGTCAGCAGGAACATACCGTTTTGCTCGCGGAAGTTGATGGGCAGCGGCTTCGTATTGCCTTCAGCCATCTGGAAAACAGTCAGGAAGCGATCACGTTTGTTGGCTTGCGCGGGCGAAACCATCATGCGCCAGGCATTTGCTTCCGGCTTGGTAGACTTTACTTCGAAGCGGGTACCGAAGGTACTGTTGGCGTCAGCGCCACCAAGCACTTCGAGCTTACGGTCTGCCGGCGCTGGCAGGAGCATCTGCACGTGGGTCTTACCTTCCGCGCCGTTCAATACGTTATTGAGCACCCAGGTATCGGCATCCGTTTTCGGTTGACGAAGCGTATTGATTTGCCAGTATTTTTTGAAGGAAGGATCGTTGGTCGTCATGTCATCGGTGAGGATGATGACGCCGGGCACATCTTCCTGAACAGGTTCAGGAAGAGGAACCCTCTGGCATATTGCGCCATCTTAGAGGAATATGCGCCGGTCAGATCAGCCTTGAAATAGGAAAATGCCGGCTTGTGCGCATCCGGGCCAAATGCGGCAGACATCACCTTCCCGTTATCGAACCAGGGATCGTTCGTGGTTTCTTCAGGCGTTTGCGGGAATCGTTGGTTGAAGCGCGTGCCACCGTCCTGCAGTGTAGTGCGGAAACGAAGCTTTTCCTTCGGGTCTACCGCCAGCATCAGGCTGTGGGAGATCGAGCGCTTATTGAAATTGAAGTCGTACGGCGGGCCGTAAGAAAGGTACAGGCCGATATCGCCCACCTGGATGCCATGATGGTAAATCTGGAGCGCGCCGGCGTCTGCATGCTGGTGATTGGCGAAATGATAACCTCCGCCCTTTATCTCGGCGATCACGTCTTTGCTTTCCGGCTTGTTGTTCCAACCGGTACGCGCCACCACGCCACCGAGCACTTTACCGAAGTCTTTTGTTTGCGGCAGCTTAGTGAGGTCATGATCTGCAGGGAGCTTAGGATCGTTGACGAGCAGGAACAATACGGGGTTGTCCGGCAGCCCGCCCTGCCGCTGGTACTCCGCCTTCAGGAGGGGATCATTGGCATAGGAATAACCGAGCAACATGGCCATGGGCTGCTTCCAGTACAGCGGTTTGTCGGTGCCGCCTTTCACGGAGAACATGTCGCCATCTCGGAGCATGTAACCGTCGGGCAGGCGCATATAGAGCCAGTAGTATGGCAGGTGTTTAATGTTATCGTCAAATACGGGGTGACCCGTCATACGGTAAAATAGCCAAACGGCATGCATCTCCCACATGAGGCGATAGGCGCCGTAGTCAACACCCTGGTTGTGACGGGGCGATTCGTATTCGAACCTGCGCATGGGCACAAGTTGTTCCAGTACGGTGTAAGAAGTGTATTTATAGGAAGGGGATCTTCGTCGTACAGCGCGATGGACATAGCCAGGAGGTCGCGGCTGATCTGCGCTTCGTTACCATGGCCATTGATGATGCTGTCCATAAAGGGCGGCCATCCGATCTCCATGTCGCGCGCGAGGCGCAGCATGTGATGGCGGAGGTTGGCCAGCTCGTCTTTGGAAAGCAGGTCATAGCACCAATCATATACCAGCGCGGCTACATAGATAGATCGCCCGATCTCGCGGGTAATATCACCATAGGTCACATTTCCGAATTCCAGCACGGAGAGATAATCCTGCATGAGTTTCGCCGCTTCGCGGCCTACGGCTTTATCACCTGTCATGAGATAATAAAAGGCTTTCGTTTCCACAGCCTTTTCCACATCTTCCCGGTAGAATATTTCTTCCTGCGGATCGAAGTTGAAGTTGAAAGGTACTATAGCGGCGGCCTTTACTTTATTCCAGGCTTCGGCGTTCTCGCCTTCGGTCAACCTGGCTTTAATTACAGGGAGCGACTGCGGAGTGACCCAGACCCGCGGGTGACCGGCGGGCGGTGTGATAGCCGGTTTGTATTGTTGCGCTTTTTCCGGGATAGCGGGATCGTTGGCGTTTTCCATTCGATCCAGGAAAGCCGCATACCTTCCGGCAGCCAGACCTTCACCTGCTCCGTTTTCGCTTCCATGTCGAACTTACCGGCTACCTGGCGGTTACCATGGTAGGCGTCGAACAGGATGCGCCTGGTGGGGCGCCGGTCGCCTATCTGGATCTTTACATGGGAGGCGGTAGTGGGTGCACCTTCTTTCTCGGGTACGGCGTAGGTGGAGCTCGTACACGCCTTTAGCGGGCACTTTCACGGTAAATATGAGATCCGCCGGGCGGGAAGGTTCCACTTTCATCCCCGGTTTCAACCCAACCAGCTTTTCACTTCCGGCATTCACCACAACGGTGTGCTTGCCAGTTTTCGCTTTGGCGGCGGACTGCCGGTTGACATACTTATCTCCTACCACAGCGGGATACTGCTGGGAGAAAACGGCTACCGAAACGAAGTTCAGTAACGTGCAGATAACCACACCAATTTTCACTTTCATTTTCATGTTCATTCCATCGCTTGTCCGTTGATAAAAACCGAATTCCCGGAGCTTACGCCCCGGGGAACCGGCACAAAACTACAGTCTACCGGGTTAGTACCCCAGATTCTTTGCCATATTCGGATTGGCTGCCAGTTCCGCTTCGGGAATGGGCATCAATCGCCTGAAATCGGTCGTTTTAACTTCTACGTAAGACGAATTCGCCTTTGCGCCCATATTGGGCCTGTTAAAGGTAGCATTCAGCCTGAAGAGATCAAAAAGGCGCAACCCTTCAAAGGCCAGCTCCTTCCTGCGCTCCGACATCGCGGCTTCTACGAGCGCCGGACCGGTAAGAGTGTAGCCGGCGAATGAGGCGTCGCGGTTCTGCGCGATCATGTTGAGATACTTCTGGCCTTCGGAATTGTTCCCCAGGCGGGCATGCGATTCTGCCAGGATAAGCAACACCTCCGCATAACGCACCATTTTCACTTCATCACGGTCCGCATTGGCGACGTTCTGGTACTTATTGACATAATGCACATCCAGATCCGCGCGTTTTGCATCCACGATCAGGCTACGCCGGCGATCGGTGGCGGTATACAGGTTATAGAGCTCGTCTGTCACGAGCATATCGCCAAGGGCCGCCCTGTTATAGATCGCATCCAATCCTTCCACGCCGAGGTTTGCGGCGGAGTTGAAGTTCAGCTCAAACATCGTTTCCTGTTTGTCTGTCCGCGCTACGTTCGACGCCCAGTAGCTGGTGAAGGCCGCTTCGGTTCCCGCAAGGAAAAACCGCCGTCTTTCACTACAATAGCAGCTGCATCGCGGGCCTTCTCCCATTCTCCCATATAGAGATAGGCACGGGCCTGAAGGGCTTTAGCGGCGTATTTCGAGAAAAAGTTGGTATTGGCCGGGTGGATGTTCATACCGGCGGCCGGCATCAGATCATACGCTTTTTCAAGATCGGCTATGATCTGGGCATACACTTCCCGTACTTTATTGCGGGCGGGCTTAATGAGCGGACCGGCGATGCTGGTAGGCACAGTCACCACGGGCACTCCGTCCGCATCGGGGTTTTCCGCATAGGGTTTTCCCCAATAGTTTACCAGGTAAAGGTAGCAAAGCCCTCTGATAGCATAAGCCTCACCCAGCATATGGTTCACATTTGCCGAGGAAGCGATTTCCGTGGCGATAATGCGGTTGGCCTGCTGAATGGTGTAATACGATTGCGCCCAGATGTTGGATGCTTCGGTTGAGGTACTGGTCCATGTATATCCGTTCATAGGGATCAGCCTGCCGGAGTTGGAGCTGGAAAGATATACGTTATCCGCCAGCAGATCGCCGAACAGCACCAGGTTGCGCCCGAAATATAAACTGCCCGTCATGGAGCGGTATGCGCCGTTCATTGCTTCCAGCATATCGCCTTCGGTGCGGATGGCGTTGCCGACCGACACACTCGTGGAAGGCTCTTCGTCAAGGAAACTTTTGCCGCAGGATGCCGCCGTCATGGTCATGGCAGCAAGTATAGCGATATATGCATTTCTTTTCTTCATGTGTCCGATATTTTAAAGTCCCACATTAATGCCGACGGTGAATGTTTTGTACTGGAACATATCCTGCGAGTCCAGACCGCTGTAGCTCACTTCAGGATCAAACGGCAGGCGTTTGTCGAAGGTCTTGGTAAACAGGTTCGTTGCCCTGCCGTATACCGCCAGTTTGGATACGCCCATCCTCTTCACGAAAGCCAGGTTGTTGAAATCATATCCAAGCTGCAGGTTCTTGAGGCGGATGTGATCGCCTTTGTACAGGCGGTAAGTACTCACTGTCAGGTCCGACTTCGTGGTGAGTTTGGGAACATCCGTCACCTGGTTGGGCGTTGTCCAGCGGTTATCATAGATATACTGGTACTTGTTGTATGTATAATACGTTCCCAGCGTGAAGTAAACGTCCTGCGCACTGAGGATGGAATAACCCAGGTTGTAGTTGAAATCTACGCCCAGCGAAATACCCTTGTAAGTGAACATGTTATTGAAGCCGCCGGTGACCTTGGGAATGGACAGGCGATTGAGCGGGATCAGCTTTGCATCTCCTGGCTTATTGGTGGTTGCGCTATGGGTTTCATCCGTATAGTATAGCGGATCGCCGTTCTGGGGATCCACACCGGCAAATTCGCGCATGTAGAAAGTATTGTAGCTATAACCTTCTTTCAGGTAGAAGTTGCCGTTCTGTTCCGCGATGCCGGCGGGCAGTTTGGTCATTTCGTTCTTGTTGAAGGCAGCATTGAAGTTACTGTTCAGGTAAAGTCTTTCGTACGGATGATATCTCCCTTCAGCATAAACTCCCATCCCTTGTTTAACATGGAACCAATATTCTGGATCACGAGGGAGGAGCCTGTGGTGAGCGAAATAGGTCGGTTGAAGATAAGCCCGTTGATGTTGTTATAATAATAGTCAACAGACAGCATGAAGCGGTTATTCGCAAAACCGAAATCAGCGCCTACGTCGAACTTATTGGAAGTTTCCCATGACAGGTCGATGTTCCCGATGTCGGTATAGTTTTGCCCGATGACACCGGCATATGAGGCCGTAGCATTATACTTCACCTGCGGCATCCAGCGGTAATCCCTGATTCCCGCGTTGCCGGTGGTTCCGTAGGAGGAACGCAGCTTCAGGGCGGAGAAAACCGACTGCCGTTCGAAAACGCCTCTTCATGCAGGTTCCACGTACCGCCTACCGACCAGAACGTAGCATAGCGTTGCGAAGGCGAGAAGCGGGAAGAACCGTCGCGGCGAATGGATGTATTCAGCGCGTATTTATTCTTGTAGTTGACACTGGCGTTTCCGTAGGTAGACACGAACGCATAATTGACATAATCAGCATAGGCAGCAAGCGGCGTACCTGCGTTCCCCAGGGCTGTGAGCCCGGTGTGTGACGAGGGGAAACCGTTGGCATCAGCCACCAGTTTGTATTCCTTGGAACGTTGCGCTTCATAACCTACGGCTGCGGTAACATAGAAATCGTTGGCCGCGTCAATATCATAGCGGTAATCGAACTGGTTACGGGTAAGCCAGTTGAAGAAACGCGAGTAATAGTTGCGGCTGCGGCCTTTCAGCGTACCGCCACCGTCGCCCATTACAGGGTTCAGGTAGGTCGTTTCTTCCAGGGTGTTATAATCGGCGCTGATGTAGCTGGTGAAGAACAGTTTATCCCAGATGTTGTATCTCAGCCTGGCATTGCCGAGGGTTTTGAACATGGAGAGATAGCGCTTGTCGTTCTCAGCTGTCCACAATGGATTGTAGATGCCGGGGAAGTTGGTATTGCCGGCAACCGTGTTGTTGATGGAACCGTCTTCCCGGTAAGCCAGTTGGAATGGCCGCAGGGATCGGGCAGCCCAGACGGGGTTGGAGGAGAAGTTGGTCGTGGTAGGCGTGTTTTGTCCGATATTGGAGATATTCAGGCCTACCGACAATTGCATCCGTTTGTTGATCTGATGATCGAGGTTGATCAATCCGGAGATTCTTTTGATATCCGAACCGATGGTAGTAGCCTCCTGCCCGAAGTAACCGGCTGAAGCGAAGAATTTCGTTTTCTCCCCGCCGCCGTTGAGGCTCACGTTATATTGTTGCTGCTTGCCCGTACGGGTAACCAGGTTGTACCAATCATTGCTTTTGCCGCTATTGAGGCCGTAGCTGTTGGCCAGGTTGTCAATTTCGGCCTGGTGCTGCCACCGTTGGCGAGCGCTTCCCGGAACAGCTCGGCATATTGCTCGGCGTTGAGCATTTTCCCGGCCTTGGGCAGGGGGATTTCGCTGGATACGCCACCTTCCGCATCTACACGGATCTGCGTTTTACCCGATTTACCCCGTTTAGTGGTGATGAGGATAACGCCCGCAGCGCCGCGTGAGCCATAGACGGCCGTGGCGGCAGCGTCTTTGAGCACGTCGATCCGCTCGATGTCGTTCTGGTTCAGACCGGCGAGGGCGTTGGATGTGGTGGTGTAAGTGGTAAGCTGACCGGAGTTAACGATCATCCCGTCTATCACGATGAGCGGGTTATTGCTTAGCTCGAGGGAGCTGACGCCGCGGATACGGATATCGATATTGGCGCCCGGTTGGCCGCTGGTAACGGGGGCGGTAAGACCGGCCACCTGTCCCTGGAGCGACTGTGCAAAACTGGCAAAAGGTTTGTTTTCGAGGGAGCCGCCTCCTACCGTGTTGATGGACCCGGTGCTGGTGGCGGATGTAAAGTTGCGATAGCCATCGGTGATCACTACTTCGCCGAGGGTTTTAATGTCCTTTTCCAGTTTGATGTTAATGGTGGCCTGACTGGCGGGTACCTGTCGCGTCACGTATCCGACCATTTTGAAGGTAAGGGTGGCACCTTCCGGCACATCTTTAATGGTATAGAAACCATTTCCGTCAGTGATCACGGCTTTGTTGGTGCCGGTGATGGCGACAACGACGCCAGGCATAGGGGCTCCTTCGTCGTCGGTAACGTTACCGCTCACAGTGATAGCGGCGAGACGCGTGTTTGCGGTAGCCAAAGACCAGGCCCCGGCCGTTTCCGGCAGGATGCCCAGGCCCATTACCGCCATACAAAGCGCCGCGGCCTTTACCGCTGTGGATCTGCGAACAGACCCATGACGTGCATTTTTCCCGATATGAATTGTACGATCCATACTTCAGTGAAATAGAGGATTAAAGAATTGAATAATTACCATTGCGGTCGCCGCAGTTTGTCATCATGTCTAATGTATGGTCATAGGCAAAATTTACAGCAAGCCCCTCCTTCGGCCGGTCATGGCAAAACATTTCCGGTCCGGCTCTTAATGCCGGTCAATCACTTGATTGAAATTGAACAATTGAGATGCGTACTCCGTCTCCCCTTCAGACGCCTTCTGGTGGAATTTGCTTTTATTTTGGTTGAATGACTATGTAAACAAATATAGCTCTTTTATGTAAACATTAAAGGCTTTCAGCAGTTTTCTCGAAAAATTCTTTTGCCCGATCGTAAATTAATGTAATTCAATAGCATCAAACAAAACAATGCCTAAATTGTATACAATTAATCCTGTAATAAGTAAACAAGGTTTACATAAAGCCAACTTGATAATGCAGCTCATACTAAAACCAGGATACAGGCATGAAGATTGTGCATTGCCCATAAGACCACCTGTAATAAACAGGCCCTCCTCCCCGGTCAACAGTAAAGATTTTTCATAACATCGCCCCACCTCAAGTACGCATCAAGTCCACATCATCTCCACATCAAGTACACAATGCGCAGGGTTGTCGCAGGGTTGCCACGTAGTGATCCGGTAGACGTCCGGTATGGTTACAGTAAGGCTACTGCGGGCCTCCTGTATATAAAACAGGCGCAGGCGGCCTGAAAGTCGCCTTTCAAAACCGCCTGCGCCCGGAAGAAGTTTACAATATTGTTACTGCCCCCGCCTTTTCATCTCTTTTAACATCCTCTCACCACCCAGGCGAGGATCGCCACTACCAGCAGAATCCCGGCCCAGATCCAGGTCCGGGAGGTAAATACGCTGTCTTGCGCAGCCGGTGGCGGCGCTGCCCCCATCACCCTGGGTTCCCCGGGAAGCAGGCGCTTCCGTCTTCGTCGCGGTAGCTATCCCTGAAGTACTGTATATCATAAGATGGAATATGCAAATCCGGATCACCGCCCTTCAGGGTGTAGTTGCCTGCATCCAGCTTCACTACCATCTGCCATTTATCCTGCCAGGCTTTCGGCTGCTCCGGCTCCAGGGGCGGATTATCCCCGTTCTCCACCTGCAAAACCAGGCTGTCGTACAGGCCGGCCTGCAGCAGGGGATCACCTGGCAGCCGTCTGCCGAATGCAGCAGCTTTTCTGACAGGCGTTGCTCTTTCCCGCCGGATATCGCCAGCACTTCCGCGTTCCGGTGAAACAGCTCGGGTTTGGGCACCAGCATGGAAACGGCACTCAGAGGCGACGCATACGGAAGGGTGATCAGGAAACGATCTGTCCGGCGGTCTTTAGCGGGTAAAAGCCGCATCGTTACACCGGGCACCTCCTGCCGCTCTGGCCGCTGCTGCGGTTCGCTCCGGAAACCCACGCAATTGATCTGCAGGGGCGCGCTCGCCGAATCGTCTATTTCCAGCTTAAAATACCGGAAACCAGACGTGGGCATCACGATCGTTTCCTCCACGATATCCGGCTTATCCGGAACCGGCCTGGCGGCCACGGGCATCAGCTTAAAATCCTCCTTCACCGCAAACCACTGCACCATATCCGGGCTCCCCGTCAAACGCGCCTTCTTCGCTACATCTGTGTTCGTATAGCGCAATCCGAATTCATTGATCGTCTTTTGCGGCGCCTGCTCGAAAATGATCACCGTCTTCTTCCTGGAACAGATTCCATTTTCGGCATAGGGTATGCCTTAAAATCGCCGGATGCGACCACCTCGAAGAACTGGGTCACCAGGTAGGGGATCTCCGCCGAGTCGCCATATACCCGGATGTCCCATTCTCCGTTGCGGTATGCCCTGGCAGCAATCGCCGGGGTGATGGGAATCTGGTAAAATCCTGGCGTGGTAACCCTGGGCAGCGCCGCCTCCCAGGTAAAGCCTGGCTTCTCCTGCCCTACGGCGCTCCATGCAGAGCACAGGAACAAAAGGCTAATCCGGCAGCTTTTCTTCAACAGGTTGATCATCCTTCAGTATTATTTTCTTTAAACGCTGATACATGAACGATATCAGCAACAATAAGATACCCAGTGAAATAAACGCCGCGATCTTCCCGCCTTCGCCCAGGCCTCTCAGATCGAACAGGAAGAGCTTTGCAAGCGTAACGGCGAATACCACGATGGCAACGACCCTCAGGTCCCGGGATTTGCTCCGCAGCCCCATGAACATCAATCCGAACGCAAACAAACCCCACAGCAGCGCGTACCCCGTGCGATGCACCGTACCCAGCGTCGCATCCGCCGCCTCCGGCGCGCGGACAAGCACCGCGATGTGATCCAGTTCCGCACTCAGGAGGTATAACGCCATGAAAGGCAGGAACCAGTTGAAGGCCTTGGTTGCCGGATAGATATCGAACCGGGAAAGCGTTTTCTTCATTTCCACCAGCATCCAGCATAACAATGCCAGCGGTACGTAATGGAACAGGAACCCCGCCATCGGAAGCGTTCCTCCAGCACTTCCGTCCGGACGCGGATAATGGAGAAGTTATATATTCCAATGTGCGCGATGGCCGCGAACAAAGCCAATACCATCAGCACGCCTGTGCTTTTATCTTCCCGCTTGCGGGCGATCAGCAGCAACGCGGCCAGATAGCCAAAGATGAAAGCGCTCATCGCCACCGGCGTTAGTACAGGATACCATTTGTCCACCTGTTCACCGATCTCCAGTTCCGCCGTACAGAACAGTACGACAACAAACAATATCTGCAGCACCCGCGCCACACCGCCAGCAGTAAAACCAGGGAACAGCTTCTTTTCTTCTTCTTCCGCGCGCACCTGCCTGAGCAGCAGGAATACCGCCACTACGGCCACTATACCCGTTACGAATGCTTTATTGAGCACAGGTCGCAGGTCCACGCTTCCCGCGTACAATTGCCACCAGTCCATCACCAGGCTGAACACCATTAAAACCAACACACCCATTGACGCGTACCGCATCTGTACGATGCCGGACTTCCGGTACAACCAGAAGATCAATACCGCTTCCGCCGACCAGAAGAGCGTGATGTAATTGCCTTCCAGCTGCACCGGCGCCGCCAGGCTCATAAAGGTGAGCACCAGCCCGATGAGCAGGTATACCAGCGTACGGTCTGCCCGGTTGTTGCGGAAAAGGAAGTACGCGAATAAGCAGTTGAAGACCGCCATCAATGCGGTGAATAATCCCTGCCAGTTGTTCCAGCCCAGTTTATGCATCAGCACCATGCCGAAGGCATAATATAAGAATGTATTACTGAGCAGGATGCCGATCTCCAGTCCACCGAAGCGCATACCGTTGCGGACGTTATTTATGACGTTCATCAGGAAGAACACGAGATAGTACAGGGAGGCAAATATCAACGCGGTCTTCACATCGGGCAATTGAATGCGATCCGCCTCCAGCGCCCCAGAGCCCATCCATCCCGCAAAAATCAATATCGTGATGAAATAACAGATGATATTAACGAGGTTCCATTTCTTGAAATACGCCAGCACCAGCATCCCTACATTCAGCGTCAGCACCCACGAAAAGAACATAGGAGATTCCCCTTGCCGGTAGCCACCATGAACGGCGCGCCAAAACCGCCGAGTATCGCGATCACGGCCAGCTCTTTCCGGTCGTACATCACCGCCAGGAAAACGGTAAATGCAGTTACCAGCACCTCCAGCAGGAAGGCGGCGGTTTGACCGATGAGGTGATATTGATGGAAAGCGATCGCTACCGTAAAGTATAATACCGCTACGCCGCCGCCGACCAGCACGGAACTGAAAGCAGCGAACGACTTCCGCATCCAGTGCGCCAGCCCGATGAGCGCGGCGCCGCACAGGAACCCGATAAACGTACGGCCGATCTCATTGATCCAGTCTTTATCGATCGCGAATTTGAGGAAGAAGCCGATACCGATCACCAGTACCGCAATCCCGATCTTATTAAACAGGTTTTCCCCGATGAACTTTTCGATGTCGGGGTTCTTTTCCATGAAGTTCTCCCAGAAAGATGGCCGTGGTACTTCCGGCTCAGCGATGGGCCGTGCTTTTTCTTCCACCGCTTCGAACGCCGCTATCATTTCTTCCTTCGGCACGGCCACTTCCTCCTCTTGCATTTCTACCGGTTGTGGGCGCACCGGCTCCGGAGCGGGCCTGGTGGTTCTGGCCGGGGAATTTCCGGTTGTGCCGGCACACCATAATAGGCGCTCGTATCCGGGGATAGTCCTGGGGCCGCCTGTTGTTTCGGCGCTGGCGGAGCTTCCGCTCCTGGAGCTCGTTGCGCATTATTTCCAGCCGGCGGGTTATTTCCGTCAGTTTAGCGGATGTACTGTTTTGGTTTGTAATGACGACGATCAGCAACACCAGCAACAATAGGAAAACAATTATCAGCATAGGATCCTGGGATTATTGGGTAAATATAAGAAAGAAAAGCCGCCCCAAATGGAGCGGCTTTCTCTGATAGTTGTATGTCAGTGGAGTGCATTAACGCAATTTCGTCGCTTCCTCCCCTTCGATCTCTACCAGCTCAGACTCGGCGGTCAGCTTGGTATTGATCTGGATCCTCGCTTTCATCCACCGCCCCAGGGCAGGATTATACCCCTCCCAGTTTGATGAATACGCCGGCCACATAGCTTACGCTCAGTGTGTTGGTACCGGAGCGGAAGAACGGCTGCGACGTCAGGGAGATGGGATTGATCACATCATACCAGTCTGTATTGGTGATCGTGTAACCGATCTGATTGGCGCCCTCCGACAGGATGAGCCCGTTTAATCCCACCATGATCACATCCACCGGCCGGGATTCTTTCGTTACGGTTGTTCCGGCAAACACGGCCATGCCGGAAGCATTACCGCTGTTAGCCAGCAGGTTGCCCGTTTTGGCACCGAACCCGTCGCCGTCGGTGCTGCCATAATTAAAGGAGCGGATCCATTTAGCGCCGGCAATGCTCGTAGAACCCGACCCGTTAATGCGCTTGTTGGAGCCGCCCACATAGAAGAACTCTCCCTTGCTTACCGTTCCGCTGGTCAGGTTGAACTTGTAGGTACGCAATCCGCCGGTAGCCCATCCGTTTTGCGGTATACCCGTGGGCGTGGAAGCGCCGGCGTTATTGGTCGTCACAACGGAATACGGCGTGGCGGCGAAGTCGATATCGCGGGTAGCCATCAGTTGAATGTACTCGTAGTTATTGTCCGTGGAACCGGCAGGGTCTGCCAGGAACCCGGCGATCACGATGGGCGCTATCTCGACGGTGGACGACAATGTGGTGATATCGTCCGCTTTGCGCACGCGCAGCTCGGGAACGTAATCGTTATTGGCGCCCGGTTTCATCCAGATAAGGCTGCGGAAGTTCGCCAGCACCGGCATCTGCGTATTGGCCAGATCGGACTCCGGATCGGTATGCAAACCAATATCCCCGAAGCCATCGTTCAACAGCTTATTGCCTGCCAGCACATCGCCCGGCGACGGCAACGGATCGAACCCTCCTTTCACCACCATGCACAAGGTGCTCTGGTATATCTCGGGATTAGACAAGATCTTGTTGGTGGTCAGCCGGTTGAGCGGCAGTGCATTTCCTTTGGAGATCACCTGTATCCCACTTGCGTTTACGCCGGTGATCTGGAACAATCCGTCTTTCTTGGTCAGCGTTGCGCCCTTGATGGGAATGATCACGGAGTCACCCGATTCGAATTTAGACGCGTCGGCGCCGATGGGTATGGCAATGCCCCTCTGGGCGAGGCGGCTGGAATCCTGCACTACGAGCATGCCTTCTGGCATATTACCGGCGCCGTGGTCGGACACGACGATGCAACGAAGCGATTGCGCGCCGAACATGTTTTCTGTCGTCAGTTGCAGGTCCTGCCCTTTGTACATGGACCGGATGTCATAAATGGCGATGTATGGACTGAGCGTTGCGCCCGGATAGGTGCTGTCTTTTTCGCACCCCAGAAAGCCGCCGCGATCCCCATCAACGTATATAAAGCGATTTTTTCATGTTGCGTTATTTAGTACTGAATCAGCGTTACGGTTTCTGCCACCACACTTCTGTGGAAATCACGTCCGGTCCCTGGCGGGAAACGGCCAGTTTATAATTGGTCGGGTTGGTGGATTGCACATACACCGGGTAGTTCATCCGCGCGGGCATCACACCGTTATTGCGGAGGCCGGGGCCTTTCGGGAGATTCGGATGCCCCGTTCTGCGGTACTCGAACCACTGCTGCATGTCCATGAGGAACATGGCGTAATACTTCTGTATATGAATGGCTTCCATCTTTTCGTCAAGGGTACCCGCTTCGTTCCAGTGCAGGTCCGCTTTGTCGATGTAATCGGTCACATCGTCCCACGAGGGTATCCATTGTTTGATGGTGTATTTGATCCCTCTTATGTAGTACGCTTCGGCGCTGCCGGTGATCCATCCTTTACGACGGCTTCCGCCAGCATGAACTGCACTTCCGCGGCGTTGAGCATCTGCCCGGTGAGCGCGTCGGTCTGCAGGTTATACAAAGTGGTCGTAGTCTGTGAATAGAAATAAGATTTGCGGACAGGCGCCTGGCCCATCTGGTACCCGCTCGGAACACCGCTGTAACCGCCCTGGTAGCCGGCGATCCGCCAGCGGTTGACGCTGTTGTTGCCTTTTGATACGTCGATCAGCGGGTTGTTCCAGTTCACGAGGTTGTTGATAAAGAACTCCCCTACCCCGGGCGCCCGGAAGTCTTGCTCGCGTACGCTCAGGAACGGCGACACTAACGGACCCACGCCCGTCCAGCGCAGGATAGCGGATTGTTCCGTGGTATCGATGATGGGATATGAAGATTTCTTTGTCTGGGCGATCTCTTTGAATTTAGCGATCACAACGTCGCTCACTTCCGCTTTCCCGGAAAGGCGCATCAGCAGCCGCAGGTACAGCGAGTTCCCGAAGCGCCGCCATTTATTGACATCGCCGTTGAATACGGGATCGCTGTTCGCATTGATGCCGTCGGTCGTATTGTTCAGGTAAACGTTTGCCGTGTCCAGCTTCTTGAAGATATCTTCATAGATCTCTTTCTGCGAATCGAAGCGGGGTTCAAAGATGGCGGAGTCGCGGGCGAGGTTCGACTGGAAGTATGGCACTTCGCCGTAAGTATCCGTCAGCAGGGAATAGATCCAGGCCTGGCAGATGAGCGCCACGCCCACATAAGACCGGTTATTGGTCTTGGGATCCCGGGCCACCTTCTCCATGTCCTTGAAGTTGGTAAGCTCGGAATACCAGGCATTGTACAGGTAATCCGCCCAGGTGGCGCGGAAGTCGTAACGGAACACCTTTCCGTCGGATTCCGAGATATCCACGGTCACCTGCATCAGTTCATTATTGAAGTTGCGGTTGCGCAACATATTAGCCGTGAGGGTATTCACCAGCGCGGGCGCCATGAGGGCTTGCGCCGTCGCAACCTTTGTCTCGTTAGGGTTCGTATTGATATCGGTAAAGTCTTTGGTACAGGACTGCGACATTATTCCAAAAAGTACCAAAGCACCCGCGATTGCATGTTTCATCTTCTGCATGTTGAAAAGTTTAGAAGCCAATAACCAGGTTTACGCCAAAGGTTCTGGTGGAGGGAACTGCCCGATCTCGAAGCCCTGCACGATATCGGTACCGCTGAGGGTTCCGAATTCGGGATCGAACGCCGGCCAGTCCGACCAGATCGCCAGGTTACGGCCATATACGCCGATCGTGGCTTTCTGCATGCGCAGTTTTTTGGTCAGGCGGGGCGACAGGCTATAATCCAGGCGCGCTTCGCGGAACTTGATGAAGTCGGTGCTGAAGGTGCTGCCTTCCGCGTTATCCTGCCCGTAATGCGAGCGGTAGTATTCATCAATATCTGTAGCTATTACATCATTCGGACGGAACTTGCCATCCGCGGTCTGGATCACGCCGTTGCCGATGATGCCGTTGTAGCGCCCGGGCAGGGTGTTCTTCGTCTTGCCTTGCTCCGCCAGCTTGTAGTGCGTCAGCGAGTGCGCCACGGCGCCCCATTGCCCGTCGAACAACAGGTGGAGGCGGAACTGGCCGTAAGAGAACTCGTTGGTCCAGCCCATTTTCCATTTCGGGATGGTATTGCCCAGGTAGATGACCTCTTCCGTCAGTTTGGCCCAACCGGTTTTCTCGTCGTAGATGATCTGTCCGTCAGGCGCGCGCTGGTACCCGCGACCATATACCGCGCCCATGCTGCCGCCGGGCTTGGCCACGATCTGACCGCCGCCCACGGGGCCGGTCACCAGCACAACGGAACTATCGTTCAGTTCTTTGATAATATTGGTATTGGCGGAATACACCAGGCTGGTGTTCCAGGCAAACTTGCCGCGTTTGTACGGAGTACCGTTCACCGCCAGCTCAATGCCCTTGTTATTCACACGCCCCGCGTTGATCATGGCCCGCGACCAGCCGGTAGCGCGGTCTATGATGCGGGAAAGGATCTGATCTTTGGTATTGCCGGTATACAACGCGAGATCGAACCCGAAACGGTTTTTGAACATCTTCGCCGCAAGACCAACTTCATACGTGATCGTCTTCAGTGGCCGCAGTTCCGTATTCGCGAGAATAGATGGGTTCCTCAATCCGCCAGAATACAAACTTCCGGCAGTGGGATAAGTAAACTCGGTGAGGTACGGGGTGGTACCGCCACTACCTACCCCTGCAACGGACCCGCGCACCTTCACGAAATCGATGGCCGCCGGCATTTTAATTACTTCGTTAGCCACGAAGCTCACGTTCGCCGAGGGATAGAAGAACCCGGAATTGGTGGTTCTGCTGGGAGTGGCCAATACGCTGTTCCAGTCTTGCCGCGCGGTAATGTCTGCAAAGAGGAAGTCTTTCCAGGCCGCGGAGAGCACACCGTAGAAGCTGTTCACCTGGTAAGAGGACCGGTTGGGCATGGTAACAAGGGGCCGAGGTTGTTGGCCAGGAGTAAATGCCCGGATAGGCCAGCGAATCCGCCCGCACTTCGTCACGGATGTAACGGTTGCGCAATGCGGCCCCGCCTGCGGTGAAGTTCAGCTCCAGGTTCTTACTCACTTTGGCGTTGTAGCGCAGCAGGAAGTCGGTGTTAAATTCCTGCGACATGATGTTCTGCGTACGGTAGCTGCCGTACTGGAACTTTGCGCCGGCATCGTAAGGCCGTTGCTGCGCGCGGTCTTCATACGTCCAGTCCATCGCGGTGCGCACCTGCAGGCTGAGGTTCTTCGCGATGTTGTAAGTCGCGGAGATATTACCCGTTAAGCCGTGGCGGTTGGATTTATTCAGGTATTCATACGCTACCGCATAAGGATTGCTGGGGAAGGAACTGAAGGGGAACATGATCTTGGTCTGGTACTCGCCGAGCTCCCAGTAATTCTTCAGCCAGTCGAGGTCCGCGCTCGGCTGCCAGAAGATGTACCAGTACATGATGGACTGGTTGCCATATCCCGCGCCGGGCAGGTTGTCGCTATACTTGTTGGTATAATTGACTTTGGAAGAGATCGAAAGCCGGTCGTTGATCTTCGAGTTAACGGACAGGGCCACGGTATTACGGTCGTACCCGGTGTTGGGCAGGATCCATGTATTGTGGACGTTCGTTACGGAGAAGCGCGCAGTCGTTTTGTCTGTACCGCCGTCAAGACTGATGGTATTGGTGAAGGTCTTACCGTCGTCGAAGTACGAGTTGAGTTTGTTGGGGTATGGCTGCCGGGGTGCGCGTGGCACCTTGTTTCTGTGTCACGGGGTCGAACTGGAAGAAGCTTTGCCCGTCGAACCGGGGGCCATATGCCGAGCTGGTGCCGCTGGTGGAACCGCCATCGGGGCCGCTGCCGTAGGAATAATGCGCCGCCCCGTCGAGGCCCTGCCCATATTCGAATTGCAGATCGGGCCAGCGGTTGATCTGTTCGATAGAAGCGTTGGAATTGAGGGACACCCCGATGCCTTTGCGCTTGCTGCTGCCGGACTTGGTGGTGATAATGATCGCACCGTTGGCGCCGCGTTGGCCGTAGAGCGCCGCCGCGCGGGGCCTTTCAGTACCGTGAGCGACTCAATGTCTTCAGGGTTGATATCGTTGAGGCCGCTGCCATAGTCGGCCGGCATGTTATCGCTGCCCGTGCCGTAGGCGGATTCACCGCTGATAGCCGATTTGCGGCCGCTGCCGTGATTGATCACCACGCCGTCTACCACGATGAGCGCGTCGTTTTCACCGGTGAGGTTGTTCTCGCCGCGGAGGATGATCTTATTGGAACCGGTGGGCCCGCTGTTGGAGCGCACCAGGTTAACACCCGCCACTTTGCCCGACAGCGCGTCTGTCCAGTTGCCGGAAACTGCTTCTGTCAGCTGGTCGCCTTTCACTACGGTGGCGGCGTAGCCGAGGGATTTTTCTTCCCGTTTGATGCCGAGCGCCGTTACTACCACTTCATTGAGGCTCTTGGGGTCTGTAGCGAGCTGGACGTTGAGGGTTTGCGTTTTGGCAACGGTGATTTCGCGGGTGATGTAGCCCACGTAAGAAAATACCAGTACGTTGTTTTCAGAACTGGTGGTGAGGAAGAAACCGCCTTTAGGATCGGTGCTGGCGCCTTTGGAAGTGCCTTTCACTTTGATGTTCACGCCGATGAGCGGATCTCCGTTCACGTCGGTCACGCGTCCGCGAACGACGATATCCGAATCCCTCAGCGGATGCGGCCTCACGGTTATTTTGTCGTGGGTTCCCGGCCGGAAGAGAGCGGAGCCCGGCGAACCGGCTTCCGTGGCTGCATGGGCAAGCGCCCCGATTTGCAGACCGGTCATGAGAAGGAAGAAATGTTTCATTCAACAAGTTTTATTAATAATGATTCCCCTTGTGGTAATGGAAGGTATACGTATGTGGATAACCGTTACAATGCACGTATGCTGCCAGGAAGGCCGCACGGATAAACGGAAAGATGCTTTTTCATGTGTGGATGATTACTGTGGATGATTTTGGTTTCGTTCTGACGCACGGGGCCGGCCGGTTACGGACAATACTTT
This sequence comes from Chitinophaga sp. E66, assembly GCA_019285755.1. Classification (GTDB taxonomy): domain Bacteria; phylum Bacteroidota; class Bacteroidia; order Chitinophagales; family Chitinophagaceae; genus Chitinophaga. The sequence continues at coordinate 4,799,839 of CP079103.1, forward strand.
TCCGCGCCGGTCCACGACCGGCTTTTTTCTTCTTGAATGATTATCTCCGGAGGCGCCACCGGAGGTTTTTCCCGTAAAACCTTGCTATTGATTCCGCCGGATTGTGCCCGGAAGATCGTGGAACTTATACTTCATCTAAGGGATATCGCTAAAGTAGAACAAAAACAAAATTAAACAAAAAATAAATAGATGTAATTATTCAGAAGCTAATATGAAACACTATGAAAGAAAGTGCATCTCTTACACAACAATAGATTCTTAATCAACAAGTTAACCTAAAATAAAAGGAGGGAAACCCGGATAAACGGTGTATTCCCTCCTTTCAGGTGAAACTTTCAGCCATCTTAGCTAGCCTTCACGGCGGACATCCGGCAGTGGCGGTGGCGCATTCCCCAGTCGCCCAGTTGCTTCCAGACCGGGATGAGCTCCTTGGCCACATGGGTCAGTTCATATTCTACGCGGGGCGGCACTTCCGCGTACACGGTACGCCGAAGCATATTGTCAGCCTCCAGTTCTTTCAGTTGCAAAGTCAGCATCCGTTCGGTAATGCCATGAAGGGAGCGGCGCAGCTCACTGAATCGCAGCGGGCCGTTTTCCAGCCGGCATAGGATCAGCAGCTTCCAGCGGCCGCCTACGAGGTCCATGGCGTAGGTCAGGTCACACTCAATGATGTAGTCGCGGTTAATGCTGTTGGATGAATTCTCTTTACGCTTGCTCATTACTTACTTTTTGTTAGTACCATACAATGAGATGTCTGCCAACAAAGATAAGGGTTACCCCTATACATTTGTACTCTCAAATTTTCATATCGTGAAACACACTACCATGCTTACCCAGGAGCCCTGCTGCCGGCGCAGCCTCTTTTCTCCCAACAGCCCGCCCCTGCTAAATTCAACGAGGCCGTTTATACAAACATTAATGGGCGGCTCCGGCCGCTGACAACGCCCATCTATGAAGGCAATGCTGTTAACTACTCCCTGATTGAGGGCATCATTATCGGCGATCCGCCTCAATGACCACACCGCAAATACCCGCTGACGCGCCACATTACCGGGCCGATCCCAAAACGGGCATCGCAGGTATCGTTTTCACCAGGAATACTACCCTGCTTCGTTCTGGGACCTGGGCTTTCTCATTAAAAAACATTCTACACCACACTGGAACAATAATCATGAAAAAGACCGCATACATCGGATGCCTCGGAATCATCGGCATCATTACCACCGAGTTCGGCGTGATCGGGATCCTTCCGCAGCTGGCATCCCATTATGACATTCCTATCGAAAAAGCCGGCTGGTTGCTCAGCGGGTTCGCCATGGTGATCGCGTTTGCGGGGCCGGCGATGACGATGCTTTTCTCGCAGGTGAACCGCAAGCTGATCATGAGCATTGCCATGGGGATGTTTATATTGTCGGGCGTTGTATCCGCCATGGCGCCGCCCTTCTGGCTGTTGCTCATCGTCCGGGTGCTTCCCGCGATCCTGCACCCTGTCTTTATCTCCTCCGCTATTGCCGCGGCTATACAGGCCGCGCCGCCGAAAGACGCTACGCGCATGATGGGCATTGTGCTGGGCGGCATCGCCATCGCGATGGTGACCACCGTGCCCTTCGCTACCTGGCTGGCAGGCCGGATCAACTGGCAGGCCGCTTTCTGGGCACAATCCGCTATCAGCACCGCGGCCCTGATGGCAATTATCATCGCCTTGCCGCCATTACCGAAGGCCGGGCGCGAATCCTGGGCTCGCAGGCGGCCATTCTCCGCGACCCGGTGTTCCTGGCCAGCAGCCTGACCAACGTCTTGCTGATCGCCGCGTGGTTTTGCACCTATAGTTACTTCGCGGACTTTCTCGGGAAAGTGAAAGGCATGAACGAGGAAAGGATCAGTTACATGCTGCTGGTGTTCGGGCTGGCGGGCATCCCGGCCAACTGGATCGCCGGGCGGCTGCTTGAAGGCGGCTTTCACAAACCACTGCTTTCTTTTTATGCGGGGCTTTGTTCATTCCTTTTATCAGCATGGCCGCTGGCGGAGGGATCGTGGTGAATGCGTTGATCCTGGCGTTGTGGGGTTTCTTTTACGCGCCTTGTTATCTCACGGCCGCCGCTTACCTGACAGACGCGGCTCCCGGCGCGGTAGCCTTCGCCAATACGCTCGCCATCTCCTACGGCAACCTCGGCATCACAGTGGGCACAACCGTCAGCGGATGGGTCATCGCGCAATACGGGATCGCCGCCGCGCCCTGGGCAGGCGCTGCTTTTGGCCTCGCGGCGCTCGGCGCCATGGGCCTTCGTTCCTGGCTCTCCGCACGCAGGAACGCCAACCCCGTATGCGCCGCACCTTAATATCACCTTAAAATATTACGCCCCGCAAATGCGGGGCATTTTCATTTTCACTTTACCCTGTTTGTCGTTCTCCCCTGAAACTCAATCCCTATCCACCTTTCCGGATACAAATAATTCAACATCAAACTAATTTCTGGTCCCAATAACATGATAATTTTTTTCCGGCGTTACAACGTTTATTTGAAAACTTCAATTATATTGCGACCAGTTAATGCAGCAGGCAGAAAAAAATTCATCCAATGCCAGCGAAAAGAAAAGAAGAAATCTAAATCTATTTGCGTGACCAGAATCTAATCGAATCGACATCATTCTTACCTCCCGCCATCTAATAAGTAAGTCTGAAGATTAAGGTTTGCCAATTTTAAATTACCCGCAGGATCAGCCAGCAGTAGGCCTTCCAGGGAATCGCCTGTAAACGCGCTAAGAATTATCGTTTCCCGCCGACAGGGACAACGAATTGCAGCATATATATCCGTGCATATAGCCAATGCGCGTCAGGACTAGCTATGCCAAATATCCAGAATCGAACATCTAATTATGTGACTTATGAAGAAAAACAAATCAGCCCATTATTTATTTGACAGGAATTAATCCGGACAGGTAGCCCGTCCGCCGAAGTACGCAGCATATGATACCGACTGAAAAGCTTTGCCTATAAAGCTTTCAGGCCATGCTATGCCCGTAACCGGCAATAAAGCCTCCTCTCCTCAATTGCTTATACCGCTTCATCATCAATTAATATCTAAACCGACATCGAGTATGAACAAACGCTTGTTCCTATTGCCGCTTATGACTGTCTGCGCCATGCACGTTCATGCGCAAACGCAGCAGGTGGCCGGGCGGGTGACCGACGCAAAAGACGGCACTCCCTTCCTGGCGTAACCGTACGCATTAAAGGATCCACAACAGGAACCATTACCGACGCCAATGGTAATTTCAAACTGAATGCCCCTGCGGGCGCTGTGCTTATCTGTTCCTTCACCGGCTACTACAACCAGGAAGCCACCGTTGGAAAAGGCGCGCTCAACGTATCGCTGAGCGCCGACCAGAAATCGCTCGACGAAGTAGTGGTGGTGGGCTACGGCACACAAGACCGCCGCGATGTAACCGGCTCCGTAGGGACCGTTAAAGGCGACAACCTGAAAACCATCGCCGCACCTTCTTTCGAGAAAGCCATGGCAGGCGCTATCACCGGCGTACAGGTGAACACCACCAGCGGCATCCTCGGCGAGCCCGCCCGTATCCGCATCCGTGGCGTAAACTCCATCTCCAGCAGCTCCGACCCCTTGTATGTGGTAGACGGAGTGCCCTACATCTCCGGCGACCAGAGCGGTTCCACTTCCGTTCCCTACAACCCGCTGGGCGACATCAACCCTGCTGACATCGAAAGCGTGGAAGTGCTGAAAGACGGCGCCGCCACCGCTATCTACGGCTCCCGTGCTTCAGCGGGCGTAGTGCTCATCACCACCAAGAAAGGTAAACTGGGCAAGCCCCGTCTCGCGTACGACGGCTGGATCGGCATGGCGCAGGCTTCCAAAAGATTCGACCTCATGAACGCAGCCGAATTCATGGAAATCACCAACGAAAAACTTACCAACGCCGGTGCGGCAGCCACCGCCAAACAACCGGCAGACAGAACCTTCGACACCGACTGGCAGGATCTCGTGCTCCGCAATGCTTTCCAGCAAAGCCACGCACTCTCCCTCAGCGGCGCCAACGAAGGCACCAACTATTACTTCTCCCTTGGTTACAGTAACCTGGAAGGCATCGCCGTGGCCAACGACCAGAAGAAATACAACGTGCGTGCCCGCGTAGAACAGAAAGCGTTCGACCGCCTGAAGATCGGCATCAACATGGCCGCCACGCACACTACCGATAATGGTCTCAACTTCGGCACCAACGCCCTTTCCGGCAACATCGGCGGCGCTATCCGCGCACTGCCCAACGTTCCGGCCAAATGGGACGACGGCACCTACAACCTCAGCGCCGACAAACAGCGCCTGGGCCGCGCCGGAAACGGTCGCGAGATCGACGACAACTATACTAACATCCTATACGTTCTCGAGAACAACATCTTCCAGAACCAGAGCCTTAACCTCACCGGCAACACCTTTGCGGAACTGGAGATCATCCTGGCCTTACCGCCCGCACGCAGGTGGGCATCAACTACCTGAACGGTGAATACTACCGCTACTGGAGCCCCACCCATGGCGACGGCCGCGGTGTAAACGGCTCCACTTCGCAGTATAACCTGCCCCAGTTCCGCTACAACTGGCAGAACACCCTCAACTACAACCGCACCTTCGGCGATCATAAAATAGGCGCAATCGCAGGTGCAGAATGGCAGAAAACGCGCAGCCGCTACTTCTATGCCAGCGGCACCAACATCTCCTCAGAATTCTTCGGCGGACAAAACATCATCACCGATGCCTGGGGCTCCCGCTCCTGGGTGGCTATGTTGCAGAGAAAGCGTTCCAATCCGTATTTGGCCGCGCCAACTATGGTTACAAGGATAAATACCTCATCGCCGCCACCCTGCGGTACGACAAGATCTCCGATCTGCCCTGGGGCAACCAGGGCGCTACGCTGCCCGGCGTGTCTGTGGGCTGGCGCATTTCCGAAGAGTCTTTCTTCAAGAATACTTCTTCCCTGGAATTCGTCAGCAACCTGAAGCTGCGTGGCGGTTATGCGAAAGTGGGTAACGTGGAACTGGGATCCGATTATCCCTATGCCGGTACCTTCAGCCCGTATCTCTACGGCGAGATCATGGCCATCGCGTATAGCCAGATCAGCAACAACAACCTGCGCTTCGAAACCGCGAATAAACTGAACGTAGGGCTGGACGCAGGCCTGTTCGACGGCCGGGTGCAACTGTCTGTAGACTACTTCACCAACAGCGTGGATAACATGATCCTGGCCGCGCCGCTGGCGCCGTCGCTGGGCGTGCCCTACAACAACATCAAAATGAACATCGGGGAAATGACCAACAAAGGCTGGGAGTTCTCCGTGAATGCAGAAGCGGTGGCCACCCGCGATTTCCGCTGGAACACGGGCGTTAACCTAACGTTGACGAAGAACAAGGTAACCCAGCTGTATAACGGCGCAGACATCATCGGCACTTACCACATCATCCGCGAAGGCCAGCCAGTAGGCATGTTCTACGGATATGAATATGCCGGCGTGAATCCCGCCAACGGCAACCCGCTGTGGGTAAAAGCCGATGGCTCCATCGTTCAGGGCGTGATCAGCAGGCAGTCCTACGCGAAATACGATCCGTCCAAACCGGACGATGTGTCCGTTTCCGCTCCCGCGTTGAACAACAACGACAAGAAGATCCTCGGCAACTCGAACCCCACCTGGTTCGGCGGTTTCAACAACACATTCTCCTACAAGCGCTTCGACCTGGGCCTCAACCTGGTGTTCTCCGGCGGCAACAAGGTGTTTAGCGCTACCCGCCAGGAAACCCTCACCAACATGAAGTTCCAGAACGCCGGCCGCGAACTGCTCAACCGCTGGACGCCCACCAACCAGGTTACCGACGTGCCCCGTCTCATGTACGGCAGCAACCCCGGCAACTTCATCAACCAGAACGGCAACACCAACAGCCGCTTCCTGGAAGACGGTTCCTTCCTCCGCGCACAGAACATCACGCTTGGCTACAATGCGCCTACAGCCTGGCTGAACCGCTTCAAGGTAAACAGCCTCCGCATTTACGCACAAGTGCAGAACGCTTTCGTGATCACCAACTATTCCGGCCTCGATCCCGAACTGACCATCGTGGGCGGCAATGCCGCACGCAACTGGCAGGCGGGCCTGGACTACAACAGCAACCCGCTCCCGCGTACTTACACGCTGGGCGTAAACCTGGGCTTATAAAAACATGACCATGACAACAACGACAACCAGATACAACTTCCGCCGCACCGCCGTAGCAGCCCTCCTGCTCGCAGCGGAACTTCCATCATCTCCTGCAAGGACTTCACGGAGCTGGCTCCGATCAGCCTTGCCTCAGAAGAATCCGCCTTTGCTTCTCCGGGCAATATCAAGCTCGCCATGATGGGCGTATACGAATCCGCCGCAATCGGCACCTACGGCAATTCCAAGGCCAACCAGCGCGGTTATCCCTTTGGCGGCGCCGCTATTGAACAGGGCGAGATGAGAGGCGAAGACATGCTGAACATCGATCAATTCTATGCCATTACCTACGGGGGCGCCAATCCCACATCCCTGAACAACGTTACGATGTGGAACACGTTGTATGCCCTCATCAACCAGGCTAACATCCTCGTTGAAGGCGTGCAGAAGGCCGGCAGTAACGGGGTGATCACCGATGTGGAAGCCAAATCCTACGAAGGCGAGGCCCGCTTCATGCGCGCACTTGCCCATCACGAACTGCTGGTGCATTTCAGCTACCCGTATGCCGATGCCGCCGGCGCCAAATGGGGCGTTCCTTACCGCACCAAAGCGATCACTTCGCTGAACGCATACGAAGAAGGCCTCAAAATGGACCGTGGAACGGTGAAGGATTGCTACACAAAACTGATCGCCGATCTCGACTTCGCGGAAGCCAACCTGCCCGACAAACAGACCGATGGCGTACAACGTGCCAAAGGCGCCGCCATCGCCCTGAAGGCCCGTATCAAACAACACATGGGCGACTGGGACGGCGTCATCACCGAGAGCAATAAGCTGATCCCCGCCACGGCTCCTTACAAGAGCGCCATCGGCGGCTACCAGCTGACGGCAGATCCCGACGGTCCGTTCACCAGCTATAAAAACAACACGGAGTCCATCTTCTCCATCGCCAACGGCCCCAACGCCAACGGCGGCAGCAACGGCGCGCTGGCGGCGATGTTCGGTCCCGCTTCCCTCAACGGCCGCGGACTGGTGGCTACCAGCCCCATCCTGTACAACGCCCCGTTCTGGAAAGCCACAGACAAACGCCGCGCACTGTTGCAGGTCTTCCAGGCGACTACAGGCTCCCGGTACTACTTCAACTACAAATACCGCGACTACACCACCCGCGCCGACTGGGCGCCGCTCATCCGCTATGCGGAAGTGCTGCTCACCGCTGCGGAAGCGCATGCCCGCAAAGGCGAGAACCTGCGCGCACTGGCATTGCTGAATGCCGTGCGTAACCGTTCGGTGGAAGTGGCCGATCAGTTCATCCTTCCCCTGCCGATCTCGTGCTGGCCATCCTGCAGGAGCGCCGCATCGAACTGGCGGGCGAAGGCCGCCGCTGGGCAGATATCCACCGCCTGGCGCTGGATGCGCAATACGGCTTCAGGGGCATCCCCGCCAAAATGAAAAAGGAGCAGATGAAGCTGGACGGTACAGATTACAATGCCGTAACGCCCCCACCTTCCCCGCTACCGGCGGCGTGCCCTCCTACGCGTACGAGAGCTTCCGTTTCCTCTGGCCCATCCCGGCAGAAGAAACCGCTGCGAATCCTACGCTGAAGGCGCAGCAGAACAAACTGTCCGACTAAACGCTTTCTTTGGATATGTATTAATTTTTCATCTATCGTACTGACCAATAGCGCCGCGGTTCCCCGCGGCGCTTTTTTATGCTGCCGGGCGCATCGCAACAATGACGCAACCGGTATTGTTAATTATCAGTAACTTGACGGCATGAAAGAAGAATACATCGGTCTTCCTTTGGTGAAGAATGAAACGGACCATCAGTTCGAACTGACGCTGGAAGGGCATACCGCTATCATCGTTTACAAGGAAAGCGGCAGCAAGATATGGCTCATACATACCGAAGCGCCCGCAGAACTGGAGGGTAAAGGCGTAGCCACGGCGCTGATCGAAAAGACGCTCGCTTACCTTGAAGAAAACCACTACACCCTGGTGCCGCTTTGCCCCTTGTGGTCGCCTACCTGAAGCGCCATCCGGAATGGAAACGCATCGTAGACCCTTCCGTCACTAACCTGTAGCGCAGATGGAACAACCGCAGCACACCGTCATCAACAACGAAGCCAACCAGCAACTGGAAGTCTGGATCGATGGCGAAGTTGCCGTGCTGACATATCGTTATTACAAAAAGGATATTGCGTTCATGCATACCACCGTGCCTGCCACGATGGAAGGAAAGGGCGTGGCCACCGCACTGGCGAAGGAAGCCTTCCGGCTGGCCGCGTCTTTGAAGAAGCTGGTAATGGTGTATTGTCCGTTTGTGGCGGGGTTCGTGCAGCGGCACCCGAATACCGCGCTCAGCTGGATCCGCAATATTACGGTAAGCGGTAATTATCATTTCCTTTCCAGCACCGCCCCTTGAGAAAACGCATCTTCTCGAACGCTGCCGTTTCCCGCCAGCCGGCATTTTCCCAGATATTCTGATGCTGCGGATTTGCATATAATACTTTTACGGGCCGCGGCTTTCGCACCAGGCTTTCCTTCACCCGTTCCACGAATTCCTCCATCGCTGCTTCATTAAAAGGGTTGAACAGGAATATGACACCGGTATCATCCGGGATATCCATCTTCCTGGCATCTACGCAGGCTACGGTATAATTCCCTGGTTTCACAGCCGCGCATAACTCCGGGGAAAACTCCACGCCGGTGATGCGCTTAAACCCATATGCTTCCGCTACCGCAAGCATACGCCCTTTTCCACAGCCCACGTCAAGGAAGCGCGTTTGCTTTTCCGGTCCGGTCACATGATCCATCAGGGTCTCCGCGGAATAATAATTAACGGGCTCATATTGCGTGGCCTGTGCTTTGGCATCGGCGGATATCGCATCGCCCAGGTAGTGCGTGCCAATAGTGCGGATGCCATACTTCCGCTCTCCCGCGATCTCCCGCTGGATGACGAACCAGGCCATTCCGATATCCCAATGCCAGGCCAGATAGAAAAAGTACCACAGGTAACGCATCCGGGCAAGATACAAAAACCCCGGCCCAAAAGGGCCGGGGTAATTGCATGTTAGCATGATTTCCGTTTCTAAGGTGTTAATGCCATCTGTAATTGGACGCGAAGGCGAGATTCCACCTCCGGTCCTCGAATCCTATATTAGCAAATCGTATCCGCCCGTTCTTGTCAATGACGTACGTGGCGGGAATGATGTTGAAGCCGAACTTTTCACTGATGTTGGTGTCGGTATTGTAGTACACCGGGAAGGAATATGTTTTGTTCCCCTTCCAGTTCTGCGCGTCTTGCAGGGTGTTCTTCGCTCCGGTGTTGATGATCATGAACACCACATCCGGATTGTCTTTGAAGCCGTCGTACAACTTCTGGACGAAGGGCATTTCCTGCATGCAGGGCACGCACCAGGTAGCCCAGAAATCGATGAGCACCACTTTGCCGCGGAGGCTTGCCGGATCAACGGGCTTGCCTTTCAGGTCCACAAAGCTGTTCAATGCCGGCGCGGGGCGGTCGATCATTTGCTTTGCTACGGAAACCTTCAATTCCTCCAACCGCAGCGCATCAACGGCTGCAAGGTCTTCCTTCCGGTTGGTCGTGCGATAGAAGCGGCTCACGTTGTCGAGGGTCTCGTGATCGTGGGAAGCCGCCAGCGCTTCCTGCATATGTGCGGCAGCGTTAGCATCCTTTCCTTCCAGCATATCGATCAGGCCAACCATGGATAGCATGTTCCCTTTTGCCTGGGCGGTTACCGCGCGGCGGGTGCTGTCATCCACCTTCGGGACGATGTGACCTGTTTCCGGGAAGTACCGGATCAGCCCTGCAGGCCAGCGATCGGCCAGGGCCAATGCCTTTTCCGCGTAGGTGCGGGCCAGTGGTAATGCCACCGCGTTATCGATCAGGGTTTGCGCCATGCTTTTATAGAAGCGGGGCAGGTTGGGATCTTTCATTTCCAGGCGCACCTTGCCGGCGTGGTAAACGGTCCTGGCCGAATCCTTTGCGGCGGCGTAGAGGTCAAAGAGCTGGTCGTGGTAGGGCGAGAAGTCGTCCGCATTCGACGCCGTTTCTGCTTTCAGCGCAGCTTCCAGCAGCCGGATACGTTTGGCCGTATCTTTTTCCTTCCCGATAAAATCCGCGCGGAGGCTGCGCCCAAGCCCGGATTCCGGGTAGCGCTCCATCACTACTTTACGGATAGAATCCAGGCGGGTAGGTTCCTGCAGGATGAGGTACCCCATGGTTACTTTGTTCATGTTGCCACGGTCGGTGGGAGCGCTGTTCCATTTCTGCGCGATGAGATCGTGCGCCTGCTTACGGATGGCGGCCTTCTGCGCGGGAGACTCCGCCTTCCCTTCCTCATACTTCAGCAGCCAGAGGCGGCAGTCGTAGTTATCCGGGTATGCCGCCAGCTCCTGTTTGTACAGGGCAACCATGATGGAATCGGCTTTAGGGATTTCCCCATCTGGTTAGGCATGCTGCCGCCCTGGTAGTAAAGCGCATTGCGCACGGGCTTCCGTTTTTATATACCACCATTTCAAACAGCCTGTCGGCCGATGGCCTTTCGGTAATCTCCCCGCTCATCAGCTTGAAGGTGCAAAAGGCTGCGTAGGGCGCCAGCTGGAAGCTTATTGTCCACTTGCCGCCTTCCTTTTTCAAAGGCATGGTGTAAGGCAGGTCGTATAGGTTGGAGTTGACGAATTGCAGCGTTACACCGGCCGCCCCGGCGGGGATAGGGCCTCCGGGAACGGAGGGGTCCAGCGTGACGGTGACCGTTTGCCCCGGTTCGGGCTTTTCCGGCGAGATCACCACACGCTCTTGCGAGCGCGCGGTGAAACCGGAAGTCATGAGGAGGAGGATTACAATCAGACGCATTACTAGTTATTTATATCCCTCATTTTGTGATAAGTTGATGTTGGTGCTACGGGCGTAAGCCGGGATAGGATAGAGCGTATCCGTAGCCTGCCAGTTGGTGCCTTTGATGGGGCCCAGCACGGCGGTGGAACGTTGGGTACGCTTCAGGTCGAACCAACGGTGGCCCCATTCGGCAAACAGCTCGAACTTGCGTTGTTGTTCTACCGCCAGGAGCAGTTGATCGCGATCCAGCGTTGTAGCCAGTACCGGCAGGTTGGCGCGAAGGCGGATGGAGTCAAGGTCGCTGCGGCCGTCTGTCAGTTTATTCTGACGGATACGCGCTTCGGCCCGGATGAGGAAATTGTTCCGCTACGCGGAGCACCATGGTATTTTCCTGGACCGGAGTTGCGTTGCGCACTTTGTATTTGGCGGGCCAGTAGTAGGTAGCGCCGGAAGCAAGCGTGCGGGTGCCGGTCCAGTTGGTAAGGCGGGCATCACCAGCCTCGAACCTGGGTATCAGGTTGATCGTATCCAACCGGAAGAGCGGGCCCGCCGTTGCGTTGGCAGGGATGGCCACCTGGGCCTCCCAGGTGTTCCTGCCACCGGCAACGTTCACGCTTTGCAGCTGGAAGAGGGCTTCGCGGCTGTTAGCGAGGAATACGCTGTTGAGATTCTTCAGGAGCTCATAATTACCGTTAGTGATCACGGTATTCGATTCCATTTCAGCCAGTGCCCATTCGTGACGGTAGAGATACACTCGCCAGCATGGCGGAAGCCACCGCCTTATTGGGGCGCACGCGGTTACCGTTGGGGTAGTTGTCGCCCAGTAATTGTTTAGCGGCTTTCAGATCTTCCACCACCTGGTTATATACTGTTTCAGACTTCTCCCGGCCCAGTTTCTCGGAAACGCGATAGTCGGTGGTCAGTACCAGCGGTACGTCGCCATACATGTTCACGAGATAGAAATAGAAGTAAGCGCGCATAAAACGGGCTTCACCAGCAGCTGATCTTTTACAGCCGGCGTAAGCGAAGTGGAGGCGGTCAATCCTTCTACACAGGCATTAGTGGTGTAGATATAACTATAGATAGCGTTCCAGAAACGCTCCACGTATGTGCTCTGCGGCAGCAGGCGGGCCTGTCTGAATACATCATAATCTTCGAAGGCGCTGGCATAGTAAACATCGTCCGCATGGATGCCTGCCAGGAAATTCATCATCACGTTACCCCAGAGATAGTTGAGGCTGTTCATGGAAATGTAAATACCAGTTACAGCAGAAGTTGCATTCTTGTCGTCTTTAAACACGAGCTCGTCTACTACCTCTGTCTTAGGCGTTGGTGTATCCAGGTATTTGTTACAGGATGCCGTTAATGAAGCGGCAAATATGATAAGAAGCGAAAATCGTTTCATCTTGATGCTTTTGGATGGTTATTATAAACTCAGCTGAATACCCGCGGTGATGGTCTTAACCGGTGGCAGGGTGATACCTTTCGTTTCCGGATCCATTCCCTTATAGTTGGTAAACGTTAACAGGTTCTGTGCATTCACATATACAGTAGCCCTGCTCAGCTTTATTTTCTTTGCATATTCCGACAGGTCGTACCGCAGCGAAACGTTCTTCAGGCGGATATAGCTGGCATTGCCCCATACCGCGTTAGACAAACGGTACACATCGAACAGCGAGTTAGCCTGTATGGTAGTAGCACGGGGATGTCAGTAATATCGCCAGGTTTCTGCCAGCGGTCGAGCGCTTCCCGGCCCTGATTGAAACGGGTACCGTATGCATTCGCCAATCTGCCGTAATTGTATTCACCGCCCTCTTGTTGCACGAACTGGAAAAGGAAGTCTAATTCTACTTTCTTATACCGTAACGAGTTTTGCAGACCGCCATAGAATTCGGGCATGGTTGAGCCCAGGATTACGAAATCGGTAAATTCAACCGGCCGGCCGCCGCTTCCGTCTTTTGTCCAGAATACGGGCACACCGTTGGCAGAATCCACATATTGGAACTGATACCCTTTCACGATCGTAATCGGTTCGCCCACAACGTAGTCATTACGATAGCTGGAATTCTCGATATCGTCAAATTTCTTCAGTTTGTTTTTCGGGATCGTGATATTGAAGGAAGAAGTCCAGGTAAAGTTTTCCCGACGGATGTTGTCTGTGGAGATATCCATTTCCCAGCCATTGTTCTGCACAACCGCGTTGAAGTTATCGCGCAATTCGCTGAAACCTACCTGCGGGGTAAGGGCGAGATCAATCAGCTGGTTATCTGTCAGGTTATGATAATAACCGGCGTTGAAATTAATGCGGTTATTCAGGAAACTCAGTTCCAACCCCAGCTCCGTCTTGCGGGTTTCTTCCCAGCGATATTCCGGATTCGCGATACGGGAGGGCAGAAGGCCCGTGCTTCCGTCATATACATATGCGCTGTTGGATCTGCTCCAGCTGGCGAGGTAATCGTAATACCCGATGTTGTCGCTACCTACGGAGCCATAGCTACCGCGCAGTTTACCGTGAGAGAGCCAGGACAGTTCCTTCATCCAGGGTTCTTCAGAGAATACCCATGCGGCGCCTACCGCACCAAAGGTACCCCAACGGTTGTCTGGCCCGAACTTGGTGGACCCGTCTCTCCTGAAGCTGGCGTTCAGGATATATTTACCATCCCAGTTATACGTTGCACGGCCAAAGACCGAGTTGTAGCGGTACATGTAGTAGATGAGGTTCTCGTTCCGAACGCCGGCTGAATCCATGATATGCATGTAAGCATCGTCCGAGAACCGGCTGGCATCCGTTCGTTTACCGTCGCGGATACTCTCCTGCCAGGAAGCGCCAGCCATTACGCTGAAATCACCTTTCCCGATAGTCTTTTTATATTCAACCTGGGGTTCAAACACATAAGAATGCGCTTTCACATCCCCGAAATACGTAAAGGCGTTGGCAGCATTTGCCGGGTTGAGGCTTACCGGCGGCGTGATCTGCATTTGATCCATGGCGTTGTGTGTGTAACCGCCGGTCACCTTGGCGGTAAGTCCGGGTAGTACCATATAGCGGATCTCACCATTCGCGATGAGGTTCCGGGTTTTGATTCGTAGGTACGCGACAGCGCCGCGATAGGATTCTGCTCACTACCGAACCAGTAAAAGGAACCATCGTTATTATACACCGGATAATTCGGAGAAAGGTTATACACATACGACATATCGCTGGGCAAAGAGTTATTCTTGTCAGCACTGTAGTTGGCGCTCACTCTGAAACCAAAGCGATTGTCTTTGCTGTTATGATCGAGATTGAAACGGCCCGTTCCGCGGTTATAAGCGAGATCATTGGGCAACACGGTGGTTTCCTTCCTCCGGTACCACTCAGCATATAATGTGTTTGCTGCGTTCCGCCGGATACGGAAAGCTGTGCTTCCGATTGGTTAGCCGTGTTTCCGATCAACCGTTTCTGCCAGTCGTTATACTCCGTCTGGCTCCACTCGGTAAGATCAGGTGCGTTATCGACGGTAGGCGTTAAATTGTCGTTCGCAAACGCCTCCTTACGCATGGCCAGATACTCTGAAGTGTTCAACATGTCCATTCTGTTCACCACTTTGCTGGCGCCACTGTAAACATTGGCATTGATGGTCGGCTTGCCGGACCTGCCTTTCTTCGTGGTGATCATCACCACGCCGTTGGCTGCGCGGGAACCGTAAATGGCCGTCGCATCGGCATCCTTCAGCACGTCGATCCTTTCAATGTCTGCAGGGTTCAGTGCGGAAAGCGGGCTCTGGAAGCCGCCTGCCACCGGGATGCTGGTATTCATCGGTTGATCCGGTATGGCACACCGTCAATCACGTACAAAGGTCCGTTCGCCTGCAGCAGGGAGTTCTGGCCGCGGAGCGTTACGTTGAACGTAGTACCCGGCAGGCCGCTGCTGGAAGTAATGAACAACCCGGGAACGCGGCCCTGCATGGTAGCCAGCGGATCGGTAACGGGGCTATTGGCAATGTCCTTGCTTCTCACGGAAGACACGGAGCCGGTGAGGCTCTTGCGCACCGCGGAGCCGTAACCGATCACCACCGCTTCGTCTAGCGAGCTGATGGAAGGCTTGAGGCGGATGCTGAGGGCGCCGTTACCCACGGTCACCTCCTGCTGCTCGTAGCCGATATAGGTGATGACCAATACATCGCCCGGCCGGGCATCCAGTTTAAACTTGCCATCTACGTCAGTAGACGCTCCCAGCTGGGAGCCCTTGATGCGGACGGTCACCCCGGGCAGCGGGGTGCCGTCGGTACCGGTAATGGTACCGGTTACTTCCTGTTTAACTTCTTTGGCGGAAGGAGCGGTGGAAGCAATGGCTTTCGGTTTGATGAAGATCGTCTTGTCCTTTACGGAATAATCCAGCGGCTGGTCTTTGAATACCGCCACCAGGAATGTCTCCAGCGGTTGGTTGCTGGCCTGGATGGTTACTTTTTCCGCATTGCGCAGCAGTTCCCTGTCATAGAAGAACAGGTAGCCGGTTTGCCGCTTCACGGCAGAGAACACCTCTTCGAGCGAAGCGTTCTGCAACTTCACGGTCACCTTCTGGGCATAGGTGGCGGCCGATACATTCAGGCAGGCCGCCAGGATAAGAAATGCTGTCCATCTCATGATTCGTCTGAGTTTGGTTGAGCGCGGCCCCTTCAAAAAACGGGGGCGGGCATGATCGGTCAATTGCATAGATTTGCATTGTCTGGTTAATAGTAATTCAAGTTCGTTGCTAAGCTGCCTGACATTCGCCGGGGTGGGTCCAATCACCTCCGGTTTCTGTTTTTTTATATTGGTTGTATGATGATTTTCGATCCTTCTATCGTGAACGTCATCCCCGATACCCGCAGTCCTTCCAGCACGTCCTGCAAAGGCAGGTTCCGTTGTATTTCGCCGTCGAACCGGCGGTCGGGCACTTTGCCGCGGTATTCCACATCCACATCGTACCAGCGCTGTAATTGCCGCATAACGGCTTTTACATCTGCATTCCGAAGTAAAACACGGCGTTCCTCCAGGCCAGGGCCTCTTCCACATCCGGCCGCGCCTCTATGACGGGAGCGCCGTTGGTGATGGCCGCCTGCTGGCCGGGCTGCAATTGTTTCGTTTGCCCCGCTGCCGTTACCGCCACCGATCCGCTTACCAGGGTAGCGCGGATGGCCGGCTCATCCGTATAGGCGTTGATATTGAACTCTGTCCCCAACACGGCCACTTCCGCTTTGCCATCCACCGCTACCTTGAAAGGCTTCGCGGCATCCGGGCGCACTTCAAAAAAGGCTTCTCCCGTCAGTTCCACATTTCTTACCCCGGCCCGAATGCCACCGGGAACCGCAGCGAGGATTCGGCATTGAGCCATACCTGCGACCCGTCTGGCAGCGAGATGCGGAATTGTCCGCCGCGCGGCGTACGGAGCGTATTGTATTGTAGCTCCCCTTCCGGCCGGCCCGCCTGGTACACGAGGCTGCCGCCCTGTTGGCTGGCCGTGGCCCCTGTTGCGCGAAGGTCTGGTTGCCGGCGCTGTCCAGCGGGATGGTGGTGCCATCTGCCAGGGTGAGCACCGCTTTGCTCGTGGCGGGCAGGATGACCTGCTGCACCGCTGCCACGGGCGCGTCGGGAGTCCGCCCCGGCTTCCAGAGCCAGAGTCCGGCGGCGGCGGCGATCGTTACGGCCGCAGCGGCCCACCAGCGGTAATTCAGTCGCCTCACCTTCTCCCCTTCGTTGTCCGCCGGGGCGGGAAAGTGTTTTTCGGCGAACCGTTGCCAGGCGGCCTGCTCATCCGGCTCCCGAATTGCTTCAACCGGGACTGCAGCCCCGGGGCGCTTGTCATCCGGTTGTAGAAGTCGCGGTGCTGCGGGTCGGCAGACAGCCATTCCTGCAGTTCACGGGCCTCGGCTTCCGTCTGTTCGCCGCGCAGTTCCTTCAGGATCAGTTCGGCGGGTCTTTGTATCAGTTGTGGGTCCAACATCAATTTTATTATATGGATTACTATAGAAACAAGCGATTCGTTATTTCGATGACAAGATTTCCAGACTTTTTTGAAAAATCTTTATTCGCGGGTAAGCACCGGAGATTTATCTTCCCCGCATCAAAATATTCCGGCGCTTCGTTCGTCAACATAAACAACCGCGATATCCGGCCTTCCATTCATGAGAAGATTCTATAAAACACTGAAATACATGACGATTACATTATTAGTGGTCGTGATCCTTGTAACGGTCACCGCCTGGATATATATGAAAAGGCCGCAGTTCGGCGCACTGCCGGAAGGCAAGCGCTGGGAAGCCATCCAACAATCCCCGCACTTTAAAGACGGCCGGTTCCGCAACCTGGAAGAAACGCCGGTGATAGCCGAGGGTTACTCCATGCCGGGCGAGATATACAAAACCCTCTTCCGCAGCTTCCCCAACCGCGAGCCCATTGATTCGCTCCCTTCCATCAAAACCGATCTGCTGAACGCCCCGCGCGACAGCGATATGATTGTCTGGTTCGGGCATTCCTCCTTCTTTTTGCAGCTGGACGGCGTCCGCTTTCTCGTAGACCCCGTTTTCAGCGGGAAGGCATCGCCCTGCCCGGCGGCGTAAGGGCTTATAAAGGCAGCGACATATACACGGCCGCGGATATGCCCGAGATCGATTACATGCTCCTGTCGCACGACCATTACGACCACCTCGACTATGAGACGGCCCTGGCACTGAAAGACAAGGTAAAGCACGTGGTATGCGGCCTCGGCGCCGGCGCGCATTACGAACGCTGGGGATACCGGCCGGAACAGATCATCGAAAAAGACTGGTACGAGCAGCTGGAGATAGCGCCGGGCTACACCATCTTCACCGAATCCACCCATCATGATTCGGGCAGGGGTTCACCCGCGGTCAAAGCCTCTGGCTAAGCTTCTACATCCGTGCGCCGCATATGAGCGTGTATTATAGCGGAGACGGGGATATGATGCGCGATTTATGGAGATCTTCCAGAAGCATGGGGCACCCGACTGGGCAATTATGGAATGCGGCCAATACAATGAAGCCTGGCAGTCTGTGCATGAATTACCGGAAGAAGTGGCGAAGGCCACGCAGGAGCTGCAGGCGCGGAATATGATGACGGTCCATCACTCCAAGTTCACGCTGGCTCAGCACCCTGGTACGAGCCCCTGGAGAAGATCTCCGGGTATTCACAAGGCAAACCCTACCGGCTGGCGACACCCATGATCGGGGAAGCAGTACGGTTACATGATCACTCCCAAACTTTTGCACAATGGTGGAAAAATATGCAGTAAGCCCCTTAGTTGCCGTGGCCGGTGAAGGCCAGCCAGGCGTAGAAGACAGGCAGGAGGTTACGTTTGAGCAACCCGGCGCGGATGAGCTTAAGGGCCCGCAGCTTCTGGGTGCGCACGGTGTTGTAGGAAATGGACAGTTCTCCGGCGATCGCCTCATTCTTTTCCCCTCCAGGTAGCTCATCTTGAAGATGCGCCGGCATTGAGCGGGGAGCTCCTCGATCTCCCGGTAGAGGCTGGCGATGATCTCGGTCTCAGCGAGCCGCGGGTCAAAGGCGGTCATGTCGGGAAGGGCCTCGCCGGCAAGATAGGCATAGTCTCTATCGCGCGATTGTTGCCGTTCCTTTGATTTGAGATGATTGAGGCAGGCGTTGCGGACGGAAATATACAGCCAAGATTTGAGGGCCGCGGCGTTAGGGAAAGCGGGGCGCTTGTCCCACAGGCGGGAAAAAACTTCCTGTATAAGGTCTTCCGCCTCCTGCCAGTCGTCCACGATAGTGCCGGCATAATAGCATAGCGCCTTATAATGCTGTTGAAAAATCTCCTGAAAGCGTCCTGATCTCCCAGGGCTATCCTGTCCAGCCATTCCTGTTCCGTATTTCTTTGCGCAGACAAAAAGCTCCTCCCGGTTGTTTTGTTTCCGATTCTGAAGCCTTAAAAATACCAAAAAGCACCGTTTTACCCGTTTTTGTCCGCTTTCAGTACAACGTGTCCGGTTTTAAGTTACTGATTACAGTATTCGCCGGTCGTCCCGGGTAGTTATGTTTGCTAACCATCTTATCCGCATGCCGGGAAGTACGATCATTTGCCTTTCGTGAAGCCGTTTCCGTTACCGCCCGAAAGCGGACACCAACGCCGCGCTGCTTCCATCCTTCCTATTTTACTTGCCGCCTGCTCTCCCTCATGCTACTTTTGTAAGACAGTTGTTTAACAGAATTTTAGTGGAATGACTGTTGGTTAGACCAACCCGCCATTCTAAATTAACGCATGAAAAAGGGCAGCCAATTTTGGCCGCCCTTTCTTTATTTACAATTCGGTTTTTATTTCCTGATAATCTTATCCAGCGTTTCCTGCGCCAGCGGGTGATAGTTGCCGCGGTACTTTCCATAAATGGAACTTGCCATGGCAGCGCCCTCTGTAGACTTCATCATTTCCGTATAAAGCGGCGTCAGGAACTTCCGGCGGCCCACCTGGCTGAGGAATGCCTCCATCTTTGCATAAGCCGGCTTATAACCAGCCGCAACAGACATGATGAACCACTGGTTCGCCACTTCGCTGTTGCCGGTTTCTGTGAAATGGAAAGCTCCATCCAGCTGCTGCATCTGTGCCAGCTCCATCGGTTTCGGCAACTTGCGGAGGAAGTGGAGCCATTCGTGGGAGGTCCAGCCCGTGGTTTGCAGGCTTGCGGCCGCTCCGCCTTTCAGGAACTTCTCCCTTTCTGCATCCACTTTTCCAAAGCGGGCCTGCGGTACCCGCGGACAATTATCCGGGATTCCCGGTCCATATACCCAGTCTTTCACACGGATCTTCGCGGCCAGGGCGGTATCGCCATGCAGCAACTCGTTATTGAAGTAAGCCAGGAATTGCTCGGTAGACATGGTTTTGAACGCATGCGAGTTGAAATACTGATAAAGGAATGAATCGATCTTTTGACGGCCCGCTTCTTCTTCCACGCGGCGGAGGAAGTGCGCGCCTTTCTCATAGGCGATATCTGTGAGGCCGTCTTCGGCGCTGCGGCCTTTCAGGTCCAGCTTCAGCCAGGTATCGCGGTTGTCTTTGCCGATGCTTTCCACCGTCTCGCTCAGATCCTGGTAGCCCAGTTCCCAGAGCATATCAGCATAATCGGCGCCCATCATGGCTTCCATGATCCGGCGCTCGAAGTAAACGGTAAAGCCTTCGTTGAGCCAGAAGTCGTCCAGGTAGCATTGGTGACCAGGTTGCCGCTCCAGCTGTGGGCCAGTTCATGCGCAATGAGCGATACCAGCGAGCGGTCGCCCGCGATGATGGTAGGCGTGGCAAAGGTCAGGCGCGGGTTCTCCATGCCGCCCAGCGGGAATCCCGGAGGCAGCACCAGCACGTCATATACGCCCCAGCGGTAAGGACCGTACAGCCCTTCGGCCGTGGTCACCATCTTGCCCACTTCGGCGAATTCATAATGCGCTTTGTCCAGCATGGCAGGTTCGGCATAAACACCCGTGCGCCCGTCGATTGCGCGGTACGCCACATCTCCGGCGCCCAGCGCCATAAGGTAAGCCGGCACGGGTTGATCCATCCGGAAGTGATATACCCCGCTATCGTTTTTCTGCCGCGGGTTCTCAGCGCTCTGCGAGGGCCATGAGGTCTTTGGGAACGCTTACACGGGCGGAGTACGAAAAGCGGATGCCGGGACCGTCGGGGCCGGGGATCCAGTGCGGGCATATGTCGGCTCGGACTGCGTATAAAGGAAGGGCTGTTTCTTGCCAAGGGTCTGTGCGGGCTCCAGCCATTGCAAAGCGGTGGCCTGTGCCGCGGTCTTGTACCAGATGCGGACGAGCGTGTCGCCCTTTTCCACCGGTACATTAAGGCGGCTGCCCAGGAACGCCACGGCTGAGTCGAGGGTATGCGGCACCTTGCGGCCGTTACTGGTGACACTGTCGATGGTAAGGCCGTCGGTATCCAGGCGCAGTACTGACAAGTTATCCGGGTTGGTGAAATGCCAGGAAGCGGACCCTTCGATGCGGTGTGCGGTAAAGTCGACCCGGATGTCGAGGTCGAGGTGGCAGACCCGGATGCTATCGGCGTTCGAAAGCGTGTGCAGGTCCCTGGCCGGCGCGGCGGCTTCGGTGGCGGCTTCCCAGGGTTGGCAGGCGGCGGCAAGGAGCGCCCCTGCCAGCAATGCGTATCTCATAATGCAGGTTTGTTTCGGTGTAATTATAGTGTTGGCTCAGGGGTCAGCGTGGGAGTTTCCATCACGTACAGTCCCCGTTGCTTTAACAGCGGCATGAATTTCGTCAATCTTTGCTCGAATCCGGCAAAATCCTTTTTATCCGGCGCCGTCCAGGCAGCTTCGGCCATCGCCAGCAGGCGCGGGAAGGTCATGAAATGTAGTCTTTCTTCCGACTTGATAACTTCCGTCCATTGGTTAGACTGAATACCGATGATCTGACCGCGGTTGGCGTCAGTGATCTCCGGGTAGTTGCCAGGGAGAATTCATATACGCGCTGCAGCGGGTTGAATTCCTTTCCCCAGCGGCGGCCTACGGTATGCGTACTGTCCTGCACGAAGTCGAAATAGAACGGAAGACGGGGCACAGCACAACTTTATATCCTTTATCCAATGCGATCTTCAGCTGTCCCGGTTTCTCCTGGCGCCACCAGAAGACGACGGTTTCGTTAACGGGTAGCCCCGCGGCAGACACTTCATCCCATCCCAATAGCTTGCTGCGCATGGCGATGACGGAGTCCGTCATCCGGCGGAGGAAATAATGTTCCACATCCACGAGCGTATTCAGCTTTTCCTTTTTCATAAGGCTTTGCACATACGGATCAGTATTCCAGCTGGCGGAACCGAAACTTACTTCATCGCCGCCGATGTGGATCATATGCGCAGGGAACAGGTCGTTCACTTCACGGAGGATGTTGGTCAGGTATTGATATGTTCCTTCTTTTCCGGGATTGAAAGTAAACTCGGGATACTTCGCCGTGCCGCCGCCGCTGAATTCGGGATAGGCTTTGTTGGCGGCAGTGGCATGGCCCGGCATGTCGATCTCGGGGATGACGGTGATGCCGCGTACCGCTGCATAAGCGATGATTTCTTTGACATCTTCCTGCGTGTAATAAGCTGCGGGGGCGAGGGTGTCCGTCCTGTTACCGATACCGCCCACCGTCGCCAGGCGGGGATATTGTTTGATCTCGATGCGCCAGCCGGGCTCGTCGGTCAGGTGCCAGTGGAAACGGTTGAGTTTATAAAGCGCCATTTCGTCGAGCAGCAATTTGACGGTCTGTTTGCCGAAGAAGTGGCGGGACTCGTCGAGCATAAAGCCTCTCCATCCCATGGCGGGCTGATCCTGGATGCGCCAGCAGGGTACGGAGATGCCAGATTTCCCTTTGGCCGACAACCGCGCCAGCTGCACGAACGTCATAGCGCCGTTTACGAATCCTTCTGCATCGCCCGCTTCAATCTTCACACGTTCGGGCGTAATGTCTACCGTATGTATTTCGTTCCTATCCAAAATGCCCCTATGACAATGAGCGGCGGGAACTTCCCAAAGCTCACATTGGCCAACGCCGCCTTATACAGCTCATGCTTGCCGGAATGAGCGATCTTCACTTTTACGCCGGTGTATTTCAATATCTCTTCCTGCAACAGGTCGCCCACAGCATTCTGCGCGGGGTCTACCACGAAGATCTCCGCATTGGCGCTGAGCAGAAAATGGCCGGGGCTTTCTCCGCCTGGGCGGGTTTGGGGATAACGGGACAAACTTCCTGCGCGCGGGCGCAGAGGCTGATGGCAATGGTCGTAATGAAAAGGAGCGTTCTGAGCATGGATATCGATTGGTTGAAGTTTTAAAGATAATCATCAATTCCGAACGAACATATTTACTACCTTCCCGGTACATAAATGTGCGCGCCATGCTGAACCTTAGCCTCAACTATCCGTCCGTGCCACTGGAAATGGATATCTTCCGGGAATATACCGACCGCCTGAACGAACGCGAGCAGTACGACCTGCTGCATCCGCCTTACGAGCCGCTGGACGAGTATTCGCTATCGGCCCTGGCCGGCCATCTCCGCTTCGATCCCGCTGCGGTGGCCGTTACGCCGGTGCCCAGCGCCATCAGCGGACTGTTCACCATCGCCAAATTCCACAGGGCTTTGACGGCGGGCGTCGCTATAGAACCTTTCACCTTCCCCGGCTGGCGGATGATCGCCGGCGAAGCGGGCTTTAACCTGCATGTCGTGGAGGCCGACGGCGGGGATGCTTCCAGAAAAGCTGGCCGCCAGCCTGGAAAAGAACGCATGTAAACTCATCTACCTTCAGCCCACGCTGCATAATCCCACCAATGCCGTTATGAGCCTGGAGCGCAGGATGGCGATCGTGGAAGTGGTGCGCACCTTCCCGGAAACCTATATCATCGAAGACGATGCCTACCGGTTCCTGCATGCCGCTCCACCGCCGTCGTTCCTGGAACTGGCGCCGGATATTACGTTGCATGTATTTAGTTTATCGAAGCCGTTCAACCCGCTGCTGCGCTCAGGCTATATCATTCATCCGGCGCATTTGCTGCAGGGCGCGGCTAACTTCGTGAAGATGACCTGCAGCGGCACTTCTACCCTCTTCTCCCGTTTCGGCGTTCAGCTCATGGCCAACCATCAGCTGCATAACCTGGCTGCATTAAAGCGCGAGGCCGCCACGGCAGGGCGCCTGTTGATGGAAGACTACTTCCGGGGAAGGATTACCTGAGTCATCCGGACTCCTTTCATTACTGGATCCCCTGCAAGGAGCCTGAAAAAGTGACGGCATTGCTGCTGAGCAGGCAGATCGATGTGAGCAACGGAAAAATGTTTTCCCTTACGTCAGACGATCAGTATATCCGCGTGGCGCTGGGCGGCGCTTACGATCACCCGGACCTTCCGGCGGCATTGCGCACTATTGCCGGATTGGTCTGATCAGTCCATTTCTTCAATACGTTTCAGCAAACCGTCTTTCAGCCGTGTGAGGAAAGACGCCATTTTTTGCGCATCCGGATGTCGCGGAAATTGCTGTATACGTTCCCGAAATCCACATCCAGCGAATTCTCCAACCATTCGAACACCTGTTTGATATCCGCTTCGCCGTTATTGAAACTGCCGTTGAGATGAAGCGCATACCCCAGCTCCACGAGGTCTGTCTTGGATTCCGTCCACCGTAGCCGTGGTTTATACTGCAGGTTGCGGGGCAGTGCATAGAGGTTTTCCAGCTTCTGGATCAGGTATTTGCTGACATCTTCCAGGGCAATGAGCTCCGCCAGCTTGAAGGAAGTGACGGTGCAGAAGCGGGTATCCAGCATACCGTCGAGATCTACAGGATATTCATTATTGTAGGTACTGTTGCGCAGGAAATATTGCTCGTCGCGCTCAGTGGCGCCACCGCGGAAATATAGGAATAGTGCGCTATGGACTTCAAAAAACATGGTAATGCGCTGGAGCTCCTGGTCGAGGAATTTGCGGTAATCATCGCGGATGGTTTTAGGACGGTCTGCCTCAATGCGGAACAATTGGGCATAGTAGATCTTCTTCGCCAGGATATGCGGCTGGATGTGTTTAAAGAAAAAGATCTCATCCGCCGTACGTTCGAATTGTTGCGGCACCAGGCCTTTAAGTGCAACGGCGGCTTCATCGGATAGCTGGGCGCCGGTTTTAAAACGCTCCAGGAGGTTGGGGATACGGTCTTCCATGGCCGTGAGGTCCCTTTCCAATTTTGACAGGATTTGCCCGAAATCGGTTTGCATGTGTATGTGTTTTTCCGGATATGAAATGGGTTAATGATCGGCGGGCCTGCGCAGCTGCAGTTCGTAATCGTTAAGCCGGTCGAGCACCTTCATCATCCATTGCTTGCATGCGGTGATGGTGGACAGGCTGGGGTGCTGGTATCTGCTCCTGAAAGCGTCTTCCGCGCCGGTGTCGGATTTTCGGAGGCCGAGCATATCTGCCAGGGATGTAAACACCTGTTGCAGCGAGGATGGTCTTACGAGCCCTTCCTCCATGTATACGCGGGCCATAAGGGCGGCCTGTGGCACGGTGAGGCGGGTGGACCATGGCTCCCCTTCCACCATATCCGCAACCGGCGCCATGAGGTACCGGATGAAGATGCGCTCTTCCTCCAGCCATACCAACAGCTGATCGCGGACGGTGAAGCTTCCGGGCCGGAGGCCCTTCCGGCGGTCTGAAGGTAAAATGGCCTTCAGTTCGCGGCGGCACCAGGTAAGGACTTTCAATCTTTCCCGCAACCCTGCGAACCGGCACATTTCCTTTCGCACTGCATCCACGAAGTATTCGAAATAACCGGCAGAATTGAAATTGATGCTTACGAGGAGATGGTGGATGTCTATCCTGGCACTGTCTGCCGAAGCATTGCCGGGATGTGTAAAGAGCATGAGCTGGGATACGAGATCACGCAGGAAGAAGAGCTCACCGAAGGAAATACGCTCCTCCGGCTGTTCGATGAAATACCAGACAGGTTCCAGGATGAGGCGGCGGAGCGGAGCTTCCAGTCCGAGGCGGGCCAGGCCACGGTCGGCCTGCAACATACGCGGCAGCAGCGAGGAGCGTGCTGTGCGCGCATAGGCTTGCGGAATGAGCAGTTCCGGGGAGAGGTCTTCACGGAAGTGCTGTTCCGGCCGGTCAGCACTGGAGAAGCTGCTGTGCGGCATCGGCGTAGTGGGGCTGAAGGGCGTGTACGCCCGGGGCATCCGTATAGCAGCGCAGCACATCGAGCAGGCGGGTAATTGTGCGCTGCCAGTAGCGGACAGCGGCCGTGCGCCGGGGATTACCGGCGGGAAGGTCGGACAATCGGAACAGCAATCCCGTGATCCGGGTCTTTTCAGCTTGCAACTGTTCGATGCATTGTGCTGCGTTGCCGCTCATTTTAGTGAGCACCTGTGGGCAAAGTTGCACGGATATTAAGTGGTCGAGCAAAGTCATTGGTGTATGTAAAATGGGTGAAGCAGGAAATTCGCATCAAATCCGACACGAAGATGGGTTAACAAGGTGGACTGCTTTCACAGGTGGGAAATATTTTCCTGCCTGCGGGGAGTTGGCCTGGAATTACACAAACGATTATGAGTTGGATGTGGTATATAGGTTGTGCATGAATTGTTTTTCTTCTTTGATCCATTCGAGGAGCTGGTCGCGGATGGAGCCTTTGCCGGGGTGCAGGGAGCAATCGGTGGAGGGCAGGTGCCGCAGTTCTTTTTCGTACCAGGAGAGGAGGCCTTTCTTTTCCTGGAGGGTGCGCAGGGCGGCGGTTCTGTTGCGGAGGGCGGCGGTAGTGTACCGGAGCGTGTCCGGGCAATTGAAGTTATGAGCGAAGAGGATGAAGAGGGTTTGTTCTTCGGGGTCCATATAGTAATGGCTGGCGGGTTCGCGGAGGTCGCTCATCAGGCGGCGGAAATACTGCGCGGCGCCGAAAGTGAGGAGCGCATCGGGGCGGTGGAGGGGCGGAAAATCAGTTCCACCAGGAAAGGCCGGATGTTCCTTTCCTGCAGCGCGGATTCCGTTTCGCGCATGCGGGAAGTTTGTTGGGAAACGATGTGCCGGGCGTAAGGGCCGGGCAGGAAGAGATCTTTAGCGAGGTATTCGGGAAAATATTGCTCGAGCGCCATGATGAGCTCCATGATGAGGGCAGCGGCATCCTGGTAGAAGTGTTGCAGCGCGGGGCCGGACTGTAGCCGGAAGAGGTGCAGTACGTCTACGAGGGCAACGAACTGTACCTGATATCTGCGGATGGCCTGGATGTTTTCAGGGGTGTCCGGCATAGGGTCAATTTCCAGCAGGCGGGCGGTAATCCGCAGTTTGGCGTCGCGGAGCTCACCGAGCAGGCCCGGGAGGTCGGCAGGTTGGTCAGAGAGTTGCGCCGGCAT
Source organism: Chitinophaga sp. E66 (assembly GCA_019285755.1). Lineage (GTDB taxonomy): Bacteria > Bacteroidota > Bacteroidia > Chitinophagales > Chitinophagaceae > Chitinophaga. Next base: position 4,826,762 of record CP079103.1, read on the forward strand.
AAGGCGGGCATATACGAACTGATTCAATTTGTCCATGATCGAATGCGTTTTGTGGGCGGCAAATAAAATGGGGTCTTCTCAGGCCGGTATAATTATATAAAGAGAACCATTACTGCTGAAAGGGTGAATTAACAACTATGGATTCCGGCGGCTAAAAAGAGGCCGCGTTAACAATTCCGGTGAATCCCGCTATCATTAAGCGCGGTATTTTCTCAATCCATTAACAATCAGAAAAATAATTACCATTTTTGCTTCCCCCATTCACCCCGCGCACCTCGAAATCGTATCTATATATTCGGATGGAAAACGAAAATCAAATACGCATCCTGCTCAACAAAGAGTTAATCGGAACGATCACTCCCGAAGAGCAACAGGCGTTGAATGATTTACTGGCTAACAGCGCGGAAGCGCGCGCCATCAGGACCGCATTGAGGAGTTCGGAAACGTACGGCGGCAAGTCAGGTTTTCCCTTACAGGAACTGGAAGCGGATTATTTCGCGGTGCTGCAACGGCATCACCGCCGCAGGATGCAAAAGACCTGGAACCGTTGGATCAGCGTGAGCCTCATACTGGGAACGGTCATCACCGCCGCTTTCATCGCCTGGCCGCGAGATGCGAAGGTATACCCTCCACCGCCCGTTATCCCATCTGAGATACAGGCGATCACGCTGCAATTCGGAAATGGGGAAACTATTGCATTCCGCGAAGGGGCGCACAGCGGTATCGCGTTCAGGCCACAGGGCTCATATTTGAAAACGATATGCTGCGGTTCGAAAGCAATACGCCCGGCGCACCAGGATGGAACAGTCTCAACGTTCCTCCGGGAAAGCAACCCGCGTTCAGCTGGAAGACGGTACGGAAGTGATCCTCAACAGCGCATCGAAGCTCCGGTTCCCCTTCCGCTTCGGCAATGGCCCGCGGGAAGTATACCTGGAAGGTGAAGGATATTTCCGCATCGCGCCTAAAGGCAACAGCGTATTCTCCATTCACGCAGGACAGGCAGACATCCACGCCCGCAACGGCGTATGCAACATAAATGCATACACGCCTACCAGCGTAACCGCGCAGGCCGTCAGTGGTTCAATGGAAATGGAAGCCGCCGGCACTTCCATCCCCCTCGGCCCGGGTGAGGCAGCCACCGCCGCTACCGGCAGGCAGCTGACGGCCGCCCGCATGCAGGACCAGTATAGTATTACCTGGATCAATGGAGAACATTTTTTCAGGGACCTTCCCGCAATGGAGCTGAAGGATTTGATCGCGCGGTGGTTTAATACCACATTATATATCGATTCTGGGGATGCCGAAAAAAATTATTAAACGGGAGGATTTATCGCAACCAAACGCTCACGGAATTTGTTGATAATATGAACGACCAAAACGAAGTGGAGTTTTATTGGAAAAACGGCATGCTCCACTGCAAATAATACTCAAGACAGTTGTGTAGATTAATGATAGCGTCTCTCCAAGAGCCGCTTGGACAATCAAAAACCGCTCCCGTAAGAGCGGTTTTTGATGGAGTCAACTGAAGCTTTTTAAATGTTTGTACCGCCATCTACGGTAAATCCCGCCCCGGTAATGAAAGCACTTTCCGGTCCTGCGAGGAAGGCCACCATCGCGGCAATGTCTTCCGGTTTGCCGAATGTGCCCAATGCCGTAATGGAGCGCTGGTAGTCGGCCCCGGTCCATCGGCCGGGTTCATATCTGTATCGATCGGCCCGGGGTGCACGATATTCACATTGATTTTCTTCGGTCCCAGTTCACGCGCCAATGCTTTGGTGAGCCCGGTGAGCGCTGCCTTGCTGGTGGAATAGAGCGTGCATCCGCCGAAGGTGATGCGGTCTACCAGGCAGGTGCCGATATTGATGATGCGGCCGCCTGCGGGCAGATGCGGTATGGCGGCTTTAGAAGCGGCGAATGCGGCGCGGACGTTCACGGCCATGGTGTCGTCGAAGTCTTCGAGGGAGCATTCATCCAGGGGTTTGATATTGCCGATGCCGGCGTTGTTGACCAGGATGCTGATCCCGCCAAAATGGGCGACGGTCTGTGCTACCGCGGCTTGTACGGCGATGGGGTCTTTACTGTCGGCCGCAATGGCGAGGGCTTTTCCGCCGAGGCTGGTGATTTCTGCGGCGAGGGCTTCCGCCTTTTCCTTTGACGATTGGTAAGTAAACGCTACGTTAGCGCCTTCGGCGGCGAGTCGTTTCACGATGGCGGCGCCGATGCCCCGGCTGCCGCCGGTTATCAATACTGTTTGCTGGTGTAGATTTTTCATAAGGCAAAACTATTTCAAACGCTTTACCTTTGCAGGTACTGACGCGATTGTCAAGTACTAACATTTAAGTAAGTATGCGTAAAGAGAACTCGACGAACAGCATCAATGAGTCGCGCCTGAACCTGCTTTGCGGGATGTCTCATGCATTATCTGTGATAGGAGGAAGATGGAAGCCATCTATCCTGTTTAGCCTGACGGACGGGCGAAAGCGATACAGCGAATTGCGGAAAGACATTCCGGGCGTATCGGAGCGGATGTTGGTGGCGCAGCTGCGGGAGCTGGAGGCGGATGGACTGGTGGCGCGCACGGTTCACCCGGAGGTACCGCCGCGTGTGGAGTATGAGCTGACGGCGCTTGGAAAGTCGACCCAGCCGATGTTGCGGGAGATATCTGCCTGGGGTGCGAAGCATCGTACTGGCTGATTTCCAGTTTTTTTCTGAATATTTTTGGAATTGTAGAGAAAACTCCTACCTTTGCCATCCCAAATCAATAACGATGCCGCGTTGGTCAATCGGCTAAGACGCCTCCCTTTCACGGAGGAATGACGGGTTCGACTCCCGTACGCGGTACAAAAAAAAAGGGCTGTTCAATTTGAGCAGCCCTTTTTATTTTCCCCTAATTAAAACCACCCTATAGCTGAAATAAACCCCAACCAATATACCGCCCACCTTTCTACATTCAACTAATACGCCACTCATTATCAATTAGTTGATGCATTTCAATTTTCGTATCTTTATGCTATGCTTACTTCCGTGAAAAATAAAACAGGCCTGCTTCATCTCCTTTCAACCCATCGTGACGAAATAAAGTCTTTTGGTGTAAAGGAGTTGGGGTTGTTCGGTTTATTTAAGCGAGATTCATCTATTAGCGAGGAAAGCGATGTAGATTTGCTTGTGGAATTTGAAGTAGATAAAAAGAACTACGATAACTTCATCGACCTCGCCTTTTTCCTAGAGGACCTGTTTGGTAGAAAAGTGGAATTAGTAACACGCGAGTCACTCAGTAAACACATCGGTCCACACATACTAAAAGAAGTAGAGCATGTTAATCTCTAACCTTGAACTGCTGCGCCATATCCAAGATGAGGTAGCCTTCATAGAACAGAATAATTAATGAATTAGGTGTTCCAACAAGCTCCCAATCACAGTACAAAAGCACAACAAATCCCGATTATTCAATCTGCTGTTGTACCAACCACTCCGAATAAGCAGGTAACTGCGTACCCAGGTAGTAAGGGAGATTCATAAGTATGTAAGGCTTTTTACCAGGAGTTATTGCTTTTTCAACAGAAAAGCTTCCCCATAGATCCTGATTGCAAAGGGATGGTCAGCGGCTTCAATAAATTGATGAAGAGACCTGAGCGATCCTGTACTTCCCGATTTAATTTCTACAGGAATTAAAAATTCCCTACAAACCAATACTAAATCGACCTCTGCATTGGATTGTAATTTCTGTCTTACCCAGAAATGCGGTTGATTGGGAGATACGTTTTGAAGTGATATGAATTCCTGTGTTATTAAATGCGGTATCACGGCACCTTTATAGGTACTGCTTAAGTCATCCATGCCTAACATCTGCGCCTGAATAGATAAGGAATAATTTACAAGCCCCGTATCCAATATTTGAAACCGTGGCGACTTTTTCAGGTCTGCCCTGGGGGGTGGTTGTACATCCGTTGTAGGATAAATTAAGCGAATCACTTTTGCATCTTCCAATGTTCTGAATGCTTCTCCAACTTCCCGGGATTTATAAGCAGAATTTCCAAAACCCTGAAACTTGACACGCTCATCCAGATATAACGGAGCCGTATCCATGATATGTTTAATGATTTTCCTTTCTGTATCATTAGTGGCATACTTCTCCACATCATTTTTATAAGTACCCCATATGCTTTCATAAATTCTTGTTAGATCAGCAAGGTTACTTTTTTCAATATCGGTTTTAATAATTTCAGGCATCCCGCCAATTATTGCATACCTGTGGAACAGGTCCATAAGAATTTGATGAGCAGCTGGTTTTACTGGAATTGTTTTAAGTTGCTGAAAAATGGATGCTCTTCCTGCAGCTAATAAATATTCCTCAAAATTCATTGGATAGAGGTATAAAAACTCAACCCTTCCAACAGGAAAGCTCTTGACCTTTTGAATAGCAAATTCTAAAAAGTGATCCCGCACTAATGATATGTAAAAACGGTATTTCCTCATAAAAAAACGTAACAATTGAATAGCTTGAGGACTTTCCTGAATTTCATCAATAAACAGTAAGGTATCGTCAATCTCTGACAAAGGAATATTATAGGCTAAAAAAGCGCTTCACTGATTGTCTTTACATCATTATAATCCTCAAAGTATCTCCTATCTCCCGCCTTTTCAAGATTTAATATTATAAAATTTTTGTACGCTCTTGAGAAATCCTTTACTAAAGTCGTTTTACCCACCTGCCTTGCACCTCTGATAATCAGCGGCTTACGCGCAGCACTGTTTCGCCACTCATGAAGATATGTTTCAATTTTTTTTTTTAAAGGCCATAAAATGTTATAAAATCAATCCAAATTTACGAATAAAATGTAGTAGAATAAGGCCATTTTAGCATCATTTACGTAATATCATAAGGGATACATTTCCATGAACAAGTGTTCCAATAAACTCCCAACCACGGTACAAACAAAAGGGAACATTATATGTTCCCTTTTGTTTTAGTTCAATTTCTTCTCCCAACCTGGTATTTCCTTTTATTTTAAAGCTCACTCGTTAAAAAATCTAGCAGGTTTTTTTGTATTATTCCACTATTATCCTGACCAACTATCGCGTCATTTAACGTAACTACGTATTTAGGATAGTTATCTTCGATCTTCAGCAGATTACCGAATTCTCTGTCCGCGGTGCTTTCATCGATGATAGTAAGGCAAACCTGAACATAGATTTTGGTGCCGTTCCTATCTGCAACAAAATCTATCTCCTTATCTCCTAACTTTCCTACAAACACTTTATAGTTTTGCTGTATTAAGTACAAATACACCGCATTCTCCATAAGCTTATGAATGTCTGCACGCTGATTAAAGCCAACGATTGCATTACGCAGACCGAGATCTTCAAAATAATACTTCTCCCCGATTTCGAAAATTTTTAACCCTCCGATTTCAGATCTTACAACTTTATGTATAAAGAATGTGTTGCATAAAGCTCGCAGATAGTTAATAGTTAGCTGAGGGGAGATATCCACTCTTTGCGATTTCAGATACTTGCTGATATTGCTGGCAGAAAACAAACTACCTGTATTATCTGCGAGGTAAGTGACAAGATTTTCTAAAAATGAAACATTCCGAATATTCTCCTCGCCACAACATCTTTTAATAAAATGGTAGAATAGACATTACGCAAATACTCATATGGCAGATCGTCCTGCAATCCGATATTACTCAAAAACGGCATACCGCCATACCTTAAATATAGTACCAGCGATTCAAATTTATTTTCAAGTTGATGAAATTGTAAAAATTCCTGGTAACTCAGACTATGGATATTAAAGACTAAATATCTGCCAGATAAATATGTAGCCAATTCACCCGATAGCATATTGGCATTACTACCCGTACAGTAAATATCACAGATACCCTTTGCAAGTAAACTGCGCAGGGTCCTTTCGAATTCCTGCACTTCCTGCACTTCATCTATAAAGAAATAATTGTTTTTGCCTTCAACGAACTTATCTTCAATATAAGCGCTTAGATCAACATGGGTTTTAATATGTATATAGTTGTCCAATTCCATATTAATGTAAACAATGTTGGCATTCTGATCTGTATTGCGGATATGTTCCATCAATTGCAGCATGACGTAGCTTTTACCAACTCTCCGCTGTCCAGTTAGCACTTTTATAACCTGCTTATTGATAAATGGAATTACCCTTTCAGTATATAATGGCCTTTGTATAAGTTTCATGTATACCGTAAACTTTTAATAAAGATAGTAAAGTTTCATGTATATCGTAAACTTTATTATTTTGATTCGAGATTTTAATTTCTCAAGATTTGGCCTACAACTAAATATGAATCAAATAATTACATACGTTGATTCCTAATGATGACCTATTTCAGTTTGACGTTTTTGTCAGGGAGTTAAAATCGATATCATAAAAGAGTTGATATTTCTTCTTTGCCTCTTTTCGTTAGTATTGATTTCTCTTCCGATCATTTTGCCGGTATCTGGAAAATGATCGAATTTGGGTAAACGCAAATCCGTTAAATCCTTCTTATCTTTTTCAGATGTTTCACATCACAGGCATCATCCTCTCCATATTTCTCGCTTCACTCCTTTTCACCAAGAAGGGAAAATCTGCTGCCGACCTGATTTTAGGAGGATGGCTGATCCTGATCTCCCTGCATTTACTGGCGTATTACCTCCTGATTTCCGGGTCGTACCGGCAGTTTCCTTACCTGCTGGGCCTGGAAATCCCTATGCCGTTACTACATGGACCATTTCTGTATGCATACGTAGCTTCCCTCACACGTCAGCATTACAAACGCATTCCATGGTGGCTGCACTTCCTGCCTGGAGCGCTCGCCTATCTTTTATTAACTGGCTTTTACATCCTGCCTTTCGATCAAAAGATCTCGGTTTATGAAAACCATGGGGCTGGTTTTGAAAAGCTTACTTCGATTATCCGGATGCCCATCGTACCCTCCGGGATCCTGTACTTGACCCTGGCTCTCCTGCTACTCAGAAAGCACCGGATCAATATCTCCCAGCAGTTTTCATATGCAGAGAAAATCAACCTGAACTGGTTGGCGTACCTTACCATCGGCATGGCTATTATCTGGCTGTCGGTTACTTTCGGTGGAGATGTATCGACCTTCCTTTTGGTGGATCTCTTCGTACTGTTCATCGGTTACTTCGGCATAAAACAGGTTGGTATTTTTACGAACCAGCATACAGAAAGCACTTCAATAGATCCGCCCGCCGAACCAATAGTACCTATCACCGCAGACGCCCACGTCAAATACAAAAAAACAGCCGTCTCCGGGGATCAAATGACGAAGATCCACGCTTCTCTCAGCCACCTCATGCAAACCGAAAACCCTTCACCCAACCGGAACTAACACTGGATGAACTAGCGGCACAACTTGAAGTGAATAGCCATACCCTGTCACAGGTGATCAATTCCCTGGAGCAAAGAAACTTCTTCGATTACATCAACGACCTCCGCGTCCAGGAGTTCAAACGGCTGGCCGCCCTCCCGGCCAATGGTCAGTTCACCCTTCTTTCGCTGGCTTTTGAGGCTGGTTTCAACTCAAAAACTTCCTTCAACCGGAATTTCAAAAGGCGACGGGCCTCTCTCCCAAGGAATACTGCCTACAGGAGAATATCCGCGCGGCAAGCCAGGAGTAGCCACCAGCAAGGATCCTTCTCTTTTGGCACCAGGTAAACCCGGCCCACCTTGCCAGTTGGAACGTTTACATCCTGCCTACACCCTTCTTTTGCTGTCAAAAAGACGATGGTCAAAAAGTTACTCTGGGGAATCATGGCAATGCTGTCGGTCGCGACCGGGCTATATCCGGTCTTCTTCTTCGTGACCGAACGGTTCGGTATCTTAAAGCTTAAACCGGATGCGCTGTTTCAGAACCTGGCCTGGCAGGCAAGCTTTTATACCCACATCACCCTGGGAGGACTAGCCCTGCTCATCGGCTGGGTGCAGTTCAGCTCATACATCCGCAAGCGGTTCCCACAATTCCACCGGAACATCGGCAAGCTGTACGTCATAGCAGTACTGCCGGGAGCCGCGGCAGGCCTGTACCTGGCGACCCATGCCTCGGGAGGCGCTGCGGCAGCGCTGGGGTTCATATGCCTGAGCATTGCCTGGTTTTATGCTACTGTAATGGGGTATATCACTATCCGGAAAGGGGATTTATTGCAACATGGCAACTGGATGCGGTATAGTTATGCGGCGAGTTTTGCCGCCGTGACATTAAGGTTATGGATGCCCTTCCTGCAACAATGGTCCGGAGATTTTACCACCGCCTATGATATCGTGGCGTGGCTCTGCTGGCTTCCCAATATGCTGATAGCCTGGCTATTAAGGGAAAAACGTCCCTTAGTCGTGATTCACCATCTGGCGGTACATCATCCATTCCCCTGCTCATCCTTCCGCCAGATATTAATGCTTTTGCCTTTAACGATGCCGGAAGCATCAGCGGAAGCGCGCCAGCGGACGGTATAATACCCGTTTTCCAGGACCAGTCCGCCGAGATCCACCATATTAGCGTATGAGAGATCCAGCGAATCGATGGTTACGTCGCCCGGTCTTTCGTGGCGGACGAAATAGCTGCTCACACTATCGGACCCAACATACATCTGCTCATAATAGGGCATGTAGATCGCATCCTGGCAAAGAGCCGTGCATGCGCTTCGCCATTGCGCTGCATGACGAGGGTTCTGATCAGGGCATTCCTGCGGGTAATGGCGGCTTTGGTTTCATCAGGAACACGCGTGCCGGGCGGTGCTGAAGGCAGATCGGGGATGACGGGGAGCTTTGACCGGTCCAGGTATTCGACGGAACCCCATATTTCTGCGAGGATCCTGGCAGATGAGGGATCGGTAACGTTCCAGACCCTGAGATACTTCGTACGGTAAAGCACCGTGTCTTTTCCTGACAACACGAACGACTGCTCCGCGCTACCTGCCTCCAGCGCATAGGAGCCAGCCAACTGCAAATCCACTACCTGCCGCTGCAACCGGTTGGCGGAGGTATTCCTGAACCACTGCCCGAAGTACTCCCCTACCCGCTCCCGTCCGTACAGGATAGAATGGTATTCCGGCATGACCACGGCCTCGGGGTCGTAGTATGTCATTATTTTTCGGGGCTTCCTGTGTTCATGGCCTCGTTGTGCCGGGCTACCGCCAGCAGGACGATTTCCTTGATTTGTTGTGACCTGGCCTCCGGCAACCCGCCGAAGCAGCCTGTCAGGCAAAAGAGAAACAGGGGATACGCATGGGATTGACATTTCAGGGTATATCAATCTACAAAAAAAGCGGGAAAGCATTTCTACTTTCCCCCTCATTATATTTTGCTGTTCCTCAGGCGTCCGGAATCTCCGGCTCTACCAGTTTGGCCAGTTTTTCAAGGGATTCCTGCCAGCCGAGATAACACATTTCTACAGGAATCATGGCAGGAATACCTTCCTGTTTAATGTTAATCTCCGTACCGGCGATCGTCTTACGTAATGATACCGTAGTGATCATTTCACCCGGCAGGTTAGGATCATCGAACTGATCGGTATATTGAAGGTATTCGTTTGGCTTGAGCGACAGGTATTTACCACCGAACGAATGGCTGTTGCCGGTAGAAAAGTTGTGAAAAGACATCTTGTATGTGCCGCCTTCCTTTGCCGTCATTTCATGGACGGTACAAAGGAACCCGTAGGGAGGGAGCCACGAAGCAATTGCGGTTGCTTCGGTAAATGCGCGGTATACCTTCCCGGGAGTCGATTTAAGCATTCTGTGCAGTGAAACTGAATTGCCTGACATAATATGATGTTTTTGATTCACTACAAAGATGGCGGTAATAATCGGGGTTCAAGGTGGCCACATACGACAAATAAGGGGTCAAATTGCGACTGCCGTCTTTACAGCCGTAAGTCGCGTTATTGTACCGCTGCTGCGATCAATTGCATGGCATGGGCGGCCGCATCCTTCGTGACGCCGAACACCACGATCGTATGCGCCATCCCGGCAAACCGGATCGCATTTACCGGCACTCCGGCCTGCTGCAATGCCGCAGCGTATGCTTCTCCTTCGTCACGCAACGGGTCATATTCGGAAGTAATGATTAAAGCCGGCGGCAATCCCTGAGAGCGGGAGCATCCAATGGCGAGGCGTAGGCATGACGGGCGTCTGCGGGGTAACGGAAGTATTTGGAAGCAAAGAAGTCGATGCCTGTCCGGGTAAGGCCGTAACCTTCCCCAAATTCTTCCATGGAAGGGAAGTGCCGGATGTTGGTAAGGCGGGCGTTGAGAAGGATCTGTTTGTAGACCGGAAGTTGTTCCCCGTTTGCATTACGCAGGGCCAGTCCCGCAGCGAGATTGCCACCGGCGCTGTCGCCCGCAACGGAGATACGTTTCAGATCGAACCCGAATGCCTCCGCGTTTTGGAACATCCATTGCAAAGCTGCCTCAGCATCATCGAGCCCCGCAGGGAAAGGATGCTCCGGGGCACGGCGATAGTCGACCGCCACCACCGCGGCCTGAGCGGCGTGAGCGATGTTCTTCAGTACGTGGATATAACTGGAACTGTCCGTCAACAAGCCTCCCCGCCATGCAGGTACAATACTGCCGGTAGTTCGGCATCGGTATCAGGACGGACCAGCCGAAGGCCTGTTTGCCGGTCTTGCGCGGTGAACCGAAGATATTGGCTGCGAAATTTACCCCTGTACAGGCGCGGCGTCATGAACCGGGTGGCGAGATGTACCATGCCGCGCATGAGCCACAACGGCATCCGTGGGTTGAAACTGCCCTGCCGCCTGAACTGCCGGATCAGAGAGGGGTCTGGCGGAAGAGAACGAACGCCCTCAGGCCAGGTGTCAACTTGAAATTCAGGGAGCATGGTAACGGGGATTTAAGCACGAAGGTAACCGAATCCGTTTCCTATCAACCCAGTCCACACGCTCAAGCGTGTCCTGGAGCACTTGACATGCAATCCTATCTCCATGAAAGAAATCCCGCCAAAAGGCGGGATGATTTTATTAATACGGTAATGTAACGGGTTGTTGCGTGGACTGGACGACCGGCATCTGCGCATCATACTCCGCCAGCTTCTGCCCCAGTGTCTTCGACAGCCTGCGTACTACATCAGGGTATTTCGCGGTCAGGTTCTGCTGTTCCCTGATATCCGATTTCAGGTCATACAACTCCATATCTCCGGTCTTCTGGTTGAAAACAAGCTTCCATTTTCCCTGCCGCATGGCGCTCCTGTAATTTACGCCGTGATCATCCGCAGCGATCCATTTATTCGGAAAGTGCCATACCAGCGCGCGCTCGTTGTCTGCCTTCGCCGTACCCTTCAGCAACGGCATGAAACTGATCCCATCTACGCGCTGCGGCGCGGCGTATTGTTTTACGCCCGCCATCTCCAGGATTGTCGGGAAGAAATCTTCGATGATGAGGTATTGGGAGCTTACCGAGCCGGGCTTCACCACGCCCGGCCATTTAACGAGCATCGGCTCGCGGATCCCGCCTTCATATACGGACCCTTTCCCGGCGCGCAGGGGCACGTTGTGGGTAAACTGGGGCCTGCCCTTCCCGGACCGCTATAGCCGCCGTTATCGCTCATGAAAAGAATAATGGTATTATCGTCTGCCTTCTTTTCCCGGAGAAAATCCATGATGTCACCAGGCTTTTGTCCATCCCTTCTATCATGGATGCATACTTTGCTTCCTGTTCGGGAGGCCCATGGCACGGTACTTTTCCACGAAGCGTTCATCCGCCGCCAGCGGTACGTGCACAGCGTAGTGGGACATATAAAGGAAGAAAGGCTTATCGTCGGCGATGGGTTTCTCTAAAGCAGTGAGGGCTTCCTGCGTGAGGGCTTCCGTCAGGAAGGTTTTGGAGCCGTGGTACTTTTGCAGACCCGGTACGCCCCATGGCGGCGTGATGGTATCGCCTTTATTGCCATAGTTTTCAGTGCCGAGGAAACTGCCGGGCCCGCCTGCGGCATGACCGGCGATATTAACCATGAACCCAATGTTGATAGGATCGGCCGCCGGTGTTTCTTGCGCTCCGAAATGCGCCTTGCCGCAATGGATGGTATAATACCCCGACTGGCGCAACAGCGAAGGAAGCGCGTCAGCATATACGGTTTTCCCGATGCCCGGAACCGGCGCCAGTCCGTTCACATTCCATTCCGGCGGAGATAGCAGCGAGTCTTTTACATCCACAGAAGCGTTCTTCCGTAACGTCCAGTTGGTGACACGGTGACGGGCGGCGTTCATCCCCGTCATCAGGCTGATCCGGCTCGGCGAGCAGACAGGCGTTGCGTAGGCGTCCGTGAATTTCATCCCTTCCCGCGCCAGCCTTTCCATATTCGGCGTGCGGTAGCGTTTGTTGTAATCCGTGACCGTTGTCCAGAACGGGACCGAACAATCCTGCCAACCCATATCATCTACTATAAACAATACGATATTCGGCGGGCGCTGCGCCATAGAGGCGGCGGTCATACCCAACAACGCGCAAAGCGTCAGGAGCACTTTCTTCATCATGTACATCAGTTTGAATTCCTTTTCAGGACGATTTCTTCGTGGATAGTGATGCCGCCGGAAGGCCCGGCAGCTGCTTATCATACTATTAACTACCGAAAAATAGGGAATTTATCGCTCGCGGATAACAGTATTTTAGCGGATACCTCAAATATGTTGACAATTCTGCCATCATAACCCTTCGCCGTATATCTTTATGATAATCCTCACGTATGAAACAACTGTTCCTGCTCTTTACCCTACTGGCCGCCAGCCGGGCATCCGCCATCAGCAACCCGGTCCGTATTGCCTGCATCGGCGACAGCGTCATGCATGGAAATGGCCTCCCCAGCCGCGAGCGCAACAACTTCCCGGCACAGCTGCAAAACATGCTGGGTTCGCGGTACGAGGTGAAGATGTACACGCTGCCGTACCGACCTCAACAAATAACCCGCACCGTCATTCTCTGCTTCGCCGATACCCGGCAGTATGAAATAGCGTTGTCGCCATTACTGATGACGCATCGCCCTCCGCGCGTCATCTTTGCACTGCCGCCCGCTTTGCCGGGAACCGACCTGGCAGCAAGATCGCAGCAAATGGAAACGGTTCGCGCATTAGCATTGAAGCATCCTGCGAAATCGTTGACCTCGCGCCGGTGATCGCTGCGAAAGGGGAATACTTCCAGGATCCACTACACCTCTCATCACTGGGGGCAACCGAAATCGCGCGGAGGTTGTACGAGACATTGCAGACCCGATACACCGCCCCCTTCGATGCAAAGCGCCGCCTGAAGGCTATCGAAGCCCCGTTGGTTATGGGTTTCCGCGCTTCCGGGTTCAGCTGGCAGGGGGCTCCGGTGACCATCGTGCATCCCAATCTTTCCGCGAAAGGTTATCCCTGGGCATTGCTGTCAGGCAAAGCGGATTCCGTTACAGCTTCAGGTTTGCTGGAACGGGGATTCCATATCGTATTTGCCAAAGATACTTCCGGATTACCTGCACTGCTTACAAAAGCGGGTTTATCGGATCGTGGCGTAATGGCGGTGGATAGCGGCATTCCTTCCATTTTACGGGCACTCGGCCGCCTCCCGAACTTCGCAGCCATCGCGGCTCCCGGCAGTGAATACCGGTCAGGCGCAGGTTGGACTCCCGGCAAGGACTGGTGGGGGCAGCACGAAAACATCGACAGCCTGTTACATACCCCCGGTCAGCCGGACATCGTCTTCCTCGGGAACTCCATTACGCAGGAACCGGCGGCCATCGTACCACCGTCACCTACAAAGCGGGCTTCCAGGCATTCAACGCGGCCTTCGGCATGTACAAATGGGAATGCGCCGGCATCAGCGGCGACCGTACGCAGAACGTGCTCTGGCGCCTGCAAAACGGTGCATACCGCAACGCGGCGCCCCGCCTGATCGTCCTTACCATCGGCGTCAATAACTTTCCGGATAACGAAGCGGAAGAAGTTGCTGAAGGCATCAAAGAAATAATTACGTGGATCAACAAAAACATGCCTAAGACAAAGGTCCTGCTCATCGGACCTTTACCTGCCGGAAACACGCCGGGAGAGATGCGCCGTGTCAAATATGAAAAGACGCAAGCCATTATCCGCGACTTCGCCGTCCGGGGCAAATACTTATCACTGGCCGGTACATTTATACTGCCAGATGGAAGGCTCGATCCGCAGCGCTGCTCCTCCGATGGCATTCACTTGCAGACTGCAGGCTATGAGGCATGGGCGAAAGCGCTGAAGCCGGTGGTGGATGAGATGCTGCGATAGGTATCATCCCATATCCACATTTATTCCCGTTTACATAAATCATTCTCCCGTTTTCATAAACGCCGGAGCCGCATATGACCGAATTTAGCGGCCCAAAACAATGAGAACGGACCATGAACCTTAACTATCGGGCAATATTCCTAACAGCACTTACCGGAGGCCTAACGACCTTCACCGCCTTCGGGCAAACCTCTCCTTCCGCAGGACCAGTCATCCGTGCCGTGATCGCGGACTCCTCGTCCCGGCAAGCCCTGCCATACGTGACCGTGGGCGTACTGAACGACCAGGACGCCCCCGTAGCCGCGGCCTATTCGAAAGAGAACGGCGCCTTCAGCATACAACTCCCGGGCGCGGGGCACTTCCGGCTGGTGATCACTTCTGTGGGCCACCGCCCCCTCCAGCTGCCGCTTAATGCAACTCAGGGAGCCCCCGCTTAGCGGATACCATCTTCCTCGCCACCTCCTCCCGCCAGTTAGGAGAAGTACAGGTCATCGCGCGGAAGCAGCTCATCGAACAAAAACCGGGTATGCTGGTGTATAACGCCGGCAATGATATCGGCATCAAAGGCGGTACCGCGGCGGATGTGCTCCGCAAAGCGCCTGCCCTTAACGTAGACCCGCAGGGCAATGTCACCATGCGCGGCAGCGGTACCCTCCGCATCCTGGTAGACGGGAAGTATTCCGGTCAGATGGCCCGCTCCGCCGCTGACGCGCTGAATATGATGCCGGCGGATATCATCCAGTCGGTCGAGATCATCACCGCTCCTTCTGCTAAATACGACGCGGAAGGCGCCGCAGGTGTCATCAATATCATCACTAAGAAAGGCAGCAAACGCTTCAGCGGTGCGTTGGAAGTAACCGCCAGCAACTGGGAACAGGCTATCAACCCGCGTGTGTCTTTCTCGCGCAACAAATGGAACATGAGCTTCCATGGCCACTTCCACCGGCTGCAGGATAAATCGGCCACCTTCACCGAGCGCACTTCGCTGCAAAACGGAGTTCCGACGTCTACCCTCTTCCAGGAAAAGCGGCTGAACAACGTCATGCCCCACACTTCTGGAGAAATGACCATCGGCTTCGCGCCGGACTCCGCCACTGAGCTCAGCCTCAATGTCAATGCCTGGCTCGGCTCCTGGCCCGATGGCAGCACCCAGACCACCCGCATCTTCCTCCCCGGCGGCGAAATGACCGACGCCTACCTGCAGGACGCCCGCAAGAAGGAACGCTTCCACGGGGCAGATATTTCCCTCGGCTATAACCGCAAGCTGAAACACCCCGGCCAGGAGTTCACCGCTATGGCCCAGATCTCACCTACCGGCGGCAACTCCTCTTACGCCAGCATCCAATCGGCCGACGATGGCAAGTTCCGTTCCCGCGAGGAGAACATCAGCGAAACCCGCAACACGGAATACACCCTGCAGGCCGACTACGCCCATCCCCTTACCTCAGATGGCGCGTTCATGCTGGAAAGCGGCGTTAAATCCATCTTCCGCGATGCCAATAATCAATATGATGTATGGTTTTCCGACGCCCCGCCACCCGCAGGGCTCGAATTCCTTTCCGACCGCTCCGACAGATTCAGCTATTCCCAGACCGTGGTAGCCGGATATTTATTGATGAAGATGAAACTCAAACGCGGATGGTATGCCGAAGCCGGCGCACGACTGGAGCATACCAGCATGGAAGGAAAATTCCGTGGCGGTAAGGATGCGTTCAGCAATACCCTGCTCAACTTCGTGCCCACGGCCACCGTCTCCAAAAAACTGGACGACGCGCAAACCCTAAGCCTGAGCTACACCAAGCGGCTGACACGCCCCTTCATCTGGGATCTCAACCCCAACGCAGATGCCAGCGATCCCAGCAATATCGTGACAGGCAACCCGGCCCTGCTGCCGGAGATCATGCACCAGGGCGAGCTTTCCTATGCCTGGACGCCTGCTTCCGGACTGTTCCTCAACGTCGCGGCCTTCTATAAACAAACCGATCAATCCATCTTCGACCTCACCACCACAGACGCTAACGGCGTCGCCACCACGCAAAAGCAGAACCTGGCCGGTAATCGTCAATATGGAACGAATATCAGCAGCGCCGTACAGCTCACGCCCAAATGGAACCTGAACGGCAACCTGAACATCAACCGCCTCGACTATGAAAGCCGCGCGCTCTTTGTAGCCAGCAAAGGCTGGGCGTCGGATATCAACCTGAACACGATGTACAAGCTGCCCGGCGGCGTGGCGCTTTCCGCATTCGGAGAATACTCCACCCGCACCATCACCTTCCGGGGCACCGTACGCCCTGGTACTTCTACAGCTTCTCCGCGAAGAAAGAAATTACCGCGACCAAAATGACCATTACGCTCTCCGCCATCAATCCTTTCAACAATACCCTCAGCAACACCGAAGTGATTAACACGGCTGCGTTTCGCTCCAGCGTATTGCATTGGTACTACGACCGCTCGCTTAAACTGACGCTCAACTGGGAATTCGGCTCAATGTTCGAACAGAAGTCCAGGAAGAAAATCAGTAACGACGATGTGCAAAAGAAAGGGGCTGAGTGATCGGGATATTATCCAAAACAAAAACGCCGTTGTCGCAAGTGCGGCAACGGCGTTTTGCTTTATCGGGCAACGGCCTGTTGAGGGCGTTTCGCTGGTTTCCTTTTCTGTTTCTTTTTCTTGCCCCACCAGATGAGGAACCCTGTAATGGGTAAACTGGCGGCGATCAGGGAACCGAGGAAATAAATGATCTTGGTAGGAAGGCCCAGGATCAACCCGGTATGCAGTGAATAGTTCATCCGGCGCCATTTGGAACCGAAATTAGCCTGCTGGTACGGCACCACATCAACGCCCCCGGCCTGCAGCTTTTCACCGGAATACTGGTCGAAGTAATAACCTGTGTAAAAAGCGCCTTCCATATTCACGTAGGTATAAATTGAAGCTTCCCTTTCATCATCTTCCGGTATACCGATCAGCACCTGCGAACTTTTGGGAACAGACAACTCATTCACTGACTTCCGCCACACTTCGTCCACTACTTTAAACTTCTCCAGGGCGTTGACATTAGTAGTATCGGAAGGCGGCTCATAATACGCCGGCATGCTTTCTCCGCCTGAGGTCAGCCAGTAGAAAGGCTTCTGAATCCATCCAAAGCCCATATAAATGCCCGTAAACGCCATGAGAATAGTGACAGGCAAGGTATAAAACCCGAGCACATTGTGCAGATCGTAGTTCACCCTTTTGAATTTTCCTTTCCAGAGTATGGTGAAGGCATTCCTGATATTATGGCGGTTCCATTTCTTCGGCCACCATAACACCAGCCCCGTGAGCAACAGGAAAAAGAAGATCAGTGTGCTCCACAATACCACCTGCGTGCCCACTTTATGCGGCAGCCACAATGTGACATGCCCCTGCTCCATATAACTGAAAAAGTCGATTTTATTCACAACCCCGTTCACTTCCGCCGTATAAGGATTCACATACACAACCGAATCGGAATGGAAAGTGATCTCCGCCGCCTTCCCGGGTTTGTGGTATTGAATGGAGTGAACGTGGTAGCCTGGCATCGCTTTTTCCGCCGCTGGCACCAGCACCGATGGCGGCAGCTGTGCCGTACCCGCCGGGGCCTTTGCCATCCTTTCCGGAATGAGCCAGTCGCGCAGGTCGGATTCAAACACGAGGATGCACCCTGTGATGGAAACGATGAATACGATGGTCCCGGTTACGATACCGATCCACAGGTGGAACCAGGCGTTGAATTTTAATAATGCTGATTTCATGGTCGTCATACATAAAAACGACACTTTCCCGGAAACCGGGAAAGTGCCAATGTCCGTTGCCGGACGTGATTATTTCAGTTTATCTACGCGCAGCAGGTAGTCGTAGCCGCCGGAGATTTCCAGTCCGGGGTAACTTTATCATTCTTGATATCGTACACCCAGATATAGTCTTTACTGTTTTTGGCATTGACCATGATATAGGCCGTGTTGCCGTCTACCGTAATGGTCTGGAGCATTTCGCCCTTATCGAGCGGCAGCTCGGTCAGTTTGCGGATGATGGTCCCTTTGGCCAGGTCCACCAGCGCATACGCCATGATGTGCTCGGCATCCGTGCCATCGTCCGGCAGTGCTTTATATTTCATCAGCGCCTTGCCGGATCCGATTCCATAAAGGGCTACGCCTGCGCCGGCCAGTTCCTTTTCCACATCCACAAAATACGAAGGGTCGAATTCGGTCGTGCCTTTTTTGATCCGGTAGAGTGCGGATTTCATGGTGGCAGACAACCATCCGGGATAAGACAGCATGTAGTAATCATCATTCTCGTCCACCACGGTCGCTTCCATCCACATATTGGAGATACCAGCGCCCACGGACCGGTCGTCCTCGATTTGCTTCACCAGCGTCTGGGACGCGTAATCGATGATAGCGACAACCGCTTTGGGATAAGCAGGATTGGGCCAATCCGCGGTGTATGCCAGTGTGAGGAATAATTTACCGTCAACGTAATTGAGGCTGCGCGTGGCAACGGCGCTATATCCTGCGGGGATGGCGCCGATGGGGAGCTCTGTATTTTTAACTGACAGGTCGCTGGCATTCACCACGGAGCAGAGCACCTTCTTCCGCGCGCCATCCGTACCCACGAGCGCGAAAGTATTCTCGTCTACCCAGCAATAAGTGGAAACGCTGGACTGATAAGTAAACGGCACCTGCTTTACGGTGTTGAGCTGGTTATCCTTGAAAGAATATTTTACCAGCCTGCGGTTGTTGCTGCTGGTGCTGGGATAGTAGTAATAGCCATTCCGCGCGATGATACCGTAATCCGCGTTACCCGTTACTTCGACCCCGTTGTTTTTCAGGGTCACGACGCCCTGGAGGTTTTCCGAGCCCACCATATACTGTGCGGTGTTGGGCAGGAACCGAGCTGGATCCAGATCGCATAGTTTTCAGAACCGCTGCCGGGGCCTACGGAGATCTTATCGTCGTATTTCACACAGGCGCCCAGTGTTGCCATCCCTGCGATGAGGGCGGCGGCACGGCTCCATTTTGCAAATAATGTGTTCATATCTAATGGAAAATGAAATTAGTGAATGAAGTAACGCAGTTTAACATAGAAAGCACGGCCCGGCTTCTGCAGGCGGTAGTTGTCGTACGCCCGCTGGTCGGTAAAGTTCCGGCACTCGGCGCTGATGTTGTACTTGCCGTTTTGCAGCGAGTAGGTTAACCCGAGGTTCTGGATATACTGGTTAGGTACGCGCTTATTGGAAGCAACGGTACCGAATTCGGACCAGGTCAGGTAGAACCAGTGCACATATTGCATGTCCCAGTTCAACTGGAGCCGGGTGTTCTTACCAAGCAGGTCGTTTTTACCGAGGCTGGCCAGCGCGTTGCCGAAAAGCCAGGGCATGTTGGGGATCTTGCTGCCGTAAGATGCTTCTTCCGTTTCGTCTTTACCTTCGCCCCTGCTGGTATTATTCACGGAATTCTGGTAAGTGGCGTTCAGGGTCAGGTGGAAGAGGTTGCGGTAATCGTACTGCACTTCACCTTCCACTCCCTGCACTTTCACTTTGGAGGTATTCTCGTAACGGATCACCTGGGAGTTAGACTGGAACGTTTTCGCGTAGATGAAATCTACCGCGTTCCGCAGGTACCAGCCGCCTTCCGCATAGATGCGGTGATCGCCGCGCTGGGTACCGTAGTAAGCGCCCACGTTCAGGTTATTGCTGGATTCAGGTTTGAGGTTAGGGTTGGCGATCTGGTCATAACCGTTCCCGAACATCTCGCTCACTTCCGGCAGGCGGTATGCCTTTTCGAAAGACGCTTTCACGCCGAAGTCGGGCATGATCTTGTAACGGGAAGCCACGCCATAACCCCAGAAGCTTTTGGAATCATTACCGGAGATCATCTTGCCTTCATCGGTCAGGATGGAGTCCTGTTTCAGCTGCATGCCGTAGTATTTGCCGAAGAAGGTGTTGGTCCACCGCCCGTTGAACAGGTTCTGCTGGTAGCTCAGGCCTACGATCTGTTTGCCGATTTTGCCGGGATTATCGTCTTTATCGGTCACCAGTTCGTTATAGGTCTCGTTCGTCGTTTCGTCGAACGTATAGTTCAGGTTGAAGGAATGCTGCGTGTTCAGGTTGTAGCTGAGGTTGGCGCGGGCATAGTTCCGGGGCGGATCACATGCGTCAGCGTCTTGATCTTGTTGATCTCCGCCTGGTTCAGCTGCACGCGCGAGCCGTCCCAGAAGTAACCGTACATGGTGGTGTCGGTCACGAGGTATTTATCGCGGGTATGGGAAGCGAAGAAATTGAAATCGAGGCCTTCGGTGAAGAGGTTGTTCTTTTTATAGCGGAGGGTCGCATTCAGGGCGTCACCGTCCTGGCGCGCTTCTCCGTACACTTTATCCTGGTTGGAGCCGGTCTGTATCTCGCGGCCGGTGTTGGAATAACCTGCGCCGATGAAGAACACGTCTGCCCATTTTTTATTGGCTACGCCAATTTCGCCCTGCAGCATGGAAGAACGGTATTGGTCGTGGAAGCGGCGGACATCCCGCAGTTCGAACTCCCTTTCTGATCGTTATAGATCTCCATTGCCTTCATCTTGTAATCGTTGTCGGAGTAGTTGAGGAAAGCGCTCACCCGGCCCACGATCCCTGTTTTCTTACCGGTGATCTGCCCGGTGACGGCAGCGCGGTGGGTATTGAAAGAACCGAAGCTGTAGCTGGCGTCCAGGTAATTTTTGACGTTCTGGTTGGTTACAAGGTTCACGGCACCACCCAGCGCATCTGCACCCAGCGATACGGGCAATACGCCTTTGTAGATCTCTACCCTTTCGGCGAGGTTCACGGGAATGTTGTTGAGGGTCATGGAGCTGCCCATTACTTCCATGGGAATGCCGTCGATGAAATACCGGATGGCGCGGCCGGAGAGGCCGTTAATGGAGAAATGGAAGTCGGACCCCACGCCGCCGGATTCCCGCACCTTCACGCCGGTAGTCCGGTTAAGGATGGTGTTCATATCGGCGGAGGAGTTGGCGAAGCGGCGGGTATCGATGGCGTTTACCGCGAAACCGCTTTCCTTCAGCTGGCGGCTCTGGCCTTTGGCGGTGACGGTCACGCCGTCGCGCGTCTGGGTCTCTTCTGCCAATACGATGTTCAGCTGGAGCTCGGTGTTGCCAAGCTGGATGGGCTGCTCCTGGTGGGTGAAGCCCATCATGGAGATGATGAGGGTATATTTTCCGGGTTTGAGGCCGCTGATGCGGAAGCGCCCGTCGTTTTTGGTGTAGGCGCCTGCGTTGGTGCCCTGGACGGTCACGGCCGCGTCGGAAAGCGGCTGACCGGCGGCGGATTTCACCTGGCCGGTGATGCTGGCGGTGGTTTGCGCCTGTGCCGCAGCGAACAGGCAGCAACATACGATAGGAATAATGAGATGTCTAATGAGCTTGAACATTGGTTTCGGTTCTTGATTCGACCGGCAAAGGTCGGCTATACGAACAGGGGTTTCATGTCCAAAGGGAAATTGAATGATCCGATCGGGAAAACTACCGTACCGTGCCATTCAGCGAGCCTATCCGTTATCAACATTTATTGATAAAAATGTATAGATTCTGGCGTGCAAAGGTAGGCTTAACGACATGCTGCGGTATGCCAACCGCAGGGAAAAGGCTGGTTTCCGGATGAGATAAGCCGCATATAAGCCGTATATAAACCGCATATAAGCCACATATAAGCCGCCCTAATTATTGGGGCGGCTCATATGCGGTTCAAATACGGGTCATAGATGTTGTAAATCCGGTTATTTACAACCGGAGGCTCTCGGTAAAGTTGTAAAGTCCCTGCCCGAGGGGTACGGTTGCCTGCTTTAAAGTCCGCCGCCGTTCCTGATCAAACCCGTTTATTCCCTATTTGCCGCTGATCCACATTTCGGAGAATTTCCAGTTTGCGATATGTATTTTGAACCCGTTATCCAGTTTTACTGAATCGATTTAGCAAAACGTTATGAAAAGGAAAAGGCTCATGATCTGCCTCGCCGGCACTTTGATAGCGCTGGGTTTTAGGGGCTTCGGACAAACAAAAGGGAATTACACGAAGTATGTCAACACCTTCCTGGGGACAGAACCCTGCTCGATTCCGCCATCGTCGGTTACCATTTGCCGGAAGGCTGGCGCTCTGGGCGGGACTAACCTTTCCCGGCAGCTCGCTTCCCAATGCCATGGTGCAGCTCAGCCCGATGACGGAGTACGGCTCCGGCGCGGGGTACGAGTATGAAGATTCCGTCATCCTCTCCTTCACCCACACCAACAAAGGCCACTGGAACCTCTGCAACATCCCGGTGCTCCCCGTGTCGGGGAACGGGTCGCTGAAAGGATCGCGCTTTTCGCATCAGCGGGAAGCGGCGGAGCCGGGGTACTACCAGGTATATCTCAATGACTACCAGGTAGATGTAAAACTTACTTCCACGTTGCGCTGCGGATTCCACCAATACAACTTCAATATCCCCAAAACCGCCGCATCCTGTTCGACCTGGCCCGGTCCAACAACCGGGTATCCGACTGGAAGATCGAGCAGGCCGGGAAAAACGTACTGCAGGGTTACCAGCAAACGGGCGAACGGATCTATTTCTATGCCATCCTGAATGCCCCCGTAGCAAAGCTGGACAAAACCGAAGAAGGGAAACGCTCCGGGCAAGCCATTGCCACCCTCGGAGATAGTAAAGGACCCGTGGAAATGAAGATCGGCCTGTCGTTCGTGAGCATAGAAAATGCCAAAGAGAACCTGGAAAAGGAAATTGGTAATAAGTCGTTTGAAGCGATACGTTCAGCCGCCAGATCAACATGGGAAAACCTGTTGTCCAAGGTAGACATCAAAGGCGGAACCAATAAACAGCGGGAGATCTTTTACTCCAGCCTCTACCGCTCCTTCCTCTGGCCGGCGCTGCGCAGCGATGTAAATGGTGATTTCACGGGCGCCGATCGCAAAAAAGCGAATACCGGTTTCCGTTATTATACCGAGCCATCACTTTGGGATACGTACCGTAATAAAGACGTGCTGCTTTCCCTCCTCTCCCCGACGTGGCATTGGACGTTATTAAGTCCATGAAAGACGTGGGCGACAAAAAGGGCTTCATCCCCACCTTCTTCCACGGCGACCATGGCGCTTCTACCATCGCCGGGGCTTACCTGCGGGGATTGACGGGTTCGATGTAAAGGGGACATATGAAATCCTGCTGAAGAACGCCAACGTGGAACCAGGCGCCCGGCCGCACGTGAAGGAGTATATCGAAAAAGGGTTTATCTCCGACCCGGACATCAAAAACCCGCACGTGGAGACCAAAGCGCATGCCGGCGTTTCCAAGACACTGGAATATTCCTACGACGATTATTCCCTTGCCCAGCTGGCCAAGGCACTGGGCGACTCCGCCAACTACCGCATCTTGATGCAACGCTCCCGCAACTACCGGAACATGTTCGATCCTTCGACCCGCTTTATGCGCGGTCGCCTGGCAAACGGCGACTGGATCACGCCCTTCGATCCCCAGTATCCGTATTATGAATACATGTATCGGGAGGCCAATGCCTGGCAGGTATCCTTCTATGCGCCGCACGACATGCCCGGCCTGATCGATCTGTACGGCGGTCCTGCCGGTTTTGAATCGAAGCTGGATTCGCTCTTCACCGTACCCTGGAACCCGAAGCATATTGCGCGGAACGTGGAGTCGATGATCGGGCAATATTGCCATGGTAACCAGCCGGACCATGAAGCGCCTTTTGCCTATTACTTCATCAACAAACCGGAAAAGTCACAAAGGTGATCGATACCATCCTGAACCACCTCTACGGCATAGGCGAATACGGCAATGCGCTATGCGGGATGGATGACGCCGGCGAGATGTCTGCCTGGTATGTGCTATGCGCGGCCGGTTTATATACCTTCTCTGCCACGGACCCCGAGTATCTCGTCACCGTTCCCCTGTTCGATGAAGTGCGCTGGCAAGCAGCTAACGGCAAATGGCTGGCCATCCGTCAAAAGGCCACAGCCGCAGCCTGACGGGCGTTAGCGTAAATGGGAAACCGCAGCAGGGATGGTTCGTTCCGCATCGTTTGTTTAATGAAGGCGGGGAGATTTTGGTGGAGACGAAGTAGTGGATATTGTTCTGCATGGCTTTTCAAATGCATCTAATTTGGTCGCATTTGAAAAGCCATGTTTAACTATGGCCACAATCGTTTCATTATCAGCTCCATGGCACGGATAATTATCCAGTAAACCGCGACACTGTAGCAGGGGAATTTCGTATATTCAGTGTATAAAAATACCTGTAAATCCCCGTTATGCATATCCCTCTCCTGCTTACCGCATGCCTGCTTTTGAGCACCGTATCCGCCAATGCCCAGGACGCCGATTATAACGCGCTCCGCAATCACAACGCCGACTGGATCCAGGCCTATCCTGAGAAAGACACCGCCGTCATCCACCGCATCGCGGCAGACGACATCGTCATGATCACCCCCACCGGTACCCGCCTGAGCAAGAAAGAGCTGATCCGCAACGTAGGCAAGCCTGCCACTCCCATCACCTCCGCCACGATCGACAATGTAGACATCAGCGTGAAGGGCAATATCGGCATCGTAGTGGCGCAGGTGGAATTCACCATGGTCGTGAATGGCAAGGAAACCACCATCAAAAACAATTACATGGACATTTATGAAAAGCGCGACGGGCGCTGGATAGCCATCGCCGCTCATGTGACCCGCCTGGACGGCAAGTAGCACGCCGTTTCAGGGTACGCAACGCCGTTGAACTGATCAGAGCGGCGTATTCAGCGTGACACCGGCTACCGATACGTCATTGCCCTTAGCGGCAGTGACATGCAGGCGATATGCCGCCGGGTTGAAAGGTATCTCCACTTTCATGACCGCCCCCGTTCCAAGGCGTTGCTTTCGCACGGCCTTGCCTTTTCTGTCCAGCCGGATGAGGCTCCATTCAAAAACAAGATCCCCTTCCGTGGCATACTGCCAGTTATCGTTTTGCATGATGAGCGCCCGGTATTCCAGGGTCTTCCTTCCCGCGCCGCAATGGCAGGACGAAGGATGTTCACCTGCGGCAAAGGTTCTTTGGACGGCGTATGTTGCCAGAGGCGTTTCAAGCGGTACCATTCGGGTTTATGACGCCCTTCGGTATCCAGCAGGCCGTTGAAGGTAATTCGGTTGGTCGCCTCCTCATCCTGCCAGGCAGCGATGAAGGCGCCCGTTTTCTCCGGACCGGCATGTGCGTACAATTGAACCGGCGCGGCAGAGATGAACCAGGGCGCTGATACGTCCTGCAGCTGCACGAGCCCTTCACCGCCCGGCGGCAATACTATCCCGAAAGCGGAAGCCTGGGGATCTCATCGGAAAGATATTGCAGCAAGCCCACCAGGTCGCCGGTAGCATCCACATCCACCGTTACCGGGCGCGAGGGATCCGCTTCGCGGATCTTCAGTACAGGGCCCTCAACCAATCGGTATATGCTTTTTGCTGGTACAAGTATGCCGGCTTCACGAAACGGTATTGGAGGAACTTATACGCGGTATTGGCTATGCTCCAGGCTTTGATCTCCGGCTGATCCTTCAGCCGCTTTACTTCAGCAATGATCTCTTCGGTCTTCTTTCGCAACGATGCGGGATCGGTGAGCGCATCGCCCACCGGTGGCAGCCAGAAGCCGTAATGCAATCCCATCCCCGTTTCGCCGGCCGCCACGAAAATGTTGCGGTCGTATGCGCCGGGGCCATAACGCCGTACGGTATTCACCCCAGCGCCCGCATTTCCCGGAAATCATCCAACACTTCCGAACGGGTGAGCGTATGCAGATTTCGGAACCAGTTTCCGCCTTTCTGGTATTGCATCCCGCGAAGCGTATCCGTCCAACGCTCCTGGCAACCGCCTTACCCGGCTGCACGAACTTAAGCGACCGCGCGGGGGCTGCTTTGGCTTTCATGGCGCCCTTCGTGATCCTAAAGAATTCCCCTGCATCACGCAGCCGCCAATCTATCTGCGACACCTCCGCCCCGGGAGGCACATTCTTATCATAACCGGAATTGAACAGCACGAAGGCCTGAATCTCTCTACAGCTGCCAACCATCGCCCGGGCGGCTTCTTCCATCCATTGGCGCTGACCGCTCTCCGACAAGCTCCCTCCTTCGGCTACCATCACCGGGATGCCCGACCGGAACAAGGCTTTCCTTTTGAAGGGCGCGTACAATTCAGGGAACGAGTATTTCTTTCCGCCGGGCGCCAGGGTATCGTAGTTCAACATGGTGATGCCGATCCAGTCCACATACCGCCTTCCGGGGAAGTAGGGTTCCACGGCCCCGGGCTTCCAGGGTTCCAGACCCAGACGGCATTATAAGCGCGCTCGGCCAGGAAGAGGTCATGAACCCTTTGCCAGGCGCTGCGTGTTTCTTCAGGGGAATTACCGCCGCTGGGCGACCAGGGATACGCCGGGTTATCCGCCTCATGCGCGAACCGGATGAACACCGGTTTATTGAGCGCCCTTACCTGCCGGGCAAACTTCTTCACATAATTATCGAAGACGCCAGCATTGATGCGGGACATTACCTTCCGCTCCTTCTCCAGGTCCGGATCATTTGCTGAAAAGGAGAATCCCGATGCCCAGGGCTCCCAGGTGATCATCGGCGCCGATCCGTTCCGGCAGATGTCTTCCATCAATTGCCACGGCACTTCAGACCGGGGGCCATCGCCCCACGGAATGTATAAAGACACGATATCCGCATGCGCGGCAAATCTTCGCTGGAAATCCTCCCAGCCCGCTTTAGGCGTAATCCCTCCGGGTTCCATCGGCTGAAAGATGCCGGTATAAAATATCGGCTCCCGCGCCTGCCCCGGGTCGCCGGACAAATACGCATAACGCGTACTGCCAAACAGATACAGCGTTGAGATGGCCATGAGGATCATGATCGGGAAAGCGAACTGCCGGAGGCCGGCGTAAATGCCGTGCCTGAAATTCCAGAAGTACTGTTTCAGCGTCCGGTAATACACGAAACTGTTGCGCAGTACCCGGAACTCCGTACGCAATTCCTGCACGTCTTTCTGCCGGCTGATAGCAATGTTAAATGCCATCACGGCGAAGTTGATCCCCGCGATGCCGGCCATGATCCGGTATATGGGTTCCAGTCGATGTACAACCCATATACGATCGCCCACAAAGAACTAACCGCCACCACGATGTTTGGCAGGTTGAGGGCCCAGTTGTCCTTTTCCTGGTCGTCTTTCGGTGTGGGGATGTAGGGGACTTTTTACGGATGATGGTGTAGATCAACCCAAGTATATGCACCCACCAGGTTCCTATCAGCAAAAAGCCCCCAGCACATGGTTCCCCGTTCGCCCCGGCCCATCACCCATCGCTGCACAAAGTGCCGGATGGCCAGGATGCTCACCAGGAAAGGAAGCCCGGCCAGGGCAAACAGCACCAGGTCCATCTTGAAAGGGATGATACCCATCGACAGCGACAACACCGGCACGATGAAGTTCAACAAAAGATCAGACCAGACAGGTAGTGCAGCGGCACTGTTCCATAGTGGAACCGCTGCGCCCAGGTGAAGTGCTTAAACAATTTCGGGTAGGTCACGAATAAGAGCTCCAGGCTGCCCCGCGCCCACTTCAGCTGCTGCTTATAATATGCGGACAGCGTGGAAGGCACGCGTCCTTCCGTGAGCACCGCAGGCAGGTAGGCAGACTTCCAGCCTTTGGCGTGCAGCTGCATGGCCGTGTGCATGTCTTCCGCCAGGCCGGCCGCGTGCCCGCCGATAGAATCGAGCGCGCTGCGGCGGAAGGTACAGTTGGCGCCAATTGCCAGTACTGTTCCATAGCGGTTCATGGTCATCATCATGGGCCCGTAGAAATGGAAGGTTTGCTGCGCGGCCGCTTTGGCAATAAGACTATCCCCAGGTTGTAATAGGCCTGTACGATCTGCACATATCCTATTTTCTCGTCGTTGAAAAAGGGAACGATAGGGTCCAGCAGATCGGGGGCGGGAATATGATCGGGATCCAGGACAACGCATAGCTCCCCGGTAGCAAATTGCAGGGCGTTATTGATATTGCCGGCCTTGGCGTTGGTGCGGTGGTTGCGGGTAACGTGCCGCACGCCCAGACGGGCGCAGACTTCTTTCAGATAGGGATCGTCTGCCTCGTCGCACAGCCAGGAGGTATGGGGATATGTAACGGCCTGCATGGCTTCCAGGGTTTGAACGATCATCTCGTATGGCTCGCCGGGGCAGAAGGTCGTCAGGATATCGACGGTGAATTGCTTGTTGCCGGGTTTGGGCTTTGGTACCGAAATGAAGAGATAATGTATCCATTCATGCAATATCCGCAGGCAGGAGAACACCGTGGCGCTGGCCAGCATCCAGTACAATACCGGGTGCCCGATGTGGGTGGGCCTTAGCAGGCAGTATAAGAAAAACATAGCCCCAGCGTGCCGATGGCGATCATCAGCCGCAGGGCGAGCATATCGCTCCTGGTGGGTTGCGGGGCTTGTTTCAATTCACGCATAACTTACTCAACTACATAAAATGGCGTATTCGCCGTGGCGATGTGCCCTTCATGGTCCGTTACCTGCACAAAAATGCGGTAGGGGCCTCCGCCTGGGCGCCGTAAAAGCAAGGTTTAGTCCGTCATCCGCACGAACGGTAGTGTCCAGCAAGAGGTCCGGCCGCCTGGGGCGACCGGGCAAATGATACCAGTCTTCCTGTATCACCTTCCACTCTAAAGCGGCTATCGCCGCACGGTTGGCAGTATCCATAAGCAGCGACGCAGTCTGTCGGCTGCCGGGTTTGAATAAAATATTATCCCGCGCGCCTTTGCCGCCGAGCAGCATGTATTGCACTTTGGGCCATTGCCCGTGAGCCTTCCCTGTTCCCCAGGCTTCGCGCAGCACCTGCACCGATTCGGTAGGTTGACCGGATTCGGAGAACAGGCTGAACCAGGTGCCGGTGGCTTCCTGCCGGTGCCCCCAGAAGAAAGCGAGGGTTCCAGGCAGCGGGGTTCTTTACAGGCAGGTCGGTGGCCGACATCTTCCGCAACTGTTCCGCCTTTTTGCTGCTCGTATTTTCGACGGGCGCGTTCCAGGCGGTGTAATCCGATTCCCAGGGCCCGTACGCGCCCCATTCCGCGATGAGGAACGGGCCGTTCCAGACGCGGGAGTACTGGTCCAGCTGCCTGTTCAGTTCGTGTAATTTTCCAAAAGTATTGAACGATATCAGGTCCAGCCCCGGCACGCGCTGCCGGATCATCCAGATCTGAACGATGTTATAGTTAGGTATGGTAGTGGTGACTGGGTGCTCCGGGTCCAGCGAGTGGACCGCCGCCAGCAATCTGTTATAGGTGGAATAAAACCCCTTATGCCCGGGCTTCCACGTCATCACCGGTTCGTTCCCCAGGCACCACATCAGCAAGGCGGGATGGTCTTTATACCGCAGCACGGCGCTGCGCACGCTGGCATAGAGCGAATCCGTTCTTGCCTTATCCCTGTAGAAGAATTGTTCGTAAGCACTGGATGGCAGCGGCAGCCCGGCGATGACGGCGATGCCGTGCCGGTGGGCTTCGTCCAGAATTGCCGCGAGTTGTACCGTGTCGTAAGTCCTGATCGTATTGCCGCCTGCCTGGGCGAGCGTTTCAAGGCTCCCCTTTCCGGAGGCGCCCTGGATGAAAAACGGGCGGCCGTTGCGATAGAGCGTATACCTGCCATCTTCTTCGCGGATATGCACCTTTCCTTTATGGCGCAATGGCTGCGCTACCGGTCCGCCGCCATTCAGCAGCGGAACCGCCCAGGCGGCCACGGTCATTACGGCCATCAGCGCACCCGTCCATTTCAAGATTTTCCAATAATGCATTACGTTCTTTACGGGAGGAAAATTAGCGCTTTGCGCCGCCTCAAAAGACTACTCATACCAGTAGTGTGGCGCGTGTTGGCCCGATGGGGCGTTACTCGTTTGAATACGGGGCCAAAGAAAAGGCGACCGTGTGGCCGCCTCTCTTGTGTGTTATACCTTGTAATATTGTTCCCATCCCTTGCGCGGAGGCGGACCTACCAGCAATGAATTGGCTTGTTTGTCGTTGGTGATGATCTTCTTTTCCCGGTCGAATTGGATCTTCTTACCGGTCCATTGCGCGAGCACGCCCAGGCAGAATACCTGGCTCAGCGGCCCGGCGATGTCGAACGAAGAGCGCGCTTTCTCCTGGCCTTTGCAGGCGAGCAGGAAGTTGGCGTAGTGGTTAGAAGGCGTCTTCGGCACTTCGGGCAGTTTGCCTGCCATTTCCTTTGCTTTTTCTTCCGGTATGATGGTGAGCGTGGAAGCGTGGGAGCCGCCTTTGAAGGTGAGGTCTTTGCTATAAATGATCTTGCCCGGGTTGAGCTTGGCGGGCTTGATGGCGCCGGTGCTCGGGGCGGGATGTTCGGGTCGAGGCCGGAAACGCCGTAGCCGGCGGGGATCGGCGGCAGGTTATCCACCCCGTCGTACCACATTACATCCACCGCCGGCATTTGCTTGCGGGCAGGGAATTTGAACGACAGCGTGGTGGATGTCGGGTAGAAGAAATCATTATGGCCGGTCAGCTTGACGGGATCCACCTCATAGGGCAGGCCCAGGTCCAGGAATTGGTGCGCCGTGTCGAGGATATGCGCGCCCCAGTCGCCCAGTGCGCCCATCCCGAAATCGAACCAGCAGCGCCATTGGCCGTTCACGAAGTCTTTATTATATGTATGTCCTTGTGTCTGCATCTGCCACACGTTCCAGTCAAGCGTTTCGGGGTTGGTTCGGTGGCGGGGAATGATTTGATATTGGTATCCCACCCGTGCCAGCGGCGGGGCGAGTTCATGTGCGCTACGATCTTGTTGACATCTTTGATGATGCCAGCTTCCGTCCATGTTTTGAACTGGAAGTAATTGGCTTCTGAGTGGCCCTGGTTGCCCATCTGCGTTACCACTTTCGGGTGTTTCCGGGCGGCTTTCATCATGAGCTCCACTTCCTGGAAGGTGCGCGCCATGGGTTTTTCCACGTATACGTGAATGCCAGGCCGATGGCCATCATGGTGATGGGGAAGTGCGCGAAGTCCGGCACGCCTACGGAAACGGCGTCTATCTGTTTGCCCATCTTATCGAACATCACCCGGAAATCCTGGAACCTGGGCACGTCCGGGAAGAGCTTTATGACTTCCTGGGTATGGGGGCGCCCATGTCCACATCACAAAGCGCAACGATATTGGCGAGCCCGGTTTTATGCAGTTCGCGGATGATTTCGCCGCCGCGGTTACCGATACCAATGCAGGCGAGATTCACTTTTTCGTTAGCCCCTATCTTCCGGGGCAAAGCGGCGCCGCGGGCCATGAGGATACCGGGCGTGGCAAGAGCAGCAGAGGCCATCATGGCCTGTTGGAGGAATCGTCTCCGGGAATAGTCGTTATTCATTATATCAGAATTTCATTCGATTGCAAAAACAAGATAGTGAAATAAAATCCAGTATTCGCACAGTTTTTGTATGAAAGGAGAAAAATTTACAAGGGCGCGGGGAATGCGTCTTTTTACCACTGGAAAACCGAATACAATGAAAGCCATATCTGCAGTAACCTACTTTTTATGCCAACATCCTGCATGGTCATTTTTATCATTCTTGCTTTGTTCGCGGGACTTGCCGTACTCACTAAACGCTTGTGGCTCCTGGTTCCCGGCTTTTTGCTGGGGATGGCCAATATTTTTACCGCTTCTTTTCTGAATGCATGGTTCCTCCAGGCCTGGGGCGTGCCCGGATCGGCGGTCGTTATCCAGTCCACGCAAACCAATTCCACGCTCAACGATCAGTATATCTTCGAATATGCGGTGATCGCCAGGGCTGCGGGGAAAGATGTCAAAACGGGCTTCACGACCATGTCTGCTCCTATCTGGCCCATCCGCAACGAGATCCTGATCCCTCCCGTCGGGCAACCATTCGTGACCCGTTACATCCCGGGGTATGAGGAGAACATCGTCATCATGGCCGATGAATCCACCTACGGGAAGATGCGCATTATCGCCACGAACCGCGAGTCGGTTGACCGTGCCCGCAACCAGCTGGCCGCCAGCCCTACCAACGAATCCTTCCAGGAGGAGTACCGCCTGGCGTTGCAGACCTTTCTTTCCAACCCGGACAACCGGCTGGATTCAGTGAGCATGCGCCAGTTCCAGGATGCGCTAACGCACCTGGAAGCGCCGGCTAGCGGTCAGTAACACGCCCTGGCTGATGATGGGATAGATCGTTTAGCATTACTTCGCCGTCTCCCGGAGTATCTTCAACAGCTCCGGCGTCATGGACCCGAAGATGGAAACGCCCGCCGCGCCGTTATCGATCGCGAGGCGGATGCCTTTGCGGATGTCTTCATGATTGCCGTTGAAATCCGGCAGGTAAAGCCCCGCATATAAAGGGAACTTCCCGTTCAGGGCCTGCACGCCTTCCGCTACCGCATCGCCGATCCATTGCACGCCTTCTCTGTAGAACCCGTGATAGATCATAGGGCACACAGCATCCAGCGGCCAGTTCACCCAGTCTTGCCGGACGATCCGCTTTGCAATTTCCGGCGTAGGAAATACCGCCGCAGTGATGGGTTTTTCTTCTTCGCATGGGCTACGTCCGACAGATTGCGGACGATGTTCGTTATACTGTCGTACCGGAACTTGCGCCATGAAGGGCTTTGGTCCGGATGCTCCATCTCCAAAGGATCTTTTCCGTACTTAGCAGCATACTTATCGCGGCATGTTTTGCAGTAACAGAAATCATATTCCGGCAACTCCCTCGACTGGTCGATTTTATAATTTGACCAGAGATTGACGGGGAGTATGACGTCCACGAAGCGGACATAATCCAGGTGCAGGCCGTCCACGTAGTCTTTGGCTACCTGCTCTTCCGCTTTGGATTTGAGATATTGTAAAGTCCCGGGTTGATTGGGGCACAGGAAACGATAGTAACCCACATACGGCGGTTTATCCGCACAGGACTCGCCCTTCCGGTTCACTGAAAATAGTTCCGGGTGCTTCTCGCGTAGTTCCTTCTCATTGCGGTTCATCGTCCAGAACCAACGGTGCGCTTCCATGCCCGCGGCTTTCGCGGCCCTGAAATGGCGCTCGCTGTCTTCCTCGAAATAAACCACCCCGATGCCCGCGGCGCTGTTCCGCGTAGCGTTGCTTCAGTTCCGCGTCGGTATCCTTTTCGCTGGGGTTGATCCAGATACGGTGGCGTACCGGCCCTGCGGGACTTTTCCGCTCCTCGTTACTGCCTGCCATAGAAAGCCGGGGCTCCATGAGCGCCAGGCTTCCCAGCCCGAGCGACTTCAAAAATGACGTTTATTCATACCGGGTGATTTTTCCTTCATGATCGATGATGATTGTTCTTTTCCCTTGCTTTAGCACGGCGGAGAACTGGCGGGTGGTGGATTCCATGTCCACATCAAACCCCTCCTTCCCTATCTGCAATATTTCCAGGCTGGCAGCATATTTCCCGCTCTTGCGGCGGTACTGTTGCTGCCGGTAATATATCTCCCAAAGATAGCGTTCCGCATCCACCCAGGCCGGCGCTGTATACGCAGCGCTTTCCCCGGCCCGCTGCTGCGAGAACTGCAGGTATCCCCAGCGCTCGGGGGCGTGCATGTCCACGATCCCCTGGGGCGACCAAACCCAGTTAAATTCCGGCGTGCCCACCCGCTTGCGGTAACCGCCGTCTTTCACATCATGCAGCCACTGCACCCGCGAGAAGTTCACGCGCCAGGTGTCCCCGTTGCGGGGCGTGGAGCGCGTATGATAGGGCGCAAGCGAACGGAATGGGATGGCCATTTCCACCGTCCAGGCGGTGTCGGTATCGCTGGGATCGTTCAGGGTGCCTTTACATGCACCGCGGTTTGCAGCCCCTGCACGTCCCAATGGAGCATGGCCCTGCCGCCGGAGCGGTAGGCACGGGGCATAAAGAGGTCCATCACGGTATTGAGCGCATTCACTTCTATTTCGAAGTATTCGTGCGCACTGCCGTCCGGGTCCAGGAACATTTCGAAGTCGTTATCGATGTAAATGATGGTATCCCGCTGCCGGAGGGTTCCCCAGACATGCGGTTCCTCCAGTTCGGCAAACACATAGAGGTAATCATCGTCCCACAGCATTTTGGTACGGGTACGATAAGCGGGCGAAGGCTTCTTCGCGCCTTCGATATCGATGAAATCAGCCGTCCATGACACCTTCCGCCATGCTTCTTCCGAATCGTGGCCGTCGATCTTCATGGGTGCATAAGTACGTTGACAAACATAGTGGCGGGGCATTTCATTGAATACCCGCTGTTGTTCACTGTTCTGTTGTGCGTTCACTGTTGCGGAGGCTGTCATCCATCCCCGGTTATAACTAAAAAGAGGTTTCTGATTCTCAGCATTATGGTTAAATATAAGTATTGCGCCGGGAAGGGGAATTATCCGGCGGACATACGGCCGATTTCATATACCGGCGGCATAAAAAAAGCCCCGGCATGGCGCCGGGGCTGTGTACAAAAAGAGTAGCAACTAACGGGTTTATCAATAATTCGGATTCTGTTTCAGGTTTTTATTCACGTCGATTTCTTTCTGCGGAACGGGCCACACATAGTTCTTCGAAGCATCGAACACGCGGTTTTCCACTTCCACATTCGGTCCGGTGAGGGTTACTTTGCCGGTAACGGGATCCACGGAGCCGGTGCGCATACCGTACAGTTTTCCGTTCTGTACCTGCGGAGCGATTTTCCAGCGCTTCACGTCGTACCAGCGCAGTCCTTCCAGCGC
Organism: Chitinophaga sp. E66; assembly: GCA_019285755.1. Taxonomy (GTDB): domain Bacteria; phylum Bacteroidota; class Bacteroidia; order Chitinophagales; family Chitinophagaceae; genus Chitinophaga. The sequence goes on from CP079103.1 coordinate 4,861,843, forward strand.
CAGTTCCACCCTTCTCTCACGGCGTACCAGTTCGCGCATTTTAGCCTGACCGGCGTATACCGCGCGATCGGTAACAGGAAGACCGGCGCGCTTGCGCACTTCGTCGATCGCGTCATACACGGTGTTATCGATCACTCCTTTTTCGATCATGGCTTCCGCATAAGTCAGCAATACTTCAGAGTAACGGATGAGGATCACGTTCATACCCGAGTTCCACATATTGGCATAATCGCTGAGGTCTGCCGTCCATTTTTGTACAGGTAACCGGTTTTGGAGTTGTTGTCGCCCAGGTAGTAATCGGGCGATTCCGCATCCATGGGATCATAGATCTTGCCGTTGTACAACTGGCCGGGCGTCACGATGCTGGCTTTCAGGCGCGGGTCCCTGTTCTCGTAAGGGTTGTTAGCGTCATAGCCGGAAGTAGGATCGGTAATGGGCTTGCCGGTGATCGTTTCATATGTATCCACGAGCGACTGAGTCGGCACAATAGAGCCCCATCCGCCAAAACCGTTGGAAGGCATGATGCCGATTACGGTGTTCGGAACGATGTTCTCCATGTATTGCACATCGAGGACCACTTCAGTGTTGTTTTCGTTTTTGATGCGGAAGAGGTCTCCGTAGCTGTCAAACAGTTTGTAGCCCAGGCCCATTACGGCGCGGCTGTCTGCGATGGCGTCGTCCCATTTCTCCATGTAGAGATTGAGGCGGGCGCGGAGCGAGAGGGCTGCGCCACGGGTGATGCGGCCGATGTCGTTACCGGTATACTTCACATCCAGCTGCGGCGCGATGGCCGCCAGTTCGTCGAGGACAAACTGACGGACCTCCGCGATGGGGTTTGTTTGATTGTGTTAGCCTCCTCCATGGTAACGGTTTTGGTTACCAGGGGAACGTTGCCGTATAGTTGTGTCAGCGTAAAGTATTGGTATGCGCGCAGGAATCGGGCCTCTGCTTTCATCCGGTCTTTCTTCGCCTGATCCATGTTCGCTTTATCTGCGTTCTCCAGGAAGGCGTTGCATTTCTGGATGGTGGTATAGCTCCAGCGGTTGGCGGCGTCTACGTCGGAAGCCGTGATAGAGCCGTTGCCGAAGCTGGTATAACCTTCCCAGGGCCATTGGTTGTAGCCGTTGTCGGTCGCGCAATCCAGGTAAATAACGTTGTAAACGTCTTCCCAACCTTTGTAGCAACCATTCAGCGCGGCCACCAGGTCTGCCTCGTTTTCCAGATATTATCGTTGTTATATGCATCCATCGGATCACGGTCGAGGAAGTCTTTGTTACAGGCAGTAAAGAAGCTGCCCGCCGCGATCGCTGTTAATATGATGAAGTTTCTTTTCATTGTTCAGTTTTTTAAGTGATACCAACCTTAGAATGTTACGTTCAGACCTACTGTGTTCACCTTTACCTGCGGGTAGTAGTAGATGGAGCTGGTGCTAGGCGCTTCCGGATCGATCCAGTCGTAGAGGCCGGTGAACGTGAGGAGATTCTGGCCGCTGTAGAACAGGCGGGCACGTTTGATGCCTACACGGTCGAGCCATGCTTTCGGCAGGGTATAACCCACCTGCAGGTTTTTCAGGCGCAGGTAGGAAGCGTCGTCTACCCAGAAGGAAGACGGCATGCTGGCCTGGTCGTTCTGCTTCCAGCCAAAGAGCACGCGGGGCAGCGATGCGCCGGGGTTCTCGGGCGTCCAGCTGTCCAGCATCGCGGATGTGGGCTTGCCGGTGGAAGTGCTCACGTTACCGACCTTACCCTGGTCGATGTAAGTTTTACACCTGCCGCACCTTGTAAGAACAGGGTAACGTCGATGTTCTTCCAGGAACCGTTCAGCGTGAGGCCGTAGGTCATCTTCGGATAATAGTTGCCGATGTAGGTCTTGTCTTTGGTATCGATCACATTGTCGCCGTTGAGATCTCTATACTTGATATCGCCGGGCGCGGTGTTGGCGTTTTGTTTGGCATGCGCCGCTACTTCTTCCTTAGACTGGAAGAGGCCTTCGGCGATGTAACCCCACAGTGCGTTGATCGGCAGGCCTTCCTGACGGATGGTGTAACCGCTCGGGCCGGGGAGATGAATTTCTCGATCTTGTTTTTAATAAAGATGCGTTCGCCGCTACGCCGTAAGTGAAGTCGCCTTTGGAATCATTATATCCCGCGGTGAATTCCCAGCCTTTGTTGCTCACGATACCGGCGTTCTGCGTGGGCGGGTTCAGACCATATACCGCGCCAACGGGCACTTCAATGAGGATGTTGCGGGTTCTTTTGTTGAACCAGTCTGCCGTCAGGGTTACTTTGCCCTGCAGGAAGGATGCGTCCAGCCCGAAGTTGGTCTCAGCGGTAGTTTCCCAGAGGATGTCGGCATTATAACCGTTCACCAGCGATACGCCTGGCGCCACGATGGGGCTCAGGCCGCCGAAGGTGTAATCCTGGTTGGTGTAATACATCGGCAGGTAGCGGTAATAAGGGGACGACGGGTAATTTAAGTCGTCGCTCATCGTCTGGTTGCCCAGCTCACCCCAGGAAGCGCGGAGCTTCAGGGTGTTGACGATGTCTTTAACCGGTGCGAAGAAGTTCTCGCGGTCTACATTCCAGCCTGCGGAGAAGGAAGGGAACGTGCCCCAGCGGTTATCCGGGCGGAAGCGGCTGGAACCGTCGCGGCGGATGTTGGCTTCGAAAAGGTATTTGCCGTCGTAGTCGTAGTTGATACGGCCGAAGAAGGATTGCAGGGCGCCTTCGTAGGCGTAGCCGTTTGCGCGCTGGCCATCGGCAGAACCGAGGTTCACCTGGTCCAGCACATTGTTCAGCAGGTTTTTACGGAACCCTTCGTTCCAGGTGTATTTGGTGTACTCCTGGAAGTAGCCGGCGAGGGCTTTCAGGTTATGCTTTCCGAAAGAAGTGCCGTATTCCAGCAGGTCCTGGTGCGTAACCACCATATTGGTCGTCTGACCGTCGGTTACGCTCGTGGGGCCCTGGTACATGCTCTTGGTGCCGTCTGCGTTGTAATATTGAATTTCGGAAACGAATGCTTTCGTTTGCCCGAAGCGCTGGGTGATCGCCAGCGAGGGGCGGAAGTGCAGTCCTTTACGATCTCCAGGTCGGCGGAGATGTTACCGAACAGGTCGGAGTAATCTTCGTTGCGGAGGCTCGGAGATTCCAGCCATGCCGCGGGGCTGCCGTCGGAGATGTAGCCATAATGACCGTTGGCCTGCTTGTAAGGCACCATCGGCGAAATACGGTTGAACTGACGAACGATCTGGGTGAAGGCCGGTACATCGGGGTAGCTCGACTGCGGCTCTTCCATGCGGCTCAGTGTGTATGCCAGGTTACCGCTCAGGGTGAGGCGGCTATTGATCTGCTGCTGAATGTTGAAACGGGTGGTATATCTTTTGGAATTGGTCTTTTCCATCAAACCGTCCTGATCGAACATACCGAGCGAGAAGGCGTATTGGCTTTTGTCCGTACCGCCGGTTACGCCCAGGTAATAGTTCTGTTGCAATCCGCTGCCCTGGTAAGCGATGTCCAGCCAGTCCGTATTGGGGTATTTATAAGGATCGGAGCCGTCACGGAATTTGTTGATCTCTTCCTGGGTATAACGGGCAGCGCCGCCTTCGTTTACACGCGCCTGGTTGTAAAGGGTGGCCGCCTGCCAGGAGGGCAGGAAGTCTGGCAGGGCGGTAGCGCTCTGTTTACCTACATAGGTATTGAAAACTACCTGTGCGGCGCCTTTCTTACCTTTCTTGGTGGTGATGAGGATCACGCCGTTGGCTGCGCGGGAACCGTAGATAGCCGCGGAGGCCGCGTCTTTCAATACGGAAACGGTTTCGATATCGTCGGGGTTCACATTGTTCATGGAGGAGATCACACCGTCTACCACCACCATGGCGTTGGCGTTGTTCATGGTACCGATACCGCGCACGCGGATGGTACCGCCGTCTTTACCGGGCTGGCCGCTGCTGGCAGCCGTAACGGCCACACCGGCCATGGTACCCTGGAGGGCGTTGGCCACGCTGGTCACCGGGCGGTCGGCCAGTTGTTTGGAGCTGACGGAAGCTACGGAACCGTGAGGTTCACTTTCTTCTGGGTGCCGTAACCCACTACAACTACGGCTTCCAGGTCGGATTGCTTTATTTTCAGCACCACGTTCATGTTCTCCGAAACTGGCAGTTCCACCGTTTCGAAGCCCATGAGGGAAATCACCAGCACATTGCCGGTTTCCGCTTCCAGCTGGAAGTTGCCTTCCCCGTCTGTCAGCGCCCCACGCTGGGTACCTTTGATCTGCACGCTGGCGGCGGGCAGCGGCTGCCCTTTCTCGTCGGTTACCTTACCGCGCACCTTAACCGCCGGCTGTGCGGCAGGGAGGTCGAATCGGGGAATGGAAAGCGTCTTATCCTTCACGATCACCATATCGTCCAGCAGGGTGTATACCAACGGCTGATTCCGGAAGCAGGCTTCCAGCACATCGGCGATGGAACGGTTCTTCAGGGAAACCGTCACGGGCGCGGCCTTTTCCAGTTGTTTGGCCGTGTACACGAACGAATATCCGGTTTGCCGCTTGATCTCCCGGAACACCTTTTCCAGGGAGCGTTTTCTCTGATATGGTCACCTGCTGGCTGAGCGTTTTGGCGCTCACGCACATGCAGGCAGACAATAAGAGTAGCGCGGTGAGTTTCATGATCCGCAATTTTTGTTAATGCCTTCTGGCAGGAAGGCACAAAGGAGCTTTAAATGCATAGATTTGCATAGTTTGAGTGATTCAATAAACTTTCTATCAGAACTGACTGTTTTTAGCGCTCAGACCTTCAGCGCCCTGCGGACCAGGCAGGGCGTTTTCTTTGTCCGGCGCCACGATACGTGGTGACTTACTTCATAACGATTACTTTTTTGCCTTCTATTTTAAATGTGACTTTTCCTGTGAGCTCCAGTGCCTTCAGCACATCAGAGAGTTTCTTGCTGCGGGGAGGTCGAGGTAGAAGCGGTCGTCTACCTGTGCGATATCCCCTATTTCCACATCGTACCAGCGCGAGAGGTGATGCATCACCCGGCTGATATTTTCCCCTTCAAACACAAAGCGGCCATTCTTCCAGCCCATTACTTCGCCGAGGTTGACGTTGCGTACCACGTCCAGTTTGCCATTTCCGGCATGCGCCTGCTCTCCAGGGGCGATGGTTCGCGCGCCGGAGGCGTTGGATACCTTGACCTTCCCTTCCAGCAAAGTGGTGCGCACGCCGCCTTCTTCAGGATAGGCGTTTACGTTGAAATGCGTGCCGAGCACAGCGATGTCTGTCCCGTTGGCTTTGACGGTGAAGGGTTTCTTCTCGTCTTTCGCCACTTCGAGATACACTTCGCCGGTGATGCTGATGGCGCGGGTATTTTCCACAAAAGCAGTGGGGAAGGTGATGGAGGATGCGGAATTGAGCCAGGCTTTAGTGCCGTCCGGCAGGGTAAGGCGGTATTGTCCGCCGCGGGGGTAGACATGGTATTGTATAGCACCTCTCCTTGCGGAGCGCCTTCGCCGTCGTCGTACACGAGCTGGCCGTTGGCTAATTTATTGATGCTGGAACCGCCCTGCTGTGCCAGCAGTCCGTCTGCGACACTATCCAGTACGATGCGCTGCCCGTTGGAAAGGGTGAGCACCGCTTTCTCGCCACCGGGCATGGCGTCTTCTTTCGTTTCATTTTCAACCTGCGAAACGGATGGAGCACCGGTCTTCGTTCCCTGCCATATCCCCAGGCCGGCGAGCAACAGTACGGCTGCTGCGGCGGCGGGTTTCCACCATGCGAAGCGGTTACGCGTACGGTCGGCCGCTTCGGAAAGTTGTGTGTATACACGGTCCATCGCCGCAACCCCGGCTTCCCTTTCGGCTGCGGCCGGCTCGTAATGGAGCCAGGCTTCTTCCAGGACAGACTGCAATGCAGCGTCGGAAGCGGACCGGTCTACCCAGTCGGCCAACTCCTGCCGTTCCTCTGGGGAACAGGCGCCCTGAACAAAGCGGTTGACGAGATATTGGATCCTTGCGTTAGACATATGGTTGAGAATTAAGATAACGTGAGCCCGCCCGTAGCGTTGCTACAGATAAAGACAACCCGTAAAAGGGATAGGCATAGTCTGCCCGAAAAAAAATTTAACAAAAAGGAAACACCAGGCAGGGAAGCAGGAGTATTTCGAGAGAATGGGGATGCTGGCTGAGCGACTCGCGGAGGGTGCGGAGCGCCTGGATCATATGGTTTTTCACCGTTCCGGTAGTGATTTGCAGTCTTTTAGCTATTTCTTCATGCTTGACGCCCTCTTCGCGGCTGAGGAGGTAAATGGCCTTTTGACGGGGCGGCAGCTGCTGGATGGCCCGGTGAAGGATCTCTTTCGTCTCTTTGAGGGCGATGTGGGATTGGGGGTACTGTGGGCGGGAGACTCGCCGGTGTGCATCTCCTTGCGCATCACTTCTTCCTGGCCATTTTCCGGAAACCGTTGATGGCGTGATTTTGTGCCATGCGGAACAGGTAGCTGCCGAACGATTCCACATGCCGGAGGGCCTGTCTGTCTTTCCAGAGCTTGAGGAATACGTCCTGCACCACGTCTTCCGCCGTGTCCGGCGAACCGGTCAGCTTGCTGATAAATCCGTAGAGCTTGAATTTATAGGCATGGAAAAGATGGGTAAAAGCCAGTTCATCCCCATCTGCAGCCATGTGCAGCCAATCTCTCTCGTATTGCATTGACGTAGACAACGTGTGTAAACCCCTTAAAGTTGGTGACGACAAATTTATCGAGATTTCAAGAATTGCCGTTGAACTTTTTCAGCCCTGTTTGCATAAATACCTTCCTGAAAATCAGTCTATAACTACAAAACGACGCATTTCATGACATTTCTCCCTTCATGCCATGACAAACTTCTTCCCTTCCCATTTTACCATTCCGCGTCCAAAACTACTTCCCTGCTACCCCGAAAAACCATCGAAGTATGTCACAGGATTGTCCAGTGACCTATCTATGACCTATCTATGTCCTATCTATGACCTATCTATGTCCTATCCTAATAAAGGGATAGGACAGAGGTAGGTCATATATAGGGTGATGATATAGTTGTTAGGCCCGTCGCGGGAAAAGGTTGGTACCTGGATGATAAAGGAAGGCGCCCCCTGCCCAGGGACGCCCTCTATTCTCTACAGGCTGTCAGATCTGAAATACCTTAGGGCTCCGCCTCGAAGCGCCAGTTCCCCGGCGCCACCAGGAACCGCACGTAACCGCCCTCTGCCCCGTATGGCCGGACGTTCGCTATCTCGCTGTATTTCCCTTTGGCGTATGCCAGGAGCCGTTTAAAATGATGCGTTTGATCTTTTTAGCCGGTATGGCGATGATGGTAGCTGTACCGGCAGGCGTTTCCGCATCCAGCCGGAAGCGGCCGTTTCGGTTCACGAAGGCGGAACGGATAAGGCCTTTGACGGAGGGTACCGTGGCCGAGGCTTCCTCGATCTTCCCCGGGCGGGGCATGATGCGGACGGTATCGTAACCCGGGCTGAGGGGCTCAATCCCGCATAGGTATTGCCCCAGTACCGTGAGGCCGCCGCCGCTCCAGGCGTGGTTGACCGTACCGCCGCCAAAGCCCTTTTCCCCGATGCCCCATCCTTCGAAGAGGGTGGTGAAGCGGTTGTCGTTCACCATGTCCGCGAACCGTTCTTTGTGGCGGGCCAGCGCCTCGTCGGGATAGCCCATCCGGAACATCGCTTCAAATACGTATTTCTCCATATAGGGGCTGGCATGCCGCTCCTGCGCGAAGATCTTCATGATAGCGGGGTACTTCTCCGGCCCCGCGATCCCGGACACCACGGCCAGCGCCTGGGTACGGTCGTCGGTTTTGCCTTTGTAGGCGGTATCGCGGTAGGATCTGCCATTCCAGAAGCGCGCGTTGAAGGCGGTATGCATCCGGGCGCGGGCAGCCGCGAATTGGGCGGCATCTGCGGGTTTATCCAACTCGCGGGCCATACGCTCCATGCCATCCAGCGCTATGTAGTACCAGAGGTTGTACATGGGCAGCATGTCGCGGTTATCGCCCCAGTCTCCCAGGTCCAGTCGCCGCGGCGGAACTTCATCAGTCCATGCCCGTCTGGCTCCCAGAGGGTGAGATATTTCTTTACGCCGTCGTACAGATCTGCGATGGTGGATTTATCGCCCGTGTTAAGGTAGTATGTCCAGATACCGTAGTAGCCCACGGTGGAGAGCACCTGGCAGGGCAGCTCGTCGAACCAGTTACCGGCGGGCACGGGGGCATAGAGCTTGCCGTCTGGCTGTTGCCAGCCGATGACCTCATGCAGCCATTTGCGGATCAGCCCATGCGCGGAGGGGTCCATGGCGTAGAACACTTCGCCGGCTTCGTTGACGGCGTCGCCCGTCCACTGGGCTCTTTCCCTTTCCGGGCAGTCCATGAAGTTATCGCGCATGGTCACGTATAAAGTGCGCAGGGCTTTTTCGCGGAGGTGGTTGAAGAAGGGATCGGAACAGGTGAAGTTGCCGGTGAACTCCGTATTGTACCCGGTTTCGCGGTATTTGAGGGATTTGATCTTCGTGCCTTTCGGGAACACGTAATATACTTTATGCCCGTTCATCCACATGAGGTGCTCATAAGCCTGTGCCCCCTTGCGGGTCATGTATTCGCCGCGCAGGTTGGATTCCGCTCCGTTGAACAGGTGATAATTATCGGTAAAGAGGATACGTGCCCTCCCGCTTCGGCTTCTATTTCAAAATAGGGGTCACCTGGGCATTATAAGGCAGTTCGCAGACGATGGTATCGCCGGTGGAAACGGAAGGAAGGGCCGGTGCGTTGCGGTATTCCTTCAGGCCATAATCTTTCCATTGCGGGATGGGGCGCTTCACCAACTGGTTCCAGGGATAGGAACCGGCAGGCCCCAGTTCGGCGGCGGCGCCCATCCATTTATCGTCAGTGCCGGGCTGTTCCCAGCCGGACCTTTCCAGGCGGGCGTCAAACAATACGTTCGATTCTGAAAGCCGCCAGTTGGGATACGGCGCACCGGCGATCTTGTAGGCCGGCATCATGGCCGCCTTCCAGCTGCGGTTGCTGCGGATGTGCGTATTGCCCGCATCACAGCTAAAGTACAAGCCTGCCCTGCCGCTGCTACGGTGAGAAAATCCGTCTTTCCCGAAATAGCACAGCAGCACCGCGATGGTGTTATCGCCTTTCTTCAGGAATGGCGCGAGGTCTACTTCATCCACGTATGTGTCCAGGGATTGGGGCCGCGTTTCAGCGCGCCTTCGAACACGACCGCCTTACCGTTGATCCATAGCCAGTATTTGCTGTCTGCCGCGATAGACGCCAGCGCTTTGGCGGGCGCATCTTCCATCTTCACGGTTTTACGGAAAGCGATCCAGGAATTGGTGGCGCTCTGGCTGTGGCTGGTGGTGATCCATTGCGCGGGCGCGGGTTCCTGCGCCAGGGCTATTTGCACCGTCAGCAGCAGCGCCAGTATAGAGACGATAGGTTTCATAACGCGGAATTGTGAATCCCCAAGATGGTAAAAGAAATTGAGGGAACTGTCCCGTACTGTCCGGTACAGTCCCCTCCTCTACACCATCAATCATCGCACGAGATCGCCATTCTCCGTTCCAATCAGTTCTCTTTCGCGCAGCGATGCGTCGTGTTCAGTATGTTTGCGCCATTGGCTGAAGGGCTTATCTGTCGGCTGCATGCTTTCGTACATGGTTTCCGCATTGGCCTGGTCGGGCTTGGCGTTCAGCATGCCCATCATCATTTTCGTTTGTGCGCCGGATACAATACGGCTTTCTCCTTTGATGAGCGCTTCGTACCCGTCGCGGGCTACTTCGGCGGGGTTGGCCAGTGAGTGTTCCTGGTATTCTTTGGAATCGTCCATATGCGCTTTAAAGAAAAAGTCGGTATCCGTTCTGCCGGGCAGCAGTGCCGTTACGGTAACGCCGGTGCCTTCCAGCTCCACGCTCAGCGCCTGTGAGAAGGAAAGTATAAATGCCTTGGATGCGGCGTAAACGGCAAAATCGGGAGCAGGGGTTTTGGAGACGATGGACGCCAGGTTGAGTATCTTACCTTCTCCACGCTGCACCATATCGCAGGCGATCAGGCGGGTGAGGGTAAGGGGCGCCAATACGTTCAGTTGTACGAGGTCCATATGCCGTTGGAGGGGCACCTGGCAGAAGGGGCCTCTTTCTCCTGGCCTGCATTATTGATCAGGATGCTGACCGGCAGTTGCCGCGCCCTGATCGTTTCATACACCTGCATAGCCGCATCCGGCTGAAAGAGATCGGCAACGAGCGGAATAGCTGTTACGCCCTGAGTGCGGAATTCGTTGCACACTTCTTTCAATCGTTCGCCGCTGCGGGCCACCAGGATGAGGTTGTGACCATCCTGGCACAGCAGTTTCGCCAGTTCGTACCCGATGCCGCTTGTGCCCCTGTTACCAGTGCATAACCGCGACTGCCTGATTTCATATCGTTGTTCATATGCTTGGTTTTTCATGATGATGAATCGGTTTTATAGGATATGAGGCGTCAAACCCTGTTCCATTCCCCAACAGCCATGGCGGTATGTTTAACAGGATTGCTTACCTTTCGGGCAACTTAACTAACCGGCATCATGCAAGCCTTCTCCCATATCAGGGATTTGTACAAGCCCATCCAACCCTCGGTCTCCGCTTCAGGGGAGGCGGTTTCGTATGTGGAGTTGTTACCTTGCCCCGCGCTACAACCGTACATCTATTGCTACTGGCAGTTAAAGACGAACGCACCGGCAACGGAGCCCTTTCCTTATCGCGTGGTAGCGGATGGCTGTATGGATATTTTCTTTGAACCGGGTAACGCTGCTGAAACCTGGGTGATGGGTATCTCGGATGCGTATACGGAGTTTCCCCTTACGCGGGATTTCCATTATGCTGGCATCCGTTTCCTGCCGGGCATCTTTCCGCAACTATATCATATACCCGCCGATTCGCTGACAGGCAAAACCGAAAACCTCCGCAATATCGATCCTGCGCTCACAGCACAGCTGGCAGACCGCTGTGCCGGGATCGTTCAGCCGGAAGCACTGGGCTTGGTGTTGGATGAGATATTCCTGGCATTGATCGCCGGCAAGACCTTCAGTCCGGATCACCGGTTCTACGATGCGCTGGACCTCATTCTCCGTCATAACGGCACCATTCAACTCGAGAAGGAACTGCAAACGGGCATCAGCCCCAGGCAGCTGCGCCGCATGTTCGGGCAATATGTGGGCGATACGCCGAAAGCTTTCAGCAGCATCGTCCGCTTCCAGCGGATACTGCAGGCGAAACCTTCATCCCGCAGCCTCCGGGAAGACAAACTCTTCTTCGACGCGGGGTACTATGACCAGTCGCATTTCATCCGCGAGTTCAGGCGGTTCTATGGGCTTACACCGGGCCAGGCCTGGGGCAGGTAACATTATGTCCGTTTTATACTATGTTCCCGGGCGGTGCGTGCCGACATTTGTATCGTCATCCACAAAAGACGAACATCATGAAAAAATATCACGCGCTTGCCATCGCTTTACTCCTTTCCTTACCGCTATTCGCACAACAAACCACTAAAACGAAGACCATGAAAATGAATGCCGGGATCATTACATCCAAACTGGCCGAAACCAAAAGTTCTACACCGAAACACTGGGCTTCGGCGTCACGTTCGAGAATGAGTTTTACCTGCTGATGCACACGCCGGGGCAGGCCGCGGAACTGAGCTTCCTGCTACCCGATCACCCCTCGCAGCAGCCATTGTTCCAGCCAGCTTTCGGCGGACAGGGCATGTACCTCACCATCGAAGTGGAGGACGTTGATAAGACTTACAAAGAGATCAAAGCGAAAGGCGTTCCCATCAAAATAGAATTGCGCAACGAGCCCTGGGGCGACCGTCACTTCGCCATACAGGACCCCAACGGAATCGGGATCGACATCGTTACATACGCGCCGCCTGCACAATAACGGGCTTCAACCGTCCGGCTGTTAAGCCAGCCGGACGGTTAGCCATTACCGCTATGTTGTTGATGTCTTTTACAAAATCACCCTCCATACGCGCACACAAAACAGGCCAGACGCATCGACAGTAATTGAATTCAGCCGTGCATCACCTTGATGTTCAGCGTAGCCGATTACTGTTAAATAAATTTCCTGGCCGGCTAACTCCGTGCGGAATAAACCGGATTGATTACTTTTAGGCATGACCTCCGCCCTACCCTGCACCGAATCATTTCAACGATATGGCTTTGCCGTTACGGCGCCAGTATATTCAGCGAAACAGATTACAGCCATTACGGATGCTATTGCCGCGGCTGATCAGTCGTCAGTTACATTCCGGCGCTCTGCGGATCTTTTTGCCGTGAGGCGCTTTTTGCATGAGGTGCCTGCCGTACAATCGCTCATCCTGACGAAGGAATTGCAGGAGATCGTGGAAACCGTGGCCGGAAGCGGGTATGTTCCGGTTAAATCCATCTACTTCGATAAGCCACCCGAATCAAACTGGTTCGTATCTTACCACCAGGACCTCACCATATCGGTAGACCGTAAATCAGACGCGGCAGGCTACGGCCTGGACCGTCAAACCCGGACAGTTCGCCGTACAGCCACCGCTTGCCATCCTGGAAGATAACCTCACCCTGCGCATCCATCTCGATGATACCGATGCCGACAACGGCGCCCTGCGCGTGGTGCCCGGCTCTCACCTGAAAGGGATTTACCGCCCAGAAACCATCGACTGGTCCACAGAGAAGGAAGTTTACTGCGAGGTGCCCCGTGGCGCTGTCATGCTCATGCGGCCCTTATTGCTGCATGCATCCGGCCGTACCACGAACGGGCGCCGCAGGCGGGTGATCCATATTGAGTTCAGTAAAAGTGAATTACCGGCCGGTATGCAGTGGTCGGAATTACTGACTTCCTGATTGGCACATCACTTCATACAAAAAGCCCCGCGAACGCGGGGCTTCGTTATATCAAAGCGATATGTAGACTATCTGACCTTTTCTGTATCGGTCAGGAAAACGCGGGTGCTTACGGTGTAAGGCTGACCGTTTTCCTGGCTGTATTGTAAATCCACATAAAGGCTTCATACCCTGTTGCGGGCAATGGGCGCGATACGGATACGTTTGCCGTGCGGGAAACGCCTAGGTTCCTGGACGTCCATTTGTCGTTCCGGAAATCCAGATCGGGAGAGCTGGCCGTCCAAACCACAACGTCTTCCAGCTTGTCGGAAGTAGCTTTGATGTTGAGGGTTACTTCTTTGCCTTTCTTCTTGATGGAATAGCTGCATTCGGGGTAATGCTGCCCGTTGAACGTGATGCCGAAAAAGGCGCTCAGTCCGTTCATGACCTGCTTGCCGTCGCCCATATTGTGGCCGGCGTTGGGAACATAGTTCAGCAGGTATTTACCGGGAATATCGTTGATGTAGTTCTTTACGTTGTCTACTACCCAGTATTCATCATTGGTGCCCATAAAGAGCATTTTAGGCATGTCCAGTTTTTGCGGTAGCTGTAGGGATCTACCATGGTGGTGATGGCTTTGCCTTCCGGTGTTCCCGTTTGCTGCGGGATGCCGAGCTTCACGTAATCTTCTATCTGAATGCTGTATTCTTTCCAGGTCTCGATCTGGTAGTCGAGGCTTTTCGGCATATTCAGGATATCGATCACCATGGGGGCGATGGCTTTTACGCGGCCGTCGTTGGCGCCGGTCAGCCAGGTGGTCCACCCGCGCTTGGAGGCGCCGGCCACTACGAACTGCTCTACAGGCTTAGCGGCACGTTGGCGGGACAGCTCCTGTATGGCGTCCATCGCTTTAACGGCGCTCTTTACCATAGGGAACAGCAGTGGCCGGTATAGTCTTTCGACTGTTTGAAGTTGTGGAGGGTGTAGGAGATGAGCGCATCTTCCGTCAGGTCGTTATACAGCGGTTGATTGGGCGTCTGGCGCAATACGGCGGTGATGGCCTGCCGGTCGTGCGCGATCTGGCCGATGGCCTGGTAGAGCTTATCGTTGGCGCCCGTCCAGCGGGGCTCGCCGTCTTTCAGGGAACCGCCGGTAATGAAAAGCAGGGCCCCGTTATGTTTTACCTGCTTTGGAACGAACACCATCAGCTGATGTTTCCAGGTATGTTCGCGCCATTGTTGCGAGGTGAGCGCCACGGAATAAGCGGTGATATCGGCGACTTCAAAGGAATCGCGGACGGTCCACCGGAAAGATTTGTCGTTATTATCGAGGTAGCTGCGCAGGGCGTTTTCGGGTGTAACCTGTGCGCGGGCGGCTCCGGCGGCGAGCAGGAGCACCAGGAAGGAAGTGAGCGTTTTCAACATGCTGTATCTCATAATGCATTGGAATTTTCGGGTTTCATTACCAGGGCTTGCCGGTTCCGCTGATGACCCAGGGTTTGGACCAGGGCTGTTCTGCGGGCCGTTGGCGCCGAAGGCGGAATAATTCGTTATCTCCAGCTTCGCGGCGGCGGCCATGATATTGGTATTATTCAGGTTTCTTTCATCTAACATATAATAGAACCGGACGGGTACCACGGGCCCTTTCGCGTTAGGCCCCGCTTTCAGTACGGGGAAGCCGGTGCGCTTGTAATCGGCCCAGGCTTCCGTTGCGTTCGTCCAGGCGGCTATCCATTTCTGCTCTATGATCTGCTGCTGTGTGCCCTGGAATGTTCCCACCGGACCAGCCAGGTAAGCGGCCAGCTTAGCTGTCACGCCCCATGCCATGAAGGAGGCTTCTATCCCCTTCCGGTAATGCGTTTCCGCATCGCCGGCGGCCCATCCTTTTAATGCGGCTTCCGCGAGGATGAAATGTACCTCCGCGGCGGAAATAAAACGCGCTTTCAGCAGCGGGCCTTTCGCTTCTTTATAAATATCGTTCAGCCAGGACACATGCGCGTTGGTAGACGCCTGTGCCGCGTCGTTACTCATATTGTATACTGCCGGGCCGGCAAGCGCCGGCGGGAGGCCGACATAGTCCTGATCCTGGTCGATGTCTGCCGGCGTAAGGCCCCGGGAGGCGAGCACATCGGGCGAGATGTACCGTACTTTGCGGGGCTCACCGTTTACGATGGTATCGCGGGGCTGGTAAACGTTACCGGTGCCGGCGGGTTTGGTGTCGTCTACCAGCAGGAAACACTCCACCTTCTTCGCCCACACACCGAGCCGGGGATCGCCGAGCGTCTGCAGCATATTCACGAATGTACTGCACATTTTGATGCGGCGGTAGCGGCTGCCGGCTTCGCGGTCGTAGGTGGCATTTACGGGCCAGGAATCGGCGTCGCTGGCACCGATGAAAGCCATGGTGGCATCATCTGCGGCGCTGAGGATCAGGGGTATTGTTCCGGGGCGGCCACGATCTTTTCGATACCCGGCCGGGCAACGGCGGGCAGTTTTTCGGAGAGGCGCATATAATATCGCAGGGCGAGGGAGTTGGCCATCTTACGCCATTTGGCCGGGTCGCCGCCGTAATAGACATCTGCCAGATCAATGGGCGAGGTGTATTGGGCTTTAGGCTTTGACAGGAGTTGATTGGCGCGGTCGAGGTCTTGCAGGATGCCGGTGTACACTGCCTGCTGGGGTCGCAGGCGGGCGCGGCGTTGCCGGAGCCTTCCTGGTCGCCTTTGAGCGCCTGGCTGTAGGGGACGTCTCCATACAGATCCGTCAACAGGCCAAACAGCATCGCCTTCATCACGAGGGCCACGCCTTCGTGCAGCTCGAAGCCGGCTGCCTGGGCTTTGGTGAGCACCAGCTGGTTGTTGCGGAGGATGTCGTACCAGGTGGTCCAGCTATTGCTGCCGCCCCAGTCGTATTCATTATGGGCGCCTACCCATCCGTCTTTCTGCGTGTGCTGCATAACGCCGGCGAGATCCTGGAATCCGAGGTTCACATAGTTCTTACCGGTTTCGGTGAGCACGGTAGACAGCACGAAGCTGGGATTGGTTTTATCCGGGTTGGCGCCGTTGGGGTTTTCGTTGAGCGACATGAGGTGCTTCCGGCACGAGGGGGCGGACAGCATCAGGAGGCCACAGATAATAAGGGTCAGTCTGCTTTTCATGTCGTATGATTTAAAAGGTCAGATTGAGTTTGAAACCAATGGGGATCGACCAGGGCGTCACGTTATACCGTTCAATGCCCTGCTTGAACTGAATGCCTGATCCCTGTACGCCTGCCGCGGGCTGGTATGCCTGTTCTGGATCAACGCCGATCCTGGCGGCGGTCCACAGGATGATGTTACGGCTATATACGGAAAGGCCGGCGCTCCTTGCCCCTATGCGCTTTACGATACCGGAAGGGATGTCATAAGAAAATGCCACTTCCCGCAATTTGAGGTATGAGGCCGGGAACAGGAACGCGCGGGTAAACGACCAGGTGGTGCTGCCCGCGTATGGCAGGGTCAGCGTTCCCGGGCCGCCGAGGTTCTCCGCGTAACCTGTGGGGTTGCCCTGCGGGTCGTATCCCGTGGCGCGTACACCGGGAATGAATACCCCGCCGTAGGGCAAGGTGTATGGGCCATAGGTAAAGGGATAACCGTTGTATTCCGGCGTAGGCCCGCCCACCAGGGGGAAGTAATTCCCGTTCACACGTATCATGGCGTCCTGGTTTGCTTTCAGGTAACCGGCCAGTTCTTCGCCGCGCATATTGCCGGGATTGATCAGCTTGTCGAGGAAGCGCTGGGAGTTCCCGTGCTCTTCGCCATAGCGATATGTCTGCGACACGAAATCCCCTCCGCTGCGCCAGTCGAAGGTCATAGCCAGGAGAAGCGCTTATAGCTGATGGTGGTCTGCGCCCCCATGATGAAATCCGGGTTGAAGTTGCCGATCTTGTTGCGGGTGTTCTGCGCATCGATAGCCTGCCATTTGCCCACATTATCGAGGATGGGGTAACCGAAGTAAGGCGACTTCTCATCCTTTACCGTTACCAGTTCCGCATCGTAGATATCGCCGATATCTTCGCCTACATATGTCCAGGCGCGCCGCCGCGGCCTTCTTCCCACAGTACATAATACGGCATGTCTTCCGTGAGGCTCACGATGCGGGTGCGGTTGCGCGTGAGGTTGAGGTTTACGTCCCACCGGAAGTCTCTTTTCAATACAGGAGTGCCGCCAAGCGTCAGCTCCACACCGCGGCTACGCAGCAGCCCGGCGTTGATGTTCTTGCTGGAAAAACCGGATGAGGGCGGGATCCTGGTACTGAATATCTGGTTCTTGTTCTCCACCACGTAATACGTGAAGTTGAAACGGAACCTGTCCTTGAACAGCACGATATCCGTTCCCGCTTCATATGAAGTGGCGATTTCCGGTTTGAGGTAAGGGTTGAGCAATGTGCCTGAAGTACCCAGGCGCGGGATGCTTTCCCAAGCGCCGGCATTACTGAGCACGGCCTGGAGCTGGTATGGCGATGCGTCGTTACCCACCTTCGCGACACCGGCACGGAATTTAATCATGTTCACATTCCGGTGATCGATGCCCGCCAGCTTATCGGCCAATACGCTCAGCGAAGCGCTGGGATAGAAATAAGGCGCTGCGTCCGGCAGGGTGCTCGACCAATCGGTACGCCCTGTTACATCGAGGTAGATGCGGTCGCGGTAACCAATATTGGCCGTGCCGTATATGCTATGTACGCCTTTTTCGTAGCGGCTGGTCCAGGCGTCGAGGTTTTCGGGGAGAATGTTCTGCAGGGTGAATACACCGGGAACGATGAGGCCTGTACCGGGTTTATTGGTATTGCTCACGGTTTTACCGGTTTGATAACGCAGGTTGCCGCCGGCGGAGACGGAGAAGTCGAACGCTCCGGCACGTTGTTTATACGTGAGCAAGGCGTCTGCATTCCTTTCCATGTGGCTGATGCCGATGATGCCGTAAGCGCCGTTCCGGGAGTCGAGGTAACTGTTCGCGATTTTGGTTTCGCGTTCTTCCTTGTAGGTATCCAGGGCATATCGGACCATAAAGCTCAGCTGTGGCGTGATCTGCCAGTCGGCGTGGATATTCCCGAAAACGCGGTCGCGCACGAAGCCGTTCTGCACTTCGTACGCAAGGAACCAGGGATTATTGAATACGCCGTTGGCCTGCGTTCGCTGCTGGATCCCCTCCTGCCCCGGCATCCAATAGTCGCGCAGATCGCGGATATCGATATGCGGACTGAGGCTGTAGAGCCACTGCAGGGGATTGGTGCCACGGTCGCCCGCGGGCCGGTTATTGGAATGGCTCCGGCTGTAATCTACATTGGCGCTGATGCTCAGTTTCTGGTTGAGGCGCATCGTAGCGTTCAGGTTGAGCGCATTACGGAAGAGGTCGGTATTAGGAATGATGCCCTTATTCGTCATATTGGCGTACGACATGCGGTAGGCGATCAGGTCGTTGTTATTGGCGATGGATACGTTGGTGGCCGAAGTGATGCCCGTATTCACGAAGTTTTTCGCATTATCGCGGTAAGACACCAGCGGCTTTGCGATTTTCTTCCCGTTTGCATCGAGCGGACTGTTCCATTGCACTTCCTCATAACCCATATCCAATTCGGCGCCGTAAGTACCGTCAATATTCTCAACTACCAGCGAACCGAAGGGATTGGTGAGCATGTTGCCGCTTCGCGAAACGGGGATGGCGGAGAACTGTCCTGATCCGAATTTAGTTTGCCACTGGAGGTATTTATATGGGATGTCGAACACAACATTCTGTGCGGCGTTTACGGTGAGCCGGTCTACTTTCCGGCCGGTCTTGGTGGTGATGATCACTACCCCGTTGCCCGCGCGGGAGCCGTATAGAGCCGCGGCGCTGGGGCCTTTGAGAACGGTTACGCTTTCGATATTGTCCATATTGATATCGGAGATCGCATTGCCATAGTCCACTTTGTTATTGCTGCCGATCTCGCTGATATTATTGAGCGTGTTGGCTACAGGCACCCCGTCTATCACGAATAGCGGCTGGTTGTCGCTGCTGAGCGAGGTGGCGCCGCGGATGACCATATTAACGGAGGATCCCGTTCCGCCCGTGCTGCTGATGGTGACGCCGGCCATCTTGCCAGACATGGCGTTGAGGAAGTTCTCCTGTGTTACCCGGTTGAATTCTTTGGCGTTCAGTTCTTCCACCGAGTACCCCAGCGACCGGGTAGCTCTTCTGATCCCAAGCGCGGTTACGGTTACGGCGCCCAGCTCGCGGCTCTTTTCTTTGAGCACAAAAGACAGCGTGGCCCTGGCTCCCTCCTGGATGGTGTAATTCCTCAGCGTATCACGAACATAGGCGACGTGCGAGAACACGAAGTAGTAAGGGCCTCCGGAGGGCACGCGGGTCATCACGAAAACGCCCTTATCGTTGGTGACGGCCTGCCCCATTGCGCGCGAAGATTCATTGAACAGTTCCACGGCAACGCCTTCTACCGGCTGCATGGCTTCGTTCCGAACGATGCCCGTGACGGTGGGCGTGGTAGTATTTTGTGCGGACGCGGATCCGTTCCAGCACAGTAACAGCAAAGGCAAGCCTTTCCCGAAATGAAGCGTAATGATAATCTCATATCGGTAATGATTTTTAGCGTATAGGATGCTCCCCGGCGCAGCGGCGCTTAAGCGGGGCGGGTACCGTAAAGATCAGGGGAGATCAGCAAGCTGTCGCCCGAGCGGCGTATCTGCAGGTTATTCAGCACGGCGATCGTCTGCAGGAAATCGTCCAGGGATTCTTTGCCGCTGTCGTACACACCTGTGAAGTACCTGTCTTTCAGAAGGGCGGGATCGTACAGTGCCTGTATTTTCTCGCGTGCTTCCAGCTGGCGGAAGATGGTAGTGAGCGGTATATTGTTAAACTGCATGATAGCGGTTGTAGGGATCGTTTCTTTAGGCGGCGGCACGGGCCACTGCAGGAATTTTCCGGTCAGGAACATCCGGGCGGAAAACCTGCAGGGTTTGCAGGGAGGCGTCGTATTTCAGCTGCTCCCCGGGCGAAGGATCACATCCTTTTCCTTACCCGCCTGCACTTTTACTTTGCCGCTGATGAGCAGCACCGTGGTCGGCTTCCCGGGCAGCGACGTGATCTCGAAGACGGTTCCCAGGGCGGTGGTGTTCGTTTTACCTGCAGCGACAGTAAACGGGGCCGGATTGCGGGCTACATCGAACCGGGCCTTACCGGAAAGCGTGATGTTGCGCCTGTCTGTCACGAAGGGATGACCATACCGCAGCGTGGCGCCGGGCTGGAGCACAACATCGGACCCGTCGGGCAGGCGGTGCGCGAGGGGCTTGCCGGTGGTGTTTTCCAGGTATCCGCCTGGTTTATCTTCCGGATGTGCTGTCGTCAGTTCCGTCAATGAGGCTGTATGTGCCGGGCGCATCAGGTACCAGGTGGCGACGGCCGCCGCCAGCATGGCTGCTACGGCAGGGAGGCGCCATCCGTACCTTCCAAAACCGCCGCGCCTTTCTGTATAATCGCCGCGCCTCTCGTCGATATGTGCTTCGATCTGCCCATACATCGATGCGGACATCGCTTCCGGCAGTTCATTGCCCGTTTCGAATTGTTCCCAATGATCGTCCGTCAGGTGGTGTTCCAGTTCATCGGGGTGCTGTAACAACCAGGCCCGCACGGCGGCGGTTTCTTCTTCCGTACATTCGTCACGGAAGTATCGCCGGATCATATGGGATGTAATTTCGGTCATCGTTTCTCTGAATGTCGATTGCTTCTTTTAGTTAACCGGACACCGTTGCCTGTTGAAGCGCTGGCAGCTGTTTGTCTACTTCCTTTACATTTTGTTATTCCGCTTCGCTCTCTATTGACACAACTGTCTTCTTCCATCGATAAGCAACTATGGTTTCGCCTGGGCTTCAATTGCCGATGTCGATTAACGTTTGAAGTAAATATCTTAGCATCTGTAAATTCTGATTCAACTGATACTGCCCCCACAAATTATCTTTCTCCAACTTCCCCTCCATTTCCCGCTTACATATTCCATCTCCATTTCCAACTTTCATCGTCTATCTCCATCATCCCATCTACATCTTCTTTCTATATTGCTAACTTTCATCGTCCATTCCCATCATACAGCTACAATCATCACCATTTATCATTCATCATTTAGCTTACACCTCTTTCATCTCCATTCCCATCTCCATCATCCATCTTATATCTTTCCCACATCCGTCTTCCACATTCATCTACTTCATCTCCATTTCCCATCTACATCCATAACCCATCCCGTGATCCATCTTTTAACTTCCCATCAATCATCAACCACCTTTCATCTTCAACCTTTATAATTTCTGGCATCCTTTCCTGCCTTATTCCCAAAACTGTAAGACAACATCCCATTACATCATCAGTGCTTTCCTTAACTGATTAACAGCCCTCAGCACATGGTTTTCCACCGTTCTGGGAGAGATCGACATCGCTTCCGCAATCTGCTTGTATGACCATCCCTCCAGCCGGCTCATGCGGAATACATCCCGCCTCACCGGTGATAAATGCTCCAGGTAAAAGTACACCTGCTCCAGCCGTTCCTTTCCTCCAGGTCGAATGCCGGCGACTCATTATCCTGGCGCTCGGAATAGACACCCATATGCCGGTCCCGCACATATTGCTTCCGCAACAGATCCACCATGATACTCTTCCCGATCCGGAATACCTGCTGCGACAAAGGCACATCAGGGGCTAAGGACTCACGCTTCTCCCACAACCGGATAAATGTCAACTGCACCGTCTCCTCCGCAACATAGGCAGACTGCACATGCCGCAATGTGAAGAAGTACAATTTCTGATGATATAACTGGTATACCATCCGGAAGGCATCTTTATTACCTAGCCTGATATCCTGCGCGGTGTATCGCATATGGTACAATAATATCGAGCGTATTCAAATCACGATTTCTCAAGAATCAGTGTCAGCGGCACGGTCGCCACATTCGGAATGACTGCTGTAATAGAAATTTTCAGGGACTTATCCGTCAATTCGTCGATCCAGTGCGGGTCCGGTTTACCTTGCGCAGACTTGAGCAACAGCACGGCATCATAGATATCCAGGGACCGGTACCGTCCGCCCCCGTAACCGGGAACAACAGCTCGGTACACCCCGACACTTTCATGGTATTGTCCTTATTAAAACTGTAAGTATTGTTCTTCGTACAGGTTATCAGCGCCCCTCCCGGCCCCAGCATCGGCGCCAACACCATCATGCTCGTTCCCGCAGGAATATTCTGCCCGCCCAGCTTTACGCTCACCGCGATCACCAGGTCTTTCTGCTTCCAGGTCCCTCTACCATCTCCTTGCGGCCAGAGGAAGGGGGCGCGGCGTCATCCTTTTACGACAGCCGAAAAATAACGTGAATAGTAAACATATGAGGGTAACGTAAACAGGCTTCATAAATTGATAACACTATTAAGTTAATCAATATCACGCGATCCTGCATAGTATTCGTTGGCCGGAGGGAAAGCCCTCACGGGAGAAAAAAAAATAATTCAGGCGCCCTTCCCGGCAACCGCCTCCAGCATCCAGCGGCAATTCAATACTTTCTCCATCAGATCCTCGCCCGTAAAGAAGTAATGGTTAGAAGCCTCGAATCCCAGCGTGGAGTTCTGCCGCTGCAATGCCAGCATCCGCGCCGCCAGATGCAGTTCATCCCGCAGCAATTGCGCCGTCCGTGCTTTGTCGCCCCCGTCCCTCAACGCGATCAGCTCGCACTGGTTCGCCGCGCTCCGGAAATGGATCGCCACCGTTTCCGCCACTTCCTTTTCAAACTGCAGCGCCTCCGCCTCACCCGCGAACATCCGCAGGCTGCGGGTCTCACTTTCCAGTACGGACAGTCCTTCCGAAAAGCCATCCGCTACCTTCCGCAATTGCGCCACATACACTTCCTGCGGGTAATGCCCCGCCAGCGCGTCAGGTCGTCATATGGAAAGCCCACCATCGTAGCCTGGTACCCTGTAGGCGCGTTCCATAAGAGATTCGCCGGCCCCATTTGCATAGGCGAAAAATACAATCCCCGCCAAACGGGAACTCGCTGAACGCCTTGCTGAAAGTACCCCAGGCCTTCATCACCGCCGTACCCGCCACACCATACCGGACGGAAGACACCCATTCCAGCGCATCCTTCGGCCCGATATTGCGGTCTTTCATCATTAACGCCACCACGCCCAGGTTGGGCGAAGGATACCCGCCCAGCGTCCAGCCCAGCATGACCCCGTCCACCTGTTCCGCCCGCAACCTCGCCGCGTGCTCCGCCACATTCCACAACGCCGGTATATACGGTACGGCAGCCATCTCCCGGTATTGCCCGCCTGTATCTTTGCCATGATCTTTATCCCCGCGTGCCGCGCCAGCGCCCATGCTCCTTTGCCCGGGGCCCCGGGCCGATCGCCGAGATGGAATATTCCCCGATCGCACTTTTCACCCCGCCCCTCTCTATCTCCACATCCCATTCGGAAACGCTCATCAGCATCACCTCTTTGGGCAGGGCCGGAATAATCTGCCAGCCCCAACCAGGCCGCCATCCCCAGTCCCACACGATCAGCTTCGGCGCCGGCACATCGCCCAGCGCCTCCATCCCTTTGCGGATGCCTTCCGCATAATGATGGTTCAGCTCCGCGATTACCGCAGGCCCGCCACGCGGCCGCAGCGCGGACAAACCGCGCCCTGGTTGTGAGACCAGCAGTTCGTCCTGTTTTCCGAAGCCGTAATGGAAAAGAAGCCGCCCAGCCCGGGCACGGCGCGGGTAATTGCGGCAACACCATTACGCAGGTAAGCCTGTACATCCAGGTGGCTCGTACAAAGACTGATCACCCCGGCTGCTTCCGCCCCTTTCAGCCGCGGGTTCTTTTCAAAGAAAGCAGCCGGCCAGGTACGCGGCTCGTTGAGGTATAAGAATATTTTGATGTTATACTTTGCCGCCCGGTTTACCAGTTTGCGCAGGTTACGCTGCCGCTTTTCGAAGCCCGCGCTTTGCGAAGTATCCCAGGGCAGCGGCACCAGCTTGTGCAATACGATGTGAATCCATACACTATCCATCCCGCTTGCCGCCAGCTTTTCCAGGTAAGCGTCAGGGTAAGGGTCCGAAGCTTCATCCAGCAATGGATCGCCATACAACGCGAAATAAGAGTACCCCAGCCGCGGCGAAAAGCCGTCTGACGGGTACTCTGGTACTTTATACTTCGGATCGGAAAGGTCTTTAACGAAGTGGTACAAGGGTTCCTTTACAGGGGCGCCCGTCCGGAAACGCTTCCCGCAAGACATCCCCGATCTTCGATGCAGCGGTGCCGGCCGGTTGGTATTTCACCGGCGCGCAGGAAGGCTTGAAACTTCCAAGTTTCTCATATAAGAAATCATCCTCTCTCAGCGTGAATTCCAACCGGTGATCATCCCATCCCAGCAAATCTGTCAACTGCGTACGGGGCAGCAAATGCCAGTTACGGCGGATGATGGTGATGTAACTCCTTTCCCACGCCAGCTTGCTCACCGGCGCAGGCTTCTCGAGGCCCATGGCCAGCCCGGTAGCAAGAATGTTCTGCGCGGATGTACCGGCCACACGGGCCAGGGTTTCATGCGGAACCAGCGACCAGTTGCGCCAAACGAACGCATGGTAAGTGTCGGGAAAATGCGGAAGGATAAGCGCCGCCTTATCGGTCAGCGGCGGCGTGGCGCCTAATGAACGGCGCCAGCTGAGTAAAAAGCCGGCAGCCGCCAGCGACAGATTTCAATGAATGCTCTACGGGCAATAAGATGTGACATAACGGGAACGTGGAATAGGTTCCCCATGATACAAAAATCCCCGCTGAAATTATAGTTATTTGCGAATGGGGTGCGGCAATGGTTCGCCTTTCAGTCCGGCGATGATATTCTCCGCAGCCATACGCGCCATACCGCCGCGCGCCTCTTCCGTAGCGGAGCCGATATGCGGCAGCACCGCCACGTTGGGCAGCTGCAGCAGCAGGTTGTGCTTGTCCATCGGCTCGGGGTTCGTCACATCCAGCCCGGCGCCCCAGATCTGACGGCTACGCAGGGCTTCCAGCAGGTCATTTTCATTATGCATCGAACCTCGTGCGGCATTGACGAAGATAGCGGCAGGTTTCATTTTACGGAATGCGGCGGCATTGAAGACGCCTTCCGTCTGGGGCGTGAGCGCGGCGTGAACGCTGAGCACGTCGCTCTGGGCGAGCAGCTCGTCAAAGCTCACATACTTTGCGCCCAGCTCCTGCTCCACCGCTTCGTTACGGCTGCGGTTGTGGTAGATGACAGGCATATCGAATGCGCCCCGGCATTTGCGGGCCAGCGCCGTGCCGATGCTCCCCATGCCGAAGACGCCCAGCGTCCGGCCATTGAGCTCTATGCCCAGGTTGGCCGTAGGGTCAAAGAATCCCCATTCTCCTTTTCGATCGTCTTGTGCATATGAAACGCCTTACGCGACACCGCCAGCATGAGCAGAAAAGCCGTATCGGCCGTGGCGTTGCTCAGCACACCGGGCGTATTGCCCACCGGGATGTTCAGCATATGGGCCGTACCCACATCCAGGTTATCATATCCGGCAGACATTAACGCTATCACCTTCAGATGGCGGCAAGCCCCGAGGAACTCCGCGTTGAGCTTATTGCCGCCCACACTGAGCAATGCGTCATGGCCCTGACAACCGGCAATAAGCTCTTCCGGCGTGAGGTTCCGCTTTTCCGTGTGCTCCGTGTATGAGATGCCCGCATCTCGCAGCAGTTGTAATCCGGTCTCGGGAATCTGCCGGGTGATGAACACTTTCATGATGATCGTATTGATATGTGTTTAAACATTTTCCTGCAATATAAGTTTTAGCTTTATACCCGCTAAAATCATGCTCATGGAAAAAGAACATTGGGAAAAACCGACCTGTCCATTGCTCCGCTGATGTTCGGCGGTAATGTTTTCGGCTGGACGGCAGACGAACAAACGTCGTACCAACTGCTGGACGCGTTTACAGACGCAGGATTTAATGCTGTTGATACTGCCGATACTTATTCCCGCTGGGCGCCCGGCAACAGCGCCGGCACCTCCGAAAGAGTGATCGGCCAATGGCTGAAGCAAACCGGCAAGCGCGATAAGATCGTATTGGCTACCAAAGTAGGTGGCGTGATCAGTGAAGAGAAGAAAGGCCTCCGCAAAATCTATATCCTGGAAGCCGTGGAAGATTCCCTGCGCCGCCTGCAGACCGATTATATCGATCTCTACCAGTCGCACTACGACGACCCCGAAACGCCCATCGAAGAAACCCTCGAAGCGTACGACTCCCTCGTGAAGGCAGGGAAGGTCCGCTACATCGGCACCAGCAATATGACGCTCCCCGCATTGTGGCTTCCGCCGCCATCAGCAAAGACAAAGGGTATGCGTCCTACCAAACGCTCCAGCCAGAATACAATCTCTATGACCGCGAGAAATACGAAACCGAATACGCTGATTATGCCGGGCAGCACAACCTCGGCGTGATCCCTTACTTCTCGCTTGCCAGTGGCTTTCTTACTGGTAAATACCGCACTGAAGCGGATCTTGCCGGCAGCTCACGCGCCAAATTCCTCGGCAAATACTTCAACGAACGCGGCACCCGCATCCTGGAAGCGCTCGATACCGTGGCGGCGAAGCACCAGTCCAAACCCGGTATGGTCGCTATTGCCTGGGTCAAGAACCGCCCCACCATCACCGCGCCCATCGCCAGCGCCACCAGCCTCCAACAGCTGGATGAGCTCATCCGCGCCATTTCGCTCAGACTTGACACCGACGACATGGAACTGCTGAACAGCGCCAGCGCTTTTTAAACAAAAATAACTGCACGAAAAAGGGTGCCCCAGGCTTAAATACCAGCGGGTCACCCTTTCACATTATTTCCCGGATTAGCGGGTCTTATCAGTATTCTTCAGCCGCTCCAGTTCCGCTGCCATGGTTTTCACCTTTTCGGGATGCTGTGCCGCCAAATTCTGGCGCTCTCCAACATCCGAACGGAGGTTATACAGCTGCGGTTCAGGATCGTTGCCCGATTCAATATTCACTTCCTTCATGAGCTTAATGCCTTTTGAAGGGGCGATGTATTTCCAGTCGCCCTGCACGAGCGACAGCGATCCGCCCTGCAACACCAGCCAGGAACGGCCGGTTGCTTTCTTCCCGAGCATGGCAGGGAGCATATCGTGGCTATCAGGCGCCGCATCTGCCGCTACTTGCTGGCCGGTGAGCTTCGCGAAAGTAGCATACAGGTCCACCTGGCTGATGAGTGCATCTGAAGTGGTACCCGCTTTTACGGTCCCGGGCCAGCTAACGATCCAGGGCACCCGGGTACCGCCTTCGAAAGCGCTGTACTTACCACCGCGCAGGGGCCCTGCTGGCTGGTGCCCGTTCTGCTGCGTTACCGCCGCGTCTACGTAGCCGTCGTCCAGCACGGGGCCGTTATCGCTGGAGAAGATCACAATGGTATTTTTCTCCAGTCCCAGCTGTCGCAGCTTATCCATGATGCGGCCTACGCTCCAGTCCATCTGCAGGATCGCATCCCCGCGGTACCCCAGTTTGCTTTTGCCTTTGAAGGCCGTGGCGGGCATGCGGGGCACGTGGATGTCGCTGAGGTTGAAGCAGAGGAAGAACGGCTTCTTCCGGTTATTTTCCATGAATTCGATGGCCTTGTCGGTAAACGCGTATGCGATTTCTTCGTCGGTCCACCGCGCGCGGGTACCGCCGGTCATCCATCCGATGCGGCCGATGCCGTTGACGATGGTATTGTTATGCCCATGTGAGGCGGGCATTTTGAGCAGTTCGGGATTTTCCTTGCCGGTGGGTTCCGTACCGATTTTCTCCTTGTAATTGACTTCGATGGGGTCGGAGGGATCGGCGCCGAGGATGCGGCCGTTTTCTACGAAGACGGTAGGTACACGGTCTGCCGTGGCGGGGAAGAAGAAGGAATAATCGAACCCTACTTCGTTGGGCCCTGGTTTGATATCGGCGTTCCAGTTGATGGGGAACCATCGCCCAGCCCGAGGTGCCATTTACCAACGAGGGCGGTCTGGTATCCGGCCTGTTGCATCATGGACGCGAGCGTGGGAGATCCCGGGGATGATCATGGAAGCGTTACCCGGTAGCACGCCGGTGCCCGTCTTGCGCCAGGGGTACCGGCCCGTAAGCAGGGCGTATCGGGAAGGCGTGCAGGTTGCGGATGTTGTGTGGCCGTTTGTAAAACGGACACCGCTTTTGGCCAGGGCGTCCAGCTGAGGAGTCTGCACCTGGGTGGCGCCGTAGCAGCTAAGGTCTCCGTAACCCACATCGTCCGCGTAAATAATGATGACGTTCGGCCGCTGCTGGGCGATGGCTCCGCCCGTCAACAGGCCGCAGAAAAAAAAAAGAGTAAGCGTTTCATGCGGATAAAATTGTTCGCCACAATCTTACTCAATAAATCTCCATAATTCAACATAAAATCATTAATTTGATAGGGATATGCGGCGGGCGATAAAACACATGCAGTTATTACCTTATGCGAGTTTTGTCAATTGAATTGTGCTATTCGTATGACCACAGCTGTACCCAAACTTTTATTAATCGATGACGACACGGACGACCAGGAGATTTTCCTCTCGGCGCTGGCATTTATCGACAACTCCATCCGCTGCTCGCTGGCTACCAACGGGCAGGAGGGCATTCAGCAACTGAGCGCCCCGGAATCTATGCCGGATCTCATCTTCCTGGATCTTAACATGCCGGTGATGAACGGTATGCAGTTTCTGCAGGAGCTGAAAAACAGCCAGCTCACCCGTAACATTCCCGTCATTATTTACTCCACCGCTTCTGATCAGCAAACGATCCGCCAGGCGCTTGACCTGGGGGCTTTCCAGTTTTATACGAAACCGGAGAAGTTCTCCGAGCTGGTCAGCCTGCTGCACAGCCTGCTGTATCCGCAACGCGCTAATCATCCATTCAAGGTTTACCTGCCATCCGCCTGACTACATGCATAATTCGTAACGAGCAACCGCACGTGCGGATTTTCCGTATCCCGATTGTCCAAATACCTTTGCATGAAGCCATTTACGCTCCTCCTTTTCCTGATGGCCCTAACTATCGGCCTGCGCGCGGATCATATCACCGGCGGGGAGATGTATTATACCGTTTCATCCAGGAGTAATGGCACCACCACCTACCAGGTTACGCTGAAGCAATTCCGCAGTTGCGCCACGCCCAACCGGAATTTTTACAACCCTATTTACATCGCCGTTTTTAACCGGAGCACTTACGCACAGGTATCGCTGTCGCAATACCCGCTTTCCCACGAAGAGCAGATCAGCTATACCAGCTCCGATCCCTGCATCACCCGCGCGCCGTTCGTATGTTACTACGTCGGTTACTGGAACTTCTCCCTCACGCTTCCCGATATCCCGGAAGGATATATCATCACTTCGCAGGTTACGTTCCGGGTGGATGCAATTACCAACCTTTCCCCGGCTACAACCGCATCGGCGCCACTTATACCGCCGAGATCCCCGGCACCTCACAACTCGCTACCGCACCGAATAATAAATCCGCCCAGTTCACCGGTACCGACCTGGTGACCGTCTGCGCCGGTAACCCGTTCCAATACAGCTTCGTGGCAAGCGATGCAGACGGCGACGAGCTGCGTTATTTCTTTGCGATGCCTTCCAGACCGAAGGATACTCCCAGGGCGGCGGCGGTGGCGGCGGACCAGGAGGAGGTGGTGGTAACAATAGCCAGCCTCCCGTGGCGCCTCCTTATGTACCCGTTCCGTATGGCGCTGCCTTCAGCGGCGACGCGCCCCTCGGCGCTCGCGTCTCCATCGATCCGCAGTCTGGCCTTATTTCAGGCATCGCGCCGGGCGTGGGGTTCTATGTGGTAACGGTCTGCGTGCAGGAAATCAGGAACGGGATCGTCATCGCCACGCAACGGAAAGACCTGCAGTTAAATATTACAGGCTGCACGATGGCAGCAGCCACCCTCCTGCCGGAGTACATGCTATGCGGGAACTCGCAGCAGCTCGTAGTGGCGAATCAGTCTACCAGTCCACTGATATCCCGCTGGGACTGGGAGTTCCGCAATCCAGCCGGCCAGGTCGTATACTCCTCCTCCAATCCTACGGCCGATTACACCTTCCTGCAACCCGGAACCTACACTGTAAAGCTGACGACCAACCGGGGGCAACAATGTCCTGATTCCACGGAGGCACTGGCGCTGGTGTACCCCGGCTTCAACCCCGCTTTCACCTCAACGGGCGCATGCATTGCCCGGCCCGTTGCATTCACCGATCAGACGACCACCACTTTCGGTACGGTGAATTACTGGAACTGGGACTTTGGTCAGCCCAACACCATGATCGACCGGTCAGACGATCAGCACAGCAGCTGGACGTATCCCGGCAACGGCGCCTATACCGTTACCCTGATCGCGCATAATTCCGTCGGGTGTAAAGACACCTTGCAGCAAACCATCAACATTCTCGACAAACCGCCTATCGGGCTGGCGTTCAGGGATACGTTGATTTGTCCGCCGGACCCATTGACGCTCCGCGCTACAGGAACCGGCACGTTTACCTGGTCTCCGGCGCTGAACATGACCGGCGGGCAATCGCCGACACCCCGTGTGAACGTTACGACCGACACCAAATACTACGTTGACCTGGACCAGAACGGCTGCCTCAACCGCGATTCCGTCACCATAAGGACCACCAACCAGGTAACGCTCCTGATGCCGGCGGATACGCTGATCTGCCAGGGAGACACTATTAGGTTACGCCCTCAATCCAACGGGTTGCTTTACAGCTGGACGCCGGTTGTGGGTACTCTTAGCTCAACATCCTCAGCGCCTCTGGTTGTACCGGCGGGAGATACGCGGTATTCGGTGACGGCAAGTGTGAGCGCCTGTACAGCCAGTGGGAGCGTGTGGGTGCGAACGGTCCCCTATCCCCTGGCGCGGCTGGGAGCGGATACGATTATTTGTTTCGGGACGGAGGCGCAATTGCATGCCAGCACAGACGGAAGCGCCTTCAGCTGGCAGCCTGCCTTACCTGCATCCCTTAACCCCGTGATACGTCCTGCCGCGAGTACGGCCTATGTCTTTTCCGCGACCGATACCCGCGGTTGCCCCAAGCCATCGCACGATACGATATTAGTGACCGTACTGCCCAAAGTCCACGCTTCCGCCGGCCGCGATACCGCGGTTGTTACCGGGCAGCCGCTGCGGCTGCAGGCATCGGGCGGTGTAAGTTACCGGTGGACGCCGGCGGCGGGGATTTCCGATCCTGGCATCGCTGACCCTATCGCGGTTTACAGCACGCCCAGCAGGGGAATCCAGTTAAAGGTGATGGTACAGGATCTTGCCGGTTGCGCGGATTCGGCGTTTATGCTGGTGAAAGTGTACAATACACTACCGCAGGTATTCGTGCCTACCGCATTCACGCCAAACGGCGACGGCATTAACGACTGGCTGCGGCCCATTGGCGCGGGCATCAGCGAAATAAGGTTCTTCCGGGTATATAATCGCTGGGGGCAGCTCGTGTTCAGCGGTAACGAAAATAACCGCGGATGGGACGGGCGCATCAAGGGGAGTTACAGGGCAACGGGACCTATGTCTGGCAGGTAAGCGCGGTCGATTACCTGGGAGCCGGATTCTTCCTCAGCGGCACGGCCACCCTGTTACGATAAGGCTTATATTCGCGTATGGCTCCGCATCAACACCTGCCCGTCATCCGCATACAGGACATTTGTACGCCCCTTAAGGCAGAGGTGTTCAGTATTTTCCGGCACGAGGAACAGGGCCGCGCAAGCCTTCCCCAACCGCATAAGCATGACTTTTATATGCTGCTGGTCGTTGCGGCCGGCAGCGGCACTCATACCATTGATTTCACGCCTTATCCCGTTAAGCCGGGTTCTGTGTTTTTCCTGGCGCCGGGGCAGCGCATGACTGGGAACTATCGCCGGATACAAAAGGGTTTCAGCTGATGTTCGGGAGAGATTTCCTGACGGGAGACACTTTACAATGGCCTTTCTTTTCCTTCTCCGCCAATCCGCACCTGCAATTGCCGCCGGCTAAATTTCCGGCGGTGCTCCAGGAGCTGGAAAGCATCCTGGAAGAATACGCCGTTGCCGATTTCCTGACCGTCCGGATTATAACTTACCGTTTGTTGGCACTGCTGACCATGCTGGAGCGCCAGTATGAAGAAGCGCACCCTTCGGGCAACCAGCCGCCGGTACAGCGCCTCGTAAAGCAATTCCTGGGTCTGCTGGAAACACATTACCGCGAGAACGCAACGGTGGAATATTACGCCGCCCAGCTGCATGTTACGCCTCAATACCTGAACATCGTTTGCCGGAAAGAAACCGGCATCACGGCGGGCAATCTCATCCGGCGGCGGCTATTACTGGAAGCGCGGCGCCTGCTCTCGCTGACCATGCAGGATGTCAAAGAGATCGCCTACGAGCTTGGGTTTTCCGACACCTCTTATTTCTCCCGTTTTTTCCGCCGGTATACCGGTCAGACACCCTCGCCTTCCGCCAACAGATTCAGAAAGTACCCGAATAACCACAATAATCTCCTTTCCTTCCTCCTCTTTGCAAGTAATTTTGGCTGACAACGCCGAAACATGAAGATCATTTTCCTGGCGCTGGCCCTGGCATTTACCGTGCCCGCCTGCGCCCAGCAAGAAAAAGAGATGAGCAAGATGGACAACAGCGCAAACAAAAGATTACAAGCCGCAGCAGCAGCGGAGACACCGCGGCGATCCGCGATGCCCTGCAGGCCGGCGCACAGCTGGAATCGCGTGATGTGGAAGGCCGCACGCCACTCATGACGGCCGTATATAAACACCATTCCACCGCGGCCCAAACGCTCATCGAGGCCGGCGCCGATGTGAATGCACAGGACAAGATCCTCAATTCACCTTTCCTGTACGCCGGGGCCGAAGGCATGACCGACATCGTCCGGATGTGCATGAAAGCGGGTGCGGATTATAAGGTTTACAACCGCTACGGCGGCTCCGCCCTTATCCCCGCATGTGAACGCGGGCATGTGGAAACGGTAAAAGCGCTGCTGGAAGACAAGCAATTCCCCATCGATCATATTAACCGCCTGGGCTGGACCGGCCTCCTGGAAGCGGTGATTCTGGGAGATGGCGGACCAAAGCATGTACAGATCGTGCAGCTGCTCATCGAAGCGGGCGCCAACCTCAATATCGCTGATAAAGACGGTGTTACGACGTTGCAACACGCCCGGCAAAAAGACAGACAGAGATCGTCCGCCTCCTCGAAAAGGCGGGCGCAAAATAAACACTTAGTGTGATAGGCGAGGAAAGAAGAAAGAAGGCTTCCCGGACGGGAGGCCTTTCTTTATTTTACACAAACGAATTGGCGTGGATATTATGTTTTTGACTGGAAGAATGGATTGATTACATTTGAAAAAGCACTTTGTTTGGACGATGTGCAAGCCCCTGACGTTATGAATACTTGTTACTGAGAAATCACCTGCAAGAAATGAACATCATAGCCCCGATAACCCGATTGCTCGACACCGGATGCGCTGCCATTCCGGAAGAGAAGCACTGCCAGGTCCGGATCATCAATTCACTGGCTTTGGCCATCGGATCGAGCCTTTTCATGCTGGGCGTTATTTACTTCTTCATTACCCTTGAGCCGATTGTCATTATAGGCAATACCATCGCACTGGTTTGCTTTTGTTCCGTATTGGTACCGAATCACTACGGTAATCTGCAGGTGGCCACTATATGGCTCGTACTGCTGCAATCGGTATGGGCGGTTTATTTTGACTGGCTCCTGGGGCCGGGGGTGCTGTTCATCATCGCCTGCATGTCCATGATCAGCCTTACCTACCTTACCATCGAAAGCCAGCTGCGGCAGATACTCGCAGTAGTTATGCTCAGCCTGTCTATCGTAGCGATGGAATGGCACTGGTGAATGGAAGGCCTCCTATCCTCAACCTTTCGGAGGACGTGCTCCGCTCTCTCCGGTGGACCAACATCGCGTGGCATGTCTGCATCCCGCTGCTGTGCATATATCATTACAAGAAATCTTACAATTCGTTACTGGAACAATTGCGGCGCAAGAAAGATGAACTGGAAAGGTCGAACAGTTCCCGGAAGCTTTTCCTGCAGGAAACCAGCCACGAGATCCGCAATCCCCTCAATGCCATTTTCGGTATCGTGCAACTCATGCGCATGGATCTCCAGAATGGTCGTAGCCCCGAAACAATGGGAAGCCTGGTAGATCATCTTTACGTAGCCAGCTTCAACGTAAAAGACATTATCAACAACGTGCTGGAACTTTCCCGCATCGAAGCAGGGCATCGCGACGAAGTGCACCGCAGCGAAGTGCGGACGCATTCGTTTCTCCACAATATGGTCCGCATCTATGAATTGCTGGCTCTCGCCAAATCCGTCAACATCCGCCTGAGCATTGTGCCGCATATGCTACCCGTCGTCATCACAGACGAAGTTAAGCTCTCCCAAATTCTCAATAACCTCATGACCAATGCCATCAAGTTTACCGCCGCCGGCACGGAAATTCTCGTGCACTCCGGCATGAGGGGAAAAGAATGGTTCATCAGCGTGACGGACCAGGGTGGCGGCATCCCGAAAGAAAAGCAAGCGATGATCTTTGAACCATTCTTATCCATTAAAACCGACTTCGTGGAAGGGACCGGGCTAGGGCTTCATATTACCAAACACTTCACAGAACTCCTGGGCGGCAACATCTGCGTCAGCAGCGAAGAAGGCGCGAGCTCGACATTCACCATCTCCTTTCCTATTCCGGAAGGCGCCACCTCCAGCTCGCAGGTAAATACGGGTAGCGGCGCCGCGAAGTTCGCCGGGCAAACAGTATTAGTGGTGGAAGACGACCGTATAAACCAGGTCATCCTCCGCAACTTCCTGATCTCTCAAGGCATCAAAGTACTGGCAGCAGAAAACGGCAGCGATGGCCTGACCATCGCCCGCGAGCAAACACCCAACCTCATCATTCTCGATTCGCACATGCCGAATATGAACGGCCGCGAAATGCTGCACCACCTGAAAAGAGATCCCCAGCTCCAACATATCCCCGTCATCATCGCCTCCGGCGACGCCTTTACCGAATCCGCGGACCGCTTCCGGCTGGAGGGCGCCAGCGATTACGTGGTTAAACCCATTGAATTCACAGCATTGGGGCATGTGCTCGAAAAACACCTCCACCCCTAATCCTTCTCTTACAACATTCCGGCTTTCTGTTACACAATTTTGGTAAAAGGCAATACTGGCAAGGGATTTGAACCTTTCCCAACCAAACTTGTTTTCAATAAAACCACCTGCCATGAGCCCTGTCGATCCGCATCACCATCACCCGGAAGAAGATCATCCCAAACAGCCGCAAGACCATACGCACGTCCATCACAATCACCCGCAGCCGATACATGCGCAAGATCATTCGCAGCACGCCGGACATGACATGCCCGGCAGCCATGGTTCTCACAGCGGGCACGACCATAGCTCCATGATCGGAGACTTCAGGAAGCGTTTCTATGTGACGCTGGTATTAACCATTCCGGTGTTATTGCTATCCCCAATGATCCAGCATTGGCTGGGATTGCCATGGCAATTTCCGGGATCGGATAAAATCCTCTTCGCGTTGTCTACCATCATCTTCGTGTACGGTGGATGGCCGTTCCTGAAAGGCTGGGCAGAAGAGATGAAAAGCCGTAACCCCGTATGATGACGCTCATCGGATTCGCCATCGCCGTAGCATATGTGTATAGCGCCGCAACCGTGTTCGGACTGGAAGGGATGGATTTCTTCTGGGAACTGGCAACGCTTATCCTGATCATGCTGCTGGGCCACTGGATCGAGATGACCTCCGTTGCCGGCGCATCGCGTGAACTGGAAGCGCTCGTCAAACTAATGCCCTCCACCGCTCACCTCATTAAAAACGATACGACCTCCGAAATCCCGACGGACCAACTCCAAAGGGCGACCTCATACTGGTGAAGCCCGGAGAAAAGATCGCGGCAGACGGAATCATCACCGAAGGCGAAAGCGCGGTCAATGAGTCCATGCTCACCGGGGAATCCAAACCCGCGGAAAAGAACCCGGGGACAAGGTTATCGCCGGCTCCATCAATGGCAACGGCGCACTTCGGATACAAGTTACGCACGGCAGCAAGGAATCCTATCTCCAACAGGTCATTCAGCTCGTTAACGAGGCGCAACAGGATAAGTCGCGCACGCAGTTATTGGCAGACAAAGCCGCGCGATGGCTCACCGCCATTGCTATCGTAGCGGGACTGTCCACGTTCTTCGCATGGTATCTTTCGGGCAGTACGCTTGCTTTCGCCATCGAGCGGATGGTGACGGTGATCGTAATCTGTTGCCCGCATGCACTGGGGCTCGCTATCCCCTGGTGGTTGCCAAATCTACCGCCCTCGCCGCCCGAAACGGGCTGCTCATCCGCAATCGTACCGCCTTTGAAAACGCGCGCAAGATCACCACGCTGGTGTTCGATAAAACGGGAACCCTTACCGTAGGACAATTCGCCGTTGCCCGCTATGGCTCCCTGACGAATGAATTCACTGAAAACGACATTCTACGCATGGCCTATGCATTGGAACAAAGTTCAGAGCACCCCATCGCAACAGGCATAGTTTCCAAAGCGAAAGAACTGGGCCTTCCTGCCGGGCAGGCCGGAAAGATCACGGCCATTACAGGCAAAGGGATCACCGCAGAACTGGATGGGGCAACCATTGCCGTGGTCAGTCCCAACGCCTTGTCAAATCCTCCGGAGAAGATACGTGCGGGCGAGACGTTGGTATATGTGCTCCGAAATGATTCCCCGGTAGGTTTTATCGCGCTGTCTGACCAGATCAGGCCTGAATCCGCGGAAGCCATCCGCACACTACATACGCAAGGCATTAAAACCGTGCTGCTGACCGGCGATAACAAAGTAGTGGCGGAAGATGTAGCCCGCACGCTAGGCATGGATCAGTTCTTTGCAGAAGTACTGCCGCATGAAAAACTGGAGAAGATCGCGCAGCTTCAGAAAGCGGGTGAGTTCGTAGCAATGACGGGAGATGGGGTAAACGATGCGCCCGCACTTGCGAAAGCAGACGTCGGCATTGCCGTTGGCTCCGGAAGCGACGTGGCCGCAGAAACCGCAGACATCATCCTGGTAAACAGCAACCCGCAGGATGTCGCCAGCCTCGTCCTCTTCGGGAAAGCAACCTATAAAAAGATGATTCAGAATCTCGCCTGGGCAACAGGATACAACATCATCGCAATGCCGCTGGCTGCCGGTGTGCTCGCCGGTGCGGGGATATTGCTGAGCCCGGCAGCAGGCGCGGTGTTGATGAGTATTTCCACCATCGTGGTGGCGATCAATGCGGGGATGTTGAAGATTAAGTCTTAATGAACTATTTCTCCGCTACCCACCAGCGGTTCACCATATTCTCCTTCCCTTCCAGCACCACTTTATAGAATTTCGATGGCATATCCTCACATCCACCACGGCGTGCCGTTGTGATGCGGGTACTTCCGTGAGCAGCCGGTATTCGTCGGTGCCGCCGGTTTTGTAGTTATTTGTAGTCGTCACCCAGATCTTCACATTGCCGCCTGCATCGGGGTTCACCAGGTTATATCCAGCGCATCCCGGAAATATTGAACGGCGGGATGTGCAACGGACACCTTTCCGGTCAGCGCCACACCGTCAGACTCGCGGGCTACATGCAGCGGCAGGGGAACCTGCAGGAAGCGGGCTACCGTAGGCATGATATCCACCACCCCGGGATAGGAAACTTTCGCATATGCGTTCGGTTGTGGGATGTTGGCCACGATCCAGCCGGAGCGCTGCCGGTATGATTGCCCGCCGTGATGCTTACCGGTCTGCTCGTCGCGGCCATGATCCGTGGTGATAACGATCAGCCACTCCTCTTTGAACTGTTTCTGGCGGTACTGTACGGCTTCCCAGATCTTGCCTATCTTCTCGTCCATTTTCCGGATGGCGGAGGCGTATTCGGACTGTCGCCATACATATGGCCCATATCGTCGGTATATTCGAGGTACACCCAGCTGAGATCGGGGCTTGCTGGCGGAGGGATCTCGCGGCCTCATCGGCCACAAGCGCATCGATGCGCTCCATATAAGCCTTTTGACGGTCGTGGGGAAAACGGACGGTATCCAGTTCATAGCCATCGTATTTGATGTCGATGGGCAGGTTGCCGGTGGCTTCCAGGCGATCGCCCACCAGCTTCGTCCGGTTATCTTCCCAACTGCTGTAGATAGCGGTCTTCTTTTGGGGAAGCGGGATTTGAAAGTCCGGAAGATGGTCCAATAGTGATAATTCGGCTCTTTGATGTTATTATCCCAGACATTATGCTTGTTCACCCAGGTGCCCGTTAACACGGAGTTATACCCTACGGCCGAGATGGTCGGCGTCTGGGAATACCCGCCTTTTTCACCGCCCACGTATGCACGCAGATAGCTGCCGGACCGGATAATACTGTTGATATGAGGCACTTGCGCCTGTTCGATCACATCGGCCGAAATTCCATCCACGATGATGAAAACGGCTTTCCGCTGCTGTGCGGACGCGGTGGCCAGGCCAGGGCCAGGCATATAGTCAGGATACGTTTCATAATACCCATTAAAAATACATTTATTAAATTTAAAGCCTAATCTCTACGTGTTATGAAAATGAAATATGCCATCCTTAGTCTTTTCCTTGCCGGCGCACCGTTAACCAGCGCCCTGGCACAGACGGCCACGCTCACGAAACTCTGGTCTACCGACACCACGCTGAAGGTGCCCGAGTCCGTGTATTTCGACGGCAAGCGCAGCGTCCTCTACGTCACCAATATCGACGGGCAACCGTGGGGGCGGACGGTCAGGGTTCGTGTCCAAAGTATCGCCTAAAACCGGTAAGATCGAGAGCCTTCGCTGGGTGGAGGGGCTCAACGCCCCCAAGGGCATGGGTGTCTTCAAAAACCGCCTGTATGTTGCCGACCTCGGCGAGGTGGTAGTGATCGATATCGAAAAGGGCGCCATTGAAAAACGCATCGCTATTGAGGGCGCACAAGGCCTCAACGATGTTTCCGTAGGCAAAAACGGCCAGGTGTACGTGTCCGATTCCCGCACCAAAAAGGTACACGTACTGATCAACGATGTGCCGAGCCCCTTGCTCGACAGCGCACGCAGCGGCCTCAAAGGCCCTAACGGCGTTCTCGCCAGCCCGGCCGGCCTACTCGTTCTCGACAATAATTCCGTAAACCTCGCCAATGCGGAAGGCGCACTCACCAAAGTGGCCCCGCTTCTTCCGGAGCAGACGGCATCGAGCACGTAAAGGCGACGAATACATCGTTTCCTGCTGGAAAGGCGATGTGTATTATGTGAATATCAAGAATAACTCGGCAGACAAGATCCTGGACACCAGGCCGAGAAACTCCAGACCGCAGACATCGGGTACGACGCTAAAAAGAAAATCGTCTACATCCCCACCTTCTTCGGCAATCATGTGACCGCCTACCAGCTTACCATCAACTAACTATAAAATACTATTCCCTGCCGGCAAGCGCACCCGCAGCTTTCCGGCAGGGATCCCTCCTGCATGAAGCATCTGTACCTGCTCGCTCTCCTGTTCACTGTTACCACCGTAAAGCACAGTCTTTGCGGCAGGCCTATGTCTTCTCTCACCTTTCCATCCAGAACGGCCTCACCGGCAACCACGTTTCCGGGCTGCTGCAAGACAAGAAAGGCTTCATCTGGATCGCCAGCAACGCCCTCCAGCGATTCGACGGCGAAAACTACATCACCATCACCCAATTCGACCGGCTTCCCGGTTCTATTTTCTACGACGACATTGCCCTGTATGAAGACCATCAGGGCCAAATCTGGATCGGTGCGCCTGACAACATCCGGCTCTATGACCCCGTGAACTCCCGGATCTCCACCGTGCCCATAGACGCGGGCGTCCGGCCCGGTTCCGAGATCGGTTGCTATGCCTTCCTGCAAGACCATAAAGGGATACTCTGGATGACCTCCGATGCCGGGCTCCTTCAACTCGACCCCACCCACCACCGCTTCCGCCGGCCGGCAAACATCCCCGACAGCATCAGCGTGAAAATGCAATCCGCCATCATGGAAGACACGCATGGGCGGCTATGGATCAGCGGTGAGCATGAAATGTATATGATCCCGCAGGACCGGAAGCAGATCTTCAGCTCCTATTACAATCCACACCGTTACCCCCTGCTCGATGTACTCTCGAGCGTAAAAGAAATGCTGGAAGATCAGCGTGGGCGCATCTGGGCCGCTACGCGCATCACCAACGAACTATTATGCTGGCCGCCCGACAGCAACGGCATGCGGCGCTTCCAGTTCCATTACGGCGGGAAGCAGCCCGACCAGGTCTATGAACTGGCAGAAGACCACCACGGCCACATATGGGCCGGCATGAAAACCAACGGGCTGTACCGGTACACTGACGAGCAGGGTAAATTCTCCCTCCACATCGGGCCCTCCAACACGCCCCTCGGTTTACATCTCAACTATGAAACCAATTGCCTGCTTCCCGATCGCGATGGTCACCTCTGGGTAGGGACAGACGTAGGCGTCAACATACTCAGCCTTCACAACGACGGCTTCACCCGCCTTGATCAACCTTCCTATCCCTCCTCCGCTTCAGAACTGACGGGATTGCTCGCCGCCCGTAACGGCGACGTATATATGGCCTCCTGGGGCGGCGGCTTCACCCATATGCGGCCCGATCTCAGCCCGGTGAAGCACTATACCCATGGCCCCAAAGGCATCGCCGAAGAGCGGAATCTCGTCTGGAGCCTGGCGGAATTACCTTCCGGCAAGATCCTCATTGGTCAGGAGAACGGAACCGTATCCCAGTACGATCCCATCACGCAGCGCTTCTCCCACCTCCGGCCGCCGGGCCTCATGGATCAGGCGGTGCTGACCATGTGGCCGGAAAATGACACCACCGTCTGGACGGGCCTGTACAAATTCGGCCTCGCGAAATGGAATCCCGCTAACGGGCATATCGATAACTTCCCGCAACTCACGGAATACATCCATCGCAATACAGCGATTACCGCCATCGTACCCGGCGGCGACAGCCTCCTTTGGCTGGCCTCCAGCCGTGGCGGCGTCCTGCGTTTCCGGAAGAAAGACGGCCTGGTAACATCAGCCGTAATGTTCATGCGCGGGAAAGATACCGTGCGTAACATTACCGCGCTCCTGCCTGTAAATGACACCACGTTGCTGGCCGGCACCGATCATGGCGTATATTTCTACTTCCCGTTTTCAGGGCGATGGGAAACACTCACTATCAACAGCCTCCCTTTCAACGAATGGATACTGTCCATGGCGCCGGCAGGAAATGACCGCTTCTGGATCACCACTACCGAAGGATTTTACCGTCTGAACAGTCCCACCCGGACACTGACCACCTTTGAGCAGAATAACGATATCATCACCGATTCCAGGAAAGTAAGGCGCAGCATTATCAGCCTGCCCGATGGCAGGTTACTGGTCGGCGCGTCGGATCATGCCGTCGCCTTCCTGCCGGAGAAGCTGGAAGTACGGCCCGCGCCGCAGGATGTGACGATCCTGGAATTCAGGGTACTGAACAAGCCTATTATGGTAGATTCTGCCATATCGTTCGGGAAGCCTGTGCTTTTGCACCACCGGGAGAACTTCCTCGCCATCGACTTCAAATCCCTGCAATATCACGGGGAGAAGCTGCAGTATTTTTACCAGCTGGAAGGGCTCGACAACGACTGGATCCCGGCAGACAACGTATTGTCCGCCCGCTATACAAACCTTCCTCCCGGCAATTATACTTTCCGGGTCAAGAGCATGAATACCGCCGGGATATTTTCCCGCAACATCACTTCGATTGATATTGTGATCCGGCCGGCATTCTGGCAGACGTGGTGGTTCCGCACGTTACTGTTCCTGTTAGCGATCGGATTGGTATATGGTTACTTCCGGTTCAGAATGTACTGGTACAAAAGGAAGCCCGGAGCAAGGCGGCCTTCAGGGAAGAATTATCGCAGTTGGAAATGAAAGCGCTCCGCGCGCAGATGAACCCCACTTCATCTTCAACGCCCTCAACTCGATCCAGACGTTCATGCTGAAAAACGAGACGGATACTGCATTGGCTTACCTCAGCAGGTTTGCAAAGCTCATCCGCAATGTGCTCGACAACTCTCAGCTGAACAATATATCCATCACCCGGGAAACGGAGATGCTGGAAAACTACCGGAACTGGAGCGCCTCCGCCTGGATGGCCGCTTCGACTACCGTATTACCATTG
Organism: Chitinophaga sp. E66; assembly: GCA_019285755.1. Lineage (GTDB taxonomy): Bacteria > Bacteroidota > Bacteroidia > Chitinophagales > Chitinophagaceae > Chitinophaga. Next base: position 4,904,080 of record CP079103.1, read on the forward strand.
ATCCGGACCTCGATCAGGACTTTGCGGAGATACCCGCCATGGTGCTCCAACCCTTCATAGAAAACGCCATCTGGCACGGGCTGCAGCACAAAGACAGCCAGGGCCACCTGCATATCGGCTTCACCCGGGAGGGTCAGCAGATACATTGCGTGATCGAAGACGACGGCATCGGCAGGAGGCGGCAACCGCATTGAAACAGCACAGCCACCCCGCCCATGTGTCGCGGGGGTTGCAAATAACAAAAGACCGGCTGCAGATTTACAACAGCCGGTACAATATGGATGCGTCTTTCGACATCGAAGATTTGAAGGATGAAAACGGGCTGGCTTTAGGTACGCGGGTAAACCTGTGGTTCCCGCTTACGGAAGACTAGATCAGCCCAGTCCGATCTCGAAATGCCGCGTCGGGATCTCGATATCCTGGAACCCTTTCTTCAGGAGCCAGTCACGGAATACGGTCTGCACTTCATATTCGCCGTGAACAAGGAAGAGCTTCTTTACATCCGCGGGTTTTGGCAGGCGAGCCACTGGCTCATGTCTTCATAGTCGCCGTGCGCGCTCATGGCGCGTATGATACCAACTTCCGCTTTCACTTCATACTTATCTCCATAAATCGACACCTCTTTTGCGCCGCGCATCAGGCGGCCGCCGAGCGACTGTGGTTCGCAATATCCCACAATAAGGATGGTGTTTTTCCATTGTTCGATATTGTTGGCGATGTGGTGCTTCACACGGCCGGCTTCAGCCATGCCGGAGGCGGAAATGATCACGCAGGGCTCCTTGCGGAAGTTGAGCATTTTAGATTCCTCAACCGTTTTGATATAACGCAGGCCGGGGAAGCTGAAGACGTCTTCATCCACTTCCAGCATCTTGGCTACTTTCCGGTTAAAGCATTCCGGGTGCATGCGGGTCACCTGGGTGGCTTCCAGCGAGAGCGGGCTGTCAACAAAGAGATCCACGGCAGGGAGTTTGCCTGCCAGTTGCGCCCGGTTCAGCGCATACAGGATCTCCTGCGTACGGCCAACGCTGAAGGCCGGAATGATCAGCTTTCCTTTCTTCATGACGCAGGTCTCGTGGATGTAGCGCAGCAGTTCTTCGTCTGCCGGTGCGATATGCGGATGCAGGGTGCTGCCGTAGGTGGATTCCATAATGATGTAATCCGCCTGAGGGAACTCTTCCGGTGATTTGAGGATAGGGTCGCCATAGCGGCCAATATCGCCGCTGAAGGTTACATGCTCGGTTTTGCCGCCTTCCTGGATCCGGAGGTGCACACAGGCGCTGCCGATGATATGGCCGGCATCGGTAAAGAGCACTTCCACGTCTTCATCGATCCTGAACCATTCGCCATACTTCACAGGCACCAGCTGTTCAACGGCGCGCTTCGCGTCTTCCAATTTATACAGCGGCTCAATATAAGGCTTCCCTTCGCGGGCATTCTTCTTGTTGACATATTTGATATCATCTTCCTGGATCTCGGCGGAATCCAGCAGGAGGATTTCGGCGAGGTCTCTTGTGGCGGGTGTGCAAAAGATCTGCCCCTGTAGCCCAGTTTACTGAGCCGGGGCACCAGCCCGGAATGGTCGATATGGGCATGGGAAAGGATCATAAGGTCTATTTCTTCGGGGTTGAAGCCGAAGTCCAGGTTTAGGGGTGGTTTCGCGGCCCATACCCTGGTACATGCCGCAGTCTAATAAAATCTTCAGTCCTTTCTTCAGGGTGATAAGGTGCTTGGATCCCGTCACCGTGCGCGCTGCTCCGTGAAATGCGATTTTCATGATGATGCTTTTTAAAACTCCACGTAATCCTGAACCGTGCGATCTCCGTATTGTCTTTGCTCCTGCCGGTCACCTCGACCGTCAGTGCCACGGATTCGCCGGTTGCTACCGTGTGCGAGATGGCGTCGCGTATTTTGGCGCCTTCATCGCAGGTGAAATATGTTTTTGCTTTTGCTTTCTTGAGGAAGATGCCTTCCATGCCCGTTACCAGCATGGAGACCTTTGCAGGTGCGGCATAGACGTGCCCCATCGCCAGGATCCCGCTGCTCATTTCCGCGGCCATGGCCAGGCAGGCGAAATAAGTACTGTGGAACGGGTTCTGGGAAAGCCAGCGGTAAGGTACCGACGTAGTGCATGATTCTTCCGAAGCCGCACTTGCCCTTACGCCCGATATCCAGGCGCTGGGGAGCTTGTACAATAGGAATAGTGAGAAACCGAACCGGTTGTTCACTTTGTTGAAGAATTGCGCTGCGCTGCGGGTGTTTGCCATACCGTGGGTTTTACAGTTGCCGTACGTATGCGTAAGTATCGCGTTGGGCATTGACCGCCGGAGCGCCTCTTCCGGTGGAACCGGCAGGTTGCTGGCGTCTGCCCCCAATATTACGGCATTTGTGTTATCTGACAGCTGCAGGTCTATAATATCTTTCAGCTGCTGCCGGTATACAGGGTCGTATATGGGAAAGCATACTTCGATACGCCGGTGCAGGTTGCGGTTCATCCAGTCGGCCGAGCCAGGTAGATGACCTCGTTGCCGCCGTTGTGGAATATGAATACACGCGCATGCTCCAGGTAGCGGTCCACGATCCGGCAGACGCGGATGCCTTTACGGGGCACCAGGCAGCAAATGCTCCTGATGATCAGGTCGATCTCCACGCCTGCATCCGCCGCTGCGTACAGCTCGGCGATCATGCTCTTCTCCTGCAGGTTGTTCAGCTTGATGGTGATACGGGCGGGCTTGCCGTTGCGGGCGTTCTCCGCTTCCGAGCGTATCAGGGTTTTGAACTGGTCTACCAGGTTGAACTGCGCTACCAGCAAATGCTCGAAGTGCATGAAATTGAACTTTCCCGGTTGAATGCCCGTCTGCATGTAGATGAACAGTAGCTCCAGCTCCTGGGTAATGGCCTCATGCCTGGTCAACAGCACATGGTCCGCATAGAACCTTGCCGTGCTTTCGTTGAAGTTACCCGTGGCCAGGAGCGCGGTATGATCCCAGGTGAAGCCGCGCTTGCGCTTGACAAGCGCCACTTTCGCATGCACCTTCAGCCCCGGTATGCTATACAGGATCCGTACGCCCGCCGCTTTCATGCGCTTGGCCCAGCGGAGGTTATTAGCCTCATCGAAACGGGCTTTCAGCTCCACCATCACCGTTACTTTCTTTCCGTTCTTCGCCGCGCTCATCAGTGCATGTACGATGCGGGAAGTGGAAGCTACGCGGTAAAGCGTCACATATATCTCCCGGACGTCCGGGTCGGTTGCGGCTTCGTTGAAATACCTGAGAATATAATCGTACGATTGATAGGGCACATGCAGCATAACGTCACGCCGCTGGATCTGGTCCAGCAGCGGCGAATCGGGATCGATGGCCCTGCAGTGCGCGGGGGCGACTTAGGATACTCCAGCGAAGGGTCAGGTGGCAGCGGCAGGTCGGACAGGTCGCGGAGGTTGTGGTATCGCCCGCCGGTGGCTATTTCGACTGTCGCGATGCGGAAGTATTCCGCCAGCTGGTCGCGCAGGGCGTCGGGCATGGCGGCATCGTATAGGAAGCGGGTAGGTACGCCCATTTGGCGTTGTACCAGCATATCCTCCACTTTTTGCAGCAGGTGGCCGCTGAACTCGTCCACATCGATCTCCGCATCCCGCGTCACCTTGATGCTGTAAGCGGCTTTAATGCCCACATGCGGGAACAAGAAAGCCAGGTGCTGGCGGATGACGTCGTCGAGGAAAAGAATGTGGTTGCCGGACAGCCGCAGGAAGCGCGGAAGGTTGTCCGAGGGATATTCACGATCCCCGTGCCGCCGTCTTCCAGGCAGACCACGAGGTACAAGGCATTGTTTTCGAGGAATAACTCCATCGGCTGGCCGAAGTGGAGGCGTACGGGCTGGAGGTAAGCCAACACCGTGTTGAAGAAATAGTCGCGGATAGCGGGAGATGCTCTTCCGCGGGGCTTGCCCATAAAACAGGGTGATGCCCTTTTCCTGTAGTCCGGGAATGACCGACTGCCGGAATATGCGGCCATATTCATTTAGCTGCCGCGCGATCTCCTGTTGCGCGGCGGCCAGTGCGCCCTTCTCAGCGGCATGCAACTGGTGCAGCGCCAGTAAAGCCGGCATGCGGACGCGGAAGAACTCATCCAGGTTGGAGGAGAAGATAGACAGGAACTTCACCCGCTCGTATAAGGGCACGGCAGGGTCTTCCGCCATGGTGAGCACGCGGTAGTTGAAATACAGCCAGCTCAGGTCGCGGTCGTTCAGAGGAATCGTTTGCTGCTCCAAGTCTTAACCTTTTACCGGAAAAAGATAGCCGCTACCGTGAACGCGATCACGGAAGCCACGATACCGAACATGAATGTATTATACGCCAGGCGCAACAGCCGGTACTTACGGCCCAGCACTACGCCCAGGTTGTAAATATCATGGATCATGTTGCTGTAGAGGTAATCAGAATTTTTGATGATGGTATTCATCCCTTCTTCGTATTCCGGGTAAGACATCCCGTGGAAGTTGCCGAAGAACAGGAGGTTCGCCTTCTTGTTTTTGATGTCTTCTTCCGTGAACTTTCCGCTTGTTACGTTTGGTCTTGTCGCCAGCACGGCGAACACGATGGTGGTTACGCTGGTGGCGAGGAAGATGATGGCGGGGAGGATGAAGTTCGGATAGTCTTCCAGTTTCCGGAGGAGAACGGACAGCAATACGGATATGATGATGGCGTTTACCGAGATCATAATATTGGCCTTGGAGTCGGCCATGGAGCTCAGGCGGATATGGTTGGTGCCTGTTGTGCGGAACATCGTTTCCACCCCGGGCTTTTTCTTATCTTCCTTGTCTTTTTCCTTCTCTGCCTTTTTTTCCGACGGCGCTACTGCTGCGCTTTCTTCCATTGCTTCCCGCTGTTTCTCTTCCAGCTTTACTTTCAGCTTTTCGAGGTTTTCTTCTTTCTGGGGGTTAAGGAGTGTGCGGCAGTAAGCGGTGTGATATTGGTGGGTTTCGAGGAACTGGATGCTGGTGCGCGTCCATTCCACGCTGCTGATCTTTCTGCCCAGTACCAGTTCGGCTTCTGAGCGCAGCAGTTTGTTGCGTTTGGAGAATTCTTTGCTGCCCAGATGGAAAAGGTCTGCGTCGCACACGATCTGCTCCAGCAGGTTTTTAGGTTGCTGGGGATGCGCGTAGCCAGTACGCAATCCGCCGCTGCGCGCCCCGTGCCTTCGTTCAGCCCCTGCTCTTTGGCGAAGGCCATTACAGCTTCCGCCCCGGCTGCTTCATGGCTGGCGCGGTCGCCCGCCACATACCCCATGTCATGGAACCATGCCGCGAGTATCACGATGAGGTGATCAGCCTCGGAAAGACGGTAGTAGGCCGATATCTGGTCGGCCGCCTGCACCACCTGGCTGGTATGCGCGAGGTTATGGTATACCAGCACCGGGTCGGGGTGCGATTCGTACTGCCGGGTCACATAGGCTTGCGCGGCTGCTATCACTGAACTTATTTCCATCTGGTGGTGTATTTACTATATTCCAAATTACGGCATTTTTGCGTTAATTTTATCCTATAAAGAATGGCTTATGAAGATGTTTCCTTGTCTGATCCCCGTCGTCATGCTGATTTCCTGCCAGTCTTCCGGCCAGAACGACGCGCGGCGGCAGACCTCTCCCGAAGGTTACCGGTTAGAACAATATGAACGTTTCCGGGTACGCGAGTCTCTCCAGGAGATATCCGGCCTGGTGTTCCACCGCGATGAAGCGCATTTCATCGCCAACAACGATGAACAAGGCAAGCTCTTCCAGGTAGACCTCCGTGCCACCGCCCCCTACCCCTCCTGGAAGTTCGGCAAAAGCGGCGACTACGAAGAAACCGTGTTCACGGGAAAAGACTGGTTCGTGCTCAAAAGCAATGGCAGCATGTATCGGGTGGAAGGCATGTTCTCCGACTCCGCCACCTCCACGTCCGCGCATTTCCCCATACCTGGAAGCGCGAGTTCGAAGCAGCCTATTATGAACGCGGCGCAGACCAGATCATCGCCATCTGCAAGAACTGCGAAGTGGATAAGGGCCAGCGGCAAACCAGCGCCTACACCTTCTCCCCGACTCCATGACCTGGAGCCCCGAACCGGTGTTCCGCTTCTCCTACGACAGCATCCCCGGCCTCAAAGAAGGCCCTTCCAAACATTTCCGGCCATCCGGCGCCGCTGTGCATCCTATTGAAAACAGGGTATATATCGTGGCTTCCGTAAACGAACTGCTCGTCATTACCGACCTTCAGGGTAAAGTAGAAGAAACGCACCGCCTCCCCAGGAGACATTTCTCGCAGCCCGAAGGCATCACCTTCGCGCCCAATGGCGATATGTACATCTCCAATGAAGGCGACGAAGATCATACGGCCGATATTCTCAAATTCAAATACCACCCGAAAAATTGAAATACCTCGCACTCCTGATCCTGGCATGCTGCTCCTGAGGGCCGCCGCGCAGGAAGACAGCATACAGCAACGCATCATCCTCATCGGCGACGCCGGCGAAATGCGCAATGGCATCAACCCCGTCGTGGATGCCGTCAGGCGCAACTTCAAACTCAATGAAGGTAAGAACACCGTGCTCTTCCTCGGCGATAACGTATACCCGCTCGGGTTGCCCAGCCCGCTTGCGAAGAACTTCCCGAAGCCCGCGCCATACTGGACTACCAGGTCAACCTCGTAAAAGGCACAGAAGCGAAAGGGATCTTCGTTCCCGGGAACCACGACTGGTCCAAACACCGCCCGGACGGCTGGCGGCAGATTCGCCATCAGCAGCAGTATATCGACTCCCTGAAACTACCGAACGTTGACTTCCTCCCCAAAGACGGCTGCCCCGGCCCGCTGGCCATCCCCATGGGCGATGACGTCATCCTCATCGTGATGGACTCCGAATGGTGGCTGTACCCCGGCGCCAAACCCGGGCTGGAATCCTCCTGCGACCAGAAAACGGAAGACGAGGTGCTCGCCGAGATCAAGGATATCGCCGCCGCCAATCCCGGCAAGCTGCTGGTATTCGCAGCGCACCACCCCTGCGCAGCTACGGCATCCATGGCGGGTACTACACGATCAAGCAACATATTTTCCCCTTGACGGATGCCAGGCCCTATCTCTACGTACCGCTTCCCGTCATCGGCAGCATATACCCCTGGTGCGCGGCGTATTCGGCACCCGGGAAGACCTTCCCCACCCTTTGTACAAAAGGCTCATCCGCGGCATAGAAGAAGCCATCCCTAAGGATGCGCCAACAGTATTCGTAGCCGGTCATGAGCATACGCTGCAGCTTATCAACGAAGGGCACCGCTACTTCCTGGTGAGCGGCGCCGGCGCAAAAGACAGCCGCGTGAAACAGGGGCCAGGTTCGCTGTTCGCCAGTAAGTTCTATGGATACAGTGTCATCACCGTCATGAAGAATGGAAGGGTGAAAGTGGATTTCTATAACGAAAACGACGCTACGCCCATATTCTCCCACAACCTTTTCGACCTGGCCGAATATCGCCGCAAGCTGGCGCAGGAAGCTGCTAAACCAATGCCTTCCTCAGTCACCATGGCGGCCGATCCGAGGTATTTCAATATCAACGGCTTCCATCGCGCAATGCTGGGCGAAAACTACCGGAAGGTCTGGGCAACTCCACTCTCCTTCCCTACCATTGATCTGGATACGGTGAAAGGCGGGCTGAAAGTCACCAAGCGCGGCGGCGGGATGCAAACGCGCTCCCTCCGGCTGGAAGACACTTCCGGGAGAGAATGGGTTTTACGCTCGCTGGTGAAGAACCCAACGTCCGCCGTTCCCGAACCACTGCGGGAAACATTTGCGCGGGAGATCGTGCAGGACCAGATTTCCGCATCCAATCCTTACGCCCCGCTGGTAGTGTCCTCACTGGCCGGGAAAGCCGGCGTCCCCATACCAACCCTACTTTCGTCTATCTCCCCGACGATACGGCGCTGGGCATCTTCCGCCACGACTTCGCCGGAGGCGTCTACCTCTTCGAAGAACGCGAACCGGTAACGGCCAGCAAGACATACAACACCCTGAAAGTGCTGGAGAACCTCCTGGAAGACAATGACAACTCCGTCAACCAACAAGCCGTATTGAAAGCCCGCCTGCTCGATTTCTTCATCGGCGACTGGGACCGGCACGACGATCAGTGGCGCTGGTGGGCGGAAAAGGATAAGAAGAAGAAGGAGTTCTTCCCCATCCCCGCGACCGCGACCAGGCGTTTTTCGTCAACGAAGGCGTCATTCCGCGCCTCGCGGCGAGATCATGGCTCATGCCCAATATCCAGGGTTTCCGTAAGAATATCCCCAACATCAACGGCCTTAACTTCAACCCCGTTACTCGACCGCAACTTCCTTTCCGATCTGTCTGAAGAAGAATGGGGCGCGGCAGCAGATTCCTTCACAGCAAAGATGACGGACCCCGTCATCGAAGAAGCCGTTGCCCAGCTGCCTGACTCTATCCGGAAACTGGTGGAACCCATGATGCTGGAAAGGCTCAAGGCCAGGAGAGGCATCATGAGAAGCGAAGCCCTTAAATACTATCGCTTCCTCGCCAAAGGCGTGGATGTTACCGGCTCACAGAAGAATGAACAATTCACCATCACCCGCCTGGAAGATGGCAAAGTACGCGTGAAGTCCAGGAAGATCAGCAAGTCCGGCGACCTTGAACAAACCCTCTTCGATCGCACCTTCGATCCGAAAGACACAAAGGAAATAGCGATCTATGGCCTCGGTGGGGAAGACCGCTTCATCCTCACGGGCGACGGCAATCCCCGCATCCGCGTTCGCCTGATCGGCGGAGCGCAGAAGGATACCTATATCGACAGTCTACCGCGCAGCGCGGTAAAAAGCGCTTATCTACGACCTGAAGCATAAGGAAGACTCCTTCGCCATCGGCTCCCGCGAAGGCCTGCGCCTTTCCTCCCACCCGGATGTCATCCGTTACAACCGCATGGCCTTTAAGTACGACAAGCTCATGCCCTGGTTACCGGCGGTTTCAACCTTGATGACGGACTGTTGCTCGGTCTCGGATTTGAATACACCAAACAAGGCTTCCGCAAGGACTCCTTCGCCGTGCGCCACCGCCTTACCGGCATGCATGCCCTGGCTACGGAAGCCTGGCAGTTCCGTTACGAAGGACAATTCAACGACGTCATCGGCAAATCCGACCTGCTGCTGCACGGCCTTGCCCGCGCTCCGCACAACACCGTCAACTTCTTCGGCTTCGGTAACGAAACCGTATATGATAAAGACCTTACGGATCCACCGATCCGCTATTACAGAAGCCGCTTCGATATCTATTCCGCAGAAGTGATGCTGCGGACCAACCTGGCCCAGAACATCAACTTCGCCGTTGGCCCCTCCATTACGGCCGCAACGCTGGAGCCGGAGAACAATTACGGCCGCTATCTCGACGACTTCGACAAAACGGACTCCGCCCGCCTCTACGCGAATAAAAGCTACGCAGGCCTGCGGGTACTTTCGCGATCGACACCCGCGACAATAAGCTTGTCGCCACCCGCGGACTGCTCTGGAATACTTCCATTCTCGGCAGTAAAGGCCTCACCGGCGCCAGCAGGAATATGCTGCAGGTGCGGTCGGACATGAGCATTTACGCTTCCCTTGGCCTGCCGCCCAATGTAGTGCTGGTAACCCGCCTCGGCGGCGGCTATACCAGGGCAACCCTGAATTCTTCCAGGCGCTTTCGCTTGGCGGCACCGCGAACCTGCGCGGCTACCGCAACAACCGTTTCACCGGCCACGGAATGTTTTACAATAACATGGAGCTCCGCGTGAAGCTGTTCGATTTCACATCCTACATCCTGCCCGGCTCAGTAGGCCTCATCGCGTTCAACGATGTAGGGCGTGTATGGTACCGGGGAGAAGACTCCGGGCAATGGCACAACGGCTTCGGCGGCGGCCTGTACTTCTCGCCGGTTAACCTGGTGGTGATCACGGCCGTGGTGGGCCACTCTTCTGAAGACACCCTGCCGTATGTAACGTTCGGATTTAAATTCTAAACGATTATATCAACATGAAAAAGGCCGCCTCCTGTTACGGAGACGGCCTCTTTTTTTATGGCAATCGTTAATTGACGTTTTCAACCCCGCTGGGAGCAGGCAGTGCACGGCCCAGGTTCACGGTAAGGCGGATGGCTTTGAGGCCGCTGACGCCCTGCAGTTCCTCCAGGTCCAGCATCTCCACATCGCGCAGCAGGATGTCTTTGTCGATAAGGAAGTCGATATACTTGCGGTACTCTTCGGCTTCGCGGGTGTATGAATATACGATCGCGATCTTACCTGGCTGCGTCAGTCGTTCGTTCGTGTCTTTGATGCGGACCTTATCGATCCGTTTCTTCATGATCTCGTAACGCATATTGTAAGCGCCCTCCACATCAAACCGCCTTTCATCTTTCCTGAAACTGATAGCGATGGGGTTGGAATGCGCGAGGATCAGCTGCGTGGTATGCAGCGGCAATTTCAGCGAAGGCACCAGGCCGTTCGTCAGCCGCGCGATCTTCGCCATAGACGAGAGCTGCCACAGCCGGAGGTTACGCAGGTACATCATATCGAATTTGCGCTCCGGCGCAATAGATTGGCCGATGTAAATATTATACTCTACACCGTCGGTTCTGTACTTCTCGAAGTAGCAGGGATAGGATCGTTGCAACTCATCTTTTTCCTTTTCGAGGAAATTGTTGATGACGGAATTGATCTCACGCAGGCTTTCTTCATATTCGCGGCGGTGATGGTAGATATGCCCGGTATGCTTGTCGATTTTCGTGAAATACTCATTGAGCAAGGGCTTCAGCCCTTCTTCGCTATCGTAAAGGTGCCTGAACGTTGGCGCTATTTCATGATCCAGGAACTCGTTGATCTTCACTTCGTCTTCCGCGAACAGGGTATCGTGCATACTTTTGAGCATGCGGTTGTTCTTGTACTGCAGTTCTTCGAGCAAGGGCAGGTGCAGGTTTCCATTGATGCTTTTGAATGTCTGCTGGATGAGCTGCAGCTGTTCCCGGAGGTCGTCACGGATCGCCGTGCCCCTTTCCACGGAACTGTTGCGGATGTCTACCGCGCCATAGAGCGGGTACACGTCTTCGAAAAGGATATTCCCGATATCTTTCTGCTTAACGTTCTTCGGCGTATGGAGGTACTCCAGGCCGCTTCGGTGAATTTCCATTCCACGGCAGGCTGCAGGGCGGTGAACTGATCCTTGATCACTTCGTTGATCCGCTCATTGGCCAGCTCCACGCTCCGGCGCAACAGTAACGAGCCCAGTGCATAGATGGGCTGGAGGTTAGAAAGTATCTCGTAGTCGAGGGGCGTCTTTTCCGACGTAGCCAGTTCCAGCATGCCGAGGAGATTATTCTCGTGCAGGATGGGGAACAGCACGAAGCTCTTGATGCCATGCAGCGGCAGGTATTTGAGAAAAGGGTATAGCTCCACGGTTTCCCGGGTCACTTCATCCAAAACCAGCGGGTGCGGGTTGGCCTTGAGGTACGTCATCAGCTGATCATTGAGCGACAACCGCTCCTGCTCGCTGCGGGCGCTGCTGAAAATGATGCTTTGCGAAACGTAGGTGGTTTCCAGTACGCTGCGGTTATTGACTTTGAGGAAGGGAATGAGGTGAATGTTCAGGTCGGCGCGGCCGGCGAGTGTTTTGAGATATTCCCTTGCCTGCGTGTAAGTCTTCAGCTCATTGTCTTTCCGGATGTTGAGCACAAGGCTCTTCATGCCATTCACGACCTGGTCGCGCGTGACGTCCTGTATAGTCCAGATAACGAACCCTTCCAGGGCAAACGCGTCAAGCGGCACCAGCTCCTGCAGTATGGACAAATCCTGGGTACGGAAATCGCCCGCGCAGATATTGCCGCAGTCCAGCTTCGGCAGTTCGCCTTTCAGCCGCACGTCCACGAACCGAGGGTCGATGTTTACCTTGATATACCTGGTGAGCCCGTCTTCCGGGAAGCTGATGGTATGTACGATATCGGTGTCGTAGTTGATCTGCAGGTTGTACCACCTTTCCAGGATGAGTTTATAGAGCCACGAGAGTTTATCGCGGCGGATCTTGTCGGGAGACATTCCTTTCGGCGTGGCCAGCAGGTCTTTCCGTCTTCCGTGAATATCTGCTGGAACCTGTCCGAATAGTAAAATATGGCGAACCGGTAAGGTACGCCGATGCCGAATATATCGCGGGTATCGTCTATGGTGACGGGAAATACGGTGGCGGTCACCAGGTCGAGGTATTCCTGGTATTTAGCGACGTCTACATCGCTGGCTAAGGGCTGGCTCAGTTCCGGATTGCTTTCAAAATGCCGTACGATCTCGGTAAAGAATGCGGCCCTGGCTCCTTTTGCATGCTGCGCTTTATCCTTCATGAAACGCACGAAGGGAACGAATGAGATATGGCTCTCTATCAGATGCTCCTCTATCAGCTGATCCCGGTTTGCGGTAAGTATCTTCATAATTTTCTAAACCTTTATGGCTAACAGCGACAGTGCAGGATAACAGAATAGTCTTGGGGGAATAGTTGCTATTGCAAAGTTACGTAAAAATACGAAATACGGGCATCGGCGTCGTCGAAGGTAAGGGGTTTCAGATGACGAAATCCGTGCATATATCCGCACAGGCCGAAGTCGCCCATGCAGCAAAGGGTATGAAAGGCGTACATGCCTGTCAGGAAGGCCTGCCAGGCCGGAGGGGCTCCCAGGCCACAAAGGCCATGATTCCGGAGAGCACGAAAAAGGGGCCCAGGGCAATGACCAGCATTTGCCGGTAATTCACGGCAAAATCATGCGCTACGGCATAAAACATGAGCTTCTTCCACACCACGCCGTACCGCACGTCCTTCGCGCCGAAAAGGCGGAATAACAGGCCGTGGATCAGTTCGTGAATGGGAATGAGGAGGATAACGCCGGCGATGCCGAGGGAAAACCATATGAAGAAGCTGCCGACCGACAGGTCGCCGGACTTTGCCATTGTATGATACCCCGGCCCAGGAGCCCTCCGCCGATGACGAGGGCCAGCATAAGGAGCCAGTAAAGAGAGCCCCTGCGCACGCCTTCTTTGATGGGTACGAGCAGCTCGCTGATGCGGAAGCTGGAATGCTCGGTATACCCTTCGTTCAGGAGCTCGTCGCGCAGGGACTTCATGATTAAAGCGCTATTTCCACCTGGTTTTTCAGCAGGTCCTCGATCGTATCGCGCTTGCGGATCAGGTGGGCTTTGCCGTCTTTTACCAATACCTCTGCAGGTTTCAGGCGGGAGTTAAAGTTGCTGGACATCTCGAAACCATAGGCGCCGGCGTTGTAGAACACCAGGAAGTCGCCTTCCCGTACTTCGCTGATCTTGCGATCCCAGCCGAAGGTGTCCGTTTCACAGATATTGCCCACAACGGTATAGATGCGCTCCGTCCCTTTCGGGTTGGAGATATTCTTGATGAGGTGGAAGGAATCGTAGAACATGGGGCGGATCAGGTGGTTGAAACCGCTGTTCACGCCAACGAACACAGTAGCGGTCGTCTGCTTGATAACGTTGGCTTTTACCACGAAATAGCCGCACTGGCTCACGAGGAACTTACCCGGCTCAAACCAGAGTTGCAGGGGCCGCTTGTACGACTTGGCGAACTTGTTGAAGGCCTCGGTCAGCTTCCTGCCCAGCAGGTCGATGTCCGTTTCCGGATCTCCTTGCTGGTATGCTACCTTGAACCCGCTGCCCAGGTCGATGAACTCCAGGTCGGGGAAGTGCTCGGTCATTTCGAACATGATCTCCACCCCGCGGAGGAAAACGTCTACGTCTTTGATCTCGGAGCCGGTATGCATGTGGAGACCGGTCACCTTCAGTTTGGTGCTCTTCACGATCCGCTCGATGTGGCGCATCTGGTGAATGGAGATACCGAACTTGCTGTCTACGTGACCCGTTGAGATCTTGAAGTTGCCGCCCGCCATGATGTGGGGGTTCAGGCGGATGCAGATCGGGTAGCTGTCCCCGAACTGGTTGCCGAACTGCTCCAGGATGGAGATGTTGTCGATATTGATGTTCACGCCCAGTTCCTTTGCCGCGATGATCTCACTGAGATCCACGCAGTTGGGCGTAAAGATGATGTTCTTGGGTTCGAAGCCGGCTTTCAGGCCCAGCTGCACTTCCTGGATGCTCACCGTGTCCAGCCCGCAGCCCAGGGAGTTGATGTAACGCAGCACGTTGACGTTCGTCAGCGCCTTGCAGGCGTAGAAAAAGCGCGCATCGGCCTTGCTGAAGGCTGTCTTCAGCTTTTCATACTGTATCTTGATCTTCTCGGCGTGATAGATATACACCGGTGTACCGAATTCCTGCGCTGTTTTCACCAGAAAGTCCGCGCTGAGTACGTCGCTTTGTTTAGCCATTGTATCGGGTAAATTGAATGTGCGAAAATAATAAGAAATTAATCTTCCTGCATAAAATCGTCAAGGTCGCGCCGCTCTTTCTTGGTCGGCCTGCCGATCTTGCTCTGCCGTTTACCCGTATCGAAGCTGGATGCCATGCGTTTATTGAGGTCCAGATCCTCTTCCGGCGTCAGGTCGATATAATACTTTACGGCTTCCGAAAAAGCCTGCCGGTTGGCCAGTAAACCGGTCACTTTCACCCGCCACTTGCGGGTTTCCGTCCGGATGTCGTACTCATCCCCACATTTACCGCCTTGGCGGCCTTCACGCTTACCCCGTTCAGTTTCACCTTTCCCGCGTCGCATGCCGCCGCGGCGGCCGACCGGGTCTTAAACACCCGGATGGCCCAGAGGTATTTGTCTACACGCAGTTTTTCAGCTGTCATCCTGCAAAAATACGAAACCAACGTTTCCTTCCCACCCTGTTTGACGTATGCCGGTCGTCACAAATCCCCCTTTCCGTCAATTTACTACCTGCCAACCTTGTCACAAGATTGTCTTGTGACCTATCTATCACCTACCTATGTCCTATCTATGACCTATCTATGTCTTATCCTAATAAGAGGATAGGACATAGATAGGTCATTGGTAGTTGGCAGGTATTTCACATATAAGTATGCGTATAAGGGTGGATAATGCAAAATGGAGGGATGGAAGGAGGTGGTAAAGAGAAGGCGGTAGTCTGGAAGGAGGACGATGGAAGCTGTAGGCCGGCAGTTGTGAAATGACGAAGCCGCCGTTGCGTCGCACACTTCAGCGGTTGGGAAGTCTGGCCGGGCGGGCTTAACATAGATATTCCAGGCTGGTTTTGTATCTTACGTGCCTCAAATCCAACGCCTCCATGCAAAAACGGCACCTGCTTTACCCCTTGATTATTGGCCTTTTCGGGGTGATGATCTGGTTTATCATCTCCCAGGGCATGCACTTACCGCCGCCCCAGCCGCCGATCCCCTCCTGCACCCCGTTGCTCCCGCCGCCGCGCCGGCCAGCGGCAGCCTGATGACGGATTTGCTGCACCACCTGCAACATCCGCTCAGTATGCTTTTGTTGCAGATCATCGTGATCCTCTGCGTGTCGCGCGCATTTGGATATTTGGCCCGTAAGATCGGGCAACCCGCCGTTATCGGTGAAACCATCGCGGGCATCGTACTGGGCCCTTCCCTCCTCGGGCTCTTCTTCCCGGAAGTGATGGCCGGCCTGTTCCCTAAATCCTCGCTGCCGGCCTTGCAGTTCCTCAGCCAGATAGGCCTCGCGTTCTTCATGTTCATCGTAGGCATGGAGCTGGATCTGTCCAAAATCCGCCAGAAGGCCCACGACGCGGTAATGATCAGCCACGCCAGTATCGTGATCCCTTTCTTCCTCGGCGTTTGCCTGGCCTATTTCACGTTTAGCCAGTTCGCCCCGGCAAATGTCGGCTTCCTGAGCTTTGCCCTGTTTATGGGCATCGCCATGAGCGTAACGGCCTTCCCGTACTGGCGCGTATCGTGCAGGAGCGCAAACTCACTGGTACCCCATTGGGCGCCATGGCCATCACCTGCGCCGCGGCGGATGATATCACCGCCTGGTGCATCCTGGCCATCGTTGTTGCGATCGCCAAATCAGCCGGTATAGCCAGCGCATTGATCACCATCGCCCTGGCAATAGTGTTCGTTGCAGGGATGCTCTACCTGGTGCGCCCCTGGCTGAAGCGCCGTATGAGCACCCTCCATGGGAATAAGACCAAAGTAGCCCTGGGCTTCTTCGTTTTGCTGATCGCAGGTTATATCGCCGAAGTGATCGGTATCCACCTGCTGTTCGGAGCGTTCCTTGCCGGCGTAATCATGCCCGCCGAAACCAATATCAAACAAGTACTACAGGATAAACTGGAAGATGTAAGCGTGGTGATCCTCCTCCCTATCTTCTTTGCCTTTACTGGTCTCCGTACCCAGATCGGCCTCCTGAACGAAGGGCACCTCTGGGGCGTTTTCGCCGTCATCATGCTGGTGGCGGTGTCTGGTAAATTCGCCGGCTCCGCGTTCACCGCCAAACTCATGGGACAGTCGTGGGAAGAATCCTCTCCATCGGCGCCCTCATGAACACCCGCGGGCTCATGGAACTGGTGGTGCTCAATATCGGCTACGACCTCGGCATCCTGACCCCGCAGGTCTTCGCCATGCTGGTGCTCATGGCCCTGGCTACCACCTTCATGACCGGCCCCCTGCTGGATTATTTCGGATGGTACTTTCATGGGCGTAAGGCAAAAGCGCTTTCCTGAACCTGCCTTCTACTACTATATAAATGCCGGGGGCCCTTGCGTTGCTGCAAGGGCCCCGGCATTTATATAAATTGGTATATTACCATCCAACAGCCTCTAATATCTTCACCACGAACTTACCGTCGTAGATCTCGATTTTAGTGCTGGTTCCTTTCAAGGTAGCGGTCCCGGAGAAAGAACCTATCATGTAACCGTATGACCATCCATCGTTACGGGATAGTTTAATTGTCGCCTTTTCGGCCGTATACTCCTTATTGCCGAATCTTACCAACAGCGGGCCTTCATATGTTGCTCCGGTACTCTGGCCTGTAAAATCCAGGGTTAATACTTCCTGTGCGGTCGTCCTTACCTCGCTATAGGTAACTCCATTATCATAAAGGTAAGCTACAGCCTCATTAACATTGGTATAAATGAACTGCTGCTGCGCAGCGCCATCACGGTACCAGAAAGAAGCGCCTACTTGCGGAACGTCCACACAGTGTTCGACGTCGCCCAGATTTTTAGCAGTAGGCGTTGCCGGCATGGTTTCCGTCAGTATTTTAACTTCCTTGTCCTTGTTAAGCACTTTCAGCTTAACAGCAGCGCCGGCAGGGCCATACAGCTGAAACTTGTGTTCCACATCGGTATACATGCTGGCTACAACCGCATTATTATGCTCCAGGATAACCAAACCGTCTATCGGCTTACCGTCACAATCGACGATGCGCCCGGTCAGGGTAGGCCCGCAGGCCAGTGTGATATCCTGTACCGAGGTGGCGCCTTCATTCACCGCGGGGATGTCTTTGGTGAACGTCCGCCCGAAATTATGCTCCGAAACAATCCGGACAGATAACGCCCTGTTACCGGGAACGATCAATGAATAGTTACCATCCCTGTCCGTATAGGTCGACAGTTGCCCGATGAAGACCACCGCTCCGGATACTGGCGAGTTATTGCTGCAGCCGTCTACCACTTTCCCTTTTACCGTGGCGGCTTTTTCAGGCAGGTCCAGGTTCCAGGTAGAGAAGTGATTGACGGTGCCTACATAGGCATTGCCATTTTCGTGGCGCTGCCTTCTTCCTTCCAAATACCGGTATTCACGTCGAAATGCCAGAGGGGAATGGTATTAAGTGTGCTGGTCTGCCCGGTAACGATGGGAAACTTCAGGGTTGCCGCTTTCCCGTTTTTCAATTGCAGCTTAGCGCCATCGTCACTTTTCAGTTCTACGTCGAGCATACCATAGGAGTACAATACCACCGATGAGTTGTCGGTCCTCGTTCCCGAAGATCACCTCCAGGAATTTTGAGGGCGAAATTCTTATCCGCCGGACTAATGTGACCAGCGAAAATATTAACGGTACCCGTGAAGGCGCTGCCATCGGCTTTAGCTATCCCGTCCGCCGGGATCGTGATCTCCGCGCCGCTCTGCAGGGTAAAACTGCCTCCGGCCGCGGATGCGAATTGACGCTTGATTTCAGGAGTCGACAGCGCCAGCATAAGACCGGCTTGTCCATTGCTGCCGGGCACCCTTCGCACTGGGAGATATAACCGGCCTTGGAACAATCCACCAGCAGCATATTTCCTGCTCCGGTTTTGACATCGGTTATTATGAAAGTACCGTTATCAGCTGATGTGGCTTGCTTACCGTCTGCTTTGACGATAGCCCCGGCCAGAGGGTGGCCGAATTCATCAATAACGGTACCGCGTAACGTTACGGGCACACCGGAATCAGGGGATTGGGGCCTGGGGTTTCTTCGCCGGATCCGGGCTTCTTCGTGCAGGAAACAATGAGTTGCGTCCAGAGGAGGATGAGCAGAAAGAAACGGAAGAATGATTTTTGGGGACTTGATTTGGAAAACATGGTTTAAGTATTAAACATCAATTGAATTACTATATGCAAGAAACGACACATATGTATAGAAGTTTAACCCTGAAGGTTGAAATGCTAGCAGGGCTATCCGGACCGTTAAACCCGTATTTTAAAGTGATTATGAACTGCGTCAGGGGCGTAAAAAAGCGCTGTGATGTCACAGCGCTTTGCCTGTAAGTTCGGCTGGCTTTGTATCAAAATTGTATCCGCAAAGTCTCAAACTGCCCATCACTGATCTTCACCACCGCCGAGCCGCCAAACTCCTTCGCCTCCCCGAGAAGGTGCCCTTTATCTTTTCACCGATCTGCCCGAACTGGGTGATCGTAACCCGGAATGTCTCAGATACGTACCGCTTTCCGTTTAATTCCAGCACCATGGAAACATCTTCAAAACTCCCCACATCTTCCCCTTCGAAATTAAGCGACAACTGCGTAGTGCCAGATAATATCGTACAAAGTGTCTCATGGCTCCTGAAGTCGTAGATGCTCATCGCGACGAACGTCTGACCGGCTACGCCGCCTATCTGGATCTGCTGCTGGTTATAACCGCCGCCGTGAATCTTGAACCTTGTGGGGGCGCTTTGTTCCTTAGGGCATACTTTCACATCGCCCAATTCCTTGCCGGAATCATCGGCAGGTATCGCCACAATCAGTTCCGCACTGCCTCCCAGCATGTCAAACGCTTTCAATAACACTGTTTTTCCTTTAGGACCGAATATCTGGAACTGCGATTGATCGTTTGTATACGAACTGCCGATATGATTCCCGTCCAGGTAAATGCTCACCATTCCTGCATATGGCCGGCCTTCGCAGTCGGTTAACTTACCGGAAAGCGCGGGACCGCAAGGGAAGGATATATTTTGTGTGAGCGATTGCCCTGCCGCCGTGGGCGGCAAATTGACGGCAGCGCCGCGGCCATTATTGAGGCGGGGATCAAGTTGGATGGTAGCGGCTCTGTTTGCCGGCAACCGGGCTTTGAATTTACCGTCCTTATCTGTGGTTACCGTGATTTGTCCCAGTGTTACATTGGCCCCGGCTACTTTGGATGACGCCCCGTTGCAGGGGTCAGTTACATTTCCTTCAACCAAACAGCTGAGCTCAGGCGCGTCCACGTTCCAGGTGGAGAAATGTCCGACTGTGCCAACATATAAGTTACCTTGCCGTGCAGCTTGCCCTTCTTCCTTCCAGATGCCCGAAACTTCATCGAAGTGCCACAAGGGGATCGCATTAGGCGCGGTAGCCTGTTGGAAGGCCGGAATGGGAAACTTCAGTAAAGAAGTCTTTCCTGGTGCAAGTTGCAGTTTATCCCCTGCGGGCGACTCCATGACAACATCCACCATACCATATGAGTATAACATGACGGTAGATTGATCGGCACGTACAGCGGAAAGGTCGCCCCGGGATTTTCAGACTAAAGTCCCGATCCGCGGGATCGATATGTACCACCGCCAGGTTAACCGTTCCCGCATATGCGCTGCCGTCTGCTTTCACGATCGCGTTGGCCGGTATCTGGACAGACGCTCCGCCAGCTACCGTCAGTGTTCCTCCCGCGGCTGCCTGCAGCGTATGGGTTGTTTTTTTAGGTTGAAGGGTCAGGCGAACGATAGTTGAATTGCCACCGGCGGTGAGCACCCGGCGTACCTGGCTACGATAACCGGCCTTAGAGCAGGAAATGAGTACAACGTTGCCATCCGACGTCTTCAGATCACTGATGGTGAAAGCCCCTTTTGCATTCGTGGTTACCTGGTGAACGTCCGATTTTACGATGGCGCCCGGCATGGGGAGGCCATTTTCGTCAACCACCGTTCCACTCAATTCGATAGGTCCACCATTGTTTCCTGAGGGACCATCACCATGTGATGAATTGCTTTTCTTGCAAGCGCTTATGAGCAATACTAAACTAAATACGAGATAAGACAGCCGGCGCAGCCGGGCTAAAATTTGGGGACAGATGTGCATAAAACGAATGATGAAGAGTAAAATAATGAAGCTGTAATGCACGAAAAAGGAAAAGTCGATAACATGTCCCCTTTATGCAACGAAGTATCCGCAAATAATCAGGCTGAACCGTTAGATTAAAGGACTAAACCGGGACGGTAGACATATGTACTTCGAAATGACAGGCAAGGCAAGGGACGGGGATGTAGGAGTAACAAAAAAAGAGCGCTGTTTAAACAGCGCTCTTTCTATATAAGAAGATAAGTTATTTCTTCCTGGTGGTGGTTCCTTTTTTAACCGGGGCTTTTTAGCTACTGGTTTTTTAACGGCAGCTTTTACCTCCGGCTTTTCACCGGGGCAGGGAACCTGCTTCTGTCTACGGTGGCGGCCTTGTCATCCAGCGTCATTTGGAGAGATTCTTTAAGTATCTCTTCTTTTTCGGCCTGGAAGAGTTTCATTTTCTCTTTCGGGATGCGGAGGTCATAGCTGCTGGATTCTCCGGCGAGGGCCTGCGAGAAGCCGGGATTGAGTCTTTCCAGCTCGTTGGTTTCCATCGCGAGTTTTTTAGCGATGGCTTCGAGGCGGTATTTACCGGTGATGTTGAATTCAACGGTGTTGAACATATCTTCTTCGGTGATGGGAGCAGCTTTCCGGAATTCGGCAGCGGTGCTCATTCTTGCGTTGGGCAAAGATACTTTGGCGGTGTAATTGCTGCCTACGCCGAAGAAGGTGTTGAATCTGTCGAGGATATAACCTGTGGCGATGAATTTGTACACGTGGTTACGGGACTCTGCGGGCAGGAAATACTGGATACCCCAGAAATCGCTGCGTCCGCTGATCTTTTGCGCGCGTTGTACGCCGCCGGCGCCGCAGTTATATGCGGCTACTACCAGCAGCCAGTCATCGAACTGGTCATAGAGCTCATTGAGGTATTTGGCGGCGGCCACGGTGGATTTATAAATATCCTTCCGTTCGTCTACCTTTTGCCGACGCTCAGTCCGAAGATGCGGGCGGTGCCACTCATGAACTGCCACATGCCAACGGCCCCTACGCGGGAGCGGGCATTGTGCATCAGGCTGGATTCGATCACGGCGAGGTACTTCATTTCCTCGGGAATGCCGTGATCTACGAATACTTTTTCGATCATCACGAAGTATGGCGCGGAGCGCTCCACCATGGCAGCCAGATGTCTGCTATAGCGGGTGGCATAATCGTTGATGTAATTCTTTACGAAATTATTGTTCATCTGCTCATACACCTTAGGGTGCTGATCACAGATGGAAGAGCCTGGGCGGCTCTTTTTACCGACAAGGAAGCTGGAGCTCCGTGCACCGTCGTGTCTTTCGGGAGGTGCCCGGCCTTTTCAAGGTAACGGAGGTATCGGCGGGGATTCCTGAACGGAATACACCATCTCCTTATTCACCTCAACGCTGGCGGCAACCACACTGGTACTCCCCACTAAAGCCGGCAATGATAGAAGTAAAAAGACTTTCGTCATACGCGTTGGTTTGTTTTAAACTGTGTCTACGTGGTGCATTTGCATCACTGTTTGTGCAATTTCTAACAAGTTCTGCTCGTCTAATTCGCTCGTTATAATCTGTAGGCCGTAAGGCATCCCGTTGGAATGCCTGGTTAAAGGAACGGAAATTGCCGGAACCCCTGTAAGGTTGGCCAACACCGTATAAATATCGGCAAGGTACATCGCGATCGGATCATCCATTTTCTCCCCGATCTTGAACGCGGTCGTTGGTACTGTAGGTAACAGGATGGCATCGTATTGCTGCAAAATCCCCTGCATCTTTTCAACTACAAGCCTTCTTACCTGCTGAGCTTTCGTGAAATAAGCGTCGTAATATCCGGCGCTCAGTACGAAGGTTCCCAGCAATATACGCCTTTTACCTCTTTCCCGAAGCCTTCTGACCGCGATTTCTTATAGAAATCGGCCAGATCCAGCCCTTTTTCCGGCGTCCGGTAGCCATATCTGACCCCGTCGTACCGGCTTAAATTACTGGATGCCTCTGCCGTGGTGAGCACGTAATATGCCGCTACCACGAAATCAAGGTATTCAAAATCAACCGCTTCCACGGTATGACCTTCCGCCTTTAACTGTTCAAAGAAACTTTCAAATCCACCCCTCATTTCCGGGTCTAATCCCTCGTGATGGAGGGCATCCCTTAGATACGCGAATTTGCGCTTTTTATTGTGCAAATCGGTACTTAATTGGTATTGAGGCACTTCGCTTTGCGAGGCCGTGCTATCATAAGCATCGGGACCGGCAACAACTTGCAGAACTTTGGCAACATCTGCAATATTCGGGCCAAAAATGCCAATCTGATCGAAGGAGGAAGCATATGCCAGCAGGCCATGGCGGCTGATTCTGCCGTAAGTGGGCTTCAGCCCCACAATACCGCAGAAATCGGCCGGCTGCCGCACAGACCCCGGTATCAGAACCAAGGCTGACGTGGCAAAGACCTGCCTGAACGGCCACAGCGGACCCTCCAGATGAGCCTCCCGGCACGCGCGTCTCGTCTAGCGCATTAAGCGTAGGCCCGTAGGCGGAATTCTCATTGGTAGACCCCATCGCAAACTCATCGCAGTTCAGCCGGCCAATAATAATAGCCCCTGCTTCCAGGAGCCTTTCCACCGCCGTGGCATTGTAGAGGGACTCAAAACCCTCCAGTATCCGGCTCGCCGCACTTACGGCATGCCCTTTATAACATATAACGTCCTTTATACCAACGACAACGCCCGCCAGCAAACCTGGCCGCTCTCCTCTTTGGATCTTCTCATCCAGGGAACGGCCTGCCGGAGGGCGTCTTCCGTAAATACTTCCAGATATGCGTTCAAATGTCGGGTTCGCTCAATGCGGTCAAGGTACATACGTACCGTATCCTCGCAGGTCGCTTTCCCGGCATACAACGCCTCCTGAAAAGACGATATACTGCTGTATTCAGTCAAACCCAAACCAGTTTAAATCTTACAATGGTAGATCTCTCCAAAAATCGGCTCTGCACCTGCTATTACTTCGCGGGAGCGATAGATTAAGCCTGTTTCTTCACCTCAGTTTCACGCATTCCTTCTTCAACTTCACGGCGAACGTTGTCTTTCGCGTCCTTGAACTCACGGATACCCTTACCCAGGCCACGCATCAGTTCGGGAATCTTCTTGCCGCCAAACAGCAGCAATACCACAGCGGCGATGAGGATCAGTTCGGTCATACCGAGTTCCTGGAACAGTAAGAAAGGTGATTTAACGAAAATAGCAGTCATTTCTCAGTTTTTAATTAGTGTTGAGCTAACAAAGATAACGTTTATTTGGGCTTTCGCAACCCCGGAAGGCACTTTAATGGAGTTTTAAGGTCTCTTTCACAAGTCCACCTAACGGCCTGTCTATCAACAAAAAAAGCGGGAACCCTACCGGATCCCCGCATACGAATTTCCTGTATAAAATACTAAACCCTTTTTTTTCTTTGATACGGGCTGCTTTACCCTGACGCTCGCGCAGGAAGTACAGTTTAGCCCTTCTAACTTTACCAACCTTGTTCAGCACGATGCCGTCAATGTTGGGGGAGTACAGCGGGAAGAGGCGCTCAACACCTACCCCGTCAGAGATCTTACGAACAGTAAAAGTAGCCGTAAAACCAGTACCCTGGATTTTCACCACGTCGCCTTTGAAGGATTGGATACGCTCCTTGTTTCCTTCAACGATCTTATAGTTAACGGTAACGTTGTCACCGGCTTTAAACTTCGGAAATTGCTTGTTAGCAGTCAACTGCTCGTGAACAAAAGAAATTGCGTTCATCTTTCAATTATTATTAGGACGGCAAAGGTAAGGAACAATATCCAATTACCAACACCTTTTCCCGGTTTTTTAAATTTTATTTGCCTCAGTCGTGGTCCAGCAGGTCCGGCCGGCGGGCTTTTGTCCGCTTTAACGCCTCCTCGTGCCGCCACTCGTCTATCTTCCTGTGGTCCCCGCTCATGAGGATAGCGGGCACCTTCCAGCCCCTGAACTCCTCCGGACGGGTATACACCGGCGGCGCCAGCATATTATCCTGGAACGAGTCGAAAAGGGCCGACGTTTCATCGTTCAGCACACCGGGCAATAGCCGCCCGATCGCATCCACCACCACCGCGGCCGCCAGTTCCCCTCCAGACAGTACGAAATCCCCGATCGAGATCTCCATGGTCACGAAATGCTCCCGCACCCGCTCGTCGATTCCCTTGTAATGCCCGCAGATAATCAACAGGTTACCTTTCATCGACAAACGGTTCGCCGTTTTCTGGTCAAATTGCCGCCCGTCCGGGGTCATGTAGATGATCTCATCATACGTAACCTCCTTTTGCAGCGATTCAATGGCATTTACCAGCGGCTCGATCATCATCACCATCCCTGCCCCGCCGCCGAACTGGTAATCGTCGGTCTGGCTGTTTTTCAGGGTGGAGAAGTCCCGCAGCTGGTGAACATTCACCTCCAGCAGGCCCTTGTTCCGCGCCCTTTTCATGATCGAATGGGAGAACGGGCTCTCCAGCAGATCGGGTTGTACGGTAATGATGTCTATCCGCATATCGTTTTTCTTTACCCTAAATAAATATCAAGCAATCCGGCCGGCAGCTCCGGTGAAGGATCTTCCCTTTGCGGTCTACCTTCAGCATGGTCTGTTCGTTAAGCGGCAGCAGCATTTCCTTTTCCTTATAGGTGACCCTGGCCAGCAGCTGGTGCGGCATTTCGATGATCTCGTCCACCGTTCCCAGCTCGCCGTGTTCCTGGTCGTGTGCCATGAAGCCCAGAAGGCTAAGGGGCGCCTGTCCCGAGGCCTGTGCCTGGAAGTCTTCCTCCTGGAGGTACACCCCTTCTGCAGAAACGCCCTGGCCGCTTCCCGCGTGTCTATCCCCTCGAGTTTGAGGTAGATATGCCCGGCGTCTTTGGCTTTGGCTTTCTGTACGAAATAAGGCAGGAAACTGTTCTTCCGCTCTTCGATGAAGATAGCAGTCACGTCTTTGAGGGAGGATCGCTTGCCCAGGCTATGCTTCAGCAGCAATTCCCCGTCTGTGCCGTGAACGGCGGCCAGTTTTCCGATATTGAAATAGTTCGCCATGAGGTGGGTGGTGATAAAAAGCAAAAAGGGAATCTTTGCGAGCAAATCTTCCCTTTTTGAAATGTGTTATTGCAGCGGATTATGCTTCTGCCGGTGCTTCGCCTTCTTCAGCGGCGGGAGCGCTCGGAGCTACGTCCTCTACTTTACGAACTACCGGAGCGGCAGGACGTACTACTCTTTTCTGGCTTTCGCGACGGGCGGTCACTTTTTCTTCGTGATCAGCCTGCCATTGCTCAAATTTCACGTAAGCGGTCGGCTCATCGAACAGACCCAGCTTCACGCCACGGAGCAGGTGTTTCAGGTACAGTACGCCTTTGAAAGACAGGATTCTACGAACAGTGTCGGTGGGTTGAGCACCTTTCTGCAGCCAGCGGAGCGCTTTCTGCGTGTCGATGTTAATAGAAGCCGGTACGGTCAGCGGGTTGTAAGTACCGATTTTCTGAATGAATTTACCATCACGGGGCGCGCGGGCATCAGCCACTACGATAAAGTAAAAGGTCTTTTCTTGGCGCCGTGTCTCTGTAATCTGATCTTAACTGGCATAAATAAGTCGAATTATTTTTTGCGAGTGGTGAAAAAAATTGTTTCTATTGGGGCAGCAAATGTATAGCTTAAAATGAATTTCACAAAATAAAAGTTCACTTTTTGCTTTTGCCGCTATTTTAACTATCTCATCTTTAGCCCTTTGGCTCCTCCGGGCATCTTATTCATCATTTTCATCATCTGACGCATTTGCTCAAACTGCTTCATGAACTGGTTGACGTCGGAGATTTCCTTGCCCGCGCCCTTCGCGATACGGCGGCGGCGGCTGCCATCGATCAAATCGGGGTTCGCGCGCTCCGCAGGCGTCATGGAATTGATCATCGCCTCGATGCCCTTGAAGGCGTCGTCGCTGATGTCCAGGTCCTTCACCGCTTTGCCCACCCCGGGGATCATGCCGAGCAGGTCTTTGATGGAACCCATCTTCTTGATCTGCGCCAGCTGCTCTTTAAAGTCATCGAAATCGAATTGGTTCTGGCGGATCTTTTTCTCGAGTTTCTTGGCCTGTTCTTCGTTGAACTGAGCCTGCGCACGCTCTACCAGGGTGGTGATGTCGCCCATGCCGAGGATACGCTGCGCCATACGTTCGGGGTAGAACACGTCGAGCGTGTCGAGCTTTTCGCCCATAGACACGAACTTGATCGGTTTCTCCACCGTGTAGGTGATGGTCAGCGCCGCGCCGCCGCGGGTATCGCCATCCAGCTTCGTGAGCACGATACCGGAGAAGTCGAGCCGCTCATTGAAGGCCTTGGCGGTGTTCACCGCATCCTGGCCGGTCATGGAATCCACCACGAAGAGGATTTCCTGCGGCTGTACTGCCTTTTTTACGTTGCTTACCTCGGTCATCATCACCTCGTCGACCGCCAGGCGGCCCGCGGTGTCGATGATCACGACGTTATTGCCGTTGGCTTTGGCCTGTTTGATGGCGTTTTCCGCGATCTGAACGGCGTTCTTGTTTTCCGGTTCGCTATATACTTCCACCCCGATCTGCCCGCCGAGCACTTTCAGCTGATCGATCGCCGCGGGACGGTAGATATCCGCCGCCACGAGCAGGGGTTTCTTGTTCTTTTTGGATTTGAGGAAATTGGCCAGCTTGCCGGAGAAGGTGGTTTTACCCGACCCCTGCAGGCCTGCTATGAGGATGACGGTGGGGTTGGCCTTGAGGTCGATCTCCACTTCGGTGCTGCCCATCAGCTCCACCAGTTCATCTTTCACAATCTTCACCATGAGCTGGCCGGGAGAGATGGCGGTGATCACCTTTTCGCCGAGGGCTTTGTCTTTTACGCGGTCGGTAAAGTCTTTGGCGATCTTGTAGTTCACGTCCGCGTCCACCAGGGCGCGGCGGATCTCTTTCACGGTAGCAGCGATATTGATTTCCGAGATGCGCCCTTCGCCTTTCAGCTGTTTAAAGGCTGACTCGAGCCGCTCTGATAATGATTCAAACATATACTTAAGCTGGTATGATCTTTAAAAATGCAAAATGGTGAATATTTCGAATATTCACCATTTGGACTGCAAAAATAAGTTTTTATGTGCGTTCGCTGTAAAAAAATCAGCCACCGAGATAATTCCGCAGGAGTTTGCTGCGGGAGGTGGTGCGAAGCTTGGTAATCGCCTTGTCTTTGATCTGGCGGACGCGTTCGCGGGTGAGGCCGAATTTTTCGCCGATGTCTTCCAGGCTCATGGGATGTTCCACACCGATGCCGAAATAGAGCATGATCACGTCTTTCTGGCGGTCGGTGAGGGTAGACAGGGAGCGTTCGATCTCGCGGCGGAGGGAGTCGTGATGGTCGAGTTCCTCGTCTGCGCTGACAGCGTTGGGATTCTCGAGCACGTCGAGCAGGGAGTTATCTTCCCCGTCGATGAACGGCGCGTCCATAGACACGTGGCGGGCGGCAACGCCGAGGGTGGCTTCCACTTCCTCTGTGTTGATTTCGAGGATGGTGGCCAGCTCGTCGGGAGAAGGCTCGCGTTCAAACTCCTGTTCCAGCTGGGAATAGGCTTTGCTGATTTTATTGGAGAGCCCCACCTTGTTGAGGGGAGGCGCACGATGCGGGATTGTTCTGCGAGGGCCTGGAGGATGGATTGACGGATCCACCATACGGCGTATGAGATGAATTTGAAACCGCGGGTCTCGTCGAAGCGCTGTGCCGCTTTAATGAGGCCGAGGTTGCCTTCGTTGATAAGGTCAGAAAGGGAAAGGCCCTGGTTCTGGTACTGTTTGGCCACGGAAACCACGAAGCGAAGGTTGGCTTTGGTTAGCTTTTCCAGCGCGCGCTGGTCGCCCTGCTTGATGCGGATGGCCAGGTTCACTTCTTCTTCCGGCGTAATGAGATCCACTTTGCCGATCTCCTGCAAATACTTTTCTAGCGACTGGGACTCACGATTCGTGATGGACTTCGTGATTTTTAGTTGGCGCATTGACATAGCACGGGAACAGTTACAGGTTATTTAAAAGTTAATTTAGAAGAATGCCCAACAAAAATAACTTTTTTAGATACGACCCAAAAAAATTACTAACTATTGAATCCTTTTCAAGCAAAATCGATTGTTGGTAATAATCCGTTTGTGTTATATCGCATTAACTGGCACTGATGCTGGATTCACCGGGGCCGGGAAGTCGGGAAAAGGCGTTTTGGCTTAAAGGTTTCTTCGTTCGTAATATACATAAATAAAAAATATTATATTCTATTTGGATGTAAAACGTGAGAATGAAGGGATTAGCGCAAAAAATGTTTTTCAAAAATAATTTTGATAGAATAAATATTTTTCTATAATTGCAGGCAGATGATTTTGATTTCTATAATAATACAGTGCGATGTCAAAGAAAGTGCAATATGAGTTAGAATATCCGGTGCGTTGCTCCCCAAGTATTCTTTATGAGTTTTTATCCACCCCGGCAGGACTGCAGGAGTGGTTTGCAGACAAAGTTGATTTCCGGGATAATGTTTTCTCCTTCTCCTGGAATGGATCGGCCGAGGAAGCAGAAGTGCTGGAACAGGAAGAAGACGAGTTTATCCGCTTACATTGGACACATGCTCCCAAAAACGAGTATTTCGAGTTCCGTATCCGGATCTCCGAAGTAACGAACATGACGATCCTGGTGATCAAGGATTTTGCAGAGAAGAAGGAAGTGGCGGACCAAAGCCAGCTGTGGGATTACCAGATCAAGGATCTTTTCCACCGTATCGGCAACTAACCTAACTATCTGAGGAACCTCCCAGCCAGCCCAGCAGCGATGCATATTCTACCGCCGCAACGGGCATGATATTCTCCCAATCTGTCAACTTACACTGTTTTGCTATCTTGAAGAAGGGCTTGCGCAGCAGGTCTTCCCATTGCGTTTGCGTAATGGAATTTGCCGCGCGGTAGTTATCTTCTCCGAAATGATGCTGCCAGGGATCGTCGTTTACACAAACGTACCATCCCGCGGATGCGAGCCGTTCATGCATTCCCGTTAACGCCGGGCGCCTTCGTTCCAGCTCCTCCCCGCCAGGTGCAGCGTAAGGCTGAAGAACCGCCCCCACCAGAAAAAGGTGCGGCAGGCGAAAATACTGTCGCGCCCGAAAGCCCGCGGATAGTCGAGCATCACATACGGCAATCCCTGGTACTGCTCCCCGCGCGAAATCTTCGGCGGCTGCGCCCCTCCATCCCAAACTTCCCGATCACCGCATCCGCCTCCATGGCAGCCTGCAGCGCCCCAAACAGCGCATATACCTTGCCGATCACCCTGTTCTTCGTGAGGATGACCTCCGCATCCGCCGCCAGGGCCATCTCGGCGGCCGTCAAACCATATGATTCCTTCATCGCGAAAATATTAACGGATTTTTGAGCGGGCCGCTGTTCCTCCTGTCCGGATTCGTGTTAACTTTGTGCGGCCGCTTTTCAAAATTAAACTGAAAACCAGGCCTTTTCACATTTTACCAATTTATTTTTCATTCGCCGATTCGTGAAGAAACTCGATAAACTGATCATCAAGACCTTCGTGGGCCCTTTCATCGCCACGTTTTTCGTGACGCTGTTCGTTCTCATCATGCAGTTCGTCTGGAAATATATCGACGATCTCGTGGGCAAAGGGCTCGATACGCCGGTGATCATGGAGCTGCTCATCTACACCAGCGCCAGCCTCGTCCCGCTCGCCCTGCCACTGGCCGTGCTCCTTTCTTCCATCATGACCTTCGGCAACCTCGGCGAAAGCTTCGAACTGGTGGCCATCAAATCCGCCGGCATCTCCCTGCTCCGCTTCATCCGCCCCCTGCTGTTCTTCTCCATCGGCATCGGCATCAGCGCTTTCCTTTTCGCCAACTATATCATCCCCATCGCCAACCTCCGCGCCAAATCCCTGCTCTACGATATCACCAACTCCAAACCGGCGTTCAATATCAAACAGGGCGTCTTCTACGGCGACATTCCGGGATATACCATCAAAGTCGCGAAGAAAGAAGCTGACAACAAGACCATCCATCAGGTGATGATCTACGAAAATCCACCCGGCGAAAAGAACCCGCGCATCATCCTCGCCGAAAAAGGAACCATGGAACTGTCGGCCGATAAACGCTACCTCCTCTTCACGCTTTATAACGGCTGGCGCTACGAAGAACGCGGCACCATGCGCACCCAGCAAGGCAACGAAATGATCCGGCTCGGGTTTAAGAAATACGTGAAACCTTTCGATTTGCAGTCTTTCGCGTTCGACCGCCTCCCGATGGACCTCTTCGCCTCCAACCAGCAGATGCTGAACGTCCGCCAGCTGGATTACGGTATCGACTCCCTGCGCCGCATCGATTCTTCGCTCATCCGCACGGTGAACTCCTACGTCACTTCCAGATATCCCTTCTACAAATGGAAAGATACGGGCTGGGTAACGAAGGCTGTCCCCTGAAGACCGATACCTTCTTCAATTCCATTCCCGAAGCCAACCGCCGTTACGTCATCGAGCGGGTGGAGTCAATATCCGGGAATCGGAATCTTCACTGGCTACCTCAGCGAAAGATTACGTGGACAACAAGGAAAGGATCTCCCTCTTTAAAGTAGAGTGGCAGCGTAAGTTCTCGCTGGCCGCGGCCTGCGTGGTGCTGTTCCTCATCGGCGCGCCCCTCGGCTCCATCATCCGCAAAGGCGGCCTTGGTACGCCCTGGTCTTTGCGGTGATCTTCTTCGTGATCTTCAACATCTTCTTCATGACCGGCGAAAAAATGGCCCGCAGAGAGGTGATGGCTTCCTGGAGCGGGATGTGGCTCGCCAATATCGTCCTGTTGCCCATAGCGGCTTTCCTCGTTTATAAGGCCATGAACGACAGCCAGCTGTTCAACAAGGAATTCTATTATCGTTTCTTCCAGAAAGTCAAGAAAGAGTACCTGAAGCGCTTCAAAAGGAGGCTGCCTGAGTTTACGGCACGGTTGCTGCGGTAAGGACGATTTTTCCGGCAGGGCACTACCAGCCGGTAAATCAGCGTTATAACCGTAAAACCGCCCGATTCCGGCGCACCATATCTAGTAATGAAGCAAATCCTGACAGTACTGGCAGCAGCGCTGCTATTCCTTCCATTTCCCGTTTTTTCCAAACCGGCCTGGCCCCTGCTGCGGAAGCGCCGCTTTATGGCTGGCTGCATTCCGCCGCTATCAGCATTTTCGGCAACGGCCCCTTTGCCGCGCGCGTTCCTAACGCGCTGGCGGGCATATTCGCCGTGCTGACCTGCTTCCAGATCGGAAAGAAACGGGAAGATGATCGCTTCGGGATGTGGTGGGCACTCATTTTAACCGGCTCCTGGCTCCCGCAACTGCTGTTTCGGAGCGATGCGCCCATGCTCTGGGGATATTATCTCTTGTTCCTTTCCGTATATCTGGCCTACCGCGTATCCTGGAGCGGCGCACCTGGCGCGCGGCGGCGCTTTCCGGCGTATGCCTGGGGCTGAGCGCCCTTTCGGCAGGCCTCGCCGCCCCCATCATCCTGGTGCTGACCATGTTGGTATATTGGACCTGGAAGCGGTTCCATAGCGGACTGAAGTGGGTGCAGCTGTTATTCATCCTCCTGGTCGCGGCGGTTTCCGCGGGCTGGTATTACACCTGGCTGGGCTGGCGTGGCGGGTTGACGGGTTTCCGCATCCAGCCCTACCCCTCGGTCGAAGGCGCCTTTTCCATTCAGTGGCTGGCGATGGTCGCTTGTTTCCCGGCGCTGGTTTTTGTATTGACCTGGCTGCAAACCGCCCGTACCCGCTCCATTTACCTGGCACAACCGGCCGAAAACCGCGATATGGCCTGGTGGATGTGGGCCCTCTTCTGGACGGGCCTTCTGGCCCTTTCCGTCATCCGCGCGCCCGTCGAAAGCGCTTCGTTGCTCCACCTGCCCCTGGGATACCTGGCCGCGGTACAGGTGAACCGGGTGGTGGAAGGCCGCCTGCGGCTGCGCCCCTGGAATCTTGGATTGCTCGTCATATTAGGTGCCGGGACCGGTCTTTTCCTCACACTCCTGCCGCTCGCCGGCATTTATCAGCCCGGGCTGCTGCCCCGATACTTCCATGCGGAGGCGGGCTGGCATATCGCCGAGATCACTTACGGGCTGGTTTACATCCTGCTCGTCATTATCGCCACGGCCCTGATCGCGAAGAAGCAATCGCAGGAGGGTTTCTGCTGCTGTTTTTCGGCGGCATGCTGCTCATTACCCTGGCGGCACTGCAATTTGCGCCCAGCGTCCGCCTCCCGGGAAAGATTCCTGCCACCGCCACAACCACTGCCCATCGTTAGAATTGGCCATTGAGGCCCTCAATCTTCGCTTATCCTTCGCTTAACCTTCGCTTATCCTTCGCTTAAACACCCTCAAACCCAAGCCAGCAGCGAACCCAAGCGAAGGATAAGCGAAGGATAGCAGTATGATTGGCTGATAATCAATGCGATAGACGTATATGAATTTTGAGTATTTGTCACAGTCTGGTCACAAATAGGTACTCAACCTACGTCAAACCTCCGTCCATCCTCCGCTCAGACACCGTCAAACCCTTGCCAGCGCCGGACACCGACGGAGGATGGACGGAGGATTGACGGAGGATCGCTGAAGGACAGACATAAAAAAGCGACCACCGCAAGCTGCGATGGTCGCTTAAAGGCGAAATAATCTTTGCCTATTTCTTCAGCGCCTCTTCATAAAGGGCGTTTACTTTTTCCCAGTTCACCACGTTCCAGAAAGCGGCGATATAATCGGGGCGCTTGTTCTGGTGTTTGAGGTAGTAGGCATGTTCCCACACGTCGAGCGCCAGGATGGGCGTGCCGTGCTCTTTAGCCAGGTTGGTCATCAGCGGGTTGTCCTGGTTAGGGGTAGACGTGATGGCCAGCTTGCCGCCTTTCTGCACGATGAGCCAGGCCCAGCCGGAACCGAACACGCCTTTGGCGGCATCGCCGAATTTCTGGCGGAAAGTCTCGTCTGATCCGAAGGCCGCGGTAATTGCGGATTTCAGTTTAGCGGAGGGCTCGGATTTGGTGGGAGACAGCAGGCTCCAGAAGAGCGAGTGGTTATAATGGCCGCCGGCATTGTTGCGCACTGCGGGCTCAGCCGCGGTAACGGCCGCCAGGATCTGACCGAGGCTCTTAGAGGCGAGGGGCTCGCTTTCAGCGCATCGTTCAGGTTCTTAACATAAGCTGCGTGGTGTTTACCATGATGGATCTCCATGGTAAGCTGGTCGATATTCGGCTCCAGGGCGCCCGCAGCATAGGGCAGCGGCGGCAGTTCGAAAGGAGCTTTGGAAGCCAGCAGGTCTTTATTCTGTTCGCCTGCGGCAAACAGCCCGGAAGGATTCGCAAGTGCTGCTACGCCTGCCAGTCCTGCCAGTTTTATGAATTCTCTCTTATTCATAATGAACATATTATTATTACAAATCTATTATTTCCAGCGTAAAACCATGCAAATATTACACCAATGACGGGTGTTTTATTAAATTGCAGCAACCGATGGCATTATTTTTCATTTAAATTAAAATAAAGGCATCGAAAGTCCTTTAATTTGAAATTAATTGCTATTTTACTTTTACATTCATGTGTAAGCTGTAGTGTACTTAATCATTTTGAAAAGATGAAGCCATTTATCCCTGGAGCCAGGTCCATCGCGCGACGGTACGGAAGTATTGCTGCAGGCGAATCTGAACTCCAAATCCGGCGGCGGCCGGGCATCGTCCATCTCCCCTTAAAAGTTAGTTCAAGCATTATTCTTTTCCATTCAAGTTCATTTAATACCCCTGTTTCCTGAAAGAAGGGAATAGTAACACAGGATTTTGACGCCTTTGGCCGCCACGGCGGGCAAAAGCAAAAGTATGAAACCGGCCGGCAGCCGAATCCATGCCGGGCGGGTTTTGACTATTGATAAATAGTATTGGAGCACAGGCCAATTAATCATTAAAAGACCATTGAGCGTAGCGGCAGTATGACACTAAAGGATAGCATACAAAAGACACAATCGGCGCCTCTCACCTTTACCCCGGTATTCTATTACCCGGACCGGGCCGAAGACCAGGCAGCACTGCAACAACTGTTGCAAGAGCATCCGTATATCAGGGTATACGACGAGCTGGCCGGACAGCTCCGGGAACTGGTCAAGATCCAGCACCCCACGCGCCGGCTCAGCGAAGCTGAAACAACGGCAGCAGTGGAAGCGCACCTGAAGGGTACTCCCAGGAACAATACGGCGTTTGGGTGTACTACCCTGGACCGCCAAACTGGTTCACCTTTGGGGAAAGATGAGTTCATCGACCTGCGCACCTCGCGGAACATGCATAAGATCACTGCGGAAGAAAGATCGGTGCTCCAGGAGAAGAAGATCGGCGTTATCGGGCTCTCCGTAGGCCAGACCATCGCCCTGACCCTGGCGATGGAGCGTATTTGCGGCGAGCTTCGGCTGGCAGACTTCGATACCGTGGAGCTGTCTAACATGAACCGCCTTCGCACCACCGTCGATAACCTGGGTATGCCCAAAGTGATCGTGGCGGCCAGGGAGCTTGCGGAGATGGATCCTTACCTGACCGTGAAGGTTTACCAGGACGGCGCCACCGAAGGAAACCTGGACGATTTCCTTACCGGCGGCGGCAAACTGGATGTGCTGGTGGAAGAATGCGACGGTATAGACGTGAAGATCCTCAGCCGCCAGAAGGCCCGCCATCACCGCATCCCCGTGGTCATGGACACCAACGACCGCGGCATGCTGGACATCGAGCGGTTCGACCTCGACCCGGACTACCCGCTACTGCATGGCCTCATCCCTCCTATCGAGGACCTGGGCACGCTGAAGCACCTGTCCAACGAAGAAAAAATTCCGATCCTGGGGCCTATGGCAGGCATGGCGCACATGAGCCCCGCATGAAATATTCGCTGGGAGAAATCGGCAAATCCATCACCACCTGGCCGCAACTGGCCTCCTCCGTCATGTTGGGCGGGGCGCTGGTGACGGACACCTGCCGGAGGATCCTGCTGGATCAGCTGCGCAGCTCCGGCAGGTATTATGTGGATTTCGATCAACTCATTCAATAACGCCCAATCTAACTAAACGAAGCAATCAATGAGCGCACCGATCAACGTTAGGGCATTTTTCGCACCAGACGACCCGGAAGCATGCATGCGGTTTTACGAGGGCCACAGTAAGCTATTGCAGATTTACTTTGGCATTCACAAAATCACATCCGGCAACGTAGACTGGCTCCATCACAAGAATACCGTGGTGGTGATCGTGGAAGACGAGACGGGCACCAAGACCTACGGCGGCGCCCGCGTGCAGATTGCGGACGGCGTACTTCCCCTCCCCATCGAGATGGCGGTAGGCAAGTATGATCCCAAAGTGTATACGGACGTTGTGCCCGGCAGCGCGGAGATCTGCGGGCTATGGAACTCAAGGAGGTTGCCGGCATGGGCATCGGAAGCCTCATCCTCAGCAGGGTATGCGTAGCGCTCACCACCCAGCTGCCCGTAGGAAACGTGCACGTGCTTTGCGCCCCCGTAACCGTAAGGGGCGCCAAAAGAGTAGGCGCGGTGATCGATACTTCCCTCGGCAACGAAGGGGTGTTTTATTACCCGAAAGACGACCTGGTGGCCACTGCCATGATCATCCGCGACAACCACGAACTGGCCAGCGCCGACCCCTCGGAACAAGCGCTCATCCGCGACCTCCGGAGCAACCCCAACCAGGTACGAACCGAAACCGGCCCCAAAGGCTCCTTCGAAGTCAATTACCTGCTCGGACTCCCGCAAATGGTTCCATAAAAACCTGTATGTTTGCTGCGAAATTCGCTGCCCTGACTATAACAACCGTGAATTAACAATGTCAATACGTTTTTTCGCCCTGCTCCTGGTTTCCCTAGCTGTCCACCTGACGACCCGCGCCCAGACGCCCGTCGTCTTCCGCGACAGCGCCCGGCTCCTGCAGGTAGGCGAATTCCTGGACCTCTATATCGACAGCTCCAACACCCTCACCATCGACCAGGTGCGGCATCAGGACTTCAAGCCCTCCGGCGCCAAAGTCCCCAACCTCCAGATCACGCCCTTCACATCATGGGCACGTATACACGTCACCAACGAAACGCCCCTCTCCCGCCTCCTTCTCGAAGTCGAATACCCGACCATTGATGAGATATCGCTCTACGAAGTGCTCCCCGGCGGCGGATACAAAGCTACCGACCTCGGGCAGTTCCAGCCTTACAAGAACCGCCCCGTCAATCATCAGAATTACATCTTCCCCTCGATATCCCACAAGGCAAGACCCGCGAATATTACCTGCGGATCCGCGCCGGCGAACAGGCCCAGCTGCCCATGTACCTCGGCGCTGAATCTACCCTCTTCGCCAAGAATACCGAACGTAACTTCATCTTCGGGCTCTACGCCGGCATCATCCTCGTGATGGCGCTGTACAACTTCTTCATCTGGCTAACCGTGCGTGACAACAGCTACATCGTG
The DNA here is from genome assembly GCA_019285755.1 of Chitinophaga sp. E66. Taxonomy (GTDB): domain Bacteria; phylum Bacteroidota; class Bacteroidia; order Chitinophagales; family Chitinophagaceae; genus Chitinophaga. Next base: position 4,941,097 of record CP079103.1, read on the forward strand.
TACGTAAGCTACATCATTTGCGTAGGCCTCACCCAGGCGTCTCAGCAGGGTTACACTTTCCGGTTCCTCTGGCCAGACAGTCCATGGCTGGCCCAGCACGATACATTGCTAATTCCGGTCTTCAACGGGATCACGGCGGCGCTGTTCATCCAGATGTTCCTCCACACCCGTGAAAAGTACAAACTGGGGCATAAACTCCTCACCGGCGTGGTGGTCGCCTATACGCTGGCGCTCATCCCGACCTTCATGAGCAACCACTTCGTGGCCAATATGATGACCCAGATCATCGCCATGACCGCTTCCATCCTGGCCATCTTCGTTGGTTTCAAGGTATGGCGGAAAGGGTATGGCCCGGCGGCCTACTTCCTCGTGGCCTGGAGCATCTTCCTGGCCAGCGTGTGTATTTTCGTGTTGCGGAATTTCAATATCCTGCCCTATAACGACTTTACCTACTATGCCCTGCAGGTAGGCTCTGCGGCGGAAGTAACCCTGCTTTCTTTCGCACTGGCCAACAAGATCAATATCTACCGGAAGGAGAAGGAGGAATCCAGGCCGTGGCGCTCCGCATCTCGCAGGAAAACGAGCAGCTGGTACGCGAACAGAACGTGATATTGGAAGCCAAGGTAGCAGAGCGCACCGAGGCCCTTCAGACTTCCAACGGGGAGCTTAACAAGGCCCTCACCAACCTGAAAAACGCCCAGACCCAGCTGGTGGAAGCGGAGAAAATGGCCTCCCTCGGTCAGCTCACCGCCGGCATCGCCCACGAGATCAACAATCCGATCAACTTCGTTACCTCCAATATCAAACCCCTGAAGCTCGATGTGGAGGATATACGGTCACTGCTGCGCAAGTACGAAACCATCCGGCCTACCGAAGACGTGGCCGGACAGCTGGCGGAAATCGAGCGGTACCGGCAGCAGATCGATATCGGGTACCTCCATGAGGAGATCGACACCCTCATCAAAGGGATCGAAGACGGCGCCAACCGTACCGCCGAGATCGTGAAAGGCCTCCGCACCTTCAGCCGCCTCGACGAAAGCGACCTTAAATTCGTAGACATCCATGAGGGCCTCAATTCCACCATGGTACTGCTTCGCAATAATATCCCCAAGAACGTGACGGTGCATTACGATTACGGCGAACTGCCCAAGATCGAATGCTTCGCCGGCAAGCTCAACCAGGTATTCCTCAACATCATCAACAACGCCCTCAACGCCATCAAATCCAAACCCGATCAGGGCGACGAGCGGCTGACGATCAAGACGCGCCTGGAAGCGGATAAAATGGTGAGCATCAGCATCAGGGATTCCGGCGTGGGCATGTCGGATAAAGTGAAGGAGAAAATATTCGAGCCGTTCTTCACCACCAAAGACGTGGGAGAAGGCACCGGCCTCGGGCTGTCTATCGTATTCAGTATTATCGAGAAGCACCACGGGAGGATCGTGGTGAATTCCGAACCCGGCAACGGAGCGGAATTTATCATATATTTACCCCAGAATGTGCCTATCGCCCAGAGTCATGCGTAAATAAAAGTCGAAAAAACCCTACATGAAAAATAACCGTATCAGGATATTGTACATCGACGACGAGGTACATAACCTAAATGCATTCCGCGCGAATTTTCGCAGAACGTACGAGATATATACCGCAAGTTCTGCCGCCGAAGGTATGCAGGTACTGAAGGGCATCGAGGTCCATATCATCATAGCCGACCAGAAGATGCCTACTACTACCGGGGTAGAATTTTTCAACGAGATCAAGGACGTGCTCCCCGACCCCATCCGCATCCTGCTCACCGGCTATACCGATGTGGAGGATATCATCGACGCCATCAACAAGGGCCACATCTTCTCCTACATCAAAAAACCCTGGGACGAGCACGAGCTGTTCAAGACCATCAACAACGCTTACGAAATATATTCCGCCCGCAAGCAGCTGAAGGAAAAGGTGCTGGAACTGGAAAAGACCAACGACGAGCTTAACCGGTTCATCTATTCCACCTCGCACGACCTCCGCGCGCCGCTCATGAGCGTGCAGGGCATCATCAACCTCAGCCGGCTCGATAATACCATGACCGACCCGCAGGGGTACATGGGGATGATCGAGGTGTGCATCACGCGGCTGGACAGCTTTATCCAGAAGATCATCGAGTACTACCGGAACTCGCGGCTGGACCTGGAATATGAGAAAATCGATTTTGAGGCATTGATGAGCGATTGAATCGATACGTTCAAACATCAGAATACGACGATTAATTTCAAGGTAAATGTGGACCAGCCGGTGCCCTTTAAGGGGATTTCTTCCGTATCAGCGTTATCCTGAACAATCTGATCAGCAATGCCGTTAAATATCAGAAGCCGGACGAAACCTACCCGCAGGTGACGCTTTCGGTGAAAGTGGAACCGCATAAAGCGACGATCAGGATAGAAGACAACGGAATCGGCATCCTCAGCGAGCACCTGAGCAACATTTTCAAGATGTTCTTCCGCTCCAAGAACAACAACAAGCCCGGAAGCGGTATTGGCCTGTATATTGTAAAAGAAGCCCTGAATAAGATAGGGGCACCATCGGCGTAGACTCCCGTTATGGAGAGGGCACGCAATTTGAAATTACCATTCCGAACAGAAATGAATTCGATACCTGATCTGCGCGTAATATTAATCGACGATAACGACATCGATCTGCTACTGCATGAACGGCTTATATCCATTCAGCAGATCAGCCGGACGATCCTGTCTTTCAGCAATGCCAATAAAGCGCTGGAATTCCTGTCCAGCAACATTACCCTGCCGCACATCCCCCTACCGTCATCCTCCTCGATATCCAGATGCCGGAAATGGACGGGTTCGAATTCCTCCGTTCGTTCGATTCCTACCCGCAAAAGATCAAGAACCAGTGCTATATCATCATGGTTTCCTCCTCCTGGATTTCGGTGATATTTCCCGCACCAACGCCAACCCCATGGTGATCCGCCTGCTCAAAAAACCGCTGCAGCCCAAAGAACTGAAAGACGTCATCGAGGGCATCTTCCGCGACCAGTACTAATAAAAAAGGCTTCTTCATACGAGATGAAGAAGCCATATATGTTCCCGGGCTTTCGGGCCCGGAAAACGGACCCCTGGTTACAATTCCTTTTTAGTTTTCGTTGATACCGTAATAATACGTCTTTCCACTGCCGGGATACGTCCCTTCTATCTGGTAATTACCGTTCTGACGCGCCAGGGCCGCTTTCAGTTCTTCTACCGAACGAACGGGGATACCGCCCACCCGGGTAATTACAAATCCTTCCTTCATGTTCGTCTGCTCATCGAGCAGGCCGCCATCTTCGATGGACTGCACCTGAACGCCACCTGAAACGCCTAACCGGGCGGCATCCTGACGGGAGAGGGCTGCAAAGTCAGCTCCCAGTGCGCTCACCGAACTGCCGTTGCCTGCAGTCATATTGCCGAGCTTGCCTTTTAATGTAGCTTCTACTTTCGTGGCGGAGCCGTTGCGCTGAAGCGTCAGCGCTACCTTGTCGCCGGGTTTGAGCCGCGCGATCTGTTCTGAAAGTTCGGAGCCGGAATGTACCGCGCTGCCGTTCACTTCCGTGATCACGTCTCCTTTCTGCACGCCGGCCGCTGCCGCGGCGCCCGCAGGGTCAGTACCCATCACGTATACGCCGTCGTTATTGTTGCCGGTGATGCCCAGTTCTTTTTCTGCGCTTCGTCGAGGTGCTCGGGCGCCATAGAAATGCCCAGGTAACCGCGCTGCACGCTGCCGAACTGTTTGATGTCGTTGATAACCTTCTTCATCAGGTTGGAGGGGATAGAATAGGCATACCCTGCATAGGCGCCCGTGGGCGATGCGATGGCAGAGTTGATACCGATCAGTTCCCCGTTGGTGTTTACCAGCGCGCCGCCGCTGCTGCCGGGGTTCACCGCCGCGTCCGTCTGCAGGAAGGCTTCCACGGGAGCGGAGCCCTGGCGGTTGATGCCGATGCTGCGGGATTTAGCGGAGATGATGCCCTGGGTCACGGTAACGTCGAGGTTGAGGGGATAGCCGATGGCCAGCACCCATTGCCCAAGCCGTACATCGTCGGAGTTACCGACCGGGATGGCGGGCAGGTTGGTAGCGTCGATCTTAATGAGCGCCAGGTCCGTGTTGGGATCGGTGCCCACTACTTTCGCTACGTAGTTTTTGCGGTCGGTCAGCGTTACGGTAACGTCCGTTGCGCCGTCTACCACGTGGTTATTGGTGACGATAAAGCCGTCCGGGCTGATGATGACGCCCGAGCCGGAGGCTTTCTGGTCGGGACGGTTGAACTGCCTGCGCGGGCCGCCCTCGCCGAAGAAGCGTTGGAAGATATCGTCCTCCATCCCGCCAAACTGGTCGGATTGCGCGACCTGTTTACTTTTTACGACGGTGCGGATATGCACGACGGAGGGTACGGCGTTCCCTGCCGCTTTTTCAAAATCAGTGGGCTGGGCCGAAGCCGGGCCTGAATAAGCTGTTTGAATCAGGGGTTGGGGACTTCCGAAACCGATACCATCCGAAATCCTGCCGGCTTTGCCGCTAAGGGCGAATCCGCCGGCTACGACGGCACCTCCGATGAGGAGACCTGCAATGAGTTTCTTGTTGATCATAGTATTCAGAATTTTTATAGCGTAAAACTGCCATGGCATTCTGAATACTTTCTGAATATCGGGAAGCGAAGGGGATTTTAACGTTTCATTATCACCTGGAAGTTATGCAGGCCTTTCTCCCAGCTATACTTTACCTCGAACCCATACAGGTCACAGATCTTTCTGACGATCTCCAGCCCAAGCCCCATCGAATCGGCGTCTTTGCTGTTCTTGGCGAAGCGCTGGAAGATGCGGTCTTCCTGCAGGGGATATGCCTGCCCTGTATTGCTGACCGTCAGGGCGCCGTTGGCCCCTTTACCACGATCTTCCCGCCGGGCAGGTTGTGCCTGATCGCGTTGGAAAGCAGGTTGCCCAGCAGCACTTCCAGCAGATTGGGGCTCATGTTCACCCATAATTCATCCAGCCAGTCTTCTTCCACGCTCAGGCCCTTCTGCCCGATCTGGGGCTCATATTGGGCCAGCAGGTGACGGGCGGTGTTGCGGACGGATACATCCGCCGTATCAGGAAACTGGCCGTTCTGGATGCGTGTCAGCAGCAGCAGCCCTTTGTTCAGCCGCGTCATCCGGTGACTGGCATCCGCCAGGTCGTTGATGAGCATAGCCTGTTCTTCCGACAGCGGCATGGTCTGCATGAGCATTTCCAGCTTGCCCTGGAACACGGCGAGGGGCGTGCGCAATTCATGGGAGGCGTTTTCCGCGAATTCTTTCTGGGAGAGATAGGATTGACGGCTCCTTTCCGCCAGCTGCTCCACCGCGGTATTCAGCTCTTCGAATTCGGAAATGCCTGATGGCGCCAGGGCCAGCGGAGCGGGATCGTCTACCTTATATGCCCGCAACTTGCGGAGCGTCTGGTAAAAAGGTTTCCAGATCCTCCGGGCGAGAGATTGATTGATGAGCAACAGCCCCGTCAGCAACAGGATCAGCAAGACCGACTGCAAAATAATGATGCTGCCGATAAGCCGCTGGTGGTCTTGCAAGGATGATTTGATCTGCAACTTATACGTTTCCTGGTTGATCACCAGGTACGAAGTGAGCAGGCGATACCGGTCTGCCGTATACAGGGAATCGCCGGCCGGCTTGCGGGGCGCCTTTTCCAGCGTGACGCCGTCTTCCAGCCGGGGCTGCGGCCCGCCGGGGCGGATCTCCATGACCCGCAGCCGCGGGACGAGCTGGGTCTTGGTGGCCACGAGGCTGGCGTCGATGTTGGATCACGATGCGTTGCAGCACGTAATAAAATACCGGGATAGCCACCATGAGGAGCACGATGGATAACCAGAAATAATATTGCAGGGTCTTGTTAAGCAGCTTCATCGGTGATCTGTTTTACTTGTCAGGGCGCTTCCAGCTTGTAGCCCATGCCATAGACGGCTTTGATGTGATCCGTCCAGCCGGCCTGGATGAGTTTCTTCTTCAGGTTCTTCATATGGGCGTAAATGAAGTCGTAGTTATCGAACAGTCCTTCCCCGTCGCCAGAAAGATGTTCCGCAATGGCGTGTTTGGACACTACGCGGTTGCGGTTGGTGAGCAGGTAAAGGAGCAGGTCGTATTCGGAGCGGGTGAGGTCGGCCGGTTGTTGGTTGACGCGGACGGTCCGGGCGGCGGTGTCTATCGTTAACCCGGCAGCTTCCAGGATGGAGGAACCGGAGAACCGCCTGCGGCGGATGACGGCGGCGATGCGCGCGCTGAGCTCTGAGAGGTGAAATGGTTTGACAAGGTAATCGTCTGCCCCCAGCTGCAGGCCATGGATGCGGTCTTCTATGCCGTCGCGGGCGGAGATGATGATCACGCCATCGGTTTTATTGTTTTCGCGGAGGGCTTTGAGGACGTGGAGGCCGTTGCCATCGGGCAGGGAGATATCGAGGAGGATGCAATCGTAGTCGAACGACTCGATGCGTTGCAGGGCGGAATGTTTATCGGCGACCAGCTCGCAGGTGTATGCTTCCGCCTGGAGGTAATCGGCGATACTTTGGCCGAGGGCTTTTTCGTCTTCGATAATGAGGATCTTCATAATTCCGGTATGAAAATACGGAAATAGCGGATGGAAATAAAAAGCCCCGCGGCTGCGGGGCTTTATGAGAATAATATGTGCTTATTATTTCGCTTCTTTTTCAAAATCAAAGCGGGGATCTGCTTCTCCATAAGGATCAGGACCATATTCATTGTCCCCTTTGTCGCCCTCAGTGAGTGCCAGGATCAGGTTGTAGATCGGGATGAGGATGAACCAACCGCTTTTGTTCACATCATGCATACGGCGAACGGATACGGCGATACCCGGGATAAGGAGCCCAAGCCCGATCACCAAATTAATCACGGAAGCGGCAGTGGGACTAATCATGCTTACGATAAGCACAGAGCCCCAGGAAATCAGAATGTTGAAAAGGAAGAAGTACCAATATTCTGCTCTGCTGGCGCGGCCTTTAAAATCCGCGAATTTTTGGAGTGCGGTAGTTACGTGTTTAATCATAGATAAGGTGGTTTAAAATTTCCAACACAATATACATTCATTTATTTTTCATTTGACAATAAGTTCTTGTAAAAGGGAAATAATATCACTGGGGGCATGATTATGGGGATGAAAATATATGAGTGCTTCCGCGCGGGAAAGATTGTGAAACTTTTTTTTGAATATTCGAAAAAGCGCCTATTTTTGCACTCCATTCACGCAAGGGGGTTAGCTCAGTTGGTAGAGCGCTTGCATGGCATGCAAGAGGTCAGGGTTCGACTCCCCTATCCTCCACCAGGAAAAAGTCAAAGTCTTTCAGTATAACTGGAAGACTTTTTCTTTGCGCTCAACTTTAGAGCGTCCCGAAAGCTTTCGGGAAGGTCAGGGTTCGACTCCCTATCCTCCACCAGGAAAAGTCAAAGTCTTTCAGTATAACTGGAAGACTTTTTCTTTGCGCTCAACTTTAGAGCGTCCCGAAAGCTTTCGGGAAGGTCAGGGGTTCGACTCCCTATCCTCCACCAGGAAAAGTCAAAGTCTTTCAGTATAACTGGAAGACTTTTTCTTTGCGCTCAACTTTAGAGCGTCCCGAAAGCTTTCGGGAAGGTCAGGGTTCGACTCCCTATCCTCCACCAGGAAAAGTCAAAGTCTTTCAGTATAACTGGAAGACTTTTTCTTGCGCTCAACTTTAGAGCGTCCCGAAAGCTTTCGGGAAGGTCAGGGTTCGACTCCCCTATCCTCCACCGGGAAAAGTCAAAGTCTTTCAGTATAACTGGAAGACTTTTTCTTGCGCTCAACTTTAGAGCGTCGAAAGCTTTCGGGAAGGTCAGGGTTCGACTCCCTATCCTCCACCAGGAAAAAGTCAAAGTCTTTCAGTATAACTGGAAGACTTTTTCTTTGCGCTCAACTGTAGAGCGTCCCGAAAGCTTTCGGGAAGGTCAGGGTTCGACTCCCTATCCTCCACCAGGAAAGAGTCTTACAAATATTGTAAGGTTTCTTTGTTTGAAACCAATTAAGTTGTTTGATTAATCTAAAAACATGAAATTCTACGTTTACATTATCTATTCAGAAAGTAAAAATTTATATTACGTTGGCCATACTGAAAACGTTGAAAGAAGACTAATTATTCACAACTCAGGGAAGAATATATCAACGAAAAGCGGAGCGCCATGGCGGCTTAAGTACACCGAGATATATGAATCGCGAGCATCTGCCTCTAAAAGAGAAACTGAAATTAAGCGAAAGAAAAGCCGTAAATATATAGAATGGCTCATCAATCTAAATTGAAGCGTCGAAAGCTTTCGGGAAGGTCAGGGTTCGACTCCCCTATCCTCCACCAGGAAAAGTCTTACAGAATTTGTAAGGCTTTTTTATTTACTCCGCTTTACATCCCACCTACTAAGAACGCAAGACATAAAAAGAAGCGCCCCCGACGGGGCGCTTCGTACATCTAATCAAATCAAGATTGCAATTATTGCTGTAACGATTTCACGAGTGTTTCCTGCACACGTTTCATGACACCGCTAACAGGATCTTTATAGGTATAGTCCAACAGGAATGTCTTTGTATCCGGGATATACTTATTCTCGCCGGATGCGGAGATCTCCATCGGTGAGCTCAACGCAACGGTATTGTCGGCCGCTACGGTCAGGAGGATGTTGTACTTCGCGTTTACCGTGTCTTCGAATACCTTATCCGCATAGATCTCCAGCGAGTTGGCCGACATCGCTTTCAGCGTTTTCTCCTTGCCGATATTTTCCGTGCCGAGGAGGCCGGTCATGTTGTACACACCGGAGAAATGATTATTGAAGCGAAGATGGTACAGGATCCACTTTTTGTCCTGCACGATCTCGAACTCCGAAGCCCGGGCGAGCTGAATGGGCAGGACATAATCCTTCTTCGCGTCCAGTCCGTCAGTATTGATCGTAAAGGGCAGCCGGGCGTATTCATCGCCGGCTTTTACGGTAACGCCCATTTGATTGATCTTATAATTGGCTGTTGGCAGTACGGTATACAGCACCGTGCCGATGGTAGCGATGTCATTGAGGCTGTCCACCACACCGGGGCTACTTCCACGCCTACGTTCACGTCGCGGTCTGTGGGAAGCGTGCCGCCTACGTATACGCTGACGAAGGCATCGTTCTGGGCGCCGAACATGACGTCTGCGGTGAGCACGCCGCTACGCACCATGTACACCTGTTTTTATACAGCTCTCCCTGCGCGGCGTCTTTCTCACAGGCTGTCATCAGCAGGGCGGCAATGGCGAGGCAAGACCATGATAATATTCTCATGCGAATCATTTGAATTGTTATGAATTGATTACCATCCTGGGTTTTGAACGAGCGACTGGTTCTTGTTGATATCAGTCTGCGGTATCGGCCACAGGTATTGCTTTGTGGTGAACTTCCGGATGGCTTCTTTCGCCACGGTACGCACAAAGAATTGGTCCTTGTTGGCTTTCGTTATTTCCGTGTTCATACCTGTAACTGGTTTTGCATCTTCTACCGGGGCGATCTTCCAGCGGCGGGTATCGAAATACCGCCGGCCTTCGAACGCCAGTTCGATCTGCCTTTCCCGGCGGATGGCCTGGCGCAGCGATGCGGTGGTAGCCATTTCGGCGGCGCTCAGGCCCGGCAGGCCCGCGCGGAAACGAATGCGGTTAAAGTACTTCGCGATCTCGGCGACATCGCGCTTGAACTCTTTGCCGTCTACCTGGTGGCTGGCCGCCAGTTCGTTGAGGGCTTCGGCATAATTGAGATATACTTCTCCCATGCGGAAGAGCATGAATACTTTACGCGTCATGGAGAAGCCTTCCCAGGTGTAGGAGTCTTCCGGGTGGATGTATTTCTGGATGGTATAACCGGTTACGGGGTAATCGCCGCCGGCTTTTCCTTCGTTGCCATCACGATAGTATTCCACTACGAAATTCTTGCGCCAGTCTTTGGCCGCGCTCGTGCCTTTCCAGAAGAACCCGGTAAAGCCGATGGAGGCATAGAAGCGGGGCTCGCGGTTGGCGTACATTTTAAATACGCCGGAGCGGGTGAATTCGTCGGCGGTAGCAGTGTAACCGCTTTCGCTGTAGGGGTACTCCGAACTGGCGTTATCGATGGTTCTGCCGTCGCGCATGTAATAGGCGTCTATGACTTTTTGCGTGGCGCCACCGCCGTTCCAGCAGTCTGCCTGGCGGGGCATGTTGAAGCGGATGGTGTTATTCAACGAATTAACCGAGCGTACGAAAATGGCTTCGCGGTTCTTGCTGGCGAGCACATCGCCACCGGCGAACATATCGCGGTACGACAAAAATGGATCGATATCACCCGCGCCGTCCGGGTACGCGCCTGCTGGCACATTGGCGGGCAATGGCGCGGTTTCCGGCACTTTGGGCGTGGTATAGAGATCATACTGGTTCAGATCGATGACGGCTTTCGCAGCCGCCGCGGCGCGGGCCCATTTGGCTTCATCATATTGCTGGCTGATGAAATTCAAACCTTTCGGATTGCGGAACCCGCCATACTCGGTATTGCCGTTGAATAGCGGACTGGCCGCGTATATGAGCAGGCGTGCCTTCACTGCCAGCGCCGCGCCTTTGGTGGGCATCCCGATCGTGGTGGGCGAGGTACTCTGCGGCAGGAGCTCCGCTACTTCCGTCATTTCCTTCGCCACGTAATTCACGCAGGAGTCGTAGGTGGAGCGGTGCAGCATCAGCTCTTCGATTGACTGGCTGAATTCCAGCGGCTTCTCAGGCGCCAGGATCACAGGACCATACTGCTGTATCAGGCAGAAGTAGAAATATGCCCGCAGGAAGCGCGCCTGCGCTTTCTTATCCTGCTTCTCCCCTGCGACATATCCTTTACCTCATCCACCCTGTTCAGGAACACGTTGGCGGAACGGATACCCTGGTAAAGTTTGGTCCAGTAATTATAATAGCCGCTGGAGGCACTGTATTCGCCCGCGGCGATGTACGCCGAAGGAAGATCCGCGCGTTTCCAGAGCTGTACGGCTTCATCCGAAGCATTTACCCATGGCGTACCATCGGCGCCGTATAATACCGATTCGTCGGGGATATAATTGTAAATGCTGGCGAGGTAAGACGTGGCGTAGGAGGATTTGGCGAACACGGTATCCATGTTCAGCAGATCGTTCAGGTACGGGCGAACGTCCAGGTATTTTTGCAGGCCGTCAGTTGCGCTACCACGAAGATGGCGGCAGAAAAGAACATCAGGCGGATTAGTGGCTTCATATGCTATGAGTTCAACTTCAACAATCGGTTATCAGAATCGCAGGTCTATCCCGAAGGAAACTGTCTTCTGGATCGGGTACTTCAGTCCGCCGTCGCCGGCCAGCTCGGGATCCCAGAGTTTGAGCTTGTCCCAAACGAAGAGATTGAAACCGGTGGCATAGACGCGCAGCGTTCTTACTTTGAGGCGGCTGAGCCATTGGTTTGGTACCGTGTATCCGAGCTGCACTTCTTTCAGGCGGATGTACTGGGCATTGGCGAGCCAGAAGGTAGATACCTGGCTGTTGTTGCCGCTGTTGCCGTAGGTGAGGCGGGGAACCGGGCATTGGGATTCTCCGTGCTGGGGCCGCCTTTGCCGCCGCCGCTGTACCAATCGGGCGTCCAGCGGTTGGCATCGTTGCCGACGATTTCAAGTACGTTGCCCGTTTCGCCGCCCTGGAAAGGAAATACGCCATATCCCCACAGGAACACATCGGACTGCGAAGCGCCCTGGAAGCGGAATGCCATATCGAAATCATGCCATCTTACTTCGGCGCCGAATCCGTATACCACCTGGGGAACGGTGGATCTGCCGATGGGTACGCGGTCATCGTCGTTGATGATACCGTCTCCGTTCACGTCGCGGTATTTGATATCGCCGGGGCGCACTTCGCCGAAGGTCTGTACGGGGCTGCTCATGATGTCTGCGGAATCCTTGAACAGGCCCATGGATTTATACCCTTTGAGCTGGCCATACGGGAACCCTTTCAGGCCCTGGTAGGGAAGCGGGGCTTGGGCTCGTCGTACTCGAGTATCTCGTTATGCGTATAGGTAAAGTTACCGCGCAGGGTGATGATGGCGTCCTTGATCTGGTGGGTATAGCTCACGCTCATATCGAAGCCCTGGTTCTTCATGGCGCCCACGTTACCCCATGGCGCGGTGGTATTGCCCACTACATCCGGGAGCGTGGTACGCAGCATGAAAATCCCGGTACGCCGGCTGCGGAAGAGGTCTGCCTGTACGGTCAGTTTATCCGCCCAATTGAAGTCGACCCCAGGTTCAGCTTACGGTCTACCTCCCAGCCCAGGTTATCCGCGCCCAGTTCGCCTTCACGGATACCGGTGAACCCGTTATTGCCGTAATCGCCAAAGGAATATCCTGGCGCCAGGGGAAGCCCGGAATTAATAAATGTCATATAAGGAAAGCGCTTGCCGCCGCCGATCTGGTCGTTCCCTACAAGGCCATAAGATGCGCGGAGCTTCAGTTGCCGCAAGTCGGGAAGCAACTGTTTGATGAAAGGTTCTTCAGACAGCACCCATCCGCCCGCAACGGAAGGGAAGAAACCAAACTGGCTGCCGATCTCAAAGTTCTCGGACCCGTTGTAACCGAAGTTCGCTTCCAGGAGGTAGCGGGATTTGTATCCATAGGTTACACGGCCGCTGGTGCCCATCGCCCGGAAAGGGATCGACGAAACATCGGTAACGGCCTGGTTATCGACCTTATCCCTGCGGTTGAATAGCAACAAACCAGACACCGTGTGATCCTTACCGAAAACACGGTAATAGTTCAGGGCGGCTTCCGGTATTGCGTACGCGTACCGTAAGCCTCCTTGAAGAAGTTCATGGGCGTCGATTCCGTTTTCTTCTGCAGGATGAGCGCTCCGGTTTCCGGATCGCGCTGGCGTTGTGCCAGGTAGAGCTCGGGGAATTTGGTGCGGCTGATATTATGAATGTTGTAAGAGTCGAACGAATAGAGGATATGCGCTTTCAGCCCAGGTGTGATGAAAGGCAGCTCCTGCGTCAGTTTCAGGCTGCTTTCTATGGTGTTCTGCCAGTCGGTGACAAACCCCGTCTTGGTCAGTAATACGTAAGGGTTCGCCTGGTTGTTCATTCCGTAAGATGCCATCTGACCGGAAGAATACTGGAGCGGAACGGTAAGCGGCGTCAGCGTTCCCATGGATTGCCAGATGTAATCTGAGGCGATACCCGGACGGTTCTGCTGCGCGATGTTGCCGCCTACGCCGATATTGATCAGCATGGTCGGCGTAACGTCTACGTCCACGTTGGAACGAAAAGTGTACTTCTTATAGTTAACGTTGCTGTTGTAATTGTTCAGGTCGTCGAACTTGTACAGGCCTTCTTCGTTGTAATACGAACCGGAAAGGTAATACCGCGCCGTGTTGCCGCCGCCGGAGATACTGGCGCGGGCCATCATGTTGCTGGTGTGGTCCTTGATCGTAAGGGCGCGCCAGTCAACGTCGGGATAAATATCCGGATCGAGGCCGTATTTGATGACCTCCATTTCTTCGCGGTTATACACTGGGTTCATGCCACGCACTTCACGGGCTTCGTTGGCCAGCCGGGCGTAGTCATACGCCCCGGTGTAATCCTGCAGGCGCGAAGGCGTGAGCGTTCCGCGTTCTACGCGGAAGTTGATCGAAGGCTTGCCGGATTTACCGCGTTTGGTATTGATGAGCACCACGCCGTTAGCTCCCCTCACCCCATACACGGCCGTAGCGGAAGCGTCTTTGAGGATAGAGAACGACTCGATATCATCCGGGTCTATTTCGTTGATGCTGCCCCGTTCGATACCATCTACCAGTACCAGGGCCGATTGGTTGGCGCCGAAGGTGCCAATGCCGCGGATCCAGAACTGCGAAGCATTGCGCCCAGGCTCACCGGTTCGCTGCATGGCGATCACACCGGCCGCATTACCCGCCAGGCCGTTTACCAGCGATGCGGTGGGCGTTCGGAGGGCAGACACGGGAACGGAGGTAACCGCGCCAACGAGCGTCGCCTTTTTCTGTGTCGCATATCCTACTACCACCACTTCATCTACATCCGATAGTTTCTGCGATAATTTAATGAGGAGATTGGAGCCGCCGGTAATACGGTACTCCTTTTCCGCATAGCCCATCGCCGATACGAGGATGACATCATATTTAGCGACGGCCAGCTTGAAATGCCCCTTCCCGTCCGTAACGGCGCCGAGGCTGGGCATATTCTTCACCACCACGGTGGCGCCCGGGAAAGGTTCGTTACTGGCACTGTCCAGCACCTGCCCTTCGACGGTGAATTTTTCCTGGGCGTAAAGTCCCGCGCTGCACGTGAGTATACAGCACAAGACGAACAGTATTTTCTTACACATACGTTCCTTGTTGATTTGGTTGAATGGTGTTGCTTATTCCACGGTCACCGCGCGGATGCGGTGGTTATTCATATCGGTTACGTACAGCACGTCGTTCTTGTCGACGGTTACGCCGTTGGGGAAATTGAATTTGGATTTGAGGGGAGGCCGTCTTCATAGCCCGCTGCTTCTTCCGGCATACCGGCATAGGTGGTAACAAGCCCGGTAGGCGTTATTTTCCTGATGCAGTTGTTGCGCGAATCGGCTACGTACATGTTATTCTGGCTATCGAACGCCATATCTTCCGGCGCATTGAACTTCGCGTTGGTACCGGGGCCGTTGAGGAATCCCGCTCCGCCGTCTGTTCCTGCGAAAGTGGTATACGAACCGTCTGCCGGGTTCACTTTAAAAATGCAGTGGCGCGCACGGCTGGAGACATACACCCAACCTTCATTATCTACTGCGATACGGGCGAAGCCGTTGGCGTTGAACACTACGAGCAGTTTCTCTTCTTTGGTAACAGGATCCACGGAATTCACCCTGCCGCTCAGCCAGTTGATGATGTAGAATTTACCGGAAACCTTGTCGTACGCCCCTCCCAGCGGATAATCACCCGCACCAAACACGGGTGATCCTACAGTGGTGGCATAGAATACTTTCGGTTGCCAGGTATTGAGCGGCGCAAGGCCGGTGAGGATGGTGGGATAGGCGTTGTCGCGCTGAATGGCGAACACCTGGTTATCGGATTTGCGGATGGTAACGCCGTAGGGTGAGCCTGCCGGGATCCGCGTCACTTTATTCTGTGCGAGCGACACCTGCCGCAGCCCGCGAAAGTCCGTACCATCGTACTGCAACACCATGAGGTTGCCTTCGTCATCGGCGGTGATATATTGGGGGAAGCTGAATTGCGCTTCTGCGAGGGGACCATCGGCCGTTACGCCTTTACCATCCGGGCCCACCTTACCGGAGATGGTGCTAACGGATTGGGTGATGATGTAGCGGAATGCTTTTGAGGCAGACACGTCGCGGTCGTGTACTTTCAACTGAATGTCCACATCGCCGCTCAGTTTCCGGGGCACCATGGCATAGATCTTAGTATTCTTCACTCCTACTACTACCGCCTTTTTTTCCTCCAACGGTCAACCGGACGTGCGCCGTATCGTTGCCGAAATTGTCGCCCGTAATAATGAGTTGTGTGGCCTTTCCGCCGGAGTCTGGGGAAAAGTGGCTGATGGTAATAGGTTTGCCCGGGTCATAGGGGTCGGCTTCCTTGCTGCTGTCGCTGTCTTTCGAACAGGCGGCGGTAAGAAGCATTACCGATAAGGGTATAAAAACCCCGGGCGACTTCATGTAACGCATAAATCGCATGTGCTTATTTTTAGACAATAAAGTATCCGCAGTCCTTGCAGTACTGTAAAACGTGGTTAGAATGTATGCTTGTTGATGTACCTTACTTCGTCGGAGTCATTATCTTATTTTGGTCGATTCTATACAAGCCGCACGCATCATTGGCTTGTATACAAATGTATACTAACCACGGTACCGGGGTTAAAGGATATTAGCAGCTTTATTAATGATATTAGCTTTCGGCGTAAAGGGGTTAGCCAATACTGATATTATATTGATGAATCGGGATAAGTGAAGTGAATTAAGGGGTAGGGTTTACCCATGCCGTCTGTCTCGGAGCGCCCTGATTCCAGGAATCCCATTTTACGGTAGAAGCCGATGGCCTGATCGTTTTGTTCGTTTACGTCTACTTTTCTCACACCTAAATTTTCCAGCGCGAATTTTACCAGTTGCTGTCCGAAGCCTTTGCCCTGGCAGCGGCGTCGATGAAAAGCATTTCCAGGTTCTCGCCAGAGACGCCGAGCACGCCGGCGATCTGATCTTGCCCGATGACGTAGAGATCTAATGCGGGGAGGAATTGTTCAGGGATGATCCGTTTGAACAATTCGAAATCGCTGCCTTGCAGGAAATCATGTGTAGCGAGCACGGAAGACTCCCAAACGCGCATAATCCCCGGGTAATCGCCGGTATTCGCTTTACGGATGTGCATGCCTGCAAGTTAGTGTTTTCGTGATGATGGTGCGGGGCGTAAAATTTCGAAGACATCTAAAACTGGAATACCGTTAAGTTAGAAAATATGCAAACCAGAGTCTTTGGGGTTGGATAAAATCTAAGGTACAATACGGTTAGGATTGGAAACCATCTAAGCGCGTTAACATCTGGCCCCAAAGTGTCTTCGTATATTCGTCTGTTAACAAAATATGTCCTTTTATGGCTAGATTAAATTCTATTTTCAAATTTACCGGTAAGCTCGGTAATGTCATTGCCTACCGCCGGGGCGGGAAGCAATTCCTTCGCTCCCGGCCGGAATCGGTACGGCAAACACCCGCTACCCGCCGCTCCGCGCAGTGGTTCGGGGCCGCCAGCCGCAAGGGCGCCCTCGTCCGCAGTGCTATCATGCCCGATCTCGATATCGTGTGCGATGGCAATTATGTAAACATGCTGAACAAAAGGATCGTGGAAGCGGGCCGCAATAACCACGCGGGCCTTAAAGGCTATCGTTTCAATCCTTACACGGGGATCGGCGATATCCTGCTCTTACCTCCTACCTTCACCAGGGATGGCAGGCTCCGCATCCCGGCACAACGGCCCCACGCGCCGCGCAATGCCGTTCGCGTGGAAGTAAAACTCATCGGCACCAGGATCGATTTCCTCAACCGCCGCGTCACCGGCTCCGACGCTGCAGTCCTGGAAATAGACCTCAGGAAACCTTTCTCTGGAGCAGATCTGACCATCGACGTTCCCGGAACCGGGACGCTACTGGTCACCGTCCGGTGAGAACATTCTTTGAAGACGCCGTATCCCAGAACCGGAAGTACACCGCCGCGGATATCATCGCTGTGATAGAAGATTATTCGCCGGTTTCCATATTAATGAATGCCCACCAGCACAAACAACTACCCCAATTGCTGGTAAATATGCCTTTTGAGGCGGAAAGCACCGACATCGAAGGCTTTACTATCCAACGGGAATAAATCCCACGCCATAGGAGCCATATTTTGTTATAACACTTTCATTTTCAAATCTTATTGCCACTTCATAATGTCCGAAAGGCCTCCTTCCGGCAGGCATTGCCATGGGTTTTAGGCGCTCTTCTTCCCAATTACAGGTTTGTTCCCCCTTCACCTCATCTCCGCACCATCCCCACATCACCTCCGCATCAAGTCCACCTGCTCCGTATTCGCTCCGTATCCGCCATTCGACAACCATTCGTAGATCATCCGTAGATAACACCTTGACCTTACCTTGACCTTACCTTGCAAGTCGTACCTATACCGTAACAGGTAGGTTTTAATGCCGGTTGGTTCCCAGATCCGGCTATTTCGGCTAACCTCCTTCTAACCGTCTGACTTGTCCTAAAATAGGTTTACCACAAAATTTATTCTATGACAAGAACATACAAAGAGGGTCGTTTTTATCCTGATTCGTTTAAAGATCAGGTGATCCGTGAGTATCAAAGCGGGTACAGTATGAATTATTTACGGCACAAGTACGAAATAAAGGGGAGTGACACTATTCGTAAATGGCTGCATGCTAAAGGATTACGAACGTTTCCCCGAAAGAACTATCTTGTGAAGATGACACCCTCTTCAAACAAACCGTCCGAAAAGCAAAGTGGTCAGCAGCCTGATGTTGAGCAACTTCAAAAGCAATTAAAAGCCGCACAGCTTCAGTTGGAAGATGCACAGATCAAGGCAGAGATGCTGGAACGGCTGATAGAACTGGCTGAGCAGCGTCATCAGATCAGTATCAGAAAAAGGACAGTACCAGGTAATCCATGAAACAAAAGACAAGCACCCCAAATTGACGCTTGGGCGGGCTTGTCGATTACTTGGCGTGAGCCGTCAGGCTTATTTTAAGCATCAGCATAAACGTGTAATTTCTGCCAACAGACAGCAGTTAATCTTAGGCGAGGCCCTTGCTATCCGCAGCCGGCATCCCGACATGGGTGGGCGCAAGTTATTTGGCATGTTGCAGCCTGTTTTTGCCCGGTTGGGTATTAAAATGGGCCGTGATGGCTTCTTTGATTTGCTTTCTGATGCAGGGTTGCTCATACGTAAACGCAAACGGCATATGCGAACAACTTACTCTGATCATTGGATGCGCAAATGGCCTAACCAGATCAAGAACTTCCAGCCCACGGGACCTGATCAGCTTTGGGTGAGTGATATAACTTACTGGAAAGCAGGGAGTAAAGATTACTTCATCAGTTTAGTGACAGATGCCTGGTCACATAAGATCGTAGGTTATCAGGTAGCTGAGAATCTGGCTGGTATCCAGACACTGAAAGCCCTGCAAAAGGCGTTACAAGGCCTAAAAGGAAGTGCTCATCAGCTCATCCATCATTCAGATCGAGGTTGCCAATATTGCGCTACCGGATACGTAGAAACACTCCAGGCCCATGGCATTGGAATTAGCATGACGGAAACTGGAGATCCGCGGGACAATAGCATTGCTGAAAGGGTCAACGGGATTGTAAAAGGAAAATATTTGTATCATTATGAGATTAAAAACCTGGCACAGGCAGAGGCTACATTAGAGAGATCGGTTCGTTTGTATAACACGGAGCGGCCACATTTAAGCATAGGTATGGCAACTCCTGAGCAAATACACCGCGAACCAATCCAAACCAGGCGACTATGGAAGAACTATTATCCTCAGAAAAAACAGATTGTAAACCCATCCCAGGATTACGAGGCAGATGTCAACTAATACCAGGATTTATTCTTTAACCGGTAAACTTTTTTAGGACGGGTCCGTCCGCTAACCGTTCTCTAACTTCCCTCTAACTTCCCTCTAACTTCCCTCTAGCTTCCCTCTAGCTTCCCTCTAACTGCTATATCGCTTCCATCACCCTTCTATCACCCTTTTGTCTGACAGCCCTTTTAGCTCCCGGGCCGGGAAGGCCGGTTTGATCTGTTCAGGGCATAAAATGCCCTGGCACAGGAATACATGCCATTAGACCGGGTACGAAAGAAATATTATAATCCGGATGCGGCAGCAATGGCTACGATCCCCAATACGCCGAAATCCTTCAGTTCCTCCCGCATCACCCCCAGCGTCCGGCTCATGTGCTTTTCAACCGCCTTCACGGATATGCCCAGCTTCTCGGCGATCTCCTTGTAGGTAAGGTGATCCCGGCGGGAAAGCAAAAGATCTCCCGGCTGCGCTCCGTTAGTTTGTCGAGCGCAAGGGCGAAAGCCTTCTCCAGTTCGCGAAGGTCGTAGTTAATGTGCAGGTCGGACGAGCGGCCGGTAGCCAGTTGCTGATGGTGCTGCTCGTGGAGCAGGGAGTTCCGCAGTTCGTTGAAGATACGGTTGCGGAGGGCGTTGTACAGGTAAGAAGGAATGTTTTCGATATGGGACAACTCCGCCCGGCGGCGGTAAAGGTTGGTGAATACCTCCTGCAGGAGGTCTTCCACGATGGCCGGCACCGGCACTTTCTTAAAGGCGTAGGCATACATCGCTCCGGCATGGCGCTGGTATAGCGTCTCGAACGCGCGCGCATCATTCCCGGCCAGCAACGTCACCAGTTCCTTATCAGACAGTGCGGAATATCCCATGATCAGGAGTAAAAATAGCAGAAAAAACCGCACTATGCCCATTTTTTGGGGCATGAGGGGTAGGGTACGGCGCCATTACCGTGTCTTATCCAGACACAAGCGCCCAAATGAACGATCAACAATTGCTGCAACTGCTGGATAAATACCTTCGCGATGCCTGTACGCCGGAAGAAAAAGCCGCCCTGGAATCGTGGATGGAACGGTATGAATCCCCTTCCGGGACACCGCCGATCCTGCACCCCGCCTCGCCGCCGTGTACGATGGCATCACCTCCCGCCTCCGGGACGAAGGCGAGCTCCCCGCAGCAACGCCCGTTCGCCGCCTGGGCGCACGCTGGTGGAAGGTAGCCGCTGCCGCTGCCGTGCTCATCGCCGGCGCTTCTGCCTGGTTCCTGCTCCGCCAGCCCGCCATGCTCACCGCCTCCGCCCCCGCGGGCCAAAGCGCTTTCGTGGAACTGCCTGACGGCAGCCGCGTATGGCTCAACGCCAGCAGCAGCCTGGAATACGCCGGCAACATGGCCCGCAACGGCCGCACGGTACGCCTCCGCGGCGAAGGTTACTTCGAAGTGAAGCCAGACCAGCAGCAACCCTTCGTGGTGCAAACGCAGGACCTGTCGGTCCAGGTATTGGGAACCTCCTTCAACCTTAAAGCTTATGAGGAAGACGCCGAACTGGAAACCGCACTGGTAGAAGGCAAAGTCGCCGTTTCCCTCATTAAGGCCCCCGGCCGCCGCCAACTCCTGGCCCCGGCCAGAAACTCCTCCTCACCCGGAAAAACACCGCCGGGGCAAGCGGAGACGACTGGGGCGACTTCTACGCACAACTGCAACAAAACACCAAAACAAAGGATACCATCGCCAACGAATCGCTCTGGCGTAAGGGCCGGCTTCAATTCCGCGACCAGTCGTTCTCCGAACTGGCCAAAACCATGGAACGCTGGTACAACAAACGCATCATCATCACAGACCCGGCCCTGAACGACAACCGCTTTTCAGGCGAATTCAGGAAAGAAGACATCGGCAGCGCGCTCAAAGCCCTGCAACTCATCGCAAATTTCACGTATGACATGAGAGGAGATACTGTATTTATTCAGCAATAAGTCAACCAACAAAACAGCTATGGAACATTACACACTTTGCACCACATCAGGCTAGGCGCTCTCCGGCCGCCATTCATTAAAAAGGATAGTGCTGGCACACTACCCTTTAATGCTAAACATGGAATGAAACAGAACTTCCGTGCGGGAAATCATTTGTTTCAAATTGTCTAAACACTCAATCCAAAATTATGAAAAAAACGCTGCGTTCACAACCAGCATCACCCAAGCATTTCTTGCGAAAAACATTACTGTTTATGAAGCTATGCCTGATCCTCATGACCGTGACAGTCCTGCAGCTGCAGGCGGCCGTGGGATATTCGCAAAACCGGTTCTCCATCGATAACCGGCAAATAGAGCTGAAGAAGCTGCTGGAGTGGATAGAAACACAGAGCTCCTACCGCTTTCTGTATAATATCAAGTCCTTCCCCGCCAAGGAAAAGGTAGACGTTAAGTTCGAAAACGCCACCCTCCCCGCCATGCTCGACCGCATCCTCCAGGGCAGATCCTCAGCTACCGCATCCTGGAAGACGGCCTCGTGGTCATTTCTCCCCGGCAGGAAGAGAAGATCACCGTCCGCGGAAAGGTCCTTTCCGCCGAACAAACCGAACTGATCGGGGTGAGCATCCAGCTCAAGGGAACCAGCCAGGGCGTTGCCACAGACGAAAAGGGCAATTTCTCCCTGAGCGTCCCTCCCAATGGCGTGCTGCTCGTTTCCTTCATCGGGTTTGAGCCGCAGGAGGTACCTGTGAACGGCCGCGCACAGCTGCCCAACATCATCCTCAAACCTTCCAGCTCCGGGCTGAACGAGGTAGTGGTATTGGGTTATGGACAGAAGCAGGTACGCCAGAGCATCACGGGCGCCATCAGCAGCATCCAGACCAAAGAGCTGAAGCAAAGCCCGGTGGCTAACCTCACCAACGCCCTCGCCGGGCGCCTCCCCGGCCTCATCACCGTGCAGCATAGCGGCCGTCCCGGCTCCGATTACTCACAGCTCTTTATCCGTGGCATCAACACCACCGGATCTACCAACCCGCTCGTGGTGATCGACGGCCTGCCCCGTGGCAACGCCGACTTGGGCCAGCTGGACGCCAATGAGATCGAGTCCGTTTCTATTCTGAAAGACGCCTCCGCTACGGCGCTCTATGGTATCCAGGGCGCCAACGGCATCGTATTGGTAACTACCCGCCGTGGACAGGAAGGGCCTCCCAATATCCAGATCAACGCACAGACCGCCTTACAGCAGCCTGTTACCTTCCCGCGCTTCCTGGACTCCTACCGCTCGGGCCTGCTGCAAAACGAGGCCGCAAAGAACGATGGGATGGCGCCCCGCTGGAGCGAACAGGAACTGGAATATTTCCGCACCGGCCTCAAACCGTACGACTATCCCAATACCGACTGGTACACCGAAATGGTGCGCGACTTCTCCCCGCAGAAAACGCTTAACGTAAACATCAACGGCGGCTCTAAATATGTGCGTTACTTCGTGTCCGGCTCCTACCTCCGCCAGGAGCCCCTCTACAAGCACGGCAACGAAAATATCTACGGCATCAAATACAAATACGACCGTTTCAACTTCCGCTCCAACATAGACATCACCCTCGATAAGAACACTGACCTGCAGGTAGACCTGGCTTCCCGCCTGGAGAACAGGACCAGTCCTTCCGCTGACCGCGCGGGCCATGAAATGTATTGGGTGCTGCTATCGCAGATGACCAACCACCTCACGCCCGTGAAGAACCCTAACGGCAGCATTGCTTCCGGGAACATGCGCGAGGATTTCTACAACCTCTATGGCGTGCTCACCCAAAACGGTTACCTGGATGCATACTGGCACAGCACCAGCGGCTCCGTGGCGCTCACCCGCAAACTGGACTTCATCACCCCGGCCTGAAAGTAAAAGGATTGTTCACCTTCGAGAACTACGGCGATATCAACACCGCCTTCGACCAGGAGTTTGATTCCTACCGCTTCAAATCGAAGCCCGGCACCTTTGCCGGCGAATACTTCCAGCACCGCACCGCCACCAGCCTGCAAAAATCTGGTTTCAGCAGTGGGCAGCGGTATTACTACTACGACCTGAAGCTGATGTATGACCGGGATTTCGGGAAGCACTCCCTGGGCGGGCTGTTCCTCTTCAACCGCAATTACCGCTCCTTTGCCGGCGACCTGCCGCGCGTATACGAAGGATATGTGGGACGTGTTACCTATAACTATGACAAAAAATATTACCTCGAATTCAACGCCGGTTACAACGGCTCCGAGAACTTCCCGGCAGATAAGCGATATGGATTCTTCCCGCTTTTTCGGCCGCGTGGATGATCAGCAACGAAGACTTCATGCCGAAAGGCGGTGCGCTCAGTTTCCTGAAAACGCGCTTCTCTCATGGCTATGTGGGTAACGACCAGATCGGCGGCGGCCGCTGGCTGTATATGTCAGACTTCTCCCGTACCGACGGCTTCACCTTCGGCAGCGTGGCCACGGGCGTAGGCGGCTATTACGAGAGCCGTATCGGCAACACCGCCATCACCTGGGAGAAAGCTTCCAAAACTAACCTGGGCTTCGAAACAGGCTTCCTGAAAGACAGGATCAAGTTCAACGTGGATATCTTCCGCGAGCTGCGTAAAGACATCCTTACAGCAGCCGGCACCATCCCCTCCTACCTGGGCATCACCGCAGATATCAACCGCAACCGCGGCCGTATCGTGAACCGCGGTATCGAGGGCGACCTGCATGTGAATATGGACGTGGGCCGCGTGGGCATCTTCACCAAGATCAACTACCAGTTCGTGAAGAACAAGATCCTGGAAATGGACGAGCCCAAGCTCGAATACGCGCACCAGAGCATCACCGGGCTGCCCATCGGCTATAGCCTGGATACCTCGCAGAAGGGCTCTTCCAGTCGCAGGACGAGATCAACAAACACGCGAAACAGACCTTCGCGCCCCTCATCCCCGGCGATATCAAGTACAAAGACATCGATAACAACGGCGTTATCAACGAGGCAGACCGCGTGATGATGCCTATGCTGAACGTGCCTACCAGTTACTTCGGCGCTACCTTCGGCATCGATTACAAAGGCCTCGACATCAGCGCCCTCTTCCAGGGCGCGCTCGGCGGCCGGCAGATCTATTCCGCGCAGCTGGTATGGAACTACAGGAAAGTTACCGTCCTTTCCATGAAGGCCGCTGGACGCCGGAGAACGCCGCCAACGCCACCTTCCCCGCCCTCCACTACTCGGAAAGCAATATGGGCAACAACTTCATCGCCTCCAGCTATTGGGTGCGCAAAACCGATTATGTGAAACTGAAGAACGCGGAGATCGGTTACCGCCTGCCCAAACACTGGACCAATAAAGTAAAGATCAAGAACGCCCGTATTTACGTCAACGGTATGAACCTCATCAGCTGGGATAACGTACGCGAGCTTGGCATCGACCCGGAATCCAACACGGGCGACCGCTGGGGCTGGCAGCCATATCCCCTCATGCGCGTATATAACGCCGGCATCACCATCAACCTCTAAACAAGCAACATGAAAATAGCAAGCATAACGAAGCGATTCATCTGGCTGTTGCTGCCCGTTTTTGCGCATGCAACAAGAATTTCCTGGACCGTAAGCCCAGCGACAAGATCACCGAGCAGGAAGTGTTCAGGAATATCGAGAATGCCGAGAAGTTCGTAAACGTCATCTACCAGAGCCTTCCCAATATCTTTAAACCCGGCGGCGCCTGGATGCTCAGCAGCGCAACGGACGAGACCAACCAGTCGATCGACGCATCTGCCGTGAGCCCCGATGCAGGGAGCTTCAATAATTCCTCCATGAGCCCGTCTGCCTTCCCCATGCAGGGGCAATGGACGGAATTCTACGGCAAGATCCGCTCCTGCAATCTCTTCCTCGCCAACTACGACATCATCCCCAACGATCCGAACTACCCGGAACGGAAGGCCCGCATGCGCGGTGAAGTGCTTATGCTCCGTGGATATTACTATTTCCAGCTGGTGATCCGCTGGGGAGAACTGCCCTTGCTCTCGCAGGTGCAGAACCCTTCGATAACCCGGATGATATCTACTACAAGCGCAACTCCATCCAGGAAGTAGTGCAGGCCATCGTGAAAGACCTCGATGATGCCGCCACCCTCCTGCCGGCTAGCTATGCCAGCCGCCCCAATAACTGGGGCCGCGCCAGCAAAGCCATTGCGCTCGCACTGAAAGGAAGGCTGCTGCTCTATAATGCCAGCCCGCTCTTCAACCCTTCCAACGACAGATCCCGCTGGACGGTAGCCGCCACCGCCTGCAAAGCCGCGCTGGATACCGCACTGAACAACGGCTATATCCTCAACAGCAACTACAGCGACGCGTTTACTCAATACTTCAGCCGCGAGGTAATCTGGAGCCGTCCTGCCCCGGGCGCTTACCGCGACGGTGGTATAGACCAGGAGATGAACCCGCGCGGCGCCGGTGGTTATGGCAACATCAACCCGCTGCAGGAACTGGTGGATGATTACGAAATGAAACCCACCGGCCTGCCGATCTCCGACCCGGCTTCGGGGTATAATGCCAGTCGCCCGTACGACAACCGCGATCCCCGTTTCTACGCTACGATCCTCTATCCCGGCGCTATGTGGAAAGGCCGCTCGCTGAACCCCAATGATGCGGACGCTCCCCGGCCCGGCCAGGTCATTACCAATTACTGGCCGCGCAAATACCTCCTGGAAAACGTGAACCTCTTCAACCTCACCGGCGCAACCGACCGCAAGTGGGTGCTCATCCGCCTGGCGGAACTGTACCTCAACTACGCCGAAGCGGCCAATGAAGCAGATGCCAATACCGCGGGTATCACCGATGCCATCAACGCCGTTCGCGGCCGTGTGGATATGCCTGCCTATAACGGCGGCTCGCAGGACGAGCAACGTATCAAGATCCGTAACGAAAGAAGAGTGGAACTGGCGCTGGAAGATCACCGTTTCTGGGACGTGCGCAGATGGAAGATCGCGCATACCGTTGATAACAGGGAAGTGCACGGCGTGAAAGTGACGGGTCAGGGCAACGTGACCTACGAATACCCCGTCGTGGAAAAACGCATCTTCAACAACACGCAGGAACGCGATTACTGGCTGCCGGTACCCCAGAACGAGATCGATAAAGTATCGGGCCGCAACTCCGAATTCCGGCAGAACAAGGGATGGTAAAACAATCAAACCGACAACACATGAAACATATCATATATAGCCTGCTGGCCGTTGCCGTACTGATGACAGGGGCCGGCTGCAAAAAAGACAAAGGCTTCGGGCACGATCCGAACGCGCCTGTAGTGATCGAGAAATTCACGCCGGCCGTAGGAGGCGCGGGCGTGGAAGTGCTCATCTACGGCAGCAACTTCACTAAAGATACCTCCGGCGTTTCCGTTACGGTGAACGGCGTTCCGGCTTTCGTGGCCGGAGTGGTGGAAGACCGCATCCTCATCGCCATACCTCCCAAAGCAGGAACAGGCAAGATAGAAGTGAGCATCAGGGGTAACAAGGGAGCCAGCAAAGACGACTTCGGATATAAACCCTCTACCGTAGTAACCACCCTGGCCGGCAGCGGCAACGAAAGCTATGTGGATGGAAAAGGAACGGAAGCATCCTTCAATATCGGCGCCCGCTGCGGCATCGATATCGACGAGAACGGCTTCCTTTACGTTCCCGAAGCCGGTAACCGCCGCGTGCGCAAGATAGCGCCGGATGGAACAGTAACCACCCTCACCGGCAATGGCAACAACGGGTATAAAGAAGGAGCCGCCGGAGAAGCGGAGTTCTACATGCCGTTCGACGTAGTAACAGCCGGCAATGGCATCATCTACGTTTCGGACCCTTCCGCCTGGACGATCCGTAAAGTAACCGCCGATGGCACCACTTCCCTCGTAGGCTGGTTCGAAGCCTGGGGCCTGGTATAGACCGCCGCAATGGTATGCTCTACTATTGCGACGCGGGCGCCAATGGCAGCGTATACCGTGTAAACCCGGATAACGGCGCTTCCGAGAAGATCATCACCGGCCTCAGTTATCCATCAGACGTAGCGGTAGACAGCAAGGGCGATCTGTTCGTAGTCGTAAATGGCAGTCACGTCATCCGCCAGTTCAAAGCGGATACCTGGGAGCCGGGCGTTACCATCGGGATACCCGGACAGGCAGGCCTCGTAAACGGCCCCGCGGCCTCCGCTAAGTTCGACCTGCCCTGGAACATCGCCATTGATAAGAACGACGACCTCTATATAGCCGGCAACGGCACTGGGACGGTTCCGCCACCAACACCAACCAATGCATCCGCCTCGTGAAAACGGGCTCCTGGGAAGTAAGCACCTTTACCGGCGGCAGTACGGCAGGCTTTGCTGACGGCACCGGTTCCGCGGCCCTCTTCAGCGCACCTACGGGTGTAACAGTGGGAGCGGATGGCGTTGTATACGTAGTAGACAGAAGGAATCACAGGATCAGAAAAGTAATAGCCGAATAATAGTATGCACAGTGTAATGAAACAACTGCTGGCGGTCTGCATGTTTGCAGCCGCCGGCTTTTCCGCCCGGGCACAAAAGGCGGAATACAAATGGAATGAATTGCCGGTAAGAGGCCTCCTGATGAGCGCGCCGGCCAAACAAGACGTAGGCGTGTTCTGCGATTTTGTGCGCAACGCCCTGCCGAAAGAAGGCGTCAACACCCTGGCCATCCGTATCGAATACGGGTATCAGTATAAATCGCACCCCGAAGTAGCGGAGAAGAACGCCCTTTCGGAAAGCGATGTAAAGCAGATCGTGAAAGCCGCGAAAGAAGCAAAGATCCGCCTCATCCCCACCATGAACCTCATGGCGCACCAGTCGGAAGGATCAGATATGGGGCCTCTCCTCAAAGCATACCCGCATTTCGACGAATCGCCCGACTATGGCCCGCCCGTTCCCTGGAAAAGCGGCGGCATGTTCGACTTCTACAGCAAGAGCATCTGCCCGCGACAGCCCGACCTGCTGAAGGTTTTCTTTCCTATGATGGACGAACTGGTGGAAGCGTTTGAAGCGGATGCATTGCACGTGGGGTTGGATGAAGTGTGGGTGATAGGATATGAAAAATGCCCGCGCTGCGGCGGGGGCGATAAGTCGGAGATCTTCGCCGAGTACGTCAACAAGCTGCACGCGCACCTGGAACAGAAAGGCGTACAGATGTGGATGTGGAGCGACCGCCTCATTGATGGCAAAACCACCGGGCTCCTCGCCTGGCAGGCCAGCATGAACGATACCCACCGCGCTATCGACCGCATCTCCAAAGACATCATCATTACCGACTGGAAGTACGAAAGCGCGCCCCTACCCCGGGATACTTTGCGCTGAAAGGATTCAACGTACTGGCCAGCCCCTGTTCCGATAAAGACGTGGCCATCGATCAGCTGAAGCAGGTGTTGCAGATCCGTAAAGACGCCACCCGCGCAGAATGGGCGCTGCCCCTCGGCCTGCGGATGCAGGGCGTTTTCGAAACCATGTGGTTCAATTCCAAAGAGTTCATCGACGCGTATTATGAACGTGGGGAATATCGTCCGCTGGCTAAGCAGAATGTCGTAGCCTTTAAAGCATTATTTAAAGCTGTGCGCGAAGCAGCGAAACAATAATATACCAACTGTCCGGATCCCTGGTCAGTAAGCCGCCCATCCGGGCGGCTTTCCTTTATCCATATTCCCCGGCCGCAGATCACTGTAAATCTTTCCACTAGGTAGGACTACCTATAGGCAACCCTATGAAGCGGTTTATTTTTGTGCCGGAAATCATAAATGTAACCCCAAGATGAAAAAGTTATTATGCTTATTCCTGCTCGTGCAGCTGTCTATGATAGCCTGCCGGAAAGACAGGAAACCAACGGAACCGGAAACAGAGCAACCGGGCAAGATACCTTCTGAACCCGAAGCGCGGCCGGTGGGCGAGCCTATAGGCCCCGAGATCATCACCACCGTAACGCCTGCCGGCGCCACGATCACATCGGAAGACGGATCTTTCAAAGTCCGGATACCGGTAGGCGCGGTGAACGAGAACATCGACATTACGCTGCAGGAAGTGGTGAACACCGTCCAGGGCGGTGTGGGCAGGAGCTTTGCGCTGTTGCCGCATGGAAAGATCTTCGCCAAACCAGTGACCCTCGAATTCTCGTGGGAGGGCCACGAAAACTGGGTGAATATCCCCGAAGCGCTGGGGATCGCCTCAGGACAATAAAGATTTCTGGCGCCTGGCTAAAGCGCCCGTAGTGAATAAAGCCGCGAAAACGGTTACCGTGCAGTCAGACCACTTCTCTAACTGGGCGTTGCTGCAATGGCTGCAACTCAACCCTGTGGCCACAACGGTGAAAGAAGCGGGCCAGACCAACCTGACCGTTACTTCGTATATCCCACTGAGCGGCGACGACCTGTTTACGCCCCTGGTTCCGGCAGACGGGCAGGACATTACGCTGGGAGAAGGGCGCCCATTGCCGGGGAGCTTCGTGAAATCCTGGGCGGTAGGCGGCGTAGGGTCGGTTCAGGGAACGGCGGACAGGGCGTGTATAAGGCGCCGGCCACCGTGGCCAAACCTGAAACCGCGAACGTGACCGCTACCATTAAAGACAGTAAGCGCCAGCTGATGGTGGTGAGCACGGTCACGGTTATCCCGGCGGGAATTTCTTTCCGCATCAACGGCGGATCGTGGATTCATTTCCCCGGCCATTCGGGATTTAGCGATGAAGTTTTCGAAATAGCGGGGATGGGTAACGAAGGATACTTCGGTATCGCCTGGCGTGGAGGAACCGGCGGCATGGCATGGAAGCAACAGGGAGAACCTGCGCTTTATTTCGCCGACGTCTCCACCGCATTAAACTACGAAAGCGTTTACTATGAAGAGTCTCTGGGCAGATTCGTTCCTGCCGGCGGCGCATTGCATGTGTCCGGATTCGGCGGGATGGGCGAATACGTTAGCGGAAGTTTTACCATGAGCGGCGGCGGCGTGTTTACCGACAACGACCGCGAACCCATCGGAAAAAGTACGATACAAGGATATTTCTGCGTGAGGCATGATCTTTGATTTTATAGGAACAATCCATTCGTCCTGTGCCCCAAATCATCCGGTTTACCCCAAACCTTATTCATCCTGACCCCGAAACGTTCATCCAGCCCCAGACATCCTGTAGTAATTAACCCCGGAAATCCATGTGGCCCCGCACATCCATTTCAGTCCCTGTTATTGGGCGTTCAACCCCGAAATTCTCCGGTTCGCCCTGCCAAATGCGGCAGGGCGGCCATTTTGAACAAAAAACGGAGTAACAAAATGAAGCTTACGCCCGTTTAACATGCAATCATCCAGCCCCAACGTCCATTTGTTACCTCCAAACTTATTGCAAACTATATCATCCAGCTAACCCCTGACATCCAGGTAGCCCCAAACATCCATTCGGGCCCGCATACAGCCTGATACCCCAACTCCCCGGACCGTCCTGCCTGCGAGGCAGGACGGCCGTTTTTTTATCAATTCCTTGCTTTCAGTAACAAATTACCGGATCTTGCCGTTTTAACGGAAAACCCTTCAGAATGAAAATTTTCTACATTTTCTTCTCTTGCTTATTAGTACTGACCGCCTGCAAAAGGACAAGAACGAGCCCCGGAGGCGTTTCGCGGTAAATATGCAGGTAAGTTCGCGGTGGAGAGAGGCGGGATTAATTATGACCTTTCCAACGTCAGCCTGTACTTTCATGGCTGGCAGTACGATTTCGGGATTACAGACGACCCGGTGGATTTCCCGCCTTTTGTTCAGACGGGGCGCGACTTTTCACTTAACGGGGCGGACAAGATCACGTTCAATCTTCTGCTGCCCACCGCTACACAGCTGAGCCGGCAATACATATACACCATCAAATCCGATTCCTGATCCTCATCAATACCGTCAGCAGTACAGAGCGTGAGGTTTTCCGGCTGAAACGCATCCCCTGACGACATATTACATTGAAAATGACTGCAAAGCTCCGCCCGCGGGGCTTTGTCTTTTTTCCCTATTTTTACCACTAGCCAACTTTGTTACAACATGCGCGTATCTAATTTTACCCGAAACCTGATAATTGCAGTGAGTATGACGACAGGATCATCCGCCATGGCACAGGCCCCCGCAGCAACGAACCCGTTCCTGCTGGAATACAACACGAACTTTAAAGTGCCGCCTTTCGCCGAAATCAGGCCGGAGCATTTCATGCCAGCTTTCGAGGAAGGTATCCGGCAGCAGCAGCAACGCATAGGAGCTATTACCATGCAGCGCAGCGTGCCTACATTCGAGAACACCATCGCCGCCCTGGAAAAGAGCGGAGAGCTGCTCCGCAACGTGGGCACCGTGTTCTTCAACCTGACATCCGCCAATACCAATCCCGAGCTGGAAGGTATTTCCCGCCAGATTGCGCCTAAAATGGCACAGAACACAGACGATATCTACCTCAATCCCGCCCTTTTCTCCCGCGTGAAAACCGTGTATGAAAAGCGCGCCATGGCTAAACTGACTCCCGAGCAACAGCGCCTCCTCGAAAAAACATACAAAGCCTTCGTGCGCAGCGGCGCCAACCTCGACGCCGCCAAACAGGCACGCATGCGCGAGATCAATAAGGAACTTTCGCTGCTGACCGTACAGTTCGGACAGCACCTGCTGGCGGAAACCAACCAGTTCGAGCTAATTGTGGATAATGAAGCCGACCTGGCAGGCCTGCCCGCATCCTCAGATCCGCCGCCGCCATCAGCGCCAAAGAAGCCGGCAAAGAAGGGAAATGGCGATTCACCCTGCACAATGCCAGCGTGATGCCATTCCTCCAGTATTCCGCCAACCGCCCCTACGCGAGAAAATGTACAAGGCGTACATCAACCGCTGCAACAATAATGACGAGCGCGACAATAAAGACATCGTAGCCCGCCTCGCCGGCCTCCGCGCCGAAAAGGCCGGCATGCTCGGATATGCCTCCCACGCCGATTTCGTGCTGGAAGAAAACATGGCCAAAACGCCCGCCACCGCCAACGATCTGCTCACCCGCCTCTGGGACGCAGCGCTGCCCGTAGCGAAGAACGAAGCCGCGGAAATGCAGAAAGTGATGGACAAAGAAGGCAAAGGCGAAAAGCTGGAAGCCTGGATTGGTCTTACTATGCCGACAAGGTCCGCAAAGAGAAATATAACTACGACGCGGAAGAACTTCGCCCCTACTTCCAGCTGGAGAACGTGCGCGAAGGGATCTTCGGCGTAGCGAAAAAGCTGTACGGCGTTTCCTTCACACAGCTGAAAGATATTCCCGTTTACCAGGAAGACGTAGTGGCATATGAAGTGAAAGAAGCCAACGGCGATCACATCGGCGTGATCTATATGGACTTCTTCCCCGCACCTCCAAACGCGGCGGCGCCTGGATGACCTCCTACCGCAAACAGGCAACTGAAGGCGGAAAGCGCGTTGCGCCCGTAGTATCCATCGTTTGCAACTTCACCAAGCCCACCGGCGACCTGCCCGCACTGCTCACCCCGGATGAAGTGGAAACCTTCTTCCATGAGTTCGGTCACGCATTACACGGCCTGCTGTCTAATGTCCGCTACGAAAGCCTCAGCGGCACCTCCGTACCCCGCGACTTCGTGGAGCTGCCCTCGCAGATCATGGAGCACTGGGCATTTGAACCGGAAGTGCTGAAGATGTATGCCAAACATTACAAGACCGGCGAACAGCTGCCCGAAGCGCTCGTGAAGAAAATGGACGATGCCTCCAAATTCAACCAGGGATTCGTGACCGTGGAATACCTCGCCGCCTCTATGCTCGACATGCAGTATCATACCCTCGCCCCCGGCGCCAAGGTAGATCCCCTGCAATTCGAGAAACAACAGATGGATAAACTGGGCCTCATTCCCCAGATAGCGCCGCGCTACCGCAGCACCTACTTCCAGCATATCTTCTCAGGCGGGTACTCGGCAGGTTATTACAGCTATATCTGGTCCGAAGTGCTCGACAGCGATGCCTTCGCAGCCTTCAAGGAAACAGGCAACATCTTTGACCCCGCCACGGCACAATCGTTCCGTAAGAACGTACTGGAAAAAGGCGGCACGGCCGAACCGATGGACCTTTACAAAGCCTTCCGCATGCGTGCCCCAGAGGTGAAATTCCTCCTGAAGAACAGGGGACTCGAGACGAACTGATGATCTTTCCAATAGCAAGGCCGGGGCGTTCCCCGGCCTTTTTAATGTTGTAACATCTAAGACCGTTGGGTCCGATTATGCTTGTTTTACCCGCATTTTTTTATTTTTGCTGATACTAAAAGACAAAAACCCTTCCTGAACGATGAAGCAAAAAATAAGTTGCCTTTTGATTGACGATGATAGGGACGATCAGGAAATTTTCAAACTCGCTTTACAGGATGTAAACGACGAAGTCCATTTTCTTTCTGCCGACGACGGTGTCGAAGGTTTACAACTGTTGCAATCCGGAGAGCACGGAATGCCTACTTTTATTTTCCTGGATCTGAATATGCCGCGTATGACCGGCAAGGACTGCCTGGCGGCCATCCGCAGCCAGCCGCACCTTTCTACGGTCCCGGTCGTGATCTATTCTACTTCTTCCGATCCTAAAGACATACAGGACACCAAGGCCCTGGGCGCCACGGATTACGTCGTGAAGCAATACAGCATTACTTCACTGAAGGAGATCCTCCGCCGTTACTTCAACTGATTTTCTTCCAGATCCGCAGCCGCTGCGGTAATTGCCGGTATTTAGGCGCTATGGGGGAATAGCGCAGGCTTTCCTTTGTACCTAATGCCAGGAACCCTCCTGTTTCCAGGCTGTCGTCGAACAGCTGTAGCGCCTTGTTCTGGAGGTCCTTATCGAAATAGATCAGGACGTTCCGGCACAGGATCAGCTGGAATTCATTGAAAGACCGGTCTGTAGCGAGGTTATGGGGGATATGACCATCCGGCGGATGAGGTCTTCGCCGAACTTCGCCAGGTCGTACATCGCCGTGTAATACTTGCTAAAATCCACGGGTACCGCCGGACTGAATATAGTTTTCCGAGTACTGTTTCATGGACCGCAGCGGGAAGATCCCCTTGCGCAGGTTCTCCAGCACCGCCGGGTTGATATCCGTAGCATACAGCAGCGAGCGGTGGAGCAGGTTAGCTTCTTTCAATAAGATCGCCATGCTATATACCTCCTCTCCCGTGGAGCACCCCGCATGCCAGATGCGGATGAGGGGCGCGTGGGCGATGGCCGGCAATACTTCCTTCCTTAACAACTGGTAAAAGGCCGGGTCACGGAACATCTCCGTTACGTTCACCGTTACCTCTTCCACGAAATGCCGGAAATACGCTTCATCGCCCAGTACTTTAAGACGGAAATCTTCCAGGGTGGCAAAGCGGTCCAGCGCAATGAGCCTGCTGAGGCGTCGCCGCAGGGAGGGGCGTGCGTAGTTGATGAAATTGTATCCGTGCGTCTCCAGGATATCGCGGAGGAACCCGTCCAGCCACTCGTCCTTCAAATCTTCATGCTGCATACTGCTACTTTACTTTCCTGCGTCGTATAACCACACGCGCAACAGGGACAACAACTGATCGATATCCACGGGTTTGCTGATATAATCGGAGGCCCCAGCCGCAATGCACTTCTCGCGGTCGCCTTTCATGGCCTTCGCCGTTACCGCGATCACTGGGATGTGTTTTGTGGCGGGGTCTGCCTTGATGCGGCGGGTGGATTCGTATCCGTCCATTTCCGGCATCATCATATCCATGAGCACGATATCCGTTTCTTTATGCTTCGCCAGCAATTGCAGCGCCTCGCTGCCATCGGTCGCGGAAATAACCTTCATGCCGAAGCTTTCCAGCGCGCGGGTGAGCGAGAAGATGTTGCGCACATCGTCGTCCGCCAGCAGGATATTCTTGCCGCGGAGCACTTCCGCCAGCCTGCCCAGCCCGTTGCTGCCATTGCGTTCGGGTTCTTTCTTCTCCCCTTCCACCAGGTGCAGGAAGAGCGATACCTCGTCCATAATCCGCTGGTAGGAATTGGCGACTTTCACAACTACCGAATCAGCATAGCTGCGGATCTTCGATTCCTCGTCGCGGCTGAGATTCTTGCCGGTGAATACGATGATGGGGATGTTTTCCAGTCCGGGTTCCCGCTTCACCTGCTCCAGCGTCTCGTAAGAGCGGGCATGCGATACGCCCATGTCCAGGATCACGCAGTTCACTTCCTGCTTCTGTAACGATTCCAGGCTGCCGTTGATGGTATCGCGGATCTCGGTATTCACTTTATAATTCTCCAGGAAATACGCCAGCGCTTTCGCATGCTTCATATTTTCTTCCACGATGAGCACCTTGCGGGGGTTCTGATTGAGCATGAACTCGATCTTCTTGAAGATGTCGTCCATCTTCTCAATGGTGAGCGGTTTGTCGATGAAGTCTACCGCTCCCTTCGAAAGGCTCTTGAACCGCGCCTGGAACGCAGACATGATATGCACCGGGATATGGCGGGTCACGGGATTGCCCTTCAGTTCTTCCATCACTTCCCAGCCGTCTTTCACAGGCAGCTGGATATCCAGCAGGATGCCGGAAGGATGGTATTGTTCGGCGAGGGACTGCGCCTCGTCGCCGCGAACCGTTACGATACCTTTATATCCTTTGCTGCGGGTGAATTCGAGCAGCGAGCGCGCAAAATTGAGATCGTCTTCCACGATCAGGATGGTCCTGTCTCCCGGTTTGAGCGCATTGCGGTCGTCTTCCACCGTTCCTACGGGAATGGCGTCACTGACGAACCGCTGGCGGTATACGCTCTTTGCCTGGGCGGGCATCAACTCGGAAGCGGACAGTTTTTCTACCTGTCCTACCCCGGAAGAAACCGGCAGCAATACGGTAAACTCGCTGCCTTTGCCCGGCTCGCTCACGAGGCGGATCTCTCCACCCATGAGCCTTGCCAGTTCGCGGCTGATAGACAGCCCCAGGCCTGTTCCCCGAACCGCCGGCGCGTGGAGCCATCTTCCTGCTGGAAGGCTTCGAACACCACGTCCTGCTTATCCGGCGCAATGCCGATGCCGGTATCTATCACAGTAAATGCGATGGTATTGGTATAATCCGTCGGGCGCCACGCACGCAGCGTCACTGATCCTTCATTGGTAAATTTAAGCGCGTTGCTGAGCAGGTTGCGCAGGATCTGGTCCAGGCGCTGGCGGTCTGTCTCGAATACGCCCTGCACGTCTTCGGCGATGTCCGTTTCGAAAGTCACGCTCTTCTCCCGCGCAAGCGGTTCAAACAATGCGCGCATGTCTTTCACCACTTCTTCCACGCCCGCTTCCGTGTATACGAGGTCCATTTTACCCGCCTCGATCTTAGACAGGTCGAGGATCTCGTCGATCAGCATGAGCAGGCCCTTACCGGAATTCTGTATAACGCGGGCGTATTCGATCTGCTCCTGGGAGAGGTTGCGCTCGTTGTTCTCTACCATCAACCTGGACAGCAGCAAGATGGAGTTCAGGGGCGTGCGCAGCTCGTGCGACATATTCGCCAAAAACTCCGATTTGTACTTCGTGCTCTGCGCCAGCTCCTCCGCCTTCCGTTGGATCTCTTTATTGCTGTCTTTCACGAGGCGGTTGGTTTCTTCCAGCAGTCTTGCCCTTTCTTCCAGCTCGGCATTAACGTCCACCAGTTCTTCCTGTTGGGTGCGCAGTTCTTCTTCAGACGCCTGGAGCTTTTCGGTCTGGGCTTCCAGCTCGCTGTTAGCGTTTTCCAGTTCGTTATGCTGGGCCTGCAGTTCTTCTGCCTGGCTTTGGGTTTCTTCCAGCAGTTCCTGGAGGCGTTTGCGGTTATCGAGGATATGGATAACGGTGCCGATGTTTTGGACGGCGGATTCGAGGAATGCTTTTTCGTTGTCGTTGAAGTTGCGTAGAGACGCAAGCTCCAGCACGCCCATCACTTTACGTTCGTGATAAAGCGGTACGGCAATAAATGTCTGCGGCTGGATGCTGCCACCGCTCACCTGCATGCGCAGCAGCTTTTCAGGAACGTCTTCCAGTACGATGGTTTTGCGGCTGAGGGCGCTTTGTCCCGCCAGTCCTTCTCCGAAAGCCAGCACTTCTTCCACGCCGCCTTTCTCCGCGGCATGCCGCCCGTAGAGCCGCAGCCGCTTGCCTTCTTCGGCTATGTAAATAGCGCCGGTGCTGCCGTTGGTATACGGCACCACATAATCGAGTACGCGCTGTGCCAGTTCGTCCAGCTCATATTCGCCGATCATACTGTCGTTCAGCTCCGCCACGCCCGTTTGCAGCCATTCCCTGTCTGCCAGGGTGGTAAATGATCTTTCGAGGGAGGCGGCCATGCGGTTCAGGGAAACCGTCAGCTGACCGAGGCCGTCATCGTATTCATCCGTTATCCTTGCGGTATAATCGCCCGCTGAAATGCGGGCTGCCACTTCCTGGGTCATTTCTATCCGTCGGGTGATGTCTTCGTCTTTCTTCTCTAATGCCAGCTGCAAGGCATTGCGTTGCTTATAATCGCTGTTGACGCGGATAAACGAGATGATGGTAATTACAATGGCAAGGATGGAAGCGATCAATACAAAGATGGGCGTGGTACCGGCGAAGGCATTCATCTTCTCCGTGCGCGCGGCCAGCAGCTGCTGCTCCGAAGTTTTCATTTCGCTGATGATCATCCTGGCCTGGTCCATCAGGTGTTTGCCCCTTTCAATGTCTTCCGCCGTGAGGGTATTGCCGCGCCGGCGCTTATCGATATTATTATTCAATACGGCCAGCCGCTGGCGGACCACCTGCGTCAGTTCTTCTGCGGATCGTTGTTGCCGGGGATTATCCGCGGTCATTTCTTTCGTCATCCGTATGTGCCGGGCGATGCTGTCTTCCGCGCCGCGGTATGGTGTCAGGAAGTCGTCGTCTCCGGTTATGAGATATCCACGCTGGCCGGTTTCCGCATCTTTCAGGCTGGAAATAACTTCATCGAGGTGACGGATGACCTGGTTGGTATGTTCCACCCATCCCGCGCTCGAAATGAGGTTCCGGATACTGATGATGGAGGCCATCGATCCGAATATGAGCAGGAAGAGCGAGAAACCGAATCCGATGATGAGGTTCCGCTGGAAATTAGATTTCATGAATCGCTGTCTTGTATATGGTTTTCGTTTTCTTTTTCTGCATTGTGCTGATGTTGCCGGAGATGAACGGGCAGCACGATGGTGAACGTAGAGCCTTCGCCCTCCCGGCTGCTGGCCGTTACAAGCCCGCCATGGGTATCCACTATCTTCTTGACGATGGCCAGGCCTATGCCCGTTCCTTCGAATTCCGTTCTGCCGTGCAGCCGCTGGAAGATGACGAAGATCTTATCCAGGTAGCGCTCGTCGAAGCCAATGCCATTGTCCGTTACCGTGATACGGCAATAGGCGCCGTCTTCCTGCTGGCCGCCGGTAGCGCACACTGCATCCACCCTTTCGGCGACTACATTGATTTGGGAGAAATACCCTTCCGGGAGAACTTCAGGGCGTTACTCAATATATTCTGGAATACCTGCCGTATCTGCGAAGGGATGGCGTGAAGAAGCGGTACGTCTTCCATCTTCACTATTGCGCCCTTTTCCCGCACCAGCAACTCCATATCGTCGAGTATCTCGCGGAGGATGGCGTTTACATCGGTAGGACGAAACTGTCCGCCGATAGATATCTTGGAGTATTCCAGCACATCGGTGATGAGGCTGTTCATACGGGCGGCGGAGGAAACGATCTTGTTCAGGTAATGCTCCGCTTCCGGAAGTTCCGTGCCGAACTTGCTGCTGATGAGGTTGCTGAACACCTGGATCTTTCGCAGCGGTTCTTTAAGGTCGTGCGAGGCCACGTATGCGAACTGTTGCAGTTCATGGTTACTGTATTCGAGGTCGTGGTTGGCTTGTTGCAGTTCCCGCGTTCTTTCATCCACGCGGTTTTCGAGCAGTTGGTTGATCATTTTCTGCTCGTGGATATCGGTAAAGATGCAGACCCATCTGCCGATGGCACCTTCTTTCCATACTGGAGTAAGGCTCAGGAGGTGATACCGGAAGTCGCCGTCGCCCAGGGTTTGATGCGCACTTCGAATACCTCCTGTTGCGCGGAGGCGATGGCTTTTTCGATACATGCCATCACGGAGGTCTCTCCTTCCGGTGTAGCGGGCAAGGTATTAAGCGATTCGGCATAACGGAGCCAGTACCGGTTCGCGAACTCTATATTCCCGCGCAGGCCCTAATGTAAACGCGATCTGCTGAATGGATTCCAGGATCGACCGCAGCTCGTCCAGGCTGTGCGATAATGCTTCCTGCGCCGCTTTACGCTCCATCACTTCCTGCCGCAGCGCTTCCTGCGCTTCGTGCAGTTCGCGCGTTTGCTGGTGCAGCCGGTAAAACGTGCTCACTTTCAGCAGCAGGATCTCCGGGTCTACGGGCTTGGTGATGTAATCCAGCCCGCCCGAGGAATATCCCCGCGCAATGAACCGCTTCTCCACGCTGACGGCGGAGAGGAAAATTATAGGTATGTCCTTCGACTTGCTGTAGCCTGTGATTGCTTCCGCCACTTCAAACCCGTCCATGTCCGGCATCTGTACGTCCAGGATAATGAGGAAATAGGTATTCCGCAAAATTTTCCTTAATGCTTCCTCTCCCGATGAGGCCGTATCCACCTTGAAATGGTTCACTTCCAGAAGTTGCTGCAGGGAATAGAGATTCTCAGGCCTGTCGTCAACTATTAATATCATATTGGCTTCATAAACGGCTGAAAATTATTGATTTTTCAAACAAATGGACTGTAGATTCTTCTCCACAATCAACTGATTGATTTACAGCCGGTTTCACCTAAAATATCGTGGCATGATTTTTAACGGCCGGGCATAAAAAGGACAGCGCCTATCACTGCGCTGTCCCCGTTACTGATCCACTCTTTGATTCGTATCACTTTTTTATCGTCAGGGCTGATCCGTTCCTGATCTCGTCGTTGGCCTTTTCCACAAGCATATCTCCTTCGCGGAGGTCTCCGAATATTTCCGTTTTCCGTCTGCTTCCCTTCCTTTCTTCACGTCTACCCATTCCGATTTCTGACCGGATATGCGGATGACGAATACCTTTCAGTGGAGTTCACCACGGCGGTGGAAGGCACTACGAATACGCTGTCTGCGGTAGACATCGGTATGTGTACTTCCGCGATCATGCCCGGCAGGAGCAGTTTATCATTGTTGGCTACGTCCATTTCCACACGCTGGGAACGCAGGCGGCCGTCGAGCGCGCCGGCGAGGCGATTGATCACTGCGTTGAACTCCCTGCCTCCGAGCGATTTCACAACGAACTTCACTTCGCTTTTCTCCTTCAGGTAAGGCGTATATGCTTCCGGCACAGACACCACGAGGCGGAGTTTCTTCTGTTCCTGGAGGGTAAAGAGCGGCATTTCGAACCTTTGCCCGAAGGGCCTACGTAAGCGCCGGCGCTTACGTTACGCGCGCTGATCACGCCGGAAAAGGGCGCCCTGATCTCCAGGTAATTGCGCTGATCGGCAATCTCACGGTAAGCGGCGCGGGCTGCTTCTTTCTGCGCAAAATCGCTCTGCTGCTTAGCGAAGGCCATGTCCAGGTCGTTCTGTGAAACGGTGCCCGGCGTGAGGCTGGTTTGGTATAAACGGTCGTAATTGGCTTTGCTGGCGAGGTACACCGCCTCCTGCGAGCGCAGGCGCGATTCAGCGCCGGCCAGGCGCTCCCCAGCTCCGGGGCTTCCATGGTGGCCAGCACCTGCCCGGCCTGAACGGTAGAT
Organism: Chitinophaga sp. E66; assembly: GCA_019285755.1. Lineage (GTDB taxonomy): Bacteria > Bacteroidota > Bacteroidia > Chitinophagales > Chitinophagaceae > Chitinophaga. Next base: position 4,982,013 of record CP079103.1, read on the forward strand.
CCCACATCCACATTCAGCTTGCGGACGAAGCTGCTCACTTTCGCGTAAAGGTCTACCTGCTGGAAGGCCTGCAGCTCTCCCGGCGTTCTGAGGGATGCGGAGAAAATATCTTTCGCGAGCGGGAATGCGGCTACGGCAGTAGCCGGTTCCACGGTTGCTTTTTCCGGTTTGCTCTGCGAAACGCCGCAACCGGCAAGCCATACGGCCGCTGCAAGGGCAAGGCCCGGCGTTTTATTTATTCTGATCATACAGGGAAGGTATATAGTGTTTACTGTCTTTGTTTTCAGGATCGAGGGAAACGCTTTCGATAGAGGCCGTCTTCATTACCCAGCCGAATACCAGCGGGAGGATCACCAGCGCCGCTACCGTAGAGGCTACAAGCCCACCGATTACCGCGCGGCCCAGGGGCTCACCTGGTCGCCGCCCTCACCATGCCCGATAGCCATGGGGATCATACCCACCACCATGGCGAGGCTCGTCATAAGGATCGGGCGAAGGCGCAGCGCGGCGGCTTCTTTCGCGGATGCCAGCGCGTCGCCGTTATGCTTGCGCAAATGCTCAGCATTCGTAATCAGCAGCACCGCATTCGAGATGGATACGCCCACAGACATGATGATACCCATATACGATTGCAGGTTGAGCGTACTGCCCGTGATGCGCAGCAGCACCAGCGAGCCAAGGATTACCGCGGGCACCGTGGTCAGTACCACGAAAGATACGCGGAACGACTGGAAGTTCGCAGCCAGCATCAGGAAGATCACCACGATTGCCACGAGCAGGCCGCTTTGCAGGCTGCTGAGCGTTTCCATCAGGGTATTGCTGAGGCCGATAGGCTCCATTGAAAGGCCGCGGGGCAGTTCGCCCAGCGAGGCGATGGCCGCCTGTACGTCTTTGCTGGCGGTGCCGAGGTCGGTATCATAGAGGTTCGCGGTTACGGAGATCAGGGGCATGGCGCCGAGGTTGTCGTTCTCCCCGTAGGTAGTGCCCTCTGTGATGGTGGCCACGTCGCCCAGCACGGGGCGCGAAGCGTTCTTCATGAGCGGGATCTCGGCGATCTCTTCCAGGTTATTCATCTTGTTCTCCGGGATCTGCACCTGTACGCTGTAGCTGAGGTTCGCCTTTTCATCCACCCACACATTCTTTTCCGTTAAACGGCTGGAAGATGTGGAGGCGATCAGCGAACGCGAAACGTCGGTCATATCCACTCCCAGTTGCGCCAGCCGAGTACGGTCTACCTCAATGTTGATCGAAGGGTATTTGGTGGATTGCTGCAACTGCACGTCGCGCATATATGAAATGCCTTTCAGCTTGTCGATGATCTTATTCGCGTATTCTTCGTTCAGCTTCTTGTTTCTGCCTGAGATGCGCACTTCCACCGGCGTGGGCGAACCCTGGCTGAGGATCTTATCCGTCAGCTCGATCGGCTCGAATGATAAGGTCATATCCGGCACTTTTTCCTTGAGCGCCGCACGCAGCTGTTCTTTCAGTTCTTCCAGCTCGAAGTGTTTTTCTTTGTTCAGGCTCACCTGGATCACCGCTTCGTGCGGGCCAGCCATGAACAGATAGATCGGGCTTACGGAGAACAAGGCAGGGTGCTGCCCCACATAGGAGGAAGTGATGCTGACGTTTTCCTTGCCCACTACTTCTTCTATCGTCTGAATGGCACGCAGTGTCTTCTGTTCCGTCCTTTCCATTCTCGTCCCTTCTTCCGCGCGCATCCTGAGCTGGAACTGGCCGCCATTGGTCCGCGGCAGTACGTCCCGCCCGATGCCGGACAACAGCCAAAGCGCCAGTCCGCTGATGATGACGAGGTACGCGATCACCACAGGCATGCGCACCGGCATAAGCGCATTGATCATTTTCATGAACCCGTTCCGGAACTTTTCGAAGCGGCTGATTTTGCCGTCGTTATTGAAATCTGCACGTTCTACCAGTACTTTCTTCTGATCCCATGTGTCGTTTTCATTGGCGGGCACATGACCTTTCTTATGCGCCTTCATGATCCAGTTGGCCATTACAGGCACAAAGGTTTGGGACAGGAAGTAAGAAGTGATCATAGAGAAACCTATCGCCAGCGCCAGCGGGAGGAACAGCGATCCGGGGATGCCTTTCATCGTGAAAGCGGGCGCAAATACGGCGAGGATACAGAACAGGATCAGCAGCTTGGGGAACGCGATTTCTTTACAGGCGTCCCAAATGGCGAGGGCTTTTGGTTTGCCCATATCAAAGTGCTGGTGTATGTTTTCGATCGTCACCGTGCTCTCATCCACCAATATCCCGATCGCCAGCGCCAGGCCGCTCAGGGTCATGATGTTGATCGTTTGCCCGAAGAGGCTCAGGAACAATACGCCGGAGATGATGGATACGGGAATGGTGAGGATTACGATGAGCGCTCCGCGGAGGTCTCCCAGGAACAGCACCACCATCAACCCCGTCAGGATCGCCCCGATGATACCTTCAGTCACGAGGCTCTTCACCGCGTTCATCACGTAAGTGCTCTGGTCGAATTCGTAACTGAGCGTCACGTCTTCCGGCAGTTGCGCCTGCAGGCGGGGAATGGCTTTCTTTAAGCTCTGTACCACTTCCCAGGTGGAAGCATCCGCAGATTTGGCCACGTTAAGGTATACGGAACGGCGGCCATTCACGAGGGCATACCCGCGGCGATGTCCGCACCGTCTTCTACCGTTGCCACATCTCGGAGATAGAGGTTCTGTACGCCGCCTTTAAACAACGGTATGTTCTCGAAATCCTTAATATTCTTAACGGTAGTATTCGTAGGGGTGATGTAGTTCTTGTCGCCGATACGCACGTTACCGGAAGGGGCCACCTGGTTATTCAGGCGTAAGGCTTCCACCAGCTGATCGGGCGTGAGGTGATGGATACGAAGCAGCTCGGGGTCTGCTTTGATCACCACGGTCCGGATATTCCTCCGAACGGAGCGGCGCCACCAGTCCTGGGATAGATGTGAACGAGGCACGTACGTATACGTTGGCCAGGTCCATCAGTTCGTTGTTCGTCCGCTTGTCGGATTTGAGCACCAGCTGGCCAACGGGCAAGGTAGACGCATCAAACCGGATAACGAACGGCGGTTGTGAGCCCTGCGGGAATACCGCCTGGATACGATTGGAGAAAGCGGATACTTCCGCCGCCGCCTGGGCCATGTTGGTGCCTTCGTAGAAGTTAAGCTTCATGAGCGTGAGGCCCTGCACGTTTTTCGTTTCGATCGATTTCAGACCGTTCACGAAAAGCATGATGTTCACATATTGCTTGGCGAAGAAAGCCTCCATCTGGTTGGGCGTGTATCCGCCGAAGGGGTGCGCGAGGTAGAGCACCGGCATATCCAGCTTGGGGAAGATGTCCACTTTCACTTCCCGCACCGCTTTCACGCCGAAGAAAAACAATCCCGCCACCAGTACGAGTATGGTGATCGGTTTGTTTAGTGCGCTTTTGATAAGTCCCATTATCTTGCTATGATTAAAATTCGTTGATAAATAATCCGAAATCTCCGGCCGCCGCTGATTTCAGCAACAGCGCCTGCCAGACGTTGCTATACGCCACGTCGCGGTCGGTCTCCGCGCGGTTGAGGGTGTACAGTGCCTGGGTGACTTCTACCAGCGTGCTCAGCCCGTTCTTATACATCACGGTCTTCTGGAGATAGGTGTCTGAGGCGGATTTAATTTGCACGAGTGCTTCGCGGTAAGTATCCAGGGCATTCTTCATCTTCACATCTGCCAGCGAAAGCTGTGCTTTTAATTGCTGGTCGATCACTTCCATTTCATTTTGCAACGCCTTCGATGTAAACGCCTGCGATTGCATCTGCCGGTTTACCCGCAGGATGCTGGTGAGGTTCCAGGTGACGCCGACGCCCAGCAGGTAATTGGTGCGCGAAGGTTTCACGCCGTCCCAGTAATTGTGAGTGAAAGCAGTGTGATCGGTGATATATTCCGCCTGAAATCCCGAGCCTCTCGTCTGCAGCACGCTGAACAGGCTGAACGCGGGATATTGAGGGTACGGATGTACTTCTCCTGTTCCTGGCTGAGCCGGATGCGGCTTTCATAGAATTGCAGGACCGGGTGCACGTCTGTCCGCATCGCCACCGTATCGGTGACCACGGCAGGCAGCCGGGTGAGGATAGCCGAATCCAGCACGAAGGGCTGAGGCGCCAGTCCCATAAGCTGCGCGAGCTGATTCTCCTGCTCCTGCTCCACGTCGCGGGAGCGGGTGAGTGAAATACGGGCGCTGGCTACTTCCGCATTGGCGAGGAGGAATCCACCCCGGCGATGAGGCCGTTCATCGCCCGCCGGGTAACGACAGAGCGGAAGGTATCGGCGCGTTCCAGGTTGCGCTCCAGGCTTTGGTGAGGCGCTGGGCCGCCAGCAGGTTTAGATAAGCGCCGGCCACTTTCACTTCGTGCCGGAACTGCTCTTGCTGCCAGTCGCGCTCATCGCGGTGCGCGAGCGTTTCTGCGGTTTTGATCTTTTCCTTCATGCGTCCGAAGGCAAAAACTCCCAATTGACGTTGGCGAGATATAGCGCGCCAAAGGCGGCGTTCCAGTTCTGTTCCGGCATAGCCATACCGGAAGAGGCGACACCGAGGCCACCGAAGCCGTATAGCGGGCCGTTCTGGCCGTTAATGGTGCCGTAATCCTGTTGGGCGGACACGCTGAAGTTGGGCAGGTAATCCCGCCGGGCCTGTTCCGCTGACGCTTTGGAAGCGTTCAGGTAGTTGGCTTTGGCCTTAATGGTACCGTAATTGTTCAGTGCCGTTTGTACAGCATCTTTCAGGGACAGCACCTGCGCGCGGGCGCCGATGGAGCCGCTAAGAAGGATAACAGACAACAGCAGATGAACAGGATAGCGAAATGTCATCTGAGTCTAAATGAGCGATTTAAAGCATGGCAGCCTTACAGCTGAGTTTTCTCATGCAAAGAGCGCACATCATTCTGAAGCAATTTTGAAGAAGTGAAAGTCGTGGGAAAATCGATCGAAATTATATGATGACCGGCGCTAAAGCCATAGTCAATGGTAAAGCCGCTCATATCGCATATTTGCTTCACGATGGACAGGCCGATACCAACGGAGCTCTGGCACATCGTGCCCTTTCTGAACCGCTGGAACATTTCTTCTGTAGGCGCCTGGGGCTCCGCCCCGGTGTTGGAGATCATAAGTTTACTGCCCGTCAGTTCAATGGAAATATGGCCGCCGGGATAATTATGTCGGATGGCATTGCCGATGAGGTTATTGAGCAGGATATCCACCAGGGCCGTATGCAGCTTCACTTCCACCCGCTCCTCGATGCGGTAGTCCATCGTAAGGCCCTTGATCGTAATCAGGTCACAGAAGGTGTTGACGGTTTCACGGGCGTACCGGGAAATATCCAGCAGCTCCTTGCACTCGAATTCGTTGTTCTCCAGGCGCGCCAGCAGCACGAGGCTCCGGTTGATGCGGGTGAGCCTGTCTACCGCGTTCTGCATATCCGAGATAAGCACGGCCTGGTCTCCTTCGATATTGAGCTCGGACATCAGTTCCAGCTTGCTGCGGATGATCGCCAGCGGGGTCTGCAGTTCGTGGGAGGCGTTCTCGGAGAATTCTTTCAGGGAGATGTAATCGTCTACAGCCTTGTCGGTCATCTTGCCAACGAAGTTGTTCAGCTCGTTGAACTCGCGGGTACGCGTGGGCTTGAATTCCAGTTTCTTGCGCGAGCGCAGGTTGAAGCGCTGCAGTTTTTGAGCGTGTTGTAGAAGGGAGCCAGGATCACTCGGGAAGCGAGCCGCGCCGTAAGCACGATCAGGCCGATAAGGATGGCCAGCTTCCACAGGATGCTCGTCCGCAGGCCAGCAAGGATCTGCTCGGAACGGGTGACGTAGTCCCCGAAATGATTTTATAGCTTTTGCCGTTGATCATGTGCCAGGAGGCCACAGTGATCTTACGGTCATAATCCTCCAGGTCCGGATCGTGCTTCACATCGCGGTCAGTGATCAGGAAGAAATCCGCCGGCATGGTGGAATCCGAAGGCGCTGCTTTGATCCGGCAGCCCTGCATAAACTCCCCTACCGGCTCGCCGCGCCTGAGCTGATCCGCCGCGCGGGCGTTCACATGCTTCAGCCGCTCAACGGCCGCCTTGTCGATTTCTCCCTTGATGCTGTTGTAGGTAATGATACTGTTGACCGGGATGATCAGCAGCGTTACCCCAGGAACCACAACGTAAATCTGTCTACAATCTTCATGCGGAGTTTATTGACGAGAGGTGTTGAATTTATAGCCCAGCCCGTATACCGTGCCAATGTAATCCGTGCCGTTGGCGGCACTGATCTTCTTGCGGATGTTCTTGACGTGCTGGTACACGAAATCGAAATTGGAAAGATTGTCGGTATAATCGCCCCAGAGGTGAGCCGCGATCGACTGCCGCGACAATACCCTGTTCTTGTTGACCATAAAATACATCAGCAGGTCGAATTCCTTGCGCGTGGTATCCAGCAGCGAACCGTTGACCCAGGCTTCGAAGGTATCGATGTTGAGGGTGATCTCGTTGAATACGATGATATTGCTGCCGTTGAGCTTCTTCCGTCTATAGATCGCCCGCAGGCGGGCGTTGAGCTCCGGCATGTGGAAAGGTTTCGTCAGGTAGTCGTCCGCCCCTTCTTCCAGCCCGATGATCTTGTCGTCCAGCGAATTCTTGGCAGACAGGATGAGGGTGCTGCTCTGGAGCTTTTCCTGCCGCATGAAGCGCAGTATCTCCAGTCCGTTGCCGTCTGGCAGCATGATATCTAGCAGCACGCAGTCGTACTGGAAGGAAATCAGCTTATCCTGCGCATCGCGGATATTATCGCTGATTTCACAGATATACCCTCTCTGGCCAGGAAAGCCGAGATGCTGCTGGCCAGCTCCACATTGTCTTCTATCAGCAAGACTTTCATAATCCGGCAAAATTACGCACAAATTTGAAGCAATTCTGAAGCTGCGAACCCTTTGCCCTCCCGGATGTTATCCCTTATACATCTAACTGCCTGACATACAGCATTATCACAAAACTGGCACGTCTTTCGCAACATACTGCCCGTTTTAAAATCCTTTCTTATGAAACCATATATTTTAATATTCCCATTAGCAGCGCTCATGGCCGCCTGTTCCGGTGGCGGGAAGAAAGCGGAAGCGGATTCCGCAGACGCGTCCCGGCTCTCGTCTATCAGCGCCTATGTGTCCGATATCGACGAAAAGCCGCTACCAATAAGGTAATGGCCGCCCATAATTTCGTAAACGGTGATAATTCAGCCGGCATTATCGGCCTCTACTCCCTTCAAAATAAACCCATCCGGCTCTATATTTTCCCGGAAGGCCCTCCGGGCGACTCCAGCATCGAAACCTGGTTTTACCTCGATACGTTGACGACTGATGTGAAAATGGTCCGGGAAGTAGTCACCACTAAAACCGGCGTGATCGAGAATACTTTCTATTTCGATGCTGATACGCTCGTCGGTTCCGAGAGCCGCAAAGCGCAGGATCTCTCTTCTCTCACGGCCGCCGCCATCACACCTTACGAATCGCCCTTCGGCAAAACCGACTACCGCTTCAGTGCCGCAGAAGTGAATCAACTGGCCCAAAGAGCCTCCGCGGCGCTGCAGATAGACCGGAAAGACCTCAGCCCCAAAGCCAACGAAATGCGCCAGCAAGGCGCCTCGCATTGGGCTGTAGGCAATGAGCCGGGCTGGTCGCTGGCGGTTATTCCACATAAAAAGATCATCTACACAGGTAATTACGGCGAAAACATCATCGAATTCCCGCAGCAGATGCCCAGAAAGGAGATAACGACGCAACTATCTTCACCTCCAGCGCCAATGGGCATACCCTCACCGCCAAATTCGCCAATGAAGCCTGCACAGACGACGGCGACAAGACACATCCCTTCACCGTTACGCTGACGGTAGACGGAAAACCTTCGTGGCTGCGGCCAGCCTTTATTCTGATTTTCCAGTTTCGTGACCATAAAAAGGGACGTCCCATTGCGGAGACGTCCCTTTCTATTTTGCGGTGAAAACCGGGTTATTTCGCTTGCGCTTTTTCCAGCCTTCCAGACCAGCTTTCAGCCAGTTGGCGTATTCCTGGATGTCGGGCGTGTATGCCACGGGCAGGGTCAGGAGCCTTTCGTCCGGCGTGATGAGCACATACAGGGGCTGCGACTGGTTAATGAAGTTTACGCGCTGGAAGGTAGCGTATTTGTCGCCGATGGTCACGATCTTCTTGGACCAGCCTTCGTCGGACTGGAACAGGAACTGTTCGGTTTCATCGAGTTTCTTGCGATCGTCAGTGTAGAGCGATACGAGGATGTAGTTATCCTTGATGAGGGAATGCACTTCAGGATCGGTCCACACGTTTTCTTCCATATTACGGCAGTTTACGCAGGCCCAGCCGGTGAAGTCGAGCAGCACGGGTTTGCCTTGCTCTTTCGCGAGGGCGAGGCCTTTCTCGTAGTCGTTCATCACATCGGGTTCCACGGCGCCTTTTTCTTCCGCCGTGTGGTGGCCATACCAGCTGTAGGACATAGGAGGCGCGAAGCCGCTCATGAGCCGCAGGCGCGCGTATTTGGTGTTGGTGATACCGGGGATAAGGTAAAGCGTGAACGCGCCGAAAAGCAGGCCGAAGAATATCCGGATCTTGCCCATCTTAGGCTTGGGAGTATTCTTACCTCTGAGGAAACCGAAGAGGTAGAGCGTAGTCAGCGCGAAGATGATGATCCAGATGAGGAAGAATGTTTCGCGATGGAGGATGCCCCAGTGCGCCACGAGGTCGGCGTTGGAGAGGAACTTCACGGCGAGGGCCACTTCAACAAAGCCGAGCACCACTTTTACACTGGTAAGCCAGCCGCCGGATTTCGGCAGGGAGCTGAGCCAGTTAGGGAACAGGGCGAACAGGGCAAAGGGCAGCGCCAGGGCCAGGCCGAAACCGGCCATACCGGCGGTCAGCATCCATGCGCCCGAGCCGCCGCTGGCAGCGGAGCCTGCGCCTGCGAGCAGGGAGCCCATAATGGGACCGGTGCAGGAGAAGGAAACCACCACGAGCGTAAGCGCCATGAAGAAGATACCTACAAGGCTGTTCTTGTTCGCTTTGGAGTCTGCCTTAGAGGCGAGGCCGCTGGGCAGGGTGATCTCGTACAGTCCGAAGAAGGACAGTGCGAAGGCCACGAACACCACGAAGAAGATGAGGTTCAGCCAGATATTGGTGGAAATGTTATTGAAGATGGCAGAGTCGGCCTTGCCCGCGATGTGGAACGGCAGGCTGAACAGTACGTAGATCAGGAAGATGAAGAAACCGTACATGGAGGCATTGAAAATGCCCGACTTGCGGTCTTGTGAAGATTTGGTGAAGAAGGAAACCGTCAGCGGGATCATAGGGAACACGCAGGGCGTTACCAGGGCCACGAGGCCGCCGAGGAAGCCGAGTACGAAGATGAGCCAGACGCTGGACTGTCCTTCGTTGCCGATACCGCCCACTTTCATGATGGGGTTATTCAGGTCGAAGGTGGGGCGTTTGAGGCCTTTGGCAGCTTCAGTATTCACGGTGAACCAGCCTTCCTGTCCGGTGAGGTTACCGGACGCGTCCGCCTTGAAGGTAAACTGTGCTTCTTCGGGGAGGATCTCTTCGCCTTTGATCACGAAGAAATGCACTGTACCACGGAGGTCTTTGACGGAATCGGAGGAATACTTGACGGTAGCGGTGATTTCCGCTTCATTCTCAAAGTATTGGATCTCAGCGTTATCGAGCAGGGGCTCTTTGGCGGTGAGGGAGCTTTAGTGTCGGCTGTGCTTTGAATGGCGGCGCGTGTGTCGCTGAGGCTGTCGAACGCGATGCGGGAATTCAGCTCATCTCCTTGAGTGGTGGCGAGCAGCTTCCAGCCGGCGTCTATTTTAGCTTTGAATTTCAGGATGTATTCGCCCGGGCCTTTTTCTCTGAGGAGAATTCCCATTTGGCGTGAACTGGAGCGTTCTCTGTCTCCTGTGCGAAGGCGGCGGGGCTCAGCAGCAACAGGAAAGCGGAGATCATCGAAACGATATACTTCATATGTACGATAGACTTAACAGATTGTATAAGAACATAAGCAAAAAACGAGTTCCTTCGGGTGAAAGAACTCGCTATATGCAATGATAGTCTGAATCAGGATTATTTACCACCCACGTTCACCGCAAAGTCTACGGAAGTTGGGGGAAGGCATTGATGATCGTCGCAAACCATGAATTCTACGGAGCCTTTCACTTTGGTCACAGCTTTACCTTTTACGGTTACTTTCTGTACGAAGGTCACGGTATTTTCGTAGTATTTCAGTTCGGAGTTGAAGTTCTTATCGAAGGCTTTGTGCAGCTTACCTACTTCGGAAGTTTTACCTTGTGCGGGAGCCAGCGGGTTCTTGGCGAACGTGAAGGTGGTAGGAACCGGGCCTTCGCCGGCTTCCTGTGCGTAAAGGTGCCAGCCGCTTTCGATAGTGGCAGTGGCGTGCACTTCATACGTGGTAGCGTTCACTTTCTTGGAAGTAAATGTCCACTTCACCGGGTTCATGTCCTGAGCAAATGCCAGTACCGGCATCATCAGGAGCAACATGGCAACGATCTTTTTCATACTTCTTTCTTTAATTGGTTGGTTGTTTTTGGTTCTCCACCAGGCCTTTTGCCTAGTTGTTATTTATCAGACTCTGGAAGATCAGCTGCCCGTCGCGGTTGCCCAGCACTTCGCTGGTGGCGCGCTCAGGGTGCGGCATCATCGAATACGTTTCTGTTCTTATTGCAGATACCCGCGATGTTACGGATAGCGCCGTTGGGATTAGCAGAATCAACAACATTGCCAAACTCATCGCAATAGCGGAAAATTACCTGATTATTTGCAAAAAGCTCTTCCAGGGTAGCATCGTCAGCATAGTAACGACCTTCGCCATGTGCTACGGGGATCATCAGCGGACGGCCGGTCACTTCTTTGGTCAGTGAAGCCTGGGTATTTTCGCTCTTGATGAAAACGTTCTTGCAAACGAACTGCTGGTTCTCGTTCTTCAGCAAAGCACCGGGAGCAGACCAGCCTCGCAGAGAATCTGGAAGCCGTTACAAACACCGATCACGCGGCCGCCTTTGTTGGCAAATTCGATCACGCTCTGCATCATGGGGCTGAACTTGGCGATCGCGCCGCAACGCAGGTAGTCGCCGTAAGAGAAGCCGCCAGGGATCAGGATGCAGTCTTCCGTGCTAAACATGCTCAGATCCTTGTCTTTGTGCCAAAGGCTGATCACTTCCTGGTTCAGATCATTGCGCAGGGCATCGATCATATCTTGGTCACAGTTAGAACCGGGAAACGTAACAACTCCGAATTTCATTTATTTATTTGTTTGAATATTTCTCTGGAATTAGCAAAATTACTGAGCATTAGGGACATAACAAGCACCATTCACAGATTTATCAAACCGCTAACACTTTTCAACCCTTCCCCTTTCACCCTAACGGCATTAAATCAACTCAACCCCATTCCCTTAATGACTAAAGTATTGCATCACAATTACATATGCCAACACGACTATGTGTATGGCATTGGCTGCCGTATTATTGGTCACCGTCCAGAAGACGTTCCCCGCGAACAAAGAGACCGGCATCACCGCCAGCACCCAGTAAGTAGCGGAAAAATGACCACTGAACAGCGGTATCAACGTAGCCACCAGGGCGTAAATCACCACGGTAGCCCAGATCTTCCGGCCCTGTATGAGCATTTTCTTGAAGTTCCGTTGCAACATCAGCCATCCCACCACGAAAAACGCCGCCGTTCCGATCAGTGCGCCCCAGACCTTGTAATCCGTGATAATGGGCAGATTCGCCCGGATATTTACCAGGTCGGCGATCATATCCCAGCGGTTCGTGAGGAACAGCCAGGTTCCCAGCAGGTAAAACGGGCAAATGATCCCCAACAACCCGATGATCCACTCAGCCAGCCGGAACGCCCGCATTATCAGCAGGCTCAGGAACAGCAAAGCCACAAAAAGGACCGCCGGAAAGTAGAACAATCCGCTGATCCCCAGTGCGAAACCAATGTTAAAAGATACGTCCCGCGCGGAATTGCGCATGTACAGGTCGGTAATGCTGGAAAAGATCCAAAGCATCACCGTATTGACGATCAGCGCAGGCGAAAACACATTCCAGCTTTGCAGCAGCGACGTCATCAGTAAAAACGACATCGCCGGGAGGTAGGTATCCTTCGCAAAGAGCCGGTGATTATTCACAATGCGGGTCAGCAGCAGTGCCTGCACAAAAAGCAGCATGAGCGCCAGGAACGTGAAGAATAAGGGGCTCGGGCCCACCATCCCTTCCAGCCACCCCGTCAACAGCTTATACATCAACCCTTCCGACCCGTCTGCCAGGTAAGATACCGGGTGCAGCAGGTAGTAAAACTTGATGAACAGCATGTACAGGAACAACAGGACCGTCAGCGGGTTGCCGGATCTGAAAAACTTTATCACGATGCAAAGGTGGGGTTAAAAGTCAATTTTTGCAAAGCAAATATAATTCCTGTAAATACAGGGGATCAGGACCGTACGGCCACTGATTTGTTTGCCATACCGGGGCATCCAGGTAAACCCTTTGTCCAGGTTCCGCAGCGTAGGCTTGCGGCTCAGCTTGCCGTCCGGGCCGATGGAGTTCTCCGTCAGCACGTACTGGCGGCGCTCCAGTTCGTTGAACAGGAACCGCAGCTCGCTGCCCACGTTTACCAGCATATAGCTCAGGTACAGGTCCGCGCCGTCGTCGAACTGGCTCTTGTGCACGAAGTTACTGAAGGTCAGCTCGCCCTTTTCGTCAAATGCCATAATGGCGATATTGTCGTAGTGATAGCGCGTGCCCGCCATCGTTCCAGTAATACGGATTATAATAATAAGGGCTGTACGGCGAATAATAGTAAGGCATATAACCTCCATAGCCTCCATACATATAGTTCCAGCGGTTCCAGGGTTGGTTGCGGGAGGTGGTATAATAGGATTCCGCCGTGAGCATAAACCCGCCATTGGCCGTATTCACGATCTTACGGATGAAATAGTCGTTGAAGGCCGCGTTGGTGGACGCATCGCCTTTCGCCTGCTGCTTCAGTTCAGGCGAGAACAGCACCGTTTTCTCAAACAAACGCTGGTTGCTGGCGTAATCCAGGCGCATCAGGTACATCCCTTCCACGTTTCCCCGCTTCTGCTTGTAGAAGAACGCTGTAACGAGGGCCTGCTTGTCCTGATTATCGAGCTTTAGCTTCACTTCGTCCAGCAGCAACTCCTTTTTCTCGAACGGGTAGGTCTCGAAAGCGTCTGTAGTGGCGCGCTTCACAATAACGCTTCCATTTACGATATAATCCCGGCCAGAGCCCGCTCCAGTTTGGTAAAGAAAAGGTCGCCGTCGTTATTGAGGTTGAAGTTGTTCAGGAACTGCTTTTTACCTTCCATGGGCAGGCTTACGCGGCTGTTGTTGACGAGGTTGAAGGTGCTGTCGTACAGGAAAGTATAGAAGACGTTATTGTCTTCCTTGTCCTGGTTGATCTTATAGATGAGGATGCGGCTTTTATCTTCAGACGCTTCCACGGAGTATATCTTATTGTCTTTGGAGTAGAAGCCGATGCGGGTGGAGTCTACCATGACGGGCGCCTCCGTGAACTGGCCCTTTCCGTTGACGCGGCCCACGAAGCTGTACACGGCGTCTTTCCGCTGGAACTGGTAGATCATGTACGAATAATCGGGATAGGATACGAAATCGACGCTGATCAGTTTTTTGGGCAGGAAGTCGAGCTTCACGCGGTCGAGCAGTTGCATGCCGTTATCGTACACGGAGATATGGTATTCGCCGCGGTCCGCCTTGTACACGAGGATGTTTCCGGAAATTCTGCCCACGATCTCGAATTCGGTCGTCTTGTAATCGTCCCTTTCCGGTTCGGAATAGGTGATTTTCTGGGCCATGGCAAGGGACGCGCAGAGCATCAGTGCGAAAAAAGGAAGGATATGACGGAAGCGCATGGGCATGAGTTTAAGGTATCTACAAGGATAAACGCCGGAGGCACCGGTTTTAGCATAGATCCGCTTCAAACCTACATGAAAATTGTGTTATTGCCAAGTAGCGGAGAAGCACCGGGATTTATTGCTTAAATTTACGAAGGAATCAATCGGCAAACAACATGATGGACACGGTATTGATAACAGGCGGCACCGGCCTGGTAGGCAGGGCGTTAACGGATTTTCTCCTTGAACGGGGGTATCGCGTGATCGTCTACACGCGGAAGATGCAACCTTCCGTCACCCGAACCTCCGCTATGCGCTCTGGGACCCTTCGAAAAAGACCCTGGACGCGACTGCTTTGCAGGAAGCCGATCAGATCGTTCATCTCGCAGGGGCCAACGTGGCAGACAAGCGGTGGACAGAAGCCCGCAAGCAGGAGATCCTCGACAGCCGCGTACAGACCACCCAGCTCCTGTTCGATCACCTCTCCCGCCTGGAAAATAAGGTCAGGAATTTCGTGAGTGCATCCGCCACGGGTTACTACGGCGAATTCCAGGGCAAAAACTTCCTCGAATCCGATCCCCTGCCAACGACTACCTCGGCAAAACCTGCGTCGCCTGGGAAAACAGCGTCCACCAGATGTCGTCGCTCGGCAAGAAAGTCATCATCCTCCGCACGGGTATCGTACTTTCCAATAAGGGCGGCGCGCTGAAGGAATTCCTCAAGCCGGTACGCCTTGGCTTCGCCACCGTCATGGGCAGCGGCCAGCAGTTCATCTCCTGGATCCACCTGCAGGATCTCGTACGCCTCTACCACAACGCCCTTTCCAACGTTCAGCTGGAAGGAATCTACAACGCCGTGGCGCCGTTCCCTGTCACCAACCAGGAGCTCGTTACGCAGCTGGCCCGCGCAGTGAAAGGCAAAAGCTTCGTTACCGTGCATGTTCCTGCCTTCGCCCTTAAACTGGCGATGGGAGAAATGAGCGTGGAAGTCCTCAAAAGCGTGAAAGCCTCTTCAGCGAAAATTCAATCTACCGGCTTCCAGTTCTCCTACCCGCGCATTGCCAATGCACTGGAGCAGCTGGTCACCTCGGGCGACTAATTTCAAATACCCAGCGCCGTGCGCAGTGCGCGGGCTTTCAGGAGGCACTCCTCCCACTCTTTTTCCGGGTTGCTGTAAAAGGTAATGGCGGAGCCTGTCTGGAAAGAAATGTAATGCCGGTCGGCATTATACAGGATACTGCGGATGACCACGTTGAAATCGAAATCGCCTTCCGGCGTGATGTACCCCACTGCGCCAGAGAACAATCCCCTCCGCGTTCTTTCATATTGCTCGATCAACTGCATGACTTTCACCTTGGGCGCCCCGGTCATGGAGCCCATGGGGAAGGCGTGGCGGATGGCGTCCGTGAAATGGAATGCGGGATCCAGGGTGGCGGTAACGGTAGAGATCATATGATGTACCGGGGAAACTATAGATCCCGAACAGCTCGGACACCTGAACGCTTCCCCGCACCGCGGTGCGGGAGAGGTCGTTGCGGACGAGGTCTACCACCATCACGTTCTCGGATTGTTCTTTAGGGCTGTTGCGGAGCGATTGCAGCAGGGCTTCGTCTTCCTCCGGACCTGCGGCCCTGCGCACGGTACCCTTGATGGGCTGCGATGTAAGCTGATCGCCTTCTTTCCTGAGAAAGCGCTCGGGACTGGAGCATGCCAGGTATCGGGGCCACGGCGGTAATATGCCGCAAATGGGGCAGGGCTTAGTCCATTGAGCCGAAGGAACACAGCCGCGGGGTCCTGGAGCCTGGCGTGGGCGTATTGTTCACGGCAGAAGTTGACCTCGTAGCAATCTCCTTTGCGGATATGCTCCTGTAAGGCGCGAACCGCTTCGAGGTAATCGGTGCGTTGCAAGCGGGCCTGGGAAATAATGGGCAGGGGTGGGTCGGGAACGATGGGCGGTTGTGCCTGGAGGTCTTTATAAATGCTGTTGGCTTCGTTGCCGGTGAGGTTTTCCCCGGAGATTTCCAGGGTATCGCCGGTGAGGCGGAGCAGGTAGCGGGGCCGGAAGAATGAGAGATCGGCGAACCCGATGTCATCCGGATGGCGGCTTTCAAGCTTTTCAACCTCATTTTTGAGATCGTAGGCGAAGTGGCCGAATAGCCAGCCGGGCTTTTCTTCGTGGAAGCGGCGCAGTTTTTCAAAGGCGCTGCCGGCGGAGTTTCCAGCGTTTCGACGGCATCTGCGGCGAGGATGGCTTCAGCGCGGGAACCGGCCAGGCGGTATTGGTTGTTATCAAAAACAACAAATGTTGAACCGGTTGCCCCAGCTCAACATTTGCTGTTTAATTGCGCTTATATCTTTAACAGGAAAACTGTATGATAGCACGTTTATCAATTAGAAATCATCATCGTCATCGTCGAACCGATCATTGAACAGGTCCATGTCCCGAATTCATCGTCGATGCCCAGATCGTCGTCGTCGTCGGAGTTTTTCTTGGAGGGACGGCCACGTTTGTTTTTAGGCTTAGGCATGTCGAATTCTTCGAAGTCGGGATCGTAATCTTCGTCTTCACCTTTTTCCCATGCGTCATCGTCATCTTCCGAATCGTCGTCATCCGAGTCATCGTCATCATCGTCATCCTTTTTACGGGTAGCGGCTTTAGCGGGCTTACGGCCTCTTTTGGGAGCCTCGTCTTCATCATCGTCGTCATCATCATCGTCGTCGTCTTCTTTCTTCGATTTCGCCGCAAGCTTATCTGATTTTTTAGATGCAGCAGACTTACGGGGAGATTCCTCCTCATCCTCATCTTCATCCTCGTCTGCTTCTTTCTTAGGCTTGGCGCTGGCATTCTTTTCAGAGGCCTTGTCAGTCTTAGGCGAAGCAGTCTTTTTAGTCTCTTTCTCTTTATCAGATTTTGATTTCATAATGGTACGTTACAATTAGATTCTAAGGGTAAAGTTTTAACAGTTTTTTTGTTTCGCCAAATTTTTTTGACTGTTTTTTTGTATTTTTTTGTCTTTACTTTTCGAGTATCTGGTCTCTTCCAGGCCCGTTGGAAACGTACTTCACAGGCACTTTCAGATAGTCTTCCACAAAAGATAAGAAATTTTTCATTTCCAAAGGTAATGCGTCGTATCGTTCACTTTTTGCAGTGGGCTCCGACCAGCCGGGGAAGCTTTCCAGCACGGGCACGATAGGGGCGCCACAGATGTTAAACGGCATTTCGCGGGTGGTCTGACCCTCAATGGTATACGCGGTGCAGGCGTGAACGGTATCGAACTCGTCCAGCACATCGGATTTGGTCATTACCAGCTGGGTAACGCCGCTGAGCATACAAGTGTAGTCGAGCGCTACCAGGTCGATCCAGCCGCAACGGCGGGGACGGCCGGTAGTAGCCCCGAACTCATGGCCCGCCTGGCGCAGCCTTTCACCGGTCTCATCTTCCAGCTCGGTGGGGAACGGACCGCTACCCACGCGGGTGCAATACGCCTTGGTAACCCCGATTACCTCGGATACCCACTTAGGGGCGATACCGAGACCGGTGCAAACGCCTGCGGAAATGGTATTGGAGGATGTTACAAACGGATATGTCCCGAAATCCACGTCGAGCATGCTGCCCTGCGCGCCTTCGGCCAGTACTTTCTTACCGTCTTTGAGGTAGCCGTTCAGCCAGTATTCCCCGTTAACGATGTTCATTTTGGACAGGAACTCCACCGCTTCCCAGAATTCGTTCTCCCATTCGGCGATGTCTTCACTGAAATTATAGTTGGAAAGTAATTGCAGATGTTTGGCTTTGAGCTTCTCGTACTGCTGACGGAAGTCGCTGCGGAGCACATCGCCCACACGGAGGCCATTACGGCCTGTTTTGTCCATGTATGCCGGCCCGATCCCTTTCAGGGTAGAACCGATCTTTTCCTGGCCTTTCGACAGCTCGGAAGCTTTATCGAGCGCCCGGTGGGTGGGAACAATGATATGTGTTTTTTCCGCGATATAGAGGTTTTTGGACAGGTCAATGCCCATTTCCGCTACTTTCTGGCATTCCTTACGGAAAGTTACCGGGTCCAGCACCACCCCGTTCCCGATCAGGTTAAGGGTATTGGCGTGAAATACGCCGGAGGGAATTGTATGCAGCACCACTTTCTGGCCGTTTACATACAAAGTATGGCCCGCGTTCGGGCCGCCCTGGAAGCGTGCGATGATATCATATTTACCGGCAAAGTAATCTACGATCTTGCCTTTGCCTTCATCGCCCCATTGCAGCCCCAGCAGAACATCTACCATTGTTGAAAAGTTAATTATGGTTTAAAGAAGTGGCAAAAATAAGGCGATTGTATGAAAATCGGGAGGAAATAAAAATATTCTAATCTTCCAGCCTGTTTATACTCTGGATGCCATCCAACCCTTTCAGCCGGTTCACCAGCTCTTCCAGCTCGTCCTTATCATGCACGAACACCTTGATCAGGCCTTCGAACAACCCTTCCTTCGACTCGATGGTCAGCCCCGCGATGTTGATCTTCAACTCGCCGGAGATGATGTTGGTGATCTTGTGGATCACGCCCACATCGTCCATCCCCACGATCTTGAGCCCCGTCAGGAACGAGATTTCACGGTTTTTCACCCATTTCGTCTTCACCACCCGGTGGCCATAGTTAGCCAGCAGCTGGGCGGCGTTGGGACAATTGGTCCGGTGGATTTTCAGCCCTTCGCTGGCCGTCACGAAGCCAAAAACATCGTCTCCCGGGATAGGGCGGCAGCAGTTGGCCAGTTTATAGGCGATCTTGTCGGAACTTTCCCCGAATATGATCAGCTCGGCGTCTTTCTTGGAAGTTTCCTTTGTCTTGTGGTGCTCTTCTACCGGCGCCTGTTCAACAGGCTTAACAGGTTTGGGAGGCTCCAGTTTATCGCCCAGCACGTTGAATTGCTTCAGTTCGCGCAGGTCGATGTTCTTCACCGCCACCTGGTAGTAGAGGTCCAGCGGCGAGGGTTGCTTGTAGAACTGCACCAGCTCGTTAATGTTGTACTGGCTGGCGCTCACTTTCATATGGTCCAGCTTGCGGTGCAGGATGTCTTTCCGTCCATGGCCACTTTCCGCTTCTCTTCCTTCAGCGCGTCCTTTATCTTGCTCTTGGCTTTGGCCGTGAGCACGATATTGAGCCAGTCTTCCGAGGGTTTCTGCTTGTTGGACGTGATGATCTCCACCTGGTCGCCGCTCCGGAGCTTATGGCTCAGGGGCACCAGCTTGTAGTTCACCTTCGCGCCGATGCACTTGTTGCCCACGGCGGAGTGGATGGAATACGCGAAATCCAGCGCCGTGGAGCTTGCGGGCAGTATTTTGAGATCCCCTTTAGGGGTATAGACATAAATCTCCTCGGTGAAAAGGTTGCTTTTGAAGTCGGCCAGGAAGTCCAGCGTATTGGTATCCGGGCTGTTGAGTATCTCCCGGATCTGGCTGAACCACTGCTCGAACTTCGACTCCTGGACGTTAGAATTACCTTCCTTATAGCGCCAGTGGGCAGCCACGCCCTTTTCGGCGTAGTCATTCATCCGTTTAGAACGGATCTGCACCTCCACCCATTTCCCGTTGGGCCCCATAACCGTCACGTGCAGGGCTTCATAGCCATTGCCTTTCGGGTTGGAGAGCCAGTCGCGGGTACGTTCGGGGCTGGGATGGTAGAAGTCGGTGATGATGGAATAGACCTTCCAACAGTCGGCTTTTTCCTTATCGGCGGCCGAATCCAGGATAATACGGATAGCGAAGAGGTCATACACTTCCTCGAACTGGACGCCTTTGGTCTTGATCTTGTTCCAGATGGAGTGGATAGACTTGGGGCGGCCATAGATCTCGAAGTTGAACCCTTCTTCCTGGAGCACTTCCTTGATCGGTTTGATGAATTCGTTGATATAGCGGGTCCGCTCACGCTTGGTTTCTTTCAGGCGGCGGGCGATCTCGCGGTAGTGATCCTGCTCGGTATACTTCATGGCGAGGTCTTCGAGCTCGGACTTGATATTGTACAATCCAAGGCGGTGCGCCAGGGGAGCGTAAATGAAGACCGTCTCCGACGCTATCTTAAGCTGCTTTTCCCGGCTCATGGAGTCGAGGGTACGCATGTTATGGAGGCGGTCGGCCAGCTTGATGAGGATGACGCGGGGTCGTCGGCCAGGGTGAGGAGGATTTTCTTGAAATTCTCCGCCTGCATGGTACTGGTATTGGAGTCGATGACGGTGGATATCTTGGTGAGACCGTCCACGATATGGGCGATCTCATTGCCGAATTCGCGTTCCACGTCTTCGAGGGTCACTTCGGTGTCTTCCACGGTATCGTGAAGGAGGGCGCAAATGGCGGAGCGGACCCCAAGTCCGATCTCTTCCACGGTGATCTGGGCTACAGCCAGGGGTGGAGGATATAGGGCTCGCCTGATTTGCGGCGCATATCGCGGTGGGCGTCTGCCGCCATTTCGAAAGCGGTGCGCACGAGTTCCCGGTCGCCTTTCTTGAGGCGGGGCTTCAGGGCGCGTAAAAGGGCGCGGTAATGGCGGACGATCTCCTTTTTCTCCTGTTCTTCGTCGAGGTTGTATTTTTGTACGGTCACAGTATCCATGCTAAGATCAAAAATACAAAAAGGAGACCACACGGTGATATCCTGCCATTGCGGCAGGTGAAATCTCCTTTCAATGCCCTTTCCTGAAACCCCTTTTACATAAATCACTGGTTTTCAGTCAAATTACCCACCCTTTATCCATAATTTTTATAATTACTAAAAAATAATACCTTTGCATGCCTTGAAAAAGCGGATGTGGTGAAATTGGTAGACACGCCAGACTTAGGATCTGGTGCCGCGAGGCATGGGGTTCGAGTCCCTTCATCCGCACTCGAAAAACGGGAATACTCTTTAAAAGGGTGTTCCCGTTTTGATTTGGTGATGCGGCCGCAATTTGATTTGACACGCCAGACTTAGGATCTGGTGCCGCGAGGCATGGGGGTTCGAGTCCCTTCATCCGCACTGGAAAAACGGGAATACTCTTTAAAAGGGTGTTCCCGTTTTGGTTTTGGTGATGCGGCCGCAATTTGATTTGACACGCCAGACTTAGGATCTGGTGCCGCGAGGCATGGGGGTTCGAGTCCCTTCATCCGCACTGGAAAAACGGGAATACTCTTTAAAAGGGTGTTCCCGTTTTGGTTTTGGTGATGCGGCCGCAATTTGATTTGACAAGCCAGACTTAGGATCTGGTGCCGCGAGGCATGGGGTTCGAGTCCCTTCATCCGCACTCGAAAAACGGGAATACTCTTTAAAAGGGTGTTCCCGTTTTGTTTTGGTGATGCGGCCGCAATTTGATTTGACACGCCAGACTTAGGATCTGGTGCCGCGAGGCATGGGGGTTCGAGTCCCTTCATCCGCACTGGAAAAACGGGAATACTCTTTAAAAGGGTGTTCCCGTTTTGTTTTGGTGATGCGGCCGCAATTTGATTTGACACGCCAGACTTAGGATCTGGTGCCGCGAGGCATGGGGGTTCGAGTCCCTTCATCCGCACTGGAAAAACGGGAATACTCTTTAAAAGGGTGTTCCCGTTTTGTTTTTTAGCTCGTATCTTATCCCCATGACGCCACTTCAGCAACTACATTTCATGCTCGCCAAAACTTACACCGATGAATCCGGCGAAAACATTATCCCCAAGGCTTTACCTGGCCTCAATGATGCAGAAATCGAAACCTTCCGCAACCTTCTCCCCTCCCGTCGTCTACCACCCGATATTGAAGAACTTATACGCTTCGCCGCCGGCGTTGATTTCGGCGGCTACCCTACAATCGTGCTTTTCACCACATACATGTCGGAAACAGATCTGAGCTTCCTATATACACACTACATTGATTTGATGGGAGACGGATCCGGGAATTTCTGGACGCTCGATATTTATCCCGATGGAACCGGGGCCCGATATATTATAATTGCCACGAAACAGGCGTTATCGTCAGGCATTCAGATAACCTTACCCAGTTTCTGCAACATGTAGATGAATATATAGCCGATCCAGACAACTCTTACATATCAACAGTCATCGAAGCTACTTTCAATATCCGCAAACGTCTAACTATTCCTCAACCAACTAAGGATAATCCTGTCAACTTTCCCGAAGAACTATTGATTAATGTTCCGGAAGATCATATTATCGCCGACCTTACCAATACACCTAATCAAACTGGCTTCGCCTGGGGTAAATACATCCGCAAAGGCGGCACCGTCATCAGGCACCCCCAACGCCCCGCATGGCTCTTAGCTTATCAAAAACCAAAATCCTGGCTCGACCGCCTTTTCGGCAAATGACGAAACATCAAAATACAACCACCTTGCATTAAAATAGCATCACCATCGACTGCAAGCTCCCGTCCAGTAGGGATGTTTCCTCCATTTTATCTATTTTTACGCGTATCACACATCCTGGAATTTGGGCGAATGGGGAACATATGAAGAGCATGACCTGCTAAGTGGCATCATGGAACTGGACGAAGATGCCTTCGGACAGCTGCACCGCCAATTCTACCGCCAACTTTGCTATTACACGGAACAAATTACCGGCAATAGCCCCATCGCGGAAGATATCGCTTCTGATAGCTTCATCAAGCTCCTTCAAAAACGCCATTCGTTTTCCAGCCTCGCCAAACTGAAATCCTTCCTCTTTACCGTGGCACACAATGCCGCCCTCGATTACCTCAAGGCAGAAAAACGCCATCAGTCCAGCCACGAGCTAATCTCCCGCACCGCTGATACTGCCGAACCGCCCCAGGAGCTCCACCGCATCCGTGCGGAAGTGCTCAACGCCGTGTTCCAGGAAATCGAAGCCCTGCCCTCGCAGTGCCGCGAAGTGATCAGGCTCTCTTTTATCGAAGGATTATCGGTCAGCGAGATCGCCGACAGGATGAACATTGCCTATAAAACTGTCCTCAACCAGAAAACCCGCGGCCTCGGCCTCCTGCGCACCGCGCTGGTCCGTAAATCCGTCCACCCTTTGTTACTAGCCATTTGTGTTCCCTTCCTTTTTGGAAAATGACATCCTCCCGGCGCCCGCGCAGTCCTGAAAACTTTTTCGGGATGCTTTGGGATATTCCGGATAGTGAGTCGTTAACTATTAAAGCAGCCTGCATTTTTGGCTATGGAAGAAGACATCGAACATATCAGCGCCCTGCTCACCGGGCGCCTCCGCGAAACGCTCACTGGCGAACAGGAACACGAGCTCGAAGAATGGATCGCCCGTTCGCCGGATCACCGAGCCCTGCTCGATTCCCTGAGCGACGAGCACCAACTGGCCGAAAACCTCGGGCGTTTCGCCGCCTACAACCCGGAAAACAGCATGGAGAAAATCCGCACTGCTATCCCGGAACTGACTGTTTCCCGCCATCCGGCCCGCACCGTGCGCCTCAAATGGTGGGCTGCGGCTGCGGCAGCGGCCCTGCTCATCAGCATAGGAATCTACACCTGGCAACGGCCTGAAAAGCCGCAAACCGCCAGCGCATCCTCGTCCAAAAACAGCACAGACGCCCAGCCCGGCTCCCTCAGCGCCACGCTCACCATTGCAGGAGGCGCCACCATCCGGCTGGACTCCTCCGCCACAGGAACTATCGCCACACACGACGGCGCCAAAGTATCCCGGACCGGAAACGGCGGCCTCGACTACGACGCATCCAGCACCGAGCCCGTTACACACATCCTCCGCACCCCGCGCGGCGGACACTACCACGTAACTCTGCCCGATGGATCGCGCGTTTGGCTCAATGCAGCCTCATCCCTCTCCTTCCCAACCGCCTTCTCCGGCAACGCACGCAACGTAACAATCACCGGCGAAGCCTATTTCGAAGTAGCACCTGATGCCGCCAAACCCTTTACGGTATCACTGCCCGGAGGAGGCAACATCGCGGTTTTGGGTACCGCCTTCAATATCAACGCGTATGACGACGAGCCTTCTATCAGGACATCCCTCGTGGAAGGCCGCATCCGCATCTCCGCCGCAGGCAACAGTAGAACGCTGCAACCCGGAGAACAGGCGAAGATCACCGGCAACAAGGAACTCATCATAGAAAAACATGCCGACCTCGAAACAGCAACGGCCTGGAAAGAAGGGAAAATATCTCTGAAAGGAACAGACCTGACCGAACTGGTGCGCCAACTCTCCCGCTGGTACAATGTAGACATAGAGATCATCAATAACGCCGACCGGCAGGTACTCGGAGGCGTCATCAACCGTAACGTAAAATTATCTACCGTCATGAAAGCGCTGTCGCTGTACGGTATCGAAACAAGACTTGAGAATAATGTGCTAACTGTATATTAATTAAAGACCAACCAGCAATGGCCAGTAAAAAGTACCGCTCCGTGGACTAGACGGAGCGGCGGCCTCCTGACCAACTTCATGCTGCGTCCGCAAAGACTGCAATTTATCCGTCAACCAGAAAACTGTTTAAAGTTATGCTTTTTACCGAGTTGTTTGGCGGGGTATCTCATGCCTTACCCCGTCCGATCCGTAAATCATGGAGAATCATGAAAATCGCGAGTGTATTGATTTTGGTGGGTTGTTTACAAGTAAGCGCGACTGCCTATTCGCAAAAAGTAACCATCTCTCTTCGTAACAAACCTGTGGAAAAGGTGCTAAAGGAAGTGGAAAGACAAACCGGTCTATCTTTCATGTGGACCGAGCAACTGCTGGCCGGGACGCATCCCGTAACTGTAGATGCTAAAGACGTTCTGTACACACAAGTGCTGGAAAGTTGCCTGCAGCCACAGGGGCTTAGCTGGACCATAGTCGATAATGTGGTGGTTATCCGCAAAGCGCCAGGTTCTGCTTTGGCGGCGCTGGAAGTCCGCGGTACCGTTGTTGATGAGCTCAGTAAACCGCTGGCCGGCATTTCTGTGAGCATTCGCGGGCAATCCAAAGGCGCTGTTACGGATGCCAATGGCCACTTTGCCATCAGTGCGGCGAGAGATCAGTATCTCGTATTCACTGGCGTTGGCTACCTGTCGCAGATCGTACCGATCCCCAGCGACAATAAGCCCCTGACAGTAATGATGAAAAAGCAGGCCATAGACATCAATATCGTGGATGTGGTGATGAGCACCGGCTACCAGGAACTGAAGAAGAAGAACACCGCCAGCTCCTTTTCTATCGTTGATAGCAAAGAGCTCGACAGGAAGGTGAACATCGACCTGATGTCTGCCCTCGAAGGCCGCGTCCCGGGCATGAGCACCTTTAAAAACAACATGGTGATCCGCGGCAGCAGTACTTTTCAGGCAGCGTAGGCAATCGCCCGCTGATCGTGATTGACGGGCTGCCGACCGAAATCAGCAGCCTCTCCACCGGAGACCTGGCAACTTCCTTCGAACGCTCGAATCTTTCCTCCTTCATCAATCCGAACGATGTAGAAAGCGTAACCGTCCTGAAAGATGCGGCCGCGGCATCTATCTATGGCGCAAGGGCGGCGAACGGCGTAATTGTCATCACCACAAAAAGCGGTAAAGGCATGGGCAGCAAAGGAAAACCCGTCATCAAGTTCAGCTCCGATTTCATCTTCACAGAAAAGCCGGATCTGGATGATATGCATTATGCCAGCACTTCCGACCTGATTGATTACGAAATGGCGCTCTATAAACGAGCTACCAGCATCTATCCCGGCGGTGAAGCTGACTTGTGGGGCAATACCGTAGGCATGGGCTACATAGGGTCCGGTGGAGCGATCAACTATTACTCTCCGCTGTACAACCTGTACCGAAAGAAATTCGAAGGCGCCATTTCACAGAAGCAATTCGATGATGAAGTGCAGCAGATGCGCGGACTTGATTACCGCCGCGAATATGTAGATAAAGTATGGCGCAATCCTTTCCGCCAGAGCTACAACATCTCCGTTGCCGCTGCCACCGACAAACAAGATCTCTACATCTCCCTGAACTACATTGGCTCCGAAAAGCTCGTTTCCGACAATAACGAAACATTCAATGCTTATATTAAAGCGCGGCAGCAGGTAATGAAAACGTAAATCTCACCGTTGGCGTCAACACGCAATACTACCGTTCCATCCTTACGGAGGATAATGGTTACAGCTCCCCGCATCGTTCGTAGAACCTTACACCCGCATCACCGATGAAAACGGCAACCGCGTATATCGCGACTGGGTCGCGCGTTCTGATGGTTTCGGTGGTTTTGGCGCCAATGGCGGTGTCATGCTGAACGGGAAAACAGCGGAACAGATGGCGGCTATCAACGCCCTCAAAAGCAACCGACTCAAATCTCCAGCCTTCAACATTCTCGACGAGCTGGAAAACAACTATACGCGCGCCGGCCGCCTGTCTGTCCGCTCGTTTGCCAACCTCGATGTAAAATTGGCGCAGGGGCTCAATTACAGCTCAGCTTTCCAGTTCGAGACGGCGCGTAATAAAACGGAGTACATGGTGGATGCAAACGCCTACCAGATGCGCTACCTCGTGAACCGGATGGCAACTACCACCGGTGATCCGCTGACCACGCCCGTTCCGTTTACCTATGCCATTCCTGAACTAGGCGGCAGGCTTCAACAAAACTTCTATGAAAACTGGAACTACACCTGGCGAAACCAACTCAACCTGAACCGATATTTCGGAAAGGACCATTATATTTCAGCGATCGCGGGTACGGAAATCCGGCAGAACTATTCACCACGGATGATAGAACAGGTGTATTATGGCTTCAATCCTGCCACCCTTGCTTCAAAAGACATCGATGAATACACCTTGAAGAATGTGGGATTACGCCCCTACATCTGGAACCGGACCACCCAGTTGCAAAGGCTCGGCGGCACACCGCAGCTCGCCGCTACCAGGCACCGGTTCTTCTCCTGTATTCCACCGCCAGTTACACCTACAAAGAAAAATACATCCTGTCGGGCAGCGCGCGTATCGACCAGGCAGACTTGTTCGGGGTCGACAAGAAATACCGCTACCGTCCGCTGTGGTCGGTATCCGCCGGATGGGATCTGTCGAGGAAGGATTCATGGAAGATGTGACCTGGGCCGACATGCTGAAAGTACGCGCATCCTACGGCATAACCGGCAACGTAGACCAGACTTCCAGCCCTTATGTATTAGCCAGCGGCGGTACCAACGACTCGTATGATCCCCTGCTGGATTATTATAGCGTATTTACTGCGCCCAACCCGTTGCTACGCTGGGAACGTACCACCACCATCAACGGCGGCATCGATTATTCCCTCTTCCGCGGTAAACTGCGCGGCGCCATCGACGTATACCGTAAGAAATCAGACGACCTGCTGGCCAGCAAAAACCTCGATCCAACCAACGGGTACAGCACCGCCCGCATCAATAACGGCGCGATGACCAATACCGGCATGGAATTCTCAGCCTCCAGCGACTGGTACAAACACAAAACGTTTACGCTGTCATCCATGGTTACCTTTGCATATAACAAGAATGAAGTAAAACGTATCGACGCCGTACCGCGTAATGCTGAGCAGCTGGTAACCGCGGGATACTACCTCATCGGCAATCCTAAAGAAGCACTTTATGCTTATCCCTACGCGGGCATCAGCTCCGGCGGCACCAATGATCAGAACGGCATTCCCCTGTTCTACACCGGTGCAGATAAATCAACCGTTAACGTAGTGAACAATGGGACGGGTGTGACCATCAGCCGCGTAGACGCGGTAGACGCCGTACGGTACATGGGCTCCGCCATTCCAGTATGGAACGCCAGCTTCCAGCAGAGCGCACGGTACCGTGGTTTCGATCTCAACCTGCTGTTCGTGGCATACGGAGGATATAAGATTCGTATGGAATCCATGCCGATGTACAACTCCAGCATAGGCGGCGGCGCCATCAGCGAGCTCATCGCACAACGCTGGACGCCGGATAACCCCAATACCGGGTACCCGAAAGCCATCACCGACTTCCCGGCCGCACAGGGCTCGAGCGTGCTGTTCCTCGATAACTACATGCGCTACTCGGACCAGCTGGTGAAAAGCGCCAACTACATCCGCCTGCGCAACGTAACGCTCGGCTACACCATCCCCGCGGCGCTCAGCCGTAAGGCAAGGCTGGAACAGGTGAAAGTCTCCGCACAGGCGAACAATCCCTGGTTCTGGTTCTCCGCCGGTAATGACATCGACCCGGACACTTACGGCGGCACTACCGGAACCCGCAGCTACCAGACGCCCGCTTCCTACATTCTCCGTATGGACATCACCCTCTAATCGCGCACAACATGAAAAAACACTTCTTACATATAGCCATCTCCGCCGCTCTCCTCACCGGGAGCAGCGCCTGCAACAAATACCTCGACGTAAAGCCCGAAGGGAAAGTATTGCTCACAACCTTCGACGATTACAATAAAGTCATCAATTTCAGCTCGCTTCACCTTTACCCGGATGCAGACACGCGCTATCTCAGCGATTGGTCGGCCTTGAATGAAGTGGCCATCATTGGCCGCGATCCGAGCCTGCTTTCCATCACCTACCTGTTCCAGGAAAACCTCAGCCGATTCCCGTTCACTGCTACCGGTGACAATGGTACTTATGGCAAAGCGTACGCGGCCATCGCCCGGTATAACCTCATCCTGCAGAACATCGACAAGATCACAGACGGCACGCCCGGACAGAAAGCCCGGCTGAAAGCGGAAGCGCGTACGCTCAGGGCGTACCAACACTTCCTGGTGCTTAACCTCTACGCCAAACCCTACAATCCGGCAACTGCCTCCGGCGATAATGCGATCTGCATCAAGAAGGAATTCGACCTGGAGACCGTGGAGAAACCTGTAACCGTAGCACAGGCGTATGATTTCATTGAAACCGAATTACGGCAATCCGTAAACGATCTCGCGCAATTCCCGGACAATGCCTTTCACCCGTCTAAAGCCTTCGGGTTCGGGCTGCTGGCAAAAATGCATCTGTACAAAGGGAGTTTGCCAAAGCCAAAGAGGCCGCAAGGCAGTCGCTCGCCGTCAACAACTACATCTATGACCTGGTGAAATATTACCAGGAGGGCAGCAAGGAGCCCGTGGATATCGCCATGCAGGAAAATCTCTATTACGGTATCACTGGAAACACGAACGACGCGCCCTACAACTACGTCATCTCCAAAGAAATGGTGGAGCTCTTCGGCAAACAAGACGCCCGCATGCTGGCGCTCTTCAACACCGCCGCGGCCGCTGTACAACCTGGAGCGGGAACCGCTGCTTTCTCTAAAAACGTGGCAGGTCCGCTGCGCTTTTGTTACAATGCGGCGGGTATGCGCACTACGGAAGTTTATCTTACCCTCGCCGAATGCCTTTGCCGAGAAGGCAACGTGAACGACGCAATGGAATTGGTAAATGATATACGCAAGAAACGGATGCTGCCTGCGGGTTACATCGCCGCCACCGCCGCCACGCCCGCTGCCGCGCTCGATACCGTGCTCACGGAAAGAAGAAAGGAACTGCTCTTCGGGCACAACCGATTCTGGGATCAGCGCCGCCTGGCACAGGATCCAGGGCATGCCGTGACGGTGGTCCGCAAATTCCCCGTAGTGCTGACAACGGTTCCACAGCAAACCTACACGCTGCAGCCGGGATCACACTTGTACGTTATCCCTTTTGATCGAAACGTCATCCTCAACAACCCGAACATCACACAAAACACCAGCGATGCCATGGATCTCTGATCCCATGTTCTGCACCGCAACGGAAAACAATAGCATATGAAAATGAATGGTTCAATCATGGCGTCCCTTACAGCGGGCGCCATGATGCTCATTGGCAATGCCTACGCACAGCAATTGCCGGGAGACGGATTCCACCGTCCATTGCCGAACGCCACCTGGCATAACGACCGGGAGTTCAGTCTTTCTTCCACACCGGGCGCCGGCAGGCAGGAATTCCTCATGGATGCCCGTACCGGCAAACAGACAGACGTCACACACGCACCCCGGCCGCAGTTCACCAAGCCCGCCGTATCCATCGGTCGTAAAGGAGATATCGTGTTACGGGATACGATAATGCGGGGCTTCGAAAACGTGACGCTATCACCTGACTCCGCACGCGTTGCTTATGTATTGAAGAACGATCTGTACGTAATGGACATCGCTACCCGCCGCATCTGGCGCGTCACGAACGATGGCGCGGAGGCGGTTTACAATGGTAAATCTTCCTGGGTGTACAATGAAGAAATCTTGGGCGCGGTACCGCCTATGGCGCCATCTGGTGGAGCCCGGACAGCCGCCGCGTTGCCTTCATGCGCTTCGACGACCGGCAAGTGCCCGTTTACACTATGTTCGACGAACAGGGCAACATGGCCGGTACATCCCCATCCGCTATCCCAAAGCCGGCGACGCGAATCCGCTGGTAAAGATCGGCATCGCCGATGCGCAGGAACACACCACCGCCTGGGCGGATTTCGATGAACAGGCAGATCAGTATTTCGGCGCCCCTTACTGGCGCCCCGACGGCCAGGCGCTCCTTACCCAATGGATGAACCGCCGCCAGGATACCCTCAGGATCGAGGCGGTGGACGTATCCACAGGAAAACGCACAGCCGTCTACACCGAACACCAGCGCACCTGGATATCCCTGGACCAGGATCACCGCATCACCTTCCTTCCCTCACGCAGACAATTTTTGCTCCTTAGCGATAAATCCGGCTGGCTGCATATTTACATCGCAGGCAACGACGGCCGGAATTTAAAACAACTCACGACCGGCGATTGGGAAGTAGAAAACATAGAATATATAGATGAGCCCAAAGGCTGGATCTATTTCACCGCGAGGAAAGAAAATTCCCTTCGCTCCGATTTCTACAAAGTAAAACTAGACGGCTCTGGGCTGAAACGCCTCACCTTCGGCGACTTCACGCACCGCATCAAGCTCTCTCCTTCCGGCAGCTACTTCATTACCACTTACAGCAATCTGCAAACGCCCGGCCGGATGGCGCTCGTCGATAATAACGGGAAAATCCTCCGCGAACTGGCTGATCAGAAAGGACCAAACTTTGCCAGGTTCAAGGGCTCGCGCCATGAGATGTTACGTATCAAAACCCCGGATGGATTCGAACTGCCCGTGCGCATTCGCTGGCCCGAAAACTATGACAGCACCCGCCGCTATCCCGTATTTGTAAATATCTACGGCGGGCCTGGCCGTAAAAACGTGTCTGACGGCTACACCGCCAACTTCCGTGACACCAGTGATCTCGTGCAGGTTACCATGGACCACCGCGGCTCCGGCCACTTCGGTAAAAAAGGGATGGACTGGCTGTACGGCAAGCTCGGCACCTGGGAGATGGAAGATTATGCCTTCGTGATGCAGGAGCTCTTCCGCCGCCATCCAAACCTGGATACGGCGCGCGTCGGAATTACCGGGTTCAGCTACGGCGGATATCTCACCTGCCTGGCGCTCGCGAAAAAGCCGGAGATCTTCCGCTATGGCCTCGCAGGCGGCAGCGTTACCGACTGGATGCTTTATGACACCCATTACACCGAACGGTATATGGGCCATCCGAAAGACAACCCTGAAGGCTACAAAACCGCCGCCGTATTACCTTATGCTAAAAATGTCACCGGCATGCTGCGCCTATCGCAGGGCACGCTCGACGATAACGTCCACGTACAGAACACCCTGCAACTGGTCAATGCGCTCATGTTGGCTGAAAAGCGTTTCGAACTGATGTTGTACCCCGGTGCCGCGCATTCATGGTTCTGGATGCGTGAAAAACAGGCGCATTTTATGAACGGGAACAAAGCATTCATCAATAAATACCTTTTAAACCAACCTGAACAATGAACAAACTAAAAACAGCGGCATGGTTACTACTGCTACTGACTACCGGCCTCGAATCCTTTGCCGGCATGATCGTGAAAGGCACCTGGGACCGGCGCCACGAAGGTAAAATCAGCCTGTACCGTGTTGAACATGGCCGGCTGGTGGAAATAGCCGCATCATTTCCCGATAAGGAAAATCGCTTTGGTTTCTATCTTGAACCGCAGGCAGAAGGCTTCTTCGTTATCGGCATCGATCCCGCAGGCTCGCAGATGTCGAAATACACATTTTACGCAAAGCAAAACGACCAGCTGGATATTACCGTCAACGACAGCACTTATGTCCTGAATGGCAAAGCCAGTAAAGAAAACACAGAGATGGCGCGCTGGCATGATTTCATGCAGCCCATTGAATGGAAGGCCGTATACTTCAACCGCGCCCGCAGTACTTACACCGACTTCTTTCCCTTGTTAGAAGAAAAAGCTGTTGCCGCAAAAAACTACCGGGCCGCTAAAACCGGCAACAAATCATTCGACGCTATGTTCGATACCTGGCGCCGGTTCAATTTCCAGCAAACTGCACTGAACTTCCTCAGCACGCCGCGCACAATGCATCCGCAGACCAGCGATCTTACTACGTTCTACAGAGGACTGCAACTGGCGCGATGGGGTAACGATGCGTCCATTCTCCGCTTCCCTTTCGCCGTAAATGTGCTCACCGCTACCGGCCGCATGGAAGCGAGGATCAAAGGTGAGGAGCGGCCCGAGCTGGCAAAGATGATCCCGCAGATCGCGAATGATACACTGAAAGGAGAGTTTGCCCTGGAAATGGAAAGCATGCTCAGGTCTTACGTGGGACTTAAAGATCACGAAAAACAATATGCTAAATATATTCTCACCGAAGACCAGCTCGCCCGTCACGCCGCTACTACCGAGAAGCTGGCCAAGGCAGCAGCCAAAGCAGGCGCGCCCGCCATTAATTTCACATACCCCGACACGAACGGCAAAATGACCTCGCTCACCGACTTCAAAGGGAAAGTAGTATTGGTGGATGTATGGGCTACGTGGTGCGGGCCTTGTAAAGCAGAAATGCCCTCTCTTAAAGCGTTGGAAGAAGAGCTCCGCGGGCAAGACATCGTATTCATGGGTGTATCCGTTGATGTAGAAAAAGATAAACAGAAATGGCAGGACTTCGTCAAGAGCGAAAACCTGCAAGGCGTACAGCTCTTCGCGTCGGGCTGGAGCGATATCGCGAAATTCTATGAGATCAAAGGCATTCCACGCTTCATGGTCTTCGATAAAAAAGGCAACATCGTATCTACCGATGCGCCACGCCCGTCATCTCCGGAACTTAAGCTGCTGCTGCAAAACGAGATGAAGAAATAATTTTGTTGTGTGATAAGTGTTAAGAAAAACTAAAAAGCCGCCTCCACAGGGCGGCTTTTTTTTTTAGCATTTATTTATGACCGTTAGTATCGCTACGAAAACATTTGTGGGATACTTTCGAAAAAAATAACACCCAATGAAATCCTCCTTACCCTTGCAACCCTTTTACTATTGATCGGTTTCACGGCTTTCGCAAACGATACAGCCACGATCACCATTCAATTCACGAAACCTTTAAGCACAAACAAGTTCAATATCATTGTACATAACGGCATGAATGAAGTCAAAGTCCCGATTTCCGACATCCATGTGGCAAGGCGAATTGTTCAGCCCTTATGGGCATGTTGAAGTTTATTATAAAAACACAGATACCTCATATATCACAAAGCGGATTTTCTTCAGTAAAGGGCATACGAAGATTGTTTTGACAAAAGAAACAGATGAAGCAAAATACTTTACAGTGGATGAAAAATCTTCCACCAACATCGCGATGTATGAAGCGATGGGTGGCACGGAATTGAAAGCATACACTAAAGTAATGCTGGATTCCATCATGCGCCATATATACAGGAACCGGAAATATTTCTCCCAGGATGAAAACTTACTTAATGAAAACCGTGCGTTACAATGGATTCATACAGGACAGCAAATGGAGTTCATCCGGTCCCACCCGGATGTATACGTTTCATACTGGACTTTCCTCACCGAAATGGCACACCGCCGCGATATTAATCCGGACACCCTAAAGGCACTGTTTGACGAATTCCCTGCAACTATTAAAACTTCAAAATCCGGGGCGCACGTGGCCGAACAGATCCGCATTAAAAAGCCCTGCTGACTCAAAAAATCTATCCGGATTTCGAGGTCACCGATCTGAACAGGAACGTCCATTCTTCCGCCTCCCTGAAAGGTAATTATGTACTCATCCAGTTCTGGGCATCCTGGTGCGTTCCCTGCGTCCGGGAAATACCGAAATTGAAAGCGATACACGAAAAATACCCCCGTTCCGACCTTAAAATGATCGCCATCAGCATCGATAAAGACTCCTGGCCTGCACAAAAGCCATCCAACAACACGGAATGACCTGGCCGCAAGTCTTCGGCGACCTAAAACTTTTCAAATCAATGGGCTATGGGGCCGTCCCCAACTCTACCTGCTGGATAAGTCCGGCAGGTCATCTACGACTCCGTCGAAATGTACCCCTACGACAATGATCTCACCCAATTGGATAAAATCCTGTCAGCTCGTTTAGGCCGGTAAAACCGCCCATATTACCCGTTTTATGCCAAAAGCGATTCTGGAAAGGTGGCTTCTGAGTGCTCTCTGAGTGCTTGAAGAGTGCACTAAGAGTGCATCGGGAGTGCTTGCCGAGTGCTTGGAGAGTGCTTGCCAGGTGCGTAAAAACCCGTAGACCTTACGTTGACCTTGCGTTGACCTTACGTCGACCTTATCTTCATACTATCTTGTAACACCGCATTTGCCCCCATTAGACCGGACCTTTCCGCCCGGGAGCCAATAGGATATTTAGAAGCAGGTTAACCCGAAACGAAAAGCCGCCCACATGGGGGCGGCTTTAGCATTTGAGGCGGACGGGCGGCTCACAAACCGTTACCGCGGTCCTTTATTGGTTCCATTCTCGAAAAGTATCCAATCCAGGTTAAAAGGTTCCCCTGCCCGGGGTTGCTGAAAACGAACCAGAGATCCTGGCGGCCCGGGGTTCCTTTTACCGGGGCCGACAGTTCTTTCCATTCGCCTTTATCGCCGGGCGGCACCTTCAGGAGGCTACTACAGGACCGTTTTGGGCGCCCGAACGCAGTTCGAGGGTACCACCCGCCCCTTGCAACATCACGCGGAAACGGGCACTGGAAATGCCTGCCAGGTCGATATTATTGAACCGGAACCAGCTGCCGTCTTTCGCGACGCCATAGCTCAGGAGATCACTGATGTAATTCAGGAAACGCATGTTGCCGTCTTCGTCGCGCTCTTCTGCCTCCAGTTTAGGGTGGCGGAGCATGATGAATTGCTGGCCGGTTAGCGCTTCTATGCCATTGGCGCCGTTATCTGTATAGCGGGCCGTAAGCAGGTATACGCCGGAGGCGGATTTGCCGATGTGGTCCTTCAGCGCAAGGGAACCTTCCGGAGGCAGGTTGGCGCCGGCCTTGAGCGACAGGATATAGTCCACGATGGTCTTCGCTTCTTCTACCGCCATACCGGGATGCGCGCTCATAGGACGGTTCCCCATACGCCGCTGCCGCCGCGGATGACCTTATCCGCCAACAAAACTGTGTTCTTGTCGGTATGCTCATACTTCCCGGCGATGTCCATAAGGCTGGGGCCAACTGAGGCCGAGTTCTCGGTATGGCAGGCCTTACAATCCAGTGAATAAAAGAGCTCCTTGCCTTTCGGAGTAGGCAATGCCCCTCCCTGCGTCAGTGCGCCGGCCATATCACGGCCATAAGGGATGAAGTTGAAACCAACCGTCATCCTTTCCGGCGCGATCTTGCCGTCTTCCGGATCCGTTACGGTCACTTTATAGGGAAGGGGTGATTATCCCAGTAAAAGGTGCTGTTGGCTGCCGTGGCGATCTGCACTGTAGGCGGCGTGTTGCCCGCTTTGATAAAAAGGGACGCGGTGTCGAAGGCTTTGTGATCGTCGGTGACGGTCAGCTGTACCTTATACATCCCGGGTTTGGCAAACGCATGAGAAACGGCGGAGTCTGTGTATTCCTTACCGTCTACCGTCCATTTGTAATGCAGATGGTCCTGGCGGTCGGGGTCTGAGGAGCCTTTGGCCGACAGTTTCACAGTCATGGGAGCGGGGCCTGTGAGCTGGTCGGCCGCGATGCCTGCTACCGGTCTGCGGTTGCCGGCGGCATAAGTGATGCGTACGAGGCGGGCGTCCATGTTGCGGGAGAACCAGTTGGTACCGTATTCCAGCATATAGATGGATCCGTCGTCCGCGAAGCGCAGATCGATGGGAGCCGCAGGTTCCAGCTGATCCAGGAATGGCTCCATGCGGAGGTAGTTATGATCTTTATCGAAGGTTACCGCCATGATCCAGCGGCGCACCCAGTCATAGATGATCAGCTTCCCGTCGTAATAATCCGAAAGTCTGTATTCGGCATTTTTGAACTGATCGGCGTAGTAAACAGGTCCGGCCATTACGCTTTGCCCGCCTTTGCCTACGAGGGGGAATTTGGCGGAAGGGCCGTCGCCGAACCATATCATGGCCGGCTGCGCGGGCGGCAATTCTTTGATGCCTTTATTATTGGGCGAGTTGTTGATGGGCCTGGCGGGATTCAGCTTAGGACCTTCGGTTTTGGTAGCGAAGTCCCACTTGGGCAACCCTTCGTTCTCTCCGAGGAAGTACGGCCATCCGTAAAATCCTGGTTGGCGTGCCTGGTTCACTTCGTCGTAGCTGATGGTACCTTCGCTGCCGGGCACTTTGGTATCCGGCCCAACATCCCCAATACACGTACTGGTTCTTACGGTCTACCGTGAACCGGAAGGGATTGCGGCAGCCCATGACATAGATCTCCGGGCGGCCTTTCGAGCCGTCTTTCGGGAAAAGGTTGCCGTCAGGGATTTCGTAAGTACCGTCGGCTGTCGGGCGGATGCGGAGGATCTTGCCGCGCAGGTCTGCCGAGGAAGCGGACGTGGCCTGGTCATCGGCAAGCTCACGGCCGGGGCGCTCGTCAACCGGCGTATAGCCTTCCGTTTCTTCGGCGTTAGTGTTATCGCCGGTGGAAAGATAGAGCAGTTTATCCGGCCCGAACTCGATGTAACCCGCGGAGTGGCAGCAATGCTTTCGCTGGGTGGGGATTTCGAGGAGTGTTTTCTCCGTTTCGCGGAGCAGGCGCTGGCCGCGCAGTTCCATACGTGTAAGCCGGCTTACCGGCGCTTCGCCGCCCACGGCGTAATAGAAATACACCCAGTTGTTCTTATCGAATTCCGGATCCATCGCTACGCCAAGGAGCCCGTCTTCCAGGCCGCTGTATACATCGAACTGTGTAAGGGTAATAACATCTTTTTCGCGGGCGCGGAACAATCTTACCGCGCCTTTCCGTTCTACGAACATAACATCGTTACCGGGAAGCACGGCCAGTTGGAGCGGTTCATCCAGGCCCTGGGCGAGCATCGTGTAGGTGTAGCGGTTATTCTCCGGGATGGCGGGCGTGGCACAGGCGGCATAATCCAGCCCTTCAGCCTCATCTCCCGCTTTCTGCAGGATACGTTCCAGTTCTACGGGTGAGCCCATGAATACCTGTTCGTTTTCTGACAGGGCATCCAGCCAGGGCCAGCCTTTCAATTTGAAAGAAGAATCTTTCAGCACGGCCCAGGTGCCCCCTGCCTCCAGGTATCGCTGGAGGGCGTTGAGCTGGCGATGGTCGAGGCTGTCGGGGTACGACCAGTTGCTGACTACCGTTCTGAATTGTTGCAGTGAATCGGGGTGCAGGAAGGATTTATTTCCTTCCACCAGTTCCCATCCGTTTGCTTCGGCCGTGGCTTTCGCGGCGGCGGTCATGGTTTCCGTGCTGCCGGCCGAGGAGAGCAGCAATACCTTTTTCCGGGCGAGGTGCGCGAGCAGGCAGCCAATGCCAGCAAGCACCCGAACATCCATAGTTTTTTCATCTACTTTATCTGTGTTTTATCGAAGCGATGCATCGGTTTCTATTTGTATTGTCAACGCCATGATGCCCCAGCAAAGCATTAATAGCAATATGCTGAAACACCACCACTGGTGGTTGCGTAATGATTTAAGTGAATAAAACCTCTGCATGAAAAGTGCAGTGCATTGCGATGATGAACAGAAGATCGCAATTTCCCCGACACCCGGCAGCCGGAAATGAAATGCGATATGCTGCCTGAAAGGCTAAAAATAGAAAAAAATGAAAAGTTTTTTTGAAAGATATCCGGTCAGGAAAGCTTGCGGAATTACAGCCTTTACCACTGCAAGAGTTATTTAAATAATTTAATAAATAAGGGTTACTATTAGGTTGAGATGTTTTGTGGTACTTTTCTTCTCTATGAGGCATACATTCTTCGAAGACCTGAGAAATGATGCGATCACCGGGGTGGCGTATAAGAACCTGCAGCAGAAGAAGCAGATCCTGACATGGTTTGTGAATACGGGTAACGCCACCATCGCCGATCTGAGCCGTGAACTGAATGCCAGCGTGCCTAAAGTCGGGGAGCTGATCAATGAGCTGATAGCGGACGGGCTCGTGAAGGATTACGGGAAGATCGAAGCGGCTGCGGGCAGGCGGCC
The DNA here is from genome assembly GCA_019285755.1 of Chitinophaga sp. E66. Classification (GTDB taxonomy): domain Bacteria; phylum Bacteroidota; class Bacteroidia; order Chitinophagales; family Chitinophagaceae; genus Chitinophaga. The sequence continues at coordinate 5,020,404 of CP079103.1, forward strand.
GAATGTATACGGCCTGGAAACCGATTCCTTCTTCTTTGTAGGAGTGGATATCAAGCATTACTATGTAAACCTGGGGCTGGGGATTTCCGCAGTAACCTCGTGCGCACCCAGGAAAAAGTGCCTTTCCATCTAAAGAATACCCTGAAGCCCTCAACCGCCTGTGCGATATCATCAGCGAGTTCATCCAGGCTGCCGGCAAAGGCAAACGGAAAGTGATCGGCATCGGCGTCAATCTTTCCGGCAGGATCAATTTCCGCTCCGGTTATAGCTACAGCTTCTTCCATTTCCAGGAAGACCCGCTCAGCAAGGTGATCGAGCAGCGGCTGGGAATACCCACCTACCTGGAAAACGACTCCCGCGCCGTGGCCTATGGTGAGTTCTCCAGCGGCGCCTACCCCGAAAAGAACGCTTTCTTCATTAACCTGGAACATGGCATAGGCATGGGCCTCCTCCTCAACGGACAACTCTACTACGGTAAATCCGGATTTGCCGGGGATATCGGGCATATCCCGGTCTTTGATAACGAGATACTCTGTCACTGCGGTAAAGGGATGCCTGGAAACGGAAGCTTCCGGCGCGGCGCTTACCCGCCTCTTCGTAAAACGGCTCCGCGAAGGCGCGAGCAGCATCATTGCAAAGAAGTTCCCTAATCCGGACGACATCCAGCTGGAAGACATCCTCTCCGCCCTCAAACAGGAAGACACCCTGGCCATCGAGCTCATCGCGACGATCGGGGAGAAACTCGGCCGCGGAATCGCCATCCTCATCAATATCCTCAACCCGGAACTGGTCATCCTGGGCGGGGCGCTTGCTTCCACCGGCGATTACATCATGCTGCCTATCCGCAGCGCTATTAACAAGTATTCTTTAACGTTGGTGAATAACGATACCAGGCTGGTACTTTCCCGCAGGGGAGAACATGCAGGCATGGCAGGCGCCTGCCTGCTGGTGCGCGACCGTTTACTGGCGTTGATAGATTAAAGTTAAATGGAGCGGCAAATGAAGATTTGCGCCCTGTATGCTATTTCACTTAACACGTATCTAGTCAGCATCTTTGTGGGAACGGTCAATGCCGGCTCATGAAAAGTGAAGTCTATCATCCAAGAATTTTTGTGCCGGGATCGGGGTACGGGGCCAATGTGATCAACTGATCCGGCAGCGGCCCCTGCTGCCAGGCATGGTGTAATGCCAATGCGGCGCCCAATGCGGTGGCCTGCGGCACCATGGCCGCGAAGACGTCTGTTCCGCTGAACCGCGCCGCCAGCATCTGCATGAACACATCGTTCTTCCCAAACCCTCCATCCACGAATATCTTTGTAACCGGCGCGCCTTTCAGTACGAGCGAAGTGGAACGGTACTGCGCTGTCACCAGGTCATAGATCAGTTGATGATATGCCTCCACATCCGAGCGGAATGCAGACAGGTCGCGCTGCGAAAAATCGCCGCCGGCCCGCATCTTCTCCATCATCCGCATTTCAAATGGTACGGCCTGGTAATGCGCAGGCTGCCGGTTGAAGTAATCCGCGATACGCGCTACTTCTCTTTCATGTACAAATCCAGAAAACAAACGGGACGCTTTCACCGGCCGGGCGTCATACGAAAGGTAACACAGGCAATCCTGCTCCAGTTCTTCGGCCGTTAGTGGCGTGGAGTTGAAGGGATTGAGCGTAATGCACCAGGTACCCGTTGAAATCAGCGCGAACGGCTCTTTAAACTGCATCAGGTACGGGATGAGCGCTGCCGAAGAATCATGAAGCCCCGGGCCGGTAGGAATCACCCTCCCCCACAACGCCATTCACCACATCTCCCGCATCCCGAAGCGGGGCCATGACATGCGCCAGCTGCTCGTTTTGTATCCAACTATGATAATCATTTCGCTCAAAATCCCACATCGCGGTATGGCAGCCAATGCTGGTAATATCTGCGCAGGGCGTACCGTCAACAGGAAACTCACATACTGCGGCAGGTGCAGCGCGCGATGCACATGGGCAAACAGTCCGGGGCGCTCCGTTCTCAGACGGTATAACTGCAGCCGGAATTGAGGCTGTCGAGCGCGGGGAAGCGGTCTGCCTGGAGAAACCGGCCTTACCGCCGTATTGCCCGTGCAGTCCGTCGCGCAAATGCGCGGGGTAAGATTTGAGGTAATTATACAGCGGCGTCAGCGGACGGCCCTCAGGATCTATGTACACGAGGCTTGCGCCATAGGCGGAAACATTCACCGCGCGGACGTCCACGCCAGGCAGCGCCAGTGCTTCTTCCAGCGAGGAATGCACGAAGTCGCGCAGGCTGTGGATGCATTCGCAGGGGTCTCCGTCTTCGTCGGCAGTTTCCGGGAGGCGCACGTTTTCTCATGCACCACCCGGTAACTTTCATCGAAAAGGAATAGTTTTTATTGGTCTTGCCGATGTCCAGCACGGCGATAACGGGAATCTTCGTCATGGTCTATAAACCTGTTGCGATCGTGGAAAGCCCTCTCCTCCGGATGAGCCCTGCCCTTACCTGCTCGCCGCGGTATACTCCCAGCGGATCGAGCGCCCCTGCGGCGCGGAGGCGCGCTTCTGCTACCAGCGGACGAACATCCGTCCGGTATGCCTGTTGTAAAATTTCCTGCGCAGCCACCACATCGTTGCGCTCCTGTGCAGCGGTAAGTTTGGTACGGTCTACCAGCAAAGCCTGGGCATATGCGATCTGGATCGCTTCTACGGATTGCAGCAGATCTTCCAGCGGGTCTTTTACGTTGTGCGATGCATCGATCATCCAGCCGAGGTCGGTGGCGTGTTTCATGTTACGGGCATTCATACCGTCTACCAGTTCGCAGAAGATGAGGAAGAGCTGGTAAGGCTTGATGCTGCCTACGGTGAGGTCGTCGTCGCCATACTTGGAATCATTGAAATGGAACCCGCCCAGCTTGCCTTCCATGAGCAAGAGCGAAACGATCTGCTCGATGTTGGCATTGGGAAGGTGATGCCGAGATCCACCAGCGTATACGCCTTGCTGCCCAGCTTGGAAGCATAGAGGTACGACTGGCCCCAATCTCCCACTGTCGTGGAGTAGAAATTCGGTTCGAAGGCCTTGTATTCAACGAACATCTTCCAGTTGTCCGGCAATTCCGCGTAGATCTCCTGCAGTCCTTCGAGGGTATTCTCGAACGCTTTGCGGAAGCTCAGTTGGCCGGGGAAGCAGGAGCCGTCAGACAGCCATACGGTCAGCGATTCCGACCCGAGTGCAACGCCGTGGCGGATCACTTCGATGTTATGTTCGATGGCTTGTTTGCGGATGTCGCGGTTTACGTTCTGGAGGGAACCGAATTTATAGCTGTGTTGCTGTCCCGGCTGGTCCTGGAAGGTGTTGGAGTTCATGGCGTCGAACTTCAGCCCGTGCGCGGCCGCAACGGCGCGTATGTGCGCGGGGTCTTCCGGGATATCCAGGGGATGTGGAGCGAGATGGCGCCGCTGGCGCGGTTGAGGCGATGCAGCAGGCCGATGTCTTCGATCTTCTCTTCCAGGTTGCGCGGCTCGCCGCCTGCCGGGAACCTGCCGAAGCGGGTGCCGCCGGTACCCAGCGCCCAGCTGGGGATCGCGATCTGGAACTCCCCAGCTGGGAGATGATCTCGTCAGCATTAGGGATCTCGCCCTGGAGAAATGCCAGCGCCCGCTCATGTTTGCGGAGCGACTGGCTATTGTAACCGTCTATCTTATTCTGGTCGATTTGCATGGTGTACTGTTTTTATCTGACAAAAGCCATGGCTACGCCACCGTCTACATTCAGCACGTTGCCCGTTGCTTTTTGCAATAATCCTCCCACGAACGCGAAGCAGGCGTCTGCGATGTCTTCCGGTAAGATTACCTGGTTGAGCAGCGTTCTCTTCGCATAATATGCCGGCAGTTCTTCTACTTTCACACCGTAGGCTTTGGCCCGGCCTTCCGCCCAGGCGCCGGCCCAGATGGTACTGTCGGCGATAACGGCATCAGGGTTTACGACATTGACGCGGATGCGGTCCTTGCCCAGCTCGGCAGCATTCAGCCTGCTCAAATGGAGCTGCGCTGCTTTCGCGGAGCCGTATGCGGCGTTGTTCGGGCCGGATACGAGGGCGTTTTTGCTTACGATGTTCAGCACATCACCGCCAAGGTTTTGTTTGCGCATCACTTCCACGCCTGCCTGGGTTACTAAGAACTGTCCTTTCACGAGTACATCGTACAGCAGGTCCCAATCCTTTTCCGTATGTTCTTCCAGCGGTTTGGAGATGGAGAGCCCGGCGCAGTTCACCACGATGTCCATCCCTCCGAATGCCAGTGCGGCGGTGTGATAGGCTTTGGTTACGTTGTCGCCGTCTTTCACGTCTAGCACGGCGGCGGCGCAGGTATCTTTACCGAATTCCTTTTCGAAGCCGGCCCTGGCCTCTGCAAGGCGGTCTGCGTTATTATCGCTGAGCACTACCACGGCGCCTTCCTGTGCAAACTTCCGGGCGATGGCCTTTCCTATTCCGCCGGCGCTGCCTGTTACCAGGGCAATGCGGCCGGTGAGGGCTTTGGGTTTCGGCATGCGCTGCAGCTTCGCTTCTTCCAGCAACCAGTATTCGATATCGAACGCTTCCTGCCGCGGCAGGGAAGTGTAGGACGATACGGCTTCCGCGCCACGCATCACGTTGATCGCGTTGATATAAAACTCGGCGGCAACGCGTGCGGTCTGCTTATCCTTCGCGAAGGTGAACATACCAATTCCCGGGCATAAAATCACTACCGGGTTTGGATCGCGCATGGCAGGACTGTTCGGATGCCTGCAGGCGTCGTAATATGCCGCGTACATTTTACGGTATTCTTCGAACGCGGTTTCCAGTTTGGAGCGGTCTGCGGCGGTCTCAGGATGCACTACCAGCGGACTGATCTTGGTCCGGAGGAAGTGGTCGGGGCAGGAAGTGCCCAGGGAGCGAGGCGCTCCAGGTCGTTGGAGTGAATGAATTGCAGTACGCGCTCATCGTCGGTGAAGTGGCCGATCATACGCTGGTGCGAAGACGCCAGGCCTCTCAGCACGGGCGCCAGTTCAGCGGCCTGTGCCAGTCTTTCCGATTTGGGAGCGCCTCCATGCGGGCGCCGCCGAATACGGGGCGCGCCTTGCCGAGGTTCTTCTCCAGGTATTCCGCACACTGCTCGATTACTTCGAGGGTGTTGATATAAGATTCGTATGCCGTATCGCCCCAGGTAAAGAGGCCGTGGGAGCCGAGCATGATGCCGCGGATACCGGGGTTGGCGTCCAGGCAGGCTTTTAGTTGCAGGCCGAGATCGAAGCCCGGGCGTTGCCGGGTACCCATCCGATCTTTCCGCCAAACAGTTCCTTCGTAATTTTCTCACCGTCTTTCGCTGCGGCGATGGCGATGGCGGCATCCGGGTGCAGGTGGTCGATATGCGCGAACGGCAGGAAACCGTGCAGGGGCGTATCGATAGAAGGGGCTTTGGATTTCAGGTCGTAGATACAATGATCGAAGAGCGCTACCATTTCATCTTCCATCTCCATGCCGCTGTAGATATTCTTCAGAGCGCGGAGGCGGTCTACATACAACGCGGCGAGGCCGCTGCGCTGCAGGGTGCCCAGATCACCGCCGGAACCTTTTACCCACATCACTTCCACAGGCTTACCGGTGAGCGGGTCGGGGCGGTGGCTTTGCAGCTGGTGTTGCCCCGCCGTAGTTGGTGAGCCGGAGATCGGCGCCCAGCAGGTTGGAACGGTAGATCAACAGGGCCACCTCGTCGCCTGCCATCGCGGCCGCTTTGGCCTCATCCCATAAATAACTTACGTGTTTGAATTGCTTCGTCATCGATCAATTAATTTTTAAGTGAGCTGCCGTAACCTACCAGGATAACAGACAAAATAATCGTGGCGATACCCGCCAGCACGGTCCGGTAGGTCTTGGAGGATACCCCTTTCCATTCTTTCAGCGCAAATCCCCACAAAGTGGAAATGAGGATAATGAACGCCATGTGCAGGATCCAGGACCCGGCGTCATTATCGAGTTTACTTTCGCCCATGCCGTAGAAAAAGAACTGCATGAACCAGGTAGTGCCGGCCAGCGCGGAAAAGAAGTAGTTATTAAGCAGCGGCGTTTGTTTATTCGTATAATCTTTAAAAGAACGGTTGCGTGCGTTCAGTATCATGCACCAGGTGAAATTGGTCGTTAGTCCGCCGAGCATGATAATGATGAAGGCCACGTTATTCTTGAAGAGCGGATTAGCGCCGTTGGCCACGGCCGCTTCACTCATCGATGAGCCCGCCGATATCGCGAAACTCATGCAGGCGCTGAGGATACCGGAGATGATGGCTACCGTCAACCCTTTGCGCAGGTTGAACTCGCGGATATTCTCCTGCTTCTGTTCATCGGTCAGTTCCTTCTCCTTCCGCATGCCCGCCTTACCGCTGATCATGATCCCCACGAGGCAAACCGCCACGCCGAGCAGGATGAGCAGGCCGCGGTTGGTAGCCAGCATGGTCCCGAAATTGTTATCGCTCTGCGCCATGATGCTGCGGTAAATGGGCGGTATGAGCGCGCCGAAGGCGGAACAGAACCCCAAAGCCACAGCCATCCCCAGGCTCATTCCGAGATACCGCATGGAAAGCCCGAAGGTCAGCCCCTATCCCCAAAGCACTCCCAGGATGTACGTCCAGAACAGCGTTGCGCCGTCGGTATTTTTAATGATGTCCATAAACCCGGGCACCGTGATCCATGCCGCGATGAACGGAACGATCAGCCAGGAGAAAAGTCCGCCGGTGATCCAGTAACTTTCCCAGCTCCAGCCTCTCACTTTCTTGTATGGCAGATAAAAACTTCCGGAGGCGAACCCGCCTACCAAATGGAAGAACAATCCCAGGATAGCATTCATAAAACGTGGATTTTTGTAAGTGACTCACAAAATATGCAAAGCGTGCGGAATCACTGTCATGCCCCGTCCTGCCTGTGTTTTTCAATTATTTCACTACTTTGGGAGATGTTATGAAAACACCAGACATCCTCCGGCATATCGCCATAGACGACTTCTCCGCCACGCCCAAATACCAGCAGCTGGCCGATGCCCTTTTGCAGGCTATCGGTGAAGGAAAGATCAAGCAAAACGATATCCTTCCATCCATCAACGAGCTATCTTATAAGCTGGACATCTCGCGCGACACGGCCGAGAAATCGCTGAAGCTGCTGAAGGCCCGGGGATACTGGGATCTGTGCCCGGCAAGGGGTATTTCGTGCAACATACAGGGCTGCGCCAGCAGTTTAAAATACTGCTCCTGTTCAACAAACTCAGCGAGCACAAGAAGATCATTTACGACGCCTTCGCCGGCAAACTGGGCGACGCGGCCAGTATCGATTTCTACATTTACAACAGCGACTTCGGCCTTTTCAAAAAACTTCTGCAGCGCAACCTGTCGGAATACACCCATGTGGTGATCCTCCCGCATTTCCGGGAGCGCGTGGAGGTGGAGGAGCTGCTGAACGACATCCCGCGGGAGAAGCTGTTATTGCTCGATAAGAAACTGAAGGGCGTGACGGGCGCTTACGGGGCTGTGTACGAGAACTTCCGCGAGAATATCTATGAATCGCTGGAGGCATTGCGGGAGCGGCTGGAACATTACCAGGCGCTGACGCTTATTTTCCCGGAGAACACCTATTACCCGGACGAGATCCGCGACGGCTTCCAGCAGTTTTGTCAGGATTACGCCTTCCCCAGCAGGGTGGTGCCCGACCTGGCAGCGGGGGCGTACGGCCCGGGGAGGTGTATATCAACCTGCGGGAAAGCGACCTGGTGGAGCTGATCGGCAAGACGCGGGCGCAGGGCCTGACGCCGGGGAAGGACGCGGGCATTATCTCCTACAACGAAACCCCGCTGAAACCCTTTATCCTGAACGGCCTCACGACTATTTCGACAGACTTCCAGCTGATGGGAGAACTGGCGGCGGGCATGATCCTGGACGGAGCGCTTTCCAGGTGGAGGTGCCGTTCCGGGTTACGCCACGGGCCTCGCTCTGAGGGTACGCATTCCGATACTTCCTATATATGAGCGCCAACGGCGCATAATTTCCCGAAAACGCACTATCTTCGCGCTTCGCCGGCAGTGGCATCTTTTCACAAAACGTTGAGATGTACCGCTTTATCGGAGGCCGGATTACCGTCCGGGGCTTGTGGCAGTGTTAAACTGTCGGTCCGGCGGCCCTCCGCCCTGCTAAAAAGGCAGGTTTACCGCACTGCGGGCCCGTGGCACAATCTTGGTTGACAGGATTGAGCACGGAAAACAGCAAACAAGTTTATTTTCTGTGTTTAATAATAACAAAAAGCAAAAATGGCAACCGTAACCAGAGAGAACATTGGTTTATTAAATGATAAGATCACTGTGAAAGTGAGCCGGAAGATTACCTTCCTAATTTCGAGAAAGCTGTTAAGCATTTTTCCAAAACCGCCAACATCCCTGGGTTCCGGAAAGGCCAGGTTCCCGCCGGCATGATCAAGAAAATGAGCGGCCAGGCACTGTTTGCAGACGAAATTCTGAAAACGGTAGAAAAGGAACTGATGTCTTACATCCAGACTGAAAAACTGGAGATCTTCGCGCAACCCCTCTCCCTCGAGAACGAACCGAAAAACTTCGATTACAATACACCTGCGGAATTCGACTTCGCTTTCGAAGTAGGCCTGAAGCCTTCTTTCGACGTGGATCCCCTGCTGGCCAAAACCTCCCTCACCCGCTACAATGTAAAGGTGTCTGACGAGGTGGTAGAACAGGAACTGGATCGCCTGCAGCTGAAAGGCGGCCAATCCACCGAGCCCGAGACCGTAACTTCCGAAAACAACGTACTGAACCTCGAGTTCATTGAGACAGACAGCAAAGGCAATATCGCTGAAGGCGCCGAGAAGAAGGAAAATTCCCTCCTCGTGAAAACCTTCTCCGCTGCCGCGCAGGAAAACTCATGGGCAAGAAAGTAGGCGACACCGTTGTTCTCCAGCTTTCCAAAGCATTCGATAAAGACCGTATCGAATACATCACCAAAGATCTTGGCCTGGCTAACGATAAAGACGCTGCCAAGAAATACTTCCAGCTGACCATCACCAAGCTCACCCTGATCGAAAACGCGAACTGAACGAGGAATTCTTCAACGAAGTTTATCCCGGCCAGGAAATCAAAACCGCTGAAGCTTTCCGCGAGAAACTGAGAGAAGAGATCGGCAAATACTGGAAACAGGAAGCGACCAACCACCTGCATAACGACCTGTTCGAGACGCTGGTGCACGAAACGCCCATCGATCTGCCGAAAGACTTCCTCAAACGCTGGCTCCAGAAAGGCGGCGAAACGCCCAAGACCGAAGAGGAAGCAGAAAAAGAATACCCGAACTTCGACCATCAGCTGCGCTGGACCCTCATCAGCGACAAACTGATCCGCGATAACAAACTGGACGTTTCTTTCGAAGAACTGAAAGACAACGCACGTACCAAACTCATGTCTTACTACGGCCTCGGCGGTGAACAGGCAGAATGGATGGATAGCTACCTGGAGCGCCTGCTGCAGGACGAAAAATACGTTGACCAGACTTACCGCGAACTGATCACTACGAAACTGTTTGATTTCGTTGAAGGAAAGGTGAAAGTAAAAGAAGAGGAAATTACTGCAGAAGATTTTGTTAAATTACCTCATAAACATCACCATCATGAACATTAATGACGAATTCCGGAAATATGCGATCCACCACCGCGGAATCAGCAGCCTGGTTGTAGATAGTTATGCACGCAATTCACGTATCAACTCCCTCACTCCTTATATCATCGAGGAGCGCCAGCTGAACGTGACCCAGATGGACGTGTTCTCCCGCCTCATGGCAGACCGTATCATCTTCCTGGGCGACCCCGTGAACGACTATGTAGCGAATGTCATCACTGCACAGTTACTGTTCCTGGAGTCTGCGGACCGTAACCGCGACATTCAGATGTATATCAACAGCCCCGGCGGCTCCGTATACGCTGGTCTGGGTATCTATGATACCATGCAGATCGTTTCCCCGATATCGCCACTATCTGCACCGGTATGGCAGCCTCCTTCGGCGCCGTACTGCTGGTAGCCGGCACCAAAGGCAAACGTACTGCCCTTAAGCACGCCCGTGTGATGATTCACCAGCCCCACGGCGGCGCAGAAGGCCAGACCTCAGATATCGAGATCACCGCGCGTGAATTCGTGAAGCTGAAGAAAGAGCTGAACGAGATCATCGCTTCCCACTGCGGCCAACCCGTGAAGAAAGTGGAGAAAGACGGCGACCGCGACTTCTGGATGACCGCCGACGAAGCCAAAGACTACGGCATCATCGACGACGTCCTGGATAAAAATCCCCGCAAGAAAGCTGTAGAAGGTGGCAACACCCCGCAGTAATCGTCCGGATAAACGAAACGAAAAAGGCGCTCCCGCAAGGAGCGCCTTTTATGCCCGGTAATCCCCGGCCTTTATACCCTGGGAACAACGGCGGACATTTTAACATTTTTTGTATAAAGCACGCCCGTAAGGCCGCAGGAATGCTGTTATCCGGCCTGCGATTCCCTTTCATAACCCGCGAAAAATGCGTAATTTTGTACCTTGTACCTGAGGCTGCAACAGCCTTGACATTAAAACCCAGCAAATGAAAGAATCCAAGATACGCTGTTCGTTCTGCAACCGGAACAAAGACGAAGTAAGGATACTGATCGCAGGTGCGGACGGCCATATCTGTGAAAACTGCGTGGCCAACGCTCAGGAGATCATCGAGCAGGAACTGAGCCCCGCCGGCGAAGCGCCCGCAAAAGCGGTCCGTCGCACTTCGTACCGAAAGTGGCCAAACCTGTAGAAATCAAGCAATTCCTGGATGAATACGTGATCGGTCAGGACGATGCCAAGAAGATCCTCGCAGTAGCCGTTTACAACCACTATAAACGCCTCAACCAACAGGTAACGGAAGATGACGTGGAGATCGAAAAATCCAACCTCATCATGGTAGGTGAAACCGGTACCGGTAAGACCCTCCTCGCCAAATCCATCGCCCGCCTCCTCAACGTACCCTTCACCATCGTGGATGCTACCGTATTCACCGAAGCGGGTTACGTGGGCGAAGACGTGGAAAGCATCCTAACCCGCCTCCTCCAGGTCTGCAACTACGACGTGGAAGCCGCCGAAAGAGGGATCGTTTATATCGACGAGATCGACAAGATCGCCCGTAAAAGCGATAACCCGTCCATCACCCGCGACGTGAGCGGCGAAGGCGTTCAGCAGGGCCTCCTGAAACTCCTGGAAGGTACCGAAGTGTTGGTTCCCCGCAAGGCGGGCGTAAGCACCCGGAACAGAAACTGATCAAGGTAAATACCCAGAACATCCTCTTCATCTGCGGCGGTGCGTTCGACGGTGTAGACCGTATCATCTCCCGCCGTATCCAGACCCACTCTATCGGGTTCACGGTGAACAAGGAACAGGAAGAACAAAACCGCAAGCACATCCTGCGCTACATCAACTCGCAGGACCTGAAGCAATTCGGCCTTATCCCCGAACTGCTGGGCCGCCTGCCGGTGGTAACCTACCTGAATACCCTCGATAAGGAAGCCCTCCGGGCCATCCTGACCGAGCCGCGCAATGCCCTCATCAAGCAGTATAAGAAACTGTTCAAGGTGGAAGGCATCGAGTTCGAGATCGAAGCCGATGCGGTAGACTATATCGTGGAAAAAGCGCTGGAATACAAACTGGGCGCCCGCGGCCTCCGTTCCATCTGTGAAGTGGTACTGGCGGAAGCCATGTTCTCGCTTCCCAGCACCAACGAGAAATCTTTCGTGCTCACCCGCGCCTATGCGGCCGAGAAGCTCGAAAAGAGCACGCTCGTTGCCCTCAAGGTAGCCTGATCAACCTAACTCATAACGATTAAAAGCAACCCGATGCAAGAGCTCATCCAACAAGTGAAAGATAAAGCCGGCATTAATGACGAACAGGCCGTAAAGGCCATCGAAGCCGTAAAAGATTTCGTAAAAAGTAAGTTGCCCCCATGATAGCGGGCAATGTGGATGTGTGGTTCGCCGGTATGGCGGGCGGCGCCCAACCCAAGAAGCCGGACGCCGCGGAAGATTTTCTGGATTAACATCAGGCCGCGCGGCGGATGCTGCGGCAGGCGTCTGAAACCAGGCAATAAATGAAATCACGCGAATTCTGCGCAGCAGACACAAGCAACAAAAGCATATTCATCGTTTTTATACAGAGGCGCTTCCCGGCGCCTCTGTTCGTTTGTAATAATGTTCCATTTCCTTTCGGCGCCCTTGCGCCCCGGGGTTCGCTCATATAACGCCTATCCTCACCCGTCACCCCTATCCTGCCGCAAAATTTAATTTTACGTTATGTTTTCCGGCAACACGATTATATATCGATCCGGGGCTGCCGATAGTTACAGCGTTTTTAAATAACGGTACAGGGCCGTTAATTCTTCATCTGAGTACTTATTCGTCATCTGCCAGGGCATGTCCTCGTTCTTCATGGTACGGCCATCGGGCGTTTTGCCCGTACGCAGCACGGCGATGAAATCCTGCTCGGACCATTTGCCCAGGTTGCCGCTTGGCGTAATATCCCTTACAAATACGCCGCCGGGAATGGGGCTTTCTCCGCCCTTCAGATTAGGCTGGTGGCATCCGGTGCAGGACATGGACAGATACTGCCCGTATTCCGCCGTGGCGCCCTTTGCTATGGGTGCGCCAGGGCGCCATCCGTGGTCTATTTTTTCCGCGGGGATGAGGGGCAGCTTATCCAGGGCAGAAAGCACCGTACCTACGGGCCCCAGGCTGGGGAAGCGGTCTCATTATCCGCAGGCGGAGCGGTCTTGATATAGGCAATGAGCGCGCCGAGATCCGCGTCCGTCATCTTGTAATATTCGTAGGAAGGCATTACCAGCAATGGCTTCCCGTCTTTGCGGATACCGTGGCGCAATGCCAGTATCCAGTCGCGGTCCGTATAATCCGTTGCCTTTCCGCCCTTGCCGCGGGTGAGGTTGGTACCGTAAATGGTACCGATCGGCCCCTCGTCCAGGAATTTTTCCCTTTCAGATCGGCCCCGTGGCAGTCCGCACAGCCACGCGTTGCGTAGATATGCGCTCCAGCCGCCACTGTGGCCGAATCCGTTGGAATATCGAACATCCGTACTTCTACGTTGTAAATTTTATCCCTTTTACTATTCACCATGATATGCATGATGAAATATGTAATAAGTAAGCCGAGGATGAGGACGCCTAAGATACCGGCCGTCCATTTCAGTATTTTCCGCAACATTAGATTGATTATTTTTGTGGAATCAAAATTAGGTACTGCCGCAACCCCAGGTAGTACGACAAACGGATAATACAGTACGAAAAACGGATTACGTTATGACCCCAAAAGCTTCAATTGACGCGCAAAGCGCGGTCTCTAACCATGCATTTTTATGGATCACGTCACCGTGGCGGATCATGATTTCCCGGGCGACTGGGACCCGCTGCAGGCATTGCTTCACTTTCAGGTAAAGGCGGAGCCCGGGCGTATAATCCCCGCGGCCGATGTAGCCCGACTGCAAAGCGTGAAGGATTTCCTGCGCGAGCATTTCCTCGACCAGCAGCTGAGCCTTGGCTATCTCTGCCGACGGTTCGGCCTCAATGAATTCAAACTGAAAAAGGTTTCAAGCAATTATTCGGCAACACCGTATTCGGCTATGTGCAGGAAATGCGGATGAAAACCGCACGGCGCCTCATTATCGAAGAGAAAAGAAATGTGAATGAGGTGGCGGACTTCCTCGGGTATAGTTCTCCGAATCATTTTTCCGCCGCTTTTAAAGGCTTTACGGCTTTCCGCCGGCAAAGCTGAAGGTGTGGCAGCTATAGGAACTAAAATACTCTGCACTGAAAGTGCAGAGGTTTGGGTGTGCCGGACTAAAGTCCTACTCCAGCATTAAATTTTCAGCATTAGCACCTGGGTCATCCTTGTGGTGATCCAGGTAATCTTGCACCATTTGGTCTGTTATATTACCCGTACTCCACGCCCCATAACCAATTGCCCAAAAGTGACGGCCCCAATACCTATAGTGTAACTTGGGAAATTCTTGCTGTAACTTCCTCGATGTCAACCCCTTCAATCGCTTTACAATATCACTTACACTTTGTTTGCAGGGGTATTCAATATGCATATGGACATGATCCTTGCTCACAACTCCCTTTAAGATCCGAATGTCCTCAGCGTTGCATATTTGTATCAACAATGCTCGACAGCGATGCTGAACATCTCCTTGTAATACGTGATATCGATATTTGGTCACCCAAACGATATGAACCGTCAATCGGCTTACTGTATGGCTACCATGGCGCATCATCTACCTAATTTAGATAGATTTTCTCGCATTACTAAAGCCCTCGCACTAAAGTGCGTAGTTTTCAACTAACGGCTGGGACCAATAAAAACCGCCCCTGAGAGGGGCGGCTTCTTTGGAGTAAAATTTTCTCGATCTTTCTTAATGTTTAGGTTGATAAATTGGTAAGGAAAGTAATTAACTCAAATTTAACTTTCTGTTATCAATTTTCCATCACACTAAGGTGTAAATATTGAAAAAAAGAAAAAAAGCGCCATCAGAATCACTAAGTTATAACTCACCAACACCTTTACGCCTGATTAAAATATCTACTTTGTGGATAAAAAGTTTGCGGAAAGGGCGTTGATTGCTCCATTTATCAGCGTTTTGTTCCATTCTACCTGTTTTTGTAGTTCCAGACACCGCATAAAAACGCTGTAAAACGTGAAATCCACTGCCTGGTTTGCGGATAAATCAAAAGGAACCCAGCATAGGGGTTGAAAAACCAAAACACGACTAAAAAAGTTCTGTAAACCCGAAACAGGATTTACCAGGTCGCTGTAAACCGATATCAGTATTTTTTAACATCAGGTGTAAACCAGTTTCAGCACCAGAGCTACCCGACTGTATAGCTTTTTCAGGACGAAACCAAGGATGTTTAAAGCAGACGAAGGGCAGACGAAGAGCAGACGAAGGGCAGACGAAGGGCAGACGTAGGGCAGACGTAGGGCAGACGAAGGGCAGACGAAGGGCAGACGAGGGGCAGACGTGAAGTAATTAAGACGCTGTACAAAAGGGGGTAAGTTACTGATCAGAAGGTGGTTAGCAGCAATTTCAGAGAAATCCGGGGATAGGTATTGAAATATGACGGTATGACAAGGAGTTATCTACGGAATGTGTACGGAATAACTACGTAGTATCTACGCGTGGCAACCGAAGGATCACCGAAGGACAATACTATAATACCCGGACCTGAGGTGGAGTTGATGTGGACTTGAGGTGGACTTGATGCGGATAAATGACTGGCATTCAATCAAGAGAAGAAAAGGACGCATTAAAGTGAAAATAGTATAGGTGCGGTAGCGAATGGGCACTCCGCCGGGGAAAGAAAGGTTCGATATATATAAATACTGACTGCATGATAGGAGACCTTCGCTTAAAGGCTAAAAGGGACAAACTGGTCCGCCGTTACCCTGGCTTATTGGCTCATAGAATATACGAAACTCAGGCCAATTTGGATGCACAAAACCTTTACAAATATCATTAAAATCCCCGGCCGGCAACCCGCCATAAAACCGCAGCGGCTGGCTCCCGGAGGCGCCAGCCGCTGACTATTGACGGATTGACCTTTTGAAATGTGAGTTTAGGCTTTCAGTACCTCCCGGGCGATAACGATCTTCTGGATCTCGCTCGTCCCCTCCCCGATGGTGCACAGCTTCGCATCGCGGTAGAACTTCTCTACGGGGAAGTCTTTCGTATAACCGTAACCCCGAAAACCTGCACGGCTTCATTAGCGATGGATACAGCTATTTCGGAGGCATAATATTTCGCCATGGCCGCCTGTTTGGTCATTGGCAGGTGTTTGTTCTTCATATCGGCCGCCTGCATCGTCAGCAGCTCCGCCGCCGCGATCTGGGTGGCCATATCCGCCAGTTTAAAGGATATACCCTGGAAGCTGGAGATAGGCTTATCGAATTGCTGGCGTTCCTGCGAATACTTCAGCGCTGCATCATACGCCCCTTTTGCAATGCCCAATGACAAGGCCGCGATAGAGATCCGTCCGCCGTCGAGCACCTTCATGGATTGGATGAACCCATCGCCTTCTTTACCCAACACGTTTGCGGCAGGAATCCGGCAGTTGTCAAAAATCATTTCGGCGGTTTCTGAAGCGCGCATACCTAGTTTATTTTCTTTCTTGCCGCCGCTGAAGCCGGGCGTACCGCGCTCCACCACGAAGGCGGTCATACCATGGCTGTCGCGCACTTCGCCGGTCCGGGCGATCACTACTGCCACGTCTCCGCTCTTTCCGTGCGTGATCCAGCACTTGGTGCCGTTCAGCACCCATTCGTCTCCCTCCTTGCGGGCCGTGCATTTCATGTTCATGGCATCGGAACCTGTATTAGGCTCTGTGAGGCCCCAGGCGCCGATCCATTGGCCGGACGCGAGTTTAGGCAGCCAGCGCTGTTTCTGTTCCTCGTTCCCGAATTGCAGGATATGACCGGTGCAGAGGCTGTTGTGCGCCGCGAGGCTCAGTCCTACCGCGCCGCAAATCCGCGCTACTTCACTGATAACGGTCACGTATTCGAGGTATCCCAGTCCCGAACCGCCATACTGCTCCGGAACCAGGACGCCCATCAGGCCCAGTTCACCCATCTGGTGAAAGAGGTCTGCAGGAAACGTCTGTGATTCGTCCCATTCCATAATGTGCGGCTGTATGTTCGCTTTTCCGAAATCTTTGATCACCTGGGCAATCTGTTGTTGCATGTCCGTTGGCTGAAAATTCATAACCTGAAATACGTTTTAAGGGGCGATTAAGTATTTTTCAATTTTACGATAAATGGAATCATTCACCAAAGGCAATGCGCGGAGGTCTGCCACCTGCCTGAAACGCCCGTTGGCATTGCGATATCGTACGATGGCACGGGCTAATTTCGTGTTGATGTATGGATGATGGGCCAAAGATTTTTCATCTGTCTCATTGATATCGATCTTTCTTAGAGATTCGTCACCCAGTCGTAAGTAAGGTTGAATTTTATTAAATACGGAATCGGGCAAACCGTAGGTTTCACTTACTTGTATGACACTTTCGAAGCCGCCGAGGCGCTCCTGAACCTGACGATCCTCCCTGCATAGCCTGGCCCGATGTGCGGCAGTCGCTCCCAATCCGCACTGTCGGATGCATTGATTTGAATTACCGGCGGCGGTTTCTTTTCCCAGGTTATCTTCCATGCACTGTCGCGCTGCCAGGTCTTGCGATATGCGGAATCCTTGTTGTAAGGCTTACGCTTCCAGCTGGCGCGCATGCTGTCGTACCGCCGCGTTCTTTCGCGCGCGTCGTTTGCCATCAGTGCGGCCACGGTGCGTTCGGCTTCTTCGATGCCAGGCGTGTCGGACACCGGTGGCGAAGGGCGGATGCGCATCCAGGCGTAGGGGAATCCATGAATGATACAGATGAGGATCAGCAGACAGGCAATGCCTAGTCTTTCCCGGCGGGAAAAATCGGTGGGCGTTCGGCACAAACAATGGTTTTTATGGATGCCGAATGTAGGTCTTTTTGATTACAAATTTATTTCGAGCCCATCGTATGCGAGGTGCATACCTTCGGGCAAGGTGGGTTCTACTTCCGCATGTAAGCCAAGCTGGTGGCTGATATGAGTAAACAGCACCTGTGGCACTTCCAACTCCTGGCCTAATGCGATGGCTTCATCGAGCGTGAAATGAGAGATATGTTTTTCGCGGCGCAGGGCATTCAGGACAAGCACCTGCGAACCGCGGATCTTTTCTTTTTCTTCGGGCGCAATGAAGTTGGCGTCAGTGATATAAGTAAAGTCGCCGAAGCGGAATCCCAGCACGGGCATCTTATGATGCAATACGTTGATGGGCGTGAACTTCAGTCCGTTCACGTTAAAAGGTTCGTCGCCGATGGTGCGGAGGTTCAGTTCCGGGATGCCGGGGTATTTGAAGTCGGCGAAGGCGTAGGAGAATTCGCGGATAATTACATCCTGCGAATATTCCGACGCATAGATATCGATGGGTTGTTGCTGGAAATAGTTGAAAGCGCGGATATCGTCCATCCCGGCGATATGATCTTTATGGGAATGGGTGATGACCACGGCTTCGAGGCGCTTTACCTGTGCGCGGAGCATCTGGTAGCGGAAGTCTGGCGTGGTATCGATCACGATATTGCCGGCTTGTTCGTCGGAGATGAGAATGGAGGAACGGAGGCGCTTATCGCGCGGGTCGGCGGAGGCGCAAACGGCGCATGGGCAGGCGATGACCGGCACGCCCTGCGAGGTACCCGTACCGAGGAAGGTCACTTTCACGGCTGCGGGGTTTCCGGGTTTTCGTTATCGTTTGCTGCTTCGGGCGCGCCGCCGGCGGGTTCGTCGTCTCCTCCCTTCGCGTCTTCTTCTTTGGCGGCTTCGGCGGCGGCGAGGGCTTTGCTGTCGAGCACCTGTCGGTAGAGTTTCTGCGATTCGGGCGTGAGGAATCCTTCTTCCAGCGAGATGGCGGGCATGATGTCGAGCAGGGTGTTGATGCGCCCTTCCACGTTCAGGAATTTGTTCACGACCACTACTTTCTTATGTTCCAGTATGCAATAGCCGGAGTTGAAAGTACCTTTCTCGTAGCGAATGATATATTTCGCTTCGTCAAAGATCTTCTCCAGCTTCGCCAGGTTGGCGGGGGTACTCTTCAGGTTCATATAATCTCCCGTTTATCTATTTGCTCACCATTCTCGCTACCGGCACGATCATCTCTTCGAGCGAGATGCCTCCGTGCTGGAAGGTATTGCGGTAATAGTTGACAAAATAATTATAATTGTTCGGATAGCAGAGGTATCCGTCTTCGCGGGCAAAGATATAAGAAGAATTGACATTAGGCCGCGGCAGCCCTGCATCTTTCGGGTCGCGGAAGGCCAGAACTTCTTTCGGGTCGTAGTTCAGGTTGCGCCCGTGCTTATAGCGAAGGTTGGTGGTGGTCTGTTTGTCGCCGATCACTTTCACTGGTGTCTTTACCCGGACGGAGCCATGGTCGGTCGCAACGATCAGGTTGAATTTCTTATCCGATATCTTCTTCAGCGCCTGGTGCAGGGGCGAGTGCTCGAACCAGCTGGCGGTGATGGAGCGGTAGCTGACCTCGTCTCCCGCGAGCTCTTTCAGCACTTCCATTTCCGTACGGGCATGGCTGAGCATGTCCACGAAGTTGTAAACGATGACGTTGAGGGGATAGTTGAGAAGGTTGTGCACGTTGTTGACGAGGTGCTGTCCGTCGGAATGATGGACCACTTTGGTGTAGGAGAACCTGGGGTCCATTTTGAGATGGGCCAGCTGAGCGGCCATGAACTTCTCTTCGTGGAGGTTCTTACCGCCTTCCTCGTCGTCGTTCTTCCATTCTTCCGGGAACTTCGCTTCGATATCGATGGGCAGCATGCCGGAGAAGATGGCGTTGCGGGCGTATTGGGTGGAAGTGGGGAGGATGCTGTAGAAGGTGTCTTCTTCCACCAACCGGAAGGTTTCGGAGAAGATGGGCTGGATGGCCTTCCACTGGTCGTACCGGAGGTTATCGATCAGGATGAAGAAATTGGGGACGGAGGGGTCCATCAGGGGCACTATCTTCTTTGCGAAGAGGGTATGGCTCATGATGGGGCTCCTTTGGCGTTGGGGTTACCCAGTCGGCATAGTTCCGGTTGATGAACTTGGCGAACTCGGTATTGGCTTCGGCTTTCTGGGACTGGAGGACTTCCAGCATTTCCGGGCTGTCGGATTTGGCCATTTCCATTTCCCAGTAGACGAGTTTTTTATAGATATCGGCCCATTCTTCGTGGTTGGGATTATCGTTCAGGGCCATGAAGAGCGTCCGGAACTGTTGTTGGTAGGCGGTAGTGGTCTTTTCTGCCACGAGGCGCTTGTTGTCGATGATCTTCTTCAGGGAGAGGAGCACCTGATTGGGGTTGACGGGCTTGATGAGGTAATCGGTGATCTGGGAGCCGATGGCTTCGTCCATCACGTTTTCCGCCTCGTTCTTGGTGATCATTACCACGGGTATCTGCTGGTTGATCTCCTTTATTTTGCCCAGGGTTTCCAGCCCGGTGATGCCGGGCATGGATTCATCGAGCAAAACGACGTCTACGATGTTATCCTTCAGGAATTCCAGGGCGTCGTAGCCGTTTGTGAGGGCGGAAACGTGGTAGCCTTTATTTTCAAGGAAGATGATCTGCGACTTAAGGGAATCGATTTCATCATCTACCCAGAGTATGTTGATTTGGTTCATGTATACGAATTACGAATTAATTATGAATATATTGGCAATTATTTCGATACGGTCAAAAATCGTACCCGCGCGGCGTTAAAACGTTATTACAGGGCCTGTGGTTCAGTAAAAGTTAGCGCGGATGGCGTAGATTTGTACCGATCGATTACAAAATAACTGAATGACTGACCGTAAACGCAAGATTGTGAATGACCCGGTGTATGGGTTTATAACAATTGATCATCCATTGATATTCAGCCTGCTGTCGCATCCGTACTACCAGCGTTTGCGGCGAATCCACCAGATGGCGCTGGCGCACCTGGTGTACCCGGGCGCCATGCATACGCGGTTCCATCACAGCATGGGGCTTATCACCTCATGAGTTGCGCGCTGGCGGAGCTGAAAGGAAAGGGAGTGGAGATTACGGAGGAGGAAGAGGTAGCGGCGAAAATGGCCATATTATTGCATGACATAGGGCACGGGCCTTATTCCCATGCGCTGGAACATACGCTGGTGGAGGGCGTCTCCCATGAGGAGATCTCACAACTGCTCATGCAGACCCTCAACCGGGAAATGGACGGCGCGCTGGACCTGACGCTTGAGATCTTTAACGACCGGTATCATAAGAAATTCCTTCATCAACTGGTTTCCAGTCAGTTAGACGTTGACCGGATGGATTACCTGAGCCGCGACAGCTTTTACACGGGCGTATCGGAAGGGGTGATCTCTTACGACCGCATCATTAAGATGCTGACCGTGGCCGGCGGGGAGCTGATGGTGGAGGAGAAAGGGATTTATTCGATCGAGAAGTTCATTGTGGCCCGGCGGCTCATGTACTGGCAGGTATACCTGCATAAGACGGTGCTGAGCGCGGAAAACATGCTGGTGAGGGTACTGATGCGGGCCAAATGGCTCGCGGGGAAGGGAGAGGAGCTTTTCGCCTCCCCTGCCTTGCGGTATTTCCTTTACAGCCGTACCGGCCGGCAGGAATTTGAGCGCGACCCGGAAGTGCTGCGCCAGTTCTGCCTATTGGACGATTACGACATCATGGGGGCCGTGAAGGTCTGGGCCGGGCATCCGGATAAGGCGCTGAGCACCCTCTGCGGGTGGCTGGTAAACCGCCGGCTTTTCAAGGTCACCCTCCGAAACGACCCCTTCGGGCAGGAGGAAGTGGCCGCCATCCGGCAAAAAGCACAGCGGGAACTGGGGCTTTCCCCGGAGGAAGCGGAATATTTCGTGTTCACCGACGCGGCCAGCCTGAAAGCATATGATGCTGAAGATGAAAAGATTAACATATTATATAAGGACGGTAACGTGCGGGATATTTCTTCGATCGACAATGCCCTTGTATCGCATACTTTGGCAAGACCGATAAAAAAATTCTACATTTGTCATCCAAAATTCTAGGCTAACAACGTTTTATACGAACTTAACATGTTAGTGAATACGATTATATTATCGTGCGGCAGCCTGGAAGGTAACATTTCAAATTATAACTATGCAATTCAGCGCATTACAGCTGGCTACCATACTGAACGGTAAGCTGGAGGGGACCCGGAAGTGAAGGTGCACAATATCGCCAAAATCGAGGAGGCAGGAGACGGCATGTTGAGTTTCATCGCCAATCCCAAGTATGAAGAGTTTATTTACACCACACAGGCTTCCATCCTCGTCGTAAATGATACCCTGGAGATCGACCGGCCCGTAAAGCCCACGCTGATCCGCGTTAAGGACGCATACAGCTCCTTTGCCCTCCTGTTGGAGAAGTACCAGCAGATGACGGGCGCGGGCGCTAAAACGGGCATCCAGCAGCCTTCGCACGTGCCGGCCACCGTGAAGATGGGAACGGGCGTATTTATCGGCGCATTCGCCTACCTGGGCGAGAACGTGCAGCTTGGCGATAATGTGAAGATCTACCCCGGCGTTTACCTGGGAGACAACGTTAAGATCGGCTCCGGCTCCGTGCTGTATCCCGGCGTGAAGGTATATGACCATTGCGTACTGGGCAACCGCGTGATCCTCCATGCCGGCTGCGTCATCGGGGCGACGGCTTCGGGTTTGCCCGCAGGCGGACGGTTCCTATAAAAAAGTGCCCAGGTGGGCAACGTGGTGGTGCACGACGATGTAGAGATCGGCGCCAACACCACCATCGACCGCGCTACCATGGGATCTACCGTGATCCTCTCCGGCGTGAAGCTCGACAACCTCATCCAGATCGCCCACAACGTGGAGATCGGTCAGAATACCGTGATCGCGGCGCAGACGGGTATTTCCGGCAGCACCAAGATCGGGAAGAACTGCGTGATCGGCGGGCAGGTAGGCATCGTGGGGCATATCCAGATCGCCGACGGCACCCGCATCAATGCGCAGAGCGGCCTCCAAATCCATTACCACGCCTAATACCGCACTTACCGGATCCCCGGCGTACGATTATAAAAGTTCGCTGAAAAGTCAGGCAATTTTTAGAAATTTGCCGGAATTGGAAAAACGGGTCAAAGAGCTCGAAGACATGGTGAAGCAACTGCTGGCCGAAAAAGCCGGCGTTTAATTATAAAACGAAACTGAATACGTAGCTATAATGATGGACACTCAGCAACAGAACCAGCAGACCCTGAAAGGCCCTGTGACCATTTCAGGCGTTGGTTTGCATACAGGAGCGCATGTCAACATGACCCTCAAACCGGCCATGCCAGGCTTCGGCATCAAATTCCAACGCATCGATCTGCCGGATCAGCCAATCGTTAAAGCAGACGTGGACTATGTGGTAGATACCGCCCGTGGCACCACCCTCGAGCACAACGGCGCCCGCGTAAGTACCGTAGAGCACATCCTCGCCGCCCTCGTGGGCATGGGCGTAGACAACGTACTGATCGAGCTCAACGGACCGGAGATCCCCATCATGGACGGCTCCTCCCTCCCCTTCATCGACCTCATCGAAGAGACCGGTATTCAGGAGCAGGAAGCCAAAAAGATCTGGTATTCCATCGATACCAACATCAACTACTACGACGAAGTGAAGAAAGTGGAAATGGTAGCCCTCCCTGCTGTGGACTACCGCATCACCACCCTCATCGACTTCAATTCCCCGTACTCGGTACCCAGCACGCCAACCTGAAGAGCCTGGCCGATTTCAAGAAAGACATCGCGCCCTGCCGCACCTTCGTGTTCCTCCACGAGCTCGAATACCTGCTGGCCAACAACCTCATCAAAGGCGGCGACATCAATAACGCCATCGTGGTGGTAGACCGCGCCGTAAGCCAGGACGAACTGAACCGCCTTGCCCAGGTGTTCGACCGCCAGGAGATCGCCGTTCACCAACGCGAAGGCATCCTTAACAACGCACAGCTTCACTTCCCCAACGAACCGGCCCGCCACAAGCTGCTGGACATTGTGGGAGACCTTGCCCTGATCGGCTTCCCCATCAAGGCGCATATCATCGCCAACCGTCCCGGCCACGCCTCCAACGTGGAGTTTGCCCGCAAGATCAAGGCGTATATCAAAAAGAACAAAAATAACCGCGACGTTCCCATCTACGATCCCAACCAGCCCGCGATCTACGATATCAACCGTATCGTGAAAACCATGCCGCACCGCTATCCGATGCTGCTGGTCGACAAGATCATCGAGCTGAGCGACCAGCAGGTGGTAGGCATTAAGAACGTTACGTTCAACGAACAGATCTTCCAGGGGCACTTCCCCAACAACCCGGTTATGCCCGGCGTACTGATCTGTGAAGCCCTGGCCAGGTAGTAGGCGGCATCCTTGCCCTCAACCCCAAGCCGGATCCCGAAAATTACGACACTTACTTCCTCAAGATCGATAACTGCAAGTTCAAGCAAAAAGTGATCCCCGGAGATACCATGGTACTGAAAATGGAGCTGCTCAGCCCCATCCGCAGAGGCCTGGTGGAAATGCGCGGAACCGCTTTCGTCGGCAATAAAGTTGTGGCGGAAGCAGATATGGTTGCTCAAATTGTAAAACGCGAAGGATAAAATAACAGCATGATTCACCCGCTCACATACATCCACCCGGACGCCAAGGTAGCGCCCAATGTAAAAATCGATCCTTTTACCGTTATTCATAAAAATGTCGAGATCGGGGAAGGCACTGGATCGGTTCCAATGTGACCGTCATGGAGGGTGCCCGCATCGGCAAGAACTGCCGCATCTTCCCCGGAGCGGTGATCGCCGGCATTCCGCAGGACCTCAAATTCGAAGGCGAGGAAACCATCGTGGAAATCGGCAACAACACCACCATTCGCGAGTATGTGACCGTTAACAGGGGCACCAAAGACCGCTGGAAGACTTCCATCGGCAACAACTGCCTCATCATGGCCTATAGCCACATCGCGCACGATTGCATCATCGGCAACAACTGCGTGTTCTCCAACAACACCACCCTCGCCGGGCATATCACCATCGGCGACCACGTGGTGCTGGCGGGCATGGTAGCCGTTCAGCAATTCTGCAAAGTGGGCAACCACGCCTTCGTGACCGGCGGCTCCCTCGTCCGTAAAGACGTTCCGCCATATGTGAAAGCCGCCCGTGAACCGCTGTCTTATGTCGGCGTCAACTCCATCGGGCTGAAGCGCAGAGGCTTCTCGCTGGATAAGATCAACCACATCCTGGACATCTACCGCATCCTCTTCGTAAAAGGCAACAATATTTCCAAAGCCATCCGCATCATCGAAGCCGAATTCCCGGCCACGGACGAAAGGGACGAGATCCTCTCCTTCATCCGCGACTCCGGGCGCGGCATCATGAGAGGATACAGCACCCGGGCGAATGACGATCTCGCTTAACCAGGTCGGAAAAAGGTATAACCACGACTGGATTTTCCGTGGTTTTACCCACACATTCTCCGGTACGGGCGGCTCCGCCATCTTAGGGCCCAACGGCTCCGGCAAAAGCACCCTGCTGCAAATCATCAGCGGCCATCACCATCACAGTGAAGGCAAGCTGGAATACTTCTTCAACGATCAACTGCTCCCGCAGGACCAGTTCTTCCGCCACTGCGCCATCGTAGCCCCCTACCTGGAAGTGGTCGAAGAGCTGACCCTGCGGGAATGCTTTCAGTTCCACCTCGAATTCAAATCGTTCCTGCCCGGCTTCAAACCCCGGGACATTGCCGCCATCGTGGGCCTCGACGCCGCATGGAACAAACAGGTACGCCATTTCTCCTCCGGCATGAAGCAGCGCGCCCGGCTGGCCCTCGCCATCTTCTCGGACGTCCGCGCCCTGCTGCTGGACGAGCCCTGCACCAACCTCGACGCCGCCGGCATCGCGCTGTACCAACAGCTGATCCGGGAATACGGCGGCAACCGCCTCATTATCGTTTCCTCCAACGACCCCGCAGAATACAGCTTCTGCCAGGAACAGATCCGTATCAGCGACTACAAGTAATAAATTTGTACTTTCAGGCTTCATTGTGAATGATTAAATACTCCCTATGAGCATTCCAAATAAAAAAGTCGTGAACGGCTGGGCCATGTACGACTGGGCTAACTCGGTCTACAACCTCGTTATTACGACTACTTTCTTTCCCCTTTACTTCATTTCCATCACCAACGCCAAGTTCGGCGGCGACGTGGTAGACTTCTTCGGCTGGCAACTCAAGAACTCCGTATTGTACGATTACGCGCTGGCCTTCGCCTACCTGCTCATCGCCTTTACCATGCCCATCCTCGGCTCGATTGCCGATACCCGGGGCAATAAGAAAACTTCCTTCGGTTCTTTACCTACATCGGCGGCCTCTCCTGCATGGCGTTCTTTACTTTCACCCACACTCCTCCCTGGAGCTGGCAGTATTATACTTCGTGCTGGCAACGGTGGGTTATTGCGGCGGGCTTGTATTCTACAACTCCTACCTGCCGGAAATCGCGCCCGTAGCGCTGCGGGACCGTGTATCCGCCCGGGGTTATTCCTTTGGTTATATGGGCAGCGTATTGCTCCAGATCATTGGGTTTGCGCTGGTACTCGTCTTCACAGAAATGAAACTGGACGCCACACTCGCCCCTCGTATCACCTTCCTACTCGTAGGCCTCTGGTGGATCGGGTTTGCACAGATACCGTTCGTGCGGCTGCCGAAATCGCAACCGTCTATCGAAGGGCATAAAGGCAATGTATTTGCAGATGGATTCACCGAGCTGAAGAAAGTTTACGCCCAGGTGCGCAACATGCCTGTGCTGAAACACTTCCTGAGAGGATTCTTCTTTTACTCCATGGGCGTGCAGACCGTAATGATGGTAGCAACGATCTTCGGGCTGAAGGAATTGAAAATGCCGCAGACCAACCTCATCGCCTGCGTAGTGATCATTCAGCTGGTAGCCATCCTGGGCGCCTGGGGATGGCAAGGCTTTCCGAACGATACGGCAACTTCCGGATACTGATGCTCACCGTCATCCTCTGGATCGGCATCTGCCTGGCAGCCTATTTCATGACGACGCAAGGGCAGTTTTACTTCCTGGCAGTAGGCGTAGGCCTCGTAATGGGCGGTATCCAGTCTCTCAGCCGCTCTACCTATGCCAAGCTGATCCCTGAGACAAGAGACACCGCCTCCTTCTTCAGCTACTATGACGTAACGGAAAAGTTATCTATCGTGATCGGCCTCTTCAGCTTCGGTTATATCGAACATATGACCGGCGACATGCGGACATCAGTCCTCGTTCTGATGGGCTTCTTCGTAATAGGCCTCGGCTGGCTGTTCTCCGCCTTGAAGAAACAACGTAGCTTAGCGGAAGCGGGAAAACCACCGCTTACGAAACCGAAACAATCTAATCCATGAAATTACACACGATCAATACCGGCCTCTTCAAGCTCGACGGCGGCGCCATGTTCGGCGTAGTGCCCAAAAGCATCTGGAACAAACTCAACCCGGCAGACGATAATAACATGTGCTCCTGGGCCATGCGCTGCATGCTCGTGGAAGACGGCAACCGCCTCGTCCTGATAGATAACGGCATCGGCAACAAACAAGACGAGAAGTTCTTTAGCCATTACTACCTGCATGGCGACGATACCCTCGATAAATCACTCGCCGCCCTGGGGTACCACCGCAGCGATATCACCGACGTCTTCCTCACGCACCTGCACTT
The DNA here is from genome assembly GCA_019285755.1 of Chitinophaga sp. E66. GTDB lineage: Bacteria > Bacteroidota > Bacteroidia > Chitinophagales > Chitinophagaceae > Chitinophaga. Next base: position 5,047,794 of record CP079103.1, read on the forward strand.
CGACCATTGCGGCGGCAGCATCGAGCGGGAAGGAACCAAGCTGGTGCCCGCATTTAAGAATGCCACCTACTGGAGCAACGAAGCGCACTGGAAATGGGCCACCGAACCCAACGACCGCGAGAAAGCCTCTTTCCTCCGCGATAACATCCTCCCCATCCAGCAAAGCGGTCAGCTGAAGTTTATTGAGCAACAAGACGGTATTTCCTTTACCGATCATATACGGGTGCGGTTTGCCTATGGGCACACCGATGCCATGATGCTCCCTGAGATCCGGTACAACGGGCACACGCTCGTTTACATGGCCGACCTGCTGCCGTCCACCGGTCATATTCCCCTCCCCTACGTGATGGCGTACGATATGTTCCCGCTCACCACGCTGGAGGAGAAGAAACGCTTCCTCATGGAAGCCAACGAGCGCAACTACGTGCTCTATTTCGAGCACGACCCGAATGTGGAATGCTGCACGCTGCACAGTACCGAAAAAGGTATCCGCGTGCATGAAACCTTCCCCTTATCCAATCTGTAACCGCTAAACCGAAACAATATGCATACAAACATCTTACGCACCCTGCCTGTAGCCGCAGCCCTTTTTATCGCCGCATGCCAGGGCGGTAACACCCAGTCGCAAGACGCAAACGTTATCCAGGACTCCCTCCATATCGATTCCCTCAGCACCGAGGTAATGGCCATCCACGACGAAGGCATGGCGAAGATGATGGTGATCCGCCGCCTGCGCACCCGCGCAGAAGTAACCGACTCCTCGCCAAAGCCAAAGCAGACACCATGGCCTTCCATAACGCCGGCGCCCAGCTGGATAGCGCCAACAACGCCATGAACAACTGGATGCATGCCTACGAAATGGACCTGTCCGCTAAAGACAACGCCCAGAAAAAAGCGTACCTCGAGTCCGAAAAGGAAAAGATCAGCACCGTAAAAGACCTCATGCTGAAAAGCATCAGCGACGCCAAAACGCTGCTGAAAGAATAATAAACCGAACCCGCAAAACTGCTATCTTCACGAAAACCGATCTTTATGTCCAGGCAGGAAGACTTTTTAAAATACATCAACACAGGATATACCTTCAAAGGCGAACATTTTAAACTGGGCTGTGCCATGCTGGATGGCGAAGTGGTGACCGGGGCGGATGTTTTCCTTCCCTTAAAACCCTTAACCGTCACGGCCTCATCGCCGGCGCTACAGGTACCGGTAAAACCAAGACCCTCCAGGTGATCGCCGAAGGCCTGAGCGACGCCAGCGTGCCCGTGCTGATGATGGACATCAAGGGAGACCTCAGCGGTATCGCCGCGGCAGGTACTTCCAATGCCAAGATCGAAGAACGCTATCAAAAGATCGGCGGCACATGGACGCCTTCCGCCTACCCCGTAGAGCTGCTCTCGCTCAGCCATGAGAAAGGCGCGCGCCTCCGGGCTACGGTAAGCGAGTTCGGCCCCGTGCTGCTGTCCAAGATCCTGGAGCTAAACGATACGCAGGCGGGGCTCGTGGCCATGATATTCAAGTATTGCGACGATAATAAACTGCCGCTGCTCGACCTGAAAGACTTCAAGAAAGTGCTCCAGTTCGTGAGCGACGAAGGCAAGAAGGAACTGAAAAAGACTATGGCAAGATATCCACCACCTCCACCGGAACGATCCTGCGGAAAGTGATCGAGCTGGAGCAGCAGGGGGCGCAGCTCTTCTTCGGCGAGAAATCTTTCGAGGTAGACGACCTCATGCACATCGGCGACGATGGCCGCGGGATGATCTCCATCGTGCGCGTGGCCGATATACAGGACCGCCCGAAGTTGTTCTCCACTTTCATGCTCAGCCTGCTGGCGGAATTATACGCCACCCTTCCCGAAGAAGGCGATATGGACAAACCCAAGCTGGTGATGTTCATCGACGAAGCGCACCTCATCTTCCAGGAAGCCAGCGACGCGCTGCTCCAGCAGATAGAGACCATCGTGAAGCTCATCCGCTCCAAGGGCGTGGGTATTTTCTTCTGTACCCAAAACCCGATGGACGTTCCGCCTTCCGTACTCGGCCAACTCGGCCTTAAAGTGCAGCATGCCCTGCGTGCCTTCACCGCCAACGACCGCAAAACGATCAAACAGACGGCGGAGAACTACCCGCTGTCCGACTTCTATAAAACCGACGACCTGCTGACGCAGATCGGTATCGGCGAGGCCCTCGTGACCTGCCTCAGCGAAAGGCACGCCCACTCCCTGGCCGCCACCATGCTTACGTCTCCCCGTTCCCGGATGGATGTGCTCACCGACGGCGAGATGGATACGCTCATCTCCAAATCCAAACTGGTGCGCAAATACAACCAGGAAATCGACAGCGAGAGCGCTTACGAGATCCTGACCGCCAAACTGGAAGAAGCCGCCGAGAAAGCGGCTGAAAAGGCAAAGGAGGAAGAGGAGTCCAAGCCCGCAAGAGGCCGCCAGAAAGAAGAGAAAGGCTTGCTGGAATCGGTGCTGACCAGTTCCGCCGCCAAACAAGCCGGCCGCACAGCCGCCAACATTATTACCCGCAGCCTGCTGGGTGCATTGGGATTAGGAGGCAGAAGCAGCAAGAAAAAGGGTTCCAGCTGGTTTTAAAACTACCGCCATGGTATTGATCATACTTTTGATTGGAACGATTTACACGATAATGGGATACATTTTCGGGAAGTTTCCGCCGAAAAAGATAAATCTCATTTATGGATACCGCACGCCGCGGTCCACAAAGTCGCAGGCGGCTTGGGATGTAGCGCAGGTATGCTCCGCCCGGATGATGCGCAACGCGGGTATCGGGGTGCTGGCGCTGAGTATTCCCGTATGGTTGACGAGCGGTATGGAATTGCAATACGTTCCGGAAGTATGGATCATCGTGCTGCCGTTGCTGTTTAGCCTTGTACCGGCGGTATATATCATCGTGCAAACGGAGTATTATTTGAAAACGCATTTCGATGACAAAGGCAACCCGAGAGAAACATACTAAAAGATTTCTGCCGCTCAGTTGGTATTTTTTACCTTAACATTTACATTTTGTTATAACTATACAAATGGCCAGGTAAACGACGAAGGTATCCGGCAACGAGTTTTACAAAAAGCCATCATTGACAGTACTTTTGTTTTCGGCAAGTGGAATGAAGACGGTGATACAGAAACACATTTAAGATACCTTGGACAAGTTACCACAAAACGCGGGCAGACATTCAAGCTAATGAATTCAATGTGGTTTTGGGGCTTTCTCACAGAGCAACGTCACGAATATTAGTATTCAACGGTAAAGATCAATATGTTGGTAATTACTATGTAACGATCACTACCGACTTACCGACAAGATTAGAAAACGGAAGGCTCATTTTCACAAATACTGATGAGGAATGCGATAAAAAGTCCTAACCATTGTTAATTTAAATAATGGATTGCCAAAGCAATTTCATAGAAAATGCAAGGGTAAGTTTGGAGATATCTATAGCTTTGGAGGCTATTGATGAACTAGTTTAAATCGCTTTAAAAACAATTAAACAGCTTCCCAGATATGTCAACACCCATCAAAACCGGACTTTGCTCCTACGGTCACAGCGGATACGCGTTCCACGCGCCCTTCCTGCATGTGCATCCCGGATTTGAGCTGACGGCCATTACCGAGCGCAGCAAGCACCTCGCCCAACAGCGCTATCCTTACGTAAAGATCTTCCCGGATGTAATGAGCATGATCAATGATCCTTCACTGGAACTGATCATCGTCAACACGCCGAACTATTCCCACTACGAATACACCAGGGCCGCGCTCCTGGCCGGTAAACACGTAGTTGTGGAAAAGCCGTTCACCGTTAACTCCGCCGAAGGCGAAGAACTGATCGAACTGGCAAAGAAGCAGAACAAACTCATCATCGTATACCAGAACCGCCGCTACGACAGCGATTACAAGATCGTGCGGAAAGTAGTGGAAGACGGCCTCCTCGGCGACGTGCTGGAAGTAGAGTTTCACTACGACCGATTCAAGGAGGAACTGAGCTACAAGAAGCATAAAGAAGCCGCCTCCCCGGAACCGGCGTGCTGTATGATCTCGGCTCCCACCTGATCGACCAGGCATTGACCATCTTCGGTATGCCCGAAGCCGTTTTCGGTGACGTGCGCATCATCCGCCGCGAATCGGTGGTAGACGATTATTTCGAGTTACTGCTATATTACCCCTCGCTGCGGGTACGCCTCAAATCGAGCTACCTCGTTAGGGAAGCCCTGCCCGCGTATATCCTCCACGGCCGCAAGGGCACTTTCATCAAGAGCAAATCCGACATCCAGGAAGCACTGCTCATGAAGGGCGTACTTCCCGATACGCCGGACTGGGGTGCGGAAGCTCCCGGCGAATGGGGACTCCTGCATACCGAGATCGACGGTAAAACGGTGAAGGAATACCTCCCCGGCGGCAACGGCAACTACCTTGATTTCTACAAAGGCGTATACGGCGCCATCCGCGAAGGTAAAGCCAACCCGGTAACGCCAGAAGAAGGACTGAACGTTGTGAAAGTGATTGAAGCCGGATTCCGCAGCAGCGAAGAGCACCGCGTGATTACGTTATAATTTTCAGGGCTTCGCGGCGATGAGCAATCCGTCTCCATCGCGCAGTACGAGGCCTTCGGCGATGAGGAACTGCAGGGTCTCCAGTATCCTGCTTTCCTCCGCGTCGAGCTTATGCATGAGCGCCTGCACGCTGGTTTTCTCCCCAGCGCGGCCAGTACGGCTTTCGCCAGTTCCCGAACTCCCGGGACTGAGTTTCCCCTTGTCTTCCTTTACGCATACATCGCATACGCCGCAGCGTTCGGCGTCCTTTTCCCCGAAGTACGATACCAGCTGGCGGGTCCTGCACGTTTCTTCATTCTGCGTATACCTTGTGATGGCGTTGATCTTCGTTTCCATGATCTTCTTGCGCTGGGCCAGGCGATCCATATCGATACGGAGCTGCTGGGCCCGGGGCGCTCCTGCAGGAAGGAGAGCTGTGGACTGTCTTTCCGCGGGTAATAGCGTACCACGGCCTGCCGGTGCAATTGTTTCAGGTTATCGACGATCTCGTCTTCCGTACAGTTGAGCAGACGGGCGAGTTGCTTTTCGAAGATGGGAACGGGCATATCGAAGATCCCCTGGTAGGTACGCAGGAGGGATTTGATGAGTTGATCGAGGCGGGGATTGATGTCTTCGTATTCGAAGAGGGTTTCCCTGTTGGTGATGATCTCTGCTTTAGACGGCATGTATACGCTTTCGCTCAACTGCCATACGCCTTCCTGCTCAATGATCTTGATGGCGCTGTGGGCTACGGTGACGTTGAGCTTGAAGCGCTGTACGAATTCATTGAAGTCGAAATCGAAATATACCCTTCTACCCCTCCGGCGGGCGCCTGAAGGTAATTCACGACGGACTGGAACACATCGCGGATGGTCTCCAGGTCGGGGAACTGCAGTTCCAGGCGGGCTTTCATCTGCTGGAGGTCTTCCTGCGTGTAGAGCAATACGGCGAAGGCTTTCTGCTCATCCGCCCGGCGCGGCCTGCTTCCTGGTAGTAGGCTTCGATGCTGTCGGGCACATCGGCGTGTATGACCAGCCGGACGTCCGGTTTATCGATCCCCATCCCGAAGGCGTTGGTGCAGACGATGACGCGCGTTTCACCGTTGATCCAGGCGGCCTGGCGGTTGCTGCGCTCTTCGTTGGGAAGGCCGGCGTGGTAGTAATTGGCGGAAATGCCCTGTGCCTGTAATAGCGCGGCCAGCTCCTGTGTTTGCCGGCGGTTGCGGCAATAGATCACTGCCGTGCCGGGTACCCGGTCCAGGATATTGCGGATGCGAAGGGGCTTGCTTTCCTCTTCCAGCACGCTGTAGGAAAGGTTGGGCCGGGCAAAGCTTTTGATGAAGATATGCGGGGCGCGCAGTTGCAGCTGGATGCAGATATCCTTTTGAACGGCTGGCGTGGCGGAAGCGGTGAGCGCGAGGATGGGGGCGTTGGGGAACTGGTCGCGGATACTGGCGATCTGCAGATAGGCGGGCCTGAAATCATAGCCCCATTGCGAGATGCAGTGCGCCTCATCCACGGCGATCAATGTTACCGGCAATACCTCGCAGTACCAGAGAAACCGGCGGCTCTGTAATCTTTCGGGCGATACGTACAGGAACTTGATCTCTCCTTCCCGCGCCAGCGCCAATACTTTTTCCACATCCTTCCCCATCATGCCGGCATAAATCGCAAAGGCCGGAATGCCGCGGCGGTTCAGGTTCTCTACCTGGTCTTTCATCAATGCGATCAGCGGCGTCACCACGAGGCAGAGCCCTTCTTTCATCATCGCCGGTACCTGGAAGCAGATGGATTTACCGCCGCCGGTGGGCAGCAGCGCCAGTGTGTCTTTCCTGAAGCGACCGCTTCCACGATTTCCTGCTGCATGGGCCGGAAGGCCGTATATCCCCAGTATTTCTTTAGTATTGCTTGTGCCGTTGACATGTGTTATTGCTTCTCCAGATAGGGCAGCGACCAGCCCTTGCGCAGGGCCGTCAGCCGGATGGTGATCACGAGGACGATGCTGGCTACCATGTTCCAGTCCTGGTCTACGCCAGGTGGCGCAGCCCGATATACAGCGCCGCGCCTGCCAGGCAGGCCGTGGCGTAGATCTGGCGGCTGAAGATCAGCGGGATCTCATTGACCATCATATCGCGGATCACCCCGCCGAAGATGGCCGATATCATCCCAGGATTACCGCCGCCCAGGGTGTACCCCGAAGGCCAGCGCCTTCTGCAGGCCGATGACGGTATAGAAACCAATCCCCAGCGTATCGAACAGGAAAATGGAACGGCGGTATTTTAAAAGCCGCCCACGGAACAGGATCGTCACGAAAACGCCGAGAATGATGAGCGATGACATACCGCGAATCGTTCACCCATACCGGCCGCGTGCCCAGGATCAGGTCGCGCATGGTCCCGCCGCCGATGGATGTAACGAACGCGGTGAAGCTCACCCCGAAAATATCATGGTACATCTTCTTGTCCCACGCCGCCAGCGCGCCGGATATTGCGAACACGAAGGTGCCGATGAGGTCTAACCAGTATATCATTCACGAACGGATTTCGATATACGAATTAACGACAAATTTTAATGGGTTACGCGCTTGAAACGAAGGCGGACGGAATTGACGGCCAGCACAACGTCTGAAAGCCCCATCACCAGCGCGCCCACGATCGGGTTGAGGAAACCCAGCGCCGCCACGGGAATGGCCACTACGTTGTAGATAAAGGCCCAGAAAAGATTCTGTTTGATAGTGAGGTAGGTATGTTTCCCCAGCCCCATGGCCAGCGGCAAAGCGCCGAGGTGGTTATTGAGGAGGATGACGTTCGCGCTCTGCATGGCCACCTGCGTTGAATCGGAGAGCGAAACGCCGATGGTTGCTTTGGCCAGCGCCGGCGCATCGTTGATGCCGTCGCCCACCATGGCCGTGGGGGCTTCCTGCATGAGGGCATCTATTTTCCCGAGCTTATGCTTTGGGGATTGCTCCGCATACCAGGCGTCCATGCCCAGTTCTTCCGCCATTTCACGGCACTTGCGGGTGGTGTCTCCGCTGAGTAGTATGGTCCGGATGCCGGAAGCTTTGAGGCTGTCGATGACGGTCCTGGCTTCGGGGCGCAGCTCGTCGGTGAAGTTGAGCCAGCCTGCCAGGGCGCCGTTTTTCAGGAGGTAGATGTTATGGGAATCGTCGGTGGTCACTACTTTGGCGAGGAGGTACGATCCCAGCTTCCATTCGTTGCCGTCTTTATCGCTGGCCTGCATGCCCAGTCCTTTGATCTCGCGGACCTGGCGCAGCGTGGTTTCCGGGACGCCTTTCCATGCAGTGGTAATGGAGCGGGCGATGGGGTGCGAGGAATACTTTTCCAGGCTGAAGACGAGCGAGCGGAAGGTTGCTTCGTCGATGCCGATGGCCTGCCACTGGCCTATCTGTAGTTTCCCGGTGGTGAGGGTGCCGGTTTTATCGAATACGATCTGCCGGATATTGCGGAACTGTTCGAGCGTGTTAGCGCCTTTGATGAGGATGCCATTACGGGCGGCCCTTCCGAGCCCTACCATTACCGCCGCAGGCGTGGCGAGGCCCATGGCGCAGGGGCACGCGATCACGAGCACGGCGATCGCCCGCATCATGGCTACCTGCAATTCGTTCCGCCGATAAAATACCATCCCAGGAATGTTAGCAGCGCGATCCCAAGTACCACCGGCACGAAGATGGCGCTGATACGGTCGGCCAGCTTCTGCATGGGGGCTTGTTGCCCTGCGCCTGTTTCACGAGGTCGATGATATAAGACAGCACGGTATCTTTCCCCGTTGCCGTGATGTATACTTTGATGGACCCGTCTTCCATGATGGTGCCGCCGATGACTTTATCCTTCTCCTGCTTACCGACAGGCGCACTTTCGCCGGTGATCATCGACTCGTTGACATGCCCGGAGCCCCAGTAAATGGTGCCGTCCATGGGTATTTTGTCGCCGGTGTTGACGAGTACGCGGTCGCCGGTGCGCAGGGCGCTGTTATCCACTTCGTCGATATGCTCTTCGCCGTTTTCATGGACGTGGAGCCTTCGCGCGGTGGTATGCTGTAGCCGCGCCAGTTCGGCGATGGCGGTGGTGGTAGATTTCACGGAGCGCTCTTCCAGCAAATTACCGAGGAAAACGAGCGTCAGGATGGCCGCCGTGGTTTCGAAGAAGAGGTAGTCCTCCCCATTCCTGGATGGCGCCGATGAGGCTATAGGCGAAGGCGGCGGTGGCGCCCAGTGTTACGAGCACGTCCATATTGGCGACGCCGTTGCGCAGGGAGCGGAAGGCGCTGGTACCGAAGTGCGCCATGCCCACGAGGTATACGGGCAGGGTGAGGGCGAATTGAATCCACGGGTTATGCAGCCAGTGCCAGCTCACCAACATATGCAGGAGCAGCGGGGCGGTGAATATGGCGCAGAAAATAAATTTGAAGGTGAGGGTGGTATAGAAGGGCCTTGCGCGGGCATCTTCGCCCGGGAGCACTACTTCATAACCGAGATTATTGATGCCGTTGATTACTTCCTTAGCGTCTGTCCCCTGGGGAGGTTGAAGCGCAATTCTTCGGTGGCCACGCTGATCGCGACATCTTCCATGCCTTTGTTCTCGAGGTATTTGGAGATGGTAAGCGCACAGCTGGAGCAGTTCATGCCTTTAACTTTGCAACTGATCGTTTCCATTCCCCAAAATTACTCCCCGATACCCGCAAACCCATATGATTTTAATGCAACGGCGGTGCTATTTCCCAAGGTGGGCGGGCCGTTGCGGCCTCCGGCAGGGCATTTCGCCCAAAGGCCGGAATTATTGCAACAAGGGTGCTTTTCAACCGTATAACCTGCCATTGAATACCCTTAAATGCGGCATAAAACGGCCGTAAATGCGCGGGAATTGCTAAATTTAGGCTTTGATAAGGGCAGACACGTATGAAATTGACTTTTTCTCTGGAAGAATTACCGGAAGCGGCCCGCCAGTTATGGGCCAACTTCCCGAAGGCGCGCGTTTTTGCGCTCAACGGCGAAATGGGGGCGGGTAAAACCACCTTCGTCAAAGCCCTCTGTGCCGCCAAAGGCGTTAACGGCGCTACCGCAAGCCCCACTTTTTCCATCATCAACGAATACCGGTATAAAGACGGCCGGGAACAGGACAGGATCATCTACCACCTCGACCTTTACCGCCTAAAAAACCTGGAAGAAGCCGTGGAAGCAGGCGTGGAAGACTGCCTCTATCATGCCTCCGCGGTCTCGTTCGTAGAATGGCCCGATATCGTCGACGCCATCCTCCCGGCGGATACGGTACATATCTTCCTCTCCGTAACCCCGACCAAAAACGCAAGCTGGTGGCGGGCTCCGCCGATCCGGGGAATTCAAGCCATCCCTGCAATAATAAACGTAACTTTGGAAGCGACCCAAACATACAACTGTCATCAATATGGAGCATAGGCCAAAACCTGTAGTGAGTGCCGGTTTCACGTATTCGCCCCTGGAGGAGACGCTGGACATCCCGCAGAAGAATTCCCGCCTTTTCATCGGGATACCGAAGGAAACCTCCTTCCAGGAAAACCGCATCGCGCTGACGCCCGACGCAGTTAGCATCCTGACCAATAACGGACATCATATCGTAGTAGAACATAAAGCGGGAGACGGCTCCCACTTCTACGACACCGACTATTCGGAAGCCGGCGCGGAAATCGTGTATGACAAGAAAGAAGTCTTCAAGGCGGATATCATCGTGAAGTCCGCCCCGCTGAACGACGAAGAAATAGAGCTGCTGCACCCCATCAGATCGTCATCTCGCCCATTCACCTGGCCGTTTTGCGGGCAGAGCAATTGCAGAAGATGATGGACAAGCGCATCACGCTGCTGTCTTACGAAAACCTGAAAGACGATTCCGGTACATATCCCATTGTGCGCGCCATGAGCGAGATTGCCGGTTCGGCGGTAATGCTCATTGCAGGGCAATACCTCAGCACGAGCAGCCGCGGCAAAGGCATCCTGCTGGGCGGCATCACTGGTATCCCGCCAACCAAGGTGGTGATCATCGGCGCGGGGATCGTAGGTGAGTTTGCCGCCAGAACGGCGCTGGCGCTTGGTTCTTCTGTAAAAGTATTCGACAATAATATCTACAAGCTCAAGCGCCTGCAGAATAACATCGGCGTACGCCTCTTCACCTCAGTGATCCAGCCGCGGGTGCTCGCCGAGCAACTGCGGACGGCCGACGTGGCCGTGGGCGCCCTGTCTTCCCAGAGCGGCCGTACCCCAATAGTAGTCACCGAATCCATGGTGAGCCATATGAAGACCGGCTCCGTGATCGTAGACGTGAGCATCGACCGGGGTGGCTGTTTCGAGACGTCGGAAGTTACCTCCCACGAAAATCCCGTCTTCAAGAAATATGACGTTATCCATTACTGCGTCCCTAACATTCCTTCCGGGTTTGCTGGCACGGCATCACAGGCTATCAGCAACGTGCTGATGCCCCTGCTGATCGAAGCGGCGGATGATGGCGGGTTCGAGAACCTCGTATGGATCAAGCGCGGCGTAAGGAACGGGATATACCTGTATAAAGGCGCCCTCACCAATTACCACCTGAGCGAAAAATTCAAGCTTAAGTACACGGACCTGGAGCTCCTCCTCGCCGTAAAAGGATAAACAAAAGGCTGACCATCGGTCAGCCTTTTTCAATATATGTTCGTTGATAATCGCTGACTAGCGATTGATATAAATAGTCGCCAGAATAACGATACCCACTACAATACGGTAATACCCCACATCTTAAACCCGAACTTCTGCAGGGTTCCGATAAAGAACTTGATGGCGAGCATGGCCACGATGAAGGCTACCACGTTACCGATGAGGAGCAGCCGGATATTGTCCGGGGAGCTGGTAAGGATTTCATGGTGTTTCAGGAGCTTGTACCCTGTGGCGGCGGCCATGGTGGGAACGGCCAGGAAGAAGGAGAACTCTGCCGCGGCATGGCGGGTCAGTTTCTGCTGCATGCCGCCGATGATGGTGGCCGCGCTGCGGCTTACACCGGGGATGAGGGCGATACATTGGAAAAGACCAATGCGGATCGCACGGAAATAATCCATCTCTTCATCTGATTTGATCGTGGGGTTCTGGAACCACTTATCTACGAATATCAGCACAAAGCCGCCCAGCAACAGCGTGGTGCCCACAATGGCAGGACTTTCCAGCGCTGCGTCGATATAATCATTGAACAGGTACCCCATGATCAGCGCGGGCAATACGCCCAGGATGAGCTTCACATAGAATTGCCATTTCCCGAAATCGATAAACTTCTTCCAGTACAGGACCACCACCGCCAGGATCGCGCCGAGCTGGATGGCTACTTCAAACAGTTTGGTAAATTCGTCTTCATTGATGCCCATCAGGCTGCTGGCAATGACCATATGGCCGGTGGAGGAAATGGGGATGAATTCTGTCAGTCCTTCGATAATGGCTATAATAACGGCTTCTAATGTGCTCATGTTTCAAATAAGAAAAGCGATGAGGCTGTCATCGCTATGATTTACAATTCGGGTTACGGTGTTGGCGATTAGTCTTTCGTTTTGCGCATAATGGCCAGGCTTCCACGGCGAGGCCGAGGAGGATCACGATGGGGGCCAGTGTGATACGGCGAAAGCTGTACACTTCCTCAGGCGAAAAACGGGCAGGATCATCGGAGCTGCCGCCCATCATCAGGAGGAACCCGATCACGATCAGGACGGCGCCCGCCAGCATCAGCTGGTAATTGCCTTTCCCGAAGAGGGATTTGGAAGTGGACGGTTTGCTGGTTTCTTTAGACATATCGGTAAATTAAGTTTGAATCAATATAAATCGTCGAGTTTCAGTTTGAGGTATTTCATCACCGAGCGGTGCGTGCTCAGGAGGGAAATACCGATGCCCAGTACGATGAGCCCTATGAACAGGAGCCCGGTCAGCCAGTAATCGCGCATCCCGCGGAGGCCCGGCAGGGCGGATTCCGCGAAGTAGATCAGCGCCACCAGGCAGGCGATCGCCAGTATGGCGCTAAGCCCCCGTTGATGATGCTGCGGCGGTCGAACGGTTTGGCGATGAACCAGCGCGTGGCGCCCACCATCTGCATCGTTTTGATGAGGAAGCGGTTGCTATACATGGCCAGGCGGATGGTATTATCGATCAGGAACAGTACCACGATGCACATCAGTCCGCTGATCACCAGCAGTACCACCCCGATTTTCTTGGCTATCTCCAGTACTTCGGACACCAGCGATTTCTGATAATACAGTTCGCGGACGTTGGCGCGGCCCTGGATCTGCTGCTCGATGACCTTCAGGCTGTCTGGCTGTACATAACGGGCGTACAGGCTGATGTCGATGCTGGAATAAAGGGGATTGAAGCCCAGCACGGCGAAATTCTCTTCAGGGTTCTCCCGCTTGAACTTCTCGGCGGCCATCTCTTTGGATACGTACTGGATCTTCTTGACGTAAGGCATTACCGCCAGGGAGTCCCGCAGGGCAAGCGCCTGGTCTTCCTTGACATTATCGCGCAGGATCACCTGCAGCTCGATATTCTCCTTGTAATATTCGCTGAGATTCTTGGCATTGATCATGAAAAGCCCCAACACACCCAGCAGGATGAGCACGAGGGTCACCCCGATGATGGCGTATATATATGAAGGCTTCGATTTCTTTGCTGACATTTTCCCAGGTTGAGCCATTCGTCTATAGTTTAGGAGCGAAAATAATAAAAATTGGCAGTTATGTTTACTTTTGCCATCCCAAACGGTATTTTAACATTTTTTATTATATGGTAAAAGGCCCGTTGGAAAATCTTTGCGAATAAGTAATTTACAATAAAGCGCCCGGCATTACCGGGCTTTTGATGATTTATGGAGTACAATTTCAGGCAAATCGAGCGGAAATGGCAGGACCACTGGGTGAAATCAGGCGCCTACAAGGTTAGCAACGACAGTAACAAGCCCAAGTGCTATGTGCTGGATATGTTCCCCTACCCCTCCGGGGCCGGGCTCCACGTGGGGCACCCCTCGGTTTTATCGCATCGGATATCTATTCCCGTTACAAACGGCTCAAAGGTTTTAACGTTCTCCACCCCATGGGGTACGACGCCTTCGGCCTTCCGGCGGAACAATACGCCATCGAGACCGGCCAGCACCCGCCGTGACCACAGAAGCCAATATCCGCACCTTCCGGCAGCAGCTCGATAATATCGGGTTCTGCTACGACTGGTCGCGCCAGATCAATACCAGCCACCCCGGCTATTATAAATGGACGCAGCACATCTTCCTCCAGCTGTTCGGCAGCTGGTATAACCGCCATGCCGCCAAAGCCGAGCCCATCGAAACGCTCGTGCGCATCTTCGAAGCGGAAGGCAACATCCACCAGGAATGCCCCGGCGACCGCAGCATCCGCTTCAGCGCCGACACTGGAACAACTGGAGCTATGAGGAACAACAGCAGACCCTCATGGAATACCGCCTCGCTTACCTCGCATATGCCGAAGTAAACTGGTGCCCCGCCCTGGGGACCGTTCTCGCCAACGACGAAGTCATCAACGGCGTGAGCGAACGCGGCGGCCATCCCGTCATCAAAAAGAAAATGCGCCAGTGGTTCCTGCGCATCACCGAATATGCGGACCGCCTCCTCGAAGGCCTCGAATCCGTGCAGTTCAGCGAAGCCATGAAAGACATGCAGCGCAACTGGATCGGCAAGAGCCAGGGCGCCGAGATCAAGTTCAACGTAGCCGGCAGCCTCGATAATATCGTCGTGTACACCACCCGCCCGGACACCATCTTCGGCGTAGACTTTATGGTCCTCGCGCCCGAGCACGAGCTGGTAGACGGCATCACCACGCCCGAACAAAGCCAGGCCATCAGCGACTACCGCGAATACGTGCAAAGCCGCTCCGAGCGCGAACGCATGGCGGAGGTTAAACAGATCACCGGCTGCTTCACCGGCGCTTACGCAGTAAATCCCTTCGACGGCCGAAAGATCCCCATCTGGATCTCCGAGTACGTTCTCGCGGGTTACGGCACCGGCGCCATCATGGCCGTTCCCTGCGGAGACGCCCGCGACTTCGGCTTCGCCAAACACTTCAATATCCCGATCACGAATATCATCGGCGACGCCTTCAACGGCGAGGAAGCCAATCCCACGAAGGACGCCATCCTTCAGAACAGCGACTTCCTCAACGGCAAGCCCATGCGCGAAGCGATGGACCTGGTGGCCGATAAGATCGAGCAGTTAGGCATCGGCAAGCGCCAGATCAACTACAAGATGCGCGACGCGGGCTTCAGCCGGCAGCGCTACTGGGGCGAGCCCTTCCCGATCGTGTTCCGCAACGGCGTTCCCGAAGCTATGGACTTCGCCGACCTCCCGCTGGAGCTCCCGCATGTGGAGAATTACCGTCCGGGTGAAGAAGGAGAAGGCCCCTGGCGAATGTGACCGAGTGGGTAAACCTGCCCTCCGAACCGGGCACTTCGTTAAAGCGCGAGACCAACACCATGCCCGGCTACGCTGGTTCCAGCTGGTACTTCCTCCGCTATATGGACCCCAACAACACTGAAACTTTCTGCGACCGCAAGGTTTCCGATTACTGGGGTCAGGTAGACCTCTACATCGGCGGCACCGAGCATGCGGTAGGCCACCTGCTGTATAGCCGTCTGTGGACGAAGGTATTGTTCGACCTGGGGCTCATCGGGTTCGAAGAGCCTTACAGGAAACTGGTGAACCAGGGGATGATTACCGGCAGCTCCGTCTCGTGTACCGTGTCAGGGGAACGAACCAGTTCGTTTCCGCCGGTCTGCGCGATAAATATGAAACCGACGAGCTTCATGTGGACGTGAATATCGTAGATGGCTTTGAGCTGGATACGGAAGCGTTCAAAAATGGCGCCCTGATTATGCCTCGGCACAGTTCATCCTGGAAGACGGCAAATATATCTGCGGAACGCTCTCTGAAAAGATGAGCAAAAGCAAGTTCAATACCGTGAACCCCGACATGCTGGTGGAGAAATTCGGCGCCGATACGTTCCGGATGTACGAGATGTTCCTCGGCCCCATTGAGCAAAGCAAGCCCTGGGAGACCAAGGGTATCGAAGGGGTACACCGTTTCCTGAAGAAGACCTGGCGTTTGTTTTATGATGAGAACAAGGGACTGGTGGTGAATGACGGCGCCTTCGGCGGATGATCTGAAAATACTGCACAAAACGATCCGCAAGATCGATGAAGACTGCGAGCGCTTGTCGTTTAATACGGCCGTGAGCGCGTTCATGGTGTGCGTTAACGAACTGACGGATCTGAAATGCCACAAAACGGCCGTGCTGGAACAATTGCTGGTGTTGCTGACGCCTTATGCGCCGCATATGTGTGAAGAACTGTGGGCCGCCATCGGCAATAGCGGTTCTGTACTCGATGCGCCGTTCCCGGTGTTCGAAGAGAAGCATGTGGTAGAATCCATGAAGGAATACCCTGTTTCCGTAAACGGCAAGCTGCGTACGACCATCAACATTTCGCTGGATAAGGAAGCTGCGGAAGTGGAGCAGATCGCTTTGGCGAATGAGATCGTGCAAAAGTGGCTGGAAGGGAAAGAGCCGAAGAAGATCATCTTCGTGAAAGGTAAAATGATCAACGTGGTGGGTAAGCCCGTTGTTTCGAATATGGAAGAGGCGCCTCAATTTTGGGGCGCCTTTTTTTGTTTGATCTGAAATAAATAAACCCCTGCATTTCATCGAAGTGTCGTATTTTCGTACAAAATCCTCCTAAAACCACATGTTGATAGAATTTAAAGTATTTAATTACCGCTCCATTGGCGAAGAACAAACATTTAGCTTGATTCCAAATCTGGCTTATGATGAGCATAATGAAAATATCATAGATTTTCATGGTCATTCCGTTCTAAATGCCGCTGCTATTTATGGCAATAATGGCAGTGGTAAAAGTAATTTACTATCTGCAATGGCATTATTGGACAAATTAGTCCATTTATCAGCGCGCACCTCTTCTACAACTCCATTGCCCTATGACCCATTCCTGCTGAAGAAAGAATTTTCCGATAAGCCCACGAAGTTTGAAATCATATTTGTTACTGAAGGCAATCGATATAAATATGGTATCGAGTTTTTAGCTAAAAAGGTCATTAGGAGTGGTTATATAAAAAGGTAAGTCACGTGAATTGCTTCTTTTCGGCCGGGAGGAAGATATTATTGAGCCAACGAATAGTCTAAAGGGAAATAAGACCGTGATCGACGCGGCAATAGAAGCAACAAGACCAAATGGGCTTTTCCTCTCCTCTTGCGATATGTTAAATGTTGAGGAAGCTAAAACTATTATGAAATGGTTTAATAAATTCTATAGTCTCAATGGCATTGATACGGAAGCACATGAAATACGTACGGTTTCAATGTGGGATGATGGGAATATGAAAGCGACGATTAATAATTTCATGAATAACTTAAATCTTGGGATTGTTGGAATAAATGTGTCTAAGAAGGCATTTGATGAAACAGATTTGCCTGCTCGCATTAGCGAAAGTCAAAAAGATTGCTGATCGAAAGCCTTAAAGACGCCCAAGGATATTCCGTTTCAACGACGCACCGCATGTATGATGAATATGGGAACCAAACCGATCAGGAAATTTCATGGCCACTAGATGAAAGGGAATCACAAGGAACTATTAAAGCATTTCACCTAAGCGGCCCCATCATATCTGTACTTTCGACAGGTGGCGTTCTGGTGATCGATGAAATAGAAGCCAAAATGCATCCGATTATTACATTAAATACAATTAATCTTTTTTAGATAGAAAAACAAATCCTAAAGGTGCTCAGTTAATTTTTGCCACACACGACACAAATCTCCTTACTTATAGCACGCTGCGAAGAGACCAGATCTATTTCACAGAAAAAAACAAGTGGGAGTCGACCGAGCTCTACTCTTTGTCGGGAATCATTTATCCGGAAACTAACCAGAAAGAGCGCCCCGATACTAACAAGGAGAAAAGGTACTGGAAGGAAGATATGGAGCTATTCCTTATTTAGGTGAACCAATAAAGTTTACTAATCCCAATAATTATGGGCAAGAGGGGTAATACAAAGTTTGCAAAGGAACAAGAAGCACCCGAGGTTAGATTTGAAAAATTGCGAAAGTATCAGCAATTTTTATTAATTGTTTGCGAAGATCAAAGAACGGAGCCGGCATATTTGCAAAGCTTCGTTCCACTATTTCCGGAACACACCCTGTTCCTGGAAATAGTCGGCGCGGGCTTGGATTCATTGGGGGTAGTTTTAGAAGCCATTCAAAGAAAAACAAAACTTGCAGGGCTCACTAAAAAGCAACTAGATGAAATATGGGTTGTTTTCGACAAGGATGACGCAGACTTAAATGCCAAAAGAATTGCAAGATTTGATGAGGCATTTGCCACGGCGAATGATAATGGCTTCAAGGTAGCCTGGAGCAATGAAGTGTTTGAGTTATGGTTATTGCTTCATTTTGAAGATGTTAACCCAACAGTTCCCTTACCAAGGCAAGAGGTTTACAAGCGCCTGAAAGATGCCGTTAACAATTTAATTGGCTCAGCGGTTATCATTGACGGGCACAGTAATCCGGCGGTTATTCCCTACCTTGGATCTGTCGGTAGTGAAAATGCTGCAATTCAAAGGGCTAGCGCATTATTACAGTATCATAGCACAACTGCTCCTATTGATGCGAATCCATGCACAACAATGCAGAAGCTTGTTGTTACGCTACGGGAATGGATAAATTATTATAACTACAAGCCTTAGTTCACATGCCTTAATGCCTTTTTAGCTTTGGCTTTGGGGGAAAACTTGCCGATAAGAAATTACCGCTTCGGTTCGGTGTCCTCGTCCGGTTGTTTTTCAATATCCTGGTTACGCTCAAGCGTTTTGCTACAGAAGTATGTATACTACCACTCCCATCGTGATAACAATTCGGACCCGGCCGTAAAGAGTCGTAGACAGACACCTGATATCTTAGGGATTGGGTGTCCCTGCTGGTCAGCTGCTCATCTGGCTGCTGTTCTACGGTTTCGGCTTCCGGTACTAAATTACTGCTTAGGTCGTGGTGGGTGTGATTATCCAGGAGCTGACAGATGTTTCCGCACACTCTAGTTCCCGGCGGTTGTAGGGTGTCTCCCATGAGGGGCTTTCCAGGCTTTTTGCATGCGTTTCCGGAAGTAGGAGCATTTCATCCACTATGCGATTCTCAGATAGATTATCATCATATCCCATTTCGGAATGTTGGTTTTCTATGCGTGTTTCTGGAGCGGCACGGTGCTTATTACGATGGGAGTGTCTACTATCGTTTCCACAACTATCAAGGCTTCCTGCTGCGGGAGGCTTTGTTGTGCTACGGGAGCGGCTACGTCTACACCCATCAGCTGCATCCCGTTGAACTGGCAGTTGAGCACAGGAATGAAAGATCCTTTCTCCAACGTCAAGAATTCGATCGCCATCGCGATGAACAGGGGATCGCCGGACCCGGCGGGTATTTGTGCCGTGAGATCATCGACTTTGATGTGTTTCTTCCCTTTGGGAATTGGATCCGAGCTGGCGGATACAAACGTAAAAGTTTCTTCTTCGAAGTCCGGTAAAGCTACGCCCAACTTCAGCCTGGCATTGTGGCATGCTTAGGGAAACGGATCATATCGGCCGGTGCGAAGTCCGGCATGCCAACATGCACTGCGCCGGCGGCACGGTCTACAGTATGCTGGAACGGTAACCTGACGAGCAGGCCGAACCTGCCTTCCGGGTTGAAGTTGAAGTCCTTCAGCAGGGAGAGGTCCCCGTTCATGAGCATGCGGCTGCCCTGGGATGATCCGAGTCCGAGTTGATCACTTCTTTACAGACCTTCGTGAGCCGGTTATGCAGCTCATCGTTGGCTACCTTGGGGATCATGGCACGGAAGGCCCGCCGGATCAGGGCGCTTCCTTTGGCCGCCTGGCCAAATTCGCCGGTGTTGATCCGTGCCTGTGCGTAATTGGGGTCTTTGGCAAATCTCTTCGTCGTAGGACCGCCTTTTCTTCTGAGTCCGTATTCGCCGTTTCTTTTCCGGTAAATACTCATGTTTTGCGTTGGCCCCAGCATCTGCAGGAGGCCGCTTTGGGCATTACTTGCCATAAGATTGTTTTTGGTGTTAAAAATATGCGCATTGGTCCTTTTGGGGTCTTTTGCGCCTTGAGATTCAATGTAATAAGATACGGAATCCTCACCAAAAATCGCTGCGCTTTTTGCGGTTTTTGCGCTTTTGCGGCTTTTAGGGTCCAAAAGTTCCGATTTGGGCACATTTGGGTCGATTTGGGTCTTTCAGGTACTTTTAGGTCGTTTTGGGTCATTTTGGGTCATTTGGGTCTCGGAGTAACTTCCTTTCTGACATAGGGGAACAGGCAGCTTAACGGCGGCTCGTCTGCCCCTCGTCTGCCCCTCGTCTGCCCTTCGTCTGCCATAAATTCCCTTATAGCCGGCTGCGAACTCCCGTGTAATTGGCCTGGTCTTGCACTGGGTCTTGTACTGATATAGGTTTACACCTGATGTCAGATAATACTGATATGGTTAACAGGGGCTGGAAAAAATCCCCGCGCCCCCAGCCTTACCTCCTGCACATTATCCTGAAATAAGTTTACACCTGTCCCTTACCCTGCCGCGCCAACGCCCGTGGCACGGAAAAATGTTCGAAACCCCGTTCTTCCGTGATAGAAGGTTTCCTCAGACACGGAATCCTCATTATCTTACCTGTCACAAATTACCCTGCTATTATGAGACATATCTACATGGGTATCCTGGCTGGCGCCTTATCCCTGCCAGCCGCCGCCCAACAGTCAGACACCTATTTCACTACCTCGCCAACCCTTACCCCAGACGGGCAAACGGTCATATTCGGCTTCGAAGGCGACCTCTGGAAAGCGGACCTCCGCAACCCACAGGCCACCCGCCTCACCGCCATGCAAGGCAATGAATCCCTCCCAAGGGTATCCCCGACGGCAAATGGCTCGCCTTCACCGGCACCCAGTTCGGCCGGCAAGACGTTTTCATCATGCCCATCAACGGAGGAGAAATCAAACAACTCACCTTCCATGACGCCGGTGACCTCATGGACTCCTGGAGCTGGGACTCCAAATCCATCTACTTCACCTCCGGCCGCGAAGGCGCAGCCACCTCTTTTAAAGTAAGCATCGATGGCGGAACGCCCGTGCGCGTGTTCTCCCACTACTTCAACCAGACCCATAACCTCTCCGAACACCCCACCACAGGAGAACTGTTCTTCAATGACACCTGGGAATCCAGCTGGGCCGCCAACCGCAAAGGTACAAAGGCGACTTCAACCCGGATATCCAATCCTACAACCCCGCCACCAAACAATTCAAACAATACACCGACTACCGCGGAAAGGACCTCTGGACCTCCATCGACCGCAAAGGCAACATCTACTTCGTGTCCGACGAAGCCAACGGGGAATATAACCTCTATACCTTCGTCAACGGACAGAAAAAGCCCTCACCAAATTCAACACCTCCATCAAACGCCCCTCCGTCAGCGCAGACGGCAGCAAGGTCGTGTTTGAAAAGGATTACCAGGTATGGGTATACGACGTAGCTTCCGGAAAGTCAGAAAAAGTAAACCTCCAGGTAGTACGCAACCCCGTACTCACCAAAGAACAAGCCTTCGATGTACGCGACCGTATCTCCAACTTCGACGTTTCACCCGACGGCAAGAAGCTGGCCTTCATCTCCCGCGGTGAGATCTTCGTTTCCGATATAGAAGGAAAGTTCGTCCGCAAGCTGGAACGCGACGGGGAAAGAGCTACCGAAGTACTGTGGCTCCCCGATAACCGGACCCTCCTCTTCAACCAGACGCTCAACGGATACCTTAACCTCTACACCATCGCCGCCGATGGCAGCGGTACCGCCAAACAACACACCAACGAAAAGCGCAACAACCGCAGCATCAACCTGAACCACGACCGCTCACAGGCCGTGTACCTCAGCGGCCGCGACGAAGTGCGGATTATCGATCTCAAATCTCTCCAGTCACGCACCATCGCTAAAGACGAGATCTGGGCCTTCCAGTCGCCCGAACCGCGTTTTTCTCCCAACGGGGAATACGTTGTCTTCAACGCCCGCCGCAACTTCGAGCACGATATCCTCGTTCACCACATCAAGAAGAACACTACCCTCAACCTCACCAACACCGGCGTTTCTGAAACAGATCCGTTCTGGTCGCCCGATGGCAAATACATCTACTTCACCTCTTCCCGCACCCGGCCGTCTTACCCCTTTGGTATGACGAACCCGCGCATCTACCGCCTGCCGCTCGATAAATACGACGTTCCCTTCCGCTCCGCCAAATTCGACGAGCTCTTTAAGAAGAAGGAAGATGAGAAAAAGGCCGACGATAAATCCGATAAGTCAGACAAGACCGCCAAAGCCGACAAGAAGCCTGACAGCGCCGCCACCAAAAGCATCGTCATCAATACCGACCGCCTGCTGGAACGTATGGAGCTGATCTCGCCCGACTTCGGTTCCCAGTACGGTCCGTTCTATATTGCCGGCAAAGGGGATAAGACCACCGTATTCTACGGCTCCAACCACGAAGGCCGCGATGCGCTGTACAAAATGGTCAGCGAGCCTTTCGAGGAAACCAAGACCGAACGCATCAACGGCAGCGAACGCTTCGGCGGCAACATCGTGGAAGTAGACGGCAAACTCTACGCCCTCTCTGGCGGCAACATCAGCAAACTGAATGCAGACGCTAATAAGATCGATCCTATCAGCATCGGCCAAACTTTCTACCGCAACCTGAACGACGAGTTCAAACAGATCTTCTATGAAATGTGGGCCAACGTAGAAGAGAACTTCTACAACGCCGACTTCCACGGTACCAACTGGCCGAAGCTGCGCGACGAATACGCCCGCTTCCTCCCCTACGTCAACAACCGCGCGGACCTGCGCGTGCTGATGAACGACCTGCTGGGCGAACTGAACTCTTCGCACCTGGGCTTCAACACCTATGGCGATGACGAGCGAATTGCCCTGAACTTCCAGACCATGGAAACCGGTATCATCTTCGAACAGCAAAAACCGTATACCGTACAGCGCATCGTCACCAACAGCAACGCAGACTTCAACGGCATCGACGTACAACCCGGCGATGTACTGACGCACGTAAACGGTAAAAAGGTAGATCCGAAACAATGCCGTGATATCTACTTTACCCGCCCCTCCATGGAACGGGAAATCCTCCTCACTTTCGAACGCGGCGGCAAGCCTTACGATGTACGCCTTCACCCGCAAGGCATCGGCTCACTCGACAACCAGCTGTATGACGAGTGGATCTATGCCAACGAGCAGAAAGTGAACAAGCTTAGCAACAACCGCGTCGCTTATACGTATATGAAAAACATGGGCGGCGGCGAACTGAATAAGTTCCTTATCGATATGACCGCCAAGCTTTCCGGCAAAGACGCGCTCATCCTCGACCTCCGCTACAACACCGGCGGCAACGTGCACGATGAAGTGCTGAAGTTCCTCTCCCAGCGCCCTTACCTGCAATGGCAGTACCGCGAAGGAAAACCCTCGCCCCAACCGAACTTCGCGCCGGCAGGCAAGCCTATCGTACTGCTCATCAACGAGCAATCGCTCAGCGATGCCGAAATGACCGCCGCAGGCTTCAAGGCCCTGAAGCTCGGTAAGATCATCGGCACCGAATCCTATCGCTGGATCATTTTCACCTCCGGCAAAGGACTGGTAGACGGCTCCTTCTATCGCCTCCCCTCCTGGGGTTGCTATACCCTCGACGGTAAGAACCTCGAGAAAGAAGGCGTTGCGCCCGATATCTATGTCAAAACCACTTTCACCGACCGCCTGGCCGACAAGGATCCCCAGCTGGACCGCGCCGTACAGGAGCTCCTGAAAGACATCCGCTAATACGCGACACCGCGCATTGTAATATCAGGACCGGCAGGAATGCCGGTCCTTTTTGCTGCTGCTTATGAAAGCTGCCGCAACCGGTTTCCCGGCCGGCAACTGCGATGGTTGGTATTTAACCTATGTCGGAAACAAAATCATTCCTAATTACTCCGTCCATTACACTGAACCAGCGCCCGCCATAACACCTCTCCGCTTCAGCCAAAACACTTGCAATCCCCTCAATGGAAGGCCCCACGTTCCTTATCATATTTCACCTGCGAGATAAGCCCTCAGCTCATCTTCCGCTATCCCGGACTCCGCATCACCTGCCGGATCACAAACGGCGGAACCGGATCCACACTGCGCGACAACACCCGGCCGCAGCCCCGGCCCGCCGTCCACCGCTCATGGCCATTCGTTAATAACCGGAATCTAAATCCCTTCAGGCAAAGGAAGTCCCGGAACGTACCCAGCGATACGTCCTCATTACTTACTGCTTTACGCATATACCGCTAAGTGATGATTACTTCCTTCACACCCGCCTCCACCAACAAACTAAACGACCGCATCGCCCCGCCTCTCCGCATATATTTCAATATGCCCCGCAATTCCCGTAATCCGTCAACGGCGCATACCATTCCCCGTCTTCCTTCCCCCATTGCCCCGCATTTACTTCCGCCTCCATCCCGCCATGCCCCACACCGATTGAAGATAAGCCCACTACCACCTCCAGCGACGCATACGCCGCCTGCCTCGACCAGCCATACCCCGTGATCCGCAACGCCGGAACATACGCATGCCAGCAACCTCCCCATCCTGGAACAACACACCCGGCGCCCGGTACCGGCCTGCCGCCGGCCCATTGTCTACTATGCGAATCGTCTTCATGTGTGTAAAGGATGGTGTCGATAAGAGCAAAACTAATGGGAAAGGAGACCGGGCAGAGGAAAAAAGGGCGAGGATTTCTCCGGGAAAGCGACAATGTCTCCGAAAAACGAAGAATGTGACGTATTTTGACCGAATGAAAAGGATTATGTCTCTTCTTCTCGCAGCTATTGCCTGGTTCCAGGCCGGCGCACAAGACCGCAGCATTCAGGTAATGACGTTCAACATCCGCATGAACACACCCAAAGACAGCATCAACGCATGGCCCAACCGCGCAGACCGCCTCGCGTCGCAAGTGCTTTATCATCGCCCCCAGCTCCTTGGCGTGCAGGAAGCCCTCTGGGGACAAATGGAAGACCTCTCCAAAGCCCTCCCGCAATATAAATACCTCGGCGTAGGCCGCACCGACGGCGATAAGAAAGGCGAATTCTCCGCCATCTTCTACGACACCACCCGCGTAAAGCTCCTCGAATCCAAAACCTTCTGGCTCTCCGAAACACCCGAAACCATAGGCGCCAAAGGTTGGGACGCCGCCATCGAACGCATCGTCTCCTACGGCAAATTCCGCGATAAATCCACCGGAAAAATATTCTACCACTTTAATACGCACTTCGACCATATGGGCAAAATCGCCCGCCGCGAAAGCGCCAAACTCCTGCTGGATAAAGTAGCCGCCATCTCCGGTAAAATACCCGCCGTCGTAACCGGCGACTTCAACGCCACGCCAGACGATGAGCCCATCCGCGTTATCGTAGACGCTCAGAATCCAAAACGTCTCACCGATGCCAAAGCCATCAGCCAGACGCCACACTATGGCCCCACCGGCACTTTTAATGGTTTCCGCGCTCATGAGATCGGCGACCAGCCCATCGATTACATCTTCCTGAAAGGCCCCTGGAAAGTGCTGCAACACGCCACCATCTCCCAGACATGGAAAGGCCTCTTCGCTTCCGACCACTTCGCCGTGATCGCGAAACTGCAACTGTAAGAAAGGCCCGCACGCTTTGCCCGGCACATAACTAAAAGGACCGCGATATGCGGTCCTTTTTATTGTCAAAGTAGTTTACCTGCTACTCTTTCTCCACCCGCGTAGGCGTATCCTTCCCGCTTACGATAGTGCCGGAGCTCACCGCGATGGCGCTGATGATATCGGCGATATTCTGCATATCAAGCGATTCGATCTCATCGTCTACGCTATGATACAGCTTGTCTTTATCGATCTGCGTGGTAGAGATCGTATGCGCCGGTACCCCAGCTTGGCCAGCATGGCATTGTCCGAGCGGTAGAACAGCTGCTGCTCCGGATAGGGATCAGGATGGAACCGGAACGCCGACCCTTCGAGGTTGCGCTGCAGAATAGGACCGAAATCCGACCGCTCGAAGCCCGTAATAAACGCGCTGTTACGTCCGAACTTTGATTCCTTCCCGATCATCTCGATGTTGAACATGGCCACTACCTGGTCCGGGTTCACTTCCGGGAGAAGTAACGCGAACCAAAGCCGCCGATCTCTTCCGCCGTGAAGCAGGCAAAGATCACCGTGCGCTCCGGCGGATGTTGTTTGAAATGACGGGCCAGCAGGATCACCGCCGTAATACCCGATGCATCGTCGTCCGCACCGTTGGCGATACTGTCTTCCGCCACCGCTTTCAGGATGCCGATATGATCATAGTGACCGGAGAAGATCACGTATTCCTCGGGTTTGCTTTTGCCACGAATAAGCCCCACCACGTTGTGCAGCGCCTTGGCGCCGGGCACCAGCGCCAGGGAATCCGCGGGGTAGATCGTCCGGCCCTTCATGGCGAAAGGCTGGCGATAGCTCGCAGCGCCGGGCAGTTTCTCCAGTCCCGCCGCTTCGAATTCCGATTCGATGAACAAAGAGGCTTTCTCGATACCGGGCGTAAATGTGCCGCGGCCCATCATACTGTCGGCCGCCAGCGTAGAAATGATCCGGCGCACTTCGCTCACGTCTGTCTGTTGCGCGTTGGCACAAAGACTGGTTGTGAGCAGCAGGGCGGCGGCGATGATTTTTCTGGTCATAGGTTGATGCAAGATTTGCCTAAAAATAAACGATATTCATATCCTCGCCAATTTCTCATTACTTTTGACACCGAAAGGCAATAATACACATGTCCAATCCGAACCTAAGACCAGATGACAACAGGATGAGCGCTGCGGAGAAGGAATTCGAAAACAGCATCCGGCCGCGGGAGATCATGGATTTTTCCGGGCAGGACCAGATCATCGAAAATCTGAAGGTATTCATCAAAGCGGCGAAGATGCGCGACGAAGCGCTCGATCATATTTTGTTTCACGGTCCACCGGGATTGGGAAAACCACCCTGTCGCGCATAGTGGCCAATGAGCTCGGCGTAAATATCCGGGAAACATCCGGCCCGGTCATAGAAAAGCCCGGCGACCTGGCCGGTCTGCTCACCAACCTGGAGGAACGCGACGTGCTTTTTGTGGACGAAATTCACCGCCTCAGCACCGTCGTGGAAGAATATCTCTATTCCGCCATGGAGGATTACCGTATCGATATCATGATCGATTCCGGCCCCAGTGCGCGTACGGTCCAGATCAACCTCCACCCTTTCACCCTGGTAGGCGCCACTACCCGCTCCGGCCTGCTTACCGCTCCCCTCCTGAGCCGCTTCGGCATCAAAAGCCGTCTCGAATATTATAATGCCGAAACCCTGCAGCGCATCCTATGGCGCGCGGCCGGCCTCCTCGGCACCAAGATCACTTCAGACGCCGCCGCCGAGATTGCCCGGAGGAGCCGCGGCACCCCGCGTATCGCCAATGGATTGCTCCGCCGCGTGCGCGACTTTGCACAGGTAATGGGCAATGGCGTCATCGATATGGGGATCGCGGAGTTCAGCCTGAAGGCGCTTAGCGTCGATGAATACGGCCTGGATGAGATGGATAACCGCATCCTCACCACCATCATCGACAACTTCAAAGGCGGCCCGGTAGGTATTACCACCATCGCAACGGCCGTGGGCGAAGAACCCGGCACGCTGGAAGAGGTATACGAGCCATTCCTTATCCAGGAAGGATTCATTAAACGCACGCCCCGCGGCCGTGAAGTGACCGAAAAAGCATATATCCACTGGGCAGGAACCCCAACAGCAGGGGCCCCCAGCTGTTGTTCTAGGTAATGAATATCTTATAAACAGGAAGGCCGGTTGATGGATCAACCGGCCTTCCTGTTTGATTATAAGTAAATTAGATTAGTCTTTCACCACAAGGCGGAAACCGTTACCGTGGATGTTCACGATCTCGATGTTGGAATCGTCTTTCAGGTACTTCCGCAGCTTGGCGATGTATACGTCCATCGAGCGGCCGTTGAAATAGGTATCGCTGCCCCAGATCTTCTTCAAAGCTACTTCACGCGGCAGCAGGTCGTTTTTGTGCTCGCAGAGCATATGGAGCAGTTCATTTTCCTTGGGCGACAGCGTATGCGATTCGCCGCCTTTTACCAGGGTACGCAGGCGGGAATTGAACTGGTATTGCCCGATCTTGAACTCGAACTGTTCTTCTTCCTTGCTATTAAGCTCCTGGTTGCGTTTGAGGATAGCCTTGATCTTCAGCAGCAGCAGTTCGGAGTCGAAGGGTTTGGAGATGTAATCGTCCGCGCCCAGTTTGTATCCCTGGATAATATCTTCCTTCATGGTTTTGGCGGAGAGGAAAACAGGGGGATATCGGGATCTACGTCCCGGATCTCTTCCGCCAGTTTGAACCCGTCCATATTGGGCATCATGATGTCGAGCAGGCAGATGTCGAACTTATCCCGGCGGAAGGCTGCGAGCGCGAGGATACCATCTCTGCAGAGCTCCACGTCGTAATCGTTGAGTTCCGGTAGTTCTTTAATACCATCCCGAGGTTGGTATCGTCTTCGGCGAGCAGGATCTTGGGTTTGCGTTCTTCCATATTTGAAATTGATTGTGTCTGAAACAAATATAACAGATAAAGGCGATTCCGGTTCGGCTTTAACGTTTCTTTACCAGGGAGGAAAGCGCCCAGCGCAGGTTGGAAAAGCTGATCATGTCTACTTTGATGCTGCCTACGGAGATGGGGCTGTCTACCCGGAGGGGATTTTATTGGCGTCATCGCTCACCCAAACGGTCATTTTCTCGCCCCTTCAAAGATGGTACCCTTGATGAGGAGGGGTTTGAACTTGATGGCGCGGAAGGTGCCATAGCGGGTTTCGATCTGTTCTTTGCCCATGTACCGGATGTAGATGTCGAACACTTCATCGTCGAGGAACATGGAGAAGGGGATCTTATCGCCGGGCTTATACTTGTTGAAGTCGATATTGCGGGCGTAGTAAATGGAGGAGATCACGTCCTGTATGCAGGCAGGAACCTTGAAGTTGCCGGTGGTGCTGGTGGCGGTGTTATTGTCGCGGTTGAAGCCGACGTTGTTGTATTTCTTGTAGCCGCCTTCATTGATGTTGCGGATGAAGCGCATGGGCAGCATAGAGGCGGTGTCGATATAACTTTCGTAGCGGTCGCGCACTTTAAAGAACCAATCGTACGAGCGATAGGTCTTGCCGTCGCCCACTACATGGTAAGCGTCTCTGCCGTTATATTTGACGAGGGAGGTATTGAAGGTAGCTTCCCCGGCGCCGACATACATGCTGCCGAGGTTGTAGAATACTTTCAGGGTGAGGGATTCGCCGGCTTTGAACGCGGTGTTGACGACACCGCAGAAGTTGTCCTGCGCCCTGGGGAGGCGGGGTAAAACAATAAGCCGGCAAGCAACAGTAAAACATACTTCATCGATCGTTCGCTATTTATCTCTGAAAATCTTCACGCCGAGGAGCAGCACGGAACCGATGGCGGCCGGCAGCACCAGGTTGATCAGCCAAATGGCCACCGTAGCGGCCAGGATGCCTGCGGCGTTGGCGCTGAGGAGGCCCAGGAAGTGGAGGCTGACGCTACCCCTTAGGCCGATCTCCGCGATGGCCACGGTGGGGATAACTGCCATAACCAGGTAGATGACGCTGATCATGAGGAACCCCTCCCACCACACAAATGCAACTCCCAACGCATATAATAAAATCAAATACTGTGCCGTAAACACTACATACCGGATGGCGCTCAGATACAGCAGGGTCCGCAGTTCCGATGGGGAATACCGGACGATCACCATGATAAAAACCTTCACTTTGCGCAGCCATTTCACACGGTCTACCAGCGAAATAATGATCCGTAGCCGAAAATAAAGGAATAAAACGGTGGCACAAACGGCTATGAGTAAAGCAAGCGTTAATTTTTCCTAAAACCCGGCGAGGCGGAAGGCGCGCCCACAACGTCATAATGGTAGATGTAATAAATGGAACCGGCCAGGCCGAATAACAAGGTGGCGATGATCTGGGAAAAGCTGCCCACGATGGTGGCGGCGATGGATTTTAGTTTGCTGGCATTGCTGAGGTATAGCATCCGGCCGCCGTATTCCCCGATGCGGTTGGGGTGCTCACCGATACGGATACCCCGGTGAGGATGGCCCCGAAGGCTCTTTTAAAGGGTACCGTTTCAAGGGGCGTACAAGGATCTGCCACTTCCGCGCCTCGATCCCCAGTTCACCAGCATCATAAAGATGACCAGGAGTAAAAGTATCCATCCCCTGTCTGCCACGATCTCCCGGATATGCGCCCAGGCCGCCGGCAGGTTTTCCTGGTGCCGTATCTGCCGGATGATCGCAAAGGTTAACCAGGTGAAGAGGGCGCCGCCTAAGACGTAATTGAGGATTATTTTGGTACTTTTGTTCAGACTTCTCGAATTTTGGCAAAAATAGGCTCCGCTTGGCAAACAATTCAAAAATAATTCTCGGGATAGACCCCGGGACCATCATCATGGGCTACGGCCTCATCGCCGTAACCGGCCAACAGGCGGAGATCATCAAAATGGATGTCCTTAAACTCAATCCTAAAAAGACCATTACGAAAGGCTTCGCGCCATCCACGACCGTATGATCGCCATCATCCGGGAACACAAACCGGTTTGTTGCGCGATCGAGGCGCCTTTCTTTGGCAAGAACGTTCAGTCCATGCTCAAACTTGGCAGAGCACAGGGTGTAGCCATCGCTACGGCGATGCAGGCGGGTTTAACGGTGGCGGAATATTCTCCCAAGAAAGTAAAGCAGTCCATCACCGGCAACGGCAATGCCAACAAAGAGCAGGTCTGGCTAATGCTCCAGCGCATCCTGAAGTTTACCGAAGCGCCCGAATACCTTGATGCGACTGACGCCCTGGCCGTGGCGGTATGTCATCATTTCCAGGATTCAGGCCCGGTTGTAACCAGCGGTAAATCAAAAGGCTGGGAGAAATTCCTGCAGCAGCATCCCGAACGGCTTTCCAGACCATAATGCGAATTGAACATAATCCGGCCGGCCGATGTTTGTTAATTGAGAAATTGTACTTATTTTGAACTGAAATATGGCCAAAGCGTCCTGATTTAGTACCGCAGGACGCCTACAAGTGTTACTAATGAAATTTATTACCTTTTATCACCCCTAATTTTTTTCGTAGATGGATACGAAGGCTAGAATTTTACTAGTAGAGGATGATTATAACCTGGGTGCTATTACCAAAAAACGTTTGGAAGAATCCGGATACGAGGTGACCCATTGCTCTGATGGAGAAATAGCCTGGAAAACGTTTCAAAAAAGCCTGTACGATATATGTCTGCTGGATGTTGTGATGCCCAAGAAGAACGGCTTTGAGCTGGCACGGCAGATACGGCAGAAAAACGACCTGATTCCCATCCTTTTCCTGACATCTAAATCACAGGACGAAGACAAGATCAGCGGTTTCAAACACGGCGCCGACGATTACGTTACCAAACCTTTTTCCATGCAGGAGCTGCTCCTGCGTATAGAAGTCTTCCTCAAACGCACCCGTCCGCTCAATGCGGACAAGCGCACCACCTATACCGTGGGCAAGATCACCTTTGACTATGGGGAACTGAAGCTGACAGACAGCTCGGGCAAGCTCAAAGCGAGCCTGACCCAGAAAGAAGCAGACCTGCTGAAGTTTTTCTGTGAGAATGCCAACAAAACCCTTAAAAGAGAAGAAATCCTTTATCACGTCTGGGGAAAAGACGATTATTTCCTGGGCCGCAGCATGGACGTGTTCATCACAAAAATCCGCAAGCATTTCGTGGATGATAAGGATGTGAAGCTCGAAACGCTCCACGGCATCGGGTTCAAGTTCTATGTGCCTACGCTTTAAGCGTTACGCTCCAACTCCGCTATTATTTTTTCCTGGATCGCCTTCAGTTCTTCAGGCTGTAACTTCAGCTTGTGGCGGGTGAAGTTGAGATCGTCTGCCGAGTTAATGGGGACGAGATGGAGATGCGCATGCGGCACTTCGAGGCCCATGACGCTGATACCTACGCGGTTGCAGGGTACAACGGCTTCGATGGCGCGGGCTATGGGACGGGCGAACAGCAGCCATTCCGCCAGGTAAGCATCACCCACATCAAAGAATTTATCGACCTCCGTTTTGGGAATGACCAGCGTATGGCCTTCCATCATGGGAAATATATCCAGGAAAGCATAGAACTTATCGTTCTCAGCGATCTTGTAACTAGGATTTCACCTTTGATGATTTTGGAAAAGATAGTCATGGCTTCGGGTTTTGCGTTCTCACGGTTCGGTATAAAACTACAATATTTGGGCATAAAAAGGGCCCCCGTTTGCGCGGGGGCCCTTTTCTTATTCTTGCCGCCGCTCTTACACGGTGATGTGCTCGATTTTGAAACGGAGCTTTCCGTTAGGGGCCACCACATCTGCCTCTTCCCTACTTTCTTGCCCAACAGGCCTTTGCCAATGGGTGAAGTAACGGAGATCTTGCCCAGTTTCAGATCTGCTTCCTTTTCGGAAACCAGCTGATAGGTTACTGATTTCTTATTGGCCAGATTGGTGATGGTCACTTTACAAAGGATAGAAACCTTGGAGGTGTCGATCGTGTCGGCTTCCACCACGCGCGCGGTGGCGATAACGTTTTCCAGCGTGGCGATCTTGGCTTCATGAAGGCCCTGCGCTTCCTTGGCTGCATCATACTCCGCATTCTCTTTCAAATCACCTTTCTCACGCGCCTCAGAAATCGCCCGCGCAATCTCAGCCCTTCCTTTGGTCTTAAGTTGCGTCAGCTCATCCCTCATTTGTTCAAGGGTCTCCTTGGTAACATAATTTACGCCAGACATACCTGAATGTTTTATGTAGTACAGAAAAAAATTAACGCCCTCACTTGCGCAAAGACGTCAATCCGGTATCAGTATTGCAAATATAACTTTTTTTCGTTCCTGTCCCTCCCTGCTATCAAATATTAAAATGCTTAATATGGAAGGTTTCCCATATGCTATAATTGCAGTTTCTCCAGCACCACTTTCGCCATTTTGATGGTCGCTTCGTGGCTGTAACCTGCGATGTGCGGGGTGATCACGGCACGGGGGTGATTGAGCAGGAACTGGAATTCAGCTTTCTCGGTTTCGCTGAAAGTATCCAGCTTTTCGTTCTCCAGCACGTCGAGCGCCGCGCCGGCGAGGGTACCGTTTTCCAGCGCTTTAACAACGTCGGCCGTCTTCACGACTTTACCGCGCGAAGTATTCAGCAGGTAAACGGGTTTGTGGAAAGACTGGAAGAAGGACATGTTCCCCAAATGCCGGGTCTCCTCCGTCAGCGGCAGGTGCAGGCTTACCACGTCCGCCTCGCGGAAGATCTCTTCCTGCGTAGCTTCCTGTACATATTCGTCTCCGAATCCGCTTTTATACTTATCGTAAGCGAGAATTTTCATGCCGAAGCCCCGGAGCCGCTGCGCGAAAGCGCCGCCTGTATGGCCATATCCGATAATGCCTACCGTGCGGCCGCCCAGCTCCCAGGCCCGGTTGCCATCGCGCTCCCAGATGCCCTGGCGCAGCTCGAGGTTGCTTTTAAGCAGGTTGTGCATCAGCATCACCAGCATGCCCACGGCCTGCTCCCCTACGGTGTCGCGGTTGCCCTCGGGGCTGCTCGCCAGCCGGATGCCTTTCTCAGCGGCATAAGCCGTATCGATCAGCTCCATTCCGGAACCCAGCCGCCCGATCCATTCGAGCTGCGTGGCCCGGTCCAGTATGGCTTTATCGATTTTAATGCGGGTGGTCACGATCAGGCCGGCTGCTTCGTGTATAGCGGCAGACAGCTCGTCGTAGGTAATAGAAGGCCGGTAATTCACCGTAAAGCCCTTTGCCTGTAATTCGTTGATCAGATACTCGTGTACTTTGGCCGTAATGATTACTTGCTTGCTCATATCATATGTTCGGTAAGGGCTACGAAATCAGCTACCGTGAGCTCTTCCGCGCGTTTCGTAAAGATAGGTTCCTGTAAATATTCTTTTTGAAGAGTCCTTTGAGAGGATTGCGCAACTGCTTGCGGCGCTGCCCGAAAGCGGTTTTCACCAGCAGGGTGAACTTCTTCCAGTTCTTCACCTCGTAAGGCGTTTCCAGCCGGGTGAGGCGGATAACGCCAGATTTCACCTTTGGCGGCGGGTTGAAGCAGTTTTCATGCACATCGAAGAGGTATTCGATATGGTATTCGGCCTGCAGCAATACGCTCAGTATGCCGTATTCCTTGTTGCCATGCCCCGCGGCGATGCGCTGCGCCACTTCTTTCTGGAACATTCCCACTACCAGGGGCACCTGTTCCTTCCATTCCAGCACCCGGAACATGATCTGGGTAGAGATATTATAGGGAAGTTACCGATGACGGCAAAGGAGCCCGTATAAGGAGGGGGCGTTTCCAGGAAGCTTTCGTTGATGAGCTTGCCCTGGAGCACCGGGTAGGTCTTTTCGAGGTATTGTACCTTTTCGGTATCCAGCTCCACGGCTTTAAAGTCGATCCCCGGGATTTCCAGGAGGTATTTGGTAATGGCTCCGGCGCCGGGGCCCACTTCCAGCAGCTGCATACCCGGAGTAACGGGCAATGCGTCTACGATCTTGCGGCACATATTCTCATCTTTGAGGAAATGCTGGCCTAATGACTTCTTTAGCGTATACATGGAACAGAATAAGCAGCAAATTTAAGGAATCCCCGGCAGTTTGCCCCCAGCCGCCCATCTGTCAACTATAACATGTATATTTGTTGGATATTTCGGAATACTCATGAGCTCAGCAAACGCACATACAAACCGCCCCGTAATCGGGATCTCGGCGGGAGACCTGAACAGCATCGGCCTGGAAATCATTATCAAGACTTTCGCCGACAACCGCATGCTTGAATTGTGCACCCCGTGGTTTTCGCTTCCAATAAAGCGATCAATTTCTATCGCAAGCTGCTCAACGAGAATAACTTCAACTACCAGAGCATCAAAGACTTCAGCAAACTGAACCCCAAGCAGGTGAGCGTTTTCAACTGCTGGGAGGAAGAAGTCCAGATCACGCCCGGCGTCCTGAACGAGACCGGTGGCAAATACGCCGCCCGCTCACTGGCCGTAGCCGTGGAAAGCCTCAAATCCCGCCAGATAGAAGGCCTCGTGACCGCTCCCATCCACAAAAAGAACATCCAGTCAAAGGATTTCGACTTTACCGGGCATACCCCTACCTCCGCAACGCTTTCGCCAGCAAGGACGTGCTCATGTTCATGACGGCGGACAATATGCGCATCGGCCTGCTCACCGAGCATGTGCCCGTGTCTGAAGTAGCCAAATATGTAACAAAGGAAAACATCCTGGCCAAGATCGCCATGATGAAAGACAGCCTCGTGCGCGACTTCGGGATCGACAATCCCCGTATCGCCGTACTGGGCCTCAACCCGCATGCGGGCGACGAAGGGCTCATCGGCAACGAAGAGATCCAGCAGATCGCCCCGGCCATCCGCGAAGCCAAGCAACGCGGCACCCTGACCTTCGGCCCCTATAGCGCAGACGCCTTCTTTGCCCGCGAAATGTATGCGAAATTCGACGGCGTGCTGGCCATGTACCACGACCAGGGCCTCATCCCCTTCAAATCCCTCGCCAGCGGCGAAGGCATCAATTACACCGCAGGACTTCCCATCGTCCGCACCTCGCCCGACCACGGCACCGCCTTCGATATCGCAGGTAAGAACGTGGCCGACGAAGCTTCTTTCCGCCAGGCCGTTTTCACCTGTCTCGATATCATCGAGCAGCGTAAGACATATGCGGAAAACACCCGCAACCCGCTGAAGAAAACCGAGATTGCTTCTGAAAGAGGAGCCGTGTAAGATCTCAGAGGTAAAAGGCGATCATTTCCATAAATCCTTCCCCTTCTTCGTAGAACAGCTCATTACGGCCGTTCAGCTTGAATTCTATGTCCTGCAGCGAGTCTATGCCGGCTACATCGCCGTGCAATAACTCCACCAGGCGGAATACCTGCTGGCGATCGTATTGGTAAGTTGCGCCCCGATAAACGCTTCTATCCGCGCCTTCAGTTCCTGCTGCATGGGCCGCGAGGCTTCCGGGATACGGTGGGCAGGCAGCATATAATCCATCAGCACCACGTTGGTCTTGTTGGGCGTACGGAATGTTTGCATGGTGTTGAGGAAAAGCTCGTCGGGAATATAATGGATGACACCCTCGAAGATGACGAGGGCGGAAGTTCGGTGGAATACCCCGCATCCCGGAGCTTATCCAGCAGATGCAGGGTATCCGTTATATCCGCCTGAATAAAATGCAGGGCAGGTTCTCCCGGCAGCAGCCGGGCATACAGCGAGGATTTCACGGGCATATGCACCGCATCCACTTCAAAGATGCCACTGATGGCCGCACGGTGATGTTCCAGCAGATACAGCGATATCGGGTCGAGGCCGGCGCCAAGAATACAGATCTGAACGGGCTTGCCGTCTTGCAGATGCGTCTCCAGCATGTGGCGGATAAATCGCTTGCGGTATTGCACCACGGTGGTAAAATGAGGCCAGACGCCCTGAATCCCGGAAGAAAGCTCCTGCACATCGCCGAAATCGAGCAGGTCATAGTATTGGCCGGCCAGGCCGGATTCGTATAATGACCGGGATTGCAGCAATACGAGCGCAGAAGTGGGCGCCACTTTCAGTTTGTGATCGAGCAGTTCCATCGCGTGTCCTTTAAGGGTTATAAAACCGCCCCGGGCGGACGATAAAAATAACCCATAACGCTGCATCGGCCCGTCAGTTGGGGGACAGGTGTTTTCGAAGCCCCCAATCACTGCGTTTTTTTCATAACTTTAAGTATTAAAATCTCAGTATCGGAATGAATAAGCGATTTAGAGCCAAAAACCGTTCGCTGCGATTCCAGAATCGCTCCGGGCGCATTAATACGACTTCAACACTCAGCCAATTCGAAGAGCGGAAAGACAGACAGTTCTTCATAAAAATTGGTAAAACTGCTGCCATTAATGCAATTAACGAAAATAAAGCGTTGGGAATACCAGTGACGTTTCTTGACGGCGATACGGTGTTCGAAATGGGAAATGCGGGAAAGATAGCCATCCGTCAACTCACACCTTCACAACCCAGAAAATACTCCAAAGGCACCATACTGCATGTACCCAAACGCTCCCGTTAGCAGAATGAGAATATTTGCCGGCCCTAATGGGTCCGGCAAAAGCACCATTATTTCTGAAATACAGCAAAAAGTCAGAACAGGCATTTACATTAATGCCGACGAAATTGAGAAAAAGTGCAAACTGCAAAAGTTTCTCAACCTGGCAGAGTATGGATTACTTTCATCAGCTGAACATTTTAATCATTACCTCCAACAATCCACGCTGGTGGAAAAGGCTGTAACAGAAGGGTTCAATATTGACATAAAGCTATCCGATAACATATTGGTAACAGGGAAAGAAACAAATTCTTATGAAGCCTCCCTTATAGCTGCATACCTGAGAATCCTGTTGCTCGAAAACAACATGACGTTTTCCTTCGAAACCGTTATGTCCCACCCTTCAAAGCTAGACACTTTAAAGCATGCCAGGGATGCAGGCTTTAAAAGTTATTAATATTTCATTGCCACGGAAGACCCTGGTATTAACTGTGCAAGAGTGGCGGCCAGAGTAAAAAAGGGAGGTCACAGTGTAAGCCCGCAAAAAATCAATGAACGCTATTATCGGTCATTGGAGTTGCTACCCGAAATGGTCCCATACTGCCATCGCTGCTTTGTTTTTGATAACTCCGGAACCGAATTCCGGTTAATCGCTGAAATTGAGAACGGCGAAACTATCCAAATCCATACTGATAATGTGATACCCGATTGGGTAAACCGATATCTGTTGACTCCGCTTGGATTATAATCTATCAGGATTTGCGGCCGGTGTGGAAGTAAGTTTTGATGGATTTCACGTAATTCTCGAACGCAGCTGCGCCCTTCGGCGTAATGCGGCAGATGGTTTGGGGGTAGTTATCTTTGAACTGCTTGGTTACTTCGATATATTCCGCCTCTTTCAGCTTGTTGATCTGAACGCTGAGGTTGCCCGCGGTGGCATTGGTCACGTCTTTAAGGGCGATAAATTCCGCCTCCTGCTCACGCATCAGTACCGACATCACTGCCAGCCTCAATTGCGAATGTAAAACCGGGTCCAGCTCTTTAAACACGATCACGATTGTTTGGGTTTCAAAAATAGTTACGGGCGGAAACACTGCTTCCGCCCGTAAAGTATAAAATTTTAAGGATTCGCTTTTAATAACTCCTTCGCATATGCCTCACCCCAACGCGGCGCAATACCACTTTCCGGCTTGAAGCTGCTGAATTTCTGCAATGCCAGGTTCACCAGCTCCTTCCCCTTCGTTTTACTGCCGCCGAAGGCCTCCGGGGTATACATGAGGTTTTGTCCCTGCAACAGGTACACGCGCGGATTCTCGGGATTCTGCGCTTTCGCCTTTTCCAGCAACTCCGCGGACTCAGTGCCGTATTTCGCGCCCCTTGTCATAGGATCCACCGCGATGCGGGATACCGCGATGAGCGATAAAAGGCATGAAAGTTCTGAATCCTGCCCCTTTAACGCCACGGCTTTCTCCGCCAGCAGGGAGGCTTTATCTGCAATAGGATCCAGCTTCGATTTGTCCTGCGTCATGAACGCCTCGTTTACCAGGCAATAGGCGGCATAGTAATATGGGAGCCATTGGGTCTGCTCCGCATTCGCGATACGCTCGAAAGTATTGGCGAGGTTTTGCAGCGACGCAGGGTTGAAGGTGCCGGCGCTGTCCAGCAGTGCCACCTGTTGCTTCATGGCGGCTTCGTAACGGTCCTGCGCATTGGCCGTAACAACGGCGAAAAGCAGTAAACAGGCAAGAATGGATTTCATATTGTAAAGATTAGGTTTGATGATGAAAAGTTAATTACTGACGGTCGATGACTTCCTGCCGGCGGTCTACCCCAAAGCTCATGAACATCCCCAGGTAAAAGAACCGTGGCGCCATAGGGCCCACCATACTGCGGCGCAATTTATCTGACGAATAACGCCAGCCATATTGCTGCTCGTTGCCGATCACGTTCGTCATCGTGAATACGAATACGGTAAACGCCTTGCCCACGGTAGTCAGGTAGTTGATGTTGACGCCAAGCGTATTGAGGTTGCGCGTGCGGTCTGTCATGAACTCATTGGCCGGACGGTTCGGATTATAATAAGGCCGCCCTGTGGCGAAGGTATATGTTGCACCGAGGTTCAACATCCAGTCGGGGATGAAATGTTTGTATACCAGCGTGGCCGTATGTTCCGCGGCAAAATCGGGTCGCACTTCGTAAGGATAGTTCAAATGGTCACGTTTGGTATCCAGCCAGGAATAGGAGATCCAGTAGTCGGCGTTCTTGATTAGTTTCTTATCGCGCCAGAATAGCTCGGCCCCTTTCGCGTAGCCTTTGCCGTTGTTATTGTAATACGGCACCGTCTTGATGAGGTCGTGGTATTGTTTATAAAAAAACTCCGTACGGAATACGCGGAACTGCGAAATATGCTGATAGCTGGCGATGTAATGCGTGGCGCGCATATACCCGAGGTTGTGCTCAAATCGGAGGTATTGCTGTTCCGGCTTTTGATAGAACTCTCCGAAAGCTACCGCTACCTGGCTCTTTGCATCGAGCTTGTAGGCGAGTGAAGCGCGTGGCGCCACATTGGGCGAACGCAGCAGTGAGGAATACTCGTAGCGTGCGCCCAGCCGGCCCACGAATCTTGGTGTGAAGTAAACGTCCGCTTCCGCGAAGGATGCGGTATAACTGTCTACGAAATCGGCCGGGAACTGGTTAAACTGCGACGCTTCCGTGCTGTATTGATACTCGCTGCCGAGGCGTAATACGGAGAACTTGCCCAGGCTCTTCGACAGCACGGCCCTGAATTGCGAGAGATCCTGCCGGGTACGGATGCGCGTGGGCTCGGGGAGCTTGCCCAGCGTATCCATGCTGATGCGGTCGCGGTTGGTGCTATACGATGTCCCTAATTGTATCTTCCAGCCTTTGCCCAGGCTTTCTCGCCAGGATACGTTTGTATAGAGGAACTGATTCGTTAAACGGAACTCTTCTTCCGTGCCGGGATACTCCAGGCTCTCGTTCCGGAAACCGAAGCGCCCCAGCTGCCCATGACCAGGATTTTAAGCATCCCGTTCTTCGATGTTTTAATCCGGTAGTTGCCGGATGTATTCACATATTCAGGCGCTACGACAGGCTCCTGTTGCTGCTTCATGATCTTGAAATACGGCCATAGGTTCGTGTAATCCAGTTCAAGGCCATAACCCTGTTTCTTGTCTTTGGAAAGCCTTTCCGCCCCAGGGATGGCCCTACGGTACCCAGGCCTACGGAATAAGACGAACGTTCCGGGAGGTCGGTAGATTCCAGCACCAGCGCGGAGCTGAGTCCCTGACCGTATTGCGCGGAATAACCGCCGCTGCTGAAGGTAGTGCCTTTAAAAGGAATGGTGAGAACCGGCCGCGCGCTGCGAAATCAGGCATGCCGCTGGTAAAGGGGTTGCGGACGAGCATCCGTCGATGAAGGTTTGCGTTTCATAACCCGTGCCCCCGCGCACGAAGAGCCCTTCCTTCTCCCCTACCTGTTGCGCTCCGGGCAGGGTTTTAAGGGCACTCACGATGTCGGCATTGGCGCCCGCGGTAGTGACGATATCAAGGGGCTTTAGGACGGTATTCTTTTTCTCATCGCTTGCTTCGAAGCTGCCCGCGGAAATAGTCACCATCTTCAGTTCATTCACCGTCTCTTTCAGTACAAGTAAAGGGGCGCGCCGGATGAGAGATCCGTCTTTACTTCTATAGACGCATATCCCGTCAGAGATGCCGTGACCAGGCGCTCGCCTTTCTCCGAAGTAGTAAAGGAAAAGGTTCCGTCTTTCGCAGTGGTGGCGCCGTCATAACTACCCACCAGCGTAATGTTCACACCGGCCAGGGGCTTCTTACGGGCGTCCGTTACTTTGCCGGTAATAACCGACTGCGCCTGCAACATCAGGGGAATAACAGGCAGATAAGGGGTAATAGTGGTTTGTACATGTTAGGTTAGAATGACGAAACAAAGCTAATTCAGTTTATTTTATAAACCAAACTATACAACAAATATAATTACATGTTAAAACATATATCCTTCGGATAATGTACCTCTATCAAAATTACAGGCTGCTTTTCACATACTTAAATCAACTGACTTTCATCGCCTTACCATAAAAAGGCGCGGCCAGGATACCCGGCCGCGCCCATCAAACATTCACATCAGGTTATCGTAGCAACTCGATCCAGCCCTTGTATTCCCGAATACCTTGCGGCGTTTTCAGCTGGAGGATGTAGTAATATGTTCCTTCGCTTAAACCATTACCGTCCCACTGATTCTGGTAATCTTTCGACTGGTACACCAGGTTTCCCCAGCGGTTGTATACCATTAACGAAGACCCGGGAAGCGCTGCAGACCGGGGATCACGAACCGGTCGTTGCGGCCGTCGCCGTTCGGCGTGATGGTATTGGGGATGAAGATCTCGTCTCCCGTAATCGGCGTTTCCTCCGTGCGATCGGTATTGTTCGCCAGGTTCGGATCACGCTCCTTACCCTGTGCCGACGCTTCATTTACCAGCGTACCGCCGTTATTGATGCGTACGGTGAACCGCAACGTCGCCGAAGCGCCGTTCGCCAGCGAAGGCACGTTCCAGGTAATACGTCCCTGAGATTCCGAAGCAGTACCCGCGCTCGCTTCCATGGCCTCCAGGTTGCCCACATTCGCGTTGAGCACATCCGTCAATGTAATACCGCTCGCGGCATCCGGGCCATTATTCCGTAACGTGATAAGGTAGGTGACCTTATTATGCACCTGGTATGGCGGCTGTGTGAGCAATTGCTTGCTCACCTGCAGATCGGCCGTCAATCCCCGCGAATGGAAGCCGTGGCCGTATCGGCGGTGGCCGGCCTAACGCCGGAACCTGGCATAAACACGATCGCCGTATTGGTGACAAGACCTGTATCCAGCAAAGGCGCTTCGTACTCGAGCGATTGTGTCACACCCGGTACGAGGTTACCGATGATCCAGCTGATGCGTTTTTCATCCGCTATATAAGTGGCGCGGCCAACGGTGGGCGTTCCCAGCACAGGCGCTCCCAGCAATGCCGGCAGCTGATCCGTCACCCAAACGGGGTTAAGCGGGAAGAGACCCGGATGGTTTACATCCAGCCGGTATCGTACCATATCACCCACCGCATGCGGGCCGGGTGTAATCACGGTCTTAGTGATATTCAGTTTCACAGGCAGCGTGACGCCCGTCAGCAACTCCTGCGAGCGGTTGTTATCCAACACCGGATCGGTTACGCCTGCCGGCGGCTGCACCAGGCCACGTTCCTCGCTGTCCCTACCGCGGTTACATCAGCAGTGATCGAAATGATCACCTTCCCGTCTGCCGGGAAAGTCCCGATCACCGCCCGGACGATATCATTGGTAATCGTCACCTGTACATTGGCCGCTCCGTTCAGGAGGAAGAGCGTTGAAGCGGTGGTATTATCCATCCGCGGGGGCAGTGTATCCGTTACAACTGCGCCGTCTGCTCCCAACGGCCCCTGTTGGATACCAGCAGCGTCCAAACAACGCGTCCGCCTAACGCCACGTTCGAGCTGCCGGTTTTAGTTATGGACAGATCCGCCGTAGCGCTGATGGTTGTCTGCGTTTCATTGGACGGGAACGTTGTACCGTTTCCTATTGCATATCCCGTATTCACGATTGTACCCGCAAATCCGCTACCAACTGTCCCGCGGATCGTCAGCACCACTTCGCTGCCTGCGACCGCGGGAATATCCGTACCGAAAGCAACCACATTGCCCGATCCGCTTGCCGGCGTCACGGCAGCACCTCCTACGGCTGTCGCCGTCCAGGTGATATTCTGTAACAATGCCGGCACGGTATCCCGCACCTGGATGCCCGTAGCGTTGGAAGGTCCGCTGTTCCGGATGCGCAATACATAGGTGATTTCTTCACCCGGCGTTGCCGTTGCGGGCGCCGATTTGTCGAGGCTCAATGCGTATTGCGGTACTACGACTGTCTGCACCTTATTTGAACCGATCGCAAGGCCGCCACGGGATATCTCGGCACTATTGATGATCGTGCCGGTAAAATCTGGCGGTATCGTTCCGCTTATATCCAGTATGACTGCATTGGCCGCCCCACCAGACAAGGACCCCGTTACAGCCACATTGTTCCCGCTGCCTGTAGCGCCGGTAGTAATGGCGCCGCTGCCTTGTATGGTTGCCGTCCAGGTGACATTGGTCAGTGTTCCCGGCACAGCGTCACTGAGTGTAAATGCGTCCAGATCAGATGCGCCTTCGTTCACCGCTACAACGCGGTAAGCGATACGGTTACCAGCTGCCGCCGTAT
Source organism: Chitinophaga sp. E66 (assembly GCA_019285755.1). Lineage (GTDB taxonomy): Bacteria > Bacteroidota > Bacteroidia > Chitinophagales > Chitinophagaceae > Chitinophaga. Next base: position 5,090,944 of record CP079103.1, read on the forward strand.
CGGGCCCGGTCTTCCCGACAGACAGCCTTACATCCGTCACCACAACTGTCTTGACACTGTCTTCGTCTTTCACGATACCGCTTTCCAATATTTGCGCCGTATTGAGGATCGTGCCGGTAAAGGAAGGCGAGGAGGTGCCTGTCACATCAATTCGTACACTGTTACCTGCCCCTGCCGGAATACTCACCGGTAAGAAAATCGTATTGGATGCAGAATCAGAGGACGCTCCCGCGCTCCGCGCCCCGCCACTATATGTGACATGCCATTCCACATTGGAAAGCGTCTGCGGCACGAGGTCACTGATCGTCGCCAACGGCGCATCTGAAGGCCCGTTATTCACCGCCGTGATCACATAATGCACCTGGTTACCCGCCAGTACGATTCCCGGCGCGGACTTAGTGATCTGCAGATCCGATGATGCCGTTATAAACGTACGCACAGAATCCACAGACAGCACGCTATCCCCTGCATCACATATGCCGTATTCGTTCTGACGCCTGTTTCCGCAGGCGGTACGATACCAGATATGTTCACCTGGATACTATTCCCTCCGCCGGCAGGAATGCTGCCATTCACCATCACCGGTGAAGCTGTACCAGACGTTGTTCCCGTAAGAACTGCCCCGCCTGATGTCGTAGCACTCCATCGGATGTCAGTAAGCCCCTGCGCCAGGGTGTCCCTGATCTCCAATGGTCCGCTATCCGACGGACCGCCATTAGTCACCTGCAGTACATAATTTATCCTGCTGCCGGCCACCGCCGTATCCGCACCAGACTTCGCAATACGTACGTTCGCCACTGCCAGCACATCGGTATTTACCGTGTTGCTGTTGACAACAGCGCTATCCGGTATCGTATACGTAGCGGTATTCGTCAACCTGCCCGTGAAACCGGCCGGGATATTCCCGTAACCATCACGGTGATAACATTCCCCGCCCCAGCAGGCAGATCCGCTGTAAAGCTCACATTCCCCGCCCTGTCAGTGATATCACCGCCCTGGATAGTTGCAGTACCCGCAGCCGTGGCCGACCATACCGGCTGTTGCAACTGAGAGGGCAACACATCCGCGATGGCAACGCCCGTGGCCGTTGAAGGACCGTTATTCACGATATTGATCTGATATTGCATCTGCGTTCCCGCCCCGCCGAAGCCGGACCGGTTTTCACGATATTGATATCAAATGCTTTCACTACCTGCGTTGTAACGGTATTCGACCGCCCGGTTGATGCGCCCATTACCGCATAAGCCGTATTCTGAATAGCGCCTGCGTACGTAGAATCCGTCTTACCCGTTATCCTCACTACTACGCGATTCGCTGCACCTGCCGGCAGATCCGCCGTAAAGCGGATGATATTACCGGAGCCGTTCGCGATATTACCGCCAGCGATCGTTGCGCCGCCCACAGCTGTTGCCGTCCAACTTACATTAGTCAACGTAGCCGGGATCGTATCGGATACAATGGTATTCGGCGCAGCGGATGGACCGTTATTGCTCACCGTAAATCCATATGAAATATTGTTGCCTGCAAACACGGTATCAGGCGCGGTCTTCGTCAACCGCAACGCTACCGCGCGTTGCAGCGCGGTCGTAACGCTATCCGTTACCGAGAGGTTCGCCGTAGCGGCAGTAGCGATGTTGATGATATTGGCCGTTGCCGCTTCGTCTACGGTTCCGGTAATCTGGATGACTACCCGGTTGGTATCTCCGGGCGGAAGCGTTCCCGTCACCGCTACATTGCCGGTATGCGCGATACCATTATCCGGAATGGTCGCCGCGCCGGATGCCGTGGCCGTCCAACGTACGTTGGTAAGTCCTGCCGGCACAGGGTCTTCTATCAGGACGCCCGTAGCCGTAGAAGGACCGCTGTTAACGACGGTCACCGTATAGGCCACATTACCGCCTGCTACGGCCAGCGCGGGGCCGGTCTTGCGGATCGCGAGCCTGGGGGCATTGCTGATGACGGTGGCGATCGTGTCGCTGATGACGCGCTGATTATTATTACCGGCCAGCGCGTGGTTGTAAATCGTTCCGCTGAAGGCGGGGTTCGTATTACCGGTGATAGCCACGGCTACATAACCGCCAGCGGGAATGTTCGCTGTAAGGCGGACAAGGTTCCCCGTACCGGATGCGCCTGCCAGAATTACTGCGCCCCTGATACCGGTAGCCGCCCACCGGACATCGCTTAATGCGGAAGGAATGCTATCCGCCACTATCACGGTATCTGCTGCAGAAGGACCTGCATTGCGCACCACGAGAATATACGCCAGCGGTTGCCCCGCATTAATGCTGTCTACCCCGGATTTCAACATTGACAACCCCTGTGCCCGTGTGACCGTCGTGCTCACTGTCGAATACAACGGCCTGGGGTCTGTTACGCCGGCCGGTGGATCAACCCTCGCGGTATTCACGAGCGTGCCTGTATAATCCTGATCTACGCGTCCACGCACCTGGATGGTGATCTTACCGGTGGTTACCGGGATGTCGCCGGTCAGTCTGATGAGGTTACCCGTTCCGCTGGCCGCCGAAACCGCAGCGCCGCCTTCTACTGTCGCGGTCCATTGCACGTTGGTGATTTCCGCAGGAATGGAGTCGGTAATGGATGCTCCCGTTACATCCGCGGGGCCGTTATTCGTTACGGTGATCACATAGGTCATTACCTCGCCAGCCGCGATGGCTGTGGGGCCGGCCTTTACTACTGCCAGGTCTGCATCATTATTCACGCCCGTCACCGCGGTTGCGGAGCTGGTTTGGGCGCCGGAAGTTACCGTGGCGGTATTGCGCAATGTATCCGGCGCGTCGTTATCTACCACGCCGCTCACGTATACGAGTATCCTGCCCTGCGAACCGCCTGTTCCTTCGATGGTGGCATTGAGGGAAATATTATTGCCCGAACCCGATGCCGGGCTCACGGCATTAACGCCGCCGCCTCGCGCTTCAGCCCGCCAGGTGACACCGCTGATGCCTGCCGGCACTACATCGGTAATAGTCACTCCATTTGCCTGCGAGAAGCCGGTATTCATCACGTTGATCGTGTAGAAGATGGAATCCTTCACATTCACGGACGACGGGCCCGTTTTGGAAACGAGGACGCCCACGTCGTTATGAATCTCGGTCCGTATGGTGCTGATATTATTATCCGGTATCGTTTCGATGACGTCAGGCGGTGGCGTAACGGTTGCCGTATTGGTAAAGAAACCGTCCTGCGCCGCGGGATCGGTGATCCCTGCGATGCGTATGGTAACACTGTGCGGCGGTCCTGCCGGTATGTTGGCGCTCACGCGAACAGTATCGTCCGTTTGCGGTTGGATGGCGAAAGTTGCGCCTCCCGTAGTAACGGCCGTCACGGTGGCGTTGTGCACTTCAGAGGGTATACCGTCTTTGATCAGGGCGCCTGTTACATCCGCCAGGCCACGATTGGTAACTACTAATGTGTAGATGACGGAATCACCGGAAATGGTTTTCGACGGGCCGCTCTTCACGATGACCAGGTCTGCTTCTTTCTGCAATGTAGTTACCACGGTGCTCACTGCCCCGCTAGGGTCAGATGTGCCGGGAGCAGGTATGGCATAAGCCGTATTTCTGATCGTCTGTACGTTTTCCGCGGGATCGATCGTACCGGTTACATGAATGATGATTTCACCGGAGTCTACCGGAATGTCGCCTGTTAAGAGGATGAGGTTGCCCGTTCCCGCGCTGCTGCTGACTGATGCTCCTCCTGCAACGGTGGCCGTCCAGCTGGTGTTGAGGATTTCAGCGGGAACGGTATCGCGGATGATGGCGCCCTGTGCCCGGGAAGGCCCGAAGTTCCGCACAACGATCCGGTAATCGATCCTGCTGCCGGCCGTTGCCAGCGTAGGCCCGGTCTTAAGCACCCTCAGATCGGAGGCTCGCAGTACCTGCGTCGTCACCACCGAAGCGTCAGCAGTGATGCCCGGGATGCGCGCGTAGGCCGTATTCGTGAAGGAGGCGCCTGCGAATGCAGGGTCCAGGATACCTGTCACGGTTACATCCACATAATGCGCGGAAGAAGCGGGCAACTCAGCAGTGATATCGATATTCCCTGTACCTGAGGTCGCATTCACGGAAGTGCCTTCACCGCTTACCGTAGCTGTCCACACCGGGTTGAGGACACCTGCCGGGACAGTGTCTGTGATGCGCAGGCCATGTGCTGTGGATGGCCCGTTGTTGAGCACACGGATATGATATTGAATGGGATCGCCGGCATTCATTACCGCCGGGCCCGTCTTCGTTACGGAAACATTCGGTCGTGCTACGATCCCGGTCCTTGCGGAATCAAGGAACGCGGAATCCCCATGCGTCACATGCGCGATATTCAACAGCGAGGCGCCGGTGAATGAGGGATCTATCGTTCCGCTCACCGTGAGCAGGATGCGGTGCGGGTTCCCGGCTGGAATGTTCCCTTTTACTTCTATGATGTTCCCGCTTCCCGTAGCCGGGCCCGACAACGCCGCAGTTCCTGCCGTTGCGGCGATCCACCTGACGTTGCTGATACCAGCGGGAATTGTATCCCTGATGGTTGCCTCCCGGAATTGGACGGGCCGTTATTGGTAACGCTGATGGTATACGTAATCTGGTCTCCCGCGGCTAATGTATCCGGCGCGGACTTCGTGACTTCCAGCTCAGAGATGTTGATCACTTTGGTGACCACGGAATCTTTCAGATCGCGGGTTACGTTACTTTCATGTGCGGTAGAGATGTTCAGCAGGTTGCCGGTGAACGAGGGGTCAACGATGCCTTCCACTTCCAGCGTAATGAAGTTTAGCCGCCCTGCCGGCAGGTTGCAATTCAGCACAATGTCGTTCCCCGTTCCTGTGTAGCGCCCTGGATGGTGGCATTTCCTGCGGTATGCGCTTTCCAGGAGACGTTCTGCACTTCGTTAGGCACCACATCGTCCAGTTCCACGGCATTCGCCACAGAAGGACCAAAATTGGTGATATAAATGATGTATGCGATCGGCTGCCCTGCCACCGTTTCCGCAGGCCCGATCTTGACGAGCTGGAGCGCGGTTTTGTTCACTATATGCGTGGTGACGGTATTGGAAAGCACCGGCTGTCCGTCCGCCAATGCCGTCGCCGAGTTGACGATATCTCCGGTGAATGAGGGATTCAACGTTCCGGTAAGCGTAATAAGTACCCGGTTGCCGGTTCCATATGGGATATCGGCAGACACGTCCAGTACGCGCCCGCTGCCGGTTGCGCCACTCACGATCTGTGCAGCGCCCCGGCCCGTTGCGATCCGGTGGGATTGCTGATCTCCGCGGGCACCAGGTCATTGATACGGAGCGCAACGGCGTCTGAAGGACCGTTATTGTCAACAGTGATCTGGTAACTGATACGATCCCCGCATTCGCAGTATCCGGACCGCTCTTCACGATGTTGATCCTTGCGAGGTTGTAAACGGTGGTATTGGCATCTGCCGGCGTTAAGGGGACATTATCCGCAACTACCGTGGCCGTGTTATTGATTACTCCCGTGAATGCCGCGGATACGGTTCCTTTTACCGTTACAACGATGCTAGCTACTCCTCCTGCCGGGATCCCCGGTAACACGCACATTGCTTCCCGTACCGGTTGCGCCGGTTGCGATCGTAGCGCCGTCGGCCGCGGCGGCCGTCCAACTGACATTCTCCACTTCCGCGGGAATGATGTCTTCGATCACGACGTTGCGAGCGTCTGAGAGGCCTTTATTATTGACGACGATCTGCCAGGTAATGGGGCTTCCGCCGCAAGGGCGCGCGGCGCCGATTTGCCAATTTGAAGAGCCGGGCTGTTCAATACCTCCGTCACCACCGTATTCGATGTAAACCCGGGCTTCCCTGCCGGCGTGGCGGCCGCATTGTTAGAGAACGTGCCACTGGCATCCGCGCCGATCTTTCCGCGGATACTGATCGTTATCGTGTTCGTTGCGCCCGCGGGAATATCCGCAGTTACCTGCACCGTATTCCCTGTGCCGGTAGCGCCTGCGGTGATGGTTGTATTGCTGCTGCCGATGGCTCCCACGATACGTCCGTCACGGTTGCGGGCACCACATCGCGGATTACCACCTGCTTTGCATCCGACAGGCCACTGTTCCGCACTACCAATACATAGTTGATATCACCTCCTGCGGTTACGTTGGCAGGACCGGCTTTACTGATCACAAGGCTCGGCTCATTGATCACTACGGTGTTCGTTATGTTGGATGGAACATCCGGATTTCCCGTTATGGCAGCCACCGCCCTGTTGGTGATGACTCCTTCGAATCCGGGCGCGATGGTAGCCGTTGCCGTGATGATGATATTGTTTGCCGGTCCGGCCGGCAGATCTGCATTCAGGATACCGATGCCGTTTTCAACCTTGCTGCTGTTCACCCTGGCGGCGCCGTTCACCGTGATGGTGAATTTCGGGTTGAGGAGGCCCGCGGGGAAGGTATCCCGCACGATCACCCCGAAGGCATCCGACGGACCGTTATTCGTTACATTCACCTGGAAGCGGATGATATCGCCGGCACGCGCGGTATCTGGCGCCTGTTTGCGGATGTTCAATGCGCTACGTTTACGGACGATCGTTTCAACGGTATTGACTGCGTAATGTTTCCGTTCACGCTCATGGATGCATTGTTACGGATAACGCCGGACGCGTCCGGCCGGATGGTCCCCGTAATGGTGACGGCCACAGTATTCTGAGCACCGGTCGGGATGTTGACGGACATCAGCAATAAATTCGATGTTCCTGTTGCGCCTTCAATAATTGATGCGGCACCTGATGAAGTGGCTGTCCACGTAACGTCCTCAATGCTGCCGGGAATCGCATCAGCGATGATAGCGCCCATCATATCCGACGGACCGTTATTGCCAATTAATAATGTATACGTAATGGACGTACCCGCATCTGCCGTTGCCGGGCCCGATTTCACAATCGTAGGCCCAGGCTTGTTGATAACAGTGGTAGTAACCGTATCCACCTCCGGCGTTTCTCCGGGAGGCGTGGCGGTTGCCCTGTTTACAATATTGCCCGTTGCAGAAGAAGCCACCGTCCCCGTCACGATAACGTCTACTTCGTTGCCCGCGCCCGCAGGAATATTCACAGTGGTATTTATCGTATTACCGGTGCCGGAAGCCGGTGCGCCCGCCGCCAACGTAGCGCCGCCTTTCAATTCCACCCTCCATGCCGTGTTCCTGATGGTTGCCGGCACTGGTCGGCGATCACGACGTTCGTCGCATCGGAAGGACCACCATTTAATACGGAAATGCTATAACTAATATCACGTCCCGCATCCACGGTATGGGTCACCGGCCCTGATTTCACGATCGAAATGCCTGTTTGCTTACGCAGGGTGGTTACTATAATATTACTCACTACCTGCGTATCGCCGGGAACTGCCACCACGCCTATATTTCGTAAAGAACCCGTCGCGCTTTGGCTGATCGTACCGCTGACAGATACGATAATGAGATTAGTATCCCCTACAGGCAAAGAGCCATTGAAATTAATACCATTTCCCGTTCCGCTGGTAGTAGTTGCGGTAGCCGCGCCTGTCGTTTGTACCGTCCAGGTTACATTGCTGATCTGCGCAGGTACTGCATCGGTAATGGTTACCTGAGGAGCAGCCGAGGGGCCTGCGTTATACGCCGTAAGGAGGTATTTAATCGATTCGCCCGCCACCGCAACGGATGGCCCGTTCTTAACTATCCTCAACCCATACAACGGATCCGGGTTGTCCGTATCGCTTGCGCTGTTATTGCCAGGCACAGGGTCTGTTACGCCCGTTGGCGGCGCAACGCTGGCCGTGTTCGTCAACGCTCCGGAATGAAACGACGGAACATCAAGCGTAACCCGGTATACCACCTGGCCGCCTGATGGTATGTTCACGGTTTGCTGCAAAGGCATATTACCTGCGCTGGCGGGTATTACCGCACCGCCTACCGTAGTGGCCGTCCATCTGCCGGACGTAATGCCCGCAGGAAATACATCCGTTATGGTGGCTCCTTCGGCGTTGGAAGGACCGTTATTCGTAACGGTGATCACGTATTGCACCTTTCCGCCGGGAACATAAATATTCGAATTGTCCGTTTTGGTGATAGCAAGATCCGCACTCCGTTTCACCGGCGTTGTCACGCTATCTTTCGCCACCGTTGAATCCGACATGCCGGGCGGCGGTGTCGCTGTCGCCACGTTCTTGAGCGACGTTCCCGTGAAATCAGCGTTGACCGTTCCTTGTATGGTCAGCGTCGCCGAAGCGGCGGGAGCCAGCGTGAGGCCGGTCCAGATCATCGTTCCAAGATCGAACGTTCCGGCTGATGCCGTTACTCCCGTGGGGGTGTAGCCTATGGGGAAGTTGTCGTCCATAGTGATGCGGTCAGCCGGTCGGATTGTGGAAGGCCCGCCATTCGTCAGTTTCACTATATACTGTAAAGGCTGTCCTGCCACGGCTTCCGTCAAAGAGGCGGTCTTCTCCAGTTGCAGGTCCACGTACGGCGGCTTCACATTGATATACACATGGGCCGTATCACAAGCGCCATGCGTGTCACAAATACGGTATACAAATACATCCGTTCCCGTTACCCCTGCATTCGGTGTATAGGTAAACGTTCCATCGGCATTGATGATGACGGAACCTTTGGCCGGCGGCTCAACAGCCGATGTCTGCACCGTCATCGCGTCGTTGTCCGGATCACGGTCATTTGTTTTCACGTTGCCGCTGACAGGCACATCCCGGAATGTATCATAGAAGTCGGGCACTGCGATGGGCGGGTTGTTCGCGATGACGCTGTCAACGGTTGAAGTATTATTTCCCGGTACAGGATCGGGCATGCTTGTGGGCGTATAGATCGTGGCGGTATTACTGATTACGGTTCCTCCGGTCGCAGTAGCTTTCACGGTGCCTGTAACATTCAGTACGATGCGGTTCCCGGATGCGAACGGCATGTTTACCTGTGCGGATATCGCCGGGCTCGTTCCCGAAGCCGGCGATACGGTAACACCGTTGCCGGTGGTGACGAAGTTCCAGTTGTAGTTCTCCAGCGCTGCCGGCAGCACGTCCTGGAAGTTGGCGGCCACCATGTCGGAGGGGCCATTATTCGTAATCACCACCTGGTACTTTACTTGTTTACCGGTCTGATACAGGGATCCCACATCGGTCTTTACTACCTGCATATCGGCCTGACTGATAAATTGCAATGTCACATCATCTGTCCGTGCGGGACAGGGCCCGCTGGTTATCGTCCACCTAAGCACCGCGGTAGCATTCGCAGGGATAGTGACAGTGGTGGTGGCTAACGTGGGATTTGTAATAACTGCCTGCCCGGATACCACGCTCCATCTGCCATTCCCATAAACAGGCGTATTCGCGGCCATTACGAAGGTGCCGCTCGTGTATTTTACCTGATCAGGCCCGGCGTTGGCAGGGTCAGCGGGCGGAAAAATCTGTACGGAGACGTTTTGAGAAACCTGCCTGCAGTTACCGTTGGTAATCGTCCATGCAAATACATATGCTCCTATCCCCAGATTCGTAATCCTGGTTTTTGGGTCATGTATATCTCCGAAAACGCCGGTGGTGGGACCGGATACCTGCGACCAGGTGCCTGTTCCGACCGCTGGCGCCGCTGCGTCCATTAATGCGCTCACTACTTCGCACAACAACTGGTTAGGACCTGCATCTGCAGGCGTAGGTTCTGCGGTCACGACGATTTGTACATCGTCTGAAGACGGCGGGCATACGCCATTGCTGATGGTCCACCGGAATACATAGGTACCGGCGGTAAGGCCGGATATGCTGGTAGCCGCTGTGTTGGGGCTGGTGATTGTGGCCGTATTGGGCCCGGATACCTGCGACCAGGCGCCCGTTCCGTTTAATGGGGCGTTACCTGCCAGGGAGGTCTGCGTTGCGTTACACAAAGCCTGGTCTGCACCTGCGTTGGCGGCCGTGGTGCCGTTCAATACTGTGATCGCCACTTCATCTGCACTGGATCCGCAAGATCCGCTCGTGATCGTCCAGCGGAATACATGAACTGCCCCGGGCACCAATTGCGCCACTACGGTTCCCGGATTATTTGGATCGGTGATCACCGCCGTAGGCCCGGAAACCTGCGTCCACATGCCCTTTCCCACTGTGGGCGTATTACCGTTGAGGGCCGCGGTTGTTGACAGGCAGCGCGACTGGTCCGCGCCTGCGTTGGCGGTTGTGGGAGTTCCGCCTACCGTAATGGTCACATCATCCGAATTAGACCCGCAGCCCGGCGATGTGATCGTCCAGCGGAAAACATATGTCCCCGCGCCGCTGGGCGTTACTTCCGTATTAAAATAACCGGGATTGCCAATCGTGGCCGAAGGCCCGGATACCTGGGTCCATAAGCCCGTTCCTGAACTTGGAACATTCCCTTGTAAATTGAATTGCGTACCTCCGCATACGGTTTGATCTGGCCCGGCGTCCGCAGGTGTTGCTGAGCCGGTGATTGTTACCGGCACACCGGTGGTATTGCTGGGGCAGCCGGCGGAGATGACCTGCCTGCGGTACCAATACGTTCTGCTGGCGATAGGCGGCGTGTAGTTCTGCTGGTTATTGACGCCCGGCGCGGGATTGAAGTTATTGACGGCGTCTGTTTCGCTGCGCTGCCACAAATAGGTGTAGGTGCCATCGCCCCCGCGGGCTGCGATCCCTGGAAGGTGGCGGGTTGCTGCCCGTCGCATACGCTTTGGGAGGGTGGCGTGATGAAGTTGTTAGTAATATCTCCGGGTACGGTAGCGGTCAGTCGCTTCACGCAAAGGCTTTGGTCACGGACTACGATATCGTAAGTACCGGCCGCAAGGTTGTTGAATTCGTTGCTGCCCTGCCAAGTCTGCCCCCGTCTTTACTGTATTCGATCTGGCCTGTAACGTTGATGGGCTGGATCTGGATGTAACCCTGCTGGCCGGACGTAGCGCACACGGGCCGTACCTGCTGCACCGTGGCATCCAGCTGGCAGCATTTGAAAGACGCGCTGCCGCCAGACTGACTGAGTGTAATGGTGCCGGATTGCCCGTTCCTGTTCACCAGCACTAACAAGTAAAACTGACCAGGGGCCACTGCCGGGAATGTAATGTCCATAGGTGAGCTGTTGCCTCCGAAGCAAGACATTACCGGCTGCGCCGCCAGGTTGCCGCAGGCGCTTTGCATCGACTGGATAGAGAAATATGGGCCGTAGAGGATGTAGTTGAGGATTACATTGCTGTTGGGGTTGTGGCGCGGATAGTTGCATCGCCGGAACTGTTGCCTTCGAAGAAGTAATAGCCGGCGTAATTGACGTTATTGACACAGGCAAGGGTACCCAGGTTCTGCGCCAGTTCCGGAGCAAAGTCACGGTGCTGCCGCATACGCGCTGAGGCGATGTACACTGGACCTGCGCATTTGTACGCGAGAGGACGGAGGCAACAAAAACTACAATAAGGGTAACGAACTTGTAATAACGTATCATGCATCGGCCTTTTATAGGTTATGGCTCGGCAGCTGGCATGATTATGTTGGAAACAACCGTAGCGAACGGCAATGACGCGGTAAATGCTGTTACTACAACAACGGGAACCCGCAAAGGGTTGGGATTCAATAAAAAAGCCCTCCGCAGGCGGAGGGCTTTTCAAAACTATATGCGATAAGGCTTAGGCGAAGCGGGGCTTCAGCTCGTCTGCCAGAGCAACCATTTTCTTGATGCCTTCTTCGGGCAGGTTACCTTTCTTGAATTCGCCGAGTACTTCGGGCAGGCGAACTTCCATTTCGTGCAGGAAGGCTTCCTGGAAAGCGGCTACGTTCTTAACGGGTACTTCGCGGATCAGGCCGTTGGTACCGAGGTAGATGATAGCTACTTGTTTTTCCACAGAGTACGGGCTGAACTGAGGTTGTTTCAGTATCTCCACGTTACGGGCGCCTTTGTCCAGTACGGATTTGGTAGCCGCGTCGAGGTCACCGCCGAATTTAGCGAAGGCTTCCATTTCGCGGTACATCGCCTGGTCAAGTTTCAGGGTACCGGATACTTTCTTCATGGATTTGATCTGCGCGTTACCACCTACACGGGATACGGAGATACCTACGTTGATCGCGGGGCGGATACCTGCGTTGAACAGGTTGCCTTCCAGGAAGATCTGGCCGTCGGTAATGGAGATCACGTTGGTGGGGATATACGCGGATACGTCACCTGCCTGTGTCTCGATGATGGGCAGCGCGGTCAGGGAACCGCCGCCTTTCACGAGGTGCTTGATGGATTCCGGGAGGTCGTTCATCTGCCTGGCGATGTCGTCCTTAGCGATCACTTTCGCTGCGCGCTCGAGGAGACGGCTGTGCAGGTAGAATACGTCACCAGGATATGCTTCACGTCCGGGAGGACGGCGGAGCAGCAGGGACACCTCACGGTAAGCTACGGCTTGTTTGGACAGGTCATCATAGATGATCAGTGCGGGACGGCCGGTATCGCGGAAGAACTCGCCGATGGCCGCGCCTGCGAACGGAGCGTAGAACTGGAGGGGAGCCGGATCAGCTGCGGAAGCCGCAACGATCGTGGTGTAGGCCATAGCGCCGCTTTCCTGCAGGGTTTTCATAACACCTGCAACGGTGGAGGCTTTCTGGCCGATAGCTACGTATATGCAATACACGGGTTTGCCCGCGTCATAGAATTCTTTCTGATTGATGATGGCGTCGATACAGATCGCGGTTTTACCGGTCTGACGGTCACCGATTACCAGCTCACGCTGGCCGCGGCCGATGGGGATCATGGCGTCGATAGCCTTGATACCGGTTTGCAGCGGTTCTTTTACCGGTTCGCGGTAGATAACGCCGGGAGCTTTACGTTCCGGGGGCATTTCATACAGTTCGCCGGTGATGGGGCCTTTGCCGTCGATAGCTTCGCCGAGGGTGTTCACCACGCGGCCTACCAGGCCTTCGCCCACTTTAATGGATGCGATCTGACCGGTACGGCGAACGGTGTCGCCTTCCTTCACGTTCTTGTACTCACCCATCATTACCACACCCACGTTGTCTTCCTCCAGGTTGAGCGCGATTGCTTTTACACCGCTCTCGAACTCAACGAGCTCACCGGAGCGAACGTTGTTGAGGCCATATACACGGGCGATACCGTCACCCACCTGCAGTACCGTGCCTACTTCTTCCAGTTCCGCGGAAGCGTTGAAGTTGCTCAGTTGCTGGCGTAATATCGCCGAAATTTCGTCTGGTTTAATGTCAACCATTGTTATACTTTTTTAAAGAGTCGTTAAGGTTATTTGTTATAACGACAACAGCTTTGCGGTTACGCAGCGGCTGCTGTTTAAATTGCTTGATTAGCGGATCTCGGAAACGTAAATGTTCTTGAGGAACTGTTTCTTGATATCCTTCAGGTCGCGCAGTACGGAAGCGTCGAACAGGAGTCGCCGGTTTCCAGAACGAAACCGCCGATCAGATCGGGGTTCACGCGTGTTTCCAGTTCGATCTTGCGGCCGGCGGAAGCTTCCACCTTCTCGCGGATCAGGTTCAGCAGCGACGCTTCCAGGGGTGCTGCGGAAGTAAGCTTCACGCGGGCGATACCCTTGATGGCATTGTACTGCTTCCCGAACTCCCCGGCGATCTCGGCCAGCACGCTTTCGCGGCCTTTGAGCGTTACCAGGCGGATGAACGCGGAAGTAATGCCGCTGATCTTGCCGTCCAGGATGGCGCCCAGGATCTTCACCTTTTTGTCGGCCTTGATGATGGGGCTGCGGAGCAGGGCCACCACATCGGCATTGCTGCGGGTGATGGACTGGAGCAGCAGCATATCGCTATGCACGGCTTCCAGTTCGTTCTTGGCCACCGCCAGGTCGATCAGCGATTTCGCATACCTGTTTGCTAAACGGGGATTCTGCATATTCTTTTATTCAGCCGTTTTAATTAGTTCAGTTTGATTTCGCCAGCCAGTTGCTTGATGTAAGCTTCCTGGTTCGCCTTGTCGGACAGCTCCTTGCGCAGCACTTTCTCCGCTACTTCGATCACGAGGGTGCCTACCTGGTTCTTCACGTCGGTGAGGGCAGCCATCTTCTGGTTCTCGATCGCAACGGAAGCCTCGGCAATGATCTTCTTGGCTTCTTTCTGCGCTTGTTCCTTCGCTTCGCGGATGATTTGTTCTTTCGCGTCTTTCGCTTCCTTCAGGATCGCGCTGCGCTCTGCTTTCGCTTCTGCCAGCACATGCTCGTGTTCCGCTTTCATCTGTGCCATTTCCTCTTTCACGCGCTCAGCGGTGGCGATGGAGTCGGAGATGGAATCTTCCCTTTCCTTCAATGTAGAGAGGATGGGCTTCCACGCAAATTTCTTCAGGATCAGGAAAACGATAATGAAGATTATGAGAGAGATGGTGAATAAACCTAACGCAGGTATCAACAAATCCATATATCAGTATTTATAAGTTGTGTTTGTACGGAAGATAGGATTACTGCATCCTTTGCCCTTTGCGCGGGATGCAGTAAAAAGTTTCTGCGATTACAGTACTACCGCCAGCAGACCCGCGATAACGCCGAACAGGGCAACACCCTCTACCAGCGCCGCGCCAGGATCATGTTAGCACGGATGTCGTTAGCAGCTTCGGGCTGACGAGCGATGGATTCCAGCGCGCTCTTACCGATGTTACCTACACCGATACCAGCTGCGATAGCAGCGATACCAGCACCAACAGCACCACCAGCTTTAGCCAGGCCAGAAGCGGATTCAGCAGCCTGCATCATTACAGTTAAAAGTTCCATGATGAATTGTGTATTTGAATTTTAGATTAAACGTTGCTATTAATGATGATGATCGCCCTGGTGCTCCATGGCCTGACCGATGAATACAGCGGTAAGGTTAGCGAAGATGAACGCCTGGATAAAAGCCACCAGCAGCTCCAGCATCATCATCACGATGTTGAACACGATCGTAATGGGCAGGAAGCCGTAACCGGCGATCTTATTCAGGGACCCAAATATAAACACGAGGGAGATAATGCTCAGGATGATGATGTGGCCCGCCAGGATGTTGGCGAAAAGACGCACCATCAGGGAGATCGGCTTGGTGAACACACCGATCAGCTCCACCGGCGCAAGGATGATCTTCACACCGCCCGGTACGGGAGGATTGAAAATGTGACCCCAGAAGTGACGGTTAGTAGCCGCCATCATCGCGATGAAGGAAATCAACGCCAGCGCAGCAGTCACCGCAATGTTACCGGTAACGTTAGCAGAACCCGGCAGCAGGCCCAGCAGGTTGTTGATGAGAATAAAGAAGAAGATGGTCAGGATGAAAGGAACATATTTCTCACCCTTCGCGCCCGGGATATTCGGACGAACCACCTCGTCGCGCATGAAGATGATCACCGGCTCAATGAGGCTTTGCAGCCCCTTCGGCGCCTGGCGGTGACCACGGATGCGGTACGCCTTAGCCACCTGCAGCATCAGCACCACCAGTAAAACAGCGGCCAGCAGCATGGAAGTGATGTTCTTGGTGATCGACAAATCGTAGATCTTCTGACCCGTCGGGTTGTCGTTGGCGTCTACCTCGATGATGCTCCCCTCAGGATACTGGGCGGAGGTCAGGTGGTGAGACTCCAGGTAATGCGCGTCCACCAAACGGTAACCATCATAGGAATCATGGCCGTGGTGGAATTTGGAAGACGAAAACGCAGACGTCCCGCGCACCGGATTATAAATAATCACAGGCAGCGGAAGGGTAACATGAACGTCGCCCACGCTCAGCAAGTGCCAGTCGTGCGCATCCTTCACGTGTCCGAGGATTACTTCCTTCGCATTAAAACCTTTCTTTTCTTCATGGCCGTCAGATGCCTGGGCCGTGGTAAATGTGCCGGATACGGTGATGAAAAACACCGTTATCAAGGCTACCAGCTTATATTTGAACCGATTCAAGGAAAACACCGTTTTCTGAAATTTTGTGCAAAGGTAACCGATTTTACATTAAATAGTATGAGGCACAGAAAAAACTGACGAGGATCATATCAGCCCCGCCCCTGCCTCTCAACACATTCATTATCAATCTTAAATTAGAAAAGGGCGCCCCTGCCCGGGGCGCCTCCTCCTATTTCTTTGTGTACCGCTTGATGGTATTTTACCACCCCGCGGCCCAACAACTATTATTTGAAGGAAATATACTTCTGCTCCTTCTCCACGATCTTATTAAAGAAATCCTTCATGCCCACGAACGCCGCCGGCGCGATCTCCGCCCCCGTATCCGCACGGAACGAACGCGTCACCTTCAGCTTACCCGGCGTCAGCTTCTCATACGCAATCTCGTATGTCATCCCCTCGAACTTCTCCTGCATGTTACCCGGCACCTGGTCAAAGGCCTTGCCCTCCGGCAGCTCGATCACCACCTCGGTCACGTAATTATCGGTGTTCTCGTACGACCAGTACTGGAACGGATGCTGCCGCGCCTCGTTGGTGAAGATGTCCTGCGTGGCCACCATTTCCATGAACACGGGCCGCAACATGCTAAAGTCGCCCACGCTCACCACCTCGTTCTTTACGGTATAATCGCAGTTCCAGTGCACCGTATCCGCAGCGCCTTCCAGGTTCCGGAAACCGTATTTGCCCAGCTCCACGTGGTTCTTAAAGCTGTAGCCCACATGCTCCCGCACGGTCTCGCGCTCTTCGTCCGGCGCCTTGTGCAGGTAGCGCTCCCGGAACACCGAGGCCAGGTTGCCCGTTACGGCACAGCTGGTATTGATCTGTACGTCGGCCGACTGTATCTTGATATTCACCTTCCGCTTCAGGGTGGTCAGGGATTTACCGCCCGGAACCGCCGCCAGCGTCGCCGGCTGTTTTTCGTATTTATAAGGTACGCTCAGCATCTGGGCAGCCTTCACCGTTTGCGGCAACGTACCGAAGGGCAGGTACCTGTCGGTCAGCTCCAGGAAGTTATCCTTCCCGTCTGCCTGGTATTGTACAATACAGTGGTTGAACTCCATGCTGGGCAGGGTAATGCCCTTGCTGCCGTTGTTGCGGGTATTCACCAGCACGAGGTTGGCCGGCAGCCCGGCCTTATGGGCAAACGCCAGGAACAGCGCGCTCATGTCTTTACAGTCTCCCAGGCGGGTGGTCAAAGTCTTGCCGGCCCGCTGGGGCACATAGGCGCCCTGGCGGAAAGATACCGAGCTGTACCCGATGCGGTCTTCGATGTATTCATAGATCCTCCGGGCCTTATCGGTCTCGCTGATGCCTGCCGCCCCTTTCGGGAAGATCTCCCCGTAAGCTTCGTTGAGGTCGTAGTCCTCACGGCTCTGCACCCGCGTGATATCGCTGTACCACTCGCTGATGTCGTTCCACGATTTCACGGTAGACACGGTCAGCACTTCTCCGAAATCTCCCAGCGAGGGCATATACGGTTCCGGTTTGTACGCCGGCACGTTACGGCGCTCCAGGTATGCAGCTTAAACTCGTCGGCTTTGGTGATGCTGGGCTTAAACCCTGCATTGTTACGGACGTTGTATTGCAGCGGCACGCCTTCGGCGCAGAGCACGCTGTACCGCGCATAAGCCGTGGGCACGGATGCCGAGAAGTAGAAGTCGTCCCAGAACTCGCGTCCCATCCGGCCAATGCCATAACTGTTCACCTTGTAGTGGTAGAAGATGGCATCTCCCGGTTCCAGCTTGGTATACACCAGCTGGTTCTGGTAAGTCTCCGCGGGTATCTTATTGCCGTTCGGCTTGATCACCTCCGCTTTCAGGATGGTCATGTTGTCGTACACGCTGTTATAGGGCAGGGTAATCTCTTTCCAGTCTTCGATGCCGCTGTTGTTACGCACGTAGACGGCGGATTTCACTTCGCGCTCGCTGGCCCCGTCGGCATAAAGCACCACGTTTTCTCATCGAATATGTAACTGGACGCATATGCCGTATCCGCCGGCTTCTTCAGCGCTTCCTGGATGCGGGCGTAGTGGTCGGCCCCGGGGAAGTAGGTAAATACGTCCTTCTTGCCTTCCAGCGTCCGGATCTGGCGACGGTAATTGTCCATCCCTGCATGCAATGCCAGCCCTTTCTTAAAGTATTCCAGCGCCTTATCTTTTTATTCTGCTGGAGGTAACAATATGCGATATCGCCTACGGCATTGGGGGAGTAGGGAGAGGATGCGTGTATTTTCTCGAAATACACGATGGCCGAATCATACTGCTGGCGGCCAAAGAAATACCCTGCAATCTTGTTGTAGGGGTTGCTGGCATACCCGATGAATTCAAACATCTTCCGGTAGGTGGCTTCACCTTTCTCCACATCGCCCTTGTTCATGTAGGCAGTGGTCAGGCGCTTGCTCATGTCCTCGTTGAAGTTGTTCTCAAGGTGCTTCTCCATCAGCCCGATGGCCACATCGGGCTTACGGTCGAGCTCGGTTGCCTTGTAGCAAAGCATGGTCAGTATCTGGATGTCATCAGGGAATTCCTTATGCCCCGCGTCAAGCAGGAGGAACATGCTGTCTACCTTTTCCTGGTAGGCGATGGCGCTGATGCGCTTCACCATGGAACTGGCCGTACGGCGACCGATGGTTTTATCCATTTTATCGATCAGGGCCATGGCGCCCGTGTAGTTTTTTCTTCCTGGAGACGGTCCACTTCCAGGTTCATGATCCAGTAGTTGTCTGGCAACAGCGTTTTCAGCTTCTCCAGCAATTCGCTGAGCTCTGTGGTATTATGCCCGCCGCTCAGGTTAATGTAGTACTGCAGCCCCAGCAATCCGCATTCGGGATACTTTTTCAGGAGCGGTTGCAGCAAGGCTTTGGCCTTGTCATGTTCGGCGTTGCGGGCATATACGTTGCTAAGCAGCAGGGCGTTGACGATATCCGCCGGTTTCTTTGCCAGCTGTTCCTGGAAATAAGCTTCCGCGAAATGCGGGATAGGCGTTACCGCAACGGCCGAAATATCTTTCTTATATGGCTTTGGCTCGCTCACGCTTTTCAGCCCTGCTATGGGATCGAATTTGTTGTCGGTAAAGCGCACGAGGAAGTTGGGCCGGTCGGTTTCCCCGGTGTAGCCCAGCTGCACCAGCACCCGGTTGAACCCTTTGTTCAGCCGGCAGCGCACTTTCCAGTAATCCACTTCGGTGGTTTTTTCTTCAGGCTCGCCCATCATCTGCTTATCGTTGAGCCACAGCTTCAGGGAGCCGCTGCCACCCAGGCAGAGGACTACTTCCTGATCCACGGGCGATTCCACGAAGGTCTGCATGTAAGAGATCCCGCTGCCGGAACTGACGTGCATGAAGGGAAGCGTCCATCCATGGTGAATCTCCACAGGCGGTGTAAACCAGTCGATGGTGGTGTTATTGTACGAGGTGAAACCCTTCCCCTCGCTACTTCGTCGATGGGGCCGTAGGGCTTGTCGAACCCGCTGCCGTTGATGTTATCGAACGGTCCAACGTATTGCCAGTTCTGGATACCCCCATTTTGGGGTAGTATTCCCTGGCGGCGGGCACTTTGTTGCTCAACATGAAATGCACGCCTTTGAAGTAGTTTGCGGCGGCGCGCATGGAGCCATTAAAGGCAGGATCTGCCAGTACGTGATCGATGTTGGTCAGCTGGCCGCCGTCTTTCTTGCCGTAGGTGCCCAATACCCCATCATTGAACCAGAGGGCATACCAGTAAGGATTGGGATCGGTGAACCGCCGTGGGATTCTTTTGCTTTACAATGAGATCTTCTCCGGGGCCTTCATTGCTTTCCAGCAGGATAAGGGTGGCGATCGCACTGTTGCGGCTTTCGTTTTGATTGATGGCCTTTTGCAGGAGGGTTCTGGCTTTCGCAATGTCGTTCTTCAGAATCGCCTCCCAGGCTTTCTCGTAGTCTCCGGCGTATGCGGCCGCGGGCGCTATGGCCCCCAATAGGCATGCTAACAAACTGCCAAGTAATAATCTTCGCATGGGACAGGTAAGGGATTTAATTTCAAGTATAAATATAATCAAAAATTCAGGCTGTATTCACTGAAGCCTGAAATTGCATCATGTACAATTTATGGTAATATCCTTCCATTTTCAGCAATTCTTCATGGGTTCCCGCCTCCCGCACTTCTCCTTTATCCAGCACAATGATCAGGTCCGCCTTGCTGATGGTGCTCAGGCGGTGGGCGATCACGATGGCCGTACGCCCGGCGATCAGCTTATCGATCGCATGCTGGATCAGCATTTCCGACTCGGTGTCCACAGACGAGGTGGCCTCATCCAGGATGAGCACTGCAGGGTTGTACAGCAGGGCACGGATGAACGAAATAAGCTGCCGCTGCCCGAGCGATAAGGTACTCCCCGCTCCATCACCGGGTAATCGTACCCTCCGGGCAGCTGCATGATGAAATCGTGCATGCCAATGAGCCTTGCGGCGCTTTCCACCTGCTCACGGCTGATATTAGGATTCCGTAAAGTGATATTTTCATAAATCGAACCGGAAAAAGGAACACATCCTGCAGCACCACGCCGATCCGGCTGCGCAGCTCCGCCAGTTTATAGTCTTCCAGCTTCACCCCGTCTATCGTGATAGTACCTTTCTGAATCTCGTACAGCCGGTTCAGTATGCTGATGATGGTGGTTTTCCGCTACCGGTATGCCCTACCAGGGCGATGGTCTGACCGGGCTTCGCATGGAAACTGATGTCTTTGAGCACATACCGCTCATCTTTATAGGCAAACCATACCCGGTCGAACCGGATGTCGCCCTTCATCTCTTTCGCCGTATGCGTGCCGTTGTCGGGCATGAACTCATCGCTGTCCAGCAGTTTGAATACTCTCTCGCTGGCAACCATCCCCATTTGGAGGGTATTGAACTTATCGGCCAGGATGCGGAGCGGGCGGAAGAGCATGTTGAGGTACATGATGAACGCGATCATCACGCCCTGCGTCACCTCGTAATTGAGCACCATATTGGCGCCCCACCACACCATGAGCCCCAGTGATATCGCCAGGATGATCTCCACGACGGGAAAGAACACGGAATAGGCGAAGATGGCGTCTATATTGGCTTTGCGGTGGTCTTTATTGATGGCCCGGAACTTCCCGAACTCCCTGTTCTCGGCGGAAAAGGCCTGCACAACGGCATCCCGGTGATATGCTCCTGCACGAAGGCATTGAGGGCGGCCACGGCGTTCCGCACCCGGTGGAACGATTTATTCACCGCCTCCTTGAACCAGTATGTGGCCAGGATGAGGACAGGGAACGGGCTCAGGCTCACCAGCGTCAGCCGCCAGTCTTCCGCGAACATCACCCCCAGGATCGCCAGGATCATGAGCACATCGGCCACGATGGAAATGATCCCTTCCGAGAAGATATCATTGATGGCCTCGATGTCGTTGATAGTACGGGTAGTGAGGGTGCCTATGGGCGTCCGGTCGAAGAACCCCAGGTTCAGGCGTACCACTTTCCGGTACACGGCCACCCGCAGGTCTTTGATCACCGATTGCCCCAGCCAGTTGGTGATGTAACTGAAAAAGAAACGGACGGCGGTTTCCACCAGCAGCAGCCCTATCTGCACGATCGTAATGACCATCAGCATCTGCGCCCACTGGTTGGTGATGTATTTGTCTACCGTCTGCTGAATGAGCCAGGGCCTCACGGGCGACAATAACGCCAGCAATACCGTCAGGAACATCGACAGGTAAAAATAGCGCCGGTAAGGCGCCGCAAATGAGAAAACCCGCTTCAGTAGTGTAAAATCAAATACCTTCTTGCCCTTTTCTTTATTCATCCCTGTAAAAATAAACGGTAATTCCCAGAACGCAAAAAGGGCCGGGCGCAGTGTTAAGATCGTACAGGGCTACGCGCAGGAAACAGGGCATTTTGCGAATTTCCTATACGGATTCTTCGCTAATCCTTCGCTTATCCTTCGCTTATCCTTCGCTCAGATTTCACCAAACCCTTGCCACCACTGAAGGCAGTAGGACGATGAGCGAAGGATAAGCGAAGGATAAGCCTACATTCATTTGATAATGAATGACTTGCGAAACAGGCAAAAACAACCTGAAAAGCAACAACTGATAGTAAATTACCATTCCTGGTTGGATTCCCCCAACAAAAAGGCCATCTCAAATGCATGAGATGGCCTTCATAAGCTATATCAGATCTATTAATTCTCGTCTTTCATCACCTGGCGGTACGCCTTGATGAAGATGGCTCCAGGTTTTTGTGGGGCGGCACGTAGTCGTCGAACAGCGCTTTGTTGGCGCCGTCTCCGGCGAACTTGCGGCTCAGCCCGGCCCACATTTGCACCCAGTCCACATTCTTGCCGGCGCGGATCACGTCTTCCAGGCTGCGGATGATAGGCTCGTTTACCCAGCGGGTACCCACCTGTTTGGAGGAAATAATGTGCGCTTCGGGCGCTTTTTCCAGCACGGTCGCCAGGTTGTGGTAACCGCCGCAGGAACCCAATACCACGATCCTCGCTGTGCTCTGCAGGTTATCCAGCGTGGTGTTCACATGGTAACTATGGCCGCGGTGGATAAATATGGTGGGATGGATGTCTTTCTGATCCAGGTACTCTGCCAGCTTCTCGATCGCGGTCTTGTCTTCCGGCTCTTTCAGCGGGTTGTTCGCGAAGATGGTGGTGGGTTTGCCCTTGATGGAAGAAATGGTCGTCCAATAAGTATTCTTCGTTACGTTCCAGTCGCTTTTCGGGAAGTTGCCCATAAAGCTGGCGAAGGAGCTGATGCCGTCTTCGTCGCCATAGAAGAACACCTGCTGGTAGATACGGCCGCTGTCGCTGGGCAGGGTATTGAACTCCACGTAATTGATCGGCGGCAGTTGCAGTTTGGAGCTCATGTCAGACGCCCAGGTGCTGTCGTTGCCATGCCCTTCTTCCATGAAGATGCTGTTCAGCAGCGAGTAAATGGTGATCCCACGTTTGTCGCGCTTGCTTTCCACGAAGGAAAGGTTCTTGCGCACTTCCTCACGGAGGAAGTCCAGCAGTTTGGGGTCGCGGATGGAGCCGAAGGAATTGGCGACGTCCACGGCGTCTTCAAGGTCTTCCGTTTTCTCGAGGCTGCGCACGAACTTCACCATGAGGTAGTTGGCGTTCTCGGCTCCATGGATTTGAGGAAATTGTCCAGCGTATTGAAACCCGCCGCCATGGCGATGAATTTCTTGAAGCGGTCGAAGCTCACCAGCAGGAGGAGACTGTCTCCGCGGGCGGCTTCATGCGCAGCATCATCTGGTCGTACAGACCCTGCTTGGCGGCGTTGGTGTAGCTGGAGGTATATAGTTCTTCCTGACCGTTGATGATCAGGTAATACAGTTCTTCGGGGGTGAAGTCTTTTACGATGCGGAAGCGGATGGCGTGGCTTTCGTCGTGCAGGTCATTGATCTCACGGATGTACCGGAGAGATTTGGCGCGCATGTTCTCATGCATGGCCTTGAGGCCCATGATGTTGGCGCCTTCGGCTCTCTTTTTCTGGAGCACGATGGAAGTATGGACCATGAGGCGGAAATACGCGTCATCGTTTTCCACTTTCCTTTCCAGTTCGGGGATGGTGGCGGAGCCGTCCATCAGTTGGTCGATGAAAGCCATCAGTTTGGTAGACTGCGAGCTGCGGCCGATGGCAACGATCTCTGCTGCACCAGGGGTCCTGGTTGCGACGGATGGCGGCGGCGGTGGGGGTGTACGAAGTGGCGTAGGTGAGCACCTGGTTAGGGTACTTCTTGGCGACTTCGGCCACGATGGAGTCAGTTACGGGGTAATCGAGATAGGGCCCGAGTTTGGGCATGATGTCTTCCAGGTTCTTGAAGGCGAACTTGGAGAACATTTCCGCACGGGATTCTTTATACCCGGGGTTTTCCTGGAACGCGTCGATCATGCGCTCGCCCGCTTCGAAGCTCAGCTTCCGGGCAATGGGGTATATGCTTTTCCCTTGATGTCTGCTTCCATCATCTGGTGATAGGCCTGCAGCATGGCGGGTGCTTCTTCCGCATCGATGCGGTTATAAGCGCGTTTCACGTTGTAATCGCGGAGCGTTTGATGAAGCCCGGAGAGGTACTTCACTTTCAGCCGGTGGTCCAGCGAGGTGTCCCGCTCAATTTCCAGCTGCATATCGTCTACCATTTTGGTGATCGCGCTGGTGACCTGGAGGTTCATGTTCTCGTCGTCCCCGACCTTCACATAACCGTCCTGTTTGCCGTCCAGCTTATCGGCATTGAGCTGTTCCTTGTCGATATTGTCATGGAAGCCCTGCCGGTTAATGGGGATCTGTACTTTCTGACCATAGCTCCAACCACTGTATACAATGCCTAAAGATATGATTAGTAATATTTTTTCATATTGATGAGTTACGCCTACGCTATACTGCAAATTTACTACCAATTATAGTAGATAAGCAATCCCATAGCAGTCATGCCGAACTATTTATATGCATTAAATGTTAAATACCTGTAGCAGAATACTGCACCATGGCGGATCTGCCTGTTTTCGCCCCGATTTATGATTTGACGAGCGGCGAAAAGGCCTGTCGGATTGGCGGGGAGATCCGGGCTTAAAGGGTCAAAATGCGTAATTTTGCGGTCGGAAATCAGATTGGTGGCGGCTAATTAACAATTACATAATGTTATGTTTTCATGAATCGGGAAAGGGTTGATTAATTTTGTGCCGTCTTTAAACCTCCAAATTATGTTGATGGAACCAGCAGTAGCAGTCGGAAAAATCCTGGTAGTAGACGATGAGGCAGATATCCTCGAAATCATCAGTTACAACCTGAAAAGCGCGGGTTATGAAACGGTGACGGCGAAAGACGGCCTCGAAGCCATTCAAAAGGCTAAGATCTTCCGTCCGGACCTCATCATGCTGGACATCATGATGCCCAATAAGAACGGTATCGACACCTGCCGTGAGCTTCGCCGGCTGCCGGAGTTCAAGGAAACCATGGTATTGTTCCTCACCGCGCTGAACGACGAGAAAAGTGAGATCGAAGGGCTCAACATGGGGCAGACGATTACATCGCCAAGCCCATCAAGCCCCGGCTCCTCGTTTCCCGCATCAACGCCCTCTTCCGCAGGCTCAACAAAACGGAAGAACAGCAGATCCAGCTGGGCGACCTCATCATCGACCGCGAAAAATTCACCGTCACCTATAAAGGCAACGAAATCATCCTCGCCAAAAAGGAATTCGAGCTGCTCCAGCTCCTGGCCTCCAAACCCGGCCGCGTATTCCTCCGCAACGAGATCCTCAACCAGGTATGGGGCACGGAAGTCATCGTGGGAGACCGCACCATCGATGTGCACATCCGCAAAATCCGCCAGAAACTGGGCGTAGACCTCATCACCACCGTAAAAGGCGTAGGCTACAAATTCGAACTGTAACAACATTAACCCACTTAACTTCTCCCCGATATCCGCACCTGTGTGGCAACCGGCTTCGTGAATTATGGCATCTACCTCTACAAGTAAAAAATTTAGTTTAATTTCCAGCTATCACAACCTCACCGCTCTCTGGAGTATGCTGAAAGCCAAAAACCTGTCGCCACAGAAACTAGCCGCCTTCACCGCATTCGTGCTGTCTGTCGTCATGGCCCTCGGATGCCTGTTTATCGGCGCTACTATGAAGCAGACGCTCATTGCGCTCGGCCTCACTTTCATCGTGGCTTATTTTCTCTATCTCTATACCCTGCAGAACTTCATCTACCGGAAAATCAAGCTGATATATAAATTCATCTATCAGACCAAAGCTTCCAAACGCGAAGATTTCTTCAACAAGAACATCCTCCCCTCAAAACCATCGAGGAAGTAAGTGAAGACGTGGAGAAATGGGCCTCCCAGAAAAAGGAGGAACTGGAAAACCTGCGCCGCAACGAAGCCTTCCGTAAAGAATTCCTCCTCAACCTGTCCCACGAGCTCAAAACGCCCATCTTCGCCGTGCAGGGATACATCCATACGCTGCTCGACGGCGCCATCGACGATCCCGCTGTAAACAAGGTCTTCCTTAAAAACGCCACCAAGAACATCGACCGCCTTTGCCGCCTGATAGACGATCTCGACGAAATATCCAAGCTCGAAAGCGGGGAAATGACCATCAACAAGGAACAGTTCGTGATCCAGGACCTCATCCGCGATGTGTTCGACACCCTGTCCATCAAGGCCAAGCAAAAGGATATTAAATTCAGCATCAAGAAAGGCTGCGAAGCCCCCGTTCATGTATATGCCGATAAGGAAAAGATCCGCCAGGTATTGATCAATCTCATCGAGAACTCGGTGAAATACGGCAAACCCGATGGACAAACCATCGCCAGCGTCTACAATATGGACGGCAAGCGCGCCCTCGTGGAGATCTCCGACACGGGGATCGGTATGGCGGAAGAGCACCTGCCCCGGGTGTTTGAGCGCTTCTACCGGACAGACCGTGCCCGCAGCCGCGACATCGGCGGCACCGGCCTGGGCCTCGCCATCGTAAAGCACATCGTGGAAGCGCACGACCAGACCATCAACGTCCGCAGTAAAGTGGAAGTAGGCTCTACCTTCGGCTTTACCCTGGAGCTGGGCCGCGAAAACTTATTGTAACATTTGTATGGCTGTACCGTTTCAAAGAAGCAACCAAACTGCTTCCGCCTCATGAAACACATGCTTATTTTCCTGTCCGTAGCGGCAGGGCTCCTGTTCACTTCCTGCAAAAAGATAAAAACCCCGATCTCAACGGCACTCCCAATGCCATCAGCGGCCAATGGAGAATGGACGTCTCCCTTCAACGGCGCTGAGCATACGATGGAAATAAAGAACAGGTCCGGCAACAGCGCCGTATTCCATACCAGTTCGCACACCATGTTGTATCACCGGCAATAATTCCCGCTATTATATCTCAGTTTCATTTCTTAACTTCCTGTAGAACGGAAGAAGCCATCTAAAATTCCCTTTATGAAACGAGCCTTCCTTTTCCTCGCATTGGCCGCCAGTATCTGGGCGACCGGCTGTAAAAAGATAAAGCTCCCGTACAGGAGGCCCCGGTCCCCGAATACGACGGGCCACCCACGGCCATCAGCGGCGTATGGGCGCTGAACGTCTACTCATTCGACGCGCTGGTGCATGAGTACAGCTTCGGTACCAATCTCATCTACAAAATAGAAACAGGCAAGCCCCGTGAAACAAAAGTGGAAACCGGCACTTATACCCTTGCGCCCATTACCGGAACGCCCAACAGCTATACCCTGGCGCTCAGGCCCTACAACGGTATTCCCTACACCATTACAGCGTCTGAGGTAACCGGCATCACGGCCATTTCGAGCAATCATCCCCGCAGCAATGGAAATTCGGCTTTTAAGAAAATAATCCCATGATAAGAACACTACTGGCTGGCATGCTGTTAGGAGTAGCACTTCTGACCGCCTGCAAAAAAGACAAAGACGAAAGCATTCAGTTTAGCGGCGCCGCCAACGAGATCTCCGGAGAATGGATGATGAACCCCGCCACTGTAACCGGAGAGCCCTCCAGTACCCTGGTGCCCAAATACCAGTTCGGTACCAATTTGCGGTATACTTTCGTGCAGGGACTGGCTAACGCCCCGCATAAGGAAAGAGGAACGTATATGGTGATACAACGGCCACCCATTGGCTTTTATGTGGTCGTATTTAAGCCCGAGCAGGGAGAGGAATACAACCTGGAACTGCATATCCAGACGCCCACGTCGGCCATGTTCGGCGCACGGATGTTCTTCCGGCAGCGATAATCAGATCAGAAGCGGTATTGGATACGTGTCGTAAACACGTTATCGGGGATATCGTCTTCGAAACCCTCCAGCGAAGTGCCCTCGTTCCACACACGGTCGTACCAGAGCGTGAGTTTCATGTTTTCATTGTAGTAAAGACATACCCGAAACCGAAGGTATCGAAGCGGATATCGGAGCGGCTAAGGTGCTTGATGACCGGCTCTCCGATCTGGCGGCCCTTTACGGCGCGGTTGGGATCGTACCAGTCGTATTTCAGTACGAGCTGATGCTGGGCGCTGCCCAGGTGTTGCAGGAAGCCGAAATAGGCCCCGTCGAACGGGCGGATGTATAGCGGGGCAAAGGCGCCGCTTTTTCGATGGGGATGATCCCCGGGGTTTCGGTATCGAGGAAGGTGGAAGTCTGCGTTCCGCGGATGTATTCTGCGCGGAACTGGGTAGCGCCCTTCCCTTTCCGTTGGGAATTACCAGCTGGGCGTCTGCGCCGTAATACCGGCGCGGGGCTATGGCGCCTACGTTAGTGGCGCTGGAATCCACGGAAAACTGCTGTTTGCCGCTTTCCATGTGTATATCTTGTTGGTGAACTGCTCCATCCCGCCGTAAAGGATACTCCCCCTACAGACAGCAGCCAACCTTCAGCGTTAATCGGCCGGGGCTTCATGGCAACCCGGGCAATGAGGTCTTTGTGGCTGTCGAAGTCCGCCGGGCCGGAGAGGCCCTGGCCGTTGAACAGGCCAACGTCTATTTTCAGGAAATGCAGCTGGTGGGTCTTGGAACGCGGCTCAAATGTCAGCATGCCGCCCATATCGCGCTCGCTGCGCATGAGGATCTGGCTCATGCGGCCACGCTCGGGCGCCTCACGGTCGCCGGAAGAGAGGTTCACCTCGTACCCGAAAGGCCGGGCAAACATGCCCATGGTGAGGGCCATCACATCCCACTTCCCATCAAACAAACGGCCCCAGAAGTCGCGGATATTCACACCGCGCTCGGTTCCGTCGAACTGGAACACGAACTGCACTGTCGGCAGGTCGCGCTTGTTGTAGTGGGCGTAATCGAACCGCACGCGGCCACGGCGAAGCATGAAGCGGTTATCTGTTTGCGGAAGGAAGTCGCCGCCGGAGTAGCTCTCTATGCCTTTATGCGATGCGTACTGGAACTGGGGCTGCATGTAACCGCTGATCCGGAGGTGGTCGTACCGCTTATAGATGGAGATCATCCCCTTCCCCAGGTCGGTGGTGGTATCGATCATATCCATCAGGAACTGAGCCTTTGCAGAAAAAGCAGCCAAACTGAAAATTAACGCCAAAATCCCTTTCCGTACGGGTATACGCATTGCCTTCATCGCGCAAAAATACGGAACGCATCCCGGCAAACAAAACGCCCGGGCGATGGCCCGGGCGCTTCAAATTATAACGATTCGACAGATGCTTGCTTAGTATGCCTGCTGGGCAGGGTTGAAGTTGGTCCAGCCGGCCAACCAGTTGTCGGTGCCGAAGGCTCCGCGGAAGGTTTCGGTTTTGATGCCGGTAGCAGCCTGGAAGGTGCCTTTCAGGGCTTCAGAACCTGTTTTGGGCAGGAAGTTGGGGTTGGTCAGGTTGAAGGGATCGGTCAGGCCTACAGCGTCTGCGGAAGCAGCCACGTAGTTGTACTGGCCCGCGCCGGTTGCCTTGGCGGTCAGCGCGGCGATACCTTCGTTGATCATGGCGGTACGGTCTGCGCTGGACAGCGGATCTGCGCCATATTTGTTACCGGTTACCACACGCGAAGCAGCGGAGTCAGCGTTGAAGGGCTTGGCTACAGCGTACACGATGTTATTCTGCCATTTGCTAACGCCTTTGTTATAGTCGTCGTATGCAGCGGCAGACTCGATAGAGAAGCCGCCTTTCTGGCTGCCGAGGAGGATAGAGTTCACGAACGTGAAGTTGGTCGCTCTTCTCCAGCGGTTGCCGAAGTTGTGGTTAGACAGGGTACCGGTGGCGTTGTTGGGGCCAACGATGGTCATATTGGAGATCACAGGGTGCGTACGGGGAGTAGCATTAGTGCCGCTACCGTCGTTATCGCACTCGATACCATTACCGGCGTCTCCCGGGTCCACAAAAGTGGGCTGGCGAAGGGCAACTGCGTATTGTACGGTACCGCGGTAACCGAAGTCGAAGTCGAAATCGTCATCAGCAGTTGCATAAGCCACCAGGTGAGTGGGGCTAACGGTGCCGCCAAAGAATTCGAAAGCGTCGTCGTTTGCGTAAGAAGTCATTACGTGATCGATCACGGTGCCGCTACCTACCGCGCCCAGTGTGAGGGCGTTGATTTCGGAGTTGGGCTGAGCCGCGATACCTGCGTATTCGATACGAACGTATTTCAGGATACCGGAGTTATCGTTGTCGTCGTTACCACCGTAGTAGCGGCCAACACCGCCTTCGATCTGGGGTTCGGTAGTACGGTTGGTTTTAGCTTTACCGAGGATGATGATACCACCCCAGTCGCCCGGGTTGCGGGCGCCGGCAGCTTTACCAGAGGTAAATACGATAGGTTTCTGTGCGGTGCCTGTTGCGAAGATCTTCGCGCCACGCTCAATGATCAGCGCGCCTTTCTCGGTTACGTCGCTTTTAATGATGGTACCTTCCTGGATGGTCAGCGTTTTGCCTTCGGGGAAATATACATAACCTTTCAGGGTCCAAACTTTATCATTGGTAAGGGTCCTGCTTTGCGTTTGCGTACCGCTCAGGACGGTTTCCTCTACCGGCGTCAGATCATCATCGTCGCCATCATTGTTACGGCAGGAAGAGAGCGCTACCGCTGCACCTAAAGTAAAAGCAAGGAATTTTACAAGTTTCATTCGAACAGATTTTCAGTGATTGAATTGCAGTGCAAAAGTGGCTTTGTAATGTTACGCGTACTTTAACACGGCGTTATGAAATTGTTACTGTATCGGTCTTATTTATGCTTTCCCAGACCAAACTGGTAAGAGAAGTTGAGTGAAACATTCGTGCCCGGGCGCAGGGTGTTGATGATCTGATCAACCTCTTTGTTGTAGGCCTTCTTGTTGTCGTTATTCTGGTAGAAGATCAGCTTCTGGTTGAGCAGGTCGCTCACGTTCAGGCGGATCTCCCTTTCTTGTTCAGGATCTTTTTACCGATCTGCAGATCGATGAGGTCGCGGCCTCTTTCGTAGATATGCTCATATCCTGGAAGCCTACGAGGTACACGCGCTGGCCCATTTTGTTGTACAGTGCGCTGAACGAAAGGTCCGTATCAGGATGCACGTACTGGAGACCGGCGTTGATCAGGTAAGGGCTCTGGCCCTGGAGACCACGCTGCGAAAGCTGATCGGGAGAAAGGCCCTGCAGGTCAACAGAAGAGTGGATATAAGAGAAGTTTGCGAATGCGGTGGTGTTGGCGAAGAAAGGCTCCTGAGAAAGGAAGTCCAGCTTCTTGCGCACTTCCAGTTCAAAACCATAAGACTGTGCAGTCGGCACGTTTTGGAACAGGATCTGGCGGCGGTTAGGCGTAGAGCTGGGGTCAACTACCTGTTCGATCGCATCTTTAAAATGCTTGAAGAATACGGAAGCCGTCACCGCTTCACCCACACCAGGATACAATTCGTAGCGGAGGTCAGCATTGGTGATCAGGGCGCGCTTCAGATCAGGGTTACCGATCATGCTGCTATAGGTAACGAAGTCGTAGAAAGAGAAGTAGCTCAGCTCACGCAATTCAGGACGGGATACCGTCCTGCTGCCGCTCAGGCGGATATTGGATTTATCATTAATCGCATAAGAGATATTGGCGCTCGGCAGTACATCGAAGAACGTAACGTCCTGTTTCACTCTTTTACCGGAAGGATCAGCCGTGCGGATGAACTGGTAGTAAGATTCGCCACGTGCGCCCCAAACCACGCGTACCTTATCACCGATCTTGTTGTCGAACTGCACATAGCCGGCTACCAGGTCAGAAGTAGCGCTGTACTTGTCGGAGTTGTTGGTGATCTCATCGATGCGCAGGCCATTGTCGCGGATGTTGGACTGATCGAAGATCTGACCGGGAGCCATTTTCACGATGCTTTGATCGAACCCGGTGTTCGTACCTACATAACCCAGGATACGCGCGTCAAAATCACGCTGACGGTAGAGCTTCTGTCCACCCACTTTAACGCTTTGCTTAACGCCAGCGAGGCTGAAGGGAACGGTCAGCGATCCTGTACCACCGATACCATATTCATCCAGCGTTGACCAGAAGCGGGATACGTTACGGGCTGCGGTGTTTACGGGGATCATGGCCTCGAACTCGTCATTAGCGCCATAGCCGCGCTTGTAAGTCAGCACCTTCATATCGGGCTGATCGCGGTTGGTCTTGGAATAGTTCATGTTCCAGTCCAGCTTCCAGTCGCGTGCATTCAGTTTGTGGCTGCCTTCGAGCTGGGAGTTCAGCATGGTTTTGATAGTCAGGTCCTGGCCATAGCTTTGCTGCGTACCGAGGATGTCCCTGTTCTCACCGGAGCGGTAGATATAGTTATTGTCGAGAATACGGTTGAAGATATTCTTGAAAGAGATCTTGTTGTTGCGTTTCACGTAAGTGAAGTTGGCAATTGCGCCAAGGCTTGTATTGTAACGATAAACATCTTCAGCGAAGTTCAGCGTCCGGTCTTTACCCTGCTCATAGTCCATACGCTCACCTTTCTGGATGTTCTCCGAATTGCGGTAAGTGACGCTGATGATACTACCGAAAGAACCGTCTTTCTTCAGGCGGATGCGGTTCCCCAGGTGATTTGGTAATTCTGGGCAGGGAGGGCTTTACCCTGGTTGGATACGCCCCAGTTATTCTTGAAATCGCGGGAGAGCGTCAGCTGGTCGTTCAGATTCAGGCTGGCGTACTTTGCCCTGCTAGAAGGGAAAGAAGCAGGCAGTTCACGTAGGCCGTCATCAAATGCGAGCCAGTCCGTCTTACCGCGCTCCATGCTCTGCGTTTCCTTAAACGTGGTCTGGCTGTTGTAGCCGAGGCCGATATTGAAGGAAAGGAAGTTTTCAGTGGGGATATCCTTGGTATATACCTGCACGAGGCCACCGGCGAAGTCTGCGGGCATTTCCGGGAGGCGGTCTTGTTGATAACGATGTTATCGATCAGGTTGGAAGGAATGAGGTCGAAGGAAAACGCCTTACGGTCCGGCTCGGTGCTGGGCAGCATGGCGTTGTTGATCGTGGCGGTGTTGTAACGGTCATTGAGGCCGCGCACGATGATGTATTTATTATCCTGGATGGAAGCGCCGCTCACGCGTTTGAGCACCTCTGAAGTGTTGCGGTCCGGGCTGCGGCGGATGCTTTCGCCGGAGATACCGCTGGAGATGCTGGGGTTATTCTTTTGGGCTACATACAGGGCGTTGATCGTTTCCTGTTTGTAGGACCCGCGGATCACCACTTCCTGGAGGTCTTTGGACTTGGGCTCGTCCAGCGAGATATCGAGGTTGGTGGTCTGACCGCCTTTCACCACCACGTCTGCGATGGATTTGGTCTGGTAGCCCATGTATTTGAAATCGAAAGTATAAGTGCCGGGGCCAGCTGGAGGAGGTAACGGCCTTCCACGTCTGTCACGGCGCCTTTGGAGGTATTCTGTACCATCACTGTCACACCGATCAGCAATTCGCCCGTTTTCTTGTCCGTCAGTTTGCCGGTTACTTTTCCGGATCCATCCTGCGCGAAGGCCGGCAGGCAGGCGATGCATAAAATCCCGATAATTTGTACAGCAGTAATAATGCGTTTCACGTATTTGTGTATTGATTACGGCCGCAAAACTACCATGGTCGAATTACGCGAATGTTAAGCCAATATTACCAGAATGTTAATTGTTAAGGAATCATTAAAAAATTATTAACAAACAATCGAAAGCATTACCCACAGCACCTTTGACCGAAACGCACAGCATTTACAGCGCGGGGTTCCGCCCTGGCGCAGGAGCCATTCGATGGAAAGGTCGATGCCGCGGGCCGACGGCGGGGGCTCGGAAACGTTCCTTAACTGGAATAAGCGGAGACTTTTATTCATGAACGGCTTGGCGTTCATATTACAGAAACTCTAATGAAAAATGGAACTTCTCTTCCAGCTCTTCTTCGAACTCCCGGAGGCTGAGGGTTTCATCGATAGGGAATTCGACCATTTCCGTTTCTTCGAGCCCCGCCTCGCGGAGGGTGTTGAAACCATTGGCAGGGTATGACGGATATACACCGCGGCGTCGCAATGGAGCAAGCGCTGAATCTGCATCTGTAACAGGGATATCGTCATGAGTGGGTGTAGCTTGAGCGTCTTCATCATATTCGGATCGGTTACGCAAACTTACCCGCGCAGGATTACCTGAATATTAAGCAAACGTTATAAATGTGTGAAAATTAACGACTGAAGGAAATGGAGCGGGAAACGACGCTCCATTCGAGCTGGAGGGTCTCATCGTCTTCTTCCATGACAGGGGCCTTCTTCTCTGCGTGGCGATAGAGGTTCCATTGTCCGTCGGCATACTCCAGGGCGGTGAGGCTCTCTACCCAGTCGCCCGAGTTGAGGTAGGTCACGGTACGGCCGTTCACCTGTTCGTCGCGGATGACGGGCTGGTGGATATGGCCGCAGCAAACCACATCTATCTCCTTATCCGCCGCAATCTCTACCACCGTCTGCTCGAAATCGGAAATGAACTTCACGGCCTGTTTCACGCCGGCTTTCACTTTCTGAGAAAACGACATCTTTTCCCGCCCCAGTTTTTCGAGCATGTGGTTAACGAGCCGGTTCAGGATGATGAGCAGGTCATATCCCTTCCCTCCTAATTTGGCGAGCCATTTAGAGTTTTTCATGGTGACGTCGTATACGTCTCCATGGAAGAACCAGTGTTTTTGCCGTCAACGTCGAGGATGAGCTTGTTATCTATGAGGAAATTGCCAGGCCGAAGCCGGCGTATTTGCGGAGGGCTTCGTCGTGGTTGCCGGTGAGGTAATAGACATCCGTGCCTTTGCCCATCATTTTAAGGATCCTGCGGATGACTTTGGTATGGGATTTCGGGAAATACCGCTTGCTGAACTGCCAGATATCGATGATATCGCCGTTTAGGATGAGGATCCTGGGCTGGATGGAGTCCGGTACTGGGCGAGCTCTTTAGCGTGACAGCCGTAGATTCCGAGGTGGACGTCGGAAATAACTACAATATCCAGTGGTCTTTTGTCTGACATTTGTTGGATTATGATGTTCCCGGCCAACCATTGTACATACAAATTGTTGTTTATATGATGGATTGGCGCGGCTCTTATGCTATCACAAAGGAAAAAATGCTATATTACTTTCATATTAATTCAATGTTACCAAAACATTAATTCTTATTTTTTCTTCGTGCCTTTTCTTTTAGAAAACTAATTTTGCGGCAAATTTTCAACTAACACAAACATTTTATGGGAGGCTTTAATTCTATTGTGAAACTGTTCATGCCGAAAGACAGGGTGTTTTATTCGCTTTTCGAAGACGTAGCGGCAAACCTGACGGAGATGGGTAAAGTGCTGGTGGAACTGGTGGAAACCAAGGACCCTGCGGTTCGGAAAGACAAAGTGCACCTGATCGAGCGTTTGGAGCACAAGAACGATGACCTCACGCATCGCATTTTCGTAGAATTGGGTCAAAACTTCATTACGCCCTTCGACCGGGAAGATATTCACTACCTCGCCTCTACGCTGGACGACGTGGCCGATTACATCCACGGTTCCGCAAAGCGTATTGATATGTATAAAGTTGTGGAGATCAATGACGCCATCCGCAAGCTGGCCGATCTGATCAACCAGGGCGTACTGGAGCTGGCGCGTGCCATCCCCGAGCTGCGCAATATGAGCAATATGCGGGCAATTACGGACGCATGCGTAAAAATCAACAGCCTGGAGAACCATGCAGACGATATTTACGACCGTGCGATCGCGGATCTGTTTGAGCAGGAGAGCAATGCAGTAGAGCTGATTAAGATGCGCGAGATCTATCAGGCGCTGGAAATCGCTACCGACAAGTGCGAAGACTCCGCCAACGTGATAGAAACCATCATCATTAAATACGCCTAGCCGCTAATCCTGACAGCTCATGACATTTCTGGTAGTCATCATTATACTGGCATTCATATTCGATTATATCAACGGATTCCACGATGCGGCGAACTCAATCGCCACGATCGTGTCCACCAAAGTGCTGACGCCGTTCCAGGCGGTATTGTGGGCCGCGTTGTTCAACTTTGCGGCGTTTTTCGTTTCCAAATACATTTACGGTGAATTCAAGGTAGGTAATACCATCGCCAAGTCCGTTTTCGAGGAGTTCATTACTTTAAAAGTGATCTTCTCCGGGCTGGTAGCCGCTATTACCTGGAACCTGCTGACCTGGTGGTACGGTATCCCGTCCAGCTCCTCCCACACGCTGATCGGCGGGTTTATCGGGGCGGCGGTGGCCAACGCCCACGGGTCTTTGCCGTTATCAACTATTCCAAGGTATTGCCTACGGTATATTTTATCGTACTGGCGCCCTTTATCGGTATGGTGGTGGCCTTCATCATCACCGTGCTGATCGTGAACATCTCCAAACGGTCGAACCCCTACAAGGCGGAAAACTGGTTCAAGCGCCTGCAGCTGGTGTCTTCCGCCGCGTTCAGCCTTGGCCACGGTGGTAACGACGCGCAGAAGGTAATGGGTATCATCGCGGCCGCCATGGTGGCCCACGGCAGCATCGGCCACCTGAAAGACGTGCCCGACTGGGTACCATTCGCCTGCTTCACGGCCATAGGCCTGGGCACGCTGAGCGGTGGCTGGAAGATCGTAAAGACGATGGGTACCCGTATCACCAAAGTAACCCCGCTGGAAGGCGTGAGTGCAGAAACCGCGGGCGCCATCACCCTCTACATGACGGAGAGCCTGGGTATCCCTGTGAGCACCACCCATACCATTACCGGTTCCATCATCGGCGTAGGGGCCACCAAACGCCTGTCGGCCGTGCGCTGGGGGTTACGGTGAACCTGCTCTGGGCCTGGATACTTACTATTCCCATCAGTGCGGCCCTGGCCGCGGGGTTTTCTTCATCGTGAACCTCTTCATCAAGTAAGTTTCAAACTACGCTTTATAGGAAAGCCGTCCCCATCGGGACGGCTTTCCCGTTTTTACCCCTTCATCCCAATTTCTAGCATCAACCGGCCAAGATTGTCTGATGATTGTCATATGACCTATCTATCACCTATCTATGTCCTATCTATGACCTATCTATGTCCTATCCTAATAAAGGGATAGGACATAGATAGGTCATTGGTATATTATGGATAGTTGCAACGTATATCGCGGAACAACCCCGGTATAAGGAAAGCCTAAGCAGGAATAACCTATCCCGGGATGATAATATTGGGTAAACGCACAAAATAATAGGGGAATCAAGATGGTTCGACTATTTTTGTGCCTCCAAAAACCTGAATTCTAGCCATGAAGGGAATTATCTGGCCGGGGCTCCGGAACCCGCCTCCACCCCATTACATACGCGATCAGCAAGCAGATCATGCCTGTTTATGATAAACCGATGATCTATTATCCCCTTTCCACCCTTATGCTGGCTGGAATAAGGGAAATTCTTATCATCAGTACGCCTCATGACCTTCCGGCCTTCCAGCGCCTCTTCGGTGACGGGAGCCAGTTTGGCCTCAGTCTTTCCTATGCCGAGCAACCCGAGCCCAACGGCCTGGCGCAGGCTTTTGTGATCGGGAAAGACTTTATCGGGAAAGATCCCGTGGCGCTGGTACTGGGAGATAATATCTTTTATGGCGCCGGCCTGGGTACTCAACTGGCCAACAACGTGCAGCCTCAGGGCGGTATCGTGTACGCTTACCAGGTATCTGACCCTGAACGCTATGGCGTGGTGGAGTTCGACAGCAATATGAAAGCCGTATCTATCGAAGAGAA
Organism: Chitinophaga sp. E66; assembly: GCA_019285755.1. Taxonomy (GTDB): domain Bacteria; phylum Bacteroidota; class Bacteroidia; order Chitinophagales; family Chitinophagaceae; genus Chitinophaga. The sequence continues at coordinate 5,128,497 of CP079103.1, forward strand.
GCCCGCGAAGCCCAAGTCCAATTTTGCCGTGCCAGGGCTTTACTTCTACGACAACGAAGTGGTAGACATTGCCGCCAACCTGCAACCCAGTCCGCGTGGAGAATATGAAATCACCGACGTCAATAAGGCATACCTGGAAAAGGGCCGCCTGCAGGTATCCATCCTTCCCCGTGGAACGGCCTGGCTCGATACCGGCACCTTCGATTCCCTCATGCAGGCCTCACAGTTCGTGCAGGTCATAGAGCAACGTCAGGGGATTAAGATCGCCTGTATCGAAGAGATCGCCTGGCGGAAGGGTTTTATCAACGACGAACAGCTCCATAAACTCGCGCAACCGCTCGCCAAGAGCGGGTATGGCGCATATTTGATGAATCTGAATAAATAGTTACTCTGTATGCAGAAAGTCCTTGTTACGGGCGGTTGCGGATACATCGGATCCCACACCATCGTAGATCTGATCAACAACGGGTTCGACGTGGTATCGGTCGACAGCAACATCCGCAGCTCCACTAAACTCCTGGAAGGTGTCGAGAAAATCACCGGCCGCAAGATCCACAATTACAAAGTGGACCTTTGCAACCTGGAAGACACGAACGCCGTGTTCCACGAAAACCGCGATATCGTAGGCGTTATCCATTTCGCGGCCCTCAAGAGCGTAGGCGAGTCCGTTAACGAGCCCCTGCTCTATTTCCAGAACAACCTCACCTCGCTCATCAACGTACTGAAGTGCGTGCGCGAGTACAATATCCCCAACTTCGTTTTCTCTTCCTCTTGCTCCGTGTACGGCAATGCCACCGAGCTTCCCGTAACGGAAAATACTCCGCTGGGCGAAGCGCAAAGCCCTTATGCCCGCACCAAACAGATGGGCGAGCAAATGATCGAAGACTACGCCCGTGTGAACGCGACCAACAGCATCCTGCTGCGCTACTTCAACCCCGTAGGCGCGCATCCCTCCGGCCTCATTGGGAACTGCCCATCGGCAAACCCGATAACCTGGTGCCCGTGATCACCCAGACCGCTATCGGCAAGATCCCGAAACTAACCGTTTTCGGCTCCAAATATGATACCCGCGACGGCTCCTGCATCCGCGATTATATTCATGTAATGGACATTGCCAATGCACATACCAAAGCTCTGCAGTACCTCATCGAAAAACGCAACGGCAGCAACCTGGAAGTGTTCAACCTGGGAACCGGCAACGGCGTAACCGTACTGGAAGCCATCCAGGCGTTCGAGAAGGTTTCCGGCCAGAAACTGAACTATGAAATGGGCCCCGAGCGCCCTGGAGACGTGATCGCCATCTATGCCAACAACACGAAGGCTAAAACAGCATTGGGATGGGATCCGCAACTCACCATCGAAGACTCGATGCGCACGGCCTGGCAGTGGGAAGTTGCGCTGCGCGACCGTGTTTTACAGAATTAATCTATTTTATTTTCTAGTTTTGCGACACAAATTTCTGGCATTATGGTAAAAGACATACAAGTACTGAACGAGAAGGAGACCCGCGGCGGATTCGGCGAGGGCATCCTCGAAGCAGGCAGAAGGAACCCCAATGTGGTGGCCCTCACGGCAGACCTGGCCGGTTCCCTCAAACTGCAGGCGTTTATCAAGGAATTCCCGGACCGCTTCGTTCAATGCGGTATCGCGGAAGCCAATATGATCGGCGTAGCTGCCGGGATGACCATCGGCGGCAAAATCCCCTACACTACCACTTTTGCCAACTTCTCCACCGGTCGCGTCTATGACCAGATCCGCCAGTCGGTAGCCTATTCCGGCAAAAACGTGAAGATCTGCGCATCCCACGCCGGCCTTACCCTCGGCGAAGACGGCGCCACCCACCAGATACTCGAAGATATCGGGATGATGAAAATGGTGCCGGGAATGACCGTTATCGTACCGTGCGACTTTAACCAGACCAAAGCGGCCACCATCGCCATCGCTGACTACGAAGGCCCTGTGTACCTCCGCTTCGGCCGCCCGAAATGGCCAAACTTTACCGCTGAGGACCAGGATTTCCAGATCGGAAAAGCCCAGATACTCAACGAAGGCACCGATATTACCCTCTTTGCCTGTGGCCACCTCGTATGGAAATGCGTGGAAGCCGGCCGCATCCTCGAAGAGAAAGGCTATAGCGTGGAACTGATCAACATCCACACCATCAAGCCGCTCGACGAAGCCGCCGTGATCAAATCCATCACCAAAACCGGCTGCGCCGTTACCGCCGAAGAACATAACGTGCTCGGTGGCCTGGAGATTCCATCGCCCAGGTAGCAGCCCGCCATAACCCCATTCCCATCGAATATATCGGTACCAACGATACCTTCGGGGAAAGCGGCGCACCGAAAGACCTCCTGAAGAAATACGGCCTGGATACACCCCAGATCGTAGCTGCAGCTGAAAAAGCCATCGCCCGTAAAAAGGCTAAAATTCATAGCGTCGTTAAACCTTCGCAGGAAAAAACCATCTTATAGGTGGTTTTTTCTGTTTTTACAGCAAACCCGAACCGCGGATTATGGTTATATTAGGTGAATAAACCGCCCTTCTCCAACGGTTTCCGTTCATTTCACTGTACAACCGCCTATGGCTGTAACGCAAGAAGATAAGGAATTACTGGCGCTATTCGGACATCCGGACACCCGGGAGAAAGGATTTACCCTCATTGTCAGAAAGTATCAGGAAAGGCTCTACTGGCACATCCGCCGCCTCGTCATCGACCATGACGACGCTAACGACGTGCTCCAGAACGTGTTCATCAAAGTCTGGAAAAATCTGGAAAACTTCCGGGAAGACGCCCGGCTGTTCACCTGGCTGTATAAGATCGCTACTAACGAGTCCCTCACCTTCCTGGACAGCCTCAAACGAAAGGCCGCTATTTCGCTCTCAGACGTGGAGTCTGGCCTCAGCAATAAATTACAGGCAGATCCCAATTATGATCCGGCAAAGATCGAGTGGAAATTGCAAAACGCCATCCTGGCCCTGCCAGAAAAGCAACGCACCGTGTTCAGTCTCCGGTATTACGATGAAATGCCATACGAAGAGATGAGCCGGGTACTGGATACCTCGGAAGGCGCCCTGAAGGCTTCATACCATCATGCGGTGAAAAAGTAGAAGAATTCTTAAAAAATAATTGACAGTTAAACCATTGGCTGTTACTATGGTCTCAAATATATATGTCGAACAAAGGAAAAGATATCGTCGATGAACTGAAACAGGTTGCGCCGGATATGCCCGGGACAGGCGGCATGCCCCATTCGACCTGCCGAACGATTACTTTGAGAAGTTCCCCGCCGCCCTGCTAAACAGGCTGCGGCATATGGATATGGAAGACGACGTTTCCGAAGAGCTGGAGCTGATCGCTCCCCTCCTCGCGTCGGTTCCCGAAAAGGCATGCCCTTCCATACGCCACACGGCTACTTCGAAGGCCTCGACCGCGAACTGATCCAGAACAGCGGTAATGAGCCCGTTACCAAAGTGATCCCCATCGGCAGGAAGCTGCGCCTGTTTAAACGCTGCCTGGCCGCCGCGGCCATCGCCGGCGTCATCGTAGTATCCGCCATCTGGGGCGCGAAACAATGGTCCGGCAACTCCATCGACCGGCAAATGGCCCAGATCACCGACCAGGAAATCGTAGATTTCCTGCAGTATCGTTCGGATGATTTCGATGACGACAATATCTTTGCCAACGTATCACTCGAAGAAGGCATGCCTTCCGTGCTGCCCGAAGACCTTAGTAACGAAGAAATTGATATCATGCTGGAAGACAACCTCTTCCAGCAGACACAATTAAATAATTGATAACCAGATGAAACGAATCAACTTGATTGGGATATTGTTCGGATTCATCAGCATATGCATGCTGCCGGCCATTGCCGTGCCCGCGCAGGACACGCCGCAGGAATCGCCGGAAGAAAAGGTGAAATCCCTCGAGATCCTCTATATCTCCCGTGAACTCGACCTTACCCCAGAAGAGGCCCAAAAGTTCTGGCCGGTATACAAGAAATACTCGGAAGAAGTCAACGTGCTCATCGCCGAACGCCGTAAGAAATCCAGGGAACTGAAAACGCAGCCGCGCACAGACAAGTTGGCCAATGAGGCGCTCGACAAAGAACTGGGCTACGAAAAGCGCATGCTGGATATCAAAACAAAATATAAAGAGGAATTCCTCAAAGTACTGCCGGCTAAAAAGGTATCCAACCTGTACCGCGCGGAAAGGGAATTCCGGTCCATGATGATCCGGCAGCTCAAGGAGCGCCGGGAAAACCGGGCGCTCAACGGCCCGCAAGGCAAAGGCAATAAACACCGTCCATAAAAAGCCCCGGCATAACGCCGGGGCTTTTTCTTTATTGTTCCTTGTAATGGGCTCTCACTTCCTTCACTTTACCGTCTGGCCCCAGCACCATCATCTCGGCAGAAAGCCGGTTGTTGATGCTCTTGTAATAAAGGACCATGGAGTCTACGCCTTCCAGCACATGATACAGATCGAAGTGCAGGTCCGGAAAAGCGGTCAGTCCTTTTTCAAAATAAGCGCGTAATGCTGCTTTGCCCGAGATACGGCCCGAGGGGTCGTTGTTTAGTCGTTGGATAATGGGCGAATAAAAGATGATGTCGTCGGCATAGTGTTCCATGATGGCGTCGAGGTCGTGGTCATTCCACGCCTTTACCCAGGCTTCGGCTAAATGGTTCATACTTGGAATTTTGCTGTGGGTTGTTTGGTATCGTGATAAAACAAAAACGTCCAGTCTTCTGCTTTGCCCCGTTCCATGTATTCCTGCCGCAGCTCGCTTGCACGCTTCCCGTCATAATCGTATTTCGCCACAAAGCGGCTCTTCATCTGGGAGATCTGGGGCGCTTCGTCTCCTCCGAAAAAGACTTTATCCTCCCCGTCATCGATGAGAAATACCTGGTGGTAAGGGCAATGCCCGCCGGACCATTCGTAATGAATGTATCCGTCGATGTTGCCCTTGCCTTCCGTGAACACCACGTTATCGCGCTGGGCAAGCAGGTCAAAATCTTCTTTATGGTAGGATTTGCCATCGTTCGCGAAGGCGTAATCCAGTTCGGGTTTAGACACGTAATAAGTAGCATGGGGAAGCTAAGGCTCCGCTCACCTGTCACGGGATCGGTGGAAATAACGCCGCCGGAGTGATCTTTATGGAGGTGGCTCATAAGCACCTTGGTCACTTCCATGGGATTGATACCATTATCGATGAGGTTCTGGTGCAACTGGAGGATGCCATCGGCATTGCGGAATCCAGGCCGGTATCCATCAGCAGGATATCCCGGTCCGTGATGACGAGAAAGGGCTGGATTTCCACGAGCAGGAGCCCGCGGGGCGGTCTTTGAGTTGGTCCTTACGGTCGTCGAAGGGTACGAATTGTTTGGTTCCGTCTACGGTGAAGCTTCCTTCCGAAAGCGGGATGATGCGTGCCATTACGCAAATGTAACGAATCGCGACCTAACGCAATACCATCTGACGGTCCGCATCCAGCCGCAGCATAATGAAGATGAGCATGGTAAACGTCATCAGCGAAGATCCGCCGTAAGACACCAGGGGCAAGGGAATCCCGATCACCGGCGCCAGACCGATGGTCATCATGATGTTGATGGCCAGGTGGAAAAAGATGATGGAAGCCACGCTATATGCATAAACGCGACTGAAAGTACTTCGCTGTCGCTCAGCTATGAAGATGATCCGTAAAAGCAGGGATACGTAAATCCCGGGAACAAGATGCTACCAACGAAGCCAAAGTCTTCCCCGATGGTGCAGAAAATAAAGTCGGTGGATTGCTCCGGAACGAAGTCGAACCGGGTCTGTGTGCCTTTGAGGTACCCTTTGCCCCAGAAACCTCCCGAGCCGATGGCAATCATGGACTGACGGGTATTGTATGTGGCTTTGGGGTCATTTTCCTGTCCCAGCATTACGTAAATACGGCGCACCTGGTAATCCTTCAGTACATTGGTGAACACGAAGGGTACCACGTACATCACGAAGGAAGAGCAGAAGGCCCAGATGCCTATAATTAGCGCGAGGCGCGATTTATTACGGCGTATCTGGAGCCGGTTGAAGTAAACGACGAGCGCCGTCACGCCGGTAAAGATGTATAGCAGAATGAATTTATCCACCAGCAGGGCGCTTAACACGAGCACGATACCCGAGAATGCGATTACGAGCAATACGCCGGGCAGCCCTTCTCGGTACATGACGAGGAAGAAAGCCAGGTATACCAGCGCCAGGCCGGTTTCGTCCTGCAGAATAATAATGCCCAGGGAAGCATCACCATGCCCACGGCTATGAGGCGCGACCGGAGCTTGGTAAAGTCCGTCTCCATGGCCGATATGTATTTCCCTAAAGCCAGGGCGGTACATAGCTTGGTGAATTCCGCCGGCTGGAAGCGGAAACCGCCCAGTTCGAGCCATGAGTTCGAGCCTTTAACGCCTGTACCGATGGCGAGAACCAGCAGTAGCAGCAGGATACCGAATGCGTAGAAAAGGTTGGCGGTGGCGGTGAAGAATTTACTGTCGGTCAACCAGATACCCGTTGCCAATACGATAGACACGCCGAACCACAAGACCTGCCTGGCCCAGTTTTTATTCTGGGCAAGAAGGTTCTGGATCACCTGGTCGCCTTCGCGGTATTCGGCGGCGAATATCGCCAGGAAGCCGATAAATACCAGCGCGAGGTACATCCCGAGAACGGGCCAGTCGATGCCTGCGGTTAGTTTCGCTTGTGAGCGGTTCATGTTGTCTGCTTGCGCGTTTTATAGTATTAGTGACCGATTATTTTTCGCATGATCACGGCTCCTTCGGCGCCGGCGTAGTTCACGGCGTTGAGGGAGTCGAGCTTGGACTTGCGTTTGATCTCTGCAGAGAACGTATTGGCATCCAGCATTTGTTGGAGGATGGGTTTACGTTTGGCAGAAAGGGAATCCGTAAGGTATTTTTCCATAAGAATGCTGGCGATGGGCACCGCATAAGTAGCGCCGAAACCGGCATTTTCTACCACAACGGCAATCGCGATCTTAGGATTGTTTTTCGGTGCAAAACCTACAAACAGCGAGTGGTCCTTCAGTTTTACGAGTTTACCGTCTACGACAGCATTATTTTCTGCAGTACCGGTTTTACCACAAACTTCGATCCCTTCTATCTGCGCCTTCCGGGCTGTACCGCTGGTCACAACGTCCGCCATGCCATCCACCACGGACTGGAATGCTTCGTTGGATATATGCGCCACGGAGTGCTTCTCTTTGTATTTTTTCAGTTTTTCCGAATTATCATTATCAATGCTTTCCACGAAGTGTGAGGTATGTAGAACCAGCCGCGGTTGGCGATGATACACATAGCGTTCGCCAATTGCATGGGCGTCAGCGTAAGTTGGCCTTGCCCCATACCCACATACATTTCCGAGCAAGAATTCCAAACTCCGCGGTAAACACGGTTCATACGGGCCGTATCAGGTACAACGCCCGGCGCTTCAGAAGGAATGTCTACTCAATCCGACGGCCCAGTCCCATGGCATTGAGGTATTCCACCCATTTAGCCTGACCGTTTTTGGTGCCGCCCCATTTTTTATTATCCACTGAAAGCCGGTAAACGTGCATGAAATAGCTGTTACAGGAATTCGCAAGTGCTACCCGCATATTGGCAGCGTGACCGGGATTGCTGTGCGTGCAACGGGAGAAACGGCCGCAAAGCCCATACCCCCATGGCAGGGAAACCCAAACTCAGGACCGATCACGCCTTCGTCCAGGGCAATCAGCCCTGTAATGGGTTTAAAGGTAGATCCCGGCGGATATGCCGATTGAATGGCGCGGTTAAGCATCGGCTTCACCGTATCTGTGAATAGAATACCAAGGTTTTTGGCGCGATAAGAGCCTGATAACAGGTTCGGGTCGAAAGTAGGGCCACTCACCATCGCCAGGATTCCGCCGGTCTGAGGGTCGATCGCTACGATGGAACCGATCTTGCCGGCCATCATCTTTTCACCCAGTACCGGAGATCAATATCCAGCGCCAGCCGAAGGTTCTTACCTGCTACGGCCGCCGTGTCAAAGATCCCGCCTTCCAGCGAACCCTGCGGACGGTTCAGGTTGTCTTTCACAAGGTATTGGATGCCCCGCTGCCCCATGAGAATGTCCTCATAAGTTCGCTCCAGGCCGGTCATGCCGATATAATCACCTTGTTGATATGAACTGTATTTGCCGGAGGTGTCTCCTAACATACCCGGCGTAATCTCACTGATATACCCCAAAAAGTTAGCCCCCACCCCATAAGGATAGGAACGCACCGGCCTTTGCACGAGCTCAAAACCGGGCTGGAACAGGTACATGCTTTCCTGCAACTTGCCGTACATCTCGGGCGAGAGCAGGCTGGAGAACACCGATGGGCGCCGTGGACCTTCCCGGTTACGGGCTACCTGGATGCGGCGCTGAAACTCCTTCATGTCGATCTCCAGGATCTCGCACATATATGCAGTATCGATATTCTTAACGTTGATGGGGGTCACCATGAGGTCGTACAGCGCTTCGTTGCGCATCACGGCGCGGCCGTGCCGGTCATACACGATGCCGCGGCTCGGGTAGATCACTTTGCGAAGGTGGGCGTTGGCATCGGCCAGTTTGGAATATTTGGTTTCCACCACCTGCAGGTAAAACAGTCTCGCCACGATCACCAATACGGTGCCGAGCATGATAAACTGGATGACGCGCTTCCTGGACTGATTAAAAACGGACATGGCAGGTTGCTGGATTTATGCTATTAGGTTCCCTATTTTCTGCTGAAGAACAACAGTTCGTAAATCAAAATCAATAATAAACTGGCTGCTGTAGACAACAAGATCTTCGTCAGGAGGTACAGGGGATCGGAAAAACTGAAAACGGACAAACAAAAATAAGCGATATGATGCAATGTCACCATGATGGTCACATAAATCGCGAACTGGGAAACGCCCATGGTGGTAACGGAGGGCGTGCGCTGCGGGCCTTCGAAGCCGCCCTGCGGACTTAGGATGTTGAGCACGAACGGGCGCAGGTAGGCGATGAAGACGCATGCTGCGGCGTGGATGCCCATGGAGTCGGAGAACATGTCGAGCGTAAGGCCCAGGATGAGGCCAAGCAACTGAAGGGCCGGACGGGGAACATTGAAGGGCAGCAGCAGGATGAAGAGCATGTACAGGTAAGGGTTCACCAGCTGGTGCACGAGAATGCGGTCCAGCACCAACACCTGGAACAGGATCAGCAAAATGAACCGGATGATATTTCTTAACAGTATGCTCATTTCAACATTTTGCGTGTCGAATCCTCCAGCCTTTCCTGCTCGTTGCGCAGCAGGTTCTCGATGACGTACACGTATTGCAGGTTGTAAAAATTCGTTGCCAGTTTGAGGCGGATGGTATACGAAGTGCTCGCTTTCTCGCCCACATAAAAAGTATCGATGTACCCTACGTTAAGGTTTTCGGGAACACGGCTGAGAAGCCGCTGGTCACCACCGTATCTCCTTTATGTAATTTGGCACTTTTGGGTACGTCCTTCATAATCACGTATCCCGCGTCGTATCCATCCCAGTAGACCGTTCCGATCTCGCCTGAGTTCTGCAGGCGGGAGCTGAAGCTGAAGGAAGAGGTGCTGCCGGTGGATTTGGTAAGCATGGTGATCACTGTGGCGTATTTAGGTGATGTGGTACGGACAACACCCACCACACCGTTCGGACCAATCACACCCATATTCGGGCGGATGCCGTGTTCGGCTCCACGGTTAATAGTAATTAAGTTAGTAGGTAGATTGACGGAATTCTTTACCACTTTTGCGCTCCGGTAAAGGAACTTGCGCACTTCTGTGCTGAGGAGCTTGCGGGCGGTATCGTTGGTAAACTTCCGGAGGGTATCGAAGCGCACCTGGGAGGTAGTATCCCGCTCATCGAAGCTGGTGGCCAGTTGCTGGCGGAGCGCCAGGTTTTCGGCCACGAGGCTGTCATTGGTGGACTTCAGGTGGAAATAATACTGGATGTCGTTGTAGCGGGTGTACAGTTTGCCGGAGACGCCGTTAGCGGAATTGAGGTAAACGGAACGTTGGAAATTGTTGGTCCGGAACACGAAAATCAAGCAAATCACTTCCAGCAGCAAAAACAGAAAGAAGTTGAAGTACCGCCGTAAGAAAATGATCAGATTGCGCACTGGATACGAGTCTTAGGAGTCGGATATCATCCCGGCATGCCTGGGGCAAGCCGGGATGTGTTTGTTTTATTGCATCAGGAAAGGATACTTGCCGATGTGCTTGAGGGCAATACCGGTGCCCCGTACTACTGCGCGCAGCGGATCGTCTGCCACATGAACGGGCAGTTTGATCTTCTGGCTGAGGCGCTTGTCCAGACCGCGGAGCAGCGCACCGCCACCGGTCAGGTACAGGCCGCGGCGGTAGATATCAGCTGCCAGCTCGGGCGGGGTGGTCTCCAGCGCTTTCAGGATCGCTTCCTCGATCTTGAAGATCGATTTGTCGAGCGCTTCGGCTATTTCCTGGTAAGAAACCATGATTTGTTTGGGAATACCGGTCACAAGGTCACGACCGTTAACAGGTATATCATCCGGCGGATTGTCCAGCTCTTTCAGCGCAGACCCGATCTGGATCTTGATCTGCTCTGCCGTACGCTCACCGATCAGCAGTGAGTGGTAGCGGCGGAGCGCCTCCATGATGTCGGCGGTGAACTCGTCGCCGGCGATGCGGATGGACTGGTCGCACACGATACCTGCCAGGGCGATCACGGAGATACCCGTGGTACCGCCTCCGATGTCGATGATCATGTTACCCACCGGCTCTTCCACGTCTATACCGATACCGAGGGCAGCAGCCATCGGTTCATGAATGAGATACACTTCCTTGGCGCCCGCCTGTTCGGCAGAGTCGCGAACCGCACGTTTTTCCACCTCCGTGATGCTGGACGGGATGCAGATCACCATTTTCCAGCTGGGGGCGAACAACGGCTTCTTGGGATAAACCATCTTGATCAGCTCGCGGAGCATCCCCTCGGCCGCATTGAAGTCCGCGATCACACCGTCCTTCAGCGGACGGATCGTACGCAGGTACTCGTGCGTTTTTTCGTGCATCATCATTGCTTTCTTACCTACGGCAACGATCTTGCCACTGGCCCTCTCGATGGCCACGATGGAAGGTTCGTCCACCACCACCTGATCGTTATGTATGATCAGCGTATTGGCGGTACCGAGGTCTATTGCAATCTCCTGAGTTAAAAAGTTAAAGAAGCCCATTGTTTGATACGGTCAAAAATATTTGAATGCAAAAATGAATAATTCTAACGAATATACGATGCAATTATTGGATTATTCAAGAGTTTAGCCGGAAATAAATAAAAGAAATGCTATATGCATATTTTAACTATCCGTGAACTCTGTACGACGAATTACTTATTGAAATTCATACCCAATGTCGCGACGATAATACTTGCCCCGAATGAAATGCTCTCGGCAGTCTCCCTGGAATGCGCCAATGCCTGCTGCAAATCGCTTGCCAAAGATGTGATCGCAAGTACGCGGCCGCCGTTGGTCAGCGTCTTTCCACCGTCGGCTTTCGTGCCTGCGTGGAAAACGATCTGATCGGCCGTGGGCGCGGGAATGCCGGTAATTTCCTTGCCTTTCTCATACGCCTCGGGATACCCTCCGCTCACGAGCATCATGGTAGCCGCGGCACGGGGGTCTTCAGAAACGGTTATTTTATCGAGCGATTGCTCCTTCACGGCGGTAAACAGCTCCAGCAGATCGTTCTGCAGGCGCGGCATCACCACTTCCGTCTCGGGGTCGCCCATGCGGCAGTTGTATTCGATAACGAAGGGTTCCCCTTCCACATTGATCAGGCCAAAGAAGATGAAGCCATTGTAGATGATGCCCTCGGCGGCCAGTCCGGCCACGGTAGGCCGTACAACACGGTCTTCCACCTTCTTCATAAACTCGCTGTTGGCGAAAGGAACGGGAGAGATAGCCCCATGCCGCCGGTATTCAGGCCGGTGTCGCCTTCCCCGATGCGCTTGTAGTCTTTGGCAGATGGCAGCAATACGTAATTCTTACCGTCGCTCAGCGCAAAAACGCTCATCTCGATACCGGTCAGGAACTGCTCCACCACCACTTTCTTACTGGCTTCGCCGAACTTCGCGGATTTGATCATCTCCGTATATTCCGCGATGGCTTCCTCATGCAGGAGGAGATCACCACCCCTTGCCCAGTGCCAGGCCGTCTGCTTTCAGTACGATGGGAGGCTATGCCCAGAGATATAGGCCAGGCCTTCTTCGAAGTTGGCTTCGCTGAATTCGCGGTAACCAGCGGTGGGGATATTATGCCGGAGCATAAACTCCTTAGCGAAGGCCTTGCTGCCCTCCAGGCGGGCGCCTGATTGGGAGGGGCCGATCACCGGGATATGGCGTAGTGCCGGATCGGCGGCGAAGAAATCGTAAATCCCCAGTACCAGGGGCTCTTCGGAGCCCGGCAGGAGCAGATCGATCTTTTATCGATACAGAAGGCTTTGATGCCTTCGAAATCAGAGACGGAAAGGTTGACGTTCTCGCCATAGGCGGGCGTTCCCGCATTGCCTGGAGCAATGTAAAGCTTTGTGCATGCAGGACTTTTAGCCATTTTCCAGGCCAGGGCATGCTCCCGGCCACCGCTACCTAACAGTAAAATGTTCATAATGGATTGAGACGTAATATATGAGGAGATTCCCGGTTGGAGGCGTTTCACCGCGCGCGCGGAAATTTTTGCAAAGTAAGGTCAAAAAAACCGGTTTTTGGACGCGATAGTCTGAATTTCTTTATATTGCCTGATTAATTGAACTGTAACTGTATATTTTTTATTCAAAACTAACCATTTATGAATCCATCAGCTGTTGCGCTGGAGTCGGAATCCCTGTCAAAGAAGGGCCATCCGAAGGGACTCGGTGTGTTGTTCACCACCGAGATGTGGGAACGATTTAACTTCTATGGAATGCGGGCACTGCTCTCGCTATTCCTCGTAAATGCACTGGCTTTCTCCGATGCGGACGCATCAATTATTTATGGCGGTTTCCTGGGCCTGAGCTACCTGACTCCCATGCTCGGCGGTTATATTTCCGACCGGTTCCTGGGCAACCGTAACTGTATCCTGCTCGGCGGCTTCATTATGTCCATTGGCCAGATATTGCTGTTCTTCAGCGGCTGGTTGTATGAAGGCAGCGTAGACACCGCCCGCCTTGTGATGTGGCTGGCTTTGTTCGTTATCATCATCGGCAACGGCTTCTTCAAGCCCAACATTTCCTCCATGGTAGGCCAGCTCTACCCTAAAGGAGACAACCGGTTGGATTCCGCGTTCACCATATTCTACATGGGCATCAACGTGGGGCGCTCCTCGGCATGTCTATTTGCCCCTTCCTGGGCGACAAGACCAACGAAGCCGGCCAACAGATTTCCACCGCCTTCAAATGGGGCTTCCTCGCCGCCGGCGGCGCCATGTTATTGGGCACCATCGTCTTCTACTACATGAAAGACAAATATGTGGTGACACCCGATGGCAAGCCGGTTGGAGCAAAACCCAAATTCGGCGCTACAGACGCGTTAAAGCATGGCGAATCCGAAAAAGCCAACTTCACTACCAAAGCGATTATTTCGGTGGGTATCTTGATGTTGGTGCTTTTCTTCGGCATTCACTTCCTTTCGCTCGATGGCAACCTCCTGCCAGACCAAGCCCAAAACCCCATCAAGGTTTGGGTATACCCTTTCATTTATGCAGCCGGTATCAGCCTTGCAGTATTGATCCTGACAGATAAATCCATCACGGCAATTGAGCGCGACCGCATCCTTGTACTGTATGCCGTTGCGTTTTTCGTGATCTTTTTCTGGGCGTGCTTCGAACAAGCGGGATCGTCCCTGACTTTCATCGCCAGCTATCAGACCGACCGAAACCTATTTGGACTCGAGCTTCCCGCAAGCTTTATTCAGAACGCCAACTCCCTGTTCATCATTATTTTTGCATTCCCCATGAGCTTCCTCTGGGTTTGGATGCAGAAACGCAACATGGAGCCTATCTCCCCTGTTAAACAGGCAATGGGCCTCGCACTCCTGGCCTTGGGCTCCCTCATCATCGGCCTATCCGTAAAGGGCCTGGGGCAAGCAGAGAAACTGGGCGTGATCTGGCTCATTGTCATGTATTTCTTCCATACTATCGGCGAATTGTGTCTTTCTCCCATCGGCCTGTCGCTGGTGGCAAAACTGGCACCGCTCCGGTTCTCCAGCCTACTAATGGGCGTTTGGTTTATCGGTAATGCCTCCGGATACGCATTGGCAGGCACCCTCGGCACCCTTTTGCCTCCTACCGGCAATAAGTTCAAAGATGCCCAGGAAAAGGTTGGTCTGGACCTGCAAGCTGTGCTGGATAAAACCATTACGCCTTCTGTGGAACAGCTGGCCCAACTGAAAGCCAATAATATTCCCACACATTATCCGCAGTTCCTTGGCTTCACCATCCATAACCTCTACGAGTTCTTCATGGTGATGGTGATCTTGCCTGGTGCTGCCGCGTTGCTCCTTTTCATGATCTCCGGTATCCTGAAAAAGGCATGCACGGCGTTCGTTAATTAATTATTGCCATTGGGCATTGTATACCTTTAAAGGGGCTGTCTCAAAAGAATGAGACAGCCCCTTTTGCTGTAAAACCCAATATTCAGCTCGTTTGTGACCCAACACCCTACTTACGCCCGCTAATTGCCTTATAGTCACCTTCTAAACTGCCTTTTGTCGCCTTCTTATCTTATATATATCCTACCTATATCCCACCTATGTCCTACCTATGTCCTACCTATATCCTACCCCTATAAGAGGTAGAACATAGGTAGGATATACCCGGAATATACGTAAGTCAAATATATGACAACCGTTACGCAAGAAGGCGACAAGCAGGAGACTAAAGGCAGTCTGGAAAGGTATTAAACCGAAACAAAAGCAATGCTCCAGCCCGTCAGATTACTTTTGAGACCGCCCGTTTTTACTTATATTTAGGCCAAAACTGATATATCTAACTGCTTATGTCGTCGAAATTTAAACCTTTCGTTGCCCCGAAATTAAAATGAAGGAGTTGACGCTCAAGTCGATCCTGCTCGGGTGCCTGGCCGGTGTCATCTTCGGCGCCGCAACCGTTTACCTGGCGCTCAAAGCCGGCCTGACGGTTTCGGCATCCATCCCTATCGCGGTGATTGCCATTACGTTAGGCAGGAAATTCTTTAAAACTACCATCCTCGAGAACAACATTATCCAGACCACTGGCTCCGCCGGCGAATCCATCGCAGCGGGCGTGGTGTTCACCTTGCCGGGGTTCCTGTTCTTATCGGCCAATGAAGCCGGCATCAGTAGCGGCGAGAAGTATTTCGATTACATGACCATCCTGGTACTGGCCATTTTCGGCGGGCTGCTGGGAACTTTAATGATGATCCCGCTCCGAAGATCGCTGATCGTAAAGGAGCATGAAACGCTCCCTTACCCGGAAGGTACCGCCTGCGCATCTGTACTAAAGGCAGGGGAAAAGGGAGGTAACTTTGCCAGAACCGCCTTTATCGGACTAGGCGTTGCTTTGCTCTATGCCATGTTACAGAAAGTACTGCATGTGATCGCGGAAACGCCGGCTTACATGACAAAACAGGCGAATAAGATCTTCCCTTCAGCCAAACTATCCGGCGAGATTACGCCTGAATACCTCGGCGTAGGGTATATCATCGGCCCCCGCATCGCGGGCGTACTAGTGGCAGGCGGCGTATTGGCATGGTTGTGCCTCATCCCTTTGCTGGCCTCCCTCATCCCCGGAGATATCGTTGCCTCCCAGCTCGTAAAACTCGGCATGCTGGCCAACCTCGATACACCCGGTGGCCCTGGAAGCTGGAACCCATCGGCACATTCGTTCGACGATTGGTCATCTGCCATATACCAGGCTTACGTAAAACAGATCGGCGCGGGCGCGGTAGCCGCTGGCGGCTTTATCACCCTGCTGAAAACCATCCCTACTATCATTTCCTCTTTCAAAGACAGCATTGGCTCCCTGAAAGAGAAAGGGGAAACGGGAGAAGGCGCAGTGCCCCGTACAGAAAAAGATCTCTCTTTTAAATATGTTATCATCGGCAGCGTGGTCCTGATCCTCCTGATGGCGCTCTTACCCATGCTACCCGGCGAATCCATCTTTAATAAATTGCTGGTAGGGCTGCTCGTGGTGATATTCGGCGCTTTCTTCGTGACGGTAAGCTCCCGAATTGTAGGACTTATCGGTAGCTCCAACAACCCTATCTCCGGCATGACCATCGCCACCATCATGGGAACCTGTCTGATCTTCATCGCTGTGGGCTGGACAGGCAAGATATACGAGCCTATGGCCCTGGTCGTAGGTGGCATGATCTGCATCGCGGCGGCTAATGCCGGCGCCACATCCCAGGATCTCAAAACCGGCTATATCGTAGGCGCCACACCGCGCAATCAACAAATTGCGCTCTTTGTCGGAGCCATCGTGTCGTCGCTGGTCATTGGCTGGACCGTTCACTATCTCGACACTCCGACCAGTGAAATGACTAAACAAGGTATCACCCATGCGATCGGCTCCCCTACCTACGCCGCTCCCCAGGCTACGCTTATGGCCACCCTTATCAAAGGTATTCTTGGCGGCAACCTCGACTGGCAGTTCGTACTGGTAGGTGTTTTCATTGCGATCACCGTAGAACTCTGCGGCGTGAAATCGCTCTCCTTCGCCGTAGGCGCTACCTCCCCCTCTCCACAACCCTCCCGATCTTCATTGGCGGCGCCATCCGTGGACTGGTAGACTGGAAACAGAAGCGCTCCGGCATTCAGCTTTCCGCTGAAGAAGAGGAACTCGGCAAAGGCAACCTCTTTGCTACCGGCCTCGTTGCCGGAGGGGCGGTAGCAGGCGTAATCGTGGCGATTCTGTCAGTAAATGAAGACGTCTCCGGATTCCTCGCTAAAATAAGCGCCCACGCCGGCCTTGAAAGAGCCCTTGGCGCCGGTGGATACCAGCTGCTGGGCGTACTGTTCTTCGCTGCTATGGGGTACATGCTGTACCGCATCGGCCGTCAGAAACAAGTCTCTATTGATAAACTCTGATAAACACCCGACTCCTATGCCACAAACCATCACTAAAATAGCCCTGCTGGCCGCACTGATTTTCAGCGCCGGCTGCAGCAGCGACGATAAAGCCGAACCCAACCGCCGGTTCATCTCCTTCCAGATGGACGGAAAAGTGATGCTGTCCGAACAAAAGAATATGGTCAGCAATCAACTCGGCAATACCAGCGACACCGATCCCATCAACGATAATGCCTCCATGCTTATCCAGGGATATACCGCGGGAAAAGACGCGATCAACATCCATATCATGGGCAACGGCCCGGCCATCACGCCCGGCGTTTATACCAATAACCAGCCCGGCAATGCATTCACCATGGAGAAATTCGTGTCTATGGATCTCCTGCTGGCCGATGAAACCACCGGCTCCTTCAGCGTTACCATCCACCAGGTGAAAGACGACGTGGTGATCGGCGAGTTCATGGGAACGGCCGTGTCGCAGGATCAGGGAACGATCCATGTCATCAGCCGGGGATATTTCAAATTGAAGTACCAGACAACAGTTGCTCCGGCTATACCGTAGCCATACATCGTCTCATAAAAATCCCCCTCAGCCTGGCCGAGGGGATTTTCTTTAATGACGGTATGCAAAATAATCCCCGCCGGTACCGGCGGGGGCGTGCATGGAAAATTCCACTTAATACGTCACAACTTGTATATCTGTTCCATAGTGACCCATTTTTCGTTGCCGGTGGCCCAGGGCAGGGGTTGCTGGTATTTCCACATCAGCGTTTCCCATTCCTGGACGGCAGGGTTGGCAGCATCCATCGCCGCCTTTTCTTCCGGCCTGTAATCTTCGCCGGTTTCCATGATCATAAACAGGCGGTTGCCGGTCCGGTAGATCTGCATGTCGAGGATACCCGCATCAAGGATGCTCCGGCGGATTTCAGGCCAGCCGTTCTCCGCTTTATGCCATTGTTCGTATTCGGCGATCAGCGCCGGATCGTTTTTGAGATCGAGGGCAAAACAGTGTCTTTTCATATGTTTACTATTCGTATAGATGGGTTTCCGCATAATGGGCGTCTATCAGCTTTTCCTTAACCAGCTGTTGCCAGAAAGCTGCCGGGATGGCAATATTCATGATGTCGCTATTCGCCGCAACCGGGTACGCAGGCGTCATGTTCAGCGCAACAGACCGCACGCCCGGAGCGCCGCCGGCAAAAGCCATACAGGCCGCCGCAGGACTGATCCCGAATTCCCTGCATATCGCGTGCATCTTTTCGCGCCAGTGGTACAGGCGGGGGTGGGTATTTGGCGCTACAGGCCGGTAGTTATAATAGTCATGGCCAGTAAGAAAACCACCGTTAAACACCGCCGCGTTAATGATCGGTATATCCTGTTCTTCCAGTTGCCGCATAAACGCAACCAAACCAGCGGGGTGACGATGCAGCGTGAAGCTGTTGGCGATCATTACCCAGTCCGGCTCCACAACTTCGCATATCTCCTTTACCACGGTCCAGTCTTTGGCCCCGACGCCGACTGCCGTCACCTCCTCTTTCCGCTTCAGGTCCGTCAGTGCCGCATAGGCGTCAATCACATCCCGGAAGCGGCGGGCACGCCCTGCCGGGGTAACAGCGGCAGACAAATATTCGTCCGGGTCATGGACAGACACCCAGTTTGCACGATACCCATTCAACAACGCGTTGCCTTGTTCATAGCAAGCTAAAATCCCTTCATAGCCCAGGCGCTGGACGGCATCATGGCGGAGATCTTTCCAGACGCCAGGCTCGAAGGTGGGCTCATGGGTCGTGAGGTCTGTCCGTAGCCAGCCCAGTTTGTTGCTGATTATCACTTCGCCGGGGTGTACGCCGGCCTGCCTGAGACCGTCGCCCAGCGCTTCCAGCGCCAGGCCGGCGCCATATTTACCGGCAGTATCAAAACCGGCGGGCCCGGGGCATGCCGTACGCAATCTCCACGATCTGCATTTTCATCTCATGGGGCCATGCTTCATACAGATTCCCAGGCCGCTGGTACCGAAGACGAGCTCCGGGATTTCTAATTTATACATAACAGAGTAGCCTCCTCATCATCAATAATCCGGGTTCTGCTTCAGCGCCGGCTGATTCCGGTCGATCTCCGTTTGCGGGATAGGCCAGAACTGGTATTTGTCTTCGTATTTCAGTTTGATGTTCGGCGCGAGGGGATTGGACACGAAACCGTTTAGCTTTTGCGTGGCGATCCCCATCTGCGCAGGTCGAAATAGCGCTGGCCTTCGAGGGCAAATTCCACCCGGCGCTCGTGGCGTATGCGGTCTCGCATTTGAGCCTGGTTGAGCCCCGCCGGCAATCCGGGCATCTTTACGCCCGGCCGGTCTCTTACCTCATTGATCTGTTTATATACCGAAGCATCTGCTCCTACGGCTTCGTTTTGCGCCTCCGCGTACATCAGTTTGATATCGGCAAAACGCAGCAGTACGAAGTCGTTGTCTACGAGGGTTCCCGTGGTAGGATCTTCCAGTCCGGGAGGCAGCCATTTGCGGGGCGGATAATATCCTTCGATCCATCCGTCCATTCCCGGTTTAGCAACTGACAGTTCCCCGTAAAGGCCAACCCTGCGCCTTGGTATCTCCGGGGAAGAACCAGGTCATGGTCTTGCGGGGATCGTTGGTTTCGTATTCATTGATCAGATCCTGTGTGCCCATATATCCTTTCCAACGATGCATGGGCGCTACCAGCGGAACGTCCTGGTGCGCGATGTTCGGAAGTAAGTACCTGATAGAGAACATGATCTCTTTGCTGCTGTTCTGGGCGGGCTTATAGAAATTAGCCAGGTAGTCATCGTTCAGGGAAAACCTGTTGCCGTCGATGATCTCCTTCGCCAGCGCAGCGGCTTCCGCGAATTTCTTTTCAAACAGTAATACCCGGACTTTATACCCTTGCGCCGTTCCTTTTACGGCATGCCCGGTGCTATAAGCTACGTCCGGCAGGCCAACAATAGCCTGGTCCAGGTCTTCCTTCACAAAGGCCAGCACTTCCTCGCGCGTATTTTTCGCTAAAACGGTGGTGTAGTCGAGGGTAAAAGGATCTGCTTTAACGATAGGCACATTACCGTACAACTGAGCCAGCCAGAAGTAATTGAAGGCGCGCAGGAAATAGGCTTCCGCTTTATAACGCGTCAGCTTATCTCCGCTGATCACTTTATCGACATTGGCTAAAAAGTGATTGGCAGCCGCGATGGCTTTGTAATTATTGGTATAATAGCTTTCCACATACGCTTTGGTATTGGGCGTAAGTCCGGAGCTGCCGGCGCTTCTGCCCCCGCCATAATCGTGCTGACTGAAGGCATCATCGGAATAGGTATCCCAGGCGAACACGTAATATTGCGCGCATGACCAGTTGCCGCCCGGCATGTAGAGGTAATTGTAAAGGCCGGTCAACGCGAAGTCGGCATCGCCCGCCGTTTTCCAGAATATTGTTTTGGGAAGCTTATCTGTCGGCGACACGTTCAGGTCTTTGCAGGCGCCGAAGAATAAGGCACAACCCATCGCGATGTATAGACTGTTGATAATTTTTTCATGATAAATGATTTAATAACCGGGTAATCAGAATTGTACGGATGCGCCGAAAGTAAAAGTCCGGATCTGCGGATACGTCACGTACAAACCGTCGCCTGCTCTTTCCGGGTCCAGGCCCGGATAATCGCTGATGGTAAACACGTTGTCGGCAGCGAAATAAAGGCGGAGGGATTTCATCGCTGCTTTGCTGGTCAGGCGGGAAGGCAATGTGTAACCCAGCTGCATGTTTTTCATCCGCAGGAACGACGCATCTTTCAGGAAGTAAGTGGAGGGATAACCCTGAACCGGTGCATAGCCATCCGCCATGTAGATCTTGGGCATGGTGTTGGTCGGGTTCGTCGGCGTCCAGCGGTTGCGCCAATCAGTGGTGGGCATGGAGCCCTGGCGGAATGGTTCCGCACCCCAACCGCTTACATATATCTTTTGCCCCT
The DNA here is from genome assembly GCA_019285755.1 of Chitinophaga sp. E66. Lineage (GTDB taxonomy): Bacteria > Bacteroidota > Bacteroidia > Chitinophagales > Chitinophagaceae > Chitinophaga. The sequence continues at coordinate 5,149,586 of CP079103.1, forward strand.
GCGAACCATAAAGCATGGCGCTGAAGTCAAAGCTCTTCCAGCTAAGGCCCAGGTTGGCCGTGTATTGGAACGATGGATATTTCCCCTCAACATAAGTACGGTCCAGATCGCTGATGATACCGTCGCCGTTCACGTCTTTGATCTTCAGATCACCGGGGCTGGGTGTGATCGGTTGCTTGGGAGAGCGGTCGATTTCCGCTTGGTTTTGGAAGATACCGTCCCAGATGTAGAGGTAATATTGATCCAGGGGTTTGCCTTCTTCGCGAATGAGGTTGCCGTTGATCTCGCGCTTGCCGTATGTTTCCAGTGTGTTTTTATACGCCTGGAAATTGCCGCCAGCGAAGAATGTAAGGTCTTTAGTGATGTTGCCGCGATACTGCGCACCGATCTCTATCCCCTTGTTACGTACGGAACCGTTATTGATCAGCGGGGCATCCATACCCAGCCAAAGCGGAATCTGCGCCTGGCGGAGGATGTCGAACGTATTCTTATTGAACCAATCGATGGTAACAGATAGCTTATTGTTGAAAGCAGTCAGATCTGCGCCGATGTCCAGTACCTGTGTTGTTTCCCAGGTCAGAGATGGCTCTACGAGCATGCTGGAGCTATAGCCCGGTTGCACCTTTCCATCAAAAGCGTAATCACGCGCGGCGAGGGTTGACTGATACGGATAGAGGCCAATGTTCTGGTTACCCAGCTTACCCCATGAGCCCCGCAGCTTCAGGTCATTGATCCAGCCGACATCCTGTAGGAACGTCTCTTTGGAGATACGCCATCCCGCTGAGAAAGAGTAGAACAGCCCCAGCGGGTATCTTCCGGCAACCGCGACGTACCATCGTAACGCACGCTGGTCCCGAAGAGATATTTATCCTGGAAATCATAGTTGACGTTACCGTAAAACGATCGGATGGCCCATTCGGAAGACGTACCGCTGTTCGTCATACCCGGCTTGGGCCCCGCGTCCAGCTCTTTCAGGAAGTTGGTGGTGTATTGCAGCCTGCCGCCCGCGAGGTTGCTGGCTTTGTTATACTCCTGCTGATAACCAGCCAATGCGGAGATTGTATGTTCATTGAACGAACGGCGGAAGTTCAGCTGGCTGTAATAGACGGCATATGCATTATCCGTCCTTCTAGTATCGAAACCAAAAGGCCCTACGTCTAACTGGCCTGCGGTAGACATGTCGCTATAGTAGAACATATCGACTGCAGGACGGAAATCACTGAACTTGAACGCGTCGAAATTACCACCCGCCCTGTTTTCCCAGGTAAGGCCTTTGATCAGTTCAACATCGAGGGAGATATTGCCCTGTACATAGAAATCTTCGCTGCGCGCGCGTACATTCTCGCCCACGATTGCGGGGATATTTTTATTCCCCTGCTCGTTAGAGTATGCTTTCTTGATCCAGCGCCCGTCCGGAGACCTGGTGGATACAAGGGAGATTGTGCCAATGTCGACAGGAATGCGTCATCAGCACCCTGACGAGGATTCAGCTTATTACCATAGTTCATCTGGATGTTGGTGCCCACGGTTACCCGCTTGTTTACTTTCGATGACAGGCCCAGGTTGATAGTGTATTTCTTATACTCGAACCCGATCATGGTACCCGGCTGGTCGGTATAGCCGATCCCCAGGTTATAGGTTGTATTTTCCTTTCCTCCAGTCAGGCTGAGGTAGTGGTTTTTGGTATAAGCGGTTACGAACAGATCACCCAGCCAGTCGTGGTTAGGGTATTTTACGCGGTCGGTAGCGTTCTCGTACAGATCGATCTGCGCCTGGGTATAGAGCGGCTGCCTACCCGAGTTGACGGACGCTTCATTGGAAAGCCGCATGTATTCGGCAGAGTTGGTCACCACATCCGGAAGGCTGGTAGGATTGGAGATACCGAGGTTAAAGGTGTAATTCAGGGAGAAGGCGCCGTTCCTCCCTTTTTAGTTTTGATAACGATCACACCATTGGCGCCGCGGGAGCCATAAATAGCCGCAGATGCCGCATCTTTCAGCAGGCTCACGGATTCAATATCGTTAGGGTTAAGGGATGTAAGGCTCCCCGGCAGTCCGTCCACAATCACCAGAGGGTCGTTCCCTGCGCCACTGAAGGTGCTGATACCGCGTATCCGCAGGCTGACATTCTCAGCTCCAGGTTCCCGGATCCCTGTACCACCTGTAAGCCAGGCAGCTGCCCCTGCAGCAAAGTGGTGGGGTTGGTTGCAATACGTTTATTGAGATCCTCGCCGGAAACGGTGACCACGGCACTCGTCAGTTTCCGCTTAGACTGTGTGCCATAGCCTACTACCACTACCTGGTTCAGTTGCTGATTGGCCGTTTCAAGTACGATCTGGAGAGATGTCTGTCCTCCGACCTGCACCTCCTGGGTGGCATAACCAATCGCGCTAACGATAAGGGTTCCGTTGGCGGGCGCGGCAATGCTGAATTCCCCCTGGGCGTTGGTTTGTGTCCCGACGGCTGTTCCTTTCAACTGTACCGTTACTCCAGGAACAGCTGCCCCCGCGGCCGTTACACGCCCCTTTACAGTTTGTTGGGCAGATACTTTCAATGAGACTAACAAGAGAAATGACATCATGGCGAATAGCCATCTCATGCCGGGTAATTGCATGGAAATGCCGGGAGGATATATCCTCTGCAAGCAATTTTTCATAACGATCATTTTAGATGATAGGTGAATAAAGCGCGGAATGCTTATCCGCGAACGTGGTACGTGTTATTGATTTTGATTGAACATTCCAGCTAATTGGTAAACGGGTCTCCTTCCGGCCGTATGCGAACCGGTATCATCTTACTGTTGTAAATTTCCGACCTAATGTTTTCTTAAATATTTAGCCGATCGCGCCTTCTATTTTCAGTACAAATGCTTCCTTTCCGGGCGCATTACCGGGCAGTTTTACTTCCAGGCCGTTGGATGCCTGATGGAAGCTCAGCTCCCCGTTGTGCCCCAGCAGCCTGACGGACGAAACTTTCCCTTTGTCCGCCAGGCTTTTGATGAGCGTTGCATTACTATCCGGCCAGCCCAGGAGGATGGCGTACAGTATCTGTTGTTTTTAGTGAAGTATATCTTCCGCGGTCAAGGCTTTTCCTTTTCCTTCGTTGAAATTCCCGGCGCTTTGCGCTGCTGCGGATACAACCGACGGCCCTTCTCCGAATACCGTCCAGGGCGTGTTCCATAAATGGCTTCGCTGTTAACCGCCATCCAGGCGCCGATACCTTCCACGATAGCACGCTCCTTCTCGTCTATGGTACCGTCTCCCCGCATAGGGATGCTGAGCATCAGGTTGCCGTTCTTGCTGACTACATCGCAGAGCGTATGGATTACCGTTTTGGCTGATTTGTATTGATCCCTGTCATAGATGCCCTGGTTGTAGTGCCAACCGCCGATGCAGGTATCTGTTTGCCAGGAAGCGGTTCTATGGCGTGGCTCTGCCCACGTTCAATGTCCCATACCATGCATTTGCGCTGCTGGGGATCCAGGGATTTGCAGGTAAGCACCGCCTCCAGTTTACCGTGCTTTTTGATGCTGCGGTTGTACAGGTGCGCAGCGATGCGCAGCCCTACGTCGCTTACCGGCCAGAGCGGCAGCACGGAATCATCGAAATACACGAGATCCGGGTTATAGTCGTCGATCAGTGAGATCGTGCGTTTGTAGAAATGTTCGCAATATGCTTTGGAGGGAGTAGAGGCCCCGTCTGCCCAGTCCCACTTTTTCAGGTGGTCGCCGCCGGGTTGGCTCAGGGGATGATTTTGAGCGTAGAGCTCCCGGGGTCCAGGCCTTCCCACCATTGGCCTTTACCGTCGGCGTTAGTGAGCTTCCGTCGTAGGGAACGCCTGCCAGCGGACCGTTCTTATCCGCTTTCTGGGCGGCCTCGTACCAGGTCCAGGCATGAGAGGCATGAACGCTTACGCCGAAGGAAGCCCGTTTGCCCGTGCTGCTTTCGCCCAGCCGCCGATAATGTCTTTGCGTGGGCCTACGCGGGTGGAGTTCCAGCTGTGGTATTTATTGGGATAGAGATCCAGGTTGTCGTGGTGATTGGCCATGCCCACAAAGAACTGGGCGCCGGCGCGTTTGTACAACGACAACAATTCTTCCGGGTTCCATTTATCCGCTTTCCATACATTGATCACATCTTTGAACCCGAACTTAGAGGGATGACCATATTTTTCGCAGTGATATTTGTAAGCTCCGCTGCCTTCATTGTACATCTGTTGGGCGTACCAGTCGCCATAGGCAGGCTCGCATTGCGGGCCCCAGTGCGCCCAAAGGCCAAACTTGGCGTCTCGGTACCAATCGGGAACCTGGTATTGAGAGAGCGAATCCCAGGAGGGCTTGAAAGGATCGGCCATCCCGGTGGCCAGCATGCCGGCAAAGCTGGCGCTGCGGCCAAATGCTCCAGACATCATAAGTGATGGAATGCCTGTGAGCGCCCCTTTTAATAACGTGCGTCTTTTCATAACAGTGAAATGCTTACAAACCGTGAAATCAAACTTACTGCTAATCCCTGCGCCAAACTTGCCCTAAATGGACTTTTTTTTGTACATATCCGACCTTTGGCATGAACAGGCATTTGGATATTCCCGTCTTTTTCGCAATCTTGCTTACCCACGCTATGTTATGATCAAGAGAAAATTCCAGCATACGTTTACGCTACTCAATGTAGACCGGGCGCACTGGACCACCGCTGGAATTACCAGCACGTCATCAGCCCGTATTACCGGATCTATTACATCCAGGATGGCGAAGGCGTTTTATCCGGCGCCGGAGGCTCCTGGTCCTGGAACCCGGATTCCTCTATATCGTACCGAGCTTCACGTTGTGCAACATGCATTGCGACTCCCCTGGATCAGTATTTCGTGCAGTTCTTCGAAGACTCATCAGACGGGGTGTCCCTCTTCGCGCAGCAGCGAAACATATTGAAAGTGCCCGCAACGGAAACGGACAGGCTGCTCTTCCTCCGCTTGCTGGAAATCAATCCCGGCCGTGGCATCAACCGGTCAGACAATCCGAAGGTCTATGAGAAGGATGTATATTACAAGGAATACCAGGAATTGAATAACCTGCAGAACATCTCCGTCTCCATGGAAACGCAGGGCATTCTCTGGCAGCTCACGGCGCGGTTCCTGGCGCCCCACGCCGGCAACGCTCCGGAAGTCGGCATCATACCCGTAAAGCTGGCGGAAACGCTGGATTACATCGCCCTGAATCTGCATGCGGAGCTGACGGTAAACCTGCTGGCATCGCGCGTAAACCAACATCCTGATTATTTCTCCCGTCAGTTCAAAGCTTATACGGGCGCCCGCCCGCTCCATCACATCCTCGGAAAGCGGATCGAAAGAGCGCAATACCTCATGGCCACAACGCGCCTCAGTTATGTTGAGATCAGCGCACAGCTGGGCTTCGGCGATATCGCGCATTTTTCCAAAGCATTCAAGAAATCTACCGGCATGTCGCCCCGCGATTACCGGAAACAGATGTACCTGGTAGGGTTCCACGATAACCCGAAAATATAATCCCGATAATCGCAACACACGCGGTTGGATTGCAGTATTTTGCAACCTAAACCCAATTCTTCCCATGCGATCCATCATCATTTCCGCCGCCTCCCTCCTGCTGCTTTCCGCCTGCGGTGGCAGCCCAAAAACACCTGCGACCGACAGCCTGGCCGTATCTGCCACCGCCCCCTCCACCGACTCCCTGCGCCAGCAAATCTCCGCTATCGCGGCTGAAGCAGGCGGCACCGTAGGCGTGGCCATCCGTAATTTAAACACCGGCGACACCCTCACCCTGAACGACACGGCCCGCCTCCCCATGCAGAGCGCTTTTAAATTCCCCATCGCCATGGCCGTCCTTAAACAAGTCGATGAAGGCAAACTCAGCCTGGAACAAACCATCCCGGTTACCCTGACGATCTTTTCAAAACCTACAGCCCGCTGCAAGACAGCTTTCCTAAAGGCACAAATGACAAAACAATCGCCAATCTCATTTACCTGATGGTCGCCAAGAGCGACAACATCGCCTGCGATGTACTGATCCGGAAAGCCGGCGGCTGCAAAGTAATCAACGACTTCATCCACGGGCTTGGCGTGAAAAATATCGAGATCGTGCTGACGGAAGAAGAAATGAACGGACCGGGAACCGGATTCGAACCGCAGTTCAGAAATTGGGCGAACGTATCTGCTTACTCCCAGTTGCTCGACATCCTGCACAAAGGAACGGCGCTATCCAAACCCAGCAACGACTTCCTCATGAACACGATGCTGGCCACCACTACCGGCGCCAAACGCCTCCCCGGCCTGCTGCCCGCCGGCACTCGGTTGCGCATAAAACAGGCACAGGCTATTCCGAAGGCGGCCCCACATCTGCCACCAACGACTCAGGAATCATCACCTTGCCCAACGGACAGGCCATTGCGGTCACCGTGTTCGTATCCATGAGCCCGGCAGACGATGCCACCCGGGAAGGCGTCATCGCTAAGATCGCCAGAGCGGTCTACGATCATTATTCTAAGTAATCCGGCATAAACACGAAGGCCTCCCGCAACGCAGGAGGCCTTTTTCTTTCTTGGGTTTATACGCGGTCAGATGAAATGTAAATGCTCGTAGGATTGCTGCAGAATGGCCTTATCGTCTGCCCCAGCCATTTTCCCAGCAGGGTGGCATATACCGATTTAAAATCGACTTTATACTGGAGATCGCCGTCTTTGAGATCGTTCAGGTTGGGGCCTTCGTTCAGTACGCCTTTCTCCTTTAACCCGCCGCCTACCAGGAACATATTGTTGGCCGTGCCATGGTCGGTGCCGCCGCTGGCGTTCTGCGCCACACGCCGCCCGAATTCGCTGAAGGTCATCACGAGTACATCATCGAACCGGTGGTTCTTTTTAAGGTCCGATACAAATGGCGCCAGCGCATCACTGAGCTGTGAGAACAGACGCTGCTGCTGGTTCTGCTGCCCCACGTGCGTATCGAAGCTGCCATGCGACACGTAGTACACGCTCGTGTTGATATCTGTCATGATCAGCTCGGCGATCGTCTTCATATTCTTGCCCAGTTCGGAGTTCGGGTAGTTTTCCTTGCTTTTGTAGGTTTTGAACTGTTGCTGGATATAACCTGCCGAAGAGATCGTTTCTGCCATGGTCTTGTAGAGGTAATCTACGTTATGATGCTCATCGTCGTGCTGCTGTTTGGCCAGCAGATCGCGGAAGTATCGGTCGTTACTGGCGCCGTAGAGCCGCTGTGGATCGGTGAGGGCGAGGCCTTTCACGTCTTCGCCTTTCAGTGCCAGGCTGAGGGTATCGTCTATTTCCAGGGCCTGCGTGGGCTTGTCACAGCCTTTGCATTGCGCGTCGAGATAGCGGCCGAGCCAGCCTGTCCCCCAATAGTCTTTGGAATCGCTGGCGCTTTGCCAGATATCCATGCTCCTGAAGTGGGAACGGTCTGGATTGGGATAGCCTACGTTATTGAGTACGCCGAGTGATCCGTCGTCGTAAAGGCTTTTGAATGTTTTAAGGGACGGATGGATGCCCAGCTCATCATTCAGGGCGAGCGCCTCATTGCGTTTGATGCCCAGCTGCGGGCGGAGTTTATAGTAAATATCGTTTCTGTAAGGGATGATGGTGTTTAACCCATCGTTGCCGCCGGAAAGCTGGATCACCACCAGCACTTTATTGCCGGGCGGCACGAAGCGCCCCTGTTCCATGGCTTTAAGGAATTTGGGAGCATGAGGCTGGCTGATGCCAGGGAACCCACTTGTAAAAAACGCCGTCTGTGTATAAGCATGTGACGATGAATTGGAGTGTTAGCACATTTGGTACTCCGGCGTGCTCATCACGTCGATCGTTACCGTTTTGATGTAATTGTCGCGCGAGGAGGCGTCGGAATACTTTTCCAGTAGCTGCCTGTCGATGCCTTTGCTGCGTACTAACAGCGACTGTGCGATGGATTCCGCGAGCTCTTCCCGCTTCACGTCTTTAAACCCGTCCATATAAGGTTGCCAGTCTACCTGCGCGTTAACTTTCCGGGCGTATTGCCGCTTCAGCAGTTCATTCACCTGCATGGTCATTTTATAATTCTGTCCTTCGCCCATTTCCGGGGTAATTTCTTTCGGCCGGATATTGAATTCCTGCGAGTACAAAATGATCTGCGGCACGCGGAGGCGGAACATAAGGCTGGAGCTATCGATCCAGTTTCTGCCACCTGGCCAGCCGGCAACGTTGGGAGGATAGAACAGCGTTTGCCCCAATACGCGTTGGAACACGAGCATGGCTTCTTCCTGCTCGAACTGCATGGGTACGGCGCGCCGTAAGCCTACGATCAGTTCCACCGGTGATTTGATGCGGCTGCCCACGATCTTATCGTCATAAAACCAGTCGGCCATGAAGATATGCTCCATAAGTCCGCGAAGGTCGTACCCGCTTTTATAAAGCTTATCAGCCAGTTCGGCTTCATGGGCTTCGTTGCCGTCTTCGTGCACGAAGAATCGGTATATCTTCCCGGAGATGAACCGGGCGGTCTGTTTTTGTTCGAGGAGAATATTGATGACGTCGTCACCATTGTAGTTGCCGGTTTTACCGAGGATGGTTTTAGTGCCTTCGTCATGTACATTTTTACGGAAACGGAATTCGCCCATTTCGTCGTATCCCCATCCCGTAAAAGCCCTGGCTGCTTCTTTCACGTCCTTTTCCGTGTAATGGCCGCGGCCCAGGGCAAAGAGCTCCATTACTTCCCGCGCGAAGTTCTCGTTAGGCCGTTGTTTGCGGTTTTGCTGGTTATTGAGGAAGGCCAGCATGGCGGGAGATTTAGAAACTTCGCTGAGCAGCGTCCCGAAATTCCCCAGCCCATGGCGACGGATGGTATCCAGTAACTGTTGATTAAAGAGTACGTTCTGCGTACGGCAGGCGAAATGCCCGTGCCAGAACAGCGCCATCTTTTCCTGTAAGGGATGATCGCTGGCAATCATGGCGTGCGACCATAAAACGTTCAGGTCTTTAATACCGTCGGTATTAAGCCTTTGGACCATTTTACGTTCCTCTGCGCCCATATTGCGCTGGCGTTGATAGTCGGGGAGATCGGTAACATCCATCACCCGGATGGGCGACGGGGCTGCGGCTGGGCCGAGGATGACTTTCCGCACTACTTCCTTTCGCTTCTTCTTCATCCAGGACCTTATTTCAGGAAGGCTTTCACCGAATCCGGCCCTCCAGCCCAGGTGCTGCATTTGTGTCTGCAAGGGAACAACTGGCATAAGCGGGAAAAATTTAGAGTAAGACGGGTCGGACACGGCTAAAGTTTAACCGCCTTTCACCGCAAGGCTAAAAAAGCGCAAATACCGTTCCAGCCCTTAATATGTGGCCATTGTAGTGTCGATTTCGCGTGCCCAGGCATGAATTCCGCCGGTAACGTTGTACACATCCGGAAAGCCGGCCTGTAATAACAGTTCCGCCGTTGCCCGGCTCCGCATTCCATGATGACAAATCATGGCCACGGGAGCGTTCTTCGAAAGACTGGACAGGGAGGCCGCTACCCGCCGCATGGGGATATGGAGCGCCCCATCGATATGGCAGTATTCCCATTCGTCGCGCTCACGAACGTCTACCAGCTGAAAATCACGGCCTTCATCCAGCCAGCCTTTCAGCTCCTGGACAGACAGCAATTGCATGGTGCGGGCATCGCAGACGGAGTTGCCGTAGCTGTCCTGCAGTTCAGTGATATCATGATTGCCGGCTTGCGGCTGGAAGGTAAAGACCTGGTGGGTATTATCGAGCAGCTGAATGGTAAGCAGCTGATTAGCCAGCGGCTCCCGATTCCCGTGATCACTTTTACGGCCTCGGAAGCCTGGTAGCAGCCGATAATGCCGGGAAGGATACCCAGTACACCGACATCGTTACAATCGGGCGCATTACCCGGTTCGGGAAAAGACAGCGATAGGTGCCGCTGCCGTTATGATTGAGTACGCTAACCTGCCCCTCGTACCGGAAGATGGAACCGTACACGAAAGGCTTCCCCAGGATCACGCAGGCGTCGTTAATGAGGTAGCGCGTCCCGAAGTTATCGGAGCAATCGATCACGATATCGTATGCCCCTATGATGTCAAGGGCATTGGCGGTGCTGAGATATTGGGGGTGGGGAACGAAGACGGTTTCTGGATTGAGCTGCTCCAGCCGGGCGATAGCCGCATCGATCTTGGGCTTCCCCTCATCGGCCACAGTATAGATGACCTGGCGTTGCAGGTTGGTGATGGAAACGGTATCTTCTTCAGCGATGCCGATCCTGCCCACGCCCATCGCGGTGAGGTATTGCAGGACGGGAACTCCCAGTCCGCCGGCTCCTACCACCAATACGGCGGCGCTTTGCAGCATTTCCTGCTTTTCGATACCAAAGCCTTCCAGCCTGATATGTCTGTCGTAGCGATTCATTTTCGATCCGTTTGTCCCTTAAATTTCGTGATTTTTTCTGCTATTTCAAACCTGCACGTAGCTGTGCCCAGGTAGCTTTTAATGGTGCGGGAACGGCCGGTTCGGGAGCAACGAGCTTTTCCTGCACATATTTGGCCCGGCGCTCCAGGTCGGGGTGCGAGCTGAGCCATTCGGAAGGTGCGCCGCCGCCGGATTCCCCAGCGTCTTAAAGAGCAGCACGAAGCCATTGCCGGGGATATGCTGGTTCTTCAGCATGCTCAAACCATTAAGATCCGCCTCTTTCTCGAGGCTGCGGGAGTATTCGAGGCTTTTAAGCTGGGAGGCATTCTCCACCAGCACTGCACCTATGCCGGTTACGTCGCCGAAGATGAGGCTCACCGCGGTGAAGGTGCCGAGGCTCTGCATAAGGGAACGGGTAGTATGCCGGAGGTTGACGTGCGAACTTTCGTGCGCCAGCAATGCCGCCAGCTCCTCCGGTTGCTTCATGCGTTTGAGGAGGCCGCTATACACTACGATATGCCCGCCGGGTACGGCAAAAGCGTTGGTTTGGTCGAAGTCGACCACCGTGACTTTGATAGGATAAGGCGAGCTAACGCCCATCTCCTTGTAGAATTTATTGACGAGCCTGGTTTCTTCCGGCATCACTTTATATTCCGCGATAAGTGATTTGTATGCTTCTTCCCCATAGACACTTCGTATTCCACCGGCAGCGCATTGGCGGCCTTTCCGGCCAGCCAGGAACGATCCAAACGAATGCCGCCAGGATCAGCCCCAGGATCACCAGGGTAGTCGTAAAAAAGGTAACGTATGCTGTGGGAAAATCCTGCGTTTCTTCCTGAGCTGCAGATCTGCAGCGGCGGCAAATTCGCCATTGGGAACGATCAGTGTCTGAAGGGGAAGGCCGGCGTGATGGAGGATGCATCCCCGGGCGTTCTTCTCCTCTTACCACATTCTCCCAATACCAGCGCACGATGCGCGGGTTGCCATGGGCATCTTTCAGATGGATCTCTATACGTTTACCCGAAACGGTGATGTCGGCGCCCTGGATATGGTCGGGCGTTTCATAGGAGTAATAACCCTGAAAAGTTTTCATCGGTTCTTTATATCGGTTTGATGCGTTTGCTCATGACCACCAGGTCTACCGTGGAACCATCCGGTTGGATGATGCCATTGGGGATGCGGCCATGTTCGGTAAAATTGAAATTTCTATACAGTTGGATAGCGCGTTCGTTGTTGGCCAATACTTCGAAATGAATGATAGCGATGCGGGGATGCGCTTCCGCCCAGCGGATCGCAGATGTCAGCAGCCGCCGCCCGATGCCCATATTCCAGTATTTATGCAGCACCGCGATGCCCAGCAGCCCCATGTGGTGCTGCTTACGCGTACGGCCCTGGTTGATGCTCACCATCCCGGCGATCTCTCCTTCCACATCCGCCACGAGGAACAGGTTGTTCGGATGATCGATGTAGGAACGGATAAACGCTTCTTCTTTGGCGAGATCGAACTGGAGCGACTCCTCATGCGTAAAGAGCAGAAAGTCCGTTTCCCGGGTGACCGACTGGAAGGTCGTCAAACAACCTTGTGCATCCATCACCTGTGGGGGCGGATAACGAGTTGTTTGCCATTGGGAAGGAAGTGTCGCATGCAACAAATATACGGTACGGGGCCGGCTTGCGGGCATAAAAGGCGGCTTTTCAGCCGCCGGTAATACGTAATGGGAGTCTGATCAGGACGCTTTGGCATGTTTGGTCACAAACGCCAGGACGTCGGATTTCTGATCGTCGGTCAGTTTAGCCTTCTTCGCCATCCGGTCGATGATGCCGGGCCATTTCTCGGCTGTCTTCGTCTCGGGGAGCTTATAGCCGTGGCATTTCGCGCATTTTTCGCGGAAGATCGCCTTACCGTCGGAATCTTCATATTTAGCGAACGCCGCGTTCACCTTCTCGGTGTTCTTGGGGTTCAGTCCTCCGGCGCATCCCCATAAAACGATGGCGATGAGTGAGCATTGGATGAGTGTTTTCATAATTTGCATGTTTGACCTGTAACAAATTAACGCATTTTTACTTTTGTTCCGGCATTAATCGTGCCGTAACCCCTATATACGTACAAAAAAGCACATGGTTGTGTACCATGTGCTTTACGTTGGAATGGAAGGATCCGTTTAGGCGATCCTGTCCGACCCGAAATATTTGTGCAGCGCTTCCGGCAGCAGGATGCCGTCGGGCGTCTGGTTGTTCTCCAGTAAGGTGGCCATGATGCGTGGGCAGGCCAGGGAGCTTCCGTTGAGGGAGTGTACCAGCTGGTTCTTGCCGTTCTCGTCTTTGAAGCGCACTTTCATGCGGTTGGTCTGGAAAGTCTCGAAATTCGAAACGGAAGATACCTCCAGCCACTTCTCCTGTGCGGCCGACCATACCTCGAAATCGAATGTCTGCGCCGAGCCGAAACTCATATCCCCGCCGCAAAGGTTGAGGATGCGGTAAGGCAGTTGCAGGCTCTGGAGGAGTTTCTCCACGTGCAGCACCATTTCCTTCAGGGCAGCGTAAGATTTCTCCGGATGCACGATCTGCACCAGCTCCACTTTTTCGAACTGGTGAAGGCGGTTGAGGCCGCGCACGTCTTTACCGTAAGAACCGGCTTCCCTGCGGAAACAAGGGCTGTAGGCCGTGATCTTCACGGGCAGCTCGTTTTCTTTAAGTATCTCATCGCGGAACACGTTGGTCAGCGGTACTTCGGAGGTCGGGATGAGGTAGAAGTTATCTTCCGGCATGTGGTACATCTGCCCTTCTTTATCGGGGAGCTGACCGGTACCGTAGGCGGAAGCCTCGTTCACGAGAAAGGGGGCAGGAATTCGGTATATCCGGCGGAGGTATTGAAATCGAGGAAATAGGCGATGAGGGCACGCTGCAGGCGTGCTCCCTTGTTCTTATAGAAGGGGAATCCGCTGCCTGTAACCTTATTACCCAGTTCAAAGTCGATGAGGTCGTATTTCTTTGCCAGGTCCCAGTGGGGTACGGACCCCTGGCCAGGGTGGGGATATCTCCTCCACGGCGTACTTCCACGTTATCTTCCGCCGTTCTGCCTTTGGGCACGTCGGCCCCGGGCAGGTTGGGTATCCGCACGAGGGTATCGTGCAGTAATTTCTCCGTCGCCGCCAGCTGCTCGTTGATGGGCCCCAGCGATTGCTTGAAGGAGGCCACCTCCAGCTTGCGTGACTCCGCGCCCGACTTATCGCCTGATGCCATGAGCTTGCCGATCTCTTTGGATGCGGAATTCACTTTGGCTTGCGTTTCATCGTATTCTAGCGTGAGCTTTTTGCGCTGATCGTCGAGCGCCAGTACCTCGTCTACCACGAGGGCCGCGTCCGCGAAATTCTTCACGGCCAGCCTTTCCAGTACCAGTTCCCTGTTTTGACGGATAAATTGAACCTGTAACATTTTATAATGACTATTGAATTTGGACAAAGATAACGGGCTTCTCCCTTAACTCAAATATTTCCCTACAATGGGCACCCGCCGCCCGATCCCGAAGGCCTTGGACGAAACGCGGATGATGGGGCAGAACTGGTTCCGCTTATATTCGTTGGTATTCACCAGCTTCAGCGTCCGGGCCACCAGCGCGGCATCGAACCCTGTGCGATGATCTCCTTCGGCCCTGGCGGCGCTCAATATACTGATAGAGGATGCGGTCCAGTATCGCGTAGTCCGGCAGGCTGTCGCTGTCTTTCTGGTTGGGCCGCAGCTCCGCCGAAGGCGCTTTATCGATGATATTCACCGGGATGATCTCCTTTTCGCGGTTGATGTACCGCGCCAGGGCGTAAACCTGCATCTTGTACAGATCCCCAGTACAGAAAGCCCCCGGCCATATCGCCGTACAGCGTACCGTATCCGGTAGAGAGCTCGCTCTTATTGCTCGTATTGAGCAGGATGTACCCGAACTTATTAGACAGCCCCATCAGCAGGTTCCCCGGATGCGGCTCTGGGTATTCTCTTCCGCCACGTTGAAGGGCAGCCCTTTGAAATGGGGCTCCAGCGTCTGCAGGAAGCTTTCGTAAATATCGTTGATGCGGATAATGTCGTAGGGATTAACGAGGTTCTCAGACAGCGCCACGGCGTCATCTACCGAGTGTCCGGTACTATAGGGCGAGGGCATGAGGATGGCGCGGACGTTCTCCTTACCCAGCGCATCTACCGCCAGCGCCAGCGTCACTGCGCTGTCGATCCCGCCGGAAGAGCCCAGGATGGCCTGTTTGAAGCCCATTTTCTTAAAATAGTCGCGGACGCTGAGCACGATCGCCTGGTAAATACGCCCGATGTTATGGTCGAATACCAGCTCGTTCATCACCGAATTCGGGGTTACCGGCAGTTCGGGATTGGGGCGCCGCTTGCCGAGGGATTCCAGTTCCACGCCGGCCATGTCTTCTTCGAAGAAGGCCAGTTGCTTCACGATATTACCTTCCGCGTCGAACACCATAGACCCGCCGTCGAATACGATCTCCGTCTGCGAGCCGACAGTATTGCAGTAATACATGGGCAGGCCGTACTTCTTCACGTTCTCCCGGATGATCTCGCGGCGGCTCTCGTCGTGATCGTAATCAAAAGGGGAGGCCGAGAGGTTGATCATCACATCGGGCTCCTGGAGGATGAGGCGGTCCATGGGGCAGATCCGGTACAGCGGGTTATCGCCCAGGTTCCAGATATCCTCGCAGATGGTAACGGCCAGCTTCTTCCCTTTGAAGGGGATGACGTTCCACTCGAAGCCGGGTTCGAAGTAGCGGTATTCGTCGAACACGTCGTATGTAGGCAGCAGTGATTTCTGTATCACCTGTTTGATCTCACCTTCATAGAGGAAGAAGGCTGCATTGAACAGGTCTTTCCCTTCGCGGTGGGGATTGCGCTGCGGGCCGCCCACCAGCACGGCCGTTTTCTGCGTATGCTTGCGGATCTCATCTATCGCGGCATAGCTGCGGGCGATGAAGTCTTCGAACTCCAGGAAATCCCGCGGGGATAGCCGCATACGCATAGTTCGGAAAACACGACCAGGTCGGCCCGCGGGCTTCCGCCGCGTGGATGGCTTCGATAATGCGGGCCGTATTGGCCTCGAAGTTGCCGATATGGTAGTTCTGCTGGGCGAGAAAATGTTCATCCGTACCTTTTTTGTCTGGCAAAGGTACGGAGGAATGCGGGTTAAAAATAAACCCCAGGCGTAAAATGAAGCTATTGGCGGTAACGCGGCCATCGTTCCATTTGCCGTTGCGGGTAATATCCACGAAATTATTCTGGTAATTGATGCCGACTACGCCGGTAAGGGTTTCGGTGAGGGGGTATTCTAACCCCGCGCCGATGATCATCCCGGCTGCGAAAGGCTGTATTTCACGAAGCACGCTTTGCTTTTCGAATTTCTGCATATTGCTGATGACGTTGGCTCTTGCCCGGATGGGCGCGCCCACGAAACCGCCGAACTGTCCATAGAAATCAAATCCTTTAGCGGTAGCTGTTTTCAGTTTGAGGGTAACCGGGATCTCGATGTACTGCAGGCGCAGGTCATATTCCGTGGAAGCGCTGCTGAATGCGCCCAGGCCCTTGCCGGATTCGTATTGCATTACGCTGCCGAAGTGCGTTACCTGTACGCCGGAAGCCAGGGCGTAGCGTTCCTCGTCGTCAATGAACCAGTCTGCCAGAACACCGTAGCTGAAATAAAAGCGGCCACTGTTGCGGGTTACGCCTCCTTCCTGCGGATTGAGGAACGAGGCGCCGGGATCGAGCTTGAAACCGAAACGTACCTTACGGCCTGTTTTGTCCGACATACGGTCGCTGAAAGATTGTGCGGATAAGGAAGCGGCTGAAGCCAGCAGGATAACGGCCATCCCGAAGAATTTCCGGAATACGTTGCGATGCAATATTTTTACCATTTCTAAAGTTATTATAGGCGATGCAAAAATACCTGAAAATACCTTTCCTGTCTACCCTATTCCTCTCCGCCGCCATCATGGCGGGTTGCGGCAGTAAAAAACAGATCCCCGACGTCAGCAACATCCCCATTACGGTGAAAATAGAGCGGTTCGACCGGGCCTTTTCCGGTATCGATACCACAAACGTCGGAACAGGCGTAAAATTGTTGCAGGAGATGTATCCCGGGTTTACCAATGATTATTTCTCACAAATACTGTTTCTTCCAAATGCGCAGGATTCCGCGGGATTGATGCAATCCATCCGCGACTTCCTCGTCAATAAAGATATCCGTGCGCTGAATGATTCCGTGGGGCAACACTTCTCCGACATGCGCCCGCTGGAAAAGGAACTGACGCAGGCTTTCCGCCTGGCGAAGTATTACCAGCCGAAATTCAACGCGCCGAAAGTGCTGACGTTCATTTCCGCCATCAATAACTTCGGCGCCATCACCATAGATTCGGTACTGGCGATCGGGCTGGACATGTACATGGGCGAGCATTTCCCTATTTATAAAGTGATCCCTGACCTGCCGGAGTATATGTTGCGCAGGTTTACCCCGGAGAACATCCCCGTGAATGCCATGACGGTGCTTTACCAGCAGATGGATGCGCCCCGCGAAGGAGGCACCCTGGCGGAACAGCTGGTATACCTGGGCAAGCAGCAATACTTCCTGGAGCAGGTACTACCCGAAACGGAGGCTTACCTGCGGTTTGGCTATACGCCCGCGCAGCTGAAGTTCTGTGAAGACAGCGAGCAGATGATCTGGCAATATTTCGTGGAGAATAAATTACTGTATAACCGCGAAGGACAAACGATCGCGCGGTATACCGGCGAGGGGCCGTCGACCCAGGGTATGCCTGCCGAAGCGCCGGGCAAGGTGGGCGCATTTACCGGGTACAGGATCGTCCGGGCATTCATGCAGCGACATGAAGATTATACATTGGAAAAGCTCATGAACACGCAGGACGCGATGCTCATTTTTAACGGAGCCAGATACAGGCCTTAGTTCATTTTGAAAGGCACTACCATCTGAAACTCGGGGATCTTCACATCGAAGAGCTTCTTGTTCAGCTGGTTCTCCATTTGATAAGTGCCGTACATTTTACCGATTTCCGTGCGGAGATTGGAACCGGATACATATTGATAACTTTCGCCGGGCGCCAGCAGCGGTTGCACGCCTACTACGCCCTCCCCTTCCACTTCGCGGTGCGAGCCGTTGGAATCGATGATATACCAATGGCGGCGCAACAGTTTGATCGGGAAGGTATTGTTATTTTCGATGGTGATACGGTAAGCGAACATGAACTCACTCCCGATCGGATTGGAGTAATCCGGCTGGTAAAACGTTTCCACGCTTATCGTGATTCCCTCTGTGACCTTCTTAACCATATTGATCAGCCTTTACCGTAAAAATAAGGAAAATAACCGCGTTGTAACATTTTTTACCCTGCCCCCGTCGTTTTAACGATTCTTTATCTTATTTCGACATTATCCAGCTCTGAAGCGTTCTTTTCGGCCTTCCGGGCGTCTTTTTCGTAAGGAATATCAAAATAACCGTAGCGGGACCAGTCGCGCAGGTACCGCCAGATAAAAGGCCAGAAGCCCGCTTCCCGGTATTGGCGGACGTGCCTGACCTCGTGCCGCACCCAGGCGGTATTGGCCAGGAACTCCTCCCGGCTGACCCCATAGAGGTGGATCACGCTCCCGAAAACGATCGCGATGTTAGGGCTGCCCATCTTCCAGGCGGCCAGCCGGGCCACCATAGAACCCTCTCGGATCCTGCATTTCAATATTGCCATGACTGCAATTTAACCGCTTCGGGCTAAAAACAGCACGATCGTACCCATTCACTTTTCATTAACCGCCTAATGCCTGCCTATCGAGAACCGCCGCGAGATATTGAAGCCCCAGCGGAACTGCCCGTTCTTCCAGGTAGTCACCGTTTCGGGGATGAACTGGTTCTCCAGGATGGCCGTGGCATTGGTGAAGTTCAGGTGGAAAACGTGCCCGCCCGTCTCTATCTCCACGCCCACGCCCAGCGAGTTGTAGAACTCGATCCCACGGGATTCGTAGTATTCGGTGCTCTCGCTGTTGCGGAAAGAATAGAAATAATCCGCCACCAGCGCCACGCGGTTGCTGAATCGCAGCCTGCCGCCAAGGCCCAGTGCCATCATGTTGTTCATGTCCTTATACCCTACCCGGTTGCGGTGCACGAAGGTGGGCGACAGCGCCAGGCTAAGCAGGTTGCCGAACTTCCGTGCGATCACCGCTTGCGCCACATAGCTGGCGCGGTCGGAGAATTTGTCGAAATAATTGGGATCAGCCTTGTCAGGGCTGCTTTTCATGGACGATACCACCGCATTGGCGAACACCGTTACCCCCACGGGGATGCGGTTGTCGTGCGTTTGCTGTAACAGTTTGTATTTGCCCAGTACTTCCCACATCTGGGAGAAATTACCGCTGCCTTTGGAGCGGCTCACGCCCGTCGTCAGGCGGTCGGTAATGCCGTATTCGAAGGCGATGCGGATGTCTGTAGAATTATCCAGCCCGAAGAAGGTGGAGGAGCCGCCGCCCGAACCGCCGATGTCCCCGAAACGGTGGGCCACCCGGAAGTCGAGATCTCCCTGGGCCAGGGTTTCGTTCGACTGCCCGTTAATAATGCGGGTGGATTTGAAGGTAGACGTAACGGGATCGCGGCGGACGGAATCTTTCCCGAAAATAGCGCCAGGTCATCCTGCGCCCTGGCAGCGGGCGCGGCGAGGAGCAGAACGGCGAGCATGCGGAGGTGGAACATATACGGTAATTTGATGAAATGCTAGTTTGTCGATGATTTTACTGCTGTCTGGAACTCCGCGGTCATGGTCACTTCTACCACTTCCGCGATGTTTTTGACCACCAGGCTGGGGATTTTGATATTATGATCGGCCACACGCACATTGAACTTCGCTTCGGCGGTCGTTTTCCCGCCGGAAACGGTGATGGTGCCCGATACGCGGTAGGTTTTAGAGACGCCATGGATCAGCAGCGTGCCTTCCGTTTCTACGGGCCATACCCCTTCTTTGGTGAAGTCGGTGTCGCCAAGGATCTTGCCTTTGAACTCGGCGTAAGGGTACTTGTCGCTTTCCAGGTAGTTCTCGTTGAAGTGCTCCTGCATGAGCTTCTTTCGGAATTTAAAAGTATTGATGGGCACCTTGAAATAAATGGCACGGGTGGCGGGATTGATGGCGGAGACGCCCTGCGTGCTGGTAGCCTCTATATCTTCCAGCGGTGCGCTGGAAAAGAAGCGGAGGCGGACGGAGCGGCAGGAGATCACATCCTGCGCCGCCGCCGACAGGGCGAAGGCGAGGAAGAACGTTATAGTGATGATGCGTTTCATGCTGCGAAAGGTTGGTGAATCAATCCGGCATGCCCTTGCTCACCCAGCAGGCGATGGAATCGCGGACCGCGCGGGATAAGGCAGGGTAGCCCTGGCTTTGGGGCATGTCGGCATTTGTGCCTGTAACCCGGAAGGTCCAGGAAGCCCCATTGGCGGAAATGTAACTTTTGAGCTTGGCAGGCGTCGAAAAATCCGAGATCAGCGGTGATCCCGTTCCGGGATGACAACTGCGGTTGGTGCAGTTCTGCTGAACGATTTCATAAATCCTGGCGGTGTTGACATTCACAGTAGAGCATTCGTTGTTGGCCGTGGGCTCGGGCGCCTGTTCGGACGTACAGGCCGCCAGCAGACAGGCGGCCAGCAGCGCCGGCATGATCCACGGAAGTTTCCGGTGACTGGGCATGGTGATACGGGTTTGCATAGAGTTCAGTACGATATAAGGCTTGCATAGGTTGCCTGCGAAAGATAATAAAGAAAATGAGCGCCTTCATTCCTTATTTTTGTATGCAAATAACGAAGACGTGAATATCGATCAACTATACGGCATTTACCTGCAACACCCTTCCGTACAAACGGACACCCGCCAGCTGAAGGCGGAGACATCTTCTTTGCCCTGCGCGGCCCCAATTTCAATGGCAACCAATATGCCGCCGCCGCCCTGGAATCCGGCGCCAGCTTCGCCGTGATCGACGATCCGGCCTTCCACACCCATCCCGACAAAATGATGCTGGTAAGCGACGCCCTGGCAGCGCTGCAGGAGCTGGCCCGCCACCACCGCCGCCAACTCCGCATCCCGGTGATCGCGATTACCGGCACTAACGGCAAAACCCCACGAAAGAAATGCTACGTACCGCACTGGGCGCCGCGTTTCGTACATACGCCACAGAAGGCAACCTGAACAACCATATCGGCGTCCCCTCACGCTCCTGCGCATCCCCAAAGATGCGGAGATGGCCGTGATCGAAATGGGCGCCAACCATCGCTACGAGATCGCGGGATACTGCAAAGTAGCGGAACCTACCCATGGTCTTATTACCAATATTGGTAAAGCACACCTGGAAGGGTTCGGCAGCGAAGAAGGCGTACGCCTGGCCAAAGGGGAACTGTACGATTACCTCCGTGACAACGGCGGCACCGTGTTCGTCTGCAAGGATTATCCTTACCTGGTGGAGATGAGCCAGGGTATTGGTACGGTCATCACCTACGGCTATGAACCGGCAGATTATGCCGGCGCGCCTTTCCCCGGCACCGCCCTCCTGGAGCTGGAAGCCGTGGAAGCGGGACACGTGCGCACCCAGCTGGTGGGAGCGTATAACTTCCCTAACGTCATGGCAGCCATCGCCGCCGGGCTCCACTTCAAGGTTCCGGCCGACAAGCTCCGCGCCGCACTGGAAGCCTATGTACCTTCCAACAACCGCTCGCAGGTGGTAATAAAAGGGACCAACACCTTTGTGATGGACGCCTACAACGCCAACCCTTCCAGCATGAAAGCCGCCGTAGAGAACTTTGCTACGCTGGATGCGAAGCAGAAAGTGCTGCTGCTGGGCGCTATGAAAGAAATGGGGCCCGACAGCGACAAGGAGCACCAGGCGCTGGCAGACCTCCTGCAGCTGAATCATTGGAAAGCGGTGGTATTGGTAGGGAAGGAATTCTCCAAAACCCAGCATCCTTACATCTGGTTCGAAACCGCGGACGAGGCGAAGCAATGGCTTGCGCAGCAACAGTTCCAGGACACCCATATCCTGGTGAAGGGCTCCCGGAGCGTGGGGATGGAAAAGGTGGTAAGCTAATCTATTTACCGGCTGAAGGAAATTTCGCGAATATGCCCGGCATGGACGCGGGATCAATTGTGCCCATTTCCACCAGTTTCAGGGATTTCACCATATGCAGGGTGGCGTTCTTGTATTTGAGGAAGTGCGGGGTTTTGAGGTGGCTTTCGTAGGCTGCCTTGTCGGCATAGATTTCCAGGATCTGTACGCGGGAGGAGTCTTCCTGCTGATACATGGGAAAAATGGCGATAACGCCTGGTTCTATTTTAACCGAAGCGGACGCCTCTTCCGCCAGTATCTGCTTGTATTCGCCCAGATGTTGGGGATGAATAGTGATGTCTGCGATGCGTACCATCATTTGCTTTTGTTGCCCGGCAGCCTGAAAACTCCCCATAATACCCATCCCGGCAACAACGAGGAACCTGCAAATACTACCCGGAATCGAGGGAAAATTAATCTTCATGTGCGCTAACGGTTTTACAAACTAAGATACTGATTCGGTCGTGTAAAGCCTATATCAGTTAATTCCGGCGCCGCCCCGAAAGTCAAAAAAACGCGAACTAATTTCAGTACGAGACCAAAAGTTCCAAAGGGAGGAAAGAGGGAAGGAAAATGGAAGGGAAACAGAAGCGAAAGAAAGGTTAGAGGGAAGCTAAAGGGAAGCTAGAGGGAAGTTAGAGGGAAGTTAGAGGGAAGCTAAAGGGAGATCTCAATTGGAAAACGTCCTGAAACAAGGGCCATGTCGTAAAAAGTGTGCATTTCCCACCCAGACGGTCAGAAAAAGCCGGCCTTAGGCTGCCTGCTACGGTATTACAAGATAGTATGAAGATAAGGTCTACGTAAGGTCTACGTAAGGTCTACGTTTATTTGAGCACCCGGCAGGCACTCAGTAAGCACTCAGCAAGCACTTTCCAGGCACTCATTAAGCACTTTCCGAGCACTCTTAATGCCTTTGGCCGTAATAGCAGGTAAGTTTCACAAAAGGGCCTGCTACGGTATCACAAGATAGTATCAAGGTAATATCAAGGTAAGGTCAAGGTAAGGTCAACGGGTTTTTAAGCACCTGGAAAGCACTCTTCAAGCACTCAACAAGCACTCTCGATGCACTCTTAGTGCACTCTTCAAGCACTCAGAGAGCACTCAGAGAGCACTCAGAGAGCACTCAGCCGATCCAAAAAGCGCCCAATACGGCTAAACGCAGTTCAGGAAAGATGAAAAAGTAAAAGTGTGCGACGCAACGGCGGCTGAAGCATGAAATAACGCCGGCTGCCTGAAAATAATAACCGGAAAACATCGCATAGGGGTAAAAAAATAAACCTGCGAGTTAAAAAACTCACAGGTTTTCATAACCTATGCCAACTTTAGAGTATTGTGTGAAGCCTTGGGAGGCTGCATTTGCTCTAACTTATACCAATATCAACGCGCGATTAATTAAAAGGTTTAAATACCGACAATATTTTTCCCGCTTTTTTATAACCGCCTGATTTCCTACTATCATACACGTTCCTGCGTCAGTTCCACCAACACGCCGTTGGTGCTTTTCGGGTGCAGGAAACATACGAGTTTGTTATCAGCGCCCGGTTTAGGCTCGGCATTCAACAGCTCGAAACCCTCCGCCTGCAAGCGGGCCATCTCCGCACGGATATCCGTCACCTCGAACGCGAGATGATGCACGCCCTCCCCTTCTTTTCAAGGAATTTAGCGACGGGACTGCTATCCGACAGCGCTTCCAGCAGCTCGATCTTCGTTTCTCCCTGGCGGAAGAAAGCGGTGGACACGCCTTCGGAGACGATTTCCTCGGTTTTGTAGCATTCCGTGTTCAGCAGTTTTTCGAACAGCGGAACGGAAACCGCCAGCGACTTCACGGCGATGCCGATGTGCTCAACTTTTAACATATAGGTGTATGATTTAATTGATCTTCCGCCACGGGGCGGTTACGGGTAAAAGTAGAACTTATAGCGTAATTTTGTGCAGATGCAGACGCTCCCCGTTTACCTCGACAACAACGCCACCACGCCCTGCGACCCACGGGTCCTGGAAGCCATGTTGCCGTACTTCACCACCCGGTTCGGCAATGCGGCCTCGCGCGCGCATGCCTGGGGATGGGCGGCCGAAGAAGCCGTGCAGCAGGCGCGCGAAGAAGTGGCCGCTTTGACCGGTGCGGAGCCCCAGGAGATCGTTTTTACCTCCGGGGCAACGGAAGCCCTCAACCTCGCGCTAAAAGGCGCATTTGAGGCCTATGCGGTGAAAGGTAAACACCTCATCACCCTCCAAACAGAGCACAAAGCCGTGCTGGACACCTGCCATCACCTCGAAAAACTCGGCGCGGATATCACTTACCTGCCTGTAGACGGCAGCGGACTGGTGAACCCCGATGACCTGAAAGCCGCCATCCGGCCAGATACCATCCTGGCCTCCGTGCTGTACGCCAATAACGAGACCGGCGTCATCCAGCCCATGGCGGATATTGCGGCCATAGCCGCTGAGCATGGCATCATCCTGCTCACAGACGCCACGCAGGCGGCCGGCAAGATCCCCTGGATGCAGGAAAAGAGGGCATCGGGATGCTGGCCATGACGGCGCATAAACTGTACGGGCCTAAGGGCGCGGGCGCATTGTTCGTTCGCCGGAAATCTCCCCGCGTACGCCTTACCGCACAGATAGACGGCGGCGGCCACGAGCGCGGCATGCGCTCCGGCACCCTCAACGTTCCGGGAATCGTAGGGCTGGGGCGGGCCTGCGCCATCGCGTCGGCCGAAATGGCAGAAGAAAGCGCCCGGCTGGCGGGGCTGCGTGACAGGCTGGAAAAGGCTTTAATAGAAAAAACAGGAGCCCTGGTGAACGGCGCGGAGCCCCCAGGCTGCCGCATGTCAGCAACCTCAGGTTCCCCGATGTACGGGGCGGACCTCCTGCGCGGCGTAACCCGGGAAATAGCCGTATCTTCGGGGTCGGCATGCACATCCGCCAATCCCGAACCGAGCCATGTGCTCCTGGCCATGGGAGTGCCCGAAGATCTGGCACATTCTTCGCTCAGGTTTGGATTGGGACGGTTCACCACCGATGCGGACATCGACCGTGCCATCGAGACAGTCAGCCTTACCGTGCAATCGTTGCACACTATATATAAACAAGTAAAAAACGGATAAGATGATCTATATCAGTGATAAAGCCAAGCAAAAAGTGGATACGCTCCGGGCCGAAGGGACCATCGGAGCAGATTACTTCCTGCGCGTGTCCGTTGTAGGCGGAGGATGCTCCGGCCTCAGCTATAAGCTCGATTTCGATAACGAAACCAAGCCCAAGGACCAGGTGTTCGAAGACAAAGGCATCAAGGTCGTAACCGACCTGAAAAGCTTCCTCTACCTCTGCAACACCACCCTCGAATTCTCCGAAGGCCTCAATGGCAAAGGGTTCTACTTCAATAACCCCAACGCCTCCCGTACCTGCGCCTGCGGCGACAGCTTCGCGGTGTAACCATCGGAAAACACATGGACTTCCTGGCCGTCTACTCACCGTGGACGGCTTTTTTATTGAATAGCTTACGGATTACTAATATTTTGAATATTGCGCATAGGTAATTGAATTATATTTGCTTCCGTCATGTATGCCATTTTCAAGAAAGACATCCACCAATTCTTCAGCAGTATCACGGGCTATGTAGCCATCATCCTGTTCCTGCTTGCCAACGGACTGTTCCTGTTCATCTTCCGGGACACCAGCCTCCTGGAAGGCGGGTATGCGGACCTGGACGGGCTCTTTGAGCTGGCGCCCATGATCTTCCTGCTGCTGATACCCGCCATCACCATGCGCAGCCTGGCAGACGAGTACCGCAGCGGCACCATGGAGCTCCTCAGTACCAAACCGGTGACGCCCTGGCAGATCGTCTGGGGGAAATACTGGGCCTGCCTGCTCATCGTGGTCATCGCCCTCATCCCCACGGCCGTGTATTACCTGGCCATATCTGCGCTCGCCGCGCAGGGCAACGGCCCCGATACCGGCAGCATCCTGGGCTCCTACCTGGGCCTCTTCCTGCTGGGAGGCGTGTTCACCGCCATCGGGCTGTGGGCCTCTTCGCTTACCAGCAATGCCGTAGTGGCATTCCTCGTCGCCATCTTTACCTGCTTCATCCTCTACAACGGGTTCGACGCACTGAGCAAACTGCCGGTCTTCGAAGGCGGGGCGGATTATTACCTCGCCATGGCGGGCATCCGGTACCATTATACCTCCATCAGCCGCGGCGTGGCAGACACGCGCGATATCGTGTACTTCGCCAGCATCGCCGGCCTGATGTTATACCTTACTAAAATTTCGCTGGAAAGGAAAATCTGGCAGGGCTGACCGATATGGAAATAACGAGAAAGGACAAACGCAAACAATACCTGAAAAGGACGCTCGGGCTCGTAGCCGTGATCATCGCCATTAACGTGGCGGCAGGGTACTTCCATACCCGGCTCGACCTCACCGCCGAAAAGCGCTACACCCTCGCCCCCTCCACCCGCGCGCTCCTCCAAAAGCTGGACGCGCCCGTGGAAATAGAAGTATACCTCAAAGGCAATACCCCGCGGGCTTCCGGCAGTTATCCAACGCCACGCGCGAACTCCTGGAAGAATTCCAGCAATACGGCGGCAACAATATCCGCTTCACCTTCCTCAATCCCGGTTCCGACCTCCCCGACTCCATGCGCGCCGCCTTCCAGGATACGCTCATGGCCCGGGGCATCCTCCCCTTTAACCTCCAGGTGCAGGACGACGGAAAGGACTCCTACGCCGAGAAGCTCATCTTCCCCGGCGCCATCATCCGGTATAAAGACCGCGAATCGGCCGTCAACCTCCTGAAAAGCCAGGGCGGCATGGATCCCATGCAGGCGCTCAACAGCTCGAAGCCCTCCTGGAATATAAATTCGCCAACGCCATCTATCAGCTGCAACAGCCTCACCGTCCGCTCATCGGCTACATGCTGGGGCATGGTGAGCCCGAAGGGCCTGAAGTATACGACGCCCTCAAAACGCTGCATGAGCTGTACCAGGTAGATACCATCAACCTGGCCACCACGCACGCCATCCCGGACGACTTCGACGCGCTGCTGTTCGTTCGCCCGACGCAGACTTTTACCGACGCCGATAAACTGAAGATCGACCAATACGTTATGCAGGGCGGGAACATCGCCTGGTTCATCGACAACCTGACCGCTTCCACAGACAGCCTCCGCGGACGGGATTTCGTGGCATTCGACAGGAACCTGCAGCTGGAAGACCTCCTTTTCAAGTACGGCGCCCGGGTAAACCAGGACCTTATCCAGGACCTCCGGGCAGACATTATCCCGCTCGTAGTGGGGAATATCGGCGACAAACCGCAGATCCAGCCCGTACCTTTCCCCTATTTCCCCATGCTCTCCTCCACCAACGCCCATCCTATCGTTAAAAATCTTGATCTGATGATGAGCCGGTTTGCGGGATCGGTAGACACCATGGCCGGCGGAGACATCCATAAAACCGTACTGCTCACCACTTCAGAACATAGCCGCCTCGTCCGCTCCCCGGTGCAGATCACCCTGGAAAGCGTGCAACAACAGCCCAACCCGCGGGATTTCCGGCAGCGCAACGTTCCGGTGGCCGTGCTGCTGGAAGGAAATTCCCTTCGCTGTTCCGGCACCGCATGGGCGCCGAAGCGCAACAGGCATGGCAGTCCGCCGCCGGGAAGCCTTTCCGTGCGCAGGCGGATACCGCCGGTAAAATGATCATCGCGGGCGATGCCGACCTGGTCCTGAACGCCGTGACGCGGAAAGAGGGGCCCTTGCAAATGGGGGTAAATGAGTTCAACCCGGATTATCAATTCGCTAACAAAGACTTCTTCCTCAACGGGATGGATTACCTGGCCAGCAAGAGCCCGGTGATGGAAACGCGGAATAAAGAGCTGACGCTCAGGCTGCTCGACAGCGAAAAGGTGCGCACCGAAAAAACGAAATGGCAGATCATCGCATTTGCCGTGCCCATCGGTGCTATATTGCTGTTTGCCATGGCGTTCCAGTATTTCCGGCAGCGCAAGTATGCCAGATAAAGCTCCCGGAATCCATTATCTTTGCCTTTCATTAAATTTTCCGCTTTACATGACACCGCAAACATGGACGTATACAGTTTTTGGAATTGTGATCGTTCTGGCCCTGATCTTCGACCTGGGATTATTAAGTAAGAAAGGTGAAGTTATGTCCATCAAAAAGCACTGATCCAGACCTCATTCTGGGTAGCGCTCTCCATGGGCTTCTGTGCATTCGTATGGTATGAAGATGGTTCGCAGATGGCCATCGAATACCTCAGCGCCTACCTGATGGAATGGTCGCTGTCCATCGACAATATTTTCGTTTTCATTCTCATATTCGGATTTTTCAAGATCAAAGAGACCAGCTACGCCCGCGTGCTGCTGATCGGTATCCTCATGGCGATCGTGTTCCGCGCGATCTTTATTACCGTTGGCGTGGCCCTCATCTCCCAGTTCGGCTGGATCCTCTATATCTTCGGCGCGATTTTGGTGTATACCGGCGTCAAGATGTTCATCGTAGACCAGCATGAAATTCAAACCGGAAGAGAACTTCGCATACCGCTTTATGCAGAAGTACATGCGCATTTCCAATCAGCCGAACGTGGACAAGTTCACCATCAAACACAACGGTAAAGTATACCTCACCACCTTATCCGTAGTGGTGGTGATGCTCGCCGTTACCGATATCGTGTTTGCGCTGGACTCCATCCCGGCCGTATTCGCTATTTCGAAAGAACCGCTCGTGGTATATACATCCAACATTTTCGCCGTGCTTGGCCTGCGCTCGCTCTTCTTCCTGTTGAGAGGCGCTGTGGACAAGTTCGATTACCTGCAGCAGGGCATCGCCATCGTGCTGGTATTCATCGGTCTTAAAATGCTGGCCGAGATCTGGAACTTCCATATGCCGGTATGGGTATCGCTCATCGTGATCGTAACATGCCTGGCAGGGTCCATCGTATATTCCATCCTTTTTGATAAGAAATTACCGGTTAAACCGACCGAGACGACAGAGAGTTAGTTGATCCGAACACAAAAGCGCCCGTACATGAGAGTCTGCGGGCGCTTTTCGATTAAAACCATATAACATTGTATACAGCAGAGAGTATCAGTAAGATCCTGAAGGGAGAATTGTTGCAACAGACCGGGCATCCGGAGATCGAACACATTTTGCTGGACAGCCGTAAATTGCTTGTTGCCGAGACATCGTTGTTCATTCCCCTTGTGAGCGAGCGCCGCAATGCGCACCAGTACATCGACGAGCTGTACCAAAAAGGCGTCAGCAATTTCGTGGTCAGTGAACCTATCGCCCAGGGCCTCTACCCGAATGCCAACATCATTTTAGTCAAAAACACCCTGCAGGCGCTCCACGCCCTCGTGGCCTGGCACCGCCAGCAGTTCAACATCCCCGTAATCGGCGTCACCGGCAGCAACGGTAAGACCATCGTCAAAGAATGGCTCTACCAGCTCCTGGAGAAAGATTACAACATCGTCCGCAGCCCGAAAAGCTACAACTCCCAGATCGGGGTACCGCTATCGGTGTGGCAGATGAAACCCGAGAACGACCTCGCCATCTTCGAAGCCGGCATCTCCCAGCCCGGCGAAATGGTGAACCTCGAAAAGATCATCCGTCCTACCATCGGCATCTTCACCAACATCGGCGAAGCCCATAACGAAGGCTTCCTCAACATCCGCCAGAAGGTGAATGAAAAGCTGGTGCTGTTTACCCGCAGCGACGTATTGATCTATTGCAAAGACTACCTCGCGCTCAACGAGTGCGTCAACAACTTCCACAACCTCGTGGGCAAGCGCGAGATCGACAACGCCCTGCAGCTCCTCACCTGGAGCCGCAAGACCGACGCCGACCTCCGCATTATTTCCGTCGATAAGAACGACAACCACACCCGCATCGATGCGCTCTACAAATCGGAGCCCGTCTTCATCCGCATTCCTTTTTGTGGACGAAGGCTCCATCGAGAACGCCATCCATTGCTGGGCGCTCATGCTTTACCTCGGCAAGCCGGCAGAGACCATCCAGGAAAGGATGGACCACCTCGGCAACATCGCCATGCGCCTGGAGATGAAGCAGGGCATCAACAATTGCAGCATCATCAACGACAGCTATAACTCCGACCTCGGGTCGCTCGCCATTGCCCTGGAATTCCTCCAGCAGCAGCGGCAGCACCCCACCAAAACCGTTATCCTCAGCGATATCTTGCAGTCGGGGAAAAGCGAAGGGTCACTGTATGAAGAAGTGGCCGGCATGCTGGAAAGCAAAGGCATCAACAAGCTGATCGGCATCGGAAAAACATCTCACGCGAAAGGAAAAGCTTCGCCGCCGTGAAGAGCGAGTTCTTTGCCAGCACCGAAGAGTTTCTGCAAGGCGTGAACATGGCGGACTTCCAGAATGAATCCATTCTCGTAAAAGGCGCCCGCGTGTTCCAGTTCGAGCGGATCGGTAAACTCCTGGAGCAGAAAGCCCACCAGACCATCCTGGAAATCAACCTGACCGCACTGGCCCAGAACGTGAAAGCGTACCAGTCGATCCTGAAGCCCGGCACCAAGCTCATGGCCATGGTGAAAGCCTTCGCCTATGGCAGCGGCAGCTTCGAGATCGCCAACCTGCTGCAATTCCACGGCATCGACTACCTGGCCGTGGCGTATGCGGACGAGGGGTGGAGCTTCGCCGCGCCGGGATTACATTGCCGATCATGGTCATGAATCCCGAGACCAGCAGCTTCGACGCCATCCTGCAATGGAACCTGGAGCCTGAATTATATTCCATGCACCTCCCGGAGATGTTCGAAGAATCGGTGCGGTACGCGAATAAATCCAATTACCCGGTCCACATCAAGCTGGACACGGGGATGCACCGGCTGGGATTCGAGCAGGCAGATATCGCGGAATTAGCGTTGAGGCTCAATGCCGAAGGGCTCTTCCGGGTGCAGTCCATCTTCAGCCACTTCGCCGCCAGCGAGGATCCCAAGAAAGACGACTTCACCAACATGCAGTTCGACCGCTTCCAGAAGATGAGCACTGCGCTCCAGCAGCAGCTGGGGTATCCTGTCATCCGCCACATCGCCAACAGCGCCGCCATTCACCGCCTGCCGCATATGCAGCTGGATATGGTGCGGCTGGGGATCGGGATGTACGGGGTAGACAGCGCCCATAGCTTCCAGGATAAACTGCGGCCTGTCAGCACTTTGAAGACGACCGTAGCACAACTGAAACGCATTCCCACAGGCGACACCGTAGGATACGGGGCCACCTGGCAGGCGAAAGCGCCATCCCTGATCGCCACGGTGCGCATCGGTTACGCAGACGGCTATATGCGTGCATTGGGTAACGGCAAAGGGAAAATGCTCATCCGCGGTAAGCTGGCGCCTGTTGCCGGCGTCATCGCCATGGATATGCTCATGCTCGATGTAACCAATATCCCCGACGTTGCAGAAGGGGACGAAGTGATCGTTTTCGGAGAAGGCCTGCCGGTGGAAGATCTGGCGAAATGGGCCGGCACCATACCTTACGAGATACTCACAGGTATTTCTCAACGTGTTAAACGTGTTTATTTCCAGGAATAGCAGTGGAGGGAGACAACTTTGAAATAATACATTATTTTTGGAAAAATTTGAAGTTTTGAAATATCGTCACATTGTATGGATCGTGATAGGGATCCTGCTCATAGATCAGATAGTGAAATTCTGGATCAAGACGAATATGGCGCTGAACGAAAGTTTTCCCGTATTCGGCAGCTGGTTCCAGATTCATTTTATCGAAAACGAGGGGATGGCCTACGGCCTGAAGTTCGGTGGAGAATTCGGCAAGATTGCATTGACGCTGTTCCGCCTGGTTGCGGTAGTAGTGGGTTTCTTTTATATGAAACGCCTGGTGCGCGAGAAGTATCACAACGGCCTCCTCATCTGCGGCGCGCTGATCCTGGCCGGTGCTGCCGGCAACCTGATCGACAGTATGTTCTATGGCCTGATCTTCTCTGAAAGCCCCGAGCACCTGCCCATCGTAGCCCAGTTCCTCCCCGAAGGCGGCGGATACGGCACTTTCCTTCACGGGAATGTGGTAGACATGCTCTATTTCCCCTGTTCGACGGATACTTCCCCAAGTGGGTACCGTTCTGGGGTGGCGAGCACTTCATTTTCTTCCGCCCGATCTTCAACATCGCCGACGCCGCCATTTCAATAGGCGTCATCGCGATCCTGATCTTCCAGAAACGTTTCCTGCACAAGCCGGAAGCAGAAAAGGAAAGTCCCGTAGGCACCCAGCCCGCGATCGATGAACCGGTAGCATAATATTATCATCCTGATATTTGAAAGAAGCCGCTCCCCGGGAAGCGGCTTCTTCGTTTTCCGGCTGCGGCCTGCGTGCGGTTTACCCGTATAAAACCCTACCCCTGCGCCGCCGTTGCGGCACCCGGCCCCGGGAACCCGCCGCCATGGCCTTTCTTAAAAATTACTGTTCCCCTTTCTTGCAAATTATCTCCTTACGGCATACATTTGTCTACAATTCCTATAGACTATTAGTATTTCAAGCCAAAAACTATATGAAAACAGCACTACAACGATTTTCTTATTTGCTGGTTCTGCCGCTGCTGCTGGCGACTATCACCGCCACGGCGCAGGAGAACAGCATCGTGCAGATATCCGGTAAGGTGAAGGACCAGGGAACGGGAGAGCCCATCCCCGGGGTCAGCATACAGGTGAAAGGCACCATCGCCGGCACCACCACAGATAATTCAGGGGCTTTGTGTTGAAGACCCGCCTCAAATTCCCTTTTACTCTCGTATTTACCTCGCTGGGTTTCCAGTCGCAGGAGTTTGAGGTAACCGGCACCGGCTCCCGGCTGGACATTGCCCTGGCTACCCAGACGCTCCTGGGTAAGGAAGTGGTGGTAACCGCCTCCCGCGTGGAGGAAGAAGCCCTCAAATCGCCCGTGGCCATCGAGAAACTGGACATCCGTGCTATCAAGGAATCGCCGGCGCCCAGCTTCTATGATGCACTTGAAAACGTAAAAGGCGTACAGATGACCACATCCAGCCTGACGTTTAAAGTCCCCAATACCCGGGGCTTCAACATCCCCAACAACTTCCGCTTCATGCAGCTGGTGGATGGGGTAGATATGCAGGCCGCTACCCTGGGCGTTCCCTTGGCAACGCCATCGGCCCCACCGAACTGGACATCCAGAGCGTGGAAATCACCCCGGCGCCGCTTCTGCCCTCTACGGCATGAACGCCATCAACGGGATGGCTAACCTCCAGACCAAAAGCCCCTTCTTATATAAAGGCCTCAGCATCTACCAAAAAATCGGCGTGAACCATGTAGACGGCATCGATTACGACCCCAGCGTGCTCACCGAGACCGCCATCCGTTACGCCCACGCCTGGAAAGACCGCTTTGCCTTTAAGATCAACGCCAGCTACCTCCGTGGCACCGACTGGCGCGCCAGTACGCCCACTGATCAGAACGGCGCGGCCAACAGCCGCTTCCCGGCACTGAACGGGGCGCAGAACAACCCGGCTTACGATGCCTGGAACAAATACGGCGACGAGAACAATAACAACGTATCCGTAGGCGTAACGCTCAACGGCAAGAATGAGACTTTCAATGTCCGCCGCACAGGCTATTGGGAGAAAGACCTCGTAAACCCGACCGTAGAAAACATCAAAGCGGACCTCGGCCTTTACTGGCGCATCACCCCGAAGGCGGAACTGAGCTATACCTACCGCTTCGGCGAAATGGACGGCCTCTTCCAGCGCGGCAACAAGATCCAGCTGGATGGCGTGGTGGTACAAAACCACAAACTCGAACTCCGCGGTACCGACTACTTCGTTCGCGGTTACGTAATGCTGGAAAATACCGGCGACTCCTACAACCTCAAACCCCTGACCGATAACCTCGACCTCTCCAACAAGAGCAACAACGCCTGGAGAGACGCCTTCAAAGCCAGGCTTCAAACCGAAATAAACGCCGGCACTGAGCTCGCAGAAGCCATGCGCCGGGCGCGTGCAACAGCCGATCAGGGCCGTGTGCTCCCCGGCACACCTGAGTTCGAAGCCCTGAAAACACGATCATCGGCATCAACAACTGGGATCATGCCGCCGCCGTTCCCGGCGCCCGCCACCGGCGGCGCCTGGCTCGATCAGCATAGCCGTGTGTACCATGTAGACGCCCAGTGGGATCTCAGCCGCCACGTTAAACTCTTCAACCTGTTGGTTGGAACAGATGGCCGCCTGTATGAAGTGATCCCTGACGGTAACAATTTCGTGGACTTCACAAAACCCCTTAAAGACCGGACCACGCCCGGCGGCAAGAACGTACATTATAAGAAGTTCGGCGGATTTGCGCAGGTGAGCAAGACCTTCTTCGAAGAGAAACTGAAGCTGGTGGGCTCTCTCCGGGTAGACTACAACCCCGAATTCGACCCGAAAATAAACCCGCGCATCGCAGCCGTATATACCCTGGCACAGAAACATAACTTCCGCGCCAGCTGGCAGAACGGCTTCCGCTTCCCCGCCCTCTTCGAAGCGCTCTCCTTCGTAAACAACGGCAACGTACGCCGTGTAGGCGGCCTCTCTTACATCAACGACGGGCTCGGTTACCTGGAGAACTCCTACACCCTGGCCTCTGTAAATACATTCAATAACGCAGTGAACAAAGACGTAGCCGAAGGACTCACCGCCAACGATGCCGCGCTGAAAAACAAAGCCCTGCTGGATATCACCGCCCTCAGTCCTACCCGCCCGGAGAAGATCAACTCCTTTGAAGTGGGTTACCGCAGCGTACTGCTCGGCAACAAATTCGTGATCGATGCGGACGCTTACTACAACCGGTACGACGGCTTCCTGGGCCAGGTAGAAGTGGCGGTGCCTGCCACGGATAAAGTAGGTACAGACGCTTCTGTGCTGGACATGCTCGCCGCCAACCGCAGCAAGCAAACGCGCTACCGCGTGTACACCAACGCCAAGAACACGTACGACAACTACGGCGCTTCTCTCGGCCTCACCTACAACTTCTATAAAAATGGACGGTAGCCGGCAACCTGAACTACAACGACATCGTGGACAACAAAGAGAAAGACGTGTTCGCCACCGGCTTTAACACGCCCGACTGGGTAACTAACCTCAGCTTCGGCAACCGGGAACTGTTCAAGAACTTCGGCTTCAACGTGGTTTGGCGCTGGCAGAACACCTTCTATTGGGAAAGCCCCTGGCCAACGGCGACGTGCCGGCATTCAGCACCGTAGACGCACAGGTGAACTACCGCATCCCGAAGATCAAAACCACCATCAAAGTGGGCGGCTCCAACCTGTTCAACCACCGCTATATTCAATATGCCGCAGGGCCTACCATCGGCGCGTTGTATTATGCAGCGTTCACCGTAGAAGGCCTGCTGACCAAATAACTGACGGCGCGCCGCAGCCCGCTGCGGCCGCTTTACCATACTATTGGAAACCCTGTTACACAAAAACCAACCTGTCCGGCGGAGGCGCATAGCGACCTCCGCCTTTTTTTTTTTTTTCAAATACGGGCAGATTTATTTGGATAAACCGGGGATTACTTCTATTTTTAGTCCACAATCCCTGTAGACTTTATTAATAATTCAATATGTCGCATAATGAGGTGATCGATAAGGCGGAACAGCGTGTTGCTACCGATGCTACCCAGAAAGTGCTCATAGACCTTGTCAACGAGGATAACAAAAAGAGCCACTGGATCTGGGTGCTGATCGGCGTTTCCATACTGGTGGTAGCGGCTGGCCTGTGGTTTACTTATCACTATGCCATATCGCATGATGCGCAGACCCGGATCGCGGAGCTGGCTCAGGACATATTTACCAGCAAGCTGCTGTTCTTTATGGGTGTGGGATTAACCGCTCAGATGATAGACGGGGCGCTGGGAATGGCTTATGGCGCTACCTCATCTTCCCTCCTGTTGGGCCTGGGTGTATCTCCGGCCATGACGAGCACCAGCGTCCATGTAGCGGAAGTGTTTACGACGGCGCCAGCGGCATTGCGCACTTCAAGCTGGGCAACGTTAACAAAAAGCTTTTTCTTCATCTTCTCATACCGGGCATGATCGGCGCTATCGCCGGCGCCTGGCTGCTGTCTGACGTCATAGACGGCGACATCATAAAGCCATTCATGAGCGCATACCTCATGATCCTCGGCATCCTCATCCTCCGTAAAGCATTGCAGAAACGCAAGCCCAAAAGCAAAACCAAACGCCTGGGGCCATTGGCATTCTTCGGCGGTTTCATGGATTCCATCGGCGGAGGAGGCTGGGGACCGATCGTTACTTCGACCCTGCTTGCCAAAGGCCGTACCGTGAACTACACCATCGGTTCAGTCAATGCAGCTGAGTTCTTTATCGCCGCATCCAGCGCAGGCACGCTGTTGTTCTTCAACGGTGTTGACAGCTGGCAGGTGATAATAGGGTTGATTCTCGGCGGCGTGATCGCATCGCCCTTTGCGGCCATTCTTGTAAAAAGATGAAGCGCAAACCGCTCATGATCATGGTAGCCGTATTGGTGATCGCGATGAGCCTGCGCACGATCATTATTACTTTGATGAAGTAGCCTGATTCTTTACGAAACATAAAAAAGGTTGTCCGCTACGGCAGACAACCTTTTTATTTTATCGTCGGATTCGCTTATCCGAGTTTACCGACCATGTTGGCGGGGATTACCCAGGCGTCGAATTCTTCGGGCGTAACGTAACCCAGTTTCACGGCCATTTCCTTCAGCGTGGTGCCTTCTTTGTGCGCCTTCTGCGCGATCTCGGCGGCTTTGTAGTAACCGATCTTCGTGTTGAGGGCGGTTACCAGCATGGGAATTGTCTACGTGCTTCCTGATGTTTTCCTCGATGGGGCGAGACCTTCCGCGCACTTGTCATTGAAGCTTACGCAACCATCGCCCAGCAGGCGGGCGCTGTGGAGGAAGTTATAGATCATCATCGGCTTGAACACGTTCAGCTCAAAGTGGCCGGTGGCGCCGCCGATGTTGATGGCTACGTCGTTACCCAGTACCTGTGCCGCGATCATGGTGAGCGCTTCGCACTGGGTCGGGTTTACTTTACCGGGCATGATGGAAGAACCGGGTTCATTGTCGGGGATGAACAGTTCACCGATACCGGAACGGGGGCCGGAGCTGAGCATACGGATGTCGTTCGCGATCTTCATGAGGCTAACGGCTACCGTTTTAAGCGCACCGTGGGATTCTACGATGGCATCATGAGCCGCGAGGGATTCGAATTTATTTTCTGCTGTTACGAAAGGCAGGCCGGTGAGCTGGGCGATATGCTTCGCAACGTTCACCGCATAACCTTCGGGCGTATTGATACCTGTACCTACGGCAGTGCCGCCCAGCGCCAGTTCGGACAGGTGGGCCAGCGTGTTATTGATAGCGCGCAGGCCATGATCCAGCTGGGAAACATACCCGCTGATCTCCTGGCCCAGCGTAAGCGGCGTGGCGTCCATAAAGTGGGTGCGGCCGATCTTCACAATGTGCATGTATTCCTTCGCTTTGGCGGCGAGGGTGTTGCGGAGTTTGGTAATGCCGGGGATGGTTACTTCCACGAGCATCTTATAGGCCGCAATGTGCATCGCGGTGGGGAAAGTATCGTTGGAGGATTGTGATTTGTTCACATCGTCGTTCGGATGCAGCACCTTGTCTTTATCGGTGAGCTGTCCGCCGTTGAGGACGTGCGCGCGGTAAGCCACTACTTCGTTCACGTTCATGTTGGACTGGGTACCGGAACCGGTTTGCCAAACCACGAGGGGGAATTCGTTATCGAGTTTGCCTTCGAGGATCTCGTCGCACACTTTACCGATGAGTGCGGCTTTCTCCGCGGGGAGGGCGCCGGCTTCCTGGTTGGTGAGGGCGGCGGCCTTTTTCAGGTAAGCGAAGGCTTTAATGATTTCCTTCGGCATTTTGTTAATGTCCTGGGCTATCCTGAAGTTGTCGATGGAGCGTTGGGTTTGTGCGCCGAAATATGCATTGGCGGGCACTTTCACCTCGCCCATCGTGTCTTTCTCTATCCTGAAATCCATAATACTTGAAATTTTGGACCGTAAAGTTACAGAACCTCCGGTTTATTCTCCTTTGAAATTGGGTTTGCGTTTCTCGATAAAGGCGGTAGCGCCTTCTGTAAGGTCTTTGGTGGCGAAGCTGTCCGCGAATTCCTGATCTCCGTCTCGAAGCCGTTTTCGTCGTATTTAAAGTAGGAATTGACGCTTTTGATGACACGCGCCACGGCCAGGGGGCCTTTTCACGGATCTTGGCCAGCTGCGCGCGGGTTTTACCCAGCAGCTCTTCCGGGGTGGTGACGTGGTTCACAAGTCCCCATTTCAGGGCTTCTTCCGCCGAAATCATGTCTCCCGTCAGCATCAGTTCCAGGGCTTTCCCTTTGCCGATGAGGCGCGTCAGCCGTTGGGTGCCGCCATATCCCGGGATGATTCCCAGGTTCACCTCCGGTTGCCCGAATTTGGCGTTATCGCTCGCGAGACGGAAATGGCAGGACATGGCCAGCTCGCAGCCGCCACCCAGCGCAAAACCGTTCACCGCCGCCACGATGGGCTTAGGACAATCCTCTATCCGCTGGAAAATAGTATGCCCTTTCTTGGCCAGTTCCATCCCCTGCTCGGGCGTCAGCGACAAAAACTCAGAGATGTCCGCCCCGCGATGAACGCCTTGGGACCGCTGCCGGTAATGATGGCGGCATAAACTTCCTTGTTCTTATACACTTCGTCAACGGCTAAAGCCAGTTCCTGCATGACTTCGCGGTTGAGGGCATTGAGCTTATCGGGCCGGTTGATGGTGATCTCCAGGATGCCTTCGTTCAGTTGCGTGCTGATGGTTTTGTACATATGGCAAGATGTTTTGTTTCGGTATGATCCGGCTAATTTAAGCGTATTGAAAGTAAGGGGAAATAAAAGTAGCAGCCGCCATGCAAATGAAGGAGTATTACCACTGCCCTACTGCGTTATTGCCGGGCCCATACCGGGGAATTACCGGGCGAATACCAAGTCGGTGCTGTTGATGTGGAGATGAGGCGGACCTGAGGTGGACTTGATCTGTAGATCACATTGATTAGCAACCCATTAGAATACAAAAAGTAAGGCGCCGCCATACCGGCGACGCCTTCATCTATTGTTGGCTAAGCTTCTGTTAATCAGTGATTTCAGTTCTTTTTCGATGATCACCTTAGTGCCTTTGCGGTATTCGGTGGTGGTGGTCGTCTTGGTCTTTTCGTGTTTGCGGATACCGAAGTTATAGCTCAGCGTCACGAACATCATATTGGCTTTCAGGTTCTTATACGGCTGCGTCTTAACGCCGTTCACCGTTTCGGTGTAGTCCTGGTTGTAGAAATTGTTCAGGTAATATTGTCCTTTTACGCCAAATGCGGGCCCGAAACGGAAGCCGGCGAACAGGGAAGGCATGAAGAGGTCTGTCCGGTCGCTGAACCACTCGTTGAACTTGGATTTCTTATCGCCATCCAGGAAATACTTCTCTTTATAGTTAAAGGCCATATCATATTCCCCGCCGAAAAACAGGAAGGTACCGCTGCGGAGGTCGCCGATCTTGAAACCCAGCGGTACGCCCAGGGTATAGACGCGCTGTTTGAGCTTCACGGAGTCGTTGGGCTTGGTGATAATACCTATATTCTTGATATTCAATCCACTGAATATGCCGATGTTGTTATTAAAGTCGTAGTTATAGTTGGTCCCGATATTGAAAAAGACGGTAAAGCGGGGATGTTACGCACGCGCTCGTCGAGATTCTTCACATTTGCGAAAGAGAGCAGCGGACCATTACCGCCAGCGGTCACATAGCCTTTACCCGGTTTGGGCGGTGCGTAGATGTGGAAGTGATAGCTCACTTTCTTCTTGGTTTCGGTGGATACCACGGTGGTATCTCCTTTATTCTCATTGGGCTGATCCTGGGCATAGCCAGTGGCTGCGGAGGCGATGAAGGCCAGGGACAGTGTTGCGTAGCGGACAATTTTCATGATGGTTTCAACTTTACGTGGTTAAGGATGGGGACAGCCGCGTTCTACACGGCCGGGCTTTCCGTTCGGGATCCCCGGGAAGCGCTCGGTATGCTGCCGTCCGTAAAGAAGACGAATGCGTTTGTGAAAAGTTTCAAAAAAGTTAAAATTCTCTGTGCTCGCGGGTCCAGCCTTCGATATAGTCGGCAATCTCACGGGTATGGGTGCCGGGAGGGAACAGTTTTCCCACCCCGAGGGCATAGAGTTCCTGGATATCTGCGTCGGGGATGATGCCGCCTCCGGTCAGGAGCACGTCGTTCATCTGCTTCTCCTTCATCAGGGCAATGATCTTAGGGAATACGGTCATGTGGGCGCCTGAAAGAATGCTGACGCCGATGGCGTCCACGTCTTCCTGCAGGGCTGCATTTACCACCATTTCCGGCGTCTGCCGCAGTCCGGTATAGATCACTTCCATCCCTGCGTCTCTGAGGGCGGAGGCAATGACCTTGGCGCCGCGGTCGTGGCCGTCCAGGCCTACTTTGGCGACGAGTACGCGGATGGGACGTTGATTCGGGTTGACCATAATTCCTATTATTGGATTGTAAATGTAGTATTTTCCCCGAAAGTGCGGCAAAAGCGTGTTTTCAATTATATTACCTTTGCAATTCGGATAAAAAGCCAATTATGAGCGAAGAAAGATCACTGAATTTCCTGGAACAGATCGTAGAAGAAGATATTGCCAAGGGCCTCCACGGCGGACGGATACACACCCGCTTCCTCCCGAGCCCAATGGTTACCTGCATATCGGGCATGCCAAGAGCATCTGCCTCAATTTCGGACTGGCTAAAAAATACGGCGGACAAACCAACCTCCGCTTCGACGATACCAACCCCGTTACGGAAGACACCGAGTACGTGGATTCCATCAAGGAAGATATTAAATGGCTCGGCTTTGAATGGGCCAATGAACTGTATGCCTCGGATTACTTCGAGCAGCTGTACGCGTTTGCCGTGGAGCTGATCAAGAAGGGACTGGCTTATGTGGACGATTCCACCGCCGCAGAGATCGCCGCTATGAAGGGCACGCCTACCGAACCGGGTAAGGACAGCCCCTACCGCAGCCGCAGCGTGGAAGAGAACCTCCAGCTGTTCGCGGACATGCGCGCCGGCAAGTATCCCGACGCCGCCAAGACCCTTCGCGCCAAAGTGGATATGGCTTCGCCCAATATGCATATGCGCGATCCTATCATGTACCGCATTAAACATGCGCATCACCACC
Source organism: Chitinophaga sp. E66 (assembly GCA_019285755.1). Classification (GTDB taxonomy): domain Bacteria; phylum Bacteroidota; class Bacteroidia; order Chitinophagales; family Chitinophagaceae; genus Chitinophaga. Next base: position 5,190,401 of record CP079103.1, read on the forward strand.
GCACCGGAGACGCCTGGAGCATCTACCCCATGTACGACTTCGCGCACGGGCAGAGCGACAGCATCGAAAACATCACGCATTCCATCTGTACGCTGGAGTTTATCCCCACCGCCCGCTGTATGACTGGTTCATCCAGCAGCTGGGTATCTTCCCTTCGCACCAGTATGAATTTGCGCGGCTGAACCTCAGCTATACCGTGATGAGCAAGCGCAAGCTGCTGCAACTGGTTAACGACAACATCGTGCGCGGCTGGGATGATCCCCGCATGCCCACGATCGCCGCTTTCCGCCGCCGCGGCTATACGCCTTCCAGCATCCGCACATTCGCGGAGCGCGTGGGTATTCAGAAGCGTGATAACATCATCGAGCTGAGCCTGCTGGAATACTGCATCCGTGAGGAGCTGAACAAAACGGCCCCGCGTGTCATGGCTGTGCTGGATCCCATCAAACTGGTCATCACCAGCTATCCCGAAGGACAAACAGAAGAACTGCAGGCCGAGAATAATCCCGAAGATCCCGCAGCAGGCCATCGCAACGTGACCTTCAGCAACACCCTCTGGATCGAGCGGGAAGACTTTATGGAGAACCCTCCCAAAAAGTTCTTCCGCCTGGGCGTGGGCCTGAAAGTGCGCCTGAAATATGCTTATATCGTAGAGTGCACCGGCTTCGACAAAGACGCCGACGGCAACGTTACGACCGTATACGCCACCCACATCCCCGAAAGCAAATCGGGTGCGGAGGGCAGCGCCATGAGCGTAAAAGGGACCATCCACTGGCTGAGCGCGGCACATGCGAAGACCGCAGAAGTACGCCTGTACGACCGTCTCTTCACCGTAGAGAACCCTGCCGCCGCCGAGGGAGACTTCAAGGACCTCATCAACCCGAATTCTCTTGAGGTGATAGAAAAGGCCTATATCGAGCCTTTCCTCGCCGATGCGAAGCCGGGCGAACGCTTCCAGTTCCTCCGCAAGGGGTATTTCGTGGCTGACTACGAATCTACACCCGAGCGCCCCGTGTTCAACCGTACGGTGACGCTGAAAGACACCTGGGCCAAGGAAGCCAAGAAAGCATAGCCGATATCTCACAGTCATAAAAAGGCCATCCCTGCGGATGGCCTTTTCTTTATACAAAGCGTTCTTTATTTCAGTAAATCCAGTGCAAGCGCGATACGGTCGATCGTTTCGTTCTTGCCGATGGTGGCGGCGATATCGAATACCGGGGACCGAACTTCCCGCCGCAGAGCATGATGCGGAAGGGCAGCTGTAATTCACCGGGCTTGATGCCTTTGGCGGCGGCGAGGGCTTTAAAGCCTTCTTCCAACGCGACGGCGGAGAAGTCTTCCTGGTGGAGCAACGCGGCCGACCATTCACCGAAGAAAGCCTGTTTATCCGCATTCCACTTAGGCTTAACGGCATCCAGGTCGTATTTCTCCGGGCGAACGAAGAAGAAGAACCCATGATCCCATATCTCGTTCACGAACTGGCAGCGCTCTTTCACCATGGCGGTGATTTTCTCTGCATACGCAGGTTCCGCTACAACGCCCTTCGCTTCAAGCACAGGGAGGAAGAGATGTGCGAGGCGCTGGTTATCGGTACGCTGGATCCATTGGTGGTTGAACCATTTGGCCTTGTCGTAGTCGAATTTGGCGCCGCCTTTGTGCACGCGGGAGATGGAGAACTTCTGGATCAGTTCTTCCATGGTGAAGATTTCCTGACCGGAACCATCATTCCAGCCGAGCATGGCCAGCATATTGATAAATGCTTCGGGTAGGAAGCCGTTTTCACGGAAGCCTTTGGTGAGATCGCCGGTTGCGGGATCCTGCCAGTTCATGGCATATACGGGGAAGCCGAGGCGGTCGCCGTCGCGTTTAGAGAGCTTGCCGTTGCCATCTGGTTTCAGGATGAGCGGGAGGTGCGCCCATTGGGGCATTTCGTTCCCCATCCCAGGTATTGCCAGAGCAGGATGTGCACCGGTGCGGAGGGGAGCCATTCTTCACCGCGGAAGGCGTGGGAGATCTTCATGAGGTAATCATCCACGACTACGGCCAGGTGATAAGTGGGCATGCCATCGGCCTTCAGCAGTACTTTATCGTCCACGATATTGGTCTGGAAGGTAACGTCGCCACGGATCATATCCGTGAAGGTTACTTCCTCGTTGGTCGGCATTTTGATGCGGACTACGTGGGGCGTTCCCTTATCCAGGAGCTCCTTTACTTCGGCCGCTTCCAGGGTGAGGGAGTTGCGCATGGTGGCGCGAACGGCGTGGTTATATTGCGGAGAATGGTTGCCGCGGGCGCGTTCTACTTCGCGCATGGCTTCCAGTTCTTCGGGGTATCGAATGCGTAATAAGCATGGCCGGAGGCTACCAGTTGCTCCGCGTACTGGCGGTATAAAGCCTTACGTTCGGATTGACGGTAAGGGGTGTAGGGACCGCCTTTCAGGGGCTCTCATCCGGCTCCAGTCCGCACCAGCGGAGGCATTCCACGATATATTCCTCGGCGCCGGGCACAAAACGTGTCTGGTCCGTGTCTTCGATCCGGAGGATAAACTCACCGTTATGCTGACGGGCGAAGAGATAATTGAACAGCACCGTGCGTACGCCGCCGAGGTGAAGTCCGCCCGTAGGGCTCGGCGCAAAGCGCACCCTTACTTTATTGTGACTCATACGGCGCAAAAATAATAATTTCGGGGCAGGGAACGATCACGCTAATCCGCTTAACATGTTCTATTTTACGAAAACACCCGGCTTACTGAAGTCACTTTATAAAAGCTGCACTGGAATTTCTCGCCTGCCGTCCCGGCCGTTTACCTGACTTTCGACGACGGCCCCCATCCCAAAGCCACGCCATTCGTCCTTGAACAGCTGAAGAAGTACGAGGCGAAAGGTACCTTCTTCTGTATCGGCAAAAACGTGGTGGAGCACCCGGACATCTACCAACAGATACTGCTGGATGGCCATTCTGTAGGCAATCATACCCATAACCACCTCAACGGCTGGAAAACCGCGACCGATAAATATGTAGCTAATATCTGCGAAGCGGCGCAATACATCCGTTCTAAACTGTTCCGGCCGCCCTATGGCAGGATATCTCCTTTCCAGATAAAAGAACTTAAAAAGGACTACCAGATCATTATGTGGGACGTGCTGAGTGGGGATTTCGACAGGAAATTACCGGTGAGGCCTGTGTGCAGAATGTGGTGTTCAAGTTACAGCCGGGGTCTATCGTGGTGTTCCACGACAGCGAAAAGGCCTGGGACCGGCTTAGCTACGCCCTTCCAAGGGTACTGGAGCACTGTAAGCGCCAGGGCTGGGAAGTCCGCGCAATTGTATAAATGATCGCGTTATAAAACGACAACGCCGCATGCCTCTTCAGACATGCGGCGTTGTTATATGCCAACCTGTAAGCGGGTTACAGGGTGATTTCTTTGGTTTTGTCGCCAATGGTAATGGTGCCTTTCTTATCGCATTCGCCGTTGCCATAGTTCAGCTTGCCGGCGTGAGCATTCAGGGTAACGGTTACTTCACCTGCGCCGATCCAGGGGCAGAGCACTGCGCGCTCCAGCGGCTTGGTGATAGCAACGGTAGCAGTTCCCAACGAATCGGTGTAAGTGGCGGTGCCGGTCATGGTGAACACATCATCGGCCACAGACTCCGTGTTTGCGCCGGCTTTATACTCGATGGTACGTGTGCCGCTGTAGGTGGCGGTTTTGCCGTTGGGGAAAGTCAGTTTGCCGTCGGTTACGGTGTAGGTGTATGTTTTCTTAGCGGAGAGCCAGCTGGTGGTCGTGATCACTACTTTACCTTCCACTTTAACGCCGTTCACGAAGTAGTTCTCGAATGTTACGGTAGCCGTGGCGTCTGTGAGCCAGAGGATGCTTTGAAGTTTGATAATGATCTTCCCTTTGCGGGTAACGCCGTAACCATCCGTGCAACCGGCTTCAAAATCGATGCCTAAGGTCTTGGGATAAGTGGTGAGATCCCCGGTTCCGCTGAGAAGGAGCCGAAGCATTTATTGGGCTGCTGATCTGACTGTACGGGGCTTTGCGGCCACTGGGAGGCAGTTCGCGGGCGTTATTTTCTATGGTTGTGGTGAACACATCCTCGTATATGGCATTGACGCTGGCTTGTGAAACAGCGGCGGTAATAGTAGCGTTATCTTTCTTATCATCTGCCCCTGTTTTGGCATCGTCTTTCTTGCAGGCGAAGAAAATTGTGATGGCGCCGATGGCGAGCGCGGTTACGGACAGCACCTTGTTAGTGTTAAAATAGTGTTTCATCTTAGGAGGTTTTTAATAGGTATTGGCATAGTGAGACTTACCTTTGACGGACGGATCGTCTCAAATATTAGAGTTTTTAAAAAATTAAAGATAAACAATTAAACGAAAAAAACAATATATAATGAACTGGATTGATACCCACGCCCATTTATACTCCGATAATTTCGATACGGACCGCCCCGAGATGGTGGACCGTGCCATCCGGCAGGGCGTCGGGACGATGTTGCTGCCCAATATCGACGAGGATTCCATCGGGGTCATGCTGGCACTGGAAGCGGCTTTCCCGCAAAACTGCCTGCCGATGATGGGGCTGCATCCCGTTTACGTGAAAGAAAACGTAGAAGAACAGCTGGCTATTGTGCGGAAATGGCTGGAAGCGAGAAAATTCTGGGGCGTGGGCGAGATAGGACTGGATTTTTATTGGGATAAGTCGCGCCAGGAACAACAATACCATGCTTTCCGCAGCCAGATCCGGATGGCGCTGGAGTTCGATCTCCTATAGCCATTCATAGCCGGGAGGCCACCAGGGCCTGTATCGATGTGGTTAAAGAGCTCCACGGCGGGCAGCTGACGGGCGTATTCCATTGCTTTTCAGGCACGGTGGAAGAGGCGCAGGAGATCATTGAAATGGGGTTTTACCTGGGCATCGGCGGCGTGGTGACGTTTAAGAAGTCGGGGCTCGATGCCGTAGTGGCGCAAATACCCTGGAACATATCGTATTGGAGACGGATGCGCCTTACCTGGCGCCGGTCCCTTACCGGGGTAAGCGTAACGAAAGCAGCTACATCCCGCTGATCGGGCAGACGGTCGCCGATGTAAAAAATCTAAAAATTGAGGAAGTCGCTGCGATAACCACTGCCAATGCGCAAAAATTATTCAAAATGCTCTAACTGATAACGCGGTACATTTGCATGCAATTCTATAGCGTTACATGACGAAGATTCTCATCATCTATACCGGGGCACCGTGGGGATGATTTACGACGAAAAGACGACCGCGCTGCGGCCCATCGGTTTCAACGAGATCAGGAATAATCTTCCTGAGCTTTACCGGATGGGAATTGATTTTTACGTGTATGCATTCAATCCACCGATGGACTCGTCTGACATGCATCCCGAAGTATGGTCCGAGCTGGCGGGAATTATCGAAGACAGGTACGACCGTTATGATGGTTTCGTGATCCTTCACGGTTCGGACACCATGGCCTTTACGGCTTCCGCCTTAAGCTACATGCTGGAAAATCTTTCCAAGCCTGTGATCCTTACCGGCAGCCAGCTGCCTATCGGCAAGATCAGGACGGACGCGAAAGAGAACATCATCACCGCGATGGAAATCGCCAGCACGAAGTCTAACGGCCATTGCATGGTACCCGAGGTCTGCATCTATTTCGACTTTATGCTGTTCCGCGGTAACCGCGCCAAGAAGTATAACGCCGAGAAGTTCGAAGCTTTCTACTCCATGAACTACCCCGCGCTCGCGGAGGCAGGTATCGATATCAAATACAAGCAAAACTTCATGCTGCCTGCTCCTACCAAGGAGCTGAAGGTCCATAAGAATATGGATCCGAATATCGGCGTGCTGAAGATCTTCCCGGGGATCACCCGCCGCGCCGTGGAAGCCATTGTGAATACGCCTGGTATGCGGGGCCTGTTGCTGGAGACCTTCGGCAGCGGCAATGCCACTACGCAGTCGTGGTTCACGGAATGCCTGCAGAAGGCGGCCGACAAAGGGATCATCATGGTAGACATTACCCAGTGCGACGGTGGCTCGGTGGAGCTCGGCAAGTACGAGACTTCCACGCACCTGCAAAAGATCGGGGTGGTGAGCGGGCATGATATGACGTTTGAGGCGGCTACCACGAAGCTGATGTTCCTCCTGGGCCAGAACCTTCCACCTGCGGAGGTGAAACGGCTGCTGGAAGAGCCGCTGCGCGGTGAGCTGACGCCTACCGAGCCGGCATTGGAGCCTTAGTGGCATGGATTTAGGGGCTTAATTTCTTAATTTCGACCCATAATCCATTTAACCATGCAGAGAGATTTCAGCAATCTGAAGCGCCCTATCCAGTCCATGCCCGACTATATTGAAGCGGCTTTACGTGAGGAGGAGCTGTATGAAAAGTACGAGGCTCGCCCGGCATATCAGCAGAACGACTACCTTTCCTGGATCACCCGGGCCAAGTTGCAGGAAACCCGTGAGAAGCGGCTCCGGCAGATGCTGGACGAGTTAAAAAGGGAGGTGTTTATATGAAGATGGTCTACAAGGGGCGTAATTCCTGAAAATAAAGTTGGAATTAATAAACAAAAGGTTATCTTTGCGTCCCTGAATTAGACAATTCAACCGCACGGAGGAGTGCAGGAGTGGTTGAACTGGCACGCCTGGAAAGTGTGTATAGGTGAAAGCCTATCAAGGGTTCGAATCCCTTCTCCTCCGCAAGCTTTAAATGCTCATTGACTTCGGTCTTTGGGCATTTTTTTGTTTTGGGAGTGTTGCATTCCCGGATCTGGCACTACCCCAAATTCACATTAAAATTGTTTCCCCATGAAGTATGTATTCATCGTTGAAAAAACAGGAACCGGATACTCCGCATTTGCTGCGAATGATGACATTCCGGTTGGAACTACCGGCGCCACCATGCCGCGCTTAAGAAACAATATTCTTGACGCTATCAATACTTGGCGTGAAACACAAGGCATGAAGGATGTTTCTGAAAAAGACCTGATTATACGGCTCGATGTGATGCAATTTTTTGAATACTATAAAGTGATCAATTCGACTGCTCTCGCGGAAAGAATTGGGATTAGCCAGTCACTTCTATCGCAATATGCCACTGGCATTAAAGCGCCGTCAGATAAGCAGGTAAACCGAATCCTTACCGGAATCAAGGATTTGGGAAAAGAATTATCACACCTTGAACTTATCTGACATTCAGATCAACCGGTATCACTTCTTCAATAAAATAGTGCATGGTTCACCTCAAACAATGCAGGAAAAATGATACTATACAGGAACATCACGGAATAGGTCATCAGCATCGCCAACAATACGAACACCAGCGATTTAACGGTAGCATACCGTTTCAACAAGATGAACAAGATCACTGCTAACAATAGAAATCCCGGCTCCATCAGATAGTCCAAAACGGACCTAATGTTAAGTTCCGGAACCGACGCCGTATTGTCTTCCTGGAACTTCTTCGAGAAGCCGAGATATGCCTGCATGGCGGAGGCCAGGCTATGCGCATACCATAATGTCATCAATGCAGCAATCCCTCCTACCGCGCCCAGCGCCCATCCCCTGTCATTGTCCGTAACCCTCTCCTTGCTCAACGCCATCACCATCACTAACATAAATGCTATATACAGCACCCCTTCGATCTTATACATCCATGTCATTTCATTGTTGGTAATTACACCTGGTGCGCGTAACACCATGTCTATACCCGACACTACGACGATCGTAACCGCGGTAATGACAGCCGCTTTTTATAAACAATTGCGTTCATGAGGGAATTATTTGGGGATTATACAGTTGTTGAATGTATGCGATCCGCTCCTTGCGCGGCGGATGAACGATGTTATTCCTCCGTCCGGGCTCCTGCAACGTTTGCAGGACTTCCAGCAGGCGGTCGCCATCGGCATACAGGTAAGCGTTCATATCCGCCAGGTGTTCGGACTGCTGGCGCAAAGCTTTTATCTTGTTATACTGCCCCATGTAAAAAACGATGAAGGCGCCGGGAATAATCACAGAGAGCGCGCTAACAGCCACTGGTAAAAAGCCATCCTGCACCTGGTTATTGCCATTCAACACCAGCATCAGTAAAACAGTAAACAAGGACAGGCACATCATCGGCACTACCACCAGCCGAACGGTCGAATAGAATTTTTCCGACAGCATATACAGATCCGTATCCCGCTGCCGGACATGCCCCAGTTCGTGCGCCAGTATAGCTTTGGAACGTTCTGGATGTTGCTGGTGATAGAGGAAATAGTTTACAGGCAAAACGATATTAACATCTCCCTCTTCAACCTGCTGAACAGAGGGATATTGCGCCGTGCTCATTGTTTTCCAGAAACGGATGGGATACTCCGGAGGCAGCTGCATGTCGGCTGCAAGCGCGAGTGTCATTTCACGAATAGAGGCGCCCTGCGATTCCTTCAGCTCCGTAATACGGCCTGCCTGCACGTCCTTATCGAATTTCCCGAATCCCTCCCGGATGACCGCATACAGCAGGAAGCCGGTAGCAACCGAGCTCATCGCCCCAACATGCCGGTGACGTAAAACATCCTCATCAAATCACCGCTGAAACCATCCATCTGACTGTAACGATAATCGTAGTAATCGGCACTGTCATGCGTGTAATGATAGAACTGTATCACGTAGGAAAATTCAGAAATACGATGACGATGGCAAAGGCCCAAATATAGAATTTCATGAGGCGGAATACGGACCTCTTGACGCGAGCTGCGCTATCAGCGATCTCTGCTGAGCGCTCCGCGTACTCTTGCATAAGATCCTGGCTCATTGGAACAGTTTTTAAGGTCTTCCGGTACTTCGCCACGATAACAGCGGCCACTTCCGGCGCTACGCCACTATTGATCAGATCCAGCTGCCATTTTGCTTTGAGGGAATCGATCTGTTTGTCTTTGAGGCGCCCCAGTCCTTCTTCAGGGCCAGGAAAGCGGAAACGGTGCCGGCGAGGATACCGAGCGATTGAAGGCCCTCTCCTGCCGCCTCCCAGGAGAATTCGTTATGACCGCCGCTGTTTTGGTACAGATCTCCGGGATGTTCGCCATCCGCGATCCTGTCGAAGCAGTCTTCTGCGAAAATGTTGAAGGACTCCAGCTCAGCAGGAAAATGTTCGCTGGTGATGTGTGACGCACAAGCCCGATGGCCAGTTCTTTTTCCATTGTGGAACAATTTGAGGTTAATGAAGGAAGGGATATTGCCTGACGGATAGGCCCAGTGCGGTTAATAGGTATCTAAATATAGGTAAAAAAGTTGGAATAACCATCCACTTCAAAGGGAAAGCCTGCCAATGGCAGGCCTTCGCGAAAGATATATGCTGAGGCATTACGCCGCAGACTGATCATCGACTTCGGCGTCTGGCCCGTTTTTCTTTACGGAATCGATGCCGCCGTCGCGCCCGGATTCGGAGGCGTATTGTTGACTGGTCCCGATGATCTGGCCGTTGGCCGCTTTCAGGTTGAAGTAGAATTTTCCGCCGGCGTTGGTTTTACGCTCAAAGCGCTCGTCTGTCCGGGCATTGTTGCGAACGGAATCGATCCCGTTCTGGCAGGCTGCCTTGGAGGAATAACCTTCGCTGCTGAGGATGATTTCGCCGTTTCCGGCCTTCAGGTTGAACTGAAATTCTCCGTTCGATCTTTTGGTGATTACGAATTTGCTCATAGGATGCTGTTTTAGTGATTCGAAATATAATAAAAATTTACTACCCTTGCTACTGACATACGGTTGTCAGCCCCGAAACTTTCTTTGCACCAAAACGCACCACTATGGAAAAACTGGACCTTACTAAAAAGTACAAATCCTATTATACCGCTGCCTCTCAACCTGAAATCGTGGACATCGGGCCGGCGCGTTACCTTGCTCTTACCGGCCAGGGCGACCCCTCCGGCGAAGATTTCGCGGCTACTATCGGCGCCCTCTACCCTGTCGCCTATGCCATTAAATTCGCCTGTAAGGCCCGTGGGAATGATTTTACCGTCGCCAAGCTGGAAGGACAGTGGTGGTTCGATATGACGGCGTATCCGGGTCTTACCATGGCGGATGCGCCGGCGAAGGTACCGAGGAGTGAGTGGTCGTACCGGCTGCTCATCCGAATGCCCGATTTCGTGATGGAGGCGGATATTACTGCGGGCATTGAAGCGGCGGTAAAGAAGGGCGTGGCTAAGGCCAAGGAGGTAACGCTTTTCGGGATGCATGAGGGGAAGTCTTTGCAGATGCTGCATAAGGGGCCTTTCAGCCGGGAAGGCGAAACGTTGCAGGTGATGCATGACTACATGACCGCCCACCACCTTTCCCATAATGGCCTTCATCATGAGATCTACCTGTCCGACTTCCGGAAAACGCCCCAGGAAAAGCTGAAGACCATCCTGCGGGAACCAATTAAATAATCATCATATGCCTTCGCGGCGCAGGAGCCACTCCCCAGTTCCAGCGCGCTACCGGGATGCGCCGCGGGATCCATCATTTGTGCCGTGGCGGTACAGATATCCGCGGCAGAGCGGCCTTGTCCGCGCAAGTAGCGGATGGAAGTATCGCCGGCGGATTTAGAGAGTTTATGGCCCGAGGGGCCTTCCAGTAAGGGATGATGCCAGAAGGCGGTTTCCGGGAAGGCGTTGGGCGGTAACAGCGAGGCGAGGTAGAGTTGCCCGAGGGTCGAAGGCAGGAGGTCTTCTCCCCTTACCACCAGGTTTACGCCGTATTGGAGATCATCGGCCACGGAAGCCAGCTGGTATGCGGGATCGCCGTTCTTCTTGCGGACGATAAAGTCGTACATGGAAGGCGGGAGCGTTTGCGATTGTGCCTCTCCTGTCAGGCCCCGCATCCGGATCGGTGTGTCGGGATCGGTTTTTAGTCGCCAGGCTACATTGGGGGTATCCAGGGGTATCTGCTTATCCCTGCAGGTGCCTGCATAGACGCCGCCTGCCAGCTGGGTGCGGGAGCAATCGCAGGCGAAGAGGTGTCCCCGGTGCGGAGGGATTCCAGGAAGCCGGCGTAGCGCTCCATCCGGAGGATTGGGACCAATTGGCGGAGAATTCTTCCGGGTTGCGGGGGCCGTGGTGCCAGGGGATCTCCATGAAGTGGAGGGTATCGAAGATATCCTGGAGGTATTCGGGGCGGAAGCGTTCGCGGTCGAGATCGTCGATCCGGAGGAGGATATCGGCTTTATAACGTGTTGCGAGGGCATAAGTAGCGGCAAACGACAGGAGGTTTCCCAGGTGGAGGAATCCGCTGGGCGTGGGGGCCAGCCGGGTGAGGCGGGGGCCTGGGGGATCGGGAATGGTCGTTTGGCGGCATGGAAAAATTTGATTTGTAAAATTACAAGACTTGTCGCTATATTTGCAACCCGGTTAACGGAAAGGATCGGTAGTTCAGTCGGTTAGAATGCCGCCCTGTCACGGCGGAGGTCGCGGGTTCGAGTCCCGTCCGGTCCGCACGATTTAGAAGAGACCCGCGCTAGGCGCGGGTTTTCTGTTTTTAGTCGAGTAAAAGCCTATTGCGCTTTGACTATTAAGTTAGAAACATATCTGAAGTTTGCACTTAATCTTTACTGAAACACCTGTCTCAAACTAAGTATATCATAGGAACTATTCTTATATTTTGCACTCCAATTTTTATTAAATTTATATTAACCCTAAATGCTTCTAGGCATTTATTGGCATTTGTATTATGTCGTCATCAAGTCGTAGCTTTTAGACTAATTTAATATGGAAGACTTTTTGATCCCATAAAAGGATTTGATTATAACTTATTGGATGACCCTGATTTTAAAGAAGATGCAGTAAGAGAAGAAATTATAACTCCAATATTAAAAGCGTTAGGTTACAACGCAAGTGAGCCTAATAGGATCATAAGAAGCAAAAAACTAATACACCCTTTTGTTTCGATAGGTTCTGTCAGAAAAGAAATTTATATTATCCCAGATTATTTAATGAGTGTTGCTGGCCGAAATGCGTGGATACTAGAAGCCAAATCACCGACTGAAGCTATTACTAAATCTGTACATGTCGAACAAGCATATTCGTATGCCATACACAGCGAAATACGAGCCAATTATTTCGCACTTTGCAATGGAAAAGAATTCTCTCTTTATAATATAACCGACATAAAACCCATTTTTCATTTTCCAATTCAATTTTTATATCAATACTGGAGTGATTTAATGACAAGATTGCAGCCGAAAAATATTCACATAACTAACCATCCTTATAAAAAGGATTTAGGACTTCATTTGAAAAGACTAGGCTTTGATCAAGCAGATTTATTACTATTTCCTGGTGTCCTGCCTCTATTCATTGCTCGGCTGGATATTGATTTGTACACCTTTACGGGTTCGACAACATTGGATGGAACTGACTACGTTGCTTCATTTGATTTCAATTTTGAAGTGATGTTGAAACTGGAGGATTGATACCAAATAAAGGATTTGAAATTCTAATCAAGCCATTTGAGGGCAACGCACTAGAAGTCCATTTTCAAGAACCATTCAGACTCAATGTAGAATCAACAGTTGGTACTAAACTAGAGGAAAATGAAAAAGAAATTTTCCTACCATTGATCGTTAAAGGCTTTTTAACCTAATTACATACATAACAATTATTATTAGCAACAACTATCGCCAACTCCAATTAGGCATTAAGCGCAATTTTAATCCGATTTAATTCAACTGCGCACGATCCTCAAAGGATTCTTCTTCAATTTTCATTGCTTGTTCAATATTTTCTGGCACAGACTGCCACAAGCCATTGAAATCCTCAAAAGTCAGAATTGGCGCGGAACGCATTTTTTCCCTTGTTTTTGGCGCACCAATATCTAGTTCTGTAAATCGACCTTGTAAAGTTCGCATATGTGCATATGCTCCAACATCAATTACAAACGAATGAAACGTTCCTGATTGTGACTTATGAGTAATAGCAGTACCTGCACTATGTATGATACGATAATCCAACAGGCGATAAATTAGATCGCGCAAGTTGTCCTGTTGCTGAAGCATCTGCTCAGAAATAAAAAACAAATTAGTCTTCTTCTCTAGGCAAAACTTTCGAATTACATATATTCCTTTTAGCAATGCATTCTGTTCAGTCCCCTCCGAATCTTGCTTCAATTCTTCTATTCTTCTTTCAAAGTTTCCTCGGCTCATAATTCTAACATCGTCCTTCCCAATACGACCATCACCTTGGCTAACATTTTGTAATACCTCTAGGAATATAGATAAGCAATCACGAGGCACTCCACCACCGGCCATCACTAATCGCTTAAAACCGTCGCCTTTAAAAATCTCATCAATTTCGGCTGAAGTCATTTTAGCTTGCTTACCAAATTCATGAAGTATTCGGCGGAGCTGGCTCTCAGTTTTCCTGAAATCTGCAAAACTGAAATCGATATTAATCGGCTGATAATCGTGACGCTCTTGAGCTCCAGTAGGTTGACCAGAACGATCTGCGTACAAAACGCTTGCATGACGAAGTGTCGCTATTTTAAAATATAGGGAAGGTCTTTGCAGAGACGATGCACATAATCCATAACAAATGGCTGATCCACCCGCTTCAGGTGATAGAAATCATCAATTTGAATAAAAACGGCATTAACTCCGGATGATATTTCAAAGAATTCTCTAATCTTATCCTTAAGTCTTGGTAACCAAATATTTAACTCTTGAAGCTTATCATCTGCCTTTTTATATGTTCGCTCCTGCTCATTTTTTTGCCTCTCGCTCTCCTTTATATCAACATCAAAAAAGCCAGCAACATCTGCGGCTAAATTCATGGCCTCAGATACTTCAGTAGTAGTAGCCTCTCGAATTTGTTCAATCTGTGCGTCTGCACGTTTACGCCATTGTTCCAGTTGCGTTCGTATTTGCGTAATAATATCACGAGACCTCTTTTTCGACCAAACCAACCAGATAGATTGCGTTGAAGTTCTCCAAATACGGCATCCAAAATTTCAATTAACACGTTTGGGAACGAATGCATTTTAAAATCCTCACAATTCAAATAGATGATCTTAATTCCATGCTCCATCTCCCGTTTTGAATGATGCAGTAGAAGAGTTTTACCACACCCCTTCGAGCAAATATTGCGTGATTCTGTCGTGCCTTTACATCAGGAAGTGCACTCGTAACATCTATGTAAGGTACGTGTTCCGCACCACCACGTTGAACACGTAAATTTTCTGTGATCACTTTCCTAAGTCTTTCAATTTGCCTGGTAGATATCATGGGAATTATAGTATTTTGTTACTGAGGTAAAGCTTATGCTCGATTAATATGGACCGGACTTCATCTACTTTAGATGTAGGATTAAGCTTTCCCACTGGGACACTAAATATTAAAAGTATTTTACTATCACCACAGTCTATGTTAACTCATTGCTAATGAATAAAATTGATAACCTATGCCAAAATTGAAATTGTTGTCCGGCATTAATACATTAACTCCCTTTTAGCTATATTCGCAAACACGTTTATTCACCCCATGCATGGATCAACATCCCGAATAAAAAGCCCGTGATAGGATAGATCAACTGATTAGAAAACCTTCGGCGTTCATTAATGCACTAAAAAGATACCTTAATTAATAATAATCCACCATGACATTTCTTGAGCTTGCAGAACAAGTTTTAATGGACGAAGCAAGGCCATTAACCTCAACAGAGATTTGGAGTATCGCTCTTAATAAAGGATATGTAAAGCAGTTAAATTCTACAGGAAAGACTCCCTCAGCTACCCTTGGAGCCCAGATGTATGTCAATTCAAGAGACAATGCGAAATCAAAGTTTGCCAGGACTGATACCCGGCCAAAGAAATTCTATTTAAAATCGATGGAGGGTAAGATCGATTTAAATGATAATTCGATCCCGGATGATATTCCATCGCCGGTGAAAAAGAAATTCACTTTTCTTGAAAAGGATTTACATAAGGTTCTAACCTATTTTGCCAGTTCTTATTTACATTGTTACACAAAGACAATAAATCATTCTTTGTCTAGCAAAAAGGAATTTGGCGAATGGGTCCATCCTGACATGGTCGGCTGTCATTTTGCAATGGAGGACTGGAAACAAGAAGTTTACGATTTTAGCGGAGTAATGGGAGTACGTGCAATCGAACTATTTTCATTTGAATTAAAAAGAGAATTAAATTTTTCGAATTTAAGAGAGCTTTTTCAATGTGTATCTAATTCTTCGTGGGCCAACAACGCATACTTGGTAACTGCGCAGATTTATGATAATGACGATTTTTTTGACGAACTGTCAAGACTGGCTACGTCCTTTGGAATTGGGGTAATTGAATTAGATGTAGAAGACCCAGATTCATCAGAAATCGTAATTCCTGCCAAGCATAGGAAGTATTTAGATTGGGAGGGAATCGATAAGTTGGCGATGAATAGCGACTTTAAATACTTTATTGAAACCGTAAAAAGCGATATAATCAGCAAAAAAATCCATAAGAAAGAATATGATTCGATTTTAGATATAGAAAGTCTAAAGAAAGGCCTGAAGTAAATTTCATTGATAATAACATTAGTATATGGATAAGACTCAATTTGCAATCGAGCAGTCAATGGCAGGCACTATCTCATTAACTGTGTAAGTTTCAAAAATCGGAGTTCGTATCGGTACCTATAACTTGGTTCTATTTTCAAAAATAGTTAAAAACTGATGGAGGACCACGCCCCATCTTTAATTGCTTCAAAAAGTCGTCTGATAAAAAATCCTCTGCTTTCACTATTCCGTGTAAAGTTTAAAATAAAAAAATCGGAGCTCCTAAGAACTCCGATTTTCTATGTCTACACAGTTTTTGTTATAGTGTCGAAGAAATAATTGATGGATTTAAGTTTGAATGATTCTAAACTAACTTTATGTTCTTTAACGTAAATTAAGTGATTTTAATAGATCGTTCAGTGCTTAATACAAGCCCGGTATCATCTAAAAACCTTTGGATATTTTCAGCGTGGCCAGAATGGGAAATCGGCCGCAAACTATTGCAAACTGAAGCTGAAACATGATCGTAACTTGCAATATTATTTTCAGCCTTGAAGCGGTTCACAGTAATGGTTAACTGCTCTCTACCTTTCTTTACCCATGCCCCCATCTCTATTTTTAAGCTCTACAAAAACTAAGCAATTATCATAGGACAGAAGACCATCGCAGCGGCTTTCATCGTTGTTATCTGGCCTTTTGACTTCTACGCAAGCATCTATGGCGGTAAACTTAACATGCTTTTGACTATCGTTCTCCACTATGGCTATCCATTCATTTGGATTGCGCTCTCTATATAGGCGGGTCGGCTGGGAGGAGGTGTATCATCACAGAGGCCGAATCTTCGAGAATTAGAATTTGTTGTACACGTACTCTTAAAAAAATCTATTGCCATTTCCTTTCTATTTCAAGAAGATTAACAAAGTCATTGTTGAATTGTCCTAAAAGATCGTTCAAATAGTTTTCGTCAGATGGCAGGCCGTGGTACTTATCAAGTTCAGTAATACAACCATCATCCTTGATCTGATATATGTTTAAAGTCCTCGGGTTTAATAATGCCCTAGGATCAACAACTGATTGTAGCTCATTGGTAATTCTCGAACCGAGTTGTTCTTTAAGCATATATGCTTTCACCGCCAACGTTAGGTAGTTGATTATATACGGGCTATGCGTTGTAAGTACAAGTCTGTTATTGACATTGGAATTCTTACTTGAAAGTAACGAAAATAAAACTTGTTTTTGAGAGGTAGGAAATAGGTTTTGTTCTGGTTCTTCTACCACATTACTAAAGGCTTCATAATTTCCACTTCTAGATAATCGCTCCAATAGGAAGCTCTTTGCATCCTCGGAAAGCGATCGATTTGACATGATCTTGTCTATTTCCTTCTTGATCCGGTTTTCATCGGCCACGCTACGTTCCTTGTGGGTATTACTGGTAGGGTTGGAGATTATTTTAACGAGATTTTCAGTTACCAAAAAAAAAGAGGTACTAAAGATTGGAAACCACTTGACGCCTCCAAAAGTTCAACTCGAAAATCAGCGCCAATTAGCCAGGACTTTTTGTTCTGTTTACGGTATTCGAATTTCAGTTCGCCTATAGGAAGGTTAATTAGCTCATTGATGTTTGCTTTAGCGAATTCATATTCTTCCAAAAAGTGTATAGCGGTAATGGCAAACGCTTTATCAGGTCGGGCCGATCCACTGAGCTTACGAAATTTCTTTCGGCCGGAACGTACATGATTTTGGGGAAATCGTAAGAATTTTGAAGATTCGCTACCTCGGTTATCTCCAACTTTGATTCTCGATAAATAATTTCATAAGCCGATCCTTTATAATGAATAAAACTATCGGCCTTAAGATAGTTGGCAATATTCTGGTATTCCAATTGCTTTTTAAATCGCTTATATTGAGTAAGATAAGTAGGGGTAAAGTCTTTCCTCACTAAAGCTTTCTCAATCCATGAAAGGGTTGAAAATAGTTTGGAAATAGTACTTTTCCCAGTACCCTGATTACCGATAAATACCGTGACCCCATCAAAATTTAGATAGGTATCCGAAAGTTTATCGGTGTCCATGATAGGACCTATATTCTTTACTTTAAGTTGAGCCATTATTAGCGACAATAATCTATTAGTTATATCAAATTAACTCAGGCACACAGTAAGACGTTGCGAACAAATGTGAAAGGAATTACCTAAGTTATATTATACTGACCAGGCGGGCAAGAATGTATTTTTAATTGCAAATATATCAATTCCTTATTTAAAAGCTCGTTGGGTTTATGGAGTGCAATAATATGGAACTGTAGTGAAAATGCACTGTAAAAATCTTACGGTTATTACAAGGAATGGTCAGGAATGATGCATTTAACAGAATTTTGGTTTAATATTCTCTCTTCAAATTTCCAAACAACGCCTCCAGCAAATCACCTGGCGCCACACCTATAGCCAACGCAATAAGATACAGCTCCTCCGCCCTTAAATGGCTCCGTTCATGCAAGGTAAGCTCATTCATCCTGGCCCTTGACAAACCAGTTTTACGCGCTACTTCAGATTTATTTACTGATTTCTGAGCCAGATACTCTCCTAGCTTAGTCATTGATTGTTAAGTTTTTCTATAATAATTGATAGAATGAATGTAAATAATTGCAGAAAAACTGACTATTTGTTTGTTAAATTGTTGGAAAAGACATAAATTGTGTAGGTTATTCTATAACAATTGATCGAAATCCAATCACAGCGTTAAGCAGCCAACTTTTGTTCAAACCAAATCCATCGTTCATTAATCCAAATCACTATGTCAACCACCAAAAACGAACTCAAAACCGTCTCCCAATACTTCAAAACCCTGGAAACCAAATTCCAGAAACGCGTCTGCAATGAACTGGCATGGCGGAAATCCGCTTTCCAACTGAAGCAAAAGGATACTACAAGCCTCAGTCATGTAGAACTGGAAACCATTAAAGGCATCGGCTGGGAATTGGTCAACGATCTCTGTCGGAAAGCTAAACTCTGCTGCGGCCAGCTATTTCTGTTTTCTAGTCAGCATATTCATATCCACCTCCAACGCCTCCGCCAGTTTCACAAGCGTAGCCAGCGTGGGGTTTGTCTCCCCGGCCTCCAGCCTTCCCACAGAACTATGGGAAATCTCCGCTCTATAAGCGAACTCACGAGTGCTGAGATTCTTTGCTATCCGCAGCTTTTGAAGGCGCGCACCGAATTCAATCAGGAATTTATCGTCGGAAGTAGACATATCTCGAATTTTGAGACCGCTAAATTGATTCGCCGCGAGTTGAAGAAATGCTTTGTTTGACACCTTACCTCGCCCGCCAACTTTATCTTTAAAAACCAACTATTTTATGGCTAAACATTGTTACACCCTCCCCAAGCCGTTGCCGTCCTTAATCTGATCGGCGACATCTTTCAAACCCGGATCTGTATAGAATGTGGCTGGGAAGAATCCACTCTGGAATTATACATGAGGCATCCGGAGATGATTTCAAAAGAAGACCGGGAAAAGATTAATCAGATCATCAAAAACCACCTGCATAACATCGCCCAGCATCCGCCACAAATATCCAGCCGCAAGCCGCATCCGGTACATATTACCCGCTTCATCAAACCGAAAGCCAACCATAAAACGATGGCCAGTTAAAGCAGCATATTCGGGAATGGTAATAAGCCATTTCCGGATATCTATTATTTGTAGACTCCCCTACAAATACCTCCTCACCACCTCATGCGTAATCCCCGTCACCATGCAAAACTCATCCACGGTCACAAACTCTCCTTCCTCCTTCTCCAACGTCCTCCGCAGGATCTGCATGTACTTACTGGCCGACCGAGGGCTCTTGCCCATTATGTTCTGAATATCTTTCGTATAAATTACCGCCCTTTCCGGGATCTTTTTATTCATGCATAAAAACTTTTATTAAAAGGCCATACCGGCCCAATGCAGTTACACGACTGATTTTTTGTCCTGTAAAACAATTATTTGCAGACATTCTATCATATTGATAACAAGACTATCAATATGAGTTCAAAAAGTCTGACAAACACCGTTTTCTACTACATTATAAAAGTTTTAATCATTACTAAATCCAATTCTATTCAAAAGCGAGATTTTATCGCCCAAAGACGATAAAATCTCCGTTTTTAGATACGTTTATCCGGGCTATCCGGACTAAAGCTCATCAAGTTGAACATCTCCCGCATCCTACTACGTACCTGCCTGCCATACCGCTTCTCCAAGGTCGGGGCATCCAGGTTGGTGATGACGTGCGTCAGCATCTGGGACGGGCCAGTCTCCCGGGAAATCAGTATCTCCTCCATCACATTGCAGCTCTGGCCATAGTGATGTGTAGTGCTTTCGGAGCCTAGTCCATCGAAGCAATAGACGATCGGGAATTGGGTTTCTTTGTCGAACGACTGATCCCCATACCTCGCTATCACCTCATAGCCCGACTTGTTGAACTCCATCGCTACCTGCCTGGCATTTACGACCCTCGGTGCAAACGGACCTCCGCTCATGGCGGCGAATATCTGCATGAGGGACGATTTACCACATCCCACGGGCCCCGTCAGCATCAGGCCCTTTCCGAGGTAGATACGCTCTTCCCGGGCCTTTTGCTGATCCTGGGCAAAATATGCGATCATGCGATGAACCAGCGGCTGGTCTACCGGGTGGATCCTGTACCGCCTCCCAAACAACTGCGAGCCCTTCTCTTCGATCATCTGCTGATAAACAGCAGCATCAAAGAGGTGCTGCATAATCCATGGGGTTTCGGAATCATCCTGGTTGCGGCGGAAGCGGCGCTTCGATGCACGCTTGTTATACTTCCACCGCTCTGCACAGGCCTTCCAGTTAACGATTGGGGTTTTGCCTCCTGCATCCAGCCGATGGACTCGAAGTACAGGAAGAACTTTATGGCTTCCGCTTCGGGCATCTCCCTTTTCTCGAAATACGCGCGCACTTCTTCGGGGTAGGGGAATACCCTTGTTTGTTGTACTCGCTGCATTACGTTTACAAAAGCGTCCCACTTTTGCATTTTTTCGGGATCGCTTACCTGTTCAGTTGTGGTACACGGCTTTGTACCATTTCCGGGACCACCCGATAGCAGGGTATCCGAATCGAACACTTTCAGTTTTTTCATCGTGATCCTGGCGTATTCCCGTGGACCGGCCGATGGAAAATACTCCGGTATCCCCACTCATGCAGTTCTTTCAGGGACCGGTAATAACAGGTCTTGGAGCCGATCTTACTGGCCTTCATCATCTGCGTTCGGCTAACGGACATGGTTTCGCAAAACCTCGATGTGTTCCATAGCCGGAATAAGGCGATGTACAAACTGATATGCGTGGGACGCATGCTTTGATGCTGCTCCGTCATGAAGAAGAAGCAGGTCAAATGATAAATGAAATTAATCTCCATGAATGAATTCAATTAATTTTTAAGGTTTTAACAATACCGCCGAATGGTGCGGCGGGGGAACCCTTCAAAATTAATGCGACTCACCGTCTCATAAATGTGAAATAATTATCACTGACCAAATTCTTTCCGGATTTTACTAAGATGCTCCCGGGTCATGCCGAGGAACGATGCTAGGGCCGTATTTGTAACATTCTCTTCCTTAGTAAGATGGGGATAATCCCGCAGAAGCGTCTCGAATTTTTCACGCGCAGTCATCCCGATCATTTCATTGCGTCTATTTGACAATAAGTAATAATAACGCGTACACTGCAAATCCAACTCCTTAACTGCCGGATATTTATCAGACAACATCTTCAGATCTCGTGCCGGAAGTGATACACATGCACTCTCTTTCAATGCAAACAATTGTTCCTTGCTTGGAATCTGAAGATAAAAGCTCTCAACCGAAATAACTACATCTTCCTTCGTCATAAACCAACAGTAATGATCCTTTCCATTCGCTTTTACTTTATATGCCGTCAACGTTCCCTTCAAAGTAAAGTAAACACGGTCACATACCTCTCCGAAGTCAACCAGGATTGCGTCCTTTTCATACTCGAAATAAGAACAATACGAAAACACCTCGTGCAGCTCTTCATCCTTCAATTCCGGGGAAAAATACCGCAATCTCTTAACCAGCGCATCATACGCTGCTTCCTGATAACCTTCTTTGTACGGGAACTCAAATGGCAGCTCCTTACCCCGCTTGGGCTTCTTTTTCATAAACATATGGGTTTTAAGATGGAGGTCAACCTGGGGCAACATAGTCGTTTGTGGAAAACGCGCTAGTATAAACGAATGTAGAAAAAATATTTAACTCAGGAAAAAATTCAGTTAGAATTCCGAACTACGGTATTACAAGCAGGTATGAAGATAATATCAAGGTAAGGTCAAGGTAAGGTCAACGGGTTTTCAAGCACTCAACAAGCACTCTTCAAGCACTCAGCAAGCACTCTTGAAGCACTCTTAGTGCACTCTTTAAGCACTCTTTAAGCACTCAGCATACAATCACCCATTACCCAAAACGGAACAAATGTACCAAAACGACCCATTTCGGAACAAATGACCCAAATGTGCCCAAATCGGAACTTTTGGACCCTTTACCTTTTGCCCCGATGATGCGTGCATAATTTCGAATCGTAATTACAAACACGCTGATCACGTGAAGCCCGAATGGCACGGCTACGTAAGTGCCTATCACAAAAATTTAAAAACAATTTGAAATAATGTCCAGTAAACAATCGGGTATGCTCCAACTTACCGGAGCCACCCAAAAAATGACCTTTACAGAAAACGAAATGGCGAGTACGCCATGAAAAGAAAAGGCGGTATCTCGCCCGAAAAGTTCGCCACCGATCCGAAATATGACCGGATGCGGCGCCAGAACATGGAGTTCACAGCCGCCTGCAAATCGGCAAGCCTGCTGAAACGCGCCTTCGACTCCATCACGCCAGACCATGCCGTTAACGGCGCGTACCAGCGGTTGATGGTGAAATGCAGGGACATCATCAAGTCGGATGCCTCCCACGAACTGGGTTACCGCCAGCTGCTCGATGGCAACGCCAACCTCTTCCGGAACTTCGACTTCATGGAAGACGCCAAATTCAACAGCGTCATCTATGTGCCGCAGTCCTACTCGTTCGACAGAGCCACCGGCACCGTCACCGTAAGCCTCCCGGCACTGGATCCCGCCAAAATGCTCAAAGCCCCGGCCAAGGCCACGCATTTCAGGCTGACGATGAACGTTGGCGTCCTGGACTTCGCGGAAGAAACCTTCGAGCTCTATTCCGCCGAATCCACCGACGTATCGCTGGATACCCATCTCACGGAAGCCATCGCGCTCACCGCAGACATCGGAGCCAACTCCACGCTGGCAGTCTTTACCTCGCTCACGGTCAGGTTCATTGAGTCTGCGAACGATGTGGTAACACCGGTAGGCAGCGACAGGTTCAACCTGATGAAGATGGTCGCGGCGGATTTCCCGGCATAACGGAAATAATTTCTTCACCGCTTAACCAAGTAAGATGACAGAAATTATCACCCGTCTCGCCGCGCCGACTCCCCGTTCTTCCAGAAAGTGCGGAACGCCGGCATCCTGCTCACCGCCATCGCCTCCGCGATCCTCTCCCTCCCCGTGGAGATCCATTTCTGCCTCAGCGACATCGCAGGCGGAATGGCCATCGCCGGGGCCGTGATGGCAGGCATCGGGCAGTCGGCCCAAAAGGATGAGTAACATCCCGCCACACTGCCCAAATTCGATAATGCGCTTTTGAGAATGCCCCGGATGTTTCTACATGCCGGGGTCTTCTATTCGGCAATTTTGTCTCAAACTGTATTTCGTGTATTTCACTGATCTCATTTGTCAGTCTGCCGCATCCTGTTTCCATAAGATTTACCCAACCGGTAGCTTCGACGGCTTATTACCTCAATCTGACCCAGGAAAATCGAAACCATGACACTACAAGAACTATACGAGCGGAGAAATGAACAATCCGGCAATCAGTTATTATTCGGACGGTTCCCTAACCTGATCAAAGATCCCGGTCAGCCGGTAAGCCTCGAATACGCCGATGAGCGTTTTACCGGGGAGAATTTCCTGACGCTGGCCGAATCGACATTGAATTACCTGACGGTTGGGCGGGAAAATAATCTGCAATTCGAAAAAAAGGGAGATCAGATCCACTTTACCATCTTCCAGGGCAAGAAAAGGATACGGGGCAAATTTGCCGATTGCAAACTCAGTGTAGAATCCGACCTGGTACGGATGGAAAAACCGGATGGCGGGGTGATGGCATACCTTTTCAATTTGCACCTCGCTGACTTATATGCGCATGTGTCGTACCATCACCAATACCTCAGGTTACGTGTGGAGGAAGACCTGCAGTTCTGCACACCGCGTTTTGTCAATTTTGTGTTCGATGAAATAGCCCGTAATGCTGATACATTCACCAGGAGGCTGCAGGAAAAGTTCCCCATCTGGAAGCTGGTGACATAGCACCTCAAATAACTCTTCCTGAAGCGGAACAGCGCGCTAAAATAACCTTCTTCAAAAAATGGATCAAGGACACCCTTTCCCATGCCGATTCTGTTAAAACGCACGGGCCACGTGTTACCGCCCATTTATACCTCAGCCTCCTTTATCGCATTTCATTCCTGCTACGACCGCAGGGACAGCTTGCGGACGAGGTGCACAGTCTTTTGAATTTTTACTTCAAAGACAGATCAGCTTCGTTGGATGATAAACTCGAAAGAATCAAACTATCCCTGAATAAATGGTATGCCTGGTCTGATGAAGAAGTCAGCGCCCAATTGTACCGGCGCATTACACCTACGTTGGCGGGCAACCCGGAGATATTATAGATTTCGGACTTGATATTGATGCTTACTATGAAGGCCCGGCCGGTTACCAGGATCTGGATGACGCATTGTACATTATCCGCGTCCTGGAAGCCGCATTGCTCCGCCTGCCATATAACTGGATGATGCCACCGGCTTTCACGGATTTGCTGATGATACTGCTGCAACTGACGGAGCCCGAATTCTTCCAACAGATGAACTTATCCCTGCATCTACGTAACCCCGCAACCAATGTCATAGATATGCCGGCACTCATTACCGCCATCGAAAGTGTCGTATCCAGCCACGAGGAAGATCATCCTTATATCTCTATAGAAACAGGGGAATTAGACGGCAGCGACCTGAAACCCTGGTACAGGGATTATATAGCCAGATCCGCTATATGGACCTTCAACAAGAGGAAGCATAACTGAAAACATAACACCCCAACAATGATAAACATCTCCCCATACAAGGAATCAATATATAAGATCAATACTCATTCAGGTTCAGGAACCGCCTTCTACCTGGAAGACTGGAACCTGATCGTTACTGCAGCATCTGCTGTGGAGGATTTCGCCACAGTGGAACTGCTGAACTTCATCAATAAGAAAGTCTATTGTAAAGTCGTATATACAGACGCCCTGCAGAACATCGCCCTGTTAATGCTCTCGGAATACATGCAGCTGCAACCTTGCCGCTGGCGGAAAACGCACAACTAAAAGCTGGCGATGAGATCGCTGCCATCGGCTATGAAACCGGCCTGGACGCATTCTCCACCTTCGGAACAATAACCGACCTGCAAGCCACGCATAATTCCATCCCCATGGTCGCCGTTAGCGCAGCAGTGCATTACGACAACATCGGAGGGCCGCTTATTACCGCCACAGGGCATGTTGCCGGCGTGAACGCCTTTACGCCGGACGACAATCCAGAACAAGGCCTGGCTTTATCCGTTGCGTCACTGCGGGAAACCCTCGAACTATACAATCCCATAAAAGGCACTGTAGCCATCCGCTGCCCGGAGTGCCGGTCATTACTCGTTGCCAACGAAACCGGCAATCCTGACGAATGCCCACACTGCAACGCGCCCGTTATTTTCCCATCAGAAGTTATGGAAGACGATCTTTCAAAGCCCGGCGTCTACGAAGTAATGGGCAAATTAGTTAGAGGAATGTGGCTCAACGAAACGGACGTTAAAAGAGGGATGGACAATTGGGAGATTCCCGTGGGCTGCGCCACCACCTATATAGAATATGATTACCACAAAAGCGGCTTCGTCTACGCAAAAGGCTTTTTAGGCCGCCTGCCCGCTGATCCTGAAAAAGCGGCAGCCGTCTACCAATTTCTCCTGGAAGAGAACGAACATCAGACGCCCAATAGCTTCCTATGCGTAGAGAACCGGATATACCTCGCAAACATCCGGTTCATGGGAGAATTCTATTATGGCTACATTCAGCCGGCGTATTCGGCTTTGTTCAGGGATGCAGACCGGTATAAGGCGCTGCTGAAGGAGAAGTTTGATTGTACGGAATAATGTTTCGACCTATCGGATCGGCTTATTTTCAAAACCGGTCGTAATGCCGGGCGGATTGTCGATCAATGATCTGCCCGGCGCCCTTGGGCTATACGTTTGCTTATTATCTTCCTGCGGCCCTTCCCTTTCAGTTTGCGCATCCGACCGCAACACCAGATGCGCCTCATTCACGCCTGCAAAATGCTGCAAATCCATGGTATAAGTAACCGGCTCCATTTTCCAACTTCCGTTCTGGACAGGCCACCCCATTCATTGGTTCTCCGCTCCTGGATTTAGACCACCATCCGCCCTTCCCCAGTTTCGGTTGAATAGTGAGTTTATTCCCCTGCAACTCCCGGTACCGCTTTCATACACATATTGTATCTCTTTCACATACACCGCCCAATTCTTCATCCGGAATAAATAGGTACCGTCAGCATAAAAGGTGTATTCTTTTCTAAAATATCCGCCGGAAGCCTGGGGAAATCCATTGGCGTACCCGCTTGTTTCAATCGTATAACGCACCCATAAACCTACGACCGATGCATTGCCATTGCCCTCCGCCGTGGCGGCAACCACGGCCTGAGACGCGGCGGCTATCTTGAGTGAATTGAGCACGGACAGTAATGCCTCCTGGTACTTGTCCGTGTTGGTCATCAGTACCACGCTGACCGTCTTGCCCCCTCCGGTGGCCGTCATCAGTATCACGAATCCCTTTCTGCCGCCATCCGTATAATGTGAAGCGCCGGAAATAATATCCCAGCCCTCCTCCTTCTCCGGGCTCATCATTTCGGGTGCTCCATTCACTTGTACGGTACCCTTTACCAGCTTCACCCATTCGTCATCGAAATTTTCCTTTGCGCCCATGTCGGATGGTTTCGACTGGTAATAACCGCAACGGCATAATCGCCCGATTTTTCATCTGATTCAGATAGCTGCACGCCGCCCTCTCCCCTTTGCTGCTGCCAGCCCCGGGAACGGTATAGGTAATGACATCGAATTTTTGTTGCTGTGCCGCGACGTTTATGCATGCACATATCAGTATTGTAAAAATGAGCGTGGCTTTCATATATATCCGGTTTATATCGTTAATAAGTATATCGCCGCCTATTCCAACATACGGCGCAAGGCTTCCATATCGAAGTTCTTCAGGAAATTCTGAAATATCCTTTCGGAAAATGGCGACTCCTGACTAATGTCATAGCGAAACTGTACCTCCATAAACAAGGGCTTTGTGGGTTGATCATTGCCGGATCGGAAATAAGCGGGATTTAGAACATATAAAGCAGAAGCGTATTCTCCTTCGGCATCATAAAACTTCCCAGGTTCTCCAGCCGTTTATTGGCGTCGTAGGTTACATTATCGTTATCGACTACAGCAGGTTTCTGTAGCCACTCCGGCTTCTGCTCTGCGAGCAATTTTTTCATCTTTGCCTTCTTTGCTTCGTAAATACGCGGATATGCCTGTTTATCCGCCTCCAACGTTGCCCGCTTTTTCTTTGCCCAATCGGCGGTTTCATTGGCGATATCCTTTGAGAATTTCGCATGGCTGTAATCGAAGTTCGCCTTCTCTATTTCCAGGTACTCCAGCATATCTTCCAGGAATTGCTTCCGGCTGACGGGCACCAACAGGGGACGCCCGGCCGGGTAATCATATAACGCCGGTCTATCCACCGGTAACCTTCCTTCCCGGGTTTGGCGTACCTGTCGCCCCGTATCCAGTTCTCCGAATAACCATCCCCGTTGATGAGGCGCAGGAAATCGGCATGATTATCTTTGTAATTGTTTGAGCGGTTGGCAAGGATCATTGCTTCAGTTATATATTGCGACACCTTGCTGGGCCTGTTCTTCCTGTCATTCTCGAAATCAGGCCCCTCCTGGCTTCTACCGGTATCTCATAACGGAGCGGGCCGCTGACGGCGAACTCGCCTGTTCCTCCCGCTCTCGGCCCCGTAGCGATATAAGGATTGATATCAACGCGAAAGACGGTCCTGTATTCATCCACTATCTTAGGCACATGTTCCGTCACATGACATACATAGTCATACACGCCCAGCTGATAGCCATACCCGGCGGAGACGATTTTTCCATACCGATTATTGCTGGTACGGGAGAAGCTTACCCTCGCGGCGCACCCGGTCAGTTTAAAATCCTTCCGGCTGGTTTCTTCCAGCTTTTCGATCGCGATCAACAGCTTTGTCATGGCTGCCTTTTCCGCAGCCGTACCTTTCAGGCTGGAGGGGTACTTGGGGTTCGTATGGTCGGTGTAAATCCCGGCAATGTCATCTGCGCTACCATTACAGGGTACCTGCGGCGCCGTAAGCTTCGGTTTGTTCTGGGCCGTTGCCTGCAGGCAGAGCAATATAGCGGCGATAAAGACGGCGGATCGTTTTAGAGATTCGATTTTCATCTTGATTATTTTATGGTTTAATTACCCAGCATTCCTGTACCCTGGATGGCCCCACGCCTGAGATAATGCTGATACGCCCTTCCACGCCTACGGCTCCGGACGCGGCCGTGCCCAGCAAACCGGGATCGTCTATGCCGGGATTGCGGAAACCGGACTCAATTTCCGCCCCTGCCTTAATAATTACGTCCTTGATACCCGTCCGTTCTATTTCGACGTCCACGCCGGCGCCTACGTTCGCGCTGGCTTCCAGCGGGCCGATTTTACCGCCGGCGCTCACTTTCGGGCCGATGCTCACCGTACAGCTCTTAAAAGAGTCGCCGAAGCCGGCATGATCCAGATCCTGGTTGAGCGTAACGCCAACCGCCAGCAGACTGACCGATGTACTGAGCCCGCTGCAGTCCAGCTTTATACTAAACCCAAGATTCGCCACGCCTAAACTCTTGCTGAACTCGCTGTTGATGTTGCAGCGGGGATCCTTGAACGCGGTCAGTTTGCCGCCCTTTCCGTTGGCTGAATCCACGCAGGCATATTTTGTAACGGATTCGAAATTGAAGCCATTCTGGGTAAGGGACAGGTCCCGCAGCCATTGCATCTTCAAACCCGCATGGATGCCGGGCAGCATGTTGGGATATGCCGTGTAAAGGGCGGAATAGGAAAGCTCGTTCAACAACTGCCTGTCTGCGTCCAGATATTCCTTGTATAATACCTCCAGGTTACCGTTGTAGGGAAGCAGATACTCATTGGACGCTTTTACGGCATCCATGCACAACGCCTTATCGTTGGCCGATCCGCCCTGTCCTACGTCTTTCCACTGCTCCTCTATTTTGTTCATTGCTTCCTGGTACTTTTCTTTTAAGGGCCGCCCCGTCGCCATTTACGAACTCCGACATCTTCCGCAAGGCCGCCTGTTTCTTTTTCTGCAGATTCTGTAGAACGATGTTCTGCCTTGCATTCATCTCTTCGGAAAACATAGGGGCTGCCACAATCGCCAGTGCGCCTGCCTGGCTTACCGATCCGGGATTGCTCCCGGCTTTGTGCATGGCGTCCATAAATTGTTTTTGCTGCGACTCCAGCTGCTTCACCATTACCTTATTCGACTCTTCGGTCATCTTCTGCAATGGTTTCATTTGCTGGTCGATATCCCTTCTAAACTGCTTCCAAATCGGATCCAGCGCTTTCCATTCCTCTACCGACTTAGGGAACGGCGGCATGGAGAATCCGCCCAGCTGCAGGAGGTCGCTGCTCTTATTGGAGGGCGGGAAGGTATTGTAATCTGCCCCGTAACGGCGTATCCCAATTGCTTCAGTTTGTCTTTCCGTGCCTGGGTAGCCCCTGCCGGAAGGCGGCTTTTGCATGTGCCAGGGCTGCGGCTTTATCGCCTTTCCTTCCGCAATCATGCACTTTGTTTCATTGGCCTGGGCGTGGCCTGCATTGAGTAGCAGGGTACTGTCCGGTATTTGCCGGCCTTTTCCGTTTCTCCCATGGCGAACCAAGCCTGCCCAAGGTTATTGAGTATGGTGGTGTTCTTCCTGAACCGGCTGTTCAGGTTATTCAGGATGGGGATAGCGGTTTCCGGCGCGCCCGCCATAGTAAGCATGGAGGCATAATTACTCAGGTTATCAATATTGCCGGCGTCGCTGCCACAGACCTGCGCCATCAAACACAACGCGATTTGCGTGCGGCCCGCCATCCACAAAGCCGCTGCCGCGTTGCCGATTTCATCGCTGCCTGCGCCCTTCTGCTTCAATGCCTTGTAGATCTCCCCGGCTTTGTTCTTTGCGGCAGGTAACATGGTGGCCAAAACGGCATCGTTCCTGAAGCGATAAATGCGCCCATTCCGGCGGTTGACGGGGTAGCGGCAATGCCAGCCTTAGGCTTTTTATCCCTTTCCGGCGCCAGACCCGCCGTTCCTTTGGCAGTCGCCGCATTGTTATTCACTGGCCGGTGGCATCATTCATTTTCGTGCCCGCGCCAAATACATTCAACATACTATCGTAGCTCTTTCTCGTTGCGGGGTCCATTTTTGCTAACTGGTCAGACAGCTTCTTCTGCGCCTCCGCCAGCTGCTTCCTGTCTGCTTCCATCTGGGCTTTGAAGGCCTTTGCGCTACCGCGGCGGCGCTCAAAACCAGCATCAGCTGCAGGATCAGTAATTGGGATTTGTATTTCATAGCTTGTATTTGAGGTGCGTACATTTTCATCGATACGATACAAATGTAGAAGCGGAGGCCGGCCCCACATATCATTAAAAAGCATGATTTTGGCAGCCCCGAAAAATCATGTAAAAAGAGGATGGCGGACTATTTTCCCTTTCCGTTATTTGCAGTTATGGAATATTGTAACTTGGGAGTATGAGAAAACTATTACTGATACTGATTGTCATACAAGCTACGTGCGGCATTGGGTTACATGCGCAGACAAAGTACTTGGACAGCCTCAGATCGGCAATTGATAATCACCCTGTTAGAGACACCACGCGCGTCCGTCTCCTACATCAGTACACCCAAAACGCCATCAATGAGAATACCACCCTCCTGTTGCCCTATGTCTCGGAAATGATCAGTATCAGTAAAGAAAAAGCTATCAAAGAGGCTTGCAAATCGCCTACAGCACGATGGAGATCTACTACGCCGACCGGGGCGACTTTCCCACGGCATTTGTATATGCCGACTCCGCATTGCTGGCATTCCAGGGAGATACCGCCGCCGCGGCCATCATCGAAAAAGCGTTCCTCCATCATAACATGGGCATGGAATGCTTCAAAATCGGCGATTACGATCAATCCATCCATCACTATACGGAAGCGGCGGCGGTGCTGGAGCTGCGCAAGCCCCAGGTGGTATCGGTCGTATTTGATGGTATGGCCGAAGTATATTATAAACTCGGGCAATACGACAAGTCTGTTGAATACGATAAAAAGCGATCGCTTTCGCGGAAAAACATGGAACTAAAACTGCCATCGCCGGCAGATACCTCAACTATATCACCCGGCTCGTTGGCAATGGCCGCTTCAATGAAGCGGAAGCCCTTTAAACAACGTTGAGCCAGTTGTTAAAGAAAACAACAAACCCATCCATCTTTTCCTTTTCTGCGAAAGCAAGGGAATGATTTACAAACACAAAAACAATTCAACGAGGCGATAGCCAGCCTGAAACAGGCACATGCATATGCCCTTGCCATTGACGACAAGTACCAGCAACTGGCCATCCTTGGCCCCTGGCGGAATGCTATATGGACGCGGGACAACCTGAAGAAGCGAAGCAATCACTGGACACGCTTCTAAACAAAGCGACGGCATACCAGATGAAAACTTTCCGGCTAGACGCTTACGCCCTGTTGGCAAAATGGCATCAGCACAGGCTCGATTGGAAAACCGCCAATGAATACCTGAACAAAAAGCTACAGCTGTCAGACACCATCATGTCCGACGAAATGAAAGAAAAAACTACCATGATGGAAACACGGTTTAAGGTTGCCGGGAAAGACCGTGAGATAGGATCCCTGCAGAAAGAGAAGGAAATCCAGCAGTTGCAGCTCCGGCAGAAGAGTATCCTGAATTATTTCCTGATCGGCGGCGCCGCGGCGCTGCTGGCCATTTCATCGCTGTCTTACCGGAACTACAGGAACCGTCAGAAACTGCAACAGGCAAAGATCGACGAGCTGGAAACAGAAAAACAGCTCACCGCCACCGAAGCCGTATTGAAAGGCGAAGAGCAGGAACGGAGCCGCCTGGCCAAAGATCTCCACGATGGACTGGGGGAATGCTCAGCGGCATCAAACACGCGTTAAGCAGCATGAAAGGAAACCTGATCATGACGCCCGATAACTCACAGGCATTTGAGCGAAGCATCGATATGCTCGATTCCTCCATCAGTGAAATGAGGAGAGTCGCCCATAACATGATGCCGGAAATACTGGTAAAATATGGATTAGATACGGCACTCAGGGATTATTGCAACGAAATCGACGACAGCGGCGTAATAAGGCTCAACTATCAGTCTATCGGGATGAACAACTTTGCCGCCAGCCACACTACGTCTGTCACCATTTACCGTATTGCCCAGGAATTAATTGGCAACGCCGTTAAACATAGTAACGCGCAAAACCTGTTGGTGCAATGTAATTACGCATCGCAGGAAAAATTGTTCGTCTTGACGGTGGAAGACGACGGACGTGGATTTGATGTGCTTTCACTGAAAAATGCAAGAGGGATGGGATGGCACAACATTCAAAACCGCGTTGATTTTCTAAAGGGAAAAGTTGATATCAATTCAGAACCGGGAAAAGGAACTTCTGTCCTGATAGAGATCAACATCTAGCTTATTTCCGTTAAATGAATTGCTGGAATGAAAATTAAACTGTTTATCGTCGACGACCACTATATGGTAATTGAAGGCATTCGCTCCCTGCTGCAGCAGGAGCCCACGATAGAATGGCTGGGGCATGCCACCAATGCGGCAAGCTGCATCAGCTTTTAAAGCACCAGCAACCCGATGTGATCCTGATGGACATTAACCTTCCGGATGTAAACGGTATAGAGCTTTGCAGGCAGGTACGGAGCATGTACCCCGGCTGCAACGTGCTGGGCCTCAGCACCTTCAACCAGCATGCCGTTATCAGGAAATGATAGACAACGGCGCATCCGGATATCTACTTAAAAATGCCGGAAGAGAGGAACTAATGACAGCCATCCAGCTAGCCGCCAAGGGAAAAACCTATATGAGCAATGAAGCCAGCGCCAGTTTAAAAAGTCCGAAAATCAAATTCCCATTCTCACCCGCAGGGAAAACGAGATACTCAAATTGATAGCCGACGGTCTCACAAACGCTGCCATCGCCGAAAAACTATTCATCAGCATCCCCACAGTCAATACGCACCGTAAAAGCCTGCTGGAGAAATTCGGCGCGAAAAACACCGCTATCTTGATAGGGAAAGCCGCCAAAATGGGGTTGATCAATGTAGCGTAAGGAAAAAGGGCTTTTTGGTTCCAAATAGATAATATTCCTATATTGAGTCGCAAAGGGGCCAACGCGAATAAACAAACACCCCTGAATTGCATGAACAGCGAGGACGTATCCTACATAATCAGCACCAACCCGGCTTTCCTGATCTTAAGACTACAAAACTCGAAATGGGTGCTGCCGCTTCTTTACAAAGCGTTCAAGGAAGATAACCGGATGCTCATATCCGAAGACGCGCTCATTCATATCGTTGCGGATTTCCTGCTCAACCAGTCGGACAATACCGAAGACCTCGACGAGGCCAACATCATCCTGGGTGAAAATGAAGACATCCGGAGCCGTAAATACATCCTCAACTGGGTGCAGAAAAGGCTCCTGCAGGACCTCATCGCCGCCGACGGCTCCATCCAATACCAACTGAGCGCCCACACCGAAAGGTTGTTCCTGTGGATCGTCAGCCTCCAGAACCGCCACCACGTAGGCACGGAAAGCCGGTTTAAACTGCTCTTCAACTCCCTCCGCGATATCGTGGAGCACACCGAAGACGATGCCAAGAAAAGACTGGAGCTCCTGAAAGATAAACGCGCCGAGATCGATAAAGAGATCAAAGCCATCGAGCTGGGCATTGCGCCCGACAGCTACAATAACGCCCAGGTACAGGAGCGCCTCGATCTCTTCTCCCGCCTTTGCTATGAACTGATCGGCGATTTCCGGGAAGTGGAAGATAACTTCAAACAGATCCACCGTTCCATCGTTGAACACCATACCCGCACCGAACAACATAAAGGCGCGATCGTCGGCTACGCCTTCGAAGCCTACGATGCCCTGCGTACCAGCAGTCAGGGTAAAAGTTTTTATGCCTTCTGGGACTTCATCATCTCCCGCGCCGGACAGGAAGAATGGCGCAACCTGACGGAAGAATTGCTCACGCTGCTGAGAGAAAGGAGATCCCCGCAGACGATGATTTCATCCAAAACGTGAAATCGCTCCTCCTCCAACAAGGCCGCGCCGTATACGATGCCAACGATAAAATGGCAGACAAGCTCAGCCGGATCATCTCCGAAAAGGAAATCGCCCGGCACAGAAGGCTCCGCCACCAAATGTCTGGCATCAAGGAACTGATTTTTGACCTGATGCATGTACCGGATGTTCCGGCCGGAATGTCCATCCCGGAAGAGCCGGATATCAAAATGGTCATGGACCGGAAACTGCAACTGGCGCCGAAGCGTTTGCCCCGGCGGTCGAGCAGCCCACATCCGCGCCCCAGCAGATCACCGACCCGGAAAGGTTCGGCAGGATACTGGGCAACCCGCTGGTCGATAAAGTATTCCTCTGGAACAAAGTGGAGCAGGCCCTGAAAATCCAAAAAGCGGCGTCGCTGAAAGAAGTATTGAGATCACCCCGCTGGAACATGGGCTGGCGGAAGTGGTAGGGTATTTCCGGTTCCTCCGGGAAAGACCCAATAAGGCCAGCGTTGTCGGAACCGGGACAGAGCTCATTCCGCTCGACAAAGAACAAACCCGCTTCGTGGAAGTACCTTTTTATTATTCACCATCTGACACATCATGCAACCGAACCATATACACCCGTTTACGCCCATCTTTATCCGGTTACTGAAAGGTCCGCTTGAGTACCTGGAGAAAACCAACTGGGAGAAACTCCTGCAACACAAGCACGAACTGCAGGCCTTCCTGCTGGAACTGGGCCTGAAAATGACGCTGGACGAAGACGATGGATACGCCTTCCTTTCCCATAACTTCACCGAAGACGATAACGTAGGCTTCAGCTGGATCCATCGCCGTGCATTAGGTTATGAAGAAAGCATCATGCTCGTACTGCTCCGCGAAATGATGGCCGAGTTCGAAACGGGAGAATCCACCAACCGCGAGCTCATCCGCAAACGCCGGGAGATCAAGGAATACGCGGAACTGTTCTTTAAAGAGAACGCCAGCCGCGTGAAATTCATGAAAGAAATAGACCGCCTCATCGAAAAGGTCGAAGAATACGGTTTCCTCTACCGGGAAGAACAACACGAGATCCCGGATGAACAAAGATTCAGGATCTGCAAAATCATCAAAGCCCGGATCGGCGCCGAAGAACTGACGACTTCTACCAGCAACTCATGCAGGTAAAAGAACAGCTTGAAACAACGCCCCAACCGGACGAACTCATCCACAACAATTAATCTAAGACCCTTCGATGCAGCTAAACGTTTTCAGCACCGACAGTCAAAAAAACGGCTTCCGTCTCCAGTACATGGAGATATTGAACTGGGGAACATTCGACGGAACCATCCATACCATCAGGCCCCTCGGCGAAACCAGCCTGCTCACCGGCGCCAACGGCAGCGGCAAGACCACCTTCGTAGACGCCCTGCTGACGCTCATCGTTCCCGAGAAACGATACCGGTTCTATAACCAGAGCAGCGGCAGTGAGAAAAAGGCGACCGTACGGAAGACAGCTACGTCCTCGGCGGTTTCGGCACCATCAACAACGAAGCCAACGGTACTTCCAAAACCGAATACCTCAGGGAAGACAAGTCACGCGCTTATAGCATCCTCCTTGTCCACTTCGCGAATGAAACGGGCCAGGAGGTTACACTCTTCCAGGTGCGCCACTTCCTGAACGGCGATATGAAGAAGTACTTCGGGCTGGCGCATAAGGCGCTGACGATCGAGAACGACTTCAAACCCTTCGACCTCAGCGGCAACTGGAAGCGCAGCATCGACCAGCGATATAACAAAGGCCCGCGCAAGCAGGTGGAATGGTTCGATGCGGCCAGTAAATACGCGCAGCGGATGGTAGAAGTGCTGGGCATGCAAAGCCAGCAGGCGCTACAGCTCTTTAACCAGACCGTCGGGATAAAGGTCCTCGGTAACCTGGATGAGTTCATCCGGCAGAACATGCTGGAACCGCGGAATATCGAAGAAGAGTTCGATGCACTGAAGAAACAATTGCTCACCTTGCTGGAGGCGCAGCGCAATATCGAAAAGGCAGAATTGCAGATCAGCCTGCTGACGCCGCTCAAAGAACAATACGAGCAATTCCTGGAACTGAAGACACAATCGGCCGAGAACCGGCAGATCCTCGAAACAGCACTCATCTGGAAAAACTACACCCAGGGCGAACTGTTGAAATCCGCCATCCAGGAACTGAACGAACAGGTCTGGATGCAGCAGGAAAGATTGTCTGATGTAAACGATCTGCTGGCAAAATACCAGCAGGAAGAACAGGACGTCAATTTCCAGATACAAAATAACAAAGCCGGCCAAAGGCTGAAGACACTGGAAACGGAAATTGCCGATAAGGAAAAAGAGTTCAGGACCGCGCAGTCGGAGTTATCGCAGTTCAAAAGCTGGTGCGAGGAGCTGAAACTGTCCGTTACCGTTCCCGAAAACCGGGAAACCTTCCAGCAGATAAAAAGGAAAACAATACCAAGCTCCGCTTCCTGGAAAATGAGAAACGCCTGAATGAGGACGATGAGTTCGACGCTAAGAACAGCAAGAAGAAGGCGCTTGGAGAGAAAGAGCAGCTGGAACAGCAACTGAATGTGCTGCAGAACAGCAAGAATAATATCGACTATCACCTCATCAACCTGCGGAAGCAGATCTGTGACGATCTGAATATCGACGTTGCGAAGCTTCCTTTCGCCGGGGAGCTGATGCAGGTTAAAAGCAGCGAAATGGCATGGTTGCCTGCGATGGAAAAGTTGCTGCATTCCTTCGCGCTGATATTGCTGGTACCGGATAAGTATTATAAAAGGTCAATAAGTACGTTAACAATAACCATCTCCGGGCCAGGCTCGTTTACACCCACGTTGTTGACACGCCCATCCGCCAGCATATTGAAGCGGACACGGTTCCCGATAAGCTGGAGTTCCATCCCGAGCATGAGCTGGGCGAATGGCTGGAACAGGAAACGATCCGCAAGTTCCGTACGATATGCCTGGAAGATGAGCGGCACATCGATCAGTATGAAAACGCCATTACCATCAACGGCCTCATCAAAAGGGCAAGCGCCATGAGAAAGATGACCGTCCAGACAGGAACGACGCCACGCGTTATGTGCTGGGCTGGAACAATGAAAACAAAAAGAAGCGCTGCTAAAGAAAAGAGCGGCCGCCGTGGGTATCATCTCCTCGGCAGATGAAGTGATCACCCGGTGCGCCAATAAAAGCAAGCGGCTGAACAATCAGTTCTATGCCTGCACCCGCATCAACGAATACGCCAGCTTCGACTCCTGAACATCAATGCCATCACTTCCGGCATACAAACCCTGAAGAAACAGGTGGAGCAGCTGCGGCAAAGCAACGAAGCGCTCGACGCGCTAAAGAGCCAATTGCTCCGGCTGCAACAACTGCGGGCAGAAGCGGAATTCAGTAAGACCTCGCTGATCCAGGAGGAAACGAAGCTGCAGGTGCGCAAGGAACAATATGACCAGGATATCGCAGCGCTCGGGCCAATACTGGAGACGCTGACGGAGGAGGACAAAGACCGGCTGTTGTCGTTCCAGCAGCAGTATCATACGATCCTCGGGCCGGTGAACCTGCACAATCTGCACAACGCTTACGAGGCATTTAAGCAATCCCGGGAAGAGGCCAAAGAACGGATACAGGAAAGCTTGTCCAAACGGGAAAAGAATGTCATACAGCAAATCGGCAAAATAAAACGCCCCACGCCTGAAACTCTCACCCGCTTCCCCGACTGGAACGGAGACACCCAGCAGCTGCCGGATGATCCCGCGTATGCCGCGGAATACGTGGAATGGCTGGATAAGCTTTCTACCGAGAACCTCCCGAAGTATAAAAAGGATTTCGAGGATTTCATCAACATAACCATCACCCACAAGATCGCCGGCCTCAAAGAAGCCCTGGACAAATGGGAGCGCGACATCGACGCCAGCGTGAAACGCCTCAATGAATCGCTGGCCGCCATTAACTTCAACCGCCTTCCCGATACTTACATACAACTCGGCAAGAGAGTGCAGGGCGCAGGCTCGGAGATCCGCGAGTTCCGCCAGAAGCTGCTGGAAGCGCTGCCGCAGGCCGCCAACTGGGGACAGGAGAGCTTCGAAGACAAAGCACTTCACTTCACCCAAAAGGTGCAACCGCTCATCGACGATCTGGATAAAGATGAAAGCTACCGCAAGAAGGTACTGGATGTCCGCAACTGGTTCGAGTTCTGGGCCGATGAAAGATACCGCGGCAATAACGAGCTCAAGAAGACCTACAAGCAAATGGGCCAGTTATCCGGCGGCGAGAAAGCCCAGCTTACTTACACCATCCTTTGCAGCGCTATTGCCTACCAGTTCGGGATTACCCGTGAAGGGAAAAACTCCCGGAGCCTGCGCTTCATCGCGGTAGACGAAAGCTTCAGCAACCAGGACGAAGAAAAAGCGACCTACCTGATGGAACTCTGCCGGGAGCTACACCTCCAGCTGCTGGTAGTGACGCCGGCAGACAAGATCCAGATCGTTCAGGACTTCATCGCCCATGTGCACCTGGTGCAGCGGGTCAACCACCGGAACAGTACACTGTATAATATGACGATAAAAGAACTACAGGATAAGATAGGGCAGCCGCCCGCTTCATCAAACTGATTGTTATGCCGGATAAACTGTACCTATCCCAGCTGGAAAAGTCCTTCCATACATACCTTCAGCAGGTAGTAGAAGGAAAAGTTTTACATAAGCTAAAACCGAAAGTTTTAATAAACATCAAGCCCCTGCATA
Source organism: Chitinophaga sp. E66 (assembly GCA_019285755.1). Classification (GTDB taxonomy): domain Bacteria; phylum Bacteroidota; class Bacteroidia; order Chitinophagales; family Chitinophagaceae; genus Chitinophaga. The sequence goes on from CP079103.1 coordinate 5,229,312, forward strand.
AGCAGGGGCTTTACTATAAGGGATCTCGAATATCATGCTTTGGCTGCACCGCCAGATTGCCGCTTCCCGCTCAAAAGGTACAACACAACACCCAGCACAATCAAACCGATCTTAATCGCCCAGGCCGTTGTTTCGCCCCACTGGTAGATCCAGATGAGTACCTTGGGCACATGGTCGAAGTATCCGGCTACAATGGATAAAAGGCCAACTAACACTAAAAATGAAGCTACTTTTCGCATAAGGGGATTTAAGGGATTACGCATTCGTATTCAGGAAACGGAACTGGTTTTCGAACATCGGGCCTACTACCGGTACAGGCTTCTTTAGTCCGTTCAGGGCGTTGATGATACCCAGCACCCATAGCACCAGGGATCACGATGTTGGCATATACGACCAACGACAAGGCCGGTACCATCCGGACGATCACATTAATTACAATGCCTAATATGATACTGATCAAAGCAATGCCCAGCGATTGCTTCATATGGTACGACACAAACGGATCACGCTTACTGTCTTTGTACTGGAAAAAGCGATCAGCCATCCGATGATGCTGAGATAGGAAATGATCGCCAGGGTTTTTCTGTCCATACGGGTTATGTTTTGATGGTTTATTTTGATACCACAAAACTACAGCAGCACAGGGCCCCATATCCCTGAAAACCGCCATTTTAGATCAGGCCATATTGCGTGGCGAGTTTGATCACGGCGGTCATTGTGCTTACGTCGAACTTTTCTATGAGGTTCTTGCGGTGGCTTTCAACTGTATGAAAACTGATAAATAACTGTTCCGCGATCTGTGCGGTAGTGAGCCCCTTGCTCACTAATAGCAGGATCTCCTTTTCCCTGCGCGTGATCTTGGGGATCTCAGAAAGTTCGCCTTCCTGGATGTTGCTGACGATATCCCGCGCAGCCCGGCATAGGTAGGTTTCTCCGTTCAAAGCCGCATGTATGGCGGTGATGATCTCCTCGCCTACGGAGTTCTTCAATACATAGCCATTAGCCCCGCTGCCCAGGATGTTCTTGATCACAGGGCGCTCATTGTGGACGCTGAGGGCGATGATCCGGATGTCTTTGTCCTGCTTGCGTACCTGCCGGCAGATGTCTATTCCGCTGATGTCGGGCAGGTTGATATCCAGCAGCACTACGTCAGGGGCAAGGGTCTCTATGGCAGGAGGCCTTCGGCGCCGGTGCTGGAGCATCCGGCGATAGTGAATTCTTCCTGTCGGGATAGTAAGTTTTTAATCCTTCAACTACGATCGGATGATCGTCTATCAACAATACTTTTATCATAACAATCAGTTTACAGCACATTCTATGGTGAAAGTGGAGCCGGTGCCTTTCGCGGATTCCACCTCCATTTTACCCCGCAGCATCTCCACGCGCGACTGTATATTCGCCAGTCCTGCGCCTTTCAGCGCCTTCAGCTGCGCGGCATCGAAGCCTTTGCCATCGTCTTCTACCACGAGGAACATCCGGTCGTCCCGCTGCTGCAATTGCACCAGGATCTGCGAGGCGGAAGCGTGCTTTACAGCATTATTGACCAGCTCCTGCATGATGCGGTAAAGGGTAACCTGGCGGTTGTGGGGCATATCATTACGGTAATTAAATACCTGGCAAGACACGGGAATACCGGATTTCATCAATCCGTTGCAATAATCACGTACCGCTTCTCCCAGGCCATAATTCAGCAACACCTCCGGCATCATGCTCCGCGCGATGCGCCTGAGCTCCTCCACGGCATTGTCGAGGTGACCGAGGGTTTTATGGACTACGGTCTGTTGGGGAGATGCAATTGCAGGTTGATGCAATGCCGACAGTTCTATCTTGACACCGGAAAGCAATCCACCCAAGCCATCGTGAAGGTCGCGGGCCAGGCGGGTACGTTCCTGTTCCTGGCCTTCGAGCATGGCGGAGAGGACGGTCATCCGGTGCTCCTGCCCTATGCGGTCCAGCTCCAGGTCGTGCAGCTGCTGCTTTTGCCTCAGGGCGTTGGAGCGCTGCTGAAAGGCGTAATAAAGGAATGCCGCAGCCAGCAATAAGGCAACCGTCAGTACAGCATATATATTGTTCAGCTTTCGGTTATAGGAGAAGCGCTCACCGATGGCTTTCAGCTCCTGTTCGCGCTGGGAGGTCTGGAAGTTTGCGCTGTCGAGGACTTCTGCTGTACTTCCGTTTGGTATTTCGCGTCTACCAGTGCTTTGTCTTTGACGATGGCGGCGTAACGGGCTTCCAGCAGCTCCTTGTCTTTGATGCCCGATAGATACCTGGCCTGTATCAGTTCGCGGTTCCGTTGTTCGGCCAGCAGCTTCACCTCCAGCAGCACGCGCTCTTTACGGGCCATCTCATAGCGAGCCTCCAGGTCTTTGGCTTTGTTCATCTTCTCCACGTCGAACAGCTCACGGTAAATGTTCATGTACTGCTTGAAATTGAACAGTGCCATAGCCGTATCGCGTTTTAGTTCATACGCGTTAGACAATACCAGGTACGACTCCGACAGGTTGTACTTGTCATACAAAGGGTCTCTGACGCTTGTGCTGATAGCGCTGTGCAGGTGGCCGATTGCATCGTCGTAGTCGCCGCGGGCCATGGATATATTGGCCAGGGTATTGTACACGCCCGCTTCAACGGTATATTGCCGCGTCTTGCGGCTTTCTTCCAACGCGATCTTGTTATAATAATTTACGCTGTCCTTATTAGCTGGCGTAGCGGGGAAGTGATCGAGGAAAATATTGGCGATGCCGATGGCGGAAAAGGGGATATTGCTCGGCGTAACGAGTCGCTCGCGGTTGGAGCGGGCCAGGTTAAGGGAGTGCTGCATGTACATGAGCGCAGAATCCAGCGCCGGCGTGTTGACGGTATCAGCCCGGAAGAGATTCAGGAAATAACCGCCACGCTCCTGGTTGGCGCTGATGAGCTTCTCCAGTTCGTTCATCCGCTGTGCCGCCTGCAATGACAGCCGGGTATACTTCTCGACATTGACTAAGTCGTACCATTTGAAATATACCCCCGCCAGTTCGGAATACACGGCCTGCCGGTACCGGAGCCCGTCCGGTTCGCGCTCCAGGATATCCAGGGCTTGCTGAAGGGTGCGGATGGCATCAGTTTCGCGGTTGTCCCTGCTTTCCAGCCAGCCTTTCATATACATCACATATCCCTTAATCAGCCCGTTGTCCGATCGTTTGATATAATACTGTGCGCTGTCGAAGTAACGATATGCTGCCTCTTTTTCGCCGATGATGAAGTTGGATGCGGCCATGATGCCGTATGTGCGGGCGCGGTACCGGCCGTCTTTCAAGGGGGCAGACAGGGCTATGGAACTTCTCATTACCTCCAGGCCTTCGTTCCACCCGGTATTGAAGAAAACGACCTGCCCGAGGCGGTCCATAGCGTCGATACGTTGTTCCGGCGGCATCCGGCGATCACTGATGACCTTCCGGAGCGAGTCTTCCAACACTGGCCATAACCCGCAAAGGACGTCACCTGAAGTACAACTGTAAATATGATATAGTAAATAATTCGCATGGTTACTGTATTCCCCCTGCAAATTTACCATTGTATAGGATTTAAAAATGGCCGGTTTCAGGGATATCGTCAGGGAGGGCCGTCAGCTACTTTTGTGCTATCAACTCACGAAAAATTTTACCCAATGAAAAAATTGACTACGATGATGGCACTTTTTGGTATGGCATTCTTTTCCAGCTGCGGCTCCTCCTCCAACCCCGTGGAGTACAACAACAAGCTGATGACCGTCATGAATGAGAATGAAAAACACATGAACGCGATGAATTCCGCGATGATGAGCGCCGACTATGCCAAAGCGGAAACCGAGCGCAAAGCGTGGGAAGGGCAGCTGGATAAATCCATCGGTGAAGTGGATAAAATGACTGAATTGAAAGATGACGCGGGCTTAAAGGCAGCCGTGTCAGAAGGACTGAAAGGTTATAAAAAGATAGCAGCTGAAGATTACAAAACCCTCATCGACCTGCGCACCAAAGAGAAAAGCGGCGATACAACCGTTCAGCCCCAGATCCAGGCTACACTGGATAGAATCAATACATCTTTCGAGACGATCGGCGGCAAAATCAATAATGCCGGCAGTGCTTTTGAACAGAAATTCAGCAAACAATAACGCAGCCATGTCCCTATAGTGATGTATGAGAAAGGGCCCGTTTGGGCCTTCTTGATTTTGAGGAATGATAAATTATATATCCGTTTCTATGCAAAGCAGCGCCGATTTCAGCTTTTCGGTATCTACCGTGAAATCTGACAGGTGAGTATCTCCATCAATAGGATTACTGAGCACGTAATAATAATGATGATTTAGCGCGTTTGCCTGGGTGAAGAAACAGTTGTTGACAGGCGTGCCGTCAGGCCTGATTTCCAAGACCTTTCCACCTGGTTGCATGAAGAGCATATTGGTTAATCCGGCGCCATGGAAGCCGACGAGAATCTTCGTTTCCGACATCAGCCGGACCTGCTTACCAAAATCATAATCCTCGAAATAATGGACCTCGTACCCAAAAAGCGTCAGCAATGCTGTAATGTCCGCTTCATTGAGTGGCCTTCGGCGAGGGGCTTTTGCCGGCTGATATAGATCTTTCTATGTGGTGCGGCTTTAGCCGACAAAAAGCGGTTGCGCAGAGACTTTATTACCTGTTCCTGGAAATGTCCTATTGGTGCGGAAGGGGCAGGCAACACGAGTTCTTTTACCCGTACGATCTTTCGCGGATTGTAGTACTCCCATCTGAAACCAAGCATCCTGAGCGACGCCTCCACATATGCAAGCTCCTATATCGCTCCGGCAACAACACCACATGGGTATCCTTCAGTTCTTCTACTGCTATCAACCGGGTGAGCGCATCGGCCAGCCAGTGGAAGTATGCTGCGGTCCATTCATGTGTGATCCATATCGCCTTCCCGACATGTTTACCCGGAAGGAAATACATATACAACTTCTTGTACTGCGAAATATGGGAGACAGGCATTACATGCGTGTAATCGTTGACGAAACGGAAAGTGGATCGGTTAAAAACGTATTCCTTCAGCACCCCGGCAAAACGCAGTAGCAGACTTTGGCCATACGTTATTTCAGAGACCAGCACATCCGAAAACAATGCTTCGTCGGACTCTTTGAAATTACGGGGCTTGTCTCGCCTGACGGTGATAACGCTGGTTTCCATGCAATAAAAGTATACTGCTGCCCGCCCTTAAGCACCATCCGCGGTCGACTTAAACGCCGAAATGTAATTGCATCATGGGGAAGTGACGGTAACCGGAAGCGAAACGACAGGCCTCAGGGCGCGTTTTCCAGGCTAACCGGCGGGCGGTAATCTTCGCATCGGTATACCAGCCATCTTCTCACCAGCTTCCTGCTTTTCTTTACATCGATAGTATCCACCAGCCGGACATCCCGGAAGTACAGGCGGAGCGTGTCTGCGAATCGGTGCTCATCATCATCGGTGTAGAGGTCGGGAATGGAGTTGATGAAAAGCGCGTCGCGGCCCGAAAGCGCCTGTACATTCGTGCCAATGTAATCGAACTGCAGGGCGGGTTTGCCGATGATGTTTTGCCCATAGACCATTTGATCGAGATAGAAATTGAGCGCGGCGCTTGTTTTGTAATCGTCTGCCGAGAAGATGAAATGATCAGGATACTTTCGTTGGATGATGCGTACTTCCCGTGCCATCCTTCCCCAACCCAGCCATACATCGTCCGACTTCACCGGCACGGGGTACCACAATAATTCTATCGTCATAGCGGCATGAATGACCAGGGCGGTCCCCTGCTGCCAGGCGCGCCACTTTTTCGGGAAGCACCGCATCACCCAGATAACGCCAGTGATGTAGGCCGGCATCATCCAGTTCAGCTTTACCCAGTAAAACGGAGACAAAGCCAGGAACACACTGAACACCGGCAGGAAGAAGCTCAATAGAAACCAGGTGCGGCCGTCCGTACGCCAGAGCCGGCCACGATGTTTACGCGCATAAAGCCATATGGCCCTGAATAGCATCACCAGCAGCACTGGCCCCAGCAGGGCGGCCTGGTGCCCCAGTACGCCGAGCACGTCCGTCAACCGCAAAGCCACACCGCTGACGCGTGCTGCCGACTGAAAGCGGAAGGAAGCGAAGTCGTGTTGAACATTCCAAACGATAACCGGCAATGCGGCGACCACCATGCACAGGAGCCCCGCCCATGGCCATGTGCCAGCCAGTTCCTGCGGTGCTTATCCGAACCCAGCAGGAACATGGCGGCGCCGAATGGCAGGAAGACGGCCGTGTATTTACTGTCGAACGCCAGGCCCATCATTGCGCCTGCCAGCAACCAATACCAATGGCGTTGCAAGAATACTGCCTTGCATAGGCACAGCAGCGCCAGCGACCAGCATAATAGCAGGGGAACATCAGGGGTAGATACGAGTGAAAGAATAGTTACCACGAGCGTGGAGGCCAATAGCAGCAAGCCCTGCATGGCGCGGCGGCGCGGCAGGAAGAACAACGCCAGACGGTGGAATACCATCAGCGTTCCCAGCGTCACGAGCGTATCCGCCAGTTTGATGACCCAAACCTCCGTGCCTAGCAGCGTGGTAAAACCTTCAGTACCCAGGCGATGGCCGGGGATGATCGAAATAGGAAATAGCCGGATGTTCGGTGTAGAAATAGTAATAGGCGTCCTGCGGCATGAGGCCCATCCGCCAGATGAATATGGTGCGCAATAAAAATATGGCAAGCGCGGAAAGCATCAGCCAGCGGTCGTGCCGCCAGATCTCCCGCCATTCTGCTCTCGAATGTCCCGTCTGCATAGTTCGCCCGTAGGTATCCATAATCGTTCCGGAAATTATCCAGCGGCCGACAATATTGATTTACAGCTGTTTAAGCAGTTTCCTTTTCTCTTTCCCCTGCCTTACCTTTGCACACTATGGGTATCATTACCTATACCCCCTGTACACACCCATCGTAATTTTGCCTGAACATGTTGCGCAGCTTATTATTATTCCTGCCGGGATTACTCTTCTTACTTCCCGTGTCATTGGTCGCCCAGCGCCGGGCCTTCCTTCGCAAAAGATAGCGTATCCTTTGCTCCTGGAAGATCCAACGCGGAAATTGACGATCAGCGAGGTAGCTGCGGATACCGCGCGCTTCCACAGGTCTGCCGATGCGGTAGCTATACCGGGGCAACGGCCTCGGCATGGTGGGTGAAATTTGATGTAGATAATCCGGTTGATGAGCACCTTTACCTCTCTGTCGCCTCCTCGGGGTTGCAGGAAATCGACCTGTACTATGAGTCCGTACCAGGCCAATTCAGCAACGTCTCCTACCGGGCGGGTGCAGGGAATGATAAGCAGATCATTCAGTCGAACATGCCTTTGCTGCCGCTGCATGCACCGCAGGGCCAACGTACAACATACTACCTGCGGGTTACCGGAAACGCCGTTATGCAGCTGCGGCTGGAAGTGGCATCCATAGAATATCACCTCGAAATGCAGCACGAAGACGATTTCATCAACGGCATCTTCTATGGCGTACTGGTGGCGCTGATGATCTACAATCTCTTTGCGTTCCTCACCCTGAGAGACCATACTTACCTGCTGTATGTGCTGTACATCCTGTTTTCCGGGATATCCACGCTTATCCTGAACAATTACATCCTCGTCTTTTTCCCGGCGCCGGCTGGCTGAACAAGATGACCACAGGGCTTCCCGGCGGGATGTTGTTTGGTGTGCTGTTCACCAACGCATTCCTTCGCGTGAAAGAGCATGCGCCCCGGCTCCGCAGGCTGAGCTTTCCTTTGCTGACCTTCCTGCTGGCCATCCCTGTTGCCGCTGAATTTGTAAACTGGCCGGTGATGTACATTGTGCTGGAAATCGCCATTTACGTCACATTCGCGTACTGGTTGCTGGCGGGGGTAACGGTGTACCTGAAGGGATTCCGGCCGGCCGTGTACTTCCTGGTGGGCTTCAGTATGTTGATCATATTAGGGATCGTATACAACCTGCGCGACAACAACCTGCTGCCCGACAGCGCTTTCACCCGGCATGCCGCGCAGCTCGGCACCGCGCTGGAGGCGATCATCCTTTCATGGGCGCTCACCAGCAAGGTCAACTTCTACAAACGGGCGAAAGAAACCCTCCAGCTCCAGGCCCTCGAGCAAAGCAACGCGTTCTCAAAAGAGATGATCCGCATCCAGGAACACGAGCGCAAGCGCATCGCGTCGGAGCTGCACGACAGCGTAGGCCAGCAGCTGATCCTCATCAAAAACAGGCTGCTGCTGCTCCGGAATAAGTCCGAAACCGATGCGCAATCCCTTTCGCAGGACCTCGTCGGTAACGTGGCAGATACCATCCAGGACATCCGCAATATTTCCTATTCCCTGCGCCCTTACCAGATGGACATGATGGGCCTCACCCAAAGCATCCAGAGCCTGGCAGACGAAACGGGCGACAGCGCCAATATCGTCATGGATACCGGCATCGATAATATCGACAACCTGTTCTCTCCCGAAAACGAGATGAATATCTACCGCGTAGTGCAGGAGTTGCTGAATAACATGGTAAAGCACTCGCGTGCCACGCGCTGCACCCTCCGCATCCACCGGGCGGTGTGGCTTATAAAGATCGTTGTGGCAGACGATGGCGTAGGATTCGGGAACAAGAACGAAAACGGCTTCGGCCTGTTGAGCATCCGTGAGCGCGTACAGATCATGGGCGGCCAGTTTATCATTCATCCAGACGCGGGCGAAGGCGCGGCGCTCTCCGTCAACATTCCCATTTCGTATCATGAAACCACTTGATATCCTCATCGCAGACGACCATCCCATCTTCCTCAAAGGCCTGCGCGAAGTGATCGAATCCAACGGCAACTTCCGGGTCATCTACCAGGCAGCCACGGTACCGATGCGATAGAAGGCGTGCGCACCAAGAACCCGGACGTGGTCATCCTCGACATCGATATGCCCGGACTGAACGGCCTGCAGGCGGCGGAAGAGGCCCTGCTCCTGAAACCCGAGCTGCCCATTGTGCTGTTGACGATGCATAAGGTGAAGGACGCCTTTATGAAAGCGCTGGAGATCGGCGTGATGGGATATGTGCTGAAGGAAAATGCCGTTGTAGACATTATACACGCGATCCAGTCGGTTTCCGCCGGGAATGCGTACATCAGCCCGGAGATGTCTACCTTCCTGCTGCGCCAAAAGCATAAGGCGCCAACCGGGGCGGAAGAGATGCTGGCCACGCTGACGCCATCGGAGTTCCGGATCATCCACCTGGTGGCGGCGTACAAAACCAGCAAGGAGATAGCGGAGGAGCTGAGCATCAGCGAGAAAACGGTAAGCAATCACCGGATGAATATCACGCGGAAGCTGTCGCTTTCGGGGAAGAACAGCCTGCCGCTTCGCGATCGAGGCAACGGGCGCGGGCAAAACAACCTTCTGAGCCTGCGGTGGTTATGCAACAATAGCCGGGTTTGTTTGTAATAATAGGTAACTAAAACAAACTCACTATGGAAATCAAGTCTTCCACCAAGTACTTTGCCGAACTGATAGGCACATTTGCCCTGGTATTCTTCGGCTGCGGCGCGGCCGTTGTGTCTGGGGTGAGCGCCAGCGGGCCGGCAGGCATCGGGCTGCTGGGGATCGCATTTGCTTTCGGGCTGGCGGTGCTGGTGATGTGTTATGCCATCGGGGCATCTCCGGATGCCATATTAATCCTGCCATTACCATTGCCATGCTGACCGCCGGCAAGATCAAGGCGGCGGATGCTTTGGGATATATCATCGCCCAATGCATCGGCGCGGTGATCGCCGCATGGGTCCTGTTTACCATCCAGAAGGGCCTTCCCGGCTGGCAACCGGGCGAGTGGGCCCTGGGAGCCAACGGCTGGGGCGAGGCTACCTCGCGGGCTACAATATGGCATCGGCCTTCATCGCCGAAGCCGTCCTTACCTTCCTTTTCCTTTTCGTGATTTTCGGCGCTACCGGCAAATGGGGCAACGGCACCACCGCCGGAGTGGCTATCGGCCTTACGCTGACCTGCATCCACCTGTTCTGCATTCCCATCACGGGCACTTCCGTAAACCCCGCACGCAGCCTCGGTCCTGCCATCTTCGCCGGCGGCGCGGCCTTATCGCAGCTCTGGCTCTTCATTGTAGCTCCCATCATTGGCGGCGTTGCCGCGGCGCTGGTATGGCGCGCGATGGACAAATCCTGAGCATCATTACCTATATAAATAAGTATTTCTACTAGTGCGGCAAAGCCTTTGCCGCACTTACTTTTGCTGCATACCTGAGACCTCAAAACGCAGCGAACCATGGTACGGCAGGGATCCGTTATTTACAACCCTTACAACCAGGAGCAATTCACTTTCCTCCAGACAAACGCCAGCACGGGCGGCGCGTATCTGCAAATCGCTGCGGTGGTAGCGCCGGGCGGGCGGGCGGCCTGTGGCGCCTACCGGCACCAGCATCCCCTGCAGGAAGAAAGGTTCATCGTTCATTCCGGCAGCCTGTGGATGCAGACAGGCAGCACGTCAAAACTGTATCGTGCGGGCGAACAGGTGGTCGTACCACGTGGGATACCCCATGCATGGCGCAATGCCAGCCTGTCGGAGACGCTGCATTTCACATACGAGATTGCGCCCGCCATGCAATGGGAAAGCATCCTCGAAACATTGTGGTCCTTATCCCAGAAAGGCGCGCTGAACAGCCGGGGCAACGCATGCTTCCTTCAGCTTGCCGCCACGCTGCACCGCTTCCCCGATCATTGCTACCTGGCCGGCGTGCCGGTGATCCTGCAGAAGGGGCTCTTCCGTACCGCCGCAGTTATCGCCAGGTGGTTCGGGTACCGCCCGTACCATAAGTATCGCGGGGTAGGGAAATTATAACGATTAAGCAGCCGTCGCGTAAACACGCATCACGGCTTCGGGCATACGACTTTCAAAGATGCTTCTAATGAAGAGATGGTATGGCTGGAACAATCCGGTCCTATCAATGAAGCTAACCAAAGGCCGCGCTGTTTCCAGCGGCTATTTTCATTACAACCTATTGTGATCTTGTTTGTTAATACCCATTAACCATTAGACGTTTTGGCACAGTATATGCAAAGTCTGGGGCATACCGGCTTATACCTAGTAGCTTGAACATTACCGGAAAGCCATATAAAAGACGTATACCTGTATACTCGCCTCTATTTTTATTGAACTTCCACATTTAGCAGCGTAGATAAAATACTATACCGCTTCGGCGGCAGGCCTTTCGTGCGCCTGTGCTGCTGTGGGTAACAGTGACTCGTATATGAAAAGGATATTGGTAATAGAAGATGATTTATTAATGATCCATGTCGTAGAGCTGATCATTAAAAAGAAGGACATCATGCAGATCTGGCATACAACGGAAAAGAAGCTGCCATGCTGTTGGGAACGTACGATTACGACCTCGTCATCGCCGACCTGAAGCTTCCCTTTCCTCACCTCGACGATCTCACCACGCAGCTCCGCGCCCGGCGCGCGAAGCAGGCGTTGCCCGTCATTCTCATCCTGCCCGCATGGTTCGTTATGGATAGTATTTCTTCCTGGTTCGGCATGGAAGCGGAAGAAATCATTATAAGGCCTTTCAGTCCGCTCGAGTTAACTTCCAAAATCCAGGCGCTCTTAAACTGATGCGCTTACTTCTTTCCTCTCCCGGCCTTCCGGTCACTGCTTCTCCCGGCAGCTGACCGGCGCCGGTCAGGAATCTTTCACTCCATCACTATTTACGATATTTGCTCCATGGAAAATTTCACCATCAGGATAGACGAGCGCCACTTCGAGGTGAAGCCTTTCCTAAAAGGGTACGGCATGGCGTTCCATGTCGATACGGGCGACGGGCTCGTGATCTTCGAGCTGGACGAGGAAGACATCTCCGCGCGCTCACCCAGGGCGACGTGCCGCCGGATTCCGCACTGGTGGGCCGCATTGCCGATGCGATCGTGGCGCATTTTGCCTAGTTTGCCAATATTTTTAGTTATCTTTGCTAATACAATTAGTATAGATGATAGCCCTGGTCGACTGCAACAACTTCTACGTGAGCTGTGAAAGGCTCTTCCACCCCGGCGTCCTTCGCCGGCCGGTGGTGGTCCTCAGCAACAACGACGGCTGCGTGATCTCCCGCTCCGAGGAAGCGAAAGCCCTGGGCATCCGCATGGGTGCGCCGGCTTTCTTTATGGAAGACATGCTCCAACGCAACGATGTCGCTGTCTTTTCCTCCAATTACACGCTTTATGGCAGCCTTTCCCAACGCGTCATGCAGGTGCTGGGCACTTTTGCGCCGGAGATGGAAGTGTATAGTATCGACGAAGCCTTCCTCGATCTTTCCGGCCACGCCGCACCGGGAGCGCTGGCAGCAGCCATTCGCGCGGGCGTTCTCCAGGATGTAGGGCTTCCGGTATCGGTAGGCGTGGCCCCCACCAAGACGCTGGCCAAGATGGCCAATCGCCGGGTCAAAAAGCCGAAGTTACCGGAAGGCTACCTTGTCCTCGATACGCCCGCCAAAACCGAAGCGGTGCTGGCCGCTACCCAGGTAGAGGATATCTGGGGCATCGGCGCCCAGTATGCGGCCATGCTGCACCAAAAAGGCTTCCATACCGCGCTAGATCTCTCCCGCGTACCGGACGACTTTGCCCGGCGGGAGCTGACCGTCCAGGGGCTCCGCCTCGTGCATGAACTGCGCGGCATCCCAAGCATCGGCCTGCAGGAGATGGCGCCGCCTAAAAGGCCGTATGCGTGGCCCGCTCGTTCGGGCAGCTCCTCACGGAGAACGACGATATCCGCGAGGCCCTTGCCAATTACGCCGCCGTTGCCGCGCAGAAGCTCCGGGCCCAAAACTCCTGCGCCACCGTGATTCAGGTGTTCGTTCAAACCAACAACTTCCGCGGGCAGGATGCGCAATACCACCGCTCGGTCAACCTCCGCCTTCCCGTCCCCGCCAATAGCACCCGTGAACTGATCCGCCACGCGCTCCTGGCGCTCGACCGGATCTTCAGACCGGGGTATAATTACAAGAAGACGGGCATCATCGCCATGGACCTGGTACCGGATACGCAGGTGCAGGAAAACCTGTTCGAATCCGGCGATCATGAAAAGGAGCGCCGGCTCATGCAGGCGCTCGACGGCATTACGAAGCACTTCGCGGGAAACCCGTGCTGAAGTTCGCGGCCCAGGGCGGCGACAAGAAATGGGCGCTGCGGCAGGAGATGCTGTCGCCCTGCTACACCACGCGCCTCGAAGAGATCATTAAAGCCAAAGCCGGATGATGCACAACCCGCTCGCCATATTGCACCCCGCCGTGCTGGAAGGGCTCCTGGCAGCGGGGCACCGCTGGTTCGTACGGCAACAATATCCTCGCGGCATGCGCCCTTCCGCAACGGCAGCCTTCCTGATCTCCGCCTACCGCTCCATCGGCGAAGCGCGCGCCCACTTCGAAGCCCTGGCCAACGATCCCCATCGCCGCGTTTATGATGCCAACGACTCCGCCGACCGCCAGCGGCTTTTCACCGCCGCCGGGCAACCGGAAGGTTATGCCATTTACGTAGCCCTGCTCGCCAAAAGAAAGTGGAGCCCCGACCCCGCTACCGGCGCCGCCATCAAACGGTACGTCAGGGCGCATACCAACTGGAAGCCCGATCGCAAAGAAGACCTGTCCGTTACCCTGTTCATCCAGTTTGGCGAACTTTTCCTTAATTTGAAAACGAAACAGGAAGAAATCAAAATACCCTTCTCCGACATCGAAAAAGCTGAACCCATGTGCTACGACCTTTCCTTTTCCGCCAGCATCGCCTCCGTGTTCGACTATCTGCCCGAACTGAAAGATATGGGCCAGCTGGACATTCACTTCGAGCCCACGTTCCACAAAGTGGCGCAGGGCTATCCTAAATGGCCGGTCGTAGTGGCCGATGGTGGCGACATCAAGCTCAAACGCTTCGAATGGGGCGTGATCCCCAACTATATGAAGACGCCGGAAGAAGTGAAGAAAGGAAGGAAATGGATGGTAAACGCCCGCGCCGAAAAAGTCCTCGACCCCAAAGCCTACTGGAACCGCATCCGCAAAAACCGGTGCCTCGTACCGGCTACCGGCTTCTTCGAGCATCGGGAAATACCCGGGTGGAAAAATAAAGTGCCTTACTACATTCACGTCAAAGACCGCGACCTCTTCTTCATCGCCGGGCTGTATGCCTGGTCGCATTTTCCGGACCCCGAGACCGGCGAGATCCCCGGCACGTTTACCCTCATCACCCGCGAAGCGAACGATGTTATGAAGCGCATCCACAACGGCGGCGACAATGCCGGCCGCATGCCGCTCATCCTCCCCAAAGAACTGGAACAGGAATGGCTGCGCCCCAATCTTTCAGACGATGGCATCAAAGACATTCTAAACTATGCCATCCCCTCAGAAGACCTCGCCTACTGGACCGTCAACTCCGTCCGCAAAGCGAAGCCGGACGACGAGAGCGTGATCGCCGAAACAGCCTGGGCCGACTTACCGGCACTGTAAATACTGGATTTTAACTCGCCTTAATGACGCGCAACGGGAAAGGAGTCTGTTGCCGTACCTCGCGTATATACTGATCCACCACTTTGTACAGCCTGTCGAACTCGATAGGCTTGATGAGATACTCGTTGACGCCGGCGTCTTTGGCTTCGTTCTGCTGTTCGCGGAAGGCATCTGCGGAAATAGCGATAACGGGGATATGTAAGAGGTCAGGGTCTTTCCGGATCTGGGCGATCACTTCACGGCCGCTCATGCGTGGCATGTGCATATCGAGGATAATGATGTCTGGGTGGATGGTCCGCGCGAGACGGAGGCCGTCTTCTCCGTTGGCCGCCATGTGCAGGGAGATGCCCACGTGAGAAGAAGCGTTCCATGATGAGTTGGTTGATCTCGCTGTCTTCCATGAGGAGCACGCGCGTATCTGGCGGGAAGGCGGGGTACTCGTGCTGCGTATCAAGGTGACTGGCATGTTTTTCCATTTCCGGGGTCACGGCTTCTTCGGATAGCGGTAACGTGACGGTGAAAGCGGTCCCGCTTCCCGGAATGCTGCGCACGGCGATGGAGCCGCCCATCATTTCCACTATGCGCCGGGTAATGGTGAGTCCCAGGCCTGTACCGCCGTATTGTTCATGTATGGAGGAATCCGCCTGCTCAAAAGGTTGGAAGATGACCCGCTGCTTGTCTTCCGGAATGCCTATCCCTTCGTCGGAAACGCGGATACACCATTGTTGGCCGTCTGTCCGGTAGGTATGAAGCGTGATGTTTTTCTTTTCGGGCGAGAACTTGATGGCGTTGCCGAGGAGATTGTTAACGACCTGGGTGAGGTGTATGCGGTCGCCATAAATAACGGAAGGCATGCGGCTATCGATCTGCAAACGGAGGGTGACGTCTTTTACATGCGCTGCGTTCTGATAGATGGCCGAAATACCACGGAGCCATTCCCGCAGGTTGAACGGTTCCGGCTGCACCTTATCTATTTTACCGGCTTCTATGCGGGCCAGTTCCAGTACGTTATTGACGATTTCCAGGAGGCTGTGCCCGCTGGTGCTGATGCTTTCGATGTAAGTCAGGATGCTCTGCGGTATGCGGTTGCGGTTGTCTGCCTCGTTGAGCAACAGGTAGGTCATCCCGATGACGGCATTCAGCGGATTGCGGATCTCATGACTGATCTCGCGCAGGAAAGCGGATTTCGCCATGTTGGCCTTTTCTGCATCGTCGCGTGCTTTCTCGAGTGCAGACCGGGCGTCTTCCAGTTCTTTGAGCTGGTCGTTGAGAAGTTTATCCTGCTCACGCAGCTGACGGTTGCTGATTTTCAGGTTCTTGATCATCTCTTCCATGGCGATATTGCTGGAATTAAGCGCGCGGGTTCGGGCGGTTACTTCCTGTTCGAGATGATCGTTATAGGCGGATAATTTAACGTTGATCTGTTTCAGCTCTGCCTCCTTGTCAAGTACAAGCTTATTCTTTTCGATGAGCGACGTATTACGTTTGTGCAGCCGCTTCACGAGGCCTGATATATTGATCTGGTAGAAACTGATGACCATGTAATTAAGCGCCAGTACCACCGACATGATCATCCAACGGAACACATACAACTCATTCCTCGACATTTCCATGGGAGTGAATATCTGGAAGTAGTAATTGGTTTCGAGGAGGATAAGGCAGGTAAGGATCATAATGATGCAGTAAAAGCGGAGGTCTTTTTCCTGCGGGGTACAAATAAGCAGCGGCACCCGATAAGGAAGAGCCCCAGGAAATGTACCTGCGTGCTTTCGCCGAAGGTGGCTCCATAATAGAGCATCACCATGCAAAACACGAACATGAGGGTAAACTTGGCGGTGCGGTAGTAACCGTTATGATTGAACGCCAATACGGAAAAAACCGGTTACAAAGCCCATCGCGGTATAGAGAATGGACCAGTCGCCGGATATCCAGGCAAGGCTTACCCCGCAAAAGGTGCAAAGCAATGCGGTGATAAAACTGAAGGAATTTACCACCATCAAACGCTTTATGTCACCTTCCTTGCGGTCGGGCGTAAGGCCGGTACGTTTAATGATATTGAACCATCCCGTTAACATTCAAAAAACTCGCTTCTATAATTTACGGAATTTTCTTCACCCGCCACGATTAAATCTTCCCATGGCTGATGGCCTTCATCCCCGAAATCCCCTACCCCTTTCATCAACAAGCCGTTAACAATTACCGGCTTCGCAAAAAATTAGCCCGATAAACATCGGGCCGGGGTGATAACTCTCCAAAATTTATATTGAACTTACTGGAATCGGTGGTGATGATGCAGCTGAAAATTACCAACTGCCGGTGGCAGTTTTTGTTAAATAGTAGTTAACAGATGCCAGAAAAACTAACAAGTCCGGGGAGAACCCCAGACCTGCTAAATACGCTCCAATTTAACTACATGGAGAGCGGAACTTGCGAAACACTCCTACCATGCTCCTTCAAAATTATCAACCATCTCCCCCTCAAGTGTTAAATGGTTGTTATTAGGAGAGCGCCTGGCGCTCGCTTACTGAGCAATATCAGGAAAGCACCCTGACACATATCAGGCCCCCGCCTGATCCGCCATCCTACTTTTGTAGAAATAAAATCCCCGGCAATGCCATCCGTCGAAATACTCAGCCGCATACAATTTGCCTTCACCATCGCCTTCCATTACATCTACCCGCCCCTTAGCATCGGCCTGGGCGTCTGCCTCGTGATAATGGAAGGACTGTACCTCCGCACCGGCATCAAAATGTATGAAGACATTACCCGCTTCTGGATCAAAATATTCGCCCTCATATTCGGGATCGGCGTAGCCACCGGAATCGTCATGGAGTTCGAGTTCGGCACCAACTGGGCCACCTATTCCCGGTACGTAGGCGATATCTTCGGCAGCGCACTGGCGGCTGAAGGCATCTTCGCCTTTGCCCTGGAATCCGGCTTCCTGGGTATCCTGCTCTTCGGCTGGAACCGCGTCAGCAAGGGCGTCCATTTCTTCTCCACCATCATGGTAGCACTAGGGTCCATCTTCTCCGCCCTATGGATCGTCATCGCCAACTCATGGCAACAAACACCCACAGGCTATGTCATTGAAGGAGAAGGACTACAAGCCAGGGCCGTCATCACCGACTTCTGGGAAATGGTCTTCAATCCGTCGTCGGCAGACCGCTTCTCGCACGTCATCCTGGGTTCCTTTCTCGCAGGGTCTTTCCTCGTAATGAGCGTGGGCGCATGGTACATCGTCCGCAACCGGTTCGTAGAACCGGCAAAGGCCATGTTTAAAGTAGGACTTTCCGTGGCGGTGATCGCCGCACTGGCCCAGCTGTTTACCGGCCATCGCTCAGCCCATTATGTCAGCCAATACCAACCGGCCAAACTGGCGGCTATGGAAGGGCATTGGGATAGCGCTGCCGTTGCGCCCATGTATCTTTTCGGATGGGTGAATAACGAAAAGGGCACAACAACGGGACTTGCAGTGCCGGGAGGACTTTCATTCCTCACACACGGATCTTTCAACACACCCGTTACCGGGCTTAACGCCTTCCTAAAACGGAAAGGCCCACAGCCGTCAATTTTGTATTCCAGACCTACCATATCATGATAGCCATCGGCATGATCCTCATCGGGATGACCGTCCTGGCCGCGTATTTACTCTGGAGGCGACGGTTGTTCAGCAAAAAATGGCTCATGACCCTCTTCGTTTGGGCCGTATTGCTACCGCAAATCGCCAACCAGGCCGGGTGGTATGCCGCCGAAGTAGGCCGCCAGCCCTGGGTCGTGTACGGCCTGTTGCGCACTTCCGACGCGCTGAGCAAAGACGTGAAAGCTAACCAGGTTGTGTTCAGTCTCATCTTATTCTCGCTGGTCTATACACTGCTGTTCGTGCTCTTCATTTACCTGCTGAACAAGAAGATTAAACACGGACCGGCCATGACGCCCAACGAAGACGAGGAAAGCGACGAATTCTCGAAACGTAATATCAGGCAACTGCAAACGCCCGGACACTAAAACACCGCAAAACTCAACGCATGGAAACGATTCTCGGACTGGACCTCCCCACCCTCTGGTTCCTCGTAATCGGGGGCTCATTACCGGCTACGGCGTATTAGACGGGTTCGATCTCGGCGCCGGGGCGCTGCATCTCTTTTTCAATAAAGAAGAAAGCCGCCGCCTGGTGCTGAACGCCATCGGGCCGGTATGGGATGGCAACGAAGTCTGGCTCGTCATAGCCGGAGGGGCCTTATTTGCCGGGTTCCCCTGGTATACGGAACCATCCTGTCGATCTTCTACGTGCCATTCATGCTATTCCTGGTGGCACTGATATTCAGGGCGATATCCATCGAGTTCAGGAGCAAGGAGCCTATGGCCTGGGCGGAAGATGTGGGATGTGAGCTATATGGTCTCCAGTACGCTCATTACCCTGTTGTTGGGCCTGATCCTGGGTAACCTCATCCAGGGGCTGCCCATCAACGAAGAACATGCATTCACCGGCGACCTGCTGACCTTCTTTAACCCTTACGCCATGCTGATCGCGGTAACGACCCTGTCGCTTTTCATGCTGCATGGTTCCATTTACCTGGTCATGAAAACCGAGAACCGGCTGTATGCCAAGTTAACCGTGCTGGTTAACAACTGCAGCAAGTTCTTTATTCTCTGCTTCATCCTGTCCTCCATGGTTACCCTGATCTATATTCCGCATATGACCGAGGAGTTCAAGCATTACCCTGGCTGTTTGCCCTGCCTTTGCTGGCGGTGCTTACGGTGCTGAACATCAAACGGAACATCGACGGCCGGAAATACTTTACCGCTTTCGTCTTTTCCAGCTGCATTACGGCCATTCTGCTGATCCTGTTCGCCATCGGGTTATATCCCAATATAGTTATCAGTACCACCAACCCCGCCTGGAGCATCAGCATTTATGACGCCGCATCTTCCCTAAATCATTAAAAATCATGTTATTAATTGCCGCCATCGGGACGCCCCTCGTGCTGTCCTACACCGTCTTCGTCTTCTGGACCTTCCGCGGAAAGGTAAAACTGAACGAAATGAGCTATTGACGGCCATTACAGGCAAAAAGAAGCCCCGGCAAGGAATTGCCAGGGCTTTACCATTTAACCTAACTATATGCTGTAACAGCAACTAGTTTCTTGAATATTTTGATGATGTTATTGCTACCTGTTTATTAGTTAGACGTCAAACTATGGAAAAACTTGTGTGTTAAAACATCTTTTTTTTAAAAGCAGGAAACGCCCGAAATCTTAGCCTTATGGCAATAAGATGCCGTAAAAGGGTGAAAAGTTTAACGGAGGTGCTGTTAACGGGCAAAATTTGTCATTACTTTTGAATTATGAACCGTATCGACCGTTTAACCGCTATACTCATACAGTTACAAGGAAAGAGAATCGTGAAGGCGCAGGATATCTCCGACAGGTTTGACATCAGCCTGCGGACGGTATACCGCGACGTCAGGGCCCTCATGGAAGCCGGCGTGCCGATCGGCTCCGAGGCGGGAACGGGCTATTATATCGTGGATGGCTATCATCTGCCCCCATCATGTTCAACCGTACGGAAGCCGCCGCCCTGCTAACGGGTGAAAAGCTCATGGAAAAGCACAGCGACCGATCCAACCATCAGCAGTTCAGTTCCGCCATGCAGAAGATCAGGGCCGTGCTTCGCGGCAGCGATAAAGACTACCTCGAATCGCTGGACGAGAATATCGCTGTCCTGCGCGATAACCGCGGCGCCGATCAGCAGTTTCCAAACCGCTTCCTCAGCGATATCCAGGAAGGCCTGGCAAACCAGAAAGTGCTTTCGGTCGAGTATTACTCGTTTTACAGCGACAGCACCTCCGCCGTGAGATAGAGCCGATCGGCATCTTCCATATGAACAGCAGCTGGCACCTGATTGGCTGGTGCCGCCTCCGTAACGATTACCGCGACTTCCGCGCCGACCGTATCAAAAGCCTGCACCTGACCGACCAGGGCTACGACAAGTCGAAACGGATCTCTTTACAACAATACATTACAAAGGAATACCAGACCGATCCTGACCAGCCGAGCTACATCAAAGTGCGTATTACTCACGATGTGGCCAGGTGGCTGGGGCAACAGAAATACTATTATGGATTTGTGCATGAGAAGGTGGAAAAGGATTATGTGGAAATGGACTTCATGTTCCACAGCCTGCAATACTTCGCGCGGTGGCTGCTCATGCTGGGCAAGCACGCGGAGATCGTAACACCCGATGACCTTAAAATTATCATCCGGCAGCAGATAGTTGAATTGCAGGGGCATTACTCCTGACATACGGTTGTCATACCCCTGGTTTTCCTTTGCATAAATGTCCAGGAATATGCAGAAAACGGATCTTACCAAAGTATACAAACAATATTATCGCGCCCGGCCCGTGCCGGAACTGGTGACCATTGCGCCCGGTCAGTTTCTTACCGTAGAAGGCACGGGGATCCTTATTCCGGTGAGTTCCGCGCCAAGATCAAGGCGTTATGGGCAACGGCATTTAACATCCGCAAGATCTGCAAGCTGCAGGGAAACGACTTTAAAATGCCCGCGCTCGAAGGGTATTGGTGGGCCAATAGAGGAGAGCCTTTGCCCGCGGCAACGTGTGCAGGGTGGAACTGGAAGCTGGCCATCCAGATGCCGGGTTTCGTGACACGTGGCGATTGCCGGCAGGCGGCGGCATTGGCGGGCAATAAGCGCCTCCCTTTCCTGGACGCGCTGCGTTTTGAAGCGATGCCCCGGCCCTGGCGGTGCAGCTCCTGCATACCGGCTCTTATTACGAAGAAGAGGCTTCCGTAGACCGGATACACCAATACATCCGGCAACATCACCTGGAAGTGAACGGCGTTCACCATGAAATCTACCTCAACGATCCCGGCAAAACGCCGGTCGAGAAACTGCAAACCATCTTACGGCTGAACGTTAAAACGGCGTGATCACCCCTATTTGATGCTAATTTACACCGAAACCCTGGCTACTGGGTTCTGCAACGTTTGCCTATCCTCCAGTGATCCTCCGTCAAACCTCCGACCATCCTCCGTCGGTGTCCAGCGCTGGCAAGGGTTTGACGGTGTCTGAGCGGAGGATGGACGGAGGTTTGACGGAGGTTGAGTACCTGTTCCTGACCAAACCGTGACAAATACTTAAAATTAATATGCCTCTATCGCATTGATTATCAGTTAATCATACTACTATCCTTCGCTTATCCTTCGCTTGTGTTCGCTGCTGGCTTGGGTTTGAGGGTGTTTGAGTATAGGATGAGCGAAGGATTAGCGAAGGTTAAGCGAAGGATTAGCGAAGAAACAAGCGCTTCTTCAGCCATTAAAATGAGATTTCCTCATTTATTTATCGTCCCCGCCGATACCAAGGAGTTCTATCGCCTGGGAAGCGGCGATCTGGCTGGCGTCTTTCTTATTGAAGGCTTTGCCGGTGCAGATGAGCTCACCGTCGAGCATGGCGCCTACGGTGAAGATGCGGCGGCCGTTGTCCATTTGTTCTTCGATGAGTTCGAATTCGAGGGATTTGCCGTTTTTATTGGCCCAGCCGTAGAGTTTGTTCTTGTGGTTCATCTCCACGATCTCGAGTGCTTCGAGGTCGATATAGGGTACGAGGATACGTTTGTGAACGAACTGCTTGGTCTGGTTGTAACCACGGTCGAGGTACACGGCGCCGACGAGGGCTTCCAGGGTATTGCCGAAGATCTGGGAGATTTTGAGGAAGGAGTTGTACTTGTCGTAGATCGTCAGTTTGCGGAGGCCCATTTTGATGGCGATATCGTTGAGCTGTTGGCGGTTGACGATTTTGGACCGCATTTCGGTGAGGTAGCCTTCTGTTTTGTAGGGGTATTTTTGAAGAGGTAATCACCGATGATGGCGCCGAGGATGGCGTCGCCGAGATATTCCAGGCGCTCGTTACTCTCAAGGAATTTCTCCTTGCTGGAACGGTGGCTTAAAGCAACTTCGTACAAGGCCAGGTTCCCCGGATGGAATCCGAGGAGGTTGTAGAGGTCTTTGTACAGTTTCTTTTCCCGTATAAAAGTTTATATAGGAATCCTGGAAGTAGTTTCACACAATCAAGGAACAAATTTTTTGAAAATAACGGAGGCGTTATGCCCGCCAAACCCGAAGGTATTGCTGAGGGCTGCTCTCACTTCTCTTTTTTGTGCAACGTTAAAGGTGAAATTCAGCTTTTCGTCCAGCTGGGGATCGTCGGTGAAGTGGTTGATAGTGGGAGGTACGAGACCTTCCAGAATGCTTTTGATAACGGTGATGGATTCCACGGCTCCGGCAGCCCCGAGCAGGTGCCCGGTCATGGATTTGGTGGAGCTGATGTTGAGTTTGTAGGCAGCTTCGCCAAATACCTGTTGAATGGCCTTTACTTCCGCAATGTCGCCCAGCGGAGTAGAGGTACCGTGTACGTTGATATAGTCGATATCTTCAGCATTGAGGCCGGCGTCTTTGAGCGCCTGGGTCATCACGTTCATGGCTCCGAGACCTTCGGGGTGGGGAGCGGTGATGTGGTGAGCATCTGCGGAAGCGCCGCCGCCTGCGAGCTCGACATAGATCTTAGCGCCGCGTGCCATGGCATGTTCGTAGCTTTCCAGCACGAGTGCGCCGGCGCCTTCGCCCATGACAAAGCCGTCGCGATCGAGATCGAATGGCCTGGAGGCTGTTTTGGGATCGTCGTTACGCTCGCTGAGCGCCTTCATGGCGTTGAATCCGCCTACGCAGGGCTCATTGATGATATTTTCCGATCCGCCTGAAATAACAACATCCGCCTTTCCGTAGCGGATGGTGTACATGGCTTCAATAAGTGCGTTGGTGGCAGATGCACAGGCAGACACGACCGAAAAGTTAGGCCCTCTGAAACCATGCCGCATGGATATATGCCCTGCGGCAATATCCAGGATGAGGCGGGTAATGAGGAAAGGGCTGAAACGCGGTGTTCCGTCCCCTGAATGGAATTCCTTTAACTCGTTCGTGAAGTTGATCATCCCGCCAACGCCCGTACCCCAGATCACGCCAACCCTGTCAACATCCACGGAGTTGCGGTCGATTTTCGCGTCCGCAACAGCCTGATCGGCTGCAATGACGGCGGTTTGCGTGAACGGGTCCATTTTGCGTGCATCCTTCTTATCCATGAAATTCGTGGGGTCGAAGTCTTTCAGCTCACAGGCAAAACGGGTCTTGAATTTGGAAGCATCAAACTGCTTGATATAATCAGCGCCCGATACACCGTTCGCCAATCCCTGCCAGAAAGCATCTACGGAATTGCCGAGCGGTGTCAGCGCGCCTAAACCTGTAACGACTACTCGTCTTGGTTGCATTAAAACAGTTCTGATTGTTGGATTATTTTACGTGTTCTTCCAGGTAAGCTACTGCCTGGCCAACAGTGGTGATAGTTTCTGCTTGTTCGTCAGGAATGGAGATGTTGAATTCTTTTTCGAATTCCATGATCAGTTCTACCGTATCCAAAGAGTCAGCGCCCAGGTCGTTGGTAAAGGAGGCTTCAGGAGTTACCTCGGCTTCGTCAACGCCTAATTTGTCAATAATGATCTTTTTAACTCTTGATGCAATGTCTGACATAATTTTAAGTGTTTTTGGTTTAAAACTTGACTGCAAAAATATAATTTTTATTCAATTGCCAAGGATTCGGGTGAATTTTAACCCAGATTTTCCAAAGCCTTAACAGCAATGCCTTCTGAAACAAGCCACTGCATTGAGTTACAGGCAACACCGCATACACGCCTGCAAACATATGACTGTCGTTTCCCATCCATCAAAACCCCATTTCTACCCCATTTATCACCCGCTTGCACCCCTTTCTCCACCCTCCCGTCTCCCCGTTTTCTCTTCATATTTCTCCCATGTTCCGCCCATGTACACACCCGCTCATCTTCCAATATCCCCCTTTCATTCCCTTAATATCCCCTCATTTAGCTGTTACGACATATAAGTTGACCATTCAACCGCAGTTTCAGCCACTTAACCACATTTAAAACCGGAACGGGACTGCGATAACGTCCAATTATTAAATTTGTCCGGCTTCGAAATGCCTTAACTTGCGGGATATACATTCCACGTCCCGATACCCGGACCGAAAGCGGTAATTAAACTATATATAGACTGAAACATGCGAAATAAGACCTTACGAATTGTTATTCTTTTCCTGGTACTGGCGGTGGCTGGCTTCTTTATTTATAAGCTGACCGCCAAAAGCGAACCCAAACCCGGAGGCCCGCAGCAGGCGGCGCCCGCCCGGCCGGAAAACCCATCCAGGCCGATGCCTATGTCGTGAAACCCGTTAAGCTGGACGAAATCATCCAGGCCTCAGGCACCCTCCAAAGCAACGAGGAAGTGGAGCTAAAACCCGAAATCACCGGCCGCATCACCCAGATATATTTTAAAGAAGGCGCCAAAGTAGCCAAAGGCACCCTCCTTATCAAATTATACGACGGCGATATCCTCGCCCAGCTCCGCAAGCTCGAGCTCCAGCGCGAACTGGCCAAAACTACCCTCTCCCGCCAGGAATCCCTTCTGAAGATCAACGGTATCAGCCGCCAGGATGTGGACGTAACCACCAACCAGGTGGCCGCCTACGGTGCAGACATCGAATATAACAGGGCACAACTCCAGAAAACGGAAATACGCCCCCTTCAGCGGCACCATCGGCCTCCGCAACGTATCCGAAGGCGCCATCGTTGGCCCCACCACCATTATGACCACGCTGCAGCAGCTCGATCCCCTGAAAGTCGACTTCGCTTCGCCCGAGAAATACCGTAACGCCATCCGGAAAGGAGACCCCGTCACCTTCTCCGTAGCCGGCGACACCAATCAATACCGCGGCTCCATCTACGCCATCGATCCCAAGATCGACCTGGCCACCCGCAGCGTAAAGATCCGCGCCATCGTGCCTAACCCGAAAGGAACCCTCTTCCCGGGGTCTTTCGCCCGCACGTCCATCCAGCTGAAGGACAATCCCAACTCCATCATGATCCCCTCCAGGCCGTGATCCCCGGAACAAGGTTCAAACAGGTGATCATCGCAGACAGCGGTAAAGCCAAATTCGTTAACGTGGAAACAGGCATCCGCAACGAAAACAACGTGCAGATCCTCAGCGGCCTGAATATCGGCGACACCGTTATTACCACGGGCATCCTGTCCCTGAAGCCGGGCATGCCTTTCCAATATAATAAGGTGCAATAGTGCGCTGCCCTGCAGCGGTTCCTGAACTTAACAACGAAACCAATGAGCTTACCCTCCATATCACTCAAAAGGCCCGTCCTCGCCATCGTGATGAACATCATCATCGTGATCTTCGGCCTGGTCGGGTTCACCTTCCTCGGGGTGCGCGACTTCCGGCGATCGACCCACCGGTGGTGAACGTCCGCACGTCGTACCCCGGCGCCAACTCCGATATCATCGAAACCCAGATCACCGAACCGCTCGAAAAAGCGATCAACGGCGTGGCGGGCATCAAGAATATCTCCTCCCTCAGCTCGCAGGGCTCTTCCAATATCACGGTGGAGTTCGAACTGAGCGAAGACCTCGAAGCTGCGGCTAACGACGTGCGCGATAAGGTATCCAGGCACAGCGCAACCTGCCCAACGACCTGGAAGCCCCGCCGGTAGTATCCAAAGCCGACGCCAACTCGGACGCCATCATCTCCATGACCGTCCAGTCCAACACCCGCAACCAGCTGGAAATCACCGAGTACGCCACGAACGTACTCCTTGAAAGGCTGCAGACCATCCCAGGCGTTTCCGCCATCCAGATCTGGGGCGAAAAGAAATACGCCATGCGTATCTGGATGGACCCCGCCCGTCTTTCCGCCTATTCCCTCACTCCCGGCGACGTACAGCTAGCCCTCCAGCGCGAGAACGTGGAGCTGCCATCCGGCAAGATCGCAGGCAACGCCACGGAACTTACCGTTCGGACCTTCGGCCGGCTGGATACAGAAGAGGAGTTCAACGAGCTGATCATCAAAAACGTCAATGGCGCTGAAATCCGCCTGCGCGACGTAGGCCAGGCCGTGCTCGGACCGGAGAACGAGGAAACGCAGCTGAAGGAATCCAATATCCCCAGATCGCCCTCGCCCTCATCCCCAGCCCGGTTCCAACTACGTGGCAATCGCCGAAGAGTTCTATAAAGGTATGAACAGCTGAAGGAAGAAGTGCCGAAAGATTTCTCCCTTAACATCGCAATGGACAATACCGCCTTCATCAAGAAGAGTATCCATGAGGTGCAGGAAACGCTGATCATCGCACTCGTACTGGTGATCCTGATCGTATACCTGTTCTTCCGCGACTGGCTCATGGCGCTGCGCCCGATCGTCGACATCCCCGTGTCGCTCATTGGCGCGTTCTTCATCATGTACATCTGCGGATTTACCATCAACATCCTCACGCTGCTGGCTATCGTACTGGCCACGGGGCTTGTGGTGGACGACGGTATCGTGGTGACGGAAAACATCTATAAAAAGATCGAATTGGGCATGCCCCGCATGCGTGCCGCCAAGGAAGGTTCTGAAGAGATCTTCTTCGCGGTTATCGCCACATCGGTGACCCTTGCATTCGTGTTCCTTCCCATCATATTCCTGCAGGGCTTTGTGGGAAGCCTGTTCCGGGAGTTCGGGATCGTAGTGGCAGGCGCGGTACTGATCTCCGCATTCGTATCCCTGACGCTGACGCCCGTGCTCAACGTGAAACTTGCACGGAAGACGCATAAGCATTCCTGGTTCTACGAGAAAACGGAGCCCTTCTTCGAATGGATGGAGCGGAGTTATAAGAATACGCTTGCATCCTTCATCGAGATCCGCTGGTTTGCCTGGGTGATCCTGGTGGCTTGCTTGGGAATGATCTACGTCCTGTTCACCAATATTCAGTCCGAACTGGCGCCTGTGGAAGACCGCAGCACGTTCCGCCTCTCCGTGACCACGCCTGAAGGCACCGCGTACGACGCCATGGATAAATACGTGACCGACCTGGTAGAGTTCATGAAGGATTCTATCCCCGAAAAGAAAGTAGTCCTTTCGGTGACGGCGCCGGGCTTCTCCGGTGCGGGTTCGGTAAACACGGCCTTCTCCTTCGTGACACTCCCCGAGCCTAACGAGCGCCTCCGCTCACAGAAAGATATCGTGAACATGGTGAACCGCAATATGTACCGGTTCCCACAGGGCAAGGTCTTCGCCATCGAGCAGCAAACCATCCAGGTAGGCCGCCGTGGCGGTCTGCCCGTAGCGTTCGTACTGCAAAACGTGAACTTCGAAAAGCTCTCCGCCGTAGTGCCCCGCTTTATGGAAGAAGCATCGGCCAACCCAACGTTCCAGGGCGTGGACGTGGACCTCAAGTTCAACAAACCCGAACTGCGCATCCATATCAACCGCGCAAAAGCCAGTGAACTGGGCGTTTCGGTGGAAGACATCTCCTCCACCCTGCAACTCGCACTCTCTAACCGCCGCTTCGGTTATTTCATCCGTAACGGTAAACAATACCAGGTAATGGGCGGTGTTCCGCGCCGACCGCGACGATCCGGTTGACCTGCAAAGCATCTACGTGCGCAACGCCCGCGGCGAAGCCATTCAGCTGGATAACCTCGTGAGCATCGAGGAAGAGACCAGTCCCCGGTTATTTATCACTACAACCGTATGAAGTCGGCCACCATATCGGCAGGCCTGGCTCCGGGCAAGACCATCGGCGACGGTATCGATGCAATGAATGCGATCTATACCAAACTGGAGAAAGAAGGCGTGATCGACAACTCGTTCGATACCGCGCTGAGCGGTTCCTCGCGCGACTATGCGGAGTCCGGCTCCAATACCATGTTCGCCCTGTTGCTGGCACTTATTCTCATTTACCTCGTACTCGCCGCGCAGTTCGAAAGCTGGATCGATCCGTTGATCATCATGCTGACGGTACCCATGGCATTTGCGGGCGCGTTCCTGTCGTTGAAGCTGTTCAACCAGACCTGGAACATCTTCTCGCAGATCGGGGTGATCATGCTGATAGGCCTGGTAACGAAGAACGGGATCCTTATCGTGGAGTTCGCCAACCACATGCGCGATGCCGGTAAGGATAAATCCACTGCCGCGATCGAAGGGGCAGTGATGCGTTTGCGTCCGATCCTCATGACGTCGCTGGCCATGGCACTGGGCGCATTGCCCATCGCGATGAGCCTCGGGGCCGCGTCTACCAGCCGTATTCCTTTGGGGATCGTGATCGTGGGCGGTATCATGTTCTCGCTCGTGCTCACGCTCTATGTGATTCCCGCCGTGTACACCTTCCTCAGCCGCCGGAAGCATAACACGGAATTCGAAGACGCGGTAACTGAATCGAAAGTGCCTGAAGAAGCCGCTTCCGCCGCGCACGCCTAAAACTATGCTAACAATGAAACTGAATCAGATATTCGTATTCATCTCCATGATACTCGCCGGCACGGCTGCGCACGCGCAGCAGGTGCTCACGCTGGAACAGGCGATAGACCTGGGGCTGAAAAACAACTACGACATCCGCATGGCGCGCAACGATGCGGAAGTAGCCGCCAACGATAACGCCTACGCCAACTTCGCCTTTGCGCCGCGGCTCAATGGTACCGCAGCACAAACCTGGACCAATACCGCTACCAAACAAGAGTTCGGCAATGGCTCCAAACGCGATACCTCCGGCATCAAGAACAAACAGCTGCAGGCCGCCGTCAACCTCAACTGGACGCTGTTCGACGGCCTAAAGATGTTCGCCACGCGCCAGCGCGTACAGGCAATCGAAGTACTGGGCGAGCTGAATGTTCGCAGCCAGGTAGAAAATACAGTCGCCAACATCGTCAACAGCTATTATAACATCGCGCAACAGAAACAACAATTGCGGGCGCTGGCAGAACAGATGTCCATCTCCGACGAACGCGTGAAGCTATCAGACGCCAAGTTCCAGACCGGCCTTGCCCCAAGACGGACTGGCTCCAGGCAAAGGTGGATTACAACGCACAGCGCGCCAACTGGCTTCGCCAGCAGACCGTGATCGAGCAAAGCAAAGCCGCGCTCAACCAACTGCTGGCCATCTCCGACGAAAGCGTGAATTACGACGTGCTCGATACCATCCCGCTGAACCTGCAACTTACTTACGGCCTGATCCTGGAGAACATCCAGCAGACCAACCCGCAGCTGCAGATCTCCCGTCAGAACCTGGAAATTTCGCGCATTACGCTGAAGGAAAGAAAGGGCGACTTCTATCCCGTACTTTCTTTCAACTCGGCTTACAACTTCAACCAGAGCCGCGCAAGTGCCGCGATCAACCAGTTCAGCCCCGTATTCAACCAGAACCGCGGGTTTAACTATGGCTTCTCCGCAACGGTGCCCATCTTTAACGGCCTCAATGCCCACCGTCAGTACAAAGCCGCCAAGCTCGATATCGAATACCAACAGCTGGCGCTCGATAACCAGGCATCGCTTGTACAATTACAACTGCGCAACGCCTTCCGCGATTATGAGTATTACAAGATGGCGCTGGAACTGGAGCAGGAAAGCGTAGACCTCGCGCGCGAAAACACCATGGTAGCGCTGGAGCGCTTCCGCCAGGGAGTGTCAACCACGCTGGAAGTGAAGGAAGCGCAGCAGAGCCTGGAGCTGGCCGCCTATCGCCTTATCCAGGCGCGGTATAATACCAAGGTCGCTGAGACGGAGCTCATGCGACTGAAAGGCGCACTCATGAAATAAACAGCAACGCAGATAAAGGAAAAGCCCGTCCGGTATAAAACCTGACGGGCTTTTTTTATGATGTCTTCCGGATGCTATTCGATAGTATCCTTACGCATATGACCACGTTGTTTCTGCCAGCGTTCGTAAGATTGCTTGATGAAGAGCAGCAGGTCATATTCCGTTGCGTTAAGGAGGAAATTGTAAGGAGGGCGGTAAGCCAGCATGAAGGAATCCAGCTCCGGGCTTTCCAGCTTGGTGACTTTGGCCACCAGGTCGGGATTATAGCGATAGTCGATATGCTTTTCCTCTTCCCAGTATTTGAGTTGTTCCCGAATTTCTCACGGCGTTTACGGGCTTTGCTGGGCACGAGATAGGTTAATGCAGTGATGGGGTTAGAGGGAAGTGTTTTCAGCACATCCATGGCGCCCGGGCGTTTATAACCGAAATACCTTTCGTATTCATCCCGCATGGCGAGCGAGTCCTGTTTGTATATGCGGCCGCGGATGTTGATGCCCTGCAGGCCCATAATATGACGCTTCATTTCCACGTTCCGCGTCGCGGAAATACCCGGGGCCACGTAAGCCGTACGCACATAGCTGATGCTGGAGAACTCGATGGTATCTCCCGGCAGCGCCTCGATATAATACCGGCCCGTTTCACTGGAAACGGAGCCCATACCAGAGCGTTTGTTCCACACGGTAACCGCCGGAAGACCGGTGCGCGTATCTGCGTCGGTGATCATACCCATCAGCCGCACCGACTGCGCCGTAGCCTCCTGCAGTCCGATCAGGCACAAAATACCCGCCGCCACAGCGTATCTAAACAGAAATTGCTTCATACTATGCTCTCAAATTTAACGTTCCGGGGCCAAATGAAACGTTAAAAATAATTTATAAGCCTGACGCTTTTGACATAATTTCGGGAAACTCCTGAAATTCAAGCCATGGCCCGTACAATCGTCTTTTCCACACAAAGGTACCAATATCTGATGGAGCGGCTGCTCGCTATAGCGCCGGTGACCTGGGAACCGGGGCTGCTTTCCATCCGCGACTTCCCCGACGGAGAGCATTACCACCGTATAACCTCGTCCGTTAGCGGGAAGGAGGTTATCCTCATAGGGGAACCATCGATGACAAGGAGACCCTGGAGCTATTTGACCTGGCCAACGGCTGTATCCAATATGGCGCATCGTGCGTCAACCTGGTTATCCCCTACTTTGGGTATTCTACCATGGAAAGGGCGGTGAAGTACGGTGAGATCGTGAAAGCGAAGACGCGGGCAACTTTATTTTCTTCATTGCCGGCAGCATCTAATGGCATCCGGGTGATCATGATCGATTTACATGTGGATGGAATATCATATTATTTTGAAAGTAATGTGCGCCCGGTGCATCTCTATGCGAAGGCGATCGTGCAACAGGCAGCGCTCGACATTGCCGGGGAAGGCCATTTGTGCTCGCCAGCACGGATTCCGGCCGTGCAAAATGGGTAGAGTCCTCGCTAACGACCTCGGCGTGCCGGCAGCTTTTGTATTCAAGAAAAGGATTTCGGGCGAGGAGACGCACGTCACCGCGATCAGCGCGAATGTACAGGATACGCTCGTCATCATTTACGATGATATGATCCGTACGGGCGGTTCGCTCGTCAATGCCGCGCAGGCTTACCAGCAGCAGGCGCCTCGTCAATTGCCGTCATCACGACACATGGCATATTTGCCGGCAATGGCTTCGGCCGCATCCGGGACAGTGGCCTCATTACAAAGCTTATTTGCACGGATACGCATCCCAACGCCCTTCAGATCCAGGATCCCCTGCTGGAAGTGAGGTCCGTTGCGCCGGTGATACTAGATTACTTCAACAGTATTCCCGTATAAAAACCAATATCGGATTCGTATTTTGGAGAGGAACCAACTGCCCGGCCTACATGATTACGGAAACCGATTTTTTGATAGCCTGTATGCTATCGGGGTAAACGCATCCACGTCCTGCAAATCCAATTTTGATCCATTTGTGAAGTATGGCGAAACCGCTGAAATAATGCTGGTAAGCTCGTTCGAAACCGCTTACATCCTAGATCTCCGTCTCAAAAAAGCTACTTTCCTGGACACATTCTGGATCGCTCCTTCCTGCGGATTATTAGATAAAGCAGGGAATTGGGCATTTATAGGGGATTAGGATCTTTCTCGATCTGGAACAAAAACGGTATCCATCGTTTTGAACATCCGGACGTATTCGATGTTCGCCTTTCAGTCAAAGGAACCCTCCTGCTGCTGGACTATCCCTGGGGAAAGGATCCGCATGTCTGGGAATTCGATCTTGATGCCATGACGCTGCATAAACGGCGGACATTCCCCGATTATGCCCTTCAATCCCCAACCTCAAACGTCATTTGGTAATCCTCCGTACCTTCGTATCATGCCCGACATCCGCCTCATCGAATATGGCAGCTGCGACTATCACGACATGGTAGCACTGCGCGATAAAATCCTCCGCCGCCCGCTGGGACTTACCTTCAGCGAGGAATACCTGCAACAGGAAATGCAGGATATCCTGGTCGGCTGCTTCGACGGCAACCGCATCACCGGATGCTGTATCCTGACGCCTGTAGACGCAAATACCATTCAGCTGCGGCAAATGGCGGTAGATGATGACCAGCAGGGCAAGGGCACTGGCAGCAAAGTGCTCCGCTTCGCGGAACAGCAAGCGAGAAACGGGGCTTTACAGAATTAATGATGCATGCCCGGGATGTAGCAAAGCCTTTTATGAGAAAACGGCTATTCAATCCGCGGAGATATGTTCACAGAAGTGGGAATCGATCACTGGGAAATGTACAGGAAACTGTAATCAGCCGTTATTCTTCATCCGGAAGTCGGAGAACGTCCGTTGCATCAGCGCTCTGAACTGATGATGCGCTTCCTGGTTTTCGAAGGCGCTGATGGGAATAAGGAAGAAAGACCGCTTATCCCGATAGAGAAAGAAAAAGGATTGCGTTTCTACAATCTGGCTGAAGTTACGCCAGGAAATACTGCGTTCGCCGTGGCCGGTGACAATGGCCATACCTTCGTCGTTATACCGCAGACGAATGTTATCCCTGAAAGTAGCGGCTTTATTATAAGTGGAAACTGGAAGCAGGTACCAGAAAGCCCATCCGAGGATCAGCATCATCAGCACAATTCCCAGCATGGCATTGAAATTCACCATGCGAAACACATATCCGATCACGGTAGCCAATAGCAGGATGATCAGGGTATTGCGAAATACTTTGATTTCGCCCCTGCGCAAAAAATGGAACCGTAATGCATTGATAACTTCTTCCTTTTTGTAGGTAAACTGGAGCAAATGCATTAAACGAACTTACGAAATTATTTCGAAGCAGTCAATGGC
Organism: Chitinophaga sp. E66; assembly: GCA_019285755.1. Taxonomy (GTDB): domain Bacteria; phylum Bacteroidota; class Bacteroidia; order Chitinophagales; family Chitinophagaceae; genus Chitinophaga. The sequence goes on from CP079103.1 coordinate 5,262,913, forward strand.
ATTGGTGCGTCGAGATCGTCGCAAGTGGATACTGGCGCGGTTTTGCGGGTTTTAGCCGTGCGCTTGTCGCTCAGATCGTCTTCGTTAAGACCAGGGAAGTTTTTCTTGATGAATTGCATGTATTGCTGCAGCAACTTGGGATCTACCTTAAAGGGCGCCAGGATCTGGTCTTTAGGGTCGAGCTTCAGCGAGGGGTCGTTCTGAATGCGGGTTTCGTTCTGTAAATACCACTTATAAAGGTCTACCATGGCCTTCTGCATGTCCGACTCGTCTACTTTCTCCACGCGGGTCTGCGGAACGGTCCAGAGGATCTCCTCCAGCCGGTTGGTAGCCCGTGCTTTGGTAGTAGCGGCGGCAGCAGTGCCCTTGTCGGTTTTGTCGCCGTTATTGGTAGTCTTATCGCCGTTGTGGGCGAACGCGGCAGTAGATGCTACCGTTCCGATTGCCAACATAAACAACAGCTTTTTCATAAGGGTAATAGTTTAATGACCTAAAAATACAAAATAACTGGTATAATAAAAGCCCTTTTGACGAATCCCTCCTTTTCCGGTACCAACAGCGTTTGTCATGAGACCAACGCTACCTGGGCTATATTCAAAAGACGACCCGCCTCAAGGAAAGTTGCAGCCACAGCGCCATTATTTTTCAAATCCCTGGCCGAAACCTCGAATTTCCCCAGCACTGGCCCGCCCGATCCACAAATTCCACCTGCATCTTCCGGTCGTTCTGCGGGCCTAACACCTTGATCCTGCTATAGTTTTGTGTCACCACCAGGGTCCCTGGCACCCGGATCGGGCTGTTGACCTCTTCACCCGAAGGGGCGGCCTCCCGAAGTCAGTGGCGAATTAGTTATATCGTAAAGGGGATAATTACCCGTGCGTTCGAACTTTATGACTTCAGAATGGTGCCGGTCGCCGGTCAGAAAGACGATGCCCGGTATGTTCACTTCATTGAGCCAACTCATAAACGACTGGTACTCAACAGGGAAATGATGAAAGCTATCCCAACGGGAGTAGATGTTCAGCGCCTGGCTCCCGGTTGCGATCACTTTAAAACGGGCATTGCTTTGCAAGAGAGCGTTCCTGAGCCATTCCATCTGCTCCTCGCCGTACATCTTCTTTTCAGGGTTAGGCTGGCCACCAACGCTATCGGGCATCCGCGATCCGCTGGAGAAGTAGCGCCCGTCGAGCAGGAAAAAGTCTACATCGCTGAAACTGAACTGGGTATATATGCCTTTGCCATCCCTGCCAAAGGTCGGGTTCGGCCAATATTCCTTAAAGACCTCCCGGCTTTCGTCACGAAAGATATAGGCTTTGCTGGCGTCGTTAGGCCCAAAGTCATGATCATCCCAGATGGCGTAATGCGGCATGGCCGACAGGAAAGATTGCAGCACCGGCAGGGAGCGGTCGCGGTGGGCGCGGTAGGCCAGCCCCGGGGCGGAGGAATAATCTACTTCTCGGGTGTACCAGTTATCCCCAGCCAGAGCATGAAATCAGCCTTCTCACCGGCCATCGTGAGAAATATGGAGGAATCCTTGCCGTAAGGCTTCCCGGCCGGTCGAACCCTTCTTCATTAAAATAAGCGCAGGAACCGGTAAGGAAGGTAAAATCGGGTGCGGGCGTACGGTATTGCCATAGCGATTTGGTCTTGAAGACAGATTTCTTTGCCGCAACCTTGTCGGTAATGATCTCATATTCATAAACCGTGGACGGATCGAGGTTGATGAGCTGTATTTTGACCGGGTTATATGTTTTGCCGAGCGCCCCCTCATATGTCCGGGTGCGGGCGCTGTTTTGCCTGCCTTGAGGCCAGTAACGAACGGCGAGTTGCTTTACCGAGGGCGCAACTTCCACCCAGATTATTACGTCTCGCAGCTCTATGGAGCCGGTCATTGGTCCGGCAACAAGGCCTTTCTGCTGTGCGGTAGCGGTGGTCAGGGCGAGGAGGAAAACGAGCAGGATAGCGGGGAGCTTTTTCATGTGGACAGGTTTAGGTTTCCAAATATAACCCTGCCGGTCCGTTCGATGCTGCCGAAATGCAATAATTTTACGTGAAATGGAAGCATATCTTAACTGGAGCGGGGCAAAGATGCATCTTTCGCCCTCTGGCAGCTGCAAAAGCAGGGCGACATAAAAGTCCGCGGGCTTTTTACCACACTCAGCGAGGCATTCCGCCGCGTGTCGATGCACGGGGTCCAGGAATCGCTGCTGGACGAGCAGGCGAAGCGGACGGGGCTCCCCTGAAAAAGGCCTTCCTCCCCGAAAACGCTTCTATGGAAGATTACAACCGGATTATGCGCGCTGCGCTGGAGGATTACCAGCAGGCTGGCATCCGTAAGGCGGTTTTCGGTGATATTTTCCTGGAAGACCTCCGCGCATATCGCGAATCTCAGTTGGCATTAGCAGGCATGGAAGGCATATTCCCGCTTTGGAAACGCGACAGCGCGGCACTGGCGGAAGATTTCATCAGCGCTGGCTTCAAAGCGGTGATAGTGTGTGTGAATGACCGGTATCTACCTGCCAGTTTCGCCGGCCGGGAGTTCGATGCTTTCTTCCTCGCCGATCTGCCAGACAATGTGGATCCCTGCGGGGAAAACGGAGAGTTCCATAGTTTTGTGTACAACGGCCCCATATTCAGCGAGCCCGTCCCATTCCGCTTGGGTGAAACGGTAACGCGTACCTATGCTCCTGCCCGCAATGGCGATGATTGCTATAAAAGGATGATTCCGGAGAAAAGGATTGTTTTAAGGATGACGATGCTCCTGCTGCCGGGATACGCGCTTTCATTTCCGTGAGTTACATCCCGTTTCCTGACGCTTACATAAAAACCGGCTTAAAAAACAAAAGCAATGGAAAAATCCATTGCTTTCGAGAGTCATTTACTGTGCAAGAAGAGTCTTGCGGTGTAGGAATATTTGGTTTTTCATAGGACAGTAACCATATAAAAATTAATACTTTAACAAATATAAAATAAATTAAATAAATACAATCGCTTTCTTTTTAATATTCGATCCATGCAAAAAGCGCCCTTAAAATGAATAATTTGAAATTGGATGCCCTTTTTTTTGAAGGAAATTCAATAAAAAAGCGCGGCTGGACAAAAACGGTTTTGCCGCCCTTTGAAAATTGTTAATGAACTTAGCCGCGAAGGAGTAATATCCCCAGGATCAATTCATCCGGGAAAACTAATATATGTAAAATTGAACAGCTGCTTTGCAGTTGGTATTCTGTTAACATGAAATTGTCTTGTACAACCGCTTCATATACAGCTACGCATTAAAAATTCTACCTGCTTTAGGAAGATTCGATGCATAACGTTTCACATCACTGCATAAATACCGCAGTGTTGAATTTACCGAAAGCATATGATTCGAATATGAATACGCATTCCGATGAAAAAGTAACGGAATGAAATTATCCGCAGTGCGGAAAGCGCACTATTTGTGAAGAAAATCTTAAAGAAATGTGAAAGCGAAAGTTAAAATGCTGTGTCAATGAAACGTACAGCCTTCAAGGGTTTGAAAGAAAAAGGGCACTTAGAAAAGCGCCCTCAATTTGTTACTATCCTATGAAAACCCTATTTGTATACAAAGGTATATCGATGTTAACTTTATTTGAAATTTTCGAAGGTGAATAACAAATAATTAACAAAGTATCACCATTATTTATGCATCCCAAACCCTCTGCCATGGCCAGTTTCACTATTTGCCGACATTTCCGGATTTGGCCGATACTTGTTAAAAAGTCCTGAACAGATCAGCTGCAACCCATGCTATTTCCGCAATTCAGGCATTTATAGCATGTACCGGAACGAACAGTTATGTGCCCGCAAGTGTTGCATGCCGGCGCATCACTTTGCATGCTGCGCATATATTCCTGGGTGCCTCCTCGCCCCGGCCGCAGCCACCGGCTGGGTTTTAGCCGCTTTAGGGCTGGGCGTTTCGGACTTGTTGCCGATGATCCGCACATTCGACAGCGCGGGTTTAGCGGCAGGAGCTGCCGGCTCCTCATCCCACTCATCTTCTCCCGAATTACCCGGTGCGTCAAGGATATGCACGAGGTCTGTACGGCCGAGATATTCATATCCCAACACGCGGAAAATATAATCGATCAGCGAAGTAGCAGAACGGATATTCGGATGATCGACCATACCGGCCGGCTCGAAACGGGTAAAGACGAACTTATCAACGAATTCTTCCAGGGGCACGCCATATTGCAATCCCACACTTACGGCGATGGCGAAGCAGTTCATAAGGCTGCGCAGCGTCGAACCTTCTTTGGCCAGGTCAATGAAGATCTCGCCAAGAGTACCATCGTTATACTCGCCGGTACGTACGAAGATCGGCTGGCCGCCCACCTTTGCTTTCTGGGTAAACCCACGGCGCTTGGCCGGAAGCGTCTTCCGCTCCACGATGCGCGACAAGGCGCGTTTCAGGGACGTATCCGTGCTGGCGGTCATGCGGTTATTCAGTTCCTCGAGCAATTCATCAATGGTCAGCTGATTGAGATCGATGATCTGCGCGGTTTCCTGCGCGGGTGTTTCTGCATCGGCTGCTTTCTTTTTCTTGTCGCTTTTGTTGCTCAGCGGCTGGCTCAGCTTGGAACCGTCGCGGTACAGTGCGCAGGCCTTCAGGCCCAGTTCCCAGCTCAGTTTATATGCGTCTGCGATATCTTCTACCACTGCCTCATTGGGCAGGTTGATCGTTTTGGAAATCGCGCCGGAAATAAATGGTTGAGCCGCCGCCATCATCCGGATATGCCCGTGGGGATGGATGTATCGTTCTCCTTTCTTGCCACATTTATTGGCGCAGTCGAACACGGGTAAGTGCGCATCTTTCAGGTAAGGCGCACCTTCTACGGTCATGGTACCGCACACGTAATCGTTCGCGGCCTCTATCTGCTCGTCGGTAAAGCCCAGTTCGTGCAGGAGGCTGAACTCCATGTTGAAATATTGCTCGGGCTTGAATCCCAGTCTCTGCAGGCATTCTTCGCCCAGGGTAAACACGTTGAAAACGAACGCAATGTCAAAGGAGGAGGCCACCGCGGTATCCAGCTTTTTCAGTTCATCTGCGATAAAACCTTTTTCGCTGAGTGTCTGCGGGTTGATGTAAGGCGCCCCGCCGAAGCTGCCGGTTCCTTTTGCATAATCCACGATGGCTTTGATCTCGTTGTCTTTATACCCAAGATTTTTAAGCGCTGCCGGGATAGATTGATTGATGATCTTAAAATACCCCCGCCAGACAATTTCTTGAACTTAACCAGGGCAAAATCAGGCTCCACGCCGGTAGTATCGCAATCCATCACCAGCCCGATCGTACCCGTAGGCGCGATGACTGTGGATTGTGCGTTGCGGTAACCATATTGCTCACCCAGCTTCACGGCATCGTCCCATGCCTTTGTTGCCGCTTTGAGCAGGTAATCCGGGCAATAACGGGCATTAATGCCCTGCGGACGGATCTCCAGCCCTTCGTAAGCCTCTGTGGCATCATAGGCCGCCGCGCGGTGGTTGCGCATCACCCGCAGCATATCTTCCCTGTTTTCCGCGTATTTGGGGAAAGCCCCAGGTGCCCGGCCATTTCGGCGGACGTCTTATACGACACGCCGGTCATGATCGCAGTGATAGCCCCGCGATGCCGCGAGCCTCCTCACTGTCGTACGAAATACCGCTTACCATGAGCATACTGCCCAGGTTGGCGTACCCCAGGCCCAGCGTCCTGTACTGGTAGCTAAGCTCCGCCACTTCGCGGGAGGGGAACTGCGCCATGAGAACGGACACTTCCAGCACCACGGTCCACAGGCGAACGGTATATTCAAAGCCTTCCACATCGAACTGGCTGGACGCGTCGTCGAAGAACCGGCGCAGGTTTACCGATGCCAGGTTACAGGCGGTATTGTCGAGAAACATGTATTCTGAGCAGGGGTTAGACGCATTGATGCGGCCGCCCTGTGGACAGGTATGCCATTCGTTGATGGTGGTATCGTACTGGGTGCCGGGATCGGCGCAGCGCCAGGCGGCGTAGGCGATCTGGTTCCACAAATCGCTGGCTTTCACCGATTTCATCACTTTCCCGGTGGTACGGGCCGTCAGGTTCCATTCGCCATCGGCTTCCAGGGCATGGAAGAAGCTGTTGGGGATGCGGACGGAGTTATTGGAATTCTGGCCGGAAACGGTTTTATAGGCTTCGCCTTCATAATCGGAGGCATAGCCGGCGTTGATGAGGGCGCCGACTTTCTTTTCCTCTTCTACTTTCCAGTTGATGAACTGGAGGATCTCGGGGTGGTCGAGATCGAGGCAGACCATTTTAGCCGCCCTGCGGGTGGTTCCGCCGGACTTGATGGCCCCAGCGGCGCGGTCGCCGATTTTAAGGAAGCTCATAAGGCCGGAAGAGCTGCCGCCGCCGCCGAGCTTCTCGTTTTCGCCGCGGATGCGGGAAAAGTTGGTGCCTACGCCTGAGCCGTATTTAAAGATGCGGGCCTCCCGGACCCAGAGGTCCATGATACCACCGTCGTTCACCAGGTCGTCGTCCACACTGAGGATGAAACAAGCGTGGGGTTGCGGCCGTTCGTAAGCGGAGGTGGATTTCTGCAGTTTTTCGGTCTTGGGATCCACGTAATAGTGGCCTGGGGCTTGCCCTTTATGCCGTAGCTCTCGAAGAGTCCGGTGTTAAACCATTGGGGGAATTGGGAACACAGGCCTGGTTAAGCATGCAATAGACCAGTTCTTCGTAGAAGATCTGGGCATCAGCGGAGGAGGCGAAGTAATCGTATTTTTCGCCCCAGGCGCGCCAGCAGTTGGCCATGCGGTGTATCACCTGGCGGACGGATGTTTCCCGTCCGGAAGAGCCATCGGGTTGCGGTACCCCGGCTTTCCGGAAGTATTTCTGGGCCAGAATATCGGTTGCGATCTGCGACCAGCCCTTCGGTACTTCCACATTATTCATTTCAAAACTACATCGCCTCCCGGATTGCGGATAACGGAAGAGCGCAGATCGTACTCGAACTGATCGTAGGGGCTCACGCCTTCACGGGTAAAATGCCGGGAAAACGCAAGACCACTGGTCTTCTTAACTTGATTTTTCATGCCCTAGAAAATTTTTAACAGGATTAAACAAAACTGGTTTTTCGACTCCGATGTGTGAGATAACTAAGTTACCTTACTATAGGTACACAAACGAGTTTTGTTTTGCACAGCTTGTGGAAAAGCCCCATTAACAAAAACGGCTGTATTGATGTTGGTATTTCAGGTGATTTGGGGCGTTTTCAATTGCAAAATCAATACCATGCATATTTATTTCACGCTGTCCTTATTACGAAAAATTGTATACATTTGCGACAACCGGAACAATGCATTAGTTAATGTACAGAAAAATATACAATTCCTTTATCGAGAGAAAGGCAAAGGGTACAAAATCGTTCGCTGTTCTGATTGATCCCGATAAGGTTACCCCGAAGGGATTGCAGAGCTGGCGGGCAAATGCACGGAGTCGAAGGTGGATTATATCTTCCTCGGCGGCAGCCTTGTGATCACAGACCATCTCGATGATGTGGTCCAGCAGATCAAGGCGAGCTGCGATATTCCGGTGATCCTGTTCCCGGGCAGCCCTTCTCAGGTATCCGCTACGCGGATGCCCTGTTATACCTTTCCATGATCTCGGGCCGCAATCCCGAACTCCTCATCGGCCAGCACGTGGTTTCCGCCGCTGCGGTTAAAAAGAGCGGGCTGGAAGTCATTTCCACCGGTTACATGGTAATAGACGGAGGAGCACCCACCACGGTTTCTTACATCAGTAACGCCACTCCCATCCCTGCAGATAAAGACGATATCGCTATGTGCACCGCAATGGCGGGAGACATGCTGGGCATGAAAGTGATTTACATGGACGCCGGCAGCGGAGCCCGCAAGCCCATCACCGAAAGCATGATCCAGCGGGTGAGCAGCCGGTGGAAGTACCGGTGATCGTTGGCGGAGGTATCAAGACCGCTGAAAAGCCTATTTAAATTGTAAAGCAGGCGCCGATATCATTGTTGTCGGTAACGCCATCGAAAAAGACGTTTCCCTGATCCGGGAAATCGCAGACGCCGTGCACAGCGCGCCTGTAAATGCCAGCCGTTAACCCACCTGGCATTATCCAGCTACTGCACTCCAGCTACCTTAATTATCCCTTTATCAAATTTTTTATTGATCCGCGCAAGATTCTTATGAAAACTTGCGCAGGTTTAATATCTTGCACCCCGAAACCAACCAGACCAATTTTAAGTAAAGTAATTCTACGGCCCTGAGTACGAGGCGTATGTTGACGTGAGCATGTCTACAATGAGGAGCAAAGGCCAATAGTCTTTTCATCCGCCCTGTTTGTGCATATACCTATCACAAGCATATCCAGAGAATTTATTACAGTACGCGTAAAAGTAATCTGTCCCGGTCATGGTATGGTGTTCGGATAACTATGGTTTTTTCGGCCGTAAGGCCTTTTTTCATAAGCATAATTTAAATAAAAGCGGGCTGCCTTCTCCAGGGCAGCCCTTTCCTTTAAATACTCCGTCCAATTGTCCAATACTTTAGACCGGATAAAACCGCCAGGGTTTAACATGCCGTGTTAAAAATTCCCGCATTTTTCCATCAATAATACTTACCCGCTGTTCTTTTCAATTTTAATGACTGTATCTCAATCAGTTATCAAAACCACTACCATGAATCTGTTTATAATTCTACTGCCTTTCTCCTACCACCCTCCTACCAACCTCCTACTACCCCAGTGTTTACAAGGGTTTGAAGGTGTTTGGCAGGAGGTTGGCAGGAGGTTGGCAGGAGGTTGGTAGGAAGTTGAGCGGAGAAAACACATCATTCTAAACCAAAAAGGGTGATGGAAGAGCAGCTTCCATCACCCTTTGAATAGTATTTGTAACCTTTACAGGCTCATCATTTCCTTGAACTTCACCGCCTGCCTGCGGCTCACTTCGATCTTCTCCCCTCCGCGCATCTCCAGCAGCAACCCGCCGTTGAAATAGGTGTCTATCCGCTCTATCATGCGAAGGTTAACGATATGCTTGCGGTTGGCCCGGAAGAATACGCGCTCGTCCAGGCGCTCCTCCAGGGCATTCAACGACTTCAGGATCAACGGTTTATTTGTCTCGAAGTACACACGGGCGTAGTTGCCCACGCTTTCAAAAAGGCGGATCTCCTGCAATTTCACGAACCAGCAACGGTCTCCGTCTTTCACGAATACCTGGTCGGCTTCGCCGAGAATGTTACGGATACCGGAAGCGGAGGCGATGCGCTCCTTTTCATCGGCCTGGTGCAGCTTATGGATGGCATCGGCCAGCCGCTTGGGCTCTATCGGCTTCAGCAGATAATCGAGCGCATTGTATTCGAACGCTTTAAGGGCGTATTCGTCATAGGCGGTGGTAAAGATCACCTGAGGCGTTCTTTCCAGTTCGGCCAGCAGATCAAAGCCGGTCTTGTCCGGCATCTGGATGTCGAGGAAGAGCAGGTCGGGGCGCAGCGATTCGATCTTTTCCATCCCGTCTTTCGCATTCACCGCTTCACCCACCACCACGATCTCGGGATGGTCTGCCAGCAGCTTTTTGAGTTCGCTTCTGGCCAGTCGTTCGTCGTCTATGATCAAAGCTTTTTCATACTGTCAAAATTGGTTGACGATTTTATAATAGCGGCATGAGCACTTTGGCTTCTACCGTTGCGTGATCGATGTTCCGTATGTCGAAAGTAGCCCTTTTCCCGAAGAGAATCCCCAGGCGCTGGCGGGTGGAGGCGAGGCCGAACCCTCCGCCGTCGTTCTTGATCTCGACAACGATCTGCCCGGTGTTCCGGATGGTGATCTCGTGGCACATGTCATGAACATGGGAGCCGATGAGGATCAGGCCGCCGTTTACCTCGCGGGAAATGCCGTGCTTAATGGCGTTTTCCACGAGCGTTTGCAGCATCATCGGGGCACCGGCAGCTCGAGGGTCTCGGGATCGATGTCATATTGCACCTTCAGCCGTTCCTCGAACCGGATATTTTCCAATGCAAGATAATCTTTTACGATGCTCAGTTCATTTTCCAGGCTTACTGTCTCGGCTTTGTCTGCCTGCATAGAGTTCCGGAGGATGTTGCTCAACTCGGTGATCGCGGTTCTGGCGCGCCGGGGATTTTCGTCTACCAGCGCCCGGATGCTGTTCAACGCATTGAAAATGAAGTGCGGATTGAGTTGGCTCTTGATCGTCTTCAGCTCCAGCGTGCGCACGGTCGTCTCCAGCTTCAGGCGGTTCAGCTGGGAATTCCGGCTTTCTTCCACATAATCAGAGGAAGTATATCACCGCCCAAAGGGATATAAATGTAGTTTGCTGGATGAAAGTCTTCAACCAGGTATCGTTAAAATTCACATCGAAATACGTGAGGTTCAACCCGTAATATACCGCGCTGAGGACGAACGAGTCGATCGTTGCACAGATGACGATACCCAGGAAGAAATAGATGGCCACGCTCTCGAAGGGCTTTTCGATCCATTTATATTTGATGATGACCGCCCGGAAAGCATGTGTGATGGCAATCCCCAGCAAGGCGGTCGCCAACATGTATGTCGGCATCCACCATTCCAGTTTATCCTGCGATACGGCAACAAAAAAGTAGAGTAAGGCACACGCTCCCCATCCGAGTATCTGGCACCACCAATATTTTGACAAGCGTTTAAACATTCCCTAAAAGTTAGCAAAGTCCGGCGAATAAACCTGCTTCTACCAAAAATACCAAGCTGTACCGCGTACCGAAACCCAAATATTACCAATGGCGGTTTAAGCGGTTAAATGGGCCAGGCGGGAAATTCATCCCCATCATATTTTACATATAAATCTGATTTTCAATATCATACCCGCTTTCCGGCCTGTATCTGGCTACCGCCGGATCAAAAATGCTGATCTTGAAGGGATTTGTAAGCGGAATGGACCGAAAATGCGGCAGAACATGTATTTTTGGGCATTAAACCCAAAAGGTGATATGGAAATTACGGCAGGTCAATTATTAAGTCAGATCGAATACCCGTCCGATCTGCGCAAACTGAGCAAGGAGCAACTGCACCAGGTGTGCGACGAATTGCGTCAGTTCATCATTGACACCGTGAGCGTGCACGGCGGTCACTTCGGCGCCAGCCTCGGCGTGGTGGAGCTGACCGTTGCCCTGCATTACGCTTTCAACACACCGTACGACCAGCTTGTGTGGGACGTAGGCCACCAGGCTTACGGCCATAAGATACTCACCGGCCGCAAAAACGTTTTCCATACCAACCGCAAATACAAAGGCATCGCCGGGTTCCCGAACCGTGGTGAAAGCGAATACGACACCTTCGGCGTGGGGCACTCCTCCACCTCCATCGGCGCCGCCCTCGGCATGGCCATCGCTTCCGCCAATAAAGGCGAGCACGACCGCCAGCACATCGCCGTTATCGGCGATGGCGCAATGACCGCCGGTATGGCCTTCGAAGCCCTCAACCACGCAGGCGTTTCCAACGCCAACCTGCTGGTTATCCTGAACGACAACTGTATGTCCATCGACCCTAACGTCGGTGCGCTGAAAGAATACCTGACCGACATCACCACTTCCCACACCTACAACAAGTTCCGCGACGATGTCTGGAACCTGCTGGGGAAACTGCCCGTCGGCAAAAATTCACCGAGACATGGCCTCCAAGCTCGAAGCCAGCGTCAAAGGCATGGTGACCAAATCCAGCAACCTCTTCGAAAGCCTGAACCTTCGCTATTTCGGGCCGATCGACGGGCATAACATCACCAAGCTGGTGGATACCCTGCAGGATCTCCGCGACATCCCCGGGCCCAAGCTCCTGCATATCCGCACCGTGAAAGGCAAAGGCTACGCCCTTGCTGAAAAAGACCAGACCAAGTGGCATGCCCCGGTCTGTTCGACAAAATCACCGGTGAGATCTTCAAAAGACGATCGAAACGCCGCAACCTCCCAAATACCAGGACGTATTCGGCCATACCATCATCGAACTGGCCGAACAGAACGATACCATCATGGGCATCACGCCCGCCATGCCCTCCGGCTCCTCCCTCAAATGGATGATGGAGAAAATGCCGTCCCGCGCCATAGACGTAGGCATCTGCGAACAGCACGCCGTTACGCTATCCGCCGGCCTGGCTACCCAGGGCATGAAAGTGTATTGCAATATCTACTCGTCGTTCATGCAACGCGCGTACGACCAGGTGATCCACGACGTAGCCATCCAGAACCTGCCCGTGGTACTCTGCCTGGATCGCGCGGGTGTGGTGGGTGAAGACGGCGCCACCCATCACGGGGCGTATGATATTCCTTACATGCGCTGCATCCCGAACCTCATCGTGAGCGCGCCCATGAACGAAGAAGAGCTCCGCAATCTCATGTATACGGCCCAGCTGCCTACCACCACCAATCCCTTCGTCATCCGTTACCCGCGCGGCGAAGGCGTAATGCCCGACTGGAAGCGCCCCTTCGCGCCCATCAAGATCGGCACCGGCAGAAAGATACAGGACGGCAGAGACGTGGCCATCCTCACCATCGGCCACCCAGGTAACTATGTAACCGAGGCCATGAAGGAACTGATGACCGACGGCCTGCAACCCGCGCATTACGACATGCGCTTCGTTAAACCGCTCGACACGGAAATGCTCCACGAGATCTTCCAACGGTTCGACCGTGTGATCACCGTGGAAGACGGCGCCCTCCAGGGCGGCTTCGGCAGCGCTGTGCTCGAATTCATGGTGGATAACGAATACAAAGCGGACGTAAAACGCCTCGGTATCCCGGATCGCCTCGTAGAGCACGGCAAACCCGCCGAACTGCAACGCGAGTGCGGTTACGACGCGGCGGCCATCGCCTCCGCGGTGCGTGCCATGGTCGGAAGCAAAATCTCCGTTCAAACCAGCTGATAAAGGCCGCCTGTTACTATGCGCGACCTCTACATCACACTGCGTATCACGCAGATCATCCGCGAAACGCCGGACACATACACCTACCGCTTCGAAAGTGCGGATGGTAAGTCCGTGCCCTACCGCGCCGGGCAATTCCTCACTTTCCTGATAGACCTGCACGGCACGGAATACCGTCGCTCGTATTCCCTTAGCACCACGCCGGGGATCGATGAATACCTGGCCATCACCGTCAAACGCGTGACCAACGGCGCCATTTCCCGCCATATCATCCGGCACTGGCAGGTGGGCGATACCGTCACCTCGTTGCTGCCGTCCGGCCGCTTCGTGCTGGACAGCGAGCCAGATGCCGCCCGCGACATCATCATGTTAGGAGCCGGCAGCGGCATAACGCCTTTGTTTTCTCTTTTGCAGCAGGCATTGCATGAAGAAAAAGCGTCTCACGTGACGTTGATCTACAGCAACCGCAACGAGGAAAATACCATCTTTCGCAGCCGTATCCAGGCGCTGGAAGCGCTCTTTCATGACCGGCTGACCGTGGTCTGGATCTTCAGTGACCCGGTAGACGCTGCCCCGGCATCCGGCGGATGAACAACCTGATCCTTGAATCCATTGCGCCAAAGCATCTGCGGCACGCCCGCGAAAAGGCGCTTTTCTATATCTGCGGCCCTGTAGAATATATGCGCATGGCGCAGTTTACCCTAACTTTCATGGGCTTCCGGGCAGATCAGCTGCATAAGGAAAACTTCGTCGTAAACACCGATGCGAAGATCGCCCGCATCGCCGTGCCGGACGACACCACTGAAAAACGGGTACGCCTCCGCCACGGCGAAACTGAACAAACATTGTCCGTTCCCGGCAACGAAACCATCTTGCATGCCGCGCTCCGGCAAAACGTCCCACTACCCTATAGCTGCAAAGGCGGCGTTTGCGGTTCCTGCATCGCTACCTGCACCGGCGGCAAAGTCTGGATGTCCGTCAACGAAGTGCTGACCGAAAAAGAGCTTTCCAAAGGCATGATCCTCACCTGCACGGGATACGCGCAAAGCGACGAGGTCTCCCTCGAATGGTGACAATCTCGTTTGCGTACGATGCCCATCCCTGCTGGACTTTGGCCGGTAACGGCAAAATGTTTACCTTCCATTAAATTCATGTGATGCGTTTACCTGCCCTGAAGATTACGGGCATACTTGCGGCAGCCGGCCTTATATGGGGAATTTTTACCGGCCGCTCCGCGCGTTGCTGGCCACCTGGTTTCCCGGCGGCAACGCAGACCTCATTTTGTTTTTCCTTTTCCTTTTCATGGCTTGCGTTCTGGTGTTTATTACGGCCAGGTGGATATTTCGATCCGCCGAAAAATTCCATGCACCTTTCCGCCAGTTCTTTTCCGAACACCCGGTGCCTATGTGGGTATATGAATGGGGAGCCTGCGGTTCCTGGCGGTGAATGATGCCGCCGTGCAGAAGTATGGATACTCACACGAAGAATTTGCCAGGATGTCTTTGCTAGATATCCGTGACCCTTCCACCATACCAGAAATGATGGATGACGTGAAGCGCACGGATACTGCCGTCTCCTACCGCGGCATATGGCAACATCGCCGGCGGAACGGCGAAACGTTTTATGTGGAGCTCCACTCCCGCCCCACGCTCTTCCGCGGCAAACAGGCCCGCATCGTCATGGCGCTGGACATCGATGCTGAAGTACGCCAGATGATCGAAGCGCGGGACATCAGCTCCCGGTACGATCTCCTCGCCCAGGTTACTCCCGATTACGTCTATTACTACGACATCAAACAAAACCGCATCGCGCGCAACCATGGTCCCGTCACCCTTTTCGGGTACCACGACGAGGAAGTGGGCGATAACCTGGAATGGTGGAAAGACCGCGTCCATCCCGAGGATCTGTCCCGCGTCCTGCAGCTGTTCAATATCACCTGCACGCTCTGCAAAGACCGCATGGAAGCCCATTACCGCTTCCGCTGCGCCGATGGGCACTATAAATACGTGTACGATCGCGGGTACATCATTTACAATGAACTGCGCCAGCCCATCCGCATGATCGGCGTGATGCAGGACGTAGATGAAAGTACCCGCCAGAAACAGGAGATCGAAATGCTGAGCCTCGTGGCCAGCCATACCGCCAACAGCGTGATCATCCTCAACGCAGCCGGCCGCATTGAATGGGTGAATGAAGGGTTCAGGATCATGACCGGCTTTGTGCAGGAAGAAGCTGCCGGTAAGCTGGTGAAGGATATCCTTTCCGGCCCCGCGACCGATCCGCAAACGATCCTGCGGATCGAGGAGAAGATGGCGCGCGCTTCCGCCTTCGATATCGAAGTATTGAATTATAAAAAGAACGGAACGCCTTATTGGGTGAAATCGGACGTCACACCGGTAATCGACGCCAATGGCGAACTGCAGCAATACATCCTCATACAGACCGATATCACGGAGCGGCTGATGTTCATGCAACGCCTGCAGGATAACAACGATACGCTGCACGAGATCGCGCGGATCAACTCTCACGAGATACGCAAACCCGTTTCATCCATACTGGGCATCATGTCCATGTTCGACCTGGACAAAAACGAAACCGCGCTCAACCACAGGCTGCTCACCATGTTGCGGGAATGCAGCACGGAACTGGACGCAACGCTCCATAAGATACAGGACAAGTTGCGCCAGACGAACAATAGTTAATATACCGGATCAATCGTACGATTCGAACCGGTGGAACTCACCGGCCAATTCTTTGTGAAGTTTATGGAATACCTGCATACGGTCTTGCAGGCTGTTGAGATCGTTATCCACAGGCCTGTCGTGATGGATGATGGCCGGGCGGCCGTAGCCCATGTGCTTGGCCGACTGTTTCAGGTCGTGGTACATTTCGTCGGCTACTTCCAGTTGTCGGATGAACTGGTTCTGAAAATGCTCTATCGCCAGGGATCTTTCGGTGTTGGGTTGCGGCGTGGAGGCGATGTCCTGCAATTTGCCGCGCATGGTACGTAGGTTGGAACGTACTTGATCAACTTCTTCTTTCCAGGTTGAAAACTGTGCCTGGATGTCTGTGGACTGTGCTGGTACTTCCATGTTAAATTAATTAAAGTGACAGGATATGTATGCCATTCAGTTCCGTCTTTCGCTCACTCTAATTTACGACGATTTTACATTGGGGAATGAAAAACCCGGTGGATTTTTCCACCGGGCGCGGTTAATATTGTGAATATGGTTTATGCGAGCATGGGTACGTCCATCAGCAGCAGTTGCGCATCTTCGGATGTTGTAACATCCAGTTGGGCGTAGTCTTCCACTGCAATGGCATCCCGCGGGCCGAGGGTTTCGCCGCCGGCGGTGATGGTACCGCCGATTACGAAGAGGTACAGGCCGTTGCCGTCCTTTTAGGGGAATAGCTGAAGGATTGCCCTTTATCGAAATTTCCAGGGAGAACCAGGCGTCCTGGTTCATGGGGAGGCCTTCTCCCGTGCCTTCCGGCGATACTACCACCTGCAGGCGGTTATGCCGGTCTGCTGGCTCAAAGGTCTGCTGATCGTAGCGCGGGGCTACGTCGCGATGCTTGGGGAAGAGCCAGATCTGGAGGAATTTCACGGGCTCGGTTTTGCTGGCGTTGAACTCTGAGTGCTCAATGCCGGAGCCTGCGCTCATGATCTGAACGTCGTGCTGGTTGATGATCTTGTGGCGGCCCGTGGTATCGCGGTGCTCAAGCGCGCCGCTCAGCGGAATGCTCACGATCTCCATATTGTCGTGCGGATGCGCGCCAAAGCCCATACCGCCTTTCACGGTATCGTCGTTCAACACGCGCAGCGCGCCGAAGTGGATGCGCTCGGGATTGTAATATCCTGCGAAGCTGAAAGTGTGGCTGGATTGCAGCCAGCCATGATTGGCGAAGCCGCGGGTGTCTGCACGGTGGATGGTCGTTTTCATATAATTGATTTCCTTTTTCTTTACACAAATGTCCGAAAAAACCGTCCCCGCCGCAATGGACACGATGGCGCAAATGGTGGACTATTTTTCCCCAAAACGAAAGCCGGGCGCAGTTTTGCAACCAGCGCCCGGCTTTACGGATTAATGTAACGGAAGCGATTAAACGAGCTTCGCGTCCATAGTAATGTTAGTGTTCAGCAGTTTGGAGATCGGGCAGTTGGCTTTCGCGTCTTCTGCGAACTCGGCAAACTTAGCCGCGTCCAGGCCGGGCACGCTGGCGGTAACGTCCAGGTGGATGCCGGGGATGGCGCCGTTCTCGAAAGTAACGGTCGCTTTGGTATCGAGATTATCGGGCGTGAAACCAGCGCCGGAGATCACGAAGCTGAGCTTCATGGTGAAGCAGCCTGCGTGCGCGGCGGCGATCAGTTCTTCGGGGTTGGTGCCGATGCCTGATTCAAAACGGCTGCTGAAGGAGTATTGGGTATCTTTCAGCACGCCGGAGTCGGAGGAAACGGTGCCTTTACCTTCTTTACCGGTGCCTTTCCAGTTTGCGGATGCGGATCTTTTCATTGATTTAACTATTTAGGGTGAATTGTTTCGATAGGCAATAAAATTAAGGAATCCGGATTAAAAAACCGGGCGAATTGCTCCGCCCGGTTTACCTAAACCCCTAAACAACCTGTATGTTACACTAATTCCACGAAATCTTCCAGGGGCTTTCTCACTTTCTTCGCATGCTGCATGCCGTCTTCATCTGCGCGGAAACCAATCGCCGCTACTACTACCGTGCGCAGATTCTTCGCTTTCAAACCTAAAATCTCATCGTAAGCAGCCGCATCGAATCCCTCCATAGGACAGGCGTCTATGCCTTCCACCGCACTGGCCGTCAACAGGGTTCCAAGGGCCAGGTAGGCCTGTTTGGAAGTCCATATGGCGGCGGCGTCTTCACTGAGGCGGTTCACCGTGTCCTTCAATATTTTCTCATAACCTTGCAAGTCATTCAGCTGCAGATTCCGGGCGCCCGCCACGTGACCCATAAACGTGTCTACATGTCCTTCGTTCAAATCATCGAATCGTGCAAAGATCACGACATGCGATGCGTCCGTTATCTGCGACTGGTTCCAGGATGCGGCTTTCAGCGCTTCCCGCACTGCGGGGTCTTTCACTACAATCACCTTGTAAGGTTGCAGGCCGTAGCTGGATGCAGACAGTCTGGTTGCCTCCAGAACCCTTTCCAACTGCGCCTCATTCAACTTCTTCGAAGGATCAAATTTCTTCACGGCGTAACGCCAGTTGAGTTTCTCGAGGATATCCATTTGTCAGTTTCTTTTATCGTTTGAGTTATGCTTGTTTGATGATCTGTACCGCTGCGATCAGGCGCACTTCATCGCTTACAACCAATCCACCCGCTTCGGTAGTTGCTGACCAGGACAAACCGAAATCTTTACGGTTGATCTTGCCGGTCAGCTCGAAACCTGCTTTGGTCTGGCCATACGGGTCAATGGTGATGCCGGAGTATTCTACGTCCAGTGCAACCGGTTTGGTGACGCCGCGGATGGTCAGGTCGCCTTTCAGCACGAAAGTGTCGGCGTCTTTCTTTTCAACACCGGTAGAGGTGAAGGTCAGTTTCGGATGGTTCGGGGCATCGAAGAAATCTGGGCTCTTCAGGTGCTCGTCGCGCTGCGCATTCTTGGTGCTGATGCTGTTCACATCGGCTTCGAAGCTGATGGTAGCGTCGGAGAAATCGTCGTTAGCCGCAGTCACCGTAGCGTCGAACTGAGCGAAGTGCCCGGTCACGTTGGTGATCATGAGGTGTTTTACTTTAAATTCGATTTCGCTGTGCGCAGGGTCAATTTTCCAGGTTGCCATTGTGTTTAAGTTTTTAAAGTTGTTGATGAATGATAATGGTTCAGGTAAAGATGTTGTTGTTAGTTCAGCCGGCCCATTTTGCCGTTGTTATAATCGTCGATCGCCTGTATGATCTCTTCTTTAGTGTTCATCACGAAGGGACCATATGCGAAGATGGATTCCTGAATAGGTTCGCCGTTGAGCACCAATATCGTGGCGTCTTCTTCGGCTTTAACCGTGATCGTTTCTCCTTTCTGTTCGAATACCGCTATTTCCACGGCTTTAGCCTTGTGCGTGCCGTTGATGGAAACCGCGCCTTTCAGTACCACGATGCCGGTGTTGTAACCGTCGGGCAGTGTGAGGACCGTCTCCGTTCCGGCGGTGAGCCGTATATCGAACAAGTTGACGGGCGTAAAGGTTTTTGCGGGCCCGTTAACTCCGGATAAATTTCCGGCAATGACGCGGGCGTAACTTCCGTTTCGAGATCGGCTACGGGGATGTCGGTGTTAAGGATCGACTGGTAACCGGGAGCGTCCATTTTATGCGCTTTGGGCAGATTCACCCAGAGCTGGGCCATTTCAAGAACGCCGCCGTTGCGGGTAAACTCCGCCTCATGCCTTTCTTCATGGACCACGCCGGAAGCGGCCGTCATCCACTGAACATCGCCCGGGCCGATCTTACCGCTGTTGCCGCCGGAGTCCCTATGCTCCAGGGCCCCTGGTAAGCGATCGTTACCGTTTCGAACCCCTGTGCGGGTGCTCTTCCACGCCGCGGGGCGTTTCCGAAGGCGCGAAGTAGTGAGGTGCCGCATAATCCAACAGGAAAAACGGGCTCAACTGCTTGCCGATCATCTTGTTGCCGCCGGGAAACAGGTTCTGAACCTTGAATCCGTCGCCAACCATATGCGGCTGCGCGCCTTGATAAACATGTGCTACTTGCTTTGTGGTGTGTGTCATATTGCCTCCTTTTAAAAGACAATACAAAATTACATGTTACAACATCTATACCCAATGGATAGAATGACGTAATCGGTGTACTTTTTTATTTCAACGTACACTTAACTGAAATTCAATCACTTAGCCTAGACGGGATTCGCCTTTGCAAGTTCCTTGAATTCCGACGGAGTTTGGTTGGTGTATTTCTTGAAAAAGCGGGAGAAATAGTGGGGATCTTCGAATCCCAGCTTATAAGCGATCTCTTTAGCCGTCAGATCGGTGTTATAGAGGTAGCGCTGCGCCTCGAGGATGACGCGGTTGCGGATATGCTCGCCGGCGGTTATACCGGACAGTTGTTTGCTGATTTCGTTGAGTAAGACGGGTTTAATATGGAGCTGAGCGGCATAGTCGCTCACGTTCTTCAGTTCCTGGTACCGTTGTTCGATGAGGGCTTTAAAAGTCATGAACAGGGCGCTGTTATGCTTGGCCTGGTATTCAGGGGTGAGGATACCGGCTTAGGCGCATTGCGGCTGGCTACGATCAGGAAATATTGCAGCAGGTTACGGAATGCGGAGCTGTAATTCGGGCGACGGGCATTCACTTCTTCTTCCATCCTTTGGATGAGCCAGTCGATCTCTTTTTCCACGGCGGCGTCTGTGATGGGAACCACTGAACTGAACGCGTCGTTGACGAAAAGGCCGTTCTTAATGGGGTCCATGTCCGAGGAGCCTGCCGGGCACATCATACAGTTATGGAAAGCGATCATATAGCCGTCGATCTTCTCGGAAGATTTGAGCTGGTGCACTGGCCCGGGGCCAGGAAGAAGAG
The DNA here is from genome assembly GCA_019285755.1 of Chitinophaga sp. E66. GTDB lineage: Bacteria > Bacteroidota > Bacteroidia > Chitinophagales > Chitinophagaceae > Chitinophaga. Next base: position 5,283,385 of record CP079103.1, read on the forward strand.
GGTATTCTTCTTCACGACATGGGTCACCGTGTCGATGGTATGGGTCAGCTCCCTTTCTTGATCCAGTATATGGTGTAGAAATCATGTCTGTGCGGCGCTTCCTGGTGCTCATGGAACACAGGCGCTATACTGCAGATGTGAGACACGCTGAATTCCTGCGGCTCGTCGGCAGACTGAGCATATTCGCCAAGATTCAGTACTTCTATATGTTCTTTCTTACTTGCCATATCACTAATCTTCAAAAACCACCGTTTCCTCTTCCGGCCTTTCGGAAGGATCCACGTAATCGATGATAAAGTTATTGCGGCCTTCCCCTACCATGATGGCGAGGTATTTGGCCTGTACGAGCTCCAGCATGCCGAGGAACAGGAAGATGGCATGTACCCGGTCTTTACAATGATCGAATATCTTTTCGAACGCGATGGTTTTTTCGGCTCGGGCCAGGTCCATCATGTATTCACGGCTGCCTTCCATGGTGTAGTCGTACTTGTACACTACGTGCTGGGGCTTATTGGAGCGTTCCTTTACGCGTTGCATCACCTTCTCGAAGGTTTTGGTCAGCTTAAAGAGGGTGAGCGTCTGCACTTCGGAGCCTTCGCTCGTCAGTTCCCCGATCTCCGCCAGTTCTTTCTGGATATTGCCGCGTTTCATGGCCAGCATACGGTCCGCCTCACGTTCCGCCAGTTCTATCGCGGCCTGCTTGAACCGCTTGTATTCCAGGATCTTGTCTACCAGTTCCTGCCGCGGGTCAATTTCATTACCCGCCGCGTCCAGCTCCTTGCGCGGCAACAGCATTTTCGCCTTGATGCGCATAAGGGTGGAGATGAACAGGATGAACTCGCTGGCCAGCTCAATGTTGAGCTGCTCCATCTTATGGATGAAATCCAGGAATTCATTCGTCAACGTCGTGATGGGAATATCGTAGATATCCAGCTCATCGCGCTCGATGAAGAACAACAGCAGGTCGAACGGGCCTTCGAACTGCGGGAGACTGATCTTATAAATGTCCTGTTCGCTCATAATTAAACAATAAAACCTGCCGGAGGTACCGACAGGTTTATCAAAAATAACAAAAATCCGGGAGATCAGAACTTGGCCGTCAGCCCCACGCCCAGCACCTGCTTGATCTGTAGCCGTGGCCCCATGACGCCGGTTTCCTTGTTCTCGAAAACCCGTACGTCATCGTCATAAATCATGTCCCAGGAAATATTGGCGCTAATTAACTTATTGACTTTCAGTGATATAATGTTCGTCCAGAATAAATCTATGTTAGCCGGATTGTGCTTGTAGTTGGAAAACAACTCCAGTTTCGTCTTATAGGTGATGTTTTTGGCGATCTCCTTGTTCCAGTTCACGGTCACATAGGCGCCAAATTCGCTTTTAACATGTTTGCCGGTATCTACGCCGTAAGCCCCTGGTTCGACAGATACTCATCCCTTACCACGACCCACCTGCCCGTAAAGGCGACATGAACAGCGAGAATTCCTTGTTAGGCATCCAGTCGATACCGGGCGACAGAACAATGTACGCCGGCGCGAAGAAGGTTGAAGTAAACTCCCGGGTACTGTCTGTCGGGTAGATATAACCGTCGGAGAACTGGGTACGGAGGTTGAAAAGACCGCTCAGGTACCAGTTGCGCCCGATATCGTACCCATACTTGGAAGTGAGATCGATACGGTCGTCGCTTTTGCGGGTGCCGAGCGTGGTGGTGTTGACGTAGCCATAACCCAGATCGATGTTATTATCCCAGGAGTGGCGGCCGTTTTTGTAATTCGCGAATGCGTTGAAGGTGCCGAGGAGGGAAAGCGATAGCTTGTCGCCACCAGCTGCCCAGTTGGAAAGGGATCCCTGGTTAAAGGTGAGCCCGAATGTTCCGCCTTTGAACCAGCGTTTGCCGGTGGTATCTTTTCGGTGCTTTTGATGCCTTTGGCGGATTCCTCGCGCAGTTTCTTGAATGTCTGGTCCTGCGCGCTTGCAGCTCCGCAGAAGACCATCATAGCCAGGAGGAAACAGGAAAAATGCTTCATGTTACTGTCGGTTGAATACAATTATAGGAAACGGTTGACCGGAATACCCGGCCAACCGTTGAAAACGATATACGAAGGTTATTGCTTTTTGAGCTCGTCGCGGATCTCCACGAGAAGTTGCTCTGAAGTAGTAAGCGCAGGAGCGGCGGGAGCAGGTTCTTCTTTCTTGAAGCGGTTGATGGTACGCACCACGAGGAAGATCGCGAATGCAACGATGAAGAACTCAACTGTAGCCTGGATAAACAGGCCGTATTTGATTTCTGCGTCTCCTACCTTGACCATGAGGCTTTTGAAATCCACTTTACCGATCAGGATACCCACGATGGGCATGATAATCGATTCTACCAGGGAGTTGACGATCTTCCCGAAGGCGGCGCCGATAACAACACCGACAGCCAGATCGATCACATTGCCCTTCATGGCAAAGGCTTTGAACTCACCGAAAAAGACATACGCAAGGTTTTTGAAGGTTAAGAAAGGGTTGAAATACAGTGCAATTTTACAGAATTATGGTTTGACATCCTGATTATTTTTCGGTTTCGGCAACTTCGGGAACTTCATCTTCAGCGACTTCAGTGTATCCCTTACCGTTTTGGCGATGAAATATTCCTTATACCAGTTATGGTCTGCCGGTACGATGTACCATGGTATCTTGTTACATTCCTTAAACACGTCTTCATACGCTTTCTGGTATTTTTGAACAGCTTCGCCTCCGCGAAATCCTTCTCATTATACTTCCACATCTTCCGCGGGTCCTGCGTACGCTCCTCCAACCGCGCCATCTGCGCCTCTGGGGATACGTGCAGGTAGAATTTTAATATAACGGTGTTATTATGATCCCGCAGCAGCTTCTCGAAATCGTAGATGGCGGAGAACCGTTTTGCGATCACGTCTTCGTCTACCCACTTATGTACCCGCTGCACGAGCACATCTTCATAGTGCGACCGGTTAAACACTGGATCATCCCTTGCCCGGGGCGTGCTGGTGAATACGCCAAAGGAAATCATGGCCGGCCTCCTGCTCCGTCGGCGCCTTGAAGGGCGTTACGACCACCCCATAGGGTTCATGGTACCGAAGACATCGCGGATGACGCCGTCTTTCCCGCTGGCGTCCATGCCCTGAAGTACCACCAACAGGCTATGCTTGTGCTCTGCGTATAGCAGGTTCTGCAATTCGTCAAGGTCTTTGAGGATCGTTTCCATTTCCTCTTTGATTTGCTCCTTATCGGCTTTTTTAGGCGCCGTGGTAGGGACGTCGGCAAGACGGATCGATGGCATATGACTATTTTTTCTTAATATACTTCAACGCGGGCACAATTCGGAATCGGTACCTTTGCTCCACTATGAACCAACGAATATTGAACTGGGGATCTTCCTGCTCCTGTCCCTCACCTGGGGCAGCTCGTTCATCCTCATGAAACTGGGACTTGCGTCTTTCTCTCCCTACCAGGTAGCCAGCCTCCGGCTGATATCCGCCGGGTGGCGCTGCTCCCCTTTTTCTTTAAATTCATCCGGCAAACCCCGGTGGCAAAAATCCCCGTAATTATACTCTCCGGTTTATTAGGTAACGGAATTCCGGCGTATTTGTTCTGTATTGCCGAAACACGGATCGACAGTTCACTGGCCGGCATGCTCAATTCTTTTACCCCGGTCTTTGCCCTGATCTTCAGCCTGGCGCTCTTCAGTGCGCCCGTTCTGAAGCGGCAGGTGGTGGGCCTGATGATCGGGTTCGTGGGGTGATATTCCTGTTCCTCGCCAAGGGTGTAGACGCAAACGCTTACTGGTACTACGGCTTCCTGGTGATCCTGGCCACGGCGTGCTACGGGCTCAACATCGCATTGGTGCACCATTATCTGAAGGACTTTCAAAGCCTGCAGCTGGTATCGATATCCTTATTCTTCATGGGCTTGTTTGCCCTTCCGGTATTATTGACGAGCGATTTCCTGGCTACCTTCCAGGCGGCCGAAAGGCCCTGGATGAGCCTGGCGGCCAGCTGCACGCTGGGGCTGATCGGCACAGGGCTGGCATCCCTCCTGTTCTACCAGCTGATCCGTTCCGCCGGCGCCATCTTCGCCAGTATGGTAACATATGGCCTGCCGGTTGTAGCCATTGGATGGGGTTTCCTCGCAGGGGAATCCATCAATGGATGGCAGGTATTGTGCCTGGGGGTGATAATGGGCGGGGTATATCTCGTCAACCGGAAATAAAAAGAGACAGGCGTTCACCTGTCTCTTTTTCTTTATCATGTGCATGGCGGTTAGATGGCCATGATCTCTTTATCTTTCGCTGCGCAGTGTTTATCGACGAGTACGATGTGCTTGTCGGTCAGGTCCTGTACATCGGCTTCCGCGTCTTTGGCGGTATCTTCGCTCAGGCCGTCTTTCTGCAATTTCTTGATGGATTCGATCGCATCGCGGCGGATGTTGCGAACGGCTACTTTGGCGTGTTCTCCCTCTCCGTTTACTCTTTTCACCAGTTCTTTACGACGTTCTTCCGTAAGCGGGGGCATGAAGAGGCGGATGATGACACCGTCGTTCTGAGGGTTGAGGCCGATATTGGAAGCGATGATCGCTCTTTCGATGGCTTGGAGCATGTTCTTTTCCCAGGGCTGAATGGTGAGGGTGCGGGCGTCCGCAACGGAAACGTTGGCAACCTGGTTCAGCGGGGTGGGTGCGCCGTAATAGTCTACTGTGATGCCGTCGAGGATCACGGGGTTGGCTTTACCGGCGCGTATTTTCGTCAGTTCTACTTCCAGGTGGGAAATAGCTTTCTGCATGGATTCTTTCGCGTCGTCCAGGACTAAATTAAGTTCGTCTTGCATAAGAATAATTACTTAAAGTGCTTGCAAACCTACATGAAATCTTTTAATCGTCAAAGGGCAAGACGATCAGCAGGGCAGTTGGCGGATGAGACGACAGGTTTATTTATCCTGCATCACGGTCTCATTATTGACCCGGAGGATTTTGGATTTGGTAGTGGTTTGAGGCTCCGCGACGGGAGCAGCGGCGGCTTCCGCTGCGGCAAATGCCAGTGCGGCGTTTGCTGCTGCAGTTTCAATAGCGAGCTCACGGCGGCGTTTCAGGAAGAAGAGCACGGTAGTGCCCCCAATGCCAGGCCCCTACTAAAAACAGCAGCGCCGTAGTGCCGATGCTTTGCAGGTTATATGCGAGGAGAATGAAACCGATGTTGGATACCACGGCGATGCCGGTAGCCTGCCGGTGGCTAAGCCCCAGCGCCAGCATGTAGTGGTGAATATGGTGACGGTCTGCCGTGAACGGGCTGCGGCCGCGGGCCATGCGGATGGTAAACACGCGCAGGGTATCGAACAGGGGAACGATCAATACAGAGAAGGCGATAGCGGGAACCGACTGCAGCGGCACGGCGCCTGCGGGTTACCGGCAACGTCAATAAACTTGACTATCAGCGCGGCATTCACCAGGCCTACCAGCAGGGAGCCGGTGTCGCCCATGAAGATGCGTGCGGGAGATACGTTATAAATAAGGAATGCTGCGAGGCCTGCTGCCGGGAAAAGCCCATGACGGCATACAGCGTCTCGTGCGCAAAGAGGAAGTATGCGCCCAGAACGGCAGAAACAACCAACCCGATGCTGCCTGCCAGCCCGTCGATCCCATCGATCAGGTTGAAGGCGTTAATAACTACGATAAAGGTGAAGTACGTGAGGAGCAGGCTGAAATGATAAGGCAGTTCCCCGATCCCCATAAACCCGTACATATTGGAGATCTGCAGGTTACCCAGGTAAATGATGGCAAAAGCCGCCACCAGCTGGCCCACCAGTTTTTTCACCGGAGACAGGCCTACCAGGTCGTCTTTCATGCCCACGAAAAATATTACGAAGAAAGCAGCCAGCAGATATTGCAGGGGGAAATTATCCTTCGCTGGAACACATACCGCCGAAGCTAATATGAAACCGGCAAAGAATCCCAGGCCACCTAATGTGGGGATTCGTACCTTATGCGATTTGCGCTCGTCCGGTTCGTCATAAAGATGCTTCAGTTCAGCTACCCGGATCAACACCGGGATCGCAAAGTAGGTTATAACGAAACTCAGGATAGTTGCGATAATTACATTCTCCATACGGGGGTTGTCTTGCAAAGATATTGAATTCAGCGATATGTGTATCAAGAAATTTTGAGGCCCGATCTTTCACCCCATTTTAAAAAAACCTCCATTCACTGAAAAAGCGGGGAATTTCTTATTACTTTTGCGAAGCTTAAAAACGCCAATATCATGCCAGAACTGAAAGATATAGCCACGCAGATCAGGCGGGACATCGTAAGAATGGTACACGCCGTACAAAGCGGCCACCCCGGTGGCTCACTCGGCTGCACCGACTTCTTTACGGCCCTGTATTTCAAGGCCATGGAGCACCAACCCGTGCCCTTCGAGATGGACGGTAAGGACCAGGACCTCTTTTTCCTGTCCAATGGTCACATCTCCCCGTCTTCTACAGCGCCCTCGCCCGCTCCGGTTACTTCCCGTACCCGAACTGGCTACTTTCCGCAAACTGGACAGCCGCCTGCAGGGCCACCCCACTACCCACGAACACCTCCCTGGCGTCCGCGTAGCTTCCGGCTCCCTCGGCCAGGGCCTCAGCGTTGCCTGCGGCGCGGCCTCACCAAAAAACTGAACAACGATAACAAAATCGTATACGCCCTCACCGGCGATGGCGAACTCCAGGAAGGTCAAAACTGGGAAGCCATCATGTTCGCCGCTCACCATAAAATCGATAACCTCATCGCTACCGTCGACTACAACGGCCAGCAGATCGACGGCCCCACCGATAAAGTAATGAGCCTCGGCGACCTGGACTCAAATTCTTCGCCTTCGGCTGGAAAGTCCTCACCATGAACGGCAACGATATGGACGACGTTACCGCCACACTCGAAAAAGCCAAATCCCTCACCGGTAAAGGACAACCCATCGTTATCCTCATGAAAACAATCATGGGCGCAGGGGTCGACTTTATGATGGGTTCCCACGAATGGCATGGCATCGCCCCGAACGACGAGCAGCTTGCCAAAGCATTGGCCCAGTTGCCCGAAACCCTCGGCGATTACTAATAGCATATTACCATCCGAAAAATAGAAAAGCGTACCAACCGGTACGCTTTTTTATGGCAGATTGTTTCCTTTAAGTCTTAATAGTGACAAACGACTAGGTCGCCTTCAACGAAATTACCTGCCGTGCCGCACGGTGAGCCGGGTACCAGCTGGCAGGGTACCGATCACTACGATCGTGATCGCCACCAGGATAAAGTCGTTCAGGTGCATCTCCACCGGGAAAGCATCAATGAGAAAAGTGCCCCTCCCAGTTTGATCAGCCCGAAGTGCTGTTGCACCAGGCAGATGATGATCGCCAGGGCAAATCCTATTACGCTGCCCGCACCTGCGATCAGTACTCCCTCCGCTAAAAATATTCTGCGAATGGTGGCGCTCCGGGCGCCCATGGCTTTCAGGATCGTGATGTCTTTCTGCTTCTCGATCACCAGCATCGATAATGAGCCGATCATGTTGAACGCTGCGATGACAAGGATGAAACTCAGAAACACGTAGGTTACCCACTTCTCCACCTGCATCACGTTATAGATGGTGGCATGCTGCTGCATGCGGGTCTGTACTTTCACCCGGTCGCCCAGCAATGCCTGCAGCGCACGCTGCACTTTCTTCTCGCCTGCGCCCGGCTGTATGGCCACTTCTATGGCCGATACTTCGCCCGGCTGCATGTCGAGCATGCGGCGGATGAAGTTGATATCAACCAAAACATATTTGCTATCGAATTCCTGCTGGATGGCGAAGGAGCCCGCGGGGTAAGTTGTGCCCGTCACTACCGACTGATCAGGCATGAGGGGATTGAAAGCGGACTCGTCGCGGCGGGGCATATAAATAACGATCGGCACACGGCTCTTTTCCACGTCGAGCCCCAGGGCCATTTCAACGCCGAGCCCCATGACAGATAGCGGGCCCGTCTCATCATGCAGGCTGTATGCACCGCTCACGATCTTATCCTGCACATGCGCCACCTGCGTGAAGTGATCATCCACGCCTTTGATGATGGCGATGGTCTGCTTCTTCTGATTGCGCACAACCGCTTTCTCTTCGACGGTCGATGAGATATGCGCCACGCCCGGCACTGCGGCGATCTGTTTCAGCTGATCGGGCGTGAGGATGAAGGTCTTGCCGCTATCCGGCACGATGCGGAAATCGGGATAGAAAGAAGAATACAATGATTTAACGAGCCCCGTGAAGCCGTTGAACACGCTCAGCACGGTGATGAGCGCGGCGGTGCCTACGGCGATGGCGCCAACGCTCACCCAGGCGATGATATTGATCGCGGTGGTCGATTTCTTTGCGCGGAAATATCTTGTAGCGAACTGCCAGATCATGCGGGGAACGCGGTGTTAGGGTTTCTGCTGTTTGTCGTCGTTGATTTTCTTGAACAGCTCTTCCATCTTGAACACATGATCCAGGGTATCGTCGAGGAAGAAAGTCAGTTCTGGCACGCGGCGCAATTGTTTGCCGACACGGTTGCCCAGCTCACGGCGGATCTCGCCCATGCGCTCATTCATCCGGGCAAGCATTTCCGGCGGCGCCGCGATCTGGAACATGCTCAGGTATACGCGCGCTTCCAGCAGATCAGGTGTCATCTTTACAGACGAGATGGAAATCATCCCTCCTTCCGTCACATTGAAGCCCATGCGCATGAAAATATTGCTGAGCTCTTCCTGCACCAGCTGTCCTACCTGCTTTTGTCTTTTAGTTTCTTGCATATATACACCGTTTAAGCTGAACTATCCATGCTTCCTGAGCGGGATGTAACGTAAAATTAGCCTTTTTAATGGTACTCAAGCGGGAAGAAGGGCTATTATGGTATCATTTTTGGGGCAAGAGGCTGCCAAAAGGCACTGTAATTGTTCACAAAAACCATTATTGACGCCTATGATCTCTGTAGTCATTCCTGTGCTCAACGAGGGCGCAACCATCAGACAGGTCATCAAGACCATCAAAAAACATCCCGGCCTATCGAAATTATCGTGGTAGACGACAACTCCTCCGATAATACCGTAGACGAAGCCCTGAAAGAACGGGTGCGCGTCATCACCAGCAGCCAGCGCGGAAAAGGGATTTCCATGCGCGAAGGCATGATGGCCGCGAAACACGATATCATCATGTATGTGGACGGCGATATCCTCACCTACCCAGACGCACTGGTGGAGACGCTGACCGACGCTATCGTGAACGACGAAGCCGATTTCACCAAATCATACTTCGAACGCCAGGCCGGCCGCGTTACGCAGCTGGTCGCCAAACCACTGCTCAGCATCCTGTTCCCCGACCTCGCGCATTTCAATCAACCGCTCAGCGGCATGATCGCCGCGCGGAGACATATGCTGCAACAGGTACATTTCGAAAACGATTATGGTGTAGACATCGGCCTGCTGATCGACATGCACCTCATGGGCGCACGTATCCAGGAAGTAAACATCGGCCGGCTGGAAAATGCCATGCAAACCTGGGAACAGCTCAGTAAAATGAGCCGTGAAGTGAGCCGCACCATCCTGAAGAAAGCCGAAAGCATCCCGCAGCAAAACCTCGAAACGCTGGGCAACATCAACATCATCCGCGAACAGATGGAGTATTCCATCCTCGAATCGATCGACAAGCTGCAAAAGATGGTCATCTTCAATCTCGACGAAACCATCTTCCGGGAAAATTATCTCTATTCCGCCGCCGTGGCCTTCGGTCAGGAAGAATCGCTGGTGCAGATCCTGCAACATTACACCGATCCGTTGTCTGTGCTCACGCGCAGCACCGCGCTGTTCCAGGGCCGCAACCTGGCAGAGCTGCTCGAGGTGGCAGACAGTATCAACGTTACGCCCGATATCCGGCACGTGATCCGTGAGCTCAAACGCCGCGGTTACATCTGCGGCATCATCACAGACGGTTTCGAGTGTGTGGCCAACCATATGAAAAACAAGCTGGGAGCCGATTTCGCGTTCGCTAACCGAATGCACCTCGTGCACAGCGTGGCCACCGGAGAGATCACCGTCCCCGAGTTCTTCCTCACGGGAAAGAACGGGAATACGCAATACTCAAGAGCAATATCCTCCGCTATATTTCCGATAAGTATCACATACAGCCGCAGAATATTATTTATGTAGGCAACGGAGAAACAGACGGAGAATTGCTGGAAGAAGCGGGCATCGGTGTAGCGTATCATCCCCAATATGTGGAGACGGCCACGGTTGCCGATAAGGTAATCGAAGACAACTGCATGGCGCCGCTGCTGGATATTGCACAGGCAAGCCCCGAGCGTGTCAACAAGCGCTGGCCCACCAAGAGCCAGGCGCTGAACATTGGTCTGGGCAGTTTAGCCGCCCTCGCTACTGCGGGACTGGTTTACCTGGCGGTGCGCCAGGTAGGAAAGGTTTTCCGCGGATCGCCTGAGTGTGATGAAAAGGCATTAAAGCCGGCATAAGGCAATACGCAAAAGCATATTTTACATCAAGCTCTTCCGGGAAACCGGGGAGCTTTTTTCATTTCTCCGATTTTCGGAGAATTCCTCTTCCGACACCGATTTATTCTCGCCCTTTTTCTCAGGTTCTGATTTTTTTGCTCGATAGTTTTGCCTTGTTGATTTTGTTGAAACTAACGCATCATCATAACATGGGATTAATATGAAAGGGGGCCGTGATCTCACGGTTCCGGTTCTCTTGTTCTGCTTTGAGCATGTTGATGCGATCCTGGCGGGGATATGATAATCTTATGTGCTGGGGTTTTTAACACGTTACAATAAGGGCCGTTCTTTCGCGCAGCCCTTTTTATTTTTTGCTTTTGTGGGATGAACAAACTTATGCGTGTATGCCATGGGGTAATTATAGTTGTTTGTCTCAATTACAATGTTAAGATCGACAGAAGTATATGAAGTAGATGATGGAACAATGGCATCATGTATAATTATGCCGCTATTCAGTGGAATGCTTGCTTCAGTCCAAACTAAAATATACAGATGTTATAGAACCATTTGGGTATACGCAGTGTGAATCCGGGTATGTGAAAATGTCAGCGTCTGTATCATGTACATTTTCTTACTGTATATGAAAGCATGCATTTGACGAATAGTATCAAGCACACACGATAGTACATAAGAAATATTTTCAGCTGACGGATGGCATCATGTGCTTGCGCTGATCGCAGATGGAGGTAAACAAAGTCGATGCATGGTATCATATGTAGGTGCTTACCGCTATGATGCTTACCGTTGATGAATTATATCGCGTGCATGTGCTTAGCGAGTCGTGTGGATGCGTCTGCCTCCAAAGAATGTTTGCAGCTGACGAATGGCATCATTTGCTTGCGCTTATCGCAGATGGAGGTACACAAAGTCGATGTATGGTATCATATGTAGGTGCTTACCGCTATGAATGCTTACTGTCGATGAATTGTATCGCGTGCATATGCTTAGCGGGTATGATTAATATCGAGTGGATGCTTTTACCTCCAAAGAATGTTTGCAGTTGACGAATGGCATCATGCGCTTTCACTTATCGCAGATGGAGGTACACAAAGTCGATGTATCGTATCATATGTAGGTGCTTACCGCTATGAATGCTTACTGTTGATGAATCGTATCGCGTGCATGTGCTTAACGGGTATGATTAAGATCATGTGGATGCATTTACCTCCAAAGAATGTTTGCAGCTAACGAGTGGTATTATCTGCATGCGCCTACCGGAGATGAAGGCACACAAAGTCCATGCATTATAACTTTGTAGATACTTACCACACATAAATGTTTGCAGTTGATGATTTGCATAGGAAGCGCAAGAACTTAAAATTTCGAAGACATCTAAACCTGGAATACCGTTAGGTTAGAAAATATGCAAACCAGAGTCGTCGGGGTTGGATAAAATCTAAGGTACGATACGGTTAGGATTGGAAATCATCCAAGCGCGTTAACATCTGGCCCCAAAGTGTCTTCGTATATTCGTCTGTTATCAAAATATGTCCTTTTATGGCCAGATTAAATTCTATTTTCAAATTTACCGGCAAGCTCGGTAATGTCATTGCCTACCGCCGGGGCGGGAAGCAATTCCTTCGCTCCCGGCCGGAATCGGTACGGCAAACACCCGCTACCCGCCGCTCCGCGCAGTGGTTCGGGGCCGCCAGCAGAAAGGGCGCCCTCGTCCGCGGCGCTATCATGCCCGATCTCGATATCGTGTGCGATGGCAATTATGTAAACATGCTGAACAAAAGGATCGTGGAAGCGGGCCGCAATAACCATGCAGGCCTTAAAGGCTATCGTTTCAATCCTTACACGGGGATCGGCGATATCCTGCTGCTTCCGCCTACCTTCTCCAAAGACGGCAGGCTCCGCATCCCGGCACAACGGCCGGATGCACCGCGCAACGCCGTTCGCGTGGAAGTAAAGCTCATCGGCACCAGGATCGATTTCCTCAACCGCCGCGTCACCGGCTCCGACGCTGCCGTCCTGGAAATAGACCTCAGGAAACCTTTCTCCGGAGCAGATCTGACCATAGACGTTCCCGGAACCGGGACGCTACTGGTCACCGTTCAGGTGAGAACTTTCTTTGATGACGCCGTATCCCAGAACCGGAAGTACACCGCCGCAGATATCATCGCTGTGGTAGAAGATTATTCGCCGGTTTCCATACTAACGAAAGCCCACCAGCACAAACAACTACCCCAATTGCTGGAGGATATGCCTTTTGAGGCGGAATATTCCGTAATCGAAGGCTTTACCGTCAAAGGGAATAACCCCACGCCATAGGAGCCATATTTTGTTATAACACTTTCATTTTCAAATCTTATTGCCACTTCATTATGTCCGGAAGGCCTCCCTCCGCCAGGCATTGCCATGGGTTTTAGGCGCTCTTCTTCCCAATTACAGGTTTGTTCCCCCTTCACCTCATCTCCGCACCATCCCCACATCACCTCCGCATCAAGTCCACCTGCTCCGTATTCGCTCCGTATCCGCCATTCGACAACCATTCGTAGATCATCCGTAGATAACACCTAGACCTTACCTTGACCTTATCTTGCAGGTCGTACGTATACCGTAATAGGTAGGTTTTAATCTCGGTTGGCGAAGGATAACACGTCCTCAGTTCTTCGCCCTGGCGTATTAAAATCATTGTGTAAATGGGCGGGGTACGACTGTAATAGCGTTAATGCCACTGGAAATATAACAACTGCTCCATTTGGAGATTTGGAGTTTAATAACCACCGGTGTAACTGGCGGATACCTGTAACAGCTTTAAAGCCATCAGATTGGGTCGTGACCAGGAGGAACAGCGCCTGATGAATATGGTGGAAATACCGCATGTCCACTTTTTCTGGAATCACCCAATTCGGGCCTATTCCTGAGATATGCAGGGGCCCCAATCAGATATTTTTAGGCTAATTCAGTCTAGTCCCTATCTAATCCCTATCTTGTCCCTATTCAATCCCTATCTAATCCCTATCGAATCCCTATTGAGGGTCTTGTACAGATAAGGGTTTACCCTTAATGTTAAATAATACTGATTTGGGTTCTTGTGTACGGTTTACAGGCTCAACAATCTTATGCCTGCAGCAGTGCGCTGATGATAACCTGAACGGGACGTGGTTGACAGGAATCGGTAGTATTGAGAAGGTTTGTAAATCCACAGGTTAACCTGCTGATTGTGGCACAAATGCCCCGGTTCATAGGTGCAAAGAAAAAGGCCACCCTTGCGGATGGCCTTTCGATTATCTTTACTTGACGGTTATTTGCTTTTGGCGAGTTTCGCTTCAATGCTGAGCGTTGCGTGCGGAACTGCTTTCAGGCGTGCTTTTTCGATGAGCTTGCCGGTTTCGCGACAGATGCCGTATGTTTTGTTCTCGATACGTACGAGCGCTTTCTCGAGGTGATCGATGAACTGGATCTGGCGGCTGGCCATCTGGTTCAGCTGCTCGCGTTCCCGGGAACCGGAGCCATCTTCCATGCTCATGTATTTGTTTTCAGTATCATCGGTCCCTGCTTCATCCTTACGGGTGATCAGGCCCTGGAGGAATACCAATTCTTTCTTGGCGGCTTCCAGTTTCTTGAGGATGATTTCCTTAAACTCCTGCAGTTCTTGATCACTGTAGCGATATATCGGACCTGTGGGCGCTTCGGGTTGATCGAGCACGGATTTGGTGAATTCCGGCACGTATGCCACCGCTTTAGCGGAGGATGAACGGCTGCTTCCAGCGGAGCGGGAAGGCGCCTTTCCGGCAGGTTTCTCAGCAACCCGTTTCGCAGGTTCTTCTGCTTTGGCCTTTTTACCGGCTCTTTTTCGGATTTTTCCTGTTTGCTCTTTGCCATTATATCTACTTTTTCTACGGGTTTAGCAATAATCGGCCCATTCTGTGCAACCGGGGTTTTAGCCGCCGGCGCCTTCTTGGCTTTAGGTGCGGGAACCGGAACCGCTTTCACGGTAACGGCCTTCACCGATTTCTTTACGGGAGCTTTCGCTACGGCAACCGGCTTTTTAACCGCAGGGGCAGGCTTCACAGCCGCCTTTTTTACGGGAGCCGCTGCTTTCTTAGCAACAGTGGCCGGTTTCTTTGCCGGCACAGCTTTTTTGGAAGAGGTTACCCTGGCTACAGGCTTCTTGGCTGCAGCCTTCTTGGGAGCGGGTTTCACAACTTTAGCCGCGGGTTTCTTCGCTGCCGCCTTCTTAGGGGCGGAGCAGCCGGCTTTTTTCTTGGCAGGCGCAGCTTTAGCCGCTGCCTTCTTAGGAGCCGCAGCCTTCTTCGCTACCGCTTTCTTCGCAGGAGCCGCCTTCTTAGTAGTCTTACCAGCAACCTTCTTCTTTGTTGCCATGGGATTAGCGTTTTTGTTAACTAATACGTTGAATTTAAATTCGTTAACTTCTACTTCTGTTCCTTCCTGTAATTGCGGCACTATTTCCAGGCTATCTGCCAAAATTTCCGTGCAAATATAGTCATTAAAGTTCATTAACGCCGTTTTCAGGGCCGGAACGTCCGGTACTTTAACATCGATACGGTCAGTTAATTCAAATCCACTGTCCTTCCGTATCTTCTGAATGCGGTTCACCAGCTCTCGCGCATTACCTTCGTCCAGTAATTCAGGTGAAATAGTGATATCCAGGGCCACGGTTAACATACCCTTATTCGCTACTGTCCAGCCTGGAATATCTTCTGAAATGATGTCTACGTCAGTCAGTACAATCGGAACAACTTCATTATCAACTGTCAAGCCAAATTCTCCTGCTTTCTCCAACATCGCAATGTCATGCTGCGTCATACCGCCGATAGCGGCTGCCACTGCCTTCATCTTTGCACCCATCCGGGTACCGAGGGATTTGAAGTTCGGCTTAATCTTTTTCTTGATGAAGCCTTCCGTTTCCGTAAGATACTCAATAGTTTTTACATTCACTTCACTTTTTATCAGGTGCTCCACCAGCGAAATCTGGTCCTTCATATGCTGGTCCGTCACCGGAATGAGGATTTTCTGCAACGGCTGTCTCACCTTAATGTTGGTCTTTTTCCGCAAGCTCAGTACCAGCGAAGAGATATCCTGCGCCAGCTGCATCCTTTCCTCCAGTTCCGTGTCCACCGCCTTTTCATCCACTACCGGGAAGTCGGACAGGTGTACAGACGCTTCCTTCCGCAAACCGCTGACGCTGTTCAGGTTACGGTACAGCCAGTCTGAGAAGAACGGAGATACCGGCGCCATGAGCTGGGATACCTTCTCCAGGCACTCGTACAGGGTCTGGAAAGCGCTGATCTTGTCATGCTCGTACTCGCCTTTCCAGAAACGGCGGCGGCAAAGCCTTACATACCAGTTACTTAAGTGCTCGTCCACGAATTCCTGTACGGCTCTTCCGGCCTGGGTAGGCTCGTAATCGTCCATGTTACCGCTAACCTGCTTCACCAGGGAGTTGAGTACCGAAATGATCCAGCGGTCGATTTCCGGGCGCTCCTCCAGCGGGATGTACTTTTCCTGGAAGCGGAACCCGTCCAGGTTCGCATACATCGCGAAGAAGTTATAAGTATTGTACAGGGTACCGAACAGCTTGCGCTGTACTTCCTTGATACCCTCTACGTTGAATTTCATATTGTCCCAGGGCGAAGCGTTGGTAATCATGTACCAACGGGTGGCATCTGCGCCAAACTGGTCAATGGTCTGGAAGGGATCCACCACGTTACCGAGGCGCTTACTCATCTTATTCCCTTCCTTATCCAGCACCAAACCGTTGGAAACCACGGTCTTATAAGCCACGTTATCGAACAGCATCACGCCCAGGGCATGCAGAGTATAGAACCAGCCACGGGTCTGGTCTACGCCTTCGGCGATGAAATCTGCCGGGAAAGCCTGACCATTATCGATGTTTTCCTTATTCTCGAATGGATAATGCCATTGCGCATAGGGCATAGCTCCGGAATCGAACCATACGTCTACCAGGTCCGGTTCGCGGCGCATGGGCTTGCCGCCCGGGCTCACCAGGATGATCTCGTCTACATAGGGTTTATGCAGATCGAGGATGCCATCATGCAGGTACGCCTTATTTACATCGCCTCCCAGCACTTCGTTGGCTTTGCGGATCCCTTCGTTCAGTTCAGCGATGGAACCGATGCAGATCTCCTCGGATCCGTCTTCCGTCCGCCAGATCGGCAGCGGGGTGCCCCAGTAGCGGCTGCGGCT
This sequence comes from Chitinophaga sp. E66, assembly GCA_019285755.1. Lineage (GTDB taxonomy): Bacteria > Bacteroidota > Bacteroidia > Chitinophagales > Chitinophagaceae > Chitinophaga. The sequence continues at coordinate 5,300,123 of CP079103.1, forward strand.
GAGGTTCCAGTCTACCATGTTCTCCAGCCACTGTCCAAAACGGCCGGAGCCGGTGGAAGCAGGCTTCCAGTTGATGGTCTTGTTCAGTTCCACCATGCGGTCTTTCACCGCCGTAGTGCGGATGAACCAGGCATCGAGGGGATAATATAATACGGGCTTGTCTGTCCGCCAGCAGTGGGGATAGGTGTGCTCATACTTCTCGACGCGGAAGGCGCGGTTTTCCTTTTCAGTTTCACCGCGATGTCTACGTCTACGTCTTTATAATCTTTATCGTTCTTATAGTCTTTTACATAACGGCCGGAGAACTCGCCGACGTTGTCGATGAATTTACCCTGGCGGTCTACCAGCGTGAGGATACCGATGCCGTATTTCTTGCCTACGCGGTTGTCGTCCGCACCAAAAGCGGGCGCGGTATGCACGATACCGGTACCGTCTTCGGTGGTAACGAAGTCGCCCAGCAGAACGCGGAAGGGTCTCCTTCTTCGGGTTGGGCGAAGGGCAGCAGTTGTTCGTAGCGGATATTTTCGAGCTGGCGGCCTTTGAATTCGGCGATGACTTTCCAGGGGATGATCTTTTCTTCCGGGGTCCAGGCTGCGAAGTCGGCGTTTTCGCCTTCTGCTTTGAAGTATTTACCGGCGAGGTCTTTGGCAACCACTACGTTCACGGGGAGGTGGGTGTAGGGGTTGAAGGTTTTGATGAGTTGGTAGCTGATGTTTTCGCCGACGGTGAGCCCTAGGTTGGACGGGAGGGTCCAGGGGTGGTGGTCCAGGCGAGGAAAAACACTTCTTCACCGGCGCCTGCGGCGTCGAAGAGGAATTGTGACTTATCGGAGGGCAATGCTTTGAACATGGCCACTACGGTGGTGTCTTTCACATCTTTATAAGTGCCGGGCTGGTTCAGTTCGTGGGAGCTGAGGCCGGTGCCTGCGGCGGGGAATACGGCTGGATGGATACGCTTTTATAGAGCAGTCCTTTTTATAGAGCTGCTGCATGCACCACCAGAGGGATTCGATATAATCGTTTTCGAAGGTGATGTACGGGTTCTGGAGATCTACCCAATAGCCCATTTTGCGGGTAAGGTCTTCCCAGCGGTCTTTATATTTGAGTACTTCCTTGCGGCAGGTTTCGTTATATTCTGCGATGGATATCTTTTGCCGATGTCTTCCTTGGTGATACCAGGGCTTTTTCGACGCCGAGCTCTACGGGGAGGCCGTGCGTGTCCCATCCGCTTTTACGCTTCACCTGGAAGCCTTTCATGGTTTTATAGCGGCAAACGAGGTCTTTCAGGGCGCGGGAGATCACGTGGTGGATGCCAGGAGGCCGTTGGCGCTGGGGGCCTTCATAAAGACGAAGGGGATGGCGCCGTCGCGGTTGGAGACGCTTTTTCGAAGATCTGGTGCTGTTCCCATTCCTTCCTGATTTCCTGTTCTATCTGCGGTAAATTCAGCTGGTTATATTCCTGATATTTGCTGGACATAATCGATCCCACCTGGTTGTTTATGAAAGAAAAATAAAATTCTGCGAAGTTACGAAATTAGCCGGAGGATTCAATTTGGGCCTGCCGCTCCTAAAAATAATGAGAATTTTAAAAAATGACGGAGAAATTGGGTAATTTACAATAAACTGTGCTTACTTTGCGTTTTTGGCAAGGTTTTGGTACTGAAAGAGAAGACCGTATAACAGAGAAAAACCATATCTTTATGAAAAGAGTATCGTTACTTCTTTGCGTAGCTATCTTCACTTCCAGCATAGCGTTTTCGCAACAGAAAGCCACCAAAAATCCAAGACCACAGCTAAAAAGTAGAGGCTCCGGCGCCCGTTAAGTCAGCATTCGAACAGAATGCCCAATTCGCAGGCACCACCGACGCAGCCTGGGCAAAAACATCCGGCGGCAACTGGATCGCTTCCTTTAACCGGGACAGCGTGAAGACCGCAGTTGAATATAATGCAGAGGGGGCCTGGGTGGCTACCCGCAGCGAATACCTCAACGGAGCAGTGCCCGAAACAGTTTTGGGAACTTTGAAGAACAAATATCCGTCTGCCGTTGTTAAAGAAGGGTGGAAAATCGAAAGAGCGGATGTTGCCTCTTACTACAAAGTAAGCATCGAAGAAAATGGTGCTGCCAAAACAGTACTAATGAACGATGCTGGCACTATTGTTGATTAGTATTACTTACAACACATAATTAAGTATTTCATAGGTATAGGGATAAATAGGACAGACCCTGCTCTTTTGGGCGGGGTTTTTCTTTTCCCCAATCGCCCGCCCATCGCCTATTTCATTCAATGTCAAATGAATTTGCCACTCCCCTTTCATGAAATTCTGCCACCTGGTTTTCTATCATCCCCTTCCATGAATTAATTGCCTGTCAATTTTACAATTATTATTAAAAGACGTCAGGAAACAACTGTAGATTATAATGCACGATGCCCCGGGAATTTTCCACGCCCAACTCCACAACATACTCCCCTTCGTTAAAGGCAATAAAAAAAGCCGCTACAGAAAAGTAACGGCTTTATGCAAATTACGGTGGAAAAACTTACGGATCGCAGCGCCCGCTCTTTGTCGTGAGTGGTGTTTGATAAGGCGCCGCTTTAATGGCTTTACTAACCGCAAGCCTTCCCGATTTAGGTCAAATCTGATAAGGAAGCTTATGAGGAAACCAGATATAAATCCAGTATCGTTTTACAAAGATGCGAACATCTTCATCAACTGAATTATCGAATCGGGAAAAGAAATGATCGTACCGGGAAAAACGCCTTAGCGGAGTAATAACTCACAGGGCTTCAGGCCTGTATGTTTCTTGAAGGCGGTAGAGAAATGTGAAATGCAGGAATACCCCATCATCATGGCCACCTCGGAAACGGACATCCCTTTTTCATAAAGGAGACCGCGGGCCTTTTCCATTCTTTCCTTCTGGAAATAATCGTAGATGGTAGTGCCATACATGGCCTTGAACCCTTTCTTAAGATAGCATTCATTCATCGCTACCTTGCGCGCCAGTTCCCTGATGGTAATGGGCGCATCCAGCTGCTCCAGGAGGATGGAGCGCGCTTTCTCGATCTTGGAGCGGTCTTCCATCTGAGTGAGGAACCGGCAACCATAGCGCTCTTCCGTGTCATTCTGGATGAACTGATCGGAACTGAAGAGCAGCAGCTCGAGGGATTTACTTTGCAGGAAGATGTTCTTCAACACCCCTCATAATTATGATGTACCATCTGCTCCAGCACGGACTTGGATTTCGTGCAGGGCTGAATGGTCTTCATGAAAGGCTTGCGGGATTGCAGCTCGAATAACGTGCTGCTGGTATTGCTTTTCTGTAAAGACTGGATGAATCCGGGATGAAAGCGCACTGTGATCAGGTCGATCGAAGGGAGCTTGTCGCTCGAGCACTCCGCCGCCTTATGCCCTTCTACGCAAACACGATCGTTGCAGTTAGGCTTGCGGCAGTACTTGTTACCCGCCACGCAGTACCGCAGCTCAATGGCCGCGCTCTTACCACGTTTGGCAGGTTGGTATACCACCATCGCCACATCTTCCACCGGAAGCGGGCGGTCGTATACATACCGCTGCAGGGTGTAATCCAGACAATCAGGAACAGCAACCGTTTCGGTCACCGCCAGCTCCAGCTGGTCACTCATGGCAGGCTGCGCCATCGCCAATTGTAATATTTCCTGTATTTCTTTCATGTAAAGCCGGACAAAAGTAACGAATGATTGTTATTATCGCATCACCCTGACAAAGTCCTTACAATTCCAAGACGTTGTCGCTGAATTGGTATAAATTTAGCAACAGTTGCTTACGCATGAAGAAAACCTGGAAAATCATCCTTATCGCCATCGGCTGCCTCATCGCCATTCTGTCTGTCGGCGGCTGGTACCTCAGCGTTCACTGGAAGAAACTGCTAGATGCGGAATTGCGCAGGTATGTGGCCGAGGGGTCAGACAGCCTCTACACTCTCGCCTACGGCAAGATCCACCTCAACCTGCTCACCGGCAGCGTAGCCATAGACCATGTTGCCCTCCTCCCCGACTCCGCAAAATATGCACAACTCGTTCAGGAACAACGCGCCCCGGAAGTTTTGTACAACGCAACTAGGCCAGGTACAGGTGACCGGCTTCAAAATATGGCGGTATTTCCAACGAAAAGAAGTGGATGCCAGCTCCTTCCGCCTCCGCGACCCCGAATTAACCGTAGTGCAGGACATGCGCAGCATCGACACTACGCCCGGCGGCGGCTTTTATGAATCCGTCTCCCGTTCTATCCGGCAGTTCCATATCGGCGAAATTGAACTGGCCAATACCAGCTTTACTTTTACCCAGATACGGGAAGACAGCTCCCGCAAGATCACGAAACTGAATAACCTCGACGTGGTTTTACGAAATCTCGCCATAGACTCCATCTCCCAGAACGACCTCACCCGGGTGCTTTATGCCCAGGATTTCACCGTCAGCCTCAAAAAATGGGAATACCGGACGCCCGACAGCCTATATTGGCTACGGCTGAACGATATCAGCTATAACGCTGTGGCCAAACAGGTCACCGTCGCCCAGTTCGAACTGGATCCCCGGTACACAAAAGCCCAGTTCGATAAGCGGGTGGGCACGCAGAAAGACCGCTTCCAGCTGGTTTTCAATAACATAACCGCCGAAGGCGTCTTCCTCAACCACATCCTCCAACAGCAGGCCATCATCCGCAAAGCCAGTATCGATGGCGGGGCGCTGCACGTTTACCGGAACAGGGGCTGCCCATGCCCCCGGGCGACCGCTACGGCCAGTTTCCCAACCAGCTGCTCATGAAACTGGAACTTCCCTGCACATCGATACCATGAAGGCACAGGGCGTCCAGGTTACCTACTCGGAGGTAAACCCGGCTAACGGGGAAACGGGCGAGGTCCAATTCCACCAGGCCGGCGGAACCTTCCTGAATATCACGAACCTGGACTCCCTGGTGAAAAAGAACTCCCATTGCACGGTAGATCTCCACGCCATCCTCATGCGGACCGGCAAGCTAAAGGCGCATTTCGATTTCGCCCTGAACAGCGCCCCGGGCGCATTTGCCGTTAGCGGGCAGTTGAATGGGATGGACGGGAAGGAGATGAACGCCGCCACGAAGCCCCTGGGCGAGGTGGCCATCCGCTCGGCCCGTATCCATGAAATGGACTTTAATATCCGGGGCAACGAGCGCTCGGCCGCCGGTACATTGACCATGCGGTACGAAGATCTGCGGATCGAGTTCCTGAAAGACGTGGAGGCGAAAGGGAAGAAACGGAAAAAGGACTGGTAAGCCTGATCGCCAACCTGATGGTGATCCATAACGAGAACCCCTCTCCGGGGCAGCCTTTGCGGGTGGCGAAGCCCAAATTCACGAGAGACCCGCAGAAGTCCTTCTTTAACCTGGTCTGGAAGACCATCTTTACCGGTATCAAGGAAACGGTGCTGACAGACATGGCCGCGGGGCTCTGACTGCACTTTCCACAGGCTGTCCACACCCCTCAAATAAGGCTTGTTTTTCATGGAAATTAGCCTGATTTTCCGTATTTTTGCTGGATATCTAACGGATTTGTTCAAAAAGATTTTCAGCTAAAAATATGAGTGAAGAATTAGTGCAAGCCCCACCGGCTAACAACGACTACGGCGCCGATAATATACAGGTACTGGAAGGGCTGGAAGCCGTGCGCAAGCGCCCCGCCATGTACATCGGCGATATCGGTGTAAAGGTCTACACCACCTGGTTTATGAGGTGGTAGACAACTCCATCGACGAAGCCCTGGCCGGGTATTGCAAGAACATTGATGTAACTATTTGTGAAGACAACTCCATCCGCGTGAAGGATGACGGCCGTGGCATCCCCACGGGCATGCACCAGAAAGAGAAGCGTTCCGCCCTCGAAGTGGTGATGACCGTTCTGCACGCAGGTGGTAAATTCGATAAAAACACCTACAAGGTATCCGGCGGTCTGCACGGTGTGGGCGTATCCTGCGTGAACGCGCTGAGCGATCCCCTGCATGTCACCGTTCACCGCGAAGGCAAGATCTTCGAACAGGAATACAGAATGGGCCACCCCAGTATGCCGTTCGTGAAATCGGTACCAGCGATATTACCGGTACCACCGTTCACTTCAAACCGGACGGAACCATCTTTATGGACACGGTGTACAACCGCGAAACCCTCGCCGGCCGTCTCCGTGAGCTCGCCTTCCTTAACCGCCGTATCCGCATTACACTGAACGACGAGCGTGAGAAAGACGAGAACGGCAATATCTTCAGCGAAACGTTCTACAGCGAAGGCGGTATCATCGAATTCGTGGAACTGATCGACAAGAACGGCCGCCGCAACCCGATCCTGCCCGCTCCCATTTATATCGAAACGCATGACGCCAACGCGAACGTTGCGGTAGAAGTAGCCATGGTCTATAACGATTCGTTCAACGAACATATCTACTCCTACGTTAACAATATCAACACTATCGAAGGCGGTACACACGTAGCCGGTTTCCGCAGGGCCATCACCCGCGTGTTCAAGTCTTACGGCGATAAGAACAAACTGTTCGAGAAATCGAAGGTAGAGGTGACGGGAGACGACTTCCGCGAAGGCCTCAGCTGCATCGTGAGCGTAAAAGTTCCCGAACCGCAGTTCGAAGGCCAGACCAAAACCAAGCTCGGCAACTCCGACGTTATGGGTATCGTAGACTCCGCCGTTGCCAACGTGCTGGACGCCTACCTCGAAGAGCATCCCAAAGAAGCCAAGCAGATCATCAATAAGGTGGTACTGGCCGCACAGGCCCGCGAAGCCGCCCGGAAAGCCCGCCAGATGGTTCAGCGCAAGAGCGTGATGACCGGCAGCGGCCTCCCGGTAAGCTGGCCGACTGCTCCGACAACGATCCTACCAAATGCGAGCTCTTCCTCGTCGAAGGTGACTCGGCAGGCGGTACGGCCAAACAGGGCCGTAACCGGAACTTCCAGGCCATTCTGCCCCTCCGTGGTAAGATCCTCAACGTAGAAAAAGCCCTGGAGCACAAGATCTACGAGAACGAAGAGATCAAGAATATCTTTACCGCCCTCGGCGTTACCATCGGTACCCCTGAAGACGATCAGCCCTCAACCTCGCCAAGCTCCGCTATCACAAGCTCATCATCATGACGGATGCCGACGTGGACGGAAGCCACATCGCCACCCTCATCCTTACCTTCGTTTTCCGCTACATGCGCGAAATGGTAGAACAAGGTTACGTATACCTCGCTCAGCCCCGCTGTACCAGGTGAAGAAAGGCAAGGAGTTCCAGTACGCCTGGAACGAAGAACAGCGTAAAGCGGCCGTTACCCGCCTCGCAGGCGGCGGTAAGGAAGAAAGCGTGACCATCCAGCGCTATAAAGGTCTGGGTGAGATGAACGCCGAACAGCTCTGGGATACCACCATGGACCCGGACGTGCGTACCCTCAAGCAAGTGTCTATCGACAGCCTGGTTGAGGCAGACCGCGTGTTTACCATGCTCATGGGCGACGAAGTTCCCCACGCCGCGAATTCATCGAATCGCACGCCAAATACGCAAGAATCGACGCGTAACCCGCACGATAAGAATACATTACAGCAAGCGGCCGTTCCTTCATACAGGAACGGCCGCTTCGTTTTTCCACATCTTCCCCACCGCCCCACTGCCTTATTCATAATAAATTTTTATAATTTATATTTCCTGTGTATATTGCAGCCGCTAGCATCACCTGTACCAACGAAAAGTATACCTATGAAAATCGCACGCATACTGCCGGCATTGGGCCTGGCGGGAGTGCTCTGCCTCTCCGCCTGCAAGAAAAAGACATTTTCGAGGATAACCGTAGCCAGGGATACCTGTCTATGAAACTTGACGGGAAGGAACTCGCCGTTTCAAGCAACTTACCGGCACCCTGTACGACACTGCCAACGACTTCAGGAGCCACCTCATCGTCAGCGGCATGACGGCAGACAACCAGCTGCTTACCGTCAATGTCACTTTCCTGACAAGATACTCAAGCCCGGCACTTACTCTCTAGATGCCTTCGGTTATAATACCATTGGCTGGATGCAGCGCCTGAGCGACGAGATCGGTTATAATGCCAGCGAACAGCAATTCGGCGCCAGCGCTACCATCATCATCGAATCCGTCAGCGAGACCAAAGCGAAAGGCACTTTTAGCGGCGTGCTCATCCACGATGTGGACGCAGATCTGAAGAAGACGGTTACCGAAGGCAAATTCGAAGTAACCGTGCTGAAATTCACGAAATAAATTCCGAAAAACCATCGCATCATACGTCCTATTTATCCCAACTTACCTGACTTCGGCAAAGGCCGTTAGTAGCAAAATAGACTGAAAAGACAGTTAAAAAACGACAGTAGAAATTAGACAGGGTCATACGTCTTCAGGCGTTCGTGACAAACCATCAAGACATGAAAAGGGCTCCCGGTGACGACCGGGAGCCCTTTTATTGGAGCGCATTTATCGGATTATTTGATACCCCATACCGCGCGAACTTCGGCACGGATCTTAATCGTCTTAAAGTCGATGTTAGAATCGGGAACACCGCCTGCCGCATCGAAGGATGCTTTGCGTGCCATCACCATATTCGACATTTCAGGACGAACATCGCTGTACTGATCCGTATTGAATTCCTGGATCTCGATCACGCCGCCGATATTTTCACCGATAGCGGCTACCATGTATTCGGCTTTTGCTTTAGCGGCTTTCAGCGCGGCGATCTTTACCTGCTTGCGGTATTCTTCCATCTTGCTGCTGCTGAAAGATGCTACGTTCGCGCTCTCGATACCTTCTTCGTCTACTGCTGCGAGAATGGAGTTGATTTTATCCAGGCGGGCGAGTTTCAGGCGGTATTGTTTGCGTGCCATGAAATCAGGCGCGTCTTTCTTCTTTTTCCACCATTGGTCGTAGTTATAGCCGAACACGTTAGCGATGGTGAAATCGCCTTTCGGGATACCGGCCGCTTCTACGGCTTTCTGTAATTGCTGCTCCAGTTCGGTGATAGACACCTTCTGCGTTTTGGTCTTCATGTATTCACGCAGGGTGATGTTGAAGTAGATCTCATCAGGCGTGATTTCCAGCTCGGCGCTGCCGTTCACTTCAATCTTCTTTACCGGAGGTTTGTTGTCGGTGGTTTGTGCAAAAGAAGTTGCTGTCATAACAAGGGCCATTAAAAGTACGGTTAATCTTTTCATTGCTTTCAGTTTTAAATTCACCAGCAGGATGCGGGGTATGGAGGTGATTCCATATGCCGTTGCCGGCTTTAACTTTTCTTTAAGTTTTAGTCAGGTAAAATGATTTGTTCGCCGTGTAACGTACCAAACAAATATATGTTACATTAATTATTGCGCGCGTCGGTCATTTTCCGGAGGAAGTCGTGCAGCTTCGTCATAGAGTCAATACGATCCACGATCAGCATGAAGTTCTTCCCTATCTGCTTCAGCCTTGCGTTGTTGGTCCGTGTCTGAATATAATGCAGGATATGTTGGAACGTAGCGGATTCGAAATAGGGGCTGTCGGGGTTGTTGATAAAGTAACAGCGTAAAGTTTCTTCTTTCAGGATCATCTTTTCGAAGCCAAGCTGAATGGCCATCCAGCGGCAACGAATCGTGGTATACAGGTCTTCCACCGGCGCGGGCGCTTCGCCAAAACGGTCCTGCAGTCCTGCGGCGAATTCCTGTAGTTTGGATTCCTGTGTAATATTATCCAGTTCCTGGTAGAGGTTCAGCCTTTCCTGGATGCTTTCTATATAAGTATCCGGTATGAGGATTTCCAGATCGGTATCGATCGTACAATCGGACACGTAATCTTTCTTCTCCTCCAGCTGGTCTTTAAACAGGTCTTTAAAGTCGGTCTGCTTCAGTTCGCGGATGGCTTCGTCGAGGATCTTCTGATACATATCGAAACCGATCTCCGAGATAAAGCCACTCTGTTCGCCACCCAGCAGGTTACCGGCTCCCCGGATATCCAGGTCGCGCATTGCGATCTGGAAACCAGACCCCAGTTCACTATGCTGCTCCAATGTCTGGAGGCGCTTGCGGCTGTCTGACGGAAGCGTGCTCATCGGCGGAGCCATCAGGTAGCAGAATGCTTTCTTATTGCTTCTGCCCACACGGCCGCGCAGCTGGTGCAGATCGCTCAGGCCGAAGTGATGGGCATTATTGATGATGATCGTATTGGCATTGGAAATATCCACACCGCTTTCCACGATGTTGGTACATACCAAAACATCATATTTACGGTCGATGAAATCAAGGATTACTTCTTCCAGCTTATGCCCTTCCATCTGTCCATGCGCCGTGGCAATGCTCAGATCGGGGCACAGTTCCTGGATGAGGCCCGCCATTTCTCGGAGACCGTTTACCCGGTTGTGGATGAAGTATACCTGTCCGCCGCGCTCTGTTTCATAGTAAATAGCATCGCGGATCTGCTCCTTGTCGAACACCAACACCTCCGTTTCGATAGGCTGGCGGTTGGGTGGCGGGGTATTGATGATAGACAGATCGCGGGCGCCCATGAGTGAGAACTGCAACGTACGGGGATGGGCGTAGCCGTGAGGGTGAGCGTGTCTACATTCACTTTCATGGTCTTCAGCTTTTCCTTGGCCGTTACGCCGAACTTCTGTTCTTCGTCCACGATCATCACCCCGAGATCTTTAAATTTCACTTCCTTGCCGAGCAGGGAGTGGGTGCCGATGATGATATCGATCTTGCCTTCTTCCAGTCTTTTCAACGTTTCTTTCTTCTCCTTGGCGGATTTGAAACGGTTGATGTAATCCACCGTGCAGGGAAGTCCTTCAACCTTTCGGAGAACGTTTTCCAGTGCTGGAATGCCAGGATGGTAGTAGGCACCAGCACGGCGGCCTGCTTGCCGTCTACCACGGTTTTAAACGCGGCGCGCACGGCTACTTCGGTTTTGCCGAAACCTACGTCTCCGCAGACGAGGCGGTCCATCGGCGAAGGCGATTCCATATCGCGCTTTACATCCGAGGTGGCTTTGGATTGGTCTGGCGTGTCTTCGTAAATGAAGGACGCTTCTAGTTCCGTTTGCAGGTAAGTATCGGGGTATGCTGGAAGCCTTGCTGGGCTTTGCGGGCAGCATAGAGCTTGATGAGGTCTTTGGCGATGTCCTTTACTTCGGTCTTCGCTTTCTCCTTCAGTTTCTCCCACGCGTCGCTACCCAGCTTGTTGACTTTCGGCGTAACGCCTTCCTTACCGGTGTATTTGCTGATCTTATGCAGTGAGTTGATGTTCACATACAGCAGATCGTTGTTTTTATAAATAATGCGGATCGCTTCCTGCATCTTCCCGCCCACTTCAATTTTCTGCAGTCCGCTGTACACACCCACTCCGTGGTCGATGTGCGTCACGAAATCGCCCGATTGCAGTTCCTGCAGTGTTTTGAGGGTGATTGCCTTGTTCTTGTTGTAGGCCTGCTTCACTTTGTATTTATGGAAGCGCTGGAAGATCTGGTGATCCGTATAGCAGGCGATCTTCAGGGAGTTATCCACGAACCCTGCGCTGATGGGCACCGGGATGGGATAAAAGAGAAAGTCGGCCTTAAGGTCTTCGAAGATGCTGCGGAGCCTTTCGAGCTGCCGCGGGTTTTCCGCGAAGATGAACAGCGCGGTCTTGGCGGCGTTCTGGGCAGACAGGTCTTTAATCAGCAGATCGAACTGGCGGTTAAATACCGGTTGTTCCGTCGTCTTAAACGAAATTTCCTCCACCCCTGCCGGCACTTTCTCAAAGTTGAAATGAGAGCCGAATACAATGCAATGGCGCTGCAGCAGTTCCTGCATGAGGATATCCGCCTTCGAGAAATCTGCTTCGTACAGCTGGATGGCTTCATCGTCTGTCACATCGGTGGCCCGGCCGGTTTGCAGCCAGTCGTCCAGCCGGTGCTCCATCTGCCCCAGTACTCCCTCTACGTAAGCGGGGTCCTTGATCCACACAACAGTGTTTTCCGGGAGGAATTCCATCAGCGACATTTTCTGGTACGTGGTGGCCCTGGTGTCCATATTGGCAATGAGGGTCACCTGCATCAGCTTGCGCTCGGAAAGCTGGGTTTCGGGATCGAACAGGCGTATAGAATCCACCTCGTCGCCGAACAGCTCGAAGCGGTAGGGCTTATCGTTCCCGAAGGAATATATATCCAGGATACCACCGCGAACGGCGTATTGCCCTGGTTCATAAACAAAGTCTGTATGTTCGAAGCCCCATTCCACCAGCTTTGCCAGGAGATCGTCGACCCGGAGGTTTTCGCCGACCTTCACGGAGATCATGTTGGTGTTGTAGGAAGTGTTGCCGGCTACCTTCTCGAAGATGGCTTCAGGGTAGGTGACCATCACTTTCTTATGGGTCTGGGGCCCGGTGAGCTTCATGAGGGCTTCGGTGCGCAGCATGCTGTGGCTGCTGTTGAAATCGGAGAATACGCCGGTTTTCTTGAACGAATCGGGGAAGTAGAAAATATCCAGCGCCTGGGACAGGTGTTCCAGGTCGTTATGGAAATAAGCGGCTTCTTCCTTGTCGTTCAGGATGAAAAGGTGGTTTACTTCGGAGCGGTTGCGGTGGGCGGTTGCTACGAAGGCGGCGGCGCTGCCGGTGAGGCCCGTGAGGTGGAAATAGCGGGGCGCGGGCATGAGGGTCCCGTCCGCCAGTGATTTCAGGCGGGAATCCCGTTCAAACAACTGTAATACTCCCTGCAAATTCATGAAGGCTGCAAAGATAAGGCATTTTCAATTTTCATGCCGCCCGGCATTTATTATGGAGCAGAACCAGTTTTGCAGGAAAAAGCGTAATTTATGGGTATTGGCTTTACTCACCTTACAAAATTACTTTATACATGCTCGAGCAATGGTACACCGGCGTGGTGACGAAGATTGTGAATGAGACGTATAACACGAGGCGATATTGGATCCACATCCCCGAAAAGGAAGCATTTCATTTCAAGGCCGGGCAGTTCGTTACGCTGGACCTGCCCATCCACGAGAAGAAAAACAAACGCTGGCGAAGCTATTCCATCGCCTCCCACCCCAATGGCTCAGCGGAAATAGAGCTGGTGATCGTTTTATTGGAAGGGGCGCCGGCACCACTTACCTCTTCAACGAGATCAGGGAAGGCAGCGAGCTCATCCTGAGGGGCCCGCTGGGGAATTTCGTTCTCCCTGAAACGATGGACCGGGATATTTTCCTCATTTGCACCGGCACGGGCATCGCTCCCTTCCGGTCTATGGCGAAGTTTCTCCACAAGAACGATATCGCCCACCCGAATATCCACCTCATTTACGGATCGCGTTATGAAAAGGATATCCTCTACAAAGATGAGATGCGCGCCCTGGCGGCCGAAATGAACGGCTTCCACTACCATCCCACCCTTTCCCGGGAAGAGAGCCCGGACTGGACGGGTCACCGGGGTTATGTGCACAACGTCTACGAAGACCTCCTCTCCGACCGCCGCCCGGCGCATTTCTACCTTTGCGGCTGGAAAGTGATGATCGACGAGGCTAAGCAGCGTATCCAGGCCATGGGGTACGACAGGCATGATATTCATTTAGAGTTGTATGGTTAACATTCGTTTTATCGCATAAAAAGGCGCCTCCGGCCGGAGGCGCCTCGTTATTTTCAGTCGAAACTATTAGTCCATCATCGCTTTCATCACCATTTCCTTCACGGCAGTCAGCGGGATACGCTCTTGTTCCATGGAGTCGCGGTGACGAACGGTTACTGTACCGTCTTCAATCGTCTGGTGGTCAACGGTTACGCAGAAAGGCGTACCGATCGCGTCCTGGCGACGATAGCGTTTACCGATGCTATCCTTCTCTTCGTAATAGCAATAGAAATTTTTCTTGCATTCAGCGATCAGATGCTTCGCAATTTCCGGCAAACCGTCTTTCTTGGTCAGCGGGAAAACGGCCAACTTGATGGGAGCCAGCTTCGGAGGGAACTTCAACACTACACGGGTATCCGGTTTCTCAGCGGTACCTACTTCCTGCTCTTCATACGCCTCACTAAGCACCATGAAGCAGCAGCGGTCCAGACCGATGGAGGTCTCGATCACGTACGGCACGTAGTTCTGGTTGATCTCGGGATCGAAGTACTGGAGCTTCTTGCCGGAGAATTTCTGGTGCTGGGAAAGGTCAAAATCGGTACGGCTGTGAATACCTTCCACTTCCTTGAAACCGATGGGGAAGTTATACTCAATATCCACAGCAGCGTCTGCATAGTGGGCCAGTTTGGCGTGGTCGTGGAACTGGAGGTGCTCAGCTTTCAGGCCGAGGCTCTTATGCCATTTCATGCGCTCTTCTTTCCAGTAAGCATACCACTCCTGCTGGGTGCCAGGGCGGATGAAGAACTGCATTTCCATCTGCTCGAACTCGCGCATGCGGAACACGAACTGACGGGCAACGATCTCGTTACGGAATGCCTTACCTACCTGCGCGATACCGAAGGGGATCTTCATACGGCCCGTCTTCTGCACGTTCAGGAAGTTCACGAAAATACCCTGCGCCGTTTCCGGGCGGAGATATACTTTATTATCGCCTTCGTTTTCAGCGGCAACGGCGCCGAACTCGGTGGAGAACATGAGGTTGAACTGGCGGATATCCGTCCAGTTAACGGTACCGCTTACGGAGCAGGCGATCTTTTTCTCTTCGATGAAAGCTTTCAGACCGGCATAGTCGTTCTCTTTCAGGTAGTTTTCCATGGCGGCGATCACGGCTTCCTTCTCTGCTTCGGGCAGGGTGTCGGCATAGCCTTCAATAAGGTGATCTACGCGGTAGCGTTTCTTGCTATCTTTATTATCGATCATCGGGTCGCTGAAGTTATCAACATGCCCGGAAGCCTTCCAAACAGTAGGGTGCATGAAAATGGCCGCATCGATGCCCACGATGTTCTCGTGCATCTGCGTCATGCTGCGCCACCAGTAGTCGCGCACGTTTTTTCAGCTCGGCGCCGTACTGGCCGTAGTCGTACACTGCGCTCAGCCCGTCATAAATCTCGCTCGACGGGAAAATGAAACCGTATTCTTTACAGTGCGAAATGATCGCCTGGAACTTATTCTGATCTGTTGCCATAGTCGCGCAAATATAAAAATCCTATTGCTAAACGTAATATTATCTGATCGAATTATATTTAATCAATATCTGTCACCCTTTCAGTTTCTCGTTATTCTTATGCCTGTCGGCATCGCGTGTGGTCTTCTTTTCGAAGTTCTTTTCCAG
Source organism: Chitinophaga sp. E66 (assembly GCA_019285755.1). Lineage (GTDB taxonomy): Bacteria > Bacteroidota > Bacteroidia > Chitinophagales > Chitinophagaceae > Chitinophaga. The sequence goes on from CP079103.1 coordinate 5,315,349, forward strand.
CGCCGCGGTCAGGTCTACCCCGGTCTGGTTGGCCAGGCACATCACTACCCAGAGGACGTCTGCCAGTTCATCGGCCAGGTTTTTATCGCGGTCTGAGGGTTTGAACGACTGATCTCCGTACTGGCGGGAGATGATCCGGGCTACTTCGCCGACTTCTTCGGTGAGGATGGCCATATTGGTGAGCTCTGAAAAATAGCGGACGCCGGTGGTATTGATCCATTGGTCTACGCGCTGCTGGGCTTCCTGGATGGTCATTTATTCGCGGTTTTTAGTGTCAATGATGATGGTGACGGGGCCGTCGTTCAGCAGGGATACCTTCATATCCGCCCCGAAAGTACCCGTTCCGATGGCTTTTCCCAGGTCCGATTCCAGCCTGGCGATCATGCTTTCGTACAGCGGGATGGCGATATCCGGCTTGCTGGCGCGGAGGTAGCTGGGGCGGTTGCCCTTCTTCGTGGAGGCGTGGAGGGTGAACTGGGAAACGAGGAGGATGTCTCCCCGGTTTCCAGGACACTACGGTTCATAACGCCGTTTTCGTCGTTGAAAACGCGGAGATTGACGATTTTGGCACTCAGCCACGCAATATCTTCCGCCCCGTCGGCGTCTTCTATGCCCAGCAACACGAGGAGACCTTCGCCGATGGCGGCTTTTTCCTGCCCGTCGATAGTTACGCCTGCCTGGGTTACCCTTTGGATCACAGCTCTCATAAAATATACAGTGGAAGGATTTACATTTGCGATAAAGATACACATTGTGTTATGCTTGACGTGACCCAGGAGATAAAATTCAAGACGGCCCGCAGCGGCGGGAAAGGCGGCCAGAACGTGAACAAGGTGGAAACGATGGTGGAAGGCTACTTCAACATCGCGGAATCCGGCTTGCTCACCGATGAGCAGAAAGCCCTACTGCTGCAAAACCTCGGCAGCAAACTGAACGCCGACGGGCTATTGCAGGTAAAGTCGCAGACCGAACGGTCGCAACTGGGCAACAAGGGCGAGGTCATCCGCAAGATGAACGCCCTGCTGGCTAAAGGGCTCTTTGTGCCGAAGGCACGCAAAAAGATCAAACCGACAAAGGCCATGGTGGAGAAACGCCTGCAGTTCAAGAAGCGGCTGAGCGAGAAAAGCAAAACCGCCGCGGGGGCGACTATTAATACGATTCTTACATTTGGAATAAAACCGACGCTTTGGGAAATATCAAGAAACTGGCCGGCGCAACGATCTGGTACGGCGTACCCACTATTTTTCACCGATTCCTGGATTCATCCTGCAGCTCTTTCTTACGAGCGTCTTCGCGACGGAGAAGTTCGGGAGGTGACCCAGCTTTATGCCTTCATTCCTTTCTGCAACGTAATATTCACCTACGGACTGGAAACCAGTTATTTCCGGTTTACCCAGTCGGTTGAAAAAGACCGGCTGTATAATACCCTCAGCGTTTCGATCCTTGTCAGCACCCTCCTCTTTTCTTCGGTTTTGTTCGTAGGGTCGCCGGTACTGGCTGATATGCTGGGACTCCTGGCCGGGCAGACCTTGTAATGTTGGCCACGGGCGTGCTATTCTTCGACACCCTGACCACGATCCCTTTCGCCAAGCTGCGCCAGGAAGGCCGGCCGCGCAAATTCGCGGCGGTGAAAATCGCTACCATCGTTGTCCAGATACTCCTGACGCTGTTCCTGTTGAAATGGGCGCCTTCGCTCCATGCCGCGGGTATTTGCCATGGTACAACCCGGAGATGGGGGTGGAATACTACGTAATCGCCAACATGCTGGCCAGCGCCTTTTCGCTGTTGTTCCTGTACAAGGAATACAGTTCTTTCCGCTGGCGGTTCGATAAAAACCTCTGGAAGGAGGTCATTCTTTATAGCTGGCCATTGATGGTGGTAGGGATCGGCGGAATGGTGAACGAGATGCTGAGCAGGCTCGTATTCCCCAGGTATATCCTTATCCCCCGAAGTAGCAAAAAGTGAATTGGGGATCTTTGGAGCCAACTATAAGCTGGCGGTGCTCGTAACCATATGCATCAATGCATTCCGGATGGGCGCCGAACCGTTCTTCTTCAACCAGAGCGGCCGGCAGGATGCACAGCAGACCTACGCCCGGGTCATGAAGTTCTTTGCCATGTTCATGGGAGCGGTATTCCTGGCGGTATCCCTCTTCCTCGATCTCTGGATCTGGCTGATCACCCGCGGGCCCGACAAGCGCTATGCCGAGGGTATGCACATTGTGCCGATAATCGCCATGGCCTCCGTGTTCCTGGGCATATACTACAATCTCACCATCTGGTATAAACTAACGAACCGCAACCTCATGGGTGCCTGGATCACGCTGGGCGGAGCGGTGATTACAGTTATCCTTAACGTCTGGTGGATCCCGCAATTCAGTTATACGGGCTCCTCCTGGGCTACATTTGTTTGTTATGGGTTGATGATGACCGTTTCGTACCTGCTGGGGCAAAAATATTACCCCGTGCCCTATGAGGCCCCCAGGATACTGGGGTACCTGGGCCTGGCCGGCGCGATCTTCGCCGCACAGCATTATCTCCGCTCGCAGGACATAGGGTTCTGGCCCCTGCAGATCGCCGGCGTGGCAGGAATGGGTGTATACCTGGCCGTTATAGCCTGGTCGGAAAGGAAAGACATTGCCCGGTTGCTGTCACGCAAGGCGGGTTGATGGGTCTTCCGGGACGAAGGGGTTGTGTAACTTTTCGAACCCGATAGTCGTTTCGGGACCGTGGCCGGAGTAGACCACCGTTTCGTCCGGCAGCTTGTAGAGCTTCTCGCGAATGCTGCGGGCCAGTGTTTCAAAATTACCTCCGGGAAAGTCGGATCGGCCAACACTCTGTTTAAATAGCACGTCTCCCGCGATCACGAAGTTTTGTTTGGCGGAATAGAATGAGATACTGCCAGGGGAATGCCCGGGCGTCAGGATCACTTCCAGCTCATCGTCGCCCAGCAACACCTTATCACCCTCTTCCAGGTAGCCGACCGGCTCCGGGCTGGGCTCGAAGGGGATGTTGTACATCATGCCGGATTGGGAGAACGGTCCAACACCACCTGGTCGAGTTTGTGAATTTCAGGCCCTTTTCCAAACATTTTCTGTACCAGTCTGTTGCTGAAGATATGGTCCAGATGGCAGTGGGTATTGAGGAGCCTGGCAACGGTCAGCTGGTTGTCGGCCATGAATTTGAGGAACTGTTCCCGTTCTTCCTGATAATAAAATCCCGGGTCTATAATGATACACTGCTTTTTTCGTTAATTAGTACGTATGTGTTCTCCTGAAAAGGATTTACCGTGAAGCACCTGATTTCAAACATTGTTGACGTTTTTTACTAATTTTAATTCGCAACACAATATTATCAATACTTTCCGTATGAACCGATTTATTACCAGGTCAATTATTCCATGCTTATGCCTATTGATTGGATTTGTTGTTAATGCCCAGGCGCAGGTAAATACCGTGGAATTTGGCCAGAACCGGGTGCAGTACAAGAACTTCAAGTGGCGGTTCTATACGACCCGGCACTTCAATACGTACTTCGCCCAGAACGGTCTCGAGCTTGGCAAATACGTAGCCCAGTGTGCGGAAAGGAGTTGCCCCAGCTGGAGGAGTTCATGGAATTCACCTTCCGGCAGAAAGTCAACATCATCGTATACAACAACTATGCGGAATTTAAGCAATCCAACGTAGGGATCGGGGTAGAATGGCAGAATACCGGCGGCGTTACCAAGCTCGTCGGCAATAAGCTCCTCGTTTACTTCGACGGCGACCACGCCAACCTCCGCCGCCAGATCCGCCAGGGCATCGCCCGGGTAATGCTCGAAACCCTTCTCTTCGGTGAAGATATCGGCGAATTCGCAGGTAACGCCGTACTGATAGACTTCCCCAACTGGTTCACCGACGGCTTCATCGCTTATGCCGCCGAAAACTGGAACCCTCAGCTCGACGATCAGCTCAAATCCACCCTCAACTCCGGCAGATATAACACGTTCAACCAACTTACGTTCGATAAGCCCCTGCTGGCCGGACAAGCCTTCTGGTATTACGTGGAAAGCAAATACGGGAAAGACGCGGTGCCCTACCTCATGTACATCACCCGCATCAACCGCGGCCTGAAAAAGGGCTTCGAACAGGTGCTGCACATGAAACCCAAGGCCGCACAGGCCGATTTCATGATGTGGTGGCGCAAGCGCTTCCAGGAAGACGGCCGCCGCCGCCGCCAGGTAACCCGCGGCACCGGCGTTATCTCCAGGAAGTGGGCAAACGTGGCGAAAAGGACTATTACCGCTTCGCCCCTAACCCGAAAAACGCCATGGTAGCCCTCGTGGAATACAGCAAAGGCACCTATAAAGTGAAGATCAACCTGGGCTGGAGCACACAGAAAGTGCTGCTGAAGAGCGGCGTGAAACTCCAATCCAACAAGCTCGACCCCATTACCCCCTCATCGCATGGAACCATAAAGGCAACCGCCTGGCCGTGGTATACGAACATGAAGGCAAAACCCGCCTCATGGTCTATGACCTGATCTCCAAGATCACCATCAAGCAAGACCTCCCGATGTTCGAAAGGATCATCGACATGAAGTTCTTCTTCGAATTCGATAATTCCCTGCTGCTCTCCGCCGTGCGCAACGGTCATACCGATATCTTCACCTACAGCATGACCAATGCCAAGGTAGACCAGATCACCAACGACGTGTGGGACGACCTCGACCCCTCCTTCGCCGCCTTCCCCGGCAAAAGCGGGATCATCTATTCCTCCAACCGCCCGAGCGCCAAAGCCCGTACCTCAGATACGGCGCTGCCGCATAACAGGTATAATATCTTCATGGTCGACAACTGGAATAAATCTTCCGAAAAGCAGATCTCCCAGCTGACAGACCTCGCCTATGGCAATGCCCGCCTTCCCGTGCAATACAATACCACGCACTTCACCTTCGTGAGCGATGCCAATGGTATCTCTAACCGCTACGCCGGCTTCTTCAAAGCCGAGCGCGCCGGGGTGGATTCTCTCTACTTCGTGGGTGCGGAGATCCTCCACAACCCCGACAAGGAAGACCTGGATTCTGCCCTGATGGACTATGGCGCTTCGGCTCCCGATTCCGTGCAGGCCATTACCATCACGAACGACTCAACGTACGTATTCCCCGTTACCAACTACTCCTTCGGCATCAAGGAATCCCGGATCGCGGGAGACCAGGGTATGGTTTCCGAAGTAGTGCAGATCGGCGACTGGAAACGTCTTTATAAGCTCAAGGTAGATACCAATACCCTCCGCAAGCGGAATGTGTCTGCACGGCCCACTAATTACAGGCTGCAACAGATGCGGAAGACTCCCTGCGCCTGGGGCTGCCCAGCTATTACGCCAAGCCCGACACCGCGGCTAAACAGCCTAACTTCTTCCAGAACGAGTTCGGTAACGAGCCCACTGCGGAAAACGCTCAGGAAGAACAGCCCGCTATCGCCGAAAGGAAAGACCCGCCTATCCTGAAAAGCGCCCGCCTCAGCAATTACCGGCTGAAGTTCAGCTCCGACTACCTCGTGACGCAGATCGATAACTCCGTGCTCATGAACCGCTACCAGCCTTACTACGGCTGGCCGCAAGGCCCCATTCGCCTGGCGGATCCAGTGAATGGACTTATCCGTCTCGGCATCAGCGACCTCATGGAAGACTTTAAGTTCTCCGGCGCCTTCCGTGTGCCCCTGGCGCTCGACGGTACGGAATATATGTTCTCATTCGCATACCTGAAGAAACGCTTCGATTATAAGCTGACCTACTACCGCAAGGCTGAGAAAGCCGCGCTGGACTACGTCTCTGGTAACGAGCTGTTCAGCTATCCCATCAAGAACTTCACGAACATCTACCAGGCAGAGGTACGTTATCCGTTCGACCAGGTGCGCAGCCTTCGCCTCGCAGCCGGCCTCCGGACGGATGAACTGGTGGTTCTCGCCAATGACCAGCCTTCGCTGAAAGAGCCGAACTTCAAGGAAACCGCCGTGCTGGCCGCCTGGAGTATGTGCACGACAACGTGCTCAACCCGGCCATCAATATCTTCAAGGGCACCCGCTATAAGATCTATGGGGATATGGTGGCGCAGATCTCCGGCAACCGCAACACCCTGTTCGAGCAGGTGACGCCTAAAGGCAAGTTCACCTACAACATGGGTATCGATGCCCGCCACTACGTGGAGATCCACCGTAACTTTATCTGGGCCACCCGGTTTGCCGCCGACCTGTCCTGGGGCACGCGCAAGCTGATCTACTTCCTCGGCGGTGTGGACAACTGGATGATCAAACCCGACATCTACACCAACCGTGCGCCCAATCCGAACGAGTATTACGCTTACCAGACGCTGGCAGTGAATATGCGCGGTTACAAACAGAATATCCGTAACGGTAACAACGTGATGCTGCTGAACACGGAACTCCGCCTGCCGGTATTCACCACGTTCATCGATAAGCCCATCAACAGCGCGTTCCTGCGTAACTTCCAGCTGATGACCTTCATCGACATCGGTACCGCCTGGAACGAGAAACTGAAATTCAAGGATGCGAACTACACCGAATACACCACGCCCGATGGCGTAGTGGTACGGATCAAAGAGGGTTTCCTCGGACCGTTCGTAGGCGGTTACGGCTTCGGCGCCCGCACCACCGTTCTGGGATACTTCGCCCGCTTCGACGCAGGCTGGCCCATGACCGGGTTCTTCCGCGGCAAGCCGCAGCTGACCTTCGGCCTGGGGTTGACTTCTAAGCATGAGATTTTACATACACGAAAAAGCCGGCTGGGTTCAGCCGGCTTTTTATTGCCTTAATGAGAGAAACGGAAGCTTAAAGTTTGGGGATGAAGATACAACCGGCAGCAATCACCGCTGCGATGGCTGCGATCAATACAGCACCTGCGGCAACGTCTTTGATATTTTTAACGAGCGGGTGATGATCCGGGTGGAGGAGATCCATAGACTTTTCGATGGCGGTATTAAGGAGCTCGGCCGTCCAGACGCTACCGGTTGCGATGGCCAGTACGGCCCATTCGCCGGGTGAGCAGCGAAACCAGGCGCCCGTTGCGATAACTGCTACAGTTGCGGCGCCGTGAATCCTCGCGTTGGGTTCTGTCCGCAGTGCCGTGGCGATGCCGCGGAATGCATTGCGGAAGCTGAATGCGAGTCGTTTTGAAGGGTTCATCACTGCGTGAATTTGATCATGGCTTCCAGGGCGGCAAGGTGGCCTTTAAAGGCTTTCTCGCCAGCTTTGGTGATGGAATAAGTCGTGTTGGTCTTTCGGCCCACGAATCCTTTATGCACTTTAATATATGCGTTTTCCTCCAACGTGGACAAGTGTGAGGCAAGGTTGCCGTCGGTTACATCCAGCATGCCTTTGAGGTCGTTGAAACTGACTTCTTCGTTCACGATCAGCATACTCATCACGCCCAGCCTTATTCTGCTTTCAAACAGTTTATTCAGGTTCTCGATCGGGTTCATGCAAAGAGGTTTAGGCCGCTTGTGGGGTACGTTCGTATTTCCACCACATGAGGATGCCGTAAAGAATGTGTACCACGCCAAATCCCAACGCCCAGAAGAACAGGCCATATCCCAGCCAGAAAGTGGCGAGGATGCCGAGAATGGCTTCCGAAAAGCCGACGTACCGGAGCTCGGGCATGGTATATTTGCTGGCGTTAATTAGGGCCAGGCCGTAGAAGATGAGGCAGGCCGGAGAAATGAATCCGAAAAAGCCGTTATAGATCATGCCCAGGATGAATAGCCCTCCTGTTACCAGCGGCACGGCGAGATTGAACATTGCCTTGCGGGCGGTGAGGTCCCATATCGGAAGGCCCTGTTGCCGGGCCTTGCGCCAGGTAAAGTAGCTCCCGGTAGTGAGGGCGCCCAGCAACACCGCCGCCGCTACCAGCATGAGTTTAAGGATGGTGGTGCTGAGTTCGGGATCGCCGGAGGGATATACGCCGTCATTATAAAATACGGTCCTTCCGGTTTCGGCGCGGTGAACTTTCAGGATGCCCCAGGCGAACCAGGCGCCTATGAGGCCGCTAAGCCCGGCGCCAACGCCGCCAGGCCGCTGAGCGACATGAACCGCGTACTGCGTTCCATGATGCGCTTAATGTCTTGAAGGGTATCGAGATGATGTTGCTCGTTCATAGCGAAAGCACTTTGTTAATCAAAGCTAGTCATAATTGTGGAATATGGGGCATGGAAAGATGGGAACGGGAATCTGGCATGCATTTACGTTATATAGGGTAAAGCCCCGGACGCGCGTTTAGTTATAGGGGTATGGTTTCCGGGGTTTCCGGAGTGCGGCTTATCTTGGCCAATTGTAATAAAATATACCATTTAACGACAGTACGAAGTTATTCGTCCGAAAATATCTAATTTGCCTCCTGAAATGAACGGCTGGAAACGAACCATAGCTTTTGCGATCACGCTCATCAGCTTCTTACCCCTCCATGCGCAGCATAAAATAAAGGGAATTGTTAAAGACGCGCACACCCAGGAACTGATCCCCTTTGCCACATTACAGTTTGTGGGCACCAACACCGGCATGGTCACCGATGCAGAAGGCGCTTTCCTGTTCGAGCTCCCCTCCATCCCATCAGACTCCCTGCTCGTTCGTGTCATGGGCTATGCCCGGACCGTCATGTTCGTAGACAGGAAGTTACCCGAGCAGACCATCAACTTCGAAATCTCCCGCGGCGACGTTTCCCTTAAAACATACGAGGTCAAAGCCAACGTTAATTTCGCCCTCATCCTGCTCCGCAATATCGTCCGCCGCAAACCTGATAATAATTACGACCGGCTCGAAAGCTACAAATACGAGATTTATAACAAGCTGGAGCTGGACATCAAGAACCTCAACACCGTCAAGCTCGCCAAGAACCGCTTTACCAAGCCCTTCTCCTTCATTCTCAAGAATATCGACAGCACCACGGAAGCCAAACCCTTTCTCCCTGTATTCCTGACGGAAAGCATCTCGGACTATTACTTCCAGCGGAATCCGAAGAAAACGAAGGAGATCATCAAAGCCTCACGCACCTCGGGCCTGGATAACGAAAGCGTTACCAAGTTCCTTGGAGGCATGTACCAGAACATCAATGTGTACGACAACTTCATCCCGGTTTTCGACAAAAGCTTCGTGAGCCCCATCGCCAACAACGGCAACCTGTTTTATAATTACCGGATTACGGATACCCAATACATTGCCAATCACCGGTTCATTCACATGAACTTCGAGCCCCGTCGCAAAGGAGAAAACGCTTTCATCGGTGATCTCTGGGTGATGGATTCCACCTTCGCCATCCAGAAAATGAGCATGTCGGTACCTAATGATGCGAACATCAACTTCGTCCGCAAGATTTCACTGGTACAGGAATTTAAGATGCTGCCCGACAGCAGCGGATGGTACCTGGCCAAGGATAAGTTCGTGGTAGACTTCTGGACGCCCAGCCCTAAGCCCACCAAGACCCTGGAGTTTATCGGCCGGAAAACGACCACTTACGAAGACCTCATTTACAATGATACCGCCGTTACCAATCTGTTTGCCGAAAACGATACCCGCAGAACATAGTAGTAACAGACAGTGCCCGGACGCGCACCGATTCATTCTGGAACAGCCACCGCCACGAATCGCTGACCCGCAACGAGCAGGCCATCTACAAAATGGTGGATACGCTGCAGTCAATGCCCCTTTTCCAGAAGTATTCCAATACCATCCGCTTCCTGGCAACGGGATATAAGCCGTTCGGCAAGCTGGAATGGGGACCGTATTGGTACCTTTTTCCCAGAACCGCCTGGAAGGCTTCCGGGTGCGGCTGGATTTAGGCACCACGCCCGCGTTTCATAAAGACCTATACCTGAACGGGTACCTGGCTTATGGGTTCGGGGACGACCGGTTTAAAGGCAAGATGTCGGCATTATACCTGCTGAACCGCAGTCCCAGGATGTATGTATATGGTTCGTTCGTCCGCGACCTGGACAATGGCGCAAGCTATTACGACGAGGTTGGTACAGACAACATCTTTACCCTGGCGATCCGCAAGCCCGGCGTGCCGCAGAAGTTCATGCAGATCGAAGAAAAGCGGGCGGAGTTTTACAAAGAATACTTCAGCGGGTTCTCCCATCACTTTTCTGTGGTGCACAAACAGTTCATTCCTTATGCGCCCTTGCCGGATGGCCCCACCTTCCCTAAAAACAGGCCTAACACCGATCCGCACACGAACCTGGAGGTAGCGGTGAAGCTGCGGTATGCGTTCCGGGAAGAGTTCCTGGAGGGCAACTATTACAGATTCAGCCTGGGCAGCAAATATCCCATCGTAGAGCTGAAATATGCATTGGGCGTACAGGGTATCTGGAAAAGCAATTACAGCTATCACAAGACCTCCTTTACGGTGTCCGACTACCTGAAAGTGGCGCCTTTCGGGCAATTGTATTACAACTTTTTGGTGGCAAGATCTTCAGCACCGAATTGCCTTATCCCCTGCTGGAGATACACCCCGGCAACGAGATTTACTATTACAACAAGTACGCCTTCAACATGATGAACCGTTATGAGTTCATCAGCGATCAATACGCCGGCTTCAACCTCGAGCACACATTGGGCAGCGGCATCTTCAACTACATTCCCTGGTGCGCAAACTGAAGTTCCGCCAGTTCTGGACGGCCAAAGGCGTCATCGGCAGCCTGAGCGACAGGAACCGGGCGCTGAATTTCCAGTCGGGGTATCCCTTCAAGACGCTGGAAGGCAGCCCTTATATTGAAGTGGGCACCGGCGTGGAGAACATCCTCAAATTCATCCGGATCGACTTCGTATGGCGTGTGGCGCCTAAGCCGTTGCCTGCGGAGATCAATAACAAGAAGTTCGGCATCTTCGGCAGCTTCCGCCTTCAGTTCTAATTTCCCGGCGACCTGGGCTTTACCGGTATCCTTATGCGTGCTGCCTCCTTCATTTTCGCGGCTTCCTGGCGCGTACGGATGATACTTCGCGGACGGGGTCCAGCACGGACTGCAGGATGCGCATATGTTCACGCATGAGCATATCCATCTTCTGAACGGAATCGCGCAGGGAAGTCATCATCTCCTTCATCAACAGTTTATCCTGCCGGAAATATGCCAGCAGGTCTTGCAGATCCTTCTCCTGGAATACAGGTTTCAATGGCCGCTTTTGCGGCGCCGAGTCTACGAACAGTTCCGTAAAATGAACGTCCAGCACTTCAGCTATCTGAATGAGCCGTTCCATCGTCAGCCGCTTCACCTCGTTGCGCTCAATGTTGCCATAGGCCGTTGAGCCGATGTTCAGCCGGGCTGCCATATATTCCTGCGTGAGGTTGCGGTATTCCCGCAACCGGCGGATCGTTGTGCCTACATTCATACTGAAGGAATTTGAAAATGTATCTGGGTTAACGTTCGTATTCCGCAATATTAACGCGTACGGAAACACGCGCCAAGTAATCTCCGGAAATGCAAGAAGTTCCCTTCCAGCACCGAGAATATCTCCGATTTTCAAAGATTTTTGGGGTACAAAAAAGCGCCGTTGCGGCGCATACATTTTCTATTATTACAGGATGGGAGGGGAATCTATTTGATAAAACGCTTCCCGATGAACCGGAATATCAGCGCTCCCACGATAGCGCCTGCAGCATCGGCCGCGAGGTCCCACATATCAAAGCTCCGGTTAGCGACCAGGTATTTCTGAATAAATTCGATCGCCAGTCCATATGCCGTTACAGACAACACGATGAGCGATAACATGCCTGCACCTATATAACCATGGTGCCGGTGATACCCATATGCCAGGAGCAGCACCATCCCGCCGAAGAGGAAAAAATGCGCCACCTTGTCGATATGCACCATGTCCAGGAAGCCCGTGTGCGGGATCGCTTTGCCGGGCAAGGTGCATAAAAAAGAATGAGGATGATCCATCCCAATGCGGGCAGATAATATCGGATCATCCTCATGCTAAAAGTGTCTTTATGGTTTGTAGTCGGTGTATCGGGCATAATAAATTATTCTCCCACCAGCGCCTGGTACTGCTCGGCAGTCAACAGGGCATCCACATCGGCAGGGTTGTTTACGGTGATCGTCACCATCCAGCCTTCACCATACGGGTCCTGGTTTACCAGTTCAGGGCTGCCGTCCAGCGCAGGGTTTACCTCGCCAACGGTACCGGCCACAGGCAGAAACAGATCGGAAACGGTCTTAACCGCTTCTACTGTGCCAAACACTTCTTCAGCGCCCAGGGATTTACCGGTCGTGGCAATGTCCACGAACACAATGTCGCCCAGTTCACGTTGTGCGAAGTCGGTAATGCCTACTTTCGCGGTGTTCCTTCTAATAATACCCACTCGTGGTCTTTGGTGTAACGCAGATGCGACGGAATTCATGTCAAGTTTGATTTTGAGCGGTAAAAATAAAGATTACCGCCAGAATTATAAAAAGTTTGTCATTTTCAAAACGTTAAAATGACAGTCCTAGAAGAAAAAGAACTTCTTTTTCAACCGGATTTTCATCCTTACGTCTTCCACCGGACGGTCGCCCGGCTTGATGGTGCGCACCGCGGCGATGCTGTCTAGCACCTTAAATCCTTTCACTACCTGCCCGAATACAGTATAACTCTGGTCCAGGTGCGGTGATCCGCCCCATTCTTTGTACACCTCCCGTTGGTCTACCGGCAGCTTCCGGCCGCCGAGGCGCGTCATTTCCAGGGTGTCCAGTCCGCCGTCTGTCCATTTCTTACCCTGAACGATATAGAACTGGCTGCCGGAGGATTCTTTCTGGGGTTATTATCCCGGGCCGCGCCGAGCGCGCCTTTCCGGTGATAAAGATCCAGCTGGAACTCGGCCGGTATGCGATATCCCGGCCCGCCTTCGCCGACAGTTTCTCCCGGTTTAGCCCGCTTACTGTCGGGATCTCCGCCCTGGATCATGAAGTTTTTGATCACCCGGTGAAAGAGGAGGCTGTCGAAATAATGCTGCTTCACCAGTTTGATGAAGTTATCACGGTGCTTAGGCGTTTGGTCGTACAGCCGGATGATCATTTTGCCATAGGGCGTGTAGACTTTCACTTTTCGGTTGCGCTGTGCCTGTACGGCCGTGGCAGCCAGGAGCAACAGCAATAAAACGGGTAGCTTTTTATTCATGGGCTTGGATCATAAGGTCTTCTTCTTTATTCTTCGTCCTGTTCAAAGTAATCGATCACGTGCTCTTTCAGGAACCTTTCCTGATCTTCCAGCCCCATCTTCGGCACAGGTTGCAGTTCTTTAAAGTGGGGCCAGCCGTCCTTATCGCGCCCTTCCGGCTCAAAATAGCCGCTGCGGGACAGTAATACGCAGACCGCCACATGCATGAGATCCTGCTTTTGTTCTTTGGTGAATTTCTTCTGGGGAGGTTGACCTCCTGTACACCGATCATCATTAACAAACCTTCCATGTTGGGAGTTTTGCCGAATCGTTCGGTGAGCATGTCTTCCACTTTCTTCCAGCGTATATCGAAATCGTCGTTGTTCATTGTTAATGGCTTTATGGTTCTCCGCGCCCTGTCTGGCATTCTGATTGCAGGCTAACGGACAACAAATGTACGGTTTACATAAAAAATTGATGTAAATATCGATCCGTATTATTAAATTGGAATTTTTTTAAACCATATCTGCCTTAACCGGATATGACCCGGGCGTCCGATTTAACAGCTTTTTAACTGCCAGAGTACGCCATGGGATGAGGGTTAAAAGACAGAATCCTTATTTTAGCAACCTTGAAACAACAATTCATGGAAAATACCTCGTACGACATCCGGCAGATCAACGAAAAGATCCACCAGGCCAGCGCCTTTGTTGATATCCTGAACCTGGAGATCAACAAAGTGATCGTAGGCCAGAAATATATGGTGGAGCGCCTCATGATCGGCCTGCTCGCCCAGGGTCACGTGCTGCTCGAAGGCGTGCCCGGCCTTGCTAAAACCCTTTCCATCAAATCCCTGTCTTCCGCCATCGACGCCAAGTTCTCGCGCATTCAGTTTACACCTGACCTGCTCCCGGCAGACGTGGTAGGCACCATGATCTATAACCAGCAGCGCAACGAGTTCATGGTCCGCAAAGGGCCCATCTTCGCCAACTTTATCCTGGCGGATGAGATCAACCGCGCCCCGGCCAAAGTGCAGAGCGCCCTCCTCGAAGCCATGCAGGAAAAACAGGTAACCATCGGCGATACCACCTTCAAACTCGAAGAACCGTTCCTCGTGCTCGCCACGCAGAACCCCATCGAGCAGGAAGGTACCTATACCCTCCCCGAGGCGCAGGTAGACCGCTTCATGCTGAAAGTCGTGATCGGATACCCCACCAAGGAAGAAGAACGCCATATCATCCGGCAAAACCTGGCGCCTGAAGGACAAGCGAAGATCAACCCCGTGGTTCGCACCGAAGACATCCTCGAAGCCCGCAAGCTCGTTCGCCAGGTATACATGGACGAAAAGATCGAACAATACATCCTGGATGTGGTGTTTGCCACCCGTAACCCGGAAGATTATAAACTCGGCAAACTTAAACCGCTCATCGCCTACGGCGGCTCCCCGCGCGCTTCCATCAACCTGGCCCTCGCTTCCAAAGCATACGCCTTTACCAAGCGCCGCGGATATGTGATCCCCGAAGACGTTCGCAGCGTTTGCTTCGATGTCATGCGCCACCGCGTAGGCCTCACTTATGAAGCCGAAGCCGAAAACGTAACCAGCGAAAATATCCTCAGCGAGATCCTCAATGCCGTAGAGGTGCCTTGAGCCAATTAAACCGCCCATAAATGGATACAGCAGAAATACTCAAGAAGGTCCGCCAGCTGGAAATAAAAACCAAAGGGCTGACCAACCACATCTTCGCAGGCGAATACCATTCGGCCTTTAAAGGCCGTGGCATGTCGTTCAGCGAAGTGCGCGACTACCATTTCGGCGACGACGTAAGGGCCATCGACTGGAACGTGACCGCACGGTTCAACAGTCCCTACATCAAAATATTCGAAGAAGAACGCGAACTGACCGTAATGCTGCTGGTAGACGTGAGCGAATCCGAATCCTTCGGCACCACCAAGCAGACCAAACGCGGCCTCGTCACCGAACTGTGCGCCGTTCTCGCCTTCTCCGCCATCAAAAACAATGACAAGGTAGGCGTCATCTTTTTCAGCGACGGCGTGGAGAAATACATCCCGCCCAAGAAAGGGAAATCGCATATCCTCTTCATCATACGCGAACTGCTATCGTTCGAGCCGAAGAAAAAAAGGCACCAATATCGCCGAAACCCTCCGGTTCTTCAACAACGCCGCCAAGAAGAAAAGCATCGTGTTCATGCTCAGCGATTTCTTTTCCGGCAACTACCAGGATGCCCTCAACATCGCCTCCAAAAGGCATGATATGGTGGGCGTGCAGGTATATGACCGCCGCGATAAGGAACTTCCCGACGCAGGGCTCATCCGCATGACGGACGCCGAAACAGGCGCCTCGCAGTGGGTAGACTCCAGCGACAAGAAAGTGCGCGCTTACTACGAACAACAGTTCAATCAACATGCGCAGTACTGCCGCAACGCTTTCATGAAAAGCGGCGCCGAACTGATCAGCATCCGCACCGACGAGGATTACGTAAAAGCATTGCAAACCTTCTTCCTGAACAGGGTATAAACGAAAACGAAGTACGATCAAGACCGGATGAAATTCATCAAGAACATATTCACCACCGCCCTGCTATCCTGCCTGTTCGCCGGCGCTTCGGCCCAGGAACAGGAACAGCCCGTGCAGTACGAAGACTACTTCAAGGTGACCGCAAAGGCCGACACCACGCGCATCCGCATCGGTGAGCCCGTGAAAGTAGACCTCACCGCCAAAGTGATGCTGTATGCCCTTAAAGGCGCCAACATCAAGGTGATCTTCCCCAATATCCCCGACTCGTCCAACCACATCGAGCTCGTGGAACGCTCCGGGCTGGATACCACCGGCTCCAACGAAAACCAAAAGATCTGGAGACAGACCGTCACCTTCACCAGCTTCGACTCCGGCCGCTGGGAGCTCCGCCCATGAAGTTCGAAGTCTATTCCGTGACAGACGGATCGTATGATTCCGTGTTCACAGAATCGATCTTCATCGATGTGAACTCTGTAGCAGTAGATACCACCAAAGCCTTCAAGCCGATCAAACCGGTGCGCGCAGTGAAGATCAACTGGCTCGATTACTGGTTCTGGATCCTGGGCAGCTTCCTGCTGATCACCGCGATCGTATTGTATTTCACCATGTGGAACAAACGGAAGAAAGCGCCTAAGCCCGTACCCGTGGTTCCTCTAAATCTCCATACGAACGCGCGATCGAAGCGCTCGATCAGCTGGAGAAGGAACAGCCCTGGCATACGGACGTCAAAGCTTATTATACCTCGCTTACAGACGTGCTGCGCAATTACTTCGAGCAGCAGTTCAATATCCCGGCCATGGAGCAGACAACGGCGGAACTGATGAACGACATCAAACCGGTTACCATTCTGAACCAGCAGCGCAACGAGATCTACGCCGTGCTCAGCCTGGCCGACCTCGCCAAGTTCGCCAAGCTCCAGCCCACTCCGCAGGAACATGAAGATTCCTGCGCAAGGCCCGGGCAGTTGTGGAATGGACACGCGCCTCCGCCATGCCCAAAACCGAACAGCCGGCAACCGGCACAAACCCGTAAAACGACTCATGAACGCGGAACTCTGGAAAAATATCGAATTCGCATACCCGGCCTTCTTCTGGCTGCTGCTGCTCATCCCCGTCTTCATCTGGTGGAGCGTGAGCGCCGGCCGGAAGTACCAGGGATCGGTAAAAGTATCGTCCCTCCAAGGCCTCAAAAATATTCCCGTTTCCTGGAAGATCCGTTTCCGGCCCCTGCTGCCCGCATTGCGCATCATCGCTTTCGCCGCGCTGGTAGTTGCCCTCGCCAGGCCGCAAACATCCAATACTTCCGAAAACATCGACAGTGAAGGGATAGACATCGTGCTGGGGATAGACATCTCCGGCTCCATGCTCGCCGAAGACCTCAGGCCCAACCGCATGGAGGCCGCCAAGAAAACGGCCATGGACTTCGTAGACAGCCGTATCAGCGACCGCATCGGCCTGGTGATCTTTTCCGGCGAAAGCTTCACGCAATGCCCCATCACCTCCGACCACGGCGTCCTCAAACAACAACTCATGGCCATCCGCAGCGGCATGCTGCAAGACGGTACCGCCATCGGGATGGGGCTCGCCACATCGGTAGACCGCCTGCGCGAAAGCAAAGCCAAAAGCAAAGTCGTCATCCTCCTGACAGACGGTGTGAACAATACAGGCCTCGTTGATCCGCTCACCGCGCTGGAGATCGCTAAAGCCTATAAAGTGAAGGTCTATACGATCGGTGTGGGCACCATCGGCAAGGCCCCCTCCCCGCCACCATGCCCGACGGCAGCGTACAGATGCAAATGGTGGACGTGCAGATCGATGAGCCGCTTATGAAAAAGATCGCCACCGAAACCGGCGGCCGCTATTTCAGGGCTACCAATAATTCTTCCTGCAAGACATCTACCACGAAATCGATAAACTGGAGCGTACCAAGGTAGAAATTACCTCCTACCGCCGCTTCAAAGAGCATTTCTTCCCCTTCGCCATGATTGCCCTGGCAGCCCTGCTGCTGGAGGCCGTGCTACGGTATACGCTTTTCAAGCGGCTGCCCTAGTCGGGAATTGCTTTATCTTTACAGCGTGCAAGCAACGATCTACAAATCCACCGGCAGTTGGTATTCCGTAAAAACGGAAGCGGGCGACGTCTACCAGGCCCGCATCAAAGGCGTTTTCAAAATCGATGAAAACATTACTTCCACCAACCCTATCGCCGTGGGCGACCATGTCACCATCCAGCAGGAAGAGGGAGAAGCCGGCAATGCCATCATCACCGGCATCTCCGACCGCCGCAATTACATCGTCCGCACGTCGCCGCAGGGCAAGCACAAAAAACACATCGTTGCCGCCAACCTGGACCAGGCAGTGCTCGTGGCCACCGTCCGCGAGCCGCGCACTTCCAGGGGTTCATCGACCGGTTCCTGGTTACAGCCGCCGCCTACCATATACCCGTCATCCTCGTATTCAACAAAATGGACGTTTACCGCGCCAAGGAAATGGAGCAGTTCGAGCATTGGCAGGAAGTATATGAAGCGATGGGGTATACCGTATTGCTGACCGGCGCGGCGGAAGGTAAAGGGGTCGCTGAACTGGGGAACTGCTAAAAGATAAAACAAGCCTCATTTCCGGGCATTCCGGGGTGGGCAAGAGCACGATCATCAACCAACTGATGCCGGGCCTCCAGCTTAAAACCAAGCAAG
The DNA here is from genome assembly GCA_019285755.1 of Chitinophaga sp. E66. GTDB lineage: Bacteria > Bacteroidota > Bacteroidia > Chitinophagales > Chitinophagaceae > Chitinophaga. The sequence goes on from CP079103.1 coordinate 5,333,692, forward strand.
TGAGCGGCTGGAGCGGGAAAGGTTTGCATACTACCACCTTCGCCGAGATGTTCGACCTCCCCAACGGGGGCCGTCTCATCGATACGCCGGGCGTCCGGGAATTCGGGATCGTGGATATCCCCAAAGCGGAACTGTCGCACTATTTCCTGGAAATGCAGGAATACATCCCGCAGTGCCAGTTCAACAACTGCCTCCACCTGGACGAGCCCGGATGCGCCGTCAAAGCCGCGGTGGAAGCAGGCGATATCGACCTCGACCGGTACGTGAGCTACGCCACGATCCTCGCCACCATCAACGAAAACGATTACGATTAATTTCTCCTGAAAAGCCCCAGGAATCCTTTCTTTTTGGGTGCGTTCATCTCGTCAAATACTTTCTCCGCGCCGAGATTGCGCGCAGGCGTGGGGCATCCCGTTTTCTGGGACCTGCAGGCCACGCCCAGTATGGCAATGCCGCAAAGGCAAACGAATAGGTTGCGCATAGGCCGGGATTAAAATAATTTCATTTGCTTGCCGGCTTTGGAATTCTGCTTCATATTGCCGGAATTGTAGAAGGTGCTGCCAGGGCAGCCTTGTTTCTGGGAGGCGCACCCGCAAACAGGAATGCCGCCCATAGCCCAATGAGCCATTTTCTTTTCATAGGTCCGGGATTAGACCTGCAATATAAAGTTTTTTTATAAGATGACTATACCTGGTCGCGGAACCAGTCGGCATACATGATATAGTTATTGGCAATCCGGTCGATTTCCCCGGAAATGAGTTCCTGGCTGATGGTTTTTACCTTTTTGGCGGGCACCCCGGCATAGATGCATCCCGCTTCCACCTGGGTGTTTTCCAGCACTACGGCCCCGGCCGCGATAATGGTATTGGAACCGATATGGGCATTGTCCATCACGATGGCCCCCATCCCGATCAGCACATTATCCTCCACCGTACAGCCATGTACGATCGCGTTGTGGCCGATGGACACATTATTCCCGATAGTGGTCTTAGTTTTCTGATAGGTAGCATGGATCACGGCGCCGTCCTGGATATTGACCTTATCGCCCATGCGGATGCTGTTCACATCCCCGCGCACCACGGCATTGAACCAAACGCTGCAATCCTTTCCCATAACTACATCGCCTACGATGGTGGCATTTGGCGCAATGAAGCAATTGTCGCCCATTTGCGGGTGTACACCCTTTACTGGTAATATTACTGGCATGATACAAATATAGAACTTCACTAACTTCGCCCCAATGAATAACAGGCAGCTTTTTTACAGCACGTGGCGCAGACCTCAGACGCCCCGCTGGCGCTCGAGATGGTAAAAGCGCAGGGAATGCACATGTGGGACGCTTCCGGCAAACAATATCTCGATATGATCGCCGGGATCAGCGTCTGCAATGTAGGCCATTGCCACCCGGCCGTCGTGAAGGCCATACAGGAACAGGCGGCCACTTACATGCACCTCATCGTATACGGCGAATTCGTGCAATCGCCGCAGGTGCAATATGCAACCTTCCTTACCCAACACCTCCCCGCTTCCCTCAACTCCGTATATTTCACCAATTCCGGCAGCGAAGCCACGGAAGGCGCTATGAAACTGGCCAAACGCCATACCGGCCGCACCGGTGTCATCGCCTTTAAGAACAGTTACCACGGCTCTACGCAAGGCTCGCTGAGCATCATCGGCGACGAATACTGGCGCAATGCCTACCGGCCCCTCCTCCCCGATGTGCTCCATTTACAACACAACGACATGGGCATGCTGGAGCAGATCACCGGGCGGACGGCCTGCGTGATCGCCGAGACCGTCCAGGCCGAAGCGGGCGTGCTGGCGCCTTCGGTTGAATGGATGCGGGCCCTCCGTGCGCGCTGCACCGAAACCGGCACACTCCTCGTTCTCGACGAGATCCAGTGCGGGCTGGGGCGCAACGGCACCCTTTGGGCATTTGAACAATACGGCATCGTTCCGGACGTATTATTACTGGGAAAAGCCCTTGGCGGCGGCATGCCCTGGGCGCATTCATCGCCAACCGCGATATCTGGAGCTTAACAAGCCAGCCCGTCCTCGGCCATATCACCACCTTCGGCGGCCACCCCGTGGCCTGCGCCGCGGGCCTCGCGGGCATGCAGGCGCTCCTGGCCGAAAAGATGATCGACGGGGTCTTCGAAAAAGAAAAGCTATTCCTTAGTTTATTGCAACACCCCAAAATCAAGGCAGTACGCTCACGGGGATTGATGCTGGCAGTAGAGGTGGAAGATTTCCCTTCGGCTAAGAAAGTAATCGATTATTGCATTGCCAACGGGGTGATCACAGACTGGTTCCTCTTTGCATCCAATGCGATCCGGTTCGTGCCGCCGCTGATCATTTCGGAAGAGGAGATCCGCCAGGCCTGCGCCATCCTGCTTGCCGGCATGGACACTTTATAAAACACCGGGGTTATATTACCACAAGCCGCCATGGACGAACGTTCTGGCGGCTTTTTGTCATATATACAAACTGGCAAAAAAATCCTCCCGGAAAGCCGGGAGGACCGTTTCAAACTGCTTATGAGAAAATTCAACTAAAAAGCTTATTTCTGACCAGCTTCGTTCTTCGCTTCGGATTTCATTTTATCGTTCGCGAAGATGGAGAACTCCACACGACGGTTTTTTGCGCGGTTAGCTTCGCTGTCGTTGGGGAATTTAGGCTGGGTTTCGCCGTACCAGAAAGTCTGCACGCGGTTAGCGGAAACGCCCTGGCCTACGAGGTAGTTGGCTACGGATTTAGCCCGGCGTTCGGACAGGCCGTAGTTGTAAGAATCGGAACCGGTATCGTCGGTGTGGCCTTCCACACGAACGTGGGTATCCGGGTATTTGTTCAGCACTTGTGCAAGTTCCTGGATGTTGGATTGTGCGGTAGCGGTCAGGTCTGATTTATCGAAACCGAAAAGAACACCGGAGTCGAAAGTTACGTTGATACCTTCACCTACGCGTTCAACGGTGGCATTGGGCACTTCGTTCTTGATTTCTTCTGCCTGTTTGTCCATCTTTTTGCCGATCAGTACGCCGGCGGTGCCACCCACGGCAGCACCAATGATGGCGCCCAGGGCGGTATTGCCGGCAGCCTTGCCGATCACCGCGCCGGCTGCTGCGCCGCCGGTGCCGATTACGGCGCCTTTCTTTGTATTATCCATGCTCTGCCACGTGCTGCAAGAGCCAAGCGTAAGAATACCTGCCATCGCGATCGCCACAAATGCATTCAATCTTTTCATCTTTGTAAGTTTTATTGGTTTGAGTATGCTAGCCTAAACAAAATCTTTGCCAACTATTTTTTACGGCAGGTAAATTTATGTTTATCAATGTGTAAGGGATAACGGTAATAAAGATATGGCGATTTTGCCAGGAGCATCATTTACCGAAAAGGCCGCCCAGCAGGCCACCCAGGCCGCCGCTGCTTTGTTGTTGTTTAGCGCCTTTGGAGATCATGGCCGTGAGGTCTTGCATATCTACATCTCCGTCTCCGTCCTTATCGAGCCCGAACTTACCGAGGAGGCCGCCAAGATTAAATCCACTGGCTGATCCGCCGGTCAGGGAACCGATGATGCTTTCGAGGGAGAAGGAGCTGTCGCCCGGATCGTTGGTCTTTTTAACAAGCGAACCCAGTACGGAGGGGATGAGCGAACCGGCGAGGAGGCTGCGGCGCCGCTGTTGAGGCCGAACTTTTCCATGAGGTTTTTCACGAAGTTCCCTGGATACCATTCACAAGCGGGTTTGCGCCATCAGGAGCACTGTTCCCGTTGAGCAGGCCCATCACTTCGTTAACATTACCATTGGCTAAAGCGGATTGCAGGCCTTCGGCGATGGAGTGGGAAGCTTCGCCGATAACGGCGTCATTCTGTTCGTTGGGGACGGCAGGGTTGGCAACGACTGTTTCCTGCGCATTTTCGCGGACCAGCTGCACTAATTGATCTAACATTTTAGTGAAAGTTTAGGGTGGATAATAATGATGAAGCTCGACTTATGTTTCATGCACACGCAGGTTTATAACATTTCCCTTCCGCAAATTGTTGCAAAAGGGATCTGTCTTACCCGGGCAGGATCAGCTGGATTTTTACATACCCATCTGATCGCCGGTCTTCATTTTTTCGGCGTTTTCTGCAAATGCGAGGGCCTGTACCATTTCATCGATGTCTCCGTTCATAAAGGCATCGAGGTTGTAGACGGTCATGCCGATGCGGTGATCGGTCACGCGGCCTTGGGGAAGTTGTATGTACGGATTTTCGCGGAGCGGTCGCCCGTGGAAACCAATGATTTACGTTGGGAAGCGATGGCGTCTTCATGCTTGCGGACAGCCGCTTCATAAATGCGGGTGCGGAGCATGCGCATGGCGATGTCGCGGTTGGAGTGCTGGCTGCGTCCTTCCTGGCACTCCACCACCACACCGGTGGGGATGTGCGTCAGGCGAACGGCGGATTCCGTTTTGTTTACGTGCTGGCCACCCGCGCCGGAAGAGCGGAAAGTGTCCATTTTGATATCGGCTTCCCGAACATCCACATCCACGTCTTCCGCTTCGGGCAGTACGGCCACGGTAGCGGCGGATGTATGCACGCGGCCGGAAGCCTCGGTGGCAGGAACACGCTGCACGCGGTGAACGCCGGATTCGAATTTGAGGGTACCGTATACGTCATCACCGGAAACTTCCACGACTACTTCCTTGTAGCCGCCAGCGCCGCCGGCGTTTTCGTTCATGATAGATGTTTTCCATCCTTTGTTCTCGCAATAACGGAGGTACATGCGCAGGAGATCGCCGGCGAAGAGGGCGGCTTCGTCGCCACCGGTACCGCCGCGGATCTCGAGAATGGCATTCTTTTCGTCTTGCGGATCTTTCGGGATGAGGAGGTTCCGGATATCGGCTTCCATCTGATCTTTCTGTGTTGCCAGGCCTTCGGTTTCTTCCTTGGCCAGCTCACGCATTTCTTCATCCCCGCTATCCAGTACTTCACGGTTGAAGGCGATGGCGTCCAGGAGTTGGCGATAAGCGTCGTAGGCCTTCACGATCTTTTCCAGCTGGCGGTATTCTTTGCTCAGCTTGCTGAATTGTTTGTTATCGCTCACCACCTCGGGGTTGGTCAGCGCCATGGAAACTTGTTCGTATCGGCCTTTGATGGCTTCCAGTTTATCTATCATAATCTGTAATCCGGATTAATTATCAGCAATTTCGAAGCAGGAAAGGCGTTATTACGCCATTCACTCCTGCCTGCCTTTGCCGGTTCGGGTTGCAAAATTACGCTTTTGCCGGTTATTTTAAACGCTGTCTGGCCATGCTTCCGGCGAACATTCCTAAATTCACCCTTATGATCAAGATTACAGCAGACGATATATTTGACGGTAGAAAGTTTCATGGCCCAGACCGGGCGCTGGTGCTGGACGATAACGGCTCTGTTTCCGCCCTCGTTCCGCTCTCCTGGGTCGGGAGGATTTTGTCCGGGTGGAGGGATATTATGCCCCGGATTCATCAACACCCATTGCCATCTTGAGCTCTCGCATATGAAGGGCGCGATCCCTGAAGGAACCGGGCTTCCCGCCTTCCTTACCGCCGTCATGGAGAACCGCCGCCCTCCGGATGCCGATGTCCTATCCGCCGCGATCGATACCGCCGCGGGAACCATGCGGGCCCAGGGCACCGTGGCCGTGGGCGACATCGCCAATACAGCCGCCACCGTGCCCGTCAAACAGCGGACGGCCCACCAGCTGGAATGGCGCACTTTCGTGGAATGTATGGGAGTCGCCGAGACATTCGCCCCCAGCGCCTGGAACACTCCCTGTCCGTGTTAGCCCAATTCAGGCAGGCAGCGCTCCCGCCTACCTCGTCCCACATGCCCCTATTCCGTTTCACCCACCCTGTTCAGACTGATCAACGGCCTCAAAAGCAACGCGATCATCAGCATACACAACCAGGAATCCCAGGCAGAGAACGAACTCTTCAGGCACAAAACCGGCCCGTTCCTCGACTTTTACCGCCACTTCAATATGGACGCCTCCGCCATCGGCGCCGCCGGGCAACAGCCTCCCGGCGTATATAAATTACTTCGACCAGGGACAAACCCTGCTGCTCGTCCATAACACTTTTACCTCCCGGCAAGACGTAGAAGCGGCCCTCTGCCGGGAAGGAGAAACCTACTGGTGCCTCTGCCCCAACGCCAACCTTTATATCGAAGGCGTACTTCCCGACGTGCCCATGCTCATGGATACGCCAGGCGCTGTAATTACGCTGGGGACCGACAGCCTCGCATCCAATCACCAGCTTTCCATCTGGAGCGAGATCACTACCCTTCGCCAACAATTCCCCGACATCCCCTGGAAGACATGCTGCAATGGGCCACGCTCAACGGCGCCATGGCACTGGGGATCGCAGACCGCTTCGGCAGTTTTGAAAAAGGAAAAACGCCCGGCATCGTGCAAATCTCCGGAAATGAGACCCGCCTGCTCGACCCGAAATCGCTATTTGTGTAGATTTGCACCGCTATGAATGAATTCCTGAATCAACAGTTTTCGAAAACACCGTCCGCAACTACCTCATCGTTGCGGGCATTATCCTCTTCGTGGTCCTGATCCGGAGGTATCTTTCCAAAGGACTGGCCGCAGGCCTATACAAACTTATCCGTCACTGGTCGCCCACCATCGAGCAGCAGTCTTTCGTGGAACTGCTCCTGAAGCCGATCGAGTATTTCCTCGTGATGGTAGCAGTGATCATGGCCAGCAACCACCTCGTGTTCCCGAGTCGCTGAACATCGTCGTATTCAACCGCGCGGTTACGCCCTTTACGCTGAAAATGCTGCTGGCGCTGTTGCTGAAGATCGTGCTGAGCATGACGTTCATCATGATCCTGCTCCGCCTGATCGACTTCTTCGCGCTCATCCTGGAAAAGAAAGCCGGCCTTACGAATGATAAAACCGATGATCAGTTCGTCATCTTCTTCCGCGATTTCTTCAAAGCGATCGTCTACATCATCGGGGCAATGATCCTCATCAACATCCTCTTTGGAAAAGAGCTGGTAGATAAGCTGGTGGCTGGTCTTGGTATCGGTGCGGCAGCCCTCGCCCTCGCTGCCAAGGAAAGTATCGAGAACCTCATCGGCTCGTTCATCATCTTTTCCGACAAGCCCTTCCGCGTGGGCGACAGCGTAAAAGTCGACAACATCACCGGTACCGTGGAAAAGATCGGTCTCCGCAGCACGCGGATCCGCACGCTGGAGAAAACTTTCGTTACCGTACCGAATAAAAAGATGGTAGACAGCGTGCTGGACAACCTTTCCCTGCGTACGCAGCAACGCGTGGCAATGAAACTGGAACTGGCCGGAGACACGCCTCCCGGCCCGGTTCTTGCTGTGGTAAAGGACTTGCAGGCTTTCCTGAAAGCGCAGCCGGATGTGGAGCCCGGCTTTAACGTGAACCTCCATGACTTTGGGAAAGACTCCCTCGTTCTTCAGCTCATTTACATGACAAACATCCTGGAGGGTATTCCATACCTGGAGCTTCGCGAGCGTGTAAACCTGGAAGCGCTAAAGATCCTTGAGAAAACGGGTAAGGCTCGCCATGAAAGAGTCTGCCTGAACCGGTAAAACACCCAGGATATTATAGTTTTACCGCATTTTGTAACGCATTTATTATCAATCTCATGTACGGATCAAGTCCACCTCATGTCCACCTCATCACCACTGACTTGGTATTGTCCTGGCATAGACGCAGTAAGGACGCAGTATAGACACAGTATACACAAGCTATAGATACTCCATACATACTCCTGGATAAAGAAAATCCCCGCCGGTTATGCCAGCGGGGATTTTCTTTTCTTATGATGTAACGAAGTTTATTTCTCGTTCATTTTCATGATGATCTGTGCGATGTCATCTTCCACGGTGTTTTTCGCGGCGCCGGTGATGCGGCCTTCTTCCTTACCATCGCGCATGACGAGGATGGTGGGATACTTCTTCACTTTGTAGCTATCGGCTTTCTGATCGCCCGTGTTGCCGGAATTATCGGCGGCGTACATGTGAATGGATTCTTCGGGCACGCTGGAAAGGATCATCACTTTATAGAACTCGGGAGCAGCTTGCGGCTGGCTTCGTCTGTGGGGTTGACGAGCGCTACGAGCTGGATTTTGTCCTTATTTGTCTTGATATAATTGACCATAGCGGCGTTGGCATCGTACCGGTTTACGCCGTTGTGGAACCAGGCGTAGGAGGAATCCGACAGCAGCTGTTTCATCTCGAATTTGCCTTTGAGCGGTTGGCTCTGGCCCATGGTCACGGTTGACAGCAACAATCCGCAGCCCAGTAAAACTGTGTGTAAACGCATAATGTCCTATGTTTTATAATTGATCTTTTAACTCCGTCAGGAACGTTCTGACTTTCTCGAGGGATTTCACCATTTCGAAATTGCGGGAGGCGATGCGTTTGTCTTCGCGCAGTTTCTGTTTAGCGCCCTCGATGGTGTACTTTCTTTCGCGCAGCAGGTGATAGATGAGTTTCAGGTGTTGGATATCTTCCTGGCGGAAGAGGCGGTCGCCTTTCCTGTTTTTTTCGGCTGGAGGATATCGAACTCATTTTCCCAGTAGCGGATGAGCGAGGTATTGACGCGGAACATACCGGCCACTTCGCTGATGGAATAGTACTGTTTGTCGAGCGTAAGCTTTTCCAGTTCCTGGATTACATGTGGGTCTCCGGACAGCTCTTTCAGACTTTTTCGGCCGCGTTTTTTACCCTTTACCGGCAAGGCTTCGCTGGTAGCCAGCGGGGCTCCCGGCGCCGGAGGGGCGCCGTCTTCCTGTTCGGGTGCGCCGGGTACAGGTTGCTTTACGGTTGGGGGCTGCGGCGGGAGGCCGAATAAGTCCAGTTGCTGCATCATAACCGAAATCAATTGATAATGAAAAAGAATACGGATACAATATTACGGAATCCATCCCATGAACTGAACCGCCTTTTCTACCAATAATCATTCCATTAATCGAAAGACTGGTTGCCGGACCGCGCGATCTTCAGCATGCGGTCGAATTGCTCGGGAGTAAGATCATTATAGAAGAAGTAGACAGGATCCACCTTTACACCGTTTTCATCACTTCATAGTGGCAGTGCGGCCCGGTAGATTTACCCGTGCTGCCCACCCACCCAAGGATGTCTCCACGCTTTACCGCCTGGCCGCGCTTGGCTTTGATGCGCACCATGTGGCCATAGAGCGACTTATACCCATAGCCATGGTTCACCACCACGTGGTTGCCATATCCAACATCGCTGAGGCTGGCCTCTTCAATGTTACCATCGCCCGTCGCATAAATGGGCGTTCCGGAGGGAGCGGTGAAGTCGAGGCCGGAGTGGAATTTTACAGTTTTATAAATCGGGTCGATGCGGTAACCAAACCCGGAAGCGATACGGTCCAGGTCCTTGTTAGCCACCGGCTGGATCGCCGGGATGGAAGCGAGCATCTTTTGTTTGTTCTTAATGAGGTCTTCGATCTGAACGTAAGATTTTTCCTGGCGCGCTACCCTGGAAGTGATCTCCGCCAGCATTTTCCGGGTGGCAGCAATGATCTCGCCTTCCGGTTTTACGGAAAGCGCCAGGTTCTCCTTAGACTTTTCGTCCTGCCCCGCCCTGACGCTATCCGGAATGGGAGCGGCCTCGAAGATGACACGGTAGATCTCGTTATCGCGGTGCTGGAGCTCGCCTAGCTGGCCCTTGAGCTCTTTCATCTGGTCCTGCAGGGAGTTATATTCCTCCTGCATATTGTCCAGATCGCGGCGGAGCATGGTTTCTTTAGGGGAGTCGAGGAACCGGTACGCCACGGTCAGGAAAAGGATCCCCGTAACGATGGCGGCCGACAGAAAGCCAAGAATCCGAAGGATCTTCACCTTCACGGACACTACGAGCTTTTCGTATTTAAGCGTTTGAGTATTATAGAAATATTTGACTTTCTTCATTGCACCTTTAAAGGTTGATAGCAGCGTACAGTAGAACGCCCCCGTTAAAATTTATTATGAGTCCGGCTCAGGAGCCGATTTTGTCCCGGAAAATGGCGGTTAGCTTGTTATGATTATTTCAATATTTTTGCACCGCATTCCACCTTGCGCTAAAAATTGTACGGTTGTAACCGGGGTCCGCAAACCTAAGAGAATTAGGCTAAAACGTCAACCTTTTGCAAATCAATTTTCTGGACGGGCTTTTTCACGGACAGCACAAAATAACGTCAATTTCAGGACGGATGCAATTATAACTATAAAATTAGATATTAATACCGACTAATATTTTATGACCGCAGCCCAGATCAGGCAACAGTTCCCGGATTTTTCGTCTCGAAGGGGCACCACATCGTCCCTTCCGCTCCGATCGTAGTGAAAAACGACCCCACCCTGCTGTTCACCAACGCGGGGATGAACCAGTTTAAAGACCTCTTCCTGGGCAATAAACAGCCCCAATGGAAGCGCGTCGCCGATACCCAGAAATGCCTCCGGGTAAGCGGCAAGCATAACGACTGGAAGAAGTAGGGATAGACACCTATCACCATACCATGTTCGAAATGCTGGGAAACTGGAGCTTCGGCGACTATTTCAAAGACGAAGCCATCGCCTGGAGCTGGGAACTGCTGACCGAGGTGTATAGACTCCCCAAAGACCGGCTGTATGTAACCGTTTTCGAAGGCGACGCCTCCGAAAACCTCCCGGCCGACTCCGAAGCCTTCAGTTTCTGGAAACGCCACATCGCCGAGGACCGCATCCTCATGGGCAATAAAAAGATAACTTCTGGGAAATGGGAGACACCGGCCCCTGCGGCCCCTGCTCCGAAATCCACGTCGACTGCCGCACGGATGCCGAAAGAGCCGCCGTTCCCGGTAAAGATCTCGTGAACAACGATCACCCCAGGTTATCGAGATATGGAATAACGTATTCATGCAGTTCAACCGCATGAAAGACCGCTCCCTCGTTCCCCTCCCCGCCAAACACGTAGACACCGGGATGGGCTTCGAACGCCTCGTGAGAGTATTGCAGGGCAAGCAGTCCAACTACGACACAGACGTATTCATGCCACTGATCCATGCCACGGAAAAACTCTGCGGCAAACAATACGGCCAGACTGAAAAGACCGATATCGCCTTCCGCGTAATCGCCGATCACATCCGGGCCATCTGCTTTACCATCGCAGACGGTCAGCTGCCCTCCAACACCGGCGCCGGTTACGTAATCCGCCGCATCCTCCGCAGGGCTGTCCGCTACTATTTCTCTTTCCTCGACGTGAAAAAGCCGCTGCTGCACGAACTGGTGCCTACCCTGGCGGAAGAATTCCGTACCGTGTTCCCTGAACTCGCCAATCAGCTGGACTTCGTGAAGAAAGTAGTATTCGAGGAAGAAAACAGCTTCCTCCGTACCCTGGAAAGCGGTCTGGGCCGGCTCGAAACCATTACCGCCAGTCCTTCCAAAGTCATTGAAGGCCCGGTGGCTTTCGAATTGTACGACACTTACGGCTTCCCCTTCGATCTTACCCAACTGATTGCCTCTGAGAAAGGATTCAAGGTAGACGAAGAAGGATTCAACGTTGAACTGAATAAACAAAAAGACCGTTCCCGCGCGGCCACCAAGCTCGATATGGGCGATTGGACCATCCTGGACGAGCAACCTTCCGGCATTTTTATCGGCTATACCGAACTGGCCGCAGATGCCAAAGTGCTGAAATACCGCAAGATCACGGCAAAAGGTAAAGAACAATACCAGATCGTGCTGGACAAAACCCCTTCTATGCCGAATCCGGCGGACAAGTGGGCGATACCGGCACCCTGTACTTTGGTGCTGAAGCCATCGCCGTTACCGATACCAAAAAGGAGAACGACCTCATCGTTCATTTCACCGACACGCTGCCGGCACATCCCGAAGTGGCGGTAAAAGCAGAAGTGGACGCACAGAAGCGCCAGGACACCGCCCGTCACCACTCCGCCACCCACCTGCTCCACGCCGCCCTCCGCCAGGTATTGGGCGCCCACGTGGCGCAGAAAGGTTCCCTCGTGAACGCGGACTACCTGCGTTTCGACTTCTCTCATTTCGCTAAGGTGACAGACGAGGAACTTGCTGCTATCGAGGCTATCGTGAACCAGAAGATACGGGAGAACATCCCCGTCATCATCCGCGAAATGCCCCGCGATGCCGCAATGGAACTGGGAGCTATGGCCCTTTTCGGTGAAAAGTATGGCGAAACGGTGCGCGTTGTGACCATCGACCCGAACTATTCCGTGGAGCTTTGCGGCGGAACGCACGTTGGTCATACCGGCGAGCTGGGCCTCTTTAAATTCCTTTCCGAAGGCGCGGTAGCTGCCGGCGTAAGAAGGGTGGAAGCCATTACAGCCGCCAGGGCAGAAGCCTACGTTAATGAGCAACTGGCACAGCTGAAAGAAGTGAAGGCCGCGCTCAAGAACCCGAAAGAACCGGCCAAAGCCGTTGAAATCCTCGTTGCTGAGAAATCAGCGCTTGAAAAGCAGCTGGCCGCCATCGAACAGAAGCAGGTACAACAGGCAGCCGCAGCCCTTCCCGCCAAAGCCGAAACGGTAAATGGCGTGCAGTTCCTGGGAACAATCGTGGAAGCTTCGAGCGGCGATATCGTAAGACAATACGCCCTGGCGCTGAAAGACCTCCTCACCGCTCCCTTCGCCGCCGTGATCTGCGCTAACGCAGCCGGGAAAGCGCAAGTGGTCGTGCTCCTGTCAGACGATCTCGTGAAAGATAAAGGCCTCAATGCGCAAAAGATCATTAAGGAACAGGTAGCCGGCCTCATCAAAGGAGGCGGCGGCGGTCAGCCCACCCTTGCCACGGCAGGCGGGCAAGACGGCAGTCAGTTCGCTACCGTGATCGAAAAAGTGAAAAGCATCCTCTGATAATAGTTAAGGCTCCTCCGGGAGCCTTTTTTTTAACATTCCCTTATCGCCTCCCCGCCTTTTTTAACATTTTCTTACCCCTCCACCCTTTAAATTTGCCCTGTCACAAAAAAAAAACCGACGACTTATGCGTAAACTCCTTTTTCCGGAAGCACACTTCTCCTCGCCTTTACCCTGGCTTCGTCCGCGGTATCCGCACAGGACAGGGGCGGCCATAAACTGGGAGAATATGATGAAATCGTTATCAAGCGTAAAGGAAATGCGAAGGACGCGAAAGTAACCGTCGAAATAAAAGACGGTGAAGTGTACGTGGACGGTAAGCCGATCCAGGAATTTGACGGCGGCGACATCTCCGTAAAGCGCCGTGTCATTATGCCACGGAATGGCAATTACCCTGACCAGGACCCCGCCCTCTCGTTAGAAGATGCAGTCCGTCCGGGGCCGGCAGTTCTGGGCGTCATGACGGAGAAATCCTCCGCCGAGGGCGCTACCATTACCGAAGTGGCGGATAACAGCGCTGCGGCCAAAGCAGGACTAAAGGCCGGCGATATCATCACCCGCGTCAACGACACGAAGATCTCCGAGCCTCAGGACCTTTTCGAAAACATCGGAAAGCTCCAGCCCGGCGATGATGTAACCATTACCTATCTCCGCGATAAAAAGAGCAAAAAGCAAAAGCGAAACTGCTCCCGCGCGATAGCGCTGAAGACGCCATGAGAGGCCGTCGTTTCCGCAGCCCCCGCATGCTCGATGAAGAGCCCCGCGCCTTCGTGATGCCACGCAATTTCGATGAGCTTTTCAATCCGAACGCCCAACCCAAGCTGGGCCTCCGGTACAGGACCGTGAAGAGAACGACGGCGCCACCGTTCAATCTATAGCATCTGGTTCCGCCGCGGAAAAGGCAGGCTTTAAAAATGGTGATATCATCATTTCCATAGACGGACAAAACGTAACGAGCGCCCGAGATGTAGCTTCTGGTTACCGGGAAGCGAAAGATAAATCCAATGTCGCGTTCGGTGTTCGCCGCAATGGAAAACGGAAACGATCACCGTGAAGATCCCGCGCAAGCTGCGCTCTGAAAATTTGTAAATAGTAAGGCAGATATAGTTTAAGTGTAAAGCAAGAGAAGCGGCCCGGGTTTATCCCGGGCCGTTTTACTTTACTCATCGGAACTATCAATTACGGTGATAATTGTCTTTCCAATGTGAGTACAGTTCAAAGGAAGCTGATAATCGGGCATGCACGATGACATCACTCAGTTCTTCTTTTGTTTCATCATCGATCATTGGGTCTTCCTCAGCTTATCAACAAACCTGATATATCGTTCCCTTGCATAGTTGCTTCTGCGGTTCCTGAAAATGAATAGGACCTCCGGCTCTACGAAACTCCAACACTGTTTTATTAAAAGTGTCAAAATTGGAACGAGATTAATTAAAAATCTATTGTATTGTTCCGCTTCGGGAAGGACAATATTAACTGTGCCACCAAAATGCCTCCGCTTGCGCCCGCCAAGCTATCAATAGAAACGGGTATAGTGGCTTTAGTTCTTGACTCGGTGATCATATCTCCCATGTTTTAAGCTATTCTCGGCCAAACATTATTCTTCCTACTTCGATCAATTCCTTCACGTCGTTCTCACCCTTTAGATTGAACGATGCAGACCTTCCGGTTTTCTTACTTACGACGGTAATTCGTCGTGGAGGGAATACGTGGAAAGCGAAATCCTTGACCAATGGTATGAGGATTGGAGAAAAAGAGAATAAGGGAAATAATCAATAAGATTTGGTTTGCTGTCATAAGAATTGAATTTTAATTGTTCAATTCAATGGTAGCATTTCTCTAAATACAAAACTTTTTCCTGCACTGTTTTACCAAAATTTTGAAATGAATTTTATCACATCACTTCTGCAACATCTTCAGCATCTTCAGCTTATTCCCAAACGGAGGGTACTTGACCGGCACATCTAGCCAGGTGCCTGTTTTCATCACGCCTTTGATGTGGGAGAACTCATCGAAGCTATACCGGCCGTGATAACGCCCCATGCCGCTTGGGCCAATGCCTCCGAAAGGCATCTCCAGGTTCGTAAAATGAACGAGCGTGTTATTGATGCAGCCGCCGCCGAATGCTACTTTTTCGATGAGCGTATTCGCCGTGCGGAGTTCTTCGTAAAGATGTAAAGTGATAACGGATATGGATTTGCCGCGATGAGTTTTACAGCTGCTTCCGTTCCGCTATATGGTATCACCGGCAATATGGGCCCGAAGATCTCTTCACGCATTACTTTGGCTTCCGGCTTAATATCGGTGAGGATGGTGGGGGCGATGTATTTGCCGGCGCGGTCTGTTTGTCCGCCGGAGAAGACGGTCCCTTCGCCCAGGTACCCTGCCAGGCGGTCGAATTGCCTTTCATTGATGATGCGGGGTAATCCGGGCTTTGTGCGGGGTCTTCACCATAAAACTGCTTCACGGCATCGCGCATATGTTCCAGCAATTCAGGTACGATCTTTTTATCAGCGAGTACATAATCTGGAGCGATGCACGTCTGCCCGGCATTCCAGCATTTGCCCCAGATGATCCTTTTTGCGGCGGTCTTAATATTGGCACTGGCGTCTACAATACAGGGGCTCTTCCCGCCCAGCTCCAGGGTTACCGGCGTGAGGTGGGGCGCGGCCATTTCAAGGATCTTACGGCCTACGGGGATGCTTCCCGTAAAGAAAACATGATCGAAGCGGTGCGCCATGATTTCCGGTACTACGGTAGCGCCGTCTCCCGTTACCGTTGCCACATGTTCGGGCGCGAAGGCGTCGGCGATCACTTTAACCACCACGGCTTCTGTGGCGGGCGCCAGTTCTGAGGGCTTCACGATGGCGCAGTTACCCGCTGCCACGGCGCCGATGAGGGGATTTATCACCAGCTGGAAGGGATAATTCCAGGGCCGATGAGCAGTGTTAACCCCTTAGGCTCGCGGTAAACCGTGCTGGATGAAGGATAATGCATCAGCGGCGAGCTCACCGGCTGGGGCGCATCCATTGGCGGAGGTTGGTTAAGGTATGATCGATTTCATCATAAAGCAGCCCCACCTCACTGCCAAAAGCCTCTACCGGCGCCTTCCGGAGGTCTGTCCGAAGCGCGTCCAGGATATCGTTTTCATGCCTTTTAAGGGACTTTTTCAGCTTTTTAAGGGCTGATTTGCGGAATGACAGGGAACGGGTGGCGCCGGAGTCGTAAAAGCGGCGCTGGGCCTGGTGAATGTCTGGGATAGCAGCCATAGGGTGATCGTTGAACATACAATTTCGTGAAAATTCCCTGCTTTTTTGCAGTTTGAATATCTTTGTACGAATCAGCAGTGATATCAATATTATGAGCGTGAGCATCGATTATAACAAATATGAAGCGGTTATTGGCCTGGAAGTGCATGCCCAGCTGCTGACAGCCAGTAAATTATTCAGCCGGGATTCCGCCGCTTTCGGCGGGGAGCCCAACACACATATCAGCCCCGTAACGCTGGCGCACCCCGGCACCTTGCCCTTCATGAACCGCAAAGCAGTGGAGCTCGCCATCAGACTGGGCTTCGCCTGTCATTGCGCCAGAGAAAGAGAACTTTTTCGCCCGTAAGAACTACTTCTACCCCGACCTGCCGAAAGGATACCAGGTCAGCCAACATACCGCTCCCATCTGCGTTGGCGGCTACGTTCCCATCTTTGTGGACGGCCAGGCCCGCAATGTGCAGCTCAACCGCATACACCTGGAAGAAGACGCCGGAAAGTCCATCCACGATCTGGATCCTTCCAATTCGCTCATCGACTATAACCGCGCGGGCGTTCCCCTCGTGGAAATCGTATCCGAACCGGACCTGAGCACGGCAGATGAGGCATATGCCTACCTCACAGAGCTCCGCCGCCTGGTACGTTGGCTGGAAGTGTGCGACGGCAACATGGAAGAAGGTTCCATGCGCTGCGACGCTAATATTTCCATCCGCCTTAAAGGGGATAAGAACCTCGGCACCAAGGTGGAAGTGAAGAACATGAACTCTATCCGCAACGTGAAACGCGCCATTGAGAACGAGATCAAACGCCAGATCGAACTGGTGGAAGGCGGCGGCCGCGTGGTACAGGAAACCCGCAGCTTCGATGCCTCCAATGGCAGCTCGTTCCCGCTGCGCTCAAAAGAAGAAGCAAACGATTACAGGTATTTCCCTGAACCCGACCTGGCGCCTTTCCGGCTGACCGATGGGTTCCTCGACCAGGTACGCCAGTCCCTGCCAGAGCTCCCGGAAGAAAAAGTAACCCGGTATACCAGCCAGCTGGGCCTCCGTGAATATGATGCCCGCGTGATCTGCGATGACCGGGACACGACGGTTTATTTCGAAGCGCTCATGGCCGAAACGCCCCACGCCCAGGCAGCCTCCAACTGGATGCTTGGCCCCGTAAAATCCTGGCTGAACGAACATAATGCCCCCATTTCAGCATTCCCCCTTTCCCCTTCCGCCCTCGCCGCGCTGATAGCGCTGATCCAGGACGGAAAGGTGAATTTCTCCATCGCTTCCTCGCGTATTATGCCCGCCATGATCGAACAACCGGGCAAATCGCCCCTGGAAGTAGCGACCGCGCTTAACCTCATCCAGGATACGGACGCAGGCAGCATCCAGCCCGTTATCGATGAGGTACTGGCCAAATTCCCCGCTAAAGTGGCGGAATTCCGCTCCGGTAAGAAAGGCCTGATCGGCATGTTTGTAGGAGAAGTGATGAAATTAAGCGGAGGAAAAGCCGATCCTAAAATGACTAACGAGCTGCTTCTCAAGCGCCTCAACGAGAAATAAGCGCCGTTCATCCCATTCCCACACCCGCAGCCCGCTGCTGGCCCCCTGCCGCAGGGAAATGGCCCTTTCAGGGGACCCGTTCCTCCTGCCGGCTACGTAATTTTAACATTTACTGAAGTCCCTTCCCGGGATTTAGGACTATTTTTGATTGAAACCAATAAACGAAAAGCCCATGAAACAACTTGCGATTTGGCTGACCGGAGCGGCCGCCTTGCTGGCAAGCTGCAACAGCCACCCGGAGAAAGGCGCATTCAAGATCGATATGCAGCTGGCTAACACGCCGCTGGAGAAAGTGTACCTCGAAGAAGTGATGGAAAGCTCCACCAAAATCGTTGATACCGCAGCCGTTAAAGATGCCTCCGGCAAAATAACGCTCGAAGGCATGGTACCGGAACAGGGCCTCTATGCGATCCGTTTCGAAAGCGGTAAATATATCTTCCTCGCACTCGATGCCGGTGATATGAGCATTTCCGGCGACTATAACGAACTGGAAAAAATCCAGGTGAAAGGCTCCGAAGCCACCACCGAAATCCAGGAGCTCCTGAAATATTATAGCGAAAAGTCACAGACGCTGAGCAAGGAAATGCAGGCGATCGACAGTCTCCGCCTGGCAAAAACGCCAGACAGCGTGCTGGCCGCCCGCCGTCAGCAGATGGATCAGGAAACCAAAAACTTCCGGGAGCACTTCCTTTCCGCCGCCCGCTCGTCAAAAATCCCGTTCCAGCAGTATTCGCTATGGAGCTGGCAGGTTTCCAGGACGCGGCAGACCGCATCGCTCACAAAAAGACTTCCAGGACATCGCTAAGCGTTTTCCCGGCAACGCTTTCGTGAAAAACACCCTTACCGGGCTCCAGGAACTGGAAAAAGGCGCAACGGAAGAAACCAAGAGCGGTCCGGCGTCTATGATCGGACAGGTAGCGCCCGATTTCGTATTGCCCGATCCCGCAGGCAAGCAGATTCACCTCAGCTCCTTTAAAGGGAAATATGTGCTGGTGGATTTCTGGGCCAGCTGGTGCGGTCCCTGCCGCCAGGAAAACCCCAACGTGGTAGCCGCCTATCACCAATACAAAGGGAAGAACTTCACCATCCTCGGCGTTTCGCTGGATAAAGAGAAAGGCGCATGGATGAAAGCGATCTCCGACGACCAGCTGAGCTGGACGCACGTGAGCGACCTTAAGTTCTGGGAATCCGCGGTGGTACCCTTATACGGCATCAATGCAATTCCCACCAATATCCTCGTGGACCCTTCAGGTAAGATCATCGCCGCTAACCTCCGGGGCAGCGGACTGGAGCAGAAACTCGCAGAAGTGCTGAAATAATTGCAGACATGCAGTAAGAGAAAGAGGCGCCTCCTTGCGGAGGCGCCTCTTTGTTTTTATTCGTTCCTTATACAGATCAGTTATAACCGGGGTTCTGTTTGAGGTTGGTGTTGGCTTGCGTTTCCTGGAAGGGAATGGGCCATGGGGTGAATTGGCCATCCCAATCCTGCTCGGGCTGAGTGCTGCCGCGGGCGGGGATGTTACGTTTGGTACGGAGGAAGTCGATCATGCCGAATCCTTCGAATGCCAGTTCGATCCTTCTTTCAGTAAGGATACTGTCGATAAGTGCGCCTTTAGTGGCAGGGAATAATGAATCGGCGGAAGATCGGTTACGGATCGTATTAAGGATATCGATAGCTGGTGTGCTCACTCCTGCGTCGAGACGGGCCAGGGCCTCCGCCTTATTCAGCAGGATTTCTGCATAACGCATGACAGGCACCCAGGATTCGAATGGCGTCATTGCAAACTTGCCTGTGTAGGCATTGCTTCCCGATCTGATGATCATGTCTTCTCCTTTCCGCAGATCATTATCCCTGAAGTTGGGCAGATTCAGATAAGCCTGATTCACGGTAATGTCCGCACGGCCATAGGGGCTGTAATGCTGCCCGATGGCATTGTTGGTGTTGGGGTTGTCTCCACTGTTCATACCAACGTTGAAAATGATCTCAACTGAATTCGTATAGTTCTCTTTGTTGAAACTGGTATACGGGTCTGCTGTCAGGTCATATCCTCTCGGAGAAGCGATCACGCGATCTGCATAGGTGTTCGAATTGGCGTAATCGCCCATGGTCAGGTACACTCTAGAAAGCAATCCATTCGCGGCTGCTTTTGTAGCGCGTGCGCGGTCAAAATAATCGGAGCCCCATTCATCCGGTAGATCTGCTTCCGCTTCTTTGAGGTCTTTGATGATAAAGTCATACACTTGCTTTACCGTATTTCTCGCCACACGATGTATAGGATCGAAGGCTTCCGCACCTGTCTGGGGAGGTGGCGCGGTGATCAGGGGTACGCCCGCATGACTGGCGTCTGCAGTAAATACATATGTTTGCGCATATATGTTTACCAGGTAGTAATACACCAGCGAACGGATGAATTTTGCTTCGGCATAGTAAGGCTTTGCCGCATCCGCACCGATCACGTTTTCATTCTTCTGCAGATTGTACAGGAAGTTATTCGCTTCATAAATGGTTCGGTATCCGCCCGTCCAGGCTGCCAGCGCTGTAGCGTTGTTAGAAAGCATATTGAATGTGGGGATTTGCCCGAAATAAGACGATACATTTGCATCGTTGCCCCGTTGATCGATATAAATCAATGCACGGCCACCTAAGAATTCAGCATTTTGCAATGCGTTATACATGCCGATGGCAGCGTTTTCGATCCTCTTTGGATTGTTATACACATCCTTCGGGTCGATGCTGGAGAATGGATCCTGCTCGTTCACCTTTGCACATGAAGCGACCATGAGCACTCCCATCGCCACTATGAGCATTTTCCGTAAACTATATATTGAATTGATGTTCTTCATGATGATAAGTATTTAGATCAGAAGGATGCGTTTAAACCGATTGAGATCGTTCTGGCCAGTGGCACGCCGCGGTTATCTACACCGAAAGCAATGTTGGCGGTACGGTTTGTATTGATTTCAGGATCGGCGCCTTTGTATTTGGTCAGCAGCGCCACGTTATCTCCCGCAATGGAAAGTCGCAGGTTGGAGAAGCCCATCTTATCCTTGATACCAGGGAAGGTATAACCGAATGCAACAGTTTTCAGACGGAGATAGTCTCCTTTTTCCAGCCAGCGGGTAGATGTTTGAGTAGATACCGCATCGAGGAGCACGATCTTGGGAACGTCAGTGTTTTTGTTCTGAGGCGTCCAGCGTTCTTTGATTTCCGCGATGTTGTTGTTGAGGTAGTTCGTCATCAGGCCCGCGCGGGTGGAATTGAATATGTAATTGCCGCCGCTGAACTGAATGGCTACGTTCAGAAAAAGCCTTTGAAGGTAACGTTGTTGTCCAGCCCGCCGTACCAGGTAGGGTATCCGGTTTTGCCATCAAGGTAGTTGGCATCGTTCGCGGTAACGCCGGGAACCACTTTGCTGCCGTCTTCGGTTGTCCAGCGGTTAGCCGCGACGCTAATTCCAGGCGAGTTGTTATACATTTTAATGGTACCATCTTTCGCGCGGAACATGGCATATCCTGTTTCGGGATTTACGCCAACCCAATCGATAAGATACCATGTGCCAAGCGCTTTGCCCACGCTGGCGCGGTTGGAGCCACTGATGATATCAGTGCCGTCAACCAGTTTCGTTACTTTGTTCTT
The DNA here is from genome assembly GCA_019285755.1 of Chitinophaga sp. E66. Classification (GTDB taxonomy): domain Bacteria; phylum Bacteroidota; class Bacteroidia; order Chitinophagales; family Chitinophagaceae; genus Chitinophaga. The sequence continues at coordinate 5,355,025 of CP079103.1, forward strand.
CAGGAATGTGAAGTTGGCAGACACGTTCCAGTCGATGGCTTTATTAGAAACCGGTGTTCCACGCAGGGTTACTTCAAGACCTTTGTTCCACATGGCCCCGATGTTGCGGGTTACGGTAGAGGAAGGAACGCCGGTAGTACGAAGCACAGGTGCGTCCAGCACGAGATCGTCCACGTTGTTGTGGAAATAATCGATCGTCAGACCGAGGCGGTTTCGGAAGAAGCCTGCATCGATACCAATATCCATCTTCTTGGATTTCTCCCATTGGAGGTTGGGATCGCCGAGTTGCGACATCGCAATACCGTTTACGTCGGCATATTGTCCGCCGCCGTACAGCGTCCGCCACGCATAGGAACCCACGTTACTGTTGCCCACGATACCATAGCTGGCGCGAATTTTCAATTCATCGATCCAGGAAACTTTGTCCTTAATGAAGGTCTCTTCAGAGAGCCGCCATCCCACGGAAGCTCCGGGGAAATACCCACGGCGATTATTGATGCCGAAACCGGAGTATGCGTCAGCGCGGAAAGCGAATTCCGCGAAATACTTGCTCGCATAATTGTAGGCAACGCGACCCAGGTAAGAGTCGAACGCATTAGCAGATTGGGCGCCTCCCGTATATGAGTTGCCATCGCCGGCGGAAAGGCCGTCGTAAATGTATTTGAAGTAGTCGTCAGCAAGGTTCCCTGGCCAGTATACAGCTGGAAATTACGCGCATATTGGTATTCTAAGCCTCCCATTACCGATACGTTATGCTTTTCGTTGAAAGTGATCGCGTAGTTTGCAATGTTAGACCAGTTCCAGAGTTGCGTCTGGTAAAGATTCTCCTGCACCAGACCGTTCAGGTTAAAACCATTACCCGCCTGTTCCGGACCGCTATACTGATCTTCGAAGTTTTGTAAATAATCGATCGCAAAACGTGAAGTTATTTTCAATCCTTTCAACGGTGTAATATCTGCATAGATGTTGGAAAGGATACGCTTCGTTTCGTTATCGTTACGGCCAAGGTTGATGCTGGCCAGCGGATGGAAGAATCGGTTAAGCCGCTGGGAAACGCGGTTATTACCGTTACCCAGGTCGCGGTTGGTGGGGAAAGATAATATCCTTCGTACAAGCCGTCGCTATTGTACACAGGAACGTTGGGCGGCGCATTGTACCCTGCAACAGTGGAACCTGCAAGGTAACCGTCGGATAATACGCCGTTATTCAGTGTGCGGGAGCCATATACGCTTAACCCTACCTTCAGCCAGCTTTTGGGCGTAACATCTGCATTAAGCCTCGCAGACCCGCGACGTAGTCTGTTCCCGGCCAGGAAACCCTGCATATCAGCATACTCAGCGGAGCCGTATACCTGCGATTTTTCGGTTCCTCCACTGAAAGAAAGTTGATGCGTCTGCTGGAACCCTGTACGGAAAATCACGTCGAGCCAGTCGGTTCTGTCCGGTTTTCCATCACCGTTTACGTCGATATCCGCGGCCACATCGGCAACGTTCCAGTTCTTGGATTTCTCATTCTGGATGGTGGCAAACTCATCGCCGGTGAGCAGCTTCGGTGCGCGGCGGGCGTTGGCCCAGGAGAGCAGTGTATTGTAATTAACGGTGATAGAACCCCGTTTACCCCTTTTAGTGGTAATCACAATCACGCCGTTGGCAGCACGGGATCCGTAAAGAATACTGGCCGCAGCATCCTTCAGTACGTCCACGCTCTCGATATCATTAGGGTTGATATCCGCCAGAGGGTTGTAGCGTGTGCCATTACCGCCGTTGAAAACATTGGTGTTCTGGGTACTGTTCAGTACGATCCCATCTACTACGATAAGCGGCTGAGCACTGTTGGAGATCGAGTTAACGCCGCGTATACGGATCGCTACCGCATCACCCAGCACGCCCGACATAACGTTAACATTCACGCCCGCAGCCAAACCATCCAACGCCTGGTCAAAGCTCTGGATAGGCCTGCCGTTTATTTTTTCCGCCTCGATCTTTGAAGTGGATGCCGTGGCCTCTCGCCGGCTGATATCCACATATCCTGTTACAACCACTTCACTGAGCGTCTTGTCATCCGCCCCCATAGACACATTCAGCACACCGCTGGCAGGAAGTGCCAGTTCCTGCGTGGCATAGCCGATGAATGAAAATACCAGTACGTCTTTCGGACCGTTCGTTTCGATCCGGTACTCGCCGCTCGTGTTGGTAATCGTACCTTTTGATGTTCCTTTAATGGAAATGGTCACGCCAGGTAGTGGTGACCCGTCTGTCTTATCGGTTACTTTGCCCGCTATAGAACGGGATTGGGCATGTGTGAGCCCACAAAGCATAACCGAAAAGAACATGAGAAGTAACGTTCCTTTCATATCGGTTAGATTTTTGGTTATGAAACCACTTTAGGAAATAAAATGTGCAGGCAGGGTTACAATCCGTCGGAATAGATTTTGTCTAAGGGTTCGCTGCAATGTCAGGTAGGGAAAATCCTGACTTCATGGCTTCGTCATTTCAGGGACTAATCTTTAGGTTTAGATGCTGTTCTTTTCTTTCTGCTCGATTTAGATTTGGATGTTCGCTTGCTGCAACTATCATAAAGTAAACGAAAAAATACATACGATGGGCAGCAGTGAAAAAAATTATCCTTTGTCAGAAATGTTATTGCTAACGTAAATCCATATATCAGTCCTGCAAATCAACTCATATTAAATCCTATAAAATGTGTTATATCTCACTATAATCCATGAAAAAAGGCCCGGAAGCATAGATAGCTTCCGGGCCGGCAGGTGGTATTATTTGTAATAACCTTCGGGATTTATTGGTAAAGGAGGTGTTGCCCTACATTCCGGTTAGCCTGCAGTTCAGTAAACGGAACCGGGATGTAGTAATGTTTGCGTGCAGGCGTCAGGGTAAAGTTCGTTCCTCCTACGCTCACCATGTCTTCCGGCAGCCGCACAATGTCTTTCTTCCAGCGGCGCAGGTCAAAATAACGATGCCCTTCAAAAGCCAGCTCGCGGAACCGCTCCTGTTCCACGCCTGCCATCAGTAATGCGGCCGTTCCATAGTTACTATGCACATAGTTACTGATACGGAGACTCCTCAGTGCCTGCAGGTCTGCGTTGGCAGCAGCGAGGTTGGCCGCAGGCTGCCTTACCAGGGCTTCTGCGCGGATCAGGTACATTTCGGAAACACGGAATAATTTGATGTCAGCCATGTTATAGTTTGCGGGCTGCCCGCCAGCATATTTGGTTACCGCCCACCTCGGTGTCGCGGGAGTTGCGTTCAGGTTCACCATCCAGGGCGCGAAGCGGACATCGTTTGCGGCATCAAATGCGGCCAGCAATTTAAACGAAGGCGCATATAACACCATACCGCCCGACGCTCGGAAAAACGCGCCGAACCGCTCGTCTGTAGGTTCCCGTTTCAATTTCCAGATCACTTCATGATCCGCCTGATCTCCCCATATGGCAGGGAATTGCTGCGCAGTTGCCAGGGGCATCGCTGCGATCACTTCATTAGCCGCCGTAATGGCGCCCGCCCAATCTTCCTGGTACAGCGCAGCCCTCGCTTCAATGGCCCATACCCCAAGCTTCGTTATGCGCTTAGCACTTTTCCAGGAGTCCGGTATGAGTGCTTTAGCAGTATTCAGGTCATTACGGATCTGCGTGAACACTTCAGAAACGGTATTACGCGCCGGCTGTGATATTTGAGAAACCGTCATGACCGGGACGCCCGCGGATGCAGGTGCATAGTCCATCGCATAATGGCGCAAGAGTTCGAGGTGGCAATACGCACGGAGCGCAAGCAACTCGCCTTTCAATCGGTTCTTCCTTTCCATATCCGGCGCTTCGGCATGCACGCCATCGATCAAAGCGAGGATGCGGTTCGCCCGGTCGATTACCAGGTAGTTGCTCTGCCAAGCCGGTATAACATCCGGCGTGGAAGCGTCCTGCTGCCAACGGAACATTTGTCCGCCGCCGTTGGTATTATTCTCCAACGGCATCATGTTCTCATCAGACAACAATGCGCTTATCTTAATGGATTGTCCATTCAGGCCAGCATATGCGCCCAGCACGCCGGCATTCACATCATCCACCGTATTGAACGCGATGGATTGGTCTTTCATGTCTGCCGGCTTCACATCCAGGTCTCCAGGCAGGAGGTCGCTACCATCCACACTGCAAGCAAACTATATCTAAACATTGATTTCATCTTCATCATTATTTATCATAACTGGATACGAACACCCGCCACCAAGGTGCGGGGCGCAGGGTATTCGAAAAATGCATTGGCATTGTAATCTTCAGGATCTAACCCATTCCATTTCGTGATCGTCAACAGGTTGGTTCCTGCACGTACACCATCGCGCTCTTCACTACGCGCAGCGGCGCAAGCAAATGTCCGGGGAATGTGTAGGCGATCTGTGCGTTCCGCCACCGGAGGAACGAAGCGTCCTGGATATGCAGCGACGAATATGTCCGGGTACTGCTGAATGCTGCTTCTTTTGCACCATCGCCGGGTGTGCGCCAGCGGTCCAGCCATCTGCGCGATTGGTTGCTCAACACGTTCGAATTGTTATTGAGCGTGTATACGTCCATCGCATTGTAGCGGTTGATGTTAGTCACGTAGGAGAACAATACGTCGGCCGACCATCCCTTCCAGCGCAGGCCGGTCGAAAAGCCGCCATAGATTTCGGGATCGTTGGCGCCATAATCGGGAACGCTGGCGTTGAAGTTATAGTTGGCGTTGATGTTGCCGTTCTTATCGTAATACAGGGCCTGACCGGTCTGTGGGTCGATGCCGGCGTATTTCACGATGTAATGTGAGTTCACCGGGAGGCCTTCGCGGATCAGGAATGTGCTCACCTGGTATTCATTGGCGCCGCCAAGGCTGGTAACGCGGTTTTTATTATAGGTGAAGTTGACGCCGGCTGTCCAGGTCAGGTCTTTCCTCCGCATGATATCTCCGTTCAGATCCAGCTCCACGCCACGGTTGCGGACATCTCCTGCGTTGATATTGCGGGATGTGAAGCCGCTTGTCATAGACAATTGCTCCGCCAGGAAGAAGCCATGCGTAGCGCGGTTATACACGTCCGCCACAAGGCGGAGGCGTTGATCAAATAAGGATAGGTCGAGACCGGCGTTCACTGTTTCGGTTTTCTCCCATTCATAGTCCGGATTGCCAATGGCGCTCGGCACGATGGCCGGCTGACCGTCATAACGGGAAGCTCCATACCCCGCCGCATAGGCGAAGTATTTAGTAGGCGGCGCGGCAGACGTACCATAGCTGGCGCGAACGCGCAGGGTATTGATCCATGATACTTTTTCCAGCCAGGGCAGGTCATATCCCGCACCAATGGAGTAAAACGGCTGCCAGCGGTTCCTGGAAGGCAGGGTAGATGAACCATCGTACCGGTAACTCAGGTTGACGCTGAAGCGCTCATCCAACAGGTAACGCACCAGTCCCACCCAGGAAGCTAATGCCATACCGCTCCGGTTCCCTCCCACTTTGGGAATGAAACCATTAATGGCAGAACCCGATGTAGTAGCGGAAAGCGTCCCCTCCAGCCCGGGCGTCAGCCCATAGCCGGTCGCCTCAAAATTCGAGAGCTTCAGGCGGTTGAATTCATAAAACCCTGCTACCACCAACCGATGGCGCTCCGCCAGCAAACGATCGTAAGTAATCCCCGCGGATGATGTAAACTGGAAGTAACGGGACATAGCCTCTCGGTGCGACCCCTGCGCCCCGGAGCCGCTTTCCCTGCGTTGGAACCCGGGGCAGCGGTACGGATCTCGTTATTCTCCCGGAAATCCAATCCCATATTATAAGTGGCATACAGCCAATCGTTGACCTGGTAGCGCAGCGAGGTACTAAGCAATCCTTTCAGCTGGTTCACGCGGTAAGAGGTGGTCTGCATCCGTTCCAGCGCATCAGCGCCTTCACGCGTGTCATATACACCACCAAAGCTTGCCTTGTTTCCGCTATGCACCAATACGCCATTAACGTAAGGCTGCTCATACGGCAATGCGTAATACATCGCTGCAAAAGGATTGGCGACCTGCTGCGATGCTTCGCTTTCGATCATATCGCTGCCTGTATATCCTACGGCGGTGTTGACGGAGAAGCGCAGCTTTCGTCCGATGGCGTCGAGGTTGGTACGGAAGGTATATCGGTCGAGGCCGGAGCGGTATGCGACACCCTGTTGGGAGAGGTAATTGGCTGAAGAGTAGAAACGCACCTTATCTGTGCCTCCGCTTGCGGTAAGCTCATATTCGTGGAAGGGCGCCGAGTTCCGCATGAAGTAATCCATCCAGTCGGTCTGGATGCCGCCGAGGCTGTCCAGGATTGCGGCATAGCGGGCCTTTGTGGCGGCGGGGAGGCTTGCGTTGGCGGGATTGTCCGGGAAAAGATCCAGCCCGCGCCAATGACGCGCCCTGTCTCCTGCCCTACTTCCTTTTCAAACTGCAACCGCTCCTGTGTGTTCATCATATCAAAGTGGCGGCGCGACGGCTGGGAGATACCATGACGGGTGTTGAAAGATATCCGTACATCGCCCTGCTGCCCTCTGCGGGTAGTGATGAGCACTACGCCGTTGGCGCCCCGGGAACCATACAGCGCCGTTGCGTTTGCGTCTTTGAGTATACTGACGGACTCGAAGTCGGATGGGTTCATTCCCATAAATACCCCGCTTTCCACAGCGATGCCGTCAACGATGTAAAGCGGAGCGGAAGCGCCATAATCCCACGCATCGCTATTGGTGCCGGTACCACGGATGACCATGCGGGCCGGAGCGCCGGGTTGGCCGCTGCCGGAAGCCACGTATAGCCCGGGAGCACGGCCCTGCAGCATCTGATCGAAGGAGGCGGTTGGCGCCATGCGGAATTTGTCTCCCGATACGGTCGTTACCGCCCCTGTGTATTGCTTACGGGTGGCGGTATTATAACCGGATATCACGACTTCGTCCAGAAGTCGTTTGGAAGGGATGGCTGTGTCTGGCCGGTTGTCTGGTGTTTGCGCAACGCCCGGGATGCTGATGGCGGTTATGAACCACAGCGGCAGCGTTTTCTTCATGAGATTTGCTTTTGTGTCTAATGCCCCGAAGGATGTAACAGTAATGAAACACAAGATACTGAATTTCAACAGATATGATAGTACACTTAAATGTGATTGGAAATTTGGGGGATATGCTATAAAACAGGGCAAAAAAAAGCCGTCTTCTTGCGAAGACGGCTTTTTTAAGATGTGATTTCTACAATCAATTTACATCCCACCAGAGTTTTACTGCATTGTCCGCGGCGTGGCCGGGGAACTTTGCGTTGGTGTTGGCTTCAGTTTCAGGATAAGGCAGACGGGCCGGGAAGCGTCCGTCCAGGTCTTCGTTCGCTGAAAGCACCAGGAAGCTGGGGAAACCGGTACGACGGAACTCTGTCCAGGCTTCGTACGTTTGCCAGCCATTCATAGCAAACCATTTCTGAGTGATGATAGCTTCGATCTGACCGGCAAGTGTAGCAGGTAGAGCATTGGCGGGGCGCGCAATGTAAGCTGCTGCCTCTGACTCCATGTCATTGGCGGCGAAGCTGGCGCGGATACCGTTCTGGTAGTTGGCCAGCGGAGCCCCGGTCAGCCAGCCACGTGCTTGTGCTTCAGCTTGCAGGAAGAAGCTTTCCGCAGCGGAGATAAACACAACAGGAGCGGTAGCGGAGTTATTGTCCGCGCCCAATCCGCCGGTCACCGCGCTGGGATAAGAAAAATCATAATCGGGAGAAGCCGTGAAGTCGCCCTGGTCGATACCGATGATGGTATCCGCTACGTTGTCGTAAGACACGTGCGTATACAGGTTCCCTACACGCGGATCGTTACGGTCTAACATTTCGAGCACGGCAGTGTTGCTGGCTACCAGATTCTGCGTTCTGCCAAGACCGAGTATTTCGGAGAACAGGGGTTCTCGTTACCGCCGGCGTTAGCATAAGCAACGGAAGCGGAAGTAGTCAGGAAATCTTTGCCACGGAGCGCGATAATGCCATCACGCGCACGGTCCGGATCAACGCCGGAAATACGCAGGTAAGCACGCAGCTTCAGGGTATTGGCGAAACGAATCCATTGATTCATATTACCCTGGAACACCAGGTCTTCAGAACCAACCTTAACGGGATCGTTCGGGTTTGCCAGCGCCAGACCACGGTCGATCCAGTTGAAGATGCTGTCATACACTTCTTCCTGGGGCTGGTAATCCACGTTCTGGTCTTTTGTTTCGTTCAGGGCATTTCTCAGCGGAACGTTACCCCACGCATCGGTTATCATCTGATAGGTATACGCCTTCATGAAGTAAGCGATAGCGGACTGTTGTTTGAGGCTGCCGGATTTTTCCAGCACGCGCTTGTAGTCCTGCAATGCGCCTGCATACAGCATGGACCAAACGTTGTTGGAAGAAGAGGGCGTGCTCGTATAACGTTCGATGGTACGATATTGCGAGGAGTACGGATTCTGTGTCCAGTACTCGGCCCAGATGCCGCCGGTGATACCCAGCTGGTTAGACAGCGCGTGCGCAGTAAAAGCCTGTGCAGACGGCAGCAGTAACGAAGGGTTTGCATCGGTAGGTTGGTTCGGGCTTTCGTTCACATCCAGGAACTTTCCGCATCCAGACGCAAAACCGATAAACGCCAACGCTAACGTAATATGTTTGATATTCAATTTTCTCATTGTCGGATTTTTTTGTACTCAATTAAAAACTAACTTTCACGTTGAAGCCGAAGTTACGCAGCGAAGGCTGTGCAGAGAAGTCCAGGCCTTGCTCGTTGGAAGAACCGCCTGAGTTCACTTCGGGGTCTACGTACTGGTTCTCGCTCGGTGTCCACATGAACAGGTTGTTACCGAACACGCCTACCGTTACATCATTGAAAAGTCCGTTCTTCAGCATTGATTTCGGGAATTTGTAAGTCAGGCTGGTTTCGCGGAGTTTCACGAAAGAACCATCGAGTACGTGCTGACCGGCGGGGATCAATTGTGACCACCAGTTCGTCATGTTGTAGTTCCGGGTATTGGGAACATACTTGTTAGGATCGTTGGGATCCCTGTTTACGGAGTTCGGGTACGGATGCGGAACGCGACCGTTGGCAGCAGATTCTTTAGACACGCCCACAAAGTCCATCAGGTCTTTGGTACGGGAATAGAACATACCGCCCTGTTTGGTATCGAACAGCGCAGACAGGCTCCAGTTCTTGAACTTGATGTTCGTTCCGAGAGACGCCTGGTAATCCGGGTTGTAAGTCCCGAGGTAAACGGAACCTTGCGTCAGCAAAGGATAGCCGTTGGTGGGGCTTGCGACGATCTTTCCGTCAGGAGTTTTCTGAACGTCCGGGAATAGAAGGTACCGTAAGGTTTACCCACTGCAGCTACGATGGACATACCACCGAAACCGCCGAGCACTACCTGGTCTACACCGGGCATCAGGGAAATCACTTCGCTCCTGTTCCTGGTATAAGTACCGTACAGCTCTACGCTCAGGCCATAAGAGGTCTGAATCGGCGTACCGCGAAGGGCCAGTTCCACACCTTTGTTCTGGATCGAACCAGCGTTCACCACTTTAGTAGTGTAACCGGTTGACGCAGAAATAGGAATGCTCAGGATCTGGTCTTTGGATTTGTTTTGATAGTAAGAGAAGTCAACACTCAGACGGTTGCGGAAGAAGCTCAGTTCAGTACCCACCTCGAAGGCAGTAGTGATCTCAGGCTTCAGATCGGCGTTACCGAAGGTGTTAGACTGGGAGAGACCCGGGATGCCGTTCAGGGGGAACAGCGTGGAACCGAAGGGCGCGAGAATGTTGGTGCGGTTGTAGTAAGTAGCCAGCTGATAAGGATCGGCATCGTTACCTACCTGTGCCCAGCTTGCGCGAACTTTACCATACTCCAGCCAATCGGTGATTTTGGAATCCTTCAGCAATTCGGTGAACACGAACGAAGCGTTCACGCTGGGATAGAAGAAGGAACGGTTATTTTTCGGCAGGGTGGAAGACCAGTCGTTACGTGCAGTAGCGCCAAAGAACAGCATGCTCTTGTAAGACATGTTCAGGTCTGCGTACAAACCAACGAGGCGGCGACGGGAGAACGTGTTCACGGCGTTAACCGGACCGTTGCTGTTGCCGAAGTTATACCATTCCGGAACGATCAGGCCGCCGGAGGGGTTGGTGGAAACATCAGATACGTCGAACTGACGTTGACGCACGTTGTTACCGATCATCAGGCTTCCTTTGAAATCGCTGCTGAACTGGTGTTCTGCGGTAACCATGAAGTCATGAACGATCTCAGCGAGGTTGTACATTTCTTCCTGGTATTTACCCGCACCCACCTGGGTATTCGCTGCCGCACTGTATTCGCCGGACGTGACGTCGGCAGGGGCGTAGCTGAACTTGGGATATTTGTACTTACGACGGTCAGCGTAAACGTCTACACCGAGGCGTTCAACAATGTTCAGCCAGGATACCGGTTTCCAGCCGATCTGGAAGTTACCGGTGATACGGTCAACATAGTTTTCGTTGCGATAGTTCGCCAGCTGCCAGTAAGGGTTTACCGTGTAAGCGCCATAGTAACCATACAGGGGTTGCCTCCGGCATCGAAGATGTTGCCGAAGCTGTTGTACGGATTGCTCAGGTCTTTCAGGGATGTCAGCGGAATATCGCGGGGCATCTGGATTACGGAGTTCCATACGGAACCGTCGCCCTGACCGCCCTGAACCATGTTGGACTTGATCTTGGCATAGTTGAAGTTTACGGAGGTGGTCAGGTTATGCGCCAGTTCTGCAGAACCGTTGAAGCGCACGTTGTACCTGTTGTAGGAGTCCGAGTGACCGGGCATAACACCATCCGAATTCAGGGCATTCAGCGACAGGAAGTAAGTGGTTTTGTCGCCTGCGCCTGAGAGGGAAAGGTTGTTGTTGGTAGCCTTGCCCAGGTCGAAGAAGTCCTTCACATTGTCAGGGATCGCGCTGTAAGCCTTTTGTTGGCGAACACCATTGATCTCCTGGCCCCAACCTTGCATCTGGCCGTTAAAGGGAGCACCCCAGCTCCAGTTTTCTTTAGGGTCGTTATGGTAACCGCCGGGATAACCGGGGTCAGCATAACCCTGACCGAATTCGTTCTGGTAATCAGGGATCTTCAGCACGTTTGAGAACGTGTTGGCAGTGTTGAAGGTCACATTTGTTTTCTGACCTTTTTACCGGATTTGGTGGTGATGATCAACGCGCCGTTAGATGCTCTTGAACCGTAAAGCGCGGCAGCGGCAGGGCCTTTCAGAACGTCGATAGACTCGATGTCGTCGGGAGAGATGTCGTTACCACGGTTACCGAAGTCAACGGATGAACGGCTGTCGCCACCACCCATCAGACCGCTGTTGTCGATAGGAACACCGTCTACTACGAGCAGCGCCTGGTTGTTACCGGAAATGGAAGAACCACCGCGAAGTACGATACGGGTGGAGCTACCGGGAGCGGAAGCCGTACCGGAAATGTTCAGGCCGGGCACTTTACCGGTCAGACCGTTGAGTGCGCTCACGCTCTGACCTTTGGTCAGCTCGTCTGCCTTAACCGTAGGTGCCGCATAACCGAGAGAACGCTTCTCTCTGCGGATTGCCTGGGCGGTTACCACTGTTTCTGTAAGATTCGTAACGTCGGTAGTAAGAACCACGTTAACTGTGGAGCCGGAAATCCGGGCCTCCTGATCGCGCATGCCGATAAACTTAACGACCAGCACGTCTACACCATCGGGAACGTTGAGCGAGTATTCGCCCGTTGCGTTGGTCACTGTTCCCACGTTTGTACCTTTGGCGATTACAGTAGCACCAATGATCGCTGTACCGTCATCTGCCGCTGTCACCTTTCCTTTAATGGTTCGGCTCTGCGCCAAGACCTGACCTGATACACATATCAGGATCAGGAAAAGTGGTTAGACCTTTCCTCATAAGCATAATTTAGTTGTTTAACAGAATTTTAACAGACAAATATAAATTACTTAACTCTTTTTTAACGCAATTGATTTGTAAATTTTTGGAGGGGACATACATTTTTTTTTGGTGAATACTTTTTTTTCCTTGATAAGTTGAAAGAGTACAATAAGTAAAAAGTTTATGAAGATGCCGCCTGCAATCGTTTGTACCGGTGGGCTGGACTGGTACAAAAAGAAAAAGCAGGCGACAAGATTATCACCCGCTTATCATCAACCAAAATCTAAATCGAGATCTTTAGAATGGTTTTGATGCCCCTCATTGCTGGGGAGCACAATATTTTTATTCGCTGAAACGCTGTACGGTAACGGCTTATATGAAGTACCCCGACCCGATTTTGTTGCCGCCAATACGTCCGTATAGCCAGACGACAGGCGTTGTTCGAATTTCTTTTTCATAAGCGACAGACTTTGGTAATGTAAAATTACTGGATTTCCGTAATTCAAACCCTCTGTCACTAAAAACAAATTCGGATCAGGATAAGTTTAATGGATACGTCTTGAGAAGATTAAGCAACACTGCATATAATTCCTCATGTCTATTGTTGTAGCGAAACTCGCATTCTTTCAGGTGTAAATAGGCCGTATTCCGGTTCAAACCCTTGAATTTGGCCAGCCGGTGCTTCGTAAGCCCCAGAACCCATCCACATCATCCAGCGCGGTCTTGTTCACTTCCGCCTCATGATGCCCATGGCCCAGGTGATACAAACGATATTGACTCAGGTCCACCACCGTTGAACCGCCGGATCCGCTCCGCGCTCCCAACCGTCTCCAGCACAGACCGCCCGCGGGCTATCGCCTGGATCATGGAACGGCTCACATCGGGAAGGATTTCCGTAAATACCTTGTTGTCGCTCTTATAAATTCCGAATATCACCGGTTTCACAACACGGTCAACATCCGTCTTAACGGCAACGGCTACGTCTTGCGGCTGATGGAGAGAAAGATTACGGAGACCATAGGAAGCGGCCGAACCCGTTTTCTCAGGCTGTATAGATTCGCAATACTTCACGATCTGCAACCTGATCTTTTTGAGATAACTGTTGATCGTTACCCGGCTCACGCCACTGATGTTGGCGATCTGTGTAGCGGTGAGGTCTTCCGAGAACAGCTTTAGTATCTCCTTAAATTTACGCTCAGACAAATGAGCGCCCTTTAGGAACTTATTTTTCATGGTACTAAGAGGTTATAAAATGGCATTATAAACCTCTTACTTTTTCTCCGCTATATATAATGCTTTATTATAAACGGCGAAATGCCCGGGATGAACGCCCCTACTAGATTATTTGACCCGGAACCAATGAAAACCCGTGGCAAGCGGCCACGGGTTTAATTTTAATGCCTTAAAATTATCAAAATGTTATCTAGTGCGTCAAATCACAGTTCTGGTTGAACGGTCTTAAAACAGGATGAACGCATCAGTCTTTTTGCTCATCCAGCCCGATTTCCTTCATCTCAAGGTCCGCCTCCTCATCTAACGCCTTCCACAATTCTTTCTTTTTCGCCTTCTTCTGCAAGGCTTTTTCCATCCACAACAACATTGCCGGCAAGATCGTCAGGTTCGTGATCATCGCCATCACCAGCGTCAGGCTCGTTAACCAACCCAACGCCTTCGTGCCCTGGAACTCCGAAAAGCTGAAGATCATAAATCCTGCAAACAGGATCAGGGAGGTGTATATAATACTAAGGCCCGTATCGTTGATCGTGTGCCTAACGGTGGCGGATATATCGTAGTTGTTCAACGGCAGTTCCTGCTTGAAGTTCACCAGGAAACGGATCGTCACGTCAATGGCTATACCCAGCGCAATACTGAACACCAGCACGGTCGAAGGCTTGATGGCAATATCCAGCCAACCCATCACTCCCGCCGTCACCAGCAAAGGAATGATGTTCGGCACCAGTGATATGATCAGCATCCTCCAGCTACGGAAAAGGTAGAGCATGCAGAAAATGATCAGCACGAATGCCAGCAGGATGCTTTCCGCCAGGCCGTTGATAATAAACCGGCTTCCTTCCAGGAAGATGATGCTGGTTCCGGTAAACGTCACATTATATTGTGCGGTATCGAAGATCTGATCTACCTGCGGGCGCAGGGAATCCAGCAGGCGCGGCAGCTCCGCCGACCCTACGTCTGCCATGTTCACGCTCATGCGCGCCACCTGGCGCGTGCTGTCCATAAAAGACGCCACGAGCTGCGAGAACACCGACTTATCCCCCGCCCTTCATACGCAGGTACGGCGCCAGGAACCCGATGTCGAACTGGTTGGGCACGGCGTAGTTGAGGCTGTCGCCGCCGTAATAGGCCTGCTTCGCGAACTTGATCCCCTCGGCTACCGACAACGGACGGGCAAACGCCGGCTGCTCGCCGATGATCTTGCCGAGCTGGTCGAGCTTTTCAAGTGTGCGCAGGTTCACCACGCCGTTCTTTTTCTTCGTATCTACCGCAATCTCCAACGGCATCACGCCTTTGAAGCGCTGCTCGAAGAACTTCAGGTCGGTGTATAACTTATCTTCTTTAGGAATGTCGTCTACGATGAAACCCACCGGGCGAAGGCGCATCATACCAATTGCGGCCAGCACAACCATAATGACCGTAAAGGCGTATACCCACGGCCGGTAGTTGAACACCAGGCGGTTGAGGAACTCCAGCACCCAGCGGCATACTTTATTGTCGAGATAGCTGGTATGCTTCGTTTTCGGTGGCGGCAGGTAGCTGAGCACCGAAGGCAGGAGATGATGAAGGAGATGAGGAAGATCAGCATGATGTTCACGCCGGCCACTACCCCGAATTGCTTCAGGATCGCGGAGTTCGTGAAATAGAACACGCCGAAGCCGATGGCCGCCGTGAGGTTGGTGAACAGGGTAACGATACCCATCTTCTGCACCATCCGCACGAGCGCTTTCATCTTATCCCCGTGAAGGGCATATTCCGTATGGTATTTGTTGAGGAAGTAAACGCAGTTGGGAATACCGATCACCACGATCAGCGGCGGGATCAATCCGGTCAGTAATGTGATCTTATAACCGCAGAGCACAATGGTCCCCACGCTCCAGATCACCCCGATTGCCACCACGATCATACTCATGAGCACGGCGCTGATGGAACGGAAGAACAGCAGCAGGATAAGCGCCGTGAGCACAAAAGAGATGTACAGGAACATCTTCAGCTCATCGGCCACTTTCGTTGCCATGATGGTCCGTATCATGGGCAGGCCGCTCATCTTTACGTCGATCTGGTGCTTCTCCCCGAACTCCTCCGCGATCTTTTGGATGGCCTGCACCACTTCGATCCGCTTTTTGGAGTTGAGGATTTCCTTATTGATGTGCACCGCCATCAGGTAGGCGTTGGCGTTGGCGCTATAAAGCAGCCCTTTATAGAATGGCAGTGAATTGAAAACGTTCTTCAGGCTGTCCAGCTCCGTCTGGGTTTGCGGCATGGGCTTGAACAACTGGATAGCCGTCAGCTTTTGCGTCAGGGTGTCTTTGACGAGGTTGACGGCAACGGGAATACTAAGGGTATTCTCTACCGCAGGCACCTTGCGCAGCGCGTCGTTCATGGCCACGTAGTCGCGGAAGAACTCCAGCTGGAAGAGTTTGTCGGTTTCGATGCCGATCACCATCATGTTCCCGTCTTCCCCGAACTTCTGTTTAAAGTCCTGGTATACCAGCCATTTTGGGTTATCTCTCGGGATGGCGCCGGTGAACTCATAGGAGAGCTCAACTTTGCTCGCGAAATAAGCCATGATGCCCGTTCCCAGAAACAACAAAGCCAGAAGCCACAGTCGGAATTTCAAAACAAAAGCTGCAAGGCGCTGCCACATAGATTGATTCTAATTTTGTTTAAAGGCCATAAAGGTAACTATTCATGTCGATTAATGCATAAGAGATAATTCATAATTGTTACTTTTGAAACATGTTCCGCCACTGGTTATTATGCATTTTTATACTCATTTCCAACGGATTAAGATCGCAAAACATTCCGATCGGCCAATGGCGTGAGCATTTCCCCGCGCATAGCGGCATGGCGGTGACGGCCAGCGGGGATGCGATCTTTTGCGCTACCGCCCAGGGGCTCTTTTCCATCTCCACGGATGAACATGCCATTACGCGCTACGGCAAATCCACCGGATTGCACGACACCGGTATTTCCGCCATGGCCTGGCACGAAGGGCTCCGCACCCTTGTGCTGGCGTACCGCAACGGCAATATCGACCTGCTTACCGATGGCGGCATCATCAACCTGCCCGATGTCCTCCAGCGCCCCGGCCCGCCCGATAAAGCCGCCAGATCCATCGTTATCACGGGCGATATGGCGCTCCTGCCCCTGCCCTTCGGCATCATCGCCATTAACCTGCGCCGCCGCGAGATCGCCGACACCTGGACGCCGGGCCACCCCGTTCTTTCCGCCGCTATCCTGCAAAATGATATTTTCGCCGCCACACCACAGGGCGTCTTCCGCGCCCCACTTTCCGCTCCCAACCTGGCGGACCCCGGCTACTGGAAACCCCTGCCGCCTTTACCGGCACAGACCCTCGCCGCCACAACAACCCTGGTAGCCCGGGTGAACGACACCCTATTCCGCTTTACCGGCGCCGCCTGGGAAAAGTGGATATACGACCGTGGGCACATCACCTTTCTCCAATCGTCAGGTAACGCCCTCTTCATCGGCCTCCCCGGGAAAGTGCTTCGCCTCACCGATAGCGAAACGACGTTCACCGACAACCTGCTTCCCGAACCATCTGGCGCCATAGAAACCGCATCCGGCCTATGGATCGCTGACAAAGGAAACGGCCTGATCCTGCATCGCAACGGCGCCTACTCCCGCCTCACACCCGACGCGCCTTCCGGCCCCGCCTCCGGCGCCCTGCTTACGCATAACGGCGCACTCTACGCCGGTTCGGGGCGGTAAACGAAAACTGGCAACCTTCCGGCGCCAACCTTCCCTTATCCGTTTTCCGGGAAGGCGAATGGTCACAGGCCGGTGCTTCCATACCCGATATCATCGCCCTCGCCGCCGGCAACGGCAGCATATACGCCGGCTCCTTCGGCAATGGGATCACAACCTTCCGCAACGGCGCCCCGCCCCAACAGGAAAGCCCCTGGGCCGGGAGCGTTTCGCAGGACTGGCAGCCGACCACCAGGGGAACCTCTGGGCCTCCGCCTTCGGTTACCCGCAACAACAGTTGCTGGTCAAAAACCCATCAGGCAGCTGGACGGCTTTCAATGTCCCCTATTACCTCCCTTCCAACGCCCTCTCGCAAATTCTTATAGACGACGCAGACCAGAAATGGATCGCCTCCCCGCTCGGCGGCGGGGTCATTATCATGAACCATGGCGCCAATGCGACCGACCCGCGAGACGACCGCTGGAAACAACTCCTCTCCGGAACCGGCCGCGGCAACCTGCCCTCCCCGACCGTCTATTCCCTCGCCAAGGACCGCGACGGCTGGATTTGGATCGGTACGGCCAGGGTATCGCCGTCATGCAGTGCGCCCCGGATATCTTTTCGGCCAACACCTGCGAAGCCTGGCTCCCCATCGTGCAGACAGATGCATTCGCGGGGTATCTATTTCAAAATGAACAGGTATTAACCCTGGCGGTAGACGGCGCCAACCGCAAATGGGCCGGCACCCGCAACGGCGCCTGGCTTATCAGCCCGGACGGGAGCCGCATCCTTCAACACCTCCATACGGGCAACAGCCCGCTTCCGGATAACGTGGTGCACCGCATCGCCATCGACCCCGTCACCGGAGAAGTCTTTTTCGGCACCGGCGGCGGACTGGTATCCTGGCGCGGCGAAGCCACAGAAGGCAGCGACACGCAAACCGACAGTGTGCTGGTCTTCCCCAACCCCGTTCCTTCCGGGTACAACGGCGCCATCGCCATCCGCGGCCTGGTGCGGGATGCGTATGTAAAAATCACCGACGTTACAGGAAAACTGGTTTTCCAAACCCGCGCACAGGGCGGCCAGGCAGTGTGGAATGGCCGCGATTATACAGGGTTCAGGCCGCAAAGTGGGATCTATCTCGTGTTGGCCAGTGACGCAACGGGTAAGGAAAAAATCGTGACGAAGCTGGTATTTATCCGCTGATAACCGATTTTTGCGGCATGTTGCACAAAACACCGGGCATCGTGCTCCGCACCGTTAAATATGGGGACACCAGCGTTATCCTGAGCATCTTCACGGAGCTATTCGGGATCCAGTCCTACATCGTGAACGGCGTGCGCTCCTCCCGTCCGAAAGCGGCGAAAGGCAACATCCTCCAGCCCGGTAATATCCTCGATCTTGTCGTCTATCATCACGAACAAAAGAACATCCAGCGGATCTCGGAATTCAAGCCGGGGCATATTTATACCACGATGCACGTCAATATCGTGAAGAATACGGTGGCGTTGTATCTCATCGAGCTGCTGCAGAAATCGCTCAAACAGCCGGAACCCGATCCCGAATTATACCACTTCACGGAAAAAGTATTCCGCGCCCTCGATACGGAAAACACCGCCGTAGCCGCCAATCTTCCGCTCTTTTTCACCCTGCGTTTTGCCGCGCACCTCGGTTTCCATTTCGCGGGCCATTATTCGGAATATACCCCTACCTCGACCTGGCGGAAGGCACCTATGTAGACTTGCCGCCGCACCATACCAATTACCTGGACGAGACCAACAGCCAGCTGACCGACAAGCTGCAAAGCATCCAGCACATCCCAGACCTGGAGCATGTGCTGATGAATAAAGAACGCCGGCGCAACCTGCTGTACGCGTACCTGGATTTCTATAAGCTGCACCTCCCCGATTTCAAGGAACTGCACAGCCCGCCCATCCTGCACGAGATACTCGGTTAGACCGGGGTACCCGTTTTATAATATTTCAGTTCGGTAGAATTGCCGTCGAACACGGCGTAAGAGTGGTAATTCAGCCAGTCGCCCAGGTTGATGTAATGGGAATTGTCCGCCAGTTTGAGATCCAGCGGGAGGTGGCGATGGCCGTAGATGAAGTAATCGAAATGATTTTTCTGTAAGATCTCGCGGGAGTAGATCGCGAGCCATTCCTCGTTTTCGCCGAGGAAGGTTTCCAGTTTTTCACCGGTGGCGGCGCGGCTTTTGCGGCTCCAGAAGTTCGCCATGGAAATGCCCCAGTTCGGCGGGATCATGGAAAACAGGAAGCGGCAAACAGGATTGCGGAATATCTTCTTCAGGAACTTATACCCATGATCACCGGGGCCCAGACCGTCGCCGTGCCCGATATAAAACTTCTTCCCCGATCACGTATTCCCGCGGTTCAAAATACACCGGGATATCCAGCTCCTGTTCGAAGTAGCCGTCCATCCACATGTCATGGTTGCCGATGAAAACGGTGATGCCGATCCCTTTGTCGCGTATGTCCGCGAGCTTGCCGAGGAGGCGGGTATAGCCTTTGGGGACTACATGCTTGTATTCGAACCAAAAATCGAAAATGTCGCCCACGAGGAAGATATGCTGTGCGTCTTTGGCGGCTTCGTCGAGCCACTGCACGATGAGTTTTTCGCGCTGGCGGCTGCGGGCCATATCAGGCGCGCCGAGGTGAAAGTCGGAAGCGAAATATACACGTTTGCCGGGCGGCAGATGAATGTTCATGGTTCGGTATGAAATGTAAAATGCAAAAGTGATGAATTCCTTTTGCATTTTACAAGTATCGTAATCTATTATGTTCGAATTAGTTACTCATCGAGCAGGAAAACATACACTTCCTTGGGGCCGTGCACGCCTACTACGAGGGTCTTTTCGATATCCGCCGTACGGCTGGGGCCTGTGGCGAAGGAGATCATGGAAGGGAGGT
This sequence comes from Chitinophaga sp. E66, assembly GCA_019285755.1. Taxonomy (GTDB): domain Bacteria; phylum Bacteroidota; class Bacteroidia; order Chitinophagales; family Chitinophagaceae; genus Chitinophaga. The sequence continues at coordinate 5,374,813 of CP079103.1, forward strand.
TTCCTGGTATTTCTCTTTCAGCCGCTGTATGCCGTCTTTCACATCAAACACGAGCTGGTGCGTGAACGCCACCACGAGGTGAACGGGCGCGAACACTGGCAGCGCGCGGCCGGAGGGCTGTGCGGCGCTCATGACGATGGAGCCTGTGCGGGCCACGAGGAGCTCGCAATCGGTAATGGCTGCATCCATCTGCGTCATATCGCCTACGTTGAGGTAAGCGGGATTGAACGGTTGGAGGATCTGCTCGAGCGACGGCGTTTTACAATGCACGTGCGCCCATTCCTTATGCTCTACGAGCGACTGGAGATTTTCTGCCAGTTCCTCGCGCGAGGAGCAGAAGATGAATTTGCCCTGCAGTTTCGAAAACTCTTCCGCGAATTTCAGTTCCAGTCCTTCATGTGCCGTTTCGAATACGGAGTTGTTGCCTTCCGCATGGGGAACGGGAGCTGAACGGGCTGGCTGAGCGCGTTACGAACCCTTTGAGGATGTTTTCCTTGGCCGGAGATACTTTCATAGTGCCTTATTCCTGTTCGGTTGTTACGTTAGCCGGGGAGGGATTGATGATGTCTGACGGGTGAACGCCTTCCACACCGATGCCTGCCTTGGTCGGGATATGTTCTTTATGCGCGTCGTACGGGCGTTTGCCGATGAGGCGCTCCAGGTCGTCTTTATACAATACTTCTTTCTTCAGCAGCTCCTCGGCCAGCAGTTTTACCTGCGGCAGCTTATCGGTCAGTAGTTTCTTGGTGCGCTGGTAAGCTTTATCGATCAGCAGACGCACTTCATCGTCGATCATCTTGGCCGTTTCCTCTGAATACGGTTTGGTGAATGCCTGTTCGGTATTCGGATCGTAGAAGGAAATGTTGCCCACTTTGTCGTTCATACCGTAAACGGTAACCATGGCGTAAGCCATCCGGGTGATTACCTGGAGGTCGTTCTGTGCGCCGGTGGATATCTTGCCGAACACGATGTCTTCCACTGCGCGGCCGCCGAGGGTCATGCAGATATCGTCTTCGAGCTGTTCGGTATTGTAGAGGTATTGTTCTTTCGGAAGATATTGAGCGTACCCGAGTGCGGCAACGCCACGGGGAACGATGGTCACTTTCACCAGCGGGTTGGCGTGTTCGAGGTACCAGCCGCAGATAGCGTGGCCGGCTTCGTGGTAGGCGATCACTTCTTTCTCTTCGGGAGAGATGATCTTGTTTTTCTTCTCGAGGCCGCCGATCACACGGTCGATGGCGTCGTTGAAGTCTTCCATTTCCACTTCGTTCTTGCCTTTACGGGCGGCGATGAGGGCCGCTTCGTTGCAGACGTTGGCGATATCGGCGCCGGCGAATCCGGGCGTCATGGAGGCCAGTTTCTTGATGTCGAGGTTAGGCGACGTCTTGATGGGCTTCAGGTGAACGTTGAAGATATGCTCACGGCCACCGAGATCGGGCTTGTCGATAGAGATCTGACGGTCGAAACGGCCGGGGCGCAGCAGCGCGGAGTCCAGCACGTCGGGACGGTTGGTGGCGGCGAGGATGATGATACCGCTGTCGGTTCCGAAGCCGTCCATTTCCACGAGGAGCTGGTTGAGGGTATTCTCGCGCTCGTCGTTAGACATCATGACGTTCTTACCACGGGCACGGCCGATGGCGTCGATCTCATCGATGAAGATGATACAGGGGCTTTTTCGCGTGCTTGTTTGAACAGGTCGCGAACGCGGGAAGCGCCCACACCTACGAACAGTTCCACGAAGTCGGAGCCGGACATGGAGAAGAAGGGCACCTGTGCTTCGCCGGCCATGGCTTTGGCCAGGAGGGTTTTACCGGTACCGGGAGGGCCTACGAGGAGGGCGCCTTTCGGGATCTTACCGCCAAGCGCGGTGTACTTCTTCGGGTTTTTAAGGAAATCCACGATTTCCATCACTTCCACTTTGGTTCGTCGAGGCCGGCAACATCGTTGAAGGTGATGTTGACGCGGGTGCCTTTATCGAAGAGGGTGGCTTTGGATTTACCGATGTTGAAAATACCGCCGGGTCCGCCGCTTCCGCCGGAGGGGCCGCCCATTTTACGCATGAGCAGCACCCACATGCCGATGAGCAGCAGGATGGGCAGCAATATTTGCATGAGTGGTTCGAACCAGTTCTGTCGCGGAACGTAGGATACGTTCATCTGGTCTGCCAGGGCATCGCTTCCTGTGCGCGGTCCAGTTCCTTCTGGAAGCTTTCTACGCTGCCGATGGTGAACTGGTAATGCGGACCAGGGTTCGGCGAACCGAGCTTTCCTTTCGCTACTTCAGAATATTGGGGCTGGCTGAGCCTTTCTTTTTGATATAAACTTCTACAAGGGCCTTGTTGACCACTACCAGCTTTTCTACATCGCCGGTGCGCAGAAAGCGCTGCTGGAACTCCTTAAAGCCGGAAAGTTCTTTCGGCTGGCTGGAGAACGGCAGTACAAAATTCATGGCCAGCAGGGCGATGCCGATAAAGGCGTACACCCAGTAGATATTGAACTTTGGTCCTTTCTTCGGTGTCTTATCCGATCCCTTGCTATAGTTATTGCCTCCTTTTTCCATGATCGTTCGCTCCTTTACGAATGAGAGTTGTCGTTTTATATAAATAATTAATACAAAACCCGGGGTTTTGTTCATTGTCAGCCGATGTGCTCCATGCGTTCCGCATCGCTCCACATCTCTTCCAGGCCATAGAATTTACGGGTCTCGGGAATGAAAACATGCACCACCACGTTCACATAATCCACCAGGATCCACTGCTGGGCGGTGAACCCTTCGTGCTTATATGGGGTTTCGTCCGTGTTGTTCTTCACTTCCTCCTCCACAAAATCCGCTATAGCCTTAACTTGGTTACTGGAATTGGCCTCACAAATGATGAAGAAATCAGCTACCGCTTCAGGGATCTTACGAAGATCAAGGGAAACAATGTTCTCACCTTTTTTTCTCCTGTATGGCCTTTATGATGGAAGTAAAAATCTTGCTGTTCCTGTTAACGCGTGTTACCGCCTTTTTCCTGCTGTTCAGTACGGTTAAGGGTGCCAATAAGTGCTGTTTTTGTTAAAAATAGTCTTTAATCTTCAAAATTACTAAACCGGGGTCAAAATATAACCCCAGCTTATATGCTGGAAGACGGATGAACCGGTAAAATATTGTTAAAATGATGCTAATTTGCTCACTTTACAGTTAAATCAGGATTCGTGATAGGCTTTCCGTTTCATGTGCTCAGCACCGTAGACAGTACCAATAACTATGCCATGGCAAGGGTCGCAGAAGGCCCCGTGGCAGCCGGATACACATGGTTCGCCATGGAGCAGACCGCAGGGAAAGGACAGCGCGGCAAACAGTGGGTCTCCGCTCCCGGAGAAAACATCATGCAGACCGTTGTCCTGCAACCCGCACTGGGGCTACATCAACAGTTCATGCTCAGCGTAGCCGTCGCACTCGGCGCGTTCGACTTCTTCCGCAAATACGCCGGAGACGAAACCCGCATCAAATGGAGCAACGACATTTACTGGCGTGACAGAAAGGCAGGTGGTATACTTATCGAGAATGTACTCCGCGGAAGCGTCTGGCAATATGCCATAGCCGGGATGGGCATCAATATCAACACCCCTCACTTCCCCGATCATCTCCAGAACCCCGTCAGCCTCCGCCAGATCACCGGCCGCGAATGGGACACCATTGCACTGGCGCAGGAACTCTGCCAGCACCTCGAACAGCGGTACAGCCATCTCAGCGTAGACACCTATCCCGCCATGCTCGCCGAATATAAAGAACATCTCTACCGCCTCCACGAGCCTTCGCTTTACCGCATCAACGGAGAAATATTCCAGGGCGTGATCCGCGACGTATTGCCCGACGGACGGCTCTGCCTCGAAAAGAATAAAGAAATACTGGAACTGGGATTCGGGAAGTGGAATTCATCTTCGCCCGGTAAAACTGGAAAAAGCCAGTGAAAACTGGCTTTTTGGAGAAGTGGAATTTGTAAAGACAAACGCTGTATCTTCTCCAAAAATGCCAGCCATAGGAACGCGCCTATGATTTTGGTCGATAAATGGAGGAATACAAGATGGAACTTCTTTCCGGCTTATCCAAATTAAATTTTGCAACAATTGCTGCATTTCGTTGCAAACGCCCGCCATTGCCACATGCAACAAATATTGGATATTTGCAAAGAACGGTTTGATGATTGCAATTTCCCCTAACTTCATCACCGTAGCTTTGTTCCACTAAAAACCCTCATCATGCAATACAGAACTCTCGGCAACACCGGCGAAAAAGTGTCCGCTATCGGACTTGGATGCATGGGCATGGCCTTCGCCTACGGCCAGCGCGACGACGCAGAATCCCGCGCCACCCTCGAACTCGCACTCGACCTCGGCGTCAATTTCTGGGACACGGCAGACATGTACGGCCAGGGCCTCTCACGAGCGCCAGCTATCCGAAGTGCTCGCCACCCGCCGCAAAGACGTATTCCTCGCTACCAAATTCGGCTTCCGCTACCGCGACGATAACTCCACCTACTTCGACGGCTCTCCCGCCTACCTCAAACAAGCCTGCGAAACTTCGTTGAGAAGGCTCGGCGTAGATGTGATCGATCTTTACTACGCCCACCGGGTAGACGATAAAGTGCCCATCGAAGAAACCGTAGGCGCCATGGCCGAACTCGTGAAGGAAGGCAAGGTGCGGTACCTGGGCCTGTCAGAAGCCTCCGCCGCGTCGCTCCGAAAAGCGTCGGCCGTGCATCCCATCGCGGCGCTGCAAAGCGAATACTCCCTCTTCGTGCGCGACATCGAAGCGGAGATCATCCCCGCCTGCCGCGAGCTCGGCATCGGCATCGTGCCTTACAGCCCCTGGGCCGCGGGGCGCTTACTTCCGACCTGCGCAACGTCGAAGACCTCGACCCTACCGACTTCCGCCGCAACCTCCCCGCTTCCAGCAGGAGGCTTTCGAAAAGAACCTCCGGATCGTGAGCGCACTGGAAGACATCGCCTCCGAACGCCATATCACGCTGCCGCAACTGGCCCTGGCCTGGCTACTGGCTAAAGGGGACGACATCACGCCCATCCCCGGCACCAAGCGCCGCAAATACCTCCAGGAGAATGCCGCCGCAGCCGATATCCAGCTCAAACCCGAAGACATAGCCCGCATTGAGGCCACCCTCGCCGGCTACCAGATCTCCGGCGAACGCTACTCCGAAGGCGCCCTGAAACTGGTGAACCGTTAAACAAAGGCATTTCCCATCAAAAGGGCCGTATTCCATGCGTATACGGCCCTTTTTATACCTGCAACAAGGCCTGATCCTCCGTCAATCCTCCGTCCATCCTCCGTCCAACTACCGTCAAACCCTTGCCACACCTGGACACCGACGGAGGATGGACGGAGGATGGACGGAGGATCGTTGACAGATCCCTAAAACCGTTACATGTGAATATTGTAGCAGTGCAGGGAACTATCCTCCAATAGATGCATCTTCAAATCTATTGATAATCAACATCGTTATTCTCATCCTTCGGTGATCCTTCAGCGAACCTTCGTCAAACCCTTGCCATTGCTGAACACCGCCGAAGGATGGCCGAAGGTTCGCCGAAGGATCGCTGGGCAAAGACTGAGGGTTAAACGTTTCCCTTTGATAGTATTTTAACAAAAGAGGCCGCCTTCCGGGGAAGACAGCCTCTTTATCTGAAATTACATTTTGGCCTATTTCACGTTATACCCCAGCCTTTCAGCCATTGGAGCACCTTATCGCGGTAATCGCCCTGTATGAGGATGAGCCGTCTTTCACGGAGCCGCCGGTACCGCACTTGGTTTTCAGTTCCTTACCCAGCTTTTCCAGGTCGGCATCCATACCCGTGAACCCTTCTACCACGGTCACCGTTTTACCGGCGCGCTGCTTCGTATCCAGCTTCACGCGAAGGCGTTGGTCTGCCGGCGGCAGCGTAGGCTCCTCCTGCCGGGGCTCCTCCTGGTATGAATAATTGGGATCAGTGGAGTAGACGATCCCGTTGGAGGCAGATTTCTTCTTGCTCATAACTTGCGTTTTTAGCGGCCATTGGGCACCACCATCTGGAGAGCGCCAGGCACAACGTTAAAATGAACGGTTTTTCCTTCGTCAGCGGCACCGCATCGCCATCCACCTGCAGGCAGGATAGGTCGGGGCTCGCGACGGTTATTTCTTTTCCTGTAAAATGCTGCATATACCTGCTCTCACCCACCGTACCGCGCAATGAGCTGACGCTCAGCGGCAGGAGATCCCAGAAGCGGAGGGGGCGTACCATGCACACGTCCAGCTCCCCGTCGAACAGGCTGGCCTGCGGAGCCAGTTTGAAGTCGTACCCGAACTGGTTGCCATTGGCTACCGTCATGAGGAACGCGGGCACTTCGGTTTCCTTTCCATCAGTACGGATCTTGTAGACGGCGGGTTTGTAGGAAGTAAAACCGCCTACCACCAGCCGGGCATAATTGATCAGGCCACGTTTCTTACTATGGCGGAAGCGGTCGGCAATCACTGCGTCGAAACCTACGCCGGCGTTGCTGAGGAAGAGGTGCTCATTCGCATAGCCCGCGTCCATGGGCTTTTTGAGGCCTTCGGCCACGATGGCTAGCGCCTTTTCCGCGTCCAGCGGGATGTTGAGCGCACGGGCCAGGCCATTGCCGCTGCCCAGGGCACGATGGCCAGGGCGGTACGGGCGCCCAGCAGCCCCTGCGCGATTTCATTGATGGAGCCGTCGCCTCCAACCGCCACCACGGTATCTACGCCGCGGTTCACGGCTTCGCGGGCCAGGTCTGTGCCATGGCCCAGGTATTGGAGATAAGTAGTTTCAACCTGGAAACGGTCTGCCGGGAGCTGGCGCGCAATAGCGGCGCCCAACGATTTCTCGCGGTCGGTACCGGCTTTCCGGTTGATGATGATGAGAATTTTCCGCAATGGTAAAAGGATTGACTTAGGGATGTATAACGGCTTTGAGGCTCAGGTCGAGGCTTACGGCATGGTGGATGATAGCGCCGACGGACACGAAGTCCACGCCCGTCTTCGCATAGGCTTCCACGTTTTCGATCGTGATGCCGCCGGATGCTTCGGTTTCATATTTTCTGCCGATCAGTTCCAGTGCGGGAACGATCTGTTCCGGGGTGAAGTTGTCCAGCATGATGCGATGCACCTGTCCTACCGCCAGCACTTCCTTCACGTCTTCGATATTGCGCGTTTCCACTTCGATCTGCAGGTCGAGGTTATTCGCCTTGAGATAGGCCACTACGCGCTCAACGGCGGGGTGATGCCGCCGGAGAAGTCGATGTGGTTATCTTTCAGCATGATCATATCGTACAGTCCGATCCGGTGGTTGACGCCGCCCCCGATGCGCACGGCTTCTTTCTCGAGCATGCGGAAGTTGGGGGTGGTTTTGCGGGTGTCGAGCACGCGGGTATGATAGCCTTTGAGGCGGTCGGTGTATTTGCGGGTGAGGGTGGCGATGCCGCTCATGCGCTGTATACAGTTGAGCACGAGCCGCTCTGCGCTGAGGAGGGTACGTACGCGGGCGGAGACCTCAAACGCCACTTCTCCGGACTGCATGGTATCGCCATCTTTCTTGAAGGGAATGAAACGGGTGGTTTCATCGAGCTGGCGGAAAACTGCTTCCGCTACTTCCATTCCGGCGAGCACGCCGTCTTCCTTTATTTTGAGCCTTGCGGTGCCCGTGGCTCCGGCGGGGATGGAGGCGAGGGTAGAATGGTCGCCCGAGCCGATATCTTCCGCTAAAGCGGCTGTAATGAATTGTTCCAATGCTTCTTTCTGTAACATAACGCAATCGGGAATGAGAGGGCAAGTTACAAACAAAAAGGCCATCCGCCTATTGCGGATGGCCTTTCAAGTACGGTAGTCTTATAGCTGCTGTTATTTATTTTCGAAACGCAGTTCGTTCAGGACGAAGGCGCTGCCTTTTTCTGGAGAAAAAATGAGGTGCGGAAGTTACCGCCGCTGGTGGTGAGGTTGCCCACACCGAACTGGGAGCCACCTTCGGGGCCGCCTTTATGGAGGAGCTCAAAGGTTTTGACGGTGTTTTTCCCGAAGAAGTCTTTAAGGATGATTTCCGCCTGTGCCTTGCTATAGGAACTGGATTTGCCAGCCATATTGATCTCTACGGTGTTGTCCAGGAGTTTGCTCAGGTTACCGGAGTCTCCTTTCTTGAGAGCGCCGACCACATCGTCGAAAGGACCGGCAAACAGCGTGAAAGCTGTCAGCATCCCTCCGGCCAGGAGCACCCCAACACCATGATTAACTTTTTCATTTATCCGTTGTTTTGATCGCAATACATTTATCAACCGTAGAAAGCGCCAAAACTATGCCAATTTGTTGGCTTTCAATAAATATACCATTATTGTGCTATGCTTGGCCGCCTTTTACATAATATTAATTTAATATACAAAAATCCCCTGAGATCTAGGCCCTCTTTAAAAATTTTACACCCCGCAAAAGATAGTATTATTAATTTCACGGGCCGATTCATTCACAACGTACAACGGATTAAAGTATGGAAAATAAAAGAGCGATCCTGATCATCATGGATGGCTGGGGCCAGGGCAGTGCCCGCCGCAGACGCCATCGCGCATGCAAACACTCCTTTCGTGGACAGCCTCTATGAGCAATATCCCCACAGCACCCTCGTCACCTGCGGAGAAGACGTAGGCCTCCCCGAAGGCCAGATGGGCAACTCCGAAGTGGGCCACCTCAATATCGGCGCCGGAAGGATCGTGTACCAGGAGCTCCAGCGCATCAACGTCGCCGTAAGAAGCGGCGAACTTGCCGGCAGCAAGGTGTTGCAAGCTTCCATGGACTACGCCCTCAACAACAATAAAGCCCTCCACCTCATCGGCCTGGTGAGCGACGGCGGCGTTCACTCGCATATAACCCACCTCAAAGCCCTCACCTCCATCGCTAAGGAACGCGGGCTCTCCAATGTGTTCGTTCACGCCTTCACCGATGGGCGCGACACCGATCCCAAAGGCGGCCTCGGCTACCTGACGGACCTCCAGGAGCACCTCACCGCCACCACAGGCCGCATCGCCTCGGTGACCGGCCGTTACTACGCCATGGACCGCGACAAGCGCTGGGAACGCGTAAAACTCGCATACGACGCCCTCGTGAACGGCACCGGCACCCCTACGCAAGACGTGCTCACCGCCATTAAAGCATCCTATGCCGAAGGCGTGACCGACGAGTTCATCAAGCCCATCATCGTAACCGACGCCCAGCAACTGCCCATCGGCAACATCCAGCCGGGCGACGCGGTGATCTGCTTCAACTTCCGGACAGACCGCTGCCGGGAGATCACCGAAGTGCTCACCCAACAGGCATTCCCCGATTTCGGCATGCAGCCTCTGGCATTGCATTATACCACCATGACCGAATATGACAAAGCATTTAAAGGCGTACATGTCATCTTCGAGAACGATAACCTGGCGATGACGCTCGGCGAAGTGCTGGAAAAGAACGGCAAAACGCAGATCCGTATCGCTGAAACAGAGAAGTACCCCACGTGAGCTTCTTTTTCTCCGGCGGCCGCGAAACGCCTTTCGAGGGAGAAAAGCGCCTGCTGGTGCCTTCCCTAAAGTAGCCACCTACGACCTGAAGCCCGAAATGAGCGCCCCGAACTGGCGGACGCCATCCTGCCCGAACTGGAGCAGCGGACGGCCGACTTCGTAGTGCTGAACTTCGCCAATGCCGATATGGTTGGCCACACCGGCGTATGGCCCGCCGCCATCAAAGCCGTGGAAACCGTAGACGCCTGCGTGGCCAAAGTGGTATCCACCGCACTGCTGAACGATTACACCATTTTCCTCACGGCCGACCACGGCAACGCCGACTACATGATCAATGAAGACGGCACGCCCAATACGGCCCATACGCTCAACCTCGTCCCCTTTTCATCATCAGCCAGGACTTCAAAGGCACGGTGAAAAGCGGCAAGCTGGGCGACCTCGCCCCCACCATCCTTCACTTCATGGGCCTGCCAATCCCGAAGGAAATGACGGGCAACGTACTCGTTTGATCCTCACACCGGATATAAAGGGAAGGGGCTGCTCCGGCAGCCCTTTTTATTTTCCCCGGGTGTAACTTTTCCGGGATACCTGCCGTTTAACACCAGATAAAGCCGGAAGGCTTTGCCAAATCAGATAATACTCATCTCACCATAAGAATTTTAGTGCTCTCGACAGATTTGCTCATGCATCAGATGCGCCGTATTCACGGTGCATTTTTTTATAGGCCGATTGCCGCGCCACCATTAAATTTGCGTGTATGAGAATCGTATTGCGGATCGCAGGGCTATTTACGTTATGGATGACCGGTTGCCAGCTGCCCGAACGGCAGGGGCCGCCCGTTGTCAGTGAAAAGGATCATAGTTACAGGGCGCTGGGGAACTACTGCTGGGACGAAATCGCGCGCATGCGCAAATCCCCTTCCAGATCACCAAAACCATCCGCCTCAACGGAGCAACAGCCACTTCACCCGTAAAGACAGCGCGGGACTGGAAGCCCTCTTCCGCCCCTTATGGACGCAGATATCAGCCGCCCCTCTCTGGCAGACGCCTATACGGTAGATACCATTCCCAATCACTTCACGCGGGACACTACGTTCATCCACCGCAGCCGGGGCAAACAAACCTGGCCGGCGCAACTCATCGTGGAAATCGACAGCAGCAGCCGGATCAGGACCGTCCAGGTTTCCTCCCATACCGTCAACCCCGTATACGAATACCGGCAGGAGATCGTCTATGAGCGCGACCGTATGCTGACCATCAGCTCCCTGCAAAAGATCATTTTCATGAAAGCGGAAAACATGGAGACCACCGTTTATTTCCGACCCTTAACAGCACAGCAGCCATGACATCAGCGGAGTTTTCCCAAATATCACATACCATCCCCACCCAGGCCGGCATCTACAAATACTTCGACGCCGGCGGGGAACTGCTGTACATCGGAAAAGCCAAAAGCCTCCGCAAACGCGTTTCTTCCTACTTCGCCAAACATCACGACAACTATAAAACCCGCAAGCTGGTGGATAACATCCACCACATCGAGTTCACCATCGTCGACAATGAAAAGGACGCATTCCTCCTGGAAAACGCGCTTATCAAACAATTCAGGCCCAAGTACAACATCGACCTGAAAGACGATAAGACCTACCCTTTCATCATCATCAAGCACGAACCCTTTTCCGCGTCTTCCTCACCCGCCGGGTGATCAAAGACGGCTCGGAATACCTCGGGCCTTTCACCTCGGTAGGCCGCGTCCGCGAACTGCTAGAAGTGATCCGCTATAACATCCCCTGCGTACCTGCAATCTCAACCTTTCTGAACAAAACATCCGGAAAGGCAAGTTCAAAGTGTGCCTGGAATACCATCTCGGCAACTGCAAAGGCCCTTGCGAAGGGTTGCAGACGCTGGAAGACTACCGCGAAGGGCTACAGCAGGTAAAAGAGATCCTGCGGGGCAACCTCTCGCCCGTACTGAACATGTTCAAGGCGAAAATGCAGGAGCATGCGATGAACATGGAATTCGAAAAAGCGGAAATTGAAAAGAAGAAGATCGCCAGTCTGCAGGATTACCAGGCACGCTCTACCATCGTCAGCAGCCGGGTAGGGAATGTGGACGTGTTCACGATACTGTCGGAAGGCAATTTCGCGTATGTCAATTACCTGCGCGTACTGAACGGCACCATCGCCGATACCAAAACCGTAACGCTGGAAAAGAAGCTGGAAGAAACGGACGAAGAAGTCATGGAATATGCGATCGCTTACCTGCGGGAAGCATTCCAGAGCCTGGCGCGGGAGATCGTGCTGCCGTTCCATGTAGATTTCCCGGAAGAGAATGTGGAGGTCATCGTGCCCAAAGGCGGCGACAAAAAGAAACTGCTCGACCTTTCCGCCAAGAACGTAAATTACTTCCACGAAGAATTGCGCAAGAAAAAGATCCTGATGCTGGAAGGGAAGAGCGATATGGAGCGGAAAGAGGTGCTGTACAAACTGCAGGCCGACCTGGAACTGCAGGAGCTGCCCGTACATATCGAGTGCTTCGATAACTCCAACTTCCAGGGAAGCTATCCCGTATCCGCATGCGTGGTGTTCAAGGACGGCGTTGCATCTAAGAAGGATTACCGTCATTTCAATATCAAAACCGTTGAAGGCATCAACGACTTCGCGTCTATGACCGAAGTTGTATACCGCCGCTACAAACGCCTGCTCGACGAAGAGCAACCCCTGCCCCAGCTCGTCATCATCGATGGCGGTAAAGGACAACTGGGCGCCGCCATGGAGAGCATCCGCAAGCTGGATCTCATCGGCAGCATGACGGTGGTGGGCCTGGCGAAGAATGAAGAAGAAATCTTCTTCCCCGGCGATAAGGATTCCATCAAGCTCCCGTACGACAGCGAGAGCCTGAAACTGATCCGCCGCGTGCGCGACGAGGTGCACCGTTTCGGTATTACCTTCCACCGGCAAAAGCGCAGCAAAGGCACTTTCAAGAATGAGCTGGAAGGTATCAAGGGCATTGGCGAGAGCACGGCCACGCAGTTGTTGCAAAACCATCGTTCCGTGAATAAAGTGAAGCAGCTGAGTAAGGAGGATCTGGTGAAGGAAGTGGGGCAGAAAAAGCGGCGCTGATCTGGGAGCATTTCCATGGAACAGAGGGTACAACCACTGATCCGTTAGCGCAATAAGAAACGCGCCGGGAATGTAAGCGTATAGCCGAAATTACAGCCGCGCAGTTATTGCAGAACCATCATTCATTAAATTAAGTGAAGCAATTGAGGGCAGTCTTTCCTGACTCTCTCCGGTTATTGCAGTTGATCCGGCTCCTCAATAAAAAAATGGATGAGCAACTGATGACTAATTACACAATGATTTAAATACTCCCCAGATAACTCTTAGATAACTGCTTGATAAAAGCTTGATAACTTCTTCACAATTCCTTAAAAGGGCCTTGTTCACCCCATGCTGAGTGCTTGCTGAGTGCTTGAAAAGTGCTTGTTTCCCCTTTGCTGAGTGCTTGAAGAGTGCTTAATGAGTGCTTGAAGAGTGCTTGTTCCCGTATTTAGTGGCACAATGGGATTCTTCTAAGGAAGCTGGTTATATAAAAGTGGAAGCCCGGTTTGAGAACCAGGCTTTTTCCCCAAGTTAACCATTAAAAGACACAGATTTATTTTGATGACCGGCGTTTGCCGGGGAATCTTCGTTGTTGTTTCATCACATTAACTGTGATATCATGGATGCTTTTCCACATTACTAAAGTAACGCGTAAGCAGTTGTTTCGTTGTTAAGAATTTGTTATCAGCACGAAATTGCGCAACGCTGTAACCGGCAACGGCATTGAGTTTCAAGCGTTTTAAACAACTGTTGAATTTGTTAGCGGGCAGGTATGGACAGGAACTGCAAAGTGACCGCAGCAGCATCGGCGCCACGTGCTTTTTCCACACTGCGGATAGCCTGCAGCATATGCCTTTGCGCGTGCGCGATAAGGAAACGGAAGGTGTCTCCTGCTTTCAGTGCAATCAGCTTTGAGAGGGTCGTTGGAATGCGGATGCCGCCGATATCTATCTGCTTGGCGGCCTGCAGTAGGGAGAGCATCCACTCCTGCTGCGCCTGGAACTCTTCGAGCGTCTGCACGGCATCGAGCTGGGGAGCGGGACGGTGGTTCCTGGGGATTGCATCTTCATTTTAAGGCCGCCGTCGGGTTTCGGCGCCATGGATTGGGTAAAGTAGTTGCCCAGCCAACCGCTTTTGAAGTGATCGGGCACTGTACGGTTCTGAGCAAGGAATTTGCGGAAGGCTTCATCGATCGCGGGGAGGTAATAACGGCCGTAGCCATTAAGATGCTCCAGGCACTGGATGGCGGACCAGCTGCCGGGAGCGGGTTGCTGCAATAATATCGCATGGGGTTGGGTAGCCAGGTAGCGGTCTGCCGCCGCGAGGAGGTTATTTACGTCTTGCTGAAGATCGCCGAGCAGGGTGGCGGAATGAAAGGTAGGCATGTGCAGAGATTTGTTGATCCAGTGCAAAGGTACGCCGGCCATACAGACGAAATCTTTGTCTGCGCCAAGATTTACAAACGAATTCCACCCAGCAGCTTGCTGAACGTCGCCGGGTCGATGCCGAGGTAAGATGCCAGGTATTTATGGGGAATGAGCTGCAGGACATGCGGGCTCCTCGCCAGCAGGCGCCTGAACTTCTGCTCCGCTCCCAGCGTCTGAATTTCTATCAGTCTTTCCATCACGCCCGCCATTGCCGCCATCGTTCCGATATGCACCCAACGCGCGATAGCAGGATGCTGCTGCATCAACCGCTGTATGTCGTTGTATGAAATGCGTAAAAAGGCGCTTTGAGTGAGGGTTTCAGGTAATACCGCGAAGGCTGCTGCAGGAAAAAGGAATCGATGATACCTGAAAAAGAACCGGGATAGGAGAACATCAGGGTTGCCTCTTTCTGTCCTTCCGCCAGCGCGAATGCACGTTGCAGTCCTTCGGTGACATAGTAGGTATACCGCTCCGTGTCTCCGGCTGCCGTGAGCACCGTTTTCCGCTTGCAGGCCATGGGATGGAAGCAGGAAGAGAGGTCTTCCAGGCTGATTCCGGAAGGGGTACCACGGCGTCTATAGCGGAGCGGAGTTGCTGCATGGTTGCAAGATATAAAAAAACCGCCCCCTGTCGGGAGCGGCTTTCTCATTATTGTTCGCAGGATTTGAACGTAAGGGAGATTAGTATTCCCACAGGTCCTGTTCTTTGTTGAAGATCTTGTCTTTGATGGCCTGGCCTTCGAGGAGGCGCATTACACCGTCTTTGATATAATTGCTGATCTCGCGGTTGAATGCGTTCTTTTCTTTCACTACGTAGCTGGAGAAGAAGCGCATTTCGAAGAGGTCTTCCCAGGTCATGGTAGACGCGTCGTTATTCTGGTTATATACGTCGTATTTGGCCAGAACGGGGCGCAGATCCGGGTAGTAGAGCCAGAACAGGGGATGGTGGCGCGCACGGTACCGTCGTCGTTCAGACGGGATACCATAGGGGCGATACCGAGGATGCGGACCTTCAGCGCGGAGGCTTCCTGGTCGAACACCCATACTTCCTTGATCTTGTATTGCTTGATCGTTTCGGGGTTGAACTCATCGCGGATCGTGACGTTCTTTTCCTCTCCCGTTACCGGGTCGATGCTACGAACGGTCCTTTCCTCGCCGGAGAGCTTGGTCATGATCTCGTCGTGGTTCATGAGGGTAGAGAAGCGGTCGTCGATCGGGCTGAAAGCTTCAACTTCCTTATTCTTAATCGCAGCCAGCAGGATATTGATCAGGAGCTGATTCACGCCTGTCTCATCTTCCACGTTGTATTGGAAGGGAGGTTCATCTTCTCGCGCACATCGATGATTTGCCAGATCTGTTTTTCCCAGAACTTGTCGTCTTCACGGATGTGGTCGTAGGCGATGGGCACGCGGTCGCGGATTGGGCTCTTTTCCGAAACGCCGTCGATGCGCAGCGATTTACGCGGCGTATCTACCGGAGTTCCCACACCGTCTTGCCGGAGCGATGCGGGCGCTGTTCCGGAGGGTCTCCTGCGGGAGCGGCGGGCACGTTTACCGGGTTGCCGGTGGCCGGGTTGGTCACGGGCGCCTGTTCCTGCGGGGGCGGAGTATCGTTGCCGCCTCTTCTCCTGCGCGACTGAGCGTCGGCGGTAGAAGCGATGAAAACGAGCAACATGGCGCTCAGGCTAATCCTTTTCAATATTACTGCTTGCATGGCCAGTAACGGTTTTAACGATTAATTGATCTTGAAGTTTACGTTGGGCATGGAACGAACCCTGCCATCAGGGCCTTTCACCTTGATGTTGTCGAAATACACCTGGTCGCCGGGTTTAATGCCGCGGATAGCGCCCTGCAGCTCGGGGTTAGCCGGCCACATTTCGGACGTAGCGTCTCCTTCAGCATACGGGCGGTTGCGCGATTCGATACCCATCCGGTAGCCTACAACAGCATAACGAACACCGTCGAACACGAAGTCTTCCAGGTCGGCGCGAAGGCCTTGCTGTACTTTAAACTCGGCAGCTTTCATGGTGGGGCCTTTTGTGAGGCCTACCTTGATAGACGGGTCAGGTACGTTCTTCACGCGGAATTCTTTGGTGGCGAGGGTTTTCACCTGGCCGTCCACTTCTGCGGAAACTGTTACCATCGCTTTACCGGTAGAGTTTACGGTTACAACGAATTCCCGGGACCTTTCTTGGTGATCTGACCGCCACAACCGCTGATCGTTGCATTTACCTTGTCGGACGGTACGCCCGCTGCGGTAATGGAGATCGGGTTCTGGAGGGCCACATACATCACGTTCATTTTATCTGCGGAGATGGAAGTGGCTGCTGCGCTCACTTTATAGGTTTCGGTGAAGGGTTTGGTGATCACTTCTCCGTTGGGCTTGGTCAGCTGAACGGTACCGGAAATGGTGTGTTCACCGATAGCGTTTACGGGCAGTTCGAATTCGCCTTTACCGTTAGATGCGGGCACGTTGGTGCCGTTGATCACGATGGTCGGGTTTACGGTGCTGCTGTATGCGCCCATTACCACGGTAGCCTTAAGAGACTGGCCGGGCGTGAAGTTTTTAGAGTTGAGGGATACGAATGCATCCAGCTGATCGAAGACGAAGTCGTTTTCAGATACTTCTTTCATCAGCTTATCGATGATCATAGCCTCCGAGTTCTTGATATCGTTTTGGAACTTGCTGAGGAGCGTTACCACGGCAACCGCGGGAACTGAGTTGAAGTGATAGGTTGTCCAGTTCTTCTTCACCAAACCTTTCTGATCGGGCTCATCCACGCGCAGGGGCAGGTTGGCCTCGAACGCCTGACGGTCTTTCGGGTTGATCAGGGAGAGGAGTTTAGAACGAAGATCCTGCAGTTGTTTTTGCAGTGCCGCGCCTTTCTTCTCGTTTTCCATGATGCGGGTAGGTGCTTCGGTTTCTCCTTTGTTGGAGATTTCACCGTGCTCGTCTTTCCCGCCACTGGCTTTAATGATCTCGTTTTTAAGAGTTTCGATATAGGTATAGGCGTCGGCAGACAGTTTCTTCACCTGATCGGCCTTATCTTTCAGGGGCCCCACTTTCGCTGCGTCGGTGGTCATCAGTTTGGTGAACTGCTTATAGGTCACATCGTTCTTGTTACCGATCGATGCGTTTGAATTGATAATAGAGTTGTTGACGATATCGAATGCGTTCAGAATCTCGGCGGATACGTTCAACGCTAACATTGCAGTAAGTACCAGGTACATGAAGTTGATCATCTTCTGCCTGGGATCTTTTGGTAATGCCATAGTAGTCTACAAGTTTTAGAATTGAATGTCTCTTGTTATTTCACTATTGCGTTACCTTATCTGCCTTGCATGGCGGTGAGCATATTGCCGTAAACGGTGTTCAGGTTGCTGAGGTTGCGGGCGAGCAGTGTGATTTGCTCCTGCGTTTTCTTGGCATCGTCTACGCTGCCGCTCATAGCCTTGGAAGCGGTGAGCAGGTTGCTGTAGAAGCTGTTCATCGCTTTCAGGTGGTTATTGGTATCCTGCAGTTCCAGTTCGTAGATAGCATTGAGGAAGCCAGATTTTTGGTCATGGACTGTACCTGCTCGTGGAAGTTGCGGGTAGATTCGGAAGCGTTGTTGAAGGTAGATACCGCAGCTGCCGCGTTGGTATAAGCCTGGGTTACGGAACCGATAGCGTTGGCGGCTTCGCGGGTCTTGGCGGTGTAATCGCCGGTAGCGGCTACAACGTCGGAGATGTCGCGCATTTTGTCAACGGTAGTGCCCAGTTTGCTGAAGTTGTCGCTCAGGCGGCTGAGGTTAGCCGGAGTGATGTCGGCTTCTTCCAGCATTTTATCCATTTTAGCAAGGGTGGGGCTGCCGGCTACCACTACGCCGCCTGCTGCGGGAGCAGGAGCGCTGCTATCGGGTACGAATGCATATACAAAGAAGATAAGGGCTTCTACGCTGAGACCGAGGATCAGTGCCACGTCTGCGCCAGGCCAGTGCTGGAGTTTAAAGAGAGCCCCGATGATCACCACGGAGGCGGCGATACATACAAAGAAATTAAGCCATTTCGCTGTGTTAGGATTCATAGCCATAGGTTAAAATTTAATTTTATGGGTGATTAAAAGGTAAAAAGCTCGATGCATGCTTGCTGTGCTCATAATGATAGATTTAAACGTGAGGTTTATCACCAGGATTCAGCTATTTATTCCTATTTCCTTTTGTTGAAATCGTTTTTAGACCTGCTCAGGAACGCGATGGTGCAGCGGAAGCCGATGTAGGACTTCGCACTGTCCTGATACTCGTAAGCGCGCGTACCATTCTGAAGGAAGTGCCCGATATCCTTCCAGCTACCTCCGCGGATCGTTTTACGCTTCATCTTGGGGGCGCATTGTCTGCAATGTCCATCCGGAGATAAGGGTTCATATCGGAGGTGAAGGAATAGGCATTCTGATAGTAGATGTCTTGCGTCCACTCGGCTACGTTACCGGCCATGTTGTACAGACCGTAATCGTTGGGCCAGTAGGCGTCGGCGCGAACGGTGTAGAACCCACCGTCTTCCGGATAGTTGCCGCGTCCGGGTTTGAAGTTGGCGAGCAGACAGCCTTTCTTGTTGC
This sequence comes from Chitinophaga sp. E66, assembly GCA_019285755.1. GTDB lineage: Bacteria > Bacteroidota > Bacteroidia > Chitinophagales > Chitinophagaceae > Chitinophaga. Next base: position 5,393,466 of record CP079103.1, read on the forward strand.
GGATATAATAACCGCCCCAGGGTACGGCGCCTGTTCACGTCCGCCGCGGGCTGCATACTCCCACTGCGCTTCCGAAGGCAGCTGGAACTTATCTTCCGTGAAGAGCTTCTTGGAAGAACGGTAATCGTCCCAGAATTTAGAGCGCCATTCGCAGAATGTATTGGCCTGGTGCCAGTTCACGCCGACAACCGGATAGTTATCGAACGCAGGGTGCCAGAAGTACATACGCGTCATTGGCTCGTTATAGGCGTACGAGAAGTCGCGGATCCAGCAAAGCGTGTCCGGGTAGATGGGCACATCCTTGCGGTCGATGAACTGCGAACGCGGCTTGTCTTTGTTTTCACGCAGCTTCGCCTTATCCCAGTTGAAACGCTCCTCGTGGTATTTCAGTTTACGAACGTCGATCTCCACGCGGCCGTATAACCGGTCTTCCCGGGAATACATCATCGCGTCGAGCTTTTCGTAAGTCGATTTGTCTTTCCAGTTGATCTTCTGTTTCCAGTCCACGTAATCCACCCCGTTGTCGTTCTTCACATGCCCCATGAGCACGTGCGCCATGGAATCGATCACCCAGTTCACAAACTGACGGTACTCGTTGTTCGTAATCTCGGTGGCGTCCATGTAAAACCCGGAGATCGAGATAGACTTATTCCTTGCAGTGAAGGAATAGTTCACGTCCTCGTCATTCGGCCCCATGTGAAAAGTCCCGGAAGGAACATAAACCATTCCATAAGGTACGGGGAGTGTACTTCGGTCTCGGACTAACGCCTATCAACTGACCCTGTGCGTTCTTGGCAGATTTGCCGCCTCCGCAACTGGCCAGCAGCACCGGCAGCAGCATGACCAACAGCCCACTACAATAATTAAGCTTCATAAGGGTGACTTTCATTAGAATACGTTTTTTCTTTAACCTGCCAGATGCTTCTGCCAAACGACAAGACAACTACTACAGTCACGCTTTTCACCTGGTTGTATCACAGAAAGATAGCAAATGTATTATTTTTTTTTAATCCGTAGTATGTTTTTACCCAACTTTTTCAATCGCACATTTCAGGGCTACGCAATATAGTAAAACGAAGGTTTTAACATTTTATTATGTTCCAGCTCCCTTCCGCTGTTAATTTACTACGGCCGCTCCGGGATATCCTTCCCCGTAAAGCCTTGCCAGTCAAGTCCAATCATGCATTTACAATAAATATAATATTTATTTGGAAATACCGTATGCTGAATTTTCCTCTCAAACGCTAATTTATCAAAGGGAATGCAATTTACAACAATTCTCATATTAAATTATTGATTTCCGATATATATTCCACCGGCCGCTCGCAGCGATACTCCCGGCAAAGGTATATCAACGTCTTCCCTTCTACCTTCCTGCCCCGCAAAAGCGGCATGTCTTCCACATCCCCTCCGCTCCCAGCATCACTTTGTAAGGGATATACAACCCATTCAGTTCCTTCATCCGCTCCCGGTAGCCCGGTCCCGACACCGCCAGTTCGGGCTCCCCTGCACCAGGCGCATCACCATCGCCGCCCATACCCCAAAAGAAGTGGGGTAACGCATCACGGTCTGACCCAGCCCCGCCGTCATTGCCAGCGCCCTTTCAGCCCAGCTCCTATCGTCATAAACAATGGAAAGATGCCAAAGGTTATGAGCCATCAGCGCGTTGCCGCTCGGCACCGCCCCGTCGTACACTTCCTTTTTCCGTACGATCACATCTCCCTGTCCGGATTCAGTGTAATAGAAATAACGTCCGGTTTCGTCGCTGAATTGTGCAATCACATAGTTTGTGAACGCTTTCGCTTCACGGAGCCACGACAGCTCACCCGTAACTTCCTGTAAAGCAATGAGGGCGCGGATAAGAGCGGCATAGTCATCAGGGAACGCCGGGTAGCGGGCGTCTCCATTCTTATACGTATGCCAGCAGGCAGCGGTTTCCCGGGGCGGCGCATTTTTTCCAGCAACAGGCGCATCGCCCGTTCCGCCATCCGGGCGTACTTTTCCTCGCCTAGTGCCCCGGAAGCCTTGCAAAGCGCATGTATCATAAGGGCGTTCCAACCCAATAGTATCTTATCATCCAGTCCGGGCCGCACACGCCTGGCGCGCGCCTCCATGAGCTTCGGCTTACTCCGGGCGATCAGCGCCTCCAGCTCAACCGGGGCCATATTCAGTTCTCCGGCCACAATTGCCAGCGGGCGCGGCGCCCATAAGATGTTCACGTCTTCCCAGTTCCCATGCCTGCTCACATCGTAATATGCGCAGAAAGCGGGCCCGTCGGCCCCGAGGAGCGCCATGATCTCTTCTTCGCTCCATACGTAGAATTTCCCTTCCACCCCTTCTGAGTCTGCATCCAAAGCGGAATAAAAGCCCCCTCAGGAGAAGTCATCTCTCTCCAGGAAACCCAGCGTTTCCTGTACCGCCACTGCATAACGCGCTTCTCCCGTCAGCAGCCAGGCTTCGCAGAGTGCATCGGTCAACAGGGCGTTATCGTAGAGCATTTTCTCAAAGTGCGGGGCCAGCCATTTCTCGTCGGTCGAATAGCGGGCAAAGCCCCGCCCAGCTGGTCATTTATACCACCGTCGATCATCTTGTCGAGCGAAAGGAGCGCCTGCTCCAGCGCCGCTTCGTCTTTCTTCATGCGGTAATAGCGCAAAGGTAGGTAATAGAAAATGTGCCGGGAAATTTCGGCGCCCTTCCGAACCCGCCCCATTCCTTATCCGCCTGCCCGAGGATCGCCAGTGCCATGGCATCGCACTGGGCAGCCGTAAACAGCTCCTCCCTTGGCAGAAGGCTGTTCACCGCATCCACACCAAACTGGTTGCTGTTTTCCAGGTGCTGGGTGAGATTAGCGGCTTGCTGCTCGATGTCCGCACGCTTGGTTTTGAAGGCATCGGAAACAGCCAGTAGTACCTCCTTCCACGAGGGACGGTTGTATACCTGCTTTGGCGGAAAGTAAGTACCGCCATAAAAAGGCTGGCGGTCGGGAAGCAGGAACATATTGAGCGGCCAACCACCCTGGCCGCTCATGGCCTGGAGGGCGTCCATGTAGATGTGGTCGATATCGGGGCGCTCTTCGCGGTCGATTTTGATGTTGACGAAGTGTTCGTTCATCAGGGCGGCGGTAGCTTCGTCTTCAAAGCTTTCGCGTTCCATTACGTGGCACCAGTGGCAGGCGGCGTAACCGATGCTGACCAGGATGGGCTTGTCTTCGGTACGGGCTTTCTCGAAAGCCTCCTCGCCCCAGGGGTACCAGTCTACCGGGTTATGCGCATGTTGCAGCAGGTATGGACTGGTTTCATTCGCTAGTCTGTTTGCCATAATGCCTTGGATTTTAAGCGAAAATAAAAAGGGGAGCATCTTTCGATGTTCCCCGTGATAATTTTTCGTAAAGGTCGATATTATTTTTAAGCCCCGCCAGGTATTGTTCGAGTGCGGCAACCATGGAGGCGCCTGCGGTGCGGGGGCTTTGATGTCAAGTTTGAGTCCAGCTTCTTCCACGGCTGCGGAAGTCGTAGGGCCGAAGGCGCCTATACGGGTGCCGTTTTGTTTGAATTTCGGAACGTTCTCGAAGAGGGATTTTACGCCGTAGGGACTAAAAAACACGATCATATCGTATTCCGTCTTAGACATTACCTCCGTCACGTCGTTGGAAACGGTCTTATACAACGTTGCCGTAGCATAGTCGCATTTGTTCGTCTTCAGCCATTCCTCGATGTCTTTTTTCTGGCTGTCTGCACTGGGGAAGAGAAATTTCTCGTTTTCCCGGTGTTTGTTCATGACTTCCAGGAGGCTTTTGGTGGAACCATCTGCCCCATAAAACACTTTACGCTTGCGGTAAAGGATGAATTTCTGGAGATAAAGCGCAACCGCTTCAGTAATGCAAAAATATTTGCACTCCTGCGATACCTTGACTTTCAGTTCCTCGCAAATACGAAAGAAGTGATCTACTGCATTCCTGCTGGTGAAAATCACTGCGGAATGGTTGACAATATCAATCTTCTGTTTGCGGAACTCCTTACCAGGCACACCTTCCACCCTGATGAACGGAAAGAAGTCCAACCGGACGTTGAATTTCTTAGCGAGGTCGAAATAAGGTGATTTCTCTGTTTCTGGCTTAGGTTGGGAAATTAGGATCGTCAGTTGTTTTCCTCTTTTTTGGCCCGCCTTTGATCATACGAAATTTGCTCTTGTGTTAACAATAGGGGCACCCTCACGGGTTGCCAGTTAACCAAAGTAAAAGTACCTTTGTGATTATTAAAACCGGCACTACTTCGAATGCGCAAGGTAAAGAAAAAAATGCAATTTGCTGAAGGAGAGATATTGACGGACGAGCGAATAGGACCTTACGTACCTATAGACAACCAGTAATACTATAAAGAATATCGATATATAGAGGCAAATACTGGCAATTTCAGGCGAGCAGAATGCCAACACCACCAGGAAAGGCGCCAGCAGTATCCCCAACACCTTGTTGATGAGGTAAAGGATGAACACATAGGCATCCACCAGTTCCTCGCTCCCGAAAAGCCATCCGCAGAACCGCAACACCACGTATTTCACCAGGTATATGATCCCCACCAGCAGTACCAGCCCGGGTATGAGCATCCAGGCAATGGCATCTGTTGGGTAATCCAGGCGGTACATGAGGAGATACAGATACAGGCCCAGACTGATAACAAAAAGAGATTCAGCAGGAAGTTAGGGAACGGCGACTGCGACAGCTGATCCTTAAGCTGGCGCTGGCTCAAAGTAGGGTTAAAGAACGCCCGGAACATGTCATTGAAATACTTCAGGTAACTGCTCCGGATGATCCCCAGTAGCAGGATCACTCCCGCCACGAGATATACCAGCCAGTCCTGGCTGGCGTACTTCCGGGCCGGGTTCACATCCAGCACTACCGGCTTGCCTTTGCGGGTAAGGAATGCGTTGTTCTCCATGAGCCGCTGCATAACGGTATCATAGGCATGTACTTTAGCGGCGGCGGCCAGCGCAGAGTCCGCAGCGGCGGCCTTCAGGAGTCCGCCAGATGTTGCGCCACGGTATGAGCGGAATCTGGCTTAACTTTGTGCCCGGCAGCCGGTGCGTGACGCACGGCAGCGGGTTTTCTTTTCACAGCACTGTCTGCCTGCGCCATGGTTTGCAGGGCGCCGGCAAGCAGCAGACATATGATCATCCAGGTTCGCAACGGTCAAAATTTTATAATGCAATTAACTTTTCCAGTTCCAAAAATATCGACAAAACTGACATGTATTTTCGAGGTTTGCAAATTAATCCCCTAAATCTTTTCTAACCGCGCATGGCCGGAATATATCTGCACATACCGTTTTGTAAAAAAGCTTGCCATTACTGCAACTTTCACTTTTCCACCTCGCTGCAACTGCGGGGAGATATGGTGGATTGCCTGGCGGCGGAAGCGGTCCTCCAGCGCGGTTACCTCCAGGGAGCGCCCATATCCACCATTTATTTCGGCGGCGGCACCCCAAGCCTCATTGGCCCGGGAGCCATCCGGCGCCTCATCGATACCATCCGCACGCATTACAACGTGCTCCCAGATGCCGAAATCACCCTGGAAGCCAACCCGGACGATCTCAACCCCGACACGTTGCGCGCCTTTCGCGAAACGGGCGTCAACCGCCTCAGCATCGGCGTACAATCGTTTTTCGATGAAGACCTGAAATGGATGAACCGCGCCCACCAGGCGTCGCAGTCCGTAGATTGCCTCAAAGAAGCCCGCGCGCAGCGGGGTTCGATAACTTTTCAATCGACCTGATATACGGAGGGCCCACACTCACCGATGAGCGCTGGGAAGCTAATATCCGCCAGGCGATCGAACTGAACATCCCGCACCTCTCCTGCTACGCCCTCACCGTAGAGCCCGGCACTGCGCTGGATCATTTCATCCAGCACCATAAAATCCCTTCGATCGACCCCGACCGCGCTGCCAAACACTTCGGCATCCTCATGGAAGCACTGGAAAAAGCCGGATACGAACATTACGAGATCTCCAACTTTGCGCTCCCCGGTATGCGATCGCGCCATAACAGCAGTTACTGGCAGGGCAAGCATTACCTGGGCCTGGGACCTTCCGCCCACTCTTTCAACGGCGTATCGCGCCAGTGGAACGTAGCCAATAATCCGCTGTATATCCAGTCGATAAAAAGGAAACGGTACCTTTCGAGATCGAGATGCTCAGTCCGAGCATGGCGCTCAACGAGCATATCATGATTTCTCTGCGAACGGCCGACGGATGTGCGCTGACGGTGGTCGAAGAACGTTTCGGAGCGGATAAAAGACCCAGCTCCTGGCCGCCAGCCGGGAGTTCATCCGCAAAGGCTGGATGGTGCAAAACGATGACCGCCTCACGCTCACGCGCGAAGGGAGATTCTTTGCCGACGGGATCGCCGCCGCGCTTTTTTTCTAAATCAGTCCTTTTTCCAGTTCCGGAAAGCCTCTTCAGGATGCAGCTGCTCCCAGAGGATAGCGAAGATTTTCTGTGCAATGGGCATATAAGCGCCGATGCGCCCGTTGATCTCTGCGATGCAACGGCTGGCATAATACCCTTCCGCGATCATGTTCAGTTCCAGCTGCACGGCTTTCACGCTGTAGCCCTTTCCGATCATGTTACCAAAGGTTCTGTTGCGGCTGTGCAATGAGTAGCAGGTCACGAGCAGATCGCCGAGGTAAGCGCTGGCATTGTAGTTATGCACCACCGCCTCGCGGCCGCTGCCGGCTTCGTATTGACCATACTTTTCAAGGAATTCCTGCATCTCGCGGAAACAGTTGGTGATGAACACGCTGAGGAAATTATCGCCATATTCCAGGCCATGCGCGATGCCGGCGCCCATAGCGTAGATGTTCTTCAATACTGCGGCGAACTGCACGCCATTCACGTCTGTATTGACGATGGTCTGCAGATAGCTGTTATTAAAGAGGGCTGCAATCGCCTCGGCCGCATCCATGTCGGTACCGGAGAATGTGAGGTACGACAATTTTTCGTTAGCCACTTCTTCTGCATGGCACGGCCCGGTGATAGTGAAGTATTTTTCAGCCGGCACATTGAAGCGCTCGGCGAGATAGTCGTTTATAAGTTGATTGGTGACGGGCACCAGTCCTTTGATGGCGGATACCACCTGCTTCCCTTCGAACGCATTCGCGGGCAGCTGCTCCAGTACCGCCGGCAGGAAGGCGGAAGGTACGGACAGTATTACCACATCACTGGCGGCCACCACATCCGCAGCGCGACTACTTAGCGAAAGCAAACTGGTGTCAAAGTAAACGGAGGTGAGATAATGTTTGTTATGATGGCGCAACTGCATGTGCTTGATGGTTTCTTCGTTGCGTATCCACCAATGAATATGGTTATTGTTGTCTGTCAGTATCTTGGCGAGGGCGGTAGACCAGCTACCGCTTCCGATGATTCCGATATGGTAAGCCATGCGCTTCTGTTCCTTTTGATTGGCCGCAATGTACGTTAATTTAAAGTTATCGCCCTTTGATGCCTTGTATTGCGATGTATGTGAATGCAAAGGGGCGACTCGTGAAAGTCGCCCCTGTATAATGTTTCAGCTATAATCTACTTATTTGTCTCGAACAGCTCCGACCGCGGAACTACTTTCACTTTCTTTCCATTTTCCAGCGTGCGCGATACCGCCGTATACGGTCCGCTCACTACGCTTTCGTTCGGTTTTAGGCCGGAAGTGATCTGGATATTATTATCGTCCTGGATGCCGGTGGTTACCTTGCGCAGCTGAACGGTATTATCGGGTTGCAGTACGAACACTACTTCCTGGAAATCCTGCCGCTGGTTACCGCCTTCCTGGTTAGCGGCGTTGGCGGTGTTTGCTTTATTTTCCTGCGGCCCTTTTTAGGCTTTTCTTTCTTGGCCGTATCCGACATATCGCGGGTGGTAACGGCGTTGATGGGGATAGACAGCACGTTCTTTTCCGTACGCGTCTGGATATCTACGTTGGCGCTCATACCCGGACGGAACGGGAAGCGGCGGGGGTTGGCGGGATCGAGGAGATCTTTATAGGAATCAGCCAGGATACGGATCCTCACGACGTAGTTGGTCACCTGTTCCGCGGAAGACGTAGAGGTGCTGGAAGCGGTTGCGGCACCTTTGGAGGAACTGGCGATCTGGGTTACCAGGCCTTTGAACTTCCGGTTGGTATAAGCGTCCACCTCAATCAGGGCGGAGTCGTTCACCTTCACTTTCGGAATATCGTTTTCTCCCACATCCACCTGCACTTCCATGGTAGACATATCGGCGATACGCAGCATTTCGGTACCCGACATCTGCCCGGTCCCTACCACGCGTTCGCCTTCTTCCACAGAAAGGAGGCTGATGGTGCCGCCAGTAGGCGCTACAATGGTGGTACGGCTCAGGTTCTTATTAGCTTCCGCCAGGTTGGCCTGGGCGCTGGCTACCGCATATTTATTGGCGTTAATACGCTGATTGGCGGCGTTGTAATCGGACAGGGCGGCTTTATACGTTGCATCGGCCGTTTCGAACTCCTGGCGGCTGATCACTTTGTCGTCGTACAATTGCTTGTTACGGTCATAAGTAGCTTTGGCCTGGTCGAGGCGGGCCTTGAAGGCGGCGAGCGCCGCGGTGGCGTTGGCAACTTCTGCCTGTGTCTGGGAAAGCGCCGCCACTTGCCGGTCGCGGTTGGAGGCGTAGATGTCTGCATATATGGTTGCCAACGTCTGTCCTTTCTTCACGGAGTCGCCTTCTTTCACGAGCAATTGGGTGATCTCCCCGGATACGTCCGAGCTGACTTTCACTTCTATTTCCGGATAGATCTTGCCGGAGGCGGAGACAACTTCAATGATATCTTTAGCAGAAGCCTTATCCACGGCTACTTTCAACCCATCATCCTTCCCCGATCCCCGTACGATGGCTACAATGACGATAAGGGCCACGAGAGCCCCTATCCACAAAAAAGTTTCTTTCTTTTCTTCATATACGCTTTGTATTACTGTGTCTTGGAACACTACAGCGTAATTTTCTGATCGCGATAGAATTCCAGTAGTTTAACCTTGAAAATATAATCAAACAAGGCGGACACGCGTTCGATCTGCGCCTTGAAGAGATTCGTTTGCGTGGTGACGTATTCCACCGTGTTCATCAGTCCGACTTCAAACCGCTTGGTCGCGAAATCGAATGCCTTCTGAGACGCTCTTTCCGTCGTGATCGCCGCCTGGTACTTCTGGAAAGCGCCTACCGCGTCCGCATGGGCGGTGTAAACATCCTGGCGAAGCTGCAAACGGTTAATGTCCATCGAGAGCTTCCGGTTTTCCAGTTCTATTTTGGCGCGTTCCACGTTTCCGCGCAGCTGCCAGCCGTTGAAGATGGGGAAGCTGAGGGTAACGCCGATGTTCTGTCCGAAGTTATCAGATAATTGCTGACCTACGCCATACTTTTTGGTTGGGCGGCCATCGTACTGATCGAAAGTAAACACGGTATCCAGCGGGTTAGACTTCGGAAACCCGATGCTGGAAACATAGGGAATCCAGTTTTCCGGCCCATATGGCACCCGCGGCATATTACCTGCCAGGCGCGTATCTGCGCCGGCATTGGCGCGGAGGCGGGGATACATGGCGCCCTTCTGAGCGGCCAGCGATTTATCAGCTGCTTTTACCCTCATTTCGTCCGAGCGGTATTGCGGTTGAATGGAAAGCGCTGCGCTGAAGATCATTTCCGGTGAGTTCTCGGTCAGGTTGATGACCGGGATGGAATGTACATTTTCAGGCATCTGAGGCGTAAAGGGCACCTCAAACCCGAGGTTCAGCAGTGCTTTCAGCTGCAGCGTCCGCAAAATGGAAGCATTCTCCGCCGTCACCAGCGTGGAGCTGTCCCGCGCCAGCTGCGCTTCCAGGTCGGCCTGGTTGCTTTCGGGAACGGAGCCCGCCAGCACCAGCTTCTTCGTATTGTCCAGCTGCGTCTGGCTGAGGTCTACCTGGGCGCGGCTGATTTTCACCTGCTCGTTAGCCAGGAGTATCTGCAGGAACGCATTCGCTACGTTCACGCCCATATCGTTCCGCGCCTTTTCCAACAGGAAATTCTGGGCATATACTTCGTATTTCGAGGAAGCGATCGTGTGCTGCTTGGAGAACCAGCCAAACAGGTCCGCCCCGGCCGACAGGCCAAGGCTGGCGTTGAAATTCGCCTGGTTACTGAACTGGTTGGTGGTGATATTGATGGACCGGCCGAAGATATACCCCGCGTTGGCGCTCCCCGACAGGGTGGGCCACATGGAAAGACGGTCTACTTTCAGCGTCAGTTCGGCGAGCCGCTTGTTCAGCACGCTTTGCTGAAGCGTGAGGTTATGCGTGAGCGCATATTGGTAACAACGCTCGTACGTCCACCCTCCTCTTGCGCCATGGCGGGCTGCACAGACAATAATATAGCCGCGAGCAGTGCGGTAAAAGCGGACGAAAATTTCATAGCCGGTCGAAAATATGTGAAATGTTGTGATACCATGCCGGTTTCCTGATTAATACGCATAAACTTCCCGCGTGCGGCAAGGGGCCACACGAATTTAAGGCAAAACATCATATGATGAGTTTTTAGCTTCCGGAAAAATATAGGAAGGCTATTGCAGTCTTCCATCCATGATTTGAATGACCCGGTTGCCAAAACCGGCGTTGACGTCAGAATGGGTTACCTGGACGATGGTGATACCGTCCTTTTTATTCAGCTCTGCAAACAGTTCCATGATCTGCCGCGCCTGGTCAGAATGAAGGTTTCCGTAGGCTCGTCTGCGAAAATCACAGCCGGCTCCGCCACTATGGCCCTGGCGATGCCCACCAGCTGCTGCTGCCCTCCGGAAAGCTGTGTGGGGAAAAGATCCTTCTTCGCCACCATGTTAAACCTGTCGAGTATATCCGCTACACGGCTCTTACGCTCGCCAGACGGCACATTCTTGTATAAAAGGGGCGTCTCGATATTTTCGTATACCGTCAGCTCGTCGATCAGATGGTACGCCTGGAACACGAATCCGATCGATCCCCGGTGCAGCTGCGTTCTTTTCTTGTCGTTCATCTTATGCACCGGCTCGTTCTGAAAAAGGTACTCCCCTTCTGAAGCGTCTTCCAGCATCCCCAGGATGTGCAGCAGGGTCGATTTGCCGGAACCCGACGGGCCCATGATCGACACGAACTCCCCTGCCGTATCTCCAAATTCACGTCTTTCAATATCTCATGCTTCCCGAATCCTACCGGGTAATGCTTGGTTATGTTACGCAGTTGAATCATGATCTGAATATAAAAAAATTTAATGTAGGTAATATGCTATTCCGTCCGGAGCGATTTAACCGGGTTCATCAGCGCTGCCCGAACGCTCTGGAAGCTCACCGTCAACGCCGCTACCAGCATGGCCAGTCCTCCCGCCATTACGAACACGCTCCAGTGGATATCGATCCGGTAAGCGAATTCTTTCAGCCATTGGCGCATGAGGAAGTACGCCACCGGCGAAGCAATAAGGATCGCGATGCCCACCAGCACCAGGAAGTCGCGCGAGATGAGCGTTACCACCCCGGCCGCGCTCGCCCCCAGCACCTTCCGTATCCCGATCTCGCGGGTCCGTTGCCCGATGATCAGCATGGCCATGGCAAAGAGCCCCATGCAGGAAATGATGATCGTAAGCACCCGCCGCTGATGAAGATCGTCGTCAGCGTTTTCTCCGCTTCGTACTGCCGTTCTGTATTTTCGTTGACGAACGAACCGATGAACGGCGTTTCCGGCGCAATGCGCTTCCAGGCCGCCACCACCTTATCCCTCGATGCCATCAGCCCTCCCGGCGCAACACGTACGAATATGTACTGCGTCCGCTCTCCGGGGCTCATCAGGTGAATCAGCAACGGTTCTATTTCCTTATGTAGTGACTTAAAATGATAATCTTTACGATCCCCAACACCTGGTACTCCGTGGTGCTTTCGCTATCCAGCCGGAAACGGTATCCCACATGGCCTTTACCGGGCCCGAACTGCCGCGCCATCTGTTCATTGATGATGAAACCATTGGAATCCGAAGCCATCCCTGCATTAAAATCGCGCCCTTCGATCAACTGGAGGCTCATGGTTTTGACAAAATCCGTAGAAACCCCTGCCAGTGCGCTTTCAGGTCTTTGCCGTCTTCGTCCCAGGTAATGATGGACGTACTGGCCCGGCCGTCCAGCCCGCTGCCGAAGTTGAAATTGGTGCCGGTAATGGATAGGATCCCCGGCTGTTCCTTCAGCTCTTCCCGAATGCGCAGCAATGCGGCATTACCGTTTTCTTTAGCGCCGATAGGTATGCTGATGACTTCTTCAGAATTGAAACCCAACGGCTTATCCCGCAGGTATGCCATCTGGCGCCAGGCGATCAACGTCCCGATTATGAGCAAACTGGAAAATACGAATTGCGTGACGATGAGCGAGTTGCGGAAGTAATTGTTGCGGCCGGTCGACATCTTTCCTTTCAGCACCTGCAAGGTTTTGGCGCGGGCCATCACGGCCGCAGGATACCCTCCTGCAAATGCCGTCACCACCAGCAGCGTTATCAGTATCCCGACAATGAACCTGGGCTGCAGCAGCAATCCGAAGCTCACGCCAGACCGGAACATCGAGTTATAGAAAGGCAACAGCAGGAACGCCAGCAAGCCGCCAATGATCATTGAGATCAGGAACAGCAGCAATGCTTCGCCCCAAAGTTGCAGGCTCAGCTGCCACTTGCCTGCGCCCAGCACTTTGCGCATCCCAACTTCCCTTGCGCGGGTAAACGAACGCGCCAGGGTAAGGTTGACGAAGTTGATGCTGGCGATAAACAACAGGAACCCCGAGATAAAGAGCAACATCAGCACCAGGGGCTTCTTCGCGCCACCGAGGTTGGACTGCTGTGCAAAATGCACATCTTTCATCGGCACGAATCCCAACAGCTGGTAAGCGCCATACGGCCCCGCCTTTGCGCCGCCGCTCTTCTGGCGGTTGATATCTTCTTCATAATATTTGGCCAGCATGTCTTTGCTTGCGCGCCGAACCGATTCCGGATCGGTTCCGGGCTCCAATTCCACGAAGGTCTCAAGGCTGATGTTGAACCAGTTGCCATTGTTCGCCCCGTAGCTGGACTGATTCTCCAACCGAACGATCACTGCATAAAAAATGCTGGAGTTCTGCGGCGCGTCTTTCACTACGCCCGTTACCGTGAGCGGCTTCCACTGGTCGTCCACTTTCATTTCGACCTGCTTCCCGATGGGATCGTTTTTCCCGAATAAGTTAGCCGCTGTCTTTTCAGAAAGGACGATATCTGTAAGCCCGAGCCTGGGTTCGCCTTTCACGATGGGAAAGGAAAACATGCTGAAGAAGGAAGGCTCGGTAAATGTAACGGTAGTGGTCTGTTGTTCGCTGCCAACACGGAATGCCGTAGTGTTGCTCACCAGGCGCACGGATTCCTTCACGCCAGGCAGCTCCGCCTTCACCGCCGGCCCCATCGGATGGGGCATGTTCGGCATAAAGGTAGGCTTGTCGGGCATCCATACGTCTTTATAAACGCTGTACAGCCTGCCGCCTTTTTCATGGAAGTTATCATACGAGAATTCCTTGTATACCGTCATGCACAGCAGCAGCGCGGTGCCGATGGCCACGGATAGCCCGATGACGTTGACGAAGGTTACCTGTTTGGCTTTCCAGATGTTGCGGAAAGCGATCTTGATATAATTTCTCCACATAATAATTCGTGGTTTGAAGGTTCAGTTTATTCTGCGCGCAGGGATTTGACAGGGTTCATCCGCGCCGTGCGAACGGATTGGTAGCTGACGGTCAGCATCGCCATTACGAGCGACAATACCGCCGTTCCCAGGAAAATCCACCAGCTGATCTCGATGTGGGCGGAGAACTTCTCCAGCCACCCTTGCATGAAGTACGCCGCCAGCGGCAGTGCGATGGCCACCGCCAGCAACACCAGCCGCAGGAAGTCTTTGCTGAGCAGCACGAGGATCTGCCCTACCGTGGCGCCCAGCACCTTCCGGATCCCGATCTCTTTGGTACGCTGCTGCGCCGTGAAGGCCGCCAGCCCGAAGAGTCCAAGACAGGCAATGAGGATCGCCAGCACCGTAAATACCGTTGCCAGCCTGCCGATCACGGCTTCGCTGCGGTACATCCTTTCGAAATACACGTCCATGAACTTCGCTTCGAAGGGATATTGCGGATTGAATTGTTTGAATACGGCACCGAGACTGGCCAGCGCTTCGTCGACCTGCCCGGGTTTAATGCGGACGAGCACCTTCCCGCCATCCTCTTCAATAGGAAGGATAACCATCGGTGCGGATTTTCTGGCGAGGTGTGCGCTGGCGAAGTCTTTAGCTACACCGATGACGGGCGCCTGCCGGTCGTTTATGGTGATGATCCGGCCTATCCAGGGTTTCTCCAGGTGCATGAGCCGGGCCGCCGTTTCATTGATCACCACAGCGTTCGAATCTGTAGCAAATGCATCCGAGAAGGTCCGGCCTTCGAGCATCTCGAGTTGCATGGTTTCGCCAAATCCCTTACCTACCTCCAGCTTATCAAACAACACCTTTTCCGTTGCTCCCTTCCCCGGCCAGGAAACGCCCTGGAAGCTGTTGCCGACATCAATGGGCAATTGGTTGGATATAGATGATGCCACTATGCCCGGCTTACCTTCCAGCGCACGGCGGAAGGCTTCCAGGTTATTGTTCAGCGCACCTTCTTTATTGAAGAAAACCACCTGGTCCTTGTTCAGCCCCAGGTTCCGGTTTTTGATATATTGAATTTGCAAATAGACGAGTATCGCAGACACGATGAGCACCGTGGAAATGATGAACTGGAATACCACGAGGCCTTTCCGCAGCCATATCGCCGAAGATTTCAACCGCAGCATTCCGCCTTTAAGCGTAGCGATGGGGTTAAGGGAAGACAGGTAAAAAGCGGGGTAACTGCCGGCCGCAAAGCCGGTGAAGATAGCCAGGCAAAGTATCCCCAGCACGTTATACCAGGTAAACATCGGAACTGCGATCTCGGCATTCACCATCTTTCAAAAGCCGGCATCAGTAGCCAGACCAATAGCACTGAAAGCACCGAAGAAATTAGTACAAGCGCAAATGATTCTCCCAGGAATTGCGACACCAGTGAAAACCGTCCGGCGCCTATAGCCTTACGGACGCCCACTTCCTTGCTACGGTGTACCGCCCTGGCGGTAGACAGGTTCATGAAATTAATGCAGGCGATCAGCAACACAAAAGCCGCAACGATGATAAACAACCTTACATATTCCATTCGTCCCGGCAATACTTTCCCGTCCCTGAACTCGCCTTGCAGGTAAACATCGGAATAGGGATAAAGGAATAATTCAGTCGTAGAGCCCTGAGAATTACGTTTAACTATGTCTTTTGCGATGGCATTTACTTTCGACAGATCGGCATTCTTGTCCAGTAAAGCATAAGTTCGAGGCGCATTGGCATCCCAGCTATTGAGCCGGGGATGCTCTGTTTTTAGTGCCTGCATCGGCAGCAGGAACGCAAATCTAAGGGAACTGTTAAGCGGTGCGGCCTTTACCACCCCGGTTACCGTATAATCATTAGTGTGTTCCAAACGGATCGTTTTCCCTAATGCTTTTTCATCCCCGAAAAGCGCTTCGGCCGTTTTATCTGTGAGCACGATGTTGCCCGGCTGCATCAGCGCTCCTGCGGCGCTGCCTTCCAAAAAAGGGAATGAAAATACGTCGAAGAAGTCGTTGTCCGTGTAATGCCCCTGGAACTTGAGGTTCTTCTCTCCCACAGACAACAGCTTATCAGCGTTCCAGCTTACAGACGCCACTTTGCGGATACCCGGCACCTCCGTACGGAGCTTGTCCGCCAGGGGGCCTGGTGTGGCCGTGGTGGTGAGCATTTCGTTGTTGGAGTAATACTGGTGCTCGTACACCTGGTGGATGCGGGGAGCCTTTCGTGATAGCGATTAAAACTATATTCATTCGCAACCCACAACAGGATGAACATGCAGGCCGTCATGCCCACTGTAAGCCCGGTGACGTTGATGACGCCGAAAACTTTGTTGTTCCAAAGGTTCCGCCAGGCGATCTTAAACTGATTTCTGAGCATGTTCATGACGAGTAAAGGGGTTGAGATGGTTAATTGTTCGTTGGCAAATCTGTGCCGGATTTACGGCGGCGGTATTGGTTCAACAGGCAAAGCCCGCCGAACAATACAATTAAAATGGGCCATAACATGGATGGCATCAGCAACATTGCCCGGAACCCCTCGTCGGAGCCGCTACCGCAGGAGAAGGCCGTTGCGGCCTGTCCCAGCGGCGGAAGCTGAAGGATATTTTCCGGGCAATGTGGTATCATGGTCAATCCGTTTTATATCGTTATGCCTTGTGCGGCAATGCGGTTTATGTATTACACGTGAAATTGTTCCTTGATATTCTCGGTCACTACTTTACCGTCGAACAGGTTGACGATACGGTGAGCGAAACCCGCGTCGTACGGCGAGTGCGTTACCATGATAAGCGTGGTGCCGGCATCGTTGAGCTCCTGGAGGAGTTTCATCACCTCTTCGCCGTTGGTGGAATCCAGGTTACCCGTGGGCTCATCCGCAAGGATCAGCTTGGGCTTGGCTACTACCGCGCGGGCAATGGCCACGCGCTGTTGCTGACCGCCGGAAAGCTGTTGCGGAAAGTGATTGCGGCGGTGCATGATGTTCATACGCTCCAGCACTTCTTCCACCCTCGCCTTTCTCTCGCTGGCCGGAACTTTAAGGTACAGCAGCGGCAATTCCACGTTCTCGAAAACAGTCAGCTCGTCGATCAGGTTAAAGCTTTGGAATACGAACCCGATGGCCCCCTTCCGAAGCTGCGCGCGCTGGCGCTCGCTCATCCGCGCTACTTCCTGCCCCAGAAATGATATTCCCCGTGAGAAGGATTGTCGAGCAGCCCGATGATGTTGAGCAGCGTGGATTTACCGCAGCCCGACGGGCCCATGATCGCTACGAACTCTCCGTCCTGGATTTCCATATTGATGCCGTTAAGCGCCGTCGTTTCCACTTCTTCGGTGGTGAATAGTTTTTGCAGGTTGACTGTTCTGATCATTGTTGCGGATTGAAGATTGAGATAATGGTTTTGGGTGGATTAAAATTCCAGGACTTCCTTATTTCCGAAGTTTTCATACGAGGAGGTGATGACCTGGTCGCCGGGACGAAGCCCGTCCAGCACCTCGAAGTATACCGGTTTTTGCGGCCAAGGGAGATCTTGCGTTTGGCGGCACGCTTGCCGCCGCTTTCCACAACATACACCCAATTGCCGCCGGTGTCTGAGAAGAACCCGCCCGCAGGCAAAAGTAAGGCTTCGGAAGATTTTCCAAGCTCAAGGCGGATAGGAGAGGATTGCCCGCGTCGGATGCCATCCGGTGCGGCGTTCACGAAGTTCATGTCCACTTCGAAACGCCCGTTTTTAACTTCGGGATATACTTTGGAGATCACCATTTCATTGGCTTTCCCGTTGAAATCAAAATTAGCTTTCAGTCCAGCGAAAATGCGGGAGATGTAATGTTCGTCCACTTCGGCGCGCATCTTGAATCCGTCCATATCATCTATCTGACCGATATTCTGCCCCGCCAGGATGCTGGTGCCCACTTCCACATTGATGGACGACAGCTGCCCGTCTACAGGGGCGCGCACCACCAGGTTGGCCAGGTTATCCTTCATGAGGGAAAGGTTGCGCTGCGTCCGGGAGATGGTCCTTCCAGCTGCTCGATCTGCGTACGGGCGTTCTCCAGCTGGTAGTCCTGCGACTTCACCTCGATCTCCCGCTGGCGGGCCAGGCGTTCGTATTCACGTTTGGTACGCAGGTATTCCTGCTCGGCTACCACTTTATCTTTAAAGAGCTTATGGTTCCTTTCGAAGAGGTCTTTGGCCTGGTCTACCTGGTAATCGAGATCGCTGAGTGTCTTTTCCAGGGCAAAGCGGTCTTGTTTGAGGCGGAGCCGCGTATTCTGCAGCTCGTTGATGAGCCGGTACATTTCCGTTTCCCGGTTCACGAAGTCCATCATCAGCCGCTGGTTCTCCAAACGGAGAATGGAATCGCCCGCTTTTACCATGCTGCCGCCTTCGATGAATTTCCGGGCAACATACCCGCCTTCGATGGCATCCAGGCGGATGGTCTTGAGGGGATGCACCACGGCCGTAACGGAGATGTACTCGTCGAACGTGCCTTTGGTGACCTGGGAAATGGTGATTTTTTCTTTCTCCACGTTGAGCTTGCTGCGCTTATCCGCGAAAATAAAGCTCCAGAGCAGGAGCACCACCAGCCCGCCGCCTCCGTAAAGGAAGAGGCGCTGTTTGGTCCAATATTTCTTTTTGATCTGTCTGTCCATGACGTTAATTGCTGGACAGGGAAAGTCAATCCATGTGCCAAGCCATGCCAAACCCCAAACCCGCCATGGCGGCGGACGCAACTACTTCTCCCCTTCGGAGCGCTGTTCCAAAGCGGACAGGAAGTGTCCGTTTCCGGACAGGCGGGCGCCCCCGCCCCGCTTTCAAAATATCCCCAGCCGATCCCGAATGTTTCCTTATTATTGCCACCGCAGGGCAGTTCCGGCGAAATTGAAGCCCCTCCGCCACCAGGCGCGCCGCTTCCCGGAATACGTTTTGCTATCTTCTACCGAAAACGCATTAATCCTATAATTCATGAGCATCCAGCAAGGTAAAATTCTGATCGTGGACGACGACGTGGACGTACTCCGCGCCGCCAGGCTTCTCCTGAAAAGACACTTCGCACAGGTCGACTTCGAAAAGAATCCGCAAAAGATCCCCTACCTCGTTACCAATTTCGAGTACGACGTCATCCTGCTGGACATGAACTTCACCCGCGACCTTTCCAGCGGAAAAGAAGGCTTCGAATGGCTGGACAAGATACTCGATATCAACCCCAAAGCCACCGTAGTCCTCTTCACCGCATATGGCGACGTAGAAATGGCCGTGCGCGCCATCAAAGCCGGCGCGGCCGACTTCGTCCTCAAACCCTGGGAAAACGATAAACTGCTGGCTACCATGCAGGCAGCCGTGGCCACCAACCAGGCTAAACAGGAAAAGAAAGCCGGTGGCGCCACCCTGCATACCGGCAATGTGCTCATCGGCGACAGCCCCGCCATGCAGGAAGTCCTCGAAACCGTGAGCCGCGTGGCCGGAACAGATGCCAACATCCTCATCCTCGGCGAAAACGGAACGGGTAAAGACCTGCTGGCCCGGCACATCCACGCCCTCAGCATGCGGAAAGAAAAGACCTTCGTCCCCGTAGACCTCGGCGCCCTCAGCGAAACCCTCTTCGAAAGCGAACTGTTCGGGCATGTCAAAGGCGCATTTACCGATGCCAGAGACGACCGCGCCGGACGATTCGAAGAAGCCGCCGGAGGTACCATTTTCCTCGATGAGATCGGCAACGTGTCTATCCCCTTCCAGGCAAAACTGCTGACCGTGCTGCAAAACCGCCAGGTGACGCGCGTTGGCTCCAATAAACAACTCCCCATCGATGTACGGTTAATTACCGCCACCAATAAGAACATCTCGCAGCTCGCAGCCTCCGGGCAATTCCGGCAGGATCTGCTGTATCGCATCAATACAATTGAGGTTCATCTTCCGCCCCTGCGCGACAGGAAAGAGGACATCGTTCCCTGGCTGAATACTTTCTCGGCATCTACCGTAAAAAGTATAACCGCCCGGTTGCGTTCTTACATGAAACGCTCATCACCCAGCTGGAAAACTACGATTGGCCGGGCAACATCCGCGAACTGCAACATGCGGTCGAAAGGGCGGTGATCCTTTGCCAGGGCAAAACGCTTATGCCCAAAGACGTTTTCGTGAAATCCAACGCCTCGGCAGAAAAGCTGGATACCGGCTTCAACCTGGAGGATATGGAAAGGAATATGATAGCCCAGGCGCTGAAACAATGCAACGGCAATATCACCGATGCAGCGCGGGAGCTGGGCCTGAGCCGTGCCGCACTGTACCGCCGCATGGAAAAATACAACCTCTGACATGAATCGCTTCAGCGTCAACATACTGCTTCGCCTCATCCTGTTCATCGCCACCGTGGCGGCAGGCTTCGTGCTATGGCAGCTGGGTTACCCCTGCTCATATGGCTCGTGGCGCCGTTTCTCGTGGCCCAGGTGGTATCGTTATACCATTACCTCAACCGCGTAAACCGGAAGCTTACCCTTTCCTGGAAGCCATCAGGTACGAGGACTTCTCCATCCGCTTCAGTGCGGATAACAAACTGGGCAAGAGCTTCGCGGCGCTGAACCACCAGTTCAACGAAGTACTGGAAGCTTTCCGGCAAACCCGCGCGGAACGGGAAGCGAACCTCAAATACATCGATACCATTATTCAGCATATCAGCATCGGCATCTTTTCGTTCGACGCCGACGGGAAGATAGAACTGATCAACCCCGCGGCTTTCCGGCTGCTGGGTATTTACCGCCTGCGGTATATCGACGAGTTGAAGAACGTGCACCCCGACCTGGCGCAGTTGCTCCTGCAACTCCCCGCCGGACAAAAAACCCTCTACGCCACGCAAAACGGCCAGCAGCTTTCAATCCATGCGGCGAGCGTACGCCTGCAGGGCCGGCTTGTGAAACTGATTTCGTTACAGAACATCCATGCGGAGCTGCAACAAAAAGAGCTGGAAGCCTGGCAAAACCTCACCAAGATCCTCCGCCACGAGATCATGAATTCCGTGACGCCCATTGTAAGCCTCATCGGCACCATGCGCGACATCGTGCAATACGACCTCGCAGTAACCGATGAGCAGAACGACGCTGTGGAAGACCTCCGTGAAGCGCTGGAAACCATCGAAAGCCGCAGCAAAGGAATCATGGCTTTCGTGAACGCATACCGCGATTACACGACCCTGCCCAAACCGCAGTTCACCACCCTCAATCTCAAACAACTCCTTAACTCCGTCAGCAACCTCCTGCTGGCAGATATGAAGACCGCTGGCATACGCTACCGCTGGCATGTGTCGCCCGATAACATTGAAATCCATGCAGACGAGACCCAGTTGCAGATGGTGCTCATCAACCTCATCAAAAACGCCATGGACGCGCTGGAACATACCGATGAACCGGTGATTAACGTCAAAGGATCTTTCAACGGGCAACAGGTGATCATAGAAATTACGGACAACGGACCGGGCATTGATCCGGATGCGCAGGAGAAGATCTTCATTCCGTTCTTCACGACCAAGAAGAAGGGTTCGGGATCGGGCTGAGCCTCAGCCAGCAGATCATACAGATGCATGGCGGGCAACTGAAACTGAGCAGCATCCCGGAAAAAGGTACCACTTTTTATGTATTGCTCACAAGTTAAAAAGGGTGTAAGTTGAGGGACAATTCCACCTCATGAAACCTGCCTATTGGGTCGTTATTTATTTCCTCGCGCTGCTGGCCGATATCGGGATGATCGTTTTCAACGTTCCGGATGCCCGCTTTATCACCAAGCCGCTCCTGATGATTATCCTGGGGTGTATGGCTGGTCGCTGGCGGGAAAGCTGCAATTTTCCTCCCGCAACTTCATTTTCGCGGCTATTATTTTTCCTGGTCGGGGATGTGTTCCTCCTGTTCCCGCAATACTTTCTGCCGGGTCTGGTGAGCTTTCTCATAGCACATTTGATGTACATCGGTTTCTTCGCCGGTTCCAGGCCGCGGCCTAAAGCCGGGGTCGTGGAAATACTGGCGATGCTTATGGCCCTGGGGTATGCGGCCATCGTGCTGTCTGTCTTATATCCGAAAGCGGGGAAATGAAGATCCCGGTAATTGTATACACGGGCGTCATCACATCTATGCTCATGCTCGCTATACGGGCTTTCGGATTCGGGGCGCCGTGGTATGGGAGGCGTTGTATTCTGGGAGCGTTCTTTTTCGTAATGTCGGATACGATACTGGCATTTGAATTGTTCTATGCCGATTTCCCATATAGCGGAGTGCTCGTTATGCTGACTTACGGGATCGCGCAGTGGCTGATCGTATCGGGAAGTTTATACTACCTGCGCAACCGGATCTGACCCCATTGGCCGGAAAACATTTTATTCCTGCAGCAACTTTTTGTGTATTTCGGCTGAAATTACTTTCGTATCTTCGATTTGCAGCAATCCACCCGGATTAGCAGCTATCCGGAATGGCCGTAAATAATTCTTTATCAGCACAATAGACATCCCTCACGCTAAGGAAAGGCATCCGGTTTGCCTGTAATATGTTTACCATTTTCTATACATTTGCTGCAGATCAAGTCCACATCAAGTCCACATCATCTCCACCTCAGGTCCACTGTTTCTGTATAGATACTATATACATGCAGTATAGATACAGTATGGATACAGTATAGATATAGCGTTGTAACTCCATTCTACCCGCCATCCGCCCGCATCGCCCCGGTAACATCTTTCCGCAGACAGGCTACCCCGCTACACGTTACGTATTGGCATCATTTACAAGGGCCAAGTAATCCGATTATTGACTAATTTTGATGCCTATGCATCAAACAGATTTTCTGGTAGTAGGGTCCGGTATCGCCGGCCTTACGTATGCGCTGAAAGTGGCCGGCCAGTTTCCGGACAAAAAGGTAACCATCATTACCAAGACACGGGAAGACGAAACGAACACCAAATACGCCCAGGAGGCGTAGCCGTTGTGAACGACCTGGAAAACGACAGCTTCGAGAAACATATTGAAGACACGCTGATCGCCGGAGACGGGCTGTGCAATGAGAAGAT
The DNA here is from genome assembly GCA_019285755.1 of Chitinophaga sp. E66. Classification (GTDB taxonomy): domain Bacteria; phylum Bacteroidota; class Bacteroidia; order Chitinophagales; family Chitinophagaceae; genus Chitinophaga. Next base: position 5,416,216 of record CP079103.1, read on the forward strand.
CGTGGAAATCGTTGTGAAGGAAGGCCCCGACCGTGTGAACGAGCTCATCACCTGGGGCGCCCAGTTCGACAAATCTCCGGATGGCGACCTCGCCCTCGGCAAAGAAGGCGGCCACTCCGAGTTCCGGGTTATCCACCATAAAGACGTCACCGGCCGCGAAATAGAACGCGCTTTGCTGGAAGCCGTTCGCCGGGCGCCTAATATTGAAATCATCACCCACTGCTTTGTACTGGACCTCCTCACCCAGCACCACCTCGGATACCTCGTCACCAAATCCCTCTCGACATCGAATGCTACGGCATTTACGTCCTCAATCTCAAAACCAATAAGATAGAGAAGATCCTGTCGCGCCTCACGCTGCTGGCAACAGGCGGCAACGGACAGGTATACCGCACCACCACCAACCCCGCCATCGCTACGGGCGACGGCGTAGCCATGGTCTACCGCGCCAAGGGAAGGATCGAGAATATGGAGTTCATCCAGTTCCACCCCACGGCATTGTACGAACTGGGCGTCAGCGGGCAGTCGTTCCTGATCACCGAAGCCGTTCGCGGTGATGGCGGGATACTGAGAAACGCTGCGGAGAAGACTTCATGCATAAGTACGATCAACGGCTCTCCCTCGCCCCGCGCGATATCGTGGCCCGCGCCATAGACAGTGAGATGAAGATCACCGGTACCGAGCACGTATATCTCGACTGCCGGCATATGGACTGGAGAAATTCATCCACCACTTCCCCAACATTTACGAAAAATGCCGCTCCATCGGCATCGATATATCCAAAGATATGATCCCCGTTGCCCCGGCGGCCCATTACAGCTGCGGCGGCATTAAGACGGACGAGCATGGCCGCACCTCCATACGGAACCTGTATGCAGCCGGGGAGTGCGCCAGTACAGGGCTTCATGGCGCCAACCGCCTGGCCTCCAACTCCCTGCTGGAAGCCATGGTGTTCGCACACCGCTGCTACCTGGATGCCATCACCGCCATTGAACGCACCGCTATCCGGGCAGACGTTCCGGACTGGAATACCCTGGGCACCAACGCCCCAAGGAAATGATCCTCATCACCCAAAGCCTCAAGGAATTGAAGCAGATCATGAGCGATTACGTGGGCATCGTCCGGACCAACGTACGTCTGGAAAGAGCCATGCGCCGCCTCGACATGCTGCACCTGGAAACGGAAGCCCTTTACCGGGAGACGGCCGTATCGCCCCAGCTCTGCGAGCTGCGCAACCTCATCACCGCGGGTTACCTCATCGTGAAAGGCGCCGCCTTCCGCAAAGAGAGCCGTGGATTGCATTACAATACCGATTACCCGGCAAAAAGCGAACTGGTTCAGAATATCATACTGTAGAGAAAAGCGCGCGAGGATATGTATTATATTTTACTGGCATTCTGTTATAGCGTTTCCATCCTGCCCCTCTGGGTGCTGTACCGCATCAGCGACCTGCTGTACGTGCTGGTCTACCACCTGCTGGGGTACCGCCGCAAGGTGGTGCTGGCCAATCTCCGCCAGGCTTTCCCGAAAAGCCGGAGAAGGAGGTCCGCAAAATGGCGCGGCAATACTACCGCAACCTGACAGATATGATGGTGGAAACGATCAAGCTGCTCACCATGAGCAAAGCATCCTTGCAAAAACGCTTCATCTGCGACCTCTCGCCCCTGCATAAACTTTATGCAGAAGGCCGCAGCTGCCAGCTGCACCTGGGTCACAACTTCAACTGGGAATGGGCCAACCTCTTCTGCATGCAGGGCGTGGATTATCCCTTCCTCGTCGTATTCATGCCTATTACCAGCAAACCAGTGAACCGCATGTTCCGGCACTTCCGGGAGAAGTTCGGCACAACCCTCATCCCGGCTAACGATATGCGCAACGGCATGGCTCCCTGGATGGGCAAACAATACCTCCTGGCACTGGTGGCCGACCAGAACCCCGGCAACCCGCGCCGATGTTACTGGTACCCCTTCCTCAACAAAATGACGGCTTTCTATAAAGGCCCTGAAATGAGCGCCCGCCGGAATGATATCCCCGTGGTTTTTGTGGACATCCGCAAGATCAAACGCGGGTATTATAAAGCCAGCCTGGAAATAGCCTTCGAACATCCCGCCCAAACGAAAGAGGGGAGATCACGGAAGCCTTCGTCAGATACCTCGAAAAGAATATCCGCGAACAACCCGAAGTATGGGTCTGGAGCCATCGCCGCTGGAAGCACGAATGGCAACCGGAATATGCCCAGGGCCATGAAGAATAAGACATTATGGAATTAAAAAGGGCGTCTCCGGCCGGAGACGCCCTTGCTTCTATTGTCGCAGCTTCACGCTGAGGGGATCTTTAACTTCCACCCCGGTTGGATCATGTCAGGATCCTTGATCTTATCCTTGTTCGCTTCGAATATCTTTTGCCAGGTGAGCCGGGATATTTCTTCGCGATCTTACTCAGGTTGTCGCCCGACTGCACTTCATACTCCTGCTCCGCGCCTTCGGCGAGGGAGATATTAAGCACGAGATCGCCCGCCCGCATTTCGGGATCGAGCTTTTCATATATACCCCAGAGCTGATCTTTAACAGCCCCGGAAGGAGCGGTACCCGTTACGTACAGCACGCCGTTTTGCTCGGCCACCTGCAGGCCGGACACGCCGCCGCCATTGGCAGCCTGTATCAGTTCCGCATATTTTTCCTGTAATGCCATAGTGCAAGATTTTTGAGTGAGTAATGGATGATCAGCCGGTTATTGAAGGGTCAGTTTGTTATGGATCTTTTAGGCTTGGCTTCCGCAGCAGCCTGCATCACCGTTTTGAGATCGGCCTTTTGATGGTGCCTGTCAGGGTTACCTCCCCGTTGGCGATGGTGGCCGTTACGCCGGAAATACTATGCGCATTCAGCGCGGAATCCACGCTCGTCTTCAACTGATCGTCCGGGCTGATAACTACCGGCGGGGGCGGCGGAGCGGGAGGTGTGATCATTACATTGTTGGTGACCGATTTGATCCCCTTCACTTCCTTGGCAGAAGCTTCTGCGGCAGATTTGGTAGCATCGTCCATGACCTCACCGCTCAGGGTGGCAACACCGCCCTTAACTTCCGCGATCACGCCGGGAGTAGTAGCGGCCAGCTTGTCATTGACTTCCTTCTGAAGTTTGGCATCGCTTGGCTTGCAAGCGTAAAGGAATACGCCCAGTCCGAGCAGGCAGGCGAGTAACCAGGAATTGCGTTTTTTCATACGATTAAAATTTAAAAAGAGAATGTGTTTTTAATTCAATCCTATAGGTAAAACGCCTTGCAAAATGCCGTGCTGTAAAGTCGGCTGCTCCCTACTGCTGATATGCCTGGCTGCCGGCGGGGATAAACAGGGTATTTAGTACAACAACCCGGGTGCGGAGATGTTTAGAATGGGGAAATTAAATTGATGGGCCATTACCCAGCAATTGATGCAGTCCCGCCCGGGTAAAAAGCAGGTTGCCCAGTTTCAGTTCCGACCACCCCGGCTTTAACCGATATGTTTGTACCGGTACGCCGTCTTCGATTTCCGCTTCCATCTGCATTGCATCGTATGGTACATTTTCCAGCGCGGGGCGGATTTCTACCAGGTGGGTGGAAATGATGAACATTCCGGACGAAAAACGCTGCAAACCGCGTACCGTTTGTACGAGCAGGGATACCGCCTCTTCGGTATTGGTGCCGCTAAACAACTCATCGAACATGGCAAAGCAGCGCTGTCCGGCCACAGCGGCCTCGGCTACGCTTTTGAGATAAATGACTTCCTGCATGTAATGGCTCAGCCCGGTGGAAATATCGTCGGTGACATTCAGAGCTGCCAGGAAGGAATCGAACATGGGCAATGCGCACCTGGACGCCGGCACACCCAGCCCCAGGTGCCCCAGCATCACGCAGAGCCCGATGCTCTTCATCGCGGTAGACTTCCCGCCCATATTCGGACCGGTCAGCAAAACGATATTGGAGCCGCCAGTAAAGTCATTCCGCACGGCATTCTTCACCAACGGATGATAAAACCCTTCCAGCCGGAGAGGCCCTTCATGGAACTCCGGGAACGTCAGCCCTGGGCAATGACCCCTTTCGCCAGCGACCAATACATCTCGAATTCATGCAAAGCCTCCCAAAAGGGATCGAGGTGCTTGCGCTGCTTCATGTCCTGCAATTCTTTCAGCAGCATGGAAGCATGAAAGTCGCCAAAGCGGTCTTTATGGACGGCCTCCACCCCTCTTTTTATTTTCAGGCGTGCCAACACCCGCTGGATCCGGTCTACCTTCTCCTGGAAAGCCTCCGGGAATTCAATGTCTTCCGGTAAAGGGAAGTAAAAAGCATCGAGCCGCTCGAAGAAGAACATCACCTGCACGCTTTTGCCGCGCACGAGTTTGCGGTTGGTGGATGGGAACATCCGCGCCCACGCGCCGGGGAACTCATAAGCGAAATAATCCGCTTGTGTGCTGAAAGTCAATACTTCTTCGCAATCATAGCGGGAATACGCAAAATGCTTCAGGTGGTTCCAGTGACGGATAAACGTCTTCAACACGGCCTGGCGGCCGAGGATCTGTTGGAGGGTTAGCCCGCCGCCGCGGAAGAAATCTTCCAGCATCAGGCGGGCAGGGCGGCTGTAAGTATGATCGAAGAGGGAAACGATTTCCCGGGGATTTGAAAGGATGAGGGCATATGGGACGTTGTGCCTTGTTGACGCAAATCCCCTGCCAGATATGAAAAAGCCGGCGCTGGGGGCGCCGGCTTCAATATGGGAATGCTGCATTTAGTTCAGCACGTTCTTTTCCTGTTCGATGACGATACCTTTCTCATCCTTCATCTTCGCATAACCGCCGGTCACGTTGCGGAGGTTGTGGATGCCTTCGCGCTTCATGAGAGAACAGGCGATCACACTACGGTATCCGCCCTGGCAATGCACATACAGGTTCAGGTGCTCGTCGAGGTCGGCCATGGTACCGGGGTCGGTGAGCTCGCTCAGGGTGAGGTTCATGGCGTCTTTCACGTGGCCGTCTGCGAACTCAGCCGGTTTGCGGACGTCCACGATGAGGAGGTTTTCGTCGTGCGGGATGTCCATCGCCAGTTCATCAGGATCTACGGAGATGATCATATCGATCTTCTCGCCTGCATCTTTCCAGGCATCGAATCCGCCTTCGAGGAAGCCTTCCACTTTATCGAAACCTACGCGCGCGAGGCGGACGATCGTTTCTTCTTCCTGGCCGGGGGCGGTCACGAGGATCATGGCTTTATCGAAGGGAAGCAAGCTGCCGGCCCATTCGGCGAAGCGGCCTTCCAGGCCTATGCTGATGGAACCGGGCACGAAGCCTTCGGTGAAGGTGGTGGCGTGGCGGGTATCGAGGATCACGGCGCCTTGGGCTACTTTTTCCTTAAATTCCGCTATGGACAAAGGTTTCAGGCTGCGCTCCATGACTTTGTTCATGGCATCATACCCTTCCTTGTTGATTTGTGCGTTGATGGGGAAATACTGCGGGGCGTGCTGAGCCCGTCGGTCACCTGGCTGATGAAAGCGGCTTTATCTTCTGCGAGCAGCGCGTAATTGTCGCGTTTTTGCTCTCCGATGGTGGAAGACGTGTTGGGACCGAGGTTCTTCCCGCAGGAAGATCCGGGGCCGTGGGCGGGATATACGATCACGCTGTCTGGCAGGGTCTTGATCTTCGTATTCAGGGAATCGAACAGCATACCGGCCAGTTCTTCTTTGGTCATGTTGCCGCTGAAGAGGTCCGGGCGGCCTACGTCGCCTACGAAGAGGGTATCTCCGGTGAACACGGCATGGGGCTGGCCTGCTTCGTCGGTCAGGAGGTAGCAGGTGCTTTCCAGGGTGTGACCCGGGGTATGGAGGGCGCGGACGGTCAGTTTACCGATGCGGAATTCTTCCCGTCTTTGGCGATGTGAACCGGGAAACCTGTCTTCGTCTCGGGACCGTAGACGATGGGCGCGTGGGTGGCGGCGGCCAGGTCGAGGTGACCGGAAACGAAGTCTGCATGGAAATGGGTTTCGAAAATATACTTGATAGTGGCGTTCCGTTCGTGTGCCAGGGCGAGATAGGGCTCAATGTCGCGCAGGGGATCGATGATGGCTGCTTCACCCTCGGATTCGATATAATACGCGGCTTCCGATAAGCATCCCGTATACAACTGCTTAATGTACATAATGGTGGTTTGATTTGGGCAAAAATACGAAAAAACAGAAGACCGCCTGCTTGAGGCGGTCTTCTAGTATCGTAGGTGTCCCAAAGAGGGCGCGGTTATGAAAAAGAAAGATGTTGGGCTTATCCCACCAGCTCTTCGACGAATTTTGCCACTTCGGCAATACGCTGCTTGTTGATGGTATAATGGATAAACTTGCCGTCTCTTTCGGTAATCACGATCCCGGCACGGCGCAGGATGGCGAGATGCTGGGAGGCTACTGATTGTTCCAGGCGCAGTTTCACATAAATCTCCGTTACAGTCATGCGCTTATGGTCCTCCAGCAGCTTGATCATCTGCTGGCGGAGCTTGTGATTGATCGCTCTCAACACCATCGCGGCTTTCTTAACGGCAATGTAATCCAATTTGATCTGATCTTTTTCATTGTTACCTCTAGAAATAATAAGAGTATTAGAAGAGGTGGTTAATAATTGTTTTTCCATCGCAAAATAGTTTTAAAAAATAATGAAATGACAGGGATCAACGGACAGTAATTAACGAGACTATTAGACAATAATCGCGGATATTGATTATACAAAATTATAATATCTGTCACAATAAAAAAATTTCTATACCTTCTTTTTTAATATATAGCCCGGAATATCCCCTTTTTATCACAATTTGACGATTCCATGACACTTTCGGGCGCTATATGCCGTCCGTCGCTACCCTTTCAGATATAAACGGAGTTTCATACATAATATGATGCCGGGAAATCTTAAAAATCTGCTAAAAATTCAACGGATGTTACTTTTTACCGGGGTGGTAGAAGGCTTTAAGGTAGTGCGGGGCGAAATATGCCACATCTTGAAAGTCCTTATCCGCAAAGGCTTTGGCCGCAGTCCGATCATATGTTCGGCCGATATCTGGTATGATGGAAAAAGCGTATTGGTTGGCTCCCCTAACAATTCACGCCATTTAGGGGCTCCGTCACCGAAGAAAATGACGGTTTTCTGTGCAATAAACAGTTCAAACGCTCCCGGCTCCAGGATCATCGCCTGGGGCGGAAGCAGGGCTCCCAGCGCCTGGTCGTATACGGCTGTAAACACTTCCATCCGGCGCGCATCGATCATTGGGGCATATAATACGTCTCCACCCGGCCGCTGAGCCTGCATACCCGCCGCCATCATCTGCAGGGTAGACACTGCAATGAGGGGTTTCTTCCAGGTATAGCACAGTCCTTTGCGGTAGCGGTGCCCACGCGCAGGCCAGTATACGACCCCGGCCCGGCGCTGACGGCGATGGCGTCCAGCGTATCGGGGTTACATCATGGCGGCGCATGAGATCGCCGATGTATTGGGTAATCGTAGCGGCATGGTCGCGCTGGTCGGTATTACGGATCGTTTCCAATGCCTGCCCGTCGCGCGAGAGGCAAACGGAGCCGATGGATGTTGCTGTGTCTAAATGAAGGATCTGTGCCACGGTAGGATTAGTCCTGTTGTTGGATAAATGCGTTGTATTCCTTTTCGAGCGATGCGCTGGCGCGGTAGCGCTCGTTGCCGGTTTCGGCATGTACTGCCCGTAGTACTTCGTACACGTTACGGATACCGATGCGGCTGCACCATTCAAAGGGGCCGAAGGGATAATTGGTGCCCAGCTTCATGGAAACGTCGATGTCTTCCCGCGAAGCGGTCCCTTCTTCCGCCGTGAAATAGGCTTCGTTGATGATCATGGCCACGGTTCGGGGCGTCACCAGACCGGCCGATGCTTTAACGGACTCATATTCCCATCCCAGCTCCCGCATCAACACTTTGAGCGCTTCCGCATCTCCCTTTCCGATATACCTACTTCCAGCCGCGGCATAGAGAAGAACCCGGACAACCAGTTCACCGCGAACATACGCGGATAATCTTCCCAGGCAGACGGCGGCGTTTTTACGAGGCAGCCCAGCACCGGAGTCTCCGGGCGAAGGGCATAGATCATGAAGTTCTCGGGCCGCTCGTCGAGCGAGAGGTCGATCACCAGATCCGCCCCGCCTTTCAGTGGCTGAAGTTCCGGTTCATAGAGAACGTTGTGCGTGCCCGTGCTCCGGGATTGCCGGAAGGCATCCCAGCGCTGGCGGTCGCCGGTTACGAGAATATCCATCCTGTTACTTTACGGCGATCATGGAAATCTCCACATTGGCGCCTTTCGGCAATGCGGCTACCTGAACGGTTTCGCGGGCGGGGAAGTAACCGGTGAAATACTTACCGTACACTTCATTGATTTGCCCGAAATCTCCCATGTTCATGATGAAGATGGTGCTCTTCACCACGTCGGAGAACTCCATGCCTGCCTCAGAAAGGATGTTGCGGAGGTTCTGCATCACGCGGTGCGTTTCGGCGATGATATCGTCCTGCTCCTTGGCCGCTTTCCGGGTTCAGTGCAATCTGGCCGGAGATGAACAGCATATTGCCTGCCTGCACGGCCTGGTTGTAGGGACCGATAGGCGCCGGGGCGTTGGTGGAGTTGATGATTTGTTTTTCCATATGCCGCAAAAATAAGGTTTTGCCAGTGCAAAATGCTTATATTAGCTGAACGTATCAGCCGAGACTAGTCAACTACCCGAAGAAAATTTAGCTGCACAATTATGTATGTCAAAACAAGGCATGGCCTCTCTTTGAATGGCGCATGGCAAATGCAGATCGCACTTTTTGCGGGCTGGATCGTTCCATGTGCGGTTGTGTATATGGTTTCAGGCACTAATCTTCTCCAATTCCCCACCATGCTTTCCTGGCTTTATCTGCTGGGCGGCGTTAGTGTCATCCTTTGCGCGCTCATCCGCAAGCGCGATAATTTCCAGTTCATGCCCCGCCTCTTTATGACGGGAGAGCTTTTCCTGCTCTGCATTTCCATGGCCATCGCTTTAGTAATGGTGAAAGACGGAGCAGGCAGCCTGTTGCCGCTTCCGGTCTGGCCGGATATGAGCTTTACCTCCATCCGCATCGGGTCGCCCTTAGCCATCGTCTGCACCGTAGTGCTGATGGCCATGATGGAAGAGATACTTTTCCGTGGCATCATTATGGAAGCCCTGCTCCATCGCTATTCCAACGGCATTGCATTGATTCAAAGCGCACTGTTGTATATGCTCGCTCACCCGGACCCTGCGCAGATGCCCGGCGCCTTCCTGCTTGGGCTCGCCACTGGCACGGTGTACCTCCGCTTCCGCGATCTCTGTCCTTCCATGCTCGTTCATATTTCCTACAACGCCGCCGCCGCTCTTATGCTGAATGTGGGCAGCCAGCATTTCGCGCAGGATTCTCCCGTCATGTATTATGTGATGGTGACCGGATGCGTGGGCGCTCTCGTTGGTGGGTACTTCCTTCTGCAACGTATTCCCTGCCTAAATCAACGACAAAAGCGGCCCCCTTTCCGGGAAACCGCTTTTGCATACGGAACAATCCGCGTAATAATTATTTGCCGAACAGGAGCTTCGCCAGCTTCGCATCGTGCCCATACACGTCGTCGCGGAAGTTGAGGCGGCCGGCACTGTCTACCCACGCCGTGAAGTACCCGATGAACACGGGGATCTTCTCTTTCACCGTTACATATTTTTCCTTGTTGGCATTCATGGCGGCGTCGATCTTGGCGGTCGTCCAGCTGGAATCTTTCCGCAGGATCCATTCGGCCAGTTTCTTCGGCTCCGCCACACGAATGCACCCGTGCGAGAATGTCCGCCGGGATTCGTTGAACAGCCCCTTCGACGGCGTATCGTGCAGGTAAATGTTGTACTCATTCGGGAAGAGGAACTTCACTTTACCGAGCGAGTTGCTGGGACCGGGCTTCTGGCGAACCGATACATTATTCCCGCTACCCGACATTTCCATATTATGTCTCGCCAGGTAGGCGTTGCCGCTCTTGCGGATGCCCGGCAGCACTTCTTTCTTCAGGATGCCCGGGGAACGTTCCAGTATGGACTGAACACCACGTACTTCAGTTCCTTGCTGAAGATCACGGTGCTGTTACCCTGCGTACCCACCACTACGTTACAGCTCCAGGCCAGCTTGCCGTCTTCGTACGCATGCAGCCTGAACTCGGGATGTTCACGAGGAGGTAATCGGTATTTACTTCAACGGGCACCCAGCGGATGCGTTCCATGTTGAGGAGTATCTGGTGCATGTAATGTTGCAGCGGACGGTTCAGCGCGGCTACGGTCTGATCCTTTATGACACCGTCTACCTTGTGCCCGTGGCGGGTCTGGTAATTTCGCAGGGCGCTGTCGAGCTGGGGCGTGAAGCGGGAGGATGTATCGCTGTCTTTGAAGTCTCCGTACATATGCAGTCTTTTCTTCACGAGGGCGATTACTTCGGAGGAGTCTCCTGATTTATAGGTCTTCTTCTTTTCCAGTCTGATAGAATCCAGAACAGGATTTTCTTTAGCGAGTTTAGCCAGTCGTTGCAGTTCATCGCGCAGCATTTTGTATTGCCGGTTCACCGGTTCGTTGGTGGCGATTGCGGTTTTGGGATATCTGATCACGGAGTCGAGGAGGCTTTCGACATTGATCTTTTTGCGTGGTATGAACCATTCCAGGTCTTTTGAGTTGGCGCTGGTCATGCCTCCCCATACCTTTTGCGCGTAGTCGAAGAACTGCCCGGTGAGGGTGATTTCGGTGAGGCGGAAAAGGGAGTCTTTGCGGTTGAATTCGCTGCCTTCGGCGGCGAGGGAATCGTAGAGCCGCATGGCGGGGATTTATCGAGCGAGGAGTCGCGGATGCCGGTGGCTTCGTCCTGGCGCATCATGTTCATGAATCCGCCGGCTTGTTCGGTGAGCCCGGCGCTATCGATCCAGGCGAAGTGGAAATCGCGTTTGCGGTAGAATTCCAGGATGGCTTCGCGGTAGGGTGTAAATTCCGCATGATGGTCCAGAAAAGAAACAACCTGGTTGCTGTCCATCGCTTCGGCGATATACTCTTCTTTGGTGTAGTGCGTGGTGTCGCGGTTGATGCCTTCGCCTTTGGGTCTCTTCTGTCCTTGTTGGCAGGCGGCTACGGCGAGGGTCAGGAGCAAAGCGGGCAGTAAGGTTTTTTCAGCATAGCGAAGTAGCATTTAGGAGGTATAACAATCTTCCGCCGGGTATGTTGCAAACCGGGGCCGGAATGCGGCGTGGCGGAAAAAGGGCGCATCCGGTTGGGAGCGCCCTTTAAAAATATCAGAATTTAATTTCCTCGTCGTTATTATCGAAGAAGTGGTATTCCGTGAGATGGTAATTGGTATCTGCGCGGAGTTTGATCCATTTCTTGTACGCGAAGTACCATTTCCATTGGCGGCTGCGGAGCCATCCTTTGGTGAGGTATGCGTAGAGGATGGGATGCACGCGGATGGTGAGGCCCTTGTGCTGGTGGTTGAGGAGATACTGGAGGTTCTTCTCGATGTCTTCCACGATGAGCATGGAGGCGCCGATTTTGCCGGTGCCTTTGCAGGTGGGACAATCTTCCGCCACGGAGATGGTGATTTCCGGCTTTACGCGCTGGCGGGTGATTTGCATGAGGCCGAATTTGGAGATGGGCAGGATGGTGTGTTTGGCCCTGTCCGTCGCCATGAATTTCTCCATGGCCTCATAAACGTTCTTTTTATTCTCCGGCAGTTTCATATCGATGAAATCGATGATGATGATGCCGCCGAGGTCTCGGAGGCGCAGCTGCCGGGCGATTTCCGCTGCGGCTTCCAGGTTGGACGCCAGGGCGTTTTGTTCCTGGTTGTTGCTGGAGCTTTTGTAGCCCGAGTTCACGTCTATGACGTGGAGGGCTTCCGTGGCTTCGATGATGAGGTATACTCCGGAGTCGAGGTTGACGGTTTTGCCGAAGGAGGCTTTCACCTGCCGTGTAACGCCGAAGTGGTCGAAGATGGGGGCGCCGTTGTGATAGTAGGTCACGATGTCCTGCTTTTCGGGCGCTATCTTCTGGATATACGTTTTTGTGTCGGAGTAAATGTTTTTATCGTTGATGACGATCCGGTTGAAGGATTCGTTCAGCAGGTCGCGGAGGATGCTGGTGGTTTTGGTCTGTTCGCTCAGGATTTTCTGCGGTGCTTGTCCGCTGCGCAGGTTTTCCTGGATGGTGTGCCAAGTGTTCACCAGGGTGGTCAGGTCTTCGTGGAGTTCGGCGGTTTTTTTGCCTTCGGCCGCTGTGCGGACGATTACGCCGAAGTTGGGCGGTTTGATGGCTTCCACGATCTTCTGGAGCCTTTTTCTTTCTTCTGAGGAGTGGATCTTTTTGGAGACGGCCACGATATTATTGAAAGGCGTGATAACGATGAATCTGCCGGGGGGAGATTTCGCAGCTGAGGCGCGGGCCTTTCGAAGAAATGGGCTCTTTGAGGATTTGTACGAGGATGTTGGGTTTTCCGCCGAGGACTTCCGTGATTTTACCGGTTTTGATGATTTCGGGTTCGTTTTTGAATTTGCCGAATTCGAAGGTACCGGATTTATCGGAGATGGCCTGGTTGGTGAATTTCAGTATGGAACGGATATAGGGGCTGAGGTCGGTATAATGGAGGAAGGCGTCTTTTTCGAATCCGACGTCCACGAAGGCGGCGTTCAGTCCCGGGATCAGTTTTTTTACTTTGCCTAAATAAAGGTCCCCACCGCAAAATTAGGATTGCCGCTTTCGTGATGCAGCTCTACCAACTTCTTATCTTCCAGCAATGCAATTTCAACACCGGATGGTGCTGCATTTATAATCAATTCCTTATTCAAGCGTCAAAATTTTATCCATAAATACTTTCACTTTAATGCGTCCCTCTCCGTGCTCTGTTTGGGTTGACAAGGGGGTACAGCATTCCCAGATGTAGCCGATGGTTAGCGGCGGTTACACTTCGGGAGGGGATTGCAAAGGGTTCGGTGATATACAGGTATCCGTAGCGTCTGTGAGGCTGCTTACGTAAACAACCTGCATGACACTAGCAATTTAACGATTAATGCTAACATCATGCAGGATTGCATTAAAAATTTATCGCGCAGCCTCTCCGGCTATCTATACCTGAAGAGTATAAATGGCGGGGAAAAAGGAGAATTATTTCTTGCCTTTCTTATGGCGGTTCTTTCTCAGTCTTTTCTTACGCTTGTGAGTTGCGATTTTATGTCTCTTTCTTTTCTTTCCGCAGGGCATACGCTTGTAATTTTTTTAATGTTTTATGAAATACTATTTAATACTTTCAATGTATCCGTCGATCTCAGCAGCCAGGGCCGGGTCTTTGATCAGCTTGCGGCACTGCCGGAGCAGGTCTACCGCTTTGGCGTTTTCGCCTTTGCTCTGATAAGAGACTGCCAGCAGGAAAAGCGCTTTAGGTTCGTTAGGCGTACGTTCGAGGACCTTGTCCATTCTTTCGATCGCTTTATCGAACTGACCGGATTTGATGGAGAAATTTGCCAGGGTAAGCTGAGCGTCCAGGAATTCCGGGTTCTTCTCTGCCACTTCGCGGAGGATGCCGATGCCTTTCATGGGCTCGCCGGTATAATCCACGATGAGGGCGCCTTTTCTAAGTTTCAGCGTATCGTTGCCGGGCTCCAGGGCGATAGCCCGGTCCAGCAATTCCATCGCGGATGAAACTTCCCACAATCTCACCGCAGGATCCTGGGTGTGTGCGAGGTGCTCCAAAAATAAATTGGCTGCAAAGGTGAGGTTTTTTCCGGAATTTTCCAACTTGGCCGCTTCACCGGCATAATGAGCGGCAATGGGAGCCTCGTTAAGGCCATCCCAGAGAAGAGAGAGTTGCCGGTATGTGGTGATCTGTTGCGACTGTACATCGCCCCGCACGACGGCATTTTCCAGCCGGGAGATCTCTCCCAGCCGGTCGGCCGGAACACGTTCCTTAGCCTGCTGCAATAAGTCCTTGAATTCCGCAGGCTTCACGGAATTTCCTTGTGACATCGCCATACCGGGAGCGGCATGGTCGTGATCATGCACCTTCGGCGATATTCGTCCGAAAGCAAACAAAGCGATAACTGCGGCAACGCCGAGGCCTATCAGCAAAGTTGATTTCTCTGCACCCTATTCCAAATTAGGATGCGAATTTACGAACTTTTAAGCTTCTTTACCTCTGCAACAAATTCTTTCGACGGTTTAAACGCCGGAATGTAATGCTCGGGAATCTCCACGGCTACATTCTTCTTGATGTTACGCCCGATCTTCGCAGCTCTCTTCTTCGTAATGAAGCTGCCAAATCCACGGATGTAAATGTGCTCGCCATTCGCTAACGCTTCCTTCACTTCCTTGAACATGGCTTCGAGTGTGACTAACACGTCAACTTTAGGGATTCCGGTTTTCTCAGCGATAACGGAAATTAAATCAGCTTTTCTCATAATAAAGCGGAGGATTACTTGTTTTCAAAGTTAAATAAAAATTTTAATTGCTCTATTTTCAAGCGAATAAAATTTATTATTTTTTATTATAGATAGCAGGTTATAAAAATACGTTTATTTGCGTTCTCTTACAACCCGTAAATCATTGCAATACAGCACCCACACAGGTTTCGGGAGAGCGAATATATACAAATCAATCGACATATATAAATTATTTTGTGCAAATGACCGATATGAAGCAATTTTTTACCGCGGGTATCCTGGCCTGGAATCAGCTCCATAACGACCGGTCCATGCCCTGGAAACAGGAAAAAGACCCCTACCGCATCTGGCTCTCCGAAATCATCCTCCAGCAAACACGCGTGGAACAAGGCCGCCCATATTACGAACGCTTCATCTCGGCATACCCCACCATCACCCACCTCGCAAACGCCCCGGAAGAAGAAGTCTTCCGGCTCTGGCAAGGACTCGGCTATTACGCCCGCTGCAAAAACATGCTGGCCGCCGCCAAAACCGTCGCACAAACCTATAACGGCCGGTTCCCGGATACTTATGAAGAAATCGCCGCCCTCAAAGGCGTAGGCGCCTACACAGCCGCCGCCATCGCATCGTTCGCATATAACCTCCCGCACGCCGTGCTCGATGGTAACGTATATCGCGTCCTCGCCCGGTTCTTCGGTATCGATACGCCCACAGACACTACCGCAGGCAAAAACTTTTCACTCAACTAGCCCGGGAGGTACTCCTGAGCAACAGGCCGGCACTTATAATCAGGCGATCATGGACTTCGGGGCCATCGTCTGCAAACCTCAGACGCCACGCTGCAATTCTTGCCGGCTCTCTCCGCATTGCGAAGCATTTCAAAAAGGATTAACAGATCTCGTACCTGTAAAATCAAAAAATTACGCATAAAAAAGATATTTCTATTATTTATTGTCGGGCAACGATTCACTGCTGTTCGTTCGCAAGCGAACCGGGAAGGATATATGGCAAAACCTGCACGAATTCCCCATGATCGAAACCCCTGCCCCCTGTCAGACGAAGAGCTCCTGGCCTCCCCGCCTTCCGGGCCATGACCGGCCCCGGCCCCCTCACCATCCTCAGCGCCTCCCCGGAAAAGAAACAACAACTCACCCACCAGACCATCCACGCCCGCTTCCTCCGCATCGGCCCCGAAAATGACATCCGCTTCCCGGAAGACTTCCGCGCCGTGACCGCAGCCGGCCTCGATCAACTCGCTTTTCCCAAGATCATCGTCGACTTTCTGAAGGGATGACGCACCATCCCCACTCCGGTACCATTCATTTATAACGACTTATAAAAATATTCGTGCCCTGCCACGATAATTTTTTGTGTACCCGATTAGAAAAAACATTAACTTTAGTAAGGTTGACCGTGAGATGATTTTTTAAACATAGGACAGAAGTTAAAACCTACAAATATGAGAGGTGTTAATAAAGTAATCCTGATTGGCAATCTTGGCAGAGACCCCGATGTTCAGTTCCTGGAAGGAAACATAGCAGTGGCAAAATTCTCACTGGCCACTACGGAAACTTTCAAAGACCGCGCCGCAAGCTGATTTCCCAGACAGAATGGCACACAGTCGTGCTCTGGAGAGGCCTGGCAGAGCTGGCCCAGAAATACCTTCACAAAGGAAGCCTCGTCTATATCGAAGGCCGCCTCCGCACCCGCAGCTGGGAAGACAAGGAGGGCAACAAGAAATTCGCCACCGAAGTGGTCGGCGATAACCTCGTGATGCTCGATAAACGGATGGACGTCGGCAATGGCGACCATGCCGTTCACCATAGCTCCGGCTCGTCCTCCTCCGGCCAGCAAGGCTCCGGCCACCATGGCGAAGGATACCCCGGCCTCGAAATCCCTCCCATGGGCGAAGCCGCGGACGATCTGCCGTTCTGACGAACCCGCCCGGGCAAGGCCCGCTCCTTTTCCTTGCCGTTTCGGGACATTCTTTATATTTGCACGCGGGAAAGCGATTCACCTCTCCAAGACCTGAATTACTTTCCCCTTATTTTTGACCAAAGCTCATCATATTGGCTTATTTTTCGGCTAGCATGCTACCGTTACTGAATGTTTTCCTGCAAAACCCGGCGCCAACCGCCGCCCCTGATGTGAATGTCCTGGTGTTCCTGCTGGTCATTTTCATTCTGCTCCTGCTCACCTTCATCGTCTCCGGAGCCGAAGTAGCCTTCTTTTCACTCAATTACAAGGACCTCAACGTCCTCAAAACCAGGCAAAACAACGCCGGCCGCATGATCACCCGGCTGCTCGAAAAACCGAAATCGCTGCTGGCTTCCTCCAGATCGCCAACATCCTTTTCAACATCGCCTTCATCTTCATCACCAATTACCTTATCTACCAGGTAGAGTCGCTCCAGGAACTGGCCGTGGTCTCATTCGTAGTCCGCATCGCCATCATCACCTTCGTGCTCCTCTTCTTCGGCCAGATCCTCCCACGCGTCTGGGCCACCCAGAACAATATGCGCTTCGCCACCTACTTCGCCTGGCTGGTTCACCTGATCCACGCCACCCTCGAACCGGTGAGCAATTTCTTCGTCAACCTCTCCGAATCCATAGAAGCCCGCCTCTTCCACCGCAACTCCAAACCGATCAACTCCCGCGAGATCGATGAAGTGATCGAAATGAGCGTGGAACCCGGCGCCTCACAGGAAGAAAAGAATATCGTCCGCGGCATCCTCAAATTCGGCAACATCGCCGTCAAACAAATCATGCGCACCCGCCTCGATGTAAACGGCCTCGAATTCGACCTCCCCTTCAGCGAAGTCACCAAACACGTGGCCGACCTCCATTACTCCCGGCTACCCGTCTATAAAAACAACCTCGACACCATCGTCGGCGTCATCCATACCAAAGACCTCCTCCAGCACCTGGGCAAAGGAGACTCGTTCGACTGGCACGAAGTGATGCGCCAGCCCTTCTTCGTGCACGAGCATAAGCTCATCGAAGACCTCCTCAACGAATTCCAGACACGCCACATGCACTTCGCCGTGGTGGTCGACGAATTTGGCGGCACCTCCGGCATCGTGACCCTCGAAGACATCATGGAAGAAGTGATCGGGGATATCAAAGACGAGTTCGACGAAGAAGAATTCAACTACAATAAAGTCAACGACCATACCTATGTGTTCGAAGGCAAGACCATGCTGAACGACGTATGCCGCATCCTCAACATCGCTCCTGACACCTTCGAACTGGTGAAGGGCGAAAGCGATTCCATCGGCGGCCTTATCCTGGAACTTTCGGGTAAATTCCCGAAGAGAACAGCGTTATCAGCTACGGCAACTTCGACTTCACCATCCTGGAAGTCACCAAGATGCGCATCCAGAAAGTACAGGTCAGCATCAAATCAGACATCGAAACGGAATGAAACGCCTCCTCCCGCTCCTGACCTTCGCTTTCCTCCTCGCAGCCTGCCAGCAACAAGGCCACACGCCAAAGCCGAGAGGCTATTTCCGGATCGACCTTCCCGAAAAGCAATACCAGCTGTTCAATGAGCCCGGCTACCCGTACACTTTCGAGTACCCCACGTACGCCCGGATCGTGAAAGACACGATGTTTTTCGACGAAAAGGCCGAAAACCCTGGTGGATCAACATCGAAATCCCCAGCTGAACGGCAAAATTTATATGAGCTATAAACAGGTGGGCGCTAAAAACACCATGGATAAGCTCGTCACCGACGCGTTCAAACTTACCTACAAGCATACTTACAAGGCGGAATCTATCGAGGAAGAAGCCATCCAGACGCCCAACGGCGTGGCAGGCCTGTTTTATGAAGTGGCCGGCAATGCCGCTTCGGCCAAACAGTTCTTCGTCACGGACTCTACCCGTCATTTTTGCGCGGAGCGTTGTATTTTTACGCTCAGCCGAACGCCGACTCCCTGGCGCCGGTCACCCGGTTCGTCGAGGAAGACATGCGGCACCTGGTACAAACACTGAAATGGAGACCAAACTGAGAGCAAGATGATAGTGATAGATGACAAATACATCAGCGATGATGTGGTCGAGAAAAAACTTTGTATGCAACCTCAATGCCTGCAAAGGCGCCTGCTGCGTAGCGGGCGATTGCGGCGCCCCCTGGAAGAGGCCGAACTGGCCATCCTCCAACGCATTTACCCCGACGTCAAACCGTTTCTCCGGGAAGATGGCATCAGAGAACTGGAAGCTACCGGCCTCCATACCGGGACGATGAGCACGGGCATGTTACCCCCATCATCAACGGCGCCATCTGCGCCTACGCCACCATCGACGATAACGGCCACGTAGGCTGCGGTATCGAAAAAGCGTGGAAAGCCGGCGCCACCGATTACCGGAAACCCATCTCCTGCCACCTCTACCCCATCCGCATCACCAAATACGAATCCTTCGAAGCCGTCAACTACGACAAATGGAGCATCTGCAAACCCGCCTGTAAACTGGGAAACCAACTGCAGGTCCCGGTCTACAAGTTCCTGCAGGAAGCGATCGTGCGGAAGTACGGGGAAGAGTTCTACGCCGTGCTTGACCAGATCGCTACAGGACAGTACAGGGCAGAAGAATGAAACTTTGATAGCATATTTGCAAGGAGCTGTACAATAGGCTCAATCTTTGCGTAACCGGTCCATCCGTGGACAATTTGACTATCTTTACAGCCATGAATAAAACGGCCAGCACATTTCTCAACGAAAGTGAAGTAAAAGCGGCGGATCTCGGCCACCGCAATACGATCAACTTCAACATCGGAAAATACAACGCCGCCGTGAAGAACGGCAAAATGCAGTTCGCCGATCTGACTACGGCCCGCGAAAGGGCCAAGAACGTGAAATGGCGTGCCATAGAGAATCTTGACAAACATCTGGAAGAGTTCGAAATGAATTTCATCCGTAGGGGCGGCAAGGTGATCTGGGCGGAAACGGCAGAACAGGCACGGGAAGAAATCCTCGCCATCTGCAAGGCCAGGAACTGCAAATCCGTGGTAAAGAGTAAATCCATGGCCACGGAAGAAATTCATCTCAACGACTTCCTGCACGAACATAATATCGAAAGCGTAGAAACGGATCTGGGCGAATATATCCAGCAGCTGGACGAAGAACCGCCCTACCATATCGTAACGCCCGCTATGCACAAGAGCGCCCAGCAGGTAGCCGACCTGTTCCATGAAAAACTCGGAACACCGTCTACCCTCACGCCCGAGCAGCTCACCCTCGTAGCCCGCGACAAACTCCGCCAGAAATACCTCGAAGCGGAAGTAGGCATCACCGGCGCCAACTTCGTAATTGCCGACATCGGCGGCGTAGCCGTAACGGAAAACGAAGGCAACGCCCGTCTTACTACCTCTTTCCCCAAAACGCACATCGTGCTGGTAGGGATCGAAAAGGTGCTGCCTTCGATCTCCGACCTGGCGCTCTTCTGGCCGCTACTGGCCACTTATGGCACCGGTCAGCAGATCACCTCATATAACTCCATATTCTCCGGCCCGCGCCAGGAAGGCGAGACCGACGGCCCGGAAGAGATGTATATCATCTTCCTCGACAATGGCCGCACCAACCTGCTCAAAGACGTGGAAGCCCGCGAAGCGCTCTATTGCATCCGCTGCGGCTCCTGCCTGAACGCCTGCCCGGTGTATAAAAACATCGGCGGCCATACTTATAAAACTACTTACAGCGGCCCCATCGGCTCCGTCATCACCCCGCACCTCCAGGGTATCGGCGAATACATGCACCTTAGCTATGCTTCGTCGCTCTGCGGCAACTGCACGGAAGTGTGCCCCGTTCGCATCAACCTCCACGAGCTGCTGCTCCACAACCGTCATAAAGCGGTGGAAGAGCACCATACCGGCGGCGGCGAGAAAATGGGATGGTTCGGCTGGAAACAGGCCTGCCTCAGCCGCAGGATGATGAACCTCGTAGGCGGAAAGACCAAGAACTTGGTGATCGGCAAACTCTTCGGCAACGCCTGGGGCGACGACGAACGCGGACTGCCCATTTTTGCGCCGAAGTCATTCAACCAACTCTGGAAGGAAAGAAAGAAATAGCACGTTTTTATTGCTAGAAATAGAAGGAAGGCCGGCGTTTTGCCGGTCTTTTTTATGGCTGGGGATGAGCTTCACCGGCACGCGGATCTCTCCCTTCCGGTTACGGCCTTTTACAGGCGCCCATTTCGGGCCTTCCTGCACACGCTTTACGGCTATTGCCCCCGCGGCAGGGTGAAAGGGTTTAATGGCCCGGATATCAGTGAGGGTACTGTCTTCTTTTACGGTAAACGTGACCCGTACTTCGCCGGAAACGGCTGTGGGGAGCGCTTCTACCGGTACGGGCGGCAACGCATTGAGGTATTGATCATAGGCGGCGTGGCCGATAGCGGGATGCGGCACGGCGCGGCCTTTGCTTCCGGTGACGATCACGACCTCCGATAACCCATTTTCTGAAGCGGGCAGATAAATGTCCAGGTTGCTCTTATCCAACGGCACATTTACGACAGTGGGTTTGTACCCGATCATAGACACATCAATGCTGGCACGGGCGCGGGCGTTTACGGTGAAGGAGAAATTCCCGGCGCTGTCTGTCAACACGCGCTTATTCGTGGAACGCTCGTGTACTACGGCCCCGCCCATGAGCTCTCCGGTGGTGGCGTCGAGGACTTTGCCGCTGATGAGGCGCAGATCGTAGGCTTCGTGGCGGGAAGGGTATTTTGATTCCACGCCGGCCACTTTACCCTGGAGCTTGCTGGTGACGTCGTCGGTATCGGATTGCTTTTGTAGTGTCAGTCCCTGGGTGCGGCGGCCGATATAGATGGTGTCGTTTACCCTGGACTTGTCGGTATTGATAAAACCGGAGCCGTAAGCGGCAGTTGAAGGCACCTCTGCGGGTTTCCCTGTACCCCGGATCATAATTTGTTCCTTTGGCGGAGGGGGCGGCGCGGAGGCTACAAATGGAGCGGCATCCTGAACTGCATAGGCAGCATTGAATGTATCTTTCGGGGCAGCGGCCACAGGGGCAGGCATCTTCATTCTCCGGGGAGTTCAATACTAACGTCTTTTCTTCTGACTCCCGGCGTGCTTTCTTTGCTTTAGCCGCTGCCTGGCTCGTTGCCTCTTGTGCTTTAACGGTTCCGGCAACGTTCGCATCCTTGGCTTTATCTGCTGTTTCGGCGGGTACCGGAGCAGCCGGCGGTTGCGGCTGGGCGGAGGAATCCTGTACTTTGGCGGGCGCGGGCAATTCCTGCGCCAGGTCTTTGGCAGCAGGATCGCGACGGATAAGCAGCAGTGCGGAAACGATTACGATGAGCAGCAGGCTTGCGGCGGCCAGCCAGCGGCGGTCGATACGGCGCACGATACCACCGGTTGCAACGGGCGGTTGGGCCGCTCTTTGATGCAGTCGGGCGCGGAGATCGTTTAGCGCGGGCTCCTGGGGCCGGGGTATTGGCCATAGCCTTCCAGCGCGTCGGCCAGGAAGGGGTCTTCCAGGGCCTGGCGCTCCAGTGCGTGCATGGTCTTATCGTCCAGCTCGCCTGCCAGGTACCGGCGGATGAGATCCGCTGTGGGCTCGATATGTTTCTTTGGCGTCGCCATTTATTTTTTCTCCATACAGATCTTCAGATTCCTCTTCCCGTTCTGGATGTAGCTTTTCACTTTGTTCATGTCGTAACCGGTGATGTCGGCTACTTCGCGATAGCTTTTTCCTGCAGGTAAAACAGGTCTACGCTTTTCTTCTGTTCTTCGGGCAGCTTTTCCATACAGCGCTCCATGGCCTGGAGGTTGTCTTCCAGCCCGTTTCCATTATCCGGATGATAAAAGGCCCGGATTCCACAAATCCTTCTTCTTCCATGGCTACTATTCTGCCACGGGTGCCCGCCGCGCGGAGCTTCATGAGGCAATGATTCCTCGCCAGCACATGAAGCCATCCCCTAAATGCCTGGATATCATGCTGTTTGACCTTCACGATCAATTCTTCGAATATCTGCATGACGGCATCTTTGGCACTGCCTTCATCCAGGTATTTGAGGCAAACACCGTACACGAGGTCCATATACCGCTCGTAAAGGGCAGCCAATGTCTCCAACCGGCCGGTCTCCTTGTACTCCCGGACCAGTGCGGCATCATCGGCTTCCTTCCTCGTATGTTGCTGTAAAAGGGCATTTACTGGTGGCAATAGTACAAAAATATTGCCTTGGTACTACATCTCCCGTCTACCCAGGCAGCATCTTCTTTCTCTTCTCTCCTATCAATTTGATAATCAATACCAGATAATGCGTTCCAACTCCTGATTTTTTGACATATGTCATCGATTTGGGGTACTGCATCTTTAATGGGCCGCGCTTCGTAAATTCCCTGTTGAACTTTAAAAAATCGTCAATTATGGCTATTCAGGATTCAATTTTTCCTTTTACTGGCAAACTCGGTAACGTGATTGCCTATCGCCGGGGCGGCAAGTACTGCCTGCGCTCCCGGCCTCAGACCGTCAGGCAGACGGACAATACCCGCCGGTCGGCCCAATGGTTCGGCGCAGCCAGCCGCAAGGGAGCCCTCATCCGCAGCGCTTTTGCAGATGAGCTGGATATCCCACATTATGGCCGCCACGTCAACCAGCTGAACAAGCGCATCGTTCATGCCGGCCGCAACAACCATGCGGGGCTGAAGGGCTTTCACTTCAACCCTTACACCAGCGTCAACTCGCTGTTCCACATGCCCATCACCTTCTCGCGCGACGGCAGGCTTCACCTGCCCCCGCAGCATTTTGAAGCCATCGGAGCAGCGGAGCAACTGGAGTTTAAGGTCATAGGCAAGCGCATCGATTTTACTACCGGCCGCGTTACAGGGTCGGACACTGCCCTGCTCATGATAACCCGCGACCAGATGACATCCCGCTATGAACAAGCGCCCAAACGCCCGTTCGAAGGAGCCGAACTATCTATCGATGTTCCCGGCAAAGGGACGTTGCTGGTGGTGCTACAGGTCAGGGTTCACCGGGAAGATTACGCTTCCTGTAACCTGAAATACAATGCTGCAGACATTATCGCCGTGCAGGAAGAGCAAAAACCGGAAGTGTTGCCCGCTAAGCCGCGTCCTCACAACAGGCTGCTGCGTTTACACCGGGCGCGGAAGGTAAAAGTCGTTCCTCCCGCAGACGACCGCAGCACCGTGTTACGGGAATAGCATACCGCCATAAGCAGCGATTTTTAGTCTAATAAGTTCATTTTCAAACAATCATGCATCACGATCTGACCGGCAGGCCCATCCTCCGCCAGCCATTGCTATGGGCTACAGGCGCCCCGCACCCTCACTTCATGCCTGTTATGCGCTCCGCATCACCTTCACCTCATCTGCACATCACCTCCGCATCAAGTCCACGTCTTCTCCACGGATTATACCCATATCCTACTATGTTAAAGCAGACATCCTGCCTACATCCTACCTTCATACTTCTATTCACTTCCCTTTCTATCCCGCCAGGTGGGGCCGCATACACTTTTCGGGCGAACGCCTCCCAGTTATAACCGCCACGGAGTTTAGGCATGTTGGTAAAGTCAAAAGACTGCTCTTCTACTTGAGCAGTCTTTTTCTATTCCGATGGTTGCGTACGCTTAGTTAAGGGCATGGTATTTTCAGGTTCTTCTTTTATTCGACATCTCGCGATTTCTATTGCTTTATGAAGCTTTTTCTGTAGAAGTTCCTTGGAAGGAAGTGCAGTCAGGTAATCTGCGACGCTGATATTGCTTGTGTGGAGTTGAAAGCCACCAGGCAACGAAGCCTTCTGTGGAAGAAAAGCAGATCAATGTAATAATCCGTTTTGTCTATGCTGATACGCTTTTGCCGGGAAAGAAATGCAAAATCGCTACCTAACTCTATGATGAATTTCTGTAATTCCGCTAGTATTGCATTCTCCAGGTCTTTCTCCGAGTAAGTATCTGCTAATCCTAAGAAACTCAGAAAATAAGGGTCTCGAAATACCAGGTCTGGAGATAGATTCTTGTCTGTTTTGAGTTGTTTTAACTCGTTTTTATAGTATCGTCCGGCCTTTTTGAAATAGCAGTTCTTTCAAACAGCATCGATTGAATTCTTTCCTGCAATTGTCGGGATGACCAGTTCTCCATTTTGCAAAGTTCTACATAGAAAGATCTTTTGATTTCATCTTCAATATAGATGATGGATTTAATGTGTGTCCAGGTTAATTCTCTCCGCACTGCGGAGAAAATCTCCTCTTGAGGAAAAGCCTCCGCAGTGCGGAGACAATGTCTTAATTGTTGCTTGCTCCAACCAGGGCCATATCCGGCAGTTAGTTGATTAGCCAGCGTCTCTATAATCTGTTTACCATATTCCGCTCTTTTGCTATTCAAAACATCACGCTGAATTAAAATACCGACTTTCCAGTATAATAAACTCATCGCTTCATTTACTTTTTTGCAACTGAATGGCGGCTTTCCTCAATCAGTTTTGATATTTCAGAGAATAATATATTTTGGGAAATGTCCTTGCTCATAACTAGCTTTTGAAGTAGGGTGAGAAGTAAAAACTCCTTTCTTTTTCAAACTGTAAAGTATCAAGCTATAGTAGGATACGAGGTTATCTAAATGTTAATCGCAAATCCATATTCAGTCAAAATGCAGGATAAGCTAATGGATATTAACATTTGTTCTTATTGTTTAACAATACAATATTGTTAGAACCAATAGAATATGTATATTTTACCTGAATCTTAATTGTTAACTCATTAACAAATAGAGACCAGGTAATCTTTGCTTGCAATCAAGGCGTAAAAAACTCCGCGAACTCCAAAAAGTATTCACTCAATTTTACCACCGGCGACGCCATCCAGCTTTAACCTCCGCCAGATTTATGCATAATTAGCAATGACCCTAATAGGAAAATGCAGGCGCTTCGTCAGGGTGTCACTGAAAACTAACGGTTACAAAAAAGCCGCCCCGAATGGGACGGCCTTTTGATGTATAGCTATTACTATTTTCCTTAGTGACGGAAGTGGCGCATACCGGTTACGATCATCACCATGCCGTTTTCTTTGGCGAAGTTGATGGAATCGGCGTCACGGATGGAGCCGCCGGGTTGGATAACGGCATTGATGCCTTCCGCGTGGGCGATGCGAACGCAATCGTCGAAGGGGAAGAAGGCGTCGGAAGCCATTGCGGCGCCCTGCAGGCTGAAATTGAACTGTTTTGCTTTCTCGATCGCATGACGGAGCGCGTCGATACGGGAGGTCTGGCCGCAGCCTTTACCCACGAGTTGACGGTCTTTCACCAGCGCGATAGCATTGGACTTCAGGTGTTTGCAGACGATATTGGCGAATTCCAGGTCGGCACGCTGCGCTTCTGTAGCGGGTTGAGCGCCGGTATCGTTCCATTCTTTGTAGCTGCCTTCGTCATTGTCCTGCACCAGGACGCCGTTCAATACGTTTTTGAACATGCTGGCGGGCTTCAGGGGTTGTTTTTGCAGCAGAAGGATGCGGTTCTTCTTGGCCTGGAGGATCTCCAGCGCCGCGGGCTCAAAGCCGGGAGCGATGAGTATCTCGAAGAAGATCTCGTTGATGGATTGCGCTGTAGCCGCGTCTACCACCTTGTTGCAGGCGAGTACGCCGCCGAAAGCGGATTCCTTGTCGCCGGCGAGGGCAGCTTCCCAGGCTTCTGAAAGCGTGGCGCGGCTGGCAATACCGCATACGTTGGTATGCTTGATCACGGCGAAAGTGGTTTCTGAGAACTCGGCGATCAGTTGAACGGCCGCGTCTACGTCTACCAGGTTGTTATAGGAGAGCTCCTTGCCGTGGAGCTTGTCGAACATATCGTTGAGGTTGCCGAAGAAAACGCCTTTCTGATGGGGTTTTCGCCGTAGCGGCACACCTGGCCCTGGGGAACCGACAGCTGGAAGTAGTCTTTCACTTCTTCATTACGCATCCACCAGGTAGCGATGGCCACATCGTAGTGGGCGCATACTTCAAACGCTTTGGCGGCGAAGGTGCGGCGTTGGTCGAGGGTGGTGGCGCCTTTTCCTTCTACCAGTACCTGCTCGAGAGCGCCGTATTGGTCTTTGGATGCTACGATCACCACATCTTTATAGTTCTTGCCGGCAGCACGGATGAGGGAAACGCCGCCGATATCGATCTTCTCGATGATGGCTTGTTCTTCGGTCGTGCTTTTCACGGTTTCTTCGAAGGGATAGAGGTCCACGATCACGAGGTCTATTTCGGGAATCTCGTACTGTGCCAGCTGCTCCAGGTCCTGCGGGTTTTCCCGGCGGGCGAGGATGCCACCAAATACTTTGGGGTGAAGGGTTTTAACGCGGCCGCCGAGGATGGACGGATACGCGGTCAGGTCTTCTACCGCCACGCATTTCACACCGAGGTCTTCGATGAACTTCTGCGTACCGCCGGTAGAATAAATAGTAACGCCCTGCTGGCCCAATGCTTTGACGATATTCTCCAGGTTGTCTTTATAGAACACGGAGATCAAAGCGGATTTGATTTGCTTCTGCATGCAACAGTAATAATTAGAGATTTACGATGAAGGCTCCTTCGTCCGGAACCGAAAAGCAGCGCAAAGTTAGTTCCTTACAGGCATTTTTCCATTCCCGCAACCGGAAAGGCGGCACGGAAGCGTCAAAAATCAATAAGTCATATGTGAAATATTCGTGCAAGCGACTGATATTGACATCTGCTTTATGTGACAATAAAATATAATCGAATTTAATTTTCTCTGGAGGAGGATGCCCGCGAAGCTTGCCGTCTAGTATGAGCAGGCGCTTCCTGCCCAGGCATACCACTTTACGGAATGGTACTCCGGCGAACCCATCCATGTTCCAGTACCAGGCTGCGGCAGTCAAAGCGCTCATTGCCTGGACCGTACTGTCTCCCAGCCAGGTTCCGCTACGGCCTTCCACACATACCACAACGGTGGATCCCGGAACGTTCAGGATAGCGAGGCGCTCCTGACCGGAGGCGGCAACTATATCAACAACGTGCATCCCCGACCAGTTCAATAATAATACGCCGCTTGCCCAAAACCACGGGCGGGATTTCAGCGCCCCGGCCCCCACCGCCAGCGCAAGCACGCCGTATAGGACGCATGTTTCCACGAGAGAAATTCTGATCCCGCTCCACACCGCCCCGGCAGATCTCCAAGCCAGCCGATGACAATATTCATCCCTTCGATCCCCATCCCACGGCCCACCCTACCCATCCGGCAGCCCACTCCCACCCAGACACCGCCATCAGCAGCAGCTCGCCATACAGCAACATCGTGCTCCACGGCACCGCAACGAGGTTCGCCGGCAGAAAGTACACCGGGAACTGCCGGAAGTAGTACAGGCACACCGGCAAAGTAAACGCCTGTGCCGCCAAAGAAACGGCGACCAGTTGCCAGGCGACGTTCAATGCCTTCCATTTCGGCGCCCAATTGCGGTACAACGGCCGGTAACAAATTTGTATACCCGCCACTGCGAGAAACGACAGCTGGAAGCCTGCATCCAACAGGAAAGATGGGTTAAAGGCCAGCAATAAGAAAGCCGCGGCAGCCAGGTTGTTGTAGGGAGAAACATGCCTGTTGATCAGGAAATTTCCCGCCGCAATTGCCGTAAACATCACCGCAGAACGCAATACGGAGGCGGAAGCACCCGTCAACATAGAAAAGAACCACAGCACCCCGATCAATAACAGCGCCCGCAAAATATTGCTCCAGCGGCGCTTTGGTAACCAGCGCAACAATTGCAGCCCTCCCATGTAAATCAATCCCGGTGGAGGCCGGATATCGCGATGATATGTACCACACCGGTGTCCGTATAGTCCCGCACCACATCCGGATCCAGGTTGGCGCGATATCCTACGAGCAGCGCCTCCGCGATGCCAGCCCGCTCCCGTCCTGCGATGAACCGCTGCAAGGTGCTCAACGTATAAGCATGCGCCTGGCGGATCCATTGTTCGGGGGCGATAATCCATTGCCAGGAGCCGCTGCCACTGGGCAGTTGTCAGGAACATGCGATGATACAAGCCGCTCCGCGCGCAGAACCCTGCATAGTCAAAAGCACCCGGGTTCCCGGAATTGCGAATGCGTTCCGGCCGGCCACAGGCAAACAGCCGGTCGCCGGCCCTGAGCATCGGGTCTTCCGCGAAATATACGATGACAGCCCCTTGGGCGGGGTTCCCCCTTCCGTCCGACCATACGCCTTCTACCCGGCATTCCGCTTTCCAGGAGCGGGCCCGTTGCTGGGGAGCCTCGGTCAACGTAAGCGTCATCCGCAAAGTATCGTCTGCCAAATACCCTATCCAACGCGGATGCTGCCGGATATCAGTGAGTACGGGCGCCGTCATTCCCACGCAAAAGATCATCCCCGTCACACCCATCCCTGCACATGCCGCAAAGCGAATCGTGCCCGTAAAGGCAGTAGCGGCGGCAATGCCCAGCAGACAAGACATAACGAAGCAGCTAACCAGGGAACAACCGGGAACAGGCTCCCGGCAAAGGTACCCGCCGCCAGTAGCGGCAGCAGGCGAAGGAAAGGCGCAGCCTTCCAATGATGGTCTTTCATGGGTCACAAACAATGCTTTCGTGCAATGTAAATCGTTGCGCCGAAGTAAAAAAACGAGGTTTCTCCGATTTTCGGAGATTCATGTCTAAAAAAAGCCGCACCTGTATGGGTGCGGCTTTCGGTATGTTTTACATGCCCTTATTTGCTGAGGTGCATGCTTCTTTCTTTGTAGAGCGTCCGGAAGTAAGGATCACGGAGGTCTTTGATGAACCGGATCGCTTCGCCGGTAGATTTCATCTCAGGGCCGAGCTCCTTGTTCACACCCGGGAACTTGTTGAACGAGAACACCGGTTCTTTGATCGCGTAACCCTTCAGGTTCTTCTTGATCGTGAAATCGGTGAGCTTGTTGGCGCCCAGCATCACTTTGGTGGCGATGTTGAGGTAAGGCACCTGGTATGCTTTCGCGATGAACGGCGTGGTACGGGAAGCGCGGGGTTAGCCTCGATCACGTATACATTACCGTCTTTGATGGCGAACTGGATGTTGATCAGGCCACGGATATCGAGCGCACGGGCGATCTTTTCCGCGTAGTATTCCATTGTAGTCACCACCAGGCCTGTAAGGTTGAAAGCGGGCAGCACTGCGTTAGAGTCGCCGGAGTGGATACCCGCAGGCTCGATGTGCTCCATCACGCCCATCACGTGGAAGTTCTCCCCGTCGAAGATAGCGTCGATCTCGGCTTCCTGGCAGCGATCGAGGAAGTGGTCGATGAGGATCTTATTGCCGGGCAGGTGTTTCAGCAGGCTGAGTACGGATTGCTCCAGTTCTTCCTCGTTGATCACGATCCGCATACGCTGGCCACCCAGTACGTAGGAGGGGCGCACGAGCACGGGGTAACCTACTTCCTTGGCCACATCGATGGCGTCGTCGGTATTGTACGCGGTGCCGTATTTGGGATACGGGATGCCGAGGTCTTTCAGCAGGTCGGAGAAGCGGCCGCGGTCTTCGGCGATGTCCATGTTATCGAAGGACGTACCGATGATGCGCACTCCTTTCTCCGTGAGGCGCTTGGCAAGCTTCAGGGCGGTTTGTCCACCCAGCTGAACGATCACGCCTTCCGGTTTTTCCAGTTCGATGATCTCCCAGAGGTGCTCCCAGTATACCGGCTCGAAGTACAGCTTATCGGCCATGTCAAAGTCGGTGGATACGGTTTCCGGGTTACAGTTCACCATGATGGCTTCGTAACCGGATTCCTGGATAGCCTGCAGGCCGTGAGTACAGCAGTAGTCGAATTCGATACCCTGACCGATGCGGTTGGGGCCGGAGCCGAGTACGATCACTTTCTTCTTGTTGGAAGGGATGGATTCGTTCTCTGTATCGAAAGTGGAGTAGAAGTAAGGTGTTTTCGCCTCGAACTCAGCTGCGCAGGTATCTACCATTTTGTAGGTACGCCTGATGCCGGCTGCTTTGCGTTTCTCGTAAACTTCGTCTTCTTCGCAGTTAGTGAAGATGAGGGCGAGCTGCTTGTCGGAGAAGCCCATTTGCTTGGCTTCTTTCAACATGTGCAGGGGTACGGAGTCGAGATCATGTTCGGCCAGTTGTTTTTCCAGCGTCACGATATCGTTGATCTGGTGGAGGAACCAACGGTCGATCTGCGTAGCCTGGTGGATGGACTTCACGGAAACGCCTTCCATAAGGGCGTCTTTGATGCGGAAGATACGGTCCCAGGTGGGGCGCTTCAGTTTCTCCAGCAGTGCGTCGCTCTTCAGTTGGGACTTACCGTAGTATCCGAGGCCTACGGCGTCGTTTTCGAGCGACTGGCAGGCTTTCTGGATGGCTTCGGTGAAAGTGCGGCCGATAGACATTACCTCGCCTACGGATTTCATCTGGAGGCCGAGGGTATCGTCTGCGCCTTTGAACTTATCGAAGTTCCAGCGCGGCATTTTAACTATGACGTAGTCGAGCGCGGGCTCGAAGTATGCGGAGGTGGTGCGGGTGATCTGGTTTTCCAGTTCGTCGAGGGTATAACCGATGGCGAGTTTGGAAGCGATCTTGGCGATGGGGTACCCGGTTGCTTTGGATGCCAGGGCGGAGGAGCGGGATACGCGGGGTTGATCTCGATGGCGATGAGCTCTTCGTTCTCGGGGTTCATGGCGAACTGAACGTTACAGCCGCCGGCGAAGTTGCCGAGGTCGCGCATCATCATGATGGCTTTGTTGCGCATATCCTGGAAGGCGGTGTCGGAGAGCGTCATGGCAGGGGCCACGGTGATGGAGTCTCCGGTATGAACGCCCATGGGGTCGAGGTTCTCAACGGTACAGATGATCACCACGTTATCATTGAGTCGCGCAGCAGTTCCAGTTCATATTCTTTCCAGCCGAGCACTGCTTTTTCCACGAGCACTTCGTGAACGGGAGACGCTTTGAGGCCGCGGTCGAGTTTCTCGTCGAGCTCGTCCTTATCGTGCACAAATCCTCCGCCGGTGCCGCCGAGGGTGAAGCTGGGGCGGATTACGAGGGGAAGCCGATTTCCTGGGCGAATTCCTTGCCTTCGAGGAGGGAGTTAGCGGTACGGGCTTCCGCAACAGGGATACCGATCTGGATCATCCACTGGCGGAATTGCTCTCGGTCTTCCGCTTTATCGATGGCTTTGATATCCACACCGATGAGGCGAACCTTGAACTTTTCCCAGATGCCCAGTTCGTCCACTTCCTTACAAAGGTTCAGCGCCGTCTGGCCACCCATGGTGGGGAGCACCGCGTCGATCTCATTTTCTTCCAGGATCTGTTCAATACTTTCGACGGTGAGCGGCAACAGATAAACCTTGTCGGCCATCATGGGGTCGGTCATGATCGTGGCGGGATTGGAGTTGATGAGTATCACCTTGATCCCTTCTTCCCGCAGGGAGCGGGCCGCCTGGGAGCCGGAATAGTCAAATTCGCAAGCCTGGCCGATAATAATAGGACCGGAACCGATAATGAGGACCGATTTGATTGATGTGTCTTTGGGCATCTTCGTTATTAGCTGTTTTTAATGAAAAACCATCCGATTTCCCATGCGGATTCAGCGCACAAAAAAATCGTGCAAAATTAAGGGATAAAAATTTTTTCCGGTAAAAAATTGAAGATGCTATGTAAAAGTTCTCGGTGGTGGTTTTATTTATATGTAAAAAAGGGAAAGATCACTCCGGCAGTGTGGCATACACGTATACCAGCTTCCATTGTCCGTCTACTTTCTGAAACTCGAAATCCTCCATAGTGGCCGAATCTTCTGAGATCATAGACTTGTCGTCGTCGTTCAGGTCGCGGCGGGATTTTAGGAGTCCATACTTGTTGATGAAATTGTCGCGGGCGGGCATGTCGAGGTATCCGCTGAAAAAGATGCGAATTCTTTGGCGCCAACGGTGATAACGGTGGTATCCGAGAGGCTTTTACGGACAACGAGGGGGAATTCGATGCAGGCGGAGACGGCGGGGTAGTCTTTTTCATGATGGCGGTGTGGACTCTTTTCCAGAACGTCTCAAATTCTTTCACTTCGGGAGCGGATGCCTGCTGGGCTTTCCCCACCAGCAGGATGAGGCACATGGCCATGGCGAATAGGCAGTGTTTCATAGTTCGAGGGATAGGATAGATTTATAGATAACGGATTGCTAATATATATAAATCTGATCTTTTTTCCTCATTGCGGAGAAAATTTTCCCGATTCGCAATATTCAAGTAACACTGCGCCAATACTTTTGTGGGGTAATAAGCTATAGATTTCGTCTGTGATTTGTTAACATCAAGCCCTCAAGTTCCTGACCTGTGAGACCCTGGAAATGCCGTTACTTCATTGGTAGCGGCATTTTTATGCGTTGGCGGATGCGCTTTCCCGGAGCCGGGCGAGTTCGAGAAGTGCCTGGTTATAGTCTTCCAGCAGTTTATAGTATTTATCTTTCCATGATTCCACGTCGGTATATTCCGTGCCGCCATCATCGACACCCACGTTACCCACGAATTCTTTCTGGCTGATTTCCAGCACCTGGCATACTTTCTTTATTTGGTCCGGGGTGAACACGGGCTTTTCCAGGAGGTTGTAAAGTGCGCGCCGGCTGAGCGCCATCCGGTTGGCGGGTCTTATTGAGCCCTTTTTCCTCGATAAGCTCATCGAGCCGGCGGCCATGGTGAAGCTCCTGCGCAGGCTGGGGAAGCGCCCGTCGCGGGTGGGTCCAGGCATAGAATTCATCCAGGCTGATGCCCAACATTGTGCAGAACTCCAGCAGGGTAGACCGTTTGATAGCTTCCTTACGGAAATAATAATGGGCTATCTGATTACTGAAATCGGCCTGTCTGGCGAAATCCAGGATCTTCATACCCTTGTCGCGAACGATTTGTTTCAACCGTGCGCCTTCGTGGATTATATTTTTTGAAACCGACTCCAATGTAAATATATTTGGTTATACTTGTAATCGTTGTCAACATAAAGTGTGATACGGACAATATCAATATAACATTTTTATTGACAATTTGTGCCGCCATCAATCAAAATGATAAAAATTAAAGCATGGAAACTACGCCGATTTCCTCCCACAACCTGTTGGTATTCCTGCATAGCGAGCTGGTAAAACTACCAAAAACGTTCAGGGACCATGTATGCAGGGAGTGCGGATGGAGCAATGCAACATTTTACAGGAAGGCCAAGGGCGCTTATCCGATCAGCAACGCGGAAAGGGACAAGATCATGTCTGTCGGTGACAAGTTGCTGAAAAACATTACAACTGTAAACAACCGTTTCAAAGCCCGTTAACCGGTTGTTTTCTATGCCTGTTTGAACCGTTTAATGCAATAACCCTCCGCACGTCCGCGGAACCATTGTAAAACACCCAAAAAAGTGAGCCATGCCACTACACTTTCAGTCAGCAGACCTTGAGGATCAGCCCATTTACAGAACGATCAACCGCTTTCTGCATGATATTCACAAGCAGGAAGGCCGGAACGTCACGCATGTGACAGTCACCATTCACGGCCATAACCCGTATTTCGTGCCGGGCCCCGAAATCCACCGGTTGGAAGTCACCCGCATGAAAGGTTTTACCACCCTCGCCTACCAGGAGATGTCGCTGGAAGCCCCGGTGGAAAACACCGTTATGGTGATCGCCCCGTGCCTGATATCCCGTTCTGATTGCTGTTCAAATCAACCGTTTAACATTTTGAAAAGGGCCTCCGGGCCCTTTTTTTGTATATACAGTGAACCGTAACAGCGACAATTCAGTTAAACTCCATAACAACCCATCGGCATGAAAATCCTCGCCTACCCCTTCTTTGCTTCCTCCTGATCTCCGCCGGCGCCGGGGCCCAATCCGTCAAAACGCCCATCGCCCCGGATACGAAGCAGAAAACATCCGATACTGTGGTGACGGATGGAGTAGAGCGCGTGGAAAACATCACTAAAATGCTCAACAGGGTTAATTATACGCTCCGACGCGGATTCGATACCACGGAGATCTCCGCCCAGCTCCCGGAATCCGAACGGCTCGTCAAAAACCTCCATAACAACGTACTTACCAATCCCCGCTTCCTCAATATCCGCAGCCTCAACGCCCTGCAGGTCATCCTCCTGGAGATGGAACAAACCCATCACCGTTGGCAGCAATCTTTATCTACCTACAGCCGGGCCGTTACCGACATGAGCGGCGAGATCAATAATATCCTGAACGATACCGTACTGGAGCGCCTTCCGAAAGACCCCGGCCTGCAATCCCTGTACGTTAACCAACTATCTCAGCTCAACCGTAAATGGCTTCAGGCAGACACCGCCAACCGCAACAGCCTCCTCCGCCTCGGGCTCCTCCAGAACCGGGTAGCCATGAACTATATCGCCATAACCGATATGCTCGACGAAGTGGATTTCAAGCTCAAAAACGCCCAACGCCACATCTGGAGCCGCGAGGAAAACGATCTCTGGAGCGCCCGGCCGGGATTATGAGCATAATTTCGCACAGGTGGTCTACGGCTCCGTTATGGCCACGCACCGCGTATTTACGTTTTATCTCCGGTACAACTGGGATGTGCACGTGCTCAACATCGTACTGTTCGTAGTTTACCTCGGCTGGCTGCTCGCCAGTATCCGCCGCATCAAAAAGTACCATCACGATAAAAAGGCATCTTCGGCAATACCCGCTACGCCGCCCGCCAACCCCTGCTGACATCGTTAATTTTCATCCTCACCATCGGACCGTTCATCTACACCAATCCACCCATCGTCTTCATGGTGATGCTCTGGACGGTGCTGGCCGTGTGCGTCGGGCTACTTCAGGCGCGGGATATGCCCCCATGGATGCGCTGGCAATGGAGCATCCTGCTGACGGTATACGTCGGCTATGCGCTCCTGAACCTCCTGCTCCAAAGCTCCTTCCTGGAGAGATGGGGGCAGTTCGTACTGCAGTTGGCCATGGTATTCGTTTGCCGGCAGTTTTTACGGAAGCAGGAACAGGAGACTGCCTACAAATGGCCCAAATATACCCGGCTGGTCGTATACCTAGCCATGGGCATGATGCTCTCGGCGCTGGTAGCCAATGTCTTTGGCAGGGTCATGCTGGCCAAGTTCTTCGGCATCAGCGCGGTATTCGGGTTGATTTCCGCCCAGGCGCTGACCGTATTGGTCCAATTGCTGTTCGAGACGTTCTATTTGCACTGGAAGCCAGCAAATCCAACAGCCGCTTCGCCGCGTTCCTGGATTTCAACCGCATCCGGGAAAGCCTCCGTTCTACATTATATCTGCTGGCGGCATTCGCCTGGTTCGTGATCCTGCTGCGCAATCTCAATATCTACAGCATCATCCGCGACCAGGTGCTTGCGTTCCTGGAGGCCGAACGCAAGCTGGGGAACACCACCTTCAGCTTTTCGAGCATCTTCATTTTTATCGCGGTGATATGGATTGCGTTCCAGATCAGTAAGGTGATGATGTTTATTTTCGGGCACGAAGACGGGTCTGGCACCGTAAAGAAGAACCGCTGGAACAGCGCCGTGCTCCTCATCCGGCTGGGAGTGCTGGGCGCGGGGATCCTACTGGCTTTCGCGGCGTCGGGCATCCCGATGGACAAACTCACCATCATCATCGGCGCGCTAAGCGTGGGGCATAGGTTTCGGGTTGCAGAACATTGTCAACAACCTGGTCTCCGGCGTGATCCTGGCTTTTGAGAAACCGGTAGAGATCGGGGATGTGGTGGATATCGGTCCACAGTCCGGCACGGTGAAAGAGATCGGCATCCGCGCCAGCAAGATCGCGACGGTGGAAGGATCTGTAGTGATCGTTCCCAACGGCGACCTGCTCTCCCAACACATTACCAACTGGACGCTCACCACCCAGCTGAAGCGCAGCGAACTGATAGTAGGCGTGGCATACGGATCCGACCTGAAACAGGCGCAGACCTTGCTGGAAGAGGCCGTAAAATCCCAGGAAGCCATTCAGCAATTCCCGCGCCATTGGTGGTTGTCCACCTGCTTAACGATAGCTCCGTGGATTTCAGGTTGCTGTTCTGGACAGACATCAGCGTAGGGCTTACCGTGAAATCAGAACTGCTCCGCACGATATATGACTCCCTGAATGCAGCCGGTATCGAAATCCCCTTCCCCAGCAGGATATCCATCCGTTCGCAGGCGCCGGAAGCACCGCCACCCCTATCCCTCCCGCACAACCTTAAAACTTTAACTTTTACTTACAAACTAAATATTTAGTTTTAAGGAAAATCCACGATATGCGCATCTTTATAACCCTCCTGGCAGTATTATGCTGCACCAGTGCTTCGGCACAAGATAAAGTTGACAACGACCTCCTGATGGGATACCTGCAAGACCAGCAATATGACCAGGTGATCCGGTATATGGAAGAGACCGTTAAACCGGAGCATCCTAACGGATTGGTCATCCTTGCAAATGCATACTATCAGAATGCTCAGTATCCCGAATCCGCGCAGTACTATAAAAAGATCCTGGAGATTGCCCCGGATCATATGACCGCACATCAGCAACTCGGCAACCTGGCCGTGCAGCAATTCAAACATGACAGGGCCTACCCCACTTTCTACGCCTCACGGAATTAAAACCAGGAAGCGCTGCCTGTTGGAAGCAGCTCGCCCGCGTATGCCTAAACATGACAGGCATGGCGGACTCCGCGTCCGTATATATGGAAAAGGCTTACGCAATCAATCCACTGGATCCTGGCATCGTGACTTTTATCGCGGATGAATACATGAAAAAGACGAGTATGGCAAAGCAGACAGCGTCATGAAAAAATATCACTCGACGGATAGCACCAACATCAGCATCAACTCCATGTTGGTAAAGTCTGCTTTCAACCTGGGAAAGTATAATGAAGCGGTACGCTTCGGGCGGCAGATCATGGACCAGCGCGCCATGGCCCCGACGGCATATCTATATCTCTCTGTCACCTATTACAGCATGAAGCAATACGACAGCTGCATCGCGGTACATGATTTTGTGATGGACTTTCTAAAGGAAACTCCCGAAACCATGAAGTTTTATGCGGCGCTGTCGTACGCCGAGTTGAAGCAATACGAAAAGAGCAATGCCCTGTTGCTTGAGTGCATCACGATAGCGAAATCCAAATCGCTCGACAGCTACTATGCGGCGCTGGCGGGCAATTATGAGCATATGAAGAATTACCGGATGGCCATCAATTATTATGATACCGCGTATTTCCTGTTCAAAGATCCCATGCGCCAATATGGTATTGCGAGGATATACGACCAGCACATGCAGAATAACCAAAAGGCCAAGAAGCACTACCAGCTTTACCTGAAGGACGCCAAGACCGAAACGAAGAATCAGGCGGAGATCCATACATATGTGAAGGAAAGGATCAAAACCCTCCAGTAGCAAGCATTTCAGCAAATTGCGAACGCCCGGCCATTGCGCCGGGCGTTCGTCGTTATTGAATCAAATGCAATGTTATTTGATCATTATTTGATATTGTTCAAACTTAATTGATTAAATTTAAGGCCCGTTAAAAAAACTGTTATAAACATTTTAATCTATCTGGTATCATGTCGTACCCGTACCAACTCAAGAGTTTTGACGATTACAAGCAGGCCTGGCAGCACAGTGTAACTGTCCCGAGGGATTCTGGGCCAATGTGGCGGACCATTTCTACTGGCGCCGCAAGTGGGATAAAGTGCTGGAATGGGATTTCAGGCAACCCGATGTAAAATGGTTCACGGGAGCAAAGCTGAACATTACGGAAAACTGCCTGGACAGGCACTGGGCACACTCGGCAATCAGCCCGCCATCATCTGGGAGCCCAACGATCCGGAGGAGCGCCACCGCGTCCTCACATATCGTGAACTGTATAATAAAGTATGCCAGTTCGCCAACGTGCTGAAGAATAATGGCGTAAAGAAAGGCGACCGCGTTTGTATCTATATGGGTATGATCCCCGAGCTCGCGATCGCCGTACTGGCCTGCGCCCGCATCGGCGCTATCCACTCCGTGGTATTCGGCGGCTTCAGCGCCCAGTCTATCGCTGACCGTATCCAGGATGCCAGGCCAGCCTGGTGATCACCTGCGACGGCGCCTTCCGCGGTGCGAAAGACATTCCCCTCAAATCCGTGATCGACGACGCACTGATGGCCTGCCCTTCTGTGAAGAAAGTTATCGTCTGCACCCGAACCCGTACGCCGGTGAGCATGCTCAAAGGCCGCGACGTTTGGTGGGAAGATGAGATCAAAGCAGTGGAAACACAAGGCAACCCGCCCGTTCCCGCAGAAGAAATGGATGCTGAAGACATGCTCTTCATCCTTTACACTTCCGGTTCCACCGGCAAGCCTAAAGGCGTGGTTCACACCTGCGGCGGCTACATGGTTTACGCCAATTACACTTTCATCAATACGTTCCAGTATAAACCCGGCCAGGTATATTTCTGCACGGCAGACATCGGCTGGATCACCGGTCACTCATACATCGTGTACGGCCCCCTCAGCGCAGGCGCCACCACCCTGATGTTCGAAGGCGTTCCCACTTACCCGGACGCAGGCCGTTTCTGGGATATCGTGGACAAATACCGCGTTAACATCCTCTACACCGCGCCTACCGCTATCCGCAGCCTCATGGGCTTCGGGCTCGGGCCGGTAAACCATAAAGACCTTAGCTCCTCACTACCCTCGGTACCGTGGGCGAGCCCATCAACGAAGAAGCATGGCATTGGTATAAAGACCAGATCGGAAAGGGCAAATGCCCCATCACCGATACCTGGTGGCAAACGGAAACCGGCGGTATCATGATCGCACCCATCGCGGGCATCACCCCGGAAAAACCCGGCTACGCCACGCTTCCGCTGCCCGGCATCCAGCCAGTGCTCGTGGATGAGAACGGCCAGGAAATCACCGGCAACGGCGTGAACGGCAACCTATGCATCAAGTTCCCTGGCCCGGTATGATCCGCACCACCTATGGCGATCACGAACGCTGCCGCACCACCTACTTCTCTACTTATGACAACCTCTACTTCACCGGCGACGGCTGCTTACGTGACGAAGACGGATACTACCGCATCACCGGCCGCGTAGACGATGTGCTCAACGTGAGCGGTCACCGTATCGGCACCGCTGAAGTGGAGAACGCGATCAACATGCACGCAGGTGTCGTGGAAAGCGCCGTGGTAGGTTACCCGCACGATATCAAAGGCCAGGGCATCTATGCATATGTGATCTCGGAATTACACGTGAAAGATCCGGAACTGACCAAGAAAGACATCATGCAGACCGTAGCCCGCATCATCGGCCCCATCGCGAAACCGGATAAGATCCAGTTCGTATCCGGCCTGCCCAAGACTCGTTCGGGCAAGATCATGCGCCGCATCCTCCGCAAAATCGCCGAAGGCGAAATGGACAATCTCGGGGATACTTCCACCCTGCTGGACCCTGCCGTTGTAGAGGAAATCAAGCAAGGGAAATTATAACGCACTGCACATAAGCAAATGAAAAGAGGGATACAGCCGTATCCCTCTTTCTTTATATGGTTAACGTGGTTACGAAATTATGGGCGGATCACAACAGGCGTTCCCACCTTCACGACGTTGTAGATCTCGTTGATATCGCCGTTCTTGAGGCTCACGCATCCCAGCGTCCAGTTGATGCGGCGGTCCACATAAAAATCACGGATCCCGGATGCGTTCTCCACACCATGAATCCCGATACCGCCACCCAGGCTGGCATCCGACCGCGACTGCCCCGCTGATACCCGGCGCGCATGCTTCTCTAACGATTCATTGTTCGGATAATCCAGCAACATGAACCGGCTCCAGCGGTTGTCCATCCGCTTTTGCTGGATACGGAAAGTACCGTTGGGCGTCCGCTTATCTCCTTCCACCAACTTGTCTGACTGATCGTTGCTGCCAAACACTACTTTATAAATCTTGATCAGTTGTACATCTTCATACACATACATCCGGTAATCGCTTTTATCGATCAGGAGAAAAACTTTATCCGCATCGATACGGGACGGATCGAGGCGTACGCTGTAAAGATCAGCGGTGTTATGCTTAAACGCCAAAAGCGGCAACAGGACGAACAGACAGCAAATGCGCCACATGGATATACAGTCGTTATGCAGGTGATTCAAATCAAATAACGTAACTGCAAATCGAATATTGTGCAAACAAAAAGAGCGCCCGCAGACGCTCTTTCAAGTGATTTACTATCAATGCGGATCAGTATCCGAAAATTTCTTCGAGGGTAAGCTTCTGCACTTCGCCATACTTCTTCAGGTCGTCGGTCGACAGTTTTTTCTCCGATGCTACGATGCAGTAGGTATACGGCTTACCGGACACTTCCTGTTGGTGGAGTTGCCGTAGATCGCTGAAATGCAGCTGACCGGCACGTTCGTAAACAGACTTACGGATATCGTTGTCCAGCCCCAGTTTTCGGGCGCTGAGATAATTGAACACGATACCGTCCTGCGTGATGCGCTCCGTTTCTATGTCTTTGCGCATACTGCTGCGCGCGGTCTCGAATGCTTTATCGGATTCCGGCAGCGTGGTCAGCAATTCGTTCATTCCCCGATGGCGTCATTGATCTTATCTGCCTGGCTGCCTACATAAGCCAGCATGGAATAGCGGTCGTCCTTCTTCCCGGGAGGTGCGTAAAACGCGTAGGTGGAGTAAGCCAACGCCTTGGACTCGCGGATCGTCTGGAATACGATTGATCCCATTCCATAGCCGAAATAGTTGTTATAAAGACTTACCACGGCGGTGCGCGAAGGGTCGTACACGTCAGTATTCCGCACCCAGCTCACTTCCGCCTGCACCATGTCATAGTCGGCGAACAAGACTTTACTGGCGCCGGTTTGTGTGCGGTTGAATACGAGCGCTGGTTTATTTTCTTTAAACGTTGCAGGCAGGCGGTGCAGCTTCGCCACGCCGGAAGACACATCGGCAAACGCTGCCGGGCCATAATAAATAGCCGTATGCGGATATTCGGACAGCTGATGTAACTGCTGTACGAGAACGTCTGCCGTGAGGGCCTTCAGCTCATCGTTGGTAAGCTGGGTATTGAACGGGTTCTTAGCGCCGTAGGTGGCATAACTGCGAAGGCCGCTGAGAATGGCGCCTTTGTTAAGCTTGTTATCGGCGCGCGATTTCAGCAGGCGGCTTTTGAGGCCGGCCAGCACCTGTTCGTCGGCTTTACAATTCGTCAGCAGATGATCGAACAGCGCCACAGCTTTATCGAAATTCTCCTGCAGGCCGGAAAGCGTGATGGTCGTTTCTTCATTGCCTACGTTCACATTGAAGTTGCAGGCAATCTGGTAGAACTGCTTGCTGATCTCTTCAGAAGAATACTTATCGGTGCCGGCGAGCTTCAGGTATTCCAGCGCCATCACGAGCTGGCGGTCGGCGAAGTTGCCCATATCGAAGCGGTAATGCAGGCGGAAAAGACCGTTATCCTTATTTTGCACATACAACAGATCGGCCGTTCCGGCTTTCCCTTTTGAATATCCTTCTGGAAATCAAGCCAGAGCGGCTGCACCGGCGTCTCCGGCATTTCGGCCACCTTTTTCAGGAAGTCCGACTGCGCATCGCGGTTTACGGCTACCGGCGTAATAGGTGGCTTTTCCACTTTCACGATATTCTTGTCTTCCCCTTTACGTTTGTAAACCAGGAGGTAATTATCCTTCAGGTATTGATTGGCGAAGTCGGTGATATCTTTCTTCGTCACTTTGCCCATAGCGTCGATCATACCTACGTCATAGTTCCAGTTTTTCCCGCGATGCTTGATGAATGCGTCCATCAGGGTATTGGCGCGGTTCTCGTTGGATTCGAGCCCCTCGATTTCGTCCAGCTTGATATTATTGACGATCGCCGGGATGAGGGATGCGTCGAAATCGCCTTTGCGCAGCGCTTCCAATTGAGAAAGCAGGAGGTCCTTCACATCATCGAGCGACTGGTCCTGTTTGGCGCGGCCGTTTACGTTGAATACGGCGTAGTCTTTCCAGGGTACAGGCTGATGGAGGCACGCAGGAGTTTTTGTTGCTTATTGAGGTTCAGGTCAAGCAGGCCGGCCTTCCCGTTAGACAATACATAAGCTACCACATTGAGCAGCATCGTATTGCGGGTATCTGTGGCGCCGGGCATCCGGAACGCGAGCCCCACGCTTTCAGCATCGGGACCATACACCTCTTTTACGAGGGGCCTGGTGATGGGAGCTTCTTTCGGACCGGTATATTCCGTAACCGGTTTGGGTTTCATGTAGCTGAAGGCTTTGTCGATCCTGGCGATGGCATAGTCTGGATCAAAGTCGCCCGCCAGGATGATCGCCATATTGTTCGGTACGTAGTACTTGTTATAGAACTTCCGGATCTCAATGAGGGAAGGGTTCTTCAAGTGCTCGATGGTACCAATGGTGGACTGCTGACCGTAATTATGGGTCGGGAACAGGGTGGCGAGGGTGGTTTCGTAAACCTTACGGCCGTCATTGTCGAGCCCGCGGTTCTTTTCTTCATAAACGGCTTCGAGCTCGGTATGGAAGATGCGGAACTGGGGATCGCGGAATCGTTCTGCCTGCACGGCGAGATACTTGTCAATAGCGGTAGAGGGGATATCTTCCTGGTACACGGTTTCCTCGACCAGGTGTGGGCGTTGGTGCCCTGGGCTCCCATGTTCGTCATCATCTTATCATACTCGTTAGCGATGGCGAAGGTGGCCGCAATGCCGGAAACGCTGTCGATCTGCCGGTAGATGGCTTTGCGTTTGGCGTCGTCGGTGGTGCGGTTGTAGGTGTCGTACAGTTTTTCGATCTGGTCGAGGACGGGTTTTCCTTAGCCCAGTCGAGGCTGCCGTATTGCGAAGTGCCTTTAAAGAGGAGATGTTCGAGATAGTGTGCGAGGCCGGTATGGGTGGCAGGGTCGCTGTTGGAGCCGGCTCTGACGCCTATGAGCGTTTGGATGCGGGGATCTTTCTTGTTAACGCTTAGGATGACGGTGAGGCCGTTTGAGAGTGTGTAAAACCGGGCCTGCATAGGGTCTCCCGGGATGAAGCGGTATTTATAACCTGCCGACTGCGCTTCTTTCCAGGCGGGCGGTGTGCTCTGAGCGAAAGCTGCCTGTACCGTCAGGGTAGCGGATACCAGCAGCAGGAACATTTTTTTTCATAAGGAGGCGGGGGTTTAGTCCTCCAAATATAATGAACCCTCAGCCAAGCAGGCGCCCGCCGGGCCGGAATATTTCCGCTGGAAAATATTACTGGAATAAAACGTTGGTGGCCATTACTTTGCGGTGATTCTCCGGGCTCTGTGTGGTCAGGAAGACGGTATCTGTCTTCACATACAGCACGTGATAATGGTCTGTCACGAAGAGATTGTGGTCCCGGTAAACGTGAAACACACTATCGGGCATATATACCACTGCTTCCGAAGCTTCGGGAGTCGGGAGCGCTTTGGCGCTTCCGGGGAGGATGGTGACAGCGGCTTTGCCATTCGGTTTGGTCGCATTCGGGGCATCCGGTAACTTCAAGTTACTTGCATGCATGGTCACGATTCCTCCAACCACGACAAGAAACATCAGGATAGAACGCATACTTCTCTACTTTTTGGGAGTTTATTCAGTTTTATAGGATACATCTCCGGGTCGCTTTGCCATTTACCCGGCGAAGCCAAGTTTCCGTGATCTTCAGTTTCGGGACTAAAAGTACAAATTAGAATCCGTTAAACCTAAAACCAACGGAAAATGGATACTGCTCCAGACCATATTCATGGAGGGGGTCAGTGCGAAATTGCTATATAATTTGATGGGTCCGTAACCTAATTCTCCGGTCA
The DNA here is from genome assembly GCA_019285755.1 of Chitinophaga sp. E66. Taxonomy (GTDB): domain Bacteria; phylum Bacteroidota; class Bacteroidia; order Chitinophagales; family Chitinophagaceae; genus Chitinophaga. The sequence goes on from CP079103.1 coordinate 5,460,471, forward strand.
GTCCGAATCGCCATTTATTCAGACTGAATTCGTCTGTCAACCGTACTTTACCTCTCTCCTCGCTCACCTGTTTGGTGCGTGCCTTCAACAGATACCCGCCTGTTACGCCCGCGCTCATCTTAAAGGAGCGGTTGGGACGGGCCGGATTGGCTGTGTAATTCAGCATCAATGGGACGGTCAGGTATTGTACAAACAACTTATTCTTCGAAAAGTTCACCGAATCACGGATGATGGTGGTCGGATAACCCGGCACATAGCTGATATTCCGGGCGAAACGGTAGTTGTTCATCTCCAGTCCGGCGGCATAGATCAGTTGATCTTATGCTTATACAGGTTGAGTCGCTGCATAACGATCCACAGGTTAAAGTTGACCGACTTACCCGGAATCAGTTTGAATTCCGAAACGGTAAGCGGCTGGCTGGCCATGCGGGGCGCGAAGCTATTGAGGGCGGCGCCGGAATAGTCGAAGCTTTTGTTATAGTATGTGGCACTTGCGTAGTTCTGGCCGAGGAAGCCGGTAGGCGCGGAGGGTGCAGCGACATCACCAGCGCATCTCCGTAGTTGCTCTTGTCGCGGTAATTATTAAAACCGACGTCAAACACGAGCCATTTTGTGTGGAGGTTCTTTTTCAACTTCTGGCGGGCATAGCCGGTGTCCTGGTAAGCCCTGAACACGCTCTTACCTTCGGCAGTCTTACCCTTCACGATCACCAGTCCCTTGATCTGAATGGTGTCTATCACCGCCTGCTTCTGTGCGATGGCAGTGGCGGAGACGAAGACCAGTAAGCAACTGAGTAAAATTTTACACTTCATATATCTGTCCCGTTTTACCGGTAAAATGATTATCTGTTATTGTTCCGTTTTTAGCGAAGATGCGGGCTACGTTCGTCACTTTGTCGAGCACCTTGCTTTCGATACCGTTGCCCGTTACGGACATGATCAGTTCGCCGGGCGGCTCGGGAGCTGCGGTGGCAAGGGAGGCGGTATGTTGCACGTCGATAGACGTTTTACTGCGGGAACTTGTTCTCGGATACCGGTAGCGTTGCCGGAGATGTCGGCGCTCACGGAGGGTACTTCCGGCTGAGGCGCAGACCTTTCGATCGAATTTAAAGCCAAAGGTTCCTGCCTCCGGCGGCGGTTGCGGCGTCAGCATGTTCGGTTTCGGTGTTGCCGGCAGTCTGCGGCGCTTGTGGCCGGGGCTCCGCTGCGGGACGGGTCGTGTTCGGCGGTTGAACGGAAGCGGCTGCCAGCGCAGGGCTTTCTCTTGCGGCGCCACGTTGCCTGCGGCCGGCGTTGCTGCCGGTGCGGCTGGCGATTGCGGGGCAGGAGCGGGTTGAACGATAGCGATGGGGGCGTCGGGAGCGGCTTGCTCTGTTTGGAAAGCGTTCCGCAGCAGGAAGAGGGAGCCGGCCAGCATAGCGGCGGCGGCCCACCAGTAGCGGCGGTCCATCCGGACAACCCGTTGCTTTTCCGCATAGCGGTAGAGCGTGGATTTATCGCCGAAGGTAACGTTGATATCCGGCTGCAGGCGGGTCTTTTCCCAGACAGCCAGTTCTGCGCGGAGGGTGGGGTGCTCTTCCATGAAGGTCTCCAGGGCGCTCACTTCTGCGGGCGACAATTCCCCGTCGATATAATCGAGTAGTACGGTCTGGTAGTTCCTTTCCGGGGCGGAGGCTTGCCGGTACAGGGCGGCTTTGCCGTCAAGTACGGGGTTAACCGGGGAAGCTTGGTGGCCAGCAGCTGGTCCAGCTCGGCGCGCACTTGCGGGTGCGCGGCTACGAACGCTTCCAAGGCGGTTGCTTCTTCGGGGCTCAGTTCTCCGTCTACATAGCTGTAGAGGAACTCCTCGTAGTTTGATATGTGAATGTCGACTGACATAAAATTCTGATTTTGAATACCTTTACTAAATCACATTTTCCATTTTCACCAGATATTCCTTGAGATGCGCCCTGGCCCGGTGGAGGTACACTTTGACCTGTGAGGCGTTGAGCTGCATGATCTCGCCGATCTCTTCGTAACTATATCCTTCGTAGTCCTTCAACAAGATAAGCGATCGCTGAACGTCGCTAAGCCGGTCGAGGGCTTTCTCTATGATTGCCCGTGCGTTGTGTATCTTTTGTTCTGATATCTTCGTTTCTTCCCGGAACTCCTCCACTAAAGTCACCCGCTTCACCTTACGGACATGGTCGATCATATTATGGTAAGCCACCGTAAACAGGTAGCTCTTGGCCTTTTCAAAAGGCACATCGCTACAGTGCTTCCATAATATTTCGAACGCGTTCTGGACAACATCCTGGCATCCTCCGAATGGGCCGGGTTCTTCACGATGAAACGGAAGAGATTATCGCTATACAGGTCGACGCATTTATTGTACTCCTTTTCCGTCATCCGGCGATAGGTTCTTTAGCGTGCTAAGTTCCGACAAATTGTTGAATAGTGCCGATTTCCCGGTTTCTGCCCCCGGTAGGGTACGGCCTATGACAATTCTACGGCTCAGCGATGCCCAAACCTCCCCGGCGCCCTTCCCCATGGCACAAATTGCCCGTATAGGTAAGGAAATGCCGGCATGATGCCGGAAACATCCGCAAACAGTTCGCCTCGTCATAATCTAACCGTCTGTGATAATTATATGACGCAAACCGTGTTTTAAATGTTACACCTCCGTAAAACTTTTTGACTTACGGGGATTCACCCTTTCTACCCGCCGGAAGCTCAATACATTTATTGCCCTAACTTTGTCAGAAGATAGAGCTATTAAAAAAGGTGCAACATGAATCAGAACTTCGTAAATCGTTTACAACAGGAGCTGGAAGAGATCGATAACGCCGGCTTGTACAAGCGGGAAAGGATCATCACCTCCGAGCAGGGCGCCGAAATCACGGTGAACGGCAAAACCGTCATCAACCTCTGCGCCAACAACTACCTCGGGCTTTCCTCCCACCCTAAAGTGATTGCCGCCGCCAAAGACGCGATCCAGACCCACGGCTACGGCATGAGCAGCGTACGGTTCATCTGCGGCACCAGGACATTCACCGCGAACTGGAAGAAAAGATCTCCAAATTCCTCGGTACGGAAGACACCATTCTCTATGTGGCCGCCTTCGACGCCAACGGCGGCGTATTCGAGCCCCTCTTCGGCGAACAGGACGCCATCATCTCCGACGCCCTCAACCACGCCTCCATCATCGACGGCGTCCGCCTCTGCAAAGCACAGCGTTTCCGCTACGAACATAATAATATGGCCGACCTGGAAGCTAAACTCCAGGAAGCCCAGGGCGCCCGCAGCCGCATTATCGTCACCGATGGCTCCTTCTCTATGGACGGCACCATCGCCCAGCTCGATAAGATCTGCGACCTGGCCGATAAATACGACGCCATCGTCATGAGCGACGAGTCCCACTCCAGCGGCTTCCTCGGCAAAACCGGCCGCGGCACCCACGAATACCGCGGGGTAATGGGCCGGGTAGATATCATCACCGGCACACTCGGCAAGGCCCTCGGCGGCGCATCCGGCGGCTTCACCAGCGGCCCCAAAGCCGTGATCGACATCCTGCGCCAGCGCAGCCGCCCCTACCTGTTCTCCAACTCCGTGGCCCCCAGCATCGTTGGCGCGTCCATCGCCGTGCTGGATATGCTGAGCGAAACCACCGAACTGCGCGACCAGCTGGAATTCAACACCAAATACTTCCGCGAGAAGATGACCGCCGCCGGGTTCGACATCAAGCCGGGCGACCACCCCATCGTTCCCGTAATGCTCTACGACGCCAAGCTGAGCCAGGCATTTGCCGATAAACTGCTGGCCGAAGGCATCTACGTGATCGGGTTCTTCTACCCCGTGGTCCCCAAAGGCCAGGCGCGCATCCGCGTTCAGCTGAGTGCAGCACATACCCAGGCGCACCTCGACAAGGCCATCGCCGCCTTTACGAAAGTCGGCAAAGAACTGGGCGTACTGAAAACAGCCGAGAGAGTATAATAAACGAACTACATATCACCCTCGAAGGCGGCTCCGGCCGCCTTTTTCATTACCCATCCCCGAAAACCTGATATGCATCATCCCGCCTTTTCCACCTGAAGCCTTACTTTTGCATCACAGATTAAAAAAATATACCGCTTGATGAAACGATTCGGCCTGTTACTGATCGCCGCTGCCCTGGGGCTCGGCGCCTGCACTCCCAACAACGTAAAAGACGCGAAAGAGTGGCAGCAACATTTTGCGAAACACAAAGTGGAAGGATGCTTTATGCTGTTCGACAATGGACAGGGCACCTTCCGGGTCTACAATATCGACCGTGCCAAAGAGCGATTTGCACCAGGCGGCATCTTTGAGCCGTTCCTGGCCGTAACCGGCCTCCAGACAGGCGCCATCCGCGACTCTATCGTCGCCGTCGCCGGAGAGCCCTTCAACCAGGCCTTCCGCAACGCATCGCTGCCCGCCTTCCAGGAAGCAGCCCGCACCATCGGGAAAGACACCCTGCAACACTGGTTGGACTCAGTTGGCTTCGGTAACCGCAAAATCAGCCGCATCGATACCTTCTGGCTGGACAACTCCCTGCAGATCAGCCCGGATGAGGTCCTCGGCTTCTCTAAACAACTGTACTTCTCCCAGCTCCCTATCAGAAACGCGCCCAGGAAATCACCGCCGGGCTCATGATCATGGAGAAAACGGATAAATATATCTTCGCCTGGAAAGGCGGCACCGTCCGCAACGGCGCCAAACAAATCGGTTGGATGACCGGCTGGATCGAAGAGAACCGCCACCCGTCCTTCTTCGTCCTCAATTTCGATACGGAAAACCCCGCCGCAGACATGAAAGCCATCGCCATGGACCTTACCAAAAGCATCCTTTCGGCCGACGGGTTTTACAAGGGAGAAAAATAGGGTGTTAAAAAAACGGTAAAACATTACCCCGATCCTTGTAATACGTTATAAAAAAATTATTTTTGAATCACTTCCCGGCCTTTGCCCGGGAAGTGGCGTTTACAACATGCTTAGATTCCAACATACAGAGTATCTGTGGGCGTTCGCGCTCCTCATCGTACTGGCGCTCGCCTTCATCTGGGCGTCGTGGTGGAAGCGCAGGTCTATCCGCCGCATCGGCGATCCCGCGCTGGTGGAAAAACTCTTTAGCGGATACTCCCGCAAACTCTTCACCCTCAAGTTCATCCTCCTGTTCATTGCATTCTTCTTCGGCGTCATCGGCCTGGCCAATCTCCAGAAAGGCAGCCGCGTCGAGAAGATCACCCGCAAGGGCGTAGACGTAATCATAGCGCTGGACGTGAGCAAGAGCATGCTGGCCACAGACGCCAAACCCGACCGCCTCACCCGCGCCAAGCAACTCGTGACCCGGCTCATGGAGAAAATGGACAACGACCGTATCGGCATGGTCGTATTTGCAGGGAATGCCTATCTCCAGATGCCCCTCACCGTCGATTATTCCGCCGCCCGGATGTACCTCGGCAGCATCACCCCGACCTCATCCCCGCCAGGGCACCGAAATCGGACAAGCCATCAAGGTAAGCGACGAAGCATTCAACAAAAAGGAACGCAAGCATAAAGCCCTTATCATCATCTCCGACGGTGAAGACCACCAGGAAGGCGCCGTTACCGAAGCCAAAAAGGCCCTGGAAAACGGCGTAGTCACCTACACCGTAGGCATTGGCTCCCCGATGGCTCCACGCTCCCCGACCCGGAGTCCGGCGGCGTGAAGAAAGACAACCAGGGCAGCACCGTCATTTCCAAACTCAACGAAGAAGAGCTCAAGAAGATCGCTTCCGCCGGCAAAGGCATGTACCTCCAGCTGCTCAACAATACCGACGAAGTGGTGGAAGCCCTCTCCGACCGGATCGACAAAATGGAGCAGAAAGAGTTTGGCGAAAACGTGTTCACGGACTATAACAGTTATTTCCAATACTTCCTCGGCATCTGCCTCGTGCTCATCGTGCTGGAATTCTTCATTCCCGAAGGAACCTTCCGCAAGAAAGCCAAAGTAGTGCCCGGGGTTCAAAAAGCGGAGGCCGCATGAAAAAGAACTTCCTCCATACCGCAAGCATCCTTGCCGTTTCGCTGATCGCGTTTGCCCTCCCGGCAGCCGCCCAGCAAGGCACGTCCAAATACATCCGCCAGGGCAACGCCCAATATAAAAAGCAGCAATACGCCGACGCGGAAGCCAGCTACAAGAAAGCCCTTGAGCGCGATGCACGCTCCGTGGAAGGCAACTTCAACCTCGGCAACTCGCTCTACGAACAAAAACGTTACGACGCCGCGCGCCAGCAATACGCCAATACCCTCAAAACTCCATCGAAGAAAGAGAACCAGGGAGACGCCAATTACAACATCGGCAACACTTTCATGGAAGATAAGAAGTGGGAAGAAAGCATCGCCGCTTACAAGAAAGCGCTGAAGGCCAACCCGGCCGACGAGCAGGCCCGCTATAACCTCGCCTACGCACAGGAAATGCTGAAAAAGCAACAGCAAAACCAGGGCGGCGGCAAGGATAACAAAGAACAGAAAGACAAAGACAAGCAGCAAAAGGATAATAAGGACGAACACAACAAAGACAAGAAAGACAAACAGGACAAACAGGACCAGCAAGACGATCAAAAAGACCAGAAAGAACAAAACCAGCAACCCAAACCCAAGCCCAGCAAACTTTCCCAGGAAGAAGCAAAACGCCTCCTCCAGGCTTTAGCCCAACAGGAGAAAAAACTCCAGGAAGACAAGCTGAAGAAAACCAAGGGTACGCCCGTGAGCGTGGAAAAGGACTGGTAATTTCCGGCCTTCCCGTACCTTTGCGGGATGAAACTGCACGCCAGGAACATTTTCCTGATCATTCTCGGATCATTCATTTTCGCCGTCGGCATTAACTTCCTCGCCATTCCCAGTCAACTCTCGGAAGGCGGGGTGATAGGCATTTCCATATTGACGCATTACGTCTTAGGATGGTCTGCCGGCATGGTGAACCTCATGATCAACGCCGTGCTCATGGTCGTAGGTTGGCGGCTCCTCAACCGCAGGACCATCATCTATACCCTCATGGCCATCTTCTTTTGCTCCCTCTTCCTCTACCTTACGGAAGCCAACCGGCAACCACCCACCCTCGACCCATTATTGGCAGCCATCTTCGCAGGACTGCTCGTAGGCATCGGCCTCGGGCTGGTATTCCTCTCGGGCGGCACTACAGGCGGTGCGTCTATCGTAGCGCGTGTGCTGAACAAGTACTTCGGCTGGAGCCTCGGCAACGCGATCCTCGTATTCGATGTGGTGGTAATTACCTGCGGTATTTTCATGATCGGCATCGAGCGGACGATGTATACTTTCATCGCCGTGTATATCGGCGCCAGGATGGTGGATTTTATCGTGGAAGGCTTCAACAGCAAGCGCGCCGTGACCATCATTTCCCCCTTCTCCGCCATCATCGCTGAAAAGATCACGCACGATATGAACCGCGGCGCTACGGTGCTGCACGGGCATGGCGCCTACACGAAAGACCCTAAGGAAGTGCTCTACGTCATCATCAACAAGCAGGAACTGATGGAATTAAAAAGGGTGGTGGCGGAAGTGGATGCGGAAGCGTTTACGGTCATCCATGAAGTGCATGAAGTGCTGGGGCGGGGTTTCTCCATCGGGAGATAAAAAAACCGTCCCGGTCGTAGGACGGCTTTTTCGCTTACTTTCCTTTCCAAAATGTAAAAAACGCGTCTGAAACGCGTTATAAAGCATGGTTTCCGTTTAAACACTGTAAAAGTAGCGCTGTATTTCTCCCCGGTGTTTGGACAAAAGGCAATTCCATTGTACTATTTGAACACCGTTTCCCTGAATTCGTGGGGCGAAATTCCGGTCCGATGCCGGAAAAACCGGCTGAAATACGCGGGATCCTCAAACCCCAGCTCATAACAGATCTCCTTCACATTTCGGTTGCTGAACGCCAGCTGCCTTTTGGCTTCCAGGACCAGGCGGTCGTGCACCATATCGGTCACGGTTTTATTGATCGCATCTTTGGCTATTTCATTTAACCGCTTGGCTGTCAACGAGAAATGGGTGGCATAAAAACCCGCCTGGTGCTCCTGGCGGAAGTTCTTCTCTACCAGCCGCCGCAACTGGATGATGCGGGTGTCGTGGTGATGGAGGTCGGGGCTATTGACCGGGTTGAGCTTCTTTTCCCTTTCGGCCAGCAGGAGGAAAGCGTTCAGGTAATGCTTGATGACGAAGCTGCTGCCGCCTTCCAGCTGTAGCTCGGAGCGCATGAGGGCGATAAGTTTCTCCATAGACCCCGCCGCCCCGTCGCCGATGCGGATAGGGGCGTATTTGGGAGTCGTCGAACAGGGTGGTGAAATCATAAAGCGTCTGGCGCTCGTGTTTGTTTTCCCAGTAAAACTGTTCCGTGAATGTGATGCTATAACCGTAAAACCCGGCTTTGGGAAGCTGGTGCACCTGCCCGGGGCGAAGGAGGAAGAGGATGTTATCGCCTAGTCCGTAGGTGACGAAATCCACGATATGATCTCCTTCGGCTTTGGTGAACCATAATATCTGGAAAACATGATGGCGATGGGGAATACCTGCATATTCGGTTTGGAAATTCTCCATCTCGAAAACGCTGAACTGGCCGTTTAGCGGTATTTGCTGGTAGGGTATGGTATCCACTATCTTATTCAAAATAGTTAATAGGTTGTTGATTATCAGGTCAAATGGCGACACTTGCTTCGCTGGTTACAAACATGCTGCTCTGCAAAACTGGCTAAAACTAGGTAAATATCCCGCTCAAAGGCTACCGCTCATATAAAATAACAAAATGTGAAGAGGCAACGAACGGGGAATTATTTGCTAATTTTGAAGATTAACATACCGCATTCATGCAATTATATTGCCCATCACTGACGAAATACGAAAGACTGGCCACTTTAGAAGTAAAAGTGGGCGACCTCACCATCGGGAACTTCCACCCGATCCGGATTCAAACCATGACGACGACCGACACGATGGACACCATGGGCACTGTTGAGCAGTCGATCCGCTGTATTGAAGCAGGCGCCGAGCTGGTAAGGATTACCGCCCCAGCATCAAGGAAGCGCAGAACCTCCTTCCCATCAAAACGGAACTCCGCAAACGCGGGTATAATACGCCGCTGGTGGCAGACATCCACTTTACGCCCAACGCCGCGGAAGTAGCGGCGCGCATCGTGGAGAAGGTCCGCATCAACCCCGGCAACTACATCGATAAAAAGAAATTCGAACTGCTGGAATATACCGACGCAGAATACCTGGAAGAAATCGACCGCATCCGCGACCGCTTCACGCCATTGGTTAAGATCTGCAAGGAACACGGCACCGCCATGCGCATCGGCACCAACCACGGCTCCCTCAGCGACCGTATCATGAGCCGTTATGGCGACACCGCCAACGGTATGGTAGAAAGCGCCATGGAGTTTCTCCGCATCGCGGAAGACCTGAATTTCCGCAATATCGTGCTGAGCATGAAGTCCAGCAACCCACAGGTGATGGTGCAGGCGTACCGCCTCCTCGTGAGCACCATGCAACAGGAGCTTGGCCATTGCTATCCCCTTCACCTGGGCGTAACCGAAGCGGGCGACGGTGAAGACGGCCGTATTAAATCTGCCGCGGGCATCGGCACCCTCCTGGAAGACGGCGTGGGCGATACCATCCGCGTATCCCTGACAGAAGATCCCGAGTTCGAGCTGCCCGTATGCCGCGACCTCGTGCGCCGCTATACCCAGCGCGCGAACCACGCGCCCATTTCGCCGGTCGCCGATCCGCAAAAGCTTCCGTATTCGCCGTTCCAGTTCACCAAGCGCGAGTCTGAAGCCATCGGCAACATCGGGGCAAGCAGGTGCCCGTGGTAGTGGCGGACCTCCGGCATATCCCCTCCATCACGCCCGCCCACCTGGAAGGCATCGGTTATCATTACGATGAAGCCACCGATAAATGGAACATCAGCGACGCCGCGGCTGACTATCTCTACACAGGCAACCAGATCCTGCCTTTCGCGCTCCCCGGTACTTTGCAGGTGATCGTAGATCACACAACCTGGCAAAAGGCGGTAGACAAATCCAAATACCACCCTTATTTCGCAGACGTTAACAGCGTATCTACCACCAGCGATATCCTGAACTTCGTGCATGTGGAAGCCGGCCAACTGGAAAACGGCGTGCCGGAAGCATTGGCCGCATTGAAAGGGAATGTGATACCGGTGATCTCCAGCGAAAACGCCCATGCGATGGCATCGGTGCGCCGGTTGCTGATCGGGATGATGGAAAGGAAACTCACCCAAGCTGTCATCCTTCAATGCAACAGTAACGAAGACAACGCCGATCAGGACCTGATCCATTTCGCTACGGAAACCGGAGCATTACTGCTCGACGGTTTCGGCGACGGCCTGTGGCTCACCGCCGCAGGTAATACATCCTCCCCGCTACCATTAATAACGTAGCGTTCGGCATCTTGCAAGCCACCCGGTCCCGCATTTCCAAAACCGAATACATCTCCTGCCCTTCCTGCGGCCGCACCCTGTTCGATCTCCAGGAAACCACCGCCCGCATCCGTGCCGTAACCAACCACCTCAAAGGCGTAAAAATCGCCATTATGGGGTGCATCGTAAACGGTCCGGGGAAATGGCCGACGCCGACTTCGGATACGTAGGCTCCGGCGTGGGAAAAATTACCCTCTATAAAGGAAAGGAAGTCGTTAAACGCGGCCTCAGCAGCGACGTCGCAGTTACCGAGCTCATCAACCTCATCCGCGATAACGGGATGTGGGTAGACGTTAAATGATCCGTTCAATCAGCACTGAAAATAAAAAGGGCCCCGGCATTCACCGGGGCCCTAAAACTGTAACTGGGGTTAACTGAACAGTGTGTACCTTAACTTCTGAACTGCTTCTTTGGGGTTATATGCGATCTAATTGCATAGCACAAAGGTAATACCCTCCAGAGGGTATCTACAAGCGTAATTCTACGCAATTTCCTGCGTGATTCCCCTATTTGTCAACCCTTCTGTCATGAAATTGTTATTACCAGCAGTTTCCCGGTATCGTGTTTGTGATACCATGGGCATCGGATCACCAAAACTATCATCATGAAAAGCTTACCAGTAGCAGGTTTACTGTTGTTCCTCGCAGCATGTGGCCCCAATACCTCGCGGTCAGACGAGCATTCCAATTCAAAGACACGTTGAATACCGACTCCGCCAATGTCGTTATGCAAAAGGATGTCGTGATTCGCCCTCTCAGCGGTTACTTCGTCAACAACACCGTGAAGATGACTGATAGCGTTCAATGCTGGGTCATCAATAACCCGGATGAAATGAAGAAGATCTTCGGTGTCGCTAAAACGATGAACAACACCATAGACACCGTCAACTTCAGCGAGAACCTGCTGGCGGCGGTGGTTCTCCGGCCCAGCGATCTGACGCAGACTATCGAGCTTACCCGCAGCTATGTTTCGGATGAGAACATGGACCTCCACTTCGCCATCCGCGTAGACACGCCTAAAACGACATACACCAAGGCCATGGCCTGGCTCGGCGCGATCCCGAAATCAGGAGACGTCAGGCATATCCGCTTTTACACCGGCGACCGCCTGCTCCATTCCATCAACGCAGCCGATCTTCGCGAAGCGCAGGACGTGGATATGAAGCATTAAAAAGGCGCAGCTCCGGGGAACTGCGCCTTTCAGTATGATCACTGCTTCGCCTAATCGAGATTGGGACGGAGCCATTTTTCTGCGGTTTCGAGGTCCCAGCCTTTGCGGGTTGCATAATCCTGCAGCTGGTCGCGCTCTATCTTACCCAGACCGAAATACTTGGCCTGCGGGTTCGCGAAATACCATCCGCTTACGCTTGCCGCCGGATACATCGCCAGGGATTCCGTGAGCGTAATTCCGGTAGACGCAGTTGCGCCCAGGAGGTCAAACAGCTTGTACTTTTCGGTATGCTCCGGACACGCAGGGTAGCCCGGCGCGGGACGAATACCCAGGTACTCTTCAGCAATGAGCTGTTCGTTGGACAGGTGCTCTTCCGTTGCGTAAGCCCAGAACTCTTTCCGCACGCGCTCGTGCAGGAGCTCGGTGAACGCTTCGGCAAGACGGTCGGCCAGCGCTTTCAGCATGATGCTGGAATAGTCGTCGTGCTCCTTTTTGAATTTATCCAGCCACTTCTCGATGCCTTCGCCCGCGGTCACCGCAAAACCACCGATCCAGTCCTGCTTGCCGGTTTCAACCGGAGCGATGAAGTCGGACAGGTTGATGTTGGGTTGGCCGGGTGCTTTCTTGATCTGCTGCCGGAGGAATTCCAGCGGCACCTGCGCACCATCTAACGCTGTGGCGGTTACCGTATCGGGCGCTGTTGCATTGGCGGGGAAGAGACCGATAACGGCGCGGGCGGTGAGCCACTTCTCGTCAACGATTTTCTTTAACATCGCCTGAGCATCATTGTAAAGATCGGTGGCCTGCTTACCTACAACTTCATCGGAAAGGATGGCCGGGAATTTCCCGTGCAGCTCCAGGCAATGAAGAACGGCTGCCAGTCGATGTACGCAGCGATCTCCCCGAGGTCGTAGTTCTGGAACTCGTGGATGCCCGGTTTCAGCGGCTTCACGGGATTGAAGGTGTTCCAGTCGATGGGTACCTTATTCGCCCTGGCGTCTGCCAGTGTGAGATATTGCTTAACCGGTTTCTTATTCTTGAATTGCTCGTTGAGCTTGTCGTATTCGTTTTTGACTTCCGACAGGAAGTTCTTGTGCAGCGACTTATTGAGCAGGTTACCGGTAACGGTTACGCTGCGCGAAGCATCAAGAACGTGCACCACGCCGTTATCATATTCCGGCGCGATCTTCACTGCCGTGTGCGTACGGGAAGTGGTGGCTCCGCCGATGAGCAGGGGATGTCGAAGTTCTGGCGTTTCAGTTCGCGGGCGATGTGGACCATCTCGTCGAGGCTCGGGGTGATGAGACCGCTGAGGCCGATGATGTCTACATTCTCTTCACGCGCCGCCTGCAGGATTTTTTCCGCGGGCACCATTACACCGAGGTCGATGATGTCGTATCCGTTACAGCCCAATACCACGCCCACGATGTTCTTACCGATATCGTGCACGTCGCCTTTCACGGTGGCGAGCAGTATCTTACCCGCTGATTTCACGACGCCGCCGTTTTCGGCAACATAGCGTGCTTTTTCCTCTTCGATGAACGGCGTGAGCACGGCTACGGATTTCTTCATCACGCGGGCGCTTTTCACTACCTGCGGGAGGAACATCTTGCCGGACCCGAACAGGTCGCCCACGATGTTCATGCCATCCATGAGCGGGCCCTCGATTACTTCGAGCGGACGGGGATATTTCAGGCGGGCTTCTTCCGTATCTGCTTCAATATAATCGGTGATACCGTTCACGAGGGCGTGACTGAGGCGTTCTTCCACGGTACCCTTGCGCCAGGTTTCGTCTTTCTCGATAACTTTCCCTTTAGCCTTCACGGTGTCTGCGTAAGCGATCAGCCTTTCCGTTGCATCATCGCGACGGTTGAGGATGGCATCTTCCACCAGTTCGCGCATTTCGGGATTGATCTCATCATAGATCTGGATCATGCCCGCATTCACGATGCCCATGTCGAGGCCGGCACGGATGGCGTGGAAGAGGAATACGGAGTGCATTGCTTCGCGCATTACATCGTTGCCGCGGAAGGAGAACGAAACGTTGGATACCCCGCCGCTGATCTTGGCGAGCGGCATCCGTTGTTTGATCTGGCGGCAGGCTTCGATGAAGTCTACCGCATAGTTATTATGTTCTTCGATACCGGTGGCGATGGCGAAGATGTTGGGGTCGAGATGATGTCTTGCGGATCGTAACCTACGCGGTCTACGAGGATATCATATGCACGCTGGCAGATGGTCACACGTTTCTCCAGCGTATCGGCCTGTCCGTTTTCGTCGAAAGCCATTACTACCACGGATGCGCCGTAGCTCTGGCAGATGATGGCCTGCTCGATGAATTTTTCCTCTCCTTCTTTAAGAGAGATGGAGTTTACGATACACTTTCCTGGAGGCATTTGAGTCCTGCTTCGATCACGCTGAACTTGCTGGAGTCGATCATCACCGGGATGCGGGAGATGTCTGGCTCGGAGGCGAGGAGGTTGAGGAAGGTGGTCATGGCTTTTTCGCCGTCGAGGAGGGCGTCGTCCATGTTCACATCGATGATCTGCGCGCCGCTTTCTACCTGTTGGCGGGCAACGGAGAGCGCTTCTTCGTATAGTCCTTCGCGGATGAGCCGCGCAAATTTCTTGGAGCCGGTAACGTTTGTTCTTTCGCCTACGTTCAGGAAGTTGGTTTCCGGGCGCACGACGAGCGGTTCGAGGCCGCTGAGCCGCAGGAACGGCCGGATCGTATGTGTTGTACTCATGATGGTCAATCCCTTTCTTATGCGAGCGTGGTTTCCACGACCGGGAGGGCCCGGGGCGCAATATTTTTAACGTGTTGGGCAATATGGCGGATGTGGTCGGGCGTTGTGCCGCAGCATCCACCAACGATATTTACGAATCCTTCTTTAGCGAAATCTTCCAGGATGCAGGCCGTTTCATGCGGCGTTTCGTCGTATTCCCGAAAGTATTGGGGAGGCCGGCGTTGGGGTAGCAGGAAACATAGCAGCTGGCGATCTGTGAAAGCTCTTCCACATAAGGGCGCATCTGGTTGCCGCCGAGGGCGCAGTTGAGGCCGATGGAGAAAGGCTTCGCATGCATCACGGAGATATAGAAGGCTTCGAGGGTTTGTCCGCTGAGGGTACGGCCGGAAGCATCGGTGATGGTGCCGGAGATCATTACGGGCAGCTGCGGAGCGCCGGACTCACGGAAGTATTTCTTTGCCGCGAAGATGGCGCCCTTGGCATTGAGCGTATCGAAGATGGTCTCGATGAGGAGGATGTCCGCACCCGCTTCTGCCAACGCTTTGATCTGCTCATAATAAGCATCCACCACTTCGTCGAACGTTACGGAGCGGAAGCCCGGGTTGTTCACATCGGGAGAGATGGAGAGCGTTTTATTGAGGGGGCCGATGGCTCCCGCCACGAAGCGGGGCTTTTCGGGATTGCGGGCGGTGTAATCGTCTGCCGCTTTCCTGGCCACTTTCACAGAAGCGGTGTTCATTTCAACGGCCAGGTGCTGCAGGTCATAATCGGCCTGGGCAATAGTAGTGGCGCTGAAAGTATTCGTCTCGATGATATCCGCTCCTGCTTCCAGGTATTCGCGGTGGATCGCTTCAATAATATCCGGACGGGTGATAGACAGCAATTCATTGTTGCCCTTCACATCTGAATGGTGATTCGCCAAACGTTCGCCGCGGTAGTCGGATTCCTGGAGTTTATAACGCTGAATCATGGTGCCCATGGCCCCATCGATAATGAGAATGCGCTCAGCTGCGCATTGATGCAATGATTTCATGGTGTGGTTGCGTTTATTAGTTACACTTAAAGATGAAACCCGGGGCCGAACAATAAACAAATCCACCTTCGGGCGTTTGCAAAGATAAAAACTCCTACATAATAAATGAAAGACAGCAACCAGGCAAAGCCCATCCCGCCCAAGAACATTTTTTATACCCCATAATCAATTGTTTTACAATCAAATACACCGATCCCGCATCACCCTGCAAAAAAATAATTTTGGATAGTGTGATTAGTCTACTATATTTGTAGGGTAATACAACGGAATCAAAACAGAAACCAACCATTAAACTCATTGAAGATGTTATTACAGGAAAAATCAACGGAAACGGACAGTCGTCCCCTGCGTTCTCCTACCATTGCCGTTCGGCAGCTGGTTGTTGTTATATGCGACCCTGATAGTATAAACTTTCAGACAGGAAACATATTCAACAAACGGTAAACTCAACAAAATGGACAATAACGATATTCGGCAGCTTAGCCGTCACCTCGCGAAGCTGGGGCTTGAAAAAGTCGTAGCGGAGCGGACCGCCACCGAGGGCGGATTCAGGATCGTGTACGTGAACCTAACGCTTCTGCCTGGCAGACGCAGGGCAAGCCCCGGACAAGCAGGTTAAAGGTGAAGAAATCATCCTCTTAAGCTGTAGTTGACATAATGCAACAATTGCGTATTCATAACGTGGAATAGTTACCAGAGACAGGTGTTTTCGAACACCTGTATTTTTTTGCCCCTACCCCATCTCCAACTTCTTCATTTTCATATCTGCCTGACAGTCAAAGTAAAACGTTAATTCCAACTCCTGATTTTTTGACATATGTCATCGATTTGGGGCACTGCATCTTTAATGGGCCGCGCTTCGTAAATTCCCTGTTGAACTTTAAAAAAATCGTTAATTATGGCTATTCAGGATTCAATTTTTTCCTTTTACTGGCAAGCTCGGTAACGTGATTGCCTATCGCCGGGGCGGCAAGTACTGCCTGCGCTCCCGGCCTCAGACCGTCAGGCAGACGGACAATACCCGCCGGTCGGCACAATGGTTCGGCGCAGCCAGCCGCAAGGGAGCCCTCATCCGCAGCGCTTTTGCAGATGAGCTGGATATCCCGCATTATGGCCGCCACGTCAACCAGCTGAACAAGCGCATCGTTCATGCCGGCCGCAACAACCATGCGGGGCTGAAAGGCTTTCACTTCAACCCTTACACCAGCGTCAACTCACTGTTCCACATGCCCATCACCTTCTCGCGCGACGGCAGGCTTCACCTGCCTCCGCAGCATTTTGAAGCCATCGGAGGAGCGGAGCAACTGGAGTTTAAGGTCATCGGCAAGCGCATCGATTTTACTACCGGCCGCGTTACGGGGTCGGACACTGCCCTGCTCATGATAACCCGCGACCAGATGACATCCCGCTATGAACAAGCGCCCAAACGCCCGTTCGAAGGAGCCGAACTATCTATCGATGTTCCCGGCAAAGGGACGTTGCTGGTGGTGCTCCAGGTCAGGGTTCACCGGGAAGATTACGCTTCCTGCAACCTGAAATACAATGCCGCAGACATTATCGCCATGCAGGAGGAGCAAAAACCTGAAGTGTTGCCCGCTGCACCGCGTCCTCACAACAGGCTGCTGCGTTTACACCGTGCGCGTAAGGTAAACGTCGTTCCTCCCGCAGACGACCGCGGCACCGTGTTACGGGAATAGCGTACCGCCATAAGCAGCGATTTTTAGTCTAATAAGTTCATTTTCAAACAATCATGCATCACGATCTGACCGGCAGGCACCTCCTCCGCCAGCCATTGTCATGGGCTACAGGCGCCCCGCACCCTCACTTCATGCCTGTTATGCGCTCCGCATCACCTTCACCTCATCTTCACATCACCTCCGCATCAAGTCCACGTCTTCTCCACGGATTATACCCATATCCTACTATGTTAAAGCAGACATCCTGCCTACATCCTACCTTCATACTTCTATTCACTTCCCTTTCTATCCCGCCCACGCCAGGCAGCAAACGCTGAGCTTTACTTCCGAAGAAGCCTTCAGTACTGCATGCCCGCAGGCTTCTATCGTTGCGCCGGTAGTCAGCACATCGTCTATTAACAACACATGCCCCTCCGGCTTGTCGCCACGCCAGGCGTATCCGGCCGCAACGTTCTCCCAGCGGTCTACGCGCGAGCGCTTCGTTTGTGACCCTGCGGCTTCATTTGTCCGTACGAGCCCTTTAATGAGTTGGGGCATTCCATCTATTTCGGAGATTCCTTCTGCAATAGCTTCGGCCTGGTTATAACCGCGGGACCGTTCCTTAACTGCATGCAGCGGTACGGGCAGCAGGCCGGTCCAGCGATGAGATCGCGCATGTTGCTGCAGCTGCAGGCCCAATAATCTGCCCAGCTGCACGGCCACATCCCGCCGGCCGTCGTACTTGAATAAATGGATCAGGGATTGCAGTCCCGAATGCTGACCGAAGATATAACCAGCCGATGCGAATTGCAGGGGCACGCGCCCCACAGCGCCCGCTCCACCGGATTACCGGGGATGCTGTGAAAACCGGAGACCGGCATGCGCAGCGAACAATGCAGGCATAGCAACTTCTCCGATGCGGAAGGTCTTGTCCGCATAGCTCGCAGGCATGCGGATAGAGCAGATGCAAAAGTGCTCTTAACATTTTGGTGAGTTTTGGGTTAACAATACATCGCGGCCGTTAAAAGAGCAGCCGGTATACTTCATCTACCCGGCCGAGGGGCACAACTTCAATGTTCATCTTCGTGAAATCGAGCCCTTTCTTGTTGTAGCGGGAGATGAATATTTTTTCGAAGCCGAGTTTCTCCGCTTCGGCGATACGCTGTTCTATCCGGTTGACTGCACGGATTTCCCCGCTGAGGCCAACTTCGCCGGCGAAGCAGACCTTGTGAGAGATCCCGATGTCTTCGAAGGAAGACAGCAGCGCGCAGAGTACGGCAAGGTCGATGGAAGGGTCTTCCACGCGCAGGCCGCCTGCGATATTGAGGAATACGTCTTTCAGGCCGAAGTGGAAGCCGCCGCGTTTCTCCAGCACGGCCAGCAGCAGTTGCAGGCGGCGCAGATCGAAGCCGGTGGCGGTGCGTTGCGGAGTGCCGTATACAGACTGGGTCACCAGGGCCTGTACTTCCACGAGCATGGGGCGGAGGCCTTCAATGGTGGCAGCGATGGCGACGCCGCTAAGCATATCGTCGCGCTGGGAGATGAGTATTTCCGACGGGTTATTTACCTGGCGGAGGCCGGCGCCGGTCATTTCATATATCCCCAGTTCCGCGGTGGAACCGAACCGGTTCTTGATGGTACGGAGGATGCGGTATGCGTAATGCTGGTCTCCTTCGAACTGGAGGACGGTGTCAACGATATGTTCGAGGATTTTTGGCCCTGCGATGGATCCGTCTTTGGTGATATGCCCGATGAGAAAAACGGGGTGTTGGATTCTTTGGCAAAGCGTTGCATTTCCGCTGCGGTTTCGCGTATTTGGGATACGCTGCCGGGTGCGGATTCGATAAGAGGGGATTGCAGCGTTTGAATGGAATCGATGATGACGAGTTGCGGTTCTAGCTTTCGGATTTCCTGGAAGATGGTTTGTGTGGAAGTTTCCGTTAGCAGGTAGAATTCATCGTTTTGAATCTTGAGCCGGTCTGCGCGCATTTTTATTTGCTGTTCGCTTTCTTCTCCGCTGACATACAGTGTGCGCACGCCTTTGAGCATAAGCGCGACTTGTAGGAACAGGGTAGATTTTCCGATGCCGGGCTCGCCGCCTACGAGTACGATGGAGCCGGCGACGATGCCACCGCCGAGAACGCGGTTAAGTTCGTGATCGGGTGTTTCGAGTCTTTTTCTTCGAGTGTTTCTACATCGGTGAGGTGTATGGTTTTGGGAGCGCGTGCGTCGTCAGATTTCCATCCTTGTTGACGTAACGGCAGCTCTTTTTGTACTTTCTCTTCAACGAAGGTGTTCCATTGATTGCAAGCCGGACATTTGCCGGTCCATTTCGCTGATTCATATCCGCAGTTCTGACAAAAAAACGCTGTTTTGATTTTGCTCATGGAACAAAATAAAGGGAAAAAAATTGAGGAGGGAAAATTGGATATCGGTAAAAATGAGAAAAGAGCCAACGGAAGATTCCGCTGACTCTTTCTACTTACTAACCCATTAAATTCAGGACTAAATTACTAAATGGGACGAGAATAAAAAAGTTTATTTAATTCATGTTGATAACTTTTAAAGTGTTAATTGTTTTGGCAGTCAGTCGGCTGGAACCCCTATTAGCGCCTATTTCGCTTGTAGTTCAATTTCGGGCAATGATCGTAAAACCTTGATAGCGAGGGACGCTAAAGTGGATAAACACATATGATTTTTTGAACATATTATAAATATAAATTAATCCGCATATATGCTTGGGAAATCGGAGAAATTACCGGGATTTACGCCAAACTGTCAGTGTTAATTTTCTAAAACCGGGGAAATCCGGACAATAAGGTCTCGCTTTTCCGGGGATGTCAGCTTTGGGGTGGCTGGTAAGGGATTTGCTAGGAAATAAGTAAATTTACAAACAGCATTTAAAACAAACCAGGACTCAGATGACACCATCCATCATGATAATTTCCCTGATATTTGTAGGGATCAGTGCTTTGGTCAGCATGCGTTTGCGGAGTAAGTTCCAAAAATACAGCGAGGTTCCGACCTCGTCCGGGCTGACGGGCCGTGAGATTGCGGAGAAGATGCTTAAGGACAATGGGATCTACGATGTGAAGGTAGTTTCGGCCCAGGGCTTTCTCAGCGACCACTATAATCCGGCGAATAAGACCGTAAACCTTAGTCCGGACGTATATAATAACGCCAGCGTGGCTGCGGCGGCGGTGGCCGCTCACGAGTGTGCGGGCACGCGGTTCAGCATGCCACGGGGTATACCTGGCTGCAGTTCCGGTCCAAAATGGTGCCGGCGGTGCAGATCAGCTCCTATCTCGTGCAGATCGTACTGATTGCGGGTATTTTGCTCGTAAACCTCTTTCCTAACCTCCTTTTGGTGGGTATCGGGCTGTTTGCGGTAACGACCCTGTTCTCGGTAGTGACCCTGCCGGTGGAGTTCGACGCTTCCAAACGCGCCCTGGCGTGGCTGGACAGTGCCGGGATTACCTATAAGAAGGAGCACGACCAGGCCAAGGATGCCCTTTGGTGGGCGGCGATGACCTATGTGGTGGCCGCGGTATCTTCCGTAGTGATCTTATTGCAATATATAATGATATATATGGGCGCCCGGAGCCGGGATTAACGCCTGCGGGCAGATAAGTTAATGCAGAAGGGCCGGGAGACCGGTCCTTTTGCTGCGCGGAAGTTATTGATAATCAGCATGAATGTTGGAAGATAAAAATAACGATACAAATTCTTTATTGATTTTCAATAACTTGCAACCACTCCTCTAAAAAAGCCCTTCCTTTTGCTGGTTTATATCAAATATCAACTTAGCTTTGCACTCCCATAAGTGGGCGAGACTTTAATTTTATTATCAATAAGCAATGAATACTTTAAGTTTCAAAACAAAATCTGCTAACGACGCTTACGTAAAGCGTGACTGGTACGTTATTGACGCTACCAACCAGACTGTAGGCAGAATGAGCGCGAGGATCGCAGCTATCCTGAGAGGCAAGAACAAGCCTTACTACACTCCTCATACTGATTGCGGCGATAACATCATCGTGATCAATGCTGAGAAGGTTGTATTTACAGGTAACAAAATGAACGATAAGGAATATCTGACTTACTCCGGTTACCCCGGCGGTCAGAAGGGCGAGGTTGCAAAAGACCTGCTGAAGCGCCGTCCTGAGGTGGTAATCGAGCGTGCTGTAAAAGGTATGCTGCCGAAAAACCGTCTGGGTCGTGCCATGTACAAGAAACTCTTCGTTTACGCCGGTGCCGAGCATCCGCATGCAGCTCAGCAACCGAAGTCTTTAACTTTCTAATATTGCCTGAATAATGGAAAAACAAAAAAATACTATCGGCCGTCGTAAGGAAGCAGTTGCCCGCGTATATGTGAGCAAAGGTACCGGCACCATCCTGGTGAACGACAAAGATTATAAAACATATTTCGCGCTGATTTACCTGCAGAACCAGGTAGAAGCGCCTTTCAAGACCATTGACGCGCTGGACAAGTTCGATGTAAAGGTGAATGCACAAGGTGGTGGTATCAAAGGTCAGGCTGAAGCAGTGAAACTGGGTATCGCCCGCGCACTGTGCGAGATCAACCCCGAGTTCCGCCCTGCCCTGAAGGCTGCAGGCCTGCTGAAACGCGACCCGAGAGCAGTTGAACGTAAGAAACCCGGTAAAGCTAAAGCTAGAAGAAGCTTCCAGTTCTCTAAACGTTAATGATTGTATCATTCAATTCTTGACCATCAATTCGACAAAAACAACATGGAAAATAATACTTCATTACAGCAGCAGTTACTGGAAGCCGGTGTACACTTCGGTCACCTGAAGAAGAAGTGGAACCCCAAGATGCTGCCTTATATCTTCGCTGAGAAGAAAGGTATTCACATCATCGACCTGAACAAGACCGTTGAAGGTCTTCAGGAGACAGCCGCAGCGCTGAAATCCATCGCCAAAAGCGGTAAAAGATCATGTTCGTAGCTACCAAGAAGCAAGCGAAAGAGATCGTAGCCGAAGCAGCCAAACGCGTAAACATGCCTTATGTTACCGAGCGCTGGCTGGGCGGTATGCTCACCAACTTCGCCACGATCCGCAAGAGCGTGAAGAAGATGCAGAGCATCGAGAAAATGCTGACCGACGGCACTTTCGACAACATCACCAAGAAAGAGCGCCTGACGCTCTCCCGCGATAAGGACAAAATGGAAAAAGTGCTGGGCGGTATTGCTCAACTGGCACGTGTTCCGGCTGCCCTGTTCATCGTAGACATCAGCCACGAGCACATCGCACTGGCTGAAGCAAAACGCCTCGGCGTATCTACCTTCGGTATGGTGGACACCAACTCCGATCCTACCAAGGTTGACTTCGCGATCCCCGCGAACGACGACGCAACCAAATCCATCGCCATCATCGTTAGCTACATCGCTGCAGCTATCGCAGAAGGCCTGGCTGAGCGCGCCGTAGAGAAAACCGACGAGGTTGAAGAAGAAGAAACCGACAGCAAAGTTCGCAAGTTCGAACTGGAAGGTGGCGACGAGCGCGGCGAAAGAAGCCGTAAGCCCGGTGGCCCCGGCGGTCAACGCGGTCCGGGTGGCCCCGGCGGCCGTGGTGGCAACAACAACCGTCCCGGTGGCGGTGGTGGTCGCTCCGGCGGTGGTAACCGTCCCGGTGGCGGCGGTGGCCGTACCGGCGGTGGTAACCGTCCTGGCGGCGGTGGCGGATTCCGCCCCTCCGGTGCAGGCAGCCGGTGGCGCACGCTAATCACTGACCTGGTCAACAATACTCAACTGTAAATCGTGAATGATCTTTATGTCGTTCACGATTTACGGTTATTAAGATCCCCCAAAGGGAATTTCATCAAACGTTAACATATAAACGAATTATATACAATGGCAACAATTACAGCAGCTGATGTAAATAAACTGCGTCAGCAAACCGGAGCCGGTATGATGGACTGCAGAAAAGCACTCGTTGAAACCGATGGCGACTTCGAGAAAGCAATTGACTATCTCCGCAAGAAAGGCCAGAAAGTGGCTGCCCTCCGCTCCGACCGCGAAACCAAAGAAGGCGTTGTTATCGCTAAGACCACTGCAGACGGTAAAGCCGGCGTTGTTGTGCTCCTGAGCTGCGAAACCGACTTTGTGGCCAAGAACGAAGACTTCGTGAAATTCGCCCAATCCATCGCCGACCTGGCGCTGGCTAATAATACCCAGACCGTAGAAGAGCTGAACGCAGCTCCCTCGACGGCGCCACCGTTGCCGACAAGGTGAACGACCAGGTTGCTAAGATCGGTGAGAAAATCACCCTCAGCCGCTTCGAAAGAGTGGACGCCGCAAGCGTTACCGCTTACATCCACGGCAACTACCGCATGGGCGTTCTCGTAGGGTTCTCCAAACCCGTTTCTGAAGAACTGGGTAAAGACATCGCCATGCAGATCGCGGCTATGAGCCCCATCGCTATCGATGCAGACGGTATCTCCGCAGACACCATCGCCCGCGAGAAAGAAATCGCGATCGAACAAATCAAAGCCGAAGGCAAACCCGCTGAAATGGCCGAGAAGATCGCCGCAGGTAAAATCAACAAATTCCTGAAAGAAAGCACCCTGCTGGGCCAGGCTTTCGTAAAGGATGGCAATAAAACCGTAGGTGACCACCTGAAGTCTGTTGACGCAGAACTGAAGATCGCCGCCTTCAAACGCGTAGCGTTAGGTTAATCGCTTTTAGCTTAATTTAGAGGAGAGAATGAAAATTTCTCTCCTTTTTTTTTGCCTTTACACGAACAGGGGATAATTTTGAAGCAGATTTGTATCTTTAACAAATCCTGAGAATTACTCATAATCATAGTTGACATGTTGCCAAAGTACAAACGTATTCTGCTCAAGCTGAGTGGTGAATCTCTGATGGGAGATAGTAATTATGGAATTGACCCGAAGGTAATTTCCCAATATGCCCACGACATCAAGGCGATAACCGACCTTGGCGTCCAGGTTGCCATCGTGATCGGCGGCGGGAATATCTACCGCGGAATGAATGAAGCAGAAACCGGAATTGAACGGGCGCAGGGCGACTATATGGGCATGCTGGCTACCGTTATCAACGGGATGGCCATGCAAAGCGGCTGGAACGAGCCGGCATGTATACCCGCCTTCAATCTGCCATTAAAATGGAACAGATCGCCGAGCCGTATATCCGCCGCCGCGCCATCCGCCACCTGGAGAAAGGCCGCGTCGTGATCTTCGGCGCCGGTACAGGTAACCCGTACTTCACAACAGACACCGCCGCTTCGCTCCGCGCAATTGAAATCCAGGCGGATGTTATCCTCAAAGGTACCCGGGTAGACGGTATCTATACCGCCGATCCCGAGAAAGACCCAAGCGCAACCAAATACGAGACCATTACTTTTTCCGAAGTATACCAGAAATCCCTCAATGTGATGGATATGACGGCGTTTACCCTCTGCCAGGAGAATAAACTCCCCATCATCGTGTTCGATATGAACAGACCCGGTAACCTGCATCATGTGATCATGGGCCGGAACGTGGGCACCCTTGTAAAAGGATAAAAGGAACAATATACGGCCGCCAAACAGCCGGATAATAAGAAAAGCCGGGAAGCGAATGCTTCCCGGCTTTCGTCTTCCAGGGGCCATCACAAAAGAGATCAAACCCTACCTTTAACTGAATCCGCCAGGATCTACGCCAAACGCTTCATGTAAATAGGCGGCAAGCAGAAGCAAGCCAGCCGTTTTCTACTCAGAATCTATGCCTTTGGGAAGTAACGGCCTTTTATAGGTCAAAATCATTACCTGCTTCCCGCCAGCTGCTGCCTCTCCGGAAAAACAGACCCGATATCGCGCGCCATCCCACAAATTGAAACGACGGCAGCTGAAACGACGGCAGCTCCTTATTCCGGATAACGCCCGGCAGGCGAAAGGTGCCCGGGGAAGAATCCCCAGGCGTTTGTTATTGTGTCCATTTGTTACTGAGATAGTTATTTCATCAATGGGAAGATTACCCAACGTCCGAGGTAAAAAGCAAAATCCATTCATCAATCGTTGTCAATTAAGGTGCCCCGGGAAGAATCCCGGGGCGTTTTAAATTGTAATCGACATTCAATTCGTCACGTTGTTAATGGATTGTTGTACTAAATGCCCTGGAGGCACCGCCTTATCACCTGGTGCCTTACATCAAATGAAGCCGCCGAATGGAAAAAATAGCCGGGAAGAATCCCCGGCCAGGTTATTACTCATTGAATTCATCTAACCCCATTTGAAATAGAATTTTATGATCGCAGCAAAGAGGCGCATTGACTTCGTTGCGCTATTTAAACTACCCGGGGAAGAATCCCCGGGTTTCTCTTAATTCAAAGTCAAAGAATCAGTATTGCACTTTTCTATTCCCTGATTTGTTAACACCTGAAAAAATTCGGAGCCACGATTACCAGGCGCCAGGAATAATCCCCGGGCGTACTCATTCTGGTATTTGCGTTATGAAACCGATCATCAGTTCAAGGTCGGACAAGCCTGCCTGATCATACTTTTCCGGATGAATTACCCGGAGAAGAATCCCCGGGTTTATCCATCAGTTAACCATTAAGATCTTACAACCCCTGTAAAAATCTATGACTGGTTCATTTACTTAGAATATGAGCCCGGGGAGGAATCCCCAGACCGGTAATAATGGAAAATGTATGTATTTGACCTATCCTAGTTTTTTATACCGGAGGGTTGACCGAAAGAAAACAGTTAGCCGGGGAGGAATCCCTGGCCGGAGGTTATTCACAGATAACTGCATTTTTCAGTCTAAACCCCATAGCAATTTTTAGCCGCCATTCAAAGAACTTTCCCTTTGGGGAATTGCCCTGGGAAGAATCCGGGGCCAACAAAACTTATCCCTATCCCGGGATTATAATACCCACATGTAAAGACGTGTTCTTGCAGCCCTCATTGGAAGCCCGGTCACGGATCCAGCCAGTCAACCGTAGACCGGTACTTCGCGGCATGAGGATTCCTTTCCCGCTTTGCGTGTTGCAATGGCCGGGTAAGTCTTTTCTGCTTTTAGTGCTTATTTGCCTTCTTTTCTGGTAAACCGGTCCCAGTGCTCTTGCGGGCACTTCACGGTTTTACCGCGCCGCAATCCTGCTACCTGGAGGCCTTTACCCTGCGGCGCTTCCTGCGTGTGTTGGTCATTAAACGCATCGGCAAAATCCGATAGCGGGGAACAGTCAAGCTCAAGGAAGCGGCACTTTCGTTTTGATGCCAACCGCTGGAATAAGGGTACACGCTACGGTCCTGGCAAAGCCCGGCCCTTACGGGAGCGTCGTGCATATTTTCCAGTATGTCCGCGGCCGTTTGTATGTTGGCGATCTCCACCCGCAATTTTGCCTTTTCCCAAAACTGGTACTTCCGATCTGCCAGCCTGCTCCTGTAATGCTCCAGCTCTTGCGGGTTGTTCGCCCACATGTCACATCGGATCCGATGGGCAATGTGCCGGAGCAAATGCTGGCGAATGTTCCGTGTTTCCAGGAGCACGTTGCCGCCACATGGCGTGGAATTCGTCTTCCAGCAGCACATATCCGTATAGCCATATTCTCTGTTGTTGCACCATATAGTTTAAACCTTCCAGTACGTATTGTTTATAGCGATCTTCGCGGAGCAATGTATTGCTCCCATAGCAGCAGGCAGTCACCAGTTGGATGCTGCACGGCGACTTCTGCACCTGAACATTTTTCATTGAACTGTACCCGATCTTTGATTCACAATGAGGCGAGCCGCGTCAATTGCCGGCAAAGCCTGTTTGGTCTTGCGTTTCCCGGGCGGCGCCGGCTGCATGGCAAAGGCATGAAGCCCCGCCACACAGTCTCCTGCACCTGTTTGGGTTAACTAAACGATTGGATAAAAGAATCATCAGTTTTTGGAAGCGTACCTAGACATCGTTTGTTTTTAATCGTTAAAAAATGTTCCGGCAATACGATGCCGTCCGGCGCTTATGCGCCGGCTCATTCCGGTTCTCTACAGGCATGACATACCCCTTTCCACGGTAGCAGAACACCTGTCAGTACAGGTCTCGGATACCGTCGGCAGTATTCTGGCCGGAAGCCTTCCCTTTCGGGACAGCAAGTTTGTTGTTAATGACCGGCGCCAGCCGGGGAACATTCATCCGGGTTCTTGCATGAAGTGTTCCGTAATTCTCTTTATCATATTGTCTTTCGCATTATCACCATGATACCTGGTGTGTCAAACAATGCATGCAAGTTAGGAGGGATAATTGAAAAAACAGTCGTTCAGTTTATTCAGTTTATGGCTATGGTATTTATACCATTACCTTCCAGCATGAGAGAATATTCGAAGGTCGTATAGGAGGATCCGTCGCTGTGAACGGAGATGGAGCCCTCCATTTTTTCAATGAAGTCTTTGCAGATGATCAGCGCCAATCCCGCTCCCCTGGCGCCTTCCCGGGAGTACTTACCCGGCACCTTGTATTCGAAGATGTGATATATATCCACGTCCGAAATACCCGTCCCGCCATTCGTAACGGAAATGACGGCACGTTCTTTCTGTTGCGTGGCACGGATGCTTACGGCGCTTGCTTTCAGCGAGAACTTAATGGCATTATGCAAAGGTTACGATGCACGAACTGCATCATTTCGCGATCTCCTTTCACCTGCATACCCGGCGGGATGGCCACTTCAAGCACTAATCCCTTATCGCGGATATCGGCGGCGTAAAGGTCGAGCACCTCGCGCCAGAGCTCCTCCAGGGAATAAGGCAGCGGGTTGTACTCGAAGCCGGTAAGTTGTGAACGGATCCAGCTGAGCACCGTTTCGAACAATTGCAGGGTATCCGATGCCATGGCGGCGATGGAATTGGCGATCTCCTGGTATTGAACGGGCTTCAGGTCTTTTTGCCTGAACAGCTCCGCCACATTGATAATATGGCTCAGCGGCAGCCGGAAATCGTGCGCCAGGATAGTCAGGAGTTTATTCTTGAAGTCGTCGTGATGATGCAATAACTGGTTCTTCTCGATGACCATGCGGTTAATGGTGCTGATACGCTTTTTAATGATCCTGTTTTCCTGCTGCGAGCGGTACCAGGTATACAGCAGCAAGGCGGTCAGCAGGATGCAAACGCACAGGAATATCATCACGATAATGCGGCTGCGGCTTTCCATCCGGTCGTACGACTCCGACTGTTCACGCAACTGGCGGTCGAGCCGGTAGGTATTCAGTTCCTGGTCACGCAGGAAAGACCATATAATCCTGTTCCTGCCGGGTGCGGAGGCTTTCCTGGTGCGAGGCGATTTCCTGGAGGATATCGGCGTAAGGCAACGCTTTTGCGGGGTCCAGCCTTTTATAATGTTCATATAGCGAAATGGCGGGCTTGATCATGAGTTTCCTGTAACCGCCGGTGGAGGCGGCGTCGAGCATGCGTTGCTGGTAAAGGATGGAATCGGGGAGTTTAGCGTACCCCGCGTAAATGACCATCTGCGCGTTGCCATAGAGGTCGAGGTAATGCATCCCTGCTGCGCCGGCGTGCGCGGTGAGCTGGCGCAGGTCTTCCATGGCAGCGCTCATCTTGTTGTCGCGGACTTTTTCATGGGCGAGGAAAAGCCCCGTATACGTGATCATGCGGTCATCGTGATAACGGATGGCGATATCGCGGGCTTTGTTAAGAGCCCAGCGGGCCGAGTCTGCCTTGGCGGAATCGCCGGAGAATACGATGTAATAGTTGGCGAGCATGGTAGACCAGATGGAATCCTGCAGCAGGCGGCTGCCTACTCCCATGGCAGACTCCATGTAGGATTGCGCCTGCGCGCGGTTGCCTTCATAATGATAATAGCCCCCGATGCAGTAGAGCGCGGTGCATATCCCTGCAGAGTCGCCCATGGTGCGGTACTGGCTGAGGGCTTCGAGGTACAGGCGGTGCGCGACGCCGGAGTTGTTCTGGAATGTAAAGCATGCGCCAAGGTTGACGGATGCGTCGGCCATTCCTTTTTGGTAATGAATGCGGCGGGATATGTCCCTGGCACGTTCGGCGTACAGGAGGCAGCTGTCGAGATGTGTTACCAGGTATAGGGAACTGATGATATTGAGCCGGTCGATGAACCGGGCGCTATCGGTGGTATGTGGGAGTTGTTGTTTGATTTGGCGGATGAGGGCGGTCTGCGCGGGGCGTTCAGGAAGGTAACGCAGCAGCAAAAGGAGATAATCAGGCGCCTGATGAGGAGCCGTGAGGGGTTGAGACGGGAAGAGGGGCCAGGCTGGTCATAAGGCTGTGTGTTTCCGGAGGCTGATTCCGGCCGGTAACATGGCGCTGCTGTTACATAATTTACGCAAAATCCGCCAATTCAATATGTAGGTTGATGGCCGGTTTTAATGTTAATGGCTTGTGAACACGCCATTTGTTCAAAAAAATGAACAGATTTCCCGGCTATTCCATTGAAATGAACAGGAATGGTCGACCGTCGATCGATTGCAGTGTCTTAGATTTACGGCCGTTAACGGAATAAATGTTTCCCCGCCGATGTTTGCCAGCCGTGAGTATGAGGAAAAGATCATGCAGCCATCGTCCGGGAGGAGTCAGCTCCGGTAAAGACAACACTCGCTTTTTAACCAAACCTCCTATAATCATGGAAAACTTGCAAGTTCAAAATTTCGGTTGCCAGGAACTCGACGCTGTTGCAGCCCAGGAAGTGAACGGGGCTTCCTTTCCCTCGCCCTTACCAATGTAAACGGTAAAATCACCGTTGGAGCACAACTTGACACCAACGCATTACTGGGTAGCCTGCCCGGCCTTCCCGGCACCGGCGGCGGCGGCCTCGATCTGGGCGGACTCCTGTCTCCCGTGACGAATCTCCTCCAGAGCCTCCTCGGCGGCCTGGGCGGCGGTCTGCTGCGCTAGTCGTAACCCGAACCCTGGTGGCGCCCCGGTACTGGGCGCCACTATTTTTTAATCCATAAACCATATAACATGGAAAACTTCAAACTCGAAGAACTCGGCTGCGAAGAACTGACCCAGTTCGAAGCCACAGACACACAAGGCGGCCTGCTCGACCTCTCCGGCCTCCTCGATGGCTTACTTGGTGGCATCCTCGGCGGCGGCGAAGGCAACCCCGTAGGCGGGCTCCTCACCACCGTAACCAATCTCCTCAACAACCTTCTCGGCGGCCTCGGCGGCATCGTAAGACCGCTCTAAGCCCGGAAGGAAATCAGTACATTCCAATTCATGCATCGCTAGCGGCTGCCGCAACCACGCGCAGCCGCTTTTCTTTTTCCCTGCCTCCCCGCTCCCCGTGTCCCCGAATCCTTTATTTTTGCCGCAAACATTATTATACATGAGGATCGTCACATACAATGTCAACGGCCTGCGATCAGCCATGACCAAAGGCTTCACCGAATGGCTCCAGTCCGACCCGGCCGATATCATCTGCCTCCAGGAAATCAAAGCCCACCGCGAAAATGTCGACTACCAACAATTCGAAAAGCTCGGCTTTCATGATTACTGGCACCCCGCCCAGAAAAAGGGTTACAGCGGCGTGGCCATCCTCTCCAAATTCAAACCCGATAACGTTCAATACGGAAACGGTTATATGCAAAGCGATGCCGAAGGAAGGGTCATCCGCGCCGATTATGGCGACCTCACCCTCATCAACGCCTACTTCCCCTCAGGCACTACCGGCGACGAACGCCAGACATATAAATACCAATGGCTCGACGAATTCTACGATTACCTCCAGCTCCTTCGCAAAGAAAGGCCCAACCTGGTTGTAGTTGGTGATTATAATATAGCGCACCAGCCAATCGACATCCATAATCCCTCCGCCAATAAAGATTCCTCCGGCTTCCTGCCTGAAGAACGCGCCTGGATGACCAAGTTCCTCAGCAACGGGTTCGTAGATTCCTTCCGCGCCGTTAACCCCACCCTGCCCGACCAATACTCCTGGTGGAGTTTCCGCGCCAATGCCCGCGCCAATAACAAAGGCTGGCGTATCGATTACATCAGCGTTTCCGAGCCGGTAAACGCCCGCATAGAAGACGCCGCGATCTGGCCGCATGTAAAGCACAGCGACCATTGCCCCGTATACCTCAAACTGAAAAACGCATGATCATATATAACGTCACTTCCAAAGTCGCCCATACCATCCATAGCAGCTGGCTCCGGTGGATGAAGGAAGAACACATCCCGGCCATCATCGGCACCGGGCTTTTCCATGATTACCGCATGTGCCGCCTCCTGGAACAAGATGATACAGACGGGCCAACTTACACCGTGCAGTATTTTACCGACACCATGGAGAACTATGCTACCTACCAGCAGGAACACGCCGCGCGTCTGCGCCAGCAGGCTTTTGACCTGTTCGGAGACCAATTTGTAGCCTTCCGGACGGTGATGCAGGTCGTATAGCGCGCATAACTTATCCACAGGTAATCCACTGTTTTAAGAGACACGTGGAATTGGTATGAAACTTGGTACAGGCGGGCGTTTCAGCTCAAATAGCATTCAAAGTCAATGCAGTAGCGCATTTCAGCACATCCATAAATGCCCCGGTCTTCCGATTTTGAAGACCTCAATCTGCTGTAAACGTTACCTGTAGGGTTTTTCAGCCCGCGAAAAATAATTGGCGAAATTTGGTAATCTTATAAAAGGCTTTATATTTGCTCACATCAAACATTTTCTCACTAGTTAAATCTTACTAACTATGAACAAAGGCGAATTAATCGACAGAATCGCGAATGACACTGGGATCACTAAGACCCAAGCTAACGACGCACTGGACGCTTTCACCAAAGCCGTTACCGATACCCTGAAAAAGGTGGTAAAGTAACCCTGGTTGGCTTCGGTACCTTCTCCGTATCCAAACGTGCTGCTCGTAACGGCAGAAACCCCAGACTGGCCAGATCATCAAGATCAAAGCTAAAAAAGTAGCTAAATTCAAAGCCGGTAAAGCGCTGTCCGACAAGATCTAGTACTTGGCGACCCAACTTTATTAAGCAAGGAACATCAAATGTTTCTTGCTTTTTTTATTTTTGCAGCGGAAAGCCCTCCAAGGAGGGCTTTATCCAATTATCATTCATCAATAAAAATCATTCGACCATGGGTAGAGGTGATATCAAAACCAAGAAAGGCAAGATCTCCAACGGATCTTTTGGCAAAAGCCGTCCGGCTAAAACCAAGAAAGCCACTGCTGCCAAAGCCGCCGCAAAGCAAGCTTAATCCGCAGCCAAATAATAAGGGGATACCGGACATGCGCCTTCAGGCCATTGACCGGTATCCCCTTTATTATTGCATTACCCGCCGGAATCAGGGCGCTAGGCGCTCTATCTTCCAGCTTCCGTCCGTTTCCAGCGTATACCGCAGCCTGTCGTGCAGCCGGCTGCTCCGTCCCTGCCAGAACTCCACCTTCTCCGGTACCACGGTACCCGCCCCAATGATCGGGGCGCTGCGGCGGTTGCTCCATATATTGTGCTTCCAGTTGCTTCACTTTTTCCTCCAGTTCACCCCTCCCGGCGATCACCTGGCTCTGCGGGCTCGCTATCGCGCCGATGCGGCTGCCTACAGGACGGGAGTTAAAATATTCGTCGCTCACCGCTCCCGGCACCTTTAGCACCTTCCCTCCACCCTTACCTGCCTTTCCAGCTCCTTCCAGAAGAAAAGCAACGTGGCCCGGGGTTCTCCGCCAGCTCCGCCCTTTGCGGCTGTCGTAGTTAGTGAAGAACATAAACCCCTTTTCGTCGAAGCTTTTCAACAGCACGATGCGCGCTGCCGGCATACCGTCTGCCGAGCTGGTAGCGAGCGTCATGGCATTGGGCTCGTCGATCTCCCCGCCAGCACATCCTTCCACCAATGGTCGAACTGCTGCATAGGGCCCTGGCTACTTCCCCTCGTTGAGCGTGGCGCGGCGATAATCCTGCCGCAGGTCTGCTATCTTCTGATTGATCATACCGGCATCTTTTGGCACAAAATTACGTCTTATTGAACCTTATCA
This sequence comes from Chitinophaga sp. E66, assembly GCA_019285755.1. Classification (GTDB taxonomy): domain Bacteria; phylum Bacteroidota; class Bacteroidia; order Chitinophagales; family Chitinophagaceae; genus Chitinophaga. The sequence goes on from CP079103.1 coordinate 5,493,540, forward strand.
GGCTGACGACTGTCTCTATTACTGGTAATTTCCATCAACCCGAAAAAACGCATCATGCATAAACACATCTTAGTTCCCGCGATCCTCCTTGCCATGGCGGCCTGCCAGCCCGGCGCCAAAAAGGACGCGGCATCAGACAGCACCGCTACCCCCGCCCCCTCACCGGAAACCACCGCCCTGGGCCAAACGATTTAAAGGGACGCTCGCCAACCAACCGGTGACCGTGCTCCTCCAAAACGCAGGCGGCGGAGATTACCGAGGATGGTACGTTTACGACAACCACGGCGAGCCCATCAGCCTGCAGCCTTTTACGGCGAAACCAGGACAGACGACAGCATCATCGTCAACGAAGGCTATTCCGATGACGCCGGCGTCTTCCGCGGCGCGCTGGCCGACAACGGGCATTTCAAAGGGAAATGGGCCAACGCTAAAAACCAGTTCGACTTCGACCTCACGGAAACCAATGACAGCGCCCTGATCTTTTCCGTGTATACATTGACCGATTCCGCCAAACTCCTCCCCGATAATCCCAACTCCCCTTCCGCCACCGCAGCCGCCTATACGGTTTGGCCTACGGCAGGAAGCGGCGAAGCCACCGTTGCCTGGCTGCAGAAAGCCCTCGCGCCTGCGCTCAAAGCCGGCGAACCGCCCCTTTCCTGCTCAAAACCGGCGTGGATTCTTTCTTCGCCAGTTATAAAAGCAGCGCCAGCGACGTGGACTCCGCCAGCATGAACGATGGCCCCTCCTGGCGCTGGAGCACCCAATCCGGCTCCGTAATCGCCTGGAACCAGTGGCCGCTGCTCGCTATCGAAAACTGGTCGTACGACTTCACCGGCGGCGCCCACGGCAACGGAGGGTCTATTTTCTCGGCTTACGACCTCGCCCAGCAGAAAAAGATCACGCCGGCAGACGTATTCAAGCCCAATTATAAACCCGTCGTAACCGCCGCCCTCGAAAAAGCCTACCGGAAAAAGTATAAAGTTCCCGCCGGCCAATCCCTCCGCCAGGCCGGCCTTTCGGTAGACAAGATAGCGCCGAACGACAACTTCTTCCTCACATCTCACGGGGCAGTATTTAGTTACACGCCTTATGAAATCGCGGCCTACGCGGCAGGACAGATCACCCTGTTCCTCCCTGGGCAGACATCCGGACGGTAGTGCAGGAAGGATACCTGCGTTAGCCGTTCAGTTTCGCGGTTTTGTGGTAATTTAGGCCCGTAATCACGGCATCATGAGAATGTTGATCTGTATGCTTACGGTGCTGGCGCCCCTATGCGCATGCCAGTCCGGGCAAAAGAAGGCTGCCGCCAACGATAGTACCACCGCCGCCAGCATCGCGCCGGTGGAGGTTCCCGTCGCCTCTTCTTTTTACAAACAATATAAAGGACGGCTCGCCGGCCAGCCCATTACCCTGCAACTCGTAAAGTACGCGCCGGGTAAATACGAAGGCTGGTACGTATACGATAAAGTAGGCAAGCCCATCGGGATCTCATTGTCCCGCGAGACTGCCGACAGCCTGTTTTTCGCGGAATACGCCGGGGCCGATAACGAAAATATGTTTGCCGGCATATTCACCGGCGGGCACTACCGCGGGCAGTGGAGCGGCAACGACAAAACATTTGATTTCGACCTGGCGGAAGATACCGACAGCGTGATCACCTTCGAAACCTTCATGTTCCAGGACTCCGCCAGGCTTCGGCCAGACGATCCGGCGTCTCCCGGGCAGAGGCCAGCGCCGCCATGATTTGGCCTTCCGGCGGGGCAGAGGCGGAAGTTATCGCTTTTCTCAGGAAGGCAATGCAGCCCGGCCTGAAACCCGGCGGCATGCCCGTCCAGGCCTTGAAATCAGGAGTACTGGCGTATTTATCGGAATACCAGGACAACGGCAAGGTGTCCGATTCTTCCGATCTTGCATATGGAACACCGGCTTCCTGGAACTGGGAGTCGCACAGTGCGGAAAGCGTAGTATGGAATAAATACCCCCTGCTGGTCATCGGAAAGATGGAGTACGATTACAGCGGCGGGGCCCATGGGAATTACGGCACCAGTTTTGACACTTATGACCTGGCGGCGAAAAAGAAGGTCGCAGTGCCGGATGTTTTCAAGCCTGGATATAAACGGGTAGTGGGAGCCGCGCTGGAGAAAGCCTTCCGCAAACAGTTTCGCGTGCCGGCCGGGACGTCCCTGGACAAGGGGTTTCTCTTCCAGCCGCATATCGATCCCAACGACAATTTTTACCTGACAGATAAAGGCGTCGTATTCAGTTACGTCCCTTATGAAATCGCCGCGTATGCAGTGGGGCAGATCACTTTGTTCGTGCCCTGGAGCGATATCCGCTCCGCAGTGCAGCCGGCATATTTACCAAAGCCATGAGCACTCCGCAACAGGAACAATATAACCAACGGTACGAAGAAGTATATGCACGCCTCAACAGCGCGCAGCGGGAAGCCGTGGATAATACCGAAGGCCCCGTAATGGTGATCGCCGGACCAGGAACAGGCAAAACCCAGATCCTCGCCTCGCGCATCGGCAAGATCCTCCGCGATACCGACTTCCTCCCCACAACATCCTCTGCCTCACCTATACCGACGCAGGCACGGTAGCCATGCGCAAAAGGCTAACCGACTTCATCGGGCCGGATGCCTACCGCGTCAATATTCATACTTTCCACTCGTTCTGTAACGAAGTGATCCAGGATAACCTGTCCCTTTTCGAAAAGAACGTACTCGATCCCATTTCCGACCTGGAAAAGATCCAGTTGCTCAAAACCCTTATTGACGGGTTCTCAAAAGACAATCCACTTAAACGCTACCGCGGGGATGTTTACTTCGATATGCGGAACCTTTCCAGCCTCTTTTCTACCATGAAAAAGGAAGGCTGGACCGTCCCTTTCATCCGCGAGCGTGTGGAAGCATATGTGGAGTCCCTGCCTGAGCGCACGGAATACATTTACCAGCGTAACTCCGGCCGCTTCAAGAAAGGCGACCTGAAACAGGACAAGCTCAACGGGGAAAGGGAGAAAATGGCCCGTCTGCTGGCGGCTGTCGAACAGTTCGACATCTTCCAGCAACTCATGCACAAAGCCAACCGATACGATTTCGACGATATGATCAACTGGGTGATCCGTGCTTTCAAAGAGCATCCCAACCTGTTGCTCGACTATAAAGAACGGTTTCAATACATCCTGGTCGACGAGTACCAGGATACCTCCGGTACCCAGAATATCCTCATCGGCCTGCTCACTTCGGGCGAGGAAAACCGAACGTATTCGTGGTGGGTGACGATGACCAGTCCATCTACCGCTTCCAGGGCGCCAACGTGGAGAACATGGAACAGTTCGCCAGCGATCACCTCGCGCATGATCTGCGAACAGTGGTACTGACGCAGAACTACCGCTCCGTTCAGAATATCCTCGATGTATCGATGTCAGTGATCACCCATAACGAGGGTTCCAGGCTGGTAGACAAACTTCCCGGGCTCAGCAAACAGCTGAAAGCCTCCAACGACAAGCTGACTCCCCTCAATTTGCCGCCGGTGATCCGCCGGTACAATACCCCCGCGACGAGATGGCCCATATTACCCTCGAAGTGGAGCGCATCCTGGCGAAGGGCGTCATGCCGGGGAAAATCGCGGTCATTTATAAAGAGAACAAATATGGCGAAGAGCTGGCGCAATACTTCCGGCTGAAGGGCGTGCCCTTCTTCTCGAAGCGCAACCAGAACCTTTTCGAAGTGCCCTTCGCCAAAAAGATATTACAGATACTACGGTACATCGCCAGGGAGCTGGAAACATCCTATAGCGGCGACGACATCCTGTTCGAGCTGCTACATTACGATTTCTATAAAGTGCCACCGATCGAAACGGCGCGCATCAGTATAGAAGTGGCGGAAAAAGGCTACAGTGAAAAATCTTCCATCCGCAAATACCTCCAGGAATGGGTGAATACCCGCAACCCGACCTTGTTCTCGCTCGCCCCGCACGACGAGGCCCTGCGGCTGGCGCGCCTCCTGGAGAAGTGGATCGGCGACGCGCACAATATTACCCTTCAGCAACTGTTTTCCAACATTATCAGCGAAGGAGGCATACTTTCCTACATCCTCGCAAGCCCGGAGAAAATTTCGCTGATGAAGGTACTGCAGGCGCTGTTCGATTTCGTGAAAGACGAAACGCGCCGCCGGCCTGATATGGGTGTGGTGAAGCTCATGGAGACCATCGACCTGATGGAATCAATGGCCTTTGATCCCCTTATCCGGTGTCAGGCAATGAGAAAGGCGTAAACCTGCTCACCGCGCATGGTTCAAAAGGACTTGAATTCGAATATGTGTTCGTGACTGGCGTAACGTCCAATATCTGGGAAGACAAGAAGAAGATGTCGGGCGGGTTCTCCTTCCCCGATACCGTCTTTAATACAGAAGCGACATCCACCGACCAGCAGGAGCTGCGCCGGCTGTTCTACGTGGCCCTCACACGGGCGGAGAAGCACCTGTACATCAGTTACCCGGAATATAAGCAGGACGGCAAACCCTGGTACCCAGCGTGTTCATTGCAGAGATCCAGCAGGTGCACCAGCTGCCGGTGGTGCCCATCCCCATGGATGACGAGACCATGTTCCAGTTCGAGATCCTGCAATATGGTAAAGAACAGGCGCCGAGATCGAGAAAGTCGACCAGCTGTTCATCGACACCCTGCTAAGCGGCTTTACCATGAATGTGACCGCGTTGAATAATTACCTGCATTGTCCGCTGGCATTCTATTACCAGAACCTCCTGCGCGTGCCTTCCGGCCGGTCGGAGAACACGGAATTCGGTTCCGCGGTGCACTTTGCGCTGGAGAAGCTTTTCCAGAAGATGCAGGAAAGGAAGAATGAATTCCCGCCTAAAGACGAATTTATCAAGGACTTCCGATACAGCATGCTCCGCAGCCGCGAAGCCTTTACCAAAGAGGCCTTCAACCGCAGAATGGAATACGGGGAAGACATCCTTAGCAACTATTACGACAAATACCTCCCCGCCTGGAACCGGATCGTAAGCATCGAGCGCAACATCCGTAACGTGGTTGTGAACGGCGTACCCCTGAAAGGAAAGATCGATAAGCTGGAGTTCGACGGCAGCAACGTCAACGTCGTGGATTATAAAACGGGAGATTACGAGAAGACCAAGAAGGACTATAAGAAATTCGACCGGCCCAACGACCGCAACCCCAACGGTGGGGATTACTGGCGGCAGGCGGTGTTTTATAAGATCCTGCTCGACAACTACAAGCAGAAAAACTGGCATGTGGTAAGCACCGAGTTCGACTTCGTGGAGCCGAACAAGCAGAAAGAATACTTTAAGGAGAAGATCGACATCCTCCCTGAGGATATGACCACTGTAAACCAACAGATCCGGGATACCTGGATCCGCATCCAGAATAAAGAGTTTTACACCGGCTGTGGGAAAGACGACTGCCGTTGGTGCAACTTCGTGAAAGACAATAAACTGGAGGTGGCACTGCACACCCTGGTGGAAGAGGAAGAATAAATAATGGCCAACAAACAGTAAGTTTGCAAATCATAAAATTCAGCGAACAGGAATCATGAATCATATAATGCGTGGCTGGATCGGCTTTTGGATCGTAGTGACGGTATTCGGCCTTTTTGCATGGGCTGCGCCAACATCGTACCGCCCGGCGGCGGGCCGAGGGATACCCTCGCGCCGAGGGTCGTATCCATTTCCCCCGATTCCACCCTGCAGTTCAAAGCCCAGCGCGTGACCTTCCGGTTCGATGAGTACGTGGAGCTGGACAACGTCCTGGAAAAGCTAATCGTATCCCCACGCTGAAGCGCACTCCCGTTATCCAGGCGAAATTGCGCACCATCACCATGGAAATCAAGGACTCCCTGCAGCCCAATACCACCTACACCTTCAACCTGGGCGACGCCGTGAAAGACGTGAATGAACGGAACCCGATCGAAGATTTCGTATACGTGGTGTCTACCGGCGATTACCTGGATTCCCTCACGCTGTCGGGCACCATCCTCATCGCCGAAACCGGCAAACCGGACAGCAACGTGGCTGTGATGCTGTATGCGAATGTTGCGGAAGACTCCGTGGTTTCGAAGGAAAACCCCTTTACCTGGCGAAGACGAAAGGGAACGGCACTTACCGGTTCAAGAACCTCAAGCCAGGCACTTACAAAATCTTCGCCCTGAAAGAAGAAAACCGCGACTTTCAATATACCGAAGCCGACGAGCTCATCGCGTTCCGCGACGATTCAATACAGCTGGAGGAAAACATGACGGATATAAACATGTCGCTGTTCAAAGAACCTGACTCCCTCCGGCCTAAATATGACGACCTCGATGTGCCGGCAGAACCGGTAGTACAGGAGGAAAAGAAAAAGACGACAAGAAAAAGCCCAAGCTGCTGGCCAGCGCCGAGCTGAACGGCGGCAAGCAGGAACTGGGCGACAGCCTTACCCTGTCTTTCAACTTCCCGCTTAAAAGCCTCGATTCATCCGCCATACTGCTGTTGGAAGACACCACCCTTCAACCGGTACGCTTCGTTGTATCCGTGGCGGATACGACCATGAAGCGCTTCAAAATGTCCTATAACTGGAAGCCCGGCAAACCTTATGAGCTGATCCTCCCCGCAGGCTTCGCGACCGATACCTCCGGCCTGCAAACGGCCAAAGCGGATACCGTGCGCTTCGAAGCCAAGCAGCTGGACGATTACGGCACCGTTACCGTTAACCTCTCCGTGAGCGACAGCGCCAGGGTGCTGCTCCCGGAAAACGACAGCAGCTACCAGTTCGTAGTGCAGCTGGTGACCGGCGGCAAGGAAGTGAAATATTCCGGCGTGGTGAAGAACGGTAAATGGGAGCGCGGGCTTATCCAACCCGGGGAATACGAGATCCGCGTCATCGTGGACCGCAACTTCAACGGCGCCTGGGACACCGGGATTTACTACCGCAACCCAAAAAGCAGCCGGAGACGGTCTTTTCCTTCAAAGATCCCATCAACGTCAAAAAGAACTGGACGGTTCCCACTAACGTCAAACTATAGCCATTATCCGTAATTTTGCCGTATGATCTTCTCTTCCGCATTGATAGAAAATGCCGTCAGCGAGTTTGCCCGGCTCCCGGGCGTGGGTAAGAAAACGGCGTTACGGTTGGTGCTGCACCTCCTGAAACAGGATACCGCCCAGGTGGAAATGTTCGCGGAAGCCATCGCCAAAATGCGCAGGCAGATCAAGTTTTGCAAAACCTGCCACAACGTATCCGACGAAGATACCTGCACCATTTGCGCCAACGCATCCCGCAACCATAAGGTTGTTTGCGTGGTGGAATCCATCCGCGACGTGATCGCCATCGAAAACACCCAGCAATTCAACGGCGTATACCATGTGCTCGGGGGATCATTTCCCCGATCGACGGTATCGGCCCGGATCAGCTGCAAATCCACTCGCTCGTGGAGCGGGTGCAGCAACTGGGCGTGGAAGAGGTGATCATGGCCCTGAGCCCCACCATCGAGGGAGACACGACCATTTACTACCTTTCCAAGAAACTGAAGGATTACCCCGTGAAAGTGACGACCATCGCCCGGGGATCGCCTTCGGCGGGGAGCTGGAATATGCCGACGAAATGACCCTGGCCCGTTCGCTCACCAACCGCCTCCCGCTCGACAACTACCTCCAGCAAGGCAAATAGGACTTGGTTTTTGAGCGTTGAAACGTATATTTGGATAGACACGTCAAGTATTTAACCATCCCTAAACAATTAGCATATGTTTAAAATATTGCTTCTTTCCGCTCTTTTCCCCGTCCTTTTCGGCAATGTGTACGATTTCAAGGTAGACGCCATCGAAGGCGGCAAGATCGATTTCTCGAAATACAAGGGTAAGAAGATCCTCATTGTTAACACGGCTTCCCAATGCGGGAACACGCCGCAGTACGCCGAACTGGAAAACTGTATAAGAAATACCAGGGCAAGCTCGTGATCATCGGATTCCCCGCCAATAACTTCGGCGGCCAGGAGCCGGGATCAAATTCGAGATCAAGGCATTCTGCACGAAAGAATACGCCGTAACCTTTCCCATGGCGGCGAAGATTTCCGTAAAGGCGCAGACATCCACCCGCTGTATAAATGGCTGCTGGACGAAGCCAAAGCCAAACAACTGGCGCCTGAAGAAGTGACTGGAACTTCCAGAAGTACCTCCTGAACGAAAAAGGCGAGCTGATCGCCGTGTTTAAGCCCCGCACTTCCGTTTTTACGGCCGAAGTGACCGCCGCGATCGAAGGTAAATAGTCAATTAAGCTGTACTTTTACGGTCATGTTTTTCGCGGATATCATCGGACAGGAAGCGACACGCGCTCAGATTTTGCATGCGGTTGAAAACAACCGCCTTAGCCACGCCATGATCATGCTGGCCCCGGAAGGCGCCGGCGGGCTCCCCATGGGACTGGCCTTTGCGCAGTATCTGGTGTGTGAGAACCGCCGGGAAAACGATGCCTGTGGGAGCTGTGAGGCCTGTGTTAAGGCGAAAAAGTACGTCCACCCGGATATTCACTTCTCTTACCCGGTCATTCCCCGCAAGTCGGGCGACAAGCCGGTCAGCACCGATTATATCGCCGAATGGCGGAGTTCATCGCGCAACAGCCTTACGGCAATGCGTACGACTGGCTGCAATTTATCGGTGCGGAGAATAAGCAGGGAAACATTACGGCCCATGAGTGCCAGGATATTATCCGGAAACTGAACCTGAAAAGCTTCGAGAGCCAGTATAAGATCCTGCTCATGTGGATGCCGGAATACCTGGGGAACGAGGGCAACCGGCTATTGAAGCTCATCGAGGAGCCGCCGGCCAATACGGTCTTCATCCTGGTGGCGGAGAACCAGGAGCAGATCCTGGCGACCATCCTCTCCCGGACCCAGCTCATCAAGATTAATCCCCTTTCCAAGGACGATATCGTGAAAGCCCTCGTGCAACGGAATGAAGTGGCAGAGACACGCGCGCGCCAGATCGCGACCATCGCATCGGGCAACTACCGTGAAGCGCTCCACCTGCTGAACCATTCCGACAACGATTACCACGAGCTGCTGCGTAACTGGCTGAACGCCATCTTCATGAACAACCGCGCCGGGCTGCAGGAATGGGTGGATCACATCGCCAGCGCTAAAATGGGCAGGGAAAACCAGAAGCAGTTTATCCGGTACTTTATCAACGTGCTGGAGCACAGCCTTCGCGTGCAATACATGGATCCCGCGCAGCTCGCTTTTACGTCTGAAGAGATCGATTTCGCGGAAAAACTGAAGAAACTGGCCAACCTGGGACAGATGGGCCAGATCATGGAAGAACTGGACAATGCGTACTATCATATCGAGCGAAATGCTAACGGGAAAATCCTGTTTCACGCGCTCTCCATCAGGCTTCAGTACATCTTTAAGGGCAAGCTCCTGCCTGTTTAGCTGTCAACTATTTAACGTACCTTTGTCCGGCTATTTCCCTATACGGCCCTTTTGAATCTGAAAGTAAATATGTACTTTTAGTGACCTGGGGTACCAGGGATCAACATTTTTAAATTAATAAACCGAATAATATGGCTTGTGCCGGATGTGGTACGGGTGCAGAGGGGAAGCCGACGGGATGCAAGAGCAATGGAGGCTGCAGCAGCGGCGGGTGTAACCGCCTCAATGTCTTCGACTGGCTTTCCAATATTCCCTTGAGTGATAGTTTAGCACCATTCGATATTTTAGAAGTAAGTTTTAATAACGGTAGTCGCAAAGATTTCTTCCGCAATTCCACCAAACAGCAGTTCGATAAAGGCGAAATGGTGGCAGTTGAAGGTGTCAGTGGCTTCGACGTAGGCATGGTCAACCTCACCGGCGAGCTGGTGAAGCTGCAAATGAAGAAGCGTCGGGTCGAAGATACCCCGGAAGTAAAGAAAGTCCTCCGCCGCGCATCTAACGACGACATGAACCGCATGTCGGAGAACAAGAACCGCGAGCGGGACGCTCTCATCAAGGCACGCGCCATCGCCCGCAACCTGGGCCTGGAAATGAAGCTAGCCGAGGTGGAAATTCAGGCAGACGGCCGTAAAGCTACTTTCTTCTACACGGCAGACGACCGCGTCGATTTCCGTGAGCTCATCAAAGTATATGCCTCCGAATTCCGGGTTAAGGTGGAAATGCGCCAGATCGGCGCCCGCCAGGAAGCCGGAAAAGTTGGTGGCATCGGCTCCTGTGGCCGCGAATTGTGCTGCTCCACCTGGCTGACCGACTTCAAGTCGGTAAACACGACTGCCGCCCGTTACCAAAACCTCTCCATCAACCAGGCAAAGCTTTCCGGCCAGTGCGGCCGCCTGAAATGCTGCCTGAACTACGAACTGGATACCTACCTCGACGCCCTGAAAGACTTCCCCGACGACTGCGACGTGATCGAAACCTCAGGTGGCAAAGCCACGCTGCAGAAAAGGGATATCTTCAAGAACCTGATGTGGTACTCCTACGACAACAGTAACAAACAATACCCGCTCACCATCACCCGCGTGAAGGAGATCCGTCAGCTCAACAACCAGGGCATCCGACCTGAAGAGCTGAAGGCCGTGGAAGTAGTGTCCGGCAAACCTAATAAAGAAGCCGATCTCGGATTCGCCGATGTGGTGGGCCAGATCAGCCTCCGTTCTCTCGAGAAAGCGTCCCAGAAGCGCAAGGCTAAAACCCGCGAAAAGCAGAAGGAACAGCAACAACAGAAGGACGGTAAAGGCAACCGTGGCGATCAGCAGGCCCGCAGGCCCGACCAGCAGCAGCCCAAACAAGGCGGCCGCCCCGAGCAGAAAGGCCGTGACAACCGCGGAGAACAAAAGCCCAGGAACAACGCCCCGACAACCGCGGCGGCGAACAGAAGCCCCGGGAGAACCGCGGCGACCAGAAACCACGCGAGCAACGTCCGGATAACCGTGGCGGAGAGCAGAAACCACGCGAGCCCCGCGGCGACCAAAAGACCCGCGAAAACCGTGGCGGTGATCAGAAGCCCCGCGAACCGCGCGAGAACCGTGGCGACCAAAAGCCCCGCGAACCGCGTCCGGACAACCGTGGCGGAGAGCAGAAGCCCAGAGAACCACGTGAGCCCCGAGGCGATCAAAAGCCCCGCGAGAATCGTGGCGGCGACCAGAAGCCCCGTGAACCGCGTGAGCCCCGTGGCGAACAGAAACCCCGCGAAAACCGCGGTGGCGACCAAAAGCCCAGGGAACCCCGAGAGCCCCGTGAACCGCGCGAGCCCAGGCCCGAAAACAAACAATAATTTTGAAGTACTTTCGTATAATAGCAGAGACGCAACCACCCGGTGCGTCTCTCTTTATAGTATCATGATCGGCTTTCCGCCCCGATATAGCACCTACGCTTCCCTCTCCCACCGCACCACGGAGGAAAGGCTCATCCTTTTCTGGCTCGCGGCCGAAAGCCTCGACTGGGAAGTTGGCACCGCCACACCCGATAGCCTCACAGCTTTCACCCCTTCAGCCTCAGGTCCTGGAACGAACAGGTCAGCATCGACTTCTCCGGAGAAGACATCGAACTGTTCAGTGTATCCACCGGCGTACAAATCCTTGACTTCGGGCGTAACCGCCAGAACGTGATCCGCCTGCTCAGGGCCCTGCATTCCATAGACGCCGCCATTTCTCCGGAAGAACTGCAGGCCGCTGCAGATCAACGCCGCCACCTCATCCGGCCGGAAGGAGAAACCGTGCACCTCACAAGAAGCCGCCGCGTCGTCAATGGGTTCACGCAAGTGTTTAAACCGGTGAAAGGCTACTTCGTAACGCCGATCCTCATCGTGCTCAACGCCCTCGTATTCCTCATCACCACCAACAAATGGCTATTCCCCGAAAGTTCCGGCTGGACGCCCGCTGGCGAAGCGCTGGAGAAAGTCGGCGCCAATTATAAGCCCCTCACCCTCTTTGGCGAGCCCTGGCGGCTTGTTACCGCAGGATTTCTCCATGCAGACGGGTTCCATCTGTTCTTCAATATGTACGCTGTCATGATGTGCGGGATATACCTGGAGCCCCTGCTCGGCAGGGTCCGGTTTGCAGCCGTGTATTTCATTTGCGGCATCGGCGGAGCGCTCGCCAGCCTCTGGTGGTACGATATCACCCCATCGCTGGGTGCATCTGCTTCCGCTTTCGGTCTTTTCGGGTTCATCCTAGCCCTTCTGCTGCACAAATTCCTGGAGCCGCGCGAGCGGAAAGCCCTGCTTATCAGCATAGGGATCTACCTCATCATGAACCTGGCCTCCATCTTCTTCTCCACCAATTATGATCATGCCGCCCATTTCGGCGGACTGTTCTGCGGCCTCCTCCTGGGCCTGCTCTGGCTCCCGGCGCTTAGGCCCGGCGCCTCGCTGCAACGCAGAACCGTTTCAACAACGGCCGGGTTCGCTGTATGCGTGGTCTTGTTTTCCGCCGCATTCTTCTTCGCCCCGCGCGATGTGAACGAATACCTGCAGAAACGCGATAAGATGGATGAGAATTACCTGCTGGCGTCTGGCGCTTATACCGCCCGCACCAACGAGGAAAGGATGAAATGGCTGCAGAATTACGCCATTTACTATATGGACGAAAACCTCCGGATCATGGACGACGTGGATAAAATGCGCCTGGCGCACGACTCTCGCCGCCAAAACCGGATACTGCGGAAGATCTACACCACGCAGAAACAGTTATTCGTCTGGAATTATAAAACACTTTCGGAAGGTAAAAATCCCTACGACGCGGAGATCATCCGCGCGCTGCATGAACTGGATAAGCTCCAGGAGCAACTGGAATACTAACGCCTACTTCTCCTCCTCGAAATACAATTTGTAATACTGCATCTGCCGCTCTTCGTCGTAGCCCCGCTCGATCAGTTCCCGGTTGCCATGTACGTATACGTGGAAGTTGCGGTCGAGTTTGAGGATGCTCTTGAAGAATTTCTGCCTTTTTTGAACGCGGGATTGCTGATCTCGAATTCGTCGGGAACGTCGAGCTTGTATTCATTGCGGTAATGGTCGCGGTATTCCCGGAAGGCATCAACGGCATCGGGGTGGCCTAATACTTCTTCCGCAAACTCTTCCATCTTGAACTCTTCTTTCTCCTTGAAGTACGTCGCGGATTTCTTTAACAGGTCGATCTGGTCGATACGGCTCATTTCGAATTCCTCCGGCAGCTTTTTCTGAATGAACTGCTGGCAGAGGTCAACCATTGTTTCGGTTTGATGATAACTGTCCTCCCGGCGCTGCACCTGGAGGAACGCATCTTTCAATATACGGCTTCGTTCTGTTTGCTGTTCGCGTCCACAATGCTGACCTTGAAGCCTTCTTCCTGCTCAATATTGAAGATCAGGCAGCCTTTGTCGAGCTTATTGATGTTAATACCATCGTCGTAGTTCAGCTGATAGTTATCATCGCTCAGGAAAACTTTCAGGTAGGTATCCCGGTTCTCTGACTTGAAGATGCCGATGGCCTCCACCTCTTCTCCGTCTACCTGGCATTTGCTGAAATGGGTGATATATAACTCCCCGCCCTTGATCTTGGGGTGGGTGGAATGTTTATAAAGATGCTTGGCGATATTGACAGACTGGTCCTGGAAGGCGTCCTTGTTCTCGAAGATGAGGCTACAGTATTTGTAGACTTCATTGAGCTGAATATCCGCTTCGTGGGTGAAGCGGAAATATTCTGCGTTGTTGGTGAAAGGCTGGATGAAATAGCTGAGCAGCAGGGTCCCGATGGTTTCGTCCTGCAACTGAAGAGGTTGTTGCGAAAGCACCAGGGGCTCGTCGTTATTACCGTTGCCGACCTTATGAATGGTGAGCAGTTCCAGGTCTTTGATATCCGATACGTGAATCATACGGGCTGCAAATTAGGGGCATTTCCCATTTTCCGTCAAAAAAATTAATTTACCGGAATGAAATGCCTACAAACTGTATTGCTGTGCCTGTCCACTATTGCGACTTTCGGACAAAACGTACCTTATATTTCCCGTGATCTCACGAAAGAAAACCAGTTTTCAACCAACATCGAAGGCCCGAATTTTGATTCCCGGGGCCGGCTGTATGTCGTGAACTTCAAACACGACGGCACCGTGGGCCTCATCAGCCCCGTTACGGGCCGGGGCACTGTGTTCGTGACCCTGCCAGACAGCAGCATCGCCAACAGTATCGTCTTCGACCGCGCCGGCAATATGCTACTGGCCGACTTCATTGGCCATAATATCTTGAAAGTGAATATGAAAACGCGTGAAATCACCGTCTTCTGTCATTCCGACCAGTTCAACCAGCCCAACGATTTCTGCATCAATGCCAAAGGCCAGCTTTTCGCCTCCGACCCCAACTGGAAGCTAGGCACCGGCCAGATCTGGCGCATAGATCCCAACGGCGCTCCCACCCTGCTCGACGGAAACATGGGCACCACCAACGGCATCTGCCTCAGCCCGGACGAAAAAACGCTCTATGTCAATGAAAGCGTACAGCGCAAGATATGGAAGTTCGACATCGACGATGCCGGAAACATCTCCAACAAACGCCTTTTCGCTGAATTCCCCGACTTCGGCTTCGACGGTATGAAGACCGACCGCGACGGAAACCTCTATGTTACCCGCTACGGTAAAGGAACCATCGCGATGATCACGCCCGAGGGCGAGGTATACCGGGAGATCCTTAAAGGAAAATCCTGCAGCAATCTCGTATTCGGTGGCCACGATGGCCGTACCGTCTACGTTACGCTGCAGGATCGCAAATGCATGGAATACTTCCGTACGGAAATTCCCGGCAAAGGGCTATAATCCTTTCCGGAGGATGGCCATGGCGTCTGTATCGCCATATTTCCCGACCTGCGCCTGCAGTTCGGCCATCATCTTATTTTTAATCTTTTCGTATTTCTTCAGGCCATAAAGGTTCTTCATTTCGAGGGGTCCTTCTTAAGGTCATACAATTCCCAACCGTTGACGCGGTTATAGAAACGAATAAGCTTGTAGCGTTCATTACGCACTCCGAAGTGCGGCGACACGGCATGTTCGCCGTTTTCGTAATAATGGTAATACATTGCCTTGCGGGCCTTATTCTTCCCGGACAATACCGGCAGGAAGGATTCGCCCTGCATGTCTGGGGGTATCTCCGCATGGGCGGCTTGCAACAAAGTGGGCGCGATATCGAGGTTCATAACGAAATCGTTGTTAGACGATCCGGGCTTAACGGCGCCGGGGCATCGCATCACCATGGGCGTACGGAATGATTCCTCGTACATAAAACGCTTGTCGAACCAGCCATGCTCGCCCAGGTAGAAGCCCTGGTCGGACATATAGATCACGATAGTATTTTCGGAGAGGCCGTTGCGGTCCAGGTAATCAAGGGTGCGGCCGATGTTGCGGTCTAACGATAGGGCAGTGCTCATGTAATCGCGCATGTAACGCTGGTATTTCCATTGCGCGAAGCCTTCTTCGGTGAAGCGGACGGTTTTAAGCCCTTCCGCGATGGGGCCGTAGAACCCGTCGAACCTGGCGCGCTGCGCGGGTTCATGCGCTTGATACTTCCTTCGCGGTTCGCTTCGGCACTGTCGCCGAACATTTTGAGATCGTACCCCATCCGCATGGATTTGGAGATGCTCATATCCTGAACACGGGCAGCCTCGCGGCCTTCATACTTGTCCGTGAAGTTGGCCGGCGGTGTGAAGGTTACGTCTTCATAAGCGCCAAAGTCTGTGGTGTCGGGAATCCAGGTGCGGTGGGTTGCCTTATGGCCGATCACGAGGCAAAAGGGCTTGGTGGTATCCCTTGCATCCAACCATCTTTCCGCCTCATCTTCCACGACATTCGAAACATATCCGTCGAATTGTTTGCGGGAGCCGTCCATCATGAGGAAGTCCGGATTATAATACGCGCCCTGACCGGGAAGTATCTGCCAGTAGGAGAATCCCTGTGGCTTGGTTTCCAGGTGCCACTTGCCGATCCAGGCGGTGTTATAACCGACTTTCCCCAGTTCTTTGATGAAAGTGTTCTGGCTACCGTCGAACCGGGAGTGCTCATTGTCTTTAAACCCGTTACGGTGGCTGTGTTTGCCAGTGAGGATCACCGCCCGGCTGGGCCCGCAGATGGAATTGGTTACATATGCACGGTTGAACTTCACGCCTTCCCGGGCAAGCCGGTCGATATTGGGAGTTCTCGCATGCTGGCCACCGTAGGCGCCGATAGCCTGAAAGGCGTGGTCGTCGGAAATAATGAGAACGATATTGGGCCTGCGTTGGGCTTTCAGCGGCAGAGCGCCCATGAGGAGCGCCCCGGCGGCAAAAGCGAGAATGGTTTTCATCATACCTCCAATATACTACCTTCAGCCTTTTAATTCCAACAATAAGTCTGACATATACAACCTAATTTAAGCTCTTGTTATTAAGATCCAACCCATAATTTAATCCTTTTAAAAGGCAGTTAAGGGTCAATCAGTGGGAATTGCCCATGTTTGCCACCAGGCAACGGAGGAAGTTTGAAGAATAAGAAAGGCCGTCTCCGGGGAGACGGCCTTTCTGTATTGATAAGTAGGTTATAATCAGGTATTCAGACCACCGCAAACGCTCAGCGTCTGGCCGGTCACGTAGGCGCTCATGTCGGAAGCCAGGAAGAGGCAGACATTGGCGATATCTTCGGGAGAACCGAATTTACCGAGGGGATCTGGGACAGGTAATTTTGAGCGCCTTCCCCGTCCTTCAGGTAGTGGGTCATGTCGGTTTCTACGAAGCCCGGGGCTACAGAGTTTACGCGAACGTTGCGGCTGCCCAGCTCCTGCGCGATGGATTTGGAAAAGCCGATGATCCCGGCCTTAGAGGCTGCGTAGCTGCTCTGGCCCGCATTGCCTTTCATCCCGATGATGGAGCTCATATTGATGATGCTGCCTTTCCTGGCTTTCATCATCGGGCGTACCACCAACTTCGTCATATTGAAAACGCTCTTCAGGTTTACGTCCATCACCTCGTCCCACTGCTCAGGGCTCATGCGGAGGATTAGGTTGTCTTTGGAAAT
Source organism: Chitinophaga sp. E66 (assembly GCA_019285755.1). GTDB lineage: Bacteria > Bacteroidota > Bacteroidia > Chitinophagales > Chitinophagaceae > Chitinophaga. The sequence continues at coordinate 5,510,554 of CP079103.1, forward strand.
CCCGGCGTTGTTTACGCAAATATCAACAGTGCCAAACTCTTTCACCACATCATTCACCAGCGCCTCGCACTCTTCGAATACGCCGGCGTTGCTCTTGTAGGCCTTAGCTTTCACGCCCATGGCCTGAAGGCGGGCTTCGAGCGCTTTGGCTTTTTCGTCAGAGCTTACATACGTAAAAGCGACATTTGCACCATGTTCAGCAAATTTCAGGGCAATCGCTTCACCTATACCGCGGCTGGCACCTGTAACGATGGCTACTTTGTTGTCGAGTAATTTCATTGTAACTGTGTAGTTTTAACTTTAGTCTGATGGGCGAAGGTATCGAAATTACACCTTTCCCTATTGTTTTTCAATAAACCGGAGAATTTCTTCCAGCACATTTCTGTCATTGTTGAGACGGGGCACTTTGTGCTGTCCGCCCAGCTTTCCCTTGCTTTTGAGCCATTCCGTAAACGAGCCTGCCTGCAGGGCGTGCACCGTGGGACGGCGAAGCGCCATGTCTTTATGCCGCTTGGCTTCATAGTCGGAGTTGATGGTCTTAAGGGAACGGTCGAGCACGTCGATGAACGCGTCGAGGCTGGCGGGTTGCTGTTCGAATTCGATGAGCCATTCGTGGCCTCCCGATTCGCCTTCGCTAAAGTAGATCGGCGCTGCAGTATAGTCGTTCACCACGGCGCCTGTTGCTGCGGCGGCTTCCGCGATGGCTTTATCGGAATTGTCGACAATCAGCTCTTCCCCGAAGGCATTGATAAACGACTTCGTGCGGCCGCTTACGCGGATGCGGTAAGGCGAGGGACACGAACTGCACGGTGTCTCCCAGCAGGTAGCGCCAGAGGCCGCCGTTGGTGCTGATGACGAGCGCGTAGTTTTTGCCTAGTTCCACTTCATGAAGCTGAAGCGTCCGCGGGAATTCCTGGCCCAGTTCTTCCATAGGCATGAACTCGTAGAAGATGCCATGCTGAAGGAACAGGAGCAGTCCTTCTTCCCCGATTACATCCTGCGCGGCGAAGAAGCCTTCAGATGCGTTATAGGATTCGAGGTAGTTCATATCCGGTTTGCGGATAAGCTTTTTAAACTGTTCGCGGTAGGGCGTGAAGCTCACCCCTCCGTGCATGTACACTTCCAGGTTCGGCCATACATCGGCGAGATTGTCTGTCCCGGTTAGTTCGAAGATGCGCTTGATAAGCACGATCGTCCGGTAGGAACGCCGGCGATGTTGGTGACATTTTCGTGGATAACGGTGCTGGCCATCCGCTCGATCTTTTCTTCCCATTCGTCCATAAGGGCGATGGAGAGGTCGGGCGTACGGAGGAGGTTGCCGTAGAAGGGCATATTCTGGAGCATCACGGCGCTCAGGTCGCCGTAATAGCTGTCGGAATCGGGGAAAGTTTGTTAACCTGATGACTTCCGCCGATGACGAGCGATTTTCCGGTGAGCACATCAGAGTCGGGGAAGTTGTTATAATACAGGGAGAAAACGTCGCGGCCGGAGCGATAGTGGCATTCGTCGAGGCTTTCGACGGATACGGGGATGAACTTGCTCTTGTCGGCGGTGGTCCCGGAAGATTTTGCGAACCATTTGATCGGGGTGTTCCAGATAATGTTCTGTTCACCTTCCATGACGCGCTGGATGTAGGGCTTCATGGTTTCATAGGTATGCACGGGTACTCTTTGCTTGAATTCTTCTACCTTATATATCTTATTGAATCCGTACTGCTTGCCGAACTCGGTGTACTGGGCGGCGGCGAGCAGGTTCTGAAAGACCTGCTGCTGAACCTGCAGGGGTACTGCATAAAGTGCTCTATACGCCCCATCCGTAGTCTGGCCAATTGCGACAGCGCTGGACTTATTATCTTCATACCAGTTTTATAGCAGGGTTTTATTTGATAGGTTATGTCTTATTCTACTTGTTTAGCTGCTTCGTCGAGGTAATCTTTTCTTCGGAGCACGAAATTCTGGCCAAGATACACTTTTCTCACCTGTTCGTCGGCCGCGAGCTCTTCGGCGGATCCGGCTTTGAGGATCTTGCCTTCGAAGAGCAGGTATGCCCGATCGGTGATAGAAAGGGTTTCCTGAACGTTGTGGTCGGTAATCAGGATGCCGATATTGCGGTATTTCAGTTTAGCCACGATGCCCTGGATGTCTTCCACGGCGATGGGGTCGATGCCGGCAAAAGGTTCGTCCAGCAGGATGAATTTGGGGTCTACCGCCAGCGCCCTGGCGATCTCTGTACGGCGCCGTTCGCCGCCGGAAAGTACATCGCCGGGGCTTTTGCGAACGTGCTGGAGGCGGAATTCGCTAAGGAGGCTTTCCAGCTTGGCTTTTGCTCGGCGCGGGTCAGCTTCGTCATTTCCAGTACGGCGGAGATATTGTCTTCCACGCTGAGCTTGCGGAAAACGCTGGCTTCCTGCGGCAGATAACCGATCCCCATCTGGGCCCTTTTATACATGGGAAGCTTTGTGATATTGATCTCGTCGAGGAACACTTCGCCCTCATCCGGCTTGATCAGGCCCACCACCATATAGAAAGTAGTGGTCTTTCCCGCACCGTTGGGGCCCAGCAGCCCTACGATTTCGCCCTGCGTCACCTCCACTGAAACGTGGTTCACTACCGTTCTGCTGCGGTAGCGCTTCACTAATTGCTGGGTATGTATCCTTAATGCCATAGTTAGAATCTGGGCAAAAATAATAAAATCGGCGAATGGACAAGGGTTTTGCGCCAATCAGATGAAGGATTTTAACCATTTATTGGCTATTAGTTAATTATTGGGGATATATTATTTTTGCGGGGCTTTACAGAAAGCCCCTCAACATGAAAGTTACCGAACATATCGCCCAGGCGAAAGACACCCTGATCTCGTTTGAGATCCTGCCTCCGCTGAAAGGGAAAAGCATTGATTCCATCTGGGACCACCTGGATCCGCTGATGGAATTTAAGCCGGCATATATCAATGTGACCTACCATCGCAGCGAGCATATGTTCAAGAAGCGGGCCGACGGGTCGTTCGATAAGGTGGAGATCCGCAAGCGCCCCGGCACCGTGGGCATCTGCGCCGCCATTATGAACCACTACCAGGTAGACGCCGTACCGCACCTCATCTGCGGCGGCTTCTCCAAGGAAGAGACCGAAAATGCCCTGATCGACCTGAACTTCCTCGGGATCGACAATGTGCTCGTACTCCGTGGCGACGCTCCCAAGAACGAAACTTTCTTCGAAGCCCATCCAAATGGTCACCGCTATGCGCTCGAACTCCTGGAGCAAGTAGTGAATATGAACAACGGCATGTACCGGAAGAAGACCTCCAGGGCGGCATCAAGACCAAATTCTGCATCGGGGTGGCCGGTTATCCCGAGAAGCACTTCGAAGCCCCCAACCTGCAGACCGACATGAACTACCTGAAGAAAAAGTGGAAGGCGGCGCCGATTATATCGTCACCCAGATGTTCTTCGACAATAAAAAGTTCTTCGACTTCGTGGCCAAATGCCGCGAAAACGGCATCAACGTACCCATTATCCCCGGTCTCAAACCGCTTACTTCCAAAAAACAACTGACCGTACTGCCGCGCATCTTCCATGTGGATATGCCCGATGAGTTCGCCAATGAAGTATTGAAGTGTAAAACCGACAAGGACGTGGAAGTGGTGGGCACCGAATGGCTTATACAGCAATCAAAAGAACTGAAGGCCGCTGGGATCCCCGTATTGCACTATTATACCCTCGGCAAGCCCAGGGTAGTGCAGCAGGTAGTGGCCTCCATCATCTAAAAATGGAAAAACCATTGCGTGGATACGCAATGGCTGTGTTTCCTATAACTGTCACACCTTTGTTTAGAAAACTTATTGGTGATGTATTGCTGCTATTATGACGCCTGCCATTCACCTTACCCCTACCCGGGGATAAAAAAATATAAAAGGGGAGGTCCTCCGCGCGGAGGGCCTCCCCTTTATCATGTCCCGGTAAATTCGTTATTAATAATCCTCGCGGTTGAACAGGAAACCCACGCTCAGCCCGAGATATTGATTGCGGCTGTGTGAAAAACTACTGCGGTCGGCATCTGTCAATCCAATGCTGCAATTGGCGGAAACGGTCACGCTGCTGAAAAATTCATACCCCACGGAAAAATGCGCACCGCCTTCCCAGCGGGTCATCCGGATAACCGAGGATCATCCCCAACATTTCCTGAAAAGCGTATGGGATGTACATCGCGGCTCATCTCCTGCCCGTTCAACTCGTTGGCAAAAGCATAATTCCCCTAAGGCCAAACCCTATATAAGGACCCAGCCCGCCAACGAGGTGACCTTTGCCCACCGGTAATTTATAAACTACATTTAAAGGAAGCTCCAGGTAATCCAGTTCCATCCGCCGGCCTTTGGATATGACGATACCCGGCACATCCGGTTTCAGCCAGGGCTGTTCACGGATGGTAGCCCCTTTGCGGATATACCGGAAATATGGTTGCAGGTACACCCGGTCGAAAAGGGGATGTTCAGCAACAGGTCGGCATGCCAACTGTATAAGGGATCCATATAGCCTTTTCCGATAAGGTCGCAGATTCGCCGTCGAATTCAATGTTGGATGCATTCATGCCTCCCCTTACTCCTACACTCACCTGTCCAAACGCAACGGGGGCCACATACAATAACATGCACATGAGTAAAGCTCTCTTCATAGATACGATTATTTGTGGGGTAGACGCACCTAAGGCTGGCATAATCGAAATCTGGAGTGTATCGGTTAGGGGTCCTAAGTCGTCTCTACTGTCCTTTGTAATGCAACTGCAAAACTAATACAAAGAAGATTGAGTTGTAATAGCGTAACAAACAGAATAACCAATTGTTAACTTAAAACTGCATTTTTTTAGCTGAATAGTGTCAAAAAAATGGCCAGACGCGGTAAATTCCACATCTGACCATTGATTTTATGTTGTCTACGATGAAACTGGATATTAACGGCCACCGAACTTGTAACCGGCGGTCACACCAAAGGAGGTATTACGGCGGGAGTTGTCGCTGTTGCCATTTTGATGAATATTAACAAGCCCCAGGTCTGCATACAGCCCAAAGTTGAGGCCCTGCGGCAGTTCGTAGCCGAACTGGAGGTTGGCGCCTGCGTCGAAACGTTTGATGTCATCATCCCAGTCGATATCCCGGCTGCCGGTAATGCCGAAGAAGCTGCCTTCAATTTTACCACCAACGCCCATGGCCACATAAGGGCCGGCGCCAAGGTAAAGGTTACCGGATCCTACTTCCGGCTTAAACATAAAGTTCACCGGCAGCTCCAGGTAATGGATACGCATTTTCCCATCTACATTATTGCCACTTTCCTTACTGCCTTTACCGGAATAGAGCAGACTTGGCTGAATATAAAATTCATCCGCCAATGGAAGATCTACTGTCAAACCTGCGCGCAGGCCGGTTAAGAGATCGCTGGTTTCTTTATTACCATTGAATTTGTAAGTCTGGCTGGCAAACTGCGGTCCGGCCACGATCCCGAATTTTACCTGGGCGAATGTGGCGCCTGCCATCAACATGGCGACAGCGGACAAGAGAGTTTTTTCATGTTATGTGTTTGTTGTTTTAGGAAAATGTTGCTGTGGACGAAAAGCATTAACTAATAAACTGCCTTTGCGTCAAATTGTTTATTTGCTCCGGCCAAGAAGATAACCTACAGAGAAGCTCCATACGCGGTTTTTACCTTTATCATCGGAGCTGTTGTCGGTTCCGGAAAGGATTTTACCGAAGCCAAGGCCGTACTGTGCAGATACGAGGAAGTTGCCGAATTCGACGCCGGCCATAAGGTTACCACCATAGTCGAATCGTTTGTACTTGTCGTAGCCCTGGTTGGGGTCTCCATCGTTGAAGGGGGTATCGTCGTCCCATTTAATGGAGTTGTCGCCAGAGGTGTGAACGCCTGCCACGGTAGACTCCCACTTGTTTTTACCGCCAACGCCGAATGCTGCATAAGGTCCAGCACCGAGGAAGATACGCGTATCGTTCCCTACAGGGATTTTACCCACGAAGTTGACGGGAACTTCTATGTAACGGGGGCCGGTAGTAGTTTTGAAGTAAGCGGGACCATCGGATTCACCGCGTTCGATTTTGGTACCCTTGCCGGTGTAGTACACGCCGGGCTGTAAAGAGAGGATGGGGAAAGCGGAATGTCCGCGATTGCACCAATGTGGAAAGAATTCAGGGAACGGCTTTTATCCACCGAACCGCTGTTGGCGTCTGAAATGTTTGCCACGTTCCAACCGCCTTTTACACCTACTCTTACCTGGGCCATTGCAGCTACGGACATGCCGATCGCTACACAAGTTAAAATCATCTTTTTCGTCATAACCTTTAAGTTTTGGTGATGACAGGACATTTCAAAGAACGTGCCAAAGCAAGTCAATGCCGTTTCAATCCACTGTCAATCATCAACTTACAAAGCATCACTTTCGGTTATCGCCCGATATTGCCCGTTGCAGGAAGTCGTCTAACTGTGTTACGCCGAGGCGTTTGGCCAAGATTTTCTTGCGCTCATCGAGGAGGTAAATCACCGGTGTGGGTAGACGTCGTAAAATTTGCGGTAATTGGTTTTGTATTCAGGGTCCCAGGCGTGAATCCAACCGGACATTTCGTGTTTGCGGATAAAGGAAGTCCATTCTTCGCGGGTACCATCTGTCCGGATACCCAGCATAGTTACGCCTTTGTTTTTCCAGGAAGCTTTGAACGCGGAATCGAGTTTTGGTATCTCGGTAATGCAATGTCCGCAGGTGGGGTCCCAGAAAACTACGACGGTGTATTTAGACTTGATATCATATAATGAAGCCCTACGCGAGGAGGTATCCTTCAGTTCCAGCGGCGCCGCCTGCTGCCCGATCAGGTTAGGCGCGATGGTAAACGCCCGTTCAATAACCTTCTGGCGCTGCTCTTCGCCAGGTTGCTTTTCCCGTAACGTAATACTTCTCCACCATATGCACGAATACGGCATCCATTCCCATTACGGGAGAAGTTTCGTAAGTGTGGGTGATCCACCATACCACAAACTTGAATGACTCCTTATCATTCTTCGTTTTGGCAACGAGCATATCCGCTTCCGCAATTACGCTGTCTGGCACCGGGGCAACGAGTTGCTTGAAGTAGCGGTCGAGCCGTGCTTCGAGGATGGGCGTGCGTACGAGGCGGCCGTCAGACAGGTCGATATCGTCCCAGTAATGACCTTTGTAATAACGATAAGGATAGGTTGAATCGAGGGTGCCGTCTGCTTTTTTGGGCATTGGTGGGATTTCCGGTTCTTTCATGGCGCGAAACAGGCTGGCGAGCAGGGAGGCGGGATGTTGGGAGATCACGTTGCTGCGGTACTCCTGGAGTTTTTTGCCGAAGGCTTCCGACAGGGGTTGCACGGCCGCGGAGTCTGCCGCGGTGCGGGCCGATGCCGCTTTGCCTGGAGCTCGCGGCTATTGTTCAGGATGAATTTATTGTAATCGGAAAAGAGCGCGTTATCAGGGCTGCCTGTAAATACAGTATTAGCCGTCAGATCCGCCGTGTCTGCCTGTATGGAGAATTGCTGCTTTTTGTCGAGCAGGATCTCGAAATACCTTTGCTTGCCGGGCATTACGATCAGGTAGATGCCACCGGGAAGGGTTTCCGTCCCTTTCAATATGGCCGTGCCCTGCGCATTAATTTGGGCAGAATCCATCACATACGTCGTTTTACCCATATAATGACCGAGGTAAAGGGTGCCGGATTGCATGTTACGGAGCGTTACGGAGATCTGGTAGCCCTGGGCGTGAAGGGAAGAAACGCCGCACAGGCAGCATAGCAGGAGAGATAGCAGTTTTTGCATAGGTGCAATAAAAGTAAATAAAACCATCCTACCTTTGCACCCGTGAGGAAAAAAAATGTAGTTCTGGAAAATGTGCCCGTCACCGGCTATGCCGCTGAAGGCAAAGCGCTTGCACGGGTAGACGGCAAGGTCATTTTTATTGAAGGCGGCGTAGTGCCCGGCGATGTGGTGGATGTCCGCCTTTCTAAAAACAAAAAGACTGGGCGGAAGGCCGGGCAACGGTTATCCGTAGTTATTCCCCGCAGCGGACCGAGGCCTTTTGCGAACATTTCGGCCTCTGCGGAGGTTGTAAATGGCAGATGCTTCCCTACGAACAACAAATGGCTTATAAGCAACAGCAGGTGGAGGACAATCTCCGCCGCATCGGCCACCTCGAATTCCCGCCCTGGAACCTATCCTGGGAGCGGAGAAGTACCGCCGATACCGAAACAAGCTGGAGTTCACCTTTTCCAATAAGGCGTACCTGACCGATGCAGAGATGCGGGCCGCCGGGGATGAAATTCCCCGCCGCAACGCCCTGGATTCCACATTCCCCGGTTGTTCGACAAAGTCCTTGATATCCAGACCTGCCACCTCATGGAGGAGCCTGCCAATCTTATCAAGAACACCATCCGGACCTACGCTGAAAAGCATGGCCTGTCGTTTTACGATATCCGCCAGCAAACCGGCTGGCTCCGCAACCTTGTGCTGCGTATCTGCACCACTGGAGAAGTAATGGCCAATCTCGTGGTTCACCACGAAGACGAAGCCCTTCCAGCATTGCTGGATCACCTGTTAAAAGAGGTTCCGGCCATCACGACCCTCCTTTATACCATCAACCCTAAAAAGAACGATACTATCTTCGATCTCGAGCCGAAAATCTGGTTTGGCAAGGGTTATGTAGAGGAGAGGCTGGAAGATTTCACGTTCAAGATCGGTCCGAAGTCGTTTTTCCAGACCAACACCTACCAGGGTGAGGCCTTATATAAAGTGACACGCGAATTTGCCGGGCTGACCGGTAAGGAGACGGTTTATGATCTTTACTGCGGTACCGGCAGCATCGGGATCTTCGTTTCCCGCCAGGCAGGTAAAGTAGTAGGTATCGAACTGATACCGGAAGCGATCGCCGACGCAAAGGAGAATGCGGCCGCCAATGGCGTGACCAATGCGGAATTCTTTGCCGGAGATGTGATCGACATCGCCGACGACGCATTTTTCGCTACACATGGCGCCCCGGACGTGATCATCACCGACCCTCCGCGAGCGGGCATGCACGAAAAGCTGACGGCCAAACTGCTGGAAGTAGCTGCTCCCCGCATCGTTTACGTATCCTGCAACCCCGCCACGCAAGCGCGCGACCTCGCACTGCTGGCCGAAAAATATACAATTGAAAGGGTAAGGCCGGTGGATATGTTCCCCATACCCACCACATCGAGAATGTAGCGTTGTTGCAGCGCAGATATTAATATTGCAGCAAGAGAGCGAAGCAAGAGTGCGAAGCACGAGATTGACAGTAACCATCACGAACAAGTAACGGTCATGAGTGAGTTTAGACCCGGACGATTCCAGTATTTACCACTGGTAATCAAGTATTTGTTAATCATCAACGTAGTTGTATGGCTGGCACAGAAGGCATTGCTCAGCATGTACGGCTTTAGCCTTGCCGACTACCTGGGCCTGCGGTACTGGGGTCGGAATTCTTCCGTCCCCATCAGTTCATCACCCACCTCTTCCTGCACGACGACCAGAACTTCCTCCACGTGTTTTCTAACATGTTCGCGTTATGGATGTTCGGCGGGCCGCTAGAAAACCGCTGGGGGCCTAAGCGATTCCTTAATTTCTACCTGATATGCGGCCTGGGCGCGGCACTTTGCCATGAAGCCGTGCTCACCTACGATAACATGACGCTGGCCAAAGAGGCACAGCGGTTCTATGATCAGCCCACGCTTGAGAACTTCCGTTTTATCGTCAACAAATACAACCTGGACCGGCTAACCGGCTTCGTGGACGCCTGGCAACGGCTGCCTCCTGACTCCGATGCGCTGGTATGGCAAACCAAACATTTCGTATCTGGATTCGTGGAACAATATAGAAATGTTCCTACGGTAGGGGCGTCCGGTGCGGTTTTGGAGTGTTGCTGGCGTTTGGGTACCTGTATCCCAACCAATACTTGTTTATAATACCAATCCCCTTCCCGATTAAAGTAAAATATTTCATCGGAGGATATATATTATTTGAATTATTCGTTGGATTCCAGAACAAAGCGGGCGACAACGTGGCGCATTTTGCGCATCTCGGGGCGCGCTTTTCGGTTGGATCCTATTGAAGATATGGGGCGAAAGAAGCGACCCGCGCAGTTATTGACCTTTAAAATCGTATTTTTGCATACAAACACCAGCGCCATGGAAGTAGCAGAAAAGAGCGGACCCCGGGACTGTCCCTGGGCGAAGAAAAAACATGGTAACCCAGCTCCTGCTAGTGAACATTACCGTTTTTATCCTCCTGTACTTCATCAAGATCATTTTCTTTATGGAAGGGTACCAGGAGCCTCACTTCGTACGCGACATTTTGTCGAACACGTTCGTGTCCGCCAACCCCTCCATCCTCCTGACCAAGCCCTGGACATTGCTGACGGCGATGTTCGCGCACATGGACTTCTGGGATATCTTTAGCAATATGGTCTGGCTGTTCGTATTCGGCACCATCCTTCAGCAGCGAGCGGGTTATAAGCAAATCCCCGTCGTGTATGTTGTTGGCAGCTTTGCCGGTTACGCGACATATATCGCTGCATTAAACCTGTTACCGGGCGTTTTCCCTCCTGTTACGCCTACTTCGGGGATCATGGGCGCACATGCTGGCGTGATGGCGCTGGCCGCCGGCGTAACCTTCCTATCTCCCGGTCTTCGCGTATTTCCGCAGCTCTGGCGGGGCGGGGTGCCCGTATGGATCTTCTTTGGGATTTTCCTCTTATTGCACCTGGCTTCCGTTTCTGTGGGCGACGGCAGCATTGCCAACCTGGCTTATATGGCCGGAGGGGCCATTGCAGGCGCTTTACTGGCAATCGCCTTTAAAAACGGCAGCCACTTTGGCGACCGTATCTTCGACGTTTTCTACAACATCGCGCATATTTTCGATCCAAAAAAAAGCAGGCGCGCATAGCTGAAACGGCGGCCACATTTCCCGAGCCGCCGGCACGCAGCAATCCACTGCCCTACATCAAGGTAGGCCATGTGCCGGAGCATCGCCTTAACGAGATACTCGATAAGATCAACGACCAGGGAATGGAAAGCCTTTCTCCTGAAGACCGTGAGCTTCTCATACGCGCCAGCCGCGATGAACAGTAACAATTTTTACCCGTAATTCCGGGGCTGCTGCTTATATTAGGCTATTTTTTATAGCGCACCCCGCTTATGTTACTCCGCATTTTCCAAATTCTCTCAATTATTGCTGCAGCCGGCCTGTTAATTTGCGCCTGGTTGCCGCTCGTAAATCCAGCACATTTCTGGCCCGCGGGATTTGCAGGACTGCTTTTCCCAATGGTGTGGGTAATCAACGCTATACTTGTACTTTGCTGGCTGCCTTTTCGCCGGAGGCGCTGGTTGATCCCCTTCCTTGCCATTATATTATCGTTGCCCGCGGCCCACGTATACTGCGGCTTTGGAGGTATTGGAAAGGATATCACCCCTTCCAGCCGATCGTTCAGTATTATGACCTTCAACACCAGTAGCATGGGGCTACATGATTACAAGCCAGATACGCCCATCGCCCGTTGCATCGACTCTATTTTCCAGATCGCTTCTCCTGACATCCTCTGCCTCCAGGAGTTTTACACCAATGACCGCTATGAGCTTGGCGCTTATCTGGATACGGTCCGGAAAAACGGCAATTACCCTGGCACTTTTTCGCTGTTCATTATACCCGGTATACCACCTGGCATGACGGAACAGCCATCTTTTCACGTTTCCCGATTCTAGATACGATGCGCATCCCATTTGGAGGCGGTTTCAATAACGATGAAGACTTATTGCGGTTAAGACTGCTCGTGCATGGCGATACCGTCAGCCTGCTGGTGGCGCATTTCGCTTCTCACCGTCTCAGTCCGTTCGATTATACATCGCCCCGCGGAAAAGTGAAGGGCGTAATACGTAAAATGATCGGGAGCTTTCCGCTCAGGGCAACTCAGGCGGATATTCTGGCAAGAGAAATCAACCAAACAGAGGGCCCCTGATTGTAGCAGGTGACCTCAACGACATTCCTTTGTCTTACACCTATAGAACGGTGCGGGGCGACCGTTTACAGGATGCCTGGCTGAAGCGGGGAACCGGGCTGGGGAGGACTTTCTCCGCGATCTCCCCACCCTCAGGATCGATTACTTATTCACAGACCGTCAATTTACCGTGGAAGCGGTCGAAATTTACCGCGATAGAAAGTTGCAACATTTCCCGCTTATGGCGCGTTTATCACTTCGCCGGTGAGTGCGGGACCACCACATAATAAAGAGAATTTACATACGAAACCGGCTGTTCCACAACTTGGCTTTACAATAATTAACGTATTGTCAATTAATGATTTAAATTTATAGCAGCCAAACATTTGACCTGTTGAAATTTCTAAGACTTTTTACAAAAGGGTTTTTCCTAACGGTGAATATCCTCGTTGTGGTGTTTTTTCTCCTGGCCTGCCTGGTTCCCTTCATTTCCCCGGTACGGTTTTGGCCGATCAGTTTCCTGACGCTTGGCTTTCCTTTCCTGTTAGGGATTCTAGGGCTGTTCCTCATATTCTGGCTCATTTTCCATCCTAAATATGCTTTGATCCCCTGGTTGCAATCCTCCTGGGATGGAAATCCGTTTCCTCCTTCGTGGCCATCCGCTGGCCGCAGAACTGGGATACGGCAGACCGGCCTGATGGTAGTTTTAACGTCATGAGCTTTAACGTGGCATTATTTGGCCTCTATAGCAAAAAAGAACAGTAAACCCGTGCGGGATTCCATCTTCCGGCTCATCGATCGTTTTGAGCCGGATGTGCTGTGCCTGCAGGACTTCTATACATCAGAAAAGAAGAACGACTTTAATAACCGGGAAGATATCTCGAGAGAGCTGAATATGCCGCACCGTTTCTTTTCGAGCGATTTTAACCGCAACGGCACCCAGCATTGGGGAGCATCATCTTCTCCAAATTCCCCATTATCCAATCCGACAAAGTCAAATTATCGGCCGGACCTCTCGGCGAGAGCCTTATTTACGCTGACATCGTAAAGAAGAGGATACTATCCGTATCATCAATATGCACCTGGAATCGTTCAGGTTTAACAAGGAAGATTACCAGTCCATCAATAAAGTAAAAGCCCAGAAAGACACAGGGTTAGTGGCAACCCGGGGCATATTGTACAAAATGCGGGATGCTTATGTACGCCGCAGCCGGCAAGCGGTTATCGTCGCAGATTTCATCCGGACCAGCCCACATCCCGTAGTGGTTTGTGGCGATTTTAACGATACCCCTGCCAGTTATACCTACTATACCATCCGTGGCAACCTGAATGATGCGTTCCTGCAAAAAGGCAGCGGTATCGGGCGGACGTTTTCCGGCATTTCCCCACATTGCGGATCGATTATATCTTCGCGGATCCCGCGTTTACCGTGCATGGCTTCCGCACTATCCCCACGGACCTGAGTGATCACTACCCCGTTATCACCAACCTTCGGCTCGGGGAGGACGAATAGGCTTCATAATATTGTCTTCGGCTTTTGGCTAAAAAATTCGAAATTAGGGTGATAAAATGCGAAATTCGCCCCTCGAACCTTTTGATATGTCAGAACAGCTTAAACTACATAATACCCTAAGCCGACAAAAAGAAGTTTTCACACCCTTGTACCCCGGTCACGTGGGCATGTATGTGTGCGGACCCACCGTTTCGGGAGAGTCTCACCTGGGGCATGCGCGCCCCTACATTACGTTCGACGTGTTGCAGCGGTACCTGATCCATCTCGGCTACAAAGTTCGCTATGTGCGCAATATTACCGATGCCGGTCACTTTGAGGAAGAGGGACGTGATGCGGAAGATAAGATCGCAAAAGGTGCGCTTTTGGAAAAACTGGAGCCTATGGAGCTGGTGCAGAAATACACCAATATCTTTCATTGGGCGATGGAGCGCTTGAACAACCTCCCTCCCAGCATCGAGCCCACAGCCACCGGCCATATTGTGGAACAGATCGAAATGATCAAGAAGATCATCGCCGACGGGTATGCATACGAAGCCAATGGTTCCGTGTACTTCGACGTCAAGAAATATTCCGAACAACATCATTACGGCATCCTCAGCGGTCGCGTCATCGAAGACCAGCTGGAGACCACCCGCGATCTGGATAACCAGGACGAGAAGCGGAACAAAGTCGACTTCGCACTTTGGAAAAAGCTCCGCCTGAGCACCTCATGCGCTGGCCCAGCCCTGGGGCGAAGGCTTTCCCGGATGGCATATCGAGTGCTCCGCCATGAGCAGCAAATATCTCGGTAAGCAATTCGACATCCACGGCGGCGGCATGGACCTCCAGTTCCCCACCATGAATGCGAAATAGCCCAAAGCACCGTAGCGCACGGCGATATGATGGCCCGTTACTGGGTTCATAACAATATGATTACCATCAACGGAAGGAAAATGGGCAAAAGCTACGGCAATGTGATCCGCCTGACGGATCTTTTCGCCGGTACGCACCCGCTGCTGGAGCAAGGCTATAGCCCCATGACCATCCGTTTCTTCATCCTGCAGACCCATTACCGCTCCACGCTCGACTTCTCCAATGAAGCCCTGCAGGCGGCCGAAAAAGGGCTTGCACGCCTTTGGTCGGCCTTCGAAACGCTGCAAAAACTGGAATATTCCGGCAACGGCAGCCCCATCAATGAAGAACTCGATAAACAGGTTCGCGCATTTTGTGAAGACTGCGCCACCGCCATGAATGATGACATCAGCACCGCCCGCGTGCTCGCCAACCTCTTTGAACTGGCGCCCGTTATTAATTCACTGCGGGGCGGACAAGTGAAAATGCACGAGATCACCGAAGACACCTTTGCGTTGCTTAAAACCACCTGGCACACTTATCTGCTTGATATCCTGGGCCTGCGCTCCGAAGAAACCGCCGACACCGGCAAGCTCGATGGCGTATTACAGCTCCTGATCGATATCCGGAAAGAAGCCAAAGGCCGCAAAGACTACGCTACCTCAGACAAAATCCGCAACCAGCTGCAGGCCATCGGCATCCAGCTGAAGGATGAGAAAGACGGTACCGTGTCTTATGCCATCGATTAATCTTTACCCATGACACCGCACGAAGTATATATCCAACATCTTCGTAAGGATAAAAAACTGCAAAGATCGTCTCCGCCCCGCTGGCCGTGTTGCCGGTGAGGAAAACATCGCCGTAAAGCTGATCGGTTCCATCATGAGCCAGCAGCTATCCACCCGCGTGGCGGAGGTGATCTATGGCAGGTTCCTGGCGCTTTACGGCGGCAAGGAACCCAAACCCCAACAGATCCTCGATACACCAACAGAAACCCTCCGCGCTATAGGTCTCTCCAATGCGAAAGTTTCCTATGTGCATAACGTAGCCCGCTTCGTGATCGAGGAGAAACTAACCGATAGCCGTCTTCATAAAATGAGCGACGAAGAAGTGATCGCCTATCTCACCCGTATCAAAGGCGTGGGCCGGTGGACAGTCGAAATGTTGCTCATGTTTTACCTCGGCCGGGAAGATATCTTCTCGCCGGACGATCTCGGAATCCAGCAGGCCATCACCCTTCTCTATAAACTCGACCCTTCCGATAAGAAGCAGCACCGCTTGCGGATGCT
Organism: Chitinophaga sp. E66; assembly: GCA_019285755.1. Taxonomy (GTDB): domain Bacteria; phylum Bacteroidota; class Bacteroidia; order Chitinophagales; family Chitinophagaceae; genus Chitinophaga. The sequence goes on from CP079103.1 coordinate 5,526,201, forward strand.
GGAACTTTCCGCAAAATGGGCGCCTTACCGCTCACATGCATGCCGGTATCTCTGGGCCTGGAAAGACGGAGAATAATTCAATTGAACATCAGGGAATTTGATAAGACACGATGTAGGTCGTGTCTGTCGGCGTATCTGCCTGCACAAGCCCGACGCCTTTTGCGTAGTAATTGGTGATCAGCGTTTCAGGTGGGTAAACCGGGGAATGGAGACTTCCGTTCGTACGCCGATCACGTCTTCGAAGCGCTGTCCGAAAACTGTTTTTGGGGTGCCTTTCTGCATTATGGTATGCGTGAGGGTGACGTTAACCTGTCCAAACGGCGGAAAATCTACCAGTATGGTTTCCGTCCAGGCGCTGCCGAGGGGAACGGATTCACGGAGGTAAACGGTGCGCAACGGATCAGCTGGTGCGCCTGGGATATTCGAGAAGTCAGTGAATTGTTCATAGTCACCATTGCCGCAACGGAAAAGGGCTTTCTCCCCGTATCGTCATCCTGCAATACGCGCCAAGTTTCACCATTCAGGACGGAATCGCCTATGGCCTTGAAGGACCATACGAGCGTATCGGCTGAGCCATCGACAATATCATATAAAAACGCGGCTCCGTTTGAGTACGGTGCATAATCGCAGGTATTACCCTTAAACGGGCTTTCCACGCTTTTTTTCCTTCTTGCAGGCGGTAAAGGCTACTGCTGCCGCAACCAATATGAGTCTCGTTTTCATGAATATGCTGTATCCATACTAAGTTACCGGATATTTTCTGAACTTTATTATGTCCTTTCTACACTTATTTAGAAAATATTTAAAGAAAAACGCAATATCTTACCCTTAGAAATCTGAATCGACACGTACCATTTTTTTGAACAAACCTAACACGCTAATTTATGCGAAGCATTCCACGTTCCGGTAAAGCCAAAATTTTGGCTGTGCCGATGTCTTTCAAGAGTCCCTTAGGACTTCGATATACCGCCTGTCCGAAACACTTCTTCTGTCATCCGCCTTTGTGCGAATCGTATATCCGTGCCCTGTTTGAATCGAAAGGAGAAGTCAGTGAACAATATAACAATACAGTGAAGATCTGAATCGATAGCCCGAATATTTTTTGACCCAACCCAACACGTAAAGCTATGTTAAGCATTCCACGTATCGGCAACGCCATGCCCATGGCTGCGCCACTGTCTTTTCAGGAGGCATGTCCGTCTCCCTCAGTTACCCGACATCTTACAACTGCGCAGGTGACACGCAATATGCGTTGCTGCCGTGCACGGCGAAGATGATGTATACGGTGAACCGCATCGAATAGCAACAGTTGAACAGTCGAACATCTGAATCGTTACCAGTTACTATTTTCTTGAACCAAATCTAACACGTTACAGTTATGCGAAGAATTCCACGTTATGGCGGAGCCATGCTCATGGCTGTGCTCGCCGTCTTTTCTGGAGACATGCCCGTCTCCCACGCTCAATCCACCCAACAGGCATCCCAGCTCATTACAGTCAAAGGCAAGGTCAGAGACGCGAAGAACGTGTCTTTGCCGGGCGTAACGATCGTTGTGAAAGGGACGAATAAGGGAACAGTTACGGACGAAAAAGGGACATTCTCCCTTCCCGGCGTAGAGCCAAACGCCGTACTGGTCCTCCAGTTCATTGGGTACGAGAACCAGGAGTTCCCGTTACAGGGATCCTCCTCCGTCACCATCACCCTCAAAGAGACTGAAAAGCAGCTCGACGAGTACGTGGTAACGGGGTATGGTGTTACCAAGAAAGTCACGAAAACCGGCTCCGTGAGCACGGTTAAAGGGGACGAAATCAAGCAGGCGCCAACCGTGAACGTTTCCAACGCGCTTGTTGGCCGCGTTTCAGGGCTGATGGCCCTCAACAACAGTGGAGAGCCTGGATATGACGGCTCCCGCATCCTCATCCGCGGTCGAAGCACCTTCAACAACTCCGATCCGCTCGTGGTAATAGACGGTATTCCCCGTGATGGCTTTCAGCGGCTGAACCCGAACGACATCGAGAACATCTCGGTACTTAAAGATGCCTCCGCCGCGATCTTCGGTTCCCGTGCGGCAAATGGGGTAATCCTCATCACGACCAAACGCGGTAAAACCGGGAAACCCGTGTTGAGCTACAGCTTCAACCAGGCTTTTACCCAGCCAACCCGTCTGCCGGAAATGGCCGACGCGCCAACCTACGCGCAGATCGTGAATGAGATCAACGTTAATAACGGTGGTACGGCCCCATTTACCCAGGAAGATATCCAGAAGTTCTCCTCAGGCTCCGATCCCTGGACACACCCGAATACCAATTGGGTGGATGAAGTAGTGAAGCCCCTCAGCAACCAGAACCGCCACGACCTTTCGCTGCGCGGCGGGTCGGATAAGTTCGTGTATTTCCTGTCGCTCGGCACCCTATTCCAGGATGGTATCTTTAAGGAAAGCGCCACCAAATACCGGCAGCATAATGTCCGCATCAACCTGGACGCTAACGTCAATAAATACTTCACTGTTCGCCTCGATGTGGCTGGCCGGCTGGAAGACAGGAACTTCCCGCCCAGGAGCGCTGGTTCAATCTTCCGCGCCCTACTGCGTGGCCGACCTACCGAAGCTGCAGTTTGGCCTAACGGACTCCCCGGGCCCGACATCGAGTATGGCGATAACCCCGTGGTAACCAGCACCAATGCCATCGGCTATCAGAAGGATAAAACCTATGTACTCAACAGTAACCTCGGCGCCGTCCTGTACATCCCTCAGGTAGAAGGTCTCTTCCTGGACGCAAACTTCGCGCTGGACCAGACATTCAATTTCAACAAGCGCTTCATCAAACCCTGGACGCTGTATTCCTTTAACGGCTTCGATAGCAACGGCCAGCCGCAGGTATCAGGCTCTAACCGTGGCGTGTCTGCACCTGAGCTCGAAGAGTGGTTCAACAACGGACAGAATATTACGCTCAACGGTAAGATCAACTACCTGCGCGCATTTGGCAAACACAATGTAGGCGCCATCTTCGCGATTGAACGGAGCGAGCAGCGTGGCGATGCCGCCTGGCTAAGAAGGAAATATTACCTCTCCAGCACCGTTGACCAGATCAACGCCGGCTCCAACGACGAAAAAGACAATAGCGGCAGCGGGTTCGAATATGCGCGCCTCAACTATTTCGGCCGTCTCTCCTACAACTTCGCGGAACGCTACCTGTTCGACTTCAACTGGCGGTACGACGGTTCGCAAAACTTCCCCGAAGGACGGCGCTTTGGCTTCTTCCCGGGCGTTTCCGCCGGGTGGGTAATGAGTAGTGAACCGTTCTGGAAATCGACATTCGGCAAAACGATGGATTATTTCAAGCTGCGCGCTTCCTACGGACAGATGGGTAATGACCTCATCAACCCGTTCCAGTATGTGCAGACGTATAATATCATCGCAAACGGCCCGGTATTCGGCGGAACGCCCAACGGCGCGGTCAACCCATCTACCATCCCCAATCCTTTCATTACCTGGGAACGGTCTACCAACACCGACCTCGCTGTGGAAACAAAACTGTTTAACGGCCTGATCGGCGTGGAAGCAGAGTTCTTCTTCACCCATCGCAAAGACATCCTCGCGCCCCGCCAGGCTTCCATCCCGCTATATACCGGCATGACTTTGCCGGATGAAAACATTGGCGAAGTGAAGAATAAGGGTGTGGATATTCACCTGTCTCACAAGCGTACTGTACGCAAGTTTACATATGAGATCATCGCCAACATATCCCACGCGAAAAACAAGATCGTGAACTGGGACGAAGCGCCCAATACACCCGAATGGCAAAGAGTTACAGGCAAGCAAATCGGCGCTCCATTGTATTATCGTGCTATTGGCATTTTCCGGGACGACGCGCACGTACAGAGCTATCCCCGTGTAGGCGGCGCAAGGCCCGGTGATATCATCTTCGAAGACCTCCCCACAAATGATGGCAAAGGCGACGGAGTTATCAACGACCTCGACCGGATGCGTATCGACCGTTCGGAATACCCGACCTGGAACTATGGCCTTACTTTGGCCGCGAATTACAAAGAATTCGATATCACAATGCTTTGGCAGGGTGCAACTGGCTCCAGCCAGTACATCCGTACGGAATCCGGCCTGATCGGCAACTTCCCCATGAAGATCGCCTCCGACCGCTGGACGCCGACCAACACCGACGCTACCATGCCCCGCCCGTATGACCGCGACAAGGAATACTGGGTGAGCCGCCCGAACACATTCTGGTTCTGGGATACCGATTATATGCGGTTGAAGACGCTGGAGATTGGTTACACCATTCCTGAAAGGCTTCGCAAGCGTGCGGGCATCGAAGACCTGCGGATTTATGTTAGCGGCCAGAACCTCATTACGTTCGACAAGGTGAAGATCTTTGATCCCGAATCGCCATCAGGCAGCGGACAATTATCCGCAAACGCGCATCTTCAACGTTGGCCTGAATCTCACCTTATAAAACCCATGCGTCATGAAAAGAACAATTCAACACTTTACATACATGCTTCTTGCGGTCATGCTGGTGCTATCGGCCGCGTGCAACAAAGACATACTGAACAAAAAGCCTCTGAACGACTACAGCGATGAAGACGTTTGGAAAGACCCTTCATTGGTAGTAGCGTATGTCAACAACCTGTATCTCCAAATGCGGCATGGTTTCACGGAAGTGATGCTCAGCTCCGTTTCCGATGAAAGCCGGTTTATCCATAACTACGGAACACAAACGGCTGTGACCGATGCATTATCGCCCGACGACCGGGAGCGTTTAATGACCGCTATGGTGAATGGGAAAAGCACTACCGTGCGATCCGCAACTGCAACGTTTTTTCGAGATGGTCGGGAAGGTACCCTTCAAGGACGAAGCGCAGCGGCAGCGGCTCATCGGGGAGGTTCATTATCTCCGCGCCTGGTTTTATCATACCCTTGTGCGTTATTGGGGCGGGGTTCCGCTGGTGAAAAAGCCATTTGATCTGGGCAACCGTGATGAGATGTTCATCGCGCGCGGATCGTTTGAAGAATGCGTAAACTTCATCGTGGAAGATTGCGACAAGGCTGCGACCATTCTTCCTCCCAAGCATGAACAACCGGGCCGTGCCACAAAGTACGCCGCTATGGCATTGAAGTCTCGTATCCTGACTTTCGCCGCCAGCGACTTGTTTAACCGGCCGGGTATTCCTGCGGATTCGTCTTACGTAGGTTACGTTAACAGCTCCGCGGCGTTACAAGGCCAGCGGTACCAAAAGGCAAAAGATGCAGCCAGGGCGCTCATTGACCTGAATGTTTTCTCCATCTATAAGCCCACTTCCAACGCGGTAGAAAACTATACGCGCGTGTTTTTAGATAAGGACAATTCGGAGATCATATTTGCGCGTTATTTTAACCGGCAATTCCAGGGAACTTCACATGATCTGTATAATGGTCCTAATGGCTACCATAACTGGGGCGGGAATGTTCCGCTTGAAAACTTCGTATCTGGTTACCAGATGGCAGACGGTTCCGCATTCAGCTGGGCAAACCCGACGCACGCGGCCAACCCGTACGCCAACCGCGATCCCCGCTTTTACGCAACGATCCTTTACAACGGCGCTAAATGGAAAAAACGCCCCAGCGATGCCATCGCACTTGATCCGGTGGGTGAAATCCAGACCGGCCGCTTTGAAAAGAAAAATGCACAGGGGCCATTGTCATTCAATCCGGACTCGATACGCGTGGCAGCGCCATCGAAAACTGGAATGGAACTTACACCGGATATTATCTCCGCAAGTTCATGGACCTGACGCTCGATGCACAGTTCTTCCGCGGCGATCAGGCCTGGCCATGGTTCCGGTATTCAGAGGTGCTGTTAAATGCGGCCGAAGCCATGATCGCCTTAAATGAATCTGACGGCGCACGTACGTATATCAATGAAATCCGTACCCGCGGAGGTATGCCGGCAATCCCAAATTCAGTTACCGGCACTGCATTGAGGGATCTGCTCCGCTATGAGCGCCGCTACGAACTGGCTTTCGAAGAACATCGGTACTATGACGCCCGCCGTTGGGTGATCGCGGAATCGGCGTTTACCGGTCCGGCCAATGCCATAGAAATCTTCGGCAAACTGAATCCGGACAATACATTAACCTGGACCTACAAGGTCGTGAACAGCGGACAGGATCGTCTCTTTACCAGGAAACATTACCTGATTCCGATCATGGCCGCAGAGATCCGGAGGAACGACAAAATGAAGCAAAATCCGGGATATAATTAACAGTTCATTATCAACAGGCAGACAATAGCATTCGAACGCCGTGGGGTTGAATTCCCTGCGGCGTTCGTGTATTTGGTACGCTATCCTGACTAAAAAATATTTTCCGGGTTTTGATTTTTGTATACGGTTAAGTCGTACTTTCGTTTTCCTGATTAACAGACGATTAACAACCTTAGAGCGTCAGCAGCTTACAGACCGTCCGAATACCACGAATGAATACCCCGTCCAAAGCAATTTTCCGTTCGAGCAATTAACTATCGATAACAATAAATCAACGATCTGCTCACATTTACTTAATGTCCACTTAATGTTGGCTTAATGACAAGGCTGGAACTTTGTGGTGTCAAAAAGAAGACACACACAATCCAGAGAAAGTTAACTATTAAAACATCCGAGAAATGAAAAAGACATTTGTTGCGGCTCCAAAACGATTTCTTACGGCAATTTTATTGATTGTCGGAATTTCAATGCAATCATTCGCGCAGGATCGCGCTTTCGCTTACGCCGCAGAGCCGGCTAAACGCGAGACCCGCGCAGAAAATGCTCCTGAAGACGCCAACTATATGGCCAAAAGAGGATGCAAAATCGACATCGCGCAAGAAGGCGCCCGCGGCCTCAAATTTATCGTGCAGATCGAAAATCCTATGCAGGATAAATTGACGCTTTACATTAAAGACGGGAACAACAACACGCTTCACAAAGAAGCGCTCGAACTGACCTCATCCAGGTTTGTTGGCCGTTACAACCTCGAAAAGCTGGAAGACGGCGATTATACCTTTGAAATCAGAAACGGTAAAAATAAACTGGAAAAATCCGTTGTTATCAAGACGCAGTACATGGTGAACCGCGCCGTGTCTGTCGAATAACCCCGGCCCTTCCGGCATTAAGTTCCCTACAGGCAGCCCGTGACCCCGCTCACAGGCTGCCTGTTTTGTTAACACCAAAACAAACGGGGCCGGCATCACCGCCGGCCCCGCAATATTTTTACGTTGTTGCTATGTTTAGAGCATCGCCTGGTATAAGGTTTCCATCATGTTCTCCCGCACTTTCAAAGTCGATAGTTTGTAATTCGTCCCCCGTTCGGGCAAACCCTGTTGCTCAGGAAGACAAACGCCAGTTTAGACGCAGGGTCTACCCAAACACAGGTTCCCGTAAATCCGGTATGGCCGAAAGTCTGAGGAGAGCAAGACCGGCAGGGGTAGGCATCTTTTCTGGTAGCATTGTCTTTCTCGGGCTTATCCCAGCCTAAACCACGACGGCTGATCCCAGAATGATATCCCGTGAACATTTGTATCGTCGTAGGACGAATATATTGCACCCCGTTGTATTCGCCTCCATTCAGCAGCATTTGCACCAGCACGCCCAGGTCGCCGGCACTGGAGAAAAGTCCTGCATGCCCGGCTACGCCGCCAAACATAGCTGCGCCGGGGTCGTGTACATCGCCGCGGATCCACTGCACCCGGAAGTTGGCTTCAAATTCGGTGGGTACCAGTCGCGCTAGCGCCAGGCGGCTCCGCGGTTCAAATCCGGTCGTTTCCAGACCCAGTGGCTCGTAAAACGTCTCCCGGACGTAATGGTCCAGCCGCTGACCGGTCAGTTCTTCCACGATCTTACCCAGGAAGATAAAATCGTTGTCACTGTAAATGTATTGCCGGCCGGCTGGCAACAATTTGCTGTCGAGGATGCGACGGAACATGGTATCCTCGTAGCGTTCTTCCATATACAGGTTTTCCGCTACCCGAACGGTGCGCAGTGAATCCTGGTGAGGGGCGAACAACAACGTGTCTGGCCAGCCATTGGGCATCAGCACCTCTTTGTAAAAAGGGATATAGGATACCAGGCCAGCCTGGTGCAGCAGGATGTCACGGATCGTCAGTTTCGCCTTATCGGTTCCGCGCACCCAGGGCAGATAGGTACCAGGGTAGCGTCCAACTGAAGCTTGCCTTCGTCGAATAAGCGCATGACAGACAATGTTGTGGCGCAGATTTTCGTTACGGAAGCAAGGTCGTATACGGAGCTGTCGGTTACTTTTTCCCGCTGGCTATAGTCGTAAAATCCGAAATGTTTATTGTATACCAGTTTGCCGTCTTTTAAAGCCAGCACCTGGCAGCCGGGCGCCGCACCCTGTGCTATCATATCATACGCCAGCGAATCGATGCGCTGGAGGATGACACTTTTCATCCCCACGCTTTCGGGTTCGGCCGACGGCAGCGAAGCAGCAGGAGCTGCGGGGGCGCCAGGCTAGTGAGCCCGGTACCGAAGGGAAAGTTTTCGCATACGGTCACCGGGAGTTTACCCTTTGGCTGCAACTGCCCGAAAATCACATTGGCGGCCGCCCGGTGCGTAATGCTGTCATCTTCATAGGCCGCTATGATAGTCGGCGCGTCACAGAAGTAACGGATGGCGTATGGATTACCGAAGGTCACTGTTACCGCGGGCATTTCTTCCTGCAGCTGGTTGATCACTGCTCTCTCAGCGCGGGTGATGCCGTAATTGTTGGCGGGGCGTCGGCTATAATCCTGCAGGGCGATTATCACCGCGTCATAGTCTCTTTTCAGCACCTTCACCATACCGGCTACCTGCGCCTCTGTTTGCCGGGAGCTAAAAACATAACCTGCGGCATCGGGGCGGTGGGCACGTACGGCATCCAGGAATGTATTGTTGCCACCGTCTACACCAACGGCTACAACTGCAAGCCTTTGCTTTCCGGATACCGTCGAAATTGGCAAGAGGTGATTATCATTTCGTAAAACGGTGATGGCGTTTTCCGAGATCCGGCGGCGGAGGGTAGTACTGGAGCATTGATATCTGCTGCAATATTCACCGGATCAATGGGTTGCACATTATTCAGGCCCATATCATATTTGGCGCGGAGCACTTTTTTTCACCCGGCGGTAGACTTCCTCCCGTGTAATCTGGCCTTTCCGGATGGCCTGAGCTATGGCCTGTACACTGCCGCGCGCGGTGGAAGGCAATTCCATGAGGTCGTTGCCCGCCAGCAGGCTCTGAAGCGATTCCTGCCCATTACTATAGTATTTTCTGATGCCTTGCATTTCCAACGCGTCCGTTACCACGATCCCATCAAAACCCATGTCCTTTTTCAGCATGTCGGTGACGGTCTTATAGGAGATGGATGTGGGCGTATTGGCTTTGTTATCAATAGCCGGCACATTAAGGTGAGCGATCATCACCGAGGATACGCCGGCTTCGATAGCGCGGCGGAATGGGTACAATTCAAGAGAATCCAGGCTGGCCAGGGACTTCCGGATCACGGGCAGATCATGATGAGAATCTACATCCGTATCTCCATGTCCTGGAAAGTGTTTTGCGCAGGCCATAATGCCCGCATCCTGCATGCCCTTGATCATGGCTACGCCAAGACGGGCCACCTGGTATTTATCTTCGCCGAAAGAACGGTCATTAATTACAGGATTTTCGGGATTATTGTTGACGTCCAGCACCGGGGCGAAGTTGTATTGGATCCCCATGCGGCGGCATTGTTCGCCGATTGCCTTGCCGACTTCGTAGATGAGGGTACTGTCTTGCACAGCGCCGAGCATAAGGTTTCGGGAAACGCAATCACGCTGTCGACGAATCGCATCCCCAGGCCCCATTCACCATCTACCGATACAAGCAGGGGCGTCTGGCTGGCAGCCTGAAGGCGGTTGACGAGGATTGCCTGCCTGCCCGGCCCGCCCTGAAAGGTGACGATACCGCCCACCTTCACATTCCGGATATCGTTGAGTACGGATGCCACGTGATCGGCCCCTAGATTGGAGTGCACACGGATCATGATCAATTGTGCGATCCTTTCTTCATGGGTCAGGGAATTAAAAACACTGTCGACCCATCGCTCCGCCGGTCCGGGGCCCGGTCGGCTTTGCATGGTTATTTCCGTTTGGGGGTGGCTTGACCAGGATATTTTCCGGCCGGGCGGAAGCCGCCATGAGCAATCCGCTCAGCCCTGCTACCGTTAATAATCTCATCATGTCATAAACATAACAAAAATTGTGTGCATCCGCCACCGGGAATTGACTGACGGCGAACGCATTGCATTAAACAATTATATCTTTAGGACAGATGGTCAACCGGCGCTAGTTCAATTTAAATAGTGTCTACGTTTTACCTTCTTTTATTGAATTACGTTTATTAATTTGGCCGATACATTCGCGAGAATTCAGTAATTACAATATAAATTACCAACTCATTCAATTTCTTACTATATTTGCACCTTACGGTCCGTTGGTAGATGAACCTTTTGGGTGCCCTGGCTGTAAGAAGAAACGTCGCGAAACGAACCTGTAAACAAGCGCAAGTCTATTGCTTGCGATGAATATTTATCAGCAACACATGGTCAATTTAATTCTATTTGGCCCTCCCGGTAGCGGGAAAGGAACGCAGAGTGCCAACATTATCGAAAAGTACGGATTGATTCACCTTTCTACAGGCGACCTGCTGCGCTCTGAGATAGCGGCTAAGACTCCGCTGGGCCTGGAAGCGCAGAAAGTGATGGATCAGGGTTTACTGGTACCCGACGAGGTGGTGATCGGCATGATCTCTTCCAAGCTGGACGCCAATCCTGAGGCCCGTGGCTTCATTTTCGACGGTTTTCCCCGCACCACCGCCCAGGCGGAAGCGCTGGACAAGCTGCTGACCCTCAAGAAAACGGCCATTTCCGGTGCTGAGCCTCGAAGTACCTGAAGATGAGCTGGTTCGCCGCCTCCTGGAGCGCGGTCAGACCTCCGGCCGTTCCGATGATGCCAGTGAGGATGTGGTGAAAAAGCGTATCGTGGAGTATCATAACAAAACCGCTCCCGTAGCCGATCACTACGCCAAATTCGGTAAGCTGAAGAAAATCAAAGGCGAAGGCACTATCGATAACATCTTCGATGCGCTGAGCAAGGAAATCGACGATTTGATGGGCGTTCGCGTATAGCTGCCGCTCATTTTACATCATATTGAAAACGCAAAGATCAGGTAAAGCCAAACTTTACGATCTTTGCGTTTTGCTTTTTACCCGGCACCCGCCGGAAATAGCAATTGTTTGATCATCATGGAGAACTTTGTAGACTACATCAGGGTATATTGCAAATCGGGCCACGGCGGCGCCGGCAGCAAGCATTTTATGCGCACCAAATTCAAAGCCCTGGCCGGTCGGACGGCGGCGACGGTGGTCGCGGAGGCCATATTATGCTGCGCGGCAACTCCCAGCTCTGGACGCTTTTGCACCTTCGCTGGTATAAGAACGTCCTCGCCGAAAATGGCGGTAATGGCAGCGGAGACAATTGCACCGGGCACAACGGAAAAGATATCGTGATTGAAGTGCCTCTGGGCACCATCGTGCGTGACGAGGAAACCGGCGAAGTGGAAGCCGAAGTGCTGACCGAAGGCCAGGAAGTTATCTTCATGCCCGGCGGCATGGGCGGACGCGGTAACGCCTACTTCAAGAGCGCCACCAACCAGGTCCCCGAATACGCCCAGCCCGGCCAACCCGGCCTCGAAGGATGGAAGATCCGGAACTCAAAGTATTGGCGGATGTCGGCCTCGTTGGCTTCCCCAATGCCGGGAAATCCACCCTCCTGTCCAGCATCACAGCCGCCAGGCCCAAAATCGCGAACTACGCCTTTACCACCCTCACCCCCAACTCGGCATGGTCCCATACCGCGACGATCGCTCGTTCTGCATGGCCGACCTCCCTGGGATCATCGAAGGTGCCCATGAAGGCAAAGGCCTGGGCCACAGGTTCCTCCGTCATATAGAACGGAACGCAGTGCTGCTGTTCGTCATTCCAGCCGACAGCCCAGACCATAAAAAAGAATTCGACATCCTCGTCAACGAGCTCGAACAATATAATCCCGAACTGCTCGACAAACAGTTCCTCATCGCTATCTCCAAAAGCGACATGCTCGACGAAGAACTGCAGGAAGCTATTTCCGCAGAACTCCCCGCAGACGTGCCCCGGGTTTTCATCTCCGCAGTCACACAAACTGGATTGCAGCAATTGAAAGATATGGTGTGGGAAGTACTGGCCGCCGAGGCCGATAGAACGCGCACGCCTATGCTGGAAGATGAGGAAGATGAGTGGGAAGAAGGCGAAGAAGAATCAACTGAATAATAGTAAAGATTTTTTACATTTGCACCACTCGCCACCCTAGCTCAGCTGGTTAGAGCGTTGTTGTTTCGTAAATAACAGGTCGTCGGTTCGATTCCGATGGGTGGCTCAGATAGCCTCCGGTTGCATCCGCACATCGGAGGCTATTTTCATTTCATATATCGCTATCATCCGCGCGATTTCTGCCCAGCGGGCATCAACATCGTTTTCCGTATAATATTCACGAAACACACTTTCGGCTGAACCTTCCGCGCGGTGCAGGAAGTGCCAGGTCAGGATTTGCCGTAGGTATTGACCTTCCGGAACATTTGCTCCAAAATTGGTTGCCAGCCATTCGAGGTTTCCGCGGATTTTGGCGTCATGCTCCCTTCCGCCGACTTCAAAGCGATAACTTTCCCGTAGTTCGCGAAGATAAATGCCGGTTATTCCGGGATGCGGGAGCCCCTGTATCTCACACTCTCCACAGGATGCAGGTTCTACATCCCTACCGAAAAATAATTTTATCTGTGTTCCATTTCGCCAGGTGCCGCCTACATAACGAAAGATCCGTTTTAGCCCTTTTCCGTCATCCCCGATTAACACATAGTCACGGTAATCATGCCTGTCGGATGTGAAATAAATCGTAATGAACCTGGCTGGCGTGCTTTCCGTTCCGAAACTTCCCTTTGACTCATTGAATGCCAGTTGCGTAACGGGCGACTGCCTGCCGGCGAAGCTTAACGTGTCGCTAATCGCTGATAAGATGCCGTCCGAAATGGATAAATCCCGGGATAACTCTCGACGGTCTGGTAATCCGGCCTGGTCTGGCTTGCGCACCTCGGAATCAGGATATTTGGAGCCGAAGTTATACAGTAACACGAAAAACAAAATGAATATGAACAGGCTTATACCCACAAGGCGCCAGGGCATATTGGAGGGGAAAGGCTTCTCCCACTCATTCCTATGGCTATTTAAATCAGTGTCAAAACGACCACGCCGGGACTGTTCCCGTTGCGAAGGCGGCGACTGGTAAACCGGACGTTGCTGCGCAGGCTCGGGTTGAATACGACTCCATGCCAACTGGCGGTCGTATCGCAGTCGATCATCAGCATCGGAAAGTATGCGATATGCCTCCAGCACCACGCGAAAATGCGCTTCCGCGGCAGCGTTGCCGGGATTGCGATCCGGATGGTATTGCATTGACAGCTTCCGGAAGGCTGATTTAATACTGGCGGCCGTTGCGTTTTCCGGGACGCCCAAAACCTGGTATAGTGTCGGCATGCTTAATCGGTCGTTTTCAAGCCTTCTGATACACGGATTCTACGAAAATCCATATTGTCACCAGGCATTTTCACAGCGGCGGATGCATTCCTTGTCGGAAGGTCACATATTTTCGCTATCGGGATAACGGTAATAAGTGTTGAACAATTGCCTGGATTGTGATAAGTCAACATGCAGAAAAATAAACTCCCCTGCGAAAAGACCACGTTGATCTCCGGCAGTTCCGCGAAATCCGTGACTTTCAATATCTGGCATAAGGACGGCATCGTAACAGTATAAAAATACGATTCCGGCACTAAATTTCTACCTTCATGAATATGGATCCGCAATTCTCCGGCTCTCCCGCTATTAGTTGGGCGCTCGATTACTTCGCTTCTGTTTCGCCGCTTTCTCCTGCCGCCCGCGAAGCGCTCAGCCAGTATATGTTCCTGGAAAGCTATCCTAAGAAATATACGCTGCAGCAGGCCCGCCGGCCGGCACAGCACTTATTTCTCGTGGCGTGCGGCCTGGTCCGAAGTTTTTATCCTGAAGACAACCGCGAAGTGACGTTGTTACTGGGGATGGAAGGATGCGTAGTATGCGCACTGGATAGCCACCTGAGCGGCAGACCAGCTTATTACCAGATTGAAACGTTGGAAGACAGCGAAATCATTGCTATCGCTTATCAAGACCTGGAACGTCTTTACCAGAAGCATCACGAGATCGAAAGATTAGGCAGAATGATGATCAGCATGTATTATCTGCAGCAAGATGAAGAATTACGGTCGCTCCGATTCAAGTCCGCGCGCGAGCGATACATTAGCCTGATGGAAAAACAACCTGAAATCCTGCAGCGGGTACCATTACAATATGTTGCATCATACTTAGGAATGACCGCAGAAACGTTGAGCCGCATACGTGGGTGAATGTATCTTAAACTAAAACGTGCAGACATTCTTACTTACGGAATGCCTGCACGGATATCAATATCTGACTCTCAAAAGCTTTCTGTACGATCGGGTAACTGTGCTTTTCTGACTCTCAAAAGCAATGATGTTCCTGTATACTACATTAACAACAGTAGTGCCGGATTGTTCATATGCTGCTGTTGCTGGTTGAATTAGTTTCCACTGCGACCTAATGCAGCCACTTTACGGAGCATTTGCGCCCGGGCTATATTACTTTGCCGACGGATCTTTCCGAATGCGGTAATGCGGACAGGGCTGATTCCGCAAAATTCTAAGGTCGCGCGCTTCATAGCATGGTGGCCGGCATTTCGGTATATCAACCAGTTATACCATAACGGGCTGTCCATGGTGGTGATGATACGCCCGGACCGTCCTTTCAGGAGCTTATCCCACAACGGGGATTTCTCACGATACTTAAATGCCTTACCAGGAAGAAACACCCGGTCGATAAATCCCTTCATCAATCCCGGCATCGTTCCCCACCAGGTAGGATAAACCCAAACCAAATGATCGCACCATTGAATATCTTCCCAGGCGGCTTCGATATCCGGTTCCCAGGGTACGCGCTGCCTGTAACCAAAATGGAGGTCGGGATTGAAGGTAAGGTCGCCCAGGCGCAGGAACCGGACTACATGCCCCGCGGCGGAAGCCGCCTCTGCATATGCGTCAGAAAGTGCTCCGCAAAAGCTGGAAGGATCCGGATGACCGAGGACAACAAGGATTTTTTTGACTTTCATTCCACAAATATGGCACTTGTGAGCTGTCTGTTTTTTGACCAAAATCAATAAATGGAATGATACGCGGGCTTATGCTGTTATTCGGCGTCATTGCCCGGCTTCCTTCTGATGCACGTGGCTGGCGCTATCTGCCTGTTTAGCAACAACAAATTGCCGGATATGAACCTTTTCCCAAGTGTGTGACGACATCAGTTTGGCTTGGACCAATCGGTACTGTGTTCCCCAATTACGGTTCTGGGGTTAACTATCGTAAGTTATCAACGATATCAGCGGATCATTAGCCTAACAAAAAGGTCCGTTAGAAAACGGACCTTCTACTAAACTAACCCAAACAAACGTTTAAAAAACGTTATGTATATTCTTTAATATTTTATGTTGTGCGCTTCGGGCTCGCTGCATTGCAGGCAATCCTTCCGAGCATCCATTTTTATTTGTTCACGGGCCTACAGCCGGGCACCGGTATTGTGATGGCACCTACATTGGCTTGGTACTTTCTGTAACCGTTCCTGTACATTCTTCGCTTACGCAGAGGCAGCAGCTTCGGCGAGTTTCGCCTTGATCTTACCTTCCACTTCAGCAGCAACTTCCGGATTGTCCATCAGCAATTGCTTCACCGCATCGCGGCCCTGACCCAGTTTGTTGCCTTCGTAGCTGAACCAGCTACCGCTCTTTTGGATAACACCGTATTCCACACCCATATCGATCAACTCGCCGGTTTTGGAGATACCGAGACCAAAAATGATATCGAACTCAGCCATCCGGAACGGAGGCGCTACCTTGTTTTTTACTACTTTCACCTTCACACGGTTACCTACTGCCTCGTCGCCGTCTTTAATCTGGCTCATACGGCGAATGTCCAGACGAACAGATGCATAAAACTTCAGTGCGTTACCACCGGTCGTGGTTTCGGGGTTACCGAACATTACGCCGATCTTTTCACGCAGCTGGTTAATGAAGATGCAGCAGCAGTTTGTTTTCGAAATGGTGGCCGTCAGCTTTCTCAGCGCCTGGGACATCAGACGTGCCTGCAGGCCCATCTTGCTCTCTCCCATCTCGCCTTCCAGCTCACCCTTCGGCACCAGCGCCGCCACGGAGTCAATCACCACCACATCTACCGCGCCGGACAAAATCAGGCGGTCGGCGATTTCCAGCGCCTGCTCACCATGGTCGGGCTGCGAAATCAACAGGGAATCCACATCCACGCCCAGCTTGCGGGCATATGAACTGTCGAATGCGTGCTCCGCGTCAATGATAGCACAAATGCCACCCTTCTTCTGCGCTTCCGCAATCGTATGTATCGCTACTGTCGTCTTACCCGAAGATTCAGGACCGTAAATCTCAATGATACGGCCTTTCGGGAACCCGCCAATACCCAGGGCAATATCCAGCCCCAAAGACCCCGTAGAGATAACCTCCATCGGCGCCTCGGCTTTTTCTCCCATCATCATCACAGATCCCTTTCCGAAATCCTTCTCGATCTTGTCCATGGTAAGGCGAAGGGCCTTCAGCTTTTCTGTATTGGCGTTTGACATAATAGTTTGAATTAGTAAGTCAGTATTTAGGTTTGTTTAGATTTTCAGCATTCTCAGCTTGGTACTGCAAGGTAAAACTATTTTTAGATTTATTCCTAAAATATTTAGCAATTTCTTTTTAATGCTAAGTTTTATAGTATCAATCCCTGCCGTTCACAATACAAAATTGCAACACTACTACGCACAGAATCTGCGCAGTGATAAAAATCATCATTTCCCCGGATAATTGTTTTGCAACCATGTTGCCATCCTCCTACCATCCTCCTACCAACCACCTTCAAACCCTTGCCATAACTGGGTACAACAGGAGGATGGCAGGAGGATGGTAGGAGGATGGTAGGAAGATGGCAGGAGGATGACAGGATGTTAATAGCGCTCATGGCGCAACCCTCCTATTAGAATAAAGGCATCACAGTAGATTGATTAACACCTACTTGTAACAAATTTTCAGTAAATAAGCCGATAAATGAAGAAAAGCTGAAGTGTGCGACGCAACGGATGCCTCATAGACTTCCCGGGCCAGGCCTCAACTTATCCCAAAATGAGATAAGCAACCACCTGCGCCAGGATCCCCACAATGAAGCCCGTCCAAACCTCAGCAGGGGTATGCGCGTCCAGCACCAGGCGCGATGTGCCCGCAATGCCCGACAGCAACACCGCTATCGCCAACGGAAGCGCCACATTCATCCCCAGGCCGGCCATCAGGCAAAGCAAAAAGCCCACAACGCCCCCAGCCCACGGTATGCATGCTGATCTTAACGAAACTGTTCGCCACGAAGGAAATCACCACCGCCACGAACACGCCCAGCCAAAAAGCATTGTAAAACGCCGGGGAAGCCCCTCGCGCTTGAACGTGTAAAACGCCCAGAAGTAAAATATGATGGAAGCTACGTAAGGTATAATCCTGTCCTTCTGCCCCGTAAGCGTAATATTCTGCACAAACCCCAACGCCTTCGACAACAGCACCACCAGCATCGGGAACAACACGCTCGCCACCGTCACCCGGATAAAAAGCACATCATAAGCCCAGCGGAAACTATTGTTCCGGAATGCCGTAAAATATTCCGGTAAAGCCGTCACCGACAAAAAGTCACGAGCAGCGGGATAAATAAAGGGTGCAAAACGTACGAAAATACGTTTGCCACAGCCCTGGTAACGGGCGAAAAATTCGTTTTCTGCTCTTCCATGAATGTCATCATAATTCCTTGCGTAAACGCGCCACCGGGATATTCAGCTGCTCACGGTATTTGGCCACGGTGCGCCGCGCGATGTTGTAACCCTTGTCCTGCAGCATCTTGGTGAGGTTCTCGTCGCTCAGCGGCTTGCGCTTGTTTTCCCCGCCGATCATGTCCGACAGGATTTTCTTCACTTCGCGGGTCGATACTTCCTCACCGCTGTCTGTGCTCAGCGACTCGGAGAAAAAGAATTTCAGCTTGAAGGTGCCGAATTCAGTTTGTACGTATTTACTATTGGCCACACGGCTCACCGTCGAGATATCGAGCTGGGTGATGTCCGCTATATCCTTGAGGATCATAGGCCGCATGCTGGTCTCGTCGCCCGTCAGGAAGAAATCATATTGGTAGTTCATGATTGCCTCCATGGTGCTAAGCAGGGTATGCTGCCGCTGTTTGATGGCGTCGATGAACCATTTGGCCGCATCGATCTTTTGTTTGATGAACAATACCGCTTCTTTCTGGCGCTTGTCTTTCTTGTCGCCACGGTCATATTCTTTCAGCATTTCGCGGTACCCCTCCGAAATACGGAGGTCTGGCGCGTTTTTGCTGTTGAGGGAAAGCTCGAGCTTCCCGGCGTTGTTCATAATGAAGAAATCCGGGATCACATAGCTTTCCGCCTTATTGAGCACGCTGTGGTTGGCGCCCGGTTTAGGGTTCAGCTTGATAATCTGCCCGATGGCCTCGCGGAGGTCATCGTCCGTCAGGTTCAGCGAGCGCTGTATTTTCTCGTAGTGTTTCTTGGTAAATTCGTCGAAGTAATCGTCCAGGATACGGGTGGCACTGATAATGCCTTCATCGTCCTGCGGTTTGCGGCGGAGTTGCAGCAGGAGGCATTCCTTCAGATCGGAGCAGCATACGCCCGGCGGGTCGAAGGTCTGGATCAGCTTGATCAGCTGGCGGATCTCTTCTTCGTCGGTATCCACGTTCTGGGAGAAGGACAGATCGTCCACGATGGCGGACGCCTCGCGGCGGAGGTACCCATCATCATCAATAGAACCAATGATCTGTTCGGCGATGCGGCGCTGGCGCTCATCGAGGGTCTGGAGGCCCAGCTGGTCGAGCAGGTGATCGTGGAAGGTGGTTTCCACGCGGATGGGCATGGTGCGGGATTCGTCGGGGTCGGGATAATTATCGTCCCGCAGTTTGTAATCGGCGATCTCGTCATCGCCTTCCGACACATATTCTGATATATCTATATTATCGTATTCGCTTTCGCTGCCGTCCGGTTCGAATTCATCTTCGCCGGGCGTCTCAAACTCATCGGCGGGTTTTTCCATGTCATCTTCGGGAGAAGAGCCGTCTTCACTGAATTCGAGCGCCGGGTTTTCTTCGAGTTCTTCCTTGATCCTTTCTTCCAGATTGGCAGTAGGTACCTGCAGCAGTTTCATGAGCTGAATCTGCTGAGGCGACAGTTTTTGTAATAACTTCTGTTGTTGGGTCTGCTTTAACATGGCTCGTTCCTTTTACCACTTTCCCTCCCCGTCCAGGCTCAACTGGTCCGGTAGCAAGCGGAACGACCTTCTGTGAAAGGGCGTATCGCCGTGATTCCGGATAGCGTCTCTGTGCTGGCGGGTCGGATAACCTTTGTTGTCTTTCCAGCCATAGTGCGGGAATTGTTCATGCAGGTTATGCATGTATTCGTCCCGATAGGTTTTGGCCAGCACCGATGCTGCGGCTATGGATGCATATTTTCCGTCGCCCTGAATTATGCAGGTATGCGGGATATTGCCATAGGGAGTAAATCTGTTACCATCGATGAGTAACAACTGGGGCTGTAGCGATAATCGTGCCAAAGCGATGTGCATCGCTTTGAATGAGGCTTTCAGGATGTTGATCCGGTCGATTTCCTCGTTGTCTACACTGGCTACCGCATAAGCTAAAGCCCTTGTCTCGATAATCCCTCTCAGCTCGAACCTGTCTGCTTCCGTCATTTGTTTGGAATCATTGAGGAAAGGGTGGCTGAAATCCCTCGGCAATATGACCGCCGCTGCGAACACGGGGCCGGCAAGGCAGCCCCTGCCAGCTTCATCGCATCCGGCTTCGGTAAGTTCGTCCTGAAAATAAGGCAGCAGCAAGGTTACTGGTTTTGTTGGCGCTAAAATTACAAAAACCGCCCGATAGATTCCTGAATTGATAAAAATCATCCGCACCGGAGGGATTTTCCCCATAAATTTGCCGGTTATGGACATGCAGCAAACAAAAGGGAACCGGGCCATCGTCATCTGGTTATACACCGGGGTGGCTATGATCATCGTGCAGGTTTTGCTGGGCGGCATCACCCGGCTCACGGGCAGCGGCCTCAGCATCACGGAGTGGAAGCCCATCCTGGGCGCCCTTCCGCCCATGAGCGAAGCCGCCTGGCAGGAAGCTTTTGCCAAATACCAGGAGATCGGCCAGAGCAAGTATATCAATAGCCACTTTACGCTGTCCGACTTTAAATGGATCTATTTCTGGGAGTGGCTCCACCGCAACTGGGCCCGCCTCATCGGCATCGTGTTCTTTGTGCCGTTCATCTGGTTCATTATAAAAAGACCATTAACCGCAGCATGATCTGGCACATGATCGTCCTTTTCATACTGGGCGGCCTCCAGGGAGGCATCGGATGGATCATGGTGAAGAGCGGGTTGAATGAGGAAGACCTCTATGTCAGCCACATTCGTTTAGCCATCCACTTTATCGCTGCGCTCGGCCTGCTGTGGTACGTCCTCTGGTTTGCCCTGAAGCTCAGCATTTCCCCGGCTCAACGCGCCGAAGCCCCCGGCTCCGCAGCCTCTCCGGCTGGATACTGGGGCTCCTCGTTATCCAGTTGGTGTACGGCGCCTTCATGGCCGGCCTTCACGCAGCACTGGCCGCCAGCACTGGCCATCCATCAACGGCTACGCCGTTCCCGGGGATTTTTTTCTCAGGGAGGGTTCTGGGCAGATGTAACGCATAATCCCATTACCATCCATTTTATTCACCGCGGACTGGCCTATGTATTGGTAATACTAATCGCCATGTGGTATATCCGTTCCTGGAAGATCCCCAGCTGCAGGGCGCCCGCGCCGCTGCATTATTCACCGTGCTGCTGCAGGTATTCCTCGGCGTGCTCACCGTAATGAACAGCAACGTTAAAATCCCCTCGGCTTCGCCCTCGCCCACCAGTTCGTGGGCATGTGCCTGCTGATGGTAATGGTATGGGCGCGGTTCCTGACCGCACCTTCACAGCGATGACATATTATTAATTTTTCATTGCCGATTTTCTCCCTTAATTTACTGAGGTGAAAAGATTTTGGTCAAGATTCTTCTACTCCTTCCCTATTCAGCTGCTGATGCTGCATTTCCGCAAGTACCAGGTGCTCCTGATATTTTGGGCCATCCTGTTCAGTACGATCAATGGAGGATTTGCGAAGACATACGGCGGTGATGCGCTTTACCTCGCGCCCGAATACATGGGGAAAGTGAATTTCTACAGCACCACCGTGATGGGCATCGCTACCGCCATCTTCACCATGAGCTGGAACATCACTACGTTCATCCTCCACAGCGGCCGGTTTAAATTCCTTGCCACTACCTCCCAGCCGTTCTTCCGGTATTGCCTCAATAATGCCATCATCCCCGGCGCCTTCCTGCTGATGCTGCTTTGGCGTGGCTGGCAATACCAACGCTGGCAGGAACTGAACTCCGTTCCGCAGATCCTGCTGCTGGCGGAGGGTTTTATTTGCGGATACCTTGCTATTTTATTTTTTTCTTTCTTTTATTTCTTCAACGCGGATAAAAATATCGGCCGGCGGTTGATGCGGAAATTCGGCAATCCGCGTAATTTCCTCCGCACTATCCTCATCCCCAACCAGGAGCACGACGAAAACTCACTCCCTGTGTTGAACTATTTTTCCAGTCCCTGGCGCATCCGTCGCGCGCGCAATGTGGGCCATTACAATAAACATTACCTGGATAACATCTTCCGCCAGCACCATTTCGCCGCCATGATCACCATCGGGCTGGCCTTGGTATTCCTGGTGATCATGGCCTACCTGATGGATTACCCCGCATTCCGCATCCCCGCAGGCGCCAGCGTCCTCATCTTCTTTGCTTTCCTCATCGGTGTGGCAGGCGCTTATGCCTACCTGCTGGAAAGCTGGGCCATCCCGGTCCTCATTGCCATCATTCTCAGCCTGAACTGGATGGTGAAGAACCAGTGGCTCGATAACCGGAACAAAGCCTACGGCCTCGATTATAACGATAAAAGTAACCGCCCGGCCTACAGCGTACCGCATTTGCAGGCGTTTTCACGTCCGCCCGCGCGGAAGCAGACCGTCAGCATACCCTTCAAATACTCGAGAACTGGAGGAAACGATTCCCTGCGGGCGCCAAGCCGCCCATGATCGTTATCAACACGAGCGGAGGCGGCAGCCGATCCGCCGCCTGGACCATGAACGTGCTCCAGCGATACGATAGCCTGCTGAAAGGGAAAATGCTCCGCCATACCATGCTCATCACCGGTGCGTCCGGCGGCATGATGGGCGCCACTTATTATCGCGAACTCTATCTCCGCCGGCAGGAAAACCGCATGCCGGCCTCACAAAATATTTACGATAGCTCATATTGCGAGAAGATATCAAGAGACCTCCTGAATTCTGTGTTCAGTTCCTTTGCCGTGAACGACTTCATTACCCCGTTCCGGCACTTCAAGATCGGCAACAATGCCTATGCGAAAGACCGCGGCTATGCCTTCGAGATGCAACTGAACCTGAACACTGATCATATCCTGAATAAAAAACTCGGCGAATACCGCCAGCCTGAATTCGAAGCGCGGATCCCCATGCTGATCTGGTGCGCGTCTATCAACGCCGACGGGCGGCGGTTGTACATGTCGCCCCAACCGGTCAGCTACCTCTGCGCCCCGGAATACCGCTATCCCACGCGTAGCATCCGAGACGTGGACGGCGTGGACTTTTCCCAGTTCTTCGCCAACCAGGACGCGGACGAGCTCCGTGTAACGAGCGCCATCCGCATGAGCGCCACCTTCCCGTACGTGCTGCCGAATGTATTCTTGCCGAGCTCGCCCATCGTGGATGTGATGGATGCTGGCATCAGCGATAATTTCGGGCAGGAAACCAGCCTCAGGTTCCTGTATAATTTCCGGGACTGGATCAACGCCAATACCTCCGGCGTGATATTCGTACAGCTGCGCGATTCGCGGAAGAACGACGTCAGCCCCATCAAACAGAAAAAGACCTGGGCGACCTCCTGTTTGAACCGCTTTTTTCCATGCAGCGCCACTGGACGAGCATGCAGGACTTTGACCAGGATCATCTCATTAATTATATGGAAGGGAATTTCCGGGGAAGTTTACCCGGCTGATTTTCCAGTATGTGCCCCAGCAAACAGACAAAGCCGCCGCACTGAGCTGGCACCTGACGCCGCGGGAAAAGCTGGACATCGCGCGGGCACTGGACAACCCGGTGAATCAACAGTCGTTCCGACAGCTGGAAGCCGCGCTGGAAGGGCGAATCACCCATCCATAGCCCCATCCATTCGCATAATAACACATCTGTAGCAAGCTGAATAACAGGCCTGGACTGCATTGTCCGGAATCTGTTATTTCCGGGTTATTTATGACCTGGTGGCACCAAATTCGCATGTTTATTTGTACCTTTGCGCCTTCTTTCGGGTTTCTCCGGTTAAAACATGATACCGGGTAGGGGTTCGGAAACGGCTAAATTACTCATTGTCATGCAAATCAGAAACATCGCTATCATCGCGCACGTAGACCACGGCAAAACGACCCTGGTAGACAAGATCTTACATTCTACCAACGTTTTCCGGGCTAACCAGAAACCGGAGAGCTGATCATGGATAACAACGACCTGGAAAAGGAACGCGGTATCACGATCTTGTCCAAAAACGTGTCCGTTGAATATAAAGGAGTTAAAATCAACGTTATTGATACCCCGGGCCACGCCGACTTCGGTGGTGAGGTGGAACGCGTACTTAAAATGGCGGACGGTGTGATCCTGCTGGTGGATGCCTTCGAAGGCCCCATGCCGCAGACCCGATTCGTTCTCCAGAAAGCACTGCAACTCAACCTGAAGCCCATCGTCGTGATCAACAAGGTAGACAAACCGAACTGCCGCCCCGACGAAGTACATGACGCCGTTTTGAACTCTTCTTCAACCTGGACGCAACCGAAGAACAGCTCAACTTCCCCACCTACTACGGTTCGGGCAAGAATGGCTGGTTCAACGATTCCCTGACCGCCCGTGAAGACATCCTCCCGCTGCTCGATGGTATCCTGACCCACGTTCCGGAACCTAAAATCGCAGAAGGAACCCTCCAACTTCAAATCACCTCTCTTGACTATAGCACCTTCCTCGGCCGTATCGCTGTAGGTAAAGTGACCCGCGGTACCATCGCCGAAAATCAGCCTATTTCGCTGGTTCAGGTAGACGGCACCATCAAGAAATCCCGTGTTCGTGAACTGTACATCTTCGAATCACTCGGTAAAAAACGCGTGACCGAAGTGCACCCCGGTGACATCTGCGCCGTAGTAGGCCTGGAAGATTTCGGTATCGGTGACACCATCGCCGACTTCGAAAACCCCGAAGCCCTGCCCGTTATCAGCGTAGACGAGCCCACCATGAACATGATGTTCTCCATCAACAACTCGCCCTTCTTTGGTAAAGACGGTAAGTTCGTGACCTCCCGTCACCTGCGCGACCGCCTTATTAAAGAAACCGAGAAAACCTCGCCCTCCGCGTAGTAGATACCGACTCTGCCGACTCCTTCCTGGTGTACGGTCGTGGTATCCTTCACCTCGGCGTGCTCGTTGAGACCATGCGCCGCGAAGGTTATGAGCTCACCGTAGGCCAGCCCCAGGTGATCCTGAAGCAGGTAGACGGTAAAAAATGTGAACCGTATGAAACCCTCGTGGTAGACGTTCCCAGGAATTCGCTTCCAAAGTGATCGACCTGGTGACCCGCCGCAAAGGTGAAATGCTGATCATGGAAACCAAAGGTGAAATGCAGCACATCGAGTTCGAAATCCCTTCCCGTGGCCTGATCGGCCTGCGTACGCAGATGCTGACCAACACCGCCGGCGAAGCCGTGATGGCACACCGTTTCATGGACTACAAACCCTGGAAAGGCCCCATCCCCGGTCGCAGCAATGGCGTACTGATCGCGAAAGAAGGTGGTACCACCACTGGTTACTCCCTCGATAAACTGCAGGACCGCGGTTCATTCTTCGTGGATCCGGGAGAAGAAGTTTACCGTGGCATGATCATCGGCGAGAACAACAAACCCGGCGATCTCGTGGTAAACCCCAACGAAGGCAAAAACTGACGAACATGCGCGCCAGCGGAAGCGACGCGGCTACCAATATCGCACCGAAGATCTTGATGACATTGGAAGAATGTATGGAGTACATTCAGCAAGACGAATGCATTGAAGTAACTCCGAACCATATCCGTATGCGCAAAACGATCCTTGACGAAGAAGAGCGGAAGAAGTTCCAGAAGATGCTGAAAGCTGAAGAGGTTAACTGATGAATTATAGAATTACGCAATAAGGATACGGAACCGGGCTCACAAGGCCCGGTTCTTTTTATCCTTACATGCCGGGTATCCCCATTCCGCCAAGCATTCCGCCCGCCATGCCTTTCATTTCCGTTTCCCAGTTCTCCTCCGCCTGTTTCAATGCGCGGTTCAGCGCAGAAATCAACAGGTCTTCCAGTTCCTCTTTCCGGTCGGCAGACAGCAATGCCGGATCGATCTCCAGGCTCTTTACTTCACGGGCGCCCGTTACCAGCGCTTTCACTCCGCCGGCCTGGCCTTCCACGGTGATGTGGCGCAGGCGCTCTTTGCTCTCCGCCATTTTCTGCTGCGCTTCCTGCAGCTTTCCTAACAAGTCTCCAAACATATATGATAAGGTTTCCGGCAAAGATATATTTTCCCCGGCGGCGGCAGAATACGTATCTTGCCGGGTATGATCATGACGGATGTTTGCATTATCGGAGCAGGGCCCGGAGGCGCCGCAGCGGCTCTCCAGCTCGACAGGCTGGGCATTTCCTGCGTAGTCGTCGATAAGGCCGTTTTCCCCGCGATAAAGTCTGCGGAGATGGGCTCAGCGGCAAAGTGATCGCCGGGCTCAACCGTATCGACCCCGCCATCGGGCAACGACTCCAGGCTTTCGCCGAAAAGGAAAACAGCTGGGGCGTGACTTTCGTGGCGCCGGGCCGCACAGGCATGGACGTACCCTACAAACCCAATTACAATCCTGCTTCAGACGCACCCATCGGCTTCGTCTGCAAACGCATTCATTTTGATAATTTTTGGTGGACGAATTAAAGCAGTGCAAACACGTACAGCTCATCGAAGGCACGTCCATCGATACCTATACGCCCACCGAAAACGGTTATGAACTGGCTGACGCGAAAGGTAAACTGCGCATTCACGCCAAAATCATCCTCGTTGCCAACGGCGCGCATTCGTCCTTTACGAAAGACGTGGCCGGCATCCGCATGGAACCGCAGCATTACGCCGCTGGCGTAAGGGCATATTATACCGGGGTCACCGGTATGCACGATCACAGTTACATCGAGCTGCATTTCCTGAAAAACCTCCTGCCGGGGTATCTCTGGATCTTTCCCTGCCCAATGGTGAAGCAAACGTAGGCATCGATATGCCGTCAGACATCATGCGCAAGCGCAAGGTGAACCTCAAATCCCTCCTCCAGGAAACCCTCGGATCTGATCCGGTCTTCCGGGAAAGGTTCCGTGCCGCCAAAGCCGTGAGCCCCGTGGAAGGTTACGGGCTGCCCCTCGGCTCGCGCAGCCGCCGCCTCTCCGGCCAACGCTGGATGCTCGTGGGCGATGCTGCATTCCTTATCGATCCCTTTACCGGAGAAGGCATCGGCAACGCCATATACAGCGGCGGTATCGCAGCGAAGCAGGCAGCAGAATGCCTGCGGTCGGGCGACTTCTCCGCCGAAACCATGCTTGCCTACGATGCCAGCATCCAACGGGTATTGGGCGCCGAGCTCCGCCTCAGCACGAAGTTGCAGAAACTCGTCCGATACCCGCGGCTGTTCAACCTGCTCATGAAAGCCGGCACCCGCAACAAACAACTTCGCGACGTTATATCCAGCATGTTCTACGAAGTAGACCTGCGTAAAAAACTAACCAAACCATCCTTCTACATCAAACTGTTATTGAACCGGTAACCTATGATGAAAGCAACTTTACTGCTGGCCGGTATCCTGGCCCTATCAACCGTTAATGCACAGACAAAATTCTACGACGAACAACAAGGCATCCTGCGCCTCACCGAGGCGGGCGCCGTTCATTATCCGGCTTGCCGCTGAAATGCATGCAGCATGAATTTCCCTATAAAACAGGCATAGTCTTCTCCGATTCCTCGCTTGTCCAAAAACCAATCGAATACCATCCTGCATTCTATGGTTGCTTCGACTGGCATAGCAGTGTGCATGGCCATTGGATGCTGGTGCGCTTGCTGAAGATGTACCCCAATCTTCCGAACGCCGCGCTCATCAAAGAAAAGCTGGCGCAAAACCTCTCGGCCGATAATATCCGCAAAGAGCTGCTGCTCTTCACCAATAAAGAAAATAAGGGCTTTGAACGGATCTACGGATGGAGCTGGCTGCTCCAGTTGCAGAACGAACTGCTGACTGGAACGATCCCTTTGCCCGGGAGCTTTCGCGCAACATCGCGCCCATGGCAAGATATTTCAGCGGCGCCTGGAGAGATTTCCTAAAGAAGATCGCTTACCCCATCCGCGTAGGAGAACATACTAACCTCGCTTTCGGCCTCCGCCTCGCCTGGGATTATGCCGCCACCGCAAAGGACACGGCCCTGCAATCATCCATCCGCGCCACCGCCATGCGGTTCTATGCTAACGACCGTGACTGCCCTGCCAGCTGGGAGCCCGGCGGGTACGACTTCCTCTCGCCCTGCCTGGAAGAAGCCGACCTCATGTGGCGCATCCTCCCTTCCGCGGAATATAAGGAATGGCTGAAGCGCTTCCTGCCGGGGCTGTTCAAACAGGATCCTCTCTTCCGCATTGCGATGGTTAATGACCGCACGGACGGAAAGCTCGTGCATCTGGATGGCCTTAACCTGTCCCGCGCCTGGTGCCTTTACGGCATCGCCCGTCATGCCGGCGACCATGCGCCTGCCATTCGCGCTCTCGCTTCGGACCATCTCCGTGCCGCCCTTCCACACGTAGCCAGCGGCGATTATGCCGGCGAACACTGGCTGGCGACGTTTGCGGTGTATGCGCTGACGGTGGAATAATACACACTAAAATCAACGGGAAATGTGACAGGGCTGGGGTATATTTATCGAATCCTTATCCCTATGGTGAATTTATTATTACTATTTCCTGGTGTCAACGCGTATTTCATCGGTCTCTTTCTTTTATCAACCATCATCTTCGGAGGCCTTGCATGGTACATAAACCGGCAGTCTTTGCCTGCGGTTTATCCTACTCCGCGTCCACAGCCAATCGGTGGATGGCTTATCCTTGTTGCACTTTTCATTGCTCTCCGGGTGTATGGCTATTCCAAAGAGCTATACGAGTCTGCCATGTGGACACGCACTAGCTGGGAAACTATCTATCACGAAGGTCGCATTATTGGAGTTGTTGTCATGGCGCTCTTCGTACTGGTGCTGATGTACGGTTTGATTGGGTCTTTGTTTCTGCTATGGCTATTCTTCAAAAAGAGGGATATCTTCCCAAGAGCGATTACCAACATCTACATTACAGTGGAGTTGGCCTGCCTGATGTTCATAACTTTTGCACAGCTAATATTTACATGGATGGATTACTTTACTAATGAAAGGATCGTCCATTTATGCCTGGCTGCCGTTTGGCTCGGTCTTATTTTCTGGTATGTAAATTACTCCGGAAGAGCAAAGCGGACTTTCGTACTGCCACATTCAAGCCTGGTTAACCATGATGAAATTGAAATAGAATCTTCCGGAAAATAACATTCCTAAACTAACGGTCACTTTTCTGATGGAACAAATCCTACAAACTTCAACGCTCATTTCGATATTCCTCGTACTCGGGGCATTCGTTGCATGCGGGCTTGGTATCGTCCGGCTTTATAATCACTCCCTACCAGTGGTATACCCTACGCCACGGCCCATTCCAATTGGAGGATGGCTGATCGTGATAGCGGTGTTGGAAGTACTTTCCGTATTTTCTTACATGGTCCAGATCTTCCAGTTGGATATTTGGCAGGAAGGTTTCTGGACATACGTTTCCGTCGGGGAGGCGCCACAATACTACTATCTTATTCTCACATTAAATTTCTTCTTTACCCTGAATGCCGTGTTCACCTTTTGCGGTGCAGCATTTTCGATCTTTCTGCTCTATAAGCAGCGGGATATTTTCCCGAAAGTATTGACCTGGTATTCGATCATCAGCATATCCGTTTACTGTACGATCGAAATCATCAGCCAGCTGATTGATGATACTACAGGCATCAATTACATTACCCTCATTGGGGTGATCGGGGCGTACTCATCAATATCGCGATTACGATGTTGATCATCCGGTATGTCAACACCTCCGTCAGGGCGAAGGAGACCTTCGTACTGCCGCATCCCAGCCTGGTTGATTATGAAGACCCGGATTTCCTAAAAGACTTAAAATAAAAAAGGGAGCCCATCGGCTCCCTTTCGCGTAAGGGTTATTGTGGAATAGTTACAGAGTCGAAGATGACAACTTTTTCCCAGAACGTATTGCAGTTCTCGATGAACGCCAGGTGCACGGGATGTTCCTGGTAGATATCGTGGCCGGCTTCGTCATTGAAAACGGTCAGCAGGCAGTAGCTGTAGCTCTTATCGATTACCGGGCGATCTGTATCAGCCGGTTTCCCCACGTTGAACGTTGTCAGGGTCTCGATTTTACCCAGCGAGCTTACCCTTCCTCAAATTTCCGGATTTCCGCTGCGCTCAGACCGGGCTTCAGATAAAAATTTACTACGTGCACAAATTTGCTTGATGACATGGCCGATTGATTTTGAACAGACAAGTTAGTTGTTCCCGGCTTAAAAATCAAGCGGTTTTCAGGTATGCGCCTGGATCTCCCTGCGCACCGTTACCAGGTTCACGATGTATACCAATGCCAGGATGAGGACCGTAGCGCCGATTGTCATTATACCGGGGTAAGGCGCCACGTACATGCCGTGCTTTTCCAGCAGCCCGCTGGCCCACCACTGCGCCGCAGCCACTATGATCAGCGCAATTACGCCCGTCACGAAATACACCGGCACCAGCTGCCCCATCAGGTAGCGCTGCAGGCGCCTGGGCGCTGTGCCTAACGTCACCAGCAGCCGGATCTCTTTCTTGCAAGACGAGATCACCAGCTGGATGAACATGCTAAACACCAGCAGGGCGAACATGAGCAGCACCAGCCCGAAGAACCCGACCACGCTCACGATCGTCTGCACAATACCGCGGATCTTGTTGTATTTCGTCTTTTCCGTATCGGTCGAATAGTGATGTTTCTCCAGGTAATCTTTCAGCTCGATGCTGCTGGGGTCCTTCACCCTGATCACCACGCGCGAGGGGAGTTTGGCCACGCCAGTCCCGAACTTCGCATTGGCCCAGTCCATAAAAGATTGCGGTACCAGCACCGTAGAGATCCTGTCGGAGAACCCTGCGATCTTGCCCAGGTATTCCGCCCGCTGCATGCCCGAAGATATCACCACTTGCGGGGTCAGGCTTTTGATGGAGGTCTCGGAGAACTGCGGAATGTTATTCCCAGGGCGAACCCGAAGTTGAACATATTCACGAAATCGCGGGGCACCACGATAGGTAATAACTGATCGCCCTCTTTCCATTTCCACTCGTCAGATTTCACGTCAAGGAAAGTGTCCGGTACCGCCTCAAAGAAGGCCAGCGTCTGGAACCCCAGCTGGTCGGCCTGCATCTGCACATTGAACTGTGCGGCGGTAATTGCGCCGAACGCTTCCACGAAAGGCTGCGCGGCGAAGTCTTTCTGCTCTTCCTGCGTAAAGACCGTCAGTTCCGGCTTGCCCATCATATCGTTCGTGATTAGTTTGTTGACCACGAGGTAATCCGCCCGTTCGTTCTGGTTGCGGCTTCCGTGAAGCAGTTCGTTGAAGTCCGTATGCACCTGGAGCGCCACGAGGATCAGCAGCATAGCCACGCCCAGGCCGATAATCGCCATCCAGTAACGGCTTTTGCCCACGCCGGTGCGGATGATCTTTGTAAAATCCGGTTGAATTGCATGCTATAGCTGGTAAGTTACGTCGTAAGAAAAATGTTGGTCATGGTCAAGATCAGTGAGGATGAACCCTGCGTTGCGGGCCTTGCATTCCTCATCAATAAGCTTTGCCGCCTTAGCGGTATTGCCTTCGTCGAGGTGACTGAATGGCTCGTCCATCATCAGCCACTGGAACGGGTGCATGAGGGCACGGATGATTGCGATGCGTTGCCGCTCGCCGTAAGACAAGGTAGCTGCGCTTTGCCGGAGCACATGCGTAACGCCCAGCCGCTCCGCGAACTCCTGGATCTTTTCAGCCGGGTACAGGGGCTTGGGGATCATCACCCGCTTCAGCTCGATATTCTCTTCGGCCGTTAGCTGATCGAACAGGCGAAGGTCCTGGAATACGACGCTGATGGTCTCCTGCCGCAAAGTGGCCAGCTGCGCGGAGGAATAATCTCCCAGGGCTTCCCGCCGGCTTTGATGGTACCGGTATAGTCGTAACGGATATTGTAGAGGTAATGTACGAGCGTAGTTTTGCCCGTGCCGGAAGGGGCCTTGATCTTGACGCGTTGTCCGGGCTGGAAGGAAACCTCCCGGTCCCAGATGTCCGATGGCCGCTGCCGGATCCTGTCGCGCAGGGGAACCGGTACCACGGCTGAAAGCTCGATCTGCATGTTGAAACGGATGTTAGGGTTAAATATAGGCAAAAAAAAGAAAGCCGCCTCTTTGTAAAAGGCGGCTTTCTCGAATATCATTTCTTAAACGGTTATTCTTCAGTTGCAGGAGCAGCGATAGCGGCGTCTGCTGCCATAGAGTCCACGGCAACTTGTGCTTCTTCCGCATTGTAATCGCCCCACTGGGCAGCTTCGGCTTTACGCTTCTCGTTGGTCCAGGTGTACACTTTGTTCATGAAGTTGAACAGCTGGGTGAGGGCGTTCTTGGATTGGTCTTTGAAGATCACCTGGCCAGAAGAGTGGGATTTCTCACCGCTGATCTGGTCGGATTTACCGTAAACGGATTTGATGAGCGACTTCAGGTCTGTGCTGATGCTATCGGGCAGTTCCATTTCCTTTGCAGGGATGGCGTTCATGATTTTCTCCACGTCAACGTAAAATGCTCCTACGCTGCCTTTTGCGTTAGCCAGTGCATCGCCGTCGATTTTGGCTTTGCCGGTACCGGCATCGTAAGTTTTCAGCAGTTCCGCATCAGAAGCAGCGAGTACGCGCTTGTTGTTGATGGATACGGCCATATCGTCGCCCAGGGGCATGTTGGGAACATATTCTTCACCTTGTTTGGTGAGCATTTGCGCTACCATCGGCGATGCCATTACCTTCTCGAAGGCGGCTTTGTCTCCCACTTTCAGGCTAAAGATCCATTTCAGCTGGGGCTTGGTGCGGGTGCTGTCCCATTCGGTCGGAGCCGCAACGGTGGAGAAGTCGGAACCTACCATGGTAATTTCACCTTTGAAAGCGGCCAGCAGATCGTCTAGCGTGATGCGCGCTTCGGAAAGGCCCATATTGGCGAAGCCGTCCATACCCATCATTTTCAGCAGTTCACCGATCATGCGCAGGTCGAAGTTAACGGCGGCATAGCCGAAGATGTTGTCGGAAGGATATTTTTCGATGGATTCGAGGTTGATCTTTTCCATCGGGTATTTCTTGAAGATGGCGGCCAGTTCTTTGCTGGTGTAAGAATAGGCGTCGATGTCGATCTTGCCGGCTTCGAAGTTAGCGGAGGCGGTGGTGAAAGCGCCTTCGGTGATTTTCTTCATGTTGGAAGCCATGAGTGCGCCCATGCCGGAAGCGTTGGCGCCGTTCATGTTATACAGCGATTCGCTGCTCATCCAGAAGAACATGTCGCCTTTTTCCTTGGTGATGTCTTTGAAAGACGCCACCGAAGCAACGGATTCGTCGGCTTTAAGGGTGAAGAGTTTCTCGAGCAGGATGGAGCTGTTGCTGGAAAGCTTGGCAGACTCAACGGTGTCGAGGCCATAAGAAGGCGATTCGATGGAAGCAACACCGATCATGGTTTTGCCGGTAAAGCCTACCACGCTGGTGCCGTCTACTACGTATTTAAAATCTTTGCCGGTCTGAACTTCCTTCTTGATTTTTCTTTTACGAAAGCTTCCAGTTTGGCAGCGTCAGCTACGTCGGCGATCACCATGAGGTTCATGGCGCCGCCTGCTTCGCCGGGAACCATGGCGAAGAACACGTCGCCCTGGAGGTCGATACCGGAGTTCTTGGCGTCGGCGAGGGCTTTCGCGTAGTTATTGGAAGTATCGTTCTGCTGGAGGGTTTGAAAGATCTTATCGATCGTCAGCCCGTCTTTAGAGAGTTTATCCTGGATTTGTTTGGATTTGAAGCCGAAAACGAGTGCGGCATTTTTCGGAATATGCTTGCCTTGTTCTGGGGCTTTGGAGCACGAGGCTAACAGAAAGAGCGCCGCGCCTGTCATAAAGAGGAGCGCTTTTTGAATCGATCGTTTCATAAAGAAAGAGATGTTAAGAAAAATGGATTTGAAAATTAGGAACGAAAATACATGGTTTTTTGCTAATGCGTCTAATTTTGTTCCCTGGCGGGGCCCTGGCTCGATTACTTTGTACAATTTACATACCTTTGAAGATATTCAGGATTTTAACCATTTTTTTGAAAGACCATATCTGACTCTTATGTACCTGATCCTTCTACAGTATATCCGCCCGCTGGCGGCTATAGAGCACTACCTGGAAGCGCACAATGCTTTTCTCGAAACGCAGGTCCGCGCGGGGCGCTTTATCCTCACCGGCCGCCGGAAGCCGAAGACCGGTTCTATCATCGTCTGCAGGGCATCCAGCCGTAGGGAAGTAGAAGCCATCCTGGCGGAAGATCCCATGGATAAGTTCCAGCTGGCCGTTTACGACATCATTGAATTTGAGCCCAATACCTTTGAGCTGGCGGGCATCAGCTCCTGATTCCGGGCTGCCTTTCCTTTTTCCTTCGTCGATTCTCCCCTTTCATCCACTTCGATTTTACGGGCATTCTCCGTTGGCAGCACATGTGCAGCTGGCTGGCTTATTGTACTAAATACCTGATAATCACTTCTTTCTTTCTGCGGACACTGCTGCTTCCGCGGCAGATTTCAGGCGTTGCAGGCCTTTGCGGAAGTCTGTTTCCAGGTTGTCTTTCATGAACATGCCCAGGATATTCTGCGGCCGCGGGTATTTCGCGTCCATGCTCCAGGATACACGGGTGCCGCCGGCAGAGTCGGCAAACTGAAAGGATATATCGCAAATGGAAGCCAGCGGCTCAAAGAATTCCAGCTGCTGGCGGATTTCTGTATGGGGAGTGAGGGAAAGATGGCGCAGGCGGCCGAAGCCGATTTTCTTGCCGTTCCAGGTCGTGGATGCCCCGGAGGTACCATCCACCCCGTCTATCCTGAATGTCGCGGTTGGTTCTCTTTCCTGGAAGGTGTTCCATTGATTATAACGATCGAAGCGGGCAGTTTGGTCCCATACGGCCGAAGGGGGCGCATGGATAAACACCGACTGCTCGATGTGGACGTGTGGGAGCAACCAGCAACAGGATCGCCAGCAGGGCAAATGCCATACCGATTACCCAGGCACTGATATAGAAGAATTTTCTCAAAGGGATAGCAGGTTTTCCACAATTTACCGAAATTTTCCGGCAGGTGAAAGACCTTAATGCCGGCGCAAATGATTGCACCGGCAGCATACAGTCAGGTTCTCTTAATGGTTACTTCTCTTTCTCGTTGAATTTCTTTTCCGCGTCCTGCGCTTTTTCAAAATCCAGGATAACGGAATTGATGCAATAACGGAGCCCCGTAGGTGGCGGCCCGTCGTCAAATACGTGGCCCAGGTGCGCCTTACAACGGCCGCATTGCACCTCCGTACGTTGCATGCCGTGAGAATTGTCGGGCGTGTAAATCACGCTCGTCTTGCTGACAGGCTGGTAAAAACTCGGCCATCCGCAGCCGCTTTCAAATTTCGTGTCAGACACGAACAGTGGATTGCCGCACGCGGCGCAATAGTAAGTGCCTTTGTCTTTGGTATTCCAGTACTTCCCCGTAAATGCCCACTCAGTGCCCTTTTCACGGGCAATATCGTATACATCTTTAGGTAGGATCTTTTTCCACTCTGCGTCTGTAAGGCTCACTTTGCCCGTATCCGTGCGCGAATACACCGGGCTTTTTGTTCATCCATAAGTTTCTTTTTAGTCCCGTTTTGTGAGTAGGAGCAATGACTGAATGTCATGCCTGCGACCAACATCAGGTAGGTCCATGTCTTCATGGCTTCAGATTGAATATGTGCATTACTATCAGAACGTATTAACGATACGAATTGTTAATCTGGATATGTGTCGTTTCATATACGCACTATAAAGGTACGAAACACACAGCTGTATGGATTGTACGCCTTCATGTATTTAACAATATTTTTTCTTCATAACTTTACGGCAAAAGGCAGGCAAGTGGCGGATATCATCAATCTATTACCGGACAATATAGCGAATCAGATAGCAGCGGGCGAAGTCATCCAACGGCCGGCATCGGCTGTAAAGGAATTACTGGAGAACGCGGTTGACGCGGGAGCTACTGAAATCCAACTGATTATAAGAGACGCAGGCAAAGAGCTCGTGCAGGTGATCGATAACGGCAGCGGCATGAGCGACACCGATGCGCGCATGTGCTTCGAACGCCACGCCACCTCCAAGATCCGGTCTATCGATGATCTCTTCCAAATCCGTACCATGGGCTTCCGCGGTGAAGCCCTCGCTTCCATCGCGGCCGTCAGCCAGGTAGAACTGAAATCCCGCCGCGCAGAAGATGAGCTTGGCACCTTCATCGAGATCGACAACTCCGTCATCCGCCGGCAAGAGCCCTGCCAGGCCCCCTGGGCACCAGCATTGCCATGAAGAACCTCTTCTTCAACGTCCCCGCCCGCCGTAACTTCCTGAAAAGCAACGCCGCCGAGATGCGCCACATCGTAGATGAGTTCATCCGCGTAGCCCTCGCATTCCCGCACCTGCAGTTCTCCTGAACAGCAACGGGCAGCAGATGTTCCACTTCGAGAAAGGCTCACTCAAGCAAAGGATCGTTTCCATCCTCGGCCAGCACTATAATTCCAAACTCGTTACCGTTAAGGAAAGCACCGATTACATGAATATCCACGGGTTCGTGGGGAAACCGGAAACGTCCAAGAAGACACGGGGCGACCAGTTCTTCTTCGTTAACAACCGGTTCATCAAATCCAGCTACCTCAACCACGCCGTCATGAACGCATTCGCGGAAATGATCCCGCCGGACAGCTTCCCGCTTTACGTTCTCTTCATCGACCTGGACCCCGCCCATGTGGATATCAACGTTCATCCCACCAAGCAGGAAATCAAGTTTGATGATGAACGCATCCTCTACGCCTTCGTGCAGTCCGCCATCAAGCACGCGCTGGCGCAGTTCAGCGTTACGCCCGCGCTCGACTTCGACCTCGACCCCGGCATCCAGCAGCTCGATGCGCTGACGCAGCCCTTCACTGAAGAAAAAAAGGCGCAATCGACCGGCACTTCCATCTACAAGACCTTCACGAGCGCCAACCAGGCCCACGTGATCGATAAATCAAATAACAGCAACCTGCAGCACTGGAAGGAACTCTATGGTCCGCCGCCCACGCGCGACAACGACTTCCCCTGCCGCCGCCCCCTTCCCAGTCCGACTTCCCGCCTGTATCCACCGCCTCCGTCATCGACGAGCGCTGGCAGGAAGCCGCGCACGACCAGAAAGGGCCGGTGCAGGTACACCAACAGTATATCCTGTCCCAGATCAAATCGGGCTTCATCCTCGTGGATCAACGCTCAGCGCACGAGCGTATCCTCTACGAGCGTTACCTCCGCGCCCTGGCCGAGAAGCCCATCGCCACCCAGCAGAGCCTCTTCCCGCAAACGCTGGAACTGTTACCGGCCGATGCCATTATCGTCCACGAAATGCTCCCGGACCTGCAGGCCCTCGGCTACGACCTGGAACCCTTCGGCCAGCATACCTTCGTGGTGCGCGGAACGCCTGCTGACATCCAGACCGGGAATGAGCAAGCCAGCATCGAGGGCTTGCTGGAGCAGTTCAAGAACTTCAGCCACGAGCTGAAGCATAACCGTCGCGAGCGCCTGGTGCGAAGCATGGCACGTAACAACGCCATCCCTTCCGGCAAGCCCCTCACCTCCCGCGAGATGCAAAACATCATCGACGAGCTCTTCGCATGCTCGATGCCGAACGTCTCCCCGGGCGGCAGAGGCACCTTTATCTCCTTCAAACTCAATGATCTGGAAAAAATGTTCGACCGGGGTTTCTGATCCTGAACTACATTATCTTTCATAAAAGAAGGGGCTGTCTCGTTTGAGACGGCCCCTTCTGGCTGTAAAGACCCGCTAATAGCCGTCTTATCCCATTTTAAACTGCCTTTCCTCATCTTCAGTTCACATATATATCCTACCTATGTCCTACCTATATCTTACCTATATCCTACCTATGTCCTACCCTTATAAGAGGTAGGACATAGGTAGGATATACCGAATATACCTAAGACAATTGCATGACAAATTGAGCACCTGAAGCTGAGATGCGGGAGTCTAAATGCAATCTGGAGGGAATTAGCCCACAGTAAAAGCAAGATAGCACTGCAACAATACACACGCTTACGCGCCACAAACGATCGTTGAGCGGATAAGATATTGATTATGTGAAACTTGTAAATGGAGATGGAGGGGTATTCCGGGGCCGGCAAGGCAAGCCGGCCCCGGCGGAGTTACTTTTCTCTCAGAATATTGGAAGCTTCTTTCAGCTGATCATACAGCATAGAAAAAGCGCGGTAGTTACGCTTATACACGGGCCAGTGTTCCGCATTCGGTTCGAATACGCGGGCCGCGGCCGTGGAATTGAAGCGCCAGGCGTCTACCTGCTCCAGGGCGTGCCAGGCCAACATGGCGGCGCCCAGCGCGGAGGCGTCTTCATCCTGGTGCAGGAGCATGGGCTTACGGAAGATATCCGCCAGCAGCTGGATCCATAAAGGGAGGCTGTGAAACCACCGCTTACGGTTACTTCGTGGATATCGCCGGTTACGCTTTCCAGGGCTTCGCCGATGCTGAAAAGGTTGAAACAGATCCCTTCCACCAGCGCCCGCTGGAAGTGCGGCGAGGAATGATGCTGCCGCATGCCCACGAAAGCGCCGGATGCTCGGCTGTCCCACACGGGGCGCGCTCGCCCAGCATATAAGGGAGGCAAAGGAGGCCGTCGCTGCCGGCGGGCGCGGTAAAGGCTGTTTTAAGAAAATCGTTGTAATCGGACCAGGGCAGGAACGCTTTGGAGAACCATTGCAGAGATACGCCGCCGTTGTTCATCGCCCCGCCGCATACGTAATGCTCAGGCGTGAGGACGTAAGAGAAAATCCGCCCTGCGGGATCGTCGGCCGGCTGAGGAGCCATGACCCGGATAGCGCCGCTGGTACCGATAGTCAGTGCGGCGTGACCGGGCTCAACGGCGCCGGAGCCCAACTGCGCCAGGCAGCCGTCGCTGCTGCCGGCCATGATGAGCGTGCCTTCAGGAACACCCATGGCCTGGGCCATAGCAGGGTCCATCCCGATGAGGAGACGCGTGGTCTCTACCGGGATTGGTAGCCGGTCGTCTGTGATGCCGGCGAGCGTCAGCGCGGGGCGTACCAGTCGAGCGTGCGTATATCAAAAAGCCCGGTGCAGGATGCCAGGCTGTAATCGGTGATGAATTCATGGAAGCAGCGGAAGAGGAAAAGGTCTTTGATCCCTACGAAGCAGGCGGCCTGGTCGAAGATCTCGGGCTGCTGTTCGCGGATCCACTGGATCTTGCATAAAGGGGACATGGGATGGATGGGTGTACCGGTGGCGCGGTGAATGTCGCGGCCTTCGGGCGTATCGCGGAGGGCGGCGGCATAATCTTCGGCGCGGTTATCTGCCCAGGTCAGCAAGGGAGTAAGCGGTTCGCCGTCTGCATCTACTGCCAGCAGGCTGTGCATGGCACTGCTCAGCGCGATGGCGGCGGGCGGGTAGCCCATTTCTCCGACGGTTTCGCGGATGGTCTTAACGATGGCCTCGAGCACCTGCTCGGGGTCTTGTTCGCTATAGCCGGGAACGGGTTCCTGGGTGGGATAGGATTGTCTGCGGGATGCGGGAATCTGCCCCGCTGTGGTCACCGCGATGGTCTTCGCGCTCCCCGTTCCGATATCGACGCCGAGGATATATGGTGATTTCGTTGTCATAGAATAGAGGCCGAAAGTAAAAAACAGCTTTCATTTTCCGTATTTAATTTATAGATTTAAAATCTTTCTGGTCAAATCTTTCCACAAAAATCCACGTACTTACAATGGCATTTGAGATCAAAAAACAGGCGAAAGCGTACGATGTGTGTATCATCGGAAGTGGCGCCGGCGGCGGCATGGCGGCCAAAGTGCTGTCTGACGCAGGGCTGAAAGTGGCGCTGCTCGAGGCAGGCCCGAAGTACGACCCTGCAGACCCGGAGCAGATGACGCAATTGAAATGGCCCTACGAATCTCCACGCAGAGGCGCTTCCACCACCCGCCCCTTCGGCGACTTCGACGCCGCATACGGCGGCTGGGAAATCGAAGGCGAACCTTATACGCAAAAGAACGGTTCTAAATTCGACTGGTTCCGCTCCCGCATGGTAGGCGGCCGCACCAACCACTGGGGCGCATCTCCCTCCGGTTCGGCCCTAATGACTTTAAACATCACAGCATAGACGGACATGGAGACGACTGGCCCATCGGTTATGATGAAGTGAAACCCTGGTACGACCAGGTAGACAAAATGATCGGGGTTTTCGGATCCAAAGAGGGGATTTACAACGAGCCTGACGGCTACTTCCTCCCTCCACCCAAGCCCCGTCTCCACGAGCTGATGGTAAAACAGGCCGGCGACAAACTGGGCATCCCGGTGATCCATTCCCGCCTGTCGATCCTCACCCGTTCCGTTAACAAAGACCGCGGCGCGTGCTTCTTCTGCGCGCAATGCAGCCGCGGGTGCTCCGTGCATGCAGACTTCTCCTCTTCCACCGCCCTCGTGAAGCCCGCCATGAAAAGCGGCAACGTAGACCTCTACGTGGGCGCCATGGCGCGGGAAATCGTGACGGATGCATCCGGGAAAGCTACGGGCGTGAGCTATGTAGACAAGGCCGATATGCAGGAATACCGCATCGATGCACGGGTGATCGTATTGGCTGCGAGCGCCTGCGAATCCGCCAGGCTGCTGCTGAATTCTAAATCCCCATGCACAAGAACGGCCTGGCCAACTCCAGCGGCCTCGTCGGCAAATACCTGCACGACTCCACCGGCGCATCTCGCGGGGCATTCATCCCTTCACTGATGGACCGTAAGCGGTACAACGAAGACGGCGTGGGCGGTATGCACATGTACATCCCCTGGTGGCTCGACAATAAAAACTGGACTTCGCCCGTGGCTACCACATCGAATTCTGGGGTGGTATGGGCATGCCGGCGTATGGCTTCGGCTTTGGCATCCAGGGCATGCAGATGCAGGACCCCAAGCGCGGCGGCGTTCCCGTGGGCGGCTATGGCGCCAGCCTTAAAAACGACTACCGCAGGTTCTTCGGTTCCACGATCGGGTTCGCCGGTCGCGGTGAAGCCATTGCGCTGGAAAGCAACTATTGCGAAATCGACCCGAACGTAGTGGATAAATTCGGTATCCCCGTGCTCCGCTTCAACTATAAATGGAGCGAGCACGAGATCAAACAGGCGCAGCACATGCATGAAACTTTCGAGGAAATCATCCACAAGATGGGTGGCATCCCGCTCGGCACCAAGCCCGGCGAAGAAACCATGTACGGCCTGGAGAACCCCGGCAGGATCATCCACGAAGTAGGCACCACCCGCATGGGCGACGATCCCAGGCGCTCGGTCCTCAACAAATACAACCAGGCGCACGATGCCAAGAACGTATTCGTGGTGGATGGCGGCGCCTTCGTATCGCAGGCAGATAAGAATCCCACATGGACCATTCTCGCGCTCTCCCTCCGCGCGTCGAACTACATCGTGGATGAATTGAAAAAACAAAATATCTGATCATCATGGACAGAAGAGAATCGCTCAAAGCCCTCCTCATAGGTTCCGTATCTTCCGGCGTTATCCTCAGCGCCTGCGAAACCAGCACCAAAGAAGCCGAAAAGGCGCCAAAGGCCGGTAAGTTCTACGGCCGCACGCCAGACGAAGTGCTCCGTGACGAGGCGCTCACCAAAGAAAAATTCTTCTCCGACGCGGAAATGAAAACCATTGCCGTGCTCGCCGATATCATCATTCCGAAAGACGAAACATCCGGATCCGCCACTGATGCCAAGGTGCCGGAGTTCATCGAGTTTATCGTAAAGACAAACCGGAATTCAAACTGCCCATGCGCGGCGGCCTCCGCTGGCTCGATGTCCATTCGCTGAAGCAATACAATAAATCCTTCACCGAACTGGAAGCGGATAAGCGCCTGGCCATCGTAGACCAGATCGCCTTCCCGGATAAAGCGGCCCCGAATTAAGCCAGGGCGTGGCATTCTTTAGCCTGATGCGCAACCTCACGGCTACAGGGTTCTTCACCAGCGAAATGGGTATTAAGGATATCGGGTACGCCGGCAACAAACCTAATGAGTGGGACGGCGTTCCGGAAGATGTACTGAAACAATACAATCTCGCGTACGACGAGAAGATGCTGGCCGTTTGCCTGAAGAAGGAAGACCGTTCCAAGATCATGACCTGGGAAGATTAATTCCATTTAACTGCATAAAAAAGCGGCACCCGAACGGGTGCCGCTTTTTTATGCAGTTAAATGTCGGGCCATCAATGCGCATGTTCTTTGAACACACGGTTGAGCCAGCGCAGCATCAGGAAGATGGCGCCGGCGAGGCCCAGCAGGAGAAAGTTCACGAGGAAGTAATTGACTTTATTATCGTACTTATCCCACATCGCGGCGAGTACGCCGGAAAGCTTGTTACCGATGGAAGTGGCGAGGAACCAGCCGCCCATCATCAGCGATGTCAACCGCGCAGGACTGAGCTTTGAAACCAGCGAAAGGCCCATGGGGCTGAGGAGCAACTCTCCAACGGTGATGACGCCGTAGCTGCCGACCAGCCACCAGGGCGAGGCCTTGATGGCGCCGTTGTCGCACACCATTACTGCGCCTACCATGCAGAAAGTAGACAACGAGGAGATGAACAGACCGTATGCAATTTTAGACATGGTGGTCGGCTCTTTTTCCGGCGCCGCAGGAACGTGAAGAATGCTACCACCACTGGGGTGAGCACGATCACGAAGAAGGGGTTGATGGATTGGAAGAGCTCGGTATTGATAAGGCTGACGGATCCGCCTTCCGCAGGCATTTTCTCAGGCGCTACGTTCTTGAAGTAAACGGGTTTGCCGGTTTCTTTTACCGGTTGGCGGGATTCGTCTTTAAT
Source organism: Chitinophaga sp. E66 (assembly GCA_019285755.1). Lineage (GTDB taxonomy): Bacteria > Bacteroidota > Bacteroidia > Chitinophagales > Chitinophagaceae > Chitinophaga. The sequence goes on from CP079103.1 coordinate 5,568,994, forward strand.
AACACGGAACTCGTGATCGTAGGCAACAACCTCGCCGGTCTGGTTGGTAGTGGTTTCGGCGAGGAGAGCGCGTTTGCCGGACCTTGCAGCGTTGCGGGCAGTTCACGGTCGGTATAATATTGCGCCCAGGTGGTGAGGGCCGTTCCATTCTGTTTGAACACCGCCCAGAACATTACCGATACCGCGAAGATGGCCAGCAGGGCTTTTACAGGTTGCTTGTCGGCCCCGGTGGCTTTACGCAGCAGGTTTACGAAGAAATATATAATGGGCAGGCACGCGAAGATGAATGCGTCGGTGGAATCGGTACCGAAAATATTGCCAGGGATGAACCAACCGATGGCGCCCACTACCAGCACGGGCACAAACACCTGCGCAAAGATGGAACCCAGGGCATATCGCCGGCTTGTGCGGGCTTGAGGACGTTGGCGTGGCGGTAATGTTTCAGTCCTGCGACGAAGATGATCACTCCGAGGAACATGCCGATGCCGGCGGCGATAAAGGCAGCGCCCCAGTTGATATTATTACGTAGATATGCGGCGAAGAAAGTACAGATGAAAGCGCCGATATTGATCCCCATGTAGAAGATGTTATAGCCGGTGTCTTTGCGTTCACGGTACTGGGGTCGTTATAGACGTTGCCCAGCAGGGTGGAAATGTTGGGTTTGAAGAAGCCGTTACCCACGCAAATAAGCGCCAGCGACAGGTAGAAAACCGTTAAGTCTTTGACGGCCAGGCCGCAATACCCGATCCCCATAAGGATGCCCCCAATGATGATGGACTTGGTGTAACCCAGCTTACGGTCGGCCAGCAGGCCTCCGATGAATGGCGTAAGGTAAACGAATGCGATAAAGGTGCCGAAGATGTCGACCGCCGTATGCCGGTCCATGGCCCATCCGCCCTTCTCGGCGTCTGTCAGGTATAGCTGGAGGATCGAGGAGGAGGTAGAACCCAAATCGCTCCCACATCTCGGAAAAGAATAAAAACGGTAAGGCTACCGGATGCTTGCGGTTAGTCGACATGTTGTAACATAAGGTTTGAGACGGCTAAAAATAGGATAAAAAACCACACTACCGCCACACAAAGAGGACGTACGGTAGTTACCCCACCAATCAGCCATAAACGGCACTTGAAAAAACGATTTTGCAGGATAGCACAGGACGCGCCGCTTGTCGAGATTATTACTTTTGCTAAAATATTTTCTATTATATTGAACGAAAATTTATCAAATCATGGTTCAGGGAAAAAATAACAAAAGAAACCAGATTTCACGTAGATCATTTCTAACCAACAGTGCTACAGCAGCTGCGGGTTTCATGATCGTTCCACGTCACGTTTTGGGAGGCCGGGATATACCGCGCCCAGCGACAGGCTTCGCGTTGCCGGCATCGGTGTTGGCGGTAAAGGCGAAAGCGATTTGAATGAGATTTCCAAAGGCCCGGCAGATATCGCATTCCTCTGCGACGTGCACGACAGCCGCGCGGCAGCATCCGTGAAGCGCTTCCCGAAAGCGAAATATTACCGCGATTACCGCGAGATGCTCGATAAAGAACACAAGAACATCGATGCGGTTACCGTTTCCAGCCCCGACCATAACCACGCCGTTCAAGCCATGGCCGCTATGCAGCTCGGCAAGCACGTATACGTTCAAAACCCTCACCCCACGATATCTACGAAGCGCGCATGCTCACGCAGGCCGCCAAGAAATATAAGGTAGTAACCCAGATGGGCAACCAGGGTGCTTCCGGCGACGGCGTCCGCCAACTCATGGAGTGGCATAATGCCAACCTCATCGGCGACGTGCACACCGTATACTGCTGGACCAACCGCCCCGTTTGGCCCCAGGGTATTCCCTGGCCCGCTCAGAACGGCACCAAGCCCGCAGACCTCGACTGGAACCTCTGGCTGGGTACAGCTCGTCAAAAAGACTACGTAGACAAACTCGTTCCCTTTAACTGGCGCGGCTGGTGGGATTACGGTACCGGCGCCCTGGGCGACATGGGCTGCCACATCGTGGAACCTCCCTTCCGCGTGCTCGGCCTCGGCTACCCCGTTTCCGCGGAAGCCAGCGTAGGCAGCGTGTATGTAGATGAATTCAAACAGGGCTATTTCCCGAAAGCTGCCCTCCTTCTTCCCACGTAATCATGACCTTCGAGACCAAGACCGGTCCGCTGAAACTCCACTGGATGGACGGCGGCATCCAGCCTGCGCGCCCCGAAGAGCTGGGCCCCAACGAAAGAATGGGCGACGGCGGTAACGGCGCCATCTTCGTAGGCTCCAAAGGCAAGATGATGTGCGGAACTTACGGCATGTATCCTTCCCTCCTGCCTTCCAAGCGCAACGGGGAAGTGAACGTAAAGCAAACCATCGCGCGCGTGCCGGAAGGTCACTATGTGCAGTGGGTAAATGCCTGCATCGCGGGTTACGGCAAGAAAGAACTGAGCGCTCCGTTCGAGATCGCCGGTCCGCTGACCGAAACCATCCTCATGGGCAACCTCGCTATCCGCAGCTACGACATCCGCAAACCCAAAGCCGATGGCAAAGGATTCGATTACCCCGGCCGCTATATCAAGCTGCTGTGGGATGGCCCGAACATGAAGATCACCAACTTCGACGACGCCAACCAGTTCGTGAAACGTACGTATCGCGACGGCTGGAAGCTCGGTGTATAAGGAGTTTTCAACGCATAGAAAAAGGGCACTTCAGACTGAAGTGCCTTTTTATTATGAAACGCTTTTAATAATACTAGCGGAATAGTTCCTTAAAATCTCGCTTGAATTCCTGCCATTCGCTGTCGGCTTTCTTCATGGACTTATCGAGGCCTTCTTTGGTTTTATCCCACGCTTCGGCGGTGCTGTTCTTCACATCTTCGGCCGCCCGGGCGAGGTCTTCGCGGGCTGCTTCCAGTTTAGCCTGGGCTTTCTTGCTCTTGGCGCTGCCGTCTTTTCTCAATTCTTCTATGCGCACGTCCAGCGTGTCCATTTTCTGTTTGATGGCCGCGGAAGCTTCGTCTTTCTGCCGCTGCAGGTAGGCTGCGGTGGAGTCGGCTTTCTGCTGGATACCGTCTTCCACGGTGTCCATACCTTCATGGATCTTGGCGTTTGCGGAGGAATCTTCCCCGGTGGGGGCGGTTTGGTTCTGGCAGGCCGTGAAGATGCCGGCGGCGCAGAGGATGAGGAGGATCTTATTCATACGTATGGTGGTTTAAGTGTGGTTATTGTGGCTGTGCTTGCGTTGCGGTGAAAATTGCCAATACGGAATCGCCCCGCTGGATGCGCAGCATATCTTTCTCGATTGTGTATTTATTGGTGTTCTGCAGCGCCTGGCTAAAGGCGTTCTCGATGTCCAGCACGGGGCAGGCCATTTGAGTAGAGATCACATCGGACACGGCTAGCTCACCGGTGGGGTGGCCACGAATTTGCCCCGAAGCCATTGCAGCCGAGATGGCCGCGTACCTGCGACGATGAATCCACGAACTGCATATAAATCTCTTTCTCCCAGTTGCTGGTGTCTTTCGGGCCGTTTACGATCTCTTTCAGGACCCATTTGGTACCGGCAAGGGGCCAGGCGGGCTGTCCGTCTGTGGTGACGGCCGCGGCCGCGGCGGCGGAGTCTGCGCCGGATTGTTGCTGGGAGCTCTGGCAGGCGGCCAGGAAGGTAAAGGCGGCAAAGGCGGGAATCAGTAACTGTTTCATGATAGTGGTTTTATGGTGTATAGAATTCCTTTATCAATCATCAAGCCATTTTAACGTCCCGCAGCCTTCAATTGTTGACTTCCATGGAAGGTAAAGGCTATTATGAAAAAAATCGGTAGGTTTGGGCCCTTACAAAATCTAACATATGAAGAAAAATCTATTCCTGTTGCTGCTTTTACTGTCGGTAAAGATGGTGAAAGCGGACGAGGGCATGTGGCTCCCGTACCTGCTCGGGCAACAAACTTATGCCGACATGGTGAAGAGAGGCCTGAAGCTGTCGAAAGAGCAGCTGTACAGCATCAACAAGTCTTCCATTAAAGATGCCATTATCATCTTCGGCGGCGGTTGCACGGGAGAGATCGTGAGCAATGAAGGACTGATCTTTACCAACCATCACTGCGGCTATGGCGCTATTGCCGCTGCCAGCTCCGTACAAAATAACTACCTGCGCGACGGCTTCTATGCCCGCAGCAAGCAGGAAGAAATCCCCGCCAAAGGGCTCTCCGTTCAGTTCCTGGTGCGCGTGGAAGACGTGACCGCGAAAGTGGACGAAGCCATCAAAGGCACCACGCTGAACGATCGCGCCCCGAAGCTCCAGGCTGTTTATGGCGATATCGTGAAGGCCGCTACCGAAGGTAATGGCTACGAAGCCAAAGTGGTGCCCATGTTCAAAGGCAACCAATACCTCCTCTTCGTGTACGAGCGCTACACCGACGTTCGTCTCGTGGGCACTCCTCCCGAGAACGTCGGCAAGTTCGGCGGCGATACCGACAACTGGGAATGGCCCCGTCATACCGGCGACTTCTCCGTGTTCCGCGTGTATGGCAACGCCAGCGGTAAGCCCGCTGAGTACGCTGCCTCCAACGTTCCCCTCAAACCGAAACACTTCCTCCCCGTATCTATCAAAGGCGTGAAAGAAAACGATTACGCCATGATCTTCGGATACCCCGGCGGCACCAACCGTTACGAAACTTCTTATGGCGTGAAGCTGAAGACCGATGTGGAAAACCCTCGGTAGTAGGCCTCCGCGATATCCGCCTCAAATACATGTTCGAAGAAATGAAGAAAGATCCCGCCGTGAAGCTGCAACTCGCTTCTTCCTACGCCGGCATCGCCAACTACTGGAAATTCTTCGACGGGGAATCCAAACAACTGCTCAAATACCACGTGTACGAAGAGAAACAAAAGAACGAAGCCGCCTTCCAGCAATGGGCAAAAGGCAAAGCCGAGTTCGAGCCCGTGTTTACGCAGTATGAGGACATTTACAAGAAATGGTCTCCCTACACCAAGGTTCGCATCTACATCATGGAAGGCATCCTGGGCTCGCCCCTCGCCGCTTACGCCAGCTCCCTCGCGCAGCTGGAGGCCGCCATCCTGAAGAATGGCGATATCAAAGCTGCCGCTGCCGCTGCAGACCAGGCACGCACCAACTTCCTGAAAGACGAAAATAAACCTTCCGACCAGAAGATCCTCTCGCTGCCATGGCGCAACGTTACTATGAGGATATTCCTAAAGACCAGCACCCGATTGGTTTCTACGAAGGCCTCAAATCTTTCGGTGATCTGAAAGACGAGAAAACATACCGCACCTGGGCCGCCAATGTGTTCAATAACACCATCATCTTCAACGACGCCAAATGGAAAACGTTCATCAGCCAACCTGACGCCGTTACCCTCCAGGAAGATCCCGCCTACGCATACGCTTCCGCGTTCGTGAAGAACTATTCGGCTAAATACGCGCCTTTCTATGGACAGTTCATGGCGCAGAACAACGAGCTGGGCCGTCTCTACCTGAAAGGCGAGGCTCTCCGCACTCCGAACGCCAACCGCTACCCGGATGCGAACTTCACCATGCGCCTCTCCTACGGCCAGGTTAAACCTTACAGCCCCGCGATGCCGTGGCTTACGACTACGTAACCACGATCGAAGGTGTAATGGAGAAATATAAACCGGGCGACTACGAATTCGATCTGCACCAGAACTTCATCGATCTCGTGAAGAAGAAAGACTTCGGCCAGTACATCGACGCGAAGCGTAAAACCCTCGTGGTGGGCTTCATCACCGGCAACGACATCACGGGCGGCAACTCCGGTTCCCCTGTGCTCAACGCCAACGGCGAACTGATCGGCCTCGCTTTCGACGGTAACTACGAAGCGCTTAGCCACAAGATCCAGTTCGATAAGAACTCCAACCGGACTATCAATGTGGATATCCGTTATGTGCTCTGGTGCATCGACAAACTGGGCGGCGCCAAGAACATCATCAACGAATTGAAAATCGTGAAATAAGGTTTCCGATCCAGACAAAAAATCCCGGCAAGCGTAACGGCTGCCGGGATTTCTGTTTTTAGTCCATACCATCATCCCGCATTGGCGGTGCGCACGAGGAATTTCTCTACGGCACGGCGGACATTAGTGGATGTAGAATTGTGGTTATTGACGAGGACGCTGAAGATAAGCGTCTTCCCGGATTTGGTGATTATATAACCGCTAAGCGCCACCACCCCGCTGAGGGTGCCCGTTTTGGCATACAGCCGGTTGGGCAGGGCCTGGTAGTAATTTCGCAGGGTGCCTTTGCCGCCGGAAGGGAATAGCGGGAAAAGCCGCTCCTTGCTCTGGCTCTTGAACATCTTATCAAGGACGGTCACGAAGTCGCGGGGGTGAAGAGGTTGTAACGGGATAACCCAGATCCGTCTACCCAGTTGGGCGGGTGCGGGAGATCGTTAAGGAGACTGTCGAGCAGGTATCCGATAACGCGGCGGGAATCGATCTGGTCGTATTTGACGGAAGACGCCATCATGAGTATCTGCTCGGCAAAGAAGTTATCGCTGCGATGCATCATGGGCTGAAAGAGCGTATCCACCGGAATACTTTTCATCACCGTTCCTGTCAGCGGCGCCGTGGCAGGCAGCACGCGAACGGGCTTGCGGATCGTATCCTGTAATCTCCGCACAAGCTGGGTAACGCCGCCTGTGATATAAGGAACCTCAAAAGTTTCTTCCGCCCGGACGTCTGAACGGATATGCAATGTGAAGAGGTTTTCGCGCTCTTCTCTATCCGCCAACGCTTCTGCTGGCGGGCGTTCGTAGATCAGTTCCGTAGGAAACTCCGGCGTCATGGAATATTCGGAACCCTTCATGCGGATGCGCGCTACGTTGCCGTACATAGGCCATTCGTTCAGTTCAGGCTGGTAATAATCCGCGTAATCGCTCCAGCCCCATCCCGGCCCGAAGCGTTTGTTTTTGATGACGGCCGGTTGCAGCCAGATATTCTTTTCCGTCAGCTCCAGTTTCTCCAGGACGCGTTGCGCGGTAAAGTCGGGGTGCAGGAATGAAGGATCGCCGGTGCCTTGTACAAACAGCGCGGTATCATTCTCGGCGAACCGCATACCGGGCAACGAATCCCCAGCAGCTGCAAGCCAGCGAACAGTGTGAATATCTTCGTATTGGAGGCTGGCACGAAGAACTTATCGTCCTGGTATTGGTACCAGTATTTCTTAGTGGCGGGGTCGTAGATGCTGATGCCGATATGCGCGCTGCGCAACTCTTTCGTCAGCAGGATATCTTCCTGCGCCCATAACTTTAGATTCTTCGGTTGCGCCGCCGCGCCGATGCTCAGCAGCAGGGCGATGGCTCCCGTGATGTACGATTTCATATCCTGAATATACTCATTTTAGGGAAGGATGTTTAACGGAAAAGGCGCACCCGGTGTTGGGTGCGCCTTTTCAATATCGCTGCCTTTTCACTTGCGTGATCAGGAGAAGTAGCGGGTGGTGCCGGGTTTCGCGTAAGCGTAGTTGCCCTGCGAATCCGGGAGTACCGGCGGCGGCGCGTCGAACGCGTAGCGTGCAGGTTGCAGGTTGATGCCGGACTTCAGCGCTTTGTCCCAATCGATCTGCTGGCCGGAGTAAGTGGCCATACGACCGATAATAGCGGAAAGCGTTGCTTCGGCGCCGCGTTGCGCGTCCTGGAATTTATACTGACCTGCGGCGATGGCTTCGAACAGCTCATCGTGCTCAGCCTGGTAAGGACGGTTGTGTTGCTTACGGTCGAACTGATAGAGCGTTTTGCCTTTATGGTCAACGATCTGGGCGCGGTCGCAGAAGATGCGGCCTTTCGTGCCTACGATCTCTTCGTCTACCTTGCTCACGGAATCTTTCCAGTGGCGGCACTGGCTGTTCATAACTACGCCGTTGTCATAACGGTATTCCACGAAGTGGTGGTCATAAATCTCACCTGATTCCGGACCGGTACGGATGGCGCGGCCGCCCATACCTACTGCGGACACGGGCGTTTTACCCATGAACCAGTTGCCGACGTCGATATTGTGGATGTGTTGTTCAACGATATGATCGCCGCAGAGCCAGTTGAAATAGTACCAGTTACGCATCTGGTATTCCATTTCGGTATACTCAGGTTTGCGCTCGCGCACCCAGAGGGCGCCCTGGTTCCACCATACCTGGATGGAAGTGATGTCGCCGATGATACCGTCTTGCAGGCGTTTGTGCAGTTCGCGGTAAGAAGTCATGTAATGGCGTTGAAGGCCAACTACTACGTTGAGTTTCTTAGCTTTCGCTTTTTCTGCGGTCTCCAGCACTTTGGCGATACCGGCGGGGTCAGTGGCCACGGGTTTCTCCATGAACACGTGCTTGCCCTGCGCGATGGCTTCTTCGAAGTGGATGGGACGGAAGCCCGGAGGGGTGGTGAGGATCACCACGTCTGCCTTGGCGATGGCTTGCTTATAACCGTCGAAGCCTACGAATTTATCCGCCTCGGCCACTTTCACGCGATCGGGGTTTTCTTCATGGAATCAACGATTTCGTTGTAGCTGCTGTCCAGGCGGTCGCGGAAAGCGTCTGCCATGGCAACGAGCTGAACGTTCTGTTTGGTGCTGAGCGCCTGAACGGCCGCACCGGTACCGCGGCCGCCACAGCCGATCAGGGCTATTTTGATCACGCCGGCCGCGCCGGAGAAGTAATTAGTTTGTGCTGCTTCTGACAGGTACGGGGCGGCCAGTGCGGCGCCTGCGAGGATGGAGGACTTCTTAACAAAGTCCCTGCGAGTTTGATCGTGGAATGTAGAGCGTGTTTCCTTTTCCATGTTGGGTATTTTACCGGACGCCAGCAGGCGCCGTTGGTGAAAACTATAATGAAATAGACAATAGCATTAAAAATTACGCATTATCCGGCTAAAATCCATGTATTGACAGAGATTTGACGGATCAGCGGGCGCCAACGAACTGGTCGATCATGTCGGCGAAGAACTTATCGGCTTCGGCCTTGGTCGGCTGCTTGAGGGGGCGCACGATGCGGAACCCTACGAAAGGAGCGTCGGCGTTCCACCATTTGCTCTTCGGGATCTGGGGTCTCGGTCGTTCCAGGCGATGTCCGACATCAGCCGGGCGGCGCTCCGGGCGGCGGTGGCCGCATCCTGATAGTTACCTCCGCGAACGGTGCGGGGCGTTTTATCGGTCGGCTTCAGCCAGGGTTGGAAGCCTCCACGGCCTTGTAGGCTTCTGGCTCATATTGGTCCATCGTCCACTCGCCGACGTTCCCCAACATGTCGTAAAGCCCCAGGCGTTCGGTTTCAGCTCACCTACCTTGTGGTATTTATCTTCGGAGTTCTCGGCGGTCCAGGCGAAGTCTTTCAATTTGGACGCTTCGTTGCCGAAGGGATAAGCGGTTTTGGAACCTGCGCGGCAGGCGTATTCCCATTCTGCTTCGGTGGGCAGGCGGAAGAAGACGCCCGTTTTATTATACAGCCAACGGCAATACATCAGGGCGCCGTATTGGCTCATGCTGTTGGCGGAAATCCTCCGGATTTACCCATGCCCAGCGTAAGGTCGATATATGGCGGACTGGGCCGCGTCATGCCATCCGGCAGGGGCGCTTTGTCCTTGTCCTTATCGGCGTACAGGTCGTATTGGTCGAACGTCACTTCATAAGCGCCCATCCAGAAAGCGTCTACGGACACTTTCTTCTGCGGCCCTTCGTCAGTGCCACGCCCTTTTTCAGAAGCGGGGCTTCCGAGCAGGAATTCACCGGCCTTAACCGGCACCATGCGGATGGTTATGTCTGTGCCCTCGATCTTCTGATCGTAGGCTTCAAAAGGTGTGTTCTGAGCATGAGCGGCGGCAGCGCAGAGGCCTCCGATCAGGAATAACGCGGTTCTCTTCATACTGTTGGATACAATAAAGCGTGTGAATTTATCTCTTTAGGGGCTGGAATGCAATTTTTATTTTATGAACGTCAAAAAATTGCTTTAAACGTTGTATGGAATCGTTTGAATTGGCCGCTCATCTATTTTTTATTCAATATTTATGGATTTCCTTATTAAAAGATATATTTTTCGCCATTGATCAAGTCATTTTAAAATACACGTTCACGCTATGGAAAGAAGAAGCTTTCTCCAACAGTCGACCCTCGCAGGCATTTCCGCCCTCACTTTCGGAGGCGCCACCGCGCTGGCCGGCTCCGCCAAAGGCGCCGATAATACCGCCGCCGCGGGTAAAACCTTCAACCTCGACTACGCCCCCACCAGGGAATGTTCAAAAACTCCGGTGGCGAAGACTTCCTGGATCAGATCCGGTTCATGCACGACCAGGGATTCCGCTCCATCGAAGACAATGGCATGCTCGGCCGCGATACCGCGCAGCAAAACAAGATCGGCGAACTGCTGGCTAAACTGAACATGAGAATGGGCGTGTTCGTGATCGACGGCGGCGAGAACTGGAAAGTATCCCTCACGACAGGCAAGAAAGAGCACCTCGACGTGTTCCTCAAAACCTGCGAACGTTCCGTTGAACTGGCCAAGCGCGTCAATGCCAAATGGGCGACCGTAGTACCCGGTTTCTTCGAGCGCAACTTGCCCATCGGCATCCAGACCGGTAATGTGATCGACGCGCTGCGCGCCGGTTCCGAGATCCTCGAAAAGGGCGGCCTCACCATGGTGCTGGAGCCCCTGAGCGACACGCCCGAGCTGTTCCTCCGCACTTCCGAGCAAACGTATGAGATCTGCCGCGCCGTAAACAGCCCGTCCTGCAAGATCCTTTACGATATCTACCACATGCAGAAAAACGAAGGCAACCTCATCACCATGATCGACCGTTGCTGGAGCGAAATCGCCTATATCCAGATCGGTGACAACCCCGGCCGTAAAGAGCCCGGCACCGGCGAGATCAACTACCGTAACGTGTTCAAACACCTCCACAACAAAGGCTATAAAGGCGTTATGGGCATGGAGCACGGCAACGCCAAACCCGGCAAGGACGGCGAACAGGCGCTGATCAAAGCGTACCGCGACGCAGACAATTTCCTGGGATAATAACTTTGATGCATACATAAAAAGCCTCCGTATCTTCTCGATCCGGGGCTTTTTATTTTGTAGGAAGATTTTATTGTTTGAAGAGCATCCCGTTGATCCAGTTCACCACGAGGCCCGGCCGGTGTTGAGCACCGGGTCTTTCGGCGCCATGCCGAAACCATGGCCGCCATGGTCGTAGATGTGCATGGTGGCGGGGATATTGTATTTAAGCAGTGCTTTGTAGAATACGATGCTGTTTTCCACCGGAACGCCTTTATCGTCGCTGGCATGGATGAGCATGGTAGGCGGGGTCTGCGCGTTAACGCGGTTTTGGGTAGACAGCGAATCCTGTTTTTCCTTTGGCCCGTCGGCCCCAGGAGGTTGAGTGCGCTGCCCTTGTGGCGGAAGCTTTCGCTGAGCGAGATCACCGGGTATACCAGGATCGAAAAGGCAGGGCGCGAACCGAAGCGCAATGCTTCCTGTTTCGCCTTCGGATCTGCCGCCACGTGCATGGTGGTCAGCATGGAAGCCAGGTGGCCGCCTGCGGAAAAGCCCAGCACGCCCACTTTCTCTGGATCGAAGCCCCAGGATTTAGCCTTGCTTTTAACGATTTGCATAGCCAGGGTTACATCGTTATACTGCGCGGGAAGGTAGACCCGGCCTGCGGACCGCCGTTCAGACGGTAGTGCAGTACAACCGCGTCGAAGCCATTGGCGTTGAAGAATTCGGCTACGTCTTTTCCTTCATGGCCCAGGGCCAGGTTGGTGTATCCGCCGCCTGGGCAAACGAGCACGGCAGCGCCGGTTTTCTTATCCGCCGGCGCAGGGTAATATTCGATGTGAGGAACGTCATTGATTTCTTTACCGCCCAGGATCTTCCATTCCGGGTGTTCCGGGTAAAGGTCGATGCGTTGCTGCGCGGTGGCATTGATGGCTGCGAATGTAAGCATGGCGGCGATAAGTGTCTTTTTCATCCGTGGAAGTTTTCGCGGTTAATGTGCTCCCGCGCGGCGTTTGATCATACCGCCGCGGGTGTCGTTGATATTATGCTGCACAATAAACGCTTTTTCATCGATCTTTTCAATCTCGTCGATGATCTTATGCACTTCCAGGCGGGTGACAACCGTATAAATGATCTCGATCTCGTTATCCACTTCTCCCCTTTTGCCGTACCCGCTTTTCCCTTTAAATACCGTAACGCCTTTTTCAGTTTGAGCGTCAGCGTCTTGCGGATCAGGTCTGCCCGTGGGGAAATCACGGTAAGGGCGATGTATTCTTCGAAGCCCTGTATGACGAAGTCGACCATCTTAGATGCACCCAGGTAAGTGAGCATGGCGTACAAAGCCGTTTCTACGTTGATGAGCACGGCTGCCACGCCGAAGATGAGGACGTTGAAATACATGATCACTTCACCGATAGACAATACTGTCTTCCGGGAGATCCACAGCGCCAGGACTTCCGTGCCATCCAGTACGGCGCCGCCGCGGATAGACATGCCGATGCCCGCGCCGAGGAAGAACCCTCCGAAGATGGCGATCAGCAATTTATCCTGGGTCAGCACCGGCACTTTGATGAGCGCCAATGCGGTAGCAAGGCCCACGATGGCCGCGATCGTCTTTAATGTAAAGAGCCGCGACAGTTGTTTATATGCCAGCAGGATAAACGGCGCGTTAATGACGATCAGCAATACGGAGATGGACCAGCCGGTGAGGCGGTTGACGAGCAGGGAAATACCGGTAACGCCGCCATCGAGGAAACCGTTGGGCAGCAGAAAGGCTTTGAGGCCGATTGCGGCCAGCAGTACGCCGATGCCAATGAGGGTGGCGTCTTGCGCATTCTGGATGATATTGATACGGGCGAGCCTGGCTCTGCGGGGATGCGTCACATGATGATGGTTGAGCGTTACCCTAAAATTACGGAATTACAGGCGTTCCTGGCTGCGTAACCAACGCTCGGGAATCTCGTTGTTGCTGGCCATCAGGTAATCTGAATAAGCGCATGGCACGAAGTTCTTGTCGGGGAGCTGCATCCACCAGCGGCCGGTTTTCTTGCTTTTGAGGAACACGGTGCTGATATCCGCGCCGGCGATATGGAATTCAGGAAAGACTCGCGCTCGTTGAGCTGCGCTTCCTTGTTGCGGACATGGCGCCCATCCAGGAAGTACCAGAGCATTTGCGAGATCTGTTTGGCGGTGAGGTTGTCGCGGTCTTTGGCGGGATTGTACCCGTAGATGCCGTAGGTGGAGAGGTTGTTGCTCATGCCGGCATAACGGGATAGCGCACACGCTTCTTCTCCGCTAAAACCGTTAGGTGAAAGGGAGTGCGAAGGCGCGTCTGTATGTTTGATCATGCAGATGTCTACCGAAAAGAGGTCTGTATTGCGCAGCACGGGCTCGATTTCTTCGATGTTCTCGCGCACTTTGCCCAGGCGGTAGCAATCGAACCGGAGCTTGTCGAGCGTTTCGAGCATGCGGGGCTGTACGAAGTAGCTCTGGAATCCGATGTGGTTGTAGTGCCGGATGTAGTTGGGTTGTTCCATGAACATATCGAGGAGGAAGCGTTGCGACTTGACGGGGATGCTTCCTGGAGGTCGATGAGGGCATCGGCCACGCTGACTTCGATGATGTATTTTTTACAGGCGTACGCCTGGTATTGAGCGTAGGTGAGATCGTGGCTGCCGCCGAGGATGACGATGGTTTTACCGGCGTCTATCAGTTCGGTGAGCACGGTTTTGAGCGCGGCGTATGCGTCTGCCTGGGAGCGGCCGGGAAGGAGGTTTCCGGCGTCGGCGATGCGAAGGTCGCGGTGCCAGAGGAAGAGGCGATAGAATTCTTTGCGGATGACATCTGGCGCGGGGGTATCGGAATTGCTTTTTCCGTTGCCGCGTTGGTCGCCTGCGCCGAGGAAGATGATATCGGCGGCATCGAGGTTGGGCATGTGTCCTTTTTCGTAGCTATCGATCAGGTTGCCGACCTGGAGGTCTTCGTATTCTTCATCTTCGTTCAGTTCCGCTTTGGAAACGGGGGACAGGTAATCTTGCAGGTGCGAAAAGTCTATCATCACAACGGATATTATTTGTGCGCAAACCTACAACAAGAATTTTACAAATCATGCGGGGGCGCTGTTCACTATATGAACGGCATGGGTAGGACGGGGAGCCGCCGTGCGGGCGGTCCGGAAAAATAATTGCGTGGAGTGGAATAGTTACCAGAGACAATACGCGTTGGCTGTTGGAAAGGTGGCTTCTGCGTTTTTCGATACTACTGAACAATGGGATGAGCGCCGGGTCGTTGACCGTGAAAGGGAGACCTTTCCGGGACGGTGGACGGATATGCGTCCTTTAGTTTTTGTGAATGATGAACTCAAAAGCTTTCGGCTCCTTGCGGAAGAAAGCGCGCTCCAGCACACGCCGCTTGCTGGTAACACGATGCTTGTTGCAGTCTGCCACTTCCGTAGCGGCAGCCAGAAAGTCCATCGTTTCTACCAGTGATAGCATATCGCTGATCTGCTTCACTTCCTGCTGGATCTCCTGCTCATTATAGCGATCTTCATGCAATAAAATGAGTAAATCCCTCTCTACAGGCTTCATGCTAATTAGGTTTGATTGTTTTCGCTGTTGTTGACATCAATGTTTTCAATAACGGGCGCACAACTTACGATGTGCTTAAAGGTATAGGCGGGAATATTTCGTTTGTTAGTGCCGCATCCGCCCCTTCTGCATAGGCGGGCAGCCGCAATCGTTTTTCTTCAGCACACTGCAACCTTGCCACGTTAAACTTGCCATTGTCAAGAAAATGAAAATCCAGTACATCTTTTTCATCGTCCAATAATAATATGCTTCTTCAATTAATGCTAGTCTGCTCAGCGGGAGTTTACCTTTTCTTAACAATGATCATTTCTAAATTAAACTATTTTCGCAACAAATTCCTAAATATTTGTCCACAAGTCACACTGTGCAAAAAAAAAGTGCTCGTGGTACCCCTGGATTGGGGTCTCGGCCACGCCACGCGCGACATTCCGCTGATCCGTGAACTCTTAAACGCTGGTTGCGTGGTAGTTATTGCAGCAGAAGGAAAACACGCCGCACTCCTCTCCCGGGAATTCCCGGAGATCACCATCCTCCCCTCCCCGGTTATCATATCACATACAGCAAAAAGGCCTCTTTTTCGGCGTTAAAATCCTCCGCCAGGTCCCCAAGATCTGGAAAGCCGTCCGCCATGAACAGGCCTGGCTACGCAAAACCGTTAAGGAACATGGCATTCACGCCGTCATCTCCGACAACCGGTTCGGCCTCTACCATCCAGATATCCCCTGCGTCTTCATCTCGCACCAGCTCCTGATCAAAACGCCCTTCGGAGGCGCCACGGAGCGCATCCTCCAACGCATCAACTACCGCTTTATCAATAAATACTCCGCCTGCTGGGTCCCCGATTTCCCGGAACCCACAACCTCAGCGGCGTACTCGCCCATCCGCCGAACTCCCGAACAACACCACCTACCGGGTTGCCTCTCCCGGTTTGAGCCACAGCCGGGCGTTATAAAGCAATACGACGTCCTCGCGCTCATCTCCGGCCCCGAACCACAACGCACCCAGCTGGAAACCATACTCAAAGAACAACTCCGCCAGATCCCCGGCATCAAAGCCCTCATCGTCAGCGGAAAACCCGACCAGGCCAGCGAAGAGGCCCCGCACCCGGTATCTCCCAGGTCAGCCACCTCGGCGCCGCGGAACTCAATGCCGCCATGCAGGCCAGCGATATCGTCATCTCCCGCTCCGGGTACACCACCCTGATGGACCTCGCCAAACTCAACAAAAAGCCATCCTCATCCCCACCCCGGCCAATCCGAACAGGAATACCTAGGCAAACACCTCATGCAGGAAGGCTATTTTATCAGCGTGCCCCAACACCGCTTCCGGCTCCAAAAAGCCCTCGATGACGCAAAGACGTTCCCGTTCCGCACTTTTGGCCGGCCGGAAGACATGAATGCCTATAAATCCGTCGTCAAAAAGTTCGCGGAATCACTTTAGCGAAATCAATAATTTGCAATGTATTAACGAATCAGAGGGCGTTCTTGAGCGCCTCCACGGTCTTCGCGTCGTTACCGATGAAGATCTTCCCGTTCACGATCCCCACCGGGCGCTTCAGAAAAGTATACTCCTCCAGTATCAGATCATGATAATCTTTTTCTGATAATGCCTTCCCCGCCAGGCCGCGCGCTTTATACTGCTGCGAACGCCTGCTGAACAATGCCTCATAGCTCCCGGCCAACGCATGCATCTCCTCCAGCTGCGCCGGCGTGATCTTTTCTTTCTTGATATCCTGTAACTCCGCGCCTTTCGCTACCGCGGCCGTTTCTTCGAGAATTTTCTTGCAGGTGCCGCAGGTCGACAGGTGATAAATCTTCTTCATCCGGTAAAATTATGAATTATGGGTAAATGATTACTTTTGACGAATGAGCAAAAACTCTTCTTATTGGATGCCATGGCGCTGATTTACCGCGCCTATTACGCATTGATCCGGAACCCAAGACTCACCAGCAAGGGTAAGAACACCAATGCACAGTTTGGTTTCACCACTACGTTAATCCACCTCCTCAACAAGGAAAAACCCACGCACATCGCTGTGGCTTTCGATACGCATGCCCCTACCGAACGGCATACCGATTTCGCGGATTATAAAGCCAACCGGGAAGACGCGCCCGAGGATCTCCTCGCCGCCCTCCCCGACATCAAGCGCATCATCGAAGGATTCAACATCCCCGTCCTCGAACTGGACGGCTATGAGGCAGACGATATCATCGGCACCGTGGCCTGGCAGGCCGCCGACCAGGGTTACTCCGTGTATATGGTAACCCCGACAAGGATTACGGCCAGCTCGTGAAAGACAACGTCTTCATCTGGAAACCGCCCGCACTCGGCAATAAAGAAGAAATCATGGGCCCCAGGGAAGTGTGTGAACGATGGGGCATCAACAACGTGGCGCAGGTCGTGGATATCTTAGGCCTGATGGGCGACGCGGTGGATAATATCCCCGGCATCCCCGGCGTAGGCGAGAAAACCGCCACCAAGCTGCTGGCAGAATGGGGCACCCTCGAAAACGCCATCGCCAACGCAGACAAGATACCCGGCAAGCTGGGCGAAAAAGTACGCGCGGGCGCAGATTCCGCCATCCTCTCCAAGAAACTGGCGACCATCATCACGGACGTACCTGTAGCGTTCCATGAAGAAAACTTCTGCTGCACGGAACTGAATAAAGAAAAGCTGTCGGAGATCTTTACCGAACTGGAATTCAAAAGTCTCGGCAAAACCATCCTCGGCGATTCTTTCAACGCGCTGGGCGGCGACCCGTCAAAACCCGTTCAGCAAGATCTCTTCGGCAATCCCACGGAAGCGCCCGCGCCATCCAATACCCTCGCCCAGCAGGCGGAAGCCATCGAGCTGCCGGGGCTGGCGGCCGATAAGAACATCGGGAACACTCCGCACAATTACATCCTCTCCGATACGCCTGAAAAACATGCGGAACTGGTAGCCTTGCTCATGCAGGCGCCCGTCATCAGCTTCGATACCGAGACCACCGGTACAGACGCCAACGCGGTAGATATCGTAGGGATGAGCTTTTCAGTCCAGCCCGCCGAAGGCTGGTACATCCCCTGCCGCCGGCGAAAGACGAGGTAATGAAGATCCTCGAAACCTTCCGCCCCGTATTCGAGCGTACGGACGCCCAGTTCATCGCGCAGAACGCGAAATATGATATGATCGTTTTGAAATGGTACGGCATCGAAGTGAAAGGAAAACTCTTCGACACCATGCTGGCCCATTACCTTATAGAGCCGGAAGGCCGCCGCTCGATGGACCTCCTCAGCGCTCAATACCTCCAGTACGAGCCGGTTTCCATTGAAACGCTCATCGGGAAGAAAGGCAAGAACCAGGGTAATATGCGCGATGTGGAGATCGAAAAGATCAAGGAGTACGCCGCCGAAGACGCAGACATCACCCTTCAGCTCAAATCCAAATTCGAGCCCCTGCTGCAGGAGCGCAACGTAGCCAACGTGTTCTACGACATCGAAGCTCCGCTCGTGCAGGTGCTGACCGACATGGAATATGAAGGCGTGAAAATTGACGTGCAGGCCCTGGCCGATTACTCACGCGAGCTGGAAACGGAAGTCCGCAGAGCGGAAGAAAGGTTTTCGAGCAGGCGGGCGTCCGCTTCAACCTGGGCTCTCCCAAGCAATTGGGCGAAGTGCTCTTCGAAAAGCTCCAGCTAGACCCCAAGGCCAAGAAAACCAAGACCGGGCAATACGCCACCGGGGAAGACGTGCTGGCCAAGCTTTCCAGCAAGCACCCCATCGTTGAGAACATCCTCGTGTTCCGCGAACTGAGCAAACTGAAATCCACCTATGTGGATGCGTTGCCCACGATGATCAACCCGCGCACCAACCGCGTGCATACCTCCTACAACCAGGCGGTGGCCGTGACCGGGCGCCTCAGTTCCAACAATCCTAACCTTCAGAATATCCCCATCCGCACGGAAAGAGGGCGCGAAGTACGCAAGGCGTTCGTTCCCCGCAGCGAAGAATTCACCCTGCTCTCGGCCGACTATTCGCAAATCGAATTGCGGATCATCGCCGCCATCAGCAAGGACCAGAACATGAGCGACGCCTTCCGCAGCGGACTGGACATCCACACCGCCACCGCCGCCAAAGTGTATGGCGTAGAGCTGGCAGACGTAACTTCTGACATGCGCCGCAATGCCAAGAGCGTAAACTTCGGCATCATATACGGGCAGAGCGCATTCGGCCTCAGCGAGAACCTGGGCATCCCCAGGAGCGAGGCGAAGGCGTTGATCGACAACTACTTTGCCCAATACCCCGCCATCCGCCAGTACATGGAAGACCAGGTGAAGTTCGCGCAGAAGAATGGGTACGTACAGACCGTGATGGGCCGCAAGCGCTGGCTGAAGGACATCAACTCTTCCAATGCCGTGGTGCGGGGTTTCGCGGAAAGGAACGCCATCAATATGCCCATCCAGGGCACCGCGGCCGACCTTATCAAGCTGGCGATGATCTCCTGCATAAAACCTTCCGTGAGCATAATTTCCGCTCCCGGATGATCCTCCAGTGCATGACGAGCTTGTCTTTGATGCGCATAAAGATGAAATTGACATCATCAAGCCGCTCATCATCGAAGGCATGCGCAACGCCATGCCGCTCGACGTGCCCATCGAGGCAGAGATCGGGACGGGCAAAAACTGGCTGGAAGCGCATTGATCCCAATAATTTTATAAGCAGACCTAACTAATGATATACCGGTGCGGGGCCCGTTTCCGCACCGGTTACAGTGAACAGAATTCAGCAACGGCACCCTGTCCCTGCATACAGGCCGCACCCCTTGCATATCCGCAAATCGTTTACTAGTTTTCACTTATGATCCAAACCTCGAGGTTACAACTGTTGCCCTGCACATTGCAGTATTTTGAAGCGCTTTTGCATGGAAATGAAGCATTAGCCCAAATTTTGGGAATCGATGTACCGGAACAATGGACGGAGTACCCGGAAATGGTACTGGTGGCCTACGACAAGTTGCGCAACGCCCCCTCCTTGCTGGGATGGTTCTTTTACCTGGCCGTACACAAGGCAGACAACCGCCTCATCGGCACCGCCGGCTTCAAAGGCCGGCCGGATAAAGATGGCACGGTTGAAATCGGTTACGAGGTTTCCGCGCCGTACCGTGAACAGGGCTACGCCACGGAAATGGCGGAGACGCTCATTCATTTCGCGTTCGGTCACC
Organism: Chitinophaga sp. E66; assembly: GCA_019285755.1. Taxonomy (GTDB): domain Bacteria; phylum Bacteroidota; class Bacteroidia; order Chitinophagales; family Chitinophagaceae; genus Chitinophaga. The sequence goes on from CP079103.1 coordinate 5,588,770, forward strand.
CCTACGTGTCCAAAGTAGTGGCGCATACGGAAGAGGAGTATAATGCCGCCGTGAAGGTGCTGCAGAAATCAGGGCTCCGTTTCGCCGGCGAGGTGAACGGCCGCGAAGCCGGAGAGCTGTGGCGCTGGGAGATCTCCGCGAACAGTTCCAGGCGCGTTGACCGCTCATCCATCCTGCGGCCGCCGTTTCCCCTGATCCCCTACATTTGCCGCCTAAATCTGCAATAAATTATGAGCATGAAGAATTGGATGCTGGGGGCAGCAATGCTGGCCGGTACCTCCGTCGTGGCGCAAACGATGCCGCTCACCAATAAACCCGGTAGCGAGTTAAAATTCACCATCCTCAAAAGTCAGGATGCTTTCGCCGTACAGAACCAGGGTCAGACCGGCACCTGCTGGTCGTTTTCCGGACTTTCTTTCTTTGAATCAGAACTCCTCCGCACCGGTAAGGGCAAAGACCTCAACCTGAGCGAAATGTTCGTGGTTCGCAAAATGTATCCCCTCAAAGCCGCCAACTTCGTGCGCATGCACGGTAAAGCCAATTTCGGCGAAGGCGGCGGTTTCCCCGACGATCTGCTCTGCCTTAAAAATTATGGCCTCGTTCCCCAGGAAGCGTATGACGGCAACCGCGATAAAACTTACAATCACGCCGAAATGCTGGGCCTCCTCGAAGGCATGGTGAAAAACCTCGGCGACGCCAAAACCGTAAACCCCAACTGGCAGAAAGCCTTCAACGGCGTACTGGATGCATATATCGGCGCAGCGCCCGAACAGTTCCAGTACAAAGGCAAATCCTATACTCCGCAGACTTTCGCCAAAGAGCTCGGCCTCAATGCCGACGATTACGTGATCGTTTCTTCCTTCACCCACCATCCTTTCTATGAGCAATTCGTGCTCGAAGTACCGGACAACTGGAACTGGGAGAAAGTATATAACGTGCCCCTGAACGAGTTCACCGAGATCGCCGAGAAAGCGGTACTGGGCGGCTACACCCTCGCCTGGGCGGCAGACGTGAGCGAAAGAGGCTTTAATTTCAAAGACGGCCTGGCCATCGTTCCCGAAAAAGATTGGGCAGACTATACCGACGCCGAGCGCCAATCACTGTTCTCCAAACCCGTGAAGGAAAAAACCATCACGCAGGAGAACCGTCAGCTGGCTTTCGATAACTTCGAAACGCAGGACGACCACGGCATGCACATCACCGGTATCGCCAAAGACCAGGAAGGCAAGAACTACTTCATCGTGAAGAACTCCTGGGGCGCTAATAATGGTTGCGGTGGATATTTCTACGCTTCCGTTCCCTATTTCGCCTACAAGACCACCTGCTACATGGTGAACAAGAAAGCTATCCCCGCGGCTATCGCGAAGAAAATGGGCATTAAATAAGCCAAAACGATATTTTGACGAGGCGCCTCCTTCCCGGAGGCGCCTTTTTATGGCCGGGAAAAATGGCAGCATTAGATGATTTCTAAATGTGGAATACCGTTAGGTTAGAAAACGTTCAATGCCGGTAGGAATGACAATAGAAGTTACCTAATTAACAATTACGCCCCTTCCAGCCCGGCACGACTTTCGTACATTCCGGGTGCTAAATTCTTATAAAAATGGGTATAAACACTTCACTTTTCACATTTACCGGCAAGGTCGGCGGCTTCATCGGCTACCGGCGCAACGGTAAATATTGTCTCCGCTCGGCCCCGGAAAAGGTCCGGCAGACGCAAGCCACGCGCCAGGCCGCACAATGGTTCGGCGCCGCCAGCCGCAAAGCGGCACTTATCCGCAGCGGCATCGCGCCAGACCTGGACATCTATCCCGATGGCGGGCATGTCAACCGGCTGAACAAGAACATCGTAAGGGCCGGCCGTAATAACCATGGCTGTGTTGAGGGATTCCGGTTTAACGGTTATTCCAGCGTGAAAACTTACTTCGTATCAGGTATGGAATTTACTCCGGACGGGAAGCTGCACATCCCGGCGCAGGATCTTAATGTCCGGAAAGACTGTGTCCGCATGGAGGTAAAGCTTATCGGCACCCGTATCGATTTTGTCAGCCGGAAAGTAACAGGATCGGATGCTTCCGTGATGTACATTGACCTGGAGCACCCCTATCCCTACTTTACCGGCGGGGATCTATCCATTGACGTTCCGGGCAAAGGCACCTTATTGGTGACCGTTCAGGTAAGATTATACCTGGCAGAATGTGTATCCCTCAACCGCAAATACTGCGCGGCCGATATTATTGCCGTACTAGACGATCAGGCGGCGAAAGTAATCCCCGCGAAAGCAAAGCCCCACCCGCAGCCATCCACTTCTTTGTCCTCGCCCCCAGATCTTTCGGCCCCTCAATCCGAAGGACTTATTTTCATCCAACGGGAATAGCCTCGCCCCATTTGTATAAAATTTAGCATAAGTCTCTCATTATTAATTTATTCGCACCCCAAATTATCCCCGGCAGGCCATCCTCCGCCAGGCATTGCCATGGCTTGTAAGCAGTCCTCTCCCTCTTTATTTGCATTTCCCTGAAATTTCACCACTACGCATTACCTCAACATGCCTTCCGGATCAAGTCCGCCTCAAGTGCACCCGCCACGGTATTATCATTGTATATCCATGCTATATTGCTTCGGATATCCTTCTATCATGCTTCCCTCTATTTCCCTTTAAGCCTTATTTATACTTTTCCTCTTACAAGGCATGACATTCCCTTTGTCATTTACCATCATGGCATGACTGCTACAACAATGATTATTTGTTTCCTGGATGATTAGCTGACCGCTTCCCAATCGCCGGCGCCTTCGCGGGTTACGATGGGTTCGGGGCCTGTGCAGTCGATTACGGTAGACATGAGCACGCCGCCGGGGCCGCCGTCTACCACGATGTCTACCAGTTTACCGAATTTGTCATGGATGATCTCGGGATCGGTGTATTCTTCCACGTACTCATCGATCGGGAGGAAGCGCTCATGATGGGGTTGCCCAGTTCGTTCACCAGCGTGCGGCAAATGAGATTGTCGGGTACGCGGATGCCTACGGTGTCGCGTTTGGTTTTCAGGAGCTTGGGCACTTGTTTGCTGGCGGGGAGGATGAAGGTGTAGGGGCCGGGCAGTGCTTTTTTGAGTATGCGGAAAAGCGGGGTGTCCACGCTTTTGGTATAATCCGTCAGGTGGCTGAGATCATAGCAGATGAATGAGAAATGCGCTTTCTTTGGGTCTATCCCTTGATCCGGGCGATGCGTTCCACCGCTTCCGGCTTGAAGATGTCGCATCCCATGCCGTAAACGGTATCGGTGGGGTAAATGACCACGCCGCCGTCTTTGAGGCATTCGATGATCGTCTTCAGGTTCCGGGGTTCGGGTTTTGCGGGTGCAATTCTAGTCTCATGATCCTTCCTGTTTTAAATATTAACAATCTTCACCGGGCAATGTTGGCCGGTAAATTACAACGGTATCTATAATCTTGCTAACTTTCCGCCCTGTTTCGAAATCACACCGGATGAAATTAAAAGGAATCGTCGAAGACGTGGAGAATTATCAAAAGAGTATTCCTCGTTTTATTTATCGCACAACTGTTGTACATCGTCCTGCTGCGCTGGGTAAACCCGCCCATCACCATGACGATGGTCGGTAGCTGGTTTTCGCTCATTGGTACCGACAAGTCTTTTCATCGCGATTACGTTTCCCTGGAAGAAATGTCGCAGCATGTCAAACTGGCTGTTATTGCCAGTGAGGATCAGCTGTTCCCGGACCATGATGGTTTTGATTTCAAGTCAATCGAAAAGGCGCTCAAGCATAACCAAAAGAGTAAAAAGATACGCGGGGCTTCCACCATTAGTCAGCAGGTTGCCAAGAACGTTTTTTTATGGCAAGGGCGGAGCTGGGTCCGGAAGGGGCTGGAAGTGTATTTCACATTCATGATCGAACTGGTGTGGGGCAAGAAGCGCATCCTGGAGATGTACCTGAATGTGGCGGAAACGGGCGAAGGGATCTTTGGCGTGGAGGCTGCCGCGCAGCAATACTATAAAAAACCGGCGTCTAACCTCAACCGGGAAGAGGCTGCCATGATCGCCGCCGCATTGCCTAACCCGGTCAAATACACGGTGAACCCTCCAGCCCGCATCACCGTCTACCGGCAGAAGCGCATTCTGCAACAGATGCGTAACCTCGCGGGGATCCGGATATTGCGGAGTTGGTGACGCAGCCGAAAGAGAGCACTAAATAGGCCTTAATTCGGCCAATATCCGTATTTGTGTAAATCGTCCACTAAATTTTTTATCGGCTTTTTTAAAAATTCGGGCATTTGTGTCAAATCGCCAGAAAGCTTACTCGTACTGTGTTCCGATGACTACATTTCCATTGGGTTATTACTTTGCCAAAATCTAATGCGCTTTACTGTCTGGTCATCCGTTTTCTTATGTCATTCCAGACTATGTGCTGATGTTTAAGCCTTATCTACAATTGATTTAAGGTAAGTTTTAGGGGCATAGGGTATATTCACTATTTCACTTCACCATCTCCCTCACCGCTTCGGCCGCCGTTTGCAGCCGCTGGTTGTGGTCGCCGCGGATATCGGCCAGGGTATTCCCGCATTAACGACGATATCGCGGTATATATTATAATAGTAGGTCCGTTCTTCGGGGGGGGGTGCTCGCGGGGATCGTCTTCCAGGGGATGTCGATATAGGTGAGCAGGTAACCGTCGTACCGGCGTTTGGCGATCAGGTCCAGGATGCGGGGATCGCAGTCCCGTATTTCGCTTCGCTCCAGACTTTGATGACGTAAAGATCAGTGTCGCAAATGATGAGGTCTTTCCCCGTGCGGCCGCTTCGTCTTCGGAAGCCAGTTGTCCCAGCGCAATATGCCAGAGGTCTTCCCTTTCGTACGGACGGCCCAGCGTTTCCAGGTAACCCCGCGCAAACTCCGGCACCCACTCCGTTTTGTAAAGGGCCGCCAGTTGCTGGCTCAGGGTGCTTTTGCCCGTGGATTCCGGACCAATGACTACGATTCTCTTCACGCCTTTTCGTTTAACTGTTCGCGGTAGATGCGGCGCCAGTGGAAATATCCGTTGACCGCCACGATGAACAAAATTACAGTTAATACGGCAGTCGGCGCAAGGCCTTTATACAATAGCAGCGGCACGGCAATGAAGTTGGATATGTTCAGCAATATCCAGTTTTCGATCTTCCGCTTCGCCAGCAGCCACATTCCGCTCCAGGCCGTAGCGGATACGAGGGCGTCCAGGATGGGTACGGTACTGTCTGTATATGATCTCAACACCCACCAGATAAAGGCCCAGCCTATTACCACAATACCTGTCGCGATCTGCCAGTCGCGCCGGTTCATCCAGGAAATACCCACCGCATCGTGCCCTTCTCTCTGCCGAGTCCAGTTGTACCAGCCGTAAACGCTCATGATGAAATAGTAGGCATTCAGTCCCGCTTCTGCATACAGGCCCACGTCCGGTTTCGCGAAGAGATAAGTGAAAAGCCCTGTGCTGATGAGCCCTGTCGGGTACACCCACACGCTGTTGGCCCGGGAGCAGAATACGCTGATCACCCCGAATATCACACCGATGGCTTCCGCCCACGACATTTGCAGAAAGCCGTCTATTACCTGCTGAAAGAATGATTCCATATGAAATAAGAAGGGCCGCCAAGCCGGCGGCCCTATCTGTAAAATTAGTTATTCCTGATCGCCGATCAATACGCCGGACACATTCCAGAAACTAAAGCTCCCGCCTTCGGGCTTGCCCAGCGGGATGGTGACTGGATGGTGTGCTTCCCGGGCGTCAGCTGCGGCAGCGGTATGTCTGTCGGGAGCGTGAGCGTGCCGGGGCACCAGTTGCTGCGGCTCAGGTCTGACGAAGACAGCCCGTTGCCGAAGTTCCCCGATGCGGGGTTGAGCAGGCGGTAAGTGGCGCAATCTTCTCTCCAGGGGATGAAGTGATAGGCGCGCTGTCCGTCTACATAGATCTCGTTGACCTTGGGATTGAACTCATCGCCGCCGCCCCAGCCGCCATGGCCGGTGGTGATGTAGCGGAGTTTGAGGTTCTTCACGCCCCGGGGTACGTTCACCGTTACCGTCAACGAATCCTGGTCAAAGAAGGTAGCGTATTCCTGTCCCGCCATTTCCATGAGGTTGGTGGAATTGAAGACGGGCTGCACCCATTTCTTCGGCTCCGGGCGGCCTTCGCCTTCGTAACCGGGATAATATTTGAAGGACAGGCTGGCTTTGTGGCCGCCTTTGTCGTAGTTACCGATGTAAATGCCGATATAGACATCGCCCTGCAGGCGCGGCGCCAGGTCGGAAATATCTTGCTTGAACACCGCGGAGTCTGCCCAGGGTAACCTTCGATCTGCACCTGCTTGTTGAAGTGGCGTACGCCGAAGGGCGTGAAGAAGCGCATCACTTCCAGGGGGCATTATACTCGTCAGACGAAACATAGCCGTGGTAAGTCTTTCCATTGCGACCGGTAAACGCGGGCAGCACATTGGCGCCTTTTTCCAGTCCTTCGAGGAAGCTGCGCGCCTTGTCTGTAGGCACCACGAATACGGAACCGGTACGGTCGTACGCATCGCCGTTAGAATATTGCACCAGTTCGGCAAACAGGCGCTGCCCACCTTTTACGGCGGGGAGGTTCACTTTCTTCAGGATCACGGTACCGCCGGCGAAGTGGCAGGTGGCGCCGAGGGGGTATCCGGAGGGATTGTCGATCTTATTGCCCCAGCTGATCTGTTCCCGGTCGAAGATGGAAACCGTGGCGTAGCGGCTGTCTATCACCTGGCGCTGGTAGGCGGGTTCGGACACGAGCTTGCCCCAGGAGGCGGGCCATTTCAGTTCTTCGTTGGTTACTTTACGATATTCGATGCTCTTTGCAAAGGTTTCGCTGTTGCCGTTGCGGACGATCTTCAGCACGAGGCCCAGACCAGGGCGATGGAGATCTGCGGCGTGCCTTTGATGGCCAGCGCATCGGTGTACCATATCTCGATGGTGTTGGACCGGATGATGGCTTTGGCTTTCTTGCAGGGGATGCCGGCAACGGTGTCTATGCCCGGGAGGAGTTCCGGCTTGATGTATTCGCCGAATGGTTTCTTCAGGGTAAAGGTGCCGTTTTTGGCGTTGAGCAGCTGGAAGGTGGCTTTGTTGGCATAGCTGATGAACTGCTGTTCCGTTTGGCGGCCGGAGGCGCCTACGGTAACGCGTTTCCCTGGATGAGGAGGGTTTGTTCGCCCCGGGATTCTTTCCCGTTATTGCGGAAACCGTAGGTAACGACGGCTTCAGTCTGTTGCGCGGTGACGGACGCGGTGGTCAGCGCCATCGCACATCCAATTAAAATTCCTTTCATCGTTCACTGTTTTGTTGCAAAGGGTCAAAGCTACATATCATAAACGAAAAAAGCGCAGCCTTTACGGCTACGCTTTTACACTATCATTCATTCAACTATGGCTTATTCAGTTTCGGCCACCACTTCCTTTACTTCGGGGATCATGCGTTTCATGATGCCTTCGATGCCGGATTTGAGGGTGATCATGGAGGAGGGGCAACCGGAGCAGGACCCTTGCAGGATCACGGTTACCACGCCGTCTTCGTAGTTTTTGAACTGGATGGCGCCGCCGTCCATTTCTACTGCGGGTTTCACGGCGTTTTCGAGGAGGTCTTTGATGCGGGTAACCACATCGCTTTCGTCTCCGCTCATTACGGGGGCCGCTTTGATTTCGTCTTCATTGATCACCGCACGGTTATCTTCCGGTATTCTTTGAGGAACTGGCGGATAGTGGGGATCACGTCTGCCCAATCGGTATCGTTGGTCTTTGTCAGCGTCACGAAGTTGCTGGCGATGAATACGCCGCGGATGAAGGGGAAAGTGAAGAGCTCGGCTGCGAGGGGGCTCGGGCCGGTGCTGGCCGCATCGGGAAAATCGATGGATTTATTCGGATACAGGAGCTTGTTCGCCACAAACTTCATCGTTTCCGGATTCGGCGTCATTTCCGTATAGATACTGATGATGGGATTTCCTGTTTTGATCATTATTAGTCCAATTTTATCTCCGGCAAAATTAACAAAATTTGACGAGAATGCCGGTCTGAACTTGAAGTCTCCGGAAACACACATATTTTTGCAATATGTTAAACACTAAAACCCTGCATGCCCGCAAACGGATTGCACTGATCGCGCACGACCATAAAAAGGCGGAACTGCTGGAATGGGCGGTGTACAACAAAACGGTGCTTGCCCGCCACGAGCTGTATGCCACCGGAACCACCGGTAAAATGATCGAGGAAGCGCTGGACGTGTCCGTCCGCAAGCTGCTGAGCGGTCCGCTTGGCGGCGATCAGCAGATCGGGGCGGCAGTGGCCGAAGGGCGGATAGATGTGATCATCTTCTTCTGGGACCCCATGGAGGCGCTGCCCCACGACCCGGATATCAAAGCCCTGCTGCGGCTGGGCGTGGTTTGGAACATCCCCATGGCCTCTAACCGGGCGTCCGCGGATTTCCTCATGACCTCTCCCCTCATGCACCAGGAATACACGGTCATCCTCCCGGATTACAGCCAGTACCGGGCAGGAAAGTTTAGTTAATATAAATAGCTGGTTATCAGTGATGCTCGGCTTCGTAATGCCGTTTCAGCGCGTCTTCGCCGAAATCATTCTTTAGTTCCCGGAACACGGAGTGGACGTGGTTCGCGCTGTTTTGGGTGTTATCGTACTCGATGAGGAACGTAGGCCCCTGGATGCGGTAATAGTGCCCTGGCCCCATTCGATACCGCCCGCCCAGGCAAAACGGATGCTGTCCAGCCGGGCGGTTTCAATCTCCTTCCATAATATATCCTTCATGAGCCGGGTGTACCGGCCGATGTACTCATCGATCAGCGTGCGGAGCAGTTGCTGTTGCGCGGGCTGCAGAGACGACCATCCGATGCCCGGCGGCTTCAGCCGCCAGGCTTTGCGCTTATTACCAGTGATAATATCTGGTGGCGCTTTATCCGCGACGATGGCCGTTTTCCGTTGCTGTTCATTCAACCCGTTGACCAGCGTCATGGCCAGATCGGTTTCGTTCTTTAATAATTGATGTCCTTTCATGGGCCCATCAGGCACCCGCGCCGGGTTGGCGCCAGGAAGCCCGGGCCGGCGGAGAGCACACGGTTATTAAGGATCATGAAATTGAGGGATACGTGATGGCCTTCCATCCGCAGGGCCCAGGGCTTTCCGGCGAAAGGGCTTCCGAACACGGCGAAGTAAAAGTTCCCAGTGTCGCGGTAAGTATCGTTGACCGCGCGGCCTTCCACTTCGCGGAGAATGGCTTCCAGCTCCACTACGCCTTTCGCTTTGCGCGCGCCTTCGTTGCTAAGGCAGAGGTTTACCAGCGCGAAGGCCTTCTCCTGCTGCGCCGGCGTCATTTCCTTCAGCTTTAGCCCGAACCGCTCCTTCGGCACAAAGTGCCAATCGAACCGTTGTTCTCCCTCGAACGGCGCGGTCAGTTTCGACAGTTTTTCTTTCCCCAGATCAAAGAACAACGACCGGGCCGCCTGCTCCAACGTTTGTACGGAAGCTTTGGCCGGAAGTTTGGATTGTGGATAAACATTCGTGCAAATGCAGCTGAAAAGTAAACATGCCGGCAGGAAGAGCGTTTTCATAATGCGTGGATTCTATTTACAAAATACAAATCCTGTCCGCATTTGGCATTTGCCCATCGGAACTTTATTTTCGCAGTTTACGGTAAACCGAAACAGGAAATGGTGAAGCACTTATTGACCGGACTATTGCTCTGCGGCAGCCTCGCAGGCGCCGTGAAGGCGCAACTGCCTCCCAAGCGGGAGTTCAGGGCTGTCTGGATATCAACGATAGCAAACATCGACTGGCCTTCCCGCAAAGGGCTGACGCCCGATCAGCAGCGCGGGGAATTTATCCAGTTGCTGGATTTCCACCAACGCAACGGTATCAACGCGATCATTCTCCGGTACGGCCTGCGGCGGATGCGTTCTATCCCTCGCCCTACGAGCCCTGGAGCGAATACCTCACCGGGAAGCAGGGGCAACCGCCAATTCCGTATTACGACCCGCTGGAGTTCATGATTACGGAAACGCACAAACGCGGGATGGAATTTCACGCCTGGTTCAACCCTTACCGTGCCGTTGCCAACATCCGTGGCAGCAGCATCGCCCCCAATCATATTTCCCGCACCCGCCCGCAGTGGTTCCTCACTTACGGCGATCTGAAATACTTCGACCCCGGCATCCCGGAAGTCCGCTCCTACGTTACCGAGCTCATCCGCGACGTGGTGAAACGCTACGACATCGACGCCGTTCATTTCGACGACTATTTCTATCCGTACCGCATTCCGGGACGGGAGTTCCCGGACCAGGGTCTTTCCGCCTGTATGGCAAAGGGAAATCGCTGGATGAGTGGAGACGGTTTAATGTGGACACCATCATCCAGATGCTCAGCAGCGTCATCAAAGAAACAAAGCCGTGGGTGAAGTTCGGGATCAGTCCCTTCGGCGTTTGGCGCAACCAGGATAAAGATTTTACCGGTTCCCCACCCGGGCGGGCCTCACTAATTATGACGATCTCTATGCGGACGTGATCAAATGGCAGCGCCTTGGCTGGATCGATTACCTGACCCCACAGCTGTATTGGGAGTTCGGGCACCGGCTGGTAGCATTCGAGGTACTGGTGGACTGGTGGTCGAAGCACGCTTACGGCCGTCATATGTACATCGGCCACGGTGTTTATCGCCTGGGAAGTAGTGCCGTTTGGCGCAATCCCCGGGAAATGCCCAACCAGATCCTGGCTACCCGCGCCTATCCGACGGTTCAGGGAGTGTATTTTTCAGCAGCCGTTCATTTAATGGCAACCCGCTGGGGTGATAGACTCGCTTCGCAATCGTGTATATAAATATCCCGCCATTCCGCCTACTATGCCCTGGATCGACGACAAGGCGCCGCTGGCCCCTACTTTACCGACGCTTTTGAGCGGGACGGCGGGCTGGAGGTAAGATGGGCGGATAATGATACCTCCCGTCAAACGGTACGGTATGTATTATATCGTTTCGAGGAAGGGCAGGTGGTGAATGTGAGCGATCCCACGAAGATCATTGCGATGGTTCCGCAGATGCCGGACCCTGTGTTCATCGACCGGCAATACATTAAAGGGAGATCCTATATTTATATCGTTACCGCTTTGGACCGTATGCAAAACGAGAGCATGATAAGCGATCCTTTGCGCGTGGAGGTGGCGAATGGGAGGGCTACATTCGAATTTGAGCCATGATATTGATAGTTTTTTCACATTTTATTCACGGCCGGGAAAATTCCCGGCCTTTTTATATCCCATCCTGCCCCGACCCGCCTTCCAATTTTTATGATTTTCAAATGAAAGACCCGTCGATTTTAAATTATTCTAAATTTTTTGGCCTTTAATCAAACTTTCTGTAAAATAAACCGCATTCTATTAGTATCTTTAAACCGTTCCCAAAGCAAAATACGGTACCTGAGCCAGGGCTTTGTTGCCTGTGGGCGTAGTGTATCTGATAAAGGATAAAAGGAAAATTTAACAGCCAATGCGAATTGTGAGCCAAGAACAAGGTTTGTATCGTCCGGAATTTGAGCACGATGCGTGTGGTACGGGTTTCACCGCCCATATCAAGGGTCGGAAGTCACACCAGATCATCCGCGATGCGTTAACCATGCTTGAAAACATGGAACACCGCGGCGCTTGTGGTTGCGAGCGCACCACCGGCGACGGCGCGGGGATCATGATCCAGATGCCGCACGAATTCTTGTATGCAGAATGCCTGAAAATGGGCATCCGCCTCCCGGATGCCGGTAAATACGGCGTGGGGATGGTTTTCTTCCCCAAAGAACCCCGCTGGCGCGAAGAGTGCCGCGAAATCATTCAACGTTGCGCAGAAAAAGCAGGTCTCGAAATACTCGGTTACCGTAAAGTCCCCGTTCGCCCCGATGGCATCGGCGAAACCGCCCTTTCCGTAGAACCCGAAATCGAACAGCTGTTCATCGCCTGCCCGTATCACATTTCCGATCCGGAAGAGTTCGAACGCAAACTGTTCGTACTGCGTAATTATATTACCAAAACGGTTCGCTGCTCCATCCCGAAAGAAAAGGCCGAGATCTACTTCGCGTCCTTCTCCCATAAAACGATCGTATATAAAGGTCAGCTCACCACTTACCAGGTTGGCCATTATTATCCCGATCTGCGCGACGAGCGTATGGTTTCCGCATTCGGTCTTATCCACAGCCGTTTTGCCACCAACACCTTCCCCAGCTGGAAGCTCGCCCATCCCTTCCGTTTTATCGCCCACAACGGTGAGATCAATACCCTGAAAGGCAACCTCAACTGGCTCCGCGCCGGCGAAAGCTCCTTCCTGACCAAGTATTTCACCAAAGAAGAAATGGAAATGCTCTCTCCCATCGTGGACGAAGGGCAATCCGACTCCGCCTGCCTCGACAACGTGGTGGAACTGCTGAACCTCACCGGCCGCTCCCTCCCCACGTAATGATGATGCTCATCCCCGAAGCGTGGGACGGCAACGAAAGCATGGACCCCGTGAAGAAAGCCTTCTACGAATACCATGCGTCGCTCATGGAACCGTGGGACGGTCCCGCTTCCATCTCCTTCACCGACGGCAAGATCATCGGCGCTACCCTTGACAGGAACGGGCTTCGTCCTTCCCGCTTCGTGGTAACGAAAGACGACCGCGTGATCATGGCCTCCGAAGCCGGCGTACTCCCCATCGATCCTAAAAACGTAAAGAAAAAGGCCGCCTGCAGCCCGGCAAAATGTTCATCGTAGACATGGACCAGGGCCGCATCATCGGCGACGAAGAGCTGAAGCAGTCCATCTGCTCCGCTCAGCCCTACGCCGAGTGGCTTAATAAATATAAGATCCGTCTGGACGAGCTTCCCGAGCCCCGCGTAACTTTCACGCACCTCGAGCACGAGCAGATCTTCAAATACCAGCGCGCTTTCGGTTACAGCACCGAAGACCTGGAAACGATCATCTCCCCGATGGCGATCGACGGCAAAGAGCCGGTAGGCTCCATGGGCACCGATGCTCCGCTGGCCGTACTGAGCGATCAGCCGCAGCACCTCAGCAGCTATTTCAAACAGCTGTTCGCACAGGTGACCAACCCGCCCATCGATCCCATCCGCGAAAGACTGGTGATGTCGCTGGCGACCTTCCTGGGTAACAACGGCAACCTGCTCGACGAGGATCCGCTGCACTGCCACTCCGTAGCCCTGCCGCACCCCGTGCTGAACAACTATGAGCTGGAAAAGATCCGCAGCATCGACACCGGTATTTTCCAGGCTAAAACATTACATACATATTTCAAGGCCGACGGTAAACCCGGCTCCCTTGAAAAAGGCCTGGCCGTCTTTGCCGCTATGCGGTAGACGCCGTGGAAGATGGTTTCGAAGTGATCATCCTCTCCGACCGTGCCCTCGATTCCGAGCACGCCGCGATCCCGAGCCTTATGGCCGTTTCCGCCGTGCACCACCACCTGATCCGCAAGGGTTACCGTGGCCAGGTAGGTATAGTTGTGGAAGCCGGCGATGTTTGGGAAGTGCATCACTTTGCTGCGCTCCTCGGCTTCGGAGCCACCGCCATCAACCCCTACCTTGCGCTCAGCACCATCCGCGACATGCGCCTTCGTGGCAAGATGCAGACGGAGCTGGATGTGGATAAACTGAAGAAGAATTACATCAAAGCGGTTTGTGAAGGATTGCTGAAAGTGTTCTCCAAGATGGGTATTTCCACCCTGCAGTCTTACCAGGGCGCCCAGATCTTCGAGATCCTCGGTATCAACAAAACCGTTGTAGATAAATATTTCACCGGCGCCGTGTCCCGTATTCAGGGCCTGGGGCTGGACGAGATCGCGCAGGAAACGCTGGCGAAGCACTGGATGGGTTACGGCCGTAAGGAGACCCCGGTTCAGCGCCTCACTACGGGCGGTGTGTATCAATGGAAGCGTAAAGGCGAACATCACCTTTTCAATCCCACCACCATCCACCTGCTGCAGTACTCCACCCGCATGAACGATTACAGCATCTTTAAGAAATATTCTAAAGTTGTAAACGAACAGAGCGAGAAAGCGGTGACCCTGCGCAGCCTGCTGACCTTCAAACGTAACCGCAATCCCATTCCCATCGAAGAAGTGGAATCCGCGGAAAGCATCTTCAAACGCTTCGCTACCGGCGCGATGAGCTTCGGCTCCATCAGCCACGAGGCCCACTCCACGCTGGCTGTGGCCATGAACCGCATCGGCGCGAAAAGCAATACCGGTGAAGGTGGCGAAGACGAAATGCGCTACGAGCTGCTGCCCAACGGCGACTCCATGCGCTCGGCGATCAAGCAGGTGGCATCAGCACGTTTCGGCGTAACGAGCTACTACCTGACCAATGCCGACGAACTGCAAATCAAAATGGCGCAAGGCGCGAAGCCCGGTGAGGGCGGCCAGCTGCCCGGGCATAAAGTAGATGACTGGATCGGCAAGGTTCGTCACGCTACGCCGGGTGTGGGCCTGATTTCACCACCGCCGCACCACGATATCTATTCTATCGAAGACCTGGCACAGCTGATCTTCGACCTCAAGAACGCGAACCGCGCCGCCCGTATCAGCGTGAAACTGGTATCCAAAGCAGGTGTGGGCACGATCGCCGCTGGCGTTGCGAAAGCGCATGCCGATGTGATCCTGGTATCCGGATTCGACGGCGGCACCGGCGCATCCCCATCAGCTCCATCAAGCACGCAGGGCTTCCCGGGAACTTGGTCTGGCTGAAACGCACCAGACGCTCGTTCGCAACAAACTCCGCAGCCGCGTGGTGGTGCAGGCAGACGGTCAGATGAAGACCGGCCGCGACATCGCTATCGCTACCCTTCTGGGCGCTGAAGAATGGGGTGTTGCTACCGCCGCCCTCGTAGTGGAAGGTTGTATCATGATGCGCAAATGCCATCTGAACACCTGCCCCGTAGGCGTGGCCACCCAGGATCCCGATCTGCGCAAACGCTTTAACGGCTCCGCAGACGCCGTGGTGAACTTCTTCCACTTCATCGTGGCCGAGTTCCGCGAAATCATGGCCGAGCTTGGCTTCCGCACCGTTCAGGAAATGGTGGGCCGGTGGAAGTCCTCAAAGTGCGCGATAACATCGACCACTGGAAATTCAAGCACCTCGACCTCTCCCCGTATTGTACCGCGAACCGGCGTCAGACGAAACCGGCCTCTACAAACAGGAAGAACAAGATCATGGTCTGGCCGAAGTCCTAGACTGGCAGCTCCTTAAAGCTTCCAAAGAAGCGCTGGAAAGCAAAACCCGCGTATACGGGCAGTATAAAGTAAGAAATACCGATCGTACCCTGGGTACGATCCTGTCTAACGAGATCTCCAAACGCTACAAGAGTGAAGGTCTCCCGGAAGACACGATCCATTTCAAATTCACCGGTTCCGCGGGCCAGAGCTTCGGCGCCTTTAATACCAAAGGCGTAACGCTCGAACTGGAAGGCGAAGCCAACGACTACTTCGGCAAAGGCCTCTCCGGCGCCAAACTGATCCTCTATCCTTCTACGGAAGCGGGTTTCAAAGCGGAGGAGAACATCATCGCGGGCAACGTGGCGCTGTATGGCGCAACTTCCGGCGAAGCCTACATCCGCGGTAAAGCCGGCGAGCGCTTCTGCGTTCGTAACTCCGGCGCCACGGTAGTTACCGAGGGCACGGGCGACCACGGTTGCGAATACATGACCGGCGGCCGCGCAGTCATCCTTGGTGAAACAGGCCGCAACTTCGGCGCAGGCATGAGCGGCGGTATCGCCTTCGTGTATGACGTGAAGGGCACCTTCGCCGGACAATGCAACCCGGAAATGATCGACCTGGATCCCGTTGGCGAAACCGACGCCGCACAGCTGCACGACCTGATCACCAAGCATCACGCGTACACTAACAGCACTGTGGCAAAGTTCATCCTCAGCGACTGGGAAAATCAGCTTCGCCACTTCGTGAAAGTATTCCCGAAAGAATACAAGGCCGCCCTCAAAGCAGCCGCCGCGAAAGGTGTGAAAAGCAAAGCGTAACAAAACTATTTATCTAAGCGACCAAGCAGAGACAGATATGGGTAAACCAACAGGATTTCTGGAATTTACGAGGAACTGCCTAAGAAGGCGGATGTCACTTCCCGCGTAAAACATTATAATGAATTTGTGGAGCGATTCCCGAGAACAAGCTCAATGAACAGTCGGCCCGTTGCATGAACTGCGGCGTTCCGTTCTGCCACAGCGGCTGCCCTCTCGGCAACGTCATCCCCGAATTCAACGACGCGGTTTACCGCAAAGACTGGCAGGAAGCATATGACGTGCTCACCTCCACCAACAACTTCCCCGAATTCACCGGCCGTATCTGTCCGCGCGCCGTGCGAAAGCGCCTGCGTGCTGGGCATCAACCAGCCGCCCGTGGCTATCGAGGAAATCGAGAAGCACATCATCGAGATCGCATTTGATAAAGGACTGGTGAAAGCCAAAGTTCCCCGTGTGCGCACCGGCAAGAAAGTTGCCGTGATCGGTTCCGGCCCCGCAGGCCCTCGCCGCTGCCGCACAGCTCAACTATGCAGGTCACCTCGTGACCGTGTTCGAGCGCGACGATAAGCCCGGAGGGCTCCTCCGCTACGGTATCCCTGACTTCAAACTGGAGAAATGGGTGATCGACCGCCGCGTGGCGCTGATGGAAGAAGAAGGCGTAACCTTCCAATGCAATGCAAACGTGGGTGTAAACGTTAGTATCAACGACATCCTCCGCGAATTCAACGCTGTTGTACTGGCGGGCGGCTCCACCATCCCCGCGACCTCACCATTCCGGGCAGGGAGCTCAAAGGCGTGCATTTCGCCATGGACTTCCTCAAACAACAAAACCAAAGAGTCGGCAAATCCAAAGTTTCCGGCGAAGATATCCTGGCCACCGGCAAGAACGTGGTAGTGATCGGCGGTGGCGACACCGGGTCCGACTGCGTGGGCACCTCCAACCGTCATGGCGCCAAGAGCGTAATGCAGCTGGAGCTGATGCCGAAACCCCGGTAGACCGTAACAATTTCATGCCCTGGCCCACTTACCCGATGGTCCTCAAAACGTCGACTTCGCACGAAGAAGGCGCCGACCGTCACTGGGCCATAGCAACCAAAGAATTTATCGGAGACGATAAAGGCAATTTAAAAGGCCTCAAGCTGGTGGACCTTACCTGGTCTTTCGGTGAAGACGGCCGCCCCGGGCGCTTCGTGGAAGTGGCCGGCTCGGAAAGAACCGTTCCCTGCGAACTGGCGTTCCTGGCGATGGGCTTCCTTCATCCTCAGTTCAAAGGCATGCTGGAAGACCTCTCCATCGAAACCGACGAGCGCGGCAACGTAAAAGCTACCGAGAAAGCTTATCAGACCTCCATCCCGAAGGTGTTTGCAGCCGGCGACATGCGCCGTGGTCAATCCCTCGTGGTATGGGCCATTAGTGAAGGAAGAGAGTGTGCAAGAAAAGTGGACGAGTTTCTGATGGGCGCATCCCAACTGGAAAGCAAGGACAATTCCTTAATGCATCTTTCCATGTAATTCTTGAATCTTAACTCTTCTCATAAGCAGGTTTAGATTTTGTTGTAACCTTCAGCCGGGCCGGGTTTTTACCCGGCCTTTCGCTTTGCAATGAAGCCCCATAAGCGTATGGCGCAACGAAAAAGCGGCGCACTCATTTATTTCATAAATTTATAGTAGTAACTAACCAAAAGAAAACCATATGCGCTGGCAAGGACGCCGAGAAAGTACAAACGTAGATGACCGCAGAGGCTCCGGCCGCGGAGGCCTGGTAGTGGGCGGCGGTATCGGTACCATCGTGATTGCTCTGCTCGTTTACTTCCTGGGGGCGATCCTTCACAGGTCGTGAATATGCAACAAACCCAACCCCAGCAAGGCCAGCTCTCTCCGGAGCAGGAAGCGCGGGAAAAAGAGGCCGCCTCATTCACCAAGGTGGTGCTGGCTGAAACCGAAGATGTATGGCACAAGGTCTTTAATGAAATAGGTCGTCAATATCAGGAGCCAACCCTTGTTATGTTTACAGGCGGGGTTCAAAGTGCCTGCGGCAATGCCACCGCAGCTTCAGGCCCCTTCTACTGCCCGGCCGATCACCAGGTTTATATCGACCTGTCATTTTACGACGAGCTCAAAAACAACCTTAACGCCCCCGGAGATATGGCGATGGCCTATGTGATCGCTCATGAAGTTGGGCATCACGTTCAAAATCTGTTGGGCGTTTCGGAAAAGGTACAATCCATGCGGGGCCGCCTTAGTGAAGCAGAATACAACAAACTTTCCGTTAAGCTCGAACTGCAGGCCGATTTCTATGCCGGCCTCTGGGCACACTATATGAAGGGTACAGCAGATTTCATCGAGCCTGGCGACATCGAGGAGGCGCTCAACGCAGCCAATGCCATCGGCGACGACCGCTTGCAACAGCAGTCGCGCGGGTACGTTGTACCAGATGCCTTTACGCATGGCACCTCCGCTCAAAGAATGTACTGGTTCAAAAAGGGATTCGAATCCGGCGACATCCGCCAGGAGACACTTTCAACAGCCCACAATGAAACGACAGATCGTCTGGAAAGGACTTTACTACCAAATGATGGAATATTGTAGCATAGACGCTACGGGTAGCGACATCCGTGTCAACGGCACGATCGTCGGGTTCGGGGAAGACATGCCTTTTTCTGTATCGTACGATATCGTGGCGGACCGCGCCTGGCAGATCTCCGGCCTCGAGATGGCCATCGAGCGCGATGGGGATTGCTCCTGGATCTCGCTCCACCGCGACACCAACGGCAAATGGACACAAACCGGTCACACCCGGGATGAGTGGGACCACTGTATCGATGTAGATATTTCCCTCACACCATTTACCAACACCCTTCCCATCCGCCGGCTTAATCTTCAACCTGGCGAACGCACGGAGATCGAAGTGCTTTACATCAACGTTTTCGAAAACGAAGTCAAACCTGTCACTCAGTTTTACACCCGCCTTGATGAAAACCGTTATCTCTACGAAGGCGTCCTGAAAGACTTTAAACGGGAAATCATTACCGATGAAGATGGATTGGTGATTGATTATCCCGGCTTGTTTTACGCGGTTCAGTCCGAGACGGAGTAATTTTTCTTTAATAGCCAGAGATAGTGTTCGGGCATGTGATGTACAAATATGTTCTTGCCGTCGAATGGGAACTTCTCATGGTATTCCGCGTCGGTCATCAGGACGACGGGAGTTCCACAAGTCATATAGTTATTACTGAAAACGTAATCGGGTTGCTGCATTTCGGGCAGATGCCTTTTGGCTAGTTTGAATACGCCATTTCCCAATGTCTTTCTGAAGCGGCGCACGCTGCGGTTAGTGGTGCGGGTAAGCCTGTTGTAAATCATGTTACCATACAACCGTACAAAAACTTCTGTTTCTTTAATTCTCCCTTGACGTTCATAAAAGGGCTGGGCGTGTTGAAATCTTGTATGGTCTGCAATGATAACGGCGTTTCCGGTACCCAGTCATCACTGTTTACGATACGAAATCCCCAGCCATCACGGGTGATGTTTTCAAAGTCATATGCATAGAACAAGTTGCCTGGTTTGGGCGCGGCGCTGCAGTATGTTTTGAAGTGTATGTCTTTTGGCAAATCTGGGAGATAGTGAAGGTATGAGCGAAGTAAAAACGCGATGGCGCCTCCTGGCTATGGCCCATGATGATGAATTGGCGGGTGCCTTTTGCATAGCGCGCTTTCACATGGGCGGTAATGTCGGCAGACATGAACCCAACGGCGGCCGTCCATCCCACATGAACGAATGACTTTCCGGAATCCGCAGCTAGCTTGTAAGTCCAGCGGGTACTGTCGTTTAACTGAAGCGTTCCCTGGGCAGGGATCATTGCGGCGTAGAAGTTGGCGAGCCAGCTTTCCAGTTTGCCGATCGTACCGCGGATCATTATAACATCTACCCCATCATTTCTTTCCCACAAAACCCAGCGGTTATAAAATCCTACTTCCGGCGAAGTGTACAGCAGACGGTATGCCGGCGGATGATTTTTGGATTTTGCCGTATCGCCGTCGAAATGAAGGTTCATGAGATCTTTATATTCGTTGGCGTCGAAACCCGTTTTGAGCTGGGCTTTCACAGGCAGGGCCAACACGGCCGCAAGGGCCAACAAGATAGCGCGCATGTTTTTTCCAAACATAACAAAAATTGTCGTGTAAAGTTGATATGCGTTAAATTGCAATGTCACTATTTAACCGCTTATCATGATCAGGATTACGGAAGCTACGCCAGACCAACTGGCTATTGTGCAGCAGATCGCTTATGAAACCTGGCCACATACATTTGGAGATATTCTATCTCCGCAGCAGATCGATTATATGTTGAAGATGATGTACGACCTCGATGTGCTGCGGGAATCCGTTGAACAGAAAAACGTTGTATTTCTGTTAGCTAATGTGGATGGGACTTTTGGTGGATTTGCCAGCTATGAGCTCAATTATAAAAAGAACCGGTATCAAAATTGCACAAGATCTATGTGCTGCCGTCGATGCAGGGCAAGAACGTAGGTCAGGCCCTTATCTCTGCAGTAGAAAGCATCGCGCGGGAAGCGGGTATGCAAAAGTTATCGCTCAATGTAAACCGCGATAACAAAGCCGCCGGATTTTACGAACGTAATGGATTTGAGAAAACCGGCGAAGAAGACATCGACATCGGTGATGGCTTTTTCATGAACGACGCCATCATGACCAAGAAATTGTAAAGAGGAATATGATCCAACGAAAATACCTCCTGCCAACGCTCGCCGCGGCTGCAATGCTGTGCTTCAGCTCCTGTGCCCGCCAGATATCCCAATCCGGAAAAGCCTCCTTTTACGCCGACAAGTTCCAGGGCCGCAAAACCGCCAATGGTGAAACGTTTCGCCAGGGCCGTATGACGGCAGCTCACAAAACGCTACCTTTCGGCACTAAAGTCAAAGTTACCAACCTGGACAACGGGAAAACCATAAAGGTTCGCGTTAACGACCGTGGTCCCTTCGTTGCGGGCCGTATTATTGACCTGTCAAAAAAGCAGCTAAGAAACTCGGTATGGTCAATGCCGGAGTAGCGAATGTTAAGATTAAGTATAAAAAACCCAAAGGATAGCGATTCTCTTTCTTTTAACAAATTTTCGTCATATATTCGGGTAAAGCGTCGTGTTCAACTATGGACTATTGGTTTCCCATACCTACAGTTTCCAATGAACTCCCTCCGATGACCAACTTGCCCGCTTACCCGGATTTTACCGTAACCCTTTCCGGCGACAACTGGCGACAGGCTGAGTTTGTCAATATTTCCAAGCTGAAAACAGTCGGCGAGGAAGTGGACGAAATCAAGGAAATCCATATCAACCACAGCCGTGAAATGGCTGAGGGGCTTCGTGCCTACGAACTTGTCCACGTTCGCAGCAGCATTGGCGCACCCGAACTTTTCATTCCCCTCTTCGAACTTCGCTCTTTTCTAAATAGCGATTCCCTGGGCGCCATCGCCATCGATTTACATCCCGGCTTTGTAAAAAACGGTTTTGCAATTACCTCCCGTGGAGGATGTTATTATGGTACTGAAGAAAACGGTATCATCAAATCGCTGGCGCTTTGCGATGCCAACGACCGCGCCAGTTATGAGGTGCCGCGTATCGTGCGCCATTTTTCCCTGATATTCGTAGATTGGTGTGATTGCTGTATTATTACTCCGTAAATCGTATTGTAATCATTCTCGCGCTGCGTCTGTGTTTTGTCAATTTTGACGAACAGACTTGCATTCCGGCCTTCCGAAGATTTTATTTGTTTTATGAAAATGCTACGCTACTCTTTACTCTGCTGCGCCCTCGCTGCAACCGCGCCTGCTTTGGCGCAAACTGCACCGGTGATTTTGCCGGGCTTCACCGCTTATGCGGACCCCGCGGAAACCGGGGTAGATATTTCCGGCCGGAACGGGGTGGTCCGTTGGACAGACAGCGCCAATACCGTTCATTTCTGGTTTCATGCTTCCAGCACAGGCTCTCTTAAATTGGGGCTCCAGGCAAAAATGACGCCCCATCCACCCTGCGGGTTTCTGTCAACGGCGCCGAGAAAATTGTAACGGTTCCCGCCGGCAGTGAATTCGCCGACATTCCCGTCTTATCCACGAAACTGAAGAAACCCGGTTTTTATGATATCGCCCTTAAAGGAATTTCCAAACAAGGAAGTACCTATGCGGATATAAAAGGCATCACGCTCGAGGGCCCCGCCACGAAAGATATCCAGTTTAACCCGAAACCCTGGCGCCGCTCCGCGTCTGTCCACCTCGGTTATACTCCACCCCAGGGCAAAGATGTAGAGTGGTTCTATGGTGAAATTACCGTACCGGAAGGCCAAGACAAGATCGGCACTTACTTTATGTCTTGCGGCTGGCACCGCGGATACTTCGGCATGCAGGTGAACGGGCCTGATGAAAGAAGGATCATTTTCTCCGTATGGGATTCCGGTAAAGAGCCTGACGACCGCGCTAAAGTTCGGTACGAAGACCAGGTAACGCTGCTCGCTAAAGGAGATTCCGTTGTTGCCCACGGCTTTGGTGGAGAAGGGACCGGTGGACATAGCCATTGGGTATATGACTGGAAAGCCGGCCAAACTTACAAATTCCTCATGCATGCGGTTCCCTTTGTAAAAGGAAAAGACAGCACCACACAATATTCCGCCTATTTCTTTGTGCCGGAACACAACGAATGGAAACTGATCGCTTCTTTCCGCGCACCCAAAGATGGTAAGTACATGAGCCATCTCTATTCCTTCCTCGAAAACTTCAGCTTTGAAAATGGCCACGTTTACCGCAAAGGTTATTACGGCAACCATTGGATCAAAACACCCCAGGGCGAATGGATCGAACTGACTAAAGCACGTTTCACGAACGATGCTACCGCCCGGGCCAAAGATCGCCTGGACTTCGGTGGAGGCTCCGAAAACGGTATGTTCTACCTCTGGACAGCCGGCTTCATTCCTGCTAACGCTAAACTGGGCGACACCTTTGAGCGCCCCGCTATCGGAAGAGCCCCGCTAATCGAACTTCCAAAATTCTAATAATCAACACTCCAGATATGGAAAGCTCCCATTTCGGGGGCTTTTTTTGCATATTATAGTCAAATAAGCTTGTCTTAATGTAAAACATACTTTACTTTATGTAAAAAATACTTAACTTGGATTTATTAAACTGCTTATTCATGAAACCAAAGTATCTCTTACCGCACCTGTACAAAAAAATCGGATGGTGGATCACTATTCCCGCTTTCATTCTAGGCATTCGCTTTTTTACGCCGCTCAACGTTTTCCCTTTTCCGCCGTTGGACTGGATAAAAAATTTACTCGGGGACACCATTGAAGAAGTCACCATGTTTATGCTTTTCATCGGTATGCTCATGGTTTCCTACAGCCAGGAGAAAGATGAAGATGAATACATTGGGCGCCTGCGGCTTGAGTCATTGCAAATAGCGGTCATCATCAATTACGTGCTGCTGATGATCGCCGCCTGTATATGGCACTGGCTCGACTTCTTGAGCGTGATGATGTATAATATGTTTACGATTCTCGTCATCTTCATCGCTCGTTTCCATTTCCTGCTTTACCGTCAAAAAAATCGCTGCATGAAAAATATGATTAAGGTTGAGCGTGCGCGGATGAATCTTACACAAGATGAGCTTGCACGATTGACAGGCGTTTCGCGTCAAACGATCAACACTATTGAGTCCAATAAATACGTCCCTTCCACCATTCTGGCCCTGAAAATCGCCAAAGTTTTCGCAAAGCCGGTCGAAGAGATTTTTCTCCTGACGGACGAAGACTGATTAGCATTGTCAGCTTTGAGTCCTATCCCGGGCCGCTGTTGTGTCACTCACTTCGGCGGCCCATCTTTTTCATCCTTTTTTAAAAATTGTACATTAGCATAAATTCCCACCGGTATGCCCAAAAACCCAATACAGCCGATAGCGGACGCGATCAATCTTTTAAGATCCGCAAAAAGAGATTGATGAACTTCAATCCCGTCACGGCCGTTTCTTCCCGCAAACCGGTTGACCATGTTCGCATTACCATCTATGAATACGACAGCGGATATTTCCATGAAGAAACCACCGAGAAAGTATCCGACTGTTTCCGCTTCGCTGAAACCGAAACAAAAAAATGGATTAACGTTGATGGCATTCGCCGTGAGGACGTAGAATCCATCTGCCGGCATTTCAACGTGCATTACCTGCTTATGGAAGATATCATGAGCACCGGCCAGCGCGCCAAGATGGATGAGATCGGCGACAATCTTTTCTGTTTGCTCCCGATGTGCTATTTTAAAATGGAAAGCTCATCCGTAGATGTAGAACAGGTTAGTCTTGTATTAGGTAAAAACGTTGTCATTTCCTTTCAGGACGATCCCAACCGCGACGTCTTCAATCCCATCCGCGACCGCCTGCGCACTGCTGGCACTAAGCTTCGCCTTTCCGGTTCAGACTATCTGCTGTACGCTTTACTCGATATCATCGTCGACAACTATTTCATCGTGATGGATCACCTCGGCGACCGCATCGAATTAATGGAAGATATCATTCCCCGTCAACCCAATAACCGTACACTTGGTCGGGTAAATTTCCTTCGCCGCGAGCTAATGGAATTTAAGCGCAGCATCGCTCCCGTCCGGGATCTGATGAGCGGGCTCATGAAATCAGAAAACGCGTTGCTTGAAGAAAATACCGAGAAATATTTCAAAGACGTCTCAGACCATATCATCCAGGCGGTAGACCTGGCGGAAAGCTATCGCGATATGATGATCAACCTCCAGGAGTTGTATCACGCGCAGATGAACCAGAAGATGAACGAAGTCATGAAGGTTTTAACTGTGGTGACTACATTACTCGCTCCGATGACGGTGATCACAGGTATTTACGGCATGAACTTCGATCACATGCCGGAATTAAAAAACCCCAATGGTTATTTTGTAACCCTTGGGGCAATGATGTTGATTTTCGTGGGGATGATCATATTCTTCCGCAAGCGCGGATGGTTCTGACCTATTTCTTTTTATAAACCGGAACGGTGGAACAAGGTTCCCCATACATCAGGCTTTTCACTACCGGCCGGAGCTTTCGCGTGATTTCCACATATGCTGCTTCGGGTACGGCTTTATCCGCGCATCCTTTAATGATCACCCGCTGATCCAGGAAAGCGTTCGCGTCGATCTCCGCGAGCTTTTCCAGGAAAATCGTATTCCTTAAACTGGTTTCATCACCATATGCCACCCTATTGGCCACCGGCTCCAGATAGGCGGCTGGTAACATGTATGCCCAAAATGGAATGATCGCATCGGCTGTGCAGGTGATTGTTACCGGCTTTCCACGATACTGTTCCCAATCGTGCGTTTGCAACGCCGCACGGTAGTCCTTTTCTTTCAGTATTAACTCCATGAACAGGTAATCTTTCAGGTCAAAAACAATAATTTCTTCCTGTGGATAATACTGTTCGAGATCTATGGTGACGAGCGCGCTTTGCGCTACTTTATTAACAATTTCTTCCATACTGCAAATTTACGGATTTTATGGAGAAGCCTCTTTCCCGGAACTGCCCTACCCGGCAGGACATAAAAAGGCCGGGCTTTTCGGCCCGGCCTTCCTAAATATTGGATTTTCTATAAATCAATTGGAGCGGAAAACTCAGCGCGGTTATCTTTAACATTGCTGTTTTTCTTCAGAACTGATTGGAACAGTTGCTGTTGTACCAGTTGCTGCAGTGCTCCTTCGAACGCCTGGCTCTGCTGGTTGTAGTCAATACCCTGCAGATCAGCTGTGGTGTAATTATTAACATGAATTACGAATACGCCAGCCTGGCCCTGAATTGGAGCAGATACTTTAGCCGTACCCCATGCTTTATTGAAGGCAGCACCAATTACGCGGGGTTCAAAGTTGAGCGCGGGAGCATAAGAGGATGAGAAGTTAATGCCTTCAGCTGTCAGCACCGGTTGGTTGGTTGCTTTAGCAGCGGCATCCAAAGTTGCGGGAGTACCAATTTTCGCAATGATTTGATCGGCTTTCTTTTGTTTGCGTACTTCAGCTTCAACTGTAGGGCGCACTTCGTCGAGCGGAGCGGTTCCTTTTCGCGGATGCTGGTCAGAACGGCAACCACGAAGCGGTCTTCCAGAGAGAAAACGCGGCTTACATCATTCTTATTAGCGCTGTATGCCCAGTTCACGATTTCGCGGGAAGAACCCAGACCTGGAAGAACAAAGTCCATCGGCTGAATATTCTCCGCGATGCGTTTGTTCAGGCCTTTCTCCTGAATGGCTTTTTCAAACTTATCGCGGGATGTATTGGCAGATGCGAATTCATTGGCTGCGGTCAGCTGATCGTTGCTGGAAGCAGAGCTGGCATCTACACGTTTGCCCAGATATGCGATTTTCAGAGCGGGACCTACATTCTTTTGTTCCATGATTTTCACAACGGCGTATCCGATGGAGAGTTTCACGGTTTTCACAGCGCCGGTGGCGCCGTCGAACGCGAAGGTTTTAACTTCAGCAAGTTCTGCGGGAACGTCGGTGTGGGGAGCGAGGGTCATTTCGCCGCCGTTTTGTTTGGCGCTGGGCTCCTGGCTGATAGCAACTGCGAGTGCAGCGATATCACCACCTCCGCGAACTACAGCTTCAACACTGTCTGCACGTTTTTAGCGATTGAATCGGCGCCCGGTTGAGAGAAGATCAGCACCTGGCGGATTTTAACTGTATCCGCCATGTTCTTACGATCCAGCAGTTTCGCGTACACGAGCATGTTTCCGTCAACATAAGGACCGAAAGACGCACCTACCGGGAGGTCGATGATGGAATCTTTATTAGGAACCTGGATAGCACGGCGGGAAACGTATCCGTCGTATTGGTTGTATTCGGAGTTAAGTTTCACGAATTGAGCCACATCCGGCGTGGTATCCATTTCAGCCTTCAGCTTTTGGATTTCTGCCAGCGCGGAAGCGGAGTCTGCTGCGGTCGGAATTACGTCGAACGAAACGTATTCAATCTTGCGGCCTTCCGGAACTTCGAACATCGCTTTATTTTCCTGGATGTATTTGTTGAGCTCGGAATCGGTCAGTTTGATAGTGCTGTCGGGGATTGTAGCATAAGGCACCTGAACGTAACCTATATTGGCGTTTTGGAGGCATCTTCCTGTTGCATTTTAGCAAGCCACTTCGGGTAGTAGATACCTTTATTAATTAAGGAATAATATTTTTGATTTTGCTGGTATTCTATGATGTTCTGGTCGAACATGAGGAGTTGAGCGCGGATATTAGGATCCTGTTTTGCGGCTTGGTTAACCTGATCGATTACAGCAGGATCGAACTCTCCGGTTTCGCGGTTGGCGAACTGCTGGCGAACGAGCGGATGAGGATTGTTCTTATTAAATGCGTCCACCACTTCGGCGTCGGTCACAGTAATGCCCAGGGCTTCGTACTGTTTGGCCATAATATTTTCGCGGAGAAATCCATTCCAGGCTTCTTCACGGAAATACTGTTGCGCTTCTTCATCGAAAGTCTGGCCGGGCATGCGTTGGCGCATTTGCTCTTGCGTAAATTCGATACGGCGTTGGTAATCGGTATTGGTCAGCTCCACACCGTTTACCTTACCAACTACGTTGGACTGGCCCATGCCGGTTCTGCCGAAGAATACGTCTTGCAATAAAAAGCTCACAATAGCCAGGCAGATCAATACGATGATCCAGACAGCGTACTTGTCCCTGATTTTCTGAATTACTGACATATAATATATTGTCTGATTTTAAGAGGTAGCAAAAATAGAATAATTTAATTGTAACTGCAAAATAGCTTTTATTCCAAAAGCCAATACAGTAGAGGGTTTTAGCGATTTAAGGAGGGGTGGATTTTATCCTTCATTAACACATTATCCACATTTCATAAAGTTTTAATACACAGGTATTGGTTGTTATAAATCAGGTTTAGACGACCGCCGGTATACAGTTTCGGGAGTTTTTTTCTTCGCGGAACACTGGCTGCGGTTATCCACAAAATAAGGATTACCATGATAAAATCCACAACAAATTGTGCATTAAGTAGCTCCAAAAACTGAAAACACAAGAAAATTTTAAGGTTTTAATGATTTCAGAAAAACAGGGCTTTTTTCCACAATTCCTGTGTATAAACCTGTTGTTAAGGCTGTTTTTTGTGGGAAAAGCCAGCTCCTGGTTGAGGTAAAACTAAATTTGTTTTTGTGGCTCATGATGGTTTGGGAATTTCCAATGTGAAAAACCTGGTTGTTTTAACACTTTCTTAATACTCGCCTCACAAAAAAGTTATTCAACAATATTCTTGTCAACACTGTGGATAAAGCCGCTCAAATTCAGTAGGGGCGGGAATCGGCGCTGTTAATTTCCTGTGGATAGCGCACAGAAAAATAATAACAACTACATTTGTATCAGGAGGAAAAAACGAGTTTCCCCAAATTCACACCCCTAATAGTAGTGGGCTTTTCTTCTTTTTAAAAAGAAAAATTAATCTATAGCTATGTTTATGGAGTTAACGGAAGCAAAAAAATTTGCAGAAAAAGGGATTTCTGGATATGGAGGTGGACGTACGCCTGGATCTCTTTTCTGAAATCGATCGCCTGAAAAAGGAAAAAACGCTATCATCCTTGCGCACTATTACCAGGAGCCGGATATTCAGGATGTAGCCGATTATATCGGGGATAGCCTGGGATTAAGTCAACAGGCGGCAAAAACTGACGCTGATATCATCGTTTTCGCCGGTGTACATTTCATGGCGGAGACTGCGAAAATCCTCAGCCCCCAGAAAAAGGTGCTCCTGCCCGATCTGAAAGCAGGCTGTTCCTTGGCAGATAGTGCCCCTCCTGAGCTTTTTGCCCGTTTCAAAACACAGTACCCCGATCATCTCGTCATCTCCTATATTAACTGCTCTGCAGGCATTAAGGCTTTGTCTGACATCATCTGCACCAGCTCTAACGCCGAAAAGATCATTGAAGCCGTACCAAAGGATCAACCGATCATTTTCGCGCCCGACCGTAACCTGGGTTCTTATCTGATGAAAAAGACAGGCCGTGATATGGTATTGTGGAACGGCGCCTGCATGGTACATGAAATATTTAGCCTCGAAAAGATCACCAAACTGAAGGTTCGTCACCCGAACGCTAAAATTATTGCTCATCCGGAGTGCGAGGCGCCTATTTTAGCTATCGCCGACTTCGTTGGCTCCACAACGGGATTGTTGAAGTTCACACAACGAGATGATGCGAAAGAATATATTGTCGTTACTGAGACGGGGATTTTGCATCAGATGCAAAAAGAGAATCCAGGTAAGACCTTCATTCCTGCCCCGCCGAACAACGCCTGTGCTTGCAATGATTGCCCGCATATGAAATTGAACACGCTTGAAAAGTTATATCTGTGCATGGAGTATGAGCAGCCGGAAATCACGATGGACGAGAATTTGCGCATAGCTGCAAAGCGTCCGATTGACCGCATGCTGGAGATTAGTACCCAGGCAGGGTTGTAAATAACTTTCTTCATTTTAGAGCCGCCTTAATAAGGCGGCTTTTTTTGTTTGTATAATTTTGAGATGCAGTTTCATACATATTATGGGTCCTCTCCGGTTAAGGGTTTCATTTTTTTGAATTTTTTTCCTTCCTCGAGGCCCGGATTTTTCCACATGAATAACTATTCCTTTGGTCAGGGCTTTCCATCCGATACATTTGCCGTTTCGAAAATTTCGGAGCGCTGCTTGTCTAAGCAGTTTTTCGTATTTCGAGTGGCTCCAGGATCCGGAGTATGTATTTTTCTGAAAGTTCATTTCGGGATGGAAAGGTTATGTCTTGTCTGAATTAAGTTACCATCGATGTGATAGCTTCGCTGGCTGCTATTATTTGTGAAAGCAGTTTTCCGCCGATCGACTTTAGTTTTTCTGAATGTTATTTCGGGGTGGAGATATCATGCCTTGGCGCAATTGGTAAGGTTTCGTGAAGTGATAGATTCTCGGACTTTGCCTCTGGAGTCTTTAGGTTGCTCTCCGCCGGATAACGTTTAGGTTTTGTTTTTCTGAAGAGTTTTTCGGAAAGGGTTTGTCATGCTGTATATATCTGAATGGATCTTGATAGCAACGTCAATTTCCTGGAGGAATTAGTAATGGTATGCGCTCCTCCTGCTGAACTACGCTTTGGGGTTTGTTTTTCTGAAAGGTTTTTCGGCTTGGGGAAGGTATGTCTGACCGATAATGAAGGCATTGATAAGGTGATAGATTTATCAAAATTGCTTATCAGGATGTGAGTCAAATCTCCGCTGACTAACCTTTTATAGTTTTTCTGAAGGTTTTCGGGATGGAGAAGTTATACCCTATTTGTATTGGCAACGCTGGTGAAGTGATAGATTTATCAACAGCGCCTACAAGATGCGAGTATAATCTCCGCTGATAAAACTTTTAGGCGTGTTTTTCTGAAAAAGTTTTTTCGGGATGGAGAAGTTATGCCCTATCGGTATTGGCTGTTTTGATAAGGTGATAGATTTATCAGAATTGCGTACCAGGTGTGAGTGATAATCTCCGCTGATAAAACTTTTAGTGAGGTTTTCTGAAAAAGGTTTTTTCGGGACGGAGAAGGTATGCCCTATCGGTATTGGTTGTTTTGATGAGGTGATTGATTTATCAAAATTGCGTACCAAGTGCGTGTAATAATCTCCCCTGATAAAACTTGAGTGTGTTTTTCTGAAAAAGGTTTTCGGGATGGAAAAGGTATGCACTGTCGAATTGGCTGTTATGATGAGCTGATTGATTTATCAAAATTACCTACGTAGTTATAATCTCTGCTGTTAAACCTTTCTAATGTGTTTTATGGAAAAATTTTAGGTATGTGGAAGTAATGCGCTTTGTAGAGCAATGCAATGTTGATATAGGGATAGTTTCATGAAAAGAGTTCACCTTTCCTGGATAAGCTGCTCTTTTATCATTCAGTATATAGTTTTCTTGGGTTGTGAGTATGCCTTATCGATAAGAGCTGCTTTGAGAATATTAGTTTATTGACTTTGTTGATGGGGTTCACAATATCATAAGTTGTTAATTACTTCTAAGGACGTGTTTGACGACTTTTTGGAGCGAAGAATTTTAACTCTCTCGCTGAAAACAGGAACGATTAGCGAAGGAGTTTTTGATACTATTGCGTGCATGATTGCGCGAGTGCTTGTCTTATCTCTTTAAAGTTCAGGCGTTGTTCTATAAGGTAGTCCAAAGTAATCTACTGCGTTGGCTAAATAAAAAGGCCATCTCCTACGAGATGGCCTTGCGTTTATTGTTAGTTGTTTTCAGACAGCTGCTTCTTCTACCCAAATATGATCTGCTTCAGTTTTCCGCAGAGATAAATTGTATCCCGCAACGATTATACAAATGGGATCACCCAATGGCGCAATTTTCCACTTTTACCGTTTCTCCTGGAACACATCCCATTTCCATGAGTTTTATATGAAGGTCGCTTTTTCAAATTCCCGTATTACAGCACTTTTACCAAGGGTGAGGGAAGAAAGTTTAATCATAACTATTTGTTGAGCGAGTTTAAAACCATTCTGTGACTATCGTCCCAGCTATTAACCGGACAAAGGTACCGCTCAACAGTCAGAATGCAAAAAAAGGAGACTTCGGAGAACGTTTTTCACTATAATTTTACATTATGGCAATCAATTTCATAGCGCACGAGGTAAAACTCCAGCTTAAAGAACGGAGTAGACTTAAAGCCTTCCTTAAAGATTTGTTTAAAAGGGAGGGACAAGGGCTTAAGGGGCTTCAATACATATTTTGCACTGATGAGTATTTACTTAGTATAAACCAACAATTTCTCCAGCACGATACATATACTGATATCGTTACTTTCGAGTTATCTGAAGATCCAACCCTTACAGAGGGGGAAATTTATATAAGTATTGATAGGGTTAAGGATAATGCTGTAAAGTTTGATGTTACAACTGAGTATGAACTGCATCGGGTCATATTTCACGGGGCATTGCACTTATCTGGTTATCGTGATAAAACAAGGAAAGAGACAGCCCAAATGCGGGCTAAAGAAGACGAGAATCTTAGATTATATTTTGAAAAGAAGTAGTGTTCCACGTGGAACATAAAGTTAGCCCCATCCCTCTCCCCTATTACGACTGTATTTAAGATCGTAGAATGAAGGATTTCGTGATAATTTGATTTCTCCAGGAAATGTTTGTGATTGTATGGCGCACAATCTCACGATAATTACTACCCGTTCCTCAAGATTAGTTGTAGTACAATGAAATGCTCATTTAGACGGATAAATGGAGTAATGAATCAATCGCTTAGTGGTTAGTTTATGTTCCACGTGGAACACTGGTTACCCAGCATTTTTAGTAATTGTGATGGACTTCCGGATTATTGACTTGAGAAGTGCATGAGCTAACGTGTTTCTCCTGTTAGAGGTTTAATTAGCCATTA
Organism: Chitinophaga sp. E66; assembly: GCA_019285755.1. Classification (GTDB taxonomy): domain Bacteria; phylum Bacteroidota; class Bacteroidia; order Chitinophagales; family Chitinophagaceae; genus Chitinophaga. Next base: position 5,621,306 of record CP079103.1, read on the forward strand.
TTAGGTTTGGCAAGTTCAAAATGTGCACTATAGATGTGTTTAAGGAGATTGACATACTCTAATTTTCATCTAAGCTAGCTAGGTATACCTTAAGTTGCACATTACTTTGTTAGATATGAGGAAACATTGTATTATGCCCGCATTAGTGATAATACACTATCCTGTTTTCGTCAGTAATACCAGTTTTGATATGGATTTCAGGCATGTAGGTGCTGATGTCTGGGATTATGTGAAGTTGTAGCGTGACAAAATAAAGTAAGTTTGATGCTACGATATTAAGTGGCTATTCCTGCGATATCTAGTATAGGTCTTGAATATGGTTGCAGGGTAATTAGTTTCCTATTTGTATAAGGGCGGTAGCAACGTGTCGATTCAAATGGCATGGCGTTTAGTTGTGCGATATTCTATTTAATAACATTTAAATTGAGTGGAAGTCGTTACTGGTAGACTCCAACTCAGCTGTTGTTTTGAGTCTGTTAGCCGAATGATTCCTTGATTTATGCCCGATACTCTGTATACTCCGTGTTTGGTGTATTTACTCTTTTTATTGGGTTATTGGTTAGTAATTGCTGTTTATAAGTATGTTTTATAGGTTCCATGTGTTGCTTTTAAGAGGATGTTCCACGTGGAACATTAAAATATTGGGGCCAGTTGCTATGTTTTAAATGGTAATTAATCTACTTATTCATATTCTGATCAAATTACAAGGTGTGAAGAATACAATTGTGAAAGTTCTTAAAAATGCTTCAATTTCTAGGAGAATAATTGGGATTTAGAGAATTGTGTGGACCTTTATGTACCATTTACGGTCAAATGCGGCCATATGCTACTATACAATCGCATTTAATTGTATTTGAGGGGTTATTCGATCGTTTGTTAGTAAACATGCGGGTACTTTAGGAACTGGTCATAATTGGGATTGTATGCGTTAAAGTAGCCTGGTATTGACGAAGAATAGATAGCTTAAGCGTAATTACAGCAATGTGATAGGAAAAGAGATTCATAAGATATGATCCTCGAGAAATTAACCGGCTTAGAGTTATATAAGACCACTATTAGCTATACAAGAATGTGTTAAGCTTAACGAGCCTTGCTGTATAGTTATTTCTGAATTGCTGATACTCTATAGTAAAGCACGTTCGGCGCAGTTGATTACAGTGATTGAGTATTCGTTTGTTTTTATGTTTTAAGATAAAAGCTTGACGGGGCGAGACAAGGATTCCAATACCTGCATTATACGGCCAACTTCTCCCCTGTCCATCAATCTTTTGGCTTAACTTTGCACTTTCAAAAGCAAATTATGTTCCCTGTTTACGATGTTATTGTGGTTGGAGCCGGACATGCAGGTTGTGAAGCAGCAGCTGCAGCCGCCAATATGGGATCTCGGGTCCTACTCGTTACCATGAATATGCAGACCATTGCGCAAATGAGCTGTAATCCCGCTATGGGCGGCATTGCAAAAGGTCAAATTGTTCGGGAAATCGATGCGCTCGGCGGATACTCCGGTATTGTAACCGACCAATCAATGATCCAGTTTCGAATGTTGAATCGAAGCAAAGGGCCCGCAATGTGGAGCCCCGCGCCCAAAATGACCGTATGCTCTTTGCTGCTAAATGGCGAGAAGCGCTGGAAAATACCCGCAACATAGATTTTTACCAGGATATGGTTAAAGGACTCATCATTAAAGATGGAGTTTGTCAAGGTGTTGTTACAGGCCTGGGGCATGAAATTTCAGCTAAAGCAGTGGTACTAACGAACGGGACTTTCCTAAATGGTATCATCCACATCGGAGACAAACAGTTTGGCGGTGGGCGCGTTGCCGAGAAAGCTGCAACAGGAATTACCGAGCAGTTGGTTTCTTTGGGCTTTGAGAGTGATCGACTAAAAACTGGTACTCCTCCCCGTATCGACGGGCGCTCATTAGACTATTCCAAAATGGAAGAACAAAAGGGTGACGATGAAATGGTTGGATTCAGCTACATGGATGTAGAGAAAATCAAACCAGAACAGCAGCGTTCCTGTTGGATTACGTACACGTCTGAGCAGGTACATGATATTCTGAAGACCGGTTTTGATCGCTCTCCAATGTTTCAAGGAAGAATTCAAGGCACAGGCCCACGCTACTGCCCTTCCATCGAAGATAAAATTAACAGATTTGCAGACCGTGAGCGGCATCAACTCTTCGTTGAGCCGGAAGGTTTCAATACTGTTGAGATATATGTGAACGGATTTTCGACCTCTCTTCCTGAGGATGTACAATTGAAAGCATTGCGCCTTGTACCGGGTTTTGAGAATGTTAGAATGTTCCGCCCTGGATATGCGATCGAATATGATTACTTTCCGCCTACACAACTTCAGTTTTCACTCGAAACCAAACAGGTTTCGAACTTGTTTTTTGCGGGTCAAATTAACGGAACTACCGGTTATGAAGAAGCTGCTTGCCAGGGTTTAATGGCAGGAATTAATGCACACCTGAAAGTAAAGGAACAGGCACCGTTCGTACTCAAACGGAGTGAAGCATATATCGGAGTACTGATTGACGACCTTATCAACAAAGGTACTGACGAGCCATACCGAATGTTTACATCCCGTGCTGAATTCAGAACCCTCCTTCGTCAGGACAACGCAGATCTCCGGTTAACCGAAAGAAGCTATGCACTTGGTCTTGCAACAGAAGAACGAATGTCCCGCACACGTAGTAAATTGGATGGCGTAGAGAAAGTAAAAACAATTTTGAAAGAGCTGGCACTTGATCCTGAAGAAGCGAACACCTGGTTACAAGCCAGCGGCTCTGCAGCACTTACGCAAAAGCAACGGGCTCATCAGATCTTGCTTCGTCCTGGGATTGATATTTTTTCTATGAAGAATAGTTTACCAAAAGTTGCGAAAGCACTCGAGACTTATTCTCGGGAGGTATTAGAACAGGTAGAAATTCAAGTGAAGTATGATATCTATATCGAAAAGGAAAATGAACTCGTGCAGAGAATGAGTCAATTGGAAGATCTCATGATACCTGAATCATTTGACTATTCAAAATTAGTTTCACTCTCTAATGAAGCTCGGCAAAAGTTCACTCGTATTAAACCAAGAACGCTGGGACAGGCTAGCAGAATCAGTGGAGTAAATCCCAGCGATGTGCAGATTCTGATGGTTTACATGGGTCGATAAATTTCAATGATAATAAAATTGAGCGCTTCCATCGGGAGCGCTTTTTTTTTGTGCAATATTTCCAGCTAATTTTTGCCACTAAAAGAAAATTCTCATAACTATTTGATTATCAATAATATAAAAACATCTTCAAATTTCGGAGATCTCGACCTGCTTAAGGTAATGATATCAAAAGCCACTTGAATTGAAAAATGAGGCGAAAAACTGGGCTAAATTTGAATGGGGTATTTTCTTGCATAAATCAAAGCAAATCGAGCCGACTTTCTTGAATAGAGGCAACCTGATCATAGAAAAAAACGTACATACTGTAATAACGCCCGAAAAAATTTAACCATCCGTATTCCCGCGGTTTCGGGAAACCGAATTAAAAATTCAGTGCAGGACATATCAGCAATCATAGCGGGCTGCAGAAACTGGAATCGCTCCAGCCAGGAAGCACTTTACCGGCAATTCTTTGGATATGCCATGGCTATCTGTTTGCGATATGCGAATAATAAAGATGAGGCGATTGAAATATTAAATGACGGTTTCTTGAAAATTTTTCACCACATCCATACTTACGATACGTCCCGACCTTTCAAAAGCTGGTTGAGTAAAATCATGGCGAACACTGCTATCGACCATTTACGTAGCAAGAAGAGAATTGTTTTCACGGAAGACATTACGCAAGTATATGATCTGGGTATGCCCGATGAGAACGCGATCAGTAAATTAACCTATGAAGAAATTCTTCAGCTAGTTCAACTTCTCCCCCTGCTTACCGAACCGTTTTCAATTTATATGTATTGGAAGGATTCCAACATCATGAAATCGCAGTGATGCTGGGAATTTCGGAGGGTACGTCCAAATCCAATTTGTTTAAGGCGAAGCGGATTCTTAAAGAGAAAATTGAAGCATTAACATCAATGAATATTTCTGGCTCCGGACCGATCGGCGCCGCCCAACCGTCATGAGCGAACAATTTGAACATAACATCCGAAGATTACTGCAGGATGCAGAAGCACCATTCGAACCCATGGCATGGGAGCGAATGGAAAAGCTGCTGGATCATCCTCGCCGACGCCGTCCAATATGGTGGTGGCTCGGCGGACTAGCATTGATACTCGGAATTGGCGGCTGGTGGTTTTTGTCCGATCGGAATGTGAATAATAATACGTCGTCATCCAAAAATGAAATCTCTAATGCATCGACGCCCGCAACTAATGTAGTCGCCCTCGCCAAATTCATGAAAATGCGATCGAGGATAAATCAAATGTGGACAAACCCCTCTCTCCGAAAACGAGTCACCTGATTTTAGAGAGAAACCTGGCCTCCGATAAAACAGGTGAAGTTAAAAAGACGGAAAGTTCAGCTGCAAAACCAACACGAAATCTTATTAGTGTGTATAAGTCCACACAAAAAGAAACTACTACAGTCAAAAGAAGTGTTGACGATGAAAAAGGAATTCAATTGTGGATAATCCTCCGGTTGCTTCTAACCAGCATCCGATAAAAAAGGAGATTACCAGCGACACAAAAATTGTTGTGGATAACTCATCTATCCCAACCGTTTCGGCATCTAGAAAAATAGAACCGTCAGAAGTAGAAAAAGATAGTGTGGATAATGGTAAAAGTTCCGAGCAAAGCGTATCTGAAGATCGCTGGAAACCCGGAAGAAGAAAAGGTTTTGAGGGAGGTATTTTTCTTGGACCGGATGTCAATACAACTGGCTCCTTAACCAGTGTGCACGCTGGTTTCACCGGAGGACTTTTGCTCAGGTATCATGTTAATAACCGCTGGTACATTAGTTCAGGGGCAGCATATACGAAAAAAGTTTATGGCGCCACACCTAAAGAATATAACTCTCCTTACCCTGGAAACTATGTAACCATTGATGCAGACTGTGACGTTATCGACGTTCCGTTGAATTTACATTATGTGTTTGCAGACCGCCCGGCCGGCAGATGGAATGTAAGCCTGGGGGCATCAACATATTTCATGCTCCGAGAGAAGTACGAATATTATTACCCGAACTATTATAAACGTACCCGTGTATTCAGCAATCAAAACCAGCATTGGTTTTCAGTAATCAACCTCAGCGCTGGTTGGGAGAAAAATACGAAAGGACGAATGAATTTGGGATTGCAACCTTATGTGAAAATTCCAGCCGGTGGAGTTGGCGAGGAAAGGTGAAACTATATTCTGCGGGGATAAGTTTGCAGGTAACTATGGGTAAAAAATAGAAGCTTATTTATTCTTTTCCCGGATCCGTTTATACACTTTGATCGCGATCATCAGGGCGACTGTAAAAATGATCAATCCTACCATTGCCCAAACCATACTCAGAAAACTCTTAAGTACAACCAGGAAAACGATAGCTACTAAAAATATCGTGGCAACTTCATTCCAAACCCTGAGTTGAGTTGAACTGCGTTTTATGATTCCAGCCTGTAGGTCTTTGAAAATTCCATGCAGGAAAAAGAAATATCCGTAAAGTCCCACTACAAATCCGATTTTTATCCAAAGCCACACTGGAATGCTCCCAAGCAAAATAGCCATCCACGGACCAAATATCAAGGTAAGGAGAGCTGACGGCCAGGTGATCCCAAACCAAAGCCGTTTCATCATGATCCGGTATTGATCCTGGAGGATACTGCGTCGGGGCTCCTCCATCTCCTGTGCTTCCGTGAAATACACGAAAAGCCGTACAATGTAAAACAGACCGGCAAACCAGGTCACAATGAAAATGATATGAAGTGCCTTAACGGTGAGATACATATGTTACAAAAGTAATCAATTTAACCCTTAGTAAGCTTGACCGGACTTGACATCAAAGGGAATAACGGCCCCATCCACCGGATTAATATAATTGTTCTTTATCCATATATGAATCCTTTCGGCTGTCGCGTGAGAATATATATACAAGCAAAGAAATGAAAATACAAATGGTTACATACCAATAGTACATTTCCTCGTGGCCAATCAGTTTCAGCTTGAACGCGATGGCTTCAGCGGTACCACCAAAAGAGCGACAGTTAAAGCATAAGGAAACCCGACACCTAACGCCCTAACTTCAGCCGGGAACATCTCCGCTTTCACTACGGCATTGATGGATGTATATCCACTAACGATGATGAGTGCAGCCAGTATCAAAAGAAAGCTGTCCACACGGAGCCGGCATGACTAATTGCAGTCAATAACGGAACGGTACATAAAGTTCCCAATACGCCGAAACCCACGAGTAATGGCTTTCGCCCGATTTTATCTGAAAGTCTTCCGAATAATGGTTGCATGCAGGCAAAGATTACTGCAAGCATAAACGAAATCAGCGTCGATTCTTCTTTTGATAATTTCACTGTCTCTATAAGGAACTTCTGCATGTAGGTCGTATAGGTATAAAACGCCAGCGTCCCTCCCATCGTGAGTCCTACAACAGTCAGTACCGCGCGGGGTGATTGCGGAATAGCGCTTTTACGGATCCGCGATCTTTCTGTTTAGAATCTACGTTTACCGATTCGTGCATATTACGACGCAAGTACAAAGCTGTAATGGCCAAAGCAGCACCTATCACAAAAGGAATTCGCCATCCCCATTCCGCAAGTTGTTCTGGGGTGAGGAATATTCTTTGCAAAAGCATCTGAACACCTAATGCGAGGATTTGTCCACCAATGAGTGTTACATATTGAAAGCTGGAAAAGAATCCCCGCCGGGAGGAGTCTGCTACTTCACTAAGGTATGTGGCGGATGTGCCATATTCACCGCCAACACTGAGGCCCTGCATTAACCGGGCTAGTAAAAGTAATGCTGGTGCTGCAATGCCGATTGATGCAAAGGAGGGCGTACATGCAATGAGTAATGATCCTAACGACATGAGAAGAACGCTTAAAGTCATCGCAGTTTTCCGACCACGACGATCAGCAATACTACCAAACAACCATCCACCTAACGGGCGCATCAAAAAGCCTACTGCAAAAATAGCGGCTGTATTCAACAAGCGGGCTGTGGCATTTTCCGATGGGAAAAAGACCGGTGCGAAGTAGATAGCGAAAGCAGAATAGGCATACCAATCATACCACTCCACGAGGTTGCCGACGGAGCCGGTAAATATTGCTTTCAGTCGCCATTTGGTAGTGGCTTCGCGTGGAATGGAGGAGGAGGTCATGTATCAAAAATAAATATTTCCGGCAGATCCTTAACAAACCCTTTGTTGGCCATTCATCTGAAAACACCGAATATGCGGAATTATGAAGAAGAAACGATATCAAGTGAAGTGGGCACGTCAGCAGCGGCGTATCTGGATGTTTTCGGTAGAGCTGCTCCGGTTCAGGCGACAACTGGGGAAAACGTCGAGGGATAAATTAAGAAAGTGGAATAACCTCCTGGATCGTATGAACCGGCTATGGCCCGGTGAGCCGGAATTATGAAACCCACCTCACCGGTAGATCCATAAACTCGCCATAAGCTTTCGCGGCGGTTAATAACCGCCTTTCAGGAATAGTTTTCGAGCCGAATGGTATAAATACCATCTCTACTTCTTTCTTCTTTATTTCTCTTCGCCAGTTACCTACGATTTTCCCTTTGGATATGACCAAATTTGGCAGAATTCCATTTGGTGGCGACAAGACTCCCGCCGGAACACTTTCTGTTATCAGCGATCGATCTGCGTAACCAATGTGATATTCATCAAACCCCGATAACAGCCTTACTTTCTGATCAGGTTGCTCCTCCACTTTGCCAGGAGTTATGTACCAGCTTTTTTCCCTGATGGTGAAACTTTGCAATGCGGATCCCGCATCATTGAAAGCATTCCTGCAGGCGGTAATGGGATAGCCGCTCCACCAGGAAAAGTCCTCCGGAGTGGCGGGACCGTGGCTGTGAAGATATCGGATCGCCAGTTCGGTAAGTGGTGAGTGTTGTAAGTTATAAGTTGTCACAGGCAGCCATTCGTCAAGTAAAACATACGTGAACTCCTTACCTCGCCTTGGCCCGCAGCAAATGACCTGCTCTAGTCCGCCGAAGGTCAGAAATTGGTTCATACGGTGATCGGACGTGTTGATGCGCTTATTTTCCAGGATAACCGTAAGCTCTGCCCGTGAGAGTGCCTCACCATTCCGCAGCGCTTCGCGGAAGATGCGGAATACCTTGTTAAATATGGCATCATCCAGACCCAACTTTTTCCACATTGGCCCGCCCTGTACTTTCACGCGTGGAGAAGCAAGTTTTGTGATCCATCGGACGTCTTGCGGGTGCATGAAATGTAGCGTTCCGCGAAGGCTTGAAATCCGTATCAGTTCCCGGTTATCTAAAAGGGTCTCCACTCCGGCATCCGTCAGATTAGGATAACGCAGCCCCAAAGACCATTTCGCCGCGGCAAAGTCCTGTGCCTGGATTGCGCAAAGATGCGCGGCAATTGCAGCGGGAGTATCTCCTACCGACTGGGTTATGCCCTGACGGGCAAGTCGGGTGGACAAAAGAACGTTTGGGTTCATCTTCCGAAAGTAATAAAAACTCCGGATGCCAGGTAGCGCGCAAGCGGGAAGCCCGGTATTACCGACTATAGAAACTAAGGATTATTGAAGACCGTCTTCTTCGATCAGATCCTTTTCAAGGCAGTCGGTAATATCAAAATGAAAACTTTCGTAGCGGTAAAGCAACAAGTCGGTATCCACGGATCCTGTTTTAATTTGCATGATGTCATAAATGCGCCCGTTTTCCCGATGCAAGCGTTGGCGATGCACTTCCCAATCTTCCCCGTTTACGGAAAATCAGATCGAGCACTTCATATTGGATGGCGACGAACATAGCCGGACCAGTATATCCGATCTTGATAGCCTCGGCAACGGTTTCTCCGTTTCCGCCACTGATGGGCAAATCGACTTGAAAAAAAGCATGTAATTTCTCGCGCAGCGATAATGGGTGAGCCTGGGTCATAATTCGAATAGTAGATTTCATGAGGACAGGGGCAAAGGTGCGAGATCGTTGGAAAGTTTTAGTGCTGAGGGGCTATACATTGAGGCTACACTGCAAATATTTATCTAACAAATTGGTTATTAATTAATTAACGGATTGTATGTATACATCCAGCGAATCATTTTTATCTAATTTCAACTTTTGCTTCAAACGGTATTTGAATACCTGGATGCTTTTTAGCTCTACATGCAGTAACTCGGACATTTGTTTATTGGTAAGTTTCAGATGGATGAAGGCACAATACTTTTCCTCCAGCGGCGTAAGTTTCTGTCCTGCTCTTTCTTCCAATCGTTGAAAGAATGATGGGTGGAGTTCGCGTAGTGTTCTGCGGATTTGTTCAAAATCATCATTAAATCTTACATCTTGCTGGAACAACTTTTCGATAGCCGGAACGGACTTCCCGAATTTTTCGCGAAGTGCGAGGATAACTTCATTTTTCTGCGATATATGAACATTGCCAGCCATTATTTCTTTACGGAGCCAGGCTTGTTCTTCAGTAAGTTCTTTCCTGGACGCTTCGAGCAGATGTGCTTTTTCTGTCTGGATTTGAGCGATGGCCTCCTGGGCGTTAGCTTTTGTTACTGCTTCCTTCCTTTCTATTGAAGCCCTAAGCGCTTCCTCGGTTTTTAGCTGGAGCAGCAATCGTGCTTCTTCCTTTTCTTTCGTCAGGAGTAGTTCGCGTTGTTGGGCATAACGTCGGCTGAAGTGAAAAGAACGGAGCATGAACATCAGTCCGATTAAAGCCAGGAGCGCCAGACCCAAATAAAGGTAGATCTGGATTTTGTGTAGAATATCCAGTTCAAGGGAAGCAGACTGTACAGCAGCTTTACCGGCCGCCCGGAACTGTGCTTCCAGCCGCTGGCTTTCACGCAGCTTCACGTCGTCGTACCGTTTCTTGAAATAGTCGAGGTATTTTTTATAATATATAAGGGACTGCTCATGTCTGCCCCTGTCTTCAAGCAATTCAGCCAATGCGATGCAAACATTGCTGAGGGATAATAGTTAGGTCGGAGGTCATTTTCGAGGATAGACAATGCTTTGAGGAGATATGCTTCCGCGGCGTCGGGTTGGCCGCGCTGTCGGGCGTCTTCATGCAGCAATCCGTAACAGTTGGCAATAATGGCTGAGTTGCGGCTCTGAAGCGCGGCTTCCAAAGCGAGTTGGGTGTAATGGAGAACGGAATCGCGGAACTGGTCGTCGAAATATTCAAAGTAGATATCAGCGGTATTCAATGCTGATGCGGCGATTGCATTCGGATTGATCATGACATCTTTCCGGGAGCGAGAAAGGCACATGGCTTGTTTATTTGCCAGCAATGATGAATCAAGGTGGCGCCGGTCTCCCGTATTATCATATCGAAACTGATGCGCGATGCCCATCGCTTCGTAACCCGTTACAACGAGGTTGGGGTCTCCGCTTCGCAAAGCTGACTGCAGGCAGAGCCGGGCATATTTCTCTTCATTTTCCCAGTCATCAAGATCTGCGTAAACACTATACAATGTATAGTAGGCATATGTTTTCAGGGGTAGGTATTCAATTTCGCCAAGATGTTGAAAGGCCCGCTGAATGGAAAGTATGGTTTCGTCGTGCTGGTGATGGACGTTATAGATGCAAGCCCTCCGAAAGTCGGCGGTAGCAAGGGCAACAGGATCATCTGTACGCGAAGCATACCAGTCACAAGAGTCTGCGGCGGAGATCGCAGCACGCAGGCTGTCTTTCATAAGGAACAACAATGAAAGGCTGTTGTAAGCAAAAACGCCAAACTTGCCATCGCTCTGAGTGCGGGCATATGTGGCCGCCCGGCGGGCAAACTCTACTCCCTGATCGGGTGCAAGAAACCTAAGGCTGGCGGCCAGACTGCATTGCAGCAAAGCCTGTTCGCCCGGATTGATAGCAGGACGGGCAAGTTCACGACGCAGGGAATCCGTATAGTTGTTTTGAGCCGATGCGGATATCCAGCAAAAGGAAAGAATGAATAATAGTGGAAACGACAAATTATTGGAGCACATACATAATGTCATTTTGTATCCTTGACGTCTGCCCGAATGATCGTAGCACAATAAAAGGGAATGTCAACAGATAAACGAAAGACGAATACTGAATATGTACAAAATAACGTGATTATTTGAAAAACAGGGGATAGATGTATTAAGAATCAGGTAATAAAAAAGGCGGTTTTGGCCGCCTTTTTTTATTAATCAACACATAGGGCCAGCGTTGTGGCCGCGTGAGTGTTACGTTAGCTTCATCGTCGTTTTGATACCGTTCTTTCACCGGATCCCAGAAAAGTTTGCGTTTCAGTTTCATAGCTGTGTGATTCAACAGGCAAACCGTGCAGGCCCGATGTCCGACTTCTATCGGGGTTATGGGCTGTTGTCGGGATTGTATTGCCTGGAGCCAGTTGCCGTGGTGATCCTGGCTATCTGTAAACCGGATTTCGTTTTCTCCTATGACCGAACTGAGAATTTTGGGATCGGAGGCGTCCAGGGCTTTGCTGTTTTTCGCCTGGCTGGCTGGGTCGTTAGCAGTGGCTGAATAGTTACCACGGGAAACAAATATCCAACCGTCAGACCCAACGAACTTTACGCCATTGGGATAGCTGTTGCCGGCGAGAACTTTCACTCCGTCTGCATAAATGTTTTCTGCCTGGAACGGCCCGTGAACGTCCCAGAGGCTCCCTGCTGCGGGGAATTCTGCTTTTGCAGATATCTCGATAGGACCGGTGTATTCATATCCCAGTCCCCAATTCACGATATCAAAATGGTGCGCACCCCAGCCGGTAATCATGCCGGCGCCGAACTGTTCGCAACGAAGCCATCCCGGACGGCTGAAATCGTTGGTGGGATGAACGCGTTTGAGGGTATATGGCGCCCAGGGAGTTTCCCGAGCCAAGCGTCATAATTAAGTCCTGCGGGTACGGGCATCTCTTTTTCCGGGGTGCTTTGGGTAGGATCGTCGATTGGGAGCCCAACGTAAACTGTATGAACTTTCCTATACGGCCATTGCGAACCAGCTCGCAAGCCCGTTTGAACTGCGGCATGGAACGTTGTTGGCTACCGATTTGCAGGATACGCCCTGCTTTATGTACCTCGTTGCTGAGGTAGCGGCCCTCAGATATAGTAAGCGAAGCTGGTTTTTGCATGTACACGTCTTTGCCGGCACGCACGGCGGCAACGGCGGGAATCACATGCCAATGGTCAGGAGTTGAAATGATGACGGCATCGATATCCTTGTCCGACAGCAATTCCTGGTAATTACTATATGCTTTTACGCCATCGTATGCTTTGCCGGTTTTCTTCGTGTAGTAATCATTGACCAGTTTCCGGGCGCTTTGAAGCCGGTTGGTATCCAGGTCGCAAACGGCAATGATGCGGGCCTGGTCATGTTTCCAAACCCCAGGCATATCGTGTTCACGGGAGATGCGTCCGTTGCCGATGGCGCCGATATTGATGCGGTTGCTGGGTGCGAGGGGACCGCTGATGACATGGGCCGGAACGATCATCGGGATGTGCGTGAGGGCTAGCGTACCTGCCGCCCCCGTCAGGGTGTTTTTGAGGAAGTTCCGGCGCGAGCCGCCGCCGGCGTTTTTCTTGGGTCGCATGTGGAATATGATTGAGGGTGATCAGAATCCGATTGAATTACCGCCGTCTACTGCCAGGCTGGTTCCTGTAATGAAAGCTGCGGCGGAAGATGCAAGGAATACGGCCGCAAGGGCCACATCCTTCGGCTTGCCTAATTTTCGCATAGGCGTACGTCCCAATACACGGTTTTTCCGGTCTGGGTCATTATTCAATGCCTTGGCGGACATCTCCGTTTCAATAAAGCCGGGGCAATACAATTAACCCGCACGCCAGCCGGCGACCATTCCACCGCCATTGCTTTCGTCATCCCTTCCACCGCAGACTTCGCCGCTGTGTAAGCGATCACTTTGGGAATCCCATATTTCGCAGCCATTGAACTGATCATGATAATACTCCCGGATTTACGCTCCGTCATTCTTCTCGCCGCCTCTCGCGATAATGAAAAGACAGCCTGGAGATTCGTCCGGAGGACCGATTCAAATTCCGCGTCGCTCACCTCTAGCGCATCTTTCTTCAAATGGATGCCAGCGTTATTGACGAGCACATCCAAAGGACCGAATGCAGATTCAATCCCATCTATCAGATCGGGAATGGTTTCCAGCTGTGAAAGATCGCAGGCGATGGTCCGAACATTTCTACCGATGGTGGCTGCTGCGGATGCCAATGCTTCTGCACGCCTGCCAGCGATTATCACTTCGGCGCCATAATCTGCGAAGGTATGGGCAACGGCCAGCCCAAGCCCGGAGCCACCTCCTGTTATTAAAACTCTTTTCCTGACAGTTCGAAGTCTTGCATGTTCTTTATTTGATGATCTCTTTGGCCATCGCCTGGCCGGCGGTAGTAACGTAATATTTTGCGATCATGTTTTTAATTTCCCAGGCAGGCACTTTGCCGGCCTTAAGGAAGCCGAGATAGCGCTGGAGCACTTCGGCAAAATGCGCTTCGTGGCCCGTTTTCAATTCCTGTGGTATGGAAATGTGGAAACGCTTGCCCTGGGACACCACGGAAATGCCCGGGTATTGAACGGCAAGGCGTTTAACAGATGCTTCTAATGCTGCACCAAAAGCGGTGTTGGTTCCAACAGGCTCCACATACAGCTCCGGTTTCCAGGATTCCTCTGCTCCTGGCGGATGACAATGTTACAGCGGCTACCCCGCGCGATGGCGTAATGCGTATCTCCCCGCCCTTCGGCGCTTCAAAGTTCCAGAGTGCAGACAGCCGGACGTGAATCCCCTTGACGATATAATCCACTGTGCCGTTCGCGGAAATGCCGGCTATGGTATCTTTCACGTAAGGCAGCAGGAAATCAGGGAAGGCATCGGCGCCGGTAATAGTGGAGAACTGCGAGAGCGATAACGGCGTTTTCCATTTCACGGCTTTATTCAATTGTATATCCCTGGTATAATCGAGGACCGTGGTGTCGAACAACATCCAATGGGTGAGATCTACCAGGTGGGTATTTACATCTACCAGTGCGTCTCCTTGTTGTGATGGGTCGAAAAACCAGGTGGGTCGGCGAAGCGGCTTGCCAGACACCATTTTATAAAAGTGATGAATGCTTTCTATCTCGATAGACGGTAAATCCGGAGTTCCAGGTTGTAATTCACCGAAGACGGTAACATCGCGAAGCAACTCTTTTGAAGGATGTTGGTGATCTCGGACCGCTCGGTCATAATATCATACAGCAATACCTTAGCCGCTTCGGCGTCCGCGAAGCTTTTGCGGAGTGATGTAAAGTCCTCCTGTGTAATGGCCATCGGCTTGTCTGCGAGTACATGCATGCCTGCCCGTACGGCCGCATCGATGTATTTTGTTTTGTCGTGGTTGTTACCGGCAAGAATGACAACGGATCCTTTGCGGTCGGAGGTCATCTTTTCCAGCCAATCGGTTCCTGAATAGACTTCTTCTTTCCAGTGGGTCGGCTGGTCTGGCCGCTCGTTGTATTGCTTAATGAGATTGAGGTGCGCTTCCAGTTCTGGCCCTTGCGGTGCGTATACGTGCACAATGTTGTCGATACCGGGAGTGGCGGTCTTTTGCACGAGTGCGGCATGGAAGTGTCCCGGTGCGAGGGTGATCAGGTGAACCATATCTTGCTCTTCTTTCGGTTGACCGGGCTGGCAGGCTGCCATTAGCAGCGAAGCGCCCAGCAGGTAACTGTATTGCTTCATGTTCATCAAATTAACGTTGATAGTCGACCGGCGTATTCGGCGAGATCGCATAGGCTTTGGATGCATTTCTTTGTCCGGTCTGACCAACAAGCCAGTGTAGGCCCTGGTAGAGGTGATTTATAAACACAGGGTCGGTATAATCGGATTTTCGATGCCCCAGGGAGGTAAACCAAACGAATCCGCCATCAAATTGCTGGTACCAGGCGGCAGGATAGAAATTACCATACGAGCCCTGATTCTTCTTCAGAATGGTATCATTTACATCCTGTAAACTGGAAGCATCATGCGCAAGCAGGGGTGGATGCCGGCGTATAATTCCTTTGAAAAATAGCATTCATCTTCCCGGACCCAGACTTTTGGTACTCCTTTCAATGACGGATGGGATGGGTCGGTCGTAACAATTCTGAATGATTGGAATTTGGCGTGCCAGGCAAATGTTCCCCGATCATCCACTTAAACCAATCCCATTTCCTTTCAGTCCCTATTGCGGAATGGACACCCATGAAACCTCCGCCGGATTGTATATACCGCATGAGGGCGACCTTCTGGGCGTCAGTGTCAAAAACGTCATTGTTAGTGGAAGTGAATACAAGCGCATCGTACCGGGAAAGATTAGGTTCGGTGAATACAGAGGCGTCATTTGAGACGTCTACAGAGAATCCGTGATCAGTCCCCATTTTTTTAAAAGCGGCTGCGGCATCGGCGATATTGTCGTGTACAAAGCCTTTACCGTTCTTGGTGAAGACGAGTATTTTCTTTTGATTCCAGTTAACGGAGCCCTGCGTGCCCCGCTGGGAAGCGCAGGCGGCAAAAAGGAGAAGGCTGCTTATCAACAAAGTCACTCTGGAGGTGAGGTGCGTAACGTTCATAAATGCTTGATTGACTGTGGAATTTACGGATGGGTTGGCCCTTAGCCTAAAAATAGGCATACACACGGGGATTCCAACGGCAATCTCCTTTTCAACCGGGAAAGGCCGTTTACAACGTTTGAAGGAGGGACGAACGGGATGTATTAGCACCGACCTACACCGGAAAACATGAAGTATCCGGACGCATTTTACCATATTTTCAATTTCAGTTCAACCTCAACAATCACAAGACGATTATCCACATACCTTATGTCCCGAGTGTCATATTCAATCATCGTTGCTTTTGCAGCAATCCCAGCCATCACTAACCAATATCGAAGAAGACTATTTGCCCTTTTACAGCAAACACCCATTTCGGCGAAGCTGCCCCAATGGGTTGGCCGGGACAAGAACTATATTATGGGGCAAACGGGCGATTATCCAGCCGGCTGTTATGCTCGTGGGTGAATGTATATCTCAGCGAGATGCCGAATATTCATAAGCATGAAAAGGGCAGGTTGAAAGTCAGGCGCGAAATTGCAGATCGTAACGTGATTAATCAGGTAGACAGTATTGGGTATGATGCACGTAATCGCCCTAAAAGCATTATAAAAACGGATGAGCGATATGAATATGGGGAGTTTCGCATTGATCAGGTTGGAGATGTAGAAATTTCTAGGAAAGAATTTACGGGACCTCGCGGACTGATCGCGCGACTTAGGGCTGGATTTGCCGGAAAACATCTTAGCGAACATTTCTACCGGTATACATTTTAGCCATACCATACATTCCGGATCAAGTTGAAAAGTTGGGGAAGTATTAAAAAGTCGTTGTTTTACATGCTATATTGAAAGATTTCCGTGGACCAGACTTATAAACAACTCATCGAACTTCTACTGCCGGCCGGCATACTCGAATATTTTGACCTGATCAAAACTACTCAATCGCCCAATGGGCTTCATATTTATCTGGAAGAACGCAACGAGGCCCCAGAGGAATACAAAGATGTCAAACTGCATTCTAAGGGCCTGCTTGACGAGATCAGGGTGCAGGATTTTCCTATCCGGGGCCAAAAGGTGACCCTTGTCATCAAACGGCGGCGCTGGGAGATTGTAGAAACTGGTCAAATCATCAGTAGAGACTGGAATCTGGTCGCCGACGGAACTCGAATTACCCAAGAGTTCGGTCTTTTTTAAAGAAGGCATTTAGATAACAGTCCCATTAGCCCGGTCCAGCTGGGACAGCTTTTCCACGTTGACGGTAAACAGCTCCAACAACAATACAAGCACCATCTTAGCGACTTTCCTGTTTGGGAACAGAAGGAACATGCTGAGCACTGGATGCTATTTGAGCAGAATATCAGCCCTTATTTGAGCATTGATGAGACAGCCTTCTCCAGCGGAGAGTTGTATACGATTGTGACCAATAAGCTGGCTAAAGGTCGCAAAGGTTCTATCGTAGCGATGATAAAGGGGACTCAGGCTGATTACCTGGTAGATATCTTGAAGAAGATACCTAAACGCGTCCGTAATACTGTGCAGGAGGTGACGCTGGATATGTCCGGCAGTTTGAATCTGGCCGTCAAAAGATGTTTCCCTAACGCCCATCGTGTAACCGATCGTTTCCATGTGCAGCAACTGGCGTTTGATGCTGTACAGGAGACCCGGATCCATTACCGGTGGGAAGCACTCGAGCAGGAGAACCTGGCCTACGAGCAGGCTCGTAAACTACAACAGGCTTACCATCCAGAGGTTTTGCCTAATGGGGACACACTTAAACAGTTGCTGGCTCGCAGCCGGTATTTGCTTTTCAAACACCATCGGCTCTGGACCAGAGAGCAACAACAGAGAGGCGAACTTCTTTTTAGCCGCTACCCCGTTATTCAAAAGGCGTATCAGTTGTCTTTGCGGCTGGGAGAGGTCTACCGGGTGTCTACCTGTAAAGAGCAGGCATTTAAGAAGCTGGCTTTATGGTATAATGACGTGGAAGAAGCGGGACTTGCGTCCTTCAGAACCCTTGCCAGGACGATAAAGAACCATTATCTGGGCATACTTAACTTCTTCAATAATAGAGCAACCAATGCGGCCGCTGAATCATTCAATGCGAAGGTCAAAGCGTTTAGGAATAGCATGAGAGGGGTGAGAGATATTCAATTCTTCCTATTCAGGCTGGCGAAGTTGTATGCCTAAACTTAGAATCCCCAGGAATTTGACTTGATCCCAAGAAATGGAAATGACCTGAGAGCTTTAGTTATAGGAGCTAAAAAAAAAGAGACCATCTTTCGATGATCTCTTTTTTGTGGTGTGGGCGGGATCGAACCGGCGACACATGGATTTTCAGTCCATTGCTCTACCAACTGAGCTACCGCACCAAGGCACCCCGTCTGTAAAGGGGAATGCAAAAGTAGGACAATTATTGAAAACTCCAAAACATTATTCAAAAATTTCTGCTTTTGCAGTAATACCATTCCATAGTATATTTCTCCATTCCAGCGCTTTTGCAGCATAGGCGGTACTTTCAGCCCATTTCTGCGCATCGTTGCCGCAAAGTTCTTCTACCATCTTTTCTGCCAGTTTGCTGTGATGATCACCGTCTACTTCGATGTGGCGCTCGAGGTAATAAATGAAAATATCAAACTTCCCGGGGAATTGATCGTTCAGATCTTTCACCAACGCATAGAACATATCAGGAATAAGATCCTCCCTGCCGAAAGTAAAAACGGCGGCCATGATATGTGGCTTTTCGGTAGCGATGACCTCGAATGTGAATTCAAGAAAACCCTTTACGGATGAAGGAAACCCCTCCAGCAAAGATCCCAACGCTTTTCCGGCACGAATACCTTCCAGCAGGTTGTTGATCCTGCGGGTATCGGCTCCCGCCTGCTCCATCGCCTGTATGTAAAGTTCAAAATGGCTACAGTGCATAGTACCCGTGGCATCCAGATCACTCTCCTCTCCTGTTACAATCTCATTGATGAGGAATCTGGTTTCCGGCGAACCCACCGGTACCCAGGGCGTCGTCACACAAGTAAGGGCACGCTGAAGGCCCTTTAACAGGCTCATGAAATCCCATACGGCGAAGACATGGTGTTCCATGAATTTACGTACGTCCTCGATCGACTGTAACTGTCCATACAGCGGATGATGCACGATCTGCCCGCGGACGCCGGCGATTTCCGTTTTACGTCATTAATTGCCATAAACCACTAAAAACTTAATGCGCATTAATTTCAACTGTTCTATCGAATAATTCCCTTCTACCAGTTCTTCCTTAGCCAGCGCCAGGCTGGAGGTCTCACAACCCTTGAAATACTCGAGGATCTCATCCTGTGCGTAATCGTCCAGCTCTTCGTCGATACAATAATCAAGGTTGAGCTTGGTGCCGCTGGCAACGATGGTTTCCATTTCATCCAGCAATTCGGAATAGGTTAGTTCCTTATTGCGGGCAATGGTTTCCAGCGGCATTTTCTTATCGATGTTCTGAATGATGAATACTTTCAGACCACTCTTATTGACAACGGATTTCAGGACGAAGTCGTCTGGCTTCACGATATCATTCTCTTCTACGAACTTAGCGATTACATCGATAAACTGCTTGCCGTAACGTATGGCCTTACCCTTGCTAACGCCCTGGATCTTCTCCAGTTCCTGGGTGGTGGTAGGATATTGAGTGGCCATGTCTTCCAGCGAGGTTTCGAGGAAGATCACGAATGGCGGCAGGTTCTTTTCTTTGGCGACCTTCTTGCGAAGGTCTTTCAGCATTTCGAAGAGCACGGGATCCGCGGTAGGCTGTGCTTCTGCTGCGGCCTGTTCTTCTTCTTCGGCCACTTCCTCTTCAAACTGGTGGTTGAGCGCCACGTGGATGAGGTAAGGCTTTTTCATGAACTTCCGGCCTTTTTCTGTAATCTTCAGCAGGCCATATTCTTCAATATCCTTCTCGATAAGTCCTTCCAGCATCATCTGGCGGAGCAGCGAATTCCAGAAATGGGCGTCAAACTCCTTCCTTCCCCGAACACATCCAGCTTATCGTGGCGGAATGTGGTGATCTGGGGTTAGATTTCCCGGTGATGATATTCACTACATAGTCCGAGCCGAATCGCTCCTCGAGGGCGGAAATAGCCTTCAGGGCAATTACGACGCGGTTCTTAACTTCTATCTTTTCTTTCGGATTACGGCAGTTATCACATTTACCGCAGTCCTCGGTTTCATATTTCTCCCCGAAGTAGTGCAGGATCACTTTCCGGCGGCATACGGCACTTTCCGCGTATGCCACGGTCTCATTGATCAGCTGTGCGCCCATTTCCCGTTCGGAGAGCGGCTTGTCGCGCATCAGGTGCTCCAGCTTCTGCACGTCCTGGTAGGAATAGAAGCAGATGCAATTCCCCTCGAGGCCATCGCGGCCGGCGCGACCGGTCTCCTGGTAATAGTTCTCCAGGGATTTGGGGATGTTGTAGTGGATAACGAACCGTACATCCGGCTTGTCGATCCCCATCCCGAACGCAATGGTGGCTACGATAACCTCTACGTCCTCAAGAAGGAACATATCCTGCCGCTGTGCGCGGGTGGTTGCATCGAGTCCGGCGTGGTAGGCTACGGCTTTAATACCGTTGGCCACGAGCATATCGGCAAGCTCTTCCGTGGTTTTACGGTTGAGGGTGTAGATGATGCCGGATTTGCCTTTATGGAGATGTATAAATTTGACGATTTCCTTAATGGTCTGCTCCTTCTTGCGCTTAGGGCGGATCTCGTAATAGAGGTTCGGGCGGTTGAAGGAGGATATGAAGACCTCGGGAGTCCTGAGCTCGAGGTTCTTCACGATATCACTCTGCACCTTGGGCGTTGCCGTGGCGGTGAGGGCGATAATGGGCAGATCGGCACTGATCATGTCGATCATTTCTTTCAGCCGGCGGTATTCCGGACGGAAGTCGTGCCCCCATTCAGAAATACAGTGGGCCTCATCCACGGCGATGAAGGAGATCTCCAGCTCGCGGAAGAAGTCGATATTTTCTTGTTTCGTTAGCGTTTCGGGCGCTACGTAAAGCATTTTTGTTTTGCCGGACTGCAGGTCAGTACGAACTTTCTTGATTTGGGCCTTAGTTAGGGTGGAGTTCAGGAAATGTGCCACGTTATCTTTGCTGCTGTATGAACGGACCAGGTCTACCTGGTTTTTCATCAGCGCAATCAGCGGGCTGACAATGAGCGCTACTCCGGGGCTCATCAGGGCCGGCAACTGGTAGCAAAGCGATTTGCCGCCGCCGGTAGGCATGATCACAAATGTATCTTTTCCGGAAAGTATGCTTTTAATAATCTTCTCCTGATTCCCTTTGAAAGAATCAAACCCAAAATGTTCGTGTAATGCATCCAACAAACTTACCTTTGCAACAGCCATCACATTGTAATTTAGATCCGAGTAATGCAACGCTATAACGCTGCTTTAGATGAAAGATTCTTGACATATATTTTTGGGGACACGAAATTACTTAAAAAACCCCGTTGTGTCAATATAATTTACAGGATCGCGGGGCTTGGACAAAAATTGATAAATTTGTGTTTGTCGCATGAAACAGAAGATATCGGTTAATATTCGGGAAACAGGGATCAGGACGATCAGGCTTGAATCGGAGGCGATCGGCAGCCTTGAACAGTACATCAATGCGGATTTTGAGCGCGTGGTGGAGCTGATGGCCGCCTGTACCGGGCGTGTGGTGATTACTGGTATCGGTAAAAGCGCCATTATTGCCCAAAAAATCGTCGCAACGTTTAATTCCACCGGCACTCCCGCCCTTTTTATGCATGCGGCAGACGCCATTCACGGCGATCTGGGGATGATTACCCCGACGATGTGGTGGTCTGCATCTCCAAAAGCGGGGAATCCCCGAGATCAAGGTCCTTGTACCATTAGTCCGCAACCTCGGCAATACGCTCGTGGCCATCGTGGGCAAGGCTGACTCCTATTTGGCACTATCGGCACATTTTGTGCTAAATACTTATGTATCGCAGGAGGCCTGCCCCAATAATCTGGCCCCTACTTCCAGCACCACGGCTCAAATGGTCATGGGCGACGCATTAGCCGTCTGCCTCATTGAGATGAAAGGTTTTACCGCCGAAGACTTCGCCCGGTTCCACCCCGGCGGAACCCTCGGCAAGAAGCTCTATCTCAAAGTCGGAGACCTCAGCCGTCAGCACCAGGTGCCGAAAGTACAGCTTGGAAGCAGCCTCCGCGAAGTAATCGTCGAAATATCCTCTAAAATGCTGGGCGTTACGGGAGTCGTCGACGAAAAAGATAGTCTCCGGGGTATCATCACAGATGGAGATCTCAGGCGGATGCTCGAAAAGAATATGAATGCCGCCGGCGTTACCGCCGCGGATATCATGAGCACCCACCCGAAAACCATCGACGCCGATGAACTGGCGGTTAACGCCCTGGAAATGATGAGGACTTATGATATCACCCAATTACTGGTCATGAAAGGTGATCAGTATCATGGAATTATACATTTACACGACTTAATCCGAGAAGGAATTATTTAAACGATGACAACGTTGAATAAAAATTTTTATGTGGCCATTATGGCCGGCGGCATCGGGAGCCGATTCTGGCCCTATAGCCGTACAGATTATCCGAAGCAATTCCTGGATATCCTTAACACAGGAAAGACCCTCCTGCAATGGACTTACGAGCGTTTTACGCAGTTTATTCCCGAAGAAAATATTTACGTAGTTACTCACCATCACTATGCAGATACTGTGGCCAAACAACTGCCCAATCTGCCGGCTGATAATATCGTGAGTGAACCGTCGCGGAAAAATACCGCACCATGTGTGGCATATATTTCCCATAAGATACATAAGAAAGATCCAAATGCCAGCATGATCTGCGCTCCGGCGGACCATCTCATCATGGACGCCACATCTTTACAAGCACTTGCCTGAATGCATTGCTCTTTGCCCAGAAAAACAAAGCATTGCTTACGCTTGGAATAAAACCCACCAGGCCTGATACAGGTTATGGCTATATCAATATGAAACGGAACAAGTAGCCGATAATGTTTATAAAGTCAAAACCTTCACGGAAAAGCCGAACCTGGAATTAGCCAAAACATTCCTCAAAAGCGGCGACTTCCTCTGGAACGCCGGTATCTTCGTATGGAATTCCAAGGCGATACTTCAGGCACTGGCAGCCTATCTCCCGGAAATGGACGAACTATTTGTTCAAAACCATGACAGTCTTAATTCACCCACCGAAAAAGAAACCATCGAACGCATTTATACACAATGCACCAACATTTCCATCGACTATGGAATCATGGAGAAGGCAGACAACGTTTATGTGATCCCCTCGAACTTCGGCTGGAGCGACCTCGGCACTGGGCCTCTGCATACGAAAATCTGGAAAAGGACTACCTGGGAACGCCGTGCAGGGTAAAAACGTTATGGTCATCGACGCCACCAAATGCATGGTAAAAGCGCCGAACGATAAGCTCGTACTCCTTCAGGGCCTCGATGACATGATCGTGATCGATACCACGGACGTGCTGCTCATCTGCAAAAAGCAGAACGAGCAACAAATCAAGGAATATGTTGCCGAGGTGAAGCGCCACAAGGGCGACAAATACATGTAGAATTAGTTACCACATTACATAAAAAAGCCGGAAGCGACTGCTCTTCCGGCTTTTGACTTTTCATGGGACAGGGTTATACCGTTTCCGCAACCGCTTCGCGCGCCTTACCGATGCGCTTGGTATGTTCATGGAAAGTAACCACCCCGGTCTCCACATCGTACATGGCTCCGATAATGCCTATTTCTCCGTTATCGATCATTTCTGCGAGGATGATGCTTTGTTCCAGGATCGCCTGCACCGAACGCTCGGTGTGGATATTGGTAACGGCTTCCACGAAATCGTGGTTTTTGGATGTTCTGTTCTCAGAGATAGTTTTCTCCTGGAATACCGCCGGGCGGATCTTACCGAGCAGGCCGGTCAGGTTGCCCATTTCCACGTGATCGCACGCGCCTTTGATCGCACCGCAATGCGTATGGCCCAATACAACGATGAATTTCGAACCGGCTACCTTGCAGGCGTATTCGAGGCTGCCGAGCACGTTGTCGGATACCACTGCGCCTGCCAGGCGGATGCTGAATACATCGCCCAGGCCCTGGTCGAAGATCAGTTCCGCGGATGTACGGGAGTCCATGCAGCTAACGATTGCCGCTACGGGCCATTGACCTTCTTTCGTATCGTTCACCATGGCCAGCAGGTTGCGGTTGATACGAAGATTGCTCACGAAGCGCTCATTGCCTTCTTTCAGGATTTGCAGCGCCATTTCAGGAGTAGTATTGCTTTGGGAGAGTTTATTATGTGTTCTCATGTTCCGATTTTTTTAGTTAACTGATAATTCTTTTAACAATTCCTTGTGGGTGCCTTGTGAGTGGGCCACCACAACGTGTGGTTCTTTCTCTCCGTCCACGAAGAGATGGTCGGTATTATTGATTTTGTAAGCGTCTTTAAATCCGCGCAGCACAACCTTGATCTGCTTTTGCGGCGCCTTGATCTGCGTAAACTCGCGGATGATGTCGAGCACGTCCTGATCGATGTAGAGCGTTTTCGATGCATCGATGATAACGGTGCTTTTTTCCGGCATCTTGTCGAGCGTGAGCAGGATGTTGGCTTTGTTGAGGAAAGATACTTCCTGGGAAAGTTCCAGTACGAACATATCGCCGGTCCGGTACTTTTCTTTACGGAAGAAGTATGGGCTCTTCATGTTACCCCAAAGGAGGAACAGCACGCTCACACCCAGACCGATGGCCACACCTACGAGCAGGTCCGTCATCACGATAACCACTACGGTAACGAGGAACGGTATCCATTGATACTTGCCTTTGGCGAACATCTGTTTGAAGATCGTGGGTTTGCACAGCTTGAAACCGGTTACCAGCAGCACGGCGGCCAGGGTAGACAGCGGGATCAGGTTGAGCACGGTAGGAATGAGCGCCGCGCACACCAATAAGAGAATGCCATGAGAAATGGTCGCTACTTTCGTGCGGCCGCCGGCGTTGATATTAGCCGAAGAGCGTACGATTACCGAGGTGACGGGCAGACCGCCTATGAGGCCGCTGAGCATATTTCCCAGGCCCTGTGCGCGCAATTCGCGGTTAGGATCGGAGTAACGTTTCAGCGGATCGAGCTTGTCGGTTGCCTCGAGGTTCAGCAAGGTCTCGATAGACGCTACCACGGCGATCGTAACCGCAACGGTGATAACTTCTGTAGAGAATACCTTGCTGAAGTCGGGCAATGTGAACTGGCTGGCGAACTCACTTGCAGATGAAGCGACAGGGAGCTGCACCAGGTGGCTGGGCTCCAGGGCGGGGTTGAGCCGGTAGCGATAAACAGTGCATTGAGGCCGATACCGGCAAGGACGGCCACAAGCGGAGCGGGAATGGCTTTCAGTTTCGGAACTTTCTGCCAGTACAGCAGGATCAGGATCGAAATCGCGGTGATGATCACTGCTCCTAACTGTATATGATTAATGGTGCTCAGGATGGAGGTGAACGTGTTCTCCCCATCGTGTTGGATGAATGCAAGTTCCCCTTCTGCATGCTGGTCGTATCCGAAGGCATGGGGATCTGTTTTAAAACGATGATGATACCGATCGCGGTAAGCATACCGGTAATAACATTAGAAGGAAAATAGTTGGCGATAACCCTGCGCGGATGAACCCCAGCAACAGCTGGAGAGCGCCGGCCAGCACTACGGCCATAAGGAACGCCTCAAAAGCGCCCAGTTTGCCGATGGCTGTCAGCACTATGGCGGTAAGACCCGCCGCGGGGCCGCTCACGCTAAGATTGGAGCCGCTGAAAAACCCACGACGATACCACCTACGATACCTGCGATAAGGCCAGAGAATAACGGAGCGCCGGAGGCCAAAGCGATGCCGAGACAGAGCGGTACCGCAATGAGGAATACCACCAGCCCCGAAGAAAGATCGCCTTTAATATTGGACATAGCAGGAATTTGCTTGCTCATGTAGCTTGGTTTTATACGGAATCACAGCATCGCGCGCACCGGAGGCCTGCAGTCATTAAAGGCCATACCGAAACGTTGGGCGCCGGAGCCTCGAAACCGTTGCGATCATCGCCGTACATCAACCGCCCGCGGAGCAGCAAATGAACGGAAACGTCGGAACAGCCTCAAACCGGCTTTGCAATGCGTCTTCCGTGGAGAATAAATAAAAATGAAAAGTCAAAATGCGCTGGCCCGGAACGGGTAGCGCGAACGGCTATTTAAGCAAGCACGTTGGGAGGAGGGGTTTGGATCTCCTGCACAGGACCGGCAGGAATGTCTTCCATCAAACGATAAGTCAAAGTGCGGAGGAAAAGTGCCGGGTTCATTTCCGTTTCGTTTTCCCCATATTTGTGGACATTAAGATCGCTGGGCAGCTTTACGCCCTTCGCCCCGCAATTCTCCACATGCTCCTCTACAATCTGATTATTAAACAATAGTTTTCCTACCTCCTTGATGGGAAGCACCTGAATACACATCAGGCCGATTAAGAAAACACTGATTAATTTTTTCATCAATTGTAAATTACACACTTGAACGTAAGCAAAAGTAACCCCATCCGCCATAAATCATACATTTCCGGGTCAAAAAAATGTTAAATAAGCAATAAGCTATTATATATCTGTCACTTACAGTTTATTTGCCACAACAATGCCCATCCGCCCATTTACCGCTCATCACAAATAGTCTCTCCCTCCCCCTACACCAAAAATCACTTGAAACGCATTGCCAGAAAGAATCTGGGGCTGGAATAGCGGTAACGTTGTAAGCAAGTTATTTTGCATTAAAGGGTATTGTGTATTGCATAGTAGTAAATAGTTTGTACCTTTGTTATGTCAGGCTGAAAGATATCAGCCCAAAACTCAAAGCTCACTTGCCATGAATATAGATAACACACAATCACAGATGAGAAAAGGGGTGCTCGAATTCTGCATCCTGTCCATCATCAAGCAAGGCGAGGCTTATCCTTCAGACATTATTGAAAAAATGAAAGAAGCGAAGCTGGATATCCTGGAAGGGACCTTATATCCGCTTCTGACACGCCTCAAGAACGCAGAATTGCTCACCTACCGTTGGGTAGAAAGCAGCTCCGGCCCCCGCGCAAGTATTTCTCCATGACCGATAAAGGAGAAGACTTCTACAAGGTACTGGAGGCTACCTGGAACGAGCTCGCCAACGCAGTTCAGGAACTCACCCGGCAACCGGAATCAAATCAGTAATACCCATCCAAAACCTAAAAACCAAGATTCAGAGATGAAAAAGATTATCAACATAAACCTCTCCAGCCGCCTCATCCCCATCGAGGATTCGGCGTACGAGCTGCTCCGGCAGTACCTGGACAGCCTTAAGCGATACTTTTCGCAGGAAGAGGGGGCCGACGAAATCGTCAGCGATATCGAAAGCCGCATCGCGGAAATCTTCCAGGATAAGATCAAAAAGGCGCGCACTGCATCACCGATGCAGACGTGACCGAGATCAAAGCCTCCATGGGCACACCCGAGCAGTTCAACGAAGAACAGGCCACCGGCAATTCTTCCGCGAATCAGTCTCAACAGCAAAGCCAGCAACAGGCATTCGATCCGTACATCCGTCCCCGTAAACGCTTCTACCGCGACACAGATCACAAGGTGATCGGCGGCGTGTGCTCCGGCCTGGCGGCTTACTTCCGTATAGATCCCGTTGTAATGCGCATCCTGTTTGTAGTTACGGCCTGCTTCTGGGGCGGTGGTATCCTAATCTACCTGATCCTTTGGTTTGCCACGCCCGAAGCAGCTTCCGCAGCCGAGAAGCTGGAAATGCGCGGTGAAAGGGTGGATGTTAATAATATTAAGGCCACCGTCCAGGAAGAAATGAACCAGATCCGCGCCCGCATGGAAAGTATGGGGAGGATGTGCGAAATTTTTCGGCGGGCCGCGGGAAACAGTTCGGTAGAGATGCCGGATCTGCCATCGAGTCGTTCTTCCGGGGATTGGGCAACGCCATCGTTTGGATTGCCAAAGGGTTCTTCCTCTTCATCGGATTTGTAATGCTCTTCGTATTGGTAGTGGGCCTGATCGTCGCTGCCAGCTTTTCCGCGGTCCTGCTGCCGATCAAAGACCTCATCCTTACTGAAGGCACCCAGTCTATGCTCTTCTGGCCGGCTTTCGCCCTGCTGATAGGTATCCCCATCCTGGGGCTCATCCTCTTCCTGGTGCGTAAAATCACCGGCAACCGGATGCAGAACAAATATGCCGGCATGACCCTCGGCTTCTTCTGGATCCTCGGCATCGTGCTCGCCATCACCCTCGCCGTATCTGTCTCCCGCGACTTCTCTACCGAGAATGGCGTCCGCGAACAGGTATCCATTCAGCAACCCTCCGGCGGACGGCTCATCATCTCCCGGAACGATGACCTGCTCCGCATCGACGAACATGATATTTTTGATGCGCTGCACATTTCTGAAGACACCGTAGTATGTGACAACATTCGCATCCGGATGGAAAAGAGCGACAGCGATCAGTTCTCCGTAGTGATAGAAAAAGCTCCCGTGGCCGCAGCAGCGCCGAAGCGCGCGAGCTGGCCCGTCAGATCGGGATTCAGATCACACAGCGCGATTCCGTGCTCCTCCTCCCCAGCGGCTTCTCTTTCCCAGGAATTCCAGCTACCGCGACCAGCGCGTCTACGTGACCGTTTTCGTACCGGCTGGCAAGGAACTGGTCGTAGACCGCAAAGCGCGGGATCATTATGGATTCGACGGCTACCGCCGCGGTCATTGGTGGGATGAAGGTCACGATTGGGACCAAAATGAACGCATGGAGTTGAAAATGAACGACAACGGTAACTGGGAAAGAAGAGAGCTCCCTCCCGCCCCGGGCTCCGACCGCCAGTTCCGTGACTCCCTCGACCGCAACTACCGCTACGAAGGCCCGGACCGCAACAAACCACAACAACAAATCGACACCGTGCCGGCGTCTGTCCCTAAAACCACGGCATCCACGAACTTCGTCGGATTCCTGTTCCAACTGCCCACGGCACTGTCATAAGATATAGCAATTCGTCACAATAAGTTTAGTTTCTAAAACCTGAGGAACCGCGGTATTTACCGCGGTTTTTTCTTTAATGTGCTGCCCTATTCTTAACTACCAGCTTCCAGCTTCCGGGGCTCCAATCTGCTGCTAGTCAGTACCTAATCGGCTTGTTGCCTGCCTGAGCCCTCTACAATGTCATGCATTTGTTGTGCATTTATCCTGTATATATCCTACCTATATCCTACCCCTTTAAAGGGTAGGATATAGGTAGGATATAGGTAGGACATAGGTAGGATATAGGTAGGATATATCGGAGCGGTCATGCCCGTTTCCTGCCGGTTAACCTATGGCCAGGAGCCGTTCAGAACCTTATCAGAGACCCATTTAAACCAGGATTTGCTCGTGAAATGAGGGAATAGGGGCTATTTAGGGCGCCAGGCGCCCGATTTTTCCCGATCCGATCATTCCCTGCCTTATTAATTGCTAGTTTTGCATATTCAAAAAACCGGAGGAACAGATAAGGATGAAGGCACCAATCAATATTGCGCTGGTCGGGAACCCGAACAGCGGCAAAAGCTCGCTCTTTAACGCGCTGACAGGATTAAATCAGAAAGTAAGCAACTTCCCCGGCGTAACGGTAGACAAGAAGACCGGCAGCGCCCGCATCACGCCGACTTTGGAAGCGAACATCATCGACCTTCCCGGCACTTACTCCCTGTACCCCAAAAGCGCGGATGAATATGTGACCTATGACGTGCTCCTTCAGCCCGACGGTTCCGACCGACCGGATATGGTACTCATCATCGCGGACGCCTCCAACCTGAAACGCAACCTCCTCTTCTGTTCCCAGATCATCGACCTGAAAATGCCCGTCATAATCGGGCTCACCATGATGGACCTGGCCAAGAAGAAAGGCATCGAAATAGACCTTGCCGGACTGGAAAGAGAACTGGGCGTTCCAGTGGTGGCCATCAATCCCCGGAAGAACAAGGGGCTCCAGCAGCTGAAAAAGAATATCGAACTGGTGGCGCAGGAGAAATTCCATTCCCCGCCCGCGAGTTCATCGATAACCGGCAACTGGCTCCCGCGGTTATCGACGGGGTGAAGCAGATCTATCCCGTATCCAGCGATTATGCGGCGCTGCACGTGGCGGCCAATCATGATGAGCTGGAATTCATCCCGCAGGATAAGCAGCATGCGCTGAGAGAATTGCTCCGTGCGCAAAACTTCAATAAGACCAAAGTGCAGGCAGACGAGATCATGCAGCGTTATGCCCGCATCAAGCATATTATGAACGGGACGGTGGTGGAAACGGACCCTCTTCAGCAGCAACTTCAGACAGAAAGGATCGACAACATCCTCCTCCACCGTTTCTGGGGTTACCTCATCCTGCTGAGCGTCCTTTTCCTCCTCTTCCAAAGCATTTTCTGGCTCGCTTCCTACCCGATGGACCTCATCGAAGGCGGCTTCGGCGCCATCGGCGGATGGCTGACAGATGTGCTGCCGGACAATAACTGGACGGACCTGCTCGTCAACGGTATCGTTGCGGGCCTGGGCGGCATCGCGGTGTTTATTCCGCAGATCGCTATCCTGTTCGGGTTGATCACGATTCTGGAAGATTCGGGGTACATGGCCCGCATCAGCTTCCTGACCGACCGGCTCATGCGCCAGGTAGGGTTGAACGGGAAATCCGTCATGCCGCTCATTTCCGGTGTGGCCTGCGCCGTACCCGCCATCATGGCCGCGCGTAATATCGAGAACAGGAAAGAAAGGCTGATCACCATCATGATCACACCGCTGATGAGCTGCTCCGCCCGCTTGCCTATTTATACCATCATGATCGCCCTGGTGATTCCGGATACGCCGGTACTGGGGATCTTCAACCTGCAGGGCCTCGCTATGATGGGGTTGTACCTGCTCGGGTTCGTGATGGCCTTCCTGGTGGCGGCGGTGATGAAGCTGTTCATCAAGATAAAAGAGAAAAGCTATTTCATCATGGAGCTGCCGGTTTACCGCGCCCCTCGTTGGAAGAACGTAGGCACCACCATGATCGAGAAATCGAAGATATTTATCATGGACGCCGGTAAGGTGATCATGATCATTTCAGTGATTCTGTGGTTCCTCGCGTCTTACGGGCCTTCCGGCCGGATGGAAGCCGTTCACCAGGAATACGAATCCCAGATCGCCGCAACTACAGACAGCGCTACCATAGATCAGCTGAACCGCGACCTTAATTCCGCCAAGCTGGCGAATAGCTATGCAGGCATCCTCGGGCATGCGATCGAACCGGTGGTGAAGCCCCTGGGCTACGACTGGAAGATCGGCATCGCGCTCATCACATCATTTGCGGCGCGGGAAGTGTTTGTAGGTACGATGGCTACGCTTTACAGCGTTGGCGACTCTGAAGACAGCGACGCCACCCTTCGCGAAAAGATGGCCATGGCCAAATGGCCCGACGGCCGGCCGGTGTACACACTGGCAACGGGGCTGTCGCTTATGATCTTCTACGCCTTCGCTATGCAGTGTATGAGTACCCTCGCCATTGTGAAGCGCGAGACCAAAAGCTGGAAGTATCCCATCATCCAGTTCGTTTACATGACCCTCCTCGCCTATGCCTGCAGCTGGGTCGTTTTCGAGCTTTTCAAGTAATTTAGCATATGCTTTATAGAGAGCCGGCATCCTTTGAAAGATGCCGGCTTTTTTATTCCGCTCGTATATACTGCTAATAATTGGAAGTCCTTATTCGCTACATTTGGGAAATTAACTGACCGAGATGAAGACAGTCCTGACCCTCTTATGCTGCGCCGCCCTGGCTGGCAGCGCTCAGGCGCAGGTAGACTCCGCGCAACTGCTGAAAGACGTGGAAACCCTCGCCGCAGATAAGTACATGGGCCGTAAAACGGGCACCAAAGGAAACCGCATGGCGCAGTTCTACCTGCTGGACCGTTTCAGGAAAGCCGGCATCCAACCCATGAACGGCACCTTCGAGCAACCCTTCTACTTCAACCGCGGTACAGAGCGTATCATGGGCACTAACCTCTATGGCTACATCCTGGGGAAAATCGACAGCGTGATCGTTATTTCCGCGCATTACGATCATGTGGGCGTATCGCCGGGGCTGCGGATAGCATATTCAACGGGGCGGACGATAATGCTTCCGGTGTGGCAGCCATTTTGGGCATTGCTGCCTGGTTTTCGAAACACCCGCCACGCTATACGCTCATCTTCGCGGCGTTCGACGGGGAGGAAATGGGGCTCCAGGGCGCGAAGGCTTTCGTGGCCAGGCCGCCGGTTCCGCTCACAAAGATCGTAGCCAATATTAACCTGGACATGGTAAGCCGAAACGATAAAAACGAGCTTTACGCCTGTGGAACACATCCCTGGCCTAAGCTGAAACCATATATTAAGGCTGCTGCCGCTACGTCGAAGATTAAGCTGCTGACGGGGCATGATAAACCCGAGGAAGGGGCCAACAACTGGACCAACCAAAGCGATCAGGGTGCGTTCCATGCCAGGCAGATCCCTTTATCTACTTCGGTGTAGAAGATCATCCGGATTACCACAAAGCGACGGATGAGTTTTCCCGGATACAGCCATCTTTCTTCTTCCAGGCGGCCAATACGGTGCTGGAAGTGGTCCGGCTGATGGATAAGGAATAAAGAAAAAGGCGCCCGGTGTGAGGCGCCTTTTTGTTGAAACTAGTTGTTCTACCGCGGCAGCTGATCGATCAGCCGGCCGCTGTAAGCCTTGAAGCTGCGGCTGGTGGCGACCTTGTCTATTACCGTACGGCTACCGGCGGAGTGGATTCCGCTCTGCGGGCCGGCGCATGGCCGAGAATCCGGGTCAGTGCTTTTGCGAGCATGGGTTCGTGCACATCACCCAGTACGCCGACATGAAGGGTCTCCACATATTTCTCGTCCGGTGCGAAGCCGTCGGTATAATCGCTCTGGTTGAGGGAATTGAACGCCTGCGAAACGATGGGCTGCATGCCCCATTTATTCAGGGGATCATTTTCTTCATAAAACGAAATCGAACCGAGGTTCTTGCCTTCGGTGGTGTCGCCGATGAGATAAACGCCCATATAAGGACGCAGTCCGTTGATAATCAGCTCACTGGCTGAGGCGGTACCAGAAGACGTCAGGATAATGAAGTGGGTCAGCTGGTTGCCGACGTTGTTCGCTTCGGCGGTGAACTTCGTCCGGAGCGATTCTATGCCGAATTGCGCTATATATGCGGCTTCCATTTGCGGGTTGAGTTTGCGGTGGAAGAACTCCTTCGCCGGATCCAGGCCTTTTACGATGTTACTGCCAGGTTTTGGGTGGAACGGGCGTCGCCACCGGGATTATAGCGTAAATCGAGCACGAGGTGCTGGATGCCCGCGGCTTTGAAACGTGCAAATACCTCGTCTACCTGTTTATCGTAGGAAGCGGAGTTGTCCCCTTTATCCGGGGCGAAGAAGTTATAGATGAAATACCCGATCTTCTGACCGTCGATCGTATACACCGAATCCATGTATACCGGGTTTTCGGCCAGTTCCACGACCTGCAGCTGTACGCTGCGCGGGTCCGACAGGCTATCTTGTCCTGTAGTGCTTTTCAATACTTTATGAATGCCGATTGTATGGGGAGCGCCCAGTAAATTAACGAAGTTGTTGACCTCCGCCTGCCGGCCAGTATACGCGATCCGCTGGCCGTTGATCTGCATAAAAACGTCCCCGCGGGCAATATTTGCCGCTGCGGCCGGGCTGCCCTTTTTCACGTATTGAACGATCCCTGCGAGGTAGCGGGCGCCATCGCCTCCGTTGACAAGGAAAAGGTCGAAGTCGATACCCGATTCTTTCGCAATGCCGGAAAGGTTGGCCAGCATTTCCTGGTAGTTGTTCTGTATCCAGGAGTAGCGGTCTTCGGGTTTTTTGAGCAGGGAGTAGAAAAAGGCGTCGGGCGACTGAGTTTTATCGGGATTGGCGGGGATTTTATCCGTCCAGTAATAGGCCTCTTTCATATTACTATATATCCAGTCGTTAACGTATTTATTCTGGTTAACGGTCTCTTCGTCGTTCTTGTTACTCTTTTTGCAGGCGAACTGGGTCGATAAAGCTATCCCTGCGAAGCAGCAGGCGCATAACATCTGGAGTTTGTTCATAAGCTTGGTGTAAGCGTGTGGAAGAATTGAAGCGTGATGAATACTTATATGTAGATAAAGATAACGAATTGCGGTGGATGCGGCACTGCGGCCTACGGCAGTTCCGGGGATAATGCCTTCTTCGCGGAGGGCGGTCCGGATCCGGTCTTTCCATAACTGTTCGGCTATGCCGTTAGCGCCATGGTGGGCTTCGTCGTCGAATTCATCCTGGAGGCGGTTCATTTCCCGGAAGGATTCGAGGTATTCGTACTGGATGCGGCTTTCGTGGTCATCGATCGTCAGGGGCATGGATAATACCTTTTGCGGAAGCGTTCGGCAACCAGGCGGGTGATATCGAAATGGATCTGTTCATGGAAGAGGATATGCCGGGTTGGCGGCATCATGCGCGACCAGGAGGCCGACCGGACCCAGAAGACCTGCAGTACGAGGCGGACTTCCAGGGTGTCGCGAAAGCGGCGGGAGGAGCCGTCGAACCCGAAGCTGGTGAAGCTGACGGCGTCGGACCGGCCCCGGAGCGGGATCTGCGCGGAAATCGTCTGCGGCGGCGTGCCGCTGGTGATAGAATAGCGTATCTGAGCTGAGATCCAGCGGCCGGGATTCTTCCGTGAAGACGACCTTCAGCACTTCGGCCCTGCCGCCGGGAGGGGGCCGGCGGGTGCAGGGGGCAGGGAGGCCCAGCCTGTCAGGAGGAAAAGGGCTGAAAAAGGGCGCATGTTCCTTAAAGTTCGCAAATCAATTTGACTTCAAAAAATCCGGAAATCCGCCACGGGAAAGGAAATTGGTGGGATGTAGGGAAATCAGTAATTTACGGTAGACCAAAACAATCACCATTATGTACGGTGGAGGATACATTTTCGACGAACCCAACAAACGGCAGTTGAAAGAAGAGCAATTGCACGACGACCCCGTTAAGCTCGCTGAATTCGAAGCCCGCATCGCAAGAGGGGAAAAGATCGAACCGGGCGACTGGATGCCTTCCGAATACCGGCGGCAATTGATCCGGCTCATCGAGCAACACGCGCATTCCGAGATCATCGGCGCATTGCCGGAAGGCACTGGATCACAAGGGCGCCGGGCTTCAAACGGAAACTGGCGCTGATCGCCAAGGTACAGGACGAGATCGGCCATGGCCAGTTGCTGTATAACGCCGCAGAAACACTTGGCAAAAGCCGCGAAGCCATGATCAACGACCTGCTTAGCGGCAAATCCAAGTATTCCAATGTATTTAATTACCCTGCGGAAACCTGGGCGGATGTGACCGTGATCGGATTCCTCATCGATGCGGCCGCTATCGTGAACCAGGTGGCCAACGCGAAAGGTTCTTACGGCCCGTATTGCCGTGCGCTGGAGCGGATCTGCTATGAAGAAAGCTTCCACCTGAAACAGGGGCACGATGCATTCATCGAACTGGCGACCGGTACGCCGGCGCAGAAACAGATGTTGCAGGATGCGCTCAACCGCTGGTGGCAGCCGATTATGCACTTTTTCGGTCCGCCGGACAAGGCCTCCGTTCACAGCGAGAAGCTCATGCAATGGAAGGTGAAGATGGCCAGCAATGACGATATGCGCAACCAGTTCCTGGACGCTTACGTTCCCAAGATCCGCGAGCTGGGGATGACGCTCCCCGATCCGGAGTTGAAGAAAGACGAAACTACCGGCAAATGGAGTTTCTCCGATCCCGACTGGGACCTTTTCAAAAAGTCATCAACGGCGGCGGCCCCTGCAACGCAGAGCGCCTGCAGGTACGCCAGTGGGCCGAAGAGCACGGGCGATGGGTGCGTAAAGCGCTCATGAACCCAGATGCCGCAAAGGTAGCCCCGTTGCATAATCACACAACCGCACAACTATGGACCAACCGCATTCCTCATTAGACCCCCGCGTAAACCGCCTTCAGCTCCCGAATCCGGCGAGCCGGTAGAAGTGCAGGAAGGTGAAAACTGGAATTCATTTGAAGTGTTCCACCAGGAGAAGCGCGGCGCGCACCACGAGCACGTGGGTTGCGTGCACGCTCCTAACGCGCAACTGGCACTGGTTTTCGCCAAAGAGCAGTTCGGCCGCCGCAAAAATGCGTGAACCTCTGGGTGGTACGCAGCGCCGATATCCTCGCATTTAATGCAGAAGACGAAGACATATTCGCCAACAACGCAGAAAAGACCTACCGCGATGCCAGCGGCTTCAAGGTGATGGAAAAAATCAACCAGTTCAAAAAATCCACGCATGACAAAAATGATGCCCTCGCCCGGATGCTGACCGCCATGGCCGATGATGCCCTCATTCAAGGGCATCGCAATTCGGAGTGGACCGGCCTTGGTCCCATCATGGAAGAAGACATCGCCTTCTCCTCCATGGCGCAGGACAAGATCGGGCACGCCTGGGCGCTTTACCGCATACTCCAGGAAGATCTCGGCGGCCAGGACCCGGATACCTTCGCATTTCTCCGCAACGAAAAAGATTACCGCAGCTGCCATTTCGTAGAGTTTCCAAACGGGGAATACGACTTCAGCCTCATGCGTCATTTCCTGTTCGACCATGCGGAGGCGATCCGTTACCAACAACTGCGCAACAGTTCCTTTGCTCCGCTTCGCCCGCTGGCGGAGAAGCTGAAAGGAGAAATTAAATACCATACGCTCCACGCCAACGCCTGGATCACCCAGCTCTGCCGTGCGGGAGAAGAAAGCTACGCACGCATGCAGTCGGCCCTCAACACCTGTTTCCCTTTAGCCCTCGGCATTTTTGAAGGGGATAAAGAGATGGAGGCCTTGCTGGTGACCGATGGCGTCTATCCCGGCGAACAGCAGCTGAAAGAAATGTGGCTCGACCGGGTGTATAACCTCTGCG
This sequence comes from Chitinophaga sp. E66, assembly GCA_019285755.1. GTDB lineage: Bacteria > Bacteroidota > Bacteroidia > Chitinophagales > Chitinophagaceae > Chitinophaga. The sequence goes on from CP079103.1 coordinate 5,658,064, forward strand.
CGGCCGCGGGGCTCAACCTGCCGGCGGAAGACAGCGTAACCCCGGCTTATGGCGGCCGGAAGGGTTATCATACCGAATACCTTCAACCCCTGCTGGAAGAAATGGGCGCCGTGTTCCGTTCCGATCCGCAGGCTATCTGGTAATCAATCATGACGATCAACGAATCAGATATTTACAAGGCCCTCGAGCAGGTGATGGACCCGGAAATACCGGTGCTTTCCGTCATCGATCTGGGCATGATCACGGGTGTGAGCCTGGAGGAGGAAGGGATCCGCATCAAGATGATCCCTACCTTCTCCGCCTGCCCCGCGGTGGATTATATCAAACAAAACATCCGGCAGGCGCTGGAAAAGGAGTTGGATACGAAAGTGACCGTGGAGATCGACCGGGAAGCAACCTGGAACAGCGACCGGATGTCGAAAGATGCGCACGAGAAGCTGAAGAACTTCGGGATAGCGCCACCGCAGATGCGACAGGGTGAGGAAAATGCGGAGATCGAGCTGCATACGGCGTGCCCGCATTGCAATTCAGAAAATACCTATCTCCGCTCCCCTTTCGGTTCTACATTGTGCCGGGCGATTCACTACTGCCGCAATTGCGGATATGTGTTCGAGCATTTCAAACCCCTCGGGTAAAGTGGGATTTTCTTGTATATTGCCGCTATGAAAATCGGTTTATACTTCGGTTCCTTCAATCCCGTGCATACCGGCCACATGATCATCGCCAATTACATGGCGTACAATACGGATTTGGACAAGGTTTGGATGGTAGTGTCGCCGCACAACCCGTTGAAGGAAACCGCATCGCTGCTGAACGAACATCACCGCCTGCATCTCACGGAAATGGCCATCGCCGACGAGCCGAAGCTTCGTGCCAGCAATATCGAGTTCTCCCTCCCCGGCCTTCCTTCACCATCGATACACTGACATACCTCACGGAAAATTTCCCACCCAGCAGTTCGCTGTGATCATGGGAAGCGATAGTTTCCAGAACATTCCCCGGTGGAAGAACTACCGGCAGCTGCTGGACAACTACGAGATCTATATTTACAACCGCCCGCAACACCCGGTGACCGACACCTTCGGGGCCAATTGCAAAATCGTGGACGCGCCACTGCTGGATTTATCGAGCAGCCGTATCCGGCAGCTCGTTAAAGAAGGAAAAAGCGTCCGGTACATGGTGCCGGACGCTGTGTGGAAATATATCCAGGAGAATAATTACTACAAATAAAGGCTACTCGCTTTTTTCATCACTTTCTCTTTGGAGTGATGCGACTTCACGACTTTCACTTCGCGCTTCTTAACGAGGTATTCGTTGGAGTAGATGCGGATGAGGACGATAAAGAGCGAGATCAGTAACGGCCCGAAGATCAGGCCTACAAAACCGAAGAGGCTCACACCGATGATTACACCGAAGATGGTGATGAGCGGATGCACGTCGCCGATCTTTTGGCCAGCATCATCCGGAAGAGGTTATCAGAAGTACCCACAACCCCGAATCCATATACCAATACCGCGATGCCTTGCCAGGTCATCCCCGTGGCGAGGAGATAAATCCCCATCGGCACATACACGGCGGCGGCCCCGATAACGGGCAACATGGCGGTGAAACTGGTCACCACGAACCAGAAGACCGGTTCCGGCACTCCGAAAAGCAGGTACCCCACCAGCGAAACCACGCCCTGGATCAGGGCGATGAGGGGAATACCAATGGCGTTGCTTACGACCATATTCCGCATCTCGTTGGCCAGCAATTCCACATTTTCGTCTTTCAAAGGGATGTATTCCCAGAGGGCTTCTTCCATTTCGCGGGCATTGACCAGCATGAAATAGAGAATAAAATACATGATGGCAACCGCGGTGAGGGTGTTGAACGTGGCTCCGAGGAATCCGGGCAACACGTTGGTGATGTATTCCTGCAATTTGGCGAGGCGCCCGTCTGCCATGACGTTTATACCGGTGGAGCGGGAAAGTTGTTCGTTCATGCCTTTAAGGCCGTCTATCAGCTCACTGGAGTGGCTGATGGCCCATCCGATCTTGGCAGTGAGCATGTTGACGAGGAGCCCGATGGGCAGGAGGAACACGAGGAACGAAAGGATCATGATCACTGCCGCGGCCCAGGGCCTTTTCCATTTACGGCTTTCCACGAGGCGGAGCATCCAGCGCCGGGAGAGGACGTATAGGGTCACCGCGCCGAGGAAACCGGGGAAAATGCATACAATTCCTTGAACAGAATGATGCCCAGGAAAGCGATGATCAGCAGGAAAACGATCTGTTTCAGCCGGTCGTTGTCGATGTAACTCATATATTTCAGGGTGTTATTCAAACCTACGGCATTTTGACAGTTCTGCAAAGTCTGCCGCCATGGGGAGATAAGCAAGAATAATGCTGATTTAACGGAATGGCCTTCGGGGTGAACAATTATGGAACAAATTTTGTAACCTTAATGCGAAATGGAGCATAGGCACCCCAGCTCCAGGAAACCCGATTTCTTCACCGTAAATTAACTCATGTCATGAGCAGAAATTCAAAAGCAGTCGTTTCTTTCATCGTGGGCGCCGCCGTGGGCGTGGCCGTTGGTTATTTCCTCAATTCAGATAAGAAAGAGGAGTGGGTTGGCAAACTGAGGTATCAGGCCGACAAGCTGAAGGATAAATTCCGGAATAAAAAGCAACAGCTCGAAGATGCTATTGAAAACGAATTAACCTAAGCCGTTCGCGCTTAAAAAATTAATGCATGGAAGATAACTTTTCCAATTACTTCTCGGAAACCGGCAAGGTGGCTAAAGAATACTTAGAAACCCGGCTGGACATTATCAAATTGCAGGCTGCAGGAAAGCTGTCAAAAGCGATGGGATTGTTCTTCTCGCTGATCATGGCTTTCCTGCTGTTTTTCTTCGTCGTCGTATTTCTCGGGATGGTCCTGGGTTTCTGGATCGGTGAAAAGACCGGCAGTATGACCCTGGGGTTTTCCTGTGCGGCTGGCGCCTTCGTGCTCCTGTTCATCGTATTGCTCATTGGGCGCAAATCCCTCATCCAACGCCCCCTCGCCAATATGCTGGCGTCTGAGCTGGTAGAGGAAATCGAAGAAATGGAAGACCGCGCGGAAGAAAGAAGAGAAGCAAGAAAACAGGCCGCGAATGATTAAACACTACTCCACTCCCCATGTCGAAAGTTAAAATCAAAAACATCGAAATGCTCGACGAGGAGGTAGCACGCCTCCAGCGAAAACGCCGCCGGCTCGAAGATGAGCTGGGCGCCCGGGCAGACCATCTGCGCGATAATTACAAGTCCATGGCCATGAACGCCGTGGTACCGGGGATCGCTAACAGCGGTTTCCTGGGGATCGTAGGCGGACTGGCCAGTACAGCCTTTAAGTCGGGCGCGGGCAAGTCGATGCTGACGAACATCCTGATCGGCGCCGTGGAATTCCTCGGTGTAAAATTAGGTGTGAACCTGGTCAACAAATTCCGGAACAGAAGACACCGGAAGAAAAGAAATGCGGCCGATCCTGAGGCCGACGGGGAATAATTTCCCCGTTTTCCTATACCGGATACTCCTCTCCTTTCAGCGGGTCAGCCCCATACCTGGGTGCCTTCGCTGCAATTCGCGCAAATATCAATATGCTTCCGGCCCTTGATCAGTTGGGTGCGGAAGTTGACGTATTGCTCGTTGTGCCAGAGGGTCTTGAAGTCAGACTGCTTCAGGTCGCCCAGGCGGTGCGTGGCGTCCTTATCGAAACAGCAGGGAACCACCAGCCCGTCCCACGTGATAACGGGTGAATGCCAGAGGCGCCAGCAGTGGTTTTCCATTTTATTCTTAATGGCGTAGGTGCCGTCTTCGTTCTTTTTATAGCGGGAATATTTGTCGATGGTAGGGATAAGGCGGTTGCCTTCCTCGTAATCGTATACCTGTGCGGTTTTAAACCGTACTTCATCTACGCCGATTTCCGCGGCGAGCTTCTTCACATCTTCGATCTGGTGCTCGTTCGGCTTTACCACGAATTGGAAGAACACGAAAGGCTTTTTCGAATTCAGTTCCTTTTTCCATTTTACGATATTCTTCGCCCCGGCGATCACTTTATCGGTGGCCGCCAACGCGGTATTGCGTGTATACGTCCTGCGTGGTGCCGTCTATCGAGATGATTAGCCTGTCCAGCCCGGATTCCACGGTCTTCTTCGCATTGGCGTCTGTGAGATAGTGGGCGTTGGTGGAGGTGGCGGTATAGATACCTTTAGAGGACGCGTACTTCACCATGTCGAGGAATGCGGTATTGAGGTACGGCTCGCCCTGGAAGTAGAAGATGAGGTACATGAGATCCTTGTGCAGCTCATCGATCGTTTGGCGGAAGAACTGATTATCCAGCATGCCGGTGGGGCGTGTGAATGCTCTCAGCCCGCTGGGGCACTCCGGGCAGCGGAGGTTGCACGAGGTGGTGGGCTCGAAGGAGATCGAAATGGGATAACCCCATTGGATGGGCTTCTTGCGCAGCTTGCTATAATAGAAACTACCCAGTACTTTCCCGGCGTTCCATGCCCTGCGGAATGTGAACTTGGAAAGGAAATTGAGAGCGTCGTCGATATTCGGTTTCGGCATATGGGGGCCTGTTTGGCCGATAAAAATACGACAACAAAGCCGGCTTTCATGCAAGCTTGCAAAAATTGCCATATACTTGCTGGTGATTTTTCAAGGACAACGAACTGAACATCCCAAACATTGGCTAAAAAGAACCGGAGGCGCCTGCGTGCGTTTTTCCTGATCGTCTTGATATTGACGCTGGGCGCAATCGCCGGCGTATGGTGGCTCCTACGGCAACAGGAGCCCGCTAATTTCGTTCGTTATGAAGAATTCGGTATCGATATTCCCGTCAATTATTCCGTGCATGGCATAGATATTTCCAAGTTCCAGGGAAACGTCAACTGGCGCGCCGTGAAGCAAATGGAAGTCGATAATATTAAAATATCTTTTGCCTTCATCAAGGCTACCGAAGGCATCACCCGCCAGGACGCAACCTTCCGCCGTAACTGGGATAAAGCCCGCGACGCAGGTATCATCCGTGGCGCCTACCACTTCTTCTACTCCACCCGCGACCCCCTCAAGCAGGCGATCAACTTTAAGAACGTGGTGCAGCTGGAGTCAGGTGATCTGCCGCCGGTGCTGGATATTGAGGTCCACAATAATCAGCCACCGGCTGTCATCCGCAGTACGGCCCGCATCTGGCTGGAAGAAATGGAAAAGGCATACGGGGTGAAGCCGATCATCTATACCAATATCCACTTTTACGAAACATACCTCGGTAAAGAATTTGATGGCTACCCGCTCTGGGTGGCGCATTATTATCAGAAAGAAAGGCCGCGGAGCGCACGCAACTGGGTATTCTGGCAGCATTCCGACATCGGGAGGGTCAACGGTATCCGGACGATGGTTGATTTCAACGTATTCCGCGGGGACAGCGCGGATCTGCGTAAGCTCTGTATTCCGTAACTTTATTTCATGGAAGACGATTCCCGCAAGCAATTCGACTGGCAGCTGATGGAGTTTTTCATCAAGATCATCCGTACGGTATTTTACGGGATGTTCTGGCTGATGTTCAACATCTTCTTCGGATTGTATCTGGGGTATGGTGACCCTGAGGTCTCTACTCCGCTGGCCTTAGGGATATTTTATACCTGGCTGGTGCTGAGCGCCGTTGGTTTCGTGTACCTGCTGTGGCGAATGTGGCGGAGAAAAATGCCACCGCCATGAACCACGGTCAGCGTGATGGTGTGGCGAAAACCTGTGTCCAGAGATCGGCCGTGCGGCCTACTCCCATTTCCTTGAAGTTCGGGCTCATGAGATTCTTACAATGGCCCGGGCTGGCCAGCCAGCCGTTCACTACTTCCGCTTCTGTCTGCGGACCGGAAGCGATATTTTCTCCCCACCAATTATAGTTATAACCGGCCGCAGTAATGCGTTGCGAAGGCGTGGCGCCTGCGGGGCTGTTATGTGAAAAATATTTCCTGTCGGCCATGTCTTTGCTGTGCTTGGCGGCAGCCAGTTCCAGCAGTATGTTCCAGGTCAGGGGCGATACCGGGGCATCCAGGTGTCGCCGCATTGGCAGCCTTTGGCGCGCGCGTTATTGACGAGTTGCAGCACAACATCTTTCTTGGCCTTATTCTCTACCACTTCCGCCGTGGGCGGATCCGATGGCTTTTCGGGCGTGGGAGCTTCGGGTTGAACGAGCTCACTTTTTTTCAGAACAAGCGGCGAGCAACACGCATACCACTGCACATACAGGTATGAAACGAACCAGTTTCGGTAACATAATTTCCCAGTGTTTGAATTGTCAGATACTGGGTTTTAAATAGGAGGAAGGTTAAGCACGTTGGCTTTTTCAGAGGAAGGGCTAAAATCAAACAGGACATAAAAATAAGTACATGCCCTGACATGATTGCAAAAATTATGTTAACGAAATCAATAAATTAATAATCAGTTCGCTATGAAGAAAAACCTGTATGTGTAAACGGTTATTTCCTGGGTTTGGGCGCCGCCATTTCCTGGCTCCAGAAATTACCCACTTTCGCTACGCCCATATCCGTAAACTTGCTGTTCATCAGTACTTTACAGTGAGTTACGCTTGCGAACCAGCCATTCACCACGGTCTTTTCTGTCAACCTTCCCAGGGCAATGTTTTCTCCCAGGCGGCCCAGGTGTAGCCCATGCTGGAAATGCGGAAGCCCGCGGTCTGGCCTTTCCGGTCTTCGTGGCTGAAGTAATTGAAGTTCTGCATATCCTGGCTGTGGAGGTATGCCGCGCGCTCGAGGGCTTTATTCCAGGCGATGGGAGGCGCAGGCGCCATGAAGGTGTCGCCGCATTGGCAACCTTTCGAACGTACGTCGTTCACGAGGCTCAGCAGTAAAGCCTTGTCTACAGAGTTGTTCATGGCAAAAGTGGTGTCCTGCACCGGCACGGGCGGCGGAGGCGTGATGGATTCTAATGGTTCCTTGGTGCAGGCTGCGAATACGAATAGCAGTAACACTCCCGCAAATGCAGGATGCATCATGTGTCTTGACATAGTCTGATAATGGTTTAAGTCGTCAAATAAAAGTTGGCTTCTCGGGGATGCGATCAAAAATACCACGAAGGGATCCGGTCATAGGTTGGGCAAAGTAGGTGCGAATCCGGGTTAATTAACTTGAACGCAAAGGTACAGCCGTTCACTAAAAAGTGAACGCCAGCCCCGTAAAATTTTTGTTAACGAATTGATTGTTAATAAGATGTAAAGATGAATCCAGCTTCCGTGTGCTAGCGGTCTTTCAATTTTCCATAGGTAATTACTAGTTGTCTGTCGTTCTGGAAAACAAACATATAATATAAGTATTAAGTGTAATTGTACGAATACGAATAAGTGAAAATGTTAAAGTTGTTCCGGAAGCAGCGATAATATCTTCTAAGTGATATATTTTTATATCCATCGATATGACGCCGGATTATCATCAACTATCACTATGAGATGGACAGTCACATTACCAGTCCTGATGTTAATGAATAGCGCCTGCCATTCACCGGAGCCCGGGGAACACAAAAAGGTTTCTGGGGTTTCCGGCATAAATACCCCCTCTCGACCGGTTACTGAACCCTCAACAGAAGAAGAACCTGAACTGCCAGCTGTATTTCTGGTCGCCGATACGGGGTATAATTACTGCGCCTTGCGCGATAAGATGTTGGCCGTGCCAGGAAGAGCAACTGGCCGATAGATTCGTTAGATCGTACGTTTATTCGGGACAGCATCCTGCCGGTGGAGCCCAGTCCTGCGTTTTTGAAGGGGATATTTAGCACTTCAACGCCTTCGAAAATTCTACCCGGCAGCTTTCCTTCAGGAAGGCATGTTGATGAATCATGAAATCCATTAATTACAGTAGTACCGCTATGAAGCTATTTCGTATTCTTATCGTAGCCACTCTTCTCCACTGGTCCCCGTTAACGCGCAGGACGGTTATCATGAAGGTGATATTGTTTTCCAGGACAGTCAGTCAGCGCAATGCGAAGCGATCCGCAGGGCTACGCGTTCGCCCTGGTCGCATTGCGGAATTCTATACCGGGGAGATGATGGCAGGTGGATGCGATGTCATCGACAAGATGAAACGCGAGGCACAAGGGTACATGGGAAAGAACTATGATATTTACTTCAACTGGTCGGATGCGGAGATCTATTGCTCAGAGCTCGTCTGGAAGCTGTATCATGCCGTAGGGATCGATATTTGTCCGCTAAATCCACTCCGCTCCTACGACCTCTCCCATCCCATCGTTAAAGCGACCATGCAAAAGCGATACGGCAACAGCATTCCACTGGAGGAAAAGATGGTGGCCCCGGGAGATTTATTCGTCAGTCCGAAGCTGGAATCCGTGTCCATTCCTGATCAGCTCAACCCAATCCGCTTTCCGTTGTTATTGCATAAAACCACCTGTATGAGAAAACACTTCACCTTGCTTGTGGCCGGCGCGCTGGCGATGGCTTCCTGTCAGAATAGCCCCAAGCAGACGGCCTCCGATTCTACCGCCACGGCCTCCACTGACCGGGTTTTCGACGGCTATTATGAAGCCAGTATCCCCGCGGCATCTTCGCCAGGCCGGCTGGTAGGCCTCACCCTCCGCCCCACTAACGATGCGCAGATGACGACAGACTATATGAATTCCACCCCAGAAATCGTGCAAATGGGCAACTGGAGCAAAGCAGACAGCGGAAATATCCTCATCACCCTCGTCACCGTAGGCAGCGGTAACCCGCAGAAAGATTCACTCCTTTTCCGCCAGGACGGTGAAACTCTCATCTACCTGGGCGACGCATACGGCTCAGACGGGCTCTCCCTCACGAAGAAGACCCCTCCCGCTCCCGCACCGAAAGAACTGCTGGTTTGGGTGAAATCCGAAGAAGAGTGTGAAAACGGCCCTGGTTTCGGTAAAGTAAAATGCTATTCCGTCCAGTATGGCGACCGCTACCTCGACGATCCAGAGCTTTGGGAAAAGCTCATGGGCCCCATTGAAGGGTTTACCTTCGAAAAGGGGAAGCTTTATCTCCTGAAAGTGAACCGCGTACCGCACGACCCGCCCCGGCAAGACGTAGGCGCGTATGCGTATAAGCTGGTGGAAACAGTAAAAACGGAAAAGGCGAAATAGCTGATTCTCGTCAGAATCGCCCCGGAAATTTTTAAAAACGGGGAATATGCCCTAACTTGCCCTCGAAATCTTAAAACTGTATATCATGTTGATGACTGTTTTCCTTAATTCCTTTTACGAAATCGGTAATAAGATCGGCCATTTTGGCGCGTGGTTTTTCATCATCCTGTTTGGTCTGATGTTCCTGTATGCGATGGTGAAATACGTGAAACCGTAATTCCCAGATTATTCAAAAGCTTACATACGAAGAGCCTCCCATGCGGGAGGCTCTCTTTTTATTTCCATATTTTATTGATAATCAGACTAGAATGCTTCTGCAATGGATAGGTAAAAACCTGTCTGCCGCTTCCCCGGCCCGTTTCTCCCCTACTCCATAATCCAGGCGAACGGTCAGGCGCGAAGATTTATCATAGAACCAGCGGATGCCGCCGCCGTAGTTGGGTTTCAGGCTGAAGTCGATGTTATGGTTCGGGAAGACGGTCCCCGTTCTACAAACCCCGCCAGTGCAAAGGTGGGGTGCATATCGATGAACCAGAATTTGATCCGTACCCCGGGATCGAGGAAATAACGGTATTCCGCCTGGGCGGCCATGTAATTCATATCGCGGTAGCGGCCGGTATAATAACCGCGCATGATATTATCGTTCCCCATTTCTCCCATCATGTAGAAGGGCACATCGCCCTGGGTGGTGACGGCGTAACCGTTCAGGCCCAGCGTGCTTTTGCGGGACAGCGGGAAGAAGTGACTGGCACGTCCTTCGAGGCGCCAAAGGGCGCGGGTGCTGAGGAAGGAAGGCGCCAGGAGGCGTTGAACCGGACAAAGGAGCCCTTGGTCGTATAGTTCTGGTTATCGCGGTTGTCAAAGATACCGGTGGCGCCGATGAAGGTGAAATATCCGCCGGATTTATCCACCAGATTGGCGGTAGGATATACGCCTTTGGGATCATCGGAATCATAGGTGTCGTGCTGAAAAAGCAGGGACATACCGGCATAGAAGTGGCGGCTGACGCGGCGCTCCGCTTCGGCGGAGACTTTGTAGCGGCGGTTGCCTACCAGGCTTCGGTTATCGTAGTGGGTGGTGTCTCCCACGCCGAAGAAGTACATGGGGAAGTCGTGGTACCGGAAGTTGGTGCGGATATGCCAGAGGTTGTCGCGGGTCCAGTTTTCGAAGCGGAGGTCTACTTTAAACTGGCTGTTGGTGGTAAAGGTGGTGAGGACGCTGGCGGAGGAATTCCGGGTGTTGGGGTGCGGGTTCTTCTTATCGCCATAGTAGCTATATAGCGCCACAACGCCAAATTCCAGCCCTTTCTCGGGGAGTATCCCAGGATGGGGACGGGAAGGAAGGAGCGCTTTCTCGTGGCCAGCAGGGAGTCCAGGGAGGCCTCGGCCTTGTGATCCTGGGCTTTGAGGCCCGTTGCCAATAAACACGCCGTCAGGACGGAAACAACTTTACGCATAGGGTCGCAAGTTGCAAAAAAAGGGACACCGCGGCGCAAATGCGTTATTGTATCGGGGTAGGGCTTTTTTGCCCCGGATGAACCCGGCTACAATGTTAACAATAAAACCAACCTGTGCAACCAGGATGAAGATGGCGGCGGGTAAGATCAAAGACTCCTTAATCATTCTGAAAGTCTCTCCTGTCTGTGAATTATCGCCATCTATATAATAATATGTTTCTTCTGGCATATTGCCCCAGGCTAAAGCCCAGTTAAAAATGACAATCGGAAACAATAGCAAACTGACCATATGCAGATAATGGAGGATCCTCCATTGCCGGAATCCCTTTGTGAATTGGTATATCAATGCGATGGCATAGAGGACAGCTGGCCAGTAGAGCGTTGGTTCAGGCCATATGCCGAAGAAGTCATATCCAGGCCCGTATTGATAATATATACAAAGAGCCAGAAGACAGCCAGTAAAGTAGTTGCCCCCTCCGGCGAGAAAGCCCATCGTAAAAACTTTGATCGTCTCATACTATATGCCTTTCTTTTTACCCCGGATGAACCCGGCGATAAGGTTAATGATGAATACCAGGTTCCCCAACACCAAAACCGCAGCTATCAATATATCTGATAAAGACGGGTTTACGGACCCCTCCCAAGATTGATCTTGATTAGGAGATACAGGCATTAACCAAAGCAACTGAAAAACCACGATACATACGATATGAATGTATTTCAACAACTTCCATTGCCGGAAGCGCCGCGTCAGGAAATAAATGATTGCAACTACGGCGATGGCCAGCGCAATACACATAAACGCATAATTATGTGATATCACGTAGTAGGTATCATGCAGATGAATGTCGAAAGTGGAAGATGCATCTGAAGGCAACAGCGCAGCGATAGCGTAGCCGGCTGCTAGCAGGATAAGGATAACTTCCGGCCGGAGGAGCGTTTTGAGAAAGGATGACTTTATCATGGGGAGGGGTTCTACCACGAATGAAACCGACGATGATATTCACAATGAAAGCGATCTGCCCCAGGATCAAAACGATGGCCAGTGGAACAGTAACTTTATTCACCATATAAAAATAGCCATTTGCACAATCCTTACATGCTACTTTCACCTCGGCATTATCGATAGTTTCAAGCTCAAAATGAATATTTGTTGACAATGGCGCCCATAGGTAATTTAAAATGGGAATGAAAACCAGGCTAATGATGTGGAAATATTGGAGCCATTGAATTTGCCGGTACTTGCGGGTCCACCAATAAATGAGTGCAAATGCCAGTATTACGAGTGGAATGTAAATGTATTCCGGTTCCCAGAATATCGGTAGACAAAAGCAGACTATGCTTACATTTAAGCCCATGTAGAGGATAGCAAAATGCAGGCATAATGACAATATGGCCAGGAGCACCAGTAATCCAGCCGGTTTCAGAAGGTTCCGGGGCTTCATATTTTATTGATTTTACCCCTGGTAATTCCCAGTAACAAATTAACCACAAATCCAATCTGCCCGACAGCAAACAAAATTAATAGCGGGAAAATCAGATAACCGGAGTATTCCCGAAGAAACGTCATCCCTCCCGCGCAGTTTACTTTAGCGTCAAGATAATCCGTGTATAGCATAAACTGAGGGGCAATTACAGCCGCGACAATCAGATATAGCAGAACAGGAACACAACCAGGCTGGCCAGGTGCAGATAATGCAGCACCTTGGACAAGCGATAATCTTTCAGCCAATAGTATACTCCGCCAATTACCAGGAGTACCACAATCCACAACAAAAACTCATCCGCCCAGGGAGTTTCCATGCAGGGATAGGTCCCTAATAGTTTTTCATCCGGTAGGTATTTTCGACTATAAAATGAAACGCGACGACAAATGGCACTGGAGCGCAGGAGCCATTCTGGTCTGCGTAAATTCCTGAAAAAGGGTATGTTCATGCAGGGTTTTTAGCGTTCTCCAGCCGTATTGCCGCCTGCTTCATCAAATAAACCAATTGCCCCACGACAAATGCTGTAATCGATAAGTATACCAAGGTATTCAATAATGATTTAAAAATCCGGGTTCTGCCAGGAAAAAGGAAGGATTCCCTGTAAAGTAAGTCACCCGGTAAACGGACGCGATCTTATAGGTTATTAACGGAGCCGCCAGTACGGTAATCAAACAGACATATGGCATCAATCCCCATTCCGGGAAGCGCCTGGCCAGCCAGAAGGCGCCGGCGAACAAGAGCGCGGCGAGCGCAAAGGGTGAATACCAGTTGTCGAATACCACGGTGGTCACGAAGTCGGCGGTGTCGCTGCGCAGACGGAGCCCATGGCTTTGAAGGCTCCAATGCTGGATCTGGAAAAGGATCGATAGGATGGACAGGAGTGCCTCCGGGCGGAGGTACTTTTTCGTTATCTTAAAATTAATCATGCCTGGAAGATTTATATCCCGCCGGATGCCGGCGATCACATTATAAAGGAACGCCAGCTGCCCCAGTGCGCAGAGCGTTCCCAGTGTCCACAGCCCTGCTTTTTCTGTGGTGCTCAAAACGGGACTAATGGTTCGTTGGGATCCGTGGTCGCCGTTACGTAAATTATGAGCATCGCAGGGATAGCGAAGAAACTGAGGATATGCAAATATTGCAGCAGCGGATACTGCCGGTGGAACCGCGTTATGCGATACACGAAAGCGAAGGCCAGGAGGCTTAAAGCTCCTTTCAGGAAACCGGAGCCTTCCCCCTCTCCTCTCATCTCCAACCCGAAATCCACCGCAAACAAGACGAAGGCCATGAAAACCAGTATCGTTTCGGGACGGGGAGCCAACGGAAAAATTGCTTGCCGGTCATATCGCAATCGTATTTAGTACAACCGGATTATCAATTGAACAGTATATCCAATAAAAAGTCTGAAATGAGCATGGCAATGCCGATGGAAGCAGCGGTACTTTCATAGGAAAGGATTTTTGTCGTCGGGTTTAGATCTTTTTCGGTGTCGTCACCAGTCTGGCAAAATTAACCAAACCCATCTTTCCCAGGAAAAACATACGGCACTAGATTTTCACAGTGGAAAAATCAGGCGGTAGTCATGCGACTAATGATAAACCCGGCGGAAATGTGGGTAAAGAAAGCCAGATGGCCCGCCAGCAGCAGGTATTGCGTCAGGCATAGCAAGGTATGCGTCATTGGCGACGCAGGGCTATTCGGCATGTCGCCGATCATTTCGATGCCCCACATTACAATGACAAAGACAGCCATCGTGGCAACATGCAGGTAATGCAGCCAGGGCCATTGCAGGAACCGCGCCGTCAGCCAATAGATGAACGCCTCCGCAAATGCGGCCAAAGCCATATACCCGTATACGTGTGGCCAGAACCAATGCGTTGTGTCATTGAAATGAGCGCCTCGCGGGTAGCGAACTGTTGGCCCCAGACGATGCAGGCCAGCGCCAAAAAGAACAATTGAACGTGCGGCATGGTAAAGAACCGGGAATAACGAAAGGTGCGCATAGATAGGGAATTATAGTGTTTAATTAAAATTACCTCCCGGCTGCGATGATTCCGGTGAGCGCGGTCAATCCCGGCGATGATCCGGATCGGTCGGAGTTGCTCTCTGAGTGCTTAAAGAGTGCTTGAAGAGTGCATCGGGAGTGCTTGCTAAGTGCTTAAAGAGTGCTTGCCAGGTACTCAAATACCCGTAGACCTTACGTTGACCTTATTTAGACCTTACCTAGATACTATCTTGTAATACCGTAGATGCCCCATTTTGAAGCCGGTATTGGAACCGGAAGCATCCGAAATCAGAAATCATGCCTCTTAATGGACATTTTTCGTTCAAACCCGCTATGGATAAGGATCTCTTGCCTAATTCCGTACAGTGTACACAAAAGCGGCTATTTTCGGAAAATTGAAAAAATCAATTTGTGTATAAAATCATTAAAATTGATAATGAATTAATTAAGAGAAAATCTCTACCGGCACCCCGCTTTCCTTCAATTCACGGAATTTATCCCGGTTGAAGCTGTACAACTGCGCCGGCCTCCCCTGCAGAGGATGCTTCAACTTCTCAGGACGGGCAGCCAACAGCCCTAGCCCGTTGATCTTTTTCTGGAAATTCCGGCGGTCTACCGAGCGGTCGTACACCCATTCATATAATTTCTCCAGCTCAGAAACCGGGAACTTCTCGTCCAGCAGTTCAAAAGCCAGCGGCTCCGTATGCAACCGAACCCGCAGGTGCTCAATGGCAGCGGCAATAATTTCGTGATGGTCAAAGGCGGTAGTAGGCAGCTCGCGGACGGGGTACCATTTCGCTTCTTTGCTGCCGGCGCCCAGTACGATCTTACTCGCGGAGTGACGGATCAGCGCCAGGTGCGCCACGCAGAGCACGCGCCCCCGCGGGTCGCGGTCGGGATGGCCCCAGGTGCTCATTTGTTCCAGGTAATTGGCCTTCAGGCCCGATTCGTCTTTCAGCTCACGCAGCACACAAGCCTCCAAAGGCTCATCATTATGCACGAAGCCGCCCGGCAGGCCCCATTTAAATATATGCGGCGGAATGGTACGTTTGGTCAGGAGCACCATCATGCCCTCTTTCGAAGAGTACCGGAGCACGACGGCTTCCGCCGTCACCCGAATGTGTTGATGCATGGTCAGGGATTAGGATATTCTAAGGATTAATAAGTTGGCTACTGTCGTTACTGTCTGCTGTTCTTCGGGATAAATCAGGGTTGGGTCGCGTATTGCCTTACCTGCGCCGTGCCCTTATGAAGATTCACGAACAGGGGATTCTTCTGCGGATCAAAAACGATGATCGCGTTAGACTCCCAGGCATTCTGCGCCGCTGGTAAAACGATCTCCACCTGCAACCCGTTGGCCCGGCGGAACATCAGACTGTCTTTCTCGATAAATTTTGCGGTAAAACCCTGGGCGTCCAGGAGCTGTACGATACTGTCTTTCGCGATGTTCACCGCGCTGTCCTGCATCGGGTGCTGGCGCATCACGTAACACTTTTCTTCTATCACCTGGTAATTAGATGTATCCGTCCGCTCGCGGGTCTGGTTACACGAAACTGCCAGCACGGCCGCGGCCATAATTAAATAACGCATGGCGCAAGTTATAAAAAGGAGCTTAAAATTGAATGTCAAATACTTTCTCTTCAGCGCCGCGTTTCACCTTCACGGAAGTTTTGTCGCCCTTTTAAAGGTGGCCAGGGCGTCGCGGTAGCTCATGGGGTCGCTTACGTGGTGGTCGCCCATCTGCACGATAATGTCTCCCGGGAGGATGCCCGCCTTCTTCGCCGGACGGTTATCGCTTACCAGTTCCACCTTTGCGCCCTGGTTAAACGTGTAGTCCAGCATGATGCCGAGGGTAACGGTAAAGGGTTTTTATCGCCGCCCATGGGTTGCATGTCGCGGGTTTTGGAAAAGGCGAGCTTGGGACGGCCGTTCGTTTTTTCGACAATGCCATAAATGAGCTTCACGATGGTGAGCTCTCCGTCATAGTTGATCTTTTCGGCATCGTCGCCCGGTTTATGGTAGTCTCCGTGGGTACCGGTGAAGAAGAACAGTACGGGTACGTCTTTCACATAGAACGAGGCATGGTCTGAGGGCCCCAGGCCGGAGGAGTCATAGACCACCTTCAGTCCTTTCGGGAGGGCGGCCGGCACCACTTCGCCCCAGGCGGGGAGGTTCCGTAACCGCCGATCTGCAGGCCTTTGTCGGCCGACAGGCGGCCTACCATGTCCATATTCAGCATGTAATTCACCTGCTGCATGGGCACAGGGCCTTTTTCTGCGAAATATTTACTGCCAAACAGCCCCAGTTCCTCGCCCGAGAAGGCGACGACGGCATAGTTGGCGCTTTTGAGTTTGGATTCTTTCAGCAGGCGGGCCACTTCCAGGAGTACGGCAGTACCGGAGGCGTTATCGTCTGCGCCGTTGTGGATGGACTTTTCGCCGGGCGCCAGGGAGTTGCGGTCTTCCCCATATCCCAGGTGATCGTAATGCGCGCCGATGACCACGGTGGCCGGGGCGCCATTGTCGATATAGCCGACTACATTGGTGCCGGTGCGTTTAGACGGCGCCAGGTCTGCCTGGAGATCGATCTGGAAGCCGTTGGCATCGTCGGCCGAGAGGATCTTGCTACCCTCCTCTCCTACCCAGATGGCGGGGATGGCGAGGGTTTGGTGGGGAATGTCGAGCCAGTTGCCTGCGGTCTGCAGGTCTTCGTTGCCGTTGAAGAACACGATGCCGGTAGCGCCGCTTTCTTTGGCTTCTTTTGTCTTTTAATATAGAATTCCAGCGGTGAAGCGTGGGGATTGATCTCGTCTTTAGACTTCTGCACGTCTATCAGCCATACATTATCCACTTCATTGACGCCGGGCAGCACTTCGCCTTTGGCGGATGTGCGGGCGCTGAGGGAAGGGGAATGAATTGTTCCCCTGCTTTGAGGGCCTGGGAATTGATGGAAAACCGGGATTTGGGGCCGGCTTCGAGCCCTTCGCGGACGATAAACGGCTGCAGGAAGCCGTCGCTCCCCCTGGGGATGAGCCCGATCGCCTTCATTTGTCCGGAAATGTAGGCGGCGGCGAGCTGTTCGCCCGCGGTACCAGTGCGGCGGCCTTCGAGTTTATCGGACGCGAGGTAGGCCACATGTGCCTGTAGGTTGCCGAGGGTCTTTTTGTCGGCTTTTTCTGGGGGTAGGCGGTCAATGCCATACCCGCCAGGGGCAGGATGAGATAAAGCTTTTTCACTCCGAGGGGATTTGGGGCAAAAATAAGACGAATCGCCGGGATGAACTCATTATGAATCGATTATTTATCATGGGATTGTCTGACGGGAGGGGTCCGGTTGTCCAATCCATAAATTAAATACTAAATTTGCCCGGCTCTAGAGAGGGTTACAACAACAAAACGAATAAACACATGAAAAACACGCCATTTACGCACAAACACATTGCGCTGGGAGCCAAGATGGCCCCGTTTGCGGGGTACAATATGCCCATTTCCTATACGGGTATTAACGATGAACATGCCGCCGTGCGCAATAGTGTAGGGGTATTTGACGTCAGCCACATGGGCGAATTCATCCTGAAAGGCGAGCACGCGCTGGACCTCATCCAGCGGGTGACCACCAACGACGCGTCGAAACTGACTGCCGGTAAGGCGCAGTATTCCAGCCTCCCCAACAACGAAGGCGGCATCGTGGACGACCTGCTCGTGTATTGCATCGAAGAAAATAAGACTTATATGCTGGTGGTGAATGCCAGCAATATCGAAAGGACTGGAACTGGATCAGCCAGTTCAATACCAATAACGTTGACATGCAGGACATTTCCGACAAGACCTGCCTGCTGGCCATCCAGGGCCCCAACGCCACCAGCGTGCTCCAGACCCTTACCGACAAGGATATCGTCAACCTTAAATATTACACCTTCGTGAAGGGAACTTTCGCGGGTGTGGACAACGTGCTGATCAGCGCTACCGGCTATACCGGCGCGGGCGGCGTGGAGATTTATTTCGAAGACAAGGACGGCGCGGCCGACAAGATCTGGGACGCCATCTTTGCAGCGGGCGCTTCCCACAACATCAAGCCTGTTGGCCTTGGCGCCCGCGATACCCTGCGCCTGGAAATGGGCTTCTGCCTCTACGGTAACGATATCGACGACCGTACCAGCCCCATGGAGGCCGGTCTGGGCTGGATCACAAAGTTCACCAAAGACTTCCCCTCCCGCGCGATCTTCGAAAAGCAGAAAGCGGAAGGCATCCAGCAGAAACTGGTAGGCTTTGAAATGGTAGACAAAGGCATTCCCCGCCACGACTACGAAATCAAGGACGCGGAAGGCAATGTGATCGGACGGGTTACCTCCGGCACGCAATCTCCCTCCCTCCAGAAAGCGATCGGGCTCGGTTATGTAAAAACAGGGTTTGCAGCATTGGATTCCGATATCTATATTGCCGTGCGCGACAAACTGCTGAAGGCGAAAGTGGTAAAAGTGCCCTTCCTCGGATAATTCCGCGGGGCGCATACCAATTCAGCCCGGCGCAGCGTTACAGCAGCACAACCATCGGACCATATCTTTAAAAACTGTATAACCGCTATGCCAAGTATTCATCTGACCACGGTCATCCATGCCCCGTTGCAAAGGGTCTTCGACCTCAGCCGGAGCATCACCCTGCATAAACGCAGTATGTCGCACCTTAAGGAAGAAGCCATACGAGGGCGCACCAACGGATTGATAGAATACGGCGAAACGGTGACTGGCAGGCCAAACACCTGGGCAAAACCGGGAGCTGACCACCAAGATCACGGCCATGAACAAGCATGCGTCATTTACCGACGAAATGGAAAAAGGCGACTTCACCCACATGAAGCACGACCACTTCTTCCGGGAAATAGACAACGGCACAGTGATGATCGACATCATGGAGTTCGGGGCGCCCTACGGCATCTTCGGGAAATGGTTCGAGAAGTTGTACCTGCGGAAGTATTTGCGCAAATTGCTGGCACTACGCAATGAAATCATCAAGGAATACGCAGAGAGCGAAAAGTGGCGTGTGATCCTTGATTAATATACAATACGAATGAGCGAGATTAACAAACCCAGGCTGGAAGTATGCCTGTCTCCCGCCCTGCTGCATCTTTTCGATGTGAAAAACAGCATTGTGGTGATCATCGATGTACTACGGGCAACCTCCACCATCTGTACTGCGCTGCACAACGGCGCCGCCAAAGTGATACCCGTGGCAACCGTGGAAGAATGCGTCAGCATCGGCCGCCAACTGAATGCCATCACCGCAGGCGAGCGCGACGGCAAAATCGCAGAAGGCCTGCTGCACGGCAACTCACCTTTGAATACCCGGTAGAATTCATAGACGGCAAAGTACTGGTGCTGACCACCACCAATGGCACCAAGCTGCTGCATATGGCGAAAGACGCCGTGCAGATCATCACAGGCTCTTTCCCGAATATCTCTTCGGTTTGCGAATACCTCATTTCACAGGGGCAGAACGTAATCCTGGGTTGCGCGGCCTGGAAAGACCGGGTCAATATGGAAGATACGCTGTTTGCCGGCGCGGTGGTGAGCCGCATTAAAGAGCACTTTGATATGAACTGCGACTCTGCACTGGCGGCGGAAACGCTGTACCACAGCGCAAAGAGCGATCTTTTCGGGTTTATGAAGCAGGCCTCCCACTTTCAGCGCCTGGCGCGCTACGGCCTGGAAGAGGATATCCGCTTCTGCCTGACGCCCGACGGGGCCAATGTGCTGCCGATCCTGCGGAACGGAGAACTGGTAAAAGAGAAATAATTGCTGATGTGCATACACGTAAAAGGGTGAGTTTCATTACGAAACTCACCTTTTTGGTTGGTTCCACGTTTACCGGCCATTATGCCAGCGCCGCGGAAGATTTCTTTTGTTTCAGGAGATTGTCTACCGACCAGCTGCTCCCTGCGCCGCCCAGCGCGAAGGTCAGGGTAATGAGCAGTGCGAACAGCGGAGACGATACGTCTGCCATACCGGTACCGGTATTGATCTTCAGGATCACCGCCACGATCATGGTCAGTACGAGCGACCAGGAAGCCCAGCGGGTGAACAGGCCGAGCGCCAGGAGCAATCCGCCGGCAAATTCAGCTATAGTAGCGAGCAGTCCCCAGAAAGTGGGAGCGAATGAAATGCCGAGGAAGTTCATGGCTCCGCCGATCATCGTCCATAGTTGAGCGCCGCCGGCCAGCTTTTGCCAGCCGAAAATGAAGAACAATACGCCAACGCCCACGCGGAGAATAGTGAGGCCCAGGTTAAGGCCTTTCGAATCGTTAAGTTGAATGGTGTTTCCCATAGAAGAAGTTTATGCAAAAGTACATCGGAGGCCCCGGTACTCAATGGATATTTTTTCCTTTGAGGTGTACATTTTTTGCGGAGGATGACGGATCAGGACCCGTTTGAGCGCTTCAGTTTGAATTTTTTTGCTTACTTTTGTGGATTGCCTTTTTATGAGCCGTTAACGTTCCGAATAGTGAAGAATAACAGAAGAATCGAGTGAAGATCCCGACAGCGCCAAATGTCACATAACCCCGGCTTGTGCAAAAGAAGGCAATCACAAGAAAAGCATGTCGCTACCCCATTTATTAAAATATGTATATAATAACGGCACCGATGAGGTGATCCGGCGGGGAAACGCATATTCGCCACCGGCGGCGTAGAGCTGCTCGAAGGCGATCCTGTCCTTCGTTCGGCATCGTTCCGGGTGAAGAGCGACACGCATGCCAATTTCTATAAAGTTACCATCAGTAAATATAACGAGCCGGCCACGATGAGCGTGCGCTGCCAGTGCCCCTATAACCTGGGAGACATCTGCCGCCACGAAGCCGCCGCCCTTTTCCAACTCCAGGAAATGCTCGACAGGAACCAGTTCGATGCGTTCGATACGCAGTACGACCAGCAGCATACGCTGATCAAAATGAAGTCGATCGACCTGAAGACCATCAAACTCCTGACTTCCAACCACATCCTTTCCGAGGCAGACCGCATCCTGCGCAAAACGCAGGCTGTCATCAAATCCGCAAAAGACGAGAAAGTGGAAGCCGAACTGCGGGCAGACGGGAAGAAATATCCCCTCATCCTCCAGCGTAACGAAGAACGTAATTTCGATACGCACTGTACCTGCGACGAGCACGAGCATCCGCTCTGCGTCCATAAGACAGCGCTGTTCCTGCAATTGCTCACCGCCCACGGGCCCTTCTATTTCGATACGCTCCGCAACTGGGACAAGGAGAAAACAAACTCCTCTCCTCTTACGGCTATTCCCTTAGCGACGATCTGGAAGGCAAGTTTACCTTCTCCTACCTCAACGGCAAACCCTTCCTGCGCGTACTCGACCCCACTATTAAAAAAGTGGAGACCGTAGCCGCCGCCAAAACGGAAGCTGCCCCGAGCCGGAAGAAACCCTCACCGTCACAAGGCGCCTGGGCGTAGTGCTCAACGCTAACGATAAATTATTCCCTATTTCCAGATGGAACTGGTGAGCGGAGACGCCAATGAAGACGAAACGGAATTCGTTTCACTCGTCAACCGCATCGACCTGGGCAAGTACGTGGACTTTTACCTCTTCAAGGAAAAAGACCGCGACCTGATCTCACCCGTCCGTAAGCTCCAGCACTCCGAAGTCAACAAGTTCCTCAACAAGAACTCCCCTTCGCCGGCATCTGGGAAAATATCATGCACGAAAGCGAACAGGGCCTCCCCATGGAGACCATGGAGCTGATCGTGGAATACCTCCAGCCCAAACTCGCCAAACTGTTACCCATGCTGGCAGAGCATAGGCTGGTATTCCTCCTGCGCGACGGACAACCGTTCAAAACGAAGAACCTCCAGCTCCTCCGGTGTCTGACTACCCCTCAAACCTTATTTCAAAGCCGGTAACGGCGGCGAACATGTGGAAGTAACCGCCTGGGTAGATATCGAAGGAGAATCCGTTAATGTATCGGCGAATCAGTGGGCCAGCCCGTTGTTGTTCCTGTACAACAACACCCTGCACTTCTTTGCCAATCCGAAAGATTCCATCCACCTTCTTCAATACCAGGAACATAATTCGGTAAAGGTTCCCACGGCCGAATGGCAGGACTTCCTGAAAGAATCCATCCTACCCTCGGCAAGGAATACACCGTTCAGTACGACGCATCGCTGCTCGCGGAAGTGGACGATGTGATCCCCGAGAACCGCGTGTACCTGAAAGAACTGGGAGAGACTTTCGTTATCCAACCCGCATTCTCCTATCATGGGCACGATGTGGAATGGAACGACGAAACCCGCATCACCGTACAGGAAGGTAATAAGGTGCTGGTCATTCACCGTAACAAGGAAGCGGAAGAGAATTTCGTGAATAGCCTCCGTGCGCTACATTCCAACTTCTCCATCCAGAGCAACTATAACTATTTCTTCCTCCGTGCCAAAGAAGCGCTGAAGAACAGCTGGTTCTTCCTCTTCTTCGATGCGCTGAAAGAAATGGATGTGCGCGTATTCGGGTTCGAACAGCTGCGGAACTTCCGGTTCTCATCCTCGAAACCCGTTACCAACCTGCAGATCAGCTCCGGCATCGATTGGTTCGACGCGCAGGTGGAAGTGGTATACGGCGATCAGAAAGTCGGTATACGCGACATCAAGCGGGCGCTGGCCAATAAGCAGAACTATGTACAACTGGCAGACGGCTCCCTGGGCCTGTTGCCGGAAGAATGGCTGAAGAAATACTCCCTTCTCTTTAAAATAGGGAAGAAAAAGATAAAGGCGCCGGCCTGAAACTGAGCAAATACAACTTCTCGGTAATCGACGAGTTGTATGAGTTCATTGATGACGAAGCCGTACTCGTGGAACTGGATGAAAAGCGGCGCAAGCTGCTCAAGTTCGACGAGATCCGCAACGTTCCCCTGCCTACCAACCTCCACGCGAACCTGCGCCCCTACCAGGAAAGCGGCTTCCAGTGGCTTAACTACCTGGACGAAGTGAAGTGGGGCGGCATCCTGGCAGATGACATGGGTCTCGGTAAAACCGTCCAGGCACTTACGTTCATCCAGCACTATAAGAACCGGCACGAGCAATGCACCATGATGGTGGTTTGCCCGACCACGCTGATCTATAACTGGGAAAACGAGATCAAGAAATTCACGCCGGGTATCACCTATCATATCCATCACGGCCCGCAGCGCCTCCGTATTTCGGAAGAGCTCGCCGCCTTCGACGTCATCATCACTACTTACGGCACCCTGCGCAGCGATGTGCAGCTGCTCATGAAGATCGACTTCGACTATGTGATCCTTGATGAGTCCCAGGCGATCAAGAACCCGCAGTCCAAGGTGACCAAAGCAGCGCAGCTGCTCAACACCCGCAACCGGATCGCACTGTCGGGTACCCCCATGCAGAATAACACCTTCGATATCTACGCCCAGATGAACTTCCTCAACCCGGGGATGCTCGGCAGCGTAGACTTCTTCCGCAACGAATTCGCCACGCCCATCGACAAGTTCCAGGACGAAGAAAGGAAAGAACATCTCAAAAAGCTGATCTATCCCTTCATCCTGCGCCGGACCAAAGAGCAGGTGGCCAAAGACCTGCCGGAGAAGATCGAAACGGTAATCTTCTGCGAAATGGATCCGGATCAGCGCCATATCTACGACGCTTACCGTAACTCTTACCGCTCTAAGATCCTTGGTGTAATCGAAGACCAGGGTATGGAGCGCAGCCAGCTTACCATCCTGCAGGGCCTCATGAAGCTCCGCCAGATATGCGACTCCCCGGCTATCCTCAACGAAGCGGAAAAATATCCCAACCACTCCGTGAAGCTGCATGAGCTGACCCGTGAGATCTCGGAAAATATCAGTAACCACAAGGTGCTGGTGTTCAGCCAGTTCCTCGGTATGCTCGGGCTTATTAAAGACCGCCTGGCACATCTGAAGATCCCTTACGAATACTTCGACGGCTCTACCAGCACACAGGACCGCGAAAAGGCCATCCAGAACTTCCAGAACAACGAAGAGTGCCGCGTATTCCTCATCTCCCTCAAAGCCGGCGGCGTAGGTCTTAACCTCACCGCGGCCGACTACGTCTACATCGTGGATCCATGGTGGAACCCCGCCGTGGAACAGCAAGCCATTGACCGGACGCACCGTATCGGGCAGACGAAGAACATCTTCGCTTACCGCATGATCTGTAAAGACACGGTAGAAGAGAAAATCCTGGAACTGCAGGAACGCAAGAAGTCGCTGGTGAAAGACATCATCGCAGACGACTCCGGCTTCATCAAGAAGCTCACGAAAGAAGACGTGCTCTACCTCTTCAGCTAATCAACTTATAGCCGACCCGCGAATATTGACGATCTGGATCTTCGGATCGTCTTTCAGATACCTGCGCAGTTTCGTAATGAAAACATCCATGCTGCGCGCGTTGAAGAAATTATCATCGCCCCAGAGGTCGAGCAGTACGGGGCGGCGTTCCATCACCTGGTTCCGGTGCCGGCAAAGGCGCAACAATACCTCCGCTTCGCGGTGCGAAAGGAATTCCGTGTACCCGTTGCGCGTGAGGGTTTGTTTGTACGGGCGGAAGATAAACTGCCCGATAAAGATCTCGTCTTCCGAAGGAGGCGGTGGAATGGCATTGCCGTTGAAGCGGGCCAGCAGCGAGCGTATGCGGACGATTAGCTCGTCCATGCTGAAGGGCTTTTTGAGGTAATCGTTCCCTCCGGTCTCGAATCCTTTCACCACGTCTGCCGTCTGAGACTTGGCGGTGAGGAAGATGATGGGTATCTGCTTGTCGGTTTTGCGGATCTCGGTGGTGAGAGAAAAGCCGTCGAGGTTAGGCATCATGACGTCCATGACGATCACATCGGGCTTATGCTGGCGGAGGAGCCGGAGGCCTTCAAGGCCGTCCGACGCGCAGATCATCGTGAAGCCGCGGGTTTCGAGGCTGTCTTTCACGATCTGGGCCAGCTGCCATTCGTCTTCGATAAGTAATATGGTGGGTTGGGATGGGCTCATGCTGCGGGGATTTCCAGTTGAAACTCGCTGCCTTTATCAGGCTCGCTCTTTTACCTTGATGGTGCCGCCATGCTTTTCGGCGATCTTCTTCACGTAACTCAGCCCAAGCCCGAAACCTTTTACATTATGCAGATTGCCGGAAGGCACGCGGAAGAACTTTTCGAAGATGCTGTTATGGTAACCATGCGGAATGCCGATGCCGTTATCTTTCACGCTGATCCTGATCCATCCGGGCCGGCGGGCCACGTGAATAGAGATCTCGGCATGATCGCGGGAGTATTTAATAGCGTTGTCGACCAGGTTGTTGATGGCGTGGGAAAGGTGCGTGGGATCCGCCTGGATGAGGGGATCGGACAGCAGCGTATAAGTGAAGTCCGTTTTCTTGGCGGATTTGAGGCGATGATTGGAGATGATTTCGGCAATGATGTCGTTGATGTCGGTCGTCTCCGTTTGCAGTTCAACGTCTTCCTTCTCCTCCGCTGCGATGTGCAGCACTTTTTCGACGAGGTCGCCCAGGCGCTGGAGTTCCTGCCGGGAGATACGGAGGTAGTTGGCTGTTTTCTGGGGATCGGCGAGTGCGTTGAACCGTTCGAGCGCTTCTACCGCGGCGGATACCGTAGCGATAGGCGTCTTCAGCTCATGGGTCATATTATTGATAAAGTCGTTCTTCACTTCGGACAGTCTCTTCTGGCGCAGGATGGTTCGGAGCATATACAGGAATGAGCCAACGGTGAGCAGCAACAGTACCGCCGTGGCGGTGAGGCTACCGGTCATGCGGCCGAGGATGTGGGGCCAGGGATTGTCGAAATCTGCGGAGACGAATATGTTGTTGATCGGGTTGAAGGGGATGATGGAAGTGCGGAAAGGGGTTTTGGGGATGGATTGGAAGGTTTCCGCACTGGCCTTCATCGTGTCCAGCCGGAAGCCGGTATTTATGCCCCGGTTCCCCAGCTCTACGCGGTAAAGGCTGTCCAACTGGTTGAAGGTGAGCCCGGAACGGTAGAAATCCCTCCGCACCAATACCTCCGAGATCTGGCGCGAGAGCGTATCCGTAAGCTGTTTCATCTGCGTATCCCGCCGGATCATGGTGCGATACTGGATATTGTCTTCTCCCGGTGGGGGACGACATCCGCCGGCGTGGCCGGAACGCCCGCGATAAAATACGCCTTCCGGACCACGGCGCCGGAAACTGCCGCGGCGGAATCCATATCATCCATGATCCGCGTTACCCGGCCCAGGGGTGTGATGACCGGGCTATCGGTATAAGTAGTCGTAAACGACAGGTTGAACTTAGAAAGTCCCAGTACCTTTCCCGCATCGCCGAACTGCTTATGGAAAACAGCCGTACGGAGCGCGTCGTTGATATCGCGCTGGAACTCCTGCTGCCGGATCTGGTAACCGGTATACAGCCAGTACCCCTGCAGGGCGAGAATGCCGAGTATGCAGGCGGTCATGAGCACGAGGATATTTCTGATGCGGTTGCGCATAGATGTAAAGCTATTCATTCTACTTCAACGACTGCCAGATGCTTAACACTAATTAACAATCGTTATGAGATGGTTAACCCTTTTCCCCGTCCCGGCGCGTCATCTTTACAGAAAAAGCCATGAAAACGTTCGTTTTACTGTCGGCGGGCCTGGTAATGGGCGCCGCGGCGCAGGCGCAGCAGCCTTCCGGTGTGATTGAATACGAGGTGAATTCAAAGATCGAGATGGGGCAATTCAGGATGGTGATGCGCGGGGCGGATGGGTCGGTTACTACCAGCAACACGCCCCCGCCCGATATGCCCAACCTGGTGACTTTCGGCCAGACATTCACCTTTGCCGGAGGCATGGGTAAGCTGGAAACCGAAGGCGGCGGCAATATGGTGCGGCGGATGACGCTGGGCGTTCCGGCCGTCAGCGCGGCGGGTTCCGCCTCTATTTCCAGCGGTGCGCCCGCACCAGGAGGCCCTCCCCCTCCAGAAATGGCCGGCCGGTCATCATCACTGCGCCCCCTGTCACCAACGCCACGTATATTGACCTGGTAAACAAACGGTATTTATCGGTGCTTACCCAGCAGAAAGACAGTGCCGTTACCGGGGTGTGGTATTCGGAAGAAGCCTACAAGCCCGCGGCGGAGATCAGGACTTCCGGTAAAACGAAGACCATCGCCGGATTCCGCTGCCAGCGGGCCACGGCGAATATGGGCGAGGAGTCTTTCGTGATCTGGTATACCACGGAGATCCCCATGCTGTTTTCGCCCGTCAATGGCGTGTGGCCGCCACAGGGTGTGATCCTGGCGCTGGAGAGCTCCAAGCGGTCATATACCGCGAAGAAAGTGGAGCTGAAAACGATAACAGACGCACCGGTATTGCCCGCCACGGCTGAAAAGCTGACGGCTGCGCAACTTAAAGACAAACAGAGAAGCATCATGGAGGCATTCCATAATGAACAACTGAAACGATTACAGGAAGCAGAATAGTAACCCAACCTTAAAGACACAGCGCCCCCTCATGAAGAAGAACCGACAGATATGCCTGTTGACCATATTGCTGGTGCTCGGGATCGCAACCGCCTCCCGGGCCCAGCTGCGCGAATTCCGTGTGGCCGGCCGGATCACCGACCAATCCACGCGCGAAGCGCTCCCTAATGCCCCGGTGGCCCTGTTGGGTAAGGATTCCGTTACGGCCGCACACGCCGTGACGGACTCCCTCGGCCGGTTTACCCTCACCGCCACCCAACGCGGTCCCCTCCGCCTCGTCATCGCCTACATGGGATACACCACCTATACCCGCGAAATAGTAGTATCAGACACCGCTACCTTTATCTCCGCCGGCAATATCAATATGCTGCCGAAAGGGATCAACCTCGCGAGGGTAGACGTGGAAGGATTCCGCCAACCCATCACCCTCAAGGAAGATACCATCGAATATAACGCGGGATCCTTCAAGACACGGAGAATGCCGTAGCGGAAGAGCTCCTGAAGAAACTCCGGGAATCACCGTTGAGCGCGACGGCACCATCAAGGCCGGCGGCGAAACAGTGGCCAAAGTGCTGGTAGATGGCAAACCTTTCTTCGGCAACGACCCCAAAATGGCCACGCGCAACCTGCCCGCCGATATCCTGGACAAAGTGCAACTTATCGACCAGAAAAGCGAACAGGCACAGTTTACAGGCATCCCCGACGGACAAACCCAAAAAGTGCTCAATTTTACCGTTAAGGAGAACAAACGGCGCGGTTTCTTTGGCAGGGCAACGGCTGGCTACGGCTCCGACCAGCGCTTCTCCGCCAACGGGAACATCAACGCGTTCAGGAAAGAAAAACAATACTCGTTCATCGGCAGCGGCAACAATACCAATGGCACCAGCTCACAGGAAGGCGGGATGGGGAACATGGGGAGCGGTGGCACAGGCATCTCGCGGAACTGGTTCGGGGGCTGCAATTCAATAACAGCACCAATCCCAGGTTAAGGCTTAACGGAAGCTATCATATCAGCGACAACCGGACCCAAAGCGAAGGCGCCAGCAGCAGGAAGAATATCTTCCGGGCAGATTCCTCCAGCTATGTGCTCGGTAGCAATGACGGCCTCAACACCGCGATGATGCATAACGTCAACATGCGGGTAGAATCGGAGCTCGACTCGTTTTACTCGCTTATCCTCACCCCGAATCTTTCTTTTGCCAATAACGATAACCATTCCCAGCGCATCAGCACCACGCTCAGCAATGAACGCGATACCGTCAACACCAACCGCAGCAATACTTTGGTAGAGTCTACCACCCCGAATATTAACGCCGCGGCGCTGTTCAGGAGGACGTTCAGGAAAAAGGGCCGCACGCTCAGCGCCAACCTCAACTACGTTTACAGCGGCAATGATGTCACCAATTTCAATGAGGCCTACACACGCTTCACGAATAACGGGCAGACCGTGCTGGACACCGTAGACCAGAAAGTGCAATCCGAGAATATGTCCCGGACATATGGCATCCGGCTGAGTTATACCGAACCCGTATTCCGCGACCGCTACCTCGAACTGAACTACGCCTACAACAACGCGTTCAATTCTTCCGACCGGCTTACACGGGACAGAAGCAAGCCCGGCGGCGCCTACGACCTGCTCAACGATAGTCTGACGAATCACTTCAACAATATCAACGCCTATCACCAGGCCGGCATCAATTTGCGCACAGAGAAGCTGAAATACAATTATACCCTCGGTTTCAACCTGCAGCGCAACCAGCTGGAAAGCGACAACCTGACGAAAGGGGAAACGATCTCCCAGCATACCACGAACTTCTCCCCACCGCGCAGTTTGCATATAACTTTTCGCAGAACCAACGCCTGAAGCTGTCCTACCGGGGCAATACGCAGCAGCCCTCGCTGGAGCAGTTGCAGCCTGTGCCAGACCTCTCCAACCGCCTGCTGATACGCCTGGGGAACCCAGACCTCAAGCCTTCGTTCATGAACATGCTCAACGTCAGCTACAATACTTTCAACAAGGAGAGTTACCGGAGTATGTTTTGGGATTAACGGGTACCATGATGATGAACAGGATTGTGAACAGTACCACCCTGCGGCCGGATGGCGTACAGGTAACGCAACCCATCAATATGAACGGGAGCTGGTCCGTCAACGGTTTCTCGGTGATCGGCCTCCCGCTGGACAAGTCCCAGAAGGCGGCATTCAATTTCACCACGGAAGCCGGCTACCGCCGCGATCCTAGTTTCGTGAACGGGAGCAAGAACTTCGCGAATAACATGACATTGGGGCAGGTCGTGAATTTCAATTACAACCTGAAGGAAAAGTTCTTTGTGGGAACGGAAGCCCGGGTAACATATAACGACGCCCGCTTCTCCGCCAACCCGCAGAACAACGCCAAATACTTCAACTACGACCTCAACCTCGACGCGTCGCTCAACCTTCCTGGGACCTGATGGTTACCACGCAAACCCATTACACGGCCACCACGGGCCGCGGAGAGGGCTTCGACCAGCAGTTTACCCGTATCAACGCCTCCATAGCCAAAACCTTCCTGCCGCGCCGGCAAGGCATCCTGAGGCTGCATGTCTACGACCTGCTGAATCAAAACATCAGCGTCAACCGAACCGTGGCCGACAACTACATCGAAGACACGCGGAACATGACGCTACAGCGCTATTTCATGCTCTCTTTCACATGGATCTTCAACCGCTTCGGCGGACAAAACAGCTCCCCCTCCCCGATCATCCGTTAGCCGGCACGGCAGGTTGTAAAAGGGCTATGAAAGGGCGCTGAAGGGGAGGGTGAGAAGGGAAATAGAAGGGAAATAGGAGTAAGATAGTAGTTAGAAGGAAGGGCGAGGGAATGGAAATAGAAGGGAGATAAAAGGTCTGTGGACAGAACGTGGAGATGATGTGGAGATGAGGTGGACTTGATGGGTAGATGTGGTTGATTGTGAATTGGTTATAGTCAGGTAAAATACACCCCTGCAACCGATCGCAATTTACATAAAGCATGGTGTGGGCGATGGTTTCTACGGGTCAAACGGGGAGTTTGACGCTGGGGGTGCGATCGGTAGATAAGTCTTACAGGTCGTTAAAGATACGTTTCTTGCCTTGCGCCTGCCAGTAGTTAGAAATGTAAACCACGAGCCGCGCGATGGTGAAGGTAGGGATGAAATCCAGGCCGGGGAAGAGCTCCTCTATAAAGTTGAAGGCACCTCCGAAAAGGCCAATGGGGCCGCCAAAAAGCCGGTAGAAGACTACCGCCGAAATAGGCGCCCAGATCACATCACTTACTTCCCCAGCAAGGGAACTGCATAGCTGGCGAGGCCGATCAGGTCCATCACCAAACATACCAGCAGACTGGGAGTAGATTTTCTTTCCATACTCACGGGTTTATACTTATATAATCAAATAACCCGCCAAAATGTTACAGGACCGGGCGCCAACGCCTCTCTTCACTCCCCAAACCCTTGCCTGTACTGCATCTATATACGAATGCGACTGGTCATTTGGATGTAGGCCGCGACAGATTTGCAGCCGGCGGCGGGGCTTGCATTCCGGCGGATAAATAGTTACTTTCACCTTCGGTAAAACTATCACGTTATGACAACACCTTCATCCCGCAGAGATGCGATCAAAAAAGTTGCGACTATGGCACTGGCAGGAACAGCACTTTCTTCCATCAGCGAACGTGTTTCCGCACACGAAAAAGCCGTGGGAGCGGCGCTCAAAGGCAAAGTAAACCACTCCGTTTGCGCCTGGTGCTATAACGGCATCCCGTTCGAAACACTCTGCCAGTCAGCCCGCGACATGGGTATCCGGAGCATCGAGATCATCTCTCCCGATCAGTTCGAAACTATCAAGAAATACGATCTCACCTGCGCCATGGTAGCCGGCGGCAGCCGTGAATGGGGCATCCCCGCGGCTGGAACCGCAAAGAGCACCATGCCGGACTGGGAGAATACTACCGCGACCTCATAGATAAAACCTCCGCAGCAGGGTTCACCAACCTCATCTGCTTCTCCGGCAACCGCGACGGGCTCAGCGACGAGCAAGGCATCATCAACTGCGCCGAAGGGCTCAAACAGATCATCGGGTACGCCGAAAAGAAAAAGGTGACCCTGGTGATGGAATTGCTCAACAGCAAGGTGAACCATGCCGATTACCAGTGCGACCATACCGCCTGGGGCGTAGAGCTGTGCAAGGCCGTAGGGTCAGACAGGTTTAAGCTCCTGTACGATATTTACCACATGCAAATCATGGAAGGAGACGTAATCCGGACCATCAAGGATAACCAGCAATACATCGCCCACTACCATACCGGCGGCGTGCCGGGCCGTAACGAGATAGACGAAACGCAGGAGCTCTATTACCCCGCTATCATTCAGGCAGTGGTGGAAACCGGCTTCAAAGGGTTCGTGGCGCAGGAGTTCGTGCCTAAGCGGGCCGACAAGCTGGCGTCTCTCCGCCAGGGCGTTCAGATCTGTGACGTGTAAGAAGGGTTCAGGTGCGGGCTTTCTGCCAGTCGTACCGCAACATGCCCATCACCACCATGTCTACATACTGCCCGTGCAGCTTGGCGCTCTCCCGCAGAATGCCTTCGCGCGCAAAACCCAGTTTAATTGGGATTTGCGCGCTTTTTTCGTTCTGGAGGACGAAGCGGATCTCCACTTTATTAAGCCTGAGGGAGGAAAAAGCGTAGTCGATCAGTGCGCGGCAGGCTTCGGATACGATGCCTTTGCCCTGGTGGGTGTTGGTGATCCAGTAACCGATCTCGGCTTTCTGGAGGATGTGATCCCAGCCATGCAGGTCGATTACGCCGCAGAGGGCGTCCTGGTGCCAGATACCGCAGGCTACGGCCTCCTGCTCGTCAGACTTGCGGAGCATCAGCTCGATAAACCGCAGGGAATGATCCTCCGAAGTGTTATAATCCACCCAGGGAAGGAAGCGGCGCAGCGTTTTACGGGAGTCGTGGATGAGGCGGAAGAGTGCCGGGGCATCCTCCGTTTGCAGCTGTCGCAGCCGGATTTCGGTATTGACTGGAATTTCTAACATATGGTCAAGGCGGGTAAACATAATAAAAAACCGCCTAAAACACCAACAGGCAACCCACCCGAAGGCAGATCACCTGTTGACTTTGATTATGACGGTACTGTACTACTCTTAGTTTCTGCTGATCAACTGCTGCTTGGTCATGTCAGACACCACCTTGTTGGTATAGACCACTGCCATACGCTCGGCGGAAGCGGGGTCGAAGGTTTCTGTCTGGATGGAATAGAGCAGCTGCTTGTCCCGGATGCTGTACAGGTTGCTTTCCAGGAAGTAACGGGTGTTGGTTGTGTAATAGCCGGGATCATATACCCGGCCGTACATCCAGTTGTAATAACCCCACCAGCGACCGTAAAACGGTCCGCCGAACGGGCCATACATCATGTTGTTGCCGGGAACATAATTCTTCTCTTTCGATTTGTCCAGCATCACGATCGTCAGCACATTATCGATATCGCCTTTCCGGAGCTTATTCAGCGCTTGTTCTTCCTTCAATCCTTTGAAAGCCTTGGGCCCGAATTCATTATAGGCGGAAACGGCCTGGTAGCCTTGCTTTTGAGCGCGAGCACCATTTCTTTTTCCATCTGTCCACGCAGTCTCCTTCGCGGTCGTTCACGAGGCCCAGCACCATGATCTTCTGGCTTTTGTCTAACGAGGTTTGCGGCTCTTTCCAGGAGGAAGTCACCTTCGTACTGGAACAGGCGCCGAGGAATAACACCAGTCCGGTCAATATCCCTGCGGTCAAAAGTTTCATCTTGGTCTTCATCGTATTGGTGTTTTAGTATCTGTTAGACGTTGAAAGAGATCCAAAAGATACATGGCGCAACACGATTTAACATTCTTTTCACCGAAGTGTTAAGGTATTGTAAATGATTGCTATACAAGGAGTTTGCACAATAAAAAGCTGCGGCTTTCGTTGGGGTGTGCGCTAATGAAAACAGCCGGCGCTTAGGCCGGCTGTCGGGTATGATTTGCTGGAAATATCAATAAGTGATCACCTGTTCCTGGATGGATTCGGGGATATCGCGGTATTGGTAGAGCTGGTTGCGCAGCTGCGGTTCGAATCCGGCTTCGCGGATAGCGTCTTGCATGGATTTGTAAGTGAACCGGTGCGGTGCGCCGGCCGCGCTTACCACGTTTTCTTCGATCATGATGGAACCGAAGTCGTTGGCGCCTGCGTGGAGGCAGAGCTGAGCTACCTGTTTGCCCACGGTGAGCCAGGAGGCCTGGATGTTCTTCACGTTGGGCAGCATGATACGGCTCATGGCGATCATGCGGATGTATTCTTCTGCGGAAGATGTGTTATGAACGCCACGAACGCGTGCCAGCAGGGTGTCTACGTCCTGGAAGGTCCAGGGGATGAAGGCGGTGAAGCCGTAGTGCCCTTCGGGTTTTTCGGACTGAACCTGCCGGATGTCTGCCAGGTGCTCGAAGCGCTCCAGGACGGTCTCCACGTGCCCGAACATCATCGTGGCGGAGGAGGCGATATTCAGCTTGTGGGCGGCCCTCATGACATCGAGCCATTCGGCGGCGCCGCATTTGCCTTTGGAAATGAGCCGGCGGACGCGATCGTTCAGGATCTCTGCCCCTGCGCCGGGGAGGAGTCCATCCCGGCTTCCTGTAAGGCACGGAGCACCTCGATATGCGTGCTTTTCTCCAGCTTTGTGATATGCGCTACCTCCGGGGCCGAGGGTGTGGAGGCGAAGCGTAGGGTATAGCTGCTTCAGCTGGCGGAAGAGGTTCACATAGAAGCTAAGCCCCAGTTCCGGGTGGTGGCCGCCCTGCAGGAGGAGCTGGTCGCCGCCGTATTTGAAGGTTTCTTCTATTTTGACTTTATATTCCTCAATATCAGTGATATAGGCTTCCTTGTGCCCGGGAATCCGGTAGAAGTTGCAAAACTTGCAGTTGGCCGTGCAAACGTTCGTCGTATTCACGTTCCTGTCGATCTGCCAGGTCACCTTGCCGGTGGGTACCTGCTGCTTCCTCAGTTCGTTCGCGATCTCCATCAGCTCAGCCAGGGCGCGTGCTCAAACATGAACACCCCTTCTTCCGCCGTCAGAAATTCAAACTGCTGTGCTTTCCTGTATAAATCCTGTAATTGCATCTTGTCAGCAAAGGTAGGGTATCCCCATAAATTATTTTGCCGCTTGTAAGATTTCCGGACGCGGCGTAACGGAGGAAATGTTAAATTTAAGTGGAAGTCGCGGAGAAGGTCCTCCGCCCGCTTCCGCAAACTAATATGGGAGCCAAGTCCATTTTTCACGTTATCATCCTGATCCTGAGCCTGCTGTATGCCCCGTGCCGATTATCCGCCCAGGATACCGAAATCACCAATGAGCCCGAAGCCCGGCTGATCACCCGCTTTCCCTTCAAGCAATACTATGGAGGCGTTGTGGTACTTCTTGCCCGTATCAATAACCTCCCCGACACCCTTCAGTTTCTGCTGGATACCGGCAGCGCCGGCATCTCCTCGATACAGCCACCTGTCTCCGCCTCGGCCTGAAACTCACTCCATCGGATAAAGTAGTGCGCGGCCTCGTTGCCAGCAAGAACATCTCATATGCGGCGGATAATACCCTCCACCTCCCCGGCCTCAGCGTAGACAGCCTGGACTTCCACATCAACAATTACGAGCTCATCAGCCAGGTTTACGGCATACAAATAGACGGCATCATCGGTTTCAGCCTCCTGTCGAAATACATCATGCAGATAGACTACGATAAAGAGGAAATAGCCATGTATACCAACGGCGCGTTCAAGTACCCGCGCGGCGGACTGCTCATGAAACCCAACCTCACTTTTATCCCGGTCATCAGCGCCCCTCTCCGCAGCGGCAAGCGCAACGTGAACCACCGGTATTACTTCGACACCGGCGCAGGGATGTGCCTGCTGCTTTCCACGCAGTTCGTGAAAGACAGCTCGCTGCTCGTGAAGCGCAAGGCCAAGGTGATCCCCACGGAAGCCCAGGGCCTGGGGGGAAGATGCAGATGTATATTACTACCATGAACGAATTTCGCATCGGAAACTACACCTTCAGAAATGTTCCTACCTACCTGTTCGACGATATCACCAATATCACCTCCTACCCTTCACTTGCAGGGATGGTGGGCAACGACCTGCTGCGGCGCTTTAACCTCACCCTCAATTACGCGAAGAAAGAGCTGCACCTCATCCCCAATACCCACTTCCGCGACCAGTTCGATTATTCGTATACGGGGTTGATCATCTACCTGATAGACGACCGCATAGAAGTGACGGACGTGATCCGCAATTCGCCGGCGGAGAAGGCTGGCTTCAAAGTAGGCGACATCATTCTCGCCATCAACAATAACTTCACTACCAACCTCCAGCTTTACCGGGACATCCTCAAGAACATCGGCACACGCCCCAAACTGTTGCTCATGCGCAACAAGGAGCTGATGGTAAAGCAGCTGCCCATCCGCAGTATATTGTAAGGAACGGCTTTTGTCGTAGATTTGCATGTTTCGGCCCGCCACTACGGCGTGCGCCCGGCAATAATTTTATATATTCGGCATATGGTTCATTTTTCAAAGTTTACGCTGGATAACGGATTGCGCGTGATCGTGCACGAAGACGCCACTACCCCCATGGCGGTGGTAAACGTCCTCTACGATGTTGGCGCAAGGGATGAAGACCCTCAGCAAACCGGCTTTGCTCACCTCTTCGAGCACCTCATGTTCGGCGGAAGCGTTAATATCCCCGAATACGACGAGCCCCTGCAGATGGCTGGCGGAGAGAACAACGCCTACACCACCAACGACCTTACCAACTACTACATAGAACTTCCCGCGGAAAACCTGGAAACAGCCTTCTGGCTGGAAAGCGACCGCATGCTCTCCCTCGCCTTCTCCGAGAAATCGCTCGAAGTGCAAAGGAAAGTAGTGGTGGAAGAATTCAAAGAGCATTACATCAACAAGCCCTACGGCGACGTATGGCACAAGATGCGCGAACTGGCGTTTACGAAGCACCCCTACCGCTGGATGACCATCGGCAAAGAGCTGAAGCATATCGAAGACGCGAAACTGGAAGACGTGAAGTCATTCTTCTTCCGGCACTACCGCCCGGTGAATGCCATCCTCGTTGTGGCGGGCAATGTAACGGAAGCACGTGTGAAAGAACTGGCGGAAAAATGGTTCGGAGATATCCCGAGCGGTGAGCGTTACGTGCGCAACATTCCCAGGAGCCGGTACAGGACGCGCCGCACTTCCGGAGATCAAATCCAAAGTGCCGCTGGATGCGCTGTACAAAGCATATCACATGCCCTCCCGCCTCGATCCCAAATATTATGCGGCCGACCTCGTGAGCGATGTGCTCAGCGGCGGAGGCTCCTCCCGCCTCCACCAGGTGCTGGTGAAAGAAAAGAAACTCTTCAGCAATATCGAATGCTATCACTTCGGCAGCCTCGACGCAGGACTGATGAGCATCGAAGGAAAGCTGGTGAAAGGCGTGAAGATGAAAGACGCGGAGAAGGCCATCGAAGAAGAGCTCGACAAATTACGCAACGAGCTGGTGTCAGAACGCGAGCTGCAGAAAGTAAAGAACCGCGTGGAAAGCATGCTGGCATTCGAAGACATGGGCCTCCTGTCGCGGGCCAACAACCTCGCCTTCTATGAGCTGATCGGTGACGCCGCCGATATGAATACGGAGTTCGCCAAGTATGAAGCCGTGACCGTGGCCGACATCCAGGAACAGGCGCGGGCGATCTTCGCTCCCGGCAACGTAAACACGATCCACTATTACGCAGGAAATTAACTTTATGATCAACAGAAGACAGGCACCCGCAATAAAAGACGCAGTAAACTTCGATATACAACTCAAACCGCTGGAACAGTTCCGGCTGGATAACGGCATCCCCGTATACGTTGTCCGCTCCTCCGAGCAGGAAACCCTCCAACTGGAATTGGTGTTCCCGGCAGGCAGCTGGTATGAGTCCGAGAACCTGGTAGCATCCGCTACCAACTTTCTCATGAAGAACGGCACCAGCCAGCATTCGGCGCTCGAGATCAACGAAATGACCGAATACTACGGCGCTTACCTCAACCGCAATTGCTTCCATGAGAACGCTACTTATACCCTCCACTGCCTCAGCAAACACATAGCAGACCTGCTGCCCACGCTGCAGGAAGTGATCCAGGACCCGGTGTTCCCGAGCAGGAGCTCGCCATCTTCAGCCAGAACATGAAGCAGAAACTGGCGGTCAACCTCCAGAAAAGCGAGTTCGTCGCCAACAGGCACATCGATAAATACCTCTTCGGAGAGTTCCACCCGTATGGCCGCGTGAGCAGCATGATGGCGTACGACGCCCTGGAAACGGAAAGCCTCAATGGCTTTTACCGGCAGCATTATACATACAATAACTGCAAGATCTTCCTGGCAGGCAACCTGCCAGACAATATCATCCCGCTGCTCAACCAGTATTTCGGGTCCACGCAATGGAACGGCGACCGCCATAACATTCGCCCCGAGATGCCGATCCTGCCTTCGGAGGAAAAGAAGTACCGCATCTTCAACGACGAGAACGGCGTACAGGGAAGCATCCGCATCGCGCGGCCTTTCCCGAACCGCTACCACCCCGACTTCCCGAAAATGCTGGTGCTGAACACCATCTTCGGCGGGTATTTCGGGTCGCGGCTCATGAGCAATATCCGCGAAGAGAAAGGATATACCTATGGCATCCACTCCCAGTTATACAACTTCCGGCAGGCCGGCGCCATCAATATCCAGACGGAAGCAGGGCGCGACGCATGCGAGAAAGCCATTGCGGAAGTATACCGGAAATGAACCGCCTGCGCGATGAGATCATCCCGGAAGAAGAACTGAGCCTGGTGCGGAATTTCATGATCGGGTCCATCCTGGGCGACCTCGACGGCGCATTCCAGGTGATCCAGCGGTGGAAGAACCTTATCCTGAACGACCTGGACGAAAATTACTTCTACAATAATATCCGAACGATTAAAACGGTTTCTGCCGAAGAGCTGCAGCAACTGGCGCGGTTATACCTCGTGCCGGAGGATTTTTATGAGCTGATCGTTATTGACGCCAGGCCAACTAAACATTCAGCATGCTTTTTGTGTAATTTGTCTAAAGCACTAACACGTTATCCAATGTTAGGAATTCTCATCCGACTGCTCGTAACGGCGCTCGCGGCGTTGTTAACTGCCTATCTGCTCCCCGGCGTCAAGCTACAGGATTTTACGACAGCCTTATTGCTCGCGATCGTCCTCGGTTTGCTCAACCTGATCGTGAAACCGATCCTGGTGATCCTCACCTTACCTGTGACCGTGGTTACGCTGGGCCTGTTCCTGCTCGTGATCAACGCATTGATCGTGCTGTGGGCCAGCAGTCTTGTAAAAGGGTTTAAAGTCGATAACTTCTGGTGGGCCTTATTATTCAGCGTGGTGCTGTCACTCATCAGCAGCTTCATGATGTCGCTCGGGCCGGAAGACCGCGTAGATTAATACCTACCGGCCTAACCGCACTACTGGCCCTTACGGGTTCCGTTATGTTTTCCGTTCTCGATGGTAAGCTGACCGTTCACCAGCACATGGCTGAAACCGGTGGAATACTGGTGGGGGTGTGTAAATGTTGAAAGGTCTTTCACGGTGGCGGGGTCGAATATGACGATATCTGCCAGGTACCCCGGCACCAGCAAACCTCTTTGCGCCAACCGGAACTTCTGCGCCGGTAGCGAAGTCATTCTGCGGATGGCTTCTTCCAGGCCCAGTACCTTTTCTTCCCGGACATATTTTCCAAGTACGCGGGCGTTGGTCCGTAACCCCTTGGGTGGGGAACGCCCACGCCGAACTCGCGGATGCTGGCATCAGACGCAAACATGTTGAAAGGATATTGCATGATGCGTTTCACATCCTCTTCACTCATTCCATGGAACACCATGCCCGCACTCCCCTGCTGCACCAGGTCGAGGATGGTTTCCACTTCGTTGGCGATCGTCGTTTTCCTGCCTTTAAGTTTATTGATCTCGGAGATATCCTTGCCGTTGAGGGTGGTGTCTGCTTCAAAGTAAGCCACTACGGCATAATCCAGGTTCTTCAGTTTCCGTTTCTTGTAAATGCCGGTCATTTCGGAGGATATCTTTTTCGGATATCCGGCGTAGTGAGGCGGTACACGACCGAATCGTGCCCGCCTGAAAGGGCCCAGTCGGGCAGCATGGTCTTAAGGCTGGTGCTGCTGGCGGTGTAAGGGTATTGGTCGATGGTGACTTCCAGTCCTTCGCGCCGCGCTTTCTCGATCATGGCGAGGGTAACGCGGGAGCGTCCCCAGTTTTGTTTCCCGCCTATTTTGAAGTGAGATATTTCTACGGGTATATTGGCCTGCCTGCCGATCGCAAGCGCCTCATCTATCGCTGCTTCCACGGCATCCCCTCGTTCCGCATGTGGGTGGCATACACGCCGCCGTGCTTAGCTGCCGCCCTGGCTAGCCCCACGACTTCGGGCGTTTTGGCATAATTGCCGGGTACGTAAATGAGCCC
The DNA here is from genome assembly GCA_019285755.1 of Chitinophaga sp. E66. GTDB lineage: Bacteria > Bacteroidota > Bacteroidia > Chitinophagales > Chitinophagaceae > Chitinophaga. Next base: position 5,698,193 of record CP079103.1, read on the forward strand.
TGTGCTGAGGCCTACGGCGCCGTCCTGCATGGCTTTTTCCACCAGGGCTTCCATGCGCTGCTGCTCTTCGGCGGTAGGCGGACGGTCTGTGCTGCCCATCACCGCGCGCCGTACATCGTTGTGCCCGATGAGGGATGCTACGTTGATGGAGATGGTCATACTGTCGAGCTGCCGGAAGTAGTTGGCGAGGTCGGTATTGGAGGAGCCGCAGTTCCCGGTGATGACGGTCGTAACGCCGTCAAGGAGGAAACTTTCGGCCGTGGGGACTTTAAACTCGTCATCTTCAATGTGGGTATGAACGTCAATGAACCCCGGCGCCACGATTCGCCCGCCGGCGTCAATGACTTTAGCTGCCCGGAGGTTTTGCGGCTGGCGGGAAACGGCGAGGATGCGCCCGTCTTTCACCGATACTTCGCCATAATACCAGGAGTTGCCCGTGCCGTCTGCGATGCGGGCGTTGCGGATAAGGATATCGGCTTCGGATTGTGCGCGGCCTGTCAGCGCGGCTAAGAGTACGGGAAGAAGGAGCAGTGTTCTTTTCATGGTTCCGGGTTTAGCTGGAGTGGTCGGCCACGATCTTCCATTCGCCGTTGATGCGGCGGAGGAAAATGGAGAAATGTCCATCGAGGTTGCCGATGGTTCGGGTGAGCTGCCACTTGCCCACTACAAAATAAGCATCGTCGGCGAGTTTTTTGAATTCGAGGAGTTTGAAGGCTAATTGCCCCATGCCTTCCTTGCCGGGATAGGCTTTTTGTAGTTGTCGAGCGTGGCTTGCCAGCCGTATGTCAGTCCTTTTTCCCGATAAAGAGCAGGGAGTCGGATTTCCAATAGGTGGCCATGAACCCTTCGATATCGCCTTTATTCCAGGCTTCTATCTGCGTTTGCATGAGCTGCCGGATTTTGGTTTCGGCAGGGTCTTGTGCGGAGGCGGAAGCGGCAATGGAAAGGAAAAGGGCGGTGGAAAGGAAGATTTTGCGCATGTGGAGGGTGGTTTGTGCCATGAAAATACGGAAATCAGGGCATACTGACGAGCCGCCGGCGCGGAGAAGGGCGATGAAAAGCCAGACAGCCGGAGTCATTTAGTATGGAAACCGCATAACTAGGGCTACGATTCGGATGGGATAAGCCGCCTATAAGCCGCATATAAACCGCCTATAAGCCGTATATAAACCGCCCTAATTACAGAGGCGGCTTATATACGGTTCAAATACAGGATATTTCCTGTTTATATACGGTTTAAACTATTGGCTTGCTTGCGGGAGGTATGCGTTTTCCATACTTATGTATGAAGACTGAAAGGCATCGTACCTGCCAGGTTTTGGGGTCATCCTTCGGCGATCCTTCGGCCATCCTTCGGCAAACCCTTGCCAATGCTGAACGCCGCCGAAGGATGGCCGAAGGATCGCCGAACGGTTGCCGAAGGATTTGTGGTAGGGATCGGGTTTTCCTGAACGGACCCGTAGAAAGGGTACTCCTGCTTTTTTCGTTTGCGTTTCCGTGGTTTCCGGTTTAAAAATCTATATAATCGACTGATATTCATATATAGATAGGTCCAAATCCTTATATTTCAGTAGAGAAAAGTTTAACGGTTTTTATGGGATTACCATTCGGGGATTGTTCTACCTTTGCACCACTACAAAAAATTTGCATTATGCCCGGATTTGAACTATTTGGCGCCGAGGAGAAAAAGGAAGTGAACGACGTCCTCGAGACAGGAATTTACATGCGTTATGGATTCGACGGTCCCCGTAAAGGGATCTGGAAAGCGAAAGAACTGGAGCAGGCGCTTTGCGAGCGTTTTAACGTGCAGTATGCGCAGCTGACTTCCAGCGGCACCACTGCCCTGACCACCGCGATGGCCGCTTTGGGCCTGGGTGCGGGAGACGAGATCATCATGCCTACCTTTACTTTCGTGGCCAGCTTCGAAGCGGTGCTGTCTGTAGGCGCAACGCCCGTACTGGTGGACGTGGATGATACCATGACCCTGGACCCCGCCGCCGTTCGTGCCGCTATTACCCCGCGCACCAAATGCGTGATGCCTGTTCATATGTGTGGCTCCATGGCAGACATGGATGCGCTGATGGATATCTGCAAAGAGCATAACCTCCTGCTGCTGGAAGATGCCTGTCAATCTACCGGCGCTACCCATGGCGGCCGTGCCCTGGGTTCCATCGGGCATGCCGGTACTTTCTCCTTCGATTTCGTAAAAACGATCACCTGCGCCGAAGGCGGTGCGGTTATCACCAACAATAAAGATATTTACACGAAATGCGATGCCTATTCCGACCATGGCCATGACCATCTCGGCGGGGCAGACCGTGGCGCAGACGGGCACCCGCACCTGGGCTACAACTTCCGCATTTCGGAATTGCATGCCGCTGTGGGCCTTGCGCAGATCCGCAAGCTCGACCGCTTCCTGGCGATCCTCCGTAACAACCACGAGATCGTGAAGGCGGCGCTGGCAACAATTCCGCAGGTAACGTTCCGCCGTATCCCCGACCCTTCGGGCGACAGCTGCACCCATCTTTCCTTCTTCCTCCCCGACCTGGAAACGGCCCGCGCAGCCGCCAAGGCCATGAAAGCCGCAGGCCTGCCCGCTTTCCATTGGTTCGACAACAACTGGCACTACTTCCGCAAATGGAACCATCTCCAGGAGGGCGCTACCCTCACGAAGTTCCCGGAACAACTCGCCAAAGACCTGGCCGCCTATCAAACCAAACAATTCCCCGCTTCCGACGCCATCATCGGCCGCTGCATCTCTTTCCCCATCAGCCTCGCCTGGACTGACGCGGACGTACGTGAGAAAGCCGATAAACTGACGGCTGCCGTGAAAAGCGCATTGTAATTTCAAATTCCCGTCATGAAGAAAATCGCATTGATCCCGGCGCGGTACGCCGCCAGCCGGTTCCCCGGCAAAATGATGGCAGTGCTCGCAGGTAAAACCGTTATCTGGCGCACCTACGAATCCACCCGCGATACCGGCGTGTTCGATGAAGTGATGGTCGTTACCGACAGCGACGTCATCTTTGAAGAGATCACCCGCAATGGCGGAAAGGCCATCATGAGCAAACGAGAACACGAAAGCGGTTCCGACCGCATCGCGGAAGCCGTGGAAGACCTGACCGACGTAGACATCGTAGTGAACGTACAGGGCGATACCCCTTTCACCCGTAAAGAACCGCTGGAGAAACTGTTGAAGGTATTCGAAGGCGAAGCCGGGAAGAAGGTACAGGTAGCATCCTCATGCAGGAACTGAAAGACTGGAAAGACATTGAAGACCCCAACTTCGTGAAAGTTGCGGTAGACAAGGATTTCAATTCACTCATGTTCTCCGCTCCGTGATCCCGTACCCGCGCGATAAGAACGTGAAAACCGTTTACTACGAGCACATCGGCATCTACGCCTTCCGCCGCGAAGCCCTGCTGCAGTTCACGCGCACGCCCATGACGCCGCTGGAGGCCGCAGAAAAAGTAGAGTGCCTCCGGTACCGGAAATGGGCATCCCCTCAAAATGGTCGTAACCGACTATATGGGCGTGGAAATCGATACCCCGGAAGACCTGGAAAGGGCTTCCCGCCTGCTGAACCAACCGTAAACACAAAAATCTGGGATATAACATGAAATTCAGAAACTTTAAACTGGTAGGATACGTCATTTTTGGACGAGGTGCGTTCAACCAGCTCGACGAGATCGTTGCGCCCCGCCGCAAAGGTGATGCGCCGATGATATTTTTGTGGACCATTTCTTTGAAGGCAACCAACCGTTCCTCTCCCGCATTCCCCTGCGCGGCAAGGACAAGATCGTATTCATAGACGTGACCCATGAGCCGAAAACCACTTACGTAGACCGCCTCCGCGATGAGCTGAAGGCTGAGTTCGGCGAAGTGAGCGGCGTTATCGGCATTGGCGGCGGCTCCACGCTGGACATGGCTAAAGCCGTTGCCCTCATGATGACCAACCCCGGATCTTCCGCAGATTACCAGGGATGGGACCTCGTGAAACTGCCCGGCGTATACAAAGTGGGCATCCCTACCCTGTCCGGCACCGGCGCGGAAGTAAGCCGCACCACCGTGCTGACCGGCCCTACCCGCAAACTCGGCATGAACTCCGACTATACCCCGTTCGACCAGATCGTGCTGGACCCGGAGCTGATACAGAACGCCCCGGTAAACCAACGGTTCTACACGGCGATGGATTGCTACATTCACTGCATCGAATCCCTGGAAGGTACTTTCCTCAATGCCTTCAGCCGTTCCTACGGTGAAAAGGCGCTGGAGCTCTGCCAGGAGATCTACCTGAAGAAAGACCACTGGGACGCTGACTCCGACGAAAAGCTCATGATGGCCTCCTATGCAGGCGGCATGAGCATTGCATACTCACAGGTGGGCGTGGCCCATGCGGTGAGTTACGGCCTCAGCTACCTCCTGGGCACCAAGCACGGAGTGGGCAATTGCATCGTGTTCGACAAACTGGAGGAGTTCTATCCGGCTGGTGTGAAGGAATTCAAGCAGATGGTAGACAAGCACCAGGTAGACATCCCGCAGCACATCACCAAAGGCCTCAGCGACGCCGACTTCGAAACGATGATCGACGTATCCATGGGACTGGCGCCGCTTTGGGAAAACGCCCTGGGCAAAGACTGGCAAACACTCATGACCCGCGACCGCCTGCGCAAGCTATACGAGCAACTGTAAGCTTCACAAGCCATCAATATCAAAAGAGGCTGTACCGTTTGGCGATACAGCCTCTTTTTCAACCCCTGCATATGGAACAACTCGAAAACTTTCCCAGCAATATTCAGCTGTGCTGCAAAAGGTGAATGACCGCCGGGCGGCTGGGCCACCAGGGCCAAGCCCTTTCTCATACAGCACCTGAACGAAGTGACGGCCCGCTGCCCCTTAAATGGAAGGCCGGCGCCAATGAAATGATGCAAAGCCTCGAAGCCGTGTACCTCGTGTTCGACCACGAACCAAGTGGTATCGTGGAACAATCGCCGTTCAGCGTGGTACAGAAGATGAAGATCGGCGGCTTCTTATCGTTTTCCCAGACCCGGAACGGGCAGATCGTAGTGTGGATCAGCTTTCCCTTTATCGACGGTATGACCGAAGAGAAGCCCCGCAACGAAACCCTGGAGACCCCTGGAGCCCGAAGAACTCGATGCCGAATCGGTGAACCGCTTCATCGCCAAGTTCCTCGAAGAGATGATCCAGTGGGAAGATGACGCGCGCGACGAGATCGGTTTTATCCGCCACCGGGACTGATCGCCGTCATCGTTTTAATCCGCCAACTGACCGAACTTTGTGGTATTATGAACGATATCAGGAATCAGGAAGATATACAACTGCTGGTGAATACCTTTTACGATAAGATCCGGCAGGATGAAGTGCTCGGCCCTATTTTCAACGAGCGTATCGCGCCGGACAAATGGCCGGCGCACCTGGAGACCATGTATAAATTCTGGGGTACACAGTTGTTGGGAGAAAAGGAATATTTCGGAGCCCCATACGCCAAGCACCGTACATTGCCCGTAGACCAGCCCCACTTTGACCGGTGGGTGGCTTTGTGGCACGAAACGGCGGATTCGCTGTTTAAAGGGCCCCGGATTTCGACCGCGAAAGTAAAAGGCGCCTCCATTGCGCAAATATTTCTGGGAAAAATGCGTTTTGAGCGGGGCAATTCGAGTAAACGAAAATGCACAACCCGCCCCGCTTTCTATTGTTGTTAGCCCAAATAACTGTTTAAAAAACTGGCCCGAAACCACCTCCTGCTCTTATTTCCGGTGAACCAAACCGGGTGGTAAATGTTAATAAAAGCGAAAACCGTTTTTGCACCGTCTATAGCAACCCATAAAGATTACCCCTATGACTGTCACCCTTTTAGGGTGTAGGATACTCATACTCTTAACACAAGTATAAAACGGGCATATGAAAAAAGCGACCCTACTATTGACCCTGACCGTTGCGCTGGCTGCTAATTCCCTGGACAGCTATGCGCAGGCATCTGCATCGGCGACCGCCAATGCAACGGCGACCATTGTCACACCCATTGCAATTACCAAAACCAGTGATCTCGAATTCGGAAATGTTGCGGTCAGCGCAACTACCGGCGGTACGGTAATCATTGCTCCCGATGGGAGCCGGTCTTCCACAGGAGGCGTAACCTTGCCGACTACCAGTCCGATTACCATCAGTGCGGCGGCTTTTACCGTAACGGGTACTGCTGATTACACCTATGTAATCACATTGCCGTCTGCAACAGTAACGTTGACCGATGGGGAGCTACCAATACGATGACGGTAACTGCATTTACCAGTGACCCTTCGGGGACCGGAACGTTGACAGGCGGCACGCAGACGCTGACTGTAGGCGGAACGCTGAATGTGAACGCCGGCCAGGCAGCGGGGACCTATTCTACGGCGTCTTCAGGTGGTACGCCTTTAACGATCACCGTTAATTACAATTGATCTTCCGATCCGGCCTACCGGATCTGCTTTCGTTTTTGCTGCGATTCACGCGGCCAGGGATCTTTTTCCTTAACGTTTAGACCGATGCCTTCATGCTCCAGTTAACGCTTCGTTCCATCATCCTGCTGTTGTTTTTGGCGGGAAGTATGCACCCCTGCCGGCCATGGCCCAGGGTAATCTCCTGGTGACACCGCTGCGCGTGGTGTTTGACGGAAAGAAAAGAATTCACGAACTGAACTGGCCAATACCGGAGCCGATACGGCCCGGTACGTCATTTCCTTCATGGAGATCCGGATGAATGAAAACGGATCGTTCGACCAGATAGCCGTAGCAGACAGCGGGCAACGGTTCGCCAGTCCGTACATCCGTTTCTTCCCAGGAGCGTCGTCTTGCCGCCGAATGAGGCGCAACTGGTGAAGTTGCAATTGTATAATACCGGCGACCTGGAAAACGGGGAATACCGATCACATCTTTACCTGCGCGCAGAGCCTGGCCCGGCCCCACTGGGAGACCCGGTAGAAACGAGGGCGCCTGGAGATTCGGGAATCTCCGTCAGGCTGACGCCCGTGTTCGGTATTTCCATCCCGGTTATTATCCGCATCGGGGAGCAGCAATCGGAAGTGAGCCTGGACAGCCTCCGCCTGGCGGGCGCACCCGCAAAGCCACAGTTGCATGTGTTGTTCCGGCGCTCGGGAATATCTCCGTATATGGCAATATCCGGGTGGAGCATTTGTCGCCCGAGGGCAAGCGCACACAGGTGGCCGACGTAAAGGGCGTGGCGGTGTATACGCCCAATGCCCAGCGAAAGATCATCCTGCCGCTGGCCACCGGCCCGGACTACCGGACCGGTAAACTGGAAGTAATCTATGTGCCGTCTCAAGATAAATCCGACATCCCGCTGGCGCGGGCAGCGTTGACGCTTCGCCCCTAAACTCCGGCGGTGTGCAAACCATATGCATGAAAACCGTGTGCTATAGCCGAGTGTTCCACATGGTGCTGGCCATTCTATTGATGGCCGGCGCTTCCGTGTGCGCGCAAACCACCAGCTGGAAAGGGACCGTCAGCACCAGCTGGAGCACAGCCTCCAACTGGACCAACGGCGTGCCTACCGCGACGGTAGACGCGATTGTGGGAGACGCCAGTTTTACGGGAACCTTTCAGCCCACGATTTCCACTTCCGCGGCCACGAAAAATCTTACCATCGGAGCTACCAATGCACCGGTGCTTACCATTGCCAAGGCGCTTACGGTGTCGGGGAATTTAGTCATTAATACCGGCGGAACCGTTTCCCATCGAGGGGTGACGCTGACGGTAAAAGGAAATTGGACGAACGGGGAACTTACACCGGCACTTCCACCTCATCGAGAGTCACCTTTGCCGGCGCGGCACAGGCTATTGCGGGCACATCGGCTACTACCTTCCGGCGGATCGGTGTGAATGCTGGCAGTACGGTTACGATGCAGGTATCATTTGTAGTGAACGTAAACCTGACGGTCAGCGGCACGCTGCTCCCTGCGGAGATCGCCACACCGCCGGCGGTGTCTGGAACCGGGACACTGACGGTAGCGGCAACGGGAATCCTGCATGTGACGGCGGCTACTTACGCCGCGAATTATGCCAATACCGGCGCTGTGTCTCTGGCTGCGGGGTCGATAGTTGCGTATAGCGCCACTACGAAAAACCAGACGATCCGGCAAAACCTCACCTACTCTACCCTGCGCGTTTCCGGCGCTGGTTTCGTGAAAACACTGGCGGGAACGCTCAATACATTGAATGCAACAACATCGGCCACGGGGCGTATTGAAGTGGAGTCCGGCACGCTCGATCTCGCGGGGTTCACGGCAAACCGTGGTACCACGGTGGCCGGGGCGCGCTGATCGTTTTCAATGGCGCCACCATGCGGCTGTCCGCTTCCAACTTCCCGGGCAACTTCGCCAGCGTTGATCTTCGGTTATCCAGTACCGTGGAGTATTACGGCGGGGCGCAGACCATTACCGCGCAAACTTACGGGAACCTGTTGCTGACGGGGAACGGAGGGGCGGCGGTCAAAACCATGCCGGCCACCGCCTTCAGAATAGAGCAATCTGACCAGCAGCCCCGGAACATCGACCTCCGTTTCCTATACCGCGGCATCGGCCATAACGATCAACGGGAGCGTCAGTATAGGGGCCTCTACGACGTTTAACGGCGGCAGCTTTGTACATAATATCGCGGGCAATTTTGCGGTGGCGGGTACTTTCACAGGCGCCTCCAGTACGATAAGGATGGCCGGGGCAGGCGGTGTCATCAGCGGAGCCGGTACGCATAATTATTTCAACCTGACCTTTGCCGCAAGTAATATTACCGCCACGGCAGATGCCGCAATCAATGTGTCGGGAGACCTGGCGGAGGTGGACCCCGGCGCCTTTACGCACGCCACAGGCGGTACATTTACTATGAGTGGCGCCTCTAAATCCATCACCGGAACGGACTATACATTCGACAATTTTACTGTTGCAACGGGCGCCACCATCACTTCATCCACCACTACCAGGATAAATGGAAACATGACCGTCACCGGCACTTTCACCGGCACCGGCGGCACCGTAATCATGGCCGGATCATCCAAGGTCCTCACTGCCGGCGGCACCGCCATATTCGGTACGCTGCAGGCGACGGGTACAATTTCCACAGCCAGCAACTTTACGATCAATACCGCACTGGATGTAGGTGGCAGTTTTACCGCATCAGCTAATACCGCGACTTTTACCGGTACCAGTGCTGTTCGGGGTACGGCGAACCTTTTTAATGTCACGGTTAATGGTACCTCGCTTACTATGGGTGCGAACGCGGTGCTGGGGATTGCGAATATATTTACCGTCAGCGCAGGTACTTTCAATGTTACAGATAACACCCCAACACGGTGGTGTATAATGGTACTGCCGGTCAGAATGTAAGGGCCGGCACCTATCATCACCTTTCACTCGGGGGGCGGCGCCAAAACGGCAGCAGGAGCGCTGACGGTTAATGGTGACCTTAACATACTGGCCGGGTCCACTTTTGCAGCATCCGGTTTTACGCATACTGTATATGGTGATTGGACAACCACAGGCACATTTACGGCCGGCACAAGCACGATTACATTCGCTGGGTCGCTTCCTTCGAACATCAGCGGTACCGCCACGTTCGCTAATATTACCCTTGCGAAAGCCGCGAACACGACGCCAGTCAACCTGCTGGGCACCACCACCACCGCAATTGTGAATATGAACACCGGCTGGATGAACACGGGCAGCAACGCTATCATCATCACCAATACGCGCACGGGCCCGGGGACCATTCTCGGGACCATTACCCGGCAACATGCGTTTAACATATTAGGCGGTGGAGAATATGCTTTTTCAAGTCCGAACAATACGATGACGGTAACCCTCGCTACGTTGCTCAGTTCAGTTACAATGACCATAAGGAAAGGGCCTGTGACGGATTTCCCGGGCGGCGCCAGCGTTAACAGGGAGTATACGGTTTCATCAACTGGTACATTGAATCTTGGACTGGCGACATTAAAGTTTGAATATTCGGATGAAGAACTGAACGGAAATAATGAGGCTAACATGGTCACCTGGATCAACACAGGCGGTAGTTGGGTATCACAGGGCAAAACAGCCAACAGCACCACGGATAATTGGGTGTCTGTTGGACCTCTGGCGGGATTGAACGGACGATGGACCATGTCTTCCACGGCGAACATCGCACGATGGAACGGAAAGATCAGCAGCGACTGGAATACGCTCGCCAACTGGTCTACTCTCGGGTACGCCCAGCCGTCCGCCAGGGGTGAACGATATCGCGATCATTGGGGACTCTGCCTTCCTCAATCAACCGGTTATCAGTACAAACGTTGCTGTCAAGGGGTTGAATTTCGGCAGTGTTAAAGCAGCAACGCTTTCTTTCAGCGGTGGATCGCTGACAACTACGGGTAATATCTCAGGATCCTGGACCGCCGATGCGCAGCATACCATCAATGTGGGGAGTCAGTCGATAACGGTGGGTGGAGACCTGCTCATGTCGGCAGGCGTGAACAACAGGTCTGTCAATGTCAATATCGGAAGCGGAAGTTTGGCGGTCACAGGGAACGTCCAGCAGGGCGGCAACTCATCCATGGTATTTTCCGGTGCCGGTACGCTGACGGTAGGCGGTAACTATAATTACACTGCGGGTACCTTTACAGGAGGCAGCGGTACGGTGATATATTCAGGCGGCGGCGCACAGAGTGTGGCGGGCGTCAATTATAATAATCTTACTTTCCAGAAATCAGGAGGATCCGCATTATTGACCGGGGCATCGGTCATGGCTGGCAACCTGACGGTAAACGGCGGACAGTTCTCCTGGAGAATTTCAATATCAGTGCTGTCAGTGTTTCCATTGCATCCGGAGCCTCCTTGCTGTGCGGTAATTCAAATATCGGCGTATCTGGGAATTGGAGCAACGCGGGGACGTTCCAGCCTGCCGGTGGAACAGTAACCTAACAGGCGCCTCAGCGCAGAATATTTCCGCTTCCCCTTTCAATAACCTGACAGTGAACAAAAGTTCAGGAGCGGCCTCCCTCACCGGGAATGTCACCATGACGGGGAATCTGACGCTTTCATCCGGGACCCTGGCACTGGGTACTTTTACCGCTAACCGAACCGCATCAGGCGGAACGATGCAAATGGCATCGGGAACTTCGCTGACCGTAGATGGAACATCCAACTTCCCTTCCTATTTTCTACGTACACCCTGAACGCGGCCAGCACCGTAAGATATAGCGGAACCACAGCGCAGACAGTGGCGGGAGGTATAGCATATGGCAACCTGGAGTTCAGCAACGGTGGCGGCGCCGCGAAGACATTACAAGGCACGACCACCGTCAATGGGAATCTTACGATTAATAGTGGCGCTACGTTTAGCGGCGGCACCTTTACACTCAACCTTTACGGCAACTGGATCAACAGCGGCACATACACGCCGGGAACCAGTACGGTTACCCTTAACGGGGCGTCCAAAACTATCACCGGCAACACGACATTCAACCGGGTAACGGTGTACGGCAGCTATGCCGTGGCAGGAAATAACATCACTTACAACGGCCTGTTGAATGTAACAGCCGCTGGTTCTTATGATGCGGGCGCCGGAGTGGCCACCGTTAACGGAGACCTTACGAACAGCGGATCGCTCGTCAGCAATGGTACCACCACCTTCACGGGGTTGCAATTGCAGACGATCAGGTTCCTCAATGCCGTGGTCTCCAACTCCAGCGGTATCGTCAACTTCAACGGGAACGTTGCGCCGGTGCTGAATTCCACAAGCCGGCCCACTTACGCGACCCTCAATATCAATAACACGGCAGGCGTTACGGCCAGCGTGGGTTGGGATGTATACATCGCATTCAACATCGGATCCGGGGCTACGTTCAATGGCGGCAATGGCACGCATAATATTTACGGCACATTTACGAATAACGGTACTGTAACGAGCAGCGGCACCATCAACTTCCTTCCTTCGTCATCCAGCACCATTCAGCTGGCAGGTGCGTCCTTTTCCAGTTTGGGCAATGTCGTGTTTGGCGGATCCGGGGCTATTTCTGCCATAGGATCGCCTTCCTTGCGAAACGTCACCATCACCAACACTTCCGGCGTAACGCCCAATGCCAACTGGACAATGTCAGGAAGTTTCCTCATCAGCAGCACGGGCATTTTCAACGCGGGATCGTATGCTTTTACCGTCGGAGAGGACGTAGAAAGCAACGGTACGCTGAACGGCGGTACCTCCACTTTCACGCTGACTTCCACCAGTACGGAGGGGTCTATTTCGGGAAGCGCCGCCACTACGTTCTACGACATGGTGATCAGCGGTATCATCACAGCGGAGGCGGATTATAATGTCAGCCACAATTTTACGAATAACGGTACCTACACCGGCGAACCGGGAACACTGAATATGACGGGCAATCTCGCGGGTGCGATAGGAAGTACGAGCCTGTCTTCTTTCGATATGCGGTCGCTGACGATCAGTAAAACAGCCGGCTCCACGGTTACGCTGGGTCGTCCGCTGACGGCGGTGTCCGCGCTGCAGGTGGCTTCCGGGATCTTTGATATTGGGGCAAATACCATTACAGAAGATGTGGGGCTCCTCAGTATCGAAGACTTTGCACGATTGATTATCCGCGGCAATAATACCTTGCCTTCGTTTACGGAATACGTTATTGATACGTTCAGCACGGTGGAATATGCCGGGTTGACACAGACCGTTTCCGCCGCGGCGCCTTACGGCAACCTGGTGATCTCTGCCGCGGGGATAAGACGGCGACAGCACGGATTAAAATCCTGAATGATTTTACGCTGACGGCCGGCAACTTCGTGCCGGGGCTTTTGTGGATTCCATCGGTGGCAACTGGACGATGACGGGCGGCACTTTCACCAATACGGGCAATACGATGGATTTCTACGGAGCCGGCACGCAGGTCATCTCCAGCACCGGGGCTTTCAATAATCTGACGGTCCGAAAGCCATCGGGGTTTGTAGACCTGGGCGCCAACCTTACCGTCAACGGTGTGCTGAATTTCGTGCAGCGGAATATCCGGACGGGGATTTCATCGTCATACTGCCTTCAACAGGAACCGTAACAAACGCGTCTCAGGCAACGGGATGGGTATTTGGACGGCTGCGGAAACAAACCGCTGTAGGGTCGGGGATCGTACGTGGTTTCGAAGTGGGCGATAGTCTCATTTACGCGCCAGTGGCCCTCACATTTGGTTCCATCACCACTGCCGGAACCGTAACAGCCCGCACGATAACACTGGACCTTCCCGACCTTTCACTGTCTGGCCTGGACGCGGCGAAGAGCGTGAACAGGCACTGGCTGCTGGTGAACGGAGGAACGGTGTTTGACAATGCCGCGGCAACCATCACCTGGAATGGCTCCGATCTCGATCCCGGCGTAATAACGGCAAATCTCAAGGCGACCAGCGTGGCGGGCGTTTCCGCACACTGCCGGTCATTACCTCCGTGACGCCAACGACGCTATCGCTATCCGGGCTTACTAATCTAGGATTTCTTGCCGTGGCGGAGATGATCGCCGCCATCAACTGGACAGGCAACCTCAGCAATAATTGGTACACCGGCGGCAACTGGTCGACCGGTGCGGTGCCGGTGCAAACCAGCAACGTCGTAATACCTACAGGAAGACCTAATTATCCCGATATCACTACGGGAACAGCCACGGCAAACGATCTGGCGATTCAGTCAGGCGCAAACGTGACGGTGACCACCGGTCTGCTCCGGATCAGCGGGGCGATGACCAACAGCGGAACCTTTACGGCATCGGCGGGCAGCCTGGAACTAAATGGCGCCACGGCACAGACGATCCCGGCGGCCTTCTTCACCGGCAACGAGATCCGTAACCTGACTATCAATAACGCCGCCGGGGTGACACTTGGCGGCACCCTCCTCGTCAACGGTGTTTTAAAAATCACTACCGGCACCTTTGCCTCGGGAACCTTCCTCATACTGGGTTCCATCGCCACGCGCACCGCGCTCATCGACGGGGCTGGCGGCGGGCAGGTAACTGGCACGGTGACAATGCAACGATATGTGGCCTCGCGGTTCGGATATAAATACCTGTCGTCTCCTTTCCAGTCGGCTACCGTCAATGAATTGTCGAACGAAGTGAACCTCGCCGCCACGTTCCCCGAGTTATACAGCTACGACGAAAACAAAACGGCGTCCGGCTGGACGGCCTACACCACCGCTGCCAATCCCCTTACGCCTATGCGCGGGTACGCGGCTAACCTGGGCGCAACTACGGCTCCGTTGACCATAGATATCAAGGGAACGGTGACCAACAGCGCCGTGAGCCTCCCGCTGGCAAACAATAACCGAGAGTATACGAAAGGGTTCCATTTGGTGGGGAATCCCTATCCCTCTCCCATTGATTGGGACGCCGCCTCCGGCTGGACGCGCACCAACATCGACAATGCCATCTACTATTTCAATGCAGGAACGGCCGACCGTTATGTAGGCACCTACAGCTCCTACATCAATGGAGTGTCCAGCGATGGCGTGACGAATGGGATTGTGCCATCGATGCAGGGGTTCTTCGTGCATGTGAGCGACGGCGTATATCCCGTTTCCGGCACGCTCACTGTCACCAATACGGTCCGCGTGAATGATCTCGCACCGGTATTCCACCGTCGTCCCCGCCGGATATGCCGCTGCTGCGGATATCTGCGGGGTTTGCGGATGAAGGGCACCCTCCTGATCCGGCGGTATTGTATTTCGACAACGCAGCCACCAAAGGATACGACGAACCGCTGGAGGCCCTCAAACTGCGAAATACCGATGTGCGCGTGCCTAACCTGGTATTCGAAGGGACGGGGAACCGGGAGATCTCCATCAACGCATGGCCAGACCAAACCACGGTAGCTGATACGCTGGCGTTGCGGTACGCTTCCGAACGTGCCGGCATGGTCACTTTCCGGACGGAAGCCCTGGAGCGCATGCCCGCCGGACGCCGGATCTACCTCTATGACTCCATCGCCCGGCGCACAATCGAAATGGCGCCCGGCGCACAGTATAAACTCGATCTCGCAGCCGGCGATTACCGTGGCAGGTTTTACCTCGTATTTAGCCCGCGGTCAGCAGACGGAGCATCCGGAGTCCTGACTGGAGAATTCAACGCCTGGGGCAGCGGCGGGCAACTTTTCGGCTACTTTGCCCGGGTGCCGGAAGATCGGTGCACGGTAACCGTTTCCGGCATTACGGGGCAGCTGTTGTTCCGAAAAGAGCTTTCCGGCAGCGGAAGGCATACCCTGGGCTCGGGGTACAGCGCAGGTGTGTATATCGTGACGTTCCATGCGGGCGGTAAAAGGAAACGCGAAAAGTGATCATTCAAAAATGACGCGATGAAAATAATGGCCGGTCTCAATGTAGGGATGTTGATAACATTGGCGATGCTGATGCAGGGCATCGTTCGCGCGCAGGAACCGCCTCCGCGTCCTATCGCTGTGTTCGTGGAGCCTGGGCAGGGTTTGATATTCGGGGCGGTGTTCCAGGGGCCTGCCGGAGGAACGGTCACCATATACCCCGACGGCACGCGGACCGTCATGGGAACTATTGTAGGCGCCAATATGGGGTATCCTTACTCACCCGCCATTTTCGAAGTAGAAGCGAACCGGGGAACGGTCATCCATATCCTTCGGGGCCGGACGCCATACTGACCGGCGCCAACGGCGGCACCATGACCATGAAGATCGGCGATTTCAGCACAACAGAAACCTTCGTGACCACGGCTACGCCGCCTACCCGGAATCTTGTCCGCGTTGGCGGGATACTAACGGTCGGCAGCCCGCCGTCCAATCCCGTTGGCGCATATAGCGGCACCTTCAATCTGACATTTATCCAGGAATGAGTTGCACCCCACATACTACACTGCTGACGGGGCCCTGAAGCGAATCGCCGCTGTCGCCTGCGCCTGTTGCTGGTGGTGTGCGGCGGAGGCGAAAGGGCCGGGCGATGATGTGCCTATTTTGTATGAAACGTCGGTGTTCCTGTCGGTCCAGGGCCTGGGGATTAGAAATTCCGGCGCTGGTCAACAACGATACGGCCTATCTCTCAGTGACCGACGTGTTCGAGTTTCTCAAGATCCGGCATACGCTGACGCCTGGCCGCGATTCGGTGACGGGGTATTTCATCCGGGAGTCGAACCCGTATGTAATTGATCTGCCAGGCGGGCGCATTCACTATAAAGGACAGCATTTCCTGTTGCGGCCTTACGATCTTATACGTGCTGAAACAGGGGTTTTCCTGAAACTGGAGTATTTCGGCGCTGTGTTCGGCCTCCCTCCACCTTCAACTTCCGCAACCTTTCCGTTTCCATGAACACCACGGTGGAAATGCCGGCGGTAACGGAGATGCGCCGGCAGCTTATGCGGCAGAACATCCGCCAGTTGCAGGGAGATATCAAAGCGGATACGGTGATGAAAAGATCGCGGTCTTTCTTCCGGTTCGGGATGGCTGACTGGTCGGTGCTCGCCAATCAACGCAATCCCGGGGAATGACGTCTGGGTAAACCTCCGTGCAGGGGCGCACCTCGCCGGCGGCGAAGCCACCGTTTCCCTTAATTACAACAACTTCTCGCCACCTACCCTGCCAGACAGTTTGAAGAACGAATACCGCGTCCGGCCGTTCGACCGGCGCCGGCAATATTACATGTGGAGATATGTTGATAACGACCAGCCGCTCATGCGCCAGCTCATCCTCGGCAAGATCTTTCCCAACTCGATCTCTTCCATCTTTGATCCGGTAGTGGGCGTGCAGGTCACCAATTCGCCGACCACCTATCGCCGGTCTTATGGCACCTATACACTGACAAACCGCACCGAACCCGGCTGGACGGTAGAGCTGTACGTCAACAATGCACTGGTGGACTATACCACTGCCGACGCCAATGGGTTATATTCCTTCCAGGTGCCTTTGGTGTATGGTAATTCCCAGATACGGCTGCGGTTTTTCGGCCCATGGGGCGAGGAGCGGCTGATGGAAGAAAACGTCAGCGTCCCTTTCAATTTCCTGCCGTATAAAGAATTCGAGTACACGGCCAGCGCAGGCTTTCTCGAAGATTCCGTCAACAGCATATTCACCCGCGTGCAGACCGGGTACGGGCTCACGAAGTTCATGACCTTCGGTGGCGGCGTGGAGTATAAAGTTCCATCCCCGGCGCCAATACGATTCCGTTTGTCAACACATCGCTCCGGGTAACGAAGAGCCTGTTGCTGGGGGGAATATGCGCATGGGGTTCGGGGAAAGGGCTCCTCTCCTGGCGGCTACCGGCCAACGTTCAGCTGGATGCGGAATACATCCGGTACAAACTCGGGCAGCAGGCGATCATTTATACGTTCAAAGAAGAGCGGAAAGTGATGCTGGCAAAACCAATATTTACAAAGCGGTTTTCCATGTACACGCGGTTGGGCTTCAACCAGCTGATCTCGGAATATACCCGGTATACCACCAGCGACCTGTTGATATCAGGGGCTGTTGGAAAGGTGGGCGTCAGCCTGGCGACCAACGCGGTCTTTGTACGGCAGACGGATCCATTTGTCTATTCTACCCTGGGCTTATCGTTCCGGATGCCGGGCAATATGATCGTGATGCCGCAGGTCCAATATGCGTACACCGGTAACGAGTTGATGTCTGCCCGTTGCGAAATCGGGAAGTATATTTTCGGGCGGGGTTACTTCAATGTGGCGTATGAAGAAAACCTGCGTAGCAACATCCGGCAGTTCCAGGTGGGGCTGCGCTGGGATTTTCTTTCGGGCAACTTGGTTTTCGGTCTTGACGGGCAACCGTAATACGACGACCGTTGAGTCCGCCCGCGGCAGCTTTGTGCACGAGGGGAAAACGGGGTACACTGCTTTCAGCAACCGGAGCCAGGTGGGAACGGGAGGGCTGCTTGTCTATGCCTTCCTGGATGTTAACGGCAACAACCGGCGCGACGCGGGGAACCGCGGCTGAATGGTTTGCAGTTGAACGTAAATGGAGGAAGGCTCATTCCCCGCGTAGAAGACACCGCGGTATGCATCATGGAAATGGAACCCTATGTTCAATATTTCCTGGACCTGGGCAGAAGCAGCTTCGACAATATCGCCTGGAAGATCCGCAACCCGGTCATAAAGGTGATGGCGGAACCCAACCAGGTGCGGTTGGTGGAAGTGCCGGTAGTGATCGTCGGGGAGATATCGGGGCATGTGCTGCTGCAAGAGCCGGATTCCCGCAAGGGGTTGGGTCGTATCCGCATGCAGGTGCGCCGGACGGATGGTTCCATTGCCGCATCGGTCGTGTCTGAACCGGACGGATTTTATAACTATCTCGGGCTTCCGCCCGGCGAATATATCGTGGAGCCAGACCCTGAACAGCTGAAGAAGCTGGGATTGAACGCCACCCCGGCAAAGATCCCAGTGCACATTAAGGCTACAACGGAAGGCGATGTGGTAGAGAAATTGAAATTCGTATTGCAGCGCGTTGCGGAATCTGCCGTGCGGTTCTAGCGGTTGCGGTAGTGCGATTTGATGGATTTACGGGCATAACGAACGTATTTGTTGCGGTACACGAAGAGCAGGTAGATCGTGGCCAGGATGGTAACGCCGGCCATGATAAAGAATACCTTAGAGAAATGAGCCGGGTCGTTGCCGTACCATTCCGCCGAAAAGAACGCGCCCAGCCCGATACCCGCTTCCAGGGCAATGTACATGCTGCCCAACGCACGGCCCCTATGCTCAGGGAGCCCCAGGTCAATCGTCCAGGCGGTGACCGCGGGAGAGTTCAGCCCCAGCGAAACCCCGTATAATAAAGCCCCTGCAAGCAACACCGCGGGCGTATGCGCCAACCCGATCACCACCATAGAAATAGCCATCAGTGTAGCCGCGATCTTCAGGATAGGGACACGGCCATAGCGGTCTGACGTTTTACCGGCCAGCAGCCGGATGCCGATGGAGCTTGCGGTGAAGAAAGTAAAGAAAAGCCCCTTATTCTGGAGGCCCAGGAAAGCACTGAAGTCCGGGATGATAGTGAGTAAAGCACCGTAGCTGAAGTACGTAAGGAATGTAATTACCACCGGCGCCATCACCGCAGGCTCGAATATTTCATGCCGGGAGATCTTCAGCAGCGCCGGACGGAACTTCTCCCGGTTGTGCAGGGTCTCTTTCATTCCGATAAGGATCACGACAGACAGCAGGGCGAACACGGCCGATATCTGGAACATCGTCATGATGCCCCAGGCATTTGCGATGGACCCTCCGATGGAGGGGCCAAGCGATAATCCAATGGTGCTGGCCAGTCCAACCATACCCATCGCCTCCCCCTGCGGTTAAAGGGACCATATCCGCCACATAGGCTGACGTGCCGGTGGGTTTAAAGCCCGTAGAGAAGCCATGGAAGAAGCGCAGTAAAAGAAATGCCCCTACTGAGCTCACGAGCGGGTACAGCAAACTACAGATTACGCAGACCACAGAACCGAAAACCATTACGGGGATGCGGCCGATAGTGTCCGTCAGCTTGCCGGAGAATGGCCTGCTAAGACCCGCCATGAGTGTGAAAAGACCAATAATGTACCCCTTGTAATCCGCCCCGCCCAGACTGGTCAGGTAGGCCGGCAATTCCGGGATCATCATGTTAAAACTGGCGGAGAAAAGTAGGTTGCTCAGGCAAAGCAACCCGAATTGAAGCGTGTAGATCTTCCCACTCGACTGGTCCATGCTGCAAAGTTAGGACCCCGGCACCAATTCCCGCCGATTGTCATATAAATTTGTCCGCCTATCCCTTCCATCCCCCAATTTGAACGCCCCGGTTGTCCTAAAATAAATGAACAACCAACAATCAACCTTTATGAAACGACACTTTCACCTGATCTGGACATCTATTGCCCTACTTACCGGCCTCACTGTCCAGTCGCAGGCGGCAACGGTCCTGCCTGAACCCATAACCATTCTTCGCGGCGCTATGCAGACGGATGCAGTCAGGATGGAGAAGATATACCTATACGATGCCTCCGAAGGCCAATACCGGGAACTGGCATCCGCAGATCGAAGGCCGGCGGTTCGCTTTTGCCGTGCAATCCCTTCCGGAAGGCTTTTATTATGTGGGCGACCAGGCCCGCCGCCGTTTCCATCGCCTGTACCTCAAACCCGGCGACCAGTTGAACCTTACCGTTAACGATTCTGCCATGGAAATGTCGGGTAAGTCGGCCGAAGCAAAAGTGGTGGCCGATTGGGAAAAGCTGTATGCCGAAATACGCAAACCGGCATTTGATTTCACTAAGATCGATATGGATTATACGGGGTTCTTCCCTTTGCTCAATGCTTTCCTGCCTAAAGCAGACCAGTTTAAATCGTCAATCAAGACTTCCAACAAAGCATTCAACAGCTGGATGAAGCTGGTAGTCGACGCAGATGTGGAAAGCGCGGCCATGAACTTCCTCTACACCCCGCGCGGGAAGCACCCCAACAAAAAGGACTACCCGCCTTATTACCAGACCATCATCCAAAAGGATAAGTTCTGCGACAGCCGTTTCCTCCGCCTCGGCGAAACGGAAGGACTCGTGAACCACTACGTTTTGTTCGCGTCCCTCAACGGAACTAATCCACCGGCTAAAGAAGAGCGCCTGGCATGGTCGCTTCAGCAGATTTGCAATGACACGCTGAAAGGCGCTTACCTCTCCCGCAACATTTCCAGCTATAAGGCGCTGGATCAGTTCCTCGCCGCGGCGACACCCCTTAGGAGCCACCTTGTAACAGAGCGTCAGCGGAACGCCTATGAAGAAGCAGAGAAGAAGCTGCATACCTTCAAAAGCGGTGAGCCCGGTTACAACTTCAACTATCCGGACATCGCCGGAAAGAACGTTTCACTCAATGATCTGAAAGGAAAGGTGGTAGTGGTGGATATGTGGGCCACCTGGTGCGGCCCCTGCAAAGCGGAAATTCCCCATCTCAAGCAACTGGAAGCCGATATGCACGGTAAAGACGTGGTGTTTGTCAGCGTTTCCGTGGATGAAGAAAAAGACAAAGGGAAATGGGAAGACTTCGTGAAGAAGCAGTCGCTCGGCGGCGTACAGCTTTTGCTACCGGCTGGTCCGGCATGGCAAAGTTCTATGGCGTGAACGCTATCCCCGATTCATGGTGTTCGATCAGCAGGGAAAGATCGTGACGGTGGATGCACCCCGTCCTTCCCAACCCGCATTGAAAGAGTTGATCAATAAGACGCTCGCCTCCAAATAAAGTATTTATTTCTATTGAAGGCTAAACCGTGCGCCGGCAACATACATATGCTGGCGCACGGTTTTTAATGCCCGAAATGATCCCAGTCTTTCCAGACCGGGCTGTATCCCTGCGCACGTATCATATCCGCCACGGCCGCGGGGCTTCGTTCATCCGATATCTCGAATTGCTCGAGAGAACCGGGCTCCACCGCATACCCCCGGATTGGTGCGGCTCCCTGCGCTCATGGTCGTGATGCCAAGAGAAACGAGGTGGTCGCGGAAGCGGGGCTTTCGCGGGTGGACAAGCTGAGTTCCACGTCGGGGTGGCAAAGCCGGTACGCGCAGATAAGCTGCAGCAGCTCGCGGTCGTTCATGATGGATTTGGGCGGCAGGCCGCCTGAGAACGGGCGCAACCGGGGAAAGGAGACACTGTAGCGGGTTTGCCAATAGGTTCGTTGGAGATAATCGAGATGCAGGGCGGTAAAGAAGCTGTCGGTCCGCCAGTCTTCCAGACCGATCAGTACGCCCAGCCCGATTTTATGAACGCCTGCCCTTCCAAGCCGGTCCGGCGTTTCGAGACGCCAGGCGAATTTGGACTTGCGGCCTTTAGGATGGTGCTTTTTATAATCTTCTTCGTGATAAGTTTCCTGGTACACGAGAACGGAATGCAGGCCCATGGGCTTCAGCGTAATGTAGTCCTCCTCTTCCATCGGCTGCACTTCGATCGAAATCTGTGGGAAGTGCTGTTTGAAAATTGGCAGCGCGCGGGAGAAGTAATCCATGCCTACTGTTTGCCAGGCTTCGCCGGTTACGAGGAGCACATGCCCACCCCATGGCCTTCACCGCTTCTATCTCGCGGAGCATTTCTGCGCCGGTGAGGGTCTTGCGCCGGAGGGGTTGTCGAGGCTAAAACCGCAATATGTGCAGATGTTCTGGCATTCGTTAGAGAGGTAGACCGGTGCGTATAACTGTATGGTTTTCCCGAAACGTTGCTGGGTAAGCTGGCGGCTCAACGCGGCCATCTGCTGCAGATATGGCGCGGCAGCCGGGGAGACGAGGGCCATGAAATCCTCAGGTCCCCGGCGCGACTTTCCAAGCGCGGCGGCTACGTCCTGCGGCGTTTTGGATTGAATGCGGGCTTTGACGGTATCCCAATCGTATTGCCGGAATGTTTTTTCGAAAGAATGCATGGCGGTCGTTTATGCTGGTAGTTGATATTCGTCAGCTTCATCGAGGAATGCAAGGACGGGACTACTTGCCTGGGCATGGATACCGGCAGCCGGTAATCCGGCCAGGTATGCCTGTCTGCCCGCGCCTACCGCGGCGGCGAATGCGGCGGCCATGGCAACGGGATCGTGCGCCACTGCGATGGCCGTATTAACCAATACGGCATCAGCGCCCATTTCCATGGCGGCCGCGGCATGACTGGGTGCGCCAATGCCCGCATCCACTACTACCGGTACTTTACTCTGTTCGATGATGATCTCCAGGAAGTCGCGCGTCCGCAGGCCCCGGTTAGAGCCTATGGGTGCTCCTAATGGCATCACGGCGGCAGCGCCGGCGGATTCCAGCCGCTTGCAGAGTACCGGGTCGGCATGGATGTATGGGAGCACGATAAACCCCTGGCCGCGAGCGCTTCTGTGGCTTCCAGTGTTTCTATCGGATCTGGGAGCAGATAGCGTGGGTCCGGGTGGATTTCCAGCTTCAACCAATCAGTTTCGAGCGCTTCGCGGGCAAGTTCTGCGGCATACACGGCTTCCTTTGCCGTACGGACGCCGGAAGTATTGGGCAGCAGGCGGAACTGCGGATGGCGGAGGCGGGCCAGAAGGTTGTCGGGCTGATGGCCGGCGTCCACCCTTTGAGGGCCACGGTCGCCAGCTGCGAGCCAGACGCCAGCAGCGCCTGCTCCATACAGGCGAGGTCGCCGAATTTACCGGTACCGGTGAAAAGGCGGCTGGAGAAAGCCTGGCCTGCGATTATGAGTTCGTCCATATGCTATCGAGGATTTGCTGCACGAGGGATTTTTTTGTCGCGTGCATGAGTGATTAATCCGGATACGGCGATGCCGTAAACACCGGTGTCCAGGAGCTCAGGAATGTCTTCCAGCAGAATGCCGCCAATGGCGATAACAGGGATTCCCGGGCGGGCGGCCATCAACCGGTTGTATCCTACCAGGCCGAGGATGGGACTGAGCTTTTCTTTCGTTGTGGTAAAGCGCAATGGCCCGTAGCCAATATAGTCCGCGCCGGCTGCCGCATGGGCGAGGGCGTCTTCAGGGTATTGGCCGTGCCGCCAACGATGACGTCTGGCCCAACGATAGTGCGGGCTTCTGCCACCGGCATGTCCTGCAAGCCTACGTGGACGCCCTGCGCGCCTACGGCTTTGGCGATGGAAGGATGATCGTTAATCGTAAGAACGGCGCCATAGGATTTACAGATCTCCATCGCCTGGTAAGCGGTGTCGGTAGCGTCTTCGTTTTTCACGCGTAATTGAATCCACCGGCAGCCGGCCTCACAGGCAGCGAGGATATTATCGGCGTGCGAGGCGTTGGGCGTTTGCTGGGAGATATACAGTAGTCGTTCGAGTTGCATCATATTACATAGCGTTTCTGCGTTCTGTTATTCTGTTTTACCCGATCTCCGGTTTAGGGAGATCGCAGGTTCGTGCCAGCCTACCAGCGAAGGGCTGCTCATCAGGTAGCGGTAGGTATAATCCTTTCCGGCGATGCAGGCGTCTTTCAGCTGAAGGCCTGTTGCCATGGCGGCGGTGATGGAAGCCGACAATACGCAGCCCGATCCGTGCTTGGGGAATGCGATGTTCCCTGGTGGCGAAAAGTCGGTTGCGGAATGCGCGGTATATAGCGTGTCTACCCCTGGTTTGAGGGTTCTGTGACCGCCTTTAAGCAACACGGCACAGTGTTGCGCCATGACGCGGGCGCCGTTTTCTCCGTCTGGCAGGCCGCTCATCGCTACCGCTTCATCGTCATTCGGCGTCAGCAGGGTAAGTAACGGAAGGATAGCCGCCCATTTCTCATGGATCGCGTTGTGGAAGACGTATCCTGCCGATGCACGCAATACAGGGTCCAGTATGAATGTCAATCCGGGC
The DNA here is from genome assembly GCA_019285755.1 of Chitinophaga sp. E66. Taxonomy (GTDB): domain Bacteria; phylum Bacteroidota; class Bacteroidia; order Chitinophagales; family Chitinophagaceae; genus Chitinophaga. The sequence goes on from CP079103.1 coordinate 5,722,525, forward strand.
CTGACGGCACGCAAGGCGGTTATGACTTCCGCTATCGTATCCGGATGGGAGACGATGCCGATTTTGCAATAATCGACCGGGTATTGCTGCACGAGCGGAAGCGCCTGGGCGATGATATTGTCGGCGCTGATCCATTCCACGCCGAGGAATTCGGTGTCTGTCTGAACCGTCAGCGCGGTGCAGACGCCCAGTCCACGGAGGCGCCAGGCTTCAAAGGTTTTGATGTCTGCCAGCAGGCCGGCCCCACCGGAGGGGTCGAGGCCTGCGAGGGCTCATGGCGTATGGCATGGTGGCGTGGGATTTTGGGAGTGAATGGATGTGGTTTCGCTGGCGCATTGATTCCATATGTTAATCAGCGATGCAATAGTATCTGCTGCCCGCTCGGGATGTTCCCAGACAGTACCCAGGGCCGCCGCGCCACAGCAGCCCCGCTGGTGGATCTCAGCAATACGGTCGGTTTGCACGCCACCCACGGCGATGGCGTTTGGAGGAATCGAGGTGAATCGTGCGGCAAGGTGTCCGGGTTTGGAGATGCTGTCGAACATCGGCCCCAGCAATACAAAATCGAACGCTGAAGTATCTTCTGATTCAGTATGAACGGATGTGCTCACCCATTTACCCGATGCGCGGAGCTTTTTGATCTCGTAGGGTGCCGTTCGAGCCCGGGCTTCCTCACTGAGATGAACGCCTTTCAGTCCAAACGTTTCCACCAGTGAAGGATAGGTAGATACCATCACTTTCGGGCGATACCTGGCGGGGAGTTGTTCGAGCCAACTGGCGTAGGTATGTTCCGGCCACCCGGATTTTCGGAGCAGGAGGGTTTGCAATCCTGCGTCGAAAGCGGATGAGATGATCTTAAGCTCCTGATGGCGGGAAGTGGCCGCCGTGATCAACCAGATCATATGTAGATCTCCCCTCCCATTTCGGTGAAGCTTTTTGACTTTTCGGCCATGGCGGCATCTCTTTCTGCGTGCTCACGCACTTCCTGCGAGATCTTCATGGAGCAGAACTGCGGTCCGCACATGGAACAGAAATGCGCGATCTTGGCGCCTTCGGCCGGCAGCGTGGCGTCGTGGAAGCTTTTGGCGGTATCAGGATCGAGGGAGAGGTTGAACTGGTCTTCCCAACGGAATTCGAAACGCGCCTGGCTCAGCGCATTATCACGGTGCTGTGCGCCGGGGTGGCCTTTCGCCAGGTCTGCCGCATGCGCCGCCAGTTTATAAGTGATGACGCCTTGCTTTACATCTTCCCGGTCCGGCAAGCCGAGGTGTTCTTTAGGAGTTACATAGCACAGCATCGCGGTGCCGAACCATCCGATCATGGCGGCGCCGATGGCGGAAGTGATGTGATCGTAGCCCGGAGCAATATCTGTAGTAAGGGGCCCCAGCGTGTAGAAAGGCGCTTCGTGACAATGTTCCAGCTGCTTGTCCATATTCTCTTTGATGAGATGCATAGGCACATGTCCCGGCCCTTCGATCATGACTTGTACGTCTTGCGCCCAGGCGCGTTTTGTCAGCTCGCCCAGGGTTTCCAGTTCCCGAATTGCGCGGCGTCATTGGCATCTGCGATGGACCCCGGCCGGAGGCCGTCGCCCAGTGAGAAGGCAACATCGTATGCTTTCATGATCTCGCAGATCTCGTCGAAGTGTGTATAAAGGAAGTTTTCCTGATGGTAAGCCAGGCACCATTTAGCCATGATGGATCCTCCGCGGGAAACGATGCCCGTCATCCTTTTTGCGGTCAGTGGTATATACCGTAGCAGAACGCCAGCGTGTATGGTGAAGTAATCCACGCCCTGCTCCGCCTGTTCGATCAGCGTGTCGCGGAAGATCTCCCAGGTGAGGGCTTCGGCCTTGCCGTTTACTTTTTCCAGCGCCTGGTAAATGGGTACGGTGCCCAATGGGACGGGACAATTCCGTATGATCCACTCGCGGGTTTCATGGATATTTTTGCCGGTGCTGAGGTCCATAATGGTATCGGCTCCCCATCTACAGGCCCACACTGCTTTTTCCACCTCTTCCTCAATTGAAGAAGTAACAGCGGAGTTGCCGATGTTGGCGTTGATCTTGACGAGGAAGTTCCGCCCGATGATCATGGGCTCGCTTTCCGGGTGATTGATGTTGGCGGGAATGATCGCCCTTCCGGCCGCGACTTCGCTGCGGACGAACTCCGGCGTGATCAACCGGGGCGCGCTGCCGGTACCACGGTGCTGATGCCACAGGGGGATCGCCTTCACGGAATGCGGTTTCTAACCGCTGGTTTTCCCGGATGGCGATATACTCCATTTCCGGTGTGATGATGCCTTTGCGCGCGTAATGCAATTGGGTAACGTTTTGTCCCGGTTTCGCTTTCCTGGGCAGCGGTGGCTGGCTGGCGCGGAGATGTGCCAGTGCAGGATCGGCCAGGCGGGCGCGGCCGTAATCGGAGGTCTGCTCAGGTAATATGAGCACGTCTTCCCTGCCGTCGATCCACTGTTCGCGCAGGCGGGGTATTCCCGCGGCAGGGTCGATAGCGATGTCTGGGTCGGTGAACGGGCCGCTGGTGTCGTAGACGGTTACAGGCAGGTTGGGCCTGGTATTTCCCTGGCGGCCGTGGGCACGGGTGTCGGTGAGGGAAATCTCGCGCATGGCGACTTGCATGTCAGGACGGGAGCCCTGGACATAAATCTTCCTGGATGCAGGAAAGGGCGTTCGGGTGATGCGGTTTTGCATATGCTTCAGATAAAAGGTTTACGAATGGGCATGGCGGTGCCTGTACGCCCGGAGAGGCGCAAAGAACCATTGCCGGCGACTGCATGGGTATCATGTTCCTGCCGGCGAAGTAATAATTGAGCGGTTACGACAATGTGTGGGATGATGCGATATGTTACATGGGATCATGGGGCCATGTTTGCCCATGACAGATGCAACAATAGCACACGGATCCCCGGCGAGGAACCTGAATCACATTGTCGGGAAAGTCCGCGATCAGCCGCCCTGTGTGGCCTGGATAATGGTCACGTGGTCATCGGGCATCAGGCGCGTGCTGGGCCATTCGGGCCTGGGTACCACCCGTCGGTTCACCGCTACGGCGATGCCTTTTCCTGAAGAGAGTTGAATAAACTGTAAGAGGGCAGACACGGAGGTATCCGGCTGCACCGCATAAAGTTTATTGTTTACATGCACTTCCATGTTAAGGAATTAAAGTGAACAATAAACTTTAAGGATGTGATGAGAAAGTCAGTAGTACTTTTCCCTACGGCAGTATGAACTGCATCAGGTTACTGAGGGTATCATCTCAGTTTTCCCGTTTCCGGGAAAACACCCTAAAGTGACCACAAATCTAAGTGTTGACCTCGCAATTTCCAAATACCGGATTGCAGCTGGAAATCAAATCTGCCGGCTGCGTACTTTTTAAGCATCATCAGGGCCATCGAAGCGCAACCTGCTGTTTAGCATTATCTTTGATAGGTTATATCAAACAACCATCCGCATGACCCGCACCCTCCTGCCAGCGATCCTTCTTCTTGCCGCCGCCTGCAACAGCGGTCAGGGCGAACCTCATAAGGACAGCGTAGCTGTTACCAGCAACGATACGATCTTCATAGAGCGGCCTGTAGAGCCACCGGTTGCTATAATGGATTCGGTGGTGGTAGACTCGACGCTCTTGCCAGGGAAATGGGTGCAGCCGGTAGAGGGAGTGGATACCTTGCTGCTGGGGTTCCAGATCAGAAAAGGCGGAAAGGCCTCTTCCATAATGCTGGAGTCGCTCAAATACCAAAGTTGGACATTAAAGAAAGATACGCTGCTGCTCCATGGGCTCGCCGGCTACGCCGGCTCGGATACCACCTATCTCCAGACCGACAGCTTCCTCATCCGTGAATTATCCGATACCGCGCTCCGCGTTCACCCTGTAAATGCCGCCCTGGATCACATTGAAACCTTCAAGCGGCAGGAAATTGCCCGAAAAAGAAACGGTAACCGACATAAGGCTCTCTGGTATTAGCTTTCATAAGCCTGGCGCCGCTCAGATTACAAGCGTTTTCTCATTAAAAAGCATTTCAACACAAAACAATATTGATAGCAGGATCTGTCTCAAACGTTGTGCAGCACTGCGTTTGAGACGATTGGTCATGTTGCCGTTGTCTTACCCGCCATTGACGGATTTCCGTCAGTTTGTAGCCAAGTTGGCCAGGATGCAATGCAGGAGCGCCTTTGAGCGGTTGGACAAGAATAGGGAAACCGGCTTTTTGGCGGAGTCTGATTTTGAGAAGATTTACGCAAAAGCCTTTAAGGAAGAAAGAAATGCTTTGTTGTTTAGTTTCTCATCCACGAATGAGAACTTATAATGTGTTTTTGCTGAAATGTAATACAGTGGCTGGTTGCATAAATGGTTTCTTCTCTCTGCAAAAGTAATAGCAACCTATTAAGCGCTTTTTGACGCAAATAAAAAGCACCTGTTCCGACGGAATGCCGCCGGAAATTGCCTCTGTTTGCTCGTAATGGAAAGAAAATCACCCTGCCCCCGTCAGGAAGCCGCTGCGATCAGATGTGTATTTCATGGATATCGGAGTGTAAGGACAGGTTTTTCACCGGGTAACAAACATTTGGAGTAAGGCTAACAGGATAGTAACGCAAGTTCCCCGGTTCAGGATTCGGGAGGTTGTTCATCAGTCGGGTACGGTTATGCACCGGCGCCCAAAGAGAGGAACTCGCGCTTCAACGAATAATTTTACAGGCTTACAGTTGCCATACGCCGATACCGGTGGCTACGATCGATAAAAACAACCCGGCTACAGCCATCTGCAATTCATCAATATTCTTGCGGGCAATGATAGAAGAAACCACACACAGCACGATCCCTGCTGCGCCTAAATAAATGGCGGCTTCAGGGGATTTGCTGATAAAGGCGAATGCGGCGGTTACTACGCCGAGGAAAATGGAGGCAAAACCTGCAATCTTGGGCAGACTTGTTGGGTGGTCCATTGTGTACGAATTATAAGTGATCAAAAAATTGGCTATTGGTGCAATCCTGTCTGCTGACGCGACTGGTCCGGAACCGGCACATCTTCCCACGGTGTCTTCAGCAAAGGCCCGATCTGCTGATATCGCTCATCCAGGTATTCATCCAACCCATACTGAAGGCTGGTCGTATCTTTCACTGTCACGAACGTGCCGAAAAGGCGGTCCCAGATGGAAAAAATATTGGCGTAATTCGAATCGGTCTCTGGTTGATAGCGGCTATGGTGCACCTTGTGCATGTCCGGCGATACGATGATCCAGCTCAATCCCTTATCCAGCCAATGTGGCAAATGGATGTTGGCATGGTTGAACTGGCTCATGAATGCGGAAAGCGACTGGTAGAACATCACCATCCAGATCGGTACGCCTATGGAGAGGATCGCCACCAGCAATGCCGCCACGCGAAAACGCTTTCCACCGGGTGGTGCCTGAGCGCCGTTGTAGCATCTACCGCTGTATCCGTATGATGGATCTTGTGGAAATGCCACATCCAGGCGATCTTATGCTGTACCAGGTGTACAAGATAGGCCCCGATCAGGTCCATCATCATAATTGCCAGCAGGCAATGCAGCCAGACCGGCAACCCCAGCAGGTAAAGCAATCCGAAGCGCTCCCCTGCCGCCCAGTCTGCCGCTTTCACGATCATAAAGGCGAAACCCAGGTTCACGACCGCTGTCGTCAATGTAAAGAACAAATTGGTACCCGCATGCCGGAAACGGTTGTTCCGGAAACGGATGCGCGGGATAACCCCTTCAATCAACCATAAAATCACCAACCCTGCCACCAGCATTCCGGTGCGATAATGAGAAGGAATATGTTCGAAAAATTCCATCATCTTTATCAGGGTTAAGGATCGTATAAGCGGATCAGTTATGGAAATCTACGCTTGTTTACAGTTAGAAATTACGACATTTTGCCCAATAGTGGCGGGTTTCAGCCTAAGTATTTCTTTAGGTTAAAGGAAGGTTTTCATTCATAGATTTATTTATATAACAAGAAACAGTTAAGCGTGGTGGAAAAACGGGGTTTCGGAGAAGGATGCCGGAATAATTTAATATATAATGGTTTTTCATGCGAAAAAAAAGCCGCCTTTTTCAGGGCGGCTTTTTACTATGTACGTATATGTAGTGTCTTAGTTGTTCATGAGCAGGGGCATCACCAGCATCAGGAGGTCCTCTTCTTCGGCTTTTTCTACCGGGCGGAGGATACCAGCTTTGGTGGGACCGCTCAGATCGATAGTGATCTCGTCGCCATCCGCTGCGTGCAGCATCTCGATTAGGAACTTGGCGTTGAAGGCGATCTGCATGTCTTCGCCGCTGTACTGGCAGCTCATGCGCTCGTTACCTTCGAAGGAGAAGTCTACGTCCTGCGCGGAGAGCTGCAGCTCGGAGCCGCTGATGCTCAGTGCAACCTGGTTGGTGCTCTTGTTGGCGAAAACGCTCACGCGCTTGAGGGCGTTCTGGAAATCGCTCTTCACCAGCGTCAGGCGGTAAGGGTTCTCTTTCGGGATCACCACTTTATAATCAGGGAATCGTGCGTCGATCAGGCGGCAGATCATCTGTGCGTTCTGGTGGGAAACGAAGAAGTGATTGCTGCTGTAAGCAATGCGGATCTCGCTGTCGTTATCGGGAATGGCGGATTTGAGGAGGTTCAGCGGCTTCTTGGGCACGATGAAGTTATCGTCCTGCGGGCATTTCACGTCGGTACGCACGTATTTCACCAGGCGGTGGGCATCCGTGGCCACAAATGTGATATTATCGGGGCGCAGTTCAAAGAACACACCGGTCATCTGCGGACGGAGATCGTCGTTGCTCACGGCAAACAACGTCTTGTTGATGGCTGTCAGCAGCGCAGAGGAGATCATGGTGAAATTGGTCGCGTCTTCGGCAGCGGGCTCTTTCGGGAAATTTTCCGGGTTCTCGCCCATTACCTTATACTTACCATTGTCGGAAGTGATCTCTACCGCGAAGGAGTTCAGGTCGATGTTGAAGGTCAGCGGCTGGTCGGGCAGGTTCTTCAGGGAATCCATGAGGATCTTTGCCGGAATACAGATACGGCCGCTTTCTTTGGCCTCTACCTCCAGTTTTACCTTCATCACGGTTTCCAGGTCGGTGGCCACAACGGTCAGCTCATTCTTTTCGATCTGGAAAAGAAAATCTTCGAGAATGGGCAGCACGGTATTGGAGTTGATCACGCCGCTGATCTGTTGCAATTGTTTCAGTAAAGTGGAGGAAGAAACGATAAACTTCATAAGGTTACTTAATAATTGTTGCAAATGTAAGGCAAACAAAGATAGAAAGTTTCGCCAATGATCCGCCCCGGCTTTTCCACATTGCGGTCCGCATCGCTCAAATGCCAAAGACGAACGCTTGTTGTCAAAAAAGCAGATTATTCATCAAATACTGAACAGATTCAATGAAAATTGGCGTAATATTGAAAAAATCGAAAACAATGCGCCGGTTCTTTTAAATTATTATCAAATGGGTTAGTTTTGCGGGCGCAAAAAACAATCATTTCACAAAAAATAAAAACGAGGGATATGAAACTGTCTCATTTAGCCGAAACGCTGATAGGTTCCGAAATTATCAAACTTGCAGGAGAGATCAAGGAAAAGCAGGCTAAGGGTGAAAAGATCTACAATTTCACCATTGGCGATTTCGATCCCAAGGTTTTCCCCATTCCCTGGAGTTCGAGAACGAAATCATCCAGGCGTATAAGGATAAATACACCAACTACCCTCCGGCCGACGGTATCCTGGAACTGCGCAAAGCAGTTGGCCAGTTTATCAGCGAGCGCGAAGGTCTCGATTACGATCCCATGAGCGAGATCGTTATCTCCTGCGGCGGTCGTCCTATCATCTACGCTACTTACCGCACCATCGTAGACCGCGGCGAGAAAGTGATCTACGCTACCCCGTCCTGGAACAACAATCACTATACCCACTTCCTGGAAGGTGAGCACGTTGTGCTCGAAACCAAAGTGGAAAACGACTTCATGCCTACCGCGGCCGAGCTGAAGCCCCTCCTCAAAGGCGCTACCCTCCTCGCCCTCTGCTCTCCCCAGAACCCAACCGGCACCACCTTCGCCAAAAAGCAACTGGAAGAGATCTGCGACATGGTACTGGAGGAAAATAAAAGCCGCTCCGCGGATGAGAAACCCCTCTACGTACTGTTCGATCAGATGTACTGGGTACTCACCTTCGGAGACACGCAGCACTACAACCCCGTTTCCCTACGTCCGGCCATGAAGGACTATACCATCTTCATCGACGGTATGTCTAAAGCTTTTGCCGGTACCGGTGTGCGCGTGGGTTGGGCCCTCGGTCCCAAGCACGTGATGAGCAAGATGAAATCCATCCTGTCTCACGTTGGCGCTGGAGCCCCATGGCCGAGCAGAAAGCTGCCGCCAAATACCTGGTTCAGAAAGAGAATGTTGATAAATACCTTGCTCACTTCAAAGGCGAAGTGGAAGAACGCCTCGTAAAAATCTACGAAGGATTCGACGCCCTGAAGAAAGCCGGTCACGCTGTAGATGCTATTGCCCCCAGGCGGCCATCTACCTGACCATCAAACTCGACCTGAAAGGCAAGAAGACGGCAGACGGCAAAATCCTGGAAGACCAGGGCGCTGTTACCAGCTATATCCTCGATGAGGCTAAGCTGGCAGTGGTTCCGTTCTACGCATTCGGTTCCGATCGCACTTCCCCTGGTACCGCCTGAGCGTGGGTACCTGCGTAAAAGAAGAGATCCCCGCAATGCTAAGCGCCCTCAAAGCCGCCCTCGAAAAACTGCAATAAGGCATACCATAATATAATGTCACTCCCGGCCCCGGTGCATCCGCATCGGGGCCGGTTCTTTTAACGAAGCGTTGATAATCAATCAAATAATTTTTCTTTAAACCCCTGATCCACGCAGTTACACCGTTCTTCACTCCCTCTAATTCAATATTTATGAACGTTTTACACAAATATTTTTATGTTTAAATTCGGATATTGACTTTCCATTTGCCCGTCCAGCTCACAACTCTCTGCCGTCCTCCGATCGCTGCTTTTAACAAATCCGCCTTCCGAGCCATTGAATTTCAGGCGCTATCAGGGCGTGAAAAATTTCTGCCATATAACACTTCCAAACAGTTAGGTAGGTGCCAGAATCGCTTAAAAACCTATTAACTACACATTTACACAAAAGATTTTAATACGTAAATTAAATGGCTTCTTTTGTGTCAAAAGCATAATAAATAATTCTTGGCATATCAAGTGTCTGATTTTCAGTGTGTTAAGACAATTCGTATCTGTCGCGTACAATCTATCCCAATCCTTTAGATTTTCCACATACATCTTCCTGCTCGAGGGCTCGATACTATGTCCAATTGTTTCATTTCAGCCTTTCTGCCTCATTTAAGATAGTCGGATAAATAGAAGCTAGACTGCTCCTGGTTCCTTAGTTGTGGGCTTCATGCATCAACTATATCATGCATATGTCGTACATATATTCCGGGTATGTCCTATCTATGTCTTACCTCTTTAAAGGGTAGGATATAGGTAGGATATAGGTAGGACATAGGTAGGATATAGGTAGGATATATCGGAGACTTGAAGCTGAGTTCAGGCAATTTAAATAAGGCTTAAATAGCGATTAGGAGGTGATTTATTCTTTATGGGACCACCTTGTGTTGATTATCAGATGATTATTGAGAATTCAAGGGGTATAGTTAGATATGCGTTATCAAGAACACCAGGAAACTCACTAAACCCCTTTCTGTCATCCAATCGTTAAAAATGCGTTAAATGGTCAACTGTGCTTACTATATTCGGGAATACTTTCTAATTTTGACTCCGGAACTAAAAAAGTCAGAAAGTTAATGATGACAGAAAACAGGGACGAAACAAGGGAGCGCATCATCGATGCGGCACTGAAGCGGTTCACGTATTATGGCGCGTCCAAGACCACCATGAACGAGATCGCCGACGACCTCCATTGCTCTAAAGCCTCGCTGTATTATTACTTCCCCGACAAGCAGGCGCTGCATGTAGCCGCCCTCGAAAAAGCCGGGAGACTTATTTCCAGGATCTCGAAGACAAAGCCAACCAGGCCGAAACCGCCCGCCAGGCTTTTATGGAACTCATCGCCACCCGCCATGAGTTCGCCAAACGCTTCTGCCGCCTGGAGCTGTTTAAAGTCCTCAAAGACAAACAGTTGGTGAAATTTGCCCACCAGGCTTTCGAGCAGGCGCGCGACCGCGAGATCCGGATCATCACGAACATCATCGAAAAAGGCGCCACCCGTGGAGAATTGATAACTGCGGACCCGGAAAAGGTGGCTGCCCTGTATATGCATGCTATGATCGGCTTGCGCCTGTCACTGGTGAGCAAGGATATTAGTGAAGAGATCAGTGACGAGGAGTTTGAAAGAGTGAGAGAGTGGCAGGTGCAACTGGCCGACATATTCATCAATTCATTAAAAAAGTAAGATGCGAGACAGGATTTTGGACACAGCGCTGCGCCTTTGCAAAACCTTCGGGGTGAAAAGCATCACGATGCAGGACATCGCAAAGGAATGCGGTATCTCCAAGAAGACCGTTTACGAGCACTTCTCCGACAAAAACGATCTGATCGACGAAGTGACCGCCTTCATGACCGGCGCCTATCGAGACCAATTGGTGGAATGCCATGCCGCAGGCAGGGATGCCATCGAGGCCCTCGTAATGTCTATCGGGCATACCGAACTAATGGCCCGCAGCACTAACCCCGTTCTTCTTTTCGAACTGGAAAAATACCACCCTTCCGCCTGGAAGCGGGTGCAGTATTTTAAACAGGTGGAAATAGCAGGCGCCATCCGGGACAACCTCGGAAGAGGCATCCGCGAAGGGCTGTACCGCGCCAACCTCCGTATGGACATCCTCGTTCATCTGCGCCTCCTGCAGCTGGACTCGCTCTTCAACCCGCTGCACTTCCCGCGGCGCAGTTCGAACTGCACGACGTCATGTACGAGCTCACCGTCCATTATATAAATGGTATCGCCACGCCGGAAGGGCAGGCGCTACTGGAACAATATCTCCCTTCCGCCATTTCAGCATAACACTATCGTCACAATACACAGCATGAAAAAATGGATCATACCGTTCCTGTTCCTGTCCTCTGCATGGACCACGAACGTTTACGCACAAACGAAACAGCTGTCGCTGCAGGATGCCCTCCGTTTTGCGCTGGATCATAACCAGCAGCTGGCCGTCAGCCGCATAGAAGAACAGATCGGCAAGCAAAAACATCGGAAATCCGCGCACAGGCGCTCCCCAGCTCAACGCCACCGGTAGCATTACCGACAACATCAAGAAACAGGTGATGATGCTCCCCGGCGCAATGAACCAGGCCGAGCCCGGCAAGCCTATGGCCCTCGAAGTTGGTACCACCTGGAATGCCAGCGCCTCCGGTACCCTCACCCAGCAACTTTTTAACCAGAGCGTGTTCACCGGCCTCCAGGCCGCCCGTTCCGGCGAAGAATATTACGCCCTGCAAACACAGCAGACAAAAGAAGACGTGATCTATAATGTATCCGCCCTCTACTATGGCCTGCTCGTCCGCAAGGAGAAGCTCAGCGTGATCCAGAGCAACATCGATAAAATGACCAAGCTCGTGGAAACCACCCAGAGCCAGCTCGATAACGGCCTGGCGAAGCGTATCGACCTCGATCGTATCAAGGTGAACCTGGTGAACTTCCAGACGCAGAAAACGCAATTGATCAATATGCTGAAGGTGGATGAGAACACCCTGAAAACGCTCCTGGGCATGCCCGTGAGCGAGGTGATCGAATTCCCTGCCATGGCCCTGAGCGACATCGAGCAGAAAGCCGCCGTAACGCAGGACTTCGGTTCCTTCAACCTGGAAAACCGCACAGAGTTCAAAGTGCTCAAGAAAACGGAAGAACTGCAGCAATTCCAGAAGAAGGCATATGTTTCCGAATACTTCCCGCAGCTGTCGTTCAACGCACAATATTCCTATAACGGCCTGAGCGATAAGTTCGACCTTTTCAAGGGCGGCAACACCACCGCACAATGGTTCGGCATGGCCAACATCGGACTGACGCTGAAGATCCCCATCTTCGACGGCTTCGCCCGCCGCAGCCGCGTGAACCAGGCAGACCTGACACTTCAACAGATCGGTAAACAGCTGGAACTGAACAAACTGAACCTGACGACCCAGTTCGAAAACGCCAGGCTCAACCTCCTGAACAGCCTCACTACCATCAAGACGCAAAGGAAAACGTAGCCCTCGCAGACGAGGTGTACGCATCCACCCAAAATAACTACAACCTGGGCCTCGCCAACCTGACGGACCTCCTTAACTCGGAGACCTCCCTCACCGAAGCTCAGAACAGCTACAACGAAGCGCTGCTCCAATACAAACTCGCAGAGCTCGACCTCATCAAATCACACGGTAACCTGCCCTCACTCTTAAACTAATGCAAGCCATGAAGAAAGTTTTAATCTACGGCACTTTAACTATAGCAGCCCTCGCGGCCATCATCTGGAAACTAAACGCCAACAAGGCAGCCAACGTCGAAAAGACGGAGTTCGTTAAGAAAAGCAATACCGGCGATATCCCCGTGGTAACCGAAAAGGCAACCCGCGTGGACTTTGATCAGCAATTCGCCGCCAACGGCAACTTCATGCCTTTCAAAGAACTGACTTACCTCTCTGAAATCTCCGGCCGCATCAACCAGCTGCTGGTAGACGAAGGCAGCATGGTAAAAGCAGGTCAGATGCTGGTGAGGATAGATGATGAGATCGTAGGTACCGACCTCGCTTCCGCGAAAGCCAACCTTCAACAACTGAAAGTCGATAAAGAAAGATATGAAAGCGCGTTCAAAACGGGCGGCGTAACCCAGAAACAAATGGACGATGCCCGCCTGCAATATGATCTCGCAGTCAGCAAATTCGAAGCCGCCAGCCGCAAGGTGAACGACACGTACGTGAAAGCGCCCATCTCCGGGTTCATCAACGCCAAGTACGTGGAGAAAGGCACTTACCTCTCCCCGGCACCAAGATGTTCGACATCGTGGACGTTAGCCGCCTCAAGCTGCGGGTGACCGTTCCGGAAATCCAGGTGGTGAACCTGAAACTGGGCGACAAAGTAAACGTGACCACCAACGTCTTCCCTGAAGTACAATATATCGGTAAGATCACTTTCATAGCCGCAAAGGGCGACGAAACCCTCAGCTACCCGGTTGAAATGGAAGTGACCAATATCAACGGCAAGCAACTGAAGGCCGGCATGTATGGTACCGCCAATTTCGAAATGCCGAAACAGGATCCGACCATGCTCGTATCCCGTACCGCATTCGTAGGCGGTGTAAACAGCAACCAGATTTATGTGATGGAAGGCAATGTGGCCAAGCTGCGCAAAGTAACCGCCGGCCGCATCTTCGGCGATAAAGTCGAAATCCGTGAAGGCCTGCAGGAAGGCGAGACCGTGATCGTAAGCGGCCAGATCAACCTGACCGACGGAGCCAAAGTAGCCGTGCAGGCCGCGCAATAAGACGATTTGCTTGACTTTAACAAACCGACACAATGAAGATTACTGAAGTATCGATAAAAAGGCCAACGGTCGTGGTGGTGCTCTTCACCATCCTGACATTGCTGGGGCTCCTCAGCTACAAGGCGCTGAACTATGAGCTGCTGCCCAAGTTCTCCTCCCCGATCGTGACCATCGCCACCGTGTACCCCGGCGCTTCCCCTCGGAAGTGGAAAGCACGGTGACCAAAAAGATCGAGGACGCCGTAGCCTCGATGGAAAACATCAAGAAACTAACATCAAAATCCTCCGAAAGCCTTTCATTGGTAACGGTGGAACTAAATAACGACGCCGACGAAGACATCGGGCTGCAAGACGCGCAAAGGAAGGTGAACGCCATCCTGGCCGACCTGCCCGGCGATGCCAAACCGCCGTCCTCAACAAATTCTCCTCGACGATCTTCCGATCATGACCCTCTCCGCCACGGCGAAAATGGACGACCGGAAATTCTTCGACCTGATCGACAAGCGCATCCAGCCCATGCTGTCCCGCTTGCCCGGCGTTGCCCAGATCTCCTGATCGGTGGCCAGGAAAGGGAAATACAGATCAATATCGATCCCAAGAAACTCGAAGCGTACAAGCTGTCTATCATGCAGGTACGCCAGATCGTAACTAATGCCAACCTCGACTTCCCTACCGGTAAAGTAAAAACCACCGACCAGCAGATCCTCGTTCGCCTGGCGGGTAAGTACAAAGACGTGGACCAGCTCCGCAACCTCGTACTCGCCACTACCGGTTCCGGTACCCAGGTGCGCCTCGGCGACGTAGCCGACGTTCAGGATGCTCAGAAGGATGCAGACCGTATCGCCCGTGTAGACCGTGAGTCTTCCATCGCGCTGCAGGTTCAGAAACAGTCTGACGCTAACGCGGTGACCGTATCTGAAGAAGTGCACAAAGCAATTTCGAAGATCGAAGCTGAGTACGCCGCCGCTGGCCTGAAGATCAAGATCGCGAACGACAACTCCGTGTTTACGCTCGAATCCGCCGACTCCGTGATCCATGACCTGGTGATCGCCGTTGTGCTCGTGGCCGCGGTGATGATGCTCTTCCTGCACTCTATCCGTAACGCGATCTTCGTAATGATCTCCATTCCCGCGTCGCTCATTGCTACGTTTATCGGGATGAAGCTGATGGGCTTCTCGCTCAACCTCATGTCGCTGCTCGGTCTCTCGCTCGTGGTAGGTATCCTCGTGGATGACGCCATCGTGGTGCTGGAAAATATTTACCGGCACATGGAGATGGGTAAGAATAAGGTACGTGCCGCATTCGACGGTGTGAAGGAAATCGGGTTCACCGTAACCTCCATCACGCTCGTGATCGTGGTGGTGTTCCTGCCGATCTCTTTGACGAATGAACTGGTAAGTAAAATCCTCCGTGAGTTCTGTGTGGTGGTAATGATCTCCACGATGCTATCGCTGTTGACTTCGTTTACCATCGTACCGCTGCTGGCTTCCCGTTTCGGTAAGCTCACGCACCTGACCGGCAAGAACATCTTCGAGAAATTCATCCTTTGGTTCGAGCGCCAGCTGGACAAATTCACCCAGTGGATGACCGGCATGCTCAAATGGGCGCTGGCCAATAAAACCATCACCCTCGTGGGCTCCCTCGTGCTGCTGATCGCTTCCTTCCAACTGGTAGGCCGTGGGTACATCGGTGGAGAGTTTATCCCGAAAGGTGACCGCGGACAATTTATCGTGATGCTCGAGATGCCGAAAGACGCATCCATCGAACAAACCAACCAGGCAACGCTGAAAGCGGAGGCCTTCCTCGAAAAGAAAGCCGAAGTAGTATCGCTGATCACTACC
Source organism: Chitinophaga sp. E66 (assembly GCA_019285755.1). Lineage (GTDB taxonomy): Bacteria > Bacteroidota > Bacteroidia > Chitinophagales > Chitinophagaceae > Chitinophaga. The sequence continues at coordinate 5,737,896 of CP079103.1, forward strand.
GTGGGCCAGACTTCGGAAGACGGTTTCGGTACTTCTCAGTCGACCGCATATAAATCTGAAGTAACCGTTCAGCTGGTGGATCTGCATCAGCGTGAAGCGGCCGACATCCTCGCTTCCAAAATCAAAAAGAGCTGAAAGAGATCCTGCCCGGCGTAAAAGTGAAAACGACTTCCGTGAGCATCATGGGTACCGCGGAACGCGCGCCGATCGATGTGATCGTGATGGGTACCGACCTCGACAGCGTATTTAAATTCGCGAAAGCCGGTATGGCGGAACTGCAGAAGATCGAAGGCGCCACCGAGGTGAAGCTTTCCGTGGAAGAAGGTAACCCTGAGATCAATGTACAGGTAGACCGCGATAAAATGTCCGCCCTCGGCCTGACCCTCGAAAACGTGGGCGGTACGATGCAGACCGCGTTCAGCGGTACTGCGGACGACTCGAAAGTGAAATTCCGTCAGGGGAATATGAATATGATATCAACATCCGTTTCGGCGACTTCAACCGCCGCAACATCCAGGACGTAGCCAATATCGATTTCAAGAACGACAAAGGTGAGCTGGTGAAACTGTCGCAATTCGCGACCATCACAGAAAGTTCCGGCCCCAGCCGCCTGGAGCGCCGCGACAAGAGCACTTCGGTTTCTATCCAGAGCCAGGTTATGGGTAAACCCGCCGGTACCGTAACGCAGGAATTCGTTGCGAAACTGAACCAGCTGCCGAAGCCAATGGGCGTAAGCTTTGTACTCGGCGGCGACGCGGAGAACCAGGGCGACTCCTTCTCAACCCTCGGTGTGGCGCTGCTCATCTCCATTATCATGGTGTACCTGATCATGGTGGCGTTGTACGACAACTACATCTATCCCTTCGTGGTGATGTTCTCCATTCCGTTGGCGATCATCGGGGCCCTGCTGGCGCTCGCGCTGACGAACAACACGCTGAATATCTTTACCATCCTGGGTATGATCATGCTGATCGGTCTGGTGGCGAAGAACGCGATCATCCTCGTGGACTTTACCAACCAGATGAAAGAAGAGGGTCAGAGCACGTACGACGCGCTCATCCACGCCAACCACGCCCGTCTTCGCCCGATCCTCATGACCACCATCGCGATGGTGATCGGTATGTTGCCGATCGCGCTGGCGACCGGTGGTGTGGCTTCGACCAAAAACGGCCTGGCATGGGTTATCATCGGTGGCCTGATCACTTCGATGTTCCTTACGCTGATCGTGGTTCCCGTGATTTACTATGTGGTAGACAAGGGTATGGCCAGGTTCGGTATGGGACGCGTTTCCAAGAAACGTTACATCCGTCAGCGGATGGTGGCGCCTACGGAACAGGAGATGGAAGCGCGGGATTTGCAGTCCGCCTCCATGATGAACTGATAAAATACTTGCATAAGTGATAATAGTGTTACAAACAGTGTAACAGTTGTAGGTTTAACTAAATGGCCGGGATAATCTTATCCCGGCCTTGTTATTTGTGCAAATATGTAAAGGAGATTATCCCTTGATGATCTTGTTATACGAACTGGTGATGCCTTTGATGAGGGAGGAGCTGAAGCCCTGGTGTTCCATTTCGTTGAGGCCCGCGATAGTGCAGCCTTTGGGAGTTGTTACCTTATCGATCTCAGCTTCCGGGTGGCGGTTGCCTTTAATGAGCAGCTCGGCCGCGCCCTTTACAGTTTGTGCAGCGATGAGGTTGGCGGTGGCTGCATCGAAGCCGATCTCGATACCGCCCTGGATAGAGGCGCGGATAAAGCGGAGGGCATAGGCGATGCCACAGGCGCCGAGCACAGTGGCGGCGTCCATGAGTTTTTCATCGATGGATACGGTGACGCCCAGCTGGTCGAACATCTCTTTTACAAAAGTGGTCTGTTCTTCGTTGACGTTGCGGCCGCAGATGCAGGTGATGGATTCCTGGATGGCGATGGCGGTGTTGGGCATGGCCCGGAAGATGGGCAGGCCGGGGAGGGTGATCTTTTCGAGATCGTCGAGCAGCACGCCGGTAACGACGGAGATAAGGATTTGTTTATCGGCGTCGAAGCTGGCGCGCAGTTCTGTGAGGACTTCTTTAACGTTATATGGTTTGAGGGCCACTACCACCACGTCTGCTTCGCGGATGGCTTTTGCGTTATCGGATTCAACATGAACGCCCTGCTCGCGCAATGCGGCCAGGGTAGCGGTGTTACGCTTGGTGACGGTGATTTCTCCTGCCTGGGAGAAGCCGCTTTTAAGGAGGCCTTCCGCGATGGCGGACCCGAGAGGTTGCCGCCGCCGATGATGGCGATTTTCTTGCCTGACATAGTCTACTGATTTGGAAGAGTAAGGTACGGTAAAACCCCGTTCCTGCAAACCCTCCAAAAAATGCGGAGGCCCCGGGCACCGGGGACCTCCGTCAGACAACATCAAAAAATATGACCATTCCTGATGACTCAGGCGTTAATCCAGGGTAACGTGGCTCCAGTTCTCGCCGCTTTTGATCCGGTACAGCTGCATCTCCGAAATGGAAAACTGTTCCGCGATCTGCTTCATGGTCTTGCGGCCGGGCTTGTGCAGCAACCGCTTGATGCTTTTCACTTTGGCGATGTTCAGCTTCAGCCCTTTTGTGCGGTGGCGCTGTTGCTCTTTGTAAGCGAGCTTAGCGGGGCTGAACTGCTGGTGTTGTTCCATTTCCTCTTTGGTAGCCCATTTGAGGTTGGATACTTTATTGTTCTTTTGTCGTAATCGAGGTGAATGACGTATTTCTGTGACCGGCTGGTTTTAGGGATGAACAGTCTTGCGACTTCGCGGTGTAGATAAAGTGACTGGTAGGTGTCTGCCGGCTTGATATTAAGAACAGTGTAGCCTTCTACGGTGGATCCGTTTAACAGGCGACCCTCTTCTTTGCTTTCCTGGTAACTCATCACTCTTCCCATATTGGAAACCGCGTAGCGTTTACGCAGGGCAGATTTATTTTTAATCTGCAAGTCTTTCCAGACCTCATTTTTCAAATTTTTGATTGTGGCCATTGTGAAAGCAATTTATATGGTTCATTTCTGGGGTTCAGTCCGGAACGTCACACGTGAGTTCTCTTTCCGGATGATTCGCTGTTGCTTCTTTGCCAGCCATTGGGGCCATCGTCCGCTCAAATATATGATCTTTGTACTGATATGCTACGGCATCCGGGATCTCTTCGAGGCCCTGGGCTGTAGTGCAAGTTACTAATTGTGCACGGAATTCTTTGATGTGGGGCAGTCCTTTCAGGTAATTGGTATAATGCCGTCTCATTTCGAGGATGCCGACCACGTCGCCTTTCCATTGGATGGACCGGCGGAGGTGTTCTTTGCAGACGTCTACCCTTTCGGCTACCGTGGGCGGTGGCTGGTGGGGCCGGTTCGCATGAAGTGCTTGATTTCGTTAAAAATCCGGGGGTACCCGATGGCGGCGCGGCCGATCATGACCCCGTCTACCCCGTATTTTGCCCTGGCGGCTACCGCCTGCTCCGGCGTACAGATGTCTCCGTTGCCGAATATGGGAATGTTGATCCGGGGTTGTTCTTTACTTTACCGATAAGGGTCCAGTCTGCATGGCCCTTATACATTTGCGTACGTGTGCGGCCGTGGATGGTTAGGGCTTTTATTCCCACATCCTGGAGGCGCTGGGCTACTTCTTCGATGTTTTTGGTGTCATCATCCCACCCCAGGCGGGTTTTGACTGTAACGGGGAGCTTTGTGGCCTTAACGACGGCCTCCGTGAGGCGGACCATCTTGGGAATATCTTTGAGGATACCGGCGCCGGCGCCTTTGCAGGTGACTTTTTAACGGGGCAGCCGAAATTGATATCAAGGAGATCGGGGTTGGCAGCCTCCACGATCTGGGCGGCCATGGCCATGGGCTCTTCGTCGCCCCGAAGATCTGTATGCCTACGGGGCGTTCGAATTCAAATATATCGAGCTTCATCCGGCTTTTGATGGCATCGCGGATGAGGCCTTCAGACGAAATAAATTCAGAATACATGAGGTCGGCGCCCTCCCGTTTGCATACCGCGCGGAATGGCGGATCGCTCACATCTTCCATGGGGGCCAGCAAAAGCGGAAACTCACCCAGTTCTATATCTCCAATTTTCACCATATTAATACTGCCAGTTAGAATTTATTCTGACAAAACTGACAAATGCCCTGTAAATTTACGCAAATTTAGCACAGCGAAAGATGATGGACTTTATACGGAAGGCGTCGCCCTACGGACAACTGGCGATATTACTAGGGCTTTTATCGGTCTGCTTTTTAGCCTACGGCGTGATCATGCAGGTCACGTTCCCGGCTATCAGCGGGGCTATACGCTTTTAAAGGCGCAGGACCCCGAGGTAATGGCCATCCCTTCCGTCGCGTCAGCCGTTCGTATAGCCCAGTTTTTATATACGTTTGTCGTGTTCCTGGTACCCGGGGCACTGTTTGCCCTGGCTATGGGCAAGCCGGCGCAATACGGGGCTGAACAGGGCTTCCCCTGCTGCAGGTGATCCTGTCGCTGCTGGTGCTGTTGTGCTCGCTGCAATTGGTGGGTGCTTCCGCAGAGTGGAACAAACTCGTTGGACTGCCTCAATCTTTCTATGATATGGAGAAAATGGCAGAGCGGCAAACGAAAGCCCTCTTGGTAATGCCCAACAGCTGGACGCTCATCCGGAACCTGTTCCTCATGGCGCTGATGCCTGCTATCGCCGAGGAAGTCTTTTTCCGTGGGTGCATGCAGACCACCATCCACAAACTCGTGAAGAACGGCTGGCTGGCGGTGGTGCTGACGGCACTCATCTTCTCCGCTATCCACCTCCAGTTCGTTACCTTCCTGCCGCGCGTGGTGCTGGGCTTCGTGATCGGGGCGGTGTTCCTGGTGACGGGGAACCTGTGGTTATCCATCGCCGCTCACTTCCTCAACAACGGCATGCAGGTGGTATTGTTTTATCTTTACCAGAACAAAATGATCAGCAAAGATCCATCCGCCGATGAAACGGTGCCCTTATACCTCGCCATTTTCAGCGCTATTATCACCGGGCTCCTCATCTGGAGGCTGGCCCAACGCGCAAGACTGGCGGGTTACAACTGGCGCACGCCGGCGGTGGTCAAAAAACTAGCATTATGGAAAAAGATTGGGTAAAAGTGTACGCCAGCAACATTGCTTATGAGTCTGAGATTGTCCGCGGCATGCTCGTGGAAAACGGGATCGACGCCGTGATCATCCCCGCCAGGACTCTTCCTTCGTGACCATGCTTCCGGGAATGGACGAGGTGTATGTTCATATTTCCAAAGAAGCGGAGGCCAAACGGCTGATCGCGGAGAGCCGTCCGGAACCCGGGAATGCAGAATAAACCGGGGTTCCCGGTTTCACTTTAAATCGACACATGAAGACTTTCATTACGCGGACCATTACCGCCCTGTTTTTCGTGGCCATTATGCTGGGAGGCATACTATGGCTGCCCCTATCCTTCTTTCTCCTGTTTTTTCTGATCAACTTCTTCGCCCTGGGCGAGTATGCCAAACTGGCGCGCAGCATAGACACCGACTACACGGAAATTTCTTCCTGGCACCGCTACGGCATGCTGATAGCCGGCTGTGCGATGATGATGGCTTTTACCGGGCAGCATTTCCAGCGGAACGGGCTCTCGCTGGGTGAGATCGGCTGGGCGATGTCTTTCGTTTTTATATTGATTTTACCGCTGGCGGAAATCCTGTTGGGTAAGAACTTCTCCCTGAAAACGATCGGGTATTCGCTCCTGGGGCTCATCTATGTAACCGTTCCCTTCGGGATGCTGGTGGATATGAGCTTTACTTCCGGGATTTCGCCCTTCTGGCTCTTGCCGCTCACCCTCATCTGCTGTATCTGGATCAACGATACCATGGCTTACATCGTAGGCTCCCTCATCGGCCGCACCCCTTCGCGCCGGCTATTTCTCCCAAGAAAACGATCGAAGGCACCGTTGGCGGGATGATCCTCGCCATTGCGGCGGCCGGCGTATTCGGGTATTTCTGGGGCATCAGTGGATGCCGCTCCGGCACTGGATCGCCTTTGCGGCGATCGCAGCCATCTTCGGCACGGCGGGGATCTCCTGGAATCGCGGCTGAAGCGGCTGGCGGGCGTGAAGGACTCCGGCAGCATCATGCCGGGCCACGGCGGCTTCCTGGACCGCTTTGATTCCCTGCTGGTGGCGGCTCCCTTCGCCTGGATCTACGTCAACCTCTTTGTCTGATAATTATTTTTCTTCATACCTTCGTACCGCCTCATTTAAAAGGCCAGATAAAAAATCTACTGAAATGACGATCCATCGTGAGGGCAAAGCTACCATCGCCCTAACATTTGCCGTGCTGGCGCTGCTTAATACCGCAGTGTTTTATTTCCTTTCCGATTCGCCCGTGCTGTGCTGGACGATATTGGGCATCTCTATCGTGTTTTTCCTGTTCATCGTGTCGTTCTTTCGTATCCCTTCCCGGGAAATGAACTTCGACGAAAGACTGGTAGTTGCCCCGGCAGACGGTAAGATCGTAGTGATCGAAGAAACCTACGAACCGGAGTACTTCAGGATAAACGCCTCCAGGTGTCTATCTTTATGAGCCCCGCCAACGTTCACGTAAACCGCAACCCCATCAGCGGAAGCGTTAAGCTCAGCCAATACCACGCCGGTAAGTACCTCGTGGCCTGGCACCCTAAGGCCTCTACGGAGAACGAGCGCCATACGGTTGTTATCGGCAACGGCAAAACCGACATCCTGGTCCGCCAGATCGCCGGCGCCCTCGCCCGCCGTATCGTCAATTACCTGAAAGCCGGTATGGACGTGAAGCAGAACAACGAGATGGGCTTCATCAAATTTGGTTCCCGCGTGGATATCTACCTGCCTGTAGGCACCAAGGTAAATGTGAACCTGGAACAGATCGTCCGCGGCGGACAAACCGTCATCGCCGAACTGGCATGATAAGTTTTAACGTTTCTTTTCCAAACAGATAACGTATCTTCAGTTAACAATCACACCGCAATGAAGCAATTCTTTCTGACGCTCTCCGCCGTGGCTTTGCTCACCGCTCCCATCTTCGCCAGGAAAAGCCTGCGGCAAAAAGAAGGCTCCCGCCAAAAAGGAGGAAGCCTGCAATAAGGGAGCCGATGCATCCTGCTGCAAGCAGGAAACCACCGCAAAAGGCAAATCGTGCTGCATGCCGATGCCTTCCAGAGCAGAAGCCGCAAAAGCGACGGCCGCCAAAAAGAAGACCGCGGAAAAAGTTAATTTGCAGCCATTATATTGGGAAGTCCCGGTAGCGAAATGTTACCGGGATTTTTATGTCCCTATAAGATGTTCCTTAATTCAGAAAGGCTTTTGATCGTATACGTCGGCGTAACGCCCGGCTGAACTACGCCCGGTGCAAAATACACCTGGTCCATCCCTGCTTCCTGCGCGCCGAGGATATCTACTTCCAAAGTATCTCCGATCATGATGCTTTCTGCCGCCGTAGTATTGGATAAACCCATCGCATAGTCGAAGATCGCTTTATGCGGTTTCAGTGATCCCGCGCTTTCGGAAGTCACGATATGCGTGAAGTAATGCCCGATGCCGGAATGATGGAGCTTCAGTTTCTGGGTTTCCTCAAACCCGTTGGTGATCAGGTGGAGGGGGTATTGTTTATCCCGGAGGTAATCGAGTACTTCGATCGTATCGGGGAAAAGGGCTGTTTTAGTGGGGAGGATCTCCAGGAACCGTTCGCTCAGCGTCTGGCAAACTGCATCGTCGCACAGCTTGAACTCCAGGAATGTCTGGGTAAAGCGTTTGATGCGGAGCTCGTTACGGTTGATGTATCCTTTGCGGAAGCGGTCCCACAGTTTTTCGTTGATCTCGGAATAGACGGAGAAGAATCGGTCGTACGAGGGGATGCCCTTCCCGGCAAGGTTATGCGCTTCATAAAGTTCCTGCAGGGTGGCGTTGGAGTTGGCTTCGAAATCCCAGAGGGTATGATCAAGATCGAAAAAATATGTTTATATCTCATGATGGTTCCGTTCGTTGGCTAACTGAGGTGAACGCCAAAGGTACGACAAATCCATTTTTCCCTTATTTTGGCGTATTAATAGCGTATTAAACTACAAGTTACACAGGTATGTTTGCAATCATAACAGGCGCCAGCAAAGGCATCGGGAAAGCGGTAGCGGAGAAGCTGGCGGCGGAAGGTTTTGATGTGGCGATCTGCGCCCGCAACGCACAGCCGCTGGAAGAGACGGCCAGTGCCATCCGGCGGCAAAGCCCCAAAGTGAAAGTGATAGCCCTCCCGGTAGACATGGGTGATAAGCAGGCTGTTCTCGCATTTGCGGAGGCGGTGCGGCAGGAGTTCGGGGCGGTCCCCGACATCCTGGTGAATAACGCAGGCATTTTTGTTCCCGGCGCCGTTCATGAAGAGGAAGACGGGCATCTTGAAAAGATGATGGCCGTAAACCTGTACAGCGCCTATCACCTTACCGGGCCTTCATTCCCGCCATGAAAGCGGTGAAGAAGGGACACATTTTCAACCTTTGCTCTACGGCCAGCCATAAGGCATATCCGAACGGAGGGTCTTACAGTATCACCAAATTCGCATTGCTGGGGTTTTCGAAGAACCTGCGGGAAGAAATGAAGCCCCATGGCGTAAAGGTCACCTCTATCAGCCCAGGCCCCGTGCTCACCGCATCCTGGGAAGGGTTCGACGGACCGGAAGACCGCCTCATGGAGCCGGCCGACGTAGCGTCTATGCTGTGGGCGGCGTATAACCTCAGCCCGCAGGCCGTCATAGAAGACATTCTGATGCGCCCCCAGCTCGGGGATCTCGGATAATCGCCACAGCGACCCCAAAAGCCTTTGCTGTGGCCATTTTCAAGCTGCTTTTTTAACTTACTTTTAACTTGTCCCCGGCATAGCCCGGCCAGGCATTGGTTAAATTTGTCATAGATGAAGTTTTATATCGACAGATTGAGAAAAAATCTCGTTTTGCTCATCGCCGCACTATTGTCGGCAACGGCCGCCAGCGCCCAGGAGTTTCGTTTCACTACCCAGGTCAACACTACCGTGGTAGCGCAGGATGAATATTTCCAGATACAGTTCACGCTCGTGAACCCCACCAACCTCAGCGAGTTTAAACCGCCGGCGTTCAAAGGGTTCGAAGTGGTGCAGGGGCCTTCGCAGCAACAGGGTATGTCGAACGACAATGGCCGCGTTACCCATTACTATGCTTTTTCCTACACACTGGCTCCCACGGCGCCGGGGAACTTCACCATACCCGGGGCCACCGCGCGGGTGGATGGTAAGAACGTCCGCTCCAACCCCGTCAGCATCGAAGTGACGAAGGCTGGTGCTGCGACCAAACCACAGCCCCAGCAGCAGGCACAGCCCTCCTACCCGCAGCGCCGCTATCCCGGCGAGGCGCAGCCAGGTGTGCTCCGTCCTGGCGACGATCCCAAAGAGCAACTGCGCAAGAACGTGTTTGTCAGGGTGGATGTGGATAAAACGAACGTTTACGAAGGAGAACAGATCACCGCTACGTATAAACTGTACACCCGCCTGCCGACGAACTCCAGCGTCACGAAAGTGCCGGCGTTCAAGGGCTTTTCCGCTAAGGACATGGATATTCCCAATCCGCCGCGCCCTACAGAAGAAATGGTTAACGGAGTTCCGTTCAATGTGTTCATCATCCGGAAAACGCTGCTGTTTCCCTTGCAGTCCGGCGAGCTGGAGCTCGATCCGGCTGAAGTGGATAACCAGGTGCATTTCGTGAAGATCGGTGGACAACGGAAGCGCCCCGCTACCAATGATCCCTTCGGCCGCGATATCTTCGAGGATTTCTTCGCAGATGATCCGTTCCTGGGACAGACCGAATACGAAGTGGTGCCTTACAAGATCCAGAGCCCGGTTGTGAAAGTGCAGGTGAAGCCCCTTCCGGCGGAAGGCCGCCCGGCCAGCTTCAATGGCGCCGTAGGGCAGTTCACCATGAGCGCTTCGCTGGATAAGGATCAGCTGAGTACGGACGATGCGCTGTCGCTTAAGGTGGCCATCAACGGAAAGGCAACGTGAACCTGCTGAATGCGCCGCCGCTGAATATCCCGCCGGCCTTCGAGAAGTACGATCCCACCGTAACCGACAATATCGACAAGAACAGCAACCCCCTCAGCGGCAGCCGTACGTTCCAATATGCGCTCATGCCGCAGGAGAAAGGTGACTATAAACTGCCGCCGGTAGAATTCTCTTACTTCGATCCTACGTCAAAGGCATATAAGACCCTGAGCTCCTCCCCTTCGATGTGCATGTGGTACAGGGCGTGCAGGTGAAGAAAGAGAAAGCGGACTTCGGTGGGCAAACGGAGCTGGCCGGTATCCGGACCGCCGGGCAATCCTGGAGCAAGCAGCGCCCGTTCTTCTTCGGCAAGCCCCTGTTCTGGGTGCTCTTCCTGCTGCCCGTGCTCGCGATTGCCGGAGTGGCTTATTATCGCCGCCGGGAGAACTATATCAACAACAACGCCGCTCTTCTCCGCCACCGCCACGCCAACAAGGTCGCCCTGAAACGCCTGGAACTGGCGGCGCGTTATCTGAAAGAAGGTAAAGACAAAGCCTTCTACGAGGAAACGTCCCGCGCGCTGTGGGGCTACCTCAGCCATAAGCTCCGCATCCCTATGGCGGAGATTTCAAAACAGCGGGTAGACGAGAAGCTGACGAAGCTGAACCTGAGCGAATCCGCAAAGAAAAACTCTTTGCGCTGGCAGACCGATGTGAGAAAGCGCTCTATGCCCCGGGCGATTCCGTGGAACTGCGCCAGGGCGCATATCAGGAAGCCGTTGAAGTCATCACCAATATCGAAAACGAAATCAAAGGACGGGCGTAAAGCGCCGATAAAACAGTCATATGCAACCATTCATCTCCTACTGTGCCCGCCTCTTTCTTATCATAATGCTAGCAGGCACTGCCGCCAAAGCGCAGAGCCCGGCGCTGTTCACAGAAGCCAACCGCCTCTACGAACAGCAACAGTTTTCCGATGCCGCTACCAAATACCAGCAGCTGATTGACTCAGGCTACCAGGTAGCCGACCTGTATTTTAATGCCGGAAACGCGTACTACAAATCCAACCAAACCGGCATGGCCGTATACAGCTTCGAGAAAGCGCTCCGCCTCCAGCCCGGAGATGAAGCCATCGAACGGAACCTGGCCATGGCCAACCAGCGCGTGGGCAGTAACGTGGAAACGCTGCCGCTGCTTTTCTTCGAACGCTGGTGGCTACAATGGCAGCAACTGCACACCCCGGCAGGATGGGCTAACTGGAGCATCGCCTGGGCCTGGATATTTTCCGCACTCATTATCGCTTACTTCTTCTTTCCTGTACCTGGAAAGAAATATATCCGCTGGGGATTAGGCATAGCAGGTATCATCCTGCTCGGCTATTTCTCCATGGCCGCATGGATGCATAGCCAGTCTTTCCATAGCAGCGACGCCATCGTGATGCACGACGCCGTGAAGGTCAAATCCGCACCGGACGATGGCGCTAAAGATCTCTTCGAGCTGAAGGAAGGCATGAAAGTAAAAGTGCTCGACGCCACCAGTCAATTCGGCAAGGTGGAGTTATCCGACGGGAAGACGGGCTGGGTGGCTGTCAATGAAATCAGACGGTTATAATTTCTCTATTCTTTCAAGGAATTCCTGTTTGCGGTTGCGTGCCAGCGGTACGCTCCGGCCGTCGGCCATGACGATATCGCCGCCGTCGCCCTTGATATATTTGTTCATATGGGCGAGGTTGATGATGAAGCTATTGTGCGCACGGAAGAATCCCTTATCTCTCAATATATCGTCCACATCGCGCAGCGACTTGCACACCATAACAGGCCTGGCGCATTGGTCCAGGATGATGCGGGTATAACTTCCCTCGGATTCGCAATACAGGATGTCTTTCACGGGTAACATACGCAGCCCGTCGAACGTAGGCAATGCGATGCGCTCGAACTGTGGCATTTGTTCGCGCAGGAGGCGGAGGATGGTATCTGCCTGCATTTCTGCCGCAGGGTGTAGGTGCGTGGCTTTTTCTACCGCCTGGGTGAGATCGGACTTGTCGATGGGCTTGAGCAGGAAGTCGAGGGCGCTGTGACGGATCGCTTTGATGGCATAGCGGTCGTGGGCGGTGGTGAAGATAACGGAGAATTGTCGCCAGGTGCAATTTTCGAGGAGGGAGAATCCGTCTGCGTCGGGCATTTCTACGTCGAGGAAGACGAGGTCGGGCTGATGGCGCTCAATGGCTGTTTGCCCTTCGTCTGCGGAGGCGCAGCAGGCAATTATGTTGAGTTCCGGGCAGTATCGGTTGAGTTGCATCCGCAACACTTCGCGGCAATGCGCTTCGTCGTCGATGATGATCGTTTTCATTAGGTTAGATATGGCCTTGCATCAGGTCAATTTGGGGTTACTCAAATTTACTTAAAAATCCTTTCTTCGGGCGCCACCTCGTCGTATGTCACATCCGGAAGGCGGATGAGGGTATAGGTGCCGGTGCGCTGATGGTGGTCATCGTACCGGTGGCCGGAGGTGATATTGGCATGGGTGTGGTATCTGTGGTTGATCCAGTGAAGGCGTTCTCCCGCCACGGCGATAGCCGGCGTTTTCTGCTGATGTTGGTGAAATGCGCTGTGCCGGGCGATGCCGTTGTCTTCCAGCCGGACGAACACCCCGACTGCGTCTTTCCCTACTTCGATCTGGATAAACCCTTTCCCTTCCGGGCGTTGTAAAAGCCGGTTCCAGATGGCGCTTTGCACATAGGGCTGGATGAGGAACGGGGGATGAGGATATTCATGGGCGGGTGCCCGGGCAAGAGGCGGATATCGTAGTCGAACTGTCCTTCGAAGCGGAGAGATTCCAGTTGGAGGTAGAGGTCTAGGGTCTCGAGGTCTTCTTCCAGGGTGATCCATTCGCGGCTGCTATGCTCAAGCGTCATGCGCATGAGGCGGCTGAAGCGGGTGAGATAGGAGGATGCGAGGTCGGTGCTGGAGGAAAGGATGAAGCTGTGGATGGCGTTGAGGCTGTTGTAGATGAAGTGCGGGTTCATCTGTGTCTGGATGGTATGGAGCTCGAGGGAGGCTTTGCCGCCCTGGAGGTCGAATTGCTGCTGCATACGGCGGCGTATCCGTCTCTCCGCCACCAGAGGGCCCCTGCAACGAGGGCTCCCGCGAGGAAGAACAGTATGATCAGCATTACAGCGGCGCCCGGAAAGACAGATGGTTCCGGCACGGGAACCGATGAATAAGCATGCGATTGGACCGTGGCATATACGGGGTTAATCATATCAGATTCCTAAACCGCTCAAATATAGGCTGCGGCCCGGGGCTGAAAAAAGAGAAGTAATTGGCGGCGGCAGCCGCCGGAAAATCGGCAGTACTGAGGGGTTAATTGGCGACAGCGGCTATCAGCCATCGGTGAACTTATACCCTACCCCGCGTACGGAGTGGAAGTAGCGGGAATTGCGGCTGTCTTCCTCGAAGTACTTACGGAAATTGAGGATGAAGTTATCGATGGTACGGGTGGTAGGATATACGTTGTAGCCCCAAACCACCTGGAGTATCTTTTCCCGGGTAACCACCTCGCCTTTGTTCTCGATGAGGAGCTTCAGGAGCATGGTTTCCTTTTTGGACAGTTCGTGGTGCTTGCCGTCCTTACCCACGCATTCCTGCGCGGCGAAGTCGATCATGTTGTTGCCGAAGCGGTAAACATTGGGTACGCTGTCTTTATCCTGGATCTTCTTATTCTTCACGATGAGCTTTTCTACCCGGAGGAGGAGCTCCTCGAGGTTAAAAGGCTTGGTCATATAGTCGTCTCCCCCTTTCTTGAGGCCCAGTACGCGGTCGGCGCTGCTGTTCTTGGCGCTAAGGAAAAGGATGGGTACTTCGTTGTTCTGGATGCGGATGTTTTCACAGACCGCCAGGCCGTCCATCTCGGGCAGCATGATATCGAGTATGATCAGGTCGAAATACTCGTTTTTGACGGCTTTAAGGGCGCTGGTGCCGTTATCTACCGCCGTGACCTCATATCCTTCCAGCTCCAGGTTGAGCTTTAATGCTTCCTGCAGGTTCTCTTCGTCTTCTACCAGCAAAATTGATGCTTTCGTCGCTTCCTTCATAAATGCATTTGGTGAATGGTGAACGGTAAATACCTTCCGGTTTTCGCCTATAAAAATACGCACAACCGGTTAATTTTATACAGGTTGGGGGAATAATCCTGCCATCTGATCTCAAAACACGTGCCTTTCGGCAAGTTGTCACTCACGGAGATGGTCCCGCCATGCTGTTCTACGATCTTTCTGGTGAGGTAAAGGCCCAGTCCGGAGCCTTTTGACTTCCGCGTGTTCTCGTTCCCGATGCGGTAAAACTTCATGAAAATCTTGTTTCTTTCTTCCTGCGGGATGCCTTGTCCTTCGTCGCAAACCCGCATCAGCAGGCCTTTCGCGTCCAGCTTCAGCCCCACTTTGATCTCCGTGCCCTTCGGCGCGTATTTCACCGCGTTCTCCACCAGGTTGTTCAGCATGAGGGTAATCATGAACTTATCTGCCTCCATGCCTATCCCCGGTTCGATGTCTGACAGGATGTCGTGACTTTGTATCCGGTCTCGCAGGTCCTGGATGGCCTGTTCCACCGTCTGGCTCAGATCCAGGGGTTCCAGGAAGGGCTGGGAATTCTGGTGCTCGAACTGGGAGGCCAGGAGGATGTTGTTGCAGAGCTGGTCGAGGCGGTTCGTTTCCCGGATGGTGGCATCGAGGAGGCGGTCCTGCTTTTCTTCGTCCAGTTTATGCTTTTGCTTTCGGATCGTTTCCAGGTTGAGCTTGGCTATGGCGATGGGGCTTTTCAGCTCATGGGTCACGGCCATCAGGAAGTTCTGTTGCTGCTGCTGCAGGCGCATCTGTTTCCAGACTGCACGGTAAACGATAGATGCGCCGGCCAGGATGATGATCAGGAAGATGGTGCCTTCGCCGATGTACTTCAGGGTTCGCATGCGCTCTTCGTGATGGAGGCGCTGCATCTGCTGCATGAACCCGGAGGGCTCGCTGAACTGGTGCATTTTATGCGTGAGCTCCATCTGCTCGTAATGCGCGATCTCTTTCGACTGCTGGTGCAGCAATATGCCCCACCAGAAGAGCTGGATCACGGTGTACGCCAGCACGAAAACGTAAATGGCGGTAACGGTCTTCTTGCCCGGCAGGGCTGTACCCGACTGTTTCATGCGTTATTTCCGCGGAGCGGCTTTTTCTACGCGCAGGCCCACGCTGAGCATATCCGGCAATGGGTTCTGGCGCATGTTCTGCTCGAAAGAGAAACGATAGGTGCCGGCCCGGGGAAGGATCGCGTTCTGCTGGATGGGGATGCGGTGCTCGAAGATATCGTCGAGGCCGCTGCCCAGCCATTTACCATAGCTGTCTGCCAGGGGCAGCTCCACTCTCCGGGATTGCGGCAGGCTGTCGCCCGGCAGCTGGGTGCTGACGATCAGCCAGAGGTTGTTGTACGGGTATGCGTCCTTGTGGCGGACGTTCACGTACAGGTTGTAGAAGAACGCCGTGTCTTCATTGCTGAGCGTTACTTCGTATTCAGGCTTGAAGGAAGCATCCCATTCTGACCGGGGATGTCCCTGTTTTTTCGAAGGTATCCAGCCTCGGTGGCTTGCAGGCGAAGGCGAGCAGACCGATGGCGAGGCAGGCGGAGCGTGATATCGTCTTTCGGGTCATATGCTTGTTTAGAGTACGTTGAGCACCTGCTCTTTGGCTTTTTCCAGCTCGTCTTTCATCATCACTACCCATTGCTGGATGCCGGCGTCGTTGGCTTTGGAGCCTGTTGTATTGATCTCGCGGCCGATCTCCTGGAGCACGAAGCCGAGCTTCTTGCCTTTTGCGGATTCGGCTTCGTTAAGGATATCCTTGAAATAGCGGCAGTGGTTCTGCAGGCGCACGAGCTCTTCTGAAATATCGAGTTTCTCTAAGTAGAAGATGAGTTCCTGTTCCATTCGGTTACCATCTACGTTCTCTTTGCCAACGTATTCGGCGAGGAGGGTTTCGAGGCGGGTGCGCACCTTGTCTTTACGGAGCGGATCCAGCTCGCGGACTTTCTCGGTGTATAGAAGGATATTATCGATACGAAGGAGCAGGTCTTTTTCGAGCATTTTACCTTCGTCCATACGATGCGCGTCCATTTCTGCGACGGCCTTACGGACGATGGCGGCTACTTCGTTCCATTCGTTTTCGGTGATCTGTTCGGAAGCGGGAGAAACGACTTCAGGGAGCTTCATGAGCACGTTGAGCATGTCTTCCTGGGGAATGGCGAGATCGCGGGCCATGCCGGAGATGGCTTCGTGATAATAACGGGCCAGTTCGGTGTTGATGACCACGGGGCGGGTAGCGCCGTTTTGCTTGATGTTGATCGTAGCGTCGAGGGTTCCGCGTTGCAGCTCCGACTGGAGGATGTTGCGGATATCGAACTCGTAGGGTTTCAGTAAGGGGACATTTTGAGGTTGACTTCAAACTGTTTCCCATTGAGCGATTTTATTTCGGCCACAATGGTTGTTTCTCCCCGGGTTACCTCCGCACGGCCGAAGCCGGTCATGGATTTCAGCATATTATCTGTTTAATGTGACAAACCTAGTCAATTATTGTCATATTTCGGCGGAACGCCAACGTGTTAGCGGAACAGTGCGGCTTCGATCTCCTTTTTGTCCAGCACCACCATATCCCCGGGCAGCATACCCTTAACGTCCAGCCGGCCGATGCGGTAACGGATGAGCCTCAACGTGGGGAAACCCACGGCGGCGGTCATTCTGCGGACCTGCCGGTTCTTGCCTTCGCTGAGCACGATCCGTATCCAGGGAGCGGGAATGTGCTGCCGGAAGCGGATGGGCGGGTTACGGTCCGGTACGTCTGGCGGCGAAGTGAAGACAGATGCCTTCGCGGGTTTTGTGCGGAATGGCTTGCCATCGATCGTGATGGTAACGCCTGCTTCCAGTTGACGGATCGCTTCGGGCGTCACCGCTCCGTCTACCTGTACCCAATACTCCCGCTCATGGGCCTGTGAAGGATGCAGTAAACGGTGGTTGAGCGACTTATCGTTCGTCAGGATCAGCAGCCCTTCGCTGTCATAGTCCAGGCGGCCTACCGGATACACGTCTTTAGGCACATCAAAGAAGTCGGATAAAACGGCTTTGTCGCCTTCTTTCCCGAAACGGGTCAACACCTGGTAAGGCTTATAAACGGCAAAATAAGAAAGGCTCACGCTCACTGCTTTGGTTAAGGCCCTGTAAATTAGTAATTTTGCCGCATCCTTAGCGATTTTATAGCATATGACATGTTAAGCGATCCATCCCCTGCCCGTACTGCGGCAAATACCTGGGCGAAATTTTTCCGCCGCCACGCCTGAACATGTGGAAGAGATCGCCAACGCCAAAACCTGCAAGATCTACCGTAAAGGACAGGATATATTCCAGGAAGGCGGCCATCCCTACGGCATCTACTTCGTCAATTCCGGTAAAGTAAAGTTGTCGCACAGCGGCGACGAAGGCCGTGAACAAATTGTCCGCCTCGTGAAGCCGGGCGATCTTATCGGTTACAAGGCGCTCATCAGCAATGCGCCGTATACGGCAACTGCTACCGTGTTGGAAGACAGTGCGGTATGTTTCATTCCGCGCGAAGTGTTCCTGGGCCTTTACAGAAAGACCCGACGCTTGCCTTGCGCATGATGCAGATACTCTCCAGCGAATTGCGAAGGGCGGAGCAGAAGATCACGCACCTGGCGCAGAAGCCTGTTCGCGAACGCCTTGCGGAAACGCTGCTTACCCTGAAGGAAACTTACGGGTTGGAAGAAGATGAGGAAACCATCAACGTGATGTTATCCCGCGAGGAGATCGCCAACCTCGTCGGCACTGCTACAGAGTCAGCAATCCGCCTCCTCTCAGAGTTCAAAAAGAGAAAGTGATCGATCTTGCAGGGAAAAAGATCCGCATTCTCCGCCTGCAACAACTCATCAAGATGGCTAATCTGCAGGATTAAGCCTTTTAAAAGCCAGATCCGAACGAAAACCGGTCAGGCCGACTAACTACCCTTCCACAGAAGAAACGCGAAATTTGATGCCTTGCATGGCGATGCAAAGGGATCTGCTTGTAATGATGCGAAGTTTGAAACGATGTGTTGGAAAGGGTTTGGGGTAGAATTAAAAAGTCTGACTGCGAGAACAATCAGACTTTCTTAGTATGTGAATGGGTTAGTAAGTACAGGGAAATAAATTTCCCTACACAATATTAAAAAGAATTTCATCACAAAGAAAAATTTTACAAGAAATTTTATTCACAAGCAAAAAAAATTGTGGATAACGCCCCTAACTTTGCTTCGATTTAACGATGACATGAAGTTTGAGACACCGATACCGGTTAAAGAAATAGCAGCGCTCACGGGCGCGCAGCTGAAAGGCAATGAATCGCTGATGGCAACGGGCATCAACGAGATCCATAAAGTTACGCCGGGCGATATTTCGTTCGTGGACTTCGAGAAGTATTACAACGCCTGCCTTAACTCGGCGGCTACCATCATCATCATCAACAAGGATGTGGAAGTGCCCCCGGCAAAGCCATCCTCGTGACCGACGATCCGTTCTCCGCATACGTGAGCCTGGTGAAACGCTTCCGACCTTATGAGCCGCAGACCCAGGGGTGAGCGACAGCGCCGTGATTGGCGAAGGAACGGTTATTTCCCATGGCGCAGTTGTCGGGCATCACGTAACCATCGGCCGTAATTGTATCATTCACCCCAATGTCGTTATCTACGACCATACCGAGATCGGTGATAACGTTATCATCCACTCCGGCACCGTCATCGGGGCAGACGCGTTTTACTTCAAGAAGCGCGCTACCCGGGAAGTGATGTGGGATAAACTGGAAAGCTGCGGGCGCGTCATCATTGAAAGCGATGTGGAGATCGGTGCGCTCTGCACCATCGATAAGGGCGTAAGCGGGGATACCATCATCGGCCGCGGGACTAAATTCGACAACATGATCCACATCGGACATGGTACGATCGTAGGAAAGAATTGCCTCTTCGCCGCCCAGGTTGGCGTAGGCGGTAAAGCCGTCATCGAAGACAATGTGATCCTCTGGGGCCGGTGGGCGTCAACAAAGATCTTACCATCGGTAAGGGCGCGGTCGTATTTGCCGGCAGCGGCGTGAAGGATTCCATCGAAGGCGGCAAGAACTACTTCGGCTCTCCCGTCGAAGAAGCGCGCACCAAGATGAAGGAGCTCGCCTGGATCAAGCGCATCCCCGAGATGTGGAACAAAATCAAAGGTTAATAATCCGATTATGATAAAATCCCTTACCGGGTTCGCCGCAGCCTGCCTCCTCATGGTTGGCTGCGGTGTTACGAAGAACGCCTCCGCACCGGGGCTCTACACCTCCGCCAACGAACTCGCGGTAAAGACCGACGACGGATGGTTCTCCGCCAGGACGATCTCCATCGGCGACTACGCCACCTCCTCCCGTACCAACGGCATCCCTTCCGGCGCTCCTGCAAAGCAATGGAAAAACACTTCCGACGCGTTTTATTTTACGCTGAAGAACGGCAGTGCCACTTTACCCGTACAGGTGCTCAGCACGCCGCGCGTCACCTTTTCTGCCCGCACCTTTCCCTCCTGGTTCCCGCAGATCGCCAACGATGCGCCGTTATGGTATGTGCACGTAGGCGCCTCCGCCGCAGATCCCCTCAAAAGCTGGGAGCTGATCGCCAAAAGGAATATCGCTTTCCTGGAGCTGAACGACAATAAAGTGATCGGTATCCTCCGCTCGCCGAACGAAGAACTGAAGGTAACTGCCCACAACCGCTATGGAGCCGTGAACAGCGCCGATAAGATATGTTACGAGTTTCAATGGAAAGGGCTGCCCGTGGCAGCGGTGCTGACGGGTAAAGACCAGCGCGCCTGGTTACAGAAAGAACTGGACCCTGCCCTGCGCGAAACGCTCGCCGGCGTCATGCTCGGCTTGCTGTTCAGACCGCAATAATGAAGAAGGTCAGGAAGCGTTGCTTTGTTTTTCTCTGAGGAAGTTGAGCGAGATATGCCCGATGGTTTCCGCCAGGGGCGGAACCGGAAACCGGGGAGCGCTTCCAGTATCTTCGAATTGTCGTAATACACTTTCAGCTGTGCCGTACGGGCGGTTTCTCGGGTAAGCAAGGGGCGTTTGCCCGTGATCATGCCGCGTATCTTTTCGATCCGCCATACGATCTCCGCCATCCAGGGCTTGGTGGCGATATGCGGGGCTTCTTACCGAGGTGGCGGGCCATTTCCGTAAACAACTGGCGATAAGGCCAGTTCTCTCCGCTCAGGATAAAGCGGCGTTTGGTTACGGGGCTCTCCATCAGCCCGATCATCGCTTTCACTACATCTTCCACATCTACGAACCCGTTCACGCCTTCGGTGTAATACGGGAATTCTTTCCAGGCGTTCTTGAGCAGCATGCCCGAGCCATCGTGCCAGAAGCCGCTGCCGAGGATGATGGAAGGGTTTACGATGACGGCATCGAGACCTTCGGCGATGCCGCGCCAGATTTCCATTTCACTAAGGTGCTTGCTGATCGCGTACTGACTGTTGTTGGAACTTTCCTCCCACTGCGAATCTTCGGACAGGCTGTCTTGCTGCCGGGCCCTGCCCAGCGATGCAACGGAGCTCACATGCACGAGTTTCCGCACGCCTGCATCGATCGCCATGTTCACGACGTTGGCGGTGCCTTCGATGTTGATCTTCATCATTTCGGTGCGCTTGTCGGGCTGGAACGAAACCACGGCGGCGCAATGGTATACTTCGGTGATGCCGGCGAACGCGTCTTCAAGTGCGCATACGTCCAGTACATCGCCCTGAAACCATTCCACCTTATCGGCGATATCCTGCACCTGGTCGGGTATCCGGCTGCGATAGAGGGCGCGTACCGGCTTGCCGGCCTTAACCAGCGCCCGCAGCAGATAGCTACCCAGAAATCCCGTACCGCCTGTGACAAGAATCATGTCGATCGAATTGTGATGAAGGCACAAATGTAAATCAATACTTGTAAAAACCTTGGCCGGTTTTACGGCCCAGGTCGCCTTTTTTCCACCAGCGCCGCCTGCATGGCGCCGGGTTTGAAAGCGGGGCGCTTCGGCGAAGGCTTCGTAGAGAGATTTTGTAACGGCGTAGTTGACGTCGTTGCCGATGAGGTCCATCAATGCAAAGGGCCCCATACGGAAACCCGCTGCTTCCAGCAGGCGATCGATGGTAGCAGGGTCTGCCACGCCGGATGCCGCGATCTCCATGGCTTCGAGGTAGTAGTGCCTGGCCACCCGGTTTACGATAAATCCCGGCGCGTCTTTCACTTGTACGGGTGTTTTACCATGCGCTGCACCACTTCATACATTACACGGCTCACTTCAGGTGCGGTATCCGCTCCGCTGATCACTTCTACCAGCGCCATGAGGTGCGCGGGGTTGAAGAAGTGCATGCCGCCGAAACGCTCAGGGTGCGGGATCTCTTTCGCGATTTCGGAAACGGATAAGGAAGAAGTATTGGTAGCGAAGATGGTAGTCGGAGGATTATGTTGCGCCAATTCGCGGAAGAGCGCCACTTTCACGGGTACCTTCTCCACGATGGCCTCGATGATAAGGTCGCCTTTACAGTCTGCGATCTGCAGGCAGGGCGTGAGGCGGCTGAGCGTGGCTTCCCGGTCTTGGGGTTTCAGCTTGCCTTTTTCAACGGCCTTGTCGAGGTTCTTGCGGATCATGTCCATTCCTGCGGATACGGCTTCGGGCCTTACGTCGAAGAGCAGGGTGAGGAAACCCGCCGCGGCGGATACCTGCGCTATCCCGGCTCCCATGGTGCCGGCGCCGCAAACTGCAATCTGTTGGATGTTGGTAACGGATGGTAACATAAGGAAGATTGTTTTGGGAGCGTAGCGATAAAGGAAAAACGGCCGCTCCGGAATGGAACGGCCGTCGGGATATGTTAACGTGCGCCCTGGAACTGTTTCAGGAAGCGCAGATCGTTTTCTGAGAATAAGCGGAGGTCTTTGATCTGGTACTTCAGCATGGTGAGCCTTTCGATGCCCATACCGAATGCGAAGCCGGTGTATTTCGATGAATCGATACCGCAGTTTTCCAATACCTGCGGGTGCACCATGCCGCAACCCAGGATCTCTACCCATCCGGAGTGCTTGCAGACGTTGCAACCCTCACCGCCGCAGATCAGGCAGGAGATGTCCATCTCAGCGCTGGGCTCGGTGAAGGGGAAGTAAGAAGGACGGAAGCGGATCTTAAAATTCTCGCCGAAGAATTCCTGTACGAAGTAATACAGCGTCTGCTTCAGGTCCGCGAACGAAACGTTCTCGGCCACGTACAGTCCTTCGATCTGATGGAAGAAGCAGTGCGCGCGGGCGCTGATGGTTTCGTTACGGTATACGCGGCCCGGGCAAATGATACGGATGGGGAGCTTGCCTTCTTCCATCACCCTTACCTGTACGGAAGAGGTGTGGGTGCGCAGCAGCCAGTCGGGGTTGTTGTGCACGTAGAAGGTGTCCTGCATGTCGCGGGCGGGGTGGTTTTCGTCGAGGTTGAGGGCGGTGAAGTTGTGCCAGTCGTTCTCGATTTCGGGACCTTCGGCGATGGTGAAGCCCAGCCGCTCGAAGATGCGGATGGCTTTATTGCGGACGATGCTGATCGGGTGGCGGGTGCCCAGGCGATGGGGCTCACCGGGGAGGGTGAGGTCCAGCTGATCGGCGGCGCTGCCCACGGCGTCTTTCAGGTGCTCGAATTCAGCGTACTTTTCTTCAGCTGCTACTTTAAAAGCATTGAGTACCTGTCCGAATTCCTTTTTCTGATCGTTAGGGACGTTCTTCATTTCCCGAAAAGGGCCTTTACGATCCCTTTGGTCCCGAGGAATTTAATGCGGTACTGCTCCAGCTGCTCCGCGTTTTCCGGCTTGAAAGCCGCTATTTCCTGTTTATGCGCTTCTATTTGCTGCACGATTAGCTCCATAGCTGACAAAGATAACGAGGCCGGGAGAAATTTCCTTGCCGGATTTGTGGAAATCACGGAGTGGCTGCATCTAAGGTTCAAATCCTCCCCGTTATGCATCAAAGTATTCCTGTGATCCTGGCTGGTATGCTGATTGCCTGTGCGCCGGCAGGGCCCGACAGCGACCCCGAAGTGGCGGTCCGCGAACTGCGTGTTGCACAGATTGCAGCCGTATCCCCGAATTTCCAGCAAAAGACACCGTTAAAGAAGGCTGCCCCCTCCTCCGCCCAAATCATCGGAAGAGATCGAGCGGGACAGGCTGGACGGGAAAGAAACCGTCAGGTTCAAACCGCCGGTAGTCAAAAGGACACACGCAAGATGCGCGTCCTGGTCACAAACAATGCCACCGGCGAAGCCAGGTTATACGACGAAAATAACAGGGATATTACAGCAAAGGTTTCTCCTAAAACAAAGAAAATCAAAGTAGTGAAGGATGCGAATGGTGCGTGGAAAGCATATGACGAGGATGGGAACCAGGTCTCCCAAGGACCGGCGGCTCCCCTCCCCGGCCAAACCAAAGAAAACCAGCGCATTGTTACATAAGGTTCAGATGGACACGATGGTCGTGGTAGGTTTTAAAGTTATCCGCTGTGGCACTACGATGTTCACTACCGTTTATAAGCCGGTCCCGGAGCCGTTAGACGCTTCGTTAAAGCACATCCCCGGCATTTCCCTCGCCTGTAGCTTAAAATATCATCCCTTTCCCATCCCTGCCCCCGTCCTCCCCGCTGCTACCGCCATCGCTGCGGGAGGGATGGGTCTGGCGGGGAATGTTTTTAACATCATTTTACGGCGACCGCCATCGCCTGTGGGCCGGAGAGATCCGGCCCTTTTTATGACCTTTTCTTCAGCGAACCCTGGAGTGGCGTCTTTCGGCCTTTCTTCGGCCATCCTTCGGCGAACCTTCAGCCATCCTTCAGCGAAACACCCTCAAACCTAAGCCAGCGCCGAACACCGCTGAAGGATGGCTGAAGGATTGTCAGTTGTTGTCAGTAGGTTTATCAGAATAACGCTGTATGTGATTCGGGCCAATTCTACGTCGAACCTCCGTCCATCCTCCGTCCATCCTCCGCTCAGATACCGTCAAACCCTTGCCAGCGGCGGACACCGACGGAGGATGGACGGAGGATTGACGATAGGTGATTGATAGCTAACAGTTTAGGAGTAACATTTTTTATTGACAATGTCACGTGTTGGTCAAGTGGCATGATGCCATCCGGCAGTAAAGCTTCGCTAATCCTTCGCTAATCCTTCGCTAATCCTTCGCTAATCCTTCGCTAATCCTTCGCTCTGAGACCCTCAAACCCAAGCCTGCAGCGAACGCAAGCGAAGGATAAGCGAAGGATAGTAGTATAATTGTCTGATAATCAGGTTACTCAAATACCACCGTCTTGTTGTGGTATACAAACACCCGGTCGCTGAACACCAGCTGTAGGGCACGGGCGAGTACCGAAGTCTCGATCTCCTTGCCCGCTTTCATCATATCGACAGCAGTATAGGTGTGGTTAACGGGGATTACCTGCTGCGCGATGATCGGCCCCTCGTCCAGCTCGTTGGTCACGAAGTGAGAAGTGGCCCCGATGAGCTTGACGCCCCTTTCGAACGCCTGGCGGTATGGGTGGCCGCCGGCGAAGGCGGGCAGGAATGAGTGGTGTATATTGATGATCCGCCCAGGATAGGCCGCCACGAAATCAGGGCTGAGGATCCGCATGAACTTCGCCAGGACGATGTAATCGGGCTCTTGTTGGTCGATTAGCGCCCGGATACGGCCTTCAAACTCCATTTTGTCGCCTTCCTCATGCGAAACCAGGTGGAAGTCGATATTGAAGCGCTTACAGATGTTTTCCAGGTGGGGGTGGTTGCCGATGACGCATTGCACCGTGGCGCCAAGGGTATTGAACTGGTTGCGGACAAGGATGTCTGCCAGGCAGTGGTACTCCCGCGTTACCAGTACCACGATCTTTTTATCGGGCCTGGGATTGATGCTCACCAGCGCGTCGGCCGGCAGCACCTCCCGGATTGCGGCCTCCAGGGCCAGCGGGTCGGACTCGTTCTCCGCGGCGATCCGCATAAAGAACCTGTTATCCGACTTATCCACAAACTCCCGGAGCGATACGATATTCAGCCCCTCCTTTGCCAGGATCGCCGATACATCGGCCACCAATCCTACCCGGTCTTTCGATTGAATGAGAATGATCATAGTACGCCTAAATTAATCATTCAACATGCCAGTTCATAACCAGAAGGTAATTTTCACCTGTTCTGATGGTTTTTTGCCTGTCAGTCGAGTAAGTAATTGGTTTGTAGCTTGATAAAAATACAGTCCCTCCGCATGCATGACCGGTTTAACCGGCGTAACGTTACATTTCCCGGGTGTTTTTGAGCTTTCCCACCCGTATTTCCCCGTCCATCCCGGCTAAATTTACCCCATCAACCGGACGTATGTAGTCAACCAGCAACGATCATTATTCCACAAGACAGGGGACGTTATCTAATTACCAATCAACCAGGATCGCTTTTTAGCCGCTACTCTGAAATCGATTGAAATGCTTGACGACTTCACTTTGCATCCGCGCAATCTTTAACCAAGGCAAGAACACTTAACAATGGTAAACATGAAAAGCATTACGCTATGCTGCCTGGCAGGTATGGGATTCTGCACCGCCGCCTATGCCTATGAGGGTGGAAGGACAGATACCATCTTTCCGCCTGCCGGCGTTATTCACCGCGATACGGCGGACCTCCTCCTCCGGCAAACGGCCACGCTTTCGGGGTATTCCGTTTCAGGCCAGGCGTTAAGCCAGGCCCCGTGGCAGACGTCACCAACAGCCTTTCCGGCCGCTTTCCCGGTCTATACCTCCTTCAAAGCACCGGGCAACCGGGATTCGACGCGGGCATCTTCAGCCTGCGAGGACAGACGCCTACCATCCTCGTTAACGGCGTTCCGCGCAACTACACCGACATCGACATGAACGACATAGCGTCGGTAACCGTGCTCAAGGATGCCGCGGCTACGGCGCTATATGGCGCCCGGGCACAGGGCGGGCTCGTGCTCATCAAAACCAAACGCGGCGTAAACGCGCCGCCTGTGGTTTCCTTCACCGCCCAGTATGGTGTGCAGGAGCCTACCAGGCTGCCGCACCTCCTCAATTCCTACGACTACGCATCCCTGTACAACGAAGCGCTCCGCAACGACGGCCGCGCCCCGCTGTATTCCGATACCGAACTCGAGGCCTACCGCACCCACAGCGATCCTTTCCGTTACCCGGACATCAATTGGTACGACGAAGCCCTCCGGCGCTCAACCCCTCAGGCCCGCTTCAACCTAAACATGCGCGGCGGCACGAAGAAGGCGTCTTATTTCACCTCGCTCAGCTACCTCGATCAATCCGGTATCTTCAAGACCGACGGGTCTAACACCTACAACACGAACGCCAACTTCAAAAGATATAACCTGACCGCCGGACTCGACGTGCAAATCGACCGCGACACAGAACTGGGTATCAACGTGCTCGGCAACCTCGGTAATACCCAGGAGCCGGGCGCCTTCACCGGGCAACTCTTCCAGAACCTGGCTGCCACCCCGCCCAACGCCTACCCGATCTTCAACCCGGACGGCTCCCTCGGCGGCAACAGCGACTACCGTAATAACATCTTCGCACAGATCAACCGAAGCGGCTACCGGACCGGCAGCACCCGCAACCTGGCGGTAGACGGACGGGTGAAAAGATACCTGCCCTTCATTACCAAAGGATTATATGCCGCTGCGAACGTATCATTCTACTCCTCCTACTATGAAAACGTGAACTTCAGCAAGAGCTTCCCGTATTCAAAATGGACATCGGCAGCGCGGGCGATACCACTTACCAGAAATTCGGAGACCAGTCTGCCCAAACCAAAAACCCGGACGTCATCCTCGTGAACCGTCAGTTCTTTACGCAATTCATGCTGGGGTACGATAAATCCATCGGCCATCATAACATATCCGGATTGTTACTCGCCTACCGGGATCAGAATACAAACGGTATGGAACTGCCGGCGGAAATGTGGCAATATGGCGCAAGGGGAGATTACAACTGGAAGCAACAGGTATTTGTTCAGCTGAACGCCATGTGGGCGAGTTACAATTATCTGCCTTCCGTTACCCGGAAAGTATTTCTCCCGTCCGCCTCCGTGGCCTGGGATGTGATGCAATCCGGTTTGACCGGTAAAGGCATCATCTCACAACTTAAGCCGCGTTTCGCATACGGTCTGACGGCTAACGCCAACGCGGGGTACTTTGCATATAACCAATCCTATGTGAGCACCGGCGGCTACACTTTCGGAAATTCGCCCGTTGGCTCAGGCGGCGTAACGGAAGGGGCGCTGGCCAATCCGCGCCGCGACTGGGAGATCGGGAAGAAACTGAATGCCGGGATCGACGGAAGCTTTTTCGACGATCACCTGCAGCTGGGCGTTGATTACTTCGTGCACCGGTTCGTGGACCTGATCCAGGCGCCGGGCAGCAGCTCCGGGTTGCTGGGGAACACCTGGCCCGTGATGAACCTCGGCCGCAATGAGTACCGCGGATTCGAAGCGTACGCCGGTTACCGCAACAAAGTGGGCGCACTTCATTATAATATCATCGCCAACCTTTATTCCGAACAATCCAAAGTCCTGTTCCAGGACGAAATCGCACGCCCCTACCCCTGGCTGGAACGTACCGGCAGGCCTGTTGGCGCAAGTTTCGGTTACGAAGCCACGGGCTTTATGACCGAGGCAGACATCACGGCAAAGTCTCCCACCGTAACAGGATACACTGCCGTTCCGGGCGACCTGAAATTCAAAGACCAGAACGGCGACGGACTTATCGATGCAGACGACCAGGTTCAGATCGACCGGTTGAAGCCGGTGTATTATTATGGCGTTACGCTCGGACTGGCGTGGAAAGGATTTGACCTGAGCGCCGTGTTCTATGGCACGCAGAACCGTACCATAAACCTGGCCCGTAATTCCTACTGGGAGTTCCAGGGGCTGGGGCTCCCGTCTTCGGCCACCACCTTACCCGCTGGACGCCAGAGACAGCCGCAACGGCAGATTATCCCCGCCTTTCCGCCGGAGCCAATCCCAACAATCACACGACGTCTTCTTTCTGGATCAAAAACGCCGACTACATCCGCCTGAAGAACCTCCAGGTCGGGTACACGTTTACACAGTCCTGGCTGAAGTCGGTGAAGCTGAAGGAAGCCCGCCTGTTCCTGAGCGGGTACAATCTCCTTACTTCCACCAAACTGAAAGAGCTGGATCCGGAATCGTACCTGATGGGATATCCTAACATGCGCGTCTTCAACGCCGGTCTCAACATCAAATTCTAATCGCCAAAGCCAACAATCATGATGAAAAGGAACAGTCAATATATATGGATGGGCCTGGCCTGTGCGGCGCTGACCTTCTCGGCCTGCCAGAAGTCGCTGGAAGATGGTCCGCTGGAAATGCTCACGGAAGATTACATCTTCGACCGGACAGATCCCCTTGGGCAGCGGGCCAGTTCTTACCTGTCGGATCTCTACTCCTATCTGCCTAACGGATACAACCGCATTGGGTCAGACGTGCTGGATGCGGGATCGGATGATGCGATGTCTTCCGAGATCAACTCCACTATCGAATTCTTCAAGACCGGGCGCCTCACTAATAGTTTTAACCCTGATGACGCCTGGGCGCGACAGTATTCCGTGATCCGCAAAGCCAATATCTTCCTCGCCAACATTGACGTGGTGCCGGTGGCGGATTCGCTGAATAAATACTGGAAAGCGGAAGCGCGCTTCCTGCGGGCCATGAGTTACTTCGAGCTGTATAAGAGATACGGTGGTGCGGTGCTCCTGGGCGACCATGTCCTGCAAACCACAGACAACTTCAACATCGCGCGCAATTCGCCTGAAGAAGTGGCGGAATATATCGTAAAAGAGTGCGACGCGATCAAAGGTCTCGTTCGCCCGCAATTATATTATGATGTAGACCTGGGCCGTGTCACCCAATCTGCCGTGCTGGCCCTCAAGGCGCGTACGCTGCTATATGCAGCCAGTCCTTATATGAATGCATCGGCTACTACCGCGCAATGGCAGGCGGCGGCGGATGCGGCGGAAGCAGTGCTGGCGATCCCGCAACATAAACTGGAAGCTACTTTCAGTAACGTGTTCCTCACACGAAACAGTCCTGAGATCATCCTGGCTTACCAGCAGGCGGCCAACAGCACCGTGGAGCGAATGAATGAGCCCATCGGATACCAGCGTGGCGGCCGCGGCATGACGAGCCCCACCAGGAGCTGGCAGACGCCTTCCCCATGAAGAACGGATTGCCCATCACGGACCCCGCTTCCGGATACGATGCCGCCAACCCATATAAAGACCGCGATCCACGTTTCTACCTCACGGTGTTCCACAACGGGATGACTGGCTCGGCCGTCCTATTGAGACGTTTGAAGGCGGTCGCGATAAACCGGGCAACGGCATCGCCGCTACGCGCACCGGGTATTACATGCGGAAGTTCATGACTTCTTCCGGCAGCGCATCTTCCTATTCCAATGCCAATCACAACTTCCCCATATTCCGTTACGGACAGGTGATGCTCGATTGCGCAGAGGCATTGAATGAAGCACAAGGCCCCGTTGCCCGGGTGTCCGAACTGCTGCGGGAGATCCGTAAGCGCGGGGGATCACCGCCGGGGCAGACGGTAAATATGGCATGCCCGAAATCGCCGACAAGGCGGCTATGCGCGTCTTCATCCGCAATGAAAGAAGGATCGAAATGGCGTTCGAGGAACAGCGGTTCTGGGACATCCGCCGGTGGAAGATCGCGGAGTCTGTGCTGAACGGATCGCTTCACGGCATGAAGATCACCAAAGCGGCCGACGGCGGCCTCACCTATGAACGTGTCGCCATCCAGACCGTCTCCTTCGACGCGCGTCGCATGTACCGCTATCCCGTACCGCTGTCGGAAGTACAGAAAACGCCCGCCCTCGGTCAGAATCCCAACTGGTAATCCACCTAAAAACGAATGTTATGAAGCGGATCGCTTTAATCATATTAATCCTTTCATGCTGCGGCGTACGGTTGCTCGCGCAAAGCGGCAAAGTGCTGAAAGGCACCATCGTGAACGCCAACAACGAGCCTGTGGTAAACGCCACCATACAGGAAAAGGACACGCAGAACGGTACGGTGACAGATATTACCGGCAAGTTCGAGCTGCGCCTGAAAAGCAACAGCGGCATCCTCCTTGTGTCGCATATGAGTTATCTCCCCAACCAGGTGAAAGTGCCTTCCGGCGATGTGATTAACATCCGCATGGAATCGCGCTCCATCGATATGAATGAGGCCGTTGTGGTGGGGTATGGACGGCAGTCGAAAAGAACATGACTTCTTCGGTATCCAATGTGAAAGGTACCGAGCTCAGTAAAAGTTCATCGCCAACTTTGGGTAATGCACTGACCGGTCGTCTATCAGGCGTAACGGTGATGCAGACCAGCGGCCAGCCGGGAGCGGATCTGGGTAACGTGTTCGTGCGCGGCCAGGGAAGCTTCAACGGCAGCAACCGCCCCATGCTCATCCTCGACGACATAGAAGTGAGTTATGACGTATTGGGTACCATGGACGTGAATGAAGTGGAGTCTATCTCCGTATTGAAAGACGCGGCATCTACCGCTGTGTATGGGATCAAGGGTGCGAATGGCGTTATCCTTATTACCACCAAGCGCGGTAAGACCGGACCCCGAAAGTGAACTTCCTCACGGAACACGGCGTACAGATGCCTACGGCGCTGCCGAAGTTCCTCAACTCCTACGAGTCCGCCCTCCTGCGCCGCGAAGCCTGGGAGAACGAAGGAAAGGACCCCGTTGTCCAGGAGCCCGGCTTCCTTTCAGATGAAGCTCTCGAGGCATACCGCACCGGCTCCGATCCTTACCTTTATCCAGACGTGAACTGGTATGAAGAAGTGCTGAAGAAAAGCTCTTATCAGAACCGAAACAAGATCGATATCTCGGGCGGCACAGAGCGGGTGAAATACTTTACGTCTTTCGGGTACGATTACCAGAACGGGATCTTTAAAGATTTCAGCCAATCGCAGGGATATAACGCCAACTACTACCTGAAACGTTATTCCTTCCGCGCCAACGTAGACATGGACGTAACGAAGACCACGCTCGTGAAAGTGAGCGCTTCGGGTAACTTCAACGAAGTGAACAGTCCCAACGGTACAAGCGATCTGTACAGCGCCATCAGCGCCTTCCAGAACCTCCCGCCATACGCTTATCCTATCTACAATAAGAACGGTACGCTCGGGGCCGGCGGGTCTATCTACCCTCTTCCGCAACCCGGTGGGATTGCTGACTTACATGGGCTATAACCGGAATTACACCAATAAGCTGTACACCAACCTGAGCGTTAACCAGTCGCTGGATTTTATTACCTCCGGGTTGAGCGCGCGCATCCTGTTGGGATACAATAACGACAACCTGCATTCCCGCAACCTGACGCGCGGTAACTTCCCGTCGTACCGGTACGATGCGGTGAATGACCTCTACGAACCGCGTGACCAGGGCATTACCAAGCTGGATCCGCCCGGCCGGGAGGCTCCCTGGGCCGTGTGAACCACGACTTCACCAACATCTTCCAGCTGGACTATGCCCGTAATTTCGGCAAGCACGGCCTTTCGCTCATGGCACTCCTCAATTCGGCCAGCCATCACCGCGGTACTACCGCCGAGGGCGCCGACGAGAAAGTGATCTACGCTGAAAGAGGCTTCACCGGTAAGGCGGCCTACAACTACAATCATAAATATCTTTTCGAAGTGAGCGGCGCCACAACGGATCCGACCGGTTCAAAGGCAAGCAACGTTTCGCCTGGTTCCCAGCGGCATCCGCCGGCTGGAACATCAGCGACGAGAATTTCATGAAAGAGCGTATGAAGTTCATCACGAGCCTTAAACTGAGAGGTTCAATCGGTCTGACGGGTATTGATGACGTAGGCACGAATAGTTACGTATACGAACAAGTATATCAGAACAGTGGAACGGTGAATTTCGGTGAAGTGGCTACGGGACTTCCTGGCATCCAGGAAGGTACGCTTGGCAACGACAATGTGACCTGGGAGAAAGACCGCAAATGGAACATTGGCCTGGACGCGTCCCTGTTCGACGGGCGCCTCGGCATGACCCTGGAATACTTCGACCGTTACCGTTACGACATCCTGACCACCCGCTCCGTTCCTACCATCGTAGGCGTGGGCCTGCCGCCGGTGAACCTTGGCAAGGTGCAGACGCGCGGCATCGAACTGGAACTGAACTTCAATGACCGCAAGGGCGACTGGGGCTATGGCATCAATGGTATCTTCTCCTTCCAGAAAGGAAAAGTAGTAGAGCGAGATGAACCCGAACCCCGTTACCCGCACCTCCGCCGTACCGGACGCCCCATTGACCAGCCGTTCGGCTACATCTGGGACGGATTCTATCAGGACCAGACCGACATCGATACCAGCGCCAACCCGGCGGGTACCCTCATCCCCGGTGCACTTAAATTCAAAGACATCAACGGAGACGGCAAGATCGACAACAACGACCAGGTGCCCATCGGTTACAGCCGCGTGCCGCAGATTCAATACGGCGTTACGCTGTCGCTCAGCTGGAAGCAGTTTGATCTGACATGCCTTATGCAAGGGGCAGCCTTGTTCAGCGTGTCTTACGGCGGCCAGTCGTCCGCGCCCTTCCAGTCGAACCTCCTGCCAATTCACCAGGAACGCTGGGTGCCGGGCAAGGGTAACGATGCGAAGTTCTATTCGCTGTCTGCTTCTCTTTCCTCCAGCAACGGTTCCGCTTCTACCTTCTGGTTGCGCCGCGGCGATTACCTGCGGATCAAGAACGTAGAACTGGCATACCGCCTGCCGCGTTCCGTAGCGCAGAAAATACGGCTCGAAGGCGCAAGGATCTACGCCAATACCTACAACCTGTTCACCTGGGCAAAGATGCATGACCTCTACGCACAGTGGGATCCCGAGCGCCCGGATGGCAACGCCAACTACCCGCTGCAGAAGATCATCAACGCCGGTATTCAAATCAATTTCTAACCTGAAATGCTGAAAACATGTTGTTTCGAAAATATTCACTTTACGCCGTGGCATTTGTGATGGCAGCCGCAACGGGTTGTAAGAAATCATCCGACTTCCTGGATGCGAAGCTGCCGAGCGATCTTAACGAGGAAACCGTATTCAGCGACAGCGCGCGGACGATGAACTTCCTGAACAGGATTTACACGCAGGTGCAGCATAGCTCGTTGCCGGTGAACTATATGGGCGTGCCAACCGATGTGTGTACCGATAACGGGGAAGTATCGTACCAGGGCGCCACGCAACCGGGGCAGTACTTCAATAACGGATCGTATACGCCGGCCAACTGTCCTTTTAACGGCATGTGGAATGATTGTTACGCCAACATCCGCCGTGCTAACCGATATCTGTCGAAAGTAAGCGGGGTTCCGCTGAGCCAGGGCTGAAGAGCCGCACCACCGGCGAAGCGAAGTTCCTGCGGACCTGGTATTACTTCCTGCTCTGGCGTACTTACGGCGGTGTGCCCATCGTACCGTTATTGCAGATAACGGATGAGCTGAACCTGCCGCGCAATACTTACCAGGACCTGGTGGATTACATGGTGAAGGAGTTAGACGAGGCGGCGGAGCTGCTGCCTCTCGATCATGAATCGCAGGATTATGGCCGTGCCACGAAGGGTGCGTGCCTGGCGCTGAAGTCCCGGATATTATTGTATGCCGCCAGTCCGCTGTACAATGGCGGAGGGATCGGTTCCCTTTCGGATTTGACGCGGTGAAGCAACTGGTGCAGTCGAACGCGGACGCCAACCGTTGGGTATTGGCAAAGAACGCGGCGCTGGCGGTTATCAATCTCAACAAGTACAGCTTGTATAGCGATAACGCGCAACCTGGGTATGGTTATTATAAAACCTTCCTTACGCGTGTGAACAACGAGATGATCTTTTGCTTTATGAACGCGCCCGGGCGTACGCTGGAGTTCCTGTACCTGCCGAAGTCACGCGCGCCGCAGAGCAACGTGTCTTATCTCTTCCCCACGCAGACGATGGTGGATGCGTTCCCCATGGCGAACGGCCTCCCGATCACTGATCCGGCCTCCGGGTATGATCCGGCCAATCCTTATGTGGGAAGGAGCCCCGCTTCAAATATTCCATCCTGTATAATGGCACCGTCTGGCGGAATAACAGCGGTACATACTCTCCTATTTATACCTATTTCATGGCGCCCAACGATGGAATGGGCTCCGACCCCAATGGCTACGCCACCCGCTACGGCGCTTACGTCCGCAAGACGCTGGACGAAAACGTGACCGGCAGCCAGGGCAGCACCGAGCATAACTACCCGCTCATCCGCTACGCGGAGATCCTCCTCAATCTCGCGGAAGCGGAGAACGAGATAGGCGGCCCCTCAGAGGCGGTATTCACCCACCTCCGCGACATCCGGCAACGCGCGGGTATCCAGCCTGGCGCGGACGGTAACTACGGCATCCCCGTGACAGCCGATAAAGACGCGCTTCGGGAGTTCATTCTGAACGAGCGCCGCATCGAGCTTTGCTTTGAAGGCCATCGTTTCTGGGACAACCGCCGTACCAAAATGGCGGAGCATACAGACGGCAGCCCGGAAGGAAAGCCCTTTTATGGCACTAAAATCACCGGTACGGAAGGCAACTGGAAATACGAACAGATCGAAGTGGAGAAGCGGTACTTCCGGCTGGAGATGTACTACATCCCCTGCCCCAGGCGCAGATCAACGTCGAAACGAACCTGTTGCAGAATCCGGGTTGGTAATCATACATAAACAAAGGCTTATCATACATTGATGAATAGACAACGTGTAATGATGACAATGCTCATGGGTTTCGCACCCATGGGCATTGTTGCGCAACAGCAGCTCCCGCAGCTGCCGGCCCGGCAGGCGATGCAGGCTGACTGGATGCTGGAACCGGGGAAATTTCCGGCGGGCGTATATCGCTCCGCATCCGGAAAAGATATCGTGTTGACGAACGGCCTCATATCCCGGACATTCAGGGTGGGAGATGGTTGCGCTACGGTAGGATTGGAAAACGGCATGACCGGTCAGCAGGAACTGCGGGCCGTGCGGCCGGAAGCGGAACTGGTTATTAATGGGAAGACCTGGGCTATCGGGGATTGAATGGCCAGCCTGTACAGAACTTCCTCACGGAAGCCTTCATCGACAAAATGACGGCAGATACGACGGGCTTCCGTTACCGGGGATTCTCTACAAGTCCCACCCTGCCACGGTTCCCTGGAAACGTAATGCCGCCTGGCTGAGCGAAGACCTTCCTGGCCGGCGCCTGGTAAACGGCTCACATTCAGGTATGACGGTCCTGCCGCGATGAGAGGCGTATCCCTTGAAATCATCTATGAGCTGTATGATGGAATACCCGTCATGAGCAAATGGATGCGGCTGGTAAATAACGGTAGAGACACCTTGCGCCTGGACCGGTTCAAGTCGGAGATTCTCGCGCTCGTGGAAACCGCGCCCAAAGTTGATGCCGGTTCCCCGCGGGAATACCGCATCCTGGGCCGTAAAGATCCTCCGGCCAAAGAAACCCAGACAGACGCCCCGCGCGACTATATCGACCGGTTCACGCAGCTGTTCGTGGTGACGGATTACGCCATGGGCGGAGACATGGAGGCCATGAAAGATAACCCGGGCGTCCGCTGGGTCCATGATCACCCTGAATACGAAAAAACAGGCATCCGTTACTATGGCCAATATAAACCCGCCCGGGTCGAATGCACACCGCCTTTCGGTCCCGGCATATCGCTGGCGCCTGGTAAGGAATGGGAATCCTTCCGCGCCTTCGAAATGCTGCGCGATGCTACTGATGATGAGCGCCGCGGCCTGGCGGAGATGCGCTTCTGGCGCGCCATGGCCCCCTGGACACAGGAGAACCCCATGTTCATGCACGTGCGCAGCGCGGATACGGACGCCGTGAAACTCGCCATCGACCAATGCGCGGCAGCAGGATTCGAAATGGTGATCATGACCTTCGGTAGCGGCTTTAATATTGAAAACAAATCCCCGGAATACCTGCAACGGATGAAAATGCTCGGAGATTACGCGCGCAGTAAAAGGGTAGCCATCGGCGGATACTCCCTGCTCGCCAGCAGGGGCGGCAAACCAGAAAACCTCATCATCAGCGAGCGTACCGGCCTCCCCGCCACCAACCCGCAGAACGGCGCGCACTTCGGGAAAACGCCCTGCCTGAGCACCGCCTGGGGTGAGGAGTATTTCCGTACGCTGAAAGATTACTTCGCCGCTACCGGTATGAATGCCTTCGAGAACGACGGCGCTTATCCGGGAGACGCCTGCGCCTCCACGGAGCACGCGTTCCACGAAGGGTACGACGATTCGCAATGGACACAGTGGGAGCGCATCCACTCCTTTACAAATGGTGCCGCGGCGAGGGGATCTACCTCAACGTACCCGACTGGTTCTTCCTTTCGGGCAGCAGCAAGACCGCCATGGGGTACGTGGAAACGAACTGGTCGCTGCCGCGGGAATTCCAGGAAGTGATAGAGCGGCAAAATATCTATGACGGCACTGGCAGAAGTCGCCCTCCATGGGCTGGATGTTCGTTCCGCTTACGCAGTACCACGGCGGTGGCGCGGCAGCTACCATAGAACCGTTGCACGAGCACCGGGTCATTACGAGCGCCGCATGGCTAACCTCTTAGGCGCCGGCGTACAGGCCATCTACCGTGGCCCGCGCCTCTTCGACACCAGCGAAACCAAAGCCATGGTGCAAAGAATGGTCGCCTTTACAAATCCCGCCGCGCCATTCTTAATTCTGATATTGTGCACCTTCGCAGGCCGGACGGCCGCGACTGGGATGGTATTCTCCACGTGAACCACCGCCTGGATACCTGTGGGTTTGCCATGCTGTACAACCCGCTGCCCGAACCGGTGACACGAACTATCCGCCTGCCCCTGTATTACACCGGGCTGAAAAGGACCGCCACAATTACCATCAAAGACACAGCTCCGCGCCGCTATACGCTCGACGGGCGGCAGACCGCCAACATTACAGTGACTATCCCCGCGAACGGGTATCTGTGGGCGGAAATCACCCGATAACTTTTCTCTTAACGCATACTGTGTATTCCCCGGGGCCTTTTGGCCCCGGGGTTTTGTTTTCTGCCCGAAAGTTCTACTTTCGTAAGGATTGCGAAGGGGCATGGGAGACTACTTAACTTACACTGACAGTGAACTGCTTGCGCTACTGAGGACCGGCGACCGCCAGGCCTTTGAAGAAATCTATCGCCGCCATTGGAAGGATATGTACCGGACGGCCTGGCTGATGCTGCATGACCAGGCTGCCAGCACGGACATCGTGCAGGATATCTTCGTATGGTGCTGGGAGAAGCGGGCAGTTATGCAGGTGGCCTCGTTGGGAGGCTACCTGGCGATGGCCGTGCGCTATAAAGTCGCCAACCACATCCGCCGCGAAAAAGTACGCGCGGGGTTCTTCGCGGAGGCGCAAAGCCTCCGGCTCACGGAAAGTGCTGAAGAGCTCACCCTGGAACTGAAGGAACTGCGATCCATCATCGCACAGTTTACGGAAGAACTGCCTGGCCGCTGCCGGGATATCTTCTACCTCAGCCGCTTCGAATACCTCTCCAATAAAGAAATCGCCGCCCGCCTGGGCGTTTCCGAGAAAACGGTGGAAAACCAGATCAACATCGCCCTGAAAAGGCTGCGTATGCGGCTGGGGAGCCTCTCTGCCTGGATGGTTCTCTTCCTGTAAAAAATATTTTCACCTCCTTTGGGGATGCGGCTTCGCCGGGTGCCTTTGGTATAAGGACTTACTATGCACAAAGACGAGCTCATAGCACTATCGGCTAAAATTACGGATGGTACCGCCACGGACCAGGAGATCACGCGGTTTAACGCCTATTTTGACGCGATGCTGGCCTCCGGCGGCGAAGTGCCCGCTTATCCGGACGAGGAAGCGTTACTGGAGGGCATCCGGCATAGAACGCAGCCCGCCCGCCCCGTGCGCTTGTGGCTGAGAGTTGCGGCTGCGGCGGCTGTGCTCCTAGGGATAGCAGCCGGCACCTGGATGCTGACCCGTAACACACCCGAACCTCTAGCCGATGTTCGCCGTCAGCAGCCCGATGTGCAACCTGGCGGTAATAGTGCATTCCTTACGCTTTCAGACGGCCGCCGGATTTCGCTGGACGATGTTCAGCCCGGCGATGTCGCCAGCCAGGGGAACATTAAAATCACCAAGACGGATAAAGGCGAAGTGGTCTATGAAGCGCAGCCTTCGGGCGACGCCGGCGCGGCGCCTTCATGGAATGAACTGTCGACCCCGCGGGGCGGACAGTTCCGGCTCCTGCTGCCGGACGGGACGAAAGTTTGGCTGAATGCCGCATCGTCGTTAAGGTTCCCGGCGTCGTTTACGGATAAAGAAAGACTGGTTATGCTGTCAGGGGAAGGATATTTTGAAGTGGCGGCAGATAAGCAAAAAACCTTCATTGTACAGTCAGCCACCCAGCGGGTGAAAGTGCTGGGCACCCATTTCAATGTGCATGCCTATGCGGAAGAGCCCTGGTCAGCACTTCTCTCCTGGAAGGCAAAGTACAGGTGACAGACGGCGGGGTATCTGCAACGCTGTCGCCCGGAGAGCAAAGCGTCTATAACCATAAAACCAGGACGATCGAAGCGGGCCCGGCCGATGTGGCAGCGGCCGCGGCATGGAAGAACGGATACTTTGTTTTCAACAATACTTATTTGTCGGACGTGATCCGGCAACTGTCCCGGTGGTATGACGTGAAGGCCGATTTTGCAAACCTTCCGAATATCCGATATACCGGTACTATTCCACGAAACGTAACCCTCACTTCCGCGCTGGAGATGCTGGAGATAACGGGAAATGTCAAATTTGAAGTCAACCAGAATACCATTTATGCCAGGTAAATAAATTTAGTCGCCTATGTAGAAAAAAAGAAGATCGACCAAAAAAGCAAGACCGGCCACGTAGCAGCGTGACCGGCCGGTGCCAGGTAATATCGTCGTTACCAAATTCACGTTCAGTAAAAACGCTTTCCATCACCTAACAAAACAAATGTATGACTTTAAACATGCATTACGGGGATTATTATGCCTTCCCGCGAAGCGGCCCCGTCTATTTTCACGTCAACCAAAACTGATACTGGTTATGAAACTGACCATCCTGATGCTAACGGTGGTCCTGATGCAGGTAAGTAACGCTGCATTTTCACAAAAGATCACCATAGAAGCCGAGCAAGTACCGCTGAAAACAGTCCTTGCCTCCATCCGCCAGCAGTCTGGTTTCCAGATGCTCTACAGCAATGAGGCATTGGAAAAGGCGGGAACGGTAACCGTAAGGCTTAAGAACGCTACGCTGGAACATGCGCTGGCGCAGATATTCAATGCTCAGCCCCTTACATACAAAGTGGAAGGGAATGTGATTCTCATCAGCCCCAAGCCGCAGGTCATGAGCATGATCGCTGTTGTGCCACCGGTGAAGGAAATCAACGTCACCGGCATCGTGTCGGCCGTAAATGGCGATCCTGTTCCCGGCGCGGCCGTGCAGGAACGCGGTACCGGCAATGGTACCGTAACCGATGGTGCCGGACGCTTTAACATCCGGGTGAAAAGTGATACGGCTACCCTTATTATCCGCTCCATGGGCTTTGCTTCACAGGAAGTGAAAGTGGCTGGGAGAAATGCGGATCGTATTGAAGGAAGACCAGGCTGCCCTTAGTGAAGTCGTAGTAGTAGGGTACGGTATGCAAAAGAAAGCCAACCTGACCGGCGCCGTGAGCTCTGTGAATATGGACGAAGTACTGGGTAACCGGCCGGTAAGCGGAACGGCGCAGGCGCTGCAGGGCGCCGTTCCGGGACTGCAGATCACCTTCGGTTCGGGACAGCCGGGATCGGCCGCTACCATCAACCTACGCGGTGTTGCTTCCATTAATGGCGGTGGCCCGCTGGTATTGGTAGACAACGTACCGATGTCGCTGGACGACATCAACCCGAGAGATATTGAAAACATCACTGTGCTCAAAGATGCGGCAGCGTCCTCTATCTATGGCGCACGCGCGGCATTCGGTGTCATTCTCATTTCCACTAAGAAAGGTAAACGCAATTCCCCGCCGCGATTCAATTATTATAACAACTTCACGTGGAGCAAACCCGCCTCCCTCCCTGAAAAAGCCACTCCTCTGGAAATGGTACAGGCGCTGAAAGACTTCGGGAATACCAGCTATTGGAGCGACAGGATGTCGATAAATGGCTGGGGTTCATGAAAGAATATCAGCAGGACCCCGCGAAGTTCCCGAACGGAGAAGCCATGCTCAATGGCCTGCATTATCCATTGGCCGAACAGGATCTCTACGGACAGTTGTTCAACGGTGGTATGGAGCAACAGCACAACTTCTCATTTGCAGGTGGTTCCGAAAAATCAACTTACCGCGTATCGGGAGGATATTCCGATGAAGACGGCATCATGGTGTCTTCCAACGACAGGCTCAGCCGATACAACTTCAACGCCAGCCTCACCACAGATTTAACGAGCCAGCTCCGGTCTACCGTTAGCGTATTCTACCGGAACGACAACCGTCGTACCCCATCGGCGCTGAACGATCTGTTTTATAATGCGATCACCCTTGCGTCTTTTGTCCCTATCGGCGAATCGGTGGCAAATAACGGCAGGACCCTGCCATATAGCACGCCCAACAACGTGGCGCGCATCGAGGCCGCGAACGTAGCGAAGAACGAGAACATCCGTTTGTTCGGAAAAGTGGAATATACACCGCTGAAAAATTTCCGGGTAGACGCGGAATACACATTCTTCAAGAATACCGACAACGGATATAATACGCGCCTGGTGAATGATTATATCGATCCGAGCACCTATGACGTAAAGTCCTTCTTTACCCAATCGCGTTATACGCGAACGCTCAGCCAGGCGAACCACCACGCTTTCAACCTGTACGCCACTTACAACCGGGAATTATCCGGAGGGCATAACTTCAAAGCTATTGCGGGCACCAATATGGAAATCGAGAAAGGTGATGTGCTGTCTACCTACCGCGAGAACCAGATTTCCGCTTTTATTCCGAC
Source organism: Chitinophaga sp. E66 (assembly GCA_019285755.1). Taxonomy (GTDB): domain Bacteria; phylum Bacteroidota; class Bacteroidia; order Chitinophagales; family Chitinophagaceae; genus Chitinophaga. The sequence continues at coordinate 5,779,131 of CP079103.1, forward strand.
ACTGACCGCCTCTTCCGGCCCTGCGGTTTCCACGGATGAATATCCTCAGTATGCAATACTTGGTTACTTCGGACGTATCAACTATGACTACAAAGGCAAATACCTCCGGAAGTGAACGGCCGGTACGATGGTTCGTCCAGGTTCCCGCCGGGCGACCGCTTCGGATTCTTCCCTTCGGTGTCTGCGGGCTGGAATGTGATGGAAGAGAAATTTATGGGCTTCGCGAAGCAGTCTGTGCAGCAACTGAAGCTGCGGGGCTCTTTCGGTGAGATCGGGAACCAGGTGGTTGGTTCAAATTTCCCATATTTCCCCGGGATGACGCCGGCGTTATCCGGATGGGTAGATGATACGGGTGTCCGGGCTTCTTCGCTCGGCGCGCCAACGCTGCCCAGCGCTACCCTGACGTGGGAGCGCATGCGGACGCTGAATGGAGGTATCGATCTGAGTATGTTCGACAGCCGCCTGGCTGTGACCTTTGATATTTTCAACCGCAAGACTTTTGGTATGCTCGCACCCGGCGCCGCGCTTCCGGCCGTGCTTGGTATCGCCGCGCCGCCGCAGAATGTGGCCGACCTTGAAACGAAAGGCTGGGAACTGGAGATCAGCTGGGGAGATAAAGCGGGTGAATTTGCATATGGATTCGGCTTCAACCTGTCGGATAACCAGACGCATATCACCAGGTATCATAATCCCGGAGGGTTGCTGTCGGAAAGATATGTAGGCCAGGATATTTCCGAGATCTGGGGATACGTATCTGACGGATTCTACACTGTCAACGATTTTGAGAAGGGATCGTTAAACGCCAACCTGACAGGCGGCAAACTGCTGCCGGGCATACCTTTCTTCAAAGGTATTGCTCCTAATCCCGGAGACGTTAAGTACGCCGACCTCAATGGCGACGGCATTATCTTCTCCGGCAACGGCACCTGGCAGACCCTGGCGACCGGAAGATCATCGGCTCCAATGCGCGCCGCTACCAGTTCGGCATGTTCGGCAACGCATCGTTTAAGAACTTCGATATCAACTTCTTCCTCCAGGGCGTAGGCAAAGGGATCTGTGGATGGGCAACCGCCTGTTCTGGGGCTACCAGGATCAGTTCAGCACCATCTATAAACACAACCTCGATTACTGGACGCCTGAGCGCACCAACGCCTACTATCCCCGCATGTACTCCAATGGAAGCGGCAACACGGGCACCAGCCGGAATACGCAGACGGGCTACCTGCAGAACGGGGCTTACCTGCGCGTGAAGAACGTCACCCTCGCTTACAATGTGCCGAAGCACATCCTCGGCAAAGCAAAAGCAGACGCCCTTCGCATCTTCGCTTCCGGCGAGAACCTTTTCCTGTTCGATCACCTGCCTAACGGTATGGAGTCCGATGCGGTCGTGATCACCGATGGCGGTATTTACCCTTCCCTGAAGAAATACAGCGTGGGCCTGAATCTTTCCTTCTGATCTCAAAAATTACGACATCATGAAACTTAAACGATATATCATCACCGGATGCGTTTCCGCCATGCTGCTTCAGGGCTGTAAAGACTTCCTGGACCTCCAGCCGAGAGACCAGCTGACGGAAGCCTATACTTTCACCAGCTATGCGAATTTTAAAACCTACGCATGGAACTTCTACGACGTCTTCCCCGGATACACTTCGGATATGACCAACGCTGAATTCAACAGCGATTTATTCCTCAATGCCAATCCCAATGGGATATCCGACTGGATCTGGCAACGTGTGACCATTCCGGCAGAGAGCGATATCTACACCCGCTCCTATAGCCGCATCCGTACCGTCAACATCATGCTTGCCAATATTGACAATGCCACTACCCTGAGCGATGCGGAGCGTAAGCACTGGCGCGCGGTAGGATTGTTCTTCCGGGCGTTTAATTACTATCAGCTCGTATCCCGCTTTGGCGGCGTGCCGTATATCGATAAGCCGCTGACAGACGCTGATGCCGAATACCTCAATGCACCCCGTATGGCGCGCGCGGAGCTCACCGACAAGCTGCTCGAAGACCTGAAATGGGCGGAGGCTAATATTAAACCGGACGGCGATGGAGAAAACACCATCGATGTACATGTGGTACGCGCGTTTATCACGCGGTTCGGGGTGTCTGAAGGCGCCTGGAGAAAGTACCACGCCCTGGGTGATCCCAAGGCGTATTACGAAGCCTGCAAAGCGGCGGGCGATAAACTCATGACCAGCTTCCCTAACCTGGCAGCCAGCTACGACGATGATTTCAACAGTGAATCACTCGCTGGTGTGGCGGGCATTCTTCTGTATCGCCGGTATGAGATCGGGCAGGTGACGCATTCGCTGGCCTCCCTGGGAAGGAACTCCTCCGGCCGGTGGGACCTTACCAAGAAAGCGGCCGACATGTACCTGATGCGCGACGGGCAAACCCGCTGGACCAGCCCGCAGTTCCAGGGAGACAAATCTCCATTCACCGAATTCCGCTCCCGAGACCGCCGGCTATATTTCACCACGCCACCGCCCTATAAAGTGAACACCACGCACCCCAGCTACGAATTCACGCTCACGGGCGACCCGCGGACCGCGAGTACATCGATACTATGGCGAATATTTCCAACGAGAAACGCAAAACGCTGCCCACGCTTAACTGGCGGGGATCGTACTGCGTCAGGAGCCGCATTACGTCGATTACACGCTTGGGCAGCCATTCTGTGTAACGTACACCGGGTACCGCTTCAGCAAATTCAGCAACAAGATCGCACGGATACAGAACCAGGATATTAACGACGCACCCATCTTCCGTATGGGAGAAGTGCTCGTGAATGTTGCCGAGGCGAAGTACGAATTGGGCGAGTTCAACCAGGCCGTTGCAGATGCTACGATCAATAAGTTGCGGGCCCGTGGGGCCGTGGCGCCTCTTCAGCTCTCCGCCATCCCCGACGATCCGCAACGCGATGCAGCAATCATGCCCGCGCTGTGGGAGATCCGTCGCGAGAGAGCCATAGAGCTTATGGGCGAAGGCTTCCGGTTCGACGACCTCCGTCGCTGGAAGAAAATGGACTACGCCATGGCACAGAAACTGGGCCGGTGGATCAAGAAAGGAACGGATGTTGCCGCCGACGCGAAGATCCCCATCCTTAACAACGCCACCGAGGGTTATATCGCCTATGAAGGCGTGCCCCGGAACATGGCCGGAACATCAATACCTGTATGCCATCCCCTCCAATCAGCGGGTACTCAATCCCAAACTTGAGCAGAATCCCGGATGGAAATAATTATCGAATAATCCGGGGCCGGTTGATAGTTTGACCGGCCTTTTTATCTTTTCAACATGAAAAAGCACCTTCTGACGGCCGGGATGCTGCTACTCGCATCCCTGGGCATGGCGCAGCAACGGAAGCCGAATATCGTCTTCATCCTCGCCGACGACCTCGGCTATGGAGATCTCGGCGCCTACGGCCAGCAAAAGATCAAAACACCGAACATCGACCGGATGGCTAAAAACGGTATGCGCTTTACCTCTTTCTACGCAGGCACATCCGTGTGCGCTCCCTCCCGCTCCAGCCTCATCACCGGCCAGCATACAGGGCATACTTATGTGCGTGGTAATAAAGAAATTCAACCCGAAGGACAGGAGCCCTGGCCGATACCGTCCAGAGCATGGCCACGCTCCTGCAGCAGGCCGGCTATGTGACGGGTGCTTTCGGAAAATGGGGCCTCGGCATGGTAGGCACCACCGGCGCCCCTGACCGTAAAGGATTCGATCAGTTCTTCGGATATAACTGCCAGCGGCAATCGCACCGGTATTACCCCACCCACCTGTGGGACAATGATAAGAAAGTCATCCTCGAAGGGAACGACCTGCAGCATAAAGTACACTACGCCCCGGAGTTGATCCAGGAGAAGGCGCTGGCGTTCATCGAAGCGAACCAGGCGAAGCCGTTCTTCCTGTTCATCCCGGTGGTGTTGCCGCATGCGGAATTACAGGGGCCGGACGATGAGTGGTTTAAAATGTATGACGGCAAATTCCTGAAGCGCCCCATAAAGGCAACGACTATGGCCCGCAAGGCACCGTTGCAGGGTATGCCTCCATCGATAAGCCACATGCCACCTATGCGGGCATGGTTTCGCGGATGGATGCTTACGTAGGACAAGTAATTACGAAGCTGACGGCGCTCAACCTGATCGATAATACCATCATCATCTTCACGAGCGACAACGGCGCCCATACCGAAGGCGGTGCTGACCCCGCGTTCTTCAACAGCAACGGCGGCCTGCGCGGCACCAAGCGGGACCTGTATGAAGGAGGCATCAAAACGCCATTTATCGTGCAATGGAATGGTAAAGTAAAGCCAGGCAGCACTTCGGCCCACATCGGGGCTTTCTGGGACGTGTTACCCACTTTCGTGGATATTACCGGCGCCCCCTCGCCCCGGTACACCGACGGCATCTCGTTCCTCCCTACCCTGAAAGGAAAGAAGCAACAGCCACGGCACAACTACCTCTATTGGGAATTCCATGAAGGCGGCGGCCGGCAGGCCGTGCGCATGGGGAACTGGAAAGGCGTAAGATTGCAGGTAAAGAAAGATCCCAACGCTCCAATCGAGCTGTGATGACTGGCCAAAGACCCGGCAGAAAAAACAATATCGCCGCCAGTCACCCGGACATCGTCCGGAAGATCAGTGAGAAAATGACCGAAGCACATGTGGAGTCACCCATTTTCCCCTGATTGATAAAAATTAACACTGGAACCGCGGTCGCCTGAAACCCTTTACAGGCAGGGCGACTGCGGTTTGATGTAAAGGATCCTGCTAAAATAGCAACATAATTTGGTAAAATCCGATAAGAATCCAATCCGCTTAATTCTGTAATATTACCGTTCGTACGTAGCACCCATTCAACCAAATCGAAACAGTGGCAGTGAACAAAGACATGTTAAGGATCAACCAGGATCTGGACCTTTTGCGCCAGGTAGCTTCGGGAGACGAGCATGCCTTCACGACGCTGTACCACCGCTACGAATCCCATATTTTACAGGTTGCTTCCCTTTACGTTAAAGACCGCGACGCATCACGCGAGATCGTGCAGGACGTCTTCCGCAAACTATGGGAGAACCGCGACAAGCTCGCAGAAGTGCGAGATATGCGGGATTACCTCTTCATCATCGCCCGCAACCTGATCTTCAACCAGTTCAAAAAGGCTGCGCATGAGATGGCCGTTCAGAAAGACCTGCGCTATGCCGCGGAAACCGCCGCCGGCGATGCAGATTACCGTGTGCGCGACCGTGAATGCGAGCGCATCCTTCATACCGCCATTAACTCCCTTCCTCCCCAACGCAAACGCATTTACCAGCTGGCCCGCGAAAAGGGCATGAGCTATGAAGAGATAGCGCACGAGCTGCGTATCTCCCGGTTCACGGTGAAAAACCACATGGCCCAGGCACTGCAATCCATCCGCCTTTATCTCCTTCAGCACCTGCATACGGTGGCTGCCGCCCTTGGTGTGTGGCTGGGCTGGTAAAAATATTTTTCCTCCGGATAGTCCGACCCATATTTCCAACTGTCTTTATTCCAAAGGCACAAAAACGAACGCCACGAAAATGACTGAACAGGATTTCTTGCAACTGCTTTCCAGGTATAAAAAAGGCACGCTCTCCCGAAAGAGGAAACTGAGTTCGCCGAAGCGGCCGCCTCCGGCTCGTTCGACGCGCTGGTGCAAGATGATGTCTGGAAAGCATTGTCGGCACCGCCGGCCGCCAAAGGAGGCCTGCTACGCGCGATTCGTTCCGTACGGTACAGGGCTGCCGCCGCGGCGGTGCTGATCGGCGGTTTATCCGTTTTCTTCCTGACGCGCGCTCCGGAACAACGAGCCCGGCCTACCCGCGCCGTTAACCGTCGCGGAGGTGTTACCCGGTACCAACAAAGCCTTGCTGACCCTGGCAGACGGAACGGTCATGGAGCTGGATAGCACCGGCGCCATTGCCATACCCAACCAGGGTAACGCCCAGATCAGCGCTACTGGCGGCCTGCTCAGTTATGACGACGATGCCGGCCATGCCGCCCCGCTTTCAACACACTGCGTACGCCGCGCGGCGGACAGTTCAAAGTAGTATTGTCGGACGGCACGAAGGTTTGGATGAATGCGGAGTCGTCCTCACCTATCCCACCACTTTCGCGGGCGAACTGCGGTCAGTGGAACTGACCGGCGAGGCCTTCTTCGAAGTGGAGAAAGACGCAAAGAAACCCTTCCGCGTAAAAGCCGCTCAAACTACGGTAGACGTACTGGGCACGAGCTTTAACGTAATGGCCTACCAGGATGAAAAGTCCGTAGATGCCACCCTGGTACATGGCGCGGTGATCGTAAGGGGTAATAGCGGAGAGAAGCGCCTGCAGCCAGGGGAACAGGCCTCGGTGGTGGGAACTGGTACGGTACAGGTAAGTGAAGTGGATGTAGAGGAAGTGCTCGCCTGGAAAAACGGCCTTTTCATCTTCGAAGACGCGGACCTGCGCTCGGTGATGAGGCAGCTGGCACGCTGGTACGATGTGGAAATCGAATACCAGGGCGCCCCTTCAGATATGAAACTAAATGGAGCGGTATATCGAAATTATAGTCTGTCACAAGTGCTGACGGTATTGAAAGCCACAGGATTGCAATTCCGGATCGAAGGCAGAAAGTTGATCATTATTACGTAACAACGATAAGCAAATAACCTAACGCAAGGCATGAGCCGCCGTGGAACGCCATACCACGGCTAAAGGCAACTATTTCACCACCAGCACCAGAACCAGTACCGCCGCGGGCACCCGCCCGCGGAAAGGGGAGATATTATCATCAATAAAAACAAGTCCACCATGAAGACGTAACGTTCGCAAGTCCCATAAAAGAGAAGCCGGAAGTGCTGGTAACACCGCCGGCTTTGATTGCAGGGCATCACCTAAATCATCATTGCTGCGATTCATTAAACAACACCCTAACACTGCAAAATTATGCATTTGAATTTGAATGGACACGGTCCGTACAGGCCGGGGCGTGCCGCAACCAAAATCTGGAAGGTTATGAAGATGACCGCTTTTTTGCTCCTTATCGGATTTCTGCACGTGAGCGGCGAAGCATTGCCGCAGAACATCACGCTCGTCATGAATAAGGCGCCCTTACGCAAAGTTTTCAAAGAGATCCGCAAGCAAAGCGGTCACCTCTTCCTTTACGACGACAAGCTGATCAGCTCCGGGCAGAAAGCCGACGTATGGCTGACCAACGTACCGCTGAAAGAAGCGCTGGAACAGATACTCGCCAATACCGATATCGAATTCGAGATCGTGGAAAAGAATATCGTGCTCCGCCGGCAGCCCTTACCCGTTTTACGATACTTTCCCGCCGCAGACACGGCCATCGTGCCACAGGTAACGGGTAAGGTGACAGACGAAAAGGGCGAACCCCTCATCGGCACCACCGTAATGGTAAAAGGATCCAAACAGGGCGCCGTGGCAGACGTCAACGGCGTGTTCCACCTGAAGAACGTGGCAAAGGATGCCGTTCTGGAGTTCCGCTTCACCGGGTACACCTCCCGGGAAGTAGGGCTCGACGGCCGGAGCACACTGACCATTTCACTGACAATCGACAATTCCAAACTGGAAGAAGTAGTGGTGGTAGGATATGGCGCCCAGAAGAAAGCGAACCTCACCGGCGCTGTAGACCAGGTGAGCGGCAAAGATATGGAAGACCGTCCTGTTACCCGGGTCTCCCAGGCGTTGCAGGGTATGGTGGGAACCTGAACATTACCTCCAACACCGGCGGCGGCGCTCCTAATGCCACGCAGAACATAAATATCCGCGGTTATACGGGCATGGGCACCACAGGCGCACCGCTGATCGTGGTAGACGGAGTTCCCGGCGGCGACATCAACGCCATCAACCCTAACGATATCGAAAGCATCTCTATCATCAAAGACGCGGCTTCCGCGGCGATCTACGGCTCCAGCGCCCCCTACGGCGCCCTGCTGATCACCACCAAACAAGGCAAAGAGGCGCAGCCCCGAGGATCACCTATAACAACAACCTCAGCTGGGCAACGCCGGTCAACCTGCCGCAGATGCTCAATTCCCTTGAGTTCGCCGAGCTGTATAACGAAGCTTTCGTGAACGCTAACCGCGCCAAAGTATTCGACGATGCCACCATCCAACGCATCAAAGACTACCAGAACGGCACGATGAAAGACGGTACCATCAAATCTCCCACCGGCAACAGCTGGCAGTCATGGAGCGGTGGTAATGCTAACAACGACTGGTTGAAAATCTACTTCAAAGACGTGGCCTTCAGCCAGCAACATAACGTAGGCGTAACCGGCGGCGGCAACAAGTCCACTTACTACGTAGGCCTGGGTTACAACGACCGTTCAGGTATGTATAACTTCGGCGATGATAAATTCAAGCGGTATAACGTTCGCGCCAATATGAGCAGCGAACTGACCGACTGGATGACCATCAACCTGAGAAGCTCCTTCACCCGCGAAGCCTTTAATTCCCCCAATACCTATGGCAACAGAACGGGCGGCAACTACATGCACCAGATCGCCCGTAAATGGCCTACCGTTCCGCTGACCAACCCGGACGGGCAGTACTCCGAAACCAGCGATGTGCTCCTGCACCTCAATGGCGGCCGCCTCAACCGCGTGAAAGACGGTACCTTCCTCACAGGTGAGTTTGTTTTCAACCTCGCCAAAGGCTGGAACCTTACCACCAACTATACATTCGACGGCTTCCGCCAGGGCGAGACCAATCATACGAAAACAGTTTACCAGTTCATGCCTGACGGTACAACCGCCACTATCGGCGGTACTTTCCTAACGGTTTCTCCCGGTCAGACATCAACAGCGAGCATCACGTGCTCAACGCCTTCACATCCTACGAGCGCAACCTGGGCCGGCATAGCTTTAAAGCCCTGGGCGGTTACATCCGTGAGCTGACATCCTACACTTCGTTCGGCGCCAGCAACAGTCAGCTGTATTCCGATAACATTCCCGCGCTGAACCTCGCTTACGGTATCAGTCCGTCGATCTCCGACTTCGTAAGGAAGCTGGCGGTGGAAGGTTTCTTCGGAAGGATCAACTATGCATTCGACGATAAATACCTCCTGGAACTGAACGGCCGGTACGATGGTACCTCCCGCTTCCTGAACGACGTTCGCTGGCGGTTCTACCCCGGTATGAGCGCCGGCTGGAACGTTCACCGCGAGTCGTTCTTTAAGCCGCTGGCTAAAGTGGTGAACACTTTCAAGATCAGGGGCTCATATGGTAAACTGGGTGATCAGTCGTTCCTCGACTCCGATCCTTCCAACCCGAACTACTATCCGTTCTATCCCGCGCTGGGGACTACCCGCCCTACGAGCACCAACTGGCTTTTCGGCGGGGCACAGCAGGCGTCTGTAACACAGCCTGGCCTGGTAAACAACGAACTGACCTGGGTAACCACCAGCTCCCTGAACCTTGGCCTGGACGCGGCCTTCCTCGACAACAGGCTGACTGCCACCTTCGACTGGTACATCCGCCGGGCCAACAACTTCGCGGGGCCCTCGCAGGTGCTGCCGCTGGTGTTAGGAACGGGCGTTCCTTCCGCCAACAATACCGACATCGAAACCCGCGGGTGGGAACTGATGCTCAACTGGGCAGACCGCGTGGGCGAAGTCAACTACCGCGTGCGCGGCGTATTGAGCGACTACCGCGGCCAGGTGCTCCGCTATCCCAACCCGAACATGCTGATAACCAACTGGTACTCCGGCGAAATGATGGGTAATATCTGGGGTTATACCACTCAGGGTTATTTCAAAACCAACGATGAAGAATCGCACAGCGCGGACCAGAGCAAGATCTCCGCTGCCAACTGGACGGCCGGCGATATCCGCTATGCTGACCTGAATGGCGACGGCGTGATTGACTGGGGAAACAACACGCTGGACAATACCGGAGACCGCAGGGTTATCGGCAACAGCACGCCCCGTTATGCCTACAGCCTGATCACAGAAGCTAACTGGAAAGGGTTCGATGTATATGTATTCCTCCAGGGCATCGGCAAACGCGATGCCTGGGTAGGTTCCAACTACTTCTGGGGCATTATCGGCGACGAATGGCAGAGCTCTCCCTTCACCGTTCACCGCGACCGCTGGTCGCCCACGAACACAGAGGGTTACTTCCCCAAGTTCTATATGAGCGGCGAGAATGGAAAGAATACGCAGACGCAGACCAAATACCTGCAAGACGCGTCCTACCTGCGCATTAAGAACGTGCAGCTGGGTTATACGCTGCCCGCGCACCTCATCAGCCGCATCAAAGCACAGAAAGTACGGATGTACGTGAGCCTGGAGAACCTGGCTACCTTCACCGGCCTCGTCAAAACGATGGACCCCGAATTGTCTATCGGCGACGCCAAAATCTATCCGCTGCAACGGACATATTCCCTCGGTTTGAATGTTAGTTTCTAAGCAAAAAAATTGAAGACAATGACACTGAAAAATATCATCGGGATGATGGCGCTGGCGGTGGCAACGTTCACCTCCTGCAAAAGGACTTCCTGGAGCGCGCACCGGAAACGAGCATCAGCGAAGCGGAGTTCTGGAAAAGCACCAATGATCTGAAACTGTACGTCAACAGTTTCTATAACAACGCTACCCTGCTGCCGCACTACGGACTGGGCGCTTTCGGTACCATCGGCATCTATGGCCTGGATGCTGATCAGGGCAGCGACAATATGATCAGTATGGGTGTAAACGGCGTGCTGAACGCCGAAAGGACGGTACCTTCCACCGGTGGCGACTGGAGCCAGGAAACTGGGGCATCATCCGCAGCGCCAACTATTTCCTCGCCAACTACGGCCGTGTTAACGACAGCTGGGACAACGTGAAACCTTACGTTGGCGAAGCCCTCTTCTTCCGCGCTATGATGTATTACAACCAGATGCGCAGCTTCGGCGCACTGCCCTGGATCAATACCCCGCTGAAGCTGACGGACTCCGTGGCGCTTTATGGCCCGCGTTTGCCCAGGAACCAGATTGCGGATTCCATCCTCAACGACCTGGACAAGGCGATCGAATACCTGCCTGCCAAGGCCGCTGCGCAAACATCCCGTGTGTACAAAGAGCTGGCCATGGCCTTCCAGGCACGGGTGGCTTTGTATGAAGGCACCTGGGAGAAATACCATGCGGGGACCGACTTCGGCGTGCCCGGCTCCAACGGCAGCAAGTTCCTCCAGAAAGCGGCATCGGCCGCGCAGGGCGTGATCAACAGTGGGCTATTTACACTGGATAACGCAGGTACGGCCGATGGATACTGGCGCTTGTTCAACCAGGCCGATTACAGCGGCAGCAAAGAGATTATGTTCTTCCGCAAATTTGACCTGGCGCTGGGCCTGAACCACAACTGGCACCGTTTATACCTCCAGCGGCGCAGGGCGCGGCATGACCAGGAACCTGGTAGATGCGTACCTCTGTACAGACGGTTCGCCCATCGCGCTGAGCCCGCTGTACCAGGGAGACGATTCCCTGCTGCGCGTAGTCGCCAACCGCGATCCCCGTCTCTCCCAAACCATGTACGTGCCCGACGGCAAGCATATCATCACCAGCAACCAGCCCCAGGGCGCGCCGAACATGCTGTTCGAGATACCGTCTTTCAGCCAGGCGAACGAAGGCAAGCCAGCCACCGGTTACCAGGTATATAAAGGGCATAATACTGACTACAATCAACAGAATGCCGGTAACCTCGGTATTACGGCGGTGATCTACTTCCGCTACGCGGAATCGCTGCTGATCCTTGCTGAAGCGAAAGCGGAACTGGGAACCCTCACCCAGGCCGATGTAGACCTGACCATCAACAAACTGCGCAGCCGCGTGGGCATGCCAGCGCTCGATCTGGCCAACATCGCACAGGATCCCAATTGGGAATTCCCGCACTGGGAGCCGTGATCAACGAAGTTCGCCGCGAAAGAAGAGTAGAACTGGCCTGCGAAGGCTTCCGGAAAGATGACGTGTACCGCTGGGCGGCCGCAGATGAGCTCATTGTCGGCAAAAAGCCCAAAGGCGCGAAGAAGAACCAGTGGACCACCCTGGTGCCTGCCGCGCAGCTCGACTTCTACCCGGTGGATGATAACGGCTACATCGAGCTGTTCAAGAATATCGCGGCCATGGCCAACGGGTACAAGTTCCGCATAGACCGCGACTACCTCAACCCGCTGCCGACCAACGAGCTGACCCTGAATCCGAAACTGGGACAGAATCCGGGCTGGCCGAAATAACCGATCAATAGCCGTTAGTAGCTACTCTGTTCAAATCGTGGCGTGGGGCTGTCTCAAAACATGGAGACAGCCCCTTTTTGGGCCCAGTCCCAGACTTAAAGGCGCTAATCACTATCTAATTTGCTTCTCAACTGCCTGAATTCAGCATCAAAACGCTTATATATCCTACCTATGTCCTACCTATATCCTACCTATGTCCTACCCTTATAAGGGGTAGGACATAGGTAGGATATACCCGCAACATTCCTAAGACAAATTTAGGATATTATGCCAGCCTGGAGCTGACAAGGATAAGGGTAAATGCAGACTAGAAGCCAACCAGCCGGAAACAAAAGGCGATGTTCAGGTCGTTCAGATTGCTTTGAGGCGGCGCTTTTCCGTTTCATACCTCGATATGTGCCGTAAAGGCCCGGAGATGTCCATTGATGGGGAGGGGTTAAAACAATACATTCGTTCATTTGTAATAACTGAACGCTAAACCGAACTACCATGGAGAATAATTTCGACGTCATCGTCATCGGTTCCGGGCCGGGAGGGTATACCGCCGCCATCCGCGCCGCCCAGCTGGGCAGCAGCTGCGCCATTATCGAGAAGTACCCCGTGCTGGGGGCACCTGCACCAATGTAGGTTGCATACCGTCCAAAGCGATGCTCGACAGCTCGGAGAACTATGATATCATCCAACATAAAGCCGCAAAGCAAGGAATACATGTGAACGGGGTGGATATCAACTTCGGTGAAATGGTCTCCCGCAACAGGAGCGTCGTGAAGCAAAATAACGACGGACTGGTGTTCCTGATGAAAAAGAACAAGATCCAGACGTTTTACGGCGTGGGCACGATCGGCAAAGGAAAGAAAGTTACCGTACAACAGTCAGACGGAAAAACAGTGGAGCTGACCGGTAAGAACATCATCATCGCCACCGGCTCCAAACCATCTACCCTGCCGGGCATCACGATCGACAAACAACGTATCATCACCTCTACCGAAGCCCTTTATCTCAAAGACATGCCCAAAACGATGACCATTATCGGCGGCGGGGTGATCGGGGTGGAAATGGCTTCCATCTTCCACCGCATCGGGGTAAAAGTGACGATCCTGGAATACGCCAAAAGCCTTATCCCCACCATGGATGCGGAATTAGGAAAGGAATTGCAGAAGATATTGGCCAAATCCGGTATTGAAATACTGACAGGATGCGCCGTGAAGGGAGCTGTCAATAACGGGCAGGACGTAACGACCACCTACGCCGACCCCTCCGGCAAAGACGTATCCGCAACGGCAGAATACTGCCTGGTCGCGGTAGGGCGCAGACCGTACACGGAAGGCCTCGGCCTGGAAAATACGGGCGTAAAGACTGACGAGCGAGGCCGCATCGTGACGGACGAACATCTTCAAACCGCCGAAGCCGGTATTTATGCCATCGGAGACGTGGTGAAGGGCGCAATGCTGGCCCACAAGGCGGAAGACGAGGGCGTGATGGTAGCGGAGACGATCCATGGCAAGGCGCATCATATCAACTACAATTGCATTCCGTCTGTCGTATACACCTGGCCGGAAGTGGCCGGCGTGGGATACACGGAAGAGCAACTGAAAGAAAAGAACATCCCCTACAATAAAGGCAAGTTCCCCTTCATGGCCAGCGGCAGGGCCCGCGCTTCAGACGACACCGAAGGTTTTTCCAAAGTATTGTCAGACCCGAAATATGGAGAGATCCTCGGTGTGCATATCATAGGAGCCCGCGCGGCGGACCTGATCGCGCAGGCCGTTACCGCCATGGAATTTGAGCTGACGGATATGGAGCTGGGTAAGATATCCTATGCCCACCCCACCTTCTCTGAAACGCTTAAAGATGCCTACCTGGCGGCGTCTGGCCGTGGGGCGATCAACTTCTGACCCTTTCGCTCATCAAAACAACAGCTATGATATGGAAGCGTATTTTTATCGGTTTGATCATCGTTCTTGTTGTCATCCAGTTTTTCCGCCCCACACCGAATAAGGCTGCAGGGGTGTCCGACAATGACATCGCCCAAAAGTTTCCTTTGCCTGATAACGTGGCGGCCATCCTGCAGCGCAGCTGCAACGATTGCCACTCCAATAACACGGCGTACCCTGGTATTCCAACGTGCAGCCCGTTGCCTGGTGGCTCGACAAACATGTGCGCGACGGAAAGAAGAAGCTTAACTTCTCCGAATTCCTGAGCTATCCCCTCAAGCGGCAGGATCACAAGCTTGAAGAAACGATCGAACAGATCCAGGAACATGAAATGCCGCTGGCATCGTACCTGATCGTACACCGGGATGCGAAACTGTCGGCTGATCAGATCAGGCTCCTAACCAACTGGGCCAATGGTCTGCGTGCCGGCATCCAGGCTGAAATGCAGCAGGAGGCAAAGGCGGCTATGTAAAAGAGGTTTAGTAAAGAAAACCGGCCCGATGAGGCCGGTTTTTTTATGCGTGGATATAATCTACGAAAGCGATGGCGCGGCCGTTTGCCGGAGGTATAGTGTTTGCGTAGGATGTGCGAATTGGATGCCTTCCTGCGGAACGCGGCGAATATATCCAGGTTGACGGACTGCTGTTTGTCCATAAACAGCACATAGTCAGGGCTTTGGATGTAATAGACCAACTCAAAGTTCAGGCTGGATTCCCGAATCCTGCAAAATGTGCCCTGTCGAAAGTTACGTCTTCCTGGCTTTCCACCGCACCGCGTAGTATCGCGGGAATAATGGTCATTTTCTCTTCCGATGTCTGATAGGTAACGCGCAGTTGGGTTACTACCCTTCTGCGTTCCATCCGCTTGTAATTGTGGATGCGGGAATTGGTAAGGTCGGTGTTGGAGCAGACGAGTTGTTCGCCGTTGAGGGTGCGGATACGGGTGGTTTTGATACCGATGTATTCGATGACGCCCAGCTTATCATCCACCAGTATAAAATCCCCGATCTCGAAAGGCCTGTCGAAGAAGATGACGAAATAGCTGAACAGGTCGCCCAGGATTGTTTGTGCTGCCAGGGCGATGGCGATACCCCGATCCCGAGCCCCGCGATAAGTGTGGTGACGTTGTAGCCGAGGTTACTGATGAAGGACAGGATGCCGAGGGTCCAGATAAAGAAATTGACGATGAGAATGAGGCCGTTGGCTTGTTTTTCTTTTGTCTCGCTATTATCCTGCCGTTTGATATAACTGAAAACGAACCGGCGGAACAAGGCGCTGATGCCACGGAGCACGAAGTAGGTCATAGCGGCCAGGAATGCTACGCGGATGACGTTGCGTAACTGTACCGGTAGTGACAGCGATTGCAAAGCGGACCACGTGGCCAGGACGTAGAGCGCGGGAATGAGGGTTTTGCCGGCCAGGCGGATGATGAAATCGTCCCGGTACGGGCGGTACCGGCAGTCCAGCGTAGTAATCTTTTGAGGACGATGCCGCGGAGGAGGCGGATAAGGGGAAAGAAACGAGGATGATGGCTGTGGCGGTGATCCAGGCTGCAATAGAATTGCCTGCCCATGTCTGGTGTAATACATTTTCCATGTCTTTCTTTTTGTGGTGGAAAACCGGTTAACGAATGGCCGCAATAGGAATATTACCGCTTGGTAGTTGCAGGGGACATTGCTGAAAATATCCGTCCTGCTATTATCCGCATCCCATGAAGGGAGCGTATCGGGCAAATATAGGGAATTGAGGATGGAGGGGCAAGTTAAGATAAGGTGAAAACTGCGCCCCCATGACGAAAAGTACCATGAGAGCGCATTAGGCTCCCAGAATAAATTACTGAAGCGGCGGTGCTACAACCGGCACTCCAAGTTGATAGTTTTTATACCACAAGTTCAGGCCTTGAAAAATACGCTGTTCCATCTCTGCTATATATCGATCAGCTGAAAAATCTTTAGGATAATGTTCGCTCCCTCCCGTTTTTATTTCCCCAATTTCCAGATAATCGCGGTAGCAACCCCACAAATCCAGTTCGTGGCATGTGAACGCAGTTGTGTTAACTATCTTTTCAATTTCGACAAATCCATCATAGGGACTATACAAATGGGCCTGAACTCTTTTGATGATGGATATAATGTAATATTCAAGCGTTTTCTTTAAAATTCAATTGGGTCATAAAGGGATAAACTATTAATGGGAAATATTGTCAAAATGGATTAAAATACTACCAGCTGTCGGTAAAAAAGCGAAAAGCGCCGGTAATATCGGCGCTTTCGCGAAATTTAAGTGGTCCCACTGGCTTGAACCAGGGACCCCTGATTATGAGTCAGATGCTCTAACCAACTGAGCTATAGGACCGGTCCTTTGTCAGGACAAAAATGTATAACAAACTTTTATGGGTTACGCCCTTTTCAGGGGATGGCAAAAGTAAATATTTTTTCTTCATTCCGTCACAAATTTTTGACGTGTCGCGTACATTTGTCAAACCATGCAAGGAATAAGACACATCATTTTTGACCTCGGCGGGGTCATTCTCAATATCGACATCAGCCTTACCGCCCGTGCTTTCGAAGCGCTCGGCGTGGAGGATTTCGGGAAACATTACTCCAGGCCCACGTCAGCACCCTGTTCAATGACCTGGAGACCGGTAAGGTCCAGGAGGCGGAATTTGTGCATAAAATGAAGTGCGTACTGCCGGAAGGAGTGACCGACCAGCAGGTGATCGATGCCTGGAACGCCCTGCTGCTGGATTACCCGGTGGCGCGGCTGCAACTCCTGCAACAGCTGCGGAATCAGTATGATCTCTTCCTGCTTAGCAATACGAACGCCATCCATATGACGGCTTTCAATAAAATCCTTGAAAAAGAGCGAGGCATTCCTTCGCTGGCAGCCTTTTCGATAAAACCTACTATTCTCACCTCATGGGCTGCCGGAAACCGGAACTACGGGCCTGGCAGATGGTGCTGGACGAAAACGGGCTGAAGCCTGAGCACACCCTTTTCATAGACGATACACTGTCCAACGTGGAAGCGGCGCGGCAATTGGGCATACAGGCGATACACCTGCAGGCGCCCTCCACGATATTGGATATCTTCCGTCCGAAAGGCTAAGTTTTACTTGATTTCCTCGAAGTCGATGTAATCGCCTTCATCGCGCTTGCGCACGGCTTCCTGAGGTTTGGGCGGCATTTGCGGCGCAGCCTGCTGCTGTTGCTGCTGGTACTGGTTTTGTTGCTCGTACTGCTGGCGCATGGCGTCCTGCATGTCGCGCATTTGCCTGCGCACCTGTTTGGTACCGCGGTATACGGGGATGATGAACTCGAATATCAGTTTATATAAGAACCATCCCGCGAGGATGTAAAATATCAGCTTTAAAAGAGACATGTTGCAAAGATAGCAGATACCCCTTTTTTTCGGTCGTTTTTAAGATTTCTTTAACGATCGGTCCAGTGCGGCTGAGCATGGCTGCTACTTCGAGGCTGACCTTTTGTTAAACTCCCAGGTCAGTTTACGGTAATTTACTGCGTCGATGATCGTTCCGATGAAACAGAACCCCAGGGTGAGCAGGTACAGGATACCGAACAGGATCTGATCGAGGAGGAAGCGATGGATGCCCGCGGGGCCGATGAATCCGACCAGGCAGGTAAGGAGAATGGTCTGAGGGTCTTTACGGCGGGATTGATAAAGCAGCAGGAATTTCTTCCGGGTATCGGGATCGAATTTCTTAGTCAGCTCGTCGAGCCAAACCATTTCTTCCTGGTCGATGCCGGGCAAAGCGGCGTAATAATAGTTATCCATGACGGAGAGCGTGAATTTGCAGTTTAGTGAGTTGTCCGATTCTCCAGAGCAGGGCCAGCAACACCGGGGCGCCGAGTTTGTGGGCGTTCCAGCTTTCCTGCCACTGGGCGTGAAAAAGATGGGTGATGGAGTGACCAAGGCCACAGCCGGGGCAACCTTCGAATCCGATCCAGCGCGACGGGCAAAGGCTGGGGAGGGATGTGTGAGGGTCCATACAGGCTAGTAAGGCGAGGCCGGCCGTCCATGCCGCCAGTTCTGGCTGAATCCGGGAAGTCATCCAGGGAAAGTTACAGCAAATGCGGCGGACTACCAATTATAAATTCCGATTATATGTCTGGTGCTGGATTTGCGCGAAAGAAATAGTTTTTGAAATGAAAATAAATGCTAATTTTGTAACGGAATAAAGATTCAAATGAAGGGGACGATGGGAGTCCCCTTCTTCTATTTTGTATGGCAAACGAACAAGTGACGGCGCGGATCAGGAAATGCTGGACGCGCTGCTGGCGGATAAGCCGGAATATTTCGTGGTGGATATCAGGATCAAGCCTACCAACAACGTGAAGGTTTACGTGGATGCGGATAGCGGCGCGTCGATCGACAAGCTGGTGTCGCTGAACCGGCAGTTGTATCCGCAGCTGGAAGCGGCCGGTCTTTTCCCCGATAATGATTTTTCGCTGGAAGTGTCTTCTCCGGGTCTGGACGAGCCGTTGAAGACGCATCGTCAATTCGTGAAGAACGTGGGCCGGAAGGTAGAGGTAACGCTGCTGGACGGAACGGTGAAGGAAGGGAAACTGACGGCGGCTACTGAAGCTGAGCTGACGCTGGAGGAGACGATCGGGAAGAAGAAGGAAATCAAGGTATCTAACATCAATTTAACAGAAATAAAGCACACAAAGGTGTGCATCGTGTTTTAAAATAATATATAACATGGCTAGTATTAACCTTATTGAGTCATTTACCGAGTTTAAGGAGGCTGAAAACATTGACAGGCCAACGCTGATGAAGGTGTTGGAGGATGTGTTCAAGACTTTGTTGCGCAAGAAATATGGCTCAGATGAGAATTTTGACGTGATTGTAAATACTGAGAAGGGTGACCTGGAGATTCTCCGCCGCCGCACCATCGTGGAAGATGGGACCGTGGAAGACGAGAACGCGCAGGTTGCGTATTCCGAAGCCATATTGATCGAGCCCGATTACCAGGTAGGTGAAGACTTGTACGAGGAAGTGGAGATCCTGGATTTCGGCCGCCGCGCTATCCTGGCAGCGAAGCAAACGCTTACTGCCCGTATCGGCGACCTGAAAAAGAACATCCTGGTAAAGAAATATGGTGACCGCGTAGGCGAGATCGTGACCGGGGAAGTTTATCAGGTGTGGAAAAAGAAGTTTTATTATTGGATGATGAAGGGAATGAACTAATATTGCCTAAATCCGAACAGATACCGACGGATTATTTCAAGAAAGGTGAAAACGTGAGAGCGGTAGTGAAGAAAGTGGAGCTGAAGAATAACTCCCCGCTGATCATCCTTTCCAGAACGCATCCCTCCTTCCTGGCCAAACTCCTCGAGATCGAGGTTCCGGAAATCTTCGACGGCCTTATCGTGATCAAAAGATCGTGCGCGAGCCCGGCGAAAGAGCCAAAGTTGCCGTGGAATCCTATGACGACCGTATCGACCCCGTAGGCGCCTGCGTGGGTATGAAAGGAAGCCGGATCCATGGCATCGTACGTGAGCTCCGCAACGAGAACATTGACATCATCAACTATACCGCTAATATCCAGCTCCTGATCCAGCGCGCCCTCACGCCTGCACGCATCAGCCGGATGGAAGTGGATAATGAAAATAAGTACGCCTCCGTTTACCTCAAACCCGACCAGGTATCACTGGCCATCGGTAAAAAAGGCGTCAACATCAAACTGGCCTGCGAGCTGACCGGTTACGAAATCGACGTATTCCGTGATGAAGAGCAGGAACAGACCGAGTTCGACATCGATCTGGAAGAATTTGCAGACGAGATCGAACCTTGGGTAATCGACGAACTGAAACGCATCGGTTGCGATACCGCCCGGAGCGTCCTGGACCTGACCTCGGAAGAACTGGTACGTCGCTCCGACCTCGAAGAGGAGACCGTAACGGAAGTGAGAAGGATCCTCCAGGAAGAATTTGAAAAAGAATAAGCCTTCTGCTACCACTTCCCATAGGGTTGGCTTTTTTGATTGCAGAGATATTTGAGTTATTGTTAAAATGTTAAAAGATTTGCTCCGCCGGTTGGTGGGGATTAAACGGGAAGGACGAGAAAACGATATGCCTGAAGTAACAAACAACACACCGAGATTGCTGGCCGCAGCCAAGGAATTCAACATTGGCAAGGAGACGTTGATCGATTTCCTCGCTGGTAAAGGCTATGATATGGATGGATTCGGTTCTCCAAACGCCCGTCTCACAGCCCAGATGTACCATGCGCTGCAAAATGAGTTCCAACAGGATAAGGCCAACAAGAGAAAAAGCGACCAGATCGCTTTGCCGAAAGGAACGGTGTTAGACGCAGCCAAGAAGAAGGAGAAGGAAGAAGCAGAGCTGGCAGCGAAGAAAAAGGACGAAGCGGATGCAGCAGCCGCCAAAAAGAAGGACGAAGCGCCCGCCGCCAGGCCCGAACCGGCTCCCCAGCCTGAGCCCGCCCCTAAGGCGGCGCCCCAGCCGGAGGCACGGACGGAGCAACCTGCGCCCGCGCCTCAGCCTGATCCGGCTCCCGCACCCACCCCGCTCCCCAACCCCAGCCCGCCGCAGAAGCCAAACCCGAACCGGCTCCCCAGCCGAAGGAAAAGGCGCCCGAGCCTAAAGCTGAAGAGAAAGCGGAAGAGGTCGTGAAACCCGAGTCGCCCAAGATCAACGGTCCCCGTATCATGGGCACCATCGATCTCGAAGCCCTCAATCCCGCCAACCGCAAGAAAGCCGCGAAACCCGAACCGGAAGAAGATAAACCGGCCCCCGCTCCTCAGGAGCCTAAGCCTGTAGCAGAAGCCAAACCCGAGCCCAAGCCTCAGCCCGCTCCCGAGCCGAAAGCCGCCGTAAAGGAAGAAGCCCCGCACAACCCGCGCCGCAGCCCGAAAAGCCCGCAGCCGAAGTGAAGCCGGAGCCCAAACCCGTTGCGGAAGCTAAACCGGAACCAAATGCTGAGCCGAAAGCCGAACCGAAACCGGAACCCAAACCCGCTAAAGAAGAAGCCGCCCCTGCTCCGGCAGCCACAGCTACTCCCGCCCCGCTCCGGAAGCACCCGCTTCCAACGCAGGTGAAGGCAGCGAAGATGCAGGTCCCTCCGTGATCGAAAATATCCAGGCTACCCGCCTGTCCGGCCCCAAAGTAATCGGGAAGATCGATCTGCCCGTTTCGCAGGACCGCCGCGATAATAAAGGCTTCAGCAAAGACGAAAAACGTAAGCGCAAGCGTATCGTTATAGAAAAGAAACCCGAGCCCATCAAACCAGGCGAGTTCGCTCGTGAAGGCAACCAGGGCGGCCAACGCGGCCCCGGCCAGCATGGCGCCCCGGTCAGCAGCAAGGCAACCGTGGCCCCGGAGGCCCCGGCCAGCACGGCGGCAACCGCGGACCCGGTCAACACGGCGGCCAGCAAGGTAACCGTGGCCCCGGCGGCCATCAGGGCAATCGCGGACCCGGTGGCGGACACCAGGGTAATCGCGGACCAGGCGGCGCCCATCAGGGCAACCGCGGCCCGAACAACCGCAACCAACGCCCCGGCCAGGGCAACTTCGGCCAGGGTGCTCCCCGCGGACCGCAAGATCGTGAGATCGATAAGAACGAAATCCAGAACAAGATCAAGGAAACCATGGCCAAACTGGGTGGCAACACCCGTGGCGGCAAGAACTCCAAAGCCAGCCGTCGTCGCGACAAGCGCAACGAAATGGCGGAGCGAGAAGCCATGAACTCCGCAGATGGTAACAAACTCCAGGTAACCGAGTTCCTCTCCGTGAGCGAACTGGCTAACCTGATGGACGTATCCTTCGCGGAAGTGATCTCGAAATGTATGGGCCTCGGTATCATGGTATCGATCAACCAACGTCTCGACGCCGAAGTAATCGAGCTCGTAGCCGGAGAATTCGGTTATGAAGTGGAATTCATCGGTGTAGATGACGCTACAGACGACGACGAAGACGAAATCGAAGACGATCCGGAAGATCTGGAACCGCGCGCTCCGATCGTGACCATCATGGGTCACGTAGACCACGGTAAGACCTCCCTGCTCGACTATATCCGTAACGCCAACGTGGTAGCCGGCGAAGCCGGCGGGATCACCCAGCACATCGGTGCTTACCAGGTGACCACTGCCACAGGCAAGAAAGTTACGTTCCTCGATACCCCGGTCACGAAGCGTTTACCGCGATGCGTGCCCGTGGTGCCAAGGTGGCCGACATCGCCGTGATCGTGATCGCGGCAGACGACGCCATCATGCCCCAGACGCGTGAGGCCATTTCCCACTCCCAGGCCGCCGGCCTGCCGATGGTATTCGCCATCAACAAAGTGGATAAAGACGGCGCGAACCCTGAGAAAATCAAGGAACAACTCGCTGGAATGAACATCCTGGTTGAAGACTGGGGTGGTAAATTCCAAAGCCAGGAGATTTCCGCCAAAAGCGGTATGAATATCGACGTCCTGCTGGAAAAAATCCTGCTGGAAGCCGAACTGCTCGACCTGAAAGCCAACCCGAACCGCGAGGCTTCCGGTACGGTGATCGAAGCAACGCTCGACAAGGGCCGTGGCTACGTGACAACGGTGCTGGTGCAGAACGGCTCCCTCAGCCAGGAGATACGATCCTCTCCGGCGCGCACTTCGGCAAGATCAAGGCCATGTTCAACGAACGCGGACAACGCGTCGAGAAGGTAGGCCCCTCCGCCCCCGTGCAGCTACTTGGCCTGAACGGCGCTCCGCAGGCTGGTGAGAAATTCCGCATGTACGAAGATGAATCTGAAGCGAAGGATCTGGCAAACCGCAGGGCCCAGATCGTACGCGAACAAGGCATCCGCACGAAGAAACACATTACCCTCGACGAGATCGGCCGCCGTCTTGCCCTCGGCAACTTCAAGCAGCTGAACCTCATCATCAAGGGCGACGTGGACGGTTCAGTGGAAGCACTGTCCGACTCCCTGCAGAAACTCTCCACAGAAGAGATCGTAGTAAGCGTGGTACTCAAAGGCGTAGGTCAGATCACCGAATCCGACGTATTGCTGGCCACCGCTTCCGATGCACTCGTGATCGGATTCCAGGTGCGCCCGTCGCTCAACGCGGCCCGCATCGCCGAGAAAGAGAATATCGAAATCCGCACCTACTCCATCATCTACGACGCCATCGACGAGCTCAAATCCGCGATGGAAGGGATGCTGGAACCCAAAATCGAAAAGAAGGTCACTGCGAACGTCGAAATCCGCGAAACCTACAAATTCGACAAGGCTACCGTTGCGGGCTGCTTCGTGCTCGATGGCAAACTCTTCCGCAATTCGCGCATAAACCTGGTACGCGACGGTATCGTAGTGCACACAGGCGAACTGCAATCGCTGAAACGTTATAAAGACGATGTGAAAGAAGTCGTTTCCGGCATGGAATGCGGCCTCTCCATCAAGAACTACAGCGATCTGAAAGTCGGCGACATCGTCGAAGGCTTCGAAGAAGTGGAAGTGAAACGCACCCTCTAAAACATCCCATTGCGGCGGGCCTCAATACCCGCCGCAATTCCGAAATTTTTGTTAAATAGATTAGCCGTCTTTGTGCGGCTAATTTTTTATCAGTTACTTTGAGAAGACAGTAACATTTATATGAAGAAATTTGTCATATCTTCCTTCGGCGCCATGCTCCTGTTCCAGGTAGCAGTGGCCCAGCAGCAGAAGATCGTGGCCGACAAGATTGTCGCCAAGGTTGGGGAAAAGATCATCCTTCAGTCAGACATCGAGTCTGCCCTGGTGGATATGCAACAGCAGGCCCTGGAAGGCCAGCCGCTTCCTCCCAACGCACAATGCGCCGCTATTGAGCAGATCATCGCGCAGAAGATCCTGGTTCTCCAGGCCGAACGAGACTCCTGCCCATCTCCGAATCCGACGTGGAAGGCCGTATCGAGTCCCAGATCCGCTGGGCCGAACAGCGTTACAATGGTCGCGAAAACATGACGAAAGTTACCGGCTATACTATCTACCAGCTCCGCGAACGCTTCCGCGACGCTATCCGCGAGAACATGCTCGCCAAAGCCATGCGCGACAAGATCGTGAACTCAGTGAAGGTGACGCCGACAGAAGTTCGTACCAACTTCGAGAAAATACCGCAGGACAGCCTGCCGTTCTACGAGTCTGAGCTCGAGATCGGTCAGCTCGTCATCCTTCCCAAAGCCAGCCGTGAGATGGACAAATACGCTTATGACAAGCTGATGGAAATCAAGGGCCGGGTGGAAAAGAAGGACGGCGAATTCGGCACTTACGCCAACCTGTACTCCGAAGACCCTGCAGTTCGTGAGAACAGCGGTATCTATCCCTCAACCGTTACGACAAGAACTGGGATCCCGAATTCCTCTCCGCCAGCTTCCGGCTGCGCGAAGGTGAAATGTCGAACCCGGTGAAGTCCCAGTTCGGATATCACCTGATCAAGATGCTGAAGCGCGCGGGCGACAACGTGACCGTGCAGCACATCCTCATCAAGCCGAACGTAATGACCACCGAGATCAGCAACGCCATTCAGAAGCTGGATACCATCCGCACCAATATAATCGCGGGTAAAACCACCTTCGGAGAAGCGGTAGCCAAATACAGCGATGATCCGATGGCCAAGTTCAGCGGCGGCATGCTTACCAACCCGATGACCAACAGCACGTTCATCACCATCGATCAGCTCAACGATCCCTCTACTAAAGATATCGTAATGCTCATCGATTCCCTGAAACCCGGCGGCGTAACCAAGCCGATCGAGTTCACTGACGAGCAGGGCCGTAAAGGCGTTCGCCTCGTGTACCTGAAAACACGTACCGAGCCGCACCGCGAAAACCTGCGCGACGACTATTCCCGCATCCAGCAGCGCACACTCCAGGAAAAACAGGCAACCGCCCTCGCCAAATGGCTGGTGGACAAAGTGCCAACCTTCTATGTGCACGTGGAAGATGAATACAAGCAATGCGATAACGTGGCCAAATGGTCTGCGGCTAACACCATCGCCAGCAGCAAGTAATAAACGGATTTCAGCAAATCATGATACAATCCCGGCGTTAACAGCGCCGGGATTTTTTTAACTTTTTGCTGCTACCAGCCACGGGGCTACTCTTCTTCCGGAAATGATCAAAATGCCCGTAGAAAGGGCGTTTGAGAGGATGCGGCCGTTTGGAAATTTAAGCGTAACTTTGCGACTTCAATTTTACAGCATGAGTGATGCGATTAAGCATGAATGCGGCTTAGCATTCATAAGATTAAGAAAACCATTCAGTTATTACCAACAGCAATACGGAACGGTTTTCTACGGCCTGAATAAGCTGTACCTTCTCATGGAAAAGCAGCACAACCGTGGACAAGACGGAGCAGGTTTGGCCACTGTAAAATTACACACCGAGCCCGGGGTGCCCTTTATGCACCGAATCCGGAGCGCGCAGCCGCAGCCCATCGGCGACGTTTTCGGTAAAGTACGCGACGAGATCGCCGAAATTGAAAAATACCAACCCGAAATTACCCGTTACCCCGGCCTGATGAAAGGGCACGTCCGCTTCCTGGGGAACTGTTGCTGGGCCACCTTCGCTACGCCACCCAAGGCAAGAACGATGTAGAACTCTGCCATCCCTTCGTAAGATATAACACCATCCCCGCCCGTAACCTCTCCCTCGCAGGTAACTTTAACCTGGTGAATGTGGAAGAGCTGTTCAGCTTCGCCAAGATCAATCCGGGCGAAAAGCATAAGAACAGTGACCTGGCAGCTATGGTGGAAGTGGTACACCACTTCCTCTGCAAAGAAGATGAAGCCCGCCAGAACGGCCTGGACGTGAAGAACATCCTCAAACAGGCGTTCTCCATGTTCGACGGAGGTTACCACGTGGAGGGCTCCTTGGCTCCGGAGATTCCTTCGTGATCCGCGACCCTCACGGCATCCGTCCGTCTTATTACTACATCAATGACGATGTGATCGTGGCCGCTTCCGAGCGCGCCGCTATCCGCACCACCTTTAACGTAGGCGAGAATGAAGTGATGGAACTGATGCCCGGGAACGCGCTTATCGTTAAAGAAAACGGTGAATACTCGATCGAAGAGATCATCCCGGCCCGCGAGCGCCGCGCCTGCTCTTTCGAAAGGATCTACTTCTCCCGCGGCAACGATGAGAAGATCTACAAAGAGCGCCACGCCCTGGGATATCATCTTTCCGAAACCGTCCTAAAAGCTATCGACAACGACCTCCGCAATACCATTTTCTCCTTCATCCCGAACACCGCGGAAGTGGCGTTCTACGGCCTCATCAAAGGCCTGGAAGACTACCTCAACCGTATTAAGGTAGAACGGATCATGAGCTGGGGCAAAGACTTCGATGAAGAGAAACTGAACGAAATGGTGAACCGACGCGTCCGGATCGATAAGATCGCCATCAAGGACGTGAAAATGCGGACCTTCATCACCGAAGACTCCAGCCGTAATGAAATGGTGCAGCACGTATATGATATCACGTATGGCACCGTTCGCCCAGGTACGGACACCCTGGTAGTGATTGACGACTCCATTGTGCGGGGAACCACCCTCAGGGAGAGCATTATCAAGATGCTGGACCGCCTGGGCCCCAAGCGCATTATTATCATGTCTTCCGCTCCGCAGATCCGTTATCCGGACTGCTACGGCATCGATATGAGCAAGATGGGCGAATTCGTAGCCTTCCAGGCAGCCATCGCACTGATCCGCGAGCAGGGTAAGGAATACATACTGCAGGAGGCTTACGGCCTGGCCAAGGAACTGGAGCGCACCAATACGCTGAACGCCCAGAATGTGGTGAAAAACGTTTATAAGCCGTTTACTCCCGAGCAGATCTCCGCGAAGATCGCCGAGATCATCACCCCGCCGGTATCAATGCTAAAGTGGAAGTGATCTACCAGAATATCGAAAGCCTGCACGCCAGCTGTCCCAACAACCTGGGCGACTGGTACTTCACCGGCGACTATCCCACTCCGGGCGGTAACCGTGTGGTAAACAAAGCGTTCATGAACTATATGGAAGGCAAGAACGAACGCGGGTACTAATATCCCGTTCTGATGAAGTATAACTAAGGGCCGGAATGCAGGATCTGCGTTCCGGCCCTTTGATTTTCAGGGCGTTCGTGTGGACTTATCCGTGGGAGCGATTGTTAAATTTCCTTTAATTGGCGTGTTTTGTGCCAAAAACCCGTATTTTAGGATAAGTGTTTGTAGTCAATTACTTACAATGTCTATGAAAACATTGTTATTGATCCGCCACGCAAAATCCAGTTGGAACGACCCAGACATGGATGATTTTGACCGGCCCCTCAACAAACGCGGAAAGCAGAACGCTCCAGAAATGGCCATCCGGCTGCTGCAACGCGGTTTGACGCCCGAGCTGGTCATATCCAGTCCTGCCAAACGGGCACGCTCCACTGCCCGCATCATGGCGAAAGAATGGAACTACCCCGCGAAGCAATCCTCCTGGAAGAGGAGCTATATCTCTGTTATGCCTCCACCTTCCTGAAACTAATTACCCGCATTGACGATGATTTTAATACCGTTGCCATCTTCGCCCACAACCCCGGAATCACAGATTTTGCCAACTACCTGACCGAAGAGATCCGGATTGATAATGTTCCCACAGCAGGAGTTTTTGCTATCTCGGCAGACACAGAGAAATGGGAAGATTTTGATCGTGCTGCTAAAAAGTTCCTTTTCTTCGACTATCCCAAGAGCGAAGAAGCAGTTTGATCACTCCATCAGCCACTGAAAAATTGACACATGTATCTTTCTCCATTTTGTATCCTATTGTCGTTTTGATCGTCTTTAGGGCGTGAAACTACCCGAAAATGAATTTGCGTACTTTGGCGAAAAATTCGAAATCGGGTCAATAGCGACCTTTACATATTACAATCGCTTTTCTGCGTGACAGAATTGCAGCATCCCGAATTAAATAACCAGCATGAAGCAAATCTTATCCCTGATCCTGGCGATCACTTTTTATCCTCGTCCGCCCAGCAACGTTCTACGACATTTACGCGAGATAGCCTCGATAGCTACATAATTAAAGCTATGGAAGGATGGCAGATTCCTGGGGTGGCGGTGGCCGTTGTGAAGGACGGGAAGGTCGTCTTCATGAAAGGGTATGGGGTGAAGGAAGCCGGCAAAGCAGAGAATGTGGATACCAATACACTGTTTATGATCGGCTCCAACACCAAGGCGTTTACCGCGACCGCCCTGGCGCAGCTCCAGGCAGAAGGGCTACTGCAACTGAATGACCCGGTCCGCAAATATCTCCCCGACTTCACGCTGCACGATCCTGGGTTGCCGAGCACGCCATTATCAGGGACCTGCTGAGCCACCGTCTCGGGTTTTATACCTTCCAGGGGGATTTTATGTTCTTTGATTCCGATCTCTCCTCCACGGAAGTCTTGCAGAAGCTGGGACGTATTAAGCCTGCGTTCGGTTTCCGTACCACCTGGGGCTATTTATGCCGCCTTCCTCGCCGCCGGCGAGATCATACCGAAGATTACTGGTAAAACCTGGGCCCGGTACATGGAGGAAAAGTTCTTCCAGCCGCTTGGTATGCGGAACACCGTTGCCCTGACCGCTGATTTCCCCAAAGAAAAGAACATCGCCGCCGCGCATACCATAAAATCGGGCAAGCTGCTGAAGGTTCCATACGGACAGATCGATAATATGGCGCCGGCGGGTAGCATTGGCTCGTCGGTAGCAGATATGACGCATTGGCTAAAAGCGCTGCTGGCTAACGGCAAATATGAAGGCCGGGAGATTTTTTCCAGTGACGCCATCGTGGAAACCCGCCTTCCTCACTCCAGCCTGGGCGAAGGTGCGCATCCATTCAACCGCCGGCAATTCAGCCTGTATGGCCTGGGATGGTTTACCTTTTCCTATGAAGGGCGTATGGTGGTGGAGCACCAGGGTGGCATAAACGGGTTCGTGACGGCGGTGCGCCTTGTGCCGGAAGAAAACCTGGGCATCGTGGTCCTCACCAACACAGACTCCAACGGCTTTTATACAGACCTGGTAGAAGAACTGACCGATGCCTGGCTCGGCCTGCCTTTCCGCAACTACGCCGGCGCATCGGTTGCCGGGAACAGAGAACAACTGGCGGATGAAGAAAAACAAATGCGGGATATCCGTCGCCAGATGGAATCAAAGCCAAAACTCCCGGTACCACTCAGCGCATTTACCGGACAGTATGAGCATCCGATTTACGGTAAGATGAACATCCGCCTCGAAAAGGATACGCTTTTCATGCGCTTTGAACATCATACTAAGCTGGTTGGCACTCTATTACCGAAACGGGAAGACGAATTCATCTGTTTCTACAACCTCCCGATCTACGGCACGGAAGAAACCCACTTCACGGTTGAAAATGGTAAAGTCAAAACGGTGACCACTAGGGTATCGGATTTCGTGGAGAACGCTCCGTATGTTTTCCGTAAGCTGGACTAGGCCCTCACCTGGAACCTGTCACGATTTTTCACCTCTGGGTGCATCTTGGCCAAAAAACTTTATAGTATTAAAATAAATTATTGGCTGTCAATAAATTGCTAACGAGTTTGCGGATTTTACGGGTCTAAACAGATACGATATTAACAGAAAAACTATATTTTGACTGTCAGGTGAGTTAATTCAAGTTTGACACAAAAATGGTAAAATGGCGCAGGTTGAACGAGTTACGCCTATTTATCCTTATTTTCGTTTTCATACGATTTTGATGAAACCGCCAATGAGCGGTAGATTAACTGGTAAGATGCATTCGCCCTATTAAAGTAAGTGGATATTAGTTTTAGAAGGTTTCCGTACAAACAAAATTGTCCCTGCCGGTGTTTTTTTGGATAATCTTTGGGATTGTCCGACCGGATAGGCGGTTTTGACGTATATAGACAGACATGGGATGATATCTCTCCAGTACAAGTTTTAATTGGATTTCTATTCCTACATGAATATCAAGGAATACATAGATAACGGCATGGTCGAAAGTTACGTACTCGGACTTTCCACTCCCGACGAAAACGTCGAGATGGAAAAGCTCATGCGCGAGTATCCGGAACTGAAGACGGAGTTCGATGCAATGGATCGCACGATCCAACAATTGCTTTTCGAAGAAGCAGTGCTGCCGCCTGTTACCTTACGTTCCCGTACATTGCAGCCACTCGACTGGGCGGACACCCGCGAAGATCCCGAAAAGAAAAAGCCGAATTATACCTTCATTAACATCGCTCCAAACCAGAACGAGTACATCACGGTCCATCGTGTCTGGAAATGGATCTTTATAGCGGCGTTCCTCTTATTCAAGGCCTGCCTTTTCCTGGCTATCTTCTTTTACTTTAAATACCGCCAGGTCGAAGACCGGCAACAGGAGCGGGAGAAAATCCGCCAGGAGCAGCAACAACAATCCCGTGCGGTATTGACACCTCAATAACATCACCGGCTGCCCAGCCGGATGCCTTCATTTACACCTTCCAGGAACATCTGCACACCCAGTACGGCCAGAATGAGCCCCATCATCTTGGTAATGACAGTCATGGTGTTATTTCCCAGTATGCGAACGATATGTCCGCCTGAAATAAAAAGCAGGTAAGCGATGTAGCACAATAAACCGTAGACAATGATGACGATGACCGTATGCCATTTATCGGCAGAGGCGGCGTAGTTCATGGCGGTGGTAATGGTTCCCGGACCTGCCATGAGCGGCATGGCCAGCGGGGTGACGGCCACGGAAATGCCGGGGTCGCCCTCCTTGGTATCGATACGCTTATCCGGGTGGGCCTTTTCAGCGAAGATCATGCGGTAGCCGACCACGAAAAGTAGTATGCCGCCTGTAATGCGCAGTGCTGGAAGCGAAATATTGAAGATCCGGAGTATGCCATTTCCCGCCACGCTGAATACAACGATCAGGATGAAAGCCACGATCACGGACTTCAACGCGATCTGCTTCCGCTGGGCGGGCGTCATGTAATCCGTGAGATCGAGGAAGACGGGGACGTTGGCAATGGGGTTGACGATGGAAAAGAACCCCATGAACACTGCCGCCGCAAATCCGAGGTAACTGCCCGTCATTTCGCGCCGTTTTTGGGGTGAAGGATGTTCGGTTTGACTTTCCGGCCAGTGGTCTTACGGATGACCCATTCCGCTACGAAAGAAAAAGCAAGGAAAATGGCAGTAACCAGCAATTGCCGCGGCGCAGTCGCTGCGTCTACAATGATCACCAGCAAGACGGTGCCGCAGCTGACGATAACCGCCAGCCAGGCGATCCAGGGTTTGGCTTTGGTTTCTTTCAACACACGGAGGTGCCCGATATTTACGGCGCTGTAGCAGAGTAACATGGCCATCCCACCCAGCGAGGCGATGACGGATAGGTCGAACAGCATGATGAGCGCGATGATACAGATACCGGTAATGGCCAGTCCCTCCGTGCCCCGGCCCCACAGGTGCTTCTCGAAAGCCTTCGGCAGGGTGCCGTAGGCCGCCATTACGTAAGAGTTATTCCCTGTGGAAAACAGGTTGGCGTTGATCGCCGTAATGCTGGATACCAGTGCTGCGATGGATACTATGACAAAGCCGGTGTTCCCCAGCATAGGGCGCGCCGCTTCCGCAAGTGCGGTTTTTGGCCGCCACTACCTGGTCTGCGCTCAGGTTCCCGAACACGACGACCGCCAGTACGATATACACGCAAGTCACCAACAGGATCGTGGTCATAATAGCCCGGGGAGCGTTTTCTCCGGGTTGTCGATATGTTCCACGGCGCCGCTGATCACGTTGAAGCCGGTATATGCAAAGAAGGTGACGGCCACGCTGCTGAAAATGCTGCTGGTGGCGAGATTTTCCGGGAAAACGAGGTTCCCGGGCTGAATGGTATAAAAACCCAGTATCGCGAAGCCAAATAATACGGTCAGCTTGATGGCTACGAAGATCTTTCCACACGCGCAAATGCCGTGACGCTTACGAAGTTAAGTACGACCAGGGCTGACACGATACCTGCCGCCGTGAGGTTTTGCGCCCACTCCGAGCCTCCTCCCCATCAGTACTGCCGCATATGCCCCAAAGGATTTGGCGACCACGGCAGACAAAACGATCATACTTACATAATAGAAGATCCCCATCCCGCCGGAATAAATATTTACCCCATAAGCCTGTACCAGATACTCCAGCACTCCGCCGTTGGACGGATAGCGTGCGCCCAGGCGGGCAAATGAATAGCCACAAAGGATGGTGATACCGCCCGCGATGAGGAATGAAAGCCAGGTGGCGGAGCCTACGATGGCGCCTGTCTGCCCCAGCAGCGCAAAGATGCCTGCGCCGATCATGGCGCCAATGCCCATGGATATGGCGGCGGAGAGGGATAGGTTGCCCTTCTTTTTCATTATAGGCGGTTTGTGATGGATGTACCTATGTAATGCGAAATATCGCAAATTGTTCATTCTCCGCACTTAAACAAATTCCGCCAACGCACTGTTTTATTGGAAACGATTTTTGCACAACTCAATCAATTCCCTCTTATGGCACAACGCAGAGAACATGACTTCCTGGGCGAACGTGAGATCCCGGCAG
This sequence comes from Chitinophaga sp. E66, assembly GCA_019285755.1. GTDB lineage: Bacteria > Bacteroidota > Bacteroidia > Chitinophagales > Chitinophagaceae > Chitinophaga. The sequence continues at coordinate 5,811,879 of CP079103.1, forward strand.
ATGTGTATTATGGCATCCAAACGCTCCGGGCGATAGAGAATTTTCATATTACCGGCATCCCCTGAACACGGAACCGCTGTTCGTTCAGGCCCTCGGCTATGTGAAGAAAGGCGCCGCGATGGCCAATGCCGAACTGGGCGCGCTCGACAAAGACATTGCCGCACATATCATGAAAGCCTCAGACCGGGTGATCAACGGCGAGTTCGACAGCCAGTTCATTACCGACCTCATCCAGGGCGGCGCCGGCACCAGCGTAAACATGAACGCCAATGAAGTGATCGCCAACGTGGCGCTTGAAGAAATGGGGAAAAAGAAAGGCGATTACGATTTCTGTCATCCCAATAACCACGTGAATTGCTCGCAGTCCACGAACGACGCCTACCCCACCGCCTTCCGCATCGCGCTGATCAATAAGCTGTCGTCTTACAAGCAAAGCCTTGCAGCACTTGCCGAATCTTTCGATAAGAAAGGCGAAGAGTTTAAACAAGTGCTTAAAATGGGCCGCACGCAGTTGCAGGATGCCGTACCCATGAGCATGGGCGACGAGTTCAAGGCGTTCGCGACCACTATCCGCGAAGAGCTGGCGCGTGTGGAAGAAAGTAAACGCCTCATCTCCGAAATTAATATGGGCGCCACCGCCATCGGCACCGGCGTCAATGCCCCGAGGGATATGCAGAACTGGTCACCAAACACCTCGCGAAAATTACCGGTCTGCCCCTGGTGCTGGCCAGTGATCTGATAGAGGCAACTGTGGATACCGGCGCATACGTGCAGCTATCTGGTGTGCTGAAGCGCACGGCGGTGAAGGTATCCAAGATCTGTAATGACCTTCGCCTGCTATCTTCCGGTCCGCGTTGCGGCCTGAATGAAATCAACCTGCCTCCCATGCAACCGGGTTCGTCCATCATGCCGGGAAAGGTGAATCCTGTGATTCCGGAAGTGGTGAACCAGACCGCTTTCTATGTGATCGGCGCCGATCTTACCCTCACCCTCGCCGCGGAGGCCGGTCAGCTTCAACTGAATGTAATGGAGCCGGTGATCGCATTTTCGCTTTTCACTTCCATTACCTATATGACTAACGCCTGCAATACGCTCCGTGAAAAATGCGTAGATGGTATTACCGCCAATGCGAAACATACGCAGGAAATGGTCATGCAGAGCATCGGGATCGTTACACAGCTCAACCCCATCATCGGTTATGAACATTCCGCCGCCATCGCAAGAGAAGCGCTGGAAACGGGTAAGTCGGTACACGACATCGCCGTGAAGGAAAAGAAACTCGTAACGCAGGAGAAATGGGATGAGATATTCACCTTCGACAATATGATCCGCCCCAAATTCATTAACAGCTAATCGCAATTATGCTTATGAAAAAGTCTTGTTACTATTGCTGGCAAGCACCTGCTGGATGCTGCGCCCTGCCCGCGGTCAGAACGCCAATTTACCTAATGTCGTCATCCTGGCGACCGGCGGTACGATTGCCGGTGCAGGGGAATCCAGCGTGGGGACGGCCTATACGGCCGGGAAGCTCCCGATAGACGATCTGCTGAATGCCGTGCCGGAAGCGCGCAAGATTGCTAACCTCCGCGGCGAGCAGATTGCCAGTGTAGGCAGCCAGGCCATGCACGACAGCGTATGGCTGAAACTGGCCCATCGTATCAATGAACTGGTTAAACGCAGCGACGTAGACGGCATCGTCATCACTCACGGTACCGATACAGAAGGCGAAACAGGATTCTTCCTGCAGCTGACCGTCAAATCCACGAAGCCTGTGGTGCTGGTGGGGGCCATGCGCTCGGCTACGGCATTATCGGCAGACGGTCCCCTCAATCTCTACAACGGCATCGTGGTGGCGGCGAATAAAACATCGGCAGACCGCGGTGTGCTGGTAGCCATGAACGACTATATTTATTCCGCCCGCGATGTCACTAAAACCAACACCACTAACGTCTCCACCTTCCAGGCGCCGAATACCGGTCCGCTGGGCGTGGTGATGGACGGCAAAGTGGAATACTATCACCGCCTTATCCGCAAGCACACGCACCAGACGGAATTCGACGTAAGCAAGGTGAATTTTACCAAAAGTCGATATCTTGTACGGGTACGCAAATACGAACCCTGTGCTGGTGGATGCATTGGTGAAGGACGGAGCCCAGGGAATCGTGATAGCAGGCGTGGGTAACGGGAATCTTTACCCGACAGTGGAAGAAAGAGTGAAACAGATTACCCGTCAGGGCATAGTGGTGGTGCGTTCCAACCGCACAGGCAGCGGCAGGGTTTTACTGAACGCCGAAACGGACGACGCGGCGCTGGGTACCATCGCGGCGGACGATCTCAATCCGCAGAAAGCCCGCATCCTCCTGCAACTGGCTTTATTAAAGACGAAAGACACGAAGAAGATCCAGGAAATGTTTTTCGAATACTAGTTTATTCCTCCCTTTATAACATCAACGTAAAACGAAAACATGATCTGGATTCAATTTGCCATTCTCCTGGTGGCCATTCTCATAGGCGCCCGAATGAAAGGCATCGGCCTGGGCGTAATGGGCATGGCGGCGCTGGCTGTGTACTTATTTGTGTTCCGCATGCGTCCCGCGGAGCCTCCTATCGACGTAATGCTCATCATTTTAGCCGTTGTATCCACGGCGGCAACGATGCAGGCGGCGGGCGGCATGGATTACCTCGTGCGTATCGCCGAGAAGATACTCCGCAGCAAGCCTTCTATGATCACATTGCTGGGACCCCTGGTGACGTTCGCCTTTACGTTGTTTGCAGGAACTGCGCACATTACTTACTCACTGCTGCCGATCATTTCCGAAGTGGCCACCAAGAAACGCATCCGGCCGGAGCGCCCCTGAGCATTTCAGTGATCGCCTCGCACCTGGGCATTACGGCCAGCCCGATCTCGGCGGCTACGGCGGCCATGATCACCATCCTGGCCGGGCAGATTGAACTCGTACATATCTTGAAAGTTTGTATTCCCGCCTGCCTGGTCGGCATCCTGGCCGGCGTGGCGGTAGTATGGAAGAAAGGTAAAGAACTGGAGAAAGACCCCGTGTTCCTCGAGAAGATGAAAGATCCGGAATTTGCAAAGGAACTGGATGCGGACTCGTCTTCCGACAGCGCACCCCTCAAACCCGGGGCAAAGATCTCCGTGATCATTTTCGCTATCGCCGTACTGCTGATCGTATTGGTGGGGGCGTTCCCTGGTATGTTGCCTTCCTTTGAACCAGGCCCGGCGAATCTTTCCGTAAACGCCAACGGTACCATCAAGATGGCGGCCGTCATTGAGCTGGTGATGCTGGGTGCTGCGGCGTTGATGCTCCTGTTCACCAAAACCGCTACTACCGATGTGGCCAAGGCCAGTCTGTTTACCGCTGGTGCGCAGGCCGTAGTCTCGATCTTCGGGGTGGTGTGGATGAGCGCTACTTTCATGGAAGCGAATCACGCGGTGATTGAAGGCGCATTAGGTGATATGGTACGCGCCGCACCCTGGACGTTTGCGATTGCATTATTCCTGTTGAGCATGTTGTTGTTCAGTCAGGCGGCGACTACTAAAGCACTCATGCCCCTGGGCGTGTTGCTGGGTATTGCGCCGAATAACCTGGTAGCGATGTTCCCTGCCGCTAACGGAGACTTCGTTTTACCGGGCTATCCCACCCTGCTGGCCGCCATCAACTTCGACCGTACAGGCAGTACGTATATAGGGAAATATCTCATCAACCATAGTTTCATGATACCGGGGCTGGTTGCCGTTTCGGTAAGCGTTGCCTCGGGGTTCCTGTTTGCCCACCTATTCTGGTAGAACCCTCAAAAAACGATGTATGAAAAGAAGCTGTACCCTCCTGTGGCTGGTGCTGTTGATGCCCGCTGCGCTTATGGCGCAGATTCATGAAAGGCAGACAGACGACACCTCCATCCTGCACGTGCCGCTCATCCCCGTCAGCAAACAATCCCTGCTGTCTAATGTGGACGTGATCGCGAACATGCAAATGTCATTTCAGAACGAATTCGAAGAAGGAACTTACCAGCGCTCGCGCTTCGTCATGAACCAGTTCCGGTTAGAAATACGCGGGAAGGTGCATGATAAGGTATATTTCCGCTTCCGGGACCGGTATACCCGCGGCGTGGTGCCTCAAACCATCGACAACATCAGCCGCAGCACAGACCTGGCATTCCTGCGCTTCGACCCTAACGACAAATGGAGCATCTACGCCGGTAAACTGTGCGCCGACTGGGGCGGGTATGAGTTCGACGCTAATCCTATCGAGATCTATGAGTATTCAGATATAATCGAGTATGCAGACAACTTTCTGGTGGGTACCGGCGTTTCCTATATGTTGCCCGACCGGGAAAACCAGTTTACCATTCAGCTCCTGAACAGCCGCACCGCGAGCTTCACGGAACTGTATGACACCACGGCGATACCGGGCGTGCAGCCCGCCAAGTTCCCCTTTGCAGGGGTGTTCAACTGGCGCGGCAATTTCGGGAAGTTCAGCACCCTGTGGTCTTATTCCATCTTCCGCGAGGCAGACAGCGAATATATGAACTACCTGGCGCTGGGCAACCAGTTTACCACGAAGAAATTCCAGATCCAGTACGACTTCAAATGGAGCCGGGAAGCGCTGGACAGAAAAGGGATCGTTTCTTCGATTACAGACAATGCAGGCATCAAACATGCATTCCGTGCGCGGTACATGAGCCACTGGACAAGGCTCGATTTTCACCTGTCCAAAAAGGTAAACCTGTTCTTCGTAGGCATGGTGGATGATGCATACTGGAAGCCCTCCGGCACCAACCTGCCGGATAATACCAGTACGGTTAAACTGCGGACGGCATGGGGTTATATCCCCGGTGTGGAAGTATACCCATTCAATAACCTGAACCTGAAAGTGTTCGGGACATTCATCGGCAGAAAATACGTATATACCGACTACGCGAAATCGAATTTCGGTATGACGAATACAGACAATTATCGTATATCAGTAGGAATTATCAGCCCTTTGGTCATCTTATAATGTACGGAACGGATCCTGAGAGCAGACGGTTTTTCAGCGGACAAACATACACCGTTTGAAGTAGGGATCCGTTTATCTTTGCGCCAAAACGAACCAACTTACATGAGCTATACCGTACCTGCGGCCACTTCTATCGGCCATGTGCACCTGAAGGTCTCCGATCTTCAGCGTTCCCTCGATTTTTATTGCGGATTATTGGGATTTGAACTGATGACGAAGTTCGGCGACCAGGCGGCATTTATTTCCGCCGGAGGCTATCATCACCACATCGGGCTCAATACCTGGCACAGCAAGAACATGCCGCCCGCGCCGGAAAATGCGGCGGGCCTCTACCATGTAGCGATCCTCTACCCCACCCGCAAAGACCTGGCGGAGATTTACAAAAGGCTCACCGGAGCCGGTGTAGCGTTTACGGGCTTTGCCGATCATGGCGTTTCGGAAGCGTTATACCTCAACGATCCGGATATGAACGGACTGGAATTGTATTGGGATCGCCCGAGGGAGCAATGGCCCAAAGATGAAAACGGAGATTTTACCATGTACACGCACCGGTTGAATCTCAGCGATTTGCTGCAGGAGCTGAACAAATAGCTACCGCATCTTCAGCTTGTCTTCGCTGTTTTCGATAGCCTCCTCGATAGAATGGGACTTTCTTATATCGAGGTGGTGCTTTGTGTCTTGCGCGAGCTTGGAATAGAAGTTATGCAAGGTATTGAGTTCGTCTTCGGACAAGGATTCCACATCTATCAGGCGGTTGCTGGCGGTTTTGGTACAGGCGATCAATTCGTTCAGCTTCAGCTGGATGGATTTGGAATCCTTGTTCTGCGTTTTCTGAATGATGAAAACCATAAGGAAGGTGACGATGGTGGTACCGGTATTGATAACGAGCTGCCAGGTATCGGAAAACTTGAAGATGGGCCCGGTTATGGCCCATACCAGTATCACGACGAAAGCGATGATAAAGGCCCGGGGCTGCCGGTTGCACCTACGGCTTTGCCGGCGAAACGTTCAAAGAACGGCACCTTCTTACCTTCCAACTGGTTCATATCGCGAGGATTAATAATTAATATTCAGCAGGCGAAGCTTGTTATAAAGGGTTTTGCGGTCGATGTTGAGCAACTGCGCGGCCTTCGTTTTGTTATACTTCACTTCCTTCAGCACATTGATGATCTTATTGTACTCAGCTTTGAGGGCTACCGACTTCAGATCGTTTTCGTCCAGCATCGGGAGGTTAGGCTCGTCTGCAGTATCTGCGGAAACATTGATATCTGCCGTCATGCCGGAGGGTTGGCGGGCTACTTTACCGGCTTTCATCTCCGGGGCAACGCGGCCATGGAAATTTCCTTACCGGCAGGCGTCAGCAGGCTGGCGCGGCGGATGACGTTTTCAATTCCCTGATATTACCGGGCCAGTCGTAGTTACGGAAGCACTCCCATACTTCTTCGCTGAGGGCGGCTTCGGGTTTATTCAGTTCTCTGCCGGCCTGTGAAAGGAAGGCGTCTACGAAAGAACGGAGGTCGTCGCCACGGTCGCGCAGCGGCGGGATATGGATGGTGAATTCATTGAACCGGTGGAAGAGGTCTTCCCGGAACTTGCCTTTCTGAACGGCTTCGAACAGGTTTTCGTTGGATGCAACGATCAGGCGGACATCCACCGCTATTTCCTTCATGCTGCCCACCCGGCGGATCTGTTTTTCCTGGATCACGCGGAGCAGGGCTACCTGTACATCATAGGGGAGGTTAGCGATCTCATCGAGGAAGATGGTACCGCCGTGCGCCTGTTCGAAAGCGCCTATCTTGGTGCCTATGGCGCCTGTGAAAGAGCCTTTTTCGTGCCCGAAAAGCTCACTGGCCGCCAATTCCCGGGAGAGGGCGCCGCAGTCGATCGCGATGAAGGGCTGGTTTTTACGGCTGCTATGGTCGTGGATGAGATGGGCCACAGATTCCTTGCCGGTGCCCGTCTCCCCGAAAATGATCACACTGTAATCTGTAGGAGCCACCAGGGTAAGCTCACGGATCAGCTGGCGGGAAGGTTCGCTCTCGCCGTATACGTATTGCCCGCCGTTCTGAGTGCCGCCCGATGGTTGGGGGCGATGCGCCTCCTGGGAAACTGCAACCGCAGGAGCGGCTTGCACGGGCTGGGGAACTGGTGCGCCCGGGTTAGTCAGGGCCTTATTTACAAGGGCCAGGATCTCGTCCGGGTATAAAGGTTTGGAAATATAATCGTAGGCGCCGTTTTTCACCATATCGACCGCAATGCGGACGTCGGAATAACCCGTAATGATGATGACGACGGTTTGCGGGCTCAGGGCGCGGATGTCGTTCAGGAGCTGTGCCCCATCCGTATCTTTAAGCCGGTAATCGCAGAGAATCAGGTCGAAAGGGGTTTCTTTCAGCATTTTCAGCGCCTGGGCGCCGGTCATCGTACTTTCTGTCTTAAAGCCATGTTTGCTCAGGAACTTGCTGAGCAGGGTACAAATGTTTATTTCATCATCAACAATGAGGATACGCTTCATATTGAATGTGTTGGACGGATATTAAATTTACAACTAATTATGCATATGCGGCTTCACGCCGTTTCGCTTCATATCAAACAAAATCTCGGTCAGCTCGCCCACATTAAAGGGTTTCGGCAGAAAATGGGCCCTCCGGATGTGAGGGCTTTTTGTTTTTCCATACCGTTGTCATAAGCGCTGATGGAGATGACAGGTAAATCGGGATATTCCGCTTTGATTTGCGGAAGTATGTCGAGCCCGGAACCATCGGGCAGGTGAATGTCCAGGAACAGAATATCAGGAGTCTGCTGGCGGAGAAACAGCAGTCCATCTTTCAGTGCATGCACATATTTTACCTTATATCCGTGCTTCGTCAGGCTTAACTGCAAAAGTTGACAAATATCCGGTTCGTCGTCTATTATTAAAATCAAATCTCCCATGGCGTCTGTATTTATAACCGGGAAACCCTTGCCACCGAGTTCGTTCCTCCGGATGTTACTGTCATTTAACCCTAATAACTGCAAACTGTTTGCCGGACATTTTTATCTGTTTCAACAAGCATATTTGTGGACTTTCTTCCACGAAATTTACGATGTATTTCCACAATATGGCCTGCCACCCGCCTAAAATCCGCCGCCTCTACCCTGACTGGCATGGTGGTATAGTAATTGATCCATAATTAGCAGAGTCATTTACTTCATCCAAAAATGCTATCGTATGAATTCTTTACAGTTGAAAGGCGCCTGGAATGAAATTAAAGGCAAGTTGAAACAAAAATACGGTGATCTGACAGACGACGATCTGACGTACACCGAAGGACAAGAAGACGAACTGCTGGGTAAGCTCCAGCAAAAGCTCGGCAAATCGAAAGAAGAAGTGAAAAAGCTGATTGACGAGCTGTAAAAGCAACAAGCGTTATACGGATTATACTTTTATCATAGCTGTTGTTTTAGTTATTGGCAGCTTCGATTGGTTTTAAAATGCAGTTAAAGCATCATTAAAACCGTAAAGCTTGCCAGCTGTCCTGCATCATTTGGTGCGGGACAGCTTTTCCCCTGAAGATATTTTTTGTTATAGATTGATCCATTGTAAGAATTCTTCATCCTGTTTGTGACCATTTGATCATCCTGCTCATAAAGAAAGTTCCGGCAAAACCAGCCGGAACTTTCTCTTTATATATGAATACATAACAGGACCCTTAGGGTAACTATGCAGTGTCTATACTGCGACTATGCTGTATTATTACTTTATCATTACTGTGTGCATACTAAATCCGGGAGATAAGGCGGAGATGATGTGGAGATGATGCGGACTTGATTAGCTTATGAAGCTGATAATGAGATTCTTGCAAAATAGTGGGAAAGCTTGATAAACGCCTTCACAGAAATATGTATTACTGTGAAGGCGTTTGTGTCTTCATCCTGCAAAATCCGGTCCGGATTTCCATAAATCTTAACCTTTATTGGCGGTTTCCAGGTCGCGGAGGTACCGGATCTTGTCGTGAGATGAACGGAGCTTCATGCGCTGCTCGGAAATCATCTGGCGTACGTCGGGCGTCAGGAAATCTTGTTCGAGGGCCGTGTTGTATGATTTCTGTGCGGCATCTTCCCCGTACTCGCAGGTAGCGAGGATGGAGCGGCGGTCGCCCCCGCCGAAGGATACTTTCACGTCCATCCAGGTACGGTAGAGCTTACCGGCGAAAGTAGTATCGCGTTCGCGCTCTTCGCCCAGGCTACGTAAATATTTATTCAGCTCGATGGAGTTCTGCTTGCTGTCGGCGATCATGGTTTCGAAGAGTTCCTTCAGGTCCAGGTCGTCTGTTTGCAGGCGGGCTTTATTGTATCCTTCTATCCGGTCGTTATTGATCTTTACCAGGTCTTCCACGACTGCGGCAGTTTTTTGCGTGTGTTCCATGATGGGTACTTTTTGAGTGATGTAATTGATATGGTTACAGGGAACTACCATCCAAAAGACTGCCATGCCGGTTTCCGGTCATAAAGGAGTAATGTTTTGCTGAAGTGTCACCCCTCATGGGGGAAGTGCATCCACAAACACTGGGGAGTAATTGACCACTGAAACGCTCTCCTACGGCTGAATGGCACGCTGGCATGAATTTTACATTACCCTATATGAACCAAAAACAATCCAGATATGAACTCCTTATTGTATCTCATTGCGGTGATCCTGATCATCGGCTGGCTGCTGGGGTTTTTCGTGTACTCCGCAGGTGGACTTATCCACGCTTTGCTCGTATTGGCGATTATTGCCATTCTGATCAACATAATCAGGGGCAGGGCTGTATAAAAGCTGAATACGCTTACAAGATAAAAAGCGGGTGAAAATGGTGACTTACGTTTCCATTTCTCCCGCTTTTTGCTTTTATTCAGCCTATGAATCCCATCCTGCTACTCTTATCCCTCTGGGTTAATTCCGCCAATCATGCCATGGTGGTAACCGATCAGGCCCAACATCGCGTACTATTAGTCCTTGCTCCCTCGGGCGAGATATTCCGTGAATGGCGTGCCGCCGATATTCCGGAAGCGCATCGTAAATGGTTCCGAAACCCCAGTGAGGCGAAAATGTCGCGCGACGGGAAGTTTATTCTTACCTGCGCGTCAGGCGGCGGCGCGGCCATCATCCGGCTGCTTGACGCCAAAACGCTGTGGTATGATTCGGTAGGCGGCAATCCCCATTCCCTTGACATTGCTCCGTATAATACGGTGGTGGTGGCGTCCAGCACCGGTAATCAATATACCATTTTCCGCTATGACACCACTAAACCTTATAGGCCTAAGCGCCCCGCGCCACCCGGATCGCCCCAGACGGGCATGCCGTCGTTTACTACGACGGGCGGTACTATATAGGCGGAAGTAATATTATCACTGCATATAATCTAAGAGAAGGAGTGCGTAAGAATGTAGCCCAACTGGAAATTGCTGATGCGATAACGGTACCCGGGAAAGGACTGCATGACATGAGCTATGGTTCCCGGGAGAACGTATTGTATATCACAACGGTAGATACCTTGCTGGAATATCATATCAAGGATAAAAGCTTCCATCCGGTCGCCAGTAAGATAGCGAGGAATATTAAAGGCTTCTCCGAGGGACCGGAGGGTTACCCCGCAACGGTTACAGTGCCAAAGGAGGAATGGTGGACGGATGAAGTCACCGACCTGAAGGGTAATACCGTTTTGCGGCTGCCCGGGGCGAAGATTTACAAAGCCCGCTGGATGCGGGGCTTCGTAAACCGCTATACAGAAATTAATGAAAAGGCGATACGACCTATCACAAAACGTGGTAGCCGCTAATTTGCCGGTAAAGTGATGATAAACGTTGTTCCCTCGCCAAGGGTGCTTTCCACCTGGATATGCCCTTTATGATTGATAATAATATTTTGCGTGGAAGTTAACCCCAGCCCCGTGCCTTTCGTTTTAGACGTGAAGAACGGATCGAAAAGGCGGGCTTTATTCTCTTCGGGGATGCCCATTCCGTTATCGCTTATCCGTATCGTCGCAGTTTTGCCTTCCACGGAAGTTTGTATGCTTAACACGCCTTTTCCCGGCATCATGGCTTCGATGGCGTTGATGAGGATATTCAGCAGTGCGATGTTCATCTTCTCCAGGTCGGCCGTGATAGTAACGGGATCATTCGTGTAATCCTCTTCCAGTTTAATCCCGTTCAGTTGCAGGCGGTCTGTGGCCTGCATCAGTGAGCTGAGCACCAGGTCTTTAAGGGTATATTCCTGCAGGTGCAGCTCCATCATGCGGGTGGATTGCAGCAGTTCCGTCACCAGCTGATTGATGCGCGTACAGTTGCGTTCGATTATATCTAGGTAAAGATTGGTGTCGTCCTGGTCGATAGCATCTTCCTGCCGGAACTGCCCTACCGCCAGAATGATATTAGTAAGGGGATTACGAACCTCATGCGCAATCACCCGGGCGATGCGGCCGGATATGACGAATTTCTCCTGTTGTCTTTTTCGAGTTCTTCCCGTTTCTTATCGGTAATGTCTTCCGCCACGCAGAGGAATGTACCGAGTTGTTCGTCCAGCTTATTGGCGTTGACGAGCACGGAGATCTTTTTCCCCGATTTGTCGCGGAAGGTAAACTCCTGTTGAACAATGGCGTCATCTGAACATATCTCCTCGAAGAACCGGGTAGCTTCCGGATCGTGGTAGAAGAGCTGTTTCATACTGGCGCCCAGCAATTCTTCCCGCGTATATTGCAATTTCTTGCGGGCGTTGGGATTGGCATCGATAATATTCATGTTGCAATCGGCCAGGATGATGATATCATGGCTTTTTCGAAGATGCCGAAGTATTTCCGTTCGTTTTCTGCAATGGCCCGCAGGTGCTTGAACTCGGTAATACCGTAACGGATGGCGCGTTCCAGCTCAGGGCCGGTAATGTCGCCTTTCACGAGGTAATCGGTAGCGCCGGCGATCATCGCTTCGTTATCAATGGCGTAATCGCCTTTGCCGGTGAGCATGATCACGGGGGCTTCGTATCCTATTTCCTGGAAGTGCCGCAGGATGTCTATCCCCGTATGCATGCCCAGGCGGTAATCCACCAGGTATAATTCGTGTTCGCGGCGGCCGATCGCTTCAAGGGCTTTGTCGTAGGTGGCGGTCCAGGTAAGTTCGTATTGGTCGGGGCCACATCCTGTAAAACGGTGCTGACCAAGAAGAAATCATCTTCATCATCATCGATCATCAGGATGCGTTTACGTTTTTCTTTCATGTGTTAATGGTATGCCTGATACAAAGCAATAAGTATGCTCAAATCAGTCTTCCCGCGATTGTTTGAGGGGAAGGGTGATGATAAATGTTGCGCCTTTGCCGGTTTCGCCTTCGGCGGAAATGAAGCCCTGGTGTGCCTCAGCGATCTTCTTGCAGATGGCCAGTCCGATTCCCGTGCCTTTGTACTCGCTCACGCCGTGCAGGCGCTGGAAGATGAGGAAGATACGGTCGGCATAGCTTTGATCAAACCCGATGCCGTTATCGGCGACGCGGATGCGCAGGAATTTTTCGGCAGCTTTCTTTTCGCTGGAGAGCCCGGCTTCCCTGCCGGTGAGCGTTTCTCCGGTGATCCGGATTTCCAACGGCCGTTCGGGTGAGGCGAATTTGATGCTATTGGAGAGGACGTTCTGAAAAAGCTGATGGAGCCCTGTATCGGAGCCTTCGATAGCAGGCAGCGGATCGGTGCTTACGGAGCCGTTCTTCTCCTGGAGCGGTACATCAAGGTCTCCCAGTACATCCTGCAGCAGTTCATTAAGGTTCACTTCGGCGATAGTATCCGGCGTGATGCGGCCGGCGCGGGAGAAGATCAGGAGGTCGTTGATCAGTATGCGCATGCGGCCCACGGCGGAAACCATCCGGTCTACCAGCTGGCCCGCTTCTGGCGGGATGTCGCCCCGGTATTTCAGCAGGAGCCGGTCGGAGAAGGTAGATATTTTGCGCAGGGGTTCCTGCAGGTCGTGAGACGCTACGTAGGCGAACTGCTCCAATTCCTGGTTGGATTTATTGAGCAGGTTGATATTTTCCTGCAGTTCGCGCTGGTAATTACGCATCCTGGATTCTATGTGCAGCTGGAGGCGGAATTCGCGGTTGAGGGTGACGTAGGAATATATGCCGATGATAATGGCGATCAATGAAATGATAAATACGATGGGAATCCACAGGTTGGAGAAGAATGTAAACAACCGCGACTTCTCGGTTAACTGCGCTTCTTCAATGGCGATCATGTCCTGCATCTTCTTATCGATCTGATCCATAGAGAGCTCCCCTTTCCGGATGGTGGAAATATCGCCGTCGGGTTTGGCGCCGGCGAGGAGTTGTCCGTATTTGATATCGAGGAGCCGTTTGAGGGTATCGAGGTTTCTTTGTTGAACGGGGTCGTCGATCACTTTGCGGAGTTTGCGGTATTCGCTTTCGATCTTGACGCTTCGTTCTTCCATACTGGGATGAAGGAATTCCTGCTGATGGGTGATACTATACCCCTGGATAGCGGATTCCGCGTCTTTGAGGTGCCGGGAAATAAGTTCCAGGCGCTTGGATACTTCCACGGCGTGTTGCAGGCGGGAAGCATTGTGCTGAAGATTTTTCGCAATAAGGTAAGACACTACACTGGCGCCGATGATGGCCGTGAAAGCGATGAAGAACCCCACCCGAATTTTCTTATGTATGCTGATATGCATTTCCTTCAAACTGTTTATGGATGCCGGTTTTGGATGTGCAAGAATTTCTACATACTGAAAAATCCCTTCTACAAGCGAACCCGCGAAATGCAGCACCATCTTCCACCAATCGTCCCCAAAATACGAAAACCCCGGATTCAGGACCCATGCGCCGCTATGCTAACGCATTCCTGTGGCAGATGATATTGTTGTTGCTCCCCAACGCCGCAAATCATGTGCCTCTATCTTGGAATGCAGTTTGGACAACAATCATAAAGAACGTGTTAAACCTTTAAAGCATCCAGCCATGAACAACGAGAACGATAAAAACCAACGTCCGAACCCTGCGGCCCCGGGTATCACTCCTCCGGATGAAAACAGGGGCCAGGGCGGCGGACAGCCGAAACCCGGACAAGGCCAGGAGCCCGATAAGCAAAACCCGGATATCCCGCAGGAGATCCCTACAAGGGAAATCGACCGCAAGCCCAGCGACCCTCAGTCCGAACCGGAGCAGGGCCCCGGCAGGATAAACCCGAAAAGGGCCGGCCAGAGCATAAACCCGACATCCCGGAAAACGAAGAAAACAACGATGTTCAGGAGCAGTCTCCAGACATTGTTGGCCAGCGAAAAGCCGAAGATGAAAGCATCATCGACAAGCGCGACCGCTTTCCGTTTCCTAACAAATAAACCTAAAAACCCTCACGCATTATGGCAACAAGAAACACCAAGACAACAGCGCGGAGCGCTTCTTCCGCAAAATCAAGCAGCAATGGCCGCAGCAACGGAACCGCTAAAAAAGCGACCGCAACCCGCAAACCGGCAGCAAAGAGCAGCGAAATGGAACAATCACCCTTCCACCAGCTGTTTATGGATGAACTGAAAGATATTTATTGGGCCGAAAAGCATCTTGTGAAAGCGCTGCCTAAAATGCAGAAAGCCGCCTCTACCGCAGAGCTGGTGGACGCATTCGCCGAGCACCTGGAACAAACGAAAGAGCATGTAAGCCGTATTGAAGAAATCTTCGAATTGCTGGGCGCCCGCCCGGTGGCTAAGAAATGCGAAGCTATGGAAGGGCTCGTTGCAGAAGCACAGGAGCTGATCAGCGAAGAAGACGCCGGTTCCGTATTGATGCAGGCCTCATCATCGCCGCGCAAAAAGTGGAACACTACGAAATTGCAACTTACGGCAGTTTGCGTACGCTGGCCACCAGGATGGGCCACAGCGATGCCGCCAACATATTGGAACAAACGCTGGACGAAGAGAAAGAAACAGATTCCCTCCTCACCCAGATCGCAGAATCGAAAGTGAACGAGGAAGCGCTGGCAGAGGACTAATCAGCCGGCGGACCGAAGCTGCTGCATCCACATGCAGCAGCTTTTTTTGACCCAAACATCCCGGTATGCAAAAATCCAATAAGAAGAAAACGCTCCGCCCGCCTCAGCGACAGCTACGGCAGCCGGGGCTGGAGGCGAAAATGAAACCCCTCCCCAAAGCCGCTCCGAAGGCACAGCCGGCCGGTAGGTTACAGGATAAGGTAGCCCTCATCACCGGGGGCGACAGCGGCATCGGGCGGGCCGTGGCCTGGCATTTGCCGCACAGGGGCGCATGTAGCCATCGCGTACCTCGATGAAACGGACGACGCCAAAGCAACCGCAGAAGGCGTACGGGAACGGGGCCGCGATGTACTGTTGATTCCCGGAGACCTCAGCCGGGAGAAGCACTGTGAAAAGGTCGTCCGCCAGACTATAAAGAAATTCGGGAAGATCGACATCCTGGTCAATAATGCCGCAGTGCAGTACCCGCAAAAGAAATTCGAGGACATTACGGCGGCTCAACTGCTGAAAACGTTTTCCGTCAATATATTCCCGCATTTTTACCTGACGAAATTCGCCCTGCCGTTCATTCCCCGTGGCGGTAGCATCATCAACACCACATCTGTCACCGCCTACCGGGGCAGCGCTCACCTGGTGGACTATTCCGCCACCAAAGGGGCGATCGTGTCATTTACAAGGTCGCTATCGGCTATGTTAGCCGAAAAAGGTATCCGCGTAAACGGCGTGGCTCCGGGACCCATCTGGACACCGCTCATCCCGGCTACCTTTCCACCCGATCATGTGGCCAATTTTGGGTCAGACGTGCCGTTGAAGCGCGCCGGTGAGCCGGCGGAAGTGGCGGGATGTTATGTCTTTCTCGCTTCCCCTGAAGCTGATTATATCACAGGTCAAATCCTGCACCCCAATGGAGGAGAAATTGTTAATGGCTGATGCGCCCGCTATGGCGCAGGCCGCCCGGTTGCGGTACGTGCAACCGGGATCGCCGGGCATTGCGCGGCACCGTATGCGCGGAGGGTTCTATTATACGGATGCCTCCGGTAAACGGATCACGGACGAAGAAGTACTGAAGCGCATCCGCGGATTGGTGTTGCCCCTGCATGGGAGAACGTATGGATCTGTCCGCATGCCAACGGGCATTTGCAGGCAACCGGTACGGATGCCATGGGCCGGCGGCAATACAGGTATCATAACCGTTGGGCGGAAGTCCGAAACGAAACGAAGTTTTACCGCCTGCTGGCGTTCGGTAAAGTGCTGCCAAAGATCCGCCGGCAGGTGACCAAAGATCTCCGCCGCCGGGAGCTAGACCTGCCACGGGTATGCGCCATCGCTATGCGCGTCATGGAAGAAACCCTCATGCGGGTAGGCAACGCGGAATATGAAAAGAAATACCATTCTTATGGGTTAACAACCTTGCGCAACAGGCATGTGCAATTTAACGGCGCCTCCGCACTCTTCCGCTTTAAGGGAAAGAAAGGAGTGGAGCACAAGATCGAACTGCGCCACGCAGCACTGGCGAGGCTCCTGCGCAAAGTGCGCGACATTCCCGGGCAGGAACTCTTCCAGTATTACGAAAGCGGTGAAGTGAAAAGCCTCGATTCCGGCGCGCTCAACGATTACCTGAAAACCATCACGGAGAAGACTTCACCTGCAAAGACTTCCGTACCTGGGCAGGAACCCTTGAAGCCTTGCACCTTCTGTCTGTTTGTGACGACGCGTCTTCACAGGCGGAATGCAAACGCAAAATCGTGGAGGTGCTGGACCAGGTAGCCCATAAATTGGGGAATACCCGCGCGGTGTGTAAAAAATACTACGTACATCCGGCTCTGACGGAGCTCTACGAAAGCGGCGGATTGGGGAAATATAAAGCGCAGAACGTAGACGAAAAGCTACTGTTGAGAATCCTTAAAGACCATCATACACAAAAACGGCGGCGCCTCTGAGAGACGCCGCCGTTCCGTTCATATGCATTCATGCATCACAGCCCGCCGAAGATCAGTTGTTCTTCCCGATCTTCAACCGGTATCTTTTGCAGGAATTCATCGAATCCTGCCTCATCATGCGAAGAATAAGCGCCGTACGCGTCGAGCACGTAGCCTTTTTACCGTTTTTGTCCTCTATCAGGTACAATACGGAGTTATCTGAAGGATCGGATTCACCTTCGAAACGGTAGATCTTGATAATGCGCAGATCTTCCGGATCGTAGATTTCATCGCCTTCTACAGGTTGCATCCTGCCGTGATCGCTAACTCTTAATTCATTGTCGTAGCCTTTCGAATGGAGCTTGTTCATTACTTGCGACAGGGTGTTCATTTCGCCGGGTTTATCTGATCTCAGGTTTTCCATAAAAGTCAAATTTGATTACAGTTGAAAATCCAAAACACATGCCACTGCGATAAAAAATGGCCTGATTGTTGGCAGTTATTCAATGAAGCGATCAAATCTCATTTGAGCAAATTCCCCGATAGTTATGCATATGAAGAAACAAGGCCGTTCCGTTCCCGGAACGGTTTTTTTCTGTCAACTACCATGGTATAATGATTGTTGTACAGGAAGACTAAACCGTTTCCATTATGAGATCCATATGGACAGGCAGCATCGGCTTCGGCCTCGTTAACATACCGGTAAAGCTGTATAGCGCCGTACAGGAAAGCCGGCTAGACCTCGATATGCTGGACAAGAAGGACCTCTCCAAGATCCGCTTCCAGCGCGTTAACGAAAAGACAGGCAAGGAAGTAGCCTGGGAAAACATCGTCAAGGCATACAATTACAACGATAAATATATAGTGCTCGATGAACATGACTATGAGGACGCAAGCCCGAAGAAGAGTAAAATCATCGAAATATCGTCATTTGCCGGAACGGATGAGATAGATGCCGTGTACTTCGAGACGGCCTATTTCGTGGAGCCGGATAAAGGCGGCGGGAAGGCTTACCAATTGTTGTTGAAAACGTTGGAAAAGACCCGTAAAGTCGGGGTAGCGCTTTTTGTCCTGCGGACCCGGAGCACCTGGCGGTAGTCCGGGCGAACGGGGATTATCTTATGCTCCATCGCCTGCGGTTCGGTGAAGAAGTGCGGGCGGCGGATGAGCTGAAGCTGCCAGAATCCACCACTATTCCCAAAAAAGAGCTCGATATGGCTGTGAAGCTGGTAGATAGCTATACGGAGCCGTTCGATATTGAAGCATATAAAGACACCTACCGCGAAGAGCTCCTGCGTATCATTAAAGCCAAAGCATCCGGCAAGCGTGCGGTGGTGAAAAGATGAAAGTCACCGCTACGAAAGGCACCGATCTTTTCGAGCAACTCAAAGCCAGTCTGGGACCTAAAAAGCGCGTATCATGAGCCTGACGAAGTACAAAGAGAAAAGGGATTTCAAGCAAACGAGCGAGCCATTATCCGGCAAAGCGGCGAAAGACGAAAAGCACATTTTCGTGATACAGCGCCATCACGCTACGCGCCTCCACTACGACTTCCGTCTCGAAATGGACGGCGTGCTGAAAAGCTGGGCCGTGCCTAAAGGACCGTCCCTAAACCCCTCAGACAAGCGGCTGGCCATGGAAGTGGAAGACCATCCTTACGACTATAAAGACTTCCAGGAGAGATCCCACCGGGCAACTATGGCGCGGGCTATGTCTATATCTGGGACAAAGGCACTTACGAGCTATTGGAAAGCAACGGAAAGCCATTCGATAAGGAGGCATTAAAAGAATGGAAATCCGGAAGTTTAAAAGTGGTGCTGCACGGCAAAAAACTGAAAGGCGAATTTGCATTGGTGAAGATGAAAGGCGGGCGGGAGGAGAACGCCTGGCTGCTCATCAAGCATAACGACAAGTATGCGGTTCACGATGCTTACGACAGCGAAGATTTTACGCCCAAAAGCGTCGTTGCAAAGCTGAAAGGGCCACACAATACAAAGCCCGAAGCTAAAGAGAAAGTTGCTCCTCCAAAGAAAAAGGCCGCAGCCAAGAAAACCGCTCCCCGAAAAAGCCGGCGGCTAAGAAAGCTGCGTCCGGGAAAACGGCCGCTAAAAAGCAACGCCCGCTAAGAAGGCAACGGCTTCGGTTAAAAAAAAAAAGCCCCGGAAGGTGAGCCAATGAAGGAATTCTACAAGCCCATGCTCGCCACGCTTGTAGACGCCCCTTCGACCGGCCCGGCTGGATTTTCGAGACCAAATGGGACGGATACCGCGCCGTGGCGCAGGTCCAAAACGGTAAGGCCGATATTTATTCCCGCAATAAGCTGTCTTTCAATGAGGTATACGCCCCCATCCTAAAAGCTGTAGAGAAGATTCCCCATAACGTTGTGCTGGACGGAGAGATTATCATTCCCGGCGCGAGGGGAAAATCTGATTTTCAAGCCCTTCAGAATTATAAGACCACCCGCAAAGGGAACCTTACTTATGTCGTTTTCGACCTCTTATACCTCGATGGGCATTCCCTGGAAGACCTGACGCTCCTGGAAAGAAAGGAGCTCCTGAAACAGCTCGTAGACAAGCTGGATGATCCCGCAATCAAGTTCTCCGCGCATGTGGAAGAAAAGGGCATACAGCAGTTCGGGAAAGCGCGGAAGTCAGGCTGGGAAGGCGTGATTGCCAAGAACGGAGAGAGCGTCTATGCGGAGGGCGCCCGTTCGCTCAATTGGCTGAAAGTGAAGGTGCTCAACCGGCAGGAGGCCGTCATCTGCGGCTTCACCGCGCCGGGGGCAGCCGCAAGAATATCGGCGCCCTCATCCTTGGTGTCTACGAAAATGGCAAGCTGCATTACATCGGCCATTGCGGCGGCGGTTTCAATGAAACAGGCCTCAAAGACCTCTACGCCAAACTGCAACCGCTGATCGTTAACGCCTCCCCTTTCAAAGAGAAGATCAAAACGAATATGCCCGTCACCTGGCTGAAGCCCGACCTGGTGTGCGAAGTGAAGTTCTCGGAATGGACGAACGACGGGCATCTGCGTCAACCCATATTTATTGCCATGCGCGATGACAAGCCCGCCAAATCCGTCGTCCGCGAAACGCCGCGCCACGCGCCGGCGTCAAAACCCGCAGATATGAAGGGAACTGAAAAGGCTCCGGAAGCCACCACATCCGAAAACGACCGCGAGATCAAACTGAACGGGAAAACCGTGCAGCTCACCAATCAGCAGAAGATCTATTGGCCTAACGAAAAAATCACCAAAGGACAGCTGATCGATTATTACCTCTCCGTGGCGGATTACATTCTACCGCATCTGAAAGACCGGCCCCTGAGCTTAAACCGCTTCCCGAACGGGATTGCCGGGCCCAGCTTTTACCAGAAAGACCTGGACCTGAAGACGGTTCCCTCCTGGCTGAAGACCGAACAGATCTGGTCGGAGTCGTCTGACCGGGAGATCGATTACCTCGTTTGTAACAACGAAGCCACGCTGGCCTGGATGGTAAACCTGGGTTGCATCGAGATCAACCCCTGGCTATCCAGGCTCCGGAAGCTGGACCGTCCCGATTATATCGTCATCGACCTGGATCCGAATGATATTGCTTTTGAACATGTGGTGGATACAGCGAATGCAGTACGCAAGGTGTTGGAGCGGCATGACATCAACTCACTGGTGAAGACATCAGGATCCAGGGGCATCCATATTTGCATTCCCACCAACGGGAAGCATGATTTCGACACCTGCAAGCTGTTCGCGGAATACCTGGCGCAGGAAGTGAACGGTATGTTGCCGGAAACCACAAGTGTGGAGCGCACCAAGTCAAAAAGGAAAAAGAAAGTCTACATCGATTTCCTGCAGAACCGGAAAGGACAGACCATTGCCTCGCCTTATTCTGTACGGCCCAAGCCAGGAGCCACCGTTTCTGCGCCGCTGGAGTGGAAGGAGGTAAATAAGAAGCTAAAGCTGGAAGACTTCCACATGGGCAACATCGGGAAAAGACTGGACAAAAAGGGTGACCTGTGGGCTAAAATCCTCACTGTGAAAAACGATCTGAAAACCATTCTACAGTCTGCCGAAGAATAATTGGAAACGGCTGTGGGGGTGCATTTATAAGAAATTGACCAGCAAAAATCCTGCAATGGCATGCCAATTGGATAATATGAAGTGTTAACGCCGGAAACGGCCAATCTTCACCAAATCCGCAATCCTATGGCAAGAGCAGAAACTAACATCCTCAGGCTGGTTTGGGTATACAGCTTTATCATCACGGGCATCTGCATCGCACTGGCCGGGATCTTTACCTGACGCACTGGTTCTCCGATCTGTGGACCGGTTATGTAATCAACGGCGTAATTTTTATAGGCGTTATGCTCACGGTAGTACATGCCAACAGTGCATTAGGCGGCGCGCCGTCGCTGTACCAACTTGGGCTGACGGGGCTCATTACTACCGTGCTGGCTACCATTATGGTGGCCACTGTCACACTGCTATTCCACCTGATCACCGTCCCAACTGACCCGGCAACGCTGAATGTCACGATGGAAGAAGCGCGTATTAACGAATACAGCGTACAGACGCGGCAGGGCTTCTGGATCTTCATGGTCACCAATATCCTGTTCGCAAATTTCACGCTGGGCGTATTGGGGACCGTCATCGGGGCCATCGCCGTGAAGCGCAATCAGAAAGATGAGAATGCCGGTTAGGGCATCATAAATATAGTATCAACGGGAACGAACCGGGAAGGGCCTTTTGCCTGACCCGGTTTTTTTGCGCTACATTTGCTCCCATGACCCAAGGCACGATCCTCATCATCGACGATGAAACGCAACTGCGGAAACTGCTTGCCCGCCTCCTCACGCTGGAAGGCTACACGGTTCTGGAAGCGCCGGACGCACGCTCTGCCCAGAAGCTGCTCGATAAGTCCGACGTGCACGTCATCCTCTCAGACGTAAAGCTGCCGGACGGCAATGGCGTGGAGCTCACCCGGCAACTCAAATCCTCCCATCCCGATGTGGAAATACTCGTGCTTACCGCATACGGCAATATTGCCGACGGCGTGCAAGCCATCAAGAACGGCGCGTTCGATTATCTCACCAAAGGCGACGACAATAACCGCATCCTTCCCCTTGTCAGCAAGGCCATGGATAAAGCGAAGCTCCAGTTCAGGGTGCGTTCGCTGGAAGAGAAGCTGGGCGGCAAACACGACTTTAGCCAGGTGATCGGGGCTTCGCCACGAATTCTCGAGGCCGTGAACCTTGCCCGCAAAGTGGCGGCAACCGATGCAACGGTGCTGCTACTCGGGGAGACTGGCTCGGGAAGGAGGTATTCGCACAGGCGATCCACCGCGCCAGCGCGCGCTCGGGCCAGCCATTCGTGGCGGTGAACTGTAGCGCCTTCGGAAAGGAGATTTTGGAAAGTGAACTGTTCGGGCACAAGGCCGGTGCATTTACCGGCGCGGTAAAGACAAAAAGGCTTCCTCGAAGAAGCCAATAATGGCACCATCTTCCTGGACGAGATCGGCGAAATGGCGCTCGACCTGCAGGCTAAACTGCTCCGGGTGCTGGAAACACGCGAGTTCTACAAAGTGGGCGATTCCAAACCGGTGAAAGTTAACATCCGCATCATCGCCGCTACCAACCGCGACCTGGAAAAGAATCAGAAAAAGGAACCTTCCGCGCTGATTTATATTACCGGTTATCCGCCTTCCAGATACAACTGCCTTCGCTCAACGAACGCCGGCAAGACGTTCCCCTGCTGGCCGGTTACTTCCTGACCCAGCTGGGGCCGAAGAACGGAAAGCGCATAACGGGTATGACCTCCGCCTTCCGCCATGCGCTGGAAAACCACCACTGGCGCGGCAACATCCGGGAACTGCGTAACGTTATCGAGCGGGCGGTGATCCTGGCGGATGGCGCCGAGCTGGATACCGACCTCCTGCCCCTGGAGTTCTCGCATCCTGACAACGAGGGGCCAGCCCCGCTGAGCCTCGCCGATATGGAAAAGAAACACATCGCCCGCGTGCTACAGGCGGTGAACGGAAACAAGACGCGCGCGGCCGAAATGCTCCAGATCGGCCTCACTACTTTATACAACAAGATCAAGGAATACAACATCCGCTGACCTACCGAATTGGCAAACAACCCTTCCGTTTTTGCATGGTACCGGCACGCCCTCAATGGTGTGCCGGTTTTTTATTTGCTTGAAAATGATGTCTTTATGATGGATCGACGGCATCTGGCACTCCGCTCGCATACTCCGGGCAAAATCACACATCATGTTACCGGATGCTAAAATCCATCTCCTGCTGGCGCAACAGATCCCCGGCCTTCGTACAGAAACGGAGCCGGGCAGCGCGCCGGCCAAAGTAATCCAGGCGTTTACGGCGTACACGCGGAAGATGATCCGCGCGGAAGAACTCCCGAAATCCGGAAGTGCTTTTCCATGGCCGGCGTGCTCTACAAGAACGGCAGCCGGTTGTTGAAAGACACGATCGAATCGGTGTTCCTGTATGGCTTGTCGCCTTTCCTCAACGCCCCGGTGAAATCGTTGCTGCCCGCATCGCTGCAGAACGCCCGCCGCCAATTCATCTTAAATAATACACAATGCTGATCCTTCTCCTGCTACTGGCCGGGCTCGTATGCTTCTGGCTCTTCTTCGCATCGGTAGACTATTTCGACAAGATTTAAAAATTCGAAGCCATGATGAACGCACTCTTCATTTTATCCCTGCTGGTTTTCGGTTACATGATCTACGTGTTGCTGAAACCCGAAAAATTCTGACGCATCAATTAATCTCAGACATGAACACCGAACTATTGGGCATTATTGCCACTTACGCCATCACGCTCCTCATAGCCATCCCGCTCGGCCGTTACATCGCAAAGGTGTTCTCCGGACAACGGACGCTGCTGGATTTCATGGCGCCGCTCGAGCGGGGATCTTCCGCTTCAGCGGCATCGATCCAAAGGAAGAAATGAACTGGAAACAACACCTGAAAGCTTTACTCACCATCAACATGCTGTGGTTCGTATATGCTTTCTTCCTGCTGATCTTCCAGGACAGGCTTCCCCTCAATCCTGACCACAACGCCGGGCAATCGCCCGATCTGGCTTTCAATACCGCCATCAGTTTCCTGGTCAACTGTAACCTTCAGCACTATTCCGGGGAGTCGGGCCTTACGTATTTCACGCAGCTGTTCGTCATTACTTTCCTGCAGTTCGTGAGTGCGGCAACCGGTATCGCTGCGCTGATCGCTTTATTCAAGGCGCTGCGGGATAAAACCACTACGCAGCTGGGTAACTTCTGGGAACATCTCGTGAAAACCACCACCCGCATCCTGCTACCGATCTGTATCGTGATCGCCGGTATACTTGCTTTCCGGGAACGCCTGCCAGTTATGCCGGGAAGGATACTATCGTGACGGTTCAGGGAGATACGGTACAGGTTTCGCGCGGGCCGGCGGCTGGTATGATCGCCATTAAGCACTTAGGCACTAATGGCGGCGGCTGGTTCGGCGCCAACAGCATCCACCCCTTAGAAAACCCGGATTATCTCACCAATATGACCGAGGCCATTGCACAGGTGATCATCCCTATTGCGATGATCTTTGCGCTCGGGTTCTTCATCCAGCGGAAGAAATTTGCTTACGTCATATTCGGCGTCATGACGGCTGGAATGCTTGCGCTCATGATACCGACCATCATTGCTGAAACAGGCGGCAACCCTGCCGTTGCCAAATGGGAATCGCCCAGGCAACGGGCGCAATGGAAGGCAAGGAGGTCCGGTTCGGGCCAACGGCAACTGCCTATTGGTCTACCATCACGACGATCATCTCCACCGGCTCGGTGAACGGTTTCCATGACAGCGCCATGCCCATGACCGGGATGGTGCAGCTGATTGCTATGATGACCAACTGCTTCTACGGCGGTTGTGGGGTAGGTATACTCAATTACTTCATCTTCATCATCATCGCCGTATTTATCTCCGGCCTCATGGTAGGGCGTACGCCAGAGTTCATGGGGCATAAGGTGGAGGCCCGCGAGGTGAAGATTGCCGCACTGGTAGCCTTGCTCCACCCTTTCCTTATCCTTGCAGGAACCGCGCTCTCTTCTTTCGCCCTGGCGCATGGATGGGGCGCGGGATGGGCCACCCAGCCTGGCGCATGGCTCAATAACCCAGGGTACCACGGCTTCTCCGAAATGCTTTATGAATACACTTCCTCCGCCGCCAACAACGGCTCCGGATTCGAAGGGCTGACCGACAATAACATCTTCTGGAACGTAAGCACCGGGTTCGTATTGATCCTGTCGAGGTTCCTGCCGATCATTGGTCCCGTGGCCATAGCTGGTATCCTCGCTTCGAAGAAGTACGTCCCCGAATCCGCAGGCACCCTGCGGACGGATACCGCCACCTTTGGCATCATGACCTTCGCCGTGATCGTCATCATTGCGGCGCTGGCCTTCTTCCTGCCCTGGCCCTCGGCCCGATCGCGGAATATTTTTCCCTGTACTAACGCTTGCAAACGCTCAATAAAATGAAAACGAAAGACAATACACTGTTTCCGGCCGGTCTTGTGAAGGAAGCCCTTGCGCAATCGTTCGTGAAACTCAACCCGCGCCTCCTGGTCCGCAACCCCGTGATGTTCACGGTAGAACTGGGAACGCTGGTCATGCTGGGAGTAACGCTCTACACGGCCTTCAGTAACGACGCCTCTCAGGGTTCGTTCGGATACAACCTGACCGTGTTCGTCGTCCTCCTCCTTACGGTACTCTTCGGCAACTTCGCAGAAGCCATCGCCGAAGCGCGCGGCAAAGCCCAGGCCGAAAGCCTCCGCAAGACAAGGGAAGACACTCCGGCAAAGAAGGTCCTCGCAGTAGGCGAGATCTTCACAGACGAAATCAAAGTAGTTCCTCCTCCCAGCTGCGCAAAGGCGACCTGTTCGTCTGCGAGCCGGGCGATATCGTACCGGCCGATGGCGAAATCGTACAAGGCCTCGCCAGCATCGATGAGTCTGCCATCACCGGCGAAAGCGCCCCGGTGATCCGTGAAGCGGGCGGAGATAAAAGCTCGGTGGTTGGCGGTACCAAAGTGCTGAGCGACCGAATCGTAGTGCGGGTGAGCGCCGGCGTGGGAGAGTCTTTCCTGGATAAAATGATCGCATTGGTGGAAGGCGCCTCCCGGCAAAAGACCCTAACGAAATCGCGCTCACCATCCTACTGGCCAGCTTTACGCTCGTGTTCATCATCGTTTGCGTAACGCTGAAACCATTTGCGGATTACGCCCAGACACCCATTACCATCGCGGCCTTCATATCGTTGTTTGTCTGCCTGATCCCCACTACCATCGGCGGGCTGCTGTCTGCCATCGGGATCGCGGGGATGGACCGTGCCCTTCGCGCCAACGTCATCACGAAATCCGGTAAAGCGGTGGAGACCGCGGGAGACGTGGACGTGCTGCTGCTCGATAAAACCGGCACCATCACCATCGGTAACCGCAAAGCCACGCAGTTTCACCCTGCGAAGGGATATGACGCGGGAGAATTCATCCGCTTCAGTGTACTGGGCTCCTGGCCGACGAAACGCCGGAAGGGAAGTCGATCGTAGAGTTGGCAGGGAACGACGTCTCCGCAAAGCTGAGCCTCAACGGTGCGCAAATGGTCCCCTTTACCGCGGAGACCCGCAGCAGCGGTATCAACATGAGCGACGGCACCCGCATCCGCAAAGGTGCCTTCGACGCCATCCGGAACCTCAGCGCCAAAGCTGGGTACGACTTCCCGGCAGACACCGCCGAAATGGTGAAGAAGATCTCAGGCAACGGCGGCACCCCGCTGGTGGTAGCCGTCAACGATAAAGTGACGGGCGTCATCGAACTGCAGGATATCATCAAACCCGGCATCAGCGAACGCTTCGACAGGCTGCGCCGTATGGGTGTGAAGACCGTCATGGTAACGGGCGACAACCCCTCACGGCCAAATACATCGCGGAGAAGGCGGGTGTAGACGATTTTATCGCAGAAGCGAAGCCCGAAGACAAGATGACCTACATCCGCAAAGAGCAACAGGAAGGCCGGCTGGTAGCCATGATGGGCGACGGTACCAATGATGCGCCGGCCCTTGCGCAGGCAGACGTGGGCGTGGCCATGAACAGCGGCACGCAGGCGGCAAAGGAAGCCGGCAATATGGTGGATCTGGATAACGACCCTACCAAGCTCATCGAGATCGTGGAGATCGGTAAGCAATTGCTCATGACGCGCGGTACGCTTACGACTTTTTCCATCGCCAACGACGTGGCCAAGTATTTCGCGATCGTGCCGGCCTTGTTTATTCTCTCGATCCCGGCGCTGCAGGGGATTAACATCATGAATCTGCACAGCCCGGAAACCGCGATCCTCAGTGCAGTGATCTTCAACGCGCTCATCATCCCCTGCTGATTCCGCTGGCTTTGCGCGGGGTGGCGTATAAACCCATAGGCGCCAGCGCCCTGTTGCGGAACCTCGTGATATACGGGCTTGGCGGTGTGGTGGTGCCCTTCATCGGCATCAAGCTGATCGATATGATAGTAGCATTATTCTTTTAAACTGAACAGATCATGAAAAGATACTTTTTCCCGGCGCTGAAACTGACGCTTCTGCTGGTGCTCCTCACCGCCGGTATTTATCCCCTCCTCGTAGCAGGCATCGCGAAAATAGCCCCGGGGAAGGGCGACGGCGTAAAGGTGGAAAGGAACGGACTGGTGGTCGGCTATGCGAATGTAGGCCAGCAGTTCACAGACGATAAATACTTCCAGACGCGGCCGAGTGCGGTGGGTTACAATGCTGCGGGTTCTGGCGGCTCGAACAAAGGGCCTTCCAACGAAGACTACCTGAAGTTGGTGGAAGAGCGGATCGATACATTTCTGGCCCATAACCCCGGCGTTAAACGTTCGGAGATTCCCGCGGAGCTGGTAACGGCCTCCGGTAGCGGCCTGGATCCGCACCTGTCGCCCGCGGGCGCACTGGTGCAGGTGCCCCGCATCGCGAAAATCCGATATATTCCCGAACAGCAACTGCGCGAACTCATTGAAGCGCATACGAACGGTCCGCTGGCAGGGATGTTTGGTCCCGCAACGGTGCATGTCCTTACACTCAATATGGCTTTAGACAAGATACATTAGCCTCCTTAGTCTCAGACCAGCCTATGAAAACCCGAAGAAAAAAGAAGTACCAAGCGGCGCAGACCGGGATTGCCCGGCCGGCGCACGCGAGGTACGATTCATCAGACAAACGTTAGCGTAATAATCAGCATGAAAAAACATATCCTTACCGCCTTCGCCCTCTGTGGTGCAATGGCATCCCTGGCGCAGCAGGCGCCCGAAAAGACAGAACCAAAGCTTACGATCTCGGGCTATGCCGAAGCCTATTATGTCTTCGACTTCAACAAACCGGATAACCATACCAGGCCGGGTTTCCTTTACAACCATACCCGCCACAACGAACTGAACATCAACCTGGCGATGTTGAAAGCCAGCTATGTGGCAGACCGCGTGCGTGGCAACCTAGCCATCATGGCCGGTACCTATGCGCAATACAATATGGCCTCCGAGCAGGAACTGATCAGGCACATCTATGAAGCCAACGTAGGTATCCGCATCGGGAAAGGGTTATGGGTGGATGCGGGTATTATGCCTTCGCACATCGGTTTCGAAAGCGCAATCGGGAAAGACAATTTCACGCTGACGCGCAGCCTCATGGCGGAAAACTCCCCTATTACGAAGCCGGCGCCAAAATCAGTTGGACGCCCAACGCCAAATGGCTATTCGCCGCCATGTACCTCAACGGCTGGCAAAGGATCAAACGTCCGGACGCTAACCAGACCCCTGGTTTCGGTTCCCAGGTCACCTTCAAGCCAACTGGTAAGGTTACGCTCAACTGGAGCACTTTCGTCGGTAACGATAAACCGGATTCCGTTCGCCAGATGCGCTATTTCAGCGACCTTTATGGTACGTTCGTCTCACGGATAAGCTGAGCCTCATAGCGGGGTTTGATATCGGTGTGGAAAAGAAAGGGAAAGAGGTGGACGGTATGAACGCCTGGTACGCCCCCATCCTTATCGCGCGGTATGCGTTTAACGATAAGATCGCCATGGCAGGACGGTATGAATATTACAATGACGCAGACGGCGTGATCATCGCCACCG
The DNA here is from genome assembly GCA_019285755.1 of Chitinophaga sp. E66. Taxonomy (GTDB): domain Bacteria; phylum Bacteroidota; class Bacteroidia; order Chitinophagales; family Chitinophagaceae; genus Chitinophaga. Next base: position 5,840,981 of record CP079103.1, read on the forward strand.
CCACGCCCAACGGCTTCCGCACCAGCGGTTACTCCCTGAACCTGGACGTAAGCCCCGTCAGCCAGGTGATGTTCAGGCTGGAGGGAAAATTATACAACAGTAAAGACGATATTTTTCTAAAAGGCGAAACGCCACGGAAGGAAAACTTTTCCATCGCCACTTCGCTGGCATTTTCATTCTAAATTTCAATGTGGAGCCCTCCGGGGCTTCGCTATATTGACACGATGGCACGACAAATCCAACATCCCGGCAAACCGGGGAAAGGCAGGTTCAAGATCTATATCGGTATGAGCGCCGGCGTGGGAAGTCGTACCGGATGCTGCAGGAGGCGCATGCCATGCTACGCGGCGGCATTAATGTGCAAATCGGTTACATTGAAACGCATGGCCGGAAAGAAACGGAGGCCCTCGTAGCCGGGCTTCCCGTCATTCCGCGGCGGGAGGCCTTTTACAAAGGCAAGCTGATGGATGAGATGGACCTCAATGCCATCCTGCTGCTGGCGCCGGAATGGGTAGTGGTCGACGAGCTGGCGCATTCCAACATCCCCGGTTCCCGGCACGAAAAGCGTTGGCAGGATGTACTGGAATTGCTGGATGCAGGCATCAATGTCCTCTCCGCCGTCAACATCCAGCACATGGAGAGCATCAACGCCCAGGTGAAAGCCATCACAGGCGTGGAGGTGCAGGAACGGGTACCCGACAGCATGCTGCAAATGGCGGACGAAGTCGTGAACATCGACCTCACGGCAGACGAACTGATCACCCGGCTTAAAGAAGGGAAAATCTACGACCCCGGCAAAGTGGATACCGCATTGCGTAATTTCTTCCAGGCAGAGAAGATCCTCCAGCTCCGCGAACTGGCGCTGAAGGAAGTAGCGTCCCAGGTAGAAAGGAAAGTGGTGGCGGAGGTGCCGCGAAGCCAACAAATGCGGCATGAGCGCTTCCTGGCCTGTATCTCCTCCAACGACGAAGTAGCCCGAAAGGTCATCCGGAAAACGGCCCGCCTGGCGGCTTATTATCATGGCGAATGGTACGCGCTTTACGTCCAGACGCCCCGCGAAAGCACGGGGCGCATCAGCCTGGCGGCGCAGCGCCACCTCATCAACAACTTCAAGCTGGCGACAGAATTGGGCGCCGAAGTATTGCAGGTACAGCACGCCAATATCGCGGAAGCCATCATGGAAACGGCAAAGGAGAAGGAGATAACGACCGTTTGCATCGGCAAGCCACATATCACGCTTTTCGGGATATTGCTAAGAACCAATATCTTTAATCAATTGTTGAAAACATTATCCGCTCACGAAACCGACCGTGATCCTCTCATGACCCGGCTCAGACTGAAAACGAAAATAGCCGCCGGCGTACTGTTCCTGTTCGCCATGCTCCTGCTGGTAGGGGTGATGGGATACTTTTATCTCAACAAGGTAAACCGTGCCGCCGCCGCTATCCTGGAAGACAACTATGAGTCGGTAGAGTATGCGGGCATCATGTTCCGCAGCGTGGAAGGTTGGGACGGCAGCGATTCCCTCCGCCGGCAATTCGAAGCGGCGTTGGAGCAACAGGAAAAGAACGTTACGGAAGCGGGAGAAGCTGCTTTCACAAGGGCGCTCCGGCAGGATTATAACGCTTTCCTGGACGGGGCCTCTTCCCGTTTGCCCGCCATCAGGGCCGCTCTTTCGGGCATTATGGACGTCAACATGAAAGCCATCGTTTCCAAGCAGGAGAAGACACGTAAGACGGCCGACAAGGCGCTGCTGTACATTGCGCTGGTCAGCGGGTTGTGCTTCCTGGCAGGGATCGTGTTCGTGTATAACTTCCCGGGGTACATCGCTAACCCGATCCGGGAATTGACGGAAGGCATCCGCCAGATCGCCGACAAGAAGTATGAGCAGCGATTGCATTTCCGTTCCGGCGATGAGTTCGGAGAACTGGCCGAGGCATTTAACAGCATGGCCCGCAAACTGGATGAGTATGAGCATAGCAACCTGGCCCGCATCCTTTTTGAGAAGCAGCGGGCGGAGGCGGTGATCGGCAGCCTGAAAGACGCGGCCATCGGCCTGGATAATAAGAACGTCATATTGTTCGCCAATGCGGAAGCGCTCCAGCTATTGAACCTCCCTGAATCCGCGCTGGTCGGTAAGCCGGCGGATGAAGCCGCCCGCCGCAATGATCTGCTCCGTTATCTGCTGAACGAGAAACGCCCCGCTCCGGTTAAAATCGTTACCGAAGGAAAAGAAAACTTCTTCCTGCGGGAATCCACCGATATCGTCCACAACCGGGAGATCATCGGTCATATCATTACCCTGCGCAACATCACAGCCTTCAAAGAGCAAGACCTGGCCAAAACACACTTCCTCGCTACTATCTCCCACGAGCTGAAAACCCCGCTGGCGGCCACAGACCTCAGCCTTAAGCTGCTGGACGATCCCCGCACCGGCGAACTCTCCGCAGATCAGCGCGAACTGCTGGACGGTATCCGCGAAGACAATCGCCGCATGATCCGCATGGTCAGCGAACTGCTGGATTTCTCAAAGGTGGAAAGCGGGAACATCGCCCTGCAGGTGCAGGCAGTTCCCCGGCAGACATCCTTCGCTATGCGCTGGAAACCGTTGCACGGCAGGCCGCTGGCAAGGAAGTGGATATTCATTCGGAGCTCCCCGGCGCTGTGGGACCCGTTCTCGCAGATGCGGAAAAGAGCGCCTGGGTTCTCGTCAATCTGTTGACGAATGCCATCCGCTACTCCCCGCCCAAAGGCTCCGTGGAGCTAACCGTTAAAGACGAAGGGAAAATGTGTTTGTTCGGCGTCCGTGATCATGGTAAAGGCATAGACGCCAGCTTCAGGGAAAAGATTTTCGAACGTTTTTTCCGGGTTCCGGAAGCGGAAGGGGGAAAGGAACAGGGCTGGGGCTCGCCATTGCCAGGGAGTTCATTGAGGCGCAGGGCGGGCAGATCGGTGTGGATAGCGAGCCGGGTAAAGGCAGCTACTTCTGGTTCCGGCTCCCCAAAGCCTAACATTTCCTGATCTCATCTTCAATCACGACCAGCGCTTCCTTATACAGTTTGATCGCCACCTGGATATCTCCCATCAGCTTATCAGCGGGCGAGTTGGCGCGGATATCATCCATCAGGATCATCAGCATATCCACGACGGGGTGCACGCGCAGGACCATCAGGCTGGCATACAACGCTTTGGCGTGCCGGCCCACGGTCTCCCATTGGTTTCTGTGAGCGGCATCCAGCAAATGATTGAACATCACTCCCGTATTATCTATAAACGATTGCAGGTATTCCAGCATGGCTTGCTGGTCGTTGGCCGCGATTCCTTTTAAAGGCCGGAGGTCCAGGAGTGGCTTTACGGTCGCGGTTTCCCATCTTTCAGGACGGAAAGGCGCGGTGTCCGCAAACCGTTCGCCGATAACGAGCAGGATGCGTTGGAACAGATCCTTAGGGATATAAGGCTTCGATACATAGTCGTTCATTCCCGCCAGCAGGCAGCGCTCGCGGTCGCCTTTGAGCGCGCCGGCCGTCAGCGCGATGATGGGAATGGCCGATCCTCCTCCGCGAATGACGCGGGTGGCTTCCAGGCCATCCATTTGCGGCATCTGGACGTCCATAAGGATACAATCATAACTTTTCTCCATGAGCATGCGCACCGCTTCCTGGCCATTTTCAGCCAGGTCTACTTCAGCGCCGGCGCCGGTGAGCGTTTTGATTGCGAGTTTCTGGTTGAGCAGGTTGTCTTCCGCCACGAGAATGCATTTACCGGTAAGCGGCGGCAATAGCAGGTCATCCGCGGTGGTTGCCTCTGCGATGGTTTCCGGTACATCCAGCTGGTAGGGAATGGAGAACTCGATGCGGGTACCGCCGCCTGGGTTGCTGAGCACATCGATCGTACCGTTGTGCAGCGCTATCAGCTCCCTGGTGAGGGCAAGCCCCAGGCCAACACCGCCGTATTTGCGGATATCGCCTTCGTCGAGCTGCGTGAACACTTGTCCCACTTTGGTGCGCATGTCTTCCGGGATGCCGATTCCCGTATCGGACACTGAAACGCGGAGGTACACCTGTCGTTCTTCCAGCTGGGTGGAGCTCGCGGCCAGCTTTACTTCTCCCTGGTGGGTGAATTTGATGGCATTATCGATGAGGTTGTGAAGTATTTGTTGCAGCCGGCCGGCGTCTCCCAATAAGGGTTCCCGAGATTCTCCTCCATCTCGCATTCCAGCCGGAGGCCTTTTTCGCTGGCGCGGTCGCCATAGCGGGCGAGCGCCTGCCGGATAATGCCGGCGGGGTCGAAGGTGTTCTTTCCAGGAGCATCTTGCCGGACCGGATGCTGGAGAAATCCAGGAGTGCGTTTACCAGCGAGAGCAGATTGTCTGACGCAACCTGTATATGCTGCACGAAATCGCGCTGCTCGCCAGTTAGCGATTGCTCTTTCAATAGCTGCGTAAATCCAATAATCCCGTTCAGCGGTGTGCGGAGCTCATGGCTCATGTTGGCCATAAAGTTTTCCATCCGCTCATGCGCCGCTTCCGCCTTCTTTCTTGCGGAGATCAGTTCATGCTCGCGGGTAATGCGCTGGGTGATATCTGTAGCAACGCCGCAAATGCCATAAACACGGCCTTGAGGATCGCGGACGGGGAACTTGGTAATATGAAAGTACCTGGGCACGCCGTTGATCTGGATGATGTCTTCCACTTCCGTCGGCAGATCTTTCAGCAGCACGGCCCTGTCGGTATCCTGGCTGACCTGGGCGCTCATTTTGTCGGGGAAGTCGCGGTCGGTGCGGCCGATGATCTGTTCGGACGGTAGCCCGAAGGTGGTCTCGAACTGCTTGTTGACGAGCACGTACCGGCCGTTGGTGTCTTTGATGAAGATGATATCGGGTGTTGTGAACAGAATGGATTCGAGCCTTTCATGCAGCGCCTGCATCTCGCTTTGTGCCTGCTTCAGTTCATCGTCCCTGCGTTTTTCGGCGGTGATGTCTTTCACGATACATTGATAGCCATTGAAGATCCCGTTTTTGCGCAGCAGGACCACATGTTGTTCTACCCATCTCCTTTCCCCGTTTTTGCGCCGGATGGGGAAGCGGTTGGTAGATTCACGGATGCCTTCGAAGGCCTGGTGTTCGTAAAACTGGCGGAGCTGTTTCTGTTCGGACACATCCAGCAGATCGAGATATTGTTTGCCAATCAGTTCTTTGGGATGGTAACCGGTGAGTTCCTGCGCTTTGCTATTGACGTAAGTGAAGAACCCGCCGCGGTTGGAGGTGAAAAGCGTAACGCCGGCGTCTTCGATGAGCTGGCGGTACTTTAATTCGCTGGCGCGTAGCTGGGCGTCCGCCTTCCCGGCCTTGCGGGCGTTTCTGATAACGCCGGCGAGCCCGCCGAGGAGAACGATCACTGCTATGATTCCGCCGCCGGCGGCCAGTATGAAAGGCAGGCGGTTGTACCATGCCGGGCCCGTCAGCGCCTCAAGGCGTTCATATTGCACGTTGAGCATGCGGCCGGAAAGCTGCAGGATAGGGTCCGGACCTACGGGACGGCGCGTCTGGATCATGGCGCCCGCCATTACGGACGATTCATGAGCCGTGCGGACGAGGTACTGGTTAAACACGATCCTGTCGTAAACGAAAGTGCGGAGGAGTCTACCTGTGCGGTCTCGGCGTCATTACCGGCGGCCAGTATGGCCAGGCTTTCGATGGGGAGCGAAGGCGGGATTCCGACAGGTCTTCCTTGCTAAGGTGCCCCGTATCTCCCGTAATCACATATCCCCGGGCGGCCGATTCCAGCGCGCGGGCCTGATAAGCTACCTGCTCCAGCAGGCGGATCTTTCGGTAGTCAGCTTTACCCGTGCGTTCATCCGCATCGAGGCCGCGTCAGACATCCAGGCGCTCCAGATAAACCAGGCAACGGATAGGATGGCGGCCACAAAAACGAAAATGACAGGGTTGCTGATTCGTTTCATGTATGGCATCTCTGTTTCTTGCGCGTTGGCGAAAGGTTATTTCAGCGGCGTTAAATTGGGCGTATAAGGGGTCGGGATACAATTTACAGAAATTAAACGAACCGGAAGCCCCGCTACAGCTATGTATTTTTTTGCAATATTTTAACCATTTGCTTTATTTGCATTCTATTAAATTTGCCTGATATTCTTTTTGCCAAGCATTTAAACATATTATGAAAAAATTACTATTAGCGCTGGGTATTCTCGGCTTCTCCGCAACCACGTTTGCGCAGGATAAGGTTGCCGGACAAGCCATGAGCAAGGTTCGGCAGAGCAGGGACTTCCTGGTGATCGGATTTTCGTATGACGGCTGGGCATCCGCGCCCGATGCGGTAAGGACCAAAGGCCTGTCCCGCGGCTTCAACATCGCCCTCATGTATGACATTCCCATCGCGAAGGAGCACTTTAGCGTAGCGCCCGGTATCGGCTTCACCACCAGCAGCATCTTCCTGGACAAGCAGGTCATCAATATGAGCAACGGCAACTCCAACCAGGTAGAATTCGTAAACTCCGATACTTACAAAAAATATAAAGTAGCTACCACCACCTGGAAATCCCCCTGGAATTCCGCTACCGCCAGAATTCAGAGAATGCCAACACCGGTTTCAAAGCCGCCATCGGCATCCGTGCAGGCATGCTGGTGAACGCGCACACCAAGGGTAAGAACACGCTCGGCGGCGAAAAGAATATCATCAAGGAGCAGAACCGCCGCTTCTTCAACCCCTGGCGCTTTGCAGGTACGGCCCGCATCGGGTACGGCAACTTCTCCGTATTCGGTACGATGAACTTCAACCCCTGTTCAAAGACGCCTCCAACCTGGATATCAGGCCTTTCTCCATCGGCATCGCCCTCAGCGGCCTCTAATACCGAAGGATAATCATACTAAAAGGGTCCCGGCTTAGCCGAGACCCTTTTTATTGGTCCCAGCCGTTAGTTGAAAACTACGCACTTTAGTGCGAGGGCTTTAGTAATGCGAGAAAATCTATCTAAATTAGGTAGATGATGCGCCATGGTAGCCATACAGTAAGCCGATTGACGGTTCATATCGTTTGGGTGACCAAATATCGATATCACGTATTACAAGGAGATGTTCAGCATCGCTGTCGAGCATTGTTGATACAAATATGCAACGCTGAGGACATTCGGATCTTAAAGGGAGTTGTGAGCAAGGATCATGTCCATATGCATATTGAATACCCCTGCAAACAAAGTGTAAGTGATATTGTAAAGCGATTGAAGGGGTTGACATCGAGGAAGTTACAGCAAGAATTTCCCAAGTTACACTATAGGTATTGGGGCCGTCACTTTTGGGCAATTGGTTATGGGGCGTGGAGTACGGGTAATATAACAGACCAAATGGTGCAAGATTACCTGGATCACCACAAGGATGACCAGGTGCTAATGCTGAAAATTTAATGCTGGAGTAGGACTTTAGTCCGGCACACCCAAACCTCTGCACTTTCAGTGCAGAGTATTTTAGTTTATGGATACATGTTTTGATTATTGTCCCGTAAATACCGGTTTCCGCTTTTCAAGGAAAGCCGTCACCCCTTCCCGGTTATCCGAAGTGTTCCCGCGATCTCCTGGCAGTAAGCCTCGTATTCCAGTGCCGCGTCCAGGCTTTCGGTCATGCCTTTGGTCAGCATTTTCTTCATGAGCGCTATGGCTTTGGTAGGCGCTCCGGCATAAAATGCCGCTTCCGCAGCTACAACGGCATCCAGCTCGGCTGCGGGCACCACCTTATTGAGAAGGCCCATATCCTTCGCTTCCGCGGCCGAAAGTTTAGTGGCTTTGGTCGCCAGCTCGAAAGCCCGGTGGTACCCAACCGCCCTGGGCAGAAAGTACGACGACCCGGAATCGAGGACCAGCGCAATGTTGATGAATATCTCGATCATAGAGGCCTGGTCTGATGCGATGATCACATCACAGGCCAGCGCCAGCGAACATCCCGCTCCCGCGGCCACGCCATTCAGTTTGCAGATAACAGGTTTCGGCATATTGCGCAGCGCCCGGATGATGGGATTGTACCGCTTGTGCAGGAATCTCCCAGGTTGCGGGGCTTCCGTCTGCCCCCATGGCGGCTTTCAGATCCTGTCCGCTGCAAAATGCCTTGCCCGCCCCGTGAGCACCACGGCGCGTACATTGGCGTCTTTGTCCGCCTGCTTCAGGGCGTCCTGTAATTCGTAACTGAGCTCGTCGTTGAAGGCGTTGTATACGTCCGGACGATTGAGGGTAATTGTGGCGATGTTTTGGTGAACTTCGTACAGTAAGGAGTTGAACATGGAATGGTTTTTTGCGATAAAAATGAGAACAGCGGCCACAGGGGCCGCTGTCGGTATAAAAGTCTTATAATGTTTCCTTCAGCCATCCGAAGAATTCCGTTGCCAGGTGATGGCATTTTGCGCGCCCAGCACCCAGTGGTTTTCTTCCGGGAAATATACCAGCTTGCTCTTGATGCCTTTGAGCTGCGCCGCCTGGAAGGCCTGCAGCCCCTGCTCGATACCTACGCGGAAGTCGATACCACCTTGCACGATCATGATGGGCGTATCCCATTTGTTGACCAGGTTGCTGGGGTTGAACTGCTCGTAGGATTTGGCGTTGGCATTATCGAAATACGCGCCGATGTCCCAGTTGGCGAACCACAGTTCCTCCGTGGTACCATACCAGCTGCGGAGATCGAATAACCCGTCGTGCGCGATGAACGATTTAAACCTTTTTCATGAACGCCCGCCAGCATGAACACGGAATAACCGCCATAGCTGGCGCCCACCGCGCCAAGGCGCGCCTTATCTACGTAAGGTTCTTTCGCCAGGTCGTCGATGGCAGACAGGTAATCCCGGATGGGCTGCCCGCCCCAGTCTTTGCTGATATCGGCATTCCATTTCACGCCATGCCCCGGCATCCCGCGGCGGTTCGGCGCAATGACGATATAGCCCTGCGCCGCCATCAGCTGGAAGTTCCAGCGGAAGGAGTAAAACTGGCTCACGGCGCTCTGGGGGCCGCCCTGGCAATACAGCAGCGTCGGGTATTTTTATTCGGGTCGAAGTCGGGCGGGTAAATCACCCAGGCCAGCATGTCTTTTCCGTCAGTAGTTTTGATCCAGCGCTCAGACACCTTGCTCATCTTCAGGCTGCCGTAAATATCATCGTTCACATTGGTCAGCGGCGCCACTGCGCCGTCTTTCAGGTTCACGGTGAACAGTTCGCCCGCATGGTTCATGTCTGCGCGGGTAACCACCAGCGTTTGGCCATGCTGCCCCACGAGCCCGTTAATATCAAATTGACCCTTAGTGACCTGTTTTACATCGCCGCCTGCCACCGGTACGGTAAACAGTTGCTCGGTACCCTTTGTCACCGCCAGGAACTGAACGGTTTTATTATCTGCCGCGAAACGGGAGGAAGCTACCGTGCCGTCCCATTTGGCGGTGAGGTTGCTTTTCTTCCCTGAAGCCAGGTCAAGTACGATGATGTCGTTCTTATCCGCTTCAAAACCATCGTTGGCCATGCTCAGCCAGAGCAGCTTCTTGCCATCTGCGCTGAATTGTGGCGCCACATCATAGCCGTTCATCCCCTCAGACAGGTTCTCTGTCTTTTGTGAGGCAAGGGTATAACGGTAGATGTCGGTATTGGTGCTCACGGCGTATTCCTTGCCGTGCTTCTTCTTGCAGACATAGATGATCTGGCTGCCGTCGGGGCTCCAGGTAAAGTCTTCCGCGCCGCCGAATGGCATCTGCGGACAGTCGAACGGCTCGCCGGCCATGATGTCTGTAGGGTGCCTACGGCGCCGGTGGTGGCATCGAAGGTGGCGTAGAACACGTGGTTGAACTTGCCGTCTTCCCGGGTATCCCAGTGGCGGTAGTTCAGACTGGTATAGACGTGCGCGTTGGCTTTGGGCAGGTCGGGGTACTTATCTTTCGCCAGCACTTTTTCCATCTCCACCTCGCGGGAGAAGAGGATATGCTTGCCGTCGGGGCTGATGCGGACATTTTGCAGGCCGCCGTCGACGTTCGTTTTCTGAACGGGGTTGGAGCCATCTTTCCCCATTTCCCAGAGCTGGCCTTTATGGCTGTAAAGGATCTTGCCACCGGGAAGGGCTTTACGAAAGACTCTCCGCCCGGCGCGGACGTCAGTTGTTTAGGCGTGCCTCCGGAAAGGGGAATGGAATACAGGTTCCTTTCGCTTTTATTGTCTTCCAGGCTGTACCGGGAAACGCCGAAAACCACGGTCCCGTCTTCCAGCACTGTTTCTCCGCCTACTCTTCCGAGCTTCCAGAGCAGCTCGGGCGTCATTGTTTGCTGTGCCATGCTGTGTTGAATGAATAAAATACCTGCTAACAGGAATGTTTTACGCATTGGATCAGATTTTGTTGAGGTGAAGGCGTAAATGTAGGAAAATTTGGCCTCTTGCCAGGCGCCGGCCTAATTCATTAACTTTGCACAAATTCTGCAAGAACATTGATCGATAAAACACAGGCAGTAGCCGCGGACGAACGGGCCGTGCTGATAGGACTGATCCACAAGGAACAACGGAGCCCCGGTACAGGAGTACCTGGACGAGCTGGCATTCCTGGCCGAAACGGCCGGCGCCACCGCCGTAAAGCGCTTCACGCAACGCCTGCCCCACCCCGACAGGGCCACCTTCATAGGTAAAGGCAAACTGGAGGAAGTGCGGCAGTACGTAGCCGGGAAAGACATCCAGCTGGTTATCTTCGACGACGAGCTCACCGGCTCCCAGATCTCCAACATCCAGAAAGAGCTCAAAGTAAAGGTCATCGACCGGAGCGACCTTATCCTCGACATATTCGCCCGCCGTGCCCGCACGGCGCAGGCAAAGGTGCAGGTAGAACTCGCCCAGTATCAATACATCCTCCCCGGCTCCGCGGTATGTGGACGCACCTGGAAAGACAGAAAGGTGGTATCGGGATGAGAGGCCCGGGTGAAACCGAGATCGAGACAGACCGTCGTATCGTGAAGGATAAGATCGCGCTGCTGCGCAAGCGCCTCGCCGAAATCGACAAACAGGCCCTCACCCAGCGTAAGGAACGTGGCGAGCTCATCCGCGTGGCACTGGTAGGTTATACAAACGTAGGGAAAAGCACCATCATGAACCTCCTCAGCAAAAGCGAGGTGTTCGCCGAGAACAAGCTTTTCGCCACGCTGGATACCACCACCCGCAAGGTCGTATTCGAACAAACGCCCTTCCTGCTCAGCGATACCGTAGGGTTCATCCGCAAACTGCCCCACCACCTGGTGGAAAGCTTCAAGTCCACCCTCGACGAGGTGCGGGAAAGCGATATCCTCATGCATGTGGTAGACATCAGCCATCCCAAATACGAAGACCAGATCGAGGTGGTGAACCGCACGCTCACCGAGCTTAAATCGCTCGATAAGCCTACCATCCTCATCTTCAATAAAATGGACCTGTACGAAAAGCAGACCTTCGACGAATGGCTGACGGATGACGTGAAGAACGACATCCTCAACCAGCTTAAGGAAAGCTGGCAGCACCGAACCCACGGCAATTGCGTCTTCATCTCCGCAACGGAGCGCCGCAACGTGGAAGAGCTGCGCAAAACCATTATGGACAAGGTGGTTGAACTGTACCGCATACGGTATCCCTACAAATCCGAATTCTTCTATTAATGGCGAAGCAGTATAACTGGTACCGGTTCGCCGAAGCGGGAGACCCGGTAGCGGAGGAATCGCGCATAACGGTCCAGGAGGTAAACGGCAAGAAGGTCTGCGTAGCCCGGCACGCCGGTGAGCTGTATGCCTTCGCGCACAAGTGCCCCCACGCCGGCGGCATCATGTCAGACGGCTTTCTCGACGACCGTGGCAACGTGGTTTGCCCCCTTCACCGGTATAAGTTCGCGCTGCGCAATGGATATAACTCCAGCGGCGAGGGCTTCTACCTTCGAACTTACCTATCGAGCACCGCGAAGATGGTATCTACCTCGGAATGGAGAAGAGCTGGCTAAGCTGGTAAATCGCCTCATAATATTTGAAGCCCCGATGGCTGTCTGGTATTGACAGTTGTCGGGGCTTCCGCATTATAATGCCTTACATGCACAACTATCAATTTTAGCTTAATGATTGTGCAGTGGCGTTATAGTTTTCACCCCTGTCTGCAACGATGGGCTATTCATACCTTTAAATTTTGATACTATCGGCCTTTAACTTCTGTCATACACTCTATAAGTAGCTGTTAGTCATTATTTTGTACTGCTTTAGGCATAATCCTAATGTTATAAAAATTGCGTTGCAAGGATCTCTGTTAAGTCTTATTTGCTGTTAAGTGCCTGATAATCATAGTCAAGACTCCTTCGCGTCTGCCGCTCGTCTGCCCTTCGTCTGCCGTTCGTCTGCCCTTCGTCTGCCCTTCGTCTGCCCTTCGTCTGCCCCTGACTCCCTTCTAATTGCGCTAATTCCCCTATGGTCTTGTACGGATATGGGTTTACAACTGATGTTAGAAATACTGACATTGGTTTACAATATTCCGCCTAAGTCCTGTTCAAATTACGACTCAAAATTACCTACATGTTACCACTTGATTAAGCGGATATTAGCCACTTAGAGGCAGGTAAACGGAAACAAAAAGCCGGTGCAATTGCTGCACCGGCTTATTAAAGCATTGAAAGCGGTATTATCTGAAGTGCAGTTGAAGGTTGGGCAATCCCATCTCGTCGTGCGGGGTAGAGGGATTATGCAGTTCCCAGCTAACCGGGAAGTACGCCTCCTTGCTCATGCGGACCTCCGGCAGGTCCAGGTGGTAAACGACCTGGGGTATGTTGAAGTCGATGTTAAAGGGAACGGCGTTCAGGAAGTAGTTGAACAGCTTCACGGACAATTGGTTTTTACCCGCCTGCAGGGGGAGCAGCACGTAATGGTCCAGTTTGTCTTTACGGTAAGGGTTGTTCTGGATCAGGAGCTGTTTGCCGTTCAGGAACACCATGATGCCATCTCCGCTCGTGAGCTTAACCAGCACGCTGCGGGCAGCGGGGACGTGATTTCCTGGAGCAGGTAATGAGCTGTCATGGCGCCGGCGGGGCGTTGGGCATTGATGGAATATTCGGTACCATTCTTCCATTCGGGATGTGCTACCCAGCGCTTGCCGTCTTTATTGGGCCAGGGTTGGCTCAGGTCTACCTGCGACAGGGAGCCATGTGTGCCACCGGGGCCGGAAAAGGGGGCCGAGGATGTGGATCGGGCCCATTTGAAGGGAAGCGATGTCGTTATTCAGCTGCTCCGATTTGCCGCCTTCGAGTTTTACGGCCGTGGTTTTGTCGCCCAGGCGGAGGTCGATGGTGCGGTCTTTTTCCTCTTCAGTATAGGTCAACGTGGGCCGGAAGGCGCCGCTGCGCGGAGGCTCCAGCGACCAGGCATTGCGGATGGTGCTGGTGAAGCTCGTGTTGTAATCGATCGTGGCGTTGCTGAAGTAAGGGAAAGCGTTGCTGTTATCCAGGATGAGGCCTGGACCGAGGGGGCGGATATTGGCAGGGGGTACAGTGTAACCGTCAGGAAGCGTCACTTCCACTACCTGGAACAGCCCGCTCATATCGAGGCCGGCCGGCAGCTGGATGCGGAGGCCTTCTTTACCCTGGGTGTATTTGAGTTGAGTGTTGGCCACTTGCAGGCGCGCTTCCGATACCTTGCCTCTGAGGCCGGGCAGAAGGATGGCATTGCCTTCCGGAGGCGTCATGATGTGCAGGTACAGTTTGTTGTGGCGGCTGGTGATGCTGCCCCATTGGAAAGGCACATGGAACGGGTCGGGCTGGGTACCGTAAATGGCGTCGCTATGCTGCTGCAGCCAGTTGCCGATCGCCAGCAATGCGTCCCGCTCGAATTCAACTACCGTACCATCGCCTTTGGGGCCAATGTTAAGGAGGAAGTTGCCGCCGCGGGAAGCCACCTTCACCAGGCTCGTCAGCTTCTCCCTGATCTTGGCATTGATATCACCGCGCTCCTGCCAGGAACGGTAGCCCCAGGTTTCATGGAAGAAGGAAGCCGGGCTTTGCCAGGGTACGCCGATGATGTAGTCCGGCTCCTGGTTGTCGCCCATGACGGTGAAATCGCCCTGGTTGTTACCGATACGGCTGCCGATCATGCAATTGGGCTGAAGCTTGTGCACCAGCGAACGCATCTCTTCACTTTGCTGCCGCCTCATCTGACCCATATCAAACCAGAGCTCGGAAACTGGACCGTATTTGGTAAGCAGTTCCGTGATCTGCTGCATATTGTAGGTATGGTGCGTGGGCGGGATGGAGTCGGAATTGGAGCCGGAAATAGGCATCGCCGGCGGAAAGTGCCAGTCGATCAACGAGAAGTAGAGCCCAAATGCGATCCCTGGCGGCGGCAGGCCTCAGACAGTTCTTTGAGGATGTCGCGCTTATAGGGTGTGGCGTCCATGATGTCGAACGTCGTGTAGGCGCAATCCCACAGCGCAAAGCCATCGTGGTGCTTTGAAGTGATCACCACGGACCCCATGCCCGCACGCTTAGCAAGCGTAGCGATGCTGTCGGGGTTCCATTTATCAGGATTAAACCCTGGGCCACTTCTTCGTAGGAGTCGTTGTAAAGCCCTGCTGCGTGGGCACGGATTTGTTCACTAAGCCCGCGGCTGACATTTTTATTTTCCCAAACGCCACCCAGTTTGCTATATACGCCGAAGTGGATGAACATGGAATATTTGCGGTCGCGCCATTGTTGCAATGCGGTTGGTTCGATCTGGGCCGTGGCGGACTGTAACCATCCAAGGCAGCCAGTTATGATACAAAAATGCGTTTCATAAGGCCAAAGTAGGAAATGGTTCTTAAAAAGTATACCTTTATCATATGAGCCATTTGCGTGAAAATAGGATCAGTTTCCGTGAAAAAGTCATCTGGATTACGGGCGCATCTTCGGGGATCGGGAGGCGCTGGCCGTTCAGTTGTCTGCCCTCGGCGCACGCCTGATCCTCACTTCACGGGATGAAATGGCGTTAGAGAAAGTGCGCGCACAATGTGCGTTGCCCGCTACTTTACTGCCCGCCGATCTCACGGATACCGATATTCCAACGTTAGTGAACCGGGCGCTGCTGGTACATGGTCACATCGATATATTGATCAACAACGCCGGTATTGGTCAGCGCGCTACCGCCGGGGAGACGACAGAACAGGTACTGCGCCGCATCATGGAACTGGATTTCTTTGCGCCGGTATTGTTGACGCAGGCATTGCTGCCACACTTCCGGCAGCGGGGCGGGCATGTTGTTGTTACCGGGAGTATGGCCGGTTTGATGGGCGTTCCGCGGCGGACGGCCTACGCTGCCGCCAAGCATGCGGTGATGGGGTATTTCGAGTCGCTGCAAGTGGAACATACGATCCCGGGGTTTTACATTACTATCGCCAGCCCCGGCCGGATTCATACCCGGCTATCGGTGAACGCGCTGCGTGGTTCCGGGGAAGCGCACGGGCGGATGGATGCGGCACAGGAGAAGGGGATCCCTGCAGAAGAATGTGCGCGCCGAATTATCGTGTCTGTCGGCCGGAAGAAAAAGCATGTCGTAATCGCCCGGCAGGAGCGGATACTGTGGTGGCTGCGCAAGTTTATCCCCTCGTTATATTATCGCGTTGCGCGGAAGCATGGCAGCTGATTTGTGGGCTGCTTCCTCCCATTAGTACCCTTTACCGCTGTTGGACGGGTTTTATACTGAAATCAGTAACCTGCTTCAAAGGCGATGCTTAGTAATTTGCCGGATAAGACATATTGTAATTATGAAACCGGCAGGCATCGCACTCACCATATCTTTACTCCTGCCCTTTTCCGCCATCCACGCGCAGTTCGCAGACTCGCTTGAGGTGCGGACGGGCACCGTGCCACGATCGCCACGAAGGACTACCAACCCTTCTGGATCACGGCCAACAAGTTCGGCACTATTTCCGACCGGAAATCCGATCTGTCCACCTACATCCGCGCAAAGAATACGCATACGTTTGGAGCGCAGGACGACTGGCGGTTACAATACGGCATCAGCCTTTATAACAATAACCACTTCCGCAGGAACTTCTTTGAGGAAGCCTATGTCAGGTTCTCGTTTAAAAAGCTGGAACTTCGGGCGGGCCGTTATGAGGAGATCATCGGTGAGGTAGACCCTGAATTGTCTTCAGGGTCGCTCGGCGTAAGTGGTAACGCGTTGCCCATTCCTAAAATCAGCATAGGTCTGAAGGAATATGCGCCTGTTCCGTTTACCAACGGATGGTTGCAGGTAAAAGGGCAGTTCAGTCATGGGTGGATGGGCCGCAACCAGTTCATCCCTTACGCGTTTCTTCATGAAAAGAACTTCTATCTCCGTGTCGGCAAGCATAAACTGAAAGCATTCGGGGCATACAGCATTATGCGGTGTGGGGCGGCAACCGGAAAGACCTGCCTAAGATCAAAAGCAGCTTCAAAGACTACATGGATGTGGTGCTGGTTAAGGAGGGGGATGACGGGACGGTGCTGACCGACCAGGTACGTCCAAATCGTCCGGGCGACCATCGCGGGATACTGGAAGGAGGATTGGAATGGGAGAATGAAAACGTTGCTTTTCGTGGCTACTGGCAGACGCCGTTTGAAACCGGCCAGGGGTGGATATGAAGAATACGGACCACCTCGCCGGCATCAGTTTCACCGACAAGCGGGAAGATGCCGTGCTGCTCCGCGCTACCCTGGAGTGGATATCTACCAAGAAGATGAACAACTGGCACCCGAAAGGCGTGCGGGAAAGTTATTATAATAACGGGGTATACCTGACCGGGTGGGAATATGAAAACCACATCATCGGTACGCCGCTGTTCGTGAACCGCAACCGCGGTCAGTATTACTTCGACGAAATTCAGCCGTTCGATTACAGCGAGCGCTGGAACGTGATCCGCAACAAAGGCTGGAATATCATCAGCAACCGCGTGAGCGGCGTTCACATGGGCGCGCTCTACAAGATCGGTAGCAAATTACAGGGGAAAACGATGCTGACCTATACAAAGAACTTCGGCACTTATGAGCCGGGTCCCTTTGATGCGCCCATGACCCAGTGGTATGCGTTGCAGGAGGTACGGTATGCCGCGCCTGTGCCTGGGCTCACCATTACGGGGCCGTAGGCCTCGATGGCGGAGACATGAGCAAGACCGCGGGGTTCATGCTGGGGTGGAGTGGTTGTTTACACCTGCAAAGCGTTAAAGCTGTTTTTCGAAAATGCCCTGGATAACGGCATGGAGATTTTTGAAGAGGAACGGTTTCGTGACATAGCCTGCCGCTCCTTTTTCCATGGCCTGTTGTACATCGTCTATCTCCGTGCGCGCGGTGAGCATGACCACGGGGATTTCGTTTAATACAGGATCGTCGCGGAAGCTGTCGAGCAGATCGAGCCCGTTGACCACGGGCATATAAATGTCGCTGATGACGAGGTCTGGCCGCAGCCTTCTGGCGGTGCGGATACCTTCTTCTCCGTTGGTGGCAACGGCAACTGTGTACTCATGCAATTCCAGCAGTGACTTAAGCGCTTCGGACAAGCCGGGCTTATCCTCGATGAGCAGGATGGTGTTGTTCATTTCAGTTCAGCTTTGTACCTGGCACAAAATCGATTTAGATGGCGTCGGCGAAGTCCTGGAACACAATGGTAAAGACGGTTCCTTCGTTCACCCCGCTACTTACTGAAATCGTGCCGCGATTGGATTCCACAAAAGTTTTGACAATTGAAAGACCGAGACCGGTCCTTCAATACCGTCCACATTACTGCCACGAAAAAACGACGTGAACAGGTGTGGGAGGTCGCTTTCCGGTATGCCTATACCATGGTCGCGGAAAGTGATAACGAGTTTTTTCTTTTTGTAGGACAGTTTAACGGACGGATTCTTTTGGGTGGAATATTTAAAGGCATTACTGATGAGATTGGTAAAGACTTTAGCCAGCTGGTCCTTGTCGGCCAGTATGGGCCTGGGATCGCCGTCTATGGAGATTAGCAGCGAGCGCTCGTCTTTCCTGTGGGAGAAGTATTGATAACGTAGTGTCTCTATGATTTGTTCGGGGCCACTGGTTTGCGGTCTGCCTCCCAGTTGTTGCCAGCCATTTTACTCAGGGTCATCACTTCATCGAGCATATTGTTAAGCTGGAAGATCTCATCCGCGATCTTGCGGAGCTGCAGGCGGTGGAAGGCGGAGAGTTGTCCATCGAGATGAAGGCGCGCCTCGAGCAGGTCCATCGCCGAAGAGATGGCTGTGAGGGGCGTTCTGAATTCGTGAGAGGTCATTGACATCAACTGAACTTTCATCTGCTGCAAGGATTTTTCCTGTTCGAGATCTTGCAGCCTTTGCTGCAATGCTTCTTCCTGTTCTACTTTCCGGCCGATGGCCAGCCAGTATTTCTTTCCTTCGATCTTTAGCGGGCTGACGCGGAAGTCGAGGAGGGCGGTATTGCCGTTATGTGAAACCGGTAAAAGAAAAGCGGTGGGCAGCGGTTTGGGAATGCTTCAGTGTGTCCGCCTCCGTAGGCGGACTGCAAAGGAATGCCCCTGAGCTGCGAGGATTTACCGTTGGCTAGCGTGTCTATGGCCTTGCTGTTGGCATTTAGAACGATCTGTCGGTCGGTACTGATGATCAATACAGGGTCTTCTATGCCGCGAAGCATATGGCTTACCCTGATGGACTGGTTAGGCTTCATGTCTTAATTACTAGTCGATATGGTTCTTCGTCGATTCGGTTCTTCAGTTTCTGTTCCCGGAATTTCCGGTCGGGTTTCACACGAGAAAGATAGTCATTTTACTACTCATAATGCTTGCATAATTTGCACTTTCCATGCTAACTATTGAAGCAAAGCCTACATACATTTTTGTCGCATATGATATTTGTTAATTTGTTACTTGAAATAATAATACAGCAATTCCCGTTCCGTTTTGAATAGCTATCAATAAATTAATGTATCTGCTAGTTAATTTTTAAAATTTGGACTTATCTTTGATAGTATACTATCCTATTTCATTATTCGAGGTGCACGAGCATCTTTATTGCGAAAACCATATCAACGTTAACCGTAATATGATAACTATTGGTATCATTGAAGACAACCATTTTCAACTGAATAACTATAGAGAGTTCTTAGAAGATTTTCAGGAGTGCAAGGTTGTTTTCGCCTGCCGGTCAATGGAAGAGTTCAGGTCTTTACCTTATAAAGATCCTGATGTAAAAGCCATTTTGCTGGATATTTCCCTTCCCGGAGATTCGGGGATTCAGGGAATGGAAGAATTAAAACAACATTACCCGGACGCAAAGATCATTGTACTTTCCGGCCACGACGGCCAGCAGTACGTCATTGAGTCTATCATGAACGGCGCCAGCGGTTATATCATCAAGACCAGCCGCCTTATGGAGATCTATCATTCCATCCTCGACGCCGTGACCAGGGGGCACCTCTCGCCCAAGGCCGCCCACATGCTCATCAATCATATTTCAAAAGATCCCCTCGAAAGCATCCGCGACCGCCTCACCAAGCGGGAGTACGAATTGTTGGGGTTGCTGAAAGACGGACTGTCTTATAAAGAGATGGCGGAAAGGTTGTTCGTGACCGTTCATACCGTTAACCAGCATTTGAAAAAGATATATTCAAAGCTCAATGTAGTCTCCAAATCAGAGCTGATTTCCAAAATATGGTCGAATAATCTTTTCTGAAATATGGCCGCAGAAGGCCAACTACTTTTTGAGTAGTACGCCTTCGGCTGAACTCCGGTTTTATACTCTACTTAGTAATATTTATGGCGCGCGGTATGCTCTAATATTGTAACTGTGCTATCACAGTGAACCCAGACCATATCAATTGCGCTTTTATGACCCGAGAGAAGAAGAACCGGAATGTATTATTGAACACCCTGCTGGCGGCGACTTGTGCGCTGTTTGCATCCTGTGCGAGCACTAAGAACGCAACGTATTTCAATAATGTAACCAATGATACGGCAGTGCAGCGCATCGCCGGAAATTTCGAGCCCGCGATACAGCAGAACGACATTCTGCAGATCACGGTGAGCAGTATCAACCCTCAGGAAGCTATGCTCTATAATCTGCCCAACGCCGCTAACAGCGGAGCCACGGCAGTTTCAGGAGCGGCGCCCGGATCAGGGTTTCTTGTAGACGCTGCCGGTAATATACAGTACCCGGTATTCGGCACCATTCACGCCGCAGGCCTTTCCACGAAAACACTGGCAGACACTATCCGCCAACGCTTCGAACAGCGGCAGCTGTTGGTAGACCCTGTCGTGAACGTGCGCTTCCTTAACTTCCGC
This sequence comes from Chitinophaga sp. E66, assembly GCA_019285755.1. Taxonomy (GTDB): domain Bacteria; phylum Bacteroidota; class Bacteroidia; order Chitinophagales; family Chitinophagaceae; genus Chitinophaga. The sequence continues at coordinate 5,861,261 of CP079103.1, forward strand.
GTCACATTGCTCGGAGAAGTAGCGAGGCCCGCAGTAGTCACCGTAACCAGTGAGAAGATCTCCATCATGGAAGCCCTCGGTATGGCCGGAGACATCACCATCTACGGTAAACGCGAGAACGTAATGCTCATACGTGATAAAGACGGCGCTCGTACCGTTACCCGCCTTAACCTTAACAACGCGAATATTCTTTCGTCACCATATTACTATTTGCAACCCAACGATATTGTGTACGTGGAACCGACTAAAGCCAAAGTGGCGCAGGCAGACCGCTCCAGGACAGTGATACCCATTCTCCTAAGCAGCTTAAGCCTTCTCGTCATCATCCTCGACAGGCTCGTGATCAAGTAAGCCATATCGTTTTTTTCGAAGACCCCTGCGGAACAACCGCAGCCGACAGTGACCATAGTTGATAACCATATTGAATTGAAAGACCATGAAGCAGCAGACGAATGCCCATAAACGTGTGGAAAAGGAAGAGTCTTCCGAAGATCTCCTGGCTATGCTCCGGTTCCGTTACCTGAGCTACTGGCCCCTGTTTGTGCTGGCCGCGCTCATCGCGGCGGGCGGGGCATGGGCGTACCTGCGATATGCCACCCCGGTCTATAAGGTGTCAGCGTCCCTCCTTGTGAAGGACGAAGCCAAAGACCTCAACGAATCCAACATCCTGAACTCGCTCGATCTCTTCGGTTCCAAGAAGAACATCGAGAACGAAATACAGATACTCACCTCCCGCACGCTCATCCGCGACGTGATCCGGAAACTCGACCTCTACGGGGAGCTCTTCGTGAAAGGGCATCTGAAGAACGTGGCCGTGTACGGGGAGTCCTCGCCCATGAACATCCACTTCATAGAACCCTGGGCGATTAAAGATGGTCCCTCGGAGTTTGTGAGCGTAGGGTACGACAGTAAGAAGAAAATGGCCCTGCTCAACAGCAAGCCTTATCCCATCAACGATACCGCGGGTACCCCCGGGCCGCGTGATCGTGAAAATGCGGGATGCTGAAACGCCCATCGCCGAAGGACAATACTTTCTGAAGCTCACCGGCGAGCGCAGCTCACCCAGCAGATACTCGGCAGGATGAAGATCGCGCCGGTATCTAAAATGGCGACTGTCATCAACCTGGAGTATATGGACGTGTTGCCCGCCCGCGGCGAAGCCATCGTAAATGATCTCATCCGGGTATATAACGAAGCAGCCGTAAAGGATAAGAACCGGATGGCCGCCAGCACCATGTCTTTCGTGGAAGAGCGCCTCCGCATCGTAACGCGTGAGTTGAGCGAAGTGGAAAAAGAAGTGGCACGATTCAAGACCAACGAAGGCATTGTGGATATCAGCGAACAGAGCAAGATGTTCCTCGGCAGTGTACAGGATAACGATGCTAAACTGAATGAAGCCAATATGCAGCTCTCCGTGCTCGAATCCATAGAAAAATATGTGAACGGGAAAACGGAAGGCGTCAACATGGTGCCTGCTACGCTCGGCCTCAGTGATCCTGTGCTCCTGGAGTTAGTGAATAAACTATATGAAACGGAACTGGAGAAAGAGAAACTAAAGAAAACCACCGGCGCTAACAGCCCGTCGCTTACGGCGCTAAACCGCCAGGCAGAGATGCTGAAACCCGGCATACGCGAGAACATCCAGAGCCAGCGCTCGAACCTGGAAGCTGGCAAGGCGCGGCTGCTGTCTGCCAACGACCGGTTCATGGGAATGCTGCGCAGCGTTCCGGGCAAAGAAAGAGCCTTGCTGGAAGTAAGCCGTCAACAGGCGATCAAAAATAACATTTACACCTTCCTTTTACAGAAGCGGGAGGAAACGGCGCTGGCTTATGCCGCTGCCATTTCCGACAGCAGGATAGTGGACGGGGCCGAAACGGCCGGCGTGCCGGTGAGCCCCGAAAGATGATGGTCTATGCCATCGCGGTGCTGGGGGCATTGCGGTGGTGGCCATCTGGATCACGCTGAAAGATATGCTGAAGCGCGAGATCACTTCGCGCGCAGAGATAGAGAAAGAAACATCTGCGCCTATCGTGGCGGAGCTGCTGCACGAAGATAGCAAGGACCCACTGGTAATCGCCGACGGCAGAAGAAGCCTCCTGGCAGAGCAGTTCCGTAACCTGCGGACCTCGCTCTCCTACATCGGCCTGAACGGCAATAACAAAACGCTGCTGGTGACTTCCTCCATTTCAGGTGAAGGCAAAAGCTTCGTATCGCTGAACCTGGCATCCAGCCTGTCGCTTCTGCGGAAGAAAGTTGTGCTGATGGAGTTTGACCTGCGCAAGCCCATGCTGAGCAATATGCTGAGCATCAGCCGTGAGCCGGGCATTACCAACTATCTGGTCGGTAAGGCGCCCCTGTCGGACCTGATCCGCCCGGTGCCGGGGAACGATAACCTGTTCCTCATCCCCGCTGGCGTTATTCCGCCGAACCCGACAGAACTGATCCTGAACGGTAAGCTGGAAGAATTGCTCACCGATCTGCGGGCGATGTTCGACTACATCATCATCGACTCCGCGCCGGTAGGCCTGGTAACCGACGCAGGTTGCTGGCCCCGCTGTCTGACGCCTGCCTGTACGTGATGCGTCACCAGGTGACGCCCCGGCAGTACCTCAAACAGATCGACGAGCTCTACCGTACCGGCGAGATGGGGCGCCTGAGCCTCGTGTACAACGGCGTGAAGCCGCGTGGGGTAGCCAATCATACCTACGGTTATGGTTACGGCTATGTGGAAGACCACAAGAACGGTACCGGCAAGAAACTGAAGAACATGTTCAAGTAAGAAAAGCGGCCCTGCCGCTTCCATGATAAACCTTTATTGGAAACCCAGCTTCATCATGTGAATGTGGAGCGAAGCTATGCTTCTTCCTGCCTTTATAAGTTCCACGCTATGAAAACCGATTGCGATTCGTTCACCGTAAAATGCTACACTATGAAACAGGAATTGCACGCCTGGTATGCGGTATATACCAAGGCTAAGATGGAGAAAAAGGTCGCTGAGCTGTTAACCCGGAAGCGCCTTGAGAATTATTGCCCTATGAACGTTGTTGACAAGCAATGGAGCGACCGGCGCAAACCGGATGCCGAACCGTTGTTTACCTCGTACGTGTTCGTCCGTATTCCCGAAAGTATGATGGGAGTAGTGCGTGAGACGGAAGGTATCGTCAATTTCGTGTATTGGCTGGGACAGCCCGCCGTGATCCATGATGCGGACATTGAAATGATCCGCCGGTTCATGCGCGAGCATCGTACCGCCATGCTCGAAAAGATCCCCATCCGCCAGGAAGACACGGCGCCAGCTACTGGTTCATCGCTGCTGTATTACCGTGGCAGAACCCCGAATCCGGGCGCAACAAGGTAAGGGCGGTGCTCTCCAGCCTGGGGCTACGCCTGGTGGCGGCTGCACCTGCTCATGATATCAACGTACAAAAAGCCAGTTACATCTATGCATAATACCGATAACACGCTCATGCAGCATGTGATTCTTTGCGGCGGCTCGGGCACCCGGCTCTGGCCGCTATCCAATCGCCAGACGCCTAAGCAGCTGCTCCCGCTTTTCGAAGACAAAAGCCTCCTGCAGCTGACGTACCTGCGTAACCGCCCCGCCTGCAAAGGCGTGCTGGCCATCGCGGGAGCGGCGCAAGCCGATATCATCGCCAATCAACTGCTGGACGAAGGCGCATCCCTCCGCTGCATCGCGGAGCCGGTGGGCCGGAATACGGCCGCTGCCATTGCCATTGCCGCATTCGTGTCCGCGCCGGCAGACATCCTGCTCATTACCCCTTCCGACCATCTCATCGGCACGCCCGACCGTTATGAAGCGGCACTGAGCGAAGCCAAACGGCTGGCGGAAGAAAACTACATCGTCACGTTCGGGCTGAAACCTTCTTACCCGGAAACCGGGTTCGGATACATACATCATAAAGGCAACGACGTGCTTCGCTTCGTGGAAAAGCCCGATGCAGCCACTGCCAGCTTCATGCTCGATAACGGGGATTACCTCTGGAACAGCGGAATTTTCTGCGCCAGGGCCTCCGTTATCCTCGACGAGCTGCAGCAACACTCGCCTGCTATCTACCACGCCGCTTCCCGCGCTGCGGCCGAACTGGTGCGTACGGGCAGCATCTCCCGCGAAAGCATGATCGCCATCCCGTCAGACAGTATCGACTATGCCGTGATGGAAAAAAGCGACCGCGTGAAAGTAGTGCCTTCGGATATGGAATGGAGCGACGTCGGCAGCTATGAAGCCCTCACCCAGGCGCTCACTCAACAGTTCCGCTACTCCAACGACCAGGCCGTTTTCATCGAAAGCGACCCGCAAAACAGCACAGTTATCGGCAGCAGTAAGCTGGTAGCGCTGGTGGGCGTGGAGAATATGGTAGTAGTTGACACTCCCGGCGCGCTGCTCATTATGCAAAAAGGAAAAGGACAAGTCATTAAACAATTGCACAACTGGGTCGCTGAAAACCGGCCGGAACTGCTGTAACCTATCATTCATGAAACGGACATCTAAAATATACATAGCCGGCCACCGCGGAATGGTGGGAGGTGCTATCAAAAGGAAACTCGAGAAAGACGGTTTTCAAAACATCATCACCCGCACTTCCGGCGAGCTGGACCTGCGCCGGCAAGACCAGTGCAGGCTTTCTTCGAAGAAGAGAAGCCCGATTACGTGTTCCTGGCGGCGGCCAAGGTGGGCGGCATCCATGCCAACAACACCTACCGTGCAGAGTTCTTGTACGATAACCTCATGATCGCGGCCAACGTGATCCATTCGGCGTACGAGCAGAACGTCGGCAAGCTGATGTTCCTCGGCAGCTCCTGCATTTATCCGCGCCTGGCTACGCAGCCGATCACGGAAGACAGTCTGCTGACCGGCCCGCTCGAAGCCACCAACGAACCTTACGCTATTGCGAAGATCACCGGGATCAAGCTTTGTGAAGCATACCGCGACCAATATGGCTGCAACTTTATCAGCGTGATGCCTACGAACCTTTACGGCATCGGTGATAATTACCACCCTGAGAATTCGCATGTGCTGCCCGCGCTCATCCGCAAATTCCATGAAGCCAAACAAGCCGGCCGCCCGACGGTAACTGTCTGGGGAACAGGGACACCAAAAAGAGAGTTCCTCTATGCAGACGACCTGGCGGAAGCCTGCGTCTTCCTCATGGAAAGCTATAACGGCCGGGAGCTGGTAAACATCGGTGCGGGTGAGGATCTTACCATTCGCGAACTGGCAGAGACCGTACGCGATGTGGTATGCTACGAAGGCGATATCGTGTTCGATACCACCAAGCCTGACGGCACGCCCCGCAAGCTGATGGACGTATCCAGGCTGCACGGCCTCGGCTGGAAGCACAGCACGGACCTGCGTCAGGGTATTGCCCAGGCGTATGGGGATTTCCTTCGGAAACAATATCAGCATATGAATGCCATGCATCAATAAAAATGAAATGACATGAAAGTAGTTGTGGTAGGAACAGGATATGTAGGATTGGTGACGGGGCATGCCTGGCGGAAGTGGGTACCGAAGTGGTTTGTGTTGACGTGGACGCCGCGAAAATAGGCCGGCTGGAGAATGGCATCTTGCCCATATACGAACCCGGACTGGAAGAAATAGTTGTCCGCAACCATAAAAACGGCCGGCTGAAGTTTAGCACCAGCCTTGAATTCAGTATCCCCGGCGCCGCCGTGGCATTCATTGCCGTGGGTACGCCTCCGGAGAAGACGGCTCCGCCGACCTGCGGTATGTGCTCCAGGTAGCCAAAGAGATCGGCTCCCATATGACCGCGCCCCTCGTGATCGTCACGAAGAGCACCGTGCCGGTGGGCACCGCGGTGAAAGTAAACCGCGCGGTAAAGGAAGCCCTCCAGGACCGTGAAGCCCAGATAGATTACGACGTTGCTTCCAACCCGGAATTCCTTAAAGAAGGCGCGGCCGTTGCCGACTTCATGAAACCCGACCGCATCGTCGTAGGCGTGAACAACGAACGCGCCGCCAAAGTGCTCGAATCGCTCTATGCGCCCTTTCTCCTGAACGGGCACCCTATCCTGTTCATGGACGTGGCTTCCGCCGAGATGACCAAATACGCCGCCAACGCCATGCTGGCCACCAAGATATCGTTCATGAACGACATCGCGGGTCTGTGCGAACTGGTAGGCGCGGATGTGAATAAAGTGCGCAAAGGCATCGGCAGCGATCCCCGCATCGGTTCGCGTTTTATTTACCCGGGCATCGGGTATGGCGGGTCCTGCTTTCCCAAAGACGTGAAGGCCCTCATCCGAACGGGCCTCGAATACGACCGCAGACTCCGGATACTGGAAGCCGTGGAAGCGGTGAACGAGGATCAGAAGAAAGTAATGTTCGATAAAATATTCCGTCACTTCGACGGCCAGCTAAAAAACAAAACAATAGCCCTCTGGGGCTCTCCTTCAAACCAAACACGGACGACATGCGCGAGGCCCCGTCGCTGGTGCTCGTTACTTCCCTCCTGGAAGCCGGCGCCAGCGTACGGGTATTTGATCCCGTTGCCATGGTCGAAGCGCGTAAAGTGCTCGGCGACGACGTGATCTGGTGCTCCGATCTCTACCATGCCGCAGAAGGCGCCGATGCCGTGGCGCTGGTAACGGAATGGAACGAGTTCCGCCTGCCCGACTGGACAAGGATCGGCGCACGCGCGCTCTTTGACGGGCGTAACATTTATGACGATGTGACGCTGCATAAAAACGGCATCACCTATTACGGCATCGGAACCATTCAACCCTCCATCCAAAAAATGATAACCATATGAAAGTCGCATTGATTACCGGCGTTAACGGCCAGGACGGCGCATACCTCGCCGAGCTTTTACTTGAGAAAGGATATATGGTGCATGGCATCAAACGCCGCGCATCGCTGATCAATACAGAAAGGATCGATCACCTTTACCAGGACCCGCACGAAAAGAACGTCCGCTTTAAACTGCACTACGGCGATATGACGGATTCCACCAACCTGATCCGCATCATCCAGGAAACGCAGCCGGACGAGATCTATAACCTCGCGGCCATGAGCCACGTGCGCGTGAGCTTCGACACACCCGAGTATACCGCCAATGCCGACGGCATCGGTACCCTCCGCATCCTCGAAGCGTTGCGCATCCTGAAGCTGGAGCAAAAGACCCGTGTTTACCAGGCTTCCACTTCGGAACTGTACGGCCTGGTGCAGGAAGTGCCCCAGCGCGAAACCACGCCTTTTTACCCGCGTTCTCCATATGCCGTTGCAAAAATGTACGCCTACTGGATCACGGTCAACTACCGCGAAGCCTACGGCATGTTCGCCTGCAACGGCATTCTTTTCAATCACGAATCGCCCCTGCGCGGCGAAACCTTCGTTACCCGGAAGATCACCCGCGCCGCCGCCGCCATCGTGCTCGGCCTGCAGGACAAACTCTTCCTCGGTAACCTCGATGCCAAGCGCGACTGGGGCCATGCGAAAGACTATGTAGAGGCGATGTGGAGAATCCTCCAACAGGATACGGCCGAAGATTACGTGATCGCTACAGGTATCACCACCACCGTCCGCGACTTCGTGCGCATGGCGTTCGATGAAGTTGGTATCGAGCTGGCGTTTATCGGAGCCGGCGTAAATGAGACCGCCGTGGTGACCGCCTGCCGCAACAAGGAGTTCATCCTCCCCATCGGCAAGGAAGTGGTAGCGGTAGATCCGAAGTATTTCCGCCCTACTGAAGTGGACCTGCTCATCGGCGATCCTACCAAGGCCAAAACCAAACTGAACTGGGAGCCGGCATACGACCTGCCCGCACTGGTGAAGGAAATGATGGCGGCGGATGTGGAGCTTTTCCGCAAAAAGGACGTAGCTCATTTGGAACACCTGATCGGATAAAAATAAACAAGCATGCAGGCAGCGAACAGAGTGGTAATGAATACGGGTTTGCTGTACGGGAAAATGCTGGTCACCATCTTCATCTCCTGTACTCTACCCGGCTTGTGCTGAGTGCGCTCGGCGCCCGCGACTATGGGATCTTCAATCTCATCGCGGGCGTGATCGCCATGTTGTCTTTCCTCAATATGGCCATGACGCTTTCTACCCAGCGGTATATGTCCTACAACCTGGGCGGCGGGGATATGGAAAGGCTGAAGAAGGTGTTCAACGCCAGCATTCTCCTGCACCTGCTGCTGGGGCTTGGGCTGGTGGTGGTTTTCGAGGCGGCGGGGTATTTCCTCTTCGGTCATGTGCTGAATATTCCGCCCGAAAGAATGCCTGCTGCGCGGATCATATTTCACTTTATGGTCGCCAGCGCGTTCTTTACCATCATTTCAGTACCGTACGATGCAACTATTAACGCCCGGGAGAACATGCTGCTCGTGGCGCTCACAGGGATAGCGGAAGCACTGCTGAAGCTTGCGGTGGCGCTCAGCCTGCAACAGGCCGCCTCCGACCGGCTGATCCTATTCTCTGGCCTGTCGGCCGCCACCGCCATAGTGCTGTTACTGTTCAAACGGATCTACTGCTCGGTGAAATACCCGGAAAGCCGTATCCGTATCGGTCAGTATAAAGACATGGCCTTGCTGAAGGAAATGTTCGCCTACGGCGGATGGAACATGTTCGGTGCGGTGAGCGTGGTGACGAGGAACCAGGGTATAGCGATGATCCTGAACGTCTTCTTCGGTACTATCGTGAATGCGGCCTACGGGATCGCCAACCAGGTGAACGCCCAGCTGAGCTTCTTTTCCGTGACGCTCATGCAGGCGCTCAACCCGCAGATCATGAAAAGCGAGGGGCAGGGTAACCGTGAAAGGATGTTGAAGCTGGCTATGATCGCCAGCAAATTCTCTTTCGCGCTGCTTGCGTTCTTCGCCATACCGCTGTTGCTGGAGACGCCTTTCGTGTTAGGATTATGGCTGAAGGAAGTGCCGGAATACACCATCGTCTTCTGCCGGCTGATCCTGCTCTGCACGATGGTCAATCAACTGTCTGTAGGGATACAGGTAGGCGTACAATCCGTTGGTAAGATCCGGAAGTACCAGGTGGCGGTGAGCACACTGTTGATGCTCAATCTACCGATTGCTTACCTGTTGCTGCGGATGGGGCTGCCGGCCTGGTCTGTGCTGGCTGCGGCGCTGGGGATAGAAATTATAACCTGTGCATACCGGATCGGGGCGGCCGAGAGACTCATCGGCTTGCCCGTCCGGGCATTCGTGACCGGCGTTGTCGGAAGAGCCGTAGGCAGCGTACTGCTGGCTTTTTGTATAGCGCTATTGCCCTACCGGGCTATGGACGAAGGCTGGGCGAGGCTGATCGCCACCTGTGCGGCCAGTACCCTGGGATTGGCCGGGACGCTCCATTGGCTTGGGCTTTCGGCTTACGAAACCGGTAAGATCCGGGATGTGATGACGAAGGCGCTCACGCGGATACACCCGCGTTTCGCTGTGATAAAAAAGCTGCGTGATGAACATTATATTCTTTACCAACATTTCGACATTTCCGTATAACGGAGGCGAGAAGCTGCGGAGTTATTATCTCCTCAAAGCCCTTTCCGACCTGGGGCACACGGTACATGCCGTGATCCGCAATGAGGAGGAAGCAGACCTGGCGCGGTACCCGCTTCCGAACGTCGCTTACCATATCCATCCGAAAAAGCCGTTAGCCGTTTCGGAAAGACTCACTGGCAGCCACTATTTCACCAAATCTGCCACCGTCTTGCAGTTATTCGAACAGATCTGCCGCGAGCACCAGATAGACGCGGCCGTGCTGGACTATGGATATGTGGGCCATTACATCGGGTTTTCCGCCGGCGCGGCATTCGGGTGGTATTGGGCACACATAACGCCCAGCCCGAGATATCACGGCAGTTGCCAGCCCGCAGCCTTATGCAGAAAATCCGGAAGATGCAGCTGGTGACCCTGGAACAGTGGCACGAGCGCAGCTATTTCTCCAAAGCGGATGCGGTGCTGGTAGTCAGTCACCACGACCTCGACTATCACCGCCGCTTCATCGACTCCAACAAACTATTTCTCGTTCCCAACTTCCTCGACAAACGAATACGCCGTAAAGCTCCCAGGCAGCAGCGCCTCCTGGTCATGACGGCCAACTTTACCGTGTACCAGAACTTCGAAGGGCTGCGCTGGTTCGTGCAGGAAGTATGGAATAAAGAGCTCGCCGGGAGGTTTCGCCTGCAGCTCGTGGGCCGCGGCTCGCGCGAGGCATTGCAGAAGATTACCGGTCAAGCGGAATGGGAGAACATCATCGCCCTCGGCCGGGTAGACGATGTGAAGCAATACATCGCCAGCGCGGAAGGGGTCGTGATCCCCTTGCTGCACGGCAGCGGCACCCGTCTCAAATGCCTCGAAGCCATGGCGCTCCATACGCCCATCATCGCCACCTCCCGCGGGGTGGAAGGCGTGTTGAGCCACCATTTCATCGTGGCGGATACGGCGGAAGAGTTCCGATCTGCATTGCTCAGGTTCGAAGGGTCGCCCCAACGGGGAGATGCGCTGAGAGCCGATTTTATGAAGGAATACAGCGCGGCTGTGAACCGCCGTCGCCTGGAAGAAGCCATTCATTTCGCACGCCATGTACAATAAGATAAAAATAGCGCTCTACGCCTTGCTTAGCACGGTCAACGTCAACCTCATAGGTTCTATGCGGCTGAGCGAGATCCTGTTGATCGGACTGGCGCCTACGGCCATCAGGAAAGATGATTTCAGCAAGTATCCTTACCTGAAGAAAATCATCCTCTCTTTGGCGCTGCTGCTCTTTTCCAGATACTCACGGATATGGTAGTGGGCACCTCGCAGCAGAACTACATGCGCGGGTGGGCGTCGATCATTATGTCTATGCTGTCGTTCATGGTGCTGTTCAAACTGTTCAACAGTTATGAAGGTATCATGATCTACCTGGCTATGATCATGCTGAAGAATATCTTCTATACGGACGATATCGTAACGTCAGACATGAGCTACTTTAAGTTCAAAATGGTGCCGATCCTGTCGTCCGCTGTTTATTTACTTAGTGCGTACTTCTATCGCCGGGGAAATATCAAAGCGGTGATGGGTGTGCTGTTTGGGTATTCGATCACCTGCGTGTCGTTCGATTCGCGCTCTACGGCCGTAGTCTTCTTCCTGTCTGCAATTATCATCTATTTTTTCAATTCGGGGCTGAAACTGACGAAAGCCAAGATCACCATCTTTGCCATCGTCGCCCTGATCATATTCCAGGTCACCTACATGTTCTACGTGGACGCGGTCAAAGCCGGCGAGTTCGGCGGCGACCACGCCCGCGCACAGATCGAGCGGCTCGACAATCCTTATAACCCGTTCGAGCTGCTGATGACGGGCCGTGGAGAAACCTTCGCCGCCGCCACAGCGATCAGCGATGCTCCCGTGTTCGGGCATGGCTCCTGGGCCAAGGATCATACGCTGAAGTACTACCAGATCCTGCTCATGTTCCATGATGAGGACTTCAATGTCGAGAAAGCCTATTCCAAAGAACAGCTGATCCCCAGCCACTCCATTCTCATGGGGGCATGGATCAACTGCGGGATCGGAGGATTCGTTTCGGTGCTGCTCGTCTTTTTCTTTTTGATGAAGATGGGGCTTTACCTCATTAAGAATGGGCAGTCACTGGCATTGTACCCGGTGATCGTGCTCATGACGATCGGCCTGATCTGGACCTTCGCCTTCTCGCCCTTCCAGCACCTGCGCTTCAGCGTGCCTGCTACGGGGCCATCATCATGAGCGCGTATTACGATTTCGTATACGAGGAACAACCCGATTTTTCTGAACTCCTTTATACCAATTAGTTGAATGGAATACATTTATTATAAAGACGCAAAGGGCAATTTCGGCGATGATCTCAACGCCTGGCTGTGGCCGCAGTTCTTCGGTCCGCACGACCCCTCGTCGCCCCATGCCTTCGTGGGCATCGGGTCTATCCTTGCCCATGATTCCCCGCTTTTCAGGTCCCTGAATGGCCGCCGCAAGATCGTGTTCGGTACGGGCGTTAGGCCGGGGTACAAGTCATTTTCTTTCGACGGCGACTGGGATGTCCGGTTCCTGAGGGGCCGCTGTCCGCCCATTATTTCGGTAACGAGCACCCTTATATCGCCGACGCGGCGTATGCGCTGGGGCTTTCGGCGGACTACGAGCGCATCGCATCCACCCCAAAAAAATATAGAGTGAGCGTGATCCCCTATTTCAGGTCGCTACAGTTTTCGACTGGGAAAAGGTATGCCGGGAGCTGGGGTATCATTTCATCTCCCCAGCGCGGAAAACGGTATCGAGCATGTGCTGGAAGAGATCGCTGCTTCGGAAGTGGTGATCGCGGAAGCGATGCACGGGGCCATCATCGCGGATATCCTTCGCGTTCCCTGGAGCCGCTTCGTGCTGAGCACGCCGTTTACGGAAGGCAGCGGGGTGTCGGAATTTAAATGGATGGACTGGTTGTTCTCCATCGGGCAAACCGGAACCGATACCACGCATATCAAACTATACCGCAAGTCATTCCTGCATGGTTGGCTGAAGAAAGCTTCGGGCAATGTGCTGAATACTGAATTTCTCGTGAAAAGCTCCGTGCGCCAGGACCTGCTGAAGCAACTGGGCGCCATCCGGAACTTCAGCCTTTCATCAGACGCAACGATCAACGAAATCAATAACAGGTTTTTTGAAGAAATCGCCGCACTTAAAGCGGAACTAAATACCGTTCACCATGGCGACAGAACAATTATTTGAAGAAAAGACCGACGCGGCCACCGGGAAGGTGAAGATGTACCGGGACAACCCGCTCTACTTCCTCCGGCGGTCGAATATTTCCATAAAGAAGAGCATCATGCTCTATCTCTATTACAGCGTGGCCGTTTGGCTGCCCGATCCGCCCCGGCCTATAGGCGGTCTCTGCCTGTCGTTCCGGACCTGGCTGGCGTCGAGGATCTTCCTGAAAGCAGGGAAGAACATCAAAGTGGGCAGGAATACCCGCTTCGGCAGCGGTGTGAACGTAGAGATCGGGGATTACTCCGGGCTCAATACCGGCGGATGGTTCGGTAACGACACCATCATCGGTAACGACGTCATGTTCGGGCCGGAGGTGGTCATCCTTTCGGGAAGCCACAACTTCGAAAGGACAGACATTCCCATGCGCGAACAAGGCGCCACGCGGCGTAAGCCTGTGGTGATCGGAGACGACGTATGGATCGGTACGCGGGTTATCATTCTTCCCGGCGTAAAGATCGGGTCGCACAGCATCATTGGCGCCGGATCGGTCGTTACGAAGGATGTGCCCGAATACGCTATCGTGGCTGGTAACCCGGCCGTCATCAAAAAGTTCAGGAAATGATGGAAAAGTTAATATCCGTAATCGTTCCCGTGTACAACGGGGAGAAATACATCACCGATACGCTCGATAGCCTGCTGCGGCAGTCGTATCGAGGATTCGAGCTGGTAGTGGTGGACGGGAATTCCTCCGACAAAACCGTGCAGCTTGTTATGGAGCACCCGCAAACGGTAGATGTGCTCATTTCCGAAAAAGACGAAGGCATGTACGATGCATTGCGGAAAGGAATGGAAGCGGCATCGGGCAAATACCTCTGCTACATTAACTCCGATGACCGGTTGCTGCCCTATGCGCTGGAGAAAGTGGTACGCAAGTTCGAGCACGGGCAATACGACCTGGTGTTTGGAGATCACAACTTCATATCCGAAACCGGCGATATCGCCTACAGCTACAAAGGCATCAACCTCGGATGGAAAGCCATCAGCTACCTCCGCCGTGTACCATTCGCGCAGCAGAGCGCCTTCTGGACGCGCGAGGCTTACGACAGGGCAGGCGGGTTTGATAAGTCGATGAAATATTCGGCAGATTCCAAGTTCCTGCTTACGCTGTGTCTTGATCCGCTCACCCGGAAAGGATATATATCCCCGCCCCGCTGGGTGAGTACCGCATGCATGGCGATTCCTTCTCGGTATCCGTGACGGACAAGATGATCGCGGAGCACAAACGGATGGCGAGCGCCCTCCCTCTGAAATATGACAAACTGCGGAAGTACTCTTCGAGATGATCACCAAAGTGGTGAACGCCCGCGGTATTTATAAAAAGATGACCTACAAAGGCACGAAATTTTAAGACGAGATCATGAACATACTGTTTATCGTTCCGAGTTATAAGCCCGCATATATCTATGGCGGTCCCATTGTGTCGGTTGCGCGGCTGGCGGAAAGCCTCGTGCAGATAGGGCACACCGTGACCGTATACACTACCACCGCGAACGGTCCTGATGAGCTGGATATGCCGCTGGACCGGCCCGTGATCATGGACGGGGTGCGCGTGCAGTTTTTCCGCCGTATCACCAAAGACCATACGCACATTTCACCCGCGCTGTGGAAAGCCGTGTGGGGAACTGTTAAAGAATACGATGCCGTACATATCCATTCCTGGTGGAACTTCCTTATCCTGGGAGTATCCGCTATCTGCGCCATGAAAGGAATCAAGCCGGTGCTGAGCCCCAGGGAATGTTATGCGAGTACATCTTCGAGAATAAAAACCGTTCAAAAAGAAGCTCCTGCATCACGCGGTGGGCAAACACCTGCTGTCCCGCACTTATTTGCACGTGACTTCGGATGTTGAATGGAACGATTGCCTCAAACTGAACAGGAACTGGCGGGGTGGATTGATCCACAACATCGTGGACCTGCCGTATATGTCACAGACGGACCCCGCACATCACAATAACAGAGAGTTTACCATCGGTTTCCTTTCCCGGGTAGATCCCAAGAAAGGGTTGGATATCCTCATTCGGGCGCTGGCTGGCGTGGAGTTCCCATTTGTGCTGAAAGTCGCGGGGGCAGGCGACGAAGCCTATACAGCTGAACTGCGGAAGCTGATAAAAGAGGAAGGCCTGGAAGGGCGCGTTGAATGGGTTGGATGGAAGAAAGGAGAAGAGAAATTCGAATTCCTCGCGGACGTAGATCTATTCGCCCTGACCTCCCACAACGAGAACTTCGCGGTGGTGGTAATAGAGTCGTTGTCGGTGGGAACGCCGGTGCTGGTGAGCGAGAACGTGGGGCTTTCGCGCTATGTGAAAGAGAAGAACCTGGGCTGGGTGACCACGCTGAGCCTGGCCGACGTACGGGCGCGGCTTACGGAAGCTTACCGGGCCCGCAATGAGCGGCTCCGTATCCGGCAGGAAGCGGCTGCTATCATCCGGAGGGACTTTGACGAAGAAAAACTGGCGGCAGATTACGCAGAGATGTATCGCAACGTCAGCAACTTTCCCCTAAAACGTGCCGCCGTATGAGTCTTGCCGTCATCATATTAACCTATAACGAATCGCTCCATCTCGCGCGCTGCCTCGAAAACATACGGCAGCTCACCTCGGAGATCCATATCGTAGATTCCTATTCCACAGACGATACACTTGCCATTGCTGAGCGTTTCGGCGCTAAGGTGGTACAGCGCAAGTGGACAAATCACGCCGAACAATGCCAGTGGGGAATGGACAATTGCGGCATCCAGGCAGAATGGGTCATGCGCCTGGATGCGGACGAATACCTGGAACCCGCCCTGGTACAAGAGATCCGGGAGCGGTTGCATACAATGCCCGCCAGCGTCACCGGCCTGTACATCCGCCGGAAGGTGTTGTTCAAAGATAAGTGGATCCGGCATGGCGGCTTTTACCCCACGTATTACTGCGCGTCTGGCGGAACGGACAGGCCAGCGTGGAGCAGCGCTGGATGGATGAACATATCGTCGTGAACAGCGGCGATACCCTCATGCTGAAGGAACACATGGTGGATCATAACCTGAACTCGATTCACTGGTGGGTGAACAAGCATAACAACTACGCCATCAAGGAAATGATCGATCTCCTCAATATCAAGTACCAGTTCATGGATATGGACCAGCGGCTGCTGGAGTCGAGCAACGGGCAGGCGCGGCGCAAGCGCTTCCTGAAAGAGAAGGTGTACTCGTCCATCCCGCCGGGCGGCCGTGCGCTCATGTACTTCTGCTACCGTTACTTTCTGCGGTTCGGATTCCTGGACGGTTACCGCGGTTTCATCTTCCACTTTATGCAGGGGTATTGGTACCGGCTGCTGGTGGATGTGAATGTGAAAGAATTCGAGGCCAAGCTGGGAGGAGATACCAGCGCGGCCAAACTGAAAGAAATTTTGAAAAATGATTACAACATCGCGATCTGAGGCCATCCGGACAGACCTGTCGAAGTTTCGCACCGGCGATTATGTGGCCGGGCCGAAGTGGAAAGTGCTGAGCTGGTATTTCATCAACTACTGGATCTTCAACAGCACGATCCCTGGCCATACGGCATTAAATCCCGGTTGCTGCGGATGTTCGGCGCCCGCGTAGGAAAGGGACTGGTGATAAAAGCCAGGGTGCGGATCAAGAATCCCTGGAGACTGAGCCTGGGCGATAATGTATGGATCGGCGAAGATGTGTGGATCGATAACCTGGAAGACGTCTCCATCGGCAGTAATGTCTGCATCTCGCAGGGAGCGTTGCTGCTGACAGGCAACCATGATTACACCGCCTCCGACTTTCCTTACCGCCTCGGGCGTATCGACCTGGAAGACGGAGCCTGGTGGGCGCTAAATCAGTGGTTTGTCCCGGCGTGCGCCTGGGATCCCACGCCATCCTGACGGTGAGCTCCGTAGCATCGAGGAGTATTGGCCCATGGGAAATCCATGCGGGCAACCCGGCGGCCTATGTCCGCGATCGTGTGATGAAAAAATAGAAAGACATGCCCAAGAGATTATTGCTCATAGGAGGAAATTATGCGCCCGAGCCTACCGGCATCGGGAAGTTCAACGGCGAGATGATCAACTGGCTGGTGAACAACGGGTATGAGTGCACCGTGATCACTACCTACCCGTATTATCCGCAGTGGAAAGTGCAGGAACCCTACAGCCGGCGTTCCCGCTGGTTCCGCAGGGAGGTGTCCCATGAAGGGAGGCTGAAAGTATATCGTTGCCCGCAGTACGTACCGGCGCAGCCCAGCGGAAAGAAACGTATGATGATGGATGTGACCTTCGCCATGGCGGCATTCGCACAACTGTTGCGCATTCTGCCCGCGAAGAAGTACGACTATGTAATGAGCGTGGTGCCTTCTTTCCATCTGGGATTGCTTTCGCTGATGTACAAGAAGCTCCGCGGCGCGGAAGTGCTTTATCATATCCAGGACCTCCAGATAGACGCCGCACGCGATCTGAATATGATCCGCAACGGTAAGATGATCGACTCTATGCTGAAGCTGGAGAAATATATCCTCCGGAAATCGGATCACGTCAGCAGCATATCTGACGGCATGATCCGACAGATCAGCGGCAAGCTGGACCGCCGGATAGAACTCTTCCCCAACTGGGCAGACGTGGATAAATTCCATCCCCTTCCGGGGCGGATGGCGCTCAAAGAAGCATTTGGCTTCCAGCCGGATCATAAGGTAGTGCTGTATTCCGGCGCTATAGGGGAGAAACAGGGGCTGGAATCCATCCTGCATGCGGCGGCCTCGCTGGCCGACCGGGAGGATGTACAGTTTTGTGATCTGCGGCTCCGGGCCTTACAGGGAGAAGTTGCATGACAAAGCCCTGGCCATGGGGCTGCGCCGGGTACACTTCCTTCCGCTCCAGCCCATCGAACAGTTCAACCGTTTCCTCAACATGGCCGACCTGCACCTGGTGATCCAGAAATCCGGCGCTGCCGACCTGGTGATGCCTTCCAAGCTGACGGCCATCCTGGCGGTGGGCGGGCTTTCACTGGTGACCGCCAACCCGGGCTCCAGCCTGTACGAGGTCGTGAATGGCTACCAGCTGGGTATCGTGGTCCCGTCGGAGAACCAGGAGGCCCTTAACGAAGGGATCCGCAAGGCGGTGACAGAAGACCACGCAGGCCTGCGCGGAAATGCACGGTCGTATGCCGTGGAGTATTTATCCATCGACAAAGTGATGGGTCGATTTGAAGCCAATGTTTTAAAAAATTAGTCATGCTGTACCGGTATTTAAAAATATTTCTCGTCCAGATCTTTGTGCTGGACTTCATCTGCCTCAACGGGCTCTTCTTCCTCGCAGGGATGGGCCTGCGGCAATACGACTTACAGACGCACCAGGGGCGGACGCTTTCCTGCTGGTATCTAACATTGCCTGGGCCGTCGCGCTGTATACCTCCGGCCTGCATTCCATCAGCGGACAACTATCATATGAGAAGATGGCGCGGAAGACGGCGAAGTCTGTATTGATGTATTTGCTCATACTGCTGGGGTTCCTCTTCCTGTATCAACATCTGTACAGCCGGTTTTTCGTGCTCATGTACTGCTCGCTGTTCATTACCGCCGTGGTACTTAACCGCCTGTTGTTCTATTGGATCACCGATCATGTGCGCAGCCGGAAGGGCATCGAGCGGAAGATGGTGATACTGGGATATAATGAAATGTCAAAGAAGCTGGCGGATAACCTGCTGGCGGAAAAGAGCAACCTGCGGTTCGAAGGATATTTTGAAGAGTATAGCAAAGTACAGGAACTATCTTACTACCCGGTGATCGGCAACCTGCAGGACTGTGTGCCTTACGCGCGTGACAATAACATCCGCGAAATATATTCCACGCTTTCCCCGAACAGTTCCCGTATCTCTACACGCTGGCGTACGAAGCGGAGCAGCATTTTATTCATTTCAGATTTGTTCCTGATTTCAAAATGTTTGTGAACCGGCAGATCCATGTGGATTATTTTAATAATATCCCCATCATCAGCCTGCGTTCCGAGCCGCTGGACGATATCGCCAACCGCATCCGCAAGCGTATTTTCGATCTCATCTTCAGTTCCCTTGTTTGCGTGTTCCTGCTCAGTTGGCTGATACCTTTGCTGGCGCTGCTGATCAGGCTGGAGTCGAAGGGGCCGGTGTTCTTTGTGCAGCACCGTACGGGCCGCAATAACCGCACGTTCCGCTGCCTGAAGATGCGCAGTATGTACGTGAACAACGACGCCAACTCGAAACAGGCCACCCGCAACGATAAGCGCTTTACCCGCATCGGCCGCATCCTCCGGAAGACCACCTCGACGAGATGCCGCAGTTCTTCAACGTGCTGCTGGGCGATATGTCTGTGGTAGGCCCGCGCCCCCATATGCTGAAACATACGGAGGAATATTCCTCCATCATTAAGCAATACATGGTGCGGCACTTCCTTAAACCAGGGATCACCGGATGGGCGCAGGTCAACGGTTTCAGGGGCGAGATCACGGAAGATACCCACCTGCGCAAGCGTGTGGAGCATGATATTTGGTACATGGAGAACTGGTCCGTTTACCTGGACCTCCGCATCATATTTTTAACCGTGGCGAACACATTGAAAGGAGAAAAGAATGCATTTTGACGTATTGAAGCACGATATCCATTCCCACTTGCTGCCCGGGCTGGACGACGGAGTGCAGGACCTGGAAACCGCCCTGGCGTTCATCCGGCAGCTTTCTCAGCTGGGTTACACGCAACTGACGACCACGCCACACATCATGTGCGGTGTGTATAACAATGGAGCGGATACCATTCTTCCTAAACTGGACGAAGTAAGGGAGGCGGTCCTCCGGACCGGCATCCCTGTCGAAATAAATGCGGGGCGGAGTACTTGATGGATGATTATTTTGAATCGCTCCTCGAAGACCGTGAACCGCTGATGACGATCGGCGGGAACCACGTGTTGGTGGAGTTCTCCTGGGTAGGACTGCCGGCAGGATTCCGGAGTGTTTTCTTCAATATGAAAATGGCGGGATACGAGCCTGTGCTGGCCCATCCGGAACGGTACCATTACCTGCATAAAGACTTCGATGTGTACAGGAGATTCATGCAACGGGAATCAAGCTGCAAGCGAACCTGCTGTCGTTTACAGGGTATTACGGAAGCCGGGTGCAGGCGGCGGCGCTGCAACTGGCGGAAGAAGGATTGTTGGATTTTGCGGGTACGGACCTGCATCACCAGCGGCATCTACAGGCGCTGACGGAATTTAATTTTCGTAAAGTGTTGGAGAAGATGCTGGCTGTCAACAATTTAAAAAATGCGTTGTTATAAGCTACAAGGCATGGATAAGTTTTTCTTTTCAGGAAAACATTAATTTGTATCAACTAAGCGTAAAACCCGCAGCGGCGGACAGTATCTTTATTTTGAAACTGACTACAAAAACCAAGGGGCTAACAATGAAATCTTCCACAGGAGTACGCGATCTCCCGGCCAATAAGTGGTTAATCGACGACGTGTTTCATGAACTTCGGAGTATGCTGTCTGCGATTTTGAGCAGTGTGGAGCTGATCGAAATGTATTCGGCCAAACCGGATTCTGGCGGGCGTATCAGCCGGCAGGCGGGGTCTATCAAGTTGCAGGTGATGGAGCTGGAATTCCAGTTGCAGAACGTTAAAGTGATCCAGGACATGCTGAACGCCTCCCTGGTGATACAGCGCACGAACTTCAATATCGTTCATATGTTGGAGCAGGTGGTGGATGATGAGCGTTATGCGCACATCTTCCCTTCACAAGTGACGTTCGACATGAATGACGACCGGGAAATTGCGTTTGCGGATGAGCAATTGCTCCGGCAGACAGTGTTGAATGTAGCCTGGTGCCTGAACCGGAATGCGGCGCCCGGTGCGCCGGCAGAGCTGCGCTTTGCGGTGCAGGACGAAATGTTCGAGTTGACGGGCACCTTACCCGCACCCGGCCGCGCAGCGTTGGACCAACGGATGTGCAGGCTGATAGGCTACCTGGCGGAGCTTCAGGGCGGTAGCTTTGAGCTGAACGAACAGGAAGGTACGCTGGCGGTAAAGCTGCCGGTTTAAATTTGTCTGGTTAGTTTGAGTATATGGGGCAGCTTAGGCTGCCTTTTTGGCCCGTACCAGGTCTACTGGTTAGGAGACCTTCCAAAAGTGTAATATTTCTTACATTTTTGAATAGTGTTGCGTCCGTATATTCCCGGCTGAATAAAATCTTGTAATAATGGCCAGAAATGAATCTTTATTTCAATTTACCGGGAAGCTCGGGGTATGATCGGATACTACCGGAACGGTAAATACTTCATCCGCTCCAAGCCGGAGACGGTAAGGCAGACGCAGCCTACGCGCCACGCTGCCAAATGGTTTGGCGCCGCCAGTAAGAAAGGCGCCCTCATCCGCAGCGCCCTCGCGGCTGATCTCGACATCATCCGCGATGGCGGGCACGTGAACCAGTTGAACAAGGCGATCGTGAAAGCCGGCCGCAATAACCATGGAGGCCTCGCAGGCTTCCGGTTCAACAGGCACACCTCCACAGATACGTTTTTTACAGTCTCCACCATCTTCTCAAAGATGGAAAACTGCGCATCCCTGCGCAGCCGCTTTATCAGCCGGCCGGCTGCGTCCGCATGGAGGTCAAACTGATCGGAACCCGTATCGATTTCCCGACCCAACAGGTTACCGGTTCAGACGCGGCGGTGCTTTACATTGACCTGGAGCAGCCAATCACGCACTTCGCAGGCGCCGACCTCTCCATCGACGTTCCCGGAAAGGGTACACTGCTGGTGACTTTACAGGTCAGAATGTTCCGGGAACCCATGCATCCAATAACCGGAAGTACACCGCTGCCGATATTATCGCAGTCGTGGAAAGCAGGAAGATAACGGTGGTTCCGGTAAGATCGGCAACTTATCAGCGACCCGATCAAACGTTGTCCCTGCCGCCCGATCAAACAACACCAGAAGGAAACGGGCAAGATTTCATCCAACGGGAATAGCGGGCAGCCATTTTTATAAGATTTTATTCTAAGCAATTCATTGTCAACATATACGGAATCCCTAACTTTGTACGGCAGGCCATCCTCCGCCAGGCATTGCCATGTATTGCGGGCGCCCTTTTCCCTATTTGCATGCCTGCTGTATGTCAAATCTTCACTACGCATCAGGTACAGATCGCTTCCGCATCAAGTCCACGTTATCAGCACTCATCATTCGGTGATCCTTCGATTATCCTTCGGTTATCCTGTACGGTTCATGTATTGGTACCATAAGATTGCTTTATTGCTTCTCTGTTGCCCGGTCAGGACGGCTGTGGTGTGTTATGGATGATAACCTGGGTTCATGGGGGCAAAGTTCCTGTGGCCCGGTGGAATGCTCGTGATATTTGCCGGGAAATTACCCGGTCGTCCTTCGGTTATCCTGTACGGTTCATGTATTGGTACCATAAGATTGCTTTATTGCTTCTTTGTTGCCCGGTCAGGACGGCTGTGGTGTGCTATGGATGATTACCTGGGTTCATGGGGACAATGTTCCTGTGGCCCGGTGGAATGCTCGTGATATTTGCCGGGAAATTACCCGGTCGTCCTTCGGTTATCCTGTATGGTTCATGTATTGGTACCATAAGATTGCTTTATTGCTTCTCCGTTGCCCGGTCAGGACGGCTGCGGTGTGTTGTGGATGATTACCTGGGTTTATGGGGGCAATGTTCCTGTGGCCTGGTGGAATGCTCGTGATATTTGCCGGGAAATTACCCGGTCGTCCTTCGGTTATCATGTACGGTTCATGTATTGGTACCATAAGATTGCTTTATTGCTTCTCCGTTGCCCGGTCAGGACGGCTGCGGTGTGTTGTGGATGATTACCTGGGTTTATGGGGGCAATGTTCCTGTGGCCTGGTGGAATGCTCGTGATATTTGCCGGGAGTGTACCCGGTTCTTCTTCGGTAACCTGTAAGGGTTCATGTATTGCTATTAAAGAATTGATCGTCTTCCGTTGACCGGTTAGGATGCCATGGATGATTACCGGGGTTCATGCGGGTAGAGTGCCTGCCGCATAGTGAATACTCGAGAAAGCCGCTTTGAGGAAAACATTTCTTGCGAAGATGACAATCGGGTATGGCGGTGTAACCCCAGGCCTTATTCTCCTGATTCCTGCTGAAGGATGAACGCGCGGAGCGCTTCATGTTGAAGGATTGCGTACCGCTTATCTTCCAGGGAGATCATGCCTTCTTTGGCTAGCTCCTGGAGCATGCGCCAGGCGGTTTCGTAAGTGGTGCCGGTATAGGAGGCGATATCCTGCCGGGAAAGGGGGAATTTGATGAATCCGTTTTCGGATCCGAACTTTTTCGATGTGGAGCAACGCGGAGGCGATACGCCCTTTACGGACATATGCGCCAGGTTACGCATTCGGCGCTCGGATTCCTGCAGCTCATTGGCGTAGAACATCATCAGCTCATATAGAATATTGGTATTAACCTGCAGGGTGTTTTGAAAGAATTCCAGATCGAAGTAGCAGACGGTGACCGGCTCCAGGGCGGTAGCCGACACGGGGTAAACCAGGTCGGCGCCGATGCCGCGGTGACCTACGATATCTCCCGCACCAGCGAACCGGATAATCAGTTCCTTATCCTGCCCCCAGTGCTTGTGCACTTTCATGTTCCCAGAATAAATAAAGTAAATGCCGGTCACGGGATCGCCTTCGAAAAGAGCAGTTCGCCTTTTTGAGGGCGAAATTCTTTATGCGCGTCGATGGCGGGCTTCCAGGCCGGCTGACAAAGGCGGCACACGAGGCAGGTATCGGTATGGCAGGCTTTACGGGTAAGTTTCATGCAGGCGGCTCGTTGATCTGAGCCGTCAAGTTATAATATTCTTTCCATAAAGCCGGGTGCAGGCGAACGGTTTCCCCGATGATAATTACGGCGGGGCAGCCCAGACCTGCTTCGGCGGCAGCGTCAGCAATGTCTGCCACCGTGCCGGTTACACATTGCTCCTCCGCCGTGGTAGCGGATTGGATGACGGCTACCGGCGTTTCGGATTTCCGTTGGCGCGGAACAGCTCCATGATTTCCCGGATGCGGCCCATGCCCATCAGGATCACCACCGTGGCGGAAGATTGGGCGGCCAGGGCGATATCTGCGGAGATAGCGCCGGTGCGGGTGGTGCCGGTAGTGATCCAGCAGGATTCATGCAGCCCGCGGGCCGTCAGCGGAATGCCCTGGGAAGAGGGGGCGGCTACGGCGCTGGTAATGCCCGGAATGGTCTGAACGGGGATCCCCGCCTCCCGGGCAGCCCGGATCTCCTCCTCGGCACGGCCAAAAAGGAAGGGGTCTCCGCCTTTGAGCCGCACTACATGCCCGTGCGAAAGCGCATAATGCACGATGAGGCGGTTGATCTCCTCCTGCGGCACGGCATGGCGCCCGGCTCTTTGCCTACGGAGAGACAAAGGGCTTCCGGGCGGGCGTATTGTAGCAGTTCCTCGTTGGCGAGCGCATCATATAATATGACGTCTGCCGCCCGGAGGGCCTTAATGGCTTTCAGTGTAATGAGGTCCGGATCCCCGGGCCCGGCGCCAACCAGGCTAAGCATAGGCTGTAACATGCTATAACAAATTAGTAAAATAATTATCTGACATAAATTCTAAGAAACACTATAAAAATAAACTATCTGAGCGTAAATTCATGATATGAATCATAATTTAATTTGATTATTTTGGAATTCTGTAGTCAAAATCTAAGGCGTGTCAGGTGAAAAGTGTGTATAGAAATAATCGTAATGTGAAATCTTTCGTTTTATCATCAAACTCTCTCCCATGAAAATCGTCGTCATCGGAAACGGCATGGTCGGATTCAAATTCTGCCGCAAGCTCGTAGAAAGGAAAGTTCCCGGCCTCCAACTCGTCGTATTCGGCGAAGAACGCCTCCCGGCCTACGACCGCGTTCACCTCAGCAGCTATTTCGACGGGAAGTCCACCGCCGACCTCCTCCTCGCCCCTAAAAGCTGGTACGCCGATAACGGCGTTGCCCTTCACCTGGGAGACCCCGTCCACCACATCTCCCCGGGCGTACAGACCGTCACCTCCAAATCCGGCATCACCGAATCTTACGATATCCTCGTATTCGCCACCGGCTCTTCCGCCTTCGTGCCCCCATGCCCGGCACCGATCAGAAAGGCGTATTCGTATACCGGACCCTCGAAGACCTGGACCACATGAAAACCGCCGCGCGCAAAGCACGCAGAGCCGCGGTGATCGGCGGCGGTCTCCTGGGCCTCGAAGCCGCCAAGTCCTGCCTCGACCTCGGCATCGCAGACACCACCATCGTTGAATACGCCCCCGGCTCATGCCCCGGCAGATCGACCAGAACGGTTCGGACATCCTCCGCAAACAACTCGAAGCTATCGGCCTGAAGGTCCGGACCAACGCCTACACCACCTCTATCCTCGGAGACGGCGTGGCCACCGGCATCGGGTTCGAAGACGGCGCGTCCATCCCGGCGGATATGATCGTCATATCGGCGGGGATTCGTCCACGGGATGAAATCGCCGCTTCTGCAGGGCTGGAGACCGGCTCCCGCGGCGGCATCGTGGTGAACGATAAAATGCAGACCTCGCACGCTAATATCTATGCTATCGGAGAGTGTGCCCTGTATCAACATACTATATATGGACTGGTGGCGCCCGGGTACGAAATGGCGGATATCGCCATCGATAACATCCTGGGCGGCGACCGTGTGTTCGGCGGGTTCGACATGAGCACCAAACTGAAACTCATCGGGGTGGATGTAGCCAGTTTCGGTGATCCCTTCCCGCCGGCCGATTCCTGCCGCGTGATCGTGTTCGAAGACCAGGTAGCCGGCGTTTACAAGCGTATCAATATGACCGACGACGGGCAGTACCTGCTCGGCGGCATCCTCATAGGCGATGCATCTGCCTACAATATGCTCCTTCAGAAGACGAAGAATAAAATGAAGATCACCGGCAAGCCGGAAGACGAGCTGCTGGGCGCCCGCTCCACCGGTGAAGCGGCGGCCGGCGTTCTGGGCCTCCCGCCAGACGCGATGATCTGCTCCTGTGAAAGCGTCACCAAAGCCGCGATCTGCCAGGCGGTGGAGGAAGGGCACGAAACGTTCAACGCCGTGAAGAAATGTACGGGCGCTTCCACATCCTGCGGTGGCTGTGCCCCGATGGTGAAGGATCTGATCACTTATACATTGAAGTCGCAGGGCAAATATGTCCGCAATGTGCTCTGCGAGCACTTCGGCTATTCGCGCCAGGAGCTGTTCGATCTCATAAAGATCCGCAGCCTCCACTCCTACGACGAAGTGCTGGATACCATTGGCCATGGCGACGGATGCGAGGTTTGCAAACCCGCAGTATCTTCCATCCTGGCCAGTTTGTGGGGGATATGATCCTGGCAAAGGTAACGATACCGCGCAGGACTCCAACGACAGATACCTCGCTAATATTCAGAAGGGAGGCACCTATTCCGTGGTGCCACGCATTCCCGGGGGAAATCACTCCGCAGAAGCTCATGGCCATTGGCCGAATCGCGGAGAAATACAATCTATACACCAAAATTACCGGCGGGCAGCGGATCGATATGTTCGGCGCGCACGTCGGGGATCTGCCGCTCATCTGGGAAGAGCTCATCGAAGAAGGGTTCGAGAGCGGTCACGCATACGGGAAGGCCCTGCGCACGGTGAAAAGCTGCGTAGGGTCCACCTGGTGCAGGTTCGGCCTGCACGACAGCGTGAGTTATGCCATCCGGGTGGAAGAGCGGTACCGTGGATTACGGGCGCCGCATAAGATGAAGTCTGCAGTGTCCGGATGCATCCGCGAATGTGCGGAGGCGCAGTCGAAAGACTTCGGCATCATAGCCACCGAAAAAGGCTGGAACCTTTATGTATGCGGCAATGGCGGCTCCAAGCCCCAGCATGCTCAACTGCTGGCGGCCGACCTGGACAGCGAGACCTGCATTCAATACATCGACCGTTTCCTCATGTTCTACATTAAAACGGCCGACCCGCTTACAAGGACTGCGACGTGGCTGAATAAGATGGAAGGAGGCATCGATTACCTGCGCAATGTGGTGGTGAAGGATAGTCTCGGCATCGCCGCGGAGCTGGAGCGTGAGATGCAGGCGCTGGTAGACAGTTACAAATGCGAATGGCGCGAAGTGGTAGAAACGCCCGCGCTGCGCAAACGCTTCACGCATTTCGTGAACGCCCCGGAAGAAAAGGATCCCAGTGTGAAATTCGAGCAGCTGCGTGATCAGAAGAAAGCCGTGGAGTGGAAATAAATCATCAACCGAAAAAAGATATTATGTCACCCATCACAAAAGATAAAACGAACTGGTTCTTCGCCTGCAAGGTAGAAGACGTGCCTGCAAATGGCGGGGTTTGCATTAAATACAAAGACGAACAGATCGCATTATTTCATTTCGCGCGGCGCGGCGAGTGGTATGCTTCCCAGAATCTTTGCCCGCACCGTAGGCAGATGGCGTTAAGCAGGGGAATGATCGGTACGCAGCAGGCGGAGCCGAAGGTGGCTTGTCCGTTCCATAAGAAAACCTTTTCCCTTACAGACGGGCGTTGTTTGTCTGACGAGCACGAGTGCGCGATCAAAGTATTTCCGGTGAAGCTGGAAGAAGACCGTGTGTATATCGGTGTGGGCGGAAAGGAAGGATCTGTTGTAACGGCCTGAGACAGAAAGTTGAAACCCGGCGGCTTGGCGGCGAACCGGGTTTCGTGACTTCAATTGCTGGAATTAAAATCGTTCAAATGTACAATAAAAAGCATTCCCGCTACGGGACGGCCATGCTCCTTTTGCTGGGCGGCCTGCCGCTGGCGGGCAAAGCGCAGCTCTCGGTGGCGGCGCAACTGCGTACCCGAACAGAGTACCGCGATGGGCAGGGGAGCCCCTTCCTATGGGTGCAAAACCCGCATTCTTCACTTCGCAACGCACCCGGCTTTCGGCAGGGTTTACCACCAATCGCCTCAAATTCGGATTGACGGTCCAGGACGTCCGGGTTTGGGGCCGGACGTTTCCACCATCAATAAGATCAGCACCGTTGATAACAATGGGTTGATGATCCACGAAGCCTGGGCGGAAGTACGGCTGACGGATACGGCGTCTGTACACAACCTGAGTTTTAAAGTGGGGCGGCAGGAATTGAATTACGATGACGGCCGGCTGCTGGGCAATCTTGACTGGCTGCAACAAGCCCGCCGGCACGATGCGCTGCTGTTCCGCTACTCTTCCGGCCCATGGGCGGCAGATGCAGGCTTCGCCTATTCGCAGAACCGCGAAGCGACTTCCGGGACTTTGTATAACGGCGCCCCTCCGGGCGCATATGCCGCGAATACTAATGGGGCGCTATGTACAAGGGATTGCAATACCTGCATGTTTCCCGGAAAAACGCGACGGGAAGCGTTTCCCTGCTGGCATTGGCAGATCAGTTTGCACGTTATCATGTTGATACGATAGAGCAAAAGCCCGTCAAGACCTGGGACGCAGGCGTGTATTCCCGGTTTACGGCGTCGCTGTATGCGCAACAGACCTGGCAAAAGTTGTCGCTGACGGGTAACGTGGCTTACCAGGGCGGGAAGTACGCCGATGGCGGAAAGGTGGATGGGTGGCTTTTGTCCGCACAGGCGCTTTATGCCGTTTCATCCAAAATAAAAGCCGGACTGGGAGCCGACTACACGACAGGCGGTAAGTCCGGCGCTACTTCCAGGGCCTTTGATCCATTGTACGGGACGCCCCATAAATTCTGGGGTCATATGGACTATTACTACGCCGGCAGCACCTTCGGGGTACAGGGCTCCAGGATTACTATCTCCGATTGCTCTTCAGGCCCGGTGCAAAATGGAGTATCCAGGCAGACGGTCACCGGTTCTTTTCCGCCAGCGACATCGCTGCGCAAAGCCGCAGTTTTGGATGGGAGGCGGATGTGAGCGCCAACTTTGCGCTCACGCCAGTTATTTCGTTGGAAGGGGATACAGCTATTACCGGAGCACGGCTGCACTGGCGGCTGTGAAGCAGGTGGCGAATGCGGCGCGTAGCAATCAATGGGCGTATCTCATGATCAATATCAAACCTTCTTTCTTCATCCGATAATTCTTCACTACTTAAAACTTAATACGATGGATTATAAAAAACCTGCGGAAGTAGCCGGCGCCATGATTCAGGCCGGTGTCGATAAAACCCGTATGAGCGCTACCGATATGATCGTAAAGGGAATCTTGTCCGGGGCCATCCTGGGTTTCGGCACCACCTTCGCGCTGACGGCTACGGTGCAGACGAGCCTTCCGCTTATCGGGGCGGCGATTTTCCCTGCCTGCTTCATCATTGTGGTGCTGCTGGGGTATGAACTGGTGACGGGAAACTTCGCGGTGATGTCGCTATCCTGGTTTGCAGGCCAGGTTACCCTGAAGCAGCTCGGCAAGAACTGGGCGGTGGTGTACCTCGCCAACCTGGCGGGTGGTTTGCTGTATGCGGGGCTGTTTTGGGCATCGCTCACGCAGTTCGGAAAAGTAGATGGCGGCGCGCTCGGCAAAGCGATCACTAACATCGCGGTGGCTAAGACGACAGGCTACGGGCAATATGGCGCCACAGGTTTGCTGACGGTTTTTGTTAAAGGGATTTTATGTAACTGGATGGTGACGCTGGGCGTAGTGATGGCAATGACATCCACCTCCACATTGGGTAAGATCCTTGCGGCCTGGCTGCCGATCTTCATTTTCTTTGCACAGGGATTTGAGCACGCAGTCGTAAACATGTTCGTCATTCCTGCGGGGATTTTCATGGGCGCGCCTGTTACCGTTGGTGAATGGTGGTGGCTGAACCAATTGCCGGTGACGCTGGGCAACATCGTTGGCGGCGTTATTTTCACTGCGCTGACGCTCTACCTCATGCACGGCAAGCGCCGTAAAGAAGCGCCGATGCCTATGGGAAGCAGCTCCCGCACTGAACTGGCGGAGAGCGCGCCCGTTTTGCAATGATCAGTTTTTGTCTTTACGAAAGAAGTGCCATTCCGCACCGGCCATAAACACCCGGCCCGGCTGTGATGGCATCAGGTAATCCGTATACCCGGTGATATTATCGATGCCGGCATGCAGCGTAAGCCGCTTCTGCAGCAGCGATTTTTGTACGCTAAAATATAGCAGGGTATGACCTTTCACGAATACGTCGTAACGATCGATATATCCATTGTTGTCAACATCCAGGAAGCCGTATTTGCCTCTGTAAGTTCCACGTACTGAAGCGCCCAGCCCCATCCGGGATGCTGCCAGGTTGCCTGCAGGGCCCATGTGCCGGCTGCGGTTAGGCAGGCCGAAGTAGTCTTTCGTCGTAGCCGGACGGATGCCGTCGGGCGTGCGCACGGTGGCGTAGCGGGATGATTTCTGACGGATAGAATCGGTAACGGCAGGATTGCGGGCGTCCAGCAACTGGTAGCCCGCAGACAGCTGGAAGTTCGGCGTGATAGTGAATTTCCATCCCGCCTCTACGCCCCGCATGACCACCCGGTCGATATTGATGTAAGAAAATAATTGTTGACCATTCCGCATAATGCCGACTTGTTCGGTATTGATGAGATTGCGCAGGCGGTGCAGGAATGCGCCGGCCTGCCAATCCATGCGGCTGCCCGTCCGGATCGTAATACCGGCATTGATGGAAGTGGAGGTTTCCGGTTCCAGCGACGCGATCTGTGATGCATTGTCCCACACCTGTGCAATGGTGCCCGCCGCCTTCAGCCCGGCGGCTTTCTCCGCGAAGTTATGTGCGCCGATAACGGTATATCCTTGCGTAATATTGGTAAACACCTGGTACATCTGCGCATAGGTAGGCGGTTTGAAGCCGTTGCCCAATGACGCGCGGAAAGTGATCCACTCCGCAGGGCGATATAGCGCCCCGGCGCTGAGGTTCAGCCGGCCGCCGTAATCAGTATTTCCATCGTACCGGAAGCCCGCCGTGAGCCGGAATTTTTCGGATTGCGCGAACTCTCCCTGCAGGTAACCGAAATAACCGCTCATGGAACGGCGGATGTCGGAACCAGGGTTGCGGTAAGACTGGCGGTCGCCGCCGATGCCGCCCACGAATGTCAGCGGGAGCTCATCAGGACGGTGCTCCGCTTGCAGTTCCAGCCGGTGGATCTGCTGAAAGAAGTCATTTTCCTGCAGGAGTCGGCCGTTTTCCTGGAGGGTTACGGTTTGCCGGGTGTCGTATCCGGTGTAGTAATACCTGGCGAGCAGCGTAGTGTTGCGGGAGGCCTGGTGGCGGAGGTGCAGGCCTGCGTTGATGTCTTGCTCCCGGAGATTGTCGTTGAAAGGTTGTGCGCCATAAGAGCGGAACATGTCCGACTGGCGGCCTGCCGCCCGGATGCGCGCCTGTAGGGTGGTGCTTTCGTTGAAGCGCCACTGGCCTCTTGCCTGGCCGGAGAAGCTCGTGTATGGCGGGGAGGTTTTTCCTTCTTTGAGATATTCGGTGTTGGCGTTGAAGCCATCGGTTTTATAAAAGTTACCCGATACGGAAACGAAGCCTTTGTTATTGGTGAAAGGTGTTTCTGCACTGAGGTTGGCATCTGCTGTCTTGTAGGTGCCGAAGCGGATGCCTGCGGAGGCCTGAGCTTTCCGCACGGCCTGACGGGTAATGATATTGATGACCCCTCCCAATGCTTCCGACCCATAAAGGCTGCTGGCGGCACCCTTGATCACTTCGATGCGCTCAACATCGCCCACGCTTATGCGCGAGAGATCGAAATTGCCGGCGAGGCGCCCGGTCATGGGCTGGCCATCGAGCAGGATCAGGACATATTCTGAACTGAAGCCCTGCAATTGTATCCCTACGCTGCGGTTGCCGCTGCCCAGGTCGGGAACGATGGCCATGCCGGTCTGTTCACGCAACACTTCGTCGAGCCGGCGACTGCCGGCCAACTGGATGCTTTGCCGGGAGATGACGAGCGTGGGAGCGGTTTGTTGTCCTATGTTGATGAGGTCATCGGATTTGCGGAGGGAATTGTCTGTCACCTCATGGGTGCGCAGCGTGCGGACGGCGGGCGTGCTGTCTGCGCTCGGGCCCTGCGCCGATGCGGCGGCGCATGCCAGGAGGCACGGGATCAGGAACGTTTGCTTGATATGCATATCGTGCGCGAAGGTCGGGATGATGGGAGATCTTGCCGGGAGAAAGGGTTACCTGAGGCGGAGGAAATCAGCTCAGTTCCGGAAAACAATTTACCATATCCGGAAAATCAAAACAGAAGAATGGCGTATTCATGCGGGTTTTCCCGATCCGATCATTTCCCGTCTCCCGATTGCGGGGATATTGTTGGCATGATGGTTTAATATTGCCTGATTCAACAATTTCTCCATTTGCCTGCGCAACCCGTACATATCATCCCATCCTGCCGGTTCGATATCCGCAATACCGGCGGATTCAGAGAGCGACGCCGCGAGTTGTCGCAAGACGGGCACACCGGTTCCGTATTCGAAATGCTGAGCCCCGACGGGATCAATTTCGGATACTACAACCTGCGCTCCGCAACGCGGGCGAGATCGTTATCCGTAACACCACGCCCTTTTTCCAGATGAGCTATACGGTGAGCGGCAGCAAAAGCTATTCCGCCCAGGGAGGCATCGGCAAACTTGCTTCGCTCGACCGGCATCAATATAATTACCTGTTTTTCCCCGAAGAGGATATCCATATGCAATGGCCCGCCCATGAGCAGCTGGAGATCTTCGAACTGGGCGTAAGCCCTGACCTCGTTCTGCAGGCCATGCCTGAAGAACATCCGCTGTACGAGGTGTTCTCCGGCAGCATCGAACGGAATGCCCTCGCAGCTATCAGCTCCGTGAACCTGCCCTTGCACGCTCCCATCAGCACGATCCTGTATGATATGCTGCATTGTCCCCTGGAAGGGCGTTACAAGCAACTGTTCCTGAAAGCGAAGACGATAGAGCTACTGGCGATCCAGCTGGCGCAATACGAGCAGATCGCGGGCGTGAAACTTAACGAAAATGCCCGGTCGCTACGGAAAGAAGACGTGGAGCGCATGCATATGGCGCGCGACATCATCGCAAGCAATATCCACAGCCCTTGTACCCTCATAGACCTGGCCCACCAGGTGGGCACGAACGACGCCTACCTGAAAAGCCATTTCAAACAGGTGTTCGGCACAACGGTATATGGATACCTGCAGGGCATCAAAATGGCACATGCAAGAGAATTGCTGGGGCAGGGAAAGCAGGTGTCGGAAGTGGCGTATTTATCAGG
Organism: Chitinophaga sp. E66; assembly: GCA_019285755.1. GTDB lineage: Bacteria > Bacteroidota > Bacteroidia > Chitinophagales > Chitinophagaceae > Chitinophaga. The sequence goes on from CP079103.1 coordinate 5,894,274, forward strand.
GTACAAACATACCGCGCATTTCACGCGGGCGTTCAAAAATACTTCGGCTACGCGCCGGGAAGGATCAAAGCCTGATCCAAAAGCAAAAGCCGCATAGCAGAGGCAATGAGCATCCTCCGCCATGCGGCGTTATGGCATCTGCGGCAAGAACCAGGATCAGGTGGCCAGCCAGTAGAAGATGGCGAGCCACACCAGGCCCTTGATGAGGAAAAACATAAATCCCCAGAAGCCCAGTCTTTTCAGCCATTTCAGGATGGCTTCCTTGTTGGGTGCTTTCATTTTTATTCGCTGATGACGCGATAGATTTTGAAATCGCTCGACATGGGCGCAGGCCTGCCTTCCGCTTTGGCTTTTGCCAGCTCTTCGAACCCACGCTGGTGGCCGGCGGTGAAAGCGGGAGATTTCATCCAGTCGCGGAACGATTGTTCCGTTTCCCAGTAGCTCACGATCAGGTAAGCGTCTCCGGGTTTCTCGGGGCGGAGCACGTGCATGTTGATAAAGCCGGGCATGGTATCTATCGCATGGGCGCGGGTGGCGAACATCTGCTCGAAGCGATCCTTGAAGTCATCGTTACAAGTGATGTAGTTGATAGCAACGTAGTTGTTAGTCATGATTTGTCAATTTAGCGTCATAAAGATACGCCTGTCATCGAATTGTCACGTGCCTGCCGCGGAGATTCGGTTACCCGAAACGGAATAATCGTGTATTTACTGAATAGGTTGGTGATTCTCCGGAAGTGGTCAGTGGATGCCCGCAATTTTGCAGCATCTTAACCACAGCCAAAATGAAATTACGACTATTGATGATATCGGCGGCGGTGATGCTTGCATCCTGCGGTAAGGACGGCGAAGACGCCCCGGCCCCGACGGGCCCAGCCAGTACCGTCATCTCCGATCTTCAGGCAGACACGGGCGCCTCTGTGGGCGAGCCCGGCGAAGGAAAGGAGCAGCGGCCTTTTTATTCCCTCATCTTCAGTTTCTCAACTAAACAATCGCGCCTCATCAAAACGAAGGCGGATTCTGCTCAGTATCTCAAGAATACGGACTGGGACATCGCGTTCACGCAGGAGTACAATTCCTATGTGGTGGTGAACAACGGTGCTCATACCGGGACGCCTGGTGCGGGCGGGCCGGGCAAAGGGGCCATGGTCATCATCGAAAAGCCATATGACCAGGTAACGGAAGCTCCTTCCGACGAGGCTTTCGCATCCAACGGCGTTCATGGCGTGGGCTGGGATAGCGGCAACGGGTACGGCTGGTACTTTTATTCCCTAAGCAATCATATATGCGTTCCCATCAAGAACAGAACGTTCGTCCTCAAAACGGCAGACGGCAAGTTCGCCAAACTGGCGCTGCTCAACATCTACAAAGGCAATCCTCCCGTAGTGACCGATCTGTTCTGGCCATCGCCCTTCCTGACCTTCAAATATTTCGTGCAGGCCGACGGAAGCCGCCGGCTGAACACCTCCAACTAAAGCAACCATGAAAACAAAGCTGACGAGCCTGCTGGCGATCGTATTGCTGGCAGCCTGTTCCAAAGACGACGCGCCCGTGAAGCCCGGGGAGCCTGCCGGCGGCGGCAATACCGTCAAAACAGGTACCTACCGGGTGATAAACCTGGTAGCGGATACCAATGCAACCTCGGCAGGCGATGCTGTGTCGCTGTATTACAGCCTCGAGGAAAATAAAGTCATTCCCGCCTCGCAGCGGCAAACGGGAAACTGGGATGTTGTTTTTTACGGCATCTATAATTCCAGCGTATATCCCAATAACGGCAACGCCGTAGGGTCTCCAGGTTTTGGCGGACCTGGCAAAGCGGAGATCGCCGTGATCGTAGACCGCAAATTCGATGCGCAGTATTATGATACCACCAACTTTAAGCCGAAGCAGCTGCCCATTCCCGCGGCGCTCTGGAATGAAGCGTACAACAAAGTCACAACCATACCCGCAGGACTGCGGTTCGTTACCCGCGACATTGGGCTGGATCACTTCCTGGGCGGATTCGATGGTTGGGGTATTATGATTTTTATGGCTCCATGTTCCCCGACAATCCGCAGAAGAAGCATGTGGTGTATACCATGCCGCGCGTGATGATCGTCAAAACGCATAAAGGACATTACGCGAAGCTCATCATGGAAAATATTTATAAGGACAGTCCTGCCAACCCGGACCGCACCAACAAGCCGGGTTATATCACATTCCGTTATTCCATCCAGATGGATGGCTCCACCAACTTAAACATCCCATGAAATATATCTATTCCTTTTTATTAGCCGGCGCTTTGTTCGCCTGCACCAAAACGGAAACGCTCGAAGCGGCGCCCGAGCCTTCCAACCGTATCGAATCTTTCCGCATCACCAACGTAACGGGTGATCCTATTGAAGCCGCGATTTCCGACCGCGACAGTACCATTACGGTCTACCTGCCCTCCTTCCGCCAGTTGACGACATTGGAACCGGCCATCACATTGCCGGCAGGGTCTGCCATTTCGCCTGCTTCCGGAACCTTGATTGAAGACGTTTTCGGCGCGATCCGCACCAACCGCAAAATCACCTACACCGTTACCGCGGCAGACGGCAGCAAACGTGCGTACAAGCTGCTGATCCGGACACAACAGCCCGAGGTAATGTTGCAGGAGCTGAGTACGGTGGATGAGATCAAGGAATTTACCATTGATACTAAAGATCAGTATTCCAGTTTCACGATGTACATCAAGGGGAGCGGTTTTTCGGAAAACAACGAACTGATGCTGGTAGCGCCGGTGGATGAAAGCGGAAAGGAGCTGCCACCGTTCAATTTGGCGATCACCCACCTCGGCAGTCTGTTCCAGATCAGCCCCTACCTCGACCAGTCGGAACTCCTCAAACCCCTGCGCGACGCGCTGCCGGCTACCGGCCTTTACCGCCTGCGGGTGTATGTATATGGCCGTGTGAAGACGATGCAATATCCTGTACGAATTATCAAACAGTAATCATGAGAATCGCATATATCATTTCCCTGGGCCTGTTGCTGGCCGCCTGTAAAAAGAGACCGAGCGGGCGCCGTCGCCCCATACCCGCATTGCCAGCTTTACGGTGGAAACGGGAGAAGAGGTTATGTCCGCCGCCATGTCCGGCGACAGCATCGTGATGTATTGGCCCTCGCACCTGGCGACGCCTTCCTCTATCAAACCACAGATCGAAGTATCCGAGGGAGCTGCGGTGAGCCCGGCTTCCGGTTCCACAGTGCCTTTTCAAACCGGAACGGCATTTACAGTGAAGGCGCAGAGCGGTGTTGAAAAGAAATATTATCTGAAAGTTGTGATGAACCAGGCGCCGATCCAGATCAGCGAAGCTACTTCTTATACTGGTACCAGAGGTGGAGAGCTGGTGGTTGACATTGGGTCTTCCATGCGCTATTTCGCGCAAGATCCGGCCGTAACAAGCTTTTACCTGGTAGATACCCCAGGGACGGCCACAAAGATGGATATTGAATTCTTTACCCCTTATAACGGCGTTCCCAACATGCGCATCAAGGTTCCCAAACCGGCGTGAAACCGGGCGTACCGTGTCCGCATCACCAGCGGCGCCCAATCCAGGACTACGGAAAATTACGTTTTCGGCGTATTGTATTCAAACAGCGAAGTTCCCAAAGCAGGGGCGCTCGATGCCGACGTCACCATCAAACGCGGCGAAACGATCACTTTCCCGGGCCAGCAGTTTTTCGACATGAAAGACGCGGTAGCCTATACTTACGACGATAACTGGAACGAGAAAGAGATCATGACCTTGCCGCTGGTAAGCAGCACCGCAACTTCAGTGACATACCGCATTCCCGCCAATTTCCCGGCCGGAACCTATCAATTCGGCGACTGGGGCCCCAATGCGCTGGGTATCCGACTCCGGATCACGGACTTCGCCGGCTGGTGGACTGGAACGGCAACCGTAAGAATTATACGGAGGTGACTGGTTTCGTGAAGTTTACCGTTGTGCCTTAACAAGTTTTTTTAACACCCATTTCTATATTGTTTCACCCACAAACCCAACTTTCTATGATTTCCATGAAGAAAACCCTTCGTCCTGCCGGTGGCATATTGGCTGCCGCGCTGTTTGGCCTCCTGTTCGAAAAACAGTGACCTGGTAGCTCCTGAGTCGTCCCGCATTCCGGCGGGAAGCCTGGGGTTATCGGTAACGATCCCCGACGGCACCAGCCAGGCGATCACCGGACCCGGCGTTACATCCGGTACAATTGCCCGCAGTGGGGCGTTGTACACGGTGACCAATTTCAAGCAAGCCTACAGCACTGGCCCCGGCCAGCCTGCGGACGGCAATTTCTACTGGCGTTTTTCGGTGAACGAAGCCGGGGCGCCGTCTACATTCGAAGTAAAGATGACTGGCATCGCCACGGGAGACATTATCCCGCGCGATTCCATCAAGTTCATTGACAAGGCGTTTGCGTCTGTCGTGGCGTCTGACTGGGCGTTGGGCACTCTTCCGGGGCTTCTCCGGCTGGCAGCAACGTAATCGGCATGAACAACGTTACCGGCACGGGGTGCCTCCGCGGTATCGGCCTATGCGAACGGGAAAGGATGGTATACGTATAACTGGAGCGCCGGACATACCGTTACCCCGGTATCTGGCAGAACGTTGCTGGTGAAGGTGGGTACTACGGTCTGGAAGGTTCAGGTTACGTCCATTTACCAGAATAGCGTAACGGGCGGGGCGTTCCCGTATTATAATTTTGTGTACCAGGCGCTGTAGTTCCTAGGAAGCATAGCTTTGAGTTTAGTCTTTGGATTCATCGGCCGTGGGGAGCCCTGCGGTCGATTTTTGTTGGGGCGACGTACACACGTAAAAATACGATTAGAATTATTTTGCTAATTTTAATGTTCTCATTGATACTGTTGAATTTTAGGCATTTTTCTATTTAAAAAGGGATCCAATGGCAGATGTTCACAATAGCAAGGTCCGCAGCTACAACATGAGCCGGATTAAGAATAGTGATACAAAGCCGGAAATGATTATCCGGAAATATTTGCACGCAAAGGGCTTCCGGTATAAAATAAATGACAAAAGGCTTCCGGGGAAACCAGATTTGGTCTTTACGGCAATAAAAACAGCATTATTTGTTAATGGGTGTTTTTGGCATGGTCATTCAGATTGTAGGTATTATGTAGTGCCTAAATCCAGAACTGAGTTTTGGTTAAATAAAATAAGCAAGAATAGAGCGAACGACGAAAAGGTGATGTTTTTACTAAGAGAATTGGGGTGGAACGTGATCGTAATATGGGAATGTGATCTGAAGCCATTAAAAGGGAATCTACTCTGAGCAGGCTTGAGTTTCGGTTAAGAGCTTTAAAGGAGGTAACAGCCAGGTAATCAATCTGGTAAAATCAGGCCCCGTAATCGACATGACTTTGGTTATTTATAAATGATATATATTTATATACCAGGTTTTTAGTATTTTTAATTTAACTTGACCGCAAAATAAATCTTGATCGGAAAAAAGAAGGAAATGACAATGGCGTCAAAAGTTAAGCGTCAACAGCTAATTGAACACTTAGAACCTGTTGCAGACAAAATTTATAAAAAGACAGTTTTCGGACCAGAAAATCATAAAACTGCAGCAATTAGCCATTATTTGTCGACACGTGATAGTGAGATGAAAGAGCGGGCGATTGAATTCGGAAGGCAATTATTTAATGGCTATGCTCCTGACGATATATCTCCGGAACTGGCTGAAGAGGCCCTTCAAATTTTAATTAAATTCAAGAATGAAGTTCCTTTCGAGAAGGGGACTAAGACTCGTTTCTCATTTATCGATTTGTTTGCGGGAATAGGTGGCTTTCGGTTAGCATTGCAAGAAATCGGTGGTGAATGTTTATTCACCTCGGAATGGGATAAAATGGCGCAAAAGACTTACTATGCGAACTTTGGTGAAATTCCATTCGGAGATATTACAAAAGAAGAGACCAAGAACTGGATCCCGGATCAGTTTGATCTGTTATGTGGTGGGTTTCCTTGTCAACCTTTCTCCATTGCGGGTGTATCCAAGAAGAATAGTCTGGGTCGTAAACATGGATTTGAGGATGAGAAACAGGGTAACTTGTTTTTTCATGTCGCGGAAATTATAGCAGCAAAGCGCCCTAAAGCGTTTTTTCTGGAAAATGTAAAGAACCTGATCTCCCATGATAAGGGCAATACTTTTAAAGTCATTAAAAATACGCTTGAAGGCTTAGGGTACTCCTTCCATTCAAAAGTTATGAATGGGAAATTTTATGTTCCGCAGAACAGAGAAAGAACCTTCATGGTTGGTTTTGACAAGTCGGTTTTTAATGGCCAAGAAGATTTTAAATTTCCCGAACTTCCTGACACAAACAACAGAATCGGAGATATTCTTGAAGCCAGCGCAGATGCTAAATATACTTTATCTGATAATCTTTGGACTTATCTAAAGGAGTATGCTAAAAAGCATAAGGAAAAAGGTAATGGATTTGGTTATGGCCTGGTTGACCTGAACGGAATTGCAAGAACTATGAGTGCCCGTTACTATAAAGATGGTGCGGAAATTTTAATTCCTCAAAGAAACAAGAATCCACGTAGACTTACAGTTCGTGAAGCCGCAAGATTGCAGGGGTATCCGGATTCATTTGTAGTGGATGCTGTTTCAATGAATCAGGCCTATAAGCAATTTGGAAATTCGGTTGTGGTACCTTTAATTCGGGCTATCGGCAAGGAGATTATAAAGGTCTTAGAAAATCAAAACCCTAAAATATGAACCTCGCGGAGTATTTCACAGGAGTTGGTGCAAAGAGATTAAGTCTTGTGGAAGTAAGCCCTGGGAACTCTAATCAGCACGAATTTAACGGTGTCGCTTTTCTTAGGGAAATATTTGGAAGCGACAAAACCGTTTTTAAAGGCTTTTGTTTATATTTCTGATGATGAACGTGAGGCGCTTAAAGTTGATGGTTTTCTAACGTGGTATGATGCCAGAGATAATCATCCAACCCGAAGCGAATTCAGACTATATTATACTCCTAATGCCGTAGTAAGTAAAGTGCGGCCGGAGATCTGCTGATAATTGCCCGATTACCGGATAATACGCTGATGGTTATTATTGCCCCTGCCGGATCGACAACCGAAAGGCAGTTGCTGTGGCTTTTCAATATTGATGAAGTAGAACAAAAATTTGTTGTTAGAAATATTAATAAGGAACATCCGGAATTAGGTTATGCAGGACGATATATTTTAGGATTATTGGGCATTGAAACTGAAGAAGAAGGAAATAGTTATTTGGATGAAGCAATTTTGAAATTTGGTAACCGATTTCCATCTACAAAGGAATTCTCTGAATTTTCAAGGAGTACTGTTAAAGATGTTTTTCCTGTTGAATTACCCGATGAGACCTTAATGGCATGGCTTGAGAGGGAGGAGTTATTATTCAAGCATCTTGAAAGACGAATCATAAGAGAGAGATTATCGATTGGCTTTGGCAAAGATAACGAGGAAGACGAAGTTGAAGATTTTCTCAGATTTTCTTTAAGTATACATAACCGGCGAAAGTCAAGAGCTGGTTTTTCTTTTGAAAATAATATAGCATTTATACTTCAGAGTAATGGTGTGCACTTTTCGCACGGTGCTGTTACTGAAAGAAATAACAAGCCAGATTTCATTTTCCCAGATATTGAGCATTACCACGCTTCGGAAAAGGATTTCTCACAATTAACCATGTTGGGATTGAAGACAACGGCAAAAGACCGATGGCGTCAGGTACTTTCTGAAGCAGCAAAAATAAAAGAAAAGCACCTTATCACGCTTGAGCCGGCAATTAGCCGCAATCAGACTGAAGAAATGATTGCCAATAATCTACAATTGGTGATCCCTGCTCCGCTTTTTAAAACCTACAAGGAGGATCAGCAAAGTAAAATCATTACTTTAAAGTCGTTTATTGAGTTGGTGATAGAACGGCAGCAAAATTTTCCTAAATTATATCTCTTTTAGGTCAATTTACAATGCAGGAACTTGCGTATTGTAGGTGTTTTATAAATAATAATGTCCCCATATGAAATCCACGTTCCTCGCAGTCATCGTACTCGTATTATTCACTTCCTTCGTCCCTCGCCCACTCACCTGGATCGCCATCGGCGATTCTATTACCTACATGAACGAGCACCCGGAAGAAGCCGGCAACCGCATCACTAAAGGCTACATGACCATGGTGACAGAACGGCTCCCGCACATCCGGTACGTTAACCAGGGTCACAATGGCTGGACGGCCGGGCGTATCGCGGAGAACTTCGATCAGCTTAACATCGGAAAGGCGGATATTTACTCCGTGTTCCTGGGGACCAACGACTGGTGGCACGGCCGTACGTTGGGAACGATGGCTGATTATATACAGAATACCGGGAATGAAACCGTGTATGGATCTTTTCGCATCATTATTGACAAACTAAGATCCCTCAATCCCGGGGCGCATTTTATCCTCATAGCTCCCCTGCAGCGGGGCGACTTCGTCTATCTCAAAAATCCCCGGAATAATGCCTGGGGTTCCTATAAACCGAATAAGAACGGCTGCCGGCTGGAGGAATTCGTTGCGGCTATAGATTCCATCGCCAGGCATGAACATATTGCCTTGGCAGACCTCTACCATGATAGCGGCATTACCATGAAAAATATGGTGAAATTCAAACTGCTGAAGGATCCCTCCACCAACGAGCCCCGGACTTACAAATGGCCCGCCTGGAAAGATGTTCCCTGGAACCCGGAAGCTGACGTCTATCCCTATCCGCCGGAAGCTGTCGGTATGACTTACGACGGATTGCACCCATCGGATCCCGGTTACAGGGCCATCACGAAAGTATTGGTTAAGATTATGAAGAAATATTGACATATAAGGTAGCGTGGAAATTTCCAGTAATTTCGGTGCCAGTTTATCAATCTATGAAGTACTTAATTTTGCTGACTATGCTTATGACGGGGCTGGTAACCCAGGCCCAGCCGTTGTTCGTTTCCTCCTCCGCTATGAAAAAGTTCTCCCGGGCAATTCGGGACGAAGCAGAGAAAGACATTAGTTTCCGGGATAAACTCGATATTCTCCTGCGTGGTTCGGACACGGCGTTGGACTTTAATAAGGCTGTCCGCGGGGCGGAAAAAGATTCCATGGCCTTCTTTTCGTTGATTGACGCTACTTTCCTTATTAATAGCAGTCCGGATAGTTATGCAGATTGGTTGCAGTCGTTAGGGGTGTCGGGGAAGGATGTGCCAGCCCTGGCTGATTTCGCTTTGTACCGTTTTACGAACCGTGGCAAACCGAATCCTAAGGCCCCGCCGGATTTTCCTTTGGGATCAGGAAGTTTATGTCTACATACCGGGATGGGTATGATATCGTACAACTGGAAAGGAACGGCCGGATCTCCATCGCGTCTTACGATAACAGGCATACACATGGATATACTATGAAAGGTATATTGAAAGGCAACCGTGTGATTGCGGACGATTCAACTTTTGCAGACAGCTATTATTTTCTTGACGGTGTAATGGGAATAGCGAGCGGAAACAAATTTATAGCCTATCAATATGGCACAGACCGATATGGGAATTTTCTGACGGAACCGGTTAGGGTATTTGAAGATATTAAACCTGCGGATTTATTGGTAGCTGCCGGATTCAGTGAGGCGGACGCAATAGAAACCCTCCGCCGCCAGCGGGAACGGAAGATGTTCGTAGTGACGGAACAAACGCCGCCGGTGTTTCCCGGTGGGGATGCATCGCTGAATATTTTTTTGCGAGAGGCCGTTCGTTATCCGGAAGCGGCCCTGAAGAAGAAAATAACCGGGAATGTGTGGGTTTCTTTCGTCATTACCAATGAAGGTAAAATCCTCGACGTTAAAACGCTTGGTAATAAGCCCCTGGGATATGGTATCGAGGAAGAGGCTATCCGCGTTATACAATCAATGCCGGACTGGATTCCCGGTACACTTGATGGAGAGCCGAAGTCTGTCGAAATGCGGATGCAGGTTCCATTTGTAATTAAATAGCTTCAGGTTAATTTTCTATAGACATCTAAGGTCCGTTCCATGCACCGGCTCATAGGGAACCTGGCGAGCTGCAAGGCGCCTTTCTCCCGAAGTTGCTGCGCGGTCGATTTACTGTTGATGACGGTTTCGATCGCCTTTTGCATATCCTCCTGCTGGTAAGGATCGAAATAAACGACCGCATCGCCCCCTACTTCATGGAAACAGCTGGTGTTGCTGGTAATCACCGGGCAATTGTTTTGGAAAGCTTCCAGGAGCGGAAGGCCGAAGCCTTCGTACAGCGAAGGGTAAACGAACGCGATGGCGCGTTGGTAGAGCGTGTTTAATTGTCCTTCCGTGGCGGAGATCTGTTTAGTCCGGTGCTGGATGCCGGCACGGATGAGGAGCTCCTGCTCCGCCGCGCCGAATGCGCCGCCGCCGGCACAAACCAGGTGAATATGGTAACGGTCGAGTAAGGGCTGTACCGCCTGCACGAAGCGGCCGAAGTTTTTATATCCTGCGCGGTCGCCTACATACAGGAGGTAATCCTGGTATGGAGGAACAAATAAAGGATCGGCCGGTTCCCGGTTTTCCTGGTAGCCGTGGTGGATCACGGAGATTTTTGCATCGGGAATATCGAATATGCGCTGCAGGTCGCTTTTTGTGGACTCCGAAATCGCAATGATATGATCCGCCCGCATGATCGTAGTATGCTTGAAGGGCACGTTATGGTCATGCGCAGAAAAATATTCCGGGAAGAGCTCATGGATCATGTCATGAACGGTGATGACGAAAGGCTTCTTCAGGCCTTTGAGGAAGTATGGATCATAATATGTCGGGTGCAGTACGTCAAAATCATTCTTTCCGATCAGGTAGCGGGAGTACTTTTTATTCCAGCGCTCCAGTTTGCGCTGTTTCTTTAACAGCCGCTCGCCCAGGAAAGGTGATAAAGGGAATTTCATATCCCGGATATAATGATTCCGGCTATAAAGTAGCGTTATCTTACAATCGTTATACCCGTGATCATGCAGCGAATTATAAATATTGGCAAAGTACCTTGATATCCCGCCGTAACGTTGCCAGGAGAAAACCTGATGATCGAAATAAGCCTTCATGTGTACCGTTAATATTCGACAAAGTTAACCCGCTTATATTTATATCGCTTGATAATGTACCTGATCTTGACGGAAAATCCCGTGTATTTACCCACCAGGCTTACCCGGTCTTTCCGGAACTCCTCATCAATGACCTGCGCGGAAAGTCCGCCGGCGGCATACCTTGATACGAGGATCCGGATGTATTCCCAGCGAAATTCCTTATCAGCCCAAAGCTGCATATTCAGGGCATAATCCGCCCGTACCTTATACTTTTCGGGGTAACTATACTTTTCAAAGACACGCCTGGGATAGAAAATGCTTTGGTGGGTAATGTTTTCCCGGGCGAGCCGGTAAGGTGTATACACGAAGCCGAATACCATGTTTTTCCAGAGACTGCAGCCGTAGTAGATCCGGTCTTTCTTTTTGAGATGCCCTTCCGCCATTTCAGAAAAACCCGGGAAGAGCTCGTCATCGGCGCCCAGGAAAAGTATCCAGTCTCCTTTTGCGAATGTCACGGCCTTGTTCATGGCCTCATATACGCCATTATCGCTTTCGCTGCGCCAATAGGCCAGCTTATCGTTGTAGCGCTCTAATATTTCTACGGTACCGTCTGTGCTGGCCCCATCGAGGATGATGTGTTCGATGTGGGGATAGGATTGTTCAAGAACCGAAAGTATCGCCCGTTCAAGGCAATCAGCCGCGTTCTTGGTGACAGTGATAATAGTTACGAGTGGCAACCCGGTTTGCTGGTGGGTGCTTTGCTGTCTGTTTCCGCCTTCTTTCGTCATAATGGTTATTGCTTGGATCGGTTAAATGGCATAGTAGGATTAGGACGGGTTGCTATGACGTATTAGGCTGGTAATTAGTTACATATCCGGCAGGAATTTAACATGGGAAATTTATTATACCGGCTTAAATCGGCAAGTCATATGCTTAAATTTGCGGATTTAGAGGAAAGATTTGCGTTTTTTTGCGGGTTTGATGGGATTTCGCTAACTTCGGAAAGGAAACAACCAAATCTACCCCGCTTATGCTCAAGGAAGAACGTCAAAACGTCATCCTGCATGAAATCAACCTGCATAACAAGGTGCTCACGACTTATCTCGTAGATCGCCTTGGTGTGTCGGAAGATACCATCCGTCGCGATCTGAATGATCTTGCCGACCTGGGAAGGATTATTAAGGTGCACGGCGGGGCGGTTTCCAAATCATTTCACAATTCTTTTAGTCCAACAGACGTATATGCCCGGTCGGAAAAGCGGATCATTGCGCAAAAAGCCGCGCAGCTGATCCAGAACGGGATGTTCGTACTGACCACGGGCGGCACCACTATCCTGGAAATGGCCAGGGCCTTGCCGCCTAACCTGCATGCCACCTTCTTTACGGGAAGCCTGCCGGTGGCATACGAATATTCTCAGCATCCGCATATAGACGTTGTGCTGATCGGCGACCGGTTGCTGAAAAGCTCTAAGATCACCGTGGGCGGCGCCGCCATCGAACAGATCCGGCAGGTGAAGGCGGATCTCTGCTTTCTGGGCACCAATGCCATCGACCTGCGCGACGGGCTTACCGACAACGACCTCGAAGTCGTCCAGATCAAAAAGGCAATGATCGAATCCTCTTCCCGCGTGGTGTCGCTGGCGATTTCGGAGAAAATCAATACCTCTCAAAGGATCAAAGTGTGCAATATCAATAGTATAGATACCATCATAACAGAATTAACTCCGGACCACGAGCTCCTAAAGCCCTACCAGGCGGCAGGATTGGAAATTATTTAAAAAGACAGGCTTACAACAACAGCAAGGACGGGCCAGCCGCCCGAAACAGAATTGACGAAGATTGGCTTTCCCCAACAACGCCGCCGTATTAACAGTGAACGGATGGCGTGGCTATTAGTTATCAGTAAACATGTGAATAATATCGAAATCATCAACCAAAATCCTCTTTCCCCATTTCAAATTTTATAGCCAAAATTCGATTCGTCATGACAAATCCACTTAGTAATCAGCAAAGAAGATGGAAAGCGTTCTCACTGCTCCTCTTCTTCCAGCTAACCGCCTGCGTGCTGATGGCGCAGGTTCGGTTCAGCGGTAAAGTGACTGCGCCCGATGGTTCCGCCATTCCGGGCATAACGGTGCAGTTGCGCAATACCTCCACAGGCGCTACTTCCGGCGCCGATGGCCAGTATACATTCATGGCCAACGTCCAGGGAACGACGCAGGTGCTGGAGTTTTCCGGCATCGGCTTTAAAACTATCAGCAAAACCGTAACGGTCAGCGGCGGCGTGGCTTCCGCAGATGCGGTGATGGAAGAGGATGTGCTGAAGATGGACGAAGTGGTGGTGATCGGTTCATCACTCCGGCAGTCGCGCAAACAGCTCGGTAACACCGTGAACTCGGTGGATGCAAAGCAATTGCAGAACACGGGTTCCGGTAATCTCAGTGCAGCGCTGCAGGGTAAAGTACCTGGGGCGCAGATCTCCCAGACTTCCGGTGACCCTGCAGGCGGCATCTCCATCCGCATGCGCGGGACGAGCACCATCATGGGTTCTTCTGAACCGCTGTACGTAGTGGACGGCGTAGTGATCAGTAATGCCACCAACAACGTTACCAACCTCAACGTTGCCGGTAACCCACGTGCGGAATTCGGTACCAACCGCCTGGCGGATATTAACCCCAACGATATTGAAAAGATCGACGTGATCCCCGGTGCATCCGCTTCCGCGATCTACGGCGCCCGCGCGAGCAATGGCGTGGTGCTCATCACAACCAAGTCGGGCAAGGCAGGCCAGCTTCGTGTGGATGTTGGGACCAGCGTAATCATGAACGAGCTCCGTAAGAAAGTGTACATATCAAAATATGGCAAACAGTTCGGTACCGCGGCACTCCGCCTTGGCAATATCAGCGACGCTCCCGCCAATACGCCTTTTATAACATATGTACGGCCCGACGGGCAGACGCGCAAACTTGCCAGCGGGCTGGTAGACGTTACGCGCTACGACTACCAGGATGAAATCTTCCAACGCGGGCTCGGAACAGATAACTACGTGTCTTTGAGCGGCGGCACGGAAAAAACGAAATACTATTTCTCCGGGGCTATTATAAAAATGAAGGGATCATTAAGAACACGGACTTCCGCCGTTTCAACTTCAAAACGCGCATCGATCAGGAAATCAGCAAATGGCTATCTATTTCCGGTGGCGTGGCTTACACGAACAGCTTCTCGAACGAAAAGCCGAACGGTAACGTGTTCTGGAGCCCCATCAACTCCATCAACATCACCAACAACATTTTCAATATCCAGGAAAGAGATGCTGCCGGCAACCTCAAAGCTGTGGAGCCTACACGTGTGAACCCGCTGAGCGTTATCGAGGATATGCACCTCACGCAATCGGTAAACCGTGTCATCAGCGATTTCCAGGTGAAAGTGCGCCCGGCGAAAGGATTCGGGATCGACTACATCCTTGGGGTAGACAACTTCAGCCAGGAGGGTAACAATTATATCGAGCGTTACCCATATATATCCGCACAGGAAGGATTGGGCTACGCGTCTGTCGCCAATGTGAACACATTTCTCATCAACAACGATGTTAACATTTCCTACAACGCGAAGTTCAGCGACTTTTCTTCCCAGACAAACCTCGGCTTCAACCATCAATACCAAAAATAACCGGTCAATATAACCAGGGGCGCGATATGTTGCCCGGTATTACCACGATCAATGGCGCTGCCACGAAATTGGATCCACGATATACGGACGACCAGCGGCAGGTATATGGCGCGTTCCTCCAGGAAACTTTCGGTTACCGCAACATCGCTTTCCTGACGCTTGCTGCCCGCATCGATGGGGCCACCAGTTTCCCGAAAGACACGCGGAACTATTGGTATCCTAAAGCGAGCCTGGCGTGGAACATCAGCGAAATGGATTTCTGGAAAGGCATGGGCAGCTGGTTCAGTTCCGCGCGTATCAGGGGATCGTGGGGGCTGGCCGGTAACCTGTCCGGCATCGGATCGTATGACCGGTTCACCTCGTACCTCTCGGCTACAATTAACGGCATCGCTACCTATAACATCAATCCCGCGCTCGGTAACCCGCTGGTTGAGCCAGAACGCGCCAGCGAGCTGGAAGGAGGCGTGGATCTTTCGTTCCTGAATAACAAACTGGGTGTGGTTTTTACGGTGTATAATAAAAGATTGTAGGAAGCACGCTGTTGGTGGAGCGTACACTTGCGCCGTCGAGCGGTGGTTCCAGCCGTGTCGAGAACGTGGGCGATGTGACGAATAAAGGCTGGGAACTGGGGATCAACGCAACGCCGGTTTCTAACAAGAATTTCTCCTGGAACCTGAATGCGTCCATCAACCGGAATAAGAACCTCGTAACATCATCCAGCCAGGTAACGCCGATTACCTTGACGAATGCGGCCGGTTCGCCTTCGGTTATCCTCGCAGGTAACCCGATCGGCGTCTTCTACGGCAACTACTTCGAGCGCGATGCAGATGGAAACTGGGCGGTGGATGATCAGGGTCGTCCCATAGCGGCTATCAACAATCCTACCCAAAAGGTGTTGCTACGCAAGGTGATCGGCAGCCCACATCCCGACTGGATCCTGAGCTTTGGAAGTTCGCTCGCATATAAGAAATTCTCATTCAACTTCCTGTTCGACGGCGCCCTGGGCCAGGAAGTATTCAACGCTGACCGTCGTACCCGTCAGGGTGTAGGTATCGGCGATGTGTCTGAAAAAGAGATCAAGGGAGAATTACCGCGTGGCTACATCTTCGCGGTGTACAATACTGAGGAGTACCGGGTAGAAAGCGGTTCTTACGTTAAGCTGCGTGAAGTGTCGCTCAGCTACGACCTGCCTAAGTTTGCGAATTTCATTCGCTCCCTGACGGTATCGCTGACGGGACGAAACCTCGTGAGCTTCGACAGCTATGAAGGGTACGATCCTGAAACGAATGCGGGTGGTAACAGTGCCGTGCTCCGTGGGATCGACTTCGGTAACGTGCCTATCCCCAGAACGTATCAATTATCGCTTCGCGCCAGTTTCTAATCTCAAATGCATCGAAACATGAAAACGCATTATATAAAAAGAATCGTCGTTGTCTTCCTGCTGGGCATAACGCTGCTGCCCGGCACGTCTTGCAACAAAGAGTACGTCAACCCAAGCGAGGCTTCCGTTCCCAGCGTGATTTCCAACCCGGACGCACTGATGACGCTTTGCGCCGGTTTGCAGCGCCGGTATACGATCGGCCGGCAGAGCCCGCTGTATTGCTACGCCGTGGGCGGAGGGTATAGCGTCTATGCACTTTATACCATTAATATCGGTAACACGAGTGAGAAGGAAGTGGAAACGGGTAAAGGCGCGATCACGTTGAACAACTCTTTCATTACGCAGATGTGGGCGCAGTGCCTGCTGACCCGTACAGAATCGGAGACGGTACTGAACAACCTGAGTGTTGCGACCGACGCCGGAGATCGTGTTGGCCTCAAAGCCTACGCCAGCATTTTCTACGCGCTCAGCATGGGTATGCTGGTTCAGTATTATGAGCAGGTCCCCTGGAAAGTGTTCATCACGCAACATTTAGCCCGAGGGCAGATGTGCTGAAAAAGTGATTTCCGTGCTGGAAAGCGCAGATACTGATCTGAACACCACTGCCATCAGCGCGAAGTTCCTCACCAAAGTGCCCCTGGCATCGACGCGAAGAATACCATCAAAGCGTTGTTGGCCCGTTTCTACAATATCCAGAGCATGATCACCGGCACCTACAATTCCGCTGATGGCAACAAGGCGATCGCTTTTGCCCAGGCGGCTAGTAAGACCGTGAAATCGGAGTTCCGGTTTTCTACGGCCACTACCAATCCCGTGGGTGAGCTGGCGGCGACCGTCAATGTTTACGGTGCTATCGATTCTACCCTTGGCCTGCGAAACGGCCTGGCTCCTGTTCCTGCCATTACAGACCCCGGGTAGGATATTACATTAGTCAGAAAGATGCGACCACCTATCCGTTGAAAGCGTTTGCCTTGAATACGACGGCTTCCTATCCGGTGTATCTACCCGGGGAGATGAGCCTGATCATTGCGGAGAATTACGCCCGCCAGTCGAGTTTCCCCAATGCGATCGTGGCGCTGAATGCTGTCCGCACGAAGAAAGCGGCGGATGATATTTATGGGATCGGGGCGGATCAGTCGCCTTATGCCGGCGCTGTGACCCAGACCGCGATCCTGACGGATATATACAAGCAACGCCGCCTGGAGATGTTCATCAGTGGCCAGGAGTTGGAGGATAGCCGTCGATTTGGCCGACCTGGTCCGAACCAGCCGGGTGAGGAGCGGAACAGGAATTTTTATCCGTATCCGTTGAATGAGAGAGATAACAATCCGAATACACCGGGTGACCCGGCGATATAGAGAGAATTTGTTTGATTGGGAGACCGGCTGCAGGGATGTGGCCGGGTTTTTTATTTATGTTTTTGTTCTGTAGCATAGAAATGGGCAAAAGCTTCATTCTCATTTTTCGTTATATTGCAGGTATGAGGATGGCTCCAACACTTTAATACTTCTTTCCTTTTTGCATTTTTCCTGCGATTACGATCACAGGGATTGGTATTGTTATTAATCATCCTCAATTCATTTTATGGAAGAAGTATTGAATTCAATTCAAGTAAGACAGTTTATTGAAGAAGGTTTTGTGCGCATCGACGATGCATTTCCTGCTCACCTGGCCGCTGAGGTGCGGGAGATTCTTTGGAAGGATATGGACGTCGAGCCAAATGATCCGTCGACCTGGACTAAGCCGGTCATTCGTCTAGGGATGTATTCACAACCTCCATTTATACAATCAGCAAATACCCCTATCCTGCATGCGGCATTCGACCAGTTGGTGGGTAAAGGCAGCTGGATTCCCTGCATGGCTATGGGGACTTTCCCGGTTCGTTTCCCGTCGAAAGAGGAGCCGGCTGATACCGGTTGGCACATTGATGTCAGTTTTGGAGATCATCCAACGAATTTTTTAGAGTGGCGGGCGAACTGGTGTTCAAAAAACAGGGGCTTCTAATGTTATTTCTTTATTCCGATATCGGAGAATCTGATGCGCCTACCAGAATCAAAGTCGGATCGCATATGGATGTTGCCAGGATGCTGAAGCCACATGGAGAACAGGGGATGTCTTTGCTGGAAATGGTAGAGAAATTTACTTCCTTGCCGGATAGGGAAGAAATTACGGCTACCGGGAAAGCCGGGACAGTTTATCTATGCCATCCATTGCTGATCCATGCGGCACAGTCGAACCGCGGTACGGCGCCGCGATTTTGGCGCAACCGCCATTGCTGCTAAGGAGGGAGCTCATGCAGGAGGAAGGGCGTGGTAATTATTCTCCGGTTGAAATTGCAATTAAGATGGGAATAGATGGATAGAATAAAAGCGAGGTGCTTGTATGAGCGCCTCGCTTTTTTAATTGTTATAAAACGAAAAGGACCGCTTCCGCGATCCTTTTTTTCTGCTCCCCTGTTGGACTTGAACCAACGACCCTCTGATTAACAGTCAGATGCTCTAACCAACTGAGCTAAGGAGGAGTGTTTCCCTCGATTGGGATTGCAAAAATAGACAAAATTTCATTTCTGCAAAATCTATTTTCATTTTTTTCTCAAATCTTGTTTTCTGATATCTTTATAGCTGCCAGATACAAATTATGAAGTGGATCCTGTTCAGCATTATTATCCTCTGGAGCCCCGCAACCACGGCGCAATCCGGGAAAGACAGCATTTTACGCCAACTGGACGAAACCATCCGCCTCACGCGCGATTTCGATAACAGTAAATATGCGCTCTTACAATCCCTCAAACAGCAGCTCGCCGCCGCTCAGTCGCCCGCTGCCCAATATGACGCATGCATCCGCCTATATAACGAATACAAATCTTTTAACTACGACACTGCGTTTTCATACGCCCTCCAACTGAAAAAAATCGCCGGCGGTATGAACGACCCCCACCGCGCCGCTTACGCCGATATCAAATTAGGTTTCATCCTCCTTTCGTCCGGCATGTTCAGAGAAACCGCCGCCGTGCTCGACTCCGTTCACGCAACCTCACTCCCGGATACCACGCGCGCCGAATATTACGTCCTCATACGCCGATATTATTACGACCTCGCGGATTACGTGAACGACTGGTACTACTCCCCAGGTACCTCCGCCTCGCCGGAACCTACACAGATTCCGCCGCCGCCTTCTACCCCGAGAACCATTTCGAACGCCTTTCCTGCCTCGGCTATAAGTATTTTAAGGAAAACCGCCTCGACTCCGCCTTCCACTACCTGCAGCGCACCTCGCCCTCCCGAACCTCTCCTGGCACCAACAAGCCATGATCAAGGCAAACGTGGGGTCCATATATGTTATCCGCAAACAATACGACTCCGCCATCGCCATGCTCGCCCAATCAGCAATGGCCGATACCCGAGGGTCCGTCAAGGAAACAACCGCCGCCTTCAACCTCGCCTCCCTGCTATTCCAGACCGGAGACATTAAGAACGCCTCCCGATACATCGAAAGGGCAGTGGAAGACGCCACCTTCTACGGCGCCCGCCAACGGAAAGTACAGGTAAGCGCCATCCTGCCCATGATCGAAGGGGAACGGTACGCCGCCGTCGAAAATGAAAAGAACCGCCTGGTGGTCTACTCCGCCATCGCTACCTTCCTCGTCCTGGCCCTCATTCTCCTCACTTTCATCATTTTCAAACAGATCAGGCGCCTTAAGGCCGCCAAGGAAACCATCACCATCGCCCACCGCCGCCAGCAGGAAATCAACGATAAACTCCTCGAATCCAACCGGATCAAAGAGGAATACATCGGGTACTGTTTCCATATCGCGTCCGCCTTCATCGAAAAAATCGAGAAACTCAAACACCAGGTCGAAACCAAACTGGCCGACCACAAACATGGCGATATCCGCTATATCGTCAATAATATAAATATCAAACAGGAACGCGAAGAGCTCTTCCACAACTTCGACCGCATCTTCCTCCGCATCTTCCCCAACTTCGTCACAGAATTCAATTCCTTCTTCCGGGAAGAAGACCAGATCCGCCTAAAAGAAAACGAACTCCTCAACACAGATCTCCGCATCTACGCCCTCATCCGGATCGGGATCTCCGAAAACGAAAAAATCGCCCGCATCCTCGAGTACTCCGTCAACACCATTTATGCCTATAAAACCAAAATCCGGAACAAATCCATCATCCCCAACGACGAATTCGAAGACCGGATCATGCAAATCAAGATATAAAATCGTTAATATTGTAAATATTTATATGTATTTTTAACCGTTTGTATATCATTATTTTAAGTTTTAATAGCCCCGAAATCCCCTTTAATTTCTATACTCGGGTGATAATAGTTTGCCACCATTTACGAACCCGCTTACTTTGAATCGTTCAACCAAAATTGGATTTCACGTTTAATTCCACTCCCGGTAAAACCATCTCTGTAATTCTTTAAACACTACGTTATGATCAAAATGCGACTGCTCAGCGCGCTACTGATTTGTCCGCTCCTGTTTCTATCCCAGGTAGCTTTAGCCCAGACAAAACCAGTTTCCGGCAAGATTACTGACGAAAAAGGGGAGGCGATCCCCGGCGCCAGCGTTCAGGCCAAAGGCACCAGTATCGGTACCGTTTCCGACCCTTCAGGCGCCTTTAAGCTGAATGTGCCCTCCCAAACGAAGACCCTCGTCGTATCCTTCATCGGATATGCCCCCAGGAGGTTAGCATCGCCAATGCGTCCGAAGTGGCCGTTATCCTCAAACTGGAAAGCTCCACCCTCACAGACGTGGTTGTGGTAGGCTACGGCACCACCCGGAAAAAGACCTCACCGGCGCCGTTACCTCGCTGAAAGCCAAAGACTTCAATAAAGGCATCGTAGCCGCCCCGACCAGCTCATACAGGGCAAAGTGGCCGGCCTGATGATCGTCAATAACTCCGGCGCCCCCGGCGCCGCGGCCACCGTAAGGATCCGCGGGGTATCGTCCGTTCGCTCCGGCAACCAGCCGCTGTATGTTATAGACGGCGTTCCCTGGACGGCCGCGTAGCCCGCCCGGAAATCAATGCCAACGGCATCGGGCAAACCCCTACCGCTAACCCCTCAACTTCGTCAACTCCTTTGATATCGCCACCATGGACGTGCTGAAAGACGCCTCCGCCACTGCCATCTACGGCTCCCGCGGCTCCAACGGCGTCATCATCATCACTACCAAGAAAGGACAGGAAGGTCCCGCAAAACTGGACTTCAACTACTCCATCGGCGCCAGCAACGCCCTGAAGAAACTGGAGGTCCTCAGTCCGGAAGAGTTCCGCCAGACCATCAAAGACTATAACTTCTCCGGCGGCGACGAGAAAGGATCCGCCGATGGCCTCAATTCCATCCTCCGCACAGCCCTCACCCAAAACTTTAACGTAGGTGTGTCAGCGGCGGATCGGAAAACGCCCGCTACCGCGCCTCCTTCGGCCTCATGAACCAGGAAGGCATCGTGCAGAAGTCGGGCCTGAAGAAATATACCGGCAACCTCACCGGCCAGTTCAAGTTCCTGGAAAGCAAGCGCCTCGGGGTGGATTTTGCCCTGATGGTTGCGCAGACGGTGGAAACCATGGCGCCCATCTCCAACAACGCAGGCTTCACCGGCTCCCTCATCGGGCAGGCGCTTCAGTGGAACCCTACCCTGAACCTTCGTCAACCCGACGGCAGCCTCACCATCCTGGGTAACAATGGCGCCGTGAACCCCATCGGCATGTCCGAAGCCTGGGACGATAAAGCCGATATCAATTACCTGCTCGGTAATATCTCCCCGTACTTTAAGATCACCAACGACCTGGAGTACCGCTTCCTTTTCTCCGTCAACAAACAAACCGGTATCCGCAGGACGCAGATCCAGTCCTGGATCAATATTAACGGTGTGAAAGACCTTGGCCAGGCCTACTACGGCAATGCCGAGCTCCTCACCAAGTTGTTTACCCACACCCTAAACTACAATAAACAGATTACCCCTTCCTTCCACCTGGGGGCAGTAGTAGGGTATGAATACCAGGATTTCCAGTATAGGACTACTGATATCGGCGCACAAGGCTTCAGCACCGATGCGCTGCCTTACACCAGCATCCTGCAGGATCCCCTGCAAAGCAACACCTTCATCGGCGCGAACGTGCAGCCCAAATCCGAACTGCAATCCCTTTTCGGGCGCGTTACGGGTAACCTGAAAGATAAATACCTGCTGACGGCCACCTTCCGTGCCGATGGCTCCAATAAATTCGGAAAGAACAACCGTTACGGTTACTTCCCGTCATTTGCCGCCAAGTGGAACCTGAATGAGGAAGATTTCCTCAAAGGCAATTCGTTCTTCCAGCAACTGGCCCTTCGTGTTGGTTGGGGATTACGGGTAACCAGGAATTTCCTGCCGGCGCCGCACAGGAACAATTTATGTTGAGCGGCGGAGGCGGTTCCCGCCAGGTGAACGCAGCCAATCCCGATCTGAAATGGGAGAAATCCGCACAGCTGAATGCCGGTATCGACTTCTCTATCATCCATAACAGGCTGTCGGGCAGCATCGATTACTTCAATAAGAAAACCTCCGATCTGCTGTTCAACTTCATCGCCACAGGCCCCGGCCCGGCGGCAAACGTATGGCGCAATATGCCCGGCGAGATCCATAACCGCGGTGTGGAACTGGCTTTACGCGGAGAAGTCATCCGTGGGAAAGACCTGCTTTGGAATCTTGGCGTAAACGCCGCGTTCATGAAGAATGAGCTGAACGGATACGAAGGCCCGGATGTACTGACCGGAGCTATCAGCGGACAGGGCGTTTCCGGCGCCACGATCCAGCGCTTCGCGAACGGCTATCCGCTCAACGTGTTTTATATGCGTAAATGGACCGGCCTCAATAAAGACGGTATTAGCGAATACGAAGGCGGCGCGGATAAGATGTTCTACAGCGGCGATCCCAACCCCGCACCCTCCTGGGCATTACGACAGACCTCAGCATGAAGAAATGGTACTTCGCCGTAAACTTCAACGGCGCCTTCGGCCACAAGCTGTACAACAATACCGCGAATACCGTACTGCCGGTGAACAACCTTTCGTCCCGCAACATTGCGAAAGAACTGTTGGGCAATAAGGAAAGCACTTCGAACCCTATCGCTACGTCGACCCGCTACCTCGAAAGCGGCAATTTCCTGAAGCTGACCAACGCCACCATCAGCTACACTTTCGGCGATGTCGGCAAAAGCTTCAAGAACCTGAATCTTTCACTTACCGGTCAGAACCTCTTCGTGATCACCAAATACACCGGCTTCGATCCGGAAGTAAATACCGATAAAAGCGTAAACGGCGTGAATTCTTTCGGCATCGAGTACATCCCGTACCCCACTGCCCGGAGCATCATGTTGAGCGTAGGCGTTACTTTCTAATCCAGTTCCCGTTATTTAAAACAGATTATCATGCATCTTCATAAAAGAATATCCATTATCGCATTGTCCGGCATCGCCTTTGGCGCCTGCACCAAGCTGGACGAAAAGCTGGGCTCCACGCTGGTACGTGAGGAAGCCGAGAAAGTGATCAAAGTAAATTCACTGCTGATCAACGCTTATAACGATATGCAGCTGCCTTTCCAGGACCAGAGCAACTTCTGGGCCCTGCAGGAAATGACGTCCGACGAAGCGGTGGCCCCCACCCGTGGCGGCGACTGGGACGATAACGGCGCCTGGCGCTCCTCAAGCTCCACACCTGGGCCCCTGATCATGGAACGATCCAGAACACATTTACGAACCTGTTGCTGCTGCAATTTTCGGCTACGAACGTTCTTAACTTCAATCCCTCCAAGCAACAGGCAGCGGAAGCCCGGTTCATCCGGGCGCTCAGCATGTTTGCAACGCTCGATGGATGGGGACAGGTGCCCTATCGCGAACCCAACGAGAACCTCTTGCTGGCGCCTAAAGTAAAAACAGCACAAGAAGCGATCACATTTATCATCGCGGAGCTAACCGCCATTATTCCCGATCTGCCGGAACGCTCCGCCAGCGTAAAAGCCTGGACGGCCAACAAAGACGCGGGCCGTGCGTTGCTGATGAAGTGCTATCTGAACAAAGGCGCTTTCCTCAACCGTCAGGCTCCACGTTCGACGCCGCTGACATGCAGCAGGTGATCACCCTGGCCGATCAGATCATCACTTCCGGCCGTTATACGCTTGCTAATAATTATTTCGATAACCTGGCGTACAATAACGACGTCATCGGAACAGAGAACATCTTCACCCAGCAGAACGGTCCCGGGCTGAGCACCATCCGAGGCGGTAATGCGGCTTTCTGTCATTGGGCGCCCACCCTGCACTACCACCAGATGCCCAGCGGCTGGAACGGTTTTGCCACCACCGGGGAGTTTTATGATCTTTTGAGGCAACGGATACCCGCCGGGGTATGGCATATGATGGCGTAACGGATAAGACCGGCACGCGCGTAGGTTTCCTTATCGGGCAGCAGTTCAACAAAGACGGCGTGGCGTTGAAAGACCGTAAAGGCAACAACCTGGCCTTCACCCGCGACCTGAAGCTTTCCGAAGCCGGTACCGATCTCGAGATCAAAGGCATCCGCGTGGTGAAGTATCCCCTGATATGATGACCGACGGCGGCCATAACAGCAACAACGCCAGCAACGACTGGGTGTTCTTCCGCCTGGCAGACGTGATGCTCATGAAAGCCGAAGCACAGCTGCGCACAGGCGCCGGCGCTGCCGGATTGCTGGTGGTGAATCAGCTCCGCCTGAAACGCGGCGCTACCGCTTTCGCAACCCTCACGCTCGACAACCTGCTCGATGAGCGCGGCCGTGAATTGTATTGGGAAGGATGGCGCCGGCAGGACCTGATCCGTTTCGGCAAATTCCTCGAGCCCTGGGACCTCAAACCCAGCGATGATCCCCGTAATCTCCTGTTTCCCATACCCGTAAACGATCTGGCCGTTAACCCCAACCTGAAACAGAATCCGGGATATATTAAGTAACTAAGACTGAACAGGTAAATATCCAGGCAGAGGGCGGCACCGCCGCTCTCTGCTGGATTCTTTGCAAAAAAATAAGCATTTTATGATCGGCAGACTGACGAGCCTGTGCCTCCTTATCGCCGCCACTACGGCGGCACAGCAGGTTGTGACGCCCGGAAATGTGACCGGCGTGAACATCGGTAAACAATCCATACGCATCACTACAACAAACGCCCGCGCGGAAATCACCGCCTGGTCGCATAACGTGGTGCGCGTGCGGCTGGACAGGCAGGAGCCGGAAAGGACTTCTCCTATGCGGTGGTTGCCACGCCGAAAGACTTTGCCCCTGCCATTACTCAGAACGCGGACGAAATCAGGCTGGAAACGGATTCCCTGGTGACGCGCATCGGCAAGAAACCTTTCTCTGTTACCTTCCTCACCAAGAGCGGTGAAGTGCTGCAGGTGGATGAACCGGGGCTAACCACTTCCTGGATCGGCGAAGAAGTGACGGCGTACAAAACCATGCAGGACGGCGAACGTTTCCTCGGCCTCGGAGAAAAAACGGTAACCTCGACCGCAGGGGCAGTTCCTATACCAACTGGAACACCGATGCGTTCGGGTATACCGTCAACCAGGACCCGATCTACGCTACGATACC
This sequence comes from Chitinophaga sp. E66, assembly GCA_019285755.1. GTDB lineage: Bacteria > Bacteroidota > Bacteroidia > Chitinophagales > Chitinophagaceae > Chitinophaga. The sequence continues at coordinate 5,920,030 of CP079103.1, forward strand.
GTTCTACATCGGCGTCCATCATGGAAAGAGTTACGGTTTGTTTTTCGATAACAGCTTTCGTACAAACTTCAATTTCGGCGCCAGCAATAATCGCTTTTCATCGTTCTCCGCAAATAGCGGTGAAATGAATTACTACTTTATTCACCATCCTGAAGTGGCGGGAATTATCAACGCCTACACCTGGCTCACCGGCCGGATGCCGATGCCGCCCAAATGGAGCCTTGGGTATCAACAGAACCGTTACAGCTACTATCCTGAAGCGGAAGTAATGCGTATCGCGGAAACGTTGGGAGAAGCAGATCCCGGCAGACGGCATTACGCTCGACATTCACTATATGGATGCCTATAAGCTCTTTACCTGGAATAAACAGCGCTTCCCCGACCCCGCGGGCATGAATGCCCGCCTGCGTAAACTAGGCTTCCGCACCACGGTGATCGTTGATCCGGGCATCAAAACGGAAGCAGGATACCATGCGTACGAAAGCGGTAAGCAGGCGGATATCTTCATCAAATATTCCGACGGGCAGAATTACACCGGGCAGGTATGGCCCGGCTGGTGCCACTTCCCCGATTTCACCGGGCCGAAAGGCCGCAGCTGGTGGAAGGAACAGGTGAAAGGATATACGGATGCCGGGGTAGATGGCTTGTGGAATGATATGAACGAGATCGCTACCTGGGGGCAGAACATGCCCGATAACGTGTTATTCGATTTCGAAGGAAAGCCGGTGACGCACCGGCAGGCACATAATGTTTATGGTTTGGCAATGGTGCGTGCAAGCTATGAGGGCGCCCGCGAATCCATGCAAGGCCGCCGGCCTTTCATCTTACCCGCGCCGGCTACGCCGGCCTGCAACGTTATACCGCTATCTGGACGGGCGATAACCGTGCAGAAGACGACCACATGCTGCTGGGCGTACGCTTAATGAACAGCCTGGGACTGAGCGGCGTTGCGTTTTCAGGCATGGACATCGGCGGGTTTACCGGCAACGGATCTCCGCCCTATACGCCCGCTGGATCCAGCTGGGGCGTTTATACCGTATTGCCGCAGTCATACAGGTATTAATACCAAATCCGCGGAGCCCTGGGCATTTGGGGAGGAAGTGCTCGAGATCGCAAGAAATTACATCAACCTGCGCTATCGCCTGTTACCTTACTTTTATGCCAACTTCCATGAAGCGACCGTAACCGGTATGCCGCTCATGCGGACCCTCGCCATTGGCTGGACGCACGACCCCAAAGTCTACGATACCCGCTTCCAGAACCAGTTCCTCCTGGGCGATGGGATCATGTGCCCATTCGAGAGCAAGCAACCCTATGCGCCCATATACCTCCCATCCGGCAACTGGTACAACCTGTACGACGATTCAAAGCAACCGGCCGGAGAGCAGATGCTGACACTGGGGATGCATACGCTTCCTGTATATATCCGCGAAAGCAGTATCATTCCCATGCAGTCGCTCGTGCAGACAACGGCGGAGCAGCCCTCAGATACTTTATTCATGCATGTCTATAAAGGCAATCGTGAGAACAGGTTTGAATATTATGAAGACGATGGTGAAACCTTTGCTTATGAAAAGGCGCGCGCTACCGGCGCATGGTGCATTACCGGCCGTCGGAAGGGAATATCGTATTGGAGAAACCCGAAAGCGGCATCGCTTCTCACTTTAAGCATATCCAATTAGTACTGCACGGATTTGAAAAAGGTGCAGCGCGACAATAAACGGTACGGAGGAAACGCTAACCGGAGGAGATTGGATCGCGGTACAACCGGTTTCGCGGTTCGATCCGCAGGGCGTGGCGAACCCAACAGTGAAATGTGTGGTAAAATTGCTGACCGTACCGAACGACAATCAGACCATAACTGTACACGTGGAATAATAATGTTAGTGTAAGGAAAGCAAACGGCCTGGTATTTTATGCCGGGCCGGTCTGTTTTGCAGACGGCCGCAAACACAGCGGCCCCGCATGCGCAGGGCGCACCGGGTACCGGCTGAGGTACAGGGTTAACAGGGTGGGCTAACCGGATGAAGGCCGAAAAACTTTTGGGGTCAACGGATGAAACCATTCACAGATATAGGGACAACTTTTGGGTGCCACGGGGAATCGAACCCTCGCCATCCGGACCACAACCGGAGGTTCTGCCACTAAACTACGGGCACCATAAAAAGGCCCGGCCGCACATGTTGCACGACCGGGCCGGAGGGCGAAGCATCGCTGCTTCGCTACGTTTGTCGTGCGGATGAAGAATCATCCCCAGTTGTACATTGTGTATGTCTAATTCTTATGTATAGCATTGTACGTAAATTTAAAAAGCCCCGCAATTGCTTGCGGGGCTTCAGTTATATTGATTCGTTTATTCAGTTTATCCAAGCAGGTACTGCTCCGCAACAGGCTCCCCCGCGCGCCGCGCGCTGACGTCAGAATAACCATATGTTGAAAATTGCGTTGCATTGTTTGCTTGTTTTAATTTGATGATGCAAAGATGTAAAGAATTCCGGGATTTTAAAAGCATAATCGGAAGCGGCGCATGACTTTTCCCTGCCAGGCATGCAACTACCCGCGCCCATGCGCGTCTTTAGGACGAAGTCAATTGATCATTTTGTTGCTAAACCCCCTCCATGGAATCCATTCAACCTGCCCTGCTTTTCCGTTATTTCGTGGTAGCAGGCCTTATCAATACCGCTATCGCCGCAACGCTCCTGCTGGTGCGCCGCCGGCGCTCCGCGCCTTTTCTCCTCCTGATGGCACTGATGATGCTGGTGTCTTTCCAGGCGCTGCTCAACGCGTTCGATCATCGCGGTTTCTTCCTTTCCTTCCCGCACCTGAGCCGCGTATCATGGTTGAACCTGAGCCTTTTCGGGCCGCTGGTATATCTGCTCACGCGTAAGATCACCGGCGACGGTCCCCGTTTCCATCCACGCGATGCGCTTCACCTTATCCCGTTCGGGATAGCCTTTTCCGTACTTGCGCCCTGGTTCTTTCAATCAGCGGAAACCAAGCGGCGCCTGCTACAGGATTTTGACGGGTTATCGAAATTGGATTTTGGGTGGATGAACCAGGCGAACCTGTTACTGATAACAATATACCTGCTGGCGGCTTCTGTCCGTACCCGGAGCTGGGCCAAAACCCTGCACGCCGGCGCGCCCGCCATTCAGCGATTGCGCCTTGGCTGGCTGCGCCGTTTCCTGGGATGCCTGTTGGTTATATTGGGGATATCCGCCTTAGGATTCTTCGGGCGCAAATGGAACATTCCCGGGATCATGCATTTTTATCATTACAACTACGCGGCCATCGTAGTGCTGGTCTACTGGCTGACCTGGAAATGCCAGCATGTGCCTGAATTGTTTACGGAGGAAGAAAAGCAACGCCGGTAAAATACCGGAAATCTGGTCTTGCCGACGCAGCGCCCTTATACGAACGCCTCTGCCAGCTAATGCGGGAGCGGCGCCCGTATCTCGATCCCGATCTGACCCATGCTTCCTTGTCGGAAATGCTCGGGGTGCAGCGGCATCACCTGTCGCAGGTCATCAATGAACATTCCGGCGGCAGCTATTTCGACTTTGTGAACGGATACCGTATTGACGCCGTAAAGCATATGTTGTCCGATTCCCGTAATAAACACCTCAGCATCCTGGGCATCGCCATGGAATGCGGATTTCAGAACAAGGCAACTTTCAACGCGACTTTCCGGAAAATGACCGGAACTACTCCTTCTGCCTGGCAGGAATCGCAGGAAATGAGGTATGAGCCGATGGGGGCGGTCGACGGAGGCCGCCATGGCAGCTAGTTTTGCATAAAAAAGACCATGCGTAAAAATTTGATGATTGCCGCCTGCCTGATGGCGGCCACTGTGGCAAAGGCGCTCCCCGCCCTGCCAGACAGCCTCAAAGAACAAGGCCCCGCTACCGTATTCTCAACGACTCAGCTGGAAGAAGACTATGCCGTTTTCCGCAGCGCCCTCCAGGAAGCGCACGCCGGATTGTATCGCTATGCTCCCCGCCCTGCTATGGACGCCCTCCTCGAAAAAGGAGCATCCGGCATCCGTAAGGGAATGACGGAAGCGGAGTTCTTCCGGTACCTGTATCCCCTGCTGGCGCAAATCCGTGACGGGCACACCAAGCTGCACCGCCAGGGGCGCCCGGACGATTGGTACGCTTTTCATAATACCGGCCTCTTCCCCCTCCGGTTGTATTTCCGGGAAGGAAGGGCCTTCGTAACCGAAGGAAGCATCGAAGCGGGTGCGGAGATATTGAAGATCAATGGCCAGCCGATGTCGGTCATCATAAAAATTATCGGAGGTCATCATGGCAGACGGCGGCAGCCAGAGCGCGAAGTACCGGGAGCTGGATAAATTCTTCCCCGGATATTACGCCACGTTCTTCGGCCCTCGCGGAACTTTTGACATCCAATACAAGGAAGTGATGGGTAAACGAGTGACCCGCACTGTTGCCGGGACTACCCTCGCGGCGTTGCCCAAGCCTCCTGTGCCGGACACGCCCGCTTTCCGCCTGTATTGAAGGATGCGGAAACTGCCATCCTCCGGATCAGCGTGTTTCATGAAATTCCCGGATTTATACCGGCAGCGTTCGCGGAGATCCGCAGCAAAGGGGCTACCCGGTTAGTAATAGACATCAGGGGTAATGAAGGCGGGGCAGACAAGCTGGGCGTTCAACTATTATCCTACCTCGCTCACCGGCCATTTCACTATTATCAGAAGTTGACCGTGGCGGGCATCGGGCCGTATTCCTTTGCCCAACATGCATCGTTCCCACCGGAAATGGAGTATCTGAAACAATTTATCACCAGGGATGGCGATGAGTACCTGTTTACCTACAGTGAAGGGCTGGGTATCAAACAACCGGCAACGGAAAACGGGTTCAGGGCAAAGTGTGCATCCTGCAGGATGGCGGCAGCTTCTCCGTGAGCGGTGAGTTTGCGGCGGCAGCGCGGAATCTCGGTATTAAAACCGTTGGGGAAGAAAGCGGCGGCGGCCGGCATGGAAACAGCAGCGGCGGGTTCGTTATTGTGACTTTACCCAACTCGAAGCTTACGCTGGCGGTGCCTTTGCTGGGATATCATGTACACCCGGGCGGATCGGAAGCCGGAGGCGTTCCGGCCGATGTTTCGGTATTGCCTACGGTCCAGGATGTCATCAATGGTAATGACGTGGTGATGCAGAAAGCACTGGAGGTACTGATAGCACAATAACCTGTTGAATTCATTTATTCCCCCAACCAGGCTTTAAAGCCTGCTACCTTTCGCGGCTGATGATGATTTCCGTTGCCGGGTGCTCAGGGCGGAGATCTAGTTTCAGTTTGCCGTTCCACCATACATTGATGCGCGATATGGCGGAATAGCTCACGATCAGTTGCCGGGTAGCGCGGAAGAAGGCATCGGGCGACACGCATTTCTCGATCTCGCCCAGCGACATAGACAAGTAATATTCCTTCCCGTCGTGCGTCTTGATGTAGCTGATCTTGTCGCGGGAGAAGAAATAGGCAATGTCCGTCACCGGAACAGAGATGATCGTCTGGCCACGTTTAATGGCAAAGCGTTCTTTGTAAGCTTGTTTCTTCAGCAGTATTTCAAGCATCTGCGCGATGTCCCGCATGTCGGGGACTGGGGTTTGTAAAGTAAGCATGGGATTCGCATTATTCTTACCAGCAAAGTAAAGCGATTACAAAATGCGGCGTACCCGGTAAACTACTTAATTTTGGTAACTGCTTACGTTTATTTTGCGATGAAATGGCTGTTTTAGATGGCTAAAATCGATTTTTGTCAGTTTGAAACGATCCGGTTCGGAATTTTCTCCGTTTGGTTTCCGGCGATTTCTCTTGTTTTCCGGGTTTGCCGCCTGGTTTTAGGCTGGCTGAGCGCTCTCTAAGTGCTTGAAGAGTGCATTAAGTGTGCATGAAGAGTGCTCGTTGAGTGCTTAAAGAGTGCTTGCCAGGTACTCAAATAAACGTAGACCTTACGTTGACCTTACGTAGACCTTATCTTCATACTATCTTGTAACACCGTAAATACCAATTTCCAGCCCCGGATTTCATACCCCGTGAGGCAATATGTTTGCGGGGATGGCCGTTTTGAATTGTCGGGAGACAACCCGAAGGGGAGTTTTTCCGTATCCAACCGAAACCGGTTAAATATGTACAGATCTGTATTACTGCTGGGCCTGCTGGCCGTTTCAGCGCTTGGATGTTCTTCCAGCAACGACGATAACTCACCCTCTGGCGTAACTTCAGGGACCTGGCGGGTTACGACTTTCTCCGAACGGGGATCGGATGAAACGGGGATTTTTCCGGCTATGTGTTTACTTTTTCGGGCGACGGGAAAGCCACAGCGCGGAAGGGCGGCACGGAAAAGCAGGGTTCCTGGTCAACGAACAACAATTCAAGGTTTAACATCGATTTTGGCGCAAAAACGGATGCCAATAAGCCTTTGGGCGAGCTGACCGACGACTGGAAGGTGATTTCCATATCCGGTTCCCAAATTAAACTGACTGACGACAATGCTTCCAGTGCCGAATTTTTGACATTCACAAAGAACTGATAATCAATACTCATTTTTTGACTGCTTTCGGACAATTCATTGTAGTTAACAACAATACGGATGACGAATATTTCGTATCTTTGATCCTAGTCGATTTGAAAACCATTTTTGAAAAACATTTGTGAAAGACATTAACATGAGGCGGATGAAAAAACGTTTAAGCAAAAAAGTATTCGTAGTTCCTTTTGTAGTCCTGACTTCCCTTCTTACTCTGAATGTATCTTCCATCGGGAAAAAGCACGCGGGGTGGTAAAACCGGTCAAACTGGACGCGGTTACAGGCAGCATGATGTACGACTCGCTGGGTCTTGCCGATGCAGGGCTTTCGCGCGAGGCGTTTACAAGGGCCATGACGGGGTATCATAAACTCGTTGCAGAAGGAAAAGTCAGCAAAGACAATATCATTTCCATCATTGATTTCAGCTTGCCGTCTACCAGCAAGCGCCTGTTCGTGATCGATCTGGCGGATGGGAAAGTGTTATACAACACGCTCGTGTCGCATGGCCGGAACTCCGGGAAGACCATGGCCACGTCATTTTCCAATCGTCCGGAAAGCTTTAAGAGCAGCCTGGGCTTTTATGTAACCGGCGGCACCTATCAGGGTGCGCATGGATACTCACTGCGCCTGCAGGGAACCGAGCTGGGTATCAATGATAAAGCCATGGAGCGTGGCATCGTGATGCACGCGGCCGATTATGTGAATGAATCGCTGGGAAAAGCGCAAGGGTATATCGGCAGAAGCCTCGGCTGCCCCGCGGTACCTGTCGCCATGCATAAAAAGATCATCGGCAGCATCCGCGATGGCTCCTGCCTGTTCATTTACAGCCCGGACAGAAAATACCTCGCATCCAGCCGTATTCTGCAACCCGCAGCATAACGGCGCATCCCGGCAGGATTGTCTATATTTAGACAAATCACGCCGGTCATGAAGCAGATTTTCCTCTCTCTCGTAATTATTCCACAGATTATTATAGCAAGCGGATCGCGCAGCGGAGACATTCCAGCGCCGTCCGCTTTTTCTTTTTCCGAAACGCCGGCCGTTATCCGCGTTAACCAGATGGGATATTTGCCCGGTGGCGTGAAAGTAGCGGTTTGGGGCGGCCCTGCGGATATTACCGTAAAAGAATTCAAGCTGATCGACTCCGCCACCGGACGGCCCATGCTGACAGCGCCGGCGGGCAGGGCTTACGGCGCGTATGGCCCCTTCGGTCAATCGTACCGCCTCAACTTCACCACCTTCCGTACACCAGGTACCTACTATATTGAAACGGAATACGCCAGGTCCCCGCCATCCGCATCGGGCCCGATGTATATAAAGGCGCGGCCGACTTCTGCCTGCGCTACCTTCGCCAGCAACGTTGCGGCTTCAATCCCTTCCTCAAAGATTCCTGCCATACGGCCGACGGATACACGCTCTATGGCCCCATGCCCGACAGCACCCGTATCAACGCCATCGGAGGGTGGCACGACGCCAGCGACTACCTGCAATATTCCACCACTTCCGCGAATACGGTATATCATTTACTCGCCGCCTGGAGAGACTTCCCGGCTGTTTTCGGCGATGAGCATGCCGCTACCGGGCTTAGGGGCAGCAACGGTACCGCAGACGTGCTGGATGAAGCACGCTGGGGATTGGATTGGTTGCTGCGCATGCATCCGCAGGATGACTGGCTTTTTAACCAGATAGCCGACGACCGCGACCATCGCGGCATGCGGCTCCCCGTCTGGACTCCTTTTACGGTCGCGGGCACGAACGGCCGGTATATTTCTGTTCGGGCGAGCCGCAGGTACAGGGCGTGAAATACAATAAGATGAATCGCAGCACAGGCGTGGCGTCTACGGCCGGCAAATTCTCCAGTGCCTTCGCGCTGGGGCATACGCTTTGCGCGAGAAGGACGCGGATTATGCAGCGCAACTCCTGCAAAGGGCGCATTCCGCATACAGTTTAGGACTGAGCAAACCGGGCGTGCAACAAACGGCGTCCGTGATGTCGCCCTATATCTATGCGGAAGATAATTGGGTGGATGATATGGAACTCGCGGCCGCCGAGTTATACGGTGTTACCCGCGATACAAAGTATTTCAATGAGGGGCGCAGTTATGCAGCGAAGGAACCCGTTACGCCCTGGCTGGGGAAAGACACGGCCAATCACTATCAATGGTACCCTTTCATCAACCCCGGCCATTACGAACTGGCGAAACGCGCTGCCGGGCAACCGCGCCGCGAACTGACGAAGTACTCGTGCAACAGGGATCGGTAAAGTCTGGGCGAAGGCGAAAGAAAATGCTTTCTACCGCGGCGTACCATTTATCTGGTGCAGTAATAATCTCACGGCGGCGTTTGCCATTCAGTGCTATTGGTACGGCAAGCTCACGGCGGACCAGCGGTATGCGGAGCTGGCGCAGGCGAATGTAGATTGGCTGCTGGGTTGCAACCCATGGGGAACGAGCATGGTATACGGGCTGCCTGCGCATGGCGATACCCCTGTAGATCCGCATTCCGCATTTACCCGCATCGGGAAATACCCGATAGACGGCGGGCTGGTAGACGGGCCGGTGTACGGCACCATTTACGGCAGCCTGATCGGCATCAGGCTGGCGGAGCCGGATGAGTATGCAGCATTCCAGAGCCCGTTAGTGGTATACCACGATGATTACGGGGATTACAGTACCAACGAACCTACCATGGATGGCACGGCGGTGCTGATTTACTTATTGGCTTTGAAGGAAAATGAAGGGCTTAATTCAGCCACAACATCGCCCCGACCAGGACGATAGTGCGTTGGAGGCCGCTGCGGAGCATACGCAGGGCTTTGCGCATATGCTGCTCAACCGTGTTGACGGAGATACCTGAGCGCTCGGCGATCTCTTTATTACTCAGTTCTTCTGCGCGGCTGAGCAGGAATACCTGGCGGCATTTCTCCGGCAGTTGCTGTATGGCGTCGGAAAGCTGGTGCGTCAGTTCCTTATGCGACAGATAGGATTCCACATCATTGCCCTGGGCTGCAGGGCGCGTTTCTGGAAGATTTCGTATTTGTGGTGGATGGATTGCCGGTGAAGGTAATTCAGCACGCGGTTGCGCAGCGCGGTGAAGATGTAGGCTTTGAACGAAGTGTGAATATCGAGACGGTCTTTTCTTTCCAGTAGTTCCAGGAAAACTTCCTGCACGAATTCGCGCGCGGTTTCCCGGTTGCCCGTCTTTTCATATGCTTTCTTCAGCAACATGACGGCATACCTTTCATACAGCGTTTCGAACGCAGACTGGTCGCCGCTCTTCCAGCGGTCGAGCAATAGGGAGTCGGTATGTTGAAGGGTGTGTGGAATAGATTCTGGTCGTTTTACGTAAGATAAATGTAAGTAAAAATAAGGGCTAAACACAAATTGAAACCCCGGAAAAATATTTTTTAAAGGGAGTAACGGTGGATGTTTTATTGATTGTCCTATACGGTAACCGACGCATCAAATCACTAACAATGGGTGTGACAGACATCAGGCAATTACTGGAAAAATACGAAGCCGGCACCTGTACGCCGGAGGAGTTGCAGGCATTGGAGGCCTGGTACGAGGGCTTCCGCCACCCGGACGCGGCAGACACCGCCTGGGAGGCAGACGCCGTGCTTACCCGTGAGCTGATGCAGGATTTTCGTGAAATGCAGCGCCGCCGCGAACGGCTGTTTCAGGACAACCCCTGGCGGCACTGGTGGAAAGTCGCCGCCGTAATCTTACCGCTGGCGGCGGGTATCGGGACTTACCTTTGGATGCGGAGCCAGCCCGCTATTGGGTATATGGTCGCTGCTATGTTGGCCGAAGCGCCGGCGCGGCCAGACAGCAAACGTTTCATCCAGCTGCCCGACAGCAGTACGGTTGTACTGAGGGAGGGCAGCACCCTCATATATCCCGCCGCGTTCGACGGCGATGAGCGGGTAGTGACATTGACGGGAGAAGGCTACTTCGACGTACGCGAGCATCCGGGAAAGCCTTTCCGGATCCGGTCAGGAAAGCTGACGACCACCGTACTGGGGACGGCTTTCTCTATCAAGGCATACCCTGGCCAGGAGAACGTAACCGTAACTGTAACCAGCGGGAAGGTGCGGATAGAGGAACATGAAAGCAACAAACTGCTGGGTATATTGGAGCAGAACCAGCAGATCGTTTATGAAAACGCCGCGGCCGTTGCGGAAACGAAGCCGGTGAAGGCGGAAGAGAGCGTGCAATGGCTGAAGAAGGGGATGGACTTTAATTCCGTGCCATTCGGGGATATTGCGCAACAGATTTCCGAACAATACCAGGTCAACATCAGATTTAATAACGATTTACTGCGCAATTGCAGGATACGCGCCACCTTCGAAGGTACAGAAACGCTGGACCAGGTGCTGTTCGTATTATGTACCGTGCGCAATGCCACCTATGCACAACGTGGAGACACGGTCATCATCAGCGGAGAAGGCTGCCCGGACAATGGGGAGCCGCAATACAATAGATTGTAATCATTAGAAAGTTAACATCGATCGGTAACCAAAATCTTTTCACCATGAAACGGTATATGACCAGGCCGCCGTGCCTGCGCCATTAACGAAAAACCCCTCCGTGCTGTGGCAGGTCGGGAGGGGAACGTCTAAAACGTAAACAGCCTGTAAGGGCTGGTCATTTCATCATTTTAAACTAATGCAAGTTATGCAAAAATCAGCGGTTTTTGCTACTGGTCGGCTATGGCCGTTACTGTACAAAGCAGTTTATTCCACGCAAATGCGTTTTGTTATGAGATTCAGTCTCTCTGTCTTGCTCCTCATGGTGATAAGCCTCCAGTTCCTGGCGGCCTCCCCTTTAAAGGGCCAGGCGCTGGATGACAAGAAGGTCACCATGGAAGCCACCAACATCACCCTGGAAAGGGCGTTGGTACAACTCGAGAAGTTATCCGGGTTCAGGGTCGCATTTGCAACGGAGAAAGTGCAACGGCACCAGCGGGTTTTCCTGCCTATGGGCACACGGAGCGTCAGCGCTACGCTGACTTCGCTGCTGACGCAGACGGGGCTGGAATACCGGTATTCGGAGAATACCATCATGATCGTTCCCCAGCCGCCGGCTCCGGTTGCGCCGCCGACAGCTTCAAAACAGGCTCCGGACACGACGTTACCCGTTCGGGGACAAATACTCGATGAAACGGGGCTGCCTGTACCGGGCGTGTCCGTACGGGTAAAAGGCACCACCCGGGGCGTTTACTCTGACGGCGGCGGAAAGTTTAACCTGGAGGCGGGTAAAGGTGAAGTGATCGTTTTCAGCTCAGTGGGATCTATTCAACAAGAACATACCGTATCAGGACCGGGCGCAATATCGATCGTCATGAAAGCGGATAACCGCCGGCTGGAAGATGTGGTGGTTGTTGGCTATGGCTCTCAGCGCAAAGCCAATCTCACCGGCGCCGTGGCTACGGTAGATGTAAAGCGCGCCTTGGATGCGCGTCCGATCTCCGACGTGGGCCGTGGGCTGCAGGGCGCTGTACCCGGGCTTACCATTACCACTGCCAGCGGCGACCTCGGTAAGAACCCCAGCATCCGCCTACGCGGCATGACGGGCTCTCTCAATAACGGCGGCGGCGGAACGGAACCCCTCATCCTGGTAGATAACGTGGAAATCCCCAGTTTGCAGATGATCAACCCGCAGGATATCGAGTCCATCTCTGTTCTCAAGGACGCTGCTTCTACCTCTATATACGGTGCACGCGCTGCCTGGGGCGTAATCCTCATCACCACCAAAAACGGAAGAAAGGTGCGCCTTCGGCCATCAACTACTCTAATACCCTTTCCTGGAGCAGGCCAACAGAACTGCCTAAAGTGGCAGATGCGGCCGATTGGGTGGAAATGGTGCTGGCCGCCTTGCAACGTTCCGAACAGAACCCGAACAAGATATCTTCCAAGACCCTTGGCATGTCTTTCGATACGGCCAGTATCCGCAGAATACGCGAATGGACGCGGCTGTATGGCGATAAAGACCTGGGTGATGAAATGGTGGAAGGCCGCGACTTCGAACGGAGAAACGGTGAATTCTATCCTTACCGCCAGTGGGATGCGGCAGACCGCTATATGCGAAAGTTCGCTTTCCTGCAAAAGCATGACCTTTCTTTCAGCGGCGGCGGTGATAAGACACAATACCATCTGGGGATGGGGTACCTCAACCAGACGGGTATGTTGAACTTCAAAACGGATAAGTTCGCCCGCTATAATGTATCCCTCAATGTCAATTCCACCGTAAAAGACTGGCTGGATATCCGGGGCAAGATGATGTTTTCCCAGAGCGACTTCCGGACGCCCTTCGTTTTTAATTCAGCAACCTATAATCCCTGGTATTACCTCTATCGCTGGCCTGCCATCTATCCCTACGGCACTGGCAGGGCAAGCCGTTCCGCAGCGCCGTAACGGAGCAGCAACAGGCTAATATGGACAAACATATTTCCAATTTCCAAAGGGTACAGATCGGGGCTACACTTCGTCCGGTAAAAGGGCTGACGGTGGATGTAGATTACACATATTCAACTACCAACTCCCGTTCTCATGAGGTGGGCGGCACCACGTCTGGCGTAGATTTCTGGTCGGGGCAGCTAGATTATAAAGAGAATTTCCAGACTGCGACGTATAACACAGTTCGTATGGGTTCCTCTTATAATACCATGCACACCGGCAGGCTGTTTGCCACTTATGTCTATAACCTGGGAAATGATCACCACTTCAAGGCGATCGCCGGGATGGACGTGGACCTCTATCAGCGCGGGTATCATTCATCCGAGCGGAAAGGCCTGCTGGATCAGAACCAGGGCAGCTACCCCTTGCGACTGGCGACCAGCTGGTAGGGGGCAATGCCGGGCATTGGGCGACCAATGGTTACTTCGGGCGCATCAACTACGATTTTAAGAATAAGTACCTGTTCGAAGTAAACGCCCGGTACGATGGTTCTTCCTGGTTCCCGCGTAAAGACCAATGGGCGTTTTTCCCATCCGCTTCCGCGGGATGGGTGGTAACGGAAGAGAACTTCGCCAAGAGCCTGCAGCCCACCTTGTCGTTCCTCAAGCTACGCGCTTCCTATGGCGAAGTGGGGAACCAGAAACTGGGCGGCGGCTATTCCCGCTTCATTTCCACCATGTCGTCTGCCAATTCGGGATGGATCATCGGGGCACCAACCAGCTGACGTTTACCGTTCCCGGCCTCATCTCGGAATCATTGACATGGGAAACGATCCAGACGCTGGACTTCGGCGTAGACGCCCGCTTCCTGGATAACCGCCTCGGCGCCACCTTCGACTGGTACCGCCGCAGAACGACCGATATGATCGGGCCTACAGTTGGCGTTCCCGCTACCCTGGGCACCTCCGCGCCCGTACTGAACTACGGTGTACTGGAAACCAAAGGCTGGGAACTGAGCGTTGACTGGACGGAACGTTTCGAGAACGGGTTGGGCATTAACCTGATGGCATCGCTCACCGACTTCCGGGAGCAGATCACGAAGTATATCAGTCCATCCCGCAATATCTACACTAACTACGAAGGCAAAACCATCGGCGAGATCTGGGGATATACTTCAGACCGGATCTATCAACTAAGCGATTTTACCATGGGTACCGACGGGCGCTGGCAACTGAAAAGCGGCCCCAGCCAGGATGCGCTCAGGAAAGGCAGCAGCTGGTTTTACTACGGCCCCGGCGATATGAAATATGTTGACCGCAACGGCGACGGTAAAGTAGACTGGGGGGCGAAACGGTGGACGATAGCGGTGACCTGTCCGTCATCGGTAACTCCACGCCGCGTTATCAATACAGCTTCCGCGCGGCGGCAGACTGGAAAGGCATTGAGCTGAGCGTATTCTTCCAGGGAGTCGGTAAGCGCGAATTATGGCCGGGCGGACCGATCGCCATTCCCGGGTTCCGGGAAACAGAAGCCTGGTATGCACACCAGACAGATTACTGGACACCGCAGAACCCGGATGCATTTTACCCCACGCCAACCAGCCACGGGCAGAATGAAGACAACCGCAATTTCTTCCGGCAAACGCGCTACCTGCTCGATATGAGCTACCTCCGCCTGAAAAACGCGACCATCGCCTATCGCATTCCGCAACACCTGCTGAATAAAGTGAAGATCCGGTCGGCGAGGTTCTTCATCACCGGGGAAAACCTTCTCACCTTCGACAAGTTGGATATCCCCATCGATCCGGAGGTGGATTATACGGCAGACCAGGCCAACGACAGGGCCACGTTCGGACGGGTATATCCTTACCGCAAGGAGTATTCCGCAGGCGTTCAACTTACTTTCTAACCCGCTCAAATCTGACAGGATATGAAACGCAAAATATTCACACTCGCCCTTGTGGCTACACTGGCGGCGGGATGTAAAAAAGACTTCCTCACCCGGCTGCCGCAGGATCAGCTGACAGACGATACTTTCTGGACCAGTGAAACCAACGTAAGGGCCTTCGCCTATCGCTTTTACGCCGATTACTTTCCCGGGTTTGGTTCCGGATATACATATTTTAATTACTTCTTTCTCGGTCAACGCCTGAACGACGATTTCTCACCGTCTACCCCGGTTGCTTTCGCGCAGCAGGTGCCGGTGAGCGCTGGGGCCTGGAGCTTTACTAAAGTCCGTGACGCGAACCTGATGATCAGCAGGGTAAGCGGGATGGAAAACCTCGCTCCCGAAACAAAGAACCACTGGCTGGGCATCGGGCGCTTCTTCCGTGCCATCGCTTATGCCAACCTGGTGAATAACTTCGGAGACGTACCCTATTTCGACCGGCCACTGGATGTAACGGATGAAAAGAGCTTTTCAAACCCCGGGATAGCCGCGTTGCCGTCATGGATAAGGTATTGGCGGACCTGGAGTTTGCCGCGGCAAATGTACGTGCGGTAGACGGTGAAAAGGGGCTAAACGTGACGAAGTGGGTGGTGCTGGCGTTTATGTCGAGGTACATGTTGTTTGAAGGAACCTGGCAAAAATACCATCACAACAACAACGCCAAGGCAACGGAATATCTGCGCAAGTCGAAATGGGCCGCAAAGCAGGTAATGGATGGAGGAGGGTATAGCTTTTCGCACCCTTACAGGGAGTCTTTTAACTCGCTGGACCTGGCTACAAACCGGGAAATCATCATGTACCGCTCTTATGTTACGGCAGTGATCACGCATTCGCTGATGAGTTACGTGAACAAGGAAGGGCAGACGGGCGTAAGCAAAGACCTGGTAGAAGCATATCTCTGCAGTGACGGGCTGCCCATCGGGCTGTCCACCCAATACCAGGGTGATAAAAAGATCGAAGACGTACTGGCTAACCGCGATCCCCGGCTGCCGCAGACTATTAATCCGGAACTGCGGCCCAATGGTTCTACAGGGCGTTACAATAACCTGGGCCCTTCCAGCTCGGGATATTGTACATGGAAGTTCCTCAACGACGCGTTGCGCGATAAACCCAATGGCATCTCCAATGCCAATGATTCCGATGCGCCCGTAATCCGCTACGGTGAAGTGTTGATGAACTACGCGGAAGCATGCGCGGTGCTGGGCGAAATCGGAGCGGAACCGCTCACCCAGGCAGATCTGGACGCATCCATCAACGTGCTGCGTACACGATATGGCATGCCGCACCTGCAGGTGATGGGTAATAGCGCCGCCGTGGGTGGCGTGGCGTATGATGATCCTAAACGCGATAATACCGTGTCTGGAATTATGTGGGAGATCCGCAGGGAACGGCGGATCGAACTGGCCATGGAGGGCTTCCGCCTGGATGACCTGCGTCGCTGGAAAAAGCTGCCTTATCTCGATATGCCATCGCATCCCGATATCAACCGTGGCGCCTGGATCAAGCGGTCGGAATGGGTGAAGCCGGCAGGCGGCTCCTGGCTTGCGGCGGAAGTGAAACTTACCGGCCCGGAAGAAGGCTACATCATCCCGTCGGTTTCTTCGCTGGCCGACAGGAAATTCGAACATGAGCGCGTATATTTGGACCCAATCCCTTCCGGGCAGATCAAGATATATTCCGACAGGAAATATACGCTGTCCCAGAACGAAGGGTGGTAATCCACACAAAACGAAATTCGGTATGTTGTTAGCGCTTACACAAGCCCGTATCCTGACGGGAACCAAAGACGTTTCAGGCGAGGCCCTGCTACTGGAAAACGGAAGGATCTTAGGACTGGTCAGTGAAAACAGCATCCCTTCAGACTATTATATCATCCATCATCCGGGTATGACCATCGTGCCCGGGCTGCTGGATCTGCAGATCTACGGAGGAGGCGGCGTACTGTTTTCAGACGCCCCCTCCTCCGCTGCTTTATACGATATGGCCGCGGGGCTTACCAAAACCGGGACTACAGGTTTCCTCATCACCCTCGCCACCAACCGGCTGGAAGTTTTCGAAGCCGCGATGGACGTAGTGAAAGAACATCCTCATCCCGCCGTGCTGGGCCTCCACTGGAGGGGCCGTACCTCAACCCTGTGAAGCGCGGGGCGCATATCGCGGAATGCATCCGCAAGCCGGAGCGTAAAGAAGTGGAGGCGCTCCTCAGGCGTGCGGCGGGTACCGTTAAAATGATGACGCTGGCGCCGGAAATGGTGTCTCCCGATATCATCCAACTGCTGCTCGATCATGGCGTGGTTATTTCCGCAGGACACAGCAACGCCACATTTGCGGAAGGTATGGCCGGGTTCGAAGCCGGTATTCAGACCGCCACGCACCTGTTCAACGCCATGAGCCCCTTCCATCACCGCGATGTAGGGCTGCCGGGAGCGGTGTATCAATCAATGCTTTTGCAAGTATTATCCCGGATGGCATTCATGTGAGTTACGAGGCACTGGCCATCAGCAAAAGATCATGGGAGAACGGCTCTTCCTCATTACCGATGCGGTAGAGAAGAGCGAAGGCGCTTATCCTCACGTGCGGCGGCAAGACCGGTTCACCCTGCCAGACGGCACCCTTTCCGGTTCTGCGATCACGCTGGCGGAAGGTATCCGCAATTGCGTACAGCATGTCGGCATCCCGCTGGAAGAAGCAGTGCGCATGGCCACGGTGTACCCGGCAAGACTAATGGGATATACCGACAGGGGCGCTATCCGTGCAGGTTACCGCGCCAACCTTACCCTGCTCGATGCCGATGGTAATGCCGCAGGCGTTTATATCGACGGGCAATATTCTCAATAATTACTTCCTCCTGAAATATATGAAGGCCGGGCGCAGACACGCCCGGCCTTTTGCTTGTAATACCCTTTAAAGCTTACTGAATGTTGGGGTTGTAATCTATCTGTAGATAACTTTCGGCGAAACGTTGATAATGCTGTCGTGCGGCCAGAGGAAAACATAGGCAGTATCACTGACGTGCAGCTGTCCGGTGTAGTTTGTCGAATGGAAATTAACTACAAACGGGAAGGTACCTTTCACGCCTGTTTTTGAGTACAGGTAGGAGAACTCGGCGGGGCGGCTGTAGCTAAGCAGCGGCGTAATGCCGATAGGCTGATCCACACGCAGCTTTAAAGCAGGAAATGTACCGAAAGAAGCCCAGGGTAATGTGAGGTACGTGTGATTGAATACCTCGGCGGTGGCAACATTAACCCGGAGGCCAGAGTCGAGGTACAATTCCGGCTTAACCCGCAGCCTCGCAGAACCCAGATAGACGGTGTCATGGATGGTGTCGTGGGGATTGGGAATGGTGTCCAGCGTGTCTGGGGAATGGAATCGCGCAATTTGGATAAAGTCTCCAGTTTTTCTTTGGTAAGTACTTTGTTGTCTTTGGAGCAGGAATACATCGCATAGAGGGCCATGCACGCGAGGGTCATAAACAGAACGGGTTTTTTCATGTGGTGAAGTTTTATACTTATTGAGACAGCATGAAAAGATTCATAGGTTGGGTCACTCGTCTATTTTTCCGAAATAATACCGGAAATGAATGGAGAATTGATGCTTGCCGGGGAGCGCTTGCTGGGGCCCGAAGAAATCAATCCCGAACCGGTTTCGAGCAGCCGGATATTATATTGTGCGCCGATGCGCCAATTGGGAGACAGTTTATAGTCGGCGCCGGCCTGCCATCCGAGGGACCAACGTCCCGGCAGGCCATTTCGCTTGAAATCAGTAGCCTTTTTCGCCGTATCCATTACCGTCGAGGTAAAGCGTTTAACGGGCTGCAGGGCGCCGCTCATCCCGATGCGATGAGCAATGTGGATGCCGGTGGAAAATTCCCAACGCGGCAGTGCTATGGCCAAGGGGAGTCCAAATGTGATGTAGGTGTTACTGCGCACGCCAAAGGAGTCGTACCCGCTGGTCACCTGCTGCAGGCCCGAGTCGCGGGGAGCAATTGGTAGTACTCCATCCAGTAAGTCAGCTTATTGGTTTTCTGCAACTCCACGCCGATGAACGGACGGAGCAGCAGATGACTGCCGGTTCGGACGGAATATTCCAAAGAGAGTGATGTGCCGGAGATTTTGCCTGAACCATACATGCCTGCCAACCGCAAACTGAAGTGCTCCCGGGGATCCTTGAACTTGGAGCGCGGCGCTTTGCCTGAGACCTGTCTGCCTTGCGCCTGCTGAATACGGGATGAAATAGCCGGCCATTGCATGCGGACGGGTAATAACTGCGGGTTGGCGATGTTGACTTTTATTAATGGGGCAGATGCGTTATGATCGATTGTAGTTGCTGGCTGGGATGGATCAGATGATACAATAACGGAATTGGTTACTGATTTATACGTCGTAGCGGTAGTGGTAGTATTTGTTGTGGCCTGATGAACGGATTCATCCGGGCGAACCGGAGATGGTCCCTGTTGTTTCGGCATTTTGAATGCTATATTATCTGATGTTGTTGGGACAGTTTTAGTACCGGGAACACCGGTCGGGTGGTTGGCTCCAGGTGTTGGGCTGGTATCTGCCGCGTCCGGATGGTAAAGGGAAGCGGTGCCTGTCGGCTGATGCTAAAATCGGATGCGCTGTCAAACCCGGCAACTTTAGTCACGGAGTCTCCGTTAGTCACGAGCGTTGCAGCGGACATGGAATCTTTCTTAATGTGCGTACTTTCGTTTACTGACTGCACTTTCGTTTTATGATCCTGGAGGGCATCAGCGGGCGCTTTGGTGAACTGGTACCAGGTAAACATCAGGGTAACGCCAACCACTGCGACCCCGCCGCCTATAAGCCCCATACCTGCGCCGGTGAACGGAGCGGCGCCCGGCATGCCAGCTGGGGCCGGTGAGCCGCCGCCGTCAGGCGGGGTGCCGTCTGCCGGGCCGCTACCAGGTAGCGCATCGAGCATATCGCGCAGCTGATTCCACGACGCATCCTTTTCCGCAGCGCTGGCTACGGGAATCTCCTGGTTATGAGCTGCCGATTTGAGTATGTCTTCAATATCTGGCTGTGGGTGACGCATTGCGTTGATTCAAGTATGCTTTCAATAGCCGTTTCCCTTCCGAAACATGCCATTTAGATGTACCGGTGCTGATTCCCAGCATACCGGCGATTTCCTTATGGGAATAACCTTCAATGATGAAAAGATTTACCACTATCCGGGTGGCCGGAGGCAAAAAGCGGAGGAGTTGCAAGAGTTCCCGGTAGGCCGGGGTAGCGCCGGGTCCTGTATATCCGTTTCCGGATGCAGCGCCGTCTCGGATAGCAGCCGCTGCTGGTTTTCCCGGAAGTAGTCTGCCGCGGCATGGTAAATGATCCGCCTTAACCAACCTTCAAAACTCCCGCTGCCGTTGTATTGCGATATTTTACTAAATGCTCTTAAAAAACCGTTGTTCAGGATGGTCACAGCCGCATCGGGATCCGGAAACGTCCGTTTAATAGCCGCCATCATACGGTCATAAAAGTACCGGTACAACCGCTCCTGGCATAAACGATCCTGCCGCCTGCAGCCTTCCAGCCAGGCGGACAACCCTTCCGGGCCAGCTTCTGCCGGGCCGGCCATATGTGTACCATGATTTCCCAATGATGCTATAATGGCATAGACATCGGGGAAGGCTTTAAAGGTTGGGTAAGTAAGAAAATATTTATTTGCGGGTAACAAGGTAGTTGTAGTCGTTCAGCAGGGTTTCCAGGAACTCCAGTGCCGGCATCTCCGTCTCGATATGCAGCACTTCCTTGATCTTGAACGCGATACGCTCCGCCGTTACGTAATCCCCAGGCGATGGGTAGAGTCGATCACGGATTTTATCTTGCTCAGATCCCGGTCAGACAACCGCAGGATCTGCGGGAAGGCAGGTACATAATTATCTTGCGTGATCTCCCGGAAAATGGTATCCTGGATCGTGTGGCGCTCGCGCGTGCGCACCAGGATCGTGCCCGCGGCCATATCGCCCAGGCGCTGGTTCAGGGAGACCGGAGCACCATGATCACCGGCACCATCCCGATAATCAAAACCATCATAGCAGTCAGCGGTGTGGATTCGGAAAGTATAGCGCCAATGAGGAACATCGTCAGCAAGGGGATTCTATCAACCGGAACATCCAGCGGAGCATCACCTGGCTGACGCTGGGCACATTGCCCATCAGGCTCACCACCTTGATGTCCATGATCTTCTTGCCCAGGCTCTGCCCTTTCATAAGCAACTCGGAAACCAGGTAATAGAACGAAATCGGCAACCCTATCACCAGGGTGCTTACTATATTCCGCTGTTCGTAGGAAAGGTCGGCTTCAGAAAGAATGTATAAAGCCAGCAGGATGTATGCCCCCGGATAATCAGGTCGAGCAGGTAGGCCACCAGGCGCCTGCCCATGTCGGCCGCCTCAAATTCCAGATCTATATTGAAAACGGTAGGGATTTTAATATTAGGCATATTCAAATTTAAAAATTAATTATATTTTCACTCCGTATTTTTTATCTCCGGTACCGCATGAGAGAATCTTCATTCATTAAACGTAACCTGGCAAGGTGGAACAAGATCCGCGAAGAGCCAACCGAAGACCCGGACGTGATGGCCGAAAGGTTCACTTCCCTGGTCGACGATCTTGCCTACGCCAAAACATTCTATGCCCACAGTAAGGTGACCGGTTACATCAACGGGATGGCCGCCGCTATCTTTCAACGTATTTATCGCGACCATCAGGGCGATAAAGGCCGTTTCACCAATTTCTTCAAATACCAGCTGCCGCTGCTCATCCGCAAGCATCACCGCGTATTCCTGTTTACTTTCTGTTATTTCCTGTTGTTCTGCATCCTGGGGCTTTCTCCTCAGCGCACGACGACACGTTCGTCCGCGGCGTGCTGGGCGACGATTATGTGAACATGACCGAAGAAAACATCGCCAAGGGAGATCCTTTTAACGTATACAAAGACGAAAACCCTGGATGATGTGGCTGCGGATCGGGTACAACAACATCCGCGTATCGATGTACTGCTTCGTGAGCGGCATTGCCTTTTCGGCCGGTACGCTTTGGGTATTGTTCCAGAACGGCATTATGCTGGGTTCCTTCCAGCAGATGTTCTTCGCCAAAGGGCTGGGCCTGGAGTCGGTGTTGGTGATCTGGATCCATGGTACGCTGGAGATCTCCTCAATCGTCATTGCCGGCAGTGCGGGCATGATCCTGGGTAACAGCCTGCTGTTCCCGGTACGTACTCGCGTAAGGAATCCCTGAAGCGCGGCGCCCTGGAAGGGGTGAAGATCATCGTAGCGCTTATTCCCATCTTTATAGTGGCCGCTTTCCTGGAAAGCTTCGTGACCCGCCATACCGAAATGCCTATGTTCATGAGCGTAAGCATCCTGGCGGCGTCCGGCATTTTCATGATCTGGTACTTCGTGTGGTACCCCATCCGTGTTTACCGCATGGGTTACCGCCTCGATATGGACAGCAAACTGATTAAACCCGCCGCTGCATGAGCCCGATGAAGAAAGTGCTGTTCCTCTCCTTTTTGTTCCTCTCTGCCGCAAATGCCGCACAGGCACAGTCCAGCGCATCCGATACCCTGGAGTACAGGATGCTCGACTCTACCGATGGGGACAATATCCCCGTGGTTTCCCAAAGCGTGCAGGACATCGATATCGATACCGCCTCCGAGGCGCTGCTGGAAGATGAGGAGCAGATGGATGAGGAAGACATGACGCATGAAGACAAGCTCCGGCATGGCAGGGTGCGGCATTCCTGTACGACGACCAGCCCCTGGATGGCTTCGATGAAAGCGCCCAGATGCGCCTCACTCCCCGTAATCCCGATTCCGCGAAACTGGCGTCGATCCGTTCCGACAGTGATTATAAGTATCCACCCTACAAATCAGACAAAGACAGGCGCCCGCAATGGCTGATCAATCTCGGCGCCTGGGCGTCAGCCAACCTGGAAGGAGTACGGATGATAATGCTGATTGCTTTTGGGGTACTGATCTTGTATGCTATCATCGTGTTTATGTCCTCGCAAGACATTCCCGTGTTCCGCTGGCGGTCCAGACGTGCGCAGACGGAAAGCGAGTCCGTAAAGATAACCGGCAGGCAGATCTCGAAGCCCTCGCCCTGGCCGCCCGTAATGCCGGCCAGCTGCGCGAAGCCGTTCGCTACCGTTACCTGCATTCCCTGCAACTCCTGGAAAAGGCCGGCCTCATTGCCCGGACAAAAGACAAAACTAATATGGACTACCTCCGTGAGCTGGGCCGCACCGGTTATCATCAGCCGTTTGCATCCATCACGCTGCAATACGAATACGTTTGGTATGGAAGGATGCCCCTCAGTGAAACACAATACTGGCGGGTTAACGAGGCATTCGATGACTTCAAAAACTCCTTGCCCAAATGACCGCTGTGACTAAAAGAATTCTAATTATCGTATTGATAGGGGCGGTCGTTTTGCTGTTCTTGATGTTTCTGTTGGGTGCGCAACATAAAGAATCGCAGGGAATCGGGGCAGGAAGAGACCCCGCTATATCCGCGAAGCCATCAGCTATAGCAACAAAAGCACGGAGCCATATGGCGGCAAAGTGGCGTTCTCGCTGTTGGAAGGATATTTCAACGGGACAACCCCGCGCCGCGTGACCCGGCCTTTCGCCTATACCTTCCGCAAAACCGAGAACCTGAACGGGAATAACTCGGTATACGTTGCCATCGCCGGTCACCTTTATGTGACTGCAGAAGACGTAACCGATATGTCAGCCTACGTAGCCGCCGGCAACCAGCTGTTCCTCGCGGTAGAAAGTACAGACTCCTCCTCCAGGAAACCTTCGGGTTTAAACTGTACCAGGATCATTATGAGTTTGATGCAGAAACGATGGTACAGCGCTACGTCAACCCCGCCTTTGCACCGGATACGGTGTTCTCTGGCAAAGGGATCCCCATGAATAATTACCTGAAGGTGGAGGAAAGCGATACCGCTGTTATCACCATCCTCGGGAGAAATGCGAAGCATCAGCCCAACTTCTTCCGGGTGCAACATGGGGAGGGACAGCTTTTCGTATTGCTCAACCCCATGAGCTGGACCAATTCCTGGCTCCTGGAAAATGATAATGTGCAGTCGCTCACCTGGCAGATGGCTTATCTTCGTATGCATGCTGACCATGTGTACTGGGACGAATTTTATAAGTTCCAGCGCATGGCGAGGATTCCGACAGTTTCTCGGATATGCAGGTGATGCTGAAATACCCGCCGCTGAAGTGGGCGTTGTGGCTGGCGCTGCTCCTGGTAGCGTTGTATATTTTCAGCGAAAGCAAGCGCCGCCAGCGCATCATCCCCGACAAGCCCGTGGTGCGCAACAACTCGATCGATTTCGCGGAGACGCTCGGCCGGCTGTACTACCTGCATCACAACAACGCCAACCTGGCGCAGAAGATGGTCCAGCACCTGCTGGAATTCATCCGCCAGCATTATTTCCTGAATACCTCGCAGATCAACGCCGAATTTATTTCCGGGCTGGCCCGCAAATCCGGCTTCCCCGGGAGTATATCGAAGCCATGATGCAGACGGTAATGGAAGTGAGGACAGGCGCGCATGTAGACGATGATTACCTGCACAATCTTTATAACAGCATCTATCAATTCTATCAAAATCAGCGATAATGGACATAAATACCTTTGAGCCGCGTACCGATCTGGCAGACCTTCACGGGGCCGTTGCGGCCATCCGCGGAGAGATCGAAAAAGTAATCGTAGGGCAGCATCAGCTGGTAGACCTGCTGATGACGGGACTGCTGGCCAACGGACATATCCTCGTGGAAGGGGTGCCCGGTGTGGCGAAGACCCTGGCGGCCAAGCTGCTGGCGGGTACCATCGACGCTAAGTTTTCCCGCATCCAGTTCACGCCGGACCTCATCGGCCGACGTACTGGGAACTTCCATCTTCAATCCCCAAAGCAAGGAGTTCGAATACAAGAAAGGCCCCGTGTTCGGGAATATCATCCTGATAGACGAGATCAACCGCGCCCCGGCTAAAACCCAGGCCGCGCTGTTCGAAGTGATGGAAGAGCGCCAGATCACTAACGACGGCGTTACCCACCTCCTCGATTCGCCCTTCATGGTAATCGCCACGCAGAACCCCATCGAGCAGGAAGGTACTTACCGCCTGCCGGAAGCGCAGCTCGACCGTTTCCTCTTCAAGGTGGAAGTAAAATATCCTACACTGGATAACGAGATCGCCATCCTCCAGGCTGCCAATGCCCGGGGAATGACCACGCCTCAGCAGTGGAGCAGGTAAATGCGGTAGTGACCGCCTCCACGGTGATCCGCCTGCAGCAACAAGTGCGCACCATCCTCATGGAAGACAAACTGTTGCAATATGTGGCCACATTGGTCAACGAGACCCGTAATAACCCAGGCATCTACCTCGGCGCCTCCCCGCGTGCGTCTGTCGCTGTGATGAACTGCGCCAAAGCGGTAGCAGTGATGAACCACCGCGACTTCGTAACGCCGGATGACATCGTGTACATCCTGCCGCACGTGCTGCGCCACCGTATCATCCTCACGCCCGAGCGTGAAATGGAAGGCATTTCTCCGGATGAAGTGATCGCGGAGATCCTGAAAGCAGTTGAAGTACCCAGATAATCGTAAACATGGTATTCCTCCGATTTTATCAATCGCTATTCTTCCGTAACCGGCTGTACCTGTCGCTGGGCATAGTGTTGCTGGTATGTATCACCGGGTTTTTCTTCCCGGCGGTGTATACGGCGGCCAAGATCGGTTTTGCCGTATGGGTGGCGCTCTTCCTGCTGGATATCGCCATGATGTACCTTCCCGGTAAGGCCATCCAGGCGGAGCGGATCGTGGGCGAAAGGTTCAGTAATGGAGACGAAAATCCCGTCTCCTACCGCATCAGCAGCCGTTACACGTTCCCGGTTCATGGCGAGTTGATGGACGAGCTGCCCTTCCAGTTTCAGCGGCGGGATTTTACCGTGCCCTTTAAACTGAAAGGCGGCGGCGAAACCAGGTTGAATTTACCCTCCGGCCGGTGGATAGAGGGGCCTATGCCTTCGGGGATTTGCATGTATACGCCTCCAGCCCCTTTGGTCTCGTATGCCGGCGGTTCACAATTCCCATCGCGCAAACGGTGAAGGTATATCCCTCCTTCATCCAGCTGCGCAACTACGAACTGTTTTCCGTCAAGCATAAGCTGAATGAGATCGGTGTACACCGCCGCCGGGTGATCGGTCATAGTATGGAATTCGATCACATCAAGGAATACATCCGGGGCGATGATGTGCGCACACTGAACTGGAAAGCCACCGCGCGGCGGGGCAACCTCATGGTCAACAGCTACACGGAAGAACGTTCGCAGCTGGTATACTGCGTGATCGACAAAGGCCGCACCATGAAGATGCCCTTCGGCGGCCTTACCCTGCTGGACTATGCCATCAACGCCACGCTGGTATTCAGCAACGTAGCCATGCAGAAAGGGGACAAGTCCGGGTTGATCACGTTCACCGGCAAACAGACGGAAGTGTTGCCTGCCAGCAATAAGAAAGTACAATTGAGCAAGATCCTGGATCAGCTCTACTCTCAAACAACCGACTGGATGGAGACAGACTATGAGCGCCTGGGCGTTCACCTGCGGGCTTCGCTTTCGCAGCGGTCGTTCCTCATGCTGTTCACCAACTTCGAATCCCTTTCCGGCATGCAGCGGCAATTGCCTTACCTGAGGCAGCTGGCCAGTATCATATGCTCCTGGTGGTATTCTTCGAGAACACGGAGCTGAGGGACCTGAACGAGAAGCGGATGGATGAAACCGAAGATATTTACATGCAGGTCATTGCGCAGAAGTTCGCGCATGAAAAGAAACAGATCGTCCGTGAACTGGCACAGGCGGGAATCATGAGCCTGCTCACCGCTCCCGAGCACCTGACGGTCAATGTCGTGAATAAGTACCGGAGTTGAAGTCCAGGATGGTATTATAGCACCTACAGCTTCCGCATATAAAAGGGCCGTCTGCACATGCGTGAAGACGGCCCTTTCTTATTCAAAACGGTCAGTGATTACCTCCGGCGCGGCGGTCCGCTTTCTTCTTCTTCTGTACCCAGCTCAAATTCTTTAGGTCCTTTCTTGCCCAGCTTGTTGAACTTGCGGATGTTATACGTCAGGTTCAGGCTGAGGTAGCGCACGTTGCGGCGGTTGTTGGAATACTGCTCGTAATCTTTCGTCAGCTCGTAGAAGTTACGCACGCTGGAACCGAAGATATTTTCTACGGAGAAGGCGACGTTCAGCTTCCGCTGGAACATATTGACCTGTCCTTTGAGGCCGCTTCCGAAACGGGCTTCCTGTTTACCCTGGGCGTAATAGCGGGGGCCGTTGTAACGGAAGTTCGCCGAAATGGAGAATACCCGTATATGCGGTAGCTCGTCCAGACGTTGAGGTGGCTCGTCCAGCCGGAAACGTGTGCGAACTTCTCGCTCACAGCTCCTGTCCGTCTTCGCCGCCATCGGTTTTCGTATCGTAATATCTTACGCCGCCGTTCACATTAAGCTGCAGTGCGCCTTTGTTATTATTGGTGGCTTTGAAGAAGTGCGAGTTCAGGGTGATGTAGGCGTTATTGTCGCGGCGTGATGCCAGGTTCACGAATGTGCTGGTGTTGATGATAGTGGTATCATTGATATATTCTACGCGGGTGTAGCGGGAAATGATATCGTCTGCATCCTGCTTTTCCACGCCTACCTTCACGGAATGCGACTTGATCTGGAGGCTATACTCGGCACGATAATCTTTCGTGAACGCTGGCCGCAGGTTAGGATTGCCTGTGCGGATGTTGAAGCTGTCCGTCGTGTTTACGAAGGGGTTCAGCTGCTCGGGAGACGGCCGGTCCATATTCCGGGAGTAGCTGAAAGAGAGCTGCTGTTGCTTGTAGTCGTAGTTGAAGTTCACCCCGGAACGAAGTTCGTGTATTTGAACGGTACGTGGTTGCGCAGGGAATCCAGCAAAGCGATCTGGTTGAAGAACTGCACGCCCGGGTTGAAACGCAGGTTGATACGATGATCTTTCCAGGGGCTGTAGTTGATCCCCGCTGAACCGCGTATTTCGTACGTTTCGTTATTGAATTCGTTCCCCGCGAAAGTCTCTTTGGATTGGGAACCGTTATACACCAGCCGGCCGGTAGCGCTATAGCCCAGTTTAGGGTTGTTTTTCCCGGTGGTGGCGTTGATGGCGTAGTTCTGGTTAAAGGAGGTGTAGTCGGTACTGAGGCGCGGTGCTTCGAGCAGCTCGTAGTCGTTCACGTTCTTGCGCCGCGCGATGTTCTCATTGTCGTTGGAGCTGATATTGGCAGACGCGCTCAGGTCATAGTATTTCCCTTTTTGCAGCGGCTGGCGGAAGTGGATGTTGGTCCGCATGCTGTAGCTGCCATTACGGTTTGTGTTGCGCTGCAGGGACGTGTCGTCTGTCAGGGGTACAGATAGTCATTATAACCCCTTCCGCTCTGGCCGGCCTTGGTGAAGTTGAAGCCCGCTTCCAGCCGTTTGTCTTTCTGCTCATACTCCTTAAAATAGTTCCAGTCCGTTACTGCACGGTAGCCGCCGCGCCGGTTTTCAGTTTCCTGGTCTTTGAGCATGGTCGCTTTGTGCTGGCCGTTGCTGTTAATGGAGTTGTTGGTGCCGTTGGAACCATCGCCCGTCCATCCAGGGTTACCGCGCCGCGGAGGTATTCTTTGTCTGTAAATTTCCTTTCGTAGCGGGTGTTGAGGTTGTGGTTGAAGCTATAAGAGGTCCGGAAGTTCTTTTGCGAGAGGTAAGAGCTGTCGCCGCCGGCCGTTTTCGGGAAGTAGGTCCGTTGGAGGTAGCTGGAGTCTGCGTTGTATTGCCCGTTGTTGAAGTAGGTGATCTGGAAGGGGCCATGTTCATGTTGAACCGCATCTTGGCGTTGAGGTTACGCCGGCTGTCGACCCCGGCCGTTACCGCGGCGGAATAGCCCCTGAACTGAACCTTACGGGTGATGATGTTGATGTAGCGGATGTTGGTGCGCCCTTCCACCAATGTCTGTTCCGCATCCACTGCATCGGGCGGCACCTTCAGCACTTCGATCCGTTCGATCATGAATGAAGGGAGGTTGTTGAGGTAGCTATTGGCATCCATGCCGGTATGGGCGATGGGTTTATTGTCGACATAGAACCGCACCTGGTCCTTGCCTTCCATGGTGATATTGTTGTTCGCATCGATGGTAACGCCGGGCACATATTCGAGCAGTTCCATACCGGTGCCGCCGGGGAGGAAGTTTTCATCGGGGTGAAGATGATGGAATCCTTGTTCATGGTGAACATTTTCTTCTGCCCCACAACTTCCACTTCTTTGAGGGAGCGGGTGCCGGTTTCGAGGATCACGGTGCCGAGGTCCCACTGGGGGCGTTCGTTGCTCAGCTTCACTTTATGGAACGAAGGGGTGAATCCCATGGTGGCGACCTTCACGAGGTAGCTGCCATAAGGAACGGGCTTAAGGACGAACGCACCTTTTTCATCGGCGGCAACGCCGTTGATGACGGTGGAATCATCTTCGTTCAGCAGGGCAACGGAGGCGAAGGGGATCGGTTCTTTATTGCCGGTCTGCTGCACTTTTCCACTGATGGCGCCGGTCTCCGTATCCTTGTTTGATGGGGCTGCTGCGCGTAGGCTTCCGTGTTCGTTAACATACATCCGAGCCAGCACAGGACGGCCGCACAGGCGCCCATGCCGCTGTTTGACGTGAATCTCATCTAGGTATAAAATCTATAGGTTGATGCCGAAAAATACGCATCCATCGTGCGTCTGACGGGTGTTTTACACCTGTGCAGTATATACGGGATAAATGGTAAGGCGATTCCCGGCAATGAAAACGTGGTTTCTTCCTAGAGATAGACGCTATCGCGGCCGGAAACGTTTAAGCCTGGGGCATGATAATGGAAGAACGGAGCGTCAGGAAGATAGACGGTCGGGGAAATGAAAAAGACAGCCGCATTGCTGCAGCTGTCCTGTACTGTCCTGATAAGTTTACACGGCCAGGTAGGCCCCGTCTACCGGGTAGTAAGCCCCGTAACGAAGGAGGCCTTGTCCGAGCTGAGCCAGATCACCAGCTCGGCTACTTCTTCGGCTTTGCCGAGGCGGCCGATGGGGTGTTTGGAGATTAGCATGTCTTTAGCGGCTTTATCCATTTGCTGGAGCAAGGGGTATCGATAAAGCCCGGCCCAACCGCGTTAACGCGGACGCCCTGGGCGGAATATTCCACCGCGGCATTCTGGGTGAGCCCTACTACGCCGTGCTTGGCGGCCACATACCCGGCCGAATGGGGGAAGCCCACCTGCCCGAGAATTGAGGCCATATTGACGATCGCTCCGCCGCCGTCTTTTAACATGGCGGGCAGCTGGTATTTCATGCAATAGAAAACGCTGGAGAGGTTGATGGCGATTACCTTATCCCACCCTGCCACACTCATATCTCCTACGGCCGCGGCTTCCCCACCGATGCCGGCGTTATTGCAGGCATAATCGAGACGGCCGTAATGCCCCAGGGTTTCTTTAACCAGCGTCTCGCATTGTTCCGGTTTACTGACGTCGCAAGCAACGAACCGGGCGTCTCCGCCTGCTGTCCGGATCTTTTCCACCACGGCATTGCCGTGCTCTTCGTTAATGTCCGATACGATAACTTTAGCGCCGTGCCTGGCGTAGAGTAGTGCCGTGGCTTCCCCGATGCCGGAGCCTGCGCCGGTTACCAATGCCACTTTCCCGGAAAATAACTGTTCCATCGCGTATGATTTAATGATGAATAATCTGTAGGGTTACAATCGTGCGTGCAGTAGGTTTAACATAAAATGGCCGGGGAATGTTTGTACATGGCAAAGGTAAGGGCGGGGCATGTTAGGGAAATCCTAAGATTGAAATGGCGTCACACATTTGTGTCATATCTGATAGTTTAAGATAATATTTGTCATGATTTTCAGTTAATAGGAATCCCATGCAGCTAAAAATGCGATTACCTACCCTGTTCTACTTTCTTATTACCGGCGGCCTGCTGATCGTGCAGACCGTCCGGGCCCAGAATCTCCTCATCAACCCCAGTTTCGAAGAAACCAATATCTGTACGGAATATCATGCCCCCTGTGCCCCGGTGGGCTGGGAAAACGTGGCGCCCGCATTCAAAATGCGGTATGGGTATCATGGCTATAGCAACGGCGCGGGCCGTCAGCATATCTGGCTTTTATCCGGCGCCACGTCAGACGAGCGCAATTACGCGCAGACCCGGCTGCTCTGCCCCCTCGTTAAAGGGAAACAATACCGCCTGAAAGGGATCCGGGAGCTAATGATGAAAAGCTTACCCCAGAGCTGGACATATACCTGTCAAAAGATTACGTATTCCGTGACCATGGCGGCCCGCTGAAAGACCTGAAGCCGACGGTCATGGCCCGCAAGGAAAATGTCGTCAGGATAAGAAAAAGAGCTTTTACAACCTGGAAGTAGTGTTCACCGCTGAAGACGACTATACGCACCTGTTAATGGGCCAAATGATACCGCGCCCCTCGCGGTACGATAAGGGCCCGGAATATGTATTTATCGACTACCTGGAGCTTGTGGCGGTAGACGGTGGGGCACTCTGCCCGGAGGCCGAAAGTGTCAGTGATTCCTGGTCAGCCGGCACCATCGCCATACGCTGCCGGGACGGGCCAGGCCGGTAATGCGGTAGTGCCGCTCATTAAACCCGGTTGTGTGGATATAGAAATCCCCGGCCCGGAGATCTTCACTTCCAGCGGACGGGAACGCTATCCCAAATCCTCCGCCCGCATCGATTCCATGATCCTGCGGTATGAACCCCGCTCCGGGCGCATGCTCACCATCACCGGCGTTTATTTTGAGCCTTCCTCCGGCCGGTTCGACAAAGAAACTTCGGCCACACAAGCCAGGCGCTTCGCGACGTGCTGGTGAAAGACTTCAGTTTTAGCGCTGCCGATATCAAAGTGGTGGTCCTGGATACGGCGGTCCAGCGTTACGACGCCAGCACTGCCAGCGGCCGGATGCGCAATAATTACGTGGCGATCGAGTTTTGCGTGGCCGATCCTTCCGCCACCCCTGCGCCTGCGCCCGTCATTGAAACGGTGGCGATCCCTGTGGCGCCGGATACCCTCATCATCCCCGACGTCCTTTTCAAATTCGACCGCCATGAACTGAACCCGGCGCTGTTTACCGCCCTGGATTCCCTGGTGGACAAAATCCCCGTACCGAAGGCACTACTTTGCAGCTGATCGGGCATACTGATAATGCCGGGGCGGATGACTATAATCTTTCCTGTCTGAACGCCGTGCAGAATCGCTGGCTGCCTACCTGAGGGGCAAAGGCCTTGGGGATTTCATCCTCACCGTGAACGGCGAAGGGGAAAAGCGGCCCGCCTTCCCCAACGACACACCCGAGGGCCGGCGGCGCAACCGGCGGGTAGAAATCATCATCTATCGGCAATAATTGGCAAGCAAGCACCCATAAAACCAAGAGCGGGACGACTGTCCCGCTCTACTTTTGTGACCATACTGTGACATTGTCAATAAAAATTATTACTTCTAAATGCTTAATTATCAATTATATATCAGTAATCCTTCGCTTATCCTTCGCTTGCGTTCGCTGCTGGCTTGGGTTTGAGGGTGTTTGAGTATAGGATTAGCGAAGGATAAGCGAAGGATAAGCGAAGGATGGAGGCAAAGAAAGCCGGTCAACAGGGCTGACCGGCTTTCTTTCTCACATATGACAATGATGTTCTTTACTTGGTAATGTAGGACCGGAGCATCCAGGCCATTTTTTCGTGCTGGCGCAGGAGGCCGGTTACGAAATCGCTGGTGCCGAGGTCTTTCTGCTTGTCGGCGAACTCGGTGATCAGTTCGCGGAGGCCGCGGATGATGGTCTCGTGATCGTCGAGCAGGTTTTTGATCTGCTCAGCCTGTACATTGGTGTATTCCGGTTCCAGGAGATTGGTGAGCTTGAGGAAGTCTACCAGGCGGCCGGTGCTGTAGTGGCCCAGCATGCGGATACGCTCTGCGACCTCGTCCACGATCTCTGCCAGTTCGTTGTATTGGCTTTCGTAGAATGCGTGCATTTCCATGAAATTATCGCCCACCACGTTCCAGTGATAATTGCGGGTTTTGGTGTACAGCACCTGCTCATCTGCCAATAAAGTCTGTAATTTTTCTGCTACTGCCTTCAGATGGTTCTCTCCAATACCGATGTTTGCTTTCATGATAAATAATATTTTATAATATGAATTAAACGGTTACTTCTCTATGAGGGCATACACCTTGTCATTGAGGTATCGCCCGCCGGGGTTTCTGGCGGTATAGTCCATATTGATCCAGTACTCGCCTTTCATCTCATGATAATATAACTCTTTAACGGGCGGATTGTTGAAAAGCAGGATAATCGCCTGCTTCATGGTTTCGAATTCTTCTTTGTTGCCGCAATACAGCTCCGGGTATGCGTGGCCCCTGATAAGGACGATACGCATCCGTGCGCCGATGGATTCCATGCATGAGGCCATGAGGATGCTATGGTCATCGCAATCGCCGCCCATCCCGTTCTGGATGGTTTCCATGGGGGTGGCGAAGTATTCATCGCGCTGGGAATCGTTCACGTACTTAAAGTTTTCGCGAATATATCTGTAAAGGGAAAGATATCTGACGATGCGCCCGTACTTGGGGAAGTATTCGTCATAATAATCCACGGAATGTTTAACAGAAAAGTTGCGGACGAGGGAGTCTTTATAGGTGACTTTCTCGCGGATGCCCCGTACGGTCTTGTCGACATAGGTTTCCACTTTGCGGGGTAGAAGCTGAGAATGTCGAGCTGCTTGCTGTCTTTGGTGCCCCAGTTGCCCTGTACCATGCCCTGGTAATCGTTCAGCACGTTGGTGAAGGAATACCGGCCGGTGAGCTGGTTAAAGACGAGGACGCCTGCCACGAGGACGAAGGCGGGAATGATGAGGGGGCGGAAGACCCAGAGGAGGAGCCGGGTAAAGAGGAACGCGATGAGGATCGATACGAACAGGTCGATATGCCAGGCGCCGACCTGGATCACGGGCATGAACCGGTTGAGGTAGGGAGCCAGGGGCAGGATGGTCAACAGGCTCAGCAGGTTCAACAGGAAGTGCTGAAATGTCGTGTATTTGCTCTGATCGATGGGCATCGCGGGTATTCACCGCAAAATTATGCCAATTCCGGCGGTAAACCCGTTAATGTTCCACGAGGCCCGGCAGGGTTTGGATAAAAGTGGTGCTCTGGCGGATGACGATCATTTTCTGCTGGGCGTCTTTCTTCTGCTTGTCCATTTTAAGGTGATGGTATATACGGTCCAGGATGCTGTAATTCAGCAGTGCGAAGATCTTGAAATCGAGTTTATGGGCCATTTCCATGGCAGACTCGGCGGCACGGATGGCTTTATTGAACTCCTGGTCGTGGAGATGAATCTGCGCCGCGATGATCTTTTGCAGCGTTTCGAGGTGCTTGCCGTTGTAAAATTCGGCAGGATAATGTTTCAGTACACTGTCGACATGGCAGCTGATGCGCCGTGCGGCATGGATGTCGCCGGTGCTGAGGTGCGCCTGTGCCTTCCAGCAGAGCATCATCAGGCGGAAGGGGTCAGTGCGGTTGAACAGGATACTGGGGTGTTGTTCGAACAGCCGGCTGGTGAACAGGAGCAGCTGGTGGTAGTCGCCCAGTAGCAGGAAGATGAAGCAGAGCGCCCGGTACACGGCTTCTTCGCCGGTAGAGAAGGTTTTCTGGTTCCGGAAGTTCCAGCAGGAGGCATAATGATAAAGCTTTTCCCGCATGGCCTCGTCGGTCTTACCGAATTTGAGGTATTCATAAATGAACAGGAATGCCTCGTAAGGGGTCACCACATATCTCCCGCCTGTTCGGCGGCGCAAAGCTTGCGGATGTTGGAGAGCTCGATCTCGCATTGTTCCGCATCCAGTTGCATCAGCGCCATCACAAAGAGGTTGCAGCGGATCTTCAGCTTATCGTCATTCGATTCCGCCATACTTAACAGCGTGTTCAGCACTTTTCTTTTCTTAAAATGCATGAAGTCGTCGGCAATGAACTGACCGAATGGATTTTTACGGAAGTATCCCGGCGGGAAGATGGTGGACAGCTGTTCGTGATGCGTGCCTTCCTGTTGGTAATGCAGCACCACGTATTCCAGCAGGTGGGCCTTTTCGCTGGTGGCGAGGGGCTGTCGGAAGAATTCGCGGACACCGTCTGCCTGGCTGCGGGTAATGGCGTAGCGCAGGAGCCATTTGAACACGGCGATGCGGAAGGGGCTTTGGGGAAGTCGTTTAATATCTTTTCCAACAGCGGCGCGGAGATGTTCTGGCCGTTGTGGTTGATGTAATGCATGGCCGTGAAGTATTCCAACAGGAAGTTATGCGCGAAGCGCACTTTCACGTTGAACATGATTTCCTGGCTGAGGTTTTCTTCCACCAATATATTATCCGCCAGCAATTCCTTGTACGCGGGGAAGTAATCCGCGTTCTGGTTGAGGAGATTGCTTTTGTCGGTATAAATGCCGGCTCTTCCCATATCCAGCAATCCCAGGAGTTTTTCGATGAGATGCATTTTAAAGGAATTGGCGGGCGAGTGGAAGACGCGGTTCTGGATGAACCGGGATATGATTTCGAACAGGCTGAGGTTTTCGTCGATGAATGACTGGTCGGGCGTGTTGCTCAGCTGGCAGAAAAGCTGGAGATAATATGGATGCCGGAGCTTTTGGATAAAACTGTCGGAAAAGACGCGGACGGTGGCGGGGTCGAAGTCGAAGTTATAGAGGACCGATTTCACCTCCTGTTCAGTGAGCGCAGGGATATTGGTGTTGGTCTCTTCATCCATTTCGGGCCCGAGGTACCAGTACTTGCGGAAGGCGGGGTACTGGTGGGATTGATGGAAGACTTCGCCCCAGGTGCTGGAGCGGATGGAGAGCACGACTTTCACCCAGGGGTGTTGGTCGTTGGAGTATACGAAATCTTCAAGTTTGCTGTAGAGGATCTTGAGTTTATCGGCGCTCATGGCGATTTCGTCGAACCCGTCGATGACGAGGATGAGTCTTCCGGATCGTTCTTCCGGGTGAGCGGTGAAGTATTCGCGGAAGTTGTCGCCGTTGCCGAGGTTAAGTTGGTTATCGAGCCAGGAGGAGAGGGAGAATCCTTTGAGGAGGAGGCTTCCTGCGGCGTGGGCGTTGATGAACCAGCAGATATCCTGCGGGCAGGCGGGGTTTCGGCCGAACCAATAATGTTCGGCCGCATGGATGAGGGCCGTTGATTTGCCCCAGCCGGCAGGCGCGATGAGCACGGTGGCGGAGTATTTTGATTCGAGGAACTTCTCGATATGCTGGAGGCAGTATGCGCGCGGGATGGTGTTCTCGAAGGGCATGCCGCAGCGGTTGCGGAGGGTAAGGGTAGTGTAATGGGAGATGGCGGTGGCTTTGCGGCGTACGTCTTCCCATTTGGAATCTTCCTGCTGTGTGGGCTGGCGGAATTGTTTTTGTAGAAGTGGGATTGAAAATCTTCCCAGTCACGGTACCGGCAGTACTGTGCGAGGGTGTTGAGGGTGTAGCGGGAGAAGCTGTGTTGCGTGACGGCGAACCCGAATACCCTTTAAGGGTAGTTTCGCTGACCAGTTTTCCGGTGTGGTTCATAATAGCCTGCGTGAGGTGCTTGCATTGATTTGGTTGCAGGTTCTCGACGCCGAATTGCCGCAATACTTCCGACTGTAAGGTAATAATAAAGTCGTAGGACAGATCGATCATAAGGGCATACAATTAATGGATTATGGTATACTGGGACCCTGATTGAAATGAATAGATACGTAAACAAATGAACGCTTGGATTTCGGTTTTTAACAAATGATAAAATGAACAATAGGGAGAGTATAATAAATATAGGTGTATATCATTGGTTATCATATTGATATAGTGATAAAAAAATACGTTGAAAATTTTATAATTATCTGTGTTCCTAACTATATTATTTTAATGAGAGGGTATAAACAATAAAAAGGATGAACGGAGAATGAAGGAATCTTTCATTTTGACCGCATTGTGACAGACCAGTTGAATAACCCCGCTACACACACTGAACTGCTTTTGTTCATAAAGTAACAGAATGAACAAAATGAACAGCTATTACAGCAATGAATGGAACGGCCGTTTCTGAACGGAATGGATAAGAATGGCCCATCGTTTCTCCTCCCGGGCCAGTTAATTTAGCAGCATAAATCGCTTCGAGTATCCGTGATTAAACCAAGAATGCATCCTATCAAAAAACTGTAAAGCGCGGCTTTGTATCCTGAACCTTTTTGACAGACATCATTCTCTTTATCATAGCCTCCAGCCAGAGTCGTTTGAACGGGAAACCCTGCACTCAACCAAAACCGCAGCGCCATTCCCGTCGTGCAAGACAGGTCAACACAAGCTTAGTATAAACCCAAACCATTGACGTATGAGTTGTAACGTTACTCCGAATTGCTTATGGCGCTTCCTCTTCGTGCTGTCCGCAGCCCTGGTGCTCGGATGGACCGGAAAGGCGCACGCTGCCACCCCGCAGCATATAATCAATATTGGTGGTACCCGGAGAAAACATCCTCCCCATCCCTGAAGACTGGTTTGGGCATTCCCCATTGTTGCATGAAGACGCCCGGTTTTCATGGCTAAATGTTACGTCTATACGTAACTTCTTTGCCGCAGGGCCTATTTACTCCCGCGGCGCTACCGCCACCAATATTCTCAATCCGCTGCTGTGCATCGGTTGCTCGATCACCGATGGCGGCAATGCCATCGATAACGATCCCAACACCGCGGCATTATATAATATGGAGGTCGGCCTCATCGCCGAATTGGGACAACGCATCGTGTTCCCGGTACGTATGAAGCGGGCGACAGCCTCGTTGTCGATTTTGCGTTGACCACCAGCGGACTGGTGGATGCGTCTGTGCTGAACAACGTGCGGGTGCGCACCTTCCTCGGCAATGGCAATACCGCCCGCCAGGATGTCCGGCTCGGATCTGCGCTCAACGTTCAGTTGCTTGGCGTAGGATCAACCGGCAAGCGCAGGGCCATCATCCCTATCACGCAGCAGTTCGATCAGATCGCGGTTACCTTCGGCGGACTCGTCAGCCTCTCCTACGATATGCAATTGTTCCAGGCCGCCGCTGTGGTACCTGTAACCGTTTCCCCTTCCGCCGATCCTATCATCAGTCCTGCGGGCCAACCCGCTACGATGACGGCCTCCCATCGCCTGGAGCCGCCACCTTCCGCTGGTACGACGCGCCCACCGGGGCACGCTCCTTAATACCGGCGCTACCTATGCCCCGGTACTGACACGCGGTGTCCATGATTATTACGTAGAGGCCACCACCACGGCCGACGGGCTCACCAGCATCCTGCGTACCGGCGTAACGGTAGATGTAGGCGGTGGCCCAGGCTTGCTCTGGAGCTACGGCGATCAGCAGGAGAGCCCCAAACTCGGCGGTATCTGTGCGCTCTGCACCGTTACAGACGCTGCCAATGCGATAGATGCCAATCCCGCTACCTATAGCACGATTTCCTCTCCGGTTGGCGTGGCCAGCACAGTAGGGCAACTCATTAAATTCCCGGCATCTACCAGGCGGGCGACAGCATCGTACTCGATCTGGAGTTGCCTGGCGTTATTTATACAAAATCTTTACTCACCAACATCTCGCTCCAGCCATACCTGGGCAACGCCACCGCAGGAGCGGCGGTAAGCCTCGGCACCGACCTGATCCACGTACAGGCCCTGGGGCTTGGACTGGGCGGCACGCCTAAGTTCCGTGTCAGCATACCGGCCACCGCCGCATTCGACGGCGTGCAGGTAAACCTGAATGCCGTACTGGCGGAACTCGGTACCCTCCGTGTATATGAAGCAGTAGCCATGATTCCGGTGGCCGTAAGCCCTGCGGCCCCAGTTGTTCCCTACGGAACATCCACCAGCCTGGCGGCCACCGTACGCCCGGCCGGCGCCACTTTCGCATGGTACACCTCGCCCACCGGCGGAACGCCGGTAAGCACCAGCGCCACCTTCAACACGCCTTCCTGACCCGCAGCACCACGTATTATGTGGAAGCAGTGTCTAATGGCGTGACCAGCTATACCCGGACCGCCGTTCCGGTTAGAGTCGGCGGAACCGACGGACCGCTGTGGACATACGGCGATACCGAAACAAGCCCTGTGCTCAGCGGCGTTTGCGTAGGTTGCTCGGTAACCAATCCTCAACTCGCCGTAGACCAGGACACTACCACGGCTTCTACCATCAACATCGCATTAGGGGTATTGTCCAATGCCGGCCAGCTGATCCGCTTTCCCGGAAACTATCACGCGGGCGACAGTATCATCTTCGACCTCGGCATTCCCGCCGGACAGGTACTTTCTTTGCAACTGTTGGGCGGCATCCGCATAGAAACTTTTAATGGCAGCACCGCTAACAACGATGCGGCCGCATTTAATACTGCGCTGGCTAACGCGCAGGCGCTCGGCATCAATGTAGGCCCAACCGGGAAGTTCCGGGTGAGCCTGCCGGTGAATACCGACTTCGACGCCGTTCAGATTTCGCTGACCCCGTTGATCGGCGGTTTGGCGAACCTGCAGGTATATGAAGCGACCGCCACTATCCCTGTAGTGGTGAACCCGGCCACGCAAACGGTGCCTTATGGTACTTCGGCCACCATCGGCAACCAACCGTCTGGCAACGGCTTCCTTTAACTGGTATACAACCCCGACAGGCGGTACGCCGGTGTTTACGGGCGCCACCTTTAACACGCCTAACCTTACGGCTAAGTCCCGCTACTATGTTGAAGCCAGCACGCCCGATGGTAAGAAAAGCTTTACCCGCACCCTCGCCACGGTGAACCTCGGCGGCGGCGCCGGTCCGCTTTGGTCTTATGGGTTCGAAGAGGAAAGTCCAAAGCTTGGCGGAGTGTGCCTGCTGTGCTCGGTATCCGATCCCGCGAACGCGGTAGACGGTAACCCCACTACTTTCAGCACGCTGTCATCTCCTGTTGGCGTTGCCAGCACTGTTGGTCAATTGATCAAATTCCCGGGATATATCAGTCTGGCGACAGCATTATTCTCGATCTGGAGCTTCCCGGAGTATTGTATACGAAATCACTGCTCACCAATATCAGCCTGCAACCTTACCTCGGTACGGCCCCTGCAGGCGCCGCCATGAACCTGGGCACCGATCTCATTCATGTGCAGGCGTTGGGCGTGGGACTTGGCGGAACGCCGAAGTTCCGTGTCAGCATGCCGGTTTCTACTTCGTTTGACGCCGTTCAGGTGAATCTGAATGCCGTACTGGCAGAACTGGCAACGCTGCGTATTTATGAAGCGGTAGCCATGATTCCCGTGGGCGTTACCCCGAACCCTGCTGTGGTGCCATATGGCACTTCCGCAAGCCTGAGCGCAACGGTACGGCCGGCGGGGGCAACATTCGCCTGGTACACCGCACCTACAGGCGGCTCGCCGGTGAACACCAGCGCAACGTTCAATACACCGAACCTCACCAGGAGCACAACTTATTATGTTGAGGCATCCGCAGGCGGCGTAACCAGCTATGTGAGAACCGCCGTTCCGGTGACGGTTGGTGGCGCCGACGGGCCGCTTTGGTCTTACGGCGATACGGAAACCAGCCCGGTACTGAGCGGAGTCTGCATAGGCTGTACTGTTCAGAATCCTGAACTGGCCGTAGATGAAGACACGACAACGGCTTCTAATATCAATATCCCGCTGGGCGTGCTTTCCAGCGCGGGCCAGTTGATCCGCTTCCCGGGCAACTATCACCCTGGCGATAGCATTATCCTGGATCTGGGCATCCCCGCAGGTCAGACATTGTCACTGCAACTGCTCAACAGCATCCGGATCGAAACTTTCCAGGGAACTACCTCCAACAATGACGCGGCCGCATTCAATACGGCGCTGGCTAATGCGCAATTGCTGGGTATTCCTGTAGGCGCAACAGGCAAATTCAGGGTAACGCTTCCCGCTACCGCTGATTTTGATGCTGTCCAGATATCCCTTGCTCCCGTTGTGGGAGGGCTCAGCAACCTGCAGGTATACGAGGCCACGGCAATGGTACCGCTGACGGTAACCCCGCCATCCAGACCGTACCGCTTAATACTTCTGCGACTATTTCGGCAGCGAACCGGATCGGCGGCGCCACCATCAATTGGTATACGGCGCCTACTG
Source organism: Chitinophaga sp. E66 (assembly GCA_019285755.1). Lineage (GTDB taxonomy): Bacteria > Bacteroidota > Bacteroidia > Chitinophagales > Chitinophagaceae > Chitinophaga. The sequence goes on from CP079103.1 coordinate 5,961,177, forward strand.
GCGGTACACCGGTATTTACGGGCGCTACATTCAATACCCCCAGCCTGACCCGCCAGACGATGTACTGGGCGGAGGCCAGCACGCCAGACGGCAAGAAAAGCTACGTGCGTACCATGGCAACAGTTAATGTGGGAGGTGGCCCTGGTCCTTTGTGGACATACGGTGATCAGCAGGCAAGCCCGGTAGTCACCGGAATTTGCGTGGGCTGCAGCGTGACAAGTCCCGCGAACGCGGTGGATGAGGATACGACAACTTCTTCGCTCATCAGTATGCCGCTGGGCGCACTGGGCAGTATTTCGCAGGTGATTCATTTCCCGGGAGTATATGAAGCAGGAGACAGTGTTGCGTTATTCCTGGAGCTCCCGGATCAGTTATTCAGTCTGACGGCATTAGGCGGCCTTACGGCGCAGACCTATCTCAATAATGTGCCCAATGGAGACGCGATTGCCCTGAACAATAGCCTTGTGCGGCTGGAGCCATTGGGGCTCGGCGTGGGCACTACGGGTAAATTCCGTGTGACGTTCCCGGTAGGGCAATCATTCGACGGCGTGAGCATCGGCACTTCCGCAGCGCTGGCAGGCCTGAACGGACTGCGTGTTTATGAAGCGGTGGCCTTTATGCCGCTTACCATCACACCGCCGGCGCCTGTGATCGCGTCCGGCGCAACCGCCACTATGACGGCCAGCGTACGCGCGCCGGGCGCCACCTATTCCTGGTTCCAGGAACCCAAAGGCGGTACGGCAGCAGGAAATACGGCATCTTTCACAACGCCCGCATTAACCCGTACCAAAACGTATTATGCGGAAGCATTCACGCCATCAGACGGCAAGCGGAGTTTCTCGCGTACCAGTGCAACGGTAACGGTGAATGGCGGTCCCGGTCCGTTATGGACATACGGTGATCTGCAACAAAGCCCCATCATCAGCGGCATCTGTCTCGGTTGCGGTGTTACCAATCCTGACCGGGCAGTAGACCAGGACACGACCACGGCATCGCAAATTGTGATGACCGTAGGCGCCGCCGGTTCTGTAGGGCAATTGATTAAATTCCCCGGCACTTATCAGGCCGGTGATAGTATCGCATTATTCCTGGGTGTGCCAAACCAATTGGTGAATGCGCAATTGTTATCCGGCATCCGGGTTGAGACATATAGTGGTAACACGCCAAATGGTAATCCTATTACACTTGATGCCGATCTGGTAGATCTTCAGCTGCTAGGGTTGGATGTTACCGGTGATGTCAGCAAGTTCAAAGTGGTAATCCCTGCCACTACGGGCTTCGACGGTGTCCGGGTGGATCTGAACGGCCTGGTAGCGGCGCTAGGCAGCCTTAATGTGTATGAGGCGGCAGCTTTCGTACCAGTGACGGTGACGCCTCCGAATGCAACTGTTCCCTTTGGAGACAATACAACTTTCAACGCATCCATCCGCTTCCCGGGCGCAACGTTCAGCTGGTACGAAACTCCGACCGGCGGAGTGCCCGTGGCTACTACTGCCACCTTCACCACGCCTACGCTGCTGAAAGATAAAACCTATTACGTTCAGGCGGCAACACCAGATGGTTTGACGAGCTTTATCCGGACCAGTGTTCCCATTACGGTGACGGTAGGTCCGGCCAGTCCTGATTTGTCGTGCGGAAGGGGACCGTATCAACGGCAACCGGAACAGTTGGCTTGTGCCTATTGTGCGGTGTGGATGACGCCCCGTTTGCGGTAGACGATAATCCGGAGACTTCTTCTTCGTTGCATTTACCGGTAGGCTTGCTGGGAGGTTCTGTGTATCAGCGGATTTCCTTCCCAACTGCAAGTACCCCGGGTGATTCGCTCCGCGTAGTGGTTGGTTCTACCACCGGTCTGCTGGATCTGAACCTGCTGGCGGGCACTACAGTACGTCCGCGGATGGGTACGACCGAAAATGCAGCAGACGTTCGTACGCTGAACAATGGCCTGCTGAACTTGCAATTGCTCAACGGCGGCACACGCAGTGTAGTATCTTTTGTACCAACCGCGGCATACAATAATGTAGAGATCAGGCTGACGGGCGTAGTTTCTGCTTTGAATGAAATCAACGTATTCTACGTTCAACAAATAACTGCCCGCCCGACGATCACCGGCAGCGACACCGTAAATGTTTGCAGCGGCCAGTCCGCTACGCTGAACGCCACGGTTCCTGCAGGAAATACGGTTCGGTGGTATAGCACCGCCACAGGCGGCACACCGCTGGCTACCGGAGCGTCCTTCAACACGCCGGCTATCACTGCCAATACGGTATACTTTGCCGAGGCGGTGTCTGGTACTACCAACTGTCCCAGCGAAACACGTGTTCCGGTTGTGGTGGAAGTAGGACTAGCGGAAGTGACGGTAACGGCGAATTCTGTAACCATCCCGCAAGGCAGCACGGCTACCTTCACCGTTGACAACCCGAATCCTGCCCTCAGCTACAAATGGTACGACGTACCGGTGGGTGGCACGGCACTGTTTACAGGCGCCAGCTTCACGACTCCAGCGCTGCAATCTACTACCACTTACTATGTGGAAGCTACCAACGCGACTGGCTGTGCCAGTGCGCAACGGATTGCTGTAGTGGCGAATGTGACCATTACCAATCCAGATGTTCCCTGCGATATTGCCACGACCCAGGTCAGCAATGTGAGCGGCCTTGCATTGGCTGTTTTGTGGATAACCAGGGTGCGGCGATAGATGCCAGCACTACATCGGCCTCTTCGCTGCATGTGGTTGCCGGACTGCTGGGCGCCTACGCACAGCAAACATTGATCTTCCGTCGTCCAGCGATGCGGGCGACAGTATCCGCCTGCTGATCTCCTTCCCGGGATCATTGGCGGACGTAGGCTTGCTGGGCGGTACGCAAATCGCGACTTATAACGGAACGACCTTTAACAACGACCGTGTTGCGCTGAATAACAGCCTCATCAACCTGCGGCTGCTGGCGGGCAATACCCAGGCAATCGTAGCCTTTGCGCCCACGGCTGTATTCGACCGTGTGGAGATTCGCCTTAATTCCGGCGTAGCCACATTGATCTCGGCGCTGAATGTACATTATGCGCAACGCCTTATCGCGGTGCCGGAAGTTACGCCGGATACGGTTACGACCTGTTCCGGAGGAACGGCCACATTCAACGTGACGCCGAAGCCCAATACCGTATTCCGCTGGTACACCACACCGGCGGGCGGAACTCCGATAGCCAGCGGCACCTCGTTTACTACCGGGCCCGTGACGACCGATTCGACTTTCTATGTCGAGGCGGTGAAGACATCCACTAACTGCGCGAACCCGATCAGAACGAAGGCTTTCGTGAAGATGGGTGCCGCATCGGCTGCACCGACCGTGGAAAGCACGACGGTAACGACCTGTGAAGGGACTACCGCCACGCTCCGGGCAACCGCTCCCGCCGGCGCTACCTTTAACTGGTATACATCCGCAACTGGCGGTACATCGGTATTTACTGGTGCGGTATTTACGACGCCTGTATTGGATAGCTCTGTGATTTACTATGTCGAAGGTTCAACTGCCGGAGGTTGCGTCAGCGCTACCCGTACGGCGGTTCAGGTGAATGTCACTGAACGCCCGGCCGTTCCGGATGTAACTCCGGCCAGCGCCGCAGTTTGCGTGGGGGCAGTGCAACGCTCACCGCGTCATCCACGACCGCGGGCGTTGAATTCAGATGGTACAGCGACGCAGGGCTCACCAACCTGGTGTTCACCGGCGCCGTATTCAATACCCCGACCATTACGGCAAATACGACTTATTATGTTGTAGCAGCCAGCGGGCAATGTGTAAGCACCACTGCCCGTACGGTGAATGTGCTGGTGGAAGCTGGTCCTGCCGCACCGATCGTAACTATCAACCCTGCTACGGGAACGGTAGAATATGGTCAGACGGCAACTTTGTCGATCAGTGCTCCGCAAGCCGGCGCAACCTATAACTGGTACCTGCAGCCAACCGGCGGCAGTCCGGTGCATACGGGCACTTCCTTCACGACGCCGCAACTGACGAACACGACTGCCTACTATGCCGAAACGGTATCCGCAGGTGGTTGTGCCAGCAGTACAAGGACGGCGGCAACGGTGAATGTGAACCGTGACTTCAACCCGGGATGCGACTTCGCCAACCAGGCGTCATCAACCATCAATGGCGTGCCTGCTTTGCGCGGTGAATAACCCCGACAATGCAGTAGATAACGATACGACCAACTTCGCAAATATCCAGATCCCTGTGGGAGTGGCCGGCGATGTGAGCTATAACCTGACCTTCCCGACGCTGGCGGCAGCCGGCGATACCGTGAAGCTGCGTTTCGCCACACCAAGCGGCTTGCTGGATGCCACGGCGCTTGGCCGCATCGAGATAACATCCTTCAACGGAAACGTATCCAATAACGATACCAGGGCATTGAACAGTGCGCTGCTGCGCGTTGAGCTGCTTGGCGGCGGTAATCAGCAGGTAGTGCTATTCAGGCCCACGGGCGCCTACAACCGCATTCAGTTGCGGGTACGCAGCCTCGTTGGTGCGCTGATGAACGTGAACGTTTATTATGCAAACAGAATACTCGCGGCGCCGACCATCACGGCTAGCGACAGCACCATCTGCGCAGGCAGCACCACTGTATTAACGGCAACCGCCTCCGACAGCGCAACGGTTCGCTGGTATGCCCAGGCTACCGGCGGCACGCCCGTATTCACCGGCAAGGTGTTCACTACACCGGTGCTCAATGCTACAACGACCTACTATGCGGAAAGCTATCGCGCATCCACCAACTGCCCGAATCCTGTCAGGACTGCATTTACAGTGAATGTGCTGCAGATTCCGCCTTCGCCGGCCATTATTGCTGGCGATACGACGATCTGTGCAGGCAACAACGCGATCCTGAGAGCTCGTCCGTCTGACCCATCGCTTACCATCCGCTGGTTTGCGGCCGCAACGGGCGGTACTCCGCTGAGCCTGGACAGTGTGTTCACCACACCGGCGCTTACTGCGAACACGACATATTATGTAGAGGCGTTCAATGGCGTTTGTGGTTCCGCTACACGCACTTCTGTAACCGTAACCGTGAGCACGGCGCCGCCGGCTCCCGTATTGGAAGCAGACAGCGTAGGTATCTGTGCCGGCGCCAACGCGACCCTTCGCGTTACCGCACCGGTTGCAGGTGTTGTGTACCGTTGGTATACCACGCTGACCGGAGGAACGCCGGTGTTTGAAGGCAATACCTTCATTACACCTGCGCTCAATGGTACCACGATATATTATGTAGAGGCTATCCGCTCCACAGGCGGTTGTCCGAATGCGGGCGGCAGAGTGTCTGCTACCGTAACAGTTGGAACAACCCCAGCTGCACCGACGGTTGAGAATACGACAGTATCCACTTGTAGCGGTACCTCAGCAAACCTGCGCGCAACCGGACCTGCCGGTGCGACCTTCAGATGGTACACCCAGCAAAGCGGTGGTACGCCGGTATTCACCGGTTCGGAATTCATCACCGCGCCGCTTGACAGCTCCGTATCCTATTATGTGGAAGCCGTTGCAGCAGGTGGATGTGCCAGCGCAACGAGGACTGCTGTACAGGTGAACGTAAGCGAGCGGCCGGCGGTACCGGAAGTGACGCCTGGCAACGCCAGCGTCTGCGTAGGTACTTCCGCGGTGCTGACGGCCACCAGCACAACGCCTGGCGTTGAGTTCAGGTGGTATAGCGACGCCGGTCTGACTAACCTGGTATTCACCGGTGCGGTATTTACTACTCCTGCCCTGGGTGCCAATGCCACTTACTATGTAGTGGCCGCGAGCGATCAGTGTACAAGTGCAACTCCCGTACGGTTACCGTAACTGCTGAAGCATTGCCGGCATCTCCGGCGGTGACCATCATTCCGGCGGGAGGTATGATCAATTATGGTCAAACGGCCACATTGAACATCACAACGCCCAACCCTGCTCATACCTACCAATGGTATACACAGGCGTCCGGCGGTACGCCCATCTATACCGGTACTTCCTACACTACACCGCAACTTGCCAATACGACGGTTTATTATGTTGAGGCTGTTTCCGCAAGTGGCTGTGCCAGCACAAACCGCACGGCGGTAACCATCAATGTCAACCGTGATTTCAATCCGGGTTGCGACTTCGCAAATGCGGCGACCTCCAGTATTAATGGTCTCTGCCTGCTTTGTGCGGTGAATAATCCTGATAACGCGGTTGATAACGACACGACCAATTTCGCCAATATCTCCATCCCTGTGGGCGTGGCTGGCGACGTAACCTATACATTGAACTTCGGAGGCCTCGCCGCCGCCGGCGACACGGTGAAACTTCGTTTCGCAACGCCGGGCGGTTTGCTGGATGCAACCGCACTGGGCCGCATCGAGATTACCTCATTCAACGGCGCTGCTTCCAATGGTGATACCAGGGCGCTGAATAGCTCACTGCTGCGCGTCGAGTTATTGGGCGGCGCTAACCAACAAGCGGTGCTCTTTGCGCCGGGCGCTCCGTACACCAGCATTCAGATCCGTGTTCGCAGCCTTGTGGGTGCGCTGATGAATGTGAATGTGTACTACGCCAACAGGGTACTCGCCTCTCCGACCATCACGACGAACAATGTAACGATTTGCGCCGGTACCAGCGCAACACTGACTGCGACTGCATCAGACAGCGCAACGGTACGGTGGTATACTCAGGCAACGGGTGGTACGCCGGTATTTGTGGGTAAAGTGTTCAATACACCGGTATTGACCGCTACAACCACTTATTATGCAGAAAGCTTCCGCGCATCCACCAATTGCGCTAACCCGATCCGTACACAGGCAACGGTGAACGTGCTGCCTGTACCGCCGGCTCCGGCCATCATCGCAGGTGATACTACCATCTGCATCGGTGGTAATGCCGTGTTGAAGGCTCGTCCCGCCAACCCGGCCCATACGATCCGTTGGTTCGCAACAGCCACCGGTGGCACGCCATTGAGCCTGGACAGTGTGTTCACGACGCCGAACCTTACGGCAAATACTACTTATTATGTAGAGTCATTCAACGGAAGCTGTGGTACAGCTACCCGCGCAACGGTAACCGTAACGGTAGCTACGCTGCCGCCGGATCCGGTGCTCGAAGCAGATAGCATCTCCATTTGCACAGGCACTACCGGCACCCTCCGGGTAACGTCTCCAGCAGCAGGAGTGATCTATCGCTGGTACAACGTACTGTCTGGCGGTACGCCGGTCTTTACTGGCAACACGTTCGTAACGCCGGCGCTCACTAATACGACGATCTACTATGTTGAAGCAGTTCGCTCGGCTGGCGGATGCCCGAATCCGGGCGGCCGCGTAGCTGCAACCGTCAACGTAAACCAGGCGCCCGCAACGCCGGTGGTAACAAACACCACTACAACGGTTTGTCTCAACCAGACAGCTACCGTTAGCGTGCAAAACCCGCAAGCCGGTATCACTTACAGGTGGTATGCTGCGCCGTCCGGCGGAGCGCCGATTTTCACGGGCCCTGTTTTCGTGACTCCCGCGATCACGGATACAATTTCTTACTATGTAGATGCCATCGGCACCGGTGGCTGCTCCAGCGCTGCAAGAGCCAGGGCGCAGGTAAGCTACAATGCATTACCGGCAGCTCCGGCCGTACAGGCGGCCAGCGTAGCGGTATGCATTGGCGGCCGCGACACGCTCCGCGTGCTGACCCCGGCAGCCGGTATCACTTATAACTGGTATGATCAACCAGGAGGCACGCTCCTGTTTACTGGTGCAAACTTCCCGATTGGTCCGGTGAATGCAGCCGATACCTTCTTTGTCCAGGCCGTAAACGCCACCGGATGCGGCAGCGCCAACCATACCAGGGTAACAGTTTCCGTAGCCGCCAACCCGACTATACCGGTTGTAACAGGCAGCACGTCGATCTGTCCGGGTGATACGATCCGTCTTTCCATCCAGAACCCTGTAGCAGGTATAACATACAGATGGTATAACGCTCCTGCAGGTGGTAATATCCTGGGAACAGGCAGCACCTTCTCCGCTACAGGGTATACATCCAACGTTACCTTCTACGCGGAAGCGCTCAATGCGGGCGGTTGTGTGAGCACCACCAGGGCAGCTGTGCTGGTAACGGTGAATCCGACTCCGCCGGCAGTGACGGTAGACGCCACATCAAAACCATTTGCGTGGGTACGTCTGCCACCCTTAATGTCCTTAGCCCACAAGCCAACCTGACCTACAGGTGGTTCGATGCAGCGACGGGCGGCAACCTCGTAGGAACAGGCGCATCCTTCACTACGCCGGTTCTGAATGCAAACAGGAATTATTTCGTTCAGGCAGTGAATAGCAGCAACTGCGTAAGCGCTACCCGCACACAGGTAAGCGTAACGGTAACTACGCGTCCCGCAACGCCGACGCCGGCAAGCGGAGAGGTGACCGTATGCGCCGGTAACCGTCCGACGGCTACCATCAGTAACCCTGTGGCAGGTATTACTTACCGCTGGTATGATGCTCCGATCGGCGGCTCCCTGCTGTTCACGGGCAATAGCTACACTACAGCGGCTCCGCTGACGATGCGCGATACCGTTTATGTGGAAGCTGTAAACGCAGGTGACTGCGGCAGCGCCGGCCGTGCCAGGTGATTTTCATTGCCACGGCGGCTCCTGCTCAACCAGTAATAGCAGGCGGCACCACGGTCTGCAATGGCGATACCCTTCGCCTGAGCGTCCAAACACCGACTGCCGGTATCACCTATACCTGGTACAGCACTGCTACCGGCGGAACGCCGCTGGCAACGGGCACCAGCTATACGGTGAATGCCATCAGTGCATCTACGACTGTTTATGTTGAATCCAGTAACGGAACATGTGCCAGCGCCATCCGCACGGCGGTAACCATTACAGTGAATCCGGTACCGGGCGCGGTAACGGTGGACGCTACTGCGAAATCTGCATGCGCAGGCGGTACTGCCACCCTGAACGTGACCAACCCGCATGCAACGCTGATATACAGGTGGTACAACGCTGCCACGGGCGGCAGTCTCCTGGGAACCGGCACGTCATTCGTTACGCCCATACTGACCGCAAATGCAAGCTTCTATGTGGAAGCGGTGAATACCAGCAACTGTGCCAGCAACGACCGCACACAGGTAACGGTAACCGTATCACCCGCTCCTGCAACTCCGACGGTAACTGCAGGTACTGTAACGGTATGCACAGGCAACCGTCCGGCGGCAAGCGTAAATAATCCGCAAGCCGGCCTTACTTACAGGTGGTATGATGCACCGAGCGGCGGTATGCTGCTGTTCACCGGCGCAACGTATACTTCAGCTACGCCGCTGACGACGCGCGATACCATTTATGTGGAAGCTGTGAATAACAGCAGTTGCGCCAGCGGTAGCCGTGCCCAGGTAATCCTGATCGCATCGGCAGGCCCGGCAGTACCGGTTATCGTAGGTAATACCAATGTTTGCGCCGGCGCGCCGATCAGCCTCAGCGTGCAATCGCCGCAGGCAGGCATTACCTACAGGTGGTACGATGCCGCCAACGGCGGATCGCTCCTCTTCACAGGCAGCACTTATGCCCCCACTGGCCTCACGGCAACTACATCCTTCTATGTGGAATCCGATAACGGTACATGTGCAAGTGCAACCAGGGCGGCAGTTACTGTCACTATCAGCCCGGTCCGCCAGCGGTAACGGTAGACGCTACCATGAAGACGGTCTGCATAGGCAATACGACGATAATCACTGTAACGAACCCGCAGGCCAGCCTGACTTACAGGTGGTACGACGCTGCCACCGGCGGAACCCTCCTGGCCACGGGCACATCCTTCACTACCCCGGCACTGACCGCAGACGACATCTTCTATGTAGAAGCGGTGAACGCGGCCAACTGTGCAAGTGGTGCACGCACCAGCGTCACGATTGATGTGACGGCAGGGCCCGCGGTGCCGCTGGCAATAGAGGGCGAAGTGGTAGTATGCCGTGGCCTGAGAGCTACGGGCAGGATCAGGGATGCAAGAACCGATTACCAATATCACTGGTATGATGCTCCGAGCGGCGGCACACGCCTCTTTACCGGATCCAGCTATACTACACCGGTTGGCCTGACCGCCAGAGATACCGTTTACGTGGAAGCTACCCTGTTGGGCGGAAGCTGCGCCAGCAACGGCCGCGCCAGGTGATCTTCATCCCGGCAGACGCTCCGTCTGTACCGGTACTGGTGAACGGCGGCACAGTGAACATTTGTTCCGGTGCAACGGCAACCTTCACGATCCAGAACCCTGTTGCCAACGTGACCTACAGGTGGTACGACGCCGCTAACGGCGGAACCCTCCTGCAGTCCGGTACCATGGCCAGCTATACTACCGGCGCACTGACCAGCAGTCTCAATGTGTATGTGGAAGCGGTTGTCGGTGGTACATGCACAAGCGCAGGCCGAGCCACAGCAAGAGCGGAAGTAGGCGGGATCCCGGTTGTGCCGATAGTAACGGCGGCAGCGGGTACGATCTGCCCAGACAGCAGCGTAGCGATCACAGCTACTTCAACCCAGGCAGGAACTACCTTCAACTGGTATACCGCGGCCACGGGCGGCACGCCGATCTTCACCGGTCCTGTATTTACAACTCCGGCACTCACTGCGGCCACGACTTACTACGTAGCTGCCAGCAATGCCAGCGGATGTATGAGCGCAACCCGCACACCGGTGACCATCAATGTATACGCTGTGCTGCCGGCTCCGACAGTGTCCATTGCAAGCAGAACCGCAACTTCGGTAACCTTCAGCTGGAATGCGATCGCAGGAGCGCTGGGCTACAGGGTATCGACCGACGGCGGAGCCACCTTCACACAGCCGAGCTCCGGCCTCACAGGTACCACGCATACGGTATCTGGCCTGCAACCGAACCAGACCGTTACCCTCCAGGTAATGGCGGTAGGTGCCAGTGAATGTCAGAACAGCGCCTGGTTCCAGGGTGGTGGCAGCACAGATAACCCTGCCGGTAACCTCGTATTCGTTCCGAACGCCTTCACACCGAATAACGACGGCACCAACGATATCCTCTATGTGTATGGCACCACGATCCGTCAAATGGAATTCAGGGTGTACAACCAATGGGGCCAGCTGGTGTTCGAATCGAAGGACCGCGGACGTGGCTGGGATGGCACAATGAGCGGCAGGAAGCAGCCAGCCGGTAGGCGTTTACAACTACGTGCTCCGCGCAACCCTGCAAGACGGTACAGTCGTAAATAAACGAGGAACCATCACCATCATCCGGTAATGGGCCAGAACATAGGCAAAGCAAAAAAACATCAAACTGCCGGAGCGAAGACGCAAGCCTTCGTTCCGGCTATCAAAAACGAAAACACGTTCCTATGAAGAATAAAATCTTTGTGGCATTGCTGGCAGCCTTTGGGTGTTTGCAGCAGACCGCCAACGCACAGGTAGACCCGCACTTCTCGCAGTATTATGCGTATCCGTTGTTCCTGAATCCTGCAATGGCGGGCGTGATAGATGGAGACTGGCGGCTTTCCGGGAACTATCGTAACCAATGGTCCAACTTCGGAGACCCTTACTCTACTGGTGGCGTTTCATTCGATGCGCCAACAGGAAAGAACCTCGGCGTGGGTATTACGGCGCTGAATCTAAAGGCAGGGTCTGCGGGGTTCAATTACTTCAATGCCATGGCTACCGTTTCTTATAGCGGCGTTAAAATGGGCAGGAACCAAACCACGCAACTGGTTGCTGGCGTTCAGGCCGGGGTGATCAGCCGCAGGGTAGATCAGTCCAAATTCCAGATGGGCAGCCAGTATAACCCGGTAAGCGGCTTCGATCCTAATATTCCCACAGGCGAGTCGCTACGTGCCACTTCTTCCACCGTGTTCGATGCCAACGTAGGTTTACTGCTGTTTGATGGTAACCCCAATCATAAGTTTAATCCTTTCTTCGGTATAGCCGGCGCGCACTTAACACAGCCGGAAGATCCCTTCGTTGCGGAAAGCGATGAAACCAAATCGCTGCCTATCCGCTATACGGTACATGGCGGCTCAAGGATCCGCGTTTCTGAAATGATCGGCCTCACTCCGCATGCACTGTATATGCGCCAGGGTAATGCTGAAGAAACCGTTGTTGGCGTTTACTCTCAGGTGAGAGTGAATCTGGAATTCGATCTGCTGGTGGGCGCAAATTATCGTTTCAATGATGCTGTAATCCCCTTTGCCGGTTTCCACTATAAGAACTTTACGCTCGGCCTCAGCTACGACGCCAACGCTTCTAACCTCCGCAAGCTGGCTACCGGGAGCAATGCCTTCGAAGTATCGCTATCGTTCATTGGACGCAAGAAACGGATTATGCAACCGGAATATTTCATCTGCCCGAGGTTATAATTCCAGCCCGGACCTATCACATCAAATGAGCGCATTATGAAAAGATTTACACTCATATGTATGCTGGCTTTGACAGGCATGATCCCTGGGCTGAAGGCGCAGTATGTTACGGATTATAAGCGAACGGCAGACCTTTACTTTGAACAGAAAGACTACTATTCTGCCGCACAATATTACAGCAAGGCTTTGGGTACATTTAATATCAAACCCGGAGAATATCGTCCTTACCAGGTAGAGCGAAGCGGTAAAAAGAAAGAGCAGAAACTCAAAGACTACGAACAGGTAGTGTACCGCCTGGCCGAATCCTACCGCATGTACAATGATTTCGGAAATGCCGAAAAGTATTATGCCGAAACGGTTACCTTCGATTCCACCGTATTTCCCTGGCCCGTTACTGGTATGGGACCACCGTGCGCGCCAACGCAAAAAAAAGTGAGGACTATGAACGTGCGCTGGAGCATTTGTCAGCTTTTCGCCGCGGACAAAAAAACTATGATGACTACTCGAAGAAAGCTGATCTGGAGTTAAGGAACTGTGAATTCGCTATCGAGGAAATGAAATACCCGCCGCGTTATGAAGTCGTGAAAGTATCCGGCAACATCAATCAGGGTGGGGCTAATTACGCGATCGTTCCGGTGTCGGGGAATACGGTATACTTTACTTCGTCGCGCCCGGATTCGTTGTTATTGGCGAAGAAGTCAATCCATTCGTGAACACTTTATATGTAGCTACGGGCGACAATGCGAGTTACGAAAGCAGGGAGAAGGTAATGATCCCCACAGACAAAGGTGTTGAGCAGGAGCTGCAGCGATTACCCCTGACGGAAATACGCTTTTCCTGACACGTTGGAACAGCAAAGACGGTACAAAGAAATCATCCATCTACAGGAGTACCCGTACCGGGAATGGTTGGAGTGAGCCGCAGTTACTGGATGCCACTATCAATGTGGCAGGCTATAGTGCAAAAGAACCATCCATTTCTTCAGACGGTAAATACTTCCTGTTTGTATCCGACCGCTCAGGTGGAAAAGGCGGGTTCGATATCTGGTATGCCGCCGTTGGCAGTGGCGGAACTCTTAGTGCGCCCCAAAACATAGGCAATACCATTAATTCCGACGGTGATGAAAGCTCGCCGTTCTACGACCCCAATAAACAAACCCTCGTATTTAGCACCAACGGCCGCGTTGGTTTCGGGGGCAGGATTTTTATTCCTCCAAATCGTCCGGTAACTTCGGAGGTTGGAGCACCCCGGAAAACCTCGGTTACCCCATCAATTCCGCCAAAGACGATCAATATTACACCGGCCTTTCTCCGGATAAAGCGCTTAACAAAGGCTTTATCAGCTCCGACAGGGAGTCTGTTTGCTGCCTCGAAATCTTCGCCGTAAAAAGAAAAGCCAAAATGGCCGGCGGTATGGTGCTGGACTGCGAAACCAACAAACCCCTCGCAGGCGCCAAAATCACCTTGCTGGACAGCACCCAGCGCAATGTGCTCGAAACTCAGACCACCGGCATGGGCGGTAACTACATGTTCGAAATTGAAATGAACAAGAAGTACAAGGTCCTTATCGAAAAGGAAAACTACTTCTCCAAGAATTTCAACTTTAACTCCGAACAGCTGACAATGGTAGATTCTATGATGAACCCCACGGTTTGCCTCAAACGTTTCGAACTGAACAAACCCATCGTTTTGAATGATATCTATTACGATTATAATAAAGCGACCCTGAGACAGGAATCTAAAGTGATCCTGGATTCACTCTATTACCTCCTGCTGGATAATCCGAAAATGGAGATCGAGCTCGGTGCGCACACCGACAGTAAAGGTACAGATGCCTATAACCTCAAATTGTCGAACGCCCGCGCTAAATCTTGTGTGGATTACCTTATCGGGAAAGGGATAGAACAACGCCGCATTGTGAGCAAGGGTTATGGCGAAACTCGCCCTGTGGCGCCTAATACGCTGCCCAATGGTGCAGATAACCCAGAAGGCCGTCAACAGAACCGGCGAACGGAATTCAAGGTGTTACGAAATTAACAACCATACGGTATAAAGTCGTTCTGCATGGGAATTCTTTCCCGCCTGGAACCATATCCTATTCATATACGACCTGGAGCCGGCCAAAGGGCCGGCTTCTCTTTGACGACATGTGGGTCAGGCCCCGGAATATATCAGGATAAAAAAGCTGCCCCGCAGAGCGGAGCAGCTTACATCCATCTATCAACTTAAAAATCTATGATTAATTGTTCTTCCCGATGTTAACCAGGGAAACAGTGGAATCCTGGTTTTGAGATCCTACCATCGAGATCCGCGCAAAACCGTTCACAGCGATTACGCTGTCATAGTTAAACTTGCGGGTGGTGGTCTGGTCTACCTTTATGGCGGTTATCGCTATGGCTTTGGCGAGAATGGCGGCGCCGGTTGTCTGGCTGACAACGGAGCCCAGGTTGATCAGGGTATCTGTGGGCGCAGATGCGGTATGGCCGCGGAAGAGGATAAAAGAGTACTTCTTATCCATCTGCGTTTTGTTAATATTCATATACACATCAAAGGAAGTGTCTGTTCTTTCTGCAAGGGTAATATAACCGTTGACGGCATTATCCTTATCCAGCATGTTGATGGTCTGGTATCGTAATTCTTTCTTGGGAGCAGTGTCTTTCGTGCAGGCAACCAGGGAGGTTCCGATGATCGCAACTGCGGCAATTCCTTTCCAGATATGTTTTTCGAACATAATGTGCTTGATTTCCGTCAAAGATATAATAAGTTTCATTCTTTGTGGGTGAAACGGGAAGTTCCGGGGAATGTTACATTTTGGAGCAAATTGAGCCCTGGAACGGGCTGTTTAAATGACTTCCGGCAGGTCCGGGAGAAGAAAATTGGTATCGGAAGTGATGAATAAGTTACATTTGCTCCGTTTTTAAACCTCTAATCCAAACAATACATGTCTCTTACCGTAGTTGGTACCATGGCGTTCGATGATATCGAAACGCCGTTCGGTAAATCGGATAAAATCGTCGGCGGCTCCGCTTCTTACATTGCCTGGGCTGCTTCTAATTTCATTCAGCCTGTAAACCAGGTGTCAGTTATAGGCGGCGACTTCCCGCAGGATGAACTGGATGCCTTGACCGCCCGTGGCGTTGCCCTCGATGGCGTTCAGGTGAAAAAGACGAGAAATCTTTTTTACTGGGCGGGCCGGTATCACCTCGATATGAACTCCCGCGATACCCTCGTAACAGACCTCAATGTTTTGGCTGATTTTCAGCCGGTTATACCGCCCAGCTACCAGGGAGCGAATTCCTTATCCTTGGTAACCTCACGCCACAGGTGCAAATGAGCGTGATCAACCAGATGAATCCCCGGCCCAAGCTAATCGTGATGGACACGATGAACTTCTGGATGGACGTAGCGCTGGAAGATCTCCTCAAAACGCTCAAAATGGTGGATGTGCTGATGATCAACGATAGTGAAGCCCGTCAGCTTACCGGCGAGTATTCACTCGTGAAGGCTGCCAAAAAGGTGCTCACAATGGGTCCCCGTTTCCTGATCATTAAGAAAGGCGAGCACGGCGCGATGCTGTTCCACGAAAACCATGTGTTCTTCGCCCCGGCGCTCCGCTGGAAGATGTATTTGACCCGACCGGCGCAGGTGACACCTTTGCAGGAGGCTTTATGGGACATCTGGCTAAAACAAAGGATATCTCCTTCGAGAACATGAAGACCGCTATCATCGTGGGTTCTGCCATGGCCTCGTTCTGCGTGGAAAATTCGGCGCCGCTAAGCTCCGTGAGATTTCCCGCGAAGACATCCATACCCGCCTGGAACAATTCGTTCAGCTGGTTAACTTCGACATCGACCTCGTATAGAGAAAATAGTTATTATAAGAAAGCGGTCCGGGATTATCCCGGACCGCTTTCTTATATAAGGAAGGTGCCCTATCCGAAGATCTCGTTCAGGACCTTTGCCAGGCGCACGCCGCCTTTGAGGAGCTGGCCGTTCAGGTCGTCCACGAAAAGAAAGTTGTAGCGATAGCTCAGTTTGTCACCGGGGTTGGTGCGGTCGTAGATCTTGTCACTAAGAACGTGCGATTCCCACATCCAGTCTGCGATACTGCCCTTGCGGATCTCCTGTGCACGGGCGGCGGAAGTTACGCGATGGAGGTTATTGGCGTATTCTGTGTAGCTGTATTGCTGGAAGTCGATGAGGTGCTCGTCCCATACGCGGTGCAGGTTGGTGGGGCGATCGAACCAGGAAACCTGGATCTTATTGCCTCCCATATCTTCGTCGCGCCCTACGTGGAGCGGCATATGCATGTCTCCGATCATGTGTACCAGGAAGGTAAGCGCAAAGCGTTTCTGCTGAGCGGTGGATTTGGGGTTTTAAGCTGCGCGATCATGGCGACGGTCTGACTGTAGAGGTTCTCGCCTTTCGCTTCTGACATAATACGGTCGAAGTCTGCCCGGGTGCAATGGCCGGGGAAGTCGAGGTAATGCCAGGGAGAGGTATGGTTATATTCGCCGGTGGTATCGGATTTGATAAAGTCCGGCCAATTGGCGATCATAGCCAGGCTTTCGTTGCCGATAATTTTCTGGATGGCGAGCTTCGCTTTATTGCTGAGCCGGAAGCTGGCGATCTCGGCCACCACCCGGTGGCCGGTGGGTCCCCAGGCTTGCGCCGGCTGCAGGTAAAGGAGTGCGGCGGAAAGCAGCAGTATAGATAAAACCTTTTTCATGTCAATCGAATTTGTCGAAATTTGGTATCGAAGTTCGTCATTCCCCATAAAATCCGAAATTCGTTGACCCACAGTAAAAAACGGAAAATGTATGCCATTTAAACTACATGCGCCATATCAACCCTCGGGCGATCAACCTACCGCTATCGCGCAGCTGACGGAAGGCCTGCAGGACGGAGAGCCCACCCAGACACTGCTTGGTGTGACCGGTTCGGGAAAAACCTTTACGGTGGCTAACGTCATCCAGAACGTGCAGAAGCCCACCCTGGTGCTCACCCATAATAAAACCCTCGTTGCCCAGCTCTACGGTGAATTCCGCCAGTTCTTCCCGGAAAACGCGGTGGAATACTTCGTAAGTTACTACGACTACTACCAGCCAGAGGCCTATATGCCCGTAAGCGACACCTATATCGAAAAGGACCTCGCCATCAACGAAGAGCTCGATAAACTGCGCCTCCGCGCCACATCGAACCTCCTTTCCGGCAGAAGGGACATCATCGTCGTGGCTTCCGTGTCCTGTATATATGGTATGGGTAACCCAACCGACTTCGAGAATGGGATTATCCGGATATTCAAAGGCCAGCAGCTGGGGCGCAATACCCTTTGCATGGGCTTGTAAACGCTCTTTACTCCAGGACTACCGGCGATTTCAACCGGGGAAACTTCCGGGTGCAGGGCGACACGGTGGATATTAATCTACCATATGTAGATTATGGCTACCGCATCACCTTCTTTGGTGATGAAATCGAGGAGATTGAAAGTTTCGACGTTCAAAACGGGAAGCGCATCGGGACTATGGACACTGCCGCCATCTTCCCTGCTAACCTCTACATTGCTCCGAAAGACATGATGGTGCAGATCCTCCATGAAATACAGGACGAGCTGAATGCCCAGGTAGAGTATTTTAAACGGGAAGGGAAGCTGATCGAAGCACAGCGATTGTCCGAGCGGGTCAATTATGATGTGGAAATGATACGGGAACTGGGGTATTGCTCCGGGATCGAGAACTATTCCCGTTTCCTGGACAGGCGTACGCCGGGAACACGCCCTTTCTGCCTGTTGGACTATTTCCCGAAAGACTTCTTATTAGTTATAGACGAAAGCCACGTAACGATCCCGCAGATCAGCGGTATGTATGGAGGAGACCGTTCCCGTAAGCTGACATTGGTGGATTTTGGTTTCCGGCTGCCTTCGGCACTGGATAACCGGCCGCTGAATTTCCATGAGTTCGAGGCATTGCTGAACCAGACGATCTTCGTGAGCGCTACCCCGGGAGAATACGAGCTGCGTCAAACGGAGGGCGTGGTGGTGGAACAAATTGTTCGTCCCACCGGCCTGCTGGATCCGCCGATCGAGGTACGGCCAAGTAAGAACCAGGTAGACGATCTGCTGGATGAAATCGACAGGACCGTTAAAAGGGCGACCGCGTACTGGTGACGACCCTGACCAAGCGGATGGCGGAAGAGATGGACAAATACCTGCATCGTATTAATATTAAGTCGCGGTACATCCATAGCGAGGTTGATACGCTGGAGCGCGTGGAGATCCTGCGCGACTTGCGGCTGGGGAATATCGACGTGCTGGTTGGAGTAAACTTACTGAGGGAAGGGCTTGACCTGCCCGAGGTGTCTTTAGTGGCGATCCTGGATGCCGATAAGGAGGGTTTTCTCCGGGACGAGCGTTCCCTGACCCAAACCTCAGGGCGCGCGGCGCGCAACGTGGACGGTAAGGTTATTTTCTATGCCGACAAGATTACGGACAGCATGCAGCGGACGATCGACGAGACGGACCGCCGCCGGGAAAAGCAGCGAAAGCACAATGAGGAGCATGGCATAACGCCCAAAACCGTCCGTAAATCGAAGGAGCAGATACTTGGACAGACGTCTGTATTGGAAATCAGGCACTTCGATGAGTCTTCCCTTATGCAGTCCATGATGAAATGGCTGTTGTGGCCGATGAAGGCAAGGTCTTCAACGCTAATACGGTCCAAAGTATACCGCAGATGGAGAAGAGTATTTCCAAGGTGAAGAAGGATATGGAGAAGGCGGCGAAAGATCTCGACTTTATGGAAGCGGCACGTTTGCGCGATCAGATGTTTGCCATGCAGCAGGAGCTCGAGAATATGAAGCGGAATTAGTTGCTAAAACAAATAAACCAACATAGAATTATTCATAATATGAATACAGGGATTGTACAGGTTTTTACCAAACAGTACAATCCCTTTTTATATTTAATAATTTGACTGGTAAAGGATTGTATCAAGTTTTGCGTTTGTGTAGTAGCACATTCGTACCGGAGATTTAGAATTTCGTTACCGCAGGCTAAAAGTCTTTATAAAATATTGATTAATAGTTAGATAAGTCATATAAACCGACTCGTTCCGAAGATCAAATTAGCCTAAAATCAAATGTTATATTATAAAGTGTTATAATTTGACTGCGATGTTAGTCCTGTAATCGCAAGATTTTTCAATGTTTTCCATTTTTAGGGCGTTCTATTTGAGGTTTTAAATCCCTCACCTACTTTTATTGAGAATTTTAAAATGAAACGCTATGAAGAAAACTTCTTTTCAGGACTATCTACCTTTCATCGTTTTGGCCGCACTTGCCGTAATTGGCATTTTTTTGCCAACCCCGACAACTTTTGCCGACGCCAGTAAGTATAACGCTGCAGATGTTGCCTGGATTCTGGTAGCCACCTGTCTGGTGTTTTTGATGACCCCGGCCTGTCATTCTTTTACGGAGGGATGGTTAACCGGAAGAACATCATCTCTACCATGATGCAGAGCTTCATCGCCACCGGCCTCATCAGTGTGATGTGGGTTGTAGTAGGTTTCAGCCTGGCATTCGGTGCTTCCCAGAACGGGATTATTGGCGACCCTCCACTTTCTTCTTCTTTAAAGGAGTTCCGGACGGAGCACCCTGGGCCCTCGGCGCTACGATTCCCCTCATGCTCTTTGCCCTCTTCCAGCTGAAGTTCGCCGTAATAACCCCGGCGCTGGTAGTGGGAGCTGTGGCAGGTCGTATCCGTTTCACGTCCTACGTACTTTTCATGGTGCTGTTCAGCCTCCTGGTGTATGCGCCCATCGCACACTGGACCTGGCATCCGGAAGGCATCCTCTTTAAGCTCGGCGTGCTCGACTTCGCAGGCGGTACGGTAGTACATATTTCTGCTGGTTGCGCTGCCCTCGCCGGTGCGCTGGTGCTTCGCCGCCGGAAAGACCACATCGCTAAAAAAGAACTGACTCCTGCCAACGTTCCCTTCGTGCTCCCGGGTACCGGTCTGCTCTGGTTTGGATGGTTCGGCTTTAACGCAGGTTCTTCCCTCGGCGCCAATTCGCTCGCAGTAACAGCCTTCGCTGCTACCAATACCGCTACAGCTGCTGCCGGTCTTTCCTGGATCTTCTTCGATGTGATCCGCGGCCGCAAGCCTTCGGTACTTGGCTTCTGCATAGGTGCGGTTGTTGGTCTGGTTGCCATCACCCCTGCTGCAGGATTCGTAGGCGTTCCGCAGTCATTGTTTATCGGTTTTGTTGCGGCTATCGTTTCTAACCTGGTAGTTCACTTCAAGAATAAATCATCTATCGACGATACGCTGGATGTATTCCCCTGCCATGGTGTAGGCGGTATGGTGGGCATGCTGATGACCGGCATCTTTGCTTCCCAGGCTGTTAATCCCGCGCTCACCGAGAGCGGATGGGCTTACGGCAACTTCACCCTCTTCTACAAACAGACCCTCGGTCTGCTCCTGGTAGTAGGTTACAGCTTCGCGGTATCCTGGGCAATCTTCAAGTTCATCAACTACGTTCACCGCTCCGCGTGTCTGACGAAGAGGAAGAGCTCGGCCTGGACGTTACCCAGCACAACGAAGAATATCACCCCGCCCCGATGAAAGTGAGCAGCAATGGTGCTCTCACTGAAGAAGAAACCGGCATCCAGCACGGTTAATTGATTGATCCGATCAGATCCATTCGCAATAGTTAGTTATTTCTTTTGTTTGAAAAACCGGATGTTGTTCGTCGTCATGGCAGAAAAAGCCATGATGACGAGCGATCCGGGAGTAGTTTGCCCCTACAGCACAGTTAAAATGAGTCAACACCTTAACAAAGCAGCGGAACCCTTTATCATTTTATTAACCAAAAGTTTAAAATTCCAATGATGAGAAAACGTTTATTCGCGCTCCTGGCTGTCTTTTCCACTGTTGCTGCCTCCGCACAGGACTCCACCCGCCTCCTGCCCGTTGGCTTCAAGTTGTCCGGCTCAGCCGATGTGTATTATAAGTACAACTTTAATAAGAACGTCTCCGATAATAAGACCAGCTTTACCAACTCCCATAACTCCTTTGAATTGAACATGCTATCCCTGAAACTGGGAAGCTCTTTCAAGAATGTTGGCATGGTGGCGGATATCGGATTCGGCAAGCGTGCGGAAGATTTCTCTTATAATGATGACAAAACAAGACTTGCGATCAAACAGCTGTTCGTTTCTTATGCGCCGACCAACTGGCTGAAATTCTCTATGGGTTCTTACAGCACCCACGTGGGATATGAGCTGGTGGACGCATATGCAAACAGGAACTACAGCATGTCATATATGTTTTCCTATGGCCCTTTCTTCCACACCGGGGTGAAAGCGGATTTAACCTTCGGATCGCACAGCTTCATGGTAGGCGTGTTCAATCCGACCGATTTTAAATCTGCTACCTGGGGTGGGATCAAATTTATCGGTGCGCAATATGGATTTGCGCCTGCGGAGGTGCCCGTCAAGTTTTACCTGAACTACATCGGCGGCCGCGACACTTTCCAAACCCGCAACGATCAGCTGGACGCGGTGCTCACCTATCAGCTGACCCCAAATTCGGCTTCGGCTACAACGGAACGTACAGCATGTATAAAAATGGTGTTAATACCAATTGGTACGGTTCCGCGCTCTACCTCAATTTCGATCCTACCGAAAGCATTGGTCTGACCCTCCGCGGCGAATATTTCTCCGACAAAGACAACCTGAAGGTATACGGCGACAAGGCTGAATATCCCGAAGGCGGCAGCATCTTCGCGCTGACGCTCTCCGGGCAGTATAAGGTAGGCGGCTTCACGCTGATCCCCGAGTTCCGGCTCGACCATGGATCTACTGAGATCTTCAGCAAGGGCGACGTGCCGAAGGCCAATACTGCTAACTTGTTGCTGGCCGCCATCTACAAGTTTTAAGGAATCCTAATCACAGGCTCATATAATAAGGTTTAACCGAACCATTATGCTTAGGGGCCGGTTGTTTCAGCCGGCCCTATTTTTATGCCCATGCAGCCCGTACAGAAAATTTCCCTGGCTTGGCCGGGGTTTTTGTATCTTTTCTCCCCAAAATGGGCTATCAATTATGCTGCAACGTTCCACACTGAAATTCCTGAAAGACCTCAAACTGAACAATAACAAAACCTGGTTCGATGAAAACCGGGCCGCTTATCAGCTGGCGAAGGACGATTTCGAAAGCCTGGTGCAGGAGCTGATCGACGGGCTGGCCCGAATGGACCCCGCCATGGAAGGGCTTACCGTTAAAGAATGCGTATTCCGGATTTATAAGGATGTCCGGTTCTCAAAGGACAAGACACCTTATAAAATAAACATGGCCGCTTCCTTCACGAAAGGAGGGAAGAAGAGCCCGCTGGCCGGGTTTTACTTTCACCTGGAGCCCGGAGGGCACAGCATGGCCGGCGGCGGCCTGTGGATGCCGGAGCCTCCCGCCCTAAAGAAGGTACGCCAGGAAATAGATTACAACTTCGCTGAATTCCAGCGAATCGTTGGGGCGAAAGACTTTATCCGCCTGTTTGGAAAAGTAAACGGCGATTCGTTGAAAACCTCGCCGCAGGGGTATCATGAAGACAATCCCGCTATCGCTTATCTGAAACTGAAAAGTTGGGTAGTCAGTGCTCATGTCTCTGACGAGGCGGCTACCCAGCCCACGCTCGTCCGTGAAATTCTTCGCATCTTTTCGGCGATGCAACCATTCATAGGGTTCCTGAATGCGGCACAAGACGAATAGTGTTTTCTCCCCGCCCTGCTAGTTACCGGAGAAGTCTTGGTTCTCAAGCGCTTCCGGCAACTAGGCTGCTGCAGCAAAAATAGTAAAGACAGTAAATCAATTCTTGTGTATCAAAAACTCAAATGGACGCGATTTACGGTTCTTTAATAAATTTTCCTTGTCCGTCCTCGTCTGCGCAAAGCGCTGGTTATACACATTCGCCACTTCGATGATCGGCATAATGCCATCCATCGTATCCTTCTGATCCACGATATTCATGATGCGGGAAACCTGTGAGGAAAAGTTAGTGCTCCATTCTTCGGTAAACTTATGCATTAACAAAAGTTCACGATTTGCGTTGGTTTTCATAGGATAAAAAGGGTGTTTAATTTGATAGATTAGTTTTCATGGATAATACAGATAAAGAATTTATTAGCATAGGATTGTATTGTCAAAGGTGACGTATATCCTCACAAATCTATACTACTTCCGTGTAGTTTTTAGTCCAAAGTGCATTAACAAAAAATGATGAAAGCAGGCACAGTAAACGCATTGCGCGTTTTGTTAATAGAGTCGACAGTATTCGTGTATGCCTCGTCGTATGTATGACGGGGAAGTGAATTTAAATTAAAATAAATCAAATTCCAAATGTTCAACCATGCAATCCGTTGAGAATAAATGACACATGGCGGAGTTATGCGTATAGTTGAATGATAATGAATGAAAATCGGTAAAATATATTTTTTTGTTAACGGATTGAACTGCAAGATGATAGCAGTTTACATCCAAAAATAACGGCGCGGATCATTCCGCGCCGTTGTGGATAACTATTTTACCGGTAATACTTACAGCCAGTTCTTTCCACTGAGGTATTCCGCGATTTGTACAGCGTTGGTAGCCGCGCCTTTACGCAGGTTATCTGCAACGATCCACAGGTTTAATGTATTCGCCTGTGTTTCATCGCGACGGATACGCCCTACGAATACTTCATCTTTATCGTGCGCGTCTTTCGGCATCGGGTATTGAGCTTTAGAAGGATCGTCTACCACGATCACACCCGGTGTTTGTGAGAGGATGTTACGCACTTCAGCCAGATCGAAGTCTTTATCGAACTCGATGTTCACGCTTTCGCTATGCCCGCCCATCACAGGGATGCGCACAGTCGTCGCCGTTACTTTCACTTTCTCATCGCCCATGATCTTCACGGTCTCATTAACCATTTTCATTTCTTCTTTGGTATAACCGTTGTCGAGGAACACGTCGATTTGTGGAATAACGTTCAGGTCGATCTGGTAAGCATATGCTTTTTCGCCTTCCACACCCTGGCGTTCGTTCATGAGTTGGTTCACAGCTTTCACGCCCGTGCCGGTTACGGATTGATAGGTGGACACCACCACGCGGTTGATACCATATTTATCATGGAGCGGTTTCAGCACGATCACCATCTGGATGGTGGAACAGTTAGGATTCGCAATGATCTTATCTTCGGGCGTGAGCACGTCCGCATTCACTTCGGGAACCACCAGTTTCTTGGCAGGATCCATACGCCAGGCGGAAGAGTTGTCGATCACAGTTATACCTGCTTCCGCGAATTTGGGCGCCCACTCGGTGGAGGTGCTGCCGGCGGAAAAGATGGCAACATTCGGTTTCATTCCAATAGCCGTATCAGCGGTCACTACCTTGTACGGCTTACCCTTGTACATAACTTCCTTGCCAACAGATTTTTCGGAAGCGACAGGGATCAGTTCCGTCACTGGGAAATTCCTTTCCGCGAGTACTTGCAACATTTTAGTGCCTACCAGGCCGGTGGCACCAACTACAGCTACTTTCATGATTTTGATTAAGATTTAAAAAGAGACCCAAAATTAATACATCAAACGACAATTTTGATATATTCGGTGATATTGTTGACCCATTAAAAATTGTATTATATGCAATGCATTGTTTGTGCCCTCGCGCTGATGAGCGCGCCGTGCGCCGATACCTCGTATCCGCTGCCGCACGATGTCATTATCCACGAAATCATGACGGACCCTTCGCCCCGGTTTCCCTGCCGGAGCACGAGTTCATTGAACTGAGGAACCTGTCTCCCCGCACCGTAAACCTCGCGGGATGGAAGGTCCGTGGTAACGGCGGCTCGGCCACGCTCCCCGCTTACTCCCTGGAGCCCGGCGGCTATGTGGTGGTGGCTCCACGCAAAGGCGCCCCGCTCTTTCAGCCATCTGTGGATGCAGGCAGCTTCTTCGCACTCCATAACGACGAGGACCTCCTTTCCTGGAATCCCCCTCGGGCCAGGTGATCCATGCCGTTTCGGTGGATATGCGGCTCTTCGCCGGCAGCTTTAAATCCTCCGGTGGCTGGAGCCTCGAAATGAAAGACCCCCGCTATCCCTGCGCCGGTCACTCGAACTGGGCCTACTCAAACGACCCTTCCGGCGGAACGCCCGGCCGCGCGAATTCCGCGGCGGAAGGTATCCCGGAGCCTCCGCTGCCAGGCCTCCTCCGGTCCACAACGCCCGACAGCCAGCACGTGCGCCTGCATTTCAGCGCCCCGATAGACAGCGCTACCGCCTCAGCAGCCACCTATGAGGGCCGCTCCATTCGCAGCGCAACGCCGGAGCGCCCGGAGTTCACGACGATTCTCCTGGAACTTGGTACCCCCTGGAACCCGGAGAGATCTTCCGCCTGCGTGCCTCCGCCCTGCACGACTGCCAGGGCCGGGAGATACCCTCCACTGAATATGTCCCCTGCGGCCGCCCCTCCGCACGCGGGAACCTCGTCATCAGCGAAATCCTCCCGGACCCGGTAGCCGGAACAGAAGACTTTATAGAGTTATATAATAACGGTCCTCACCCTGCGGATCTCCAGCATCTCCGTTTCGCCGTCCGCGCGGACGATGGCGGGTGGAAGCCCCCTTCCCCGGCGGCCCGCCGTTCTTATATGTTGTTCCCCGGGGAATATATTGCAGTCACCTCCGCTCCCGAGGCCCTTTGCCGCCAATACGCCTGCCTTGGCCGCGTTGAACGTGTCACCATCCCCGCACTGTCTGCCGATGCCGGAAGGGTGGGGCTACTCTCCCTGGAAGGCCAGCTGCTCGACGAAGTTGCCTGGGACCGGAAGTTCCACGCCCCGGAGCTGATCGTTACAAAAGGCGTTTCCTTCGAGCGGTTGGACTTCTCCGCCTCGGGACTGGAAGGCCCCAACTGGCATTCCGCGGCCTCTACGGCGGGGTATAGTACCCCGGATACGCCAATTCTCACCGGGCCGGTGGAGATGCCGGCGGTGAATGGTGTGCCCTGGCGCCGGCAGCCTTCAGTCCGGACAACAACGGTACCGATGATCTTGCCTGGCTCAGCTGGGCATTCCCGCAACAGGATTTCGGCTCGATATCCGCATCTTTGATGCCGCGGGCCGGCTTGTCCGGCATCTGGCCAATAACATTTCAGCCGGGGATAAAGGTCGCGTCAGCTGGAACGGATTGGGAGACAATGGGTTACCACTTCCTAAAGGCTGCTATGCCGTCAGAATGACCGCCTGGAACGGCTCGGGAAACAATTGGCCCGCAAATTGGCCGTAGTATTGCTTCGCGACTGACCGGTCGTCACTGGAAAAGGCGGGTGAAAATTTGTCAGGGCGTTTTCATCTGTTAATTTTTTATATTTGCCGCTCTTTAAAAATGAATTCATGCAGTACAGAGAAATTGTTGCAGTAACCGGTTTAGGCGGTTTATTTCAATTGCTGGCCAGCAAACAGGATGGCGCTATTGTAAAATCGCTGGAAGATAAGAGCACCCGCTTCGTATCTTCCCGGGTACATAATTTTACCCCTTGAAAGCATCGAAGTGTTCACCACGGGCGAAAATGTAAACCTGTCGGCTGTATTCAAGGCTATGCAGGAAAATGCGGCCTCGTTCCCCCTGGTGGACGCGAAAGCTGATAACAATACCATCAAAGGTTATTTCAAAAGCGTATTCCCCACATTCGATGAGGAACGCGTGTATGTAAGCGATATGAAGAAAATGGTAAAATGGTTTACCATTCTCGAAAAGAATGACCTCCTGAAATTCGAGGAAGTAGCTGAAGAGGCCGAAGTTGCCGAAGCGCCCGCCGCTGAAGCCGCTCCCGCGGAAGAAGCCAAGCCCAAGAAGAAAGCGCCCGCCAAGAAAGCGGCTGCTGAAACGGAAGGTGCGGAAGGCGAAGAGAAACCCGCCGCCAAAGAAAGCGCCCGCTAAAAAAGCGGCTGCTGACACTGAAGGTGCAGAAGGTGAAGAGAAAAAGCCGAAAGCTCCCGCAAGAAGAAAACCGAAGAATAGTCGGTTCCCAACATATTTTGCAGCAAACCAGGCCCTTTTCATAAGCGGCCTGGGTTTTTTTTTGCCTGTTGCTCCCATCCGCCCATCTGTCAGGCCAACACCCCTTAGCCCGTTTTTTGCTATTTTAGGACAAAATCAATATACATCATGCCCAACGCTCATATTACCGCGCCCCCAGGCAATTTCTCCCGAAAGATTTTGCTTTGACCACCGGGATGCGCTCCAACCATATTTCGAGACCCTCCAGCAAAGGCCCGTCACCAGTAAAGAAGAACTTGCCCAATGGCTGGCGGATATCTCCGAACTGGAAGCCGTTATCAGTGAGGATGCCTGCTGGCGCCAGATCCGCATGACGCAGGATACCGCCAATAAGGAATACGAAGAAGCCTTCACCTATTTCTGCATGGAAATCCAGCCTAAGTTGCAACCCTATGCAGACGCCCTCAACCGCAAATTGCTGGACAGCCCCTTCTCGGCAGACCTCGATCCCGCACAGTACTTCCCTATCTGCGTAATGTACGCAAGCAGGTGAAGCTGTTCAATGAGAAGAATATCCCCATCCAGGCAGAACTGAGCGTGATGGCCCAACAATACGGAGTGATCTCAGGCGCCATGACCATCGAAGTGAACGGGCAGGAATATACCCTGCAGCAAGCAGCCAGGTTCTGGAAAACCGGACCGCAAGCTGCGCGAAGAAGTGTTCACCAAAACGGGTGAGCGCCGTCTGCAGGACCGTGAAAACTCGATGCCTTGTATTCCTCCTCGTTACGAAGCGTCACGAAGTAGCACAGAACGCAGGTTTCGCCAATTATCGCGATTATAAGTTCGAAGAACTGGGCCGTTTTGAATATACCAAAGAAGACTGCTTCCAGTTCCACCAGGCTATCCGGGAACATATCCTGCCGTTGGTAGGACAGGCCCTCGAGCGCCAACGCGCCAAACTCGGCCTCGACAAACTGCGCCCATGGGACGCGGACGCCGAACCCGAAGGCACAAACCCCTGGAGCCCTTCAAAGACGGTAAAGAGCTCATCGATAAATCCATCGCGGTCTTCAAAGAACTGCGCCCCTACTTCGGAGAATGCCTCGAAGTAATGCAGGACATGAAGCGCCTCGACCTCGACAGCCGCAAGAACAAAGCCCCGGCGGATATAACTGTCCATTGGCGGAAACAGGCGTGCCCTTCATCTTCATGAACGCCGCCGGACAAATGAAAGACCTCACCACCATGGTCCACGAAGGCGGGCACGCGGTACATTCCTTCCTCAGCCATAACCTCCCTCTCAGCGCTTTCAAGGAATATCCTATGGAGATCGCGGAAGTGGCGAGCATGAGCATGGAACTGTTCACGATGGACCACTGGCACCTGTTCTTTGATAATCCTGAAGAGCTCCGCCGCGCCAAACTGCAACAGCTCGAACGCTCTATCGTGATTTTCCCTGGATCGCGACCATCGATAAATTCCAGCATTGGATCTACGAAAACCCCGCCCACACACCGGAAGAACGTACCGCTGCCTGGACGCGCATCCTGGATGAGTTCACGCCCGGTAACGTTGATTGGACCGGCTTCGGGCATTTCCGCGCCAGCAACTGGCAACGGCAGCTGCACCTCTTCGAAGTGCCTTTCTATTACATCGAGTACGGTATTGCGCAACTGGGCGCCATTGCCATGTGGAAACAATACCGTGAGCAGCCCGAGCAGGCGCTGGACAACTACATGAAGGCCCTCAGCCTGGGTTACACCAAAACGCTGCCCGAGTTGTATGAAGCGGCCGGCATCCGGTTCGACTTCTCGCCGGCGTATGTAAAAGAACTGGCGGATTTCGTGCAACAGGAAATCGATCAGATCACCAAAGGGTAAATCTTCCCATAACGAAAAAGGAGCGGCCAAACGGTCGCTCCTTTTTATGTGTGAATATTTTGCTTACTGGCAGGATTTACAAACCCCGCTAACCACTACTTCCACATTGTGCATGGCATATCCTTGCGGCAGGGTAATGGCCGGAACGTCGGTTTCATCGAGGCATTGGGTGCTGCCACATTCTTCGCAACGGAAGTGGATGTGGTGATCGTGGTGCTCATGTTCCCTGCACTCCGATTTACAGATCGCGTAGCGGACGGAAGTATCGGTGGTTGGGATTTTATGAACGATCCCCTTGTCGAGGAAGGTTTGCAGGGTGCGGTAAATCGTAACCCGGTCAAAGCTCTTGCCGCTCAGCTTTTCGAAGTCGGCATGTTCGAGTGCGCCGTTGCTCTTGAAAAACAGCTCCAGTATTTTCACACGGGTATCTGTAACGCTCAGGTTACTGGAGCGCAACAACTGCACGATGATTTCTTTCTGTTTTGCAGGCATTGTCTTAAAATTTACTCTTGCATCAGCCGGTCGATGTCGGCTATCAGCTTATCAACGTCTTTTACTTTTGTGCCTTCATACAATCCGCGGATGTGTCCGTCGCCGTCTACCAGCGCAAACCATTGCGTGTGAATGAAGTCGTCCTCGCCGGTGAAGGTGCCATCATCTACCAGGTAGCTTTCGCGGGCCAGCTTATAGAGCTGCCGTTTGTCACCTGTGAGGAAATGCCAGTTCTTCGGATCCGCGCCATGCTTTTCAGCGTAAGCTTTCAGCACGGGGATGGAATCATAGTCCGGGTCGGATGTATGTGACAGGATGAGGAAATTCGGTTTGTCCTTATATGCTGCGTATACCTTTTCCATGTTCTTGTTCATCACCGGGCAGATGTTGGTGCAGGTGGTGAAAAAAAATACTCGGCTACGTAGATCTTGTCTTTCACGTCGTTTTGTGTGACGGTCTTCCCGTCCTGGTCCGTGAAACTGAAGCCCTGAACGGTATGGCCGGGGCTCCCAGCATCGGCAATTTCTCTTTTCCTATCCAGCTACCCCTGCTTTCCTTGATCATCAACGCGTAATAGGCCATGAAGCCCAGGCTCAGTATCAAGAAAACGAGGTATAAAATATTAACTTTTTGGACATATCGAATGATCTCCTGGTCTAATACGCAAAGGTAGCACAGTTTCCCGAGATGGGTGCTGAGCCAGGTCAGTTGCCGGTGATTTCAGCGTTATCAAGATTATAGTACAATTCGTAGATGTTTTTCTCGTTGAGCCTCAGTATACCTTTTACCTTGATATAGTCGTCCGTTTCGAACTCCGGCGTCTTTCCTTTGAACTTGATGGCCATTACCGACTCCGGACCTGAGCCACCGCAGAAGAAGCAGGAGCTGTTAGGGTTGGCGCTGAGAACGTATACGGAACCTTTGGAGTCTACCGGCACCATGTACCCGCTGATCTCAACTGTTTTCCCGTTCATGGCTTTGATGGTGCGGGAGAAGGAGGGGTAGAGCATGGGCATCTGGAGCTTTTCGTCGTATTTACGGGTAAAGATGACGTCGGACAATTGTTTCAGGTCACTTTCTGAGGCGCTTCGTCGCGGGGCGCCACGTCGATAGTAGACATGGGAAGGTTGTCCGTGGATGCGGCGCTTCCTGTCACTATCTGCTGTAACCAGGGGCGGCAGACAGGTTATGGCGGCACATCTGTGAGATGTCTGAACAGGAAACCAGGGCAAAGGCCACAACGGCCAGGGTAATTCTCTCCACTTTAAGCATTGGCAAGCGTTTTAGCGATATTCAGCCGGAAAGCGCGCACGGCAGGCAGCAAAGCAGCCAGCAGGCAGGCCCCGACGATTGCTGCGGCGGTTATCGCATCCGCAGCGGTTAGCGGCATAGCGCCGGAAAAATTCAAATGGTAGCCGGCAAACAGCTCCTGTTGCAGGAACAACAGCGCCACACGGCTAAGCGCGATCCCTGTTGCCACGCCCAGCACTCCCAGCAGGAATGCTTCGGTGAAAACGAGGGCGAGCAGTTTGCCCCGGAGCCGCCCATGGTCCTGATAAGGGCCAGTTCGTAACGGCGCTCGTGGGTGCCCTGTACCAGCGTTACAAAGATACTGCATGCAGCCAGCCCGGCCAACAGCCAGCCCAACGCCCGGAGCACCTTAGCGCCGGTACCCAGCAGCGTTTGCAGGCGGTTTATTTCGATAGCAGGTACAGCGGCCTGCATGTTGGTGTATTCGTTGATCATCCTCGGCAGCTGCAATTGCCCCATGGGACTACGAAACTTGATCAGCACGGCCGTAACCTGCTTATTGGGACCGGGCGCCTGTGTGGCCGGGCTGGCGGCTTCGCCCTCCCGGGATTCATGTTCGTGGTCATGGGCTTCACCGGGCGGATGGTCGTGCGCTTCCCCTTCATGCTCATGATCATGTTCCGCTTCGTCATGGTCGTGCGCGTCTTCGTCGTGATGCGGCGCGTGAATGTCCCACACGCTTTCCAGGGGGTGAGGAGCAGTTGGTCTACGGCAAGCCCGGTTGAGGGAAGAATGCCGCTTACGGTATATTCCTCTCCTTCATGTACATGCCCGGTTTTTCCGAGGCCATGCGTTCCCGCGAAGCGGCTGCCCACTTTCAGGCCGGCTTTCTTAGCAGCCTCCGCACCAGCCAACACTTCCATGGATTTGCCAAAAACTTTGCCCTGTGCGGGTTTAACGTTGTATTTATCGAGATAGGCGCTGGTGGTGCCGATGATGCGGAAGCCATGATAGGAATCCCCAGAGAGATGGGCACCGCTGATTCTACCAGGGGATGGTGCATAAAGCGTTCTGCTTCGGAAAGGGAAATGTTCCCGGTGGGATTGTCCAGGTGGTAAACGCTGCTGAGGATGAGCTGCAAAGGGCTTCCTTTCGCGCCCAGCACCAGGTCTATCCGTCGATCTGCCGCTCCAGCTGTTGCTTTGCCTGCCGGTTGAGCGCCCACAAGACCAGGAGCACCGTGGTGCTGCAGGCAAGCAGCAGCCAGCAAAGCGCGGTGTATAGCGGTTTGTGCAACAGGTTACGTATGGCGATGCGGAATATCATGTCAGTCGGATGTGTTGTGGGTAAAGGGAAGTGAGCCGGTTGTCGTGCGTAACGATCAGCAGGGCGGCATTATGACGGGCGGCCTGCTCTGAAAGCAGGCGGGCCACAGATTCACAGTTGCGGTCGTCCAGGCTGGCGGTGGGCTCATCCGCCAGGATTACATTTGGCGTTTGTAATACTGCCCGCGCAATAGACGCACGCTGTTGCTCGCCCTGGCTGAGCCTCGCCGGGAGCTGGTGCAGAAGGGGCTGAATGCCGAGGTCCGTTGCCACGGCTTCAAGGCGCACATGGTCTGCGGGGCTGCCTGTGAGCCGGAGCGGCAGGGTCAGGTTATCGCGGACGGATAATGCGCTGAGAAAGTGCGAGCGCTGGAAGATAATCCCGATGTGCCGGCCACGGAAAGCGTCCATTTTCCGGGTGCTAAGAGTAGCCAGGTCAGTGCCGGCAACGCTAACGCTCCCGCCCGAAGGACGGATCAACCCGGCCAGCAAATGCAGCAGGGTCGTTTTCCCTGCACCGGAAGGCCCGGTGATGAGGAGGGTTTCTCCGGCCCGGCAGGCCAGATCAGGAAACCGGATCGTGCGCCCCGGGATAGGTGTATGCCAGCTCGCTGGACTGGATCATCATGTCTGTCATCACTTATTATTTGGCAACTAGGTTGCAATCTGTAAGTTGAATTTGGCTAAGATAGCTTACGCTACAAACAAAGTTCATTAATTTTTCGATTAAATGCAACAAAGTTGCAAAAGAAGCCTTAGCTTTGTCGTCCATTAAACCAACCACCACATGTCCAATAACAACAGACTGATGAATAGAATGAACCTGGACGCGGTGCATCGGCGCATCGCTGGCCTGCGCGGTACATTGCGTGGCGCTGCCGCTGGTGGCGGCCTTCCTGCCCTGGCGGGCGCGGCCCTTCATTACGAGCCGTTGGAATATCTGCTGTTGGGCGCCACACCAGTGGTGGGCTTAATGGCTTTATACCGGGGCTACAAGTACCAGCACCGTCGTATTCGCCCGTCTGTTTTGTTCGTTATCGGATTCTTATTGTTGATCGGCGGTCACTTTTGGTTCCCTGAATCCGGGAGCTGAGTGCCATCGCTGTCGGCGCCGGACTGTTAGTGGCGGCACACATGGATAATATCCGGTTTTGCCGCAAATGCCGGGTGAAGGAATCCCCGTGCCTGTGGATAGCCAGGGTAAGTGGCTTCCGGTTTACCGGATCGTTTCAAATAGTCATTAATGGAAAGAAAATGTCAGGTGACCAGGCGGCACACGCCTACGTTGCGCAGGCATTGCTATGTCCTTCTTTAATGCTAAGTGCTTCAATAGTAAGGCTTTAGTATAATTTCGACGGGTGTACAGTTATGTAAACATTGAAGATAGGTGCATTTAAAATGAATATAAGCCGTATTTAACCCGGGTATAAACCGCCCCAATAATTAGGGCGGCTTATATGCGGCTTATATGCGGTTTATATACGGCTTATATGCGGCTTATCTCATGGTAAGGCCTACGGTTTTGATGCCTTTTCGATGCCTTTGGGTAGCGAATGGATACGATAAGCATGAAGTAGCCTGCCGGTTTGTCAAGGAAAAAGTTTAGTAGCCGTTCCTGGAATGCTTATCCGGGGAAA
Source organism: Chitinophaga sp. E66 (assembly GCA_019285755.1). GTDB lineage: Bacteria > Bacteroidota > Bacteroidia > Chitinophagales > Chitinophagaceae > Chitinophaga. The sequence continues at coordinate 5,995,155 of CP079103.1, forward strand.
ACGATGTAAAGGAAGTGCCGATTCTGATAGGATGCAGCTGCCTGGCCGGGGATGGTGTTGTCCGGGATGAAGGAAATGAAGCGGGGTAATCATCAAACCAATTAACCGAACGATATGTCTGGAACAAACACATTCGCGCTGACAGCGGAGCTTTTCCGTAAAGCGCCCTCCAAATTGCCCGTTACCGTGCTCAGCGGTTTCCTCGGAGCGGGTAAGACCACCCTTTACAGCATATCCTCCACAACAGGGAGGGCATGCGCGTGGCGGTGATCGTCAACGATATGGCCGAAGTCAACATCGACGCGCGGCTGGTGCGGGATTCGGCCGCACTTCATCAAACGGTAGAAAACTGGTGGAAATGTCTAACGGCTGCATTTGCTGCACCCTCCGCGAAGACCTGCTGGCCGAAGTACAGCGCCTCGCCGCAGAAAAACGCTTCGATTACCTGCTCATCGAATCCAGCGGGATATCGGAGCCCTTGCCCGTGGCGCAGACTTTTACTTACCAGGACGATCGGCTCGGTATCGACCTGGGCGCTTTTGCCACCCTGGATACGCTCGTGACCGTGGTGGATGCCTTCAATTTTCATGAAGATTACGCCAGCCGGGAGCTGCTTTTTGAAAAAGGGCTGACGGAAGAAGCAGATCAGCGTACCCTCGTTAACCTGCTGATAGAACAGATCGAGTTCGCCAATGTCATCGTCCTGAATAAATGCGACCTCATCAATGAGGAACAAAAAGGGGCATTGAAAGCGCTCCTGCGCAAGTTCAACGCTAAAGCCAGGATCGTGGAAGCGGTAAAGGGGAGGTCTCGTTACGGGAAATCCTCCACACCGGGCTGTTCGACTTCGACGAAACCTCCCGGTCCTCCGGCTGGATCGCCGAACTGGAAAAGGAGCACACCCCGGAAACGGAAGAATACGGCATCAGGTCGTTCGTTTACCGCAGCCGTGAACCGTTCCATCCCGAACGCTTCTGGAAATTCATCCAGAAAGAATGGCCTGCAGGCGTGCTGCGCTCCAAAGGGCTCCTGTGGCTTGCTTCCCGTCCGGATGTGGCCATTAACTGGAGCCAGGCGGGCCGCTCTCATGGCCGACCGTGCGGGAGTATGGTGGTGCACCGTCCCGGAGAACCAATGGGGCTGGATCGTGCTTCTGAAAATATCATCCGCGATCGCTGGCACCCCTTGTTTGCCGATCGTTACAACGAAATCGTCATTATAGGCCAGGACATTGATCGAGAAGAAATTTCCTCCCGGCTCAATGCTTGCCTGTGTAATAACGAGGAAGTGCTGGGCTGGTCGCTCGGTCGTTCCTTTCAAGATCCCTTTCCTGCTTTCAGTTAATGTTTAGGTAAGATTAGTTCCTGCAAAACCCCAATGCCGCCGCCCCTCTGCTGTCCTCAATTAACTTCATGGGTGGCGGCACATTAAATCAGCCATATATTTAGGCTAGGCTAAAAATTAATTTAGACATGTTTGGATTCTGTTTTTAAATTTGTCTCATAAAACAACCTAACTCCCCATGGCAGCAATGCTACGCGCAATCCACACAGTTTTATTCCTCGCGGCCGTTTATTCGGCCAGCGCCAGGGCCGCCTGAAAGGGACGGTCACTTCCGGCGAAAGCCCCGTTCCCTTTGCCACCGTCGGGTTTAAGGATATGAAGACAGGTGTAGTGACGGATGAAACCGGTCAGTTCATCATCCCCAACATTCCCGCCGGGAAACATGAGCTGCAGGTCAGCGCGGTGGGTTATCTCACTACCAGCCAGTTCGTCATGATGAAAGCTTCCGGCACCACGAGCGTACTGATCAGGCTGGAACCTTCCGCCAGCAATCTGGGCGAGGTGGTCGTAAGCGGTACCCTCCGGCCGGTGACCAAAATGGAAAGCCCGGTGCCGGTAGAAGTGTATTCGCCTTTGTTCTTCCGCAAGAATCCCACACCCAGCATATTCGACGCCCTGCAGAACGTGAACGGGGTTCGCCCCAGCTCAACTGTAACGTCTGTAACACGGGCGATATCCATATCAATGGTCTTGAAGGCCCGTATACCATGGTGATGATCGACGGGATGCCGATCGTAAGCGCCCTGTCTACCGTCTACGGTTTGTCCGGTATCCCCAACAGCCTGGTGGAAAGGGTGGAAGTCGTAAAAGGTCCGGCGTCTACCCTGTATGGCTCCGAAGCGGTGGCGGGCCTCATCAATATCATCACCAAATCACCCACTACCGCACCGGTACTGTCGGCCGACGTGATGGCGACCTCCTGGCAGGAATACAATGTAGACATGGGCTGGCGGTTTAAAGCCGGCTCGAAGGCGCAGTCGTTGCTGGGGCTAAACTATTACAACTACCAGGACCCCGCAGACCATAACGGCGATGGCTTCACCGACGTTACCCAGCAACACCGGATCAGCATTTTCAACAAATGGAGCTTCAACCGCAAGAACGACCGGGTAGCTTCTTTGGCGGCGCGTTACTTTTATGAAGACCGCTGGGGCGGGCAAACCCAATGGGAAAAGCGCTGGCGCGGCACGGACAGCGTGTATGGAGAAAGCATCTATACCAGCCGTGTGGAAGTGCTGGGGCAATACCAGCTTCCTACGCGGCCGCACCTTATGCTCCAGGGCTCGTTCAACTACCATAACCAGAACTCGGTGTACGGGACAACGTGGTTCCTGGCGAAGCAGTCCATCGCTTTTGCGCAGCTGACCTGGGACAAAGAGATCGGCAAGCACACGCTGCTGGCGGGCTTGCCCTTCCGGTATACTTTTTATGATGACAATACCGTGGTGACGGCGGATAAGGAGACCAACAAGCCTCAGCGGACCTTCCTGCCGGGGATCTTCGTGCAGGACGAGATCAAACTGGCGACGGCGCATAACCTGCTGTTGGGCATGCGGTACGATTACAATTCCCTCCACGGGAATATCGTTACGCCCCGCCTCGCCTACAAATGGACCCCAAACTACCGGAACGTGCTGCGCCTGAATGCGGGCACCGGGTACAGGGTGGTTTCGATCTTCACGGAAGACCATGCGGCGCTTAGCGGCGCGCGGGAAGTGGTGATCCGGTCCGAGCTGAAGCCTGAGCGGAGCTGGAACGTCAACCTGAACTATACGAAAAAGATACCGTTAGGGAGCGCCTTCCTGGGGCTGGATGCGACGGCCTTTTATACCCACTTCTCGAACCGCATCATGCCGGACTACACCCGTCCTGACTCCATATTATATGATAACCTGAACGGGTACGCCGTGTCTGAGGGCTTCAGCCTGAACGCCGACCTGGCGTTTGCCTTTCCATTGAAGATCATGGCGGGGGCAACGGTGATGGATGTTTACCAGAAAGAAAACGGGGTGCGCACACGGCCCATGCTCACCGAGCGCTTTACCGGGACCTGGACGGTCAGCTATGCCTTCAAGAAAGCGGGGTTGACGGTCGACTATACCGGTAATATATATGGCCCTATGTTGCTGCCGGTACAGCCGAATGATCCGAGGCCGGATAAGTCGCCGGTGTGGAGTATCCAGAACGTGCAGCTGACCAAGAAACTGGGCAAGGAGTGGGAGATTTACGGCGGGGTGAAGAACCTGCTGAACTTCCTGCCCCGAAAAACAGCATTGCCCATGCGCACGACCCATTCGATAAACGGCCGGGGTACAATGCCGACGGGTCCGTTGATCCATATAATATGACATTCGATCCCGCATACGTCTTTGCCCCCAACCAGGGTATCCGTGGATTCCTGGGGGTACGGTTTACGCGGCAATAATATATTAAAGGCTGAGGCCTACCTTAACGCCGAGGTGGATGCTGGGAAGGAACTTCTTGGCTTCGTCTGTCCGAGGGATGACCGTGTTGCCGACCATATGGTGGGTGGTGGCGGTATATACTTTACCCCGGACGCCAACGCCGATGTAGGGGTCGACGATGAATTTGCCCCGGGTCATCTGGCGGCCCAGGAGGAGCTGGAGGCCATAAACGTTCTTATCTCCCGAGTTTTCGTAAGTCGCGCTACCCAGCGCGACTTCTTCATTTGGGTAGAATACCTTTTTGAAGAGCAATACGGGTTCGAAGTAGGTGCCGGCCATGCGGATGGCGGTGTTCCGGCGGACGAGGTACCATTTAAGCCCGGCGCGGAATCGAATCCGCGGCCTTCCACGAACTGTTCGGTGGAGATGCCGGGGTTTTCTTTCCCGATTTGATCCGTTTGAAGAAGACGTAGTCGGGGTAGTCGGTATATATGCCGGAGACGCCGAGCTCGAGGCTCAGGGTTTCGGAGAGGTCCTGTTCGAGGTAGAGGTCCAGCTCGTTGATGATGATGGTGGAGGGTTTACTTTGAGGTAGGTTCTTTTACGGAAGGGAGGGTCCTGCGCCAGGGCGGTTTGTGCTGCTGTTGCGAGGAGAAGAATGATAAATATTCTTTTCATATGGCTGCCGGGTTAGAGGGGAGGCGGGTGTAGGGGCCCGCCTGTTGTTAATCAGGTCAATAATCGTTCCACAATAATGGGGAACCATTCATGTTCCAGCGCCTGTACCTTTTTGGCGAGGGTTTCGGGTGTATCGTCCGGCGATACGGGGCATTTCTCCTGGAGGATGGTGGTGCCGTCGTCGTATTTTTCGTTAACGAAGTGGATGGTGATGCCGCTTTCCGCGTCTCCCGCGGCGATGACGGCTTCATGAACGAAGTGGCCGTACACGCCTTTGCCGCCGTATTTGGGCAGGAGGGCGGGGTGGATGTTGATGATCTTATCGGGGAACGCCTGTACGAGGTTGGCGGGTACTTTCCAGAGAAATCCGGCCAGGACGATCAGGTCGATATGGAGGTCTTGCAGCAGTTTTACGTAGGCGTCTCCCCGGAAGAAGGTTTCCTTATCTATTATATAAGAGGGTATGTTTTCGGCTTCGGCGATCCGGAGGACGCCGGCGTCGGGTTTGTTGGTAATGATGGCGGCGACCCGTATGGTAGTGGATCCCTGGAGGCGATCGATGATTTTACGGGCATTGGAGCCGGCGCCGGAGGCGAAAATGGCGATGTTTTTCAAGCTGTTCTATAAATTAAGCTACAAAAATAGGGTGTTAACCAATCCGGAATAGGTAAATTTCCATAATTTTAGGAGAACCTGCGCAGGATCATGACAATACAACCTTCTTTAAATGTATCTTGTTGTAGGTTGAAGTATCACTCATCCGGTCCGGAACAACTTCACGTTAGGCGCTATCCAACAGTCTGGTCGAAAACCTTTAAGCAAAAATAGTATCATAGTAATCGGCAAAATCTCCGTTGATGGTAAATATGATTTTTATCAGGAATTGCTTTGGGCGTATAGCCGGGAGGTGTTGAGAGGAGAGCCGAAATCAGCCACAGTCGATAATTCCAGCGGAAGGGTCTTTCGCGGATGTTATATAAAAACAGCTTGCAAAACAAGGACAATTTTTTTCGTTTGTTGGTAAATTGTCAACATTCTGTCTTATTTTTGCTGGCACTTTTAAAGAAACCTTAGGTCAAATCTAAACTAAATAGGCTGTGTATCGTCGTGTTTCCATTCGTTTGCGTAAGCAATTTGTGAGTGTTCTTATCCTATGCGCGGGGCTGGTTAGTTCCTTCTCCATCGCGCGGGCAGCAGATCCTGGTGCAGGTAAGACGCTATTTCAGCAGAATTGTGCCTCCTGTCACAATGTGCACAAAAAACTGACAGGCCCTGCGCTCGCAGGTGTTGAAAGCAGGTGGGCCGATAAGGCGCTGCTTCACAAGTGGATCCGCAATTCCGCTTCAGTAATTGCGTCCGGCGACAAATATGCCGTAGATCTCTTCAACGCTTATAACAAGCTCCCGATGACGGCCTTCCCGGCCCTCACCGATGCCGACATCGACAACATCCTCGCTTACGTGGCGCAGGAAGAAGCGAAGCCCGCGGGCGGCGCTAAAGCTGCTGATGCTGGTACTGGCGCTGCTGCAGGCGATTCGAAAGATTCCGGTAACAACAGCCTGCTGTTCGGTATCATCACCCTCATCCTCGCGGTAGTAGCGGTGATCCTGATGCAGATCAACAGCAACCTGAACAAGCTGGCTTCCGAGAAAGAAGGCCACGCTACGCCGGAACCTGTTCCCTTCTACAAGAACAAAGTTTACATCGCCCTCTGCATCGTGGTGCTCTTCATCGTTGGCGGTTACTATACCATCCAGGGCGCTATCGGCCTGGGTCGCCAGGACGGCTACATGCCGGAGCAACCCATCTTCTACTCCCACAAGGTGCACGCGGGTATCAATCAGATCAACTGTCTTTACTGCCACTCTTCCGCTGAAAAGAGCAAGCATGCCATGATCCCTTCGGAGAACGTGTGTATGAACTGCCACAAGGCTATTACCGAATACACCGGCGCTGACCTGTATACGGCTGAAGGCAAGAAAGTAAACGGTACGGCTGAAATCCAGAAACTGTTCGATCACGTAGGCTGGGATAAAGACGCAGGCCGCTACACCAAGCCCGGTCAGCCCATCGAATGGAAGAAGATCCACAGCCTGCCCGACCACGTATACTTCAACCACTCCCAGCACGTGAACGCAGGCAAGGTACAATGCCAGACCTGCCACGGCGATATCCAGGATATGGACGAAGTTAAACAGTTCGCCGACCTGTCTATGGGCTGGTGCGTAAACTGCCACCGTACTACCAAAGTGCAGTTTGCCGAGAACAACTACTACAGCATCTTCGAAAAGCTGCATAACGACGTGAAGGAAGGCAAGGTTGACAGTGTGACCGTTGAGATGCTCGGCGGTACCGAGTGCCAGAAGTGCCACTACTAATCGACAGACCAAGAGAATCAGACCAGACAAATTTTTCAAATCGTAACGCGATATAAATAATCACATGGAGCAAAAAAGTATTGGAAAGGCTTGGAGGAGTTGCACAATACCACTTCGCATCAGGAGACTGTGAAAAACGAATTCAGGGAAGACCTGCCGTTTGAAGAGAGCGATAGTTTCCTGGGTGGAACCACCCCTCGCCGGGACTTCCTTAAATACCTCGGATTTACCACTGCAGCCGCGACCATCGCGGCCAGCTGCGACATCCCGGTTAAAAAGGCCATCCCCTACGTTAACAAACCGGAAGATATCACCCCGGTGTTCCCAACTATTATGCTTCCGCTTATACAGTAGACGGTGAGTACGTTCCCTGGTGGTAAAAACCCGCGAGGCCGTCCCATCAAGGTTGAAGGCAACGATATGTCCGCCATCACCAAAGGCTCCACCACTGCCCGCGTACAAGCTTCCGTTCTTTCTTTATATGATGTAGCCCGCCTCCGCTTCCCCGGTATCAATAAGATGAACGGTGAGGCAGACCTGGCCAAGCGCATCCAGGAGACTCCCTTCGCTGAGCTCGACAAGCAGATCGCTGCCGCCCTTTCCGGAAAATCCGTAGCCCTGCTTACCTCGACCATCATCAGCCCCTCCACCAAGAAAGTTATCGGCGAATTCCTGGCTAAATATCCCGGAAGCCGCCACGTAACATATGATGCCGTTTCTTACTCCGGTATGCTCCTCGCCAACGAGGCTTCCTACGGTAAACGTGCCATCCCCTCCTACCATTTCGAAAACGCGAAAGTTGTAGTAAGCCTCGGCGCCGACTTCCTCGGTACCTGGCTGAACCCCTCCGAATACTCTGTTCAATACGGTGAAGGTCGCAAGATCAACCAGAAGAGCCCGGAGATGAGCAAGCACTTCCATTTCGAAAGCATGATGAGCCTCACCGGTGCTAACGCCGATGAGCGCTTCACCCACCGCCCCTCCGAAGCCGGTGTGGTAGCCAGGCACTCCTCGCCGCCCTCGGCGGTGGCGTTTCCGCCCCGGCCATCAGCAACACCCGCCTGAAAGAAGGTATCGCCAAAGCGGCGAAAGCCATCCAGGCAAACCCGGGTAAATCCCTCGTAGTTTCCGGCTCCAACGATGTTAATGTACAGATCCTGGTAAACGCCATCAACAACCTGGCGGGCTCCAACGGTACTACCATCGACTGGGCTGCCACCGTGAACTACAAACAGGGTATCGACGCCGACATGCAGCAGCTCGTAAGCGACCTGAACGCAGGTACCGTGAACGCGCTGATCGTATACGGTGCTAACCCCGCTTACGACTACTTCGACGCAGAGAAATTCAAAGCCGGTGTGAAGAAAGCCGCTGTAACGATCTCCTTCAACGACCGTTATGACGAGACCACCGAACTTTGCAAATACATCATGCCCGACCATCACTACCTCGAAAGCTGGGGTGATGCTGAACCTAAGAGCGGTTACTATGGCTTTATCCAGCCCACCATCGCTCCGCTGTTCAAAACCCGCGCATTCCAGGACGCTATGCTGACCTGGGCCGGAAACACCACGGCATGGGTAGATTACCTGAAAGCAGAATGGATCACCCGCCTGGGTTCTCAGGCCGCGTGGGACAAAACCCTGCAGGACGGTATCGTTGAGCCCGCTGCGGCTCCCGCGCTGGCCGGCGCTTCTTTCGCCGCCGACGTTGCCGCCGCCGCTGCTAAGATCGGCACTCCCAAAACTACCGGTCTGGAACTGGTAACCTATGAGAAAGTGGCCATCGGTAACGGTAAGGAAGCCAACAACCCCTGGCTCCAGGAAATGCCCGATCCGATCACCCGCTCTACCGGGACAACTACGCCTGCGTATCCAACAAGCTCGCGAAAAACTTTCAATATGGAACTGGGCGACGATTACGAAATCAACGCCGAGAAGAAAGTTCTGAAAATCACCGCCAAAGGCAAAACCGTTGAACTGCCCCTGCTGATCGTTCCTGGTATCCAGGAAGATACGATCGCCATCGCAGTAGGTTACGGCCGCGGCAAAAAGAATTCATCGGTAAGGCTGCAGGCGAGATCGGTGCGAACGCTTATCCTTTCGTATCGTTCAACGGCCAGACTTTCGATTACTTCGTTACCGAAGCGAAAGCTGAAGCTACCGGCGCCAAGTACGCAGTAGGTCTCACACAGACCCACAACAGCTACGAAGGCCGTCCGATCATCAAAGAAACTACCCTGGAAGAGTTCATCAAGAACCCTAAAGAGGTAAACCACGACCGTCTGCACCTGTTCGAAGCATATACCCAGGCTGGCGACATGAGCGGCGACTTCCGTAACGACGCTACCCTCTACACCAACGGCACCAAGTTCGAATATCCCGGAATCAAATGGGGTATGTCTATCGACCTGAACTCCTGCTTTGGTTGCGGCGCCTGCGTGGTGGCTTGTACTGCTGAGAACAACGTATCTGTGGTAGGTAAAGAGCAAGTAGTCCTGGCGCACGAAATGCACTGGCTGCGTATCGACCGCTACTTCGCCGGCGACGAGAACAACCCCGAGGTTGTATTCCAGCCGATGCTTTGCCAGCACTGCGATAACGCCCCCTGCGAGAACGTTTGTCCGGTAGCCGCTACCAACCACTCCTCAGAAGGTATTAACCAGATGGCTTATAACCGTTGCATCGGTACCCGTTACTGCGCGAACAACTGTCCGTACAAAGTTCGCCGCTTCAACTGGAGAGACTGGAACGGAGCAGACAGCTTTGAAGGTAACCTGCACGACACGGCCGATATGAACGACGCCCTGACCCGCATGGTACTGAACCCCGACGTGGTTGTCCGCTCCCGCGGTACGATGGAAAAATGCTCCTTCTGCGTTCAGCGTCTGCAGACGCGAAACTGGCCGCGAAGAAAGCTGGTCGCCCGATGAAAGACGGCGAAGCCAAGACAGCCTGCCAACAGGCTTGCTCTACAGGCGCTATCGTATTCGGTAACATCAACGACAAAGAAAGCCGTATCTACAAAGTTCGTAACGAAGAGCAGACAGACCGCCTGTACTATGTACTGGAAGAAACGCACGTACTGCCCTCCATCAACTACCTGGCGAAGATCCGTAACAAGGACGCCGCTCCGGTAGCAGCTGGGCACGGTGCGAAAACCGAAGAGAAAGCTCATCACTAATGATAGCGTTCCCGCCCGAAAGGGGAGGAACAAGAATGATAGAACCAGTTAAGAATCTGTTTTAAGTTTTGAAACAACGTAGTCCCGGTGAAAACCGGGACGAGCAAAGCTCGAAATACTATGCATTTGAAGTACGAATCCACACTGAGAGAACCTTTAGTAGATGGGGTTAAGGATTATCACCAGGTAACGGAGGACATTATCAGTCCCATTGAAGCCAAGCCTGGTAAACTGTGGTATATAGGATTATTCATCTCCATTGCCCTCCTGCTGTTCGGTGTATTCTCCGTATTCTGGGAGGTTTACTTCGGTACAGGTGTGTGGAACCTGAACAAGACCATCGGTTGGGGTTGGGACATCACCAACTTCGTATGGTGGGTAGGTATCGGCCACGCCGGTACGCTGATCTCCGCCATCCTCCTCCTGTTCCGCCAGGGCTGGCGTACAGGTGTGAACCGTGCGGCGGAAGCGATGACCATCTTTGCGGTAATGTGCGCGGGCCAGTTCCCGATCTGGCACATGGGCCGTGTATGGATGGCTTTCTTCGTACTTCCTTACCCCAACACCCGCGGCCCGCTGTGGGTAAACTTCAACTCTCCCTCCTGTGGGACGTGTTCGCGATCTCTACTTACTTTACCGTTTCCCTCCTGTTCTGGTACTCCGGCCTGTTGCCCGACTTCGCAACCGTTCGCGACCGTGCCAAGACCAAACTGCGGAAACTGTTATATGGCGTTGCTTCTTTCGGCTGGACCGGTTCCACCAAGCACTGGCAGCGTCATGAGTCGCTCTCCCTGGTTCTCGCCGGTCTGAGCACCCCGCTGGTACTTTCCGTACACACCATCGTATCTTTTGACTTTGCTACCTCCGTGATCCCCGGCTGGCACACCACGATCTTCCCTCCCTACTTCGTAGCGGGTGCGATCTTCTCCGGCTTCGCGATGGTACAGACGCTGCTGATCATTACCCGTAAGATCCTCGGCCTCGAAGATTACATCACCATCGGTCACGTGGAAGCGATGAACAAGGTGATCGTACTGACCGGTTCTATCGTAGGCGTTGCCTACCTGACCGAGCTCTTCATGGCATGGTACTCCGGCGTTCAATACGAATTCGACACCTTCTACAAGTTCCGCGCTGCGGGCCCCTCGGTTGGTCTTACTGGATCATGATGACCTGTAACGTGATCTCTCCGCAGGTGTTCTGGTTCCGTAAGATGAGAAGGAACATCATGGTAACGTTCATCATGTCCATCATCGTGAACATCGGTATGTGGTTCGAGCGTTTCGTGATCATTTGTACTTCACTGTACCGCGACTACCTGCCGTCTTCCTGGAGCTACTACCGCCCGTCCTGGCCGGAAGTTGGTTTCTACCTGGGTACGTTCGGCCTGTTCTTCACCTGCTACTTCCTGTTTGCGAAATACTTCCCGGTAATTGCCGTTGCGGAGATCAAATCGATCCTGAAAACGTCCGGTAAGAACTTCAAAGACAAAATGGATGTTTACGAAGACCAGAGCGTTGAGAAATTTGCGCACGATAACACAGCGCACCACTAAGTATTGAATCAAGATTAACGGAATACAGAATAATTATCCATATGGCTGTTAAGAAATTTGTTGTAGGCAGTTTTGATGATGAGGCGGTGTTGTTTCCGGCGGTAAAGAAAGTACGCCAGGCCGGTTACAAGATACATGACGTGTACACCCCGTTCCCGGTGCATGGCCTGGACCATGCGATGGGCCTGAGAGAGACGAGCCTGCACACGGCCGGCTTCATTTACGCGCTGTGCGGTACAACTACTGCGCTGTCTTTCATGAGCTGGGTATTTACGACGGATTGGCCGATGAACATCGGTGGTAAGCCTCACTTTCCCCTGCCCGCATTCATTCCCATCACTTTCGAGTTGACGGTACTGTTTTCCGCGGTAGGTATGGTGATGACCTTCATGTACCTGTGCCAGATGGCTCCGTTTGTGAAGAAGCATATTTTCCATCCCCGTCAGACGGACGATCTGTTCGTTATGGCGATCGAGCTGACGGAGAAGACGAGCGCCGAAGAGGTGAAAAGCTTCCTGAACAGCGCAGGTGCGAAGGAGATCAACGAGCAGACGGCTGAAGCCGGCTGGTGGCTGGGCCGCTTCGATCGGGAAGACAAGGTGTTTGCCAAATAATTATTTGAGCGGATACGAATCGAAAAGAAAGATCAGTTATTGACATTATAAAGGAGGATGGCGCCGGAAGGCGCTGTCGGACAACTGAAAAGACAATAAATATCGGATGAAAAGGACTTCCAACATACTGATTGTAGCAGCCTTAGCAGGGGCGCCTTCCTGGCATCCTGCGGTAACAAGGGGCCGCACCATAGAAATCCCGGCAAGATTTATGCGCCCGATATGTACGAATCCCGTGCATACGAGTTCTACAGCGCCCGCCTTGCGAGCCTGAAGCCGGTGGAAGGAACGGTGAAGCGCGGTGCAATGCTGCCGTATCACCTGAAAGCGGAAGATACCGCACAGGCGAACCTGGTAGCTAACCCCTGGTACTGGACAAAGCCGGTCTGGAAGAAGGGAAGCGCCTGTTTGATATTTACTGCGGCGTATGCCACGGCCAGAAACTGGACGGCAACGGACCGCTGTACAAAGGCGGCGACGGGCCGTACCCTGCGGCACCGGCATCTATGCTGACCGGCAAGGTAATGGGTTACTCCGAAGGCCGTATCTTCCACGTTATCACTTACGGTTTCAACGTAATGGGTAGCTACGCCAGCCAGCTGGACATTGAGCAGCGCTGGAAAGTGGTAGGTTATATCAAGAACATGCAGAACGGCGGTAAAGCGCCCGCGGCGGCTCCGGAAGCCCCTGCAGCGGCTCCTGCGGCCGATTCGGCAACAGCGGCGGCACCTGCGGTAGCGGCAGCTCATTAATTAGTTTAAATCGCATTTCAACTTCGTATTTTAATATACAACAGTAATGAAGGACCAATTTGTAGTACCAGCAAGATTAAAAACGACCAGCTTCGTGCTTTTGGGCATTGGCTTGCTGACTTTGTTGATCGGAATTTTTGCACTCAACGGCGAACACGGACCCACCCGCTTCTGGGCTGGCCTGTTGCAGAACAGCACCTTCTTCCTGATGGTGACGTTGGCCAGCACCTTTTTCATCTGTGTGACCACCCTGGCGCACGGTGGCTGGCAAATGGCGTTCCGCCGGGTGCCTGAAGCCATCTCCATGGCCGTACCTGTGCTGAGCGTGATCGTGCTGGTAGTACTGGCGTTCCTCATTTTCGGCAACAAAGGCCACATTTACCACTGGCTTCACCCCGAAGGTGACCGTGTTCTCGAATTCAAATCTCCCTTCCTTAACGCAGGGTTCGTATCCACCATGACGGTGATCACCCTCGCCCTCTGGAGCATCCTGACGATCAAACTGCGTCGCATGTCTCTGGCGGAAGATAAAATGCTGCTCGACAATGACGGCCGCAAAGCCCTCATCTGGAAAGGTACGGTATGGTGCGGCCTGTTCGCCGTTGTATACGCGCTGAGCATGGGCTCCACCACCCCTGGATCTGGCTGATGAGCATCGACGCACACTGGTTCTCCACTATGTACAGCTGGTACACTTTCGCCAGCACATGGGTATCCGGCCTGTCGCTCATCGCACTGTTCGTTGTATATCTGAAGAGCAAAGGTTACCTGGAAATGGTGAACGAAGAACACCTCCATGACCTGGGCAAATTCATGTTCGCTTTCAGCGTATTCTGGACATACCTCTGGTTCTCCCAGTACATGCTGATCTGGTACGCCAACATGCCCGAAGAAACCGTTTACTTCCAGCCGCGCGTATGGGGTGAGTTCAGGCCCGTATTCTTCCTGAACCTCATCATCAACTTCGTATGCCCGCTGCTGATCCTGATGAGACGTAATTCCAAGCGTAATTATACACTGGTAGCTTTCATGGGCGGACTGATCATCTTCGGTCACTGGCTCGACTTCTTCCAGATGGTAATGCCGGCAACCGTGAAGCACCTGTACTTCCCTGGTATGAACTGGGTCTGGGTCTGGGCTTCGTAGGACTGATCATCTACCTGACGGCAGAACAACTGGCCAAAGCGCCGCTGACGCCGAAGAACCATCCTTACCTGAAAGAAAGTATCATCCACCACACCTGATGCGTGGCGTAATGGTAAGACAAACAACGTTTAGCATTAGATAACTTAATTATTATTCAATAGCAATGTCAGGATATTTAGCAGTTATAGTAGTTGTTCTCATATTCGTCGTGATCTTCCAGATCGCGAAAGCAAGCGAATATGTGTCCATTCTGAAAGGTGAAAAGAAATCGCGCGAGCAGTCCAACCGCATCAACGGTTTCCTGATGATCGTCTTCCTGGTGCTGGGGCTGATCGGCGTGTGGTGGTGCCATGATTTGCTGAAAGACCGCATGCTGGGAGATCCGGCATCCGACCATGGCGTAGGGGTGGACCAGCTGATCAAGGTTACTTTCATCATTACCATGATCGTATTCGTACTGACGCAGATCGGTTTGTTCTTTTTCGCCTGGAAATACCAGGAGAAAGATGGCCGCAAAGCGCTGTACTATCCCCACAACAACAAACTCGAAGTAATCTGGACGGTAATCCCGGCCATCGTGCTCACCGTTCTCGTAGCCTTCGGTATCCGCCACTGGCTGAGAATGACTTCCGAAGCTCCCAAGGAGTCTATGGTAGTAGAAGTGATCGGCAAACAGTTCAACTGGCTCGTTCGTTACCCCGGTAAAGACGGTCAGCTCGGACGCCGCAACTTCAAGCTCACTAACGACGCTAACAACCCGCTGGGCCAGGATTGGGCAGATAAACTGAACCATGACGACGTGATCGCACCGGAACTGCACGTAGTAGTCGGTAAACCGGTAAAACTGATCATCGGTTCCCGCGATGTGGTGCACGACGTAGGTCTGCCTCACTTCCGCCTGAAGATGGACGCCGTTCCGGGTATCCCGACCACCCTGTGGTTTACGCCGACCATCACCACCGCTGAGTATCGCAAGAAAACCGGCAATCCCGATTTCGTGTATGAACTGGCTTGCGACCAGATGTGCGGTAGCGGTCACTATTCCATGAAAGCCAACATCGTAGTGGAGACACAGGCTGAATATGACGCATGGTTAGCGAAACAGGTAACGCAATTCTCCCAGGTAGAACCTGCTAAGGAAGCTGCACCTGCCGCACCCACTGATTCTACAAAAGCTGTAGCGGCACTGGGTCACTAATCAAAAGCCAGAGACAGAGAAACTAGGAGCGTAAAAAATTAAAGGAAATAGCCGGCGAGCTTGCCCAGTTTACCGGCTGATCATAAACAGAACTTATTATGAGTAACGAAGCAACATTGCACAGTCAGGATTTACATCATCACGGCCACGCAGCAGACCATGGGCATGGTAATGGCCATGACGGGCATGACCACCATCACGAAGAGACCTTCATCTCGAAGTATGTCTTCAGCATGGACCACAAGATGATCGCCAAGCAGTTCCTGGTTACAGGTATTATCTGGGCCATCATTGGTGCATTCTTTTCCGTATTGTTCCGTCTGCAACTGGGTTACCCGGATGCGACCTTCCCTGGCTGGAAACTATCCTGGGCCACTGGGCTGAAGGCGGCCGTATCACTGCCGAAGCGTATTATGCGCTGGTAACGATGCACGGTACCATCCTGGTGTTCTTCGTATTGACTGCCGGCCTTTCCGGTACTTTCTCAAACTTCCTTATTCCCCTGCAGGTAGGTGCGCGCGACATGGCGTCTCCCTTCATGAACATGCTGAGCTACTGGTTCTTCTTCCTGGCGAGCGTGGTGATGATGGCTTCCTGTTCGTACAAACGGGCCCCGCTTCCGGCGGCTGGACGGCTTATCCTCCGCTGAGTGCGTTGGGTGACGCTTCAATCGGTTCCAAGATAGGTATGGACCTCTGGCTGCTTAGCATGGCGCTGTTCGTGGTTTCCCAGTTGCTCGGGGCCTGAACTATATCTCTACCATCCTGAACATGCGTGCCAAAGGTATGAGCATGACGAAGATGCCCCTTACTATCTGGAGCTTCCTCTTCACCGCTGTACTGGGCGTACTTTCCTTCCCCGTACTGCTGTCCGGCTTCGTACTGCTGCTGTTCGACCGCCACGGCGGTACCAGCTTCTATCTGAGCGAGCTTTTTGTTGCAGGTAAGGTGCTGCCTAACGAAGGCGGTTCCGCGATCCTCTACCAGCACTTGTTCTGGTTCCTGGGTCACCCTGAAGTATATATCATTATCCTCCCCGCGATGGGTATGGTTTCTGAAGTGCTGGCGGTTAACTCCCGCAAGCCGATCTTCGGTTACCTCGCGATGGTGGGTTCTATGTTTGCCATCACGATCCTGGCGTTCCTGGTATGGGCGCACCACATGTTCGTGACCGGTCTGAACCCATTCCTCGGCGCGTTCTTCGTATTGCTGACGCTGCTGATCGCCGTACCCTCCGCCATCAAGGTATTTAACTGGATCACGACGATCTGGCGCGGTAACATCCGCTTCACGCCTGCGTCGCTGTTCTCTATCGGTTTCGTGAGCACCTTCATCTCCGGTGGTCTGACGGGTATCTGGCTGGGTAACTCCGCTATCGACATCCATCTGCACGATACTTACTTCGTTATCGCGCACTTCCACATCGTAATGGGTGTATCCGCATTCTTCGGTATGTTCGCCGGTATCTACCACTGGTTCCCGAAAATGTTCGGCCGTTACATGAACCAGACCCTCGGCTTCATCCACTTCTGGATCACGCTGGTTGGCGCTTACCTGATCTTCTGGCCCATGCACTACGAAGGTATGGCAGGCATGCCCCGCCGTTACTTCGACTACAGCACTGGGCTTCCTTCAACTCTTTCGAAGGCCTGAATATGTTCATCTCCTTCGTGGTAATCATCGTATTCGCCACACAGCTGATGTTCGTGTTCAACTTCTTCTATAGCATGTACAAAGGCCGTAAGGTAACCACCCCTAATCCCTGGGATGCTACCACCCTTGAATGGACTACCCCGATCAACCCCGGTCACGGCAACTGGCCTGGTGAGATTCCGGAAGTTCACCGCTGGGCTTATGATTACAGCAAGGACGGAAAAGATTTCATCCCGCAGACAGTTCCGGTATCTCCCGACGAGTCCGGTCACTAAAGCTGCCGGCAGGGAGTTTCCTGCCGTAACAGGATGGTGAAACTGAAATAGTGTAGTTTATTATGTTGCAAGAAAATTCCATAAAGTTGTCTTTATCATACGCCATTGCAAGCAGGGTGAAGGATTACTTCATGATGATGAAGTTTACGCTGACCTTCATGGTAGTTTTCGCCTGCGTGGTTGCCTATTTGCTGGTGCCTGGCGTGGAATTTAATCTGATTAAAGTTCTTTTGTTATTTGCCGGCGGCATCCTGGTATCAGGTTCCGCCAATATCATCAACCAGATCCTGGAACGGGAAACGGACAAACTGATGGCGCGCACGGCTGTGAGGCCGCTGCCCGGCGGCAGGGTGTCAGTTACCGAGGCCTGGCTGCTCTGCGTGCTTACAGGCGTTGCGGGCGTAGCCATCCTGGGTTTCTCGTTTAACTGGCTGGCTGCGGGTCTTAGCTTCTTCTCGCTGTTGCTGTACGGCTTCGTGTACACACCGTGGAAGAAATGGAACTCGCTGGCAGTGCTGGTGGGCGCGGTACCGGGGCTTTACCGATGCTGATCGGTTGGGCAGCCGGAGACGATTCGCTGTCCATCGGCGGTTGGTCGCTCTTCGCGATCCAGTTCCTCTGGCAGTTTCCGCACTTCTGGGCAATTGCCTGGGTAGCGCATAAGGATTACACGCGTGCGGGATTCCGCCTGATGCCTTCTGAACAGGGCCCGGGTAAGATGATCGCCCTGCAGGCCGCGATGTGGACCCTGCTGCTGATCCCCGCCGGTATTGCGCCGTATTTACTGGGGCTCACCGGTTACATATCCGCGATCGTGGCAATACTGATCGGCGGCTGGTACCTCTGGAAGGCGATCCAGCTGTACCGTAAGGAGGACGTTCCTTCGGCACGGAAACTGATGTTCGGTTCGTATATTTACCTGGCAGTGATATTGCTGGCATTGTTGTTCGATAAAGTAAAACTGTGAGGAGATGATTACAATGAACGCACCTAAAAACAAGATACACCCGCATAAGTACTCTATGTGGATCGCGATGGCGAGCATCACCATGATGTTCATCGGGTTCACGAGCGCTTACGTGGTGAAACGCTCGCAGTCCAACTGGCTCAGCTTCGACTTGCCTGCAATCTTTTACGTGTCAACCATCCTGATCCTGCTGAGCAGCGGCACCATTTTCCTGGCCGGCCGCCAGTTCAAAGCGCGCAATATGAGCGCCTACAAGCAGCTGATCACGCTCACGGCCCTGCTGGGCGTTGCATTCGCGGTATGCCAGTTCATCGGTTTCGCGGATATGAAGAACCACGGCCTGGCGCTCGACAGCACAGTGTCTGCCTCCTTCATCTATGTGATCGTTGGCACGCACGTACTGCACGTACTGGGCGGGGTTGCGGTGCTCCTGGTAATGTTCTTCAGGGCATTCCGGACCAAAGTACGGACCTACAGCGCGGTGCCTATCGAAGTAGCATCCACCTACTGGCATTTCGTGGACGGCCTCTGGATTTACCTGCTGATATTTTTCATGCTGGCCAGATAATAGAACTAAAGAAAAAGATACTGTTTAGAACCAATAAAATTCACAATTCGTACAATGGATAACGCAGTAACAGCGAAGAAAAAATGGTGGAGCGGAGGATATTCTCCTTTCGACGTGAGCTATGGCAAACTGATGATGTGGTTCTTCCTCATTTCCGATGCCTTCACGTTTGGCGCATTGCTGATCTCTTACGGCACGCAACGTTTCATGGCCGAAGCCTGGCCCGACCCTAACGTCGTATTCCACTCATTCCCGGTATGGGTCATGCGGATCTGCCGCTGGTATTCGTGAGCTTGATGACCTTCATCCTGATCATGTCTTCCGTTACCATGGTACTGGCTGTGAATGCCGGTAAGTACATGGATAAGCAAGCCGTGGTAAAATGGCTCGCCCTCACCATCGTAGGCGGTATCATGTTCCTCGGCTGCCAGGCCTGGGAATGGACGCACCTGCACGAAGTAGGCGCCTGGTGGAGCAGAAACCCCTTCCCGAATGCTGACGGAACGGCTGCTATCTCTACCAACTTCACCGACTTCTTCTTCACCATCACCGGTTTCCACGGTCTGCACGTAACTTCCGGCGTTGTACTGAACATCATCGTTCTCATCAACGTACTGAAAGGTACCTACGAGCGCCGCGGCCATTACGAAATGGTAGAGAAAGTAGGTCTGTACTGGCACTTTGTAGACCTGGTTTGGGTATTCGTATTCACCTGCTTCTACCTGCTGTAAGCCGGTAACCGATTATTGACAGAACGCATTTTTATAAAGAGAAAAGTATTTTTGAATCATGGCGCATACTCATAACGCATCCGACAGGCAGGCATCCATCAAGAGCATCTGGAGAACATTCTGGATCCTCCTGCTCGTTACCATGGTAGAGGTTGGACTGGCTTTCCTGCACCTGTACACCGGTTTCCCCGGCAAGCTGTTGCTGAACTCCATCTTCATTGGGCTCACTATCGTTAAGGCCTTCTATATCGTTGCAGAATTCATGCACCTTGGCCACGAGGTTAAGAACCTTATCTGGACCATCATGATGCCCCTGCTGCTGTTCGTGTGGTTCATCATCGCCTTCCTCGCGGATGGCGACAGCTGGAAACACATGCGCAGAAACGCACCCAGCGCCCCGCTCCCCGCTGAAAAAGTGGCCCCGGCGCACGGTGGTGGCAACCATCACTAAACAAGAGTCGTAATTACGATATCAAGGGAAATGTAAAAGTGATGCCGTCAGACAGCAGCGCTTTTACATTTTTCGCTTTTATAAACGTCTAAATCTTACGGTTATCAACAGGAAAGCAATACTCGGCGTAGCACTGGCCATCCTCGTACCCCTCACCGGGTACCTGATCGTGGACCACTACGGCAAGAATGTAGTAGAAGTGCCGCCGTTTCTCATCGCGGAAAGGGTAGATACGGTAGTGAAGGATGGGCAAACCACTTACGATACCGTCTTCCACCAGGTTAAAAACTTCTCCCTCACCAACCAGCTCGGCGAACAGGTGAACATGGATCAGTATAAAGGCAAGGTGCTCGTCGTAAACTTCTTCTTTACCAGCTGCCCCACCATCTGCCCTACGCTCATCAAACACCTGAGAAGAGTGCAGGATTCCTACGCCAAGAACGACACCCTCATCCAGATACTCTCCCTGTCTGTAGATCCCGAGCGCGACTCCGTGCCAGGCTGAAGCATTATGCCGACAGCCGGAACATCGATCCCCGCAACTGGTCGCTGCTCACTGGCAGTAAAAAGAGATCTACGACCTCGCCCGGTATGAATTCTTCGTGAACGCCGTCATGGGAGACGGCGGGCCGGATGATTTCATCCACACCGAGAAGTTCGTGCTGATCGATAAAGACCGTTATATCCGCGGGTATTACAACGGTATGGATACCACCGACGTTCGCCGGATGGTCAACGATATCGCCATCCTGCATATCGCGAAAGACAAGAAGAAGCCCGGCCTCCTCAAGCGCCTGTTCACCACAGGCAGCCCTACGGGCAAACAGTAAATACCTAACCAGACAACATGGAACTGAAAAATAGAAATCTGAATATCTTCATCGCTATCGTATCCATCGCGATACCGGTAGTGGTAGCTGTGCTTTTCGTGCTCCCGAAGCCTGATGTGGAAGCGGGGTTCGATGTGAGGGTAATGCCTTTCTTCCACGCCGTGCTGAATTCAGCTACGGCGGTGCTGTTGATGGCGAGCCTCTGGTTTATCAAGAATGGGAAAAAGTCCGCGCATAAATGGGCGAACCTCGGCGCGGTGGGACTCTCGTGCATCTTCCTCCTTTCCTACGTAACCTATCACTTCCTGACGGAATCTACCAAATTCGGGGACGTTGACCATAATGGAATCGTTGATGCGGCGGAGAAAGCGGCATTGGGAGGCATCAGCTATGTATACTACTTCCTGCTGCTGACGCACATCCTGCTGGCGATCGTAATCGTACCGCTGGTGTTGTTCACCTTGCTCAGGGGCTTCAGGGCGACTGGCCGAAGCACCGCAAGATCGCGCGGATCACCTGGCCGATTTGGTTTTATGTGGCTATTACCGGGGTGATCGTGTATATCATGATTTCGCCTTATTACGCCTGAGCCTGACATAAATCAGGCCCCGGCGTATTAAAAATCCCTAATTTCGGATCGTGAAAAAGTTGTTCTATACGTTAATGACCGCAGCGCTCCTGCTGCCCGGAAGCCAGTTAATGGCACAATGCTCCCTTTGCACCAAAACGGCGCAACAATTAGGGAAGGTCCGGCTAAGGGCCTTAACAACGGTATTTTAATGCTGGCCGCGGCGCCGCTGGCGCTGGGCTTGTTCCTGGGCATCCGCTGGTACAGGAGCCAGCGGGCGCAATAGTGCGCGCTCAGATTGCTGGCTTCCTGAACTCCGGGCAATCTACCCGCAGGTCGGCCGCCTTCAGAATTGCATTCACGAGGTGGCAATAATGCAGTTTCCCTTTCTTTTCGTAAAAGCGGCAGTTGTAGCACATCCGCTGCGGCGTGATGATCAGGTTCTTGTTGAGGTCCTGTATCAGGTTGAGGAGTTGCTCGAGCATGTTGGCCTGCTTATCGGCGGGCATGTCTTCTACAGACTCCTGCATGGGCTCGGCAAACCGTTCTACACGGCGGGCAACAACTTTGCCTTCGCGGGTTAAATGCAGCGTGTGGCTGCGGCTATCTTCCTTGTCTTCTTTTCTCTTTACAAAACCTTTAGATTCAATTGTCTTGATCGCATCGGAGATCGTCGCTTTGGTCATGTTGAAATGGGCGGCGAGGTGCGTAACTGTCTTAAGCTTTTCTGGATAATGAAGGAGATAGGTCAGGATCTGGACCTGAATCGGACTAATCCCGTACTGTTTCGCTTCCTGCCAAAGCATTACACGGAAAGCTTCTGAAAGTCTTTCCAGTGCGGCGACCACTTTACTTGCGGTATTGGTGGCCTGATGCTCCGGGTTGAAGGTGGATTCCTTTCGCATGGTGTTGTTTAAACGCAGTAGTTTTCTTTTAGCTAATTGTTTCTTCTAAGGGTTTGCACGGGGGCGTAATGTACGAAGTTTTTCAGCCGTAGCCATCACACTTTCATGGTGATTCACAGGCTTTTTGTTTAACGGAAAGGCTCCAACTTAATTGTGCGATCGGCCACCCGCAAGGGGATTTCGTGCCGCCTGTACCGCGCTGTGATTTCAGTGAAATTGCATCTGCTTAAATTGACATATTTATCTGGTTGATAAAAAACTTGCCATATCTGTTCACTGTCTGACTGCCGCCCAAAAATGTTTCAAAAATATTTCCTGCCCCGGTTTCTCCCATTATGCAACGAGCGTGGTATACAAATTCATG
Organism: Chitinophaga sp. E66; assembly: GCA_019285755.1. GTDB lineage: Bacteria > Bacteroidota > Bacteroidia > Chitinophagales > Chitinophagaceae > Chitinophaga. The sequence continues at coordinate 6,017,719 of CP079103.1, forward strand.
ACGTCCGGTGAATCGTTTCACGGGAATCTTTCCAATTTACGACCATTCCGCAAGCTTTTAACACAAAAAAAGAGGCCCTGAGGCCTCTTTTTTAATGCGATTCGGACACGAACTTCAGGCCGATGATGGACCCGATCAACATGACCAGGAACACCAGCCGCATCACCGATGCCGGCTCCTTGAAGAACAGCATCCCCGCAATGGCGGTTCCGCGGCTCCGATGCCCGTCCACACCGCGTAGGCGGTACCGATAGGCAAACCGTTATTGATCGCCTTATTGAGCAGGAAAAAGCTCGCAGAGATGCATATCACGAAGGATATGGAGGGCCAGAGCCTTGAGAAGTTCTCTGAGTACTTCAGCGAAATGGTAAAGCCGATCTCGAACAGACCGCCCAGCACAAGAAATAACCAAGCCATAACAAATTGCTTTTGTTTTAGATGATCAGATAAATATGTCGAAAATGTGATTGAGAAGGGTGGGCACGTAAGATCAGCCGCCGTAGTTGAAAACGGCGTAAGTGAAGAAAAGACGGAATACTCGGGTGCGGGTATACATCAGCTGTACTTACGTTAGTTGCCGCAAAGATACGGTTTTTCAGCTATAGCGGTGAACGATGCGGTAGATGTTGAAGCCCGGCTCGTCCATATGCCGGCGGATCTCCGCCAACAGGCCCTGCCGGTCTACCTGCCGCATTCTTTTATACTGGATAAGTTGCCAGGCTTTTTCGGCCAGCAGCAGCGATTTGCGCTCGTTGTTCTCATGGATGTGATCGCGGTGCGCGTCCAGGGCTTTTACCAGTTCATCGATCCCCTCGCCCCTGAAAGCCACGGTTTTGACCACGGGCGTCTCCCATTCCGTGGTGGCGCGGGAATGCGCCAGCAGGCGCAGGTTGCGGACGAACTCGTCTGCCTTGGGGCGGTCTGACTTATTCACGGCGAAGATGGAAGCGATCTCCATCAGCCCGGCCTTCATGGTCTGTATCTCGTCTCCCGCTTCGGGCACCACCACTACCACGGTGGTATCCGCTATCCCCGCGATCTCTACTTCGCTTTGTCCTACCCCTACCGTTTCAATGAACAGGTAATCGAACCCCGCTGCCCGGATAATATCCGCGGCTTCGAGGATCTTGGGGCTGAGGCCGCCCAGCGCGCCGCGGCTCGCCATGGAGCGGATGTAGACGTTGGGATCGGAAAAATGGTTGGCCATCCGGATACGGTCGCCCAGTAACGCGCCGAAATTAAAAGGGGAAGAAGGGTCCACCGCGATGACGGCTACACGTTGCTTCCTTTCCAGCAGCGCGGAAATAAGGGCGTTGACCAGTGTGCTCTTGCCGGCGCCCGGGGGCCGGTGATCCCCACTACGCGCGTGCCTTTACGCGCCGGGAGCGATTCCAGCAGCTGTTCATATCCCGGGGCTTCGTTCTCAACGAGGGAAATGCTCCGGGCCAGGGCGCGGACATCGCCCGAAAGGAGCCGGTCAAGTAAGGCAGACATGCAACAAATGTATCGATGATCCGGGAAACGCCGCCATCTTTTTTCGCCGGAAAATCGTAACTTAAAACAAGAGATTGAACCGACACCTGAACATGACGAACTTCATTCCGATATTCCCCTCGGCATCGTCGTATACCCCGGCGAAATGCTTAACCTGCACATATTCGAACCGCGGTACAAACAACTCGTTGAAGAATGCATCCGCGACGGCAAACCCTTTGGCATCCCCGCCGTCATCGACAAGAAAGTGAATGAATACGGCACCCTCGTGGAGATCGCGCGGATAGAGAAAACGTACGATAACGGAGAGATGGACGTGCGCACCCGCGGCATGAAAGTATTCCGCATCCTGGAGATCATCCGCGAAGTGCCCGAGAAACTGTATGCCGGCGCTATCGTTAACTATCCCGATAACCACGACCGTACGAGCGACAAACTGCGCGAGCAGGTGCTGGCCGCCGTAAGGGAACTGCACCATATCCTGCAGGTATCCAAGTCGTTCCCGGTGGAGGACCACCGCCTGCGCGCCTACGATATTGCGCACCATGCGGGCTTATCCCTTGAAGAAGAATATGAAATGCTCCACCTTTTCCAGGAAATGCAACGCCTGGAGTATCTTAAACGCCATCTGAACAAGGTCATTCCCTGATGACGGAGATGGAACGGCTGAAAGACCGGGTGAAACTGAACGGTCACTTCCGGAATTTATCCGTGGATAATTTTTAACTTGGCGCCATGATCGGCCCGATTTTATGTTTCGACCTGGGCAACACCCGGTTGAAGTGCGGCATTATGCAAGACGGGGAACTGCGGGAAGAGCGGTTTTTCAGTGAAGCGGCGTTATTGCCGGAAGTGGAAGCCCTGCTGAAGGAATGGCGCCCCGGGCGGCTGTGCTTTCTTCTGTGATTGAACACCCGGCGGAGCTGGAGGAACTGTTGGCCGGGAAACCCGCTTCATCCGGCTCCGGTACGATACGCCGATGCCCATCAAAATTGCTTATGAAAAGCCCGAGACCCTGGGGTAGACCGCATTGCGCTGGCCGCCGGGGCCTGGGAGGCCTTCCCGGGCAGCCATAATCTCATTATCGGGGCGGGATCGGCCATTACCTATAATTTCGTGCACAAAAGAGGCGAATTCCTGGGCGGAGGCATCAGCCCGGGGATCGATATGCGATTTCGCGCACTGCACGCTTTACAGATAAACTGCCTTTGGTGACGGCTGATGAACATTATAGTTTTGTGGGATATAATACCCGCCAAAGTATCCTGAGCGGAGTGCTGGAAGGCGCACTGGCGGAGGTTGAGGGCATGATCGCGTCCTATGCCCGGAGGTACAGGAACTTTAACGTGCATTTAACAGGGGGAATTTGGATTTTTTGCTTCCCGCCTTAAAAATAAGATATTTGCAAGCCCGTATTTAATGTATAAAGGTTTAAAATCAATCGCTGAACTCAATGTATTGGACAAAAGCTAGCTTCTTTTGCCTGATCGGCGCTACAGTTTTTACTGTGCAGAAGGCCGCCGCTCAGGACAATTCACCGTACTCCCGCTTCGGCCTCGGCGAAGCCGCCAGGTCGGAAAACGCCGTGAATCTCGGCATGGGAGGGGTGGCCAGGCATATGGCGATGCCCAATCCATCAACTTCGTAAACCCTGCCAGCTACTCCAGGCTGCAGCTCGTTACCTTCGACGTAGGCGTTCACGCCGGCGCCCGGGTGCTCAACTCCCCAGGACGCCAGCTCCAGCGCAGGATTTGGTACCCTCAGCTACCTCCAGCTCGGTATGCCCCTCAGCCCTAAATGGGGTCTGAACTTCGGCATCCGCCCGCTGACAAGGGTTAATTACAACGTCGATCAACTGGAAGAAAGAACATTCTTCGATACCCTCAAACTGAATACCGTTAACCGCTTCGAAGGAAGCGGCGGCATTTACCAGGCCTATGTGGGATCTGGTATCGGCTTTGGCGGCTTTAGCGTAGGTGTAAATATTGGATACCTGTTCGGGAACGTCACCAAGAGTACCTCTTTACTGTTCCCCTTGGCGAGACCAGGGTCGATGACATCGTCCCCTCCCGGGACATGAAGCGGACCAGCTACGGCTCCTTCTTTTATACCCTCGGCCTCCAGCAAAGCATCAAACTCAAAAAGACCTTTATCTCCAGCTCGGCCTCAGCGGTAACCTGGAGCAAAAGCTCAGCGCCAAACGCGAACGCCTGCAGGAAACCATCGTGTACGACCGGGAGACTGAGTCCATGACCACCCGCGATACCATTAAATACTCCAGTGGCGACCGCGGTGATATCATCTATCCCCAGTCCCTCGGCGGTGGTATCATGATCTCGAAAACCGATAAGTATTCCTTCGGCGTGGATTTTAACACGTCTAAATGGAGCAATTACCGCAACTATGGCGCGATCGACTCTACGCAGGACAGCTGGCGCCTGAGCTTCGGCGGCCAGTTCGTTCCCAATCCGCAGTCTTTCTCAGGCTACTGGAACAAAGTAACTTATCGCCTCGGCGGTTATTTCGGGAAAGATTATATTAAACTTGGCGACCGTGACATGAACGCGCTCGGGTTCTCCATTGGCGCAGGCTTCCCGGTGAGAAGGATCATGCCGGCCATGAACCAGTTCACTATGATCAACGCCGCTTTCGAAGTAGGCTCCCGCGGCAGCGTGGAAGTGCTCCGCGAAACCTATTACCGCCTGACACTGGGCTTCACGCTCAGCGACCGCTGGTTCCTCAAAGCCAAATACGACTAACGGATTGAAACGCTTATTTGCATACGGAGCGCTCGCATGCCTGGCACTGGCAAGTTGTGAAAACGACATCAATGCCGTGGCCGCATTCGATACCAAGAAACTAGGCGTGGAACAGGCCTACGATGTGGAGACCATCGTCAGCCAGTCTGCCAAAGTGAAAGGCGTGCTCACCTCCCGGTATATGGAAAGATATGTGACGCACCCGCCGCATACCGACTTCCCCGTGGATTGCAAGTGATCTTCTACGATAGCCTGGGCCGTAAAGAGAGTATCCTCACGGCCAACTTCGGCCGGTTGGATGAAGGGAACAACGACATTTTCCTGCGCGACTCCGTAGTCTTCATCAGCCTTACCTCCGCGCAAAGGCTCGATTGTAAGGACCTTCGCTTCGATTCCAAAACAGCGCTGTTTACCACAGACCGCTTCTGCCGGATATCAACGCCCACAGATACCATCTATGGCCGCGGGTTCAGGGCAACGCAGGATATGTCCCGCTCGGAGTTCATGCATGTATATGGCACCTTCATGCCGCCAGACAGTACTTTCTCTTTCGAATAAACGAAAACAACGAATTGCTATAACAAAAGAACCCGGTCATATGACCGGGTTTCTTTGCTTTAACCTAATTGTTTGTACGATCTGGAAAGATCTAACGCTATTTTTTAACCTAAAATTTCCTGCCCCAATTGGTCCAACAACCATGCCAAATTGTTATTTTACTCCCTTCAAGAAAAACCCGTAAAAATCGTTTCAATATGGAATACAGAAGATTAGGCAAATCCGGCCTCCAGATCAGCGCGCTCTCTTTCGGCAGCTGGGTAACTTTCCACTCCCAGATCGACGACTCCATCGGCGACCGGCTGATGGGAGTGGCGTACGACAATGGCATCAACTTCTTTGACAATGCGGAAATCTATGCATTGGGCGAATCGGAAAAGATGATGGGCCGTGTGCTGAAGGCCAAGAAATGGGACCGTACCTCCTATATCGTGTCCAGCAAGGCGTTCTTTGGCTGGCGCGGGCCCAATAACAAGCCCAACCAGACCGGCCTGAGCCGCAAGCATCTCATGGAAGCCTGCCACGAAGCGCTGCAGCGCATGCAGCTCGATTACCTGGATATCTATTACTGCCACCGCCCGGATCGTAACGTTCCCATCGAAGAAGTGGTTTGGACGATGACCAATCTCATCCAGCAAGGGAAGATCCTGTACTGGGGTACCTCGGAGTGGACCGCCGCCGAAATCATGGAAGCGCACATGGTGGCCCGACAATATAACCTCATTGCGCCCGTGGTGGAGCAACGGAGTATAACCTGTTCCGCCGCGAAAAGCTGGAACTGGAGTATGTACCGGTATTTAACAGCGTAGGCCTTGGCACCACGATCTTCAGTCCGCTGGCATCCGGTATCCTGACCGGCAAGTACAATAACGGGGTACCCGAAGGCTCCGTCTTAGTTTAGAAGGCTATGAATGGCTCCGCAACCGTAACCTGCTGGAAGCCAACATCGCCAAGGTGGTTGCGTTGGAAAAGGTGGCGAAGGAACTGGGAACCAGCCTGGCGGTACTGGCCGTTGCCTGGACGATCCGGAACCCCAACGTATCCAGCACCATCCTGGGAGCCACCAAGGAAGCGCAGTTGACGGAGACGCTGAAGGCGATCGATGTTTATCAACAGCTTACGCCCGAAATCATGAAAGAGATCGATACGATCATGGGAAATGTGCCGACGGCCATAAGGCATTAATGGGTGATACTACGTACGTTAAATCGATGTTAATAAACATATTTTCTATACGTTCACGAGGCAAAATCTTACGTTTACGAAATACCAGATTCCAACATGAGGGACTCCAGTATATTTGTATTGGTTTTTCATAGGGATATGGTTAAAAATATTGTGGGCGGTATTCTTACCGCCTAATTTTTTTCCTTAACTCCCGGCTGCGTATCTTCCTGTTTTGGTACATAACATCTTCCCAAAACGATCAGCATGGAAACGATAACCTGGAATGACTTCGAAAAGGTGCACATACACGTAGGCACCATCCTCACCGCAAAAGTTTTTGAAAAAGCACGTAACCCGGCTTACCAGCTGGAGATCGACTTCGGTCCCGAGATCGGGATACGGAAATCTTCCGCGCAGATCACTTCCCTTTATCAGACAGACGAGTTGCCCGGCAAACAAGTGGTGGCAGTCGTTAATTTCCCCGTCAAACAGATCGCTAATTTCTTCTCTGAATGCCTGGTGCTGGGCGTTGTAGGCGAAGGAAAGGAAATCGTACTACTGCAACCGGACCGCCCTGTTAAAAACGGCCACAGGATTGCATAGTAGCTAATTTATTAATATGATAAAATTACTAATGTGTTAAGAAAAAGTCGGTTTTTGTGCTTCACGAACTAAAACCATGCGTTCACGGAAATGGACTTGCGAAGGAAAAGAACCGCCTTATCTTTGACTTAGGTTTTTCATAGGATATGGTTAAAATTATTACAACGGCGGTATTCTTACCGCCGTTTTTCTTTACCACCCTCCCAATCACGGCAAATTCGCCGTTACAACATCATATATAATTATTCTTGCATGATCCTTTGGTGATCGCTAACGTAGAAATGGCACAGCCGTTAAATGGCGTACTGCGCTCATCGTTCAGGGGCTTTTCTATACGTTAACTGGAAAAAATGCAGCGTTCGCTAGTTTGCAGATTGGAGTTGTTTCTAATTTATGGAAATTTGTAACAGGTTTTTCAATAAAGATATGGTTAAAATTTTTCGGGGCTGTATTCTTGCAGCCCTGTTTTTTTACCCTTACCCATGAGGTTCTTCCTCTTTATCCCTATCTTTTTCTTCCCTTAGTTTCTAATCACTCCCACTCTTTGCTGATCCGCCTGGCGGAACATCTTCATTTTTCATACATCATTCTAGATATCCGGGTAAACGACGATACCAGGAGTGCGTTGACATCAACAACCGTACCCGGGGTAACTGGTAAAGGTTGTTGAAAAAGCCTAAAGGGAGACTCAAGAGCAATATGACCGCTGTTACTAGCTTGCTATATGCTAATTACTGTGCTGCTAACGGCCAAATCGGCGGATAGAAGGCGGACTTGATCAGGAAATGTATTGGAAATGGGTTTGAAGAATATTATCACCCTGGGAAGGCCATTTTGTAGTAGAACGGGCGCGGGCAGCCCATGGCAATGCCTCACGGAGGAGGGGCCTGCCGGTTAAATATTGGGAATCTTACTTTTTGATAATGAGTGGTTTGTGATAAAATCCTACGCATATGGCGGCGATTTATTCCTTTTGAACGAAAGCCTGCGCTTTTGCGGCGGGCGCCGCCTTGCGCACATCCCGCGGTAACTGGCGGGCGATTGGATGGTGAGATTTGGGCTTTTTAGTCCCTTTTACCGGCGGACGGTCCACAAAGACAGCCAGTATCCCGGCTGCCTTAAAGCGTTTATTACAGGTCGTATAGCCTTCTTTAGAGAACCTTACCTGCACGGTGATGACCAGGGCGCCTTTTCCGGGTACGTCTACCGACAAATCCGCCCCTTCGAAATCATGGAACTGCTCTGTTAGGGCGATGTTTAGCACGGCTACATCCGAACTGATTACCCGCTGCCCGGCAAAATCGAACCGGGTGCCGATCAGTTTGATCTCCATCTCGTCTGCCCCGTTCTGGGCTTTTAGCACCTGCGGGGAATATGCAAAGTGCCCTCCGGCGAAACGGTAAGCGGTTGTGAGAAGAATTTCGAAATACTGGTGTGGGGATTGAACTGGAAGCCCGCCAGGCCGCCATGATTGTTCCTGCCCGCCTTCACGATGGCGCCGTTCAGGCGGTTGACGACATTGCCGTCGTAATGAATGTCCAGCTCTGGCAGGATGGCCCGCGGAGCAAGGCGCCCTTGCGGCTGGCTGCGCCAAACCACTGTGCGGCCTGACGGGTTGCCCGCGATTGCCGCACCGTTTCCGGCTTGGTCCGCAGGCAGATCTTACCGTTCCTCCGGTAAGCAATGACATTACCGAGCTTGCCGGTGAATGTAAGTGCAGAAAATAGAATACCCATAATTGTAAGATTTTATCAAACTGAAAATACGACAATTGCAGGGGTAAACAATAATATAAAAGCGGACATTTGTCCGCTTTTCCGCTATGGTACTACTTATGGGACTATGCCAAAAACAGAAAGGCCGTCTTCTCCTGGAGGAAAACGGCCTTTTATTATGCGTTAAAATTGTATGCTTAGTTCGTGCCTTTAAAAAGTGCAGGCAGCGGTTTTGCAGCAGGTTCTCGTAGAAGAAGCGGTAATTCTCGTTCCGGGAGTGGGTCGATTTGGGACCGCCCCAACCGTGGCGCTCACCGGGATATACCATGAACTCGAAATGTTTGCCCAGGTCTTCCAGTTTATCCACCAGCTGGATGGAGTTCTGCATGTGCACGTTGTCGTCCATCGTGCCATGTACGATGCGCAGGAGGCCTTTGTACCTGGCGGCATGCGTCATCACGGAAGTGATCTTATAACCTTCCTTATTGTCTTTCGGGAGGTCCATATAGCGCTCGGTGTAGTGGCTGTCGTACAGCTGCCAGTCGGTTACGCTGAAGTTGGCGATGCCGTGGGTGAACACATCGGCGCCATAGGTCAGCGCCATGGCAGACATATACCCGCCGAAGCTGCCGCCGGTGATGCCCATGCGGGAAGCGTCCACACCGGGCTGTGTAGCCAGCCAGCGGGCGGCGTCCATGTAATCTTCGATTTCGTATTTGCCGAGCTGGCGGTGGATGTAGTTCATGCCCACCTTGCCGAGGTGCCCTGCGGCGCGGTTGTCTATCACCACCTGGATGAGCCCTTCCTGTGCGAACCATTGGTTAGCCGCGTTCATTCTCCAGGTATCGTAGATGGTGCCGGCGTCGGGACCACCATAAATGGAGATCAGGACGGGGTATTTCTTGCCGGATTCCATGTTGGTGGGCCAGATGATGGTAATGGGCAGCTCGAGGCCGTCGCGGGTTTTGTAAGTCTTTAATTCAGTGGGCGCCAGTTTGTAGCTGTCGAACGTAGTGCCGCGGGCGTTGCCCAGTTCGCGGGCCACTTTCCCTTTATCGGTCACCAGGGCCATCCGGGGAGGGGTGTTCAGGTTGCTGTACGTGGTAATGAACCAGTCGCCTTCAGGGGCCAGCTTCACGTCGTGGCTGAATTCGCCGAAGGTGAGCCTTTGGGGAGCGGAGCCTTTCAGGTCGGTTTTATACAGGTCGAACCGGGTGCTGGCCTCTTTGCGGGCGGTGAAATAGATCACGCCTTTCTTCTCGTTGATCTGCAGGAGCTCTTTCACGCGCCAGTTGCCGGAGGTCAGCTGCTTGTTCAGGCTGCCGTCCATGTTATGAAGATAGAGGTGGTCCCAGCCGGATCTGTCGCTTTTAACGATGAAACCCTTGCCGTTGGCGAGGAAGTAAATATCGGTGAACCAGTCGATCCAGGTTTTCTGTTGCTCTTCGTACACTACTTTCTTAGCGCCGGTCTGGGTATCGATAGCATAAAGGAAGAGCTGGTTCTGGTCGCGTGGCATCCATTGGGCCCAGAGGGTGCTGCCGTCGGGCGTCCAGAAGAGCTGGCCGAAGTACTGGTCGTCTTTTTCGTTGAAATCCGCCCAGGTGATGTTGCCGCCGGTTACGGGCACGATGGCGAGGCGTACTTCCGGGTTGGGATCGCCGGCTTTGGGATAGCGCGTGTTTTCGAGGTAGCCGTGCTGGCCTTTTTCGCTGTAGATGGGGAACACGGGCACGCGGGTATCGTCGAAGCGCATGAAAGCGATCTTTTTGCTGTCAGGGCTCCACCAGAAAGCGCGGTAGCGCGAGGGGCGGCCGAGGATCTCTTCATAATACACCCAGGAAGCCCAGCCGTTGTAGATCACGTCGGAACCGTCTGTGGTATACTGGATTTCTTTCTGTGAGGCCACTTCGATGGCGTACAGGTTATTATTGCGGGTGAAGGCCACGTATTTCTCGTCGGGAGAAAGCGTGGGGTTCTTTTCTTCCGCTTCGGTAGTGGTAAGGCGGATGGGCGCGCTGCCGTCGGGGCGCTGGAGGTAGATATCGTTGTCCTTCACGTTCACGGTGCTGCCGGTGGCCGGCGGCGGCGTGTAGGGCGTGGCGGAGCCGGATTTTACATCTACGGCCACCTGCTTACCGTCGCGCGTCTCGATATAATGCGTTTTATCGGCCCAGCCTCTTACGCCGGGGAGCGGTTCGGTAATGGAAGTGGGACGGGTAAAGATCTGGTCGAAGGTGAGTGTCTTCTTTTCCTGGGCGAAAGTTGGCAAGGCGGCCAGGAGGCACAGGCCGGCAGTTATCGCCGGAATGGTCTGGTGCATATTTCTCATAATTTTTGACAGGTTGAAAGCCGGATAACCCGGTCGGCAGCGAAAATAAAGAATCAATCATCAATTCTGACAATCAATTATACCGGCGGTTGCCGTTGCTGACGCGGGGCGGCTTTCACCTGCAGGCACAGCGCAGGCAGCTTTTAGAGCTGGCCCAACTGCCTGATATGGTTGCGGATGTTGCCGATGGTGATGGCCGCGGCGATGAATCCCAGGTCTTTCAGGATATTGACGGGCGCTGAAAAATCGCCGGCGATGAGCTGGGGCAGGTGGATCACGACGATGAATATGAACAGCATGAGGGCCAGCAGGTAGCAGGCGGGCTTCGCCCATTTGTTGAGGATGATGGCAAAACCGGCCAGGATCATCGCTATCCCGGTAAAATACACCCAAAACACGCCTCCCGGTATCCTGGCGACTACGGGGCGCAGGGCATCTGCGTTTACGAGGTGGGCGACCCCGAAAAATATCCAGACGAGGGAGAATAATACGACGGCGGCAAATGTGGGTATGTGGATGCGCATGAGCAAAAGGGTTTACATGTTAACGATGCCGCCCGCCTTTTGTTTAAAAAGAAAAAGCCCGGCGCCATGGGCGCCGGGCTTGCTATTGAGTGTCATTCAGTTATTCGGATTTTTCCGGTCGCATCTGCGGGAAGAACAGCACATCCTGGATGGAGGGCTGGTTCGTCATGAGCATGGTGAGGCGGTCGATACCGATGCCGATCCCTGAGGTGGGGGCATACCGTATTCGAGGGCGCGGAGGAAGTCGTAGTCGATATACATGGCTTCATCGTCGCCGCGTTCCATGAGGGCCACCTGGTCTTCGAAGCGCTGGCGCTGGTCGATCGGGTCGTTAAGCTCGGAGTAAGCGTTGGCGATTTCCTTGCCGTTGCAGATCAGCTCGAAGCGTTCCACCACACCGGCTTTGCTGCGGTGCTTCTTGGTGAGGGGGCTCATTTCGACGGGGTAGTCGGTGATGAAGGTGGGTTGCACGTAGTGGTGCTCGCACTTCTCGCCGAAGATCTCGTCGATCAGTTTGCCTTTCCCGTGGTTGGGATCGGCGTGGAGGCCCAGTTGTTTGCAGACGTCGCGGATGCCGGCTTCGTCCATTTCGGAAACATCGAACCCGGTGTGTTCCTTAATGGCGTCGTAGATGGGCACGCGGGGATAGGGCGCTTTGAAGTCGATCTCGCGCTCTCCCACGGTTACTTTCGTGGTGCCGTTTACGTTGAGGGCCACTTTTTCGAGCAGTTGCTCGGTGGTGTCCATCATCCAGTGGTAATCCTTGTACGCGGCGTACATTTCCATCACGGTGAACTCGGGGTTGTGGGTACGGTCCATCCCTTCGTTACGGAAGTCTTTGGCGAACTCGAACACGCCTTCGAAGCCGCCTACGATGAGCCTTTTGAGGTACAGTTCGTTGGCGATGCGGAGGTAGAGGGGAATATCGAGCGCGTTGTGATGCGTGATGAAGGGGCGCGCGGAGGCGCCGCCGGGGATGGCCTGCAGGATAGGCGTTTCCACTTCCAGATACCCCATGTTGTTATAGAAGTCACGGATCGTCTGCATCAGGCGGGTGCGCTTGATGAAGACTTCCTTCACATCGGGGTTGATCACCAGGTCTACGTAACGCTGGCGGTATTTGAACTCCGGATCGGTTACTTCGTCGAATGCTTCGCCGTCTTTGGATTTAACCACCGGCAGGGGGCGGAGCGCCTTTGCGAGGATGGTCAGTTCGCGGACGTGGATGGAGGTTTCGCCGGTTTTGGTGACGAAAGCATAGCCTTTCACGCCGATGAAATCGCCGATGTCGGTCAGCTTTTTCCATACGTTGTCGTAAAGGGTTTTATCTTCTCCGGGGCAGATGTCGTCCCGCTTTATGTACAGTTGGATCCTACCCTTGCTGTCCTGCAAAACGGCGAAGTTCGCCTTGCCCATGTCGCGGGTGCTCATAATACGGCCGGCCAGGCATACGTCCTGGTACTGGTCCTTCGTTTCTTCCGAATAACCGGCCTTGATGTCTGTGGAATACGCATTCACCGGGTATTCCGCGGCGGGATACGGGTCGATCCCCAGGTTTTGCAGCTCTTTCAGCTTGTCGCGGCGGATGATCTCCTGTTCGGACAGCTGTTGTTGGGTAGTTACGCTCATTGTCGTGAATAATACTGTTTTTGAGGGGGAAGCGGTTCCCCGACATTACGAGACGGCAAAATAATCGATTTCGGCCGCATTTGCGGTATCCCTTCTCCCGGGCCCGGTATGGTTGCTTTTTTAATTTATTTATGATTTTGGTTCAGTGATTGGTGTGGTTATTGCGTAACTTTAAACCGGAATAAACTGACCCGGCATGAAAACCATCATCGTACCTACGGATTTTTCTGAAACCGCCTATAACGCAGCCCGCTATGCCATCGGCCTCGCGAAGCAAACGGGCGCCACCCGCATCGTGCTGTATCATGCCTACGAGCTGATCGTTCCCATCCCCGATCTCCCCACGGCCGTGCCCATAGTCAATATGGACGACCTCCGGGAATCCAGCATGGAAGGCCTCCGCACCATGCAGGCCCAGCTCAAACCCATGGTCCCTTCCACCATCACCCTCGATATCCGCGCAGATAACCACCTCCTCGCCGCCAATATCGACCAGGTATGCCGCGAAGAACTGGCAGACGTAGTGGTAATGGGCATCACCGGCGGCAGCCAGCTCGAAGAAATCCTCGTAGGGTCCAATACGGTAGATGTGGTGAAGACCTCCGCCTACCCCGTGATCGTGGTACCAACGCAGTCTGCCTTCACGCCCATTAAGAAAGTCCTCTTCGCCTGCGACCTCCGTAAGGTGGCCAAAACCACCCGCCGCGAACCCCTCCTGAAATTCCTCGATATCTTCAAGCCCGAACTGCATGTGGTAAACATCCAGAAAGAAGGCCGCGAACATATCCGCCCGGAAGAAAACCAGGAGCTGGACAACATGTTGCACGATTTCCAACCGACTTATCACTTCATCGACCGGCCCAATATACCGGAAGCCGTTACGGGTTACGCACAGGAAATGAAAGCAGACCTGCTGCTCATCATCCCGAAGAAACACGGCCTTTTCGACAGCATATTCAAACGCAGCAATACCTCGCGGATCGCGTTCCAGACGAACGTTCCGCTGTTATCGATCCATGAATAGCACCCTGTACAAACAATCAACACTATGCTAAAGCGAACCATCCTTATCGCGGCGGGCGCCCTCGTGCTCCACACCACCGCCAACGCTCAGATCCTGAAGAAAGTAGGCAGCGTACTCAACTCCGGCAGCACTTCTTCGTCTTCCACCACCGGTAATGTCACGGAAACGGAAGCCGCCGGCGGTATCAAGGAAGCCCTTGAAAAAGGCGTCCTCAAAGGCATCGGCCTCCTCAACAAACAAGACGGATTCTTCGGAAACGAACTGTATAAAGTGCTCCTCCCGCCGGATGCGCTGAAAGCCGAAAAGGCCCTCCGCAGCATCGGCATGGGCAGCCTGGTGGATAAGGCCATCCTCCAGATCAACCGCGCCGCGGAAGATGCCGTTGGTTTCGCCGCGCCCATCTTCGTGAACGCCATCAAGCAAATGACCATCAGCGACGCGCTGAAACTGCTCACCGGCGGACAAAACTCCGCGACCAACTTCTTCAAAGAGAAAACCACCGCCAGCCTCGTGGCCGCATTCTCTCCCGTGATCGATTCGGCGCTCAACCAGACCGCCGCCACCAAATACTACGGCGAGATCGTGACCAAATACAACAGCCTCCCCACATCCTTCACCAAGCTGGACCCGGATCTGAAAGGCTATGTGACCAACAAGGCCGTAGGCGCCCTGTTCGACCAGATCGGCAAGGAAGAAGCCGCCATCCGCAACAACCCCGCAGCCCGTACTTCGGAACTGCTTAAAAAGGTGTTCGGCAGCAAGTCATAATTTATTCGCCTATAAACGAAAAGCGGTCGGGTGCAACCGGACCGCTTTTTTATTGTGCGTAATACTTAATCAGGAAATGTTTCCGGCCAGCAGCACCTGCCAGGCTTCGTTTACCTTGTGGGAATCGAGGAGCTGTTTGGCGTAGCGGTGCAGCTCTTTTTCCATCTCTTCGGGATTGATGGAAAAGTACTGGACGATGTTGGTGAGGTGCTCGTCGGTGAACCCGGGGTCTACCGGCGGGAGGTTCGTCACGTTGCCCAGCTGGCCGAGGTTGTTGCCCGTCAGGATGTGGCTGTTGCGGATGGTATCCGGCAGCGCGTCTACCCCGATGCCCAGTTGTGTGTTAGGCTTGGCCACTTCGAAGACCGCCGTTCCGGAGGCGCGGCAGTAATAATCAGCACCCATACGGGCAACCAGGTCGATCTTCTGCGGATCGATCTTGCCGGCGGCGTCGAGGATATCTTCGTTGACATGCAGGAGGATGGGCTCGCAGATCACCAGGTTGCCGGCTCCGCCGCCGGTGCCGGTCTCGATGATGTCTCTCACCCTGCACTCAATCTGCACGGGGCTTTCCGCAACGCGGAAGGGCTTCACCTTTTCGGAAGGCAGCGGCGTGAACCCCGCTTTCACGAACTCATCTGTGCCGGGGATATTCGCAGCTGGCCAGCGATGTTTGCTGCACCATGGCGTAGCTCACTACGTTGATCACTACTTCCTTCGTGGCATATACGTTCTCCAGCGTATGCTTGACGGTATTGTCGCGCACGCGGCGGAGGGGGAAAAGACGAGCGTGGGCGGGTTGGAGCCGAACACGTTGAAGAAGCTGAAGGGGCTCAGGTTGGGCTGGCCGTCTGCGTCTACGGTGCTGGCAAAGCAAATGGGCCGCGGCGCCACCGCACCCAGGAGGTACGCGTGGAGCACGGAGGTTTTGACTTCCGAGGATCTACTCTCATGCCGTTGTGTTAAATATTTTTCTTTAATGACAGGATGGAAAAATCTGTTTCTTCCGCCACAATGGTATTCGTCAGTTTGCCCAGTCCGTCGATCTCCATTTCCACCACATCGCCGGGTTGCAGCCATTGTTCCTTGTAGTCCGGGTCGTTCAGTTTGCCGGTGCCGTTCAGTTCCAGGAAGCAGCCGGTGCCTACGGTTCCGCTGCCTATCACATCGCCCGGGTGGATGTCTGCGCCATACGCGCAGCGCTCGATGATCTCGGCGAAGGTCCAGTCCATATCGCCCATATTGCCTTCGCTCACCTGAACGCCGTTTACCCAGCACTTCATTTTCAGGTTGTAATTGTTGCCGGTGTGGCCTTCTTTGGCGGGGATCAGGTAAGGTTCCAATTCGTCGGGCGTTACCAGCATGGGGCCGATGACGGTGCTGAAGTCCTTACCCTTGGCGGGGCCCAGGTTGAGCTTCATCTCTTCCATCTGCAGGGTGCGGGCGCTCATGTCGTTCATGATCATATATCCGCCGATGTAATCGTCGGCCTCAGCGGCGGTGATATTCCTTCCACGTTTGCAGATCACGACGGCAGCTTCCAGTTCGAAGTCGAGCTTGTCGAAATGATCGGGCATGCAGAAGATGGCGCCGGGGCCTTGTATGGCGTTGTGATTCGTGAAGTAGAAGATGGGATACTGATCGAACTCGGGGATCATATCCACACGGCGGTTCCTCCTCGCGGCGGCCACGTGCTGGCGGAAAGCGTATCCGTCGCGGCAGCTGGTGGGGAAAGGCACGGGGGCCATGAGCGTAGCTTCATCGTAGGGCGTACCGTGGATGTTGGAGCGCGGGGAATGGCCTTCCTTCAGCCTGGCGTCGATCGCTTTGGCAGGTCAATCACTTCTTCCCACATCTGCAAAAACATATGCATGGTGGTAGGAAGTTCGGGATGGAGATCCTGCAGGTTGTACAGTTGTCCGTTGACGAGCATTGCAAGCTGGTCAACATCTTCCCGTACGTAGGTAACGAGTTTCATTGGTTGGGTTTTGGTGTTCTGCCGCCAAATATATCGGATTTTTATAGCTTTAAGCTATGTCCAGAATGTTCATATCCTGCCTTTTGCTGCTTTATTGCGGCAGCGTGGCCGCACAGGCCCGTACGGATGCGGCTTTCCGCGCGCTCCTTTTTGAGCGCGCTTCCCGCAGCTGCGGCATGTGCTCAGCAACCCGGACTCGTTCCACGTTCAGCTCATCTTCACCACCATCAACCGCGACGCAAAGGGCCGTCCTTCGTTCCGCGACCGGCATATCAATACCGACCGGAACCAGTACTTCAACCCCGCGTCCACCGTTAAAATGCCGCTGGCTTTCCTGGCATTGGAGAAGCTGCGGAAGCTGGGGATATGGAAATGGACGCCCATGCTGACAGACAGCGCCTGGAGCGGACAGACCGCCGTGCAGACGGATACATCCGCCGCTAACAATCTTCCCTCCGTCGCGAATTACATCAAGAAAATATTCCTCGTTTCCGATAACGATGCATACAACCGGTTGTATGAATTCCTGGGGCAGGGGTATATCCACGATCAGCTGCGGGCCAAAGGATACAAAGATGTGCGCATCGTGCGGAGGTTCGTGAGCATGGACGAAGAACAGAACCGGCATACCAACCCGGTGCGCTTCGTGCAGAACGGGGAAACGATCTACAGCCAGCCCGCCGCATATAACCAAGGCGCGTTCGATTACAGCAAAACCATATTAGTCGGGCATTCGCATTGGGACCGGAACGACAGCCTCATCCCCACGCCCATGGATTTTACGAAGCACAATTTCTACCCGCTGGAAGACCTTCATCGCCTGCTGCGTTCCGTGATATTCCCGGAGTCGGCGGGTAAGGCGAAATTCAATTTGCAGGAGGATGACTACCGGTTTTTGTATCGCTGGATGAGTGCCTTACCTTCCGAAAGCGACCATCCGCGTTACGATACCACGGAATTCTTCGACAGCTACACGAAGTTCTTTCGCTTTAAAGACGGCCGCCGGAAGATCCCGGATCATGTGCGCGTGTTCAATAAAACGGGCTGGTCTTACGGCTACCTAACAGATGTGGCGTATTTCACGGACTTCAGAATAACGTGGAGTTCATGGTGTCGGGGAATATTTACGTGAACCGGGATGGCGTGCTGAACGATGGTAAATACGAATACGAAGAAACGGGGTATCCCTTCTTCCGGGAAGTCGGCGATATATTGTACGATTATACGTTGGAACATGCGCCTGCCCCTCGCCCGGATCTCTCTAAGTTCCGGGAGGCTGTCGCGGGATTGGGGAGCCGCCTAAGGCCATCACGCGGGGAGACACGGCGAAGAAGCGGATGGCGCTGGTGTTTACCGGGCATGAATTTGCCGATGGCGGGGAGCACATCGCGCAGGTGCTGAAGCACCTGGGCGTGGGGGCTTCGTTTTTTCCTCACGGGGATTTTTATGAGAACCCGGCTTTCGCGCCGCTGATCAAACGCCTGCAGGCAGACGGACATTACCTGGGCCCCCATTCCGGGAAGCACCTCCTGTACTGCGACTGGAAGAAACGGGACAGTTTACTGGTAACCCGGCCGCAGTTTGAAGCGGACCTGGATATGAACCTGCGCGCCATGGCCCGGCTGGGACTGCCGGAACCGCACTGGTTTCTTCCGCCCTATGAATGGTACAACGACACCATTGTGCAATGGACCCACGACCTGGGGATGCAACTCGTCAATTTTACCCATGGTACACGTTCCAACGCCGATTATACTTATCCTGAAATGATGAAATCTTATGTCTCTTCGGAACAGATCTACGAAAGCATCGTTCAGTACGAAAACCGCCACCCGTCAGGGCTAAACGGATTTATGCTCCTTTTGCACATCGGTACGGACCCGCGGCGTCAGGATAAATTTTATTTTCAATTGGATAAATTGATACGATATTTGCAGCTGAAAGAATACGAATTAGTAGTTATTCCCCGGTTATTGTCCAGACAATAACCCCCGAAACATTTAGTTCCCTACTCCTGTTACTAATAAACTAAGATGGTTTAATTAAAATTTGGGAGTCATGAAGTTTGAGAAGATCAAGAATAAAGGACAGGCAAGACTTTTTGAAAGCCGTTATCTGGAAATGCTAACCAAGACCCATCCCCTCGTGATCTGGGGATGTATCTGCCCCTGATCGGCTATTTCTTGTATTATAGCCACGATACACTGGGCTTCAGCATAGGCCGTATCGCGCTGGTATTTTTCGGCGCCATGTTCTTCTGGTCGTTTTTGAGTACATCATGCATCGCTTTATTTTCCATATGGTAACGGAAAGTCCGCGACTGACAAGATTCATTTACGTGTTGCACGGCAACCATCACGAATATCCGCGCGACAAGCAGCGGCTTTTCATGCCGCCGGTGCCCAGCCTTATCCTGGCCTCAGCGATATTTGGAGCGCAGTATATTTTCCTGCGGCAGTTCACGTTCATGTTCTTCCCCGGCTTTTTGCTCGGATACCTCATCTACGGGAGCATGCACTACGCCATCCACGCCTGGAACCCGCCATTCCGGTTCATGAAACCGCTCTGGCGCAATCACCACCTCCATCATTACAAAAGTGAAGACAAGGGATTTGGTGTAAGTTCCGCTTTCTGGGACCGCGTATTCGGCACCTTCTTTAATCTCGAAAAGGAAAAGGAAGACAAAGAAAAAGTGAAGTCGCTGATGTTCGATAAATAGACTTGTAACGATCCAATAAAAAAGGGCTGACCAGTTGAATTGGTCAGCCCTTTTATATTTTCTTTACCATTTTTCCGCATCGCTGGCATCCGGGTCGGGAGGCTGGCGGTAGGTGTCGCGGGAGATGGCTTTTTCTGTCTGTCTTTCGATGATCAGCCGGGCGATGGAGCGGTACACTTCCGGGTAGTTTTGCCCGGCTAAAATGGCCTTTACCTTCTTTTCTGAAACATCTACCTGGTAGAGGAGCATTACGAATTGCTGGAAGTCCTTTTCCACCAATATCTCGATCTGCGCCGCGAGGGCTTTTTCTAGGTCTTCGAGTGAGAAACGGGCGGGGAGCTGAAGGCCCGCGTTTTCCTGTAACCAGGCGCCCGTGGATTCCAGGTAGTGCTGATCCATTATTTTACCTGCTTGATCTTGTACGAAGCGTTGGTGATGATCTTCACCGGTACGGTCAGGTCTTTCTTCAATTGCTTTTTCCGGTTGGCGAGGTAAACGTACTTACCGTTCATCTCCGTGTTCTGCACGGCGATGCTGGGAAACCGCTTTCGCGGAGGATGAGGTAATTGGTGGTAAGCTTGCCTTCGATGGCGGCGGTAGCCTGGATGCCGTCTTCAATGGTGAAGGTTTCTACCCGGTCGGTTTTGATATTGCCTTCGGCGTTGATCTTCGCCGTCTGGCCGTCCCAGTGCTGGAGGTTCCAGTAGAGGTCTACCCTTCCTTTCAGCCCGCCGCGCAGCGGAACGCTTTCTTCCCATTGGGTGCCGTTCTTGATGCCGTGAACGGGGTAGATAATAAGCAGTTGCTCCAGCCATCCGCGGAACGCCTCGGTACCGAACTGGTCTTTCAGGAGCTTGCGGTATGCCTCGCGCTCGTCGGATTTGAGTTTGGCGAAGGCTTCGGAGGCTTTTTCAACGGCCTGGTCGAGCCCTTCCACCTTGGTGATATTACCGGTACCCTGGATCTCGACGGAAAAGGGCTGGTTGAGGAGGAGCTTGAGGGCGCCCTGGAGGGGCTCATCCGGGTGGTCGGTTTTAGCGTCTACGTAAATATTCTGGTTCTTGGCGTTGAAGTTGAATTTGATGTCTGTGTAAGACCATTGCAGGGTATATCTGCCCGGGGCGGCGTCGATGACCTTCATGGTCATTTTGTTGTTGTAATCGCGGGTTGTGCGCTGCACCACTTCCTGCACCGTCATGTAGGTTTCGCTGCGGCTTTCCTGGCTCAGGGTGAATTCGCTTCCAGTCGTCAACTTATAGTTCAGCTCCACATAGTCCTGCGCGGAGAGGGATAAAGCGAGGCAGCACATCGCTACCAGTCCGGTGAGTTTCTTCATTATCTCTTATTTGATCAAACGTATTTTTCTATGACCCCAGTCCGAACAGCGCGAAATCGTACTTCACGGGGTCTGAGGGATCCATCAGCCGCAGCTGGCTGGTGAGCTCAACGGCGGTCTTCCAGTTGGCGTCTGCGCTCTGGATGAGGCCGAGCCTTGCGGCCACGCGGCTGACGTGTATGTCTACCGGGCAAACGAGCTGCGCCGGCGCAATGTGCTTCCATAGTCCAAAATCCACGCCATTTTTGTCCCGGCGGACCATCCAGCGCAGGTACATATTGAGCCGTTTGCAGGCGCTGTTGCGCGCGGGCGTGGAGATGTGCTTGCGGGTGCGGTCCGGGTGCTCCATGGCGAAAAAGATCTTCTGAAATCCTGTCAACGCACTTTCCACGTTGGTGTCTTCCGGCTGGAGGTGCCCGCTGAAAGCGAACTCCAGGAGGTGACGTTGGTGTAGTAATGCTGGAGGAACTCCACGAAATAGAGGAGGTCCAGCCCATTGAACGTGCGGTGCCTGAAATGCATGAGCTTCATGCGGTCGCGCGGGTCATGGTTAAGGATGTAGTCGTACGGAGCATTGTCAAAGAGCCCCATGAGCTCAGTGCACTTGTTAATGATGGTGGTGCGGTTCCCCAGGCCAGGATAGCGGCAAACAGCCCTGCGATCTCAATGTCCTGGAGCTTTGTGAACCGGTGCGGGATACTGATCGGGTCGCCTTCGATGAACGCAGGCTGGTCGTAGTGCTCCGCCTTGGCATCCAAAAATTCTTTCAGTTGCTGGAACTTCATGGTCATAGTATATGGAAAAAAATGCCCCGAACTTTTACTGAACGGGAGGCATGTAGGTGTAATGCGCTAAAAGTAAGCAGATTGACGCAACAATCCAATCAGCCGATGGCTTTTTCAGATCATCGATGAGGTCAGCCACATCTTCGATGCCCACGCTCAGCCGGATCAGGGAATCCGTCAAACCGTTCTTAAGCCGCTCCTCGCGCGGGATAGAAGCGTGCGTCATAGACGCCGGATGGCCGATCAGGCTCTCCACGCCGCCCAAAGATTCCGCCAGGGAAAAGAGGTGCGTGCCACTGAGCACTTTCAGCGCCGCCTCCATACTGTCGTCTTTCAACGTAAAGGAGATCATGCCGCCGAAGCCGCGCATCTGCTTTTTGGCGATATCGTGGTTGGGATGATCCTCAAACCCGCACCAGAACACCTTCCCCACTTTCGGATGCTCCCGGAGGAAGCGGGCCACCGCCTCGCCGTTCTCGCAATGGCGCTGCATGCGCACATGCAGGGTTTTGATACCCCGCAGCACCAGGAAGCAGTCCTGCGGGCGGTACCGCCCCGCAGCTATTTTGAATGAAGGCCAGCTGCTGGGCGAGGGCATCGTCTTTCACGATCACGGCGCCATGAACCACGTCGCTGTGGCCGCCAAGGTACTTGGTGGCGGAATGCACGACGATATCGGCTCCGAGGTCCAGCGGGTTCTGGAGGTAGGGAGAAGCAAAAGTATTATCGACCGCCAGGAGGATGCCTTTCTCCTTCGCGATGGCCGCACAGGCGGCTATATCAATGATATTGAGCATGGGATTGGTGGGCGTCTCTATCCAGATGAGCTTTGTAGCGGCGTTCAGATGCCGGCTCAGCTGGCCTGCATCCTGAAGGTCAGCGAAATGGAACTTGATCCCGTATTTGGCGAAGACCTTGGTGAAGATCCGGAAGGTTCCGCCGTATAAGTCGCTGGAAGCCACAACTTCATCGCCGGGGGCAAGGAGTTTTATGATAGCGTCGGTAGCCGCGAGGCCGCTGCCAAAGCAGATCCCGTGTTTTCCGTTCTCAATGGCCGCCAGTGCGTTCTGAAGGGCGTGGCGGGTGGGGTTTTGCGTACGGGCGTACTCGTAGCCTTTATGGTCGCCCGGAGCGGCCTGTACGTAGGTGGAGGTCTGGAATATCGGCGTCATAATGGCCCCTGTGGAGGGGTCAGGCTCAACGCCCGCATGGATCAGTTTGGTACCTAACTTCATGGTTTGCTAGATTTTATGGGAATACCAAAGTTAACGAATTAACATGACACGTATGTGCTATGCCGTTTCCGCTGAAATCGTTTCGCAGGGCGGATTTGGGGTTCTAAACACACTTATTGGCATTACGCCCGGCCATTTCCATCGCTTACGAGAAAAAAACAACGTTCACCAGAATGCTTCCGGATGTATGGAGATTTCCGATAATTTTAACTCAGGTTTTTCATAGGATATGGTTAAAATTTTCTGAAGGCGGTATTCTTACCGCTTTTTTCTTTCGCCCCAAGTTTCAAACTGTAGTATAAAAAAGAGGCAGCGGATTCGCTGCCTCTTTTGTATTTCGTTGATTCCCGGAGGGTTATTTATTTCGTACCAGCCTTCTTCGGCTTCACGTTATTGGAGGCGGTCGCCTTGCCGGTATCCGTCCACCGGATAGGCAGGGAAACCTGGGTTTTATCCCAGCCCATGAGTAGGTTAGCGCCATAAGGAGCCTTTTCGAACACCATGCTGAACGCCTCGATCTCTTCGGCGGAATTGATCACAGGCACTTCAGTCCTAACCACATCCATCTGCGGTTCATATTTATAAGCGCCCCAGATATCGGTCTGTTTATTAAAGATGACCGTCCATTTGGTTTCGCTGGGGATGGCGTAGATGGTATACCGGCCTTTGGGTACGGTTTTGCCGCCGATGGTCACGGGGCGGAAGAACTCTACTTCCGTGGCTTCGTTGGCCCCGAGGCGCCATACTTTGCCGTATTCTACCAGGTTTCCGAAGATGGGGCGGCCCTTTTTCTGGGGCGGCTGAAGATGGCCCTGGCCACCAGGGCGCCGGGTTCGCCTTTTACCTTGCACACGTAAGGGTACATGACAGGATAGTAGGCCATGTCCATGGGACTGGGATCTACGGGCGGCATTTTCTTATCCTGGGCGCCGGCGAGGCTGCACACGGTGAGGCCGGCTATAACGAAGAGCGTTTTGAGCGTATTCATATGCGTTGAATGATAGTGTGAATTCGGCCCCAAACCTACGTGTTTTTCCCAAAATCAGGAAAGTTCAGCTGTGAGAGATTTCATAAAGTTTTCGGCGTCGGGGATGAAGGCTTCGTAGCACTCCCTGAGAGCGGCGTAATTGTCTGTGAACACGGCGAAGGGCACTTCTGGCGGATGAGGGAAGTATTTGGACCGTCGGACGATGCCTGTGAAGCTTTTGAGGACGCCCTGGCGCTCGTGGTAATGGTAGAGCCAGTTGTGGGTCCGCATGAAAGAAAACACCTGGCGGAATGCAGGGGGCAGCAGGGGAGGCGCTCGTCTACCGCGGCATAGGTCTCTTCCGTGAACCGGAGGAGCGCGGGGAGAGTGAAGCGCAACGGGTCGTTGGCCAGGAAATGGTCATAGACCACATCCAGGAATACCCCGCCGTAAAGGCCGGAGCTGGGGCGGAAGATATCGCGGGCGGTGCGGGAGGCGGGATGATGATCGGTGTAATCGTCGAGCGCGCGGTGTAGGACGATCCCCTTGCGTATGGGGGCGGGTAATCCTCCGTTTTCTTCCCTTTGACGAAATCGGCGATGAGCTGCCCGGCCGTAACGTCCGGATCATGAAAAGATAAATATGCGTGGGCCAGGTAATTCATATACACACCAGCGGCGATCCCGGAAGATGAACGGCAAAAGCACGACAACCGGGCGTTCCGACTCCTCCGAAGATAGCGATTATTCCTTGCTCCGTTCGTTTCCGTTACACAATGTCCGCTTTCGGAAAACCTTTTCAAGCGCATGCCGCACGTCACCGCCTGGTCACTTTAACAAAGTCTTAACCCAAACGCGTGCAACATTTCGTCTTTCCGCTCAACGCCGCTGGCAGTAAGGGTTACAGGCTGCGGTAATAAGTCGTTTTACGTATGCGTTATAACATGCATAACATTGGCTTCACATAGCACAGCCAATCAACACTATTCCCTTGACCATCGATCCGCACGGCACTAATTTTACATCATCAAATCACCGCATTCTAAAACACACCCTGATTAAAATTTTTCCGCCATGAAAAAGATTATCGCCATTCTGACCCTGGTAACCGTGTTCGTCACAGGCGCTTATGCCATCGACGAAACCATTGACAACAAAAAGTGCTGGACGCTTTTAAAACGGAATTTTCCAAAGCCGAGGATGTTTCCTGGTATACCACTACGGACAAGTACGTGGCTAAATTTACCCTGAACGCCCGGAAAGTGACTGCTCACTACGATAAAGACGGCACCCTGCTGGCCACCAGCCGCTATATCAGCGACGCGGACCTGCCGCTGAGCGTGATGACCCGCCTGATGAAGAAGTATCCCGACCAGAAGATCAACAACGTAGTAGAATATGAAGCCGACGGCTCAACAACCTACGTAGTGACCCTCGAGAGCGAAACGCATTGGACCGTGCTGAAAGCCGAATCCAACGGTAATATCAGCCGCCTGAAGAAATTGCAGAAAGCATAATGTAGTTTTAGTGTAAGTTTCAGTCAGTATGACCGTCCCGGGTAAAGCCGGGACGGTTTTTTTATGCTTGTTCCGGGCGGTTTGCAAGGCGGTGGTTTTGTGAGCTTTTTGGCATTTTGTGACTATGAAAAGTGTACCTTTGCGGCTTGTACACACAAGTAAAACACGTACTGTAATGACTAAAGGACCTGTTTCACAATTTATCCAGCACCACTACCGTCACTTCAATGCGGCGGCCCTGGTGGATGCAGCGAAAGGATATGAGACGCATTTGCTGGAAGGCGGCAAGATGATGGTAACCCTGGCGGGCGCTATGAGCACCGCGGAACTGGGGATTTCTTTTGCGGAAATGATCCGTGCCGGCAAGGTGGATATTATTTCCTGTACAGGCGCCAACCTCGAGGAAGACATCATGAACCTCGTGGCCCATACGCACTACAAGCGCGTGCCCAATTACCGCGACCTCAGCCCCAGGAAGAATGGGATCTGCTGGAGCAGGGCTTCAACCGGGTAACCGATACCTGCATCCCCGAAGAAGAAGCATTCCGCCGCATCCAACAGCACATCCATAAAATCTGGAAAGATGCCGAAGCCGCCGGTGAACGTTACTTCCCGCACGAATACATGTATAATCTGCTGCTGAGCGGCGTAATGCAGGAGCATTACGAAATCGATCCCAAGAACAGCTGGATGCTGGCCGCTGCAGAAAAGAACATCCCCATCATCGTTCCAGGTTGGGAGGATAGCACCATGGGTAACATCTTCGCTTCCTACGTGATCAAAGGCGAACTGAAAGCCTCCACCATGAAGAGCGGTATCGAATACATGGTATGGCTCAGCGAATGGTACCGTAACAACTCGGCTGGCAAGGGCGTAGGCTTCTTCCAGATCGGCGGCGGTATCGCGGGCGATTTCCCCATCTGCGTGGTGCCCATGATGTACCAGGATCTCGAGTGGACGGACGTTCCGTTCTGGAGCTACTTCTGCCAGATCTCCGATTCCACCACCTCCTACGGTTCTTATTCCGGTGCTGTTCCCAACGAGAAAATCACCTGGGGCAAGCTGGATATCCATACGCCTAAGTTCATTATCGAGTCGGATGCTACGATTGTGGCGCCGCTCATTTTCGCCTACCTCTTGGGCTGGTAAGCACATACATTTTCAGAAAGGCCGCAGTTGATGCGGCCTTTTTTTAACCCCGATACCGAACCCTAGCTGCCCCAAACGCGCCGCACTGCCGTTTTAACAAAATCTTTCAAGATACACATGTGGAATATTAAATATTTCTTTATGTTTGTGACGCAATTGCTTTACGCATTTGTTTTTTCTATAGTTCTTTAAATTCGGGCAGAAATATTTTTGCAGGTTCCAAAACTTACTACATTTGACCCGCGAAGTCAAAAAGTCAAACGCGGTTTCGTAGTCACAAATGGCCGAACAGGATCAAAAGAGGGAAGCGATACTGGAGGTGGCGCTGAAGCGGTTCAAACGTTTCGGCCTGGCTAAGACGACTATGGACGAAATCGCGAAAGATTTGGAGATCAGCAAAGGATCTTTGTACTATTATTTCTCCGACAAGGAAAGGATTTATGTGGCGGTAGTGGAGCGTATCGTAAACGAGAGCTTCAGGGATGTGGGGAGTTTCCTGGAAACCGCGGTGTCTGTCCAGGAAGTGATGGATCGCTACTTGTCGGTAAAAGAGAGGATTTTACTGGAATATCATTTCCTGTTCGGCATCAATTTGTGGGTGAGCGACAAACCGAGCAGCCTGATGCGGCAGATCGGGGAAATGGCACACCAGGCCGAAATCCGCTTTATTTCCAGCTGGATACGGAAAGGCATTGAGCTGGGGAAATATCAGAGACGCACGATCCGGCTTTTACGGCTGACTTGCTTGTACAGGTGTTGTTTGGATTCTGGATCAACTGGTGCAAGTGGCAGGCCGCAGATTTTGACCTTCAAGACGCCAACAATATAAAAGTATTTATGAACCGGGAGAGAAAGGTGCTTACCATCTTCTTCAACGGGTTAAAATAAAACGCCAACAAAAAGCTATATCCGAAGACCATTAATCGACCGAAGCCTGCTTCCCCCTCCAATTAGTCATGTATGTAGAAACATGAATTAAGCGATTCAATCATTGACATATTAAACTCAAAATTGTACGACAGATGAAAAAGATGATCGTTATGGCCGCGCTGGCCCTGTTCGGAACCCAATTCGCCAAAGCTCAGGTGCAGAAAGGTAACTTCCTGGTTGGTGGTACCCTTGGTTTCAACTCCACCACTAACAAAACAGACGGCGTGGATGGCAAGTACACCGCAAGCAACATTATCCTCAGCCCTAAAGCAGGTTATGCCCTGTCCGACAAATGGATGGTAGGTGTGTTCGTTGACGGTACCTTCGGTACTGAAAAAACAGAAGCGGGCGAAGTGTCTTCCAAAGACAAAAACACTATGATCGCTCCCGGCGTTTTCGTTCGCAACTATTGCCAGATTGCTGATTCTAAAGTGTACTTCACCAGCGAAGCAAACGTTGCTTACGGTTTCGGCAGCACGGAAGAAGCAGATGTTAAGATCAGCAAAACCACAGGTTTCCGCGCTAACCTCATGCCCGGTATCTCTTACCTGGTTGGTAAACACCTCATGCTCGAAGGTAACTTCGGTGGCCTGACTTACCGCAACGAAACTGTTAAGTTTGAAGACAATGCTCCGGATGAGAAATCCAGCAGCTTCGATTTCAACTTCATTAAGAGCTTCTCGGTAGGCGTATCCTTCCTGTTCTAAGCTAAAATATTAGCGTTTTTATAAAGGCATTGTCTCTGAGAGACAGTGCCTTTTTCTTTCCCTATAGTTCAGGGAATATTGGCCTGTATCTTGTATAATACGTACTAAACAGTATAACCAACTATGAGAGCAAACCGAGTACACCTGCTTTTAGCACTTGCCGGCACAATTATGTTCGGCAGTTGCGTGGTAGAACGTCACAGTCATCCGCACGGCATGCCACCGGGTCAGGCGAAGAAAGTTTACGGTACTAAATCAGCTAAACCTTTCGCGCCGGGTCAGCAAAAGAAGAAGCACAAGCATTAACTGAACTTAAAAATGTAGGATATGAAAAGGAATTGGAGATCAGGAGGTATCATTTTATTGGCTACGATATTATTAGCCGGTTCTTGCGCCGTACCGCGTCCACCAAAGCCTCCGAGGCCCCCGCATCACGGCAGTAAGCCACCGACGCCGCCCACGCCGCCACGCCCTCCGGGCGGGCCTAATGCTGAGGCGTCGCATACGGACCTTATCATAGCATACCCACATAGATAATCGTACATCAGTTGTAAAAGGGAAAGAGACTGCATTTCGTAGTCTCTTTTTTGGACGCTATTCTGTGGTCTCATTACTATAGATTTCGCCAATCGCAAAACGATTGAAATGGAAAAGGGCCGGTACGTGATGTACCGGCCCTTTCTGTATTGTTGAAACCTGTTACTATCTGTTCATAGTAACCAGGAATTCTTCGTTGCTGCGGGTTCCGCGCATGTGTTGGAGCATGAAGTTCATGGATTCTTCCGTGTTCATGTCTGCCAGGTGATTGCGGAGGATGTATACTTTCTGGAGCACGTCTTTTTCCAGCAGGAGGTCGTCGCGGCGGGTAGAAGACGCGGTAACGTCGATAGCGGGGAAAATGCGGCGGTTGGCCAGGCGGCGGTCCAGCGCGAGCTCCATGTTACCGGTACCTTTGAATTCTTCGAAGATCACCTCGTCCATTTTGGAGCCGGTATCGATCAGTGCGGTAGCGAGGATGGTGAGGGAACCGCCGTTTTCGATCTTACGGGCGGCGCCGAAGAACTGTTTAGGCTTCTGCATGGCGTTTGCTTCCACACCACCGGAGAGTACCTTACCGGAAGCGGGGGCCACAGTGTTGTGAGCGCGGGCGAG
Source organism: Chitinophaga sp. E66 (assembly GCA_019285755.1). Classification (GTDB taxonomy): domain Bacteria; phylum Bacteroidota; class Bacteroidia; order Chitinophagales; family Chitinophagaceae; genus Chitinophaga. Next base: position 6,046,766 of record CP079103.1, read on the forward strand.
ACGGGTAAGTGAGTCCAGCAGGATCACTACATCATGACCGCATTCTACGAGGCGTTTTGCTTTCTGCAGTGCTATAGCGGATACTTTCACGTGTTTTTCTGCGGGCTCGTCGAAGGTGGAAGCGATTACTTCCGCTTTTACGGAGCGTTCCATATCGGTCACCTCTTCAGGGCGTTCATCGATCAGCACTACCATGAGATAGATCTCGGGGTGGTTGGTGGCGATGGCGTTGGCTACTTCTTTCAGCAGCATGGTTTTACCTACTTTAGGTTGTGCCACGATGAGGCCGCGCTGGCCTTTACCGATGGGTGTAAAGAGGTCTATGATGCGGGTGGAGTAGTTATTGGCGGTGGTGGTGAGGTGCAGTTTCTCGAAGGGGAACAGCGGCGTCAGGTAGTCGAAGGAACGCGGTCGCGCACTTCTTCCGGTGTTTTGCCGTTAATGGTTTCCACTTTCAGCAGGGCGAAGTATTTCTCGCCTTCTTTCGGCGGGCGAACGGAGCCGCGTACAGTATCGCCCGTTTTGAGGCCGAAGAGTTTGATCTGGCTGGGAGAAACGTAAATATCGTCCGGGGAGCTGAGGTAGTTATAATCGGAAGAGCGGAGGAAACCGTATCCGTCGGGCATCATTTCCAGTACGCCTTCGCTGAGGATAACGCCATCGAATTCGATGTTAAATACAGGCTCTTTCTTCGGGTATTTTTGCTGGGGAGCGTTGTTGCTCACCGGTGGTTGTTGTTTGATGGGCGCCACAGGTTCCTGTACGGTTACGAAGTCGTCTTCCGCTTCTTCTTCCGGGATTACGGTAGCTTCTTCTTCCTCCTCGTCAGACAAAGCGGGCAGCACGATGTCGTCATCGTCATCGAACGTCAGGGACGGGATGTCGAGATCGATATCGATCTTGCGTTTCGCCGGTTGGGCTTTTGGTTCTTCTTCGTCTTTTGATTTGGAATCTTTCGTTGGTGCGGCTTTTCGGCTTTTCTTTGCGGAGGGTTTGTCTTCTTCGGGGCTGGAGGCTGGGTTTTGTGGGGCGGGTGCCGGAGCGGGTTCGTCTTTCTTTGTTCCTACCGGCTTCCGTTTCCTCACTTTCTTTTCGTCACCGTTTCCTTGTTTATCTTCGGATGCTATCACAGCTTGTTTATCGAGTATTTTATAAATAAGTGTTTGCTTGTCCAGTTTCTTTGCGTTGGGAATTTCCAGCTTCTCGGCGATGTCAAGTAGTTCAGGAACGAGCATGTCGTTCAGTTGTAAGATGTCGTACATCATCTGTTTTTGTCAAATTTTAGAAGTGTCGTAAGGCGGGTACCACTGCATACCAACATACACCAATTAACAAATAATTGTTTTCAGTCAATAATAAAGTCTTGATCATTAATTGATAGGGATCACCTGTGGTTAGGTGACTGCTGATGAAGATGGCAAAAAGGAACTTAATCAGACAGATTGAGGACACAAGAATAGAACTAATTTTGCGATTCTCAAAAAAATATTGAACCCTGCGGCCTAACGCATAACGAATTATATACATGCACGGCGCCCCTGTAATCCCCGCCCCTTCTCAAAAAGCGGCGTTTCATCATCTGAATTTGTCTATTTTTGCAACTCAATTCAAAACACTTATTGATATGAGCCAAAGAGTAAAAATCAGGCAGGTTCTGCAAGACGACAGCACCAACTATGAAGTAACGGTTAAAGGATGGGTGCGCACCTTCCGCAATAACCAGTTTATAGCGCTCAACGACGGCTCAACCAATAATAACCTGCAGGTAGTGGTAAACGAGGCCGAAATGGATCCCGCCACCTTCAAGCGCATCACCCGCGGCGCCGCCATCAGCGTCACCGGGCAGATCATCCCGTCGCTCGGCAAAGGCCAGCGCGTGGAACTGAAAACGGCCAGCCTGGAGATACTGGGCGATTGCGATGCGGAAGCGTATCCTATACAGCCGCAGAAGCAGAGCCTGGAATTCATGCGCGAGATCGCGCACCTGCGTTTCCGCACCAACACTTTCGGGGCTATCTTCCGCCTCCGTCACGCCCTGGCGTTTGCCGTTAACCAGTTCTTCCACCAGAAAGGTTTCGTATATCTCCATACGCCCATCATCACCGCTTCTGACGCGGAAGGCGCCGGCGAAATGTTCCGCGTTACCACGCTCGACATGAAGAACCCTCCGCGCAACGAAGCCGGCGAAATCGACTATAAGGAAGACTTCTTCGGCCGCTCCACCAACCTCACTGTTTCCGGTCAGCTGGAAGGAGAGCTCGGCGCTATGGCCCTCGGGGATATCTACACCTTCGGCCCCACCTTCCGCGCAGAAAACTCCAACACCGCGCGCCACCTCGCGGAATTCTGGATGATCGAACCGGAAATGGCATTTTATGACCTGAAAGATAACATGGACCTCGCCGAAGAGTTCATCAAATATGTCATCAGATTCGCGCTGGACAACAACCGCGAAGACCTCGACTTCCTCGCCACGCGCCTTGCGGAAGAAGAGAAACAAAAACCGCAGGCGGAACGCAGCGAAATGGGTCTTATCGAGAAGCTGGAGTTCGTGCTCAATAACGACTTCGAGCGCATCACCTATACAGAGGCCATCGAAATCCTCCGCAACAGCAAACCCAACAAGAACAAAAAGTTCCAATACCCGGTAGAAGGCTGGGGAACGGATCTGCAAAGCGAGCATGAGCGCTTCCTGGTAGAAAAACATTTCAAGAAGCCTGTTATCCTCACCGACTATCCTGCGGCGATCAAATCGTTCTACATGAAGCAGAACGAAGACGGCAAGACCGTTCGCGCAATGGACATCCTCTTCCCGGGCATCGGCGAAATCGTCGGCGGTTCCCAGCGTGAGGAAAACTACGATAAGCTGGTGGCCCGCATGAATGAACTGAACATCCCCGTGGAAGAGCTCTACTGGTACCTCGATACCCGCCGCTTTGGCACCGCTCCCCACAGCGGTTTCGGCCTTGGCTTCGAGCGCCTGGTATTGTTCGTTTCAGGAATGACCAACATCCGCGACGTCATCCCCTTCCCCGCACTCCGAAGAACGCGGAATTCTAAAAGCAATACACCCGATGTATACACGAAAGCAGGCGCCTTAAAACGCCTGCTTTTTCATTTTATGGAAATCCCCATGCCTGCATCCTACTGTCAATTGAGCAAAACAATACAGTGTGTGTAATCACGGCGACGGGTTTCGTTCCTGTTGCCGGAATTTTCTTCACGTTCTAAAACCCATCCCTATGGCAGAAATGATCTCCTCCCCGCAAAAAGGCTCCCGTAAAGGCCGCCGTGGTACCAAGCGCTCCACCCGTGTAGACATGACGCCTATGGTAGACCTTGGCTTCCTCCTCATTACTTTTTTATGCTGACCACCACGCTTATGGAGCCTAAGGCGCTTCCACTCATTATGCCGGCAGACGGCGACCATACCCCCGTGGCGGTGAGCAAATCCATGACCCTGCTGGTCCGGGCGGATAAGACGATTTCCTGGTACGAAGGTACGGGCGACGACCCGCTAATATGCCTGCGATACAGCACAGCGCTTTCTCCGTTTCCGATGGTATCGGCGAAGTGATCCGCCGGCGCCAGCGCGCCGTGGCCGCACGTTGGGGCGATCCGGAAGAACTGATCGTATTAATTAAAGCAGCGCCTGGCGCCAGCTACGGCAACGTGGTAGATGCCCTCGATGAGATGAAGATCAACCGTGTGGCACGTTATGCGCTGGCGGACATAACACCGCTGGAGGAGAAATTGTTGCAGCGATAAGGCGTTCGGCGGAGGGGTTTTTCCTTAACTTTAATGTTCCAAAACATTACAGATATGGCAACCGTTCATTCCATCCCATCCGTTGACCTCTCGGACTTCCGTTCCCCGGACCCCGCCAGGAAAGCGGCGTTTGTGAAAGCCCTGGGTAAGGCATATGAAGAAGTCGGGTTCGTGGCCGTTAAAAACCACGGTATCTCCGACGAGCTGATCGCACAGTTGTACGACAATGTAAGGGCCTTCTTCCAGTTGCCCTCCAGTACCAAAAGCAAGTATGAGATCCCGGAGCTGGCAGGCCAGCGTGGATATACCTCCTTCGGGAAGGAGCATGCGAAAGGCTATGAGGCCCCTGATCTGAAGGAGTTTTTCCATTCGGGCAGTCGGTGGAAGATGATGATCCCGTTCAGGAAGCCTACCCGAACAACGTGACCGTTAAAGAAGTCCCGGAATTCACGCCTACGCTTTATAAAGCCTATCGTGGCTTCGAAACCTCCGGCACCGCGCTCCTCCAGGCGATAGCGCTGTACCTGGGGCTCGATGAGCACTTCTTCGACGGGAAGGTGCACAATGGTAATTCCATCCTCCGTGCCATCCATTATCCGCCTATCACCCAGGAACCTTCATCCGCCATCCGCGCAGAGCAGCATGAAGATATCAACCTTATCACACTGCTGGTAGGCGCCTCGGCCGACGGATTGCAAATTCTCGATAAACAGGGGGAATGGGTGCCGGTGACGTCCCTCCCGAACAGATCGTGGTGAATGTGGGAGACATGCTCCAGCGCCTGACCAACAACCGGTTGAAATCCACCACGCACCGCGTCGTGAACCCGCCGCGGGAACTGTGGGATACCTCGCGCTTCAGCATACCGTTCTTCCTGCATCCCAAGTCGGATATGGATTTGACCTGTCTTCCGCAATGTGTGGACGCTGACCATGCATCCGCCTATCCCCTATCACCGCGGGCGAATATCTCGACGAACGCCTCAGGGAAATAGGCCTCAAGAAATAAACATCTTTGTGTTGCCCGGAGCCTGCGCTCCGGGCATTTTGTGCCTGGTACTGAACAGAGGGAAAATCCTGTTCACAGAATGAACAGAATGAACGGAAACCGAATACCCTCCGGCTCCGTTATTTCCGGCATGCATACATATGAATTAATTCCGCTGGCAGTGGAAGATATGAGACTTATTGCCGGCGGACTGGCCAGCGACATGGCAGGAGATCTGCCCACTTTACCTCCCGTAAGAAACCGTGACGTAACTGATCCCGGTACAGGGCTACGTACCGATTATGATGCCAGTGCGCAGGTATCCCCGCCCGGACTGGACATTGCCTCCATGATGCTGCAACGTTAATTGGAAACGGTAGCCGCAGGGGCGCTCGCCTGTAGAGCGGTCAGCTCTCCTGCGGTAATGCCCTGGCCATTGAAAAGCCGGGTGAAATAAGCTACCATCGCTGGGTTGAGGCGGTAGTCATTGTAGGGGAAATTCATAAAATAACTGTGCTTCCAGCGCGCCACTTCCAGGAAGTTGACGTACTGCGCGTTGCCGGCCCGCTGCCGCCGGGTAACCTTTTCGCCCAGCTGGCGCCTGAAAGTGAGGAAGTGCGCGCCTTTCAACTGGAGGTCGCGCTTGTTGTAATGAACATAAATATTCTTAGCGAAGTGTATGTTTTCTACCCACCGGGCATGGCGTTTCATGGGCACGCAGGCGGCATTAATGATGAGGTTGTCTACGAACGGCTGCACATCTTTCGCAAGTATGCCATCGGGCGTTCCCTTCATCATCTGTTCGAGGATGATATTGCCCATACTGTGGTAGAACGTGGAAACGGAAACGTCCTGTATCCATGGCTCCTGGTTGTCACGGGCTGTTTTGATCATCGTCAGCAGCTCACGGTATTGGCTGGCAGACAACTTTGCGTTCTGCCTGGCGAAGCGGAAATTCTTGGAAGGCTTGTAAGTAGTATTGATGCTCGCGTAGTCGAACATCACCACGTTTACGCCATATTGCGCGCTCATCAGCTGGGCGCGTTCCACATTCGATGTAAAGATCTTACCCATGCCTTCAGCATAGACTACAATGTCCCGGCGGATGGGCATGTGTTCCATGGCTTCGGCGAGCGTTGGTTCCTGGTACACTTTCCAGGTGCCTTGCTGTTTCTCCAGGAAAAAGAACTTAAGGGCGGTGGTGTCCAGGAACTCGTCCACAAAGCGGAGACTGTCCGGATGAATAAACCGGTTAGAAACGAAAACAAGTGAAGTATCACTGCCTGTGGGGTGCTGGTGGCCTGCCTGGAGGGCAAACCTGGACCAATACGCCTGACTGTTATAATTGGAGAGCTGTGCCTGGGCGGCGCAGGCCAGGAGGAGTATGATGCCTGTCAGAAGACGTTTCATGGGACTGTTGTTAATTCATTAACGCCTAAACGAAACCAAATGTTTCGCTTATTTGCCAGTGCAAGGATTGTGCCTTGCTAACCAGCGGATTATCAGGCACATTTACACCTGATATTTGAATATCTCGTTATTTTACTGGAAATTGGGAGCGAACTGATATCCGAACGTGTTTTTACGTCACATCTCATTCTTAAAAGCAGTCTTGTTGCACAGCTTCACAGCATTCGGGGCCCGCAGGGGCACCTGGCTATGATGATGAAAACCTTTGTGCAACAGCGCCGGGATGTAACGGAGAAGGAATTGATGGAGTATAACGCCTTTTGCCAGCTGTTGCCCGGCGCCTCCTCTTCCCAGACGCTGACCCTTATCGGGTACAAACGCGGAGGCGTGCCGCTGGCGGTAGCCACCCCGCCATCTGGATCACGCCTGCCTGCCTGCTGATGGGTTCCCTGAGCTTCCTGCTGCAATATATGGATAAGCGCGCCCTGAGCGTGGATATCTTTAAATACGTGCAGCCCATGGCTGTAGGGTTCCTGGCTTTCGGCGGCATCCGGGCCTACCAGATCAGCATCCGTAATACCGCTACGTTCATCATCATGGTCGTCGCCATGGGAGCTGCGTTTTTTTCAAATCTCCTTGGACGTTCCCCGCGCTCATCATCCTGGGGGGACCATTTCCAACTTCAGCGATAAGCGCATCCCCGATATCAACGAGCCCAGGAAAAAGATCCAATGGGGCAATCTCTGGCTCTTTGCGCTGATCTTCCTGTTGGCGGGTTTCATGTCGGAAGTGGCGCGTACCAACGACTGGATCACCCGCCGGCCCTTTAACCTTTTTGAAAACTTCTACCGTTTCGGCAGCCTTGTATTCGGCGGCGGCGATATCCTCATCGCCATGATGCTGGAACAGTACGTGTTCCGTTCCAAAAGCCAGTTTATGTCTGCGGAAGAGCTGCTGACCGGGGCGGGGATCATGAGGGCCATGCCGGGCCCGACTTTCTCGGTATCGGCCTATGTAGGCGGCATGGTGATGCGGAGCCTGGGCCCGGGGTACCAGTTCCTCGGCTGTATCATTGCTCCCGTAGCGATCTTTTTACCGAGCATGCTGCTGGTATTATTCTTCTTCCCGATCTGGAACAACCTGAAAAAACATGTGGTGATTTACCGTGCCCTCGAAGGGATCAACGCGGTAGTGGTGGGTGTGATGTGGGCGGCAACCATTTTCCTGTTCATCTCCATCCCGGTAACCTGGTATAATGTGATGATCATGGCGGCTACGTTGAGCTTGCTGTGCTTTACCCGGCTTCCTTCCCCGGTAATCGTTGTGGCCTGCATCCTGGCGGGCGCGCTGATGTAAGCGTTATGCCTGTTGCTTCCAGACAGTAGTCAGTTCCTTTTTCCTGCGTTCCGTGATATCCAGCACAGACTGGTTGTGCAAGTGCAGTTGCAGCCGTTCATGGTCGATGTGGCGGATGTGCGGCAGCTGTACCATCTGGTGGTTATTGACCTGGTAGAACCGCATGCCGGAAAAGAGCTCCGTATAATAGCGGAATGGCCGCCGTGATTGCAGCAGGTCGCCATTGGAAAGGCTGAATAACGTACCGTCGGCCCCGCTTTCCACATAAGCAATCTGCTCGATGGAAGCGATGTACTCGCCGCCATCCGTCAGGGGCACTACGATCTGGTGGGCATCGCGGGCGGGTTTGCCGAAGTTATGGAGCAATACATCGTAGCGTTCCTGCTTACCGGGCGTTTCCAGTCGTTGGCGAACGGCCTGGACGGCGTGCTGGAGGCTTTCGCGGTCTATTGGTTTGAGGATCAGCTCCACCTCGCTGAGGCGGATGGTATGGAGGTAGCGTTTCTCGAACGCGGTGACGAAGACGGTTTCGAAAGTAGCGTCGTAAGCGCCCGTCAGCACATCGAAGCCTGTGCCGTCGGGCATTTCAAGGTCCAGGAATATGAGCTGAGGTTGATGTTCCCGGATACGTGCGATCCCTTCACGGCAATTGGCAGCCTGTGCCACCGCTTCGATGTCGGGGCAATAGCGTTGCAGCATCAGGGCGATAATATCCCTGCTGTTCCGCTCGTCGTCAATAATTACTGCACGGATCATGGGTCTTCCAATTTGGTCCCGTTCTACAACTGCGGGATGAGCACTCTTACGATGGTGCCGCTTTCCTGTGTCTCGCGGGTGGATTTGTCTATGATTTCGATCTGGATGCCGGTGTTGTACATCTTGTTAAGCAGTTCCGCCCTGTTGAAGCTGATTTCCATGCCGGAAGACTGATGATGTCCGGGAAGCGTCCGCAACTGGCGGGACCGCTCGATGCCGATGCCGTTGTCTTCCACCAGGCATTCCAGCATGTCGTGGGCGATCATGGTAAAGCGAATGGTTAAAAGTCCTGTTGTGTGCTCTTCGTTATTCATCCCATGCTTGACGGCATTCTCCACATACGGCTGCAGCAACATCGCAGGCACTTCCAGCTCGGCCGTATTGAGGGTGGGGTCCGTCACGATCTCGAAACTCATCTTCTGTTCAAACCGCATCTTCTCCAGGCCAAGATAAGTATTTAAATAGGTTATTTCGTCCGCCAGGGAAATAAAATTGCGGCGGGAGAAATCGAGCGTTTTGCGGATCAGGTAGGAGAAATCCGACAGGTATTTTTGCGCGTGCTCATAATCGCGCTGCATAACGAAAAGCTGGATGGAATTAAGGCAGTTGAAGATAAAGTGGGGATTGATCTGGGCGCGGATGGCTTTGAGCTCTATTTCCGCGAATTTCTTACTGTATTCCGCTTCCATCTGCAGCTTGCGCTGTTCTTCCAGTTCCGTCTTCCGGCGCACGATCTCGGTAGTCTGTTCCCGTACAAGTTCCTCCAGTTGCTCGTTGAGCTTACGTTGCAGTTCCTTATTCTTGTTCAGCTGCTTGATGAGGAGCTCCTGCGTCGGGTCTTCTCCTGGTGCACAAGCTTATTCCGGTAACTGAGCCCCGCGGCATAACAAAGCGATTGTGCCAGAACGCCCACTACCAGTAGGGAATATGGGCTGATCAGTTCCGGAAGCGGGGTAAAGGGTACGGGCTCCGTATTGCGGAAAAACGACCAGATCGAAAGCAGGTACAGGGCCAGGGAGCCATAGAGGAAAAAACGAATGAGGGGATGATGGCGCACCCTCCGCCCCAGCGCTACAAACGAAACACCGAATGGCACGAGCGACAGGAATGTAGCCCAGGTAAAGATAGTGCCGGGCAGGATGAAATCCCCGTGGCCATGAGCGCAAAACAGGCTACAATGCAGGCTGCATAAAAGATATTGCTGTAGAAATAGTATTTGTACATGAGGGGAAACCGCTCCCGCAGGTTCAGGAATGCGCTCCCGAAGAGCATAGACATGAAGTAGAAGCAGGTGATCAGCGCTGGCACGTCCCAGTAATACTTCAACAGTGGCATGCAATGGAAGAACGATAACTGGTAGGGTTTCGTTTCGAGCCTGAGGCAGAAAAACAGGATAAGCCCCAGCAGATAGGCCGCAAAGTACATGCTCGGCCGGTCCGGCAGCTGGATGTAATTGATGACGGTAATGCTAAGCAGTACCAGCAACATGCCGATTACGATCTGGATAACAAGTGTCTCCCTTTATAAATGTTAGCCTCCCGGTGGCGGAACTGGGCATAATGGATGGCATCATACAGCACGGGCATCAGCTCGTTCTCGCGGTAGTAGGGATTTACGATGTGCAGATAGAAAGTCCGGACCTGCCCGGCCGCTACCTGGACGGGGAAAGCGTACCGGTCCCAACGGTCCGCATTCGGTTCGTAAATCATCATGCCGGCGGAGGAGATATGCCGGAGTTGCCCGGATTCGTCCTGGACGTAGAAATATAATTGCTCCTGCCATCCGGCGAAGAGGTATAACACGGAATCAACAGGGCCGCTGTTATGGACGATGAGCCGGAGCCAGTTGTCGTTCTTCTGGTGGAGGGCTTTTTACGGGGATGGAAAAGTGAGGTGTCTGCCCGGAACGATAGCCCGGGCACGTCGGCCAATGTGGCTCCGGAGGGCGACATGGTGACATGGCGCCGGAGGTCCAGGCCGTTGACCGGGCGGGAAAAGTCGATGGTGAGCGTATCCTGGGCGGCCACAAGCTCCGGTCTTAGCAGAACGGAGCAAAGCAACAGGCATATCAGGGATAAGCGTTTCACGTATTTTTTACGAATTGGGAATGAATTGATCGATGATGCCGGCGAGCGCACGGTCTTTTTCGGTGACGGTATTGCCGGCGCTGTGCGTGCTCAGCCATATTTCCACTTTGTTCCGGTGTTGGTCCGGTGGGGTGATGATCCATTTTTTCCGCGGCCAGGGCCACTTTAGTCATGAAGGCGAAAGCTTCGCGGAAGTCGGAGAAGGTGAAGGCACGATAGAGGTGCCGCTCGGTTTCCTGCCACATAATGCGTGTTTTGACGGTGGACGGATGGGGAAATACGGATAAAATCAGAAGATCAGATTGATCCGGTTCTTCACATCGCGCAATTCAAGCAGCGATGCCATTTGTACCAGGTCGGCCTTCCTGCACTGTTCGATCAACGCTTTTACGTCGGCCTGCTGATAATAATTACCCTTGATTAACCAGAGGTAATCCACATGCCTGAGCTCCGGAAGGAGGAATTCTGCCTTGCAATGATTGTTATAAAAATAGTGACCGGCGGATTTTGTCAGTTCCTGGTGTTCGTACACCGTGAAGTAGAATGACCGGCGGTTTTTGGAGAGATTGATTTCCAGTGAGTTGTTGACCCTGAAATCGAAGCCCAATTGTTTATTGAGTTGCCAGATAAGCTGAAAGTCTTTAGCCTGGGAAATGATCCCGGCCAACCATGCGTCTTCGAAAAATCTTCTACCAGTGCGTCCTGGTCCAGCTTCAGTTTAAGTACAGACATTCCGTAAAGTTATCGAAAAAGGTCTGGCACCTATTTTTTCTTTTTGGGCAACGCTATGTTCTTTTTGGTCAACGGCGGGTTCCAGAACTTATCCGTAAAGCTCACGACCTGGTTATTGCGTATTTCGACGCCCTCTTGTTCCAAAAGTTCCTGCATGAGTGTGGGGGTAGCGAAGTGGACGGCGCCGGTCAGGAGGCCTTTACTGTTGACCACCCGGTGCGCGGGAACGGGGATGGGCTTTCCCGGCCTGGTGCATGGCCCAGCCTACCATCCGGGCGGTGAGCCGGATGCCGGCGCGCTCGGCGATAGCCCCATAGCTGGTGACCCGCCCGCGGGGTATCTGCCGGGCAATCTCGAAAACCCTGTCGATGAAATCAGGCTCCGCCTTTGAGGCGGCGGGCTTCGAGGAGACGGTTTCTTTTTTTCTACGGGGACGTTTTCATAATCAAACGGGCAATGCAGGCATCCGTTGCCGCAGCAATATCCCGCTCTCGGTGGAAGTGCTCGGTTAGGACTACATATCCCTGCTCGTTATAGTAAAAGTCAATATTTTCCTGCAGCTGCTTCTTCATCCGTTGCGAGGTTCACGGCTTTCCAGTCGATAGGTTCTGCCGGTAATGCAAATTTAAGGTAACGGATGGTACGTCCGTCTGCCAGGTGCATGCCTTCATAATAGGTCTGGATCTGGAGGAGTTCCGGCACTGGTGAGAGGGCATATACGTCTGGTACGTCGGTGATGAGCCGGCAGCCTACCCGGGAGATCACCATTTTGGTGAAGGTATACAGTTCGGTGGAGTCGGTTTTCAGGTTGATGGTACCATCCGGGCTGATAAGTTGCTGGTAGAGCGCCAGGAACCGGGGTGGGTGAGCCGTTTTTTGGATTTGGACTGGCGGAGGAAGGGATCGGGGAAGGTGATCCAGATGTCTTTCACCTCGCCTTTGGCAAAATAATCCGTTATCTGTTCGATCTGGGTACGGAGGAAGGCTACGTTGGCAATTTGCTGGTCGATGGCGGTTTTTGCGCCTTTCCAGATGCGGTTTCCTTTAAGATCCACGCCCATGAAGTTTTCTTCCGGGTATTTGCGGGCCAGGCCGAGGGTGTAATCTCCTTTGCCGCAGGCCAGTTCGAGGGTGAGCGGGTGGCTGTTGCCAAAGTGGCGGCTCCAGTTCCCCGGCATGTCTTTCGGATAGATGAGTACGTTGGGGAAGGTCTCAATTTCCGCGAATCGCTGTAGTTTCTTGTGTCCCATGAGGGCGCAAAAGTACGAAAAGGGATGAAATCACGGGATGTCTACGGTATTACAAGGTAGTATCTATACTGCGTCTCCGTTGTATCTCTACTGCGTTGTTGAAGGGAAATAGTAGAAACCCTGCACAAAAGGCGGACTTGATGTGGACTTGATGCGGTGTTGAGGAGGGGTAAAATGCTGAACGCACCGGTTATATCCGGTGCGTTCAGAGAAGCTGTAGGGGTAGGAGTCGAACCTACACGAGGCAGTTAGCCATAGCACAAATAAGATTAGTGGTCAACCCATTACGCTACGTTTATCCGTGATCCTCACCCTCGAGACGAGAGGGCATGTCTGCCAGTTTCATCACCCCACAAAGTTTAATGATTCCCTTGGCTGGGTAAGCGTTGTTTTCAACGATTATGATGCAAATCTAAAGAGAGGGGTATTTTTGCAAATTTTTTAAGAGAAATTTTGGAAATTTCGAATTTTTTAAATATTTGCATGTAAGTTTAAAACATTCAAAAACACTTTGTCAAAATGAGCCACAATTTGAATATTGACAAACTGGACCTTCAGATCATCAGTGAGATGATGTCTAATGCCGAAATCTCCTATGCAGACCTGGGGAAGAAGTTGTTCGTATCAGGCGGTACGATACACGTTCGTATGAAGAAATTGCAAGAGCTGGGTATAGTTAAAGGTACGAGATTACATGTAGATTTAAAAATGATCGGCTATGATGTGATCGCTTTTATCGGCATTTTCCTCGAAAAAGCTCACTTTACGACTCCGTGGCTAAAGAATTGCGCAAAATGCCGGAGATCGTCCGGTTAAACTATACTACGGGTAGCTATAGCATGTTCGCTGAGATTATTTGTAAAGATATCACCTCGCTCCGCCGCGTGCTGCACGACGAGCTCCAGAAAATCAAAGGGATCGAGCGTACGGAAACGTTCATCTCCCTGGAAGAAAGCTTTACGCGCACCATCAACGTAGTAGAGTAAGGGCGCAGATTTCACGTTATGAGCCAAAGGCAAAAGGGAGACGGTTACCGTCGCCCTTTTTGCCGTTTTGGGATGATTACTTAAATCCCAGCCTTCTCCCCATCGCCGGGCTTAATGCCGGCAGTTTTCTCCTTTCAATGAGGAAGCTCGTCAGACGGGCGATATCTGCAAAGATGTAATGCTTGTCCAGCGCGCCTTTCAGGTAATCCCGGCCCGTGCTGCCGCCTGTGCCTATACGCGTGCCGATCACCCGCTGCACCATGCTCATATGCCGGTAACGCCAGGTGCTCAGCTGTTCGTCGATCTCCAGCAGCGAGTTTAGCAGCTGGAAAGGCAGTTGCAGCAAGGGATAGCCGCGATATAACATAATGAACAGCGCCGCGCGGCTCGCCCTGGGCGATAAGTGCCCCGCTCCTTCTCCGTCGCCGAATACTTTATCGAAGTATGCGCGGTTCGCCTGCTCGGCATCCGCCAGGCCGGCCATATAGATATTCCTGTAATCGTTGAACCATAGGGATTCTCCGTCGGTCGCGGCGCTGGTCGCGGGCTCGTAGTCCATCCAGTTGCCGGGCTCTTCGAAGAAAGGCATGCGCTCCAGCCAGTCGTTGAGAAGTTTCAGCACGGATGGTTCTCTCTCCGCGCGGCGAATAATTTCGATCTTATCGGGCGTGAGCTGCGAGATATAATATTCCTGCCCGAAACGGTTCTCGTATTGCAGGCCCAGGCGGGCTTCGAGGGTTTTAAACTGCCAGCTCTGAAATCCGGAGGCCGGACGGAGCATGTCGCGGAAATCCAGGAAATCCATGGGCGTCATGGTTTCCATGATATCGATCTGCTGTACGAGCAGTTTCAGGATGGTCACGCTGCGGTTCAGGCGGTGGACTACCGTCTGGAGCTCGGGGAATTATCGTTCACGGCAGGTTTGCTCATGATATCCGCCACGGATTCCACTTCAAAAAGGAGTTGTTTGAACCATAGTTCGTAGGCCTGGTGGATGACGATGAAGAGCATTTCGTCGTGCGCGGGCAGGCCGTGCTTGTCGGATTCGGGATGCTGAGCGTTCAATATAGCGTCCAGTTGCAGGTACGGGCCGTACTGCACATTCGTTTGTTGCATGTTGGTGTGGATGTAAATGAAGGAATGGGCCGCTTTGCGGCCGTTCAGTTAGATAACGGTCGGGAGCGGATCAGGTTGGACTTTTGATGATGTTTTTCCAGATATTCATGGAGTGGATTTAGAGCGAGGGCGTTTTGCCGCCGTCGACCGGCAGGTTGATGCCGGTTATGTACGCGGCGGCGGGGGAGGCGAGGAATGCGACTGCGGCTCCGAATTCGGCGGGGTCGCCGAAACGTTGCATGGGGATTTCTGCGCGCCATTCTTCCGAGACGGTTTCTTCAGATACGCCACGGCTTTCGGCATTGGCGCGGAAAAGGCTGCGGAGGCGGTCGGTGGTCATGGAGCCGGGCAGCACGTTGTTGACGGTAATGCCCCAGGGCGCCAGTTCGCCGGCCAGGGTTTTGGCCCAGTTGGCAACGGCGGCGCGGATGGTATTGGAAACGCCCAGGTTACGGAGCGGTGTTTTGACAGAGGTGGAAATGATCTGGATGATGCGGCCATATCCGTCGGCTTTCATGCCGGGTACTACGGCCTGTGCCAGGAGCTGGTTGCAGACTACGTGCATCTGGAATGCCTGGACGAACGCCCCGCCTTCAGCGGCGAGGATCGGTCCGCCGGAGGGGCCGCCGGTATTGTTTACGAGAATATGGACGATGCGCTCATCGGTGATCTGTCGGATGGTAGCCTGAACTTTTTCGGGATGGCCGAAATCGGTGGTATGATAGCCGTGGAGCTGTCCCTGGGAAGCATCCAGCGAGGCGATGGCCGTCTGCAGCTGCGCTTCGTTGCGGGCGAGCAGGATGCAGCTGGCCCCAGCAGGGCGAGTTCCCGGGCGGAGGCGAGGCCGAGGCCCTGGGAGCCTCCGCAAATAACGGCAGTTTTACCAGCGAGCGACAAGTTCATGGGGTAAAAGTAAGGAATCGGCCCCGCTTCCCGTGCGGTGTATGATTTTTTTCATTAGGTTTGCAATACGCAACACTGCACTTGCAGCCGTTTCATAAAAAGGTATATTTTTGTTACTTCACAAAAGAACGGCTGAATTTCAAGATATTTACGGATTTACAAATTAGATTAATGGAATATAATACCGCTCGCAATCACCTTATCATGAAGGAGTACGGCCGGAACGTACAGCGGATGATCGAATACATCATGACGTTGGAAGACCGGGAGCATCGCCAGCAGCAGGTAAGCGCCGTCATAGAACTGATGGGCATCCTGCAGCCGCACCTGCGGAACGTGGAGGATTTCCGGCATAAGCTGTGGGATCACCTGTTCCTGGTGTCCGACTTCAAGCTGGATGTGGATTCTCCTATCCCATCCCGACCAAGGAAGAACTGCGTGCCCGCCCCGAGCGCCTGCCTTACCCCAAGAAACACCCCCGCCACCGCCATTTCGGTAAAAACCTGGAGCGGGTGATCGATAAAGCCCTGGAAACCGAGAATCCTGAGATGAAAGACGGCTTTGTGCAGGTAATCGGCAACTATATGAAACTCGCTTACGGCAACTGGCATAAGGAAAACGTGCACGACGATGCCATCCGCGCCGAATTGTCGTCTATCACCAAAGGCGAGCTGCAGTACTACCCCACTTCGGGCAACGCCAACCCGGCGCCCGTGATCAGCATGGAGCCCCAGTTCCGCGCGCCAGGCAATACCACCGCGCCTTCTGCAAGCGCCAAGCGCAAACAGTTCCAACAGAACAAGTACAAGCAGAACAACAATAACAACAACAAGAACAAACACAAATACAAAAACAGGAACAAGTGATCAACGCGTTCGAAGTACGAGGCGGCAACCGTCTGAAAGGAGAAATTATACCGCAGGAGCAAAAACGAAGCATTGCAGATTATCAGCGCGGTACTGTTGACACCCGGAAAAGTAACCATCAGCAATATCCCGGACATCGTGGATGTTAACCTGCTGATTGAGCTGCTGGCCGATATCGGCGTGAAAGTGAACCGCGTTTCCCGCTCGGTTTGCGAGTTCCAGGCCGATGCGGTGAATATGGACTACCTGGAAAGCCCTGAATTCAAGAAGAAATCCGGCCGCCTGCGCGGCTCCGTAATGATGGCCGGCCCTTTGCTGGCCCGTTTCGGAAAAGCATATATCCCCAAGCCCGGCGGCGATAAGATCGGCCGGCGGAGGCTCGACACGCATGTGATCGGGTTCGAGCGCCTGGGAGCTTCCTTCGTTTACGATACAGGAGATAACTACTTCCGCCTGGAGTCGCCCAAGGGCGGCCTCAAAGGCACCTATATGCTGCTCGACGAGCCCAGCGTTACCGGCACCGCCAATATTGTAATGGCTGCCGCGCTGGCCAACGGCGTTACTACCATCTATAACGCCGCCTGCGAGCCTTACCTGCAGCAACTCTGCAAGATGCTCAACCACATGGGCGCGAAGATCAAAGGCGTAGGTTCCAACCTGCTGGAGATCGAAGGCGTTGCTGAACTGGGCGGTTGCGAACATGCCATGCTGCCAGATATGATCGAGATCGGCTCTTTCATCGGCCTTGCCGCCATGACGCAGAGCGAGATCACCATCAAAAACGCCGGCATTAAAAACCTGGGCATCATTCCTGAGAAATTCGGTCTGCTCGGTATCAAGATGGAATACCGCGGAGATGATATCTTCATCCCCGAACAGGAAAGCTACGAGATCCAGAACTTCCTGGATGGCTCCATCCTGACCATTTCGGATCACCCCTGGCCGGGCTTTACGCCTGATCTGCTGAGCATAGTGCTCGTGGTGGCCACGCAGGCGAAAGGAAGCGTGATGATCCACCAGAAAATGTTCGAAAGCAGGCTGTTCTTTGTGGACAAGCTGATCGACATGGGCGCGCAGATCATTCTTTGCGATCCGCACCGTGCAGCAGTGATCGGCCTTGGTCGTCAACACCCGCTGAGAGGCATCACGATGAGCAGCCCGGACATCCGCGCCGGCGTATCGCTCCTGATCGCCGCGCTCAGCGCACAGGGCAAAAGCACCATCCATAACATTGACCAGATCGACCGCGGCTATCAGTATATCGATGAGCGCCTGCGGAACCGGGAGCAGATATCAAGCGCGTTTAGCAGAACACATGACATCCAACAAGATCATTATTATCACCGCGCCTTCAGGCGCGGGCAAAACCACCATCGTACGGAAGCTCCTGGCCGATATGCCGGAGCTGGCCTTTTCCATTTCCGCCGCCACCCGCTCTCCCCGCGAAACGGAAGTGCATGGAAGGGATTATTACTTCATGTCGCCCGAAACTTTCCAGGAACATATCGAGCAAAACGATTTTGCGGAATATGAAATGGTGTATGCGGGCAAATATTACGGAACGCTGAAAAGCGAACTGGAGCGCATCTGGGGCAATGGCCAGACGCCGATGGTGGATATTGACGTGAAGGGCGCGCTTAGCATTAAAGAGAAATACCATGGCCAGGCCATGACCATATTCATACAGCCGCCATCGCTCGATGCGTTGCGCGTAAGGCTCAGCGAACGGGGACCGAGTCGCAGGCGAGCCTGGACGAGCGGCTGGGCAAAGCGCAGTATGAACTGTCTTTTGCCAAAGAATTTGATTATATTGTTGTAAATGAAGTGCTGGAAACGGCCTATGCCGAAGTGAGGAAGCTGATCGAAAACTTTTTGGGACGGTAACCGTTATTGATTGGCGCGGCAATTGCTGCACCCCATAAAATCATATTTTTGAACGGATGGATATTTACACGATCGTTTTACTGGTCTTGGTGATTCTGCTGGCCGGCTTTTTTGCCGGTATGGAAACGGCGTTCGCCAATATCAACCGGCTGAGCATCGAGCTGAAGAAGAAACAGGGCCGCGTAGCGGGGAAGATCCTTGCCGGATTCAGCGAACATCCCGCCAAGATCCTGGCTACAAGCCTGATCGGCCTGACTATCAGCATCGTGATCTACAGCATGCTGGTAGCGGGATGGTTGGATCAGCTGTGGCTGTCGATCTGGAAATCGGAAGAACAAGTGGCGCGTTATGTGGCGCTTACGCTGTTTATCGAGATCTGTGCGGCAACCTTGCTGGTATTGTTTTTCGGATTTTTCATTCCGCGAAGCATTTTCCGTTCCCGGCCGGAAGCCCTGCTGAGCTTTTTCGCCTGGCCTATTTCGGTGCTGTCTAAGCCGTTCTATGTGATCGGCGCTATGCTGGAGTCCATATCAGAGTGGATACTCAAATACCTGTTCAATGTGCGTATTATTGAAAATAAGAGCTCTTTTGCGCGGGTAGACGTTGAGTATTTTACCAGGCAGAGCCAACAGCATATGGGTGAAAACCAGGAGCTGAACACCGAATTGTTTGAGAACGCCCTCAGCCTGGTGCATGTCAAGATCCGCGGTTGCCTCATTCCCCGGAAAGAGATCGAAGCATTGGATATAACCGCAACGATCGAAGACTGCAGGAAGAAGTTCATTGATACAAAATTGTCAAAGGTTATTATCTACGAACAAAATATTGACAATATTCTCGGATATGTGCACCAGTTGGACATGTTCAAGGATCCGAAAGATATCCGTGCCGTCATCCACCCCATCCTGGCCGTGCCTGAGACCATGAGCGCCATCGATTTATTGGGTAAATTCAACAAAGAGCGGCGCAGTATCGCCTGGGTGGTAGACGATTCGGCGGCACTGCCGGGATCGTTACGATCGAGGACGTGCTGGAGGAGATTTTCGGGGAGATCAAGGATGAGCATGATGTGGAAGAGTTCGTGGAGAAACAGATCGCCGAAAAAGAATACATTTTCTCCGGCCGGCTGGAACTGGATTACCTGAACGAGCGATACGGCTTCGATTTCCCGGAAGATGAAAGTGAGACGCTTTCAGGATACATCATCTCTCATTATGAGACGATTCCACGCCTGAAAGAGCGCATTATCATCGACAATTATGAGTTCGATGTATTGAACGTGACGGATACGCGGATTGAAATGGTGAAAATGAAGATCCTGGATTGAGTTAACGTGGCCTGATTGTTGCTGTAAAATAGTTGAACGGCGGTGATAAATTGCCGGATCCGAAAAGAGAAAAAGCAACATTTCAGACAGCAAATAATACAATTCAGTTGATTGGCAGGAGGTTAAGAAACGTTTTTAGTAGATTTATTTTAATATATAATATAATTGCTGCAAAATCGTTTTTTACAAGAGTGGTAGGAAATTAACACGAACGGAAGGCCGATATGGCCTGATACGTAACACAATAATTTGATTTTTGTTAAAAGGTTGTAAAAAACTTTGTTGTAACATTGATAATACGATATTTCTTTCTATTTTTGTTTTAGAAAATTGAATGCTTTAGTCACGATTGCGACTTACATCTGAATAGCTTGCCATTAAAGGATGGAAGTTTCAATCTAACAGAAGCGAAAAAGACATTCTCGAATTCAACTTTTTGGGGTTAACAAACAATGGATGAAAGGCCGGCTCTTGATTCTTCTCGGGCTGGCTCTTTTTTTGCCCTATATCAATCTCCACTTACTTTCTCGTATTTTTCTTATTACCTTAGCCACCATTTTTTTACATTCAACTCTACGGGGTGCATGTTATATTTGTGCTCCTGATTTTTGATACGCATGCTAAAGAAGATATTCTCGAATAATGAGGACAAGGCGGAAATGTCGTTTTTCGACCACTGGAAGAGCTGCGCTGGCACCTGGTGCGCTCCGCCGCCGCTATTGTGATCGTGAGCATCCTGGGTTTCGTGTTTACCGACTGGATCCTCACCAAAGTAATATTCGGCCCTACACAAGCCGACTTCCCTACTTACCGATGGATCTGCTCCGCCAGCCATGCGCTGGGCCTCGGTGATAAAATGTGTATCACGCCGCCACCCATCACATTCCAGAATACCAAGATGGCCGGTCAGATCATGCTGCAATTCAAGCTGGCAATGATCATCGGTGTTATCGGCGCGTTCCCGTATGTATGCTGGGAACTGTGGCGCTTTATCCGCCCGGCGTTGAAAGACAATGAAGCGCAGGGTTCCAGAGGCGTTATCTTCTGGATCAGCCTGCAGTTCCTCATGGGCATCGCATTCAGCTATTTCCTCATCGCTCCCTTCATGATCAACTTCCTCGCCAGCTACACGGTGTCTGAAGTGATCACGAACGACTTCTTCATCGACGATTATTTCGGTTTGATGTCGCAGATCATCCTGGGCATGGGCGCACTCTTCGAAATGCCGATCCTCGTGTACTTCCTCACCAAGCTCGGTGTGCTTACCCCGACTTTCATGCGGAACTACCGTCGCCACGCGATCGTTATTATCCTCGTACTGGCGGCCATCATCACTCCGCCCGATGTACTGGATCAATTGCTCGTTTTCGTACCTTTATACCTGCTGTATGAAGTGAGCATCCTGATCTCGGCCAGAACGTACGCGAAGCGCCAGAAGGCAGAAATTGAGGAATGGTCGTAACAGCAGCGGCAGACATCAACACCACAACAACCAAATAAACCTATAGGGTATGGAACAGACGACATTTGATCTTGCCTTGCCGATAGCGATCGGATCGGACCACGCAGGGTTCGGGTACAAGGAAGAAGTGATCTCCTATCTCGAAGGAAAAGGAGTGCAGGTAAAAGACTTCGGTACTTATTCTGCCGACTCCGTGGATTACCCTGATTTCGCGCACCCGGTAGCCATTGCCGTTGAAGCCGGAAACGCATGCGTTCGGTATCCTTATCTGCGGCAGCGCCAATGGCGTAGCCATCACGGCGAACAAACACCAGGGCATCCGTGCTGCCATTTGCTGGGGCGATGAACTGGCCCGCCTGGCCAGGAGCCACAACAACGCCAACGTGCTCTGCATCCCCGCGCGTTTTGTAAGCGTGCCTACCGCCACCGAAATGGTGGACGTATTCATCGCTACGCCATTTGAAGGCGGGCGTCACGAAAACCGTGTTAAGAAGATCGCCTGCATGTAGTGCAGACCGGTTTCATGATATTCCTGAAGAGGCTGTGCAAACAGCCTCTTTTTATTTGAATGGTAGCGGCCAGAACAGCCGTATATCTTAATTTTAGCACATAAAAACCTGCCAATGAAGCAACAATCCATCCTGGCCTGCCTCCTCGCGATAGGCACCGTGGCCTGCGCACAGAAGGCTTCAACGCCACTGAAGCGCTCCTCCGCCACGACCTACGCGGAAACGATTACGGCCGCAAAGCTGAAGAAGCACCTGTTTATCGTAGCGGCCGATGATATGGAAGGCCGTGAAACCGGAAAGCCCGGCCAATACAAAGCCGCCAAATTTATCATAGAGCAGTTCAAAGCAGCAGGCCTCCAGCCAGGCGCCGGCAATGGCGAATGGGAGCAACCCTTTTCGCTGATGCAGGACACGCTGGTACAAAGCTCCATCCAGGCCGGAGGAAAACCTTCACATTCGGGCAGGAATTCTATGCTTCCGTAAAAGATGCCGTGAACCAGCAACTGGGCGCCACTAACGCCGTCTTTGCAGGGTTTGGCATTACCTCCGAAACCAATGATCCTACAAAGGCATCGACAACTCCGAAAAGATAATCGTCATTGCCGAGGAAGACGGAAAGAAAGCCGCCATCACGGATCGCTTGCGCGCCGCAGGGAACCACGGGGCCGTTGCGGTATTCGTGGTGAGCGAACGTTACAACCTGGGTGGCCGCGGCGGAAACCGTATGCGCCGCACAGGTCTCTACTGGCCCATGATGAAAACCATGGAATACATCCTAACAGTTATTTCGTTTCCCCGGAAGTTGCCAGCGCCATCTTCGGTAAACAGTGGCCGGAACTGCTGGCCGCCGCCAAGACGGGAAGCGCCGCTCCTATTACCGGAAAAGTCAGCGGACTGGAATTCAATAAAGGCACAGAAGAAATCAAATCCAGCAACGTACTCGGCATTCTTCCCGGTACCGATCTGAAAGACGAATATGTTTTCGTAACCGCGCACTACGATCACGTTGGCATCATCAATGGCCAGATCCACCCCGGCGCGGATGACGATGGTTCCGGCACGGTATCCGTGATCGCCATGGCAGATGCCTTCATGAAAGCGAAGAAGGCGGGCAAAGGCCCCGCAGGAGCATCGTGTTCATGACCGTATCAGGAGAGGAAAAAGGGCTTCTCGGTTCGCAGTTCTATACGGAACATCCCATCTATCCCCTCGCTCAAACCGTTACGGACCTCAATATCGACATGATCGGCCGTATCGATGACGACCATAAATCTGACACGAATTACGTATACATCATCGGCGACGACAAGCTCAGCTCCGATCTTCGCCCCATCAGCGAAGCCGCCAATGCGCACACTGGTCTGAAGCTCGATTACAAATACAACGATCCGAACGATCCTAACCGCTTTTACTATCGCTCCGACCACTACATGTTCGCCCAGCATAAGATTCCCATCATCTTCTACTTTAACGGCGTACATGAAGATTATCACCGCCCGGGCGACAGACCCGAGAAAATCCATTACAACCTGCTAGCCAGGCGTGCCAAACTGGTGTTCTACACTGCATGGGACGTTGCTAACCGGCAAGAAAGGCTGAAGGTGGACAGGAATGAGAAATAATTTTTAAGAATGAACGGTCCCGGTAACCCCGGGACCGTTTTTTTATGCCCTGAAGTGCCCCAAGTTTATCCACTTATTTCGTGATCCGGCCGTCAAATCGTACTTTTACCACCTGCAAATTTTTTTAGTGATGAGTGCAAACTATTTAGACGGCCTGAACGACCGGCAAAGAGAAGCGGTGATTACCTTACAGGGTCCTGTAATGATCATCGCCGGCGCCGGATCGGGCAAAACCAAGGTACTGACGACGAGGATCGCCCACCTGATGCGTAATGGGGTGGACGCCTTCAACATACTTTCCTGACGTTTACCAACAAGGCGGCGAAGGAAATGAAAGAGCGTGTGGAGAAGATCCTGGGCAGCAACGAGGCCCGAAATCTCTACATTGGCACCTTCCACTCCGTGTTTGCCCGCCTGCTACGTGCAGATGCGCCTAAAATGGGATATCCCAGCGATTTCACCATCTATGACGCGGACGACGCCAAAAGCGTGGTGAAAACCATCATCAACGAGCTTAACCTCGACGATAAACACTACAAACCCAATCTCGTATACAACCGCATTTCCGCGGCCAAGAACAGCCTCATAGGGCCGGAAGCTTACCAGGTGGACTATTACCTCCAGCAGGAAGACCAGCGCGCCAGCCGTCCGCTCACCGGCAAGATCTACGATATGTACGTGAAGCGTTGTTTTAAGAACGGCGCCATGGACTTCGATGACCTGCTGTTCAAGATGTACCAGCTGCTGAAGGGCTTCCCCGACGTGCTCGCGAAGTACCAGCACAAATTCAAGTACATCATGATCGATGAGTATCAGGATACAAACCCCGCGCAGTACGAGATCGTGAAACTGCTTGGAGCTGTCCATGAGAATATTTGCGTGGTGGGAGATGACGCACAGTCGATCTACTCCTTCCGCGGCGCTACCATCCAGAATATCCTCCAGTTTGAGAAGGATTATGACGATGTGAAAGTGGTGAAACTGGAGCAGAACTACCGTTCCACTAAATCCATCCTCAACGTCGCCAACGAAGTGATCGCGAAGAACAAGGGACAAATTCAGAAGAACCTCTGGACAGACAATACAGAGGGCGACAAGATCAAACTGGTACGCACCAATACCGATAACGAGGAAGGCAAGATGGTGGCAGACACCATTTCCGAGCTGAAGCTGCGTAATCACTACAGCAACCGCGATTTCTGCATTCTCTATCGCACCAACGCGCAAAGCCGTTCTTTCGAGGAAAGCCTGCGCCGCCAGGCGATCCCCTATAAGATCTTTGGTGGTCTTTCCTTTTACCAGCGTAAAGAGATCAAGGACTTTATCGCGTACCTCAGGATCATTGCCAACTCCCGTGATGAAGAAGCCTTGAAACGTATCATCAACTATCCGGTGCGCGGAATAGGCAAAACGACAATAGAGAAAGTGGCGATTTTCGCGAATGATCAGAACATCACTTTCTGGGAAGTGCTGGAGCGGGCCAATGAGTTCGGTTTCAAAGGCGGTACCTGGAAGCCATTCAGAACTTTGTGATCATGATCCAGAGCTTCCGCGTGATGCTCGACAAGAATAATGCTTACGAAGTGGCCGTACAGGTAGGTAAAAGCACCGGACTTGTAAAGGAACTCTTCAATGACAAGACCACGGAAGGCCTTGCCCGCTACGAGAACGTGCAGGAACTGTTGAACTCCATCAAGGAATTCACGGAAACGCCGACCGAAGATGGCGAACTGCTCGATGATAAATCCTCGGTATTTACCTCCAGCAGATCACCCTGCTGACCGATGCTGATAATACGAACGACGAGAACAGCGACGTAGTAAAGCTCATGACCATTCACGCCTCCAAAGGGCTGGAGTTCCCGGTGGTGTTTAATGTGGGGCTGGAAGAGGGATTGTTCCCCAGCGGACTGTCCATCAACTCCCGCGAGGAGCTGGAAGAAGAGCGCCGGTTGTTCTACGTTGCGGTAACCCGCGCCAAAAGCCGATTGGTGATCACTTACGCCAACAGCCGTTACCGTTTTGGCCAATTGCAGCAAAACGAGCCGAGCCGCTTCCTGGAAGAGATTCCCGAGAAATACCTGGACCGCAGCTATGCCGGCGGTATCCGTAATAGCGGCACCATGACCGGTGGCGGTGGCGCTTCCTGGGGCTCGATGTTCGATAAGCGTAAAGCGCCAGGTGCTCCCGCCGGTAATTCGCGACCTGTTCAACAGGGCCCCAGCCACGGGTGATTTCCTCACCCACGGCGGCCAATCATACCCCTTCCGCCAACTTCACGGCAGACGATCCGGCGAATATGGAAGTGGGCATGGATGTAGAGCACCAGAAGTTCGGGTTCGGCAAGATCACTGGCCTGGAAGGTGCGCCAAATAACCGTATTGCCACGGTAATGTTCCCCAAGGCAGGCGGCGAAAAGAAGATCATGTTGAATTACGCCAAACTGATGATTATCCGGCAGTAATGCGACCATACATTATTTCACCCGGCCGGCCGACATACGGCCGGCCTTTTATTGACGAATATGAGCAGCAGCGATATGGAAAAGCTGCGCCACTATTGCGCTTACCAGGAGCGGTGCCACTCCGAAGTAAAGGAAAAGTGCCGGGAACTGGGCCTTTATGGCGACGCTGCCGATGAAGCCATCGCACAGTTGGTGCAGGATAACTTTCTCAATGAGGAACGCTACGCCCGCGCCTATGCTGGCGGCAAATTCCGCATGCGGCAATGGGGGCGCAAGAAGATCAGCCTCATGCTGAAACAGAAGCAGGTATCTGATTATTGCATCCGGCGGGGATTGTCGGAGATCGACGGCGACGATTATGACCGGGTGCTAAAGAACCTGGCCGGCCGCAAATATGCATCACTGAAGGGAGAACAGCCGATGAAGAGAACCTGGAAGACCTTGCAATACCTCCTCCAAAGGGGTTTCGAATCGGACCTCGCCCGCGATGCGATTGAAGAAATTTCAAAAAAGCAGAATAAGGCTTAATGATTTCAAAACTTTCTAAGTTATTGGTGCGTAAATTTGAGGTCGTATTCCTGGAATCCATAATTGTATGTCAGATTTAACCGTTTCGCTCATTCAGGCGAATTTGCATTGGGAAGATATTCCGGCCAACCTGGCCATGTTCGATCAGAAAATCGATGCCATTAAGGAAAGAACCGAAGTGATCGTTCTGCCCGAGATGTTTTCCACCGGCTTCAGCATGCAGCCCGAAAAGCTGGCGCAGACGATGGACGGATCTGCCGTACAATGGATGAAACAGAAAGCGAAACAAAAAAATGCCATCATTACCGGCAGCCTTATCATCGAAGAGAACGGCCAGTATTATAACCGCCTCCTCTGGATGCTGCCCAACGGACAGTTCGGCCAGTACAATAAGCGCCACCGTTTCGGGTTTGCCGGAGAAGATAATCACTACGAAGCGGGCGACAAGCGCCTCATCGCGTCCGTAAAAGGCTGGAAAATATGCCTGACCGTTTGCTACGACCTCCGCTTCCCGTATGGAGCCGCAATACCATCAAAGACGACGGTCAACCCGAATATGATGTCCTCATTAACGTCGCCAACTGGCCAGAGCGCCGCAACGTTCCCTGGAAAGCCCTGCTCCAGGCGCGCGCCATCGAAAACCAATGCTACATGATCGGGGTAAACCGTGTAGGCAATGATGGCAACGACATCTACCACAGCGGCGATACAAGCCTCATAGACCCTGTGGGTGAAATCATCTACCAAAAAGCGCATGACGAAGACGTGTTTACCTACACGCTTTCCCGCCAACACCTGGATGAACTCCGCGCTAAGTTCCCTTTCATGAAGGACGCCGACCGATTCATGATCCTCTAAGAAATAGTGGGGATTTGGCTAACTTCGCCCCACTATGATCCACTTCTTTACCAGGAACCAGTACAAAAATACGGTACTGGCCATATGGGCCCTACTTGCTGTTGTCCAGGCTTGTTTCACCGAACTGATGGACGACGAGGCGTATTATTGGGTCTATTCCAATCATCTCGACTGGGGTATTTCGACCATCCGCCCATGATTGCACTCCTGATCAAGGCCGGGTATGCTTTATTTCATAATGAGCTGGGTGTTCGGCTGGGAATGGTGGTATTGAACATAGGTACGCTTGTGCTTACTGATAAACTGATATCAGAGAAGAACAATACCGTTTTCTACCTGATACTTGCCGGTATGGGCGCCATGCAGCTGGGCGGGATACTTGCCGTTCCCGATATTCCCCTCATCTTTTTCGCCGCTTTATACTTTTACATCTACCGGCAGTTCCTCACCGCACAGAACTGGAAGAACACGCTGCTCCTTGGGATCAGCATGGCGCTGATGTTCTATAGTAAGTACCATGGCGTGCTGTTGGTCTTCTTCACGGTATTGTCGAATCTCCATTTACTGAAGCTGCCCCGTTTCTGGGCAGCGGTGATCATTACATCAGCCTTATTCTTCCCGCACCTTTACTGGCAATACACCCACGATTTCCCGTCACTCCAATACCATCTTGTTGAGCGTAATGCGAAAGCATATCATATCAGCTTTACATTGGATTACCTTGCCGGGCAGCTCTTGCTGTTTGGTCCGCTGGTGGGGTGGTTGCTATTGTATTACGCTTTCCGGGTGCCGGTGAAGGACAGTTTTGAGCGGTCACTGAAGTTTTCTTTGGCGGGGTACTCGTATTTTTCCTGTTGAGTACGTTCAAGGGGCGTGTGGAGGCTAACTGGACGGTGATGGTCTTTGCGCCGTTGGTGATACTCGCGCATCAGGGGATCGTCCGGCAAGGGTATTCCGTGAAAGTATTGAAGGCCCTCTGGATTCCTTCGCTGGTGTTGGTGGCGGTGGTTCGGGTGTATATGATGTGGGACTTCCTGCCAGGGGTACGCATCCGCCCGGAGATCCACCACAACGAGGAATGGACGGCTGAAGTGAAAAAACAGGCAGCCGGCCGGCCGGTGGTCTTCCTTAACAGTTACCAGCAGCCTTCGAAATACATGTTCTACCAGGGAGCATCAGCTTATAGCCTGAATACCATCCAAAGCCGGCGCAGTCAGTACAATTTCTGGCCGATGGAAGAAAAACTGTGGGGAAAAGAGATATGGCTGGCGTCTTCCGACAAGAACTATTTCCCGGACGCGGAGGGTAAAAAGACGGCACAGGGCACTTTTTACGGGCGCCCCGTGAAGGACTTCTATTCCTATAGCCTCCTGCAGCTCATTCCGGCACAAAGCGAATTCGAAAGGAAGCAGGAGCCGGGGGCCAGATAGAATCATATAGGTTTGCCGTGAAGAACTACTATGGAACACAAATACCGGTTAAGGGGAAGGTCCGCTATTGCGTTTTGCCATTCTCGACCTTGAAGACCGGAATCGACAGGCTTCCATTCTTGAAACGGAACTGCACTTATCTGATGTCGTTGGGAAAGATTCCGTAGATGTCAAAATTCCCGTTTTCAAGATGCCGGGAAAATATAAGATTAAGTTAGGGTTCGATGCCGTGGAGGGCTGGACCCCACGCACAACAGCCCCTTTTTTAAGGTGGTCGATAGTAGATAAACAGACTAAAAAGCCCGGTTCGATCATCGAACCGGGCTTTTTTTCTTTATGGCGATTTTACACTATTTGAATGCGTTCCATCCCTGAGCGGTGATTTGATGCCTGTTTCCACCGCGGGTAATGATGTGGAGCCTTCTTCAGGGCCGGTGATGTACCCGATCACGGCAATTTCTTCATTTAGTACGATTTTATCATAATCTTCCTGCTTCATAGTGAAAAGCAGCTCATAATCTTCCCCACCACTAAGGGCGCAGGCGGTAGGGTCGAGGCCGAATTGCATGGCCATCTGGCGAGCTTCGTCGTGAACGGGTATCTTGT
Source organism: Chitinophaga sp. E66 (assembly GCA_019285755.1). Taxonomy (GTDB): domain Bacteria; phylum Bacteroidota; class Bacteroidia; order Chitinophagales; family Chitinophagaceae; genus Chitinophaga. Next base: position 6,075,671 of record CP079103.1, read on the forward strand.
CTTCATACAACACGCAGCCGACTTCGCTTTGCTTGCAAATGTGCAGGATTTCGGAGCTTAGTCCATCAGAAACATCCATCATGGACGTGGGGACGATCTCTTTTCTGCCAGGAAGGCGATAATATCCTTCCGGGCTTCCGGTTTTAGCTGCCGGCCGATGATATATGTTTGATTTTCAAGGTCTGGCTGGATCTTGGGGTTCTCCAGGAAGATCTTTTTCTCTTTCCAGCAAGGTGAGGCCGAGGTATGCGGCCCCAGGTCTCCGGACACGCAGAGGAGATCGCCTTTCTGTGCGGTGGAACGCTTCACGAACTGGCCCGTGGTTACCTCACCGAGCGCAGTTACGCTGATAATGAACCCTTTCTGGGAAGAAGTGGTGTCGCCGCCAATGAGATCGACATTATAACGTTCGCAGGCTGCATAGACGCCTTCATAGAATTCGTCGAGCGCTTCCAGGGAAAAGCGGTTGGAAAACGCAATGCTCACCGTGATCTGGGTAGGCACGGCGTTCATGGCGTAGATGTCGGACAGGTTGACAACCACTGACTTATATCCCAGGTGTTTGAGAGGGGTATACATCAGATCGAAGTGGATGCCCTCCACAAGCATATCTGTGGAAACGACGGTTTGCTTGCCAAAGTGATCGATCACCGCGGCATCATCGCCCACGCCCAGGACGGTTCCTGCGTTCTGGATTTCGAAATTGCGGGTGAGGCGGTCTATCAGGCCAAACTCTCCGAGGTCGTTTATTTCAGTTCTTTCTTCCATGACTATTGAATATTATTGATCGCTTCCAGCATGCCATCATGAATATGGCCGTTTGTAGCGAGGATGTGCGGTTGGTAAGGGAATATGCATTTCCTTTGAAATCGGTCACTTTTCCGCCTGCTTCCTGGACGATGAGGTACCCGGCAGCGGAATCCCATGCATTAAGGTGATGCTCCCAGAAGCCGTCGAACCGGCCGCAGGCAACCCAACAAAGGTCGATTGCGGCGGAGCCGAGCCGGCGGACCGGCAAGCCCTGCTGAACGAAAGACTGGAGGGTAGCCAGGGATTATGGTTGGAGTTTTCGAATTTATAGGGAAACCAGTAACCAGGCAGGCATTAGCAAGGTGGGGTTTGGAGGACACGGATATCTTCCGGTCATTAAGTGTGGCCCCAAAACCTTTCTGGGCGAAGAAAAACTCGTTCATGATCGGGTTATATACGGCGCCGAGGATCATTTCGCCGTCTTGCTCCACGCCGATGCTTACACAGCAAAGGGGATGCCATGGGCGAAGTTTACGGTTCCGTCGATCGGGTCGATGATCCATTTGATGTTGGACTGGGTTTCGAGGGAGCCGGCTTCTTCGCTGAGGATGAAATGGTCGGGATAGTCGGCGCGGATAACGTCGATAATGGCGGCTTCCGCTTTCTTATCGGCTTCGGTCACCAGGTCGTTGACCGTGCTTTTGTGGGAAATCGTGAAAGTACCGTTAAAATATTCCTGCAAAACTTTTGCCCCGGCTTCTGTAGCTTTGATTAACGTAGTTTTCAACATGGCGCAAATGTACGAAGCTTAGCCAACTTCCCCGAATTACAACGAATTAACTATTTTTGCTTTTTAAACAAAGAATCCGCAATTAATGGCCATTATTGGTAACCTTATATCCAGATCCCTACGAATCAGGAAACAGTTTACGTTTAAGCTGGGGACGCCGCGTCAGTACCAGATGCAGGTACTGCGCAGGTTGATGGAAAAAGCGAAACACACGCAGTTCGGCGAGCATTATCAATTTGAGGACATCCTGCATGCCCCCAACTGGGTAGCCCGCTTCCGGCAGTCTGTTCCCGTGCATAACTACAATAAAATGCATGCGGAATGGTGGCATAAATGCCTCGAAGGAGTGGCGAATGTGAGCTGGCCGGAGAAAATCAAATATTTCGCGCTGAGCTCGGGCACTTCCGAGTCGGCCTCAAAGCATATTCCCGTAACCCGCGACATGCTGCGTACGGTGAAAAAGGTGGGGGTGAAGCAGCTGTATTCAATGGCCAACTTTAATGTACCGCCGAAATCCTTTACCAAGGGGATACTTATGCTGGGAGGCACCACCTCGCTGTTTGAGAAAGGTGACTACTACGAGGGCGACATGAGCGGCATTCAGGCGAAAAACATTCCCAAATGGTTTCGCCGCTTCTATAAACCAGGCAGCCAGATCTCCCGTAAGCCCAATTGGGAGCAACGTATTAAACTGATCGTCCGTAAGGCTCCCCAGTGGGACGTGGGCACGGTGTGCGGCGTTCCTGCCTGGGTGCAGATCGTGCTGGAAGAGATTATTAAATACCATAACGTCAAGAATATCCATGAAATCTGGCCGAACCTGGCTATTTACATCCATGGGGGCGTGAGCTTTGAACCTTATCGCGAAAGCTTCCAGCGGCTGTTAGGCAAGCCGATTACCTTTATTGAGACTTATATGGCCTCGGAAGGATCGTTCGGTTTTCAGGCACGTCCGGGAGTGAAAGGGATCAAGCTTGTACTGAATACAGGGATCTTCTATGAATTCATCCCCTTTAATGAAGAGAATTTCGATGCGGACGGCGAAGTAAAGCCGAACCCGAAATCATATATGATCCACGAAGTGGTCGAAGATCAGGAGTATGCCGTGATGCTGTCTACCTGCTCAGGCGCCTGGCGATACCTGATCGGCGACGTGGTAAAGTTTACTTCCGTAAAGGAGCATGAGATCGTGATCGTGGGCCGGACCAAGCAATTTTAAGCCTGGCGGGTGAGCACATGAGCATTGACAACATGAACAAGGCGATAGATACCGTGCAGCGCAAGCTGGGAATCACGATCCGTGAGTTTACGGTGGCGGGATTCCAGTACGAGAATTTGTTTGCACATCGCTGGTATATTGGCACCGACGCTACTAATGTGGACGCGGCGAAGGTGCGGGAGATCATTGATCAGACGCTCGCGGAAGTGAATGATGACTACGCGGTGGAGCGGACGTCCGCTTTAAAAGAGATCTTCGTTGAAATCATGCCCAACCAGGTTTTCCTCGATTACCTGCGCTGTAAGGGCAAGGAAGGAGCCATGAATAAGTTTCCACGTGTGTTGAAGGGCGAGAAGCTCAAAGACTGGGAACAATTCCTCATCACCAAAGCAGGCGTGAAAGCCTAAGTGTTTATCAGGGAATGACTGCCGCCATTATCGCAGGATTGGGTTTGGGCGTGTTTTTATCGGTTTCTGTAGGACCGGTGATCTTCGCCATTATCAAGTATAGCATCAGCAATGGCTGGCGTGCGGGGATAAGTTTTGCCCTGGGCGTTTCAGCCAGTGACATCATGTTTGTATTGTTGGGGAATTTGGCATCGGCATTTATCGGCCGTCTGGGCACCCACACATTCATTATCGGGATTTCCGGAGGTATCCTGTTGATTTGCATGGGTATTTACGGTCTTTTGTTCAAGAAGGTGCGCATTGCTACGGGGACGAGCGCCCTGAGATGTTCCGGACCCGCGATTATGCAAAGATCTGGCTGGGTGGTTTCTGATGAATACCCTTAATCCTGGTGTGATAATTTTCTGGCTGGGAGTATGCGTTGCAAATTCAGGGCTCGATGTGAGCTATCGGTTCACGATGTACACCGTGTGTCTCCTTTTCGTATTAGCAGCCGATATCCTCAAAGTCTTTGTCTCCGATAAGATCCGTCACAAATTAACCCTAACAAACGTCCTTTGGCTGAACCGTGTCGCCGGGGTCTGCATGATCATTTTCGGTCTGGCCCTCCTATATCAGGTGCTTTTCGGCGGTGGGGATTTCTCGCATTAATTTGAAGAATCAGCCAGGAATAAAAGATTACCAAATACCTTTTAGCCGTGGTGGTTCGGAGACTTATATTTTATGGCACAGTTACTCCTCTGGTGGCCACGGATTCTGTGTGGTGAATGCAATTGCTGCGTCATACTTCTGTTTAAAAACGGATGATTACTAACGTCGGAGAAATGGTCCTTAGGCACGATCGTGAATTTTGAGGCATATTGAGCTCTCCATTTTTTGATATCAAAATGTTGTTCCTGTTTCTTTGGACGGTTTACTTTTCCCATTTGTCCATGTTTTAGTTTTGATAAAAAAGCGTCATATTTGTTCTCCTTTTCAAATGGTTTCCATCGCCCACCTATCGAGCCGTGAATATCATATCCCACATTAATCTTTTGAAGGAATTGGACAATTTTGATCTGGTATAATCGGGTTCTACAGGTTGTACTACCTCCAATATAAATACGTACATGTGGATTATATTGCAGGAAGTTGTCAATAATGATAGCTACGGTTGCCAAAACCTTTTCGCGGTCTTTATTATTAGTCCTTGCTTTATCATTTAATCCTACTTCTTCATCGTCATCACCGAACGCCAGGTTGTATCGATTTTTGCCGATCTCCTGAAATTCTACACGCTTTATAATCTCTCCCTTCGGACCCCTACTGACAAACGTGTGCATTAACAAATCATCGGATGAGTGTACCGGATATGTATCCAGGTCCATGTAACTACAATTTTTACATTAAAGTTTCGGGCTAACAATTCAAATGTCGGTGATGTAATGCATCACACCTAAAAATGCATCTCGGAAAATCGGAGATCGCGTTTCCGATTTATAAAGTGAGGGGACGAAAATGTCGACTGGAATAGCGTTCTGGAAAATGAAAATACTGATATAAAAAAAGGCCGCAATGTATGCGGCCTTATATTGTGATGTAGATAATCTGCTTATGCAATCGTCCAGTCTCGTTCCCTGCCAGGAGTTTATCCAGGCTACCGGGACCACGTTTGGCTTTCGCTTCTTCCAGCTGTGCAGCCATGATATCTTCGTATGTAGGACGGAAGATCTGGTAAAACACACCGAAAGGACGGGGCAGATGCCCTTCTATCCGCGCATCGTCGAACATGCGGGTGAGGATCTGCGCCTTACCGAAGTCCTGTTCATCGTGGATCCAGAGATCAGATGCGGTAAACTGACCGTCGTTCAGGTCAACTACCACAGGTTTGTGCCCGTCCAGCCGGATGCCCAGGTTCTTTTGGGCGCCAAAGATCAGCGGCTGGCCCTGCTCCACGAAAATCGTATTGTCGGCCTTGCTCGACTTTTCGGTAAACACCTCAAATGCGCCATCGTTGAAGATGTTGCAGTTCTGGTAGATCTCCAGGAACGAAGCGCCTTTATGCGCATGGCTCCTTTTCAGCATCTCCTGGAGATGCTTGGGATCACGGTCCATACTGCGGGCCACGAAAGTAGCGTCCGCGCCCATCGCAAGTGCCATAGGATTGAATGGATGGTCGATACTGCCGTAGGGGTGCTCTTGGTTACTTTATTCGTTTCGGAGGTCGGGGAATATTGACCTTTCGTCAGACCATAAATCTGGTTGTTGAACAACATGATGTTCACGTCGAAGTTGCGACGCAGCAGGTGGATGGTGTGGTTCCCGCCGATAGACAAGCCGTCACCGTCGCCGGTTACGATCCACACGCTCAGTTCGGGGCGCGTAGCCTTCAGGCCGGAAGCGATGGCGGTGGCGCGCCCGTGAATCGAGTGCATGCCATAGGTGTTCATGTAATACGGAAAACGAGACGAACACCCGATGCCAGATACGATCACGATGTTTTCACGGGGAAGGCCAAGTCCGGGCATGATGGTTTGCACCTGTTTCAATATGGAATAATCTCCGCAACCCGGGCACCAGCGGACTTCCTGGTCGGTTGCAAAATCTTTGGCCGTTAATGGCTGCGGAGAAGCAGTGGTTGTTGACATTATCTTGTATATATAAAGTTTGGAATGTAAAGTTACGAATTGATGAGCTCTTCCCAATATTCTGCAGCCCGGCGGGTGTGCGGAATGACGATTGTACCGCCTACGATATTCGCCACCGCAAAACTTCATACAGTTCCTGTGTGGTTACCCCCTGCTCATGGCATTTCCCGAGATGGTACTTGATGCAGTCGTCGCAGCGAAGCACCATTGAGGCTACCAGGCCCAGCAATTCTTTCGTTTTCACAGGCAACGCGCCTTCTGCATATGTATTGGTGTCGAGGTTAAATAACCGGTTCAGTACCAGGTTTTGTTTTCCAAGGATCACTTCGTTCATTTTGCTCCGGTAAGCGTCGAACTCTTCTACCAGTTGGCTCATAAGTTTGTATTTTTCAACGGATAGCGCTAAAGTTACGAAATAACCCTACGCCAGCCACCTGACAAAGATAAACATTAATCTACTAAGATAGTAGGGTAATTGTATGTTTAAAAATACTCACTTGTGGGTATTGGCAGCCTCCCCCAATTGGGCACCTTTGCAATGTGGCGCCGGAACAGTCCGGGCCCGGTTCCAGGCCCCTTTCCCGGTCCGCAATTAACGAAGACATGAGAGAATATTATAATCGCCTTATGGCGGGATGCATACGTGTTGATTTCACTCTGCTACCACGCTAAAGAATCGTTCTGGATATGGAAATACCTTCACCGGTATTACATGGCTCCCTCTGCGGGAGCCATTTCTGTTTCCAGTCCGATCTACTCCGCTTTGGCGTAGCCCTCCGCCACAAAGTCCCTGATGCCGTCCACGATCTTCCCGGCCATTTCCTTTCTGAACCCTGGGTCCAGGATCCGCATCTCATCTTCAGGATTGCTCAGAAACAGCGTCTCTACCAATACGTTCGGGTATTCGGTTGGGCTGTTCAGTGCAAAATTGAAGCTGCCTACATTGCCGAATTCCTTCAGCCCCAGTTCCAACAGCCGTTTGTAAATATGCTGGCTGAGCGGTCTGAAACCGATATGCTTGTAGTAAGTGCTGGTACCCTGGATCCTGATGGGGTCGGATGAAGAGTTGAGATGAATGCTGACCAGCAGATCCGGTTCTTTGTCCCGGTAAGACACCACGCGATAACCGTTATCTATATAGGAATCATTCACCCGGGTCATGATGACCCGCCCCCTCGCGCTGGAGCGCCTGCTGCAATGCCACGGCCACTGCCAATGCCATTTCCTTTTCATATACGCCCGTAGGCCCTTGTGCGCCGAGGTTCCGGCCACCATGGCCAGCGTCTACCGCAATGGTCAGGTCACCAGGCCGGGCTTCGACGGGGACGTTTTACCTTCACCGTCAGGATGCTACCGTTATAATACACCTGGTGCCCCCAGTGCTGGGTATGCTTCAATTCAATGATGACCCTTAAAATATCGTCCTCCACCTGCTCGTAATAAACGTTTTTGATCTCTTTCGTATTCTCCAGTTGGGTGATCCAATTAGTGTTGGAAGTAGCGCCGAAGATATCGATGACGATCCGGGAGGGATCGTTTTGCTGGATGGTCCGGTATGGCAGTTTAGCCGTCAGCCCGACGGATACATAGTCGAACCGCTCGTCGCCCCAGACGCGCCAGGAGCCAGTCAGCGAGATGGGCGGGAAAGTGCCAGGAGGCTGAAGTTTCACATATTCCTGTGGTATCCAGGCGCTGAGGGTCCTGGAAAGCTGCACCCGGTAGTCTCCGTCAGCCTTGCCGGTAATATTGAGCACCACGCCGGTATCCAGGCTGCCCATTCGGGCGCCGCCCAGGCGGTCGCTGCCAAGACCGTATTTGAGAATGGGGTCGTCTCCCGAGGTCTTGCCGACGAGTGGTTGGGCCTGCGGGTCGCGAAGGGTGAAGATGTTCGGTGTGAAACGGCGGACCTGCTGGCCTTCATAATCAAGCGTAACTGGAAGTTGTTTGCCCTGTATGAGGGGATCGGCACATTGGACGGTATATGATCCCTGATAAATTCCGGGCATTTGCTGGGAGCCGCCTACGGAAGTTCCTGCAGGGTCAGCGCATCGCCCAGCTTAACGGTGCCGCCGGGAATAGCTTTGACCCGGACGCGGATCACGTCGCCGGGAGCCAGGGTGAGATTCCCCTCAGGAAAGGTCTGAATAGTCGCGATATTGACGGATGATACCGGTTGCGGCGCCTGGGGCGCATTGTATGTATACCAAACCGACCGTACGGCACTGTCGCCGTTAGGCCCCATCGATTTTACCAGGAATTCATTGCCGCCTTCGGACAACGTCACTTCAATTGCAAAGGCGCCGGTTGGGTATACTTTCTGGGGCTCGTCGTTGACGAATACCTGGCAGGATTTACAGGTAGAGCCGACCAGGAACTGGCGGGCTGTATTAACACTGTTATTCTGTTTGCCGGGCTGGGTGAGGCGCAGAAAACTTTTCTCCTGAGCTACTGCGGGCGCTGCGATGCAGACGGCCAACAGCAGGCTCCCGATTTTCCGATTCGACATAGCGCTGGTTATTGTCCAAAAAAACAAGGAACAAGCATTTTGCCTGTTCCTTGTAAAGTTATCTAATTCAGCTGTTAATGATCTGCCGCTCCTCAAAAAGAGTATTTGCCGTCACTAATAAGTTTGTCGGCTATACGGCGGCGTGCGTCCTTCGTATTGAACGGCGCCGTTTTAGTGAACCGTTTCAGCCCGAGGAGCATCATGCGCTGCTCGTCGCCTTCAGCGAAGCCATTGATGGCGTCTCTGCCGGATTTATGGACACGGTCGGCCGCATCGGTCAGATAGGTTTTACCATATCTGCCTGGAGGGCAGTGGCGGCATCGCCTTTTTGTTCCGTCAGCTTGATGAGGCGGAGCAGGGCGCTTTCGCTGACGAATGTTTCAATGGCCATGTCAGCGATGTTCATGAGGATTTCCTGTTCGGATTCCAGCTTCATCATGAGCTTTTGGGCGGCGGCGCCGGCGGTGAGGAGGATGGCCTTTTTCATATTGGCGATCACTTTCTTTTCCGCGGCGAAAGCGCCTTCGTCGTCGTTTCCGAAGTCGGGAATGCTCATAAGTTCCTTCTGCACGTTCATGGCGGGAGTCATGAGGTCGAGTTTGCCTTTCATGGCGCGTTTCAGCGTCATATCCAGCGTGAGGAGGCGATTGATTTCGTTGGTGCCTTCGAAAATACGGTTGATACGGGAGTCGCGATAAGCTTTAGAGATTACGTATTCGTCGCTGAAGCCGTTACCGCCGTGGATTTGTACGCCTTCGTCCACTACGAAGTCGAGGACTTCAGAACCATTTACCTTCAGCATCGCACATTCAACGGCATATTCTTCAGCTGCGCCTAGGAGGGCTTCGTTGAAGGCTTTCCCGGCGGCGAGCAGTTCGTGCTCCTGCTGGTCGATCAGTTGAGCGGTGCGGTAAAGCGCCGTTTCACATGCCCATATCCGGATGGCCATTTCTCCGAGTTTATGTTTGATCGCACCGAAGTTCGCGATAGGTTGCTTGAACTGTTCGCGGGTTTTGGCGTAGCTGATAGTGATATCCAGGCTGCCTTTGGCGCCCCCGAGGGCGGCTGCGCAAAGCTTCAGGCGACCGATATTAAGGATATTAAAGGCAATGAGGTGGCCTTTCCCGATTTGTCCCAGGACGTTCTCCGCGGGGATCTTAGCATCCTGGAAATAGATCTGGCGGGTGGAGGAACCTTTGATGCCCATCTTATGCTCTTCGGGGCCGAGGGTGAACCCTGGGGTGTCTTTATCGACGATAAAGCCGGTGAACTGTTCGCCGTCTACTTTAGCGAACACGGTGAATACGTCGGCAAAGCCGGAGTTAGTGATCCAGATTTTCTGGCCGTTGAGAATATAGTGTTTGCCGTCTTCGCTGAGTTTGGCGGTGGTTTTGGCGCTCAGGGCGTCTGAGCCGGAGTTGGGCTCCGTAAGGGCGTAAGCGCCTTTCATCTCGCCGGAGGCAAGTTTAGGAATGTATTTCTGCTTTTGGGCTTCCGTACCGAAGTAAAGAATGGGGAGTGAGCCGATCCCGGTATGGGCCGCCATTGCTACGGAGAAGGAATGCCCTGCGCCGAGCGCTTCATTGATCAGGGTTGCGGTGATGAAGTCTTTGCCCAGTCCTCCCAGCTCCTCCGGGAAAGCGGCGCCCAACAGTCCCTGTTCTCCGGCTTTGTCGAGCAGGGAAGGCATCAGCCCTTCTTCCAGCTTATCCAGCCGGTCGAGCACCGGCGTTACTTCACGTGCGATAAACGTTTCAGCCATTTCCTTGATCATCAACTGTTCCTCCGAAAAATCTTCAGGGATGAAAACGTCTGCGGGGATGCGTCTTTCACCAGGAACTCCGCCCCTTTCAGGGCTGCTTTGCTATTAACCGCGGTATCCATTTTGCATGATTTTTTAGTCTACTCGTAATTTACCTAGATTATAGCAATTGACAAATTATGATTACGAGGCATAATGTTATAAATTCGCAATCCCGGAAACGCCCCATGGAATTCAATCTTACATATCTCGACAGTACCTTCTCCGGTTTGCAGACCGGTGAAGGGCCGGATTTGCTGATATGTTTCCACGGTTTCGGGAGAGCGCGTCGCACTTTGGTTGTATGGAAGCCGGATTGGGCAATATTTTTACCATCGTCGCGTTAGATATGCCCTTTCACGGGAAAACGGTTTGGAAGGAAGGCCGGCCTATGGAAAAAAGGACCTCGCAGCGTTGACGGAAAAATATTGGAAATAACCGGCAAACAAACCTTCTCCCTACTGGGTTATAGTATGGGTGGGCGACTGGCCCTGTGCATCGTAGAACAAATGGCGCAAAGGATCAGGCACCTTATACTGGCTGCGCCGGACGGGTTGAAGAACAATCCATGGCATATGTTTGCCACGCGGACCATATTGGGAAACCGGATATTTTCTTACAATACCCGCAATCCCGCGCTGTTTTTTCGCCTGCTGACTCTCTGGCGGAAAATCGGCCTTTAAATGAAAGCGTCTACAAATTTGCGCTCCACCGGATGAACCAGGAAGATAAGCGACAGTTGGTTTACAACGTCTGGACAATCATGCGGCGGATGCTTCCCGCAAGAAGCTATGCAAGCGCCTGATGGCGCAATTTAGGATCGACACGCTGCTGATCTTCGGAAAATACGACCGTGTCATCCCTCCTGTCATCGGCGAGCAATTCGCCGACGGCTCTTTTCCTGCCGGCTGCTGGTACTCGATAAAGGCCATCAGCTAATCACGGAATCATTGGGTTTTATTATCAGAAATAACATTTCGACAAAGTAGGAAATGACTGCCTTATTGATCATTACGCTCGGACTTGCTTTATTGTACGGTATTTTAATGCTGTCGTATCTTTATGGCTGGAGCCGGTTGAAGCCTTTCGACCCGGCCACGCACGCATACACTTTCAGTACGAAAGTGTCTGTCATCATCCCCGCACGGAACGAGGAGGAAAACATCCCTGTTCTCCTGGAGGCCCTCCAGCAGCAGAGTTATCCCGCCAACCTGTTCGAGGTGATCGTGGTCGATGATTTTTCGACCGATCGTACTGCGGATGTTGTCCGTTATTTTCCGGCTACCAATGTTCGGCTTGTCCGGATGGCAGACCATCTCAGCCCGGAAGAGCGGCTAAATTCCTATAAAAAGAAAGCCATCGAAACGGCCATCACGATGGCAACGGGTCACCTCATCGTAACAACGGACGCGGATTGCGTCATGGGCACCAAGTGGCTCGAAGCCGTCGTTAAATGTTATGAGATCCACAAGCCAAAGTTCATCGCGGCGCCGGTTTCCTACCATCACGAGGATAACTTCTTCAAGAAATTACAGTCGCTCGATTTCATGACCATGCAAGGTATTACGGGAGCTGTAGCTTACGGAATCAGGCACCATGTGCAATGGCGCCAACCTTGCATATGAAAAGCAGGCCTTCGAAGAAGTGGGTGGATTTACAGGGATCGATATGATCGCTTCGGGAGACGATATGCTCCTTATGTATAAGATTTATCACGCTTACCCTGGAAGCGTCCACTATCTCAAATCACCTGATGCCATCGTTCGTACTTTACCGGTAGATACCGTAAAAGGATTCATGAACCAGCGGATCCGCTGGTCGTCGAAAGCCGATAGTATGAAGATAAACGGATAACCCGTGTGTTGGTAATCGTTTATCTGTGGAATGTAATGCTGCTGCTCATGGCGATCGTCGCGATCTTCACGCCCGCGCTCCGGATGTGGCTGGTATGGCTGATGGCGTATAAAGTGGTGCTGGAATTGCTATTCCTGGTGCCGGTAGCTTCATTCTTTGGCAAACGTTCCCTGCTCCCGTGGTTCATTCCCGGGCAGCCATTTCATATTATTTACGTAGTGCTCGCCGGATGGCTGGGCAAATTCGGATCTTACGAATGGAAAGGGCGGCAGGTTCACTAGCCGCCCTTTTTCCTTTTACATCCTTGAAATGAGCCAATTGCCGCTGGCGGTCTCGCGAATATGCATGCGATACCGGGCCGTGTCTCCGAAGCTCCAGTCAAGATTAGCCCGCATCCAGGCTTTCAGGACGCTGATGTAGCGCTGGAGCTCATCATTTACTTCTTCACCGAAATTCGGTAACGACTCACTCATCGCGATGAAGCGGCGCACCTCTTCGTCGTGCATGCGCGCGGCTTCGGCCACGGCGGCTTCCAGCGTAAGGGAGCGCTCTTCCTTTAATACAACCACCAGGTTATGCACATCGCCCTGGCGGCGTTCCTTGTCGAAGGAGAAAAGGTCGTTGGCCCAGCACACCACATTGTTGCAGGCCAGGGAGAGTTGTTGTACGACTTCGTGGCCGCGTACCTCATCGGGGAGGTAGATGTTTTCCAGGATTTCTATCAGCTCAATGTCGGCATACAGCGCGCCAGTGTAGGGGCGCTTCTGGATGTAGTCGGCTACTGACGGGGCTTTATGGGCCATCCTGTTTTCCACTTCCCAAAGGCAGGCGTCCAGGTAATCGGTCATGCTCTGAACGAAACGTTGTTGCCAGGCAGGGCTGCCCAGTCGGCGCATGCGTTTCCAGAGATCGGCGAAGCCGCCCGCCAGCGCCATACCTTCTTCGGGCGCTACTACGCTATTGTTGCGTAGTATCTGGCTCACGAAAGAGTGGACCATCTGGAGGTAGTCCAGTTTGCCGAACATGGATTCGTCGTTCTTGTCGTCCAGCAGGAACAGCCAGGTGTTGAATTCTGCAGCGATGCAAAGTTCAAAACGCCCGGCAGTGGGGAACGCACGGGAAGAAAGCATGGCGAAGCGCGCGCGGTTGAAACGTTCACGCGCTTTTTCCGATTTGACAAGCCCGAAGCGGGCGGCCCATTCCGCGGTGTGTTTTTCGGCTTCCTTCGCGAAGGGGTTGAGCATAGAGGGAAAAGGGCAGAAGATCTGCGGCAGTTGGAGTGTTTGCATAAACTGTGTCGTTTAATGATGATAAATGAAAAGGTTACTGTCTGGGATGTAGCTAAAAGGTCTTGTGTCAGGAGTTCATCCTTGACGGTATTGAAATTTGGGCCGATGAAATAGTCTTTGTGCGTCTGTGTCTCGTCTTAAGCAGAAATTAATGTTACTGTGTCTTTACGGGTACGTCTTAAGCATTGATTACGTTGGCATAAGTCTATCAGAAATTACGCATTTTGTCATCCCTGCTGTTGTACGGATCAAAGGTGGTAAGTTGATTTTCGTGTGATCGCAAAAGAGGTCGTGGTCCAGTTGGATTTACATATGGGTGTAGGTAATAAATGAAGAAAAACGCACAGGCAATTGTTCCAAAATGTCTCTTATTTACGCTATTTTGGGAACCGCATGGACGCATTTACCCAACAAGCCTGGAAGCGTTTGAGGCGGAACAAGGGGCCGTTGCAGGACTGGTCGTCATTGTCATGTCGCTGTTCGTTGCCATTTTCGCCTATTTCCTCGCGCCCGACAGCACGGCCTATGCAAACCGCATGGTGCTGGAGATCGGCGGGCAGCGGCCGGGATTCTCCGTCCATATGCTCTCCCTTCATCAATCGCATGCCCCAGAAAAAGAGGTTTTTTCCACCGGCTTATCTATGGTGAAACGCCCGCCGACCTGCTGGTCCCGGTGAGAAGCTGGCGGTTTTCCGGCGATTCCATTCTTCTCGACAAATATGTAGACGAAACCACCACAAGCCCGGAGCGTTATTCACTGGCACAGGTGATCTACGGAAAAGATACGCCGATTGCCAACCTGGGCCTCGCGCGGGCGCAGGTCCAGAAGGAGCACCTGGAGCGGCGTACCTTCCGGCTTGGTACCGACAAATTCGGCCGCGATATCCTGAGCCGGTTGCTGGTGGGGACGCGGGTAAGCCTGAGCGTAGGGTGTATTGCCGTGCTCATTTCGCTGACGATCGGCATTCTGCTGGGCGCCGTGGCGGGATATTTCCGCGGGGCGGTCGATGAAGCGGTGATGTGGCTGATAAACGTTATCTGGAGCATGCCTACGCTGCTACTCGTTTTCGCAATTACGCTGGCCCTGGGGAAAGGGTTTTGGCAGGTTTTCATAGCCGTAGGGCTGACAATGTGGGTCAGTGTGGCCCGCATCATCCGTGGCCAGGTCATGGGGTTAAGGGAGCTGCAGTTCGTAGAGGCCACACGGGCATTGGGTTATGGTCATTCGCGTACCATCGTCAGGCACATCCTTCCCAATATCCTGGGGCCCGTTATGGTCGTAGCGGCTGGTAACTTCGCCACGGCCATCGTGGTAGAGGCCGGGTTAAGCTTCCTCGGCGTGGGCGTGCAGCCGCCACAACCATCCTGGGGCTGATGATCAGGAGAACTACAATTTCATCATTACCCATAACCCCCTCCTGGCCCTTGCGCCCGGGCTCGCTATCATGCTGCTGGTGCTGGCTTTCAATCTGGGAAACGGCCTGCGCGATGCGCTGGACGTTCGCGGAAAAATTTGACCGGCATTGTATTTATTTTTAATTTTAAGTATTTTAATCACATTATGATGACCCTGACGAGAACCGTTCTCACGCTCCTCTGCGCATTCGTGCTTGTAGCCTCCGGCTGTAAAAAGAAGAAAAGCGGCGATCCCGTGCCCCGACCGGGTGAGGAAGCGGAATTGCAGGCGGATATTCCCAATATTCACCTTAACCGGGACGATAATGCGGCCCAGGGCGCTACGCTGGAGTTTTCCATCAAGCTGACTTCCAATCCTTTACCGCCGGATGGCGTTACGATAACCGTAACGGCCACCAATCCCGCAGGCACTGCCATCGCGCAGAATCCTAAGGTCAGCAGCAAGGAAGGCACCATCAGCCTGACACTAATTAACCTGCCACAGCGCCAGGTGGCCGACATTGTGGTGACCGTACAGTCAATAATAAGCCGGGCAACACCAAAACCTACCGCTTCGGTGTAATGAACAAAACGTTTTAAAAACTGCTGCCATAAAAGTAAAGGGCGATTCCCGGCCGGGAACACCTTTTTTATTTAGGTTTGTGCACTGATTCAATCGATTTTCATGCGTATAGCCGTGAATGCCCATCCCCTTGTTGGTGATAGTCCTGCCGATACGGGGAATGTGGCTACAGAATTGTTAGTCCGCGTAGCCCGGTTGCATCCGGATGTGGAGTTTGTACTGATAGGGGATCAGGCCTGGTTGCCTGCTGAACCGCTGCCCCTGAACGTTCAGGTGGCTGTGCTGAAGCCTTTCGGAAAAGGGAAGGTAGGCCGCTTCCTGTGGCGGCGGTACCAATGGCCTAAAATGGTCCGGAAGGTGAAAGCTGACAGGATCCTGTATTTCGATGATGTGTTGCCCGTTCCTTTTGATGTGCAGCCATATCTCGTCATGACCCGTAAGGGCACGCTGCCTTTCGGGGCCACGACCGACGAAAACATTCGACGGTTCAAAAGGTGGCGGTGTTTTCCGCATTCGTGAAGGAGCAGCTGACAAACCGTTTCCCGCGGCTGAATGATCGGATCGAGTTTCTGACGCCAGGTGCCAGTGAGGCTTACGTTGCCCTGAACTGGGAAGAAAGGGAAGAAGTGAAACGGGAATTTGCAGACGGGATGGAATATTTCCTGGCTGTCGGTAGCATTGATCCTTCCAATAATATCATTCCGTTGCTGAAAGCCTTTTCCATGTTGAAGAAGCGCCTCCGGTCCAGCATTAAGCTGGTGCTGGCGGGAAGGGCCACTGCGGAAGGAGAAGACATCGTTCAGGCATTGCAAACCTACAAATTCCGTCAGGACGTGATTTGGATCCAGGACACCGATGAGGCTACCCTGGCGCGGCTGACCGGCGGGGCCTACGCCATCGTTCATACTGCCGGGGCAGACGGGCTGGCGGTTCCTGTGCTGGCAGGGCAGAAATGCCAGGTTCCGGCCGTAGCGCTGTATGCCGGCGCTTCCCCGAAGCAGGGCGGGATGCGGCCCTCAACGCGGTTACAGACGACGTGACCGACCTTTCCGAGAAAATGAGCGCCCTCTATAAAGACGAGATGCTGCGCAGCCGGCTATTGAACCATATCGGCCGCATTCCCAGCTGGGACGATGCCGCCGAATCCCTCGGTCAGATCGTCACTTCCTGACTTTGACCGGTAATTGCTTATTTTGCGACTCAAACTGAAAAAGATACATGACGAAAAAATCTACCATCCAGATACAGGTAGGGCTCGACGAGCAGAAAGTGCCCGAGTCCATTGAGTGGACCGCCACAGACAGCACGGCCGATAAAATGAACAAAGCCAAGGCCATGATGGTGGCTTTCTGGGATGGCACCGACCGTACCGCGCTCCGGATTGATCTTTGGACGAAGGAAATGATGGTGGACGAAATGGCCGATTTCTTCTACCAGACCCTCATGACCATGGCTGATACCTACCAGCGCGCCACGCCCTGGGGAGATCAGGCCAACGACCTGCGGGCTTTTGCCGCCGATTTCTACAAGAAATTCGAAGAAAAACTCAAAAATCAAAACCAGTAACAATCCCCGATATGTCTTTAGAGCAAACGATAAATGCCGCAATGAAAACCGCTATGCTGGCGAAGGCTGAAGCCGAGCTCCGCGCCCTGCGCGCCATCAAGGCTGCCGTACTGGTCGCCAAGACGGCGGAAGGCGCCACCGGCGAACTGACCGAGGCCGATGAGCAGAAGATCCTGCAGAAACTCGCCAAGCAACGTAAAGACTCCCTCGAAATCTTTAGTCAGCAGAACCGTCCTGATCTGGCGGTGAAAGAAGAGGAAGAGCTGGCAGTGATAGAGCGTTACCTCCTAAACAACTGTCTGAAGACGAGCTGCGTACCGAACTTTCGGGTATTATCGCGGCAGTAGGCGCTTCCGGGCCGGCTGATATGGGCAAGGTAATGGGCGCCGCTACCAAGCAACTGGCCGGTAAGGCCGACGGGAAGGCGATCTCTGCACTGGTAAAGGAATTACTGACCAAATAATCCGGCATTGGCCATCGACGTCATTTTCGCCATTCTGATGGCGTTCGCGCTGTACCGGGGATTCGTGCGGGGATTTATCGCCGCCGTCTTCTCGCTGGTCGCGTGCGTCATAGGGTTGGCCGCCGCCCTGAAGCTGTCTGCCGTACTGGCGGAATGGCTGGGAAGTCGGGCATGGACGGCAGATGGTGGCCGGTAGTTTGTTTTATTGTTATATTTCTGGCAGTAGTGATATTGATACGCCTCGGCGCGGCAGCCCTCCAGAAAGTGGTGGAGTGGTCGATGCTCGGGTGGCTTAACCGGCTGGGCGGCATCCTGCTTTATGCCGTCATCTTTACGATCGTATACAGCGTGCTGCTGTGGCTCGCAAACCAACTGTACCTGCTGAACCCGGAAACCAAGCTCCAATCCGTTGTATATCCCTATATCGAGCCTGTAGGACCATGGGTAATGGAACGCCTCGGCAAGATAATCCCCTCTTCAGGGACGTTTTTGCGGAACTGGAGTCCTTTTTGAAAAGGCCGCCGGCAAGATACCCGTACAAAACCCTGATAACGGAGGTTATTTGAATTAAGAAAAAGAATTATTTTAGCGCAAAATTGACTTCAAGCAACGGTAATGAATTACGAAATCAAAACACAGGGCAAATTCAGGTTTATTGAAGAAGGCGAAGGAGAACCGATTATTCTGCTGCACGGACTGTTCGGTGCCCTGAGTAATTTCAGTGGAACCATCGAATACTTCAAGCAGTTCAATAAAGTGGTGATTCCCATGCTGCCCTTGTTTGACCTGAATATCCTGGAAACCTCCGTAGGCGGCCTGGCCAAATACGTACATAAATTCATCGAAGCCCGCGATTACAATAACTTCCACCTCATGGGCAACTCCTGGGAGGGCACGTGGCGCTAGTTTATATCCTTAAACACCCGGAAAGAGTCAAATCCCTCGTCCTTACCGGCAGCTCGGGCCTTTTCGAGAACGGAATGGGCGAAACGTATCCCAAACGCGGCGATTACGAATATATCCGCAACAAAACCGCGCTTACGTTCTATGATCCCGCCATGGCTACGAAAGAGCTGGTAGATGAAGTATTCGAGATTACCAGCAACCGCCTGAAAGTCATCAAGATCATCACCCTTGCCAAATCCGCCATCCGCCATAACCTGGGCGAGGAACTGACCACCATCAAAACACCAACCCTGCTGATCTGGGGCCTCAACGACACCGTAACGCCGCCCATGGTAGGCGAGGAGTTCAAGAAGCTGATCCCCAACTCAGAACTTCACTTCATCGACAAATGCGGCCACGCGCCCATGATGGAGGTTCCGGACGAGTTTAACCGCATCATGCACGACTATCTCCAGCGACTTAACAACAAAGCCGTAGCCGGAGCATAGCAACCGCCCGTCATCGCTGCCGCGCCATTGCTCCGCGATTCCGTAATTTTTAATAGCCTGTCTGCTGGCTATTGGAATATTCTTTGCTATTATTGTAAAAGAAACACGATCTCTATGTTGGTGCAGGAACTTATATCTACCGTGGTTCCGGTTCTGCTTCCGCAGGATACCGGTGCCAAAGCGCTTCGGCTCATGAACGAATTTCATCTGACGCATTTGCCGCTGGTGGTGGATAATAAGTATGTCTACCTCGTGGAAGAAGACCAGGTATTGGATTGGGAAGACCCTGACCAGCTGCTGGAATCAGCCGCCCCGGCGCACTGAAACCCGCCGTCCCGGAAGGCGCCCATTTTTATGAAGCGCTAAAGGTCTTCTACGATCTAAAGGTCTCCGCCCTGCCCGTTATCTCCCGCGAAGGGGAATATCTGGGTGTCATTACCCGCGAAAACCTGCTCGCAGCCCTGGCGCAATACAATGGCGTCAAGGAGCCGGGGGCGTAGTAGTGCTCGAACTGGAGCCCCGCGACTATAGCCTCAGCGAAATCGCACGGATCGCCGAAAGTAACGAAGTCACCCTCCTGAGCGTAAATACCCTCACAAATCCCAACACGGCCAAACTGGAAGTGGTGCTCAAAACCAACCGTCAGGAAATGCAGGGGCTCATCGCCACCTTCGAAAGATTCAATTACACCATCAAATACATGTTTAGTGAAGAGCTGGAAGAAGATCTCCTCAAAAGAACTACGACCTTCTCATGAACTACATCAGCATGTAGCTTTTCGAAAATGCAACTGTTTGCGCACTGTTTTAACATAACCGGCCTGTGGCTATGCCTGCTGGCCGTACTGCCCGCCCGCGCCCAGGTGGCCGATACCACCGTTCTGCCCCGCCACAGCAGGTAATGGTCATGCAGGACACGTCGTACCTCGTTGTGCGCGACATCGTGGTGGCCGGGAACAAGCGCACCCGCAGGTCCATCATCCTCCGGGAAATCGGTATCAAGCCCGGCGATACCATCCGCCTCCGCGAGCTCAATTCCCTCCTCGAAGCCAACCGCAAACAACTCCTCAATACCTCCCTTTTCCTGAACGTGCTCTACAATGTCAAAGACTGGAAGGGAAATGAAGCCAATATCGTCTTCGATGTATGGGAAAGATGGTACCTCCTCGCTTTCCCCGTATTCAAGCTGGCCGACCGGAATTTCAACCAATGGTGGGTGGAGCAGAAAGAAGCCTCCGGCGGGTGAATGTAGGCGTAAAAGCCTGGCAGGATAACCTGACCGGGCGGAACGACGAACTTTACACCGACATCTCCTTCGGGTATACCCAGAAATTCGTACTCGGATATACCCTTCCTTACATAGACCGCAAGCTTAGGCACGGGATCGGATTCTCGGCTTCCTTCAGCCGCAACAGGAAATCAATTATATGTCTGTTGACAATAAGCAGGAGTTTTTCCGGCAAGATGACTTCCTGCGGCGGCAAATGGCGTTCGGGGTGAGTTATGCCTACCGGAAGGCCATCAGCACCCGTCACCAGGCGTTTCTGACCTATCACACCGAAAAAGTGGCGGACACGGTGGCAAGGCTCAATCCGGATTACCTCGGTAAAGGGCGGACGGAAGTGCATTACGCCGAATTGCTTTACCGGCTCGATTATATCAAGGCGGATAGCTGGCAATACCCGCTGGTGGGGCAATCGTTCCGCGGCGAGATTTCAAAAGCCGGCCTGGGCCCTTTGAATGACATCGATTTTGTTAAGATCCGGCTCAAGGGGCCAAATACTGGCAATATGCGCCCAAGACATACGGGGCGGTGAGCCTACTGGGACAGGTAAAGTTCCCCAACGACCTGCCTTATGCAGCTTCGCGGGCACTGGGATATTCGGATGATTACCTTCGGGGCCTGGAATACTATGTGGTGGATGGCACGGCCTTCTTCATCCTGAAAAATACCCTGCGGCGGGAATTGCTTAACTTCAAAGTGCGGCTGCCGGTCGTGCCGAAGAAATTCAGCAACCTCCTATCCGCGTACTGGCAAAAGCATACGGGGATATGGGATATGGATATTCGAAACTTGGCCTGAGCGGAGAACTGAGCAACCGCATCCTGTATACGGCCGGAGTAGGGATCGACGTGGTTTCTTTTTACGATACCTGTATCCGTTTCGAATACAGCATCAACCAATTGGGAGAAAAAGGACTATTTTTACACGCTAAACTGGATATGTAAAATGCATGTAGCCCTTTACAGCCGCGGCTTTGTTAAAGAAGATCTGGAAGATATACAATTGTTGCTGAATGAACTTGCCCGGCAGGAAATAGTGCCCGTGATGTATGAGCCCCTTTACAAGGAGCTCTGCGCGCACATCCAGTTTTCTCCCCAGACCGATACATTCTCCTGCGCGGAAGACCTGGACAGCCGCATTGAATTCCTGGTCAGCCTCGGGGCGACGGCACCCTGCTCGATACGGTCAGTTTTATCCGCGACAAGAACATACCCGTAATGGGCGTGAACTTCGGCAGGCTCGGCTTCCTGGCCGGCATTGGCCGGAATGCGGTCCATGAGGTCGTAGACTCCCTGGTGAGCCGCAGTTATGTGGTCGATAAGCGCACCCTGCTCCATCTCGACGCCAGCACGCCGCTTTTCGGTGATGTGCCCTACGCGCTCAACGAATTCACTATCCACAAGAAAGATACCTCCGCCATGGTGAAGATCCACACCTACCTGAACGGCGAGTTTCTCAATACTTATTGGGCGGACGGGCTCATCGTAGCTACCCCAACCGGTTCCACCGGGTATTCTCTCAGCTGCGGGGGCCGATCGTTTTCCCGGAAGCGGCCAGCTTCGTAATTACGCCCGTGGCGCCCCATAACCTGAACGTCAGGCCCATCGTTGTGCCAGACGATAACGTGATCTCCTTTGAAGTCGAAGGCCGGTCGGATCAGTTCATCTGCACGCTGGATTCCAGGATGGAGGTGATCGACAACCGGGTGCAGCTGGCTGTCAAGAAGGAGGATTTCACCATTCAACTGCTTCGCCTGAACGAAAGCAACTTCCTGCATACATTGAGGGACAAGCTGTTGTGGGGATCGATACGCGGAATGCCCGGGGAAATAAACGGGTTGCATTTTTTTGTCATACGAAAATGCCTAAATTACGTTCTAGTCATGTTTATGCTGAACACGCGAATTTTATGCAGAACAGCCGGGATAGCGGCTCTTTTATGCGCCGGATGGCTACAACAGGCCCGGGCGCAACAGGAGCTGAGTTACGTGGGGAGCTGGGCTTTACGGCCGGGGCCGCCCATTATTTCGGCGATCTTAATACCCATGGGGGCCTCAAGGCGCCCAAACCCACCGTCGGCATTTTCTACCGGAAATACTTCAACGATTACATCGGGGCCCGTGCGCACTTCCGGTATATGGGAGTCGGGTATTCGGACGTGTACAACACCAACGACTTCCAGCGAAAAAGGAACCTGAGTTTCAACTCAGACATCTTTGAGTTGGCGATCCAGGGTGATTTTAACTTCTTCCGGTTTGAGCCGGGGAGCGACGATTACCGGTTTTCACCGTACCTGACGGTGGGGGCATCGGGGTTCCATTTCAATCCTTACGCATATTACCAGGACCGTAAATACTACCTGCAGCCATTAGGGACCGAGGGGCAGAACTCCGCTGCTTACCCGGAAAAAAAGCCATATGCGCTGTTCAATTTCGCATTTTTAATCGGCGGAGGCCTGAAGTACAGCCTGAACCGCCGTTTGAACCTGGGGCTGGAGGTTTTGTACCGCTTCGCCCAGACGGATTACCTGGACGATGTGAGTACCACCTATGCCGGTATTTCCACTTTCCCCACCAAGCCAGACGGCAGCAGCACCATCGCCGCCATCCTTCAGGACCGGTCTACCGCCACCACGAACCCTCCCATCGGCGAAGCGGGGCGCCAGCGGGGCAATAGCCGCGATAAAGACCAGTTTGCCACAGTCGAGCTCACTTTAGGCATCCTTTTCACCTCTTACCGCTGTAAATTTTAACCTCTAATCCGCTGCGGACGAGCATTCCCGTTAAAACTACGTTAAAACGGCCCGCCCCCTTTGCAGGAAAGGCCATAAAGTTATTTTTGTATCTTTGCACACTTTTAGTAAATCTGTATTAATACGCCTGAACTAGTCATGAGTTTGAAGGATCAATTAGACCTGCAACGACTGCCCCGACACATCGCCATTATCATGGACGGTAATGGCCGATGGGCCAAAGAGCGGGTCAGGACCGGCTGTACGGGCACCATCAGGGAGTAGAAAGTGTGCGCGATATCGTAGAAGGCTGTGCCGAATTAGGCGTAGAATACCTGACACTATACGCATTTTCTACCGAAAACTGGGACCGCCCGGTTTACGAAGTCAACGGCATTATGGAACTGTTGGTGACCACCATTCGTAAAGAAGTGGACACCCTCAACAAGAATAATATCCGGCTGCATGTAATTGGAGACATGAACATGCTGCCCCTCATTGCCAACGGGAACTGGAGGAAGCGCGCGAGATCACCGGAGTCAACTCCGGGTTAAACCTGTTATGGCCCTCAGCTACAGCTCCCGGTGGAAATCTGGAAGCCGTACGCGCCATCGCGCGCGACGCAAAAGAAGGAAAAATCAAACCGGAAGATATCAACCACGAAAGCTGGTCAAAATATCTCAGCACTTCCCAACTGCCGGATCCCGAGCTGATGATCAGGACCTCAGGGGAACACCGCATCAGCAATTTCCTTTTATACCAAATCGCCTACGCGGAACTGTATTTCACCAATACCCGCTGGCCAGACTTCCGCAAGGAAAACCTTTACGAAGCCATCCTCAATTATCAAAACAGAGAACGTAGATTCGGCAAAACAAGCGAACAAATACAGCAGAATGAAGAAATTGTTTCCTAAAAGCCTACTGGCCGTAGTTTTATGTTGCAGCGCGGGAATGACTGTGCGTGCCCAACAAAGGGATACGGTACCCCTGCCGGTTAAACCGGCAGACATCAGCCCTGGTCCCTGGGCAACCCACAACAATACGAGATTGCCGATATCGCCGTTTCCGGCACCGAATTTCTCGATAAATCCCTGCTACTTTCCCTCTCCGGCCTTAACGTAGGCGATAAAGTAGTGCTGCCAGGCGACCACTTCGCCAAGGCCATCCAGGCACTCTGGGGACAACGCCTCTTCTCCAACATCGCGATCTACATCACTAAAATAGAAGGAGAAAAAATCTGGCTGGAAATTTCCCTCGTGGAAAAACCCCGCATGTCCAACTTCATCTGGAAAGGCATCAAGAAATCCGACGCAGATGAACTGACCACCAAAGCCGGTATCCGCAAAGGCAGCGTGGTAACCGAAGCCATGCAGCAAAATACGTACAACGTTATACGTAAGTTCTATGCCGATAAAGGATTCCGTAACGTTTCCATGTCGATGGACATCCGAAAGGATCCCCGCCAGCCATCAATTCTGCTACCGTATATTTCATCGTGGACAGAGGCCACAAGGTGAAAGTGAACGATATCAACATTGTAGGCAACGCCAACGTAGCCGATAATACCATCAAGAAAAAGCTGAAGGGAACCAAAGAGGTCAGCCGCTTCACGCTTTATCCGGATAATGCCAACGCATGGGTAGACAGCATGGCCACTACCGACAATTACTGGAAAGAAATGGGCTACCTCTCCGCTACCCGCACCCTGGAGAAACTGGACCCCTACTTCCGCTTCCACCTCTTCTCCTCCGCGAAGTTCAACGACTCCAAGTACGAGGAAGACAAGGAAAAAGTCATCGCTTATTATAACTCGAAAGGCCACCGCGACTTCCAGATCGTGGACGATACCCTGTATAACAACGCCAAAGGAAACCTCAACATCGAAATGAGGGTAGACGAAGGCAAGAAATACTACTTCGGCAACATCACCTGGAGGGGCAACTCCGTTTACAGCGACACCATTCTTTCCCGCGCCATGGGTATCCAGAAAGGCGACGTATACAACCTGGAACTGCTGAACAAGCGCCTCGGCACGCCTCCCGGCCCTGAAGGCGGAGATATCAGCTCGCTCTACATGGACGACGGTTACCTCTTTTTCCAGGTAGACCCTGTTGAGATCGGCATCCGGGGCGATACCATCGACTTCGAGATCCGCATGCAGGAAGGCCCTCAGGCTACCATCAAGGACATTCGCATCGCCGGTAACGAAAAAACCAACGAGCACGTGATCCGCCGCGAACTGAGAACGATGCCCGGCGACAAATTCAGCCGCCAGAACCTCATCCGCTCCCAGCGCGAAATTTCCCAGCTCGGATTCTTCAACCCCGAAACCATCGGCATCAACCCCGTTCCTAACGTACAGGAAGGTACCGTGGATATCGATTATAAAGTGGAAGAAAGAGCGAACGACCAGCTGGAACTGTCTGCAGGCTGGGGTGGTTATATCGGTCTGACCGGTACCCTCGGCGTAACCTTTAACAACTTCTCCCTCCGTAATATCTTTAAAAAGGAAACCTGGGATCCGCTGCCCTCCGGCGACGGCCAGAAGCTCAGCGTCCGCATTTCCTCCAACGGTAAGGCTTATCGTTCCTACAACTTCTCCTTCACCGAGCCCTGGCTCGGAGGGAAAAAGCGGAACCCCTTCTCCGTAAACTTCTACAGCACCTACCAGAACCCGAACGCTTTCGCGGAATATTATAATATGCCCGTTGATAACGAAGGCGCATACTTCCGCGTACTCGGTGGTTCGGTATCTATCGGTAAGCAGCTGAAATGGCCGGATGACTTCTTCTCCATCATGTATGCCGTAAACTACCAGCGCTATAAACTGAAGGACTTCAACTACTTCGGCATGGCCGGGTTCGAGACAGGCACTGCTAACAACCTGTCGCTGCGTGTTACACTGGCGCGTTCTTCGGTGGATCAGCAGATCTTCCCGCGTAGCGGTTCCAGCTTCATGCTGTTCGGCCAGTTTACGCCTCCTTACTCCGTATTCAATCCTGACAAAGATTATAAGAACGAGGCAATCGCGGACCAGTTCAAATTCATCGAATACCAGAAGTATCGCATGAACGCAGAGTGGTATGTTCCCCTGTCGCGCCCCCGCGGTACGGATAACAAGTCGCTCGTACTGAAAGTGGCTGCCAAGTTTGGATATGTAGGTACTTATAATAACCGCACCACGCTTTCGCCCTTCGGTCGCTTCGAGTTGGGTGGCGATGGTCTGAGCAACTTCGCGGTATATGACCGTGACATTATCTCGCAGCGTGGTTACCCGGTTTACTATACCTCCAATCCCAAGCTCAATCCTGAAAACGGTTCGCCCCCGCCGGGTTACTCCGGGTTCTCGATGTTTAATAAATATGTCGTGGAACTGCGCTATCCTTTCAGCCTGAATCCGAGCTCGACCATCTTCGGTCTGATGTTCCTGGAAGCGGCGAACGGTTACAGCGATATCAAGGATTACGACCCGTTCCGCCTGCGCCGTTCCGTTGGTCTGGGTGCGCGGTTCTATCTCCCCATGTTCGGTCTGCTCGGGTTCGACTATGGCATAGGTTTGGATAGATTAACGCCCGGAGGCGGCCTGAAGAATGCGGGTAAATTCACCTTCATGCTGGGCTTTGAGCCGGAATAAGAAAATTATTATATATTGCGAATCCTGATTTCGCAGAAAAAATTGCATCCGATGAAAAGAATCTTAATTACCATGATTTTAGTGCTGGGCGCCTTCGGCGGAGCCTTCGCTCAGCGGTATTGTGTAATTGATACGAAATATATTCTGGAAAGCATCCCCGACTACAAAGACGCGCAGAAGAAGCTCGACGCCGTGGCAGAACAGTGGCAGAAGGAGATCGATGCGAAATTCCAGGAAGTGGATAAGATGTACAAATCATATCAGGCGGAATCGGTTATGCTGACCGACGATCTGAAAAGGAAACGTGAAGACGAGATCATCGCCCGCGAAAAAGAAGCCAAAGACCTGCAGAAGAAAAGATTCGGATACGAAGGCGACCTGTTCAAAAAACGCGAGGAACTGGTGAAACCCATCCAGGATAAGATCTACAACGCCGTGCAGAAGCTGGCAGCCAGCAGGATGTACGACTTTGTACTCGATAAGTCCGGTGGGATCACCGTCATCTTTGCCGATCCGAAACTGGACAAGAGCGAAGACATCCTGAAAGCGCTGGGCGTCAAACAATGATCCCTTGAGACAACAGACCTATAAAAATTAAACATTCTTTTAATCAACAAGACAACATCAATCATGAAGAAGTTTGTAATCATCGCTATTGTCGCATTCACCGGGTTTTGCAGCGTGAAAGCCAATGCACAAGCCAAAATCGCGCACATCAACACCAGGCTTTGATCGAGGCGATGCCCGACTATAAAAAGCGCAGACCGACGTGGAGACCTACGCAGGTACCCTCGAGAAAGAAAGCCAGGCGCTCGTTACCGAGTACAACAACAAGGTTGCAGCCCTGGAAAAAGCTCCCGCTACGCAAACCGACGCTATGAAGCAGCTCCAGATCAAAGAAATCCAGGAGATCCAGAAAAGAATCCAGGATTACGAGCAGATCGCACGCGAAAGAATCGTTGCTAAACAAAACGAGCTCCTGAAGCCCGTATACGATAAAGCACGCAAAGCTATCGAAGACGTTGCCAAAGAAAAAGGTTACACCTATGTTATCGACAACTCCGGCGGATCCCTCCTGGTTTCCCCGCTGCCGATGACATCCTGGCTCCCGTTAAAACCAAGCTGGGCGTACCCGCTAACGCTGCTCCCGCCGCTCCCGCCGCAGGCAGATAATAGCATACATCATTGAAAAGGGCCCGGTATTCCCGGGCCTTTTTATTACATTGAATATCAGGCATAAAATCGTCTATGCGATTAGGTCAGCCGGAATTTCCTAACGATACTTATCTTTTCATTGCATTGAAAATCAGTAAATTAGAAAGGGTCACAGATTAAGGTTATATTTTTCTCGCTTTACCTTTTCATTTTTAGATATTTTAACCTACCTTTGCCTTCCGTTTTAAACGGGGCTGATCACAGTCCGCCCGCCCGAAAAACGGATGGGTAAAACAGTTTTAAGTACAAGTAGAAAATATTAAAAACGATGAAACGTACTTTTCAACCGCACAACAGACGCAGAAAGAGCGTACACGGTTTCAGAAAGAGAATGGAAACTGCCAACGGACGTAAAGTATTGGCATCCCGCAGAGCTAAAGGTCGTAAAAAACTGACCGTATCTGACGAGCGCAAGCTGAAATAATTCCGTCATCAAATGATATTGCTATAAAAACTTATTCTTTTAATAAAGAAGAGAAGTTAAAGAGCAGGAAAATGATTGAAACGCTTTTTCGTGAAGGAAAAGCGTTTTCTATTTTCCCCTGGCGCGTGATCTACATGCCTGCCGATCTCCCAACGGATAAATACCCCGTTCAGGCCGGCTTCAGCGTGTCGGCCCGCAAATTCCCCATGCCGTAGACCGTAACCGCATCAAACGGGTTGGCCGGGAAATGTACCGCCTCCAAAAACACATCCTATACACACCCCTCCGCGATAATTCCCGCCAGATGGCCGTGTTTTTCATCTACCTCGACAAAAAAATCCCCGATTTCGCTTCCCTTCAGCCCAAATTTTCGGTAATTTTAGAGAAACTCGCCAGGGAAGCCGGTAGAAAAGAACAGCCATGAAGCGATTGATGCAAATTTTAAGTCTCCCGTTCATCTTACTGATCAAGATATACCAGTGGTGCCTCAGCCCGCTGCTGGGCGCCAGTGCCGGTATACCCCACTTGCTCCCAATACGGCCTCGAAGCACTGAAAAAACATGGCCTCTTCAAGGGAGGATGGCTCACCGCCAAACGGATCCTCAGCTGCAACCCTTGGGGTGGCCACGGATACGACCCGGTACCCTGAATTCTTTCACATTCCGAAACATTACACGCATGCGGAAATCCAGGAAAATCATGTTGTTCGCGCTCATCGGCATCGCCGGCTTGGCTCTCGCCTTCCGCAGCAGCGACAAATACTTCCTCATCGCCAAAAACCTCGACATCTTCGCCGCATTCTACCGCGAGCTTAATACCTACTACGTAGAAGAACTCCCGCCAGATAAACTCATGCAAACCGGCATCGAAGCCATGCTCGAAGAAACGGACCCCTACACCGACTTCGTCCCGGAAGAAGAGCTCGATGAGCTCCGCTTCATGGCCACCGGCAAATACGGAGGTGTAGGCGCCTCGATCTATACCGAAGGCGAATGGACCTCCATCACCGATGTGTATGAAGGCAGCCCAATGGATAAAGCCGGTATTAAAGCAGGAGACATCATCGTTTCGCTCGACGGTAAAAGCGCCAAAAACATGGAACAGGAAGAGGTCAGCCGATACCTGAAAGGTACCGCCGGCACTCCCCTCAATATCGTGCTCCGTCATCCCTCAACAATTCCGAAAAGACGTATCGCATCATCCGGGACGATATCAACGTGAAACCCGTGAGTTTCAGCGGCGTTATCCGGAAGAACGTTGGGTATATCAAAATGACGCAGTTCACAGAAGGCAGCGCCGAACAGGTACAGCAGTCGTTCGAAGCCCTCCGTAAACAGAACCCCGCCCTTGCCGGCGTGGTGCTCGACCTGCGTGGCAACCCCGGCGGCCTGCTGGAAGAAGCGGTATCGCTGTCCAACATCTTCATCGACAAAGGAAAGCTCATCGTTTCCACCCGTGGGAAAGTGAAAAGCTGGGACCGGGAGTATAAAACCAGCCTGGCGCCCATCGATAACCATATCCCCCTCGTAGTACTGACCAGCCGCTCTTCCGCCTCCGCTTCGGAGATCGTAGCAGGCGCGGTGCAGGACCTCGACCGTGGACTCGTGGTAGGACAACGCTCTTACGGCAAAGGGCTGGTGCAGACAACCCGCCCGTTGCCGTATAACGCCAAACTGAAAGTGACGACCGCCCGCTACTATACACCCAGCGGCCGTTGCATCCAGGCAATAGATTACGCGCACAGGAACGAGGAGGGCGAAGCGGATTACGTACCCGATTCCCTCCGTAAATCGTTTACCACCGCAGCCGGCCGGCCCGTGAAAGACGGCGGCGGTATAGAGCCCGATGCGCGCGTGGAAAGCGCTATACTCAGCCAGGTGGCCATCACACTGCTCAGGAAACAATTCATTTTCGACTACGCCACCCGCTACTATTACGCCCATCCGCAAACGCCAGCAGCCACCGGCTCCGCATTCGTGACCGACGAAGTGTTCGAAGAATTCCTGAAATTCCTGGACGGGAAAGACTACAGCTACAAAACCCGCAGCGAAGAAGCCCTGGACAATTTCAGGAGCACCGCCACCAGAGAGAAATACTATGACGGCCTCCAGAAAGAATTCGACGCCCTGCAGGCCAAGATGAAACACGACAAAAAGCAGGACCTGCTCCGTAATAAAGACGAGATCCGGCAACTGCTCGAAGAAGAGATCGCTAACCGCTACTTCCCACAGGCAGGGCGGATAGAAAGATCGCTCGGGTGGGATAAGGACGTGGACGAAGCCGTTGCCCTGCTGCAAAGCCCGCAGAAATACCAGCAGCTGCTGACCAGGAAGAACTGATCCGCCCGCCGCTTATCATAAAAATTGTTTAGCCATGCACGATTTGTTGCATGGCTAAATTGTTTTTGTTCTTTATAGCCGCGCAAACCTATCGTCCACAATATGAGTAACCATCGCTATTTCGCAGCATTCGTCGCATTATTTTCGCTGGCCGCCTGTAAGTCGGGAAAACAGGGAGGGACTGCTAAAACAACGTCCATAAGCGTTCTGAGCTACAATATCCACCATGCCAATCCTCCTTCCAAAGAAAAAGAAGGCGCCATAGACATGGATGCCATTGCCAGGGGTGATCGCTGAGGCGAAGCCCGATGTGGTAGCGCTGCAGGAAGTGGACGTGCACAATAGCCGTTCCGGTAAGGATCTGCACCAGGCCGAAGAACTTGCGAAACGCGCCGGAATGAAGGCATTTTTCGCGAAGGGAATTGATTACGGTGGCGGAGAATATGGCATTGCCGTATTATCGAAGTACCCGGTGCTGGAAACGAAGCGCTATGCGCTGACGACCATTGCCGGCACCAACGGAGAGCCCCGGGCCCTGGCGACCATGCTGGTCCGGCTGCCCGACGGGAAGAAGGTCCTCCTGGCCTCTACCCACCTCGATGCCCAGCGCAACGACAGCAACCGCATCGTGCAGATGCGGGAGGTGACGGATATCCTATCCAAACAGCCTTACCCGGTGATTGTGGCGGGAGATATGAACGCTTCGGCCGGAGGGCCTGTCATCAACCAGCTGGACGCACATTTCTCCCGGACCTGCAACGATTGCGCGCCCACTATCCCGGTGATCAATCCCCGGCGCTGCATCGATTTCATTGCGTTCACTAAAGGTAAATTCACGGTCCTCAGCCATGAAGTGATCAAAGAGACCTACGCCTCCGACCACCTGCCGGTGAAAGCCGTTTTGCAACCTCAGTTCTAGTTGCAATTGTATTTACTAAATTATTTTATTAATTTGACCAATCGCGAACCACACGTACACGTAAAATCTTATAAAAGCAAAGCCATGACTGACATGAACAAGAACAATTCCCGCAGGGGCTTTATCAATAAGCTCGCTAAAGGAGTTGTGGGAGCTTCACTGATCCCGAATATCATAACCGCCGCCGATCGCCAGAAGAGCCTCCAGCAACTGGCGCGTCAGAAAGATCATTATAGCGCCAACGACAATATCCAGATCGCCCTCATCGGAGCCGGCGGTATGGGTACAGAAGATGCCAACACTGCTATCAAAGTGCCCGGTGTGAAACTGGTAGCTGCCTGCGACCTCTACGATGGCCGCCTGGCAGACGCTAAGAAGAAATGGGGCAACGATATTTATACGACCCGTGACTATAAGGAAATCCTCCAGAGAAAGGATATCGATGCCGTAATCATCGCTACGCCCGACTCCTGGCATAAAGACATCTCTGTTGCCGCCATGAACGCCGGCAAGAGCGTATACTGCGAAAAACCCATGGTGCACGACGTTAGCGAAGGTTCCGCTGTGGTTGACGCACAGAACCGCAACAAAGGCGTGGTATACCAGGTAGGTAGCCAGGGCGTTAGCTCGCTGGGTAACGAAAAGGCCCGCGAACTGCTGAAAGACGGCGCCATCGGCGAACTGAACTATGCAGAAGGCTTCTGGGCGCGTATGTCTGCTTTCGGCGCATGGCAGTACCCTATCCCGGCAGACGCTTCCCCGCTACCGTGGGCTGGGACGCTTTCCTGTCCAACAATAAAAACGCGACTTCGATCCGCTGCGCTTCTTCCGTTGGAGAAACTACCGCGACTACGGCACCGGCGTTTCCGGAGACCTCTTCGTTCACCTGTTCAGCAGCCTTCACCTCGTAACCGGCTCCATCGGTCCCGAAAAGATCATGGCTACCGGTGGCCTGCGCTACTGGAAAGATGGCCGCGAAGTGCCGGACGTTATGCTCGGCATGTTCGACTACCCGCAAACTGAAGTTCACCCTGCTTTCAACCTGTCGCTCCGCGTTAACTTCGTAGACGGCACCGGTGGTACCAACTATCTCCGCATGGTGGGTAGCGAAGGTTCCATGACCGTAGAGTGGGACCGCGTAACGGTTTACCGCAACAAGAATGCATCCGATGCTTCCGATCCGCTCTCTGCCGGCAAGAATGCACGTGATAACGGCAAGCAGTTCGTGTACGAAAGAAAGCACATGATGGATCCGGATAAACTGGTATACGAAGCAGAAGAAGGCTACAAAGGCGCCCACTTCGACCACTTCTACAACCTGTTCAACGCAATGCGCACCAAAGGCAAAGTAGCGGAAGACGCCATGTTCGGTTTCCGGGCCGCTGCGCCGGCGCTGCTGTGCAACGACAGCTACTTCCAGAATAAGATCATGCACTGGGATCCGAAGAACCTGAAAGTGGTAAACAAATAATACCTGCCTCCGAAAGGACGGCTTACGAAAATAAAAAGCCGGTTGTCGAAAGACAGCCGGCTTTTTTATGCGGAGTGATCGCTTATTTGAAGCGTTTGCTCACTGCGTCCCAGTTTACTACGTTCCAGAAAGCGGCGAGGTATTCTGCGCGGCGGTTCTGGTATTTGAGGTAGTAAGCGTGTTCCCACACGTCTACGCCCAGGATGGGAGTGCCTTTCACTTCAGCAACGTCCATCAGGGGATTGTCCTGGTTGGGAGAGGAAGTGATTTCAAGTTTACCATCTTTCTGGATGAGCCATGCCCAGCCGGAGCCGAAGCGGGAAACGCCTGCGGCGTTGAATTTTTCTTTGAAGGCGTCGAAAGAGCCGAAAGTGCTGTTGATAGCGTCTGCCAGGGCGCCGGAGGGAGTACCGCCCGCGTTGGGAGCCAGTGATTCCCAGAAGAAGGAGTGGTTCCAGTGGCCGCCACCGTTGTTGCGGACTGCGGGGCTGATGCTGCCTGCTTTGGCAACCAGCTCTTCGAGGGATTTATTTTCGTTCTCGGTGCCAGCGATAGCCTTGTTCAGATTGTCTACATAAGCCTGGTGGTGCTTACCGTGATGGATTTCCATCGTCATTTTATCGAAGTGCGGTTCCAGCGCATCGGATGCATACGGTAATGCAGGAAGGGTAAAAGCCATAATCCAATTTTTATGGGTGAGAAAATTGAGTTTTAACAGAGCACCAAATTTACGGCCGGATTCCGGAATTGTCAAACCCTTTATCGTGCTTATTGTTATACCCCGGAAACCATGCAGCGGTAGGTTTGGATATATGGCTTTTTATTTTATATTTACATAAAGGTGTTATAACATTTGCCAGACGAATTTTTATATTCGTATAGTATTCATAGTTAGTTTTCACTATTGTTTGTTTAAAACATTTATAATGCAGGACATGGGCACAGAAAGCCGCGATTCTCATGATGCACTGTTATCGGAGAATGCGCAATTGAGGAGCCGGCTGGAGCATCTGGAAGCCATTATAGACAAGGTTCCGGCGATGCTGTATACGTCCAACAACTCCAAGAAGGCAGTTAACTGGTGCAACGAAGGGCTGACCGAAACCCTCGGGTACAGCCGGGAAGAAGTGCTTACGCTCGGCACGGCGTTTTTCCGTCAGGTTACCCACCCGGACGATATGAGCATCCTGGCCATTTCCCAACAGAAGTTTTCCGAAAAGAAAGCCATGTTCGGGGCGTTATGCGCGTACGGAGAAAAGACGATCCGGAATGGTTCTGGGTAGTAGGGCTCGGACTGCCGTTTACGTTTGACGCCCAGGGAATGTGGTAGACGTTATCTGCGTCTTCCTCGACTTCTCCAATGCGCTCGATACCGGCAACCAGATATCCGAAGCGCTCCGCGTAGTATTACGCCGCCGAAACGAAGACGTGCTCAACAAGCTGACCGCCAGGGAGAAAGACATATTCATGCTCGCGCGCGGCTTCAATAACAAGGAAATAGCGGAGAAGCTCAACCTCAGCCGCTACACGGTAGAAACCCACCGGAAAAATATCCGGTTGAAACTCAAAGTCAGGAATACGCCCGAGCTCGTAGCCCTCGCCAGGCAAATCGGCGTCCAGTAACCCTCTGACGGATGCGTGGTTATCAGTTTAGATAAGTAGAATTTGTAATCTATAAAAGCGCTACAACGCAAGTGTGACCTGTGGTTCGGCAGGAAAAATACCCAAGCTTGGGTATTTTCCGGCGTTCCAAACTCCACTAATTTAGTAGCCTGAAAAGAGAGATTCAGAGATACCGGAGTTCATTTGGATAGTTTTTTGAGAGGTAATACTTATCGCTATGATAACCGAAGAGAAGGCGTATGATATCCTGGCCCTGGACAATAACGCCACCCCCGAGGAAATAATCGCCAGATATCAGACATTAAAGGACCAGTACAGAAAAATCAAGGACGAGACGGCTGACCTGAAAACCCAGTTAGCCTACCAGCTTAAGCAGATAGAACTGGATGATGTGTTTATATATTTCCGGAACGTTCAAAAATATAATTTAAAAGATATGCCCCTGCATTGCCCATACCATGGCGATGTGGGATCATTCATTGTTTGTTAGCCCGCAAAAAGCCCTTGCACCCGGTCTTACATCTATTCGTTTGGAAACCCAGCTTATGTGGACCATGATGGTCCGATAAAGGAATTTGATTACCTTCAGGTCCTCAATTCCTTTATACTATGGATAACATTATTTTGTATGTCGTCATTGCCCTCGTGGTCCTTATCGTACTGTCGTCTTTCGTTACAGTGCAACAGGGTACCGTGGGTGTGACCACTATTTTCGGTAAGTACAACCGCATCTTAACCCCGGGCCTTAACTTCAAGATCCCCTCATCGAGAAAGTCTTCAAACGCATTTCCATCCAAAACCGCTCCGTGGAACTGGAATTCCAGGCCATCACGGTAGACCAGGCCAATGTATATTTCAAGGCCATGCTCCTCTATTCCGTGTATAACCAGGAAGAAGAGACCATCAAGAACGTAGCCTTCAAATTCATGGACGAGCGATCCTTCATGCAGGCACTCGTTCGTACCATCGAAGGCTCAATCCGCGGTTTCGTTGCCACCAAACGCCAGTCTGAAGTGCTGGGCCTCCGCCGGGACATTACCGAGCACGTAAAAGAACAAATCGATCTTACCCTCGAACAATGGGGTTTCCACCTGCTGGACCTCCAGATGAACGATATCACCTTCGACGAAGCCATTATGCGCTCCATGGCGCAGGTAGTGGCCTCCAATAACCTGAAAGCTGCCGCCGAGAACGAAGGCCAGGCCCTCCTCATCACCAAGACCAAAGCCGCCGAAGCGGATGGTAATGCCATCAAGATCGCCGCGGAAGCGGAACGCCAGGCCGCCCAGCTCCGCGGTAAAGGCGTGGCCCTCTTCCGGGAAGAAGTGGCCAAAGGTATGAGCCTCGCCGCCCGCGAAATGCAACAGGCGAACATGGATACCTCCGTGATCCTGTTCTCCATGTGGGTGGAAGGCATCAAGAACTTCGCAGAAAACGGCAAAGGAAACGTCATCTTCCTCGACGGCTCCTCCGAAGGCATGGAAAAGACAATGAAACAACTCATGGGCCTCAACCAGATGATGGGCCCCGAAAACATGGGCTTCAAAAAATAAACGGACTTTCCATACATAAGAACGGCGGCCTCTTCAGGGCCGCCGTTCGTTTTTATCACGATTATTTCCTTCGCCGCTGGAAGAAATCCTTCACCATCGCAAGGCTCTCTTCTCCCAACAAACCCACTTCTACTTTCGTCTTGGGATGGAAAGGGATTTCCCTTCCGTAACGCGGCGATACCCGTTCTTTTCATCAGGAGCCGCATATACGATGCGGCCGATCTTGCTCCAGTACAGTGCGCCCGCGCACATGACGCAAGGCTCCAGCGTTACGTAGAGCGTGGCATCCATGAGGTATTTGGAGCCAAGGTAATTGAACGCGGACGTCAGCGCGATCATCTCGGCATGCGCCGTACAATCGTTCAGCATTTCCACCTGGTTATGCCCCGGCCGATCACCTGACCGTTCATGACCACTACCGCGCCGATAGGCACTTCCTCTTTCTCTTCCGCCAGGCGTGCCTCTTTCAGGGCCTGGCGCATAAAATGCTCGTCCGTCATTGTACCATGTTTATGAATTCATCTTCCGTCAGAATTTTGACGGTATTGATCTTCTTCGCTTTCTCCAGTTTACTGCCGGCATCCTCTCCTACGATAAGATAGTTGAGCTTGCTGCTCACGCCGCTGAGGATCTTGCCACCCTGCGCTTCCACCATGGCTTCCGCCTCGCTGCGCTTCAGCTTGTGGAGCGTGCCGGTAAACAGGAAGGTTTGTCCGCCGAGCGTGCCCTCTTCCGATCGGGAGCCTTTGCTGCTGGCGAGGTTGAGGCCGAGGACTCCAGCTTTTGCAGCATATGGATGTTGTCTTCGTTGAGGAAGAACTGTCGCACGCTCCCCGCTACTTTAGGGCCGATGTCTTCCAGCGCCAGGAGTTGTTCTTCCGTATAGGCTGCCAGATCGAGCAAATGAGATATGGCATTGGCGAGAGTTTTGGCGGTGGTTTCGCCCACGTAGCGGATCCCCAGCCCAAAGATCAACCTGTGCAGCGGCTGCGCCCTCGACGCTTCAATGGCCGATTGCAGGTTGGAGATGGATTTGGGGCCGAAGCCTTCCAGTTTGCCGATGGCTCCGAAGTCCAGCGCATAAATACCAGGTACATCGCGCAGGAGGCCGAGGCCGTAGAACTTGCGGACGTTGCTTTCGCCGAGGCTACGGATATCCATGGCGTCTTTGCTCACGAAATGGATCATGCGCTCCACCACCTGCGCTTCGCAGTTGATGTTCACGCAACGCCACACGCTCTCGCCTTCCGGCTTGAACAGCGGATCGTGGCATACGGGGCACTCTTTCGGGAACACGATTTCTTTTTCCGAACCGTCGCGAAGGTCGGCAACGGATTTAACGATATAAGGGATCACGTCGCCGGCTCTTTCCACGTAGCACGCGGTCGCCTATCTTAAGGTCTTTTTCGCGGATGACGTCTTCGTTGAACAGGCTCACGGAAGCGACGGTCACGCCGCCGATGGGCACAGGATCGATCTTGGCCACGGGGTGATGGAGCCGGTGCGGCCTACCTGGAACTCCACGTCGCGCAGCACGCTGGTAGCCTGCCGTGCCTTGAATTTATAGGCCATGGCCCAGCGCGGGTGGTGGGTGGTCATGCCCAGTTTATCCTGCAGCTGGTAGTCGTTTACTTTGATCACCATCCCGTCGATCTCGTAAGGGAGGTCGTCGCGGTGCGCTTCGAACTCCGCGCAATAAGCGATGACGGCGTCTATCCCTTTTACCACTTTCATTTCCCTGGCTGGGCTGCGGAAGCCCAGCTGCCAGAGCATGTCGAGGGTATTACTGTGCGTCTGGATGGCGGGGGCTCTTCCATGCCATCCTGCATGGTATGAAAGCTCATATGGTAGAGGAACGCTTCCAGGCCGCGGCGCGCCACTTCCGCAGGGTCAACGATGCGCAGGGAGCCGGAAGCGGCGTTGCGCGGATTGGCGAGCGGCGGAAGGTTATCTGCCGCACGTTGTTCGTTTAGGCGGGCGAAGGTTTTTTTATTGATGAGCACTTCCCGCGAAGCTCGATCTGCGAAATGCCGAAGCGGGCAAAGTTGGCGGAAAGCGGGATGGACCGGATCTGGCGGATATTTACCGTGATCTCGTCGCCCTGCACGCCGTCGCCCCGCGTGGCGCCGCGTGCCAGCATATCGTTTTCATAAATGAGGAAATGCTGGCGCCGTCGAATTTAGGTTCCACGCAGTATTCGATCTGCGAAAGGCCGGAAGCATCGCGGTTCTTGCGGTCCCAGTCGAGCAGATCGTCGGCATTGTACGAGTTCTCCAGGCTGAGCATGGGCACGAGGTGCTGGACCGTGGGGAAGTTCTTGGTGAGCCCCTGGGCCACGCGCTGCGTGGGAGAATCCGGGGTTTGCAGTTCCGGGTGGTCTTTTTCCAGCTGCTTGAGCATGGAGAAAAGGCGGTCGTATTCCTGGTCGCTCAGCACGGGATCGTCCTGCACGTAATACCGCCAGTCGCTATGGCGGATCACCTGCCGGAGGGCGTCTGCAAGCTCCTGGGTTGTGCCCGTTTTACCGGACAGCAACGCGTTCGCTTCTTTGGCGAGCGCTATTTCAATGTCTTTGGCGTACATGATGTATCTGGATAAATCAAAAGTCTGCCGTAAATTTAAACTTTAGTTACCACGCGCGAATAAATTCTTGCCATGAAACACAGCAGTATTGTTGCACTTGCCCTTATCCTTTTTGCCTGTAAACGTAAAGAACCAACGGACCTCCTCATCCATAATGCCATTATCTACACGGTAGACACCGGCTTCCGCGTGATGCAGGCCATGGCCGTTTCCGATGGCAAGATCGTGGCTACGGGCACCAACAAGGAAATGCAGGAAAGATTCGCGGCAAAGGAAGAATATGACGCTAAAGGCGGTACCATCGTACCCGGGTTCAACGACGCCCACGCCCATTTCCTGGGATATGCGGCTTCGCTGCGGACGGTAGACCTGACTGGCGCTCAAAGCTGGGACGAAGCCCTGGCCCGGGTGCGCGACTTCGCCGCAAAAAATCCCAAAGGCTGGATCATCGGCAGGGGCTGGGATCAGAACGACTGGCCCGCCAAAGCCTGGCCAGATAAATCCGCCCTCGACCGAATGTTTCCCGATCGCCCGGTGTTCCTGGAACGGGTAGACGGTCATGCCGCGCTCGTAAACCAGGCCGCTATCAAACTGGCGGGCATTACCCCGCTTCCACAGACGGCGGCGGTTCCGTCGAAACGCGGAACGGCGCAATGACGGGCATCCTCATCGACAATGCCATGTTCGGCGTGAGGAAAGTGATCCCCGATGATGATACTACCGCGGTGATCGCTTCACTGCTGGCGGCCGAACGCAATTGCCTCGCTGCGGGGATCACCAGTATTACCGACTGCGGGCTCTCGCTCGGAGAAATGCGGCTGCTGGAAAAGCTGGTCACCGGCGGGCGCCTGAACCTGAAGCTGAACGTCATGCTCAGCGACTCGGAAGAGAATATCGACTGGATATTGAAAAACGGCCCTTATCAAAAGGCAACCTGCTGGTACGCAGCGTCAAGTTCTATGGCGACGGAGCCCTCGGTTCGCGGGGCGCCTGCCTGAAACACGACTATGCGGACAAGGCCGGCTGGAAAGGTTTTCTAAGGAAAGACTCAGCCTATTTCGCCGCCATGGCGGGATTGTTGGCAGGCTCCGATATCCAGATGTGTACCCATGCTATCGGGGATTCGGCGAACAAGGTGATCCTGCAGGTGTATGCGAACGTGCTGAAAGGGCGGAACGACAAGCGTTGGCGGATAGAACATGCGCAGGTAGTGGATTCCGTTGACCGGCGCTGGTTCGCGGATTATAGCATCGTTCCTTCCGTACAGCCGACCCACGCCACATCCGATATGTATTGGGCGGAAGCGCGGTTGGGTGAGAAGCGGGTGAAGTCGGCCTATATCTTCAAGGAGCTGCTGAACCTGACGGGCTGGCTGCCGCTGGGGACCGACTTCCCGGTAGAGCACATCGATCCTTTGCGGACGTTCTACGCCGCTGTGGCGCGGAAAGATACTGCCGGTTACCCGGCGGGCGGCTTCCAGATGGAAAATGCGCTTACCCGGCCGGAGGCGCTGAAGGGCATGACCCTTTGGGCTGCCAAAGGCTCGTTCGAAGAAGATGAAAAGGCAGCCTGGCCATAGGGAAAGCAGCGGATTTTGTTATTCTGAGCCAGGATATTATGAAAGCTGCGGAAGACAAGATACTATCGACCAGGATTTTAGCTACATTTATTAATGGTAAGCCACGTTATAAAGCGCCGTAAGAGCAAGGCGAGCATTATTGACCATTCCACGATTATGTAGTATGCACACCAAAAACATCAACACCCATCGCATTGAGATCAGGGATTACTTCATGGCGGCCATTTCCGTCGATTGCGTCATCTTCGGTTTCGATGAAAACGAGCTGAAGGTACTGCTGATCAAATCTGACCTGAAGGAGTACAAAAGCAAGCCCTCCCTGCTGGGCGACATCGTGCATCCCGACGAAGATCTCGAAACGGCGGCCTACCGCGTGCTGCGCGACCGTACCGGTCTGGAAGACGTGTACATGGAACAGGTTCAGGCCTTCGGTTCGGTGAACCGCCACCCGGCGGGGCGCGTGGTGACCATCGCGTTCTATTCCCTCGTCAACATTCAGCATGCCGCCCTGAAATCGCATGAAAACGAGCTGCACTGGCACTCCATGAAAGACATAACAGAAATGGCTTTCGATCACAAAGACATCCTCGATACCTGCTACCAGCGGCTGCAGGCCAAGGTGATCGATCAGCCCGTCGGCTTCAACCTGTTGCCCCGCAAGTTCTCGCTCCGCGACCTGCAGAACCTCTACGAAGCCATCCTGGACGTAAAGCTGGACCGCCGCAACTTCCGGAAGAAGTTCTTTGCCATGGATTACCTGGTGGACCTGAACGAGGAAGAGCAGGATGTGCCTCACCGTCCGGCGAGGCTGTATAAGTTCAATCACGACAAATACAATTTACAGCACAAAAAAAGCCTGGGTTTTTGATAGGATTTTAACCTGAGGGCTTATTTTTTTATGTAAGCGCAAACGCTTTTCGATAAAGGGTTTGCGGGTGATTTTCCCATGCCTTCCCGGTAAGGCTGAATGGGTATTTTTTCAATATTCCCGGGGAAAAATTGTTTTTAACAAAGTTTTAATTAAGATTGTGTACGATATACACACTGCGGGTAGAGGCGGTGTGATCGATGCCAGGAAGACCAAATCTGAATCCAAAAAGATAATCACTAGACGAAATTGCAGGGAAACCCGGGGTAGTAAGCCATAAAGCCATTTAGCGCCTTTCATGGGGCGTTTATCATCTTTTATATTGCATTTTATCAAATTCCACGTTGTGATGCAGGACAAATATGTCTTTCATTAAACAGGCTGTTCCCACCCGGGCAGCCTGTTTTTCATTTCAGCGCTTCCACGCAGGCTATGCGCAAGCAATTGCAAATTAAATACGCGTTTGTTGTTGCCTGTAATGTGGCGTTCCAGGCCGATTCCCGGAGCTTTACGCCGCGTTGTGAGGGAATGTGTCGCTAATTGGTAAAGCGGGTGAAAACCGGGATAAGAATGAGCAAAGGGAAATGTATGTGGCGTATGAACGTGGCCGGTGTGGATGAAGGCAAATTGACGAACGGTGTTGGAAAACCGCGGGAGGGGAACAAGAGGGAAGGGAGATAGAAGGGTGATAGGAACGAAAGGGAAACTAGAGGGAAGTTAGATAGTAGGGTGAGGCAAGGGCGACCGAATGGCAACCGAAGGATAACCGAAGGATAACCGAAGGAAGGGTGGAGATAAGGTGGACTTGATGCGGAATTGATCCGGACCTGATGCAGAGTGAAGAAATGGCAGGTTAGGGGAAAGAAAAGCGGGAAAAGGGCTCATATAGCCCATGGCAATGCCTGAAGGAGGATGGCCTGCCTTACAAAGTTAGGGGTTCTGTATGTATTGATAATGAAATTGTTAGAATAAATTTTCAAGCAAATGGCGGCGGGCTATTCCTTTTGAATAAACGTTTGCCCGTTGTTGGGAGCCGGGTTGCCTGGCGGCAAGGGCTGTAATTGGTGCGCCTGCAGGTAGGGTGTGGATTTCAGCGGGACGGCCATCAGCTGCGTTTCTTCCACCACGGCGATAATATCTGCCGCTTTGAATTTGCGGTTGTGGGATACGTTTTCTTTCAGGAAAAGCCTCACCTGAACCGTCACCAGCAGCGTGCCTTTGCCGGGTACGTCGATGGGAAGCTCTGCTCCCCGAAGTAAGGGTAAGGATGCTTGAGATCGATGTACAGGGCGGTGGCGTCGGTGCCGGTTACCTGCTGCGTGGGGAAATCTATCCGGGTGCCGATGAGCTTAATCTCCATACGGACAAACTTTTTGTCTACCAGCAGATCCTGCGCGGGGATGTGCAGTTTGCCATCGGCCCTGAATTCCATTCCTGACGCGAAGAAGTTCTCCACGCTGGTATGCGGGTTGAACCGGAATCCGGCGAGCCCGCCGTGGTTGTTACGGCCAGCTTTGATGATGGTCCTGTTCAGCCGGTTGACGTGCGCGCCGTCGGGGATGATGTCGAGATCGGGCGCGACAGTGCTACGGATGAGGGCGCTTTTGCGGCTGGCGGCGCCGAACCATTGGGCGGCGCGACGCGTGGATTGCGTTTGCCTTACGGTCTGCGGCGCCGTCCGGATGCAATACTTACCGTTTCGCCGGTAGCCGATGAAGCCGCCGAGCTTGCCGGTAAATTCGATAAAGGAGTGGTTTGTGGCCATTTGCTAAAAATTTATTCAACCGGAAAGTTACGACACAGCTATCTTCCAAAAAGCGGACAAATGTCCCATTTTGGGCCATTTTTGGCTTTTCTTCAGTTGCAAGGGGTTGCAGTTGAATAATATTTAATGAAAGTCAGATATGTCTTTCATTGTTCCAAATTCCTTCTTCGCCGCAGCCGCAGCCGCTATTTTCGTAACTTGCATGTTTCCCCGGACGATGGTATGCCGGGCACAAGAAGCTTTGTCAACATGACTTATACACCGAACAACAAAATCAGGATAGTTACCGCTGCGGCCCTTTTCGACGGGCACGACGCGGCCATCAACATCATGCGCCGCATCATGCAGGGCACCGGCGCCGAAGTGATCCACTGGGCCACAACCGCTCCGCCGCGGAGATCGTAGACTGCGCTATCCAGGAAGATGCGCAGGGCATCGCGGTGACCTCTTACCAGGGCGGGCACATCGAGTTCTTCAAGTACATGTACGACCTGCTCAAAGAACAAGGATGCGGCCATATCCGCATCTTCGGCGGCGGCGGCGGCACCATCCTCC
The DNA here is from genome assembly GCA_019285755.1 of Chitinophaga sp. E66. Taxonomy (GTDB): domain Bacteria; phylum Bacteroidota; class Bacteroidia; order Chitinophagales; family Chitinophagaceae; genus Chitinophaga. Next base: position 6,118,859 of record CP079103.1, read on the forward strand.
CCTCCGAGATCGAAGAACTGCATGCATACGGCATCGCGCGGATTTATAGTCCGGACGATGGCCGAAAACTTGGCCTCGTGGGTATGATCGAAGACGTCATCAAACAATGCGACTACGAAACGGTGGAGAAAGGAAAATGGAAGCTGGATGCTTCCAAACTGAAACAGTTTGATTCCCCGAGATCGCAAAAGCTATCACCTATGCGGAGAACTTCGCGCTGAACGGTCAGCAGGAAGACCTTAAGATCATGGCCACCCGCAATGCGCCGGTGCTCGGTATAACGGGAACGGGCGGTGCGGGCAAGTCGAGCGTGACGGACGAACTGGTGCGCCGCTTCCTGCGGACTTACACCGATAAAACCATCGCGGTCATCTCCGTAGACCCTTCCAAGAAGAAAACCGGCGGCGCGCTGCTGGGCGACCGCATCCGGATGAATTCCATCCACCACCCCGCGCCTACATGCGCTCCTCGCCACCCGCGAAAGCGATAAGGCCATCAGCCTGCACATCCAGGAAGCGATCGATATCTGCAAAGCCGCGGCCTTCGATTTCATTATCCTGGAAACCTCCGGTATCGGCCAAAGCGATACCGCTATCGTGGACTATTGCGACGTAGCCCTCTATGTGATGACGCCGGAATACGGCGCGGCTTCCCAGCTGGAGAAGATCAACATGCTGGATTATGCCGACCTCATCGCCATCAACAAATTCGATAAAGCCGGCGCGCTCGATGCCCTGCACGACGTGCGCAAACAATATAAACGCAACAACAACCTCTGGGACGCAAAAGACGAAGACCTGCCCGTGGTTGGTTCTATCGCGTCGCAATTCAACGACCCGGGCGTGAACCAGCTCTTCGGCCGGCTGATGCACCGCATTGCGGAGAAAACGGGCGTGCACTTCGGCGAAGACCGTCCCGATAAACCGGTGACGGCCACTTCCACCAAGTCCTCATCATCCCTCCCGCCCGCGTCCGCTACCTGTCCGAGATCGCGACGGCCAACGGGGAATATAATGATTGGGTGAAGGACCAATGCGCCCTCGCCACACAGTGGTATCAGCTGGATGGCGTGCTGAAGACACCGGGGCTGAAACATGCGTCCGAGTTGGAGGAGATCAGCAAACAGGTGCAGGAGAAGATCGCGCCGGAATGTAAGGCGCTTATTACCGGGTGGCCGGCGCTGGTAGAGAAGTTCAAGGCGGATTATTACGCCTTCCAGGTGCGGGATAAAACCATCAACCTGCCCCTTTTCTCCGAAAGCCTTTCCCATTCGCGCATTCCGAAAGTATCGCTGCCGCAGTATAAAGACTGGGGCGATATCCTCCGCTGGCAGCTGACCGAAAACCTGCCGGGCGAGTTCCCTTACGCCGCGGGCGTATTCCCGTTAAAACGCGAAGGCGAAGATCCCACGAGGATGTTTGCCGGCGAGGGCGGGCCGGAGCGTACCAACAAAAGGTTCCACTATGTTTCTGTGGATCAGCCCGCCAAGCGCCTGTCTACCGCGTTCGACAGCGTAACGCTGTATGGCGAGGATCCCGCATACCGTCCGGATATATACGGCAAGATCGGCAACAGCGGAGTGAGCATCGCCACGGTGGACGACGCCAAAAACTCTATTCCGGCTTTGACCTCTGCGATCCCAAGACCTCGGTATCCATGACCATCAATGGCCCCGCGCCGATCCTGCTGGCGTTCTTCATGAATGCAGCCATCGACCAGGAGTGCGAAAAGTACATCGTGAAGGAAGGACTGGAAGATAAGGTAGGAGCCATCATCAAAAAGAAATTCAAAGACCACCCGCTGCCCCGCTACAATGGCGATCTGCCGCATGGTAACAGCGGGCTGGGGCTAAGGCTGCTGGGCATTTCCGGAAGCGACGTGCTGGAGCCGGAAGTATATGCCAAAATAAAGGCTTATGCGCTAAGTACCGTACGCGGCACCGTGCAGGCGGATATCCTGAAAGAGGACCAGGCGCAGAATACCTGCATCTTCTCCACAGAATTTGCACTGAAGCTCATGGGCGACGTGCAGGAATATTTCATCGGCGAGAAAGTGCGCAACTTCTATTCGGTGAGCATTTCTGGCTATCATATCGCTGAAGCGGGCGCCAATCCCATTACCCAGCTGGCGTTCACGCTGGCGAACGGCTTTACGTATGTTGAATACTACCTGAGCAGGGGATGAACATCGACGATTTTGCGCCGAACCTGTCTTTCTTCTTCAGCAACGGCATGGATCCGGAATATGCCGTGATCGGCCGCGTGGCGCGCCGTATCTGGGCCAAGGCCATCAAGTATAAGTATAAAGGCAACGACCGTTCGCAGAAGCTGAAATATCATATCCAGACATCGGGCCGCAGCCTGCACGCCCAGGAGATCGACTTCAACGATATCCGTACCACCCTGCAAGCGCTCTATGCCATCTACGACAATTGCAATTCCCTTCATACCAACGCCTACGACGAGGCCATTACTACCCCTACGGAGGAAAGTGTGCGCCGTGCCATGGCGATCCAGCTGATCATCAACCGGGAGCTGGGAACGGCGAAAAACGAGAACCCTGTGCAGGGCAGCTTCTTCATCGAAGAACTGACCGATCTCGTAGAGGAAGCCGTGTTAGCGGAGTTCAACCGCATCACCGAGCGCGGCGGCGTATTGGGCGCGATGGAAAGGATGTATCAGCGCAACAAGATCCAGGAAGAAAGCCTGTATTACGAATCGCTGAAACACTCCGGCGAGTTCCCAATCATCGGGGTGAACACCTTCCTCAACAAAAACGGCTCTCCCACCATCATCCCGGCGGAAGTGATCCGTTCCACCACGGAAGAGAAGGAATTCCAGATCACCACGCTCAACACATTCCAGGAAAGGCACTCGGCCGACAGCGACGCGCAGCTGAAGAAGCTGCAGGAAGTGGCGGTGCAGAACGGCAACCTGTTTGAGCAACTGATGGAAACGGTAAAATATTGCAGCCTCGGGCAGATCACCCATGCCCTTTATGAAGTGGGCGGGCAGTACCGGAGGAATATGTAATCTGATATTTCAGACCGAATATTGACCGGACGGGAGCTCCCGTCCGGTTTTTTTATGGGGATTCATTAATTTCAACCCATGCATACTGCGCAGACTTATCAAGCACGTATAGACGATTACCGTCATCTTTTGAATGTCACCGAAAGTAAGTTGCGGCGCCTGGGCCTGGTTCGCCTGGCCTGTTTCCTGGCAATCGCCTGGTTCGGGTATAAATATTTTTCTGCCGGTTTCCAGGTGGCCTGGCTGGCTGCAGCCGGCGCAATGATCGCTGGTTTCGTGGCATCATTGGTGCAATACCAGCGGGCAAAGGATAAGCAGGCCCTGTACAGTGCGCTGCTTTCTTTAAACGAAAAAGAACTGAAACTGGTGACAGGCGGCGGTGCGGATTTCGAGGACGGCGAAGCCTTCATCGACGATCAGCATGACTTCTCCGGCGACCTGGACGTGTTTGGTCCGTCTTCCCTTTACCAGCACATGAACCGGACCGGCACGCTCACCGGGCGGGACCGGTTGGCGGCGTGGCTGCGGTCGCCTTTGCAGTTGGCCGATGAAATACAGGAAATGCAGGCGGCGGTGAAGGAATTGAGCCCGCGCATCGGGTTTCGCCAGGACTTCACGGCACACGCGCAACTGGCCAACGAAACCCCGCAGGACATGCGGGAGATCCGGCTGTGGAAGTCTGCTCCCATGGAGTTTTTGCACCGGAAAGGATTGCTGATTACCGCATATGTGATGCCCGTAGTGGTGTTGGGCGGTATATTATATTATGCAGTGACCGGGGTGTTTATCTGGATGTTGCTGGCGCTATTCGTGAACTGGGGATCTTGCTGCTGAACGTTAAGAAAGTGAACATGCAGCATGTGCTGCTGTCGAATAAGGAAAAGGTGCTGGCTAAATTTGCCGCCTTGCTGAAGATGATCGGCTCGGAAAACTGGAAAGGAGTTCCCTGGCTGGAAGCGCGGAAGCGCACGGCGGCGCAGGCTGACCGGTCGCTCCATGCCCTTGCGCGCGTGAGCAACCTGTTAGACCAGCGGATGAACCTGCTGGTGGGCGTGGTACTGAACTCGCTCATGTTATATGACATTCACTGCATCTTCAAACTGGAGCGTTGGAAGGATACGCATCGGGGGATATGGACGAATGGCTGGAGGCGATAGCACTGATGGAAACAGCCAATAGCCTCGCTACGTTTGCTTTCAACCATCCGGAATATATATTTCCTGAAGTGGGCGGTGAGATGAGTGGAACGGGCGGTGAAGGGATAGGCCATCCCCTGATACCGGAAAACGAATGTGTAAAGAACGACTGGAAAATCGACGGGCAGGAACAATGTCATATCGTTACAGGTTCGAACATGAGTGGTAAAAGTACCTTCCTGCGAAGTGTGGGGTAAACTGGCTGCTGGCCATGGCGGGTGCGCCGGTATGCGCGTCGCGGTTCCGCTGCCATCCTGTAAGGATCATGACTTCTATGCGTATCAAGGATTCCATTGCGCGGCATACCTCTTATTTCCAGGCGGAGCTGCAGCGGCTCCAGCGGATCATCGGGGTATTGAAAAGCGGGGAGGAAGTATTCATTATCCTGGACGAAATACTGAAAGGCACCAATTCCGAAGATAAGCTGACGGGTTCGCGGGAACTGGTGAAGCATTTCCTGCAGTACCGCTGCGCGGGGATGATCGCCACGCACGACCTGGAACTGGGGGCGCTGGAAACGGAGTGCCCGGGCAAGGTGCGGAACTATTGTTTCGAGAGCAGCCTGGAGAACGGAACGCTGCATTTTGATTATACGATGCGGCCGGGGATCGCACGGAATAAGAACGCTACTTTCCTCATGCGGCAGATGGGAATCATATAATAATTTGCATTGTACTAATAAAGTTAGTATTTTAGCTAAAATTATTAGTGTATATGACGCTCCCGTTCAGTGATACACCCGAATCATTCCCATACTATAAAGGCCGCGGCGCCCAGGTGAACCCAAAGAACAAGTACCTGGCGGCCGAGTACGCGCAGGAGCATCCCGAAGGCATCGATGAATGGTGGCAGGCGGATGTTCCGACACAGATCTTCGAAGAAAACGCTAAAACCCTCGTTAACAAGGTGGATAGCCCGGATGTAGGGATGTGGTATTCCATGAACCCTTACCAGGGCTGTGAACATGGCTGTATCTATTGCTATGCCCGGAACTCCCATCAATACTGGGGCTTTAGCGCCGGGTTGGATTTTGAGCGGAAGATCGTTGCAAAGACCAATGCGCCGGAGTTGCTCCGGAAATTTCTCAATAATAAGAACTGGATACCAGGCCGGTGTCCCTGTCCGGGAATACGGACTGTTATCAGCCATTGGAAAGGAAAATGTGGCTGACGCGGCAGTGCCTGGAGGTGGCCTGGGAGTATCGCCAGCCGGTGGGGATCATCACGAAAAATGCCCTGGTGCTGCGGGATAAGTATATCCTGCAAAAGATGGCCGAACACCAGTTGATTTGTGTATGTGAGCCTGACGACCTTGCAGGAAGACCTGCGGCAAAAATGGAGCCCCGCACGGCCACGGCTGCGCAGCGCCTGAAGGTGATCCGGGAATTGTCGGAGCTGGGAGTTCCGGTGGGTGTGATGACCGCCCCGATAATCCCCGGACTGAACGACCATGAAATCCCCGGCTGCTGGAACAGGCCGCGGAGAATGGGGCGAAATATGCCGGGTATACCGTCGTACGCCTCAACGATGCCGTAAAAATCATTTTCCAGGACTGGCTCCAAAAAAATTTCCCCGACCGCCACGATAAAGTATGGCATATGATCGAAAGCCTCCACGGCGGGGAGGTTAACGATAGCCAGTTTGGCCGCCGCATGCGGGGAGACGGGAATATCGCTGATATCATCCGGCAGCAGTTCAGGATACAAACCAAACGCCTGGGTATGAACCAGGATAAGTTCGAGTTTAATACCAGCTTGTTTGCCAGGCCAACGAACCAGTTGAAGTTGTTTTAGGGATACTGTTGGTAGATAATAAAATGTTGGTGGATAAATTCCTATCGCGTAAAAGAGTTTGTGGTGTGGTTATCCTTGTAAATCTAAAGTTGAATGTTAGAAATGCAGGGACGGAGGTTCGATTCCATTGAAAACACCAATTGATTAGATTCAAGCCTGTCTGGAATTGATATTATTTTAACAAAGTATAGTCGGGAAGAATAGCGGAATGTGCAATGCGGTTGAGGGATTAATATATAGATAATTTTACTATCTTTAATCCCCTTATACCTTTGGAAAATTATGCGAACCGCACTTACTGCCCTGTGCCTCAGTAGTTTGTTATACTGTTGCGTGCCCATGACCACGCATGCCCGCGCCATTGTCTCCGAAAATAAAACCCGGGCCGATGAGCATGCCAACTTCGTGATCCGTGAGCGGAAAGAACGGTACGAATTCATCCGGGGCGATAAACAAAACCCTGTCTGGGTAAAAGAAACCTCCGGCACCACATACAGTTGCAACGAATTCCGCGCATCCATCCCCATCGTTACCACCTACAATGACTATAGCCGCGTAGAGGAAGTGAAAGCATGGGTAGACGGAGATCGCATCAAAGTGAAGCCGGAACACCGCTACTACGCCATTGAAGACATCTTTTATGCAGATGCCCGGCTCTGTGGCTTCATGCTCCCCTTCAAAAAGAAAGGAACAGACAGTCGCACCGAAATCGAAAAGATCACCATAGACCCCGATATTTCAATTCCATCTACTTCCGGAAGAATACTTCACCGAATCCAAAGAAATCACCATCGTAGTGCCCAGATGGATGAAGACGGAAATACGGGAAATGAATTTTGAAGGACGAGGTATCAAAGTCGACAAAACCTTCGACAGTAAACGGGACGCAGACATCTATACATACATCGCCACCGGACTAGAGCCCGTCAAAAGCGAATCCGGCGCACCGGGCCCCAGCTATCTATACCCCCACTTGCTCGTCTTCAGCCACAGTGCACAGTCGCCCGAGGGGGCAGCCACTTACTTCGGCAACCTTCAGAACCTCTACGCCTGGTACTATCGTCTCGTTTCGGAGGTCGCCAACGACCGCAATGCCGTAAAATCCACCGCCACAGCGATCGTTAAGGATAAGGTTTCCGACCTCGACAAGATTAAAGCTATCTATACCTGGATGCAGGAAAACATCCGGTATATCGCATTCGAAAACGGCATTGCGGGCTTTAAACCTGCCACAGCGCAGGATGTACTGGCAAAAAAGTACGGCGACTGCAAAGGGATGGCTAACCTCACCCGGGAAATGCTGGCATCACTTGGGTACGATGCCCGCCTATGCTGGATCGGCACACGCCATATCGCATACGATTACTCACTTCCCACCCTGGCGGTAGATAACCATATGATCTGCGCGGTGAACCTGGGAGAAAAGACGTATTTCCTAGATGCTACGGAAACTTACATCGGTTTCGATCAGTATGCAGAGCGCATTCAGGGGCGGCAGGTGCTGATCGAAAACGGCGACAAATACCTGCTCTCCCGTATCCCGGAACGCACCTTCGAACAGAACAAACAAGTAGAAAAACGGGCCCTTCGCATCGATGGGAATCATCTCACCGGTAAATCTTCCCACCAAATGACGGGCGAGTGCACAGAGCACGTGCTGTCCAGCGTTCACCAGATCCGGAAAACGAAACTCGACGAAGCCCTGCAGCAATATCTTTCCAAAGAAAACAGTCAATACCGCATTGCCAATATGCGGACTTCCGATCTGCACGACTGGAACACCAACCTGGTGATCGATTACGATTTGACGCACAATGATGCCGTGAGCGCCTTTGGCGACGAGATCTACATCGAGCTGGACTTCCGTAAGGAGATGGATTACGCAGACATTGATTCTTCGCGCACGCACGATCTTTGGCTGCCCTATAAACGGGCCTGGTGCAGGAAACGGTGCTCGACCTTCCGCAGGGTTTCAAAGTGAAATCGCTTCCGCCGGCCCTTCATGTGGATCAGGCTAAGTATGCATTCAAAGCAGGGTATGAACAGAAAAACGGACAAGTGGTTTACCGGAAAGAGATCATCATCCGGGATACCCGCCTGCAACGCAAAGACTTCGCCGAATGGAACGCCGACATCAAAAAGCTTCGGCAATTCTATCTTGAACAAATATCATTTTCAAAAAAATAATAACCGATGAGGACAACCATTGCTATCATTATCTGCCTGTTGCTGTTCATCACCGGGATGGTGGCTCAGGAGCGCAAGCCGGAGGCCTGGGACGTGCGGGCGGAAGAGAAGTATAAAAAACGCCAGGAGGAGGTGAAGGAGGAAGTATGGAATATCAAGCAGGCGGGATTTCGCAACCGTACGGTGCCGCCGGAATACGCAAAGGAATCCGCCGTGGTCCTGGCCAGGTACGTAGACCTCGTAACGCCGGAGAAGGCAGTGAAGCTTTTCCGCACTGAGCGCAATCTCGTAGCCATTAATGACAAGGCGGCGCTGGAGCAATATTCGGGGTTCGAATTCAGGCAATATGAGAATATCGTGGACCACGGAGGGTTGGAGCCCTTCCATAAAAACATAAAGTAATTTACATCGGGGTCCGGATATATAAGAAGGACGGCACGATGAAGGAAATTTACGGTGATGAAGCCGTGGTGACGGATTTAGACCGCAAGCACCATAAAACCCGAAAGCTGGCGATTCCCGATCTGCAGGTTGGAGACTTCGTAGATTATTTTATCCGTGAAGAAGGATACGTAAACTATGCCAATCGTTTTACCCGGGAGCTGTTCGTATTCGGAGAAGAAGAGCCTGTGCTGGAATATGCCATTCATATCGGGGCATTCAATGAATGGTTTGCGCTGGAGTACCGTTCTATGAACGGCGCGCCCAACTTCAAAGAACGGTATGACGATCATATGATCCACATGGACATGCTGGTGCGCAATATCCCGCCCCAGCCAGTTAACCTCTGGATGAACCCCTTCCGGCAGCTGCCGATCGTGCGGGTACACCTGCGCCCGGGCGCCCGGAATGAAAAAGCAGGCAGGAGGAAAGAAGGGATGATCTATGCCAACCCCAATCCAACCAAGATCCGGGACGAAGCCGTGATGGAGATGGCCACAAGACGTAATGACTGGGTGCCGGCTACATTGGTCTCTTTCCAGGAAGTGAAGCAGCGGGTAAACGCCTTTAAAAGGAGCGCCCCAATGCCACGGAGGCGGAGTTGGCGGAATACATTTATAACATCGTACGGTTCGTGGCAGTATACCAGGTGCTCCTACAGATCCGATCGTCGTGGATCAGCGCCGGAATTTTACCTCGCTGCGCGAGCAAAGTTTTCTACTATATGTTTACGCCGTTCTGAATAAATATGATATTCCGGCGGAGTTCGTGTTCTCTACGGAGAAGAATGGTCCGGCGTTGTCGGAAGTATTCGATAGCGACGATTTCCGGGTAATGATCCGTACTAGCGGCAAGCAGCCGCTTTATATGAGCGCCGATGGCATCTTCGCGACCACCAGTCATGTTCCGACGGATTTCGAGGGCAAAAAACATCCCTGCTGCTTGCAGGGCAAAATCATCCTACGGGCTATTGGGAAGTGCCGGAGAGCGGGGCCTTGCAGAACCGACAGGCGGAGCGTATGAAGATCGGCTTCGCGAAGGATAATCTTCAGCAATTGCAGATCGACCGGGAGACCACCGTTACAGGGCATTTCCGGAAACGGTCGCAACAACAGCTTTTCCTTTTTGAAGATTACTATAATGAAGAACGGAAGCTGCTGGGGATTGAGACCTCGTTTATGGAAGACTTCCAGAAAGGCCGCAATACCCGCGGGCTGTATGATGAATACCGCAACGCCTTCGGCAAAGCCCGCCGGGAATTGAGGGACAATTACCTGGAAGAGCTGAAAGGCCAGTTCGAAGACGCCACCATCACCCTTGATACCTTCGGCATACGCCGGTTCGGATTGCGCACGGCGCAGCCGGAGCTGGTGTATGATACGAAGTTCTCGCTGGATGGTTTCGTAAAAAGGCCGGTCCTAACTACATCCTGGACGCAGGGAGGATCATCGGGGGCAGATGTCAGTAAAGCCCTCCCAGCGTACGCGTACGGCGGATATTTTTATGTCTTTCGCCCGTTCGTTCTCCTATGATATTGAAGTGGCGATCCCGGACGGATATGTGGCCGAGGGCGTGGAGAAATTATCGCGGCAGGTTGATAACGAATGCGGGAGCTTTATCGTGAAAGCGGAGCAAAAGACGGAAAGCTGCAGTTGCAGATCACCAAATCGTATAAAGTAGGGCATGCTCCGGCTGCGAAATGGCCGCTGCTGCTGGAAATGATCGATGCCGCCGAGGCCTTCCGGGACCAGAAAGTCTTATTCAGAAAAGCAGGATGACGAAAAAATATTTCGTTGGAAACAATTATTTAATAAAAAATATTGCACAAGGAAAAAAATAATTTTCTATCTTTGTTTACGTAAACAAACGCTAAATAACAATGTCACGCAATTGTACATATAAGATGAAGGTCGCAAAACGCATGCAGAAGCAGGCGGGTGGCCATATGCGGGCAGGTTATAGCAGGTAACAAAACAGAAAGTTATCCGAAAGATATAACAGAAGGGTCCCGCAGAAAATGCGGGACCTTTTTTTATCGTGCTGATGGACATACAACTGAACAAAACAATCGCGCAAGTGCGACGCATGGCAAAGGCGTCAGGGGAGTGCTTTTTATGGCACAGTCCTGGAGGGACCGGTATGTATTGATGTAACCGTAATATTTACGTACGTTATATATAGCCCGGTCCGCCGCCCAAAGCCGACCGGGCTTATTATTTAAGCCCCGGAAACGGAAAAATGAACACGTATATAACCAGGTAAGTGCTTTTGTGAAAAAGTGATTTGCCCCAAAACGAGACCCAATGAGAAATGTTGTACAATTTGTAAGAGAGGCCCTGATCAATAATTTCCGCGAGCTGGACCAATGGTTCCAGGAAGACGAAGTTTTGCTGCACTTCAAACCGGAGCGCGGTCAATGGAATGCACGGGAGGTACTCGAGCACATTTGCCTTACCAATTATTTTCTGCTGCTGACCATCAATAAGAGTACCCGCCGCGCGCTGGAACGTAAGGTGGATGGACTGCATATCATGCCGGGATCCGATTATGAACAGAAGCTGCGGCAGATAGAAGTCGTAAGCAGCAAGTCTTTCGGATGGGTGAACCCGGCTCACCTGGAGCCCACCGGCACCAGGGACCTCGACGAGATCCGCACCCTACTCAAGCAACAGTTTGCGCAGTGCATGTATAATCTCAGCCTGCTCAAGAACGGAGAAGGAAAACTGGTAAAGACCATGATGACCGTAAATAATCTGGGAAAACTGGATATCTATCAATACATCTTTTTCCTCACCAAGCACATCGAGCGCCACATCGCACAGTTACACGAACTGCGCGACCAGTTTGAGGAAAGCGCAATCATGATCTGAACTTTTTATAATACGCAAAAGAAAAAGAGTCAACCCGGCTCCCGCTTTTGCGGGAGCTTTTTAACACCTAAAACGCCAACAATGAGAAAGAATTATAAGTCCACATACAAACCCCTGAAACCGGACCGGATCGCGGTCCTATCGCAAAACTACAACATCAGGTATGATGGACTATACGACGACGGCGGAGGAAAGCTGCTCCTTGCTCTCCTTCCGCATACGGTCCCCGCGCTCCCGAAAGCACGCCGTGCGGGAAGACCGGATAAAACAACTGATTAGCTTACAGCGAGAAGAACGCTACCTGGATAAACTGAACAGAGAATTGGGCTTTGAGCCGCTGGATCCACCCATCCAGCGGGGATTCGAACGGACCTACGCGTTGCGTGAAGACGTGGCACGGTCGGTCGAAGGCCCTTTCTACCAGGGAATCCTCAACAGGATCAATACGAAACAATATCATCCCTACCGGCATTTCAAACAAAAGAAGAATCGAAAGGGGAGAAAGATATATGTCCCTATTGAACAATCCCTTCAGCAGCCAGAGCCCTGTTCATTCCGTAAGCTTGCCTTTACTGAAAAAGAAGCTGCCTGCTTTGAGCTGTATCCATTCTATGCTAAAGGGCGCGTGACCCCGGACTGGTATTACCGGTTCCGGGAGGCCTGGCGCTTCGTGCTGAAGGTCCGTCCGCATATGATCGATAAACGAAAAGTGGAAAGCGTATGGATCGAGTCCCGTGAGCAGGAAATAGAAAATTACCTCCGGGGCGGCCGCCTCCGTTGTAAGCTTGCGCGCTTGAAAAGTTGGCGGGGAACGCGGTATCATAGTAAAGAAACTGGTAAATATCCCCGTCAGCGCTTTAAATTCCGGTATAAACCGGGAGAAGAACAATAATTAATCATCAGCCGGACCTATACCTGCCGGCAAAACCCCGCCGTGGCATGAAAGATGCTGCGGTATCATTAACATGTCTGCCAGAGGGCAGACCTTTAATTCATCTATATGTCAAAACTCAAACTTCGCGGCAAAGACCTCCGGGCTATCGGTTACCCCGAATCTCCGGTGATCAGCGTTGCGATCGGTGTCATGGAAAAGCATTACAAGCATCACCCCAGGACGCCGCCCTGGCCCTGCTTACGCAGGTGCTGGAAGACCCGCGGCCTTTTCGGCCGACGAACACCTCGGTAAAATTGCCGAAAGATTAATCATAGAAGAGCCGGAGGAGATCGCCCTGCTCCCGAAGCGCTGCCTTATCAGATTTTCGGAGAGGAATTCATCGATGAGGGCGCCCTTCGGCAAATGAACGGCGCGATGCGCCTCCCGGTGACCGTCGCCGGGGCCCTTATGCCCGATGCTCACCAGGGCTACGGTCTCCCCATTGGCGGGGTGCTGGGCGTTACCAATGCCGTGATCCCCTACGCAGTAGGGGTCGATATCGGTTGCCGGATGTGCCTGTCTATCCTTGATATTCCTACGCAGAACCTGGAAAAAACGCCTCCCAGTTCAAAAGAGAACTGATTGCGCAAACGGCCTTTGGCGCGGGGATGTCCTGGAAAAAGCCGGAAGATGATGCCGTGTTGGAAAGCCCTGCCTTCGAAGAGATCGGGTTGCTGAAGCACCTGCGGGATAAAGCGGCTGCCCAGCTGAGCACCTCCGGCTCCGGGAACCACTTTGTGGAGTGGGGGCTGGTGGAGATCACCGACCCTACCAATGAATGGAACCTGGCGACAGGTACTTACGTGGGGTTGCTGTCACACTCTGGTTCAAGGGGCTGGGCGCACAGATCGCCGCGCATTATACGAAGGTGGCGCGGGAGGTCTGCCAGCTGCCGCGGGAGGTACAACATCTCGCCTGGCTGGATATGGATTCCGATAACGGCCGGGAATACTGGACGGCAATGAACCTGGCGGGCGACTACGCTTCCGCCAACCATCACCACATTCACCGCCGGCTGATCAGGGCGATGGGCGCAACCCTGCTGGCAAGGGTGGAAAACCACCACAACTTCGCCTGGAAGGAGACCCATGGCGGCCATGAGCTGATCGTACACCGGAAAGGCGCTACGCCGGCCGGGAAAGGTGCACTGGGAGTTATCCCCGGGTCTATGACCGAGCCGGGATTTATTGTAAGGGGCCGTGGCTTCGAAGGCTCGCTGGATTCCGCGTCTCATGGCGCCGGCCGGCAAATGAGCCGTTCCAAAGCCAACCAGACCTTTACCAAGCACGAGCTGACCCGCATCCTGAAAGACAAAGGGGTAACGCTCGTCGGGGGCGGACTGGACGAAGCGCCGGGCGCATACAAAGACATCCGGGCCGTGATGGCCGCCCAGCAACCGCTGGTGGATGTGGTAGGAGCTTTCCTGCCGAAGATCGTCCGGATGGCGGATGGTGGCCCCGGAGAGGATTAATGGCTTTGCATCCTGAATAAAAAACGGGGCGACAGTTTATCTGTCGCCCCGTGCTATTTTCGGCAATGGCTGTTTAGGCCTTTTGCAGGAACTTTTCATTATAAACCTCCCGGATACCCTGTTCCAGGGGATCTGCGCTTTCCAGCCAAGGCTGTGGAGGCGGGATACATCCATCAGTTTGCGGGGCGTACCATCCGGTTTAGTGGTATCGAATACCAGTTTGCCTTCATAACCGACGATCTTTTGAACCAGGCGCGCCAGGTCGGCGATGCTGAGGTCTTCGCCTACTCCGATATTGATCGGTCCGGGCTCATCGTAGCCTTGCATGAGGAAGAAGCAGGCATCGGCCATATCGTCAGCATGGAGGAATTCGCGAAGGGGCGAGCCTGTGCCCCAGATCACCACCTCTTCCAGCCCGTTGGCTTTGGCGTCATGGAATTTACGGAGGAGAGCAGGCAGCACATGAGAATTCTGCAGGTCATAGTTGTCATTCGGGCCATACAAGTTAGTCGGCATCACCGAGATGAACTTTGACCCGTATTGGCTGCGGTATGCGTCGCACAGCTTGATGCCGGCGATCTTGGCGATGGCGTAAGGTTCGTTCGTAGGCTCCAGCGTGCCGGTCAGCAGGTAATCTTCCTTCAGCGGCTGCGGCGCCAGCTTGGGATAGATGCAGGAGGATCCGAGGAACATGAGTTTCTTCACGCCGTTGAGGTGGGCATGGTGGATCACATTGTTCTGGATCATCAGGTTATCGTACAGGAATTCCGCGCGATAGGTGTTGTTAGCCACGATGCCGCCTACTTTGGCGGCGGCGAGGAACACATAGTCGGGCTTTTCTTCCTGGAAGAAGGCTGCTACAGCTGCCTGATCGCGAAGGTCGAGAGTATCGGAAGTGCGGGTCACGAAATTGTTGAAGCCCGCTTTCTGCAGTCTCTGCGCACGATAGCGGAACCTACCATGCCACGATGCCCTGCGATATATATTTTGCTATTCGGTTCCATGCGGCTATTCGAATTGATTGAGGACTTTGTACCCGGCGTCTTTCAGGAGTTTTTCGCGGCGGAAGAGCTCCAGGTCGGCGGCCATCATGTCTTTACCAGGCTGTACAGGTCATGTTCCGGTTCCCATCCCAGTTGCGTTTTAGATTTGGTGGGGTCGCCGATGAGGAGATCCACTTCCGTAGGGCGGAAATAACGGGGATCAACTGCAACTACTTCCGTTCCGGGTTGGAGGGGAAGTCTGGGTTGGAGGCGGATTTCACATAACCTTTTTCGTCGGCTCCTTCGCCTTTAAACTCCAGTTCAACGCCGATTTCGGCGAAGCTGAGGCGGATGAAGTCGCGAACGGTATTGGTTTCGCCGGTGGCGATTACGAAATCTTCGGGTTTATCCTGCTGGAGGATCAGCCACATGGCTTTTACGTAGTCTTTAGCGTGGCCCCAGTCGCGTTTGGCGTCGAGGTTGCCCATGAATAGCTTATCCTGCATGCCGAGGCCGATCTTCGAGACGCCGCGGGTGATTTTGCGGGTTACGAAAGTTTCGCCGCGCAGGGGGATTCGTGGTTGAAGAGGATGCCGTTGCAGGCGTACATGCCGTATGCTTCGCGGTAGTTGACCGTGATCCAGTAGGCGTACATTTTAGCCACCGCGTAAGGGGAGCGGGGATAGAACGGGGTTTTTTCGGATTGAGGTATTTCCTGCACCAGGCCATATAACTCGGAAGTGGAGGCCTGGTAGATACGGGTTTTCTCTGTAAGTCCCAGCAGCCGAACTGCTTCCAGGATACGGAGGGTTCCTACGCCGTCTACATCGGCAACATATTCAGGCGTTGAAAAGCTCACCTGAACATGGCTCATAGCGCCGAGGTTATATATCTCATCTGGCTGAACTTCCTGGATGATACGAATAATATTGGTGCTGTCTGTCAGGTCGCCATAATGCAGTTTTAACTGAACATGCGATTCGTGGGGATCCTGATAAAGGTGGTCAATACGGTCAGTATTAAACAGGGAAGTACGGCGTTTTATACCATGTACTTCATAACCTTTTGGAGCAGCAACTCTGTCAGATAGGCACCATCCTGGCCGGTTATCCCTGTAATTAATGCTTTCTTCATTTTTGGGCGGGTTTAATGGCCGCAAAAATAGCATTTAATACAGATTAAGGCACTAAAAATTCAGCCACCCCGTTGAAGAGTGGCTGAATTGTAACTAAACACGGATGTATATCTTTTTCTATCCATCCACCATCCCACGAGCCACAATAGCAGCACATGGAAGAGCGCGAAGGCCAGCGAGCCCGGATAATCGCCAAAAACCGGCTGGAAGATGTGGTTGTACATCCAGCTATAGAGACCTTCGTGGTTGGGCCCCAGGCGGAAGTAGGAATAAGTGTCTACCAGCATTCCCGATAATACATATATGAACAGCGGGTTCTTGCCAAATACTTCGAAGAAATAGGTTCCTTTACCCTGCCAGCCTTTCATTTCGATGAGGTAGATCATGACAGAGAGCAACAGGGTAGCGAGCCCTACAGTATACAGCACATAAGAGCTGGTCCAGATTTTCTTGTTAATGGGGAAAACGGAGCTCCAAAGCAAGGCAACAGCGATCGGAACGAACCAGCAATCACCAGTTTGAGGAGCATGCCGCGGGCATGGCGGTTTTTCTGCACGTAGGCGCCTACCAGGTAACCAAATACCACGTTGCCAACGGCGGGCAATGTGCTGAGGAGGCCTTCGGGTTCAAAAGCGATACCCTCTCCGTGATACATATGCGCTTCCCCGAGTATGGCCATGTCGATGGCCTGGCCTGCGTGTCCTGTCATGCTATAAGGGTCGCCCGGCGCCCGAAATACCACATCACTCCCCAATACCCCAACAGCATGAGGCAGGTAACGATAGCCGCACCTTTGGGCTTGAGGTAGTGAATGAGCAGTGCCGCAATGCAGTAGCAAAGCGCGATGCGTTGGAGGACGCCCAATATGCGCAGCGTACCGAGATCGACGAAATTGAAGTTTCCTTCGGCATCATAGCGCCCGAA
This sequence comes from Chitinophaga sp. E66, assembly GCA_019285755.1. Taxonomy (GTDB): domain Bacteria; phylum Bacteroidota; class Bacteroidia; order Chitinophagales; family Chitinophagaceae; genus Chitinophaga. Next base: position 6,135,824 of record CP079103.1, read on the forward strand.
GGGATACAGGTTCAGGAACAGGCCGATAAAGAAAATAAGGGCTGTCCGTTTGAAGATTTTGCCCAGCACCTGAGCGTTGCTCAGGGTATTGAACTTCTTCATGGCAAAGCTCATGGCGTTGCCCACGGCGAAGAGAAAGAACGGGAACACGAGGTCCGTTGGCGTACAGCCGTCCCATTTGGCGTGGTTCAGGGGCGCATATACGTACTGCCAGGTGCCCGGAGTGTTCACGAGGATCATACAGGCAACAGTCAGCCCGCGAAATACATCGAGGGACAGGAAGCGTTGATTTTGGTTCATTGGCACGGGTTTATTCGCTAAAGCTAATAGAAAAAGCGAAATAATGGTAACGTTACCGGAAGTCTTATCCCGCCATTTCACTTAATTCCAGCCAGCGCATACCTTTATCGTCCAACAGTTGAATGACCTCCCTACACGGTTCGCCGCTTTCTGAAGCTGGTCGTAAGGCAGGGAGCCCGTGGCCATCTGCTCGTCCAGGGTTTTTTTTCCAGTTCAAGGGCTGCAATCTCCTTTTCCAACAGCTCCAGTTCGCGCTTTTCCTTGAAAGACATTTTCTTTCCTTTCTGTTCTGCGAGCTGGGGCTGAACGGGAACGGGGCTTCTGTCGGTTTGGACGCGGGGATGGATTTTGTCTTTTCCTGGTCTTTTTCCCACTCGCGATACTGGGTATAGTTGCCCGGGAAGTCGCGTACTACGCCTTCGCCTTCAAAAACGAACAGGTGATCTACCAGTTTGTCCATAAAATAGCGGTCGTGGCTCACGATGATGATACAACCCTGGTAATTGAGGAGGAAATCTTCCAGGATGCTCAGGGTCGGGAGGTCCAGGTCGTTGGTCGGTTCATCGAGCACCAGGAAGTTGGGGTTGCGGAAAAGGATGGAAAGGAGGTGAAGCCTTCTTTTTCCCCACCGCTCAGCTTGGAGATATAAGTGTACTGCTTTTCCGGGGAACAGGAACAGCTGGAGGAACTGGGCGGCGGAGACTTTGGTGCCGTCGGCCAGGGGGAAGTTTTCAGCGATGTTTTTCACGAATTCGATCACCCGCATGTCTTCCTTAACAATCAGGCCTTGTTGAGAGTAATTTCCGAAAACGACCGTATCTCCCACATTGATCTTACCGGAATCGGGTTGTTCTGAACCCAGGAGCATATGGAGGAAGGTAGATTTACCGACCCCGTTTTTACCCACGATGCCAATTCTTTCTCCTTTCTTGAAGGTATAATCGAAACCGCGGAGGATTTGAAGGTTACCGTAGGCTTTATATACTTTCTTGAGTTCCAATATTTTACCACCAAGGCGGGTCATTTTCACATTTAGTTCCAGCTGGGCTTGTTCGAGGCGTTTGGCTGCTTTTTCCTTTACTTCATAGAAGGCGTCCTGCCGGGATTTGGACTTGGTGGTGCGGGCTTTAGGCTGTTTGCGCATCCATTCCAGCTCTTTGCGGTAGAGGTTGCGGGCTTTTTCGGTGCTGGACCGGTCGGATTCCTCGCGGGCGGCCTTTTTCTCGAGGTAATTTTCGTAGTCGCCTTTATAGATATAGAGCTCGCTGTTATCGATTTCCATGATCTCGTTGCAGACGGAATCGAGGAAGTAGCGGTCGTGTGTTACGAGGAGGAGGGTCACATTTTCCTGGTCGAGGTAATGTTCCAGCCATTCGATCATGGATACGTCGAGGTGGTTGGTAGGCTCGTCGAGGATAAGGAGGGTATGTTTGTGTTCGAACCCGATATCGATGAGCACTTTGGCCAGGGCCACGCGTTTCTGCTGGCCGCCGGAGAGTTTGTCTACCCGCTGATCGAGGTGATGGATATTGAGTTTTCCAGGATCTGTTTGACTTTAGCGTCGAAGTGCCAGGCGTTCAGTTCGTCCATTCTCTCGATAGCAGCAGATAAGGCGTGGGCATCGGGTTCGGGGCGTCTTCGTCTGTAAGGGCCTCATAGGCCTTGATGGCATTGAGGACGGGATGGTCGTGATCGAAGATATTTTCGAGGACGGTTTCGCCGGGTTGGTGGCGACTGGATTGTTCGAGCATAACAACAGTAACGTCTTTATGTATCCAGACTTTGCCTTCGTCCGGGTGCTCGGTGCCGGTAAGGATCTTCAGGAGGGTTGATTTCCCGGAGCCGTTGAGGGCTACGAGGGCGATTTTGTCGCCTTCTTCGATATGAAAAGAGATATTTTCAAAAAGGGGCCTTTCGCCGTATGATTTGGAGAGGCCTTCCACCGTAACGTAATGCATGGTGCGAAGTTAAACCCTTTTCAGAAAATTGGTTTTTTCAATATTTTTTTCGTATATTCATAAAGGGAATAACAGATGGGATTTTTTTCGATGGGAACCTTATTATAGCCTTCCAGCAATACTTTAAGAATCAACCTAGACAGCAGCATCCCGTATATGCTTCGGGTGAAAATGATACAACAGGGGAGATCGGCAGAAGCATCTCTCATCCATCGCTTGCCCCAGACACGGCCTTTTTCCATTTTTTTGTGGTATCTTTTGTTTGTCTCCCTGGTTGAAGGAGAATAAAAAATCCTGCCTGGATGGGCGGGATTTTTTTGTTTGGGAATTTTGGGAAAAAAAGCCTCCCGGTGGTCGGGAGGCGTTAATGTGTTTTTTGCTACAGAAATGATGATTTAGGTTAGGCAGGGATTTACTTGGCTTTTTCCACCTTCTTCATGATCCATGCGAAGGAGAAGAGGCCTACGAACACGATCCCTCCGGAGAGAAAATTCAGGAACAGGCTAGTCATGACAATTAGATTAAAGTACTGTTCGTAAGTTAAAGAATATTGTCAGTATGTAATAACACCATTTTTGTGTTATTTTTTGGGGTAATGCCCCTTTGGCGGGAGGGGGTATAATATTTATTTTAATATTTAGAAGTCATAATAAAACTGTCGGAATGTACTGCGAAGGCCAAAGTTGAAGATTAATTCACGGTTGGCACGCAAATTATTTTTCTCATTCCGTAGCGCTGCAGAAGCTTCCAGACGCAGGTTATATTTGGGATTCAGAACGAATGCCAATGTACCCTGACCGTAAAAAGGTTAGTTTTAACGCCTTGGCCAATTTTATTATTGTATTCTGTGTTTCGAGTGTCATAAGATTTGAAAATGTCCTGGCCTACGTTACTTTCGGGAGTTGGATCAAGACCGTACCTGGAGTAATTCAACTGACAACGGATATACCATCGTTTATAAGTGTAGGATGCTATCCCCAGAACTTCCGTGAAATTGGCGCCAAGGGGATGTGCAAGTGATTGGCCGTAATGTGCGTAGTTTGCCAGTGTATTTCGGAAGGAATATGTATAAGGACGTACTACGTTTAATTCACCTTGTATATCCAGTTTGTTCACTTTGAACAGATCAAATGCACGGAATCCGAATTGCGTTGACCATTTATTAGCCCACCAGCCATTACCGCCAAAAAATTCTTTCAATTTAAACTCATCGAGGACAAATTGCCCATACAATGTAGTTTTTGGGAATAATTTATATTTTGTATTGATGCCAAGTAGCGAATTGTCTGATGAACCTACGGAATATTCTGTCTGTCGGGCGAAGGAATATAATCGGGTTTATGTAACTGAAATCAAAGCCGCGTTTATTCCCTGCAGTATCAATATCGCCCCAAACTACGGCATCGAATACGCCTATTGTTAGCTTTGTATTAACGTTCCAGTCGAGGAAATGAAACACGCCCCATTTCTTAGGATATCCCCGGCCTTCATATGCCTGGCTATATGATTTACCTTCAGTGTCCATGAACTGAGCCCACATAGAGGTGTATTGGAACTGACCCAATGTTCCGGTAATTCGGAGGTAGGGGTAGCTGAAGCCGATATCAGATAAAACGAGGGAGCGATATCCATCTCCATATGAATTAGTACCATAGCCAAGTGTAAAATTCACGTATTTGCTGGGTGTATAAGACATTAAGGCATTTACGTAAGCGTAGTCATATGCCTTCCCGATTTTATCATTATACTTGATCATTCCCTGGCCTGGGATTACGCGCTTCCGACTGATAAAAGAATCGAGGTAAATAGGAAAGATTCCTTGATTCTCAAAGAAGGAGGATTCAAAATAGAATTTCTTCCCGATATTACCCTGCACCTTACCGCCACGGGTATTGAGCCAGAGAGTTTTACCCTGATTACTACGGCCAATCTGCCAATCGGGTAAAAAGTCTACAAAAATATTGAAATCAGGTTCACGAAATTCAAACAAGTGTTCCTTGAATAGTTTACGATGTATCCAGGAGCGGCGGGGTAAAAGAGAATCTGTTCCATTGTCAGCTGAGTCAATTTTTAAGATAGGCTGTAATGCCGTGTGCCGCATAATTGTATCCAGATATAATTCCCTTTCTGTCAGATAATTATAGGGCAGAACTTCCGGCGACTTCTGTTGTGCGAAAGCGATTTGGCTTAACGCAAGGCACAGCATTATGAGTGTTGTTCTGATCATTATTTTTCATTTATAATAAGCAATCAGCATTTTACATGCTGCATCAATGCCTGAATATGAATTGTGGAATTTTCCTTAAAGGCTTGAATAACAGAGTAAAAGCGTGAGGCTTTAAATTATTCAGTTCCAGGCTTTCCGGTCTTCCCTATTTGCGTTGACACGATTTTTGATGTTTGCATTGCTGACACCACCTTCTCTCATTTTCACCATAATATGTGGCAGGTATGAAACTTTGAGGTTATGTTTAAATAAAAATCGGAGCATGATCTCATAATCCGCCGCGCTTTTCAGGGCTACATTAAACGTGCCATATTTTTGATACACTTCGCGTTTTACAAAAAATGTTGGATGAGGTGGCATCCAACCAAAAAGAAAGGAGCGTTTATTATAATGACCGGATTTCCATTTGCGGGTAATCCTGGTAAGGTCATTCTGTTTAACATATAGCAAGTCGCCATAAAGCGTATCGCAATCCGTTGTCGTAAACGAGTTGACAACTTTTTGAATGATTGTATCATCGGCATAAATATCATCCGAATTTAAAATTCCGATAATGTCGCCTGTTGCCAGTCCGATTCCTTTGTTCATCGCATCGTAAATTCCGTTGTCAGGTTCTGATACTACATGTGAAATGCGGGTGCCATATTCTTTTACAATTGAAATGGTATTATCCTTGGAGCCACCATCGATAATGATGTACTCAATATTAGAATTGCATTGATTCAACACAGAATCAATGCAATTCCTTATAAATTTCTCAGAGTTGAAGGTTGCCGTAATGATGGAAACTTTCATATGGTATTATTTCTGTAAAATTCTTCGATGACGGATGCTATATAATCTATTTGACCGAATTCCAGTTCTGGGAAAATAGGCAACGATAGAATTGAATCCTGTAATGAGTGCGCAACAGAGAAGTCTTTAATGTCGAGATTTAAATAACTATAGCAAGGTAATGATGGCAGTATTGTGGGGTAGTGAATGGCGGTTTCGATACCTTTTATTTGAAGGAATTGGGCAAGCTTGTTTCGGTCCTTTGCCAGAATTACATACAGGTGGAAAGTGTGAACAGAATCAGGTCGAATTAAAGGTGTCGTGATGCCAGCAATATTACTCAGCTTCTTAGTGTAATAGTTTGCATTTTCGATTCGCTTTTTCGTCCATTCATGTATATATTTCAATTTCACATTAAGAATGGCTGCCTGAAGACCATCAAGTCTGCTGTTGATGCCTTCGATTTGGTGCTGGTGCTTGACCAGTGCACCATGCCTGGCGTACATCCTGCATTTGATCGCCAATTCTTCATCATCTGTTATTATGCAACCCGCATCTCCATAGGCGCCAGGTTTTTGCCCGGATAAAAGCTGAACGAAGCTGCGATGCCTCTTTTCCCGGCCAACACACCCTTAAAGGCGGAAAAATGAGATTGTGCGCAATCCTCAATTACAGGAATCCCATGTTTATCGGCAATACGCATAATCGCTTCTATGTCACACATTTGGCCATGCAGATGAACTGGAATAATTGCCTTTGTTTTAGGTGTTATCGCTTGCTCTAGCTTAGATTCATCCATGGAGTAGTATTGTGGATGAACGTCTACGAAAACAGGCGTTGCCATGGTTTGGGTAATCGTTTCCGAGGAGGAGATCCAGCTATTGGCTGAAGTGATGACTTCATCGCCGGCACCAATTCCTAGCATTTTCATTATTATATATAGGAGTCCGTTCCATTAGCTACTGATATGCAATGTTTAACGCCATACATTTGCGCAAAATTCTTTTCAAACTCAACTACATGGCTGCCGCCTATAAAAGCTGTTTCGTTAATTACAGAGAAGATGGCGTTGTCCATTTCTTCTTTGATGCTAAGGTATTGCGCCTTCAGATCAACAAAGTTTATTTTCATTTTGTGTTTTGTTTTAAAAGTTTGGCAGGATTTCCGACATAAGTGCCGGGTATGGTGATGTCTTTTGTAACTACTGCTCCAGCTCCAATAACTACATTCGAACAAATATTAACAGGAAGTATTGTGGTATTGGATCCAATAGAAACATTATTGCCTATCTGGGTTGATTTCCATAATTCTTTGTTGCCCATCGCCGGACCTCCATTACTAAAAAGGTCATTAATGAACATAACACCGTGACCGATAAAGCAATTATCTCCGATTGTCACAAGTTCACATATGAATGAATGTGACTGTACTTTACAATTATCTCCGATAGAAACGGATTTTTGAATTTCTACGAATGGACCTACAAATGTGTTATTGCCAATACTGCATCCATAAATATTGGAGGGCATTACAATAGTCACATTTTCTCCCATTTGCACATTAATTATACCTATAGCAAGTTCCTTGTAGTGCATAATTATTGAATCTTTTGGCTTGTGAATAGATCTTGTCTATGATTTCAACTGTTTTCAGGCCTTCAAAAGAGCTTGTGGAGATAACACCATTATTGGTAAGGACTTCAACAAGGTTTTCATATACCTTGTCATGGTTGGACATTGATCCCACATATGTACCATAGTTGTTTGCAGTGTTACCTTTCGGCAGATTCTTGATTTCGAAGTTTTTAATTTGCTGGTACTCTAATTCGTTGAGGTACTGTCCGCCGATCTTAACAGTGCCTTTTTCTCCAAAGATGGTTAGCGAGCCTTCCATGTTTTTCCCAAAGCTATTGACGGTGTAGTTTACAGTACCGATGGCGCCATTATAAAACTCAAGAATTGCGACACCTGAATCCTCAAATTCAATAGTTTCCTGATGATGATAATTGGCCATGAAAGAATGGACCTGTTTTACGTCGCCGATCAACCAGTAAAGGAGATCGATAAAATGACTGAATTGTGTGTATAGCGTCCCGCCATCAAGATCTTTGGTGCCTTTCCAGGAGTTGGCATAATAGTCGTCATTGCGATTCCAGAAGCAACTGAGTTGTATACTATATATTTTACCTAATTTGCCGTTCTCGATGGCTTCTTTTACTGCTTCTACCGGGGTTAAACCGGTTTTGTTTGATGGCAAACAATCTTTTGTTGGCTCTTTCAGCTGCTTTTATCATTTCACCACAATCAGATACTGAAATGGCCATAGGCTTTTCGCAAAGTACGTTTACAGCTGAATTTAGTGCTTGAATCGAATGTTGCGCATGCAATCCATTTGGGGTGCAAATCGAAGCTACATCTATTGACTTCTCGTTTTTCAACATTTTTTCAATTGATGTGTAAGGTGTGGCATTGTATTTCAGAGCCAGTGCGTTCGCTTTCGATTCATCGATATCGCAAACGGCCACCAGTTTTCCATTTTTCTGAATGTGTTCAGCGTGGCGTTGGCCAATTCTGCCGCATCCGATTAATGCAAATCTGACTTGTTTAGTATCCATAGTTTATAGTCATTTTAAGAATTGAATAATATACACTTCTAATTTCCTTTTTGAGGCAGTCTGGGGAGGTTTGTCACCTTGTCTATAAACGCCTAGTTTTTTGATGTAGAGGAATTTCCCAAAATAGGTAGCTCCTATCCTAATAATCATGCCCGCGGATATGGCAAATTTTAATGAAAGATATGCAAGGTGAGGCTTATTTTTTTATAAACGTACAGCAAGCCTTTGAAATACTCTTTATATGCAAATGCATTAAAGAATGAAGATGTACCGCCAATATGGATGATTTTAGTCTTCGAAGCAACTTTATATTTGTATCCATGATTTTTAAGCTTATACCCAAAATCGCAATCTTCGTGGTAGAAGAAAAGATTATCATCCATCCCGCCCATCAGCGCATAAAGGTCCTTTTCTATCATCAGGCTTGCCATGGATAAATATCCAATCTTCTGCGGAATAGAGTCGGAGGCAGCAGATGTCATAAATGCTGGCCTTGAGCGCTTGGGCAAAAGGGTTCCCAGGACCGGGAATATTTAATCAAGATCATGCTGAGATCCACAGTATGCATGAATATTTTAGGCACACTGGGAAAATCAAACCAAGATCGTTGTTCGCTTAAGTCAGTATTCAAAAGTTGAGGGCCGAGCGCGATTGTATCGGACGATGCTATCATTTCATCAAAGAGCTGTTGTAGCGATTCAGGATATAAGACCGTGTCGCTGTTCAATATCAATAAATACTTTCCACAGGCTCTTTCAGCTCCTATATTGTTTGCTTTTGCGAACCCGAGATTCTCGGCGTTCTCGATTGCTATAATCCGGGGAATGCATCTTGTATTGCTTGTATTGAGCCGTCATTAGATGCATTATCCACAATAATCGTCTCAAAAGTACAAGATGTCTTAGATGCATAAATCGATTCAACACAATCGAGTGTTACGTCTTTAGTTTTATAGTGTACGATTATTATGGAAATGTCCATTCGGAATATTTTGTTTAAAACCTGGAATAATTGCCGGTGCGCGCAAGGCAATTGTAAACAGCACAATCAGGAATTCATGAATCCCTCTTGAAAAAGATACAGTCCCTTTATATTGAACCAAGGCAAAAGCACAATAAAGGAAAGAAGCGTATAAAGATTGATCATTTCCTGGGTATATAAACTTGCCGGTAATTTCTTCGGGAAATTGTTAATTATTCTAAGAATATTTAATGTTTTTAAAAATATGCATAGATGAGCCAACAATATCAGAGAAAGTCCCAGCAGGCCAATCATGAAAATGATTTTAACATACCCGACATCTGAATCCTCCATGTAATCCCCTGTTCCGAAAACAGTTCCAAACATATCAGGGAGGAAAACATGGACGATAGTTGATCGCCGGATCCTTTAGAAAAGGAATCTTCCGTCGAAAATGAAAGCTCTGTGCCAAAGATGGATGCATATTCTTCCAGCCCTGGGATGGAACTGATAAGTAATGGCGCAAGGAAAAAATAAAAAACTAGTCCCCTAATATCAGATTTAATATGCCCACTGATTTGACGGATATTGATCGGTTAGATAACATTTTAAGAGTGACAATTGCCACCATGAGGAGTGATATTACCATCACATTCCTGGCTGTAAAAAAGCTGGCACATGTTATAATGAGTAGCATAAAGTAGTTTGACCAAAAGGAGCTGGATTTAAAAATGCTCCAAAAGCACAAAATTGTACCAGCGATACAGAAATATCCGGCTGTATCAAATCCGTTCGCCAAACCGAACGCACGCAGAAAGAAAATTGTTTTAGTATAGCCGACGAGCGGCGCCATCAGGTTTTGAATGTCGGGCCGTATTACCTGTAATATGATAAAGAAAGCATGGATAAGTATGCTGATTTTAACGTAGGAGATTAAGCTATTTGTGCCCAAAGGGGTATTATATATAAGAAGACTTAAACAAAAGGTGGAAATTGTAGCTCGGATGTATCGTTGATAAATAAGTGCGTCTGCATCACTTGATAATGAATAAACAAGAATAGAGTATCCTAAAACAAGGAGCAATAAAGCTAGAATCCAAACTGTAGTCGTATGGAGGCGCAGTTTGGTTTTGCCTGACAATGCAGTTGCTACTATTGCGCACGCCGATCCTATCAATGAAAAATCAACGATGCCTATCTTGAACCCAAAGAGCGATAGAAAAATGCTGAGAAAAGTGATAATTCTTAGCATGTAAGGTCTATATAAATTTGTTTATATGCATCAGAAATAACGTTTGTGTCAAAATTTTTAATGGCGAAAGCTCGGATGACATCCCGCGGCCAAACATTACTGTTCTTGATCATATCTACGTCAACGGGAGTGAGCCGACCACTTTCGTCAAGAGGAATTCCCACCTTATTCTCTATAACCAGGTCATGGGCTGCACCGGCAAATGGATTCGTTATTACGGGAAGTCCCGCTGCGAGATATTCAACAAATTTAACGCCTAATCTGGATTTGGCATCATATGCTGGTTTCATCAGCTGGAGGCCGAAATCTGCAGCCGAAAGCCAGCCCGAAAGCTCTAGATGCCCCGCGCTCGTAATGGTAACCATATCCGCAGGTAGACCTCTATCACTTAATAATTTGCTGACCGGGACTGCATCAGTGGTAAGGATAAGGAGGTGTAGTTTTTTTACAGATTTGGATAATTCTTTAATAAAATCAAAATATACTTGCGGATCATTCCAGAAATTTTGAGACATACTGCCCAGATATACAAGAACAATACTGTCCTGCCATCCATTCCGGACACGAATTTCATTTCTCAGTAGCTGATTATAGGTTATTTCCTTAGTATTAACGGAACATGGAATATAATGTAACTTACCGTGGCCATTAATATCGGCATAGCTTTCCAGCATTGGATGACTAACGGCAACAATGATATCTGCTTTCTGAACAGTTGTTGCTTCTATTTTCTTCCGGTATTATATATAGGAGATTTCCATGCCCATTTATTTCGTGTGATGTTCTCTTCCGGGTACAGACTCCGGCCATCAAATACCAGTTTGAATCGATTATTGCCTTTCGCAAGTGAAGCTGAGTAACTAGGGAAATATCCTCGGCAATGTACGATATCATTATTTTTCAGCAGTAATCGGAACATGAGTTTGTTGAATGCAGTTGCCAAAAATACTCCTATTCGGCTGGTCAGGATATGTCGTTCTGGCAAAGCAAAATAGTAATCCCGATAGGAAATATTATAATCGTCAAGCAGTGCGTGCAGACTTTTAATCTCCTTGCGGAACTTAAAAAGATCCAGGGTTGGTAGATTGAAATCAACGTCACCTTGATTTCAGAGTTGGCTGCAACTGTTTTCAACAATGATAGTACTTGGCTCTTCATTAATCCGGAAAGCGGCCTTTCATTATATATTATATAGCTGATTTTCATTAATAATAAAATTTAAAGCATCATCTTACAATGATTGCAACTCAAATGCAAATTGCCTGAAATTTTCGGATGCATTAAAATTAAACATACAATTCTGTTTTATATATTCTCTTTTTGCATCCATTCCCGACGATATTTGTTGTACGCAATGATGCACTCTGCAATAGCAGCGGGTGACTCTAGATTTTGAATCAAGAATCCATTTTCATTATTTACAATTTCAGGTATGCCACCGACAGCCGGAGCAATGGATGGGATACCAAAACTAAGTGCCTCCATTAATGAAACCGGGATACCTTCAGTCGTACTTGCATTGATAAAAAGATCAATCGTGTTAGCGCCATAATAATGTTGAATATCCAAATTATTGACAAATCCGGGCAGATTTACTTTTAGGTGTGGCTTCGCCGCCATCTTAATTTTTTCTTCCAGTGCCAGCTTATTAGGCCCGTCACCAAAATGAGTCCAACGAATGGGGATTTGCTCGCAGCAGTTCAATGCATCAAAAATAAGTTCAACTCTTTTTAAAGTAATGATGGATGAATTTGAAACAATATTCAGACAATTGCCAAATGAAGTTGGTGAAAGAGCCGGGTGTTCGCTAATGCCGAGATATGAGACGATATATTTGCCAGAAAAATTGCTATATTTATTCTGCAAATATTCCAATCCCTGCTTTGAAATCAGACATATCTTGTCAGACATTGAAATTGTATATTCTCTGTATGGCAAATAGGGCGGGGAGTACCTTTCCTCGTACAGGTCACCTCCATGTGCTCTGATAATAAGCTTGACGCGGTTTGTCTTTCTTTGAGATTCAAAAAAGCAAGTCCGTCGCTGTATTATCAAACCAATATGAGTATATGATGATATTTCCCGCCTCTATTTTATTTTTCCTTAAGTATCCGTTTAGCCAAGACTGGGTCAATTTTGCGTGCATTGATGCTTTGCCCCATCGAAGTAATTTACGTTTATGAAAGCCCGATCGGAAAATAAAAAACATTTCATGCCAGGTGGTTAAATTGAAAATGCTTTTCAAAGCAGCGGCACTTTGACTTGTTTTTCGGGCGATAGTAGCTGCAAAGTCCTTTTCAGTTTTAACGTTCGGCGGCAGCTCTACCTGGAGTTTTTCAGGTATTGTGGCCGGAATGATGATTATTTCTTTGAAGTAAAGCGATAGTTCCTTGATTTCAGGTAAAAGGAACGTTTTTTCCATAAACGAACTGTATGGAAATGCACGCGAAAATACTATCAAGGTTTTATTGCGCATTAATAAGCGTCATTATGATGTTATTTCTAAAGGCCGGATTCTTCTTCAATAAGCGTTGTTTTATGAGGTATTTCCAGGTTTTTTTATGAGGAGGTAACGTCTCGGCAAATTCAAATGACTCTATTTCGTAACCGGCAATTTGACTGATTTTAGCCAGAGTATAGGGCGAAACCAATATCTGTGGTCGGTATTGATAAACTCTTCATTTTTGAATGATGACCTGAAATTTTCAACACAAAATGCGTTCGGCACTGTAATAATGAGCTTGCGAATATTTGGATACTTCAATCTGATTGCGCTTAAAAAGCTGCAAGGATTATCAAGGTGTTCCACAATTTCGCCAAGAATCATATAGTCCCAGGTTTGAGCGAGGATTAGGGGTGAGGCTCGTCTGTGATAATGTTATGATGAATGATGTTATTAAAACCGCATTCGTCGTTAACAAATTTGATCGCTTCCTGATCGATGTCTATTCCGAGACACTCACCGCTGGTTTCAGTAAGTCTTTTGTGAAACCAGAGATTTTTTTGATCTTATCTTTTATGACGGGAATATGATCCGTACACCCTAGATGGAGAATTCTGGAACCTTTTACAATTTCTTCGATATAATCCATTCTATATTGGATTTTCTCTTGTGCTTTAGCGATTTTAAATCGGTAGCCGCTGGAAAATGTTACGCCGGATAGGTGTTGTAAGGTAGGTGAGTTGAAATTCATTCTATTATTGTTTAGTACTTTTTAAAATCCAGAAAGTGGCAAATAATAATACGGTTGCCGCGCCGAGCGATACTATCAGAAGTGTGCCTGCAAAAGACAGAGCAAGAATATATCCTCCAATAAAAAGGAAGCCAACACTACCCCAGTATAAGCTATTCCAAAAAAAAGGAAAGTTCTTTGCTTCCTCATTATGGAGGGGATGCGAGAGATTGTAGAAGATATCAACGAAATTAGCATCCAGGGACTGAGAATCATAACATATATTCCTGCTTCTTGCCATTCCTTGCCAAAAATAACACCGAAGATATCAGCACCCCATATCGCTACAACTATGAAAGGAATAATAGCGATAGAAAATAATAATAGACATACTTTTTTAAGTAGGGGATATATCGATTCGTGGTTGTTGTATTTGGTGGCTGCTTCCTGATATAATGCCTGCCCAAACGCTCCGCCAAGCATTGAAATGGGGACCTGGAAAATCCGGTTTGACAGCGAGAACTGTCCCAAGGTGTGTACACTATAAAGGTTAGGTATCAGCAGCAGTATTCCTGAGTTCCTTAGGCTATCCATTGTAGTCTGTGGCAGATTGTACTTTGGAAATGCATTATACTGACGGGCTGTTTTTAAGATGCTTTTTAACTGAAGGTTGATTAGCGAGGTATTCTTTTGGGTATCGATTACTATAAAGTACCCGCATGCAATGCACGCAAAGGTAGTGCCGCTCAATGCCCCAAATAAGGCCATAAGCCGAGTGTTGATTAAACCCAAGCATAAGGCTAACAAGAATGATTAAGAAAGCCTGAAGTGCTTTTACGGAAGATATGAGTTTGAATCGAGACTTCCTGATCAGCCAAAGAATGCTGATGTTATTTAATGCTGTAGTGAGAATTCCGGCAGGCACAATATAAAGGAGTTTATGATATGCCTTTTCGAATCCAAAAACGTGGTCGATCAGATAACTGGCGAAAAACAATGAAAAAACCAGTAAAAGTGTAGTAAGGATTATGGTGTTGATACAAGCAGCGCAGAAAAGTTGTATCGCATTTTCTTCTGTAGGGGCAGTATGATTGCATTTTCATAGCTGAGCGTCACAATTGTGCTCAATATAGCGACAAGCGTAGAATAAAGTCCTAACAATCCGAAATCATGTGGAGTAAATACCTAGTTAAAATTGGGGCGCTGACCGCAGGCAGCAGCGCAACTATTAAGTTGCCAGATAATAGGTATCCAACTTTTTTAATAAAGGTTTTATCTGATAAAGTTATCATTCAGTTGTATTCATTGATATCTTAAACAAGCTGATAATTGGTATTCTAAGGTTAGTCTAGCTTTTCCGCTACATACCTTCTTCCTATGAGGAAAAATGCGCAGATAAACCCTGCGAACAACCCTCCAAGAGTGAGGCCTTTTATTTTCCCAACTCTTTGTGGACGTAAAGGAAGTATGGGCGAATCTACAATTTGAATAACAGGAGTTTCCTGAGCCATAGCCATCTTACTTAGTTCAAGATTTTTAATAACTTCCAGATACATTGTCTGCAATATGATCTTGTCCCTCGTTTCGATCTCTGTACTTACACCTGCTGCACTTCTGGCTGGATTTAGGTTAACGTCCATTGAAGAGGCGACAGAATATGTTTTCCGGTTTAACTTTCTTTCAATGGAGTCGGCTTTAAACTGCAGATTATCCACTGTAGTTTTGGTTCTTTGGGTTTTTGTTGCGATATAAAAATCGGTTGCCTCTTTTACCAGGCGCTCAGTGAACTGTTTGGAAAAAGTTGATTTGGGCTGGAACATTCGACGCGAACAAAGCTCAGTTTTTATCCGGTTTTGTCACTTCAAGATGATTGCGAATAATTTTATCGTAAATCGAACCTAAAATACTATCCTGTTTTAGGGAAAAAGAGTTGCGTGGTTGTCCTACAGGAAAATTTATTTTGGACAGCACCGTATCTTTTTCCATGCATCTTTAAGGTCATAGATCTCGATATATAGATTTGCGAGACTTTTCGATTTGTCGTTTCCTGCAGCACCGGATAATAAAGCTTTTTCGATCATCAATCTGGACTTGAGAAACTCCATGATATTATCACCGCTGAAAATTCCACTACCGCTTCCGGATCCCAAATCTATTCCAAATTGGCTTGCAATGCCGGAGTAGGCTCTAATGGATTGGATTTTACGTCCTCCAGAACGAAGGTAAGCTTGGCGACATACTTGGGTGTCTCTAAAAGGCTATATGAAAGACCAATGGCGGCTCCAAGCAAGCCCGCAACAATAAGGATTTTCCATTTAGAAAGTAAAAATGCGAATCCGTCCTTGATGCTCTTCAATATATCCTTTATGGAGATTTCGTTCGTTTCTTTTTCGGGAGTTGAAATATCGTTCATGTATTTTGCATTAATTGGGTTCAACCAACCGTCATTTAACTTTATCCATAATTGTAAATATTATCAAGGCCAATGAAGCAAAGCCAGTTGAAATTCCAAGTACTTCCTGTCCTGTCAATCCTTTCTTTGTTCCTTTTTGTGGGATATAAATTTCCGACCCTGGCATAAGTTTGGGGTAGCTGTTGAAGAATAATAATTTGCGAGTGCCTTTCACATCACCGTTGGCATGAACGACATAACTCCTTCTTTTTGCGCTTGCTCGGTATAGCCGCCGGCAGCCCTGATGTAATCCCTGAACCTGAGCGGCCGTTCAAATCGCACTTTTTAGGGAAATAAACTTCTCCAAAAATTTGAACGGTTTGAAGTTCGGTAGGTATTTTAATCATGTCACCTTCTTTAAGAAAAAGATCATATTTCGACCCTGGATTTTTCATGATTTGATTCAGATTAATGCCAACAAGCTGTTCTTTTCTCAACATCGAGCGTTGAAGGCTTTGTATATCAAGACTGTCTTTAAGTTTATTGGCATAAAGCTGCATTTTATAATCCAACAGGGCACTGTCAGAAGCATTGGAAAATGTTTTCTCAGTAATACAGCACCGGCTGGGTACGCCTCCGGTTTAAGACCGCCGGCGCGTTGTAAAACGCTGCTAATGCGTTCACGATTAGAATTAATTACATAAGTTCCGGGATATACTACTGCACCGTCGATTTTAACGTTTTCCTGCTCATTATAGGTAGGAGATTTTCTTACAGTAACCTCATCAAACGGCTGTAATATGAAGTCTGACATTTCTTTCAGTTCTGACTGGATATCGAATTGGGCGACGATGGCAACAGCAGAGTCCGCAGCGTTGAATTCTTTTCCACGGATACGACGGGCAACTTCTACACGTTGAAAAGTGGCTGCGTCCTTCATTCCCGAAGCCATTAAAATCAGATCTTCAATGTGAAGGGAATCTACAAATTTATAATAGCCGGGATTATTTACTTCGCCACTGATTTTAATTGTAAAATGCTCCTTGAGTGCCAATTTCGAAAATACAACAACACTGTCTTCCCGCTGTAAAAGCAATTGTTGCTTGCCGCTGAGCACATCATTTAAATCTACGTGAGTTCCCATTGGTGTCAAATCATCCCGATAGCGAAAAATTACAGCGCGGCTTAACATCGCATCTTCGGAAAGTCCGTCTGCTTTTTTAATAAGGTCAGCCAACGTCATTTGTTCTTCGAGCGCATATTCTCCAGGGTGGAATACGGCGCCTGAAATTGTAACACGATTGCTAAAGCGCTTGAGAATGGCATCTATATAATATTGATCGCCGGATTGCGGAGTAAATTGAGATACTGTAGATGAATCGATATTTACTACTTCCCTTTCTTTTTGGAAATTCTGTATGATCGAATTAAGTCCCGATAAGCGATGTCAGTATAACCTCCTGCTGTATTAATCACATCTTGCAGCGTCTCGCCGCGCTTAACTTCAAAAATTCCAGGTCTTTTTACCTGACCTACTATTTCTACACGGGTTTCATAAGGATTAATTTTCACAATATCCTGATCTTGTAAAACGATGTTGCTAGTAAGATCTCCGTTTTCAAAAAATCGTACAAATCAAATTGAACGATAACCTGGCCGTTTCGGATAATCTGTATATTTCGAAATGAACCGTTTTCTCCGGGGCCGCCACTGACGTATAGGGCATTTGCGATTGTAGCGAGGGATGGTAACGTATATGTGCCTGGGTTTACGACTTCTCCGATCAGCAAAACTCGTATGCTCCTAATACTTCCAAGCGTTAATTGTACGGATGTTTTGCCCGAATTAATTCCACTATAAATTGTGGATAGTTGTTTGGTGATCCTTTGCCTTGCTTCTTCAATAGTTAATCCGTTTACATATACCGGGCCCAGATAAGGTATCCTGATGTAACCTTCCGGTGAGATTTTAAGCTTGTGCTGCGCTTCGGAATATCCATAAACATCTATGATTAGTTCGTCCTCGGCGGCTAATCTATAATTGGGCGGAGTTGCCATTCGCAAATTCGGTTCAAAAGTCAGGTTCTTATTATTAAAAAGCTCCGCTCCGTAAATTAATGAACGCTGCTTTTCGGCTATTGTCATAGGTCTAATGTCCCGAGCACTGACAATACCGTCATCATTCACAGTTCGGGTTGTAATGGGGCTGCTCGTTGAACTCTTCGGAGCTGTGCCGAGTTCTTTATCAAGATTCAGCAGAACTATCCTGTCTTTTAGTTTAGCTACTTCGGAGGAAGGAATTCCTTTTGCCGGGCAACATTATCCAGCTGGTCGAAAGGTATATTATTTTTCCTCATTTCATCCACTATCTGCCTTATTTGATCATCATTCAGCTCTTCTACCTTTACTTGTTGAGGTAATGGCATAGATGGTACCTGCGCATTGGATATAAGTGAAATAAATAATATGGCGACCTGAACTAAAAAAATCTTTTCATGTAAGTTTCTTGGTAAGGTTACTTTTCCGTGCCCCGGCATTGAGCAAACAGTTTGCCCATGAGACGATAAACACAAATATATTAAAATATTACGTCGGTAATACTTGTATTATAACTAGTTATAAAATGTATTGTCTAGAAACATATTTAGTTAAAGTCTAGCTGTGACGTTCTTTCTATCGATGATTGATTTCGTGTCAAATATGACTCCAGCGTCGTCATTAAGTAATGCCTTAATGTCCATTTCCAGGAAGACGTTATGTCCTACAGCCAGAATAATAGCATCATACTTTTTTTCTAATTTTTCAACGAGGGTAATGTTATAATGTTCCAACACTTGTTTTGCCGTAGCAAACGGGTCAAACACATCGACATTTGTACCAAACTGACGAAGTTCCGTAAAAATGTCAATTACGCGTGTATTGCGGATATCAGGACAGTTTTCTTTGAAAGTGAACCCCAAAATCAAAATATTAGCGTTTTTGATTTCTTTTCCGTTCCGAATCATAAGTTTTACGACCTTGTTAGCTACAAACATGCCAATAGTGTCATTTACCCTCCTCCCCGATAGAATAATTGCAGGATGATAACCTACAGATTGAGCCTTGTAGGCAAGATAATACGGATCAACTCCGATACAGTGTCCACCGACCAGGCCTGGTTTATACTTCAAAAAGTTCCATTTTGTGCCGGCAGCTTCTAAAACGTCGTTTGTATCAATACCGAGGCGGTCAAATATTAAAGCCAGTTCATTTATAAAGCTGATATTTATATCGCGTTGGGCATTTTCAATTGCCTTTGAAGCTTCTGCAACCTTAATACTGGGGGCCTTATGCGTACCAGCTGTAATAATGGATCTATATAGAGCATCTACTTTGTCTGCAGCCTCAAGACAGGAACCTGAGGTAACTTTGACTATATTATCAAGTTTATTAATTTTATCACCTGGGTTTATCCGTTCGGGAGAATACCCACAAAAAAATTCCTTATTATAAATAAGGCCTGAAGATTTTTCAATAAAGGGACACATACCTCTTCAGTACATCCTGGATACACAGTAGATTCATAGATGACCAGGTCGCCTTTCTTGAGCACCTTGCCTATCATTTCAGTAGCGCGCTTGAGTGAACTGAGATCTGGGAGTTTTGATTGATCTATTGGTGTGGGTACAGTTACGATGTAAATATTGCAGGATGAAAGAGTTATTGGAATAGAAGATAGGCAAAGCCCAACGGCCCCGTCACTGTTTGTCCAATTCCTGAGTACATTTGATAACTCAGGCAGGTTAGTTTCATTAGTATGGTCAATTCCAGCATATAATTCTTCAATACGGGAAGATTTAATGTCGAAGCCAAGGACACTGTATTGCTTCCCGAATGCAACTGCAAGCGGTAAACCCACGTATCCCAGACCTATAACTGCAATTTTATCGGGCATTTTCTAAATAAGATTTTCTGCGCCATTCCCAGCATGGTTCCAACGCAAATTGACGTTCAGGATCAAATTGGGGTGCACAGCGGCTGCTAGTTACAACCACTCTGGTTTCGTAATAAAATCGGGCAAATTTATTAAAAATAGCATATAAATGTTAGCAGTCGGGAAATCTACATGTATCCTGCCAATTTTTTTGCGAAATTACAAACCATCTGGCATACTTAAGCGTATATAATTAAGCAGTGTGTGGACTTTTTGTGTTATATTCCTATTTTAAAATATTTGTTTTAAATCCAACCCTCCTCCTGTTAAACAGTTATTCCTCCCGTTGACCATTGAAAAAATGTGAATGTATACTCCCTGTTCGCCACTAAATGCTGATTACTAAATTGTTAATACGTGGGTTTTGTGCCCTAAACGAAAAAAAAAACGCGGAAATTGTTTGGAGTAACGTCTTATTTTGTTTAAATTAGTCTAACAAAAATTAAACAATATGTCATCCGCTGAATTTAACACCCTATTGCTCAGCAACGCTGACTTCCTAAAGCCCTTCGCCATCACGTTGACCAAGGACGCCGAATCCGCCAAAGATCTTTATCAGGAAACCATGTTCAGAGCGCTTTCAAACCAGGAGAAATACCTGGCAGGCACCAACATCCGCGCGTGGCTCTACACCATCATGCGCAACATCTTTATTAATAATTACAGGCGGAAATCTAAACAACACGTTTGTTTCGACAATTCAACAAACGATTTTTTACTCAACACCCAGCAGGTTATCATCGGCAACCAGGCGGAAAGCGGTTTGAGAATCAAAGACATCAAACCTCCGTTCACAACCTCCCCGTCATCTTTAAAAAGCCCTTCATTTTGTACCTCGACGGATTTAAGTATTTCGAGATTGCTGAAATTCTGGAAGAACCCTTAGGAACCATTAAAAGCCGTATCCATTTCGCCCGTAAAATGTTGAAAGCCCAGGTAGCCCGCTATTAAAATCGTATCTAATTTGTCTGAATTCTACTTTTCTACTACTATATCCGCCTGAGCCCCGGATATATCCATCTGAAACCACAATCCCTAAATTACCTCTGATATTCCTCGCCCGCTAAAACGGTCATGGAAAAGCTATATCCCGCCGCGAGCTTCACAGCCCGCAGCTATCGCTTTCCCTCTCGACCCCGATCCGCGGACACGGAATCGCATTGCCCTTACCTTTGAGACCAGCTACCGCCGGGGACGTTTGCAACGCCATGAACACGCCGCATCCATACCGTACATATGCGGAGCAGTTACGGGGTACATACCGGGGAATACTAATACTGTGGACTTAGGGTGGAGATAAGGCGGAGATGAGGTGGACTTGATCAGTATATCATATTTATAATGAACGCTTTATAAAAAGGGAATTGCCTGGTGTGTAATCCGCGTTAATATTTCATGGTGCCTCATATTCAATAGGTTATGTTTTTAGAAGACAAACCGCAATACCACCGCATCAGCTTGCCATTCAACAATAAAAGGTGCCAAAATACCGGGAACTTGCCCTACATTTATAGCTGAACCATTTTCCGACACAATCATGGCATTACCACCCGTCATCCTCGTCAATGAAAACGATGAACCCGTTGGCACCATGGAAAACTGGAAGCCCACCAGAAAGGACTCCTCCATCGCGCCTTCTCCGTCTTCGTAATCAATAGCGAAGGGCAAATGCTGCTGCAGCAAAGAGCGGCAGATAAATACCACTCCGGCGGCCTGTGGACCAATACCTGCTGCAGTCATCCGCTGCCCGGAGAAGATATTCCGTCCGCCGCGCACCGCCGGCTCTCCGAGGAAATGGGGTTCGACTGCCCGCTGGACGTGATCTTTAACTTCACTTATCGTGCCGAATTTGAGAATGGACTCACCGAAAATGAATTCGATCACGTTTTATTAGGTACCTACAACGGACCCGTGCAGCCGGATGCTGCAGAGGTCCAGGCATATCGCTTTCTCTCTCTCAATGATATCCGCACGGATCTTGCCAGCCATCCATCGCATTACACGCACTGGTTCCATCTCGCCTTCCCTAGAATCGCCGAATTCATCGAAGCGCGCCGGGCCGGTTAAATCCCAACCGGAAGCTGTCGCAGGTTTGCCGGATGTATAGGATAAAATCATAATCGGATGCTTCCAACGCAAATTTATATGCCGGCTGAAAACGGTTGACGAACTGGACGAGACTGTCGCCCCTGAGGCCCGTATACCTCGCTACCAGCGAATCGCTAAACCGTTCGCTGGCAAATTGCGCCTGCTCATGGGCGATCAGTCTTTTCCTAAATGTACTTTTTGAACGGTTAGATGAAAATGATAATGCCCTGTATAGTTTTTGGATATTGATACCTACCCCCATCGGTGTAATGATCACCACTTCCCCGAACCTGGGGCGCCGGAAATTGAAAGCCGCTTTATAGTTCTCCCGGTCTTCCAATGAATCCAGTGCCGTTTCCGGTGCCGTATCTCCACCCCGGCCAACTGCTCAATTTTGGGATGCAGGAAAATCCGAAAGAAGCCGGTTCCTACCACGGCAGGAAAGGGCAGATGCCCCAGTGCCTGGATCAGCAGCGTATCGCCGGCGCGCGCCGGGATGGAAAATTTGCCGTCCTGGCCGGTGAGGATGGTGGCGTGACTATGGATATTGGTGACTGCCGCTCCCGGAACCGGTAGCGAATCATGTCCGTAAACGGTGCCCTGCGCCTGCTGCGCCCTGGCGATGCCGGCATGTATTGTCAGCAATACGGATATCCACAGGTAATAGAGCGGCTTCATTTCCTGAAGATATTCCAGCCGGTTCTAAATAAAAGTTAAAATAGAAAGGGGTTATTTTTCGCGATCTGCCTTCAGCGAACGGATCATTTCGCCATAGCTCATACCCCGTTCCAGGGCATTTAGGGACGCAGCGATGCGCTTTGCCCGTGTTTCATCCGTCTTGGCGTCGTCTATCCATTTCGAGAAATATCGCTGGTGACTGGGGGCCAATTGTTCGAAAAATTCCTTCGCAAAGGGTAGGTCAGTCAGGCAGTCGATAAAATCGATATTCATCTGATAGGCCTGCTTATCTTCTTCCAGCGATAGCTGGACAGCAGCTCCTGCTTTTTACCAATTCCTTTCCGCATGGCAGCATTGATGGGAAGAATAAAAGCGCCGTCACCAGCGGGCAAAAGAGCGGTTTGTGCGATGGGGTGATTATCCAGCAGGCCCTTGACACGAAACGATTGCTTCATACCCGGTTTGAGCTGAAATGCGATCTCCAGCGTTATCTCCGGTAGGTCCAGCCGGTTTTATCGCCGGCATCGGCAAATTTTTTCAGCACAGCGGTGAATCGGGTCATGCCCCAAAATACATCAATTCCATCAGTAACCGTAGCGGAGCCTGCGATATTGCCCGGCCGTATCCGGCCGGTAAGTGATATGCGGGTAACCGCCATTTACCTTTCGGTCGAATTGCCGGTACTCTACGATGCTGGAGTCTTTCTTCGTAAAAATGATCCTGCCCGTGAGGTCAACGCCGAGCCAAAGCTCGTTGCTTACCGGCATGTTGTAAACGGGATAATGCGCAAAATCGATGACCATGGAGTCAAGATATTGATAGGAGATGTGGAGATAATGAAAGCCCGCTTCGCGCATGGATTGCATCCCGGCGCGGGTGTAATCGCTGTAATATTCGAACTGTTGTAGATCGAAGGGGAAATGCCCTTTATCCCTCGTATAGCGTTTGATGGCGCTTGAGAATGCATACGTAGGGTGGATTTTTCGCTTCTTTTTCTTGACGCCGATCGGCAGCAAGTCTCCAAAAGGATTCGAAAAGTCGAATGTGCGCGTTGAGCCGCAGGAGGATAGGATGAAGCCACATGCTATCAGGCATAGTAAACTTTTTTCATTTGTCGGGATTAATAGGGCAATATTAACCGATCAACTGTTAACTAAAATCCAAATAGTTATTGCATACATGCGAGATGAACAGGATCGTGCCCGAAGTGTCGGATAAAGGCGCTGCGCAGACAGGAAGTAGTTTCGAAGCCGCATCGGATTGCTGTTATTAACAGGGATTTGCCATTACGAAGCAGGAGGTGGAAGGCATGATACATCACGAGCATCTGTTGGTAATCCCTGGGTGTAATTCCAAATTCCTGCTGGAAGCCATTCAGGAATTTATACCGGCTGATATTGAAATGCGCGGCCAGGTGATGCGGGTCGGTGAGCAGGCCGGGGTCTAGCCGGGCCTGGTTAAAAATGTTGATCAGTGCCACCTTGTTAGCCGGTGTAAGGCGGACATGCCGTTTGCTGGCGGCCATTCTGTTTTGCATAGCGGCGGCCAGCAGCAGATCGATGCAAACGCGGCGAAGGAAGCAGGCTGCTACTTCGCCGATGTAAGTACAATGCAGTACCTGGCTCAGTAATATGTTAACGAGTTCGTTAGCATGCAGGTGTAACGCTGGCTGACCGCCATGGAGCCAGGCGGCTGCCCTGCTGGCCAGGGGCGAAAGCTGCGGCCATGTGGCGGAAAGGCGAATGAGGTCTGCCGGGTGAATATCCGCGCTGAAGGCGCAGTAGTACATATCGGCGGAAAGCTGTTGGAAAGAGTCGTTGGTGCTTGTTTCCGGCAGTGCCCCGGATTCAAAGAAGGCGGTTTTGTCTGCTTGTTCACAGGCCATCACCCTTTGCAGAACCTGTAATGAACAATTTGGTTCACGTTGCAGGGCGGCAGCGAGCCGGAGGGGTTCGTGCGTGATGATATCGTGGATGCGGATGGTAAACGGCGCCACGCGTATCACCTGACTGATGCGATCGTGCGCACTGTCAGCAAAAAATGCTTCGACGCGCAGGGTATCTGAAGCGGCCAGTAATCTTGCGGTATTTGGCGCAAGTCTTTCTCCAAAGTGTTTCCGGTATTATTGGCAAACGTCTTGTTCCCGGTGGGGGCGGGGAGGGAGGAGTTGCCGGAGTAACCGTTTTGCGATGCGGCCGTGTTTCGTGAAGGAAATAGCGGTAGATATTCCGCATGTTGAGCCGGAAATGCGGCGACCGGTAATGCCGGGCTTCCAGCAGGTACATCATGCTATAGCGCTCATGGCGGAAAAAGAAATCTTTAAGGTGAAGGAACTCTGGTAATGAATATCGCGGTGTTGGGTGAAGCTCACGGGCAATGCTGTAGATCTGCATGAACGAGGGAGCTTGATCCAACGAAGGGAAGCCCGGTTGAAAGGTCGGGGGTAGTGGATGAAACAGGAGGTCGTGCAGAAGGATGGCAATATACTGATCGGCTGGTTTTCGTTTCCGGCGGTTTCTCCGTGAGCCTGGTTGCCTGATCCAGCTCCAGTATTTCAGGCATTGCAGGGTGTGGAGCCAGGCGGCATGGTAGTGTTTCCGGTATAAGAGCGCCATGCTTTCGAGCGCGCGGTATTCCGGTGGTGTTAAAGCGTTACGGGGAATATAGGACCGGAAGCTCTTCGCCCCAAGTCCCAATGAGGTCAGGAAGTCGCTCCCTTCCTGGGTGATCCTGAGCAATCCTCCCGTATCTATCAGCAGATAATGTTTTTCTAGTTGCCGGATCGTGGCCAGCGTTGGCTCTGTCGCTAATGCGCTGCCTGCCAGGGCTTCGTCCCGCGTACTCATACCGCTACGCTCTACCCAGATAAGCATCCGGATGTGCTCCTTTGACAAAACGCCGGCATATCGGCCTGCGGGTACTTTACCGGAGGTTTTCATAACGCTGGGTTTGGGGTGGCAAATGGTCAGACACATACGTATTTGTATGGGGCGCAGGTGAATAATTTCGGTTGATATAATAATAGATGCGCCCCGGCCTTGTTGGGGTAATATAACCAGGGCTTTTAGGGCGTTTATTTATCGGAGCGGCTATTCGGCTTCTCCGCCTGCTGTTTTCAACCGTAGTTTTTCCTCTTCCAGGTCCAGGAGCCCCTGGTATTTCCGGATAACGCCTTCGTCGGTGCTGTACGAGGATGCGTTAAGCGCCTGTAGGTATAACCTTTGTTCGTCGAGCAGTTCGAGGGCTACTTTGCGGTATAAGACGTGGTCCCCTTCGGTCACGTTGCCCCGGGCATCTTCTTCGGCTACATACCGGGCGCGTAATTGTTGCAGGGGAACGTTGGAGGTCAGTTCGGCGCCATAGCGTTCATCCAGGTAACGGACGCTGAGGTGTGCCAGCTTTTCCCGGACCTCATGGTCCTGTTCTTCAACCGGCGCCGGGTGGTCGGCGTCTTCCATGTCGAGTTTGTTCACCAGCCAGGGCAGGGTCAGTCCCTGTACGATGAGTGTTAGCAGGATAACGGTAAATGTAATGAAGAGAATAAGGTTGCGTTGGGGGTATTCCAATGGTATGGATAGTGCGGCGGCCAGCGATACCACGCCCCGCATGCCCGCCCAGCCAAATATAAGGGGCCCTTTCCAGCCCGGACTGGGGTCGGCGGTGGTAATAAACCGGCTGATAAATACAGTAAACACCGAAGCGAAGTAAGTGCAGGCCAGCCTGGTAAGGATCAGTACGAGGGTTATCAATACGCCGTAGCCGGTTGCGCTGGCCAGTGATACCGGACCAAGCTCACGGACGATCACCGGCATTTCCAGGCCTATCAGCAGGAATACCAACCCATTCAGGATGAATGCAAGTGCGCTCCAGACCGATGAGCCCCTCAGCCGGCTGCTGGCCGAAAGGAATTTGTGACTGCGGTAGGAAAGGAAAAGCCCTCCGCTGACAACCGCCAGCACACCGGAGAAGTGCATCATTTCCGCGGTGATATACATGACATAAGGGGCGGTGAGGGTAAGAACGGTATCCGAGTTCGCGGAAGTTGGCAGCTTGCGGTGGAGATAGTAATAAACGACTGCCACTGCGAGGCCGACCGCTATCCCCATAAAGATAACGGAGACGAAGCTTAATGCGGCTTCCTGGAATACGAAGCGGCCGCTGTCTACAGCGATCAGCGCAAACCGGAAAACGATAAGGCTGGATGCGTCATTCAAAAGGCTCTCGCCTTCAATTATGGCAGACAGCCGCTTGGGGACTTTCACGTTCTTTAATACCGAAGTAGCACTTACGGCATCAGGTGGAGATACGATCCCGCCTAACAAAAAGCCCAGCGCCATAGTGAACCCGGGAATAAGGGAACTGCTGACCCAGGCCACCACCAGCGAGGTTACGATCACCATGATAAAAGCGAACGAGCCGATAACGCGGCGCCAGCGCCAGAGATCTTTCCAGGAAGTGTACCAGGCTGCTTCATATAATAGCGGAGGAAGGAATATGACAAAGATGTAATTGGGGTTGATGGTGATAGCCGGCATACCCGGGATTGCGCATAGCGCCAGGCCGCCCAGCAGCAGGACGATAGGGTAGGCTATCCGGATTTTGCGCGCCAGCATGGTGAGCAGCTGGATGAAAACGACGAGAATGATGAATAGAAGAAACTGATGCTCCATAGTTTGATGCTAGAGGTTTTCCGGCCTGAATTTTTCAGGCCGGGCGATGTTGCGGCCCGATTCCATGAACACGCCATCGCCCCGGTAGTGTATGGTGCGTGGGAACTGGGCCACACGACGGCCTGCGCCTTTGTCACTTCCAAAATAAAGAAATTATACTTTGCCAGCATTTTCCTGTCGGCAACCCGGCACTCGAAATTTGCGTAACATTCCTGGATAAAAGGGGCGGACACGGTTTCGGACTCCCTGAGGTCAACCCGAACTTTTTGAATTTGTCGAGCCGGGGCCGGAGGTGTTCCCGATACCGATAATTGTATCGATCATATCTGCCGTTGGGATATTGATGACGCACTCACCACTTTTCTCTATCAAATGATAGCTGTGATTTGCTGCGGTAATCATACAGCCGATCAGGGAAGGTGAAAACTCCATGACGCAATGCCATCCCATGGTCATGATATTATTCCTGTTTTGCCAGCGGGAGCTGACCAGTACGATAGAGCCTGGTTCCAGCAGGCGCCGGATCTCAGATACCGGCATCTCCTCTTTCCTGTAAATGCGCTTCATGATTGGATTTTACTATTGAAACAGTCGCCGGCAGGATCGGGTTGCCAGGGCCAAAATATTTTTGAAAACGGATGGTACCAAACAATGAGTGGCCCGTCTCCTCCTAAGCGGCCGCCACGCGGTCGCCAATTTTCAGTGCTATGTTTATAAATTCCGGCAGAAGATTTTATTACAGTGCTTGGAATTGATTAAAAGATCATGTACTTTTATTAAATACTAATATTATTTGAACGAGAAGAATTCCACCGTTACTGGAAACGCATGAAACTCATGCTTTAACCCTCCGCCATTCTATCCAGCAACGAACCTGGGATTGAGAAATTTATCAGGTTAGATTAAATGTCCATCACGTAAAAATCAAGTTATGGGAACCGGCACTAATAAGAGAACCAAAAATCAAAATCGATATAGTTGAACCACGTTAGTTCAATCCTAATTTTTAATAGTCCATTCTAAACCTACGACGGGCCCCGTATCTGCAGACGCATGCCTGTTCGTAACCGGATGTAGACGGTTGTGCCGTTTGCGCGGTATTTTTTCACCTTTAAAATCCATGTTATGACAGATAAATAGGAATCCACCTAAAACCGGCAATATGGGAGTATTGCCGGCAGGCAAGGCTGGGAGAAGCTTTGCCGAGATACAGTTCAAAAATCTTCGCTGAACTATAACGCATCAAAAATATGAAAAAAAAAAGAGGAATATTGCTTTTTTGACAAAAGCGATAAGCGGAACCTTTTTCCTTATCACCACCCTTTCCGGTCCCCTATCCGTTCACGCTTCCAGCGCCTCCGGCCTGTATTTTCAACAGGTCCAAACCGTTAAAGGCAAAATTATTGGTGAACAAGACAAGCAGCCGATTCCTGGCGCTGCCGTGCAAATCAAAGGCACCAGCAAAGGCACCGTCACTAACGAAAATGGCGAATTCGCCATTCAGGCTAAACCAGGTGATGTATTGATCATTTCCAGCATTGGCTTCACCGGACAGGAAATCACCGTTGAAGCAGGTAAATCTTATGACATCGTGCTCGCCTTCGCCAACACTTCCCTCAACGAAGTGGTGGTAACGGGTTATGGAACGCAACGTGTTAAAGACCTAACCGGCGCGGTAGCCGTTGTGAACGTAAACCAAATGAAACAGCAACCGGTAGCCAGCCCCGTGGAGTCCCTCCAGGGTAAAGCCACCGGCGTACAGATCATCAGCGACGGCGCCCCGGTGCTACGCCCCAGATCCGTATCCGCGGTTTCTCTACTATCAACAACAACGATCCCCTCTTCGTAATCGATGGTGTGCCTTATGAAGGTAAACTGTCCTGGCTCGATCAGAACGATATCGAAACCATGCAGGTACTGAAGGATGCATCGTCAGCCTCCATCTACGGCGCCCGCGCCAACAACGGGTTGTGATCATCACCACCCGCCAGGGTGTGAAAGGTCCGCCGAAAGTGACCCTCAGCTCCTACTATGGTATCCAGTCGCCCAACCGTAATGCATTCCCGAAAATGATGAACCCGCAACAATATGCGGAGTATCTTTTCGAAGCATACCGGAATTCTGGCCAGACGCCTGGCCTGGCAGAAACGACTGGCAGTAACTACGGCCCTGGTCCTAACCCAAGCTTACCGGAATATCTTCTGGCCGGTAAGGTGACAGGGCAAAATATTACCCCGGCTGATGCTGATCCGTCTAAATATAATTACAGCCGTTCGGGTTCAACATTCTACCAGATTACCAAAGCCAATCAGCAAGGTACCGACTGGTTCCGCGAAATTACCGAGAACGCTCCCATCCGCAACGTACAGCTGGGTGTGAACGGCGGCGGTGAGAACGCAACTTACGCCATTGGCGCCGGTTACCTGGGTCAGGATGGTACGGTTAAGCATACAGGCTATAACCGGTATAATGTCGGGCCAATACCAGGTTCTCGGCATTTAATAATCATTTCCGCTTCGGCGAAAATATCCAATATAGCTACGAAGAATTTGTGGGCGTGGGAGTGAACCCTAACGTCTCCGGCGACTATCAGGGAGAAGGTAGTGCCTTCGGGTTTGCATACCGCATCCCCGTAATTATTCCCGTTTATGATATTATGGGCAACTTCGCCGGTAGCCGTGGCGATAAACTGGGTAACGCCCAGAATCCCCTGGCAATGCTTTACCGCGCAAAAGACAATACGCAGAAAAGAAACTTCTTCTTTGGTAACGTGTTCGGTGAAGTAGACCTGGTGAAAGGGCTCGTCGCTAAATCTTCGTTCGGTATCCGCTATGAAAACTACAGCGGGATCTCCTACAACTATCCCAACCTGGAATTCTCCGAAGGCAGTGAGGCCAACGGTATGTCTGAAAACCAGGGCTTCAACAACGAATGGACTGGACCAATACCCTGACCTATAAATGGGAGCAGGCCAATGTACATTCATTGACGGTACTCGCCGGTACGGAAGCATTCCAGTCGCGCAACCGTTTCTTGTCTGCAGGACGTAATGACTTCTTCCTGCTCGGTCTGCCTGATTATTACTACCTGCCTGCCGGTGCTTCGAATATCAATAACAGTTCCAGCGGCGGCGTAGGTTCTCTGTTCTCCATCTTCGGCCGTGCCGATTATTCTTACCTCGACCGTTACCTGGTGAGCCTCACCGTGCGTAGGGATGGCTCTTCCAACTTCGGTAGCAACAACCGTTATGGTACCTTCCCTGCAGGTTCAGTGGCCTGGCGTCTTTCTGAGGAAAGCTTCATGAAAGGCAGCTCCTTCTTCACCGATCTGAAACTCCGCGCCGGTTACGGTGTAACTGGTAACCAGCGTATCCCCGCTTTCCAGTACATCGACCGGTATGAGAGCCTTATCGCAAATGCCTTCTACCCTTACAGCGGTGGTGCTGTTGTACCCGGCGTATGGCAAAAAGCATATAAGAACGAAGACGTGAAATGGGAAGAGCTGAAGTCCTTCAACGTAGGTCTGGACTTTACCCTGTTGGGTGGTGAGATCGACGGCGCCATCGACTGGTATAGCCGTAAAACTACGGACATGCTGTACCCGGTTCCGTTGCCTTCAGCAGCCATCGGTATGGGCGCCGCTCCTTTCGTAAACGTGGGAGACATGAAGAACTCCGGTATCGAGTTGGGCGTGGGTTACCATTATGGACATCGTGAAGACAAAGCCTTCAAGCTGGACTTAAACGCGAACATTTCCCGCAACGTCAATGAAGTGGTGCAACTGGCTCCTTCCGTTAAGGAACAGATTTATGGTACTTTCCGCAGCCTTCAGACCACTATCCTCCGCCCGGGTGAGCCCTTCGGTTCATTCTTCGGCTACAAATGGGATGGTGTATACCAAAGCGCGGAAGACCTCGCCAAGAGCCCTAAATACAGCGGCGCACGCGTGGGCGGTCCCAAATACGTGGATGTGACCGGTGACGGACAAATCACCCCGGATGACCGTACTATTATCGGCAATCCCCACCCCGATTTCCTGTATAGCTTCGGCATCAATGCCAAATACAAGAACTGGGACCTGTCCATGTTTTTCAACGGCTCTCAAGGCAACGACCTGTATGAAGCAACCCGTTATTTTACCGACTTTAGCACGTTCGATGGTACTGCCAGCGTTCGCATGCTCGACCGTTGGTCTGCTTCCAACACCAGCTCCAAAATCCACACGCCGAACAGAAAGGCGTCTGACTATGAACTGGCGTCTTCCGGATACTACGTGCAGGATGGTAGCTACTTCCGCATGAAGAACCTCCGGGTAGGCTACAACTTCAAAGTAGACAATTGGTTTAAAGGAAACATGCGGTCGCTGCGCGTATATCTCGGCGCTTCCAACCTGTTTACCCTCACCAAATACACCGGCCTGGATCCTGAAGTGAGCCAGACCAACTCTACTTTCTCCGCGCTGGGTGTAGATTTCGGTGTATATCCCGTGGCCAGACAGTTTTTATTCGGTTTCAGTGCAGGTTTCTAATCTAAAAGTATTTGAACATGAAAAGGATTCATAGCATCATATTAGTGGCGTTCGCTTCAGTACTGGGCTCCTGCGGCTCCGATTTCCTGGAAAAGAACCCACAGGGCGAACTGACCAGGATCAGATCACATCCGCCAGGGTGTGGAAGGTATGCTGACGGGCGCTTACGGTCTGGTAAACGGAAACGTTAACGGTACCTGGGGCAACTATTCCTCCGCCCCCAGCCAGTGGCTGTTTGGCGAGGTAGGCGCCGATAATGCCCATAAGGGCAGTAACAATGGTGACCAGCCCAACATGAACCAGGTAGAGCTCCACGATGTATCTACTACCAACGATAACACGGAAATCATGTGGAACCGGTACTACGAAGGCATTGCCCGTTGCAATAATACACTACGGCTGCTGAAGGTGGTACAGGGTGGTTCCGGCGACAAGCTTTCCGATACCAGGGGCTAAAGTGGAGGCGGAAGCCCGTTTCCTTCGTGGCCACTATTATTTCTTCCTGCAGCGGGTGTTCTCGAAAATTCCATACGTGGATGAGAATATGTCGCCCGATGACGCGGCTAAAGTGAAAAACGAAGGCGCGGTTTGGGCGAAGATTGAAGCAGATTTCAAATTCGCCGTCGACAATCTGCCCGCTACGTTTCCTGAAGCTGGCCGCGCCAATAAGATAGCAGCGCAGGCTTATCTGGGCAAATTGTACTTATATCAGAAGAAGTTCGCGGAAGCGCTCCGTTATTCACGGCGGTTATTGCTGCACGTGTTGACCTGGAGAACATTCCTTCGAAAACAACTTCAATACGGCTACAGAAAACGGACCTGAGTCCATTTTTGCCGCGCAGCATGCCATCAATCCTGATGGTAGCGGTGATAACGCCAACGTGGGTGACATGCTTGGCGGGTTCTACGGTTCCGCACCGGTATCCTGCTGTGGTTTTTACCAGCCCTCTTTCGACCTGGTAAACTCATACAGGGTAACCGCGGCTGGTTTGCCAATGCTAGATGGCAGCTATCGTACGAATCCTTACCTGTCCGACTTCGGGCTTACCGGAGCGGCCAAGACCAATTACCAGGTGAATCAATCCTGGGCCTTTGATCCCCGCCTCGATTATACCGTTGGCCGTCGTGGCGTACCTTACCGCGATTGGGGTACAATGGCCGGCGACGCCTGGATCCGGGACCCGGCATATGCCGGACCTTTCGTAGGCGTAAAGCACATGGTTGACGCTGTTGTACGTGCAACGCAAACCGTTGCCGGCGGTAACTATATTACCGGGCTGAACGTAAACATCATCCGCCTGGCAGACGTGTACCTGATGGCAGCGGAATGTTATGTGGAGGCGAATAACCTCGACGCGGCACGAGCCCTGGTTAATAAGGTGCGTGCAAGGGCCGCCAAATTAGAAGGCAGACAAGTGAATGGCACGCCAGCGGCAGCTTACAACGTGAAGCCCTATGCTGCGTTTGCCAGCCAGGACTATGCCCGCAATGCGGTTCGCTTTGAGCGGAGGCTGGAACTGGCCCTGGAAGGCCATCGCTTCTATGATCTCGTAAGATGGGGAATCGCCAAGACAACCATCGAGAGCTATTCCGGATTTGAAGGCCAGATTCTGTCTTCTTTCCAGAATATCACATTCGACGAAACCAAAGACGCGACCTTCCCGATTCCGCAACAGCAGATCGACCGGAGCCAGGAGCGCTCACGCAGACTCACTAAGCCTATATTCCTTTGTCATAACCCACACGGCGCCTGTTGCAGACGGGCGCCGTTTTTGAAACCGAAAGGGCGCTTTAACTAAGCGCCCTTTCGGTTTATAGAAAATGTTTGCCGGATCAGATTTCCGTCAGGGCGGAGGTATCGCTGCGTTTTCGTCTATGACATACGTGTCGGTCCATTTATCATGCCAGGGCGTACACGGGTTGCCTAATCCGCTCAGCTCATTGAAAGGAACCATGCGGCAAAGGCCGCGTTTGAATGCCGTTCCGAAATCCAACGCGCTGCCGTCTGTTTTCACGGCACGGGTACCGGTAATGAGCTTGCCAAGCGACTTTTTCTTTGCATACACCTTCGGTCAATCCCAGCAGCAAGCCATACAGCGCCATTGAAATCAACCTTTCGATTAGTGTGTTGACGGCGGTGTCTTCGTAATCAAGTATGTACTGGTCAAATACCAGGGCGAGAACAACGCCTATCAGAAAAGTAAATGCGTAAAAAACTGCCATGTCGATCAGGTAATTGGCGAGCCGTTTTCCACTGGACGCCTGGGTTAATACCACTTCGGCAGGAAGAAAGTTTTCTTCGGTATGGGTATACATGGGTAAGGGATTTGCGTTCAAATATACAAAGAAAACGCCCGCTTTCGGTTTGAAAGCAGGCGTTGATCATTTGGTAGCCTCGACAGGAATCGAACCTGTATCTGGAGCTTCGGAAACTCTTATACTATCCATTGTACTACGAGGCCGGGCCTTTTGAAGGAATGCAATGTAATGGAAAAATGAATATTTAGGAAGAATTTTATAAAGTGCCAATGTTGCTCTTGAAAATACGTACCGCAATAGCCAGCAGGATCACACCAAAGAACTTGCGCAACACCATCAGCCCCGCTTTCCCCAAAATGCGCTCGATATAGCTCAGCGAACGCAGCACGACGTAAATGATGATCAGGTTCACTACGATCCCCGCAAGGATGTTATAATCCCCGAAATCGGCCTTCAATGACATGATGGTCGTCAGCGTCCCGGACCCGGCGATCAATGGGAACGCAATGGGCACCAGGCTCCCGGTCTTGGTGTCCTGGTCGCTTTTGAAAACTCAATCCCAGGATCATCTCCAGGCCGATAATGAATATCACAATAGAACCGGCCACGGCGAACGACTGCAGATCCACGCTCATCAGGTTCAGAAAAGCTTTTCCGGCCAACAGGAACGCCACCATCAGCACGCCCGAGGCCAATGTCGCTTTTACCGCATTGATCTCCCCGATCTTCTCTTTCAGGGACAGCAAAACCGGGATAGAGCCCAGGATATCGATCACGGCAAACAGGGTAAAGCTAACGGTAATGATCTGGTCGATACTGAACATATGATGAAATTTTGGCAAAAGTAAGGTTTTCTATCACCCGTTATTGCCTTAAAATAGCTAATTTGGCGGGAATTACGAGATTTTCATCCAGGTAAAAACAGTTCGGTATGCAGGAAGACATCATCATACAAATCAGCAACAAGATCAAGGAGAAACGTAAAGCCAAAGGCATCACGGTACAGGAACTGGCCGATAAGGCCGACGTGAGCAAAGGCCTCATCTCCCAGATCGAAAACAACCGCACCGTGCCTTCCCTGCTCGTGCTCGTCAATATCATCCGGGCCCTTAACCTGGACATGAACGAGTTCTTCAACGACATCAACCAGAACAAGCAAGCCGCTAAGGTCCTCGTCATCAAAAAGACCAATACCAGGGCTTCGAAAAAGAAAACGCCAAAGGATTCCTCTATAAACGCGTCCTTACCCGCAATATCAAAGGCGGCCCCACAGACATCGTGCTCCTCGAGCTCAAACAAGGCGCCCGCCGCAACCAGATCGTCAAAACCGATGCCTATGAATATAAATACGTTATCCAGGGCACAGTAGAGTACCTCATCAACAACGAAACCTACATCCTCGAAGCCGGAGACTCCATCTTCTTCGACGGCCGCCTGGGCCATAAACCCTCCAATGTAGGCGATAACGACGCCCTGCTGCTCGTTATCTATTTCTTCCAGGAAGGAGAAAAATAAGTTTAACCATACTGAAACCCGTTCATAAAAATTTAACAGGTGACTTTGTAAATATTGTTTACTTTTACTACTCAAAAGTTAGCATTTATAAACTCAGTCACATGGCAATATCTACCAACTCCTTTACCGTAAATGGCAAAACCTACACGCCGCCAGCCCGGCCTGTAGTGGTTATCTGCCTCGACGGCTCGGCCGATGAATACCTCGACATCACCCTGGCACACGACCGCATGCCCAACCTCAAGAAAATGACCCTTTCCGGTTACAGGGGCATGGTGCGCGGGGCTTTACCCTCTTTTACCAATGTGAATAACTCGTCGATCGTGACAGGCGTGACGCCGGCAGTGCACGGTATCTGCGGTAACTTCTTCTTCGATACCAACCGCCAGGAAGAAGTGATGATGAACTCCGCCGAATACCTCCGCTCCGAGACCATCCTCGCAGCCGCCGCTAACGCCGGCCGCAAAGTGGCGGTGGTGACTGCCAGGAAAAACTCCGCGATATCCTCAGCCATAAAATGACGGGCATCGCCTTCTCGGCCGAAAAAGCCAACCAGGCCCAGGAGGCCACCCATGGCATCGGCAACGTCGAAACCGTGCTGGGCCTCCCCACTCCCGCGATCTACAGCGCAGACGCCAGTCTCTTCGTGCTCCGTGCCGGCGTGGCCCTCATCGAAAAAGGAATGGCCGACTTCCTCTACCTCTCGCTGACCGATTATATGCAACACACCTTCGCCCCGAAGAAGGTCCTCGCTGGCGTTCTACGAAGCGATAGACCATGAGCTGGGAAGGCTCCTGGCAGCGGGCGCCGTTATCGGAGCCACGGCAGACCACGGCATGAATGCCAAGCAGAAAGAAGACGGTACTCCTAATGTATTGTACGTTGAAACCATGCTAACCAAACAGTTCGGCGAAGGTTTCCGCGTGATCTGCCCCATCACCGATCCGTATGTGAAACATCACGGCGCCCTGGGCTCCTATGTAGCAGTTCACTTACCCGACGGTGTCAGCGAAACGGAAGTGGCGGCCTGGCTGCAGGCGCAGCCTGGTATCACGGAAGTGCATAACCGCGACATGGCCGTTCGCCTGCTGGAACAACCGGCAGACCGTATCGCCGATCTGGTGGTGCTCAGCGCCCGCGACGTAGTAGTGGGCAGAACGCCCGCGCACCACGATCTTTCCGCACTGGATTCCGGTCTCCGCTCTCATGGCGGCCGCTATGAGGAAATGGTGCCACTGCTTATTTCGCATCCGCTCAAAACCGCTTACCGCAGCAAGGCCGGCGGCGATCCGCGCAACTTCGACGTATTCGATTTTACCTGTAACGGTACTACCCTCAACTAATATCATATGTCCAATACCCTCGCACCCGAAGCTACTTTATCCCTCTCCGGCTATATTGCCGGCCAGCCAGTGGAGTCGGCTCAGCTGCTGGAAGTGCGCAGCCCCTACAGCGGGCGCCTCGCCGGTACGGTAACGCTCGCTTCCCGGAAAGACACGGAAGCCGCTATCGCCGCCGGGCTCGCCGCTAATGTGAAGCAGACCCGCTATGAGCGCTTTGCCGTGCTCGATAAAGCGCGCCAGCTGCTGGAAGAAAGGAAAGAAGAATTTGCGCGCATCATCACAGCGGAAGCAGGTCTTGCGCTGCGGGAAGCACGGTATGAAGTAGGCCGCGCCCGCGATGTGCTCCATTTTGCCGCGCTGGAATCACTCAAAGACGACGGACAGATCTTCTCCTGCGACATCTCCCCGCAGGGCAAGGCCCGTAAGATATTCACCACCCGCGAGCCACTGTCGCTGGCGGTAGCCATCACTCCCTTCAATCACCCGCTGAACCAGGTAGCCCACAAGATCGCGCCGGCGATCGCTACCGGTACGCCCGTTATACTGAAGCCTTCCGAAAAGACACCGCTCACCGCTATTCGTTTTGTGGAGCTGCTGTATGAAGCAGGTCTGCCGCCGGCCATGCTGAGCGTATTGCTCGGGCCTACGGCCGAAGTAGCGGAAGTGCTCGTGACAGATCCGCGTGTAGAACTGGTGTCTTTCACCGGCAGCGTGGCGGTAGGGAAGCACATTGCGAAGCAGGCGGGATACAAGAAAGTGATCCTGGAACTGGGTGGCAACGATCCATTGATCATCCTGGAAGATGCGGATATGGATCTCGCCGTGACCCTTGCGGCGGAAGGCGCCTACCGTAACTCCGGCCAGCGTTGTACCGCAGTAAAGCGTATCCTCGTACAGGAAAGCATTCACGATGTGTTCGTGGAAAACTGATCGAGAAAACAAAGGAATACATCGCAGGCGATCCCGAACTGGCGGAAACCCGTGTAGGTACGGTGATCGACGAGCCAGCGGCAAAGTACCTGGAAGATGTGGTAAATAAAGCCGTGGCGCAGGGCGCGAAGGTGCGCATAGGCGGCCGTCGCACCGGTGCGCTCCTGGAGCCTACCGTCATCACGGACGTTCCGCGGGATGCCCAGATGGTAGTGCAGGAATCTTTCGGCCCGCTGGCTCCGTAATGAAGGTCAAAGACCTTGAAGATGCGGTGCAACTGGCCAATGGCACCGCGTTTGGCCTATCCTCCGGTATTGTTACAAAAGACATGGAAAAGGCGCTCTATGCGGTAAAGAACCTCCGCATGGGAACGGTCAATATCAACGAAGTGCCCGGTTACCGGATCGAAAGCTCGCCTTTCGGCGGTATTAAAGATTCCGGCCTGGGTATCAAGGAAGGCGTGATCGAAGCCATGAAATGCTTTACGTACGTGAAGACATTTTCCCTGCCCTGGTAGGGACGCTCTCTTATAGTTTGTATGAAGCGGTTCCGGTATTCCCGGGGCCGCTTTTTATTACGCTGTCAAAGAAAAAGGCGCACCCGCTCCCGGTTGCGCCTTTGATCATTATAGTGTAACAGTTATCTGGAGGCGATTGCCTGCTGCTCCATGATCTCGCCGATGGCCTGCACCAGTGCGGCAACGTCTTCCGGGAAGATCTGCCCGATGTTGCCGATGCGGAAAGCATTGGCCTTGCTCAGTTTGCCCGGGTAGATCACGAAGTTGCGGTCGCTGAGCTGTTGATAGAAATCATCGAAGCGGAAGGAGGGGTCGGTGGGATAGAGGAACGAAGTGATGATGTGCCCCTGAATCTCCGGCCGGAGGTATTGTACGAAGCCGAGGGCTTCCATGCCCCTATCCAGCGTCTCTTTGTTTTTACGGTAGCGCGCTTCGCGCGCGGGAATGCCGCCTTCTGCCTCCAGTTCGCGCAGCGCCTGGCGGAATGCCATGATGCTGAGAGTGGGCGGCGTAAAGCGGAACTGGCCATTGGCTTCGAGGCCATGCCATTGTTCGTAGAGGTCGAGGCTGAGGCTGCGGGCCTGTCCTTTTGTTTTGAGCAGCGCCTGCTTTTCCGCGATCACGAATGCAAAGCCGGGGATGCCTTCTATGCATTTGTTGGAAGAGGAAACGAGGAACTGGATATGTGACTTGCGGATATCGAGAGCTACGCCGCCGAAGCTGCTCATGGCGTCTACGATAAATGTTTTCCGAATTCCGCACAGATGGCGCCGATAGTTTCTATGGGATTAAAAAGGCCGGTAGTGGTTTCGCTGTGGATGCAGGCCACGTGTGTGATTCCTGGTTGTTGTTCCAGCTGGAGGCGTACGGCGGCGGGGTCTGTTATCGCGTCTTCCTCGAACCGGAGCACGGTATGGGGAGCTTGTGGATGGCGCACATTTTGGCGATGCGCTCCCCGTATGCGCCGTTGCACAATACCAGCAGGTGATCTTTTTCGCCGATGGCGCTGCTGATCACGCTTTCCACGCCGAAGGTGCCGGATCCCTGCATGAGCACGGTTTCGTAGCCTTCTTCTTTCGACACATGCCCCAATGCGAGCAGCGCTTCGCGGACCTCTTTAACGGTATCCACGAATACGGCGTCGCGCGAGCCCATGTCTTCCATGGCGGCAGCTTTAACGGTGTGCGAAGTGGATAGCGGTCCCGGGGTGAATAACAGTTTCTTCATAAATGTATTGTAAAGTTGTGCAGACCGGGCGTGGCAGGTTCGGGTTTGTTCCAAAGCTTGCGGATGCCGTGTTTGCGGTTGAAATATACGAAAGCGGTAATTAATAAAGCGAGGCAGGCGAAGCACAAAACGTAGCTGAACTGCATCAGCACCCGGCTCCAGCGGAGGTCTTTCATGAAGAACTCGCGGTATAATAAAGCCCGACACTGCCCAGGTACCCAACTGCATCGCAGCCGTAAACAAAGAACCCGGCATTGGCCTTCATTTTAAACAAAGCGATCAGCCGCTCGAATACCGCCACCTGGATAGGTATGTAAGCAAGGAAAAGCCCCGTGCCCAGGCTAAGCATCCATTCAAACGCACCAATGGCATGCCGGTGGAAGAGCCAGTGCTGGCGCCCGTCAGCAGGATGCCGATAGCGATCAGTCCTTTCGTGGCCCACAGGCCGCGGATGTTATTCCTGATAAGCGAAAGGGTGGATACGCAGGCTACTACGATCACGGTGCTGATCAGTTCCGTCTGCGCAAGGATGCCCCTGTGCCAGTGAGGGCCGCCGATCTCGTTCCATATCTCTACACTGAAGTTGTCGCGGAAGTCGCGCATGGTGGTAAGCAGGCAGTAAATAAGCAGGATGCAGAGCAGCCCCGGCCAGTAGTTGCGGATGATCTCCGACTTGTCTGCCGGCGTCATCGGGGGCGCTCCGCCCGCAGGAGTTTGTCGGTCTCTCCCGGTGCAGGGATGACGGACAGCATCCAGATAAATAAACAAGTGAGGGGAGGAATAGCAGCCCGATAACGAAGGGCATCCAGAATTCCGTGATCCAGGGAGAAGGGCCTGGATTTCCAGGTAAATGGTTTTCAGGATGCCGGAAGCGGCGATGATGGAAATGCTGAGCCCCATGCCCAGGATCTCCGTGAACCTGCGGCCTTCCAGGAAGCTGAAGATGACGCCCCATACCATGCCCAGGGGCAGGCCGTTGAGGAAAAGGAAGAAGAAGTTATAGGGATAAGGCACCAGGGCGAAGCCCAGCAGCGCCAGTTGTGCGAAAAGTATCAATCCCGCTACCAGCCGGATCCGTTGCTGCGGCTGTAATTCGGAAATAATTTTGATGCCCGCGAATTTGGAAACCATATACCCCAACACCTGCGCGATGATAAGAACAGTCTTATACCCCAGCCCGAACAGGGTCAGTCCTTGTAAAGCCCTGTATTAAAAGGTTTGCGGAAGGCATACATGCAAAAATAAGTGCCGA
The DNA here is from genome assembly GCA_019285755.1 of Chitinophaga sp. E66. Lineage (GTDB taxonomy): Bacteria > Bacteroidota > Bacteroidia > Chitinophagales > Chitinophagaceae > Chitinophaga. The sequence continues at coordinate 6,176,452 of CP079103.1, forward strand.
AAGAAGCCAGGAGGCACCATACAATGAAGAATACGCCGGACGGATGTTGAAGCCTTTTGTTGAACATAGTACTTGTGTTTAGTATAGCCAACCTTGCACCTTCTTCGTGTTTAATATTTGTAAATTATAAAAATTAATTAAATTCGGGAAAGTTTACCTCCAGTTTTTTTAGAAGGATCTACCAGAATCTTTTATTATAGGCGTTTGATTGCTATTCAGCGAAGTTCGTGCGTTCGGAAAATTCCACAGAGTTTAAGGTGTTAAGGAATTATTATTTTAATATTTCTATACTATTAAATTTAGTAATACTTAACATTTGGTTAAAACAGTCACCTCATTTTTGTTTTGTAAAACCGCTTAATCCTTTCCTTATGCATCACATTTTACAACCACTTCTCAGGGTCGTGCTAATAGCGCTCGCCCTCGCGTTGCCATGCTCTTACGCATGGGCGCAACAGCAAATCTCCGTCTCGGGCACGGTCGCGTCCGAAGATCAACAACCCGTTCCCGGCGTCACCGTTAAAGTGAAAGGCGCCGCCATCGGTGCCGTTACCGATGGAAACGGGAAATTCTCCTCCGCTGTGCCTCCGACGCCGTACTTCAATTCACCTCTCTCGGGTTCGTTACACAGGAAGTTCCCGTAAGCGGACAATCATCCATCAACGTAACGCTCGTCACCGACAAGAAATCCCTCGACGAAGTCGTGATCACCGCCCTCGGTATCAAAAAAGAAAAGAAAGCAGTCGGCTTCTCCGTACAGGAAGTAAAAGGCTCCGACCTCGTGAAAGCCCGCGAGCCAAATGCCATCAACTCCCTGTCCGGTAAGGTGTCTGGCCTGCTCATCGCCTCCAATCCCAACCTGTTCGGCAATCCTGAGATCCGCCTCCGCGGCGTGAAGCCTCTCATCGTGGTAGATGGAGTGCCCATCAGCTCCGACTCCTGGAACCTCAGCCCGGACGATATCGAGACTTACTCCGTCCTCAAAGGCCCCACCGCCTCCGCGCTCTATGGTTCCCGCGGGGTGAACGGCGCGATCCAGATCACCACGAAGCGCGGCGCCACCGGTACCCGCGTGGAATTCAACACCAGCCACCAGCTGCAGGCCGGTTACAACGCCATCCCCGAAACTCAGAACGATTACGGTCCCGGCGACTATGGCGAATATGAATTCGGCGATGGCAAAGGCGGCGGTATCAACGACGTGGATTACAATCAATGGGGCCCGAAGTTCAACGTAAAGGATCCTTCAACCGCCAGCGGCTGGAAGGAGCTCCCCAGTTCGACAGTCCCATCGATCCCGCCACGGGCAAGCCCATCCCTACGCCCTGGCTCAGGCGCGGCCCAAATAACCTCCGCAACTTCCTGCGGAACGGGCTGCTGTCTACCGCCAATGTGGCCCTGTCTTCACGCAATGAGAAACCGATATCCGGTTGTCGGCCTCGCATACCTACCAGCGTGGACAAGTTCCTAACACCCACGTGAACATCACCAACGTCAACGTAGCCGGCGGTGTAAACCTGACCGATCGCCTGCGGGTAGACGTTACCGTCAATTACAACAAACAATACACCCTAATTATCCCAACCTGGCCTACGGCCCCAACAGCTTCATTTATTACCTGACGATCTGGGGCGGCGCCGACTTCGACGTGCGCGACCTGAAAACTACTGGCAGCCGGGTAAAGAAGGCATCCAGCAGTATAACTTCGAATATTTCCGCTACAACAATCCCTGGTTCATCGCCAACGAATGGCTGCGTGGATATTACAAAGACGATGTGTATGGCTTCGTTTCCGCGAACTATAAGATCGCGAAGAACTTCAATGCCATGCTGCGCACGCACATCAGCACCAACAACCTCTACGAAAGCAATAAACTGCCCTACTCCGCCGGCGCTTACGAGGCCAACCTCAAAGGCAAGTACCGCGAGTGGTGGACGTATAACTTCGAGAATAATACCGACCTGTTGTTGACGTATGACAAGGATTTTGGCCAGCACTTCGAGCTGTCGGCCCACGCAGGCGCCAACCTCCGCACGCTGAACACCCGCAATATTTATGGCGAAACGGCGGACCTGCTCATTCCCATGTGGTATAACTTCGAGAATACGAGCGAGCAGCGTAAGCCTACCAATTACACGGCCACCAAACAAGTAGGCAGCGCTTATGCCGCAGTAGACCTGTCGTACAGAAACTACCTGTTCCTGGGCCTCACCGGCCGGATGGACCGCTCTTCCACCTTGCCTTTGAGCAACAACACTTACTTCTATCCTTCGGTGTCGCTGAGCGGCATCGTTTCGGATATGATCAAGATGCCGGAGTTTATCAGCTACTGGAAGATCCGTGGCTCCTGGGCGCGCGTAGGCGGCGACCTCGATCTCTATTCCAACATCGCCAACTACACGCTGGGTACCCGCTGGAACAACATGCCTTCGGCATATTATGCGGACAAGATCTATAACCAACAGATCGAGCCGGCTTTCAACTCTTCCGTTGAAGTGGGCACGGATATGCGCTTCCTGAAGAACCGAATCGGGTTTGATGTGAGCTTTTATCGCAGTATAGACGGTCCGCAGGTATTCGATAACCCGGTGTCTGAAGCATCCGGTTATACGGCCAAGAAATTGAACGGCCTGAAGTATGAGCGCCGCGGCGCGGAGGTTTCCATCAATGGTACACCCGTCGCCTCCGGCAAATTCAAGTGGGAAGTGATGGCGAACTGGTCTTCTTACAAGCCTATCCTGAAAGAGATTTACGGCAACCAGCAGAAGCTCGGTAACATCAAGGTAGGCGAGCGTTCCGATGCATATTACACCACTGATTTTTACCGCTCCTCTGATGGGAAGGTAGTCTATGGCAGCAATGGCCTCCCGGTAAAAGATCCCCTGCCCAAGAAAGTAGGCTACTTCACACCGGATTGGTTTGGCGGCCTCGGAAACACCTTTACTTACGGCGACTGGCGCTTTACCTTCCTGCTGGATGGCCGCGTTGGCGGAAAGACGCTCAACTATGTGAATCAGAAACTCTGGCAAGGCGGCCGCCACCCGGATGCCGGTCCTGCCGAAAGAGAGAAAGACGGCCTCAGAGACCCCGGTACCGGCAAGCCCATTCCGCACTGGACGGGCGACGGCGTAGTGGTGGTTAAAGGTGAACTGAAGCGCGATGGCGACGGTAACGTTATTTCCGATACCCGCGAATTTGCGCCCAACACCAACAAGACCACCTTCCAGGACTGGGCTTACAATCTTATGGGCGCTGAAATCTCCAACATCATCGATCAGACTTTCGTGAAGCTCCGTGATGTGTCATTGACGTACACGCTGCCTGCCGGTAAACTTACCCGCACGCCCTTCAAATCCGCGAACGTATCGCTGGTGGCGCGTAACCTGATGTACTTTACCAAACACAAGAACATCGACCTCGATCAGTTCGTTGATGGCGCTAACGGCCTGCAGACGCCTTCCGTAAAAAGCTATGGCATCAACCTGAACTTCACCTTCTGATCCCCTAAAAAGAACGACACATGAAACAAATCACCCAACTCCTCATATGTGCATCGCTGGCGCTGGGCGCCGCGTCCTGCAAGAAGTTCGACAGTCTGCAAGACAACCCGAACAAACCGACCGTTTCTCCCCGGCGTTGCTGCTGACGGGCGTGCTCATCGACCTGAAAGAAAACCCCTGGGACCAGGCGCAACGCGAAAACCAGTTCTGGGTATCCAACTTCGACTATTACGCCAGCCAGGGTACAACTGGAGCTCTACCGGCATGCGTTATGGCGTGCTGCGCAATATCCAGAAGATGGAAGAAGAGGCCAACCGCCTCGGGGGCGACGAAAACCGTCCGTACCTGATCATCGCGAAGTTCCTCAAAGCCTGGTGCTATATCGATATGACGATGAAGTTCGGGGATGTGCCCATGAGCGAAGCGATGCAGTCTGCCACGGAGAACTTCACGCCAAAATACGATCCGCAGAAAGAAGTCTTCCGCCAGAGCCTCGCGCTCCTGGAAGCCGCCGCTTCAGAAATGAAAGCCTTCCTGGACGCAGCGAAGCGTAATAAGATCAACGGCGACTTCATGCTCGACGGCGACCTTGACAAATGGCATAAACTGATCAACAGCACCCGCCTTCGCACGCTTATCAACCTAAGCAAACATGCCGACGATGCCGATCTTCAGGTGAAAGCAAAGTTCGCTGCTATCGTAGCTTCCGCTGCCAACTTCCCCATCATGGAAAGCAATACGGACAACTACCAGGTGGTGTTCAACGGCAACATCCAGGATAACCGCTATCCGCTGGGCCCGTATAACCGCGGCTTCGACCGCGGCCGCAACAACATGGGCGCCACCTACCTGGATACCCTGGTGGCCTATAAAGACCCGCGTACGTTTGAGATCGCCGAACCGGTGGATACGGCCAAAGCGCACAATATACCCGGCTATGCGTCCCGCTTTTCGTCTTACAAAGGTGGCCGTACCGGCGATGTACTGAGCGATTTATCGTCCCAGAACGCTAACGGTTATCTGTCTTACGGCAACGAGCGCCGCTACTGGCAGACGGGCAGCGGGGAGCCTTGCATTCAGCTGGGTTATCCTGAAACCTGCTTTACTATCGCGGAAGCGATCCAGCGGGGCTGGGCGCCGGGTAATGCGGAAGACTGGTATAAAAGGGCATCAAAGCCTCCTTTGCCTTTTACGGCCTGGGAGAGGATGTGTTCAATACCTGGTACGCCGCTTCTCCGAAAGTGCAGTACAAAGGCAATAACGCCGAAGGCCTGCAACAGATACTCCTGCAGAAGTACCTCTCGTTCTTCATGAACTCCGGCCGCCAGGCATATTATCAGTACCGCCGCACCGGCATCCCCATGTTCGATATCGGGGCTGCCAACGCCAACGGGGAAGATCCCCAAACGCTGGCTTTATCCCCAGCGCGAGTACCAGACCAACAACGACCAGGTTAAGGCCGCCCTACAAAGACAATTCGGCGGCACCGACGATATCAACGGCGATATGTGGTTGATAAAATAGGCAGTGATTGAATCGACAAATCGGGCTGCCTTCGGGCGGCCCTTTTTGTTTATACGACTGTCAAAGTAAAATATTGCAATTGTATACTTTGGAGGTGGCTCATCGGGATACGGCGAATCTCTCTCTAGTTTGCTTCTAATCATAGGCTAACTAGTAGGTTGACGCCCTGGCAACTTATATATATCCTACCTATATCCTACCTATGTCTTACCTATATCCTACCTATGTCCTACCCCTTTAAAGGGTAGGACATAGGTAGGATATTGATAGGTTATATGCAAAATAAATGCAGGTTATTTAATAGCAGCCTGCCTGTTATCATACTGACAAGCCTATGACTGGATGGGAATAAGTACGTTGTTTCGTACAAATTCCTGTCTGGTCTGCTGCTAGTCTTCTCCTTGTCAGCTTCAGGTTAAAATAATGTCATGTATTTGTCTTGGGAATATTCCGGGTATGTCTTGCCTATGTCCCGCCTCTTTTAAGGGCAGGATATAGGCGGGATATAGGCGGGACATATCTGAGAGATGAGGGCGACGAGAAGCAGTCTTTAAGGGGCTGGAAAGCTATTAGCGGCCGATAAGCCAGTAATTGGAAGGGCAAACGCTGATTATAGGTGTACAGTAAAAGGGGCTGCCTCAAATGAATGAGACAGCCCCTTTTATTATGCGATTACCGCCCGGGCGTCTATGGAGCGGAATTTATGTTTGAGGTGTTCAGGTGGGGGAAGATGTGGGGTGGAAGAGGTGGGCGAGCACCTCTACGCCATCTGTCAGGGTGCTGGCGCTGGGTTGGGTGAAGAGGTCGTAATCCGCCAGGTGTACCTCATTGTTGCGTACGGCCTGCAGGTTCTCCCATCCCGGGACTTTGGTGACCAGGTCCAGTTCTTCGAAGGAACGGCCGGTAAGGAAGCCACAGGGGCAATAACGAGGACTTCCGGATCATAACGGAGAATCTTGTCCCAGGGGTGACGATAGAGTCGCCTGCGGGGTTGGACAGCATATCTACGCCGCCGGCATAGGCTACCTGGTAAGGGATCCAGTGCCCGCAGTTGTAGACGGGGCCATCCATTCCATGATCATCACGCGGCGGAGGGGCGACCGGTGCTGGCGGAGGCGGTCCACCACGCCGTCCAGGCGCTGCTGGAGGAAGTGACGTAGCGGAAGGCGGCGGCTTCTTCACCAGGGCACGGCCAATGGTTATGGCGCACTGGAAAACGTCGTCCAGGTTATTGGGGCTGAGGCTGACCAGTTCGGGCATCTTGTCCAGTTTATAAACGGCCTGCTGGGTGCAATGCGTATCGATCTGGCAGACTTCGCATACGTCCTGTGTGAAGATGACATCCGGGGCGATGGCCGCCAAAACGGGGTCGTCTACGTAATACAGGCTCTTGCCCTGTGCCTTGGAGGCGGAAAATATCCGGTCGATTTCCTGGCTGCTGTAGTTTTTGCCTTCCAGTACGCAGCGTACCACTTTCTGCTTTTCCGCCAGCGCTTGCGGCGGGCATTCGAAAGTGATACCGTCGAGCAGGTGCTGGAGCCCCATGTCGTAAATCATCTGGGTAGCGGCGGGGAGAAAGGAACTGGCGATCATATCGGGTGATTGTCAGGTGAAGAAAAAGGCCGGTTTGCGGCCGGCCTTTTGAAGATTATCGGGCGGAGAGCGCCGGGATCCTGTTTTCCAGCCAGCTGAACAGGCCGAAGAACACGCCGCAGTACACGACGTTGGAGATCAGGGTATTTTTGATGAAGGGCAGGCCCAATGCATAGCATTTCATCAGTCCGGCGAAATCGCGGCTGAAGGGCAGGCCCGTTGTGATGTCGATACTGGTCGGGCGCATCCATGTGCCGAAATCCACCACCAGCCAGTATACCGCTGCTGCAAGCACAGCGCCGGCAATTACGGGTAATACTTTCACGTTTCGGATCACCAGCTGGCCAATCAATACCATGGCGGCGAAGCCCAGGTAGTTCCAGTACCAGCCTTCGAACAGGAAGCCATCGGCATAAGCGGCGTACACCGTTTTCATGACGATCACATCGCTGAGAAAAAGCGCCAGCAAGGGAAACAGGTAGCTCTTCCATTTATCGGCGAACATGGCGCCGCCGAAGAGGGGCCATAGCGCCCAGGGGCGAAAAATTGGAAAAGGGCGTGAGCTGGCCCGCGGCGAGCACGCGCAGGATGCCACCGGCTACGATGAACAGGAGCAAAACGATGAAACGCGGCTGGATTTGTTTGATGGACATAGGTCAGTTTTTTAGATCAGAAGGAAAAAGCAACGCCGCTCTGCATGTTGAAGCCGAGCACTGCGTAGCCGTAAATTTCCCAATATTTCTTGTTATTGGTGATATTGTTCGCGTTGAAGAACACGCGCGCCTTGCCCAGGCGGTATTCCGCATATGCGTTCCACATGGTATAAGGGTCCAGTGCCACGTTTTCGGAAGCTGGGAATTTGTAAAACAGGTCGTTCCGGGAACCGATGTGGCGGATGTTGGTGCTCACGAAGAGGTTCTTCGTTAACTGGTAACCCAGTTCGATCTGGCCGGTATGGTTAGGGCGGCGGATGAGGTTGGAGTAAGTGGTGTCTTTGCCGCTGCCGCCTACCGTCGTCACTTCGCCGTCAACATAAGCGTAGAATGCTTTCACGGTCAGCTTCTCTACCGGGTGCGCGATCACTTCCACTTCCACGCCTTTATCTTCCTGTTTGTTGTAGTTGATGTATCTGTAGTTGATGTAAGAGATCTGGTTTTTGATATTCCTGCGGAAACCAACTACGCGGAGGTCCAGCTTATTGTTAAAGAAGAACGTCTGCACACCTGCTTCGTAGCTTACAGCTTCTTCGGCCTTCAGGTCTTTGTTGCCATAAATGCTATACAGCGCATTCAGCGTCGGTGCTTTAAACCCGGAAGCTACGCTGGCGAAAACTTTCAGCCTGTCAGACACCACATAGCTGGGGTTGATGGTATAAGTGAACTGGTTGCCGAACTGGCTGTGGAAAGTTCCCCGGCCGCCGAGTTCCGGTTAAACCCGTTGAGGTTTTTCAGGAACAGTGCAATGTAAGGGCTGGTGGAGTGTTGTTCGCGCGTACGGTACTTCACGTCTTTGAAGTTGGCGGTGTCGGTAAGTTCGGATTTGCGGTATTCTACGCCTGCCATCACCTGGAACCAGCTGGTTACATCATAGTGGCCATAGAGGTCGCCGTAATAAGCGCGGCCATCGGTGAAGGTCTTGCCCCAGGAGGTTTCATCGTCGCGGGTTACTTTCTGGTAGGCGAAGTTGCCGAAGATCGCGCCCTTGGAGAGGTCGTATTGCCCGCGAACGCCGGAGTGGAGGGCGTTGGACTTGTTCTTGTTGAGTTTGTCGTCTGCAAAGGAGCCTCCGTCGAAGCGGCTGTTATAGTCGCTGTAAAACAGGAAAGGCTGCAGGCGTAGGTTTTCCGTGGCCTGGATGCCGATGGTGGCGTTGAGGCCGTTGGAGGTGTAGCCGTCGCGGTCGTAGTCGCCGATGCCGGTGGTGTCTGCCGCTTCGGAGATACCGTCTGTCGTGAAGTGGGTGAAGCTAATGTTGTAATCAACGTTATCCTGCTTGCCGCGCAGGCCAGCGGAGCCTTTGAGGCTGCGGTTGGTACCGTAAACGAGGTCGCCGTAAACATTCACGGGCTTGGCGCCGCCTTTCTTGGTAATGACGTTGATCACCCCTGCGATGGCGTCTGCGCCGTACAGCGTAGTCTGAGTGCCGCGGAGGATCTCGATGCGCTCTACCTGGTCGATGGGCAGGAAGCGGAGGTCGATCGCGTTGCCGGTAAGGCCGGTGGCGTCTGCAACGGGGATGCCGTCCATCAGGATGGTAGTGTACTGGGAGGTGGCGCCGCGGAAGTACACTTCGCGGTTTTTGCCGGGGTTGGGTAAGCGCCGCCAATGACGATGCCGGCCTGTTCGTTGAGCACGTCTGCCACGGTGCGGCCCACGTTGTGCTCGATGGTGCGGGGATCGATGACGGTCAGTACCTTACCGGTCTCGCTCTGTTTCTTGTTGAATTTGGTTGCGGTAACCACAACTGTGTTCAGTTGGGATACCCGGGAGGAGTCTTGCGACTGCGCGGTGTGGCCCGCGGCGAGGATGCCGGCGGTCAATACCAGGTGTGCTTTTTCATGTAGCCAATAGGTTGTTAAAAATCATCCGCTTTTCACCCGAAAGGGCGGATAAATACTGGTATGCGGCAGGTCTTCTGGCTTCGCCCGCTTTCCAGGAGGCCTTCCGCTCCGGCTCATCGCCGAAACAGTGGCTGGGGATCCTGAAAAACGATAATGCGGGCTTACAGCTACGGGGATAGCTCCGGAATTACACCGGATTCCCTTTTCATGCCGGCCCCGGATGGGGCCAGGCAACCGTTTACCGGCCGCAAACCTACGGATATTTTGGTAAATACAGCGTTAATCGGCTATCTTGTATCTCATGAGCATCAAACCTAAACTCGGACCGTTCGACCTTACTATGATCGTGGTGGGGCTGGTTATCGGGATGGGAATATTCCGCACGCCGGTGAGCGTGGCCCGGGAAACGGGCACGCCGGAATTATTCTATATGGTTTGGGTGCTGGGAGGCCTCGTGACCCTCTGCGGGGCGCTTACCTATGCGGAAATAGGCTCCCGTTTCCCAGTGGCAGGCGGATTTTATAAAGTGCTGTCGCACGGCTTCCACCCCACTTATTCCTTCATGATCAACTGGACCCTCGTGATCTCGAACGCCGCTTCCATCGCGGCGGTCTGCATCGTAGGGGCGGAATATATCGGCCCGGTGATCCTGCCGGAAACCCTGCAGCACGACGGCGGCCGTAAGGCGATCGCCATCGGGGCGGTTTTATTGCTCTATGGTATCAATATGCTGGGCATCCGCATGAGCGCCAGCTGGCAGAATGTGCTGACGGTGTTCAAGATAACATTGGTGCTGCTCCTCTGTATGGCGGCCTTCAGCAACGAGGTGGCGCCCCTTCCGAAGGCGTAACGGCCGTCAGCGGGCACAGCTGGGCTTATATCTTCGGGGGCCCTGGTACCCGTATTCTTTACTTATGGAGGATACCAGCAGACCATCAACTTCGGGTCGGACGTCCGGGAGCCTGCCAGGAACATGCCGCGGGCCATCCTCCTGGGGATCGGGATCATCCTCCTGCTGTACCTGACGGTGAATTATGCCTACGTGAAAGTGATCGGCTTCGAGCAGCTGAAGACCACAGATGCCCTGGCGGCCCGTATGGCGCAGGTTTTCTTCGGGGAGTACGGGTTCAAGATCACCTCGGTCTTGTTGTTCCTATCGGTGCTGGGATATGCCAACGTCAACCTCATGTCTAACCCCGGATGTATTACGCCATGGCGGAGGACGGGGTGCTGCCCTCGGTGTTCCGGCGGGTGAATCAGCGCACCCGGTGCAGGAAGTGGCCCTCTCGGTATTCACTGCGCTCATCGTCGGAATGCTGTATTTCCTCAATAACTTCGACAATATTATCCAATATGTCATGCTTTTTGACTCAATTGGCCTGGCTTCGGCGGCAGCCACGATATTTGTGCTGCGGAAGAAAACGGCGCACCTCGACGGACAAGGCATTTACAAAATGAAGCTTTACCCCTGGTACCGGCATTTTTCATCACCGTTTATTTATTCGTGACCGTCAATATTTTCATTAAGGATTTAAACCAGGCGCTCGGCGGGATGTTTTGGTTTGTGGCAGGACTGCCGATTTATTTTTTCATGCGTTATGCCGTCAGGCGGCGTAACGGGAGCAATCAGTGAGACTTATGGACCTTTCTTATATCATTAACCAACTCGGAGAAGACAGAGAGCAGTATTTCAATGCCATCGCACCGCCCATTATGCAAAGCAGCAACTTTGCCTTCAAGACGGTGGGTGAGATGCGGGATTTGTTACAGGATGAATACAAGGGATTCCTGTACACCCGCGGCAACAATCCTACGATAGACATCCTGAGGAAGAAGCTGGCCGCATTGGACGGCGCGGAAGACGCGCTCATCTTCGGAAGCGGCGCCGCGGCGATATTTGCGGCGGTACTATCGCAGGTGCAACAGGGTGATCATATCGTATCTGTGCGGGAGCCTTACAATTGGGCCGCCCAGCTGTTTATGAATATTCTTCCCCGCTTCGGCGTGGAGACGACCTTTGTGGACGGCACTGACATCGCGAATTTCCGGGATGCCCTCCGTCCCAACACCCGCCTCATCTACCTGGAATCCCCAACTCTTTCACGTTCGAATTGCAGGACATCGTCGCAGTGGCTGCCCTGGCAAAGCAACGGGGATCGTTACCATCATCGATAACAGTTACTGCACGCCGATATTCCAACGGCCCCACGACCTGGGGATCGATCTGTGCCTGCAGTCGGCCACTAAGTTCATCAGCGGCCACAGCGATACCATGGCAGGCGTGCTCACGGGGCGGCAGGAAGTGATCCGGAAGATATTTGCTTCCGAGCTGCTCAACATCGGCAGCGGCATCGCGCCGTTCAACGCCTGGTTGCTGCTAAGGGGATTGAGAACGCTGGAATTACGGCTGGAGCGGAGCGCATCCAGCACGGAAACTATCTGCCGCTGGCTCAAAACCCAGCCACAGGTGGAGCGGATCTTCTTTCCCATGGACCCTGACTTTCCGCAGTATGAACTGGCTAAAGGCAGATGACCGGCGCGGCCGGACTGCTGACCATCCAGCTCAAAGCCTCCCGCCGCGAACAGGTAGAAACCTTCTGTAACGGACTGGAACGCTTCCTCATGGCGGTGTCCTGGGGCGGCCATGAATCGCTGGCATTCCCGGCATGTGCGGCAATGGCGGAAGGAGAATTCGACCCTGCTGTAGAAAAGCACCGGATGGTGCGGTTGTACATCGGGTTGGAAGACCCGGCCGTTTTAATGGAGGACCTGGCCAAGGCGTTACAGTCGATCGGTTAATTTAGGCACTATATAAAACGAAGGAGCCCCGGCAGGCCGGGGCTCCTTTTCTATGTTCAAAAAGCGCATCAGGCCTTACGGCTGACCTTAGGGATGCGTATCGTTACTTCATAAGTGCCGACTACCAGTAAGCGGAATGCGAAACGGGGATTCACGTTGTAAATGGCTTCTCCTGTTGGCGCAACGCCGGGGTCGAGCGTTACGAACTGGCTGGGGATACGGTAATACATCAGGTATCCGTAGCCGGGGTACTCCTTCAGGGGAAAGGCGTCAGTTCATAATTGCAGACCATGGTAGTGTCGGTGTATTCCACGGGGTTGAATTTGGCGTAGGTCTCGAACAGGGGCGGTCGCCACGCTTGATCAACTCGCCGGACTTGGGATTGAAGGGCTTCCCGTTCTTATCTACCACCTTCAGCCGAACCTGGTAACCCTGGTCGGAGATCTTCTTGTAAGTCATAGTAGGTGTACCGATGTCACCGCTGGTGTTGGTGCCGTCGATGAAATACGCACAACCGGGCGCTCCTTCCTGACGGAATGCCTGCTCGTATATCTGGATCACGGAAATGTCGCGGAAGGTTTTAGTTCCGGAGCCGTTGGTTACCGTTACGTCGAAGGTGTAGTTGCCGGGCGGAACCTTTTGGGTACCCTCATTGAACATGAGCTGGCCGGATTTTTCGATGAGCTTCAGCGGCGGCACCGATTCCAGTTTACGCTTCTTATTCAGCAGGGCCACGGTGGTGTCTGAATTGGGATCGAAAAGCGCGGTCCAGACGAACACTTCATTGGGCTTTTCGAAATAGTCCACGGGCTTGCCGGTTGCCAGATCGCGGATCTGGTCCAGTTTTACCGAAATGGGGTAATTGGAACCGTCGAGCTCAAAAGCTTTGGGGTCCGAATTCCAGTTGGTACCGCGAACCACGCGGAAGGTGTCGGCGATATACCTGATCTGATCGCTGATATAGCCTACAGGCACCTTTTTGCAGGAAACGGCTGAGGAGAAAAGCGCTATAGCCGTCATCGCGCAGCCTGCCAGTTTATATGGAAATTTGCTGATTGTCATGTCGATGGTTATTTAGGTTCTGTAGCGAAAGTGAAAATGTGAAAATTTGCCAGCACGTGTAGTACGCCGTTGTTGGTGATGATGCCGGAAGTCTGTACCTGGATGCGGGTATCTTGTTCGTTTTCCGGAACGTTGCCATTGTCAAAGGATCCACCGCACCGATCACTTTCATAAAGTACAGGTATTTCGGCACGTTGGTAAGGCCGCCGCCCTGGTAGGTGCCAGACGGATCATCGCGGAGTGCGATGTATCTTTTCTCGCCCGTTTTGGCAGTGAAGAACTGACCTTCGCTGTTGAGCCCGTCCCTTTGTATCTTCTGCGCGAAGATGTATGCACGCAGCGAATCTTTCATTTGCGCGAAATCCAGCTGATCGAAGTTGAAGACGAGGTTCTCGTCATTGGCTTCCAGTTGTTTTCTGCGCTGCACCACTCTTTTCACATAGTTATGAATAGAATAGTCCGTAGGCGCGAAAAAGTGCCGCCGGCGGCATTGATCTCTTCCTTCAAACCAGTTTTATCGATCAGCAAAACCAGGGTGTCGAACAGGGGATTGGTTTTCAGGTAGTCGTAGGTGGTGCCTTCGAACTTCGGGTTATGCAGGCTGCCCCGATGAAGTAATCGTCCTTTTTGCAGGAAACGAATGCTGCGGCTACGATGAGCACCCAAAACCATTTTATTGTCGTTTTCATATTGTCTTTTTGAGTGGTGATTAGAGGCGGCCGTTCCAGTAAGGCGTTTGTTTCATTGCCAGGTTGTCTTTGAACACGATGCGCGGAATGGGCCAGTAGTTCATGCCGAATTTGGCATGGCCGGGCGTAACGGAGCCGGTGAATACGGAGTTGTAGTAGTCAATGTACCCGGTGCGCAGCAGGTCCCAGAAGGCATGCCCCTCTGCAAATGTTTCCCGCTGGCGCTCCATGACGGTGTAGTCATACAGCTCGTCGCCGGTCACTGCATTGTCCAGCGATTCGAGGCGGGCGCGGTTGCGTACTTTATTCACGAGATTGCGGGCGCCTGATTCATCGTTGAGGTTGAAGAGCGCTTCTGCACGGAGCAGCATGATGTCTGACAAGCGGAAAACGAGCAGGTTATTGGAGCCGCGCGGGTCTCTCCGCACATCGCCGTCTTTATAGGTGATGTTGGCATATTTCTTCAGCATGATCATGGGGAGCAGCGGATCTTCGTAGAACCAGATATCCTTGCGGAGATCGCCGTCTTCGGTGTACACGCCGCCATAAGTTTCGGTGTTCACCAGCCAGGCACGTCGTCTTCTCTCTGGGGCTCGCGGGTAGCGAGGTAGGGAGCGTAAAGGGTGCGGCTGCTGATGCCTTTGAAGTCGCCGTAGATATCGGGGCCGCTGCCTTCGTTCTGCTCTTCGCTGATATTGATCTCGAAAATGGCTTCTGTAGATTTACCGATGCTCATACGGGCATATTGCGAGGAGTCGGTGATGAAGGTAAGGCCGTAATTGGCGGGATTGTTCACCAGGTCTTCCGATACCTGGGCACATTTGGCGAAGTCGCGCTGCCAGGCGTAGATATGTGCCCTGAGCGCAATTGCGGAAGCCTGTGTGGCCCGAACGCCGCGGTCTGCCGATGAGATAGGCGTTTTGGGCAGCAGTTTCATGGCTTCGTCCAGGTCTTTGAGGCATTGTGTGAGTACCACGGATTGCTTTTCGCGGCCGATGTTTTGGCTTCCGCCAGATCTTCAACGGCTTCCAGGGTGAGGGGAACGTCGCCCCATACGCGGGAGATGAAGAAGTAGGTGAAGGCGCGGATGTAAAGGGCTTCGCCGAGATAGTAGTTTTTCTGGTCTTTCGAACGGAAGGCGCCCTCGGGGATGGTAGGAATCTTCGTTGCCAGCAGGTTGGCCTGGGCGATCACTTTGTAAAACTTGGTCCAGTTTTGCAGGTTCTCCAGGTATCCGTAGTAAGTGCCATCCAGCGAGCCGTCGCGGATCTGGTGGATCGCATAGTCAGAACTGTAGGTGATCCGGAAAGTATTGCCCGGAACATCGCCGTATACATAGAAACGGTTTTCGTCGGTGAGGGCGTCGCGGAGGAGTGAGTAGCCACCCAGCAGGCCCGCCAGCGCGTCTTTATCGTTTTTCCAGAAGTTGTTACTGGTGGGGCCGCTCTTCGGCTCCAGGTCTAGCAGCTTCTTGCACCCGGTAAACAGGAGGCAGGAAGTCAGCAATGCAGGAAGGATATATTTAAGTCGTTTCATGTTCTTCATTTTGAAAGTTGGGAAGCGGATTAGAAACCGAGATCAAGGCCGAAGGTGAATTTCATCGGGATCGGATAACCATCGCCCGTGTAAACGCCATAAGCGTTCACAGCTTCAGCATCCTGGATGCTCGCGCGCTGGAAGGTGTGTACGTTGTCGATCACACCGTACAGGCGGAGGCGGTTCAGTTTCAGTTTCCGGATCACAGACGGCTGGAAGTTGTAGCCGAAAGTGATGGTTTTGATGCGCACATAACTGCCGTCTTCTATATACATGGAGTTCTTATCGAGGAAACGATAAGGAGAGCGCTGGCGGCTTACGAGGGAAAGGGTCGGGTAGTCCGCAATGTCGCCCGGGCGTTTCCAGTAATTCAGTTTTTCCACATCAAAGATGGCGCGCTTGGCCAGTTTGCTTTCGCCATCGTCTCCGGTCGACTCAAAGAGATATTCGAGACGGCGGTTCAGGTAGCTGTTGAGGATGTCGCGGCCGAAAGTGTAGCTCAGGAAAACGCCCAGCGAAAAGCCCTTGTACTCGAAGGTCTGGTTCATCCCGCCGTAGAATTTAGGGTTGGGGTCTCCGCCAATGATCTGGTCCATCGGTTCCTTCAGGTCAAAGTTGCCGTCCTGGTCAATAAGGATGGGATCGCCCTGGTGGTATTCATATCCAACGAAGTTCGTCAGCTTGTTACCTGTCAGCAGGTTGAAGGGGATGTCAGAATCACGGGAGTAAATGCCCCTGGACTCAAATACATAATACTGGTTGGTCGGTTTGCCCACGGTCAGGTAGTAGTCCATCCCGTAAACACCGGTATTGTAATTGTACACGATGCTGCGGCCACCATTGGGCAGGGCGGTGATCACGTTCTGGTTGTAGGAGAACACGAGGTCGGAATTCCACTGCAGCTTGCTTTTGGGCGACAGGTTGCGGGTATTCAGCGTAAACTCTATACCGGCATTACGAAGGCCCATGGCATTCGTCTGCGCTTCGTTATATCCGCTGGAAATAGGAAGGGTATACGTGAAGAAGCCTTTAGAAGTGCTGCGGCTGTAAGCATCCACCACGAGGCGAACACGCTCTTTGAACAGCCCCATTTCCACGCCTACGTTACCCTGGCGGGATTCTTCCCAGGAAAGATCGCGTTGCGCGATACCATCCGCATAGTTGGGGTGATCACTGCTACCCCGTTGTAGGAGGTAGATCCTCATTACCCTCAAAGCGGGCCTGGTTCACGGTGTAGGTATTGTAGCCAGGTAGTTCCTTTCCGGCTGTGTGCCCGTAACGCCATAGCTGCCACGCAGTTTCAGGAAGCTCAGCCAGGGAAGGCCCTGCATAAATGATTCTTCACTGATGATCCAGCCGGCAGAAACGGAAGGGAACAGGCCCCAGCGGTTATCCCTGCCGAATTTGGAGGAAGCGTCTCCATTGAGCACGGCCGACAACATATACCGGTCGTTGAAGGAATAGTTTACACGGGCGAAAAGGCTTTGCAGGCCTTCTTCGTACGTCCGTGAGTAGGTTTCAGAGTAGTTCTTATTGGCTACAGACACCTGCCATACAAAGTCGTTCGGAATCAGGTCTGCCGCTCCGTAGGTGTTGGAATACTGTGAGTATTCCGCATTCTGGCCTACGATGGCGTTGAAGTCATGCTTCCCGAAGCGTTGAGAATACTCCAGGGTATTATACATGATGATGCCTTCGGTTTTGCTGCTGAATGCAGATCCGTACCCGTAGTTATTATCGCGCACTACCCCGGTTGATAGAAGTTCCGGGCGGAGTTGTCGTTGGTGTAGGTAAGGGTCGTATTGAACCGGAGGTTTTTGAGAATGCTGGCGTTGAATACCGTGCTGAGCTCCAGGGCGTTATTGATGTTCTTGTTCTGGCTCCGGTCGTTGCCCAGCAGGTAGTCGCGGGCTTCGTCCTTCAGTGCATAGAAAGTAGCGGGCATGGAATAGGTATCGAACGCGAAGAAGCCGCCGGTTCGTTCATTAGAGGTACGGGGCCGGTCGGTACGGCTCAGGCGGAAGCGCGTCTGGTTTTCGAGCCAGGGCGTGAGCTTCGCGCCTACGCGTGCCAGCATGGTATACCGCTTGAACCCGGTATTGCGGATAACGCCATCTTCCTTATAGTGGCCGAGGCTGACGCGGTAGTTGAACACGTCGTTGGCGCCCTGCATGGAAAGGTCGTAGTTATTAATGATACCGTTTTTATAGAACAGCCCCTGCCAGTCGGTGGCGTTATTGAAGTCGGGATTGAGGCTGTCCGTGAGCATCATGGGCAGGTACTCATTGTCTACCGATTCATTATACTGGTTGAGCAGTTTCATTTTCAGCCTGCGCTCTTCGGCGCCTGCAACGGTTTCCACCAGTTGGGGCCGGCGGGTCATACCCATATAGGTGCTGAAGTTGAACTGGGGTTTGCCGAGTTTGGGGTTTTGGTTTTGATGATGATGATACCGTTGGAACCGCGGGAACCGTAAATCGCTGCGGCGGAGGCGTCTTTGAGGATGTCGATAGACTCGATGTCGTTCGGGTTGAGTCCGGCGATCGGGTTGGTGCCGGTTCCGTTGGATTCGAGGATGCCGGCTTCTGCGGCTGTGCTGGGGATACCGTCGATCACGTACAGGGGGCGGGACAGTGCCCTTGCTTCATCGTAGCCACGGAGTACGGAGGTGTTGCCACGTACTACGATGGAGTTACGCACGCCGGGCTCGCCGGAGAAGTTCTGTACGTTCACCCCGCTCACGCGGCCCTGCAGCATCATGTCTACGCTGACGGCCGGGAGGTTCTGGATGGTTTCGCCTTTTACGGTGGCGATGGCGGCGGTGTTCTTTCTCCGGGATACTTCCTGGTAGCCGATCACCACGTAGTCTCCAGGGTTTTGGAGTTCACCTGCATGGTGATGTTGATCTCGGATTTCCCGGCAACGTTCACTTCCGGGATTCGTAACCGATAAGGCTTACGACAACAACGTTGGAGCTACCTTTCAGCGTGAGGGCAAAGTTGCCGTCACCCTGAACGACGGTCCCGTTATTGCGGACACCTTTTTCGATGACGGTTACACCTGGTAAGGGACTGCCGTCTTTGTCCCTGATCGTGCCGGATAGCCGGCGTTCCTGTGCGTATGCACCGAGGCATAAGAGCAGGAGTAGCTTGAAACAGAATAAACTTTTGAACATAGGTGATATATTTTAAGAAATGCAAAAGCGAGTAGCGTGTGCGCGTTGCCGGTAATGCAGGGCATGACTGTCCCCTGCCGCAATCGGGAGATGCGGTGATCAGGAATGTATGCAGACGGAAGCTGCCGGCGCGAACTTGTCGGGCGCCTGGAACAGCGGGTTAAGAGGATGAATAAGAAAGGCTTTCCGCCTGTTGAGGATCAGGCATGGCATAGCCGGGGTAATTTACCCGGAATGACAATCTGGAAATGAAGCATTAGCTGTCAGGAAGCGTTTGTCCTGTTGCCGGTACGTGCTGCCGATTTAGATGCGTTTTAAATTGATGAATTTTGGTTGCCTGTGTTTAGAAAAAGTGCTGATGTGTTTTCTTTGGAACGTGCTGATTTGGTTGAATAATAAGAATGATGACAGATAAAATACTCTACAATATCGATTTAGCATATTCCGGCCTCTTAAAGGCCGTGGAAATAAAATTAACAATATATTCTGTTATCACAAACGTAATGGTGTTATATTTTTACAGGTAGCTGACGAAAACAAAAAGCCAGACGGGAGAATCGTCTGGCTTTCTTCAAATATTGTAAGGCGGATCACCCGGGCATGCGGCTGATGTATTTGTCCATTTCCTTGATCTGGCTAACGATCTGTTCGGTAGTAGGCTTTTGGGCTTTGGCACGGCGGAAATAGTCTTTCGCTGTTTTGAAATCGCGGCGGCTCATGGCGATAGAGCAGAGCATCAGGAGAGCGCCTGCGGTGTTTTCTTTATCGGGGAGGCCCAGGCGAACGGATTTCTTCAGGTTGGCATCGGCGGACTTCATATCATTCTTCTGATAAGCAATGGTGCCGAGCTGGAAGTATTGCATGCCTTCGTATTCTTTCATGGGGCTGCCGGATTTGATGCTGGCCTTAACGGCGGCTTCGGCTTTGTCGAAGTCCTGGTTTTGCATGGCCAGGTTGCTTTCCATGAAATAGTATACGGAGCGGATGGGTTTGATAAGCAGTTTAGGGACTTCACCTGGTTCATGTACTTCATGGCGCCATCCACGTCGCCGGCTTCCACGGCTTCCTGAACAAGGCGCATAGGGCCGAAGAGAAAGTGGGTCACGATACAGATGACAGCCAGCACGAGCACGATCGCTGCTTCCCACCAACCAAAGCTAAGGCCGAGGGCGATACCGCCAATGAGAAGAAGGAGGCCAAGCGGCAGGCGGTATTTGATAAATAAGTTAAATGCTTTCATATTGATTAAAAACGAAGGGCAAAGATACAATAACTAAAAACGAAAAAGCGGAGCAAATTTTGCCCCGCTTTTTCCGGTTATTCTTATGACAGGCGACCTCTTATCGTCTGCTGAATGAATAAACTATGTACGCCGTTTTTCCTTCATACGTCACGGGCGCGCGCCACACCATCCCCGCATCGTCTGCCTGGGTCAGCTCCACGCGGTAGCCGTCCAGCACGTTCTTCGCTTTCTCGCCGGTCATCACTTCCTTGAACTGCAGCATGATAGCGCCGTTCTGGTTAATGGTGCTCCATACGATGTTCTGGGCGCCGGGGCGCAGCCCGTTCCGGTGCTGTTTATAGTGTATGAGCCCTTACTGTTGGAAGGAGTACCCAGGTGCTGCCCTGCAGGCAGTCCGGGGATATTGGAAAATACGGAGGAGATCTTCGCGTCTGATGGTAGGCCTTCATAGTTGATGCTGTTGAGGGTCCAGCTGCCGGTGGCACTCTTGCGCATGCCGCCTGCGGTTGCTGCGGTATTCTGTTGAGAAGCACAGGCGCTTAATAGCATAGTGGCTGCTCCAAAAACCGTAAAAGGCGGGTCAATTGCTTTGTCATTGTGGGATGTTTTTGTTGCTATGTTAACAAATTTCCGGCCAAAGTGTTTGGAAACCACCCGCCTGATGCCGGCATAGCTTTACACCAGTTTGTCCCTGAATGCTTTGGCTACCGCTTCCGATTTGGAGTTAACGTGCAGTTTCTCGTAGATTTTCTTGATGTGTGAGCGGACGGTATCGATAGAAATGAAGATCTCCGATGCGATCATTTTATAACTGTACCCGTTTACGAGCAGTTGCAGCACTTCCTTTTCCCTTTCGGGAGGTTGTACATCTCGTTACGGTCCGAAGGCTGGCGGGCAAACAGGTGCAATACCTGCCGGGCGATGCTGGAGGTCATGGGCGCGCCGCCGTCGTATACGTCCTGGATGTGTTCGAGTAGCTTGTCGGGCGGGGTCTTTTTCAGCAGGTAGCCGTCGGCCCCGGCTTTAATGGCTTCAAAGACATGCTGGTTATCGTCGAAGACGGTGAGCATGAGAATAGGTAGCTGGGGGTAACGGGAACGTACGATGCGCAGCCCTTCGATGCCGTTGGTGCCGGGCATGTCGATATCCATTAACAAAACGTCGGGAAGCAGATCGTCCGTCTGCTGAAGGATGTTGTCGCAATTGCGGAAGGCTCCGCATACTACAAAATTTTGTGCTCCGTCGATCAGTAATGTCAGGTTCTCTCGCAGTTTGGTGTTATCCTCATATAACACGATACGGATCATATCCTGGGTTTGGTAGTTGATAACTGAAGGTAAAGTTACGGATCGGCGGGGTAAGCGCCAATCACATGCTTATGTGGTCGGGAACATGAGGGTGACGACCGTCCCTTTGCCGATCTGGCTCTGTATGCTAAGTTGTCCGTTCATCCGGTAGGCCCGCCGTTGCATGTTCATCAGGCCGTCGCCGTTTCCCGCTTCGTTCACGTTGAAACCGGTCCCGTTATCCTGTACGCGGAGCACGAGCTGGCCTTTCCGCAACTGGATGCGGACGTCGGCAAAGGAGCATTGTGCGTATTTGGCGATATTGGTGATGGTTTCTTTATAGATCATGAAGAAATCATGGCGGTTTTCGAGGCGGAGCTTCCGGTTATAGATTTTATCGTCGATAGTGAAGGAGAACCCGATGCCGCGGGCTTCGAGCATGCCGGTGGTGAATTCGCGCATGCGGGCGATGACGCGGGGGTGGAATCGTTCAGGGGTTGATGCTCCAGACGATGTCGTCCATGCTTTCCATCATGCGGGTGGTACTTTCGCCGATCTTGGCGAGGAACTCCCGGGTGGTTTCCAGTTCGCCCCGGGCGGCGCTCTTCTGGGCCATGGCGCTCATAATGTTAATGGAGGTGAGGGTGCTGCCCATATCATCATGCAGATCCCGGGCGATGCGGCTCCTGACCTTTTCGGTGGCCAGTATGTGGTTGATGCGCAGCCGGTGCACACCGTAAACAATGGCAGTGAGCAGCAGGGCGATGGCGGCGTAAAACCAGATATTGGGCCGGGCGGCTCTTGCGAGGACTTCTGGGCGCCCAGGGCGCCGGGTTGCCTCCCAACGAGGCCGGGCGTATCGGGCGCGGCAGCTGCCATAGAAGGCGGGGTGCGCGTGTGCGTCTGGGCGGTAACCGGGTGCTGGATTAGCAGGGGCCAGATCATGGCCATGAAGAGAAAAAGTGCTGGGGCATACGTATAACGGCGTGAATCGTACAAAAATAACCGCTTTACGCCATTAAATATACGGTCCGTATGCTGAAACCGCCATTTCACATGTTTATGTGGTGGAGATTAATATCAAGCGGTTTACCTTTGCTGTACGAGAAACGATGCAACGCATAACCCCATGTACTGACTCAAACCTGTGAATCTTCAGCTACATCGCGGACGCCCCTTTCTGCCGTTAAAGTGACGGCCGGATGATTGTGCACTGCATTTACATTACAAAATTGCCTTATAGGAATATGCTGCTAATATAACGGGCGCAAGCTTCTGCTTGTGCCTTTTTTATTAGTCCCCGCCCCCACCATCGCCTCCGCCGCCATCTCCGCCACTGTCTCCACCACCATCGCTCCAGCCTCCACTGGCCCCGCCACCTCCGCCATCGCCACCGTCAAATCCGTCGAAGTTGCCGGAATCTGCGCCGCTGGAAGGGAAAGCAGCGTCGGGAAATCCACTTTGAGACGAGTAGTCCGCACTGCCGGTTTGTCGCCGCTTATTGCGAATGATCAATATGATACCAATAATGATAAAGGGAAGGGCGATAAAAACACCGGAAGCGGTGATGGAAAGGGGATAGATTGTAGGGATATGCATAGGTCGTTGTTTGCGGGATAAGTATCCCGGATCAAAAGTATCCAAATTTTATCAGCAGTGAGGATGTAGATGAAATGTTTCCGGGGCATTACTTAAATAAGTAGTGTCTGACCGCATGAAGGGTATAACAAAAGGTAGCTATTGAAGGGTAGGTGCTTGCTGCAACCGATTGACGGAAACGGCGGGTATGAGTTGCGTGGCAGACTTTAAAAGGGCTGCTTTTCAGGGCAGCCCTTAATAGGGGTGTCACAGGGAGAACGTGGTTGGTTATTTCATGCGTGTAAGCTTACACGGTCATTTCTACCGGTTCCTCCATCCGGGACTGGACGTATAGTTCTTCCAGCGCTTCCAGGCGATAGGCATTTTCCGGCCGCGAAGAGAGATAGGCGTATTTCTTGATCATATCGCCTTCACCAGTCAGTAACCAATGAATGCTGAGGTCCTTGAACCGGGTAGCGATATCGGCTACGATATTTACGCTAGGTTTAGCGCCTTCGGTCCGAAACAGCCGTGCGATCTTCTCGCAGCTTTTGTATTCCAGGAGCCGGGAAAATTCCGAAGTACTCATCTCCCTGTACAGGAGGTAAATTTTCAGTCTGCTTGCGATTGATTCCATAAGATGTATGAGTTACAGAAGAGTAGACGGGCAATTCTGTATTAAGGGTGAAATTTCAAAGCGAAATATTTTTTTCATGCTTCACCCCTCACCCCCGATTTTCACTCTATTTAAGTACAACTGCTGTGGTCGTTGCCGGCAATCCGTTTTGCAGAAGTGCCCGGTCCACACCCCAGCAAGCCGATTTGCCGGCCTTTCAACGTCCATGTCCCCAAGTGCCAAAGACGCGCTATGCGCGCCCCGGCTGCGGGTTACAGGAAAACCGAAAACCTCCCGGCCGCGGACAAACTCAACAGAACGGTCCCGTTGTCCGTATCGGCCTCAAATAAGTCTCATGTCTAATGTATGCATATACCGGAGGGTGAATTCTTTCACCCTTCTTTTTTGCCGTTCGTACACTCCGCTTGCATTCATCCCTACCTTTTTGTAGATTGGGGTATTAAGTACACTTATCCGAAAGAATATTAGCACGAACCAGTATGATATTAGCACCAATCCTTGTACAGAAAGGATTTCTACGTTATAAATTGCAGCCTTACGTTACAGTAGTTCATCAATAAAAAAATAGTTTCACGGCCATTCATCATGAAAATGACCATCCGCTCCAACAGCTGGATCCCCATTAGCCTGTCTCTCATCCCCTCGCAGCCGCCTGGCTTGCAGGATGCGGGAACGGCAAAAGGTGGATTTCAGCACAGAAGTAAAGCCCATCCTTAACAAGCATTGCATCAGCTGCCACGGCGGCGTGAAGCAAAGCGGAGGATAGCGTGCTTTTCCGCGAAGAAGCCCTCGGCGTCACCCAAAGCGGTAAACCCGCCATCATCCCCGGAAACGCCGATGCCTCCGAATTCATCCGCCGCCTCCACACCAACGATCCCAAGGAGCGCATGCCCCTCAAAGCTTCCCCGCTCTCCAAAGAGGAAGTCGACATCCTCACCCGATGGGTGAACCAGGGCGCGGAATGGGGCGAACACTGGGCCTACGTACCCCGGTCAAACCAGACGACAAATCCACCATCGACCAGTTCATCAACGATAAACTCGATGCCGAAAACCTCGACCCCGCACCGCAGGCCGATCCCCAGACCCTCCTGCGCCGGCTCTCCCTCGACATTACCGGCATCCCTCCCTCTGAAGCCCGCGCAGCCGCTTTCGCCGCCGGCTTCAGCGAAGAAGCATACGCCCGCATGGTAGATTCTCTTCTCGCCTCCCCGCAATTCGGCGAGAAATGGGCTTCTATGTGGCTCGACCTTGCCCGCTACGCCGATACCAAAGGATACGAAAAAGATTCCCGCCGCGAATTCTGGCGGTACCGCGACTGGGTCATCCAGGCATTCAATAAAGACATGCCATTCGATCAGTTTACCATCGATCAGCTCGCCGGCGATCTCCTGCCTGCACCCACAGAAGACCAGTACATCGCCACAGCCTTCCACCGAAATACCATGAATAACGATGAAGGCGGTACGCAAGACGAAGAGTTCCGCACTGCCGCTATCATCGACCGTGTTAATACCACCATGGAAGTATGGCAGGGAACCACCATCGCCTGCGTACAGTGCCACTCCCACCCTTACGATCCGTTCCGCTTCGAGGATTATTATAAGTTAATGGCCTTCCTCAACAATACCCGCGATGAGGACACTTATGGAGAACATCCTAAGTTGCGCTTCTACGACAGTCTGCAGCGTAAGGATGTAGATGCCGTTACGCAATGGGTGAAACAAAACGGCGATGCCTCCCAGCTCCGGGAAGCCCAGGATTTCCTCCGTACCCTCGAACCTAAAGTCCACGCTCACGATGCCGATCAATATATCAACGGCGAGCTCGCCGATACCAAATGGATGAGCGTACGCCACGGTGGAAGCGCCCGTATGAAGAATGTTCCGCTGAATAAGGCCGACCGCCTGATCGCCAGCGCCTGGGGCGCCGCGGGCGGAAAAATCGAAATCCGGGTAGATAGTCTCAGTGGCCCGGTTATCGGAAGCGTTACGCTCGGCGAGAGAGGGGGCTGCTTACGTTTCCTTTACGACCGGTTGATGGCCGGCACGATATCTTCTTCGTCTTCCGTAATCCTGCGCTGCAACCGATGCAATCCGTCGCCAGCTTTGAATGGGTGTCTTTCCGGAATAGCCTTCCCGGAAAAGACCAGGCAGGTTATAAGGAAATGGAGGAGAAGTATATGGCCCTCATCAACGCCAATCCGCAAAGCATCCCTGTGATGGTGGAAAACACAAATGAGCTGTTCCGTCCGACCTATATTTTTGAAAGAGGCAACTGGCTGGTGCATGGCGACCAGGTGAAGCCCGCTACGCCGGCCTCGCTCAATCCTTTCCCGGAAGGCGCCCCGCGCAACCGGTTGGGCCTGGCGCAGTGGCTCGTTGATCCGAAGAACCCCTGACCGGCCGCGTGATGGTCAACCGCCTTTGGGAACAACTCTTCGGCATCGGGCTTGTTGAAACGCTGGAAGATTTCGGGACGCAGGGCTTTACGCCTTCCCACCCGGAGCTGCTCGATTACATGGCTTATCAGTTCGTCAATAAGTATAAATGGAGCGTTAAATCGATGATCCGTGAGATCGTCCTTTCTTCCGCTTACCGCAGGGATTCGAAGAGCAGTCCGGAGTTGCAGGAAAAGATCCGCCAACCGCTTCCTGGCCCGCGGGCCCCGCTTCCGGCTGTCGGCCGAGCAGGTGCGCGACCAGGCGCTGGCTATCAGCGGGCTCCTGAACCTGAACATGAGCGGCCCGCCGGTGATGCCCATGCAGCCAGACGGTGTGTGGATGACGGTGTACAGCGGCGATGTCTGGAAAACTTCCGAAAACGGCAATCAGCACCGCCGCGGTATTTATACTTTCCTGAAACGCACCAGTCCGTATCCTTCATCCATCACCTTCGACGGCAGCAGCCGTGAGGTTTGCCTCCAGCGCCGCATCCGAACCAATACGCCCCTCCAGGCACTGGTAACGCTCAACGATCCGGTGTTCGTGGAAACGGCGCGCACACTGGCGGGTCATATGCAGAAAGACGGCGGCACGGATCCCAAAGCCTGCATCAAACGGGGATATAAACTGGCCATGAGCAAAGATATTACCGACGCCAAGACGGCCGTGCTGGAGAAGCTCTACCGCCAGGCCCTGCAGCAATACCAGAAAGATCCCGCGGCGGCGGATTCGCTCAACCAGCGCAACCTGCCCGACAATGAAAAAGCGCACCTGGCCGCGCTTACCATCGTGGCCAACGCATTACTGAACCTGGACGAGTTCCTGACCAAATCCTGATGATCATGGCAGAAAAAATCATACAAGAAGCTAACGACCGGGCGGCCCGGTTTTTCTCCCGCAGGCACTTCCTGCAAGACTGCGTGACAGGGCTCGGCGGCACGGCGCTCGCCTCGCTGCTGGGCGGCTGTAACCTGTTCTCCGGTTCATCTTCAGGACCAGTACAGAGCCTCAACCCCTGGAGCCCCGCGCGCCGCATTTCCCTGCACGCGCCAAGAGCGTTATTTACCTGCATATGGCCGGCGCGCCTTCGCAGCTGGAGATGTTCGATTATAAACCCGACCTCGAGAAACTACATAACCAGTTATGCCCGCAATCCATCCTCGAAGGCAAGAAGTTTGCCTTCATCCGCGGGGTTCCGCGGATGCTGGGGCCGCAGGCGGTGTTCAAACAACACGGCGAAAGCCGCGCCTGGGTATCGGATTATATGCCGCACCTGGCAGAGCGGGTGGATGACATCAGCTTCCTGAAAGCGGTGCAGACAGACCAGTTTAACCACGGTCCCGCACAGCTCTTCATGCACACCGGCAGCGCCAGGCTTGGCAGGCCGAGCATCGGTTCGTGGGCTACCCGGGGCTGGGTTCCGAGAACAGCAACCTGCCCGGCTTTGTGGTACTGACTTCCGGTGGAAAGACGCCCGATGCGGGCAAGAGCGTATGGGGAAGCGGGTTCCTGCCTTCCGTATACCAGGGCGTGCAATGCCGCTCCAAAGGCGAACCGGTACTGTACCTGTCCGATCCCGAAGGGATGAACCGGGACCTTCGGTACCAGGGGATTCAGGCGATCAACGAAGTGAACAAGCTGGAATATGAAACCTTCCAGGACCCGGAGATACTTTCCCGCATTTCGCAATATGAACTTGCGTACAAGATGCAGATCTCGGTACCCGGCGTTATGGACATCAACAGCGAACCCGAATATATCCACGAATTATACGGCACCGCGCCCGGCAAGGAATCGTTCGCGAACAATTGCCTGCTTGCCCGCAAGCTGGTGGAGAAAGGCGTTCGTTTCGTGCAGTTGTTTGACTGGGGATGGGATGCCCACGGTACCGACGAAAGCACCGCAGTAAACTATGGCATGCGCAACAAATGCCGCGAGATCGACAAGCCCATCAGCGCATTGCTGCTCGACCTGAAGCAGCGCGGCCTGCTCGACGAGACCCTGGTGGTATGGGGCGGTGAATTCGGCCGCACGCCCATGCAGGAAAACCGCGATGGTAAAGAAATGCCCTATATGGGCCGCGACCACCACGTGGAAGCCTTTACCATGTGGATGGCCGGCGCCGGCATCAAACGCGGCGGCAGCTGGGGCGAAACCGACGAGATCGGGTTCAGCGCTGTGAAAGGACAAGTTTCCGTTCACGATATCCATGCTACCATCCTGCATCAGTTAGGTTTCGATCATGAAAAAATGACGTATCAATTCAGGGCAGGCCGTTCCGTCTTACGGACGTGTTCGGCAATACTATCCATGAAATATTAGGTTAATTAAGATGAAGCAACATATAGACCGGAGGAATTTTCTCCAGCGCACTGCCGCCCTGGGCGGAGGCGCATTATTATCCCAACTGCCTGCTATGGCAGCTATGCCTGCGGCCAGGGCCGGATTCAAACTGATCGTACTGGCAACCGACTGGGGCTTCCCGGTAACCGCGACGCCCTTTGCAAGAAAGCGAAAGAAGCAGGATATGATGGGATCGAAGTATGGTGGCCGGGCTCGCCCGAAGCGCAGAACGAAATCTTCGACGCCGTTGAGAAATACGGACTGGAAGTAGGCTTCCTGGCATCAGGGGGCAGCAACGAGTTCACGGCACATGCAAAGTCCTTCGAGGCTACACTGCTGGCCGCAACCGGTAACAAGCGCAAGAAGCCCCTATACGTGAATTGCCATTCGGGAAGAGATTATTACACGGAACAACAGAACGGTCTGCTGATCGATATTACCACACGCGTCTCCCGGTCTTCCGGCATTCCGATCTATCACGAGACGCATCGTGCGCGGATGATGTTCGCGGCGCATATTACCCGTCGTTTTATCGAGACTAAGCCCGATCTCCGGCTTACGCTGGATATCTCGCACTGGTGCAATGTGCACGAATCTTTCCTGAGCGATCAGGCGGAAACGGTAGCCATGGCGCTCAAGCGCGTGGGCCACATCCATGCCCGTATCGGCCACCCGGAAGGCCCGCAGGTGAATGATCCGCGTGCGCCGGAATGGGAGCATGCCGTGAAAGCGCATTTCGCCTGGTGGGATGAAGTGGCGAAGATGAAACGCGCCAAAGGCGAAGTGATGACGGTACTCACTGAATTTGGCCCTGCGGATTATATGCCCACGCTTCCCTATACCCGGCAGCCCTGGCAGATCAATGGGGCATCAACGTTCACATGAAAGATCTTTTAAAAGCACGTTACGGCGCATGATGATTCTTTTGCAGGCCGGATGGGGACCGTTTATCGGCCGGTTCCATCCCTTACTCGTTCACTTGCCGATAGGTATTCTCATCGTGGCGTTCATACTGGAATGGCTGAGCCGGTTCCGTCAACTCGCTGTGCTGGGCGCGGCGGTACTGCCTACTTTGGTGTTCGGCGCCATTTCCGCCGTGGCCGCGTGTGTTGCGGGTTACCTGTTGTCGCTGTCTGGCGGGTACGATGAAGCTGCCCTGAATCTGCACATGTGGATGGGGATCGCGGTAGCCGTTATTTCGATCTTGCTGTGTGTATTCCGGAAATACAACCTGTTCCATAAAACCTGGCTGCCGGTATCGGCGCTGATGATCGTGTTGCTTTCCGTTGCGGGGCATTATGGCGGTAACCTTACCCATGGGGAGGATTACCTGACGGCATACTGGCCGTTCGCAAAGCAAAAGGCGCCCGTTGCGGCGGCATTCAAAACGGTAGATGAAGCGAAGGTATATGAACATCTCGTGCAGCCTATTCTCGAATCCAAATGCTACGCCTGCCATAACGAACAGAAACTGAAAGGCGGCCTCCGCCTGGATGGTATGGCGCACATCCGCAAAGGCGGAGAGAACGGACCTGTGCTGAAAGACAGCATCCCGGAGATGAGCGAATTGTACAAACGCCTTATACTTCCCGAGTCGGACGATCACCGCATGCCGCCCAAAGGCAAGCCCCAGCTGACGCCGCAGGAGGTGGAAATCCTCTACTGGTGGATCTTACAAGGCGCCTCAGATACCGCCGCCGTAAAGCAGCTGCACAAAACGCCGCGCATCCAGCTCGTGTTCGACGGAATGAAGCCTTCGGGCGAAGGCCTCCATCCATACATGCCGCTCACTACTGCATCCAAACCTTCAGAAGAAGCCGTGCAGGCGCTTGTGAAAACAGGGATGAAAGTAATGCCCGTATCTGCGGATAATGGTTATGTAATGGTTAGCGCCGTAAACGCAGCGTCTTTCGGGAATGCAGATGCTAAACTGCTGGAGCCCATCGGCAAACAGCTCATCTGGCTGAACCTGGCAGGCACCGCCCGGGCGACAGCGCCCTGCAGGTCATCGCACAGCTCCCTGCGCTCACGCGCCTCCAGCTCGATCAGACCGCGGTTACCGACCAGGGATTGCAATACCTGTCAGCTTCCAAACAACTCAAATACCTCAATCTCAACGGTACGAAGATCACCGATAAAGGTTTGGAATACCTGCAAAAGCAGGCTAACCTCCGCGAATTATTCATCTATGGTACCGGCGTAACTGCCGCAGGCATCGGGCAACTGCGCAAAGCCCTGCCGGATCTCAGTGTAGATACGGGCGGCTACCGCATGCCGGTGCTGGCCAGCGATACAGCTGTGTACAGAAAGAATCCGTCCTGATCAGGCGGCGCGGAAGGTACGCGGCGTGAGCTGCGTCTTTTTCTTGAAGAAATTATTGAAATGGGCAGGCTCCTGGAAGCCAAGGCAATACCCTATCTCAGACACGTTCCAGTCCGTGTGCCGCAGCAGCGCTTTCGCTTCCTGCAGCACGCGGTCTGAGATGTGGTCTGAGGTAGACTTTCCCGTCGCGTCCTTTAACGCCTTGTTCAGGTGATTGACGTGGATGCTGAGCTGTGCCGCAAAGTCGAACGCGGTGCGCAGGTTCACCTGTTGCCGTGGCGATTCGATAGGAACTGCCGTTCCAGAAGGTCGCTGAAAAGCACGGATATCCGCGAGGCGGCGTTACTGTGCGTAGGGGAAAGTTCCGCCGGCTGTAGCTTCATGCCCATGTGGATGAGCTCCATGGTATAATTGCGAAGCAGGTCGTGCTTGAAAGCGTAGTCGGAATGCAGCTCGTCGATCATCTTCCGGAACAGGTCCATCACTGGTTGAACCTGGGCTTCCGGAAGGCAGATCAGCGGATTGCCCCGGGGCGGAAAAGCGGGAAGTCGGTCAGCTTCATGGAAGAATGACCATGGAAGAATGCATCGTTGAAGATGCAGAAGAATCCCGCCTGGGCCGCGTCGAGGTGCTCGCATTGGTAAGGCACCTGCGGATTGGCGAAGAAAAGGCCGTACTGGTCTACGTCCAGCGTTTTGTCGGCGAAGAAATAACGGTTGCGGCCGCTGACGAAAGCGACCTTATAAAAATCCTTCCGGCTGTAAGGCAGCGGCGTATCGGCGCCCAGGTAGTCGGAGGAGTTGAAGACATTGAAGTGTCCCAGTTCCCGGTTCATTCCTTCCGGAACGGGAATTTGCTTGGAGCGGTAAAATTCTTCGAGGGACTGTAATCTTTCCATAGCATAAAACTACTGAATCTCCCGGTTCCATGCGCAGGATCAGCGGTGGTGATCGATGAAACGCCAGGCCCTTTTCTCCGACCAGTAGTATTTTTCCGAAAACGTAACGAAGCCTACATGCCCGCCCGTCTCGGGCGTCTCCAGTGGAAATTTGGGTTGGCTGAAGCCGCGTCAAAGGGATAGGAGCCCTTCCCGAGGAAGGGGTCGTCCAGGGCGTTGATAAGCAAGGTAGGGATCGTGATGCCGGAAAGGTAGAACACGGAGCTGGACTGGCGCCAGTAGTCTTCTGCGTCTTTAAACCCGTGCAAAGGGGCGGTGTAACGGTCGTCGAAGTCGCGGAAGGTACGGATGGCGGAGTAACCTTCCAGCGAGATGTCTTTGGGATAAGCTTTGGCCTTTTCGGCGAGTTTTTCGCCGAGGGAGCGGATGAAGCGCATCCGGTAGATGCTGTTGATGCGCTTTTCCAGTTCGGTGGAGCTGTCGAGCAGGTCTACCGGTACGGAAATGGCCACGGCAGACCGGATCTTCGGTGAAATGGCGCTGCCGCGCTCGCCCACGTATTTCAGCGTCACGTTGCCTCCCAGGGAGAACCCGATGAGGTGGATGCGGTCGTATTGTGGGGAAATATGGTCGATGACGGTCTGAAGGTCGCCCGTTTCGCCGCTGTGATAAAAACGGAGGGCTTTATTGGACTCCCCGCTGCAGCCCCGGAAGTTCATAGAAACCGTATCGAAACCGCTTTCATTGAAAATATGAACCATCCCGGTCACGTATTGCCGGGTGGAGTTGCCTTCCAGCCCGTGGAGAATGACCACGGCGCTGCGGCTGCCGATACGGCTGTAGTCCAGGTCCAGGAAGTCCTGGTCTGGCGTGGTAATGCGGCTGCGGGTATAGTTTACGGGCGGCACCCGGCGGAAAAGCGTAGGGAATACCGTGAGCAGATGCCGGTTGCTCATCAGGAAAGGGGCAGTATAATCAGTGGCGCTCAATACCGGCATGTTCTGGAAATTTAATACGGCAAAGGTAAGATTTAACGGACAAACGGCTGTGGCAGGGTTGGTGGCGGGTGGATCATGTGTTATTTTTGAAGATATGATCAGATCACTTTTAGTATGTGCGCTCCTCATCCAAAGCGCCTCCGCCGTGGCACAGTCTCAGTTCACAGGCTGGTTTGCCAATTTCTCCACCTTCCGTATCCCGGACACGAAGTTCAGCTTCCATTTCGACGGGCAACTCCGTAGCTCGGACAATTGGGAAACGCTGCAGACGTACATCGTGCGTCCGGGCATCAATTATCATGTACGGAAGAATATGATAATCACCGCAGGCTATGCCAACGTAGGTAATAGAGCCTTCGGGGAGTTCTTTCCGAACACCGCATATGGGAGCAGTTTATCGTTACCCACACCATCGCGAAGTTTATACCGGTACAGCATCGTTTTCGGGTGG
This sequence comes from Chitinophaga sp. E66, assembly GCA_019285755.1. GTDB lineage: Bacteria > Bacteroidota > Bacteroidia > Chitinophagales > Chitinophagaceae > Chitinophaga. The sequence goes on from CP079103.1 coordinate 6,209,089, forward strand.
AGCAGCGATTCATCCCTACTGTAGTGTCGCTGGCTGATGGCAGCCATCCGGAAAAAGTGGAGACCAACGTCTCTCACCGGGCACGCTATTTCCTCAGGGGCTGCTGCCTTTCAATGGGAAGGCAGGTTTCACGAAGGGTTTTTTCGGTGCGGTACAGAATGAGATCTTCCTCAACTTTGCCAACACCGAGTACGCCAACAGCCACACGTTCGACCAGAACCGGGCCTACCTGGCGCTGGGGTACCGCCTCAGTTCCAAATTTGACCTGGAGGCGGGTTACATGTATCATTATACTATGCGCTTCAATGGTCAGAATACGTTTGGTGTAAACAACAATGTGATCCAGCTGGCGACGTATCTGCGGTTGTAGTATGCCTTTAACATTTTCTTAAAAGGGACGGCCATGAGCTGTCCCTTTTAGTTGGTGGAGTGTCGGTTAATAAAGGCAGGCGTTCTGGAAGGGGCTGTAATTTCGGGTTATGAAACGAAACCTTATTTTGCTGGTGATGCTGCTTCAGGCGGCTACAGCTGTTGCCCAAATAGAAGTTGGCGGATGGTACCAACATTTTTCCTCCTTCCGCATTCCCCAATCCCGGTTCAGCATTTATCTCGATGCGAATTTCCATATCAGCGGCAGGTACCCTTCCAACGAATTTTACGTCATCAGGCCTGGCGTGAATTTCCAAATCAATGAGAAAATGACCGTATCCGCAGGTTACGCTTATGCAGACAATACGGCAAGAGGATTTAAGGCGGAGCATCGTGCCTGGGAACAGTTCGGAATTGTACACCGGGCAGGCAGGTTCATAAACCTTGAACATCGTCTGCGGCTCGAACAACGGTTCCAGGAAGCCCAGTTCTGGCCCCATCCGGTAGATATGGAGCCCCAGAAGAAAGTGGGGCACCGGCTGCGATATTTAATCCGGGAATGTTGCCGCTTAATTTCCGGGAAGATTTTACGAAAGGCTTATATATAGCCGGGCAGAACGAAGTTTTCGTGAACCTCAACGACAACCTCAACGGAGAACAACAGGGGTTCGGGGGCAATCGCTTATTTGTCGGCCCCGGGTACCGGTTTAGTCCCAGGTTCGATTTGGAACTGGGGTATCTCTACGAATACCGGAAGTATAAATGGTATGGCGAAATCGACCATTTCATCCAACTGACCACTTACCTGCGACTGTAATAAACAATGTGTTTTATCCGAAAGAAAAGGATGGCCGCTAAGGCCATCCTTCTTTATTGGTCCCAGCCGTTAGTTGAAAACTACGCACTTTAGTGCGAGGGCTTTAGTAATGCGAGAAAATCTATCTAAATTAGGTAGATGATGCGCCATGGTAGCCATACAGTAAGCCGATTGACGGTTCATATCGTTTGGGTGACCAAATATCGATATCACGTATTACAAGGAGATGTTCAGCATCGCTGTCGAGCATTGTTGATACAAATATGCAACGCTGAGGACATTCGGATCTTAAAGGGAGTTGTGAGCAAGGATCATGTCCATATGCATATTGAATACCCCTGCAAACAAAGTGTAAGTGATATTGTAAAGCGATTGAAGGGGTTGACATCGAGGAAGTTACAGCAAGAATTTCCCAAGTTACACTATAGGTATTGGGGCCGTCACTTTTGGGCAATTGGTTATGGGGCGTGGAGTACGGGTAATATAACAGACCAAATGGTGCAAGATTACCTGGATCACCACAAGGATGACCCAGTGCTAATGCTGAAAATTTAATGCTGGAGTAGGACTTTAGTCCGGCACACCAAACCTCTGCACTTTCAGTGCAGAGTATTTTAGTAACAGACAATGTTGGATCATTTCTTTTTCCGGCTGCCTTCTATGTTAGGCAGGAAGCCTGTTAACAGGCCGATCAGTGGCAGATAAGCACAAACTTCATACACGTAGTAGATGCTGGTGCGGTCGGCCAGTTCGCCTAGCAGGGCGGATCCCACGCCGGCCATGCCGAAAGCGAACCCGAAGAACAACCCGGCGATCATTCCTACCTTACCCGGCATCAGTTCCTGTGCATATACGAGGATAGCAGAGAAGGCGGAAGACAGGATCACGCCAATGAAGACGCTTAGGATGACCGTCCACAGCAGGTTGGCGTGAGGCATCAGTAATGCGAATGGCGCAACGCCCAGGATCGAGATCCAGATTACGTATTTACGGCCGATCCGGTCGCCGATGGGGCCGCCGATGAAAGTGCCCGCCGCAATGGCGAAGAGGAACACGAAGAGATAGATCTGGGCGTGCTGTACCGATACATTGAATTTCCCGATGAGGTAGAAAGTATAGTAGCTGGTGAGGCTCGCCATGTAGAAGTATTTGGAGAAAATCAGCAACAAAAGGATCGCCAATGCCAGCGCCACCTTTCCGTTAGACAGGCGGACGGCCGCATGATGTTCCGCTTTCTTCTTCGGTTTGATGCGGTGCGTATTGCCGAGGTACCATTTACTGATACGGAGCATCACGAATATGGCGAGCAGGGCGATCAGCGAGAACCAGGCCACGCTGGGTTGCCCGAAAGGCACGATGATGGCAGCGGCTAGCAGGGGGCCGAGCGAGCTGCCGGTATTACCGCCTACCTGGAAGAGCGACTGTGCCATACCATGGCGGCCGCCCGAAGCCATATAAGCCAGGCGCGAAGCTTCCGGGTGAAATACTGCGGAACCCACGCCCACCAGGGCCACGGACACCAAAACAATCGCAAAGGAATGCGCGAAGGCCAGGCAAAGCAATCCCAACAGCGTAAAGCCCATGCCGATAGCGAGGGAATACGGCTGCGGGCGCTTGTCTGTATACATGCCTACCAGCGGTTGCAGGATGGAGGCGGACATCTGGAAAGTGAGGGTAATAAGCCCTACCTGTGAAAAACTGAGTTGAAGGGAGTCCTTCACCATCGGGTATATCGCGGGGATGAGGGACTGGATCGTGTCGTTGAGCAGGTGTGTGAAGCTCAATGCAATAAGAACGGAGAAAGCCGTTTTCTCCGCGACCTGCCTGGCCTGTACCTGTGCGTCGTCCGTTTCGAGCGTAGTTTCCATTGTTGTCAGATCATCTGATGTTTATAGTGTAAAGAAATGGTTTATCGGCTGTGGGTGCTGATGCGCGTTGCCCAGAGCAGGGCGTCTGTCGCGTTTTGATCCGCGATAGCGTCGAGCAGGGATTTGTGCATGATCTGGGTGGCGGCAAAATCGCTGGTGTCTTTATGCCGGTCTTTGAAAGATTGCAGCATGTACGTAGCAATGGTCTGATACAGCTCCAGCATAATGCTGTTTTTGCTGGCCACGGCGATGCTGGTATGGAAATGAACGTCTGCCTGCATGGTGGCATCCACGTTGCCGGCTTTGGCGAACTTCTCCCGCGCGCGTAGGTAAGTCTTCATGCGGGTAAGGTCGTCTTTGGTGCGGTAGAGCGCCGCTTTTTCAGCGATCTTCACTTCGAGCAGGAGCCGGACTTCATTGAGCTCCTGGTAGTCTGCCGTATGAAGCTTCTGCCCGAGGGGGCCTGTCAGCGGCTGACGGGAGGTGACGAAGGTGCCCTGGCCCTGCTGCACGCGCAGCATGCCTGTGTTAACGAGAAGCCTCACGGCCTCGCGTACGGTGCTGCGGCCCACGCCGAACTGCGCCATGAGCTCCGGCTCCGCCGGCAGTCGGTCTCCACGGCATATTGCCCGGCGGTGATCTGCTCCTGCAGGAGGCCGCTACATCGTCGGCCAGGCTGTTCCTTCTTATGGTTGCTCCTTTCATCATATCATCAGATGTTTGCAAAGGTAGCAATGATTTCGGATTTTCCCACGTCCACAAACCGCATACCGGATTTATGTGTTTTTCATACGGGTTAAATCCATATTTTTGTAGTCACTGGTTTGTAACTAAAATGATTATCCAATGGCACTACCGAAGTTCATGATTGCAGATGATCCCGTAACGGACCCGGACAACGAGTATATCTTTCATACTGAGAAGCCGAGGTTTTTTGCGAAGCGCGTGGAAGAAGATGAAGAAGTAGCTTATATCGATATCGTGGAAGAGATCGATAACGTGGAGGAATATTTTCACGGCGAGCCGGAAAAAAACAACAACTGCTCGATGAGCTGGAAGACTGGTATTATGCATACCTTGAATGGCTCGAAGAAGAGGAAGACGAAGACGATGACTAATGGATGAACGTGAGCTCAAACCCTGGCAGGTTCGCCTCCAGCGTATCATTTACGAATCGGATACGCCTGCGGGTAAAGCGTTCGATATTGCCCTGCTGGGCTGCATACTTGCCAGCATCCTCGTTGTCATGCTCGACAGTGTGCAAAGCCTCCATAGCCGCTATGGCGGCCTTTTTTTGTCCTGGAATGGGCGTTTACCGTACTTTTTACCATCGAATATATCCTTCGGCTGATCAGCATCCGCAAGCCCTGGCGCTTCGTGTTCAGCGTGCTCGGGGTTATTGATCTGCTGGCCCTCATCCCCTCTTACCTCAGCTTTATTTTCGTGGGGGCGCAATCGCTGCTGGTATTGCGGGCACTTCGCCTGCTGCGCATCTTCCGCATCTTTCGCCTCGTGCGCTTCATATCCGAAATGCGTTTCCTGACCGTGGCCGTCGGCCGAAGTCTCCGCAAGATCAGCATCTTCATCCTGTTCGTACTGACATGCGTCATCATATTAGGCTCCGTCATCTATCTCGTGGAAGACGATAACGCCGGGTTCACCAGCATTCCGCAATCGGTCTATTGGGCGATCGTAACGATCACGACGGTAGGTTATGGAGACGTGGCGCCCGCTACGCCGCTGGGCAAGTTTATCGCAAGCTTTATCATGCTGCTGGGGTACGGTATCATTGCGGTCCCCACCGGAATCGTGACCACGGAAATGGCGCACGCCTACCGTGAAAAGGGACATTCCGCCAACGCCTGCCCCGGCTGTGGCCGCGAAGGGCACGACACGGACGCGCGGTATTGCAAGTTCTGCGGGACAAAGCTCTGAGCCTTATCCGCAGTGCCCCAATGCCCAGTAAATAATAATGAAAATGAGGATCGTACTTAGGCAGCCGCCGCCCAGTTTCTTGGCGCCGTAGCCTGCGATGAGGGCTCTCCAGAATTTGTTCATATAGCGCAGATTTTAGCTCGTTCCGGCCAACAACCATGCCGGTCTCCTAATTTACGCCATTTCACGCACCCGCGATCAAACCCCTTCCTGTCATAATTCGCTTTTCCTCCGTGGAATAAACTCCACAGCGCGGGGAATCCTCCCTGCCACCCCGGCTCCCAATCACCTAAAACCCCGCCGGAAATCTCATCTGGCATCATTCTTCCACTACCGGAAGAAAAAGAATTATGTCATCAGGACTGCTTGCATTTATTGTACTCGTTGTGGTTATCCTGTTGTATGTATTCATTCAGCAGAACCGCAAAACCCGCGATAAGGGACAGGAAAAGCTTATTAACCGTAATGTGCCGCCATACGATCCCGATAAGACGAAGGCCGGCGCAGCAGACGCAGAATAAACTTTCCCGCCATGCCCTCGACCGTCATCAGGCATTTGCGCTACAACCCGGACACGGAGGTGTTAGTGATTACTTTCGTCTCGGGAAAAGTATATGCCTACGAGCCGGTGCCGCCCGAGGTGTATGCGCGCATGCTGCAATCAGGCTCAAAGGGGCAATTCTTCAACCGCTTCATACGCGATCAGTTTTCTTACCGCCAGCTAGATAATTAGGCTCATCCGCTGGCCCGATAACCCCTGAAAATTGGCGCTTCCTGCCATCATCCTTTTCACGGAACGACCGTACATTGCATAACACGGATGACCATTTAACCGCTTCGCATGAAACCATTCTATGCTATATTGATCAATTCCCTCGTAGCCGGGATCACCAACACTTTCGTCTGGTTTGCCGTCACTTTCTGGGTGTACCTGGAAACCCGTTCAGTGCTTACGACGTCCTGGATGGCAGGTATATATATCGGTACCGTGGCGGTATCCGGGTTCTACCTCGGTTCTGTGGTAGACCATTACAGGAAAAAACGGGTGATGATGTTGTCCAGCCTGGCCTCGCTGGTGTTTTCTCCCTGGCGGGCCTGGTTTATTGGCTGACGCCCGCGGAGGCTTTCCGGCACGCGGGGAGTCCGGTGCTGTGGGTGTTTATCGTGCTCTCCCTCATGGGGGCTCTCGCAGGTAATCTCCGCTATATCACCCTGCCTACCATCGTAACGATACTTGTACCGGAAGAGGGGCGCGACAAAGCCAACGGGCTCGTGGGTACGGCCAATGGCACCGCGTTCCTGGTAGCGTCTGTCTTCAGCGGACTGGCCATCTCGGGTTGATGGGTATTCTCGGGACGATGGCCGTGGCCGTAGCGGGAACCCTGCTTTGCATCCTGCACCTGACATTCGTGAAAATGGAGGAAACACTGCACCACGAAGCGAACGCGGAAAAGCCGAAACTGGATGTGAAAGGGACTATCAACATCGTTCGGCAGATACCGGGACTGTTCGGGCTGATCTTCTTCAATACCTTCAATAACTTCCTGGGCGGCGTTTTCATGGCCCTGATGGATCCTTACGGGCTATCGCTCGTGTCTGTAGAAGCCTGGGGTATTCTCTGGGGATATTAAGCCTGGGGTTCATTGTGGGAGGCATCGTGGTGTCGAAGACGGGCCTGGGGAAGCAGCCTGTCAGGACCTTATTCGCCTGTAATATCGTGATGTGGACCATTTGTATCTTCTTTGCCCTGCAGGCGTCTATTGTATTGCTGGCGGTGGGGATGTTCGGGTATTTATGCCTGATCCCTGTGGTGGAAGCGGCGGAACAGACCATTATTCAAAAAGTAATACCGTTGGAACGGCAGGGCCGGGTATTCGGGTTCGCACAAAGCATAGAGCAGGCCGCCTCGCCGCTAACGGCGATCATGATCGGGCCTGTGGCGCATTTCTTCTTTATCCCGTTCATGACAACCGGCCAGGGTGCGGAGCTCCTTGGGCCGTGGTTCGGAACCGGGACGGACAGGGCATCGCCCTGCTGTTTACCATGACGGGTGTGATCGGGCTGATCGTGACACTCGTCGCCAAAAGGACCCGTGCTTACACGCATTTGTTGAAAATTGCTTAAAACTTTTACCATGAATACGCAAGATGTCGCACAAACCGGGAAAGTTGCCGCGTGGCTGCTGCTTTATGACGGGCACACGTGGATGTTCAACAACGTATTGGAAGGGCTGACGGAGGCCGATGCGCGCAAGCGGCTGGATACCCCGCAAATCACCCTGTCTGGCTGGCCGGCAGCCTGGTACAGGAACGTTATGAAATGGCCAATGTACTGGGATTGGAAGAGAAACAGCAGGCACACGATTTGTTCGATAATCATAAAGGCATCCAACCGGATGCGGAATACCCTCCTGGACAGCCTCCGGGCCGATTGGGAACGTATTACGCCCCGCCTGCGGGAAGCCTTCGCCAGCGCAACCGCTGAAAAACTGAACGGTCCAAACCCCTGGCCTATGCCGGATATGGATCAGATCAACCTGCTGGATATGTTGCTGTATTGCATCGACCGCGAATCTTATTGCATAGGCCAGCTGGGCCTCTGGAGGAGGCTCCTTGGCTACCCGCCTATGCGTTACCAATAAAATCCAATTATGCGCAAAGTTTTTGTTTCCAATCTCGCGTCGCTCGACGGGTATATCGCCGGGCCAGACCGGGAGATCGACTGGCACAATGTAGACGGCGAATATGAGGCTTACGGCGTGAAGATGATGAATGCGGCCGGCGCCATCCTTTTCGGGAGGATCACGTACGAACTGATGGCGGGCTACTGGCCTACGGTTACCGATAACAACCCGGAAGTGACCCGGCAAATGAACGTATTGCCGAAGTACGTCTTCTCCAATTCGCTTACAGGTGTAGACTGGAGCAATACGCAGCTGGTGAAGGAGCCCATCGGCCCCTTCGTGCAGCGGCTGAAGGAAGAGGAAGGCGGCGATATCGTGATCCTGGGCAGCGGAACGATCGTTTCTCAGCTGACGGCGCTCCGCCTGATCGACGAGTACCGCATATTCACCGTTCCGGTGCTCCGGGGGGGGATACCCGCATTCCCGCCATCGTTCCCGAGATTGGGGCTGGAATTGGTGTCTTCCCGGGAATTCAGCGAGGGGAACGTGTTGAATACCTATTGGGTGAAGTAAGCGTGTGTAAATGAGATTATTATATAAGCCGGAGGAAACTCCGGCTTTTTTTTTTTTAGTATCTTATCAAGATGCATGTCGGAACATGCAGTGGCGGAAATACGCCCATAGTTAACAAAATCAGACAGGCGGGTTACTGAGGTAAAATTGGTAGTGAAGTAGATTAACTGATTGACACATAAAACTTCCGGCTAATTCGTGTAACTTTTGTCCGGTTACCCGGCCATGCAGGCCGGGTGACAGTAACCATTATAGGGCACAGAAAAGCTGCACTCACTTTTAGTGACACTTTTCTTCACTTACAGACAGCGACACAACAGGGGATGACATGAGACGGGCAGGCGAAAGGCCTGTGACCGCTTGCATCCCTCATTTTCATGCCAATAAGACAAGCGTTTACACATTTATATTTCTTTATCTAAAAAGCACTTTACCATGAAAGAAATCCTTAATGCCAATGCACTGCAGTATTCCTTCACTCATCGTCTGAACCCCAATGCCGAAGCCATGGAGGCCGTGATCCAGACATGGATCGGGACGGATTACAACTGGCTGCCCGACAAGATGAAGTTCAAATACGGGAAGACGGGGATGGGCCACTGCGGCGGCTGTATCTTCCCACATGCATCCATGTCTCAGCTCACGGCGATCTGCCGGTTTTTCATATGGGCGTTTACGGTGGATGATATTCATGAGTTGTCTGATCCTTCGGAGATCGACCGTATCCGCAAGATATCGCTGGATGCACTGCGCTACGGACATTTTACCAGCGACGAAGAAATTTTTAGTTCGCTTCCCAGGATGCGGGAAGAGCTGCTTGAAATGACATCGCAGCAATGGCTGGACCGGTTTTGCAATAGCTTAGACCGTTATTTCGATGGTCTGAAGGAGGAAGTGTTTTATCGGGTTCCTCAAGTTTTCCCTGATTTTGAAACGTTCGTGAAAATACGGATGAAAGCTGTAAATGTGTACTCGATGATACATCTCTGCGAAGCCATCACAGGTACGACGCTGCCTGACTATGTTGTGCAAAACCCGGTGATCGATAGACTGGAGCAGCTTTCATGCAGCATCCAGGCATGGTCTAACGACTACTTCTCTGCGCACCTTGAAAAAGGAAATGACGTAATGAACCTGGTGTTGATTATTGAAAACGAAAGAGGTTGCTCATTAGGAGAAGCTTATCTGGAAGCGCTCGCCATTCACGACGCAGATGCCGATGAGTTTGTATCGTTAACGCAGCAGTTACCCGATTTTGGGATTTGGAACGAGGCCGTATCGCAGTATGTGGAAAACCTCCAGCTGATGATTGCCGGAAACCTGTATTGGACGTTGAACCTGACGGAACGCTATAAGAAAGGCGGGCATCCTTCCGAAGACCTGGCAAAAGCCAAGGAACTTGCGGCTTAAAGTTCATTGCCGGTATTAAGCCAGTGCTTGCGTATGCAGGTGCTGGCTTAACTGCTGTAAGAGGGTAGCTCTGTCATAGGGTTTACGGATAACGCCCTGCGCGCCCAGATCTATCCACTGTTCTGCAGGACCACTTTTGCCTGTGATCATGATCACGGGGATGTGTTTGTATCGTTGGTCTGCCTTAATGAATTGCAGGGTTTCTGCGCCGTTCATGAATTGCATGTTATCGTCGAGGATAATACCATCTGGCGGTGTAGGATTGCTTTCGAGTTTTTCAATCAGTTGTCTGCCGTCAATGCTGGCGGTAACGGCGCAGCCGAATGATTGCAAAAGGGATGTGAGCAGTTTGTTCTGCATGAGATCGTCTTCAGCGATGCTGAGGTTCAACCCGGCAAGTTGATGAATGATCTGTGCCGGTTGTGCCGATTCCGGCGCCTGGCCGGCGACAAGGGGGAACGAAATAGTAAAGGTCGTTTCGCCGTTTTCACTTGTTACGTGATAGGTACCTTCGCACTGGTCCATGATATTACGGACGATATACAGTCCAAGGCCGGAGCCTTCGATTTTGTTATTATGTTTCGCGGTCATGAACTTATTGAACAACAACTTGATTTTTTCCTGCGGAATGTCGGGGCATTGATTGGCGATGGAAATTTCAAGGGAGTTGTTGTTTTCTGTTCCTTTGACGCGCACATGGATTGGGGTGCCCTCCCGCCCGTATTTCACTGCATTGGAAATTAAATTTGTTATGGCGATGCCCATTTGAAGCGGATCGCTTTCGATATGTGAAGGTAAAGCACCGTCGTAATCCAGCTGTATCTGCATGCGATGTGATTCCGCTTTGATTTCCTGGATCTTGATAATGTTGTCGATGAAGCCTCGCAGCTCAAAATTCTCAGGTTGCATTTCTGAGCGGCCACCGTTTTCAATCTCGCCCATGTTCAGCACGTTATTAACGATATTGCGCATGCCGTGATTGATCGTGGATAATTGTTCTAAATAGGGCTTCAGTTTTTCGTACTCCGGATTGTCTTTTATTTCCGTGTTAAGAAGGTCTATTAGGATAGAGTTAGACGCCAGGTTATTACGCATTTCATGGGACGTCTTGAAAATCAACATAGATACCTGGTTGAGGAGGATTTTGTTCTCCCGGATATCCTGCACAAAATACCCAAGTACCAGTGCGTCAAAAAGAAGGAAGCAGGGCAATGCTACCCAACGAAGCAGGTATTGGAATTCTTCGGCCAGCTGTAAGGGCGGAACGATGTTGTAGTAATAGTTTATCTCCAGCGCAATTAACGTGAAAATCGCCGCTGCGATACCCGTAATACGCTGCCACCGTTTTTTATAGACCAGGAAACTGATCCCGAAAATGAATACCAGGATCAGGGAAATATTGATGATTTTGCCCAGAATCGCGGCAAAGTAGAGCGCACAAAGGCAATGTGCCAGCAATACGGCAAGGCTGGCCGCTTCGTACTTCTTCTTCTTATTCAGGAAGATGATCCCCAGAAATATAGATCCCTCAAAAATTGCGGGTATGAGTATGCCGTTTTCTCCTGAATACAGGTAGAAGAAGAATCCTATGGAAATCGCCAGTAGTGCGGTAATCAGGCAAATACTGTTGACAGTCCGTATTTTGTGCGCCTTCTCTTCGGGTAAACCTTTCGAACCTGCAGCTATAATCTGGTTAACCCAACCGGCAAAGGTTGACAGTATGTAGGCGGGGTAGCGCATATTTGGGCTTTTTAGAATCGTTCCAGCGTGGTTTTTCCAATAATTCAGATCGGGTTTCAATGAACAAGATACCAAATAAATCTTCTGTTTTTGTTAATTGATTGTAAATAGTCACACGAACGTTCTATCTGCCGCCTGGTCCGCCCATCAATTCCGGACAGCATCATCCCTCCATCTCATAACTTACAGGTTTACAGGACTATTTGTTATTGAAATGTAAATAACATGTAACGCATTAGCGATGGCAGGCGGTAAGATACCTCATACCACCGATTTATACATTTTTAAACAGGTTTCCGTTTAAAAAATGGATATGATCTCCTTTCAAACTATTTCGAGGCATTTCAAAATGTTAACATTATCATAAAGCTTAGTTAGTGTTCGCATAACATACCGGCAGTTCCTTTGCGCCTTCGGAATGCCTTTTTGCTGAACATCTAATCGCTTAGCTATATGAATAAAACACTACTACAGTTACTCGCCTCCCTCTTTTGGTGCGTAGTCCTGTTGATGCCGGACCAACTTTACGCCCAGTCGGAAATGCCTGTGAAAGGCACCGTACGCACGGCGGACAATGGCACCCTCATGCCCGGGGTCACCATCCTCGCCAATGGTAAACTCGTAGGCATGACCGACCAGAACGGCGCCTTCTCCTCAAGATCGATGAAAAGGGAACCACCCTTTCTTTCTCTATGATCGGTTATGAGAAAATGACATTCGTGGTAAACCAGGTAAGCCCTGAGCTGAAACTCGTCATGAAGTCTGCCGCCAGCAACCTGAACGAGCACGTAGTAACAACCGCGCTCGGCATCAAACGCGCCGAAAAAGCGCTGGGTTATGCACAGCAGACCATCGGCTCGGACGCGCTGACAGACGCCCGCCCCAATAACTGGTCGGACGCGCTCCGCGGTAAAGTAGCAGGCCTCAATATCGCCGGCCTGGGCGGCCCCTCAATTCCCAGGAGATCCGCCTCCGCGGCGAGTCTTCCCTCACTACCAACGGCAACGCCGCGCTCGTAGTGGTAGACGGTATCCCCGTAAACGGAAGCCTCACCACTTCCGGCGCTTCCAATATGTACATGGGCGGAGATGCTTCCATCGACGTGCCCGTAGACTTCGGCAACGGTATCGCCGACATCAACCCTGACGATATCGAGAGCATCTCCGTGCTGAAAGGCCCCGGCGCCACCGCGCTCTACGGCAGCCGCGCCGCCAACGGCGCCGTGCTCATCACCACCAAATCCGGTAAAACCCGCAAAGGGCTCGGTATCTCCCTCAACTCCAATACCAGCTTCGATGTGATCACCCGGTGGCCCGACTGGCAATATGAATACGGCCAGGGCGACGGTAAAACGAACTATAACGCCGACGGAGAAATGTACTACTCCTATGGCGCTACGGCAGACGGCCGCAGCACCGGCGGCAGCTCCAGCGCTTTCGGGCCTAAGTTCAACGGTCAAATGTATTACCAGTACGACCCCACCATCTTCACGACGGGTAAAGAAAGGACCCCTGGGTTCCGTACAAGGATAACCGCAAAGATTACTGGCAGACCGGCCGCACCACCACCAACAGCATCACCCTCGATAATTCGGGAGATGCCGGTACCGTGCGCGCGTCGCTGACCCGTACCGACAATAAATGGATCATGCCTTCTATGGGCTTTGAGCGGACGACCGCTTCCGTGAACGCCGGTTACAAGATATCCAGCAAGATCCGCGTGAGCTCCGTGGTGAATTATACCAACAAGACGAGCGACAACCTGCCGGGCCTGGGGTATAACAACCACTCCATCGCCTATTTCATGATCTTCCAGAACCCGAACGTAAACCTCGACTGGTACCGTCCGCTGTGGCGCCCGGGCTTCGAAGGCATAGATATGATCCGCCCTTACAGCTCGTTTATCGACAACCCGTTTGCCATGACAGACGAGATCAAGAACGGCCTCCGCAGCAACCAGCTCACCGGCAACATGAAAGTAGACGCGCAGATCACGCCGAAGCTGAGCCTGATGGTACGCTCCGGTATCAACATGAACCAGCAGGCGCGCGATCAGCGCCGGCCCCGGGATATTAACCGATACGGGCAAGGCTTCTACCAGACGCAGGCCGTATACAGCCAGGAGATCAACAGCGACTTCCTCCTCACTTACCGCGACGCGTTCAGCCGTGGCAAACTTTCCCTGAGCGCTTCCGTGGGTGGTAATACCATGACCAGCCAATACAAACGGAACGACAATACATTGGTGGGCCTCGTGGTACCCGGCGTATACAAAATGACCAACGGAACCGGCAACCCGCTGGTGGCGACGTATGATGCAGACAAGAAAGTAAACAGCATGTACGGGCTCATCAACCTGTCGTACCGCGATAAGATCTTCCTGGACCTGACCGGCCGTAACGACTGGTCGAGCACCCTGCCCCAGGAGAACTGGTCATTCTTCTATCCCTCCGCCAACCTGAGCGTGATCCTGAGCGATATGATCCGCATGCCGCAATCCATCAGCTTCGCCAAATACCGTTTGTCGGTAGCGCAGGTAGGTAACGACACCGATCCTTACAGAACGAATAAATACTACAACCGCAGCGATTTCCCCAGCTCCGCTGAAGCGCCCACGCAGTTGTACAACCTCCACTTCAAACCCGAGATCGCTACCAGTATCGAGACCGGTGTAGACCTTGGGTTCTTCAAGAACAGGCTGCGCATCGACGCGGCGGTTTATCAAACCAATACAAAGAACCAGATACTGTCCGTTCCCCTGGAACATTCTTCCGGCTTCAGCTCCGCTATCCTCAACTCCGGCGAGATCCGCAACCGCGGCGTGGAACTGGTAGTGACCGGCACGCCTGTTAAATCGAAGAACTTTACCGGAATATAACGGGTACCGGGCTACCACCCGCAGCAAAGTAATGAGCCTGGACCCGAGACTGGGCGGCAGATTGTCGATCATGGGCTCCTCCAGCGCCACGCTTACCGCTGTGGAAGGACAGATCGCTTCCGCGCTGTATGGCCTGAAATTCGAGCGTGCCCCGGACGGACAGATCATTTACAGCAACGGTCTCCCTGTTGTGACGCAGACGACCGAATACATCGGCGATACCAATCCTGACTGGAGAGCCGGTTTGATCAATAACCTGACGTACAAAAACTTCCGCTTCAGCGCTACGTTCGACGGGCAGTACGGCGGCATCCTGTATTCGCACTCCCATCACAAACTGACCGAACAGGGTAAGCTGAAGCATACGCTGAAAGGCCGTGAAGAAGGTTGGATCGTTGGTGAAGGCGTGGAGCAGAAAGCGGATGGAACATTTGTTCCCAACACCACCAAGGTGCGCCCGGCCGACTATTACGCACAATACTACCGCCTGAACAATACCGAGGCGAACTCGTTCAATGCTTCTTTCCTGAAGTTCCGCGAAGTGTCGCTGGAATACTCGTTCTCCGACAAACTGATCGGCAGAACCTTCCTGAAAGGCGCCAGCATCGCCGTGTATGGCCGTAACCTGAAAGTATGGTCCGACTTCCCGATCTATGATCCCGAAGTGGCTACGCAAGCTGGCGGTACCGGTATCCTGACCGGTGTGGAAGTGGGCCAGATGCCGAACCCCGCCACCTTCGGCGTAAACCTGAAAGTAAAACTGTAATCATCCAAAAAAGCGCAACATGACATTCTCTTATATAGGCAAACACATCCGCACCATCAGCCTGATCTCCGCTGCAGCTGCTACGCTGGCGATGGGCGGTTGCACCAAAGACTTCCGGAGACCAACTCCGATCCGAACCGCCTGGAAAGCATTACGCCGGGTACCCTGCTGAACCCTACCATCTATGGCATCGCTTCATTCAACATCAACCGCAGCCGCGCATTCACTTTTGAGTTGATGCAGGTGGCGGGAGGTTATCCCAACGAGAACGTGGACGACCAGATATTCCTGTACGACTTCCGGGAGGATGTAGGTAACAATACCTGGACCACCAACTATAAATGGCTGGCCAACGCGAGGGAAATGGAACTGAACGCGGCCAGGCTGGGCAATGGTAACTATCATGCTATTTCGCTGACGCTGAAGGCGCTGATGTATTCCCAGTTGACGGACTGCTTTGGAGATATACCTATGAGCGACGCGCTCAGCGGTGAAGACGGCAAGTTCTTCCCAACATTCGACAAGCAGGAAGATGTATACAAAACCATGCTGGCCGACCTGGAAAAGGCGGATACGACTTATGGTAAGGGTTCTACGGCAACATATGCCGCTGATCTGCTGTATGGCAATGATTTCACCAAATGGCGTAAGTTCACCAATTCCCTCCGCCTGCGCCTCCTGCTCCGCTCTGCCGGCCGCATGCCCGGGAACTACGCGAAGATGGCGGAGATCATCAATAACCCGGCGAAGTATCCCATCTTTACCGCCAATGCGGACGCCGCTGTGTTGAATATTTCCGGTACTGTTCCCAATATCTCTCCCTGGAGCCGTCCGCAGGACTATAGCAACGGTCGTTCCTGGAACGAGTTCTTCATCAAGAACCTGAACGATGTAAACGATCCCCGCCTGAAGCTGTTTGCGAGTGTGGCCAGGGGTAAGGATAACGCGAATCTTGGTTACAAGGGGCTTCCCATCACCTATATGGAATCCCAGAGCAGTGTAGACTTTACGCCCTCCGGTTTGTTGCAGCGCCTGGTGATCGCGCCGATGATCGTGCCGGTCATGAGCTATGCGGAAGTGGAGTTTATTAAAGCGGAACTGGCGCAGCGGAATGAGATAACTTCGCCGGCGGAAACGTTTTACAACAATGGCGTGAAAGCGGCTATCGAGATGTGGGGCGGCGTGATGCCTGCCAATTATTTTGACGCGCCGGCAGCGAAGTACGACGGTACCCTCGAGCGCATCATGTTGCAGAAATACTATGCCCTGTTCTTCACGGATTACCAGCAATGGTTCGAGCAACGCCGCACAGGGTTCCCGGTACTGCCGAAAACGACCTTCATGTTTAACAATGGTAACATGCCTTCCCGCATGTACTACCCAACTACCGTGAAGATCTACAATACGGATAATTACCTGAAAGCCGCGGAACGCATCGGTGGCGATAAGATCAACGTAAAAGTTTGGTGGCAACAATAAAAACAATCGACATGAAAAGGAAGTTTTTAACAGCATGCGCCGTGCTGACACTCATCAGCGCCCTGGCTAACGCCCAGGTAAAAGGCCGGGTATTTGAAGATCTGAACGGCAATGGGAAGCCCGATAAAAGGAGAAAGGCCTCGCAGGAGTGAACGTAAGCAACGGCATCGAGGTAGTGACGACGGATGCCCAGGGCGCTTACGAACTGCCGGAGCGCCAGGCACAGGTGATCTTCGTCATCAAGCCCGCAGGCTACCAGTTTGCACTGGATAGCAACAACCTTGCGAAAAACTATTACATCCACAAACCGGAAGGCACGCCGGCCGACTTTAAATACAAAGGCACCGCGCCCACCGGGCCGATACCGGCCCAGGTGAACTTCGGCCTTCGCAGTCAACCCGAAAGCAATGATTTCCGGGTGCTCGTTTTCGGCGACCCGCAACCTTATACCCTGGAGGAGATCGCGCATTTCTCCAATGGCGTGGTAGCGGAAGTGACCGGTGTGAAGAACGTAGCCTTCGGCCTCAGCCTGGGCGATCTCGTGGGCGATAACCTCAGCCTTCATGGCCCTTACATCCAGGCGGTGAAGAAAGTGGGATTGCCGTGGTATAACGTGATCGGTAACCATGATATGAACTACGACGCCAAGGATGATCTGCTGTCGGACGAAACATTCGAAGCCAACTTTGGCCCAGCCAACTACGCTTTTAATTACGGCAACGCACACTTCATTATCCTCGACGATATCATCTATCCCGATCCGCGCGACGGTAAAGGATACTGGGGCGGCCTTCGCGAAGACCAGCTGCAGTTTATCGCCAATGACCTGAAGACCGTACCGAAAGATAAACTGATAGTACTGGCCTTCCATATTCCGCTGTTCAACGGGCAAGGCATCGCCTTCAGAACGGAAGACCGTGCCCGCCTTTTCGGGCTGTTGAAGGAATATCCCAATACGTTGTCCATGTCTGCGCATACGCACCTGCAGAGACAGAACTTCTATGGGAAAGAAGATGGTTGGTTGCAGGAAAAGCCCCACCACGAGTATAATGCCGGTACTACCTCGGGCGATTGGTATTCCGGTGAGCTGAACGAACAGGGTGTTCCCGCTTCCACGATGCGCGACGGCACGCCGAAAGGATATGCCTTCCTGAATATCAAGGGCAATCAATACAGTATTGATTACAAGGTGGCGGGTAAATCCGATAACTACCAGATCGGGCTGTCTATTCCGAAAGTGGTGGAGAAAGACCGCAACAGTTCAGCGGGTATCTACGCCAACTTCTTCATGGGCGCCAAAGGCGATAAAGTGGAATATTCCATTGACGGCGGAGAATGGAAACCGATGGAATATATGGAGGCGGCAGACCCTGCTTACCTGGACGTACTGCATAAGTTCGACCATACGGAGCGATTGCTCAACGGCAAGCGACCTTCGCACGCGGAGCTGAGCACGCATCTTTGGTGGGTGAAAGCGCCTTTCAAGCTGGCTAAAGGTAAGCACGACGTAAAAGTACGGGCGACCGACCGCTATGGCAAAACCTATGAGCAGCAGGGCTCTTATACGATCCTCGACTAGACTGAAACACAATCATACAAAGAACCGTACGCATCCCGCGTGCGGTTTTTCTTATTTAGGCCAGTGCCATGTAGTGTTTGCGTTCCGCCGGACTGAGTTTTTCGATGGCATAGCGGAGCATGGTGCGCGGGAGTGTTGCGGCATACTTGTCCAGGAAGGCGTAAAGCTGATCAGGCGCTTGTTTGCCTGCTTCACGGATCCAGCCGCCAGCGGCTTTCTGTACCAGTTCTTCGGGGTCTTTGCGGAGGATCCCGGCGATTCTGAACGTATCTCCCGTTTCCCCTTTGCGGAGGAAGTAGGCGGTGCTGACAATGGCGGTACGCCGTTCCACATGTTTTTGGAGCGGGCGAGTTTATCGAGGATATTCCGGGGTTTGTCGGACAGGTAAGCGCCGATGACGAACTGGGCGGAGCGGTCTATAAGATCCCAGTTATTGATACGGTCGTGGCGGCGCAGGTAGAGGTCATAGAGCGCCTTGCGCTGTTCCGGCGTGGTCTTTTTGTCGCGTGCCTGGAAATCCATAATGCTGACGGCGCCGGCGCGCAGTTCATGGATATCGCTTTCCAGTAGGCGCTCCACCTCGGGGAGAGGCATTTTGATGTAGGCTTTGGCCAGTGTGAAGAGTTCTCCCATCTTCACCCCCATGAAGCGGTCGCCTTCGCCATAATCGCCTTTGCCGGATTTGAAGTAACGCTGGATCTTGCGCAGCTCATCATCTGACTGCAAAGTTTTAAGGGCGTCTGTGAAAGCGCGGGCGGTGAGT
Organism: Chitinophaga sp. E66; assembly: GCA_019285755.1. GTDB lineage: Bacteria > Bacteroidota > Bacteroidia > Chitinophagales > Chitinophagaceae > Chitinophaga. The sequence continues at coordinate 6,227,888 of CP079103.1, forward strand.
TGCATGGGGATGGTTGATAACCGAATGTCGGATATTTCCCATTTATGCAGGGGCATTCCGGACAAGATATGGCTCAAACGCCCGCTGCGGGAAGCCGGTTTTGTCGTAAATTTCTGATACTTAAAAGATAAACCATGAAAAAGCCCATTGCAGGTTCCATGATGTTCGCCGATCTGACGGTGCCCCATGCTTCGCTGGTCAAAGAATTTTACCAGGCCGTGCTTGGCTGGGAGATAGAAGGCGTGCCCATGAAAGACGGCGAAGCAGCGTATGAGGATTATATGACCAAAGACGCGGAAGGTAACCCGGTTGGCGGTGTCTGCCACGCCCGTGGCGTAAACCTGGGTATTCCGCCTGTATGGATGCTGTATATGCATGTGGAAGATCCGCAGCAAAGCATGGACGCCTGTGAGCGGATGGGCGGGGAAATCGTGAGGGTGGTAAAGAATAAGGAAGGTAATATCCATTATGCCATGCTCCGCGATCCGCAGGGGCTGCCTTTGGAATAGGGAACTTCGGTCCTGCGAAAGGCCCGGTCCGGCGGCGAAGGCGGCGATACAGGTCGGGAAGCCACAGGCGGAGGTGTTCGAGGCGATCGTGAACCCGGAGATCATGCGCAACTATTTCATATCCCAATCCACAGGCAGGATGACCCCGGGCGTCTCCCTGACCTGGCGGTTTCCGGAATTTGACGGTGATGTGCCGGTGCGGGTAAAGGAAGTTCAGGAGCCATCGCTTGTGACTTATGGCTGGGATGTTAACGGTCATGAGCTGACGTGCGCTATACGCCTGGAGGCTTTTGCCGGCGGTAAAGCAACCGTGGTAAGGGTCGAGGAGTCGTCTGCCGAAGGGTACGACCCGGGGCAGGAATGGCTGATCGGCAATACCGAAGGCTGGGCCAATTTCCTGGCCTGTATGAAAGCCTGGCTGGAATATGGGGTGCACCTGCGCAAGGGAGCATTCGATTTCCGGTTCGTCAGCTAAGGCTGTTGAGGCGAAAAGGGGACAATACCCTGCTGGCATAATTTCTGCCCGTTATCGGTAGTTATGGCGACGGCACGCACACATACCGCCAAACGGGAAAAAGCCCTTCCCGGGCGCCCTTGCAGGCGCTACGGGCCTCCGCAAGCGGGAAGCCCCTGCAAAGAAGAAACCCGTCAAATCCCCACGAAAATACCCGCATCCGTTACGGCCCTGCTCAAAAGGCAGTGAAACGGCCGATGGATGCCCAACTCAAACCCATGCTCGCCACGCTGGTCAACGAGCCGCCAGGTACCGAAGAATGGATCTTCGAGATCAAATGGGGCTACCGCGCGGTCGCGTTTATGGATAAAGGGAACGTTAACCTCCGGTCCCGTAACGATAAATCCTTTTCAGAGAAATTCTATCCCATCCAGGCGGCGCTGGAACAATGGAAAGCCCGCGCGGTGATAGACGGCGAGATCGTAGCCGTTAACGAAAGCGGCGCGGCAGACTTCGGCGCCCTGCAGCAATGGCGCAGCGAGGCAGACGGAGAGCTCCGGTACTATGTTTTCGATATCCTCTGGTACGAAGGGCACGATCTCCGCAACCTGCCGCTGTCCGACCGTAAGGCCATTCTCGAAGCGATCATCCCAGCCGGAGGGGCGATTTTGTCCAGCCCGGCGTATAATGCTTCGGGAAAGGAATTTATGAAAGCGGTGAAGGAACTGGGGCTGGAAGGGATCATGGCCAAACGGAAAGACAGCGTGTACCACGCGGCAGACCGCTCGCGCGACTGGCTGAAGATCAAATCTAACCGCCGGCAGGAAGTCGTAATAGGAGGATATACGAAAACGAAGGCAGTAAGAAGCCATTCAGCGCGCTGCTCGTCGGCGTTATGGAGGGCGGAAAACTGGTGTACACCGGAAAGGTGGGCACCGGGTTTTCCGTGAAAAAGCAGGAAGAGATGCTGCGACAGTTCAAACCGCTGTTGCGTAAGAAGCAGCCGTTTACACAGGAACCCGATGTCAATAAGCCCAGCAGGTTCCGCCCCGATCCGCCGAAGGCGGAAGCTTCTGGCTGAAACCTGAATTGGTCTGCGAAGTGAGCTTCACGGAGATTACTTCAGACGGCGTGATGCGGCACCCTTCGTTTGAAGGCATGCGGGATGATAAAGCGCCGCGCGAAGTGGTGGAGGAAAAAGAAACGGACGTGGAAACGGTAGAGAAGAAACGCCCATCCAAAGTAAAAATGCCGCTGACGCCGGCGGGAAAGAAAACGCGCAAGACATTGCTGAACCCTTCTGAGGATTCGCAGGTGCGGCAGGTGAGCGGGCATGAACTGAAGTTTTCCAATCTCAGCAAGATATACTGGCCAAAGGAAAAGATCACCAAGCGAGACATGCTGAATTACTATTACCAGGTGGCGCCTTTCATCCTTCCCTACCTGGCCGGCAGGCCGCAATCCATGAACCGCTATCCTAACGGCATTGCCGGTAAAAGCTTTATCAGAAAGACGTGACCGAAACCGCTCCCGGCTGGATGCGGCAATACCCTTACACCACCAGCGAAGGGGAAAACAAGAATTTCCTCGTGCCGGAGGACGAAGCCGCTATCCTCTGGATGGCCAATAGCGGCTCTATCGAAATGAATCCCTGGAACAGTACGGTCGACAAGCCAGACCACCCCGACTGGTGCTGCCTCGACCTGGACCCTACCGAGAAGAACCCCTTCAAACAAGTTATCCAGACAGCATTGGCTGTGAAGGAGGTTATCGATGAACTGGGTGTGACGGGCTACCCGAAAACATCCGGCTCCACGGGCATTCACATCTATATCCCGCTAAACGCGAAATATACCTACGACGAATGCCAGTTATTCGGGAAGATCATTGCCACGAAGGTGCATGAAATGCTGCCCACGTTTACGAGCATCGAGCGGATGACGCGCAACCGGAAAGGGATGTTGTATATCGACTACCTGCAAAATCGCCCCAAAGCCACGCTGGCCGCGGCGTATTCTTTAAGGCCAAAGCCCGGCGCCCCCGTATCCATGCCGCTGCATTGGGAAGAAGTGAAGCCTGGGCTGAAGATCACCGATTTTAATATCCACAACGCCCTTGACCGCATCAAAAGCGAAGGCGACCTCTTCAAACCTGTGCTGGGAAAGGGGTGGATTTGCACAAAATGTTGCGGCGGATGGAAAAGGCGAAGTAGAAAATACGTACTTTAGAGACAATAGTACCAACCATGAAACAACTTCTTCTCATTATCGCGTCTATTTTTACCGTTGGCGCGGCCAGGCACAGCATAAAGGTCTCGACAGCATTTATAACCCGAACGCCGATGCGCGGGCCGATCTCAAAGCCGTATTGAAACAGGCAGTGGCGGAAAACAAGCACGTTTTGCTGCAGATCGGCGGCAACTGGTGCATCTGGTGCCGCAGGCTGTACGCATATGTGGAAGAGCATCCCCGCCTGAAAGACGAGCAGGCGAAGAGTTACATCGTCTATCATCTCAATTACAGCAAAGAAAACAAGAACCTCGATATCCTGAAGGAACTGGGATACCCGCAGCGCTTCGGGTTCCCGGTGCTCGTCATCCTCGATGCGAAGGGCAACCGTCTCCATACCCAGAACACCGGGCTGCTGGAGTCTGCTGACTCCTATGACGAAAAGAATATCATCGACATGCTCCGGCAATGGTCTCCCGCGGCTTTGGATCCCGCGCTTTATACTAAGTGACGGGCGGCGACCCGCGGCATCGCGGCGGGCCTGACGGCCGAAAAATATAGCCATCCGATAAAGAACAATTGCAGGGGGATGCGGAACCACAGGTATTCCGGTCCGTTACCGTCGTTGGTGGCGGTTTGCAGGTTCACGTGGTGCATGGCCGCATAAACATTGGCGGGCGTAATGCATACGAAGAACGCGATCAGCCACCATCCTGTTTTCCTCGCCATCGCCGGGATGAGCAATCCTATGCCGGCGGCGATCTCCAATATACCTGTTAAGTATACCAGGCCTAATTTAAAAGGAACTATCTCCGGCAGCATCATGGCCATGCCTTTGGCAAATCCGAAATGCGCCCCGCCCGTTACGAAGAGCATCGCCGCCATGGCAATGCGTGCCGCCTGTGCGTAACGGTTTTCCTGATGCTTCAGCCGCAGGATAATGAATGCCGCCAGGAATGTGGCCAAAAGTGTGATTTCGGGTACCATCGCTTTTTTATGCAAATTTCCTCCCGCCGGATGGATAAGTCAATGAACCCAGGTTAAGAAATGCCCGTAATCCGCTTGCGGATCCTGCTCAGCGCCTGCGGCGTGATGCCGATCCAGGAGGCGATGTATTTGAGGGGATCTCGCGGATCAGTTTCGGCTGTTCCGTCAGTAATTTGACGTACCGCTCTTCAGCGGACTCGCGGAGCAGGGAGATCTCCCGGCGAAGAAGGGTAAGATAAAGATCCTCCCGGCATGGCGGCCAATGATGTTGCCTGCCGCCGTGTTCTGATAAATATCTTGCAGATCGCCGTGGGAGATACGGTATAGCACCGTGTCTGTCAGGGCTTCTACGTGGTAGATGGAAGGTTGCCGGGTGAGGAAGGAGTCATAGGCTGATACGAAGTCTCCGGCGAAGGAGAAACTAAAGGTAACGTCGTTTTCCTCGTCGCCGGGAATAAAGAAGCGCACCAGTCCTTCCGCGATGAAAGAGAGATGGTTTTCTGTTTGTCCGGCATGCAGGAGGAGGGATTTTTGGGAAACGATTCCATTGTCAGCCGCGAGGAAAAGTAATGCCAGTCCGCGTCGGATAGTGGTGTGATCGTTTCGAAGTATTGCCGGATTTGTTGCATTTTAATTGATTTGATGGATAATCCTTACCCGCATGTAGTCATGGAACAAATGTAGGAAAGATAGCAGCAATCAAAAGTTCCCGATCTGTCCCTTTCCGGTGGAAAACGATTATATTTATCAAGTTTCTGCCGTTATGAACAAACGCCCTTATCTGCTCGTGGGAGCTATTGCCGTTCTCGTGGGCCTGTTATCCAGGTGCTCGGATCAAAAGCCCAGATCCGCCGATACCCGAGGCGCCGCGTATGCGGATGCCACGTCCTGTGCTTCGTGTCATAAAACGATATATGATTCCTATGCCACAACTGCGCATGCCCATTCCTCGGCCGAAGCGGAAGAAGGAACGGTGAAAGGACACTTCAGTTCCCCGCTCAATACCTTCCACTTCGCAAACGGAACGGATGTGGTCATGGAAAAGCAGGGTAAGGAACTGTTCCAGGCGGTAAAAGTCAACGGGCAAGAGAAAGCCCGCTATCCTTTCGATATCGTTATGGGGTCGGGCAGAAAGGCGCAGACATTCCTTTATTGGAGCAAAGACCAGTACTTCCAGTTACCTGTATCCTGGTTCGTGCCGGCAGATGGCTGGGCCAATAGCCCGGGCTTTCCGGCAGACCATCCCAAATTCGACCGGGTGATCCCCAGTACCTGTTTCGGTTGCCATAGCTCGGACGTAAAGGTTAGGGAGGAAGTGAAAGGGATTAATATCACGGAGAAATTCGAACGGCGCGAAATGATCGCGGGGATCGACTGCCAGCGTTGCCATGGTCCGGCGGCGGCGCATGTGCAATATCATACCGAAAACCCCGCGGATAAAGCGGCGCACTTCATCGCGCGTATGGATACCCTCACGCGCCAGCAACGCCTGGATGCTTGTGCGCTTTGTCATTCCGGGCTCAAGCCCATGTATAAACCCGCTTTTGCATTCAAACCCGGCGATAAGCTTGCTGATTTTATCATCCCTACGGTTCCCTTTCCCAAAAGCCGAACCAGCTGGACGTACACGGCAACCAAATGCAATTGCTGGCGGCCAGCCAGTGTTTCCTGCAAAGCCAGACCATGAACTGCTCGACCTGTCACGATCCCCACGTTTCCGAGCGCACGGATATGCAGACGTTCTCTACCCGGTGCATGACCTGTCACCAGCCGGACGGCCCGCAGTTCTGCAAGCACAGGGGCAAGCCATCAGCGGTATTGCAACAAAACTGCGTGGATTGCCATATGCCCGCACTGCCTTCCGGCGCCATCACGCTATTAGCCAACGGGGAGCAAAGTCCAACGCCTGATTCCGTGCGAACGCACCTGATTGCGGTTTATGCCGATATGGTAAAGCGGATGAAATAACAGCCGCTGTTCCTGCACGATATTTGTGCGAAGTTGGAGCAACTATACACATCATATGAAACCCAGGATATCAGTACTTACACTTTGCGTAGACGATCTTGAGCGGGCGTACACATTCTATCATCATGGCATGGGACTTCCTTCCGAAGGTATTATTGGCGCCGAGTTCGAGTATGGAGCGGTGGCATTCTTCGATTTGTCCGGAGGACTGAAGCTGGCGGTGTGGCCACGCAAAAGTCTCGCGAAAGATACCGGATTGCCGGAGCAGCCGCCCTCTTCCACTGAATTTACGATCGGGCATAATGTAACCAGCACCGCGGAGGTGGATGCGGTAATGCAGCAGGCTGTAAGAGCGGGCGCTACGATCATCAAACCCGCCCAGGATACCTTTTGGGGCGGCTATGCGGGATACTTCCAGGATCCCGACGGGCATCTGTGGGAAATCGTTTATAACCCGGCGCTGATGCCGGAAGAATGATATGTTAAACCGCCCGTACCGGTGAGACGCGGTGACGGGCGGCCGGACATCATGCGATGTGATTAAAAGCAGGGCAAGGGCTCGTCTTCAGGATCAGGCCATTCGCATACCTGTGTCTGAAAGTCGAAGTATTGCGGCCAGTAGCACTCATGGCGAACGTACTCCCAATCATATGTACAGGACCAGAATACGGCACAATAGGTGTCGTCCGGAATGTAGATCCAATATTGGCCGACCAGCGAGGCGCAGCTCCTTGTAGGATATGCCTCAGATTGTTTGTGAATGCCGAATACGAGCGCAGCGGTCACGCTCATTGCGGCGCTCCATTTCAGGATGCGTTTTTTCATGTTTACGTTTTGATTGGTAAAATAATTAGCCACAATGGTTGGCTTAGATGCACCAGGGATAAGTTTCGGACCATTCCGGCCAGTCGCATACCTCCAGTGCCGTGTTGAAGACGGTTCCCAGGGGCATTCATGTTGGACGGGCTGATACCAATCGTCGCATGTATAAAAAACGGCGCAATATTCCGTGTCCGGAATTGTATTCCGCTTCCCTCCGTAGGGGTCGAAGCAGCTGGTTGCAGGGTACGCCCCGGAGTACTGAATTACACCGGTGATAAGCGCTGCCGTCATTATCAGGGCTGCGCTCCATTTGAGGATGGTTTTCTTCATTTTTAGCTGATTTTGAAGTGATGAAAGAGGTATGTACATAGGTTTCCCTTTGAGCCCGGGGAAAGCTTTTTAAGTCGGTGAAGTAAAAGGAAGTGGGTTGGTTACATGACGAACCCGGAGATGGTAATATGGACGGCGCTGTTGAATGCGTTGGTCAGCACGTAGGCCGACTGATTAAATGCTCCTTCTTTCGCCGCTTTATAGGTAAGGCTCACGACGGTTTCCTCTCCGGGAAGGATGGGCTTTTGGGGCCAATCGGCGGCGGTACAGGTGCAGCCTACTTTCACCTCACGGATCAGGAGGGGTTGCCGGCCGGTGTTTTTGATCTTAAAGGTGGCCTTGGGTTGCTGGTTGCGCTGTACTTCACCAATATCGATGTTGGTGTCGTTGATAGCGACGTATGGATCATCGTAAGGATCATAACTGGTATCGTTCTGATATTTCAGTTCGGAACGAAGCGGTGGGTAAAGTACGGCTTCGAGCGATCCTTTGCGGCTGAGCGCACTGTCGGAGAAGCGTTCTGCCTGGATACTGTCGCCCAATCTGCCGGATAATCTGGCCAGCAGGTAATAGTTGAAGAAGTATGGTTGTTCCTGCGCAGTGAGCGCGAGCTTATCGACGATATGCTGCAGGCGTGGGCCGGTAGTGCTGTCTTTGAGTGCGTTGTATCCTTCCAGGGCGGCGGAGAGAGCGTGCGTACGAGGGTGTCGTGCCCCAGTTTCAATTTGGTTTTGCTGAAAGTGTACAGGGATTTATCGGCCGGGTTAACCAAAGCTTTGGCGGCGATATCCTTTATGGCATGAACATTACCGTTCTTAATGATGGTTAGCAATTTCTCCTGGGGTGAAAAGAGCAGGGTGATGGGATACGATTTGTCGTAGAGCCACTGATCGAGCCAAATGTTTTTGGAATCTCCAACATTCAGCCTGAAGATGACGTATTGATCCAACACATCATGGAATGCATCGAGATTGTTGGCGGCGTCCATCAGTTTGTCGCAGGAAGGGCAGCCTTCGTAGGTGACGATGGCCATCAGGTATTTATTTTCGCCGGAGGCGTGGTCAAGTGCTTCCCGTAAGCTGCCGGATGTAACGGTCATTACTTCGGGGCCTGTGTGCAGGCGTTTAGGAACAGGCACAATGCTGCTGCCAGTCTGTGGAATAGGGACATGATTCTCATGGTTGGTTTGGTTGGTATTTTTAAGTCGTTCGCTTTCGTATAGGGCCGTAAGTTAGAAAATGGGAGTGCGGTAATATTGCAGTCTGAATAATTTCATAAGTGCTTTTTGTCAAGTTATTACAGTGAGTGTGCAATGCTTTCTCCGATAAATACCGCAGAGAGGCGGTAAGTACTGTTACGCATTTAGACGGCGATCAGCAGTTCAATACACGATGCCAGGGGAAGTAGGTGAAGGGGAGCATGAGGGAAGGGTGATAGCCGGGAGAAGGAGTTAAGATGGAAATTAGAAGGCAGTTAGAAGCTATGGTCTCCGTATTATCTCTAGTGAGCAATAGCATAGGAATAGTATCATCCGTGGAAAACGTGGAGTTGATGTGGAGATCATGTGGTGGTGACCCGGAGGTGATCCGGAAGGGGTTGAACGTATGTAACAGGGTTATAGGAGGTGAAATGGAGGCTTCCGGACATGAAAATACCTGCCGGGAGCAGGGCCTTCCGGGCAGGAGTAAGAACGATATGTATTGAAATTGAACGCATTATGGTAAAAATCACTTGTTATGGCGAAGGGGCTATTCCCTTTGGATAATGACCACCTTATCGGCAGCGTACGGTATCCTGTCGGAGAGGCCGGTGGGGATACCGGGTAATTGCTTGTGGGGTTGGGATTTTGCAGGGACTGCTTTCAGCGGTTTGTCTTCCTGTACCGCGATGATGTCTGCCGCGCAGAGCTTTTTGTTGCAGGAGGCGCCGTCTTCCAGGTGCAGCCTTACCTGCATCACTACGATCAGGTACCTTTTCCCGGAACTTTTACCGAGAGTTCGGCTCCTTTGAAGTCGAGTTTAGAGGATTGTTCATTGAGCTTCCGGAGGTAGTCTTTCCCGATGACCATAAAGGCAACATCCGTGCCGGTAACCTTGCGGGTGGTGAAGTCGATCCGCTTGGCGATGAGCTTTACCTCCACCGCAATGGCGCCGCCAAGGGCGTCGAGGCTATTGGAGTAGATCTGCAGCTTACCGTCGCGGGAGAGCTCCGAGCGGGAAGGGAAGAATTTGTCGACCCGCGTAGACGGGTTGAACCGGAAGCCTTTGAGGGCCGCGTGGTTGTTCCTGCCGGCTTTGAAGATGGTCTTGTTTAGCTGGTTGACGTGCGCGCCGTAGTGGGGATATCCAGTTCCTCCGCGAAGACGCTGCGGATGAAGGCTCCCTTGTTACTGGCCGCGCCGAACCATTGGGCGGAACGACGGGTGTTATCCGTCTGCCGGACGGTCTCGGGCCGGGTGCGGAGGTATACCTTGCCGCCCCGGCGGTAGGCAATCACGTTACCGAGCTTGCCTGTGAAGTTGAAAATAGAATTGAATTGGGCCATAAAAAGTGATTTTTTTGTTCCTATAAATTTACGAAACAGCAGCCGGTTAAGATGCAAGCGCCTCAAAATGATGACATTTGTCAAAAAAACGGCGCCATTCCACCTGCGGTTTTATGCCAAAATTGAGTGTGGGAGTTATGGGACCGGAGGGTCATTATATTGACGATTCTGCTTTGAAGAATTATTTATAAAGGAAACTTAATATGATCGGGGAGTCTAGCTATATTTGATTTGTAGGCTTAGTAAAGCCTCTTTCTTTCGTAGAAACGTAACTAAGTAAAAGATTTATGGCTCGTAACTGAGCCTTTTTATTGGTAGGACTTAGGAATCCGGAGTGGCGTGTAGTAACTATATACCAGCGACGTTAAGACGATTGTGGAGTTCAGGAACAGGCTATTGTTAAACAGCGGCAACAACCAACTGAATGCCGTGAATGCGTTATTTGCAAGCTATGGATACTAAAATTAAAGTTGTGGTGGTATTAATGATGGCGCACCTGGCGATGTGCAATTTTTATGCTCGAAGAAGAATTGCGCCGATATCACTTATTCATTCGACGTCAATACACGTATCTTTCCAGATAAAGACAGCATACTTTTAGGTGATACGATCTGGTTGCTGATGGATGTGCCGACAAAATTAATGAACCGTAGCCAAAGCGGAAGCAGTGCGAATATGGAAGTGGATTATTCAGGCGCCACCAACCTTGGATTTGCGCTTGACCTGCAGAAATTTGATTCTACCACTACCTATCCCACGGGTCTTTCGGGCGCAGGGGCGTCTTTTAAAACGCACGTGGAAGTCGGAGACAGTGTGACCCCGTTTCCCTTGGCCGGAGCCGTGCGTTCCGGGTAAAGGAAGCAGGTGGACGGTTTTTGCTGAAAGTGGGGCTCATTCCTTTGGAGAAAGGCGACTTCGTACTGGGACAGGGAGATGCGAGCCATGTAGCCCGCCACGACGATTGTACCAAAGCATACTTCAGCATTACGCTGGCAGACACCGATCAGCACATGTACTTATACGAAAAGTACAATCCCGATTTCCAATTTTCAGCGCACGAGCGTATGCGTGTTTATGTGGTCCGTGTAAAGTAAAGTTCGCGGAAAGTAATAATGATGTAAGTGGCAACTGATGTGACCACCCATCAAACGACAAAACCCGCAAATGCCATGTTTAGCGCATTTGCGGGTTTCTTAGTTGTAGCCCGGACAAGAATCGAACTTGTATCTAAAGTTTAGGAAACTTCTATTCTATCCATTGAACTACCGGGCCAGTACTGCCCATCAGGCAGCGGGAGGGCAAAAATAAAGGATTTTGGCAAATTTCTTTAAAAAGATCAGGCATAAAGGCGCTCGATGGAGTCGCGGTACTTTTCCTGGATGACGCGCCGCTTCAGCTTCAGCGTAGGCGTCATTTCGCCGCCGTCGATAGTCCATTCGCGGGGCATCAGCTCAAACTTCTTGATCTGCTCGATATGGTTGAAGTACTGGTTGTACTTGTTCACCGCTTCCCGGTACAGCGCTTTTACCTTCGGGTCTTTCAACGCGTCCTCGTTGGATGGGATGTCTACATTTTGCGTTCTTGCCCAGGCCCGGAGGTTCTCGAAGTTAGGGACGATCAGCGCGCCGGTATATTTCCTGTCCGCCCCCACCACCATGATCTGTTCTATGTAGGGCGACTCTTTAAACTTGTTCTCGATAGGCTGGGCGCCACGAACTTCCCGCCGGAAGTCTTAAATAATTCCTTCTTGCGGTCGGTGATTTTCAGGTACTTCTGCAGCAGCATCACGCCGATATCTCCCGTATGGAACCACCCGTTGTGAAAAGCCTCCGCAGTGAGGTCGGGACGTTTATAGTACCCGGACGTTACGCTGGGGCCTTTCACCAGTATCTCCCGTCATCGGCCAGCTTCACTTCCACATTGGATATCACCGGTCCTACCGTCCCGAACATGCGGTCTTTAGGGTCTTTGCCGTTAACGCTGATCACGGGGACGTTTCCGTTAATCCGTACCCTTCGAGGACCGGGAGGCCCGCGGCGGTAAAGAGCTTCAGGAGCCTTAGCTGGCAGGCCGCGGCGCCGGTCACGATACAGCGGATCTTCCGCCGAGCGCTTCCCGCCATTTGCGGAACACCAGCCGGTTCGCCAGTGCCAGCTCCGCACGGTACCAGGGGATAATGGCTTATTGACCTCGTATTGTCCTCCTACCCGTAAAGCCCAGAAGAAAATGCTTTTCTGAAAGCCGGTAAGCGCATGTCCTTTCGCCATGATCTTCTCAAATAGCTTTTCCAGTACCCGCGGAACGGTGGTGAAGATACCGGGCTGCACGTCGCGGAGGTTGTCGGCAATAGTTTCCAGGCTTTCGGCGTAGTAGACGGATACCCCGGCCGTGAAATATACATAGGTGACCATCCGCTCAAAGATGTGGTTGAGCGGGAGGAAACTAAGGGCACGGGAGTGCTCGTCTACCGGTAAGATCGGCAGGCAGCCCACCACGTTGCTCATGATGTTGCCATGGGTGAGCATGACGCCTTTGGGCGTGCCGGTGGTGCCGGACGTATAGATGATGGTGGCCAGCGTGCCCGGTGTAACGGAATCGCGGACCGCAGGCAGGCGTGTTTCACTTTCAGGCGTTGCGGCTGCGGGCACATCCATCCAATGGCGGACGCCCGGTATGCGGTCGAAGGAAAAGACTTCGGAGAGGGCGGTAGTTGGTCGCGGAGGACTTTCACCTTTTCATACATGTCTGCATCATCCACGAAGAGGAACCTGGCGCCGGAATCGTTGAGGATGAAAACCAGCTCGGTGGCGCTGATGGTGGGGTAGATGGGAACGAGCACGATGCCGGCTTGCTGACAGGCCAGGTCGGTAAAGATCCATTCTGGCCGGTTGGCGCTGATGATGGCTACCTTATGCTGTTGTTCCGGATCCGGCGGAGTGCCGCCCAGACCCATTTCCAGGAACCCGGCGGCAAATTGAGCCGTCAGCGCCGCCACTTCCGATGTGGCATAGTGCTTCCAGGCTCCTTCCTCCTTGGCGGCCAACATGTCCGTTTTGGGAATAGCGCTAACTGATGTGAGAGCACATCGAAAAGTCGGTTGGGGTGGTGCATGATGGTTGTTTGGGTCAGAGGCCGCGTTGTTCCCTTTCCTGCTGCAGTTTCTCATATTCGCGCGTAGCGTCCCGGAAAGGGTCTTGCTCAAACGCGAAATAGTAGTTGAAAGCAAGACCGAGGCCCCAGCCGGCCATAGGCCATACAGGCGAGGGCGTGCCGCCGGTGTCGGAAGAGGTCAGGTACCATATCAGCCAGAGAAAGCCGTTTACGATGAGGTAAGCGGTGAAATGAGTGCGGAAGGCCGCCCGGGCTTTCGCTATGCGCCAGAGGCGCTCGTCCCGTTGTTGGTTATTGTCCATAAACAGAAACTTTGTGCATATTCAATTTACCGAAATTTCCCCGTAAAGAAAGGCCCGGCGTAAACCGGGCCTCTTTATCAACGGGTAATCAGTTCAAACTGAATATTGACGACGGAATTGATCAACTTATCCTGCAACGATTTGTCGGCCCTGTAGGTCATGCCCCACTGCGTACGGTCGATGTTGAAATTGGCCGCTGCCCGCACTTTCCCCTTTTCAAAGACGATCTTGGCGGGAAAGGTGATGTTCTTGGTGGCGTTCTTCATGGTCAGGTTGCCGCGCACCATATGGGTAGCGTCTTTCAACAGTACCGACTCATCTGTTTCTGCAGGATGGTAGGGCGTCACTTCCGTCACCTCGAACTTCGCCGTGGGATATTGGCCGGCATCGAAGAAGTTGACGCCTTTCAGCTCATCTTCCAGTTGCTTTTTCATATCCGGCTGGGCATTGAGGTCAAGATTCCGGAGGCTGGCGATATTGATGGTGAAGCTGCCGCCGGTAACGGAGCTGTCCTTCACGAATAGCTCCCCGTCCTGGAACTGGAATGAGCCTTTGTGCTCGCCGGTGGGCTTGGTGCCGATCCAGATGAGCGTACAGGCGGCAGTATCCAGCCGAAGGGTATGCCCGTCCGAGGGCGTTGCCACGGCCTGTGGTTCCGATACGTTGGCCTTATCCGCCTTAGGCGCCTGCTGGCAGGCTGCGGCGGCAAGCAGTAAGAGGAGGTATATCCGTGAAGTCATCCGCATATGATTGATGTTTTAGGATACGTAAGTTCTGTTCCCCACCCACACGAAGCGTTTGTCGATGAACTCCGGCGTGGTGAAGCTGGCGTTGCCCGCGGGGTTGCCGCCGGTAACATGGAAGTCTGAGAAGGCGGCATGCTGGTTCACCCAGATGAAGCCCGTAAAGTTGAAGGAAACGGGGTGAATGCGCTGTTCATGGCATCGGCGATCTTGTCCATCACCACTTCGTCGGTCGCGTAGGCTCCGCAGGTAATGGCGCCATGACTGGAGGCCATTTCACGGGCGAGGCGGATCGATTCATCGGTGTTTTGGGTTTTGACGAGCAATACCACGGGCCCGAAGAGCTCCTGCTGGAAAATGCCGGAGTCGTTTGCCGATACTTCCACTACCACCGGGCTCCAGGTTCGGGCGCCTGCGAATTCTTCGCTGCTGACGGGGGCGCCTTCGAGGAGCACTTTCCCGCCGAGCTTTGCGGCCTCCCGGGCGCGTTGCAGGGTGGTTTCATTCTGTACGGCGCCAAGTGTACCCGCTCCCATTTTGGGATTGTTGACGAGGGCGGTAACGGCATCTGTGAATTTCTTCGCGACTTCGTCGAAGGATAAAGTCCCGTTCGGCGTTTTGACGGTCTCCGGGATGAAGAAATTCTGCGGGGCGGTGCACATCTGTCCGCTGTAGAGGCTCACGGAAAAGGCGAGGTTCTGCATGACGGCATCGATGTCTTGCACGGAATCGATGATCACGGAGTTGACGCCGGCTTTTTCTGTGAAAACGGTCTTGCCCTGCGAGGCGAGGGATTCCACGTAATTGCCGAAGGCGCTGCCGCCGGTGTAGTCGATGAGGTGAACGTCCGGGTGCTCGCAGAGGGCTTTTGTGATGGGCTGATTCGTGGAGTCGGCCGCGAGCTGACAGGTGTAAGGGTCCTGGCCGTTTTCTTCCAGTACCTGCTGGATGGCGGCTACGACGATCGCGATGGGCAGCACCGCCCTGGCGTGGGGCTTCACGATCACGGGGTTGCCGGTGATCAGGTCGGCATAAATGCCGGGAAGCGAGTTCCATACCGGGAAGGTCGAGCAACCGATCACGAGGCCCAGGCCTTTGGGAACGGGCCGGAAGGATTTCTGCAGCTTAACGCTGATCTTGCCCATGGGCTTTTCCCAGGATTGCTCTCCGGGAAGTGCTGGAGTTGCTGGTATCCCATGGCGATGGCTTCGAGGGCGCGGTCGTTCGCATGGGGCCGCTGGCCTGGAAGCTCATCATGAAGCTCTGGCCGGTGGTGTGCATGGTGGCGTGCGCGATCTCGAAGAAGTGGTGCTGGATCTTTTCCAGCGTTTCGGTAAGGATGCCGGCGCGGTCGGCTACCGATAGCTGCGCCCAGCGTTGGCCGGCTCTCTTGCCAGCCTTAACGAGTTCATCCGTGGAAATGATGGGGTACGAAATGCCGAGGGGCTCCAGGGTGTAAGGGGATACTTCTTCCCGTACCAATTGTCCACCACCTTTTGCTTCAAGCGGGAAAAGGGCTGGTTGAGCAGGCTTTTAAAGCCGGTTTCGCCCTTTACGGGCGCCTCTTCGCCGTATGCCTTGGGGTGCTCGGGATACTGCGAATAAAAGGTTCTTTCGTGGTTGGCCTTTACCGCGTTGTCGATGATGTTTTGGTGTTTTGCGATCAGCATAGCGCTATGGTTTAGATATGAGTTGTTCACAGAGGTTGCTGACGGCACCGGCAAACGCTACTTGATCGAGGCTATCTTGCCGGTGTTGTAAAACTCGTCGTTCCGGAGTTTTAACGGATGGTTGCGCTGCCAGGTGGTGAAGTTGTCGTACTCCGCCTTGTGCAGCGCCGTCCAGGATTTGTATTCGGCCTGATTTGCGGCCGGGCCGAACAGCCAGATGTTGTAAGCTTCGTACATCCCGTCGCGCAGCAGTTTCCGCTGGAAGTCGAACAGGGCGTACGGATATTTCACGCCGTAGAATTTGTACCAGTCGAGCAGGAACCGCGTCCGCAACATGATGAGCGATTCCGGTTCAATGCCCGTGGCGATCACGCTGACCTGTTTGGCCATTACGCCTTTAAAGGCTTCCGTAAATGGATTTGTGGATTCGCCTTTTTAGCTTTGGCGGTTTCGCCGGGGATGCTGTTGAAGATGGCGGGATCGTCGAACAGTTTTTTATAACATTCCAGTACCACATCGCGGATCTCTGCGGTGCGGGTGGTATAACTTTCGAGGTTGATGAAGGTTTCGCCGTACAGGATGGCCCAGATGGGCTCTTTGGTCCAGAGATAGCTGCGGGAGGCGTGGTAGTAGTTGCCCGGGAAGTTCGGGTCTACTTCGATGCCTTTTACCCAATATCTCAGGGCGGCGTCGAAATTCTTCATGTTTTGCAGGAGGTCGCCATAGTCGCAATGGAGCTCGCCGCTGTTGGGGAATTTGCGGAGACCGCGTTGATATACCTTTTCGGCGCCTTTCCAGTCCTGTTTGCCCTGGTAGATGTTACCGGCGATCTGGAACAGGTGGATATCGGCGTCTTTCTTGTCTACCAGTGGCGAAACCACGGTGTAGGCGCGGTTATAGTCCCCTTTGAGGTAATAGGCAAAGGCCAGGTCTTTTTGAGCTGGATATCGTCCGGCGCTGACGTGATCGCCTGGTTGAGCACCAGGATGGCGTTCGCGTAATCGCCCGAGCGGAGGAAATTCCGTGCGGTTTGTTGAAGTTCGGCGTTATCCTGAGCGAGCGCCCATTGGAAGGAAAGCACGCCCGTCATCACAAGTGTCCATTTTTAGCAGCCTTTTGCCATTCCATTGTTCTCTTCGTTTTCTGTAAATGTAAGAAAAAACCGTTGACCCCGGCTCAAACCGGGGCCAACGGCGGATATTGCCTGAATAATCAGATCGTGTGGGTCAGGAGGCCGTCGCGCAGCTTCGGCTCGAACCAGGTGGATTTGGGAGGCATCACATTGCCGCTGTCCGCGATATCGAACAGTTGCTGGATGGTAACGGGATACAGGGCAAAGGCCACGGCCATTTCCCCGCTGTCTACCCGTTTAACCAGTTCTCCGAGCCCGCGGATACCGCCCACGAAGTCGATGCGCTTGTCTGTACGGGGATCCTGGATGCCCAGATGTTTGTCCAGCACGTTGTTCTGGAGGATGGTGACATCCAGCACGCCGATGGGGTCCGTGGTGTAGGTGCCTTCCCGGGCCACGAGGTGGTACAGGTATGATCGAGGTACATGGCGAATTCATGGAGCATGGAGGGTTTCTGTGCATGGTGGCCGATAGGCTCCACGAGGAAATCGTACTCCAGGCGGGAAATGAAATCTTCCTTGCTGTGGCCGTTCAGGTCTTTTACGACGCGGTTGTAGTCGAGAATGGCGAGTTGGCTGGCAGGGAAGATGGTGGTAAGGAAGAAGTTGATGGGTTGATCGGCGGTTACGTCCGTGCCGCCGGCTTTCTGCACGAGAGCGGCGGAAGCAGCGCGGTGGTGGCCGTCGGCGATATAGGTGGCGGGCACCTGGGTGGCGAAGCGCTCGGTGATCTCGTTCACGGCGGCGTCGTCTGCTACCACCCAAATGGTATGGGTGATGCCGTCGTCAGCGATAAAGTCGTATACCGGGGCATTGTGTTCCTGCCAGTGAGAGATGAGGGCGTTGAGTTCGGGAACGTCGTTGTAGGCAAGGAATACATTACCGGTCTGCGCGCGGGTGGCGGTGATGTGGTTGATGCGGTCCTGTTCTTTTTCGGGACGGGTGAACTCGTGCTTTTTAATGATGCCCTTGTTATAGTCATCGATGGAGGAGGCGCATACGAGCCCTGTCTGGGAGCGGCCGTCCATCACGAGTTTGTAGATATAATAAGCGGGGAAGCCTCCTGGAAGAGGGTGCCTTCGGACAGCAACTTCTGCAGGTTTTCGGCGGCTTTGGCATACACGGGGGCGGAGTGGATGTCCGTTCCCTCTGGCAGATCGATTTCCGATTTGCTGACGTGATAGAAGGAATACGGGTTGCCGGCGGCTTCTTCGGCGGCTTCCTTCGAATTGAGCACATCGTAGGGCCTGGCGGCTACTGATTTGGCCATCGCGGCTTGCGGACGCAGTGCCCGGAACGGTTTGATAATTGCCATGGATTCTGTGTGTTTACTGTTAGAGGCAGTAAAAGTAAGAAAAGGAGGGTAGGAATTAAAAAGACCGCCTCAGTAATCTGCGGCGGTCTTCGTATTTAAATATTTTGAATGCTTCGGTAGTGGGAAGATCAGGCTTTCTTCAGGGAGAAGAATTTCATGGCTTCTACCATTACTTCCACGCTTTCGAGCGGGAGGGCGTTATAGAGGGAAGCGCGGAACCCGCCGGAGAGGCGATGGCCTTTGATGCCGACGATATCTTCTTTCTTGCAGAACTTGAGGAATTCTTCTTCCAGTTCCGGTTTGTCGATCGTGAAGGTAACGTTCATCTTGCTGCGGTCTTCTTTAGCGACGTTGCCACGGAACAGGGGTTGTGGTCGATCTCGTCGTACAGCAGGGCCGCTTTTTTATTATTGATCTGCTCTATGGCAGCTACGCCGCCCTGGCCTTTGAGCCAGCGGAGGGTGAGCATGGAGATATATACGGCGAAAACGGGCGGTGTGTTGAGCATGGAACCGTTTTCGATGTGGTTCTTGTAGTTGAGGATGGAGGGGATCTGGCGGGTTACCTTGCCCAGCATGCTCTTGCGGACAGCCACCATGGTAGCGCCTGCTGCGCCCATGTTCTTCTGAACGCCTGCGTAGATGAGCGCGAAGCGGTTGAAGTCCATCTGGCGGCTGAGAATGTCGCTGCTCATATCGCCTACCAGGGGAACATCCGTTTCGGGAATGGCATGAAACTGCGTCCCGTAAATGGTGTTGTTGGTGGTGATGTGGAGGTATTTGGACTGGGGGCAATCGTGTATTGTTTGGGAATATGATTGTAGTTCGCTTCTTTGGAGCTTGCGGCTACATCTACATACCCGAATAGTTTCGCTTCCTTGATGGCCTTGTTGGACCATACGCCGGTATCGATATAGGAGGCGGTTTCGCCGCTGTTGTCCAGCAGGTTCATGGGCACCTGCATGAATTGCATGGTGGCCCCGCCCTGCAGGAAGAGCACTTCGAAATCGTCGTCGAGCCCCATGAGCTCGCGGGTAAGGTTACGGGCCTCTTCCATTACTGCCATAAAGGTTCCGTTCTGTGCCCGATCTCCAGGATGGACATTCCTGATCCCTCAAAATCGATCAGCGCCTTGCTGGCTTTGTACAGCACCTCGTTGGGCAATACAGAAGGACCTGCATTAAAGTTGTGCACCTTCATGTTGCGGTCTAAATTGTATACGTTTTCTTGTTCCACTTTATATGGTTTTTCGAAGGAAAAGGTAAAAAATCTCGGTAAATGAACCGGAAGGATTGGTCAGTGAGGAAAGGTTAAAAATATCAGATGGAGAACCAAAGATAATCTTTCTTTTCAGAAAACGTATTAGGTTCCTCAAATATTTTACCCTTGCCGCAAGGGGCCGGCCTTCCGACAGGAGCGGGTTTTCGGGGATCGTCCATCACTGCTTTGGCATCGCGTGGAAGCACGGCAATGGCTGTATGTTACAGCGTTGTCATGGACCGTAATTCAATGTTCCCGCCCCAGGATCTTCCCGGCGGTGGCAATACTATCCAGCCGCTGGTCTTCCGCATCTTCCAGTTCAGGGAATGTCAGTGCTGCAAGGTGAGCCAGCGGCGGTTGGCCTGCATCGGCCCAGGCAGTGTACCAGCAGGCAGCTGCGGCAGCGATGGCGCCACGCATCCTGCGCTCCACCATGTCGCCCATGCGGCCCTGGTACGCTTCGGCATAGGCGGTACTGTACTGGCGGACGAGCCGCCCGTTCCTCAGTTCCCAGGCATACCGCCGGTCTGGCGGGAATTCCTGCGTCAGTTGCTTTTCGGTGGACAGTACCACCCAGGAGGCTTCGGCGCTTTCCAGGACGATCTTCCAGAAGAAGGCCCTGCAATCGGGGACATAGGAGGCAGGGCCGGTCCAGTAGTCGTACCGTGCATCGGCGAAAAGTTCCGGTATGCGCGACTCCCATAATCCATGGATGCCATGTTGACCGGTCTGTTGCCCGTTGTGGTTAGAGCTGGTATGCAGGGGCACGAAGGCGTCGCCGATGTAATGGCCCAGTTCCGCGGCGGTCCGCAGCGCCTGCAATCCGTTTCCCAGCCTGAAGGCTTCCGTCAGCCGGTATTGCATCCGCTCCAGGTGCCAGGGTAGCAGGCCATGCTTCGCAAGGGAATCTGCCCCATAGCGGGCAACGGCCTCGCGCCATCCGCGGGGTAGCGAGGAAAAGGGCGCTTCGCCATAGTGATCGAGGTCTATATAATGGCGTGGGCCCTCCCCGGCCACCAGGTACCTGCGCTTGTCGGGCGTGGTGGCATGCTTGACCAAGTAAGACAGATGAGGCTTGAAGAATACCAGCATCTGTGGCGGTAAAGAGAACACCGCCAGCCGGTTGATCCGCTCGTGCCCGAAGAACCCCAGCTCCTGGCGCTCCCGGAAATCAGGCAGCACGCCAGCGCCAGTAAAGCCATGCGCAACTTGATGGAATACATATGATATCAGTTTCCCGCAATGTAATCCGCTCCGATATGTAAAGAACTTAATTTAACGATACGTTTCTCAGTCCCGGAAGAGCATTTCTCCGAATTACAGAGATTCGCCCTTTTCGGGAGGCGCCGGTTGCACCGCCGGCAGCTCCGTAATGTGCGTTACCCCGCCCGATACGGCGAATTTCATCGCCTCGCCGGCAGATACGTTGGTCAATGGGCGCACCTTCTCCCGGCGGACCATAAACACCTTGCCCGTAATGGCATAGGCATGGGGCACATAAACCGCCATGTAGCCTTCCAGGCCCAGGGCGCGAACGTCTTCCTGGGTGATGAAGCCCATCTCCCAGACATCCTCCCCGTAGACATTCACCAGCACAGGATGATCGAATTTCTTCTTCTCCCCCACAAATGCATCGAAAACATCCTTCACGGAGGAATAGATATATTTAATAAAAGGCGTCCGCTCCAGGATGTGATCGAACATGTCGATCAGTCGCCCGATAATGAACGAAGAGCTCAGATATCCCACAAATACAATGATTACCAATACGATAACGAAGCCGACCCCTTGTATTTGAGGAAGTTCATAGGGTGGTCTTCCGGGATCAGGTCGCGCGGGAGCAGGTTATCTATCGTAATAAAGCCCCAATACAGCGTGAACGCCGTAATACCGATCGGCGCCAGGATCAGCAGACCCTGGAAGAAATAGCGCAGGAGGCGCGACAGCAATACCCGGAATTTCAGCTTTGGAGACATGTTTCTGGTTTGAAAGTGCAAAGTTACAGCATATTATGCGCTTCCTGCCCCTCATAAACCCGCTAAATCCTTTGATAAACCACGTTCGTCATATTATGTAAAATACTAGATGGAAACTTTGGTAGTTTAAATAGTTTCCATAGTTTTGTGCGTGTAATACATTTCGCCCCTATATAGAAAATCAATGGAAGTTCAAGAACGATCCTGGACACGGCGTTTAACATGTTCCGGCAGTACGGTACCCGTTCCATCACTATGGACGATATCGCCAACCGCATGGGCATTTCCAAAAAAACGCTGTACGCCCACTTCGCTGATAAGAGCGACCTGGTGCTCAATGTAATGAGCCGCCACCTGGCCCTTATCGAAGAGCAATGCATCGCCAGCCGGAACAACAGTGAAGATGCCGTGGGAGAGCTGTTCCTGGTCATTAAGATGTTGGAAGAAAAGTTCAGGAATATGAACCCCGTGGTGATGATGGACCTCCAGAAATACCATTCGAAGGCGTTCCAGCTGTTCGAGCAACATAAGAACGTGTTCATGGTGCGCACTATCCGAGAAAACCTGGAAAGAGGCGTGAAGGAAGGGTTGTACCGGTCCGACCTCGACCTGGACATACTCAGCGCCTTCCGTGCGGCTTCGTCGCTCTTCTGCTTCCAGCCGGAACTGTTCCCCATGAACGGGTACGATATGACAAAGGTGCAGCGCGTGCTGCTGGAGCATTTCCTGTATGGGGTGGCTTCCCTCAAAGGCTATCAGTTGATCGATCAGTACAGAAAAAGGATAACCAGTAATAAATCAATGATCTATGCACTTTAAATGGAAACTCGTTGCCCTGGCGGGCACGATGTTGCATGCCTTCACCTGCGCCCATGCGCAACAGCAGCCGGCCGTCACGTCGGAAACACTGCGGTTCTCGGTGCAGGACGCCATATCTTATGCGCTCACCCATCAGTACGCCATCCGTAATGCAAAGATGGACGAGCTGAACCAGCTCGCCGTTAACCGCGAAGTGAGCGGCCTCGCCCTGCCCCAGGTAAGCGGCACAGGCCTGTTCCAACACAATCCCATCCTCCAGAAACAATTGGTCGACATCAGCAACTTCGACCCGAGCGCGCCCAAAGGCACCACAGTGCCCATCGCATTCGGCCTGGCCTACAACGTACTGGGCGGTGGATGTCAACCAGACATTGTTTGACCCCAGCGTACTGGTGGCCCTGCAGGCGAGAAAAACCCTGGAAGACCTGGCCCGTAAAGGCGTTCAGTATTCCGAAGTAGAAACGAAGGCAGCCGTTTACAAAGCCTATTTCAATGTAGTGGCCGCCGATAAGGCCCTCGTCATCCTCGACAGCAACCAGGTCCGCCTCCGGAATATCCTCGCCGAAACGCGCGAGATATATAAGGAAGGCCTGGTGGAAAAGCTGGATGTTGACAGGCTTGTCGTGCAGGTTAACAACCTCGAATCGCAACAGACCCGCCCTCCGCGAGATCCGCGAAGTGGGTATCGCGGCGCTCAAATTCCAGATCGGTATGCCTATTAAGCAGTCGCTGGTGTTGACCGATACCCTGGGCAACAACGCCCTGAAGGCAGATATCCAGGAGCACAATGACTTCACCTATCAAAACAGGATCGAGTACCAACTGCTCGAAACACAGCGCCAGGCAAATGAGTATAACCTGAAGCGCTACCGCCTCGCGGCATTGCCCTCGCTGTATCTTTTCGGTCAGGGTGGGGCTTCCCGCGCCACCGGGAAGTTCGATTACTTCTCGTCCCAGAGCTGGTACGGTTATGTTTCTTATGGTTTGAATCTGAAGGTTCCCATATTTACCGGCTTTCAACGGCTCAGGAAAGTGGATCAGGCTATGATCGCGGTGAAGAAAAACGATATCGATCTGGAGCAGCTCCGCGGGTCGATAGACCTGGAGCAGGCGAATTCAGCCACAAGCCTTCGCAACAATATTTCCACGCTCGACAACGAAGAAGAGAACATGCAGCTGGCCCGGGAAGTATTCGAAACCACGATGATCAAATACCGGGAAGGCGTAGGTTCCAGCGTGGAACTGCTCAATGCGGAATCCGCCCTGCTCGTGGCACAGAACAACTATTTCACAGCACTGTTCAACGTGATCGTGGCACGCGTAGATTACCTCAAAGCATACGGAAAACTGTAACCTTCAACCTATCAGCTATAAATTAACTTCCAATGAATAAAAGATATTTCGCCCTTCCGCTGATCGCCCTCATGGTTGCCTGCGGCGGCGGCGGAGAAGAAAAGAAAGCCGATAAACTCGCGCGCCTCAAACAGGAAAAAGCCAAACTGGACACAGAGATCAAAGCGCTGGAGAAAGAACTGAAAGGAAGCGATTCCACTTCCACTAAAACTAAAACAGTGACCATTGCCGATGTGCAGACATCGACCTTTGAGCACTTCATTGATATCCAGGGAGATGTGGACGCACGCGAAAACGTACAGGTGTCCGCACAATCGCCCGGCATCATCAAAGCCATTCTCGTCCGCGAAGGTCAGTCCGTTAGCAAAGGCCAGACGCTGGCACAGGTGGATGACCAGGTAATGCGCGCTAACCTTGCCCAATTGCAAACGCAGCTGGAGCTTGCCACCGCCCTTTACGAGAAACAGGCCAATCTCTGGCGTCAGAAGATCGGCTCCGAGGTACAATACCTCACCGCTAAATCGCAAAAGGAGACGCTGGAAAAGAATATGGCTACCATGCGCGAACAGATCAACCTCACCCGGATCATATCTCCGATCAACGGAACCGTAGACCAGGTGATCGCAAAGATCGGTGACGCCGCATCTCCGGGCAATCCTGCCTTCCGGGTCGTGAACGCCTCTAACCTCCGCGTGGTGGCAAACGTAGCTGAATCATACGCAGGTAAGGTGTCTACCGGTGATGAAGTAGAAGTAACGCTCCCGGACATTCAAAAGACATTCCGCACCAAGATCGGCTTTGCTTCCCGCACCATCGATCCCCTCAGCCGTACGATCCGCGTGGAAATTCCCGTACAGGAGGCAAGGATCTGCATCCCAATATGCTGGCCCAGATCCGTATCGTGGATTACCGTGCCAATGATGCTGTGGTTGTTCCGGTAAACGTGATTCAATACTCCCTTGAAAGCCTTACGTGCTGACCGTTAAAGGCTCCGGCGATAAAATGCAGGCAGTACGTAATTATATCGAGCTGGGACGGACCTATAACGATAAAGCTGAGATCAAGTCTGGGCTCAATGCCGGCGACAAGATCATTACCACTGGCTTCCAGGGCCTGAACGACAACGACTTTATCAAGCTCTAACCGGCCAACGCTAAAAAATTAACCGATGAAGGACTTAGAAAAAGAATTCCGGCCGACCAGTTGGGCGATCGATAACAAGGTGAGCATTTATGTGGTCACCCTGATTCTGACTGTCGCCGGTATACTCACATACAGGAGCCTGCCTAAGGAACAATTCCCGGAGGTAGTGTTCCCTCAATATTATATCTCCACGATCAACGACGGTACTCCCCGGAAGATATGGAGACCCTCGTGACAAAGCCCATCGAGAAGAAACTGAAATCCATCTCGGGTGTGCGCAAGATCACGAGCACTTCTATCCAGGACTTCTCCGCCATTATCGTCGAATTCAATCCCGATGAGGATCTGCTCGAAGCAGGCATCCAGGTGCGGGAGAAAGTGGACGCAGCAAAGAAAGACCTGCCAAACGACCTGACCGAAGACCCCATGATCACCAAAATGGAGATTTCTGAAGTGCCCATCATGAACGTGAATATGTCGGGCGACTTCGATCTGCAGACGCTGAAAAAATACGCGGATGAAATGCAGGATAGGATCGAAGGCCTTACGGAAATTACCCGGGTAGATATCGTTGGCGCCCTGGAACGCGAGATCCAGATCAACCTCGATAAATACAAGATGGATGCTGCCAAAATCAGCTTCGGCGATGTGATGATGGCGGTGCAGGGAGAGAACAAGACCGTGTCTGGTGGTCTCGTCCGGATAGACGGCATGAAGCGCACCCTGGCCATTAAAGGCGAATATAAAGATCCGAACCTGATCCGCGACATCGTGGTGCGCGGGGCTTCCGGCGCTACCGTATACCTTCGCGACATCGCAGAAGTGATCGATTCCCATAAAGAACAGGACAGCTATGCCCGTCTCGACGGTAAAAGCGTAGTGACGCTGAACGTCATCAAACGTTCTGGCGAAAACCTGATCGACGCGTCCGATAAAATCTTCCAGATCGTGGAAGACGCGAAGAAAGATCTGCTGCCTAAAGACCTGGATGTAACCATCACGGCAGACCAGAGCGAATCTACCCGTATCACGTTGCACGACCTTATCAATACCATCATTATCGGTTTCATTCTCGTTACCGTGGTGCTGATGTTCTTCATGGGAGCTGTAAACGCGCTTTTCGTGGCAGCTTCCGTACCGCTCTCGATGTTCATTGCTTTCCTCTTTATGCCGCTGCTGGGCTTCACCCTCAATATGATGGTGCTGTTCTCCTTCCTGCTGGCATTAGGGATCGTAGTAGATGACGCCATCGTGGTGATCGAAAACGTTCACCGTATCTTCTACGAGCGGCGGGACCTGGGTATTGTCAAAGCGGCGAAGATCGCTGCGGGCGAAGTGTTCCTGCCGGTATTCTCCGGAACGATGACCGTACTGGCGCCGTTCTTCCCGCTGCTCTTCTGGCCTGGTATTATCGGTAAGTTCATGTTCTTCCTGCCGGCAACGCTGATCGTGACCCTCATGGCTTCCCTCTTCGTGGCCTATATTATCAATCCCGTATTTGCGGTAGATTTCATGGACAGGCACGAGGGTGACGAACATCCCAAACCAAAGTGGACCCGTAAGTTTACTATCCTTACCATCGTATTTGCTGTGGTTGCGCTGATCGGTTATATAGGCAGCATGGGCGCAGGTAACCTGGTAGTGTTCATCTGGCTCCTGATCACGATCGAGCGCTTCTGGTTGGGTGTGGTAGCCCGGAAGTTCCAGACCAATATCTGGCCCCGCGTACAGAACCGCTATCGCCGTATCCTGGAATGGTGTATTGTTGGCTGGAGGCCCGTAAAGATCCTGCTGGGTACGTTCGGCTTGCTGGTATTCAGCATCGTGCTGACCGGTATCCGCAGTCCGAAGGTGATCTTCTTCCCGACGGCCGACCCGAACTTTATCTACGCATATATCGAATTGCCCAATGGTACCGATGAGCTCACTACAGACTCCGTGACCAACATCATTGAACAACGAATCGTTAAGGTTGTCGGTAAAGACAATCCACTCGTGAAATCCATCATCTCGAACGTTGCGAAAGGTGCTACCGATCCGTCGCAGATGGACCAGGGTACATATCCCCATAAAGGAAAGGTAACCGTAGCATTTGTGGAGTTTTCCAAACGTAACGGTCAATCTACCCTGGAATACCTGGATAAGATACGCAACGCTGTGAAAGGCATACCCGGTGCGGATATTACTGTTGAGCAGGAACAGGGTGGCCCTCCGACAGGGAAACCTATCAATATCGAAATCTCCGGAGACGAATTTGAGCAGCTGGCAATGACCTCCGAAAAACTGAAGCGCTATCTCGATAGCCTGCAGGTAGGTGGTGGAAGAACTTAAGAGCGACTTCCAGGCCAATAAGCCGGAAATCGTAGTGAACATCGACCGGGAACGTGCCAACCGCGAAGGTATAACTACCGACCAGATTGGTACCGCCCTGCGTATCGCCCTTTCCGGTTTTGCGCCTACCAAGTTCCGCGATGCTGATGATGAATATGATATCACTATCCGCATGAAGGAAGATCAGCGCAACAATATCAACACCCTCATGAACCTCAACCTTACTTACCGAGACATGAACATGGGCGGCGCGATCAGGCAGGTGCCTCTGAGTGCGGTAGCTGATATCCGTTACAGCAATACCTACGCAGGTATCAAGCATAAAGACGAAAACGTGTGGTGACGCTGTATTCCAACATTCTCACCGGCTTCAACGCCAATGAAGTAGTAGCAGAGATCACCTCGGCAGTGGCTGACTTTAATCCTCCGGATGGCATTACCGTGAAAATGACAGGCGAACAGGAAGACCAGGCGGAGACCATGAACTTCCTGCTGCTCGCTATGGTTGGCGCAGTTGGCCTCATCTTCCTGATTATGGTTACGCAATTCAACTCTGTTGGCCGTGCCTTCGTGATCTTCCTGGAAATTTTATTCTCCATTATCGGCGTGTTCCTCGGTTTCGCCATATTCGGTATGGATATCTCCATCGTTATGACCGGTGTAGGTATTATGGCCCTCGCAGGTATTGTGGCCAGGAATGGTATCGTATTGGTGGAATTCATAGACCTGCTCGTCATGCAGAACGTTCCCTTTAACCAGGCAGTGGTAGAAGGCGGCCGTACCCGTATGACGCCGGTTATCCTTACCGCCATCGCCGCAGTGCTTGGCCTCATCCCGCTGGCAGTTGGCCTCAATATCGACTTCTGGAAGATGTTTGATGAGTTTAATCCGCACCTCTACTTCGGCGGCGATAACGTAGCCTTCTGGGGCCCGCTCGCCTGGACCATGGTGTTCGGCCTGATCTTCGCCACCTTCCTGACGCTTGTATTGGTGCCCGTGATGTATGCCATGAACAAGCGCTGCATCGACGTACTCGACCTTTATAATCTGCCCCGCGGCCTGAAATACGTTCCCTTCCTCGTGCTCATTCTCAAGCTCTTCATGAAGAAAGAGACTGTCAGAAAACTGCACGACCCGAACTACATTTCACCGCGCCCATATCATTTCTTCAATCACCCTGAAGACGCCTCGCACGACAATGGTCAGGCACACGCTTCCGAAAAGGTGAAGATGAATTAAGAGACTGTTTTTAATCAGAGCAAACAGTGTAACAGTTGTAGGTTAACTAGTACCGTCCCGATTCTTCGGGACGGTTTTTTTATTACTTTTCGCTATGATGAAAAATTGGATACTTACCCTGTTGCTCCCAGGGATCAGTCTTACCTGGGCCTTCGGCCAGGAAAAGGATAACGCCCGCTATACCGATGCCCGCCAATTCCAGATCGTCGGAAAGGGATTTCCCACTAACCCCGTTTACCAGCGGCTAGATACCACGCAGGACCGTGCTTTGACGCCTGCTGTTAAAGGACTGTCCAAGAATAGCTCCGGTATCGCGGTTATCTTCGAAACTAACAGCCCGTATATCAAAGCGAAATGGTCGCTGAAAAGAGGCGTCTATCTGGCCAATCTGCCGCCGATCTGCCATAGCGGCCTCGATCTGTATGCCTGGAACGATAATAAATGGCAATGGGTAGGCGTAGGCCGGCCGAAAAATATGGATACGGCAAATGCCGATGTACTGATTAATAATATGGACGGGAAATCCCGCCAGTATATGATTTATCTGCCCACCTACAACGAGCTGACCTCGCTTGAGATCGGTGTGGCGCCGGACGCAGAACTGAATGCGCCGGCCACCTCAAAGATCGACACCACTCACCGGCTCGTGATCTACGGCTCGAGTATTCTACAGGGCGCTTCCGCCAGCCGGCCCGGGATGTCGTATTCTTCCATTCTTCAGCGCCGGATGGGCTGGGATGTGGTGAACCCGGGATTCAGCGGCAATGGGAAGATGGAATTCCCCGTAGCCGAACTGCTGGCTCAAATGCCGGCATCGTTGTTCGTGCTGGATTGCATCCCCAATCCCTCAGTGGATGAAATCAAGGAACGGGCATATCCTTTCATCAAACACCTGTTGGACAAACGGCCGGAAGTGCCGGTATTGCTCGTCGAGACGGTGAAAAGGGAGAACGGTTACTTTGATCAGAAGATCGGGCAGACGACGGTAGACAAGAACGCGGCCATCAAAGCGGCTTATACGAAACTGAAGGGGAAGGCTATAAGCAGTTGTATTATTTGTCGGCCGATAACCTCATCGGGAACGACCATGAGGGAACGATCGACGGTGTGCACCTGACCGATCTGGGCTTTATGCGGCAGGCAGAAGCAATGTGGCCGCAGCTGCAACGATTGATGAAAAAAGCCAACCGATCCGGTAAAATGCATGTAATTTTGGGAAAGACAAAAACGCCAACAACCTATGCTGAACAGTCACGAAATCGACTATAAGATACACGGGGAAGAAATGCAGATCGTGGAGATCGAACTAGACCCGAACGAGAGCGCCGTCGCTGAGAGCGGCAGTTTCATGATGATGGACCAGGAAATTAAAATGGAAACCCTCTTCGGAGACGGCTCCGGTGCGAAACAGGGCATCTTCGGCAAACTGATGTCTGCCGGCAAGCGCCTGATCACGGGGAAAGCCTGTTCATTACCTGCTTTACGAACGTGGGGCATGGCAAGAAACGCGTGAGCTTTGCTTCTCCCTATCCCGGCAAGATCATTCCGATGGACCTGCGGCTGTTGGGTGGCAAAGTCATTTGCCAGAAAGACGCCTTCCTCTGCGCTGCGCGCGGGGTGAACGTAGGGATCGAGTTTCAGCGCAAGCTGGGAACCGGGATCTTCGGGGCGAGGGTTTCATCATGCAGAAGCTGGAGGGCGATGGTATGGCCTTTGTACATGCCGGCGGATATGTGATCGAGAAGGAGCTGATGCCCGGCGAGGTGTTGAAAGTGGATACCGGTTGCGTGGTGGCGTATACCCAGCAGGTGGATTTTGATGTGGAGTTCGTGCGTGGAGTGCGCAACCTGGTGTTCGGAGGAAGGGCTGTTCTTCGCAGTGCTGCGGGGGCCGGGCAAGGTATGGCTCCAGAGCCTGCCGATCAGTCGCCTGGCGAGCCGTGTGCTGGCTTATGGTACCGGCGCCCGGAAGGAAGAGGGCAGTATCCTGGGTGGATTAGGTAATCTGCTCGATGGTGATTGATAATCAATGTATTAATATAAGCGCTTGTCAGCCTGGGGTTTCCCATGGGTTGGCAGGCGCTTCTTTATTTAAGGCAGTTCGGTGCGGAAATCCTTCCGTTTATACCATTTTTGCAAAAAATTAACGATTGGATTGGTAGTATTGTGCTAATATTGCCCGGAGGCTTGACCGGATACACCGGATTTTTTTGTATATTACATGGGAACAGCGTTTGGCACTGTGTGGGTGCCAATTCAGTGATTACTCACTGGCGCAGTGAAGACAATTTATCCTGGTGCTATGAATAAGTAAAAATTGAAAAACTTACTCATGAAATAATTCAGGTGTATCTCAAGGCAAAAACAAAATACCAGGTCTTATATCGGTAGCCCTATAAGCGCGGTTTGGATGAGATGATCCAGTTAACCATTTGCCAGAACTACCTAAATAGAATTCCTGTCGAGTTGGATGTGAGGATTAATAAGAAAATTTCCGCGAAAAAGTTGTTCCGCAATGCAGCGCTAAATTATCTTTGCGATTCCATTAAAAAATAGAGAAACTAATTAGCATTAAACGGAAGCCGGTATAAATTGAACATTATCAGACATCCTGACGTTATGCAGGTTACGCGCCGGCGGATGAGTAATAAAATTTTAATCATTTTTAGTTAAACAAGTAGGTGAATTTCATTTTCATGAAATCATTGAAAATTGCTTCAAACACGCTTTAATCAAGTAAGATGAATTTTGAGAGAAACGAACGCCCCGAAAGTATTCTCCTGGCTACAGCAGAGATCCGCAAGAACCCAACCAAGACCAGGACGGCGGTTATTCCAAGAAACCCGAATTTGGCAAAGACGAAGAACGTCCTTTCAACAACAATCGTGAAGGCGGCTATCGTCCCCGTACCGAAGGTGGTGGTTACACCCCTCGCAACGAAGGCGGCAATTTTAACCGCGAAGGCGCCTATAACCGTGAAGGCGGTGGATACACTCCCGTAACGAAGGCGGTGGCGGATACCGCGACCGAGATTTCAACCGTGACCGTGACTTCAATCGTGACCGCGGCGAAGGCGGCGGCGGCTTCAACCGCGGCGGTGATCGTGGCGGCTATGGCGGTGGCGGCGGCGGTTATGACCGTGGCGGCGGAGGCGGCTATGGCGGTGGCAACCGTGGCGGCGGTTATGGCGGCGGCGGTGATCGCGGCGGCTATGGCGGCGGCGGCGGATACGATCGCGGCGGTGGCGGCGGTGGTTACGACCGTGGCGGCGGAGGCGGTGGCTTCAATCGCGGCGGCGGCGGCTTCAACCGTGGCGGCGGCGGCGGATATGATCGCGGCGGTGGCGGCGGTGGTTTCAACCGCGGTGGCGGCGGTTATGGCGGCGGTCGCCCGCAAGGCGGCGGCGGCAGGCCCAGGGCGGCTTCAGAGGCGGCCCGCGCGCTCCCAAACCCGATAACAAAATTTACTTTATCGCACTTCTCCCTACTGCAGAAGTAGGCAAGGAGATCATCAAGATAAAACAAGAGTTCGCCGAACAATACGGCCCGATGTACGCACTGAAAGTGCTCCCGCACATCACCCTGCAGGTGCCCTTCACCGCTGACCCGAGCCTCGAAAGAGCTTTCTGTGAAGAACTCACCGAGTTCGCCAAAACACAGGCGCCCTTCGAAGTAAGCCTTAACGGCTTCGGCACGTTCCCGAATAAACAAAACCGCGTCCTCTTCATTAACGTGGAGAAATCTGAAACCATGAGCGCCATGCACCGCCAGCTGATCAACTTCCTCCGGAAGGAATTCGGCTTCAGCACCATGCTCGCCCGCACCGGTTTCACTCCTCACGTTACCGTGGCCTTTAAAGACCTCGAAGACGCTACTTTCGATAAAGCCTGGCCCGAGTACGAAAACAAGGAATACAAGGCTTCCTTCAAAGTAAACAACCTGTACTTCCTCCGCCACAACGGCAAATCCGGGAAGTACTCCAAAAATGCAAACTCGGCGGCGCCTGATAAAAGCGACCCCGTCAATAAAAAGAATCCGGTTCCGTAGGGGACCGGATTTTTTTGTCCTGCGGATAAATGCATTTTCCTGGTTAGTATAATGGCCTATCATGGCTTACCAGTTGCCCCATAGCTGATAGATTCCGTAGGCAGAATTTGGCAATAATCGCCACACCCCGATTTCATGTAACTATCTCCTGCGGCCTATATTCGTTTTTATCGGAATGTGCGTTTTGATCTCCAACGCCCGGTACAATACTTCAAAAAAATTCCGGGCCCCTTCAGGCCCGGAATCATTGTTTCTAAGTTGTATCTCTGTTTGCTGGCAAGCTTACTTACGGACGGAATATACCCCTCGCTTTCTTCCACGATCTTTACCTGCGTGGCCGTGCTAATCACTTTAAAGATACTGTCGGCATTGGGCTGGTCGAACGTACCCATGTATTCCAGGCTGCCGATAGAAGGGTCTTCAATTTTGATGGTAATACCGAAATAATCTTCCATTGCGGCGAATGTGGCAGAAAGGGGAGTATGGTGGAACACCAGGCGGTTATCTTTCCAGGAGGTGAAGTTGGGATCTGAGCCTGTTTCTGCCTCGGGGTCTTTCCCGGTCTTAACAACGGCTGAGTGACCTGCCGTAAGTACGAGCGCATCAGATTTGCGTTCTGTATTCGAGAAGGCGACTTTACCTGTTACCACGTTGAGTCTGACTGGCTCTTCTCCGTAGGCTTTTATGCCGAAGGAAGTTCCCAATACCTCGGTCTGTGAAGCGCCGGCGTGCACTATAAAAGGGTGTTTGGCATCAGGGACCACATCGAAGAAGGCTTCACCCTGCAGGGTGATGTCGCGGTTGTTGTCCGCGAACCGGTTGTTATAGCGCAGGGTAGAGTGGCGGTTGAGATATACCTTGCTACCGTCGGGGAGTGTAAAGAGCTGTTTTTCTTCCGTGGCAGCGAGGGTAACTGTCTTATCGGTGCGGGAAAGGAAGAAGGTGCCGGTAGCGAGTATGGCGGCGATACCAGCGGCAACGAGCCATCTGTTCCGGCCACGGTGGGCTACTTTCAGTGGCGCGGGCGCCGGTTCGGCGATCTTTGGGAGAAACGCTCCCAGTTGGCCGCGGTATCGGGTTCTGGTACTTCGTTCCAGGCACCGGCGGTGATATCCCATGTATCTTTCAGCGCCTCGTAGTAGGCCTGGTTGGCGGGTCCTGGCGCAGCCAGTCTGCCAGTTCCCGCTTTTCGGCCCCGGAGATCGTGCCCTCAATATCGCGGGCGATCAATGTATCCATATGTTCGTTGCTCAACATGCTAGTTTTTTTCTGATAGGAAATACTTCATGACAATGGTGTGTGGTGAAGGGAAGCATCGTCATTCCAGGTATTCCCTGAGCGAATGGCGCAATTTCTTCAGCGCCGTGATCATCTGGTTCTCTACCGTTTTGACGGAAATCTGCATGGTTTGGGCGATTTCCTTGTAGCTTAATTCCTCGTACCGGCTCAACATAAATACTTCCCGGCACTTTTCGGGCAACGCGTCTACCGCCTGGCGGATGCGGGTCTGCGTATCGGCGAGGTGGACCACCGGTGCGGTGGCTTGCTGTTCCTCCGCCGCCGGGCCAATCTCTTGTGGCGGCCGCCGCGGCGCTTGTTTTTGTCGATATGGTCCAGCGCCATATTCACGCCTGCGCGGTGCAGGTAGGCCTTAAAATAGACCTCTCCTAACTGGTCGCGGCGGTTCCAGACCTTGATGAATACTTCCTGTGCCAGGTCTTCGGCCGTGGCCATATCGGGCACGAGCCGGTAGATCGACTTGCACACGAGCGCAAAGTAGGTCTGGAAGAGGGCTTTCATGAACTGATGCTCGTCTTCCCGGAGTAATTGCAATAAACGGTCGTTTTCAGACATATTGCAAAAATAACCGGTTTGAGCTTTCGTGAGTACCCGGTCTGGACGAATGGTGGTCGACAGTACAGCGCTTGTTTGCATTGGTTCCGTTCGGTGATGCTATTGTTTGATGACTTTACCTGATCCTGTTACGCTTGCATTTACCGTAGGGTTCCGCGGTAGCGGATGTTGCCGGAGCCGGTAATCCTGGCATTGAGCCTTTCGCTCACGGAAATAGACTGGTTGCCTGAGCCTGTAATCCGTACGTCGGCGTTAAGGGATTGTACATCCTCGGCATGGATATCGCCGCTGCCTTCGATACTGGAGTAATATTCCCGCGTTTTTCCGTCTGCCCGGATATTTCCGGAGCCGTTAACATATAGTCTTACTTCATTGGCGTCCAGCTTGAGTTTGGCGTTGCCGCTGCCGTTCAGCTCGGCGATGAACTGGTTGGTATGAATGGTGTCGGAGGATGTGAGGGCCCCAGATCCGGAGGATATGATCTTGCGGTATTCGTCGCTGCGGACGTGCACGATGATCTGTTTATGTCTTTTAAGATTCAATCCGTTGCGCATTTTGATGCGGAGGGTAGTGCCGGAAACGTACGTTTCCACGAAGCGCATGACGTTGTCTTCCGCTTCCACGGTGAGGGGAATGTTGGCGCCGGGGTAGACGATCACGTCCATGGAGCCGTCGATGGTTACTTCATTAAAGGGCCCTACGGCACGTTCTTCCGAGATCATGCGGCCGGAGCCGAATACGTTTTCCCGGCTGCATCCGGAGAGGATAAGCCCGAAGATGGCCAGGAGGCAGAGGATGAGCCAGATGCCGAGGCCACTGAGTGCGTAAAATGTCTGATTTTTCTTTGCCGTCATGTTCATTACTTTCAAGTTTTAGGGTATTCCGCAATGGTGGCGGATAAAGTAATGACGGCGAAAGAGGCGGCTACCCCCAGATGCGGGCAAAAAAAAAGCCGGCCGCCTTGGGTAAGGCGGACCGGCTTGATTAACCCCTATGAAAACCAACTATTTACTTATTGTGCCAGTTTGATTTCGCCAAGATCGGTAGCTTTACCATCCTCTACTTTCACGTCGGTGATGGTAGCGTCTTTAAAGGGTTCCTTGGCGTCAACAATTACGGTGTAAGTGCCGGCTGCTGCTTCTGCGAAAGAGAAGGCGCCGTCAGCGATGGCCGCTTTCAGGGTGTCTGTACCGGAAACTGCCCAGGCTTCGGTAGCGCCGTCTGCGGGAACTACTTTACCAGAGATGGAACCGCCTGCGATACCTTTGAAGGCGAATGCGCCGAATGCAACGGCCGCAACTGCTAACAAACTCATTTTTGCTCTTTTCATAGCATACAATTTTAAAAGGTTTAATAATAAAGAATGGTTCAAGTAAACGTTTTCGATAAACAAACTATTTAGTGCTGTAATCTCTTCGTTGCTGTGATTTTTGCAAGTACCATGCCACTTTGCCAATTTCCGCCGCTTTAACAATTCTTTACAAATCCTTTAACAGTCTGGGTTTGCGGCGATGGTAAATACTACTTATTTACGTAGTATCGTGAACGTTAGTCAGATGTTTTCCTTTTTTTTGAAAGGGTTTCAATGAAAGAAAAATACAACTTTCCGTCCATTTCTCACGCCACAGAAAATAACAAATACCTTGCCGGAAAAACAACTGTAAGCAATCTGGAATGGGGCATTCCATTTAGTTATGAGAAAAGTCTACCTGATTTGTATACTTTTGACGGTGGAAAAGGATGGCCGGATTTGCCGCTGATTCAGTAATTTTACAGAATCCTTCGGTAAGCCTGTGAGACCGGGCCTGGCATCGGCCGGAGGCCAACATAATTGCCCATTATATATATTATCATAAAGCAAACATCAATGTCCGATAGAACGATTCAACAGATAGAGGATGTAGTGATAAAATTTGCGGGGACAGCGGCGATGGTATGCAGCTGACCGGTACGCAATTCTCCAATAACACCGCGCTCATCGGGAACGACCTGAGCACTTTCCCCGACTTCCCTGCCGAGATCCGCGCCCCGCAAGGCACGCTTGCCGGCGTAAGCGGCTTCCAGCTGCATTTTTCCTCCAACCGTATTTTCACCCCGGGAGATGCCTGCGACGTCCTCGTAGCCATGAACGCCGCGGCCCTGAAAGCCAATTTGAAAGGACTGAAGAAAGGCGGTATCATTATCGCCAACACTGACGGTTTCGACTCCAAGAACCTTCGCCTGGCTAACTACCCGGACGGGGTCAATCCCCTCGAAGACGGCTCCTTGTCAATTACCAGCTCCATACCATGGACGTGACTAAAATGACCCGGGAAGCCCTCAAAGAGACCTCCCTCGGTATGAAGGAGAAGGACCGTGCCAAGAATATGTTCGTGCTCGGGTTCCTGTATTGGCTCTACGACCGCGATATGGACAGCACCCTCAACTTCCTGAATGATAAATTCGGCAAGAAGCCGGAGATCCTTGAAAGTAACGTTAAAGTGCTCCAGGCAGGATATAACTTCGCCGAAACGGTGGAAGCCTTCGCATCCCGATTCAAAGTGGAAAAGGCCCGCATGGAACCCGGCACCTATCGCAGCATTACGGGTAACACCGCGCTTTCGTTCGGCCTGGTTGCCGCCGGCCAGCAGGCTAACCTGCCCATTTTCCTCGGTACTTATCCCATCACGCCCGCGTCAGACATCCTGCACGAGCTGAGCAAGTATAAAAACTTCGGCATCCGCACCTTCCAGGCGGAAGATGAGATCGCCGGCATCGCCTCCGCCATCGGGGCTTCCTACGGCGGACATATGGGAATCACCACCACTTCCGGACCCGGCATTGCCCTTAAAGGCGAAGCCATGGGCCTGGCCGTCATGCTGGAAATTCCCTTGCTGATCATCGATATCCAGCGCGGCGGGCCTTCCACCGGTCTTCCTACCAAAACCGAACAATCCGACCTCCTGCAGGCCTATTACGGCCGTAACGGCGAATGCCCCATGCCCGTAGTGGCTGCGGCTACGCCTTCAGACTGCTTCCAGATGGCCTTCGAGGCCTTCCGCCTCTCTGTGCAACATATGACGCCGGTCATGCTCCTGAGCGACGGGTACATCGCCAACGGCGCCGAGCCCTGGCGCTTCCCGAAACAGGCGGACCTTCCCAAGATCGAAGTGAAATTCAAAGGGAGCTGGCCGAAGATGAAGATACCTTCCTGCCTTACCAGCGCGACGAGAACCTGGTGCGCCCTGGCCGTGCCTGGGACCCCGGTCTTGAGCACCGTATTGGCGGCCTGGAAAAACAGAATATTACGGGAAATGTGAGCTACGATCCTGAAAACCACCAGGTAATGGTGAAAATCCGCCAGGAGAAGGTCGATAAGATCGCTGACCACATTCCCTTGCAGGATATCGAAGTAGGTCCTGAAAAGGGCAAAGTGCTCGTACTGGGTTGGGGCTCCACTTTCGGGGCAATCAAGAGCGCGGTGCTGGAACTGCTGGCAGAAGGGCATGAAGTGGCACACGCGCATATCCGCTACCTGCGTCCCTTCCCCGCAACCTGGAAGAGATCCTGCACAGTTACGACCATGTTCTCATCCCCGAAATCAACAACGGTCAGCTCATCAAGATCATCCGCGAGCAATTCCTCATTCCTGCCAAAGGATACAATAAGATTATGGGCGTGCCCATTACCAAAGGCGAGTTGGTGGAAAAGATCCGCGAACTGCTGTAAATAAAGCAACCGATATAATAAAAGGGCGGCTATTGCGAAATGCGGTAGCCGCCTTTTTCGTATATTGTTATACGTAACCCTTCCGCCCATGAACCTGAGCCGCGTACCTAACCGAATAACGACGATCGTGCTGGCGCCCGTCTTTTCCTGCTGACCGCCTTCCAGGATCCGCATGTCTATGTGTATGACATCTATCTCGGCAATAACCCCATCGGTACGGTAACCGTCAAACAGACAAAGACTTCCGAAGGCCGTAAGATCGTGATGCAAAGCAGGGTCCAATCCAAACTGATGTCCCGGATGGAGGTGGATATTACCGCGGAGTACAGGCAACAGGTGCTCCAGGAAGCCCAGGCAATCCGTAAAGGCGGGGAGCCGCTTACTTCCGTAAAAAAGAGCGGCAAAGGTTATGTGGTGGTGCATAAGGGGAAACGAGGCACCTCGCATCCGACGGTATCCGTTTTTGCGTAGGCGATCTCTATTTCTCCGAGCCGGAATCCGTCCAGGCGGTTTTCAGCGAAACCCTGGGCCAGGAGCTGGTCCTTAAACATCTCGGCAACCACAATTACGAACTCCAGCTGCCTGAGGGCAAAAGAAATATCTATCACTACGAGAAAGGTAAATGCACCGAGGTGGAAGTGAACCACGCCCTCGGTAAAGCCCGGTTTGTTCTTCGTTAAAAATGGTTAATATTGTATCGGAAACTGGCATTTTCTTTGATTTTACTAGTCATAGATCCGATGCTCTCATACCTATATATCGATACTTGACTCCGCATTAAGTACGCATCAAATCCACCTCAAGTCCACCTTTTGTACACGTTGTTTAGTATGCATCTACATTCTCCCGGTATTGCCATGGCAATGGTACCGTATTATCCAGGTATCCGTATGGTATTATCTAAACGGGTCTGATATATAGTTTTCTAAACCTGAAGGCATATAAAAAAGCCGCCCCAGTTGTATCGGGGCGGCTTTTCTGTACATCGTCACTGGGTTTACATCACTTTTTCGATGATTTCGCCGGTTTTCTTGTCCTTCAGGATGAGTTTCTGGCTGCCGAAGTGCGTCATTTCTTCCTTGATAAGGTAGAACTGCTCGTTGTAGCTGGTTAGCGCTTTTTCTTTTTGTACGCCTTCCTGTCCGCGCCATACGGGCAGCTGCACAGGTTCCCACTGTTTGGAAGCGGCGGAGCGATAGGCCGCGTCGAGGATAGCGTTTACGACATAGCCGTCATAAAACGTTTCCTGCGGGGCTTTACCCGCTTCTACTGCGTTGAACATATCGGCAAACATGTGATTGTAACCCAGTTCGTTGAGCTCATCGCCTACAGGGAAGAGCCAGCCGGAATTACTTTCTGCTTTTTCGGCTACATAGTCGGCGCCTTTCCCGGTGGTGAACATGTCGAAGCCGGTACGGAGGAAGCTGTTGAGCCAGATGGTGCCTTCGGAACCCATGACCTCGTCGCGGAGATCGAGGCCGCCGCGGAAGGTCCAGCTAACCTCGAACTGGCCGATGGCGCCGTTTTCATATTTCACGAGACCGATGGCGTGGTCTTCGGCGTCGATGGGTTTCACCTGTGTGTCGGCCCAGCACATGACTTCTACGGGTTTGATGTCTTTACCGATGAAGCTGCGCGCGATCTCAACGCAATGGCAGCCCAGGTCGAGCATGCAACCGCCGCCGGCCTGTTCCTTATCCCAGAACCAGTCGGAGTGCGGGCAGGGTGCGTCTCGCGCGACTTGGCCCAGAGGATCTTTCCTAATGCGCCGGCCTTTACGGACTGGAGGGCTTTAAGGAATTTAGGGGTGTATACGAGGTCTTCCAGGTAACCGTTGAAGATGCCGGCTTTTTCCACTGCTTCCATCATGCGCTGTGCTTCTTCGGCATTGCGGCCCAGTGGCTTTGTGCACATTACGGCCTTTTTGGCTTTGCAGCAGGCCAGTACTGCAGCTTCATGGAGGTTGTTCGGGAGCGAAATGCAGACCATGTCTACATCGGGATGGTTGATCGCTTCTTCCATGTTCGTGGTCCAGTGATCGCACTGATAATCTTCCGCGAATTTCTTCGCGCTTTCTTCCCGGCGGGAGTAGATGCTTACGATCTTGTCGCGGCTTCTTTGTCCCTGTAAAGAATCTGCATAGAACCGTCCGATGAACCCGGACCCCAGCATTGCAATTTTCGCCATAGTTTTCTTGGATTTATACGTTTATATCAGTTTGTTTGCTTGTCGCGGAAGGCAAGGATGAAGTATACCAGCACTGCCGCCGCGATATATACCGGCACCATCCAGATGTGCTGCCAGTCGCGCACGCCGTTGGTGGCGAAGTAATCGGCAACCATGCCGGAGAAGAGCGTACCGATCACCATGCCGAGGCCATAAGTGGCAAAAGTGAAAAGCCCTTGCGCGGCGGATTTGATCTTCTCGCCTGCTTTCCTTTCCGTATAAAGATAACCGGTTACAAAGAAGAAATCGTAGCAGATGCCGTGCAGGATAATGCCGGCGTACAGCATCCAGATATTGCTGCCACTATCGCCATAAGCGAATAAAATATACCGGATCACCCAGGCAGACATCCCCAGGATCAGCATTTTCTTTACCCCGATGCGGTTGAGGAGCAAGGGAATCGCGAGGATAAACAGCCCTTCGGAAATTTGTCCGTAGATCATCTTTCCGCGGCATTTTCCATCCCGGCTTCATTAAGGAATAGGTTAGCGAAGCCGTAATAGAAGCTCAGCGGAATGCAGATCAGCACCGCGGCGATAAAGAACACCGTGTACGGGCGGTCTTTAAATAATACGAGCGCATCGGCTCCCAGTGCCTGCGAGGCAGACATAGTAGTGCCTTTGGCCGGCGGCGGCGTGTTAGGCAGCGTAAAGCTGTAAAGTCCAAGAAGCGTGGAGGCCGCGGCAGCGGTGATGAAGATGAAATGTGTTTTCTCCACTTCCAGGCTGCTGATAAGGATCCCGGAAATGATCCAGCCCACCGTACCGAACATGCGGATGAGGGGAACTGTTTCGTAGGGTCCTGCATCTGGGTGAATGCCACGGAATTACTCAGGGCAATGGTGGGCATGTAAAGGAGCGAGTAGAATAATACGATGCCGATAAATACGGTATTGGATGTAGTGGTAGTGGCCAGCAGCAGGGTGCCGGCGCCTACCAGGTGCAGTACGCCCATGATCTTTTGCGCGGAGAAGTACTTGTCCGCCACCATTCCAACAAATACGGGTGAGATCATCGTGGCGATGGCGAGGGCCATATAGGCATAGCTGATCTGTTGACCTGTAGATTGCAGGTTGGTAGCCATGTAACTGTTCATGGACACGTACCATGCCCCCAGATAAAATACTGGAGGAACATCATGAAGGATAGTTGAAAGCCTTTGCTGGTATTCACGTGGAGAATTTTTAAATTTTTTTAATTTCTCCAATATAGTGAAAAACAGTTCTTGCTGCAAAGCAATTTTTCAGGATTTCACCAGCTTCTGATAATATTTGCACACTTTCCTCAGTCCGCATTCCCCGCATTTGGGGCTCCGGGCCAGGCAGATGTAGCGGCCATGGAGGATGAGCCAGTGGTGGGCGATGTGGACTTTTTCTTCCGGGATGTACTTGAGAAGTTGTTGTTCGGTCTGGAGGGGCGTTTTGGCGTTGGTGGTGAGACCCAGGCGTGCGGAGACGCGGAACACGTGTGTATCTACCGCCATATTTGGCTGCTGCGGTAGATGACGCTGGTAATAACATTGGCGGTTTTACGGCCCACGCCCGGGAGTTTTACTAGCTCGGGGACGGTGGTGGGGATTTCTCCGTGAAAGTCGTCCATGACCATATTGGCCATGCCGATAAGGTGTTTGGTCTTGTTATTCGGGTAGCTGATGCTCCGGATAAGGGGAACAGCTCGTCGAAGGTGGCTGTAGCGAGAGAAGGGATATCCGGGTATTGCTGGAATATGGCGGGCGTGGTCATGTTGACCCGCTTGTCTGTGCATTGGGCAGACAGGATTACGGCAACCAGCAGCTGATACGGGTTGTCGTAGAGCAGTTCGGTTTCAGCGTCGGGCGCATGGTGTTCAAAGTAATCGATCACGAATTGGAATCGTTCTTTCTTCGTCATGCCCGCAAAATACTAAAAACTAGCGCTCTTTATTGGTTTCGTGGGCGTAATCGAAGATCGCGACCAGGGTAGCCGGGCGCGGGCTATACTGAAGTGTGTCTAACGCCTGGAGTGTTTGCAGATGCAGCTGCTGTTCTTCGCGCACAAAATCTTGCTCTTGCATATGCATGGTTTTTTGAGAAGGATCGGTTAGTTCGCCCTTTTGGGCAGAGTAAGGTAGGGTAGAATTACTCATGCGTTTGATGGTTATTAGTTGTTAAATGGATTAAAACAATCTTCCGGTCACGAAAAATTCATACAACAAGTAAATAACGGAGAATGGCTCGACAGTATTGTTAAGCTAGGTCTTTTTTTCGATTTTAGCAAGTTTTTAACAAATGAAGAGCGGTGATAGTCAGGTGGTTAACGTTTTGCATCTGCCGGTGCAGGTACGATGTACACGTCTTCATCATCCTTTTTCATGAGGTATTGTTCGCGTGCGAACTTTTCTAGCTTGTCGGGACTGGAAAAGAGATCCTGATGGTTTTGACGGTCTTGCCCGATTTCTTTGAGGTAGAAGTCTTTCTGGTTTTCCAGCTGGTTGACTTCGCGGTAGAGCTGGAACTGGTAGAGGATGTTGTTGCGGTCGAGGAAGAGGAGCCAGACGCCGAACAGGATACAACTGATGATGTATTTGTTACGGACCCAGGCGGGGAGTCTAAATCGCTTCTTCTTCGTCTCTTCCATAAACACCCTGTTTTATAAAATCCGGGCACTGACGTGCAGTGCCCGGAATGATTTGTATTTGACCACTAATTAAACGCAGTGGGAAGAAAAATTATTTCTTACCAAATT
Source organism: Chitinophaga sp. E66 (assembly GCA_019285755.1). Taxonomy (GTDB): domain Bacteria; phylum Bacteroidota; class Bacteroidia; order Chitinophagales; family Chitinophagaceae; genus Chitinophaga. The sequence goes on from CP079103.1 coordinate 6,270,677, forward strand.
TAATGGAATTTTTCGGATAAATGGCGCTGCTATCCAGCAGTTCCTCGATGCGGAGGAGCTGGTTGTATTTGGCCATACGGTCGGTGCGGGAAGCGGAACCGGTTTTGATCTGACCGCAGTTCAGCGCCACAGCCAGGTCGGCGATGGTGGTATCTTCGGTTTCGCCGGAACGGTGGCTCATGATCGAGGTGTAGCCAGCTTTCTGCGCCATGGATACGGCGTTGATGGTTTCGGTGATGGTACCGATCTGGTTAACCTTGATGAGGATGGAGTTTGCGATATCCTGGTCGATACCTTGTTTCAGGCGTTTTACGTTGGTTACGAACAGATCGTCGCCCACCAGCTGCACATTGGCGCCGATAGCCTGGGTCTGTTTTTTCCAGCCGTTCCAGTCGTCTTCGGCCATACCGTCTTCGATGGAAACGATGGGATATTTCTTGCACCATTCTGCCCAGAAAGCAACCATTTCGTCGGAGGAGATGATCTTCTGGGAAGATTTGTAGAATTTGTAGGTGTTGTCTGCCTCGTTGTACATTTCGCTGGAAGCGGCGTCGAGCGCGATAGCGATCTGGGAACCGGGTTTGTAACCAGCGGCTTCGATTGCCTGGAGCACGGTTTCGATGGCTTCCTCGTTAGACTGGATCTCAGGAGCAAAACCGCCTTCGTCGCCTACGTTGGTGCTGTAGCCTTTCTTTTTCAATACGGACTTGAGGTGGTGGAACACTTCCACGCCCCAGCGGAGGCCGTCGGAGAAGGTGTCTGCGCCAACGGGGATGATCATGAACTCCTGGAAGTCTATCTTGTTGTCAGCGTGAACGCCGCCGTTGATGATATTCATGAGGGGCAGCGGCAGGGTGGTGCCGTTTACGCCGCCGAGGTAGCGGAAGAGAGGAAGACCGTAAGCTTCCGCAGCAGCTTTAGCCACGGCCATGGAAACGGCCAGGGTGGCGTTGGCGCCCAGTTTCGCCTTGTTTTCGGTCCCGTCGAGCTCGATGAGGAGCTTGTCGATGCCCGCCTGGTCGGAGATATCCCATCCGATCAGTTCGTCAGCGATCACTTCGTTCACGTTTTTACCGCTTTGAGTACTCCTTTTCCCATGTAGGCACCTTTGTCGCCATCACGCAGTTCAACGGCTTCGTGTTTCCCGGTAGATGCGCCGGAGGGCACGGCGGCGCGGCCAAGGTGACCGTCTTCCGTGGTTACATCAACTTCCACCGTGGGATTGCCGCGGCTGTCTAAAATCTGTCTGGCATGGATCTCTGAAATGATACTCATGGTAAAATTTTTATTGTTTAAATGCTAGAAAAAGTGAATTTTTCTTACCACTAGTTTGTCAGTTCCCTGAACACGTCTTCGAGCGACAGCGAATTGCTCTGCAAAGAAAGGATGTTCCGGTTATTTATCAAAGCGAATTGCAGCAGGTTTTTCCGTACTGTTTCGGGTTCTGTGGTGTAGAGGCGCCAACTGTTCCCTTCTGCGGGGGCAACTTTTTCGACTCCGGGTAAGGCCTGGAGGTCGGCCGCGGCCGTTTCCTCGGCGAAGGCGACCTGGATAAACCCGGAAGCGCCCTGGCGGAGGGCGCTGATGGCGCCGTCTGCGATAATATGGCCTTTATTGATGATAATAGCGCGGCTACAGAGTGCTTCCACTTCCTGCATGATGTGGGTGGAGAGCATAACGGTCTTGTTTTCCCCAGCTCCCGGATCAGCTGCCGGATGTCTGCCAGCTGGTTGGGGTCCAGGCCGGAAGTAGGCTCGTCCAGGATGAGGACCTCAGGATCGTGCAGCAGGGCCTGTGCCAGGCCTACGCGTTGCTTGTAACCTTTGGATAGCATGCCGATCTTCTTATGGCGCTCGGGTGTAAGGCCAGTACGGCGGATCATTTCATCGATCCGCGCGGATGCGCCCCGTCCAAGTCCATGCATGCCGGCGGCGAATTCCAGGAACTCGCGGATGTACATATCCGGGTAGAGCGGATTCGCTTCCGGAAGGTAACCTACCCTGCGGCGGACCTCCAGGGGCTCTTTGGCCACATCGTGCCCGCAAACCGATGCCGTGCCACCAGTAGGCGGCAGATAACCGGTAATAATCTTCATGGTGGTAGACTTTCCCGCCCCGTTAGGGCCCAGGAATCCAACGATCTCACCCTTCTGCAGGCTGAAACTGATACCGTCCACCGCTTTTTGCTCCCCGTACTGTTTCAGCAGGGCCGTTACATTGATTGACATGCGTCCTTATTGCGGAGCCTAAATTAGGTTAAAAAAATAGGGAACCACTAATCCCCAGAAGAGATTATAGAACTATCGGGGGCGTTGGTACGAATGATCCGGTATGGTGGGGATCGGAACGGCATTTCCTCAATCCGAGCTCTCCGTCAATGGTACCATTACCACCAAAAAGTGGAGGTGACGGCAACAGGTTCGGCAACTGACCCTTTAACTCATTGGGCAAAACAAGAAACTGGAATCATTAGATAAGTGGAAGGCCGAACAGGAAGCCAAAGCCACGAAATAAAACAAGGGCGGGGAATGATTCTCCGCCCTTGCTGTTGGTGGCTGGTGCTGACTTTAATAAGAAATCGCCGGCTCGAGGTCGCGGGCCTGATCGATCATCGACTGGATTTCCGTCAGCGAGGGAGCCCGGCCGCTGAGGTTCTTCAGCTGGTTCAGTTCGGATACCTTTGCGTGGAGGTTTTCGGCGTTGCGGGTACGGAGTTCCTTTACGGTGTCTACCCCGGCAGCTTCCAGCAATTCGGCGAACTGATCGCCCACGCCGTTGAGGCGCATCAGGTCGGCATGGTTCACCCATGTCAGGATCAGCGTTTCAGGGATGCCGGTGGATTCCGCAATGCGGGACCGGCCGCTCCGTTGCTGGCCGTCTTCCAGTAATTTGGCGACAGTGTCGATACCGATGCCTTTCAATTTTCCTGCGTAGTTTGGGCCTATGCCCTGGATCTCTTGAATCGGATAGCTCATAACCTGGTTGTTTTGGTAAATGGAAATTAAGGAAAAGGGCACAGTTGTTGACAAAAATATGTTAATTCGCTGTCAATCACGTATTATCAGGTTCCGTCAAACTCTTAACCACTACATTTGCAGGATGAAAAGATCGATCGCACTCTTGCTCATGCTCCCGCAGCTCGTGCAGGCGCAGTCGCTGCCAGAGAAGCACTACCCGAAAGGCTATTTCAGGAACCCGCTGAACGTCCCCATGGAACTAGCCGGCAATTTCGGTGAATTACGACCCAATCACTTCCATTCCGGGCTCGACCTCAAGACCCAGCAACGCGAGAACCTTCCCGTCCACGCCGCCGCCGAAGGATATGTGAGCAGAATTGGGGTATCCCATACCGGTTTCGGGAATGTGCTCTACATCACACATCCCAACGGATACACGACGGTTTATGCCCACCTCAATAAGTTTTTCCCGCAGCTCGACGCATACGTGGAGCGCAAACAATATGAACAGGAAAGCTGGGCGGTAGACCTCACCATCCCGCCGAACCTTTTCCCGGTTAAAAGGGCGATTTCGTTGCCTGGAGCGGCAACACAGGAGGCTCCGCCGGCCCGCACCTCCACTTCGAAATCCGCGATACACAAACCGAAAAACCGCTGAACGGTATGCTCTTCGGGTTCAATATCCCGGACACCCGCGACCCGGAGATCTCTCGCATTGTTGTATACGACCGCAACCGGAGCATTTTTGAACAGTCGCCCGTGGTTGTGCCCGTCCGCCGCGGGAAAGACGGCAAATACGCCGCCACCCGGCCGCTGGTTCAGGTACCTACCGACAAGGTGAGCCTGGGCATCAGCGCGCTCGACCGGCAAAGTAATTCCGCCAATCCCAACGGTATCTATGAGGCCATGCTCATCCGAGATGGTGCCGTAGACCTCGGCTTTCAGCTGGATAACATTGGCTACGACGAAACGCGATATCTCAACGCGCATATAGATTATAAGATGAAGAAAGGCGGCGGCCCTTATGTGCAGCTGCTGTTCGCTCTCCCCGGCAACCAGCTGGATATTTATCATGACGAGGCTGGCGACGGCGTGATTGACCTCTCGGACGGGCAGCCCCATCCGGTGACACTTCGTGTAACGGACGCCTACGGCAACTATTCCGACGTGAAGATTTCACTCCAGCAGAGCGGCGGCAAGACGGCAGCCCCAGCATGTGCCAACCGCATGTTCCTGAATCCATGAACATTTTCGAGAATAACCAGGTAGAGTTTAGCCTGGACGAAGGTTCGCTGTATGACGAAGTCTGCTTCCGGTATTCGGAGATCGGATCTACGGCCGGATTTTCTAACATTTACCGTTTGCATTCTGCATTGGTGCCGCTGCACGCAGGTTTCAGCCTGCGGATAAAACCTGTCCGCCCGGTTCCGGCATCGCTCCGTGATCATGTGGTGTTACAGCGCAAGGGATTCGGGGAAAGCGTGACGGCAGCTACGGCTGAAGAGGACGGATGGTATCGCGCAAGCTCGCGGGACCTGGGGATTTCCAGTTGGTAGTCGATACGATCCCTCCGAAAATCACACCTTTAGGCGGTATTAAACAGAACGCCAACCTGGGCGCCGCCGGTCGTATCGCATTCAGCATGAGCGACGGCAGCGGCATCAAATCCTACCGGGCCGAACTGGATGGAAATTGGTTGCGTTTTTCAAGAAAAAGTAACGTAGTTTCTTATAATTTTGATGAGCATTGCCCTCCCGGCACGCATATCCTGAAGCTCACCGTGACGGACATTGCCAATAACACATCCACATATACTTTGACGTTTAAACGCTAGTAAAACCATGACGCATCTGCAACCTGGGGCAAGCGCCCCGACTTTTCCGCCGTGGACCAGCATGGTAACACCGTATCGCTGGCCGATCTTAGAGGAAAGAAAGTCATCCTCTACTTTTACCCGCACGACATGACGCCAGGCTGTACAACCCAGGCCTGCAATCTCCGTGACCACCATTCCCAGCTCCTGAAGAGAGGGTATGCCGTGATCGGCGTCAGTGAGGATGATGAGGCAAGCCACAAGAAATTTAGCGACAAGTATGACCTGCCGTTCCCCATTCTCGTGGATACCTCCCACGACATCCTGAACGCATACGGCGTTTGGGGCGAGAAGACATTCATGGGCCGTACGTACGACGGCACCCACCGCACGACGTTCCTCATCGATGAAGAAGGCAATATTGCCCACATCATCGCCAAGCCCGACACCGGTGATCATGCCCGCGAGATCATCGAGCTCTGGGAAGGCCATACCGATGGCTGGGTAGACGTGAAGCCTGAAGAAGAAAAAAAAGGAAGGAAGAGGCGCCCGCAGCCGTAACGGAACCCGCAACAGCGGAACCCGCGTCCGAGCCGGCAGCAATCCCGGCGCCCGCTAAGAAAGCTGCAAAGAAAAAAGCAGCCGCTCCGCCGCTAAAAAGGCTGAGCCTAAAGTTGCTGCCAAAGCAGAGCCGAAAGCGCCTGCTAAAAAGCCTGCTGCTAAAGCCAAGCCTGCCCCGAAAGCGAAAGCTGCTACAAAAGCAAAGCCTGCGGCCAAGAAAGCAGCGGTTAAAGCAGCTCCTGCCAAGCCTGCCGCTAAAAAAGCCGCGGCTAAACCAGCGGCTAAAAATGCAGTTTCCAGGAAAGCAGCTGTGAAAGCGAAACCGGTAGCGAAGAAAGCCGCAGTTAAAACAAAGCCCGTAGCGAAGAAAGCTGCCGCTAAAGCGAAGCCTGTAGCGAAAAAGGCTGCTGTTAAAGCGAAACCAGTAGCGAAGAAAGCTGCTGTGAAAGCGAAACCGGCTCCAAAGGGAAAGCCGCTGTTAAAGCCAAGACAGCTCCTAAGGCTAAAGCAAAGGCAGCAGTAAAAGCGAAACCGGTAGCAAAGAAAGCCGCTGCTAAAGCCAAACCAGCACCAAAGGCTAAAGCCAAAGTTGCCGTAAAAGCGAAGCCCGTTGCTAAAAAGGCCGCAGTTAAAGCCAAGCCGGCTCCTAAAAAGCAGCGGTGAAAGCAAAAGCGAAAGCTGCTGCTCCTAAAGCTAAGGCTAAAGTGAAAGCCAAACCGGCGCCGAAGGCAAAAGCGAAGAAACGCTAAGCCCCGCGCCTGAGAAATATCCCGCCCGACAGAATAAGCAAAAACGGCTGACCATATGGTCAGCCGTTTTTGTGTATGCTATAGGAGCGGATTAGCGTTTCTGGCGCTGAGCGCGGAAAACCTGACCCGTTTTGAACTTGTTGCCTTCAGGGCTACCCACGCGGTCCATCGCGCAACGGAAGCCTACGGTGTTGGTGGCCATGTCTTCCTGCATGTAGCGGCGGGTGCCGGGGAGAGCCAGTAAGCACGGTCGTTCCAGCTACCACCTTTGATCACACGGGATTTGTCGTTGATCAGGGTAGTGATGCCATAACCATATTCAACCAGGGAGAGGGAGTCACCATCAAGATAGTTGATCACGTCACCTTTCTGATAGTTCAGGCGGCTGGCGGATTCTTCGTCGGTAACATCGCGCATTTTCAGCACGCCCAGGCTGTCTTTTTCGAACTCTTTGTTTTCGTTCTGATAAACCGTCTGGAATTTGTTACCACGGAAGTAGTTGAAGTCGTCGCCGTCGATGGTGGTCAGCGGCCTGTACACGTCATTCACCCATTCGCTCACGTTACCAGACATGTTATATACGCCGAAGTTGTTGGGGAAGAAGGAACGAACAGGGCCCGGGATGGAAGCACGGTCGTTCAGACCGCCGGCCATACCCATGTTGTCACCCGATCCGCGTTTGAAGTTCGCGAGGAACTGGCCTTGCCAGTTGCCGCGGCGGATATCGCGGAGGCCGCTGTTGTTGGTGCCCCAGGAGTAGATTTGTTTATTGAGGATGAGCTCTTCACCGCGTTTGCCTTCTTTTGGAGGGATTCGGGTTTTGGCCGATGTAGCCGAGCGCAGCATATTCCCATTCGGCTTCGGTGGGCAGGCGGTAGTTCGGAAGCATGATACCATCTTCGAACTGAGCGCCGCGGGGGAGCCGTCGGGGTTGGAGAATTGTTTTTGGCAGTTTTGGACATTTTACCGGGGTGCCTTCGTAAAGACCGGCCAGGTATGCCTTGGAGTCGAACGTGTTATCGTCTGCCTGGTTCATGATGTCGGCGTTGGAAAGAAGGCCGGCGTCCATGAGGAGCTTTTCGTTTACACGGTTGGAGCGCCATTTGGCGTAGTCGGTGGCTTGTTTCCAGGAAACGCCTACTACCGGATAGTCGTTGTACGCAGGGTGGCGGAAGTAATATTCAACCAGTGGCTCGTTATAAGCCAGTTCGCTACGCCATACGAGGGAGTCGGGCAATGCGCCACGGTATACGTCGGGGAAAGATTCTCCGTATACGCGGTTGAGCCAGAATAGATACTCGCGGTAGTTTACGTTGGAAACTTCATTCTCGTCGATGTAAAACGACGAAACCGTAATACGGCGGGGATATTATTCCAGTCGCCCATCACATCCTGCTCCGTGGCGCCCATGGCGAAGGTACCGCCCTGGACAAACACGAGACCCGGACCAGTGAACTGGTCTTTGCTCTTGGCAACGGAGAAACCGCCCATTTTGGGGTCGTTATAGTTCCAGCCTGTGGCGGAAGAAGCTTCTTTCTTCTTTCCGAACAGCCCGCCGCCGCCGTTCTTGCTGCAGGCAGACATGGACATTACCACGCCGGCGCCCACAATCAAGGATAAGGAGGTTAATCTATGCATGCGATAACAGCTTTTGATCGATACAATTTAGGTATTCAAATAGGTAAACGCAAATGTAATTCTTTTTATTTTATAGCAAAAATAAATAATCTGTAAACGGGTGCTGGTAACGGGCGTTGTGAAACTCCCTGATATATATTAGGTTTGTATGATACAAGCCTTCCGTTCACATGCTCACCGCCCCGGAAAACGCGGTTTTTGCCCTCGTCATTTGCCTCCTTCCCTTCGCTAAAGCGGCGGCGCAACGGCAATATGCCCATCGCTCGGTGCTGGCGGAAGGTCAATGGCATAAAGTTTCCATCCCAAAGGCCGGTGTTTATCGAATTTCGCTGTCATCTTTAAAGAACTGGGGCGTCGCCGCCGAAGGGAAACCCTCCGCTTCCATCCGCCTTTTCGGTACAGGTGGCAACATGCTGCCGGAAGATAACGCGGCTCCACGGCCCGATGACCTTCCCGAAATCGCTATCGCGGTTGTTGACGGGGGCGACGGTATCTTAAACGGTGACGATCACATTTTATTTTATGCGCCGGGCCCCGTTAGATGGCAATTTATTGCTGGTTCCTGGGAGCATCGGCCTAATATTTATGCGGACTCAGTATGTTACTTCCTGACCTTAGGCGGCAACGGCTTGCGGATTCCTGTCAATGGAACACAACCCACAGCAGGTATGTTCACCAGGGAATATGATTATCATGCTGTTTATGAATCTGACCAGCATAACATCCTTTCAGGAGGCAAGCAATGGCTGGGCGATCGGTTTTCTTCCTTGCCGGAAGATGCCTTGACACGGACCTACCGGATCGACCTTCCCACAGGCCTGATAAATGCCGAGATCAGCGCCCGGTTTGCGGCACGCTCAACTTCGGCTGCCAAATTCGATCTTTCCGCAGGCGGGCAAATGTTAGGAACACTCTTCCCACCACCGGTTTCCGGCAATATCTTCGAAACGTATGCTTCCACAACATCGGGGCGGTTTGCCGTGAATGCCCCGTCCTCGCTTACGGTAAATTTCGCCGGGAATGCCAGCGCACAGGGATGGATCGATTATTTTACCCTTGAAGGCCGGGCTCTGCTTACCCTTCCTTCAACAGGCACATTGCTTTTCCGCGATACCCTCAGCTTCGGACCGGGAAAAACGGCAGGATTTGAAATCATGGCGGCCGATGAGCGTACCTGGGTATGGGATGTTTCGGATCCACAAAGGCCAGTCCGGATCATGACAACTCCGTTAGCGGGATCGTTACGTTTTTCTGGTGATGCGGAACAACTGCGGGAGTTTGCAGCGTTCCGGCCTGAAGCTTTGCCGGAACCTGATTATATAGGACCGTTGGAGAACCAGGACTTGCATGGTCAGGCGCCTGTTCAGATGCTGATAATTACCCCGCCGGCGTTCCTTCCGCAGGCAGAGCAACTGGCGGCCTGGAGGCGGGAACATTCCGGACTTACAGTTGCCTGTGTGCCTACTCATCTTATCTGGAATGAATTCGGTAGTGGTCTGGCAGATCCATCCGCCTTACGGGACTTTCTTAAAATGCATTACGACCGGAAAGCCCTGCGATATGTGTTATTAATGGGGGCCGCGGGATACAATTATAAGATTAAGGGCGACCGGGTGCCTGTTTGGCAAAGTCCAGCTTCGTTCCATGGGCTCAATACCCATCCTTCCGATGATTTTTACGGCTTTCTTGACGATAATGACGATATCCCGAGCCGGTTCCCTGCTGGATGTCGCAGTAGGGCGGTTACCGGTTTCCTCTGGCGCAGAAGCATCGGCAGTGGTCAATAAGATTATCCGCTACGAATCGCCGGCTACCTTCGGGGCGTGGCGGCAGGAACTGACCTTTGTGGCAGATGATGAAGATTATAATCTCCACCTGGAAGACGCGGAATCCGTGTCTGATTTAGTTGCTCTCGAGTCCCCGTCTTTCCATATCAACAAAATCTACCTTGACGCATATCCGCAAACGGCTGGCTCGTCTGGTAGCCGTTACCCCGCAGTTAATGAGGCAATCCGCAACCATATGAACAGCGGGACGCTCATTTGGAACTATAGCGGTCATGGCAGTGCCTCCCGGCTTGCGGAAGAAGCAGTGCTCACCGAATCGTCTGCGGCCGGATGGGACAATGATGACCGCCCGCCGCTGCTGATCACAGCTACCTGCGACTTTGCGCCGTTCGACCAGCCGGAGGTCCATCCATTAGGGAGCAGGTTGCTACTGCAGGAAAGCGGAGGCGCTATTGCCTTGCTCACGACCACCCGGGCGGTACTCGCTGCTTCCAATAAAGTGATGAACGCCAACTACTTTCGGGAGGCGCTCCTTCCCGGGGCTTCCGGCGATATGCCGCTGCTCGGAGAAGGAGCGATGCGAGCCAAGAATGCGACATATACGCAATCGGCAGATGCGGTTAATAACCGGAAGTTCCAGTTGCTGGGCGATCCGGCAATGGGGATCGCCTTTCCTGAGGGAAGAGTGTATCTCGATTCAGTGAACGGACATTCGGCCAGGGAAACGGATTCCCTTAAAGCGCTGGGTTTCTACCAACTTACGGGCAGCGTGCGTGACGCAGGCGGAAATGTAATGACAGGCTTTTATGGGAGGGTCAGCATCAGCGTACAGGATGCGCCCGGAACCAGGTATACCCGTGCCAACGACCCCGGGAGCAGCCTGGTGGCCTTTGCTGATGACGACAGGGTACTTTTCCGCGGCTCGGATACCGTCATCGCCGGGAGGTTTACGGCCGGGTTCGTGGTGCCGAAGGATATGTCTCAATCCGGTAAGCAGGCAGTCATGCGATTTTACGCGCAATCCAGGGATAAAGACGCTGGCGGCGCGTGGCGTGGGATGCGGCTGAGCGGTACCTCCGAAGGTGGGGAAGCTGATAACGAAGGCCCATGGATCGGCGCCTGGATGGATCACGAAGGGTTTACGGACGGAGGAAGAACTACAGGATCGCCGATGCTATTGCTTCATCTGAAAGATATTTCGGGTATCAACGCTACCGGCAACGGAACAGGGCACGATATTACCGCCGTGCTCGATGACAGTACCCGGTTCTTCGTGCTGAACCCTTTCTATATGGCAATGCAGGGCACCTGGAAGGAGGGACAGGTGAGGTTTCCGTTGGCGGGCTTGTCGCCGGGGCCGCATGTCCTTACAATCCGTGCATGGGATACACGCAATAATGCCACCACCCGGAAGTTACGGTTCGTCGTGGACGGGCAGGGAAAAGGTGCGGAGGTCTGGACATACCCTAATCCTGCCCGGGATTTTGTCCGGTTTGTGTTCAGATGCCCATGGGAGGGTATTGATGTTGACGTCCTTATCACTATCTTTACAGCCGCCGGAGCCCCTGTAAAACAGATCAAAAGCACAATAAATACCGGTAGCGGCCGTTTTGGGGATATACCTTGGAATACGAATGCCGGTTCGGGAGCAAGACTGACCCCTGGAATTTACTTCTACCAAATCAGCTTGAGCAAAAAAGAGGGCAGCCAACGTATATTGGGAGGAAAGGTGATATTATATTAAATCGTACATTGTAAAATGAATATATCTAAGTACATAATATTATGCGTTGTATCCCCGTTTATTGCTTTTAATAAATTAGACATTATTTTTACATTTAAGCTAACTAAATAGTATTGCATGTTTTCTAGGATAACGACAGCTGTAATTTGCATTTTCTCCCTATGCCTCTCCATGAATGCAAATGCGCAGGACCCTACCATCCCACTTGATGGCAGGACAAATGTGATCAGCACAGCTGTGCCTTTCCTGCGGATATCTCCGGATGCGCGTAGCGGCGCAATGGGAGATGCTGGCGTTGCTATTTCGCCCGACGCCAATTCCGTTTACTGGAACCTTTCCAAACTTCCCTTTGCCAAAAAGAAATCCGCCGTTGCGGTAACATATACGCCCTGGTTGAAAGAGCTGGTGAACGATGTTTTTCTGGCTCAGCTGGCTGGATACACGCAGATTGATGAAAATCAGGCTATTGGCGGTTCGCTCCGTTACTTTTCGCTCGGTGATATTGAGTTTAGGAATAATAACGGACAGTTTGACGGGAACTTCCGCCCGCGTGAGTTTGCCTTCGATGCAGGTTATGCCCGCAAGCTGAGTGAGAATTGGTCGCTCGGGGTAACGCTCCGCTATATTCACTCCAGCCTGGCCAGCGGTACCATCAACGATCAGACGATCCGTCCGGGCCGGGCAGTTGCTGCTGACCTTTCCGCTTTCTACACTAAGGATTTTGAGAATAATAACGGGAATACCAATAATTTCAGTGCTGGTCTTGCGATCACCAATATTGGTAACCGAATTTCCTATACTCAATCCGCCCAGAAAGACTTTTTGCCTACTAACTTAGGTTTGGGTGCTGCCTATACCATCGGGATCGATGAATACAACAAAGTTACCTTCACGGCAGATATCAATAAACTGATGGTGCCGTCCGTGCAATATGTAGGCGATTCGGCATACCTCCCCAACAAAAGCATGCTGGAAGGGATGTTTAGCTCTTTCGGCGATGCGCCTAACGGATTTAAGGAAGAATTGCAGGAACTGATGTACTCAGTAGGTGCGGAATATTGGTATAATGAGCTTTTCGCCGTAAGGGCAGGTTATTATAACGAACACGCTTCCAAGGGAAACCGTAAATTTTTACGGCCGGCATTGGGGTGAAATACAACATCTTCGGGCTGAATTTCTCCTACCTGGTACCTTCAGGAACGGGGATACAGAGAAACCCCTCTCCAACACACTGCGCTTTACGCTGTCGTTCGATCTGGGAGGAAATGAGGAATAGATAGTATATTTGCCATAATACTTTTTAAGATGCAATAAATCCTCCGGTCTTTAGGAGGATTTATTATTTTACGGAATAGCAAAAAACAGGATAATGAGTAAGTTAAGGATTGGATTGGGCGTAGATTTTCATCAGCTGGTTGACGGCCGCGACTTCTGGCTGGGTGGGGTGCTGGTGCCTCATACCAAGGGGGCGCTGGGGCATAGCGATGCCGACGTGCTCCTGCACGCCATCTGTGATGCCATGTTGGGCGCGGCCGCGCTTGGCGATATCGGGACGCATTTCCCCGATACGGACAATACTTATAAAGACATCGACAGTAAAATATTACTCTCCCGCTGCAGCGAGCTGATCAAAGGCAATGGCTACAGTGTGGTGAATGTGGATGCTACCCTCTGTCTTCAGGCTCCCAAAATCAAGCCTTATGTGCCTCAGATGCAGGAAGTGATCGCAGGACGGCTGGGGCTCACAATTGAAGACGTTTCCATCAAAGCCACCACCACTGAAATGCTGGGCTTCGTGGGCCGAGAGGAAGGCGTAGTGGCATATGCCAACGTACTCCTTGAAAAGCAATAACTTTTAATGATAACTGTTACCTTTGTTCAATGTCTGAGATTCAAGTGAAAATCATCAACCGTTCCGGAAATCCGCTGCCTGAATACGCGACAGCGGAAGCTGCTGGGATGGATCTTCGAGCCAACCTGGAAGCAGCGGTAACGCTGCAGCCCATGGAGCGGACCCTCATTCCGACAGGCCTTTTCATGGAGCTGCCTTCGGGATTCGAGGCGCAGGTGCGCCCCCGCAGCGGTCTTGCCATCAAGCAAGGGCTCACACTGCTTAATACCCCGGCACGATTGATGCGGACTACAGAGGAGAAATCAAGGTCATCATGATCAATTTATCCACCGAGCCGCAGACCATTCAGCATGGCGACCGCATTGCGCAGATGGTGATCGCTCCGTTTGTGCAGGCAACGCTTGCAGAAGTGGGCGAACTGAATGAAACGGTTCGCGGGGCAGGGGATTCGGTCATACCGGCAAATCCTGAGCATGCGCGTTACCGGCATATTGTTTCTGGCATTATGGGGCTGCTCGCCGTTTCCTGCGGCAGCCAGCGCAAAAGCGCCGCCCTTATTCCCGCTCCATTGCAACAGGAAATCCTGGCGCAACGGGCGGATAGCCTGTTTTTGCCGCACAGCGCTCTAAAATGCTCGGCGATTATAAAACCGCCATCACCCAATATTCCGATTATTTACGCCTAAACCGTGATAACGCGGCCGTTTATTATGAACTGAGCCGATTGTTCATGGAAGCCCGTAATCCGCAGTATGCACTGGGATTCGCCCGCCGTGCCGCCGCTATGGATTCGTCCAACAAATGGTACCAAATGGCCCTGGCGGAAGCATTTTCCGTTAATGAGATGTTCGATAGCGCGGCAGTAGTTTATGACCGGTTGATGAAGGGCAGTCCACAGGATGATGATCTTCTTTTCAACAAAGGGCTTTCACTTTCTAAAGCGCGCCATTTCTCAGAAGCTATCAGCATTTTCGATACGCTTGAAACCCGGGTTGGGCTCAACGATGAGATCGTTTTCCAGAAACAACGGATCTACATGCGGCTTAATATGCCTGATAATGCCGCCGCCGAAGTGAGGCGCCTCATTACCCAGGAACCAGAAGAACTACGATACTGGGGCCTGCTGGCGGAGATCTATGAAGCGGTAGACCGCCAGGCGGAAGCCAAGGCCGTCTATGATACGATCCTTATGATCGATCCCCAACATCCCCGGGCACTTATCGCAGTCGCGAACCTGGAAAAACGCAATGGGAACGAAGCCAGGTACCGCGCATTTCTACTGAAAGCATTTAATAATCCTGATTTCAGCATCGACGAAAAGGTATCATTTGTATATCCCTACCTCCAGATGCTCGAGACGGATACGACCAAGCGGGCCGAAGGTATCATGCTGGCTAACCTTATCGTGGAATCACACCCGACAGATGCGAAAGCTTACGCACTCAGGGCCGATATGTATTCACAGGCAGACGTGCCGGACAGCGCATTGATCAATTATAAACTTGCGCTGGACCTCGACTCCACCAAATTTAGCGTCTGGTACCAACTCATGTACCTTTATTCAAGGACCGAACAACCCGATTCCCTCCTTCGCGTCAGCAGCCATGTGATGCAGCTGTTCCCGCGCGAATTTATGGGATATTACTTCAACGGGCTGGCCAACTACTTTAAACAAAGATATGATGCCGCGTCTACCTCGCTGAACGGCGCACTGGAGATCGGCGGTGAAAAACGCTTCGTGGCTGATGTATATGCCCTGCTGGGAGATACTTATCATGCCAGCGGCCTGCACACGCGCAGCGATAGCTGCTACGAGATCGTACTGGGCATGCGCCCGAAGGATCATATCGTCATGAATAACTACAGTTATTACCTGTCTATGCGTGGCGAAAAACTAGACAAGGCCGAGGCCCTGAGCCGGAAAGCCATCGAGCTGAAGCCGGACAGTCCTACCTACCTGGACACCTACGCATGGATCCTTTTCCGCCTGGGCCGCTATCGCGATGCCAGGCTGTGGATCGAAAAAGCGCTCGAATTTACAGACGCACAGCAAGATCCTGACGTGCTGGAGCATTACGGAGACATTCTTTTCAACCTCAATGAAAAGGACAAAGCGATGCAGTATTGGCAGATGGCGCGTGCCAAAGGGGCTAATTCCCATGGTCTTGCCCGCAAAATCGCTGAAAAGCGTTACATCAAAAACATCGACCGTTGAATGGCGGGCGAAAAAAATCGTCGAACAGTATCATGACACGTAAAATAGAACTTCCAATTGTTGCATCGCTGATCAGTCTGGCACTATTCTCTTGCCGTTCCACGCGCATCACCCGCGCCACTTTCCCGTCCGATTCTACCGCACCCGCTGCCCGTCCCGATTCTGTGGATGTAGATAAGGCGATGGCAGAAGCGCGCGAGATAAGAGACAAAGTGAAAGGCAACCGTGTGTCCTATGAGACGTTTACGGCAGATGTAAAGATGGATTTCGAAGACGATCGTGGCAAGAAAGGCAATAACCGGGAGTGAATATCCGGATGCAGTACGACAGTGCCATTTGGGTGCGCATCGGCGGCCCGCTGAATGTGGAAGGCGCGCGAATCCTCATCACCCGCGACAGCATCAAAGTGACCAACCGGCTGGAAGGAAGGTGATGCTGCGCAGCACCAGTGAAGGCCAGGAGCTGATGAAGCTCAACATGAGCCTCACCGAGCTGCAGGATCTGCTCGTAGGTAATCCCGTCTTCCTGGGAGATTCCATTCAACAGGTGGTACGGACACAATCGATCGTATCTTTTATGTCCAGGATGCAGGAACTGGTGAGCCAGTTCAACGTTTTTGCCGACGATTATTCAGTTCAGCAGGTTAAGATCACCGATGCCGACGGCAGCCGGCCCAACCCGCGGGTAGTCGAACTGACCTATGGCGATTACCGGACTGTGGAAGGCCGCAAACTGGCGTTCCAACGGAAGATATATGTGGAAGAAAAGCAGGTTATGAAAGTAGCGCTGGATTTCAAAAAAATGGAGTTCAATAAGCCCGTGAGCTTCCCGTTTCCTATTCCCGCGTCCTACACCCGCGAATAGCATACAATTTCGTTGTATATTTAACGTTAATAAACATCACTTCTTAACAATATGGTGCAATTGAAAAAGTTCATCCCGTTACTTATCCTGGTGCTGGCATTAGCGCCGGGTTTACTGCATGCGCAGAACCAAAGCCGGGAAGAGCTGGAGCGAAGGAAGCGCGAACTACAAAAGGAAATGGAGGAAGCGCAGTCCATGCTGAAAGAGACTAAGAAGTCCAGCCGGGAAAACCTGGGGCAATTACGCGCCCTGCGGAATAAGATCGATGTGCGTTCCAGGATGATCCGCAATATCAACGAGGAGATCAACTTCATAAACGGTGATATCAATACGGCCCTTAGGGACGTTAAGACCCTTCAGCGCGACCTTGATACCCTGAAAGAACAATACGCACAGCTGATCGTGTCGGCATACAAGAACAGGAACTCTTACGCTTTCCTGAACTTTATCTTCTCCGCCAAAAGCTTCAACGACGCCGTTAAAGGTATAAATACCTTCAACAATACCGTGAGTTCCGCCGCCGCCAGGCCGATAATATCATCGTGACGCAGGAACAGTTGCGGTTGAAAGTAAAAAATCTCCAGGACCAACGTGATAAACGCTCAACCGCGCTTACTACCGAGCAAAAGGAACGTGAGACACTAGAGAAGGACCGGAAGGAAAAGGACGAAGTCCTCAG